>CBDBMY010000001.1:0-33069 GCA_965207675.1 Vicinamibacterales bacterium
AGACGCGGGAGGCCATCGACCACGCCAAGGCCGCCGACGTCCCCCTCATCGTCGCCATCAACAAGATCGACAAGGCCAACGCCAATCCGGAGCGGGTCAAGACGGAGCTGTCCGAGCTCGACCTGACGCCGGAGGACTGGGGCGGCAAGACGGTCACCGTCGAGGTGTCGGCCAAGCAGCAGAAGAACCTCGAGCTGCTGCTGGAGATGATTCTGCTCGTCACGGATCTGGGCGAGCTCAAGGCCAATCCCAAGCGGAGCGCGAGCGGGACGGTGCTGGAAGCCAAGATCGACCGCGGCCGCGGGCCGGTGGCCACGATTCTCGTCAAGGACGGCACCCTCCGCATCGGCGACAACTTCATCGCCGGCCCCATCGTCGGCAAGGTCCGCGCCCTCATCGACGACCGCGGCCAGCCGCAGAAGGAAGCCGGCCCGTCGAGCCCCACCGAGGTCCTGGGGCTCACCGGGCTGCCGCAGCCCGGCGACACGTTCCAGGCGGTGGCGGACGCCGCCAAGGCCCGGCAGATCGCGATGCTGCGGCAGGGTCAGGCCAAGGAGAAGACCCTCGGCGAGAAGGGCGGGCGCCTGACCCTCGAATCGCTCCAGCAGCAGATTGCCGAGGGCGGCACCCGGGAGCTGCCGATCATCGTCAAGGCCGACGTCCAGGGCTCCGCCGAGGTCCTCGCCGACGCCCTCGGCAAGCTCGGCGACGAGCGCGTCAAGGTGCGTCTGATCAGCAGCGGGGCCGGCGCCATCAACGAGGGGGACGTCGTCTTCGCGGCCGCCTCGAACGCCGTCATCGTCGGCTTCAACGTCCGGCCCGACCGCAACGCGGCGGTAATGGCCGAGCGGGAACACATCGACATCCGCCTCCACCGCGTCATCTACGACGTGACCGAGGAGATCAAGAAGGCGATGGCCGGACTGCTCGAGCCGACCGTCAAGGAGATCCGGATCGGACAGGCGGAGGTGCGGGACGTCTTCAAGGTGCCGAAGTTCGGGGCGGCGGCCGGCTGCCTCGTGGTCGAAGGCAAGATCAGCAGATCGGGCGAGACGCAGGCGCGGCTGCTGCGCGACAACGTGGTGATCCACGAGGGCCGCATCGGCTCGCTGCGCCGGTTCAAGGACGACGTGAACGAGGTCAAGAACGGTCTCGAATGCGGGGTCGCCTTCGAGCGCTACGCCGACATCAAGGTCGGCGACGTGATCGAGGTGTTCTCGACGGAGACCGTCGCGGCCACGGTGTAGAGGAGGCGCAGACTCGCTGGAGAGGGTTGGTTGGGCGCCAAGCGGAGCCGCAGGCGACGTTTGGCGGGCGAGCCGTGCGCGGGGCGTCTCGCGGCGGCTCCGGGAGGCCGCATCGTCATCCATGATCGTCGGACTGCTCTCCATCGAGCTTCATCTCGCCGGCGCGCGCTCGTTGAAGGACAAGCGCGCCACCCTCCGGCGGCTGAAGGACCGCGTGCGGCGCCTCAACGTCGGCCTCGCCGAGGTCGACCACCACGATCTGCTCCAGCGCGCGGGCCTCGGCGCGGTTGCCGTCGGCGTCGACCGGGAGGTGGCCGAACGCACCCTCGAAGGGGTCCTCACCGAGATCGATCGCATCGAGCCGGGCCTGATCGTGCGCAGCGAGGTGGAGTGGCTGCTGTGAGAGGCGCGGCCCCGCGAGCGGCGGCCGACCAGGAGTCTGCGCCGTAGAACGGCCCGGACTCCGGTAGGATTGGTTTGGCGCCCAGCGGAGCCGAAGGCGACGATGAGCGGGCGGGGAGTCGCGGTAGCACGACGCCGCCTCCGGATAGAGGCGCAGACTCCCTGCGGCCTTCGTCGGGCGCACAGCGGAGCCGAAGACGACGCCATGCCATCTTCACGTCCCGAACGCGTCGGCGAGCAGGTACGCGCCGAGCTGTGCGCGCTGCTGCGGACGTCGGCCTCCGACCCCGCGCTCGCGCTCGTCACGGTGACGCACGTCCGGATGACCCGCGACCTGCAGCACGCACGCGTGTACTACACGGCCCCCGGCGATGCCGCGGAACGCCGACGGGCCGACCGCGGCCTGCGACGCGCCGCGGCGTTCCTGCGCGGCGGGCTCGGCCGCCGGCTCCGCCTCCGGCACGTGCCGGATCTGACCTTCGTGCACGACGACTCGATCGAGCGGGAGCAGCGGATCGCGCACGTGCTCGAGGAGCTGCGCCTCGACCGCCCGGCCTCCCCGCCCGCCGACCTCCCCGATTCGTCCGGCGTCCCCGAATGACCAGCTCCCTCGCTGAACGCGCCCGGATTCGGGACCGCCTGCTGAACGCCGGCCGCTTCATCGTGACCTCGCACGCGCGGCCGGACGGCGACTCGCTCGGTTCCCAGCTCGCGCTGGCGGAGGCGCTGACGCGGCTCGGCAAGGCAGTCCGGGTGGTGAACGCCGACCCGCCACCGGCGCGCTATGCGTTCCTTCCCGGGGCGTCGGCGATCGAGGTCGCCGGGTCGGTGGACGACGACGCGGACACCGCCGTGGTCCTCGAGTGCGGCACCCTCGCCCGGACGGAGGTGTCGGGCCTCGAGGGCCGGTTCATCCTCAACGTCGACCACCACGCCGGCAACACCGGGTACGGCGCCGTCAACTGGTGCGACGAGTCGGCGTGCGCGTGCGGGGAGCTGGTGTTCGAGCTGGTCGAGGCCCTCGGGGCGGAACTGACGCCGTCGATCGCCACGAACCTCTACGTCGCCATCCTCACCGACACCGGGTCGTTCCGGCACGCCAACATCACCGCGCGCACGTTCGACATCTGCCGCCGCATCGCCGACGCCGGCGTCGACGCGGCGGCCGTCGCCGCCCGCGTGTTCGACAACGGCAGCCTCGGACGGCTGCGGCTGACGGGCCGGGTGCTCGACCGGATGCAGCTCGAGAGCGACGGCCGCATCGCGGTGCTCGCGGTCGACGAGGCGATGCTGCGCGAGACCGGCTGCGAGCCGGACGACCTGGAGGGCGTCGTCAACCTGCCGCTGGCCGCCGGCGACGTCAAGGCGGTGATCCTGCTCAAGCACGCGGGCGACGGCCTGCGCGTCAGCCTGCGCTCGAAGGACGAGATCGACGTCCGGCGCGTCGCGGTGTCCTTCGGGGGCGGCGGACACCGCAACGCGGCGGGGCTGACCGTCGAGGACCCCGCCCCGGACGTCCGAGCCCGGCTCGTGAAACAGGTGGCCGCGGCGATTGCGGAGTCCCCTTCGGCGTGAGCGCCTCGCGGGCCCCGGCGGGCATCCTGGTCGTCGACAAGCCCGCCGGCCCGACGTCTCACGACGTCGTGGCCGTCGCGCGGCGCGCCCTCGCGTGCCGGAAGGTGGGGCACCTCGGCACCCTCGACCCGCTGGCGACCGGAGTGCTGCCCCTCGTGGTGGGACGGGCCACGCGGCTCGCCCCGCTGTTCTCGGGCGCCGGGAAGCAGTACGACGCGGTGGTCCGGCTGGGCCTGTCGACCGATACGGACGACATCGGCGGCGTGGTCATCGGCGGACGGGACGCCGGCGAGGGCGACCCGCCGGCCGCGCCGCCGTCGGCCCGGGCCGTCGAGGAGGCCGCGGCCGGCTTCGTCGGCTCCCACCTGCAACGCCCCCCGGCGGTGTCGGCCAAGAAAATCGAGGGGTCGCGGGCGTACGACCTGGCCCGGCGACGGCGGCCGGCGGCGCTCGAGCCGGTGCTCGTCACCGTCGAGAGCCTGACGGTGCTGTCCGTCGACGGGCCTCGAGTGCGGTGCCGCATCGCGTGCTCGAGCGGCTACTACGTACGGGCGCTGGCGAGGGACCTCGGCGAGGCGCTGGGCTGCGGGGGATGCCTCGAGACGCTGCGGCGCGAGCGGCATGGCCGGTTCACCCTCGACGACGCGGTGCCGTTGGCCCGCCTCGCCGAGGAGGGAGCGGCCGCGGCCGACTGCCTGGTCCCGCTCGGCGAGCTGCTGCCGGAGCTGCGGGGCGTGGTCGTCAACGAACGGGGGGCGCGGCGAGCCGCGCACGGCAACCCGCTCGGTCCCGTGGACCTCGTGCCGGGCGGAAGTCCGGACGGTGGAGCGATGCCGACCTCCGGCGCGGTCGGACGGGCGGCGAGCGCGGTCGCGGGCGGCGCCCTCCGGACGGCGAGCGGCGGCGCGCCGGGCCCGGGCGAACGGGTCCGGGTGCTCGACGCCTCCGGCCGGCTGCTGGCCGTCGCGGAGCCCCTCGCCGGCGGGGCTTTGCATCCCAAGATCGTTCTAGTGTAGGATTTGTCGGTTGAGCAGAGGGATGAGATCGTCGAGGACGATTGCGGCTTGGAGCACGGACCGCTGAGCCATCTCCTGACTGTTGGTATGTGGACCCCAGACCGGAGTGATCAGTGGTTCTGCACAAGGATCAGAAGACCGAGCTCATCGGTTCGTTTCAAGTCCATCGCACCGATACCGGGTCGCCCGAGGTGCAGGTCGCTCTGCTGAGCGAGCGTATCAGCTACCTGACCGAGCACTTCAAGATCCACGCAAAGGACCACCACTCGCGCCGGGGGCTGTTGAAGCTCGTCGGACAGCGGCGACGGCTGCTCGACTACCTCAAGTCGAAGGACTCGGGGCGCTACACCGATCTGATTCGCCGGCTGGGACTTCGCAAGTAGGCGGAGACGGCCCCGGTCCTCGCTGCCGGTTCTTCCCCTCGCTCGTCTCCTCGCCGTGGGCGGCCCACGGGCTGCCGAGTGCGTACTGGAGTGGATCATGTTCTCAGGCGAAGTGAATGTCGGCGGTCAGCCCCTGACCCTCGAGACCGGCCGGTTGGCCAGACAGGCGAACGGCGCCGTGGTGGTGCGGTACGGCGACACCATGGTCCTCGTCACCGCGTGCTACGCGCCCAACGAGCGCGAGGGCATCGACTTCCTTCCCCTGACCGTCGACTACCGGGAGAACACCTACGCCTCGGGGCGAATCCCCGGCGGGTTCTTCAAGCGCGAGGGCAAGCCGCCGGAGAAGGAAGTCCTGACGAGCCGGCTGATCGACCGCCCGATCCGGCCCCTCTTCCCCGCCGGCTGGCGTCGCGAATCGCAGGTCGTGGCCTTCGTCATCTCGGCCGACACCGACAACGACTCGGACGTGCTGGCCCTGACCGGAGCCTCGGCCGCCCTCGCGGTCTCCGAGATTCCGATGGCGGCGACCATCGCGGCGGTCCGGGTCGGCATGCTCGACGGCAAGGTCATCATCAACCCGACGTACGACCAGCGCCGGCAGGGCCGGCTGGATCTCGTGGTGGCGGGCAGCCGGGACGCGCTCGTCATGGTCGAAGCGGGGGCCCAGCAGCTGTCGGAAGCGGAGATGATCGACGCGCTGGACGCCGGCCACGAGGCCATCCGCGCCATCATCGGCGAGATCGACAAGCTGGCCGAGGCCGCCGGCAAGGCGAAGCTGAACTTCGAGACGAAGGCGCCGGCGCCGGAGCTGGTGAGCGAGACGGAGAACGCGCTGCTCGGCCCCCTCGCCGACGCCATGCGCATCCGCGACAAGCTCGAGAACTACGCCGCCGTCGACCGGGTGCTCGACGACCACCTGGCGACCCTGCCGGAGGACGACGCCGGGCGCCGCGGCGACGTCAAGGCCGTCTTCAAGGGCCTGAAGGAGCGCGTGCTCCGCGACGAGGTGCTCGAACGCGGCCAGCGGCTGGACGGCCGCGCGTTCGACGAGATCCGGACCATCACCGCGGACGTCGGCATGCTGCCGCGCACCCACGGCTCGGCCGTGTTCACCCGCGGCGAGACCCAGGCCCTGGTCACCGCGACCCTCGGCACCGCCGACGACAAGCAGAAGGTCGAGCTGGTCGACGGCGAGATGTACCGCCGGTTCATGCTGCACTACAACTTCCCGCCCTTCTCCGTGGGCGAGGTCAAGTTCCTGCGCGGCCCCGGCCGGCGCGAGATCGGCCACGGCAACCTCGCCGAGCGCAGCCTGCTGCCGGTGCTGCCAGGCGAAGAGGCGTTCCCCTACACCGTACGGGTGGTCTCCGACATCCTGGAATCGAACGGGTCGTCGTCGATGGCCTCGGTGTGCGGCGGCACGCTGGCCATGATGGACGCCGGCGTCCCCCTCGCGGCACCGGTGGCGGGCGTGGCCATGGGCCTCATCCTCGACGAGGCCACGGGGCGCCACGCCGTGCTCAGCGACATCGCCGGCGCCGAGGACCACTACGGCGACATGGACTTCAAGGTCGCCGGCACCGAGTCGGGCATCACCGCCCTGCAGATGGACATCAAGATCGGCGGCATCACCCCCGCCATCATGCGGGAGGCGCTCGAGCAGGCCCGGGCGGGCCGGCTGCACATCCTCGAGCGCATGCGCGCCACCCTTCCGGACGCCCGCTCCAACATCTCGACGTTCGCCCCCCGCATCGTCACCGTCAAGATTCCCGTCGACAAGATCCGCGACGTCATCGGGCCCGGCGGCAAGACCATCCGCAGCATCATCGAGCGGACCGGGGTGCGCATCGACGTCGAGGACGACGGCACCGTCAACGTGGCGTCGAACGACGACGAGTCGGCCCAGCGCGCGCTCTCGATCATCGAGGAGCTCACCGCGACCCCCGAGCTCAACAAGTCGTACCTGGGCACGGTGCAGCGCATCACCGACTTCGGGGCCTTCGTCGAGGTGCTGCCCGGCGTCGACGGCCTGCTGCACGTCTCGGAGATCGCGCATTACCGGGTCAAGGACGTGCGGGACGAGCTCAAGGAAGGCGAGCAGGTGCTCGTGAAGGTGATCAACGTCGACCCGTCGGGCAAGATCCGGCTGAGCCGGAAGGCGCTGCTCGACAAGCCGGCCGGGGCCGAGGAGGCCGGCAACCGGCGGGAACGCCGGCCGGGCCGGGCTGGCTCCTAGCCCGGAGAGCGTCGCCTACGCTCCGCTCGCCGCCCAACCAACCCTGCCAGGAGTCTGCACCGTCCTGATGTGCAGACTCCTGGCTCTCGGGAGCCGCGCGACCTTGTGGTCGCGTTGGGAGTTTCGCTGGCCCGAGACTTCCGCGGCGCCAGTTCCCAGCCTCGGGGAGCGTCCTGCGGCTGCGGAACAGACCCCGCGCGACCTTCCTGCGCCCGGGCCTACGCTTCGCCCAGCTGCACCGAGACCAGCTTCGAGACCCCCGGCTCCTCCATCGTCACCCCGTACAGCCGATCCGCGATCTCCATGGTCTTGCGGTTGTGGGTGACGAGGATGAACTGCGTCTCCGACTGCATGCCCCGCAGCATCTCGACGAAGCGGTTGATGTTGGCCTCGTCGAGGGGCGCGTCGATCTCGTCGAGCAGGCAGAAGGGGCTCGGCTTGAACTTGAAGATGGCGAACATCAGGGCCATCGCGGCCAGCGCCTTCTCGCCGCCCGACAGGAGCTGGATGCTCTGCAGGCGCTTGCCCGGGGGCTGGGCGATGATGTCGATGCCGCTCTCGAGCAGGTCGGTCTCGTCGAGCAGGACCAGCCCCGCCCGGCCCCCGCCGAACAGGGTGGAGAAGGTCTGCTGAAAATGGGCGTTGATGGCGTCGAACGCCTCCCGGAACCTCTCGCGCGTCGTCTTGTTGATCCGGGCGATGGCCTCGACGGTCGCGTCGATCGATTCCACCAGGTCCTTCCGCTGCGCGGTCAGGAAGTCGTAGCGCTCGTCGAGGTCGTCGAACTCCTCGATGGCCATCATGTTCACGGGCCCGAGACGCTCCAACTTCTCGCGCAGGCTCGCCGTCGTCGCCTCGACGTCGACCGCGGGCCCGGCCGAACCGGAAGGCCCGCCTCCGGGCGCCGCCCCGGCCTCGTCCGGGGGTTCCGCGGCGGCAGCCGGGCCGTCGTCCCCGGCGGCTTCGCCCTCCTCCCCCGGCTCGGCGCTCTCCTCCGGTTCGGCGCCGGCGCGACCGGCATCGGCCAGACCGTCCCGTTCGATCTGCTCCGCCCGCGCCGAGACCTCGTCGAGGGTCAGCTGGAGCGTGTCCCGGCAGGTCTCGGCCAGATGGTCGAGATCGCGCTCGGCGGTGGCGCGGGCGAGATCGATGGCGGCCGCCTCGCCCCGTCGTTCCTCGAGGGCGGCGCGCGCGACCCGCGCCGCGCCGTCCTCGGTCTCGAGACGGCCGCGCAGATCGAGGACCCGCTCGTCGGCCACGCGGACGCCCTCCCGCAGGCCCGTCAGGCTCGCGACCTCGTCATCGAGCCGACGCTCGGAATCGGCCACCGAGGCGATCAGCCCTTCCCGTGCGCCGCCCACCCGCGCGTGCTCGGCGGTGCGATGCTCGAGACGCTCCTCGAGCTCGCGGTTGGCGCGTTCGATGCGCGCGGTGCCCGCCTCGAGGGCGGACGCCCGTTCGACCAGCGCCGCGTGTCGGGCCTTGACCTCGGACACGTCGCGCCGCAGCTTCTCGATCGACTCCCTCGCGTCGAAGACCCGGCGCTGCGCCGCGGCCAGCCGCTCGTCGGCGACGCGCTGCTCGTCCTCGAGCCGCCGGATCGAGGCCCGCGCCTCGTCGCGGCGCGCTTCCAGGGCGGCGCGCTCCTCGTCCACCGTGCGCCGCTCGGTGTCGATGAGCGACCGCTTCCGGGCGAGCCGCCCGGCCGCCTCCTCCGCCGCGGTGCGCTGCAGGTGGTGGCCGAGCAACGCCTTTTCGTGCTCATTGCGCTGCCCGCGCGCCTCGCCGAGAGCGGTCTCGGTCGCCGTCGCCGCCGTGCCGCGCTCGGCGATGGCGGCGGCGAGGTCGTTCACGGCGGCCTCCTCGGCCGCGACCCGCGCTTCGAGCTCGCGGATCTCGCGCTTGGCCGCGAGAATGCCCAGCGCCTCGGCCCGCGCGCCGCCGTCCACCCGCGCCCGGCCGTGGAACACGTCTCCCTCGGGAGTGGCCACCGGCGCCCCGATCAGCTCGGCCGCGGCCGCCGCCTCGCCGAACGACGGGGCCAGCCAGTGACCCGCGACGGCGGCCTCGACGGCGGCGGCCGCGGGGCCGGCGATCTCGACCACGTCGGCCACGGGCTCGACGGAAGCCGTCGGCGCCTCGGGAACCGGCGCCGCCTCGTCGACGCCTTCGACGACCAGGAACCCGACCCGGCCGGCGCCGTGACTCCGGACGAACGCGATGCCCGCCTCGGCGTCGGCGCGGGAGGCCACGACGACGTGCTGCAGCAGATCGCCGAGGCAGGCTTCGACGGCCCGCTCGCGGCCCGGCGCCACCTCCAGGTGGTCGGCCACCGATCCGAGGTGGCGGACGCCCGCCCCCTCCGCGGACAGCAGCAGCCTCGCCGCGTCCGTATAGCCGGCGCGGGTCGCCTCCAGGTCGCGCAGGGAGGTCAGCCGGCCCGTCAGGCCCGCCAGCCCCTGCTCCCGCCCCCGCAGATCCCGCCCGAGGGCCTCGCACTCGCCGCGCAGGGACGCGAGCTCGGCCTCGCGCTCGGCGCAGGACGACCGGTCCCGCTCGAGGGCCGCCTTCGTCTCCCGTTCCGCCGCGTCGAGGCGAGCCCGTTCGGCCTCCAGCTCCCGGGACTCGATGGCGAGGTCCGCGGCCTCGGCCTCGAGCTTGGCCAACGACTCGCCCAGCTTCCCGTGGCTCGTCGACGCGTGCTCGATGGCATGCTGCAGCGCGGTGGCCGCGTTGACCGCCGCGAACACCTCGCCGCGGGCCGCCTCGACGTCGCCGTCGAGCCCGTCCAGCGCGCCCTGGGCCTGCGCGAGCTCGGCCTCCTTCGACTGCAGCCCGGCACCGACCTCGTCGCGTTCGGCGCCGCAGCGGCGCGCCTCCGCGATCTGGGCCTCGAGCTCGGCCCGGGCCGGGTCCCGCCGCGACCGCAGGGTCCCGATCTCGCCCTCGAGCTCGGCGAGCGAGTCGGCCAGCGTCTCGATCTGCCGGCGGTCGAACGTCAGCTGCTGCTGACGCCGCTCGACCGAGAGGTCGAGCTCGTGGGCGGCGTCCCGGCTGCGGGTGGCCGCGCTCTCGGCCTCTGCGAGCTCGATCTGACAGCGCTCCCGATTCCCCTCGACCGTCGCCACCTGCGCCGCCGCCGCCCCCTCGACCTCGCGCGCCGCCTCGAGCCTCGTGCGGGCGGACGCCAGGTCCGCGGCGAGGGCCTGGTGCCGCCGCGCGAACCCCAGCGTCTCCCAGCGCCGAAGCTCCTCGCGCAGCCGGCGATACCGTCGGGCCTTGGCCGCCTGCCGCTTCAGCGACCGCCGCTGCTTCTCGACCTCGTAGATGATGTCGTCGACCCGGGTCAGGTTCTGCCGCGCCGCGTCGAGCTTGAGCTCGGCCGCCCGCCGGCGGCTCTTGTACCTGGTGACGCCGGCCGCCTCCTCGAGGAGCTGCCTCCGCTCGGTCGGCCGGGCGCCCAGAATCTGGCCGATCTTGCCCTGCTCGATCACGGCGTAGGCCTTGACGCCGACGCCCGAGTCCATCAGCAGGTCCTGGATGTCCCGCAGGCGGCAGAGCCGGCCGTCGATCAGGTACTCGCTCTCGCCCGACCGGTAGAGGCGGCGGCCGACCTCGATGTCGCGCGTGATGAGCGGCAGGAGGTCGTCGATGTCCGCGTCGTCCGACGGCGTGTCGGCGGCGGGGGGCGGCGCGTCGGCCGGCAGAGGGGCCGGACGCCCGTCCGGATCGGGTCCGCCGACCTGCCCCGGGGCCGCCGCGACCTGGGCGAGGTACAGCTTGACCTCGGCCGTGCCGATGGGCTTGCGGCCGTCGCTTCCCGCGAAGATGACGTCCTCCATGCGCTCGCCGCGCAGGCTCTTGGCGCTCTGCTCGCCGAGCACCCAGGTGATGGCGTCGATGACGTTGCTCTTGCCGCAGCCGTTGGGGCCGACGATGGCCGTCACGCCGTCGTCGAACACCAGGTTGGCGCGTTCGGGAAAGCTCTTGAACCCGGAGATGTCGAGCTGCTGCAGTCGCATGAGGATGCCGTACACCAAGACAGCCGCCCGAAACGGGGTACGGATATCACCCCTTTCGAGCGGCTGGGAACGCTGCGAAAGACCGACGCTCTGCGAACGCCGTCACGAACCGCCCGCGCTGACTGAATCGGACGGCCCGACGGCAGTGTAGCAGGAGGCCGTCCGGCGGGCAAGCGGCCAGCCCGCCCATCGTCGCCTTCGGCTCCCCCGGGCGCCCAACCAACCCTGCCAGGAGTCTGCACCGTTCTACGGCGCTGGCTCGTGACCGCGGGAGCCCGGCGAAGCCCTGCACCCGCCAGTCGTCCCCGGCGGCTCCGTGCGGCGCGAAGGCCTACCGGCCCGCCGCCACCGCGGTGGCGCCCCGCCGGGACCGCCGCAGCAGGCGCTCCGCCTCGGGAAAGAGGCTCAGGGCGAGCTGCGCCTGGGGATCGGCGCCGACCAGGTTGCGCCGCGCCTCTTCGACGCTGAAGAGGGCCAGATCGATCTCGTACCGCATCATCGCCCTGATGAAGACGATGTCCGCGTCGAACGCCTCGTCGTCGATGGTCAGGCCCCGCTCCTCGAGCTGCGCACGGAACGCGCCCATCATGGCGTCGTCTATCGCGTAGCCCGGCGCGAGCCGCTGGCGGCCCCCGCCCTGGTCCTCGATGCGGGTGTCGCCCTCGGCCGAGAAGCGTTCGGCGAACGTGGCGAACTCCTGCCGCGCGAACAGCAGGCGTCCGAACCGCGAGGGATCGAACCCCTCGATGGGCCCGGCGAGGTGGTAGTCGGGCTCGATGCCGCCGCCGCCGTACACCTCGCGACCGCCGTCGGTCAGCTTCCGCTCGCTCGGATCGGGCTCGCCGCGGTCCTGGTCGCGCAACGCGTAGGTCAGGTACTCGTCGAAGGTCCCGTCCCAGGGCCGCTGGATCATGCGCCCGCTCGGCGTGTAGTAGCGCGCCGTCGTCAGCGCGAGGCCGGCCTCGCGCCCCACCCGGTAGACCGACTGCACCAGCGCCTTCCCGAACGTCGTCTCGCCGACGATGAGGCCGCGGTCGTGATCCTGGACCGCCCCGGACACGATCTCGGCCGCGCTCGCGCTCTGGCGGTTGACCAAAACCACGAGGGGGATGTCGACGTGGCCGCCGTCGTCGCGCGCGTTGTAGTCCTGGTCGGAGTTCTGTATCCGGCCGCGGGTATAGACGATGAGCTCGCCCCGCGGCAGGAACTGGTTCGACACCCGGATGGCCTGGTCGAGCGGCCCGCCGGGGTTGTCCCGCAGGTCGAGCAGCAACCGCTCCATGCCGAGACCGTCCAGCTTCCGGAGCGCCTGCCGCAGCTCGCGCGAGCTGGTCTCCGAGAAGTCTCCGAGAAGCACGTACCCGGTGGCGTCGTCGATCATGAACGCCGCCTGGACCGTGGGTATGTGGATCTCGTCCCGCTCGACCTCGAGATCGATCAGCTCGTCGTAGCCGCGCCGCCGGATGGACACGTTGACGGTGCTGCCCTTGGGGCCGCGGAGCTGTCTGACGGCGTCGTCGCTGGTGATGCCGCTGGCGTCCTCGCCCTCGATGCGGGCGATGACGTCGCCGCGCCGGATGCCCCGGCGGTACGCGGGCGACCCCTCGAAGAGGCTCATCACCGTGATGTCGCCGTTGATGACGTTGATGGAAATGCCGAGCCCGTAGTAGCGCCCCCCCTGCCGCTCGCGGAGGCGCGCGTAGTTGCGCGGGTCCATGAAGTTCGAGTGCGGGTCGAGCCGCTGCAGCATGCCCGCCGTCGCCCGGTAGACGAGCTGCTCGGAATCGACCTCGCCGACGTAGGTGGTCTCGACCGCGGCGAGGGCCGTCGAGAACACCTCGTACTGCTCGTCGAGACGGTCCTGGCCCGCCAGCACGCGCCCCCCGAGGAATCCGCCCGCCACCGCGGACCCGACCACGACCGCCACCGCCATCGTGAGAGTTCGCCTTCCAGTCATGGGCATGATGCTATCAGAAACCGGACGGGATGCCGCACGAATCCACGCCCGCAAGCGGGAAGGGCAGCCGCGTCGACGAGCCCGTCCGGGGGCGCCGACTCACCGGCGCCCGAACGGGGACGACTGGCTCGGGGCCGCGGGCACCGTTCCCCCTCCGGGCCGGGGGAACCCGTCCGGCGGCGGCTCCCGGCCGGTTGGGAGACGGCGGCGGCCCCCGGACGTGCGTCTTGAGCAGTCAACGCACTGTACACGAACGAGCGGCGGCTGCCGCCCGATGGGAGACGGCGGCGATCGTGGACGTGCGTCTTGAGCAGTTAACGCACTGTACACGAACGACTTGCGCCGGGAGACGCGAGGCCCGCAGCTTGACCGTCTCTGCGGCTCGTTCCTATAATGGCGGGTCTGGGAGTCGTGTCACGCCGCCGCCCTTCCCGCGGCATGGCCGCGGTGTCGGCGTCAACCGGCACGCCCGCTGCAAGGAGCGCGATCATGATCGGTTCGATCGGAACGATGGAGTTGGTCGTCATTCTGGTCATCGCCCTGATGGTTTTCGGGCCTC
The DNA here is from genome assembly GCA_965207675.1 of Vicinamibacterales bacterium. Taxonomy (GTDB): domain Bacteria; phylum Acidobacteriota; class Vicinamibacteria; order Vicinamibacterales; family UBA8438; genus JAJEEA01. The sequence continues at coordinate 13,401 of CBDBMY010000001.1, forward strand.
GCAAGCTGCCCGAGCTCGGCCGCTCGATCGGCAAGAGCCTGGGCGAGTTCAAGCGCGCGTCGAACGATCTCCGGCATACCCTCGAGGACGAGATCCACGTGGAGGAGCAGGCCCGGCGCGAGACCGCCAGGCCCGCGCCCGCCCCGTCTCCCGCCGCGGCCCGCGCGAACACCCGGGACCCGGAACCGGTGCCCAATACCCTGGGGCAGGAATTCGACCCCGAGGCAACGGCCGCGAGCGAGGCCGCCGAGCCCGCGCCCGCGCCCGCGCCTACCCCGGCCGCCACCGCCGGCGACCCGCACCAGGAGCAGCCCGGCACGGTCTGATCGATCGAAACCATGGCCACGTCCGCGGTCCCCGTTCCCGACACCCCGGAGACGGACCCCGAAACCCGGCTCGCGACCCAGCCCGACGACGAGCGCCCGGAGCTCGACGAGGACGAGCTCGACGGCGCCGGCGGGCGAATGTCGTTCCTCGACCACCTCGACGAGCTGCGCCGGCGGCTCATCACCTCGGTCAGCGCCATCTTCATCGCGTTCGTCGGTGCGTACTTCTTCCACGAAGAGCTCACCGCGTTCATCATGGTGCCCCTGAACGCGATTCTCCCCGAGGTCGAAGGCGGGCAAAGCGGCTTCATCTTCACCGAGCCGACGGAAGCGTTCTTCCTTTCGATCAAGGTCGCCGCCCTCGTCGGGCTGATCGTCGCGATGCCGGTGGTGCTCACGCAGTTCTGGCTCTTCGTCGCCCCCGGCCTGTACGCCCACGAGAAGAAGTTCGCGATTCCCTTCGTCACCCTGTCGTCGCTGTTCTTCGCCGGCGGATGCCTCTTCTCCCACTACATCCTCTTTCGGGTGGCGTGGATCTTCCTGGGCAGCTTCTCGACCGAGTACGTCACGTTCATGCCGCGGCTGCAGCCGACGTTCGCGCTCTACGTCCGGTTGACGCTCGCCTGCGGCGTCGTGTTCCAGATGCCGACGGTGGTGTTCTTCCTCGCCCGGATCGGGCTCCTGACCGCGCGCTACCTGATACGGAACACCAAGTACTCCATTCTCATCATCTTCATCATCGCCGCGGTGCTGACCCCGACCGGGGACCCGGCCACCCTGACGATGATGGCGGCGCCGATGATGGTGCTCTACGGCCTGAGCATCGGCATTGCCTGGCTCGTGGCGCCCAGGAACCAGGGCGGCGACGACCTCTGACGCCTCCCGGGTGAATCGGAGCGCGCGACGCCCCTGCCGGAGATGCGCCGGGCCGGTCCCGCGCCCGCCCGGGCGCGGACCATCCAGCCTGGAACCTGGACAGCACACCCGTTTCTGGATTCGGCGTCGTGCCGCCGAGGCGACGGGGCAGTTGCCGGTCGGGGCTCGCGCCGCCGGAGCCTCGCGGCCGCGAGACTCCGATGCAGCCGCCGCCAGCTGCCAGCCCGGCGCCGGCGCGAACACGGCGAGGACCGGCAGCCGGTCGGGGCCCCGGGTTGCGGATGCCGTGCGTGAGCGAAACTCCGATGCAGCCGCCGCCAGCTGCTAGCCCGGCGCCGGTGCGAGCACGGCGAGGACCAGCAGCCGGTCGGGGCCCGGGTTGCGGATGCCGTGCGGCTCGCCGGCGGGGGCCACGAGGAGGGAGCCGGCCTGCATCGGCACCTCGCGGCCTTCGAGGAGGAACACGCCCCGCCCCTCGACAACGTGGTAGACCTTGTCCTGGCCCTCGTGCGCGTGGAGCGCATGGGACTGGCCGGGCTCGAACGCGTTCAGGCCCACCATCACGCGTTCCGAGCGGAACAGCGTGCTCTTGCCCATCTTGCCGGGGGTGTAGACGGCGTGCTCGCGCGGGTCGATGGCGGTCGGATGCTCCATGGAAGTGCCCACCTCAGTAAGACTTGGCGAAGCAGGCGTCCACCTCGCCCGGCTTGCCGCACTGTATGCAGCCGCCGGAGGCGGGAGGCGGCTCGAGCGGCAGGTTGCGGATGGTCGCCTGGGTGGCGGTCTTGATCTGCGCCTCGCAGCCGGCGTCGCCGCACCACGGCGCGATCACGTAGCCGGGGCGGCCCTCCAGGATCTCGTCGAACTCGGCCCGGTCGGCGGTCCTGACGGTGTGCTCGTCGCGGAACGCGACGGCCCGGTCGAAGAGCGCCTGCTGGACGGTGGCCAGCAGCTCCTCGATGCGGCCGGCGAGGCCGTCCATGGGGGTCGGCGTCTTGTCCCGCGTGTCGCGGCGGACCAGCATGACCTGCTCGTTCCTGATGTCCCGGGGACCGATCTCGAGACGCAGCGGCACCCCGCGCATCTCCCACTCGGCGTACTTCCAGCCGGGCGAGTGCTCCTCGCGGTCGTCGAGCATGACGCGGACGCCCCGGGCCTCGAGCTCCCCGCGGATGCGCTCGGCGTGCGGCAGCACCGTCTCGCGCCAGTCGCCCCGCGGGATCGGCACGATGACCACCTGGTACGGCGCGATGCGCGGCGGCAGTATCAGCCCGCTGTCGTCGCCGTGGGTCATGATGACGCCGCCGATGAGCCGGGTGGTCATCCCCCACGACGTCTGCCACCCGTGCTGCACCGTCTTGTCGCGCCCCTGGAACGTGATGTCGAAGACCTTGGCGAAGTTCTGCCCGAGGTTGTGGGACGTGCCCGCCTGCAGGGCCCGCCCGTCACCCATCAGCGCCTCGATCGAGTACGTCTTGTCCGCCCCCGCGAACTTCTCGCTCTCGGTCTTCCGGCCCTCCAGCACCGGCATCGCGAGCTCGGTCTCGCAGAAGTCCTTGTAGACGCCGAGCATCTTCAGGGTCTCGGCCTGCGCCTCCTCCTCGGTCTCGTGGACGGTGTGGCCTTCCTGCCACAGGAACTCGGTGGTGCGCAGGAAGAGCCGGGTCACCTTCTCCCACCGCACGACGTTGGCCCACTGGTTGATGAGCACCGGGAGGTCGCGCCACGACTGGATCCACTTCGAGTACATCGTGCCGATGATGGCCTCCGAGGTCGGACGCACCACCAGCCGCTCCTCGAGCCTCTCGTCACCGCCGTGGGTCACCCAGGCCACCTGCGGGGCGAACCCCTCCACGTGCGCGGCCTCCTTCTTGAGCAGCCCCTCGGGGATGAACAGCGGGAAGTACGCGTTGACGTGCCCCGTCGCCTTGATGCGGCGGTCGAGGGCCTGCTGCATGAGCTCCCACATGGCGTAGCCGTACGGGCGGATGACCATGCTGCCCTTGACCGGCGAGTAGTCGGCGAGCTCGGCGCGGCGGATGACGTCCGTGTACCACCGGGAAAAATCCTCGGATCGGGGGGTGATCTCCTTGACGAACGCGGCGTCCTTGTCCGGCATCGGGGGCGGGTCCTCCGGGCAAAACTGCTATCCTACCATTCCGCTCTGCGGCTCCGGCAGTTCGCGGCGAGACCCCGCGATGCACCGCGCCCGGAGGGAGCCAACGGCGCCGAGGCGCCTGCCTGACAAAGCGTCAGGAGCGCGCATATCCGTCATGCTGCGGCCGGCGAACGACGCACCAGGCCGGATGCACCGCCGCTCGAATACGGCGGGGCCCTTCGCCCCGGGCTGCCAGGCCCGCGGCGCCGCGCGCCCCGCGGACACGACGAACCCTCCATGGAACCGACCCGCATCGACGTCGAGAGTGCAATCCGGACCTACCCCGTCTTCGTGGCCCACGGCCTCGCCGCGGCGATGGACCGGTGGCTGTCCGAGGCGGGAGTCGGCGATCGGAGGTTCCTCGTCTCCAGCCCGACGGTGTGGGCCCGGCACGGCAAGACGATTCAGGCCGCGTTGCCGAAGGTCGAGCCCCTGCTCGTGCCCGACGGAGAGCGATCGAAGACGCTGCACACGGTGTCGCGCATCTACGAGGCCCTGATCCGCGCCGGGGCGGACCGGCGGTCGACGATCGTCGCGGTCGGGGGCGGGGTGCTCGGCGACACCGCCGGGTTCGCGGCCGCGACCTATCTGCGCGGGGTCGACCTCGTGCACGTGCCGACCACCCTCCTCGCGCAGGTGGACAGCGCCGTCGGCGGCAAGGTCGGGGTCAACCACGCGCTCGGCAAGAACCTCATCGGCGCCTTTCATCCCCCCGCCGCGGTCATCGCCGACCCCCAGCTCCTCGACACCCTGCCGCGCCGCGAGCTGCGCGCCGGGCTCTACGAGGTCGTCAAGTACGGCGTCATCGCCGACCGCCCGCTCTTCGACCGGGTCGCGGACGGCCTGCCGCGGATCTTCGCGCGGGAGCCGGAGCTCCTGGTGGACATCGTCGCCGCCTCGTGCCGCATCAAGGCCGAGGTGGTCGCCGCCGACGAGCGCGAAGGGGGCCGGCGCCGCATCCTCAACTTCGGCCACACCGCCGGCCACGCCCTCGAGGCGGTCACCCGGTACCGGCGTCTCCGCCACGGAGAGGCCGTGGCGTACGGGATGCTGGTCGCGGGGCGGCTCGCCGCATACCGCCGCCTGATGAGCAAGGGCGACCACGCCGCCCTGACCGAGCTCATCGGAAGGATGGGACCGCTGCCGTCGGTGACGGATCTGTCGCCGACGGACGTGCTCGCGGCCATGCAGCGCGACAAGAAGGTCGTCGCGGGACGCCTTCACTTCGTGCTCCCGCGCGGCATCGGCGATACCGTCATCGTCGACGACGTGACCGAGAAGGACATCCGGCGCGCCCTCGGCACGATCGGGATCCGGGGCCGCGCCTATCGCTTCGTCACGCCATAATCTTCGGGTACGGACCGGGCCTTGTGGTCACATCGTCAACGACTTGCCAGCGCCGCTTGCCCGAACGTCACTGCGCCAGGCCCGCCCATCGACGCTTCGGCTCGGCTGGGCGCCCAACCAACCCTCCAGGAGTCCGCTCCGTTCTACGGCCCAGACGCCTGGCCGACAGCCGCACCCTACCTAGCGAACCCAGCGACCGTAGCGCACGACGTTCCACGCGGCCACCCGGACCTCGTCGTCATCCCGGACCACGTCGCCTCGACCGCCCGCTCGACGCGGAAGGGACCGAACGCGGCCGCCCGCACCACGAGGCGGCCGTTCGCGTCGCCGGACGAGCCGGCGGCGGGGTCGGCGGAGCCGCGGCGGAGCCACGCCAGCAGATAGAGGCGGGGAACGCGACTCGGCGCCCCGACGATATCGCCGAGCCATCCGCGGGCGACGAGGCGCCACCCCGGGTCGCCGGGCCGGTCGGGGGCCGGCTCGAGGGCCCGCGTCACCGCCTCGGCGTCGACGACCGATCCGTCCGGGAGGGTCGCCACGACCGGGCCGGCGGGGAGCTCGACGGAGCCCGGGCCCTCCAGGAGCGCGGTCCAATCGGTGGCCTCGGAGAGCTCCACGACGACGCTCGCGAGCAGGCCGTCGGCGGCGTAGAGCGCCTGCACGCCGCGACGGTGGTTCGCCTCGACCGCCTCCTCGATCATGACGACGGCAACGAGGGCGCCGGCCAGCGCGGACACGAGGGCGCCGGCCGCCATCGTCACCAGCAGCGCGCTCCCCGTCTCACCGCGGCGCACGGGTCCCCGCGATCTGCAGGTTGGGAGGCGCGACCACGAAGGCGGCCCGGTAGCCGGCGCCGCCAGCGCCGCCCCCGGGGGCCCGATCGGAACCGGGCGGCCGGAGCGTCGAAACGGGACCGGCGTCCGCCCCTTCGACGCGCATGTCGAGACCGATGGCCCGCACCCGCAGCAGGTCCGCGTCGAACGGCGACCACGCCGGCCCGCACCAGGGTCCGTCCGTGAAGCTCTCCAGAAGAATCTCCTCCAACCGACTCGGCGGCGCGCCGGGTACATCATCCCGGCACGAGTCTGCGGCCCCCGCGGCGACCCCGAAGAACCGGAACTCCAGCGCCGCCGCGCCGTCGATCAGCGGGAAGTCGCCCCGCCACCCGTCGTAGCGTCTGAGCTGCCGTCGCTCCTCGTCGAGATAGTAGTGACGGACGTCGATCGGCGCGATCACCGCCCCCGCCTCGAAGGCGGTCGCGCCGGGACCCAACGGCTCGAGCCGCAGCGTCGCCTCGCCGGCATTCCGCACGCGGAACAGGGCCCACGCGAGGCGGTCATCGAAGACCAGCACGAGGTCGCCGGCGCGGTACCCGCACGCGGCCCGGACGCAAGCGGCGCCCGGGTCCAGCCTCGGCTCCGGGGCCGGGCCGCTCACCGCGTCGAGCAGCCGGGCCTCCGCCCCACCGTCCGGAGGCACCGACAGCATCGTGACCGCGTCGGATCGAGCCAGTCGGTGCTCGCCGTCGCGAGCCCGTCGCCCCACGCGGTACGGCAGGACCGCGGGCAGCATCGGCGGGAGCGGTCCGGGCGCCAACCGCGCGGTCCCCCGCCCCGCCGCCATCAGCTCGGCGTGCAGCCGATCGAAGGCGTGCCGCAGACGCTGCTGCGCATCGGCCATCTCCGGCAGCGACCGGTTCAGCAGGAGGGCGGGGCGCACCGCCCCGTAGAGCCCGGCCACCACGACCAGGGTCAGCGAGAGGGCGACGATCGCCTCGAGAAGCGACAGCCCCGCCTCGGCTCCGACGAACCGGCCTCGGCGGGGGACGCCGGAGACGCCGACGGCCTCCCGGGGGGCGGCGAGCATCCCCGTCACGACCCCTCCGGCGCCGGCAGCAGGGTGACCACGACGACCTCGTTCCGCACGGGGGCCGGAGACGCCGACGGCCTCCCGGGGGCCGGCGAGCATCCCCGTCACGACCCCTCCGGCGCCGGCAGCAGGGTGACCACGACGACCTCGTTCCGCACGGGGGCCGGGGAAGCGTCACCATCACCCCCGCGACCGGCGACGACCCTGACCTCGACGATCAGCGTCCCGGGCCGGGCCGCGCCTGCGCGCACCGACGTCGAGCGCCGGTACACGGCGCCGGACGGCGGCGCCCCCCCACCGCCGAGGGGACGCCCTTCGGCGCTCAGGAGCTCGGTCCGGGCGGCTCCCGCCGCCGGCGGCGCCCCCCACGGCCCGCCGCCCGCGCGGAGCTGCTCGATCTTGTCGACCGCGAGCGTGAGCGACGAGGTCCGGTGGCGGGCCTCGACGAGCGCCCGCGCCGACATCGCGAACAGGTGGGCGACGCCGGCCGCCAACACCGCGAACAGAGCCGCCGCCACCAGGGCCTCGACGAGGCCGACGCCGCGGGCGGAGCAGGCGCGAGCGGTTCCACCGCCGGCCCGCGATCCGCCGACCCGTCGCGACCGGCCGCGTCGGTTGTCCACGGCCATTCACACAGCAAGATCCGAACCATCCTGGCAACCTCGCCGCCGGCCGAAGCTCGCGGGTCGACCCGATCGGGAGGGTTGCGCCAGGCGACGCAACCGAAGGCCGCGCCGCACGCCCGTGCGCCGGAGTTTCGCGCAGCGAAGACTCCCAACGCGACCGAAGCCCGCGCCGCACGCCCGTGCGCCGGAGTTTCGCGCAGCGAAGACTCCCAACGCGACCGAAGCCCGCGCCGCACGCCCGTGCGCCGGAGTTTCGCGCAGCGAAGACTCCCAACGCGACCGAAGGTCGCGCAGTTACCAGAAGCGCCCCAGGTACCAGTGGATGAGCGGATCGGCGACATGCGTGGACAGAAGGGCCCCGAACGCCAGGAACGTTCCGAACGGCAGAGGGAAACCCAGGTTGTCGCGGCTCGCGAGGACCATCGCCCCGCCGACCAGCGAGCCCGCCGCCGAGGCGACGAACAGCGTCACGAGCATGTGGGGCCACCCGAGGCAGGCCCCGACCATGGCGAGCATCTTCACGTCGCCCATGCCCATGCCCTCCCGTCCCCGCAGGCGGAAGTACGCCTCGGCGACCACCTGGAGGATGGCCCATCCCGCGGCCGCACCGATGACCGATGCCTTCCACCCCGGCTCCCACCACAGGCTGGACGCCAGCCCCGCCGCCACCCCCGGCAGGGTGATGACGTCGGGCAGGACCCGGTGCCGGAGGTCGATCGCCGCCAGCACGATCATCGATGCCCCGAAGAGCAGCCGGACCGCGAGCAGCGGCTGCCATCCGAGCTGCCAGTACTGGAGGACGAACACGAGCGCGGTGAGTGCCTCCACCGCGGGATAGGCCGGCGATATCGCGGCCCGGCAGGTCCGGCAGCGACCGCCCAGTGCCGCCCAGCTCAGCACCGGCGCGTTCTCGAACCACCGCAGTCGGCGGCCGCAGGCCGGGCACCGCGAGGGGGGTGAGACGACCGATTCGCCGCGAGGAAGGCGATGGATGCAGACGTTGAGGAAGCTGCCGACGGCGAGCCCCGCCGCGACCATCAGCCCGACCGCCGGGGGCCCGGTCATCGGGGCGGCGGCCCGGGCAACCGGTCGCGGCCTTCCGCGGAGTCGGGCCGGGTCGGCCGCGCGGGGCTCCCGACCGCCTGGCGGCGCGCGCGGCCGCGGGGGGGCGCTCCGAGATTCCGTCGCGACGAGCCCCGCGCGATAATCACGGCGATGATTGCGCCTCCGCGGCGCGCTCGAGCTCGAGCGCGATCGCCGCATCGAGGATGTTCGGCGGCAGCGCCGCGTTGATCACGACGCCGTTGACGACGTACGTCGGGGTCGCCTCGATGCCGATGAGGGGCCCCAGCGCGATGTCGGCGCGGACCTCCTCGAGGACCGTGTCGTACTGCTCGTCGAAGTCGGTCATGCCGGCCACGTCGGCGAGCCCCTCGGTGACGGTCTCCCGCGACATGGCCGCCTGGTTCTCGTAGAGCCAGCGCGCCATCTCGTCGTCGCGCCCTTCGCGCCGGGCGAGGCGGACGGCGACCGCGGCCTCGCAGGCCCCCATGTGTCCGGCGAACGGCGTCTGCTCGTTGCACTCGGGGTCGAGCGGATAGTCGATCTTGACCTGCCTGACCGCCCCGGGATGGCTCGACTCGTAGCGCGCGAAGATCGGCGCGTACAGGAAGTGGGCCCTCGCGCACGAGGGGCACTGGTAGTCGTTGAACTTCAGCACCAGCACCTGCGCCCCCTCGCGCGGCACCGGCAGGTCGACGCGCGGCTGGGCCCTCCAGAACCGCACGAACTCCGAGTCGCCGTCCGCGTCGACCGACGCCGCCGCACCGGACGCGGACGACGCGATTGGAGAGGTCGACGAGGCGACCGGCAGGACCGGCGCCGACGGTTCGCCGAGGAACGGCAGCACCGCGGCCACGGTGACCGCCAGGTAACCGCCGGCGACGCCCAGCGCCGCCGGTTTCCGGGCGAGCTGTCCCGCGTCGGCGATCAGTCGGCCGGGGATGGACGCCAGCGGCACTCCCCCGATGGTGCTCACGGCCAGGAAGATGCCGACGACCGCGACGTGGGCGGTGACGCAGAGAAGACAGAGGGTCCCCAGGACGAAGAACGACTCGTAGGCGAGAAACAGTATCGCCGCGAGACCGACCGTCGACAGCACCAGCAGGTAGCCGCCGACGCTGCGGGCGAGCTCGCTCGTGCCCCGGCCCGCCGCCACCGTCAGCAGCGCCACGAGGCCGAACCAGAACGCCCCGAACACCGCGACCGGAATGCGGCCCACCGACCCGAATCGGCTCTCGTAGACGACTCGGCAGCTCACGGTGGCGTTGACGTCGCAGAAGCTCACGTAGGCGGGATCGTGCGCGATTCGATAGTGCACCCAGGCCGACGCCGCGGACGCGGCGAAGCCGACGAGGGCGAGCGCGATGATGACGCGGCGAACGTTTGGACTCATGGTGCAACTCCGGTTGTCGGGCGCGGCGCCGGCGGCCGGGCGCGCCGCAACGGGTCTCTCGCCGTCGACGGGAACCGTCCCGCGGCGCGCGCGCCGCTACTGGATCGGCGCGGCCCCGGCCGGCGCGCCGTTCTGGGTGACCACCACCGCCGCCGTCGACTGGTAGATCGTGCCCCCCTGATTCGTCCCGAAGAAGCGCACGCCGCCGCCCGACGCCGGGGACGCCCCGACGAAGTAGGTCGACACCACCCCGCCGGCGGCGATGCCGTTGCAGGACGGCGGCGCTCCCTCCGCCGGCGGACCGGGCGTCAGCTCCACGGAATAGCTGCTCTTCATGGACGGGTCCGAGGCGAGATCCGTCCCGATGAAGCCGTCACCCCCGCCGACCGTCGGCGGCGTCGCCAGCAGGGCGAGGCTCGGCGCATAGAAGCCGCTGCCGCAGCTGGCCGCGAACGTCGCCTGGGCGCTGTTGATGGCCCGCAGCGATCCGATGGCCGAGGTCTCGTTGGCGGACATCCGGGCGCGCATCAATCCCGGCGCCGCGATGGCGGTGATGATGCCGATGATGGCAACCACCATCAGCAGTTCGATCAGGGTGAAGCCGCCGCTGCCACTGGCCTTCATTCGTTGCTTCTCCTTCGTTCGTCGCCGGACGGGCTCGGCGATGCCGCCGCGGCCGACCACCCGCCGTAGTCGCCGTCCGGGCTCGAGAATCCTCCAGGGCCCCGCGACGGATCCATTCGGCCCCGACCGCGTCCATCGCCGAACCCCGACCTTCGTCGAAGCAACCTTGCAAGCATCGATCCGACCGAGCCCGCGCGGCGGCGATCCCGCGGCCGCCGTGGGAATCCGGGGAACGCCGGCTCCGCGGGCCGGACGGGCGCCCGACGGCCCGCCGACTCGCGAGAACAGCGGGCCACGGACTCATTCTACGCCGCCGTATTCGAGAGCGCACCCGACCGCGCTCCCGGAAACCGCAACTCCCGTTTCCACGCGGTGGCGACGCTGTGGGAACGTCACCCCGGATCGGACTTCTTCGCATAACCCCCACGGGGCATGACGGCCCACGAGGCGATGACGTCGGGACATCACCCCAGATCGTACTTCTTCGCGTAGTAGCGGAACGATCGAAAGGTCATGCCCAGCAGCCCCGCGGCCCTTACCTTGACGCCGCCGGCCTGGTCGAGGGCCCGCGCGATGTAGTCGCGCTCGAGGTCGCGGACATGCTTCTCGAGGACGAAGCCCGACTCCGGCAGCGGCTGCACGGGGGCCCCGGATGGTCGCCCGGCGCCGGCCGTCCCGCCGGGCGGCGGCGATTCGTGGCCGGGCTCCGGGTCCGGCGCATCATCCAGCTCGAGGCTCTCGGGCTGCACCCGGTCCGACGCCTCGAGAACGGCGGCCCGCTCGACGACGTTCTCGAGCTCGGCGACGTTTCCGGGCCATGCGTGGGCCTCGAGAATCCGCTCGGCCGCCGGAGACAGCCCCCGGAGGTCCCGGCCCGTCTCCCGGGCGAACCGCTCGACGAAGTGGCGGGCCAACGGCGCGACGTCCTGCCGCCGGGCGCCCAGCCGCGGCACGTGGATCGTGAAGACGTTGACGCAGTAGAAGAGGTCTCGCCGGAACCCGCCGGCCGCGACCATCGCGGCGAGGTTGCGCGTCGTCGCCATGACGATGCGCGCCGCGGCGGCCGGGCCGGACTCACCGCCGGCACTGCCGTCCGCGCGCCGGAACCGGCGCTCCTTGAGGAGAGCCAGCAACGCCGCCTGGCTCGCCGGACCCGCCTTGCCGACGTCCGCCAGAAAGAGGGTCCCGGGTCCGGCGGCGGCGACCGGCCCGGGACGCCCCTCGAGGGCGCGGTCCGGATCGCGAACCGCCTCGGCCAGCGCGTCGGCGTTCAGCCCGACGAACGGAAGGGCGGCCCGCCCGGAACCCCGGTGAATCGCCCGCGCCACCAGCTCCTTGCCAACGCCGACGTCGCCGGTCACCAGGACCGGGGCGTCTGTGGGCGCGACCCTGGCGATTCGTTCCCGGATGCTCCGCAACTGCGGGCTGTGGCCCACGATGTCGTCCACCCCCCGCGGTTCCCGGGACCCGGCGTCGTGCAGGTCGTGCCTGGGCATGTCACCCTCGATGGCCCGGCGGCAACCCCGGTTGACCGCACGGTCCACGGACTCGCGGTGGAGCGTTTTCGAGCCGGGCCGCCCATCCCCGGACCCGCCCTCGTGCCCGAGCCGGGCACGATTGGACAGGCGCACGACAAGGCCGGCTCGCGGCCATTCCACCCGGGGGACGTCCGGGAGAAGCGCCGTCCATGCCCGAGGCCGGTCTCGTGCACTGGCCGGACGCGACTCGGCAACCCGGCGGCAAGGGCATGCTCCCGGACAGTCCACTACACGGCCATGCGGCCGATCAGGTCGAAGATCGGCAGGTACATGGCGATCACGATGCCACCGATCACCAGCCCCAACAGCGCGATCATGACGGGTTCCATGAGCGCCAGCAATCCGGCCACCGTCGCGTCGACCTCCTCCTCGCAGAAATCGGCGACCTTGGCGAGCATGGCGTCCAACGCTCCGCTCGCCTCGCCCACCCCGATCATCTGGATCACCATCGGCGGGAACACCCCCGCCCGCCGCAACGGCGCAGCTACCGTTTCGCCCCGCTCGATGGCCGCCCGGGAAACGAGGACGGCGTCCTCGATGACCAGGTTGCCGGCGGTCCTGGCGGTCATCTCGAGCCCCGCGAGCAGGGGGACCCCGGAGCCGAGCAGCGTGGCCAGGGTCCGGCAGAAGCGGGCGACAGCCACTCTGCGCAGGAGGAGCCCCAGCACCGGAAGCCCGAGCAACATGGCGTCGACGGCCCGCGCTCCCCGCGGAGTGGCCCGGTACCAGCGGAACGCGAGGGCCAGGACGGCCGCCGCGAGGAAGAACAGGGGCGAGTACGACACGAGCGCGTCGCTCGACGCGATGACCACCCGCGTCGGCAGCGGCAACGAGGCCCCCAGCCCCGCGAAGAGCTCGTCGAAGGTCGGAATCACCTTCCACAGGATGACCCCGACGAGGACGGCGGCGATCGTGACGACCGCGATCGGATAGGTCAGGGCCGACTTGACCTGCGCCCTCAGCTTGACGCCCTTCTCGACGTGCGTCGCCAGACGACCCAGAATGGTGTCGAGGATGCCGCCCGCCTCGCCCGCCGCGACCATGTTCGTGTAGAGGGGGTCGAATGCGTGCGGTTGCGCCCTCATCCCGTCGGCGAGGCTCGAACCTCCCTCGACGGCGCTCCGGGTCCGGAGTATCGCGTCGCGAAAGGGCCGGTGGGCCTGCTGCCGCCCCAGCGTGTCGAGGCACTCCACGAGCGGCATGCCGGCGTCGAGCATCACCGAGAGCTGGCGCGTGAAGACGGCCAAGTGGCGGGCCGGCACCGACCCTCCCCGGTGCGACGTCGCGCTCCGCCTCGGGCCGCCCCGCTTCGGCTCGATCCCGGTGACGTGGACGCCTTCGGTGCGCAGGGCGGCCAACGCCGCCTCGCGCGTGGGGGCGGCGCGCTCTCCCCTGACGGCGCGGCCGTCTCCCCTGCGTCCCCGGTAGCGGAAGGTCGGCGTCACCCGGCCGCTCCCCGACCCGGACGATGCATCGGCCGTGGGCTCCTCGTCCCGGCCCGCGAGAAGAGCGTCCGCAGCTCGTCCGGCATCGACGACGCGGCCAACGCCGTCTCCACGGAGATGAGCCCCCGTCCCGCCAGAGACGCCAGCGACTGGTTCATCGTCTGCATGCCGTGCCGCCCCTGCCCCGCCTGCATTGAGGAGTACAGCTGGTGCACCTTGTTCTCGCGAATCAGGTTGCGGACCGCGGGAGTCGGGCTCAGCACCTCGGCCGCGGCCACGCGCCCCCGGCCGTCCGCCGCGGGCAGCAGCGCCTGACACACCACGCCTTCGAGCAGGAGCGCGAGCTGGCCCCGCGCCTGGTCCTGCCGGCTGTCGGGAAAGGCGTCGACGAGCCGGTTGATGGTCTGGTAGGCGGAGTTGGTGTGGGCGGTGGCGAGGGTCAGGTGGCCGGTCTCCGCGATGCGGAAGGCCGCTTCGATGGTCTCGAAGTCCCGAAGCTCGCCGATGAGGACGACGTCGGGGTCCTCGCGGAGGGCGGCCCGCAGGGCCGACGAGAAGCTGGCGGTGTCGCGGTGGAGCTCGCGCTGATTGACGAGCGAGCGCTTGTGTGCGTGCACGTACTCTATCGGATCCTCGATGGTCAGGATGTGCGCGTGGCGCTCGGTGTTGATGCGATCGACGAGGGCCGCCAGCGTCGCGCTCTTCCCCGACCCCGTCGGTCCCGTCACCAGCACGAGGCCGCGGGGGCGCTCGGCCCAGCGTTCGAGCACGGGCGGCAGCCCCAGCTCGCCGAGGCCCCGTATCTTCTCCGGCACCCGCCGGTAGACCGCCGCGACGGCGCCGGACTGCCTGAAGACGTTGCAGCGGAACCGACCGACCCCGTGGACCCCGAAGGCGCAGTCGAGCTCGCGCGTATCCTCGAACCGCCTCCGCTGGCCGTCGCTCAACGCGCTGTACGCGAGCTCCCGGGTGTCGTCGGCGCCGAGCCGCGGCAGGTCGAGCGCCCTGAGCTCGCCGTGGACGCGGACCTGCGGCGGAGAGCCGGCGCTCACGTGCAGATCCGAGCCGTCGAGCTCGGCCGTCGATCTCAGCAGGTCCTCCAGTGTCGGCATCGCCTCGTCGTCCTGTCCGCTCTCCGCCCGCCGACGTCGCGAGGGCCGTCCCGGCCGGCCCGCGGTTCGCCGACGCCCGATCACGTCTCCTTCAGCACCTCTTCGACGCTGGTGAGCCCCGCCGCTATCTTCCGCAGCCCGCTGGCGCGCAGCGTGACCATGCCGTCCTCGATGGCGTGGCGCCTGAGCTCGGCCGTCGAAGCGCCCGCGCGGACCATCTCGCCGAACCGGTCCGTCACCGCCATCACCTCGTAGAGCCCGATGCGCCCCCGGTACCCGCGGCCGTGGCAGCGCTCGCACCCCGCTCCCTTTCGCGGCACGACCCGGGCGGCCTCGTCCGGCCCGTACCCGATGGCTTCGAGCGCCGGGGGCGGGGTGGGGAGGTCCTCGGCGCATGCGGCGCAGATGCGCCGCACCAGCCGCTGCGCGCAGACCAGGCTGACCGCGCCGGCGACCAGGAACGGCTCGATTCCCATGTTCACGAGCCGGTGAATCGTGCCGGCGGCGTCGTTGGTGTGCAGGGTCGAGAGCACGAGGTGACCGGTCATGGCCGCCTTGATCGCGATCTCGGCGGTCTCGAGATCGCGTATCTCGCCGACCAGGATCACGTTCGGGTCCTGGCGCAGGAACGAACGCAACGCGACCGCGAAGGTGAGGCCCGTGCTCTCGCGCGTCTGCACCTGGTTGACCCCGGCGAGGTTGAACTCGACCGGGTCCTCGGCCGTCATGATGTTGGCGGCCGGCGTGTTGAGCCGGGAGATGGCCGAGTAGAGCGTGCTCGTCTTGCCGCTGCCGGTCGGCCCCGTCACGAGCACGAGCCCCCAGGGCCGGCGAATCGCGTCTTCGAGCCGCTTCAGCGATTCGTCCTCCAGGCCGAGCCGCGTCATGTCGAGCATCAGCTTGCCGCGGTCGAGCAGCCTCAGCACGATCTTCTCGCCGTGCAGGGTCGGCAGGCAGGACACGCGGAAGTCGATCTCCCGGGCCGCTCCGTCCGCGTTCAGCCTCAACTTGATGCGGCCGTCCTGGGGAAGCCGCCTCTCGGCGATGTCGAGCTTCGCCATCACCTTGAGGCGGGAGGTGATGGTGTCGCGGTACTGCCGCGGAGGCTCCATGACCTCGTAGAGAACGCCGTCGATGCGGAACCGGATGCGGTACTGCTTCTCGAACGGCTCGAAGTGGACGTCGCTCGCCCCCTTCTGAATCGCCGACGCGAGCACCGCGTTGACGAGCCGGACGACCGGCGCCTCGCCGCTCTGCGTTTCCGGCGCGGTGACGTCGACCTCTTCCGCCTCCTCGACGACCTCGAGGCCGCTGCCGATGCCGGCATTCTCGTCGAGGGCCTTCGCGGCGAGGGCGAGCCGGGCCTCCCCGAGATCCGGCGCGCCCCCCCGCTTCGTCCCCCCGCCGTAGTAGCGCTCGACCGCCGCTGCGACGGCGGCCTGGGTCGCCACCACCGGCTCCACGCGGCACCCGGTCATGAACTCGATGTCGTCGATGGCGAGAACGTTGGCCGGATCGGACATCGCGACCGCGAGCGCGGCCCCGGATCGGCTCAGCGGGATAGACTCGTACTTCCGGGCGGTCGCCGCCGGGAGGGCCGCGATCTCGGCGGGATCGACCTCGAAACGGCCGAGCTCGATGAACGGCACGCCGAACTGCCGGCTCAGCGACGCCGCGACGTCGGCGTCGCGCGCGAGACCGAGCCCCACGAGGTGAGAGCCCAGCCTGCCGCCGACCGCCGTCTGACGCGCCAGCGCCTCGTCGATGCCGGCCTGCGTCACGCCCCCGGCCTCGAGGAGCAGTTCACCGATGCGAGCAGCCATGATCGTCGCAACCGCGCAGTGGGGTCGGTCAGCCGACCGACAACCATCCTACAGAACTGACACAATATGTCAATACTCCGGCACGGAAGGCCATCGAAACTGACACGAATCGTCACCATCCGCCGCGGAGTCGAGCGCGCGGCGGACCGACCCGGACAGGGGCCGCCACGGGCCGAGCGAGCGTGCGGAGGCGGAAGGCGGGAAGACGCGAGGGCAATCGGAAGGGGAAGCGCCGGGCGGGCCGGACCGACGCGGGCCGGCCCGCCGCGGCCGGATGAGCGCGCGGAGGGGAAGGCGGGAAGACGCGAGGGGCAATCGGAAACGGGAAGCGCCAGGCGGGGCAGGGGCGCCGGGCGGGGCAGGGCGGCCGAGCGGCTCTCCGCGGCCCGGCGTCAACCGACGATCACGGCGCCCGCGACCACGGTCGTCCAGAGCCCCTGCTTGTCACCCACCGCGGTCTGGGTGACGGCCTGGGTCCGGACGATCTTGTTCGAGAGCCGGTAGACCTCCTTCTTCTCGTCCCAGCTCTTGTCGGGGTCGAACTCGAGGCCGAGGGTGGTGGCGAGCATCTCCGCCGCCAGCTCCTCGGCGTAGTCGCCGGCCGTCTCCTCGTTCTCGCCGAAGCTGTGATGCTCGGACAGGTAGCCGAACAGCCGGCGGTCGCGGGGAATCGCGACCCCGATCGACGCCGCAACGAGCCGGTGGGGCTCGCGGGTCGCGGCCTCCGAGATGACCGCGAACGCGATCTGGCCGGGCTTGAGCTTCCGGACCCCGGTGGCCCTCGGCAGGATGCGGCAGCCCGGGGGGAAGATGCTGGACACCCGGACGAGATTGCAGGCCGCGATGTCGGCGGACCGCAGCGCCAGCTCGAACGAGGTCAGCTTCTCGCGGTGCTTGCCGACACCCTTGGTGAAGAAGAGCTCCTTGGGGACGAGTTCGATCACGTGGCTCTGCCGGGGAGGAGTCGGGGTGACCGGAGGCGCCGACGGGAATCCGACGGAACGTTCGAAGCGCAGTGTTCGACCGTAGTGCAAGCGGCCGCAGGCTGTCAAGGACGGGCGCCGCACGGAAGCGGCGCGGGAGGCCTCGGCGGGATTGAACATTTGGCCGGTGCGGGGCGTATACGGTACGACGGGTCGGCGCGACGAGGAGCCGGAGCCGGACCCGAGCCAGCACTCCTGGAGGATTGGTTGCGCCAGGCGGCGGCGATTGGCGGGCCGGTCTGCACAGTGGATCGGCGCCGCCTCCGGAGGAGGCGCCGACTCCCTGGAGGGTTGGTCGGGCGCCCGGCGGAGCCGAGGTCGACGATGGACGGCCCAAGGCTCGCCCCGGACCGAACCGGTCGACGGGAGCACGCGAGAGACGGCCGGTGGTAAGATAGCAGGTTACCGTCGGCGCCCGAACGGGCCTCTCGCCCACGATTCGAGCCATGACCGAAGAGATCGACGCGGCGCGACCTGAGGACGGAGGAGCCTCCCCGAACCTCGCGGCACGCCTGGTCGGGGTGCTCCTGTCGCCGCGGTCCACGTTCGCCGCGATCGTGGACCGGCCCCGGCCGTTCGGGGCCCTCGCGGCCACGTGTCTCTGCGCCGCCGTCGCCGCCGGTTGGCTGTACAACACCGAGCTGGGCCAGCAGATGCTCCTGGAGCAGCAGATCGACGGCATGGAGGCGTTCGGCATGACCGTCACGGACGAGACGTATGCCGAGATGGAACGCAACCTCGAGAACGCGGGGTATTTCAGCGCTATCGGACCCATCGTCTCCTTCCCGATCTTCACGTTCATCATCGCCGGGCTCGTGTGGACCACCTGCTACGTGATCCTCGGTGCGCACGCGCCCTTCAAGGCGATGTACGCGGTCGTCACTCACGCCGGGGCCGTCAGCATCGTCCAGCAGCTGTTCACGGTGCCCCTCAACTACATGCGCGGCGCCATGAGCGTTCCCACGACGGTGTCCGCGCTGCTGCCGATGCTCGAGGAAGGCACTTTCGCCCAGCGGACGCTGGGGCTCGTCGAGCTCTTCACCGTGTGGCAGCTGTTTCTGCTCGCGGTCGGCACCGGGGTTCTCTTCAAGCGGCGCACGGGCCCCATCGCCACCACGTTCTACAGCCTGTACGCGGTAATCGCGATCGCAGGCGGCTTCTTCCTGTCTCGCCTGGGAGGGTGATCCGTTGACCGCTTCCCGAAAGGCCATTCTCATCGCGGCGATCGTGGTCCTCGGGGCCGCGGTCGTCTACGTCAACCTGACGTTCGAGCGCGCGACCGGTCCCGAGGTGGAGGTCGAGGCGGTCGAGCGCCGCTACCTCGAGGCCATCGTGTCCGCGCCGGGCACCATCGTGCCCCAGCTCACCGTCGACATCAGCGCCAACACCATGGGCCAGGTGACCCGGCTCGAGTTCGACGAGGGTCAGCGCGTCGCCGTCGGCGACTTCCTCCTCGAGATCGACCCCGAGACGCTGCGCGCGGCCGTCGACCGGGGCGAGGCGGCGCTGCAGGCATCGCGCTCGGCCCAGCGGCAGGCGGAGGTCACGGTGGAGACGGCGCGGGTCAACCTGGAGCTGGCGAGGGACAACCTGGAGCGACAGGAGCACCTGTGGGAGCTGCGGCTGGTCTCGCGCGAGGCCTACGAGCAGGCGCTGAACGACGTCGCCCTGCGGGAGACCGAGCTTCAGGCGCGGGAGGTGGAGGTCGCCACCCAGGCCCAGCGCATCCGCCAGGAGGAGGCCAACCTCGAGAGCGCGCGCTACGAGCTGACCAAGGTGACGATTACCTCTCCCATCTCCGGCGTCGTCACCCGGCGCAACATCGAGGAGGGCGAGACCGTCGTCGTCGGCACCATGAACAACCAGGGCACGGTGCTGGCCACCATCGCCGACCTCTCGGTCATAGAGGCCGAGGTGGAGGTCGACGAGACCGACATCCCCAGCGTCGAGCTCGGGCAGCTCGCGACGGTCACCATCGACGCGTTTCCCCGACGACGAGTTCTCCGGCGTCGTGACCGAGATCGGCAACAGCCCCATCAATCCCGTCGGGGCCGGGGCCGCTGCCGGCGGCGCCGGCAGCCAGGCGACGACGTTCAAGGTCGTCGTGACCCTCGACGAGGCGATCCCCGGCGTGCGCCCGGGCTTCACGTGCACCGCCGACATCACCACCGCCATCCGGCCCGACTCGCTGGCAATCCCGATTCAGGCGTCCACCGTGCGCGAGGTGGTGCTGGACGCGGACGGAAACGTGGTGCCCGCGGACACGGGGCCGCGGGGCCGGAGCGTCGTCTCCGCCGCCGAGGCGGCGGACCTCGGGGCGGGAGAGACCGAGGAGGAGCTCGAGGGCGTGTTCGTGGCCCGCCAGGGCCGAGCGGTATTCGTCCCCGTCGACACCGGCATCGCCGGCGAGCGCTACTTCGAGGCGCTCACCGGGGTGACGGAAGGCGACCTCATCGTCATCGGGCCGTTCAGCGAGGTGCGCAACCT
>CBDBMY010000002.1:0-28098 GCA_965207675.1 Vicinamibacterales bacterium
TGAGCTCGCGGATGATGGGCTCTTCCGTCTCGATGGGGAAGGTGGTGATGGCGTCGACCTGGTTCTTGATCTCGTCGACGACCCTTCGGGCGTCGGCGCCGAGCTCGAGCTCGACCATGACCGAGGCGCTGCCCTCGGACGCGGTCGACTGGATCTCCTTGATGCCGTCGATGCCCTGGATGGCCTCTTCGATGCGGAGGATGACCCCCGACTCGACCTCCTCGGGCGCCGCGCCGAGGTAGGGGACGTTGATGCTGACCCGGTCGAGCTCGATCTCGGGGAAGATCTCTTCCTTGACCGCCCGGGTGGCGATCAGGCCGCTCATGATGATGAAGATCATCATCAGGTTCGCGGCGACCGGATTGCGAGCGAACCAGGCGATCCCGCCCTTCATGACTGCTCTTCCCTTTCCGTGATCCCGGCCCGGAGCCGTGGATGCGAATGCGAACCGCGCCGTGCCGACGCATGGGCGTGGCGGGCTCGACTCGGGCTCCGTAGCCAAGCGCAAAACGCCCGCCGCCGGAATCGGGGGCGGAGCGCACCGACATCAATAGTAGTAGACGACGGGGCCGCGCCGTTTATTCCATCGCTCGGCCGGCGCGCCTGTCCCGCAGCGACTCCGACCCCGTCGCTCCGCCGTCATGGACGATGGCGCCGCGCCGCTTGTTCCATCGCCCGCCCCGTCCCGCCCGTCGCACGGGCGTCTCGCGAACCTCGGGCGCGCGGCCGGTCCCGGAGCGACACGCGACCGCCGCGCAGCGGGCGGTGAGAATCCCGGGTTGCAACGCGCCCGGAGGGCGCCCGCAAAGGCCGAAACGCCCGCCTGACAAGGCGCGGCCGGACCGAGGAGCAACGCAGTCGGGCGGATGGAACGCCGCTCGAATGCAGCGGGACTTCGCCACGGGCTGCTAGACGCGGTAGTAGTCCCCCTGCCAGTCGGTGACGAGCTTCTTGATGGGGGTCGCCGCGGTGATGTTCTCGTCGAGCACCTTGCGGGCGAGGTCGGGCAGCTCGGCGTCGCCGGCGAACCGCAGGCCCACCATCTGGGTCGGCGTGAACTCGTCGATCCGCCCCTGCAGGTCCTCGGGCAGCAGCTCGCGCATCCGCAGGCGCATCTCGAGGCGGATCACGCGGTCCTGCGCCTTGAGGGCGAAGCCCCTCGCGTACAGGAAGACGATGATCAGGGCGACGGCCACCAGCACGTCCAGCAGGGCGGGGAACGACGGGGCGCGGAGGCTCCAGACCGCCCAGACGAGGTTCACGAGCAGGATCGGGCCGGCGACGTAGTGGTAGACGGGCACGAAACGGACGTGGTTGTCGAAGTTCTGCTTCTGGTCGGGCATCGGTGAGCCTCCTGGGAGTCGCGAGCGGCAGTCCAACCCACTATGATAGTGCCTGTGCCGGCATGACCGGCATCGGAGGAAGACGATGAGCGATCTCGCGTCGAAGCAGTGCGTGCCGTGCCGGGGCGGAGTGCCGCCCCTCGCCGGCGAGGAGCTGGCGGGGTACCAGCGGCAACTGGGCGGCGGCTGGGAGGTGGTCGAGGGGCATCACCTCGAGAAGACCTACCGCTTCGAGGACTTCCGCCACGCCCTCGACTTCACGGTGCGGGTCGGCGAGATGGCCGAGGAGCAGGGTCACCACCCCGACATCCTGCTCGCCTGGGGCCGCGCCACCGTCACCATCTGGACGCACAAGATCGACGGCCTGACGGAGAGCGACTTCGTCTTCGCGGCCAAGGCGGATCAGCTCGAGTCGGTCTGAGCGCGGTCCCTGCCAGGCGGCGCCGGGTCCGACCACGCGACGGGGTCGCCGACGCTGATGCGGCCGTCGTCGAGCACCTCCGCGAACACGCCCCCTCGCCACTCGGGGTCGAGGGCGGCGCGCAGCCCCGGCTCGGCCTCGTCCATCCGCTCGCACGGGCGGGTCTCGCCGCGCACCCGCAACCGGCAGCCGCCCACCCGGAGGACGCGGTCGCGGGTGCGGGCGAGGGCGACGCCGCTGACGAGGAGGTTGGCGCGCCTCTCCCCGGGGTCGACCGCCATCCCGAGCGCCTCGACGACGCGGTCCCAGTCGGCAGCGGCGATGATGGTGACCTGGCGCCAGCCTCCCTGATTGGCGTTGTCGACGATGCCGGCGCCGCGCCGGAGCTCGGCGACGCCCGACGGGTCCATCGGGCCGCGGTGGAACCGCTTGATCCAGATCCGTTCGAGACGTCCCATTCGTTCACGCTCCCCGTTCGCGGTCGGCCGGGTGGCCGGCCACCCGGTCAGGAGTCCGGGTGCACGACAAGAAAGTTGGACGGCGCCGAGCACCACACCGAAAACTGCAGGCTCGACTGGCTTGTGCGGGCTGAGGGCGGTCATCCAACAATCGTGTCGTGCACCCCAGGAGTCCGCACCGTTCTACGGCGCAGACTCCTCTAGTGTAGGATCACGGGTTGATGACTACGGAGAGCAGCACCGCTGAGACCAGGGCCGCCCAGGCGAGGACGGCGCTCGACGCCTGGGTGCGCGAGATCGTCGAGTGGCACTTCGATCCCGACACCGGGTGCCCGTTCTGGCTCGACTGGGCGCGCGACGCGGGGTGGGACCCGCGCCGCGAGGTCCACGGGTTCGACGACCTCGCGAAGTTCCCCCACTTCGAGGACGAGAAGCTCCGGGGCGGGCCCGTCCGCCGCTGGGTGCCCCGGGCCTACGCCGACCGGCCGACGTTCGTGTTCGAGACCGGCGGCACCACCGGCATCCCCAAGAGCCGGGTCGCCCAGGAGGACTTCCGCATCGACTACGAGCTCTTCTCCGAGACCCTGCCCGACGAACATTTCCCGAAGGGCAGCAACTGGCTCATGCTGGGGCCGAGCGGCCCGCGGCGCCTGCGGCTCGCGGTCGAGCACCTCGCCCAGCACCGGGGGGGCATCTGCTTCTGCGTGGACCTCGATCCGCGGTGGGTCATCAAGCTCATCAAGAAGGGCTGGATGGAGCACCTCAAGGCCTACCAGGACCACGTCATCGACCAGGCGATCACGGTGCTGTCGGCCGGGCACGACATCAAGTGCCTGTTCTCCACCCCCAAGCTGCTCGAGGCCCTCGCCAACCGGCTCGAGGCGGACGGGTCGTGCCTGAAGGACACCGGCATCACCGGCATCTTCGCCGGCGGCACCGAGTTCACGCCGCAGTGGAACCGCTTCGCCCACGAGGAGCTCCTCGACGGCATCTACATGACGCCGACCTACGGCAACACGCTCATGGGTCTCGCGGGCAGCCCCCCGAGCGGCCCCGAGAACGGCTACAAGATCACCTACTACGCGCCGCAGCCGCGGGCCGTCCTGCAGGTCGTGGACCCCGACGACGCGGACCGCGTGGTCGGCTACGGCGAGACCGGCCGGGTGATGCTGACCACGCTGACCAGGGAGTTCTTCGTGCCGCGCTTCCAGGAGCGCGACGAGGGCGAGCGCGAGCCGCCGTGCGAGCAGTATCCGTGGGACGGCGTGAGCGGGGTGCGCCCGTTCAGCCGGTTGGCGTCGGCGACTACGGTGGGAGTGTACTAGGCGTCTGCGTCGTGGAGCGGCGCGGCTCCTGGATGGTTGGTTGGGCGGCGGTACCGCAAGGCGGCGGTGCAGCCGCGAGGCGGAGATTGGCGGGCCAGCGTGATCCACTTTCCGATTCTGCGTTGGGGACAGGAGTACAAGAGCCTCGAGGTCGCCAAGGTCGAGCACTTCCTGACCGGCGAGCCGGTGGCCGAGGTCAGCCAGGCCAACCCCGGCATCGTGGCCCGGGACCTGCGCAAGGGGGCGAACCGCGCGCGCCAGGCGCTGCGGGAGATCCCGTGCGCCGAGCTGCTGGCGATGGTCAAGAAGGGCGGCGAGCTCTTCAAGTCGGCGGACCTGCCGCTCGGCGACGGGGTGCAGACCCCCGACGACTTCGTGCGCCAGCAGTCGGCCACGACGGGGCTGCCCGAGCACCTGTGCCGGATGAACATGGGCAAGCTCGAGTACGTGCTGACCCACCTCGACGACGTCCTGCGGTCGCTGACCCGGCGCCTCGACTACGACATCCTCACCCGCGGCTTCGGTGAGGAGGACGGCGTGATGCGCAGCTACCAGGCGACGACGCCGGTGCTCGGCATGGTGCTGCCGTCGAACTCGCCCGGGGTGCACAGCCTGTGGCTGCCGATCATCCCCCTGCAGATCGGGCTGGTGCTGAAGCCGGGGCCGCAGGAGCCGTGGACCCCGTGGCGGATGGCCCAGGCGTTCTTCCAGGCGGGGGTGCCGCGCGAGGCCATCGCCCTGTACCCGGGCCTCGGCGAGGTCGGCGCGGCGGTGCTGAACAACTCGCCGCGGAGCCTCATCTTCGGGGGCACGGCAACCGTCGAGCAGTACGCGGCCAACCCCGGCGTGCAGGTGCACGGGCCGGGCTTCAGCAAGATCCTCATCGGCGACGACGTGGTCGACGACTGGGAGCGGCATCTCGACCTGATGGTCGAGAGCGTGGCCATCAACAGCGGCCGCGGCTGCATCAACTGCTCGGGCATCTGGGCGTCGCGCCACACCCGCGAGATCGCCGAGGCGGTGGCCGAGCGCATCGGCCCCATCGGCCCCCTGCCTCCCGACGACCCCAAGGCGGAGCTCGCCGCGTTCACGGTGCCGGGACAGGCGCCGGCGATCTCCGCCGACATCGACAACGCCCTGAAGGAGGACGGGGTCGTGGAGGTGTCGGCGCGGCACCAGGACGGCGGGCGCCTCGTCTCGATGGAGCGCTGCGACTACCTGCGCCCCACCGTCGTGCACTGCGGCTCGCCCGACGCTGCGATGGCCAAGAAGGAGTACATGTATCCCTTCGTCACCGTCGTCGAGTGCCCGCAGGACAAGATGATCCGGGCGATAGGGACGACCCTCGTGGCGACCGGCCTGACCGAGGACCCGGCCTTCTCGCGGGCCCTGCTCGACGCCCGCAACATCGACCGGCTCAACCTCGGCCCGGTGCCCACGACCCGGCTCAACTGGCTGCAGCCGCACGAGGGGAACATCGTGGACTTCCTGTTCCGTCCCCGGGCGTTCCAGCAGGCGTCGTAGGCCGGTTGGCCGGGCGCTGGCCGGTCCGGCCCTGGAGGTTCCAGTGCTCGAAGTCACCGGCCTCGCGAAGTCGTATCCGACGCCGCGGGGCGTCCTCGACATCCTCTCCGGGGTCGATTTCACGCTGAGACCCGGCGAGGCCGCCTCCATCGTGGGGCCGTCGGGCAGCGGGAAGAGCACCCTGCTCTACATCCTGGGTGCCCTCGAGCCGCCCACCGCGGGCGCCGTCACCCTGGACGGCGTCGACCCCTTCACCCTCGCGGCGGCCGAGCTCGCGGCCTTCCGCAACCGCCGGGTCGGCTTCGTCTTCCAGGACCACCTGCTGCTGCCGCAGTGCACGGTGCTCGAGAACGTGCTGGTCCCGACCCTGGTGGGGGAGGGCATGGACGGGGCGCCGGACCGCGCCCGCGAGCTACTCGATCGGGCCGGCCTCGCCGACCGGCTCGACCACCGTCCGGCGGAGCTCTCCGGCGGCGAGCGGCAGCGCGTCGCCCTCGCCCGCGCCCTCATCCGCCGGCCGCCCCTGCTTCTGTGCGACGAGCCCACCGGCAACCTCGACCGCGCGGCCGGCGAGGTCGTGGCCGACATGCTGTTCGACCTGCACGGGCGGCAGGAGACGGTGCTGGTGGTGGTGACCCACAACGTCGAGCTCGCGGCGCGATGTCCCATCCGCTACCGGCTCGAGGGCCTGGGGCTGAAGCGCGCGGACGGCGACGCGACGACGGGAAGCGAGGGACCATGACTTCCATCACCCTCCTGCTCCGGAGCCTGACCCACTTCTGGCGGATCAACCTCGCCGTGGTCGCCGGCGTGGGGGTGGCGGTGTCGGTGCTCGCGGGGGCGTTCCTCGTGGGGACGTCGGTTCGGGCCAGCCTGCGCGACCTCGCCCTGCAGCGGCTGGGGAACGTCGACCACGTGGTGACGGCGGGGGCGTTCTTCCGCGAGGCCCTCGCCGACGAGCTGCCGGGCTCCGATGCGCTCGGCCGCGCGGGAGCCGATGCGGCGGCGACGTCGGCGCCGACGGCGGCGCCCATGATTGCGCTCGAAGGCTTCGCCACCCACCAGGAGAGCGGCAGCCGCGCCGGCGGCATCCAGGTCTACGGGGTGGACGACCGGTTCTGGGCTTTCAACAGGGCTGAACGCGGGCCAGGCAGCGGGCCTGACGCGGCGCTCGACGGTGACGACGCCGCCGGCGGGAGCGGGCCCGGGCCGGGCGAGGTGCTGGTGAGCGGCGGCCTCGCCCGCGAGCTCGGGGCGGCGGCCGAGGACACCCTGCTCGTCCGGATGCAGAAGCCGTCGGCCATCCCCGTGAGCTCCTTGCACGGGCGGCGCGACGACCTGGGGAGCACGATGCGGCTGCGCATCCGCGAGGTGCTCGCCCCGGCCGACCTGGGAGAGTTCTCGTTCCGGCCCCAGCAGGGGTTCTCGCGCGCCGTCTTCGTCAATCTCGAGCGCATGCAGCGCGACCTCGAGCTGGGCCGCGAGGCCAACACCCTGCTCCTCGCCGGGGTCGGGGCGGGCGCGCCGGCGGTGGCCCGCATCGAGGCGGGGCTGCGGGCCACCACGCGGCTCACGGACCTCGGCCTGCGGGTGCGCGCGCTTCCGGGGCCGGGCGCCCTGGCGGTGGAGTCGACGGCGGGGCTGCTGAACGACGAGGTCGTCGCCGCCGTGCGGGCCGCGGCCGCGGCGGGGGAGATGGGCGAGCAGCCCGTCCTGACCTATCTGGCCAACGAGATCCGGCGGGGCGAGCGGGTCACGCCGTACTCGCTGGTGACCGCGCTGGATCCGGCGTCGCTGAGCGTTGCGCCGCCCGGAGACGCGGCGCCCGTGGCGGGGACCCCACTCGGCCCCGACCCGGGCGGTGGCGCCGACCCGGCTCGCGGACGAGTCGCGCTGTCCGCCGCGGGGCCGCCGACCGACCCCGCCGTCGAGGGTGAAGCGTCCTCCGTAGCACCGCCGATCTGGCTGAACACGTGGACCGCCGACGACCTCGAGGCGGCGCCCGGCGATACGGTGACGCTGCAGTACTACCTGTGGCAGGAGGCGGGCGCGCTGGTCACCGAGACCACTGATTTCCGGGTGGCCGGGGTGGTGCCGATGGAGGGGCTGGCCGCCGACCGGGACCTCGCGCCCGAGTACCCCGGCATCACCGAGGCCACCGACCTGTCCGACTGGGACCCGCCGTTCCCCATCGACCTCGGCCTCGTCCGCCCGAAGGACGAGGACTACTGGGACCAGTACCGGACCGCGTCGAAGGGCTTCATCGCCCTCGAGGACGGCCAGCGTCTGTGGGGGTCGCGGTGGGGACGGGTGACCTCGCTGCGGGTCGTCCCCCCGGACGGTGTCTCGGACCTCGCGGCAGCGGCGTTCCGCGACGCGCTGCGGCCCCGGCTCGACCCCCTCGCGGCCGGGTTCGTCGTCTACCCGGCCCGCGATCTCGCCCTCGAGGCGTCGGCCGGGGTGACGGACTTCGGCGAGTACTTCACCTACTTCAGCTTTTTCCTCGTGGTGTCGGCCCTGCTGCTGGCGAGCCTCTTCTTCCGGCTCGGGGTCGAGCAGCGCCTGCGCGAGATCGGCGCCCTGCGGGCCCTCGGCTTCGACGAACGGAGCGTGCGGCGGCTGTTCTGGGCCGAGGCGGGGGCCCTCTCCCTCGCCGGGGGCCTCGTGGGCGCGGCCGGCGCGGTGGGCTACGCCGAGCTGATCATGTGGGGCCTGCGCACGTGGTGGGTCGACGCGGTGGGCACCACCCTGCTCGTGCTGCACGTCTCGCCCCTCGCCCTCGCCGCGGGCATCGGCGGCGGGATCGCGGCGGCGGTCGTGTCCATCGCGTGGAGCCTGCGCATGGTCGCCCGGGCGACGCCGCGCGCCCTCATCCACGGCGTGCTGCCTTCATCCGGAGCCGTCGCTTCGCGCGGCGACGGCGGTGAGGAAGAGGCGCCGTCTCGCGCCGCCGCCGTCGCGCGCCACGCCCCCGCCGCTCTCGGGCTGCTCGGGGCGGCGGCGCTCGCCCTGACCCTGGCCGGCGTCGTCGGCGACACCGCCGGCTTCTTCGGGGCGGGCATGCTGCTGCTGGCGTCGCTGCTCACCCTGTCGTGGTCGTGGCTGGGCCGTCAGGCGCCGGCCGGCGTGGCGGCGCCGTCGACGTGGACGGTCTCCCGGGTGGGGCTCCGAAACACCACGGCCCGGCCCGGCCGGTCGGTCCTGTGCATCACCCTCATCGCGTTCGCCTCGTTCATCATCGTGGCCGTCGACGCCTTCCACCTGGAGGGCGGGGGAGACGCCGGCGACCGGTCGTCGGGGACCGGCGGCTACCCGCTGCTGGCCGAGTCGCTGCTGCCCATCGTGCGCGACCTGGGCTCGGAGGCCGAACGGGAAGAGCTGGGCGTGTCGTCGTTCGACGACGAGATCTTCGCCGACGTGTCCTACGCGCGGTTCCGCCTGCGGCCGGGGGAGGACGCGAGCTGCCTCAACCTCTACCAGGCGAAGGACCCGCGCGTGCTCGCGCCCGAGGCGGCGTTCCTGCCGGAGGGGCGTTTCCGGTTCGGGGCGACGCTGGCCGAGACCGACGAGGAGGCCGCCAACCCGTGGCTGCTCCTCGACCGCGTCTTCGACGACGGGGCGGTCCCCGCCATCGCCGACGCGACGTCGCTGGCCTACGCGCTGCACCTGTCGGTGGGCGACGACTTCGTGCTCAACCGGGAGAGCGACAATCCGGTGCGGCTGCGCATCGTCGCGGCCCTCTCCGACAGCATCTTCCAGCGCGAGCTGATCGTCGGCGAAGCGGCGTTCCTGCGCCTGTTCCCCGAGCACGACGGGTACCGGTTCTTCCTCGTCGACGCGCCGGCCGACCGGACCGCGGAGGCGACCGCGGCCCTCGAGGACCGGCTCTCCGACTACGGGTTCGACGTGACCTCGACGCCGGAGCGCCTCGCCGCCTTCCACCGCGTCAACAACACGTACCTCGCCACGTTCCAGACCCTCGGGGCCCTCGGCCTCCTGCTGGGGACGCTGGGGCTGGGGGCGGTGCTGCTGCGCAACGTGCTGGAGCGGCGCCGCGAGCTGGCCCTGCTGCGCGCCGTCGGCTACGACACGCGGCACGTCTCGCTGATGGTGCTGGTAGAGAACGGGCTGCTCCTGTTCGGCGGCCTCGCCATCGGGACGGTGTGCGCGGTGGTGGCGATAGCCCCCGCGTGGATCGAGCGGGGCGGCCAGTTCCCGGTCGTCGGGCTGGGCGGGATGCTGCTCGCGGTGGCCGCGGCCGGGCTCGCCTCGTCCCTGGCCGCCACCGCCGCCGCGGTCCGGTCGCCGCTGCTGGCGTCGTTACGATCGGAGTAGACGGAAACGGTGGGGGGAGCCCACCGGGGAAGCAATGGGCGGTCCGGCGCGGCTTGGCCGGGACGCCCGGAGAAAACGTCATGAGGACAGTTCGATACCTGGCGGCATTGGGAACGCTCGTCGCGATGGCCGCGCCGGCCGAGGCCCAGACCCGGCTGTTGCGATTTCCCGACGTGCACGGCGACCGCGTCGTGTTCGTCTACGCGGGCGACCTGTGGACGGCGCCGTCCACAGGCGGCACCGCCATCCGGGTGACCGCCCATCCGGGCCTGGAGATATTCCCGAGGTTCTCGCCCGACGGGCAGTGGATAGCGTTCACGGGGCAGTACGACGGCGACGAGCAGGTCTACGTGGTGCCGGCGTCGGGGGGCGTGCCGCGGCAGTTGACGTGGTATCCGGCCCGCGGGCCGCTGGCCCCGCGCTGGGGCTACGACAACCAGGTCTACGACTGGACCCCGGACGGCGGGTCGGTGCTGTTCCGGTCGCTGCGCTACAGCACCGACCTCTCGGACAGCCGCCTCTTCCTCGCCTCGATCGACGGGGGGCTCCCGGTGCCGCTGCCGATGCCCGAGTCGGGGGCCGGCGATCTGTCCCCCGACGGCACGCGGGTGGTGTACTCGCCGCTCTTCCGCGACTTCCGGACGTGGAAACGCTACGAGGGCGGGTGGGCGCAGGAGCTCTACATGTTCGACCGGGAGACCCACGACGTCGAGCGGGTCACCGACCATCCCCGCGCCGACCGCGACCCGATGTGGATCGGCGACGCCATCTACTTCACGTCCGACCGCGACGGCACCCTGAACTTGTACAGGTTCGACGTCGGCAACGGCCAGACCACGCAGCTCACCGACAGCACGCAGTGGGACGTGCGGTGGCCCGGCGACGACGGCGCGAACCAGATCGTCTACGAGATGAACGGCGAGCTGCACCTGTTCACCATCGACAGCGGCGAGTCGCGGCCGATCCCCATCTTCGTGCCCGACGACGGGGTGTCGGCGCGGCCGGCGCGGGTGTCGGCGGCGGGGCAGATCGAGGACTTCGAGCTGAGCCCCAAGGGCGAGCGCGCCCTGTTCGTGGCCCGCGGCGACGTCTTCACGGCGCCCATCGAGAACGGGCCGACCCGAAACCTCACGCGGAGCTCGGACGCCCACGACAAGTGGGCGCGCTGGTCGCCCGACGGCTCCCGCATCGCGTTCGTCTCGGACCGCGACGGCGAGGAGGAGATCTACGTCGTTCCCCAGGACGGCAGCGGTCCCCCCGAGCAGTTGACGGACGGCGGCGAGGCGATGCGCTACGCCCCCGCGTGGTCGCCCGACGGGGACCGCCTCGCGTTCAGCGACAAGGACGGCCGGCTCTACGTCCTCGACGTCGAGTCGCGGGAGACGACGCTGGTCGCCGACGCGGCGAACGGGCAGCTCCAGGACCACGTGTGGTCACCGCGGGGCGGCTACCTCGCGTTCTCGCTCACCGACGACACCGGCTTCAGCTCGATCCACGTCTGGGAGCGGGCCGGCGGGGAGTCGCGCCAGGTGACGAGCGACCTGTTCCACGAGTGGAACCCTGCCTGGGACCCCGGCGGCGAGTTCCTCTACTACCTGTCGGACCGCTCGTTCACGCCCCAGCTCGGGTCGTTCGAGTGGAACTACCTCGTCGACCGCGAGACCGGCATCTACGCGCTGGCCCTGCGGAAGGACGTGCCCCATCCCCTGCCGCCGGAGAGCGACGAGGTGACGGTGGAGGAGGACGACGAGGACGCCGATGACGAGGACGGCGGTGACGACGCGTCGGAGGATGGCGGCGACGAAGGGCCAATCTCCATCGACTTCGACGGCCTCGCGCGGCGGGTGGTGCGGCTGCCCGTCGAGTTCGACAACTACGTGGGGCTGAGCGCCGGCAACGACCGGGTGTTCTTCTTCCGCACCGGCGCCCAGTTCTACGGGCGCGGCGGCGACGTGCCGACCGAGGTCCGCACGTTCTCGTTCGAGGACCGGGAGACCGAGACCCTCGCCGCGGCCGGGGGCTACGCGGTCTCCGGCGACCGCGAGAAGGTGCTCATCGCCACCGGCGGGCGGTTCGAGCTGCACAACGCGTCGGGCGCCGGCGACCCGCAGACCGTCTCGACGGGCGGGCTGATGGTGGACCGGGTGCCGGCCGAGGAGTGGGAGCAGATCTTCGACGAGGTGTGGCGGCGCTTCCGCGACTTCTTCTACGTCGACAACATGCACGGCTACGACTGGGAGGCCCTGCGCGAGCAGTACCGCCCCTGGCTCGAGCACGTCGCCCACCGGTCGGACCTGAACTACGTGATCGGCGAGATGGTGGCGGAGCTGAGCGTCAGCCACGCCTACATCGCGGGCGGCGACTGGGAGACCCCGGACCGGCCCCCCGTCGCCCTGCCGGGGGCGGTGTTCGAGCTCGACCGCGACGCCGGGCGCTACCGGCTGGCCGAGATCTTCGAGGGGCACAACGAGGAGCCGCGCTACCGGGCGCCGCTGACCGAGGTCGGGGTGGACGCCGGCGTCGGCGACTACGTGCTGGCCATCGACGGCGAGGAGCTCGCGGGCGGCGACAACCCCTACCGCCTGCTGCGGCACAAGGCGGACCGCCCGGTGCGGCTGACCCTGAGCGCGGCGCCGGCGTTCCCCGCCGCCGAGGGGGCAGCCCGCGAGGTCACCCTCCGGCCCATCACGAGCGAGACCAACCTGCGCTACCTCGCCGAGGTGACCGCGAACCGGATGAAGGTGAACGAGGCGACGGACGGGCGGGTCGGCTACCTGCACATTCCCGACATGGGCGTGGCCGGCATCCAGGAGTTCATCAAGTACTTCTACGGCCAGATCCGCAAGGACGGGCTCATCATCGACGTGCGCGGCAACGGGGGCGGCAACGTGTCGGCGATGCTCATCCAGCGCCTGAGCCGCGAGTTGCTCGGCACGGGCTTCTCCCGCACCGTGGAGAACACCGAGACCTATCCCACGACGGTGTTCACCGGCCACCTCGTGTGCATTCTCGACGAGGACTCGGCCTCGGACGGCGACATCTTCCCCGCCCGCTTCAAGGAGGCGGGCCTCGGGCCGCTCATCGGGAAGCGCTCGTGGGGCGGCGTCATCGGCATCACCAACCGTGGTCCCCTCATCGACGGCGGCAGCGTCAACGTGCCCGAGTTCGGAACCGCCGGCCGCGACGGGAGCTGGGTCATCGAGGGGTACGGCGTCGAGCCCGACATCGAGGTCGAGAACGACCCGAAGTCGGTCATCGCGGGCGGCGACCCCCAGCTCGAGCGGGCCATCGCGGAGATCGCCCGGATGATCCGGGACGACCCGCGGCCCCTGCCCACGCGCCCCGCCCCGCCGGTGAAGACGCCGTGAGCGGGGCCGCCGCCCACCGGTCCCGTCCCGCCGGTGAAGACGCCGTGAGCGGGGCCGCCGCCCACCGGTCCCGTCCCGCCGGTGAAGACGGCTTGACGGGGGCCGCTCGGGCGTCCCGTCCCGCCGCCGAAAACGCCGCGGGGCCGGCCGCGGGCTCGCCGTCACCGTCGCTGTCCACGGCGGGGATTGCCGCGCCGCGGGCGAAGGTCTCTCCCACCCGCCACGAGACCCACGGGGTGGTGCGCACCGACGACTACCACTGGCTGCGCGAGCGCGGCGACCCCGCCGTCACCGCCCATCTCGAGGCCGAGAACGCCTACACGCAGGCGGTGATGGCGCCGACCGAGGCGCTGCAGGAGACCCTGTTCGCCGAGATCAAGGGGCGCATCAGGCAGACCGACATGTCGGTGCCGTACCGGGAGGGGGACTACCTCTACTACACGCGCTACGAGGATGGACGCGAGTACCCCATCCACTGCCGGCGGCCGGCTGACGGGGCGGTGAATGACGCGCCAGCGGTGGATGACGCGCCGGCCGTGGATGACGCGTCGGTGTCAGTCGCGGCGGTGGCCAGTGTTGGCGCGCCGGTTGCGGGGGACGTGCCGGTCGCACCGGACGTGCCAGGGGCTGTTGGTGCCCCGTCGGCGGACGACTCGTCGGCGCCGGAGGTGGTTGACGTGGGGGCCGGAGTTGACCCGCCAGCAGTCGAGCCCGCGGTGGTCGACGTCGTGGCGCCGGTCGACGGGGAGCAGGTTCTGCTCGACGTCAACGTGCTCGCCGTGGGCCGCGACTTCTGCCAGGTGTCGGCGATCGAGGTCACTCCCGACGGGCGGCTGCTCGCGTATGCGATCGACGTCGAGGGGCGGCGCATCCACACCGTCCGAATCAGGGACCTGTCGGCCGGCGTCCTGCTCGAGGACGAACTGAAAGGGGTGACGAGCAACCTCGTCTGGGCCAACGACAACCGGACCCTCTTCTACACGCGCCAGCATGCCGAGACGCTGCGCTGGCACCAGGTCTGGCGGCACGCGCTGGGCACCCCGCAGGCCCAGGACGTCCTGGTCTACGAGGAGGCGGACGAGACGTTCAACTGCGAGGTGGGCAAGACCCGGTCGAAGCGCTACCTGCTGATCGCGTCGGCGCAGACGGTGTCGACGGAGTACCGGCTGCTCGACGCCGAACGGCCCGACGGCGCGTTCGAGGTGTTCTGGCCCCGCGCGCGCGAGCACGAGTACGACCTCGACCACTACCGCGACCGGTTCTACGTCCGCACCAATCACCGCGCCCGCAACTTCCGGTTGATGGAGACCGCCGCC
Source organism: Vicinamibacterales bacterium (assembly GCA_965207675.1). Taxonomy (GTDB): domain Bacteria; phylum Acidobacteriota; class Vicinamibacteria; order Vicinamibacterales; family UBA8438; genus JAJEEA01. Next base: position 14,091 of record CBDBMY010000002.1, read on the forward strand.
GCCGGAACCCCGCCCGAGCGATGGGTGGAGGTGGTGCCGCACCGCGACGACGTGCTCCTCGAGTCGTTCGCGCTGTTCCGCGGCCATCTCGTGCTGCAGGAGCGCCGCGCCGGCCTGACCCGCCTGCACGTGCGGCCGTGGTCGGGGGGCGGCGCCCACGACATCGCCTTCGACGAGCCGGTCTACGACGTGCACGTGTCGGTCAACCGCGAGGCCGACACCCGCCTGCTGCGGTTCGGGTACGAGTCGCTGACCACGCCGCGGTCGATCTACGACTACGACATGGAGACCCGCTCCCGCACCCTGCTGAAGCGCCAGGAGGTGCTCGGCGGGTTCGACCCGGCGGAGTACGCGGCCGAGCGCGTGTTCGCGACCGCCCCGGACGGCCGGCAGGTGCCGATTTCCCTGGTTGCGCGGGCCGGCGCCCCGCGCGACGGGACGCGCCCGCTGCTGCTGTACGGCTACGGGGCCTACGGCATCTCCATGGACCCCGCGTTCAACTCGGCGCGGCTGAGCCTGCTCAACCGCGGGTTCCGGTTCGCCATCGCCCACGTGCGCGGGGGGCAGGAGCTCGGCCGGCCCTGGTACGACGACGGCCGGCTGGGCCGCAAGCAGAACACATTCACCGACTTCGTCGCCTGCGCCGAACACGTCGTTCGCGCGGGGTACACGGGACCCGAGCGCCTCTACGCCATGGGCGGCAGCGCCGGCGGGCTGCTGGTGGGCGCGGTCCTCAACATGCGCCCCGACTTGTTCGCTGGCGCGGTCGCCCAGGTCCCGTTCGTCGACGTGCTGACGACCATGCTCGACGACTCCATTCCCCTGACCACCGGCGAGTACGACGAATGGGGCAACCCCCACGAACGGGCCGCGTTCGACGACATCCTCGCCTACTCGCCCTACGACAACGTCGCCGCCCGCGACTATCCCGCCCTGCTCGTGCTCGCCGGCCTGCACGACTCGCAGGTGCAGTACTGGGAGCCCGCGAAGTGGGTCGCGAAGCTGCGGGCGCTGAAGACCGACGCCCGGCCGCTACTCCTCAAGACCAACCTGGACGCCGGCCACGGCGGCGTCTCCGGCCGGTACCGCCGCTACCGGGAGACGGCGCTGCAGTACGCGTTCCTCCTTCGCGAGGCGGGGGTGGCCTGAGCGTTACCCGCTCGCTTCGCAGGCTGGTGCGAGAGCAGGATGTCGTCGGCGCGGTCTACCGGTCTTCGCGACCGTGCCAGACGCGTATCACCACTACGGTGTCGTCGTGGATGCGATAGCGCAGGACGTAGGCGCCCGCGCCGAAGGGGACCACGAGCTGGCGGCGACCGGTGCCGTCGGCGAGGGGCTGGCCGATCTCGGGCGAGTCGAGAAGCCGGTCGGCGCCGGCGCGAATCGCGCGAGCGGCGCGCCCGGCGGCGGCCGGGTCCTTGTCGAGCAGGAAGTCGTAGAGGCGCTTGACGTCGTCCAGGGCCGGTTCGAGCCAACGGACGGTCACGTATCACCGGTCCGTCGGTCGGCTTCGGCGGCGAGCTCGTCGAGCCACGCCGTGACGGTTTCGTGCGGCACGGCGCGGCCGGTCTCGACGTAGCGTTCCCAGCGGGCCAGATCCTCGGCCCTTTCCCGTTCGTAGCGTTCTTCGGCTTCGAGATACCGCGCCACCGCCTCCTTCACCATCCAGTGAGTCGAGCGTTGCTTCGCCTGGCCGAGGTTCTTGAGGCGGGCGCGGGTCTCGTCGTCCAGCTTGACGCCTACGGTTGTTGTTGCCACGGGTTGCCTTGATGGTTGTCAGAAAGACAACTTATCACAACTCGTCTCCCGCGCGCAGTGCGGACGGCCCGTGTCCGCATTCTCGGGGCCTGCGAGCGATCGGCGCCAGCTGGCGCAGCGGAATGAGTCATAATTCCGGGGATCGAGGGTCGACTCGACGCAGGTGCCGGGTTCGGCTCAGGATGGTTGGCGGGAAAGGGGATCCGTGATGAAGCGATTGTCCAGATTGGCGGGGGTTGCGGCGGTGGCCGCCGGCTTGGCGCTGTCACCGGTGCTCGCGGCGGGGCAGAGCGGGGCGGAGGGGCCCCGCACGCCGTGGGGCGACCCGGACCTGCAGGGGGTCTGGGACTACTGGACGTTCACGCCGCTCGAGCGGCCGGAGGAGTTCGGGGAGCGCGGCGAGCTGACGGCCGAGGAGGCCGCAGTGGTCGGGCAGCGCGGCACGGCCGAGGCGCTGGCGCGTGACAGCGACGGCCCGCCCCCGGGCGAGGTCGGGGGATACAGCCAGGAGGTGTGGACGGACCGGGCGCGGGCGACGGCGCTGACGCAGTCGTCGCTGCTCGTGGACCCGCCGAACGGCCGGCTGCCGGCGCTCACGGCGGCGGCCGAGGCGGCGGCCGAGGCGCACCGCGCGGGCGGCGGCTACCCGGTGCGGGTGCGGGTCGGCGGCCTCAACGAGGACGGCCCCGAGGCGCGCGGGGTGGCCGAGCGGTGCCTGCTCGGCTTCAGCACCGGGCCGCCGATGCTGCCGGGGGGCTACAACAACAACGTGCAGATCTTCCAGTCGCCGGGTTACGTGGTGCTGCTGCACGAGATGGTGCACGACGTGCGTGTCGTACCGATGGACGGCCGCGACGCGCTGCCGTCGGGCGTCCGCCAGTGGCTGGGCAGCTCGCGCGGCCGGTGGGAGGGCGACACCCTGGTCGTCGAGACGACGAACTTCACGGAAGGGACGGGCAGCTTCAACACCTCGTTCGTGTCGTGGGGGTCGGCCGAGAACACGCGGCTCGTCGAGCGGTTCACGCGGGTGGACGGCGACACCATCCGGTACGAGTTCACGGTGGACGATCCCGACACGTGGACCGCGCCGTTCACCGGCCGCCTGCCGCTGAACCGGTCCGACGCGCCCCTGTACGAGTACGCCTGCCACGAGGGCAACCACGGCATGTTCAACCTGCTGAGCGGCGCGACCGAGCAGCAGTAGGGACAGGAGGCCCGCCGCTGGCGGGCCGGTCCGCGGCATCCGGGGAGCTTGCGACGGGAGCCGTGGACGGGATGGCGCTGTCCGAGGTCGTCGAGGGCGGTGCGTGGAAGTCGCTCTGGCTACTTGGGCCACAGCGGTCCGCGCGACTCCGCGGAGCGGCGCGCCCGCGCGGGTCGCACGAGGAACCCCTGCCGCTCGAACCTGCCGCCACGAGTCTGCGCCGTAGAACGGCGCGGACTCCTGCAGGGTCGGTTGGGCGCCAAGCGGAGCCGCGGGCGACGATGGGCGGGCTGGCCACCGGAGGGAAGACTGACGTGAGGCAACGATTGTCGACGCGGGACGATGGGAGTCGGGTCCGGACGGGAGTTCGGTTCGGCCTGGTGACGGTGACGCTGCTCGCCGGCATGGCCGCCGCGGGCGCCGCCGGGGCGGGCGAGAACTGGCCGCACTGGCGCGGGCCGGCCGCCAACGGGGTCAGCGCCGAGACCGGCCTGCCGGTGACGTGGGGGCCGGACGCGAACGTGGCCTGGAAGGTGGAGATGCCCGCGTGGACGGGGTCGACGCCGATCATCTGGGGCGAGCGCATCTTCCTGAACGTCGCCGACGGCGAGAACATCAGCCTGTGGTGCCTCGACAGGACGCGCGGCGAGACGCTGTGGGTGCGACACCTGAGCGACGGCGACCGGCGGCTGCGCAAGCAGAACATGTCGTCGCCGTCGCCGGTGACCAACGGCGAGCACGTCTACGTGATGACGGGGACGGGCCGGCTGACCGCGTTCGACTTCGACGGCAACCAGCTCTGGCAGCGCGACATCCAGGCGTCCTACGGCCGGTTCGGGCTCAACTGGGGATACGCGTCGTCGCCGCTTCTCGTGGACGACGCCCTCTTCGTCCAGGTCATCCACGGCATGCGGACCGACGATCCGTCCTACGTCCTGCGCATCGATCGGCACACGGGCGAGACGCTGTGGCGGGTCGAGCGGCCCACCAATGCCCGTCGCGAGTCGCCCGACTCGTACACCACGCCCGCCCTGCTCGAATACGACGGGACGCGCGAGATTGTGATCACGGGCGGCGACGTCGTGACCGGGCACGACCTCGCCACGGGGCGCGAGCTGTGGCGCGCCGACGGCCTGAACCCGCGCAACAACGGCGCCTACCGCATCATCGCGTCGCCGGTGGTCCACGGCGAGATGATCTACGCGCCGACCCGCGTCCGACCCCTGCTCGCGCTCCGGGCCGGCGGCCGGGGCGACGTCACCACGTCGCACCTCGTGTGGAAGACCGACAACGGGCCCGACGTGCCGACGCCGGTGACGGACGGCCAGTATTTCCACATCGTCAACGATCAGGGCATCGTGTGGGTGCTCGATGCGCAGACCGGGGAGCAGATATACGGCCGCCGGCGGCTGCGTCCCGGCACCTACAGCGCCTCGCCGGTGCTGGCCGACGGAAAGGTCTACATCACCAGCGAGGGCGGCCTGACCAGCGTCTTCCGGGCCGGGCCGGAGTTCGAGCTGCTCGCCGAGAACGACATGGACGACTACGTCCTCAGCTCGATCGCCGTGTCGGACGGGCAGATCTTCCTGCGCACCACCGGCCACCTCTACGCGATAGGCGAACGCCACGGGGCCGGGGACTGAGGCCGGGCGGCCGGTGGACCGTGACGGGCTCCGTGGCCCGCCGCGGCCGTGGTCGGTTCAACGCCGCCACCTGCGAGCCCGTAGCCGGGCCGTGACGGGCTCCGTGGCCCGCCGCGGCCATGGTCGGACCAACTCCGGTGCAGCCTGCAGGTTCCTGTGCGCGGCGGGAGGAACGCGCCGCGTGGTCGGTTGTCGCCCTTGTCGGGCTGTCCTGCCCGGCGTGGGCCCTGGCGCTTCGGCGGCGAGGCGCGCAACCGGCGTGCCCCCTCAGGTGCTCTCCCGCCGAAACCGTCCGTGCCGGAGGAAGTGTGCCACCTCCTCGGCGACGTCGCGACGGTTCATGATGAACGTGTGGGTGGCGGGCAGGACGAGGAACGACGACGAGCCCTCGACGTCGGCGCGGTCGACGCCGACCGTGCCGTCGTCGGGTCCGGGGATGAGCCAGGAACCGACGGGGTTCATGCTGCGCCTGCCGGTGATGATGCCGAGGCTGAACCGGACGGGCGGGAGCTGGCTCGCGATGCCGTCCGGGGTGGTCCCGAGCCGTTCGCCCGCCGGGCCGAGGAACGACCGGAGCAGTTCGGAGTCGGCGAATGCGTCGACGATCTCGCTGCCCCGGTTGGGCGGGCTCAGCATCACGACGCGTCCCTCATGCGGCTCAGGCCGCTCGGAGAGGTAGCTGCGCACGAGGACGCCGCCCATCGAATGGGTGACGAAGTGCACGGCCTCGGGATTGTCCCCGCAGCATTCGGCGACGGCTTCCTCCAGGCGATCGACGAGCGTCTCGATCGGCTCGGTGCGCGACGGGTAGCCGAACCGGACGACCCTGAACCCGGCCTGTTCCAGGCGGCTGGCGAGGATCGCCATCGACACCGGGGTCCGCCCCAGGCCGTGGGCCAGGATGACCGTCGACGCGCCTTCCGGCGCCGGCGATCCGCCCAGGATGCCCGAAGCGAGACCGGCCCCGGCGAGGGCCGCGGCGCCGAGCAGGCCGGCGGCGAGCAGAAGCGTGAGCCGGTGCTTCTCGAGTCGTCCGTATCGGCTGACCTGCGGGTGCTGAGTGGTCACGGTTCCTGAGATTACATACGCTCGGGGACTGCCGAGAGTTTCGCGGCAGGGCCGGCCTCGGCTCCCTGAGGAAGCAGCCCTTGCCGGCATGACGCCATCCGACCCGAGAGGCGTGCCGTCGTCGACAGCCCTGATGAGCGACACTTGTGCCTCGCGGCAGGGCCTATAACGAGATCCGTTATAATCCGACCGGTGATCCGGTCGTTCGCAGATCAGGCCACGGAAGACGTTTTCGATGGTGCGGAGACCCGAGCGGCCCGCACCCGTTGCCCGGTCACGGTCTGGCCGGTGGCGCGGCGGAAACTCACGCAGATCAACAGGGTCCGTGGCCTCCGCGAGCTTGCCGTGCCGCCGGGAAATCGACTGGAGCGCTTGAGAGGCGATCGGGCCGGCCAGTACAGCATCCGGATCAACGACCGGTATCGGATCTGCTTTGCCTGGGAGGCGGGATATGCCGAGAACGTCGAAATCGTCGACTACCACTGACGCCTCGACACGAACCCGGGGCGTGTCGAACGTGACCGGCCGCAGGCTGCCACGCCAGAAGCCGCCGACCCATCCCGGCGAGATGCTGCTCGAGGAATTCCTGAAACCGCTCGGCGTGTCGCAATCGGCGTTTGCCAAGCGTCTCGGCGTCTCCTACCCGCGGCTCAACGAGGTTGTCCGAGGCAGGCGCGGCGTTACGCCGGACACGGCGTTGCGGCTGGCCCGCGTCACCGGCATGAGCGCCGACTTCTGGCTCGGTCTGCAGCAGGACTGGGACCTGTGGCACGCGGCGGTGCCGGCGCGCGCGGCGGCCATCGCAGCCCTGGAGCCCCTGCCCCGCGCCGAGCCCCGCGGGACCGGTGACTTGTACCCGTGAGCGCCTCGGCGGCCGACTGCACGTGACCAGCTTCGATCCGGCGGTCAGCCAGGGCGAACATCTCGAGCAGAGCGACGGCCTCCCGCATCTGCTCGCCGCCGGGACGAGAAGGCTCCGTGTTCACCGGACACCGGTGGCCGTTCTCGACACTGGCGAGTCCTCGCCCGCCAATCGTCGCCTTCGGCTCCGCCGGGCGCCCAACCAACCCTCCAGGAGTCCGCGCCGTTCTACGGCGACTCCTCGCCCGCCCGCCGTCGCCTTCGGCTCCGCCGGGCGCCCAACCAACCCTCCAGGAGTCCGCGCCGTTCTACGGCGCAGACTCCTACCGCCCTCGCACCGGCCCCAGCTTCCGGACCCAGCCGTCGCTCTTCGTCAGCAGATAGAGCTCCCCCGCGGAGTCGATGCCCAGCCGGGCGTCCGCCCGGTCGCCGGGGGCGTACGTGTTGGGGATGCCGGCCGCCTCGACGAGGTCGCGCTCCTCGCCGTCTATGACCAGCCGCAGCTCCCGGATCTCGGCGAGCTGGCCGGGCACGAGCCCGTCGGCGTCGATGTAGAACACGCGGCCGCGCGGGAAGTCGGTGAACACGTACTGGCCCTGCAGCTCGGGAATGGCCTCGCCGCGGTAGACGAACCCGCCGCTGACCGCGTAGCCCTCGTCGTGGTCGTACTGGGCTACCGGGTACACGAAGGGACGGTCGTCCTCGGCCGGGGGCGGATACGCCGGTCCCGGACGCCGGGGGGTGAGGGTGTAGCCGGTGCCGAACGTTCCCTCCCGGAGGCGCCAGCCGTAGTTGGCGCCGGGCACCCCCAGGTTGACCTCTTCCACGACGTTCTGGCCGATGTCGCCCATGAACATCCGGCCGTCCGTGTCCCACGAGAACTGCTGCGCGTGCCGCAGGCCGTAGGCCCAGATCTCGGGGGCGACGCCCGCCTCGCCCACGAAGGGATTGTCGGCGGGAACGCCGTATCCCCGGCTGCCGTCGCCGCCGAGGGGGTCGATGCGGATGATCGCGCCGTGGGGCGCGGCGAGGGACTGGCCGAAGTCGCGGGGATCGTGGGCCGCCCCGGCGTCGCCGAGGCTCGCGTAGAGCAACCCGTACTCCGGCGATCCGGGGGTCGCGTTCGGGTTGAACGCGATGGTGCCGACGTTGTGGTTGGGCGCGAACTGGCCGATGCGGAAGACCTCGCGCGAGGTGCCGCTGAAGACGTTCGCCGCCGGATCGTCGACCGTCCACTCCCGGATCACGCTCTCGTGGCTCCCGGCGTCGCCGTCCAGGTAGTCGGCGGTGCCGCTGTCCGACCGGGCGCTGTAGGCCGTGTAGAACCTGCGGAACCCGGGCGTGCCGGCGTCGGCGAACTGCGGGTGGAACGCCACCCCCACGAGGCCGGTCTCGTTCGGGAACATCGAGTCGTCGAAGCCGACGTCGAGGGTGCGGATGTCCATGTAGGTGACCGGCTCCGCCCCGTCCTCGTCGGTGATGTACAGCAGCCCGCGCAGGTCGTTGAGGACCAGCCGCCCCGAGCCGTCCCCGATCGGCGTCAGGTACTGGATGCGGGCGTAGGCCTCGTTCGTCATGGCGTCCACGGCGGATTCCGTGGTCCGCGGCGCGCGGACGAACTCGGTCGCCTCCACGACGATGTCCCCCTTCAGGATCGGGTCGGGAATGGGGTCGGCCAAGGGTTCCACCTGCGCCGCGGCAGGGAGGGCGGCGGTGACGGTCAGGGCGGTTGCTGCGAGCGATCGTACGAGGTTCATTGACGGGCTCCGTGGGTTGTAGGTTTGCGACGTCTCGGATGGCGGCACGAGGCGCGGCGGCCGCGCCGATCATATCGCCAGCCGCGGCAGCAGGGAACCCGCGCGCCGGCGGCGCCTCGGTGTCGCGGGTCGATCGCGTTGCCGGCCCGGTTCGCACTCGGAACAGCTTTGCGATCCGAATGTGCACCCCTCGCGGTCGCTCTCGCAACTGTCGGCGCCGGGTCTTGGCTCAGCCGAGAGGACGCAGGCCTCAGCGGGCGGGCAGAAACGCCGCGATGCGGTCGCGCAGGTGCCTGGTCTCCGGACACGATTGAAACAGCCGCGGCAGGTTCCGGAGCGACCTCTCGATCATCAGATCTCTGCCTTCGCTCGGTCGATGCGGGTCTCCATGTTTCGCGAGAAGCGGTTGGAAGACGTCTTCCTTCATCCGAGGGTGGTTGCGAGCTTCCTCCCAGCTTCCGGGCAGGTCGTCGCGGAGCGCGACGCAGGCGTAGATCTCGACTTCCGGCTGTGCCGGACAGCAGAGCAGCGTTATTCCTTTCGATTGAAGCTCGGCTTCCAGGTTCTCCGCGGCGTCCTGGCTCGCACGATCGGCATCGGGGAAGAACAGCCAGAGGTCGAAGAACCGGTAGCGATCGGGCAGCTCGTTCCGAACCGCACTGACGGCCTGATCGTAGCCGCCGAGCCGGGGATTGGTCAGCAGGGTCACCTTGGCGTTGGGCTTCCCCGCATCCCTCAGCAACGCCTTCGCCAAGGGCGTCAGGATGTACCCGTTCCATGTCGGATCTTCCGGGATGACGAGCACCCTGAAGCTCACAGCGCCGCTTCCAGCCAGCCCTCCGAGATCAACTCGGACACGCGGCTCTTCCTCAGGACGTCCAGGAAGTGCGGCACGTCCGCCAGGGCGCAGATCCGCGACTCGCCGGTCTCCTCGTCCCGCTTGCAGAGAAACACGGTCCTGTAGTCTTCCTTTCGGAGCCAGTCCAGGACCGCGGCAGAATGCGTGGTCGCTACGATCTGCGTCTTCGCCGCCACGGACTGGCTGCGAAGCAACTCGAGGAGGAGCCGCGCCCGGCTGGCGTGAATGCCGTTCTCGATCTCCTCCATCATCATGAGATCCGGAATGTCGGGCTGGAAGAACGCGGCGGTGAGTGCCGCAAAGCGCAGGGTGCCGTCGCTGAGGACCATCGCGGGGAACCTTCTGCCGTTCTCCTTCAGCATGAACAGCGGTTCGTCGATGGCGCCGCGCAGCACGCCGACGTCATCGATCTCCTCCGGGCGGAGCTGTCGGAGCCAGGACAGATAGGCGTCCTTCGTCTTGGCGTCCTGACAAATCGTCTGCACGAGGGCGGCGAAATCGTCCCCCCGGTCGCCCATGCGGCGCACTTCCGCAACTTGCGAATAGCTCCGCAGCAAGGGCAATTCGGGCTCCACCCGCTGGATGTTGGCCAGCAGGCCGGCCACGCCGCGGGCATGGTCCGCGCGGTCTCGGAGGTCGTGCGCCGAGGACTCCAGAGTCGCAGGGTCTCCTGCGCTTCCGGCCCCGCCGAAGCCCCTTTTCCTCGGACCCCGCGCAAGTTGTCCGAGCGCCGGGCGCGTTCGCTGCAACGCGAAGGCCCAGCCCTGTGCCCCCTCCACGGGGCACCATACCGGCTGGTTCGGGTCGGTCTGCGAGAAGTCCTCGACACCATCGGTATCGTAGATGACCGCATCGACCTTGAAGCGCTCGCGGGTCACGCGACCCGACAAAGGCGAGAATGCGATCAGGAGCTCCCAACTCAACGCGGGCTTCCCCTCGGAATCCCGTTTCTCCAGCCCGATCCAGGTGCGCTCGGGGCCGCCCGCAAACCGGCCCCGCACTTCGAACGTCACGTCACCGCTTCCGCCGTTCTCGCCGCTGGCGAAGCAGGCGTTGCCGCTGCCCCCGCGAGTGCCTTCCCACACCATGCTCGTCGCGCTCTTGGGCTTGCCGTCGAGAATCTCGCTGATCGAGAAGCCGTTGCCGATGCCCTGCAGCACCCGTAGCGCGTCGAGCAGGTTGGACTTGCCGCTGCCGTTCGCGCCGACGAACAGGTTCATCGGACCCAGCGACAGATCGACGCGCCGGAGGCTCTTGAAGTTCTCGATGATGATGCGGTCGATCACGCCTCTCGCCCCCCTTCGCGCATCGCGCGCGCGCCGTTGTCGCGGACGACGTGGTGCGCCCGGCGTCCCGTGGGCGGGATGTCCTTCCGGTTGGCGGGGCAGGTGGTCGACGTGACGGCGGAGCCGGCGTCCCCTGTGGGCCCGGCGGAGGTCTTCTTCCCGGGAGGCATCCCCCTAATTGTAGCCGCCGATTCGGCAGCGAAGGTCGCAGGGGTCCGGGCCGTTCGAACGGCGGGACTGTCGCCATCCACCGGACCCGGTTTCGCAGCCTGAGCGGGAGGGCACGCAGGGGGCGCGGCGAATCGACTGCAGCTCCGGTGACCGCCCCGCGGATCCAGGGGCGTCTGCGCTGTTCTGCGCACAAGCGCCTACTCCGTCCGGAGCGCCACGAGCGGGTCCACCCGGCTCGCGCGCCGGGCCGGGGACCACGCGGCGGCCGCGGCCACCGCGAGGAGCAGCAGGGACACCGCGGCCAGCGTCGCGGCGTCGAACGGGGCGACGTCGAAGAGGAGGCTGGTGAGGGTCTGCGAGAACAGGAGCGACGCCAGCAGCCCGACGGCGACGCCGGCGCCGGCGAGGCCGACGGCGCCGCGGACGACCATCCACACGACGTTGCGGGGCTCGGCCCCCATGGCGAGGCGCAGGCCGATCTCGCGGGTCCGCTGGGAGGTGGCCACCGCGATGACCCCGTAGATGCCGAGGCCGGCGAGGGCGAGGGCCGCCGCCCCGAACAGCGCGAGGAGCAGGGTCGTGAACCGCCGCGCCGCGAGGGTGTCGGACAGGAGCTGCTCGACCGTCGCGACGCTGTAGAAGGCGAGGTAGGGGGCAGCATCCCAGACGACGCTCTGGATGGCGGGGATGCTGGCCGCCGGATCCCCGGTGGTCCGGACGACGTAGGTCATCGCGCCGTTCGGCGCCTGCGCGTGGGGGACGAACACCTCGGGGCGCGGGGGGCTGTCGAAGCCCCGCGGCCGCACCGTGCCGACGACGCCGACGATCTCCGCCTCGAAGGTCTCCAGGATGAACGCCTGCCCCGAGACCTGCACGCTGACCCGCCGCGTGAGCGGATCCCCGTCGGGCCAGTGCTGCCGCGCCAGCGTCTCGTTGACGACCACGACGGCCGGCCCCTCGGCGTCGTCGCGTTCGTCGAACCACCGTCCGGCCCGGAGCGGGATCCGCATCGTGTCGAAGTAGCCCGGGGTGACCATGGAGACGGCCGTCGACGGCTCCTCGCCGGGCGGAGGCGGCGGCCGGTCGTGCAGGGTCAGGGCGCTCTGCGCGCTCAGGTCGGCGAGGCCGAGGGGGAACGCCGAGACGGCCCCGGCGGCGGCGACGCCGGGGAGGGCGCGGATGCCGGCGAGGGTCTCGCGAAAGAAGTTCGGGGTGGCCTCGGTGCCGCCGCCTTCCCCGTAGTTGAATACCTGCAGCGCCGCCGTGTTCTGCGGGGCGAAGCCGAGGTCGACGTTCACCAGCCGCACGAAGCTCTGCATGAGGAGGCCCGCGCCGACCAGGAGCACGAGGGCGAGGGCGACCTCGGCCGCCACCAGCGTGCGCCGCAGCCGCTGCTGGGCCGGCGTGTCGCCGGCGCGGCGCCCCCGGGTGAGGGGGCCGTTGACGTCCTGCCGGAGTATCCGGACGGCGGGTGCGCAGCCGAACGCCAGGGCGGTGAGGACGACGAGGCCGGCGGTGAAGGCGAGGAGCCGTTGGTTCACGGCTATCTGCGCGAGACGCGGCACGTCGGCCGGCATCAGCGCCACGAGCAGGTCGAGGGCGTAGAAGGTCGCCACGAGGCCGCCGAGGCCGCCGAGGGCCGCGATGACCACGCTCTCGGTCATGAGCTGGCGCAGCAGGCGCCCGGGGCCACCCCCCACCGCCGATCGGACCGCGAACTCCTGCTCGCGACGCGCGTAGCGGGCCAGCATGAGGTTGGCGACGTTGGCGCAGGCGATGAGAAGGACGAAGACGACGGCGCCCCACAGCAACAGCAGCACCGGGCGCACCGCTGCGACCTGACGCGTTTGCAGGGGGATGACGCGCGCGCCGACGCCGGCGTTGGTGCGCGGATGGTCGGCGGCGAGCCGGGCCGCGACGGCGTCCATCTCGGCCTGGGCCTCGGCGAGGGCGACGCCGGGACGCGTCCGGGCGATCACCTGCCACCACCCGCCGTTCCGAATGTAGGTCTCGTACTCGGCGATGGCCTTGGGGAGGAAGACGTCCCGATCGCCTCGACCGCTCTCAAGGCGGAGCTCGAAGCTCGGGGCGAGGACCCCCACGACCGTGTGCGGCTCGTCGTCCAGCACCAGCGTTCGGCCGACGATGGCGGGGTCGCCGCCGAAGCGGCGCCGCCAGAGTCCGTCCGTCATGACGACCACGCCGCTGCCCGGCCGGTGCTCGTCGGCCAGGAACGTGCGCCCGCGGGCGGCGCCGGCGCCGAGCGCCTCGAAGAACCCTTCCGTGACCTGCCACCCGTAGAGCACCTCGGGCTCGTCGGCGCCGGTGAGGTCGACCGACCACGGGTCGAGGGCCGCGACGTGCTCGAAGCTCGTCGCCTGCTCGCGCCAGTCGAGGAAGTTCGCGGAGGCGACCTCGGCGGGCTGGTTGCCGTTCTCGGGGTCGGTCTCCCACAACGTCACGAGGCGCTCCGGCTCCGGAAACGGCGGCGGCTGCAGCAGCACCGCGTCCACCACCGAGAGGGTGGCGGTGGTCGCGCTGATCGCGAGCGTCAGGGTCAGGACGGTGGTGGCGGTGAAGCCCGGGTTCCGGCGCAGGACCCGCAGGACGTAGCGGACGTCCTGCAGCACGTGCTCGAGCGCCGCCCCGAACCGCGCCTCGCGCACGTGGTTCCGGGCCGACTCGAGCCCTCCGAGGGTCGCGAGCGCCTGCCGGCGCGCCTCGGCCGGCGCGACCCCCTGCGCACGCCGCGACTCGGTCTCGAGCGCGACGTGGTGCCGCAGCTCATCGTCGAGCTCGCGGTCGGCGCGGTCCCGGTCGACGAGCGTTCGCAAACGGACCCGCCACCCGTAGAGCCATCGCTGGAAAGGCATGACCCACCTCCGTCAGTCGGCCGTCCCGTGCAACAGGTACGACGGCCCGATCATCGCGATGGTTGCCGCCTCGGTTCCATGTCCCCCTCGGTTACCGTGTATTGTCGCACCGATCCTCTCGGTAAACAAGAGTAGGGTGGCGTGCGGCGATAGGGGTTGCGGGTCGGGCTGTTCCGATGCGTGCCTGGTTCCGAGGGTGGGCCGGACCGGCATCGCCGGAGTCCTGCCGGACACCGACGCCGCCGAGGAGGTCCGGGACACGTGGCGAGATGCGTGGTCAGGCCGCCGACGAGCGATACGCCACGACCATGGCCGTCACGTCGTCGTGCTGTGGGGCCGAGGCGGTGAACCGCTTCACGCTGGCGAAGATGTGGCGCAGGCGGGAATCGGCCTCGGCCTCCGCGACCCCGGCGAGGCAGCCGACGAGCCGGTCGTCGCCGAACTCTTCTTCCTCGTCGTTCATCGCCTCGGAGATCCCGTCGCTGAACAGCACCAGGTAGTCGTCCGGAAGGAGCGTCACGGAGCCTT
>CBDBMY010000003.1:0-17431 GCA_965207675.1 Vicinamibacterales bacterium
GGCCGGTCGTCCTGGTCCTGGAACTCCTCGGGGAACTCCACCCTGAGTGCGTTCTGGATGTGCTTGCGGGCCCACGATGAGAGGTTGACGTGCCTCTCCAAGCGGAGTCTGTCGAGGAGCCGGCGGGTCTTTTCGTCGAGCCGGAAGCGGAGGGCAGGCTCAGCCTTCACGGTAAACACGTATCACATAAGCAACGAGTTCAACAAGCACACGAAGAGGGGAGCCCCAGGGCTGGACAGCGTGAAAAGGCCCGGTTTCACAGGCTAAAGCCGCGGCGCGCGGTAGCTGGCATCGAGGGACCCGATTCCGGTATACTGGGCCCGGAGCAAGGAAGTTTAACGGGGCGCAATACGCAAAGGCGGCGCCGGCCCTGGCGGGCCGTCACCACCTTTGCCGGCCTGTGGCCGTTGCGGTCAACGTACGCGGGCGGGCGGGACGAGGATGGCATACGCCTTCATGCGGACGATGGTGCAGACGCGCAGCCAGGGCCATACGGCCACCGGCGCGGTGTGCTACCGCATGGGCTTGGCCGCAGCGAGCACCATCCCGGGCGCGGACGGCCTCGAGCGGCGCTTCGACTACACCCGGCGGACGGGCATCCTCGCCACCGGCTGGGCGGCCCCGCCCGAGACCGACGCGAGCTGGGGCGACCCCCTCACGTGGGCGCGCCGCATCGAGGCGGCCGACCAGCGCAAGAACAGCCGTCAGTGCCGGGACGACATCGTCGGGATCCCGGTCGAGCTGGTCGAGGCCGGGGCGGCCGAGGAGGCGGTCCAGGCCTACGCCGCCCGGCTCGCCGAGGAGCACAACACGGTCGTCCACTGGGCGCGGCATGCGCCCGACCGCGGGGGCAAGAACCACCACGCGCACGTCCTCTATCCCGGGCGGCACGTCGAGGGGATGGCGTTCGCCCGGAAGCGGGACCGCACGCAGGACAACCCAAGCCCCGAAGGCGGTCCGGACCTGATCACGCAGCACAAGGCGATCTGGTCCGAGGTCTGCCGCGGCCGCGGCATCGAGCTGGACTGGACGAGCGAGGCCCCCGGCCACCATCTGGGCCCGGCGCTGTGCGCGATCAAGCGCAACCGGTTGGTGGGGGAGACCCGCGAGACGATCCGCGAGACGGTCGCCGCCTCGACGCCGGGGGAGGGGGTCCCGGGCGAGCGGACCCTGCAGGCGGTGGCCGAGATCGCCACCCGGGTCAACGACGGGTTGACGGTGAGGGAGATGCTCGAGCGCGAGCTCGAGGAGGTCCTGCACGGCCGCGCCGCGCCGCGTCAGGTGCCGGCGCCGACGCCGTTCCAGCCCGAGGTCCTGCCGCCGGTGCGCCGAACCGAGGTTCTGCCGCCGATGAAGAGAGCCCCTGAGGTGTTGCCGCCGGCGAGGATCGCGCCTGAGGTCCTGCCGCCTCGCCGGCCGGCGCCGCAGGTTCTGCCCCCGGCGCGGCGGCCCGAGGTTCTGCCCCCGGCGCGCCGCCAGGCGGCGGTGTTCCCGCCCCGGGAGGTTGCGACCGGGATCATCGCCGAGCGGATCCACAAGCAGTATCCCGGCCAGACGGCCGCGACCTGGTCGGCGGTCGAGCGGGATCTCGAGCAGCAGCGGCAGACCCTGGCCCACGAGCGCGCCCGGGCGGCCGTCAGGAAGCGCAGCGAGCACGCCACGAAGCGCGAGCGCGCGGCTGGCTCGTCGGCATCGGCGAACCGGATCCGCCGCATCGCTGACTGGGTTCTGGACTGCGCCCGCGAAGTGCTCGAACGCCTCGGCCTGAAGCCCGCCGCCGCGCCCGAGCACGAGGACGTCCGGGACCCGGTGCCGCCGGTGGACTCTCCGCCGCCGCCGCAACCGCAGCCGGAGCCCACCCTGTGGGAGCGCTATGAGGCGCGCTGGCCCCAGCACGCCGCCGCGGACCGTGCGGTCCTGGAGGACCTCACGGAGAATCGAACGCCGAAGACGCTTGGGTACCCCGTCCGCGGGGTCGACGGCTGGTGGCGGGTGCTACGGGAGATGTTCCAGGCAGACCCGAAGCCGTTGCCGCGCTCGTTGGCCCCGGTGGGTGAGGCCAGTCCGGACGCGGCGGTGGACGCGAAGGCCTACGCCGGCAGCCTCCCGTCGTGGCGCCGAGCCGACAGCGAGCGGATCGTCGAACGGTCCCGCGAGGCGGCGGAGAAGGTCCGGCAGACCCTGCGCTACCGCCTCGCCGGCGATGAGCGGCGGCAGACCCTGGAGGATGACGCCATCCGGGGGGCGTGCGGCGAGGATGCGCAGCGTCTCGACCGGAAGATGCGCGCCGAGCACCGCCAGTGGCGGTCGCACTGGGACGTGCTCGAGCGGCACAACATCATGCTGGGCGAGGAGAAGCGGGAGAGAGAAGCCCAGCGCCGGCGCGAGCAGCTCGAGAGGCTTGAGAAAAGCTCCCGCACGACCCCGGTCCAGGACCGCGGCGACCCCGGCCGGACGATGTAGCCGCCGATATGCACCCCGCGAGCCGCCGCCAGATCGCCCGGATGCTCGAGTCGTTCAGCCTCGCCCCCGAGGTGACGGCCTTCGACCTCGGCTGCCTGAACCACCGGACCGGGCGCATGTCCTTCCGGAAGACGTGGGCGGTGCCGGAGGTCCGGAAGGCCTTCGGCTGGCTGGCGGCGAGGAACGCGACCGGGAGCTCCTGCTACATCCGGCCCGCGGCGGCCCTCGGCAGGACGAGCTGGGTCCTCGCCGGGCCGCTGACGGCCGCCGCGCGCGGGAGCCTGACGGCCGCCCCGGGCTTGGTCGTGGAGTCGCCGCCGGGCATCTTCGAGGTGTGGCTGCGGCTCGCCGCGCCGGTGGACCTCGCCACGCGGACTGCTGCCGCCCGGTTCTTCACGCGAGAGGCCGGCGGCGACCCCGCAGCCGTGCGCACCGCGCAGCTCGGCCACCTGCCCGGCACGACCAACCGGACGCCCACCGTCGCCGGCGACGGCCTGGCGCCCTTCGCGGTGTTGCGCTCGAGCTCCCCGTCGGCCGTCACACCGATTCCGCGCGAGGTGGAACGGTCCGCCGGCGAGCTCGAGGGCGGGGGAGGGGAGTTGACGGCGGTCGAGGGAGCCGCCGAGCGCGGGGGCGGCCCCAGTCCGGACCAGAGCCGCCGGGACTTCGCGATCGCGTGCCGGCTGCTTGAGGCCGGGGCTGGCGATCACACGATCGCCGCCACCCTCACGGCCGCCCGGGCCTTCGACCCGCAGTGCGCGGGCGCCTACATCCCAAGAACGATCCGAGCGGCGCGGCTGCACATCCAGAGCAAGGAAGCGCGACATGTCGAGAATCGTCTCGTGGGGAACCGCTGAAGACCGGCCGGAGCGCGAGGCCATGCGCTCCCTGCTGATAGGCCGCCACTTCATGGCCGTGTACCGCGCGGCCCGCGGCAATCAAAAAAAGCACGAGCTCGGTTCGTGGTTCGATTGGGTCAGGGAGCAGACCCCCGCCGAGCTCCGGTGGATGTGGGAGAGCGACCGGGCGTACAAGGATGAGCACGCCGACGCCTACGCCCAGGTCGCGGGGGACCTGATCCTCAAGGCCGTGGCAGCCCTGGACATTTATTCCGGCGAGTGGTTCAAGCCCGATTTATACGGGCAGTGGGGTTGGCTGTTCGACGCTGATTGCCTCGAATACGACGGCTGGGTCCTTTACGATCCGCCGGGCGACGAAGGGGACTCGTCGGTCTGGATCAAGCCGAACAAGCAACTCTAGCCCTTGAAGGTCTCCCCTCAATGGTCGTGGTCCAGGGGGTCGCGATTGTTGGGCTCGATAACGATCGGAGGAGCTCGGCGACCATCTCGCCCTCGAGCGATTCTGGATCCGGAGTCGCGAGATCATCGGCTCGGGGCCACTCGAAGGGGTCGTCTCGGCCGCGTTCCAGGTCGGCGATCTCGGCATCGGGGGCAGCAACGGGGTCCCACCCCCTCGCACGCCCGAGCGGGCACAGCCCGCTCCCCGTCGACCACGTGGTGCTCTCGGGCGAGGTATAGCGAGAGGGAGCAGAAGCCGCTGAGGCCAGGATAGGGCCACGAGGTCAGTCGGCTCCCGGGGGGTCGGCGTCAACGCCGTCCAGCCCCAGTTCCTGGAGCATCTCCCGGCGACAGGTCCTGCACAATCGCCGGTTCCCGCTCTCGACCATTCCGAGCAACTCCATGGGCGGTTCCGGCCAGTCGTGGTACCGGGTCACCTGATCCAGGCAGCGCGGGCAGGTCGGGGCCAGCGCTCCGGACTCCATCGCCCGGCACAGCAGGTAGCAGAGCGACCCCGCCACGTCGTTCACCTCTACCGCTTCCGGATCCGGCTCCTCCGGTCGCTGCCACAGTCGGCGGGCCAGCCGGAACATCCGCTCGTAGTCCCACGGCTTGAACTCGTGGATCGCCGCGGTCTTCGGGAGGGTCTTCGATTCGGTCATCGCCGCTGACAGTCCTTACGTGCCGTGATCACCCCGGCCTCGTGATCCTCCGTGGCCGGAGCGACCCGTCTCAGGCCGACGAGTTGTCCCTCCGAGGGCCTCGGCGTGGCACGCCTCGCCGAAGCCCTCGAAGTCCGTACGCGTGTACGTCCGATGTGGCAATCCGCCCCCATTCAAGCCGCTCACGTCCTCGACGAGAGCGCGAAAATCCTGCGCCTCGGAGTAGACGCGGCAGCGGGGCGACGACGAGTGCACGTAGCTTCGAACCCGAATGCTATTGGCTAGGGACGATGCGCGATGGCTTGAGACGGATGCTATTGGCTAGGGACGATGCGCGATGGCTTGAGACGGATGCTGTTGGCTAAGGGACGATGTCCTTGACCGACTGAGTATACGCGGGAAGTCCGCGATGTCCAATGCGGGCGACGGACCTGGTCAAGGCGCAGAGGGGAGCGCCGGAGCGCCCCGGCGTGAGCGCTCCGGCCCTGTAGCTGATGCGTCAGTCGCCGGCGATCCGGGGAGCCTCTAGAACCCGTCGCACGAACCGAAGATCCTGAGGCTGGGCGGCATCATGCTGCCGCCGAATGCTCTGTCGACCTGCTCGGCCGCCGACTGCCACCCCGGCTCCCCGTCCTCCCCGTAGCGCCGCGACTTCCAGCCCTCCACGCGCTCAAGCACGCCGTCCGGCAAGAACTGATCTGCAGACCCGCGGATCATTTGGGCCGCCAGCGGGAGCTCCTCCTCCGTCATTTCCGCCAGCTGCTCCCGCTCTTCCTCGAACCGACTCGGATCGATGCGGGCCAGCTCCAGAGCTCTCCGAACGCTCACGATCGTCTTCTGCAGGCATCGACACTGCTCGCCGGGAACATTCCGCACCCACGCCGCTTCGCGAGCCTGCTGCGCCAGTTCGCGAGCCTGCTGCGTCTCCGCCGACACCGGAAACCCTGGCAAGCCCGGCCCTGAACGAGGCAGGTCCTCCAGCTCAGGACACCCGCCGTCCGGCGTCGCCTCCCATTCCGCCATGAGCTCCCCGGCGAGCTCGGCCTCGAACGACTCGTAGATATCGGCCTGCTCCGCCGCACCTGCTTCGCGTTGGTCGATGATGTCGTTCAAGGTGCGGCGCAGCTCGCTGCCGCCGCATCCGGGCAGGACCACGATGCCGACGGCGACGATCCAGCGTTGTCCGTTCATGGCAATCCTCCTGTAGATCGCGCCGGTGACCGGGATTGGTCACCGGGCCGGATTGCCACATCGGACGCACGCGTAGCGCGATCCCCGCCTATTCCCCGGCGAGACCGGGCGTATTTAGCGGGCGGCCCGGTGTCAGGGGCCGCGCACGTCCAATGTGGCGCCTGAAGCGTATACGGAAGGGTCCGGATGATCAACGAGCGCGGGCTGGACGCTGCGCAGTAGGGCAGTCGGTGACCGGACCGACTCCATCGCGACGCCTGCCACCGGTTGGAGCGTAGCGAATAGCCGGCCACCGGCTTCCTGCGCCACCGGTCAAGCGAGCTTCGACTCCGTCCGGAATCGCCGAACCGCCAACCGTCCGGCCGAGCCGCATCGGCGGTGGGCTCTCCGGCGCCGATGGGCTCCATCCCCAGCGCCGATCTAGGCGGGCGGACGGCCGACCTGACCGCCCGAACTCCGTCGCCCGGTCAAGAACGTGAGTTGCGGCGTCGAGAAACGTCCCTGCCCTGCCTCGCCCCGCCAAGCCGCGCCTAGCCATGCCAAGCGCCGCTCCCGCCATGCCACGTCTGCAACCGGACCCGCGCACGCTACGCGCGTGCGTCCGATGTGGCAATCCGGCCTGTCAGGACCGCCGCTCCGTCGCGCCTTGCCGCGTTTCCCGGCCAACGCCGGGCGTCGGGCCCGTTCGGCAGGCTCCTTCGTCGCCGGGGCGTCGGCGAGCTCCGTCACTAACTGGAACACGCTAAAGCTCGGCGAGGCCGTCTTCGCGAGGAGGCAGGCCGGGCTCGAGTCGTCGCCGATGTCGGCGAACCACCCCGAGCCCGAATGACCGGGGTGGCGGCGAGGTTCCGGGGGGGCACCGTTGTCCGCCCCCGATGCCGAACAGGGCCGGCAGGACGGTCCGGGAGCGGGACCAAGCCGAGCCGTCGCACGGGCGGCCTTCGAGCCCGCCTCGAAGGCCGTGCTACGCTGCTGAACCGGATGACAATCCGAAGGCGAGAAGCGAGATCCGGCGTCAGCGTTTCGGCCGCGAGAGGTGTGCGCGGTCGTGCAGCAGATACGTGTTGCGGCGGCGGCGCCGGCTGATGGTGCCGGCCTCGATGAGGACGGTGATGGTTTTGCGTACGACGTCGATCGGCAGGTGGGTGTCGCGGGCCAGGTCGGCGACGTCGACGGTGACGGAGCTGTCCCCGTCGCACAGCATGTAGAGCATCAGGGCGATGTGTTGAACGATGGACGGGGGTACGTCTGTCGGGCCTGGCACCTGTGGAGGCCGCCGCGGCTGCGGTCTGATGGCGAAGTCGAGGCCGTGGCCGGGATCTTGAGGCCCTAGTCGGCTACGAGCCCTCGGCCAGGAGTCGCCAGTGAAGCTGAGAACGGTGAGGGCAACCGTCTCGCGCCATTCGAGGGGGGTCAACAGAGGGCGGTTTGGGTCCATTTTTCCGCTCAGTTTGCCGCCACGGCTCGCCGGAATCGGAACTCGGAGATCCCGTCGTTCGTCCGCGGCTGGAGGTCCCTCCATCGCAGACCCCGGTGCCGGCGGTCGAGCCATTCCTGGTCGCACGTCCAAACGCACGTTGCACCGCGTGGCCAGGGTCCGATGAAGCGCCTTCTCGGCGTCGGTCTCGGTCATTGCGCATTCCCTGCGGGTGGCGGCGGGACGCCTGCGCGTTCCGCCGAAACTCCGGCCGGAAGGCTTCACCGCCGGCGCGGCCAGCTCGGTCACGCTCTCGACGTCGAATCGGCCGAACACGCCGCTCTTCTCCGGCCGCCAGTCGCCCAACCCGATGCGGCGGCCGCCCACCGCCAGCCACGCCGTCAGCTTCGCCTGGTCCACCAACTCCTCGTCGACGTCGGCCTGCGGGCCGACGTACCGGTAGAGCGTCACCGGCCTGATGCCGAACTCGCGGCACAGCTCGGACACCGACGTGTCGCGGTGCGCCATCGCGGCCTGGGCCAGCCGACCTGGGCTTTCGACAGCGCGAACTTCCTGCCGCCCTTCCGTCCGCGAGTGCGGGGGCGCGTCTCGCTCTCGCGGCGCCCCCGCCCCGGCCGTGTCCGGTTCGCCGCGAACCCGGGACCCCCAGGGCGGAGCTCCGGGGCCACGTGCGTTTCAGCTCGAAGTCGTGTCTCCTCCTTCCGAGCGCTTCCGCTCGCGGTGGCCGCTCAGGTCGACGACGTCCCCGCGGTCCTGCCGCGCGGGCTCGCCGCCGCCCCTGTCGGGAGTCTTCCGGCTGGCGTCCCCGGGCACGGCGGGCTGCGTTCCGCGCCGCCGGACGAGAATGTCGGCGGCCGGGAAAATGCGCTCGGGGAACAGGACCACAGCCATGAGCGCCAGGTAGAGGGCGAACGCGAGAACGCTCCCCAGCGGGAAGCCCCGACTGTAGGCGAGCGGCACGCTGACGAGGGCCAGTACCGCCGCCGCGGTCATCGCCGAGAGGCTGATGCGATGGACGGCGGCGTACCAGAGCGTGTGCGGCCGGAGCAGCTCGAGGACGGTGTCCACCACCTCGCGGCACCACGCCGCGTCGGCGGCGTTCACCTCGACCGTCGCGGTGCTGCCGCCGCCGTACGCGCCGAAGCGGACCGCGCGGCTCTCCTTCCCCCAGGACGAGATGTAGAGCGTGTAGGCCCGAAGCACGCCGGGGCCGCCCGTCGCCCGCCGCAGCTCGTCGACGCTCTGATAGTCCTGCTCGTGTTCCTCCGGCGTGCGGCGCCCCGCGACCCGCACCGTCTCGCGAACGGTGAGCGTGTTCCTCGCCGGCTCCTCGCCCGCCCACTTCGCTTCGACGCTGCGCCACAGCCGCTCGAAGGCGTCGTCGTCGATCCGGAAGGCGGGCACTTGCTCTTTCAGCCTGACGGACATGGTGTCCTCCCCAGAATGGCGACCCGCGCTACGCCGGTCACGACCCGCACTCCCGCCGAACTCGCCACCGCGCGGCCCGCAACGCGTCCATCGCGCGCGAGACCGCCTCCTCCGCTCTCGTCAACGCCGACCGGGCGCTGTTGCGGCCGAGGTCGGCGTGGCGGGCCGCATCCTGCGCGTGCCGCTGGGCGGCCAGCGCCCGCTCGTAGGCGGCGCCGGCGTCGCCCTCGCAGGCCAGGACCGCGCCGCGGTCGTCGTCCAGGAAGCGGCACACGCCGAACGCCTCGGCCCGTTCACGCGCGGCCCTCCCCGCCCGCCTGTTCTCGCGCTCGCGCCGCAGGCGGGCGGCGTCGGCCTCCGACCGGGCCGCGATGTGGCGCTCGCTGGCCGCCGTCTCCTCGAGGACGGCCAGGTCGGAAGCGTGCCGCGCGGATACGAGCGCCTGCCGCGCGTTGAAGCAGTCGGCGCAGGCCGGCGCGGCGCCGAGCACCAAGAGAAGCCCTGCCGCCATGGATTGAGGCATACCTGTTCACCTTGCACCTTTCGTGCTCGCGTAGGTCGTATGGAATGGCGACGCTCCTCCCGAAGAAGAACGCACGCCGGTGAACCCTGCCCCGCCTCGCCCTGCCAAGCCCTGCCAAGCCTGTCCCGCCGCGCCAGGCCATGCTCCGCCTCGCCCCGCCACGTCCTCGGCCGCCGCGCTTTTCGACGCGTGCGTCCGATGCGGCAACTTTCCCCGGAACCCGCTCAGGCCGCCCCGCGCCGCCTCGCCCCGCCGTGCTTCCCGGCCGGGCCCGGCCGCCGCCGCCGGGGAGGCTCCGCGGCCGCGCCGCCAGCGAGCTCGGTCACCTCCTCGACGTCGAACCGCCCGAAGACGCCGCCCTGCTTCTCCGGACGCCAGTCGCCCAGCCCGATGCGGCGGCCGCCCAGCGCGAGCCACGCCGTCAGCTTCTCCCGGTCCACCAGCTCCTCGTCGACGTCGCCACCCCGACCACCGACCACGGGCAGTCGAACCGCGCTCGAGTACGAGCGATGCGCTTGCCGTAGACCACGACCGGCACCGTGAACTGCGCCGTCTTCGCGAGCTCGTCGAGCGTCCCGCCGTACCGCGCGACGTCGTAGCGGAACGAGACCTCCTCGACGAGCAGCCCCTCGCGGACGAGGGGGCCCGGCGGCGAGTCGTCGCCGATGTCGGCGAACCACCCCGAGCCCGAATGACCGGGGTGGCGGCGAGGTTCCGGGGGGCGGAGTCCGTTTCCGCCCCCGATTTTTGCCGGACCTGGGCCGTCAGGCCGCCAGGACGAGTCCGTGAACGACCCGCCGCCCCAGTTCGCGCGGTAGAAACGTCCCTGCCCCGCCAAGCCGCGCCTAGCCATGCCAGGCCCCGTCCCGCCAGGCCATGCCACGATACGGGCCCCTGCAACCGGACCGCGCGCTACGCGTGCGTCCGATGGTGGCAATCCCGGTCCCGTCAGGCCGCCCCGCTCCGCCGCGCCCGGCCGCGTTTCCCGGCCGAAGACGGGCGCCGGCCACGGGGCGAAGGCTTCGCCGGCGCTGCGGCGGTCAGCTCGGTCACGTCCTCGACGTCGAACCGGCCGTAGAAGCCGCTCTTCTCCGGCCGCCAGTCGCCCAGGCCGATGCGCTGGCCGCCCAGCACCAGCCACGCCGTCAACTGCGCCTTGTCCACGAGCTCCTCGTCGACGTCGGCCACCCCGACCACCGACCACGGGCAGTCGAACTTCGCCCGCGTGCGCAGGATGCTCTTGCCCGACACCACGACCGGCACCGTGAACTGCGCCGTCTTGACGAGCTTCTCGAGCGTCTCGCCGTAGCGCTCGACGTCGTAGCGGAACGAGACATCGGGCTCGATCAGCAGCCCCCCCCGGACCTGCGGGCCCTGCCTCAGCTTGCGGGCGGCGGCCTCGATCATCGCCCGAAGCGCTGCCGCCGGTAGCGTGGGCTTGCCGTCACCGCCGAGATAGAGGGACCGCTGACATTCGAGCTCCTGGAGCCGGAGGTCGTCGGCTGCGGTGCGGTTGCCTCCCTTCTTCGCCGCGATCGCTGCGATCTCACGGCTGCCAGGACTTCGCGTGTCGAGTCCGGCCGCGAGGTTGTGCTGGATGAGGTCCGAACGGCCGGCAAGGGTGAATTCAATTCGCATTTCGCCACTGCCTCGGAAAAGTGCGCTAGCAGGAGGTGCCGCGACCCGCCGGCGCGCGTGAACCGGCGGATCGCGGTCGTGAGGCAATGGCAGTCAGCACAGAGCGCTATCAGGTCGTGGGCCGTCGTGGCGTGCGCGGGCGGGTACTGGAGAGCCCAGTGGTGCGCTTCGACGGCGGGCCGCTGGCCGCACCCCTGGCAGACGCCGCGCGAGCGGGCGAAGGCCTCGTCCCTGGCGCGCAGGTAGACGGGGTGGCGGTAGTTGAACCTGGGAGGGTACGATGAAGCAGCGTCTGGCATCGTGGATTCACCCCACGAATGTTGGGCGCGTCGGGTCGCCGTTAGCGCGGCGGCCCGACACCCGTTCGAGTGACACTGGCACCATAGCACATCCGCCCGACGCGGGGGAATCCCCAGGACTTCTAGGCAACCGGGAGGCCCTCCGCCTCCGCCCCGTGTGCCCAGCCGGGGGGGACCGCCGCCCTGCGGATCGTCCTCGTCGCCTTGCCCTCGGCGGCGCCGGTCGCTGCTCCGGGCTGACCGAAATCCCCGTGGTACGCTGATCCGGCCATGAGCAACGAACCCGCCGGCGTTCCGGCGCCGCCGTCTCCGGAGGAACCGCTCGCCCAGCGGGTTCTGCGCCAGGCGCGCACCGGCCAGCTCGACGAGGACCGGCTGCTGCCGGGGCAGGACAAGCGCGAGCGGGACCTGACGAAGAAGCTGGACAAGCTGGCCGCCCGGGCGGGGTGGTACACGTTCGTGTCGGCCCAGGCGCACGCGGTCGCCACGGGGAAGGCCCCAGCGCGGCGGAACGCGGAGATCATGGTGGTGCAGGAGGTCACGCGCTGGCGGCGGGAGGTCGAACGCTTCACGCCCGCGAGGCTGGAGGAGTTCGAGGCTGGCATCCAGCACGCGCTGGAACATCCCGCGCCCCTGCAGCGCCCCGAGGGCCGGTAGCGACAATCCAGGTGCAGCCGCGATCTTCCTTCCACGCCCCCGCCCCGCCGAGGCGGGACCTCCGGCTGCACGCTCCGGGGCGAGGTTCATCCCGACAGCAGCTCACGGCGTCGAGGCGGCCGCGCTCGAAGGGCGACCGCCTCGGACTCGGTAACCCGCGGCCGGTGGCAGGTGGCGAGGACCGCGGCGAGGTCCGTTGCCCCGAACGGCCGCGCTTGCGCCCTCCCGCCGGCGAGGGCCCGGGCCGGACTGGGCTCGCCGTCGAGGCGGGCCCCGGAAGCACGCCGCGGGCCACCGCCTCGCCGCGCTCGCCGGCGCCCGGCCCTGGTCGTGGAGCTCGGCGAGGTACGCGGCGAGGTGGCGTCCTCGAGCGGGCGGCCGTCGAGCCAGGCGTCGAGGCGGCGGAGCGCTCCGGAGTAGGCCCGGTGGGTGTTCGGGCTGATGGAGGCCTCGGCGAGGCGGCGCGCGGTCGGTACCGGGCGCTCGAACGTGGCCGCGGGGGGCGGCGCGGAGCGAGGGTGTCCATCATCTTCACCCCCTCAGCCGTTCGAGCCACGGCCGCGGAGACCCGGACCTCGAAGCGGTTGATGCCCGGGATCGAGCTGGCGGGGCCGGCGTGATCCAGACGATGAGGGCGTCGACAAGGCGACGAGCGGGCAGGTCCTACGTGATCTCCTGTTTCGCTTTCCGGAGCTGATACGCCAACTGACGGCGCGTCTCGACCGGCACCCGGCGAGCGAACGCACGCACCTCGTCGAGCAGCGTGCTCAGTTCTGCAATCTCGGCCTCGTCGGCCGCACGCCTTGCCTCTTGCGCCTCGCGCACGTAGCCGTCCATGCCGCCCATTCTGCGGAGAGCCGACCGGCAGTGGCCGCACTGCTCCGAGGATGGCAGCCCGCTCCATCGTTCCGGCTTCAACCCGAAGGTCCTGCGCCCGCACAGAGCCATGCGCTCACCGTAGCGGTAGTGCAGCAGATGCTCCTTCGGCTCAGCCATCAGAGAACCGCCCGTTCCAGAAACTCATTTGCCTCGGCATGGGTGGCCGACCTGCGCGGTCCCGCGCCACCCGCAATCACCAGCGGCAACCCTGCCACGTCCGGGACGCCATGAACCGTACCACGAGGACCTCCCTCGACGAACCGGCATCCACCCCAAAGAAGAGTTTGACATCCTGCGGGCAGGCCCAGTAATCTCCATGACCCATGAGTGACATCGCACAGGCAATTGCTGACCGCCAAAGTGAAATAGACCGCCTCCAGGCCGAGATCACGGCGTTGACCGACGTCGAGCAGATGCTTGGAGCGTCCGCACCGACGGCACGCTCTTCGCCTCGGCGCTCCTCGCGGAAGAAGGCCGCCGTCGCCGAGAGCGAACCCGAGGCCAAGCCGAAACGGAAGCGCCGGACCATGACGGCCGAGGAGAAGAAGGCGGTATCGGAGCGCATGACCGCCTACTGGGCGGAGCGGAGGAAGAAGGCCACCAAGAAGAAGTAGCGCTTGCGCCGGGAACGCCGAGAGGAGCGTCCGGCGCGGCGGGGCAGCCCGTCGCCGGACGCGTGGTAACGGCCCGACGATTCCGGCGGCCCCGGAGGCCAGGGCACCTCACTCAGTCTTCTTCATCGCACAGCCGCTTGTCCGCCTCGTGCTCCGCGAGCCGCGCTCGTTCGTTCGCTTCGAGGTATTCGACCACCAAGCGCACGTCCGCTGCGTCGAAGACGTGGGGACCTCGGCAATCGCTCAGCGCGTCGACTTGGCGTCGCAGCCGTTGCGCCGCCGCACCGGGCGTTCCCTGAAAGTACTCGTACGGCATCTGCAGCTCTCCGGAGCAAACGGTACCACGACTTCACCAGCCGGTCGCCGGCGACTGCGACCGGGGGCTTCCGCAGTTCCTGTCACCACGGGTCAGCTTTCTCAGTGTCATTGATCTGTCCACCGCGTCGTCGTACGGCCCGCGGGCGAGACCACGGGCACACATGCACCTGAGGCGGATGCAGAGCCCCACTGACCCGGCAGGACGGACCGGCACCATCGGCGTCGAGGCCTTCGACGCCACCTACGGGGCCGGCTTCGAGGTGTCGGACGACTCGGCCCACGCCGTCGAGTGCGAGCTCGTCGAGGACGGCGGGGCGTTCGTGGCGCACCAGCCGACCGACGCGAACCGCCCCCGCCGTCTCGCCTTCGTTGACGGCACCCTACGCACCGAGGCGCGGCTGACCCGCACCGGCCCCGCCGGCGACGTGAGCATGGGTCTGGCGGGAAGCTGGGCGGCGGGGGCGGTGCTCGTCGATGGGGACGAACCGGCCCGCTTCGACCAGGTGACGACGGGGCGCGCCGCCATCTTCACGGGCGGGCGGCCCGACCACCTGCCCGACCACCGCGACGGCTGGCGCTGGGAGCCGTACGCGGTCGACGGGACCGACGTCGAAGCGGCGCGTCAGCAGCTCCAGCGCCTGATGCGTGACGCCGAAGCGGACATCGCCGAGGTCCTCTCGAACGAGGGGTGGCTGACGGTGCTCGACGGCCCCCTGCACGGCATCCGGCACCACCGCGGCCTGACCATCATCGGCTACGTGAAGACGCACCACCGCCGCATGCTCGCCCGCGAGCACTGGGTCAGGGTGCCGGAGCTCACGGCCGGGGAGCGGTCGGGCCTCTTCGCGATGGAGGACGCCCTCTACGGCTGCTACCTACGCGTGGGCGACCCCGGGCCATGGGCGGGTGCCTGGGCGGGCATCGCCCGCCTCGAGATGCCGTCAGGCATCGGGCGCGACGCCGCGGTCGAGGCGGCCGACCGGGCCGCGGGCTGGCTGCCGGGCTTCGCGTCGGCGCTGCACCGGGACGCTCGGGCTCCGGTCCGGACGAGTACGGACGGCATGATCTCGACGACGACGGAACCGACCGGCGGACCGACCCGGAGACGGGGTGGAAGTACGCAGCACGGAGCGGGAACGGACGACCGTACAGCGGACACCTACGCCATATCTTTCAGCTTCTTGAGCGGCAGCACCTTCACGGAAGTGCTGGCCGGCTTGGCCTTCACGTCCATCGTCTCGCCAGGCCGGAACGGATTCGGCACGTTCTTCCGGGCCCCGGCGTACTCGCGCCGACGGAACCGATCGCGAGGCGGGCGCGACGCCGCGCGTCGGCCGCGTGGGCGAACTCATGGGCTGCTCCTTGAACGGACCTGCGTTCGCGCCGAAGCCGGCGGCGTCAGCGAGCCTCCCGCCTCGGCCGCCGGCCATCCTTTCGTCGTGGGCCGTCCGTCGTGGTGGGTGGACTCCCAGCCCTTCCGTCGCCCAGCGATCGGCGCACCGTTCGAGCACCGACAGTCCCACGGGGCAGCCATGGAGTCTGCCTCGAACGCCTGGTAGGCCGTCGTCGGAGGCGCGTGGAGGCTCGACGCACCTTGCCAGAACCTTGCTCACGTCTCGTCCACCGCCATGCGCTCGCACGCTCGCCGCGGCCGGCGGCAAGTGGCGAGGTCGGCGCGCCGCGCCGCCCCCCCGACAGTCGCTGTTTCCAGAACCCGGCCGCTTCGAGGGCCCCGGCCCGGCCCGCTGGAACACCTCATCAGGTCGCCGTCATGGATCTTCCCCCGTCAGCCGCTCCCAGGCGGCGCGGGCCCCCACAGGACCGCCTATGCGGACGTTCCCCGGCCCGCCCCGAACGGTGCCCGATCGCTTCGCTGGTGGCGGTGCCGCGGGGGGCGCCGGTTTCCGTAGCTCGCCCCCGGCCACGTCCGAAAGGGACCACAGCACCCGGTAAACCCGTGCCGTGTGTTTCTCGAGCCTAACCAGATCCGGGTCGCCGCCCATCAACGCGCCGCACCGTTCGGCTGAGGCCCGATCCGGGTGCAGGTGGCACACGTCGCCAGCCGTCACCAGCGCGCCCGGCCGTAGCGGCTTGCGGGATATCGACCAGGTCACGATGCGAACTCCCCGAGCCGCACCAACGCGCCCGCACCGTCCATAGTCCCGCCGATTCGTTCGTTGGTCATATTCCTCTTTCCCGCGGGATTCTGCGCGTGACGCCGGGGCAATGACCGAGCGTCCCTATCTGCCAAGGAATATGAGTGCGTGAGCGGGCAATAGGTGGCGAAAATCCTTGTCGAACGTGGCCAGGGACTCCGATTGGTGCAGAACCACCGCTGCTATCCACGCATCGGTAACGAGGTTCCCATCCAGATTCCCTTCTATCAGTTTGTTTCGCAGCACAGGCCACTCGTGGCCGGACGGGCAGACTTCAGCGCCGGATCGATGAACACGCGGTGATTTCGTGACGACCCTCAGGAAACCAGCAACCACCATGGGTGGCAGAACAAACGTGCCGTCTCCTCTCTCGCACAGGCGTTTCGGGCGTTGTTGAGCCACGTTGCCGCAACAACATGGCGTTCATGGTCGGGTCGGAATGCCGCGACCAGTACGTTCACATCCGGAATCACCGGTCCGCCGCATCCAGAAGGGATCGATTGCAGGAGCCGTCGATGCCGGGCCGCAAACCACCGCGGCGTGGAGAAACAGGCAACGGGTTCATGGCCCCGCCACGCGGTGCTGTTGAACGCAGGCGGAGAACCAGCCCCTCCTCGACCACGGCGGCCAGCGTGGTGCGTTCCCTGGCGGCTTGCGCACGAGCTTGGGCGAGCAACTCGTCACGAATGTCGACTGTTGCCTTCACTATAGTCATCGTACCACGTATTTCACCGAGGAACGACCCGGCCGATGGGCCCGTGCGCCGAACCGTTGACGACTACGTGTTCGCGCCGAATCCGCAGCGGGGCTCGGATCAACGCGCGCTCGGCAACGGAGCCAGGACTGCAGGTCGCCGCGGGACCGCGCGACCAGGGTCCCGGCAGGCCGCCGTTCGAGGCGTGTGGTCAACAGGTGCGGATCCCGCGGCCACCGCTGGCGAGGCGCTTCGGCGGCGCCCGGCGCTGGTGGTGGAGCTCGGCGAGGCAGCCGGCGCGGGCGCACGGTTCGGCGTCAGACGCTCGAGCTGCGGAGACCGGACCTCGACGCCGTTGATGGCCGGACTCGGGGCGGCGGCCAGACCGCTCCGCCGCGTCTGTGGGCTCCGCCTGGCCGCGTGTGCATCCGGCTCGACGTCGGGGCCGGCGGCGGCAAGTGTCGGGCGGGCTGGAGGCCTCCGTCTCGAACGCGGCCGGCAGGCGCGACCACGGCGGGCTCGTCGGCGACGCCGCCGGCGGCGCGGCCACCCGAAGGTCGCAACGAGCTCGTCGACGTCAGCCGGCGTTCGGGACGGCGACCATGTCTGGTTCGGGTTCCGCACCGACCCGGGCCTACTCTCCATAGCCCTCCGCCGCCTCGACTCGGCCGTGGCCGCGGCGTGCTTCCGGGCCCGACTTCTTGGCGACCCGAGCCCGGCCGCGGAACGGACGCCCCGGGTCGTCGCCGGTCGCGGCCACGGCAACGAGTCTCAGGCGGTCGCTCTCGAGCACGGCCGCCTCGACGCCGTGGTCGCCGGGCTCCTCTTCATGGTTGGGGACGCGCCGGATGGGGGCGCCGGCGGGGCAGCCCTGGAGTCCGCCCCCGTCGCTGCCGACGAGCGCGTCCGGGCGGTCGTGCCCGAAGGACCGCCGGTCCCGGCCGCAGCGGCGGGCCGACGCCGTCGACGAACTCCGCGCCCTGCAGGCGGAATACGAGGCTTGGCGCGACCAGCTCCCCGAGGCCCTGGCCGACTCCCGGACCGCCGAGCTCCTCGGGGGCGTGTTGTGCGACCTCGACCTCGACGGCCCTCGACGTCGACCTGCCCGGGGGCTTCGGCCGCGATCAAGACAGAGATCAGGGAGACGCTTCGAGGGCTGGCTCGCACACCGAG
>CBDBMY010000004.1:0-24849 GCA_965207675.1 Vicinamibacterales bacterium
GGCCGGCTTCATGTTACGGAGCGCGTGAAAAAGGCCTCCCGGACCGCCGTTCTCTCCGTAGATCTGCCGCGAGCCGAAGAGGCGGGGGACGTGGAAGTCCTGCGCCCAGTAGAAGTAGCGCCGGAGCTCGATGGCCATCACCACCGCGTGGGCGCCGGGGAGCGCCCCGTCGAGATCGGTCGTCGCGGAAACCACGACTCGCCGGCCGAGCCGATCCGCGACCGCTTCCGCGTACGCCTGGGTGCGGGGCAGCTCCGACGGATCGATGTCCACGAGCACGATGTTCAGGCCGCGGTCGCAGAGCGGATCGCTGAGCAGCAGGTCGCGGATGGAGGCGGGCCCGAACTCGCGGCTCCCGGCCCCGACGAGGACGATCTTGAGGCGGTCGTTCATGACGCCGTCCTCCGGTTCATGATCCTCAGGCCGCGGTCGCGGAGCGGATCGCTGAGCAGGTCGCGGATGGAGGCGGGCCCGAACTCGCGGCTCCCCGCCCCGACGGGGACGATCTCGAGGCGGTCGTTCATGACGAGTTGCCGACCGTAGTAGTAGCTCATCAGGGACCCGAACCCATCGTCCGGTTCATGCAGCCGGTTGCCCCGGCGCCGCGGGCGTGTCGGCGTGCGCAATTCGCACCGTCATCGCCCCCGCGCCGAGGGACACCGCGAGCAGCAGCGCGCCCAGGCCGGGCCGGCCGATGAGCACGTACCCGACGCCGAGGAGGCTCGCGTAGACGAACAGCGCGCCGAGCAGGAAGCCCGGCCACATGCGGCTCGCCGGCGGGTCGGCCGAGGTCACCCCCGTGCGCTCGGCCACGCGGCCCCACCAGCCGCCCGGGTGCACCCGCCGGTAGAAGCGGTCGAGCACGTCGTCGGCCTCGGGGCGCGTGGTAAGCACGACGGTCAGCCACAGCGCGGTGCAGGCGAGCAGGATGACCACCGCGCGGACGAGGTCCATTTCCGGCGCATAGAAGGCGTCGGCGGCGCGCATCACCGAGGCGGGCACGACCGGCTCGATCGCGGCCAGCAGGACCCTCCCGTTGGCGAAAAGCACCGAGCCGGCCATGGCTGCTATCTCCGCCCACGCGTTGACCCGCCACCAGTACCAGCGGAGCAGCCAGACGAGGGCCACCCCCGCGGTGAGCTCGATGATGTAGATCCAGCCGCGCTGTATCGAGTCCATCTGCCAGGCGACCCCCGCCGCGACCGCGGCCAGCAGCACCACCGCGACCCGGGACGCCGCGACGTAGTGCCGCTCCGAGCGGTCCCTTCTCAGGAAGCGGCGATAGACGTCGTTCACCATGTACGACGCCCCCCAGCAGAGGTGCGTGTCCATGGTGCTCATGAACGCGGCGAGGAACGTGGCGACCATCAGCCCCCGGAGCCCGGCCGGCATGAGCTCGCGGATCATCATCGGGTAGGCGAGCTCGGGGTCGGCGGCCAGCGCCGGGTCCATGGCCGAGGGGGGGAAGACGAGGAGCGAGCCCAGCCCCACCACGATCCACGGCCAGGTGAGGAGCACCGTGCCGGCGAAGGCGAACCAGAGCGACGCCTTCACGGCCTGCCGCTCGTCGCGCGTCGCGAACAGGCGCTGCGCCACGTAGCCGTCTCCCTGCCCGCTCCTCAGCCACAGAACCAGGATCAGGCAGAGGAAGGAGACGATCTCGAGCGACGACGCGTTGGCGGCGCCGGGCACGAGATCGAGGGCGCCCGGCGGCGCCCCGGGGGCCTCGCGGACGGCGTCGGCCATGGCCGAGGGCCCCCCGAAGCGCGCGAGCACGATGCCCGCGAGCGTCGTCGCGCCCAGCATGCCGGTCACGAACTGGAGGAGGTCGGTCACCACCACGCCCCAGAGCCCCGACGCCACGGTGTAGGCCAGCGCCAGCCCGACGCAGACGGCGAGGGTGACGGCCGGGTTCCAGCCCAGCAGGACGTCGCTGAACTTCACCATCGCCAGCATGACCCAGCCCATGACGACGGCATTCTTCAGCAGCCCCTGGTACACCGCGGAGACGCAGCGCAGCCAGCGCGCGGGCGCGCCCCCGTAGCGGAGCTCGATGACCTCGGCGTCGGTGAGCACGCCCGCCCGCCGCCACAGGCGCGCGTAGAAGAAGGTGAGCATGAGGATGCCCGCCGCCTCGTACCACCACAGCCAGTTGCCGTACACGCCCTGCCTGCGGACGAGCGCGGCGGTGACGAGGGGGGCGTCGGTCGCGAACCAGGTGGCCGCGATGGAGGTGCCGGCCAGCCACCAGGGCAGCGAGCGGCCGGCCACGAAGTAGTCCTCGACGCTGGCGCCGGCGCGCCGGGCGAGTCCGAAGCCGATGGCGAGGACGACGGCCCCGTAGACGCCGACCACGATCCAGTCGAGCGGCGTCAGCGCCATGTGCGCGGCCGATTCCCTTGGACGCGGGACGATCCGTGCCGCGCGGCAGCCTCGTCGACGAACGTCGTCACGCTGCGCGGCCTTCCATGTGGTGGCCGGGACAATCCGTGCCGCACCGCGGCCTCGTCGGCGAGCTCGGTCATCGACCTTCCCTCAGGTGAGCCGCGGGTCGGCTCGACGATGCGACTGCCCAGTGGGGACAGAGCGGACGACGGGATACACGCGCTGCCGGGAACGGCTACCACCGGGGGACGGCGCCGGAAGAGAATCAGCGATCGACCGCGGATCGAGAAAGGACATTCGACAGAATGCGGTACGCCCCGGGGACGCCGTAGGGGAGCTGCCGATGGAGGGCGAGGGCCAGATACGTGAAGCGTCCCTCACCCACCGGCGCGGTGAGCCACACGCCCTCCTGGGGGGCCTGGCCCTCGTCGTGGGTCTCCACCAGTGGCGTGTAGGCCCGGTCCCAGTCGGCGAAGAACTTGGACCCCCGCTGCTCGATCCAGCCGTCGAAGTCGGCTTCCGTGATGCGGTTCGGCACGGTCAGCGCAGGGTGATCGGGAACGAGGAGGCGTACGGGCGCATCCTCTTCCGACACTTCCTCCGCGCTCCTCGGAAGAGAAGCGGGGTACGGCGCCATCGCGGACGGCACGTACTCCTGCGTCTGGTAGAGCACGATCAGGTTGCCGCCCCGCCGTGCGTACTCCAGGAGGCCCCGGTTGTGCTCGAGCAGGTCGGCCCGGACGGCGTAGGCCCGGGTGCCGACCACGATCGCGTCGAACCGGGTCTCCGCGCCGGCGTCGGCGCCCCCGCGCCCCGCCGGGAGTCTGCGTCGTGGAACGGCGCGGACCCCCGCAGCATCGGTCGGGCGCCGAGCGGAGCCGTCAGGCGACGACTGGCGGGCCAGCGCGGCGAGGGCGGCTTCGTCCAGCAGCTCGACGGTGGCGCCGAGCGCCTCCATCCCGGCGGGCACCTCGTCGCCGACCCCCATGACGTAGCCGACGCGGAGCCCGTCGAGGCGGGCGACGGGCACGGACCGCACGGTGCTGTGAGCCGGCCGCCAGAGCCGCGCGAGCCGCAGGTCGCGATGCTCGATCGTCCGGTACCCCGCGCGGTACTCCATGCCCGCGGCGCGGGTCACGGCCCGAAGCCGGGCGGCGCCTCGCCACCCCGCCGGCGGCTGGACGGTGAAGGATGCCTCCGCCGTCTCCCCCCGGTTCCGGAACTCGTGGAGCACGGTCTCGGGGGTCGCGGTCCATCCGTCGGGCAGCTCGAGGCGGATCGCCGCCGCGAGCGGGCCGGCGTTCGCGCTGGTGCGCACCCGCACCTGCGCCGGGGCGGAGGCTGCGGGCTCCCCGCCTCCGGTCGTTACCCGCGCCGGGGCGGAAGCGACGCGCCCTCCAACCGCGGTCCCCGGGTTGCGGCCTCCCGCCGGCTCCGGAACGACCGTGGCCGTCCGACCGTCAGTCCCCGGTCGACCGGCCCCGGGGTCACGGCCGTCCGCCGTCTCCGGCACGACCGGGACGATTCGGACCCCGGGCTCGACCGAGACCGACAGCGCCGGCAGGACCGCCACCTCGCGCGTCACCGAACCGTACGGCAGACGCGGGACGCGTGCCGTGACCGGGACGGTGCGCTCGAAGACCCGCCCGGCCACCGACAGCTCGACCACCGCCGAGAGGGCCGGCCGGCGCCAGGAGAGGTGGAGGCCCGTCGAATCGGAGATCCGGTAGTGGTTCTCCGCCAGGCCGTCGCGCCCGAAGTACGGCGCGGCGGCCAGGTCGCCCCGCCCGTCTCGCGTTTGCGGGACTCGTATCTGCAATGTCGCGACGGCGCCCCGAGGGTCGCGCGGCGCATCCGCGGTCCGGGTCGGGAGTCCGCGCCGTGGAACCGTGCGGGCTCCTGCGGGACTCGTTGGGCGCCGAGCGGAGCCGTCAGGCGACGGTTGGCGGGCCAGAACATCGCCGCCGCGGCTCGTCACCCGTACCGCCCCCACGGTGACGTCCCCGTTTCCCGGCGTCTCGACCTCAAACCGCACCGTCGCGGACTCCCCCGGGACGAGCACCGCGCCGCGCGCGGGTCCCTCCAGCGCGGCGACGACCCGCACCCCGCTCGCGGCCACGATGGCGTCCTCGAGCTGGCGCTCCTTCAGTCGGAGGTGGAAGCGGGTCTCGGGAGCCGCCGCCGAGGCCGCGATGGCGGAGCGCAGGAGTCCGAGACCGCGGACCAGGCCCGGAACCGAACGCTCGGGTGCGCGGAAGTCGAACGCCTCGGCGATGTCGGCGATCGAGCGTTGCAGCTCGTCGAGGAGCGGGCCGGCCCGGGGCGCCGCCTCGCCGAGCAGCGCGGGCAGCCCGCCCAGGCTCGTATCCAGGTCGGCGAAGAACGAGGCGGCAACCTCTCCTGCGCCGGGGTTCTCTCCCGCGCCGGGGTTCTCTCCCGCGCCGGGGTTCTCTCCCACGCTGGCGTTCTCTCCCGCGCTGGCGTCCTCTCCCGCGCCGGCGTCGCCCCCGTTCATCCGGTCGAGCCGCTCGTAAAGGTAGCGCCCGCCCCCCGTGCGCACGCGCCCCGCGGTCTGGGAGCGCTGCAGGCCGAGCCCCCTGCTGGCCCACCGCTGCCAGGTGTCGCCCAGCCACGGGCTCGACCCGGTGGCATCCACCTCCACGTGGAACGGCTCGCCGGCCCGCACCCCGCCCCTGAACGTGCGCAGGACCCGCCACGGTCGCAGCCCCTCGTCGGCGATCTGGCGCGGAAAGCGGGCGGGGTCAGCGGCGGCCGCCACCGCTTCCGGTGTCAGCAGGCCTGCCGCGTGGTGGTGGCCGTGTCCGTCGCGTTCCGAACCGTGGAACCGGCCGACGACCACGAACGGGCGGTTGAGGCGGATGACGCGCACCATGTCCTCGAGGACGGCCTCGCGGTCCCAGCTTCGGAAGGCCTCGTCCACCGACTTGGAGTAGCCGTAGTCGACCGCCGTCGTGAAGTAGAGGTCGTCGAGGCCGTAGTAGCGTCCGGAGAGGACCAGCTCGCGCGTCCTGATCAGGCCGAGGCCGTCGAAGAGCTCCGGGCCGATGGCGTTCGCGCCGCCCTCTCCGCGGTTCAGGCTGAGGAGGGCGGTGCGCACCCCCCGCCCGCGGCTGGCCAGCGTGAGCATGCCCGCGTGCTCGTCGTCGGGGTGGGCCGTGACATGGAGGAGGCTGGCCGTCGTGGCCAGCTTGCGGATGCGGTGCCAGGCGCCCATCGCCCCGCCGTCCACGTCCAGCCGTTCCTCCCCGACGGGCGCGGGGAAGGCGAGGACGCGGTCGAGCGGCGCCCGGGCAGAGGCCGACTGCCCCGCGGCGGGAGGTCCCGCGAGCGCGGCCGCGGCGACCACGGGGAGGACGACGAGTCCAAGCGAACGCAGGGTGTTGTTCACGCGGATTCGCCTCTCGCGGCCAGCGCGGTGCCCGGATTCGCTCGATGATGTCCACATGAGGAGCGAGAGTCAAGCTCGCGAACAGACCCGAATCCTCGATTCGTGGGGGGGATTTCATGGGGACCTCACGAGTTGCTCACTTCTCGGTGAGGACTTCGCGCTGTGGATCGCGGAGACTGCCCCCATGAACAAACGCACCGTTCGCCTGCCGTTCACCCTGGCCACAGCTTCGATCCTCGCCGGCTGCGGCCTGTCCCCGAGCCCGGGCGAGAATCCTGGGGCGCTGCCCGCGGAGACCCTTGCGCCGCCCGCGGCCCGGTACGCCGCCGCAGTGGAGCAGATCCAGCAGCGTGCGCGGGACCTGATCGTCGACGAGAACCTGCCGGGCGTGTCGATCGCGGTGGCCGTCGATGGCGAGCTCGCGTGGGCCGAGGCGCTGGGGTGGTCGGACCTCGAGGAGCGCGTCCCCCTGACGCCACGGCTGCGCTTCCGCATCGGCGGGGTGTCCCAGTCCCTCACCGCGGCTGCCGTCGGCCTGCTTCTAGAGCGGGAACTCCTCGATCTGGACGCGCCCGTGGGGGACTACCTCCCGACGCTGGCCGACGAGCATAGGCGGGTCACGACGCGCGAGTTGATGGCGCATGTCGCCGGGTTCGGCCACTACGGAAGGGGAGAGAACGGGCAGGTCAACCCCGACGACGGGCTGGCGTTCGCCCATCGGACGTGTGCGGTCGCGTCCGACGCGATCGACATCGTTGCCGGCGACCGGCTGCGGTTCGAGCCCGGCACGGCCTTCCGCTACTCGAGCTATGGATGGGTTCTGGTCAGCGTGCTCGTCGAAGCGGTTGCCGGCGAGCCGTTCGCCGACTTCATGGCGCGCGAGGTCTTCGCGCCGGTCGGGATGCCCGACACGCTTCTCGACGCGCCGGTCGGGCCCCTGCGCGGCCACGGGCAAACCGTGCCGGGCCGGGCCGGCCTCTACTTCCCGGCGTTCGCCATGCGCTCGCGGTACGGCCTGCACGACGCGCCGAACATCGACCACACCTGTCTCATGGGCGCGGACGGCTTCGTGTCGACGCCGAGCGACCTCGTGCGGTTCGGTGCGGCGCTGTCGCGAGGCGACGTGCTCGAGCCCGCCACCGCCGAGCTCCTGCAGACCCAGGCGCAGCTGGCGTCGGGCGAGTCGACCGGCTACGGCCTCGGCTGGTTCGTGCGGCGCGTGCCGCTCGACGACGCCGAGGCCCGCGTGATCGGCCACGGCGGGAGCGCGGTCGGCGGCTCGACGTCCTTCATGGCCCTCCCCGATCACGACCTCGTGGTGGCCGTGTCGTCCAACGTGTCGTTCGCGGAGGACGCGGTCCGCTCGCTGGCGCTCGCAACGGCGGCGGCGTTCGCCGGCCACGAATGAGCGTCCGTTCCGACGGGGATCCACCGCTTCGAGCGGGCGGAAGACGCAGCGGGAGCGGGCGCGTCGGCAGGCTCCCGCCTCGAACCGTGGCGTCAGCGGTCCTGGCCGAGCTCGGTGTGGCGCGCGTTGCCCAGGATGTTGCTCACGGCCCGGTTGCCCTCGTGGCAGGCGTACAACGGGAGCGGGCGCGTCGGCAGGCTCCCGCCTCGAACCGTGGCGTCAGCGGTCCTGGCCGAGCTCGGCGTGGCGCGCGTTGCCCAGGATGTTGCTCACGGCCCGGTTGCCCTCGTGGCAGGCGTACTCGTAGAGGGTGTAGCTCATGTCGCGCTTCAGGGGCAGCTCGAGGGTCCACGGCCCGGTGTAGACCTCCGGATCTTCGACGCGGACCTGCCAGTCGAGGGCGTCCTCGGCGACGCGGGTGAAGCGCTCGACCAGCTTGAGCGAGCGGCTGACGGGCACGCCGTGCATGCGGCCGGCGTTCTGGTTCGGGGTGATCCAGGCCTTCTCGGTGAAGCGCGTGGTCTCGACCACCAGCGTCTCGCCTTCCCACCGGCCGCGGGCGTCTCCCATCCACTGGCGGATGCGCGGGTCGACGTGCGGGCGGCCGTCGATGGGGATGACGCGCGGCTCGCGGACCATCTCGTAGACGATGATCACGTAGCCGGGCACCTGGAAGATGTGGTTGCCGGTGTTGTACGAGTTCGGGAGCATCGAGCCGGGCACGCCGCGCGTGATGCAGCGGCTGTAGGGGCTCATGTTTTTGTACGAGTCGCTCCGGTTCGCCACAAGCCACGCGGCGCGTTCCTCCGCCGCCGGGCGGGTCGGCACCCGGCCGCTCGGCGGGTCGGCCACCATGGACGTGCGGCGCGTGCGCACGATGTGGTCGCGCGGGTCGAACCAGAAGAAGTTGTAGCCGCGGTCGAGCGAGCCGCCCGCGGCCGTCCGCTGGCTGCCCGGGGCGTTGTCGCGGTCGCGGGCGCCGGTGCCGAGGCGCTCGACCGCGGCCGCCTCCTCCGCGGTGTAGAAGGCCTTGTCGCCCAGCTCGGCCGGCCGTTCGAGCGGGGTCAGGGTGTCGTTGGTCCAGATGCCGGAGATGTCGGGCTGGCCGTCGGGGGTACGGGGCGCCCGGTAGCCCGGCTCGGCGGCAGTCTGCGCCCCGGCCGATCCGACGGCCTGCGCTCCGGTCCACACGGTGGCGGTCGGCACGAGGACGAGGGCAGTCGCGACGATTCGAAAGAGTTGATATCGTGACATCGGGGCGCTCATTGTACCCGGGGCTCGTCGCCATCGGGTCGAGGCACGGCGTCCGACTCGGCGGCAACGATACGGAGGACGGCAGATGCGGATTGGGGTGACCGGGGCGACGGGGCTCGTGGGATCGGCGTTGCTTCCCGTGCTGGAGACGGCGGGGCACGAGGCGGTGGGTCTGCGACGCGGCGCGGGCGACGCCGGCGGGCCGCCGAGCTGGGACCCCGCGACGGGGCGCGTGGCCGCCGGCGGGCCGCTCGACGCGGTGGTCCACCTCGCGGGCGAGAACATCGCCGGCGGGCGGTGGAGTGCGGCGCGCAAGGCGCGCATCCGGGGCAGCCGGGTCGACGGCACGGCCGCACTGTGCCGGGGGCTGGCCGCCCTGGATCCGTGTCCTTCCGTCCTTGTCGCCGCCTCCGCGGTCGGCTTCTACGGCGACCGCGGCGACGAGCGGCTCGACGAGTCGTCGCCGGCCGGGACCGGCTTCCTCGCCGACGTGTGCCAGGAGTGGGAGGCCGCCGCGGCGCCCGCGCGCGAGGCCGGCATCCGCGTGGTCCACCTGCGCATCGGCATCGTGCTCACGCCGGCCGGCGGTGCGCTGGGCCAGATGCTGCTGCCGTTCAAGATGGGGGTGGGCGGGGTCATCGGGTCGGGCCGCCAGTTCATGAGCTGGATCGCCCTCGACGACGTGGTGGCGGCCGCGCTGCACGCGGTCCGCACCGACGGGCTGGAAGGTCCGGTGAACGCGGTCGCGCCGAATCCGGCTTCCAACGCCGAGTTCACGAAGACGCTGGGCCGGGTGCTCGGACGACCGACGATCCTCCCGATGCCCGCCTTCGGCGCCCGGCTTGCGTTCGGCGAGATGGCCGACCATCTGCTCCTCGGCGGCGCCCGCGTCGAGCCGTCCCGGCTGCGGGAGACGGGGTTCGAGTTCGGCTACCCCGACCTCGAGGGCGCCCTGCGGTACCTGCTGGGCGGTTGAGCGGAGGTCCACGGTCATGCTCTCGACGGGCTTTTTCGGGACTCGGGCGGACGCCTTCGTGGACGTGGCGATGGTGGTCTTCATCGCCGCGCCGTTCCTGATGGCTTACGCGCTGCGCCTCGCGGCGCAACGCAGCTACCGCGCCCACCGCCGGCTGCAGGTGGCGGTGCTGCTCGCAGGAATCGCGGCCGTTCTCCTGCTGGAGGGCAGCATCCGATTCGGGGGCGCCGTGGACGCGTTCACCGTGAGCGCGTTCTACGGCACGACGGCGATGGCGGGCCTCTTCGCGGTCCATCTCGCCGTCGCGGTTCCGACGTTCATCGGCTGGTGCGCGCTGGCCGTCCTGTCGTGGCGCCGCTTTCCCCGTGTCCTGCCGGGCTCCTTCAGCGTGCGGCACCGGCGCTGGGGCCGGCTCACCTTCCTGGGCCTGTGGCTCACCTGCGTGACCGGGGTGGCCCTCTACGTCATGAGCTTCGCGCTCTGAGAAAACGTCATGAGCTTCGCGCTCTGAGAACGCGGTGCGACGTGTGCGCGGTCGACGAGGAGCCGGACCGGCAGCGGCGCCTCGCAGCAGCTCGTTTCAGCCTCACGCCACTGCGCCGGCTGGTCGGCAGCTCCGTCCCGCGGGGCCGGAGCTCCACACCGACCGGCCGCCGAGTGGTCAGCCGAACAACGCGCTACCGCTCGGTCACCGGCCTCCACGCCCGGGCGCGGCGCTCCGACTCGGCCCGCTGCCCGGCCGTCATGCCGGCCGAGACCGCATCGCGGGCCTCGACGGCCCGGTCTCCTTCCTCGCCGGTCAGCCGCGCCGCCGCGAGGCCGAGCCACAGGTGGGCGGTGACGGCGTCGGCGCGCACGCCCGCGCCCCCGGCGAGCATCACGCCGAGGTCGAGCTGGGCGAGGGCGTCGCCCTGGTCGGCCGCGAGGTGCAGCCATCGGACCGCTTCCCCCACGGCGGGTGAGACGCCGCGGCCGTCGCGATACATCAGGCCGAGGTAGCGCTGGGCGGGGGCGTGCCCCTGCCCGGCGGCGGGGCGGATCCACCGGACGGCCTCCGCGTCGTCCTGCGGCACGCCCCGACCCTGCAGGTACATGAAGCCGAGGTCGGCCTGCGCCTCCGCGAGCCCCTCGGTCGCCGCGAGGTGCAGCCATCGCACCGCCTCGGCGTCGCTGGCGGCGACCCCCCGGCCGTTGGCGTAGGCGAGGGCGAGTCGGTACTGGCCACGCGCCATGGCCGCGATGTTCGCCTCGGAGCTCGCGTGCGCGGGGTCGGCGGCCCGGCGCAGCCAGCGCAGGGCTTCGGTGTCGTCCTGCGGCACCCCCTGGCCGACGCCGTAGAGGAACGCCAGGTCGACCTGCGCCGCGACGTAGCCCCGGCCGGCCGCCTCGCGCAGCCAGCGGGCCCCCTCGGCCGCGTCCTGGTCCACGCCCCGGCCGTTCAGGTACAGCGCCGCGAGGCCCGCCTGCGAGCGGGCGTGCCCCTGCTCGGCCGCCCGCCGGTACCACCGCGCCGCCTCGCCGTCGTCCCGCGGCACGTCCTGGCCGTTCTCGTAGAGCAGGGCCATCGCGTACTGGGCCCGGACCTCCCCCTGGTCGGCGGCGAGGCGCATCAGCCTTGCCGCCTCGGCGGAGTCGAGCTCGACTCCCTGGCCGACCCCGTACAAATAGCCAAGCCCGTACTGTCCCCCGGCGTGCCCCTGCTCGGCCGCGCGCCGATACCAGCGCGCCGCCTCGTCGTCGTCCTGGGGAACCGCCTCGCCGTTGAGGTAGAGGTCGCCGAGGGTGGCCTGCGCCGGCGCGTAGCCCTGCTCGGCCGCCATCCGGTACCAGTGCAAGGCCGCCTCGGCGTCGGGGCCTACGCCGTCGCCGAGCAGGTAGCGCCCTCCGAGATCGGCCTGGGCCTCCGCCACTCCCTGCTCGGCCCGGTCCTCGAGGGCGCCCAGGGCCGGCGCGCTCTGCCGGTCCGGCGGCAGCCCCGTGCACGCGGCCGCCGCGAGCAGGGCGACAAGGCCGCCGGCCGGCCGGCAGGGGGGCACGGGCACCTGCTTCACCCCGAGGGGCCGCGCCCGGCGGCGGGGTCGACGTCGGCGTCGTAGTCGACGCCGTCCACCCCGAACCCGAAGATCCTGAGGAAGTCGTCGCGGATGCCGTCGAGGTCGGCGAGCTCGGCGACGTTTTCGGTGGAGACGACGGGCCACCGGCGGTTGACCTCGGCCTGGACGGCGTCGGACAGCTCCAGATCGTCCATCCGGATGCGGCCGGCCTCGTCGAGCGGCGGCGGGGCGTCCGAGTAGAGGGCGGTGCGGAACAGCCGGTCGATGTGGGCCAGGCAGTCCTCGTGGTTGCCGGCGCTCTTCATGACCCGGAACAGCAGGGCCAGGTACAGCGGTACCACGGGAATGGCGGAGCTGGCCTGGGTGACGACGGCCCTGAGCACCGCCACCCGGGCGTCGCCCCCCAGCCCCGACAGCCGCTCGCGGATGGCGCCGGCGGCGCGGTCGAGGTCCTCCTTGGCCTTGCCCAGGGTGGCCTGCCAGTAGATGGGCCAGGTCAGCTCGCTGCCGATGTAGGTGTAGGAGACGGTCCTGAACCCGGGGGCGAGGACGCCGGCGTCCTCGAGGGCGTCGATCCAGAACTCCCAGTCCTCGCCACCCATCACCGCGACGGTGGCCGCGGTCTCCGCGTCCGA
Organism: Vicinamibacterales bacterium; assembly: GCA_965207675.1. GTDB lineage: Bacteria > Acidobacteriota > Vicinamibacteria > Vicinamibacterales > UBA8438 > JAJEEA01. The sequence continues at coordinate 12,122 of CBDBMY010000004.1, forward strand.
CGCCGGCTCCAGGCTGACCCGCTCCACGACCCGGGTGTCCTGGTTGAGCGACTTCACGTGGAACGTCTCGCCGAGCGGCTTGATGGCCGACCGGTGGAGGACGCCGGTGCGGGGATGCTGGCGCACGGGGGCCGCGAGGCTGTAGACGAACAGGTCGATCCGGCCGAGCGAGGCCCGGATCTCGTCGACGGCCCGGGCCTTCATCTCGTCCGAGTACGCGTCGCCGTCGAGCGTGCGGGCGTAGAGCCCGCGGGCCGCCGCCGCGTCCTCGAAGGCGGCGTTGTTGTACCACCCCGCGGTGGCCGTCTTGCTGCGCCGGGGGGCCTTCTCGAACGACACCCCGAGGGTGCCCGCCCCCGCCCCGAACGCGGCCACGATGCGCGACGCCAGCCCGTAGCCGCCGGAGCCGCCGACGACGAGGGCCCGCCGGGGGCCGTTCGGGAACGGCGCGACCCGCGCGATCTGCTCGCGCACGCTCGCGGCGCACCCCTCGGGATGCGCCGTCGTGCAGATGAACCCTCGAATCCTCGGCTTGACGATCATTCCGATGTCCTGGCCCCGCGCCGGGCGCGAGTCTACTGGCCGTCCTCCCTGAGCGCGTTGAAGCGCCGCGCCCGCTCGACCGCGGTCTCGTTGCCGATGAGCTCGAGGCGCCGCGCCCCCCCGAGGCTGCCGTCGCCGGCTTCGCCGAGGCTCCCGTCGCGGGCGAGGACGGCCATCGCCGCGTCGACCGCGCCGAGGGCGATGGCCCCCATCGCGCCGATGAACTGGATGCCGACCCCGTTCTCGCGCGCCGCCTCGACCGACGGGGCCCCGGTCAGGATGGGCTTTCCGGCCGCCTCGACCGCCCGACGGCACTGGTCCAGGGGGATGCCGGGGACGAAGATGAGGTCGCCCCCCTCCTGCGCGTAGAGCGCGACCCGCTCGATCGCCTCGTCGAGGGGGCCGCCGTCGGCCACCACGTCGCTGCGGACGAGCAGCGCGGTGTCGGCGTCGCGCCTCGCGTCGACCGCCGCGCGCACCTTGTCGACCATCGCCTCGCGGCCGATGATCTTGCCCTCATCATAGCCGGCGAGGTGCTTCGCGCCGTACAGGTCCTCGATCATGATGCACGCGGCGCCCGCCTTCTCCATGCGCTGCACGGTGCGGTAGACGTTGAGGGGGTTGCCGCCGCCGTCGTCCGCGTCGGCGATGATGGGCACGCCGACCGCGTCGAAGGTCCGGTTGCAGAACTCCACCAGGTCGTCCATGGTGATGACGCCGAAGTCGCCGGTGCCGTACTTGCTGAGGGACAGCGCGCTGCCGCCGGACATCACGATCTCGAAGCCGTGCATCTCGGCGAGCCGGGCCGTGGCCACGTCGCCGCAGTTGATGCAGCGGGCGGGGTCGGCGCCCCCGAGGAGGGCGCGGAACCGGGCCCCCGGGCTCGCCCCGGCCGGTGCCTGGACCGCCGCGCCGGCAAGTCCGCCCGCGAGACCGGCGGGTCCGCCCGCGAGAGCGTGCCCCGCCGCTCCGCCGGCGGCGAGCCCGGCGCCCTGCAGAAACCGCCGGCGAGTGGGTTCGTGGCTGTTCGACATGTCGATCTCCTCCTCGGGTGCACGACACGATTGTTGGATGACCGCCGTCTGGCCCGCACAAGCCAGCCAAGCCTGCGGTTCGGGTGTGGTGCTCGGCGCCGTCCAACTTTCTCGTCGTGCATCCCTCCTCCTCGGATGCCTTGACCGCGACGCGTGGGACTAGAATAATAGACGGTTCAAGCGCGGCAGGACGCACGCGTTCGTCGCGCTTCCGGCGTTGGAGGCCCGTGCTGGAGCCCGCATTGCACGGAGAGCGGCGGGATGCATCGCCTCTCGAACGCAGGGGGCTCCCCACGGGTTGACGATGACGACCGCGGCGGGCAGGGTTCGACGGGATGGCCGCGGGCAGCGGCGAGGAGCAGCAGTGATGACACGGACACGCACGATTCGAGGCGCCCTGGCGCTCGCGCTCGGCGGCCTGATGCTGGTGCCGGGCATGGCGGCCGCGCAGGACGAGGCCACCCCCACCTACACCAAGGACGTGGCCCCCATCTTCCGGGCCAAGTGCGAGAACTGCCACCGGCCGGGCTACATCGCGCCGATGTCGCTGCAGACCTACGCCGACTCGCGGCCGTGGGCGCGTTCCATCCGGAACCGCGTCGAGACGCGGCAGATGCCGCCCTGGCACATCGACGAGTCGGTGGGCATCCAGGCCTTCCAGAACGACCGGTCGCTGACGCAGGCCGAGATCGACACCATCGTGCGCTGGGTCGACGCCGGCGCGCCGCAGGGCGCCCTCGCCGACCTGCCGCCGCCCGCGGTGTTCGCCGACGACGACGTCTGGAACTACGCCGGGCTCTTCGGCGGCCCGCCGGACCTGATCCTCTACTCGACGCCGTACACCATGCCGGCCGTGGCGCAGGACGCCTGGTGGAAGCCCGAGGTGCCGACGGGGCTGACCGAGGACCGGTGGATCCGCGCCATCGAGATCCGGCCGTCGACGGTGGCCGGGCGCCGCATCACCCACCACGCCCTCGCCCGCCTGCAGCAGGAGGAAGACGAAGATGAGCTCGGCGCGGCCTCGGAAGTCGGCCCCGGCATCCTCATGGAGTGGGCGGTCGGCAAGCAGGGCGAGATCATGCGCGAGGGCAGCGGCAAGCTCATCAAGGCCGACTCGACCATCGTGTGGGACATCCACTACTCGGCCGTCGGCGAGGAGATCACCGACACCGCCGAGCTGGGGTTGTACCTCTATCCCAAGGGGCAGGAGCCGAGGCACCGGCAGGTGCTGTCGGCGTGGTCGACCATCGAGGGGGGCTACGAGCAGCTCTCGATTCCGCCCAACGCCATCACGACGACCGAGAACTTCCACGTTCTCAAGCAGAACGGCCGCATCGAGAACTACCAGCCGCACATGCACCTGCGGGGCAAGGGCATGCAGATGACCGCGATCCTGCCCGACGGGTCGCAGCAGGTCCTGAGCCGCGTCAGCGACTTCAACTTCAACTGGCACAACAGCTACGTCTATGCCGACCACGCGGCGCCGCTGCTGCCCAAGGGCACCGTCATCGCCCTGAAGTCGTGGTACGACAACACCTCGGCCAACCGCGCCAACCCCGACCCGAACCAGTGGGTCGGCTACGGCGACCGCACCGTGGACGAGATGGGGCACGCCTGGGTCAACGTCACCTACATGGACGACGAGGACTTCGCGGCGGCGGTGGCCGAGCGCGAGGCGTTCCTCGCCGACGACGAATAGCAGTCTGCGCCGCGGAAACGGTGCGGACTCCGGTCGGGTCGGTCGGGCGCAAGCGGGGCCGTAGCGCGACCTTGCGGTCGCGTTCGGCGACGATTGGCGGGCCAAGCCGGCCGACGAACGACGGGAATCGTGGCAGCCGCCCCATCACCATCGGGGCGGCTTCCGCTACGTACAGAGGAGGTTTCGTCATGCGGACGCATCGCTCGGTGAGGCTCGCGGCGGCGGCCGCCCTGCTCGGCATCGCTCTCGGGCCGGCGGGAGCCGCCGCGCAGATTCCCAGGACGCTCCAGGGCTTCGGCGCGCCGGTCTATCCCGCGTTCGAGGGCTGGTACGGGAACCCCGACGGTACCGCGACGCTGCTCATCGGCTTCTTCAACTCGAACACCGAGCAGTCGGTGGATCTGCCCGTCGGCGAGCTGAACCACTTCAGCCCGGGCCCGCGGGACCGGGGCCAGCCGACCCACTTTCCCCCGGGCCGGTCGTGGGGCGTCTTCACCATCGAGGTGCCCGGCGACTTCGACGGCGACCTGAGCTGGACGCTGATCGCCAACGACGAGCCGGTCACCATTCCCTTCCACGTCCAGGCGCCGTACTTCGTCGAGCCGTTCAAGGACGCGTCCAACAACAACGAGCCGCCGACGATCCGCTTCGCCGAGGACGGCCCGTCGCTCACCGGCCCCCCCGTCGGCATCGCCGAGCGCCTGAGCGGCACGGTCGGGAGCCCCGTCGAGCTGAGCGTCTGGCTGTCCGACGTCACGCCCGACACCCACGTGCGCGAGAGCCCGTTCCAGCGCAGCCCGCCCATGAGCCTGCTCTGGCACAAGCTGCGGGGCCCGGGAGAAGTCGAGTTCGCCGAGGCGGTGTTCGAGTACGAGGAGACGGCGCCGCAGAACCCCCGGACCACCGCGACCTTCGGCGCCCCCGGCGAGTACTGGCTGCGGGCCGAGGCGCTCGACGCGACCGGCGTGGGCGGCAGCGGTTTCCAGTGCTGCTGGACCTCGGCCATCGTGCAGGTCACCATTTCCGAGTAGGCGTCCGCCCCGCGCGAGGCGCAGCCGGTGCCTGCCCGGCCGGCCCATCGTTGCCTTCGGCTCCGCTTGGCCCCAAGCCGACCTGCAGGGGTTCGCGGGCCGCGGCGCGGGCTCCTGGCCGGTTCGTGGGGCGGTGCCGCCGAGGGGCAAGCAGCAACGCTTCGGAATCGGATTCGCATTGCGGAAGACGGAATAAACGCGGGGGCGGGGCGGTCCACGGGACCAGGAGCCCGTGGATTGGCTGCGGGGACCCTTCGGACGCCGTAGCCCGTGGATTGGCTGCGGGGACCCTTCGGACGCCGTTCGATGAAGCCCGCCATGCATCCTGCGTCGAGTGCCGCGCTGCCCGGTTGGCCGTCTCCGGCCGGGGTGACGTGGCCGCGGGTGCCTGCGGGGGCCGCCGCACCGGCTCTCGTCGCGCGTGCCGCGAGCGTTGCCCCCGGTGACTTGGCCGAGATGGAGACTGGGGTCGGCGCCGCCGAGGAGACGGGAGACGTGCCGGCGCGGGCGGATGCGGCGGCCGGCGAGGCACGGCAGGCGGACCCGGACCAGGCGCTGGTCGCCGACGCCGTCGCCGGCGGTCGCGACGCGTTCGAGGCGCTCGTCCGGCGCCACCAGACCCGCATCGTCAACTACGCGATGGCGATCGTGAAGGACCCCGCCGACGCGGAGGACGTCGCGCAGGAGACCTTCATCCGCGCCTACCGGTCGCTGGCCCGCTTCCGCGGCGACAGCTCGTTCAAGACGTGGCTCTACACCATCGCCACGAACGCCGCCCGAACCGGGCTCGAGCGCCGCGGCCGACGGGGTCGGGTCGAGGACGGGAGCCTGGACGACGAGGCCGGCCCCCTCGTCGCCGCCGACGTCCCCGCGGGGGACGCCGACGCCGAGACGGCCCTGGTGCGGCGCGAGGCGATCGACCGCGCGCTGGCCGCCCTGCCGGCGGACCTGCGGGTCGCGGTGGTCCTGCGCGACGTCGAGGGGCTCGACTACAAGGAGATCGCGGCCGCGACGGGGGCGCCGATCGGGACCGTCGAGTCCCGCATCTTCCGCGCCCGCCGCCGGCTCCGGCCGCTGCTGCAGCCGCTGATGGAGAGATCGTCATGAGATGCGACGACGTGGAACGTGCGGTCATCGCGCGCGCGGCGGGACGCCTCGACGCCGTCGGCTTGCGGCGCCTGGAGGCGCATCTCGCCGGCTGCGCCGCGTGCCGCGAGGCGGCGGGCAGCCAGGACGACGTGGCCGCGGTCCTGTCCGCGCGGCCCGACGCGCCTCCGCCGCTGGCGTTCGCGACCCGGGTGATGGCGCGCCTCGACGGCCCGCCCACCTGGCTCGACGTCATCAACTGGCGCCGCTGGACGGTGCGGCTCGCGCCGGTGGCGGCCGCCCTGCTGGTGGCTGCGGGGGTGGGGCTCCGGCCCGCCGCGGCAGTCGAGCCGATCGAGTTCTCGGACCTCGTGACCGACTGGGTCGAGGTGGACGATGCCGCGGGGCCGCCCGCGCTCAGCCTGCTGTGGCAGGAAGAGGTGAGCGACGACGCCCTGCTGGAGGCGGTGCTGACGTCGGGTCAGGACACGTCTTTCTGAGGGTGACGCGGTCCGGTGGCTGAGCCCCTGACCACGGCATGCCCGGGGGTGCAAGCGGCGCCCCACGCGACGTTCCCGGCCAGGAATCCGGGCCGTACGGTGGCGCGGACGGCTGCAAGGGCAGTGATCGATATAACCTTGCCAACTACGTTCAGGATGGTCCCGCTCGCCCGCGGTTCCCGTGCGCGGCACGTGGCAAGGTAATTCCCGCTACCGTCCCAAGGGTCGGTTCGGCACCGGGTGGAGCCGCGGGTGGCGATTGGGGCGCCAGGGCAAGGATGGAGCGATGAACCGTACCAGCATGCGCCTGTGGGCCGGTCTCTTCGTCCTCGTCGTGTTCAGCGGCGGGCTCGCGGCCGGGTTCGCGGTGCGGCCGTGGCTCGATCCCGAGCCGCCCCGCGAGCTCCGGGGCCGGGGCGGACCGCCGCCGAGCTCGGCGCGGAGGACCGAGAGGCTGCTCGACCGCCTCGACGCCGACCTCGAGCTCTCCGACGATCAGCGCGGGCGGCTCCGGGAGGTCTTCGAGGCGGGCCGGATTCGGTTTCGGGAGCTCAACGCCGGCGTCCGCGACCAGTTCGACGCCGAGCGGACGCGGATGAACGCCGAGATCGCCACCATCCTGACCGCCGAGCAGATGGAGATCTTCGAGAGCCGCATCGTCAGGATGCGCCGTGACCGCCGCGACCGGTTCGGCCCCCGCGGGCCCGACGGCGGCCGGGGGTTTCGGGGCGACCGCCCCGGCCGCCCGCCGCGGTGACCGCCCGGTCTTCTCCGGCAAGTCACCGGGCGGGTGACGCCCGCCGCGTGACGGCCCGGCCGTCTCGCCGCTGACGTCCCTCCCTCTCGGGCGAGTCGGCGGGCGGGTCACGACCCGTCGCCGCCGAGCGGCCTGCGCGGGTGGACGCTCAGGCGGGCGCGTACCACGTGCCCCGTCCGTCGCCGTGCCGCGTCAGACGGCCGTCGCGGGTCAGGGCCTTCAGGTGGTTCTTGATCGTGTTGCGGCTCGCGCCCGTGGCCCTCTCCGCCGCCGCGACCGTCACCCGCCCGTGGTCGCGGGCGATGTCCAGAATCCGCACCGACAGCTCGGGCAGGTCGGCCAGCATCACGCGCTCGCGCTCGATCTTCTGCTCCAAGTGCCGCTTCTGCCGTCGCAGCGCTCCCAAGAAGTAGGCGAACCACGGACCCCAGTCGGGCGCGCCGGTCCCGAGCGTGGCCTGGGTCCGGCGCAGGGCCAGGTAGTAGGCGTCCCTGCTTCTCTCGATGACGCTCTCCAGGGAAGTGTAGGGCACGTAGGCGTAGCCGGCCCGCAGCAGCAGCAGGGTGGTCAGGATGCGCGACAGGCGGCCATTCCCGTCCTGGAACGGGTGGATGGCGAGAAAGACCACGACGAAGACGGCGATGGCCAGCAGCGGGTGCGTGTCGGCGTCGGCCAGGCGGGTCCGCGTCCACGCCAGCAGATCGGCGGTCAGCCGGGGGGTGTCGAAGGGGGAGGCGGTCTCGAAGACAACCCCCAGCCGCTTCCCGTCCGGACCGAACGCCTCGACGTGGTTGGGCAGCGCCTTGTAGGCGCCGCGGTGGCGCTGGTCCTTCTCCGAGTGCGCGAGCAGATCGCGGTGAAGCTGCCTGACGTGGTTCTCGGTGAGGTCGATGACGTCCCAGGCCGTGAAGACGGTCTGCATCGCATCGGCGTAACCCGCGACCTCCTGCTCGTCGCGCGTCGCGAACGACCCCGTTTCGAGGCTGGAGAGCAGGCGTTCCACTTCGCGGTCGCTGAGCCTTGCCCCCTCGATGCGCGTGGACGACCCGATGCTCTCGATCGCCGCGACCCGGCGCAGGCGGGACAGCCGCTCGGGCGCCAGCCGCCCGATGGCCAGCCAGGCGCCCTTGAACTCGTCGATCTCGCTGACGATCGTCAGGAGCTCGCCCGTGACCGGCAGCGAAGACGCATCCGGCAGTCCTGTTGTTTTTTGGTCCATTTACATCCGATTATAGACTATTTCAGGTGAACAATCCGTTTGTTCATCCGTTTACATCCGAATTGCCGATCAGGCCCCGGCGGGTCTCTTGCCGGGGAGGTAGCGCTGGTGGGCGGTTCAGGACGACTCCGCCAAGCGGAAGTCGTCAGGCGGCGTTGCCGAACTCCGGGAGGCTGCTACGGGCGGGTTCGCTTCCCGAGCATCCTGGACATGTACGAGCGCAACGGGGAACGGTGGCGTTCACCGACGTTCAGGACGGCTCGGCCAGCCGGGCGACGAACCGGCGGTGTTCGTCGGTGTCGATGCCCGCTTGCAGTGCCCGAAGGGCTGTGGCGAGGTCGCCGGTCAGCAGCGCGGGAACCGCGAGCCGCAGGCCGGGGAACACGCGGCTGTGGACGACGCCGGCGTCGTCGGCAGGCAGTGGGCGGTAGTCGCCGTCGGCCAGCTCGAACCAGTCGATGCGCTGTTCCTGCGTGCGCCAGACGAGGTACTCCTGCACCCCGTTGCGGCGGTAGGCGCGCAGCTTGTCGTGCAGGTCGATCGACGCGCTGCTGGCCGCGATCTCAACGATCAGCTCGGGCGGGCCCTCGACGTAGTCGTCGTCGCTCAACCGCGACCGGCCGCCCGCTTCCGGCTCGATGCGCAACAGGACGTCGGGCTGCGGCTCGTTGTCCAGGTCGAGCCTGACCGTGGCGTTGTCGCCGACGCTCACACCCGGCGTGAACGCGCTGTAGTGGAGCAGCACACCGAGAATCGCCGCGTGCGGCTCCCCGTGCGCGGCGAAGCGTACCGGCGACGGCATGTAGACGATTCCCTCGATCAGTTGCGCCTTCTTCAGTTCCGGTCGCAGAGCGTACCGGCGCTCGAACTCGCACCGCGTGAGCCGGTCTCCGTTCTCTAGCACGGGCGGTGGCTGCACGGGGCCTCGTGGCGGCGTGTCGGTTCCGGGCTCGCCGGATCGTGACGTCGGGTCGAGCTCAGCCATGCCGGGCGGTGTTGTTCCCAGTGCGCCCCTCCACGTGCATCATGCCACAGCCGTCGCCGTCTGCGGGACCTCCCGGCGGGCTCGTCCCGCGCGTTCCGGATGGGCCCGCGCCAGCGTGCAACAATTGTCCCGCATGCAGAGATCGAACGCGAAGCTCACCGCCGCTGTCGAGACCTACCTGACGGAGCTGCGGCGAGTCCGGGCGTCGGGCGGCGCGACCAGCGAGCGATCGAGCTACGGACCGCTCGCGAACCTGCTGAACGCCGTCCGCGACCCTTCCGCCGAAGGTGTTCTGCGTTGCCGAACTTGCGGATCAGGGGGCCGGGCACCCCGACTTCGGTCTCTTCACGGCGCGGCAAGTACAGAGAGGCCGACCCCGCCACGGACAGACGCCCGAGCGTGGCGTCGTCGAGGTGAAGGCGAGACGCGTGCAGCACCAAGTCTGTTCCCCGACGGGAGTGCTTGATCCAACGAATGCCGATAGCAATTATTTCACTGGGATGGTGGACCACATGGATGCGCGCTCGTCAAAGTACGCAAGGAGAGTTTGGTAACGCGAAGCGAGCTTTCTGTCGCCAGCATCTCGGAAGCGGTGGAAGTTGTCGCGAACATTGTCGTGAGCCCGGGAGAATTGATTGCGCAAATCCGGGATCCGCTCTGACTCTTTCCGCATGACCTGCCCGAGAGCGTCGACCGACATGCTTCCGTCGGCATCTCGCCGGAGCATCGACAGACACAGATCCGCACTGGCGGCGGCCAATTTGGCGGCTATGTGCGGCAAATGACCGTCGCGCTTTGCGCCTTCCAGGAACTCAATGCACTGTGGTCCCACGACGATTCGCGGGAGTTGCGCCACTCTGGACTCCAGGTGGTACGCAGCCTCCAGCGCTTGACCATATACTTCTCCTGGTGCAATGTCTATGCCGGTTCCTATTTCCATTCCACCTCGGATGGGGTGGTTGGTGCTCAGCCCAGCCATCCACATTGCGGCCGCCGCCAGCAGCGAGCGAAACATGTCCGCTATAGGTGCGGCCGGATGCCGTGCCCGGGCCAGCGGGACAGCGACGAAGATGGAGTCCGATACGCCCCAACGCACGACTTCACTGGCCGTCGCGGCGAGCATCTCAACTTGTTGATGGGGCGGCAGAAAGCGGAGGAGAGGGCTGGGTGGAGCATTATCCACTCCGTCAAAGAAATTCGCGAATAACTTCCGGAAACCAAGCACGACTCCGGCAGTGTCCTTGAGGTTGGCGAGTATGCGTTGTTGTTCAGCAGGATCTTCGATTGATGGTGCTCGAGTTGGCTCGCGGAGCTTCTTGCTTTGGCCAAGGACGTCGAAGACTCCGACCAAGTAGTAGCCGAAGGTGGCCTTGTCGTCTTGAATCATTGCCCTTTTCTCGCCGTCGTGTGGACCCAGGGCGGTCGTCGTTGTGCGGTAGGCGCGCAGGCAGTCGAGCACATCGGTCGATGCGCTACGGGCGGCTCGGCGACGGTCAGCTCCGGCGCCATGTCGAGGTAGCCGCGAAATCACGCGTGACGGCCCGGCTGCGGGGGCGATGGAGCGCCCCGCGGAGGGTATTCCTGGCGTCGAGGTAGATGCGGCACACGGTCAGGCGCGGCCCGCGAGCCCGACGACGAACCGGCGGTGTTCGTCGGAGTCAATGCCGCCCTGCAGACCCCGGAGCGCACCGGCGAGATCGCCGTTCAGCAGCGCGGTGACGGCGAGCCGCAGGCCGGGGAAGACGCGGCTGCGGATGAGGCCGGCGTCGTCGGGCGGCAGAAGGCGGTAGTCGCCGTCCGCGAGCTCGAACCAGTCGATGCGCCGCTCCTGGGTGCGCCAGACGACGTACTCCTGCACGCCGTTGCGGCGGTAGGCGCGGAGCTTGTCGTGCAAGTCGATCGACGCGCTGGTGGCGGCGACCTCGACGATCAGCTCCGGCGCGCCTTCCAGGTAGCCGTCGTCGCTCACGCGGGACCGGCCGCCCGCCTCGGGAGCGAGGCGGAGCAGCACGTCGGGCTGCGGCTCGTTATCGAGATCGAGGCGGAGAGTGGCGTTGTCGTAGCCGTGGACGCCCGGGGTGGACGCGGCGTACACCAGCAGCACGGTCTGAATCATCGCGTGCGGTCCCGCATGGGCCACGCTCACCGGCGACGGCATGTAGACGATTCCCTCGATGAGTTGCGCCTTCTGCAGATCCGGCCGCAGGGCGTAGCGGCGCTCGAACTCGCATCGCGTGAGCCGGTCGCCGTTCTCCAGGGTGGTCGTCGGCGGCGCGCCGGGCGGTGGGGCGGCCCCGGACGCCCCGGACGGTGACTTGACCTCGAGTTCAGCCATGCGCGGCACTGTCTCCAGCCTCGGCCCAGGGTCCATCATGCCACAGCGATGAGGGTGTGTGGCGTGGGCCGTCGTGGGCCGCCAGGGGCGGCCGTCGGCCGCCGGTCGGCGTCGGTGGGTCCGACCCGCCTGAAGCGGTCCACCGCGTGGGATGGCGGCCGCCGCAAAAAGTAGGTCCGCCGGACCCCGTTCCGGCCGGCAGGACCGTGCGGCGCGACCGCGCGGGGATCGGGTGTCACGAGGCGGTGCTGTCCGGGCCGGCGGTTTCGACGCCCCGGGTTCCGTCGGCGGTCGTGCCGGGCGCTTCACCGTCCCGGTCGGCGGTATCGGTAGTGATATCATGCGCGGGTGGCGCAGGTCGCTGACATCATCCGCAGGGCGCGGGAGTCCGACGACCGTCCGTCCGCGTTCGGGACCTCGTGAAGGTGTGCGACGCGTACTTCGGACCGCCGCGGCAGGCGGGCACGAGCCATCGAGTGTACCGGACACCTTGGCCGGGTGCTCCGCGGGTGAACATCCAGAGCGCCGACGGGATGGCCAAGGCGTATCAGGTGCGTCAGGTTCTCAGGGCGATCGAGAGGGTCGAGGCCGCGGAATGACCGATCACTACACGTATCGCGTGACCTGGTCGCCGGACGACGGCGAGCACGTGGGGCTCTGCGCCGAGTTCCCCTCGCTCAGTTGGCTGGCGGCCACGGCGGAAGAGGCGTTCTCCGGGATTCGCGGGCTCGTACACGAGGCGATCTCGGACATGCATGCCAACGCCGAGACGCCGCCGGCCCCGCTCGCGGACCGCGCGTACAGCGGGAAGTTCCTGGTTCGCGTGCCGCCGGAGACCCATCGGGCCCTCGTGCTGCGGGCGGCCGAGGAGGGGGTGAGCCTCAACCGCCTGGTCAGCGCGCGCTTGGCGGATTGATGCCGCCGTTCGGGCGAATCGGCCGTACCGGATCACGGTTTGGTATCCGAACGGCGCTTTGCACGCCCCCGCTCCATGTCAGACCCCTGCCGAGGCGCCCGTCAACGACCATTGCGCCGGATCCGGGCCGGGGGTAGGATCGAACGTCCGGGGAACCCGACCGGTTTCCTCGGGAAGGAGATGACGATGCGGCTCGGGAGAACGCTCCTGGTTTCGGCGCTGACCGCCGTCGCGGGGCTCGCGGTGGCAACGCCGCTCGTCGCGCAGGACGCGGCGGGGCGGTCGCCGCGCGTGGTCCTCGACCGCTACTGCGTCGCCTGCCACAACGACCGGCTGCTGACCGGGGGGCTCAGCCTCGAGGCGGCCGCCGTCGACGCCGCCGACCCGAGCCGCGACGCCCATGTCTGGGAGCGGGTCATCGCGAAGCTGCGCATCGGCGCGATGCCCCCGCCGGGGCGCCCGCGTCCCGATGCCGCGACCTACGACGCGGTGGCGGCCCGGCTCGAGGCCGACATCGACCGCGCGGCGGCGGCGAACCCCGACCCGGGCCGGACCAGCACCGTCCACCGGCTGAACCGCACCGAGTACCGCAACGCGATTCGCGACCTCCTCGCCCTCGATCT
>CBDBMY010000005.1:0-9971 GCA_965207675.1 Vicinamibacterales bacterium
ACGATGGAGCCGTCGGTCTCGGTGCCGATGGCCACGGCGGCGAGGTTGGCCGACACCGCCGCCCCCGAGCCCGAGCTCGACCCGCACGGGTTCCGGTCGAGGACGTAGGGGTTGCGGCACTGCCCGCCGCGGCCGCTCCAGCCGCTCGACGACCGCGTGGAGCGGAAGTTGGCCCATTCGCTGAGGTTGGCCTTGCCGAGCAGCAGCGCCCCCGCCTCGCGCAGCCGGGCCGCCACCGCGGAGTCCTCGGGCGGAATCCAGCCGGCCAGGGCCAGCGAGCCCGCCGTCGTGGTCATGCGGTCGGCGGTGTCGATGTTGTCCTTGAGCAGCACGGGAATCCCGTGCAGGGGGCCGCGCAGCCTGCCCTCGCGCCGCTCGCGATCGAGCCGATCGGCGATGGCGAGCGCGTCGGGATTGGTCTCGAGCACGGATCGCAGCGTAGGCCCGCGCCCGTCGATCTCCTCGATGCGGGTCAGATAGGCCTCGGCGACGTCGCGCGCGGTCCATTCGCCGGTGGCCAGACCTGCCTGCAGATCGCCGATCGTCGCCTCCGCGAGTGGGAAATCGTCGGCCGCCGCCGGGCTCTCCTGACGCGCCGAAGCGGGAACCGCCACCCCCTCTGTACACGCCGATTCGGTGACCGCGAGCGCGCCCGCGACCCCCGACGCGCGCAGGAAGTCCCGCCGGGACAGACCGGTGCCGCCATTCGCGGGGCGCGGCAATGCTTCGCCGAATCGGGTGTCATCGCTCATCTGTCGCTCCCGCCGTCCGAGCAACGGGCTCAACGAAGATCACGACCGCGCTCGATGTCGGCGAGCATCTCGTCGATGTCGCCGGTCGGGTGGTTGCACGCGAGTGCGCGTTCTAGCGCGCGCAGCCGGCTCTCCGCAGGAGTCTGCGCCGGGCCGGGACCGGCCTGTTCGTCCCGCGCACGTCGCAGCGCCTGCCTCGCCCACTCGCCCAAGGTCAATCCGGAGCGCCGTGCCGCCTGGCGCAACGAGCTCATCTCCTCCTCCGACACGATGACCTGGAGGCGCCTACTCATGAAGCACAAGCATACTCATCCGCCCATCGACGCGCGGACATGATCGGGGGCGTCCGGACGCCGCAGCGCGCCGGCCGCCGCCCCCCCCGCGAGGCCGAGCACGAGCAGGCCGAGGAACGGTATCGCATAGCTGCCCGTCGCGTCGAACGCGGCCCCCGCCAGCCAGGGCCCGAGGCCGCCGAAGATGCCGGTGCAGGTGGTGCGGATGCCGCTCGTCACCGCGAACGCGCGGCGGCCGAAGAAGTGGGAGAAGACGACGGGAATGCTCACGAACGCCATCCCGAAGCCGACCCCGAGCAGGGTGACGGCCACCCAGGCGACGACGGTGCTGCCGGCGAAGCTCAGCGCCCCCGCCCCCAGCCCCTCGAGCACGAGGGCGGCGGCGAGGGCGCGCTGGGGGGCGATCCAGTCGCCCACCGCGCCGGCGAGCCGCCCCGCGATGCTGACGAGGGCCATCGTCCCCACGAACCCGATGGCCACCGTCTCGGCGTGGCCGCGATCGATCAGGTGCAGGGTGAGGTGGGCCACCGCGGTGTTCCAGGGCACCGCGTAGGCGACGCCGCAGACGAGCATCAGGGCGAACTGCGGCGTCCGCGCGGCCTGCCACGCCGTCCAGCGGTCCGCCGCCTCCGCCTCGCCGCCGTCGTCCGGCCCGTCCTCCGCCGCCGGGGCCGCGCCGTCGAGGCGCTGCCCCACCGCCTCGGGGCCCTCCCGCACGAGCGACGCCGCCACGAGCCCGAGGACCACCGAGAGCGCGGCGATGAGGACCCAGCCCGTCCGCCAGTCGTAGCGCTCGAGGACCCACGTGTCCGAGCGCGAGACGAGCCAGCCCACGAGGCCGCCCACCGTGAAGATCGCCCCGATGACGCGCGCGCGGCGCCGCAGGAACCAGTTCTGCCCCAGGGTCTGGGCGGGCACCGTGGTCGAGAAGCCGACGCCGATGCCCCCCAGCACCGAGAAGCCGAGGTAGCAGGCCCGCGCGGTGTCGGCCCCCGCGAGCACGAGGAGCCCCGCCGCGGTGACGCAGAAGCCGGCCGGCATGACCCGCCGCAGCCCGAAGCGGGCGATGGCCAGCCCCACGAGGAGGCCCACGCACTGGTGCAGGGTGTTGAACAGCCCGAAGACCCCGCCCACGGCGGCGCGGTCGATGCCCAGCTCGGCCGTGATGCGCGGCGCGAAGATGCCCCAGCTGTAGTACACGGGCGGCATCCCGAACCCGTAGCACACGCCCGCCACGAGCAGGATGACCCAGCCGTAGAAGAAGCGGGAGGCCACCGTCAGCGCCGCCGGCGCGGGAGCGGCTTGCGGGGCAGGCGCTCGTCGAGCATCGCGGTGTTGTAGGCGAAGACGGCCGCGACCACCGCCATCTGGCGGGCGTCGTCGGGCTGCACGCGGTCGACGAAGTCCATGTTCGAGTGGTGCGTGCGCGAGTTGTACTCCAGGCGGTCCTGGATGAACTGGAACCCCGGCAGCCCCACCAGATCGAAAGGCACGTGGTCGGTGCCGCCGACCGCCCACGGCGACACCGTGGTGAACCCGAGGTCGGCGAGCGGGACCGCCCACGACTCGAAGACCGCGGCCGCGGCGGCGTTCCCCTGCGTCCAGATGCCGCGCAGGCGGCCCGTCCCGTTGTCGATGTTGTAGTAGGCCGAGAGCCTCGCGTGGGCCGGCTCGAGGGCCATGGTCGCCGCGTTACCGAAGTGGCGCCCCACGTAGGCCCGCGCCCCCAGCAGGCCCTGCTCCTCGGCGCCCCACAGGGCGAGGCGGATGGTCCGCCGCGGCCGGGCGCCGACGGTCCGGAGTATCCGCATCGCCTCCATCATCGCGGCCACGCCGACCGCGTTGTCGGTCGCCCCGGTGCTGGCGTGGGTGGTGTCGAAGTGGGCGCCGATCATGACGACCTCGTCGGCGAGGTCGCTCCCCGGAATCTCGGCCAGGATGTTGAACGCGTTCAGCCCCTCGTCGGCCTCCGCCTCCGGGTGGAAGCGGGTCTCGACGCGCAGCTCCATGCGCACCGGCAGCCCCAGGTCGAGCAGCCGGACCATCCGGTTGTAGTGCTCGACCGCGAAGGTGAGCGACGGCACGCCGGTCCCCGGGGGCTCCGCCGTCCACGGGGCGCCGCGGCCCACGAATATCGTGCCCCCGTCGGTGCGCTGCGTAGTATGGGAGAGCCCGCTGCCGCCCTCCACGTGGACGAAGTCGCTGCCGCGGTCCACCGCCGCCACGACCCCCTCGTCGAGGTAGAACTGCCGAAGCCGGGCGAAACCGAGCCCGCGGCGCGGCGGCAGGCGCAACCCCCGGCGGGCCGGGGCCGGCCCGGCGGGCCGCGCGGCCTCCGCGAGCAGCTCGTCGTCCATCCGTAGCACCACGTCCCCGGTCAGCATCGGCACCTCGCGCGCCGGCTGGGTCAGCACGATCCTGCCGCGCAGCCGCCCGCGGTAGCGCTCGAGGTCGGCCTCGGACCGCAGGTCGGCCCGGACCACCTCGGCCGTCACAGTGCCGTCCGTCCCCGACGACCAGGACTTGGGATAGCCGATGACGGGCATGACCTGCGGCTCGACGAGATGGGCGTGGAACCGCTCGAGCGACCACCCCGTCCCGAACGCGAACCGCTCGGCGTGCACGTTCGAGAGCCCCCACCCGCGCAGCGTGTCCATCGTCCACGTGCCCGCCTCCTCGATGGCGGGGGTGCCGGTGAATCGCGGGCCGTAGACGTCGCTCAGCCAGACGACGTGCTCCATGACCTGCGAGCGCTCGAGCCCCTCCTCGCGGATGGCCGCGAGCAGCGCCTCGTCCGCCGGCTGCGCCATCGCGGGCAGCGCCATCGCCGTGCCCAGGGCCGCCGCCAGACACGACCGCCGGAGGTTCGGGGCCCTGGCACGCGGGTCCGAACGGGAGCGGCGGGGCGGACGGCCCCTGCCAGCGGCTCGAGTCCCGACGCTCGTGCCCGAGCACGGGGCCAGGGCCCGCGTCCCGGCATCCCGCAGGCGAGCACTGACGCCCCCGCCCGAGTGACGGCACCCCGTTTGACCGGTTCGAACGGCCCGGTCGATCCTCACGGGCGCGCCCGGGCGTGGAGTCGGAGCCCGCTCGCGGCGCGCGGCGACGGTGTCCTCGAGCGGCATCAGAGGCTCCAGCCCTCGCGGTAGGGCTCGTCGAGATAGGCGTTGGCCTCGGGCACGTTCGTCGCCTGCATCTTCGCGGCGTCCCAGTCGATGGCCTTGCCGGTCCGCACCGCGAGGTTGCCCAGCAGGCAGACCTCGGTCAGGGGGCCGGCGTGCTCGGCGAAGTCGGACCCGGCCCGGCCGTTGCCCTTGCACGCGTCGATCCACTCGCGGTAGACGCCCGGCGACCGCGGGTACTTCTCGGGCGGCGGGCTCGCCATCACGTCCTCGTGCAGCGACGTCGGGAACAGCCGCGGCTCGGTGGCGTACATGTTCGCCGCGATGAGGCCGTCGTCACCGACGAAGAGCTGGCCGCTGCTGCCGCCGGGCAGCTCCTCGCCGGGGGCGAGCTGCGGCGGCCGGGGCGGGGCGAGGGCGCCGTCGCGCCACACGAAGCGCACCGGCGGCCGGGCGCCCCGGGCCGGGAAGTCGTAGGTGATGCGCGACACCGCCGGCGCCGTCTCCGCGAACAGGGGCGTCGTCTCGGCCACGATGCGGGTCGGCTGGTCGAGCTGGAGGGCCCAGAACGCGGCGTCCATCGAGTGGCAGGCGATGTCGCCGAGGGCGCCGGTGCCGTAGTCCCACCAGCCGCGCCAGCGGAACGGGTGATAGGCGGGGTGGTACGGCCGCTCGGGGGCGGGCCCCAGGAACAGGTCCCAGTCGAGCCCCGGGGGCGCGTGGTGGGCCTCGGTGGGCCGCTCGATGGCCTGCGGCCAGATGGGCCGGTTGGTCCAGTACTGCACCTCTCGCACGGTGCCGATGACCCCGGCCTCGATCCACTCGCGGATGAGCCGGGTGCCGTCGTTGGCGTGCCCCTGGTTCCCCATCTGGGTGACGACACCCTGCTCGCGGGCCGCCGTGGCCAGGGCGCGCGCCTCGGCGACGGTGCGGGTGAGCGGCTTCTCGCAGTAGACGTGCTTGCCCCGCCGCATCGCCTCCATCGCGATGACCGCGTGGGTGTGGTCGGGGGTGGCGACGATCACCGCGTCGAGGGCGGGCTCGTCGTCGAGCATGCGCCGGTAGTCGGCGTAGGTGCGCGCCTCGGGATACAGGTCGAACGTGCGCGCGGCGTGCCCGAAGTCGACGTCGCACAGCGCCGTGATGTTCTCGCTGTCGCACCCCCGCACGTCGCCCCGGCCGCGCCCCCCGACGCCGATGCCGGCGATGTTGAGGGTGTCGCTCGGCGCCTGGAACCCGCGCCCGCCGAGCACGCGGCGGGGCACGATCGTCAGGGACGCCGCGGCCGAGAGCCCGCCGAGGAAGCGGCGGCGCGAGAGGGGATGGCGGCTCATGCTGGCACTCCTCCTGGAAGGCCGGCCGCGCGCGGCCGGCGGCACCGGCCGATCATAACGTGGCCGGTCCGCAACGGGGTCACGGCCGGGTGCAGGATCCAGGTGCGGTTCCCGGGACCACGGCCGCGGGAACCGGCTCCGCCGCCGCCCGCCCGGGACCGAACCGACGCGCGCCGTCGCAGGGACGCTGACGGGAATCACCTCACCGTCTGCGAAGCGCCCGAACCGTGGAGGACGGACCGCCGAACGCAGTGGCGCGTTCGTATCGATCACTGCTCCGACAGGCCGCCCGCGGCCTCACTCGCGGGCGGCGACGACCAGGCTCTGGGCGCCGCGCCCCGCCACGCCGTCCACGTCCCACAGGCGGGTCCGGCAGAGTCCGATGCCCGACGGCTCGGCCACGCTCCGGGACTCGAGGCCGACCCACTCGCCGCGCAGCGGGCGCACGAGGTGCACCGAGAGGTCGGCGTTGATGAAGGTGTACTCGTCGAGGGGAACCGGCACCGCGACCCCGTGGCCGGCGTCCGCCGCGACCAGCACGCGCTGCCACGCGGTCGGCGCCTCGCCGGGCAGGAGCGGACAGCGCTGCCGCATCCAGCAGGCGATATCGGGCTGCCCCCACGCGCCCCGGACGTACCGTACGTCCATCGCCGTGTGGTAGCCGACGGGATCGGGGAAGAACGGGAAGATGTACGGCTCGGCCGCGTCGGGTGGGGGCGGCGGAACGGGCCTTGCTTCTGTCGGAGGCAGGGGCACCTGCCTCCGATGAAGACACAGCGCCACCGCGGTCAGCACCAGATCGTCGCCGGACCACAGGCGCGCGGCGTGTCGCTCGACCAGGCGGCCCCGCTTGAGCACCTCGGTCTCCACCCGCAGCCGCGCGATCGGCACCGGTCGCAGGAACTCCACCGTGAAACGGACGATGGCGCAGTCCCGGTCCGAGAGGGCCGCCTCGACCGCGCGCGCCAGCAGGGCCGCCGGGGGACCGCCGTGCTGGTGGTCCCGGCTCCACGGGCCGCGGGTCCAGGCCGTCGCGCGAAAACGGCCGTCGGCGCCGTCAGTCTCATAGAAGGAGGTCGGCCGCATCCCCGCCGTCACGCCCGGAGATGCGGCTCGAGGGCCGCGAACCGGTGCTCGATCTCGTCGATCTGGGCCCGGGTGAAGCTGTACTCGCCCCGCCGCGACTTCGTCGTCTTGAACAGCCCGCGCTTCTGAAGCACGTGGAGCCGCACGCCGGGGATCAGCCGGTCGAGGTTGAGCATGAGCAGGAGCTTGCCGTAGAGGTCGCGCATCTCGTCGCGCCGGCCGGCCTGGTGCAGGTCCCAAAGCCCCGCGTAGATGTCGGCGTACATCACCCCGCCGGTCATCACCCCGTCGGTGCCGAGGCGCATCTCGTAGGCCCACGCCCGGCCGAAGTTGGCGCCGAGGATGCTCCGGATGGGGTCGGGCCGGTGCTTCATCAGCGCGAGCATCCGCTCCTGCACGGGCGGGTGCTCCTCCTTGACGTAGCCGCACTGCGGGAACTCCCGGGCCAGCGACACCAGGAAGTCGACCGTCGGCTCGATGTCGGGGGCCCCGCCGCTCGTCTGCACGAAGACGGGCCGGCCGGTGACGTCGCACAGGGCCGCGTAGTAGTCGCGGAAGTCGGCCAGCGACGACGCGGTGCGGGGCGGGATGGCGATCATCGCGTCGGGCTCGAGGGCCTCGGCGTAGCGGGCGTACTCGAGCATGCCGGCGGTGTCGTCGGCCTGCACCCCGAGCACGAGGGCCGGGGGCCGCCCGTGGTTGGCCTCGGCCAGCACGTCGAACCCGCGCAGGCGCTCGGCCTTGCTCAGGTAGCGCTGCTCGCTCGAGTTCTGCGGCCACACCAGGGCCTCGATGCCGCAGCGGTCGCAGAAGTCGACCTCGCCCGCGAGGTCCTCGTAGTCGACCTCGCCCGCGGCGGTGTACGGCGTGCTCAGGATCATGAACGCGCCGCGCATCGGCTTGCCCTCGGCCGCCGCGCCGCGCAGGGCGGGGAACGCCGCGGTCGCGGCGAGCGCCCCCAGGCACTCCCGCCGGGTCATCGTGAACCGTGCGTCCGCCATGATCGTTCTCCCTCCGCTGTCCCGGCGCGCGACACCCCGCGCCTGCTCCAGCCCGCGCCGTCGCCCCTCGCTGCTCGGACCCGCGCGCAACGCCTGTGTCGGGCGCAGATCCTCGTCCGGGGAAGGCCGGCGCCGCAATCCGAATCCGCCGTTTGGGTGCCTACTCCCCGCGTTCGGTCGGCGCGGCCGGTGCTGTCCAAGCCGCCGCAATCCGAATCCGCCGTTTCGGTGCTACTCTACATTGAATCATGAGGACCACGAGCCTGGCGAGCGGTGCAGTCTACGCGCGGCGCGGTGCCGGTCGAGCACCGCGGAGCTTCTTCCGCGCGCTCCTGGGGCTGACGATCACGGCGGGGCTGGCGCTGGGGGCCGCAACCGCCGGCGCCCAGCCCGCGAGCCGGCAGGTCGGTACCGAGCCGTGGCCCGGCCCCGACAGCGGCCCGTGGCCGACCGGGGACGCCGCGGACGCAGGCTTCGACCCCGCCGGCCTCGAGAGGCTCGCCGATCTCGCGGAGGCGACGCACGCCGACGCCCTCCTCGTCATCCGCCACGGGCAGCTCGTCTTCGAGCGCTACTGGAACGACCGCGGCCCCGACGACGTGCAGCAGACCTACTCCGGGACGAAGGGGCCGTTCGCCCTCCTCGTCGGCCGCGTGCTCGCCCGCGGCGACATCGAGTCGCTCGACCAGCCCCTCGTCGACTTCGTGCCGGAGCTGGCCGGGCAGACCCGCGACCTCATGACGTTCCGCAACGTCATGGCGATGGCGTCGGGGCTCGCCCAGTGGCCGGCCCTCGACCGGGCCGACCGCGAGGCGGGGCGCAGCCAGCTCGAGGCGGCGCTCGCGCGGGGCATGACCCACGCGCCGTTCGACTACTTCATCTACAACAACGCCGCCTACCGGGTGCTGTTCACCGCGCTGGAGCGCGCCACCGGCCTGAGCCTGCCCGACCTGACCCGCCGGGAGCTGTTCGAGCCGCTCGGCATGGAGGGCGCCTACTGGGTGGAGATCCACACCGACGAGCGCCTGCTCGGGTACCAGAGCATCCGCATGCGCCCCCGCGACCTCGCCAAGGTCGGCCAGGTGATGCTGAACGACGGCATGTGGAACGGCCGCCGCTACCTGTCCGCCGAGTACATCGCGGAGCTCCGCACCGCGCCGGCCCCGAAGGCGAACCCGTCGTACGGCCTGTTCTGGCACCTCAACTCGGGCGACTGGTATCTGAGCTTCCGCGAATCGGACTTCGTGCGCCGGCAACTGCTGCCGGGCACGCCGCCCGACGCCGTCGCCGCCTGGGGCAACAGCGGCCAGATCGCGGTCGTCGTCCCCAGCCTCGATCTCGTGTGGGTGCGCACCGGCCGGCAGATCCCGTCGAACATCTGGACCCCCGGCGGCACGACGGCGCAGCTCTCGGCCGCCGCCGTCGCCGCCGTGACGCAGTGAGGAGGTTGCTCATGCGGGCGCTACCGATCGTCACCACCGTCACCGCCGCGATGCTCGCGGCCGCCGCCCCGGCGCAGGGGCATCATTCCTTCGCCGCACAGTTCGACGCCAACCAGCCGGTGACCCTGGAGGGCACCGTCACCCGCGTCGAGTGGCAGAACCCCCACATCTGGGTCTACCTGGACGTCGCCGGGCCCGACGGAGAGACTTCGGCCTGGGAGTGCGAGGGCGACAATCCCAACAACCTCACGCGCCGGGGCTGGACGAAGGACTCGGTCGAGGTCGGCAAACCCATCACGATCTACGGCTTCCAGGCTCGCAACGGCCGCTCCGTCTGCAACGGCCGCACGTGGGTGTTCGGCGGCCGTACCGTGTACGCGGCGGCCAACGACGGCGGCCCGGCCGCCGGCCCGCCGCAAGGGCGCTAGCGCGACGGCTTGCCTTTTGCGGCCTCGATCGGAGTTTCCCGCCGGCGCGAGACTCCCGACTGGAGATCGCTGGCGGCTCCGTCGCCGGGCTCGCCGCCGCGCCGACCGGCGGAGAGTCGGCACCGGCCACCGGAGGCATCGTTTCTGCGGAGCGAACTTGCCGACGCGGATCGGAGCCCACGGGCGACGCCCCGTCGAGTTCGCAACGTACGGCGCATGACAGGTGATGGCGGAGGGAGATCGTCCCATGGGTAGCAGAGCCGGCTCGTTCGTCTTCTTCACCACGCTCGTGATGGGAGCACTCGGCCTCTCCGCGGGCGTCGCGGCCGGGCAGAGCACTCCGGTGCTGACCGAGCAGCCGCCGGGTGACGGCACCCCGATTCCGCGCACGCCGGACGACCGCGCCGACCTCTCGGGCTTCTGGAACAAGGGGACCCACCCCAACACCTCGGCGCCCATCGAGCCGCTCCCCTTCACCGAGGCGGGACTGAAGGCGTTCAACGACGTGGCGAA
>CBDBMY010000006.1:0-540261 GCA_965207675.1 Vicinamibacterales bacterium
ATGGTGACGTTGCCGTTGGTCTCGGTGACGAACAGCTTGCCGTCGGCCCACACCGGCGACGCCTTGCCGACGGTGCCGACGCTCTGCTCCCACGCCACGGTTCCGGTCTCGGCGTCGAGGGCGAAGAGGTTCGCGGAGTTGTCGATGACGTAGAGCCGCCCGTCGTGCAGCAGCGGCGACGAGAACCCGACGGCCAGCTCGTCGGTGCGCCAGCGCTCGTGGGTGGCGCTGACGTCGCCCTCGCCGGTGGCGTCTATCGCCACCACCCGGCCCATGATGCCGGAGTCGACGTTCTCCTCGCTGTGGGCCGCGTACACGGTGTCGCCGGCGAGCACCGGCGAGACGTTTATGCCGCGCTTGCTCAGCTGGTACTGCCACACCTTGCGGCCGGTCCGCGCGTTCAGGGCGTAGATGTGGCCGTCGGCGTTGCCGTCGATCCACAGGCGCTGGCCGTCGACGACCCCGACCACGCCGACCGACTGCGTATTCATGTCGGCGACGTTGCCGCCCGGGGTCGAGTGCCAGCGGACCTCGCCCGTCATCTTGTCGAAGCCGAAGTAGCGGTGCCGGGGCGGGCCCCCGAGGTTGCCCCAGCCCGCGCCGATGATGCTCAGCAGGAGCTGGTCCTCGTCGACGAGGGGCGTCGACGTGCGCCCCCCGTAGCCGGAGGCGCGGCCGAGCTCCTCGGCGAGGCGCCAGCTCCACACGACGGCCCCGTCGCGGTCGAACACGTTCAGGTGGCCGTCGATGTTCATGGCGTAGAGGTACCCGGTCTCGGGGTCGCCGGTGACGCTGCCCCAGCCCACCCGGTTGAACGGCACCGTGGTGTTGAGCACGTTGTAGTTGTGCTGCCAGAGCTTCTCGCCGGTCTCGGCGTTCCAGCAGGCCACGACCTCCTGCTTGTCGACGCCGTCGCCGGTGCGCCCGTTGGCGCAGACCCGCCCGTCGAAGACGGCGGGGGTCGAGCGCCCGACCCAGCGGTCGTACCAGATGAGGTTCTCGCCGTCGGGCGACCAGCTCGAGACGAGCCCGGTCACGTCCGAGACGCCGGTCTGGGCGCGCCCGCGCCAGCTCGGCCAGTCGTTCGCGGCGGCCGGGCCGGCGAGCAGGCCCGCCAGCAGTCCGGCGACGAGCGCCGCGGCCACCCTCCGTGCCGTGCCGTGTGCAGCGGTGTTCATCCCGTCAACCCTCGTTGAAGCATCGAGTTCATGGCCCAGTGAATCAAGCCGTTCATGGCGATCTGAAACAAGAAATCATACTACAGCGGCCGGGGCGTTTCAGCGGTGCCGGGTCGGTACGAAGCGATACGCCAAGTGTCCCCGACGGCCGGGATCAGAGCCGCCAGTCGTCATCCGGCATGATGCGCCGCATGAACTGATCGAACAGCGGCACGGTGAAACCGGTGTCGCCGTGGCTCGGGCTCCAGACCATGCCCTTCGCGATCAACTGGCTTCTCGTCGGTCCGAGCGAAGTGACCTGCCGTTGCATGATCCGGGCGATATCGCCCCGACCGATGAGGCCCCGGACCGAGCTCGGCCATGGCCCGCAGGTAGCGCCGTTCCGAGGGGGTCAGGCGGTCGAAGCGAACCCGGAAGAAGCTCTCGTCGAGCGCGGCGGTGGCGGTCCCGGACGCTCGTTCGACGTCGTCGAGGTCGATGGGCGACGCGTCGGCGGCGTCCCAGGCGTGCTTGCCCCATTCCTGCAGGAAGTACGGGTAACAGTGGGTCTGCGTGAGGATGCGTTCCAGCGCGTCGCCGGCGATCGTCACGCCTTCCTGCTGCGCGGGCTTCTCGATGGCGCTTCGCGCCGCCTCCTGAGCGAGCGGCCCGACTTCCGGGAAGTCGAACAGCCGTTCCGCGTACGACTTGGCCCGTCCCGTGCGGGCGCGCAGTTGCGGCAGGCCGGCACCGACGAGCGTCACCGGCGATCGGCGCTGCGCGGCGCGGTGCAGCGCGGTGATGAGCGCCGCCAGCTCTTCCTCGTCGACGTACTGCAACTCGTCCACGAACAGGGACAACGCCGTTCCCGCTTCCCGGGCCGCAGTTCCGGCTGCCATCAACAGCTCCGTCAGGTCCTGCTCCAGGTCGCCGTTGTCGGCCAGCCCGGGCTCGGGGGCGAGGTCCAGGCCCACTTCGATGTCCTCGTACTTCATCTTGAGGGCCCCGGCGAAACCGGCCAGTCCCCTCAACGCCCGCTGCGCCAGGTCTCGCGCCCTCTCGTGCCTGGACAGCTTCAGCAGGGCCTCCCGGAGCCGGGGCGCCAGCATCGCGGGCAGGGACCGGTCTTCGGGGGCTTCCACGAACAGGGTGTGCATGCCGGCCGCCTCTGCCTCTTCCCGAATCCGGTCGAGCAGGACGGTCTTGCCGACGCCGCGCAGGCCGACCATCAGGACGCTCTTGGCCGGCCGGGCAAGTCGAACCCGGGCCAGCCCGACCCTGACCGTCTCGCGCAGCTCGTCCCGCCCGGCCAGCTCGGGAGGGGGGGTGCCGGCTCCCGGTGCGTAGGGGTTTCGGATCGGGTCCACAGGGCGATTATACGAATATTAGGCAGTTTATGCTGGCTGGATAAACTCCCTAATATTGATCAAAATCCATCACGACCGGGTCCGTGGGGACCGCCCTTCGAGACGCGGGCGTGGAATGGCGCGCGTCCGCCGGCATCCGATCCGGCCCGGCTGCGGCGCCGGTCACGGGCCACCTGCGCCGAACCGCTCCGGGGTCCGGAGCACCACCGGCTGCCCGCTCAAGTACGATTCCTGTCGCTACCCCGCGCCGAGGGCCCGCTCCACGGTCCAGAGCAGCCCGACGGCGGCGATGAGGGCCGAGGCCGGGATGGCCACCCGGCGCCGGTACCAGGGGCGGGACCGGCACCAGCCAACGGCGGCGAACGCGATGCCGATGACCGCGAGCTGGCCGACCTCGATGCCCGCGTTGAAGGTCAGCAGCCCCAGCCAGCGCTCCTCGGCCGGGAGCCCCAGCTCGCGCAGGACCCCCGCGAACCCCAGCCCGTGGAGCAGGCCGAACAGGAACACGGTGGCCGGCCGCCACGGGGTCAGCCGCTCGGTGAGGACGTTCTCGACCGCCACGTAGACGATGGAGAGCGCGATCAGCGGCTCGACCACCCGCGGCGGCAGGGAGACCACGTCGAAGACGGCGAGGGAGAGGGTCACCGCATGCGCCACGGTGAACGCACTCACCTGCCAGACGAGGGGGGCGAGCCGAGCGCCGAGCAGGAACAGGCCGAGCACGAACAGGATGTGATCGAGCCCTCGGGGGAGGATGTGCACGAACCCGAGCCGCAGGTAGCGGCCGGCCGTCGACCATGCACCGGTCGGCGCGGCGGGGCCGGTCAGGGGGAACGGGTCGCTGCGGGCGCCGCGCTCCAGCAGGGCCTGGCGTGTCACGCCCCGGCGCTCGTCACGGATCGTCAGGTTCACCTCGGCGAACGCGCGCGACGCGAAGAACTCCAGCTCGGCTGCGCCCGCCGGCACCGCCCCGGTCAGCCTGGCCGTCACGCCGAGCACCGTCGGGATCTCCGACTCGGTCGCGGCCGGCGTGCCGTGGTCCGGGAACGACACCTCGAAGGGGGCCGGCTCGCCGTCGAAACGCAGCCGGACCCGGCGCTCGAAGAGCCGCCGCAGCCGGTCGAGGGCCTCGTCGAGCTCGGCCGCCGAGAGGGCGCGCACCGCCGCGGCCAGCTCCGCGTCGTCGGCGCTCTGAGGCGCCCCGAGGGCCAGCGCGTCGAGGTCGACCGCCAAGTCCGCCCGGAACGTCCCGTCCCGCTGCAGGACGACGGTGGTGTCGGTGAACGTCAGGGGATGGGCGGCGGCCGCCGCCGGCAGCAGGGCGAGCATCGCGGCCGCGAGTGGCCTGAGCCGCGAGGTCCACGTCATCCGACTATCCTACGATGGCGGTGGGGACCGGAGGTCGATCGTCGGCGGCGGGGCGCAGGTTCCGGCCGCCGGCGCGCGTGCATTGCGGGGCTCTCGACATGCGCGTTGTGGCCTTCTCCAGGGCGTCCACGCGGTCGAGCCTGCCGTTCACCGCGAGCATGGCGACCGGGTCGAGCAAGCCCGTCGACCAACGAGAGACGAGCGTTGCCAAACCACTCAGGGTCTCCGGAGCCTGACCAGGTAGGGCCGGCCCCCGCGCAGGAAGTTGACCACGGTGTCGGCGCTCTCGACGAGCAGGCTGAGGCGGGCGGTGGCCTCGACGTTGTCCTCGACGTCGACGCCGCCCACGCGGTAGATGACGTCCCCGGCCCGGAGCCCCGCCACCTGCGCGACGCCCCCGGGGGACACCTCGGTGACGAGCGCGCCCTCGCGGAGCTGGAGGTAGTCGGGCTCGAGGCGCGTCATCAGGGCGTCGGTGGGGATCGCGTCGCAGATGGTGGCGCCGATGTCGATGGCGCGGGTGGCGTCGGGGTCGGCGCAGACGTAGAGCGCGTCGCCGGTCTGGGCGGTTGTGCCGGCGGCGGTCCAGATCAGGGCGAGGCCGAGGCTTCCGGCGGCGAGGGCGTGGCGCAACGTCGGCATGCGCGCAGTATACGCCGGCCCGTGTCTTCCGCGGGCCGGCGCTCCGGGGCCGCAACGCGGGTTTCGGTGTTCGTGGGGCCGGCTGATCCGTTACCCTGTGCGGCATGTTCCGAATGACTGCGCGTGCAGATGGATGGCGTGGCGGCGGTCGGTGGCGGTGGGCCGGGGAGGCGGCGCTCCTCGGGACGCCCGCGAAGCGCAGTGTCGCGACCACACGGCCGCGGCTGCCGGTCGGGGCGGCGGCGGCCCTCGTCGGGTTGCTGGCGGGTCCGGTCGGCGCCTCGCAACCGGAACCGGTCGGCGCGCCGGTCGTCGAGCGTTTCGCACGGCTGGCCCTAGAGTGCGTGCACCGCGAGTACCCCAACAAGATCGCCCACGTGCTCAACGGCGACGGCGACGCGCGCCCGCCCCGCGAGCTGACGCCGGCGTTCTTCGGGTGCTTCGACTGGCACTCGGCGGTGCACGGGCACTGGCTGCTGGCGCGGCTGGCGCGACTCTATCCCGACGCGGACTTCGCGCCAGCGGCCCGCGCCGCGCTCGACCGTAGCCTGACCGTCGAGAACATCGCGGCCGAGGTCCGCTACTTCCAGGGGCCGGGGCGGGCCGGCTTCGAGCGGCCCTACGGGACGGCGTGGCTGCTGCAGCTCGCGGCCGAGCTGCGCGAGTGGGACGACCCCGTGGCGCGGCGGTGGCGGGCCGCGCTGGAGCCCCTCGAGTTCATCGCCTCGGCGCAGATCAAGTCGTGGCTGCCGAGGCTGAGCCACCCCATCCGCGTCGGCGAGCATTCGCAGACGGCGTTCGCCTTCGGGCTTGTCCACGACTGGGCGTTGCGCGCGAGCGACACCGCCATGCTCGACCTGCTGGAAGCCCGCATCGCCGACTACTACCTCGACGACCGGGGCTGTCCCCTCGCCTACGAGCCGTCGGGGCACGACTTCCTGTCGCCGTGCCTCGCCGAGGCCGACCTCCTGCGCCGCGTGCTCGAGCCGGACCGTTTCGCGGCCTGGCTGGGCGAGTTCCTGCCGGGCATTCCGACCGACGGCGACGGGGCGGGCTGGATCGAGCCGGCGGTGGTCACCGACGCCGGCGACGGCAAGCTGGTGCACCTCGACGGCCTGAACCTGAGCCGGGCGTGGATGCTGGAGGGAATCTCGGCCGCGCTGCCGGCCGGCGACATCCGCCGGCCCGCCCTGCTCGACGCCGCCGCGCGCCACCGCGACGCCGGCCTCGCCTCGGTGACGGGCGAGCGCTACGAGGGCGGCCACTGGCTGGGCACCTTCGCCGCCTATCTCGTGACCCGGCGGGGGCTTCCCGCCCCCGCCGGGCCGTCCCTGTAGGAGGTGTGCCGCTCTTGCGGCTGGGTGCTGTCCTGCTTATCGGCTTGTCGGTCGCGTAACTTTGCTGCGATCGTCGCTAATTCTCCTTGTCGGCGTACTGGTCGCGCAGCTTCGCTACCACCGTGGGGTCGGCGAGGGTGGTGACGTCGCCGAGCGCCTTGCCCTCCGCGACGTCCCGTAGCGGCCGGCGCATGATCAGGCATCGTTCGGGAGCTCCGCCTGGATGGCGTGGGTGGTCAGGATCGAGGGCAACGTCGATCTCCGTTCGACCAGCTGCACGGACAGCTCGTGGCCCGGAAGCGCCCACTCGTCGACGGGCGGCACAATCCGCCCGGCCGCAGACACGCATACAATTGAGGCCTGATGCTGGGCGCCGGCCCGTCAGACCTCCTGCACCTGGTCGGCTTTCTGACCGGAGCGGTGCTCTATGGCATGCTGCTGGCGATGGCGGCGCGACCCTCCGCCGGCGCCGACGCCTTTGCCGTCTCGACCGGCGTGCTGGGGGTCGCTTGGAACGTCGGCCAGCTCGGGGCGTACGCGGCGCGCACCGCGAGTCTCCTCACGCTCGCCTCGTGGATCCATGCCGCTTCGTTCTCAGCGCTGGGGCTGCTGGCCTCGGTCGTGGTCCATTCCGTGGCACGCACCCCGAGACGGCTCGAGAGCCGGCACCGGGCTCTCGGGAGCGCGATCGCCGTCGTCGTCTACGGCTGCGCGGCGATCGCCGCCTCCATGCACTTCGCGGCCGCCGCCGCGGGGACGAGCCCGCCCTCGGCGTCGGGCCTGACGTGGCTCACCGTCGGCCTGATCGTCATCATCCCGCCGCTCGTGGTTCTCACCAGGCAGCAGTCCAATAGCAGGCGTGCGCTATGGATGTCTGCGCTCGCCGTGGTGGCGGTCTCCGCCCTCCATGTGGGGCGCTTCCACGGTTCGCAGGAATCGTGGCCGGTCGAGCTGTTCGGGCACCATGCGTCAGTCGTCCTGGCGTTCGCCATCCTGCACCAGGACTACCGCTTCGCGCTGGCCGACCTGTTCCTCAGGCAGGCGCTCGCGTTCCTCGTGCTGGTCGCCCTCGTCTTCGGCGGCTTCTCCATCCTCGAGCCGCTCCTCCTCCCTGTCGGCGGACGAGTGCCGCCTTCGGCGATCGCCCTTCTTCTGGCACTCTGGATGGGCACCGCGCTGTTACTCCCGCTCTGCCGCCGCGCCGTGGCGTGGTTCGTCGACCGCGTCGTCCTCGCGCGGGCCGACTACGGCCGACTGCTCGGGCGGCTCGCGGAAGAGATTCAGAAGCGCGAGTCCGCCGAGGCGGTGCTCGACAGCGCGTGCCGCGTCGTCGCGCCGGCGTTGTCGGCAACCGCCGTCACCTGGGAGGAGCGGAAGCTCGGGTCCCCGGCGGACGTTCCGCCGCATACGGTGGCGGTGTGGACCGCCGAGCCCCCACAGTACTTGCTGCGCATCGGCCCGCTGCTGGGCGGCAGGCGCCTGCTCTCCGATGATCTGGCAATGCTCGAGCGCGCCGCCTTTCTCCTCGCCCGGTGCATCGACGCCCTGCGGCTCACAGGCGAGCGGTACGAGCGGATGCTGCAGGAGCGCGAGATGCGGACCCTGGCCACCGAGGCCGAGCTCCGGGCGCTGCGGGCGCAGATCAACCCCCACTTCCTGTTCAACGCGCTGACGACCATCGGCTACCTGATTCAACAGGCGCCGCCGCGGGCGCTGAAGACGCTGATGAACCTCACGACGCTGCTGCGCAGCACGCTGCGCTCGGAGGGCGACTTCACGACGCTCGGCCGCGAGCGCGCACTCGTCGAGTGCTACCTGCGGATCGAGCGCGAGCGGTTCGAGGATCGCCTGAAGTTCACGGTCGACATTCCGGACGATCTGCTCGAGCTGGCCGTTCCTTCACTCATCGTCCAGCCCCTGGTCGAGAACGCCGTCAAGCACGGGATCGCCGGCGCACGCGACGGCGGTACCATCGCGATGACTGCGACGCTCGACGACGACCTGCGGGTCGTCGTACGCAACACCGGCGCGCCACTCGGCGCGCGCACCGCGCCCGGGTCGGGGGTGGGGCTCGACAACGTCAGGCGGCGGCTGCAGCACTACTTCGGCGAGGAAGCCTCCGTGACCGTCGCCCGCGACGCCGAAGGCGCCACGGTGGCCGAGCTGAGACTGCCGGTGGCGGACGCCGATGATCGGCCCGTCGAGGTGCTGCCACGGAGCGCCGTTCCATGAGCGTCCCGCCGCTTCGCGTGATCGTCGCTGACGATGAAGGGCCGGCCCGCCGCTTCCTGTCGAGCCTGCTCGAGACCTGCGAATGCGTCGAGCTCGTCGGGGAAGCCGCCACCGGCGCAGAAGCCGTCACCCTTATCGAGGCTAAACGGCCCGACCTCGCGCTGCTGGATCTGCAAATGCCGGAGCTGGGCGGGCTCGACGTCGTGCGGCGGCTTGCCCCCGCCTCGCTGCCGCTCGTCGCTTTCGTCACTGCGTTCGACGATTTCGCCATCGACGCCTTCGAGCTGAACGCGGTCGACTACCTGCTCAAGCCGGTGGACGCGGGGCGACTGGAAGCGACGCTCGATCGGGCTCGTCAGCGCCTCGAGCGGCCCGAGCCGGCCGAGGAGCGCGCGGCGGCCCTGTCGGGCGCCGCCCGGACCTGCGAGCAGTCGAGCCGCCGCGCTTATCTCGAGCGCATTCCGATCCGACTTCATTCGGAGATCGTCATCCTACCCGTGAGGCGCATCGCCTCGGTCGTCTCGGATGGCGAACTCCTGCACGTCGTGACCCTGTCCAATGAGCGCTACAGCATCACCCACCGCCTGCACCTGCTCGAGGGGCGGCTCGACCCGAAGCGCTTCGTTCGCCTCGGCCGCGGCGTGCTCGCCAACATCGATGCCATTGCCACGGTCAGCCCAAGGTCGGGCGGGACGTATCTGGCGACCCTGTCGAACGGCCAGGAGCTGCCGGTCAGCCGCCTCCAGTCGCGCATCTTGCGCGAGACGCTTCTGAAGCTCTAGCCCGAAGTTTCGGAGCCTGAAACTTCGGTCTAGCCCGTCCGGCCTATGGTGTCTGAAGCCGTGCGCCCATGGTGACTTCGCCCAATTTCTCGCTCTTCACCGATGTCACGCGACATGACAATCTGCACAACATCAAGCGCATTGCGCTAACCTGGGCGGAGTTCATCGCTGGCGGCCTTCCGTGCGCGCTCCACGTCAACGCGCGCACCGACACCGACTACCGGCGCTGGAGCGACTTCGTCGCCGACCGCCCAGAGGTATCACTACTCGCCTTCGAGTTTACCACGGGTCCTTCCAGCCCCGCGCGTAGCGACTACCATCTCGACCAGCTCCTGGCGCTCGTCGCCGCCGCAGGGCGCCCCTTGCATCTCGTGCTCCGTGGCGGTATTCGACATTTGCGCCAGCTTGCAGCCGGCTTTGCTTCGGTGTCGCTCCTGGATGCCAGCCCCTACATGAAGACCAAGCATCGTCGGCGCGCGCAGCTCTTGCTCGGCGCTGATATCAAGTGGCTGCCATCACCGACCCCCAGGGGTCAGCCCCTCGACGGGCTTCTCCGCCACAATATTGAGTTCGCCCGGCACTCAGCACAGCTTCGCCGAAAGTGGCTTCGTACAGATCACGGTCACGCAAAAGCCGCGGACGTTGGCTCGCTGCTGCAACCTTGCCGCACTTAACAGCGGAGATACACCTCTGATCGTCAACGCTTGGTCGTCGCTGCGGAAGCGCAGCGCTCCGTGTCGCGCGCTCAGCGCCTTGAACAGTTCTCGAAACCCGTAACCTCGGCCTCCACGGGCACCGAATCGCGAGCCCCCGTCAGTCAGCGCCACCCTCAGCGCCTCACCGGAATCCGTCAGGCAGGGAAACGCACCGGCCCTCAAACCCGCGAGAACGCCGATGCCGCGGTCCGCGACCACCCACTCCACGCGGTCGTCGCTCACGCGGTACGCGATGAGACCGGTATCCGCGCTTTGGCTGTGGTCGTGGATGTTGTTCTGCATCTCATCCATTGCGCCGACCAGACCGCTACCAAACGAGCTCGGGAAACCCGCAGCGACCATTGCCTTATAAGTCTGCAACATAAACGCATCCCAGTAGTGGTCGCCGTTCCCATAGGGCACCCGGCGCGCCGGTACGAAACCGGTCCACCCGTCGTTCAAGTACACCGGCCCGCCGGTTTCGTGGGCGCGCTGAATTGCGTGGGTTTCCTCTGAAATCTGGTACGGGAGAGCTCCTTCATGGTCTACTACGAACTGAAGTAGCTCCACCACCGCGCCAAGGCAGACCCCCGGCGCCAATCGAACAGCCGGCA
This sequence comes from Vicinamibacterales bacterium, assembly GCA_965207675.1. Classification (GTDB taxonomy): domain Bacteria; phylum Acidobacteriota; class Vicinamibacteria; order Vicinamibacterales; family UBA8438; genus JAJEEA01. The sequence continues at coordinate 10,195 of CBDBMY010000006.1, forward strand.
CTCGTCCGCGTTCATGAGCGAGGATCAGGTCGTCGAGAACTTCGAAGGTCAGCGCTTCGGTTGGTGCGGGCAACACGTGAATCAGAGGCCTCCTCAAGTGAGTGTGCGTTCGAGCGTACGCCACGTGCTCGATTCACTCTTCGTCGAATCCGTGCGATTGGAACTTGAGCGCCCGGCAGTTCTCGCTCACGATGCGCCGGACGCTCTCGTTCACACCCTCCTCGACGGCGGCCGAGATTTCCACCGAGATTTCCACCACGGCCCCGGGCAGTACGGTCAGGTGCTTCACGACTTCGTCGGTGACCACGCTCATGTCGCGACCGGCGCGGATCGGGTCGAGCCGGACCGTTCCGAAGAAGCGCCGCGGCAGGCGCGGTTCGACCGGCGGCTTGTCAGTGTCCGCCGGTGCTGCCCCATCACCCGTTCCAGAGTCCGTAGACGACGGGCCGCCCTTCTCGGCTGCCTTCGTTGCCGACACCTGCTCGGCCTCGAGTTGGGCCCGGGCCGCATCCGGCTTGACGAGCACGCTCGTCGCATCGAGGTAGATGGAAGTCGACGAGCCGAGCGTCAGGCCCTCGTAGCGGCCCTGGGTAGAGACGCTGGTGGCGTAGCCGAAGTAGTCGCCGCTCTCGAGGCCGGCACGGATCGTAGCCTCGAAGACGGACCGGTCCCGCAGCCGGGGCAGGTAGCAGTAGGCGCACAGGGCATCCCAGACCTGCTTGACGAGGACGTGCCGCCGGTCCTTCCAGAACCAGCGGTCGAGCTCCATCTTCAGCAGCGCGGGCGACCACCGGACGATCAGGTGCTCGCTCGACCGCATGCGCTGCGAGACGCGGGCCACGATGGAGCCCCCGCCGGCGGCGACCTGCGCGACGTCCCACTGGAGGCCGCTCACGCCCTCGGGCGATGCGTGCTGGACCGGCACGAGCAGCCACCGCCAGGCCTCGTTCAGGCGGAGCCGCACCGTGTCGTCGCTCGCCTTCTCCCCGTCGGCGGCCTCGCGGCGCTGGTGCGCGTCGAGGTTCAGCGCCTCGTGGTCCCGCACCACCGAGCGCCACGCGAGGAAGCGCCGCGCCTCCTGCGCCAGCCCCTCCGTCACCTCGCGGTCCGGCGCGAGGAATGCCAGCATGTTCTGATGCTGCCGCGGACCCTTGCCCCGCCCGGAGAGCAGCTCCCGGGCGGCCTCGACGGCCTCGCCGCCGGAGTCCTTGCCGGCGTGGGCGGCGCCGGGGGCTAGCACCACGAGTCGCGCCTCCTGCTCATCGGGCACGTCGCCTGAAGAGACCGGGCACGCGTGCACGCCCCGGAAGTCACCCCGATCGCGCCGGACCGCGTCGCGCACCCGACGCTCGATCTCCCGTTCGACCTCGTCGTCGCCGAGCTGCTGCGCCCGCTCGGCGACGGTGCGCCGCAGGTTGGGCCGGGTGTCGTACCAGGACCGATGCCCCTTGCGGTAGAGATAGGTCAGCCGGTCCGCGAGCTGCGACGCGGCGTCGTTGAAGACGGCCACCTGCTCTCCCGGCTGGACCGAGCCGAGACGCAGGCGCACGTCTTCGAGCCCGCGCACCTGCTGTTGCGCCACGTGCGGCGCGCTACCGAGGAAGATCGTCCGCGCCACCCGGCGGGCCGCGACGATCTGGCCGAAACGCGGATTCTCGGCATCGACGCGGTACGGCCCGGAGTTGGGACCGTCCACGTCGCCTTCGATCACCGGCATCCAGCCCTCCGGCAGATAGCGCGTCAGCTCGTCGCGCACGGCCGGAGCATCGAGCCCGACCGAGCCCGGCAGGATCACGAGGCCCGCGTCGTTGCGCACCCACAGGTCGTGGATGACGGCGGCCATCAGACGCAGCACCCCGCGCGTACGCTGAAAACGCTCCAGCGTGGACCAGTCGCTGTAAAGGCGCTCGAAGACCTCCGGGTGGATGGGGTAGCACGCCTTCAGCCGCTCCAGATAGCGACCCTCCCGGCACTCCGCGGGGAAGTCGGCGCCGTTCTCGCGATACAGGGTGCTGAACGCCCGACACACCTCGTCGCGCGCCGCCTCGTCGTCGATGGGCAGGAAGAGGCGGCGACGGACGACCTCAAACCCCTCTTCGGAGCCTACCGGCTTCCACACCGCCTCCATGCGCCCGAACGTGTGCTCGATCCGCTCGAGCGTCTCCTGGCCCGCGTCACCGCCGATCTCGATGTCGGACTCCGGGATGGTCGCGACGAGCACGGTGTTGCGGCTCGCCCTCACCGCTTCCGTCAATTCCTGGATGAAGGTCTGCACCGCGTCGAAGCTGCCGGCGGGCAGGCCGTCGACGCCGTAGATCTTCCGCGCGTACGCGACCAGCTCGTCGATCAGGATCAGGCACGGGCCGCAGGCGTCGAACAGTCCGCGCAGCGCGTCCGAGCCGGGCGGCACGCCCTTGCGGTCGGCCGAGCGCACGCGGTTGAAGAGCTTCGGATCGCCCGCCTGCTCCGCGAGCTGGGCGGCTATCTCGCCCCACAGGGTCCGGATGGTGATGCCCGGGAGGTTCGCCGGACGGCGTTCCCGCGTGGGATTGATGGCGGTGCCGACCACGACGGCGACCCGCGCCGACGGCGCCCGCTCGATGCCCGCCTTCTTCAACAAGTCCGTGACGCCCGCAAGCTTATCGAACGGGACGCGCCCGCGCAGCAGGTGATACAGGGCGAGCAACGAGTGGGTTTTCCCTCCGCCGAAGGCCGTCTTGAGCTGGATGACCGACTCGCCCCCCTGCTTGGCGATCCGGCCCAGCGCCTGCGTCATCAGCGCGCGCATACCGTCGGTGAAATAGGTACGCGCGAAGAACTCCACTGGATCCTGGTACTCGGCCTCCGCGCGGCCCCGCGCCACCTGCGAAAGATCAGCCGCGAATTCCGCCTGCCGATAGCGGCCCGCTGAGACGTCGGGATGCGGTCTTGCGACCTCCTTCCACGGCCTCAGCCCGTGCCGGGCGACCGCCGTGAGCACGCCGTCCCCCGCCCGGTGGCGCCGCCCCGTGTCCGTCGCAACGCTCCCCAACACCGCCGGACTCCCGGCGGCCGCCGTGGAAGGCCCCTCCGTCCCGTACCGCACCGTCCGGGCCAGCGCGCGCAGCCGCTCGGTTGCCTCGGCGTCGATCTGTTCGACCAACCGGGTCATCGTGTCGAGCGCGCGCCACGCGTCCTCGTCGGCCATGCCGAGGAGCTCCGGATGCGCCCACTTGTTGCGCGTCGTGATCAACTCCTTGACCCACGTCCGGTGCTCCCGGCTGAGCTTGTGCCGAAAGAGATCGTTCCAGCGCACGTCCATGAGCCGAAGACACCTTGCGCCGTCGAGCTTCGCGATCAGCTCCCCGTCGTTGCCTGCTGCAGGCAAGTCCCGCCGCTGGCTCTCGTGGAGGACGCCCAGGACACCCCGGCTCCACCACTCGCCTCCCAACTCTGCCCGCAGTTCCTGCGCCACGTAAGGCGCAAGCACCGCCGTGAGCGTCCGCAAGCCCTCCGTGACCCGCTGGTAGTTCGCGTCGGTCGCGGCACCCGCCATCACATCCCCCAAGTCACCCGAAGCACCCGTCACTCCGCCGCTCCCAGCGCCAAGTCACCCTGTTCCTCCCCACCGGCACCCAGCCGGACCGCCTCTGCCTGAATCTGCGGCCAGGAACTCACGAGGACATTGTAGGCGTGCGCTTCTTCCACCCATCGCTTGCGATCGGCAACCGCGTACAGCCTGTACGCGAGCGCGCGGGCCCTCTCTGCCCGCTCCCCTCCCATTGAAAGCACGAGCCGGCCCGCTTCCGCGACCCCGCCCCCCTTCTTGGAGGTCAGCGCCCTTGTTAGGTGCTGCGCGCTCTCCCAGTCCGTTACGCGCCCCTCGACCACAGGATCCCAGTCCGCGTCAAGCTGGTCACGGCCAACAATCCGCACCTTCCCCTTGCCACCAGCGATTACCCCCGCGCGCCGCAACCCCTCGAACGACGTGTTCTTCGCGCTGAACAGGACCTCGGCCTCACCGTAAGCACGTTCCGTCATGCCGAACTGTTCGTACCACGCTACGCAGAACCGCGTGTCCTCGTCCAGATCTCCCTCCTGCTTCGCCAGTGTCTCATCCAGCACCTTGTTGATCTCAACAAGCGCCGACCGCACTGACATCGGCGAACCGTCGGCTTCCAGGACCTGACCGTAGCGCGTGAAGACCGCCATGCCAGGACCGATCGCCGCCTGTGCTAGGTCTACCGGGGCGATGTTGCTCGTTTGGAGGTCGGCAAGCGCCGCCGGCAGCTCCGACCGTAGCGCCGCGAGAAACTGCCGGCGAGAGGCAATCACGACATCGGCAAACCGTCGACGGCAAACGAGAACGATACTAGACGCAAGAGCATTAGCGTTGTTTCCGACAACCCGGCCCTGCTTCTCCGTATGGATTGGCCACGTGCCGGTAATCGCAAAGCCGGACCGGATCACAGCACCCAGAAACGTCTCCCACCCCGTACTGGTTGTGCCCGTATTCGCCTTCGTCTCTGATTGCTTGAAGGCATAATATATGGTGACCGGAAACGCCGAATGCCCTTGTTCTGCAAGTTGGGTCAAGGCTGAGGTCATCCCGTCGAGAAAAAAAGCCTCGGCCGCATCCCTGCCTCCGTGGCGATAGGGAGTCGCCACTAGTTCTTTCGCCTTCGGAACTGTCAATGTTGCAAACAGATCTGGGAATAGCTGCTTCAGTGAGCGACGCAACCACACGTAGAAAAAGTCAGACAGATCCGCGTAACCTATATTGTCGTAGTAAGGGGGATCTGTTGAGATGATCCTGTATGATGAGCTAGCTTGTCCATTTACATCCGCCTGAAATGCCGTGCCGGGCCGACCATTCCCCAATGTCCCGAAACCTTTCAACAAGCGCTCGAACAAATTCGAATAACTCCCCGAGGATTGACAGAAAGGATTGCTCTCTGCGTAATCCCAAACCATCGGAATTGCCTGTCGGGCAAATACGCTACGCATTTGCGTATTGGCGCTATTCCAGCCGCACATTGACGAGGAATGGTTCGCCACTTGATTGATCAGCAGTGCCAAGTATACCGTCATCGCCTCCGCATACGCGGTCGCACCCACGCCACCATCACGTAGCGACACATTGTCATTGACCAATCCCGCCACCACGGCATCGGGGCGGATGCGCTCGGCCACCCCCATTGCTAGATTCCAAAAGGTCGTCAAGGCCACAAGCTGCCGACATGTGAAAATATCACCGTATGTCGGAAGTCCATAGAGTGGCGGTGAAAACCAGCGTTTGTCTCGTGGCATGCTCAACTCGGGTCGCCAATCTGGTACCGGCTTGCGCGCCACGTCTTCGTGCTCCACCGTCGGAGCCAAGTAAACCCGACCCGGATCACCCTCCATCACGATGGCCATCAGAACTGCACCCATGCGCCTTCTTTGTCCTTCCGCCTTAATGTAGTCACTAGTGATCGGCGAACCTGACATCAGGCATCGAAAGTTAGCGCCTCGCGCTAGCTTCGTTCCTCTCCTAACAGTTTCGAACTCAGATGGCATACCGTCCCGCACCGTGAACCGATAGCACCGGTCCTTGATCACAGGCTCAATATACGCCTCCTTACCCCTCTTGGTCGATAGCATGAACGTAGAAGCCAACGGAACATCTACATCTGCGAAAGCTGGGTTCGGGCTCTTCACCGTCCGCGCCCACAGCCACGCGATGACAGTCAGCTTCCGACCCTCGTACGGCTCCAGCTCTGGCCGCTCCAGGACGATCTCACGAGTGATCTCGACCGGCGGATAGAAATGACCGATCCGCTTTGCCGCTTCGTCACGCATCCACCGGCCGTAGTAGCGCACGTCCTCCGCCAGCCCGGACGCCCCGGGCCACTCCCTGGCCACAACCGTCTTCTCGCCACGCGACTCCGGGTTCACTGGCGGACGACCGGCAAACGTCGGCGGGATCTCGATCATGGCCTTGTTGATCAGCACCGCTACCGGGTTCAGGTCGCTGGCGTACGCCTCCAGTCCGAGCCTTTGCGCCTCCAGGGGCAATGCGCCGCCGCCCGCAAACGGATCATGGAAGGCGGGCAGCCGGTCCGGATCGAACAACTCGGCCGCACGCGGATGCGACGCGTTGTCGACGCACGTCCGACGCCAGCTCTCTCGGATCTCCTCCCGCGCTCGTTCCAGTACAGCGTCATTGGTCGTGTTCTCCCACTTGACCAGCTCCCGGACGATGCCGAACAACCGCTCGCGCTCCCGGTCTTGGGCCTGCTTCGTCGGAAACAGATCCGGACGGGCCTTCGGGTCGTCCACCAGTTGCGCAAAGATCACGGCGCGCGCCGCAGCCAGCGGCCGTCTCGCCCACCACAGGTGCAGAGTGCTCGGGTGCCCGTGGCGGATCGACTTCTCGCGCGCACTGGCTGCGTTGATGTCGTCCAGCGGAAGGGTGCCTTCGATCAGCTTCTTTCGGATCCTGGTCTCGAACTTCACGTTCTGCGTTCTCCCCGGGGAAGGACCATTCGGTTGGCCACTAGGCGACGAGACGGGAGGGAACCAACCCTGCAACAACTCCTTGATCCGCAGGAAGGCGCGGTCCTGACAGCCTCCCGTGTTCACCTTGCGCGCGAGCCTGCGGTACAAGGACGCTGAACGGCTCTTCCCCGTCCGCCCCAGAATCCACTGGACCGCCTTCTTCGGATTGGTGGGCTTCGCGTCGGTTGCGCTCCACAGATTCCGCTCTTCGAGAGCTTCGCGGATCGCAGACCAGGATCGCTTCCAACCGAGCACGTCGGGGACGTGGGGCGAAGCGCTGAAGACCCACGCCTCCAGCTCGGGTTCGATGACGACGGGGGCGGCCCAGTCGGCCAAGCCCGCCTCCTTGAGCTTTTTCTCGATGAGCGCTTCAAGCGCGATGCCGGACGTCGTGGGAACGCCCTCCCATTCGTGGTCGAGAACGATCAACGCGTGCTCGACCGCCTGCCGGTAGCCGGCCAGGAGCTCCGTGGGTCGGGCGTAACAACCGGAGTCGTGGTTGGGTGCGGCTCTTTTGCGTAGAGTGCTATCTCGTTCATTCATAAGGGGTTATGCCCGCGGGCGCCCCCTCGCCGGTGCGTTTTGGCCGGGGACAGCTTCCGGCCGACACCTCCACCCGCTGCTTTCGGGCCGCCGCCCGGCCTAATCACGACGCCGGCACATTCCGGTCTTCGCCTCCGGCGCGCCCCCTCTGGACATTCGCACGGCGTTTTGGTACGGTGTCGTCGGGAAGGGAGACGCCCCGGCGATGGTCACGGCGGCGACGAGGTTCACTGGACGCACCTTCAGCGTGCGGGAGATGACGCTGATCTGCGAGGTCGTGCGGGACTGTCCGGACTTGAGCCGGATGGAGCTGGCGCGCACGGTATGCGAGCTGTTGCGGTGGCGGCGCCCGAACGGGAGGCTGAAGGCGCGCGAGTGCCGGGAGTTCCTGGAGCGGCTCGACGCGGACGGTGCGCTGGTGCTGCCGGACAAGCGCCTGGGCCGCGCGCCGGGTTCGGTGACCCGCGTGCCCCGGACGGCGGCGGGCGAGCCGGGTCGCCCGCTCGTGGGCAGCGTGCGCGACATCGAGCCGCTGTCGGTCGAGCTCGTGCGCGAGCCGGCCGAGCGGCTGCTGTTCCGGGAGCTGGTGGGGCGCTACCACTACCTGGGGCACAAGGTCCCGTTCGGCGCCCACCTGCGCTATCTGGTGTTCGCGTCGAGGCCTCAACGGGCGGTGGTCGGCTGCCTGCAGTTCTCCAGCCCGGCGTGGCGCATGGCGGCGCGGGACGGCTGGGTCGGCTGGGACGACGCGACCCGGGCGCGGAATCTCCAGCACGTGGTCAACAACAGCCGCTTCCTGCTGCTGCCGTGGGTCGGGGTGAGGAACCTGGCCAGCGCGGCCCTGTCGCGCGGGCTCGGGCGCTTGATGGTCGACTGGCCGCGCCGCTACGGCCTCGAGCCTTGGCTGGTGGAGACGCTGGTGGACCCGAGCCGCCACCACGGGGGTTCGTATCGCGCCGCCAACTGGGTCGCGTTGGGCGCCACCACCGGTCGAGGTCGGATGGACCGGTACGGCCGCCGTGTCGGCGAGGCGCCCAAGACGGTTCTGGTCTATCCTCTGGTCCGGAATGCGCAGCGGCGGCTTCGGGAGGGCTGAGCCATGCGAGTTGTTCCCCACCCCGCCGCGGCCTCCGCCCCGGCGCCGTATGCGGCGGCGGAGACGGCCTTTGCGGAGGCCAAGGCCTACCTCTCTTCGCGCGAGGCCCGGCAGATGAGTGAGAGCGATCTCGAACGGGAGCTGCACCGGCGGGGCCAGGATCTGATGCGCAAGCTCCTGCAAGGTCACCTCGACCAACGCCGTCCCGGGGAGGCGGCGGGTCCGGTGGCGGGGGCGGATGGCGTCGAGCGCCGGGAACGGCGCGTGCACAAGCGCGCGGTGGAGACGATCTTCGGGACGGTGGATATCGACCGCGTGGGCTATGCGCGCCCCGGTCACGAGAGTCTTCATCCGCTCGATGCGTCGCTCAACCTGCCGGTGGAGCGTTACTCGCTGGAGGTGCGCCGACGGGTGGCGGCGTCGGCGGCGTCGCGGTCGTTCGACGAAGCGTTGTCGGATCTGTCCGACAGTATCGACGCGGAGGTGCCGAAGCGTCAGGCGGAACAGTTGGCGGTTCGCGCGGCGGAGGACTTCGACGCCTTCTACGAGGCGCGGCGTGCGGCGGCGGGCGAGCCGGCGCCGTCGGAGTCGGTGGTCGTGCTCACCTTCGACGGCAAGGGAGTGGTGCTGCACCGCGAGGACCTGCGCGAGGCGACGCGCAAGGAGGCGGAGCGGCGTCGGCGGCAACGGGAGCAGCTCTCCCCGTTCAACCGGCTGAAGCCAGGCGAGAAGAAGCACTCGAAGCGGATGGCGACGGTGGCCGCCGTCTACACGGTCGCGCCGTTCGTGCGGAGCGCGGACGAGTTCCTGCAGAGCCTGATGCCCCGCCAGCCGGGGGACAAGACCAAGAAGGGCAAGAAGGGCAAGACGCTGGCGGTGCGGCCCCGCCCGGTGGCGAAACGGGTCTGGGCGAGCCTCGAACGGGAGCCCGGGGAGGTGATCGTCGAGGCGATGCTGGAAGCGGAGCACCACGACCCGGAGCGCGTCAAGCACTGGGTGGTGCTCGTCGACGGGGCCGAGACGCAGCTCGACCTCGTGGAAGCGGGCGCCGCCCAATTCGGGGTGGAGGTCACGGTGGTCCTGGACATCATCCACGTGGTCGAGTACGTCTGGAAGGCGGCGCACGGATTCCATCCCGAGGGGAGCCCCGAGCTGGCGTGCTGGGCGTGGACGCGGGTGCGGGACATTCTCGAAGGCAAGGCCCGCCGGGTGGCGTCGTCGATGCGGCGTGCGGCGACCATGGCGGGCTTGTCGTCCGACACCCGCAAGCCGGTCGATACGTGCGCGGACTACCTGCTGAAGTACGCCCCGTATCTGCAGTACGACCGCTACCTCGCGGCGGGCTACCCCATCGCCACCGGCGTCGTCGAAGGAGCGTGCCGGCACCTGGTCCGCGACCGGATGGAATTGACCGGCGCCCGCTGGCGCCTGGTCGGGGCCGAGGCGGTGTTGAAGCTCCGGGCGCTGCGGGCCAGCGGCGACTTCGATGCGTACTGGGACTTCCACGAAGCGCGCGAGTACGAACGGAACCACGCCCAGCGCTACGCTGACGGGATAGTACCGCCGGTCACCGAGCCGCCCCCACCACCTTCGTCACCCCCTCTTCGACGGGTCAAGTAGCTCTTGCCATGCTGGTTGCAGAACCATCGGCCCTCTCTCGGGACCGTCGACGCAAAAGAGCCGCACCCGTCGTGGTTCGGATGTACGAGGAACTCGGCCTTGACGGGTCGGATGCCGAGCGCACGATACCTACGCAGCAGCTCCTCCAGGGTCGCCGCGATCTGTTTGTCGGCGACAACGCAGACAAGATCCTTCATCCGAGAACCCCGCTCGCGTGCAGCAGGCCGAGGTCCAGGACGCCGGCGGGCCAGTCGCGCAGGCGCGGATGGGCGGAGCCGACCACGACATCGGTACCCTTCTCGTCGTCGCGGGCGAAGCACAACAACTGGTCGGTCTTGACTTGGCGTACGACATCCGGCGAGTGGGTCGCCACGAGAATCTGGGCACCGTAGATGGAGGAGAGCGAATCCATCAGCGTCTCGACGTTGCGGGGGTGGATACCGTTCTCCGGCTCCTCGATGAGATACGGGCCGTCGGGAAACGGCAAGTAGGCGGGCAGCGTGAGCGCGAGAAACCGCAACGTGCCGTCAGAGACGAGCAAGGACGGCGCTTCGAGTCCGTTGCGGTAGTGGACCACGAGATAGCGGTGTCCGTCTTCCGGACGCCTGATGGTCGTGATGTTCTCGACGTCGGGAAGCGCCTCGCGGACATGGCAGAGCCAGTCCGCGTAGCGCTCGGGGGTCTCGATGGCCACGGCATCGATGACCTGCGGAAGATTCGAGGCGTCTGGACGGTAGAAGTCGGAGCTGCTGGATGGGCTGGGACGGCGCATGGCGTCGCCCCAGGGCGCGATGCGCCCCACACCGGCGACGAGCGTCCGCCAGAAACGGTCCGCAACCGGGAAGACCTCCGCGTCACCGGGTCGCGTGGCGAGGGCGGGTCGGTCGGCCGGCAGGTTGAGCGTGATGGGCCGCGCGGATGTCTTCGGCGCGGATGTCTCGGGGCGGAAAGTGACGCGCTCGGGCTGACTGCCTCGGGAGATGATCCACTTCCAGCCGGTCGGCGCACGCTGCGCCGAATCAGTCACAATCCGGGCCGGAGGCTCCGGCGGGTCCGGGAAGTCCGTCAGCTTGCGTTCGGGGGCGGCTCCGCCGTCCGGTTTCAGCCATAGGGTCTCCGTCGCGATCCGGAGCGGTTGCGACACGTCGACGGCAACTTCGTAACGGCAGATGCCGACGCGCTTGTCCTTCAGGCGCTCCCGAAGGTCATCGGGAATGGCCGCCTCCACGGCCAGCTCGAACGTCGAGCCACGCCGCATCCAGGTCAGGTGCTGCGGATCGACCGCCCGCAACGGAACATCCTGCGTCGCGTTGCCCGAGATCGCCTGCCCGACGCCGACCCGCTGCAGGTCGCCCAGAAAAGCCAGAACGTCGAGGAACGCCGACTTGCCGCTCGCGTTCGGCCCGACGAGGACGTGGAACGGCCCGAGCCGCTGCGAGACGTAGCGCAGGGATCGAAACCCGAGGGCCTCGATCCGAGTCACGATCATGCTTTGGCCTCCAACTCGCGACGGAATCGCCGCGCGCAACGCAGACAGTCTAGCGGATCAGCCGGCCGCGACGCGTAGCGGCACCCGACGCAGCGCCGGGGAGGTGCCGCGCGCCTACCGCGGCGCCTCGGCCCTGGCCAGCAGGTCCTTCATGGCGTAGTTCACGCTTGCCGCGCCGAAGTCGGGCTCGCTCCGGAACGGCCGGCGGACGTAGTGGATGTGGTGCGTGTCGTCGTCGCGGAGCTCGACGATCGCGAGGATGAAATCGTCGGGCTTGTTCAGCGAGCAGAGGATCTCGTTGCGCGTCACGGTGACGGTCTCGGCGTCCGCCCGGCGCCCCTTGACCTCGATGAACCGCAGCCGGCCGGTGTCGGGGACCCGGCTCTCGATGTCGTAGCCCAGCTTCTCGCGCTCGCGGTCCCTCGGCACGAAGCCGAGGCCAAGTTCGGTCTCCATCACGGCGGCGCGCGCCCGCGCGGCGACAGCCTGCGTGTCGGCGGGCGGCTTCGCGGCGACGTCGACGCGTCCGACCATCTTCTCGAGCAGGCCACGCGGAACGACCAGCAGCCCGCCGAGGACCACCGGCGGACGGGGCGAGATGCGGCCGTCCCGATCGAGATCGGCCAGGCGCTTCGTCAGCCGCACCTGCAACGCATCAGCCCGCCGGCGCGCCTCGCCCGAGTTGAGGCGGGCGACGGTCTTGCCGGCCTCCTCGTCCAGCGCGAGCTGCCCGGCGCGACGGTCCCAGTGCGAGATCTCCTTGGTCAGACGGTCCCTCACCGCCGCCTTGGTCTTCGCGATCAGCGCGAGGCGGGCGTCGCGCACCTCGGCCAGGTGCTCGGGGACGACGCGGGCGACGGCGTGAGCCTGGGCCTTCTCCTCCAGGTCGCGGCCGATCCAGGCGCACTCGTCGCGCGCGAGAATCGCGTCTACCCCGGGCTCGTCGTCGGTCAGCGGCCGGTAGTCGAGGTACGGCGCGTAGTGCAGGTGATGCGTGACGCCGTCGGCGTCGAGCTCCACGTAGAGCACCCGCTTCGAGATGACCCGCCGGTCGCCGGCGCGGGTGACGCCGCCGTCCTGCAGCGCGTGCTCGATGGAGAAGAGCACGCGGGGCGCCGTGCCGGCGTCGCGCTCGTCGACGAGGACCGCGCCGCGCTTCAGCAGGCCGCGGTGGCGCTCGAGCGTCGCGTCGATCACGGCGTCGAGCAGCGGATGACCGGGGCAGACGAACGCGGCCGGCGGCTGTCCCGGCTGGGCGACGAGCAACCGCTCGAAGGCGATGCGCTCGTAGCGCGGCAGCACCGGCTCGCCGGTCCCCGCCGCCCGGTCGCGGTCGCGGAGCGGGACGGGGACGTGCGTCACCTGGTAGCGGCGCGCCTCGCGCTGCCGCGCCGTGCCACCGAGCCGCCCGAACGCCTCGTGGAAGAACGACTCGACGTAGTGCGGCTGGAGGCGGCGCGCCTCCGCCCGCTCCATCTCCCCGCGGACGCGCTGGATGCGCGTGGCGTCCATCGCGTCGTGGACCAGCTGCCGCTCCTCGAGCAGGTCGCGCAGGGCGCCCCGGTCGAGCGCGTGATCGACGGCGGTGTCGAGCCGCGCCCGCACCCGGGGCTGCTCGCCGTAGCGGACGGCGTCGAGCAGCAGGTCGCGCAGGGGCCGGCCTTCGAACTCCAGCTTCCCGAGCACGTCGAACACCTGCCCGCCGAGGGTCTGCCGCGCCTGCTCCAGCTTCTCCAGCAGCCGCCGGTACACGTCGCCCTCGCGCGTGTCGTCGGCGACCAGGTTCCACAGGTGGCAGACCTCGGTCTGGCCGATGCGATGGATGCGCCCGAAGCGCTGCTCCAGCCGGTTCGGGTTCCACGGCAGGTCGTAGTTGACCATCAGGTGGGCGCGCTGCAGGTTGATGCCCTCGCCGGCCGCGTCGGTGGCCAGCAGCACCCGCACCTCCGGGTCGTGCCGGAACGCCTCCTGCGCGGCCAGCCGCTCCTCGCGTCCGACGCCGCCGTGGATGACGACGACCGCCTGCTCGCGGCCGATCAGGGTGGTGATGCGCTCCTGCAGGTAGCGCAGCGTGTCGCGGTGCTCGGTGAAGAGCACCAGCTTCTGCCGCGGGGACGGCGACGGCGGCGGAATCTCGCCCGCGCCGTACGGGGCGGGCGCCTCCCCCACCCGCCCCGGCAACCCCGCCGCCGTGAAGAGGGCGCCGAAGAGGCTCGCGAGCTCGCGCCACTTCGTGTCGCGCCCCGCGCGGCGCACGCCCAGCGCGAGCGCTTCCAGCCGCTTCAGCGTCTCGATCTCGGCCTTCAGCTCAGCCATGGACCGCGCCGCCGTCGCCTGATCGAGGATGCGCGCCTCGGCGTCCTCGACCTCCTGCTCGGGCGCGTCGTCGAGGTCCTCCACGTCGTCGGGGTCGAGCTCCAGCGCCGTGAACGCCCCGGCGGACGACGGGCGGCCGCCGCGCTGCTGCGCCTCCAGCTCGCCCAGGCGGCCCTCGAGGCGCTCGCGCCGCCGCCGCAACGACCGGTAGATCGCCTCGGGCGACGACGCGAGCCGCCGTTGGAGGATTGTCAGCGCGAAGCCCACCGTGCCCGCCCGCTTGGCGTTGGCCAGCGCGTCGGCCCGGTTGAACTCGTCGCGCACGTAGTCGGTGACCGCCGCGTAGAGCCGCGCCTCGTCATCGGACAGCGTGTAGGGGACCGTGTACGCGATCCGCTCCGGGAACAGCGCCTTGCCGTCGAACTTCAGCAGCCGTTCCTTGACCATGCGCCGCATGAGGTCCGACACATCCGCGGCGTGGACGCCGTCCCGGAAGCGGCCCTCGAAGCGGTCGCCATCGAGCAGAGCGAGGAAGAGCTGGAAGTCCTCCTCCTTGCCGTTGTGCGGTGTCGCCGTCATCAGCAGGAGGTGGCGGGTCAGCCCCGACAGGAGCTTCGCCAGCCGGTAGCGCTTGGTGTACTTGACCTCGCCGCCGAAGAACGTCGCCGACAGCTTGTGCGCCTCGTCGCAGATCACGAGGTCCCACCCCGCGTCGGGCACCCGCAGCTTCCGCTGCACGTCCTCGTCGCGCGACAGCTTGTCGAGACGCGCGATGACGAGGTTCGTCTCGAGGAACCAGTTCCCGCTGTGCGCAGCTTCGAGCTTGTCGTTCGTCAGGATCTCGAAGGGAAGCTGGAACCGGCGGTACAGCTCGTCCTGCCACTGCTCGGCGAGGCTGCCGGGGCAGACGACGAGGCACCGCTCCAAGTCGCCGCGCGCGATCAGCTCCTTGATGAGGAGCCCCGCCATGATCGTCTTGCCCGCGCCGGGGTCGTCGGCCAGCAGGAAACGTAGCGGCTGCCGCGGCAGCAACGCCTCGTAGACCGCGGTGATCTGGTGCGGCAGCGGCTCGACCAGCGAGGTGTGGACGGCGAGGACCGGGTCGAAGAGGTGAGCCAGGCGGATGCGCTGCGCCTCGGACACCAGTCGGAACAGGGCCCCGTCGCCGTCGAAGCCCCACGGTCGGCCCGCGGCGACCAGTTCCAGCCGGTCTTCGTCGTACCGGTAAAGCAGCTCGTTGGCGACGGTACCGTCCGGCGTCTTGTAGGTCAGTTCGACCGCGTCCGAGCCGAACCACTGCACGCTGACCACCGTCACCACGGCGTCAGGATGCACGCCCCGGACGGAGCAGCGCGGCTGCAGGTCCTCAAGTCGCATGCCTCAACCGTCGAGCGCCCCGGTCACGCCGCCGAATTGGCTATCCGGCTCCCGGCGATTCGCAGCGTGGATTCCAACAGGTGAGAGCGAAGCTGAAGTGCCTACGGAATACACGGTGAATTGATGACGGTCTGGCCATGGATCGGGAACGGTTCCCGAATCCGACAACGGGAACCGTTCCACGACCTCAAGCTGGAACGCGATGCCGGTCGCGTCCGACACCGCCAGACAGGGGTTCAAGGCAAAGCAAACACGAACAGCGCGTTGCCCTGCCGTGGGTTCCGCATCTCCCGCAGCAGGTCGGCGGGCAGGATGCTCGTCCAGCTCGATCCGCCGAGGGGGCCGCCGGCGCTGAACGCGATGTACTGCTTGCCGTCGACCGCGTAGGTGATCGGGTAGCCGTTGGACATGGTGGTCAGCCGGGTCTGCCAGAGCTGCTCGCCGCTAGCGGCGTCGTAGGCGAAGACGTAGCGCTCCCAGTCGCCGACGAAGACGAGGCCGCCGGCGGTGGTGAGAGCCGCGGTGTTGTAGGGGGCGCGGCGGCGGTGCTTCCAGAGGGTCTCGCCGGTGCGGATGTCGAGGGCCTGGAACTCGCCCATCTGGTCGGGCGCGTCGGGGTGGAAATGGTTCAGCCGGCCGCGCACGCCGCCGGTGCCCCCGCCGCCGAGCCGGCGCTCGACGGGGCCGAACGCGGCGGTCTCGCAGTTGAGGTTGAGGGGGATGTAGAGCGCCGTCGTGTCGGGGTGGTAGGCCATCGCCCGGAGGCTCTTGAAGCCGCCGGTGCTCGGGCAGAAGAAGAGCTCCTCGCCCACGCCGGAGACCATGCCCTCGCGGTAGGTGAACTCGCCCGTCTCGGGGTCGACGTCGGCCAGGTTCTGGTAGCCGAGGTCGACGGCGCTGGTGAACGCCCCGCTCGCCCGGTCGAGCTCCCAGAGGATGGCGAGCTTGCCCATGCTGAAGACCGACTGCTTGCCGTCGTAGTCGATGAGGATGCGCTCGAACGTCTCGTCCATGTCGTGGCTGTCGCCGGGGATGTGCTGGAAGTACCACGCCATCTCGCCGGTGGCGGGGTCGAGGGCGAGGGTCGAGTTGCTGTAGAGGGCGTCGCCGTCGGTGCCGCGGGCGTCGCGCGACCACGGCTTGGCCTGGGCCGTCCCGTAGAAGACGAGGCCCGTCGCGGGGTCGTAGCTGCCGGGGATCCACGCGTCGCTGCCGGCGCGGAAGAGCAGGGGCAGGTCGCCCCAGGTGTCGCCGCCGCGCTCGCCGGGCCGGGCGATGGTCGACGTGCGCCAGAGGGCCTGGCCGGTGCGGGCGTCGAGGCCGACGATGTAACAGGTGTCCTCGCGGAACCGCTCGCAGCCCCGCAGGCCGGCCACGACGACACCGTTCGCGATGACCGGGCCGCTCGAGAAGCCGTAGCCGTCCTCCTCGGGGATGACCGGCGTCTCCCAGCGCACGTCGCCGGTGCGGGCGTCGAGCCCGACGACGTGGGCGTCGACGGTGTTCAGGATGATGAGATCCTCGTAGATCGCGAGGCTGCGCATCTGGGCGGCGGGCCGGCGCGCCTCCTCCATCTCGCGCCGGTACTCCCAGATGAAGTCGCCGCTGCCGGCGTCGAGCGCCTGCACGACGTTGCCGGGGTTGGCGAGGTAGAGGATGCCGTCGTGCACGAGGGGCGTCGTCTGCGAGACGCCGGGCTCCATGCCCCACGACCACGCGAGCCGCAGCTCGCCGACGTTGCCGCGGTCGATCTCGTCGAGGGGGCTGTAGCCCCACCCGTCGAGGGTGCGCCGCCAGCTCAGCCAGTCGGCGGGATCGGGGTCCTGGAGGACCGCGTCGGTGACCGGCGTCAGCTCCTCGATCTGCGCGTGCGACGCCCCCACCGCACCGAACATCACCACGACGCTTGCGCATGCAACGAACCAGGCACGAACTGTCATCCCGAACCTCCTCACGTCTTCCCAACACGGGGCGGCGCCATGGGAGGGCGCCGCCCCGTGCAGAATCTGTCGAGCGGGCGTCACTGCCGGGGCGGCAGAAGCCGGGCCACCTGCGACAAAGACCCCGCAGCTCTGGGCGCCTACGCCGCCCACCAAGGACCGTGGACCCATCGAGGCGGTTCCGTCAAGGTTCCCACCGTCACATCCCCCGCAACGAAACCGCCCGCGAGCGCCCCGCGCGGTTCGGCACGCCTGGCCCGCCCATCGTCGCCCCCGGCTCCACCGGGCGCACAACCAATCCCTCAGGGGTCCGCGCCGTTCTACTGCGCAGACTCGCTACGCGATCCCCGCGCCGCGCACGCCCACGTACACCGAGAAGAGCGACTGGCTGGCCGTCATGAACAGCCGGTTGCGCTTCGCCCCGCCGAAGCAGACGTTGGCGCAGACCTCTGGCAGCCGGATGACCCCGATGGTGTCGCCGTCGGGGGCCACGATCTGCACGCCGGGCCGCGCGCCGGCCCAGATGTTGCCGTCGACGTCGCAGCGCATGCCGTCGGCGCCCGATATCGTGTCCGGGTCGCCGGGCATGGTGAGCTGCACGTGCCGCCGGCCGTTCCGGAGGCGGGTTCCGTCGACGTCCCAGACCCGGATCTCGCGCCCGCTGCCGGTGTCGGCCACGTAGAGCCGATCGTAGTCCGGCGAGAAGCAGATCCCGTTGGGCGCGCCGATGTCGTCGGTGACCCGCGCGATCGCGCCGGTCTGCCCGTCCACCCGGTAGACCGAGAGGGGCAGCTCGGCCTCGGCCCGGAAGCCCTCGTAGTCGCCGCGCACGCCGTACGGCGGGTCGGTGAACCAGATGCTGCGGTCGGGGTGCACCACGACGTCGTTGGGCGAGTTCAGCGGGGTCCCCTCGTAGCGGTCGGCGATGACCGTCACCTCGCCCGACTGCTCGTAGCGGACGACGCGGCGCCCGCCGTGCTCGCAGGAGAGCTGCCGCCCCTCGTGGTCGAACGTGTTGCCGTTGCTGTAGCCCGACGGGTTGCGGAACTCGGTGACCCGGCCATCGTCCTCGATCCAGCGCATCTGGCGGTTGTTGGGGATGTCGCTCCACACGAGGTAGCGGCCCACGCCATTCCAGGCCGGCCCCTCCGCCCAGAGGGTGCCGGTGTAGTGGCGGCGGATCGGGGTATTGAACAGGATGTAGCGGCGGAACCGGGGGTCGAGGGCGATGATGTCGGGGTCGGGATAGCGGAGCGGCGTGTTCCCCGACCAGTCGCGCGGCCGGTAGGGCGGAATCTCCGGCTGCTGCCGGGCCAGCAGCGGCACGGCGGCGCCGGCCGCCCCCACGGCCCCGGCGGCGAACGCGGACAGAAACGTGCGGCGGTCTACGGATCGTCGGTTCATGGTCACCTCAGTCACACTCTCGAAACGTGGGCCGGCGCGCAAGGAGCTTCGCGCCAGCGAAACTCCCGACGACCGAAGGTCACGCGCTCACCTCAGTCACACTCTCGAAACATGGGGCCGGCGCGCCAGGAGTCTCGCACCAGCGAAGACTCCCAAAGCGACCGCAAGGTCGCCCGGTCACACCTCAGTCACGCTCTCGAACACTGGTAGCCGGCGCGCCAGGAGTTGCGCGCCAGCGAAAACTCCCGAGCGACCGCAAGGTCGCCCGGTCACACCTCAGTCACGCTCTCGAACACCGGCAGCCGGCGCGCCAGGAGTTTCGCGCCAGCGAAACTCCCAACGCGACCGAAGGTCGCGCGGTCGCAGCCGTCACCTCGTCAATTCGGCGAGGGCGGCGACGGCCTCGGCCGGGAACAGCTCGTCGGTCTCCTGCGGCTGCACGCCCAGGGCGTTCAGCGACATCGACACGAGGCGGTAGTTGGCCACCGTCATCACCACGCTCATCATCTCGCGGGTGTCGTACCGCGACGCCAGCGCGTCCCAGGTGTCGTCGGAAATGATACCGTCCCGGTAGATCTCGTCGGCGGCCCGCACGTGGGCCTGCTCGAACGGGTCCCACCCGGCGTCCCGCCCCAACGCGATCCGCTCCGGCTCGAGGCCGTGGTCGCGGGCGCGGCCCACGCTGCCCACGTGCTTCGCCCACTCGTAGACGGCCTGGCAGTTCCAGCCGATGCGCAGGATCAGCAGCTCGCGGTAGTACGGGGTCAGCGGCGAGACGCGGTTCACGTAGCCGGACTGGCCGCTGCGCGCGGTCTGCATCCGGGGATGGCGCCCGAAGGTGCGGCCCACCCGGATGCCCGGCCCCTCGAGGGGCGCCACCCGCGGCTCGCGGAGGGGCGGCTCGGGGTCGGCGACGTCGAGCCGGTAGGGCACGTCGGCCGGCCAGCGGGCGAGGGCGTCGGCGTCGGGCTGGACGCCGAACGAGTTGAGCAGCATCGCCAGCAGGGTGGTCTGGTTGACGGTCATCACCGCGTCGACGAGCTCGAGCAGGTCGTAGCGCTCGTCGAGGGCGGCCCACACCGCGTCGCGGACCGACGAGTTGCGGTACAGCTCGTCGGCCAGTCGCAGCAGAGCGGCCTCGAAAGGCGACCACCCCGGCGCGGCCGGTCCCTCCGCGATCCGGCCCACCTCGTCGGCCGTGAGCCCGACGAGGCGGGCCGTCGGCGCATGGTCGGCCCACAGATGGCGGTTCTGCGTGAGCCACGCCGTGCGCAGGATCAGCAGCTCGCGGTGGCGGGCGGGAATCGTCGTCTCGCGGGTGACGTAGATGCGGAACGGCATCACCGCGTCGACGAGCTCGGGCACGTGCAGCAGGGTCCGGAAGGCGTTGCCGATGCGCACCTCGGGGGCCCAGCGGTCCACCCGGGCGCGGTGCTCGTCCGTCCACTGCGACTCCGGCAGCGGGGCGATGCGCGGCTCGGAAAGGCGAACCGCCTCGGTGGTTCCCGGGGGGCCCGGCCGGAGCTGCGCCGTTGCGGGCGCGGCGGCGAGCACGGCGGTACCGGCGAGAGCAAGGAAGACGGCGACCCGGAGGGACGAAGCGGCTGCGGTCATCAGGGCGTCCTTTCGTGGGAGCGCGAACGCGGTCGCGCACGATCCGAACATGCTAACAGCCCCCGGCGCAAGCCTCGATGCGCTCGACCGGCGATGCGCCCCGGAAACCGGCCTCGGCGCCGGCCGGGGAGCTCACCACGGGCAGCGGCCCTCGCGGCGGGTTGTCGCCATCGGAATCGGGCCGCCCCCTTCAGGCTCGCCTCACGATGGAATCAATCCCCCTTCAGGCTCACTTCTCATTGGAAGACGGATGGTCGCGGCCAAACCGATGGACTACCATAGCTTGTTTGTCGTCACGTTCGAAGGCCTCGCAGTCCGACCCGCAGTCCGACAACTTCAATGACTCGCGAACTTCAATGACTCGCGCCGCACGCGCTCTCGCCGCCTGTCTCCTGCTGCTGCCGGCCACCGCCGGCGTCCGCGCGCAGGAACCGCCGCCGCTCCCAGGCTCCGATCCGATCGCGGTGCTCCCGTTCACCAACCTCTCGCCGGACCCGGAGGACGCCTGGCTGGGCGACGGGATCGCCGAGACCCTCACGGCCGAGCTGGCGGCGCGAGGCCTGACGGTCGTCGGCCCCGGCGGGCTTCCCATCGCGATCACCGGCGGGGCGGTGGGCGCCGAGGACGCCGGCGGAGGCTTCGGGCGGCTGCACCGCCGGCTCGGCGCCCGCCGGGCGGTCACCGGCAGCTACCAGCAAATCGGCCAACGGCTCCGCATCAACGCCCGGATAGTCGACCTGCCCTCGGCCGTCGTCATCCACGCGGTCAGGACCGACGGCGACCGCCACGAGATCTTCGCACTGCAGGACCGCATCGCCGGCGAGCTCGCGGCAGGGCTGTCGGCGGGCCGGTTCACGGCCCGGAAGCTCCCGGCGGCGCCGCCTTCGCGTTCCGACCTGAGCACGGAGAGCGCCCCGGCCCCGCGCCTCGGGAACCCGCCCCCCGCGATTCCTCCTCGCGTCGACCCCGCAGCCGCAGAGGACCCCGCTCGTCCCGGCGGCCTGGCCACGGGCGACCGTCTACAGGGTCGCCCCGTCGAATCGGCCGCCGCCCTCTCACCCGCCCCCTTGACGCCGCGGGGGCCGGCAAGCGCCGCGGCCGGCGCGGGTGGAACCGCCGGGCTCGAGCCGTTCGCGGCCCCCCGGCGCCGGCGGCCGACGGAGTCGGCGCCGTTCTCGGCCGCGGGCGAGACCGCCCGCGCAGAGCCCGGCCGGGTCGGCGGCGGAATCCCGGGTTCGGCCGCGGAGGGCATCAGCGCCCCGAACCCGGCCGGCGGGGTCGCCGGGCTCGGCATCGCCAGCGCCGCCGGCATTCTCACGGGCCGCCCCAGCGTGCGCCCCGCACGCACGGCCACCGCCCCCCGCATCGACGGGACCCTCGACGACCCTTTGTGGGAACGGGCCACCCGCATCACCGATTTCGTGCAGCAGCGCCCCCTCGACGGCGCCCCCGCCACCGAGGACACCGAGGTCTACGTCGCCTACGACAACGACAACCTCTACTTCGGCGTCCACGCGCACTACTCCGACCCCGCGCTGATCCGCGCCAACCGGGCCGACCGCGACCAGACGTTCATCGACGACACGGTGGCCGTCTACTTCGACCCGTTCCTCGATCAGCAGCGCGCCTACGTCTTCTCGGTGAACGGCTACGGGGTGCAGGCCGACTCCCTGCTCGAGTCGAGCGCGGAGCGCATGCCCGGCGGCGGGGGCGGCGGAGGCGGGGGCGGCGGACGGCCGGGCGGCGGGGGCCGGTCGCCGGGCAGCGGGCGCGGGGGCATGAGCGCGGCCCTCGCCGCGTCGCTGGGGGCGCCCCCCACCGGCGACCTCTCGTGGGACGCCCTCTTCGAGTCGGGAGCGAGGCTGGTCGACGACGGCTGGACGGCGGAGATGGCGATCCCGTTCAAGAGCCTGCGCTATCCGGAGCGGCGGGCGGGCGAGCCCCATCGGTGGGGCTTCCAGATCGTGCGGACGATCTTCGGCAAGGACGAGGCCGACGTGTGGTCCCCGGTCTCCCGCGGGGTGGCCGGCTTCCTGACCCAGATGGGGCTGCTCGACGGGCTCACGAACCTGTCCACGAGCCGCAACCTCGAGATCCTGCCGACGGTCACCGCGATCCGCATCGGGTCGCTCGACACCGCGACCGGGGCGTTCGAGGAGGAAGACCGGCCCGAGGGCGCCGTGAACGTGAAGTACGGGGTCACCCCGAACCTGACCGCGGACTTCACCTACAACCCCGACTTCTCGCAGATCGAGTCGGACACCCCGCAGATCGAGGTCAACCAGCGGTTCCCGCTCTTCTATCCGGAGCTGCGCCCCTTCTTCCTCGAGGGCCAGGAGGTCTTCACGGTGCCCGGGCAGGTCAACCTGCTGCACACGCGGACCATCATCGATCCGCGGTACGGCAGCAAGCTCACCGGCAAGGTCGGCAACACCACCCTCGGCGTGCTGGTCGCCAACGACGAGGCGCCCGGCAAGCGGGACGACCCCGCCCACCGCGCCTTCGGCAAGACGTCCCAGGTGTTCGCGGGGCGGGCCCGCTACGACCTCTACGCGGAGTCGTCGGTCGGGGTGATGGCGACCGGCCGCGAGTTCCTCGACGCCTACAGCCGGGTCGCGGCCGTCGACGGCCGCTTCCGCCTCGGCCGCACGTCGTCGCTGACGATGCTCTACGCGGGGTCGCAGCACCGTGACGAGGAGGGGGCGGAGCGCACGGGGCCGACCGCCCACGTCGCCTACAACCGGCAGGGGCGCAACCTCAGCTACGGGGCGTCGTTCGACAGCGTCGACCCGAACTTCCGGACCGACACCGGGTTCGTGCAGCGGGTGGACACGCGGACCGCCCGGGCCAACGCCGGCTACCAGTGGTGGCCCGACAACCTCGTCATCAACTGGGGCCCCTTCGCCAGCTACGGCCGCATCTACGACTTCGGGGGCATACTGCAGGACGAGCAGTCCGGCCTTGGCGTGCGGGCCACCCTCGCCAACGGCATCATCACCGTCGCCAACGTGAACCGCGACCTGGAGCGCTACGGCGGCATCGACTTCCACAAGACGTCGGCGTTCATCGGCGGCGGGGCCAGCGCCAGCCGCAAGGTCTCCTTCGGGGGGTTCCTCAACTGGGGCGACCAGATCCGCTACCACGAGACCGACCCGTTCCTGGGCCGGTCCGTCAACACCACGGTGTTCGCCAACCTGCGCCCCACGAGCCGGCTCAGCGCCGACCTGACCCTCATCACCAGCCGCCTGCACGACCCGATGACCGAGGAGCTGGTCTTCGACGTCAAGATTCTGCGCACGTTCACGACCTACCAGCTCACCAACCGCCTCGCCCTCCGCAACATCATGGAGTTCAACTCGCTGAACCGCACCCTCGGCGCCAACGTGCTGTTCACGTACCGCGTCAACGCCGGCACCGTGTTCTTCGTCGGCTACGACGACCACTACCGGCAGGGCAACCTGATCGACGAGGTGCGGTTCCCCACCACCGCCCTGCGCCAGACCAACCGGGCGTTCTTCACGAAGCTGTCGTACCTGTTCCGGTACTGAACCTCTCGTCGTCGTGGCTGCGGCACGGCTCCTTCGTTTCAATCGAGAGCTTGGCCGATGTGCCCGCCGGCCTCCGGAGAATGCCCGGGTCGGGCGGTACTTCGTGGTGCAACGCCATGGGGAGCTCACTGGCCCGGTGGGGGGCGTGTGCCGCACAATAGTGTCAGAGCTGCCACCAACGGCCGACGCGCACGCGGACCGACCAGGACGGACGTGACGACTGGAACCGAAAGGGAGCGGCAGGCACGGAGGCGTGCTCCCGTTCGCGTCCCGCTCCCCAAGCGCTCGCCGAATCCTGGACCGGCCAGGAAACTCAGGAAGCGTTCACCAGGCCCCACGTGCCGGAGGAGGTCCCCATGACACCAGTGCTACGTTCCACACGGCAGACCGCCGTGATCGCCGGCCTCCTCGCCGCTTCGACGCTGCTGCCGGCGGCGCGCGCGCTGGCGCAGACGAACGCGTCCATCGACGGGTCGGTCACCGATATCGGGGGCGGCGCCCTGCCCGGCGTCACCGTCGCGGTGACCGGCGGGCCGCTCCCGGACGCGCGGCTGGCCGTCACCGGCTTCGACGGCCGCTTCGCCTTCGACATGCTGCCCGCCGCCGAGTACCTGGTGCGGTTCACCCTCCCCGGCTTCGAGCCCCAGGAGATGCCGGTCGCGGTCGAGGCCGACGCCGCCGTCTCTCTCGACGTGGTGCTGGAGATCGAGCGGCTGCTCGAGGCGGTGTCCGTCATCGCCGACGAGCCGACGATCTTCGCGACCAACGTCGTCGCCGAGCCGATGCTCGAGCAGCAGGCCGCCATCACCAGCGTCGTCGCCGTCGTCGACAACCTGCCGGGGGTGTCGGTGCAGGAGGGCGACACCTACGGGTTCGACGACTGGTCGAGCTCGGTCGCCGTCCGCGGCTTCCAGACCAACCTCAACGAGGCCCAGATCGGCACCACCATCGACGGGTTCCCCAACGGCACCTCCGACTACTGGAGCGGGGCCAAGGCCAACCGCTTCGTCGACCCCGCCAACCTCGGCGGCGTCGAGGTGTCGCAGGGCACGGCCGACGTCGCCTCGCGCTCGGTCGAGGCGCTGGGCGGCACCTTCAACTTCCTCACCGACGCCCCCGAGGCCGAGCGCACCTACACGGCGTCGGTCACCCTCGGGGAGAACGACGGCGAGCGCTACTACATGCGGGTCGACACCGGCTCGCTCTTCGACCGCGAGACGTACGCGTGGCTCTCGGCGGGGCGGCAGACCGCCACCGACTGGGTGCACGGCGCGGCCCGGAACGAGCGCGAGCACCTCGCGGCCAAGCTCGCCTCGTCGCACGGACGGCTGGAGCTGACGTCGTACTTCTCCTACGACCAGATTCGCGAGGACGTCTACCAGCGCCTCTACTCGGCCGCCGACTTCGCGGCCGCCCCCCGCTGGGACCGCCTCATCGACGACTGGCCGGGGGTGCCGTACCTCAACCAGTTCTACCGGCGCGGCTGGTCGACCTACCGCAAGAACACCTTCGGCTACCTGAAGGCCGACTGGGCGGTCAACGACGCCACCACCCTCAGCGCCGGCGCCTACTACCACCGGAACCGGGGCCGCGGCGACTGGCTGCCGCCGTTCATCGTCGACGTGACGGACGACGGCGGCGGCCCCGAGTCCGAGCTGATGGGCGGGCCGCCGGTGCGGGGCGGCGACATCCTCGGGCGGATCCGCTTCGTCGACCGGAATCTCGTGGCGGTGGGGCCGCAGCCCGGCTGCGCGTCGTCGTTCATCTTCCACTACTACGGGGCGGGCGGGCCCGAGGTCGACCCCGCGTGCCATCCCGGGGCCGCCGCGGTGCAGTCGTTCCGCCACAGCCACTACGGCAAGGACCGCCTCGGCTTCACCCTCGACGAGGAGTGGACGGGCGCCGTCGGCGCCGCCGGCAACACCCTGCGGGCCGGCCTCTGGCTCGAGGACTCGACCCGGATGCTCGGCCGCGACTGGCACCGCATCCTGGACCCGCGCGTCAACGTCACCTTCGACGAGAACCCGTACTGGCAGCAGTACGACTGGGACTTCCCGCAGCAGGTCTTCAAGTGGTACGTCGAGGACACCGTCTACGCGGGCCCCCTCGCCATCTCCGGGGGGGTCAAGCAGTTCCTGGTGAACGTCTCCCGCAACGACCTGTTCGGCGTCGACCCCGGCCTCGCCGTCGACTCCGACTCGGACCTGCTCTTCTCGGGCGGCGTGACCCTCGAGACCCCGGTCGAGGGCCTCGAGCTGTTCGCGGGCTACGCCGAGAACTTCAGGTCGCTCGCCGACCGCCTGCTCGAGGTGCCGGGCCGGAGCCTCGCCGCCCTCGAGCCCGAGACCGCCACGAACGTCGACGTGGGGATGCGCTACTCGGGAGAGACCGTCGCCCTCGGGGCCACGTGGTACGACATCGACTTCGACAACCGCATCTTCTTCCTCGGGCCGACGACCACCGCCGGCCCCAACTACCTCGTTCCCGGCGGCGGCGCCTACTTCAACGCCGGCGGCATCGACACGCGCGGCGTCGAGCTCTCGGCCACGGTGCAGATGCCCGGCCGGACCTCGTTCTACACTGCCTACACCTCAACGACTCGCAGTACGTCGGCACCGGCGACGCGCTGGTCGACGCCTCCCAGAACATCCAGCCGGGCACCGACGTGACGGGGGTGCCCGACCGGCTGTGGGTCCTGTCGCTCGACCGCTCGGGTCCGCTGGGGATGGGGATGTCCGGCAAGTACACCTCGTCGCGGCGGGTCAGCCTGACCGCCGACTGGTACGCCGACGCCTACTGGCTGGTCGACGCCTACCTGACGTTCTCGGTCGAGTCGCTGTCGGACCGCTTCGAGTCGGCCGAGGTGTCGCTGGTCGCGAACAACCTCTTCGACGCCTCGTACCTCGCCGCCATCGTGGAGAACGCCGCGTGGCTGGGGGCGCCGCGCACGATCTCGATGAACATGTCGGTGTCGTTCTGAATCCGGACCCATCGACTTCCTCGGGGACCGTTCGGCCGGATGATGCAGACGAGGGCGGGGCCAGCCGGGGAGTCGTGCCCCTCCGCGCCGCCTGTCGCCCTCCGACCGCTCTCCGGTCCCACGGTCAGAGCCTTGCGAACGCACGATGACCCGGCCGCGGGCGGGCGGTTTCAGCTTTCTCCTCCGCTCGAGCCGGCCCTTGCCGGCTGTCGTATCCTGTGCGGCGTGCCGAGCTTCCAGTGCGGGGTGTGCGGGACGGCGTTCGACGTTCCCCAGGCGGCGCTGGACCGCTATCCCGGCTGGCGGCCGAAGTACTGCCGGGACCACTCTCCGAAGAAAACGGCCTCCTCGCGGCAGGCGGGCGCAACTCGTCCGGGCCGCGGCGGCGCGAGCCGCGCCCGCCCCCTGCGCGAGGAGAACCTGACCCCGGCCGAGGCCCGTGCGAAGTACACGGACGGCCCCGCCTCGGGCGTCTTCACCGACGGCAGCGCGGTGCCCAACCCGGGTCCCGGCGGCTGGGGAGTCGTGTGGGTCGAGAACGGCGAGATCGTGTCCGAGAAGCACGGCCACGACCCCGACACCACGAACAACCGCATGGAGCTCCGTGCGCTCATCGAGGCGTTCAAGATGCTGCCCGAGGACGCCGAGGTCCGCGTCTTCACCGACAGCCGGCTCTGCGTGAACACCATCACCGAGTGGGCGCCGGGGTGGGAGCGCCGGGGATGGAAGAAGAAGTCCGGCCCCATCATGAACCTCGAGCTGGTGCGGGCGCTGCTGGCCCTCTATCGCGCCCATCCCGCCTGCGAGCTGCGCTGGATCGCCGCCCACGCCGGCCACCGCTGGAACGAGTACGCCGACAGCCTCGCCACCGCCTGGATGCGTTCCGAGCGCTGAGTGGCGAAGGCCGCGCCGCGCATCAGCGCCGAGAACGCCACCGCGTCGGCCCGGACCAGCCTTCGAGGAGATGAAGCGCCTCGGCAAGCAGGTCACGTGTCCCTGTCGCCCTCCTCGCGCGGCCTGATCAACGCGGTGCGGCCCCGCCAACGCCAACGCCTCCCGTAGTTCGAGCCCGGCGGTAACCGCTTTCGCATCATGCGGCCGGCGACCGCCCGGTCAGTCTGTCCGTCGGCTGCGCCGGCGTCGCCGCCGCGCTCGACGCGGTCTGCCGGCGCCAGGACCCGCATGATCAGTCTCGTACTGTCTCGTACGGTTGACGTGTGTTATATTTGACAAGACGGTTGGTGGGCGGCGGGGCGATTCTCCCCGGAACCATCGTGCACCGTCGTCTCTCAGTAGCACCGTCTTCTTTCAGCAGAGGCAGGGAGGACCGGCGCCCTGCACATCGACTACGCCGTACTTCCAGCCGGGCTACGACGCATGGCCAACCCGACAATCCTGCCCGTCCCCTCTCCGCCGTCGGCGCGCCGGCCGGAAGCGGCCGCGCCGCCGCCCGACCCCGCGCCCGCGCCGGCGACCATGGACGACGTCGTGATGGCGCTGGACCCCGACGAATTCCCCGGCTGTCGCGCCGTGCACATCTCCCGCGAGGAGTTCGACGACTACGACGGCCGCGTCGAGGTCTGGGACGCCGCCACCGAGACCGCCATGGTGTGCGAGGCGGCCGGCCTCTACCACGAGGAGCCCTCGCAGCGCCTGGCCCAGATGACGGCCCTGATCGCGGTGGCGCGGGGCGCGCACATCGGCGTCGTCGGCTCGACCGACCTGCTGCTGCGGGACGAGCACGGCGCGCGGCGGCGGATCATGCAGGCGGACCAGACCGTCTATCTTCATCCGGAACGGGGCCGGCCCGACGGCCCCGCCATCGTCGTGGGCGAGGACGTACTGCCGGACGTGACGGTCGAGGTGGACCACACGACCGACGTGCGGCGCCGCAAGCTCGCGATGTACGAGTCGTGGAAGCTGCCCGAGGTCTGGGTCGAGGTGCCCGACATGCGCGCGCCGAGCCGGCCCGCGAACCGCAAGCCGGGGCTGACCATCCACGTCCTGCACCCCGACGGCCGCTACCGCCCGGCGCCCGAGAGCCGGGCGTTTCCCGGCTGGACGGCGGCCGAGATCCACCGGGCCTTGAACGAGCCGGTGTGGTCGGCGGAGACGATGGCGGTGCTGGAACGCGTCGGCCGGGCGCTGCGCGACCGCGACGGCGCCGGCCCGAGCGACGCCCCCTTCCTGCAGCGGACGCGCGCGGCGGGCCGTGCCGAAGGCCGCGCCGAAGGCCACGCCGAGCAACGCGCCCTGCTGTGCCGCCTCGCCGCGCGCCGGTTCGACGCCGAGACCGCGGAGGGACTGGCCGAGCTGCTCGCCGACGTCGACGACCCCGTCGATCTGGCCGACGTGGGCGACTGGATCATCGACTGCGCCACCGGCGACGAGCTGCTGGGCCGATGTTCGAGTCTGCGCGGCTGGCGCCCGCCGACGGCGGACTGAGCGGCCCCGCCGGCGGCGGGCGGTCGCTACGCCCCCCCGGGCGACGACTCCGACCCCACCGGGCGCCCGCGGGGCGCATCCGCTTCGACCCGCCGCGACAGTCCCCACCCGCGCCAGATCGTGTAGACGGCGGGGAACACGAGCAGCACGACGAGGGCCGCCGTCACCACCCCGCCCACCATCGGCGCCGCGATGCGCTTCATCACGTCGGCCCCGGTGCCGGCGCTCCACATGATGGGCAACAGGCCGAGCACGGTCGTGGCGCTCAGCATCACCACCGGGCGGACGCGGCGCGCGGCGCCGTCGAACACCGCCTGGCGGAGCTCGGCCGGCGTGCGGAGCCGCCCCTCGGCCAGGGCGGCGTCGCAGGCGCGGTCGAGGTACAGCAGCATCACCACCCCGGTTTCCGCGCTCAGGCCGGCCAGGGCGATGATGCCCACCCACACCGCGATGCTCAGGTTGTAGCCGAGCACGTACAGCAGCCAGAACGTGCCGATCAGGGACAGCGGCACCGCCGACAGCACGATGAGGGTCCTGGCCACCGAGCGCGTGCTGGCGTAGATGGTCAGGAAGATCAGCAGCAGCGTGATCGGGACCACGAGCCGCATCCGTTCCTGCGCGCGCACCATGTACTCGTACTGGCCGCTCCAGCCGAGGCTGTAGCCGGTGGGGACCTCCACCTGCGCCGCCACCGCCTCCCGGGCGCGCTCGACGTAGGTCCCGACGTCGACGTCCTCGATGTCCACGTAGACCCAGGCGTTCGGCCGCGCCTGCTCGCTCTTGATGGCGGGCGGCCCCTTGACGAACGACATCGTCGCGAGGAGGCCGAGAGGAATCTGCTGCCGGGTCGGGGTCTGGACGAGGATGTCCCGCAGCGCGGCAGGGTTGTCGCGCAGGTCGCGGCTGTAGCGCAGGTTGACGGGGTAACGCTCGAGCCCCTCCACCGTGGTCGTGATGTTCATGCCGCCGATGGCCGACTGGATGACGTCCTGCACGTCGCCGACGGTGAGCCCGTAGCGGGCGATCTCGTCCCGCCTCACCGAGAAGTTCAGGTAGTTGCCGCCCATCACCCGCTCGGAGTAGGCCGAGCGCGTGCCCGGCACCTGTCGGACCACCGCCTCGACCTCGCGGCCGACCTCCTCCAGCACCGCGAGGTCGGGTCCGGAGATCTTGATGCCCACCGGCGTCTTGATGCCCGTCGACAGCATGTCGATGCGGGTCTTGATGGGCATGGTCCAGGCGTTGGTGACGCCCGGGAACCGGATGGCGCGGTTCATCTCGTCGGTCAGCCGCTCGGGCGTCATGCCCGGCCGCCAGGCGTCTTCCGGCTTGAGCTGGATCGTCGTCTCCAGCATGCTCAGCGGCGCCGGATCGGTCGCGGTGTCCGCGCGCCCGACCTTGCCGAACACCTGCTCCACCTCCGGGAAGGTGCGCAGGATGCGATCCGTCTGCTGCAGGATCTCGCGGGCCTTGGTGATCGACACCCCGGGCAGGGTCGTCGGCATGTAGAGCAGGTCGCCCTCCCAGAGCGGCGGCATGAACTCGGAGCCGAGCCGCGAGAAGGGCACGGTGGTCGCGCCCACTGCCGCCAGGGTCAATACGACGACCGCCCAGCGCCCGGCCAGCGTCAGCCGCAGCACCGGCCGGTACAGCGCCATGAGCAGCCAAGTCAGCGGGTTGAACTGCGCCGACACCATGCGGCCGCGCAACCAGTAGCCGACCAGCACCGGCACCAGCGTGACGGAGAGCAGGGCGGCGGCGGCCATGGCGTAGGTCTTGGTGAACGCGAGCGGCTTGAAGAGCCGGCCCTCCTGCGCCTCGAGGGTGAAGATCGGGGCGAAGGAGATGGTGATCACCAGCAGCGCGAAGAACAGGGTGGGGCCGACCTCGGTGGCGGCGCGGGTGACGATCTGCCAGTGCGGCAGCCGGCCGGCGTCGCGCTCCAGATGCCGGTGCGCGTTCTCGACCATCACGATCGCGGCGTCCACCATCGCCCCGATGGCGATGGCGATGCCCCCCAGCGACATGATGTTGGCGTTGATGCCCTGCAGGGCCATCACGACGAGGGCCATGAGCACCGCCAGCGGCAGGGTCAGCACCGCGACGAGGGCCGAGCGCACGTGCAGCAGGAAGACGGCGCAGACCAGCGCCACGATCGCCATCTCCTCGAGCAGCTTCTGCCGCAACGTGTCGATCGAGCGCTCGATCAGCGTCGTCCGGTCGTAGACGGGGACGACCTCCACCCCCGGCGGCAGCCCCGACTGCAGCTCCGCGAGCCGGGCCTTCACCCGCTCGACCACCTCGTGGACGTTGGCGCCGTAGCGCACCACGACGATGCCGCCGACCACCTCGCCCTCGCCGTTCAGCTCGGCGAGCCCGCGGCGGATGTCGGGGCCTATCTGAACCGTGGCGACGTCCTGGACCGTGATCGGGGTGCCCGACTCGTCCACCCCGAGGGCGACGCGCCTCACGTCGTCGACGCCCTGGATGTAGCCCTCGCCGCGCACCATGAACTCGGCCTCGGACATCTCCAGCACGCGCCCGCCGACGTCGTTGTTGCTCCGCTCGACGGCGTCCCGGATGCGCGACAGCGAGATGTCGTAGGCGCGCAGGCGGTTCGGGTCGACGGTGATCTGGTACTGCTTGACGAAGCCGCCGATGCTGGCGACCTCCGACACCCCCGGCACGGCGGTCAGCTCGTACTTGAGGAACCAGTCCTGGAGCGAGCGCAGCTCGGCGAGGTCCGTGTCGTCGGAGCGGAGGGCGTACATGTACGCCCAGCCGACGCCGGTGGCGTCGGGGCCGAGGGTCGGCGTCACGCCCCGGGGAAGGCGCCCGCCGACGTAGTTGAGGTACTCCAGGACCCGGCTGCGCGCCCAGTACAGGTCGGTGCCGTCCTCGAAGATCACGTAGACGAACGAGAAGCCGAAGAACGAGTAGCCGCGCACCACCGTGGCGGAGGGGACGGCGAGCATCTGCGTGGTGATGGGATAGGTGACCTGGTCCTCGACGACCTGCGGGGCCTGCCCCGGGTAGTCGGTGAAGACGATCACCTGCACGTCCGAGAGGTCCGGCAGCGCGTCGAGGGGCGTCGCGCGCAGGGCGTAGATACCGCCGAAGGCGATGAACACCGCCCCGAGGACGACGAGAAAGCGGTTGCCGATGGACCACTCGATGACCCTGGCGAGCATCGGTCTCCTCCCACCGTCGGTCGCGGCGGCCGCGTCAGCGGCGGTGGCCGGCCGTCCCCGCTTCGGGCCGGCCGGTCCCCTCGGGCTGCGCCGGCACCAGTCGGTCGCGGCGGCCGCGTCAGTGGCGGTGGCCGGCCGTCCCGGCTGTCGGGCCGGCCGGTTCCTCGCGTTGCGCCGACGCCGGTCCCGTGCCCCGCGCGTGCTCCGCCGGCGCGCCCGGCGCCGCCGGCATGCCCGGCATGGCCGGCTCGGCGGCCGCAGGCGTCGCGGTCTCCGTGCCGTGTACGTGCTCTGCCGGCATCCCGGGCGTGGCCGGCGCGCCGGACGCGGGCGTCCCAGGTTCCGTGCCGTGCACGTGCTCCGCCGGCATCCCGGGCATGTCCGGACCCGACTCGAGGCCGCGGATCGCCTGCGTGAGGTTGCTCTCGGAGTCGATGAGGAACTGCGCGGAGACGACGACCGTGTCCCCCTCCGCGACGCCGTCCAGCACCTCCCACACGCCGCCGCCCTGCCGGCCGAGGGTCACGGCGGCGACCTGGAATGTTCCGGGAGACCGCTCGAGGACCACGAGGTCGCGGGTGCCGCCGCGTATCACCGCCTCCTCGGGCACGGCCAGCGCGTTGCGCGCCACCGGCACGTCGAACGTCACGTTGGCGTACATGCCCGCGCGCAGCGTCAGGTCGGGGTTCTCGAGCTCGATCGAGACCGTCATCGTGCGCGTCCGCTCGTCGAAGTGCGGATAGAGGTAGCGCACGAACCCGGTGTAGGGCCGGCCCGGCAGGTACGGCAGCTCGACCTGCGCGCGCTGGCCGACGCGCATCGCCTCGACCTGGTGCTCGAAAACCTCGACGTCGACCCAGATCGTCGTCAGGTCGGCCATCTTGTAGAGGTTCATGCCCGCCTCGACGAACATCCCGTCCAGCGCCTGGTCCATCTTCTCGACCA
The DNA here is from genome assembly GCA_965207675.1 of Vicinamibacterales bacterium. GTDB lineage: Bacteria > Acidobacteriota > Vicinamibacteria > Vicinamibacterales > UBA8438 > JAJEEA01. The sequence continues at coordinate 43,222 of CBDBMY010000006.1, forward strand.
CGACGCCGGTGACCGGGGACAGGACCGACAGGGTGCGGCGCGGCGTGCGCTCGCGCTCCAGCGTCGCGATCTGCTCGTCGGTGATGTCCCAGTAGCCGAGCCGCGCGCGCGCCGACGCGACGAGCGAGCGCGCTCGCTCGGCGATCGCCGGGTAGGCCGACGTCTCGAGCCGCGCCGCGTAGTCGACCGCCTGCAGGTACTCCATCTGGGTGGTGACGAGCTGCGGGCTGTAGATGTCGAACAGGACCTGTCCCTCCTCGACCGTCTCGCCGAGGTAGTTCACGGCCACGTTCTCGATCCAGCCGTCGTACTTCGTGTTGACCCAGGCGATCTGCCGGTCGTTGTGGGCGAGAGTGCCCACGGTGCGGATGGTCTGCGCGATGCCGCGCCGGGCGACCGGCTCCTTGCGGACCCCGACGCTCTGCACGAAGCCGGGGTCGATGCGCACCGTGCCCGGCGGCAGGCTCTCGACCTCGTCCGCGTATACCGGGACGAGGTCCATGCCCATGGGCGACCGGCCGGGCCGGTCCGACGTGAAGGTCGCGTCCATCGGCGCGCGCCAGTACAGAATCTCCCGGTCTTCTTCCGAGGCGGGCGCGCCGGCCGGCGCACGCCCGGCGAGCGCGGGAGCTTCGCGCGCCGCCACGAGGGAGAAGAGGCGGGAAGGCCACTGCCAGCCCGCCGGATTGACGGCCACCAGCGCCGCCGCGACCACGCCGAGCCCGAAGCTCACGACGCCGACGGCGATCGCCTTGTTCATGGCGTCCTCCCGGGCACGCGCGTGCCGATCGCCCGTTCGAGGGCGGCGAGCGCGATGAGGATGTCGGACAGGTGGACGGCGATCGCCTTGTTCATGGCGTCCTCCCGGGCACGCGCGTGCCGATCGCCCGTTCGAGGGCGGTGAGGGCGATGAGGATGTCGGACAGGTAGCGCGCGCGCATCGAGCGGACGTCGATCACCGTCCGCTCGCTGTCGAGCAGCTCGAGCACGCCGAGCTCGCCCGTCTCGTAGGCGGTCTCGGTGGCGCGCAGCGCCTCCTCCGTCTGCGGAATCAGCACCGTGTCGAGCAGGTCGATCTGCCGGTCGAGGGTCTCGAGGCGGACCACCGCCTCCTGGACCTCCATCTCCATGGCGTTGCGCGCCGCCGCGCGCCGCCGGGTGTGCGCGCGCAGCTCCGCGCCCGCCTCCACGACGCGCGCGCGGTACTTCGCGCCCCAGAGGGGCAGCGACATGCCCAGGGAGACGGTGACCGAGTTCCTCCCGTCGTCGGCCAGCGGCAGAAGGGCGGCGTCGTCGCGCCGGCCCACGTTGGTCACGCCCACGCTCGCGGTGAAGCCCGGCCGCGCATCCTTCCTGGCCAGCTCGACGGCCCGCTCGCCGCCCTCGATGAGCGCGCTCGCCGCCCGCAGCTCGTGACGGTGACGGTCGCCGAGGCGGTAGAGCTCGTCGCGGTCCACCGCGACGGAGGGCCGCACCAGCGGCGCCACCGCCGGCACCGGGGCCTCCGCGGGCCGGTCGAGCAGGGTGTCGAGACGCGCCGCGAGGGTCGCGCGCTGCCGCTCGAGCAGGTGCCGGCGGTCGATGACCCGGGTGATCTCCGCCTGCAGCCGGATCACCGCCTGCTGCAGGCCCTGGCCGGTGGCGTAGCGGGCGCTGGCCAGGGTCTCGTAGTGCTCGAGCAGCGACTGCTCCTCGCCGGCGAGACCGAGGGCGGCGTCGACGTACGCCAGGTCGTAGTAGACCTCCTTGACCTCGGCGACGACGTCCCGCCGGGCCGCCTGGTACAGGTGCCGCAGGGCCGTCGCCTCCAGCAGCGCCACGCGCTCCCGCAGCTCCAGGGTGCCGAACCAGGGGAACGACTGGGTCAGGGTGACGCTGTTGAGCTGGGGCCCGACGCGGGTCTCCACGCTGCGCAGGGCCTGGGTGAAGCTCACGACCGGATCGGGAAGCGCGGCGACCTGGGGCGCCCGCTGCCGCGCCGCTTCGTACCGCGCGCGGGACTCGAGGATCGCCGGATTGCTCTCGACCGCCGCCGTCACGTAGGCGCGCAGCTCCGGCGCGACGGCGTAGAAGTCGAGCGCGTCCTCCGGTGATGGCGGCACTGCCGGCGGCTGCGCAGCGGCCAGCGTCGAGATCAGGCCCACGGCGACCAGCCCGGCCGCGGACAGCCGAGAGCGTGTTGCAGGCATGGGATCGTCCCCCGTGTTCCGTCGCGTTCCCGGAGCTCGGGGGCGACCCTCGTGGTCGCCAGGGCTTCCGGGGAACAGGCGTCCTCCCCCCGAGCGCGGAACGCAACGACACCGGTGGCGCGCGCGGCGCGCGGATCGGCGGCGCGCGGATCGGCGGCGCGCGGTCCGCGCCCCGGACCCGACGCTCGGGCGGAGAGAACGACGGCCGTGACGGAGAACGATCAGATCAGCAGGGAGGCGTGTTGCACGAAGAGCGGCGGCGAGGCGGATCGAGGCCGCGGGTGGTCGGCGTGCCACTCGGCCCGCGGCGACGCGTGCGGCGCGACATCGACGGCGGGCGGCAACGCGGCGACGGCATCGGGCGCGGCCTTCGCCGCCACGGCGGCGACGACGGGCGCGCAGCAGGTGAACGCGGGCGACGTGTCGCCGTGGTGATCCTGGGCCGGCTGGTCGTGACAGCTCGACGCGGAGGGCATCGCCGCCGCGGCCGCCATCAACGGGCAGAGGACCACGGCGGCCAGCAGGGTCGACCCGACCCCGAACACGAAAGACCGCCGCCACCCGCGCAGCATGCTCCCATCGTCGCACACTCCGGCCGCTATTGCACGAACTCGATGTCGTAGGGGTGCACGGCAGTCGTTCCCGTCCGACGTGGTGTTCCTGACGACCGGCAATTGCACGAACTCGATGTCGTCGGGGTGCACGGCAGGAATGTGACGGCGCTACGCAAGACGGGGCGCGGCGTCGTGTGCGGGCGTAGAAGCCTCCATGGGGCGGCGTGTTCGCGGGGTCCAGGCTGCTCCCGCGAATCGGGAGCTTGACAGCGCGAGGGGCCGTCATCCCACAATCTTGACGTGCACCATGTCGTCGGGGTGCACGTCAGGAAATGAGGCGCCGCGGAGAACGACACCGCAAGCGTCAACCTGACGGTGCCTGGGGCGCTCATCTCTCGAATCTGTTACGCACCCATGTCATCGACGCCCCGTCCGCTCGGCGAGGGTCGGCCCTGTGCCCGGCGGCCCACCGGCAGGCGGCAGAGAACGACCACGACCGCTTGGCGGGAACCGCCCTTCCGGGCGCCGGCCGATTCCGCGGATGCCGGCCGTGCAGGGTACGTGCCTCCCGGGCGACGGGCGCCGCATTGCGGCGGGTATAATCGACGCCGCCCGACCGGAGGATGCGATGACCACTCCCCGAGACCGCTCCCGACGCCGGTTCGTGAAGCAGATGGGCGCCGCCGCCGGCATGCTCGCGGTCCGGCCCGGCGAGGCCGCGGCGCAGGCGCCGGCCGCGCCGGCGATGCCGACCCTGGAGGAGACCCCGCGCTCGGTCCACCCGACCCTCAACCGGCGGACGCGCGGCTGGCTGCGCTTCCTGTGGGAGAAGGCGACGACCCCCGACGACTGGAACGCCGACGGGGTGCCGCACATGTGGTGGGACCGCTACTCCAACCCCGTCGTCACCAGCTACGGCCGCTTCGACCTGCACAACTCGTCGTACGCCCTGCTGCTCATGGCCGACCAGACGCCGGCGTGGCGCGAGGTCTACACCCGCATCGCGGACGGGCTCGCCAGCCGCTACCCGACCTACTGGGGGGCCGTCGACTGGCTGACCCAGATCGGCGACGACCCACGGCGGGAGAACTATCCTCCGCAGGTGATGGCCGGCATCCCCGAGCGCCTCCGCGGCCGCTACAACCGCATCGGTTGGACCGCGAACGGGATCGAGCCGTGGGGCCTGTCGCCGGACCCGATCGGGTCGGAGGGCAACCTCTTCTTCCGCGGCTGGTTCAACCTGCTGCTCGGCATCTACAAGTACGTCTCGGGCGACGACAAGTACGAGCGGCCGTTTCCCGTGACAGGCTACGGCGACCAGCGGTTCGAGTGGGACCAGCACCGCATCGCCGCCCTGCTCGAGAGCCAGTACCGGGAGCGCCCGGAAGGCCCGCACTGCGAGAACACGAAGATCTGGTTCCCCTGCAACGCCTCCGCGGGCCTGGGCATGTTCCTGTACGACCGGCTCTACGGGCGCGACACCCACCGCCCGGTGCAGGGATGGCTGGAGTACGCGCGGGACAACTTCATCGGCATGTCGAACGACGGGCGGCTCGAGTGGGTCACCAGCTACTACGACCCCATCGTCAACCACAAGGCGAACGGGGGCCCCGGCGCCGGGGTCGGCGTCGCCTTCCTGCTGCTGCCCCAGGACCGCGAGACGGCGACCCTGCTCTACGAGTCGGCCGCCAACGCCCTCGGCTGGAACGACCCGAGCGTCGAGATCCGCGCCTCGGCCACCGGCCTCGTGATGGCGCGCGAGCTCGGCGACCACACCGCGGTGGAGCGGCTGCGGGCGGCGGCCGAGCGCGAGTACGACCCGCGCTTCTTCGGCGAGCACGACGAGAAGTTCGGCTGGTGGTTCGGCCTGAACGAGGCCTACCCGCGCGGGCAGCGCAGCGCGAGCATGATGGTGGCCGAGGTCGGCGACGGCGACGCCTGGAACCGCGCCTTCGACGCCCCGCACATGGACAAGTTCGACGCCCCCACCGTGGAGGGCGTCGACTTCCCGTCGCTCGGCGTCTACCAGGCCTGGAACGACGTCGAGAGCGGCGCCCTCCACGTCGGCACCTGTGCGGCGGCCCCCGAGCGACGGGGAGACGACACGAGCTGGCGGGTGACCAACCTGCCCGACCCCGGCGACGTCTTCATCATCTGCGACGGCGCGCCGTTCTCGCGGTTCGCGGCCGACGGGCCCAACGCCATCCGCGTCGACGGCGCGATCGGGCTGCACCGCTACCAGATCTTCACGGGTTATCGGGGACCGGACGCGCGCCAAGCCGAGGCGCGGCACCAGGAACGCCGACGGCGCGCCACGGCGGCCGCGAGCGTCGCGGCCAGCGCCGCCGCTTCGCCCGACCGGCCGCCGCGCGACACCCGTCAGGCCACGGCCACCTTCTCGCCGGATGGCGGCCCCACCTGCGCCTGCTGCGTGGGGTGACCCTCTCTACGGCGCCCGGCCCGCGGCCGCCTCCAGGACGCGCTCGCCGCGTAGCGCGTTGGCGATCCCGTAGTTCCCCTCGTGGCACGCGTACTCGTAGATGACGTAGCCGGGAGGGCTGACGAGGGGCAGCTCCACCGTGAACGGGCGCGTGTACGTCGCCGCGTCGTGAATCGTGTAGCGGTACTCGATGGTCTCGGCGTCGATGCGGGTGAACCGCTCGACCGCGCGCAGGTCGCGGGTGCCCGGGAACCCCCGCCACGTCGTGTCGTCGCGGTAGTGCGTGGTCTCGATCACGAGGGTGTCGCCGTCCCAGCGGCCGCGCCCGTCGCCGTTCCACTGGCGGATGCGCCCGTCGATGGGCGGCCGCCCGTCGAGCGGCACGACGCGCACGTCGTGGATCATCTCGTTGAGGATGACGACCTGCCCCGGGCTCTGGAAGATCTGATACGCGTTGCTGTAGCCGGACGGCACCGGCGGCACCCGCTGGTAGGTCATGCACCGCTCCTGCAGCGGCCGGTCGGCCCACGAATCGAAGGGGCCGGCGGCGCGCCGCTCGCGTGCGGCCGCGAGCCGCCGCTCTGCCGCCGGCGTCAGGGGCGGAAGCCGGCCGTCGGACGGGTCCACGATGAGCGACGTGCGCCCGGTCGACTCGCCCCGATCCCACCACACCTGGTCGTAGGCGAGGGCGAGGTCGCGCTCGGCCGAGAGCTCGCCGCGGCGTTCGGACGTCGCCCGGGTCGCGTCGGCCAGGTTCTGCGCGGCCACCTCCTCCGGCGTCAGGAGCTCGCGCCCGGCGAATTCCGCCGGCCGCTGTAGCGGCGTGAACGTGGCGTAGGACCAGATGCCCTGCAGGTCCGGATCGCCCCAAGGGGTCCGGAACGTCGTCGGCTCGGGTTCCGATGCGGCCTCCTGACCGGCCGCCAAGCCCGGCATCAGGCACGCCGCCGCGACCATCACTACCACCGGTAGCGCCAACCATCGACGGGTCATATCCACCTCCTCGGCTTCGCAAGGACATGGTGCCCGACGAGGCCCGCCCGGGCCCGCCGGGAGCGATCCGTCGCCCTCGCTTCCCTGAGGATATACCGACCGCCGGCAGACGGGATCGACTGGTTCGCGTTCGAGGCGTCCATGGCGGATGTCGTCCTGCGGGACACACTGGTCGCCGGTTCGAGACGGCCCTTGCCGGCGTACCCGGCCGGCCGATCACGCCACGTCCACCAGCGCGCGAGGATTCCTCTCGGCGATCAAGAGCAGCGTCCGAGCCGCACCGGAAGGCATGCGGCGCCCCTGCTCCCACTCCTGCAGAGTACGGACCGAAACGCCCAGCAGCTCCGCGAACCTCGACTGCGACAGCCCCGTCTTCTCGCGAATGCTCGAGATGGCCGGCACGTTGACGATGCGCCCGTGCTCACCTCGCTTGAGCTCTCGGATACCCTCCAGAATCTCCTCGCCGATGTCGCGTCCGGCGTCAGCCATCAATCTCCTCCCTGATCTTCCTCAGCAAGGACGGAGGAATGCTGTCGACCACATTCTTCGCGTAGACGGTCAACATCCAGATCTCTCCGTACTTCGAGCGCAGGTAGTAGATCACGCGAATTCCGCCACGCTTGCCTCGACCGGCGACGTTCCAACGCAACTTCCGGACTCCGCCCGACCCCCGGATGATGTCACCGGCTTGCGGATTCGCGATCAGCGCCTCCTGCAGGGCTCGATACTCGTCGTCCGCCAGGTACTCACGCAGCCGCTTCGTGAAGAGCTTCGTCTCGACGAACGTCAACACGTCCCAGTATACGTCAATGACGGAGGGGGGCAGCCGGCTCTCACGTCCAGCGCATCTTGTCGCCCGTCAGTGCGCGTGCTTCGCCTGCGCGCGTCGAATCACCCGCTGAACGTTCGCCGAATCACCCGCTGAACGTTCGCCGAATCACCCGCTGAACGTTCGCCGAATCACCCGTTGAACGTTCGCCGAATCACCCGTTGAACGTTCGCCGAATCACCCGTTGAACGTTCGCCGAATCACCCGCTCGGGCTGGCACGGACGACCGTCAGGCAACGAGCGGGTTGCGAGCGGCGAGGGACGGAAAGCGGCCGAAATCGCGATCGGCGGTCAGCAGCTCTTCGACGCCGTGACCGATGCAGATGGCGGCAATCCGCGCGTCGTGCACCATGGGGCCCCGGACCTGTCCCGCCGAGAGCTGCCGGCGCAGGATCGCCCAGTGATCGTGCGGCTCGCCGAGGAGCACCAGCCCCGGCGACTCCATCCACGCGTCGAACTGGCCGAGCGCCTCCTCCACGGTGGACGGCGGGTCGTAGATGCGCGGGTGGGTGACGACGGCGATGAACTCGTGAAGGCACGGCCACGGAATCGCCCAGGCGGCGCGTCCCTCCGCGAGGCGGCGCACGCACGCGCTCGCGCCGGCGTGCCAGCGGGAGTCGCGCCGGTGGGCGTGGACGAGGATGTTCGTGTCGACGGCCGTCAACCGCCCCGCCCTTCGTACGCGGCGTCCCGGAGCCTCGACCAGGCTTCGTCGCGGAACTCGGCCCGCAAACCGGAGCCGTCCACGCTCGCATCCCGCAGAACGAAGGAGGCCCGCATCCCGGTCTCGCCACGGAGCGTCGAGCGAATCCCCTCCTCGATGACGGCCCGAAGCGTGAGGCCGTGACGGGCGGCGTAGCGCTTGGCTTCCCGCGCCAGGTCATCGGCGAGCTCGACGGTGGTCTTCACGTGATCCACCCTACCATATTCAAGAATATGGGTGCCCATATCGCACGACGCACAAAGTCACACCGGCCTGAACGCGGCTTCCACTCGCAGGAAGTAGACTCCCGTCCTGGCTTCGAATCCCGAGTCGACGCCGAAGAACAGCCAGGCCCGGCCACTGGAGGGTATCGAGATCGACGCCGGAATCGGTCTGCCCGCGAACAACTTGCGCTCCCATTGGCGCGGTTGCTCGCAGCGCCTCGAGTTGGCGACGTTGCCGAGCACCACGCCCTGCGAGCCGCCGGCCGACTGATTGCCGATGTCGATGTTCATGCGCAGGTAGGAGCCTTCACGGATCGGGAGCGGTTCGACGTCGGTCGCTCCGGCCTTGATCCACACGCTCTCGCCCGGCGCACCACCGACGCCGACGCACCCGGCCGGCACGTCGGTGGCGATCTCCACGCTGACCGTCACGTCGTAGCGCGCCCCCGGCAACAACCCGTCGACGGGCCCCTTGAAGAACATGAAGAGGTCGTCGCTCCGGTTGACTCCCGAGATGAAGAGGGCGGGCTCCGGCGCCAGCGGCGGCGGGAGGGCGCGGTGGTCGGAGGTCAGCTCGTAGATGTCCGCATTGCCGGGCGGGTAGTCCGCGAAGCCGGCGACGAACCCCTGCGGCCCGCGGCGGAAATCGAAGGTGAACGTCACGCCGTCCGTCGGTGCGCTCGGGTTTCCCGAGCATCCGACGAGCACCGCGGCCAGCAACGCCACCGCCGACGCCGGGCGGTTCACGTGAGGATCCTCATGCGGGCCCTCTCGGTGTCGGACGGTTCGGCCCGGGTTTCGGGCTTCCTGGCCGCGATCTCGTCCCCCGCGGCCGTGGCTGCGGGCCCGCCGGCTACGGGCGCGCCCCGGTCTTGTGCAAATATAATATGGCTTATTTGATTTGACAGACCCGACAGGCGATGCGGTACGTCCCCCGAGCGCTGGCTACCACCGTCCGGCGTGCGATGCGCACGTTCCCCGCGGTGCTCGTCACCGGACCCCGCCAGACCGGCAAGACGACCCTTCTCCGCGAAGAGTTCGGCGGCTCCCATCGGTACGTCTCGCTCGAGCGCCCCGACGTGCGCGACGTCGCGCGCGACGATCCCGCCGGGTTTCTCGCGGACGCCGGCGAGCGCGCCATCCTCGACGAGATCCAGTACCAGCCGCAGCTCCTCCACTACATCGAGGACGAGATCGACGCCCGCCGCGAGCCGGGCCGCTGGCTGCTGACCGGGTCGCAGGACTTCGCGCTGATGCGCGGCGTGAGCCAGACCCTCGCGGGGCGGATCGCGGTGCTCCACCTCGATCCCCTGGCCGTCTCGGAGGTGGTCGGCGCGCCGGCCCCGGGCAGCCTCGGCGAGCTGCTCGACCGCCACCATGCGGGCGCGGACGGCGACGCTCCCGACGTCGACCTGGCGGACTGGCTGCACCGCGGCGCCTGGCCCGAGCCGCGCCTCGACCCCGACGTCGACCGCGACCTGTGGATGCAGAGCTACGTCCAGACCTACCTGGAGCGCGACCTGCGGAACATGGAGCAGGTCGGCGACCTCGAGACCTTCCGCGCGTTCTTCTCGCTCGTCTGCGCCTCGACGGGACAGGTGGTGAACCTCGCCCGCCTCGGGCGCGACGCCGGGGTGAGCGCGCCCACCGCGCGCCGGTGGCTGAGCCTGCTGGTCACGAGCCGCCTCGTGCTGCTGCTGCCCCCTTACCACCGCAACTTCGGCAAGCGCATCCGCAAGAGCCCCAAGCTGCACGTCATCGACCCCGGACTCGCAAGCTGGATGCTCGGCTACCGGACCCGGGACGCCATCATGAACGGACCCGCCCTCGGCGCGCTCGTGGAATCGGCCGTCGTGTCGGAGCTGACCAAGGCCATCCACCACGCCGGCGGCGCCGAGCGGCTCTACCACTGGGAGGGCCTGGCGGCCGAGGTCGACATCGTCGTCGAGCTGGACGGCCGCCTCTACGGCATCGAGGTGAAGGCGACCCGAACCCCCACGCCCCGCCACGCCGAACGCCTCGCCGCCTGGTGCGAGCTCACCGGGGGCCACGGCGTCCTCGCCTGCCGTACCCGCCGCGCGAGCCCCCTCGGCCGCGGCATCCGTACCGCGCCGTGGCACTTCTGCGTGCCGTGAACCCGCCGCCCGTCGAATCAGCCCCGATCCGCAACCGGCACGCCGCACCGGCGGGCATGCATACCGAGCGCGAGCAGCAGCGCCATCAGCGCCACGATGGCGGCCGGCGGCATTCCGGGCACCGCCGCGGGCACCACGCCGCACGCCAGCCGGGGGCCGCCACCGCCCAGCGGCGCCGGCGAGTCCGAGTAGTTGTCCCCGCCCTCGTGAATCACCAGAGCGCGTCCGTACAGGTCGCTCATCGTCAACCGCGTCGCGACCACCGACGTGACCACCCGGCCCGCTTCCGACGCCAGCCGCGGCAGGTCGCCGAGGTGACCGTCGCCTTCGGGCCCCTCGTGCCGGCCGGTGTCCCCCGGGTCGTAGTGCCCGCCCGCGGCCTGCCCGCCCGCTCCGCAGTCCGGATTCACGTGGGCATGAAAGCCGTGATCGCCCGCGGGGAGGATGTCGCCGAGATCGGGCGTGAAGCGCACGCCGCCGCCCGCCTCCTCCTGGAGCACGATGGTCCCCAGTCGCTCCGTGCCCGTGGTCGTGTCGAAGATGTCCACGGTCGTCTGCGCCGCCGCAGGCCCTGCAAGCGACATCGCCGCGACCGCCACCGCCAGCGTTCGTCTTCGAGTCATGCTGCCCCTCCATCCCTCGAGCCGCGACAATCACACACCTATCGCATGACCGAAGCGGGCGCCGAACCGACCCTACAGGCACCCGTGGGGTTCCCAAGCCACAGGCCACCTTGGGGCAGTTGACCGATTCTGCCGATCGCCGCCGGGAAAGGCTCGACTCCGCCTGCGGCTGGCTGGTCTCCGCGCCCGTCAGGACGACATCCTCGCCTCGTAGTCCAAATCCGCCATCATCGGCGCGCTGAAGGCCGCCGATGCAGGATCCCACTCGCGTCGGGCCGTCAACCGCTTCAGGTCCGGCGCGGCGTAGACGAACCGTTCATCGTATTGCCGATAGAGCGAGCCGAAGAACCGCTCGAACCGCAGCGGGCTGCCGGAAGCCGGGAACTCGTCGATGATCGTCCCGGTGTACTCCGTTCGCGTGGAGGCCAACCCGAGTGCAATCGCTTCGTAGCGACTGACGTCGTTCCGAATGCCGCGTCTGTCCGCCAGCTCGCGGAGCGCCGAGTGGAATCGACGGACGGCCTCGACCGGGCGGCCGTCGCTGTCGATCGCCACGTCGTTCTCCACGAGCTCTCGAACCGCCCCGTCCTGCTCAGATCCAGCCTCGAGCCTCCGCCCCAACTCCTCCGCGCGGTTCGCGCGCATGACGAACAGGTAGCCGCACACGAGCGGTGGGTAGGCGATGTGCAGATTCGTGCAGTCACCGACCGCCTCCTCCATCCGGTTCGTGAGATTCCTGAACGCCCCGATGGCGCCCTTGCAGGAGACGGCGAGCACCGGACCGATTCCCTCCTTCGTCACGACAACGTCGACGTTCTTCGTCTTGAGGCCGCCGTAGACCGTGCGCTCACCGGCGCCGCCGCGGCTGGGGTCGTGGACCAGCACCAAGCGGTTGCCCTTCCCCTCCACGCGGAACGGCGGTCGCGGCACGATGTCATCAGGGTCGAACCCGCCCTCGACGACGAGACGGCAGGCGACGTACCAGTGGAGCGGCTTGATGTGCCGCTGGCTCTGCGTCGAGCCGCGGAACGTCACGAAGTGGGCCAGTGCCGAGCGGAGCGACACCCACTCGCAGGCGCTCACGCCAGATGTCGCCACTGCTGCATCACCTCGATGCCTTCTTCGAGCAGAACGCGGTCGCGCTCGGTGACGGCGGCATCCGGTGCCAGAAGCACGTTTCGCGCCTCGCCTGGCTCGAGCTTCAGCATGCCGCCGCCGAGCGGGTGCCCCTCGAGCTCGCAACTCAGCCGGCCGGCCGGCGAGCCCCACGCCGCCGAGAGCCCCGGTTCGGACATGCCCCCGTTGCCGAAGAGATCGGAACGGAAGTCGACCGCCAGAAAAGCGTTCGTGCACGTGCACCCGCCACGGTTCACGGCCAACGCCGGCGACCGTCCGCTCATGTACGTCAAGACGAAGGCGGGACGCCGCACGTCGGGAACCGTGTACCACGGCGTGCGGTTGCGGCACTTGTAGGAGGCCCGGGCCTGCCGGCCCTCCGCCGTGTCCAGATACGCGCGGACGGCGCCCGGCACCTGGGCGCCCGGCGGGATGCGCAGAAGGAACACGGGTTCGTCCTTCTCGACCCAGCGCTCGATGTCGGCGTCGTCGACCACCGCGCCGGCGAGGTAACGGCTGTTGCGGATGGACGGCACGAGGAACTCGTCGGGTATCGCGAAACGCCGCACGTCGGACGGGCGCAGATGGAAGAACCCGTTGGCGCCGCTGACGTACCCGATGCCGACCTGGGCGATCTGTCCCAGGCGCACCGCGTCCGGCTCGGTCCCCATGCGCTCGTAGAGCCTGCGAACGCGCGGCGGCAGCAGGAAGGGCCGCAGCCGGCGGCGCCATCCGACCCGCCAGGCCTCGACGTCGATCTCCTCCGACACGGGAGGGGGCATGACGCCCGGGTCGAACCGATCGACCCGCGACAGCCGTATGGCGCCGGAGCTCGCGCCCGCGTCGTCGGCCAGCAGCAGCCAGCAGTCTTCCGACAGCCTCGGGAAGATCTTGTCCCTGATGGCGACCAGGTGCACGGAACCGAAGTTGCCGACCAGGTACTCCACGAGCGGGCCGGCGTACGGCGCATGACCGATCTCGGCCGGCACGACGAAGGCCATCCGCCCGCCCGGGCGCAGCTTGCTGGCCGCCGCCACGATGAACGGCGCCCACGACGACGAGAGCCCGCTGAAGACGACGCCCAGGCGCCGGCAGTAGTCGAGCGCGGCCCGCCGGGTCGCCCCCGCGAACCGCTGGTAGCGGATGAACGGGGGGTTGCCGGCGGCGCAGTCGAACCGTCGCCGGTCGGCCGCCGCCCACGTGAAGAAGTCGCCCTCGACGATTGCGGCTCGCGGCGCCCGCCCGCGCGACTCGGCGGCCGAGGCCGGGTCCCTCTCGACCCCGACGCTGTTCGGGTGGCGGGCCACGAAGCGGCCGTCGCCGCTCGACGGGTCTAGGAGCCGGTCGCCCGCGTCTCGAACCGCCCACCGCACCAGGGCGTCAGCCACCGCCTCCGGCGTGTAGTAGGCCCCGAGCGTCTTGTCTTCACGTGGCATCGGTTCCGACGTGGAACCTGCAAGACGCGGGCCGGATGGGGGCGCGACGGTCGAGGCGGGACGCATCAAGCCTCAGTGTACCAGCTACCGCGGGGACACGGTGTCGATGCAAAATGCTATATGCCACGTTCGATTTGTACAGCTCCGGAAACTGAGCGATGCCGTGCACCCTGGCCCGCCAAGCGTCGCCTTCGGCTCCGCTGGGCGCCCAACCAACCCGACAGGAGCCCGCGCCGTCCTACGGCAACTCCTCGCCCACCCATCGTCGCCTTCGGCTCCGCTGGGCGCCCAACCAACCCGACAGGAGTCCGCGCCGCTCACGGCGACTCCTCGCCCGCCCATCGTCGCCTTCGGCTCCGCTGGGCGCCCAACCAACCCGACAGGAAGTCCGTGCCGCTCTTGCGGCGCGGACTCCTACGCCAAAATCCCCCGGATCGGGTGCCCGTCCACGTCGGCCAGCCGGAAGTCCCGGCCGCCGAAGCGGTAGGTCAGGTTGCGGTAGTCGAGGCCCAGCAGGGTGAGCACCGTCGCGTGGAGGTCGCGGACGGTGTGCGAGTTCTCGACCACGCGGTAGCCGTACTCGTCGGTCTGCCCGTAGATGAAGCCCTTCTTCAGGCCGCCGCCGGCCAGCCAGAGGCTGAAGCCGTAGGGGTTGTGGTCGCGGCCGTTGGTGCCCTGCACGAACGGGGTCCGGCCGAACTCGCCCGAGAAGATGACGAGGGTCTCGTCGAGGAGGCCGCGGGCGCGGAGGTCCTTGACGAGGCCGGCCACGGGCTGGTCGACGGTGAGGGCGTTGGCGGTGTGGCCCTCGATCAGCTTGGTGTGCTGGTCCCACGGGTTGGCGGCCTGCCCCATGCCGTCGGTGCCCACCATGGTGAGCTCGACGAAGCGGACGCCGCGCTCGACGAGGCGGCGGGCCACCAGGCACTGGCGCCCGTAGGCGGCGGTCGACGCGTTGGGCGAGTCCATGCCGTAGAGGCGCTTGGTGGCCTCGGTCTCGCCCGCGAGGTCGACGAGCTCGGGCACCGCGGTCTGCATGCGATAGGCGATCTCGTAGTTGTCGATGGCCGCCTCGACCTGTCGGTCGCCGCCGATGCGGTCGACGAAGGCGGCGTCGAGGTCGCCGATGAGGCCCAGGCGGCCCCGCTGCTGCCGGTCCGTCTCGCGGGGCTGCACGTTGCTGAGGGGCTCGGCGTTCTCGGGATAGAGCATCGACCCCTGGTGGACCGCGGGCAGGAAGCCGTTGCCGAAGATGTTGATCCCGCCCAGGGGGATGCCGCCGCTGCCGAGGACCACGAACCCCGGGAGGTTCTGGTTCTCGGTGCCGAGGCCGTAGGTCACCCACGCCCCCATGCTGGGGAAGCCGTTGAACGGCATGCCGCTGTGGAAGTAGAAGTTGGCCTGGGCGTGCTCCATGAACGGGGCGGTCATCGAGCGGATGACGGTCAGCTCGTCGGCCACGCCGCCGACGTGGGGGAAGAGCGCGCTCACCGGGATGCCGCTCTCGCCGTAGTGCGTGAACTCCCAGGGGCTCGGCCAGATGTTGCCGTCCTGGTTGAACATCGTCCGCTCGGTCTGGAACGGCATCGGCCGCCCCTCCTCGGCCGCCAGCCGCGGCTTGGGGTCGAACGAGTCGACGTGCGACAGTCCGCCGGACATGTAGCAGAAGATGACGTTCTTCACCTTCGGCGGGAAGTGCGGCGGCTTCGCGGCCAGCGGGCCGTCGCCCGCCTCCTGCGCGAGGCCCGCGTAGGACCGGTCGGCCATCAGGGCCGACAGCGCGAGCAGGCCGAAGCCGGTCGAGGTCTGGCGCAGCATCTCGCGGCGCGTCAGGAACGGGCTGGGAGCGGGGTGACGGCGTGGATCAAGGCACATGGAAAAACCTCGGCGCGAGGAGTCCGTAGCGCGACTTCCTGCCGGGCTGGACCCGCGTGGCGGCCGGAGCCACCGGCGACGCTCTCCGGGCTGGCCCGCCAATCGTCGCCGAACGCGACCGCAAGGTGGCGCCACGGCCTCCGCCTGGCGCCCAACCAAAAGCCTACCGTGAGTCTGCGCCTCCCCCGGAGGCGGCGCCGTTCTGCGGCGCAGACCCCTACCGGACGAACAGGTATTCCTTCAGGTTGAACAAGCTGTGCGCGACGTCCTGCCACACCTGCGCGTCGTAGAGCAGCAGGTGCGGCGCGCTGCCGCGCTCGGCCGCTACCGCCTCGAGATAGCCGGCGACCCGCGCGCGCTCCGCGTCGGAAGGGGGGCGGGACAGCGCCTTGACGAACATGTGGTCGATGCGGCTCTCCACCGACCCCGCCTCGCCCTCGGCGAGACGCCGCCCCCACTCGGCCGCCTGCCCGATGACGAACGGGCTGTTCAGCATGGTCAGCGACTGCGCGGGCACGTTGGTGGCGTCGCGCTGGCCGCGCGTCGTCGCCGGCCGCGGCAGGTCGAAGACGTCGAGGAACGGGTTGTGCGC
Source organism: Vicinamibacterales bacterium (assembly GCA_965207675.1). GTDB lineage: Bacteria > Acidobacteriota > Vicinamibacteria > Vicinamibacterales > UBA8438 > JAJEEA01. The sequence goes on from CBDBMY010000006.1 coordinate 58,931, forward strand.
GTTGCGGCGAATCTCCTGGTAGATGCTGCGGCGCCCGGCGCCGTCGACGGGGCCGTTGTTCGGATCGCCCTCCGTCAGCCCGTACCGCTCCGCGTAGCGCACCGGCACCGACGGGCCGAACATCGTCGGGTCGAGCCGGCCCGACACCGAGAGAATCGAGTCGCGGATGGCCTCGGCGTCGAGCCGCCGCAGGTTGGCGTGCTGCAGCAGCCGGTTCGACGGGTCGGCCGCGAGCGCCTCCGGCGACCCCTCGCTGCCCATGCGGTACGCCGCGGTCGACACGAGGCGCCGGACGAGCCGCTTCACCGAGTGGCCGTCGCCGGCGAACTCCGCCGCGAGGTGGTCGAGCAGCGCCGGGTGCGTCGGGGGGTCGCCGAGCCGCCCGAAGTTGTCGACGGTGCGGACGAGGCCGTAGCCGAACAGGTGGCGCCACACGCGATTCACGGCGACACGCGCGGTCAGGGGGTTGTCGGGCGCGGTGATCGCGTCGGCGAGGCGCAGCCGGACCAAGCCGGCGTCCTCGTACCGCCGCGCGTCGAGCGCGGTGAGGAACGCCCGGGGCACCGCCTCGCCGAGGGACTTGTGGTTGCCGCGCACCAGCAGCGGGTGGTCCGGCGCCGCCTCCTCGACCACCCCGGGGGCGCGGCGCGCCACCGGCACGTCGCGCTCGAGCAGGCGGTAGCGCGCGGCCGGCGCGCGCAGGGCCACGAGGTCTTCCAGCGACCGCGGCAGCAGATCGGCGCGCACGAGCTCGTCGAGGAACGCCGCCTCGGTCTCGGTCAGCGCGCCGCCGCGCCAGCGGGACACGACATCGCCCACGCGCCGGCCGACGCGATCGGCCAGCTCGGCGCGCGAGCCGGGCGGCGGCCCGTCGCCGGCGAGCAGGTGCAGCACCGGCAGGGCGGTGCCGCGCGGCTCCGCCGCCTCGTCGTGGAACAGCACCCGGCCGACCCCGATCGACGAGCGGCCGTCGCCGCGTCGCACCGGCCGGTTCCGCTGCCGGCCGTCCTCGGGGTCGAGGGTGAACTGCGTCACGTCGTCCTGGGTCGCGAACTCGATGTAGGCGCTGAACCCCTTCCAGAACGCGGCGTCCCACTGCGCCCACGTCATCCGATCCTGCTTCGGGCTGTAGCGCAGGTGGTAGATGCCGCCGCGCGGCACCGCGTAGTTCTCGATGATGAGGTTGGCGAAGCTGAGGTCGCCGCCGAGCACCCGGAAGCTGATGAAGTCGCTGTCGATGGTGAAGCGCGGCGTCTGGATGACCCCCGCGTGCTTCGACGACAGCAGGTGCGTGTAGGCGCCGCCGGGATAGATGCCGTTCAGCAGCCGGTCGCCCCGCCGCTCGATGGCGAACTCGCCCGGCGGCGAGGGCACGTCGGGGCGGCCGAGACCGTGACCGACCGTCGCGGCGTAGTCGGCGCCCGCGAGGTCCCAGGCGACCTCGAAGTGCTCCTGGTTGAACCGCTCGCGCTCGGCGAGCTCCGCCTCCCAGCGGGCGCGCAGCTCGTCCCACGCGCGCGGGAGGTCCGCGTCGTCGACCGCGGCCAGCTCGCGCCACGCGGCCAGCGCGCTCCCGTCTCGCTCGTCCTGCCTCGCGTCTCGTGCCGGGGCCGCCTCGCCGGATTCAGCCGCCTTCGCGTCCGCCTCTTCCAGCAGCCGCGCGCCAACCGTCCCCGCCGCGTCGAGCCAGGCGTCGGCCAGCCCGTCGCGTATCTCCTCCTTCAGCGCCGCCAGCGCGTCCCGGTTCGTCTCGAGCAGGGCCGGGTCGTCGATGGCGCGCTGGGTCGGCCGCGCGCCGTAGAGGGTGCCGAACAGCGAGTAGTAGTCCTTCTGGCTGATCGCGTCGAACTTGTGGTCGTGGCACCGGGCGCACGAGACAGTCAGGCCCATGAACGCCTTCGACACCACGTCGACCTGATTGTCCTGCCACTTGACCCGGTCCTCCCACGGGTCGACCGGCTGATAGCCGTGCTCGACGAGCCGGTAGTGGCCGGTGCCGATGATCGACTCGTTGGTCCGGGTCTCCGTGTCCAGCCGCGGCTCGGGCAGCAGGTCGCCGGCCACGTGCTCGCGAATCAACTGGTCGTAGGGCACGTCGCCGTTGAAGGCGCGGATCAGGTAGTCGCGGTAGCGCCACGCGAGGGGAATGTCGGGGTCGCCCTCGCTGCCGTGCGACTCGCTGTAGCGGAACAGGTCCATCCAGTGCCGCGCCCACCGCTCGCCGAAGTGGGGCGACGCGAGGTACCGGTCGACGAGGTTGGCGTAGGCGTCGGGCGACGGGTCGCCGACGAACCGCGCGATCTCGGCCGGCGTCGGCGGCAGCCCCCGCAGGTCGAACGACAGCCGGCGAATCAGCGTCCGGCGATCGACGGGCGGCGCCGGCTCGAGTTTCTCGGCCTCCAGGCGGGCGAGGATGAAACGGTCCTCCGCGCTCCGCGGCCACGCCTCGTCGGCGACGGCGGGCGGCTCGACCGTGTCGACCGGCTGCCACGCCCAGTGCTCGCGCCGGCGCTTGTCGAGGTCGAACGGCTCGGACGGGTCCGGCGTGCCGGCGGCAGCCACTGCCGTCTCGGGCCACGGCGCGCCCATCTCGACCCAGGCGATCAGGCTCTCCACCTGCGCCGGTGCGAGGGCCCCGGTCGGCGGCATCAGCACCGGCCGCCCCTGCACCCGCTGCACGAGCGGGCTTGCCACGGGGTCGCCGGGCACGACTGCGGGCCCCGAGTCGCCCCCCGCGAGCAACCCGTCCCGGCTGTCGAGCCGCAGCCCCCCGAACGGCGTCTCCAAGGCCGGCCCGTGGCACTGAAGGCACTGCTCGGCGAGCAGCGGCCGGATCTCGGTCTCGAAGAACTCGACTTGCTCCGGGCCCGGTCCCCCCGGCTGAGCGCCGGCCCCGACTCCGGCGACCAGAGCGGCCGCCACGCTCAAGAGCGCCGCATTCGATCTGAGAGTCATCGTGCCCCGCACTTTAGCGCCGGGTTGACCCCGACGCAAGCGGCGGGACGCATCTCCACGCTACGCCGTCTTCGGCCCTGACGCGTGCCGACACCACCGTCCCGACGCGCACAGTCGGATCTCACGCATGCAGAGACGGTGTATGCTTTGTCACGATTCGTCTTGGATGGCGACATGAACGTGACCCCATTCCACTGCGGGCCCTTCGCGAACGAGAGCGAACGCACCGCATTCGAACATCTCAAGAACCGCATCGAGTCGTCGCTCGGCGGCGACGGCGACCGGTGGATTCTGCTGACCAACCTCACTTGGTCGGTCACGCACCAGTTCCAGGCGGACGAGATCGACGTTGTGGCCATCGGTCCGCCGGGCGTGCGCGTCATCGAGGTCAAGCACTGGTCGCGGCGATGGGTCGATGAGCACGCGGACCTCGTGGAACAGGAGGCGGACAAAGTCACGAACAAGGCCCGCAAGATCGGGACCACCTTGCGCAAGTCCGTACCGAACCTCGGCCGCGTGGACGGCGTGGTCCTGTTGACGCGCGAATCGCCGGACATCAAGGAGCTGGCCGGCCGGGTCATCAGGGGTGTGCGGTTCTGCACGCTGAAAGAGTGGCGCGAGGCCATCGACTTCGACGGGACACCAGCGCTGCGCCCGCAGGAGGTCGCCCTTCTCGGCCGTCGGCTGGAACCCAGGAGTGCTGTCGCCCTCGACGGCTCGCTCCGGCGGTTCGCCGGCTACGTCAACCTCGAACGGCGCACGCCCCCGGTCGAGCGGTTCCACCGCGTCTATCGGGGGGTCCACGCCACCCGCCAAGACAAGGTCGTTCTGCACCTCTACGACCTGTCGGCGAGCGATGCAGCGGACGCAGAAACGCGGGCCAGCCGGGAGTGCGAAGCCCTGCGTCGGCTGCAACTGCACACCTGGGCGCCGCGCGTACTCGACTCGTGGCAGCCGGCCCCCGGCTACGCGGGCGAGATGCACTTCTTCACCGTCACCGACCCGCTGGCCCCTGCCCTCGAGAAGCGCGCATCGGACCGGTCCTGGGACACCCCGGCGCGGCTGGCCTTCGCGCGGGCCGCGCTGGACGCCTTGGTCGAGCTGCATGGCGAGACGGTGGACGACGGACCGATCCTGCACCGCAACCTCACGCCGCAGACGGTCCTCGTCCGGCACGACAACACGCCGATCTTCACCGGATTCGAGCTGTCGAAGATTCCGTCCGAACGGAGCGTGGCGTCGGCGGGGCCGCCGACCGGAGAATGGCCGCCATCGACGGCGCCGGAAGTGCGCGCGCAAGGACTGCACGCCGCGGACACCCGCTCGGACCGCTACGCGCTCTGCGCCAGCCTGCGCATCCTGTTCGAGGGCCGGCAAGACGACACGAGCCGCCAAGCCCTCGACGTGCTGGCTTCGGGCATGATGGACGATGCGTCGCAGCGTAGCGACCCGTCCGCGCTCGACGCGCGCCTGTCGGAGCTGCTCGGCGAGTCCCCGCCCGCCCCGCCGCCTCCGCCGGCGCGGTTCTGGACGGAGGACCAGATCGTCTCGTTCCGCGGCAGCCGGTATCGCGTGGTCGAACGACTCGGCGCCGGCGGGGTGGGCACGGCGTTCAAGGTCGTGCAGATCGACCGTGACGGGCAGGAGGAGGGAACCTACGTCGCCAAGGTGTGTCACGACGAAGAGGCGGGGCGCCGCGCCGTGGACGCCTACCGGCTGGCGCGGTCACACCTGCAGCACCAGGCCGTCTCCGGCATCTTCGAGGTGGCGTCGGCGTGGCGCGAGAACGAGTTCACGGCGCTCATGACCTGGGTCGACGGCTCGCCGCTGCGCGATTTCGCGGGGGTCCTGCCGCTCCTCGTGGACGACCTCGACGAGACCTCCGCCGACGCGCTGACCCTCTTCTGGCTACAGACGATGTGCAGGGCCCTGGACGTGCTGCACCGCAACGGGCTCGTGCACGGCGACGTCAACCCCGGCAACCTCATCGTGTCGGGGCGCGACCTCGTGCTCACCGACTACGACTTCGTCTCGCGAATCGACGAGCCAATCGCCGCGCCCGGCGCCGTGCTCTACTGCTCGCCGTCCCACCAGGCGGGCCGGGCGGCCTCGCCTTCCGACGACCTGTACGCGCTGGCGGCCAGCTTCTTCCACGTGATGTTCGAGCACGAGCCGTTCCGCCACGACGGGACGCTGGCAAAGGAACGCGGCCTGAACTGGGAGGCCGTCGCCCCCGAACGGCGCGCCGAGTATCCGTCGGTGGCGGCGTTCCTCAGCCGGGCCACCCACCCCGATCCGGATGAGCGCTTCCATTCCGCGGCCGAGGGGCTGAAGGCCCTGGCGGCGGAGCCGCCCCCCTCGGCCGCAACCGTAGCACCGCCCGGTCAGGCGACCGTGCCGCCCGCAACCGCACTCGAAGCGTCAGGGACGGGCTCCGCGAGTCCCCCCGCGCCGTCGGCTCGCGCGGCAGCGACGCCCGAGGCGCCGGACACGCGACCGGAGAGCCCTGGAGAGACTCCCGGCGTTCGTCCGCCTTCTCCCGGCGCGGCGCCGGATACGGGATCCGCAGGCCTCCCTGCATCGTCGGCCGCCGCGACATCATCCGCTCCCGAGCCGTCGGCGCCCCCAACCTCCGCCGCCGCGCCGCCCGAAGGCCGCCCCTCGCCGCGCGGGACGTCCGATCCGGCGGCCGTACGTCGCGAGCAGCGCGTCGAGTGGCTGCGCTGGCTGCTGCAGTCGTATCCAGGCTCGCGGTGGGGAAACCGGGAGACGCGGGGGCTCGATAGCGACTTCGCGGAGCAGACCTACGTCGAGACGCCGCTGGAGGCGGCGTTGTACGAGGACGTGCGGGGGCGCCGCATCCGGCTCATCGTGCTGTGCGGCAACGCCGGCGACGGGAAGACGGCACTGCTCCAGCATCTTGCCGCCGGGTTCGGCCTCGAACGCCGGGCGTCATCCGAGCGCGTTCTGGAAGGAACGACGGACGACGGCCTGGGTGTGCGGATGAACCTGGACGGCTCCGCGTCGTGGCGGGGGCGGTCGGCCGACGACCTGCTCGACGAGTTCCTGGCCCCGTTCCGGGACGGGCCGCCATCGGAGGATATCGCGCATCTGCTGGCCATAAACGACGGGCGCCTGCTGGAGTGGATCGAGCGGGTCGAGCGGCGGGACGGCGAGACTCCCCTCACGGAAGCGCTGTATGCCGCCCTGCAGCGGGTTCAGCAGGATCGGTGGGTGGAAACGCCCGTCGCCGAGCGAGACGAGCACGAACGGGAGGCGCGGAGGTCGCTCACCGATGAGGCCGCCAGCGTGGAGGCCGGCGCGCGAAACGAACGCGAGTACAAACTCGAGGACTTGACCGGGACGGGCGATGGCGCTGCAGCAGATGACGCCGGCGATGCGGAAGAGAACGCCAACCTCCAGCCGGCTCCCGATGCCCACATTCGGTTCGTCAACCTCAATCAGCGGTCGCTCGTCGGCGGCGTGACCACCGATGGGACCCGCATCGAAACCGGTTTCCTGGAGAGCCTGGTGGACCGCCTGTACGGCGCCGGCCGGGCGCCGGAGATCTGGGCACCGTGCGCGACCTGCTCGGCGCAGGACCGCTGCGAAGTGTTCCGGGCGAATCGCCTGTTCGGGCCGGCCGGCCTCCCCGGGGCCGCCCCTGCGGAGGCGCGGTCCCGCGCGCGGGACCGGCTCTTCGAGGCGCTCCAGGCCGTCCACCTGCGCGGCGAGACCCACGTCACGGTACGCGAGCTGCGCGCGGCGCTCGTCTACATCCTGTTCGGGGTCCACTTCTGCGACGACTACCACGACGGCGCCATCGCGACGGGCCGCCGCCGGGTTCCAGACTACTGGGAGCCGTCCTTCGGTCCGTTTCAGGAGCCCGGTGCTCCGGCAGAGACCGCGCCGACCTCTCTGCCCTGGTGGGACCGGGCGTTCGATCCGGAGTCCCCGGCGCGGCAGGGGGCCGTGCTCGCGGACTTGGCGCGCTTCGACCCGGCGCTGGACGCGCATCCGCGTATCGACCGACACCTGATGCGCCCGACGCACGCCGGCGTCCGCCGGGGCGTGCCAGGGTTCCCCGACCTGGACCTCGCCTCGGCGCGGCGGCGCGCGTACTTCGAATGGCGCGAGCACGACATCGAGGCGCTCACCGGCGATCCGCACGCCCTCGACCTCGCCCACGGCCGTCACCTCCGACGGTTCCGCGGCTTGGCGGTGGACGATGAGGCGCGCGAAGCGGCTTGCGAAGCGCTCTGCGCCGGTATGGCCGGTCTGGCGACGCTGCCCCCGCAGGCCTACGACCGTCCGGGAGTCCCGTTGCGCATCACCCCCCGGACCCCGACGGAGACCGCGTTCTGGATCGAGAAGGCGGCGGATCGCTTCCACCTTGAAGCTGACCTGCCGCCCGCGGCCAGCGGGCTCGATCGCCTGCACCGTCAGGCGAGTCTCGTCTACCGCTACGCGGACGGTCGCGAGGAACGTCTCCGCCTCGGCGCGGAGCTCTTCCACCTGCTGATGGAGCTGAGCGAGGGGTACCAATTGGGTGACGCCTCGACCGACGACACGTTCGCGCATCTGTCGATCTTCGTGCAACGGCTGGAGCGCGAGGACGACCGCCGGCTGCTCGCCTGGAACCCGATGCGTGACGACCGCATCTACGAAGTCGTGGCGGAGAGCGCTTCCGAAGACGGACAGCAACGATTGGCGCTTCAACCGCTGGAATGAGGTGAGCACGCGTGGCGCACGCTGATCGAGAGATCGTCGAGAACGCACTGTCGCCGGACCTGGTCAAGGAAGTCTGGACCGGCAACTACGACAAGGTGCTGCCGGTGACGTTCTTGGGATTCGAAATCTCTGCCATTCTCCCGGCCGTCCTCTATATGTTCCGCTTCGGCCACCGTCGCGGCGCCGGAGACTTCGTCTCGACATACGGCCCCGCATCCGGGACGCCGGCCCAGCGGCGTCGGGAGACCACCGTCGAGCGGATCGCTGCGAAGCTCGCTGAAATCGAGGAGCTGACCGGGTTCGAAGGCGAGGTCGAGAAGGCTGTTCTCGGTGACCTACTGCTCTGTTTCTGTCTCGAAAACGTCCGCCACCGACTGGGCCGGAACCAGCAGGTACAGCGTGTCGCGCCGACGCACTACTTGGCGAGTTGGATTGACTTGCCCTACAGCGTGGGCAACCTGCGCTTCGTGCCCGAGATGATTGTCGCCATGCTGGCGAATCGACGCGCGGGCGACTACGTCACCGCCAGTGATGAGATGGACCGGACACGCTTCCCTGTCCTGAACCGCTACGAGGAAAACCCGTTGTTCCGGGCCTTCGGTCAAGGGGTCAGCCGCCGTAGCGGCTCGTCGAGCGATCTCGCGTCCGATTGCTTCGACGAGACAGACGATGCCGTGGGTCTGGATCAACTCCTGACAATTCGACTGGCCCAGCAACTGCGAGCCGCTCCGCAAAAGGTCAGGCCAAGCAAGACACAGGGCGCCGACGCGCACAAGATCTCCAATCAGCGCCCCATCGCCGAGGCCGCCGGCCGACGATTCTCGGACGACATTCGACGCTTCGTGCGCTCGTACGCCGATTCCGCGCCACGGCACGCCTTCGTGGACATGCTGGAGTCGTGCATCACGGTCGGACTGACCACCATTCTCACCAGCACCGTCGAGGTGTTGTTCCAGTGGGAGGCGACGGGCAGGGTGACGGATGTCGACGCACAACACCCGGCGTCGCTGTTCGTGGACTGCTCCTGCGGCGCCGACGATCGACTTCGGCTGCGGGCCGAGCAGTCGACAGACGACTTGATGCGGCGCCTCGAACGCGTTCCGGTGATTCTCATGACGCTGCGCTTGCTGGACTACGAGGCGCGCTCCCGGTCGCGAATCAAGTCGCAGCAGGTCACTACGCGACCGTACGCGACAGATTGGCTGAACCTGCTCGGGGATCTCCTCCACGACCGCCACCCCGAGGCGCAACGCGTCGCTATCCTCATCGAGGACAAGGCCGAGAAGTTGGCCGACAGAGTGGCCGACGACCATGAAGATGTGGCCAGCATGCTTCGCGATGACGGACCACATCCGGTCTTTGGACTAGCCGGCGGACTGATGGCGCTGATGGGACGGCAGCCCCGCGAAGATCTCACCAAGATGGTCGATTCCAGCATGGCCGTCGGGCGCCCGAACGGGCTGGCCATCAAGCGCCCGACAACTCGCGGCAGCGGTCCGGGAACGCGCCGACGACGCGACGTTCGCGCACTCGTCTTCACCGATTCGACGCTCGAGTACCTCGTGCACCTCCATCTGCTGCCCGGCCCGAAGGGCGGCGACCGCGCCAGCATCGTCTCGTTACTGGACTTCCTCAGGGAAGATTATGGCCTTCACATCGATACTGCGCCACCAGGCATGACGATCTCCAACGAGGTTCTGGGTCGCAACCGGGCGACACTGGAGCGGCGTTTGCGCGATCTCGGCCTCCTGATCGGCGTCAACGACGCCGAGCGGATGAAGCGGCTTACACCTCGCTTCGAGGTCGCCGAAGGGATTCTGGGGTGAACTGGACGGCACTGCACGGGACGCTCCTCGGCCGCGCCTTCGAGAGCCTCCTGGGCCGGCCAGAACCCGGCGCGATGGCGTTCGTGCGCTGTCTGGCCCCGGACGTGGTGGCTGCGCTGGCGGCCGATGCGACCTTCGCGCCGAATGAGTGGCGCGTGTTGCGCGTGGCGGATACGGACGACGAGTCGAACAGGAGCACAGACGCGGACACGGCGGTCGAGCTGCGCGAGGCCAAGGGCGATGCGACGCTGCTGCTAGTCGACACAAGCCGGGCCGGCGCCGGCATGGACGGCATCTACAACGCCGCGCGCGAGGTCAACGAGACCGAACTGTTCGCGGACGCGAAGCGACTGGCGAGCATCGAGGTTGCGAACCGGCTATCACCCGTGCACCGTACCTATAGCGAACGCGCGATCCGCAAAGCCCAGGGGGTGGGCCGCTACGCTAGCGTGTCGCCGTGGATGGAGTTCGACTTTCTCTGCCGCGTGGCCGCGCGCCAGCGCCATCCTGGCAAGTACCTGCATCTCCTTGGTCTGTGGCCGGTCGAGGTGGTGGCGGACGGAGACGTCGGTGCGGAACTCGCAGACTCGCGCCGGTTCGTGGATCGCCTGCTCGGCGTGGCCGCCGCCCGCCTCACCGTCCCTGCACGCATCGCATCGCTTCGGATCGCGGCAACCGGCGCACAGCGGCAGGATCTCGAACGCTTCCTTGAAGAAGCGGCGACCCGACCGTTGCGCGACGCCCTGCAGGCGCTCGCCGATCGACCGCATCTGTGGGTCGGGTCCCTGCCGGTCCACCCGCCCGACGACATCCAGTCCATCGAACTCACCTCTTGGCGCAACCGCAACGGGAAAATCGCCAGGTGGTCCGGGCTGATGGAACCGTCCGAGGCGGAGGCGCCGGAGCTCGTCCTGGACCCTGACGCCCAGTCCGCGAAGGACTATACGAACCTGGAGGTCCGGTGGAAGACCCGGCCCGCCGACCTGGAGAAGAACGCCGTCGACTACCGCGTAGCGGTGCTGACGGACCAGGACGAGGAGCTGGCCTCCCGCGATGTCCGCCACTCCGCGCGCCAGCAGGAGAAGTGCCGGTTCAGCAACGACGACTTCTCGGCGCTGAGCGACGACGCCCTGCTGTCGGCCCGCGTGGTCGTCTCCGTCATCGGCCGCGACGCGATCGAGCGGCAGTCGAGCGAGGAGTTCGTCATCCGGTTCGGCGAGCGGCGTGATACGACGGCCGTCGGCGCGGGCCGGAAGGTCCGCACCTTCAGTGAAGGGCTCATCGAGGGCCCGGGACGAGAGATCGCGGCCGCGGTCCCCGAGAACCCCACCTGCATCGCCGCCGACGCGCGGGGCTTCGTCGTGCTGCGTCCGCCTGACGCGCGGCTCCGCAAGAGCTTCCGGGTGTTCCGCCCACCGTTGATCCGCGACGTGGAGAGCGAGTGGACGAGTCGCCAGGGCGCGCTCGGACGCTGGCGGGTGCGCGTCCGGGCGTCGGGCGAACGGGCGGCGAGGCTGGAGTTCGTCCCGGCGGAGGGCGGAGACGGCACCGCGTGGGACCGCACCGTCGCCGCGAGCCGGCGGCTGGCGGAGCGGTTCCGGGACTCCGGCGGCGGAGTTGGCCAAGTCCACGACGACCAGTCCAGGTCGTTCGAGACGGTGAAGGGGTACGTGCTCGCGTGGACGGCGCTACTCGACGCCGGCGATCCGTCGCTCGCCATCTGCAACACGGTCGAAGTGCAGTCGCTGTCGGGGCAGACCATCGGCCTGATCGTGCTGCCGGCCCATCCCCTGCGCATCGCCTGGCTGGCCGCCTACGACAACCTGCTGTTCCACGCCGTCTTCGACGAGGGACAGGCGCCCAGGCAGGTGAGGGACGAACTGCGGGGGCTCGACGGCGCGATGTTCCCCGCACTCCTGCCCAACCCGGCCGGTGGGGCGTTCGTCTTCGCCGACACGCTTGGGTTCCACGCGGTGGGCATGGTGCCCGATGACGACCGGGAGCCGAAGGCGGCGGTGGCGGTGCTCGCCCGCACCCTCGGCGAGAGCGAGTCGTCGGAGAGTGCACCCACCGTCGGCGAGCAGAGCGCTGCGGTCCTCGGGAACGAGATCGTCAAGTATCTCGAATGCCACGACTCGTCCCGCCTGTTGCGGTTGCACGCCCTCCGGGCCGGCGATGGTCTCACCGTCGCACGAGCCCTCGGCCGCGTGCACAAGCACTACGACGGGGACAGCGACGAGGCGGACGACGACGCGGCGGACATCGCGCGTGTCGAAACCGCAGCCGCCCCCGCCTTCACGCTCGACCTGTATCCATCCCGCGAGCAGCGAACCATCGCGGGGCGGTTCATCGCGGAAGCGCGGGAGAAGCGGCGGAGCGGCGCCGGCGTTCTGACAACCGACGACCAATGGATGCTCGAATCGATCAACCTGCCCGGCGGCGTCGCCCTTCCCCGCCTCCGATGGGCGCGGAAGCAGAGCGGCGACCCGGAGACGGCGGCGCACCTTGCCGTCGCGTTCGACACGTTCGAGTCGCGCGTGGAGATCGACGCGGGGGACGCACCGGCCGCCCCGTTCCGGGCGTTCGGCCTGATGTCGTTCTTCGAGCGCGACTTCACGGCAGCGCCGACCCCGTCCTGGCGCAGCGTCGTGCCGCGATCCGGCGGCGGCGAGAAGCACCCGTCGGAACGGGCCCACACCGAGCGGCTGGACCGCCTGGGCCAGCGGATCCTGGAGGCGGTCGCACGGCACGTCACCAAGGGTGACGGCGATCCGACTTCGCACACGGGATGGCGCTGGCCCTGGGGAGTCTCGAACACGACCGGTGACGCGAATCACGGAGCCCCGGTACTTCGAACGACGATTCCACCCGAGAAAGCCGACAGCATCACGGAACTCCACCGCTTGTGCGACTGGGTGGTGACCCTGGATCGCAATGCTGGCATCGAGTACTTCGACTCGCCGCAGGACAATCGGGACATCTACGATGCCTACGTCATCGACTGCGTGCCGGAGCGCGAGGATCTCGGCTGCCTGCAGCTGATCACCTCGACCAGCAACATCGAGGAGGTGCACGACCTGCTCGACGAGGCACTGGTGCGACTGGGGCTCAGCCGCACGCGGCGGAACGCCGACTTCCTGCTGGAGCACCTCAAGTCGCTGAGCGGGCGGCTCGCCATCCGTCTGACCGGCAACGCCGCCCCGACGTCGGAACTGATCGCGCTGGCCATCGCCCGCGCCAACTGCCGCCGGACGACGGAGAACGATGCCTGCTGGACGTCGCTGGAACGCGGCTTCCTCGTGCCGGTGGACGATGTGCGCGACCTGCTGCCGCCGCTGCAGGACGACGAACCCAACGGGGCCGCCGGCCGCGAGCGGCAAACCCGTCCAGACCTGATTCACGTCTCGACGCAGCCGCGCCGGGGACTCCTCTTCCGGTTCATCGAGGTGAAGCACCGGCGCCACCTGCGCCAAGCGCGTGCGCCGGAGCTGCTGCGCAGCGTCCAGGAACAAACCGCCGCGCTTCGCTCGCGCTGGTACGAGTGGTACGGCCACGAAGGCGTGTATTCAGCGTTCCGAGCGGTGCGGCGCGCCAAGCTGGCGCGGGTACTGCGCTTCTATGCGGACAAGGCGCACCGGCACGGTCTGCCGACGGAGCGATACGAGGAGATCGTCGCCGAGCTCGATCGCATGGTCGAGAAGGGCGCCGACTACGCCATTTTTACAGGCGCCGGACGGCGACCGCGGCTGGGTGTTCTGCCCCGAGTACGCAGGACAAGAGCCGCTGGAGATCTCGCCGGCCGGCTCCACGGTGCGGGTCTTCCTTTTCGGTCCCGGCCGATTGCCGGACGCCGACTTCCGTTTCGGGACGGACCCTACGGCGGCCGGAGCGGCCAGCCCGCCCGGGGGCGGGACCCCGGGCGACAAAGGGCGCGGGGAGACCGCCTCTTCTCACCGCGCGACGCCGACGGTCGCTGGAGGGGAGCGGACCGCCGGCGCAGCCACACCCGGTTCCGGCAGAGGGAGCAAAACCGCCGACGAAAGCGGATCCGGCTCGGACACATCCGATCCGAGCGGTCATGCCCCCTACGCAAGCGAAGTCACGCCGGACCCGGTGGACCCGACCGGCGGCGGAAGTGGATCCGGCCCGACCGCGACGGATCTGAACGGCGGTCGCGGTGAGGCATCGGGCGGCGACGGCAGCGCCGCGCCACGGCCCATGGTTCCCGGCGGCGACCCGACGCGCCCAGGGGGCGCCCCGGCCGCGGACGGCGTCGAGCCGGCCGAGGTCTCCACGCCGGTTCCCGCCATCACGCTGGGCGCGGACACTCTCACCGGCGCCGACGTGCAGTGGCCCCTGACCGTCAAGGGCAACCCCCACCTCCTCATCGGCGGCCTGCCCGGCATGGGCAAGACGACCTGCCTGCTCAACCTGTGCCGGCAGATGGTGACCGCGGGCGTCCATCCGATCATCTTTTCCTACCACCAGGACATCGACGAGCGCCTGGTCGACTTGGTTGCCTCGGTGCGGTTCGTCGACTTCGACGGACTGGGCTTCAATCCGCTGACGGTGATGAACGCTGAATCCCCGCGAGCGTATCTCGATGTCGCCGGGTCGCTGCGTGACGTCTTCGGGGCCATCTTCCTCAGTGGACGGGTCAAAACCGGCCATTAGTGGACACCGCAAAACCGGCCATTTCCGGCGGCCCGAGACGGGCGTTGATCTTTACTTCACGGCCCCTGTGTTCGCAAGGTCGTCTGGACCTTGGTGCGCCAGCTCCGGGGCCCGCACTTCAGCACGTGCGCGTGATGGAGGAGGCGGTCGAGCAGCGCCGTGACGGCGGCGGTGTCGCCAAGCAGCTTCCCCCAGTCGTCGACCGGCCGGTTCGAGGTGAGCATCGTGGAGGCCCGCTCGTAGCGGCGCATGATCAGTTCGAGCAAGTCCTCGGCCGCGGTGTGGGGCAGCTTGCGCATGCCGAGGTCGTCGATGATGAGCAGGGGTACCCGGGTCAGCTCGGCCAAGTAGTCCTTTCGGGTCTCGGCGAGCGTCGCCTCGGCGAGCTCCTCGAGGAGGGTGTGGGCCTCGCGGTAGATGACGCGGTAGCCCTGCTGGATCGCGGCGCGGCCGATGGCCTGAGCCAAGTGGCTCTTCCCCGTACCGGGCGGGCCGATCAGGAGCGCGTCCTCGCGCTGGGCGATGAAGCGGGCGGTGGCGAGCTCGAAGACGAGGGCGCGGTTGATCTTCTTGTTGAAGGCGAAGTCGAAGCCGTCGAGAGCGCGGTCGGGGTCGCGGAAGCGGGCCTGCTTGTGTCGCCGGGCGAGCAGGCGGTCCTGGCGCCGCTGGAGCTCGTCGGTGACGAGGGCGGCGACGAGGTCGATCGGGACCATCTGCTCGGCCTGAGCCTGCTGCAGGCGGGTTTCGAGGACGTCGGCCATGCCGGAAAGGCGGAGCTTGCGAAGGGCCTGGTCGAGTTCGACGAGATTCATGACGGGTCTCCTGTTCTGCGGTCGATGAGATCGCGGTAGAGGGTCAGTTGCCGGATGAGGGGGTCGACCTGGCGCAGCGAGAGGGGCGCGACGGGCCGGCGGTCGAGGTAACGCCGCAGGAAGCGGTAGGTGGGCACACCGAGTTCGAGGGCGGCGGTGGCGGCCTCTTCGGCGACGGCGGGACCGTGCTTCCTGGCCAGGGCGAGGACGCCTTGGATGCGGCGAAAGCCGGCGGCGCCGTCGTGACGGTGGATATGGTCGCAGATGGTGGAGATGGCCGGACCGGCCCGCTTGGCGGCGGCGAGCAGGGCGAGGGTCTTCGGTGGAGTGCGTGCGGGCCGGTCTCGGTCCTCGATGCGATGCCAGCCCCGCGGCGCGCGCAGGTGCTCACGGAGGAGCTGGCCGGTGTGGGGGTCAAGCAGCCGCACGTGGGCTGCGTTCCACTGGACGTGAACGCGGCGGCCGATCCAGCCCGGCGGCGCGCTGTAGTAGGCCGCCGCGACCTCGACGCAGCCGTCCAGATGCACGGTGCGGTGGCCGTACTGGTAGTAGCGGAACGGCTCGAGCGGCAACGGGCCGAGGGCCGGGCGCTCCTCGGCAAACATGGCGGCGACCTGGCGCTTGGTCGTGCCGTGGCTGCGGGTGTCGGCCCAGCGCCGCTCCCAGCGGTCGAGGTAGGCCTGGCCGTCGTCGAGGTCCTCGAAGCGGAGGCCGCGCAACGGCGTCCTCTTGGCGTGGCCGACGCCGGCCTCGACCTTGCCCTTTCGATCGGGGTCTCGGACGCGGCACGGCAGGGCGACGACGCCGTAGTGGGCGAGCACGTCGCGGTAGAGCGGATTGAGGGTGGGGTCGTAGATGTCGGGCGTGAGGACGCCCTCCTTGAGGTTGTCGAGCACGACGACACGTACGGTGCCGCCCAGCCGCCGGAACGCCCGCTCGTGCAGCTCGGCCCAGACCTGGGCACTCGACCGGCGGACCAGCAGCCGCACCGACTTTCGCGAGTAGCCCAGGGTCAGGACGAAGAGCCGTGTCCGCCGGTACTTGCCGGAGTCGGGGTCACGGACCATCGGCCCGTCGCCGTAGTCGACTTGAGCTTCCTCGCCCGGGGCGGTGGTGATGACGGCCCGCGCCTCGAAGGTGGGCTGCTGTCGGAGCGTCGAGACGAAGCGCCGTACGCTTGCATAGCCAGCCGGGAAACCGTGGTCGTCGACCAGGTCCTGCCAGATGGCCATGGCATTGCGCCCGCGGCCAAGGGCCTCGGCGATCAGCTCGCGGTACGGCTCGCAGGCACTCGCTTGCGGCGCCCGACCAGGGCGGTCTTCGGACGCGGGCACGACGAGCGTCGTGCCCGCGCTGGCTGCCGGAGCCCTCGAAGAGTCGGTGGACACCTCCGACGAAATGGCCGGTTTTGCCGGATGCGCGGGCGGGCGGCCACGGCCCCGCACCCCCACGCCGGCGGCCCTCAGGTAGTGGCTGGCCGTCTCGCGGCGGACCCCGGTGGCCCGTTCGATCCGCCGCAGCGACCAACCGAGGCGCCCCAGGGCCAGGACCTGCTGTCGTTTCTCTTCAGCCAAGACGTTGCTCATGCCGCGCAGGAACACGCAGTTCCCGGCCGGCGTCAACGTCTCGGGCTGCTATCGGAAATGGCCGGTTTTCAACCGTCCACTAATGGCCGGTTTTGGGTGTCCACCGAGGCCATCTTCCCCGAGTTGGGCGATCTCCAGTGCGAGAGCATCCGCCGGGCGATCAAGGAGAGCTTCAGCGAAGCGGGTTGGACCGGGTCGCAGGCAGGAGCGCGGGAGCCGGAGTTCGGTCGTTTCGTCGAGATCCTGCGCGACCAGCCGAAACCGGACCGTGGACTGCGCACGCTGCTGGCGCGTCTGACCGAGCTCGACGACTACGGCTTTTTTAGCCCCGGAGAGACGCGCGAGAGTCTCTGGAAGAGCGATCGGGCGACCGTCGTTCGCATCCACACGACTCAGAACGACGCGCTGCAGCGGGCCTTCGCCTCGCTCGTGTTCTATGGCCTCTACAAGGACATGTTCCGCCGGGGCATTCAGGATCGGATCACGCATGCCCTGATCTTCGACGAAGCCCACCGGGCAGCCGGACTGAAGCTGATCCCGACGATGGCGAAGGAATGCCGGAAGTACGGCATCTCGCTCGTGGTCGCTTCCCAGGAAGCCAGAGACTTCGACGCGTCGTTGTTCTCGGCCGTCGCCAACTACCTCGTACTGCGCCTGACCGAGGCGGACGCGAAGGCGCTGGTACGGAACGTCGCCACGGCGCGGCAGGAGCGCAGCCTCATCGACAAGATAAAGCAGATGGCCCGGTTCAGGGCGCTGTACTTCTGCGAAGGCAAGCAACGGCCATCGTCGGTCAGCCTTCACGCGCTGGACTGAACGACCGGGATGGACGGATGTTCACGCGTTCGCAGGCCGTCGCGCAGCACCGCGGACGGTCAGCGTGGGCCGGCGGCCTCCAGCCGATCCGCGACGCGGCGGGCGAGGGTCCGCAAGAACCGGGCCTGAGCGGACGGGCTGCCCCGCGCGAACAGCCGATCGAGATCGGCGCGGATCACGCCGGGGAAGATGCCGCTTTCCTCGGCGGGCCGGCACCCTGCGGCAGCCCCGGCGTCCGGCCTCCAGATCGCCGCAGGTTCCAGGCGGTGTTTCGTCCAGACCTCCTCGACGCCCATTCGGAAGTACGGCCGGAGCTTGTGGCGCGACCGCTGGCTGCGGTCGATCTCGACGACCAGGGTGGGCGGCGGCAGGCCGGTGCGCACGTCGACATAGTCCTCCACCTGCCCCAGCGCTCGCGCCGCCTCGGCATCCAGATAGAAGCTGGCGTCGGCCTCGAACGCGCCGTCGTCGCTCAACAGGCGCGTCGCCCCGGCCGGCCGCCACGCGACGTCCACACCGCTGTCGGCGAGGACGTCCTGGACGCGGAAAAAGAGTTGGCCGGCCGCCATCGTCTGCACTTCATGCGTCATGTCCGGCACGGCCACGAACTCGGCCAGGCCGGTGTGCTCGTCGTACCGGCAACGCGGCGCGTCGTCGTGGCCGGTCAGGCGGTCGAAGAGCGCGCGCGGCATCGCGACCTCGACCCGTACCGGGGCGTCGAGGCCGCCGGCCGGCGCGAGCTCGCCGGCCGGCCGGCGAACGATATCGGAGGCAACGGTCGGGGATGCCATTCCTTCCGCCCTCAGCCAAAACCGCGGCTCGCTTCATCCTTCAGCGCGGGTAAGCGTCGAGGATCCGCCGGGCCACACGGCGGGCGAGACGCCGGGCGTGCTGGGCCTGCTCGCGCGGATCTCCACCCGTGCAGAGCGGAGCGAGATCGGAGCCGGTCAACCCCGGGAGGACCACGCTGGCCGGAACCGACCGGAAGCCCTCGGCCGCACCCGCATCGGACGTCCAGATAGTGACGCCGTCCTTCCGATCGGAAGTCCACGTCTCCTTGACGCCCATCCGGAAGTATGGCGCGAGCTTGTGCCGCGACCGGCGGCTGCGGTCGATCTCCACCACCAGGTCGGGAGGCGCCAGACCCTTGCGCACGTCGACGTAGCCTGCAATCCCGCGGTCGCGCAACGCGCGTGCCGCTGCCGCGTCGAAGTAGAAGCTGGCATCGGCCTCGAAGGCGCCGTCGTCGCTCAGCAGGCGCAACGCACCGGTCGCCTGCCAGCCGACATGACGCCCGTGTTCGGCGAGCACGTACCGGACACACGACACCAGGTCGCCGATGGCCCAGGCCGGCCGCTCGTGCGCCACACCCGGCTCGGCCACGAACTCCGCGAGCCCCGTAAGCTCGTCGTACCGGCAGCGGGGCGCGTCGTCGTGCTCCGTCAGCCGGTCGAAGAGGTCGCGGGGCATGGCGACCTCGATCCGCACCGGCGCGTCGAGGCCGCCGGCGGGCGCCGGCTCGGCGGCCGGTGGACGAACGACATCGGGGGCAACCGTCGGCGATGGCACGTGTCGAGCGTAACACAACACCCGCGGGGTCTGCCGGGAGGATCAGCGGAACGGTCCGTCACGCGCTGGCGGCATTCCGCTCATGCGGCGAGAACCGCGTCGAGATTGGCACGTTCCAGAAGCGCGGCGTCGGCCGGCCGCTCCAGGAAGGGCTCCACGTCGCGGATCAGGACGCCGGTGTCGAGGTCGGCGAGCCGCGTCCGAAGCAGGCGGCGCCAATCCGCGGCCCGGTGGCGGCCGGCGCCCTGCGTCTGGTCCAGGGCATGCTGGAGAAGCTCCATGTTCGGCACGACGGGCGGGCGACGCGACCGGTACCACACCAGGTCGAACCAGTCGCGGCCCTTCGGATACTTGCGCGTGAGCAACGCGTGCAGCTTGCCGGCCATCAGCGACGGCAGGTCGTAGTGACCGATCACGAACGTGAAGTGGCGGGTGACGACGGAGCGCCGGACCGCCGCCCCCGCGGGCGGACGGGTGTCGATCTCGACCTTGATGGAGAGGTTCTGTTGCTGATGACCCGACAGACCCGCTTCCGCCAGCAGCGCCGCGGTTCGGACCCAGGCGACCTGCACCGGCTTGCGGTCGATCCAGCGGACCGTGCTGTCGAAGCCGGCGAGATGGAGGTCCCGCTTGAGCTTGCGCAGCCAGCGCACGGGCTCGTACCCGTCGGACGAGACCTGCGAGAAATCGAGGTCTTCGGAGAACCGCGGGAGGCCCTCGAGAAGCCGCAGCGCGGTTCCGCCGACGAACGCGACGGCCCGCGATGCCTCGCTCTCATGGAGCGACCGCATGACGAAAGCCTGGAGGTACTCGCGCAGAGCGTTGAGCCTGCGGCCGGGATCGTCGAACCGCGACGCCGCGTCGAGGGCCCGGTCCTTCACAGGTCCACGCCGTCTTCCTGCGCGTCGCAGCACTCGCGCCACACTTGCACGGCGCGCAGAATGCGGGGCTTTCCCATGCGCCGCGCCCAGGCCTGCAGACGATGGCGGTCGACCATCCCGGTCTGCTGGAACCGCATCTCGAGCATCCGCGGGCGATCCCATTCGCCGCTGCCCAGGTGAAACAGGTCGAGCAGCGCCTTCTCCGCCGTGGCCAGCACGACCTCGGCGCCGGCGATGGAGACGGTGCGGTAGCCGAAGAAGAAGCTCCGCTTGATGGCGGTGTAGTGGAATGCGCCGAACGGATTGTCGAACCTGCGCGGCGTGCGCGTGGTGACGCTGGTGTAGACGGACACGCCCTCCGGGATCAAGCCGAAGAACGCGAGCGCCCACAGCCCGCTGATGTAGGAGGGCGAGTACAGCGCGTTGGCCAGAGCGGCCGGCGAGACCGCAGTCCGGCGATAACGATCCGCGAACGCGTACATTCCGCGGCGAAGCGGCACCAGCTTGCCCGCCCGGCTCCAGCGGTGAAGCTGATTCACCACCGTCGGATGCGACTCCTGAGTCAACTGCACGGCCGTGGCGAGATCGAAGAACGGCAACCCGCCCAGGAGGTCGACGGCCGTGTCGAGACGCATCACTCCCGATAATCGGCAATAATGCCTATTTTTGTCAATGACTCACGACGTTTCGCGCAAGAACGATTCGGTTCGGCGAGGGGAACGGAAGCGGCCGGCCACGTTCGCGCCGGCCGTCAGCGGAGGGGAACGTCGAGCATTCGCGCGGCCACACGGCGCGCGAGTCGCCGGGAGTGCCGGGCCTGCCGCCGGGGGTCTCCGCGCGTGCAGAGGGGGGCGAGATCGGCGGCGGTCAGCCCCGGAAGGACGGCGCTGGCCGGAACCGGCTGGAAACCCTCGGCCGAAGCCGCGTCGGGCGTCCAGATGCTGACCCCGTCCTTCCTGTCCCACGTCCAAACTTCCTTGACGCCCATTCGGAAGTAGGGAGCGAGCTTGTGGCGCGACCGGCGGCTCCGGTCGATCTCGACGACCAGGTCGGGCGGCGGCAGGCCGGTCCGCACGTCGAGGTAGTCGTCGACCTGCCGGGCGGCCCGTTCCGCCGCGGCGTCGAGATAGAAGCTCGCGTCGGCCTCGAAGGCGCCGTCGTCGCTCAGCAGACGGAGGGCGCCGGCCGGCGTCCACGAGACCTCGCGGCCCCCGTCCTCGAGCGCGTCCGCGATGCGCCCGAACAACTGGCCGATCCACCACGCCGGGCGCTCGTGCGCGAACCCCGGCTCGGCCACGAACTCGGCCAACCCGGTGTGCTCGTCGTACCGGCAGCGGGGTGCGTCGTCGTGGTCGGTCAACCTGTCGAAGAGGCCGCGGGGCATGGCGACCTCGATCCGCACGGGGACGTCGGGACCGCCGGCGGGCGCGGGGTCGCCGGCCGGCGGAGGAACGGCGACGGGGGCGACGGTCGGCGAAGCCATGTGCCTAACGTAGCACAACTCGCGGTCATCCGCCCACGCGCGACCGCCCGACCCGCGACAATCGCTCGGCCCGGGTTGCTTCGACCCGCACTGGCGCGTGGAGTCGGCACCCCCGCGTCCTGGGCACCGACCCACGGCGCTGCCGCTACGGCGCCCGCACATGCGGTGCGACCTGCAACACGAGCTGCGAGGGGTGCAGGTCGTCGTGCAGCACGCGCTGGGTCGCCGTCCGCACCTGCGCCTCTGCCCGAAGGGGGCGCCGGTGTTGGGGTTCCGGTCGAAGTGCGGGAAGTTCGACGAGCTGATCTCCAGCCGGATGCGGTGCCCGGCGCGGAACACGGTGGCGGTGTAGCCGAGGTCGATGGTGTAGTCGTGCGCGGCCCCCGGGGTGAGCCACGACTCGAGGTAGTCCGAGTTGCGGTACCGCGCGCGGACGATGCCCTCCGACACGTTGTGGGCGTAGCCGTCGAGGTGCACGTCGACGAGCTTGGCGGTGAAGTCGGTGTCGCGGGCCGACGACGCCGCCCACAGACGCACCTCCACCGGGCCGATGACGGTCAGGTCCTCGGCCAGCGGCTCGCTGGTGTAGACGAGCACGTCCTCGCGCCGCTCCACCTCGCGCTGGTCGAAGGCGCCCGAGGCGAGGAGGCCGTTCTGGCAGCACATGTTGCCGCCGACGGTGGGAACGGGGTCGCGGGGGTCGTAGACGTACTCGTCGGCCGGCCCGCCGGGGCCCTCGCCCGAGAGGACGCCGTCTCCGGCGGACGAGTTGGCCCCGCCGCCGCTCTGCAGGTAGAAGCGCGTCTCCACCGCGTCGGGCAGCGGGAACTCGTCGGCGGTGATCCAGAAACCGCCGCCGGCCGTGCCCTCGTCGGGCGGCGTCATCACGAAGAGCCGCACCGCGGGGTCGTCGGCGACGCCGTTGTCGACGCCCTTCAGCCAGTAGTCGAACCAGCGCGCCCACGCCGCGTTCAGGTCGAGCACGTTGTCGGGGCCGAAGTCGATGTCGCCGGCGGTGGTGTCGCCCGGGCAGGCGTGGCAGAGCGCGCGCATGATGAGCTTCGTGCCGTTCCGCGCAACGTCGGTCCCGCCCTCCTCGCGCACCCCCATGAAGTTGCGGATGGTGCCCTCCTGGAAGATGTCGTACCAGCCGCCCGTGATCAGGGCCGGCACCTCGACGAGCGGCCACTTCGTCTCGAGGTCGAGGTGGGCCCAGTAGTCGTCGTAGCTCGGGCGCGCGAGCCACTCGTCGTAGTAGGCGGCGATGTTGCCGCTGCGCCGGAACCCGGCGAAATCGGCGAGGGGAAGCTGCCAGAGCCAGTCGTCGAGCAGCTTCTCCTGCCCCTCGGCGACGAACGCGCCGACCTGCTCGAGGGCCTGCGCCCTCGGCATCCCGCCCGCCTCGAGGCGCCGCTGCAGGGTGTCGGGGGCGAGGGTTTGCGCGGTCCAGCTCATGGCGAACCACAGATCGAACGCGCCGCCCTGGTACGTCCACCCCTTGTGGTAGTCCGACGAGCTGTAGTGGGGGGCGATGGCCACGAGGTGCGGCGGCTGCTCGACCGCCGCCTGCCACTGCGTGAGCCCGACGTACGAGCCGCCGATCATGCCCACCTTGCCGTTCGACCACGGCCGCGCCGCCGCCCACTCGACCGCGTCGTAGCCGTCTGCCGCCTCCTGCCGCATGGCGTCGAACTCGCCCTCCGAGCGGTAGCGTCCCCGGGTGTCCTGGTTGAGCGTCGCGTAGCCGCGCGCCGCGAAGTAGCGCCCGGTGCCGGAGCCGCAGTCGCTGCCGGGGTTGGGCGAGCGCCGGTTGTAGGGCGTCCGCTGCAGGATCACGGGGAAGGGCCCGTCACCCGCCGGCAGGTACACCTCGGTCGCGAGCCTGACGCCGTCCCGCATCGGCGCCCACTCGACGGCGCAGCGCACGCCGTTCGTATCGCCGTCCTGCCCCTGATTCGCCGCCCGTGCCTCGACCCACCCCGCCGACGCGAGGATCAGACCCGCCGCCGCGGCGAGAACCACGCTGTCGACCACGCATCGCTTCCGCATCGTCGCCTCCCCCAAGAAGCCGTGATGAAACGCTGCAGCATTCTACCCACCCGCGATGCAGTCCTGCGCGCATCACCCTGCTTCGGGTTGCCCATGCCGAGCCGGCTCCCGCCGCCCCTCCCCCGGGCCCCCTTCAGCCGGCCGGCTCCTCGGCGCGCCCTCCCGTCGCGAACGCGGGTTGCGCGGTAGGCTGCCGCCGGGGGAATCGGCGGGCGCGGGACGTCCCTCGGAGGTCGAGCCGCCGTTCGCATCGAGCGCCGGCACCCGGGAAGAACCGCCGCGCGGCATGCTCCGCGGAGGCCAGCGGGTACACTAGACGGCAACTTCGAATTCCGGAGGCGTCATTCCCGACCAGCCCGAGCCCCGCCAGCCGCCGGCTTCCCCGGCCGTCGATCGGCCGATGTTCGGCCTCGCCCTGCTCTGCCTGCTCGGCGTGAGCCTTCCCATCCTGATGGCACCGGAGGCAGCCGGCGCCGTCGTGTCCGCCGTCTACGAGTGGATGGCCCGCGAGCTGGGGCTGCTCTACCAGTGGGCGACCCTGTTCACCCTGGGGTTCCTCGCCTGGCTCGCGCTCGGCCGCCACGGCTCTCGCGTCCTCGGCCGCTCGCCCGAGCCCGAGTACGGCAACGCGAGCTGGATGGCGATGCTGTTCTGCGCCGGGATCGGCGGCGGGCTCATGTACTGGAGCTCCATCGAGTGGGCGTTCTACGTCGACCAGCCGCCGTTCGGGGTCGAGCCCGGCAGCCTGGCCGCGCGCGAGTGGGCCGCGACCTACGGCATCTTCCACTGGGGCCCCGCCGCGTGGGGCCTCTACGCGCTGCCGACGGTCGCCATCGCCTGGCCCTACTACCGCTACGACCTCCCATGCCTGCGGTTCTCCGGCGCCCTCGTGGGCCTCTGCGGCCGCGGCTTCCCGGACCGGCCCGCCGGCCGCGCCGTCGACTTCTTCTTCATCATCGCCATCATCGGCGGCACCGGCACGTCGCTCGGCCTCACCACGCCGATGCTCGGCGCGGTGGCGGCGCGGCTCTTCGACATCGCCCAGTCACCCGGCCTGATCTGGGTCATCACCGGCGCCTGCGTCGGACTGTTCGGGGCCAGCGCCTACCTCGGCCTCGACCGCGGCATCAAGCGCCTCTCCAACGCCAACCTCGTGCTCGGCGCCGTCTTCCTCGCCTGGGTCCTCGCGGTCGGCCCGGCCCGGTTCGCCCTCGAGCTCGGCACGTCGTCGATGGGGCTCATGCTCCAGGAGTTCGTCCGCATGACCACGTGGACCGAGCCGCTCGCCGACACCGGCTTCGTCGAGGACTGGACGATCTTCTACTGGGCGTGGTGGGTCGCCTACGGCCCGTTCATGGGGCTGTTCGTCACCCGCATCTCCCGCGGCCGCACCCTGCGCGCGCTCGTCCTGGGCATGGCCGGCTTCGGCACCCTGGGTTGCGCCGCGTTCTACGTCGTGTGGGGCAACAGCGTCCTGTGGCTCGACCTGCACGGGGGGCTCGACCTGCTCGACCTCGTCCGCGCCGGCGAGGCGGGCACCGCCATCGCCGCCGCCCTCGGCGCGCTGGCCGGGCAGCCCGCGCCGCTGCTGCTGTTCCTGGTCCTCGGGTTCGTCTTCGTGGCCACCACCTACGATTCCGCCTCGTACGCGATCGCGGCGGCGGCGACCCGCGACCTGCGCCCCGGCGCCCATCCGCACCGCGCCCACCGCGTGTTCTGGGCGGCGGCGCTCGCCTTCCTGCCGGTAGCGCTGATCGTCATCGGCAGCCTCGAGGCGGTGCGCTCGTCGGTGCTCGTGGCGTCGCTGCCGATCCTCGTTATCGGGGCCCTGGCCGTCGTGTCGCTCCTGCGGTCCCTGCAGGATGAGGACACGGCATGACCAACGCCGGCGGCGGGGTCCGGTCACCGCGGCCGGCGGCGCCCTGCTCCTGCCGGACGGTGCGCGGCGGACCGGCGGCCTCGCGTTGTCGCTCGCCGGCGCCGCCGAGGCGCAGCTGCTCCTGCCGGACGGTGCGCGGCGGACCGGCGACGGGAAGCAGATGGAGGACACGGCATGACCCGTGGTGCCGCAACCGGCCGCCGACTCGGCATCGGGTTCATCGGGAGCGGGTTCATCACCCGCTTCCACATCCGGTCGATGGTCGGCGTGCGGGACGCCGACGTGCGCGGGTGCTGGAGCCCGCGCCGCGAGCACGCCGAGGAAGCGGCGGCGCTCGCCCGCGAGCTCGACGTGGGCGACGCCCGGGCGTTCCCCTCGATCGAGGCGATGGCCGCCGACCCGGCCGTCGACGCCATCTGGCTGTGCGGGCCGAACCACAGGCGCATCGAGAACCTGGAAGCGGTCGCGGCCGCGGTGCAGGCCGGGGCGGCCCTGCGCGGGGTGGCGTGCGAGAAGCCCCTGGCCCGCACCGTCGCCGAGGCGAAGCGGATGCGTGCGCTCGTGGCAGAGGCCGGCCTCAACCACGGCTATCTCGAGAACCAGATCTTCGCGCCGGCCGTCTCCCGCGGGCGCGAGCTGCTGTGGCGCCGGGGCGCCGCCCTCACCGGCCGGCCCTATCTCGCCCGCGCCGCCGAGGAGCACAGCGGCCCCCACCGGCCGTGGTTCTGGCGCGGCGACCTGCAGGGCGGCGGGGTGCTGAACGACATGGCCTGCCACTCGGTCGAGGTGGTGCGGCACCTGCTGACCGCGCCCGGCGCGCCGCGGGCGTCCATCCGGCCGCGGCGGGTGACCGGACGCATCGCCTCGCTGAAGTGGACCCGGCCGGAGTACGCGGCCCGGCTGCGGCAGGCCATGGGGGCCGAGGTCGACTACCGGGCGCGCCCGGCCGAGGACTTCGCCAGCGTGACCATCGAGTACGAGGCCGAGGACGGGGCGCCTCTCGTCGGCGAGGCCACCACGTCGTGGGGCTTCGTGGGGGCGGGGCTGCGGCTCAGCCTGGAGCTGCTCGGCCCCGAGTACTCGCTGTCGGCGAACTCGCTCGACAGCGGTGTCAAGCTCTTCTTCAGCCGCGCGGTGCAGGGAGAGGCGGGCGAGGACCTCGTCGAGAAGCAGAACGCCGAGGTCGGCTCCATGCCGGTGGTCGTCGACGAGGCGTCCGAGTACGGCTACACGGCCGAGAACCGCCACATGGTCCGCGCGTTCCTGCGGGGAGACGCACCCGACGTGACGTTCGACGACGGCGTCGAGGTGGTCGCGCTGCTCATGACCGCGTACATGAGCGCCGAGCAGGGCCACACCCTGCCGTTCCCGCCGGAGGGGCTCGACGCCTTCGTCCCCGCGGTGGCGCGCGGCGCGTGGAAGGGAAGCAGCGCCATGTAGTCGACCGGCGCCCGACGCTGCGCGGGGCGCCTGCTCGGACAGGGGCCGCCACTGCGACCCCCAAGCCATGCGGAACCGGACTTGTCGAGACGGACTCTCGGCGCCCAGGTACAAGGGGCCGGCCCGCGTCCGGGCTCGCGAACGGGTCGACCTGCCCGACCGCCTGTTCCGGCTCTAGGTTACGCTGAGGCCGGTGCTCCCCGGATGCTGCGGGCGCTACGCAGGGAGAGATGACGGCGGCCGCTCCCCCGGCCGAGTTGCGTCGGCAGTTGCTGCTACACTGGCCCGGCTCCGCGGAAAGGGCGTTGGAGCCGGGCCATCGCTACTGCATCGCGACCGCCGACCTCCGGAGGAACCGGGTTGTGACACGCGACTCGGTAAGGGCCACCGGAGCGAGGAGCGAACTCCATGGGAGCAATGAGCGACGCCCTGGAAAACAACGTCGCGGTGCGAACAAGTAAAGCCACCTACCAGGACATACTCGACGCCCCGGAGCACCAGGTCGCCGAGATCATCGACGGCACCCTCTACACCCACCCGCGCCCGGCACCGGCACATGCAGTGGCCAGCTCAGTGCTCGGCGGCGAACTCGGCCCGCCGTTCCACAGGGGTCGGGGAGGCCCGGGAGGCTGGTGGATCATCTTCGAGCCGGAGCTGCACCTCGGGGACGAGATCCTCGTCCCCGACCTGGCGGGGTGGCGCCGGGAACGCATGCCGAAGCTGCCCGACACGGCGTACTTCGGGCTCGCGCCGGATTGGGTATGCGAGGTGATCTCGGTATCGTCGCGCAAGATCGATCTGCACGGCAAGCGCCCGATCTACGCCCGCGAAAGCGTCGGGCACCTGTGGCTCATCGACCCGGCGGATCAAACGCTGGACGCGCTGGAGCTGCACGAAGGACAGTGGGTGCTGATCGGCAGCGCGAAGGACGAGGAATCGGTGAGCATCCGACCGTTCGACGCGATCTCGTTCAGTCTTGGAGACTTGTGGGACTGACCCCGCAACTTCCGAGACGATGTCCGGCCCGCCGCTCCAACTCCAGGCCGCCTCCGGCACCCACGCACCGCGCCTCCCCGACCCGCCGACCTCCGCGACGTCAAGGCGTTTCGGGCCCAGGGGGAGAGGGCGGCCAGGTCGTCTGGGAGACGCCTTGACCTCGACAGGCGCCTGTGCGATGTTTGCGCCTGGAGAGACGTTAATCGAGGAGACCGCGACGGCGCGGTCCCGATCGAGGAGACCGCGCCGCGGTCCTGGAGGAGGTTTCAGATGAGGAAGACACGGCTCCGTGCATTCGCCGTTCCCGTCCTGGCGTTCGTCGTCCCGGTGCTGGCCGCCGCCACCGCCGCCGGACAGGCCCCCAAGACCCCGTGGGGCGATCCGGACATCCAGGGCATCTGGTCGTCGTCGGGAGCCACGCCCTTCGAGCGGCCCGACGATCTCCAGGGGCGCGAGACGCTGACCGAGGAAGAGGTCGCGGAGATTCGCGGCGAGACCGAGGCCCGCAACCAGGCGCTGCTCGACGCCTCGGCCCAGCGCACCCAGGCCGGGGGCAACGTCGGCGCCTACAACAACTTCTGGATGGAGCGGGGGGCGCGGTCGAACCGGACGTCGATGATCGTCGACCCGCCGAACGGCCGCTTCCCGGCCCTGACCGAGGCGGGCGAGATGGCCCGCAACAGCCGCCCCCGCGGCGACGACACGTGGGGCGACCGCCACATCTGGGAGCGCTGTGTGACGCGGGGCGGCATGCCCAACGCGATGTTCCCGCGGTCGTACAACAACAACATGCAGGTCTTCCAGTCGCCCGGCTGGGTCGTGATGCTCCTCGAGCAGGTCCACGAGCTGCGCGCGGTGCCGCTCGACGACCGCCCGTTCCCGCCGCCGCACGTCGGCCAGTGGAACGGCCTGTCGCGCGGGCGCTTCGAGGGCGACACCCTGGTGGTCGAGACGCGGAACCTCGACCCGCGGGTGAGCGCACTCCAGCCGTGGTCGGCGTGGAGCTCGCACGACGACGAAGGCTCGGGCGAGGGCCTCACCCTCGTCGAGCGCTTCACCCGCACCGGCCCCGACAGCCTCGAGTACGAGGTGGAGGTCACCGATACGCAGATGTACACGCGGCCTTGGACCGTCGCCTATCCGTTCGAGCGGATGACCGACCAGGTGATGTACGAGTACGCCTGCCACGAGGGCAACATCGGCATGGAGGGCATCCTCTCCGGCGGGCGGGCCGAGGACGCGGCGGAAGCCGCCGACAAGCAGTAGCGGAACAGGGCCGGGCGCGGGAACGACCCTGCGCCCGGAACACCGTCTCGCCGGCGGCCGCGCCGAGGATGCAGCGGAGCCGTCGCCGCGAAGTGGTCGCGGAAAGGACCGGGCGCGGGAACGACCCTGCGCCCGGAACACCGTCGGGCGGATCCGCCAGCCGCCCTGTCGAATCAGCTCGGAGGCCTGCGCCATTCCCTCGCGGCGCGGGCTCCCGGCTCGCCTCGCATGGCGAGGGCTCGACTGAAATGCGCGGCCTCGGTGAACCGACGCCCACGTCGCCCCGTCACAGGGGCGTGCTGCGCCCCCGCTCCCGGTAGCTCTCCAGCAGCGCCTCCAGCCGCTCGACCACCTCCGGGAACCCGTCGTACACGTTCCGCCTCTCCCCCACGTCCGACTCCAGGTCGTAGAGCTGGACGGGCGGCATGTTCCGCCGCCGCACCTCCTCCGCGCTCAGGTTCGCGTAGCCGCCCGAGCTGCCCGTCAGCTCCAGCTTCCAGCGCCCCTGCCGGATCGAGAACGAGCCGTCGCCGGCCTGGTGGACGGTGGCCTCGCGGATGGGCGCGGCCAGCCGCTCGCCGACGAGGGCGGGCAGGATGTCGTAGCTGTCCTCGCCGGCGTCGGCGGGCAGCTCGGCGCCGACGATGGCGGCGCACGTGGCGAGGAGGTCGGTCAGGCACACCGTCTCGTGCGAGCTCGACCCCGCCCGGACCCGCCTCGGCCAGCGGGCGAGCAGCGGGATGCGGTGCCCCCCCTCCCAGATATCCGACTTGTAGCCGCGGTAGATGTAGCTCGGGTAGTGCCCCTGCTCGTTCATCTCCTCGACCCCGATGTAGGGGGCGCACCCGTTGTCGGCGGCGAAGATCACCAGCGTGTCGGCCGCGAAGCCGCGGCGGTCGAGGGCGTCGAGCACCGCCCCCACCGACTCGTCGACCTCGATGCAGAAGTCGCCGTAGGGCCCCAGCGGGCTCCGGCCAACGTACCCGGCCGACGGCACGATGGGGATGTGCGGCGCGGTCAGCGACATGCACAGGAAGAAGGGGTCGCCGTCGGGCCGGCCCTCGATGTAGCCGACGCTGCGGCGGGTGATCTCGGGCAGGACGTCCTCGGCCACGAAGTCGGCGTGCGACGGCCCGGTGTTGTCGGCGTAGCGGGCCGGCCGGAAGTCGCGGGTGATGAACAGCAGGTCCTGGGTGGTGGTGCACTCCCCGACGAACCGGTCGTCCTCGATGTAGATGTAGGGGTGCATGTCGAGCGACGCGGAGATGCCGTGGAAGTGGTCGAACCCCACCGCGAGGGGGCCGTTCCGGATGGTCCCCGACCAGTCGACGTCGGCGGTGTAGGCGCGCCGGTCGGCCTCGGCGTGGGGCAGCCGGGTGCCCCGGCCGTCCCGCGTCGGCATGTCCATGCCCAGGTGCCACTTGCCGATGCAGGCGGTGTGATAGCCGTGCGCCTTCAGCAGCGAAGGGACGGTCGTCCGCTCGGGCTCGATGAGGTGGCGGCTGTAGCCCCAGAGCACGCCCCGCGTGACGCGCGTGCGCCAGCAGTAGCGCCCGGTGAGAATGCCGTAGCGGGTGGGCGTGCACAGGGCCGAGGGCGAGTGGGCGTCGGAGAAGAACATCCCCTC
The DNA here is from genome assembly GCA_965207675.1 of Vicinamibacterales bacterium. GTDB lineage: Bacteria > Acidobacteriota > Vicinamibacteria > Vicinamibacterales > UBA8438 > JAJEEA01. The sequence goes on from CBDBMY010000006.1 coordinate 89,521, forward strand.
GCGCCCGATGCGGTCGATGTTCGGGGTGGGGATGCGCGATTCGCGGTTGAGGTACGACAGGTCGCCGTAACCCATGTCGTCGGCCAGCACGAACACGATGTTGGGGCGGTCCTCGCGCGCCGCGGCGCCCTCTACCGAGCGGGGCAGCGCGGCCGACGCGGTCGCCGCGCCCACCGTCTTCAGAAAGTCGCGTCGCTTCATGGCGTCCCTCCGTTCCGGCCGCAGTATACCGGCCGGGGAACATGGCGGGCATAGTAGTATTGGCGGATCGAGAGGACAGACAGCATGCGAGGTCTACACGCATTCGGGCGGCGGATGCCGGCCCTTGTCGTGATGGCCGGCCTCGGCGTCGCCGGCGCCGATCGGGCTGCGGCCGGGCAGGACGCGGCCGGGCAGGACGCGGCCGGGCAGGAGACCGCCCTCGCCGAGGCGGTGCGGCGCGGCGACGGGGAGGCGGTCGCGTACCTGCTGGAGCAGGGCGTGGACGTCGACGCGGCGGGCGACGACGGCGCCACTGCCCTCCACTGGGCCGCCTACCTGAACGACGAGGCGACGAGCGCGGCCCTCATCCGGGCGGGAGCGCGGGCGGGCGCCCCGAACAGCTACCGGGTGACCCCGCTCGCCCTCGCGGCCAGGAACGGCAACGCCGCCATCATCGGGCAGCTCCTGGCCGCCGGGGTCGACCCGAACGACCCGCGGCAGGCCGTGAACACCGGCGAGACCCCCCTGATGCACGCGGCACGCGCGGGGCAGGTTGCGGCGGTGCGGGCCCTCGTCGAGGCCGGGGCCGACGTGGACGCGCAGGAGGGGTGGAACGGGCAGTCGGCCATGATGTGGGCGGCGGCCGAGGGCCACGTCCCGGTCGTCGAGGCCCTGATCGCGGCGGGGGCCGACATCCGCGCCCGCTCCAACAGCGGCGCCACCCCCCTGCTGTTCGCCACGCGCAAGGGCAGCATCGGCGCCGTGCGCGCGCTGCTCGCGGCCGGCGCCGACGTCAACGAGTCGCGCCCCGACGGCGCCGCGCCCCTCCTGGTCGCCGTCGTCAACGGGCACGAGGACCTCGTCGACCTCCTGCTCGCGGCCGGCGCGGACCCGAACGCGGAAGGCGGCTCGACCCGGCTGACGGTGCAGGGCATCCGGGCCCAGGCGATGCCGCTGGTGATACGCAAGCTCGGCTACAGCGAGCGCGAGTCGGAGGGCATCGTCCGGGGCAACATCTTCGGCCGGCCGCTGCAGGCCGCCGTGCACGTCGCGAACTGGCACATCAGCGACCAGTTCATCTCGGTGAACATCGACCGGCTGCGGGTCGTGCGCGCCCTGCTCGAGCACGGCGCCGACGTCAACGGGCGCAACACGATGGAGGAGCCGCGCTGGTCGGGCGCGCGCTACCGCCGGCACATGACGGGGGCCACCGCGTTCATGCTCGCGGCCAAGGCGGCCGACGTCGAGGTGCTGCGCCTGCTGCTCGAATACGGCGCCGACCCCAACATCGACACCGAGGACAACATCACTCCGCTGATGGCGGCGGCGGGCATCTCCTGGGCGTCGAACCAGGACCGCGCGAGCGAGGCGCAGGTGCTCGAGGCGGTGCGGCTGCTGGTGGAGGAGCTCGGCCTCGACGTCAACGCCGTCAACGACGTCGGTGAGACCCCGATGCACGCGGCGGCGTACCGCGGCGCCAACAGCGTCGTGCAGTACCTGTTCGACCGGGGCGCGAAGCTCGACGTCGTGGCCCTCGACGGACGGACCCCCCTGCGGGTCGCCGACGGCGTCGAGTACGGCAACTCGTTCGCCGCGCACCCCCACACCGCGGTGCTGCTGCGCGAGCTCGGGGCCAGCGAGATCCCGTGTCCGGCGCCCTGCGCGGCGGCCATCCCGGAGGAGGCGCTGAACCGATGACGGACGCTACCTCGTCACGCCTGGTCGTCCTGGGCCTCGCCGCATTCCTCTCGCCGGTCGGCACGGCCGTAGCGGGACAGAGCGCAGCACCCCAGCCGACCGCCGCGCCAGAGGCGGCGAACGAACCCGCCCCCCGCGCCGTCCTCCAGCGCTACTGCTTCGCGTGCCACAACGAGCGCACCCTGACAGCGGGACTGGCCCTCGACGTCCTCGACATGACCCGCCCCGGCGATCACGCCGAGGTCTGGGAGGCCGTCATCGACAAGCTGCGGACCGGCGCGATGCCCCCGGCGGGACGTCCCCGGCCCGACCGAGCCACCTACCGCGAGGTGGTGGCGTGGCTCGAGACCGAGCTCGACCGCGCCGCCCTCGCGAACCCCGACCCCGGCCGTCCCACCCTGCACCGCCTGAACCGCACCGAGTACCGCAACGCGATCCGCGACCTCCTGGCGGTGGACGTCGACACGGCCCTGCTGCCCGCCGACAACGCCGCCTACGGCTTCGACAACAACGCCGACGCCCTCACCCTGTCGTCGGCCCTCACCGAGCGGTACCTCGGCGCGGCGGCCCGCATCGCCCAGATGGCCCTCGGCCGTCCGCGCGGGACCCCCGCCCCCGAGACGATCCTCGTGCCGACCGACCGCGACCAGGGCGTCCGCATCAGCGACGACCTGCCGTTCGGCTCGCGCGGCGGCGCCGCGTTCCGCTACTACTTCCCCGCCGACGGCGAGTACCACTTCCAGTTGCGGCCGAAGGAGAGCGGCGTCGCCGGCGGGTTCGAGGGCGTCACCGCCGAGCCCCACGAGCTGCACGTGAGCATCGACGGCACGCGGGTGTGGACGGGCATCGTGCAGCGGCCGGAGGGGGCTCGCGGCAACGAGCGGATCCGGCTGATCCTCGAGCGCCTGCGGTTCGAGGCCCCGGTGACGGCCGGCCCGCACCTCGTGCAGGTGTACTTCACGGCCAAGACCTCGGCCTACGTCGAGGACCTCTTCGACCCCTCACTGCGCCGCAATCCGTACCGGGCCGCAAACGGCGAGCCGGTGGTGTCGAGCGTGTCGATCACCGGGCCGATGCCCCAGACCGCGTCGCCCGGCGACTCGCCCAGCCGCCGGAAGCTGCTCGTCTGCGCACCCGACGCCGGCGCGACGGCCGACGAGCAAGCGGCCTGCGCCCGCGAGATCGTCTCCACCCTGGCCCGCCGCGCCTACCGGCGCCCGGTGGCCGAGGCCGACCTCGAGATCCCCCTGGGGCTGTACCGCGAGGGCGCGGCCCGGGGCGGCTTCGAGGCGGGCGTCGAGCTCGCCGTGCGCGGCATCCTCGTCAGCCCGAGCTTCCTCTTCCGCTTCGAGGACCAGCCCGCGTCGGTCGAGCCGGGGACGCCGTACCCCATCTCTAACCTCGAGCTGGCCTCGCGCCTCTCGTTCTTCCTCTGGAGCAGCATCCCCGACGACGAGCTGCTCGAGCTCGCCGCGGCCGAGCGGCTGCACGATCCCGACGTGCTCCGCGGGCAGGTGCGGCGCATGCTGGAGGACCCGCGCTCGCGGGCCCTCGTCGACAACTTCGCCGGCCAGTGGCTGCACATCCGCAACGTCTCCGGGTTCCAGCCCAGCCCCGAGCTGCTGTTCCACTTCGACGACAACCTGCGCATGGCGTTCGAGCAGGAGACCAAGCTGTTCTTCGAGAGCATCGTCCGCGAGGACCGCAGCGTGCTCGACCTGCTCGACGCCGACTACACGTTCCTGAACGAGCGCCTCGCCCGCCACTACGGCATCCCCGGGGTCTACGGCGAGCGCTTCCGGCGCGTCTCGCTCCCGGCCGACAGCCCGCGCCGCGGGCTCCTCGGGCAGGGCTCCATCCTCACCGGCACCTCGCGGGCCAACCGCACGTCGCCCGTCATCCGCGGCAAGTGGATCATGGAGAACATCCTGGGGACGCCGCCCCCGCCGCCACCCCCCAACGTGCCCGACCTCGTCGAGGAGCGCGACCCCCGCAAGGTGCTCCCCATGCGCGAGCAGATGGCCGTCCACCGCGCCAACCCCGTCTGCGCCGCCTGCCACGCCCAGATGGACCAGCTCGGCTTCGCCCTCGAGAACTTCGACGCCATCGGCGAGTGGCGCGACATCTACGCCTCGGGCCTCCCCATCGACGCCTCGGCCGAGTTCCCCGACGGCACCACCTTCGACGGCCCCGGCGAGCTCCGCGGCCTGCTGCTGAGCCACTCCGACGACTTCCTCACCACGGCGATCGACCGCCTGCTGACCTACGCCCTCGGCCGCGGCCTCGAGGCCACCGACATGCCCACCGTGCGGGGCATCAAGCGCGGCGCCGCGGACGACGACCACCGCTTCGCCGCTCTCGTCCAGGGCGTCGTCGCGAGCGCTCCCTTCCGGATGCGCATGGCGCAGGACCGGGCGGACTGAACGCCTCGACACTCGTCGGCTCGATTCGGCCTGTGAAGGACACGGCAGACATGGCGACTACCAACCGTGAACGTGTTGGCAGAGCCCTCGATCTGGTGATGGAAGGCCTCGGCTCGTTCGTCGACCGGGCAGTTAAGGTTAAGAAACAGCGCGTCAATCCGGTCAATCCGGCCGCCTTGCGGAACTTCATGGATGATCCTCGGATTGACCGACCGGTGATCCAGCGGGACGTCACTGCGCTGGTAAACGTGGTTCTGGACAAGTGGAACGAAGTGCTCTTGTTCCGCAACACGCTGGGACGACGGCGGCACTTGCTCTACGAGTTGCGCGACCACCGGAACCGCTGGGCGCATCAGGAACCGTTCTCGCCCGACGACACCTACCGCGCTGTCGACACGGCGCATAGACTCTTGCAGACGATCTCGGCCGAGCAGGCCAGGGACGTCGAGAGTCTCAAGAGCGAGCTACTGACCGCTCGCTATCAGGAACAGGTACAAGACGAGCGGAGCAGGCAGAGTTCGATCATCCGGAACGAAGGGAGAGGTCCCGGACCGCGGCACGAGTCACCACCGCGTGGAAGTCCCGAGTACCGTTGTCCCATCCCTGGATGCACGAAAGTCTTCCACGGAACGCGCGGCGGCTGGGATGCCCATGTAGCCTCGTCGCGCATGCACCCCCATTGGCACCCGGACGTCACCGACGGAGAAGAACGCAAGAGGCGTTTCAAGAGAGAGTACCCCCGCTGGTGAACCTCAATGGCCTGGTCGCTGCACGAACGCACCGGCCGGCGGCGCCCGCCGAGGCCCGTCCATCTGAGCGGCATCGAGTTCAGCCGGGAGACCGCAACGTGGTGGCGTTCGCGGTGGAGACGCTGACCTGAACCTGACGCAACCCTGAAGACCACGCTCGTTCAGGGGTTCCCGTCCGGGCCGGCCGCCTGCCGGCGATGGTGAAGCTGCCGGGCGGCCCAGGCGAAGCCGAGGAAGTACCGGCTGAGCCCGCGGGCGGAGTCCGGCGGTACATCGGGATCGAAGAAGAGGCGGCAGAACTCCTCGCGGGCACGCAGGATCTCCTGGCAGCGGTGACCCCGCCAGCGGGGATCGGCGGCCGTCAGGTCGAACAGCTCCAGCGCCCTCTCCAGGGCGGCCTCGAACCGGTCCGTTCGGCCCGCCTCGTGCGCCCGTATCGCGCGTTCCACCTCGCTGCCCACATTCCCGAGCTGCTCGACCAGCTCCAGCCGCGCCCAGCCGCCGGCCGCGGCGTTCTTGTGCAGCACCCCGGTCATGGCAGGCCTCTCCTCATTCGGGCACCACCAGGGATGCGACGACCTCGCGAATGCGGGCCCGGATCCGCCCGTCGTCCACTCCACGCGAGCGGTTTCCGTCGCGCGGTCGAAGGTTGATCATCGAGTCGAACTCGATCCACTCGGGCTCGCTCTCTCCGGGATGGAGGTTGATGCCCCAGAGGTCTCGCTGGCGCGATCCATCCGCAAGGAGTGCCGCCTCGTCGTCCGCGTGCAGTTCCCCGCCGATGGCCATGATCCCGCGGGACACGTCGACCACGGCCTTGATCCAGTCGGCCACCGAAGTCGGCACTGCTCTCTCGGCGTGGTCATCGCTTCCACGCCCTTGCGCACCGGTTCCCAGGTCGGCACCGAGATGGGCTCTCTGAAGATCCTTCCCGCGCCCGGCGTTTCGGGCAGGAGTCATCGCTTCCGCGCGTCGTTGGCTCGGACCCACGCCCTGCGCCGGTCCCGGGATCGGGCCAACGTCGGGGGACCGGACCCCGGCGTTATCCCACAGAGGGTGGCGGTCCGTCAAGTAGCGCCTCGGCGGACCTGCTCCTCAAGAGCCGGGCCCGTCGTTCGGCGTCGTCCGATGGCGATGATATCGGCCCCGCGGCGCTCACGGTCACCAACTCCTCCTGCGTCGATGGCGGGCAAGCGACCTTGCGATCAGCCGGGGGCGGGCGTTTCAATCAGCCGGGCTGTGACCTTTCAATCAGCCGACACCCTGGGTTACAATCAGCCGCGTGCCGGACGCCGCTCTGTACCCACGCTTCGCCGCGCCGCGCCTCGCGGAGGCGCTCGACGACTCGCCGGCCGTGCTGATTCACGGACCGCGCCAGTGCGGCAAGACGACGCTCGCCCGAACCTCGGAAGCGTCCCGCGGCTACCCCTACGTCAGCTTCGACGACGACGCGGTGCGCGCCGCCGCCGCGGCGGACCCGATGGGATTCGTGGCCGATCTGCCCGAACGGGTCGTGCTGGACGAGGTGCAGCGGGCGCCCGCGATCTTCGCGGCCATGAAGCTGGCCATCGATCGCCGGCGGACGCCCGGACGCTTCCTGCTGACCGGGTCGAGCCAGGTGCTGCTCTTGCCGGCGCTCGCCGACTCCCTGGCGGGACGCCTGGAGACTCTGCGGCTGCACCCGCTGGCGCAGTGCGAGCTCGAGCGCCGGCCGCCCGACTTCCTCGACGCCCTGTTCGGCGACGGGTTCGCCTTCGAGCAGCGCGAGCGGCTGGGCAAGGGGTTGGCTGAACTGATCGTGGCAGGCGGCTATCCGGCGGCGTTGACGCGTCCCCCGGGCCGACGGCGCGCCAACTGGTACCGCGACTACCTCGACGCCCTGGTCCAGCGCGACGTGCGGGATCTGGCGCGCATCGGCACGCTGGAGGCACTGCCGAGGCTACTGGCCCTGGCCGCGACCCGGACCGCGCAACTGTTCAACGTGAGCGATCTGGCCGCGCCGTTCCAGCTCAGCCGGCCGACGATACGCGACTACGTGACGCTGCTCGAACGCGTGTTCCTGCTGGAGCGCCTGCCGCCCTGGCACACGAACCGGCTGAGCCGGCTGGTGAAGACGCCCAAGCTGCACGTCGCCGACACCGGGCTGGCCGGGGCGCTGCTCGGCGCGGACGCCGGCGCCCTGGTCGCCAACCGGCCCCTGCTCGGGCAACTGCTGGAGACGTTCGTGTTCGGGGAGCTGCGGCGGCAGGCGAGCTGGCACGAGGCGCCGACGGCGTTCTTCCACTTCCGCGACAGGGACGGCGTGGAAGTGGACCTCGTCCTCGAGCGCGGCGCCGGGATGATCGCGGGCGTCGAGGTCAAGGCGTCGGGCACGGTGACCACGTCCGACTTCCGCGGCCTGCGCAAGCTCGCGGGCGCGACGGGCGCCCGGTTCGCCAGCGGGGTGGTGCTCTACGACGGGGAGATCGGCGCGAGCTTCGGCGACCGCCTCTACGCCGTCCCGCTCTCCCGCCTGTGGGCGGAGCCGTCGGGGCCGTGATACGTTCTGCAACGGGCTCGGATCGTGGGCGGGTCGCGACTGATCCCTGGGGTTCATGACCAGACGCAAGCTTCCCATCGGCATCCAGACCTTTCGTGAGATCCGCGAGGAGGACTGCTACTACGTCGACAAGACCGGCCACGCGCGACGACTGGCCGAGCGAGGCAAGCACTACTTCCTGTCGCGCCCCCGCCGCTTCGGCAAGAGCCTGTTCCTCGACACGCTGAAGGAGCTGTTCGAGGGCGACGAGGCGCTGTTCCGCGGGCTCGACGTCCACGACCACTGGAACTGGTCGGTGCGCCATCCGGTGTTGCGGCTCGACTTCAGCGGCGGCGACTTCGGCGAGCCCGGCTATCTGCACACGAACGTGATGGCCCAGTTGAGCGCGATCGAACGGCGGGCGGGCGTCGGTTCCGAGCACCCGACCGCGCCGGAGCGTCTCGGCTACTTGATCGAGATGCTGCACGAACGTGCCGGCCAGCGCGTCGTGGTGCTGGTGGACGAATACGACAAGCCGATCCTGGACGCATTGAAGGCGCCCGAGACCGCCCGAGCCAACCGCGACTACCTGGGCGGCCTGTATTCGGTCATCAAGTACAGCGACGCCCACATCCGCTTCACGTTCCTCACCGGCGTCAGCAGGAGCCCTCAGCGGGGGAGCGCGAGGGGGAACCCCTCGCTGGAAACAGCCTCGAAGGTGAGCCTGTTCTCGGGCCTGAACAACCTGCAGGACATCACCCTCGATCCGCGCTACTCCGCCGTGTGCGGCTACACCGACGCGGACCTGGACACGGTGTTCGCGGCCGAGCTCCCCGGCCTCGACCGAACCGAGATCCGCGACTGGTACAACGGCTACAACTGGCGGGGCGAGGAGCGCGTCTACAACCCCTTCGACATCCTGCTGCTCTTCGAACGCCGCGAGTTCGGCGCGTGGTGGTTCGAGCCGGGCACGCCGACGTTCCTGATCGACACCCTGATGGCGCGCGAGGTAGGGTCGCTGGATCTGGACGGCATGCTCGGCAGCGACGAGCTGCTGTCGGCGTTCGACGTCGACGACATCGCGACCGAGGCCCTGCTGTTCCAGACCGGCTACCTGACCATCCGCCGCGCCGAGCCCCGGGGCGGACTCATGTTCTACCGCCTGGGCTACCCGAACCGCGAGGTGCGCCAGAGCCTCAACGAGAGCCTGCTGCGCCGCCTCACCGGCGACGCCCCGCGCCGCATGGAGCACCGCGCCCGGCTGTACGATCTGCTGCTCGCCAACGACTTCGAGGGCCTGGAGGCCCTGTTCCAGGCGTTCTTCGCCAGCATCCCCTACGAGTGGCACACCAGGAACGACGTAGCCCGCTACGAGGGCTACTACGCCAGCGTGTTCTACTCGTACTTCGCGGGGCTGGGGCTCGACGTCACGGTCGAGGACAGCAGCAGCCGCGGCCGGCTGGACATGGCGGTGGTCTTCAACGACAACGTGTACCTGTTCGAGCTGAAGGTCGTCGAGACGGCGGCGGAGGGCGCGGCGCTGGCGCAACTGAAGACGAAGGGCTACGCGGACAAGTACCGCGACCCCCCGCGGCCCGTCCATCTGGTCGGCGTCGAGTTCAGCCGGGAGACCCGCAACGTGGTCGCGTTCGAGGTGGAGACCCTGACCGGGGATGTCGACTCGAACCCGACTTGATATGCGGAGGACATGAATCATCCTGAAGACATGGCGAAGATGCTCCAGATCCGCAACGTGCCCGACGACCTGCACCGCCGGACGAAGGCTCGTTCAGCGCTCGCCGGCATGTCCATGTCCGAACACGTTCTCCGCGAAATCCGCCGGTCGCTGACCCGGCCGACCCGCGACGAGGTCTTCGCGCGCATTGCCGAGCTGCCGTCGATCGATCTCGATCCCCCCGCCGAGGTCCTGGGCGACGAGCGGCGGCGCCGCTGACACGCACGCCGTTTTCCTCTATAATTCCGCCCTCGGCGGGCTTCCGCTTCGCGGCCTTCGTCGAGGGCGTCGTCACGGGCACCGCGTTCCCGTTGTGCATGGTGCGCGGGGTAGCCGGAGGTCGAGAATGGACGTCTTCGGACTCTTGGGGTTCGTCTTCGGACTCTCCGGGATGTCGTTCGCGATCACAGCGTGGACTCAAGTCGCCAGTCTGAGGAAAGAGCTCGAAGACCTGAAGAAGAGCCTGGAAAAACCGGCGGAGCCTGGAACGCGGTAGGTTATTTGCAGGGAGCTGCACGATGGTGATCACGAAGCTGGCGCTGCCGAGACGGACGTTCCTGCGCGGCATGGGGGCCACCCTGGCGCTGCCGCTCCTCGACGCGATGGTGCCGGCCCTGTCGGCGCGGGCGCCGGGCACGCCGCGGTTCGCGGTGGTGTACGTCGGCAACGGCATGAACATGTGGGACTGGACCCCGCCCACCGAGGGCAAGGGGTTCGAGCTCTCCCCCATCCTGCAGCCGATGGAGCGGTTCCGCCGGCAAACGCTGGTGCTGAGCGGGCTCGACAACTACCCGGCGACCGACCAGGGCGACACCGGCGGCCAGCATCCGCGGGCCGCCCCCGCGTTCATGAGCTCGGTGCACCCGAAGCAGACCGAGGGCGCGGACGTGGAGGCGGGGACGACCGTCGACCAGATGATCGCGGAGCTGATCTGCCGCGACTCGAAGCTGCCGTCGCTCGAGGTCTCGGTCGACCGCAACGACGTCGTGGGCGCGTGCGACCACGGCTACGCCTGCGCGTACATGAACTCGTTGTCGTGGAAGACGCCGACCCAGCCCTTGCCGGCCGAGACGAACCCGCGGTTCGTGTTCGAGCGGCTCTTCGGCACCGGCGACACCGCCGAGGAACGGCAGCTCCGCGTCGAGGAGGACCGCAGCATCCTCGACGGGCTGACCCGCGAGATCGCGGCCCTGTCGGGCCGGCTCGGCGGCCACGACCGCACCAAGCTCGGCGAGTACCTCGACTCGATCCGCGACGTCGAGCAGCGCATCGCCCGGGCCGAATCGACCAACAGCGACTTCGCGGTGCCCGAGCGCCCCGTCGGCGTGCCCGAGACGTTCCGCGAGTACGCCGAGCTGATGCTCGACCTGCAGGTGCTCGCGTTCCAGGCCGACATCACCCGCGTCACGTCCTTCATGATGGCCCGCGAGAACATCAACCGGTCGTACAACGAGATCGGGCTGCCCGAGGCGCATCACTCGATGTCGCACCACGGGAACAACCCCGAGAAGATGAAGGACTTCACCAAGCTGAACACCTACCACGTCGACACCCTGGCGTACTACCTCGACCGCCTGCAGTCGGTCCCCGACGGCGACGGGACGCTGCTCGACGGCACCGTGGTCCTCTACGGCAGCGGCATGAGCGACGGCAACGTCCACAACAACTACGACGTGCCGGTGGTGCTGGTCGGCGGACCCGAGCGCGGGCTGAAGGGCGACCGGCACCTCGTCTACCCGAAGGGCACGCCGCTCGCCAACCTGTCGCTGAGCCTGATGGCCAAGTTCGGCGTGCGCGAGGAGGCCTTCGGCGACAGCACCGGGCAGCTTCCGCTGCTGTCCGGCGTGTAGCGAAGTCGGCGCGGGCGCTTCACGAACCCCGGCTGGAGCGGCAACCACCGCTTCCGCCGGGGTTTTTCACGCCTTCATCCGGGTGTTCCCGGGATCGAACACGGGGCCGGCGGCCACCGTCACCGGGTGGGTCTCGTTCATGTACAGCACCTGCAAGCGCGTGCCGGGCGCTGCGTGCTCGACGGGCAGGTACGCCAGGAGGATGTACTTGCCGACGGACGGCCCCATGCCCGCGGAGGTGGCGCGCGACTCGCGGCCGCAGGCGTCGACGATGCGCGCGCCGTCCGGGGTCAGGATCGGCTCGGCGCCCCCCGTCGGAAAGCGGTCCACCCCCGACGCGCCGGCGTGGCGGTCCATGGTCAGCGTGCACAGCTTCGCCACCGGCCCCTCGGCGCGCGCCCGCAGGTAGGCCGGCTTGCCGATGAAGTCCGCGTCCTTGACGGTGGCGCGCGCCAGGCCCGCCTCGACCGGCGAGTACTCCGAACCGAGGTCCGCGCCCATCAGCACGTAGCCCTTCTCCAGCCGGCCGGTGGTGCCGTAGACGCCGATGCCCACGGGACGGGCGTCGAAGTCGCGGCCCGCCGCCATGATCGCATCCCACAGGCGCACGCCGCAGGGCGTGGCGGTGTAGATCTCCCATCCGCCCTCGCCCACGTAGGAGATGCGCAGCAAAGTCGCAGGCACCCCGTCGACGATGGCCTCCTGCACGGTGCCGTACGGGAACGCGTCCTGCGAGAGCGGGGCGTCGGTCAGGGTCGAGAGCAGCGCGCGGGCGTCGGGCCCCCACACGCCTATCGTGCACAGCGCGGAAGACCGGTTCTCGAGCTGCACCGAGCCGTCGGCGGGCAGGTGCCGGCGGAACCAGACCTCGTCGCGCGCCCCGTCGAAGGCGCCGGTCACGATGCGGAACCGGTCCGAGGCGAGGCGCTGGATGGTGAGATCGGCGCGGATGCCGCCCTCCGGCGTCAGCAGCGGCGTGTAGACCGAGCGGCCGACGGGCACGTCGCAGCGGTTGACGGCCAGCCGTTCGAGGTAGGGCACGACGCCGGGTCCGGACGCGTCGAAGATCTGGAACGCGCTCAGATCGACGACGCCCACCCTCTCGCGCAGGTGGAGATGCTCGGCGTCGATGATCGGCGACCACCAGCGGCGGTCCCACTCGTGGGGGCGGTCGGCGACGCCGTAGCGCTCGACGAGGTCGGCGTTCGACGCGTACCACTGCGGCCGTTCCCAGCCGCGCGCCTCGAAGAACTCGGCGCCGAGGGCGGCGGTGCGATCGTGGAACGGCGCCCGGCTCATGCCGCGCCCCGACGCCCACTGCTCGCGCGGGTGGACGATGCCGTAGGTCTTGTTGAAGTGCTCGCGGCACCGCTGGCGGATGTGCCGAACCGTCCGCTCGTGCGGGTAGAAGCGCGTGACGTCGGACCCGTGCGGGTCGCAGAGGCGCGGGTAGCCGTGGGTGATCCACTCCGCGACGAGCCGCGCCGTGCCCGGGCCCTCCTTCACCCAGACCGCCGCCGCCGACCACAGCTTCTCGACCTCGGCGGTCTCGCCCAGCACCTGGTGCGTGTCGGGGGTCAGCGACAGCAGGCCGTTCACCGCGTACCGCATCTCGGACCCGGCGAGCAGCTCGCCCATGATCTCGCGCGCATACTCGAGCTGGGGCGCGAAGTCGCCGGCGGTGAACGGCAGCTCGGTGGGCGAGCGCTCCGCCGCGGCCAGCGACGGAATGTCGTCGGGATGCACCAGGATGGGGCGATGCGCGTAGGAGCCGACCTCCATCGCGTCGTGGCTCTGCCGCTCGTACATGAACGTGTCCATGTCGCGCACGATGGGATAGGCGATCTCGTTGCCGGTCCGGTGCAGGAGGTCGATGGGGCCGAGGTCGGCCATCTGGTGCACGGCCGGGGTGAGGGGAATCGTGGCCCCGGCCATGGCCGCGAGCCGCGGGCTCCAGACCCCGCAGGCGATGACCACCTGCTCGACCGCGATGGTCCCGCGGTCGGTCGCCACGGCGCGGATGCGCGGGCGGCCGAAGGGCGGGCGGGTCACCTCGAGCCCGACGACCTCGGTGTCGGCCAGCACCGTGAGCGCGCCCTTCGCCTGCGCCCGCTCGCGCATGATCGTGCCCGCCCTCACCGAGTCGACCACCGACACGCCCGGCATGTAGAAGCCGCCCCGGATGACGTCGCCGTTCACGAACGGCGCCCTCTCAACCACCTCGGCCGGCGAGAGCAGGTCGGCCTCGATGCCCCACACGCGCGCCGAGGTCATGCGCCGGCGCAGCTCCTCCATGCGCGCCTCGGTGCGCGCCACCTCGATGCCGCCGCAGGTGGTATTGACGCCGAGGGCCGCGTACTGCCGCTGGCTCTCCAGGGTCAGCATCGCGATCTCTCGGTTGTGATCGGTCGGGAAGATGAAGTTCGACGCGTGGCCGGTGGAGCCCCCCGGATTGGGCAGCGGCCCCTTGTCGATGAGCAGCAGGTCGCGCCAGCCAAGCTCCGCGAGATGGCCGACCAGGCAGTTGCCGACGATGCCCGCGCCGATCACCGCGATGCTCGCCCGCGCCGGCGGCTCCGGCGCGCCCGGGGCGTTGCTGCTGGATGCGTTCATCGTCGACCTCCTGTTGCGCGCATCGGGCCGTTGGCGGCCGGCCCCCACCACTGTCCCTGCCCCGCGGGGTCGACGGTCGCTCCACCCGCTTCCCGGCGCCGATCGCGCCCGGGCCGCCGGGCGGGGCGACGGTCGAGCCTCGGGGCCGCGCGGGACGCCCCCGGCGGGCCGTTGACCGGGACGCGACCCTGCATGATCATGCAGGGTGTCAGTTCTGGCAAGAAGTCAGGCAACGAGAGCGTGGCTCGTATCGGGAAAACCGCGGACATCGGCCACACCGGAATCCCCTCGCCGCCCGGTACGGCATCCCGGCGGCTGACGCGCCCGCTTCGCGCCGTGCCCCCGCCGGGACAGCGCGGGCGCCGGTCCGCAACGACGTCATGGAGGAACCATGGGCGGTCAGCCGCGCAGCGTCGACCAGTCCGACCGCATGGTGCCGATCAACCTGCGCCAGAGCGGCCGAACCCCCACCGAGCTGCTCATCTCGACGCGCGTGCGCAAGTCGCCCTACTGGCACCTCTCCCACGCCGCGGGCTGCTGGCGGGCCACCGTCTACAACCGCGTGTACCATCCCCGCGGCTACGTCCGGCCGGAGCACGGCGGCACCGCGGCCGAGCACGAGGCCCTGACGAGGCACGTCACCCTGTGGAACGTCGCGGTCGAGCGGCAGATCCGGGTCGCGGGGCCCGATGCGGAGCGTTTCGTCGACTACGTCGTCACCCGCGACGCGACCCGCATCGAGCCGATGCGCGGACGCTACGTCATCCTCTGCAACGAGAGGGGCGGCATTCTGAACGACCCGGTGCTGCTGCGCCTCTCGCGCGACGAGTTCTGGTTCTCGCTCGCCGATTCCGATCTGCTGTACTGGCTGCAGGGCGTCAACGTGGGGCTGCGCCGGGACGTGGCGATCGACGAGATCGACGTGTGCCCAGTGCAGATACAGGGGCCGAAGTCGCTCGCCCTGATGGTCGACCTCGTCGGCGACGCGGTACGGAACATCCCCTACTACGGTCTTCTGGAAGCGGAGATCGCGGGCTGCCCGGTGGTCGTCTCCCAAACCGGCTTCTCGGGCGAGAAGGGCTACGAGATCTACCTGCGCGCAGCGACCCGGCACGCCGAGGCGCTGTGGGGAGCGGTCCTAGAGGCGGGCCGGGCCCATCAACTCGCGGTCATCGCCCCCGGCCATCAGCGCCGCATCCAGGCCGGCATCCTGTCGTGGGGGCAGGACATGGACCACGAGACGACGCCGTTCCAGTGCAACCTGGCCTACCAGGTGCCGCGCAGGAAGGCGGGCGACTACGTCGGCCGGGCCGCCCTCGAGCGCATGCGGGCCGAGATCGAGGCGGGCCGGCCGCCGTTCAGGATGGTCCTGGTGGGCATGACCCTGGGCGGCAAGCCCATCGACGACTATGCGCCCGACTTCTGGCTGGTCACTGAAGCCGGCGGCGGCGATCCCATCGGGTACCTGACCTCGCCCTGGCACTCGCCCGAGCTGGGGTACAACATCGCCCTCGGCTACGTGCCGGTCGGCCGGTCGGCGGTCGGCACCGAGCTCCGGGTGTGGCTGCCCGACGAGTACGCGAGCCGGCCGGGAAAGCCCGACCGGGCGCGGGTGTGCGAGGTCCCGTTCCGGCCCTCGGTCAACCCGAGCGCGCGCGAGCTCGCCCACGCCCGCGGCGACGACGCGGCGGACTAGCGCGTCGTCGCCGAGCGCGACCCCGAGGGAGCGCTGCGGCCTCCGCCGGTGCCCGACCGACCCTCCAGCAGTCCGCCCCGGTCCACCGAGCGGACTCCTGCCCCGGGAATCGTCGCCGAACGCGACCCCGAGGGCGCGCTGCGGCCTCCGCTGCGCGCCAACCAGCCTCCAGCAGGCCGCTCCGGTCCACGGAGCGGTCGTCGCCTTCGGCTCCGCTGCGCGCCGGAACCTGCCCTCCGGGAGTCACCCCGGTCCACGGAGCCGACTCCTATCCCATCCAGAAGCCCTTTCGGTGGGAGACGCCGAGCACCTTGTGGCAGCCGGCGCAGAAGTACACGTAGCGCTTGCCGAGGAATCCGGACAGGGACCGGTACTGGATGGTGCGCAGCGGCTCGTTGCAGTGCGGACACACCGGGGTGACGTCGTTGCGTTCTTCGCTCTGGATCATCAGGCTCCCTTCGCTTTCCGGATCTACGCGGCGCCCGGCCGGGTATTCGACTGGGCGCCGCGGCAGCCGAGCCGCGCGGGCGATTCGCCCGCGCCCCGGGTCACGGCGGGGTTCGCACCCGCCGGGGTATCGCGCCCGACCCACGATCGAGCGAGACCGGCAGCACCGGGGGCACCGCTTGCACGGGGAGGCCACCGGGTCCATCATGGGGAGGGCCGGCTGGACGCCGGCGGCACGAAAGGGGAGGTTCAGATGAGCCGACGTCTCGTTGCCGTACTGGTCGTGGCGGTGGGGCTTGCGGTGGCGCCGGGACCGGCGTCGGCGCAATCGGAGGAGGAGGCGGCATCGCTCCGGACGGGGTGGGGCGAGCCCTCGCTGCAGGGCATCTGGGACTTCCGCTCCATCACCCCGCTGCAGCGGCCGGAGCGGCACGCGGATCGCGAGTTTCTCACCGATGAGGAGGCGGCGGGCCTCGAGCGGGCCACCGTCGACCGCGAGCTCGAGCTGCTGCTTCGTCCCCCCCGGCGGACCCGGGCCGGGGCCAGCGTCGACCGCGGCGAGGACGGCGCGCTGGGCGCCTACAACGACTACTGGCTGGACCGCGGGACGACGACGCAGACCACGCGGCGCACGTCGCTCATCGTCGACCCGCCGAACGGGCGCATGCCGCCCTTCACGGCCGAGGCCGAGCGGCGGCGGGCCGAGCGGGCCGCGTACCGGCGCGAGCACCCCGCCGACTCGTGGGAGGACCGCGGCCTGAACGACCGGTGCATGTTCACCACCGGCCTGCCCATGGTCCCGAGCGCCTACAACAACAACGTGCACATCTTCCAGACCCCGGACCACGTGGCGATGGTCATCGAGATGACCCACACCCTGCGGGTGGTCCCGCTCGACGGGCGCCCGCGCCCCGAGCAGCCCATCCGCCAGTTCTCGGGGCAGTCGCGGGGCCACTGGGAGGGCGACACCCTCGTCGTCGAGACCATGCACTTCAACCGCCTGACCAGCCTCCGGGGCTCGACCCCCGACGCCCGGCTCGTCGAGCGCTTCACCCGGGTCGCCCCCGACCTCATCGAGTACGAGTTCACCATCGAGGACCCGGCGACGTGGGCGCGCCCGTGGACGGCGCGGGTCGAGCTGAAGCGGACCGACGAGCCCCTCTACGAGTACGCCTGCCACGAGGGCAACTACTCGATGGCGGGCATCCTGGCCGGCGCCCGGGCCGACGAGCGGGCGGCGGCGGATTCGCGGTAGATGACAACGATGCCTCCGACCCGCACATCGCGGGGCCATGCGCACGCGCGGGCCGAGGAGCGGGCGGCGGCGGAATCGCGGTAGGTGGCGGGGACGACTTTGCCCCGAACTTCACGAAGCCGCGCGCTCGCGCCGGCGCCCGGCACCCTCGCGGTGTGGGTGACGGTGATCAGGCCGGTCGTCCGGAAGATTGGCGGGCTGGCGGCGAGCGGCGCGCCCGAGACGAGGAGACAAAGATGAGAGGCCCCGCCCGCTGGACCATCACGATTCCCGCCCCCGGCATGAAGCAGGGTCGCCACGTCGCCCTCGCCGTGGTGCTCGCCTGCCTGTACGCGCCGTTGGCCCAGGCCCAGCCGCCGGCGCCGCCCGCGGCGGCGCCGGCCCCGCTGCACTACGCCGAGGTGGTCGAAGAAGCGCGCGCACTGGTGCGCGCGGACGTCGCCGAGCGCGGCTACCCGGGCATCGCCATCGCGGTGTCGGTCGACGGCGAGACGGTGTGGTCGGAGGGCTTCGGCCACGCCGACCTGGAGCACCGGGTCCCCATGTCGCCGTCGGTGAAGTTTCGCGTCGGCAGCATCTCGAAGTCGATGACGGCGGCGGCGGTGGCGAGCCTCGTCGAGGACGGCCGCCTCGACCTCGACGCCCCGGTCCAGGCGTACGTTCCGTCGTTTCCGGAAAAGGCGCACCCGGTCACGACGCGGCAGCTCGGCGGCCACCTGGGCGGAATCCGCCACTACCGGGGGAACGAGAACTTCATCCGCGATCCCTACGCGACGGTGCTCGACGGGCTGTCCATCTTCGCCGACGACCCGCTGCTGCACGAGCCGGACACCGCGTTCTCGTACACGAGCCACGGCTTCAACCTGATCAGCGCGGTGGTCGAGGGGGCGGCGGAGAAGCCGTTCCTCGACACCATGCGCGACGCGGTCTTCCGGCCCCTCGGCATGCGCGACACCCTCGCCGACTTCGTCACCCCGATCGTTCCCGGCCGGACCCGCTACTACGTGCGGGACGACGCGGGGCGGGTGGTGAACGCCCCGTTCGTGAACAACAGCTACAAGTGGGCGGGCGGCGGCTTCCTGTCGACGACGGAGGACGTGCTGCGCTTCGCCAACGCACATCTCGACGACGGGTTCCTGTCGAAGTCCTCCCTGGATCTGCTCTTCACCGAGCAACGGACGCGCGACGGCGAAGGCGTGGGCTACGGCTTCGGCTGGTTCATCCGGACCCGCGACGACGGCCGACGCCTGCTGTCCCACTCCGGCGGCTCGGTCGGCGGAACGTCGCTGATGGTGATGGAGCCGGAGACGCGCGTGGTCGTCGTCGGCCTGATCAACCTGACCGGCGCCGACAACGGGGTCGTCCGGGAGGTGCTCGACCTGTTCATCGACGCGGCGGCCTCGACGGCGCATTGAGGCCGTCGCGGCGTGGCGTTGACCAGCGTGGTGACGCTGCGGCCGTCGGGGACCGAGAGCGTGCTCTCCTCGGCGCGCACCTTGCAGGAAGGCTGACCGCGCCGTCCATCCGACATGCCGCGCCGGACCTATCGCCCGCGTTCGACGCTCCGCTCCGGGAACGCGGCCTCCGCCGCGCGACGCACCGACGCCTTCACCATCTCGCCGGGGAACAACTCTCGATACACCCGGATCGCCGCGTCTGGACCCTTGAGCCCGAGGTGCTTGCACAGCACCCCGATATCCTCCTGGTCCTTGCCACGGCCCGCCGCCAGCTTCATCGCCAGCAGATGCCGGGCCGACGCGCCGGTGACCGTCAGGTACGCCGACTCGTACACCGTCTGCGCACGGCCGTCCGGCGTGCACGGGATCGCCGTCGTCGCCTGTTCGTTGAGCCACGAATCCGCTAGCCCGTGCCGTCGGCCGACCGCCTGCACCGCCTGCGTCAACCGGTAGTGCCCCGCGTCGATCCGTGCGTCCACGTCCCGCGTCGCCCGCTCACGGTCGAACGCCAGGCTCATCGCCGCGCCGCCGATGACGTAGATCTGCGCCCGGGCGCCCTGGAACCGCAGCTCCCTCGACAGCTCATCGAACAGCTCAACGATTCGCTTGCGGTCAAGCAGCTCGTCAGTCATGCCGTCAGAACAGGCTCGGCCAGGGGGTCCACTGATGGCGTTCCCCCCCGCGGCCGTCGAGATCCCGGGGGTCCGGTATCGCGCCGTGCCGCAGGAACGCGGCCGGAGAGTACATCAACGCATTCGCCCGTATCCACGGCGACGAGGACACAACCCACGTGCTGTCGAGGAACCGTTCCGGCTCGTCCACCCAGGCCGGCGCATCATGCCCATGCTGCCGGGCCACGTGTTCCACCGTCGCCGCGAGGAGCGCGTCCCACTTCGTCCGCGTCAGCCGGGGCCGGCCGGCGAGCGCCGCACGTTGCTCGGCCGCGGGCAGAACGTGGAAGTTGCGCGGCAGGCCGCACACAATCAGCCGATAGATATCCGCTTCCGGCCAGTCCTCCTCGATTCCGACGAGGTAGCCGTCCAACCACAGGGGGGAGGCGGGGGCATCACCCTGTTGCAGATCAGTCACTTCCGGTGGCCGGGGGAGCTGGGGCAATTCACGTGCCGTGTCGCCGAAAGCCTCCGTGACCAGCCGCCGCTTTGATATCTCCCCAGAGCATGAGAGTACCACGGCCGACCCCATTCCAGGGTCGGCAGCCACCATGACGCCCCCGCGGTGAACGCGAGGCGCAATCCGGTCCGAGAGACCGTCGGTGGACGGTGCCTGTCCGCTAGCGAGCCGGTCATTCCATATCGTCTAGCCTAGACGAGCTCGGCTCCCTGGGAGCCCCACGTGGGTCCCGTTCTCCCTTCGTCTGCGGATGATGTTCACAATCCTCCGAGGTCCGGCGCTAGACGGGGGATGCAACGGGGGGTAGGCGCGAAACGGGACCGGCAACTCACTGCATATCAATAGCTTACTGGCTTAGCGCATCAGAGGACGTGGTCGCCGTCGCCGTTCGGGAAGCCGGCCACGAGCCCTGGGGTCCGCCCGACAGGACCAGCGGAAACAGGCGTCAGGGGCCGGCGGGAACCTGCGTCATTCCGCTCCCGCGGGCACCCGTGAGCACGGGTCGATTCGGCCGGGCCGGGCCGCCGGCCCCCGCTCACCGCGTGAGCACGTCCCACAAGTCCTCGACCCGGAAGCCCAGCGAGGGATCGAAGGTGAAGGCGTCGGGGTCGAACGCCATCTCCGTCACGTTCACGATCCGCGTTTCATCCAGCTCGGGCGTGCCGTCCTCGGCGGTGCTCAACCACGACTCCGCCAGCGTCAGCCAGGGGCCGAGGTCGACGACAGGATTGAAGTTCGGGAAACGGTAGTCCCAGTGATCGAGGATGCCGGTCGGAAACTCCGCCCGGGAGTGGTGGAGGGTCAACGGGCCCCGGACCTCCTCGCCGACATACCGCAGCGGCGCGCTCGCCCCGTCCCGCATCACCGTCCGCGTCATCGACACCACCCGCGCGCGGGCCCGCAGCGCGGCCAGCGCCGGTATGGAGGCCTCGGCACCCGTCACGACGTTGAGCGGGCCGGTGCGTACGACCCCGAGGCCGTAGTCGATCACGATCTGGCTGCCGCCACCATCGGCCCCGGGGACGACAATCTCCGTGGTCGTTCGTTCGCCGTCGACCACGCGGTCCATCCGGCGGTGCCCGGTCGGGGTGAAGGTGTGGGTGCCCTCCTCCCGCTCCAGCAGCGTCGCGCCACGGGTCCGCGTCTTGACGTAGTCGACGCGGTACATGGTGTCCTGGGCCGCCGCCGGCCCCGACTGCAGGCCGGCGACGATGACCGACGCCGGCAAGAGCACGCCCAGGCTCCCGAAGCGAGCGAGGCTTGTCATCCCACGCCGATTCTTGCTGCGACTCAACATCGCGACATCCTCCGTTCCAGGTGCGACGGACGCGCCATCGCCAGCGCCGGCAACCACGTCCGCCGGTGTTTCCGAACCTCTCCTGCGAGCTCGACGACATGCGTCGCGTCGTCTCTCTCGAGGCCGCGGCGACGCGCCGCCGGCAACGCCCCCTCCGACCCCGCAGCTCCGGCCGCCCGGAGACGGGCGAGGATTGAAATCGACCAACTCCGAGGGAAGGGGCGTCCGGACGCGAGCAGGTGGCGGCGGGAACGCCCTGATCTCCCGCGACGGGGCCGTGCATGGGCCGTCCACGCCAGCGGGTCGAACCCCCAAGACACGGCGCAACGCTCCTTCCGTGCTCATTAGACTCCGACCGGTTGCGGCGGTTCCGCCGGCCGAGGTGCAATGCTCATGCTGGCCGCTGATCGACCAGCCCCTCAGGAACCCGGGCGGGCAGGCCACCCCGGCGGGCCACTCCGTCGCCAAAGCGCCGCGGTGGCTCCCGAGGGCAACTCACCACGGGCAAGGTGAGCCGCACGGCAAGGCACCGCACCCGCACGGCACCACCCGGCACAGATCGCCGGAGGCGCGACCCGTGGTAGATTGCGCGTGACGTCGGACTCATGGTGACGGAGTGAAGCGATGAGCATCTCGTTGTCGAATGCCCATGTCCGGGCCGCCGTTCTGTCGGCATTCGTGGCGGCGAGTCCGCTCCACGCGGCCGCGAACGAAGGCGTGTCCGTGCCCGAGCACCCCACCTTCACCCGCGACGTGCTTCCCATCCTGCAGGGCTCCTGCCAGGTCTGCCACCGGCCGGACATGTTCACGCCGATGTCGCTGCTGACCTACGAGGAGGTCCGGCCGTGGGCGCGGTCGATCAGGCAGCGGGTCGAGGAGCGGGTCATGCCGCCGTGGTTCGCCGACCGGACGGTGGGCCGGTACCGCGACGACCCGTCGCTGAGCGACGCGCAGATCGCCACTATCGCCCGGTGGGTCGACCGGGGCGCCCCCCGAGGGAACCCCGCCGACGCCCCGCCCCCGGTCGAGTGGCCGGCCGTCGACACCTGGTACCACGGAGAAGAGCCGGACCTGGTGATCACCAGCCCGCCGGTCGTCGTGCCGCCCAACTCGATCGAGACCTATCCGGAACCCGAGATGTCGACCGGACTCGCCGAGGACCGCTACATCAAGTGGATCCAGGTCATGCCGGGCGAATCGCGGGTCGTCCACCACGTGCTCGTCTACGCGGTGCGCGACGCGGAGAACGAGGCGGCCGACACCGGACCGCGCGGGGTGCGGCAGCTGCTGGCCAACCGCGCGCGCGGCGACTTCGTCGGCGATTACTTCGAGGACGGCTACGCGCGCCTGCTGCGCAAGGACGACCGGATCCGGCTGCAGCTCCACTACCTGCCGGACGACGAGCGGAGCTTCACCGACCGGACCAGCGTGGGCATCAAGCTCTACCCGGCGGGCTACGAGCCGGAGTACGTGGTGAGGACGCGGGCGGTCTCCAACGCCGCCGACCTCGTCATTCCGCCGGGCGCGCCCAACGTACGCAGCGACGCCTACTTCACCCTGCCCGAACCGACCCGCATCATCAGCTTCCAGCCCCACATGCACTACCGGGGCAAGGCGATGACCCTGGAGGCGATACGGCCCGGCAGCAGCCGCCCCGAGATTCTGAGCGACGTGGACCGCTTCGCCTGGGACTGGCAGCCGACGTATGTGTACGAGACGCCGCTGACGTTGCCGGCCGGCACCGTCATGCACGTCACCGCGTACCACGACAACTCGGCCGCCAACCGGGTCAACCCCGATCCGGACGCGGCGGTCGGCTGGGGCCAGCGGACCATCGACGAGATGAACATCGGCTGGCTCGACTACTTCCACATCTCGGAGGAGGAGTACGCCGAGCTGCAGGCCGAGGAGTAGCCGCATGCGCCGGGCCACCGCCGTCCTCGCGCTGACGGGCGCGGTCGCCGCCACCGCGGCCGGGGCCCAGCCCCGGCACCCCGTCTACCTGATCTACGACGGCTTCATCGCGAACGCCGACGGCTCGCTCACGCTGGCCTTCGGCTACCACAACCTGAACCACGTGGACGTGACGGTCGCCGGCGACGACAACGCGTTCCTCGCCGGCGCGGCCGACCGCGACCAGCCCACCGTGTTCGGGCCGGGGCGGCACCGATTCGCCTGCGTGATGGTCGTGCCGGACGGCTTCGACGGCCCTCTGCAGTGGCGGGTGCGCTTCGCGGGTCACACGTCCACGACGACCCCCCGCATGCTGGATCCCCTGTACGCACTCGAGGAAGCAAGCGCGCAGCAGGCTGTCGAGGGTATCGACCTCGACGGGCCGCCCTCTGAAACCTGCCTGGAGCGGAACGCCGGGAGCGAGACTCGGTAGGCGCCCGCGGCGGGCCGTCGGCGAGAACCTAAGCGCATTGCGGCCCCGGGGCGTCTACAATGCAGCGGGCTTCTGCCGCGGCCCCCATGGGGCCGATGGTTTCGTTCGCCCGAATTGTGGAGCAGCGGGACGGCCGAGCCCGATCCCGGTCGAAGGCTACCCGATCGGTGAGTCTGCGGTCGAAGGAGGACGCATCATGAACCGGCACGGCTGTTCGTTACGCGGACGGGCGGTGGACGCCCGGCCCGCCGGCTCCCGTTACCGCCGCGGGTGCACGGCGCTCCACATCTTCCCGCTGCCCGCCAGCGTCGTCGAGCCGTCGGCACGATGAGCGCCCGGTGGACGGTGCGGCTTGCCGCCGTGCTCGTGTCGTGCGCTCTGACTCTCGCGCTGACGCCCCGGGCGGCGGCCGCCCAGCAGCAGGCGCTCGCCCCGCAGACCGGGGCCATCGACGGCCCGCCCGCACCGGTGCCGCCGGCCACCATCTCCCGCGACGCGGCCGGGGGGGCGACGGTGCGCGCCGTGCGCCTCGAGGGCCCCTGGCGGCTCGACGGCGTGCTCGACGAGCCGATGTACGCCGCCGTCGAGTCGTTCGGCGGCTTCATCCAGCAGGCCCCCGACGAGGGGGCCCCGGCCACGGAGGCGACCGAGAACTGGATCTTCTTCGACGACGAGTCGATCTACGTGGGGGCCCGCGTGTACGAGTCGGTGCCCGAGTCGGCGTGGGTCGCCAACGAGATGCAGCGCGACTCGTTCCAGCTCATCAACAACGACGGGTACATCGTCGTCTTCGACACCTTCTACGACCGCCGCAACGGCTTCTCGTTCCGGGTCAACCCCATCGGGGGGTTCAGCGACCAGCAGATCACCGACGAGGGCAACCCCAACCCCGACTGGAACCCCGTCTGGGACGTGCGCACCGGCCGCTTCGACGGCGGCTGGACGGTGGAGATGGAGGTCCCCTTCCAGTCGCTCCGCTTCCGGCCGGGGGCGAACCAGGTGTGGGGCATCCAGATCGGCCGCGACATCCGGTCGAACTACGAGGAGGCGTACCTCACGGCGGTGCCGATCTCGGCCGGCCCGGGGCAGTTCCGCCTGTCGGTGGCCGGCACCCTGGTCGGCCTGGAGGTGCCCGAGGACAGCCGGACGTTCGAGATCAAGCCCTACTCGATCGGCTCGCTCAACACCGACCGGACCGTCGCGCCGCCGATCTCGAACGACGTCGACGGCACCACCGGCGTCGACCTCAAGTACGGGCTGACCGAGAACCTGACCGCCGACTTCACCCTGAACACCGACTTCGCGCAGGTCGAGGTGGACGAGCAGCAGATCAACCTGACCCGGTTCAGCCTGTTCTTCCCCGAGAAGCGCGAGTTCTTCCTGGAGAGCCAGGGCATCTTCGACTTCGCGCGGGTGGCCGGCTTCGGGGGCTTCGGCGGGTCCGCGCGGGGCAGCCTCAACGCGGCGCCGGGGGTGTTCCCGCCCGGGGACGCGCCGACCCTCTTCTTCAGCCGGCGCATCGGCCTCGACGCGTCAGGGCGGACGGTGCCGATCCTGGGCGGCGGGCGCCTGACCGGCAAGGTGGGCGACTTCAGCGTCGGGGCCATCAACATCCAGACCGACGACGTGTCGACCGGGGGCGCCGCGTCGCCCGCCGGCGCCGCCGGCACCAACTTCAGCGTGCTCCGCATCAAGCGCGACATCCTCCGCCGCAGCCGCGTCGGCGCGATGCTCACCAACCGGTCGGTCTCGCTGAACGGCGACGGGGCGAACCAGGCCTACGGCCTCGACGGGTCGTTCTCGTTCTACGACAACGTCAACCTCTACGGCTACTACGCCCAAACCAGGACGCCGGGCCTCGAGGGCGACGACGAGAGCTACCAGGCCGCGTTCTCCTACGAGGGCGACCTCTACGGGCTGCTCGTCGACCACCTGCAGGTCGGCGGGAACTTCAACCCCGAGATCGGCTTCATGCGCCGGCACGACTTCCGGCGCAGCTACGTCCACGCGCAGTACAGCCCGCGGCCCGCGGGCATCGAGGCGGTGCGGCAGTTCACGTGGGCCGGCAACCTCGACTACATCACGAACGGGGCCGGACAGATCGAGAGCCGCATCCTCTCGGGGCGCTTCCAGACCTCGTTCGAGAACAGCGACAGCCTGAGCGCGGACATCCTGCAGGACTACGAGCTGCTGACCGAGCCGTTCGAGCTCGCCGACGCGGTGACCCTGCCCGTCGGCGGCTACGAGTTCACCGACTTCCAGGTGTCGTACCGCATGGGGCCGCAGCGCCGGGTGACCGGCAACCTGTGGGTCCAGCACGGCGAGTTCTTCGACGGCGACATCACCGCCGTCGGCTACTCGCGGGGCCGCATCGAGGTCACGCGCCAGTTCGCGGTCGAGCCGAGCGTCTCGCTCAACCGCATCACCCTGCCGCAGGGGGCGTTCACGGCCCGGGTGACCACGACGCGGCTCACCTACACCTTCACGCCGCGCATGTTCGCGAGCGCCCTGCTGCAGCACAACTCGGTCGACAACGTGCTGAGCACCAACGTGCGCCTGCGCTGGGAGTACCAGCCGGGCAGCGAGCTGTTCGTGGTGTACAACGACCAGCGGAACACGTGGCTCGACCGCGGCTTCCCGATGCTCGAGAACCGCGCCTTCGTGGTGAAGGTCACCCGGCAGTTCCGCTTCTGAGCGGCTGCGGTCCGGCGACGGCCGTTCAGGAATCGGACACCGAGAGCCGACGGCAGATCTTCCGGGCCAGCAGGTCCGGAATCTCGACGTGGCGGGGAATCGCTTCGACGACGCCGGTCCTCGGATTCGTCCACAACGAATGGGCCGAGCCTTCGCGCTTCAGGTGGCAACCGTGCTTGCGCAAGTGCCGCAGCAGCCGGCTGCGCTTCACTCGAGGACCACCGTCTCCCGTTCCGCACCGGCGGGGACACCCCGGAGGCCGTCGTCGCGACGGTCCTGCAGAATCAACGCGATGGCGTCCAGGAGGCTGCGCCGCGCTTCACTCTTGGTCCGACCCTGTCCGTTGGCTCCGGGAATCTCCGGGCAGTACGCGACGTACCACCCGCCGTCGCGCTCGAACACCGCCGTGAACTCGTTTCTCATCCCGTCTCTACGATGGTTCGCCGCCCATCGAGAGTCAAGCGGCGCTGACGCTATGATGATTGCTGTCAGGTCGATGAGGTCAGCCAGGAGCAGACGATGACGAAGCTGTCGGGCTCGAGTCATGGCATTGCGTGCGTAGCTCTCGTGACCGCATGGGCGATGGGTGGGACCATCGCGTCGGCGCAGGGCGCCTTCCAGATCGAAGAAGCCACCATCGGCGACATTCAGCGCGCGATCCGGCAGGGCGAGACGACCTGCGTGCAGGTGGTCGAGGCCTACGTCGAGCGGGCGAGGGCGTACAACGGCATCTGCACGCGGCTGGTCACCGCGGACGGGGCGCCGGTCGCGCCGGGCCGGGGCGCCGTGCGGGCGGGCGCGCCGATCGAGTTCCCCTCCTCGACCGTGCCGGTGCGCGAGATTCTGCCGGACTTCGACGAGTACCGCGGGTTGCCGATCGAGTTCGGCCGCATGGAGCCCACGCGGTCCGACCCCAGCGTCCAGCAGCAGTACGGCATGGTCGTCGGCATGGCCGACGCGGGCCAGCTCAACGCGCTTAGCACGCTCAACCTGCGTGGCGAGCGCTCGGTGACGTGCCAGGCCGGGTGCGACGCGCACCCGTCGGACGGCGAGCTGCCCGCGCACTGCCCCGCCGCCTGCGAGGCGTTCCGGCGGCAGCCCGATGCGCTCGAGCGGGCGGCCGAGCTCGACGCGTTGTACGGCAGGAACCCCGACCTCGAACGGATGCCGATGTACTGCGCGGCAATCTCCTTCAAGGACGTCTTCGACACCACCGACATGCGGTCGACAAGCGGGGCCGACGCCGCCTATGCGAT
Organism: Vicinamibacterales bacterium; assembly: GCA_965207675.1. GTDB lineage: Bacteria > Acidobacteriota > Vicinamibacteria > Vicinamibacterales > UBA8438 > JAJEEA01. The sequence continues at coordinate 116,927 of CBDBMY010000006.1, forward strand.
GGACGCCGCGCCGCGCGACTCCACGGTCGTGGCCGAGCTGCGCGCCAAGGGCGCCATCGTCTACGCCAAGGCCAACCTCTCGGAGTACAACGCCGGCGGCGGGAACCCGGGGGGCGCGGTGGCCCGCTCGCGGACGTTCGGCGCGGGCGTGGCCCGCAGCACGTGGGCCGGCCCGTCCTGCAACGTCTACGACACGGCGCGCGAGCCCGGCGGGTCGAGCTCGGGGTCGGCGGTGTCGGTCGGCGCCAACCTCGCCACCTGCTCGATCTGCGAGGAGACCGGCGGGTCGTGCCGGCAGCCGGCGTGGCGCAACGGCGTCGTCGGCCTCGTGACGACCAAGGGGCTCGTCCCCTACGGCGGCGCGACCGGCGTCGAGCCCTACCTCGACCGGGGCGGCATCAACTGCCGCACCGTCGAGGACGCGGCCCGCGTCCTCGACGCGCTCCGCAACCCCGACCGCGGCTTCCACGATCCGCGCGACATCTACGCCGCGCTGCCGCGCGCGCTGGTTCCCGAGGCGCCCTACGCGAGCTTCGTCGTCGACGACGAGACCGCCGGCACCCGGCCGCTCGCCGGCGTGCGCATCGGCGTCGTGCGCGAGTACATGGTCGAGCACAGCGACAACGACGCCGCGATGAGCGATCTCGTCAACGACGAGATCCTGCGCGTGCTGCGCGACGAGCTCGGCGCGGAGATCGTCGAGTCGTCCGATCCCGAGTATCCGGACGACCCGTCGATCCCGAACATGGCGTACGACTTCCACCGCGCGATAGCCGAGATCCTGCCCGTCCACATGCCGGAGCTCATCCAGGCCAGGGACGCCCGCGGCGAGTACCGGTTCGCGGTGCCCGGCCACGACGTGACCAGCCGCGACTATCTCGTGAGGGCCGCCGAAGGAACCGCGCCGTTGTCGCCCGACCTGAACCTCCGCAGCATCAACAGCTCGCCGCGGACCCTGAGCTTCAGCTTCCACCTCGCCCAGTACCTGTTGCGCCGCGGGGACGCCGCGGTGACCGACTGGGCGAGCCTGAACGCCAACTCGAAGTACTTCAGCGAGCGGCGCGCGGTGGCGATGCGCAACTGGGAGAACGCCCGCGACATCCGGTCGGCGGGCATCACGCGGCGCGTGAAGATGCGCGAGGTCATGCGGCTCGTCCTGCTCAACGTGCTGCACCGGAACGATCTCGACGTGCTCGTCAACCCGACGATCACGGTGCCCCCGGTGCGCATCGGCTACGCGGGCGAGCCGTCGGTCGACGACCGCCCGACCGGCCGGTTTCCCACGAGCGCCAACCTCGGCATCCCGGAGATGACGGTGCCGGCCGGCTTCAACCGAATCGTCTACGACCCCGAGTACGTGCTGAACGACGACCGGAACGGTTACGACAACGTCACCGGCAGCCGGCGCACGGAGCTCGACGCCGCGCTCCCGGTCGGCATCTCGTTCTGGGCGGGGCCCGGCGACGAGCCGATCGTCCTGCGCGTCGCGTCGGCCTACGAGGCGGCGACGAGGCACCGCCGACCGCCGCCGGACTTCGGCCCCGTCCGCCGGTGATGCCTGCGCGCGACACGCGCTCCAGGCCGAGGGAGCTCGCCCGAACCGTCGGCTGGCTCGTCGATCGATGATGCCGCCCGCGCGAGGAGGTTCTCCGTCTGGGAACGAGCCGATGTTCAGCGCCACTCCACCACTGCCGACGCGCTGCTCGCGATGATAGGATTGCCGGTCTCTGTGCCGGACGCACCATGGAACCGGAGAATCCGATGCCGATGAAGCCGCTCCTGGTGGCCCTCGCCGTCGCGTCCACCGTGGCTTGTCGAGGGTCTGCCCGTCACGCGGGTGCCGGGCTGGCGCTCGTCGCGGTGCTCGCCGTCGCGTTCGCCGCGACCCTCGGGGCGCAGCAGGCCGGGTTCGACCGCCTGCCCTCCGACGTCCTCGACGCCGAGGCGCCGTCGGCGCGCGTCGCGGGCGAACCCGGCACCATGAAGATCCGCCGGACGTCCTGCCGCACGGCGCCGATGGACGAGGTGCGGCGGCGCATCGTAGACCTCGCGGTGCAGGAGTGGGCGTTCTTCGGGTTCATCGTCGTGGACCAGACCATCGTCGACGACTCCGGATCGGGCCAGCCGCGCCGGCGCCGCTGGCGGCGTCCGGACCGGGCCGAGTCGGCCCGCGTGGCCGGCTCGATCGCCGGCTACTGGACGGTGACGCCGCAGGGCGGCTGGATCATCGGCGAGCAGAACGACGCCTGGCAGGGGCCGCGCGGCGTCGCCTCGCGCTGGCGCTACCCGTGGTCGGCGGCCTTCGTGTCGTGGGTGATGTGCGAGGCCGGCCTCGGCGAGGCGTCGCTCTTCCGGCGCGCCGTGGCCCATCACGTCTACATCGACCAAGCCATCCGCGCGCGCGGCGCCGGTGCGCCAAGCGCGGCGTTCGCCGCCTACGAGGTCGGCGAGGCGCCGGTCGTGCCGGGCGATCTGCTGTGCAGCGCGCGCCGCCCCGCCTACCGTTCCATCGCCGAGCGGCGGCGCCAACTGGGCGTCGGCGCCCGGACCCACTGCGACATCGTCGTCAAGGCCGAGCCGTCGCGCGGCCGCATTCTCGCCGTCGGTGGCAACGTGCGCGGCGCGGTGAGCCTGAAGGTGCTCCCGGCGGCGGCCGACGGCGCCGACGGCAATCTCCGCCCGCTCCCGGGCCGGCGCCGGATCTTCGCCCACCTCAGGCTGCGCGCCCCGTCCATCGCGGCCGACGCGCTGGACCGCACGCCCACGATGCGCGCCGTCCGGTGCACCACCGACTTCCCGTTGCCGCCACAGGCAGCCGCCGCCCGCCTCGTCGGTCGCAGCGCCTTCTGCTGAATCCAGCCGCTGCGAATCACGGCCCCGTCGTCCGAACCACCCCGGTGTCCGGACCTCCGTGACGCGGCGTGGGTTCCGCGCTCGTCGGCGCGTCACCTCCCTTTCGAGGGCCCACGGGCCACGGTTGCCCGCCGCCGGCGTTCCTCCTCCAGGTCGTGCGTCACCGCCGCGAGGCGTTGCGGGCGCAGCCACGAGACGATGCTCACCGATCGAGAGGCGGTGACGACCGTTCGGGCGATGACTCGCCGGCCGGTCGTCGGCGCCAGGCGATGAACGAAGCCGGTCGACGGCACGTCCAATCGGGCACGGAGCAGGAACGAAACGAGGGGCGCGGGGTCCAAACGTCCCTGGGGGAAGAGATGCGCTACATCACCGCTACGCTGACGCTGCTCGTTTCGCTGGGTGCGACTACGACCTGGGCCCAGATCGACGCCCGGATGCTGCGCCATCCCGACGTCTCGGAGACGCAGATCGCCTTCGTCTACGCCGGCGACATCTGGGTGGTGGCCAAGGAGGGCGGCCCGGCCCGCAAGCTGAGCTCGCCGCCCGGGGAGGAGTCCTTCCCGCGGTTCTCGCCCGACGGCGCGCACATCGCCTTCAGCGGCAACTACAACGGCAACAACGACGTCTACGTCGTCCCGACCCTGGGCGGCGCGCCGTTCCGCGTCACGCACCATCCGGGCGACGACCGGGTCCTCGACTGGACGCCGGACGGCCGGGGCGTGCTCCTCGCCTCCAACCGACGGAGCGGTCTGCCCGCCTTTCGGCAGATCTACCGCGTCGCGATCGAGGGCGGTCAGCCCGAACGGCTCGCCGTGCCCTACGGGGAGTTCGGCACGCTGTCGCCCGACGGGCGGCGCATCGCCTACACCCCGGAGACCCGCGGGTTCCGCACGTGGAAGCGCTACCGGGGCGGGGCCGCGCCCGAGATCTGGCTCCTCGATCTCGAGACGCTCGACGCCGAGAACGTCAGCGACAGCCCGGCCAACGACGCCCAGCCGATGTGGCACGGCGAGACGCTGTACTTCCTCTCGGACCGCGGGCCCACCCAGCGGTACAACATCTGGGCCCACGACCTGACGACCGGCTCGAAGCGGCAGGTGACCACCTTCACCGACTTCGACATCACGTTCCCCGCCATCGGACCGTCGGACATGGTCTTCCAAGCCGGGGGCCGGCTCTTCCGCATGGCGCTGGCCACCGAGCGGGTCTCGGAGGTGGCGGTCGACGTGGTGACCGATCTCGCCGCCCTGGTGCCGCGCACCGCCGACGTGGCGAACCGCATCACCTCGGCGGGAATCTCGCCCACCGGGCAGCGCGCGGTGTTCGAGGCGCGGGGCGAGATCTTCACGGTCCCCGCCCGGCACGGCGCCGTCCGCAACCTGACCCACTCGTCGGGCGCGGCGGACCGGTTCCCCGCGTGGTCGCCCGACGGCCGGTGGATCGCCTCGTGGAGCGACAGCGGGGGCGAGTACGAGCTGACCCTGCACCGGGCCGACGGCACCGGCGAGCCGCAGGTCGTGACCGCGCTCGGACCGGGGTTCCGCTACCGGCCGTTCTGGGCCCCCGACAGCACCAGGCTCGCGTTCATCGACCACACCCAGCGCATCCACGTCTTCGACCGCGAGACCGAGGCGCTGACCGAGGTCGACCGCGGGCTGCACATGCTGCACAACGCGCTGGCCGGCTTCGAGCTGAGCTGGTCGCACGACAGCCGCTGGATCGCCTGGTCCCGGGGCCTCGAGACCACCAACAGCGCCGTCTTCCTCTTCGATACCGAGGCCGGAGAGCGGTTCCAGGTGACCTCCGGCTACTACAACGACTTCCGGCCGGTCTTCGACCCCGCCGGGAAGCACCTCTACTACTACTCGAACCGGACCCTCAGTCCGGTCTACTCCGATCTCGACGCCACCTGGGTCTACCCGAACGCCACGAACATCGTGGCCGCGACCCTGCGCGACGACGTGCCGTCGCCCCTCGCGCCCCGCAACGACGAGGAGCCCGTGTCGGAGGACGACGACGGGGCCGGGCCCGACGAAGAGGCGGCCGGGGAAGGGGACGAGGCCGAACCCGGGTCGGACGACGGAGACGATGCCGATGGGGCGCCGCTCGACATCGACGTCGACGGCTTCGAGAGCCGGGCCGTGCTCCTGCCCGTCGAGGCCGGCAACTTCGGCCGCCTGCGGGCGGCCGACGGCAAGGTCGTCTTCCATCGGCGGCCGCATGCCGGCGGCGCCGACGACCAGCCGAGCCCCATCGTCGCCTGGGACCTCGAGGAACGGGAGGAGCAGACCATCCTGCCCGACGGAGACAGCTACGAGATCTCGGCCGACGGCAGGAAGCTGCTCGTGTCGAACCAGCGCTCGTGGGCGATCGTCGACGTCGCGCCGGGGCAGACGCTGGAGGACCGCCTCGCCACCAACGCGCTGACGATGACCCTCGACCCGCCGGCCGAGTGGCGGCAGATGTTCGACGAGGTGTGGCGCACCTATCGGGACTACTTCTACGACGACGACCTGCACGGCCTCGACTGGCACGGGCTGCGGGCGCAGTACGGCGGCCTGCTCGACCAGGCGGTCACGCGCTGGGACGTCAACTTCCTCATCGGCGAGCTCATCGGCGAGGTCAACGCGTCGCACACCTACGTCGGCGGGGGCGACACCGAGGCGCCGCGCCAGCGCCGCGGGGTCGGCCTGCTCGGGGTCGACTGGTCGCTCGAGAACGGCGCCTACCGCATCGCCCGCATCGTGCGGGGCGCGCCCTGGGACATCGAGGACCGGTCTCCCCTCGACGAGCCCGGCATCGACGTCGGCGAAGGGAACTACGTGCTCGCCGTCAACGGGAACCCCCTCGACCCCGCGCGCGACCCGTACTCGGCCTTCGAGGGGCTGGCGGGCGAGACCGTCCTCCTCACCGTGAACGACCGGCCGACGGTCGACGGCGCCCGCGAGGTCGTCGTGACGACGATGGCGAGCGAGGCGACGCTCCGGATGCGCGACTGGATCGAGCGGAACCGCCTCCGCGTCGACGAGGCGTCGGGCGGCCGCATCGGCTACGTGTACGTGCCGAACACCGCGGTCCCCGGCCAGACCGAGCTGGTGCGGCAGTTCAACCACCAGCACGCCAAGGACGGGCTGATCATCGACGAGCGGTGGAACGGCGGCGGCCAGTTGCCCGATCGCTTCGTCGAGCTGATGAACCGGGAGACGGTCGGCCACATCTACTTCCGGCACGGGGCGGTCGCGCGTCAGCCGACCATCACCCACCGCGGCCACAAGGCGATGCTCATCAACGGCCAGGCCGGCTCGGGCGGCGACGCGTTCCCGTGGTTCTTCCGCGAGATGGACGCCGGCGTCCTCGTCGGCGAGCGCACCTGGGGCGGCCTCATCGGCCCCGCCTCGGGGCACCAGCTCATCGACGGCGGCTTCTACACCGCGCCGCCCGGGCGGCTCTACCGCAACGACGGCCAGTGGTTCGCGGAGGGCCACGGGGTCGAGCCGGACATCCCGGTGACCGACCACCCGGGCGAGCTGGCCAAGGGGAACGACCCGCAGCTCGACGCCGCGGTCGCGGAACTCATGCGCCGCATCCGGGAGGATCCCCCGGCGTTGCCCGCACCGCCCGCCGACGAGCGGCGGATCGTCACCGATTCCGACGGCGGGAACGGGGACCGGTAGGGCGTTAACGAAGGATCACCGCCGGACGCGCGGATTGTGCTACGCTTCGCAACGAGATGTCAGCAATCGCCAATGGCATTGGCGCTCGCCGCGGCCACTGCCACGGAGCAGCTCCGAGCGTGATCGACAACGACCTTGCGCGCGTGGTGCCCGCTGTCACACGGGGCGAGTCCTGAACCATGACCCCCGAGTTCTGGGCCATCATCGGCGTTGGGGTTGCCGTTCTGACGGTCGGCGCGACGGTTGTCGCGTCTCATTTCAGCCTGCACCGCGACATGGCCGATCTGCGCGAACGAATGGCGAAGCTTGAGGGCCGATGGACGGCTGGACGAAGGCCGTCGACGCCCTGACCCCGCGCGCGCTTCCACCGGCTTGAATCTCGCCGTTGCGTCTCGCTGAGACGTGCTGAACCGATGCCCAATGCCGGACTCAGGGTCGGGCGAGGCATCGGAACAGCTCGACGAGACGACGATTCCGCAAGAGCCGAGTTGCGGGCAGAGAGAAACACCGGCAGAATCGGAATCAGATAGAGGAATCGGGCGTGGACGCGACACCCATCGAGCTCTTCACAGCGGCAATCGGAACGCTCACAGCCGTCGGGGTCTTGTTCCTGGCGTACGACGTGCGGGCGCTGAACCGCAAGTTCGACCGGCTCGAGGGACGCGTCAACGCGGTGGAAACAGCGCAGAACGCGCACGTGAACGCACCCGGGCTCCACGGAATCCGGTAGGCAGGCAAGCGGGGCACTCGTCCGCCGCCGGCGACCAGCCGAGCCCCATCGTCGCCTGGGACCTCGAGGAACGGGAGGAGCAGACCATCCTGCCCGACGGCAACAGCTACGAGATCTCGGCCGACGGCAGGAAGCTGCTCGTGTCGAACCAGCGCTCGTGGGCGATCGTCGACGTCGCGCCGGGGCAGACGCTGGAGAACCGCCTGGCCACCAACGCGCTGACGATGACGCTCGACCCGCCCGCCGAGTGGCGGCAGATGTTCGACGAGGTGTGGCGCACCTATCGGGACTACTTCTACGACGACGACCTGCACGGCCTCGACTGGAACGGACTGCGGGCGCAGTACGGCGGCCTGCTCGACCAGGCCGTCACCCGCTGGGACGTCAACTTCCTCATCGGCGAGCTCATCGGCGAGGTCAACGCGTCGCACACCTACGTCGGCGGGGGCGACACCGAGGCGCCGCGCCGGCGCGGGGTCGGCCTGCTCGGCGTCGACTGGTCGCTCGAGAACGGCGCCTACCGCATCGCCCGCATCGTCCGGGGCGCGCCCTGGGACATCGAGGACCGGTCACCGCTCGACGAGCCCGGGGTCGACGTCGACGAAGGCGCCTACCTGCTCGCCGTCAACGGCAACCCCCTCGACCCGGCCCGCGACCCGTACTCGGCCTTCGAGGGGCTGGCGGGCGAGACCGTCCTCCTCACCGTGAACGACCGGCCGACCGTCGACGGCGCCCGCGAGGTCGTCGTGACGACGTTGCGGAGCGAGGCGACGCTCCGGATGCGCGACTGGATCGAGCGGAACCGCCGCCGCGTCGACGAGGCCTCGGGCGGCCGCATCGGCTACGTGTACGTGCCGAACACCGCGGTCCCCGGCCAGACCGAGCTGGTGCGGCAGTTCAACCACCAGCACGCCAGGGACGGGCTGATCATCGACGAGCGGTGGAACGGCGGCGGCCAGCTGCCCGATCGCTTCGTCGAGCTGATGAACCGGGAGACGGTCGGCCACATCTACTTCCGGCACGGGGCGATCACGCGCCAGCCCACCATCACCCACCGCGGCCACAAGGCGATGCCAGCAGGAACTCGTAACGGTCCAGCGAAGCGGCCACCTCCCCCACCGCCTCGAGATCGAGGTTGTCGAACAGCGGCATCCCCAAGTAGATGAGCGCGAAGCGGTGGAGCGGGCCGGGACCGAGGTCGTCCGCCGCCGTCACCGCCGGGTCGGCGTCGGCCGGGGCCATGCCCGGAGCCATGTCCTGGGCCGCCTCTCCGCTCAGTATCGCGATGTCGCGCTCCCTGAGCCACGGAATGACCGACGCGTGCAGGCCGGCCGCCGCGTTGGCCACGTCCCAGGGGCCGACCTCGGCGCGCCGAGCCCAGCGGCCGGTGCGGATGACCACCACGTCGCTGGCAGAGACGGTCACCCCGGTCGCCGGCTCCCAGCCTCGATGTCCTCAATATGGATCGGCGTGCCGGACTCCAGGTACGGTACGCCCCGGAACCGCGCCATGTCGATCAGCACGCCCCGGGTGACGATGCCCGACTTGACGCGAGGCGGACATCCCCAAGGCCGGTCCGAAGGCGAGGAGGTCATCGAGCGGGTTCACGGTCCCGCCCTCGCGGCCCCGCGAAGGGCGGCCCAACGATGACTCGGGGGCCGGCGTGGCCATGTTAGATTTGTGTGTCCCTTCTTGTGCAAGACATATATCATATACGCTGGTTTCCCTTCAGTCATCTGGCTTCCCGTGTACGAACGTACATACCGACCGACGCTACGTCGGCGACGAACTGTGAAGATATAGATAGGAGGCAGAATCCACCATGACAACGGCTGACAGCATTCGGCAGCACACCATCGAATACCACATAACGCCGGCCCGCACTTCGGGCCTCGAGGAGGTTAGCATTCGATTGGGCGACATCCGTCGGGAGATGGGGCTCACGAACCCGCTGCAGTCGGTACGCGGCGCGCTTGGCACGAAACTCTTTCAAGATGAGGCGGGTGTTGAGCTCCTCGCGCCGATTGGCCCGCGCGCAGGCGCGAGCACGTATTGCCGTTTCCGCATCCGCCCCACTACCGTCCAAGTAGGCTTCCGTTGCCGATTACAAGGCTGTTCAGACCGGTTTTCCCCATGCCCGGTGGGCCCGATGCCACACGGCGCTTGCAGAACAGCCGCACCCCGGGTTTACAGTCAGATGGCGCTCTAGGGGAATGGCGTTTCGTTCCCCATTGGCATACGGGCGGTTGCGGCAAGGAGATCGGCGACGAGCGCCGTGAAGGAGGCAGAAACCACGTCTGCGTCGGCGCTCGTGCGCGCCGCACGAGCCGCCATTCCGATGCCTGGGGCTTGCCGGTTGCCGAACAACGGTGCGAGCTGCGAGACTGCTTCGGTGGTAACCGCCGCGCTCAACTCGTCGTCCGCAAGTTGGGTCAAGCCGGTCGCGAGCGTTGCGGTCTCCGTGGCCTGCAGAAGACGCAGGACATCCAGCGCGTCCTTGTCGCTGAGTCGGTCCGGGACGCCGATGCGCTCAGCGATCTTGTGGATCTTGGCCACGAGCAGTGCCGTCGGCCCGGCAACGAGCATCGCAACGGATCGCTCTACTCCGGGATCGAGCGAGGGGATCGTCATGCGCTCTCGGTCGACGAGTGCTCCTTCCAGTCCCTTCGCTTTCCTCGCCGCTCTCTTGCCGTGGGGTCCGAGGTGAGCTCCCCGTCTACCAGATCCGGCCAGAGCCTCGGGAACCATGAGGTCGACGGGAATCCCATCCGGGCTCGACCACGCGCCGGGATGCCCTCCGGGTGAGAAGCCTCGTGCCTCGAATAGTTCGCGCAGGAGAGGCACGTCAGTCAGAACGGCCGGGGCCAGGCAGAAATCGGCGTCGGTGGTGTACTCCGCGACAGCGAAGTCGGTGTGGCCGGTGTGGAGATAGATGGCCTGAGCGCCAACGAGCACGACGGCATCGAGCTGTTCGGTCAGCGCATCGGCGACGTCGAGCAGCGCTGCGCGGGCGCGAACGTACAGGGGGTCAAGACCGCCAGACATGCTCGTTGCTCTCCATCCACTCCAGCATTTCTCCGCCCTGTGAGGGTTCCCGGCCGGGTCCCGTCAGCAGGTCGACGGCGAGCTGGCTGGGGGCGACGCAGCGAAGACCACCGCGTTCGACCGTCCGATCGAAGACCACGAGATCGAACGGATCCAGGAGTACCACGTTGGCGCCGGACTCGGTCTCGCGAAGATCCAGGTGCTTGATGGCTTGGCTCGGGTCGGTGACGTAGATGGCCGCCAGCCTTGCGGGTGCGATGGGATCGAATTGCTGAGCCGCCAGTGCGCCGGTGGCGGCGTACGCGAACTCCGTCGAGCGGAGCTTGTCTTCGAGGGCCGGCAGGCCTCGTGGCTCAAGTACCGTCGTCGGCGAATTGGAGTCGGTCTGGTCGTAGTCCTCGGCCCACCGGCGGAGAGCGCCCTGCCAGTCGACGGTCGAGACGGCGCCGCGTACGCGGGTCACTACTGCCTCGCGTTCGAGCAGGTCCAGCACGCGGGACAGGGTCGGCGCCGACGCACCGGTCGACTGAGCCAGCTCGCGTACGCCGTACGGAGGGCGGGTATCGATGATGGCCCTCATGGCCCGGGCCGCGCCCCGTCCCCGCAGGGACCGGAGCTTGTGCTCCCTTGGCCAGGGGTCGCGGTCGGCCCCGTCGGTGGAAATGAACAGCCCCGGCGTGGACACCTCGATGCGGACGTTGCCCGTGATGTCGACGTAGCCGACCCGCCGGTCGCGGAGCATGGCGCGGGCGCGGGGGGAGAGATAGGCGGCCGCCACGACGGGCACGGCGGGCGGCAGCGCGGCGGCCGTGATCGCCGAGATCTGCTCGACTGCCCGGAAGACATCGCGTGGTTCCAGCGTTCGCCTGATCTCGACGGCAAGGACCGCGCTCTCGCCGGTGGGTGACGAGACCTCCGCGAGCAGGTCTACGCGGTACGGGGCGGGTGACTCGGTCCGCCGGGCCAGGAACGACCAGCCGGCCGGGATTCGTTCAGCCAGCACCCGCTCGATTAGGCGCTCGACCTGCATTCCGGTCGGGGGCTGCTTGTCGGTTGCAGGCAAGGGGGTTCTCTTCCGGGGCGGCATTCCGATAATTGTAGCGTTTCGGCATTGCCGAAACAAGGTGTTTCTCGAAACACCGTGTTAACCCCATTGAGCCCCGGGGCGGCGCGCTCAGCAGACGACCAACTGCGGAATCCGGCGGAAGTGGCGGTCGGCGGTGCAGAGCAACAGGCCATGCTGGACGGCGAGGGCGGCGATCTCGCGCCGCGCCCCGTCGCGACGTGTTGAACCGACGAGTCAGAACGTGGCGATCGGGTTGATCGGCGACCCGGTGCCGCGCGTAGGCAGCGGCGCCGCCGTCAGCAGGAACTCGTAGCGGTTCAGCGAGGCGGCCACCTCCCCCACCGCCTCCAGGTCCAGGTTGTCGAACAGCGGCATCCCCAGGTAGATGAGCGCGAAGCGGTGGAGCGGACGGGGACCGAGGTCGTCCGCCGCCGTCACCCCCGGTTCGGCGTCGGCCGGGGCCATGTCCTGGGCCGCCTCGCCGCCCAGTATCGCGATGTCCCGCTCCCTCAGCCACGGAATGACCGAAGCGTGCAGGCCAGCCGCCGCGTTGGCCACGTCCCAGGGGCCGACCTCGGCGCGCCGGGCCCAGCGGCCGGTGCGGATGACCACCACGTCGCCGGCGGAGACGGTCACTCCCGTCGCCGCCTCCCACGCCTCGATGTCCTCGACGTGGATCGACGTGCCGGGCTCCAGGTACGGTACGCCCCGGAACCGCGCCATGTCGATCAGCACGCCCCGGGTGACGATGCCCGACTTGGCGTTGAGCACGGTGTTCCGGGCGTGGCCGCCGCGGGCCGCGACCTCGGCGGGATCGGGCCGGTAGTTGTTGTAGGTCACGCCCTCGCCGATGAAGTTGTGGTTCAGGAAGTCGAGGTGCGTGTGGATGAACCCGTGGTACGCGATCCGGATCTCGTCCGCGGTGATCCCGAGCGGGGTGACCTGATAGGGCCGCGGGCCGTCGATGGTCGCCTCGGTCTCGGCGTCTCGCGCGAGCGAGACGGAGATGCCCTCGCGCACGAGGGCGGCGGCCTGCCTGCGCTTCTCCGGCGTGATGAGGTTCAGGGTGCCCCTCTCGTCCTCGGCTCCCCACCGCCCCCAGTTCGTCAGCTCCTGCTTCCACCGCTCCACGTCCGCCTGCGTGACCCGCTGTCCGTCGGCGGCCGGCGCCGTGCCCGGCTGGAAGCCCGGGGAGCGGACGGTCTGCCCGAGCAACGGCGCCGCGACGACGCCCGCCAGCGCGACGACGCCGGCCAGACTCGATCGTCTCCTGGTTGTGCCCATGGTCCCTCCCTGGTGCCGCTCCGTGGTCGATCGCGACTCCGCGACCCCGAGCCGAGACGTCCTCCGCCGATCGGATCCAGGCCATCGACGGTGCCCGGTCACGCGCGCCTCACTCCGCGAGACGCCGTCCCGATGATAATCCGTCCGGCGGTTCGCTCGACGCGGCGGGAACGGGCCAGGAGTCTGCGCCGTGGACGGCGCGGACTCCTGTAGGATTGGTTGGGCGGCCAAGCGGACGCCGCAGCGCGACCCTGCGGTCGCGTTCGGCGACGATTGGGGCCGGGATCGAGAGCATGCTCACGCTGCTGCCGGACGAGAGAACGTGGCTCGACCGATACCGGGAAGCCATCCGGAAGGAATGCCCGGACGCGGTGCGGGATCTCCTGATCTACGGCTCGAAGGCGCGGGGGGACGCCCACGAGGACAGCGACATCGACATGCTCGTGATCGTGAAGAAGGGTCACGATCACGTGAAGAACCGGCTGACCGACATGGCCGACGACCTCGCGGTGACGGCGAACGCCGCACCGTCCGCGATCGCACTGACCGAAGACGAGTGGGGGCGCATGAAGGAGCTGAGACTGCCGTTCCAGCGGAATGTGGAACGGGACGCGGTCTCGGTGCTCTCCGGCTCGATCGAGGAGCCGGTCGGATCGCCGATCAACCCGGTGGAGAGAGGACGGGCACGCAAGACACACGGCAGGCCGGACCGCCAGCGGGCGGGTTCACCGGCGACGCGGACCGGAGGGCAGGCCGCCGAGGAGCGCCCGATGAACAAGGCAGCGGTGCTAGCCGAATGGGGAAGCGCGGCCGATGCGCTGATCGATACGCGGGTGATGAGGGAGCAGGGGCGCGTCAAGGGCACGATCTCTCGGGCCTACTACGCCATCATGCACGCGGCCAGGGCCGCACTGCTCGTCCACGACGTGAGCACGTCGAGCCACGAGGCGGTACGGAAGCAGTTCGGCGAACACGTCGTGAAGAGAGGCGGAATCGAACGAGAATGGGGCAGGATGCTGCACCCCAGCGCCAGGCAGAGGCAACTGGCGGACTACGGGACCTCGACGACCATCAGGTTCACCGAGCAGGACGCCGACTCGGCGGCGGAGCACGCGGAGAAGTTCGTGCGGCGCACGCGGCACTATCTGCTCGCGGCGGGATTGACTGAACGAGAGCTCGACAGCGTCGTCGACGAACCGCGGGAACTGCAATGACGGACGCAGGCAGGAACCCCCGCGCCGGCGACAAGACCTTGCGCGCGCTCAGCAGACGACCAACTGCGGAATCCGGCGGAAGTGGCGGTCGGCGGTGCAGAGCAGCAGGTGGGCTCGCATGAAGTCGCTGTAGGCGTTCGTGTCGAGGGCGACGGTCATTGCCACGACTCGTCGTCGATGCGCTCGAATTCGGCGACGGCGCGGTCGAATTCCGGGTCTTCCTGCCACGTGCCGGCCAGGTGGTCGAGGTCCGTGTGCCGGGCGGCGGCGTCGAGGGCCAGCCCGCGGGCCAGCGCGTCGATGACGACCGCGTTGAGACTCTTCGACTCACGCCTGGCCCGTCGCCGAAGCGCGCGGTCGATATCGTCGGGAACGGCTCGAATCGTGTACTGCATGCTCTATGCAGGCACGTTATCACATCCGTGCAGGCAAGCGGCATCCCCAGTAGATGAGCGCGAAGCGGTGACGTCAGCGCCACCTCTGCGCCGCCCCAATGTCGCGATTCCTGCACCCGTCGGCGCCAGCCACCGACCCCGTTCCCCTGCAACTCGGGCCGTTCCGCGTTTGGCCCCGTTCTTGCTCCTTGAGGCACCTCGTCCACGGCCTGCCGGCCCCGGGTCACCCTCGCAACCCGCCGAGCACGCCGCACGCGCCGCACGCCGCGGGCGTGGATTCGGGACGTCACCAGGAGCGCGAATGCACGACCCCGCCTACAAGCTGTTGTTCTCGCGCCCGCGCATGGTCCGCGACCTGCTCGACGGCTTCGCCGCCCGAAGCTGGAGCGGCGCCCTCGACTTCGAGTCGCTGGCCCCCCTGCCTGCCAGCTTCGTCGGCCGGGAGCTCCAGCAGCGCCACGGCGACCTCATCTGGCGCGTCCGCTTCCGCGACGACCGCTGGCTCTATCTGGTCCTGCTCCTCGAGTTCCAGGCCACCGTCGAACCGGCGATGGCCGTGCGCATCCTGGAGTACACCGCGCTGCTCTACCGGGGGCTGGTCGCCCAAGGCGTGCTCCGGCAACACGGGGCCCTGCCGCCGGTGCTACCCGTCGTCCTCTACAACGGCCGCCGGCGGTGGACGGCGCCGGTCGAGGTGACGGAGCTGCTGGCGGCGGGGAACGACGTGCTGGCGCCGTACCAGCCGTCGCAGCGATACTATGTTCTGGACCTGGCGCGCGCGGCGGATGCGGACCTGCCGGCCGGCAACCTGGTTTCTGCACTCATCGGTCTGGAGAAGACGCGCGACGCGGTGGGCCTGCGCGAGGCGCTGAAGGTGCTGTCCGACCTTCTGCGGCAGCAGAAGGACGACGCTTTGGCGGAGGCGTTCCAGACGTGGCTGCACCAGGGGCTGCGGCATGCGGGTCGGCTGCCGGCGGACGGGGAGAACCCGTTGGCGCAGTTGCAGGAGACGCAGACGATGCTGGAAGAGACGGTGCGGGAATGGACGCGTGAATGGCTCGAGCAGGGCCGCGCCCAAGGCATCGAGCAGGGCCGCGCCCAAGGCATCGAGCAGGTCCGCCACGCAGAGCGGGCGCTGCTCTGCCGTCTGGCGGCCCGGAAGTTCGATGCGAGGGCGGCCGAGGAGCTGGCCGTCGCCCTGGCCGGCGTCACCGACGCGGACCGCCTTGCGCGGGTCGGCGACTGGATCATCGAGTGCGCAACAGCGTCGGACCTGCTGGCCCGCGTCCGGGGCGACAACGGGCCGGGCGGCTGAGGCGTCGGCGAGGTGGATCGTCCGCGACGCCGAGGGGGCGCCCCGCCCGCCGCACCCGTTGCGGTTTGCCGCCCAGGCTCCTAGAATGGACTTCCGGCCCGGCCGGAAACCGCGCTCGCACCGAGGAGGCCCCGGATGACGACCACGCGAAACCGGCGGCGGACATTTCCCTGGCAGATCGTGCTCACCACGGCGGTCGCGGCCCTCGCCGCGATGCCGGCCCCGGCGGCCGCGCAAGCCGCGGCGACCGACGAGGTCACCTTTACCCGCGACATCGCCCCCATCCTCCAGCGGAGCTGTCAGAAGTGCCATCAGCCCAACTCGCTGGCCCCGATGTCGCTGATCGACTACGAGGAGGTGCGGCCCTGGGCCCGCGCCATCAAGCTCCGCACGGGGCTGCGCGACCAGCCGGGGGTGATGCCCCCGTGGTACATCGAGAAGAACATCGGCATCCAGCGGTTCAAGGACGACCCGTCGCTCAGTGACCACGAGGTCGCCCTGATCGCGAGGTGGGCCGACAACGGCGCCCCGCGGGGCAATCCGGCCGACCTGCCCCCGCCGGTCCCGTTCATCGACGTCGACCAGTGGGAGATCGGGCAGCCCGACCTGATCGTGTCGTCGCCGAGCTTCGACGTCGCGGGCGACGCCCCCGACTGGTGGGGCACGATCGGCGAGGTGCCGACGGGGCTGACCGAGGACCGCTACGTCGCGGCGATGGAGTACAAGGAGATCACCGAGTCGAGCGTCGGTGAAACGCGCAACACCGTGGGCGGCCTCTTCGTGGTGCACCACGCCACCCTCGGCGTCACCGATCCGGACCCCGACGAGAACGAGGACGATCCGCTGGCCGCGCAGCGCCGCTGGCCCACCCACGAGGTCGGGCGGAACGCCGACGTCTTCGACCCCGAGGCGGGCAAGATCATGAAGGCGGGGTCGAAGCTCCAGTTCAACTCGATGCACCTGCACGCGAACGGGGCGGACACGCGAGCCCACCTCGACGTCGGGTTCAAGTTCCATCCCCGCGGCTACGAGCCGACCCGGAAGTGGGTGCGGATGTCGTTCGGCAACGGGGTCGACCTCGACATCGAGGCGATGGACCCCGACCAGCAGGAGGAGGCGTACTTCACCCTGCCGGAGAACACGCTGATCACCATCTTCGAGCCCCACATGCACGCGCCCGGGGTGCGGATGTGCCTCGACGCCATCTGGGGCCACAACGTCCAGACCCTGAACTGCGCCGGCTACGACCACAGCTGGGTGCGGGTCTACAACTACGCCGACGACGCGGCGCCGCTGCTGCCGAAGGGCACCATCCTCCGGATGACCGGCTACTTCAACAACTCGCCGTCGAACCCCAACGTGCCCGATCCGCGCAACTGGTCGGGCGGCGGACACCGCTCGGTCGACCAGATGTTCATCAACCTGATGCGCGGGGTCTACCTGACCGACGAAGAGTTCGCGGCGGAGATGGCGAAGCGGCGCGAGGTCCTCGGCCTCGCCGACGGCGAGGTGGTCCTCGGCTGTCCGCTCTGCGGAACGGTGGTGGAGGCGCCGGCCGAGACCGCCGGAGGCGGACAGTGAGAGCCGCGACGGGGTCCTCCGGCGCGGGTGCCGGACCGCAACGCCGGGGGCGGACAATGAGGACTGACCAGAACGGCGGCGCCGGGGTCGGCCCGGAACGCGCAGGCAGGACGGTGAGGGCCGTGGCGGGCCGCGGCAGGAGCCGCCCGGCCCTCGCCGGGCGACCCGTCTCTGGGACCCGGTCGGCGGCAACCCGGACCGTCTCTCCGGCCATCGCCGTCCTGCTCGCCGGGTTGCTCGTCGGCCTCGCCGCAGGGGACGCGGGCGCGCAGGGCTCGCGGCGCGCCTACGACTTCGGCCAGGAGGTGGTGCCGGCCTACGAGGGCTGGGAGCAGAACCCGGACGGCTCGTTCAACCTGGTGTTCGGGACGATGAACCGGAACTGGGAGGAAGAGCTGCACATCCCCGTCGGCCCCGACAACAACATCGAGCCCGGCGGGCCCGACCAGGGACAGCCGACGTGGTTCCTGCCGCGGCGAAACCGGTTCCTCTTCCGCATCCGGGTCCCCGCCGACTTCGGGGACAAGGAGCTGGTCTGGACCCTCACCAGCCACGGCGAGACGAAGCGGGCCTACGGCACGTTGAAGCCCGACTACTACATGGACGCCAACGTCCGGATGGCGAACAACGGGGCCGGCGTCTCGGGCGAGCTGTTCAAGAACGTGGCCCCGACGCTCGAGGTGCACGGCGAGTCGACCCGCACCGTGAAGGCGAACACGCCGGTCACCCTGACCGCCGTCGCGCACGACGAGGACGAGCTGCCGAGGCGGCGAGGAATGCGCGCCGTCGACCCGGGCCGGCCCACGAGCCTGACGCCGATCGCCGCGACGGGCCTCCGGCTCTCGTGGTTCGTCTACCGCGGAGCCGTGCCGGTGACCTTCGACCCCGTGCAGACGAAGGTGTGGGAGGACACGCGCGCGAACTCGAACTCCCCGTGGGGCGCGGGCTGGGAAACGCCCGAGCCACCCCCGGACAACGAGTGGATGGTGCAGGCGACCTTCACCGCTCCCGGCACCTACGTTCTGCGGTGCATCGCCCACGACGGGGGCTTGGCGACCTACAAGGACGTCACGTTCGTGGTGACGGAGTGACCGACGCTGCGTCACCGCACCAATTCCTTCCCCGAATCGACCTCACGAGGAGTCTGCGCCATAGAACGGCGCGGACTCCTGCACGGTTGGTTGGGCGCCAAGCGGAGCCGAAGGCGACGATAGGCGGGCCAGGAGTCTGCGCCGTAGAACGGCGCGGACTCTTGCAGGGTTGTTTGGACGCCAAGCGGAGCCGAAGGCGACGATGGGCGGGCCAGAACGGTGGACTGCGCGAAACCCCGGAGAGCCGGGCGGTCCGGCTGGATGCAGCGGCGCTCGCATCGGTGATCGACGAGACGCTCCGACGAGACAAATAGCGATGATGACCAATCGTTTTGGCGCCTCCATGATTCTCGCCGTGGGGATCCTGGCCGCGGGGTCGCCCGGACTGTCCCAGACCCGGGATGCCGAGGCGCGGGACGCGGCGGCCGAGACGGCCGCGCGGGCGGCCCTGGAGAACTTCATCACGCGGTGGAACACCGCCGACGACGCCAACCTGCGCCTGGCGATGCACTTTCCGTTCGTGACGGTGCCGGGCGGCGGGGCGCTGCTCGTCGCCGCGCGGCCGGAGGACTTCTCGGCCGGCTTCGACGAGATGCGGACGCGCGAGGGATGGAGCCGCAGCTCGTTCGACTTCGACTCGCTCGCCGTGGTCAGGTCCTCACCCGACAAGGTGCACGCGGAGATCGGCTTCAGCCGCTACCAGGCCGACGGCGCCGCCTATCGCACGTCGCGGGTGTTCTACGTCGTGACCCGGCGGGACGGCCGATGGGGCGTGCAGCTTCGGACCCCGGCGGCCGGGCCCGAGGACATGGACGCCGCCGAACGGGCGGAGACCGCCTCGGCGGCCCGCCGGGCCGTGCTCGACTTCTTCACCGCCTTCAATGCCGGCGACGTCGACGGCACCGTCGCCACGCTGAACCACCCGCACCTGTTCATGACCCCCAACGGGGGCTTCTCGGTGGCCGAGTCGCCCGCCGACGGCCCTCGCCCGAACTTCGACCGGATGCGCCGCGACGAAAACTGGCACATGAGCACCATCGACGCGCTGGAGCCGAGCATCGTCACGCGGAACAAGGTGCACTTCGAGCTGACATTCACCCGCTGGCACCCCGACGGCACCCGCTACTGGACGGTTCCCGCGCTCTGGATCGTGACCCGCGCGGGAGACCACTGGGGCATCCAGGTCCGGTCGCTCATGCCGGCCACGTTCGACGCGCGCGAGTGACAGGCGCTCGGCGGGCTGTCGGCCAATTCGACTTCTGACCGGCTGCGGCGCAGACGGGCGGCCTTCGGCCACGCTTTCTGGCTCGCGTGCGGGACATCGTGCCGTCACGAAGCCCACGCGCTCGCGTGGTCGTCCTGTTCATTCGGAGAGACCGCCCCCGAGAAACATCCCGTTTATGCGGGCAACACCGGCGATTCACACGGGACGCGCGTTCGGGAGCAGACGCACCGGCTGTTCGGCGCCAGTCTGCTTGTGGAGTACAAGTCCGAGTCGGAGCGCCACGGCTACCCCTCGCGCTGCCCACTCGGGAAGCGCGCCTCCATCTCGCGCCGCGCCTTCACGGCCATCCCGTTAGGGTCGATCTCCACGTCGTCCCAACCGACGATCTCCCCCGCCCCGACGGCCCGCTTCAGCGCCGCGCCGTGCGCGAGGCCGATCGGCAGGGCCCCGCGCTCGAGCGACGTCCGCGCCGGCAGCAGCTTCCCGTAGACGGTGAACCCGCCCTCACCGTCGAGGGTCTCCCCCGCCGCGAGGTCGCGCTTCGCCGTCGCCGCGATGTCGCCGACGAAGTCGCGCGCGGCTCCCGTCGGCTTCCCGAGCAACCCGGCCGCGAGGACCGACATGTTCAGCTCGAGCCCGATGAGGTGGAACGGCTTGTACATGGCCGAGTACCGGCCCGTCGCGTCGGTGTTCATGCCGTACTGCCGGAAGCACCCCGCGGTGTAGTCGTTGGGCGCCTCGACGACGACGTAGACGCCCCAGCGCAGGTCGCCGGGCACCGGCCGGCCGTCGCGCTCGAGCGACGACACCACCTCGACCTGCCCCTTGTGGTGGAGCTGGCCGCCGGCCTCGGCGGGCCGCAGCACGTGCGCGAGGTCGTCCCGGCCGCAGGGCGGGAAGCGCAGGCCGTCGGGGGCGGGGGCGAGGCCGGTGGCGTTGGCGATGGCGGCCATCTCGATGGCCGACTTCGTCCCGTCGAGGAACGAGTTGAACATGCGGCTGTTCATGCCCGCCGATCGCGCCTCCTCGGCCGTGAGCCCGTAGTGGTCCCACACCGTGTCCGGGGTCGAGGCATGGTACGACGGCAGGTACTTGGTGCCCTTCCCCGCCGCCACCACGTCGAAGCCGCACGCGCGCGCCCACTCCACGAGCTCGCAGGTCAGGGCGGGCTGGTCGCCGTAGGCCATCGTGTAGACGACGCCGGCCGAGCGCGCCTCCGCCGCCAACAGCGGCCCCGCCAGCACGTCGGCCTCGACGTTGACCATCACCACGTGCCTTCCCGCCGCGCGCGACGCGCGCGCGTGCGCGATGCCAGCGGCGGGATCGCCGGTCGCCTCGACGACGACGTCGACGGCGTCGTCGTGCATTGCCTCGAACGCGTCGTCGGTGAACCGGGTCGCCGCGACGCGCGTGCCGTCCCACCCGACGGCTCGGCACGCGGCGCGCGCGCGATCGGGGTCGAGGTCCGCGATCGCGCGCACCTCGAGGCCGGCCGTCGACGGAATCTGGCTCAGGAACATCGAGCCGAACTTGCCGGCGCCGATCAGGCCGACCCGCACCGGCCGGCCGGCCGCGGCGCGCGCGCGCAACTCGTCCCAGAGATACATCGCGTCCCTCTCAGACCGCCGCCGCCCCCGCGCGCGCCAGCTCGGTCAGGCAGTCGTCGGCCAGCGGCTCGATGGGCGCGAAGTCGCGGTGCGCTATCCACGCCGCGCGCTTGAACCGGCGGATGTGGTTGTCGACGTGGCACAGCGAGAGGTAGACGATGCTGCGGCCGAACGGGCTGATGTTCGGCGGGCTCGCGTGCACGAGGGTCGAGGCGAAGACGATGATGCTGCCCGGCGGCCCCGTCGGGGCCACGCAGCCGCCCCGCTCGGCGAGCCGGGTCACCGTCGCGCGGTCGAGCGTCCACAGCGGGTAGCTCGTCGTCTCGAGGTCGTGGCCGGCCTCGAACACCCCCTGGCGGTGGCTCCCCGGCAGGAACAGCAGCGGCCCGTTGGCGGCGGTCACCTCGTCCAGGAACACCGCGATGTTCATGGCCCGCGGCTCGGGCATCTCGTCGTCGCGGTGCCACGTGCCGAAGTCCTGGTGCCACTGCCACACCTCGCCGTCGAACGCGGCCTTGGCGTTCACCTTGTACTGGTGCATGTACACGGGACCGTCGACGAGCTGCATCACCGGCTCGACGAGGCGCGGGTGGCGCCCGAGGCGCCGGAACGCCTCGTTGTAGGTGTGGGCGGCGAACGCGGTGCGGGCGACGCCGCTCGACTCGCGCCACACCTCGTCGCGGTCGAGGGCGTAGACCTCGTCGGCGGCGGCCCGCAACACTGCCGCCTCCTCGGCCGAGAAACGCGACGGGAAGAACAGGTAGCCCTGCCCGTCGAACCGTTCGATCTCCTCGGGGGTCAGCTTCATGACGATCCTCCTCGATCGAAGCACGTGCCCGTCCTGAAGACCGGAGTGACAGTAGTACCCTCGGAGATCTTCATGACGATCCTTCTGGGCCGAAGCGCACGCCCGGGCCGCGGGCCGGCCCGAATCGCCGCCCCGGCTCCCGGTCACGTACACTGTAGGCCATGTCAGCCTCGATGACCGTCACCAAGTTTACGTGGAACGACATGCCCAAGGAGCGGGTCACCAACCGCATCGACCGCCGGATCGTCAGCGGCGAGAGCACGATGGTGGCCCACGTCTACCTGCAGAAGGGCGCCGTGGTCCCCGAGCACTCGCACCACAACGAGCAGCTCGCGTACATCCTGAAGGGCAAGCTCCGGTTCTGGGTGGGCGACGACCTCTCGCAGGTCTTCGACGTCGGCGAAGGCGAGGTGCTGCGCCTGCCGTCCAACGTGCCGCACAAGGCCGAGGCCCTGGAGGAGACCCTCGACGTCGACATCTTCAGCCCGCCCCGGCAGGACTGGCTGGACCACACGGACGACTACTTCAAGGACCAGTAGGGACGCCCGCATGCCCGCACTGACCGACTACCGCGTCCTGACCTTCGACTGCTACGGCACCCTGATCGACTGGGAGTGCGGCATCTGGGACGCGCTGCAGCCCGTGATCATGCGCAACCCCGGTACCGGGGTCACCCGCGACGCCGGGCTCCGCGCCTTCGCCCAGTGCGAACCCCGGCAGGAGCAGGCCACCCCCGGCCTGCGCTATCCCGAGCTGCTCGCCCGCGTGCACCGGCGCATCGCCGAGAGCCTCGACCTGCGGACGGACGACGGGCTCGACGCGGCCTTCGGCGCCTCCGTCCCCCACTGGCCGGCGTTCCCCGACACCGCCGACGCGCTGCGCGTCCTCAAGCGGCACTGCCGGCTCGTCATCCTGTCCAACGTGCACCGCGACGGCATCGCCGCCTCCAACCGGAAGCTCGGGGTCGAGTTCGACGCCATCTACACGGCCGAGGACATCGGGTCGTACAAGCCGGCCGACGCCAACTTCGAGTACATGCTGGCCCACCTCAAGTCCGACCTGGGACTGGAGCGGGCGGACGTCCTGCACACCGCGCAGAGCCTCCACCACGACCATGGGCCGGCGAACCGGTTCGGGCTCGCCAACGCGTGGATCGACCGCCAGCGGCTGTCGAAGGGCGGAAGCTGGGGCGCCACGGAGCGCGTCGAGCCCATGCCGTCGACGGACTTCGTGTTCTTCTCGATGGGCGAGATGGCCGCGGCGGTGGCGGCCGCACACGGATAGCGCAGGTCTCGGCGACATCAGCGCGCGACGGATTCGTCGTCCGCATGACGCTGGTGGCGGCCTGCTCCTCCTCGCTCCGGGTTTCTTCAACCGCTCTCGATCAACGACTGCAGGCGCCTCCGGACCCCGGTCCACTCGTCCTCCAGGATGCTGTAGTAGATGGTGTCGCGATAGCGGCCATCGTGCATCAGGGTGTGGGAACGCAGCGTCCCTTCCGGTGTCGCGCCGATCTTGCTCAGCGCGGCGCGCGCGCGACGATTGGCCGCGTCCGTCTTGAACTCCACCCGGTGCGCGGACAGCGACTCGAAGCAATGCTCGAGAAGGAGGTACTTCGCGCGCGTGTTGATCCCGCGCCCCTGCGACCCCGCCGCGAGCCAGGTCCAGCCGATCTCGATCCGCCGATCCCTCGCCGAGGCGTTCCCGAGGGCGGTCCCGCCGACCACTGCCCCCTCCTGGCGATCGACCACGGCGAACGGCAGGAGCCGGCCTGCCCGCTGCTGGTCGAGCGCCGTTTCGATGTAGTCGCGGGCATCGGCCGGGCTCTCGAGGCAGCTCACGGTGTGCCGCCAGATGCCCGGGTCCAGCCCTATTTCGATCAACGCGTCGAGATCCGCGAGACTCCACTGCCGCAGGAGCACGTAGTCGTCCGATAGAGACACGCTCCCGGTCAGGTCCACGCGACGCTTCCCTCGCCCTCGATGCCGTCGAAGCCGGCTCGCCCCGGGCTACCCGACCGCGGACGGCGCCTCGAGACGCTGCCGAACACTCTCGAAGAACTCGGGGTCCGTGAGCAGTCGCCGGCGAAGGTCCTGGTGCAGGATGCTCGGCGCCTGCACGCTGGCCTCGACCGTCACGCGCACCCGGCCGTCCTCCGTGCCAGCAATATCCCGGCGCACTTCCGCTTGGATCAGCGTGAACCAGACCATGAGGGGCAACTCCTCGAACAACAGGACGGCGACCCCGCCCGACGCGGCATCTCGCGGCACCGCGTAGGTGGCCTCGGTCAACACGCCGGGCAGGCTGCCGCCCTTGGTGCCGAACGACGTGAACTCGCGCCGGTTCTGCTCACTCTCCATCGGCCATTCGAGGAACTCGCGCATCGTGGCCGACACCGCTTCCGAAACCAGGTTGCCGCCCTCGACACGGTCCATCAGACTCGCGTAGTCCCGTGCGGTGCCCCTGGGAGAGCGTTCTGCGCTGAAGCGGGCCTGCTCTCGAAGCGTGAGCTCGCCCACCACCGGGTTCTCCTGTCGGGCCGCCCGGAACTCCGGATCGCCGCGCAGGCGCTCCGCCAGCGCCCATGCGGCGTCCGCCAGCGGTTCGTCGACGGCGTCGGCCCAGCTCAGCATGGCCCCGCTGAAGGGCAGCGGGGCATCGGAGCCGGCGAGGCCGAGCCGGTCCGGAAGCGCCTCCGCCCGGTCGCGTCCCAGTCGGTGCAGCAGGTAATCGGTGGCGGCGTTGTCGCTCACCGTCATCATCGCCCAGACCACGTCCCGCAGGGAGACGGCGCCGGACGCGTCGAGCGATCCCCGCTCCCGATAGGCCTCCACCGCGCGGTCGTGGGCGCCGCCGTCGGTCCCGGGCAGGAAGAAGGCCTCAACTTCGGCGAGCGGAACCCGCTCGTCGGGCGACCACCGGCCCTCGTCCACCCCCTCGGCGTAGCCGGCCAGCACCAGGATCTTGATGGTGGAGGCGAGCGGCCGGGGAACGTCGGAGTTCAGGAGGATCGCGGAATCGGGATCGTCGAGACGGTAGGCAACCAGCGAGACACGGGAGCGGTTGGCGTCGATGAAGTCGAGCAGCGCGTCGACCGAGCTCAGCCTCTGGGCCTCTTCGACGCCATCGAACATCGCTCCGAGATTCCGGACGAAGAGGTTGATCCGGTCCCAGTTGATCGCAATCAGGACCGCGCTCGCGACCAGAACGGTGAGACACCCCACCCCGGCGATCTTGAGTACCTTCTTCATCGCTGCACCATCTCTCCTTTTCGCGTCGCCCAGGCTCCTTCATCCGTTCTCAATCAACGACCGGGAACGCCTCCGAGAGGAGCACGCTCGTGGTCAGGTCCACCCCGATACCTGTCCTGAAAGGGCGAGCACCGCATCGGTCGGTCATGCGGCGCCAGACGAACGGCGCAGCGGACCCGTCTCAGAATGGCGGCTTCCACACGGCGGCAAGATCGAGCGAGAACCCCGGCAGGACCGTTTCGCCGGTGACGACGTCCGGTTCGGTGAGCTGTTCGAGGCTGCCGTCGGCACGGTAGATGGCGACTTGGCGCCGAGCGGGATCGATGAGCCAGCCCAGGCGGGCCCCGTTGGCGCGGTACTCCTCCATCTTTCGCCGGGCGACGGCACGAGAGTCGGACGGCGAGAGCAGCTCGATGACGAAGTCGGGGCAAAGCGGCAGGAAGCGCTCCTTGGCCTTGGGAGAGAGCCGGGCAAGCCGGTTGCGGGGGACCCAGGCCGCATCGGGCGCCCGCACCGCGCCGTTGGGCAGCTCGAAGCCGGTCGAGGAATCGAAGACGACGCCGGTCCCATCCTCTTCGGCCCAGCGATAGAGGGCAGCGACCACGAGACCGTTCCGCGCCCCCGTTTCCCCGCCGGCGGGCGTCATCACCGCGATGCTTCCTTCCGCGTTGCGCTCCATCCGGAGATCGCGATTCAGTTGGCAGAGCTGGAAGAACTGCTCCCGGCTCATCTCGATGGCGGGAGACATGTGCAGCTCCAGGGCCGCCGGGCCGGACCGCGGGTGCAGAACCGACATCACCTCAGGCTACCGCACGCGTCGCGCGGGAATCAACGGAGCCGGTCCGCCCCAGCGCGGGCGTTCGCCCCGCGCCGGACGCCAAGTGGCGGGGGGCCACAACAGTGTCGGCACCCTACACGTTCCGTCTACCCGCTTCGCACACGGTTGTCCGGCAGCCGCCGCAGCGTCGGCGTCGGTACACGCGGACGCGCCCCTGCGCCGGGTGCCTGCCGCCGGACCATCGACGCGCGTCAACGTCTCGCTCCGCCGGTCGCGGCGACGAGCCTCGCGGCGACCGTGGAGAGGCCCAGCCGGTGATGTTCCGGGTCGATCCAGCGTGCGGCGTCCTCGCGGACGGCGGCCGGCCGGGACTTGAGGCGGACGTAGACCGGCTCGACGTCGAGGTCGTAGTGGGTGAACGCGTGGCGGAAGACGTCGGCGGCGCGGACCTCGTCGACGAGGCCGGCATCGACGCCGGCCTCGTCGAGGAAACCGTCCACCGTCTCGCGGGCGTCGCGGTCGGGCGGCGACCACAGGCCGCCCCAGATGCCGGTGGGCGGCCGATGCTCCACGAGACAGGCGCCGTCGGGATCGACCAGCACGAAGAACCGGCGCCGCTCGAGACGGCGGCGACGGCGGGGCGCGGCCTCCGGATAGCGCTCGGGATCGCCCGCCGCGAAAGCCCGGCAGCCGGCGCGCACCGGACAGTCGGCGCAGCGCGGCCGCCGGCGGCGGCACACCGTGGCGCCCAGGTCCATGACCGCCTGCGTATAGTCCGCGGCGCGGTCCCCGGGAGTGTGCAGCTCCGCGAGGCGCCAGAGTGCGTCGAGGGTCGCCGACGCCGACACCGGGCCGGGGACCCGGTGCCGGCGCGCCAGCACACGCTTGACGTTGCCGTCCAGGATGGGCGCGCGGCGGCCGTGGGCCTGGGCGGCGATGGCGGCGGCGGTGGACCGGCCGATGCCCGGCAGCGCCTGGAGCTCCGCCGGCGTGTCGGGAAGCGTCCCGCCGTGCTCCCCGACGACGATGCCGGCGGCGCGGTGCAGATTGCGCGCGCGCGCATAGTAGCCGAGGCCGCTCCACAGGTGCAGCACGTCGTCGAGGTCGGCGCGCGCCAGGGTGTCGACGTCGGGGAAGCGGGCCGTGAACCGCTCGAAGTACGGCGCCGCGGTGCCGACCTGGGTCTGTTGCAGCATGATCTCGGCCACCCACACCCGGTACGGCGTGCGCTCCCGCTGCCACGGCAGATCCTTGCGGCCGTGGATGTCCCACCAGGCGAGCAGGCGGCGGGCGAAGGAGCCGGCGGCGGCCATGGTGACGGGGATTACCTCGCCACGTGCCGGGCGCGTCGCAAGAAAAACGGGTTGCCGCCGGGCGAAGTTGGCCTCTGCATGGCGAGCACCGTCCTCACCCAGACATCGCCCGCGCCAGGGCCGCGAGGTCCTCGACGACGAGGTCCGGCTGGTGCGGCGAGCCGCCGAAGGGACGCCGGCGCCGATCGATGAACGCGGTGCGCATGCCGCCGGCCTTCGCGCCGATGCAGTCGAACGCGTGATTGGCGACGAAGAGCACGCTCCGCGGGTCGGCGCCGAGCCGCTCGCAGGCCGTCGCATAGGTGGCGCGGTGGGGCTTGAAATAGCCGGCCTCCTCGACCGAGATCACCGCGTCGAAGGGGAACCCGATGTGCGGCCTCGCGGCCTCGAGCATGTCGCGGTCGCCGTTCGAGAGAATCGCGAGGCGGTAGCGTCCGCGCAGCCGTTCGAGCGCCTCGATCGCATCGGGGAAGGGCTTCAGCCGCTCGATGCAGCCGACGAGCCAGCGCACCTCGTCGGGCGTGTGGTCGATGCCCGCGCGCCGCATGACCTGCGACACCGCGCGGTGGCCGATCTCGCGGTAGGACGCGTGGCCGCGGTCGCACAGCGAATCGATCATCGAGTCTTCGAAGTGCGTGCGCCGCCACCAGGTGACGAAGCGGTGGGGGTCGCCGCGCCAGCCCTTGCCGGCCAGGAACGGCGCCACCATCTCCGTCAGCCCGCCCTGCATGTCGACGATGGTGCCGTACTGGTCGAACATGAGGGTCGAGACCTCGCGGCGCAGGAGACCGGCCGGGTCGGCGTTCATCGCGTTCTCCTCGTCCGTTGAGCCGGCGCACTCGGCGCCGCGCCGACGCCGCGTCCTCCAGCAGCGGCAGCAGCCAGGGGGCCGCAGGCGCCATCAGGCGCACCCGCGCATTCGCCGCCGCGCCGACGCCGCGTCCTCCAGCAGCGGCAACAACCCGGGGGCCGCGTGCGCCATCAGACGCGCCGGCGCCCTCGCCGCCACGCCGATGCCGCGTCCTCCACGAGCGGCAGCACCGCCTGGGTCGCGTTCGCCATCAGGCGAGTCAGGTACGCGTCGTCGTCCGGCCGGCCCGGATAGTGCAGGCCGGCCCCGGCGTCGAGCAGCAGGCGGACGACCTCGACGTAGGCGTCGCTGCGGTCCCGGGCGCCGCCCGAGTAGCGCGCGCCGTGGACCGCCCACCCGAGCGGCGAGCTGTCGTGGCACGCATCGAAGACGTCGAGCGGCGCGCCGGCCTCCAGCAGCAGCCGGGCGTTGTCGGGCTGGCCGAACCACGCGGCCTGATGCAGCGGCGTCCCCTCGTCGAGGCCCGTCGCCGTGAGATCCGCGCCCGCGGCGACGAGCAGGGCCACGGGGGCGGTGCCGGCTCGCCCGGCCACGTCGGCGAGCAGGCGGTCCTCTTCCGGGTTGCCGGTGCGCGCGCACCCGGGATGCGCCTCGAGCAGGCGCCCGGCCTCGTCGAGCCTCCCGCCGGCGACGGCGACGGCCAGCCGGTCGGCGGGGGCGAGCGCGGTGTCGGCCCCGCGCTCCGCCAGCAGAGTCGTCAGCTCGGAGAAGCCGCGGCGCGCGGCGTGCGCGTAGGCGGTCTTCCCGCCCGCGGTGCGCGCGTCGACCTCGGCGCCGTGGTCCAGCAGGCGCCGCACCGCCTCGGGGCGGCGGCGCCGCGCCGCCACGTGGAGCGGCGTCTCGGCCGTAGCGCCGGCCCGCGCCGCGAGGTCGCCCCCCGCCTCCAGCCGGCGGGCGAGCTCGGCGTCTCCGTCCGGGCCGTAGCCGTCGTCGAGGAACTCGTGCAGGCTCGCCTCCACCTGCGCCCCGCCGGGCGTGAGGCCCAACTGCGCGAGCACCGCGAGGTGGTCCCACTCTGCCCACGCCTCGACGAGGCGTCCCGCCTCGAGGCGGTAGACGGCGAGATAGCGGACCCGCACCGGCCGGCCGGACGGGGGATGGTCCCCGAACGGGCCGGTCTGGGTGCCCGTGAGCAGATGGCGCGCGGCAACCCGGTCTCCCTCGGCGACGAGGTCCTCGACCGTCTCCCGCGCGTCTGGGAACGTGAGGTGCTCGTTGCGCAGGAACCACTTGAGATCGTCCCGGCTGCGCACCCCCGGCTCGCCGGCCGCGTCGCTGTGCCGGACGAACTCCGGAGCCACGAGGCGGTCCAGCGCCTCCCAGTCCTGCGCGTTGACGGCGTCGACGAACGCCAGGACGATGCGCTTGTTGCGTTCCAGATCGCTCATCGCCCTCCGGCACCGGCGAGGGAGCCGGAACCGGCTTCGGGAAGGCGCCGCAGGGCCGGAGGGTCAATCAGGCGATTGCGGTCTTCAGAGACGTGGGCCGCGGCTTCGCCGGGGACGCATGGCAACGAGTCGAACTCGGGAAGCACGGCACGCCCGCGAAACGAGCGGTCCGGAATGCGAGTCCCTGTCGGCTCCATGTCAGTCCACCAACGTGTCACAACGATCGGCATCCGTCAACGCGCCACGTTTCGACTCGCGGACACTCAGACCAGATAGCAGGCCACCGCCGCTTCGTCCCAGTCCATGCCGAGGCCCGGGCCGCGCGCGGTGACCATGCCGTCGACCACCCGCGGCGGGTCGGCGAGGACGGCGCCGGCGAGGTCGAGGTACTCCAGGTAGTGGGCCAGCGGCGTCACCGGGAGGACGTGGGCGCTCGCCTCGATGAAGAGATGGCTGGACACGGGGACGGCGGCCGCCTCGGCCTGTCCCATGGCGCGCAGCCAGCCGGTGACTCCCCCCATCTTCATGATGTCGGGCATGCAGAGGTCGCAGGCGCCGGCCGCGAGGGCGTGGGCCATGTCGTGCCCGAACCACCAGTTCTCGCCGGTCTGGATCGGCACCGGGGACGCCGCGCGGACGCGGGCGTGACCGGCGAGGTCCTCGGCCGGCACCGGCTCCTCCACCCACTCGAGGTCGAAGCGGGCCAGCGCGCGAATGCGGCGCAGGGCCTCGGGCGCGGTCAACGACTGGTTGTAGTCGACCATCAGCCGCACGTCCGGTCCGACGATCTCGCGCACCCCGGCGACCGCCGCCACGTCCCAGGCCAGGTCGCGGACCCCGATCTTGATCTTGATGGCGCGGAAGCCCTGCTCGAGGCTCCGCTCGAGCGCGGCCCGGTCGGCCGCGGGATCGACGATGCCGTAGCTGTCGTAGGCCGGCACCGGTCCGGCCTGCCCCCCGAGCAGCTCGACCACCGGCCGCCGCTGCGCGCGCGCCTGGAGGTCCCATAGCGCCATGTCCAGGCCGGAGAGCGCCATGCCGACGAGCCCCTGGCGCCCCATCAGGCGGAAGCGCGCGGCCAGCTCGTCGTAGAGCACCGCGGGAACGGCCGGGCGTCCTCGCACGAGATCCTCCAGGTCTTCGAGAAACGCCTTCAGCGCGCGCAGCGTGAGGGTCGTATAGCCGAAGACGTAGGCCCGGCCGACCGGCCCCTCCTCCGAGGCGACGTCCACCAGCAGGAGCGGCGAGACCGGGATGTCTCCCGACGCGGTGCGCAGCGGGCGCGCCAACGGCGCCGCGACGGCGCGCGCGGTGAGCGCACGGATGGTCAGAGCGGATTCCGGCATGGCAGTCTCCGTGGCGGTCGTCGTTCGTCCCCCGTCAGGTCTCCGGGCCCTTGGAGTAGGCGAGCCGGATCATGCGGGTCGACCCGTGCGACGAGCCGAACGCGTGGGGAATGCGGTACTGCTCCAGGCCCGGCACCCGGCACCCGCTCCGCGCGAGATGGTACACGGTGGCGCTGCCCATCCCGCCCACGCCGATGACGATGGCGTCGTCCATGTCGACTTCCCGGACGGCCGCGGCGTGCGGCGCAGCCCGCGCAGACGATACGCCGGGGCGCGATGGAGGTCAACGAAGGCCCCGGTCCGCCCGGTTGGGGGTAGACTCGCACCGTGCGGCGCCCTGGCGAATCGCGGGCGCCGCGGGAGGCAAGGCCATGACTCTTCTCGCTACGATGCCCGCGCGACTCCGTTGGCGGCTCGGCGTCTGCGTGCCGCTGGTGCTCCTTCTCGCGGCGAGCGCCCTCGGCCAGGACGACGGGCGGCGCCATCTGGCGCTCGACGACTACCTCTCGTGGGAGACGGTCGCGAGTCCCCGCATCTCGCCCCACGGCGCGACCGTCGTCTACGAACGGCGCTTCGTCGACCCGGTGGCCGACGGGGTCCGTAGCGAGCTGTGGGTCATCGGCGCCGACGGATCGCGGAACCGCTTCCTCACCGAGGGCGCCGGCCCCCGCTGGTCGCCCGACGGCACCCGCATCGCCTTCACGCGGTCCGGCGAGCCACGGGGGTCGCAGGTGTTCGTGCGCTGGATGGACGCCGAGGGCGCAGAGAGCCAGATTACCCGGTTGGAGAACCCGCCGTCGCAGATCCGGTGGGCGCCCGACAGCGGCTCGCTCGCGTTCCGGGCGGTGGTCTCCCCCGCGCCCGAGCCTGCCTGGGACATCGACATGCCGAGAGCCCCGGAGGGCGCCGACTGGACCGCCCCGGCCCGCATCGTGACCCGGCTGAGCTACCGGCGCGACGGGTCGGGCTACACCCCGGCCGGCCACCGGCACATCTTCGTCGTCAGCGCCGCCGGGGGCACGCCGCGGCAGGTGACGAGCGGCGACTTCCACCACGACGGCCCGCGGTTCACCCCCGACGGCGGCGCCATCGTCTTCTCCGGCCTCCGCGAGCCGGACGCCGAGTACGCCTGGCGGCAGTCCGAGGTGTACCGGGTCGACCTGGCGACCCGCGAGATCACCGCCCTGACCAGCCGCGACGGTCCCGACGGCGGGGCGGTCCCCTCTCCCGACGGCCGGGCCATCGCCTACACCGGCATGGACCACACGACGGACACCTACCGCGAGGAGGGCCTCTACGTGATGGCCGCCGACGGCTCGGGCCCCCGCGTCGTCGCCACCGAGATGGGCCGGCGCCCCGGCATCGTGGGCTGGGCCGCCGACGGCACGGGCGTCTACCTGAACGCGCAGCTCCGGGGGACGAGCAACCTCCACTTCGCCTCGGTCGACGGCGAGGTCCGGCAGGTGACCAGCGGCAACCACATGCTTTCGGTGTCGTCGGTCAGCGACAACGGCGTCGCGGTCGGCGTCGTGTCCAGCTACCACGTGCCCGGCGACCTCGTCGCCTTCGACGTGGACGACCCGGAGACGATGCGCACCCTGCACCGGACCAACACGGGGCTGCTCGCCGACGTGCGCCTCGGCGACGTCGAGGAGATCTGGTACCAATCGCCGGACGGGCTCGACATCCAGGGGTGGATCGTCAAGCCGCCGGACTTCGACCCGGCGAGGAAGTACCCGCTCATCCTCCGCATCCACGGCGGCCCCCACGCCATGTACAACGCCGGGTTCGACTTCAAGAACCAGGACCACGCGGCGAACGGCTACGTGGTCCTCTACACGAACCCGCGCGGCAGCAGCGGCTACGGCAGCGCGTTCGGCAACGAGATCAAGAACGCGTACCCCGGGGAGGACTACGACGACCTGATGGCCGGCGTCGACGAGGTGATCGCCCGCGGCTACGTCGACGAGCGCAACCTCTTCGTGTACGGCGGCAGCGGCGGGGGCGTGCTGACGTCGTGGATCGTCGGCCGCACCGAGCGCTTCACCGCGGCGGTGGTCAAGGCACCGGTCACCAACTGGCTGAGCTTCGTCGGCACCACCGACGGGTCGGGCTGGTACCGCAACTTCGAGAAGCTGCCCTGGGAGGACCCCGAGGAGCACCTGCGGCGGTCGACGCTGATGTACGTCGGCAACGTCACCACGCCGACGCTGCTGATGACCGGCGAGCGCGACCTGCGGACGCCGATGGAGCAGACCGAGCAGTACTACCGGGCCCTGAAGCTGCGCAAGGTGCCCACCGCGATGATCCGCCTGACCGACAGTTGGCACAGCCGCAGCTCGCCCCCGACCAACTTCCTGCGGGTGCAGCTCTACCTGCGGCTGTGGTTCGAGCGGTTCATGGTCGGGGGCGCGGCGGCCACGGACCAGAACGACCAGGAGGGGTAGGAGTCTGCGCCGTAGAACGGCGCGGACTCCTGGCGGGTTGGTTGGGCGCCCAGCGGAGCCGCAGGCGACGATGGGCGGGCGAGGAGTCGCCGCAGAACGGCGCGGACTCCTGGAGGGTTGGTTGGGCACCCAGCGGAGCCGGAGGCGACGATGGGCGGGCCAGCGACGACGGCGCAGCGGCCGGCGCGCCGGAGGGGAGCGGAGCAGATCCTGAGGCCGCTGCGTTCGCAACCCGCGCGGCGGCGACGCCGGCGGCATCCGGCATCGGCGGAGTGTCCTCTCCGCGGCAGCGTCTGAATGCGCGAGTCGAACCGCTCCGCCGTCGGTCGATCATGATGTACTACCGGTGGCGCCCTGCCTCCGGTGAGGCCGGCAGCCGCCGCGAACACGCCACCGAAAGGCAGTTCAGAGAGTGCTCACGCGCCTCCAGGTAGACGGCTTCAAGAACCTCGATCGAATAGATGTACGACTGGGCCCTTTCACCTGCGTCGCCGGCCCCAACGGCGTCGGCAAGTCCAACCTGTTCGACGCCATCTCGTTCCTCGCCACGCTCGCAGACAAGCCTCTGGTCGAAGCCGCCTCGACCGTGCGGGGGGGTGACTCCCGACGAGGCGACGTCTGGAGCCTCTTCCGGCGCGCCGGCGGCCGCGTGGCCGGAACGATGGAGTTCGCCGCCGAGTTCCTGATCTCGACAGAGGGCGAGGACGAGCTCGGTCAGGCTGCCGAGGCGTCGATGACGTTCCTCCGGTACGAGCTGGAGCTGCGTCATCGAGAGGACTCCACCATTCGGACGATGGGCGCGCTGGAGATCGCCCGAGAGCGCATGGTGCACATAAGGAAGTCCGAAGCGAAGAGCCGACTCGGCTTTCCCCACAAGAAGGCCTGGCGAGACTCCGTCGTCACCGGTCGCCGCACCAGCGCCTACATCTCGACGGAAACCGAAAGAGGCGAGGCCGTCGTCTCGCTGCACGCGGACAGCAAGGCCGGCCTGGGCGGCGGACGTCCACGTCGCGTTCCCGCCGCCAGCCTGCCGCGCACCATGTTGTCGTCCGTCAACAACGCGGCGGAGCATCGAACTTTGGTGCTCGCTCGTCAGGAGATGGTGGCGTGGACGCAGCTCCAACTGGAGCCCTCGGCTCTCCGGGCGCCCGACGAGTTCACGGCGCCCCGCAGCATGGGGCCGAACGGAGCCCATCTGCCGGCGACGCTGTACGACCTCGCCCAGGCCGCCCAACGAAGTCGTCCCGGCGGAGATCGGGACGTCTATGCGCGAGTCGCCAACCGGCTCTCGGAGCTCGTCGAGAACGTCCGGAGCGTCGGCGTCGACGTCGACGACAAGCGACAGTTGCTGAGCATCGTGATGACGGACCTCCAGGACACCGAGCACGTCGCCAGCGCCCTGTCCGACGGCACGCTGCGATTTCTCGCCCTGACCGTCATGGAATCCGATCCCGGGAGCAGGCGTCTGCTCTGCCTGGAGGAGCCCGAGAACGGAATGCACCCGCTGCGCATCTCGGCCGTCATCGAGCTGCTGCGCGAGCTCGCGGTCGATGTCGACGAGCCCGTCGATGCCGACAACCCGCTTCGACAGGTCATCATCAACACGCACTCGCCGTCGGTGGTGGCCTGCGTTCCGGACGACGCACTGCTCATGGCCCACATCGCGCGCGGCGGCGAGGCGGAGGCATCGCGACTGACCATACGTCACCTGCCCGATACGTGGCGCGTCCACGACGGCTCCGACGAGCTGGCGGTGACGCGCGGTGACCTGTTGGCATACTTGAACCCCCTGGAGGTCCTCGATGAGGAAGACGACACTCCACGACCCGCGCGCGCGGCAACCAGGGTCATGCACAGAAAGGACCTCCGGCAGTTCGAACTCCCGCTTGCGCCTGCCGGGCACGGGTCTGAACCATGATGCTGCGGGCGACGCTGGTTACGGACGGGGCCTCTGACAGGGTACTCGAGCCAATCCTCCGGTGGCTGATGAGACAGCTGACGGCCGAGGCGTTCGAGATCCGTTGGGCCGATCTCAGGGGACTCCGTGTGAAGCCCCGGGGTCTGGCCCAGAAGCTGGCCGTCGCAGTCCAGGAGTACCCCTGTCGACTTCTGTTCGTACACCGGGATGCGGAGGGACAAGACCCGCAACGCCGTTACGAGGAGATACGCGAGGCGGCCGACAGTACGACGTGCAGTCATGTTTGCGTCGTGCCGGTGAGAATGCAGGAAGCGTGGCTCCTGCACGACGAGGCGGCGCTTCGCGAGGCGGCGGATCGCCCGTCCGGCACCGGCGACCTCCGGCTGCCGCCGTCCCATCGGTGGGAGCGTCTGCCAGACCCGAAGAAGGTCCTTCATGACGCGCTGCGCGCCGCCAACGGCGCGACGGGCAGGCGTGCGAAGAGCTTCACGCCGAAACGCGCGGCGCACCGCCTGGCCGACCTGATCACGGACTGGAGGCCGTTGCGGAGCCTGGCGGCATTCAACCGGCTGGAAGCGGAGACCAGGAGCGCTCTCGAGCGTCTTGGCCTGCAGACGATCGGGGCTGACTGAGACCCGAACGTCGACCCGGGCGCGCGAGTACGGCGCAACCGACGCCATCCACGCCGCCATCGACGCCCGGCCGCCGCCGTGCCATGATGGCGCGGCCGATGCACGGTGGTCACACCCGTAGCCACCGTGCGGCGCACCGGCGCGCTCGTTCGCCGGCATGCGGATTGGCGCCGACGCTCGGCGAGCTCGGTCGGTGCCGCAAGGCCGGCGGCCGAGAACGCACAGTCGGCAAGCTCGGTCGGTGCCGCAAGGCCGGCGGCCGAGATCACCCGCCGACGAGAGCGGGCGGGTTTACCAAGAGGAGCTTCAGTGATGTCCTTGACGAGGATACGCGTTGTTGTGGGTACCGGCGCGGTCGCTGCGTTGGCCGCCGGCGCCGCGTGGGCGCAGTCGGCGGCCGAGATCGGACCGCAGGCGGCGCTGAACGCGATGGGCGTCGTGGGCTACGCCGACCGGATGAGCGTGGCGCCGGGCGAGACGATCCGATTCATGGTGAGCAGCGAGCTGCCCACGTACCGGGCGGAGATCGTCCGGCTGATCCACGGCGACGCGAACCCGAACGGGCCGGGCATCAAGGAGGCACTGATCGAGGCGCCGGTCAACGGCGACTACCCCGGCCGGCGCCAGGAGCTGCCGCTCGGCTCCTACGTCACCGTGCCGGACGCCGAGCCGCTACGGCTCGGCGGGAGCTTCACGATCACGGCCTGGGTGGCGCCGACGCGGCCCGGGGTCGTCGGCTGGGTGGGCGAGCCGGGCGCGCAGGGCGTGGTGACGAAGTGGGCGGCTGACCGCGGCTACGGGCTCGTGATCGACGAGCAGGGGCGGCTGGCCCTGTGGCTCGGCGGGGCCGACGGCGAGGTCGCGCGGGTGGCGGCGGAGCCGGCGCTGCGGCGCTGGGCCCCCGCGATTCCGGGCGCCGGGCGTCCGCGGCCGCACGGCGTGCCGACGCAGTGGTACTTCGTGGCCGCGACGTTCGACGCCGAAACCGGCCGGGTGGCGCTGTACCAGGAGCCGCTCGACCTCTACGCGAACGACCCGACGCGCGTCGTGGTGGAGGAGACGACGCCGGTGCGGGCGCCGGCGACGCCCGGTGTGCCTCTGCACATGGCGGCCTACGCGACCGCCGACGGCGGCGTGGCCGGGCACTACAACGGAAAGATCGACAACCCCCGCATCTACAGCCGGGCGCTGAGCCGGGCCGAGGTCGAGGCGGTCGCGACCGGCGCGGGGCCGGGCGACGCGGTGGCCGCGTGGGACTTCGCGGCGGACATCGGGACCGACCGGGTGCGCGACACCGCGGGAAGCGGGCTGGACGGGCGCACCGTGAACCAGCCGACGCGCGCGGTGACGGGCCACCTGTGGGACGCCACGGAGATGGACTATCGGCGGGCACGCGAGCAGTACGGCGCCATCCACTTCCACGACAGCGACCTGCTGGACGCGGGGTGGGAGGTCGGCTTCGCCTTCCAGGTGCCGGCGGACCTGCAAAGCGGCGTGTACGCGGCGCGGCTGCGGACGATCACGAGCGAGGACTACGTGCCGTTCTTCGTCCGGCCGCCGCGCGGGACCGCCACCGCGGAGATCGCGTTCCTCGCCCCGACCGTCAGCTACCTCGCCTACGCCGGGACCGGGGGCACGGGCTTCCAGCCGATGAGCCTCTACTCGACCCACACCGACGGGAGCGGCGTCGCGTACTCGTCGCGGCTGCGCCCCATCACCAACATGCGCCCGAAGATCGACACCCGCAACCCGTGGCAGTTCATGGCCGACACGCATCTCGTCGACTGGCTCGAGGTCAAGGGCTTCATCGTCGACGTCGTCACCGACCACGACCTGCACGCCGAGGGGGCGGCGCTGCTCGAGCCCTACAACGTGGTGCTGACCGGCACCCACCCGGAGTACTACTCGTGGGAGATGTTCCACGGGATGCGGTCGTACCTGGAGCAGGGCGGCCGGCTGATGTACATGGGCGGCAACGGCTTCTACTGGGTGACGCCGGTCGACCCGACCGGCACCTTCATCGAGGTGCGGCGCCGCGACGGCACCGAGCACTGGCAGGGGGCGCCGGGCGAGAGCCACCACAGCCTGACCGGCGAGCCGGGCGGGCTCTGGCGCTTCCGGGGCCGGGCCCCGCAGTGGCTGGTGGGGGTAGGGTTCACGGCGCAGGGGTTCGACCGGAACTCCCCTTACCAGCGAATGCCGGACAGCTTCGACCCGCGGGTGGCGTTCATCTTCGAGGGCATCGGCGACAACGAGCTGATCGGCAACCACCCGTCGCTGGTGCTCGACTTCGGGGCGGCGGGATCGGAGCTCGACCGGGTGGACCTCGCGCAGGGCTCGCCGCCCCACACGCTGGTGCTGGCCCGGTCGTTCGGGCACTCCGACGCCTATCAGCACGTGATCGAGGAGGTGAACACCAGCAACTCCGAGCAGGGGGGCACCGTCAACCCGCTGGTCTACGCCGACATGGCGTACGTGGAGTACCCCAACGGGGGCGCGGTGTTCTCGACGAGCTCCATCGCGTGGAGCGGGAGCCTGTCGTTCAACGACTACGACAACAACGTCTCGCGGCTGACCGAGAACGTGCTGCGGCGGTTCGCGTCGGACGAGCCGCTGCCGGGGCCGACCGCGGCGCCCACGGACGGCGGAGCCGGCGCCGGCGGCGGCCGATGACGGCCCGCGCGCGCCAGTAGCGAGCGTCGTAGAACGGCGCCGCCTCCCGGGACGGGGGCCGACTCCCTGGAAGAGTGGGTCGGGTGTCCAGCCCTTGCGTCGCTGAAGCCGCGCCGGCGAGATCTCCAACGCGACTGCAAGAGCGCGCGGCAACGACCGGCGGGCTGCGGCTGAACGGATGCGACCGAGCCGATGTACCAGGTCGAGACGTGGTCGGCGCTGCGGCGAGCCCGGCAAGACGCCGGTAGCGGCTTCCGTTGGCGGCACGTCAGCGGCACCGTCTGGGCGCTCGGCTTCACGAGCCTGTTCACGGACGTGTCGTCGGAGATGGTCGCCACGGTGCTGCCCGTCTACCTGGTGCTCTACCTCGGGCTGACGCCGTTCCAGTTCGGGATCGTCGACGGGCTCTACCATGGGGTGACGGCGCTGTTGCGGCTCGCCAGCGGCGTCGCCGTGGACCGGACCGGCCGCTCGAAGGAGATCGCGCTGGCGGGCTACGGCGCCTCGGCGGTGTCGCGGCTGGCCATGCTCGCGGCCGGCGCCTCGTGGCCGCTCATCGCCGGGGTCGTGGCGTTCGACCGCGCCGCCAAGGGCGCCCGCGCGGTGCCGCGCGACGTGCTGATCTCGCTGAGCAGCCGTCCCGACGGCCTCGCGACGGCCTTCGGCGTGCACCGGGCCCTCGACAGCGCCGGCGCCATGCTGGGGCCGCTGGTCGCCCTCGCCATACTCGGCGTTCTCCCGAACGCCTTCGACGTCGTCTTCGTCACCAGCTTCAGCGTGGCCCTCGTCGGCCTCGGCGTGCTGCTGCTCTTCGTCACCAACGTCGATCGCGCCGCCCCGGCGGCCCCGGCGACCGTAGCGATCACGCCGCTCGCCGCGGGCATCTTGCACGTCCCGGGCCTGCTGCGCCTCACCGTCGCGGCGACGGTGCTCGGCGCGGCGACGGTGAGCGACGGCTTCCTCTACCTTCTCCTGCAGCGGGAGGCCGGCTTCAGCCCAGGCCTGTTCCCGCTGCTCTACGTCGGCACGTCGGCCTGCTACCTGGCGCTGGCAGTGCCGGCCGGCGGGCTGGCGGATCGCATCGGACGGAGGCGCGCGTTCCTCGCGGGCTACGGGTCGCTCGCCGCCGCCTACGTGGCGACGATGCAGGCCGGGATCGGCCTGCCGG
This sequence comes from Vicinamibacterales bacterium, assembly GCA_965207675.1. Taxonomy (GTDB): domain Bacteria; phylum Acidobacteriota; class Vicinamibacteria; order Vicinamibacterales; family UBA8438; genus JAJEEA01. Next base: position 156,603 of record CBDBMY010000006.1, read on the forward strand.
GCGTGACGGCCTGCCTCTTCCTGCTGGGCGCCCACTACGCGCTGACGGACGGCGTGCTGATGGCGTTCGCCAGCGGGCGGCTGTCTCCAGAGCACCGCGGCAGCGGACTGGCGCTCATCACGACCGGGGCCAGCCTCGCCCGACTCCTGGGCTCGGTCCTGTTCGGCGCGCTCTGGACGCGTTACGGCTCGGGGACGGCGGTTCCGGTGTTCCTGATCGCGCTGGTCGCAGCGATGGCGGTCGGGGCGGTCCTTCTGCGAGACACTGGTGGCAGAGGCGAACGATGACGGCACCGACCGAAGATCGGCACAACCGGCCGGCGACCCCGCGGCCGGGGGGCAAGGCGCCGAGGAATCGGCGCCCCGCTCTCCGCATCGCCGCCTTCGTGCTCCTGTGCGCCGCCTCCCTCGCGCTGGCCGTGGGCTACGCCTCGTGGTCGGCGGCGCGCCGGGCGAGCTTCGTTCGGCAGGTCTCCCTGCCGCCGATCGGCAGTCTGGCCGAGCTCGAGGCGCCGCTCGCGGCGGAGGGTTCCACGCCGGCCGTCGGCGAGGATCCCGCACCGCCCGAGGAGACGGGTTCCGCGCCGCTCACGGGAGCGGGTTCGGCGTCGCCCGAGGGGGCGGCGGGTTCCGCGCCGCGCCCGGCAGCTCCACGCGGCGACCCGGCGGCGCCGGACCCTGCGACCGCGCGGCGACCGGGAGATCGGCTCGCGGTGGACGGTCCGCGAGAGTCGGTCGGCCAGCGTGACCCTGCGACCGCTCGGCGGCCGGGAGATCGGCTCGGAGCCGCCGGACGGCCCTCGCAGGCATCGCATTCCGATCCGACTGCGAATGCGGACGGCCCGATGCCGGGAAGGGACGACGCTGCGCCCGGAGCGGAAGGCCCGGCGGAGCCGGACGTCGACGGCCAACGGGCCGGGCGCGCCCTGCTCTTCCGCCACACCGGGCTGGACGAGAGCTTCGGCGTGGCGAGCGTCGAGCGACCGGGCGCCGGCGATCGCCGAGCCACGCCATTGCGGTGCGACCGGGTCGACTTCGCGGGCGAGCGGGGCGTCTGCCTGACGACCGACCGCTTCTACACGACGCACGCGATCATGGTGTTCGACGGCGCGTTCGAGCCGCTGCACCGGCTTCCGCTGCACGGCGTCCCCAGCCGCGTGCGCCTCGCGCCCGACGGCCGGCTGGCCGCGGTGACAGTGTTCGTCTCCGGCCACTCGTACCTCGACGAGGGCTTCTCGACCGAGACGAGCATCGTCGACACCTACTCCGGCGAGCGCCGGATCGCCAACCTGGAGGAGCTCCGGGTGTTCCGCGACGGCGCGTTGTTCCGGGCCGTCGACTTCAATTTCTGGGGCGTCACCTTCGCGGCCGACGGCGACCGGTTCTACGCGACCCTGGGCACCGGCGGGAGCACCTATCTCGTCGAGGGACGCGTCTCGACGCGCCGCGCGGAGGTCGTGGCCGAAGGCGTCGAATGCCCGTCGCTGTCGCCGGACCAGAGCCGCCTCGTCTTCAAGAAGCGCCTGCCCCTCGCGGCCGGGCTCGGGTGGCGGCTCCACGTCATGGACCTGGGGTCGCGGGCGGTCACGCCGCTCGCCGAGCTCCGGTCCGTGGACGATCAAGCCGAGTGGCTGGACGATTCGACGATCCTGTACGCCATCCCGGACCCCTCCGCGCCCACGCCGATGGTGACCGACGTCTGGCGGGTGCCGGCCGACGGCGGCGGCGCGCCGGCCCTGCTCCTCGCGGGCGCTTCTTCGCCGGCCGTGCTCCACCAGGAATCTGCGCCGTAAAGCACAGCCCCCGAACGCCCGGGCCGTACGGGACCGGCGCGCCGGCCCTGCTCCTCGCGGGCGCTTCTTCGCCGGCCGTGCTCCACCCAGAAATCTGCCAGGGCCGCTACGACTTCGGGATCGGCCAGGAGGTCAAGTGGGGCGGCGGCCGCTACGACGTCACCTGGGACAGCTCGCGCGAGGAATCGACCAACATCTTCTCGACCTTCAATCCGAGCTTCGGCGCGAACATGACGCTGCAGTACACGCAGCCGCTGCTGCGCGGGTTCCGCACCGATGCCCGGCGCACGCAGGTCGTCGTCGCGCGCATCAACCGCGACATCTCCGACATCGACCTCGAGGAGACCGTCGTCAACACCCTGGCCGACGTCAGCCTCGCCTACTGGGACCTCGTCTATGCGCGCGCCGCAGCGGACGTGCAGCGGCAGTCGCTGGCGCTGGCCGAGCAGGTCGTCGAGGACAACCGGTTCCGGGTCGAGGTCGGCACGATGGCCCCGATCGACGTGGTGCAGGCGCGGTCCGAAGCCGCGGCGCGACGGCAATCGCTGGCGCAGGCGGTCGAGACCCGGCGCACCAGCGAGCTGATCCTGAAAGAGCTCATCGTCGCGGGAACGTCCGATCCCTTGTGGAGCGCGGAGATCGACCCGACGGACCAGCCGCGGGTCGAGGCGGCGCCCATGGACCTGCAGCGGGCCATCCGCGCGGCGCTCGATCGCCGCACGGACATCTCCCGCGCGCGGCGCCAGCTCGACATCAATCAAGCCACGGTCCGGAACCTCCGCGACAGCACCCTGCCGGCGCTCGATCTCATCGGCAGCTATCAACTGACCGGTCAGGGCGGTCCCCGGCTGGTTCCCGCCGGGAACAGCTTCGAGGACATCTTCGGGGGCGCCGGCGGCGTGCTGCCGGGCGGCTACCGCGACGCGCTGCGCAGCATCGCCGGCGCCGACTTCCCGGTCTGGAGCGTCCAGCTCCAGATGACCCACCCCCTCGGCCGGAGCGCGGATCGCGCCGCGCACGAGCGCGCCCGCCGGGAGCTGCAGCAGAACGAAGCCCAGATTCGCCGCATCGAGCTTCGGATCGCCGGCGAGGTCACCGCCGCGGCGCTCCGCATCGAGTCGATCCAGGAACGCATCGAGGCCGCGACGGCATCGCGCGAGCTGGCGGAAGAGCAGCTCCAGGCCGAGGAGAGCAAGTTCGAGGCCGGCCTGTCGACGAACCTCTTCGTCCTGCAGTCGCAACGCGATCTCGCGGCCGCGCAGGACGCCGAGCTCCGCGCGATTCTCGACTACCAGCGCGCGCTGATCGAGTTCGACCGGACGCAGCGCGCTTCCCTCGGGGGCGCCGGCGTCGTCGTGGTCGGCGGCGCGGCGCCGCCCGCCGCCCCGGGTGCCCAAACCCGTTCCGCGACGGGAACTTCTCCATCCGCCGCGCGTTGAGCCAAGAGGAGCGTTCCCATCGCCGGAGAGGTCGCCATGAACCGCTTCCGCCACTTTGCCGTTCGTCTGCTGAATCTGTTCCGCCGCGGGCCATACGAACGCGAGCTCGATGCAGAGCTCCAGGCGTACCTGGAGCTGGACGTCGACGAGAACATCCGGCGCGGCATGACTCCACAGGAAGCGCGCCGCACCGCGCTGGCCCGCCTGGGGGGCCTGGAGATGACGATGGTCAAGGAACAATGCCGCGACGTGCACCGCTTCCGCGCCGTCGACGACCTTGTGGCGCGACCTCCAGTTCGGGTTCCGCCGCCTGCGCGCGCGCCCGGTTCTCGCCGGCGTGGCGATCGCGGTGCTGGCCATCGGCATCGGGGCCAACACCGTCGTCTTGTCGCTGGCCGACGCCCTGCTCCTGCAGCCCTCGCCCGGCGCGGACCCGCATCGGCTGGCCGTGGTGTCCACGAGCGACTTCTCGAGCGGGCGGCTGGGCGCGAACTCCTATCCAGACTATCTCGACATTCGCGAGTCCACGCCCGACGTGTTCGAGCACCTCACCGCGACGTCCTTCATGTCGGTCGGCGTGCGCATCGGTGGAGAGACCCGGGTCATGTCCGCCGGCATCGTGGAGCCCAACTACTTCGATACGCTGAGATTGAGGCCGGTCCTCGGGCGCGGGTTCGAGGCGTCCGAGACCGGCCCCGTCGTGATCGTCGGCAACGGCACATGGCATTCCGAGTTCGGCGGCGATCCGTCGGTGCTGGGCCGCGCGATGGTCATCAACGGATCGCCCTTCACGGTCGTGGGGGTGGCGCCGGCCGAGCTGGCAGGCGCGCTCTTTCCCGTCGACGTCTGGCTGCCCGCGGCCTTCGAGCAATCGGTACGGCCCGGCGACGCCCGACAGGAGCGGCGCGGCCACCGTGGCTACTCCATCCTGGGTCGACTGCACGACGGCGTCACGATCGACGAGGCGCGGACACGCGTGGCGGTCGTCGGCCGACGCCTCCATCAGCCTGATGGGCGTGCCCCTCCTTCGCGGCCGGGACCTCGAGCCCGGAGAGCGAAACCGCCGTGCTCGTCAACCAGGCGTTCGCCGAGCGGTTCTGGCCCGGGCAGAATGCCGTCGGCAGGCGACTGCGCCGACTGAGTCTGGGCGAGCTCCTTCGTCGAGGACCGGGTGATCCCGCGCCCTCCAACGGCTCCCCGTGGTCATCGCCGGCGCACGGCGTCGAAGTTCAGCACCTGCATGGCCTCGTCGCCCATCGCCAGCGCGTAGACGCCGTTGCGCGTGAGTTGGGTCACCAGATTGTCGGGCAGGCTGAGCGAGGAGAACACCGGCACGAGGGGCAGGTCCCTGTACTCCGGAAAGTACAGGAAGAACTCGCCGCTCCGCACCAGGCGGACGAATCGGCGGATGTCGGCGCCCCAGGGCGTCGATTTGGTCTCGTTCAGCAGCACCGCCCGGTCGCCCACGTAGAGCGCGTCGAACTCGCGGCGCCGGCTGCGGTCGTCGCTCCGGACCCGCTCGATGCGGCAGATGAAGAGCTGCTGCTCGCCGCAGTCGAAGACCTCACGCGCCATGCGGCGCACGCTGGGGGCGACGATGTCCTCGACCACCGTGCCCATCTTGGTGGCCAGCTCGCTCCACTGCTTGTTCATCGCCCGGCGGGCGCGGGCCCACTCCTCGCGGTCCCGCTCCGCCTGGCCGCGGAAGCGGGCGGTATCCGCCACGAGCTGCTCCACCATCCTCTCGATCCGGTCGAGCCGGTCCTCTGCGACGTCCACGCGTTGGGCGAGGGGCGACACGGTGGCGGTTCCTCCTGCCGGCCCGCTCCGGCGCCGCGGGCGCGACGCCGGCCGGTTCCCGGGCGTTCGGTCCCCCGGCGCCGGCCGGCGCCGGCCGCGCGATCGGGAGCCTCTCCCATGCTACTACGCTCGGCGATGCCGCGGTGACGCCGGCCGCATCCATCGGATCGATTCGGGGGACAGCCGAATCTCGAGCCCGGAACCGAGGCGAAAACGCCCGCCAGGAGTCCGCGCCGTTCTACGGCGCAGACTCCTGGTCGGGCTCCGCGAGGAGCCGGCTGCGTCGCCGGGCCCCGTCAGGGCCGCGCGGCATCAGGACATAATGGCCCATGGCTGAGAGACCGACGAACATCCCGCCCGGCGCGCGCGCCCCCGGCTACCCCCGCGCCCCCGGACATCGCGTCGCGTTCGTGCCCCGCCACGTCCGCGTGCGCGTGGCCGCGGGCGGGACCGAGATAGCCGCGACCACCGACGTCGTGGCGCTCGAGGAGAAGGGGTACCCGACGCGCTACTACCTGGACCGCGACGGCGTCGACATGTCCCGCCTTGAGAAGACCGACAAGACGACGTTCTGCCCCTTCAAGGGGCTGGCCACCTACTACGTGATCCACGGCCCCGAAGGCGAGATCCGCGACGCGGCGTGGAGCTACGAGCAGCCGTATCGCGAGGCCGAGCTCGTGCGCGACCGCCTCGCCTTCGATGCGGACACGGTGGAGGAGACGGTCGGCTCGACGCCGTGATGGGTCACCGCCGCGGCCGGGGTCGCCCCCGGCCGCCATGTCGCGGCCGAGCGCGTCGGCTCGACGCCGTGACCGGGTCACCACCGCGGCGGTCGAGGCGCCGGTCGCCCACGGGCTGGCATCCCGCGGCGAGAGTCCGCGCTGCACTCGACGGGCAATGCACAGCCGTCTTGGTGAGACCTGGGACTTCCGCCGCGGGTTGCTGAGCGTCCTCGGCTCGACCGCCGGGTCGGACCGGGCGCCGGCCTCGCACCCGGCGTGAGAGAATCCGCCGGTGCGGTTCGCGACCACGCGCTGGAGCATGGTGCTCGCGGCCGGTGCCGGCCCGTCCGAGCGCGCCGACCGGGCCCTCGCGGAGCTGTGCGCGGACTACTGGCATCCGCTCTACGCCTACGCGCGGCGGCGCGGCTACGACCGCGACGACGCGTGCGACCTCACCCAGGCCTTCTTCGCACGACTCATCGAGCACCGGAGACTCGCGGCCGCCGACCCCGTACGCGGGCGGTTCCGCAGCTTCCTGCTCACCTCGATGAAGAACTTCCTCGCCAGCGAGTGGCGGCGAGGGTCGGCGGCGAAGCGCGGTGGCGCCGCGGACATCGTGTCGATCGACGCCACCGATGCCGAGGACCGCTACCGCGTAGAGCCGGCCGACAACCGTACGCCCGAGGCGGAGTACGAGCGGCGCTGGGCGCTCGCCTTGATCGGGCGAGCGGTCGAAGACGTGCGGCGCGTCTACGCCGACCGGGGACAAATCGAGCTCTTCGACGCCCTCAAGGCACACCTGGCCGCCGACATGGGAGACGTGCCTTACGACGAGCTGTCCCGGTGCCTCGACCGGAGCGAGGCGGCCCTGCGGACGGCGCTGTCGCGGCTGCGCGCCCGCTGGCGGACCCGGCTGCGCGAGGTCGTCGCGGAGACCGTGCACGAGCAGCGCCTGGTCGACGACGAGCTCGCCCATCTCGTCCGGGCCCTCGCGCCACCCCCGTAGCCGGCGAGGTGCACATGCTCGCGGTCAACGTCCGGCGTCATCGCCTCGAGCCGCGCGGCCCTCGCGCCGCCCCGTAGCCGGCGCGGTGCGCCGGCGGCTGTAACGACCCGCGGGTAATCGCGTAGCAACCGTCATGACCGATACCCGAACCTGTCTGGAGTGCCACGCCGAGATCCCGCCCGACGCGCCGCCGGGGGTCTGCCCCCACTGCGCGTTGCGCGCCGGACTCCGCCCGGAGACGTCCGCCGAGCCCGCCCGCGAACCGGGCGCCTCGCCGAGCCCCGAGGGGCTGCGCCGCCGGCTCCCCGACCTCGACGACTTCGAGCTCATCGGCCCCGGCGGCATGGGCACCGTCTACCGGGCGAGGCACCGGCCCCTCGACCGCCCCGTCGCGGTCAAGGTGCTCCACGCCCACCTGCAGGACGACGCGTCGTTCGCCGAGCGGTTCACCCGCGAGGCGCGGACGATGGCGCGCCTCGACCATCCCCACATCGTGCGGGTGTACGACTTCGGACACCGCGAGGGCCTCTACTACTTGGTGATGGAGCTCGTGGACGGCGTGAGCCTGCGGCAGGCCCTCGTCGACGGGGGGTTCACCCCGGCCGAGGCACTCGCCGTCGTGCCGCGGATCTGCGAAGCGCTGCAGTACGCGCACGACCAGGGGGTGGTGCACCGCGACATCAAGCCCGAGAACATCCTGCTCGACCGGTCGGGCTCGCCGAAGATCGTCGACTTCGGCCTCGCCCTGCTGACGAGGCCGGCCGCCGGGACCCGTCTCACCCGGCAGGCCCGCGTGCTCGGCACCCCGCACTACATGGCGCCCGAGCAGATCGAGCGGCCGTCCGAGGTGGACCACCGCGCCGACATCTACGCCCTCGGCGTCGTCTTCTACGAGATGCTCACCGGCGAGCTGCCCATCGGCCGCTTCCCCCCGCCGTCGCAGAAGGTCGAGGTCGACGTGCGGCTCGACGAGGTCGTGCTGCGCACCCTCGAGAAGGAGCCGCGCCGGCGGTACCAACAGGCCCGCGAGCTGAGCCGCGACGTCGAGCAGTCGGCGCGCGGAGCAGAAGTGAATGGAGGGAAGGCGAACCGAGCGGAGCCGCACGGAGGGGAGGCGAACACAGCGGAAACGCGGCAACGTCGCGACCTCACCCCGGACCACGGCTGGACACCCGCACGCGGCGGCCGGCGCCGCTCCCGCCGCCGCCGGCGGCCCGACTTCGAGTACCGCTCGACGCGCACCCTCTGGGGCCTGCCCCTGATCCACATCGCCCACAACCGCGAACGCCACGACCTGTACGACACCCCGGCCGCGGTGGCGCGGGGCATCGTCGCGATCGGCGACGTGGCGATCGGACTCGTCGCGATCGGCGGGTTCGCCGTCGGCGGCGTCGCCATCGGCGGCATGACGGTCGGCGTCCTCAGCCTCGGCCTGATGGCGGCCGGACTCCTGATTGCCGTCGGCTGCATGGCCGGCGGGTCGTACGCCGCGGGGCTCATGGCCTGGGGCGTGGCGGCGACCGGCTTGCGCCCGAGGGCCATGCTGGACCTTTCGGCGGAAGCGATGCAGTGGGTGTCGTTCTCGGCCCTGGCGCTGCTCACGGCGGTGGTCGCGCTGATCGTGGCGGGGCTGATAGTCTGGTGGCAGGACGCTGGCGACGGCGAGTCTCCGCGGGAACCAGACGACGCCGGGAGCGAGGAACGAGAACGATGAAGAAACGACCGGACGAGGCCACGCATCTGGAGGCTCGGGCCAACTCCCTGGAAGCGTTCGTCGACTTCAGTAGACCCGCACCGGCGACGTTTCCGAACCTCGCGCCGTCGGTCTCCGGCGTGCCGCCGCGCACGCCGAGCAGACCCGCATCCGACGTCAACCCCGACCGCTCCGACTGACGACATGACGCCCGTACGACTCTACGAAGCCGCGTTCCCCTTCGCCGACGACGTCCTGGCGCTGCCGGTCGAGGACATCGACCGAGCCGCGGCATGGTACGGCCCCAGGTTCGGCCTCGTCGAGGTCGAGCGCCGGGACGACCCGGTGCCGACGGTGCTACTGGAGCGCGACGGCGTGCGCATCGGCTTCGCCGTCAACGGCGGCGACCCCGCCAACGAGGGAGCCGCCATCAGGGTGACGGACATCCAGCGGGCCCGCGACGAGCTGGAGGCCAACGGCGTCAAGACCGCCAACTGGCGCGTCGATGAGCGCGACGGCGAGCGGTACCAGGTCTTCTTCGTCGTCGCGCCGGACGGCCTCTGCTACTACTTTCATCAACCGATTGGTCGTGCCGACGAGTAGGCCCGAACCGGCCTTCGCGCCCGCCGAGTGCACTGCAGAATGGACACGGCACCTGTGGACCGTTGGCCTTGTCAACGTCCTCGGCCACCGGAGCCGGCGACGAGCCCCGGCCATAGGCGCCGCATGCTGCCGCCACGCATCCTGCTGATCTTCGCGCATCCGGACGACGAGAGCTTCATCGCCGCCGGTCTGGTGCGCGGCCATGCCGACCGCGGCGCACGAACCGCGCTCGTGACCGCGACCCGTGGCGACGCCGGACGCGTCGGGGATCCGCCGCTGTGCGACCGGGCAGCGCTGCCGGCCGTCCGCGAGGCCGAGCTCCGCCGGGCCGCCGCCGTCCTCGGCATCTCCGACGTGCAACTGCTCGACTACCGCGACAAGCACCTCGCGGAGGCGCCGGCGGACGACGTGCGTGAAGCCCTGGTCCGCCGCATCCGAAGACACCGGCCGCACGTGGTGATCAGCTTCGATCCCAACGGGATGAACGGCCATCCCGACCACGTCGCCATCGCCCGCTTCACGATCGACGCGGTCGCGGCCGCGGGAGATCCGCGGTGGATGGCCGCGGCGGGACGGCCGTACCGCGTGCCGCGCCTTCTCTGGACCGCGCCGGTTCTGCCGTGGGAGGTGACACGGCCCCGGCACCTGGACCGCGAACCGGGCGTCGACTTCGTGATCGACGTGGCGGCTCACCGCGCGGCGAAGGCGGCCGCGCTGCGGGCGCATCGCACGCAGCACGTCCCGATCGACCGCTGCTTCTTCAGCAAGCCGGACGTCGACCGAATCCTGAGCGTCGAGGTGTTCAGGCAGGCGTGGGGTCCACCGCTGCATCGTACTCCCGAGAACGACGTGCTGGCGGGCATCGACCTGGCGGAGCCGGTCCGGTAGAAACAGACCTTCCTTCGCCTTCGCGCCGGAAGGATTCTGTACGACCTTCCATCGATCGATCGGTCCTCGCTTGGAGTGCAGCCCGCCCGCCTGGCCATCGTTGAGAAGCGAGCCCGAGGGCCCGCGGGCGGCCACCTGGTTCCCGTCGAAATCGTGCAGAATTGAGTATGAAGACGCAAGACAAGAGACTTCACGCCCTGCGCCGACGGTTCGCGCGGGGCACCTGACGACCACACGGAGATCGCTTCATTCCATGCAGACGACGAGAACCAGCGAGGACAGCCCCCTCCGCCTCGCCGCGGTGACCCCGGGGGACGGCCAGGGCCGGATCGGCATCACCCTGTGTCCCGGCAAGACCGATCCGGCCGCGATGTCGGGACCGGTGGATCGCGACCTGCCCACCGACCTCGACGCGATTCGAGACTGGGGAGTGACCGCGATGGTCAGCCTGATCACCGACGAGGAGATCGACTACCTCGGGGTGAGTGATCTCGAGAAGGAGGTGCGGGACCGGCACATGGAGTGGTGGCACGCGCCGATACCGGACGAACAGCCGCCGGACCCCGCCTTCGAACGGGAGTGGGCGGTGGCGGGCGAGGCCATCCGGGACCGGCTGCGCCTGGGGTTCGACGTGCTCGTCCATTGCAAGGGAGGTCTGGGCCGGGCTGGAACGATCGCCGCTCGATTGCTGGTGGAGCTGGGCGCAGACCCGGGCGACGCGATCCGCCGCGTCCGCGGCGCTCGCTCCCCCGATGCCATCGAGACCACATGCCAGGAGGAACACGTGAGGCGGTGCAGGCCGCAGTCGCCCGCGGTTCCGCCCCGGACCGCGGACAGCGTCCGTGACCGGGCGCTGGGGGCCTTCCTTGGTCTGGCCGTGGGCGACGCGGTGGGCACCACGCTCGAGTTCTGCACTCGCGATGCGAAGCCGCGGTTGGATGACATGGTGGGCGGCGGGCCGTTCAATCTCCCGCCCGGCGGCTGGACCGACGACACCTCCATGGCGCTGGCCCTCGCCGACAGCCTGGCCGCCCGCGGGGCGCTCGACTGCCACGACCTGATGGACCGCTTCGTCCGATGGTGGCGGCACGGCGACTACTCGCACACGGGGCATTGCTTCGACATCGGCATCACCACCCGGCAGGCGCTGGAGAAGTACCAGGAAACCGGCGATCCCTGCGCCGGGTCCACCGATCCCGACACCGCGGGCAACGGCTCGCTGATGCGGCTCGCCCCCGTCGCCCTCCGGTTCTGGAACGACCGGCCGCGGTTGATCGCGACCGCCGCCTGCCAGTCCCGCACGACCCACGGGGCCGAGGAGGCGGTGGACGCCTGCCGAGCGTTCGCGGAGCTGCTCGCCGACGCCATCGCGGGGTCGTCTCGCGCCGGGCTCCTTGCCCCCAGATCGTTCAACGGAACCGAGGCCGTCGGCGGCCGTCCAGGATGCGCGCATCCGGAAGACACGGGCAGGGCATGGACCAAGGCCATCGCCGCCATCATGAACGGCCGCTGGCGGGGACGCCCAAGAAACGAGATTAGTTCCAGCGGGTACGTCGTCGACACCCTCGAAGCCGCCCTCTGGTCGGTCGCCCGCACCGGGGACTTCCGCAACGCGGTCCTGCTTGCGGCCAACCTGGCCGACGACGCCGACACGGTGGCGGCAATGACCGGACAACTCGCCGGCGCCCTCTACGGCTTGAGCAGCATCCCCGACGACTGGCTCGAACGCGTCGCCTGGAAGGATCGACTCCTCGTGGCGGGACGCCGGTTGCTCCCGTCATCCCCCGCCGAGCGGGAGGCAACCGGCGAGTAGCGGACGCGCGCAGCGCTACTCCGGCGCCGGCAGGTAGGCGAGCCGGTCGCCGCGGTACGACCCCAGCCACAGCTCGTCGCCGATGCGGATCGCGGTTGTGGACGCGATGAACCCGGCCATCGCCGGCTGCACCAGGATCCGCTCGGCCTCGAGGGTCTCCGGATCGATGGCGGCGACGTTGCTCGTCTCCAGGGTCGGCTCGCGGGGGTCGGTGATGGAGTTGCCGTCCCTGTCGGTGTGGCCGGCCGCGTAGATGACGGAGCCGTCGAGGGACTTGCGGAGGTTGTCGGGCCGGAACCCGAGGTCGATGACGTCCTTCCGCACCGGCTCGACGCCGCGCGACAGGCGCGTCAGCTTCTCCTCGGCCCAGCCGGCGATGTAGAGGGTCTCGCCGTCCTCGGACACCTCGATGCCGTTGGGCGCGGTGTCCTCGCTCTCGGGCAGCACCTCCCACCCGCTGCCGGCCTGCCACTCCCATACCCCGATGCCGGCGTTGGTGGTGGCGAAGCCGCCGCCGGGCAGGGCGACGACCGAGTTGAGGCGGGCGCCCTCGGGGCCACCGCGCAGCCCGTCCAGGCCAGGGTCGGCGGCCCGTCCCCGGCGCCGAGCTCGAAGAACTCGATCGACTCGCGGGGTCCGTGATGGACGACGAGCAGGGTGTGGGCGTCGTCCGCGCCCGGCGCGAGGTAGAGCCCGTGGTAAACGGACGCGGGGTCCGCGAGGTCGAGCGGACCGGGGCAGTCGGGATACGCCTCGGCGTCGAGCCGCATCTCGCTGTCGGGCGTCGGGAACAGCACCGTCGAGGCCTTGTCGCCCACGTTCACGAGGTTGATGCGGCCGCCCTCGCGGGCGCCGGAGACGATGGCCCACTCCGCGCCGGGGACGACCACGATGTCCTCGGGGCTGACCATGTCGCAGATGAACTGCACGTCGCCGACCGGGTCGCAGGGGTGCTCGCCGGTGACCGCGAACTGCGGCGGCGCCGGCGCGGCGTCGGCTTCAGGCTCCGGCGCGGGCTCCGGGGCGCCGCAGCCCACCGCGACCATCGTGACCAACCCGAGTGCTGCCAGCTTCGCCGCGCTCATGAAGTCCCTCCTCCCAGGTCCGGTTGGCGACAGGATACCACCGGAGCGCTATGATGCTCGTGCTCCCGGGCCAACCGCGCCGAGACGGCCCGTTGTGCGGCAAGGGGGAGGGGAACCATGGACATCAGGCGCATCTGCGGCGTGATTCTCGTCGTGATGGCGGTCGTGGTCGTCGTGCACACGGTCGTCGAGCCCCTCTACTACACCTCCACCGAGGAGAGTCCCTACAGTCCTGCCTGGGGCATCATCGGCTGGCTGATGTTCGTGCCCCTGGCCCTGGGCGTTTGCTTCGGCTACGCCCGCAAGAAGACGGTCGAGGCCGGCGGGGGCGACGGCCCGGTCACGCGGGAGCTCCTCGCCGCCAACGTGCACTTCTACGGCGGCCTGTTCCTCGGCATCGTGTTCCTCCTGAACTGGTTCGCCCAGATCACTCCCACGTTCACCGCGATAGGAGGCGATACCGCCTCCCTCGTGTGGATCGTCCTCGACGCCGGGCTGCCGCTGCTGTGGGGCTCGATGGGGGTGTTCCTGCTGCGCGGCGGCGAGTAGCGCCGCGGATGACATAATCTGGCGATGCGCCATCTCCCGCTCACGCGACGCCAGCTCCTGCAGAGCGCGGCCGCCGGAATCGCCGTGACTGCAGCGAGACCGAACACCGGGACGGCCGGAACCGCAGCCGCGCAGGCCGCGCCGCAGCCGTACCCGGCCGGCGTGCTGCCGGCCGGCGTCCGCTCTCGCTTCGTCGCCAACGTCAACGGCATCCGCATGCACGTGCTCGAGGCGGGGTCGAAGGCCGGCGCACGGGCCGGCGTCCTCCTGCTGCACGGCTTCCCGGAGCTCGCCTACAGTTGGCGGCGGCTGATGCCGGCCCTCGCGGCGGCGGGCTACCACGTCATGGCGCCCGACCTGCGCGGCTACGGCCGCACCGACGGCACGGGCATCGGCTACGACGACGAGCTGCGCCCGTTCCGGATGCTGAACGAGGTGCGGGACATGCTCTCGCTGGTGGCGGCGTTCGGCTACCGGCAGGTCCATCTCGCCGGCCACGACTTCGGGTCGCTGGTGGCGTCGTGGTGCGCGGTCGCCCGGCCCGACGTCTTCCCCTCCGTCGTGCTCATGAGCGCCCCGTTCGGGGGCACCGCGACGCTGCCTTTCGACACGGCCGACGCCCCGGCGACTCCGGCGGGCGCGGCGGCGGCCGACATCGACGCCGGTCTCGCGAGCCTGGAGCCGCCGCGCTGGCACTACCGGCGCTTCTACGCCACGCGCGGGGCCAACGACGACCTGTGGCGGGCGCCCCAGGGGGTGCACGACTTCCTGCGCGCCTACTACCACATGAAGAGCGGCGACTGGAGCGGCAACCGCCCCGAGCCGCTCCGCGAGTGGTCGGCGGCCGAGCTGGCCCGGCTCCCTCGCTACTACGTCCTGGACCTCGGGCGGGGCATGGCGGAGACGGTGGCCGAGCACATGCCGTCGCCGGCCGAGATCGCCGCCTGCGAGTGGCTGCCCGACGACGAGCTGCGGGTCTACAGCGCCGAGTACGAGCGGACCGGGTTCCAGGGCGGGCTGCAGTGGTACCGCAGCGTGGCGTCGGTGTCGTCCATCTTCGGCGGCGGCATCAACGCCGACCTGGCCGTCTTCGCCGGCCGCGCCATCGACCAGCCGTCGATGTTCATCGCCGGCGCGCGCGACTGGGGCATCCACCAGCGTCCCGGCGCCCTCGAGCGCATGGACGGACAGGCCTGCACCGACCTGCGGGGCCTGCACCTGCTCGACGGGGCCGGGCACTGGGTGCAGCAGGAAAGCGCGGCCGAGGTGAACCGGCTCGTGCTCGACTTCCTGCGCTCGCTGTAGAGACGCACCGCCCGCCGCGGCGGACTGCGGTCATCGACACCCACGCGCGGCAAGGGGACTACCCGCGGCGCGGGCGTCGCCGCGGTTCACGCCCGCGACAGCACCCGAGACGGCCTTGTCGTCGACGCCGGTACGACCGTGCTACTGTGAGCCAGTGACGAGGAAACCCCCGGTTCCGCTCACCGGCGAGCAACGCGCGTTCGACAGGGCCCTGGTGGAGAACGGGGGCCATACCACTGTCGGCGCCGTGCTGGAGGAGATCGTCGACTTGCTGGGGGGACTGCTGGAGAGGGAGGCGTCGAAAAGCACGGCGCCACGCGAGCCTCCCGGCCGTGGGCCGGAGGCCGAGCTCGTTCCCGCGCAGGGGAAGGACCGCCGCGTGTCCCGCGCAACCGCCGCGAACCGCCGCTCGCCTGCACGTCCGCCCCGAGCGCGCTGAGGCCCAACGGGTTCCCCGGTATTTTGCTCGGGCGACATCCGCCCTTCACCGCGGCGTCATACGGTTCTCCGTAAGATCGTTGCGGAGGTGTCGGAGATGATTCGTCGTACGACGCGAAGGACTGCAGCGGTGCTCGCCCTCGTCGGGGTGCTGGGAACAGCCGGCGCGACAAGGGCCCAGAACGCCACCACCGGCACCCTCGGCGGCGTCGTGCGCGACGCGCAGTCGGGGGTGCTTCCCGGGGCGAGCGTCGTCGCCGTCCACGCCCCGACGGGGACCCGGTACGAAGCCTTCACCCGCGCCGACGGCCGCTTCGACCTGCTGAACGCGCAGGTCGGCCCCTACGACCTCGAGATCGCCCTGAGCGGCTTCGGCGCGCGGGCCCTGTCCGGCGTCGTCGTCACCCTCGGCGAGGCGACCGAGGTCCCCGTCACCCTGCAGCTCGCCACCGTCACCGAGACCGTGGAGGTCACCGCCGAGGCGAGCGCGGTCTTCTCGCCGTCGCGGTCGGGCACGACGGCCAGCGTCGAGTCGGGGGTCATCGAGACCCTGCCGACCCTCGAGCGCAGCCTCCAGGACTTCGCGCGCACCAACCCGTTCTTCGTCAAGACGAGCCGCAACGCCGACTCCGAGAGCTTCCTGAGCGTCGCGGGCCGGAGCGGCCGCTACAACAACATCCAGATCGACGGCGCCGTCAACAACGACCTGTTCGGGCTGGCCCGGCAGGGGACGCCGGGCGGCCAGGCCAACACCCAGCCCATCAGCCTCGACGCGGTGAGCGAGCTGCAGCTCGTGGTGGCGCCCTACGACGTGCGCCAGAGCGGCTTCTCGGGGGGCGGCATCAACGTCATCACCCGCAGCGGCTCGAACCGCTACAGCGGCACCGCCTACCTCTACAGCCGCAACCAGGGGCTCGTCGGGCGCGGCATCGACGACGTGCCCATCGCGACCTTCTTCGACCGGCAGCAGGGGGCGAGCGTGGGCGGCCCGCTCGCCCGGAACCGCGCCTTCTTCTTCGCCAACGTCGACGTCCAGCGGCGGGAGACCCCGGTCGGCTACTCGCTCGACGGGTCGTCGGGCGTCGACTTCGGGCGGCTCGCCGAGGGCCGGCGCATCGTCGACGTCGCGCGCACGCGGTACGGCTACGACATCCCGGGCGGCTTCGGCGAGCTCATCCGCGGGAACCCGAACGACAAGGTCTTCGTGCGGTCCGACCTGAACCTGTCGGCCGCCCACCGGCTGTCGGTGCGGCACAACCTCGTGAACGCCACCGCCGACGTCGGCTCGCAGTCGAACTTCCGCTACCGCTTCACCGACAACTTCTATCTCTTCCGGAGCCGGACCAACTCGACGGTGGCCCAGCTCAACAGCACCTTCGGCCGCGCGTTCAACCTCGCCCGCGTCAGCTTCCAGCGCATTCGCGACCGCCGGGGGCCGCGGACCGCCCCGTTCCCGCAGGTGACCATCGATCTCGAGGGCGGAGAGGAGATACGGTTCGGCAGCGAGCAGTTCTCGACCGCCAACGAGCTCGATCAGAACATCGTCGAGATCCACAACGACCTGACGTGGGTGCGGGGGCGGCACCAGATCACCATCGGCACCCACAACGAGCTCTTCCGGTTCCGCAACCTGTTCATCCGCGACAACTTCGGCGTCTACGAGTTCGCGAGCCCGGCGCTCTTCGAGCAGGGGCTCGCCCAGTCCTACAGCTACAGCTTCTCGCGCACCGCCGACCCCCGGCAGGCGGCCGAGTTCTGGGTCTACCAGCTCGGGTTCTACGCCGGCGACCAGTGGCGGGTGCGCGACGACCTCACGCTGACCTACGGCGTCCGCCTCGACGCGCCCGTCTTCCCCGACGCCCCGAGCGCGAACCCGCTGGTCGAGACGCTCTTCGGGCGGGCCACCGACGTCGTGCCGGCGACGCGGAACTGGTCGCCGCGCATCGGCTTCAACTACGACCCGGCCCCGCGGTCGCGGCTCCGCCAGCAGGTGCGGGGCGGCTTGGGCCTCTTCCACGGCCGCACGCCGTACGTCTGGCTCTCGAACCAGTACTCGAACACCGGGAACGAGTTCCAGCGCATCAGGGTGTTCTTCGACCCCGACAACCGGATTCCCTTCTCGGCCGACCCCAACGCCCAGCCGACCGATATCGGCTCGGCGTCGACCAACGAGATCAACCTCGTCGACCCGGAGTACCGCTTCCCGCAGCTCCTGCGCGGCAACCTCGCCTACGACCGCGACCTCGGCTTCGGCCTCGTGGGGAGCGTGGAGCTGCTCTTCTCGAAGACCGTCCGCGACATCGACTACCGCAACCTCAACCTCGTCGCGGCCGGCGCCGCGCCCGACGGGCGGGCGACGCACGCGCGCCTGCACCGCGACTTCAGCAACGTCGTCCTCCTCACGAACACCGACCAGGGCGGAAGCTGGACGGTGGCCACGAAGCTCGACAAGCGGTTCGGCGACAACTGGTTCATGAGCGGCTCGTACCTCTACGGCGAGTCGCACTCGGTCAACGACGGCGGGTCGAGCCAGGCGACGTCGAACTGGCGCTACAACTACCACGACGGCGACCCCAACGCGGTGCCCCTGGCCGTTTCGGACTTCTCGCCCGGCCACCGGTTCAGCCTGTCGGGCTCGTACCGCATCCCCGCCGGGCCCGCCGGCGTCACCCTCGCGGCCTACTACGACGCCCAGCAGGGCCGCCCCTACAGCTACCTCGACGGGAGCGACAGCAACCGCGACGGCACGCGCGGGAACGACCTCCTGTACGTCCCGGGGGACGCCACCGACGTCATCGTCACCAACGGCACCTTCGACGACCTGATGGGGTTCCTCTCGGCCGGCTGCGACGTCACGCCGGGGACCATCGTGCCCCGCAACGCCTGCCGCGGCCCGTGGGTCCACGCGCTCGACTTCCGCCTCGCCGTGGACATGCCGCGGGGGCCGAACGAGGTCGAGCTGTTCCTCGACGTGCGGAACCTGATCAACGCGTTCGACGCCAGGAACGGGCTCGTCGAGTTCGCCTTCTTCCAGAACCTCCAGCCGGTGCGGTCGAGCGTCGACCCCGACAGCGGCCGCTACGTCTACAGCCTCAACACCCCGGCCCGGCCCGGGTTCGCCGGCGACCGCTACGCGCGCGACGACCTGCGGAGCCGCTGGCAGGCGCAGTTGGGGGTGCGCTACTCGTTCGGGCGGTAGGAGCCTGCGCCGTAGAACGGCCCGGGCTCCTGAAGGGTTGGTGGGACCCCCAGCGGAGCCGTCAGGCGATGGGCGGGTTGGGGCGCGCTGGCGTCGAGCCGGCCGCGAAGCCGCCTGCGCCCTCCATTTCCGCTGAATTGCCAGCACACGCGCGGAATCCGATCGGGAACCTCTATCGTTGACTGTCGGTACGACCCAGTGCTACCTTGGGGGCTCCATGACGATCAAGTCCTCGGTCTCCCTCACCGACGAGCAATACGCGTTCGCCAGGACCCTGGTGGACACCGGGCGGTATTCCAGCGTCAGTGCCGTGCTCCAGCAGGGCCTCGACCTGCTGCGCGGGCGGCTCGATGGCGAGGAGCTGGAACGCGCGGCGCTGCGCGAGCTTCTCGCCCGGCGGCGGGCGCAACAGTTCATTCCCGGGGAAGAGATGGATCGTCGGTTGTCCCGCGCAATCGCCGGGAAGCGCCGCTCGCATGGACTACCGTCTTGAGTTCTCCGCGGATGCCGAACGGGACCTCGAGCTGATCTTCGACCATCTGTTCGACAGCTACCGCAGCCTCGGTGAGGCGCTGGAAGATGCACTCGATCACGCCGCAGCGCGGACCATGGCCGTGCACACCGGCGCGAATCGCATCCTGACGGCGCCCCACAGGGGTGAGAGTCATGACGACATTCTGCCGGGTTTGCGGCACCTGACCATCGACCGGGCGATCTACTGGTTCGACGTCGACGAAGGGCGCCGCACCGTCCGCATTCTGGCCGTGTTCTTTGGCGGACAGGATCACGTCCGCCGCATGCTGCGCCGGCTCCTGGCCGACGAGTCACCGTGATCCCAACTGCCGGTCCCGGGCGGCGCGCGCCTCGGCAACCAGCGTCGCCGCATCGACGCCGAGGTCGGTCTCGGGCCGCTGAGCCAATCGCGTGCGCCACTCCCACGCTTCCAGCTCGCGCTCTACCGCAGCGAGCACGGCCGCGCTCAGGGTGCGGTTCGGCTCACGGGCATAGCGGCGCAGGCGGTCGTGAAGCGAGTCGGGTATGTTCTTCACCTGCAGGTGCGGCATGGCATGACAGTAGCATGACGGTGGCGTGAACGGCACACCCCGAACCGAGCCTCCGCACCTTTCCTCTCACGCAGCTTCGACGGCGCAGCACCGGGGTCCTTCGAGCCAAGCTCATCATGGGTGCGAGGCGACGCCCCCTGGACGACACCGGTGCTACGATACCGGGCATGAAGACTCATCCCTCGGTCCGCATCGGGCTCGTGCTGGCCGCCTTCATGGGCGTGACCGCCGGGGCCGCCGCGCAGCCGCTCCCCAACCCGTACCGGCTCGTCGACGAATGGCCGAACCTGCCGTCACACATGAACGGGGGGAGGTGGGGCGAGACGATCGGCGTCGACCGCGACGGGGACGGGAACATCTGGGTCTTCCACCGCTGCTTCAACAACCAGCCGCCGGGCGCGGCCACCTGCGTCGGTCGGGACGACGACCCGCCGGTCGTGAAGTTCAGTCCCGACGGCGAACTGCTCGACAGTTGGGGCGAGGGCGTGTTCGCGGCCCCGCACGGCTTCCACATCGACCCCGAGGGCAACCTCTGGGCGACCGACTACAACGGCAGCGAGACGGTGCTCGGCATGCCGGCCGGCGGGCGCGGTCACCAGGTATTCAAGTTCAGCCCCACCGGCGAGATTCTGATGACGCTCGGCAAGGCGGGGGTCGCGGGCAACGGGCCGGACACCTTCGACCGGCCGAGCGACGTCGCGGTCAACGCCGACGGGGACATCTTCGTCACCGACGGCCACGGACCCAACAACCGGGTGGTGAAGTTCGACCGGAACGGCCGCTTCCTCCTGACGTGGGGCGGGCCGGGCAGCGGCCCCGGCGAGTTCGACCAGCCGCACACCCTCACCCTCGACAGCCGCGGGCGCGTCTTCGTCGGTGACCGCTCCAACGGCCGCGTGCAGATCTTCGAGCCGGACGGCACGTTCGTCGCCGAGTGGCGGCAGTTCGGCCGGCCGAGCGGGATGTTCATCGACGAGGACGACGTGCTCTACGTCACCGACTCGACGTCGACCTCGTCGAACAACCCCGGCTTCAGGCGCGGGATCTACATCGGGAGCGCCGTGGACGGGACCGTCCACGCCTACATCCCCGATCCCGACGTCGACCGGCAGGACGAGCTGCGCATCTCCGGCGCGTCGGGCATCACCGCCGACCGCGAGGGCAACGTCTACGCGGCCGACGTCGGCCCGCAGAGAATACGGAAGTACGTCAAGCAGTAGCAGCGGGCACCCGGCGGGACGATCGGCTGGGGCGGTACCGATAGGCCGCGGAAGCGAGCCGGCGGTAGGCCCAGGATCCGACAGAGAGTCCGCCTTGGACCGGGAAGGCGGGTTGGTGGCAGCCCAGGAACCCGCCAGGGAGAATCCGCTCCAGGCACCGGCCGTCCCCGGGGCGAGCACCAGCAAGACCGGCAGGGGTCTGGCGCGCCGTTCGAGACCGTCACATGCCCCAGACGGTGACCGGCCCGCCACCGCCGGCTGGCTCTTCGCGACGGAAGATCAGCGCGCCATCCGCGCCTTCGCTCTCCAGCGCGGCCGCCCGCAGGCGGTCCGGCGTCTCGTCGCCCAACGTCAGGCGCGCCCGGCGGGCGAGCTCGCCGAGCATCGCCCGCATCGCCCGCGCCGTGTCCTCGCGCGCCGCCTGCCCGACCTCGAAGTTCGCGTAAACGCAGCGATAGTCGCCGGCGCCGCCCTCGTTCAGCAAGTCGCGCAGGGCGAGCAGCGCCGACGTCTTGCCCGTCTGTCTCGGGGCGTGCAAGACAAAGTACTTCTGGTTCCGCACCAGAGCCAGCACCTCGTCAAGATCGACCCTCGTGAGTGGCGGGATGCAATAGTGGTCCCCCGCGCGAACCGGACCCTCCGTGTTGAAGAAGCGCATCGCTTCCACTGCGGCAACCGGTCCTGCATGTCACGCGTCCAGCCCGGGTGCGTCGAACACCGATCTCACGCCGGCCGCGAATCCGTCGAGCACCCGCGACTTCGCGGCGTCGCCCGCGCCGAACACCCCGAGGTCGCGGTAGGCGTCGCCCTCGAGGGCAAGCACCATGATCGTCTCGTCCCGCGGATCGTTCGTCGCCGAACGCGTGCTTGTCACGTCTCCATCCCCGCCATGACCCGACGGTCGCCGATGCCGTTCCCCGTCGTCGTATACAGTACCACTCGATGGCCGACGACGCGCCGCCGAGACCCGCCCGCCCGCCTCGCGTGGACGCCGCCCGGCTCGGGGTGGTGGCGGCGGTCGGCGCCGCGGTGTGGCTCGTCCCGACCCCGGAGGGGGTCGAGCCGCGGGCGTGGCAGCTCCTCGCGGTGTTCGTCGCCACCATCCTGGGCATCATCCTGCGCCCGCTGCCGATGGGGGCGATGGCGTTCGTGGGGGTGGCCTTCGCGGTGATGTCGGGCACCCTGACCATCGCGGAGGCGACGGCCGGGTTCGGGAACACCGTGGTGTGGCTGGTGGTGGCGGCGTTCTTCATCGCCACCGCCTTCGTCAAGACGGGGCTCGGGGCCCGCATCGCGTACCACTTCCTGCGGATTCTCGGGAAGCGGAGCCTCGGGCTCGGCTATGGCATCGTCGCCACCGACCTCGTCCTCTCGCCCTTCATCCCGAGCAACACGGCGCGCGGCGGCGGCGTCATCTACCCGATCCTCAGGTCGCTGTGCGTCTCACTCGGGAGCGACGCCGCCGACGGCACCCAGGGCCGGGTCGCCGGCTTCCTGACATTCACCGCCTACCAGGGGGTGGTGGTCACCAGCGCCATGTTCCTGACGGCCATGGCCGCGAACCCGCTCGCGGCGGAGCTGGCCGCGCAGCAGGGCGTGAGCATCACGTGGGCGGGCTGGGCGGCGGCGGCTTTCGTCCCGGGGCTGCTGAGCCTGCTGCTCGTGCCGCTGCTGATCTACCGCCTGTATCCCCCCGAGGTCACCCACACGCCCGAGGCGCCGGCGTTCGCGCGGGAGCGGCTGCGGGAGATGGGCCCCATGTCACGCGACGAGCGGGTCCTGGTGGCCGTCTTCGTCTTCCTCCTCGGCTTCTGGATCGTGGGCGGCGAGCTCGGCATCAACGCCACCGCCACCGCGATGGCCGGGGTGGCCGCGATGCTCGCCACCGGCGCCCTCGCCTGGCAGGACATCCTCGACGAGCGCAAGGGTTGGGACACGCTGATCTGGTTCGCGGTGCTCGTGATGATGGCGAGCCAGCTCGGCGAGCTGGGCCTCGTGGGCTGGTTCACCGACCGCGTGTCGGGCGTGCTGGGCGAGGGACACTGGCTCCCCGCGTTCCTCGCGCTGTGCCTGATCTACTTCTACGTGCACTACTTCTTCGCATCGAACACCGCGCACGTCAGCGCCATGTACGCCCCGTTCCTCGCCGTCGCCCTCGCGGTGGGAACCCCGCCGGTGCTCGCCGCTCTCGTGCTGGCGTTCTTCAGCAACCTCTTCGCGTCGTTGACCCACTACGGCACCGCCGCCGCCCCCATCCTCTTCGGCTCGGGCAACGTCGACATCGGCACGTGGTGGAGGCTCGGGGCGCTCATCAGCGTGGTGAACATCACCATCTGGCTCGGCGCCGGCAGCCTGTGGTGGCGCCTGCTCGGGCTGTGGTGACGGCCGGGCGTCGCTCTTGCGTGCCCGAGCCAACCCGGGCGGGACGCAAGCGTGGCAAGAGCCGAGACGCTCCCGCAGGCGACCCCTTGCCACGTCTTCACCGCTCCCGGGGGCGCCTGGTCGGCGATCTCGAGTTCTCGGGCTGCGAGGCGCTCACACCGGCTCCCGGGGCGTCGATCGCGCCGTGCCCCGCCAGACCCGCGGGAACCCGACTCGCGCGTCGTTGCGACGCGGCCCGACCCGTGAGACACTGGCCAGGATGAGTCTGGCCTACCACGACTTCGAGACCCCCATCGGAACCCTGCGGGTCGTCGGCGACGACGCCGGCCTCGAGCGAATCGACCTGCCCAACGCGGTGGCCGGCGATCCTGATCCGGCGTGGCGGGAACGGCGACGGCCGCCGGCCGGGCCCCTGCTCGAGGCGAAACGGCAGCTTCGCGAGTACTTCGACGGGGCGCGCCGCGACTTCGACCTACCGCTTGCCCCCGTGGGCACGGCATTCCAACGCCGCGTGTGGGACGAGCTTCGCCGGATTCCCTACGGCGAGACGGTTTCCTATGGCGAGCTCGCACGGCGCATCGGAAAGCCGAGCGCCTCGCGCGCCGTGGGCGCCGCCAACGGCAGGAACCCCTTGGCCATCGTCGTGCCCTGCCATCGCGTCATCGGGGCCGACGGCACGCTCATCGGATACGGCGGAGGGCTGCCCGTGAAGGAAACCCTGCTCGCGCACGAGCAGAGCGTGGCCGGAGGGGGCGCGTCGACGGCGGTCGCCTGAACTGTCCGATCTCGGAGCGCCGTCGACGCCGGTGAACGACACGATGAGAGCGGTGACCGACCGCCCCCGCCAGACGTAGCGATCGGCAACCGGGTCGGGCGGCGCCGCCCGACCCGGGACCCCGCGAGAGATCGCGCGGTCCGCCGCCCTGGCCGCTACCGTGCGGCCGCCTCTTCCCTGCGCGCACCGCCGAGGGCGTTCGGCACCGAGTAGTTGCCCTCGTGGCAGGCGTACTCGAACTGCAGGTACTCGTCGTCGCGGTTGAACGGGAACGCGGCGGTCCAGGGCTCGGTGTAGGTCTCCGCATCGTCCATGGTGACCGAGTAGCGCAGCTCGTCGGGACCGGTGAGAGTGAACCGCTCGACGATCCTCTGCGCCTCGGACTGGCGCGACCGGAGGCCCGCCGACGGCCCGCGCATGTTCTTCACCGCGCGGAAGTTCGTCGACTCGACGATCAGCGTGTTGCCCTCCCAGCGTCCCCGGGGGTCCCCCTCCCACTGTCGCACCTTGGCGTCGGCGTGGGGCCTGTCGATGGGGATGATGCGGGCGTTGTGGATCATCTCGCTGTGGATGACGACGTAGCCCGGCGACTGCAGGATGAGGGTGCCGTTGTTGTACTCGGTCGGCATCATCATGCCGAGCACGCCGCGCGAGATGCACCGGTCGCCCGATTCCATGTTCCCGGCCGCGGCGTGCAGCTCGGCCATGTTCATGGCGATGGACTCGCGAGCGTTCGCGGTGTACTCCGGCACCCGGCCGGTGGGCGGGTCCACGATGATCGAGGCCTGGCCGATGTCGACCGGCGTCTCCCAGTACCAGTCGAACCAGTAGGTGCCGTAGCCGCCGACGCCCCGCGAGTTCTCGTGGCCGCGCCATTCCGACCGCTCCTTGCGGCCGCTGGCCCGCGCCTCGGCCCGGGCCTGCAGCTGGTCGGCCGACAGCTCCCGGCCGACCAGCTCCTCCGGCAGCTCGAGCGGCGTGAACGTCGCGTTCGAGTTGTTCCACATGCCGGTGATGTTCGGCTGCCCGTCGGTCAGCAACTCCGGCGTCCACGCCGCCTCCGGCGCATCCTGTGCGAACGCCGGCGTCCCCGGCCCGGCGACCGCGGCGCACGCAATCGCGGCGACGATTCCGATGTACGATCCTCTGAAGCCGTTCATTGGACTCTCCCTTGCTCTCTGCGCTTCGGACGACGAAGGCGGTGCGGCTCCGATCGCGCCACATCGCTCCCGCGTTCGCAGAATAGCACGCACCGGGGCGGGCATCGCCCGCGTCCCGCTCATCAGCGGCATCATCATGATCCCGGTCGGGAGCGGCGGCGACGTGCATCCCTGCGTCGCCGTCGCGCTCGCGTTGCAGCGGCGCGGCCACGACGTGTCGATGATCGTCAACCTCCGGTGACCCGCACCTGCGAGCTGATCGAAGCGGCCGGATGACCGCCGGCGGCGCCAATTGAGGTAGAATGAGCACACAGGTTTCTACCCAGGCCCCATGCCATGAGCCTCAACATCAAGAACGAGGAAACCTGCCGGCTCGCCGCGGACCTCGCGCGGCTGACCGGCGAGACCATGACCGGCGCCATCACCGTCGCGTTGCGTGACCGCCTGGAGCGGGAGACGCGTCTTCGCGACGTCGACGCGCGGGTCCGGAGGCTGCTCGCCATCGGGCAGCGCTGCGCCGCCCGATTGGAACCCGGACCCTCGGCCGTCGAGCACGGCGACTTCCTCTACGACGAGCGGGGACTGCCGAAGTGATCGTCGATACTTCGGCGGTGCTCGCGGTGCTGTTCCGCGAAGCCGATGCCGAACGGTACGCCCGCGCAATCCTGACGGCATCGCCATGCCGAATGTCGGTCGCGAACCTCCTCGAAGCGTCCATCGTGGTCGGGGGCCGCGGCCACGCGACCGATGCCGAGCTCGATTCGTTCGTCGAGGAAGCCGAGATCGAGTTGTCGCCGGTCACGCGTGAACAGGTCGAGGCCGCGCGTCAGGCCTGGCGTCGTTTCGGCAAGGGGAACCACGAGGCGGCACTGAACTTCGGCGACTGCTTCGCGTACGCGCTGGCGACCGTCACCGGCGAACCGCTGCTCTTCAAGGGCGACGACTTCCGCCGCACCGACGTCGAGGCGGCGTGACCGGCACCGGAACCGGCGGGATGCGGAACGGGAGCGCCTTGATCGAAGAAGCCGGACGAGTGTGGTCTAATGGACCGATTTTCGTGGTCCCGGCCGGCGTGGATCGCCCTCGATCCTGCCGGAAGCTGAGAGCGAAGATGCGACAGAGCGCCCGATTCGTGCTCGCTGCCTGCGTGATGCTCGCCGGTTCGGCGCCGGCGCACGGCCAGTCTCAGGGCCCGCCGCCGGGCGGCGAGGCGCCGGCATCGGTCCAGATCACCGCCCCCGGCGCGGGAATGAGCGCCCCCGTCGCCGGCAAGTGGGGGGTGGCGCAGTGGCGCGAGCAGGCGCCGAACCTCGACGGCAACGTGCTCGACGACCCCGCCTGGGCCGAGGTGCAGCCGGTCAGCGGCTTTCGCCAGAGCGCGCCCGACGAGGGGGAACCAGCGACGGAGCGGACGGAGGTGCGGGTGGTGTTCACCGACGACACCGTCTACTTCGGGGTCGTCTGCTACGACCGCGACCCCTCCGCCATCATCATGAGCGACAGCCGGCGCGACTCGTCGATGAACGACGCCGACAGCTTCCAGATGGTGCTCGACACGTTCCGCGACCGGCAGAACGGCTTCGTCTTCGGCACCACCCCGGCCGGCCAGGAGTACGACGGCCAGGTGACCGACGAGGGCGGCGGCCGCCGCGGCAGCGGCTCGGGGGGCGGGGGCGGCTTCTCGCGGGGCAGCGGCAACGGGTTCAACCTCAACTGGGACGGCGCCTGGCAGGTGCAGACCGAGATCTCCGACATCGGGTGGAGCGCCGAGTTCGCCATCCCCTTCCGGACCATCCGCTACCCCGACCGCGAGGACCAGGTGTGGGGGATGAACTTCCAGCGCAACATCCGCCGCCGGAACGAGACCGCGTACTGGGCGCCCCTGCCCCGGCAGTACAACCTCTACCGGGTCTCGATGGCGGGGCAGTTGACGGGCGTGCGCGCGCCCGCCGGCTTCACCGGGAACCTGCAGGTCACCCCCTACGTGGTCGGCGAGATGGCCACGCGCGACCTCGACGCGAACCTCGGCGTGCAGGGGTTCGGCGACTACGGCGCCGACCTCAAGTACAGCGTGACGCCGGGGCTGACCCTCGACGGCACGTGGAGAACGGACTTCGCGCAGGTCGAGGTGGACGAGCAGCAGATCAACCTCGACCGGTTCAACCTCTTCTTCCCGGAGAAGCGGCCGTTCTTCCTCGAGAACGCCGGCGCCTTCTCGGTGGCGAACCAGTCGAGCGGCCGGAACCTCGGGCAGACCGAGCTGTTCTTCAGCCGGCGCATCGGCATCCAGGACGGGGCGCAAATCCCGATCATGGGCGGCGCCCGCATGTCGGGCAAGGTGACCGACTCGATGACGGTGGGGTTCCTCAACATGCAGACCGAGCAGGTCGGCGACACGGTGAACACCGCCAACAACTTCTCGGTGGCCCGCCTGCGCCGCGACCTGCCCAACCGCTCGAGCATCGGCGGGCTCTTCGTCAACCGCCAGGGCACCGGCAGCCTCGCGCTGAACGACGACTACAACCGCACCTACGCCTTCGACGGCCGGTGGGGCATCGGCGAGAACGGCATGGTGCAGGGCTACATGGCCCGCACCGAGACGCCCGGCCACGAGGGGCACGACCACGCCGTGAGCCTGACGAGCCAGTACAGCTCCGAGTCCTGGCGCGTCGGGGCCGGCTACCAGGAGAACGGGGAGAACTTCAACCCCGAGGTCGGCTACCTCCGCCGCTGGGGAGGGTTCCGGAAGGTCGACTTCTCGCTTTACAACACCACCCGGCCCGACGACAACCCCCTGAGGTACCAGGAGTTGACGCCGCACATGAGCTATACGCGGTTCTGGAACCTCGACGGCATCATGGAGACGACCTACGTCCATCTCCACTACCAGGGCGAGTTCGAGGACAGCTCGTCGGCGGGGGTCGTCTACGACATCCGGCAGGAGTACGTGTTCGAGGACTTCACGGTGTCGGGCCTCACGGTGCCGGCCGGCCGCTGGGACTTCAACGAGCTCAGCTATCAGTACAACTCGAACCGGTCGGCCCCCGTCAGCGCCGGCATCCGGGCCACCACCGCGGGGTTCTTCAACGGCCACATCGTCACCATCCGGCCCTCGATAAACGCGCGCTACGGCGAGACCTTCAACCTGTCGCTGAGCTACAGCCGAAACGACATCGACCTGCCCAGCGGCAGCACCGTCACCAACCTGAGCAGCATCGACATCGGCTACAACTTCTCGCCGCGGCTCTACGCCCAGACCCTCCTGCAGCACAACGACAGCGCCGACCTCTGGGCGGTGAACTTCCGGGTCGGCTGGCTGCAGGACGCCAACACCGGGCTCTTCTTCGTCTACAACGAGACCGACGGTCTCGGCGACTTCATCCCCTCCTACGCCGGCCGCAGCGTCATCCTGAAGTACAGCTACCTGTTCGACGTGCTCGACTGAGGTCCTGCGGAGAATGGCGGGCGCTCCGACGGCAGGCAGAGGCTCCATTCGACGGCGCGGCGGCGCAGTACCGTTCGGACGCCACCACCGACGCGTCGGCTCTCCCAGCGCCGCGACAACGGCTGGAAGACCGCGTACCGACGCCATCAAGGCCCCGAAGCCCGAGCGCGTAGCCTCGCCGGGAACAGTGCGACAGCCCGGCAACCCGCCTGGACGCGAGCGCGTCGCTATGATGGACATGTCCGCGTGAGGGCCGACTGCGAGGAGCCATGACTGCGAAGACACCGAAGACCCCTGCCGCGACCGGCGCGGGGTTCGTCGACCGCGCCCTGAACGGCATCGAGACGGTCGGCAACCGGCTGCCCGACCCCGCCATCCTGTTCCTGCTGCTGCTGGTGCTGACGTGGATCGCCTCGGCGGTCCTCTCACCGGTCGAGTTCGCCGAGGTCGACCCGCGGAGCGGCGAGCCGCTGCGCATCGCCAACCAGTTGACGGGCACCGCCCTCGCCACGTTCCTGGTGCAGTTGGTGCCCACCTTCACCGGGTTCGCGCCGCTAGGGGTGGTGCTGGTGGCGCTGCTCGGGGTCGGGGTGGCCGAGAAGACCGGCTTCATCAACGCCGGCCTCAAGCTGATCCTGGGCCGGACGTCGCCGAGCCTGTTGACCCCGATGCTGATCCTCGCCGCGATCGTCAGCCACACCGCGGCCGACGCCGGCTACGTGCTCGTCATCCCCCTGGGCGGGGTCATCTTCTACGCGGCGGGGCGGCACCCGCTGGCCGGCATCTCGGCCGCCTTCGCGGGGGTCTCGGGCGGGTTCTCGGCCAACTTCATCCCCTCGGGCATCGACCCCTTGCTGCAGGGCTTCACCCAGCAGGCGGCGCAGATCCTGGACGCCGAACGGATGGTCAACCCCCTGAGCAACCTGGGGTTCACCGCCCTGTCCTCGCTGCTCGTCATCGGCGTCGGCTGGTACCTGACGGACCGCGTCATCGAGCCGCGCCTCCGGGACACGCCGGTCGACGGCGACCCCGAGCAGATGCCGAAGATGGAGGAGCTGACCGACGACGACCGCCGCGGCTTCCTCGCCGGGGCGGGGGCCATGGTCGCGGGGCTCCTGCTCCTGACCCTGTGGGCGCTGCCCGAGGGGTCGGCCCTTCGCGGCCCCGAAGGCGGGCTGACCAGCTTCGCCGCCCCCCTGATGGGCATGATGGTGCCCCTCATCTTCCTGCTGTTCCTGATTCCCGGAGTGGTGCACGGCTACGTG
The DNA here is from genome assembly GCA_965207675.1 of Vicinamibacterales bacterium. GTDB lineage: Bacteria > Acidobacteriota > Vicinamibacteria > Vicinamibacterales > UBA8438 > JAJEEA01. The sequence continues at coordinate 186,246 of CBDBMY010000006.1, forward strand.
GCGGGCACCGTGAAGACGCACCGCGACATCGTCAAGGGCATGACCTCGGCGATGGGCACGATGGCCTACTACCTGGTGATGGCGTTCTTCGCCGCCCAGTTCATCGCCGCGTTCAACAGCTCGAACGTCGGCCTGCTCATCGCCCTGAAGGGCGCCAACTTCCTGCGCGACCTCGCCCTGCCCCCGCAGATCACCATCGTCGGCATCATCCTGCTGACCTCGGTCGTCAACATCTTCGTCGGCTCCGCCTCCGCCAAGTGGGCGCTCCTCTCGAGCATCTTCGTGCCGATGCTGATGAGCCTCGGCATCGCCCCCGAGCTGACCCAGGCCGCCTACCGCGTCGGCGACAGCGTGACCAACATCGTCACCCCGCTGATGCCGTACTTCCCACTGGTCGTCGTCTTCTGCCAGCGCTACGTCAAGTCGACGGGCATCGGCACCGTGGCATCGTTGATGCTGCCCTACTGCGTCGTGCTGCTGGTGACATGGACGCTGTTCCTGATCGCCTACTGGATTATCGGCCTGCCGCTGGGCATCCAGGGCGCCTACACGTATCCGTGAGCCTCTGCCGGGCGAGAGCGACCCGGGCGTCTCGTGTTATGGTTGTCTCGCCGTGGGAATCCTGGCGAGACTCCTGGAAGGCGTGAACGCCGCCGACGTCGGCGCGCTGCTCGCTTCCGTCTGGCTGGCCGTTCGGCTGGAGTCGTTCCGCTCGGAGAACGCTGCCGCCCACGACGCCATCACCAAGAAGATCGACGGTCTCAAGCAGGATCTCCGCCGAGCGGCGCGGACCCCGGGCGACTGACCTGATCCTGGAACGGCGCCGGTGCCCGCCCTGCGTCAGCTCAGGCGTCGGGCACCGTGCGTCTCCTCCAGCCGACCACGATGTTCGCGAATCCGGGCCGGGTCGGCTCAGTCGTCCCGCCCGTCGACCTCCGCCTGCCGCATCCCCGGCTTCCACGTCGTGTCGAGAAACGGACGGGGGAGGTACGAGCCCCGCAACGGCATCTGCACGTCGGGCAGGCTGTCGGCGTCCAGCACCTCGTCTTGCCCGATGATCTCGTTGCGGTACAGGAGATACGCGGTCAGGGCGTACACCTCGTCCGGCGTCAGGCAGCAGGGTTCGTAGAGGACGCCGCCTATCGCCGGCCTCCTTCCGGGAATGAACCCCAGCTTCGCGCGCTGCATCTGCAGGTCGAGCGGCATCATCTGGTTGCTGTAGCTCCAGATCCGTACCTCAACACCACTCCCGCCGTCGTTCTTCAACGGTGTGATAGAATCCTCACTTCGTTTCGCATGGCACCGTGAGTCACTTCCAACCAAAGTGTGTTTTATGAATTATGACGGCCTAGAGAAATCGTATTGGGACGCGCAGATTCGCCGTGTAGAAAGCCTAAGGCAGAAGATTGCCACTCGTGCTGAACTGTCCGCGGGCCGCGCGATTCCAGACGATGAGGACTTGGTTATCGGTTCCGGCAGGAGGCTTCAGGCGACCGTCGTCTTCATTGACATCTCCAATTTCTCCGGTCGTCCATCTGCAACTCAAGAAGACCAAGAACTAATGCTGCGAATCTTGAATCTGTTTTTCACCGAGATGATTCGCATCATCGAGGACTACGGTGGCGCAGTCGAAAAAAATACCGGCGATGGACTGATGGCCTACTTTGAGGACAGGCCGCTCCTCGACCCCGGCAGTAACTCCGTCAAGCGCGCCCTTGCCTGTGCACTGACGATGGATGCGACCAATGAGTGGTTGATTGCGCCAGTGCTACGTGCGACCGGTGTGCCTACGCTACAATTTCGAACGACCATGGACTATGGTCCTGTTACGATCGCGCGAATTGGCCCGCCCCGGCGCTTTAATGCGAACGTAGCGATTGGCAATACAGCGAATTTTGCCTCCAGGATGCTTGGCCTAGTTGGTGCGGGGCAAATCGCCGTCGGATCAAGCGCGTGCGCGCGCGTTCCAGACGAATGGCGAACGGCGTGGTGCGAGTTGGCGCCCATAAACACAGGTTGGACGTACATAGGTGGATCGATTCCCTATCCGCTGTATCTCTACAAGGGACGCTGGGCGAGGCTGATATGACGGAAACTACTGCGCAAGCGCAAGGGTGGAGAGGCACCGAGCAGGATGATCTACGGGCTGCCACCGGAACCGTACCGGCCGCGTTGCCTACTCCAACCGCCGAACGCCCCGGACGGCCTTCGGAGGAGATGCAGCCTACCACCGCTGGGAGCGCGAGGGTGCGAACGGATCTTGACGCAAGGGGTGATTTCACGTCGTTCGCACACCGTTACATCAGAGACTATATCAATCTGGCCGACCAGAAGGCGACCTTGTTCTTCACGGGTGGCACCGCGTTGCTTGCGTTCATGTACAACAAGAACGTGTCGGAGCGGTGGCTTAAGACCCCAATGCAGTGGAATATCCTCGACACTGTTGCGTTCATGGCGATGGCGGCCCTTGCTCTGGGAGCGTTTCTCGCGCTGCTCGTGGTCATTCCTCGCATGCCTGGGTCACGCCGCGGTTTCTTGTTTTGGGAGGCGGTCGCTGAGTACAAGTCCGGTCGTGACTACTCCGATGAGCTCGGGTTGTTGTCGGGTCCGAGCCTAGTCCAAGCAAAGGCCGAACACTGCTACGATCTTGCCGTTGTGTGCCGACAAAAGTACCGGATGTTGCGGCGCGCCTTGTGGACGGGCGCGGTGGGTCTGGCGGGAGCGCTCTTCGTGTTCTTGTTTCTGTAGCGCAAGTACGGCGCGACACGCGGCCCGGGCGGCGGAGAAGGGTCCGACGCGCGTTTACCATGACGCCCCGAGCGTCGCCGTGGACGACGCGGAGGTCCTCGGCCGCATGCAGGCGATCTTCGTTGACTTCGAGACGTACGGGTACCGCCGCGTAGGCGCGGCCTTGCGGCGGCAGGGGACCGTCGTCAACGGCAACACTGGAGCGTGAGCAATGAACGACCTCTGGACGCCGCTCGCACCCTAGACTCGCAGACGACCTACCGCGCCTTGTATGGCAGAGGCGGACCGTCTACCGCGCCCAAGGGTGCTCACCTCATCGTTCGCCCAGACTGCAGTCTACGGGTGTAGTACACCCTCGATGAACGTCGGCAGATCGATGCTGACAGTCCTCGAACGTCTTGTAGTCCGCCATGTCGTCGTACGGGTTGTCGCGTCAGATCATCGATCCGAGCGGTCCGTGAGCGGCGAGTAGCTGGCGATAGCGCGCCGACGCGTACTGCGATCACCGTCCGTCCACGTTGACACGTTCGGGTGGCTGCCGACAGAGGCTCTCGGCCCGCCGTGCAGGTGTCGGCTCGGAAAGTGTTGACAAGGTGTCCAACGGTGTTATGATGAATCGATCTCGGGCTGGCTTTCGGGCTGGCTTGGGGGGGGTCGCAGGGTAGCTCCCTGCGTTGCCCAGCTTCAGCGGCCGTGGGTGTCGAGCGTTCGGCCACGCATTGGGGGGCCAAGGAATCTGAACTATTCCACCGCCTGAGCCGAATTCCGCACACTTGTCCCGCCGAGGTTCCGAACGTGTGGCCCCTGCGCTGAAAGGCTCGGTCTTTTCCGAGCCTTTCTCTTTTGTATGTACGAGCGCACGTCAGAGCCTTTGGGCATAGGGTTTCCGGCCCATCACGTGGCCGTCAGGATACACGTTAACGTATCCCGATTTTCGTCGAATCCTCCACTGTTCGGTAGGCGTCGCGACGGTTGGCGCATCTCTGCCGTCGGCAGAGACGTCCCAGTGAGCGCCGCGTGGTAGCTCGCATCCGGCCACATGTAGCGCATCTCGGCCGTGAAAGGCCGCCGGATTGAGACACCAGGTCAACCCCTGGTGGTCCCTCCTCCGATTGCCAGCACCGTGCACCTCGCCGAACCGCCGTCGTTGTTCCGGCGTCCCGAGTTCGGTCTGATGACTCTCGAAAACATGGAATGGAAGACACCGGGGGTCGTGGATGTTCTCACATCCGACAAGGTGGCACCACGTCTCGTACTCATCGAGATACTGCGAAACTTGGGCGGCAACATCCGGAAGTGGCGACGCGTATGCCTTGTATCGCACGAACATCTCAACAGCCATGGAGATACGCGCACCACGCATCAACCGCACACGGGGACTTCCGGTATGGAACACCCCGACCCTGGTTCGGTGAGATCGCCTGTACAGCTTGACGGCATCTGCACCGGCCATCCACATCAGTGGGCGCCCGTCGATACGCCGCTCAGGGTTCGGGACCACCTCCTGCAGTCGCCATGAGCGAGCGCGACACTCTCTCCGCAGCGCCTTACGCACCGACGCGATGCGCGTTCGTTCGCTGCGCGGGAAGACGATCCAGACTTCGCGATCCGAGAGACTCAAGGCTTCGTTCGCAGGAGAACCGATGACGGAATCTGTACGCGCTCCAACTCCTCCGCGTTCATCACCTGCACACAGGCGATCAGACGTCTGCGCAGTTCTTCACTCCGCCCCGAGCGCGACACCGCTTCGTGGGCGCCCGACCCATCCAGCAAATCCTCTGGAGCCGAAAGGTCCTGCTCCTCGAACCAAGCCACCAGATGTGCATGGACCTTCTTCTTCAGGTACTCGTTCCAACGATGCCTTACAGGCGCCGCAAGAACGCTCGCGGGAAGTCGCCGTTCCGTCCACTGCTCGGTCCGGTCGTCCCGTTCGTCATCGCCAAGGGTGTCGGAAAAGGCTCTCTTCCACTCGTTGAAGCTCTCCTCCGTCAGGGTCGGAAGAGTTGGTCCCGGTTCTGCGGCTTCGCTCGCGCGCCGGGCAACGCGTTCGCCCAGATCCCAGACGTAATTCTCGTTGCCGGAGAAGTCCAACGTCGCCCACCAGAGATCGGATCGAATTCGCGTCCGTGCGGATATCGATTCGACACCGGGCGGTGGAGCGCCCTCCCTAAAGATCGCGATCGGCGGCGTTTGGCTCACATCGATATCAAGAATGGCGGAATGCCCCCTTACGAACTCCAGGAACGTCGTCGCTCCGTGGTCCGACTCCCGAAAGGTCCGTTCTGTGAGATCGAGCAAGCGATTCTTGAGAACAGCCACACTCATTCTGTACCAATCCGGCCGACCTGTCTCTTTCGCCTTCTCGAAGGCGTGCTGGATCAGTTCGTGTGGATCTGGCGGCATGGCGGCTCAAGATCGGAACCTATCGCGTGTAGTATTTCATGCCGCCGCCTTGGTTGGTCGCATCGCTTGCATATACAACAACGCCGATGACGGTGGGCAGCCCCGTCATCGGCGAGGCATTGCGCAGCATGCGGTTGACGACTACACGCCGGCGAGCGGCTCAAGCGGGAGCGTCCCGGTGGCGTCGCCGAACTTCTCGGCCGGCACCCCGGCGCGCTGGAGCATCGCGACGAGGAGGTTGTTCATCGGGGTGTCCTTCGAGTGGCGCAGGACGCGGCCGCCCTTCACCCCGCCGGCCCCGCCGATCATGACCAGGGGCAGGTCGATGTGCGAGTGCTCGTTGGCGTCGCTGATGCCGCCGCCGTGCAGGACCAGCGAGTGGTCGAGCAGGTTGCCGTCGCCGTCCGGGGTCGACTTCAGCTTGTCGAGGAAGTGCGCGGTGAGGCCGATGTGGTACTGGTTGACCTTGGCGCCCTGCTCGAACTTGAGGGGGTCGTGCTGGTGGTGCGACACCGCGTGGTGCGCGGCGTTCACGCCCAGCTCGGGATAGGCGCGGTTGGTCTGCTCCTTGCCGAGGGTGAACACGAAGACGCGGGTGATGTCGGCCTTGAAGGCGACGGCCAGCAGGTCGAACATCAGCTTCGCGTGCGCGTCGTAGTCCTCGGGCACGCCGATGGGCCGATCGGGCAGCTCGAGGACCGACTCGCCGTGCTGCCGCTCGGCGACCTGGATGCGGCGCTCGATCTCGCGCACCGAGTCGAGGTACTCGCCGACGCTGTTGCGGTCGGCCGCCCCCAGCCGCTTCTGAAGCTGCGAGATGTCCTGCGTCACCCAGTCGAGGATGCTGCGGTCCTCCTGGAGCTGCGCGAGCCGCTGCTCGGGGGTGCCGCCGTCGCCGAACATGCGCTGGAAGACGATGCGCGGGTTCGTCTCGTGGGGGTTCGGGGTGGTGGCGGTGCGCCACGAGATGCTGTTGGTGTAGACGCAGCTGTAGCCGTTGTCGCAGTTGCCGATGAGGTAGGTCTGCTCCATCGCCAGCTCGAGCGACGTCAGCGGCGTGTCGCCGCCGATGTGCTGCGCGGCGATCTGGTCGGCGGTGATGCCGTTGCGGACGTCGGCGCCCTCGGTCTCCTTCGGGTGCACCCCGCTGAGCCAGACGGTGCCGGCCCGCGAGTGCTCGCCGTTGCCGTCGCCGAGGGCCTCGGCCTGCTTCTGGCTGAGGCCGATGGGGACGACGACCTGGTCCTGGAACGGGGCGAGGGGGCTGAGCGTGCGCGACAGCTCGGTGAGCTTCCCGTCGCCGGCCGGCTGCCACGACTTCATCACCGCCCCGTTGGGGATGTAGACGAAGCCGAGCCGGCGCACCGGCTTCGCCGCGGTGCTGGCGAGCGCGGTGGCGGCGGGCACCATCGCGTCGAGCAGCGGCAGCGCGAGGCTGACCCCCATGCCGCGGAGGAACGTCCGACGGGGCAACGCCATCTTGCTGATGAACATGACAGTCAGTCTCCTCGACCCGAACTCGACGTCCTGGACCGAAAGACCGGAGCCATGCGGCTCCGTACTTCCGCCCGACCGATCCTACACGACTCCGAGCGATTCGGCAGCCTGGCCTCGCGGCCTGCCACTGCACTCTCTACCAACAGCTGCGCCACCACCGCGGCAGCACCGCAGCCGACTCCGCGGTCGCGTCAACCGCAGCCGACTCCGCGGTCGCGTCAACCGTCGTGACCGCCCACCTGCGGCTTCACCGCACCCGGGTAGCGCCGCCGACTCAATCGACCCTGCGGTCCGCGCCGTCCTACGGCGCAATCCTCATCGCAGGGCCACCCTTCCTCGCCCGCGGCTCGACCTCGCTCGACCCAGCGGACCGGAGCCGGCGTCGTCCCCCGGTGTCGATGCCTACTCCGCCTCCGCCACGACGCCGGCCAGCCGCATCCGGAACGGCGTGCTCTGCACCACGCCGACCACCAGGGCGGCGAGGCCGTAGTCGTCCGCCGCCGAGCCGCGGACGATCTGCCGCACCGCCGGCGCGTCGTAGTACTCGATGCCGCGGCCGAGCGCGTAGATCAGCAGCTTCTCGGTCACCACCGTCGCAAACTGCTCCTGGTCGCGCACGAGCAGGCCGCGCAGCTCGGCCGGCCCGTCGAACGCGGTCCCGTCGGGCATGGTGCCCGAGGCGTCGATGGCGATGCCGCCGGGCATGTGCCCGCGCCAACGACCGACCGCGTCGAAGTTCTCGAGGGCCAGCCCCAGCGGGTCCATCACGCGGTGGCAACTCGCGCACACGGGGTTCTCGCGGTGCTGCTCCATGCGCTCGCGCATCGCCAGCACCCGGCCGGCGTCCTCGGCCGGCTCGAGCTCGGGGACGTTCGGCGGCGGGGGCGGCGGGGGCGTGCCCAGCACGTTCTCGAGCACCCACTTGCCGCGGCCCACCGGCGAAGTGCGGTCCGGGTACGAGGTCACGGTGAGGATGCTGCCCTGGCCGAGCAGCCCACGGCGGTTGCCGTCGGCGAGCGACACGCGACGGAAGTCGCTGCCGTAGACGCCGGGGATGCCGTAGTGCCGGGCGAGGCGCTCGTTCAGGAACGTGTGGTCGGCCGTCAGCAGGTCGATGACGCTCCGGCCCTCGCGGAGGATGCTGTCGAAGAACAGCTCCGTCTCGCGCACGAAGTCCTGCCGCAGGCTCTCGCCGAAGTCGGGGAAAAGTACGTCCGAGGGCAGGGCCCCCGAGATGTTGCGCAGGCGCAGCCACTGCCCCGCGAAGTGCTTGGCGAGGGCCTCGGAGCGGGGGTCGGCGAGCATCCGCCGCACCTGCGTCTCGAGGGCGGCGGGATCCTCCAGGCCGCCCGCCTCGGCGACGGCCAGCAGCTCGTCGTCGGGCAGGCTGCTCCACAGGAAGAACGAGATGCGCGACGCCAGCTCGAGGCCGCTCAGCCGGTAGGGCGTGCCGGGCTCGGCCCCCGGCGGGTCCGAGACCACCCGGAACAGGAAGTCGGGGCTCACGAGCAGGGCCCGGAGCGCCCGCTCGATGCCCGCCTCGAAGCCGCCGGCCCTGCGCCCTTGCTCGTAGAAGGCCACCAGCGGGGCGAGGTCCCGCCCGGTGACGGGGCGGCGGTAGGCGCGGCGGGCCAGGGCCGACAGGACCTGCCGGGCGCAGGGCGCCTCCTCGGCCGCGTTCCCGGGCCGGCAGACGAAGATGCGGCGCCGTGTCGGGGTGTCCTCGATGCCGGTCTCGTCGAACGGCCCGGTAATGGTGACGGTGCCCAGGTGCGGGGCGTACAACAGGTAGTCGCCCTCGCCGTGGGGGCGGTCGAACGGCTGCCGGAGGCTCTCGGCCAGCGCGCCGGTCTTCCTGATGAAGGTGGCGGTGACCGTGCGCGGGCCGGCTGCGACGGGAACGCGCACCCGCAGGTCCTCGGGCCCGGTGTTGTAGGCGGCGCCCTGGTCCCGGTCGGGGTCGACCGGCGCGAGCGGGAACAGGGCGACCCGCTCGCCGTCCACGCTGACCTCGAGCTGGTGCGGCTCGCGGATCGGGGCGCCGGCGAACAGGTCGAGCATGGCGAGCTCGATGTCGTACTCGCCGTCCCGCGGGAAGTTGTAGGACACCGAGAGGCCGCCGCGGGTGCCGAACGGCAGGCCGTCCTGGTGCCCGTACTGCGACAGGTCGGAGACGATGCGGAACGTCTCGCCGGTCGGGGCCATCGGCGACGCACCCACCGCGAGCCGGCTGATGAAGCGCGCCGCGTTCATGTAGCGCTCGAGCAGGGTCGGCGACACCTTGAGGACGCCGGCGATGTTGTCGAACCCGTAGCTCTGGTCGTCGGCCGGCACCAGGGCCGCCGCGTCGACGTCGAGAGCGAGGAGATCCCGGACGGCGTTCTGGTACTCGGTGCGGTTCAGCCGGTGCAGGGGCACGGTCCGGCCGGGGTTCGGGCTCGCCGCCGCGGCCCGGTCAATCTCGGTCTCGAGCCACGCCGCGAGGCGGTCGGACGCCCCCGCGTCGGGGCGCGGGCGCCCGAGGGGCGGCATGGTGCCGGTGCGGACCTTGCGGATGACCTTCTCCCAGATCTCGGCCTGGGCCGGCACGTTCTCGAGGTCGGCGGTCTCGAGCTCGACGGGGACCGTGCCGCGCTCCATCATGCGCGGGGTGTGGCAGGTCAGGCAGTATCGCTGGAGCAACGCGGCATGGCCGGCGATCTCGCTGGCGCGAGCGGCACTCACGCTCTCCGGCGCTGCCGCCGGCTCCTGGGACTGGCCGGCCTGGGCCGGCCCGCCCGCGGCGAGCACCGAGACCACCACGATGCCGGCGAGCCGCCATGAACGCCGTTTGGACGCCTGCTCCATCGCCATCATGCTGCTGTGCCTTCCGGGTATGCGGGACCGAGCCTGCAATCGTACAGCTTCCGCCCAAGGTGTCAACCCGGCGGCAGAGACGATCTGGCCGGCGGTGCCCGGTACCGACTCGGAGACGCGGTTGGTGGTCCAGTGAAAGACCCGTCGGCTCCACATGGCCCGGCCGACCCGCCGGAATCAGAGCCCGCAACGCGACCCGAGAGCCGCGGCGGGGACCCTACCGTTCCCGCTCGGAGAGCACGGCAACCGCCTCGGCAAGCAGTTGGATCTGATGCCGCAGGCTCTCGGCGACCACGTCGAAGTGGACGCGCAGCCGCTGCTCCGACTCGCTCACCGCGTGGCGCAACTCCTCCTTCGTCGCCAGCGGCGCGACGGCCGCCCGCAACTCCTCCTTCGTCGCCAACGGCGCGATGGCGACCGTCAGATCGCCCCTTGTCGCGAGAATCGGCAGAATCTGCTCGATTCGATCGAGCCGACGTTCGCAGTTCCCGACACGCTGATCCATCTGCTCGGCCCGCATGGCTCCCTCTGTCTCATAACGGCGGCGGGTCGCGAGCCGGTCACCGGACCGGGACCGCCGCAAGCACCGTCGATCAGGGCAAGAGCCGTGCCAATATCGGCGAAATCCGTCGCCGCCAGTCGCCACCACATCCCGGTTGCGGATCGATCGAACGGAAAGGTAGCATACAAGCCTTCATTGTGGGCCGGGCCCACGCTCGACCGTGACGCTTGGAGACATCGATGCGCACGAATCCTGAATTGGAGTCGCGGCCCGTCGCCATCCGGATTCTGGCCCTCGTCGGTGCGGGACTACTGACAGCCGCCTCGGCCGGCGCCGCCGCGGTGCCGCTCGTCGACGCCGCGAAGGCGGAGGACGCCGCCGCCGTGCGCGCTCTGCTCGAGCAGCAGGTCGACGTGAACGCGGCCGAGGTGGACGGCACCACCGCGCTGCACTGGGCGGCCTACCAGGGCGACGTCGCGACGGCCCGCCTCCTGCTGGCGGCAGGGGCCCGCACCGGCGTCACGAACCGGTACGGCGTGACGCCGCTCGCGCTGGCCGCGGAGCGGGGCGAAGCCCGCATCGTCGGGGCGCTGCTCGAAGCCGGCGCCGACCCCAACGCCACCCTGCCCGAGGGCGAGACGGTGCTGATGGCCGCCGCCCGCGCCGGCGACGTCGACACGTTGCGGCTGCTGCTCGCCCACGGCGCCGACGTGGCGGCGCGCGAGAGCTGGCGCGGCCAGACCGCGCTGATGTGGGCCGCCGCCCAGAACCACGCGCGGGCGGTGCACACCCTGATCGAGCTCGGGGCCCGCGTCGACGAGCGCTCCGACGCCGGCTGGTCGGCGCTGCTCTTCGCGGTGCGGGCCGGGCAGGCCGGGGCGGTCGACGCGCTCCTCGCGGCCGGGGCCGACGTGAACGACACCATCCGCCCCCTGTCGGCGGAGGCGGAGGCAGCGCCGGGACGCGGCGTGGGCGGCCCCGCGGGCACCAGCGCGCTGGTCATCGCGGTGACCAACGGGCACTTTTCGCTCGCGAAGCACCTCGTCGAGCGGGGCGCCGACCCCAACGCGGCCGAGCAGGGCTGGACCGCCCTGCACCAGCTTTCATACACCCGCCGTCCGAACTCGGGCAAGGGCATGCCCCCGGTGCGGCTGCTCGACAGCCTCGACACCCTCGAGTTCGCGCGGTTCCTGCTCGAGAACGGGGCCGACCCGAACCTGCGCCAGACCCGGCGGTTCAACAACCGCGAGCGGAACAACCTGAACCGCGTGGGCGCCACCCCCTACCTGCTCGCGGCCAAGCACGCCGACGTCCCGATGATGCAGCTCCTCGCCGACCACGGCGCCGACACCCGAATGCCGACCGAGGGCAACGCCTCGCCGCTGATGGTGGCGGCCGGGGTCGGCATCTTCAACGTGGGCGAGAGCGCCGGCACCAACGACGAGGCGTTCGGCGCGGTGCAGCTCGCCTGGGAGCTCGGCGACCGTAGCGTGCTGCAGGCCGACGACCGGGGATACACGGCCCTGCACGGGGCGGCCCTGCGGGGGGCGAACCCCATCGTCGAGTTCCTCGTCGACCGCGGGGCGGACATCCTGGCCGAGAGCCGCGAGGGCTGGACGCCCCTCCGCATCGCCGACGGCGTGCACTACACCGGCACCGTCAAGCGCGCCGACCACACGGCCGAGCTGCTGCGCCGATACATGCGCGAGCAGGGCGTCTACCGCGCCGAGCACGAGCGCGACGTCAACAGCGTGGCGGTGGTCAGGCCGGCTGGCGGCCAGTAGCGAGCGCCGGCGACCCCGACCGTCCGAATCGACGTTACGTCCGCAACCACTCGGGGAAGCTCGATCGACCGCCTTCGCCACCGGCGACGGCTGTCCTCTGGACGCGCCGTCCCCCTCCCGGCTTCGGCCGCATCGAGCGGGGGTGCACGACGCCGCGGGGTCGCCTGTCTTGCGCCACTACCCACCCTCATACATACCGACCTCATCGGGACGCTGACGACGAACAGGGACTCCTGACGACCCTTCCCGATTCTGCGGCACGCGTACCACCCAACCTCATCGGGACCCTGACGACGATCCGCCTCGCCGCGTACCAACCCGCAAGTCCGTAGACGACAGGTGCGCTCGGGTGTGGTCGGCAACTCGAGGTCGTCCACCGTCCTTGCCAGCCGAAGCCCGTGCGAACTCCCGGCACGGCGGAATCGTCCTAGTGCTGTAAGGGTCCGCCGCCCGGCCTGCAAGGCTCGATCCCCCGGAAGGCGCGACCACGCCGTCAAACCAGACCGCCTGTGGGGCACCACCACATGGACACACTTCTGCAGGATCTCCGACACACCGCCCGCGGGCTCGTCCGCAGCCCCGGCTTCACCCTCGCCGCCGTCGCGGCGCTGGCCCTGGGCATCGGGGCGGCCACCGCGGTCTTCTCCATCGTCAACACGGTGCTGCTGAAGCCGGCGCCGTTCCCCGAGCCCGATCGCATCGTGTGGCTGCAGGTGGTGTCGCCGCAGGGCCGCAACCCCGGCGGGTCCCCGGCGAAGTTCGCGTACTGGCGGGCGCAGGACGACGTGCTGCAGCACGTGTCCGCCTTCCGGGGAGGCCGCATCAACGACACCGGCGGCGACGTGCCCGAGCAGTTGCGCTGGGCCCAGGTGTCGGCCGACTACTTCCGGCTCTTCGGCGCCGCCATCGTCTCGGGGCGCGCCTTCACGGCCGAGGAGGACCTGCCCAACGGACCGAAGGTGGCGCTCGTCAGCGAACGGATGTGGGAACGCCGGTTCGACCGCGACCCGGAGATCGTCGGCCGCAGCCTGTCGCTGAGCGGGGAGCCGCACGCCGTCGTCGGCGTGGTGGGCGAGGATTTCGACTTCAGCGAATTCGGCGCCGCCCCCGACGTCTGGACCCCGTTCCAGCTCGACCCCAACGCCACCGACCAGGGCCACTACTTCACCGTCGCGGGCCGGCTGAGGCCCGGCGTCTCGCTGGCGCAGGCGCAGGCGGCGCTGGAGCAGGCGACCGGCGCCTACCGCGAGCGCTTCCCCGAGGTATTCCCCGACGGGGAAGCCGCCTTCGGCGCCGAGCCGATCCGGGAATGCTGGTCCGGAACGCCCGCCCCCTGCTGCTGGTGCTCCTCGGCGCCGTCGGCCTCGTGCTGCTCATCGCCTGCGCCAACGTCGCCAACCTGCTGCTCGTGCGGGCGGTCGGCCGGAAGCGGGAGATCGCGCTCCGCACCGCCCTCGGCGCCGGGCGCGGGCGCCTCGTCCGGCAGCTCTTGACCGAGAGCGTGGTGCTGTCGGTCGTCGGCGGCGCGCTGGGGCTCGCCGCCGGCGTCGCCGGCGTCCGGGCCCTGCTGTCGGTGAGCACCGTCGGGCTGCCGCGCATCGGCCCCGACGGGGCGCTGGTCGCCGTCGACTGGCGCGTGCTGCTGTTCGCCGTCGCGGTGTCGGTGGGGACCGGGGTGCTGTTCGGGCTGATCCCGGCGCTGCAGGGGTCGCGCGCCGACCTCGGCGGGACCCTCAAGGAGGGCGGCGGGCGCACCGGCACGGGCTTCCGGCAGAACCGCACGCGCGCGGTCCTCGTCGTCGGCGAGGTCGCGCTGGCGCTGATCCTGCTGATCGGCTCCGCCCTGCTGATCCGCACGTCCATCGCCCTGAACGCCGTCGACCCCGGCTTCGACGCCGGCAACGTGCTCACGATGCGGACGTCGCTGACCGGACCGCGCTTCGAGACCGCCGCCGGCGTCGAGCAGGTCCTGCGCACCGGGGTCGACCGCCTGCGCGCGGTGCCGGGCGTCGAGCATGCCGCGGCCACGTGCTGCGTGCCGCTGGAGGGCGGGTTCGGGCTGCCGTTCATCATCTCGGGGCGGCCGCTCGAGGACGGGCCGTTCCACGGCGGAGGCGGCTGGGTGACGGTGTCGGACGGGTTCTTCGAGGTGTTCCGCATCCCCCTCCGCCGCGGGCGGGTCTTCACGGACCGCGACGTCGGGGGGACGCCGCCGGTCGTCGTCATCAACGAGACGATGGCGGACCGCTACTGGCCCGACGGAGACGCCCTCACCGGCCGCCTCGTGATCGGCCGGGGCGTCATGCAGCAGTTCGCCGACGAGCCCGAGCGTCAGATCATCGGAGTGGTGGCCGACGTGCGGGACGCGGGGCTCGACACCGACCCGCAGCCCCGCATGTACGTGCCGCAGGCGCAACTGCCGGACGCGGTGAGCGCGCTCGCCCTCGAGATCGCGCCGATGGGCTGGACGGTCCGGACACGGACCGGCCCGGGCGCGCTCGGCCGGCAGATTCAGGAGGAGCTGCGGCTGGCCACCGGCCTGCCCGTCTCGGACGTCCGGACCATGGCCGAGGTGGTGTCGCGGTCCACGGCCCGGCAGCGGTTCAACATGCTGCTGATGACGGTGTTCGGCGCGGCGGCGCTGCTGCTCGCCGCCATCGGCGTCTACGGCCTGATGGCGTACTCGGTCGAGCAGCGGACGCAGGAGATCGGCGTCCGCCTGGCCCTCGGGGCCGAGACCGCGCACGTCTGGAGAATGGTCGTGCTGCAGGGGATGCGGCTGGTCGCGGCCGGCGTCGTCATCGGCGTCGCCTCCGCCACGGGGCTGACCCGACTCCTCGCCAGCTTCCTCTTCGGGGTCGAGACGTCCGACCCGGCCACGTTCGTCACCGTGCCGCTCGTGCTCGCCGCCGTGGCCCTGGGCGCCGTCGCGGTGCCGGCCCGCCGCGCCAGCCGGGTCGACCCGCTGCTCGCGTTACGCGGGAACTAGGAGTCTGCGCCTTGGAACGGCGCGGACTCAGTCGCAAACTTCCGCCACCATGCCCAGCGTGCTGACGTTGACGCGGTCCCCGTCCGGAGACCGGATGAGAAACCCCTTCGCTTCCATGACGTGCCCGGCGTGGGCCGCGGGATCGGGATAGACCGCCATCAGCCCGAAGGTCCGGTTTCCGAGGGACCGGCCGGCGAGCGCGGCGAGCGTCTCGGGGCTCGACTCGGAAGGGTCGGTGGTGCGGACCGCGGGGGCGGCGCGGGTCAGCATCCAGTCCCCGCCGTCGCCGCGCTCCAGGCAGCCGACGACGCTCACCAGGGCGAAGCTCGGCACGTCGCCGGGGCCGTCCTCGGCCTGGATGCGCACGTCGGCCGCCACGGCCGCGGTCAACTCGCGGGAGCCGGCGGGGAACCCGTTGACCTGCAGGAGGTAGGCGACGCTGTCGAGGTAGGCGTCGTCGCCCAGGCTGGCCGGCTCGTCGAACGGCATCAGGTTCCGGGTGCGGGTGTAGAGGTTGCCGACGGTGTCCTCGCGCCACGACTCCATGAACGCGTCGCCGGAGAGGGCGCTGGCCTCCTCGGTGCCGCTGAAGTCGGCCTGGTGACAACTGAGGCAGTGGCTCTTGTACACGGCCTCGCCGCGTTCGGCCTGCTCGGCGGTGTAGACCCCGTCCCACACCGTGGTGCGGTTCTCCTGGGCCTCTCCCGCCCCGGCGGCACCAACGACGAACAACCCCACGAGGACCGGTGTCAATCGCATACGCACGGTCTCCAGCCCGGCTACTTCGGCGCGCCCTTGATGCGCACGCCCTCGTCCCGAATCGTCCGGTTCAGCAGGCTGACGCAGGCGTACAGCGCCCGAAGGGTCGGCACCTCGACGCCGGTCATCTCGGCCAACTCGACGACGACGCCGAGCATGCCGTCGACCTCGAGGGGCTTGCCCGCCTCCACGTCCTGCAGCATCGACGTCTTGTGCTTGCCGACGCTCTCGGCCCCGGCGATGCGGCGCTCCATCGGCACGCGGAAGTGCGCGCCGAGCCGCTCCGCGACCTGCTGGGCCTCGGTCATCATGGCGGCGGCGAGGCCGCGGGTCAGGGGGAACTGGCAGATGTCCACCAGCGTCGAGTGGGTGAGGGCGCTGATGGGGTTGAAGGTCAGGTTGCCCCACAGCTTCAGCCAGATCTCCGAGCGGATGTCGTCGAGGACGCGCGACTTGAAGCCGGCCTCCTCGAACAGGCCGGACACCATGCGCACCCGGTCCGAGTCGCGCCCGTCGAGCTCGCCGACCGGGAAGCGGTTGCCCTCGATGTGGCGGATCACCCCCGGCTCGGCGATCTCGGCCGCCGGATAGGCGATGCAGCCGATGACCCGCCCCGGGTCGATGGCCCGGAACAGCACGCCGCCCGGATCCACCGTCTCGACGACGCGGCCCGAGTACTCGCCGTCGACTTGCTGGAAGTACCACCACGGGATGCCGTTCTGCAGGGTCACGATGACCGTATCGGGACCGAACAGGGCCGGCAGGTCGTCGACCACCGGAACGATCTGGTGCGCCTTCAGGGCCAGGAGCACCACGTCCTGCGGTCCCGGCTCGGCGACGCCGTCGGTGGCCGTCAGGTCCGTCGCCACGAGCTCCTGGTCACCCTCGATCAGCTTCAGCCCGTTCGCCCGAATGGCGGCGAGATGGGGACCGCGCGCGATCGCCGACACCGTGTGACCCGCGTGAGCCAGCCGCACCGCCATGTAACCGCCGATGGCTCCCGCTCCGACTACGCAGACCTTCATGTCTCTCCTTGCGTGTACGCTGCCCGGAGCGCCACGAACCGGGTCCGGGATCCTGGCTCTGACGCGCCGTCACCCGACGGTCTCGGCACCGCCCACGGCCATCGCTCGACAGCGCTTACCGTCCGGATCTGCCCCTGTCAGGGTGCCCGTGGTTTCCGAGTCCTACACCGCCCTGTCGGCCCGGGCCTGGGCGATCGCCGCGTCGTCCATCCCTAGCACCTCGCGCAGCACCTCGTCGGTGTGCTCGCCCAGCAGCGGCGACCGCTTGACGGCGGCCGGCGAGTCCGACAGCTTGATGGGGTTTCCCACGGTGAGGTACGGCCCGCGCTCCGGATGGTCGACCTCGACCACCGTCCCCGTCGCCCGCAGCGACGGCTCCTGCGACAGCTCCTTCATCGACAGCACCGGCCCGCACGGCACGTTCAGCGGATTGAGCACCTCCATGACCTCGAACTTGGTCAGGGTCTGCGTCCACTTCTCGATCTCGTCGAACATCTCGTCGATCTTGGGCAGCCGGGCCTCGGGCGTGCTCCACTCCGGATCGGTCAGCCAGTCCTCGTGCCCGATGACCCGGGCGAGGCCGTCGAAGGCCGCGGCCTGCGCGATGACGTAGATGTAGGCGTCGGGGTCGGTCTCCCACCCCTTGCACTTGACGATCCAGCCGGGCTGGCCGCCGCCCGAGGCGTTGCCGGCCCGCGGGGTCGCGGCGCCGAACGTGTCGTTGGGATACTGCGGGTACTCCTTCAGCGGCCCGTGCGTCAGCCGCTGCTGGTCGCGCAGCTTGACCCGGCAGAGGTTGAGCACGCCGTCCTGCATGGCGCACTCGACTCGCTGGCCGCGCCCCGTCTTCTCGCGCTGGAACAGGGCGGTCACGATGCCCAGCGCGAGGTGCAGGCCGGTGCCCGAGTCGCCGATCTGCGCGCCCGAGACGACCGGCGGCCCCTCCGGGAACCCCGTCGTGCTGGCCCCGCCGCCCGCGCACTGGGCGACGTTCTCGTAGACCTTGCAGTCCTCGTAGGGCCCCGGCCCGAAGCCCTTGACCGAGGCGTAGATGATGCGCGGGTTGATCGCCTGGATGCGCTCCCAGGAGAACCCCATCCGGTCGAGCGCGCCGGGGGCGAAGTTCTCGGCGAGGACGTCGCAGCTCTGGAGCAGGCGCGTGAAGAGGGCCTTCCCGCTCTCGCTCTTGGTGTTGAGGGTGACGCTGCGCTTGTTGTGGTTCAGCATCGTGAAGTACAGGCTGTCGACGTCGGGTATGTCGCGCAGCTGACCTCGCGTCGCGTCCCCCTTGCCCGGACGCTCGACCTTGATGACGTCGGCGCCGAACCAGGCGAGCAACTGCGTGCAGGTCGGTCCCGACTGGACATGGGTCATGTCCAGAACACGTACTCCCTCGAGGGCTTTCATGGACTCTCCGTGGACTTGACGGCCGGCGGCGTGCACCGGCGGCGCGCTGACTCGACGTTCTCACACCGGCAAGCGTCGGCCACCACCCGCCGACTGCGCCGGCGGGGGCGCCGCCTGCCGCCAGAAACTGTACATTATCGCATCTGCCGGGCGTTCGCGCCCCACACCAGCGGTAGCGGTCGAGTTTCGCTACTTGACCACTACCCGGCGAGCCGGGTGCACCACCAGAAGCGAGACGCCGCGGGAACGGCACCGAAACCGCCGGCCAGACCAGTGTCGGCGCGGTCATCTCACGAATCTGTCGTGCACCCGGCGGGCCCGATGGCGAACCCGCGCGATGGGAGCCTTCGTCGGCGGGGAGGCGAGCGGCCCGCCAGGCACTCAGCCGGCCGGGCGAAAGGCCAGCCACCGGCGCGGGTTGTCGACGAGGATCTTCCGGATGGTCTCCTCGGGGACCCCGCGATAGCGCAGCTTCGGGACGAACTGCACCAGCACCGTCGAGAACCCGTTGCCCCAGTTGGCCTTGAGCTGGGTGGTGTTGGCGAAGTCGGACGACAGCAGGACGTGGTCCTCGAACCCCGCGTCGAGCGCGCTCAGCACCATGTCGACCTTCTCGCTCTCGGGGATGAACGACGCGCTCATGCGGTGGCCGACGGTGTCGAGCCCGATGAACGCGCCCCGGCGGGCGATCTCCCGGTGAGTCTCCCATCCCGGATCGTCCGAGCGCTTGATCGTCGACTGGTGCCCGATGCACAGGTGGGCGAGGTCGACCCCCTGCGCCTCGAAGATGTCGAGCTGCTCGATAGCGCATGACGGACAGCTCTCGTGGGGCACGTGGGTGAAGATGGGCAGCCCCGTCTCGCGGTGGGCCCGGCTGACCGCGCGCAGCATCTTCCGTTCCTCGTCGTGCATCTCGGGGAACGAGGTGCCGACCTCGCCCAGCGCCCCCCAGCCCTCGCGGCCCGCCTGCTCGACGAGGCGCGCCGCGATCGCCTCCTCGGGCAGCCCGACGATCTCCTCCGGATAGGACCGCAGCAGGAAGTAGCTGCCGCCGAGGACGACGTGCACCCCCGACCGCCGCGCCATCGCGGTGAGGTTCGCGAGCTGCTGCTCGGTACGGGGACCGATGGACGAGTCGACGATGCAGCTCACCCCGTCGAACGCGGCCATCTGCAGCTCTTCCACAAGGAGGTCGACCATCTCCTCGTTGGTGGGCGCCGGCGGGGGCGGCGTGCCGGGCGCCCGGGGCTCGGGCGGCGGGCTGCTGTACGCGAACGAGAGATGCTCGTGGAAGAGGGTCGCGCCTCCCCCGAGGTCGTCGGGAGACACGTCGCCCAGCCGCGTGCGCACCACCGCCCCGTCGGGAAAGACCAGCCCGGAAGTAGACTGGCGCGCCCCGCCCGCCAGGACCGGACCGTACGAGAAGGCCGGGACGCGGCTGCCGCCCAGCCCCAGCCCGGCCGCTCCAGCGCCCAGCGCCAGCATCGCTTCGCGGCGACCGATGGACGTCGAACGTGCTTCTCGCATCGTCGTCACCTCGTCCCGTGATCTCGTTCAGTCACCCCACCGCGCGGTGATCGGCCACGTCCGCCCGCCCCACCGACCCGCACCCGTCACTTGCCGGGGCCGGGCTGTGGTGCGTCACGTCCCAATCTTCGGACACGGACACGGGTTCATGGCAGGCAGTCGTTGACTAATCACAGCACCCATACCCGAACATAACCCGAACATACAGCCATGACGCAGCGCCAGGCCGACCGTGGTCCGCCGCAGATCCGGCGCCTCGTGCCCAGTCCCCGGGGCCGGAGCCCGACCGTCCCGGGTATCGCGGCGAGTCCCGCGCCCGCCGCCGGGCCCGCGCATCCGTAGTATCGCAGGTTCGCGGGGCGCATCGGCCCCGCGCCGCATATAATCTCCGCCATGTTCCCACGACTTCTCACGGTACACCTCCGGCCGGCCCGTCTCGCCGGCATGACCCTCCCGGCGGCGCTGCTCGCGGCGGCGCTGGCCGCGCCCGCGACCCTGGCCGCGGAGAACGAGAACTGGCCCGCGTTCCGCGGCGCCGACGCGCTGGCGACGGCCGACGACGACCCGCGCCTGCCCCTGACCTGGAGCACGACCGAGAACGTCGTGTGGAAGACCCCCATCGACGGCCTCGGCTGGTCGTCGCCGGTCATCTGGGGCGACCGCATCTTCCTGACCACGGTGGTCAGCGACGGCGAGACCCAGGAGCCGCGCATGGGGCTCTACTTCCCCTACGGCTCGCCCCAGGAGATGCCCGGCGGCCCGTTTGCCCCCGCCCGGCCCGGCGACCTGATGGAGCGGGAGCGGGACGTGCACCACTGGCTCGTCCTGGCCCTCGACTTCGAGACCGGTGAGGTCCTCTGGACCACCGAGGTGAACGCCGGCCCGCCGCAGTTCGACCGGCACCTGAAGAACAGCTTCGCATCGGCGACCCCGGTGACCGACGGCGAGCGGGTCTACGCCTACTTCGGAAACGTGGGCGTCTTCGCCCTCGACATGAGCGGCGCCCTCGTCTGGGAACGGCGCTTCGACCCGACAGAGACGCGCCTGGGCTGGGGCCCCGCCGCCTCGCCGGCGCTCCACGGCGACACACTCTTCATCGTCAACGACAACGACGAGCAGTCGTTCGTCGTCGCCCTCGACGCCGCAACCGGGGCCGAGCGCTGGCGGGTCGACCGCGACGAGGGCACGAACTGGGCCACGCCGTTCGTCTGGGAGACCGACGCCCGCACCGAGCTCATCACCACCGGCAGCGACCTCGTGCGGGCCTACGACCTCGACGGCAACGAGATCTGGTCGTTCCGCGGGATGAACTCCATCTCCATCCCGCAGCCGTTCAGCGCCCACGGGCTGCTCTACGTCATGTCGGGCTACGTCGGCGACGCGGTGCGGCCGGTCTACGCCATCCGGCCCGGGGCCGAGGGCGACATCTCTCTGGCGCCCGGCGAGACGTCCAACGACCACGTCGCCTGGTACGCCGAGACGGCCGGCCCCTACCACCCGACGCCGCTCGTCTACGGCGACCACTACTTCACGCTGCTCGACCGCGGCTTCTACAGCGTGCACGACGCGCGGACCGGCGAGGAGCTCTACTACACCGAACGGCAGGTCCTCGACCGCGAGGTGCGGCGGCGGGTGGCGCGCGGCACCGGCGGCTTCACCTCGTCGCCGTGGGCCTACAACGGAAAGGTCTTCGTGCTGAGCGAGGAGGGGGTCACCTACGTCATCGACACCGAGAACGACTTCAACGTCGTCGGCACCAACGAGCTGGAGGAGGTGGCGATGTCGACCCCGGCCATCTCCCGCGGCAACCTGTTCATCCGCACCCGGTCGCACCTGTGGCGGCTGACGGATCTCGGCGGGGGCGAGGGGCGGTAGCCGGAAGCTCGGTCGCGGAAGTGACAAGAAGGCCGCCACTATGGTCCTGGCGGCCTTCACTCGGAAGCGGTGCCTGGGGCGGCGGTGCGATGCTGCCGGACATGATCGCGCAACGCGCGGTTGATCGCGGTCTGATAGCCGCGTCCCCCGGGTGCCTGTTGCCTGAACCAGGCGAGCACGTCGGCGTCCAGCCGCAACGTCACCTGCCGCTTCACGGGCCGATAGAACAGCCCCCTTCTCGCGTCCGACCAGTCCAGCATCTCGGGAATGTCGTCGGTGTCGATCCGATCGTCGGGCAGCTCTGCGAGGGCCTGAAGCTCCGCCGCCTGATTCCTGGTCAGCGCCGTCTCAGATATCTTCCTCATAGAGCCTCCGTTCACGTGCGGTCGCCTTTCGGGCGCTGATGACGCGCCCGGCGTATCCCCCGACCTCGCGAGCCGGCCACGTGTGGATTACGAGCAGCAGCACGTTGCCGACCACACCGAGTGTCTGCCAGCGTTCCTCGTCCGGGTACGGATTTCGGCGCGATGCCGCATGCGGATCGTCGAACACGAGCGCCGCCGTCTCGAAGCTGAGGCCATGGTTGCGCTTGTTGTCGCGATTCTTGCGAGAATCCCACGTCCAACGCATGACACGACGTTATTGTAGCTACAAACGCCGTCGTTCCGACCTCGGCACCGCAATCACGGAACCCGGCTACCGGTCGAGGGGGCTGGGCCGCATCTGGAACTTGACGATCTTCGGCCCGGTGCCGCCCTCGATGAAGTGCGGCGTGTACGTCGAGTAGTTGGACCAGAGGCCCCGGCCCTTCCAGCCGGCGTCGGGATCGTCGATGCGGCCCTGGGCCGAGCGCGAGAAGAAGCCCTTGGGATAGGGCACCACCATGTCCAGGAACTCGCCCGTCGCCGGAATCAGCACCTGCAGCGAGTAGCTGTTGACGGGGCCCGTGATCACCGACTCGCCGCCGAGGCCGAGCACGTCGGCGTGGTCGATCTGGGTCAGGTACATCATCTCGGCGTGGAGCGGCGACGGCGTGCCCTGCAGGTTGGGGCGCTCCATCTGGTGGACGGCCCAGCCCTCGGGACAGTGGCGGCCGGTGGCGGTCGGCCCACTGGTAACGTCGCAGCGACTGCGGTCGAAGCTGGTGACCTGGTCCGACCCCCGCCAGTTGAGCCAGACGATGCCGTCGCCGTCCACCGCGACCCCGCCGCTCTTGAAGATGGGCACGTCCAGCTCCGGCGCCTCGAAGACCTCGGCCATGCAGCTCTCGGGCGGGTCGTCGCCCCGCACGAAGCGCACGAGCTTGTTGTCGTCCTCGCCGATGCCCGCGCACCACAGGCTGCCGTCGTTGGTGTCGACCCCGATGGAGTAGCAACCGAACTCGATGCGGTGGTCGAGGCCGGGGCTGATGGGCTCGTCGGGCTCCGTCCACTCGGTGATCACCCCGTCGCCGTTGGTGTCGAGCACGGCGGGGCACCAGCCCTGCGACGCCTCGGCGTCCTGCGTCTCGTCCCACACTTCGGTGCTGATCCACCCTACTGCGTCGTTCACCCCGAAGTAGATGGGTGCGTCGTCCTCGTCGGTGAAGTGGTTGTGGTCGACGGCGAGGCAGGACGGGATCTTCTCGACCGAGCCATCGCGCGGGTCGTAGACGACGGCCTGCTTGGGACTCCCGCCGGGGCGGAAGTTGGCCAGGTAGGGGTTGTCCGACCCCGGGCCGCAGAAGTCCGGCGGCGCGTCTCCGGGGTCGAGCCGGGCGGTGGCCCAGACGCGCCCCTCGCCGTCCATCGCGATGCTGCGCAGCCCCTGGGCGTCCAGCTCGATGCGGCCGACCTCGTGCGTCGCCGGATCGAGCCACGACAGCATGGTGTCCTCCTGGTGGACGCCGTACACGCGCCCGCCCGCGTTCAGGGTCTGGTTCCACGCGTAGGTGCCCTGCGAGTCGCTGCGCGAGCCCTGGGGGGTGGCCCAGTCCCAGACGGTGATCACGACGTTGCGCTCGAGCCCCGACGGCCGCGGCGGCGGCTCGGGATAGGCGCCGGCGGCGATGGCGTCGGTCCAGCGGCCGAACATCCCGGCCTGCTCCCCGAGCCCGCGGAACATGCCGGTCATCATGCTGCCGCCGAAGAGCTCGCTGTTCAGCCGCTGCAGCCATGCCTCGTCGGTGGGGAGGTCCGCGAGGTGGGCGGGTATCCGCCGGGTGCCCTCGTTGCCCAGGGGGTGGCACTGCAGGCACGACTTGACGGTCGACGCGACCTGCTGCGGCGGGATGTCGCCGTCGGGAATCTCGAGCAGGCTGAGCCACGAGGCGGGGGGATAGACGGCGGCGGCGGACCGGGCGTCGGGGGCCACGGTGGCCGTGAGGTCCAGACGCTGCCCGCGCACCCCGGCCACCCGCTCGGAGTCGAGCAGGCCGTAGCCGCGCACGAAGACCTCGTAGTCGGCCTCGGGAAGGTCGGGTACCACGTAGCGTCCCTCGTCGTCGGTGACGACGATGCGCGCGAACGGGGTGGGCAGGTCGCGGGTCTCGGCGATCACCCAGACCCCGGCCTCCGGCCCCTGCGCGCTCGTGACCACGCCGCCGATGTCGTCCGCGTCGAGCGCGACGGCCGCCGGCTCCTGCGCGCGCGTCCCCGCCACGGCGGCCATCAGCGCCGCCAGCCCACATGCAACACCCACCCGGTAGAGCCTCATTCGATCACCTCCGTGCCTGTACGCGAGCCGGGCGGACAGCGCGCGCCGCCCGCCCGCAAGAGCCGCCGTTCCTCGCTTGAATCCGGCGGCCCACCCTCTGGTCCTGGCCGCCTCCCCCGGGACAGGGGGCGCCTTCCGAGGGGCGCCCCCTCCGACCCGACGCCCGGCCCGGGAAGCGTCGCCCGCGACTTCGCTTCCCCCGGCCGGCTATCCGGACTCCGCGCGGTCCTGCCGGCGCGAACCCTACTGACCGCCCGCCGCCGCGCGCTCCTCGGCGCGGGCGCCGGCGAGGATGCCCGGCATGGCGTAGTTGCCCTCGTGGCAGGCGTACTCGAAGATCGGGTCCCGCGTGCCGTCGAGCAGCAGCTCGACCGTCCACGGCTGCGTCCAGGTATCCGGATCGTTCAGCGTGATCTCGTGCCGGAGCACGTCGGGGGCGATGCGCTCGAACCGCTCGACGAGGACGAGCCCCGCCGAGCCGCCGCTGTAGCGGGTGCGCGGGTCGTAGTTGCGGGTCTCGACCACGAGGGTGTCCCCCTCCCACCGCCCGCGCGAGTTCCCCGCCCATTGCGCGATGTTCTCGTGGAGGTGCGGGCGCCCGTCGAGCGGGATCGTCCGCGCGTGATGCCCCATCTCCTGGATCATCACGACCTGATCCTCCGTCTGGAAGATCTGCGTGTAGCTGTTGTAGCCGGAACCCATGTTGGGCACGCCGAAGAACAGGCAGCGGTCGCCCAGGGTGCGGTCCTCGGGCCCGTCCGAGCTGGTCGCCCCGAGGCCGCCGGCCTGCGCCGCCCGCCGGCGGGCCTGGGCCGCGTCGGTGAGCGGCGGCCGGCGCCCGTTCGGCGGATCGATGATGAGCGACGTGCGGTTGTCCAGCGTCCGCTCGACGAGCCAGAACGCGTTGTAGTTGCCGGTGACGACGTCGAAATCCTGGAACTCGGCGTTGCCCAGGGCCTGCTGGATCAGCCGGTCGCCCAGCAGGTCGCCGGCCTGCTCGGCGTCGCGGAACGCCTGGATGCGGGCGGTCAGGTCGGCGAGCTCCTCGTCGGTCAGCCGCGCCTTGTCGCCGAGCTGCTCGGGCCGCTCCATCGGGGTGGCGCTGTTGTTGGCCCAGATGCCCTGCAGGTCGGGATGCCCGTCCGCCGTCCGCGGCACCGTCCAGCCCTCGGGCGCCTGCCCCGCCGCCGCGAGCGGGAGCGCCATGCCCACCGCCGCCATCGCCGCTACCGTTGCCAGCATCCGCTTCCTCATGGCCGTCGCTCCTTGGTGTTTCCTGCCTGGTCCGATTCCCGCTTCGTTCCCTGCGCGATCCACGGCCCGCGGTGCGACAGGCCCCGCACTCGACGGATTGTCTCGGCGCGACGCGGGCTTGTCACCGACTCCCGGGGCCGCCATTTCTCACGAGGGCCGCGTCCGTTCACGGTACCTCATCGCGCCGCGACGCGTCATCTGCCACGCATCCGCCCCCGGCATCACCCCCACCACTCCGTGAACATGCTCAGCCAGAGGTAGGCGAAGCCGATGAGGACGCAGAGTTCGAGCCACTCGGGCTTCGTCTCCCCCGCCTCCCTCCGCCGCCGGTGCGCCGCAAGGCGCGCCCGCTCCTCGTAGTGCTCACGCCCCAAGCGCTCCAGGTAGCGCTCGAACGCCCGGATCGCTCGGGCACGCTCCGCTTCGGCCATCAGAAGTCCCTCCGCCACTCATCGCGCCACGACGCGTCACTCGTCGTCGTCCTCCGGCATGATCACGAACTCGGGGTACGCCTCGATGCCGAGCTCCGCCGCGTCCTGGCCGAGCTGTTCGACCCGATCGGACACGCGAACGCCGACGGTCTTCTCCAGCCCCATCCACAGCAGCCAGGACAGGACGAACACGAACGCGCCGATGGAGACGACCCCGAGAAGCTGCACGCCGAGGTTGCCGCCGGCCGCGATGCTGACCGCGAGCGTGCCCCACACGCCGGCGAACAGGTGGGCCGGCACCGCGCCCACCACGTCGTCGACCCGCAGGTTCTCGAGCAGCCGCATGGCGGAGATACAGACGATGCCGCCGACGGCGCCGATGACGAGGGCCCAGGGGTGCTGCACGATGTCGGGGCCGGCGGTGATGGCGACCAGGCCCCCGAGGGCGCCGTTCAGGCCCCCGAGCAGATCGACGCGGCCGAGAATCGGCCGCGACAGGGCGAGGGCGGCGATGAAGCCGGCCGCGCCGCCGAGGTTCGTGTTGACGAGCACGTTGCTCATCTGGACCGCCTCGGCGACGCTGCCGAGGGCGAGCACCGAGCCCCCGTTGAACCCGAACCAGCCGAACCACAGGATGAAGACCCCGAGGGTCACGGTCGGAACGCTCGACGGGGGAGTCGCCCGGACCGTCCCGTCCTTCCGGAACTTGCCGCGCCGGGGGCCGACGACGAGGAGGCCGGCCAGGGCGGCCCAGCCCCCGGTGCCGTGCACGATGGTCGACCCCGCGAAGTCCTGGAACCCGAGCTGGCTCAACCAGCCCCCGCCCCAGGTCCACGCGCCCACGATGGGGTAGATGACGGCGGTCAGCGCGAGGGTGAACGCGAAGAACGACCACAGCTTGACCCGCTCGGCGAGGGCCCCCGACACGATGGACGCGGCGGTGGCGACGAAGACCATCTGGAAGAACCAGTCCGACATCACCGAGTAGCCGTTGGCGACGACCGCCGCTTCGGCCTCGGCGTTCCCCCCGAGCAGGGCGATCTCGTCGGCCGACGGCCCGTACAGGAACCGGACCGAGCCGATCAGGCTCCCGACGTCGACGTACATCAGGTTGTAGCCGATGAGGTAGAAGGCGATGCCGGCGACGGAGTACAGGCCGACGTTCTTCAGGCAGATGACCGACGCGTTCTTGGTCCGCACCGACCCGGACTCGAGCATGGTGAAGCCGGCCGCCATCCACATGACCAGCCCGCCCCAGATGAGGAACGAGAACGTATTGAAGATGAACTGGACCTCGTCACTGACCATGTTCCCTGCCCCTTCCTCCCCCTGCCACGCCGGTGGCCCCTGCCACCGGAAGCGACGCGAGGGTGTCGGGGGGGGTCGCCCCCCGGAGAGTCAGCGTGCGGAACGCGCTCGGATGCGGACCGGCCCGGCAATCGCCGCGGCAGGAGTGTCGCGCCGGCGAGACTCCCGACGCGACCGCAGGGTCGCGCCAGCCCGCCCATCGTCGCCTGCGGCTCCGCTGGGCGCCCAACCAACCCTGCCAGGAGTCTGCACCGTTCTACGGCGCAGACTCCTGGGCCGCCGTTTCCGGCCCCGACCGAGCCACGCGAGGCCTGCGCCCGGAACGGCGCAGACTGGTGGCGCAGACGCCTTACTGTTCCGCCGTACGCGGCACGTCGCGCAGGCGCTCCTGCACGGTGCCGGGAATGCCGAGCCGCGTGTTCGCCCCGAGGCGCGCGAGGAGGGCGGCGGTCTCCGGCCAGCTCTGGAACTGGAACGACTGCTTCGAGCCCTCGGCCATCCGGTACGCGGTGCGGCCGCGGAAGTCGCGCGCGTCGATGTCGGCGCCGTTGGCCACGAGGTACTCGACGACCTCGTTCAGCCCGCGGAACGCGGCCCCGTGCAGGGCCGTGAAGTCGGCCTCGTTGACGGCGTCGATGTCGGCCCCCGCCTCGAGGAGGATGCGGACCGCGGCCTCCGCCCCGGGCGACCGGACGCCCCGCGGCTCCCGCGGCGTGTAGGTCGAACGGCCGAGCCCGGCCGCGGCCATGAACGGCGTTGTCCCGTCGACGGTGGTCAGGTGCTGGTCGGCGCCGGCCGCTAGCAGGGCCTCGAGAATCGCGCCGCCGCTGGAGGTGTAGCTGCGAGGAGCGCCGGAGTACCGGGGGGCGGGGCGGTTCAGCTCGAACGCCGCCACCCACAGCGGCGTGGCCCCGCGCAGGTCGCCCGTGCCGCACGCGAACGGCTCGAAGGCGCCCTTCCGGGGATAGCCGATGTAGTTCATGATCATCGCCGAGGTCGTGATGCGCCCGTTGGGGTCGGCGCCCGCCGCGAGGAGCGCCTCGACGAGGCCCAGCCGGCGGTCCGAGTCGAGGCCGCTGCGGCCGAACTGGGCGTAGCGGTCGATGTCGTTGTGCCGGCGGTTCCAGTCGGTCATCCACGTGAAGATGCTGCCCGCGGCGGCGTGCAGGGCCGGCACGCCGGCCATCTTCCCGTTCGGGTCGGCGCCGCGCTCGATCAGGAAGTGCGCGAACGCGTCGTGGCCCGAGACGATGGCGTAGGGCAGGGCGTGGGTGTCGTCGGTCCCCGTCTCGTCGGGATGCACGCCGGCGGCGAGCAGCGTCTCGGCCATGGCGACGTCGCCGTTGCGGGCCGCGTAGAGCAGCGGCGTGAACCCCTTGGCGGTCGACGGGTGGGGATCGGCGCCGGCGTCGAGGAGCGCGCGCAACACCGGGGGATGCGCCCCCGCCACCGCCCACATCAGGGCGGTGCTCCGGGTCTCACGGGTCGCGGCGTTGGCGTCTGCCCCGTGCGCGAGCAGCGCCTCGACCACGGCCACGCTGCCGGTCCGCGCCGCCGTCATCAGCGGCGTCAGCCCGCTGGTGCGGGCGACGTCGGCGCGGGCGCCGGCGGCCAGCAGGCGCTCGACCATCGGCAGGCTGGCGTTCTCGGCCGCCCGCTCGAGGGGGGTCACACCGTGGTCGTCGGCCGCGTTCACGTCGGCGCCGGCCCGGATGAGCCGGCCCGCGAGGTCGGCATCGTCCCAGTGGGCCGCCCACAGCAGCGCCGTCGCCCCGTCGGCACGCACGGCGTTCACGTCGGCGCCGGCGTCGAGCAGGGCCCGCACCGCCTGCGCGTCCTGGGCCGCGACCGCGTCGACCAGCCGGACGTCCTGGCCGGAGGCCGCACCGGCCGCCAGCAACATCCCTGCGACCACGACGGTGACGGACACTCGCTGCATGGTCTTTCTCCCCCGCAACCGCTTGCTCCGCGGCGGCGGTTCCGCAATCCGAGTCGCTATCGGCGAATCACGGGCAGTATAGCAGCCCGTGGTGAAACCCCGCGTTGCACCGAGAGCGGCGAGGCGCCCGCCTGACAAGGCGCGGCGAGGGCGCATATTGGGCATATGTAACCGAGGAGCAACGCAGTCAGGCGGGATGCATCGCCGCTCGAATGCAGCGGGGACTTTCGCCCACTGATAGGGCAGGCTGACGGCGAAGTCATCACGACCGAGCCCGACCAAGATGACGTTCCGTCACGATTCACCGACCCGCGGTCAAGGGCGGCGGCGAAGTCATCGCGGCCGAGCCCGACCAAGATGACGTTCCGTCACGATTCACCGACCCGCGGTCACTCGAAGATCCCGCAGCTCGCCTGCCGTTCGGTCGAGAACAACGGGACCGCGTTCGCGTTGGCCCGCAGCAGCTCTTCGTGGTCGAACGGGTAGCCGTCGTAGTCGACGCACAGGAAGTGGTCGCCGATGCGGTTGGCGCAGGCGGCGGGCAGACTCGCCGGCTCGAAGGCGTCGGCGCGTCCGCTCACGAGCCCGCCGTCGACGAAGGTCGCGACGATGTCGGCGGGCGTCGAGGCCACGAGGTCAACGTACGGATCGCCGGATCGGGGGCGGAAGACCACGAGGTCGGCGGCGAGCCCCGGCGCCAGGCGCCCCGTCCGGTCGTCGATGCCGAGGGCGTAGGCGCCGTGACGGGTGGCCATCTCCCAGAGGTCGCGGGACGAGAGGTGGTCGTGCCACAGCGCCGCGTCGACGCCCTCGGCACAGCGGAGCTCCTCGAGGAGGTTGTACGAACCCGAGTACGACCAGTCCGAGCCGATCGCGACGCGGGCGCCGGCCGCCAGGGCGTCGGGCACGTCCACCGTCTCGCCGTACAGCGCCAGGTTCGACCGCGGCGACCAGACGAGGGTGACGTCCAGGCCTCCGAGCCGCTCGATGCTCGAGGGGTCGAGTCCGAGGCCGTGGATGAGCGCGTAGCGGCGGCCCGGGTTGGCCGCGACGTGATCCAGGTAGAACCGGCCCTCGAGGGCCGCCGTGCAGTCCGTGCCCTCGGCGATGTGCGGCGTGTAGGGCGCGTCCGGCGGAAACCCGGGGCTCGACCTCGGCTCGACGGGCGCCGGTCCCTCGTAGGGACAGGTCAGCCCGGAGAACGACTCGCTGGCGGTGCCGTAGGGGAACGTCTGCATGTCGGCCCGGTAGACGTACGCCGGATCATCCCGCCAGCCCGCGTTCTTGAGCAGCCCCGCCACCGCCCCCGACCCGCCCAGCGTCGTCGTGCCCGCGACCAGATGACGGAGCTCGATCCAGAACTGCTGGACGGGAGCATCGGTCCTCGCGTACTCGAGCGGGTAGTGCTCGTCGCCGGCGAGGCCCTGCCACTGCTCGCGGTGCGCGTAGACCGGATGCATCCCCGGATCGGGGAACCCCCCGCTGACGTTGGGGTGCTCGTGGGCGTTGACGAGCCCGGGTGAGACGTAGGCGGAGCCGCAGTCGATGACGGTGGCCTCCGGGGCCGACGCTCGCACGGCGGCGGGCTCGCCGACGGACGCGATCCGGCCGCCGGCGACGAGGACCGCGCCGCGCTCGGCGCCGGCCGCGCCCAGGAGCAGCCGGCCCGCGACGATGGTCTCGCCCGAGGGTCCCGGCCGGACGTCGCATCGATTTGTGGCCTCGACCGCGCGCGGCGCCTGCCCGGGCCGAGCCGCCGCTTGTGCCAATGTTCGGGGCTGGCCCGCGGCGTCCGCGTTCCTCGCCGCGGCCCGCCACTCCTCGCCACGACCGCCCCCCGGCGACAACGGCGCAGCGAGCACGACCAGACTCACGACGCTCGGCAAGAACACGCCCTGCAAGACCATAGCGTTCCTCTTCTCCCGCTGCCGCCGGGAGCGCGGCCCCGGACACCGCCCCTTCGCGACCCGGTCGCCTGCACCACCCATCCTACAGGAGTCTCCGCCGTCGGCCGGCGAGCCCCCAGGGCAGGACCGCCCGGACAGGGCCGGCCGGCCGCAGGCCGTCTCCAGCCTCGCGTATCTCCGGAGACCGCCTCGCGGCTACGCACCGCGGTGGCCCCGCGGGGTCCGACCAGTCACGGACGGGGCGCCCTGCTGCGCCCTGCACGGCCCCGCGGCGCGTCATACATAATAGGAGGCGCGGTCGACCCGGACCGTCACGGAACGAAGGAGAGAACGGAATGCGAGCCATCGTCGTCTGCCTGGTGTCCCTGGCTGTCGTCTCGGGGACCGCTCGCGATGCGGACGGGCAGGGCCCGAGCCTGGTCGACGCGGTGGCCGCCCAGGACGCCGCCGCGGTCGAGACGCTGCTCGCGGGCGGCGCCGACGTGAACGCGCGGCGTCCCGACGGGGCCACCGCCCTGATGTGGGCCGCGCACTGGGACGACCTCGCCCTCGCGGCGCGGCTCCTCGAGGCGGGGGCGGACCCCAACACGGCCGACGACCACGGGGTGACGCCCCTCGAGCGGGCGGCCGAGAACGCCAGCCTCGCCATGGTCGGGCTGCTGCTGGACGGCGGCGCCGACGCCGGCGCGGCCCGGACGAGCGGGCTCACCCCCCTGATGACGGCGGCGCGCACCGGCGAGGCGGCCATCGTGGAAGCGCTCCTCGACCGCGGGGCGGACGTGAACGCGGTCACCGCCGAGACCCGGAGCACCGCGCTGATGTGGGCCCTCGCGGCGCCCCACCACGACGTCGCGCGCCTGCTCCTCGCGCGCGGGGCGGACCCGACGCGGGAGACCTCGGCCGGGTTCACGACGCTCATGTTCGCGGCGCGCAACGGCGACGTCGCCATGGGCCGCGCCCTCGTCGAGGCCGGGGTCGACGTCAACGCGCCGGGGTCCGACGGCACCCACGCCCTGCCGCTCGCGATCATCGCGGGCCAGTCCGGGTTCGCCCGGTTCCTGCTCGACGAGGGCGCCGACCCCAATCACCGGGCGGGCGGGGTCGCGGCCCTGCACGCCGCGGCCGGCGGCGTCGGCACGTGGCTGGGCGACTGGTACCGCCGCCACGGCCGCATCGGCGGCCGGATGGGCGCGGGCGAGCGGCTGGAGCTGGTCGACGCCCTGCTCGCCGCCGGGGCCGACCCCAACGCGCGCATCACGTCGTGGGCGATGCTGATGTCCTACATCGGCTATCCGCGAAAGGGCGCGTTCGAGCCGTTCGCCCCCGGCACCGGCGACCTGCAGGGGGCGACCCCGCTTTGGGTGGCCGCGTTCGACCTGAACGGGGCGCCCAGCCAGGTGTTCAGCGTCATCCCCAGCTTCACCGGCAGCAGCACCGAGATACTGACGCGGCTGCTCGAGGCCGGCGCCGACCTGACCCTGACCACGGTCGACGGGACCACGCCGCTGATGGCGGCCGCCGGCCTGGGCCGGGCCACTTACACGCCCCGCCAGCCCCGGGGGGTGCGGTCGCCGACGGCAGAGGCGGCGGTGCGCCTGCTCGTGGACGCCGGCGCCGACGTCAACGCGACCAACGAGGCCGACTTCACCGCTCTGCACGGCGCGACCTTCCGGGGCCTGAACGAGGTCATCGAGTACCTCGTGGCCCGGGGCGCCGACATCGACGCCCGCGACTTCCGCGGCCGCACCCCCTACCGCATGGCGGAGGGGGCCAAGCAGTCGTTCCAGTTCCAGAGCTGGCCCGAGACGGCCGAGCTCCTCGCCCGCCTCGGGGCCGACACCGACCTCGGCATCCCGGGCACCGTGCAGGAACGCCTGCGCGACGTGCCGGTCGACGCCGTTCCCTGAGCCGGCTACGGCTCGAGGTCGGCCAGAATCTTGTCGACGAGCTGCGGTACGTAGCTCTGGTACTGCCGCCGCATGCCGGCCTGCTCGCGCGGCAGGGCCCGGATGGCCTCGACGGCACCGCGGGCGCGGTCGTCCAGGTAGTCGAGGGCGTTGAGGGCAAGCACGGCGGTGAAGAGGTCGTTGCGGTCGAGATTCGCCCGTGACAGCAGCCGATCGAGGGCGGGGCCCAGGTCCTCCTCGGGCCCGAACCGGCCAAGCGCCTCCGCCGCCGTCACCTGCACGCTCGCCGACGGGTCGTCGAGGGCCGCCCGCAACGCGGACCTTGCCGCCTCGACGGCCGACCCGCCGCGAGCCAGCAGCCCGACCGCTCCCCAGTACCGCACCGCCCCGTCGGCGTGGCCGAGGGCCGCCGTCAGCTCCCGGGACGCGGGGAGGCCGGGCCGGGTCGCGAGATCCGCGATCTCGACGATCTCGGCGAGGGGATAGCGTTCGTCGTCCTGCCCGAGATCGTACGGCGCCCCGCCGCCGCTCCGTGCGAGCAGCTCCGGTTCGGGCAGGAAGCCGAGGTCGCGGATGGCGAGCAGGTGGTCGCCCAACGCGCCGCGCAGCCGGTCCAGGGTCGCCGCGTGCCGCGGATCGGCGGCGAGGTCGTTCACCTCGTCGGGGTCGGCTTCGAGGTCGTACAGCTCCTCGGCCGGCTTCGTCTCCCAGAAGCGGCGCTGCGCCGGCTCCAGCCGCCCCGCGTCGTACAGCGCCTTCCAGGCCCGGGTGGTCGGCGTCTGGAACATGTAGGCCACGTGCTGCCCGTAGATGCGGTGCGGAGCGTAGTTCCGCACGTACAGGTAGCGGCGGTCGCGCACGCCGCGAACGAAGTCGTAACGCTCGTCCATGCGGCCGCGGAACCCGTGCAGGTACTGCGCGGGGGCATCGCGATAAGGCCCCAGCAACGCCCGTCCGTGCATGTGGTCCGGCGGGGGAATGCCGGCGAGGCTGAGCATGGTCGGGGCCAGGTCGACGAAGGCGGCGAGCTCGGCGGTGCTCTCGCCCGCGCGGTAGCCGTCGCCCGCGAGCTCACGGAAGCGCGGCGGCACGTAGACGATCAGCGGCACCCGCAGCCCCGAGTTCAGCAGCGACCGCTTGCCCCGCGGCAGGCCCGCGCCGTGGTCGCCGAAGTACACGACGATGGTGTCGCCGGCCAGCCCCGCCGCCTCGAGCTCGGCCAGCCGTTCGCCTACCTGCGCGTCCATCTCCGTCAGCCGGTCGTAGTACTGCGCCCAGTCCCGCCGCACCTCCGGGGTGTCGGGGTGATAGGCCGGGACCCGCACCCCGGCGGGGTCGTGCACCGCCTCGTGCGGCCGCTGGCGGATGCGGCTCTCGTGGGTGATGCCGAGGTTGAACACCGCGAAGAACGGCGCCGCGCCGGGGCTCCCGTGCCCCGGACGGTTGCGCCAGTGCGCCTCGTTCGACGACTCGTCCCAGACCAGGCCGGGCTTCTCGACGTTGTAGTCCTCCTTCGCGTTGTTCGTCGCGTAGTAGCCGGCCGCGCGCAGAAGCTGCGGGAACATCGGCACGCCGTCGGGCAGGCGCACCCGGCTGCGCATGTGGTGCGCCCCGACGGCCGGCGGGTACATCCCGGTGATGATTGCGGTACGCGCGGGCGCGCATACCGGCGCGTTCGACCACGCGGTCAGGTAGACGGCGCCGCGCTCGGCCAGTCTATCCAGATTCGGCGTGTCGGCGTACGCGTCGCCGTAGGCCCCGAGGGCCGGCCCGTTGTCCTCGCTGCTCAGCCACAGGATGTTCGGCCGCTCCTGCGCCTGCACGGCTCCGACCCCGGCGACAACAGCAGTTCCCAACACCACCGCCGCCAGGATTGTCCTCTTGCCCAAGATTGCCCGTCTGCGCACAACGCCTCCCCTCGATCCGGACGCACCCGCGATCCGCCAGCCCGCCACAGCCACCAACCGCCTCAATCAGGCCGGCATTCTATCGCGCGACCGCGACCGAAGCCCGACGTCCAGCCGTCGGTCTTGTGCGCGACGGCCGCGTCGTCGGTCAACTCGGCCGTGACGAACACGCTGTTGGGGGCTCGCCCCCCAATCAAGGCTTCGGCTTGGGCGGCGGCGGGATCGGCTTTGGCTCTGGCGGCGCTTTGGGTGGCCGTGGCGGCGGGGGATGGCCGATGCTCTGCTTGACTCTCTCGAAGCCGGATCCCGATCCCGTCGACCGGAAGTCATCGAGCCAACGCGTACGCTTCGGCCTGGTCGAAGCACTGCGCGAGAACTCTCGCGTCGACGCGATAGGTGATGGACTGCTGGTCGATGGGCTCGATGCGCCGCTCGATGGCGCGCAGGGATGTGCGCACCTCGCCGTGCGTGAGGCCGCCGCGCTCACTCTCCGTCCACAGGTCGAGGGTCTCCCAGTGGATTCGGCCCCAGTCCACGGCGAAGCCGGTGTGCTTCATCGCCACGGATCCGAGCTCGAGCGTGAACGACGCCGCCGCCAGAAGCGCCGTCGCGAACGCGAACAGCTCCGGGCCCAGCCCCAGGCCGCCGACGGCGGTGACCCCGGTCGCACTTGACGTGAAGAAGATGGCCACCCGAAGAGCGCGGTCGCGGAAGTGCGCACGTTGCGCCATCCGCGCGAAATAGCGCTGGCGCATGTCGGCCTCCACGCGAGCGTTCCACAACTCACGGCGCAACTCGGCCGACGGGGTCTCGCTGGCCACCGCCATGAGTCAAGTATACGCGGATCACCGATGGGCACGCCGACCGCTTGCCAGGTCCTGATCGGCCGCCGCACCGGGGGAGTACGGAGTCGTCCGGGACCCGCTCGAACCGATTCCGAACACGTCTGCCGCACGCCCGGATCACGGCGCCCCCGCATGGGGAGTATCCTCTTGCAGCGAGTCACCGTCGCGGACACGTTCGTCGCTCCACCCCCAACATGCGCCCGTGTGGCCGTGGACTGGAGGAAACCGTCGTGGGCTTTGTCGAAACCGCCGCCGACCCGTGGGGACGCGAGGTGCTGACGCATGTCGCGTGGAACGTCCTGTGGGTGTCGATCTTCGTCTTCATCACGTTTCTCGTCGCGCACGCGTCCTACGTCATCCTGTCGGCGCACCGGGTCCGCGCCAAGGCGGAGACGGACGCGCTGGAGGCGAAGCACGCCGGCCTGCCGAAGCGCGTCAAGCGTCACTCGTTCATGGCCAGGCTGTTCCACTGGGTGATGGCCGCGTCCATCTTCACGCTGCTGGGCACCGCGTTCTTCCCCATCATGGGGTGGCGGTTCGACTGGGTGGGCATCCACTACACGGCGGGCCTGGTGCTGACCGGGGCCATCGTCTTCCACATCTTCCACACCGTGTTCTTCCTCGACTTCTGGTCGATCTGGGTGGGCCCGAAGGACATCCCCGAGTTCAAGGCCGAGGTCATGCGCGAGGCGGGTCACGACGTGCCGGGGCCGCATCCGGCCAAGTACCCGATCGGCAACCGCCTGTATCACCTGGTGCTGACGTTCGTGGGATGCACGGTGGCCCTGACCGGCATGGTGATGCTGTGGCGCATGGGCACGCCGTTCATCACCCCCAACCCCTACATCCTCCCCGAGGGCGCGTGGGGCTGGGTCTACGTCTTCCACGGCATGACCGGCCTGTCCCTGGCCGGGCTGAGCGTCGCCCACATCATCTTCGGCGCGCGGCCGAAGAACTGGTGGCTGACGAAGTCGATGATCGTCGGCTCGGTCTCGCGGCGCGAGTACCTGGAGCACCATGAGCCGTCGCGCTGGCCGATCAGGGTGCGGGGCGCGCCGAAGAGCCCGGCTCCGGAGACCGGTGACGCGTAGCGCGGGCGCCCGGGATCAGGAGACGGGCGGGAGATACCGCCACTGACCGCCCGATTCCCGCACCGTCTGCCCGCCGTTGCCGTGCGTTCTCCAGTTTCGCCCGTCGAGCACGTCTTCCGCGATGCTGAGCGCCGACAGGGTGGTCGTCGCGGCCAGGTCGGCCAGGTACTGCACGAAGCGGCGCAGGTCACCGCCGTCGGCCCACTCCAGGTTCCGAATGTAGTCGTTGCGCAGCGTCATCGAGATGACCGGCGGAAACTCCCCGGCGCGGGCGAAGACGTAGGCCATCAGCAGCCGCGCCATGCGGCCGTTGCCGTCCTGGAAGGGATGGATGCGGACGAAGCGATGGTGCAGCCAAGCCGCCTCCACCTCCGTCGGCAGGCCGCGGTCCGCGTGCCCGTGGTGCATGTCGAGCAGCCGGTCCATCTCGCTGCGGGTCTGCTCGGGCGGGCAGTACTCGTGGACGACGCCGTCCGGCCGCCGCGGGTTGTTCGGCCGGATCTTGTACTCGCCGCGAAGCAGGGGGATCGCCACGCGCCTGCCGTCGCGAATGCCCACCGCGTGCTCCTGATGGCGGGTCAGGAGCTGGTGCCAGCTCTTCATCGTGTGGTGGGACAGCGGCCGGCGGCCGGCCGCGGCCTCGAACACCAGCTCGACGGCGGCGTGCTGGTCCTCGAGCAGGCCCTTCAACGTCCGGTCCGACAGACCCGGCTCGAGGGCGTGGGCCGCGCGCACCCCGCCGAAGCCCTCGGCGATCAGTTGCTCGGTCACCCCGCGACGCAGCGTGTAGAGCCCCTCTATCTGTCCGGTCTCGATGGCGAACGCGCGCGCCCGCTCGCGCAGCCAGATGTCGAGCAGGGTCCGGTCGACGCCCGGGTCCTGGAGCCGGGCGCGGGCGTCCTGCCAGCGCCGGACGCGCTCCCGGTAGTGCGACGATCCCCACAGAAGCGGCGTCGGCCGGCAGGTCCTCGATGGGCCTCCAGACGGCCTCGGGCGGCTTCCCGCTTCCCATACCGCCAGCGTAGCACGGCGGTCATGCCGCGACAACGCGCCCGGAGAATCGTCATTCGCGGCTGATCCGCGGTCGACGACGGCCATGACCCGAGTACCGGGTCTTGCGGCCAACCCGCGGCGAATCAACAACCGTCGCACCGGCCCGGGAAACCGGCCACGAGCCCGCGTGCCGGGTCTTGCGGCCAGCCCGGCCGCGAACCGCCGCCCGCGCACCAGCCCGGGAACGGCCGCGAACCCCAGGTTCCACACTGCGCGATCATGGGATCGGATCGGCCGCATCCGCGGTGAACCGGCCATGAACCCGAACCCCGGGTTCAACGTAGGAACAGGGCAGGAGGAATGTTGATCACGGTCGACGCGCTGCGCAAGAGCTACGGCGACCTCGTCGCGGTGGACGGGGTCAGCTTCGTCGGCCGGCGAGGGCGGCATCTTCGGGCTGCTCGGGCCCAACGGGGCGGGCAAGTCGACGACCATCGGCTGCATCTCGGGCCTGCTGCCGCCGTCGTCGGGCCGCATCCACGTGCTCGGGCACGACGTCGTCCTCGACGGACGCGCGGCGCGGTCGTGCATCGGCGTGGTGCCGCAGGAGCTGGCCCTCTACGAGGACCTGAGCGCGGCCGACAACCTCGGCTACTGGGGCGCCGCGTACGGCCTGCGGGGGCCGGAGCTGAAGCGGCGGGTCGGCGAGGTGCTGGAGCTGACCGGGCTGCTCGACCGCGCCCGCGAGCCGGTCAAGCGGTACAGCGGGGGCATGAAGCGGCGGCTGAACTTCGGCTGCGGCATCGTCCACCGGCCGCGCGTCCTCCTGCTCGACGAGCCGACGGCGGGGGTGGACCCGCAGAGCCGCGTGCGGCTGCTCGACCTCGTGCGCGAGCAGGTGGCGGCGGGCGCCTGCGTCCTCTACACCACGCACTACATGGAAGAGGCGCAGGAGCTGTGCGACCGGCTCGCGATCATGGACCACGGCCGCATCCTCGCCGCCGGCACGCTGGCCGAGCTGCGCGCCATGGTGGGCGAGCGCGACCTCCTGCGGCTGACCGGCGCCTTCGATCCGGCTCTGGCGCGGGGCGCTGTCGAGGCCCTGGGCGACGCGGGGGTGGTGAGCGCCGATGCGGGCGCGCTCCTCATCGCGGCGGGGTCGGCCTCGCGCCGGCTGCCCGCCGTCCTCGAAGCGGTCGCCGGCGCGGGCGGAGAGGTCGCCGAGATTACCCTGAGCCAGCCGAGCCTCGAGAACCTCTTCATCACCCTGACGGGACGGGAGCTGCGCGAGTGACGGGGCGCTTCATCGCCGCGACCGCCCGCAAGGACCTGCGCCGGCAGCTCGCGGATCCGGTGGGCGTGCTCATCTGGATGGGGCTGCCGCTGGCCATCGGCGGCCTGTTCGTCCTCATCAGCGCCGGCGGCGGGGGCTCGCCGCGGGGACGGCTGCTGGTGGCCGACGAGGACGAGTCGTTCCTGAGCGGCCTCGTCGGCGGCGCCGCGGTGCAGGGACCGATCGCCGAGCTCTTCGACGTCCAGCCGGTGGACCGCGAGGAAGGCCGGCGCATCCTCGACGCCGGCGACGCCAGCGCCCTCGTCGTCCTGCCGGCCGGCCTGCAGGACGCGGTGCTCGGGGAGGGGACGGCGGAGATTCGGCTCGTCACCAACCCGGCCCAGCGCATCCTGCCCGGCCTGATCGCGGAGGCGCTCGAGATCGCGGTCGAGCTGGCCTTCTACGGCGATCGCCTGCTCGGGGAGCCCGGCCGGCGGATCCTGGACGGACCGCCCGACGGCGGCAGCTTCTTCTCGAACGACGCCGTCGCCGAGCTCAGCACCGCCATCAACACGCGCCTTCGGGAGCTCGGCGACACGCTGTCGCCGCCCGTGCTCACCGTCGAGTTCGTCGACCCGCCCGACGCCGGCGAGACGGACGCGCCGCCCGGCGCCGTCGACATCGGGATGCTCCTGCTGCCCGGCATGATCTTCATGTCGATCCTGTTCACCGCGCAGGGAATGAGCGGCGACGTGTGGGACGAGAAGCGGCTCGGCACCCTGCGCCGCGCCGCGTCGGCGCCGCCGCCGATGGCCGCGGTCCTCGCCGGCAAGCTGCTCGCGGGCGGGGCGGTCGTCGGCGCCGTCGCGGTGGTCGGAGTGGCGCTCGGCATGGTCGTCCTCGACCTGCCGGCGCTCCACGCCCCCCTCGCCGTCCTCTGGATCACGTTCGCGGGCGCGGTGATGCTCAGCTACTTCGTGCTGCTGCAGCTGCTCGCCTCGGGGCAGCAGGCCGGCGGCATGCTCACGAACCTGGTGCTGTTCCCGATCGTGATGCTCGGCGGCTCGTTCTTCCCCTTCGAGGCGATGCCCGAGTGGATGGCCGCCATCGGCCGGTGGACGCCGAACGGCCTCGCGCTGGTGCGCCTGAAGGAGATCGTCGCGGGGCAGCCGGACGCCGGCGGCCTGCTCGCGGCGGCCCTCGCCATCGGCCTTCCCGCCGGCGCCGCGTTCGCGCTCTCGGTGCGGCGGCTGCGCGGCGGCTTCCTGGTGAGCTGAACCATGCGGTGGACGCCCCGGGTTCATCCCGGAGACCAGCAGGGTCAGCAAGCCTGGCGGCCCGTGGGTGGAAACCCCGGGTTGCACCGCGCCGAAGGGCGCCAGTGGACAGCCGAGCCGCCCGCCTGACAAGGCGCGACGAGGGGGAATGAATACTGGGCACGTTTTGGCCGAGGAGCGACGCAGTCAGGTGGGATGCACCGCCGCTCGAACGCGGCGGGGACTTCCACCACGGGCTGCTCGGGTCGGCATCGCGCGGTTGTCCGGATGGTGAACTGATCATGTGGCGGGACGCCCGGCTCATCGCACGGCACGACCTGCGCCGCATGCTGCTGGCGCGCGAGACACTGCTGTG
The DNA here is from genome assembly GCA_965207675.1 of Vicinamibacterales bacterium. Classification (GTDB taxonomy): domain Bacteria; phylum Acidobacteriota; class Vicinamibacteria; order Vicinamibacterales; family UBA8438; genus JAJEEA01. Next base: position 226,799 of record CBDBMY010000006.1, read on the forward strand.
GACCTTCGCGATGCCGGTGATCTTCTTCTACTTCCTCGGCACCGTCACAGGCGGTTTCGGAACCCCGGACCCCGACCGGCCCGACCCCATCGCCCTGCTCGAGGCGGACGGGGGCGGCTTCCTCGTGGACGAGCTGACCCGCCGGCTCGAGGAGCAGAACTTCGCGGTGGCGACGCCGGCGTCGGCCGACGAGGCGGAAGGGTACGCGCGGCGGCTGACCCTGCCCGGGCCGGCGGCCGGCCACGACGACCTGACCGCCTCGGTCCTCGCCGGGAACCAGGCGGTGCTGACCTTCGACCGCCGCGGCGAGGATCTCAACCGCCAGTACGACCAGCTTCGCGTGGGGCGCGCCGTCTACACGGTGCTGGCCGACCTCGCCGCCGCGGCGGTCCTCGACGGCGGCGCGTCGCCGGAGACGTTCGCGGCCCTCGCGGCGGCGCCGCGCACGGTGACCCTGCAGGTCGGCTCCGCGGGCCGGCGGGAGGACCCGCCGACCGGCTACGCGCAGGCCATCCCCGGCACCATGGTCATGTTCACGATGCTCGTGCTGATGACCAGCGGCGGCATCACCCTCGTCATCGAGCGGAAGCAGGGCCTGCTGCGCCGGCTCGCGTCGACCCCGGTCCGGCCCGCCTCCGTGGTGGCCGGCAAGTGGGCGGCGCGCATGGCCCTGGGCGTGGTGCAGATCGGCTTCGCCATGCTCGTCGGCCGCGTCCTGTTCGGGATGGACTGGGGCGCCGCGGTGGGCATGGTGGGCCTCGTCCTCCTCGCGTGGGCCGGGCTCAACGCCTCGCTCGCCCTCCTCCTCGGCAACCTCGCCCGCAGCGAAGGTCAGATGGCGGGCATCGGCGTGCTGGGCACGATGGCGCTGGCCGCCCTCGGCGGCTGCTGGTGGCCCATCGAGGTCACCCCGGCGTGGATGCAGTCGCTCGCCGGCTTCCTGCCCACCGGGTGGACCATGGACGCGCTGCACAAGCTGGTGAGCTTCGGCTACGGCCCCGCCGCCGCCCTGCCCCACGCGGCCGCCCTGGCCGCCGCCGCCCTCGCCTGCGCCGCCGCCGCGGCGCGGACGTTCCGGTACCAGTAGCCGACGTCGGGTCGGCAGGCGGGAAGCTCCGTCCACGGTATTCCCGCTCAGGAATCCGACAGCGAGTCGAGGTCGATCACGGCGTGCCGTCGTATCCGGCCAAGTGTTGGTCGTGCGACCAGATGGTGACCCGGCGCGCCGGATGCTGCGCGCAGGTTCGTTCCCACGCCTTGACGATGGATAGATCGCCCATGCCGGCGCCGCGCATCGCGGAATCCGGGAAGTCGTGGAGCCAGTCGGTCAGTTCCTGGTCGTCCGGCAGCCGAATCGGCGTCCATGGCGCCTGTCCCGCCAGCGCTTCACGTACCCGATCCCTGAACGCTCCGCACGGCGCCGTCGCTGCCGCCCGTCGGCGAGCTGGGCGATGTGGTTGCCCGCCTCGAAGATGGCGGCGACCGGCAGCAGCAGATTCGCCCCGGCCTCAATCAACTCGCGGAATCGCGCAAGATCGGCTTCGCGATCCTGGTTGAACCCGGGGACGTCGAGCACGTTCATGAATACGCTGGTGTCGACGATGACGATGCTGGGCATGCCGGTGGCGATTCTCGGTACGGCAGGTCGTCAGCCGGCCTGTGTCCGGATGTCGTCGAGCCAAGCCCGAGCGCGCTCTCTCCGCTGCTCCGGTCCGGGACGGTCCTGCACGAAGCGCTCGAGGATTCCTCGCGTCATCAGATGACCGACTGACCCCCGTGCGATGAGCTCGGGGTAGTCCCCCAGATCCTTCAGGCGAATCAACTGGCTCGACCCGTCGTCGTGGTCGCGGTAGCAGAACACGACGTGAGGCACGGCATCGTCCGGCAGCGCGTCCAGGAGGGCGGGATTGTGGCTGCTGATGAGGATGCGAAGGTTCCGCGAGTTCGCGAGCCGGGACATGTGCTCGAGCAGGCGTTCGGCACGGCTCGGATGGACGCCGTTGTCGATCTCCTCGATGACGACCAGGCGGTCCTCCGCCGACAGGAGCGCCGCCGCAATCGCCAAGACGCGCAGCGTCCCGTCCGACAACAGGGTGGCGTCGTATTTCGTGCTGCGTCCGCCGAACGTCTCGGTCAGCGTGACCATGACTTCGCCGCGCGGCGTTTCGATGAAGTCGATCTCCTGGATGTCCTGCTCGGGCAGCGCGCGCACGAATTCGAGCAAGTCGGCCTTGGTTTCCTCGGTTTGGCAGAGGTTGAACAGCACGCCGGAAAGGTTCGCGCCGCTCCCGGTCAAGCGCCGCTCGGTCTTGAAGCTGTAGCTCCGCATGAGTGACGGTCGTGGATCGAGCCACGTGATGGTGGAGAGCTGCCGGTGAAATCGGCTGGTGGTGGCCGGAATCTCCCTCTGGGCCTTCTTGTGACCGCTATAGAATCTTGCCGGACTCATGAGCTGACAGAGCACGGCCATCTGGTCGCTGCAAGCGATTTGCGGCTTTCTGCCGCCGCGCGCGAAGTTGTTGTAGGCGACGGACATCTCGCCGAGGGCGCCCTGCGAAGGCGCCACGACTTCGAAGAGCGGCGCGAACGAGCTACGTCCGGTTCCGGTCAGCCGCTCGTCGGCGATGTGCAGCTCGTCGTCGTCCCGCACTTCCAGCCTGATCGCGTAGTTGTCCCAATCCGACGCGTCTGTACGGCAGGCAAAGGAGAAGGCACGCTCCGACCGGAACCCGAGATCGTTCACGTTGCCGCGGATCGCGTGCTCCTTCTCCTGCAGTGCAAGGCGGATCGACGCGAGCCTGTTGCCCGCGGCGATCCAGGACAAGAGTCGCAGCGCTTCGACGACGTTGCTCTTGCCCGCCGCATTCGCGCCGATCAGAACCGTGAGCGGCGCCAGCTTCAGTGTTGCCTGCCGGTAGCTCTTGAAGTTCGTGATCGAGAAGCTGGACAGCATCAAACGTCCCCTCGAAGCGGTGCGAGATTCGACCGCTCACGCTCTACTCTACCCCGCCGACAGCGCGGCGAGTGAGCCCGATCCTCCCGCCCCCCCTCGGGCTCGTCCGGCGTGAACGCCGAACGTATAGGATCTGGAACTCATGTCGACCACCGACAGCCGACGCGACGACTCGCCCCCCATCAGCCCGGCCGAATCGCGACCCCGCCCGGACGGTCCGCTCGCGGGCCGGGCGCGCCGCGTGGTCGGCGCCGGGTGGTTCCGGCACGGCGTCACCGCCGTCATCGTCGCCAACGCCGTCGTCATCGGCCTCGACACGTCGGTCGCCCTCGCCACGCGCTTCGGCGGGGCGTTCGCGCTGGCCAGCCAGGCGTTCCTCGCCATCTTCGTCGTCGAGGCCCTGATCAAGATGACGGCGGTGTGGCCCCGGCTCCGGGACTACTTCGCGGACGGCTGGAACCTCTTCGACTTCACGGTCATCGCGGTCAGCCTGCTGCCGGCCACCGGCGAGCTGGCGACCCTCGCCCGGCTCGCCCGCCTGTTCCGGGTGCTGCGGCTCGTGTCGGCGCTGCCCGAGCTGCGGCTCATCGTCGCCACCCTGATCCGCTCGGTGCCCGGCATGTTCAACGTGCTCGCGCTGATGTCGATCGTCTTCTACGTCTACGGCGTGGCCGGCTACCACCTGTTCCGCGACATCGACCCGACGCACTGGCGCACCCTCGGCATCTCGCTCCTGTCGCTCTTCCGCATCGTCACCCTGGAGGACTGGACCGACATCATGTACGCCGCGCTGGAGCACCACTGGTGGGCGTGGGCTTACTTCGTGAGCTTCGTCGTGGTGGGCACGTTCGTCGTCATCAACCTGTTCATCGCGGTGGTGATCAACAGCCTGGACGAAGCGAAGCAGGACCGGCTGCGGGGCCTCGCGGCGCCCCCGACACACAAGGAGCTGATGGCGGAGCTGTCTCGCACGCGGGACACGCTGGCCCGGCTGCAAGAGCGGCTGGAGCGCGCGGCGGGCGGGTAGGCGGGCGGCCGGAGCGGCTTGGAAGCAAAGCGCGCTACGTCGTCGCTCGGCCGTACAGGCTTCGCCGGACCCTGGCCGGGCGGAGCTCGGGGCTTCAGGCCGGAGGTCCGTCCTGCAGCCGGAATCGACGCCAGCCGTCCCCCCGGCTACCGCGGCGCCGGATAGTCCCGGCTGAACCCGTTGCGGCTGTTGGTCACCGTGAACGACCCGTCCCGCCGCGCCGAGATGCGGATCCAGCTCGCGTCGCCCATGTGGACGGTCCGGCCGTCGGGCATCTCCACGCCCTCGTCGAGGTTGGCGATGAACGCCTCGGGCGCGTTGAGGTCGCCGGCGGGGATGGAGTAGTGGTTCTGCCAGATGTCCGGCGGCGCCTCGGCCGCCCGCAGGATCTCGAACGTCTGGGCGGCGCCGCCCTTGCGGGGGCCGTTGTTCATCACCGCGGCCCGCGGCGCGATGGCGTGGGTCAGCGCCTCCGAGCCGGAAGTCTCCGAGCCGTGGTGCGACACGAGGTAGAGATCGACGACGCCGATCCGGTCGTCCGGGCACATCAGGTCGTGCTCGCGGTTCCAGTTCAGGTCGCCCATGATGACGGTGCGGAACCGGCCGAAGCCGACGAAGGTGCTGATCGACTGGTCGTCCTCGGCGTCGCCGTAGCGGCTCGTGATGTCCTCGCCGTGGAACGTGAAGCCCTCGCAGAAGGGGTTGGCGCCCCCCGCCCCGGGCAGCGGCGCGTCGAGCACGGCGCCGGCCGAGGCGATGATGCGGACGTCGAGCCCCTCGATGGGTACCCGGTCGCCCGGCGCGACCACGACGTGCCGGGCGGTCTCGCGCAGGTCCACGTACCGGGCGAAGGCGTCCAGCTGGCGCTCGCCCTCGTCGACGGTGGTCCCGTGGTCGATGAAGCTCCCGACGGGCACCCGCTCCGCGAGCTGGTGGGCGCCGCCCATGTGGTCGCCGTGGAAGTGGGTGACTATGAGGTGGTCGATGGCGGCCGCGCCGGCATCGGCGGCGGCGGCGGCGATGCGGTCGGCGTCGCGCCCGTCGAAGCCCGGCCACCCCGTGTCGAAGAGCATCGACTCGCCGGACGGGGCGACGAAGAGCGTCGCCTCGCCCCCCTCGACGTCGACGACGTAGATCTCCAGCGTGTCGTCCGCTCCGTCCTGGCCGGCCGCGGGGGCGGCCGCGAGAGCGAGACAGAGCGCGAGGCTCGACAGGGTGAGAGGAAGTCGCATGGCGTCGCTCCTGCAATCGAGTGAGAGTCCCGGCGCCCGAGGCCGACGCCACCGACGGCCGTGTCGATCGACACCGAACCGCCCGCCCGCCTGACGCCGAGAGTCGCGCCGCCGGGCCGAACCGGACGCGCGGCGCCCGGAGCCCGATTATCCTCCATCCCGCAGGCCTCCGGCGGGTCCGTCACGTGTGTCAGAATGGAAGTCCTGCGAGCCTGCGGCGAAGGGCCGCGCATTCCACCGACGACGTGGCGCGGGTCCTGCCACGCGCTGCCGGCGTTCAACGGAGGTGACCATGCGCTTCGCCCTCGCTCTCCTCGCCGTCCCGCTCGCGCCGTCCCTCCTGTTCGCCCAGCCCGAGAGGGTGCGTGGATGCGTCGAGGAGACCCCGCGGGGCGTGGTGTTGAGGGCGAGCGACGCCAGCCGCCAGACCTTCGACAGCCAGAACCTCGTCGACGGCGGAGACCGTTTCCTGCTGGTGGGAGACCGCGATCTGCTGGAAGAGATCGCCCTCCGCCGCGGCCAGGAGATTCAGGTGACCGGCCGCATCAACCCGGAGCCGCCCCCGGCGGTCGCCGCGCCTCCGCGCCTGCCGCCGCCCGGCGTCGGCAACTTCCCCGGCGTGGGGAGGCCGCCCGGTCCTCCGGGGCGAAGTCCGTTCAACCCTCGGGTGTCCGTCCGGCAGAGGGACTCGCGCCGCTCGACCGCCGACGACGTGATCCTGGTCGAGGAGTACAGGGCGGTCCGCCCCACGTGCCGCGACCCCGAGCTCCTGACCCGGTGACCTTGCCGGAGCATTCCGACCCGATGAACCGCGAGCACCGTTCCGCCCCGGCCGACTATCCGATCAATCGCATCGTCATCGAGGCCCACCCCTACGCGCAGGCGATATATCGATACGGCACCTGGGGCACCGCCTCCGAGCGTCCGGACAGCGACGTCGACGTCGCCGTGCTGCTGCCACACGGCGCCGCGAAGCGCGTGGACCGCTGGCAGTGGCATCTGCTCTCGGTCGCGGTCGCCGGCGCGGCGGGCGCGGAGCACGCGGACCTGGTCAACCTGCGACGCGCCGACACGTCGTTGCAGGCCGAGATCCTGCGCACGGGGCGCCTGACCTACAGCAGCGACGACGACGCGCGGCTGGGCTTCGAGTCGCTCGCGCTCTCGATGTACCAGAAGCTGAACGCCGAGCGCGCCGGCATCCGGGCGGCCATCGTCGGCAGCGGACGGACGCCCGCGCCATGATCGACGTCCTGATCGCGAAGCAGCAGAGCCTCGAACGCTGCCTGGCACGAGTCCGTCACGCCTGGGAGCAACCCTCGACGCTGCCGTTCGAGCGGGACTACGACCGGCAGGACATCGTCGCCCTCAATCTGCAACGGGTGTGCGACCAGGCCCTCGACATGGCCAGCCACGTGGTCGCGGCGAGGAAGCTGGGCTGGCCCCGAAAGAGCGCCGAGAGCTTCGATCTGCTGGAACGGGCGGGTCTGGTCACCGCGGCGATGGCGGGGCAGATGAAGGCGATGGTCGGTCTGCGCAGCGTGGTCGTCCACCAGTACCAGGACCTCGATCTCGATATCGTCACGCCGGTGGTACAGGAGCACCTGGACGACCTCTCCGAGTTCGCCCGAATCATGGTCGGCCTGCACGAGGGCCGGTCGTAGCCGAGCCCGCCCGGAACGCGCTCCAGCCAGGAATCGGCGCCCTGGCCCGGAATCTCTCGCTTGCGGGTGTTCGTCGTCTGCAACCTCGCGCGCGTCCGCTGCTCAACGAGTCGACCGAGCGCTCGACCGTCGAGGAGCGCTACGACCTCTACTACCGCGTGGTCGAAGACCTGCCACGGGTCGAGATTCTCTCGTTCCGGCACGCGCATCGAGGCGGTCCTCCCCGGCTGTAAGAAGCCTGCCCAAGACTGCGGCGCAGCCTGAGGCGATTCAGCCGCAACGTCAGCTGCCCTGCCGTCACCGGAGCGCTGTGCACGTCCTGCTCGCTGCTCGGAGCACTACCTACCGCCGGCGGCGGCCAAGGACGAAGAGGACCGCGCTCACCAGGAAGCGCCAGACGAAGAGGACGCTGGTCGAGACCAGGAACAGGATGGAAGTGGTGAGGGCGTCGATGGTCACGAGCCACCGGCTGAACCCGGACCAGAGCGGGACCACCGACAGCCCCCCGATGACGAACGCCGTCCACTCCACGCCGGTCAGGTCCAGCGGCGCGGGATCCGTCGCGGCGCCCAGTCCGAACATCGCCGCGAACGTGATGCCGGCATCGGAAAGGGTGTCCGCGCGGAACACGACCCACAGACACAGAACCGCCAGCAGCACGTAGCCGTGCCGCAAGGCTCGCGGCCAGCGGGCGAGGCGGGCGCCGAGCCCGGCCTGCTCCAGCCCCACCACCGCGCCGTGCAGCAGCGCCCACGCCAGGACGTTCCAGCCGGGGCCGTGCCAGAGGCCGACGCCGAGGAACAGCAGCAGGATGCGCCCGGCGCGGGCGAGGGGCCGGTTGCCGGGCGGTTCGAGCGACAGGCCGAGATAGTCGCGGAACCAGTCGAAGAGGGTGACGAGCCAGCGGCGCCAGAACTCCGTCACCGAGTCGGCCCCGTACGGCCAGCGGAAGTTCTCGGCGAGGCGGAACCCGAACATGCGCGCGAAGCCGACGGCCATGTCGGCGTAGCCCGAAAGGCTGAAGTAGACCTGCAGACCGAAGCAGGCGACGCCGAGCCACGCCTGCAGCGGACCGAGCGCGCCCGACGGCAGCGCGAACGCGGCGTCGGCCGGTCCGGCGAGGGCGGAGGCCAGAAACGCCACTTTCCAGAACCCCACGAGCCAGCGCCTCACCCCGTAGGCGAACGCGGCCATCGTCGCCCGCCGCTCGGTGAGCTGCGCCGCGACGTCGCGGTACCGCGCCAGCGGCCCCGCGCACAGCAGGGGGAAGCAGAGCAGGTACGACGCGGCGGTGACGGGGTTGCCTTGGGCCGGCGCCTCGCCGCGGTGGACGTCGACCACGTAGGAGACCGCGTGGCAGACGACGAACGACAGCCCCAGGGGAACCAGCAGTTGGGGAACGGCAAACGCCGGGTCGTCGAGGACCGGCGGCTGCTGCATCGCGTACTTGAAGATTCCGAAAAGCACCGCGGCGCCGGTGGCGGCCACGCCGAGCAGCACCTCCGGGAGCAGGCCGTCCCGGTCCGACTCCCGTCCCCGCCGCCGCGCCCATGCCGTCGCCAGCCCCACCAGCCAGGCAAAGAGCGCCAGACCCGCGAGCCACCGCGTGAACGGCCCCGCCCCGCAGGCGAGGAACGCGAGGCTTCCCGCCAGCAGGACGGGATTGGCGAGGACGAAGCGCTTGCCGCCTTCCTTCCAGCGCCGCGGCGTGACGGCCAACGCGAGGAAGAAGAGCGCCAGCAGCAACGGGAGGAAGCGGAGCAGGAAGACCGAGTCGGTGAACAGCACGGAGCGGCAGCCGGTGATGCCGATCGCCGGCCGGCCGCGAGATCCGCGTGCCGCCGGACGACGGTGGAACGCCGCATCCTATCAGGTTGGCCCCGAGGCGCCGTGGCGAGAGGCCCGGGGCGGTCGACGGCTGTGCATGCCGCGTGTCCGTACCGCGCAGTGAACGACCCGCGGGTCGCCGAACCCGTCCGGGGCCCGGCCGCGCCAATCCGCACCCGCGCGCCTGACCGTCGAACCGTGCCCTGTCCCATCCCGCCGCGCGGCTCGCTGGGCGACCCCAGGCAGCAGACGATCCCGGCGCCCGAGATGCCGGCCGCCGCAACGTCTCCGGCCCATCCGCTTCCAGACCCGCAGCCAAACCTGCTTCGGTGACGCATGGCCGGCCGGCGCCCCTCGAAGCGAAGCCCGAGGCAGGTGCGCGAACAGCCCGGTCGTGGTAGTGTCCGGTCACACGGCACGAACGACGGAGGAGGCACCATGACACGACAGTATTGTTCGCGGGGACCGGCGGCTTGGCTGGCCGTCGCACTGCTGATGGCCGCGAGCCCGGCCGCCGACAGCGCCGCCCAGGAGGGCCGCGAGGCGATGCTCGCCCGCGCGGCGGAAGCCGAGCTCGACACCGAGTACGAGGCCCCGCCCGGCGACGCCCTGTGGCACCACACCGCCGGCTTCGCCAAGACCCTGTGCTCGGCCGTGTTCGTGACCGGCCTCGACGCCGCGTTCGCGGCCGAGAACGTCGGCTTCTTCAGCGGCCCCTACCAGCACCGCGCCCGCGTCACCGCCATCGAGGTCGACCAGGACGAGCGCCGGGTGCGGCTGACCCTGCCCGACGGCGTCATGCGGACCGCGAAGTTCAACGGCGACCACGGCTGCGTCGCCCTGCCCATCGACGCCGAGGACGTCTTCTTCGAGCCGGTGGACATCCCCAGCGCCCTGCCCGACCCCTGGACCCAGATGTGGCCGATGGGCGACGCGGTGCCGAACACGCCCCTCGCCGAGGGCGTCGACGCCGCGAAGGTGGCCGAGGCGGTGAACGCCGCGTTCGACCCGCCGGAGGGCATGACCGCGGCGTTCGTCGTGACCCACCGCGGGCGCATCATCGGCGAGCGCTACGGCCCCGGCATCGATCTGCACACGCCGCTAGAGAGCTGGTCGATGGGCAAGAGCCTGACCGCCACCCTGATGGGGGTGCTCATTCAGCAGGGCGTCTACGACCTGTGGCAGCCCGCCCCGGTGCCCGAGTGGCAGGCCGAGGGCGACCCCCGCCAGGCCATCCGCATCGCCGACATCCTGCGCATGTCGAGCGGCGTGCGCTTCCGCGGCGTCGCCGACCCCGATCTCGACCCCGCCCTCGGCTACCCCGACCACCTCTACGTCTACACCGGCACCGTCAACTCGTTCGAGTGGGCGGCGACCCGCCCGCAGCAGTGGCCGCCGAACACCATCGGCCGCTACCGCAACTCGGACCCGGTGCTGACCAACTACCTCGTCCGCCTCGGCGTCGAGGGCCGCGGCGACGACTACCTCTCGTTCCCGCAGCGCGAGCTGTTCGACAGGATCGGCATCCGCGGCATGGTGCTCGAGACCGACCCCTACGGCAACTACCTCCTGCAGGGCTACGAGCTCGCCCCCGCCCGCGACTGGGCCCGGCTCGGCAACCTCTACCTGCAGGACGGCGTCTGGAACGGCGAGCGCATCCTGCCCGAGGGCTACGCCGAGTTCGTCAGCACCATCGCCCCCGCCTGGGAGGCCGACGGCCGGCCCATCTACGGCGGCTTCTTCTGGATCAACACCACCGGCACGTTCCCCGTGCCGCGCGACGCCTACTACATGTCCGGGGCGGGCGGGCAGACCACGCTCATCGTCCCCTCGCACGACCTCGTTGTCGTGCGCCAGGGCCACTACGCCGGCGCCGGCGACGGCGGCCGGGCCCTGCGCAACGCGCTGGCGCTGCTGATGGAGGCGATACCGGCGAGCGAGTAGGAGCAGTCGGACCATGGTAGACGGCGGCCTCCCCTGGCGCCCCATCTGCGACTACGAGGTCGATCCAGGCCGGCTGCGGCAAGACGAGCTGGCGGCGTTGGCCAACGTCTGGCGCGAAGAGCGCGAACGGCTCGACGATTCCGACGCGCTGCCGAGATTCAACGAGGAGCTGCGCCGGGAATGGGCCATCGAGACGGGGCTGATCGAGCGCGTGTACGCCTTCGATCGCGGCGTCACGGAGGTACTGATCGAGCGCGGCATCGACGCGGCGCTGATTCCTCATGGAGCGGGCGCGTCTCCCGAAGTGGTCGCCTCCATGATTCGCGATCACGAGAGCGCAATCGAGCACGTATTCTCGTTCGTGCGCAGCGAGCGGCCCTTGTCCACCAGCTACGTCAAGGAGCTCCATGCGCTCTTGACGCAGAACCAGGAGACCGCCGAGGGCCGGGACCAGTTCGGCAAACGAGTGCAGATCCCGCTCCTGCGCGGCGCCTGGAAGCTGCGCCCGAACAATCCCGCGGGGCGCAACGGTCTGGTTCACGAATACTGTCCCCCGGAGCAGGTCGCGTCCGAGATGGACCGCCTGGTCGAGCTGCACCTCGGCCACGCCGACGTCGCGCCCGAGGTCGAGGCGGCATGGCTGCACCACCGGTTCACGCAGATCCACCCCTTTCACGACGGCAACGGACGTGTGGCGCGAACGCTGGCGACCCTGGTTCTCGTCAAGGCCCACCGGTTCCCGCTCGTCGTGCGGAACGCCGACAAGGGAGATTACCTGGATGCCCTGGAAGATGCGGACCGCGGCGACCTCGCGCCCCTGGTGACGTTCTTCTCCGGTATTCAGAGACGGGAATTCGTGCGGGCCCTCGGGCTGTCCCGCCACGCTGGCCGCTCCGTCCGCGCCGAGGACCTCATCCGATCCACGCGCCGGGAACTCGTGCGCCGGAGCGACGCTCTGTTGGCGGAATGGAATACCGCGAAGGACCGGGCCGAGGACCTAAGAAGCGTCGGAGAGGCGCGCTTGAACACGGTGAAGGCCTCCCTCGAAGCTGAAATAGGGTCCCTGCTCGCCCACGTCCAGGTAATCGTGGACGGGGCCTCCGACCATTCCCAGCGCAGCCACTACTTCCGCCAGCAGATTGTGACGGCAGCCAAATCGCTCGAGTACTTCGCCAACCTCGAGTCGCACCGGGCCTGGATCAGACTGGTGATCCAGAACGCCAACCAGAGCCAGATCCTGTTCGCGTTCCACGGCATCGGCCACGACTTCCGCGGCGTGCTCGCCTGCTCCGCCGTCTTCTTTCAGCGCGTGCAAACCGACCCCCACGACCGGGAAACGGGCCCCGCCACGACCTTGACGCGGAGCGTGTTTCAGATCAACTACCAGGAGCCGCCGGCCTCCATCGAGGCGCGCTTCCGCACCTGGTTCGAGGAGTGCCTGGTCGCCGGGCTCGATCAGTGGCGCACCATCGATGTCTGACCGGTGCTGGGCTGCCAAGGCAGAAGGTGCCGTCACCGCGCCGGGGGGTCCCGACACTCGTTCCGGGGTCACGGCTCATTGAAAATCGCCCGCCATCGCAGCCACGTCGTGAACCGCTCAGGAGCGGCCGACTGCGAGCCCCTTGACTGAGCACAGCCTGACTACAGACTGTGCTCATGAGTCTCACAAGTACAACACTCCGAATCGACCGGGGGGCGCGTGAGGCTGCACCCCCGGGTCAGAACGGCATGCCGTCTTCCGTCAGCGGGTCCGCCCCGCCGGCCGTGTCCGCTTGCTCGCCTTCGGCTTCGCCCCAACCGTGTGTCGTCCACACTTCCCCGTAGGGAGAATCCTGCTCGCGCCGATCCAGCGTTACGAGGAAGGCATCGCCGGACCTCAGGACCTTGCGGCACCGCATCCCCGCCACGCCCTTGACGCCCTTCGGCAGCCTCACGCCCCACGTGCCGCCGTCAAAGGCGAGCCGCCATCACCGTCACCGGCTCATCGTTGCCCCTGGTCGGCCGGGACTCGCCACCGGCTCCGGCCGGGTCCGGCTTGCTCGCCTTCGGCCGCTCCGCCGAGCTCGTGAAGGTGTCAGCGTAGCAGGACCACGCCTCGCGTTCCTGACGCAGCTCGCCCGTGAACGCCACGACGTCGCCCTTGCCGACGCCCGCCGCCCGTTCCCGATCAAGGGGTCCCGGCGGCCGGTCACGATGACGTCAACGAATCGCGCGGGGTCCTCCACGGCCAGCCGGACCGTCACCAGCACGTACTTCGTCCCTCTCCTGGAAATCTTGACCTCCGCGTCCCGGGCCGCGTAGCCCTTCCTGGTCAGGATCGGTTTCCCGCCCATGTTGCAGCCTCCATCAGCCGAGAGCGTCTGTCCGCAGGGACCGGCGTGTCGAGCATGGCTTGAGCCCCCCCTTAATAGAGTCCGCGCAAGAACAACTTCATGGAAGTGCCAGCAATGGAACCCCGGACGCTACCAGGAGGTCCGCACGGGGTACTGCGCGATCAGGCGGTCGGACGTGAGCAGGGTCATGCCTTGCTCTATCGCCTGGCACACCAGTAACCGGTCGAACGGGTCCTTGTGGAGCTGGGGCAACCGGTGCAACTGAAGCACGCTCGCTTCGTCGATGGGCAAGCTCAGGAAACCGTGGCGCTCCCTCTGCTCGGGCAGAAACCGCTCGGGCGGCTCCGGCAGGGGCAGTCGGCCGAGGTCGTGCTTGACCGAGACCTCCCAGATCGAGGCCGTGCTCACGTAGACCTCGTGCGTCGGGTCGGCCACCATGGTCCGAATCCGCTCCGGGAGCCGGGGAGAGTCTTCGGTCCACCAGAGGAAGGCGCAGGTGTCGAGGAGCAGCTTCATTTCCCGGACGGCCCCCCCCCGCCCTCGAACGACTCGATGACATCGTCGGGCAGCGGCTCGAAGAACGAGTCCGGGACCGTGAAACGGCCGCGGGCCAACCCGATCGGCCGCGGCGCGCTGCGCGCGCGGGGCAGGGCCCGAATCTCGGCGACCGGCTCGTTGCGTCGGCAGAGCAGGATCGTCTCGCCCTCCCGAAGCCGAGCGACGTAGCGCGAGAGATGGGTCTTGGCCTCGTGCATGTTGAGTCGAATCATGACTCGAATGCTAGTTGACTCAAGAGCTCGCCGTCAACCGGGGCACTGACTCTCGTCGAGGCGAACCCATCCCGAAAACGACGATCCCCTGGACCGACCTGTCGGCTCTCCACCGACAGCCGTGTTGCCGCCATGGAAAGCACCCCTTCATGTGAGCCTGCTCGCGGCGCGGGCAATCGTGGTCCCTCTCCCGGGTCGAGGGTTCCCATGCTGCCGCTTGCCCGTTGGATGCGGGAGGCGTCTCGGAGCGGCCCCGCCGCCGGACCGATGCCCCCCTACGGGCGGCCCTCCCGCTCCCGGTTCACCGCGCGGCTCCGCCATGCCGCCGTGAGTTCCTGGTGGAGGGCGCGCGTCCGGTCGGCGCGGGGATAGTTGACGATCACGAACGTGTCCGCGGTTCGCACCACGAGGTACGGCGGGAAGCCGTCGGTCGTGTACAACCAGCCGTTCCCCATGTCCACGACCTCGAAGGGGCCGCGGCGCACGCCGTCCACCGAACCGCCGCGCCGCCGCCGCACGCGGTTTACCGAATCGCTGTAGATGCGGCGTCGGACCCGCGGCATCGTCATATCGAGGTAGACGTCCGTAACGCGGCTCAACGACACCTGTATGTCCGGGCCGTCCCGGCTGTCGGGTCTCCCCAAGGTCAGGTGCTCTTCCGTCACGACGACCTCGAACTCCCAACGCCCGGGGCACGCCCGCTGACCAAGCAGCAAGGCCAGGACGACCGCCATGACGGCCGCGAAGTAGAGCAGCATGAAGCCTTCCGGAACGCTGTCATAGGGCGACGGTTCCGAACTCTCGGTCCGTCCGATGTCGAGACTCGTCACTTCTTGCCGACCCTTGGGATGCTGCTCCCGCCACCATCAGGTCGAGGGGACCGCGGCCGGTCGGCGCGCATCTCGGCCAGATCGCCCTCCCAGAGTCCCGAACCCCCAAGCTCGAGGATGCGCCCGCCTCTCGCCCGCCGGACGAACTCGGAGAGCGCCCGATCCACCGCCTTCGAGTAGGTCCGCTCGCCACTGAGCCGCAACGTCTCTTCAAGCAGCTGCTCATCGAGCACGAGGTTCGTGCGCTTCATGTGTACATGCTGCAACCGGAGCCGGGACGGATCAAGCGGCGGGACCCACGGCGCGGAAGCGCCGGAACGATGGCCCCCCGCAGGGCCGACCCATCACCCTTCGGGAGACTACCCTCAAGTGAGGGTGTTCGCGGCGCGGGCAATCGTGGATACCGTGAGATCCCAGCGACCAGCCTGTTCCACCAGATATCGGCGAGTCGCCGCATCGACCTCGGCCAGGTCGCCCTCGTCGAAGTACGCCAGCGCCTTCACCGCCTCCATCGGTGGAAAGCGATGACCGTACAACGCCGCGGCGGCGCCGAGTCCGTCTTCGAGGGGTATGCCGGAGCCCAGGATGGCCGCGAAGTCGAGGTAGTCCCTCGCGGCGACGCGCTGCAGGAGCACCTTGAGCTTCGTGCCGAACAGGTCCAGGAGCGAGGCGACCAGGACAACGCGGTCGTCGGTCCGCTGGGGCTCTCCCACCCGGCCGGTGTCGACGCCGCCGAAGAACGAGGCCTTGACCGGCCGCTGATGGCCGGATGGCTTCGTCGAGACAGTCAGAGTATCGGGCTCGCGTTGGAGGATCTCGCCGCCGGCGAGACAGGGCAGCTCGAGCAACGCGGCGACATCCAGCGGTTCCGAGGAGAAGAAACCGAAATCGACCGAGGACCGGTGGCCCAGCCTCAGCGCGAGCGCGGTGCCGCCGTAGAGGACGAGCGAATCCGGCAGGTCGCCGAGTGCGGGCCAGAGCGCGCGCTGCGCTTCCGGGAGCACGTCGAGCACCGGCGTGAACGTCATCGCGGCAATCGCGGCGGCAGCCGCCGCGACGGCGGACCCGCGGCCGGATCGAGGCCGAGCCGGCGGCGCCAGAAGCTCCAGGAGCGACCGTTGAACACGCCCACCGGGGGATCGCGCAGCACGCGGCGCAGGTCGGCCTCGGACACCCGCGCCAGCAGCCAGCGGACATCGTCGACGGTGCCGAGCGTCATCATCTGCGCGAGCAGGAGGCGCCGATCCGCCAGGGTGCTCTCCGCCGGTTGCCACCAGACGTACTTCAGGGCCATGGCCGCGCTGCGCTCGTCGCCGGTCAACCGGTCCCTGCCCATGACCGCCACCAGAATAACGTGCTCCCTGGCCGGCTCGCGCATGCGGCCGGCCAGGCGGCACGGATGCGGCCTCCCGGCCGACGATGGAGGGAAGCGGACTCGGCGAGTGTAGTGAATCGTGGTACAAGGTTGCACGCTTGCGCCCGAATAGACCCGTATCGCGGAGACACAGAGATGACACGAGACCTGACGCTGCCGAGTCGACGACGCTTCCTGCAGACGGCCGGCGGGGTCGCGGCGGCGGCCGCGGCCCTGGGAGGGCACGCGGCAGGAGCCCGGGCGGCCCGCGCGCAAGGGCCCGCCCTGCGGATACGCGCCGTCGACGCGTATCCCATCTACATCAACCAGCGCTCGGACGGGCTGCTCGACGCGCCGACGTTCTCGGGCGACGACGACCCCCGGCGCTGGCGCTGGGGCGGGCCGTTCGAGCAGTTGCCGTCGGCCATCATCGCCATCATCAAGACCGACCAGGGGGTGACCGGCTTCGGCATGGGGGCCGGGGGCAGCGCCGCCGTCGAGATCATCGACGGGCACCTGAAGCACCTGCTCATGGACGCCGACCCCCTGAACGTGGAGCAGCTCTGGGACCAGATGTACCAGTCGGCCATCTTCTACGGGCGGCGCGGGGTGTTCGCGATGGCCCTGAGCGCGGTCGACAACGCGCTGTGGGACATCGCGGGCAGGCACGCCGGGCAGCCGGTGCACGAGCTGCTCGGCGGGGCCGACCGCGACCGCATCCCCCTCTACCAGACCGGGGGCGACGTGGCGGCGGGCGTCGCCGCGGGGGTGCGGAACTTCAAGCGCAGCCTGCCCGTGAACCCCCTGACCCCGCCGGACGTGCTCGACCGGGCCATCGCCTCGGTGCTCGAGGCCCGCGACGTCCTGGGGCCGGACGGCAACCTGATGACCGACTGCGTCTCGCGCAACGGCACCGCGGACTGGGCGGTCGGCGTGGCGGAGCGGCTGCGGCCGGCCGGGCTCTACTTCATGGAGGAGATGCTCTCGCCCGACGACGTGTTCGGCTACGCCGAGCTGGTGCGGCGCATCGGGGGCGGCGGCCCCGGCTGGACCCGCGTCGCGTGCGGCGAGCACGAGTACACCGAGCACGGCTTCGAGGTGCTGGTGCGGCTCGGCTCGGCCGAGATCCTCCAGCCCGACATCACGTGGTGCGGCGGCACCACCGCGGGGCTCCGCATTTCGCGGCTCGTCGAGGGGGCGGGGCTCGAGATCATCCCCCACCGCGGCGCCAGCTCGTGGGGACTGCCCATCGCGCTCATCTCGCCTAGCTGCACCATGGCCGAGAGTTTCCCGGCCGGATCGGCGATTCTCGACGCGATGTCGCCGCCGGTCGAGAACGGCGAGGTGGTGGCCCCCACCGAACCGGGCTTCGGGACGACCTTGACCGAGGAGATGGTGCTCGACCACCGGCTGGCCGGGCGGACCGTTGTATAGTGGGGCTTTGGCACCGCGGTAGACGCCGCGTCCCACCGGGAGGCGCTGGAGCCTGACCGGGCGTGACGTGGAAGCAGATCGCGTGCAGGCGCGGGCAGGGCTGCTCCGCGGAACGAGAGAGTCGCGCAAGGCGGCATGCCGACCGAATGCGGCGGGGACGTCCGCCGCCGGCTGCGGCGTTCCGGGAGCAAGTGAACGGAGGTACTTCATGAGACGAATCACGCTACTCGCCGCGGCGATCGCGATCGGCCTCGCGGTGGCCGTCAGCCGCCCCGTGGCCCAAGGCAACGTGGCCGAGATCGAGCACGTCAAGGACAACCTGTACGTGATCACGGGCGGGGGCGGGAACACCGCGGCCCTCGTGACCGGCGAGGGCGTCGTCCTGGTCGACACGAAGAACCCCGGATGGGGCGAGGCCATCCTCGACAAGGTCCGGACGGTCACCGACGAGCCGGTCACGATGATCATCAACACCCACACCCACGGCGACCACGTGGGGAGCAACATCGACTTCGCGCAGCCGGTCGAGGTGGTGGCCCACGTCAACACCCGGACGAACATGGAGCGCATGCCGCCGTTCCAGACCGCCAGCGGGCAACAGTACCTGCCGGGCACGACCTACGAGGACCGGCTGACCCTGCTCGACGGGGACAACCAGATCGACCTCTACCACTTCGGCCCCGGCCACACCAGCGGCGACTCCGTCGTGGTCTTCACCGGGCTCGGCGTCGCCCACACCGGCGACCTCTTCGCGTGGAAGGGCACGCCCTACATCGACGTGAACAACGGCGGCAGCGGAATCAACTACGGCAGGACGGTGCTCGCAGCGGCCGACGGCATCCCGGGCGTCGACACCGTGATTCCGGGGCACAGCCCGGTGATGACCTGGGCCGACTTCCGCGAGTTCGGCGAGTTCAACCGCGACTTCCTCGCGGCCGTCGAGGCCGGCAGGGCGGAAGGCAAGACGGCGGCCGAGACCGCGGCCTCGCTCGACCTCCCCGAGGTCTATGCGAACTACGCGATGAGCCGGGGCACCCTGACCAGCGCGGAGGACAACGCCGAGAAGATCTACGCCGAGCTCGAGTGACGCGCGCGGCGCAGCCCCATCCGCCGGACGGAGCCGCCGGGAGCCTGTTTGGCGACGGGCTCCGGCCCCGTCCGGCGCGACCGCGGGGGTCCCGCGCCGAGACCCTCGAACAACGCGGCCAAGCGTCGGCGCCGCGGGACGGCTCGGGCTTCGGGTTTGGTGACGCGACCGCGGGTCCCGCGCCGAAACCCTCGAACAACGCGGCCAAGCATCGGCGCCGCAGGACGGCTCGGGCTCCGGGCTTGGTGGCGCGACTGCGGGGTCCCGCGCCGAGACCCTCGAACAACGCGGCCAAGCGTCGGCGCCGCGGGACGGCTCGGGCTCCGGGTTTGGTGACGCGACCGCGGGGTCCCGCGCCGAAACCCTCGAACAACGCGGCCAAGCATCGGCGCCGCAGGACGGCTCGGGCTCCGGGTCTGGTCGGGTGCCGAGCGGAGCCGAAGGCAACGACAGGCGAGCCAGGCAGCGGTACGCTGATCGAATGTCGCCGGGCCGTGGGGCTGGTCGGGCGTCGGCGGAGCCGAAGGCGACGATTGGCCGGACCAGTCAGCGTGCAACGCGGGTCGCGGGGCCGCGGGTTCCTGACCGACGGCCTCGGGAAACGACCGGCGGCGGCGCGCGTGCACGGACATCGTCGGTTCCATGAGCACCCAGGTCGCCGTCAACCACCGCACTCACTACGAATACGACCGGCTCGTGACCCTGTCGCCGCACGTCGTCCGGCTGCGGCCGGCGCCCCACTGCCGCACCCCCGTCACCCGCTACTCGCTCCGCATCGACCCGCCCGACCACTTCCTCAACTGGCAGCAGGACCCCCACGGCAACCACCTCGCCCGCGCGGTCTTCCGGACGCCCGCGCGACGGCTCCGCATCGAGGTGGACCTGGTCGCCGAGCTGACGGCGATTAACCCCTTCGACTTCTTCCTCGAGCCCTCGGCCGAGAGCTTCCCCTTCGAGTACGAGCCCCGGCCGGCGAGAGACCTGCGCCCGTACCTCGAGACGGAGCCGCCCGGCCCCGAGCTGCGCAGGTTCCTCGCCGCCGTCGACACGCGGCCGCGCTCCACCGTGGACTTCCTGGTGTCGTTGAACCGGGACCTCGAGCGGCGCATCGACTACGAGACGCGGATGGAGCCGGGCATCCGGCCCTGCGACGACACGCTGGCCCGGGGCCGCGGCTCGTGCCGGGACAGCGCCTGGCTCCTCGCCCAGATCCTGCGGCACCTGGGGCTGGCGGCGCGGTTCGTATCGGGCTACCTGATAGAGCTCGTCCCCGACGTCAAGCCCCTCGACGGGCCGGCGGGACCGTCCCGCGACTCCGCCATGCCGCATGAGGTCGAGCCCCTCACTGCGGGGCTGATCGAGGAAACGGCGGGGCCGCCCCGCGACTCCGCCGAGCTCCACGCCTGGGTCGAGACGTACCTGCCGGGCGCGGGCTGGGTGGGGCTCGACCCGACCTCGGGCCTGCTCGCGGCCGAGGGGCACCTGCCGGTGGCGGCGACGGCGGAGCCGGCGACGGCTGCGCCGATCAGCGGCAGCGTGTCGCCGGCGGAGGTCGAGTTCGGCCATGCGGTGACGGCGACACGCCTGCGCGACGCCGCCTGCGGGGGAAAGGGCGGTCCCAGGTGAACCGGACCCCGGGCGACCGGCGCCGCGATCGACTCCGAGACCGCGAGGGCCGAGGGCACGCGCCCGCGGGCAGCCCCGGCCGGCCCGGCACCCGCGTGCTGGCGCCGGAGGCCGTTGGGGCCGGGATATCGCCACACCGCGACGCGACCGGGATATCGCCACACGGCCGCGGCCGGGATATCGCCACACGGCGACGCGGCCGGGATATCGCCACACCGCGACGCGGCCGGGATATCGCCACACGGCGCCGCGGCCGGGATGTCGCCACACGGCGCCGCGGCCGGGATGTCGCCACACCGCGCCGCGACCGGGATATCGCCACACGACGCCGCGGCCGGGATGCCGCCGGGGGCAAGGCCTTGACGCGGCAACCCGCCTACGCCCCCCTCGCCGGCCACTACGACGAGATGGTGGAACAGGACGGCGCCCGCCGGCCGCACTGGGAGGCGGTGACCAACGCCCTCGCCGCGGCCGGCCGGCACGAGCTCAACCGCCGGACGCAGGAGGCCCGCCGGCTCATCCGCGACAACGGCATGACGTTCCACGTCCATCGGCGCGGCGGCACCCGGGAGCGCCACTGGCCCCTCGACCTGATCCCGTGCGTCATCGACGGGGCCGAATGGGCCCACCTGGAACGGGCCGTCGTCCAGCGCGCCCGGCTCTACGAGGCCGTACTCGGCGACCTCTACGGCCCGCGCCGGCTCGTGCACGAGGGCGCCCTGCCCGCGGACTGGCTCCACGCCAACCCCGCCTTCCTGCGGGGATGCGACGGGCTGCAGCCGCCGGCGGGACGCTGGCTCCCCCTCTATGCCGCCGACCTCGTGCGGGCGCCCGACGGGGGCTGGTGGGTGCTCGGCGACCGCACCGAGGCGCCGGCCGGGCTCGCGTTCGCGCTCGAGAACCGCATCGTCGTCAACGCGGTGCTGCCGGACGTGCTGGTGGCGTCGAAGGTGCGGCGCCTCGCCGGCACGTTCGAGGCCCGCCGGATGTCGCTCGCGGCGAGCGCACCGGGGCACCGGGAGAACCCCCGCATCGTCGTACTGACCCCGGGGCCGGCGTCGGAGAACTACTTCGAGCATGCGTTCCTGGCCCGCTACATGGGCTACACCCTCGTCGAGGGCACCGACCTGACCGTCCGCGACTACCGCGTCTACATCAAGACGCTGGGCGGCCTGCAGCCGGTCGACCTGATCCTGCGCAGCCAGCCGTCGGAGGCCTGCGACCCCCTCGAGTTCGGGGGGCCGTCGCACAGCGGCGTGCCCGGGCTCGTGGAAGCCGTGCGGCGCGGCAACGTGGCCGTCATCAACCCGCTGGGGGCCGGCGTCGCGCAGTCGCCGGCCCTGATGGCGTTCCTCCCCGACCTGTGCCGCCGCCTCCTCGACGCGGACCTGCTGTTGCCGTCGGTGGCCACGTGGTGGTGCGGCGACGAGGCGGCCCGCGCGCACGTGCTCGACCACCTCGACGAGCTCGTGATCAAGCCGGCCTATCCCAGCGTGCGGCGGGAGCGGACGTTCGGGCGGCGCCTCCCCGAGAAGCAGCGCGCCCGGCTCGCCGGCCGCATCGCGCGCCAGCCCCACCGCTACGTGGCCCAGGAGCAGGTCGCGTTGTCGACGACGCCGGTCCGGGTGGCCGGCGGCCTCTCGCCGCGGTTCCTCGTCATCCGCGTCTACGCCCTGTCCCAGGGCGACGGCTACGACGTGCTGCCGGGGGGACTGGGCCGCGTGTCGTCGTCGACCGGCTCCCTCGACGTGACCCTGCTCGGCGGCGGCAGCAGCAAGGACGTCTGGGTGGTGGGCGAGACGGCCGAGCCCCACCGCTCGCTGATCCCGGCCAGCGTGTCCCCCATCGGCGTCAGCCGGGCCACGTTCGATCTGCCGAGCCGGGTCGCCGACAACCTCTTCTGGCTGGGCCGGTACTCCGAGCGGGTGGGGGCCGCGGTGCGGCTGCTGCGCGCGGCGATGCCCCTGCTCTCGGAGGAATCGTCGCGTCGATCGACGGCGGCGCTCACCGGCGCCCTGAGCTTCCTCACCGACCTCGACTACGTCCCGCAGGAAGCGGGCATCGCCGGCCTCCCACCCGTTCGCGCTCTGCAGGCCGCGGTCGGGGCGATGCTGTCCGAACCGGACCGGCGCGGCAGCCTGCGCTGGCAGGTGGAGCACCTGCGCAACGCGGCGTGGCTCTTGCGCGACCGCCTGTCGGCCGACTCGTGGCGCATCATCAGCCGCCTCGAGTCCGACCTCCGGTCGGGCCGGTCCGGCCGCCGGGAGCGCAGCGGCCTGCGCCGCACCCTGGACCAGATGGTCATGATGCTCGCGAGCTTCAGCGGCGCCGTCAGCGAGGGCATGACGCGGGGCCACGGGTGGCGCCTGCTCGACATCGGGCGCCGGCTCGAGCGCGCGCTGCAGGTGCTCCTGCTCCTGCGGCACGGGCTGACGACGGTGGCCGAGGACGAACGGGCCCGCATCGAGCTCCTGCTCGACGCCACCGACAGCGCGATCACCTACCGGTCGCGCTATCTCACCTCGCTGCGGGCCAATCTCGTCGTCGACCTCCTGCTGCTCGACGACGCGAACCCGCGTGGCGTGGCGTTCCAGCTCGATCGGCTGAAGCAGCATGTCGCGGAGCTGCCCGACCCGCCCACGCCGGGCCGGACGTCGCCGGAATCGAAGCTCGTCACCGCGGCCGTCGCGGCCGTCCAGCTCGTCGACCTCGACGAGCTGTGCGAGGTGCGCGAGGGCCGGCGCCACGCGCTGACGGCGCTGCTCGACCGGGTGCGGGCCGATCTGGGCGGCCTCTCGGACGCGCTGACCCGCGACTATCTCACCCACGCCGTTCCGGTCCGGCACCTGGCCCGCCCATCGTCGCCTGGCGGCTCCGCCGGGCGCCCGGCCAACCCTGCGGGAGCACGCGCCGTTCTACGGCCCGGGCTCCCGGCCCGCCCGTCGTCGCCCGACGGCTCCGCCGGGCGCCCGACCAACCCTCCAGGAGCACGCACCGTTCTGCGGGGCTGATTCCCGGCAAGCCGATGAGCACCGCACCGCCGCCCGGGCGCGAGTACCGTGTGAGGCACACCAGCCGCTACGCGTACGCCGAGACGGTGTCGCTGTCCATGCACCAGGTGCGGCTGACCCCGCGGGCGAGGGGAACGCAGGCCGTGCGGGACACCCGGCTCGTGATCGATCCGCCGGCGAGCGGCTCGATCACGCGCGAGGACTACTTCGGCAACGCCACCACGACCTTCACGATCCAGGACGCGCACCGCCACCTGCGGGTGACGGCGGAGAGCCTGGTGTCGCTGTCCCCGCCCGCCCCGGCCGGCCTCGACGCGCCGTCGCTGGACGAGGCCGTCGCCCGGCTGCGGGCGCGCGGGACGGCGGACGCGCTGGCCGCCATCGAGTACCAGGTGGAGTCGCCGCTCGCCCCCCGGGGCAGCCTCTACGCCCGCTACGCGGCCCCGCTCCTCGAGCCCCGCCGGCCGCTGCTCGACGGCGTCGACGCGCTGATGAGGACCATCCACCGGGAGTTCCGGTACGACCCCGTCGCGACCACCGTGTCGACGCCGGTCTCCGAGGTCCTGGAGGGCCGCCACGGCGTCTGCCAGGACTTCGCGCACCTGATGATCGCCTGCCTGCGGTCGCACGGCGTCCCCGCCCGCTACGTCAGCGGGTACCTGGTGCCCAAGCCCGGCGTCGTCGGCGCGCAGGCGTCCCACGCGTGGGTGTCGGTCTACTGCCCGGGCATCGGATGGGTGGACTTCGACCCCACCAACGACGTCCGGCCGGCCGGGGGCCACATCACGCTGGGGTGGGGGCGCGACTTCGAGGACGTCAGCCCCCTGAAGGGGGTGACGGTCGGCGGGGGCAGCCACAGCGTGGCGGTCGAGGTGCTGGTGACGCCGGCGGCGTGAGGGCAGCAGCCCGGGCCGCCGTCCTGTGCAAACTCCGGCAGAAAGGCGCGATTCCGGCGGAAGGGGCGGGCAGCCTCGGGAGCCGTCAGGCGACGATTCCCGGGCTGCCGCCCTGCGCCTGCCGGCGCCCCCGCTCTTCGAACGGTCTTCCTGGAAGTGATCGGGAAGTCGTTGCGACTGCCGTCCCGCGCCCGGCGGCGCCCGCGTTCCTCACGCGGGACACCGCCAAGCGAACGACAGGGCTCGCCCAGGCCCGGGGCTTGCGCCGCGGTGCGGCGCAGGCCCCGGAGGGCCGACAGGCCGTGCGGAAGCGGATCCGCAGGCGGCGATTGGCGCTACTGCTCCTGCTCGGCCGTGTCGAGATCCTCGACCCGCGCGCCGGTCAGGATGTTGAGCAGCCCGTAGTTCCCCTCGTGGCACGCGTACTCGTACATGCCGTTGCCGCGCTTCATGGGCAGGGCGGCCGTGAACGGCGCGGTGAACGAGGTCGGATCGTCCACGGTGTACTCGTATAGCAGGGTGTCGTCGGCCACCCGGCTGAAGCGCTCGGTCAGGTGCAGGGTCGACCCGGTGCCGACCGCCGTCGCCACCGTGGGGTTGAAGCTGGCCGTCTTGTCGCTGAAGTTCGTCGTCTCGACGACCAGCGTGTCCCCGTCCCAGTAGCCGCGCGAGTCGCCCATCCACTGGGTGAGGCCCTCGGGCAGGTGCTCGCGCCCGTCGAGGGGCACGATGCGGGCGTCGTGCACCATCTCGTTCAGAATCACCGCGTAGTCCGGGGTCTGGAACACCTGGATGTTCTGATTGTAGCCGGCGGGCACGATGGGCGGGCCCGAGTTGAACCCGAGGATGCACCGCTCGGCGAGGCCGCGGTCCTCGTAGCTGTCGGCCCCGATGCCCGCCGCCCGCGCCCGCACGGGGCGCGTGCCGGGCCGGTCCTCGCCCAGCGACAGCTCGATCAGCTCCACGCCGGGCTGCAGGGCCGGCAGGCGGCCCGTCGGGGGATCGACGATGAGCGACGTGCGCCCGTCGTCGACGACCGAGGCGTCCTGGTCGACCCAGTAGCGGTTGTAGCCCCCGACGTTGCCGCCCACCGGCAGCGGCTCGTCGCGCACCTCGCTGGGGGCGTTGGCCTGGGCATTGGCCTCGGCCGCCGCGGCCTCGATCTCGGCAATCTCCTCCGCCGACAGCACCGCGTTCTCCTGGTCCGCGGGCCGCTGCAGCGGCGTCAGCGACTGGAAGTCCCACACCCCCTGCAGGTCGGGCTTGCCGTCGGGCAGCCGGGGCGGCTCCCAGGTCTGGGCGCCGGCCGAGGCCGCCGCCATCGCCAGCAACGCGACGACCGCAAAGCTCCGTACTCTCATCTTGACCATTCCTCCATCTGCACGGTTCCGTATTCGCCGTCCCGGGGCCCGCCGGCGCCTGACGCCGGTTCTCCTGTCCCCGGGTAGTCGTTCATGACCGTTCCGCGGGCCGCTCGACCCGCTCTCCAGCCGTCCGGGCGGCCGCGGTCGCCCTGACGATTGGCAGCGGCGGTGCCCGAGCCCAGGTCCTCCGCCCGCACCGACGGGCCTCCGCACCAAGCCTGGCCCGCTCATCGTCGCCTTCGGCTCCGCTGGGCGCCCAACCCAACCCTGCCAGCAGCCTGCACCGTTCCACGGCGCAGACTCCCAGGCGAAGACCGGACGGCGGTGCCGCGGCGCGCGGGTCGTCCGTCCGCGCCGAGGAGCGTCCGCAACCGCGACGGCCGTCAGTCGTCCTTCGCGCCGACGAACTTCTGCATGCGGCCGCCGAGCTGCGCCACGAAGACCTCGCCGTCCTCCGTGACCGTCATCCCGTGCCCGCCGGTGCCGCCGGGCAGCGTCGCCACCGCCTCGCCGTCGAGGCTGCGCAGCGTGCCGCCGGTCCACAGGTGCTGGTCCTCGGTCATGAACAGGGCCGAGTTGCCGCCGATCTCCGGCCACTCGGCGAGGAACCCGCCGTCGGCGTCGAACACCTGCACGCGCCGGTTGTCGCGATCGGTGACGTAGACCCGCCCGTCCGCATCCACCTGCAGGTTGTGCGGCAGGCCGAACTCGCCGGGGCCGGTGCCCCGGCGGCCCCACTCGAGCAGGTACTCGCCGGCGGGCGAGTACTTCACGACCCGGGCGTTGCCGTAGCCGTCGCTGACGTAGATCGACCCGTCGGGGCCGAAGGCGACGTCCGTGGGCAGGTTGAAGGTGTTGCGGCTGCGGCCCGCGACGCCCTTGGCGCCGAGCTCCATGAGCACGCGGCCCTGGAAATCCATCTTGTAGACGACGTGGCCGGGTGCGTCGACGACCCAGACGTTGCCGTCGGGGTCGACCCGCACCGCGTGGGCGCCGCAGTTGTGGCAGCCCGCCGCCCCGTAGACGGCGGTGTAGCCCGACTGCCCGGGCTGCCGGTCAGCGGGGGCGATGCCCGTGACCTTGCCGTTCTCGAAGAGACCGTCGCCCCACGCCCGCACGAAGCGGCCGCCGGGGTCGAACAGCATCAGCGGCTGGGCCCCGCGGTGCAGCATCAGAACGTACCCGTTGGCGGTGGTCGCGACCCCCGACACCTGCCCGAAGTTCCAGGCGGCCGGCGTGCCCGCGGCCGACACCGGCGCGTCGGGCCAGCCTTCGGCTTCCGTGTACTCCGTCGTCTGGCCCTGCGCCGTCTGGCCGAACGCCAGCATCAGCAGGCAGCACGCCAGTACACTTGTCCGCCTGAAAGTCATTCGACCTGCTCCTGACATCACGAACCGGCCTTCCACGCCGTCACCGGGTCACGAACGACGTGATCACTGCCTGCAACGCGTCCACGCGGCCCGTCAGACGGTCCACCTTGGCGTTGACGAGCAGCACTCCCACGGCCGCCACGAGCGATATGAGCCCCGTGACGATCCCGACGATCAGCGTCAGCGTTTCCTTGTCCACGCCTCCTTCCTTTCTCCGACCTGGTCCGCCCCCAGACTACCACGTGTCGCGTCACCAGGAACCCTCGACGCCCTCGACCTTGGGAAGCCGGTACGTGCCCGCGGCCAGCGCCGTTGCGGGGGGCCGAGCCAGGTCGCGACCTCGTCGGGGTGACGTCGGTGACGAGGGGTCGACGCCGTCGACGAACGCCGTGTAGCCGGAGCTCCTCGCGCAACCTCGCTTCTCGTCGGCCACTTTGGTGAACCCCGCGTCCCGGCCGAGGCCGGCGAGGCGCCGACGGGCGGCAAGGCAGAGGAGCCCGGCGCGACGAGCCGCGACTGCGCGTCAGTCCCGCCGCCAGAACGCCCGCGAGCGGATGCGGCGGTTCCCGGCCACCGTGCCCTGCAGACTCAGACGACCCCGTCGGCGCGGAACACCCGAATCTCGTCGTCGGCGTAGCCCGCCGCGCGCAGCACCTCGTCGGTGTGCTCGCCGAGCAGGGGCGGGGCGCGGTCGATGCGGCCGGGGGTGTCGCTCAGCTCGATGGGCTGGCCGATCATCCGCACCTGCCCGGCCGTGGGGTGCGGGTGGTCGACGACCTTGCCGCGGGTGGTGAGCTGGGGGTTGGTGCAGACCTCGGCCACGTTGCGGATGCGGCCGCACGGCACGCCGGCCCGGCCGAGCACGTCCATCCACTCCGCCACGGTGCGAGAGGCGGTCAGCTCGACGATGATCGGCACCAGCACGTCGCGGTGCTTCACCCGGTCGGGGGCGGCGGCGAAGCGCGGGTCGTCGCGCAGGTCAGGACGCCCCACCGCGTCGCAGTAGCGCACCCACAGCGAGTCGTTGGCGATGCCCAGGTTGATCCACCCGTCGCGGGCCCGCAGGGTCTGGTAGGGCACCACCGACGGATGGTCGTTGCCCCGGCGGGTGGGGCTCTCGCCCGACGCGAAGTAGTTGCCGGCGTTGTAGGTCAGCAGCGACGCCACCGCGTCGAGCATCGCGACGTGGACGTGCTGCCCGCGGCCCGTCGACTGCCGCGCGTAGAGGGCGAGGAGGATGCCCTGGGCGGCCATCATCCCCGCCGTGAGGTCGGCGATCGAGGTGCCGACGCGCGACGGCGGGCCGTCGGCCTCGCCGGTCAGGTCCATCAGCCCCGACTCGCCCTGCACGATCAGGTCGTAGCCGGGCCGGCTCGCGTCGGGCCCGCCCTCGCCGAAGCCCGAGATCGAGCAGTAGACCACCCGCGGATGCCGCGCCGCCACCGCCTCGTAGTCGAGGCCGAGCCGGGCGACGGCGCCGGGCCGGAAGTTCTGGATGACGACGTCGGCGCCGGCGACGAGCCGCCACACGATGGCCCGGCCCGCCTCGTGCTTCAGGTTGACGGTGCAGCTCCGCTTGTTGCGGTTGACGGAGAGGAAGTAGGGCGCCTCGCCCCCGAGGAACGGGGGCCCGAACGCGCGGGACTCGTCGCCGCGCCCCGGCTCCTCGATCTTGACGACGTCGGCCCCCATGTCGCCGAGGGTCATCGTGCAGTAGGGACCGGACACGACCCGGCTCAGATCGATGACCCGGATGCCGTCGAGGGGCGCGGGAGGGCCCGGGCTCGTCCGCCCGTCGTCGGCCAAGGGCGCCGCCCGGCGCCCAGCCGATGCTCCGGGCGGCGGCGCCGTTCCACGGCGCGGGCTCCTATCCGGCATCCGGCCTTCCCGACCCGGCCACCGCCGCCCGCCCCGCGGTTCGCCGGCCGGACGGCCACCGGACGAGTCCCCCGATTCCGGCGCCGGCCGTCACCGCCACCCACGCCGCTCCCCGGCCGGACGGCCGGCGGGCGAGTCCTGGAAAGCCGGCGCCGGCAGTCACAGCCGCCCGCTCCGCAGCTCCTCGGCCAGGTAGTCGCCGGCCCGCCACGCGAGGGCGAGGATCGTCAGCGTCGGGTTCTTCTCGGAAGCGCTCGTGAACGACGAGCCGTCGACGACCAGCACGTTGTCGACCTCGTGCATCCGGTTGAAGCGGTTCAGCACCGAGCGGGCCGGGTCGTCCCCCATCCGCACCGTGCCGTGCTCGTGGATGGCCGCCCCCGGCGGATCGTGCTCGTCGGGCGACGACGGCACCATCTCGGCCCCCGCGGTGTGCAGGATCTCGTCGGCCACCTCGTGCATGTGGCGCACCATGCGCATCTCGTTGTCGCCGAACGTCACGTCGATGTTCATCAGCGGCACCCCGTAGCGGTCGGTGCGCGCCTCGTCGACGGTCACCCGGTTGTCCGGCCGCGGCAGGATCTCGCCGTAGGGGTGCAGGGCGGCCAGGGCCGGATAGCGCTCGCGGACGCGCTGCTTGAAGCCGGCCCCGAACTCGTGGCCCGGCAGCCGCTCGGCCACGTTCACGCCCGTCGTCTGGCACCCGTTGCCCCAGAGCTGGATGCCGAAGCCACCCACGTAGTCGAGGCCGGCGAGGCGGTGGTTGAACCGCGGGATGTAGACGTGCCCGCCCCCGATGCCGTCGTCGTTCGTGTAGCCCTGGCCGAAGAGCTGCGGCAGGAAGCCGAAGCGGTGGAAGCGGACCTGCTCGCAGTAGTTGCGGCCGAGCTGGTCGTTCCCGTTCCCGAGCCCGGCGGGATGCCGCCGCGACTTCGAGTTGAGGAGTATCCGCGTCGAGTCCATCGCCGAGGCGGCCACCACCACCGTCCGCGCCCGCACCACCCGCTCGGCCCCGCTCTCGCGTTCGAAGTACTGGACACCGTCGGCGCGGCCGTCGTCGCCGGTCAGCACCCGCGCCGCCACCGCCCCCGAGACGATCTCCAGCCGCCCCGTCTCGAGGGCCGGCATCAGCAGGTAGTCGGTCGCGTTGAAGAACGACGCGGTGCGGCAGCCGGACCCGCACGACCCGCAGTAGTGACAGGCGGGGCGCCCCTCGTGGGGCCGGGTCAGCACCGCGCGCCGGATGGGCACGGCGGGGATGCCGAGCCGCTCCGCCGCCCGCGACAGGATCACCTCGGCGCAGCGCGGCTTCACCGGCGGCAGGTGGTGGCGGCTCCCCGGCAGGGAATCGGAGTCGTCGTCACCGCCGGTCACGCCGATGAGCTGCTCCACCCGATCGTAGTACGGCGCGACGTCCGCGTAGCGGACCGGCCACGGAATGCCCCACCCCTCGCGCTCGGGGCCGGTGAAGTCGAGGTCGGACATGCGGAGGCTGACCCGCCCCCAGACGTTGGTCTTGCCGCCCCATCCCCACGTCCGCCAGAGCTGGAAGG
This sequence comes from Vicinamibacterales bacterium, assembly GCA_965207675.1. Classification (GTDB taxonomy): domain Bacteria; phylum Acidobacteriota; class Vicinamibacteria; order Vicinamibacterales; family UBA8438; genus JAJEEA01. The sequence goes on from CBDBMY010000006.1 coordinate 256,949, forward strand.
GGCGCCCCTCCGGCGTGAGGTACGGCTGCTCGCGGTCGTCGAGCCGGTAGCGGGGCGGGGCCTCGCCCTCGCGGCGGCGGCGGTCGGCCTCGAACGGCAGGACGTGCGCCCACGACTCCGACCGGTCGAACTTCCAGCCCGCGTCGAGCATGAGCACGTTCACGCCGTGCTCCACCAGGACATGCGCGGTCATCGCCCCCGACGCGCCGCTGCCGATGACCACGACGTCGTGCACCGGCCCCCGCTGCAGGATCTCCATACGGCTACCCCCGCCCTTCCACCCCGCCGGGCTCCCAGTCGAGGTGGTGCTCGTGCGCGCACCCCTCGAAACTGGTCAGGTACTGCTTGCCGGCGTAGCCCAGCTCCTCCCGCATCCCGATTTCAGAGCGGTAATAGCCGCTGATGGTCAGACGGCGCACCTCCCGGAAGAGGTCCACGCCGGCCTTCTCCTCCTGTGACGGGTCCGCGGCGAGCCGCGTCAGCAGCTCCGCCTGCCGTTGCCCGTCGACGTCGGCGAACCGGCCGCCATAGAGGCCGGCGCTGCGCCGGTCGAGCCACGCCAGTCCCTCCCGGACGATCTCCGGCAGAGCGGCCGGCCCGTCGCCCGCGTCGGCGCGACCCACCGCCCAGTCGATGTACTGGTGCACGTTGGCGGCCCGCGCCCCGGGGGTGTCGGTCTGGGGAATGATGGCCTCGGCGAGGGCCTCGACGGCGGCGGCCTCTTCCGCGGTGAAGAAGCGCGGCCGCCAGCCGCCGCCGGCCGGCTGCGCGGGCACCAACGGATGCAGCGCCCGCGCGCCCTCCGCGGCGGCCGGCGCCACCGCCGCGGCGCCGAACACCTGCAGGGCGCGACGACGGGGAACACGCGAACGTTCGGTCACGGACGCCTCCTCATACCCATGCCGCCATCCGCGGCCAAGCCATCACGACCCCGCGCCCCCTCGGCTCGGCCGGCCGCCGGCGGTCGACCGGCGATCAGCCCCGGAGCCGGTTCCACCACTGCCGCGGCGTGACGATGGTCAGCGGTGCCTCACCCCGGATCGCGAGCAGATCCCGGTCCCCCGTCACCAGGATATCGGCATTGCCCGCCAACGCGGACGCCAGCACCCACGCATCCTCCGGATCGCGAACCTCGATCGACGCCGGAGCTTCCGGCGCGGGAACCACGACGTGGCCGCGCAGCAGCGACTCCGCGGAATCGATGACATGTTGCGGTACAGCCATGCGCGTCCGAAGCACTCGCCGCAACTCGCCCAGATTGAACTCGCCCGTCAGGAGCGTGTGGTCCCGGAGGACGACGCGGAGCACGTCGGCACAGAGACCGCGAGTCGTGAAGGCGCTGACGAGCACGTTCGTGTCGAGGAACACCCTCACGAGACGTGTTCGAAGACGTCCTCGTCGGTGAGGTAGCCACGGGCTTCCGCGAACGGCATCAGGCGCGCGCGGATCGCCTCGAAGCGGCGAATGGCCAACTGCCTCCGGAGCGCGTCCCGGACGACCTCGGATCGAGTCATCCCAAGCGCCCCGCTCACCTCGTCGAGCTGCCTCTCCAATTCCGGCTGAAGCCGAACCGTGACCGTGCCCATGTCATACACTGTGATACAGGTAACCAGACGCCGTCAACCCCGCCAAAGAGGTTGGCTGGCTGCCAGAGAGCCCGATTCCGCTTCTGCTCCACAAGACGCAGGTCCATGCAGGCCCATCAGGGAACAGAGGTCGCCGAGGCTGAAGGTGATCGCGTCGAAGGGGGGGACGCACACCGTCTCGGCGTCCTTCGCGGTCGCCGTCGGCACCCACCGACCGTCGCGCAGCTCGAACGCCTCGTAGGTGTGGTCGGACGGCTCGACGAGCCACAGATGCCCGACGCCCTCGCGAGCGTAGATCGGGCGCTTGCCCTGCAGGTCGAGCCGTCGCGTAGACGGGGAGAGGACCTCGCACACCCAGTCCGGCGCCAGGGTAACGTAGGCCGCGTCGGGATACTCGGGCATCCGCTCCCGGCGCCACCCCGCCAGGTCGGGCACCAGGATGTCCTCTCCGACATGCAACTCGGACTCGTCGATGATCCACCATCCGCCGGGGCCGCCGCGCCCCCGGTCGAAAGGTCCCGTGAGCTCGCCGCCCAGTCGGGAGCTCGCCAACGCATGCGGCATGGCCGGTCGCGGCTGCGTGTAGAGGACTCCGTCGACGATCTCGGCCACCCGATTGGCCGGGGCGTCGAGCACGTCTTGGCCGGGGCGTCGAGCACGTCCTGGTAGGTAGCCCGCATCGGCGTCTCGGACTCGCCGCCCGGGACGGCGGCGCCGGCCGTATTCATCGCTGCTCCCTCCCTTCGGCCATGGGTGTCCGTTCCGCGGCGAATTCCCGACCCAGTATAGCTTCAGCCTCACGGACCCGCGGCGGGCCGGGGTCCGCCCACGGCGCACCCGGGTTCCGCGTGGCAGCACGTCGAGGGCGCCGCGACCCGCCGCTTGAGCATCGCCAGCACTAGCCGCCGGTCGAGCGCCCGGCCGGTCACCTCCACGTCTGCGCCGGCGGCGAGGTCGCACGCCGACCTTGGTGGCGCTGTCGCTGTCTCTGGCCGCATAGTGGAGAGGCGTAGAACCAGGATCGTACTCAGCCCTCGCGGGAACCCCCGCCCCCGCCTCGAGGAGAAGCGCGTGGGCTCGAACCGCGGGCGCATTCGGTGAAGCCCGGCCCGACGATTCCGCTTGAGCTCGACAGCGACACCGGACTCTGCGTAGCCGCGGACTTCCCCCCTGGAATCCGCATTCGGCCCGTCTTGCCCAAGAGCTGGGCCTCACCCTATATGCGATACCGTCGCCCACGGTGACCATCACGAGCGCCGCGAGCGAGCCGGTCACGGGTCCGTTCACGGTCACCGTCACCTTCTCGGAGCGGGTGACCGGGTTCGAGCTCGCGGACCTCGTCGTCGGCAACGGAAGCGCCTCGGAACTGCAAGGCGACGGCGCGGGCTACACGGCCACGGTCACCCCTGCCGCCTCGGGCACGGTGACGGTGGACATCGTGGCCGGTGCCGCCGACGACAGCGCCGGCAACCCGAGTGCGGCCGCCGATCAGTTGTCGATCACCGCGGACCTGACGCCGGTGCCGGCTCTGCCGCTGGCGGGCGCGATCGTGCTCGCCCTGCTGTTGCTGATCCGTGGCACGCACCGGCGAGCCGCGCGGACGTAACCCGGTACGGGCTGGCAATCGCCCTGGGCCGGCGCACCCCCGGGACGGTTACCCTCACATCGTGGACCCGCGGCGCGGCGCCGGGCGGTGCGACCGTCGAGCCGGCACGGCCCGCGGGTCGCCGCGTCGAGAGCCATCACTCGAGCGCTACCACCGCGTCGCGCAACTCCATCAGGTGCACCGCCCGGATCGGGGTCACACCCGGTACCGGCACGGCGTCCGTCCAGCGCGGCTCCGCCCGCCCCACCGCGGCGTACGCCGCCGCCAAGGCCGTGCGCAGCTCGAGCAGATGCGCAAGCCGGACCGGCGTCACCCCCGCACGCAGCTCCGGGTCGGTCCAGGCGAACCGCGCCAGCCCCGCCTCCCGCCGCAGGACGTCGATGCGCGCCCGCAGCTCCATGAAGTGGACGGCCCTGACCTGCGTCACCCCTGGCCGTATCGGGTCGTCGGTGAACGGCGCCGTCATGGCTGGCGAGGCACCCGCGGTTCCGCATGCACTTCACGCCGACATCGAGTTCCTGGCTAAATCGAACGGTTTTTCGCTGATCTGACCGCCGTCATCCGCGACGGCAGCTTCGCGAGCGTTGGCGAGCTCCAGCGCGAGATCGTGCGCCACTTGGCCGAACACGACGAAGATCCACGACCGTACAAGTGGGTGGCCAAGGGTGAGGACGTCCTCTCGAAAATCCAACGCGCCCGAAAGCGATTGGCCGATGTCCAGGCGCTGCAGTGAGATAAATTCGACCCATTTGCGCCACAGAACACTAGCGCGCCTGCGTACGTCCTTGCGCCCCCCAGAATGGGGGATTTCGGTGGCGGGGTAATGTTGCTGACGACCGTGATGCGGGCGCTCTTCTATAGGTGTGCGGGCCACGCTGGCGTGCCGCCTCGGGAGCGTTGGCGGCGACCTGGACTCAGGGTGACCTAGTCCCAGACGATCGAGGAGGTCCTTGCGCCTGGCGGGGGACCGCAGGGGACCTGTCCACGCTCAGATCACGATGCGCTCGATCTCGTCCACCGTCACCGTGTCCGCCGTCCGGTCGTAGAGCTTCGTCGTCTTCGGCGACGCATGCCCCGCGATCTGCTGCGCGCGCTCGAGCGTCCCCCCGTTCGACAGGTACACCGTGATCCCCGTCGCCCGGAACGTGTGGCAGCACGTCGAGGGCGGCAGCCCCGCCGCCGCGGCGCGACGCTTGATCATCGCGAGAACGAGCCGCCGGTCCAGCGCCCGGCCCGTCAGCCGCCGCCCCGCCGGGTCCACGGTCTGGAAGGGCGCCGCCTTGGGATCCTCGAGCCCGGCCGCCTCAACGTAGGCGTCGAGGGCGGCGGCCGCCCGGTGGTGGGCCGGAACGTCGTACCGCTTCCCGCCCTTCTCGTGGAGCCTCAACCAGCCCCGGCTCCCCTGCCCGAAGTAGTCCTGCCGCCGCATCCCCAGCACCGCGCTCACCCACGCGAAGCTGTAGAGCATGACCGAGAGCAGCGCCCGGTCCCGCAGCCCGGCCAGGGCGGCGGTGTCGATCGTCTCGAGGAGCTTCCTCGCCTCCGCCGGCGAGAGGATCGGCGTCGCCCCCTTGGTGACGACGTGCTTCGGCCCCCGCACGGCGGCAGCGGGGTTCACCGGGAGGACCTGGCTGACGACGGGCCAGTCGCCGAGCATGCGGATCGCGGCCAGGTACTGCTTCACCGTGGGGACCGACCCGGGGTGCGTCCGGATGTAGGCGGCCACGTGGAGCGGCGAGACATCGCGCAGCTGGAGGCCTCGCCGTCTGACGCGCCTGTGGCGGCGCTTGGCCGGCTGTGCGTCCGGTTCGACGGCGGGGCCGGCGCCAGCGGTTCCCGGACAGACTGGAGGCCTCCGTCTCGACGCCAGCGGCGTGCGGGCCCGCGGCAACCTCGACGGCCACGCCGGCGGCGGTGCAGCTCGGGCGGCCGAGGGTTGCGGCGAGCTCGTCGCCGTCGGCCGGCTGGCCTCCGGACCCGCCGCCCCAATCGTCGACTCTACCCCCCTCCCGCAAACAACCCGTCCTAGCCTCCCTGGACGTGAACAAGCACCCCGGGCCCACCTCCGAAACCTGGTCCACCTCCCTGCCGGAATCCTCCACCCATGTTGCCGGAATTGCCGTGGATGCCCTTGAATAACACGCCCCGGCCGCCGCTGCCCCGGTAGTCGGGATGCCTGGCGGTCGCCCGAAGCGTATCGCCGGTCTCCACCACTTCAACCGTCAATCCCGACTCCGCTAAGCCGCCGAACGCGCCTTTCAACTCTAGCAAGGGCTCAAGCGTGTTGTTCGGCAGTGGCCGTGCGCGTTGAACGGCGCGGTAGCAGGCTTCTGCCTCGTCCAGTTTGCCCTGGAGGACCAGTGCCAGCGCCTTGTTGATCAACGCCGGAGTATATGCACGGACCATTGCAAGCACCTCGTCGTAGCGTGCAACAGCATCGGCGTACTGCTGTTGCATGAAGTGCGCGTTGCCCCAATTGAAGTACGTCGAGCTAAACTGCGGCGCCACTTCAACCGCGCGACGGTAGTCGTCGATCGCATCGACGTGCCTCCCCAAACAAGCCTGCTCGTTTCCCCGGTTAAAGAAAATGGCGTACTTGGAACTGCTCTCTTCCTGCGCGATATCCGGCGCGTCCAACGCCTTTCCGTAGTCGTCTATTGCCTCCTGGTGATGTCCGAGCGCCGCATTCGCGTTCCCTCGCAGGAAATACGTCTCGCGTGCCTTGCGAAGCTCTAGGCACCTGCCGTACGCTTCCACGGCCTCCTGATACTCGCCCCGGCTGTACGCGCCGTTGGCACGCCGCAAGTATGCCGCAACGGTGGTCGGCCGAGCGCGCCGGGCGCTAGCGCCCTCGCGTTGGCAAAACCCCACCAGGTCTCGGTAGATCGTGCGTTCAGACACGTCGAGCTGATCCAGTTCCACACGAAGCGGTTCCTTGTCGGCTGCTTTGATGGCGACCGCGTCGACATGTTTATCGTCTAGAACTGGTCGTCCGATCACGAACACGCTCCGCTGCCCGAGGATTCGAAGCGCCGCATCGCCCTGCACAAGAGGCTCCCAGAGCACGTACCCAGGTCCGGTCGCATCTTGTTTCCTGGAGAAGATGTTCTCAATGTCCTGTCCTTCGAGTTGCGGCGTCACGAAGGCGGTATTTGGCGGCTCGTGACTCACGAAGAACACCTTGCCGTCGCGGGACGGGTCTTCGCATGCGAACCAGAGCGCGACCAGCGGGCTGTACGAAAAGTCAAGCAGCCCGGTCGCGGCTCCGAAGTGCTGCAGTCTCGCGAGGAGCTGGAGGGGGCTGTCGGTTCGGTCCCTCTGTCCGTAGGGCGCCACTCGCCGAGCGCGATCCAGCAGATCACGGTGGTATTCGAGATATTCATCGAGAAAACACGCGTTATCTTCCGTGATTCCATCTGCTGTCAAACGCCGACTCGCACCGGATCGCAAAGACCAACGGGCGTCGCTCTGGCCCCGGAACACGTGCGTGCTGGTATCCGGCACGATCTCGTGAATGAGGCGCATGTACCTGGTTAGGATCGTGTCCATTCGTTTCCTGCCGAGTCGCTGCAAGCGGTGGCGGTTTGCGTGGGTCAGCTCCTGGGCGACTGAACTCCCTCGCGGTGAGAGTCTAAACATGCGGGTCGTCAGATCAAGAATGCGCTCGCCAAGATGACTGGTGACGTGTGCTCACGATGCGGTCGATCTCGTCGGCGGCGACAGCGCCCGAGGTCCGGTCGTAGAGCTTCGTCGTCTTCTGCTGCGCGTGCTCGACGGTCCACCCGTTCGGCAGGGAGGCTCGTGATCCCTGTCACGATCGGGCGGCCGGCTCGACGCCGGGGTTCCGGCAACAGCGGTTCCCGAACCGGCTGGAGGTCTTTTCGAGCGCGCGGCCACCGGACTCGCGGGCCGGCTCGTTCAGCTCGGACGCCAGCCCGACCCGTCCCGAGCAGCGCACGGTGGTCACGGGGGGTGGCAGGCCCTGCAGCATGGTTGTGATCCGTCCGTCGGCCCATTCAACGACTCTGCGACTCTGCTCCAGCGCTTCCTGGAGTTCCTCTTCGCTCACGTCGGCATGTTCCGGGTCGGTGTCGAAGTCGTACCGCCCGCTAACGGCGTACGTCGACAGAGCAGCTGATTCCTCCACCTCGTGAGGGATGCTCTCACCGGCAGCGCGCGGTACCGAGGAGAGCCCCGATGTCGTGCGTCGTGTCGAGGTCGGCGCCGTGGGCGATGACCACACCCTTGACGGCGAACTCGGCAGCGTAGTGCGCCTGCTCGCACTGGACTCGCCGGTCCCGGTCGGGGCCACGCTGCGCCGCATCCCGGAGACGGCGGTGCGCCTGGTCCAGCCAGTACCTCGCGGAGTCAGGTTTGCGCTCTGCGCTCATACAGGATCCGTCCTTCGCGCAGCGCGGACGAGAGGACGTACCAGCGCGCGTCACGGTGCCGGTCGACATCGCTCTCCGTGGCGACGACCAGATCGAGAGGACGCGTACCTCGAGGCCTCGCGCGGTAAATGGTTCCGGCGACGCGGCGCCGGTTCTGGCCGTCTGGAACGATGACCAGCACGTCGAGGTCGCTCTTCGCCCGCATCTCGCCCCGGGCGGCCGAGCCGAACAGGATGATCCGTACCGGCTGTACCGCTTCGACGATTGCCGAGTTCAGCCGCGCGAGCGTTCCCTCGTCGGGGGTTCCATCGGGGTTGATGCCGCGCCACGCCCACGCGGCTCCATCGTAGGCTCTCATCTCGTCCCTGCCTCCGACTGTACCCGTCACGCTGGCCGGTGCGCAACGCTTGCGCTCGGCTTCGTCTGGCACGGAGCGACGCCCGGCATCCGACCGGGGCCCGCCCACCCGGCCGCCTGTATGATCCCTTCATGTCGGGGAGATTTCCCGCGTGAAGCCGCGACCCGCCGCCGCCGACCGGAGGCGCGGCCCGGGTCAGGCGCAGCTCTTCCGCGAGTGGATCGGCGGCCGCCTCTCGACGCCATTCTTCGTCCACCAACGCGGAGAACCCTGCCGCCCCGACATCGTGCTCTGGGTGGAGCTGCCCGACGGGCTCGTCGTCGGTCAGTCGATGGTCATGCCCGGGGACGCCGACGGCGCCGTCGCGCGCACGCTGCGCAGCGCCCTGACGCAGCCGCTCGTCGGCTCGCCGCGCCGCCCCGACCTCATCCGCGTCGCCTACGCCGCCACCGCCGCCGAGGTGCGGGCCGAAGTCGCCGGGGCGATACCCGTCGATGTCGCGCCGACGCCCGAGCTGCAGGAGCTTATCGAGCACCTCGTCGCGTCGATGCCGGCCGACGCGGGGAGCGAGCCGAGCTACTTCGCGTCGGGCCGCGTGTCGCCCGCGGCCGTCGAGAAGCTGTTCACGGCCTGCGCCCACCTGTTCGCGGTCAAGCCGTGGACGGTCGCCGACGACACCCAGGCAATCCGGATGGACATTCCCGCCCTGGACGTCGACGGCGCCTGCGTCTCCGTCATCGGCGGCCTCGACGGGTGCCCCGGCGTGTCGATCTTCCCGTCGGTCGAGGGCCTCGAACGTTTTCTCGAGGTGGCGGCCGGCCTCCTTGAGGAGGGTGCGCTTCCCGGCACCGAGTTGCTGTCACTGATCTTCGAGCCCGCCACCGAGCTGCCGCCGTCGATGCGGCGCGAGGCGATGGAGCACGGGTGGCCGGTGGCGGGCCCGGACGCCTACCCTTCCGTGGTGCGGATGGAGCCGGACGGAGCCCCGCGTCCCCTCGTCGAACGCGACATCGAGATCGTCACCGCCGCCGCGCGGTCGCTCAGCGCGCTGTTCGCGAGGCACTCGGCGGTCTTCGAGTCGGACTCGCCCGATCCCGTCTGCGAGTCGTACTACGACGACGACGACCGCGAGGCGCGGCTCACCTTCCCCTACGAAGCCTCGGTGGACTTCGACCTGACGCAATCCGCCGGACCCGAGCCCGACGACGGTTTCGCTTCGCCCTCCCCGTCCGAGCCGGCGGCACCGTTCCGACCGAGGGCGGGCCGCAACGACCCCTGTCCGTGCGGCAGCGGCCGCAAGTACAAGAAGTGCCATCTCGCCGCCGACGAGGCCGCGCACGCCTCGAACCGCGGCCCGGCCGCGACGCACGAGCTGGACGAGCGGCTGGTGCTTCGCCTCACCCGGTTCGCGCTCGACGAGTTCGGCGAGAAGTGGAGGGCCTTCGAAGACGACTTCGCCGATCCGGTCGCCGCCGCGCCGCTGGCTTGGCCCTGGTCCGTCTACGGCTTCGAGGTGGGCGGGCGGACGGTCGCCGACGCCTATCGCACCGCCCACGGGCGACGCTGCGCGCCGGACGAGCGCCGCTGGCTGGACGCGCAGCGGGCGGCGTGGCTCTCGGTGTGGGAGGTCGAGGCGGTCGATGCCGGCAAGACCCTGACGCTGCACGACCTGCTGTCAGACGAGCGGCGTACGGTGTCGGAGAGGAGCGCCTCGCAGACCCTGGCGCGGCGCCACGCGGTGCTGGGCCGCGTCGTCGACCACGAGGGCGTGTCGCTGCTCTGCGGCACGCATCCGCGCCCGCTGCCGCCGTACCATGCGGCCGAGGTCGTCCGGCGCGCGCGCGCCCGCCTGCGGCGCCGGCGGGCGGTGCCGGTCGACCGCCTCTGCGACGCTTCGTCGGCAGCTACCTGATCCGGCGCTGGGAAGAGGCCGTCGAAGGGCACGACGCGCAGGGCGCGATGCCCCCCGACCTCCGCAACCACGACGGCGATCCCTTGCTGCTGACGGTCGATCACTTCGAGGTGACGCCCGGCGCCAAGGCGGCGGTCGACACCGCCATCGCCGGGCTGGACGGCGCCGAGAGGGACCGTGCCGACAGCGACTCGACGACCTGGACGTTCCTGCGCCCCGACGACCCGACCCAACCCGAAGGCGAATCGACCGTCGTCGGCCGTGCCGTGATGAACGCGACCACGCTGCGGTTGGAGACCAACTCGCGGGCCCGCGCGGACGCCCTGCGGGAACGCATCGTGGCGGCCTGCGGCCCTCGCCTCCGTCACCGCGCACGCGAGCATTCCGACCCGCTCGCACTCCTGAACAGCGCCGCGCGACCGCCGCGAGCGCCGGCCACACCCGAGGAGGAGAGCGTGGTCGCCGAGTTCAAGGCCCGCCATTACGCCGACTGGGCGGATCGGCCGCTGCCGGCGCTCGACGACAGGACGCCGCGGGAGTGCATGCGAACGGCGTCGGGACGCCGCGCGGTCGATCTGCTGCTGACGGACATGGAGCACCTGGAGCACCGCAGCCCGGGGCAACCCTTCGACTTCTCGATCATCCGCCGCGACCTCGGCCTCACTCCGCGCTGACGACGCCCGCGGGCGCATCCTGCCGGACCTCAATGGTGTCCCAGAGGCGACGGCCACCCGTATGGCCGGTTCCCCTGGAGCCCGTCAAGATGACCCCGCCCCCGACACGAGCCGCAACACGTCGATCGCCTGAGCGCCGAGAGCGCGCCGCACGCCGATCGTGGAGGCCATCGACGAGCGGTCGCCGATGTTCCAGGAGGTGGTCCGCCTGCGTTCAGGCTCTCTGAGCCGCCCCTCGGGTCCCTGGCACTGCTCTCGCGGGGGTGCTAACTTTACTGCTAACTTTTGATGCCCCATCGGGGCGATTCGTGGCGATTTCTGACCATTTCTGACCCGCACCGGCACATCGGACTCGAAGGGGGCAATCGAGAGAAAACCCAACAAAAAAAAGGCCCTTTTCTGTGCAGAAAAGGGCCTGGAGAGTTGGCACGCCCGGCAGGATTCGAACCTGCGACCCTCGGCTTAGAAGGCCGATGCTCTATCCAGCTGAGCTACGGGCGCGTGCTTGGTGAATCGACGACTCACGGGAACTCCAACGGCGCCAACGGACGGTGTTCTCCCAGGCAAACCGTCCGCGGAGGCGACGCGGGACAGACCCTTCCGATGTGCTGGCTGCAAGCGTACTACGCTCCTGGACCCCGGCGTCAACCGCGAGCCGCGTGATGACGGCGGCCCGGGAAGCCGACCCTGCTCGTCGGCGAGGTGCGGTATGGCCCGGTCCGCTTCGTCGACCGGGACGTGCGGAGCGCCGGACGGGTGGGATCCGCGGTCCGGCCGCCGGCGCATTTGACGCGGGGGTCCGAAACCGTAGTACGCTTACGGCTTGCGCGCGGAGCGGGGGTGCGGCCGATGCACTTGGCCCGCCTGCCCGGCGCGCGGACCGCGCGTGGTGCCGGTCCCGTACGCGATTCGCTCGGCGGAAGCGCCCGCGGTGTTCGTGGGAGTCTCCGTCAGTGACCGATTCCTCGAGCACGCGCCCGTAGCTCAGCTGGATAGAGCGTCGGCCTCCGGAGCCGAAGGCCACAGGTTCGAATCCTGTCGGGCGCGCCAACCTCTCAGGCCCTTCGCCTTTCGCGAGGACGGGCCTCTTCCCGGGGCCTCCTGGTGGTTTCCAGCGACCGAGACCCGGAACGCGCCGGCGGCACCCCGCTCGACCCGGCGGCGTTGCGCGCCGCCTGTCGTGACGGGCGGTTCACCGGGACGACGTCCGGCGTCTGCCCCGGCTTCGCACAGGCCAACCTGATCGTCCTGCCGGGCTCGCTGGCCGGCGACTTCCGGACGTTCTGCGAGCGGAACCCGCGTCCGTGTCCACTGCTCGCCGTGAGCGGGCACCCGGTGCTCGGCCCGCTCGCGCCGGGCGCCGACCTGCGGACCGATCTGCCCCGGTACCGGGTGGCCCGGCGCGGGACGCCGCACCTCGAATGCGAGGACGTGCGGGACGTCTGGGAGCCCGATCTCACCGCCTTCCTGCTCGGCTGCAGCTTTGGCTTCGAGGCGGGCCTGATGGAGGCCGGCATACGTCTCCGGCATCAGGACGAGGGTCGCGTCGTCCCGATGTACCTCACCAGTCGCGACTGCGAGCCCGCGGGCCCGTTCCGCGGACGCCTCGTCGTCAGCATGAGGCCGATTCCCGCGTCGCGGGTGGACGAGGCGATCCGCATCAGCGACGAGCAGCCGCTCGCCCACGGCGCTCCCGTGCACGCCGGCGACCCGGCGGCGCTCGGCATCGGCGATCTCGCCCGGCCCGACTGGGGGAAGGACGGGGGGCTGCGGCCGGGAGAGGTGCCGGTCTTCTGGGCCTGCGGCGTGACCTCTCAGGTGGTGGCGCGAAGCGCCCGGCCCGAGCTGATGATCTCCCACGCGCCGGGCTTCATGTTCGTCACCGACGTTCCCGTCGCCGAGCAGAAGCGGAGCCTCCGCGAAGGCCGGACGCCGGTCGCGCAATAGCTCCGGGCAACCGCCGCCCGCGGCGGCGCCCGGCGCTGCTATCCTACCGGGCAGCCGGGCGTTGACCGATGTCGCGCGCCCCCACGGAGCGCGCCCGGCCGGAGGGACCCATGCGGCGAACCCGTGAACCTGCCCGCGGCGTCGCCCGACTGGCCGCCGGCCTCGTGGCCGCACTGGCCGCGGCCGGCCCCGCGGCGGCGCAGTACGGCGCCCCCGCCAACGGCGAGTGGCCGACCTACGGCGGCGACCTCGGCAGCACCAAGTACTCGCCCCTCGATCAGATCGACCGCGACAACTTCGGCGACCTCGAGATCGCGTGGCGCTGGCGGTCGGCCGACGCGGTGCTCAGCCTCACCATGCCCGACGGCTCGGAGTGGCGCGCCGACTCGCGGCTCGTCTTCGACGAGCTGCACCGCCGCGACCCCGAGCGGTGGCGCGACGGCCAGCCCCCCACCCTCACCAACCTCAAGGCCACCCCCCTGATGGTCGGCGACCGGCTCTTCATCAACATGCCGACGTCGGCGGCCGCCGCCATCGATGCGCGGACAGGCGACACGCTATGGGTCTACAACCCCAAGAGCTACGAGGAGGGCACGACCACCATGAGCGCCCGCTGGAACCAGCGCGGCGTGGCGTACTGGTCGAACGGGGACCGGACCGACGAGCGCATTCTCTTCGGAACCGGCAACGGGTATCTCGTGTGCGTCGACGCCGGGACCGGCCGGCCGTGCCCCGACTTCGGCGACGGCGGCCGACTCGACCTGATGGCCGACATCCCGCGCGCCACGCGCGGCGAGCGCGACTGGTTGAACGCGCTGCTCTACTCGGTGCAGTCCCCGCCCATCGTGTTCGGCGACACCGTGGTGACGCCGATGTCCATCTCGAGCTACAACATCCGCAGGGAGATGCCGCCGGGCTGGATGCGCGGCTTCGACGTGCGCAGCGGCCGCACCCGCTGGACGTTCCACACCATCCCACAGGGAGACGAGTTCGGCAACGACACCTGGGGCGGCGACTCCTGGCGCGAGACGGGCAAGGTGGGCGTCTGGACGATGATGAGCATCGACCCCGAGCTCGGCTACGTCTACCTGCCCCTGAACACCGCCGCCCCCGACTACTACGGCGGGCACCGCCCCGGCGCCAACCTGTTCGCCGAGAGCCTCGTCGCCCTCAACCTCGAGACCGGCGAGCGGGTCTGGCACTTCCAGGTCGTCCACCACGGGCTCTGGGACTACGACCTGCCGGCCGCCCCGAACCTCATCGACATCGCGGTGGACGGGAGGCCCATCAAGGCGGTGGCGCAGATCACCAAGCAGGGCTTCACGTTCGTCTTCGACCGGGCGACGGGCGAGCCGGTCTGGCCCATCGAGGAGCGCCCGGTGCCGACCGACACCGACATCGAGGGCGAGGTGCCGTGGCCCACGCAGCCGTTTCCGACCCGGCCGGCGCCGTTCGATTACCAGGGAGTCGCCATCGACGACCTCGTCGACTTCACGCCCGAGATACGCCGGATGGCGATCGAGGCGGTCGCGCCGTACCGCATCGGCCCCCTGTACACGCCGCACAGCCGGCGGGGCACCATCGTGCGGCCCGGGTTCAGCGCCGGCAGCTGGGGCGGCGCCGCCGTCGATCCCGAGAGCGGCATCCTGTACGTGCCGTCGGGCAACCGCTACACCGTCAAGCACTTCCGCACGCCCGGGCCCGACGAGGACTCGACCCTGGCGGTGCTCGAGGCGCGGGGCGCGCTGACCCACCGCCCCCAGATGCCGCAGGGCCTGCCCCTGTTCAAGCCGCCCTACTCGCGGATGACGGCCATCGACATGAACACGGGAGAGCACCTGTGGATGCGGCCGATGGGCGACGGCGACCGCATCCGCAACCTGCCCATGCTGCGCCACCTCGACCTGCCGCCGCTGGGCGGCGACAGCGGACGCGTCGGCCCCGTGCTGACGAAGACGCTGCTGATCTACGCGCTGACCACCGGGGGCACCGACGACCGCCCGCGCCTCGTCGCCTTCGACAAGACGACCGGCGAGGAGATCGCGTCCGTCGACCTGCCGGGCGGCGCCATCGGCACGCCGATGACGTACCTGTCGGGCGGCCGGCAGTACATCGCCCTGACCGTCGGCGGCGGCCGCGTTCCGGAGCTGATCGCCCTGGCCCTGCCGGAGACCCGCGCCAACCGTTGACGCCGGCCTGGTCGACGACCTGGACTCGCCCGGGAGTCAGGAGCGTGCGTGGGCTGTCGCCTCGCCGCCCGAGGTCGGCGGTCGCCCGCTTGCTCGCCGCTGGCGGCGCGCCTGGGCCAGGTCGTAGGCCGCCTGCATCCGCATCCAGTGGTCGGCGGTCCCCCAGCCCAGGCTCTCGAGCGCCAGGGCCATGTTCGCGGAAACCCCCGCCCTGCCGTTCAGCACGCGAGACAAGGTCCCGCGCTCGCAGCTCAGGTGCGCCGCCGTCTCGCCCACGGTCCAGCCGGATTCATCCATGCTCTCGCGGATCAGCTCGCCCAGATGCGGGGGATTCGGCATGGGGCCTACGCGCCCGTCTTCGGTGCGGGTCATCGATTCGGTCCTCGTCAGTGGTAGCCGATCAGGTCCGCGTCCACGACCTCGGCGTTCTCGAAGCGGAACACGACACGCCAGTTTCCAGACACCCGCACGCTCCACTGACCGGCCCGATCCCCTTTCAGCGGGTGGAGCCGGAATCCGGGGGCATCGGCGCTGGCCGGATCGGTCGCCTCCTGCAGGCGGAACAGAATACGCCGCAGGCGCGGCGCGAAACCGGCGGGCACCCGCGAAGGGTCGTCGCGTTCGTGCAGCGCCCGTAGTCCCTTGTGCTTGACCCTCATCGACCGACTGTAGCGCATAGCGCCTCACGCCGCAACGCGGCGCAGCGGTTCACCATCACTTGCATGGGTCGGTTCCGCACGGTGAACGGTGCCCACGGTGTACGCCATGCAGCCGACCTTCGGCGCCTGCCCCGGCTTCGCGCTGGCGAACCTGACTCGTCCTGGCGTCGGGCCGCGCCGAAGACGCCCGGGCCGCGCGCCGAGACGCGCCGGAACGCGATCCGGGTATGATGGCCGAGTTGAGGAGGTGCAGCATGAGGTATGTCATCGCGATTCTCTCGGCCGCGGTCCTGCTTCCGGCGCTGGCCGACGCCCAGACGCCGGGGCGCACGGCGTGGGGTGACCCCGATTTACAGGGCATCTGGACCAACCGGACCACGACGCCGCTCGAGCGGCCGATCGAGCTCGGCGAGCGGGCGGTGCTCTCCGACGAGGAGCGCGCGGCCCTCGACGCCGAGGCCGACGCCCGCCGGGACGCGCCGCCGCCGCCGGGACGCACCGGCGGCTACAACGACTTCTGGCTCGACCGCGGCGTGCGGAACAGCCAGACGTCGCTCATCGTCGACCCGCCCGACGGGCGGTACCCGGCGAAGACCGAGCGCGTGCGCGAAAGCGACGAGGCGTTCGCGGCGATGCGCGACGGCACGCGGTTCGACACGTGGGAAGACCTGAACCTCTACGACCGGTGCATCACCCGGGGCATGCCGGGCGCCATGATCCCCGGCTTCTACAACCACAACTACCAGATCATGCAGACGCCCGACCACGTGGTGATCTTCGTCGAGATGATCCACGACGCCCGCATCATCCCGATCGACGGACGCCCCCACGCGCCGGCGCAGATCGGCCAGTGGATGGGCGACTCGCGCGGCCGCTGGGAAGGCGACACGCTGGTGGTCGAGACGACCAACCTGACCGCGAAGGGCGACGAGCGGGTGCGCTACCTGGTGCACGCGGGCAGCGAGGTGTCGAAGGTGGTCGAGCGGTTCACGCGGGTCGCGGCCGATCGCATCGACTACAGCTTCACCGTCACCGACCCCGCGACCTACGCGCGCTCGTGGACGGCCGAGATTCCGATGGTGCCCATCGAGGGCGGGCTCTTCGAGTACGCGTGCCACGAGGGCAACTACGGGCTCGAGAACATCCTGGCCGGCGCCCGCGCGGCGGAGCGGGAGGCGGCCGAGTCGGGCCAGCAGTAGGGGCGCCCGCGCGGCAGGCCCCGGGACGCTTCGTCCTCGCCCGCGCGTTTTGACACGGTGCGGCACCGGGCGTATATTCGAGCCGATTCCGGGAGCGTGGCGCCGGGCGGCGGATTCGGACGCCCGGAGCCGCGCTCGCGGCCCGCGAGCCGTACTGAGTCAGGAGGTACGGAGATGAAGCGACGACTTTTCGAGTCGCTCGGCGTAGCGACGGCCATCGCGACGATCATGGTGCTGCTGCAGCCCGCGGCCGGCGGGCAGGGGCCGGGCGAAACCCCGTGGGGCCATCCAGACCTCGAGGGCATCTGGCTCGACGTCTATGCGACGCCCTTCGAGCGGCCGGCCGGGGTCGGCGACCGCGAGCTCTTCACGGCGGCCGAGCGCGAGGCGCGCGACCAGGCCCGCATGGTCAACCCGGGACGCGACCGGCGGGGGACGGACGGCCGCACTGACGTCGCGGGGGCCTACAACGCCGTCTACACGTCGGCGAGGCCGGCCGGACCGCGCACGTCGCTCGTGGTCGACCCGCCCGACGGGCGCATCCCCGCCCTGACGCCGGAGGCGCAGCGGGGCAACGAGGTCCGGCGCGACTGGCGCCTCATGCTGCTGCGCAGCACCGAGACCTGCCGCCTCGGGGGCAGCGGCTGCGCCGGGGGCGAGTACGGGCCCGCGTCGCCGCGTCGCTTCGACATGGTCCCCTTCTACAACACCGGCCGCATGAACCGCCACTTCGGGCCCGAGGACCAGAGCCTCGGCGACCGGTGCATGTCGGGGCGCACCCCCGACTTCAACGGGTTTCGCCGCATCGTGCAGGGCGAGGACTCGCTCGCCATCGGCTACGACACCGGCCAGGGCCAGGGGTACCACCGCATCGTCAACCTGGGCGGCAGCCATCCCCCGAGCCACGTCCGCCTGCGCCACGGCGACTCGCGGGGCCGCTGGGAGGGCCGGACCCTGGTCGTCGAGACCACCAACTTCTCGCCCAAGTTCACCTACCGCGAGTCGGGCGCGAACCGGCGCCTCGTCGAGCGGTACACGCGCATCGACGAGGACACCCTCGAGTACGAGGTGACGATAGAGGATCCGACGGTGTGGACGGCGCCGTGGACCGTCCGCCAGGAGCTGAAGCGGCAGAGCGACGAGCAGAACCGCATCTACTACGAGCCGCGCTGCCACGAGGGGAACTACGGACTGCCGGCGCTGCTCATCGGCGCCCGCGTCGACGAGCAGGCGTTCGCCGAGGGGCGCGGCCCCGACCCGTTCTCGCTCGACACCGCCACGTGCGTGACGGGCCTGCAGGACTGAGGGAAGTCGGCCATGCGCCGGCGACGGCCCCGGGGCCGCCGCCGGCCGTGCGGCGGCGAAGCCCGCTTCCGCCCGGCGACCGCCGGTCGGGGCCGCGCCTCGCCGCCAGGAGCATCGATGATGGGTAACCGTTTCAGCGTCTCGACCGTTCTCACCGTCCTCGCCGCCTTCAGCATCGGCGCCGTCGTCGCCGTCGGGGTGACCGGCTCGGCCAGCCAGGCCCCCGACCCGTCGGCGCGGCCCGCGCAGACCCCCGACGGGCGCCCCAACTTCAACGGCGTGTGGCAGGCCCTCAACGAGGCGCACTGGGACCTCGAGGCGCACGAGGCGCTGCCGGGCATGGTGATGCAGGAGGGCGTCTATCCCTACGAGTACGCCCGGGTACCGGCGGCCCCGGTGGTGGCGCTGGGCGCCGCGGCCGGCGTGCCCGGCTCGATGGGGGTCGTGCAGGGCGACGGCACCATCCCTTACACGCCGGAGGCGCTCGCGGTCAAGGAGGAGAACAAGGCGAACTGGATCGACCGCGACCCCGAGCTGAAGTGCTACCTCCCGGGCACCCCGCGGGCGATGTACATGCCCTATCCGTTCCAGATCGTGCAGGGCGAAGACAAGATCCACATGAACTTCGCGTTCTCGAACGCGGCCCGCGTCATCCACGTCGACGAGGTCGACCTGCCGCCCGACTGGACCTACATGGGGCACTCGCTCGGCCGTTGGGAGGGCGACACGCTGGTGGTCGAGGTCACCGAGTTCAACGGCAAGAACTGGCTCGACCGGGCCGGCAACTTCCACAGCGAGGCCCTGCAGATCACCGAGCGCTACACGCCGCTGTCGCCCGACGCCATCTGGTACGAGGCGACGCTCACCGATCCGCAGACCTTCACCGAGCCGTGGACGATCGCCATGCCGCTCTACCGGCGCCTCGAGCCCAACGCCACGGTGCTCGACTATCCGTGCATCGAGTTCGCCGAGGAGTTCATGTACGGGAGCCTGCGCCGCGAGCAGCTCGTGCAACGGTGGGAGGGCGACATGTTGATCGTCGAGATCACGCGCAAGATTCCGGAGGGCGACGCGCTGCACGAGTGGTATCGGCGGTAACCGACCGGTTCGCGGGCCGCGGCCGGGGTCCGGGGACCCGCCGGCTGCGATATCGTTTGTGAACACGAGGGGCAAGGAGGCCGAAGGCCATGAGGACGAAGCTGTTGATCGGGGTCTTGAGCGCGGTGGTCGGAATCGGTCTGGGGCTGGCGGGGACCGTCGAGCCGGTGGCGGCGCACCACGCGTTCGCGGCGGAGTTCGACGCGGACCGGCCGGTCGAGTTCAGCGGCAAGGTCACCCGGGTCGAGTGGGTCAACCCCCACGTCTGGATCCACATCGACGTCGAGCTGGACGACGGCACGACGGAGGTCTGGGCGTTCGAAGGGGGCACGCCCAACGTGCTGTTCCGGCGGGGCTTCACGCGCCGGTCGCTCATGCCGGGGACTGACGTCCGCGTCGACGGCTACCAGGCCAAGGACGGCACGAACCGGGCCAACGGCCGCGACATCACGTTCCCCGACGGGACGAGGCTGTTCCTCGGGTCGTCGGGCACCGGCGCGCCCTACGAGTTGGCGCGGCCGGGCGTCGACACCGTGGCGGCGCCTCCCAGGTAGCGGCCATCCCATCGGGCAGAGCCCGGCCCCGCCGGGCGCGGGGCCGGGTCATGCGCGGAGCAGGTGGGGCTCCGGCTCGGCCCCGCTCGGGGTTCGGCGGCGGTGCTTGCGAGCGCCCGCCGCAGGTCTCGGGCTCGGTCGCTCCTCTTTCAATCCCCTCGGACAAGCCAACACGGCGCAGGGCGCGCAGGCTTCGCCCTCAGCCGAAGGCGCCCCCGGCTCGGCGGGGTCTCACCGACTCGAGGCGGTCAGCGTCGCCAGATACAGCCGACAAAAGACCCGGGGGCGCGCGGGCTTCCTCTCAACCCGAACGCGCCCCCGGTGGGCGGGATTCACCGCTGGAGGCGGTCGGCGTCGTAGATGGAGAAGGAGGCCGGTTCCGGACCGCGCCCCTCCGCGAACGCCTGGTCGTCCAGACGATAGCCGCGGAGCAGCGCCGGCAGGCCGTAGTTCCCTTCGTGGCAGCGCGGCTCGTAGTAGATGCGGTTCTGCTCGTCGCTCTGCCGCTTCAGCTCCTGCCGGATCGTCCACGGCGCCACCCACACCGTCGGATCCTCGATCGTCAGCTCATAGGCGAGCGTCTCGTCGTCGACCCGCGTGTACCGCTCGACGAGCCGGCGGTTCTCGGCCGCACCCTGGTAGGGGAACTTGTGCGAGAAGTTCGCGGTCTCGATGACCAGCGTCCGGCCCTCCCATCGGCCGCGCGAGTCGCCGTGGCGCAGGCGGATGTGGGCCGGCGGATGGCTGCCGCCGAGGTTGACGAGGCGCTGGAACCCCTGGCCCTGCCCGGTGTCGTAGGCGATGGAGACCGCGTTCTCGCCCTGAACGATGCGGCGGAACCCGTTCAGGTCGGGGGTGCGCCCCGACATGCACCGGTCGCCGAGGCTCTGGTCCTCGGGACCGTCGTGGCGGTTCATGCGGCCCCGGGTGTTGTAGTAGGGCGTGGTCTCGTAGTAGCGCGGCGACGGCGGCCCGTACTCGCCCCCGGCGCACTGCGGCGCCTGGCTCCGGCACGTCTCGGTGTTGCGCAGAAGCATCAGGCGCCACTCCTGCTCGATCTCGTTCCGCCTGACCTGCTCGGGCGTCAGGGCGGGAATGCGCCCGTCCGGCGGGTCGACGACGAGCGACGTGCGCGGCCCTGCCGGCCTCGCCGACGTGTAGACCGTGTTGTAGGCCCCGCTGGGCAGAATCGGCGGGCGGGCGAGCGCGGCCTGGTCCCGGGCGGCCCGCTCCTCCTCGGTGGCGAACTCGCGCTCGCCGATCCCGGGCGCCCGCTCGAGGGGCGTCGAGTACACGTCGAGCCAGATGCCCTCCAGGTCGGGATGCCCCCACGGGGTCGTGGCCGGCTCCTGGCCCTCCACGGTAACGGGTGTCAGCGGCAGCAGCACCGCGACCGTCGCGATCGCCGCCGCCACCCCGAGCAGCTCGAGCAGTCGTCGCCTCATTGCCATACCCCCCCTGAATCGACCGTCCGCTCTTCAAGGCCGATCCTTGCGCGCCGGCCGGCCGGCGTCAACTGTTTTCCTCGGGCCGAGTCTGCCGGTCGACGGTGTCGCTCATGCGGGGACCGCAAGGAGGTTGCCGTCTCCGTCTCGCCTCAGCTCCAGCACGGCGTTCGTTTCCAGGTCGAGGGCGTCGATGACCGAGCACAAGCCCTCCACAAGACGACCCGAGAGAGTCACGGTGCCGATGACGGTTCCGTCCACGCCCAGTACTCGCCAATCGCCGTCCGAATCGAGCGGTCGCAGCCAACGGCCGCCGCGGTCTCCATCGTGTGGTGGTACGAGTCGTTCTCCACGGCCGAAGTTGACATCGATCACGTGCGAATCCCACAAGTCGACGTCAGGGTAATCGATCCCGTCGTACGGGTCCGCGGCGTCTTCGATGTACATCACGTTCGTACAGATTCACAGCTTCGCGAACATCCCCTTCTTGAGGTCCTCGAGCCCATAATAGACCGGCCGGGCCGGCGGAACTGGACCATGTTGGTTTGCCGCGGCGGCCACCGTGGTAACGGAGGTCGACCACCCCGGCACCATGCCCTCCCTGCGAGAACGTCAGCCACCGCCAGAAATCGGCATCTCCCGCCACGATCGGCGGCAGGGCCAGCGTGCGGTGCAGGAGCGGCGCGCACTGACCGTCGAAGTGGGCCGCCGACCAGTCGTCGTGCCTCGCCGTGAGTGCGAGATCACAGCACTGGTTCAGGCAGTCGATCCCTCTCGATTCGTCGAAATCGGCGCCCGGCTTGTGCAGCGTCGACTCCGCATCGGTTGCCGGTTTGCCTCCCACGCGCGCCTCGTGGGCCGCTTTGGCGGCCTCGATGCCCAGACACGGATATGACAATACGTTCGCAGTGTCGCGCCGCTCACCCGGCGGGGCAACTTCACGCCACGAGCACCTCGTCGCGGACGAAGTGCAACCGGATGAACTTCGGTCGCGGCATGCCGTCGTCGAAGTAGCAGTCGACTGCCTCCTTGACGGTGGCGCGGATCTCCTCCACCGAGTCCCCCTGGGTGTGAATGCCGTACCCGAGGGCGCTCGCCGAATACCCGCCGTCCACCTCGTCTTCGGTCACTTCAAAGATGATCTCGGTCATGGAGCCGTCTCCTCATGGCGGCTGCCCGACAACCCCTCTGCCCCCTCCGCCAACCAGGAGGCCGGCGCGCATCCAGGAGGCCGGCGCGCATCTCGGCGAGCGTCGTATCGACTTCGGGCCCTCTCCGGTCCTCCCGGGCGCAGCAACCCGCGCGCTCAAAGCGATCGGTGCGGTCGCGCCCTTTCGCAACCAGCGGCGTTCCGATGGCCAGACAGTGTAACCGAGCCCAGCCCGTCGGCCATGACGATCATAAGCTCGGCCATGCCGACGAAAGCAGCCGCCGACCGCCGCTCTGCAGCGCAGGCCAAAACGGTACTTGAACATGGTCAGGTACAGGATCTACTATGCCGTCATGTTCAAGATCAACATCGCCGAGGCCAAAGCCCGTCTCTCGGCGGTTCTGGAGAGCGTCGAACGGGGCGAAACGGTCGTGCTGTGCCGGCGCAACGTGCCGATCGCCGAGATCCGGGCCCTGCCCGGGCTGCCGGCCGGGGAACGGCCCGTCGGCATCGACCACGGCATGAAGATACCCGACAGCTTCTTCGAGCCTCTGCCCGACGAGTTGCTGCGCGCGTTCGGGGCCGAGGGCGGCCCCTTGTGAAGCTGCTCGTCGACACCTGCACGTTCCTGTGGCTGGCGACCGACGGCCCCGAGCTGTCGCCGGCGGCGCGCGCGGCCTGCCGGGCCTCGGAGAACGCCGTCTTCTTCAGCGCACTGTCGGCGTGGGAAATCGCCATCAAGCATCGCCTCGGGCGGCTGCCGCTGCCGGAACCGCCCGGGCGCTACGTGGTCAGCCGTCGCGAGTGGCTGCAGCTTCAGCCGCTGGCCTTCGACGAGGGCTGCGCGGCCCACGACGCGCTGCTGCCCCCTCATCATGCCGATCCGTTCGATCGGGGGCTGGTGTCGCAGGCCATCCTGCACGGAATGACGATCGTGACGCCCGATGCGGAGATCGCCCGCTATCCCGCGCCGATACTCTGGTGAAGGGCGGGGGCCGCGCCGTACTTCGCCAAGCGAGGAGGAGGGGTGACACGTGCCGACCACAGGGTTTCTCGGGACACGGGCGGACGCCTTCATCGACGCCGCCATCGTCTTCTTCGTCGCCGCGCCGTTCCTCATGGCCTACGCCCTGCGGCTCGCCGCACGGCGCCGACACCGCGAGCACCGGAACCTGCAGGCGGGCCTCCTGGCCGCCGCGGTCGTGGCCGTCCTCATGCTCGAGATCAGCATCCGGTTCGGGAGCGCCGGCGAGGCCTACCGCGCCAGCTCGCTGTACGGGCCGGCGATGGTCGGCCTCTTCGCCGTGCACCTCGCGGTCGCGGTGCCGACGTTCGTCGCCTGGTCCTGGCTGGTCGCGCTCTCGTGGCGGCGCTTCACCCATACCCTGCCGGGCCCCTTCGGCCGCCGCCACCGGCTCTGGGGCAGGCTCGCGTTCGTGGGCCTGTGCCTCTCGTCGGCCACCGGCACCGCGATGTACGTCATGGGGTTCGCGTTCTGACCCGGAAGACGGGCGGGCCCGCCCGCGGGATCGAAGCCGACACCCGCGGGCGGCCGATGAATCGGCGATCAGGTCTCCAGCGACACGCACACCCTTCGGCCGAGGGCGGAGAGCGCGTCATCGATGCGCTTCATGCTCGATGCCCGGCCCGGGTCGAGAAGCCGGCGCACCTGAAGCGGTTGTCCCTTGAGCGTCCTGGCCATCCCGCTCAGACTCACGCCTTCCTGCTTCATGGCCACGTAGAGCGCGGCCTTGACCGCTACGTGCACCGGAACCGTGATGCGTACCTGTCCGCGCTTCAGTGCACTCGGGGCCGGAATGTCCGCGCGCTCCGCGATGCGGGCGCCGATGGTCTCGGCGAGGCAGTCAGCCGCCATTGCCATGGCGTCGTTTCGGTCCTCGCCTTGCGTAATCGCGTCCGGCAAGTCGGGAAACGTCACCGTGTAGCGTCCATCGGGCTCACCGCCGAAGCATGCAGGGTAGGCAAAATCCATGTACTAAACCGTCAATTCGTTCAAAGGGGCGAGCCGGAGGACGCCCCCGGCACCTCCCGAGACTCACCGGTGTCATTGGTCGTCGGATCAGAAGAAATCATCTATTCCGAGTTGCTTGAGAACGCCGTGCACTACACCCGTCGTCAAGCTCCTCTTCCATGGTACGGTCGTATTCCGATCACCCAGGTAGACCCGGCGGTGCGAACCCTTGCTCTCGTGTCTCTTCACCTCCCAGGGAACGTCGTGCTCGTGCGCTCATCGCTTGAGCTTTCGGAAGAACTCCGAGGTGCTCAATGCCGGATTCTCCTGCAAATCGTCATCGCTGGTCGCATCCTCCACATCCTCCTGACTGATGTCCGCCTTCCGAGTTGCAGCGCTGCACGTGATTGTCGCTCAGCATACAGTACAAATCCGTACCATTTCAAGTCTTCAGGTGCACTCCCGACGTTGACCGCTTCGGGCAGTGCTCACCGATTGGGCCGTGTGGCTTCATGAAGCGGCGCCGCCTCGCCCCGAGACCCACCGACGGCCTGAGCTGGCGTCGAGCGCCCGGCGCGGCGGGTCTCGCGGCCCCGAAACGCAGGTGCCGTCTCGCTCGGCGCCTAGCGGCGGTTCATCGCGGGTGCCGAGGCCAGAGCCGAGAGCGCGGCGGTCGCGCCGTCCGCGGGTTTTCGGTATGATCACCGCTTGGTGCCGGACAACCCGTGTCCGGGCCGGAGTCCCGAATCGTCATCGAGGCGGGTGGAATCACCATCGAGACAGGTGAAGGAATGATCCGAACGCACTCCGTGTGCCTCGCCGCACTGCTCGCCGGAGCCGTCTCCGGCGGCGCCGCCGCGCAGTCGTTCGAGGCGGACGTGGCGCCGCTCGTCGAGACGTCGTGCCTGACCTGCCACGGCCCGCGGACCGCGACCCCCCTCGACATCTCCGGCCTCGGCCACGACCTGAGCGACCGGGCCACGTTCCTCGCGTGGGAGCGCATCCACGATCGGGTGGAGAACGGCGAGATGCCGCCCCGCGGCGCCCGGCGGCCGGACCCGGCGGTGGTCGAGACCGCCCTCGGGTCGCTCAAGCGGGCCCTGGTCGACGCCAACCTCGCGGCCCGCAACGGCCCCCGCGCCCCGTTACGGCGGCTCACGCGACTCGAGTACGCCTACACCATCCAGGACCTGCTGGGGGTCGATGAGGAGGTCGGCCTCGACCTGTCGCAGACCCTGCCGGCGGAGGCCGACTCCGGCGGCTTCGACACGGTGGCGGCCAACCAGAGCATGTCGCCGCTGCACGTGCGGTCGTACCTCGCGGCCGCCGACCTCGCCCTCGACGCCGCCATCCGGACGGGGCCGCGCCCCGAGCCGGTCCGGCACAAGATCGAGTACGTCGACTCGCAGTACCTGCCGATCATCGAGAACGCCCGGGCCCTCGGGCTCGGCATCGTCAAGAAGCTCGACGACGCGTTCGCGGCCTTCTTCGACTTCGGCTCGACCTACACGTTCCACAGCGCCACCGAGGGCTACCTGACGGCGGCCCCGGGCCGCTACCGCGTGACCGTCGACGCCTATCCCTACCAGGCGGAGACGCCGGTGACGGTCATGGTGTACCGCGGGAAGATGGCGGGGGTGGCGGCGTCGCTCGACGAGCTGATCGGCACGTTCGACCTGACGGGCCCGCGGACGGTAGAGCTGACGCCGTACATGCGTCCCGGCGACCTGATCGGCCTCTCGGTGGCCGACCTCGACGGGCCGCCCGAGGGTGCGCCCCTCCTGGAGCCCGGCGATCCCTCCCAGGGCTACGGCGGCATGAAGGACTACCCGGGCGAGGGCATCGCGTTCCGGTCGCTGAGCTTCGACGGGCCGCTCCTCGCCGGCGACGCATGGCCGCCGGCGAGCACCCGCGAGCTGCTGGCCGGGGTGGAGTTCGACGAATGGGGCGAGATTCGCCTCACCAAGGACCCCTACGAGCACGTGGTCGACGTCGTCGCGAGCTTCGCGCCGCGCGCCTTCCGCCGGCCCCTCGAGGCGGGCGAGCTCGAGGCCTACGCCAGCCTCGCCGAGCCCCTGCTCGCCGAGGGGCGGCCGTTCCTCGAGGCGGTCCGGGTGCCGCTGCGGGCGATTCTCAGCGCGCCGGCGTTCCTCTACCAGATGGGCGGCGCGGGCACCCTCGACGACTTCGCGCTCGCGTCGCGGCTCTCCTACTTCCTGTGGCGCAGCATGCCCGACGAGCGGCTCTTCGACGCGGCGCGGGCGGGCCGGCTCACGGACCCCGCGGTCCTCGCCGGGCACGTCGACCGGATGCTCGACGACGCGAAGGCCGAGCGCTTCGTCGAGGACTTCGCGGGGCAGGCGTTCCGCCTCTACGAGCTGCGGGCGACCACCCCCGACGCCGGGCTCTACCCCGAGTGGGACGACCGGCTGGGGCAGGCGCTGGCCCGTGAGACCGAGCTCTTCCTGCGCGAGCTGGTCGACGAGAACCACGGGGTCGACCACCTGATCGCGGCCGACTTCACCTTCGTGAACCGCCGGCTCGCCGAGCACTACGGCCTGACGGGCGTCGCGGGGCAGCAGATGCGCCGGGTGGACCTGCCCGAGGGCAGCCCCCGCGGCGGGCTGATGACCCACGCCAGCGTCCTCAAGGTGACCGCCAACGGCACCACGACGTCGCCGGTGCCGCGCGGCAACTTCGTGCTCGCGAACCTGCTGGGGCAGCCCCCGGCCCCGCCCCCGCCCGGCATCGAGGGGCTCGAGCCCGACACCCGGGGCACGACGACTATCCGCGAGCAGCTCACCGCGCACCGCGAGAACCCGGTGTGCGCGAGCTGTCACCGCGTCATCGACCCGCCGGGCTTCGCCCTCGAGTCGTTCGACCCCATCGGCGGCTTCCGGACGAACTACCGGGCGACGGGCGGCCAGGCCGAGTTCGGCGGCTTCACCGTGGCCCTGCCGTTCAGCGACGGCCCCCCCGTCGACCCCAGCGGCGTGACCCCGGCCGGCGACGCCTTCGCGGGCATCGAGGACTACAAGGCGCTGATGCTCCGCGACGACCTCGAGCAGGTGGCCCGCCACCTCGCCTCGCAGCTCCTGGTCTACTCGACCGGGGCCGAGATCGAGTTCGCCGACCGCGGCGCGGTCGAGACCGTCGTGGCCCGCATCGGCGACCGCGGCTACCCCGTCAGGAGCATGATCCACGAGGTCGTGCAGAGCGACCTCTTCAGGAGCCGATAGCCATGAGCGCCGCATGCATCCGTTCGTCGGGCTCGACGCACGTCGTGCAGAGCGATCTCTTCAGGAGCCGATAGCCATGACGCCGACCCGCCCCCTCGACCGCCGCACGTTCCTGCGCGCCTCCGGCGTGGCCGTGGCCCTGCCCCTGCTCGAGTCGATGGCCCCGCCGCTGGCCCGCGCCGCCGCGGCGGCGAGCCCGAGGCGGCTCGTGACCGTCTGCAGCACCCTCGGGCTCTACTCGTCGTCGTGGTTCCCGAAGACGGCAGGGGCCGGCTACGAAGCGTCCGAGTACCTGTCGCTTCTCGACGACCACCGGTCGCGCTACACGGTGTTCTCGGGCTTCTCGCACGAGGAGCAGAGCGGCCGTCAGCCCCACAACTCGGAGATCACGTGGCTGACGGCGGCGCGGCGCCCCGGGCTCGACGGGTTCCGCAACACCATCTCGCTCGACCAGGTCGCCGCGAACCACCTCGGCTACGTCACCCGGTTCCCGTCCGTGGTCCTGGGCACGCTGTCGGCGCAGAGCCAGTCGTTCACCTCGAGCGGGGCGATGGTGCCGGCCGAGACGAGCCCCGCCGGCCTGTTCGGCAAGCTGTTCCTGCAGGGCACGCCCGAGGAGGTCGCGCGCGAGGCGCAGCGGCTCAACGACGGCGGCAGCATCCTCGACCGCCTGAAGTCGCAGGCGTCGGCCCTGCGGGGCCGGGTCAGCGCCGCCGACGGCCGCAAGCTCGACGCCTACTTCGACGCGGTGCGGGCGGCCGAGCAGGAGCTGACCGAGGTGCAGGCGTGGCTCGACCGGCCCAAGCCGGTGGTCGACGCGGAGCCGCCGACGGACATCCCGAACCCCGCCGACCTCATCGGCCGCATCGGGCTCATGCTGCGCATGATCCCGCTGATTCTCGAGACCGACTCGTCGCGGGTGGTCAGCCTGATGATCCACGACCACGGGGTCGTGCCCCAGGTCCAGGGCGTGAGCGGCGACCAGCACAGCCTGTCGCACCACGGGCAGGACGAGGCCAAGATCGAGCAACTGAAGACGGTCGAGACCGAGATCGTCCGGGCGTTCCGCGGCCTCCTCGACGACCTCGCGGGGCGCGGCGACGCGGACGGCTCGCTGCTCGACCACACCTCGGTGCTGTTCGGCAGCAACCTCGGCAACGCCAACGCCCACACGCCGGTCGACCTGCCGATTCTCGTCGCCGGCGGCGATTTCGCGCACGGGAGGCACGTGGCGCACGAGGGCGAGCACAACGCGCCGTTGTGCAACCTCTACGTGACCCTGCTGCAGAAGATGGGGGTCGAGACGGACGCGTTCGGCCAGAGCACCGGCACGCTGACCTGGTCGTAGGAATCTGCGCCGCCTCCTCCAGGGAGGCGCCGACGCCCCGGGCGGGCGGTCGGGCGACGAGCGGAGGCGGCGGCGCGACCTTGCGGTCGCGTTGGAGCTCGCTGACGCGAGCTCCACGGCTACGATTGGCGGGCCGGCCGCGGCTCGCGGCGAGAGCCGGAGGAAACCGGGCTCGTCCTTCGTCAGCGGAGGACGGGCTCGGCTCGAACCCCGACCGCGACCGTCGCATCCGGGGGGAGTCCTCCACTCGACGGAGGGAAGAGTGGTGCTGGCGTACCTCGTCGCTGGACTCACCGCGGCCGTGCTGGTCACCGCCGTCAGGTGGTTCTGGCAGCAGTGCTTCGAGAACGAGGGCCAGGCCGAACCTCGTGCGACCGACGACGCCACGCCGCTGACGCCGGATTCGACCGGCGACGGCCTCTCGCCGGCAGCGGATTCTTCTGTCGACGGCACGCCGCCGACGCCGGAACCAACCCTGGATTCGCCCGACGACGCCACGCCGCCGGCGCCCGATTCGACCGCGGAATCGCCCGGCGACGCCACGCCGACGGCGCCGGATTCGACCCTCGACGGCACGCCGCCGGCCCCGGAATCGGACCTCACGCCGCCGGCGCCCGATTCGACCCTCGGCGCCGCGCCGGCCCCGGAGTTCGACCTCACGCCGCCGGCCTCGGATTCGGCCCCGGACGGCGCGCCGACGACTCCGGCGAAGACGGACGTCGCGCCGGCGCCGGCGGGCATTCGCTGGAGCTGGCGCACGCACCGTCAATCCGGACTGGAGTTCCTGCGCGTGACGGTCACCAACCCGGGGCCGAACCCGCTGACGGTGACCGGCATAGGGCTGAGGACGAGCGACGAGCTCGCCCGCCACGCAGACCCGCCCGCCGATCTCCTGGGCGCGTCGGAACAGGCCGTCGAGATATTCGGCCAGGATTCCGGAGCCGCTCCGCTGCCCCACACCCTGGAGCCGGACGGCACCGTCGACGCCTACTTCCCGTGCCGTGACGTCGCGGACTGGCTCTACGGCGTCGCCGAGAGCCACAACCTCGATCGGAACGAGTGCCACCTGACGCCCGAGTGCATCGACGGCGCGGGGGACATACAGCTCGCAAGGCGGAAGGTCGACTACGAGAGGTGGTTGAGGCACGGGCACGGACCGTCGCTGCGGGAGCACCTGGAACGGGACGACCCCGCGTCGGACGACGGCCGTTGAGCGGAAGGACGCCGAGGCCCGAGGGGCGCGGGGCGGCGCCGTGCCGACTTCGAGGGCATCCTGGTCAGCGGATCCACCCTTCGCGATTGATCATCGGCTACGAGGTTCGCGGTCTCTGCGCAACGGGCATGAGAGGAGTGGGGCGAGCATGGACAGGATGACTTGGCGCAGAACGACCCGGGCATGCGCGGCCGCACTGGCGCTCGTGGTCGGCGCGACATGGGACGGGGCACCGGCGGCGGCGCAGGACCGGGCCTTCGAGCCGGTCACCGACGCGATG
Organism: Vicinamibacterales bacterium; assembly: GCA_965207675.1. Classification (GTDB taxonomy): domain Bacteria; phylum Acidobacteriota; class Vicinamibacteria; order Vicinamibacterales; family UBA8438; genus JAJEEA01. The sequence goes on from CBDBMY010000006.1 coordinate 287,074, forward strand.
CTCGCCGACCCCGACCCCGCCGACTGGCTGCACTGGCGCCGCACCCTCGACGGCTGGGGCTACAGCCCCCTCGACCAGATCGACCGGGACAACGTGCACCAGCTCGGGCTCGTCTGGTCTTGGACGATGGCGCCCGGCATCGCCCAGGCGACGCCGCTGGTGTACGACGGCGTCATGTACCTCCCGAGCCCGCTCAACGTCGTGCAGGCGCTCGACGCGGTCACCGGAGACCTCGTCTGGGAGTACCGAAAGTCGTTCGAGAGCTCGCCCGACGACTCGTTCCGCGCTCGCACCCGGTCGATCGCCATCTACGACGACAAGATCTACCTGAACACCAACGACGCCCACATCGTCGCTCTCGACGCCCGGACCGGAGACGTCGTCTGGGACCACACCGTCGCCGACACCCGGCTCGGCTACCGCTACACGAGCGGGCCCATCGTCGTCGACGGGCGGATCATCGCCGGCATGACCGGCTGCGAGCGCTACAAGGACGGCACCTGCTTCATCTCGGCCCACGACGCGCAGACCGGGGCCGAGCTGTGGCGGACGTCGACCATCGCCCAGCCCGGCGACCCCGGGGGCGACACGTGGGGCGACCTGCCGGCGACGTTCCGGGCCGGCGGCGACGCGTGGATTCCCGGCAGCTACGACCCCGTCACCGGCCTCACCTACTGGTCGACCTCGCAGGCCAAGCCGTGGGCGCGGCTGTCGCGGGGCACCGAGGGCGACGCCCTCTACACGAACAGCGCGCTGGCCCTCGACCCCGAGACCGGCCGCCTCGAGTGGTACTACCAGTTCGTGCCGGGCGAGACCCACGACCTCGACGACGTGTTCGAGAGCGTCCTCATCGACCACCGCGGGCGGCGGTCGCTGTTCAAGATGGGCAAGCTGGGCATCTTGTGGGAGCTCGATCGGGCCACCGGCGGGTTCGTCGCCGCCCACGACCTCGGCTATCAGACCCTGGTCGACGTCGACCCCGAGACGGGGCGGGCCACCTACCGGCCGGGCACCATCCCCGAGCCGGGCCAGGAGCTCGAGTTCTGCCCCGACTTCCAGGGCATCCGCAACTGGCGCGCGTCGGCCTACCACCCCGGGACGGGGATGCTCTACATCCCCATCCACCCGACCTGCGTCCGGGGCACGTTCAGCGAGGTGGCGCGCGAGCCGCACCCCACCGGCGACCTCTACTACTACGGCAACCCCCGGTGGACGGGCTGGCAGTCGGCGGGGCGGCTCCCCCACCCGATGAGCCCCGACCACGACGGCCACCTCGTGGCGATGGACATCGACACCGGCGAGGTCCGCTGGCGCCACTCGACCCGGCTGCGCTCGCTCGCCGCCGCCCTCACCACCGCCGGCGGCCTCGTGGTGACCGCCGACGGCGACCGCTACCTCTACGTCATGGACGTCGAGACCGGTGACGTGCTGTTCCAGACCCGCTTCCCGTCGCCGCCGCAGGGGTTCCCCATCACCTACGCGGTCGACGGCCGGCAGTACCTGGCCGTCCCCGTCGGCGGGGGAAGGGTGCCGGGGGCGACCAACACGCTGTACGTCTTCGCCCTGCCGGAGCGGTAGCCCCATGGGGCTGCAAGACGCCTGCGAGTGCGAGGACACGGTTGTACAGACCAACGTGGTGTCCCATACCGGTGCGGATGGCTATGCGCGCCTCGCTCGCCAAGCCGCCTTCACGGGCGCGGTGGCCATGGGACGCCAGTATGTGATGATTGACGACTTCATCGGCCAGGGAGGCACTCTGGCGAACCTGCGCGGCTGGGTAGAGCAGCAGGGCTGCGAGGTCATGGGCGCCGTCGCCCTCGCCGGCAAGACGTACTCGGCCGCGTTGCGTCCTTCCCGGGAGCAACTGCATGAACTCAGACGGAAGCACGGCCGGCACTTCGAGGAGTGGTGGCGAGACCAGTTCGGTCACGCCTTCGACTGCCTTACTCAATCGGAAGCTCGGTACCTCGCTCGCGCCCCGGATGTTGACACGATCCGAGATCGCATTGCTGCAACGCAGCAAGAAGGAGATGGGCCAGGTCGTGCATGAGATCCTGTCGGCCGCCGGGAGCCCAAAGAGAACTTGACGACGACGGCGCCGCGGCTGATGTGGCGCGCCGTCAGGTCGTCAGGACGATCTTGCCGACCACCTCGCGGCGAGCGAGCATGCCGAGGGCCTCGGGCGCCCGCTCCAGAGGAAGCGTGCGCGACACGAGCGGCCGCAGGCGGCCCGCCTCGAACCAGGCGAAGAGCCGATCGAAGTTCGCGCGATTCGCCTCCGGGTCCCGCCGCACGAAGGCGCCCCAGAAGACCCCCACGATCTGGCAGCCCTTGAGGAGCACGAGGTTGGCGCGCACGCCGGGGATGGCGCCGCCCGCGAAGCCGACCACGAGGAGGCGGCCGTCCCAGTCGATGCAACGCAGCGACTGCTCGAAGACATCGCCGCCCACCGGGTCGTAGATGACGTCGGCGCCGGCGCCCCCGGTCAGGGCCTTGACGCGGTCCTTCCACGCCGGGTCCGTCCGGTAGTTGACGACGTCGGCCACCCCGTAGCGCTCGGCGACGGCGCGCAGCTTGTCGTCGCTGCCCCCCGACGCGATGACGCGGGCGCCGAGGCAGCCGCCGATGTCGACGGCGGCGGAGCCGACGCCGCCTGACGCGCCGTGCACGAGCAGCGTCTCCCCGGCCCGGAGCCGGCCCCGCTGGACGAGGGCGTGGAAGCTGGTGCCGTAGGTCATGGGGAAACCGGCTCCGATCTCGAAGGACATGTCGGCGGGCAGGCCGAGGCAGCGTTCCTCGGGCACGACGGCCTCCTCGGCGTAGCCGTTCCACCGCGTCATCCCGATGACCCGGTCGCCGGGCGCGAAACGCGTCACGCGGGCGCCCACCTCGACGACCTCGCCCGCGACCTCCGCCCCCGGCGCGAACGGCATGTCCGGCTTGAACTGGTACTTGCCCTCGATGATCAGCAGGTCGGGAAAGTTGACCCCCGCCGCCCGGACGCGGATGCGCACCCCGTCGTCGTCGAGCGCCGGCGGGTCGACCTCCTCCCACACGAGGCTCTCCGGCGGGCCGTACGCCTTGCACAGCATGGCTCTCATGGCGGGGGATTGTAGAACACGGAGAGCCGCCGTCTCCGACCGCGGGATCACCGGTACACGTCGCGGCGATGGCCGATCTTGAGGACGAGGATGGTGAGGTTCGACGCGGCGACGCTGTACAACACGCGGTAGGGTCCGATGCGGACGCGGAAGACGTCGTCGTACCCGGTCAGCCTGCGGCTTCCTCTCGGAACCGGGTCGTCCGCGAGGGCTCGAACGGCTCTAACGACACGGTCCCGTCCCTCCGCCGGCAGCTTCCCCAGCTGGCGCTCGGCCATCCGCGAGATGCGAATCTCAAACCTGCCCATCGCGCGCCAGCTCGGCGAGCACCTCCTCGAGCGGCCGGGTCGGCTCGTGACGGATGCGCTTCAGGTCTTCGATGTCCTCCAGCTCTTCCAGCCGGTCGACTATCGCTTCCTGGATGAAGTGATTCTTGACGACGCCGTGCGTCCGACAGTACGTGTCGAGCGCATCCTTGATGGCGCGGTCGATGCGGGCACTCACCTGCACGGTCGGCATGGCGTCTCCTCGATTGGTCGCAAGTGCTAGCAACAGCTATCGAACTCTATCACGGCCTCACGCCGACGTGCGCGCGGGCCGGCCCGGCCACGCAGGTCGGTACGACAGAGCTTCACGGCGGCGGGCGAACGGCGGAACCGACGCCTGCGACAGGACTCCGCCCGGGGACTCTGCGCCGTAGAACCGGCGCGGACTCCTGCGGGCTTGGTTGGACGCCCTGCGGGGCCGAAGGCGACGACGGGCGGGCCAGTTGCGGTAAGCTCGCACGATGCCCGAACCCCTGATCGCGCTGCGCAACATCGAGAAGAGCTTCAGCCACGGCGTCAGCCGGACGTTCGTCCTGCGCCGCATCACCCTCGACATCGCCCCCGGCGAGTTCGTCTCCGTCATGGGGCCGTCCGGCGCCGGCAAGTCGACCCTGCTGCACATTCTCGGGATGCACGACGCGGCGTGGACGGGCGAGTACGACTTCCTCGGCCAGCCCGTCCACGGCCTGCGGACGAAGCATCGGCAGGCCCTCGGCCGCTCCAACATCGGCTTCGTCTTCCAGAGCTACCACCTGCTCGACGACCTCACCGTGGCCGAGAACCTCGACGTCCCCCTGTCGTACCGGAACGTGCCCCGGTCGGAGCGCCAGGGCCTCGTCGCCGACACCCTCGACCGCTTCCAGATCGTGGGCAAGAAGGACCTCTACCCGAGCCAGCTCTCGGGCGGGCAGCAGCAGCTCGTCGGCGTGGCCCGCGCCCTCATCGCCAAGCCCAAGCTGATTCTGGCCGACGAGCCCACCGGCAACCTGCACTCCGACCAGGGCCGCGAGATCATGGAGCTGTTCACGAGGCTCAACGCCGAGGGGACGACCATCGTGCAGGTCACCCACTCGGACGTCAACGCCGCCTACGGCAGCCGCATCATCCAGCTCCGCGACGGCTGGCTGGTGGACGAATGACCCATGGATCGAGGTGATGGACGGCGACGAGATCGAAATGCAGGACGCCGACCCGGACGGTTGGTGGACGGGTCACGCCGGGCTCGCGGCGAGGCAGGCTCGCCGCGAGACAGCTCCGCGCGGACGATGATGGTCGCGCCGGGCTCGCGGTGAGGCAGGCCCTGCCACCAACCCCCCCGCTTGCGCTACCATCGTCCATATGGACACACGAACCTCTCGTCGACGGCTCGTCGGATGGTTGGTCGCGGTCGGTCTCGTCGCGGGCGGAGCGCCCTGGGGCGCGGGGGTGGCGACGGCGCAGGAGCAGTCGCTCTACATCGCCTTCGCCGACTTCGAAGGCGCGCCGGTCACGGACATGACGGTCGACGACGTGGTCATCCAGTGGGACGGCGTGGCGTGCGAGATCGTCGAGCTCGAGCCCGTCGACTGGCCGGCGCGCGTGACCGTGTACGTCGACAACGCGACGGAGAGCCAGGCGGCGCTGCCGGACATTCGCGAGGGGCTGAGGCTCTTTCTGAACGTGCTCCCGCCGGACATCGAGGTGGCGATCGCGACCCTCTCGGGACGCCCGCAGTTCCGGGTGACGCACACCACGGACCGGCAGGATCTCGCCGACGCCATCGGCGTGCTCGCCAGCGAGGGCGGCGCCGCGGCCTTCTTCGACGCGCTCTACGAGGAAGCCGAGAGACTCGAGGACGACCGGGAACGGCAGTACGTCTCCACCGTCGTGATGGTCTCGACGGCCGGATCGGAAGGGAGCCGCCGGGCCCGGGGCGACGCGGTGCAGAGAACCATGGACCGCCTGTACGACCACGCGGCCACCGTCTACACCCTGTTGTTCACGTCGCCCTACGGCGTCGGCCGCAACCTGGGCCGGGCCCAGGCGCAGTGGGGGACCGACATCGCCGCGGCCACGCGAGCCCGGTACGAGGAGATGGTCGTGTCCACCCGGTTCCGCACGCTGTTGCCGGAGGTTGCCGCCGACATCGCCCGGAGGCACCGGCTCACCAGCCACCAGTACCGGGTGACGTACCGGCCGCCGGACGACGCGTCCGACCAGCCGCGCATTCAGGTCGGGTCGGCTCGCACGGGTGTCGCGGCCATGCCGACGGACAACGGGAACATCCCCTGAACCGGTTACCAGGCCGGACGCGAGCGGCCGCCGGGCGACCGTCATCCCCCGCGGCCCCCGTCATCGGCAGCCTGACCTGCCTGACGGACGCTGACGCTCGCCGACGCCCAACCACCAACCGCTTCGGCCAGCCAGCGTGAGTCCGGTTGACGCCAGCTCACCGGTCGCCCTCCTGGTTCGCACAAGCAGGGTCACTTGGGGGCCATCGGACAGTGGACCTCTGTCAGGACCGGGGCGGCGGATCCAGGAGTCCCGGCTCCACGACCGGGCCTGGCCGGTGCTCCGGGTCGTCGTCGCGCCAGGGGGTGCGGCAGGGCCGGCCGAGGCGGTACAGCGCCAGGTTGGCGGCCATCCGCTGCGAGGTCGCGGCCTGCCCACCCGCCGCCGCGCCGGACATTGCCACCCGTTGCCACTCGACCGCCTCGGCGAACCGGCCCAACTCGGCGAGGGCCATGGCCATCGTCTCCGCCACGGCCGTGGTCTTGTGGGTTTCCTCGACCGCCTGCGCCAGCGCCAGCGCCTCCGAGCCGTCCCGCACCCGCGGGTCGGGGGCGGCGGCCAGGAGACGCGCGACCGCGAGCGCGAAGGCCGGCTCTCCGGGGTGAAGATCCATCGCCGCGCGCAGGCGCCGCAGGGCCTCCGGGAAGCGGGCCAGACGCACGAGGGCCATCGCCTCGCCGAAGCGCGCCTCCCGCCAGCCCGGCTCGAGCTCGAGCGCCCGCCGGTAGGGCGACAGCGACGCCTCGATCCGGTCGGTCCGACGAAGGGTGTCGGCGAGCCTGAGGTGCGCCGCCGCGTGGTCGGGGTCGTGGGTCGAGGCGAGCGCGTACCGCTCCATCGCCTCCCGGTCGCGGCCGCTCCTCTCGTAGAGGGTGCCCATCGCGAAGTGCGCGGCGGCAAGCCGGGGATCGAGGCGCACCGCCTCCGTGAGCTGCTCGAGGGCGGAGCGGGCGGCGCCCGTGCGGTTCAGGGCCAGGCCGAGATTCAACCGCACGACGGGGAGGTCGGGCCCGAGCCGGGCCGCCTCGCGGAACTGCCGCACGGCCTCGGGCCAGTCGCCGCGAGCGCCCGCGTACAGCCCGAGGTCCCAATGGACCTGCGGGCTCCGCAGCGCCGTGTTGACTTCCGCCATCAGCGGATCAGGCAGGGTGACGCCGGCCCCGTCGCCGGCGCGCCGTCCACTCCGGTCCAGGTGGGCCCGCGCCCTGGCGAGATCGCCGAGACCGCGGTACGCCATGGCGAGGGGATAGCGGATCGCCGTGGCGGCGGGTTCCAGCCGTAGCGCGTCTTCGAGAAGCGCCACCGCGCGGGCGTAGTCCCGCCTGGCCGCGGCGGCCCGGCCGAGCTGGAACAGCACCGCCGGGGTGTCGGGATGGAGAGCGCGCGCCCTGGCGAGATGCGGCTCGGCCGCGTCCGGCCGACCCGCGTCGACGTGGACCTGGCCGAGCCACGTGAGGGTCGCGAGGTCGTCGGGGCGCAGGCGCAAGGCTTGCTCGAAGTGCCCGGCCGACTCCGTCAGCCGTCCCGTGGACCTGACGACGTGCCCCAGATAGTAGGGCCAGCGGAAGTCGTCGGGGGAAAGCGCCTGCGCATTCCGGAAGCAGCGCTCCGCCTCGTCGACGTAGTCGCCGGCCATCAGCAGCTTGCCCAACTCGCCATAGGCCTCGCCGCGTCGGCCGGGCCCGGCCGCGGTCAACGCGGCGTGAGCCTCGCGCAGTTGCGCCCTGACCGCGGCGTGGGCGCGGCCGAGGTCGGGCAGGACGACCGGCAGCAGGGTCGGCTCGGTCGCAGCCCCTTGCGACGCGGCAGCCATCCGTCTAACCGGCGCCGCGCCGACGCCACCGCCACGAGCCGGCTCGGACGCGGCCCGCTGCAGAAAGGCATCCCCGCTGAAGGGGCCGCCTGACGCGGGGCCGTCGAACGCGCCCAGCAGCAGGCACCCGGCCACGACGAAAGCGCTCGACAGCTTCCGTTCCACCGTCATTCCCGGCTCTCGCCCGTGCCCTCTTCGAGCGTCAGCCACCGGCCCACCGGCCGCTCGGCCCAGTCCTCCGCGCGACCGCTCGGCCAGACGACGCGGACCCGCCGCACCGTGGCGGCGTCGCCCAGTCCCACCAGCACTCTCGGGTCGTTGGCCGACGCGTAGCTGCCGTCTGCCCTCGCGCGGCGCCACAGCGGAGGGCCATCTTCGCGGAAAATCCCGACCCTCGCGCCGAGCATGTCCCGGCCGCCGGGGCCGCCGACCAGCCGGAGGCCGATCCAACGGTTGCGCTTGCCGACCTCGTTGATCAGCAGGCGCGCCCGGCCGTTGTTGTTCGTCACGAGGACGTCCATGTCGCCGTCGTTGTCGACGTCGCCGAAGGCGGCGCCGCGGCTCACCTCCGACAACTCGAACGCGGGGCCGGACCGCCGGCTGACCTCGTCGAAGCGCCCGTCCCCCCGGTTGCGGAACAGCTGGTTGGGCTGGTCGAGCGGCAACGGCTCTCCCGCCCCCGCGGGCGCGCCCCCGGCGCCTCCCGCGAACCGCCGGTGACTGGCCTGCACCGCTCCGTTGACGGCCAGCAGGTCCAGCCAGCCGTCGTTGTCGTAGTCGAGCCAGGCGGTCCCGAAGCCGGTGTAGGCAAGGCTGGGCGCCCCGAGGCCGATCGTCGCGGTCCGGTCCTCGAAGAGCCCGAGGCCGTCGTTCACGTAGAGGGTGTTGGTCTCCCGCGTCAGGTGGGTCATGAAGAGGTCGTCGTCGCCGTCGCCGTCGAAATCGCCGGCGTCTACCCCCATGCTGCCCTCGGTTCGGCCGCTGTCGTTGAGGGCCGCCCCCGCGAGCAGCGCGCCGTTCGTGAAGGTCCCGTCCCCCTGATTCATCCACAGCTGGTTCGGCTCGCCGTCGTTGGCGACGTAGACGTCCGTCCACCCGTCGCCGTCGGCGTCGAAGGCCGCGACCCCGAGGGCGGCGCCGTTCTCGCGCGCGACCCCGGCCGGGGCGGTGACGTCGACGAACGTCCCGTCCCCCCGGTTGCGGTAGAGGCGGTCGGGGACGGAGGCGAAGGCGCTCGGCCCGCAGTAGTCGCGCTCCCCGGTGCGGGTGAAGCACTCGGGCTGCTGCGCGTCGAGGCGGTGGTCGAGGTAGTTGCCGACGTACAGGTCGAGCGAACCGTCGCGGTCGAGGTCGGCGAACGAGGCCGACACGCTCCACCGCGGGTCCCCGACGCCCGCCGGCCCCGTGACGTCGGTGAAAGTCCCGTCGCCGTTGTTGCGGAAGAGCTGGTTCGGCCCGAGGGCGGTGCGATACAGGTCGACCCGCCCGTCGTTGTCGACATCCCCCGCCGCGACGCCCATGCCGTACGCGGCCCCGTCGAGGCCGCTGCCCGCGGTGACGTCGGTGAAGCGCAGCGTGCGGGTCCCGCCGGCGTGGACGACGAGGTCGTTCCGGTAGAGGCGGTCCCCCCGCGGACGGCCATCGGGCAGCGCGGTTGCCGGGTCCGCGGACCCGGCCGGCCCGATCATCCGGCCCTGCACGAGGTAGACGTCGAGGTCGCCGTCGTCGTCGAAGTCGAACAACGCGGCGCCCGGGCCCAGGATCTCGCTCACGTAGAGCCGGCCCGACGCGCCGTTGAAGTGAACGAAGTCTATGCCCGCCTCTTCGGCGCGGTCGGTGAACCACGCCTCGCCCGCGGCCGGCGCTGGCGACTGCGCCGCCGCGCGGGCCGCGCCCGAGGGAACGCCGGTGCCCGAGAGCAGCCCCGCCACGAGCAACCCCGCGGCTGCACCACCACCGAGACGCCGAGGCATCACGCGCACGTCGGGATTATCACACGTGGAAGCGACGCTGTCGGTGGGGGGGCTTTCCGGCGCAGCAAAGGCGGCAAGGCGCCGCGGAAGGAGCGCACCGGCCGCCGCCGCGGCGAGGTTCTTCGACCATTCTCGCCGCACCACGATGTCGCCGCACCTCGATACCGGCCCGGCGACTCGAGGAACGTCATGGCGCGTCGGGCGGCACCTCCGGCTGCGCCGCCGGCTACGGTATCTTCCCGTCGCGCGTCGGCGTCATCCGGACGCCGGCCCGCGTGGTCAGCAGCCGGACCACCGACTGCGCGGTCGCGTTCTCCGGCGGCGTGTAGGTCAGGAGGTACTGGTTGCTCATCAGCCGGTGCTTGCGCCCGAGGTCCTCGGCCAGCTCCGGGAGCTGGGTGCGGAACCCGATGGCCGAGCTCAGCCCGTCGTAGCTGCCCGCCGTCACCCGGCCGATGTCCATGGCCCACCGCATCTGGTCGCCGCCCTGCTTGACCCCGGTGACCGACGTGAAGGTGTACATGCGGGTGTGGAGGGCGGCCCGGTTCGCGATCAGGCGCTCCATCATCTCGCGGAAGGGCCGCTCGCGCACGCGGGTGCTCCCCTCGGGGCCGTTGGTCGCAACCATCACGATGACGGGGAAGTACTCGCCCGCCTCGTCCTCGTGCAGCCGCTCCGCCTCCTCGTAGAGCGCATCGAGGAAGCTCGCGGCGCCGTCCATCTCCGGCGCGATCACGCCGATGGCGTCCTCGAGCTCCCGCCGGTCGGTGGTGTGCCGGGCCATGAACTGCGGCCGTCCCCCGATGGTGCCGATCGCCACCTCGATGTCCGCGGGAATCGCGTCCACGAAGCGCCTCAGCCCCTCGCGGATGTGGTCCAGCAAGGGCGGACTCGCCAGCCCGTTGTCGACGAATACCGTCACCCGCAGCGGCCAGCGGATCGGCTCGAGGCCGAGGGCCTCGCTGCGCTCGCCGTCGGTCTCGACGAACACCTCCGTGCGGTTCATGTCGGTGACGGGGGCGCCCTCGGCGTCGGTGAAGCTGACGAAGAATGACTGGGTCTGCTGCGCCCATGCGGCCTGGTCCGTCCAGGGCGCGCCCGACGCGACGAGGGCGAGGGCGGCGAGAACGCCGCCGACGAAGCGACGTCGCGTGGTTTCGGCCGTCATGTCGAGAACCTCCGGTTGCAGAGCTCCGGCCTTTGACAAATGCCCGAACCGTTTGTCAGGCAGCGCCGCCGGTTCCGGTCGCAAGCGCCGAGCCCGTCGCACCTCTCGCCGGCTTCAGGGCAGCGCCGGGGCGACAGCGACGGGTCGTGCTGCCGCGCACCCCACGAACGCAACGTTCGCGCGGGCTTCAAGGCAGCGCCGACAGTATCCCCTGGGCCTGCGCCGCCTCCTCCGAGTCCGGCTCGAGGTCGACGGCCTGCCGGAACAGCGCCTTGGCGCCTTCGATGTCGCCCCGGTTCAGGGCCACCATGCCGAGCTTGAAGACGGGGGGCGCCCACGCGGGGTCGGCGGCGGCGGACTTCTCGTACCAGCCGGCCGCGGCGTCGACGTCGCCCTCGCTGAACGCGACCTCGCCGAGGTTGTAGAGGTCTTCCGGCGACGCGTCGCCGCCCGCCGCCGCGAGGTCCCGGGCCGCGGCGAGATCGCCCAGCAGAAGCTGCGCCCGGGCGATCTTCCTCTCGATCCCCCGGTCGTCCGGCGCCGCCGCGCGGTAGCGCTCGTAGGCCGCGATCGCCTCTTCGTACTCGGCCCGCGCCCGGTGGGCGTCGCCGATGTCCTGGTGCAGCGTGGTCATCTGCGGCCACCGAGCGAGCAGGCGCGAGTAGCCGTCTATGGCCGTCCGGTAGTCCTGACGATTATAGGCGTCGTCGGCGGCGCCGAGCTCGGCGACGGCCCGATCCAGCTCCGTCTCCTCGACCTCCAGCTCGGCCAGGATCGACTCCACCTGGTCTTCCGCGTCCACCTTCAGCGGGACCATGTAGTACTCGATGGGCTGAAGGCAGTTCTGCATCTTCGTCGGCGTGCACGCGTTCGACCGGTTCTGCATCACCTCGATGCGCAGCATGGCGTCCTCGTAGCCCTCGGCCATGACCATCGTGTTCCAGATGCCGCTCCGCATCCACGCCAGCGCGAAGCGGCCGTCGTCGTCGGTGACGGTCTCCAGGGGCTCGGCCATCTGCAGCCGGTCACCGTTGGGCGAGAAGAGAGGGGGGTCGGCGCGGACGAAGGCGCCGACGACGGGGTCGCGGGTCCCTTCGATGAACACCCGGCCCTGGATGCGGCCTTCTTCGTTCTGCGCGAGCCCCTCGGGCGGGCCGAGCAGGAGAATCACGGCGGCGGACACGCCATGGAGGAACCGGCGGGAGCAATGCATGGCAACCTCGGCAGGACTCGTTTGCGCACCGATGGCCAGTGAACCGGGCCACTTCAGGGAGCACGTGTTGGACAGGAAGCACATGCTCCACATGCCCCCAACGTCGGCCGAACTCGAGCGAACACGGCCCGCAGCCCTTCGGCCGCCCGGAGGCGGTTTTGCCGTCACGCCCGAGCCGGTCAGGACGCGCCCCGGTACCGGCCGCGAAGGGTACGAGCTGCGTGACCGAAAACCGAAGAGGAACGCCGGGCGACCAGCGGGCCTCCGGCGCTCCCCGCGGATTCACCCGACCCCTAGAAGTACATCTGCATGCCGAACGACAGCCTCCGGCCCGGCTCGATGGTGTTGATTCGCAGGAAGTCCGGGTTCCTGACGCCCCCGCCGCCGTAGAACCGGTTCCGGCTCGTGACCCGGGCCCGGTTCGTGATGTTGGTCGCGTCCATGTAGAACCGCGTGCGGACGTCGTTGAGGGTGACCACCTTGGAGAACCGCAACTGCATCTCGGTGGTGTAGTCCTCGAATACCGTGCCCGGCTCGATCAGGTTGACCTCGAGATTCGGGTTGTCCTGGTCGGGGTCCCCCAGGTTCACGAGGGCGGGGAAGTCCTCCGCGTTGATCGCATAGGTGGCCCGGATCGGCGCGCCCGGAAACACCTGGATGAGCCCCGAGATCATGGTGTCGAACGGCAGCGGCAGCGCCCCCGACAGCTTGGCCATCGGCCGGTACGGCATCCGCGTCTCGCAGAACCGGAGCGCGTTGGGGTTCTCGACATTGCCCCGGTTGCAGAAGTGGTTCTTGTTCGTGCCCGCCGTGACGCTCGCGGTCATGAAGCCGCCGCGGGGGAGCTCCCCGTCGAGAATCACCTCGAACCCGTTCCACGTCCGGTAGTCCCCCGGCGCCACGGTGTGGAAGTCGTTCCCGGTCTGGATGTCGAGGCCGGGGTCGGTGACGTAGATGGGCACCTGCACGCCCCGGGCGATCGCGGGCAGGGCGGGGTCGTCCGGCCCGGTCCAGGTGCCGGCAAGGAACCAGTCGTCCGCCGAGGTGTTCAGGTTGTCGAACCAGTCGAAGTTCGTGTAGGAGCGCCGGTGCCACATCATGCTCAGCGCCCAGCCGGCGCCCAGCTGCCGCTCGACCCCGCCCGAGTACTCCCAGTTGCTCGCGCGCGCCAGGTTCGGGTCGTACAGGGTCGTGATGGTCGACAACCCGTAGTTGGGGTTGTTCGAGGGTCCGATCTCGTCGAGCTGCGGCGTCCCGTCCGCATTGAGCGCGGTCCCGTCCCCGTTGAGGTCCGTCCACGGCCGGTAGTCGAGCAGGTTGTAGGGGTAGATCGGGTTGTACCCCTGGGTGACACCGGTCCCTTCGTTCGCGATGTACCGCCCCGCGGAGAACTTCACGGCGGTGGAGCCGTCGCCCAACAGGTCGAACGCCGCGCCGAACCGCGCGTTGACGTCCTGCCAGTTCGGGATGTTCTCGACGACGGGGTCGGGCAGGGTCAGCGCCGGTGCGAAGTAGCCGGCGTCCCGGGTCCCGCCCGGCACCGAGCTCTGGAACCAGTCGTACCGGATGCCGGCGTTGAGGGTCAGGCGGTCCATCGTCCACGCGTCCTGCGCGTAGAGGCCGCAGTCGCAGTCCTGGATGATCCCCTGCCGCTGGTTGCCGTTGCCCGTCACCAGCACCCCGACCGGCCACCCGTTGAAGAAGTATCCCGTGTACAGGTCCCCCGGCCCCGTGAAGGCGAGCGAGGTGCGGTTGTTCGCGAAGTTCAGGCCGGCCTTGAAGTTGTGCGAGCCGGTCACGTAGGACATCGACGCGTTCAGGCGGCGGTGGAAGTCGTGGTTGTGGTGGTTCTGGAAGGAGCTGGCCGCCATGGTGCCGAGCGCCCAGTCGATCCTCGGCATCCGCAGCTCCCCGCCGTGGTCCATCGGGTAGGTGTTGACGTCGGCCTGCATGAACGAGCCGTGCGCCTCGAGAAGCAGCCGGTTGGTCACCGGCGCCGTCCACCGGCCGGTCAACATGCGCGTCGGGTTCCCGTCGAACGTGTACCAAGCCTCCGGATTCGTGCGGCCGGCCCAGGCGAACTCCGCGGAGGCGAGCGACGACTTCGGCTCCTGGAAGTAGCTCCAGGTGAACTTGTGGCGCTGGGTGGCCTGGTGCGTGAGGCGGATGTTGTAGTTGCCGTTCTTGCTCCAGGTGTACGCCCGGAGATCGTCCTCGGTGACGTCGTCGGGCGTGGACGGCTCGTTCAGGTCCCAGAACCGGTCGAGAACGTACTGGCGGCTGCGGTTCTCGATCATCGAGGCGAAGAACCACAGCTTGTCCTCGACGATCGGCCCGCCTACCGCGGGGTTGAAGCTGTAGCGGTAGTCGATGGGCGCGAACTCGAAGCCCAGGTCCTTGAGCTCCTGGCTCTGGTTGTCCGCCTGGAAGCCGCCGCTCGTGCCGCTCATGAAGAAGTTGTACGAGAACTCGTTGCCGCCGGCCTTGGGCACGACGTTGGTCCGCACTCCGCTCTGGGCGTACTCGGCCGACTGCGACGAGGTGTCGAAGACGACCTCGGTGACCATGGCCTCGTTGGTGACGCCGCCGACCCCGGCTCCCCACTCGTTCCGCCCCTGGAGCTGCCCCCCGGTCTTCATGCCGTCGATGGCGGGCTGGCCGTCGAGGGGGTCGGAGCCGTGCAGGCTGGGCAGGTTGTTGTAGTTGTTGTCGCCCGGGACGAGGGTCTCGCCGAGGGTCGTCCCCGGCACGTAGGCGGCGGCGCTGGTGATGCCCGCCGCCCCCGGCAGCACGTTGACGCGCTCGGCCGGCATGACCGTCTGCTGCCGCGTCGTCTTGACGTCGACCAGGGGCACGATGCCCTCCACCGTCACCGTCTCCTCGACGCCGCCGACAGCCATCGCCGCGTCGATGTCGGCCACGAACGCGCCCTGCAGCACGACGCCCTCGCGGACCACGACGCTGAAGCCCGGCAGCGTGAAGGTCACCGAGTAGGTGCCCGACGGCAGGTTGGTGATCTGGTAGTTGCCGGCGCCGTCGGAGAAGACGGTGCGCACCTGCTCGATCAGGGCCGGGCTGCGCGCCTCGACGGTCACGCCGGGCAGGACGCCCCCGACGTCGTCCACGACGGTGCCGGCGATGCCGGCCTCGCCCTGGGCGAGGGCCGGAGCGGGAGCGAGCAGGGCCGGCAGGAGACCGGCCAGGCACAGAAGAGCGAGGAACCACCGCGACTCGGGCGCCTGCATGGTCGATACCTCCCCCGGCGACGTGAAACGACACGCCCGCCAGCAGCTTCGCAAAGAAGTGCTCCATACCATAGCACCAATCCCCGGCTAGGCGGCTAGGCCTACCCTTGCCCCGTAACTTTTCGCTGGACTTCATGAAGCCACCTCGCTACGGTGGCGGGCATGGAGATTCAGAGACAGGTTGGACGCAGCCTGCGGGGCGACCTCACCCGCTTGCGCGAGGTGCTGGACGGGGCGATGGCGCAGGGCGTTCACGGGCTCGGGCAGGTTGCCGACCGCGTCTGTGAGGCGTTCGATTTCCGCGATGCACGCGGCCGGTGGCAGCGCGCGAGCTGCTCGGCGGCGTTGGCCGACCTCGAGGCGGCGGGCCACGTTTCTCTGCCTCGGGACCGGCCGTCCCGCGGCGGTGCGCGGGGGCCGCGTGTGTTTCCGCAGCCGGTGGCTCCTGCGGTTGACGTGCCGGCCACGGTCGGCGAGGTCCGGGACTTGGCGCTGGTGCGGGTGGAAACCGACGAGCAACGCCGAATCTGGAACACGCTGATGGCGCATGAGCACCCGCGCGGCGCCGGACCGTTTGTCGGTCCTCAACTGCGCTATCTGGTAGGCTCGTCGCATGGTTGGCTGGGCGGGGTGGGGTTCGCCGCGAGTGCGCGGCGCCTGCGAGACCGCGACGCCTGGATCGGCTGGGACGACACGCGCCGACGCGCCCACCTGCACCGGGTGCTGGGCCTGTGCCGGTTGCTGGTGCGCCCCGGCGTCGCGTGCCGCAATCTGGCCTCTCACGTGTTGGGCCGGGCCGCCCGGGCGGTCGGTGACGACTGCGAGCGCCTCTACGGCTATCGGCCCTGGCTGCTGGAGACGTTCGTCGACGAGACCGCACAGACGGGGGCGAGCCTTCGGGCGGCGAACTGGGTCCGCGTGGGTGCGACCTGCGGGCGCGGGCGCCAGGACCGGACGCACGCGGCATCGGAAACGCGCAAGGGCGTGTATCTGTATGTGTTGGAGCCGGCGTGGCGCGACACCCTCCAGGCGCCCGCGCCGGGCGTGGCGTCGCTCGAGGTCGGCGACGGGCTCGACGCGGCATCCTGGGCGGACCACGAGTTCGGCGGGGCGCGGCTGGGGGACGCGCGGCTGAGCGCGCGCCTGGTGCTGAGCGCCCATCTGCTGGGCGAGTCCCCGCAGCGCGCCATGCCCGGGGCCGCGAACGGTACGAGAGCATCGGTGAAGGGACATTACCGGCTGATCGACCAGCCCGCCGAGAGCGCGGTGACGGTCGAGAACATTCTCGCCCCCCATCGCGAGCGCACGCTGCGGCGGATGCGGGCGCATGACACGGTGCTGTGCATCCAGGACGGCACCCGCCTGAACTTCACCCGGCGGAGCGGGACCGAGGGGCTGGGGGTCATCGGCTCGAATCAGACCGGCGCCGTGGCGCGCGGCCTGGACCTGCAGACGACCTTGGCGGTCAATACGGACGGGGTGGCTTTGGGCGTCCTGCGCGCCGCGTTCGACGCGCCCGAGCCCCCGGCTCCGGAGGAGAAAGGCCGGCCGAAGCCGCGCAAGGAGCGGAAGTCGTTCCGTTGGGTGGAGGGGCTGCGCGACTGCGCGGAGGCGGCCGGGCGGTTGGGTGAGGAGACCCGGGTCGTGTGCACGATGGACCGCGAGGCCGACTTCCTCGACCTGTTCGTCGAGCGCCGGGCGCACGCCCCGCAGGTCGACCTGCTGGTGCGGGCGAAGGTCGACCGCGTCCTCGGCCGGGAGAAGACGGCCGACGGGCACGTGGTCTCGCGCCGTCTGTTCGACGAGGTGCGCAACGCGCCGGCCCGCGGCGCCGCCACAGTCGAGGTGGGACGGCTGAGCGCGCGGGTGAAGGCCAGCAAACAGCCCGCCAAGGCCGGCCGGGCCAAGCGCGACGCCGAGTTGACCCTGCGCTACCAGCCGGTGACGCTGCCGTGCCCCGGCGCCGAGCCGGTGGCGCTGTTCATCGTCCATGCGCGCGAGGAACACCCGCCGCCCGCGGTCAAGCCGCTGGAGTGGTTCCTGTTGACCACGCTGCGGGTGACCAGCGTCGATGACGCGATGCGTATTCTGAGCTGGTACGCCCTGCGCTGGCGCATCGAAGAGTACTTCCGGGTCCTCAAGTCCGGCTGCAAGGTGGAGGAGTTGCAGCACCACACGGCGGAGCGTCTCGAGCGGGCCATCGCCATCAAGATGGTCGTGGGGTGGCGAATCCAGTTGATGGTCCAGCTCGGGCGCGAGACCCCCGACCTGCCGCCGGACTTGCTGTTTTCCGACAGCGAGTTGCGCGTGCTCGCGGTCTTCGCCCGCTCCCGCAACCTGCCGGCGCCGACGCCCCTTGGTGAAGCCGTCGGTCTGGTGGCCCGCCTCGGCGGCTGGCTCGGGCGCAAGCGCGACCCGCCCGGCGCGCAGCTCCTGTGGCATGGCTACACCCAGCTCGTCGCCATGACCTTCGCGTTCGAACTGCGGGACGAATTCGGATGACCTTGCACGCATTTACGAAGTCCAGCCGGCGAGATCCGGGGCAAGGGCAGGGCTAGGCGGCTAGGCCAGCCGGGCCATGCACACGACGTCGTCCGCCCGTCCGTCGAGAAGACGCGCACACCGCTTGACGCCCTCGCGCGCGAAGCCCGCCCCCTCGAACAGGCGGATCGCGCGCTCGTTCGACGCGAAGACCTCGAGCTCGACCCGCGTCATGCCCGCCGCCTCCGCCGCCTCGAGGGTGCGCGCGAGCAGGACCGCGCCCACCCCCTGCGCCCGCCACTCCGGCAGCAGGCCGATGCCCAGCACCCCGCCGTGCCGGAACCCCTCGAAGGCGTGTCGCTGCACGTCGCACCAGCCGACCACCCGGCCCGCCGACCGCACCACGAGCTGCACCCCGCCACCGCGCGCGAGGCCGTCGACGAACGCCCGGGTCCCGTCGACGCCGAAGCCTCTCACGGCCGCCAGGTAGCGGCGCTCGCGCGCCACCGCCTCGACCGCGGCCTGGAGGCCCCCGACGTCGCCGGGCATGATCGGCTCGATGCTGAACGGTGCGGTCACGAAACGTCTCCCGTGTCCGTCCGCGAGTCGTTCATCGGAGCCCTGTGCCACAGGGGGCGATCGACTCGACGCTGAACCGTGCGATCACGAGACCTCCCCCGCGTCGGCCTGCCCCTCCCTCGCCTCCACCGCGGGAGAATCGACATCCGCCCCCTCTGGTCGAGGGGCGCTCGACGACCCCCGCCGATCGGCCGCCCCCGAACCGAGGGGCCGCGCCGGCACGCCGACGTACACGCGGC
Organism: Vicinamibacterales bacterium; assembly: GCA_965207675.1. Taxonomy (GTDB): domain Bacteria; phylum Acidobacteriota; class Vicinamibacteria; order Vicinamibacterales; family UBA8438; genus JAJEEA01. The sequence goes on from CBDBMY010000006.1 coordinate 305,483, forward strand.
CGCCGGCGAGGGCGACGTTCTTCGGCACGAGGCTCATCGCGCCGATCTGCACGTCGGAGCCCACCGTCACGCCGATGCCCACCGCGGTGCCGAGCCCGACGGTGACGCGGTCGCCAAGACGCACCCGGGCCGTCTTCACGAAGCCGCCCTCGACGGTGTGCCCCGACAGGTGGACGTCGCCGCCGATCACCACGTCGTCGCCGAACTCCAGCAGGTTGTGGTCGCTCACCCCCAGGCTGTTCACGTACACCCGGCGCCCGACCCGGGCGCCGTTCAGGCGCAGGTAGGCGCTCCAGATGGGCGTCCCCCGGAACAGCGTGCCCGCGAACAGGCGCACGACGTGGATGGCGACCATGTAGCGCACCCAGTCGAGCAGCGGCCAGTCCAGATCGGCCAGCCGGATGGCCGCGTCCGGCCGCGTCCGCCAGCCCGTCACCCGGGTGGCCATCGCCGACGCGAACATCAGCACGAGCGCGAAAAGCACGTACGACGGGATGACCGCGAAGCTCACCGCCACCACCCGCGCGGCGGGGTCGACCGCGGCCCAGGCGAAGAGCGGCGCCCACAGGGCCAGGACCGGCAGGACGGCCACGCCGCACACGATCGACTGCACGACCACGAGCGTCGCCACCGCCCAGGCGATGCGCGCCCGCCCGATGTGCCTCGAACTCATGGTCCTCCGGTGACGACGTAGCCTTCCCACCCCTGCAGAACATGCACGGACGCCTTCGGCTGGGGCGTGGATCGCAACGGATGGCTCCTGCTCATCGCTCGCGTTCTCCCGGGCACCCGCCCCACACGCTCTCAGGGCCCGGAGAAAGAGCCGGTCGCGGCTGACGCTGGGGCCTCCCCGCCGGTGTTCAGCCGCCAGGCGATCTCCCCGCCGCACTTCCGGCACCGCGCGCCCCGCCGCAGGCGGCGGCTCAGGCGCTGGCGCCGCCACTGCTTTCCGCAGCCGCACTCGCCCAGCCAGCGGGCCGGGGTGTGGTCGACGTCGTGGCAGCGCTCGGCGGTGGAGCCGATGGCCCGCGCCACCGCCTTCCAGACGGCGTCGTGATGGTGCCGGTGGCCGGCGATGGCGTGGGCGATCTCGTGCAGCAGGGTGTCCGTGATCTCGGCCCGGGTCGCCCGCAGGCAGTAGCTCACCGACAAGTCGATGCGCCTGTCGTCGTAGCGGCAGACGCCCGCGCGCGCCGTGGACAGGTCGAAGCCGAAGCCCCAGTCCGCGTGCAACCCGCTGCCGGCCTTGTGGCGGGCGAGGAGGTCGACGGCCAGCTCCTCGACGTCGGCCAGCGTGCACTCGCGCTCGGGGACCCGTTCGACGACGTCGAGGAGGCGGTAGGGCACCTTCCACAGGGCGTCGTCGCCGGCCGCCACGACGGCGCGGGCACGCTGCAGCTCGGCGACCGCGCCTTCGATCGCCTGTCCGCGCCACCGGAACCGGACGCGGCTCCCGACGGGGCAGGCGGCGCCGGAGAAGTCGGCGGTGATGGCGTCGGACCGCCGGGGCGGCGGCGGCCGCTTCGGTGGCCGGGACGGCTCCAGCAAGAGCGCGAGTTGGACGACCGAGCGCGCGAGGGCTGCCGGCACCGTCACCGTCCTCCGGCGCCCTCGACCTGGGCGGCCATCTCGCGCATCATCTCGGCCGGGGAGATGCCGGTCCAGCAGTGGCCGCGGCCCGGGCCGTAGACGATGCGAGCCTCGATGGACGGCCGGTCCCGCAGGAAGGCGTCGAGCCGGCGCACCGCGCCCTCGAGGTAGTAGTCGTCCATGTCGCCGACCCAGATGTTCAGCCGGCCCCGCAGCTTCGGGGCCAGCGCGTCCCAGCCCCGCTCGAGCACGAGGCGCAGGTCGTAGCGCTCCCAGTGGGCAGCCACCTCGGTGTCGATGTCGCCCGAGACGGGGTCCCAGAGGGGGACGGGAAGGCCATCGGCGCCGCGCGGGCCGTAGACCGCGTTCCACGCCCCCCACTGGCCGCCCGAACGGCTCCAGTCGTCGCCGGCCCCGAGCACGTTCTCCATCCGCAGCTCGTGGCGCATGGTGAACCGGGTGCTTCCGTCGAGGTTCCGGGCGCTGGGCCGCTCGCGCCCCTCGCCGTTCACGTAGGCGTTGCCGCCCCGGTAGACGTCGACGAGCTGGAAGGCGCGGAAGTCGACGCTGTCGGGGCACGAGGCCCAGGCGCCGCCGAAGAAGTCGGGATGGAAGATCTGCAGGGCGAGGGCCACCCAGCCGCCCGTCGACCCGCCGTCGAGGACGCGGGCGCCCGGCGATCCGCCCGCCCGGAACCGCTCCTCCACATGGGGGATCAGCTCCTCGGTGACGGCGTCGCCCCAGGGGCCGTTGTTGGCCGAGTTGACCTGGTAGGGGTCTCCCCAGGGCCCCGCCCCGTCGAGGTGCAGGAGCACGAAGCGCGGGGCGTCGGGGTCGAGCCACGCCGTCCTGAACCGCGCCCCGGGGCGCATCATGCGCTGCACGCCGGTGTACCGCGCTCCGTAGCCGCCGATGCGGACCCGCAGCGGATAGCGCCGCCCGGGGTCGTCGTCGTGCCCCGGGGGCAGGATCACGCCGGCCCTCAGGAAGATGGGGCGACCGTGGAACGCGGACAGGCGCTCGGAGCGAATGCTCACGAAGCGCAGGAGCTCGATGTCGTCGGGCAGTCGCTCGTCGGGGATGCGTTGCGTCAGCCGAAGACGGACCGTGGTGGGCCGCTTCGGGTCGAGGTCGACCCGCCGGACGTCGCCGTAGAGGTTGCCCGGCGCGCCGGTGCGGCGGATGTCGGGATTGGTCGCCAGCACCGCCTGCACGCGGTACTCGCCGGCCGGCAGGTCCCGCAGGGTCTCGAGGGGAAACGCGGCCGCGGAAGGCCCGACCCTCACCCGGTCTCCCGGCTCGAGCGCGGGGGCGTCGACCCCGAGGGTGGGCACGGCGCGGGACCCGGCCCGGCCGATGAGGAGCCGCGGCTCCGCCGCCGGCCGGCCGCCGGGAACCAGGACCACGAGCAGCCGCCCCGGCGGCTGGGCGGGCAGCGACGGGTCGAGGGTGACCGCGAAACGCAGGCCGGAGTCGGCCTGGCCGGCCGCGGACGGGGAGGCGCAGGCGGCGGCCAGCACCGCCGCGGCGAGCACCCGACACGCAACGCGCGAACGGAACACGGAACTCATGGGCGATCTCGCCGGCCCCGGCGCGTGGACCTGACGCGCCACGGCTTGCGCCGGCGACCACGGACACCGCGCCACCGCGAGGGCGTCCTCCGGTGGACCATGAGCGAGATGATAATCGAAGGAGGGTTCAGTGCCCGGCGTTCACGTGACTGTTGAAGGCGCGGCTGAGCTCGTCCACGCGACCGGTGAGCCTGTCCACCTTGCCGTTGACCACCAGCACGCCGATGGCCGCGACCAGACCCGCGCACGCCCCGATCACGGCCGCGACTCCCGCCACCACGTCGAAGGCTGCCATGCGTCGAGAATAACCCGCTTGGGAGATATTTTCAACCGGGCTGAACCGGCGTCACGCCGCGGTCGTCTCAAGGCGCACTGCCGCCGGCTGCTAGAATAGGGGCTCGCCGTTCCGGCAGCCTGGAGTCTGCACCGTGGAACGCCGCGGACGTCCGGAGGGTTGGTCGGGCGGCAACCGGCGGCCGCGGCGCGACCTTGCGGTCGCGTTCGGCGACGAGTTTCCGGGCCGGGAGTCCGCCCGCAGGACGGGGCAGACACCTGGAGGGTTGGCTGGGCGCCCAGCGGAGCCGAAGGCGACGATGGGCGGGCCAGGGGAGTCACTGTGATGAAGAACCGCTCGACGACCGTGTCCCGATCCGCATCGCGCGCGCTCGCCGCGCTGGCCGTGGCCGCCGGCGTCGCGATGGTCGCCTGCAGCCCGCAGGGCGGGGGCCTCACCGAACGGCTGTCGGTCGCCACCGGCGGCACCGGGGGCGTCTACTACCCCTATGGCGGCGGCGTCGCCAAGGTCATCAGCGACCACCTCGAAGGGGTGGAGGCCACCGCAGAGGTCACCGCGGGGACCGTCGACAACCTGAAGTTCATCTCGAACCGCGGCGCCGACCTCGCTTTCGTCCTCGCCGACTCGCTCGACGACGCGGCGCAGGGGCGCGGCGCGTTCGCCGACTTCGGCACGGTGCCGGCGCGGGCCCTCGCGGTGCTCTACGACAACCTGAACCAGCTCGTGACCCTCGAGGGCAAGGGCATCGAGACCGTCGCCGACCTCCGCGACCGCATCGTGTCGACGGGGGCGCCGGGCAGCGGCACCGAGATCACCGCCCTGCGCGTGCTCGAGGCGGTCGGCCTCGACCCCGACGCCGACATCCGGAAGCAGAGCCTCGGGGCCGCGCAGTCGGTCGACGCCCTCAAGGACGACAAGATCGACGCGTTCTTCTGGAGCGGCGGCATCCCGACGGGGTCCGTCCTGGACCTGGCGTCGACCCCCGGCCGGACCGTCAAGCTGGTGCCCAACACCGACACCCTGCCGTTCCTCCACGAGAACTACGGCGACACGGTGTACCACGGCGTCACCATTCCCAGCACCACCTATCCCGGCATGAGCGGTGACGTCGAGGCCGTCGGCGTGGCCAACGTGCTGGTGGTGCACGCGGAGATGTCCGACGACCTCGCCTACCGCATCACGAAGGCGCTGTTCGACTACCAGAACGAGCTGGCTGCCATCCACCCCGAGGCCGAGAAGCTGTCGGTGGAGAGCGCGGTGACGGGGTCGACGGTCCCGTTCCACGCGGGCGCCGTCCGGTACTACGAGGAGCAGGGGGCCTGGCCCGGATCGTAGAGGCGTGCGCCCCCGGCCGGCGATGGCGGCCAGCCTTCGGAAACGGTAGCGCCGTGAAGATTGGGGTTCGCGAACCGCGCGGGCCCTTCGGTCGCCTTCCGCGGCAGGATCCAGGGAGCCTGCGACGAGGGAACACCTCTTCGCAGGCCGGCCGGACAGGCGTCGGCCGGACTGCGGAGCCCCCGGCCGACACCGCGTGACGCTCAAGCGAAGCCGGCCGCACCCCTTTTCAGCGACAGCATTAGCGAGTACGCTTGCCCGTCGCCCCCGTGGTCACGGCGCGGACCGTGCATCGCGGGAGCGTCGTCGACGACTCGAACCCGGGAGATCCCCTGGCCGATCCAGCCGCTCCGCCGGCCGCCCTGCGCGACGACCCCGACGCCGAGGTCCCGACCCGGCAGTTGAGCGGCCTCCCGGCCCGCCTGGTGACGGTGCTCGCCGCGGGCCTCTCGCTCTACGCGCTGTACTGGGTCGTCGGCATCGTCCAGCCGCAGATCTACCGGGTCAGCTTCCTGCTGATCACCCTGGTCCTCACGTTCGTGCTCTACCCCGCCGTTCCCGCGTGGCGGGGCCGGGTGGCCGCGGTCGACTGGGGCCTCGCCGCGGTGTCCGTCATCGTGCTGGCTTGGCCCATCTTCGACTTCGACCAGTTCGTCTACCGGGCCGCGACCCCCAGCGGGCCCGACATCCTGTTCGGCACGATCACCACGCTGCTGGTGCTCGAGGCGACGCGGCGCACGGTGGGCTGGATTCTCCCCGCCACCGCCATCGCGTTCCTGCTGTACGGCTACTACGGCCCCCTGCTCGAGCTCATGGGGATGGAGATCTTCGCCCACCGCGGGTACTCGATCGAGCGGCTGGTGGGCACCCTCTACATGACCCTGGAGGGCATCTTCGGGGTGCCCCTGAACGTCGCCTCCAGCTACATCGTGCTGTTCACCATCTTCGGGGCGATGCTGCAGCACTCGGGGGCCGGCCAGTTCTTCATCACCTGGACCATGTCCGCGTTCGGCCGCTCGTCGAGCGGGGCGGGGCCGGGGCGCACCGTCACCATGTCGGGCTTCCTGCTCGGCACCGTCTCGGGCAGCGGCGTCGCCACCACCGTCACCCTGGGCGCGGTGGCGTGGCCGATGCTGCGGCGGGCCGGGTTCTCGCCCGAGATCGGCGGCGGCATCCTGTCGGCGAGCGGCATCGGCGCCATCCTCGCCCCCCCGACGATGGGAGCGGCGGCGTTCCTCATCGCCGAGTTCCTGCAGATCACCTACCTGCAGGTCATCGCGATGGCCATCGTGCCCGCGGTGCTCTACTACCTGTCGATCGTGCTGATGATCGAGGCCGACGCGAGGCGCCTGGGCACGAAGGCGGTCGACGTGGACGTGCCGTCGGTAGGGGCCCTGACCCGGCGGTCGGGCTACCAGTTCCTGCCCCTCATCGCCATCGTGGTGTTCCTGGTGTCGGGCATGACCCCGTTCCGGGCGGTGTTCCTGGCCACGATGATCGCCATCGTGCTGAGCTTCATGCAGCACGCCCTCGATTTTCTCGGGGTCGATTCCGACCGCGCGGTGCGCGAGTTGCGCCGCAAGACGGCGCTGCGGCCGTCGCGTCTCGTCACCGCGCTCGAGACCGGGGGCCGGGCGGTGCTCGCGGTCGCCGCCACCACCGCGACGGCGGGCATCATCGTCGGCGTGGTGACCCTGACCGGCCTCGGGCTGAAGATCTCGAGCATCATCGTCGACCTCGCCGGGGGCAACCTGTTCTTCACGGTGGTCTACGCGGCGGTGGCGGTGTGGATGCTGGGCCTCGCGGTCCCGGTGACCGCCTCCTACATCATCGCGGCGGTGATGATCGCGCCGGCCCTGACCCTCGTCGGGGTGCCCGACGTCGCCGCCCACATGTTCATCTTCTACTACGCGGTGCTCTCCGAGGTCAGCCCGCCGACGGCGCTGTCGCCCTTCGCGGCCGCCGCCATCACCGGCGGCAACCCGTTCAAGACGATGATGCTGACCTGGAAGTACACCCTGCCCGCGTTCCTCGTCCCGTTCGCGTTCACCCTGAGCCCCGAGGGGCTCGGCGTCCTGCTGCAGGCCCCGCTGGCCGACATCGCCCGCACCGTCCTCACCGCGGCGGTGGGCATCCTCGCCCTCGCCATGGGCCTCGGCGGCTGGCTGCGGCAGGCGGCGACCACGGCCGAGCGCACGCTCGCCGTCGCCGGCGGCCTGCTGCTCTTCTACGCCACCACCGCCACCGACCTCGTCGGCGCCGCCTGCTTCGTCGCCGCCATCGCGCTGCACCTGGTGCGCACCCGCGCCTGAACCCGGTCCCCACGCGCGCCCGCGGAGCTTGATTTTATGCATGTAGACATAATGCCGGCGTGCATAATAAAGGCGTGCGTTTTCTGGACCGCGGCGAGGAGATGCGCCGCCTCGACGGCGTGCTGGAGGATCCGGGTGCCTTCGCCGTCATCTGGGGGCGGCGCCGGGTCGGCAAGACGCGGCTGCTCATCGAGTGGTCGCGGCGCCACGACGGCCTGTACGCGGCCGCCGACCGATCCGTGCCCGCCGTGCAGCGGCGCTACCTCGCCGCGGCGGTGGCCCGGCGGTTCCCCGGATTCGACGACGTCGAGTACCCGGACTGGCGCTCGTTCCTGTTGCGGCTCGCCGCCGAGGCCGGCGGGAGTGCCTGGCCCGGTCCGTTCGTGCTCGACGAGCTGCCGTACCTCATCGCCGCAGACCCGACGCTGACCGGCGTCCTTCAGACCTGGATCGACGGCGCGCCGGGGCGGCCCACGGTCGTGGTGAGCGGATCGAGCCAGCGCATGATGCACGGCGCGGTGCTCGACGCAGCCGCCCCGCTCTACGGCCGCGCCCGCGAGGCGTTCGCGGTGCGCCCCCTGAAGCCGGGACACCTCGCCGAGCTCGCCCCCGGCGCCGACCCCCGCGACCTCGTCGCCCTCCACGCCCTCTGGGGCGGCATGCCGCGCTACTGGGAGCTCGCCGAACGGTTCGGCCGCGACGCGGACCGGGCGGTCGACACGCTCGTGCTCGACCCCGCCGGTCCGCTGCACCTGGAGCCCGACCGGCTGCTGATGGAGGAAGTGCCGCCGGCCACCGCCCTCCGCCCCCTGCTCGACGTCATCGGCGCCGGCGCCCACCGCGTCAGCGAGATCGCCGGCCGCCTCGGCCGACCCGCCCCGAGCCTCGCCCGGCCCCTGGCCGCCCTCGGCGAGATGGGCCTCGTGCGCCGGGAGACGCCCTTCGGCAGCGACCCCCGCTCCGCGAAGCGCAGCCTCTACCAGATCGACGATCCGTTCCTGCGCCTGTGGTTCCGGGTCGTGGCGCCCCACCAGACCGCGCTGGCGCAGGCGCCCCCCGAGACGCGGCTCGAGTACTGGCGCCGCCACCGCCCGCGGCTCGAAGCCCTTGCGTGGGAAGAGCTGTGCCGCATGGCCGTCCCGTTCCTGCACCGAACCGACTGCACCCTCGCCGCGCTCGGCCCGTGGGAGCCGGCGCAACGCTACTGGCGCGGCCACGAGCCGGAGTACGACGTGGTGGCGCGCTCGGTGGACGGCCGCCGGCTGCTCGTCGGCGAGGTCAAGTGGCGATCGAGACCGGCGGCGCCGGAGGCCCTTCGGCCTCCCGCGGGTCCGCCGCTGGTGCCCGGCATCGGCGACCTGGAGGTCGTCCGCGCGACGTTCGCGCCCCGAACGACCGGCGCAACGTCAACGGCCGCCGACATGCACGTGGTGGACGGGCGCGCGGTCTTCAGCGCGCTGCGGTGACACACAGCCCCCCCCGGGGCCTGCTCGGCGGGCACTGCGTCGTGGATGCACGCGGCGTCTCCGAGCCCGACCATTTTCAACCCCGTCGCATTCTGGTCATGACCATTCCACCATGGCCCGTCTTCTGGTCGGGATTCGACGCGCTCGCCACCCGGGTCGGGAGCCTGGGGAACCGCACTTCGACCTGCCCCCGAAACGATCCGCCTCGGCCGGCTCCACACCCCGCCGACCATCGAGCCTCGCGGCGGCAATTCGACCGGCGTGCACCCGATGCGGCTCACGTCCGTGCGAGGCGGCGGTACTTGATGCGGTGCGGCCGGCCTCGCCGGATCCACACTCCACCGACCGTCGAGCCCCGCGGCGGCAATTCGACCGGCGTGCACCCGATACGACTCACGCCCGCACGAGGCGGCGGTACTTGATGCGGTGGGGCCGGTCGGCGGCCGAGCCGAGGCGACGGCGGCGGTCGGCCTCGTAGTCCTGGTAGTTGCCCTGGAACCAGACGACCTGGCTGTCGCCCTCGAAGGCGAGGATGTGGGTGGCGATGCGGTCGAGGAACCACCGATCGTGGCTGATGACGGCCACGCAGCCGGCGAACGCGACGAGGGCGTCCTCGAGGGCGCGAAGCGTGTCGACGTCGAGGTCGTTGGTGGGCTCGTCGAGCAGCAGCAGGTTGGCGCCGCCGCGCAGGAGCCGGGCGAGGTGAACGCGGTTGCGCTCGCCCCCCGAGAGGGTGCCGACCGTCCGCTGCTGGTCGCGGCCCCTGAAGTTGAACCACGAGCAGTACGCGCGCGAGGCCACCCGCCGCGACCCGAGCCGGATCTCGTCGTCGCCGTCCGAGACGGTCTCCCAGACGGTCTTCTCGGGGTCGAGCTCGCGGCTCTGGTCCACGTAGCCGAGCTCGACGGTCTCGCCCAGGGTCAGGGTGCCGGCGTCGGGGGCCTCCTCGCCGGTGATCATCCGGAACAGCGTGGTCTTGCCGGCCCCGTTGGCCCCGATCACGCCGACGATGCCGGCCGGGGGCAGGGTGAACGTCAGGTCCTGGATGAGGCAGGTGTCGCCGTAGCTCTTGCGCAGGTTCCGCGCCTCGACCACCACGTCCCCGAGCCGGGGGCCGGGAGGGATGTAGATCTGGGCCGACTCGATGCGCTCCGCCGCGTCCTGGTTCAGCAGATCCTCGTAGGCGTTCAGCCGCGCCTTGCCCTTCGCCTGCCGGGCGCGCGGCGACATGCGGATCCACTCGAGCTCGCGGGCCAGCGTGCGCCGGCGCCGCGTCTCCTGCTTCTGCTCGACGTCGAGCCGGCGCTGCTTCTGCTCGAGCCACGACGAGTAGTTGCCCTCCCACGGGATGCCGGCGCCACGGTCGAGCTCGAGAATCCACCCGGCGGCGTTGTCGAGGAAGTAGCGGTCGTGGGTGATCGCCACCACCGTGCCCTTGTACTGCTGCAGGTGCCGCTCGAGCCACCCCACGGTCTCGGCGTCGAGGTGGTTCGTGGGCTCGTCGAGGAGCAGCAGGTCGGGGGCCTGCAGCATCAGCCGGCACAGCGCGACGCGGCGCCGCTCGCCCCCCGACAGGTGGGTGACGGCGCTCCGCGGCGGCGGCAGGCGCAACGCGTCCATCGCCTGCTCGACTCGCGAGTCGAGGTCCCACGCCCCGGCCGCCTCGATCTCGTCCTGCAGGCGCCCCTGCTCGTCCATCGCGTCCTGCAGCTCGTCGCCGGTCAGGCCCTCGTTGAAGCTGGCGGTCACCGCGTCGTAGCGCTTGAGCAGGCTCTTGTGCTCGGCCACCCCCTCTTCCACGTTGCGCTTGACGTTCTTGTCGGGGTCGAGCCGCGGCTCCTGCGGCAGGTAGCCGACGCTGACGCCCTCCGAGACGAACGCGGTGCCGCTGAAGTCGCTCACCTCCCCCGCCATGATCCGCAGCAGGGTGCTCTTGCCCGCCCCGTTCAGCCCCAGCACGCCGATCTTGGCGCCGGGCAGGAACGCCAGCGAGATGTCCTTCAGCACCTCCTGGCCGGGGCCGTAGGCCTTGCCGAGCCGGTGCATCGTGTAGACGTATTGGTGGGCCATGCTTCGGTTCCGTGTTCCGGTCGCCCCCTTCAAGGGCGGTCGGCTGCCCGAATCAGACTCGTCCGTTCTCCGCGGGGGACAGGGAGGACCCGGCCTGCCGGACACGCCTCCTCCACGCGAGCAGCGCGGCCGCCAACAGCCCCACGAAGCCCCAGCGCCAGCCCCCGTACAAATACGCGCCCGCCGCGACGAAGGCGGCGACGAGACCCCAACGGAATTCCGGATGGTCCGTTTCCCCGTGTGAGGGAACGTAGGTCCGACCGAGCCGGGAACGTGCCGCCCACACGAGGAGCGCGGCCGCCAGCAGCCCCACGACTCCCCAACGCCAACCCCCGAACAAATACGCGCCCGTGGCGATCCCGCCGAGGGCAAGGGCGGCGCGGATAGGACCCGGCCGGGAACCTGCGACCCGCCGTTCGGGTGGGACCAAAGCTGTCATCGTAGCCCTCCCGAACCGTCACGTCCGTTCGAGGACAATCGCGACCTCGGTGGTCTCGCCGGCTCGGACGGTCACCGTGCGGGGCGCCGCGCCGAGCTGCTCGTGCCAGATCGTCAGCTCGTGGTCGCCGGCCGGCACGTCCTCGAGCACGAAGACGCCGTCGAGCCTGCTCACGGCGCCGCGGTCGTTGCTGACGACGATCCAGGCCCGCATCCAGCCGTGCGAGTCGCACTCGACGCGGACCACGCCGGGGCGGCGGAGGGGGCGGTTGACCTCGAGGCCGGGGAACGGCATGGCGATGTTGAAGCCGGTGCGGTTGCGGTCGTCGTAGGTGTGGGTCGAGTGCAGGGTGTCGTCCTGGCTCGTCACCAGCACCTGGCTGCGGGTGGGGGCGATCTGCACCCGCGGGACGAAGAGGCAGCCGGCGTTGTCGATGCGGGCCGACGGCCGCTCGGCCGGCCACGGCACGCCGGTCAGGCGCACGACGGCGTTCGCGACGTGGCCGTCCGCGTCGGCGACGATGGCCTCGTCGGGCACGCTGTCGCCGCACACCGCCTGATCCGCGTTCACCGCGAGGGTGGCGGCCGGCGGCGGGTCGGTCATGGTCACGACCCCACGGATCGCCCCCGTCCCCTGCGCCCGGCCGGAGGTCTGGACCGCCGCGGCCAGCCCCAGCGCGGCGAGGAAGGCGATGCTCCCGGCAAGCAGTCGTCTCGTCATGGCTCTACTGTAACCCACCACACGTCTGCGCCACGGAACGCCGACCCCGCAGCTCGGCCCGGGCGGCAAGCAGCACCACGGGCGACATTCCGGAACAGGCGCCGCGCCCCTGGGGCGACGAGAACACCCGGAGGGTCGGTGATCCGGCCCGCGGACCGCGGGCGATGCTGTCCGGACCAGACGTCTGCGCCCCGGGCCCCGGCGTACGCCGGCGGGGCCGGTCGGGGCGGAGGGAGGATTACGCAGGGAAGCGACGCTACCCGGCCCCCGCCCCGCCACCACCGTGCCCGCCCGACGCGCCCACCAGCTCGGGCTCCGGCGTGAAGTCCTCGCCGGGGTTGATGAAACGGTCCTGCTCGAGGCTGTACTGGGTGTCGTGCAGCTCGCGGTAGCGCCCGCCTGCCGCGTACAGCTCGGCGTGGGTCCCCCGCTCGACGATCTCGCCGGCCTCGAGCACGAGAATCTGGTCGGCGCTGCGGATGGTCGACAGCCGGTGGGCGATGACGAACGTGGTGCGGCCCTGCCTGAGCGCCCGCAGCCCGTCCTGGATCATCGCCTCGCTCTCGCTGTCGAGGCTCGACGTCGCCTCGTCGAGGATGAGGATGCGGGGGTCGGCGAGGATCGCGCGGGCGATGGCCACCCGCTGGCGCTGCCCCCCCGACAGCTTGATGCCGCGCTCGCCGACGATGGTGTCGTAGCCGTCGGGGAAGCCGCGGATGAACTCGTCGCAGTGGGCGATGCGGCTCACCGCCTCGATCTCGGCCCGCGTGGCGTGGCGGCGCACGAAGCTGATGTTCGAGGCCACCGACCCGTCGAAGAGGAAGTTCTCCTGCAGCACCACCCCGAGCTGCCGGCGGTACTCGGACAGCCTCAGGCCGGCGAGGTCGTGCCCGTCGACGAGCACGCGCCCCGCCTGGGGGCGGTTGAACGCGATGATCAGGCTGACCAGGGTGCTCTTCCCCGACCCGCTCGACCCCACCAGCGCGGTGGTGCTGCCGGCCGGCGCCTCGAGCGAGACGTCCTTCAGCACCGGCACCCCCTCGGTGTAGGAGAACGTGACCCGGTCGAGGGCGACGCGGCCTTCAACCCGCCCCACCGGCTGGCGCGACGCGTCCTCGTCGATCTCGGTCGGGGTGCCGAGAATCTCGCGAATGCGGTCGAGCCCCGCGAACGCCTCGGTGATCTGGGTGCCGATGGACGCGATCTGCATGACCGGGGCGACCACCACCCCCGTGAACAGCAGGTAACGCAGCAGGTCGCCGACGGTCCACGCGCCGGCGATGATCGCCTGCCCCCCCATGACGATCATCAGCGCCCCGATGACGCCGATGGCAAGGGAGGCGGCCGACGTGGTGGCCGACACCCCGGTCACCGTCTTCGCCACGTTCCGCAGCAGACGATGGACGCCGCCCGCGAACACGCGCTGCTCGCGCTTCTCGACGTTGTAGGCCTTGACGATGCGCACCCCCCCGAGGGTCTCGGCGAGCCGCCCCGTCACCTCGGCGTTGATCTTCCCGCGCTCGCGGAACAGCGGCCGCAGCCGCGAGAACGCCATCGCCATCGCCGCCCCGAGGACCACGAGGATGAACAGGGTGACAGCGGTCAGGCGCCAGTTCAGGTAGAACAGCACCCCGATACCGACGGTCGCGGTCATGAACCCGCCCGCGAGCTGGGTCAGCCCGGTGCCCACGAGGTTGCGGATGCCCTCGGCGTCGGTCATCACCCGCGAGATGAGAACGCCGGTCTGCGTCGCGTCGAAGTAGCCGACGGGCAGCCGGGTCACGTGCCGCTGCACCCGCTTGCGCATCTCGGTGATGGCGCGCTGCGCCGCCACCCCCAGCACCTGCGACAGCGCGAACCCGGTGCCGGACTGGACCACGGTGGCCCCGGCCGCGAGCAGGGCCAGCGGCACGAGGAGATCGGCCCGGCCCCGGCCGATGACGTCGTCGACCACGTAGCCCGACATCCACGGCAGCACGAGGCCGGCCGCCCGGCTGACGAGCATCAGCGCCAGCCCGAGCGCGAGCCGGTAGCGGTGGGCGTACACGAGAGACCGTGCCTCCTGCCAGGCGCCGGGCGAGGCGAGCGGTCGCTTTCCCGTCTTCTGCGGTTTGTCGTCGGCCATGATGAAGAGATCAAGTATAGACTTTCGCCGTGGCTTCTCCCGTGCGCCGCATCCTCCACCTCGACATGGATGCGTTCTACGCGTCGGTGGAGCAGCGCGACGACCCGTCGCTGCGCGGCCGGCCGGTGGCGGTCGGCGGGCGGCCGGACCGGCGCGGGGTGGTCGCCGCCGCGAGCTACGAGGCCCGGAAGTTCGGGGTGCGCTCGGCGATGTCGATGGCGCGGGCGGTGCGCCTCTGCCCCGAGCTGGTCGTGGTGCCGACCGACTTCGCCCGCTATCGGTCGATCTCGGACCGCATCTTCGACATGTACCGCTCGGTCACCCCCCTCGTCGAGCCCCTCTCCCTCGACGAGGCGTACCTGGACGTGACGAGCAACAGTTGGGGCGAGCCGCTCGCCACGACAGTGGCGCGGCGGCTCAAGCGGTGGATCCGCGACGAGACGGCGCTGACCGTCTCGGCCGGGGCCGCGCCCAACAAGTTCCTCGCGAAGATCGCCTCCGACTGGGACAAGCCCGACGGCCTGACCGTCATCCCCGTCGAGCGGGTCGACGCCTTCCTGCGGCAGCTCCCGGTCGACGCGCTCTGGGGCGTCGGTCCCGTCACCGCGAAGCGCCTCCGGGCAGCGGGCGTGGTGAAGCTCGTCGACGTGCGCACCGCGGATCCGCAGGTGCTCCGGCGCGCGGTCGGCAGCCGCATCGACTGGCTGCGTCGGCTCGCCGAGGGGAAGGACGACCGTCCGGTCAGCCCCGACCGCGTCGTCAAGTCGTCCGGCTCGGAGCACACCTACCCGACCGATCTCACCGATGCGGACGAGATCCGCCGCGAGCTCGACGGGCTGGCGCGGCGCGGGGCGGCGTGGCTGGAGCGCAAGGGGCTCGCGGCCCGCACCGTCACCATCAAGGTGCGCTACTCGGACTTCACCACTGTCACCCGCAGCCACAGCGCCGACCCCGCCACCCGGGACGCCGAGCAGATCGTCGGGCGGGCGCGCAGGCTGCTGGACCGGACCGAGGCCCGCACGCGGCCCGTCCGCCTGCTCGGGGTGACCATGCACAACCTGTCGGCGGAGGAAGACGCCCCGCCGGACCCCGGACATCCGACCCTGCCGCTCTCCGATGCGGTCCCGCCGGCCGGGAGCCTGCGGCGTGGAACGGCGCAGACTCCCGGAGGGTCGGAAGGGCGCCGAGAACCGCGATCGACATGAGCCCGCCAGCTTGCATGTGGACGCAGCCCGTTTTCTGCGGGTCTCTGCGCTCGGCACCGTGGCAGGGTGGCCTTCCGTCAGCGTCCCAGCGGAGCCGCAGGGGGACGGTGGGGGGGGCGGGCGGAATTCCCCCCGCAAAACGGGCCTGAACGGGGATCACTCGAAGGCCGAGCCAAGGTAAGATCGGGCCATGTTGAAGGGAACACGTCCCGGCATCCTCCGGAGGATCCAGCCGATCAGCGTGCACGGCCAGGTGTCGTGGGACGTCTTCTTCAACGACGCCGACGATCCCGATGGCCAGGTGCTGATGGCGCGGGTGGGACCCGAGGCGGTCGATCAGACCCTGGAGCCGGGCGACCGAATCGTCCTGGAGTACCTCCTCGGCAGCGTGACCCAGGTCACACGAGACACCGGGAGCGAGTAGCCCGCGCTTCCACCCCCGAGGGCCTGAGCGCTCGCCGCGGGGCCCGGGCCCACGAGAAACCGGAAGCGCGCAGCCCGCGTTTCCACGGGCTCCGGACCCGCGGTCGGGTCGGAGCCGGGCTCGGCGGCGACGCCGGCACGACGCCGCCGAGGCGCGACGCGGGGCCCACGCGGGCCCCCGGGATTCGAGACGGCCGGAACCGTTTCCGGCCGCCGGGAAACGCATCGATGTGCTGACGCTCGAAACCCTCGGGTGGGACGACCGGTTCGAGACCGCTCTCCAGGCGTGCGCAGACGGCGGTCTGCGGCCGGCCCGCGTCGCCGTCGCCCACAACGCCCTCTATCAGCTCCGCACCGCCGACGGCGAGGTGATGGCCGAGGTCGCCGGCCGGCTGCGGCACCGCGCGCCCGGCCCCGACGCCCGACCGGTGGTCGGTGACTGGGTCGCCATCCGCCCCGGCGCGAACGGCGACACCGCGACCATCGAGGCGGTGCTGCCCCGCCGCCACTGCTTCTCGCGCAAGGCGGCCGGCGAGCCGACCCGCCGGCAGCTCGTCGCCGCCAACATCGACACCGTGCTCGTGGTGAGCGGCCTCGACGGCGACTTCAACCTCCGGCGCATCGAGCGATATCTCGTGGCCATCCGGAACAGCGGCGCCGCCCCGGTGCTCGTGCTCAACAAGGCCGACCTCTGCCCCGACCGCGCCGCCCGGAGCGCCGCCGCCGCGGCCCTGGCCCCCGAGGCCCCCCTGCACGTCATCGGGGCGCTGGGCCCCGGCGGGGTCGAGCCCCTGCGGCAGCACCTTCCGCCGGGGCGGACTGGCGCCCTCATCGGCTCGTCCGGCGTCGGCAAGTCGACCATCATCAACCGTTTGCTGGGCCACGAACGGCAGAAGACCGCGGAGGTGCGGCGCCGCGACGGCCGCGGGCGGCACACCACCACGCAGCGCGAGCTGATACTGCTGCCCGACGGGGGCCTGCTCATCGACACGCCCGGCATGCGCGAGCTGCAGTTGTGGGAGGATACCAACGCCCTCGACGACGCGTTCGACGACATCCGGACGCTGGGCGCCGAATGCCGCTTCCGCGACTGCGAACACGAGGGCGAGCCGCGGTGCGCGGTGCGACAGGCGGTCGAGGCGGGACGCCTGAGCGCCGCCCGCCTCGACAGCTTCCGCCGGCTGCGCCGGGAACGGGAGGCGGCGCGGCAACGCCGCGAAGAGCTGGCGCGGCTCGAGGAGCACCGGCGCGTCACGACAGCGCACCGCGCGATGCGGGCGTTTCGCTCCAATCGCCTGACCGACGACGGGTAGAAGGGTAGGAGGAGACGGCATGAGAACGGCACTCGCGGCTATCGGCCTGACGCTGGCGGCAGCCGCCGCCCACGCGCAGGAGGACACCATCACCATCCGGGCCGGCCGGCTCATCGACGGTCTCGGCAACGTGCGCGAGAACGTCACCTTGCGTGTCACCGGCTCGGAGATCGTGTCGGTCGACGAAGCGTCCGCGGCCGGCGGAGCAGCCGCCCCGGTCACCTACGACCTCTCCGGTCTGACCCTGATGCCGGGGCTCATCGACACCCACGTGCACCTGACCTCGCACTTCAACGCCGACGGGCGCGCCGATCCCGACCCGGACGAGACGCCAACCCAGGCCATCCTCTACGCGGCCGAGAACGCCTGGGCCACCCTGATGGCCGGCTTCACCACCGTGCAGAGCCTCGGCAGCCCCGCCGACCGCGACCTGCGCGACGCCATCGCCCGTGGGGTCCTGCCCGGCCCCCGCGTGCTCACCTCCCTGCGCGCGGTCCGGGCCGGCACGGGGTCGCCGGACGAGATCCGCGCGTTCGTGCGCCGCCTGAAGGACGACGGGGCCGACGTCGTCAAGGTGTTCGCGTCGGCGAGCATCCGCGAGGGCGGCGGACTGGTGATGACCCCCGGGCAGCTCGACGCGGTGTGCACCGAGGCGCAGGCGGTGGGGCTGCGCACCGTCGTCCACGCCTACGGCACCGACGGGCTGACCGCCTCCATCGAGGCGGGCTGCGGCGGCATCGAGCACGGCAACCGCTACGACGACGCGGTCATCGAGCTCATGGCCGAGCGCGGCACGTACCTCGACCCCCACGTCCACTTGCTGTGGGCCAACTACTTCGAGCACCGCGACCGCTTCATCGGCCGCGGCAACTACACCGAGGAGGGCTTCGCGCTGATGGAGGAGGCCCGGACCACCGGCTACGAGACGTTCCGCCGAACCCTCGACCACGGGGGCGTGAAGGTGGTCTACGGCACCGACGCGGTGGCCGGCGCCCACGGCCGCAACGCCGAGGAGCTCGTCTACCGCGTCCGCGACGGCGGCCAGGACCCGATGGACGCCATCGTCTCGGCGACCTCCCTCGCCGCCGAGTCGCTGGGGCTCGCCGACACCATCGGGCGGATCGCACCGGGCTACGAGGCCGACCTCGCGGCGGTCGCCGGCAACCCCCTCGACGACGTCACCGCCGTCCGCGACGTGCGGTTCGTGATGAAGGGCGGCGTCGTCTACCGGAACTCCGCACGCTGAAAGCCGGCCGCCCGGCCGTCGCGCTCCAACGCGGGCGCGGGCGGCCGGGAGCTGGCGGACCTGGAGTCTGCGCCGCAGATCGTCGCGGACGCCTGAAAACGTCGGGTCGGCCACCAGGCGGAGCCGAAGGCGACAACCGGCAGCCAACCCGAAGTTCGCTCTGAAACTTCGGGCTAACGCCAGAGGCCGATCACCACCGACATCACCCCGATCGACGCCACCTGGTAACCGCCGTCGATGACCCACAAGCTGATCGGCTTGTCCGAGAAGCGGTTGTTGGTCAGGCCGACGGTGGCCGAGAAACCGAGCCAGAGGTGCAGGCCGACGTGGAACGTCGGGCCGACGCCCTCGCCGAAGTGGCCGGCGATCACGGCCAGCATCGTCGCCATCACGAACCAGCAGACGAACGAGAGGGCATAGGTCGGCCCCATGCCGCGCTGCATGCGCTCGAGGTCCGCCTCGGTGTAGCCCTGGCCCGCCATCCAGGCCTTCGCGAACAGCAGGGGCGAGTACCACAGCATGCCGAGCACGAACGACAGCAACGCGGCCAGCCCGACCGCGAGGTAGTTGACGTCTGCGAATCCCATCCGATCCTCCCTCCTCGCGGGAACCCCGCTACCCGGACGGCCGCGCGGGGTTTCCCTGGTTTCGCCACGAAACGCCGGCCTGCAACCCTCGCCCGCGGTTCACACATCCGCCCTCACGCTCATGGTCGGGGGGCACGCCCCGGCGAGCGGACGCCTGACCCGCCAATCGTCGCCTCCGGCTCCGCTCGGTGCCCAACCGACCCTCCACGCGCGCCGTTCCGCGGCGCGGACGCCTAGTGTTGCTGGTGGAGCGTGGAATCGTCAACGCGCGGGCGGGCGGCCCGGGGTCGGCGAACGGGCCGACGTGCGCTACCCTCCGGACGTTGACGGTGCTCGTGCAACGGCCATAGCATGGCGGTCGCAAGGTTGCGAACGCCGCGGCGCCGAACCTCGCCGGCGATGCCGGCGCCCGCGGCGGTTCCAGGCCACCACCCCGCATCGCCGTGGCCCGGCCGGACGGGCCGCGAGGACTGACCGAAAGCAGGTTCACCATGCGCTTCACCGTGCTCACGGCGTTCACCGCGGCGTTGATGGCCGCTCCCGCGTCGGCGCAGTCGTCGGACCGCTTCCCGGCCGAGGGCGGCGACGTCGTCATCACCCCCATCCTCCACTCGAGCGTGCAGATCGAGCACGCCGGCACGGTGGTGCACATCGATCCGTGGACGGCCGGCGACCTGTCCGACGCGAAGCCCGCCGACCTGATTCTCGTGACCGACGACCCGGCCCACCACCTCGACCCGGCCGCCATCGAGCAGCTCCGCAAGCCCGGGGCCCCCGTCGTCCTGACCGCCGCCGCCCACGCGCGTTTCGGCGACGGCGTGGTGCTCGCGAACGGCGAGCGGGGGGTGTTCGCCGGCGTGCCGGTGGAGGCCGTCCCCGCCTACGACATGACCCCCGGCCAGCCGTGGCACCCGAAGGGCGAGGCCAACGGCTACGTCGTCACCCTGGGAGGAAAGCGGCTCTTCTTCTCTGGCGTGGGCGAGTGCGTCCCCGAGATACAGGCCCTCGAGGACATCGACGTGGCGTTCATGCCGATGAACCTGCCGGTCGACCGCATGCGCCCGATCCCGGTGGCGGAGTGCGTGAAGACCTTCGGGCCGCCGGTCGTCTACCTCATCCACTACGACAACGCGACCGCACGCTGGTTCGGCGACCCCGAGCAGCCCCGCCCCGACAACGCGATGGCCATCGCGGGCACCATCCAGGCCCTGCGGGACGCCCTCGCGGGAGAGCCGATAGAGGTGCGCGACGGCGACTGGTATCCCGCGCGGTAGCGGCGTGGCTCCACCGGCCGCGCGGGCTAGTGGACCCCGCTGCTCATCTGCAACAGGGTGGGATCGGCGCCAAGGCGCCGGATCGCGGTCTCCCACATCTGCGCGGCCTGAACCTCGAAGATCAGGTCGAGCTGCACGTCGGCGATCAGCCACGCCGACGCCGACAGCTCGGCGTCGAGCTGGCCTGCCCCCCAGCCGGCGTAGCCGGTCAGGAGGCGGGTGCGGTCGGGGGGGCGCTCCTCGAGGATCCGCCGCAACAGGTTGGGGGACGTGGACAGGTAGAGACCCTCGGAGACCTCGACCGACTCGGCGTCGGTCGGCTCGTGCCCCATCAGGATCCAGCCGCGCTCGGGCTCGACGGGGCCGCCGATCCACAGCTGGAGGCCGTTGTCGACCTCGACCGGCGGGGTCAGCCGCACGACCGAGGATACGGGGGTGTCGGTCTTCCGGTTGAGCACCAGCCCGAAGGCGCCTTCCTCCCCGTGCTCGCAGAGCAGTACCACCGTCCGCCGGAAGTTCGGATCGTGGAGTTGGGGCATCGAGAGCAACAGCCTCGGCGCCAGAGACCTGCTCTTCTCTTTCGTCCCTTTGGTCACGCGACAATCATAGTGCACGCGGAGAACGGGCGGGAACCGTCGAACCCCGCGGGACGACCCCTATCGGCGGCGCTCGAGCTCGGCCCGCGCCCACTCGACGTGCTCCCCGACGAGCGGGTCGCGGACGGAGTCGGCGTCGGTCCGCGCCTCGTGCCGTTCCGGCGCCAGGGCGGCGCGCGCGCCGGCGTCGCCGCTGTTCCCCATCGCCACCGCCACGTTCCGCCGCAGCCGCTTCACCCGGGCCCGCGTCATCGGCCCCTTCCGGATGGCGTCGCGCAACCCCGGGTCGGACCGCGACCACAGATCCGCCAGGGAGGGCCGGTCGAGGAGCGGTCGGGCCTGCCACGCCGGGTCTGCACTGACCGGGGCCGCCGCGTTGTAGGGGCACACCTCCTGGCAGATGTCGCAGCCGTAGACGTGAGCGCCGAGGTCGGGGCGCCGCGCGGGCGGAATCGCGCCCTTGGCCTCTATCGTCAGGTAGGACAGGCAGCGCGTCGAATCGAGGACCCCCGGCTCGGGGAAGGCGGCGGTGGGGCAGGCCTCGAGGCACAGCGTGCACGTCCCGCACTGGTCGAGGGCCGGCGCGTCCGGCGCGAGGGCCACGCTGCACAGCACCTCGGAGAGGAAGAGCCAGGACCCGACCTCGGGATTGATGAGGCAGGTGTTCTTGCCGACCCATCCGAGGCCCGCGTAGCGCGCATACACACGTTCCTGCACGGGCCCGGTGTCGACGTAGACGCGAGTCTCGCAGGGCTCTCCGTGCGCCCCGGTCATCCACGCGGCCAGGGCCCGGGTGCGGTCGGCGAGGACGTCGTGGTAGTCGTCGCCCCAGGCGTAGCGCGAGATCAGGGCCGTGCCGGGGTCGTCGATCTCCGTGGAGTAGGGCCGATCGGTGTTGTAGAGGGTGCCCAGCGCCACCACCGACCGCGCCGACGGCATCACCGCCCGGACATCGGCCCGCCGGTCCGCGGTGCGGCCCATGTACGCCATGTCGCCGGCGTACCCCCGGTCGAGCCAGTCGCGCAACGCGGCCAGCTCGGGGAACGCGCCGACGGGGGCGACCCCGCACAGATCGAACCCGAGCTCGCGCGCCCGGGTCTTGACCGCGTCGGACGTCAGCATGATGACGACTCGGCCCGGATGTCGCCGCCCCCGGCTCGCCCGCTTCGCGGCGTGGCGTCCACCCTCGACCCCCACCGCGAGAATCGGGTTCTCCGCAAGAGGATGCGCCTGACGCGGGAGGCGGCTCCCCGCCGGCGGGCGGCCTGTGCGGGAAAGGACTGCCGGCGCCGGCGGCCCGCGATGCCCGGTTCGGCTGCCGGCACGCCGGCAACCGGGTGTCGTACACTGCGGACGCATCATGCCACAACGACTGCTGCCGGTGCTGCCGATGCTCGTCCTGCCGCTCCTCGCGTGCGACCGGGCGGAAGACGACGAGGCCCCCGGCGTCGCGGCCGCGCCCCCCGGGGAGACGCCTGCCGCCCTCGCGTTCGCGGTCGACCCCTACTGGCCCCGGCCCCTGCCCGACGACTGGCTGCTCGGCAACGTCGTCGGCGTGGCCACCGACTCGCGCGACAACGTGTGGATCATCCACCGGCCGAACAGCCAGCGAGGGGCCGAGGCGACGCCGCCGGTCATCGCCTTCGACCCCGACGGCAACGTCGTCCACGGCTGGGGCGGGCCCGGTGACGGCTACGCGTGGGGAACGCAGACCCACGGCATCCACGTGGATCACCGCGACAACGTGTGGGTCGGCTTCGGCGGCGGGCTCCCCTACGACCTGAGCAGCCGCGCCACCACCGACAACGCCCACGTGCTCAAGTTCACCCCGGAGGGAGACTTCCTGCTGCAGCTCGGCGAGTTCGGCAGCGGCACCGCGGGCAGCGGCAGCACCCGCTTCCTCGGCCAGCCCACCGACATCTTCGTCGATCCCGAGACCGACGAGGTCTACGTCAGCGACGGCTACACCAACCGGCGGGTCATCGTCTTCGACGCCGAGACCGGCGAGTACCGCCGTCACTGGGGCGGCTACGGCGACCCGCCCGACGACGCCCCCCAGCCACCGTTCACGCGGGACGGGCCGCTGCCGCGGCAGTTCGACACGCCGCACTGCGTGGGGCGGTCGGCCGACGGCAGGGTCTACGTCTGCGACCGCGGCAACCAGCGCCTGCAGGTGTTCGAGCCGGACGGCACGTTCGCGACCGAGGCGCTCGTCGCCGCCCCCCTCCGGGACGGCTCCGTCGGCGGGACGCCCTGGGACCTCGCGTTCTCGCGCGACCCCGG
Source organism: Vicinamibacterales bacterium (assembly GCA_965207675.1). Classification (GTDB taxonomy): domain Bacteria; phylum Acidobacteriota; class Vicinamibacteria; order Vicinamibacterales; family UBA8438; genus JAJEEA01. The sequence goes on from CBDBMY010000006.1 coordinate 328,333, forward strand.
CCAGCGGCTCGTGTACGTCGCCGACGGCGGGGCCCACGCGGTCCACGTGCTGAGCCGCGACACTCTGGAGCCGGCGGCGACGTTCGGGCGCCGCGGGCGGTGGGCGGGCCAGTTCGAGTCGCCCCACAGCCTCGCCGTCGACTCGCGCGGGAACCTGTTCGTGGGCGAGACCCTCGACGGGCGCCGCGTCCAGAAGTTCGTGCCCGCCGAGCAGGAGTCTGCACCGTAGGGTGGTGCCACCTGCACACTGTCGGCCGATCGCACCGCGGCGTGGCGCAGCCATCCCGCAAGCTCGACTCACGTTTCAAGACCCCGGCTGGAACTTGCGCCGGTGGTGCAGTAGCATTCACGAGATTCCCATGTCCTTGCGGCCTCACGCGTTGGCGTTCGGCGTGGTCGTCACCATTGCGGTCTCGCCCGCGCTCGCGGTCGTCTCCGCCCGGGCCGCGGGCGGCACGGCCCCGGACGACGCGCGGCTCGCCGAGGCCGCCCGGCACCGGGACGTCGACGCGATCCGCGCCCTGCTCGCCGACGGACACGAGGTCGACGCCCCGCAAGCCGACGGCGCGACCGCCCTCGCCTGGGCGGCGCACCACGACGACGCGGCAATGGCCGACCCGCTTCTGCAGGCCGGCGCCGACGCGAACGCCGCGAACGACCTGGGCATGACCCCGCTGATGCTCGCCGCCGAGAACGGCAGCGCGCCGATGGTCGAGCGGCTTCTGCAAGCGGGGGCCGACCCGAACCTCGCCCGTCCCGCCGGCGGCACCGCCCTCATGATGGCCGCCCGCGCCGGCAGCACCGCGGTGGTGCGCCGGCTCATCGCGGCCGGCGCCGACGTCGACGCGGCGGCCGCGGGCGGACAGACGGCGCTGATGTGGGCGGCGGCCGAGGCGCACCCCCGCGTGGTGACGGTGCTCGCCGAGGTCGGGGCCGACGTCGCCGCACGCACCGCGGTGCTGACCCGCCCGGGGCGGACGATCGTGCGGGAAGCGCGGGTGCTGAGCCGATTCGAGGCGGTCAACCCGGCGTCGCTGCCCCGCGACGGCGACCGGGACCCGCCGCGGCCCGAGGGCGGGTTCACGCCCCTGCTCTACGCGATCCTGGCCGGCGACGCCGAGTCGGTGGGCATTCTGCTGGCGGCGGGGGCCAACGCCGACGACGCGGGTCCCGACGGGGTGACGGCGCTGATGCTGGCCCTGACCAAGCGCCACGCCGGCATCGCGCTCCAGCTGCTGGAGGCGGGGGCCGACCCGCATCCCGCCGAGGCAGGCTACACGGCATTGCACCTGGCCGCGGCCACCGGGCAGCCGGCGGTGGCCGAAGCGCTGCTCGCGCGGGGGGCCGACCCGAACGTCCGCCTCGCACGGCCGCAGCGCCTGACCAACGCGTTCGAGATCGGCGTCTTCACGTCGCCCGGCTCGGGCCGGCTCACCCAGATTGGGTCGACCCCGTTCCTCGTCGCCGCCAAGTCGGCCGACGCCGGCATGATGCGGCGGCTCGCCGAGGCCGGCGCCGACCCGCGGGCGACGACCGACGACGGCACCACCGCCCTGATGCTGGCGGCGGGGCTGGGCAAGCGCGCCGCCACCGACATCACCTACTACGACTGGACCGAGGAGAAGGCGGTCGAGGCCCTCGCAGCAGGGCTCGAGCTCGGCCTCGACGCCGACGCGGCCAACGCGCACGGCGAGACCGCCCTCCACGCGGCGGCGTACCACAACGCCAACCGGGTCATCGAGTTCCTCGTCGGCCGGGGCGCCGACGTCGACGCGCTGAACGCGGCCGAGCAGACGCCGCTGCGCATCGCCGAGGGGCACCTCATCTGCTGCACGACGTTCGTGCGCCACGCGGAGGCGGCGGCGCGGCTGCGCGCGCTGGGCGCCGACCCGGAAGCCGGCATCCAGCTGACGTTCGGGCTGACGAACTACGGGGACGAAGCGGCGGCCCAGCCGCGGCCGTGAGCACGGCTGACGGGCAGCGCAGCCACCGATCGCCGGCAGCGCGGGCCCCGTTGTCGCCGCGGCGGCGGCCGGACCGCGACCCTGACGGGATAAGGACGACGGGCGGCCGCAGGGCCGGTCGCCGGCAGCGCGGGCCCCGTGGTCGCCGCGGCGGCGGCCGGACCGCGACCCTGACGGGATAAGGACGACGGGCGGCCGCAGGACCGATCGCCGGCAGCCCCGGGCCCCGTTGTCGCCGCGGCGGCGGGGGCGCGGCCATGGCGGGAAAGGGACGACGGGCCGCGCAGCACCGATCGCCGGCAGCGCCGGACCTCGCCGCCCCTGGCTTGGCGGCGGCCGCGGCGCGGCCGTGACGGGAGGACGGATGACGGGCAGCGCAGGACGGATCGCCGGCAGCGCGGGCATCGCCGCGCTCGCCGTGGTGGCAGCCGGCGCCGGCGCGGCGGCGCAACCGTCGGGGGTACCGGCCGAGGTCGTGGGTGTCGGCGCCGTGCAACGCCAGGGCGTCGTGGCGGCGCAGCCGCCGTCCGGCGTACCGGCCGAGGCCGTCTCCGCCCGCGCCGTGCTGGACCGCTACTGCGTCACGTGCCACAACGCCCGCACTCTGACCGCCGGCCTCTCTCTCCAGGACGTCGACCCCGCTCACGTCGGGGACGACGCCGCGGTCTGGGAGAAGGTGCTGAGAAAGCTGCGCACCGCGACGATGCCGCCGGCCCCACGGCCGCGCCCCGACGCCGCGACCTACGCCAACGTCGCCGCGTACCTGGAGACCGCCCTCGACCGCGCGGCACAGGCCGCGCCCGATCCCGGCCGGCCCGCGGTGCAGCGGCTGAACCGAACCGAGTACGCCAACGCCGTCCGCGATCTGCTGGCCCTCGACGTCGACGCCCAGGCCCTGCTGCCGGCCGACGAGTCGGGGTACGGCTTCGACAACATCGGCGACGTCCTCACCGTCTCGCCGGGGCTGCTCGAGCGCTACCTGCTGGCCGCCGCGAAGATCAGCCGCCAGGCCGTGGGCGACCCGACGCTGCGCCCCGCCACCGCCGTCTACCGGACGTCGCCGCTGCTCGCCCAGGACGGGCGGGTGAGCGAGGATCTGCCGTTCGGGTCGCGGGGGGGGCTCGCGGTGCGCCACCACTTCCCCCTCGACGCGGAGTACGTCGTCCGGGCCGCGCTTCGGGGCCGGGCGCGGGCCGGGCACACGCTGGAGGTCCGGCTCGACCGCGAGCGGGTCGGGCGCTTCGACCTCGGCGAGCGGACGCCGCTCGAAGTGCGCGTTCCCGTCGCGGCCGGCACGCGGCTGCTCGGGGTCTCGTTCGTCGAGGCGCTGGAGCGGTCGCTGCCCCTGGACGGGCGCCCGCCGCCGCCCCCCATCACGAGCTTCGCGTTCACCCTCTATCCGAACGCGCCGTCGGTGGAGCGCGTGGAGGTCGTCGGGCCGTACGCGGGGCGGACCCCGGCCGACACGCCGAGCCGGCGCGCCGTCTTCACCTGCTACCCGGACGCGCCGGCGGAGGAAGCCGCCTGCGCCGAGCGCATCGTCGCCGGGCTCGCGCGCCGCGCCTACCGGCGTCCCGTGACCGGCGGCGACACCGCCCCGCTGCTCGCCGCCTACGAGGCGGGGCGGCAGGAAGGCGGCGGCTTCGAGGACGGCGTCCGGTGGGCGATCGAGGCGCTGCTCGTCTCGCCGAAGTTCCTGTTCCGGGTCGAGGAGGCCCCCGCCGGGGCCGCGCCGGGCGCGCCGTACCGCCTCGGCGACCTCGACCTCGCCTCGCGGCTCTCGTTCTTCCTGTGGAGCAGCATCCCCGACGACGAGCTCGTCGACCTCGCGGCGCGCGGGCGCCTGCGCGAGCCGGACGTCCTCGAGAACCAGGTCCGCCGCATGCTCGACGACCCCCGCGCGCGGGCGCTGCTCGAGAACTTCGCGGGCCAGTGGCTCTATCTGCGCAACCTGCGCGGCACGGCCCCCGACCCGGGCCGCTTCCCCGACTTCGACGACAACCTGCGGCAGGCGCTCCGGCAGGAGACCGAGCTGTTCGTGGCCAGCCAGATCCGCGAGGACCGCGGCGTGCTCGACCTGCTGCGGGCCGACTACACGTTCGTCAACGAGCGGCTGGCCCGTCACTACGGCATGCCCGGCGTCTACGGCGGCCACTTCCGGCGCGTGGCGTACCGCGACGACCGCCGCGCCGGCCTGCTGGGGCACGGCAGCCTGCTGACGGTGACCTCCTATCCCCACCGCACCTCGCCGGTGCTGCGCGGGAAGTGGCTGCTCGAGAACCTGCTGGGGGCACCGCCGCCCCCGCCGCCGCCCGACATCCCCGAGCTCGACGAGCCGGGCGGGCAGGCGGCCCCGGCGACGATTCGCGAGCGGATGGCGCAGCACCGGGCGAGCCCCGCCTGCGCCACCTGCCACGCCAAGATCGACCCGCTGGGGTTCGCGCTCGAGAACTTCGACGCGGTGGGCCGGTGGCGCACGCACGAGGACGGCGCGGGCACGCCCATCGACGCCTCCGGCACCCTGCCCGACGGCGCCCCCTTCGACGGCCCCGCGGCGTTCCGCGAGGCGTTGCTGCGCGAGCCGTGGGCCACCGAGTTCGCGACCACGATCACCGAGAAGCTGCTGACCTATGCCCTCGGTCGGGGACTCGAGCACTACGACGCGCCGGCCGTGCGCGGCATCCTGCGGGATGCCGGGCCCGGCGGCTACCGGTGGTCTTCGCTCATTCAGGGCATCGTCGAGAGCGTGCCGTTCCAGATGCGGCGGGCGCCGGAAACGGGCGGCGCGGGCGCGCAGTAGCGGCGGACCGCCCCGAGAATCGGTGCCGCCTCGGAGGGCGGCGCCGGCGCACCGGAGGCTCGGAGCGGCGATTGCCGGGCGGTGCCGCCTCCCGGCGTACGTGCAGGCGCAATGGAGGACCAGGGCGGCGGGCGCCGATGCCGCCTCTGGACGGAGGCGCAGACGCACCGGAGCGGCGGGCGGTCGATGCCGGGCGAGGCGTCCGCGCCGAGAACGGCACGGACTGCGGTAGGATCGGTTGCGCGGCAGCGCCGCGGAGGGCGGCGGAACCGCAGGCGACGCCGGGACAGGGAGCCTGACCCATGATGATCACGAAGAAGACGCTGCCCCGCCGCACCGTGCTCCGCGGCCTCGGCGCCTCGCTCTCGCTGCCGCTCCTCGACGGCATGGTGCCGGCCCTCGCCGCGACCCGGAACACCGCGGCGAACCCGGTGCGCCGCTTCGGCGCGATCTACGTCCCCAACGGCGTGGAGATGCGCGCGTGGACGCCGCCCGGCGCGGCCGGCCCCCTCGAGCTCACTCCCGTCCTCGAGCCCCTCGCCCCGGTGAGGGAGCAGGTGAACGTGCTGAGCGGCCTCGCCGACAAGGTCGCCATCCCGCGCGAGGGCGAGGGCGTCGGCGACCACGCCCGCGCCGCGTCGACGTGGCTGACCGGCGTGCACGTCAAGAAGACCGAGGGCCCCGACATCCAGGCCGGCACCTCGATGGACCAGATCGCGGCGCGCGCGTTCGGGCAGGAGACCCAGCTCACGTCGCTCGAGCTCGCCATCGACTCGGTGGAGGTGCTCGGGGCCTGCGACCAGGGCTACAGCTGCGCCTACGTCAACACCATCGCGTGGCGCACCCCGACCACCCCGCTGCCGATGGAGAACAACCCGCGCGCGGTGTTCGAGCGCCTGTTCGGGGCCACCGACAGCACCGACGTCGAGGCGCGGCTCGCCCGGCTGCGGCAGGACCGCAGCATCCTCGACTTCGTCACCGGCGAGGCCGACGCCCTCCGCCGCGCCCTCGGGGCCGGCGACCGCCTCAAGCTCGCCCAGTACCTCGACGCGGTGCGCGACGTCGAGCGCCGCATCCAGATGGCCGAGGAGCAGAGCGACCGCGAGATTCCCGTCGTCGAGCAGCCGGTGGGCATCCCCGACACGTTCGAGGAGCACTGCCGGCTGATGTTCGACCTGCTGCTCCTCGCCTACCAGACCGACCTGACCCGCGTCAGCACGTTCATGTTCGGCAAGGAGGTCAGCGGCCGGTCGTTCCCCGAGATCGGGGTCCCCGGCGGCCACCACGGGTACTCGCACCACCAGAACATCCCCGAGAACCTCGAGATGCTCGCCCGCATCAACACCCACCACATCCGGCAGTTCGGTACTTCCTGGAGAAGATGCAGGCGACCCCGGACGGCGACGGCTCGCTGCTCGACCACTCGCTGTTCGTCTACGGCTCGGGCATCAGCGACGGCAACCTCCACTTCCACCTCGACCTGCCGACCCTGCTCGCGGGCGGCGCGGCGGGGCGGGTCCGGGGCGGGCGCCACCTGCGCTATCCGTCCGACACCCCCGTCGCCAACCTGCACGTCGCGGTCCTCGACAAGCTGGGGCTGCCGGTGGAGACCTTCGGCGACAGCACCGGGGCGCTGGGGTACCTGACGGACGTGTGACGCGGAAGCTGCGCCGCCCGCCGCGGTCGAACGGTTCCCGGCACCGCGCCCGGCTCGCCGGCCTCGTCTTCCTGTCCGGCGCGGCCAGCCTCGTCTACGAGGTGCTCTGGCTCAAGGAGCTGAGCCTGCTGTTCGGGAGCACCGCGTACGCGGCCTCCACGACGCTCGCCGTCTTCTTCCTCGGCCTGGCCGTCGGCAGCGCGGTGTTCGGACGCTGGTCGCCGCGACTGCGCTCGCCCCTGCGGGCCTATGCCTGGATCGAGCTGGGCATCGCGGCGGCGGCGGCGCTGTACTTCGTGCTGCTCGAGGTCTACTTCCAGCTCTACGGCCCGCTCTACGACGCGCTCGCCGACCGGCCCGCCGCCTTCAACGCGTTCCGGGTCGCCCTGGCGACGCTCGTGCTGCTGCCGCCGGCCGCCCTCATGGGCGGCACGCTGCCGGTCCTGGGCCAGCACCTGGTGCGACGGCCGGACGAGCTCGGCCGGTACGGCGCGCTGCTGTACGCGGTCAACACGATCGGCGCGGCCGCCGGCGCGTTCCTCGCGGGGTTCGTGCTGCCGCTCGCGCTCGGCTTCGACCGGGCGTACCTGCTGGCCATGACCGTCAACGTGGCCGTCGCCGGCCTCGCCTGGCGGCTGTCGCAGGTCGACGGGCACGAAGCCGCACCGGATCCTCGGACGTCCGGGCCAACCGAACGGCACCCGTCGCAGGTAGACGCGCACGGAGCCGTCAGCGGTGGTCGCAGGTCGACGGTCGCGGGACCGGCGACCGGGGGCAACCCCGACGTCCCAGCCGACCGGCGCCGGCAAGGGGACCGGCGCCCCGGAGCCTCGCGGAGCCGGCCGCCGGCCGGCCGGGGCCGGCGCGACCGGCTCCCGGTGGCTCCTCGCCGCCGTCGCCGGCCTCTCCGGGGTGTTCGCGCTCGGGCTCGAGGTGCTCTGGACGCGGATGTTCGCCCAGGTCCTGCAGAACTCGGTCTACACCTTCTCGACCGTCCTCGTGGTGTTCCTGGCCGCCCTGGCGGCCGGCTCGGCCGTCGCGAACCGCCTCTGCCGCGCACGGGCGGCGCCGGCGCGGGTGCTGTGGATGCTCCTGACGCTGTCGGGGCTCGGAGTCGCGGCGACGCCGTTCGCCTTTCACCACCTGACGGCCGGGCTCAGCACCCTCGCCACGGGCGACGGCTGGCTCCCCTACGTCGTCTCGATCTTCGCCAACACGGCGCTGCTGCTGTTCGTGCCCACGGCCCTGCTGGGCGCCGTCTTCCCCTACCTGCTGCGCGCCGCGGAAGGGTCGCCGGCCGCGCCGGGCGCGGTCATCGGACGCCTCGGCGCCCTCAACACGGCGGGCGGCGTCGTCGGCGCCCTCGCGGCCGGGTTCGTGCTGCTCGGGTCGATCGGACTCTGGAACAGCGTGCGGCTCGCCGCGGCCGGCTACCTCGTCCTGGCCCTGGCGTCCGCGTGGCGCGGCTGGCCGACGCCTCGCGCCCGGCTCGCGCCGGCCGCGGCCACCATCGGCGCCCTCGTCCTGCTCGGCACCGCGCTCGACGCCTCGCGCCTGACCGTCGTCGACGTCGACGCGGAGCGCGGCGAGGCGCTGCTCGCCACCTGGGAGGGCCCCGACGGCGTCGTCGCCGTCATCGAGCGCGCCGGCAACCGGCGCATCGAGATGAACAACTTCTACACGCTGGGCGGGACGGGCTCCATGGAGCAGGAGCAGAACCAGGCCCTGCTGCCCCTGATGACGCACCCCGACCCGCGCCGGGTCTTCCTGCTCGGCCTGGGCACGGGCATCACCGCGGGGACCGCGCTCAGGCACCCCGTCGAGCGGCTGCTGGTCTGTGAGATCGCGCCCGACGTGATCGCGGCCGCCGAGACGTACTTCGACCGGGCGAGCGGCGGGCTCTTCACCGACCCCCGGGCGTCGGTCCGCGCCTGCGACGCCCGCAATCACCTGCTGGGCACGGCGGAGCGCTACGACGCGATCATCGCCGACCTGTTCGTCCCCTGGCGGGCCGGCGTCGGCAGCCTCTACAGCCGCGAGCACTTCGAGGCGGCCCGCGACCGGCTCACGGCCGGGGGGCTCTTCGTCCAGTGGCTGCCGCTCTTCCAGGTGTCCCGCCGCGAGTTCGACCTGGTGGCGCGCACGATGCTGGCCGTCTTCGAGCAGGTGACGCTGTGGCGCGGCACCTTCAGCCCGGCGACCCCGTTCGTGGCGTTCGTCGGGGCGGCGGAGCCGACCCGGCTCGACCCGATGGTGATCGAACGCAACGGGCGGCACCTGAGCGGCGGGGCGCCGCTGCCCGACGCCACCGCGCTCGCGGTCACGCTTCCGTTCTACGCGGGGAACCTGTCGGCGGCCGAGGGGCTGATTCCGCCCGGGCCCGTCAACACCGACGACCGGCCCCTCGTCGAGTACCTGGCGCCGGTGACCCAGCGCGAGGAGCGCGCGGGGACGACCGGGTGGTTCGACTCCGCCGAGCTCGCGGCCTTCCTCCGGCGCCTGGCGGCGTCGGCGCCCCCGGCGCGCGACCCGCACCTGGCCCTGTTGACCCCCGCGCAACGGGACTTCGTGACGGCCGGCCTGAGCTACTACCAGGGCGCGGTGGCGAACCGGCTCGGGCGCGACGCCGAGGCCGACCGGCACTTCCGCGACTTCGCGCGGCGCATCCCCATCGAGTTCCGCCCGCCGATCGACGACGGAGACACGGACGCCGACGTCGTCCCGTAGCGCGGGACTCGATGCGCGGACGGGTATAGTGGAGCTTCGTATCCTCACTCCAGGAAACCCCGGATGCTCGCCAAGCTGACCTCCAGGAACCGGTTGACCCTTCCCAAGGCGGTGATCTCCGACTTCCCGAACGCCCGTTACTTCGACGTCACGCAAGAGGACGGCCGGATCGTGCTCACACCCGTACGCATCGGTCGGGCCGACGCCGTGCGCGAGAAGATGGCCGAGCTCGGTCTGTCTGAAGACGACGTGGCGGCCGCGGTGACCTGGGCCCGACGGGGTGCATGACAGCGCCGCGCGTGGTGCTCGATACCAACGTGCTGGTGTCGCGGGTCGCGCCGGAGGACCCGGCAACCGTGCGCCGCTTCACTCGACGGCGTCGAGGAGGGCGGCGGTGTCGTCGGCATCGTTGTAGAGGTGGGGCGCGACGCGGATGGCGTCGCCGCGGAACGACACCGCGACCTGCCGCTCGTGCAGGCGCTCGGCGAGCCGCTCCCGGTCGACGTTGTCGCGCACCCGCACCCCGAAGAGATGGCCGCCGCACCAGCGCGGCTCCTCCACCCGGTGCCCGCGCTCGCGCAGAGTGCGGGCCAGGGGCTCGGACAGGGCGCGGCAGTAGTCCTGGATGGCGGGGACGGTCCACTCGAGGACGAGCTCGAGGGCGGCGACGAGCATGGGCAGGAGCACGAAGTTCGAGCGCTCGCCGACGTCGTAGCGGAGGGCCGCGGGCTGGTACTCGTCGCGGTAGCGCACGAGCCCGGCGAACGCCTCGCTGCCGCGGCGGGTGATCCAGTTCTCCTCGATCGGCGTGCCCTGGTCGAAGGCGGGTCCGTAGTAGGCGAGCCCCGTCGAGTAGGGGCCGAGCAGCCACTTGTAGCCGGCGCAGACGAGGGCGTCGGGGCGGATGCGCTGGACGTCGAACGGCAGCGCCCCCACCGACTGGGTCCCGTCGACGGCCAGCAGGGCGCCGCAGTCGCGGGCGCGCTCGCCGACCCGCTCGAGGTCGAACAGGGTGCCGTCGGCCCAGTGCACGTGGGGGACGGAGACGAGAGCGGTGCGGCGGTCGATGCTCGACAGCAGCCGGATGTTCCACTCGAGGGCCCGGCCGCGGGTGTCCGGCGACGGCGCCTCGACGGTGCGAAGCTCGAGGCCGCGCTCGGCGCACAGCCGCCGCCAGACGTAGACGTTGCTGGGAAACTGCTCCTCGAGGACGACGACGTTGTCGCCGCGCGAGGCCGGGACGTTGCGGGCGACGGCGGCCAATCCGTAGGACACCGAGGGGATGATGGCCACACGGTTCGGATCGGGGGCGTTGACGACCCGCGAGAACAGGCAGCGCAGGTGGTCGCTCTCGTCGAAGAAGGCCTCGGGCCGGATGAGGTGCGGGGCCGTCCGCCGGTCGATGCCCCGGATGCCGGCGGCGCGGACGGCGGCGGCGAGCGGCGCCATGTACGCGCAGTTCAGGTAGTGCACGCCGTCGGGCAGGGTGAACGCGGAGCGCTGGCAGGAGAGCATGGCATTACGGCAGGGTATTGTCGTCAGAGCCCTGATCCGAGTATAGACAGGGGCGGCGAGCCCCCACAAGGGCGGGGCCGGACCGGGGAGAGGAGGCGTCGATGACCACGCTCGCGGCAAGGTTCGTTCACGGAAGACGCAGCGCACGGTACGGCACCGCGGTACTGGCGGGGGTGATGATGCTGCTCGGCGCCTGGGCGGCGGCCCCGGCGCAGGAGACCGAGGAGGCGCTCGTCGCGCGGGCGCGCGCGATCCACGAGCGGGTGCTGACCATCGACACCCACGACGACATTCCCCTCGACTTCGCCACCGAGGCGGTCGACCCGGGGGTGCGCGGGCGGCGCCAGGTCGACCTGCCGAAGATGGAGGAGGGCGGGCTCGACGCCGGCTTCTTCGTCGTCTACGTCGGGCAGACGGCGCGGACGCCGGAGAACGAGGCGCAGGCCAAGACCGACGCGATGACGAAGTTCGAGGCCATCCACCGCATGGCCGAGGAGATGTATCCGGATCGCATCGCGATCGCCTACACCGCCGACGACTTCGAGCGCATCGCCGCGAGCGGCCGGTCCGTCGCGGCCATCGGCATCGAGAACGGCTGGGTCATCGGGCGCGACCTGTCGCTCATGCAGACCTACTACGACTTGGGCGCCCGCTACTTCGGCCTCGTCCACAACGGCCACAACGACATCGCCGACTCCGCCAACCCCCGGCCCAACCTCGGCGACGCCCCCGCCGAGCACGGCGGCCTCAGCGCCTTCGGGGCCGAGGTCGTGGCCGAGGCGAACCGGCTGGGCATGATGCTCGACGTCTCGCACGCCTCGCGGGCGGCGATGCTCGACACGGTGCGGCTGTCGCGGGCGCCGGTCATCGCCTCGCACTCCAGCGCCCGGGCCCTCGCCGACAACCCGCGCAACCTCGACGACGAGCAGCTCCTGGCCCTGCGCGACAACGGCGGGGTCATGCACGCCGTCGCCCTCGGCGCCTTCGTCAGCAACACCGCCGCGGCCCGCGACGACGCCGTCCGGGCCCTGCGGGCGGACGTCGGGCTGCCGCGGTTCGGCCCCGCGGACCCGGCCGGCCTCGACGGGGCGGCCCGCGCCGAGTACGACCGCCGCATGGCCGAGATCGACCGGCAGTGGCCGGCCGCCGACGTCGGGACCTTCATCGACCACATCGACTACGCGGTAGAGCTGATCGGCCTCGACCACGTGGGCATCAGCTCCGACTTCGACGGGGGCGGCGGCGTCGTGGGGTGGAACCACGCCGGCGAGACCTTCAACGTCACCCTCGAGCTGGTGCGGCGGGGCTACAGCGAGGCCGAGATCGCCCAGCTCTGGGGCGGGAACCTGCTGCGGGTGCTGCGCGAGGTCGAGCGGGTGGCGGCGGAGAGTCGATGAAGCCGCTGTCACGTCGTCCGTCGGCTTCGGCCGATTCCCCGCCGGCCGCCGCGAGTCGCGACGGGAGGACGATGAGCCCGCTGTCGCGTCGAGGGCGGGCGGGGCGCGGCGCCTTGGGTTGCCGATGATCGAGACTCGCGACTCGCGTCCCGAAGCCGCTGGCGGGCCGGGCCGCGACGATTCATCGGAACATGCCACCGGACGCGGCGGGACCCTCGACGCGCGCACCGCGCCGTTGAGGGTCGGAGACCGCCGGCTGCTCGCCCTCGTCGACGCCGCGCTGGACCGGGCGCGCGCAGCCGCCGACACCCATCTCGTCTGTCAATCCGGTTGCACGCCTTGCTGCTTCGGCCCGTTCGCAATCACGCAGCTCGACGCCTGGCGCCTCCGCGAGGGGCTGCGCGCGCTGGCGGAGACCGAGCCCGAGCGGGCCGCCTCGGTCAGCCGGCGGGCGGCGGTGGCGGTGGCGCGGCAGGCGCCCGCATTCGGCGCCGGCCGGGCGGGCATCTTCGCGACGGAAGCCGAGGAGGAACGGTTCTACGAGGCCTTCGCGTCGGACCCCTGCCCCGCCCTCGACCCCGACTCCGGGGCCTGCACGGTCTACGCGTGGCGCCCCGTCGCCTGCCGCACTTACGGCCCTCCGGTGCGGATGGGCGGCGACGACCTTCCTGCCTGTCCGCTCTGCTTCAAGGGAGCGGCGCGCGAGGAGGTCGAAGCGGCGCGCCAGACCATCGACACGGGTCACGTGGAGGACCCGTTGACCGACAGGGTGGAGCACGAGACCGGCCGGGGGGGGATGACGACCATCGCCTTCGCCATCGCCGGCGGCCCGCCCACCGACGGCGACGAAGCGAATCCGCCTTCGACGGCGGCGGCGCCTGCCGGCGCGCCGAAACGCCCGCTTCAAGCCGACCGGCTACCGGGTAGTACAATCGTCACCACCGAGGCCGCCGTGCCCGATACGATCACCGAGACCCCGTATCGCTGGAGCCGGGACGCCTACGACCGGGCGGTCGACGCCGGCGTGTTCGGGCCGGATGATCGCCTCGAGCTCATCCACGGACAGCTTCTCGCGATGAACCCGCAGGGCAGCCGGCACGCGGCAATCGTCGGCCTCGCCGGAGAGATCCTGCGCGGGGCGTTCGGCCCCGGCTACACGGTGCGCATGCAGTGCCCCCTGGCCGTCGGCGACGACTCGGAGCCCGAGCCGGACGTCGCGGTGGTCCCGGGGCGGGAGGTCGACTATCTCGACGCGCACCCCACCACCGCGCTGCTGGTCGTCGAAGTGTCCGACGACTCGCTGCCCCGCGACCGGACCGCGAAACAGCGCCTCTACGCGAGTCACGGCATCCCGGAGTACTGGATTCTCGCCCTCCCCGACGCCCGTCTCGAGGTGTACCGCGACCCCGCCGACGCGGGATACCGCACCGTCCTGATCCGCCGCGCCGGCGAGACGATAACGCCGCAGGCACGGCCGGGGGCGGCGATCCCCGTAGCCGACCTGCTCCCCTGATCCAAGAGACCCGCGTTCTCACGTGTTCCCGCTCCCGCGAGCAGCCGCAGCATCCACAACCGCCCCGCTTCCCACTGCGCGCCAGGCCCGCCTTCCAGCCTGTCCCCTGCCCCCGGCAGAGCCGACGCGTTTCTCCAACCCGCCGCTGACAGCGCTCCCGACTCCCGACGATACGTAGTACAATTCGCCCCGCCTGCCGGTGATGCCGTGCCCAACGCCACCCACCACGGCTCCCCTCGTTGCATCCGCCACCCCTACCAGACCGCCGCCGATGCATGCGCGGCCCGCCCGAGCCCTGCAAGAACGGTTCGCTCCCAACCGGGAATGGCACCATGCTGACCCGATTGCAAGTCTCCGGCTTCAAGAACCTCGTCGACGTCGATGTACGCTTCGGTCCGTTCACGTGCGTCGTGGGGCCGAATGGCGCCGGCAAATCGAATCTCTTCGACGCTATCCGCTTTCTGCATGCACTGGCCGGCCACACGCTGATGGAGGCAGCCGCCTCCGTGCGCGACCAGGACAGTCGCAACGCCGACGTCCGCAGTCTCTTTCATCACGCCGCGGGACGGCATGCCGGCAGGATGTCATTCGCCGCCGAGATGGTCGTGCCGGCAAGGGCCGTCGACGACCTGGGACAGGAAGCCAAGGCCAGTATCACTTTCCTCCGCTATTCACTGGAACTGGCGTACCGAGACACCGGCGACAGTCCAACGCCCGGATCTCTGGAAATCACCAAGGAGGAGCTGGTCCACATCCCCCAGGGCGTCGCCGGTAAGCACCTGCTGTTTCCCCATCGCGCCAAGGACTGGCGCCGGTCCGTGGTGCGCGGTCAGCGTCGTGTCCCCTTCTTCATCTCCACCGAAGAAGACGGCGGCCATCGCGTCATCAAGCTGCACCAGGACGGCGGCAGCAGCGGACGCCCGTTGCGCCGATCTGCGACCAACCTTCCCCGCACCGTGCTCTCGGTCGCGAACGCCGCCGAGAGCCCCACAGTGGTGGTTGCGCGCCGAGAGATGGAAGCCTGGCGGATGCTGCAACTCGAGCCATCGTCCCTCCGAAGGCCGGACGAGTTCTCCGCACCCACGCGCTTGGGAACCGATGGCAGCCATCTGGCTGCGACGCTATACCGTCTGGCTCGGCACGCCGGATTGCATGGCCACGACACCTCGGCGGAGGAGAACACGACTCGCACCTGCAGCCAGATAGCAATACGCCTCAGCGAGCTCATCGACGACGTGCGCGACATCAGCATCGACAGAGACGAAAAGCGAGAACTGCTGACCCTGTACGCGCAAGACGGAGAGGGTACCCGTCATCCCGCCCGCGCACTGTCGGATGGCACCTTGCGCTTCCTGGCCCTGGCCGTCCTCGAGATGGATCCGGAGACTCAGGGTGTGCTCTGCCTCGAGGAACCCGAGAACGGCATCCATCCGGCACGGATTCCCGCTATCCTGCAACTTCTGCGTGACATCGCCGTCGATGCATCCGAGCCCGCGGGGCCAGAGAATCCGTTGCGCCAAGTCATCGTCAATACACATTCACCGGCTGTCTTTCAGGAGGTTCCCGACGATAGCGTGGTTTTCGTGAAGACCCAGGAAGCCATGGACGCGCAGAAGCACTTGTTCCGGAAGGCCCAATTCTACTGCCTGTCGGACACGTGGCGATCCAAAGCCGATGGAGAGCTGAGCGTCGTACCCCGCGGCGACCTGCTCGCATACCTGAATCCCGTGCTGCGTGATGTACCGAGGGAAGCCACGGTAAAGGAGCGTCGTGTCGTCGACCGTGAGGACCTGATGCCTTTCATGCCTTTTCCTTCGCCCTTCTAGGAGTCTGCGCCGTGGAACGGTGCAGACTCCTAGCAGGGTTGGTTGGGCGCCCAGCGGAACCGGAGGCGACGATGGGCGGGCTAGCTTCGTCGACGGAATGCAGGTGATTCGCTTTACGCTTGTGGCGGATGGCTCGTCGGATCGGGCGCTTCTTCCCGTCCTCGTCTGGCTGTTGCGAGAACACTTCGGGAACATTCCCATTCAGCCGGCGTTCTCGGACCTGCGTCGCCTTCGGAATCCACCCGGGCAGCTCTTCGAGCGGATCGCCAAGGGTATCGAGTTGTATCCTTGCGACCTGCTCTTCGTGCACCGCGACGCCGAACGTGAAACGGTGAACAAGCGTGAGGAGGAGATTCGCGAGTCCTTGGAAAGGGGCGCAATCGACACGACGCTGCCGGTTGTTTGCGTGATTCCGGTGCGGATGCAGGAAGCGTGGTTGCTTATCGACGAATCCGCATTGAGAAGAGCCGCGGGGAATCCTCTGGGTCGCGGGCCGCTGCTCGTACCCGACCTGAAGAGACTCGAAGACCTGCCGGACCCCAAACAGACCCTCCATGAACTTCTGCGCCAGGCGAGCGGCGTTCACGGCAGACGCCTGGCGCGCTTCAACCGTGATGTGAGGCGCCACGTGCATCGCGTGGCCCAGCAGATCGAGGACTTTGGTCCGCTGCGTAGATTGTCGGCGTTCCAGAAGTTGGAACACGAGGTGGTCGCCATTCGCCAGAGGGGCGTTCTCCCCGCACTCGACAGTGTCCGATAGTCAGGAGCCCGTGGTGCAGGTCGGCGGCCGGGAGACCGGTGGTCGAATGGGTGGCCGTGTGCGCATCATGCTAGTTTAAGGCCCATGCGTTTGCACATAGCACTGGACGACGACCTCGTGGAAGAGATAGACCGGCGGGCTGGCCCCCGGCGGCGAAGCGCGTTCATCGGCGAGCTGATCCAGCGCGGCCTCGACGACGAACGACGCTGGGACCATATCGAAGCCGCGCTTGGCGGTCTGTCCGACACCGGCCACGAGTGGGACGACGATCCCGCGGCGTGGGTGCGGCGGCAGCGTCACGACGATCCGCGCCGCACGGGTTGACCGGTGGCCCGCCTGCTCCTCGATTCGACGGTGCTCATCGACGCGCTCCGCGGCCCGCCTGGCCGCCCTGCGCCGCACGGGCACGGAGCCGTGGGCATGCGTGGTCTCCGTCGAGGAGATCTGGCGCGGTCTGCGCCCGGGTGAGGAAGCGGTCGCACGCCGCCTGTTCCACGGCCTGCGGCT
This sequence comes from Vicinamibacterales bacterium, assembly GCA_965207675.1. GTDB lineage: Bacteria > Acidobacteriota > Vicinamibacteria > Vicinamibacterales > UBA8438 > JAJEEA01. The sequence goes on from CBDBMY010000006.1 coordinate 344,999, forward strand.
CGCGCCGCTCGGCGTGTCCGAAGGCATGCGGGCGGGTGCGTGGCGCCGGGCCTTCGCCCGACGGGGAGTCACGCTGCACCAGGCCGACTGTCTGATCGCCGCGGCGGCGTCCGGCGTCGACGCCGCACTGGCGACAGCCAACGTCGCCGACTTCCCGATGACCGAGATCCACGTCCAGCACTGGCCCGTCGGCCGGCGGTAGCCGAAGGCAGCGCCCCCGGCGAACCTGCTACAGCAGGTCCGCCAGCCGGCCGGTGCTGTCGCCGATGCGCTCGCGGTGCACGTCCACCGTGTCGAGAATCGACAGCAGCAGGTTGGCCATCGGCGTGCCGTCGGGGTACTCGAGATGACGGCCGCCCGCGAGCCGGCCGCCCGCGCCGCCGGCGAGGAGGGCCGGCAGGCGGGTGTGCGTGTGGAGGTTGCCGTCGCCGATGCAGCCGCCGTAGAGCAGCATGGTGTGGTCCAGCAGGGTGCCGTCGCCGTCGGGGGTCGATCGCAGGGTGTCGAGGAAGCGCGCGAAGAGGCTGACGTGATAGGCGTTGATCTTCGCGTGCTTCTCCACCTTGTCGGGGGCGTTCCCGTGGTGCGAGATGGCGTGGTGCGGGTCGGGCACCCCGATGTGGCTGTAGGTGCGGGTCGAGGCCTCGCGGGCGAGCATGAAGGTGCTGACCCGGGTGACGTCGGCCCGGAACGCGAGCGCCTGCAGGTCGTACATCAGCTTCACGTGGTCGTCGTAGAGCTCGGGCACCCCGACGGGCATGGCCGGCAGCTCGATGTGCTCGCCGACGCGCGCCTCCATCTTCCGGACGCGTAGCTCGACCTCGCGGACGTTGTCGAGGTACTCGTCGACGCGCGAGCGGTCGGCCGCGCCGAGCCGTTTCTCGAGGCGAGCGACCTCGCCGACGATGGCGTCGAGGATGCTGCGGTCCTCGGCGAGCTGCCGCCGGCGCGCGTCGGCGCCGAGACCCTCGCCGAAGAGCCGCTCGAAGACGACCCGGGGGTCGGTCTGCATGGGCAGCGGAGTGGTCGCGGTGCGCCACGACAGCGTGTTCACGTAGCTGCACGAGTAGCCGATGTCGCAGCCGCCCACCGCCGTGAAGTCCTCGGCCGCGAGCTCGAGCGACCGCAGCTGGGTGTCGCGGCCGAGGACGTCGGCCGCCACCTGGTCGATGGTCTTGCCGCCGCGCACGTCGGCCCCCTCGGTGCGCTTCGGGTGCACGCCGGTCAGCCAGACCGCGCTCGCCCGCGCGTGGTCGCCCGAGCCCTCGCCCTCGGCCGCCTCGGCCGGCCGCGAGTCGAGGCCCGACAGCACCACGAGGCGGTCGCGGTGCCGTTCCAGCGGAGCGAGGATCGGCGGCAGGTCGAACGCCTTCCCCGTCGCCGCCGGCGTCCACCGCTCCATGATGGCGCCGTTCGGGATGTAGGTGAAGCCGAGCCGGCGCACCGGGGCGGCCGCGGTCCTGGACATCGCCGAGAGGGCCGGCGCCATCGCGTCGAGTAGCGGCAGGGCCACCGCCGCGCCGGCGCCGCGCAGGAACGTCCGCCGGGGCAACGCCATCTTCGTGATGATCATCGGTGTCTCCTTGGGACGGTGACGAGAATCTCCTTGCCACGCAGGCAGCAGGAAACCGACGAAGACGGGCCGCGTCGGAGTGCCAGTTGGCAGATCTATATCGATCACTGTCCTTACGGAACCGCCGTGGGGTGCGTTGTCGCTCCTCGCCCCCCGAACCGGGTATCGCCGCCTGCGGTGCCGCCGCCGTCTTGCCGCGCCGCCGGCCCCGACAAACCCTACCGCGAGTCTGCACCGCCTGCGCGGCGCAGGCTGCTAGGACCCGGCGTCCGCCGCGCCTGCCGGCGCATCCGCGGCCGGCCGCTTCATCTTCATCCGGAACGGGTCGCTCGTCACGATGCCCGCGACGAGGGCCGACAGCCGGTAGCCGTCGGGCGCCGCCTCGCGCACGATGCGGCGCACCACCGGGGCATCATGGTACGTCAGCCCGCGGCCGACCGCATAGGTCAGCAGCTTGCGGGTCAACGTCCGCACGAACGTCTCGGGCCGACGCAGCATCGCCTCGCGCAGCTCGACGGGGCCGGTGAACGCGGTCCCGTCGGGCAGGACGTCCGCCGCGTCGACGGCGGCGCCGTCGGCCCCGAAGGCGCGCCACCGCCCGATGGCGTCGAAGTTCTCGAGCCCGAAGCCGTAGGGGTCCATCCGCGCGTGGCAGCTCGCGCAGGCGGGGTTGGCGCGGTGGCGCTCGAGCCGCTCGCGGATGGACAGCCCCTCGGCGCTCCCGGCGTCCTCGAGGTCGGGCACGTCGGGCGGCGGGGGCGGCGGCGGGGCGCCGAGCAGGTTCTCGAGAATCCACTTCCCGCGCAGCACCGGCGATGTCCGCGTGGCGTACGAGGTCACCGTCAGCACGCTGCCGTGCCCGAGGAGGCCGCGGCGCGCGGGGTCGGTCACCGGCACGCGACGGAACCGGTCCCCGTAGATGCCGGGCAGGCCGTAGTGCCGGGCCAGCCGCTCGTTCACGAACGTGTAGTCGGCCGTCAGCAGCTCGAGGGCGCTACGGTCCTCGCGCAGCAGGCTCTCGAAGAACAGCTCCGTCTCGCGGCGCAGGGCCCGACGCAGGTTGTCGTCGAAGTCGGGGAAGGTCGGCGGGTCGGGCGTCGTCCCGTCCAGGTTGCGCAGGTAGAGCCACTGGCCCGCGAAGTTCTCGACGAGGGCCGACGCCCGCGGGTCGGCCAGCATCCGGCGCACCTGCCTGAGGAGCCCGTCGGGGTCGTCGAGCCGGCCCTCCCCGGCCGCCGCGAGCAGCGCCTCGTCGGGGATGCTGCTCCACAGGAAGAACGACAGCCGCGACGCGAGGTCGAAGCCGGTCACGGGGTAGGCCTCGCCCGGCGTCACCGCCGCCGGCTCGGGCTCGATCCGGAAGATGAACTGCGGGCTCGCGAGGAGGTACCGGAGGGCGAGCTCGATGCCCGCCTCGAAGCCGCCGGCGGCGCGGCCGGCCCGGTGGAAATCGAGCAGCCGGTCGAGCTCGGGCGGCTCGAGCGGGCGGCGGAACGCCAGCCGGCCGAGGCGCCCGAGGATGTCGCGCGCGCACGCCGGCTCGGCCGCGGCATCGGCGGGGCGGCAGGTGAAGATGCGGGCCCGGCTCGGGGTCTCCGTGGGGCGGGCGGGGTCGAACGGGCCCGCGATGACCAGTCGGTCGACGTCGGGGAGCCCGCGCCGGCTGTTGGCCGAGACGTAGCTCCGCAGGAACGGCCGGGTGGTCTGCTCGGACAGGGCGGCGGGCCGGCCGACGAACGCGGCGACGAGCGTGTGGCGACCGGCGGCGATCGGCATCCGCACCCGCATCGGCTCGTCCGCGGTGAACGCCGGGCTCACCCCCAGCCCCGCGTTCCCGCCGTCCGGCCGCCGATAGGCGTCGGGGCCGCCGACGGGGAAGCGCCCGATGCGCTCGCCGTCGAGGCTCAGCTCGACGACGTGCTCCTCCCCGATGCCGCGGATCGAGCCCCCGGCCCCGCGCCGGAGCCGCACCCGGATCTCGTACTCGGCGTCGACCGGGAAGTAGCGGTCGACGCGAATCCCGCCCCGGGTCCCCAGTGGCAGGTCGCGCAGGTGGTAGTCCTGGGTCAGGTCGATCGGCGTCTTCCAGGTTTCGGTCGCGGGCGCGAGGGCGGGGCTGCCGACGGCGAGCCGGGCGACCTTCCGGGCCGTCGTGACGTAGCTCTCCAACAGCAGGGGCGAGGTGCCCAGCGCGTCGGCGATGTTGTCGAACCCGTAGGTGGCGTCGTCGGCGGGCAGGGCGCCGACGTCGGGGTCGACGGCGAGCAGGTCGCGCACCGCGTTGCGGTACTCGGTCCGGTTCATCCGGTGCAGCAGGGGGCGCCCCGGGTCGGGCCGCGCCGCCGCCGCCCGGTCGAGCGCCGTCTCCAGCCACCGCGCCGCCGCCTCGTAGGCCGCCTCGTCGGGCCGCGGCCGGGGCACCGGGGGCATCGTCCGGTTGCGGAGCCGGCCGACGACCTTCTCCCACACCTCGGGCCGCGCCCCGGGGCGCGCGGCGTCCAGCTCGTCGAGGGCGAGCCCCGCCGTGCGCAGCCGGCGGTTGTGGCAGGCGAGGCAGTAGCGCTCGACCACCGCCGTCGCATCGGCGGCGGCCGCGCCCTCGGGGGCCGGTCCCGGCGCCTGGGCCGCGACGGCGGGCGACGCGACCCCCACGGCGGCCACCGCCGGCAGCCACCACCCGCCACGCGATCGGCGTCGTCCGGTCTTCACTCCACACCTCCAAGGTGAGCCGGAACGGGCCGGGGTCACCCGCCGACGCGGACACCGGGCCGGCTGGACTTCGCCCCCGAGCGAGCGCGACGGCCCCGCCGAGCGGTCACGACCGATCGCGCTGGCAACCTGGCCCGCCCATCGTCGCCTACGGCTCCGGTGGGCGACCAACCAACCCTGCCAGGAGTCCGCCCCGTTCTACGGCGCAGACTCCTAGGGGCCGGCCGGCTCGGCTTCAGACCGGCTGGACTTCGCCCCGAACGAACGCAGCAGCGCCGCCGAGCGGTCGCGGCGGATCAGGCTCGCGACCTGGTTGAAGCCCTGCTCGGCGAGGTCGAGCGCCGTCCGGTCCAGCTCGTCCGCGAAGTCCAGGCGGGCACCGGCGTCGACCAGGTGGCGGATGATCGTGTCCCCCGCCCGGTACACCGCGCCATGGAGGGCGGTCTGCCCGTTGGCGTTGCTCGCGTTGACGTCCACCCCCGCGTCGAGGGCCAGCCTGACCGCCGCGAGGGCCTCCGACTCGGGGCGGAAGCGCCGCGACCCCTCGACGTGCCCCACCCCGGCCGCCAGCATCACCGCGGTGTTGTTGGCGTAGGTCGCGAGCCGCGGGTCGGCGCCGCGCTCGGCGAGTCGCCGCATCGCCACGACGTCGGCAGCCTGGGCCGCGAGCAGATAGGGGGTGGCGCCCCCCAGGTTGACCCGGTTGTCCATGAACGGGCGGCCGGCGCTGAAGATGCCCTCGTCGGTCCACCGCTCGTGGCGGATGGGCACCGGCTCGGTCCGCGCGTCGAGGTCGGCGCCCGCCTCGAGCAGCCGGTCCATCAGCTCGAGGCTCGACAGCTGGGACGGATCCTCGCGGTTGAACGCCACGAACTGGTTCCCGAGGTGGCGGGCCGGCGAACGTGACGTCACGAGATCGTGCAGGGCGGTGCTGCCCCGCCCGTCCCGCACCGTGGGGTCGGCCCCCGCCGAGAGCAGCAGCCCCGCCACCGTGTAGTGCCGGTTGGCGATGGCCACCCGCAGCGCGGTCTGGCCGTTGGGGGCGCCGACCCCGGGGTCGGCCCCCGCCGAGAGGAGCAGGCGGACCGCCTCGCGCGCGTCCTGCCGCACCGCGAACAGCAGGGCCGTGAACCCGCCGGTGGACGCGCTGTCGACGCGCGCGCCGGCTTCGAGCAGCTCGCCGAGCACGGCGGTGTGGTTCTCGGCCGCCGCCCACATCAGCGCCGTCTGGCCTCGCCACGTGTCCGCGGCGTCGACCGCGGCGCCGTGGGCGAGCAGCGCCCGCACCGCGCGGGTGTCGCCGGTCCGGGCGCAGGTCAGCAGCGGCGGCTCGCCCACCGGAGCGAGGCTCGGATCGGCGCCGGCCTGCAGGAGACGAACGACGAGGTCCGGGCCCGTTCCCCGGCTGGAGCCGGCGTTGGCGCACGCCATCCCGAGCGGCGTGGCGCCGTTGCGGTTGGCGGCGTTGGGGTCGGCGCCGGCCCCGAGCAGCAGCGCCGCGAGCTCCGCGTCGCCGCGATAGGCGGCCCAGTGGAGGGCGGTGGTGTCGTCGGCCGAGCGCTCGTCGACGTCGGTGCCGGCTTCGAGGAGGCGTGCCACCGCGGCACGGTCACCGGCCTGCGCCGCATCGGGCAGCCTGCTCTCGCCCCCGCCCGCCGCGCCGGCCGGCAGCAGCAGTGACAACGCCAGCGCCACGACTCGCGGCATCCGCATGTCTCGGCTCCGTGGTCGGCCACCCGGCATCGTGGCCAGGGTGGGAAGGAACGCGCGCCGGCGGCGCGACCCGGCCGCTTCCGCCCTTCCTGTTCGGCGGCGATTGGTGACGATAATCGCATGCACGGAAGCGCAGGACAAGACTGCGGTGACCCCGCGCGCCGGCGGCGGGTTCCCGGCCGCCGGATCCCGGCCCCATTCGAGGAGGCCGAGGTCGGTCGACCTCGATTCCGCCCCGCCGCTCGTCGACCCCGAGGCGGAGAGGACACAGCGGCGTCAGATGGGCCTGGTGCCGGTTGATGGCGACATCCGCCCGATCGAGCCCCCGGCACACGGCACAAGGCGCGGTGTCAGATGGCCGGGTGCTGGTCGATGGCGACCCCGCCCCGCGCGCCGCCCCCTGACCGGCCGCGGTTCTTCGGCTCACGCGACGCCTTTCTTGTAGACACGCTACTTGACATGAAGTAGGCTATCTACATGATCACAGCTCCCGCGAGCAACCGGATCGAGCTGCTCTACGGCACCCTCGACCTGCTCATCCTGCGCACCCTCCTGTACGGGCCTTCGCACGGCCACGCCATCGCCAAGCACATCCAGCGCGTCTCGGAGAACGCCCTGCAGATCGAGACGGGCTCGCTCTACCCTGCCCTGCACAAGCTCGAAGGGCGCGGCTGGATCGCGGCCGAGTGGAAGAAGTCGGACAAGGGCAAGCGCGCCCGCTACTACCGCCTCACCCCGACCGGCCGCGAGCACCTCACGGCGCAGCAGTCGCGCTGGGAGGCGCTGTCGGTGGCCATGGCGCGAGTGCTGCGTCCGGCCGAGCAGGAGTCGGGGCCGTAGGAGTCGCCATCATGCGGGCGCAGGTGTTGCGCAAGGGCATGTACACCGTGTTGGTCAGCGGGCTGTAGGCGCCGGCTTCCCAGTCCTTGCCGCCGTTCCAGGTCCGCGCCGTAGAGCGGTGCAGACTCCTGGCAGGGTTGGGTGGTCGGTCAGCGGAGCCGCAGGCGACGCTCTGCGGGCTGCGACGGCGGTAGACGAGGGTCGGTCGGGCCGGAATGCAGCCGCAAGGCGGCGATTCCGGACCCGGGGAGGACACGGCGATGTGGCGGCAGGTCCTTGGCCGACTGCGGTCGCTCCGGCGCCGGCGACAGCAGGAGACGGAGCTGGACGAAGAGATCCGCTTTCATCTCGCGGAAGAGGTGGAGGAGCGGATCGCGGCGGGGACGTCCCCGGAGGACGCACGGGCGGCGGCCCGGCGCGACTTCGGCAACGTCCCGCTGATCCGCGAGCTGACCCGGGAGACCTGGGGCTGGGGGTCCGCCGAGCGCCTCCTCCAGGACGTCCGGTCCGCCATCCGCGGAATGCGGCGGAACCCCGGCTACACCGGCGCCGTCGTCCTCACCCTCGCCCTCGGCATCGGCCTCAACGCGGCTATGTACGGCATGCTCTCCCGGCTGTTTCTCCAGGCGCCGCCGCACATCGAGAATCCGGACGGCGTTCACCGCGTGTGGGTGCGGGAACGGTTCGACTGGGGGCCGTTCGCCGGCACCGTCGTTGCGAACGACTCGATGAAGCCGGCCGAGTTCGATGCGCTTCGCAACGGCCCGGACCGGTTCGCGGCCATGGGCGGCTACAGGGCTCCTCAAGCCATGCGGAACGGGCGGGGTCAGGCGGCCGAGAGCCTCCTCGTCTCCCGGGTGTCGGGAGACCTCCTTGCGCTGCTCGGCGCGCGGCCGGCCCTGGGGCGGCCCATCCTGCCGGAGGACGACGACGTCACGGCGGCGCCGGTCGCCGTGATCGGCAACGGCTATTGGGAACGCCGCTTCGGGGGCGCCCGCGACGCGCTCGGCGCCACCGTCACCTTCGACGACGTCGCCTACGAGATAGTCGGCGTGATGCCGCCCGCCTTCTCGGGTCCCGACCCGAACGCAGCCGACGTCTGGTTGCCGTTGAGAGAGGCCGACTCCTTCATCACGGCCCTCGTGCGTCTCGCACCCGGGGTGACGGTCGAGGCCGCGGGCGCCGCCGCCACCGCCGCGGTACGCGCGGCGCGGGCCGACTCGCCGCTCCCGGCCGACGTCGAGGACAAGGAGGCGACCGCATTGCTGGGTCCCCTCCTGAGAACCCGCGGACCGGGAACCCTCTGGCGTGGCCTGCGGTTGCCGCTGGTCGTGGGCGGCGGCGCCCTCGCGGTGCTTCTCATCGCGACCGCCAACGTGTCGAACCTGCTGATGCTGCGGGTCGCCGCGCGACGGCGCGAGCTCGCCGTGCGTCACGCGCTCGGCGCAGGGCGATGGCGCGTGGGACGCCTGCTCGTGACCGAGAGCGTCCTGCTCGCCGCCCTCTCCGGCCTGGCGGCCCTCGGGGTGGCCGCCGTGGCCGGCCGGGTGCTGCGCGTCACGCTGCTCCCGCGTCATCAGTGGGCGGGCGACACGGTGGACGTCAACGCGATCGCCTTCACCGGCGTGGCGGTGGTGGCGGTCGGCCTCGTGGCCGCGCTGTTCCCGGCCCTGTACGCGGCGCGGGGCCGGGGAATCGAGAAGCTCGACGGCCTGCGGGGCGCCCGCTCGCTCGGCGCGCCGGTCCGAACCGGGCTCATCGTCGTCCAGGCCGCCCTGTCGCTCGTCCTGCTCGACGGCGCCGTCCTCTTCTACCGCTCGTTCGAGGCCGCGCGCCAGCTCGACATCGGCTACGCGAGGCAGAACCTGCTGACGGTGCGGCTCGGCGGATCGCCCGCGACGACGCCGCCTGACGAGAACACCGTCGATGCGATGGAGGCCCGCGTGCGGTCCCTGCCGGGCGTCCTGGACGTGGCGCAGGCCACCAACTCGCCGTTGGGGACCATCGGGGCGATGGGCGGGGTGCGCGCCGAAGGGCTCGACCGCCTCCCCCTCATGAGCGGGCCCTTCGTGAACCTCGTGAGCCCGAACTTCTTCCGCGTGGCAGGCCAGCGCATCCAGGACGGCCGAGGCTTCACCGAGAGCGACCGCGCGCGCACGCAGAAGGTCGTGGTCGTCAACACCACGTTCGCCCGGAACGTCTGGCCTGACCGGAACGCCGTCGGCCGCTGCCTGTTCATCGGACGCGAGGCGACCGACTGCACGACCGTCGTCGGCGTCGCGGAGTCCCCCCTCGAAATGGGTCTGGAGGACACCGACCGCGTACCGCACTTCTACCTGCCTATCGCACAGGCCGCGGCCCAACCCGCGACGGGAGAGCGCCTGCACGCGGGGCGCAGCCTGATCGTCCGCACCCGCGGGAATCCGGCAGGCACCGTGCCTCCGGTGCTCGCGGCACTGGCCGAGCTGTTCCCGGATCTGCCGGCCGACCGCGTTCGAAGCCTGCCCATCCTCTTCGCGCAACGGATCCGCTCGTGGACCATCGGCACCGGCCTGCTCGGCGCAGCCTCCCTGCTGGCCCTGCTGCTCGCCGCCCTCGGCCTCTACGCGGTCATCGCCTTCGGCGTGCGCCAGCGCGAGCTCGAATTCGGCATCCGGCGCGCCCTCGGCGCCCAGGCGTCGGACCTCCTGCGCCTCGTGCTCGTGCGCGGCCTCTCGCTGGCCGTGGTCGGCGTCGTCGCCGGCGGGCTGGCCACGCTCTGGGCCGGCCGCTTCGTGGCGCCGCTGCTCTTCGAGGGCCGCAGCCCGCGCGACCCGCTGGCCCTCGGCGCCGCCGCCCTCGTGCTGGTCACGGCCGCCCTCGCCGCCTCGTTCCTCCCGGCGCGCCGGGCCGCGCAGGCCGATCCGCGCCAGGCCCTGCAGGCGGAGTAGTGTCCTATCGAGTCCGACCACCGCTGCAGGGGCCCGTGCCGGCGCCGCTCGCGCATGCACAACCTCGACCGCCTCTTGACAGTAGGGGTATCGATTGATACCGTATGCCTATCGACCGCGGGTGCTCCCGAGGATCCAGGTGTTGACCACACTTTCGTGCTGTCCATGCCGGACGAGTCCAGGCCAAGCGGTCAAGGCGATCTCGCTCCAGTACTTGCGAAGGCTCGCCGCTGTATTCGTCGTGGCGACGCCTGGGAGCCGGAGAACTACGACCGGCTTCGTCGAGACTGCGATGCGATCGGTATTCGTGGGGAGCCCGCCATTACGGTTGCCCTGCGCAGGTGCCTTGACGAGATTGTGGCCGGGGATCTCCACGCACGCGAAGATCCCGGCTACGGCGGATTGTGTGCGGGGCACGATCTGTACGAAGCCGCGTGGTTCTCTGCGCGCATCGGGCGCGAGATGTACCTGAAGTTCTCGTTGTTCGACGAGCGGCTGATCATCGTGAGCTTTCACGAATCCACCAAGACGTAAATCCATAATCGGGTATTCACAGATGAAGTGCATCAAGTGTGGGCATGTCGTCGAGTCGGAGGCTCTCCGAACCATTGATGCCGAGTTGAAGGGCGAGCGCGTCTCCGTCACGCTGAACGCGCCTCAGTGCATGAACTGTGGGCGAGTCGTCATTCTGGGCAGGAATGTCCGCACGTACCACCGGGCGGTGTCCGACGCCTATCGTCGCAAGGTCGGCTTGCTGACGATCGACGAGATTGACCGCTTGCGCCGTAACCTGAAGATGACGTGGCCCGAGTTCGCCAGCTACGTGTTCGTCGGCATCGCCACGCTCAAGCGCTGGAAGAGAGGCGAGATCCAGACACAGGCACTGGATCGCCTGGTTCGCTTGAGGTCAGACCCTCGATTCCTCGAAGCGGCCAAGACGGAGTTGCACCGCCGTCTCGCAAGCGCAGCTTTGCGGCCATCAACCCGGCGGCGCCCCGCTTTTGAGTGGGCGAATGGGGTTGGCCTTGGGGTGGGGCGCGCACCCGTCGTTCCGGCGGGTAGTTCCGACGTCTGGAAGGACGCGTCCCTCAGTCAACTCAGCCGCGCCGCGTAATGGCCAAGAAGACTGGGCGGTCTACGAGTGGCGGTGGTTCGGAGGCTCCACCATCCGCGATCGAGCCCCCTGCACGCCGAGACTTGACGCCTATCCAGGTCGCCAACGAGGTGGTGACCCGTACCCGCTTGGTACGGGTCCGATTCGCTGGTCTTTCTGCACAAACATGGATGCCCCTCGAAGAAGTGGAGGATGACGTCCATTTGCGCGCGTCAACCAACTTCCAACGGCCCACTGTCCACTCGATTCGCGACGAAAAAGACGTCGGGTTCAAGACGACAAGCACCTTGGTGTTTCGATTGGATGCCCCGTCGCTATCTTCGGATGATGACGACAGCAAGTGCGAGCCATGCGTTGTCGTCAAGGCGACGCTTGAAGCGTCGTACGCCTTCAAGGATGACCCGCAGGACTTCACCCAAGAACAGTTGAGGACGTTTGCTCTGCACTATTGCCCGTTTCACGTATGGGGATACTGGCGAGAGTTCGTGCATTCGTCGCTGGCCCGCTTGGAGTTTCCGGCCCTCACCGTTCCCTTGTTTCAGATCGACATGGCCCAAGCGCTGGTCGTCGATGAGGTGGATTGAGGGCGGGGAGCAACACGTACACCATCATGAGTTGAGCTTCAGGATCAGTTGGGCTGGCGGAGCTAGCGCGGCCGGCGTCCCACGAACATCTCGTGCCGGCCCGGCTCCACGTCCGAGAGCACGAGCGGCACGCACCGGGGCTCGAAGCCGACCTCGGTCAACAGGTCCAGCCACCGGTCGCGCGCGAACAGGCCCTCGACGTGCCGCTCGTGCACGCAGCGGACCGACCCGTCGCGCTCGCGCAGCAGGAATGCGAAGTCGGCGAAGTACTCCGTATCGCCGGGATCGGGGTCCCAGACCCACTCCAGGTAGCGCAACCCGCGCGCGCCCCCGCCGCCGGATCCGGAGGGCGGCGGCTCGTCGCAACCGCCCGTGGACGCCGCGGCCCGGAAGTTCTCGCGCACGTAGTCGGGCTGGAACAGCACCGCGCCGCCGGGACGGCAGTGCGTCCAGGCCGTCTCCATGGCTCGCCGCAGGTCGGCCTCGGTCGTCATGTAGCAGACGGCGTCGTGGACGAAGACGGCGTCGAAGGTCCGGCCCAGGCGGAGCGTGCGCATGTCCCCGATCCGGTGCTCGCACTCCGGGTTGAAGGCGCGGCTGACCGCGAGCATCTCGGGCGACAGGTCGGTGAGCAGGAGGCGGGGGAACCGCCGCTTCAGGTGCAGCGCGGTGTTCCCGCCGCCGCAGCCCAGCTCCAGCAGGGACTCGATGGGGCCGTCGCACGCCTCCTGCAGCCGGTCGGCGTAGACGCCGGCCTCCTCGGCGTAGTCCGCCGGGTCGTCGACGAGCGGCCACCATTCCGCGAGCTCGGTGTAGAGGTGCATCGATCTGTCCGTTGAGGGACGGCCCGCGGACTCGCCGATCCCGGTCGCGCCGTGTGGATTCGACCACTGGCGCCCGGATCGAGCCTGCCAGTGCCACACCGGGCGTGCAGTCGTCGGTCGAGCCACGGACCGCGCCGGAGGCGTCAATCGACGCCGAAGGCCAGCAGCACGTTGCCGGGCCGGCCGCCGAACGCGGCGTAGCCCGAGTTGACGTAGACCATGCCGCCCACGACGACGGGGCCGGGGCCGTTGATCGACCCGCCCCGGGCCTCGACGCCGTTCACCGTCTCGTGCTCCCCGTTGGTATCGAACTCCCAGAGGACCGACCCGTCGTCGGCATCGTAGGCGCGGAACAGGCCGTCGTAGGCGCCCGAGAAGACGGCGCCGGGTATGGCGGTGATGGCGGCGAGGAGCGCCGGGCTGCACCCCTCGCAGACCGGTTCGTGCGGCTCGGCGAACCAGACGAGCTCGCCGGTCGTCAGGCGCACCGCGGCGAGGCCCCCCGGCTCCGGCGTCAGGTAGTCCGAGTTGGCGAAGTACGCCTTCTCGGCGTCGACCGCGAAGCCCCACTCGATGCCGCCGAGGGCGCTGCCCGCCCCGACCTGGTAGCGCCAGACGACGGCGCCGTCGCGGTCGGGGTCGAGGGCGTAGCCGACGCCGGCCTTCTGGCCGATGACGAGGAGGTCGCGGCCGTCCGCCGCCGTCACCAGCACCGGCGACGCGCCGAAGTCGAAGTCGGGGCCGTCCTCCTCCGGGCAGTTGGGGTTGTCGCCGCCGCAGTTGAGGATGAACGCGTCGTCCGCCGTGAGCTGGTTGGTCCACCGGACGGCGCCGGTCTCGAGGTCGAACGCGATGATCGCGTCGCTCGTGGCCGCGGCGGGCTCGGTGTAGGCGTTCCCGGTCGCCGCGTAGACGACCCCGCGCTCGGCGTCGACGGTCGGGGCCGACCACACCGCGGCGCCGGACGGCCCCATGAGGTCCAGGCCGTCCGGGTTCTGCCCCCGCGGCCCCGGCGCCTCCTCGATCGTGTAGCTCTGCCAGACGAGCTCGCCGGTCGCCGCATCGAGGGCGGCGATGCTGCCGCGGAACGTGCAGCAGGGGTAGCGCGGGTTGGCGGCGAGCAACTCCTCCAGGGACGACACCGGCACGTAGAGCCGGCCGCCGTGCTCGACCGGCGCCCCGGTGATGCGGGCGCCCCGGTGGGTCTCGACGTCCCGGTGCCAGATCTCGGCCCCGGTCGCCGCGTCGAGCGCGTAGACGTTGGCCGAGAAGTCGCCGAAGAAGAGCGCATGCCGGTCGTCGGCGAGCCGGGTCACGGTCATGGCGCTGCGAACGCCGCTCGCCGCCTCGAACGTCCAGTGGGTGCAGCCGGTGGCGGCGTCGAGGGCGTAGACCACGCCGCGCTCGCTGGCCACGAACAGCCGTCCCCCCACCACCGTCGGCTGCGACTGCGCGGTGGCCGAGCGCGGGTAGCCGAACGCCCACTTGAGCCGCAGGCGCGGCACGTCGGCCGCCGCCAGCCCGGCCTGGTCCGCGGGCTGGAAGCGGGCGTTGGCCACCCCCGCCCCCCAGCCGTTCCACCGGGGGCCGCCGTCCAGCCCCGGCCAGTCCGCCGGCGACGAGACGGCGCAGGCGCCGCCCGCCGTCGCCGCGGCCGGCTGGCCGGCGGCCGGACCGACGGCGGTCATGAGGGTCCATACCCCTGCGAGCAACGGGGCGGCCACGAGGGACTTTCGCATCGGGACTCCTGGGTTCGCGAATCGAGGGAATCGGGGTTGGAGCCTTCCGGCGGACGGGAGCTCTGCCTCCAACCCCCTCGAAATAGGATACGCCGATACCGGGCAGCCGGCGCACCGAGCCTGGCGCTTCGTGGCCGACATGCGGCTCTCGCCGCGCGGGGCCCAACCGCACGGGGCTGCTAGAATGGCGGCGCGAAACCGGCGTTCCACGGCCGATCGATTCCCCGGCGCCAAGCGAGAGACCGACCCATGCGCGACTTCCTGGCCCAGACCCTCGCGGAGAGCCCGACCCGGGAGTGGATGGTGTACCTGCTCGGCAACGTGCCGGGCCTGCCCCCGATCGCCCAGTCGTTCCACATCATGGGCATCGCCGCGGTGGTCGGCACAATCGTGATGGTCGACCTGCGGTTCCTGGGCCTCGCGCTGCGGGGCCACAGCGTCAGCGAGATGATCCGGCGGCTGCTGCCGTGGACGTGGTGCGCCCTCGGCGTCAACTTCGTCACCGGCATGCTCTTCGTCCTCGCGCGGCCCGTGCGCTACGTCTACAACCCCATCGCCGTCTCCAAGTTCTCGCTGCTGCTGCTGGCCGTCGGGCTCGCCTTCCTCGTCTACTGGAAGAACCGCAAGGAGCACGGCTACTGGGAGGAGTCGGAGGACCGCCTTCTCGTGGCGCGACTCATCGCCGGCGTGTCGCTTCTGGCCTGGATCGGCATCATGATGGCGGGGCGCTGGATCGCGTACTCCGAGTACATCACCGACCCCTTCCCGGTTCCCTTCCCGTGGGAGAGCCTCGAAGCGTACCCCTCCATCTGGCAGTGGCTGCAGGACCACCCCCTCTCGCAGCACATCGGCTTCACCTGGTGGTTCCCGATGCTGGAGTCGATCCACGTGATCGGGTTGGCCCTGGTGCTCGGCACGATCGTGACCGTCGACCTGCGGCTGCTCGGCCTCGCGGCGACGCGGTACCCGGTCAGCCAGATCACCGGCAAGCTGCTCCCCTGGACCTGGGCCGCCTTCGTCGTGGCCGCCGTCACCGGCTTCGGCATGTTCATGACCCGCGCGCCCGCGTACCTGGACAACACCGCCTTTCAGATCAAGCTCCTGCTGCTGCCGCTCGCGTTCATCAACATGGCCGTCTTCCATTTCCGGACGTTCCGCGGCGTCGGCGCGTGGGACACGGCCGAGGAGCTGCCCCCGGCCGCACGCTTCGCCGGGGGCGCGTCGCTGCTGATCTGGGCCGGCATCGTGCTCGCCGGCCGCTGGACCGGCCACCTCATCTGACCGGGTCGGCACCAGCCTGACGGGCGCGGGTAGTCGCGCGCGACGGCTGTCCTCGGACGCGCGTCCGCCGCACTCCCACGTTCGAGGCGAGACCGACAGGCCGCGAGCAGCCCGGCGGGGCCGGCCGGCCGCCGCTCCCGGTACATGGCCGATTCGGCCGAGTCTCCCGCAGGCAAATGTTCGGTAACTTTATTTCTGCGCCCACTCGACAAATCTGAATGTGCTCGGTAACTCTGTTTTGTCATGGACGAACACTTTGCGCCAGGTCCCGGCCGGCCCGACGCACCCACTCCGGGCCACCAGAGGGCCTGACGGCCAGTGGCGTAGCTCGCGACGTTGGGTCGACGAGTACCTGGCGAGCCGTTACCGGCGGAGTTCGACCACACGCCGGCGCCAGGAACGTTGATTCCGCGCACCCGCGGCGCGATGCCTGGGGCCCCGAGCAGGGTCCCGCCGGGTGATCACTCGCTGCGCAGCGCGGCGGCGCGGTCGAGGCGCGCGGCCCGCCGGGCCGGCAGGTCGCTGGCGAGCGCACCGGCCGCCAGCAGCCCCACCAGGCCGGCGGCCAGGGTCGCGGCGTCGTGGGGGGCGATGCCGTAGAGCTGGCTCTCGAGCAGCCGCGTCAGCGGCACGGCGGCGGCAAGGCCGACCAGCGCCCCGACCGCCACGAGCCGCAACCCCTCGGTGAGCACCATCCGGCGCACCGAGACCTCGCGGGCCCCGAGGGCCATCCGGATCGCCAGCTCGCGCGTCCGCTGACCCACCGTCATCGTGAGGACGGCGTACAGCCCGCCCATCGTCAGCACCAGCGTGACCAGGGCGAGGAGGCCGGCGAGAAGGGCCGGCGCCCGCCAGCGGGCGAGCGCCTCGTCGACCCGGTCGCGCAGCGTGCCCGCGCCGCTCAGCGGCACCCCCGGATCGAGGTCGGCAAGCACCCGCCGGACGTGCCCCAGGGTGGGGCCGGCATCGGCGCCCGACCGGGCGTGGACGAAAGCCCGGGGGAAGAAGCGCTGGGCCAGGGGCAGGTAGGCGAGGGGCCGGGTCGCCTCGGCCAGGGCGTAGTAGCGCACGTCGTCGACCACGCCGATCACGGTCCGGTCCCCGCCGCTGAGCGGGAACGTCAGCATCTGCCCGACGGCGGGGCGGCCGGGCCAGAGACGCTCGGCCAGCGTACGGTTGACGATGGCCACGAGCGGCGAATCGGCGTGGTCGGCGGCGGTGAACTCGCGGCCCTCCAGCACCGCGACGCCGAGGGTGCGGAAGTAGTCGGCGGACACCGCGTTCCCCAGCACCTGCAGGGGGGTCCCCGGGATCTCCACCGAGACGGACAGCGTGAACTCGCTGAACGGGGTGTGCCAGGCCAGCGCCGCGGCGGTGACCGGCCCGCCGTCGCGGAGCGCGTCGAGGAGCCGCCGGTAGAAGACATGTCCCTCGGCGTCGGAATAGCCGGCGGTGTGGAGCTGGGCGACGACGATTCCCTCGGGGACGAAGCCGTGCCGAATCGACGCGACGCCGTGGGCGCTGCGCAGCAGCAGCCCCGCCGCGACCAGCAGGACCGCGGACACCGCGACCTGCGCCGCCACCAGCACCCGCTGGCGGACGCCGCGGCCTGTCACCCTGGGCCCGGACGCCCCCGCGAGAGCCGGCGGCCGGATCGACGTCACGAGCAGCAGGCCGAGGCAGACGGCCGCCCAAGTCGCCGCGGCGACGGCCAGCGTCCAGAACGCGGCGCCGGCGCCGGGGCCCGCCGCCTCGCCGAGCGGGGCCAGTTGCGGCAGCGCCGACAGGACGGCGCCCACCCAGCGCAGGGCCACCAGCGCGGCCAGCCCCCCGGCCGCGACCAGCACCGCCAGCTCCGCCGCGAGGGGACGGACGAGATCTCGGCGCGACGCCCCCAGCGCGCGCCGCACCGCCAGCTCGTGGGCCTGCTCGGCCCCGCGGGTCAGCAGCAGCAGGACCATGTTGCTGCACGCGGCCAGGAGGAAGACACCCGTGATGACGGCCAGCACGGTCAGGAACCCGGTGGCCTCGCGGTGATACTCGGGGCCGAGCCGGACGTGATTGACGTGCCGGGCGACGAAGTGCCGGGCGACGAAGCGCCCGTCCCCGGTCCGCACCTCCGCGGACTCGGCGGGCAGACGGTCCCGGGCCAGCGCCGCCAGCACCTCGGCGTCGCCGCGCGATGCCGACGCGCCGAGCCGCCCGACCGTGTCCAGCCATGGCCACGGACCGAGCACGTAGGGACGATCGGGCAGGAGCTGAGGGACCGCCGCCAGCGGCACCCAGAAGTCCGGGTCGTGGGCGGGGCCGGGAAGCGGGTTGGCGGCGACCCCGACGACCATGAACGCCTGCGGTCCCAGGCGCACGGTACGCCCGACGATGCCCGGGTCGCGGCCGAACCGCGTCGTCCAGGCGCGGTGGGAAACGACGGCCACCGACGGCACGCCGCCCGGGTCGTCGTCCGACGGCGCCAGCAGCCGGCCCTGCGTCGGCACCGCGCCCAACAGCGTGAAGAAGTCGCCGGAGACCAGAGTGGCCTCGACACGCGCGGGCACGCCCCCGTCGACCATCGTGAAGTCGAAGCTCCCGAACGCCGCGAGGGAGAACGCCTCCGCCTCCGCCCCCACCTCGCGCAGCCCGAGGTACTCGGGGTGGCCGAGGGGCGAGAAGTAGCCGTCCTCGACCCAGGTGGTGAGCGTGAAGAGCCGGTCCGACCCGGGCAGATCGAGGGGCCGCCAGAAGTGCCGATCCAGCGTCGACAGCACCACCGCCGGGATGCTGAACGCGAGGGCCAGCGTGAGCACCGCGGTCGCCGCGAATGTGCGGCGGCGGGCCAGCGTTCGCAGCGCGCGGCGGAGACTGGCCGGCACAGGCACGCATCGGATCATGCAGATCGCACCGGAAGTCTGCAACCACCACTCTTCCGGCGACCCCGACGCGTCCCCACACCAGTCACGCCAGCCGGTGCACCGCCGGCTTGACAAACTGCAGGCCGCAACGTACTAATTCACTAGTAGTCATGCCTCGCCCACGTCCTCCCCTCGCCGACCAGGAGCTCGAGATCATGCGGGTCGTCTGGGACCGCGGCGAGGTGACCGTGCGCGAGGTCTACGAGGAGTTCCGAGCGCGCCGGCCCGTCGCGTACACGACGGTGCTGACGACGATGCGGATCCTCGAGCGGAAGGGGCATCTCGCCGTCAGCCGCGCGACGCGGGCCCACGTCTATCGAGCGCGGTCCACCCGCGAGGGGGTGCTCGGGGCGATGGTCCGCCACTTCGTCGACCAAGTGTTCGCCGGCGCGGCCGAGCCGCTCGTGCAGCACCTCGTCCGCGACAAGCGGCTCAGTGCCGACGATCTGCGCGACATCGCAGGCCGGCTCAACGGGGCGGAGAGGGAAGATGACGGCTGAGCTGCTGGCCCACAACGTCGCGGCCCACTGGATGCAGGCCGGCGCGGTGGCCGGCATCGCGTGGCTCGGGGTCGCGGTTCTGCGGATCCGCGAGCCCCGCTTCCTGTTGAAGTACTGGCAGGCGGTCCTCCTGCTGCTGCTTCTCGCCCCGTTGGTCCAGCCCCGGCAGCCGGTCGCGGAGGCTCCCGCCGGCGCACCGCTACCGCCGGGCGACCTCGAATCGGTGCTGTCAGCCGCGGTCGATGCCCCGGTCGCCGGGAGCATCATCGCCCTGCCCGCCGAACGCTGGAGCATCGACCCGTGGACGTGGATGCTTGGGATCGCGGCCGCCGGCGTCGTCGTCCGGCTGGTGTGGCTCGGGGTGGGCCTGGTGCGGCTCGGCCGGCTCGGCCGCTCGGCACACCAGGTCGCGCCCCCGGCGCCCGCGCGCGAGTTCCTGACGCGGTTCGGTCTGTCGGCCGTCTTCGTCCAGCCGCCGGACGTCCGCATGCCCTGCAGCTTCGGGCTGTTCCGCCCGACCGTGGTGCTGCCGCCCGCCTTCGACGGTCTCGATCCGGCGTTCCAGCGGGCCGTCGTCTGCCACGAGCTGGTGCACGTCGGGCGGCGCGACTTCGCCAGAGCGGTGCTGGAGGAAGTGGTGGCGGCGCTGTTCTGGTTCCACCCGTGGGTGTGGCCGATCCGCCAGCGCATCCGCCTGCATCGGGAGCAGGTCGTCGATGCCGCGGTAGTGCGCTGCACCGGCGACCGGCGCGCCTACGTGCGCTGCCTCGTGGCCCTGGCGGGACACCCGCGCGCGGTCGGGCCGGCGGCGCCGATGCTGCGCTCGACGGAGCTGCGCGCCCGGACCGATGCCCTGTTCGAGAAGGGGGGAACGATGTCGAAACGACGCTCGGCGGTGCTCGCGACGGGACTGTGCGCAGCGTTGGGAGCGGCGGTGTGGACTGCGGCGGCGACGGTTCCGCTGCGCGCCGCGCCGGTACCACCGGACCCCGCCGCGACGGGTGCGGTGGGCGGCGCCGCTGCGTGGGGCAGGTCGGAAGGCCCCGCGCCAGCTCGGTCCGGACCCGTCGCGACACCGGCGGCGACGGGCGGTACGCCAGCGATGGTTGGGACGGAAGGCCCCGCGCCCGTCCCGCCCGGGTCCGCCGCGTCGGTTCCGCCAGGCGTCACCACTACCGTGATCTCGCCGGGCGCCGCGGCGGCTCCCCCGGGTGGGGCCCCGACGGGGCCGGCGATACAAGAGCCCCGTACGAGCGGGACGGCCCCGCTGGCCCTGAACAACATCTTCCTCCTCGAGTTCACCCTCCCGGGCGGCCGCCTGTGGCAGATCAGCAGCCCGGAGGGCGAGCTCTCGAGCCTCACCGTGAATGCCGACACGCTGGGGTTCGTGGCGCGGAGGGGCGCCGCGGCGGGCATGGTCACGGTCACCGTGTTCGACCTGGACAGTGACCCCGACCGCGAGCTGGGCGCGGTCGACGTCACGGTCGGCGGAGAACCGGTCACTCTCCCGGGGCCGGTGCCGTTCGAGATCGCGGTTCCGGGCATCGTCTATTCCGTCTCGCCAGGAGGGTCGCTTCTGGATGGACAGGCCCGCCGCCTGGCGCGGATGGCCAGGACTTTCACCGAGAACCGCTCTCGGGGGGACGAACCGGAACTGGCCAACGCGAGGGCCCGGACCGCGGTGGTCATGGAAGGGCTGCAGCAAGCGCTCGCCGGCATGGCCGACCGCCTGGGGAACGACGAGACCGCGGCGGGCGAACTGGTCCAACCGTTCGCCGAGCTGCAGGAACGGTTCGCCGAGCTGCAGGAGCTTCTGGCCGGCCGGTGAGTCACGTCACCGGGGCGGCGGCTGCATCGGCCGGCTGCAACGTCGCGGGAGCGGCTGGATCGTCGCCCGGAAGCACCCCAAGGGAGTCGACATGCAATTGCGAACGTTTGGGTTCGGAACGGCGGCGGCACTGGCGTTGACGCTGGGGCTGGCCGGCTGCGGTGCGACGGACGAGCCGCCGGTAGAGGCGACGGGCCCGCCACCCGAAGGCCACCAGCCCGAGGAAGGCGCAGGCGCCGACCTCGAGCTGCGCAGGCTGCCGGTCTTCCGCGCCCTCGACACCGACGACGACGGCGACATCTCCGCCGGCGAGATCGACGCGGCCCCGGAATCGCTCGCCTCGCTCGACGACGACGGCGACGGACGACTCTCGGGCGACGAGCTGCGGCCCCCGCAGGGCGGCCCGCGCGTCTTCTTCGGCAGCCCGGCGAACCTCCCCGAGGGGTCTCGGATGATCACGCTGGGCGCCGACGAAGAGCTGGCCATCGCGGATCTGCCGCCACAGCTCCGGAGCCTCCTGTCTCCCGCCGACGGCGACGGGGACGGCACCGCTTCCGGGGCGGAGCTCCTCGCCATGATGATGGCGGCGCAGGGGGGCGAGCCGGGAGAGCAGGGCGGCGAGGCGGGAGATCGGGAGCCCGGGAGCGCAGAGGGACCGGTGGCGCCGTCGCAGGGAACCGGGACGGGCGGCGGGGGTCCACAGGAACCGATGCCTCTCCTGGCGGCGCTCGACGCGGACCAGGACGGCACGGTCTCGGAGACGGAGATCGAATCGGCGGCGCAGTCGTTGCGCATGTTCGACACCGACGGGGACGGGCGCATCTCGCCAGACGAGCTTCAGCCCGCTTCGAACAACGGTTCAAGCGGCAACGACCTGCCCGAGTGATGCGGCGGCGGGCTCCGTCGGCCCCGCCTTCGACGCGCGGCCGCCGCCGGCTCGGCGTAGACGCACTTCGGCGAGGTGTTCCAGAACGCCGAGGCGTCTTCGACGCGCGGCCGCCGCCGGCTCGGCGTAGACACAGGCCTTGCATCCACATGGACACCCTGC
The DNA here is from genome assembly GCA_965207675.1 of Vicinamibacterales bacterium. Lineage (GTDB taxonomy): Bacteria > Acidobacteriota > Vicinamibacteria > Vicinamibacterales > UBA8438 > JAJEEA01. The sequence continues at coordinate 366,591 of CBDBMY010000006.1, forward strand.
TTCGGGATCTCCTCTCGGCGGCGCGCCGGCTCGCCGCTCAGCGCGGGTTCACCCTCGCCGCGCTCCTGACCCTCGCCCTCGGCATCGGCGCCAACACCGCGATGTTCAGCGTCGTCCACGGCCTGCTCCTGCGGCCCCTGCCCTATCCGGACCCCGAGCGCATCGTGCGGGTGGCCGAGTCGGGGCGCGCCGGCGAAGGCATGCTCACGAACCGGGCGATGCAGCTGCTCCAGGATGCCGAGGCGTTCGAGCACCTCGCGGCCTACCGGGAGAGCTCGCTGGCGTGGACGGGTCCCGACGGCTCGGTCACCCTGCGCGGCGCCGCCGTCTCGCCGGCGCTGTTCCCCCTGCTGCGGGCGACGCCCCACCTCGGCCGGCTCTTCACGGAGGACGACGCCCGAGAGGGCGCGGACAGCGTCGCGCTGCTGAGCCACCGCGCCTGGGCCAACCACTTCGCATCGGATTCGGGCATCGTCGGGGCCGCCGTGGCCCTCGACGGCGAGCCGTACACGGTGGTCGGCGTGCTGCCCGAGGGGTTCTTTTTCCCGGACCCCGACAGCGAGGTCTGGACACCCTTCGTCGTTCCGCCGTTCACGCCGCCCGCGGCCGCCACCGCGGGGCAGCCGCGCATGATGCTCATGATGGCCTTCAACGCCCTCGGGCGCCTCGCGCCGGGGGTGTCGCCGGAACAGGCGGCGGCCGAGGCCGGCACTCGCCTGAGCGCCGGCGGGTTGCGCATGCTGTCCATCGGCGGCGGGGAGGGGGAACGCCCGCCCGGCAACGACGTGCGGGTCGTGCCGTTGCTGGAGGAGATGGTCGGCGCCTATCGGCCGGCGCTCATGGCCCTGACCGTGGCGACCGCCCTCGTGCTGCTGATCGCCTGCATCAACGTGGCGGGGCTGCTTCTCGCGCGGGGGGTTGCGCGCCGGCGGGCACTGGCGGTGTGCGCCGCGCTCGGCGCGAGCCGCTGGCGTCTCGTCCGGCAGCTACTGACCGAGAGCGTGATGCTGGGGGTGGGCGGCGGCGTGCTCGGGCTCGCGGCGGCGTCGATGGTGCTGCGCGCGGTGCCGGCACTCGTTCCCGGTGACATCGCGCGGCTCGACGAGGTGGGCATCGACCCCGTGACGCTCGCGTTCACCCTCGGGCTGTCGATCGCAGCGGGTCTGCTGTTCGGCGCCGCGCCGGCCCTCCAGTGGTCGCGGCTCGACCTGACTCGCACCCTGAAAGAAGGGAACGAGCAGTCGACCGGGGGTTTCCGACTGCTCCGTTCGAACCGGGCGCGCGCCACCCTCGCCGTGGCCCAGGTGGCCCTGGCCCTCGTGCTGCTGACGGGGGCGGGGGTGCTGCTGCGCAGCTTCGTGCGGCTCGTCACCGTCGATCGCGGCTACGACCCGGCCAACGTGATCGCCGCCGTCATCCCGATTCCCGACGTCACGTCCCGACCCGACATGACCCCGGAGTCGATGGCCGACCTCCTGGGGGCCGGCCGCCGCTTCCAGGAATCGCTGGTGGAAGAGATGGACCGGCTGGCCATGCTGTCCGATGTCGAAGCGGCGGGGGTCTCGTCACGCCTGCCCCTCGCGCCCGGCGGCGGGAGCGCAACCGTCTTCCGGGTGGCCGGCGCGCCGCCTCCGACCGACCCGCTGGACCTCCCGCGGGCCCGGGTCAACGTCGTCAGCCCGGGCTACTTCGACGCGATGCGCCTGCGTCTCCGAAGCGGGCGCGCGTTCACGCGGCGGGACGGGGCCGAGAGTGCGCTGGTGCTGGTGGTGAACGAGACGCTGGCGCGCGAGCTCTTCGGCGGCGAGCCGGCCGTCGGCCGGCGCCTCCTGCCGGTCGGCGCCGGCCCCGAACCGTGGGAGGTGATCGGGGTCGTGGCCGACGTCCGCTACACCGGGCTGGCCATCACCGGGTCGCAGGCCGAGGCGTACATTCCGCTGCACCAGCTCGAGCACGCGGGGATGCTGGCCGGCATGTCGTCCTTCACCTCGGTGGTCGCGGTGCGGACGGCCGGCGATCCGGTGGCCGTCGTTCCGTTTCTTCGCGAGGCGGTGGCCGCCGCGAGTCCGAACGCGAGCATCGACGACCTCATGACGATGGATGCGAGGCTGTCGGCGGCGGTGGCGCAACCCCGCTTCCATGCCGTCTGCATCGGGTTCTTCGCCGCCCTCGCGCTGTTCCTCGCCGCCTTCGGCATCCATGCGCTGCTCGCCTACACGGTGTCGCAACGCCGCCGTGAAATCGGGATCCGCATGGCCCTCGGCGCGCAGCGCGGCGCCGTCGTGGCCCTCGTCGTCCGCCAGGGGGCCGGGCTCGTCGCGGCCGGGACGCTCCTCGGCCTGCTCGCGTCCGCCGCGTCGGTCCGCCTCCTCGACAGCCTCGTGTTCGGCGTCGCGACGGACGACCCGCTGACCTTCGTCGCGGCCCCGCTCGTGCTGGCCGGCGTCGCGCTCCTCGCCTGCTGGCTGCCGGGGCGCCGAGCTGCCCGCATCGACCCGATGGAAGCCCTCCGGGTGGAGTAGGTTGCGGGGAGGCAACCGTGCCGTCCCGCGGGGAGGCGGCCGACTCACGGCGGAGTGGCCGGGGAGCAATCGGGGCCGCGGGCGACGATCCCGCGCCGGGCCATTCACGCCTCCGCGGGCGCCGGGGGTTCGAACTTCCGCCGGTAGTACCGGGTCCAGACGACGATGGCGGGAATGCCGAGGGCGGTGGGCAGGAGCCACGGGACCACGGCGAGCGGTCCCGCGAGGTCGTAGGCCCACAGCCGCTGCGCCCCGAAGACCGCGAAGGCAGTGTGGAACGCGATGCCGCCCCCCAGCATCGACCCCAGGTGGCTGTAGAACCAGCCCATGCGCCGCGCGCCGGGGCGGCGCATCAGCCGCAGCATGCCCGACCCGATTACGAGGCCGACGGGGCTCAGGCCCAGCAGGATCGGCGAGGCGTCGGACCGGACCGCCAACGCGAACGCGACGACAGTGACGCTGCCGGCGATCGAGGCCCACGCGAGGGCCTCGTGGAACGGCGTCCGCAGCCGCTCCGGCGACTTCCTCGTCTCGACCACGCGTATCGCGTGCCGCACCGTGGCGAAGGTCGCCACCCCGAGATAGCCGAGGAAGAGCGCGAAGCCCCAGGTCTCGGGTCGGTCCGCGGGCCCGAGGCCCTGCGCCCCGAGGGTGGCGATGCGTCCCGCCGCCGCGGTGACCGCCGACAGCGTCACGACGTAGGCGCAGTAGGTGAAGACGCGGCCCGCCCGCACGTGCAACCGGCCCCCCTTCCTGGCGAACAGCGGGACCCAGAACGCCGCGAGGCCAACGAACCCCGTCGCGACGTGGGCCAGCACCAGGGCGTCCATCGCCAGGCTCACGATGCTCGTCATAGCAGATGCTCCATCTCCTTCCACGGTTCGTCCTGCTCCGCGGGCTTCGCGTCGCGCGCGGGCGCGAGGCGCCGGTCGAGCGCGGCCAGCGTCTCGTCGCACCAGGCCACCTTCGACCCGATGGAGTGAATGCCCATGCGGAGCGCCGCGAAGTGGTGGAAGCCCGCGTCGCCGTACCGCGCGGGGTCGCCGCCGTGGGCGGCGACGATCTCCTGCTCGAGTGCCCGGAGCTGCGCCAGCCAGCCGGCCAGGTGGCCCCGGAGCGCGGTCATGAAGGCGCGGGTCTCCTGCAGGTCGCCGAGCGCGTCCATGAAGTAGAGCTGGGCCAGGTAAGCGAACCGCTCCGTCCCTACCGCGGGGCCGCCGCGCAGCCAGCGCAGCAGCTCGGACCGGCCCTCCTCCGTCAGCGCGTAGACCCGGCGGTTCGGCCCCTTCGGCGACGGCTCGACCCGGCTGCGAAGCATGCCCCGCTGCTCGAGACGCTTGAGCGTCGGGTAGATCTGGCTCAGCTCGGCCGACCAGAAGTGCCGGACGTTCTCGCTGAAGGCGTTCCCGAGGTCGTACCCGGTGGCCGGTTCGCGGAGCAGACCCAGGAGGATGTGGTCGAGGCTCATCTGGTATATAAATCTACAGATACCAGCTATATAAATCAAGCTATAGTTACTGGCCGCCCGCCGGTCGTCGCCCGGACGGTGTGGCCCCCCCCCCGCGCTCGAGGATCCCGCGGCCTGGCCGAGCAACCGCAAACCGGCAGGGAGAGCGACGCGGTACGGCGAGCGACACGGTACAACAAAGGTATAATCCCGGTATGAAAACCGCCGTCTCACTGCCGGACGATCTCTTCCTGTCGGCGAACGACCTCGCGAAGCGACAGGGCATATCGAGGAGCGAGCTGTACGCCGTCGCCCTCGCCGAGTACGTGGCCAAGCACCGCGGCGAGGATGTCACGTCGAAGCTCAACGAGGTGCTCGCCGGTGAATCGAGCGGCGTCGACCCGGCGTTGCGGGCGGCTCAGGCGCGAAGCGTCGGTTCCGGGGCGAAATGGTAGTCTCGCGGCGCGAGGTCTGGTGGGCCGATCTGGACGAGCCTCGCGGATCCGAGCCCGGCTTTCCCCATCCCCTCCTCATCGTCCAAGCGGATGCCTTCAATCGAAGCAGGCTCCGGACCGTCCTCGGGGTGATCCTGACCTCGAACGCGCGGCTCGTCGACATGCCCGGCAACGTGCTGCTTCGCGCGAAGAGCACCGGCCTTCCGAGGGACTCCGTCGCCAACGTCACGCAGATCGTCACGCTCGACGAGGGCTATCTCTCCCGCCGGGTCGGGCAGATCCCGCCCGGACTGATGGCGCGCGTCGACGACGGGCTGAGGCGCGTCCTCGCCCTGTGAGCCCCCACTGATGGCGCGCGTCGACGACGGGCTGAGGCGAGTGCTCGCTCTGTGAGCCCCGCGGCCCGATGGGTGCCCACGGGCCGGATCCAGTAGGATCAGGAGAGACCCCGAGCCCGATCCACAATCGTCCGTCCCATTGCCGGGACGCCCTGCCGAGACTCGAAGCGCCCTCGCGAAACCCGCTCCGAACGATCGACGTCGACCCATGCCGAGAGTCCTCACGATTCCCGCGCTCGCGCTGTGCCTCGCCGCCGGCGCCCTCGAGAGTCTCCACGCCCAGTCCGGCGCCGGCTTCCCCATGGGCCCCCACGGGCCGGACCGGCCGCGCGTGGACGACTCCACGGTCGCGGCGTCCGGGGCCGGCTACGGGGCGCTCACCAGCCGGCCGCGGGTCCGGGCCAGCCGCACCGACACGCCGCCCGCCATCGACGGCCGCCTCGACGACGAGGTGTGGCGCACCGCGGCGATGCTCTCCGAGTTCGTGCAGCAGTCGCCCCTCGACGGCGCGCCCGCGACCGAGGACACCGAGGTCTACATCGCCTACGACCGCGACCACATCTACTTCGCGTTCTACCTGCACTACGCCGACCCGGGCATCATGCGGGCCAGCCGCGCCGACCGTGACACGACGTGGCAGGACGACCTGATCACGGTCTACCTCGACACGTTCATGGACCAGCAGCGCTGCTACGACTTCGACCTGAACGCCTACAACGTGCAGGGCGACGGGGTGATCAACGCGGGCCAGACCCGGGGCGGCCCGATCCCCGTCGCCGACCGGTCCTGGGACGCGCTGTTCTACAGCGGCGCGCAGATCGTCGAGGACGGGTACACGGCGGAGATGGCCATCCCGTTCAAGAGCTTCCGCTACCCCGAGCAGCCGCCCGGCGCGGAGCACCGCTGGGGGTTCCAGATCGTGCGGGAGATCAAGGGGAAGGACCAGGAGAACGTGGTCTGGGCCCCGATGTCGCGCGACGTCCAGAGCTTCATGGGGCAGATGGGCGTGCTGGAGGGCATGACCGACCTCTCCACCAGCCGCAACCTCGAGATCCTGCCGTCGTTCACCGCCATCGGCTACGAGCTGTTCGATCGGGGCACGGGCGCGCTCGTCGACCGGAGCACGGACCCCGAGATGGGCCTGAACGTCAAGTACGGCATCACGTCGAACCTGACCGCCGACTTCACCGGCAACCCCGACTTCTCGCAGATCGAGTCGGACCTGCCGCAGATCGAGGTCAACCAGCGGTTCCCCCTCTTCTTCCCCGAGCTGCGGCCGTTCTTCCTGGAGGGCGCCGAGATCTTCGAGTTCCCCTCACCCGTCGACCTCGTGCACACGCGCACCCTCGTCGACCCGAACCTGGGGGCCAAGCTGACGGGCAAGGTCGGGAACACGACCCTCGGCGTGATGGCGACCGACGACGAGGCGCCGGGGCGACGGGACGATCCGAACGAGCGCGGGTACGGCGAGAACGCCCGGGTGCTGATAGGCCGGGCACGCTACGACCTCTACTCTGAGTCGCACGTCGGGACGCTCGTCACCGACCGCGAGTTCCTCGACGTGCACAGCCGCGTGGCCGGCGCCGACGCGCAGTTCCGGCTCGGCCGGGCCAGCCGGTTGAACCTGGTCGCGTTCCGGTCGCAGCACCGGGACGAGCGGGGGGTCGAGCGGGAGGGGCCCATGATGGGCGCCTTCCTCCAGCACGAGGGACGCCACGTGGTGGGTTCCCTGTACGCGGCGCGCATCGATCCCGACTTCCGCACCGACGTGGGGTTCCTCCAGCGCGTGGACCAGCGGCTCGGGGCCGCCAACGTCGGCTACCGCTGGTGGCCGGAGAGCTGGATCATCAACTGGGGCCCGAGCCTCCGCTACCAGGTCAGCTACACCCACGCGGGCATCCGCGAGGACGAGATCGTCGACGCCGGGCTGAACATGAACCTCAGCCGGAACGTCAACGTTACCGCGAACGCGATCGAGGCCCACGAGCGGTTCGGGGGCGTCGACTTCGATCGCCGCAACTACAGCCTGTCCACGTTCGTCAGCACGAGCCGCCTCTTCTCTCTGGGCGGCAGCTTGTGGTGGGGCGACGAGATCTACTACGTCGACCGCGAGAACCCGTATCTCGGGCGCGGCAACAGCGCGACGCTGTCGGCGACCATCCGGCCGGCCCCGCGGTTCACCTCGCAGATCAACCTCGTCGCGAGTCGGTTCTTCGACGCCCGCGACGGCGGCACGCGGGAGGTGTTCAACGTGCGCGTGCTGCGGGCGCTCTCGACGTTCACGTTCACCGACCGCCTGCTGCTGCGGAACATCACCGAGTTCGACTCGTTCCGCGGGACGCGGGGCACGAACCTGCTGCTGACCTACCGCATCAACGCCCTGACGGTGTTTTACTTCGGCTACGACGACCACTTCCGGCAGGAGGACACGGTCGGCGTGCACGATCCCCGCTACTTCGAGCCGGCCGCCTTCCGCCGGACGAACCGCGCCCTCTTCACCAAGCTGCGGGTGCTGTTCCGCTACTGACACCACCGCGCCGAGCGGGCCGGATGACGGGTCCGTCGCAGCGGGTGGCGGCCTCCGCCCTTCTGCGCAATCACCGTCGCGGATATCATGAGACCAGCCGTCTGCGCGGAACGGCGCGGACATGTGGGGGTTGGCTGGACGGAAGTCGGAACGGCCGACCACGCTTCCGACCGGCCCAGCCGTGCGGCGGCGGGACTCGATCCGTTCCGTGGGCCGAGATTGACCAGGGTAGACGAAGACAGAGGTAACGCCATGAGATCACGCATCCGCCTGACGGCGCTCGCCGTCGTGTTCGCGCTGCTGCTCGTTCCTCAGACCGGGGCCGCCCAGGGGCTGGTCCGGGTCGAGCCGGAAGAGGTGGGCATGTCGTCGGAGCGGCTCGACCGCCTGAGCCTCGCCCTGGAGACGATGGTCGACGAGGGCCGGCTCGCCGGCGCCGTCACCATCGTCGTCCGGCGCGGCAAGATCGCCTACCGCGAGGGCATCGGCTGGCGCGACGTCGAGGCCGAGGCGCCGATGCCGTCCGACGGCATCTTCCGCATCGCGTCGCAGACGAAGGCGCTGGCCAGCGTCGGGGTCATGCTGCTGCAGGAGGAGGGCAAGCTGCTGATCACCGACCCCGTCGGCAAGTACCTGCCCGCGTTCGCGGAGACGACGGTGGCCGAGCCCAACGACGACGGCGGCTACGACGTGGTGCCGGCCCGCCGGCCCGTCACCATCCGCGACCTCCTCACCCACACCGCCGGCATCAGCTACGGCATGGGGCCGGCCGGCATCGCCTCCTGGCAGGAGGCGGGCATCACCGGCTGGTACTTCGCCGACCGCGACGAGACGGTGGGCGACACCATGGCCCGCCTCGCCGAGCTGCCGATGGACGCCCACCCCGGCGAGCGGTGGGTCTACGGCTACAACACCGACATCCTCGGCGCGATGATCGAGAAGATCAGCGGCCAGACCCTCGGCGAGTTCCTGACCGAGCGCCTGTTCGAGCCGCTCGGGATGAACGACACCCACTTCTTCCTGCCCGACGGCAAGCTGGGCCGGCTCGCCACCGTCTACTCGTCGGTGGACGGCGGCAGCCGCTTCGAGAAGGCGCCCGACCCCGGCCACATGGTGGGCCAGGGCCACTACGTGAACGGCCCCCGCAAGGCGTTCTCGGCCGGCGCCGGGCTGCTGTCGACGGCCACCGACTACGCCACGTTCCTGCAGATGATGTTGAACGGGGGCGAGCTCGACGGCACGCGCATCCTGTCGCGCAAGACCGTCGAGTCGATGCTGAGCGACCACCTCGGCGGCATCCCGTTCCGCCCCGGCCAGGGCTTCGGCCTCGGCTTCTCGATCACCCACGACCCCGCCGCCGCCGGCCTGCCCGGCTCGGCCGGCGAGTTCGGCTGGGGCGGCGCGTACCACTCGACCTACTGGGCAGACCCGAAGGAGGAGATGGTGGTGGTCTACCTGACACAGATCATCCCGGCCATCGGCCTCGACGATCAGCAGAAGGTGCGGTCGCTGGTCTACCAGGCGATCGTCGACTGACGGCGCCGGCGCCCCGCGGCACCGCCCGGCGCCGGTGCCACGGGGTGCGCGCACCGGGGGGGGCGTCTCGGGCGAACCCCGGGGCCCCGCCCGTGTGCCCTTGCCCCAGGTCGGGAGGCACCGTTGGCCGGAGACGACCGACGAGGCGTCCCCCGCAAGAGGAGACGCCCGGTTCCAGAGACCCACGAGGCGCCACCCGCAAAGGAGAGACCGTTGACCAAGGACGAGCTGATCGCGAAGCTCAACCAGGACCTCGCCGACGAGCTCGGCGCGATGATCCAGTACATCCTCTACGCCGCCCGCGCCACCGGCCCCTACCGGCCCCAGCTCTCGCAGTTCTTCCTGGCCGAGGTCGCCGACGAGCAGATGCACGCCCAGTTCCTCGCCAACAAGATCGTGTCGCTGGGCGGGAAGCCGACGACCGTGCCGCGCGAGGTCGCGCTGCCCGACGGCAACCGCGCGATGCTCGAAGCCGTCGTCGAGGCCGAGGCCCACGCCATGCGCGGCTACACCGCGCGCGCGCAGGAGGCCGAGGCCTACGGCGACAAGGGCCTCGCGGTGCAGCTCGAGGACTTCATCCGCGACGAGAGCACGCACCTCGAGGAGACCGAGCGCATCCTACGCGACTGGCCGCTGTAGACACGGCTGCTCGCCGACCCGTGGCACCGCCAGTCGCACGCGGTCTGGCCCGCCAAGCGTCGCCTGCGGCTCCGCTTGTCGCCCAACCAGGCCTCCAGGAGTCCGCGCCGCTTCTACTGCGCAACCTCCTGGTCTCCACCGACCAGAGCCGACGCGCCGATCTCGGTGTCGCGACGGTCTCGCTTGCAGTTCCGACTGGCGCTACTTCACGCTGACCCTCGCCCGCCGGCCGGCGCCGCACCGGGCGCCGCTGTTCACACGGTGTCGCACGGCTCGCGGCGGGCACCACGACGAGCGGGCGCTGATCGACGAACGGCCGGAGAGCCCGGAACGCCCCGACGCGCCCCCCACGACGGTCCCATGAGCCTCATCCGCCTGCGGCAGGTCTCCAAGCGGTACGGGCGGAAGCAGGTGCTCCGCGACGTCTTCTACCGCCTCGCCCCCGGCGACCGGACCGGACTGCTCGGGCGCAACGGCTCGGGCAAGACGACGGTGCTGAGACTGATTCTCGGGCGGGAAGAGCCGTCGGGGGGCGAGATCGAGGTGGCGGCCGACCTGCGCGTCGGCTACTTCTCGCAGTTCTCGGAGCTGAGGGGCGAGGCGTCGATCGAGTCGGTGCTGCGGGAGGTGTTCGAGCCGATCCGGCGGATCGAGGCGGACCTGGCGGACGTCGCCCGCGCGCTCGCGGAGGGCGCCGCCGGCGATGGCCAGGACCGGCTGCTGAAGCGGTACGAAGCCCTGACGGCCGAGATGGAGCACCGCGACGGGTGGACGTACGAGCACCGCATCGACACCGCGCTCAGCCGGCTGGGGTTCAGCCAGCGGCACCGGACGATGCCGATCGAACACCTCTCCGGGGGATGGCGGAACCGGGCGGCGCTGGCCAGGATCCTGCTCGAGGCGCCGGACGTCCTGCTGCTCGACGAGCCCACGAACTTCCTCGACTTCGACGGGCTGGCGTGGCTCGAGAGCTGGCTCACCCGGTTCACGGGCGCCGCCCTCGTGGTGTCGCACGACCGGCACTTCCTGGACCGCGCCGTCAACCGGGTCGTCGAGATCCAGAACCGCCGCTTTCACGAGTACGACTGCGGGTTCGTCGAGTTCGTGCGCCGCAAGCGGGGAAACACCCGTCGGCTCGAGCGGGAGTTCCGGCACGAGGAGGAGCTGCTCGCCTTCGAGGCCGAGGCCATTCAGGACCGGCGCGAGGCGGCCCGGAACCCGAGCCGCGCCCTCGCCCGCCGGCTCGCGAACATCCGCAAGCAGCAGTCGCCGCGCGAGGTCGACACCATCGTGACGGGCATCTACCGGGGAATGCGCACCGCCGACGAGCTCTGCGAGGTGACGCAGCTCTCGAAGCGCTACGGCGGGCAGGCGCTGTTCGACGGCCTCGACTTCACGCTGCACCGGGGAGACCGGCTGGTGGTCGTCGGGCCGAACGGCTGCGGCAAGACGACGCTGCTGCGGGTGCTGCGGAACGAGGTGGCGCCCGACGCGGGCCGCGTGCACTGGAAGCTCGGCGACCCCTTCGTCGACTACAACGCCGTCCTCGACGGCCTCGATCCGAAGGCGACGGTGACCCGGAAGGTCAACTTCGAGGGGCTCGCCCACCGGGCCCCGCGCAAGCAGGTCCACCGGTTCCTCGAGCTCCTGCAGTTCTCCGAGATGGATCTGCAGCAGGAGATCGGGACCCTGTCGGGCGGCCAGCGGGCCCGCGTCGCCCTGGCCCTGTCGCTGCTGTCGGGGGCGCCGGTGGTGATTCTCGACGAGCCGACCAATCACCTCGACGTCACCGCCACGCAGGTGATGGAACGGGCCCTCGTGCACTTCCCGGGAGCGGTCGTCGTGGTGAGCCACGACCGATTCTTCATCGACAAGGTGGCCAGCCGGCTACTGGTGTTCGAGGGCGGCGGGCGCGCGTCGACCGTCAACGCCAACTGGACCCTCTGGCAGGCGGGCCGCGAGGCCGGCGCCACGCCCTGACTTCGCCGCTCCGGAGGCTGTCCGGGCCGATCTCGTCCCGAGGCGTGGGGCCCATGTGCGTACACGGGCCAGCGTGGCGTCGGGCACCGGTCGTTCTCCGCGGTCCGACGCCGCATGCGTCGATTGAGCGCTTCAGCCGACCGAGGCCGTCGGAGCACCCGCTCCAAGGCTCAGAAGCCCAGGGACACCGAGACGCCCTGGCGTTCCCGCGACACCACGGGAGAAACGGCGAAGCGCCGGTCGGAGGGCGCCGCGCGGTAGACGACCCGCGAACCCTGATGCAGGGCATCGAACCCCATGCCGATACCGGCGCCGGCGCCCCCGAACAACACGTACCCCAGCATCATCTCGGGGTCGTTGGCGCAACCGGAACACTCCGCGGAGACGAGAGTCGCGAGAAAGGCCACGCCGGACACGAAACCGATGAGGGCGCCGTTCCCGAGCGGGTCGTGATACCGGCGCTGGATGACGGAGACGTCGCCGCCGGTCAGCTCGCGGCGGAGCCCAGCGGTCTCCAACGAAAGCGTGGACGGGGACAGATCGACGATCCGCCCCTTCGTTTCCTGGCCCTCGCTGTCGGTGACCGTGACCTGGTCTCCCTGATTGAGCCGGAGCGCCAGCCGATCGAACGAGACGTTCTGGGCCTCGGCGAGCGACGCCGTCACCGCAACTGCCGCCAGAACGAGAGTGATTGTCCTGGTCATTCCGCTTCCCTCCGGGGAGCCCGCGGCCATCGCCGCCGTTCGCCGCGGGCTCCCGTCTGTGGACACCGAACGTGCTCGAGCCGCATGCTTCCGCGCCGGCGCCCTGTGTTTCCGCCGCATCTGACTGGAAATGCGTCAGGCGGCCGGGAACGGGCTCATCGGGCGGCCGCCGTCCCACGGGACCGGGGCGGGGAGCCGGTGCAAGCGCCGTGCTCGCTCGACGAGGAACGGAGCAGGCGGTGCAGCGGCCGTGGCTCGCTCGAATGGAGCAGGCGGTGCAGCGGCCGTGGCTCGCTCGACGAATGGAGCAGGTGATGCAGCAGCCATGGGCTCGCTCGACGAATGGAAGGAAGTGGTGCAGGCGCCGTGGCTCGCCCGACCGCTCGGCCGCGCCGTCAGTCAGCCATCCCCCACCGGTAGTCGAGGCGGGTGTAGTAGAAGCCGCCGTCGAAACCGAACGGGGTGGAGGGCGGATAGCGGTTCCCCAGCCGGCCGGCGTTGGGGTTCATGTCCGGATAGGTGTCGAGGACGTTGCGGGCGCCGACGGCGAGCGCGACGGCGTCGCCGAGGGGCCAGGCGAGCTCGAGGTCCACGACGGGCTTGCCGCGATAGCGGTGCGTGTCGCGCCGGTCGTACCAGCCGCCGTAGTAGCTCAGGCGGGCGAGCAGGGTGCCGCGGCCGACGGCCTGGTCGACGGCGGCGCTCCAGCGCGTGTCGGGCAGGGCCTCCTCGAGCAGGCGGATGCGGTCCACGATGCGGTCGGGATTGAGGAGGGCCGGATTGAAGTCGGTGGCCGCGGTGTCGGTGTGGTTGAACACGACGCTGACCGCGGTGGCGCCGCCGAGGGCGGGCGGGGTCCACGCGGCGACGACGTCGACGCCCTGCGTGCGGGTCTCGAGGTCGTTGGTGAAGAAGCGGAAGTTCGACAGATCACCGGCGGCGGTGACCCCCTCCGCGAGCAGGCCGTCGACCTCCGCCGCCTCGAGCGCGAAGAAACGGCTGAGCGTCAGCCGGTCGGCCAGGTCGATCCGGAAGTAGTCGGCGGTCACGGTGAACGGGCCGCCCTCGGCCACCGCGCCGACGCTGAGGTTGACGGAGCGCTCGGGGGTGAGGGGCCGGCCGCCGCGCAGCCGGGCGACGGCGGAGGTCGAGGGGATGGTGCCGTTGTTGACGAGGTCGTCGAGCTCGATCACGTAGTTGGCCGAGACGTTGAACGCGTTCTGCTGGCCGGGGGTCGGCGCCCGGAACCCGGTGCCGAGGCTGCCCCGCAGCGCCACGCGCTCCGACACCGGGACGCGGGCGGAGAGCTTGCCGTTCAGGGTGGCGCCGAAGTCGGCGAAGTGCTCGTAGCGGGCGGCGGTCCCCACCATCCAGTCGCGCGAGGCGCCACGGAGCTCGACGTCGCCGTAGACGGCGGCGTTGGCGCGGTTCCACGTGCCGGCGGCAATGGGGGCGAACCCCGGCGTCCCGTTCGAGCCGACGCTGAAACCTTGTGCGGCGTAGGGGCCCTGCTGCCACGACTCGGGCTGCCCGACCCCGATGCGGAACTGCTCGTTCCGCCACTCCACGCCGCCAGCGAGGTGGACACGGTCGCCGAGGGCGCGGGTCAGGTCGAGGTTGACCCCCACCTCGCGCTGCCCGTAGAGGCCCACGTCGAACGCCGTGGGCGTCTCGGGGCCGAGCGAGGCGTTGACGGTGTTGCGGATGGAGAAGTCCGCGGTGTTGGCCCCGGCCGTCACGCTCGCGTCCCAGAGGACGCCGCCGGCGAGCTGCCCGCGCAGGCCGCCGACCACCGAGGCGTCCTCGGCGACGCCGCCGAAGCGCGGCGTGAAGCCGCCCGGAAACCGCTCCTGGAACGAGAAGCAGTTCGGGTCGTCGAGGACCGCGCGAAGGGCGGCCGCATCGGGCACGTCGCCGGTGACCGCCACCGTGGGACAACCCGCCGGGCCCTCGCCCCGCGCGGCCGGCACGTCGCCGACGAGCAGGGTGCGCCCGCCGTCGCCGCTGAACACCCCGCCGCGGGTGTTCGGGTTCCGGAAGTAGTAGAACGTCAGCACGTCGCGGCGCGCATAGCCCGCGTGGCCGTAGGCCTGGACGCCGTTGGCGAACAGGTGGCCGAGGTTGGCGAAGAGCTTGAGGTCGTCGTCGACCTCGGGCGACCCCCACTGCTGGGCGGGGTCGCCGACGTCGCGGTTGCCGGCCGCGACGAGGCGCGCCGCGTCGGCCCGCTGCACGCTGCGGTCGGTCGAGGCGGTGTTGCCGTACTCGAGGCTGAGGTTGGCGAAGCCGGTCCCGCCCAGCGGCAGGCCGGCGTTGGCGGCGACGGCGTACTGCCGGCCGTCGCCGGCGCCGTGCGTCCCGCTGCGCACCTCGACGCGGCCGCCCGAGCGGTCGTCCCTGAGCAGGAAGTTGAGCACCCCGGCGATGGCGTCCGACCCGTACTGGGCCGCCGCCCCGTCGCGCAGCACCTCGATCTGCCGCAGGGCGAGGCCGGGGATGGTCGAGATGTCGGGTCCCTGCGCGCCGTCGGCCACGCCGTTGCCCAGCCACGAGATGACCGCCCCGCGGTGCCGGCGCTTCCCGTTCACGAGCACCAGGGTGTGGTCGGGGGCCATCCCCCGCAGGCTCGCGGGGCGGACGACGGCGGCCAGGCCGCCGTCGTCCTGCGGGTTGACGTGGAACGACGGCAGCAGCACCCGCAGCTGGTCGGCGAGGTTGGCGCCGCCCTGGCGCACGACCTCGGCGGCGCGGACGACGTCGATCGGCACCGTCGACTCGGTGACCGACCGCGGCTGGGCACGGCTGCCGACGACGACGACGTCCTCGACGAACTGCGGCGCCGCCGGGGCTTCCGGGTCGTCCCGCTCTGATTCCGCACCCGGGGGCGCCGGCCGCGTCCGGTCCGGGTCGTCCTGCCCGGTACGGCTGGCCGTCGGCTCCGGCCCCGTCTGCCGGCTCTGCGCCGACGCGGGCAACTGGATGCCCAGCGCGAGACTCGACAACAGCAGGGCCTGCGCCAGCCGCCGACTACGTACGCCCCTCCTCGATCGGTCCTCCATGCTCCACCCTGTCGCATGTCGGCCCGGACGGACGGTCGCCCGCCGCCGCGGCCGGGACACGGCACCCGCCGCCGTCGTCCGACCGGCAGGGAGCGCACCGCGGCGGGTTACAGCCGCCACATCACCCACAACTGCGCCACGTTGTCGCCGTCGTCCACGCCGAGCTTGTTCCGCCAGTACTGGTACTCCACCCCGAGGAAGAGCTGGCCGGCGTGGCCGGTCATCGCCTTGCCGACGTCCCAGCCGAGCTGCGGCTGCGCGAGGAGAGAAGCCCTGACGCGGTGGCCGAGCTCGTTGGTCCTGCCGCCTTCGTACTTCGCGTGCCCGGCGAACAGGAACGACTGGGCGCCGACGTCGAACGCGGCGCCCCAGTTGACGTCCATGACGAAGCCCACCCCGGCCCGCGGGGCCCCGCCGCCCTCGACCCCCGAGCTCTTGTCGAAGGCGGCGCCGAAGTCGGTGTTGAGGAAGAAGAAGCCCGGCACGTCCCACGAGAGCCGCCCCCCGGGCACGACCTTGAAGATGCCGGCGTCGTTGCCGAAGTTGAGCCCGCCGATGAGGGCCACGTCCCGGAGGGGCCCCGCCCCGATCGTGCGGTTCGCCATCCGGCCCAGGCTCAGGGTCGGGTACCACTCGCCGTACATGCCCTTCTCGTTGAACCCGTCCGCACCGCCGTCGTCGGTCCAGTCGAGGAAGAAGAAGCTGTCGCCGAGCGACCAGCGCGACGCCTGCTGGAAGGTGAGCACCCGCGCGTAGTGCCGCTCGCCCGAGAACGGGTTGACGTAGTTCCCGTACTGGAAGTGGAACTCGGTCTGGGCCACGGCGCCGGCCGGCGCGGCGAACAGTAGCGCTGCGGCCGTCGCCCAGCGGCGCGCACCGGTGCGAACGAGGTCCATCGAGCGCGAATGGTACCAGCGCGGGCGGGCAACGGCGGGCAACGACGGCAAGGCGTGAGAAAGCGAGGTTCGGCTCCGTGGACGTTCTCGGTCCAATTCGTGGATACGTCTGCAGGCCCTCCGGTGGACGACCGTCAGGAGAGCGGTCGTGCGGGTCGGAGCCGCCCACTCGCCGCAGTCGACAGCGACCAGACTACGCGGTAGACGGCTGGCCGGACTTCCTCCAGCCGGACCAGCTCGGGTGTTCCGCCGAGGAGCACGCCGCACCGCTCGGCGTCAGCACGATCCGCGTGCAGATGACGCAGGTCGCCACGGGTCAGGAGTTCACCAATCCGGCGTTCCGTCGAGGAGATGCCCCACATCACGGTCGGCGATTTTACTCCAACCCCGGCCTGTCGGCCCGGCTGGACTAGCGTGGGAATCGGGCGATCCCGTAGCTGCCCCTGATCCCGCCGATCCAGATCTCGCCATTCGCCTCGATGGCCACGGTGCCGACCTGGAAGAACTCGTTTCCCTTGTAGTCCACCAACTGCTCGACTTCAAACGTCGTCGGATCGACCTCGGCCACGCGAGCGGCCGACAGCTCACAAGGATCATCGCCTTCACACCGGGTCACGTGGCCGGCGGCGATGACCTTGCCAGCGGGCCCCCAGCGCACGTTGTCGACGTTGAAGCCCACCGGAATCCGGTCGACGCGCACCGGGGTCTGTCCGCGCGACACCCGCACCAGCGCCCGGTCGCTCCAGCCCCCGACGTAGAACCACTGCCCGTCCTCCGACGACACGAGACCGTTGGGACCGGGCATCCGGCTGCCGGGCACCTCGATCCAGTCCGTCGTGGGATGCCATTCCCAGAGCTCCCCGCCCTCGCGGTCGAAGTTCGTCGCCCCGAGATAGCCGTCCGGCAGCGCCGTGATGGAGTTGATGCGGGCGGTGCCCTCCGGGGACGGGATGCAGCCGATCCACTTCATCGTGGGCACGGTGCCGCCGACGTCCAGCGCAAAGACCTCGATGGCCTCGCGGGCGCCATGACCGACCACGTAGAGGGTGTGCACGTCGCCGCCGCCCTCCCGCAGGGTCAGTCCGTGTGGCTGGAACACGTCGTTCGGTCCGGGGCAGGCGCTGTAGGTGTCGCGATCGTGCTCCGGCGGCAACGCTCCCGCGGGAAAGATCTCCCGGGCGCTGTGATCACGAAGGTCCACCGCGTAGACGGGGCCCTCCGAAGCGGAGTAGCGTCCCGACGCGATTACCCAGGGGGAACCCGGAACCGCGTAGAGGTCTTCCGGATTGGTCGTGCCGCAGACGAAGTTCACATCTCCGGCGGGTTCGCAGGTCGGGGCGGTCTGGGCACCGAGAGGGTGCCCGCTGACGAGACCCGACACCGACACGAGGAACACGAGCACTCGCAACATGGCGCACCTCCAGATTTGGCGCCTTGGAGTATACCAGCGCTGGCCAGCGCCCCGGCCTGCAGGGCCTGCGCCCGTCCGATCTCGCCGCCGTCGGCGGTGACCGCGGCGTTGTTGGACATGTTCTGCCCCTTGAAGGGGCCACGGCGATGCGGCGGCGGTGGGCGAGTCGACAGAACGCCGCCGTCAGGAGCGACTTGCCGACGCCGGAGCCCGTGCCCTGAAGCATGAGAACGGGGGCGGGGCGACTTCGTTCGCCTTCCCGGGAAGTCCCAGTGGCCGTCAAACGAGTCATGTTCTTGGGTCTGAAGCGCCGCTTCAGGGAACCTTCAGCGAATCTTCAGGTTCTGAAGGGCCGCTTCAGGGAATCTTCAGCGAGACTTCAGGCCGGTCGCGACGGGCTTCATCGTAGTCTCGATTGGATCAAACCCCTTCGCTTCCGGGAGTCTGTACTGAATGACGAGGAACAGGAAACAACGCTGTCATCGGCGCCGCGGCACGACGTTCGCGCTCGCGCTCGCGCTCTGGTTCTCCGGTGCGGCGGCCCAGGCGCAGATCGGCAGCCTGCGCGGCACCGTCACGGATCCACAAGGGGCGGTGGTGACCGATGCCGCCGTCACTCTCGAATCGGCCGATGGCGCCGCGCGCTCGACCCGCACCGCCGCCGACGGCACCTTCTCGTTCGAGGGCGTGGCCGTCGGAGACTACACGCTGCAGGTCGAGTCGCCCGGCTTCGAGCCGTCGCGGCAGCCTGTCGCCGTGGCGGATGGCCCCGTGGCCGTCGACGTGGTGATCGACGTGGCGGGCCTCGCCGAGGCGGTCAGCGTGACCGCGCCGGCGGTGGTGGCGCTGACCCAGCCGACCATCACCGGCAGCCGCCTCGGCATGTCGACTCTGGAGACGCCGGCCAGCGTCCACGTGGTGAGCGGCGCCACGATACGCGAGCGGGGCGACGCGTCGGTGGCCCAGGCCAAGAGCCGAATGGTCGGGGTGGCGACGCAGGCCAATCCCGGCAACGGCGGCGGCTCGGTGAGCTCGCGCGGGTTCGGCGGCACCGGATCGGTCATGCAGCTCTTCGACGGCGAGCAGCTCTTCGTCGGCGCGGGCACCGTGACCTTCCCGTTCGACCCGTGGACCGTCGAGCGCATCGAGGTGATGGGCGGGCCGTCGTCGGTGCTGTACGGGACCGGCGCCATCGGCGGGGTCATCAACATCGTTCCCCGCCGGCCGAACACCGACGTGCGCGAGAACGCCCTCCGCATCGTCACCGGCTCGTTCGGCACGTGGCGAGCCGCCCTCGGCAGCGGCGGCCCCATCAACGAACGGGCCGCGTATCGGGTCGACGTCAGCCACAACCGCGCGGACGGCTGGCTCGACCGCTACGGCGAGATGTCGAGCACCGCGCTGTCGGCGTCGTTCCGCTTCGAGCTGACGGAGAACCTCACCTTCACGCTCTCCGAGGACTACGGCGACCAGCAGCCCGAGCGTTACTGGGGCACGCCGTCGGTCGCCGGCCAGGTGGACGGAAACGTCCGCACGACCAACTACAACGTGAGCGACGGCCGGATCCGGTACGAGGACAGCTGGACCCAGGCGAGGCTCGAGTGGGAGCCGTCGGAGGGCATCCGCGTCCGCACCGGCGCCCAGTACCTCAAGGCGGACCGCCACTGGCGCAACCTCGAGAACTACCTGATCGACCCGGCCGCGCAGACGGTGTTCCGCGAGTTCTATCTCGAGATCCTCCACGATCAGACGCAGTACGGAAACCGGACCGACGCGGTCATCGACCGTCGCCTGTTCGGCCGGCCGAACACGTTCAGCGTCGGCTTCGACTACACGCGCGTCCGCTTCCAGCACACCAACAACAGCCCCTACGGCGGCACCAGCGTCGTCGACGTGGTGGACCCCGTGCCCGGCGAGTTCCTGAACGTGGCCGGCACGTTCCCGAAGTACAGGACCAGCACCCATCGCTTGGCGATGTTCGCCGAGGACCGGCTCGAGGTCACACCCGAGTTCTCGCTGGTCGGCGGGCTTCGCGTGGACCGCTATGACGTCGATCGCATGGAGTTGCTGCAGGACGCCACCGTCGGGGGGCTGTACAGCCCCGTGAGCTGGCGCGGCGGCGCCGTCTACTCGGTCCGGCCCGACCTGTCCCTCTACGGGCAGTACTCGACCGCCACCGACATCATCGGCAACGTCATCAGCAACACGGCCTCGCGACTGGCCCTCGAGCCGACCGTCGGCCGGCAGATCGAGGCCGGCGTGAAGCTGAGCTTCCTGGACGACCGGGGCCAGTGGACCCTGGCCGGCTACCGGATCGTGAAGGACAACCTGCTGGCGTCCGACCCCCTCAACCCGGGGACGAGGCTGCAGATCGGGCAGCAGTCCTCACGCGGGGTCGAGATGACGCTGGGCCTGTCGCTGCCCGCGGGCGTCGGCCTCGATGCCAGCGTTGCGCTGCTCGACGCCCGCTACGACGACTTCGCGCAAACGGTCGGCGGCGTGCTCGTGTCGCGCGACGGCAACACGCCGCGGAACATCCCCGAGCAGCTCTTCAATCTGTGGCTCACCTGGAACTCGCCCGGCGGCTGGGGGCTCCGGGCCGGCGTCCAGCACGTGGGCGACCGGTTCTGGAACCACGCGAACACCGGGACCGTGCCGGGCTACACGGTGGTCGACGCCGGCGCGCGGCGCCGGCTGAGCGCGAACGTCGACCTCGACGTGCGCGTGAACAACCTGTTCGACGAGCTGTACGCGACCACCTACTACGGGAACGTCGAGCCGCAGTGGTTCCTCGGGATGCCGCGCTCGGCCGAGGTCGCGCTCCTCGTCGGGTTCTGACTCGCCCCGCGCGGCATCGGCACCGCAAGTCCGACGCGCTTCCTGAATGACGACTTCAGCAATTCTCAAGTTGGTGCGCCTGGTTGGCCGCCATACAGTGTTGCCGTTTCATACTTTCCCGGGAGGAGTTCGGTTGCGTGCCTTCACGACGTCGGTCGTCGCGGTCGCACCGTCGCCGACGTCGGTCGCCGCGGCCGGCCACGGGCGGTGAACACGGTTCAATACTCCCGCCACGGCGCGGATCCGCGCGATTGAGGCCCATACGACCCATGAAGCGTTGGCTCGACTGGCGCAGGTGGATGGTCTACGTCCACCGGTGGCTCGGAATAGCCGGGGGCGTCCTCTTCGTGGCCTGGTTCGTGTCGGGCGTGGTGATGATGTACGCCCGCATGCCGGGAATGGCGAACGAGGAGCGCCTCGCGCGGGCCCCCGCGCTCGACCTCGCCGGCGTGACGCTGACGCCGCTCGAGGCGGCGCGCGCGGCCGGCCTCGCCCCCGACGGCCGGGCTCCCGCCGGGCCGACGCGAACCGCGGACCGGAACACGGCGCCCCGCTCGGCGGGAGCCGGCATCGATCGCGTCAGCATCGGGATGCGCGCCGACCGGGCCGTGTACCGCCTCGGCGGCCGCCGCAACGAGAAGATCGTCTTCGCCGACACCGGCGAGGTGCTCACCCGCGTGGGTCGGGCCGAGGCCGAGGCACTCGCCCGCCGCTACGCCCCGGGATACGACGGCCCGTTCCACTACGACGGCTACCTCACCGAGCCCGACCAGTGGACGCTGCAGGCCCGCGGGCAGATGCCGATGCATCGCTTCGCCCTCGACGACGCGGACGGCACGCGGCTGTACGTGTCGTCGCTCACCGGCGACGTGGTGCTCCGCACGACCCGGAGCGAGCGCTTCTGGGGATACCTGGGACCGGTCGTCCACTGGATCTACTTCACGCCGCTCCGCAAGCACGGATCGGTGTGGGTGGAAGTCATCATCTGGACGTCGCTCCTCGGCTGCGTGATGTGCCTCACCGGCCTCGTCTGGGGGGTCTGGCGCTACGCCCCGGTTCGACGGTTCCGCCTGCGGTCGCGCAGCGTCCCGGTGGCGTCGCCGTACGCCGGCCTGATGAAGTGGCATCACTACACCGGCCTGTTCTTCGGCGTCATCACCTTCACCTGGGCGTACAGCGGCCTGCTCTCGGTGGGGCCCTTCGACTGGTTCCAGTCTCCGGGCGTCTCGCGCGAGCAGCGCGAGGTGTTCACGGGCGGGCCGCTCCGGGTCGACCGGCTGGCCCTCGACGACCTGCGGGCGGCCGCGGCCGAGATCGAGGGGGCGTTCGGGGCGGCCGGCCCGCTCAAGGAGCTCGAGGTCGTCCAGGTCCGGGGCGAGCCGTACTGGCTCGGCTACCGCGCGCCCTCGAACGAGGAGGCGGCGCAGTGGATGCAGGTCGGGCTGATGCCGCGGGCGCCGCGACCCGTGCTGGAGCGGCGCTACGTATCGGCCACGCGGCCGAAGACCGGCGCATTCGCCGCGTTCGAAGAGAAGCACCTGGGGGACGAGTCGCTGGTCGAGCTGGCCAGGGCCGCCATGCCCGGCGTGCCGGTGCGGGACGCGGTGTGGCTGCACGAGTTCGACGACCATTACTACGACTCGCGGGGAACACGGTCGCTGCCGGTGCTGCGGGTGCGCTACCGGGACCCGGATGCGACGTGGCTCTACCTCGATCCGGCCCGCGCCGGCATCGCCCTGAAGACCGACGAGAGCCGGCGGCAACTGCGCTGGCTGTACCAGGGGCTGCACAGCCTCGACTTCCCGTTCCTCTACTACGAGCGCCCGCTCTGGGACGTCGTCGTCATCGCGCTGAGCATCGGCGGCACCGTGGTCAGCGCCACCACCCTCGTGCCCGCGTGGCGCCGGCTGCGGCGCCACGCGACAGGCCTCGGCCGGAAACGCCGCCGCGCCGGCGTTCTCCGTCAGCGTCCCCGGCCGCCCGGGGGCGAGCAGCGCGGGGTGGACGGATCGGTGTTGCCGTCGCGGTAGACACCGTGGGCCGGGCAGGACCTCGCTGACCTCGCCGGTCATGAGGACCGCGTCGAGGTCGTCGCAGACGCGGGCCCTGCGTCCACTCGCAGACGGTCCACTCCTCCGCCCGCCACATCTTCTCCAGCCGGTCCCGCCCGGCAAGCCACCCCGGCGTCGAGTCGGACGCACGCAACCGTAACCTCCCCGGAGGCGAACGGTGCGGAGGCCCTGGTCGCGGGCTTTGCGGGGCGCACCGGACCAGGGCGGGGGCGAGGTGCCGCCGTGGCGCTTGCCGACGGGAGCACGTGACCGCCCACTCACGCCGCATCGGGTAACATGTGCGGTCTCAGGCGCTGGTTCCCGTTGTGGCCAACAGGTTGCCCGTAGGGCTGAACGAGGAGAGAACGAGATGTTCAACAGGATGACGCCCGTGCCCGCTGCCGGCACCTCGAGCACGCTGCCGACAGCGTCGCGCCGGGCCTTTGGACAACGTCTTGGCCTGTCGGCCGCGGGACTGGCCCTGGCCGGATGCTCCGGGTCCGAGCCCGGGCCCTCGGCCGACTCGGCGCCCGCCGAGGCGGCGGTCGACCAGGAGCTCGTGCCGGCCCAGGATGCCGCGTCACAGGCTGCCGTCACTCCCGACGCCGCCCTCACGCTCCTTGCCGACGGCAACGCGAGATTCGTCGCCGGGACTCCCGCCCGCCGCGACTACGGCGATCAGATTCGAGCGACCGCCGCCGCGCAGTACCCGTTCGCCGTCGTGCTCGGGTGCATCGATTCCCGAGTGCCCATCGAGACCGTCTTCGATCAGGGGATCGGCGACATCTTCTCGGCCAGGGTCGCCGGCAACATCGTGAACACCGAGCTGCTCGGCAGCATGGAGTTCGCCTGCCGACTCGCCGGGTCGAAGCTCGTGGTCGTCCTCGGGCACACCTCGTGCGGCGCCGTGAAGGGCGCCATCAGCAGCGCCCGGCTCGGCAACCTCACGCAGCTCGTGCAGAAGATCGACCCGGCCGTGGAGGCGATCGAAGGCGAGCGCGACGTCGACAACGCCCCCTACGTCGACGGGGTCGCCGAGGAGAACGTGCGCATGGTGATCGAGGAGATTCGCCGAGAGAGCTCCGTACTGGCCACGATGGAGCAGGACGGAGAGATCCGAATCGTGGGCGGAATGTACGACGTCTCCACCGGCGTCGTGCGCTTCATCTGACCCCATGCCGCGCGCGTTGATCGGCGTCCTCGTTCTCGCCGGCGCGATGCTGTCGCCCGGTGCGGCCCTCGCGCAGACCCCGGTCGATTTCGACCAGCTCGGCGCCTGGTACATGCTGTTCTGGTCGACCCGCTTCGACGACAGTTCGGTGGGACTGCAGGGTGACGTGCAGCACCGCAACTGGAACGCGGGGACCGACCTCGAGCAGTTGCTGATCCGCGGTGGCCTGACCTACGCCCTGCCCCAGTCGCCGGTGCTGCTGACCGGCGGTGTGGCGCACATCACGAGCGGCGAGTTCGGCGACAGCGACGAAATCAGCGCAGAGCGACGCGTGTATCAGGAGGCGTTGGTCAGCCAGTCTTTCGGAGGGCTCGTCTTTCTGCGCCACCGCTACCGGTACGAGCAGCGTTGGGTCGACGGCCACGACTTCCGGACACGGTTCCGCTACGCCCTGTTCGGCAACGTCGCGCTGAATGGACGAGGGACCGGAAGCGGGTCCGTCTACCTGGCGCTGTACAACGAAGTCTTCATGAACGGGGAGCTCGAAATCGGGCGCGGCAGGACCGTGGAGCGCTTCGACCGCAACCGGTTCTACACCGCACTCGGCTTCGGAGTCAACGACCGGTCGCAGGTCCAGGCCGGCTACATGAGGCAGACGGTGCCGGGTGGCACGAAGGGGCAGCTCCAGGTCAGTCTCCACACATCCTTCTGAATTGGTTGGCCGACCGTTTGCCACGGTCGCTCGACAGACAACGGCTTCCGTGCCGCCATCACCGTCGACTGCCGGCGAAACGAGACGAAACCACGGCCACGAACAACGACGTTGCAGGCGGCTCGACAACCGAGACGCCGCCCACAAGGTCGGCGGAACGGTGCCGCTCAGGGGACGGGATCGGGAACCGTGAAGAGGTCCGGCACGGGCGGAATGCGTCGAGCCGAAGTCGCTCGAACCTCGAAGCGCGCGCCGGTGTCGAAGAAGGCGGTCATCTCGATGACGATCGGCGGATCCGCGGCAGTCTCCATCATGGGCGGGTCGTGCACCCAGTACTCGGTACGACCGAAGCCCTCTCGAACCTGTGCCCGACCCCGCAATTGAATCGGACCCAGCGTCTTCTCGCCGATCTCCGTGGTCTCGGCGCCCGCGGGCAGCGTGGCTGAACCCCGGCCGACGGGCGACGCGACGTTGACGGGGGGAATCCGTCCACTGCGCACGGCCTCGAGAAGAGAGTGATTCACGGAGACGTGGACGCCGTCGCGGGGGAGCCGGTACTCCGACGTCGTGGTACCGTCGGCGGGTGTCTGGTCGTGCCGGTGGCGCCCGTCCGACGCGATGTAGTGCACTCCCTCGAACTGCGGGGATTCGGTACCGTCGGCCTGCACGACGACGGCCACGTAGTCCACGCGCACGACGGTGTCGTCCTGCGCATCGACGGTCACGGACGCCAACGCGGACAGGATCGCCGCGATCAGGATCGCCGAAGCACGAATCATCATCTCTCGTCTCCCTCATAAAGGCACGGACGCAGCTTCATTCGCTCTTCGACGTGTGCGTTCTGGCGTCGATGCAAGGCGTTCATCTCGTAAAGGCACGGACGCAGCTTCATTCGCTCTTCAGGGTCACGAACGGGTCCGCCCGCGAGGCGCGCCGGGCGGGGACGTAGCTGGCGAGGAGGGCGATGCCCAGAAGCAGCACCGTCGCGGCGCCGAACGACCCGGGATCGGCGGGGCCGATCTCGAACAGGAGGCTGTCGAGCACGCGCCCCGAGGCGAACGCGGCGCCGACGCCCAGCAGCGCCCCGACGAGCACCGGCCTCAGGGCCTGACGCACCACCAGGGTCACCAGTTGCCGGGCGGTGGCGCCCAGGGCCAGGCGCACGCCCAGCTCGTAGCGCCGCTGGGCGGCGACGTGGGCGGCGATGCTGTAGACGCCGACCGCCGCGAGCAGCAGGGCGAGGGCCGCGAACGCGCCGGCCACGAGGGTGTTCAGGCGTTCGGAGCCGACCGACTGCGCCACCCGGTCCTCGACCGTGGCCATGTCGAACAGGGGGACGTCGGCGTGCAGGTCCCGAGCTCGGCGCGGATCGCCGGCGCGAGGGCGAGCGGGATCGGCGCTCGTCCGGACCAGGAACCCCGGCACGCCCCAGAAGAACTGCGCATACGGCATGAAGACGTGCGGCGCCGGCTCGTCCGCGAGGCCGACGGTCCGGGCGTCGGCCACGATGCCGGCGATGGACACGCCCTCGCGGGCGATGGGCGGGCCCCCGGGGTTGAAGCTGCGAACCGGCATCTCGAGCCGCGGGCGGTCGAGGATCCGCGCGTCGGGCTCGCCGGGGAAGAAGCGCCGCGCGAAGGCCCGGTTGACGATCACGACCGGCGGCGCATCCGCTCCGTCGCGCGCGGTGAGGTCGCGCCCTGCTTCGAGGCGCATGCCCAGCGTGGCGACAAAGTCGGGGCTGACGGTGTCGCCGAGGACCCTCGGCGGCTCCTCGTCGGAAGCGTCGCGCCCGATGAAACGGAGGCTCGTGCCGATCTCGCTCCTCGGCGTCGTTTCGAACGGCAGGCGATCGGTCATGGCGACCGACTCGACACCCGGCAGGGCGCCGACGCGTTCGAGGATCCCGTCGACGAACGCGGCCTGCCGGGGCATCTCGCGCAGGTGCGACACCGCCCGGAACGTCAGCAGGTAGCGCGGATCGAACCCCGTGTCGGTCGCGGTCAGCCGGGTCAGGCTCGTCAGGAGCAGCCCGGCGCTCACGAGCAGGACCAGGGTCAGCGCCACCTGCCCGCCGAGCAGCGCGCCCTGCAGCCGCCGGCGCGGGACCGCCGCCCCGCTCTGCAGCCCGGCCGCCGCGCGGTGCAGGAAGCGCGGCAGCCACGCGAGGGCCGCGCCGACGCTGACCAGGCACATCAGCACGACCACGGCGACGGCGAAGCCGAGGGTCGCGCCGTCGAGCCCGATGGTGTCGGCGAAGAGCGCGGTGTCCGCGATCAGCGCCCGCATGCCGCCCATGCCCAGGCCAAGGGCGGCGAGGGCGACGGCGGCGGCCAGGCCCCCCAGCACCAGCGTCTCGGTCAGGAGCTGCGCGGCCACGCGCCGCCGGGTGGCGCCCATCGTGAGGCGCACGGCGAGCTCGCGCTGCCGTCCGAGGGTCCGGATGACCTGCAGGTTCGCCACGTTCGCGCACGCGATGAGCAGCAGCAGGGCAATCGCGCCCGACAGCAGCCACACGCGACCGCGGACATCGCCGACCAGTTGATCGTGCAGGGGCCGCACCCGGAGCGCATCGCGCGTCATGAGCGACGCGGCGCTCGACAGTCGGGGCGCCGAATAGAACGTGGCGGCACTCCGCCGGCGAACCACCTCCAGCTCCGCCTCGGCGCTCTCGACGGACTGCCCCGGGGCCAGCCGCCCGATGACGTGCACGAGCACCATGAACACCCGCCGGCCATCGTCGGAAACGATCGGCGGGAAGCTGTGAGGGATGTACACGTCCACGCGCTCGCGGCCGGGGAAGGTGAAGCCGGCGGGGGCCACGCCCACGACCACCCTCGGAAGGCCGTCCATGCTCACCGTCTCGCCCACCAGCGACCGGTCGCCGCCGAAACGCCGCATCCAGAAATCGTGGCCCAGCACGACCACGGCCTCCGCGCCGGGTTGCTCGTCCGCGGCCACGAAACCGCGGCCGGCCGCGTACGGCTCGTCGGTCAGCAGCGGAAAGAACCCCGCGGTCACCATGAGGGTGACGACGCGCTCAGGCTCGCCGCGCAGGGTGAGATTCTGGTCGCGCGACGAGAACGCGAACGCGGCGACCGCGTCGAGCGTCGTCGCCCCGTCGCGCCACGCGACGAAGGAGGGATGCCGGACCACGTCCGCCGGCGGACCCTGCTCGCGCACCGCCTCGACGGCGACGAGCCGCTCCGCGTCGGGGTAGGGAAGGGGGCGCAGCCACAGCGCCCACGCCACCGCGAACACCAGGGTGGTCGCGCCGATGCCGACGCCGAGGGTCACCAGCACCATCGTCGTGAAGCCGGGGGCCCGTGACAGCCCGCGCAGGCCGTGCCGCACGTCGCGCGACAGGTTCTCGACGGCCTGGAACCCCCAGGCGTTGCGGCAGTCGTCCTTGGCCGCGTCCAGCGAGCCGAACGCCAGCCTCGCCTGCCGCCGCGCCTCTTCCGGGCCCAGGCCGCGGGCGAGGTTCTTCTCGACCTCCTGCTCGAGGTAGAAGGCGATCTCCGCGTCGAGGTCGCGGTTGGCGCGGTCGCGCCGGAGAGCGGTGCGGAGCCGCAGGACGATCGCGTCGAGCCAGCGCATGCATTCCCCCCTTGCCGTCTGCCGAGAGAAGATATACGATTTCAATATCGGATGTCTATAGCCATTGGACACCGGAGCGACGACATGAGACCGCGATCCGACAAGACCGACCTCCTGCGGGGCACCCTCGACCTCCTCATCCTCCGCACCCTCGAGCTGCGCCCGCTGCACGGCGTGGCCATCGCCGAGCGCATCCGCCAGGTGACGGGGGGGACGTTCGACGTGCAGCCGGGGTCGCTCTTCCCGGCCCTGCACCGGCTCGAGCACGAGGCGTGGATCGCCGGCGAGTGGACGACCAACGCCGAGAAGAGGCGGGTAAAGTCCTACGTCCTCACCGCGGCCGGCCGACGCCAGCTCGCGGCCCAGCGGCGGGAATGGGACCGCATCGTGACCGCGGTGGCCCAGGTGCTGGAGACCGGTTGACCCACTGGACTCAGCGCGTGCCAGAGTGGCCCCGGTCTTCGCCCGCTATCGGCGCCATCACGAGAGTCTGGCCGTTCTCGAGCGCGGAGATCGCTTCCGCGAGGATCCGTCTCGGGTTCCATCCCCGGGCTTTCAGCGCGGCGTTCAGCCCGTCGGCCTCGAAGCCCTCCCGGGCGTCCGCCGCCGTCGTGTACATCGCGTCGTGCGCGAACTCGCCGCTTCCGTACCGCGCCGTGATGGCCCCACGGGCCACCTCGATCGTCATGAACCGGTACAAGCTCATCGTCACGGCCTCTGCCGCGACGGTTCCCGGGTTCTCCCGGATGTGCCGGAACTCGTCGGGCACGTCACGCAATTCCGACTTCGCCCTCTTCCGGTAGCCGTCGTTCTGGGCGTCCCACGTCCAGGCGGCGGTCTTGACGAGTCGTTCCGACCGTCCGTTGACGGCTATCGCAAGCTCCGCCTGCGCCAGCTCGAAGGCGACGCTCATGTCGTACAGATCGCGCACCGGCGCGCCCAGGCCTCGGTGGTAGAGCTTCGAGAATAGGATTTGCGCCGTGCCGAGCATCGTTGCCTGGACCACGGCGCCTCCGCACGTGAGCTCGATCCGCTCGTGCCCCGTCCGTGGCATCGGTTCGTCGCCCAGGATTTCGATTTGCCGTTCCCCGAACTTGAACCGCAAGGTCCCCTCGGTCTCGATCGTCGTGGCACCGGCGGCCCGCATCTCCCGCCAGAACGCCGGGCTCTCGGCTTCCGTGAGTCGCGCGAACTCGGTGTCGGCTCCGACGATGATGTCGAGGTCCTTGCTCCAGCGGTGCTTCCACCGAGCGGCTAGGGCGCTGCCGCCCCCGATTGCCCACCCCGACCGACCGGGCGTGTGGGGTGTCAGGTAGCGGTCGAGAATCTCGTGGCTTCGCTTGAGCAGGTCGGCGGCGGGCTCCGGGAAGGTGAGCCGCGTCATCAGGCCAGGGCGAGCCGGTTCAGCTCCTGGTTCCGGGTCGGGTAGCTGCCGGCGTTTCCCGTCCGGTGGATGGCCGTGATCAGCTCGCGCAGCGTGTAGGCCTCTTCGGCGCAAGCCAGCATGACCTCGTCGATCCCGGCTTCGCACACCCACATGCGACGATCACGGCCTGCCGCTCGGTGGGCTCGGCCGCGTGCAACGCCTCGAAAAACTCCCGGCTCGTCGGTGGTCGCCCCCAGCCGGCGCAGCTCTTCGTGATTCGCCTCTCGATGGTGGGGCTCGCCCGTCCCGTCCGGTCCCGGGGCGTCGCTATTCCGAATCGTGCGCGGTCACGTGCGCTGCCCCGCAGGTCCGTGAACGCCTCGGGCGGAGCGAGGACCGTGGGCTCGGCGTCGCGGTCCCGGGCCTTCGCTGCGTCCCGCAATCGACGCCATTCTTCAAGCCGGGGTCCGTCGGTCATGTCATTGCCGCGGCGGCGGGTCGGTCGGGCGCCCGGGCGTCCTCGGGCGACGTCGTTCGCCGCATCGTACCATGCGAGTGGGCGGTCTCTGCACCTTGGCGCTACCGGTACGAACGGCCCGCATCACATTTGTTGCATATAACCACAGGTGTTGTTAGGCTGAGGGCCTCGTGCCCATGACAAGCCGGGGTCCGTCGGTCATGTCATTGCCGCGGCGGCGGGTCGGTCGGGCGCCCGGGCGTCCTCGGGCGACGTCGTTCGCCGCATCGCCTGGCGCTACCGGCCAGGCTGAGGGCCTCGTGCCCATGACGCCTCGCCAGTTCAAGCGGTGGTTGAGCCGGCACGGATGCACGTTCGAACCAGGTGACGGCGGCCACCTGGTCGTTCTTCGCGGCGACAGGAAGTCCACCCTGCCCATGCATGGGAAGCGGGACATGCCGGTGGGCACGATGGAAGCGATCAAGAAGGACCTCGGCCTGAAGGGGCGGACGTAGGAGGACGGTTCCGATGTGGCGCTACCCCGTATCGCTGACCACGGAGGGCGGCCACGTCCTCGTCGACTTCCTCGATCTGCCGGCGCACACGTACGGCGACGACGAAGACGAGGCCCTCGCACGCGCCGTCGATGCGCTGACGAGCATGATCGGGGCGTACATGCGGCATCGGCAGCCGATTCCGTCACCTTCCGCGCCCAGACACGGGGCGATGGCGCCAACCGTGTCACTGCCGCCGCTTCTGGTCGCGAAGGTCGAGCTCTACAACACCATGCTGGTGCAGCAGGTCAACAAGGCCGAGCTCGGCCGGCGGCTCCAATGGCACCTGCCGCAGGTCGACCGGGTGCTCGACGTGCGCCATGCTTCGCGCCTGGATCAACTGGAGCAGGCGCTCGCGGCCGTCGGCAAGCGGCTCGAGCTGCGCGTCGTCGAGGAGACGGCACCCGACGGCCCATAATCCCCGTTGGGCTCAGTCGGCGAGCTCGAACTCGCTCCACTGCGTCGTCGTGTTCCGGCGGGTAGTGCTGAACAGCACCCGCACGTGGAAGTAGACCTCGAACTCGGTGTCCAGCCAGACGTCGCCGGCGACGGGCCGGCGTTCAAGGCGACCGGTGGCGTCGGAGATCGAGCCGAGGATGCCCCACCAGAGACGCACGCGATCCATCAACTGGAAGCTGACCCGGGCGATCTCGTAGGTCTCCGTGTCGATCCAGACCTCGCCCCGCGACCTGTTCAGGGCGTGGTCGATGCGCCTGTGCACGGGGAGCCTCCCCGGCCGGGGCTCGAACGAGATGACGTAGCTGGGGCGGTCCCGCAGATCCCGCACCCCGTCCAGCGTGGCCGTGTACCGGCCGACCAGCTCTTCGTCGAACCTGATCTCGTTCTCCGCGGCTTCCCGCTCGCGCTCCGCCCGCTTCTCGGGATCGTCGATCTGGGCCTGGAACTCCTCCCAGCGCCGCTCCTGCTCGCGCCGGCCGCGGGCGTCGATCGGTTCGCCGTCCCTGGCCGTCAGCCGGCTGAACAGGGCGCCCTGGTAAGGCTCCATCTGGTAGAGCAGCGTCTCGTCGTCGGTGACCTCGCCGTCCCCGTCGAACCGCTGGACCCGCTGGGTCATCGCGCGCCGGTAGCGGGCGTCGAACCCCTCGTCCTCGGCCCAGGCGGCACGCTCGAGGGCCCGGTCGATGATCTCGCGTAGCTCAGGGTGGACGGGATCCGGCGGGGCGTCCGGCGCCGGCCTGATGTCGGCCGCGGACAGGTGCTCGCGCAGCTCGCGGTCTACGGGGTCCGGCGGGACGGGCTGGCTGCCGGCGACGCCGAGGACCGCGAGTCCCGCGAGCAGCGGTATCGCGAGAAGCCGGGAGAACGGCCTGGAGTTGTGCTGCATGGGGCGTGTCCGTATGCGTAGCGGGGTTGCCTGTCGCGCGGCCGGCCGGCGCTCAGTCGGTCCGGAGCGCGACGACGGGACTGACCCGGCCGGCGCGGCGGGCCGGCAGCCAGGCGGCGAAGAGGGCGGCGGCGCCGAGGACCAGCGGCACGCCGGCGAACGTCAGGGGGTCGAGGGCGTCGACCTCGAACAGCAGACCACCCAGCAGGCGGGTCGCGACGAGGGCGAGGGCCAGACCGAGCGCGCCGCCGATGAGTACCAGCTTGAGGCCGCCCGCGACGAGCAGCCGCACCACGCGGGGGCCGTCGGCGCCGAGCGCCTTGCGGATGCCGATCTCGCGCGTCCGCCGGGCGACGCCGTAGCTGACCACCCCGTAGAGGCCGACCGCGGCGAGGGCCAGCGCCAGCACCCCGAACGCCGACAGGACGAAGGCGGAGAGCTGCTGGGGCAGCCGCATCAGCCCCAGGTGGCGGTCCATCGTCTTCGTCTCGAGCACCCGCAGGTCGGGATCGAGCTCGCGGCCGGCGGCCAGCAGGGCGAGAGCGGTCTGCTCCGGGTCGAGCGACGTCCTCGCCACCACCGTCAGCGACGGCGCGAACCGTTGCGAGTACGGCAGATAGATCATGTTGCGGGGAGGCTCGCCGAGCTGCCTCACGTTCGCGTCGCTCGCCACGCCGACGACGAGCCAGGGGGGATCGTCGCCGCGCCGACGGACGAGCCGGCCGACGGCGTCGCCGTCGGTCCAGAAGCGGCGGGCCATCGCCTCGCTGACGATGACCACGGGCCGGGTGTCCGGCCGGTCGGCGTCGTCGAAGTTGCGCCCGCGCACGATCTCGATGCCCGCCGCCTCGAAGAACCCCGGCTCGACCGCGACCCGGTCCGCGATGAAGGCGCCGTGGTCGGTCGGCGCCTCGAACCCGTCGACGTTGAAGTCGCTCGTGCTCTGGCTGAGCGGATTCAGGTGCAGGTTGCTGACGGCGCCCACCGCCTCGACGCCGGGGAGCGTCCGGAACCGATCGAGCAGGCGCCGCGTGTAGACGCGCGCCTCGTCGGGCGCGAACCGGGTCGCCGGCGTCATGAACGTCATCAGCGCCGTCGGCTCGCGGCCGAAGCCCGGGTCCACCGACTGCGCCCGCTCGAAGCTGCGGAGGAACAGGCCGGCGCCGACGAGCAGCACCAGCGAGATCGCGACCTGCGCGACGACCAGCGCGTTGCGCCACCGGAGCTGACCGGGCTGGCCGCCTCCGGCGTTCTCGCTTCTGAGGGCGCCGGCCACGTCCGGCCGGGTGCTCTGCAGCGCCGGCAGCAGGCCGAGCAGGGCGCCGGCCACGACCGAGACGCCGAACGTGAACCCGAGGACGTTCGCGTCGGGGCGGAGATCGAGCGTGACCGGCGTCGGCAGGGGAAGATCCGCGGTGGCCAGCACGCCGAGCGACCAGACCGCCAGCCCGACGCCGACACCCCCGGCCAGCAGGCTCAGCAACGTCGTCTCGGTCAGGAGGCGCCGCACCAGCGACCCGCGCGACGCGCCCAGCGCCAGGCGCACCGCCACCTCCTTGCGCCGGTCGAGGGCGCGCGCGAGCAGGAAGCTCGCGAGGTTGGTGCACGCCAGCAACAGCACCAGCCCGACGACCACCATCAACAGCCACGCCGCCGCCCGGACGAAGACGTCCATCGGCGGGAAGAGCAGCACGTCGGCGAGCGGGACGAGCGCGAACTGCCCGGCCGGGTCCCAGCTCTCCACGCGGTCCCGGGTGAGCTGCGCGGCCACCGCCCCGACGGCGGCGTCGGCCCGAGGCAGGGTAACGCCCGGCCGGAGACGCGCCCTGACGAAGAGCGACTGGTGGCCCCGCTCGTCGAACAGGGGGAACCCGTCCAGCTCCTCGGCCATCATGTACGGGACGTAGAACGTCGGCACGAGGCCGCGGACCGTGCCCGTGAAGTCGGGCGGCCCCACCCCGATCACCGTGTACGCGCGGCCGCCGACGCGCATCTCGCGGCCGACGACGTCGGGGTCGCCGGCGAACGCGCTCTGCCAGTATCGATGGTCGAGCATCACGACCGGATGCCCGCCGCGCGAGACGTCGTCGCTCGGCAGCAGGGTGCGGCCCACCGCCGCCTCGATGCCCAGCATCGGGAAGTAGCTGCCGGTCACCGCCTCCGCCGGCGCGAGGCCGACGCCCCCACCCTCGCCGCGGTCGATCGTCAACGGCACGAAATGCGACGCCGCGATGTCGCTGAACACCTCGGCGGTGCCGTCGCGGACATCCTCGAAGTCGGGGTACGACAACGTGCCGAACTCGAACGACGCCTGGTGCAGATAGAGGTTGACCACCTCTTCCGGCCGCTCGATCGGCGACTCGCGAAGGATGACCGCGTTGACGAGGCTGAAGATGGCGCTGTTGGCCCCGATGCCGAGGGCCAGCGAGAGAACGGCGACCGCTGTGAACGCCGGCCGCTTCGCCAGCGACCGGATGCCGTCGCGCACGTCGCGCCGCAGTGCCGACAGCCACGCCCAGCCGCGGCCGTCACGCACCGCGTCCCTGTGCGCGTCGACGCCGCCGAAGGCCGCGCGCGCCCGCCGGCGCGCCTCCCGCGGGTCGACTCCCGCCTCGCGCA
Organism: Vicinamibacterales bacterium; assembly: GCA_965207675.1. Taxonomy (GTDB): domain Bacteria; phylum Acidobacteriota; class Vicinamibacteria; order Vicinamibacterales; family UBA8438; genus JAJEEA01. The sequence goes on from CBDBMY010000006.1 coordinate 400,818, forward strand.
CCAGGCGCTCCGTCTCCATGTCGAGATGGAAGCGGAACTCCTCGTCCATCCGCTGCTCGACCGCTTCCCGGAACAGCAGGAGGCGGAGACGGGCGCGGGCCGCGTATACCCACCGCATCACGTGCTCCGCAGCACCGCGCCGAGACCCTCGGCAAAGCGCTGCCAGCTGTCGATCTCGTCGCCGAGCGCCCGCCGGCCCGACGGCGTCAGGCGGTAGTAGCGCGCCCGCCGGTGGTTGTCGGTCGTCCCCCAGTCGCTGCCGATCAGCCCCTGCTTCTCGAGGCGCTGGAGGGCCGGGTACAGCGAGCCCTGGTTGACCGCCAGCACCCCCGACGACATCTGCCGGATGCGCTGGCCGATACCCCAGCCGTGCATCGGCGCGAGCGAGAGCGTCTTGAGGATCACCAGGTCGAGCGAGCCTCGAAGGTCGTCCTGTTTTCTAGCCATCTAGAGGAACAGTAGCTCCCAGTTCCTCTAGTTGTCAAGAGGACGTTGCCCGCGGCGATTTCCGGCGGCCGGCGGCGCACCTTCCGGCAGGGGTCGGTCCAGCCGACGCGGCGTGAGAAGATGGCCGCATGGATGCCTCGCGCCCGGCCTCCTCGTCGCGCTGCCCGGCGCTGTCGCCGGCGGACCGCCCATGGGTCCGTGCGCCGGCGCACGGCCTCCACGCATCGGGGAGCATGCGATGAGCAAGCCGAGGTGCTCCGTCGTTCTGGTTCTCCTCCTGGCCGCATCGAGCATGGCGGCGCCGGCCGCGGCGCAAGCCGGGTTCGAGTTGCCGCGACTCGCCGACGGCCGGCCGGATCTGCAGGGCGTCTGGGACTTCCGCACCCTGACGCCGCTCGAGCGGCCGGAGGCTCGGGCCGGCCAGCCGCAGCTGACGCCGGAGGAAGCGGCGGCCATCGAGGCGGCCGCGGTGCAGCAGGCCATCGAGGCGGACCGGCCGACCGACATCCGGACGGAGCCGCTGCCGGCCGGCGGCAGCATCGTCAGCTACAACGATTTCTGGAACGACCGCGTGGTCAGCGTGGTCGACGACCGGCGCACGTCGCTCATCGTCGATCCCCCGGACGGCAGGATTCCGTCGCCGCGGCCGGAGGCCCGGCGGCAGCTCGCCGTCGCCGACGGCGACCACGCAGCGCCGCGAGACCGCCCCGTGCGGTTCATGGTGGGCGGCATCGGGCTCGACGGCCCCGAGGACCGCGGGCTCGCCGAGCGTTGCCTGCTCGGCTTCAACTCCGGCCCGCCGATCGTGCCGGTCTCGCCCAGGGGCCGCTACAACCAGAACATGCAGCTCTTCCAGACGCCCGACCACGTGGTCGTCTTCACCGAGATGGTGCACGAGGCGCGCATCGTGCCGCTCGACGGGCGGGACGCGCCGCCCGACGGCATCCGTCAATGGACGGGCAGCTCCCGCGGCCGCTGGGAGGGCGACACGCTGGTGGTCGAGACGACCAACTTCAGCGACAAGACCGCGAGCTTCGTCCCGTTCACGCGCCTCGCGATCGGGACGGGCCGGACACTGCGCCTGACCGAGCGGTTCCGGCTCGTCGGCGTGGACACGCTGCTCTACGAGTTCACCATCGACGACCCCGCGAGCTTCACGCGGCCGTTCACGGCGGCGATTCCGATGAAGCGCAGCACCGCCCCCCTCTTCGAGTACGCCTGCCACGAGGGGAACTACGCGATGCGCAACCTGCTGGCGGGCGCGCGTGTCCGGGAGAGGCGGGCGTCCGAGAGCGGACATCGCCCTCCCGACGGATCGCCTGCCCCTCGCCCGCCGTGAGATCGGCGAAAGGCGGGGGTGGCTCCTCAGGTTGAAGTCGAGTATTGGAACCACCCACGCCCGCCTCCTGCACCCGGCGAAACTGCACACGAATGTCTGTGGATCTCCCCGCCCCGATCCAGGGTCGTGGCCTGGAAGCAAACGACGCACTTCCCCACGTACCCGACGGCCCGCCCGCCCTGCCGGGGCCTTGGACGAAAGTCCCCCGCTCCGCCTATCAGTACCGCGCCATCCGCGGACAGCCGCCCCAACCGGCCCCAACCCCCAGTTTCTCGGGCCCTGATCGCAGACCAGCGTCTCCAACGCCCTCCCCTGTCGGCGCAGAATGGCGACCGACGACCCGTACCGCCCGCGCCCTCCCGATACCATTTCCCGCCGCAGACGTCCACGTCCCCGCGCGCCACACCCAACCCCCGACCGGCCGCTTTCAGACAACGCCTCACAGCCCTCTGTCAAGCGTTCTGTTGCGCCTCCTACACTCCTCAACAACTTCAGCCAACCTCATCGGCAATAGACGAAACTCCCGCTCTACCGCCTCCACCAGCGCGTCCGCCGACGGACGCGGCCCCCAGTGACGCGACATCGCTTCCACAAACGCACGCGTCGCACTTGCCAAAGACCTACCCACCAAATGAAGCGCGACCCACTTCAATGTGCCCGCACCCATGCCCGCGACATCCTTCAGTGCCCACCTCGGTGGGCCAGCCATCGCCAGTACATCTACCAGCTTCGCAAACGACAACCTCCGCACCGCCGCGCACATCAACGACACACTCATCGGTACCGTGCAGTATCTACGTTCCGCCAGCCACAGCATATGAGCGTCTGCGTCTTCCTGAACAAGCGTACCAGCCCTGGCCATACCGGCAATCAGTGATATGGTACAAAAAGACTTGCCTCCTCCCTCCCACGCCATCCTTCGGAGCCCCAAATCGTCACAATACATCGTATCCCCATGTACCGCCAACTCCACACAATAGTACGCGCTACGTCCGACCGCATCCTCGACCTCCTTCGCCACCCGCCGTTCCCCTACCGCCCCTAGCGGTCTCGGCACAACCCGAGCATTCTTCTCCATCCACTCCAGCTTTGCTCGCATCCCGTCTCGCGCCTCCACCAAAATGCTCGCCCCCGCCTCCATTTCGTGCAACTGCATACCGGGCCCACCGCCTGACACGAAAGTAAGCCCCTCCCGCACCTGCCGTTCCAGTTGATCGAGCCTTGCCGCAACGTCATCCGCGACCGCCTGCGGAATCACGACATCGTACAGCCCACCCAAGACATCTAACAGTTCCAATCGATACGCAGTCCACAGGGCCGTCTCGCTCAGTACGACCCTCTTTGCACCCGCCATAGCGGCCAATGACCATTGCTCGCCCTGGGCATCGCCCCACTCCGCGAACACCGGCGGGCCGCTCTCCGCCAACGCGAGACTCTCCATGACCTGGTCGATCGACGCACCGGTACTATTCGCTACAAAACTCAGAGGCAAGCAGTGTCGTTCGTACTCCTTCAATACGAGCTTTCGACGACGCTCTCGTCCGTGCACTTGCGCGATGACCGGAGCGAAGTCCGCTACACCCCCGCCTTCCGCCACCGAAAAGCCTTTCGCGAAAAAGTCACTCGTCGGAAAACGAGACGAGTAGTTCTCGAGAATATCTCGTACCACGAATTGTATCGCCGGCTCAATTGCTTCGATTCGCCACGCCTCCTCGCCCCACGGAGAATCTAGCTTCACAACGTCCCCCACACGGCGGCCCATCAGCCCCAACTCCGTCGCCGCGCCCTCGGTCATTTCTCCGTTCTTCGCCCGCACCGGCGACGCCGAGAAGATCGTGTACTCCCGGGTGTCATCACCGCCGATGTTACTTAACTTGACATGGGAATCCGCACCCACTTCGTCCACGCGTGGCCAATTTCCTACCTCCTCCAAGGCTAACATCGCCAGAGCCCGATGCATATCTGGGTCGTCCTCGTCCCTTCGGTACGCCTCAAACCCCAATCGGAGCCCCCGCAGTCGATCTCCCAACAAATACAGCCCCTGCGCCACGGCCATCTGTTCCTTGGCGCCCAAGGTGTCCGCCTTAGCCACTAGCTCCTCAACCACGGGACGCGCCTCTCCGTGCCGTCGCACGCGCACGAGCAGTCGCATCAGCTCCAAGCGAGCGTGGTCCGTTGCGCTAGAGCGCCCGCTCAATCTTTTCAAATAGACAATTCCGGCGTGCACATCGTCCCGTTCAATGGAGATTTCCACCGCCGCCGACAGCACCCAATCCTCGACTGGTTCAGCGTCGAGGTGTTGCTGAACTACCTCATCGGCCTTGGATACCTCGCCAGCGCCCAACAGCGCCGTCACGTAAGCGGGCACCATTCGCTGTGGAATGCAGGGTATGCGACCAAAGACCGCGACGGCATCTGCGGGTGCGCCCGCCCGCAACAACAAAACGCCCAATTCGCTCCAGATGCCCCAGCGCATTTTTTCGTCGCGCTGGGCCGCCTCCTCCAGGCACTTCCGTCCGCCTTCTACGTCCCCACCGCGAAAGGCCAATCTGCCCCGGGCCAACGCGTAACGCGACCACTGCCGAGCGCCGTCGCTTACCTCCGCGAGGGCCCGCTCGGCAAGTTCAGAATCCCCGAGGTCGGTCGCCGCGCTCGCGCACGCCAAACGAATCGCGTCCGCGTCGCGCGCTTCCGACGCGTCGCCGAGCGCGCGGGCGACGTCCTCGGCGGCCAGCTCCTTCCTCCCGAGGTTGGCCAAGGCGCTGGCTCGAAAGGCCAGGAGCAAGGGATACTCGGCGGCTACTGGCGTGCGCAACACCTCGTATGCCGCGCCAAACCGACCCGCGGCCAGCTCGGCCTGGGCTGACTGGGAGATCTCTACGGGATCGTCCGGTTGGAGGGCCCTCGCCGAGCGAATGTCGGCGTCCGCCTCGTCGGATCGTCCCAGGCTCCGCACAGCCACTGATCGGGCGAAATACGCTCTCCGTAGCGTGTAGTCGTCGGCGCTCTCGGCTACGGCGGCGGAGGCCAACTCCTCCGCTTCTTGTGCCACAGCCGGGTCATAGACACCCACGTCGCCCCAGTCGTTCGTCAACAGGGCCAGTGCGCGCAACACGAGAACCTCTGCCGTCCGAACGCCATCGGCCAGTAGCTGCCGGCTGAGGTCCGCAGCCGCTTGCGCGTTCCCGTAATGTAGGGAAAGGCTGCAAAGGCCGGTACGGTACTCGGTAGAACTCGCGATGTCCGAGGGTGGAGTCGGAGGTTCGGCCTGTGTCGCGCGGGCTAGCTCCAACCTGAAAAGCCATATATGGGGGTCTTCGGAGTGGTGTCTCGCCGCTTTGTCGAGCCACTGTTGAGCCAAGTCGAATCGCGCGAGCGACATGGCAGCATTGGCTCCCGTAAGCAAGGCCGCCAACCCAGTGCCGCCGTACTGCAACGCCGACTGTACCGCGTCGAGAGAATCGGCGAAGCGGCCCAGTTGAGCGAAGGCGGCGGCTCTGTGCTGCAAGAAGCGATGGCGCGTTTGTGGGTCCGGCGGGTGGACGGCAAACTGGTTTTCAAGATTGGCCAATAGGGCTAACACCGCTGTCGCCTTGTGGCGGGCCAAAAGCGACTTGGACGCATCTAATTGGTGATTTAGTTGCTCCATTGGTCGAGACGGGCGAGGCGTCAGGCCGTGAGCCGCTAACAGGGAGCGGATGTCTCGGAGGGTTCGTGCGCCCCGTTTCTTGCATAGCGTCGTCGCATCGTCTCTAAGGAGGCGCCAGGCAATGTCAGCTTGATGTTCGTCCTCGAGGACCTGTTGTAGTGCGCTTATCCCCCATTTTGCTTCCGGATCTTCTGGGTCGTCGACATCGAGGACCTTTACGTGCACTGCAGAAAGCGCCGCGCGTTGACCTTCGGTTAGGGATGCGAATAGATCACGGCTTTCTTGGCGAATAGCGTCTTTGCGCGATTGCCGGAGTCGATCGAGATCGTCGGGCAAAAGCTGGTAGATCCAGGCGGACGACGAACGGTTTACGGCGAGTACTATGTGGGTCTCGTCGGGGATTTTGCTCGCAGCTATTCGAGTGATAGCCTTGCGTAGTTCAGCGGCCCCCGTGAGGCCGTGTTTAGCCTGTAGCTCGACGCTATGAGTGGTTTGGGCAATGTGGATGCGCAGGTCATCTCCGGGGCCACCCACCTCGGCGGCTACGGCGGTGGGGCGGTCGTTCAAGAGCGGGAACCAGTTGAGCCGTTGCTCGCGGAGTATGTGCACGTACAGCCAGGCGACCACTGCGGCCTGGTAGTCGGCGCCTGTGAACATCCCACTACCTGACATCGGCGGAGTCCGTTGGATTGTGAGGGCGGAGCCCGGAGGCTTGAGTGTTCATGGCGCGGGTGTCGGCATGGCTGGGGTGGCGTTTTGGCGCGGCAAGTGGCGGGAGGATTGTACCTCAACTTCCCGGAGGGCGGTGTCGAATCCGGCGGACGTGGCAGGTCGAAGCGCAGCAGGGGCGTGAAGAGGCGGCGGACCGACCGGTCGGCGAAGCGGAAGGCGGAGGGGCGCAGGCGCGGTGGCCGTGGATGCACACCGGCCCGTGCCGCTCGTCGAGCGCGTCGACTTCGAGCCTGCAGTCGTGGTGGAGCGTTGGATGATGGAGGGGACGCCTTCCCCCGAACGGCATGGCGATGTGCCAAGGTGGAGAGGTCGTAACGCACCACCTGGAGGAGGGAAGCATCCGTGGGACACGCAACCATCATCTGGGGAAGCGCTGTCAGCTTCACGGTGCTGGCGGAGGGAGACCGGCTACCTTCTCAGAGTTCAGCGGTCCACTGCCGACCATCCCCGGTCCTCCCGTCCAGATCCCGGCTGTCGATGCTGACCCCTCGCCGGAGGAACGCGCTGGGCTGCCAGGCGAGGTCGCTGTCGGTCTCGAACCCGGTCAGCTTCACGGGCTCCGGGAGGAACCGCCCGGGCTCGTCCACCCAGGCGGGTGCGTCGTAGCCGTGCGTGAGCGCTGCGTACTCGATGACCGCGGCCAAGGCAGCGTCCCACTTCGTGTTCGTCAGGTGGGGCCGGTGGCGAGCTTCGTCTGCCGGTCGGCTTCGGTTCTGGAGTGGAAGCTGCGTTGCAACTGGCGCACGATCAGCCGGTACAGCTCGATGTCCGTCCAGCCCTCGTCAACCCCTTTCGCGTAGACGTCGGGGTCGACCAGGTCGTCGGCCAGCCAGCGTTCGTCGTTCACGCGTTTACACTCCCCGGATCGGTGTTCTCCAGTCGGCGTCTTCGCCAGCGCGCGACGGTTCCGGGGGCCATCCCGGCGATCACGAGACCCGGCTCGTCCCAGACGACTGGCAGCGGGACCTCCGGCGTCGCGAGACGCCGTCCGGCTTCGGCGGCTTCTTCCAGAAACTCCCGGCACGTCGAGCCGGCGGCCGCGAGTCCACTCGTGATTGCCCTCTCGGTCTCCGCTTCGCCGTAGACGCGCATCCGGCTTCCGATGTCGTAGCTGGCGTGGATCAGGAACGGCTCGGCGCCGGTCTCGGCCGTCAGGGCGATTCGAAGCCTCGTCGCGGTCTTCGCGACGGCGTCGGCCAGCGTGCGGCAGTTGGCGCGGAAACGCGCCGGGGCTTCGGCTCGGTCGCCGTTCCGGCGGCGCCTGGACGTTCGATCCCTGGTCGCGGTTACGTCGTCGCTGTCGCCCATGGGATTCTCTCGACGTCCTCGACTCTCCGAGTCAGGAAGCAGATCGTTCGACGACGATCTGTGCGTCGGGGCGAGCGACCGGCGCGACCTTGTCCCCGGCTGCATGGTGGGTGACGCTCTGGTAGCCGTCTCCAACGGGGCCGCGGTAGACCTCGAGACGGGCCTCGGGGAGGGCGAGGGTCCCGAGAAGCCGGGAAGCGGCCTGGAACCGTGCTGCATGGGCGTGTCCATACTCCTAGCCCGGGATCACTCGTCGCGCGTGAGACATGCCGGAAAGCACATCGGCTGCCGCCGACTGTAGTAAGGTCGCCCCGGAGGTCACCCGCAAGCCGATGTGCGGGCGCGCAGCATGCCGGCGCATCTGGACATGACCACGATGTTCGATACGACTGATCGGATTCTGAACCAGCTCCGCGCCGGAGAGGACGGTCTGGCCGAGTTCAAGGCCCTCCGCCTCGGCGACCGCGGCGTCCTGTCCCCCAACACCGAGGACCTCGCGGGTGAGCTGGTCGCCTTCGCAAACGCCGACGGCGGCACCATCTTCCTCGGCGTAGACGATTCCGGCGCCGTGGCCGGCATCCCGCCGGCGCGCCTCGACGCGGTCGAGCGCTGGATCGCCAACACCGCCTCGCACAACTGTGAGCCGCCGATTCGACCGATTCTGCGCAAGGTCCTCCTCCCGGCGTGCACCGGCGAGGAACGGCACGTGCTTCTGGCCGAGGTACCGCGCGGCCTCTACGTGCACCGCACGTCCGGCGGGCGCTACTACCTGCGCGTCGGCTCCACCAGGCGCGACCTCATGCCCCCCGAGCTCGCCCGCCTGTTCCAGCAGCGCGGACGCGAATACGTGTTCGACGAGCAGCCCGTCCTGGCCGCCACCGTCGACCACCTCAACCGCCACCGACTCGAGGCCGTCTTCGGACGCTCGCCCACCATCCCCTGGCTCGACCTGCTCCGCAACACCCGCGTGACGCTCCGCGACGAGGGTGGCGTCGACCGCCCCACCGTCGCCGGCCTGCTGACCTTCGGCACGGAACCCACCGAGTTCCTCGCCTCCGGCTCGATCGAAGCGGCGTGCTATTCGGGTGAGCGCCTGTCCTCCGACGACCTCGTCCACGCCGAGCGCCTCGCCGGGCGGGCGCCCGACCAGATCGACGCCGCCGTCGCCTTCGCCGCCCAGTTCATGCGGCACCCGATGCACGCCAGCCCGGCCGGCAGCTCGGACCCGCCGTACGATCTGGACGTCGTCGACGAAGCCATCGTCAATGCCGTCGCTCACCGCGACTACGCCATCTCCGGCTCGAAGATCCGCCTTTTCCTGTTCGCCGACCGGATCGAGATCTGCAGCCCCGGAGGGCTGCCCAACACCATCACCCTCGACGAGATGCCCTACCGCACGTTCACCCGCAACCAGCTCCTGGTCAGCTTCCTCTCGCGCATCCGCAGCAACCGCACCGACCAGGTGTTCCTCGAATCGCGAGGCGAAGGCGTGCGGAAGATCCTCCAGGACGGCGAGGCGCATTCCGGCCGGCGGCCCGAGTACGAGCTGTTCGGCGACGAGCTCCGGCTGACCTTGGGCGAAGAGCGGGCCGGCAACCGACTGATGCCACGTTCGGCCTCGCCGTCGGCTTCCGTTCTCTTCCCGGGTCGAGGGCTGTGCCGCGCCACCAGGGCCAGGATCGCCAGCTCCGACTCGCGGTAGTCGATCAGCACGTCCGCGTCGGCGAGGAGGACCGTCGCATCGCCCGGCATCGGACCCTACCCCGCCCACTGACGCGCGTGCCGCCTCATCTCGTCGCGGGTGAGTCCCAGGATCTCCGCCGCCCGCCCGAGCGAAATGCGATCCTCCTCTACTGCCTGTCGCACGAGCCGCGACAGCCGATCTTCGACGAAATCGTGCTCAGAGAGACCCGCCGGCTCCCCCGATCGGCGCCAGTCCCACGCGAACTCGCTCTTCTGAAGCGCTTCCGGCTCCTCGATTTTCCGCAGCGTCTTGCCAAAGCGCTCCCTATGCTGACGCTGGAAGGCGGCCCAGACCTCCGATGTCTCGCGACCCGTCTCCACCAACCTGCGGAGCACGGTCATGTAGCTCACGCGGAAGATCCGCTTCACCTTGAGCGCGCGAACCAGCAGCGGGTGGCCGCGCGTCCGCTCCCACTCGGCTCGGAACGCCGCCTCCGGCATCAAAAACTCGCTCGCGAATGCGTCCGCCTCCCGCTCCGGCTCGGCCGCCATCTCTGTCGCCTCCCGCCGGTACTCCCCAGGGTGCAGCAGCAGATGCCCGAGCTCGTGGGCCGCCGTGAAGATCCAGCGCTCGACCGAGATCCGGTCCCACGTGTTGACCACCACCGCCGGCCCCCCGTCGCCCTCGCCGACGCTCAACCCGAAGAACGAGTCCCGCGTGGTCTCCAGCAGGAGGAGCTTGACGCCGTTGTCCTCCAGCAGCCGGCTGATGTTCCGCACGGGCTCCGCCAACTGAAGCCCGACGGTGGCACGGACGTCCTGCGCAACCTTCGCGGGAGTCCGGTCACGTGCCCACGCCACCTGGAGCCCGAACCCCGGCCGGTCCTCCAGCTCCCCCTCGAGCCAGCAGTACGCCTCGAGCCACTTCGAGACCACCGCGAGGATCTGCTCCCGCCCATGAACCTGCGCCTTGGCGCGGAACCGGACGCTCTGCAGTGGCCGAACCGGCGTCACCAGCTCCCCAACCGGCACCGCCAGGGCCGCCGCCAAATCGACCAGCGTGCTCGACCGCGGCACGACCCCCCCGCGCTCGATCTTCCCAACGGCCACCCGTGAGATACCGGCCCTCTCGGCAAGCTGGCCCTGCGTCAGTTGCCGATCCAGCCGCAGCCGCGCGATGTTCGCAGCGATGCATGAAGCATCTAGCACAACTCGTCTCCCCTTGACGGAATGGCGATCTTAAATTATCATATCTACAATTTGGGATGTAAAGATATTTTTGCCGTCCACGGTCGCGTGCTGACGGCGCTCACGAGGCAGCGATGAGATTCATCCACCACAACCTCGGCCACCGACAGGCTGGAGAGGTCGTTGAAGTAAACCTCTCCGGCAGCGCTGCCAACGTGCGTCTGTTGGACAGCGCGAACCTCTCCAGCTACAAGAACGGAAGACGGCACACGTACCACGGCGGCTTGGCGAGGAAATCACCCGTGCATATCAAGATCCCCCGTACCGGGAACTGGCATGTTGCCGTAGACATGATGGGGCTGCGCGGCACGGTCCGATCCAGTGCGCGGATAATGCCCAGACCGCTTGCGCCCATCAGGACAGCACCGCTGTCTTCAGTGCCTTCGCTCGTGCGAGATCAACCGCCCGCGTTGGACCAGTCCAGCACCGTCTTCGATGTCTTCATCTCGCACGCTTCCGAGGACAAGGACGAACTCGTGCGCCCGCTTGCCGAGGCGCTGAAGGAGGAAGGGCTTCGTGTCTGGTACGACGAATTCGAACTCCGTATCGGGTCGAGCCTCAGGCGGACTATCGATCGTGGGATCGCACGCAGTCGATTCGGTGTGGTAGTGCTTTCGCGCCCGTTCTTCGAGAAGGGTTGGCCAGCGTACGAACTCGACGGGCTGGTGACGCGAACGATCGGCCGTCGTACTACGGCCGGGATGCGGTCACGTTCGAGACGACGCACCAGCAGATCGCTGGCATCGGCGAGGTCGGCCATCGCGCCCGCGCGGCTGGACGGCGCGCCTTGCCGCAGCCATTTGCCGACGGTCTGACGGCTCACGCCGAAGAGCTGCGCCGCCTCGGCCCGGCTCAAGCCCCAGACTTCGATGGTGCGTGCGAACGCTACATCGCCACGCAGGCGGTCGGGGCGTTCCGTGAACGCGTCGAGCCGGCCGTTCTCGTGTTCGTGCGCTGCGAACACCCGGTCGGCCGCCTCTTCGGGACCGGGGGCTCGGTTCGGGTCGCTCATGTCATTGTGCGCGCATGCTTCGCCTGCAACCGTATGTCAACCGCTACCAGATATCAACTTCCCCGTCTGTCGACCGCGAACCAGGTGATCACGGTGGTCGACAACAGCCGCGGGATACCCGTCGAACACGCACGCCAGCGGCCGGCGGGCGGCCGAGGTGGTGCACGCGCATCCACGGCGACCCCGGCCCGAGTTGACATCTAGTCCCCTATCTGGCCAAATCGAGGAGCCATCCCGGGAGGCCGCCGATGCCCGTCGTCAACGTCCACGAAGCCAAGACTCAACTGTCGCGACTGCTGGCGCAGGTCGAGGCGGGCGAGGAGGTCGTCATCGCGCGCCGGGGCCGGCCCGTCGCCCGGCTGGTGCGCTGCCAGCCCAAGGGGAAGCGGCAATTCGGCGCCATGAAGGGCCAGATCAAGATCACCGACGCCTTCTTCGAGCCTCTGCCGGAAGAGGAGCTGAAGTTGTGGGAAGGTGGATAGCGGGCCGTGCGAATCCTGCTCGATACTCACGCGTTCCTCTGGTGGATGGAGGGCAATCCGCGCCTGGTGACGACCGCGCGGCGCGCCGTCGCGGCGGATGAGAACGACATCCTGGTGAGCGCCGCCTCCGCCTGGGAGATCGCCACGAAGCACCGCCTCGGCAGGCTGCCCGAGGCCGACAAACTCGCGGGCGACATACGCGGCGCCATCGGCAGCCAGGACTTCGCCGAGTTGCCGATCAGCGTCCCCGACGCCGAACGCGCCGGACGATTGACAGGTCCGGTCCAGGATCCCTTCGACCGCATCCTCATCGGGCAGGCCTTGTCGTACGAACTCGCGCTGGTCTCCAACGAGAAGGCGTTCGATTGGCACGGGATCCGCCGCCTGTGGTGACCCGGCGACAATCCCCGTGGCCCTGAGTAGGCGCCCCAGCCCACGAAGGCCCCGGAGATGATGTTTCAGCCACACCCGCCGGCTCAGGCGCCGGCGTGGCCACCTGTACTGCACGTTCCCCGCTGCATCGACGATGCGGAGTTCGTGTTCGTCGTTGCGGCGGCTCACGACGACCTCGGTCGGCGTGGCGCCGGCCTGCTCGCCGTTGGCTGCCGCCGACTGTAGTAAGGTCGCCCCGGGGCCCCCCGCGAGCCGATGACCGGCAAGGACCTGCAAACGCACTACCGGGCGGAGCTCGCGACGATGCTCGACCCGGCAAGCCGGGAAAAGCACGTCAACCCGAAATCGACACGCTGGATGATCCGTCACGCGGAGGCCACCGAGGGCGGCGAGTACACGCCGGAGCCCGGGACCGGGACGTGGATCTGGTCCGACCTGCACCTGCACCACCGGAACATCATCCGATACTGCAACAGGCCGTTCGAGACCGTCGATGCGATGAACGAAGCCCTCCTCACCGCATGGAGAAAGACCGTGGGCGACGCCGACACCATCGTCTGCGGCGGCGACATCGCCCTGGCCGGGGCGCTCGAGGGCAACCGGCTCGCCGAGGTCCGGGCCATGCCCGGACGGAAGCTGCTGGTTCGCGGCAACCACGACTTCGACAGGAAGGGACGAGCTGCCGACACCGGATGCGACGAGACGTGGATGACCCTGGTCGTCACGGGAGACCCGCCGCTTCTCGTGACTCACATGGCGATGAGCGCGGTGCCCGAGGGCACGGTGAACGTGCACGGCCACGTGCACAACAACGAGCCGTTGCGGGCGGGACCGTACGTGAACATCTGCGTCGAGCACACCGAGTACCGACCGCTCCCGCTCGCCGCGGTGCGGCGCCTGGCGCGGGCGCGCCTGGACGACCCCAGGCCCCGGGCGACGACCACGGCGGAGGAGATCAGGGACATGAAGGAACGGCCCGCGTAGACCGGGTACGTCGACCGGAGAGAGTACATGGCCATCACGTTGACGGTCACCGCCAAGGGGCAGATCACGCTGCGCAGGGAAGTGCTCGAACACCTTGGCGTGCGCCCCGGCGACAAGATCGACGTCGATCTGCTGCGGGACGGACGAATGCAGGTCCGGGCGAAACCGGGCAAGCCGGTGACGACCATCTTCGGCATGCTGGCGACGCCGGCAACGCGCCGGCACTCCATCGAAGAACTGAACGAGGCCGCGGCCGCGGGCTGGGCGGGAGAGGTGTGAAGATCCTGTCGACGTCCTCGACCCTGGGAGTCAGGGAAGCAGATCGTCGACGGCGATCCGTGCGCCGGGGCGAGCGAGCGGCGCGACCTTGTCCCCGGCTGCATGGTGGGTGACGCTCTGGTAGCCGTCTCCAGCCGGGTCGCGGTAGACCTCGAGACGGGCCTCGGGGAGGGCGAGGATCCAGTACTCGGGAATCCCGCAGCGCGCGTACAGGCGCTGCTTGACCGTCCGGTCGTACCGCAGTGATTCGTTCGAGACCTCGACGACCAGCACCGCCGACGACGTGGGATGGCCTTTGCCGTAGTCGCGGATCGCGCCCCTCACGACGGCCACGTCCGGCTCGGGTTCCGAGTAGTCGTCGGCCGCCAGCGGGTGCTGTATCCGTACGTAGTACCCGGGGCCGAACACCCGCCGCAGGCTGTCGGCGACGAGGTCTATGCCGATCGTGTGGCCGACTCCCTCCGGCGTCATGGCGTTCAGGTCTCCGTCGATGAGCTCCAGCTTGGCGTCCGGCTCGAACGCGCCGGCTTCCACGGCACGGTCGTACTCGACCCGTCTCAGGCGGTAGGGGCGGATGGGGACGCCGGACACACTGGTTCTCATGACGGCGCCTCTATCGTAGCGCGGAAAACCGGCACCCCGCGGCCCCGCCCGGATTCGCCCCGGCGGCGTGCTGCCAGGCGCGTTTCGGCGGCGGCGGCCGGCCCGTGCCACGTCGATGCTCATCGGCTCGGCCGCGGTCGCCCCGCCTCATCCGCCCGCTTGCGGCCGTGCGGGGCGCTCCTGCTCCGTTGTCGCAGCTCCGACATTGCGTGCCGGAGGATCTCGCGCGCGGACCTCACGTCCCGTGATTCCGTCCAGCCGCAGTCGCGCCGCCGTTTCCGCTTCCGGGCGTCGGTGGCGGGTTCCTGTCCGGGGATCGTGTCCCGGGTTCGTCGGGTGTCGTCCATCCAGCGGGCGGTTTCACGGGGTCGGGCGTCCAGTCGGCGATTGTTTCTGACTCTTTTCGGCCCATGGCCTCGAGTATGGCTTCGAGTTGGGGTCTCCCCTTGGCGTCGGCCGGGTCGACTGTCCGCCACAGTTGGCTCTGCGCGGTTTCGGACCACCACCTCGTGACTTCGGCCGGGTCGGCCATCCGTACACGGTCCGTGGTCCGCCCCCGGGACGTTTCGACCACTGTCACGCCCTTCTCGATCCGGATTGAGATGTTGTCGTGGAGGTTGTCCACCACCGCGACTATTGCGTGGCGCGCCGGCTCCGTGGCTGCGGCGATCCACCGGGCGTCGGGCTTGGTGATTTCGTCCGGGTCGTTCGCGTACTCCTCGCGGCGGTCCCACCAGTTCCTGATGGCTGCTTCGGCGTGCCAGCGGGGATACCCGTTGATGGCGACTTGAAGCGCGGCTGGATCGAGCTCGGCCGCTACGGCGAAGTCGTACAGATCGCGGCCGGGCGCGCTCCCGCTCCGGCCCCAGTACTTGCCTGCGAGTATCTGGGCGTTGCTGAGCAGCGTCAGTCGGTCTCCCTGCACCTCGCTGGCCGCATGGCCGGCTGGCAGCGCCAGCACGTTTGTTGACACGTCGATCTTTCCGTTCTTGAAGATGAACGCCATCACGGCGGGCGCGGCGCCCGGCGAGAGCCCTTCGTCTGCGATTCTGTGCTGTTCGCATCCGGCGTGGATCATCGCGTTCGTCACGCGTTTCCACCATCCTCTGGTTGGCGTCGTCGACACCGCGAGGTCGAGGTCCTCGCTGGCGCGGTGCGTCCATCGGAGCGACAGAACGGTTCCGCCTCCGATCTTCACGCCCCATCCGTCGTCCGCGGCCTCTTGGATCGGTCCCAGAACGACCTCTCTCGTCGTTCTGTACAGCGTAGCTGCCGGCTCCGGCCAAGTGTGCGTCACGGGTGAGTTTCAGGGGCCTGCGCGTAGCAGCGGTGGGCCCAGGTGTTGATTGTCTGCACGCGGGGTCCGTGTTCGAGTCCCTGCGTGTGCAGGGCTGTCGCGAGCCGCCGCATGGTGAATGCCCCGTCCGTGACGGCTTCGTTGATTTCCGACGCGGTGGCTTCGAGGAGCCACGCGAAGAGGACCCGTCTGTGGGCGGGTTCCCGCCGGCGCGCGTCGAGCGCCGCCTGGAGGTCGGCTTCCGTGATCCGCCGCCGCCTCCCGGCGCTGAGACGCGCCAGTCTGACTTCCAGCGCGCTGCTGTGCGCCGGGGGCTCGCGCCTGCCCCTCCGGCTGTCGAAGAGCTCGGGAGGCGCCAGGACATCCGGCTCCAGCAGGGGGCCCCAGTCCCGGTGGCGGCGTGGCCGCAGCTTCAGCCATGCCGCCGCGTCGAGACCGGCCGGATGGCGTCTGGGAGGCAGGGTTGTCGGCCTTCCCGTCTCGGGGTCGACCGTGCCGACCGTTGCCTGAGGGTTCCACGGGTTCCAGGCCGTCATCATCTGGCGCCAGCTTTCCTCGGTGCCGGGTTGCCGGTGATCCGGATCGTACCATCGGTCGTCGGCGGTGGTCCGGCGAGCTTGCCGCCGTCTCCGCCGGCCGCCAGCCGACACGTCGTCATTGCCCGTCGTCCATCGAAGCACCGAGCGGGGCACCGCGCAGGAAGTCGGTCAACGACTGGTGTCGCACGCCCTCGAGGTCGGCGGGCTGGTGCGGATCGAGCGAGAGCAGCACCCGGGGGTAGGCGTCGCGAACCGCTGCGAAGGCCGCGAGCTCGCGCTCGATGGTGGCGGGCGACTCGAGGAGGTAGGCGACCTGCACGTAGCGGCGACCCGACCGCCGTTCCGCGACGAAGTCGATCTCTCGCGGTCCCGCCACGCCGACCGTGACCGTGTAGCCGCGGCGGCACAGCTCCAGGAAGACGAGGTTCTCCAGGACGCCGCCGATGTCGCTCTCGCGGTGGCCGACGATGCCGTTGCGCAGGCCGATGTCGCCCAGGTAGTGCTTCCGGTTCACCTGCAGCAGCCTTCGCCCCTGCAGATCGAAGCGGGGAACGGGCGTCAGCAAGAATGCGTCGCCCAGGTGCGCGAGGTAGTTGAGCACCGTGTCGACCGCCGTCGTCCTGCGCTGGCTCTTCAGGAAGTCAGCGATTCGCTTCGCGGACACCAGGCTGCCGACGCTGTCGACCGCGAACCGCGTGATCGCCTCGAACAGGGCCACGTCGCGGATGCGGTGACGGCGGACCACGTCGCGGATGACGATGGTGCTGACCATGTCGGCCAGCATCTGGTCGACGACCAGGTCGCTCAGGTCGGTGTGGAGCAGTCCGGGCAGGCCGCCGATGCGCAGGTAGAGTCGGAACAGCTCGGCGTCGTCGGCCGCCGCGCCGGGACGCTGCCGGTACAGCTCGCCGAACTCGGCCAAGGTCAGCGGGAACACCTGCAGCGTGACGTAGCGGCCGGCGATCAGCGTCGCGAGCTCGGCCGACAGCAGCGTGGCGTTGGAGCCGGAGATGACGACCTCGGTGCGGTCCTCGCCGTTCAGCGAGGCGACCGCGCGTTCCCAGTCGGCGATCTGCTGCACCTCGTCGACGATCACCACCCGCGGCTCGCCCCGCCGCGTGGTCGACTCGACGTGGTCGATCAGATCGCGCGCCGTCCGCACCGATTCGAACGCGAACGACTCCTTGTCGACGTAGACCACCTGCCGCTCGCCGCGCAGCGAGGCCGCGAGCTGCCGCAGGAGGACGCTCTTGCCGGCCCGCCGGATGCCGGTCACCGCGGTCACGGCGGGGGCATCCAGAAACTGGCGGAGGCGGTCGAGGTAGTGGTGGCGTCGGATCTCCATTGTTCAGAATACAGACGAACCAACAGCAATTCGACGGATAATTTCGATCATAGACGAAATTTGTCGCAGTTCGGCCGGCTGGCCGCCGCCGCTCCCTTTTCGAGAACCGACTTCCGCGTCAGCGACCGGATCGAATCGCCGCCGCACTTGGCGACGTGCCTCCGTTTGTCCCGGTACTTCCCGCTACCGCGAGGTGATGCGCGCGCCCTGCAGCAACCACTCGCAGGCGCTCTGCATCTCCACGCCGGCCGGCGGATCGGCTGGCAGGCCGTCCTGCGTCAACGTCAGCAGTCGCCGGCGGGCGCGCGGAAACAGCCTGCCGGCCGCGGCGAGCGCCCGGCATTCGCGCTTCGCGGTGTCGGGGTCCGAGAGGTCGGCGCAGACCTGGATCAGCTCCGTCTCACCGGTCGCGCCCCGAGCCAGGAAATCGACCTCGTAGCCCTCGGGGGTGCGTACGTAGGTCGCCTCGCAGCCCCGGCGCTCGAGCTCCAGTAAGACCGCCGTCTCCAGCGCATGGCCCAGGTTGGCCCGGCCGGTCCGGTCGAAGACCGGGATCAGCCCCGGGTCGACCGGATACGCCTTGCGCGGATTGACCATGCGCTGGCGTTCCGAGGCCGATTCCATCCAGACGATTCGGACGAGAAAGCAATCCTCCAGGTGCCCGAGGAAGTGGTGCAACGTGTCCTTGGCGATCGGGATGCCCTGCGACTTCAACGCCGCGTGGAACTTCTCGATGCTGAACATCCCACCGGCGTTACCCAGCAGATGGCGGACGAGCCAGCGCAACGACGTGACGTTGCGCACGTCGTGACGCTCGACCACGTCGCGCAGCATCGCCACGTCGACGTAGTCGCGCAGAAGCTGATATCGCGACGGCGCGTCGAGCCCCTGCGCCTCGGGGAAGCCGCCGACCCCGAGCCAGTCGAGGAGGCCGCGTTCGAGCCGCGTCCTCTCCCGGCCCGTCAGCACGGCTGCATCGTCGGGGACCGACCGCCCCTGGTGGCGGAGCGCCTCGTCGAAGCTGAAGGGATGAATCAGCACCCGCCACCCGCGGCCCCGGAGGGCCGTCGCGACCTCTCGCGACAGGAGCGCGGCGGACGAGCCGGTGACGAGCACCTCGGTGCGGTCGGCATCGAGCAGCCGACGGACGAAGCGTTCCCAGCCGGGGACGACCTGAATCTCGTCGAAGTGCCAGACTACCGGCGCAGCGTCATCCAGGTCCGGAACGGCGCGGCCGAACTCGGAGACGAGCAGGTCGAGGTCCGCGGCGTCCAGGTCTGCAAGCCGCTCGTCCTCGAACGAGAGGTACGGCAGCCGCTGCCGGGGAAACCCCTGCTCGATGCGCTCCTGGCGAAGCTGGTGCAGGAACGTGGTCTTGCCGGCCCGGCGCATCCCCACCACCGCCGTGGCCTTGCCGGGAAACCGCACGGCCCCGGAGACATGGCGCCGTGTGAGCCCGGGCAGCGGCTTCCGCAGCGAGTCGGCGAGCTGCTCTCTGAACGCCTGCCGCAGGCGAGGGTGCTTCGCGTCCACCGCAGATTGTCCTCTCCGAAAGGAGAATCATTCCTGATAATATCCGTTTTAAAAGGATAAATCCATTACCTCGCGCCGCACTCGCCTTTCGCCGGATCGACATGCCCTGGCCGTCCGAGCCCCCGAACGCGCGGATGCGCGAGCTGCTGTCGCTCGACGAGACGCGCCGGTCGCCGCTGCTCAAGGGCCCCTACGTGAGTCTGTCGCGGCCGTTCCGGCAGGGCGCGGCGGTCGACGTCCTGATCGTCACGCAGCCTCCCCGACAGTCACGCTGACCCGCCTGCCCAACCGACGCAAGGCGCGGTCGATCGATGCCGACTTCGTGGCGTGGTCCGGGTTCAGCATGCGCCGGACCTCGCTCTCGGCAACGCCGAGATCGCGCGCGAGGCGGCGTTGCGACACACCTGCCTCGCGGAACGCCTGGTAGAGGGCCGCCTTCAGTGCAATCGTCACCGGGGGCACAACGAGAGGCCGACGCTTCGTGGCGCGGGACGGCTCGGGCAAGCCCTTGCCCTCCCGCATCGTCGCCGCGATCAGCTCGCGAAGCAGATCCCGGGCTTCGGCCAGCGCTTCTTCCCGGGTCGCACCATCCGTTGCACCCCATCCGAAATCGGGGAACGTGACCACATAGCGCCCGTCCCCGTCGCGTTCGACCTCGGCAGGATAGTCGTATGTGTGAGACATGGTGAGGCGGCTCCCTTCGTGCGGGACATTTCCGACCATTCAGGCCGACTGGAAATCATCCCCGTCGATTCCAAGGTCGTCGAGCATCTTCGCGAGCAGTCCCTTGCCAATCTCCTTCTTCCGATCCTTGACGGTCGTCTTGCGATTACCCGCGTAGAGCGTCCCGTGTGATCCAGGTCCTTGCGACGCCACGAAGCGCACCGGCAGATTCCGGCCTCTCGCCCATCTGCGAACCCTCGCGATGAACTGCCGGCCATCCATGGGGCCATCGTGTCAGCCGGCACCGCCGACAGTCAAGAATAGCTGCGCGCATTTTTGATCGCAACCCCTGGCGATACTCGGGACGCGGGCGACCAGACGAAGGGCTCGCTCAACGACCGTTCCGCCCTCGCTGCCGCCGATCAGCGCCGCGCCCGTTGCGTAGAAGGCGAGCGCCCCGACTGCCAGGTCCACTGCGATCCACGGGTTCACCCGGCGCCGGAGCCTCAGCGCGGTCGGCTCGAACGCGTCGCTCTCGACCAGGAACGTGGGCTCGGAGCCGCGCTCCACGGCCACCTCCACCGGCGCGGCGCCGACCGGCTGCCCGTCGAGCAACACCTGGGCGCCAGCCGGCGAAGAGCTCACGATGATGGGCTGCCTGAAGCCCCCGTAGAGGGTCAGACACCCCGACGATGCCAGAGCGGCGGCGACGACCGACATACTCCTCAGGAATCGCATGGCAGCTGCTTCGTGGCGAAGCCGCGCGTCAGAACTGGACGCCGGCTGGCGCTCAGGTGTTCGCGGACGGCAGAACCGCCGGAACCACGCCGGCGTGTCTGATAGTGGGTCCTTCCTTGATCTCTATAGCAGGACCGGATCGCCACCTGATTGCACACTTCATGCTCAAAAGCCCAACGTGACGGCGACCCCTCGACGGTCGGGCGCCAGCAGGGGCGCCACACCCCAGGCTCCCCGCGTCGTCGCCGGCCAGCGCACCTCGGTCTGCGTCAGGCCATCCACGCCGACGCCGATCCAGGCGCCTGCCGCGCCGAAGAGGCCGGCAACGAGGAGGGCGCTGGCGGGAGGGGTCGGGCAAAGGTCCAGGCGAGTGCACATGGCGTAGGACATCAACAGCCCGCCGCCCGCGCCGGCCGCGAACCCGCGCCAGGCGCCGTCCCGGGTGGGGTCGTCCACCCCGTAGCGCACGGACAGGACGTCGCCCCGGTCGAGGTCGAGCTGCCGACCCTCGATGCGCACGGACAGCGCCCCGGGCGTCAGCCCGACCACCTGCGCCGCGCGGACGAGACCATCGCCGGTCAAGGCCACCCGTATGTCGTCCCCGGGCTCGATCACCCCCAGGAGCGGGCCGAAGTCGCCGGCGTCCTGCCCCGCGGCGGGCGCGGCCAGGGACACGAGCAGAATCCAGGCTCCCGATCTGGGCATCGTCATGCTTCACCTCCTCTCCTCCACACTTGGCACTGCGTGAGGCGCCACGGAATCGGCTCATGAGCTGCCAACCAGCCGATTCGCGCACCTTCAAGAAGAGGAGGCATCGGGATGGGCGCCCACCGTGAGCGGAGGCACTGCCGGGCTGGCGGTGGCGGTGGGTCTGCTCGGCGGGATCGGAACGATGATCGGCATCGTCGTCGACCGCCGCCACTCGCAGACGGCGGGGTTCTATCGTGCCCCGATGGATGCAGGCGCCTCCCTGTCCATCGCGTGGTTGCAAGGAGGTGCGCCATGTCGTCGAGAGCCGTCCTCGTCATCGCCCTCACGGCTGCCCCGGCCGGGGCGCAGCCCGTCGACTCGTTCGGCGAGCTCGCGGAACTGATCGAGATCGGCAGGAGAGTCGTGGTTGTCACGTCACCGGACGGAGACGTGATCAACGGCCAGCTCGTCGACATCTCGCCGGGCTCCCTGAGCGTGTTCGCCGACGGCCGCAGGATTGAGCTGGACGAGACCCGCGTCCGGCGTGTGCGGCAGGGCTGGAACGATCCGATCGCGGACGGCGCAGTGCTCGGGTTCGCGGTGGGTGTCGCTCCTTCGCTGCTGGCGGCCTTCATCGGTACGGGCTCGGAAGAGGCCAGCTGGCGCTGCCCGCCCTGACCGGCACAGCCGGAGCGCTGATCGGTGCGACGCTCGACAGCCTCCGCTCGGAGAGGTTGCGGGACCTGTATGTCCGCGAACCGCGGCGCGTGGCGATCTCGCCGCTGGTGTCGAGGGAGCGCGTCGGCGCCGCCCTGTCGATCTCGTGGTGACCGTCGGCCGGAACGCCAGGTCAGATGACCGACGTTCGTCGTGGCAACGATGCCCAACCGCGAGGCCGGTTGTTCTACGCGACTCGGTCCGGATCGTCGCGCCATTGAACGTAGGAGTACGACCACAGGAGCACCAGCCAAGCCAGGAACAATCCAAAGAGAATCGACCCCGGGAGGCGCACACCCAGCAGCTCGGGAACAATCAGCACCGTGGCGGCCACCGGCGACGACTGCCCCGCGAAGCGGTGGGAACGCGCCCAGGACAGATTGCTCCGCAGCGTCCAGCGTGTGCGGAGACCGATCAGAGCATTCGGCTCCTTCCGTTGCATCACCCAGGACATTGCCCCGAGGACCAGGCACAGCACCGCGGCGGGGACGCCGCTGGCCCCTTCGTCGACACTCAACAGCGGAGGGTTCCAATACCCGAGGTACGTTCCGCTCAAGACAACGCCGAGCAGGACCGCACCGGCCACGGCCACTGCGTTGATGATCCGCTCTCTCACAGCGACTCCCCTTGACGGCCCATGAACGGCATTATGCGCCCTTCCGGCTGCGGCGGCCAAGGTCGCCGCCCTCGGCGTCCTCGATCGCGAGTCCTTTGTCAATGGAGCACCCGACCAGGAACTCAGTCATCTCGGAGCTGTCTGCGTTGTCGTAGAAGCGGAGCATCTTCGTGTTGAACTCGTGGCGCTTCCTGGCCGGTACGGTGATGGCGTCGTGGCCGCTGGACAGCAACCGCCCGTTCATGAGGAGCCGACCGGTGCGTCTGTTTCCGTCCCAGAAGAGCTGGTTCCGTGCGACGAAGAGGAACGTTGCGATGGCCTCCGTGTGAATGCAGTTCAGTCCTTGGAGTATCCGTGCGGCGTCCCGGTAGAGGCTGTGGAGCTTGTCCGCCGGCGGCGGTTCGTGGCTCGTTCCGGCGATCCCGACCATGCCTGTGCGGAGCTTGCCCCATTCCAGGGCTTCCTCTTTGGCTACCAGTGCATGCAGCCGGAGGGCGGAGTCCAGGCCGTCGGTGAACGGTACGAAGGTACCGCTCTCGATTTCGTGCAGGGTTCTCCGCCACGAATTCGCCTGATTCAGAACTTGTCGTTCGTCCTCGACCTTGTGTCCTCCGACTGTGATGCCGTCCATCAGAGTCTTGACTTCGGGAAATGTGAACGGGTTGTTTTCGAGCGCGATGGTGTCGTAGACGATCTCCTCAAGCACCTTGCGGGCTCGAAAACAGGCTCGCCGGGTGTTCGGCGGCGTTGTGGTCTCGATCCTGAAATCCGGGAGTGCGAAGCCGAGCCCGGCGGGCGTCTTCATCGCGGTTTCCTTGTATCTCAACTGTGTCGTTCGGCCCCGATCGTGTACGGCACGCCCATCGGGACCGCGCTCGCGGTCCGCGCGGTCTCCGGCCACTGTCCAGCCCGAACGGCCCCCTTGGATGGAGGAAAGCGGTGTCGGCCGACCAGGGCTCCCGACAAGGTGGCGGCCCGTGAGTCCACCGCCACCGCGATGTCGCCGCTCGGCGGGGTCCTCTGCAGGAACGACCGGGCGGCCGCTTCCAGACCACGCCGAGGGTACCCCATCAAGACGACACGGTCGACAACTCGCCGGGTCGGATCCGTCAGCCGGTCAACCGATACCACTGTACCGCGCCCAACGCATGCAGTCGACCAGGACCACAACTGCGCGGCCGGATCCGAGTTCTCGATGCGGTCCCGGGTGAGCTGCGCGGCCACCGCCCCGACGGCGGTCTCGGCCTCGGGTAGCGCGACGCCCGGCCGCAGCCGCGCCTTGACGAACAGCGAGCGGTTGCCGCGCTCGTCGAACATGCGGGATCGACCGACTCGGCGAGGGTGCGCAGGCGCGAAGCGAACAGGTGTGCGTCGCCCCCCACGTCTCCGCTCACATAGACGGGGTACGCCGGCAGTTGCGCGAGCGGGTGGTACATGCCCGCGCCGTCGGGCGAGTCCTCTGCGAGCATCGCGAGATCGGGAACCACGCCGACGATCCGGTACCAGGGTTCGGTCTCGGCGCCGGCGTCCCATCCGGTGGGGGCGCGTACCGCACCCGGCGACCGACGGCGTTGCGGCCGCCGAGCACGCGGTCGACGAACGCCCGCGACCAGGGCGCCGAGCGGTCATTCAGCGCCTACTTCTCCCAGCGCGGCGCCGTACGCGTCCTCGCGCTCGCGTGGTCGATGGGCGTCGGCCTCGTCGCCGCATCGACCTTCCTGCACATTGGAGACGCCGAGGAGCTGATCGTCGAGAGAATGGACGCCGTTCCCCTCGCCGCCTCGCGCCGGTCGCCGGCCTCGACGTGAACGAGCTCGTCGATCGCCTCGCCGCCGAGGGTCTCGTCGACGCCGCCCCCGGGATGTCGGTTCAGCAGCTGGCCGAACGGCACGACGCCGAGGCGGACGACATTCTCGTCTCGGTGTTCCGGCGGGAGCCTGCGCAGTAGAACGGCGGCGCCTACCCCGGAAGGCGCCAGGCGCGAGATGGGCGGTGGAGGCCTCGACGACCGGATCCGTATCGGGATGTCCGGAAATCGGTTGAAAGGCGGGGGTGGCTCCTCAGGTTGGACTCGAACCAACAACCCTCCGGTTAACAGCCGGATGCTCTGCCAATTGAGCTACTGAGGAACACGTGGCAGCGCGTGCGGCCCGGCGGCACGGTGCGAGCACCGGACGCCGGACGAAACTCTGATTCTAGAGCACGGCGGCCCGCGGCGTCAAACGTCGGCGTCGGGCGGGGGCGGCTTCGCCGAACGCGCCCCCAGCAACTGCCACAGGGCCGCGATCAGGCCCAGGATCAGCCACCCGATGGCGAACGGCACCTGGTCCCGCGCCGGCGCGAGGGGGTACATCTGAAACAGGTCGCCGTCGGTCACCGCGCGCGCGCCCGAATGCCCCACGAGGGCGAGGCCGCCGACGAGAGCGGTCCACGCGCCGCCGAAGGCGGTCCCCACGATGATGACGTAGCGTTGCAGCACTACGGCGAGGCTCGCGCCGACGAGGCACACGAGAATCACCATCCACGCCTCGGGCTCGCGATCGGCCGGGGTCCACGAGAGGTTGAGGACGAGCACCCCGACGGCCGCGCCCGCCACCGCCACCGCGGCCAGGTAGAGCACCAGCAGCACCGCGGCCCCGGCCAGGCCCCCCACGATGACCACCAGGGCCGCGGTCCACGGCGACAGCGAGCCGACGAAGAGCGACGTGGCGTAGGCGCCGCCGGCGAACCCGTACAGCACCAGCAGCCAACGGAACAACCGGTAGCCGAGGAAGCAAGCCGCCAGCCCGCCAGCGAGTAGAATGACCGCCGCCACGACCTGCGGCGACAGGAAGGCCATTGGGGCATTATGACGGGGCGTGTCGAGAGCCCGCAACACGCCGTGCGCGGCCGGTCGGCCCAGGCCGGCGGGCGGAGACCCCTGCCCCTGCCGGGCCTGGCCGCGGCGGCGGCCGGCGTCGCCCTGTTCGTCTACTTCGTCCGGCGCGCCGGGGTCGCGGACGTCGCGGCGGGGGCCGGTCGCCTCGGCTGGGTCTTCCTGGTCGTGGTGGCCCTCGGCGGCCTGCGCCTCGCCGCGCGGGCCCTCGCCTGGCGCGGCTGCCTCGACCGCCCGCACCGCCTGACCCGCCGGCACGCGTTCCGCGCCATGGTCGCGGGCGACACCGCGGGCAACCTGACCCCGCTGGGCCCCCTCGTCGGCGAGCCGGCCAAGACGCTGTTCGCGGGCGACCGCGAGCCGGCGTCGCGCACCCTGCCGGCCCTGGCCGTCGAGAACCTCTTCTTCACCCTTTCGGCGGGGCTCGTGGTCGCCGGCGGGGCGATCGCCCTGGGCCTGCGGCTCGGCTCCGTCGAGCGCTGGTGGACCGCCGGCACCGCGGCGGTGGCGACGCTCGTCCTGCTCGTCGCCGCGGCGCACGGAGTCATCTGGCGGCGCCTGCATCCCGCCAGCGATCTGCTCGGCGCAGTCGCACGACGAGCTCGGGCGGCGGACAGGCTCGCAGGCACGGTCGCGCGGGTGCGCGGGATCGAGGACCGGGTGCACGACCTGTACCCGCGGTCGCCGCGCCGGCTCGCCGCCGTGGGGGCCTGGGAGCTGGGCTTCCACGCCCTCGCCGTCATCGAGACATACCTCGTCCTCGCGTTCATCAGCGACGTGCCGCCGACCCTGCTCGACGCGTTCGTCCTCGAGTCGGCGAACCGCCTGCTCGCCGCCGCGTTCAAGGTCGTGCCCCTGCGCATCGGGGTGGACGAGGCGGGCACCGCGGCGGTGGCCGAATTGCTGGGCTTCGGCGGCGCCGCCGGGGTCACCCTCGCCATCGTGCGCAAGGCGCGGATGCTGGTCTGGATGACCGTGGGGATCCTGCTGCTGGCGCGCCGGGGCCTCCCGCGCCGGCGGGGCGCCGGCCCGGTGGCCGCGACGGCGGAGGGCGACGTCGAAGAGGGGCAGCCGGCGGACGGCGCGCTGGAATCGGCGGCGGGCGGCCGGGAGGAGGCTGCAGGCGACCGGTTGGAGCCGGCGGGCGGACCCGAGCCGGCGGGCGAACCCGAGCCGGCGGGCGAACCCGAGCCGGCGGGCGAACCCGGAGCCGGCGGGCGGACCGGAGGAGACGCGCGAGCCCGAGACCCCCCACGGCGGCGAGGCGCCCGAGCCCCGCGGCGCGGCGGTGGTGGTGATGGCGCGCTCGCCGAGCCGCGGGCGGGCGCCGAAGTCGCGGCTGACCGGCGTGCTCCCGGACGAAGAGGACCGGCGGCGGCTGTACGCGGCGTTCCTGACCGACGTGGTCGCGGCGTGCCGCACCGTGGAAGGAACCACGCTCCGCGTCGCGTACACCCCGGACGGCGGGCCGCACGGGTTCGCCCCGGCCGGGATCGCCGCCGGCGAGCTGATGCCGCAGCGGGGTGCGGGCCTCGGCGAGCGCGAGCGCGGCATCTTCGAGGACCTGTTCCGGGGCGGGTTCTCGCCGGTGGTGGTGATTGGCTCCGACCTGCCGGGGTTGCCGCCGCGGCGCATCGGCGAGGCGCTGGCCCGGCTCGCCACGCAACCCGACGCGGTGGTGCTGGGCCCCAGCGCCGACGGCGGCTACTACCTCATCGGCCTCGCTCGCCCCGGGGCCGGCGAGGCGACGCCGGATCTGTTCACGGGCATCCGGTGGAGCAGCGCGTGGACCCGCGCCGACACCGTAGCCGCGGCCGAGAGGTGCGGGCTCCGGGTCGAGCTGCTGGGCCGGTGGCGCGACGTCGACGACGCGGCGGACCTCGCCGCCCTGCGAGCCGCGCTGGCCGGCGGCGAAGCGGGCCGCGCGCCCGCCACCGCGGCCGCGCTCGACGAGCTGGCGGCCGGGAGCCCGTGGTGACAGCGCGGTGCAACGCGGGGGTCGCCCTGGCCCCCGGGCTCACATCTCCCGGCGGCCCTCCGCGACCCCCGGGCTCACATCTCCCGGCGGCCCTCCCCGGCCCCGGGCTCACATCTCGCGGCGGCCTTCCATCGCCTTGAGCATGGTGATCTCGTCGGCGTACTCGAGGTCGCTGCCCACCGGCACCCCCATCGCGATGCGGCTGACGCGGACCCCGAGCGGCTTGAGCAGCCTCGCCAGGTAGATGGCCGTCGCCTCGCCCTCGACGTTGGGGTTGGTGGCGAGAATCACCTCGGCGACCTCTCCCCCGCCGACCCGCTCGAGGAGGCCGGCGATGCGCAGGTCGTCGGGTCCGACGCCCTTCAGGGGCGACAGGGCTCCCATCAGCACGTGGTAGGCGCCCCGGAAGTCGCCGGTCTTCTCGATGGCGTCGACGTTGTGGGGGTCCTCCACCACGCAGAGCAGGCGCCGGTCGCGGCCCGCGTCGGTGCAGTAGAAGCAGGGGTTGCGGTCGGTGATGTTCGAGCACACCGAGCAGTGGACGATCCGCTCCTTGACGTCGCGAATGGCGTCGCAGAGCTCGTCGGCCGCCTCGCGCGACTGCTTCAGGAGGTGGAAGGCCAGCCGTTGGGCGCTCTTGGCCCCGATGCCCGGCAGCTTCTGGAGCTCGCCGGTCAGCCGCACGAGGGGCTCGATGCGGTTCATGGCGCTTCCGGCCGCATCACGACAGCCCGGGAATCCTGAGCCCGCCCATCATGCCCCCCATGCGCTGGGACGCGAGCTCGTCGGCGCGGCGCTGGGCGTCGCTCACCGCGGCCACGATGAGGTCCTGCAGCATCTCCACGTCGTCGGGCGACACCACCTCGGGGTCGATGCGCAGGCGCTGGATCTCCTTGACCCCGTTCATGACCACGGTCACCATGCCGCCCCCCGCGGTCGCCTCGACGGTGGCCTCCCTGAGCTGCTTCTGCAGGTTCTCCTGCATCTGCTGGGCCTGCTGCATCATCTTCTGAATGTTCATGGCGGTCACATCTCTTCGACTTCCTTGATCTCGGCCGGGAACACGTCGAGCATGGTCTGCACCGCGGGGTCCTCCAGGGCCTGCGCGAGCAGGTCGTCGGCCTTTCCCGGCCCCGGCGGCGGAGGCGCGGCGGGCTCCGTCGGCGGCTCGGCCGGCGGCCCGGACTGCACGGGAGAGCCGAGAGGCGCGGCGGGCTCCGTCGACGGCCCGGCCGGCGCCTCGGACTGCACCGGTGACCCCAGCGCGGAGGAGACGGAGTCCCCCGGCGGCCCGGCCGCCGACGGCAGGAAGGCGGACTGCATCGGCGACCCGGACGGCGGGGGAACGGGACTCGCCGGCGGCTCGGGGCCGACGGGGGGCGCGGGCGACGACGCCTCGATATCGGGCGGCGGCCGGGTCGGCGGCGGCGGCTCCTCGGTCAGGACCGGCTGAGTGGGCTGCGCTCCCGTTCCTGGCTCTCCGGACGCGGCCCCGCCCGGCCCGGAAGCGGGCGCCGCGACCTGCCGGACGGTCACCGTCATCTTCCGCCCGGCCACCTCGCCGGCCAACGGCTCGAGCCACGAACGGCCCTTCTCGGCCTGTTGCGCGAGGGTGCGTTGCGCGGTGCTGAAGACGAACGTGAGCCGTCCCTCCTCCACCTCGATCTCACGAGCCTGGGCGGCCACAATCCCGTGAAAGCTCTTCTTCTTGCGCTGCAGCTCGGCGAGGAACCGCTCCTTCAGGCCCGCCGCCCCGACCGCGGGCGCCGGCGAAGAGGCTGCAGCAGCGGCCGGCGCGGTCTCGGCCGGTGCAGCAGCGGCCGCGGCCGGGCCGGACGCCGGCGAGCCCCCGACGGGCCCTGAAGAAGGTCGCGGGCGCACCGAGGCCGCAGCCACCGTGCGGCGCCCGCCGCCGGCCGGCCGCCCGCGCGGCGGAGGCGCTCCTGCCGACGCCGAGGGCCGCCGAGCGCCAGGCGCGGGAGCCTGCCGCCCCGCCGGTGCCCCCTGCCCCGGGCGGTCTGCCGCCGCGCTCGTCGGCCGCGCCGGCTCGAGACGGCCGGCCCCGCCGAGCAGCTCGGTCAACGGCACGAGCCGCCGCAGGTGGAGCCAGCGCAGCATCGCCATCTCGAAGTGGTAGCGCGGCTGGGTCGCGTTGCGGATGTCGAGCTCGGCCCGCGACAGCACGTCGAACCCGCGCAGCAGGTCCTCCCGCGAGAAGCGGTCCACCAGCGCCTGCAGCCGCTCGCGCTCGGCGTCGGCGGCGATCTCGGGGTCGGCGATGCGGCTCGCGTCCACCTTCAGCACCATCAGGTCGCGGACCAGCCGGGCGAGCTCGCGGCACACCGAGCGCAGGTCGTACCCCGCCTCGACGAAGCGGCCGGCCAGATCGAAGACGCCGTCGGCCGCCTCCGCCGCCACCGTCTCCGCCACGTCGAGCACCGCGTCGCGGGCCACCAGCCCCAGCACCGCCGACACCTCGCCGGCGCCGATCGACTCGCCCGCGAAGGCGATGACCTGGTCGAGGGCGCTCTGGGCGTCGCGCATGCTGCCGTTGGCGGTGCGGGCGACCAGCGCGAGGCCGGCGTCGTCGACGGCGACCTGCTCCGCCTCCACGATCTTCCGGAGCTGCTCGGCGATGGCGGCGGTGCCGATGGTGCGGAACTCGAAGACCTGCGAGCGCGAGAGAATCGTGTCGGGAATCTTGTCGAGCAGGGTCGTCGCCATGATGAAGACGACGTGCGGCGGCGGCTCCTCGACCGACTTCAGCAGGGCGTTGAACGAGCTCGACGAGAGCTGGTGCACCTCGTCGATGATGAAGATCTTGTGGCGGTCGCGCACCGGGGCGATGGACAGCCCCGAGATGATCACCTCGCGGACGTTGTCGACCTGGGTGTGGGTGGCGGCGTCGATCTCCAGGACGTCGATGTCGCGCCCCTCGGCCACCTCGCGGCACGCGTCGCACTCGCCGCACGGGTCCGCCGTCGGCCCCTCGACGCAGTTGAGGGCGCGGGCGAGGATGCGGGCCGTCGTGGTCTTGCCGACCCCCCGCGGCCCCGCGAACACGAACGCCTGGGCGACCCGCTCGCGGGCGATGGCGTTGCGCAGGGTCTGGGTGACCCCGCGCTGGCCGACGACGTCGTCGAAACGCTGCGGCCGCCACTTGCGGGCGAGAACCTGATAGGCCATGCGGTGCGGGAGCGGCGGGCCCCAGCCGCGACCCGGAAGAACCTGCGGCACACCCCGGTGACTGCTTAGCGCTGCTGCCTTCCGGCCCTGACGCGGTTCGCAGGCCGAGATTGCACAGGGTCCGAGCCGCGCTGCGGCCCGCCATGCTGGACGGCGCCCGCCCGCCCCGATCGGCCGGCGGCAGGGTTCAGTGTACCGTCAGCCCCGGGGCCGATCAAGCTTCCAGCCGGACTCCGGGACCCCGGTGAAGACGGGTCCCGGCCGTGTTCATCGACCCGCGGGACGGGAAGCCGGTCAGGCAGTCGATCCGCCCGCGAGGTCGCCGTCAGGCCCCGGCCCGGAACGAGTATCCGGCGAACTCCGCGGTCTGCCGCCGCCCCGCAGGCAGATCGGCCGGCCGGCGGCCCGCCGGCCTCGAGAGCCGCTCCCGCGTTCAGCCCCGCCCTCGGCCGCCGCAGTCCGCTCCGGCCGCCTCCGGGCTGCCCGGCCGCCGGACGGAAGGCGCCCGTGATAGACTGGCCGTCAGACCGTGCGAGCCACGTCCTCGGAGAGATGTCCGAGCGGTTGAAGGAGCACGCTTGGAAAGCGTGTGTAGGGGAAACCCTACCGTGGGTTCGAATCCCACTCTCTCCGCCACCCCACTTCCGCAGCCCGCCCATTCCACCATGTTTCCGTGCGGCGGGTCGCCCGCCGATACCGCCGTCGCGCGGCATGCGCCGTCCGACGCGGCATCGCGGCCGGGGCCGCCGGAACGCGCCCAGGTCCTGCACATCCAAGGCACCGCCGACCCCGCGACGCCCTGCGAGGGTGGCCGCCCCCGCGACGAGGGACCGTAGAACGGTGCAGACGCCTGGCGGTTGGAGCCGGCGCACCCGCAGGCGGAATGCATGAGGCCGCGGAGCCGGACCATGAGAGAGAAGGAGCTCGGATTCACGAAGTCATTCGACAGCTTCGAGGAAGCCAATGCGTGGGAACGGGAACACAGAGTCGACCTGGCCCTGCAACGCACACCTGAAGAGGGGTTCCGAAGAACGGCGGCCTTGAGCAACGCCTACCGGCGGTTGAGTCCCCTGCCCGACAGGGTATTCACGGCATCGTTCGACAGCTTCGACGAGTACGAGAGGTGGAAGCGTGGACAACGAAAGACCGGATATCGCTGAGAGATGGATCGAGGTGTGCCGGTTGCTGAACGCCCACGGTGCGCAATACATCGTAATCGGACGGGTCGGAATGGGGCTGCACGGATTCGACTACGCCACACGGGACCTCGACATACTCGTTCCACGGGACGAGGACAACATGGCGAGGGTGCTCGGCGCGTTGAGCGAGCTGCCGTACGGCATCGCCAGAGAGCTCGACCCGGCGACGGAGACCCGAAAGATGATGACCATCGTCGGAGACGATCCCAGGGTCGACGTAATGAAGGGAGCGGGCAAGACGAACTACGCCAGAGCCGTACTGAACCGCCAACGAAGAATGGTGGACGGCGTGGGCCGCCGGTCGACTCCCGCCGCAGCTCCGCGCGTGGGTTCACGAGAGCCGCGGCGGTGCGGACCGGCTTCGAATCTCCCGCGACAGGCGGAGCGCGGCCGGGAAGTCGCGGTCGGCGAGGGCGGCCA
The DNA here is from genome assembly GCA_965207675.1 of Vicinamibacterales bacterium. Lineage (GTDB taxonomy): Bacteria > Acidobacteriota > Vicinamibacteria > Vicinamibacterales > UBA8438 > JAJEEA01. The sequence goes on from CBDBMY010000006.1 coordinate 432,773, forward strand.
CGGCCAGCGCGGTCAGCGACTCGGGAGAGCGGTGGAGCGCGCAGGCGCGCGCGGCCAGGTTGCGGGCCTCCGCGTGGTCGCCGCGGCCGAGGGCGGCGCGGGCCCGCTGCCGGTGGCGGGCGGCGGCCCGCTCGACCGCCAGCACCTGGCGGAGGTCGGTCCGGCAGCGGTGGCAGGACGGGCCGCCGGCATGCCGGGCGCCGCAGGTCGGGCAGCGTTCCATGCCGGCTACTCCAGGTAGAAGAGAATCTCGTCGAGCTCGCGCCTGAGATGGGACACCTGCCCGGCGCGGCCCTCCTCGAGAGCGTTCCGAAGTTCCTCCATCAGGCCGATCATCTCTTCGCGGTCTTCGGCCGGGGCGGCGTCGAGGGCCTGCTCGGCCCGGGCCAGGGTCTCGCGAATCTCCGCGACCGCGGCCGGGGGAACCGCGGCATCCACCGGCGGATCTCCGCTGCTCCCGGCGACGGAGTCCCCCACGGCGGCGGGGCCCCCGCCGGCGGCGGCAGCCGAGGCCCCCGCGGCGGAGGCGTCCCTTGCGGCGGCGTCCCCGGTGACGGCGCTCGCGGCGCCCCCGGTGCCCGCATCGCCCCCGGTGCCCGCCTGGTCCCGGGCGCCCGCCTCGCCCCCAGCGCCCGCATCGCCCCCAGCGCCGCTCCCGGCGCCCGCGCCCCCGGTGTCCGCATCGCCCCCGGTGCCCGCATCGCCCCCGGCGCCCGCATCGCCCCAGAGCGCCGAGACCCGTTCCCGGGCGGCGCCGAGCTCCTCGTCGGTGGAACGCCCGAGGGCGTTCTCGACGACGCCGCGGATCTCCCGGCCGGTCGCCCTCTCCCGGACGTGCACGTGCAGCAGGCCGTCGAGGTCCAGGCTGTAGGTGCAGAGCAGCCCCTGCGCGTACGCGTCGGGGCGCCGGTTCAGGCCGCTGAACCGGAAGGTGCCGATCTCGACGTTGTCGAGGGCGTCCGGATCCTCCCCTTGATAGACCTTGACGTTGACTTCCTCCTGGTCGTCGTACACGGTGAAGAACACCTCGGTCCGGGTGGCCGGCAGCTTGCTGTTGCGCCGGATGAGGGGGATGAACTTGTGGGCGTAGTGCACGCCGTCGAGCTCTCCCTCGGCGCTCGTGCCGAAGGTGTAGGGGGTGATGTCGACCAGCACCGCCTGCATGTCGCGCCCCATCTCCATCCCCGCCTGCACGCCGGCCCCCAGCGCGACGCACAGCTCGGGATCGACCTCGCCGTGCGGCTCCTGTCCCAGCCGCTCCGCGAGGACCCCCGCGATCCGGGGAATGCGGGTGGAGCCGCCCACCAGCAGGACGCGGTCGAGCTGACCCGGGCGCACGTCCGCGTCCTCGAGGGCCCGGGTCACGGACCGCAGGGAGCGGTCGAGAAACGGCTCGAGGTCGCTCTCGAAATCGGCGCGGGTCAGCTCGCAGTCGAGATGCCGGGCCTCGCCGGCGACCGTGGCGACGTGATCCTCCTCGACGCGGACCCGGGGTCGGTCCGACAGCTCGATCTTGGCTCGTTCGGCCGCCCGCCGCAGCCGCGCCTGCAGGCGGCGGTCGTCGCGGGCGTGCTCGACGCCCAGCTCGGTCTCGAGATGGACGTTGAAGCGTTCGAGGACGAGGGCGTCGAAATCGTCGCCCCCGAGGTGGTTGTCGCCGGCCGAGGCGAGGACCTCGACGACGCCGTCCTCCACGCGCACCACCGAGACGTCGAAGGTCCCGCCGCCGAGGTCGTAGACGAGGAGGGTGCGGCGCCCGGCGGCGCCGCTCTCGTAGCTGAGGGCGGCGGCCGTCGGCTCGTTGATGATCCGGACCACGGTCAGGCCGGCGATCTCGCCGGCTTCGCGCGTCGCCTGCCGCTGGACGTCGGTGAAGTAGGCGGGGACGGTGATGACCGCCTTGCGCACGTCGCGGCCGAGCGCGCGGTCCGCCCGCTCCTTGAGCGCCTTGAGAATGAAGGCCGAGATCTCCTGCGGGGCGTAGTCGTCCTTCCCCATCGGCACGCGCGTCCCCGAGCCCATGAGGCGCTTGACCGAGAGCACCGTCCGCTCGGGGGCGGCCGCGGCCTGGTTGCGCGCCCGGCGCCCCACGATGACGGCGCCGGCCTCGTCGAGTCCCACGCACGACGGCAGGATGGCTTCGCCGCCGTCCTCCACGATCGTGGGCTTCCCGCCCGAGACTATCGCCACCTCGGAGTTGGTGGTGCCCAGATCGATGCCGATGATGGTGTCGTCGTCCGTCACCCTCGCCATGGCGTCACTCCTGCGCGCGGCGCCGGTTCACCGCGACGTCGGCGAGACGCAGCACGTCGTCGCGCCGCACGAACCCGGTCCGCAGCTCCTCGACCACCACGCCGTCGCCGGCGCCTTCCTCGCGGCGCGCCTCCACCGCGTGCATCGACCGGCTGTCGAAGGGGCGCCCCACGGTCTCCACGCGCCGCACGTCGAACCGCGACAGCATGCGGTCGAACCGCCTGATCGCCAGGTCGTAGCCTTCGACGACGCCGGCGGCGCCCCGCGGCGGGCGCCCGAACAGCCGCGGCCTGTCCCGCAGCCGGACCGCGGCGTCCCGGCCCCGCACGAGGGCGTCGCGCACCTCCAGGGTCGCCGCGAGACAGCGGTCCTCGGCCGCCCTCGCGACGCGCGCCTCGAACGCGGCCGGCGGCTCGCGGCTGCATTCCGCCTCGCGCGCGGCCGTCTCGAACGCCTCCCGGCTGCGTTCGGCCCCGCGGGTGGCCGTGTCGAGACGCCCCGCCGCGACCGCCATCTCCTCGCGGCCGCGTTCGGCCTCGCGCGCGGCCGCCTCGAACCGCCCCGCCGCGGCCGCCATCTCGTCGCGGCCGCGCTCGGCGTCGCGGGCGGCCGCCTCGAACCGCCCCATCGCGGCCGCCATCTCCCGGCCGCCCCTGGCCTGCTCCCGGTTCTGCACCTTGACTTCCTGCCGCAGCGCCGCGAGCTCGGCGAACAGTTCGCGCAGGTCGGGGTCGGCCGCTTCCGGCTCCCCGGGTCCGGGAACCTCTTCGTCAGCGGCGTCGAGCCACTGCCGAAAGTCGTCCAGGGCCTGCCGCTTCCAGTCCGCGGCGGGCTCGGGCGCGCCGCTCCCCTTCCGCCGCCGGAACCAATCGCGGCCCCATTCACGCATGCCGCTTCCCTTCCGCCGCCACCAGAAGGGCGCCATCGACACGGTCGTCGGGTCGGCGAAGGCGACATTCACGCATGCCGCTTCCCTTCCGCCGCCAGAAGCTCCCGCAGGCCGGGCGTGGCGCGGCGCTCCGGGCGGGCCTGCACCAGCGCATCGAGGGCCAGCTCGAAATCGCCGTAGTCGGCTATGCCGTAGAGGGCCGTCCTCACCCGCGTTCGATCGTCCTTCAAGGCTTCGTACGCGGCGGTGACCCGCTGGAAACGCCCAGTGTCCCGGCCGGGCCGGTGCGTGCGCACCAGCTCCAGGTAGCGGCGGCGGATCTCTTCGCCCGTCGCCGACGGCTCCAGTCCCAGCACGAGGTAGGGGGCAAGCATGGGTAGCGGTCCTAACGCCGCTTTCTCTCGGCGCGGGGAAACAGCAGGTCCAGTCCCGGCACGAGGTAGGGGGCAAGCATGGGTAGCGGTCCTAACGCCGCTTTCTCTTGGCGCGCGGGAACAGCAGGGTGTGCAGCTCCGGCGACAGCCGGTCGCCGAGGCCCGCCGCCTCGCAGCTCCGGGCCGTCCGGTCCAGATCTCGCCGCGTCCTCGGCTCGGCCCGCAGATTGCCGGCGAGCTCCCGCAGGTCGGTCGGCGGCGCCCCGCGCAGGCCGTTGTCGTCGATCAGCTCTTCCAGGCGGTCGAGGTCGTCGCAGAGCTCCCGGTCGAACAGCGTCCCCTGATGCGGGGCGTCCTCCGAGTCCTCCGCGCCCTCCGTCAACGTCCGCCGGAACCGTTCGCCCAGCACCGGATCGGCGGGGTCCGGCGGTTCCGCCCGCGTCGAGCCGCCCGCTCCTTCCAGGAGCGCCGCGAATTCGGGCTCCCGGGCGGCGAGCATGTCCAGGAACTCGCCGATCGACGGCAGGCCGCCGTCGAGCGCCGCCGCCGGCAGGTCCAGCGGCTCGAAATCGAAGGTCGCCAGGGCGTGACGCAACGGACCCTGCGTGTGGCGCGCGAGCCGCGCAGCGAGGGCACGCAGCGGCTCGCGGGCGGCGGGGCCCGCCTTGTCGACCACGTCCCGAAAGCGCCCGGAGTCGTGGTCGCTGCCGTCCTGGTAACGGAGGACAGCCAGATGGAAGAGCAGCAACGGATCCCGCCGGGACTTCCCGCCGCCGCGCAACCGGCGTTCGATCTCGGCGCGAACCTGGGTCCGCCCGCCGCACGCCATCAGGATGCCGAGGGCGGCCGGCAGGCGCTCTCCGTCCACCCGCTCGAGGAGCTCGGGCCACCAGGCGTCGAAGATCGGCGCGATCCCCCGGTCGTGGTAGAGCATGTCGAGCTCGGGCGGCACGGGGTCGAGCAGCCCCGCGGCCTCGTCCGGACCGCACTCGCCGGCGAGGGCCGACCGGTCGGCGAGCACGCTCCGCACGGCGTCGGCCATGCCGGGTCGGACGTACCTGACGTGGCGGTTGTCCTCGAGGTCGCGGATCACGAGGGCCAGCGTCCGAAGCTGCGCGGCCGGCGGCAGGGGATCGAGTCGGCGAGCGATCGCGGCCGACGCGTCCCCGCCGCCCGACACGATCTCCAGCAGCAGCCGCTTCGCCGGCAGGACGGGCTCGATCACCCTGCGCCCGAGGTCCACGGCGCGCTCGACGTCCCGCGCCGCGAGCCGGAAACGCCCCTTGTTCCGGCTCTGGTCGGCGGACTTGAGGAAGCCGACGGCCTGCAGGTCCAGGAGCCGGTCGTCGTGGGGGGCGCGCCGGCGGGCCTCGGTCAGCGCGGCCTCGGCCCGGCGGTAGGCGTTCCTCGCATAGTGGAGGGTGGCCAGCTCGAGCCAGGAAGTCGGATCGTCGGGAAACCGGCCCGCCATGTCCCGCAGGACGCCCTCGAGCCGCCGCCGGCCGGCGCCGTGGCCCCGCAGCAGGTCGAGGAGGAAGAGGTAGCCGTCGCGATTGTCGGGGTCGGCCTCGAGACTCGCCGACATGAGGTCGACGAAGACCATGGCGGGGTCGCGCGACCGTCGGCCGAGCAGCCGGTTCAGGGCCGCCTCCATCTCGGCGGGCAGCAGTCCCGGATCGACCGCCGCGCGGCCCGTGCGCGCCAGCGTCTCCAGCACGCACGCCCGGGCGAGGGGCCGGTCTTCCGCCCGGGGGAGCTCCGCCGGGAGCAGTTCGAAGAGAACGGCGGCCGGCCCCGGATGCCACAGTCCGGGCTCTGCCCGCTGCGCCCCGAGGAGGACTCGGGCCCCGACCGCGGTCGCCCGGCCGCGGGGCAGCAGCCGCCGCGCCAGCGCCTCGAGCGCGCGGCCGGGGATGAGGCGCCCAGCCATCGCCAGGCCCGCGATCTCCACCAGATCGATCCGGCCGAGAGCGGGGTCGTCGGGGTAGATAACGTCGGCCAGACTCTCGATCGCCGCCCCTGCCGCGCCCACGTTCCCCTTGCGGAGGGCGCGCTTCAGCTCGCGGGCGAGGGCCGCCGCCGGTCCCCCCTCTCCGGCCGCGCCCCCCGGCGCCGCGGCGCCGCCGTCGTCGGGCGCGGCCAGGCGCCGCCACTCGGCGACGGTGCGGGCGAGGGGGAAGTCGGCCGGGAGACGATCGAGGGCCCGGCGCAACCCGTCGTCGTCGCCCGCGTCGAAGCAGACCGCGGCCTTGCAGAACAGACGCCAGGCCGCGAACGGCGAGCGCCGGGGCACGCCCTGCAGCAGGGCGGCGGCCCGCGCCCATTCGCCCGCGTCCATGGCGCCCACGCCGGCCATGACCTCCCCGGCGTCCCGCCGCAGCGGATGGCTCGCATCGAGGACGTCGAGACTCTCCCAGCCGCGCTCGATGACGAGCCGATCCGCCAGCGTCCGTTCCACCGCGGGCACGGGCGGCCCGGCGCCCAGGTGGTCGGCATAGGCCGCCACCGCGTCCGCGCCGTCGAGATACCGGACGTACTGGACCCAGTCGTCCTCCGACAGCGCCTGCGTCGCCAGCGAGGCCCGCTGCCCGTCGGCGCGGGCGCGCATGGCGGCCGCTTCCCGGTCCAAGCCCTTCTCGGCAAGCTGCCGGGCGCGCTGCGAGCAGGCACAGAACAACGTCAGCGGCAGCCCCGCCAGGCGGGGGTCCCGATCGCGCGCCTGCGTGACCAGATCGAGCGCCTCGCGCCCGTCTCCCCGGGCGAGCGCCTCCCGCGCCTGCTCCAGCAGGCGGCGGGGGGATACGCACGCCGCACGCGCCGGCGTCGACCGCTTGCGATTGCCGCGATGGCGTCTGGCGGGCACCCTGGATCATCGAGCCCCGAGCGCTCACGGCTCCCTCGACGGCCGTGACCGCGGGCGGCCCGGATCGACGAGGTCGGGCCGAGGCTGACGACATGGTACCCGAACATCGAGAACGCTCCGACCGCGGTTTTCGACGGGGCGTATCTCACCCCTGCCATCGCCGCGACGCCGTCCGGCGGGCGCGTCGATGCGCGGCCCGGCCCGCATCACCCCCCGAAGCGCCAGCTCACCGCCGCCTTGATGCGCCGCCCCTTGGGGTCGTGGGTGAAGCCGTCGTAGGCCTGCTCGACGTTGGCCCACGGCGGGATCTGCCCGGTCAGGTTCATCCCGTAGATCGTGAGGTTCATCCCGGTGCCGGGGAAGCGCATCAGGAAGCTCATGTCCCAGGCGAGGAACGGGTCGATGCGGGGCACGACGTCGTTGCCCCGGTCCTCGTAGGCGCCGATGTAGCTGACGTAGTTGGCCCAGCTGTATCGGCTCCAGTCGTAGGCCGCCGACCAGCGGCTCTTCCAGCGGGGCAGGGGCACGGCGATGGGGTGGGCGAAGTTCAGGTAGCCGGCCGCCTCGCGCTCGGCGTAGAGGGTCAGGCCGGTGCCCTCGAGCAGCAGCTCCTTCGTGTCGTAGCCGACGGTGTAGGTGGAGTCCCAGCTCAGCGAGAGCTGGCCCGGCCCCGCGTCGGCGCGGGCCGCGAGGTGGGTGTCGATGCCTGAGCTGGTGAGCCCCGGCCAGTTCACGAGGTCGATCTGGATGCGTTGCAGGTTCTGGGCGACGCAGCGGTCGGCGGGCGCGAGGTCCGAGGCCCGGCCGCCGGGACAGATGATGAACGGCGACACCGCGGCCTGGACGGCGGGGTCGTCGCTGGCGTAGAGGCTGCTGATGGCGTCGTAGGGCATCGAGCCGATCACGTTCTCGAAGTCGTAGTGCCAGAAGTCGACGGTCGCCTCGACGCCCCCCTCGAGGAACAGTATCGCGCCCGCGTTGTAGGTGAACGCGCGCTCCGGCAGGAGGTCCTCGCGCCCGAAGCGGTCGACGGCCTGGTAGGCGCCGGTCTCGTTGATCCACTCCAGCGTCGTCAGGGGGCTGGTGTTCAGGTCGTCGAGCGACGGCGTCCGGAAGGTGGTCTGCACCGAGCCGCGGAACGACAGCGAGTAGTGCTGGTTCTCGGCCGCCTCGAGGCGCCAGCCGATCTTCGGGTCGATGCTGTTCACGCGGCGGCCGGCCACGTTGTAGAACTCGTAGTTGGCGGCGAGCTGGGTGTCGAGGCGGGGGCCGATGCCCAGGGCCAGCTCGCCGAAGAGCCGCTGCACCTGCTGGTCGGCCGCGTAGGGCCGGTGGACGTTGGTGAAGAGGTAGGGCCCGAACCGCTTGCCGGGCGAGCAGCCCATGTCGCCGGCCACCGGGCACGGGTTCACGGTGACGTCGCCGGGGTCGTTGGGGTTGCCGTCGGCGTTCACCCCGCGGAACTGGTAGCCGACCGCGAAGTCGGCCACGTTCGGGACGAGATTGCCGCTCATCGTGGCGTCGGCCACGATCATGTCGGTGGTGCTGAAGAGGTCCACCTCCTGGTTGAGCCAATCACGCAGGACCTCCTGGTTCGCGAGGCCCGCGACGTAGTCGGGGTTCGCGCTGTGCTCGAACGAGGAGTACGGCTGGGCCGAGTACTCGATGGCGTTGCTGAACGGGTTGTAGTACATGCACGGCCCCTGGCCCGCCACCGCGCCGCCCAGGGCCCCGAGCCGCATGCCCGCGGGCGAGGTGGGGTCGGCGACGACGCCGACGCCGCAGTCGGGGCCGCCGAAGCCGCGGAACGCGCGGAAGATGCGGTCGGTGTAGACGGCGGGCAGGTTCAGGTTGCCCCGCGCCCGCGAGTAGCTGAGGCCGACGTCCCAGTTGGCGTCGCGCCCCCCGAGCAGGAAGTCGCCGTCGACGGAGGCGGCGAAGCGCTGGGTCTGCGACTCGCGGCTCAGCCGGCGCCCGGGGCCCGAGTTGCCGAACGGGCGGCCGTTGAAGTACCAGGGGTCGCCGCCCGCGCAGGCGCCCATCGGATCGGCCTTCGGGTCGCCGGCGTAGCTGCCGCAGAACTCCTGGCGGCCGGGGTGGCTCGCCGCCACCTCCTGGATGGTGGTGCTCGTCAGCGGGAACGGCGGATAGGACGGCGTCGTGTACCAGTTCGGGATCACGGCGTCGGACCAGAGCGCCTCGACGTGGTAGTTGGTCCGTTCGTTCAACGGGCCGTTGAGCTCGAGGAACGCCCGGGTGTGCCGCTGCTCGTCGATCAGGTTGTCGAAGGGCGCGTAGCGGAACCGGCACGTCCAGCCCTCGTCGAGGCCGCCGAACTCGGCGCAGCGGGGGTCGAAGACGTCGGCCGTCCACGGCACCGGCGCCCCCACCGAGAACGTGCCGGGGTTGCCGAGGCTCGACCAGCCGCCGCGGGTGCCGGAGGGGTACTCGCTCAGGCGGCCGAGGGCCCACGGGCGTTCCGCCATCTGCAGCTCCTGCCGGCCGACCCGCTCCATGGAGAGGACCGCGCTCGAGGCCCCGATGCGGCCGCCCCAGATGCCCGCCACGGTGGTGTCGCCCCCGCCGTCGAAGTAGTCGTGGGAGACGTTCATCTCGAAGCCCCGAAAGTCGCTGCGGGTAACGAAGTTGGCGACGCCGCCGACCGCGTCCGAGCCGTAGGTGGCCGACGCGCCCTCCTTAAGCACTTCGAGCCGGCCGACGGCGATGGCGGGGATGGTGTTGACGTCGACGAAGCGCCCCCCGATGAGGCGGGCGGGCACCGGCACGTGGCGCCGGCCGTTGATGAGCACCAGCGTCCGCGACGCGCCGAGGCCGCGCAGGTTGACGTTGGCGACGTTCTCGGTGAGGGTCGACGGCTGGTTCGAGTTGTACCAACTGTTGCGCTCGCCGACGACGCCGTGGCTGACGTTCAGGTTGCGGAAGAGGTCGACGAGCTGGGTCGCCCCCTGCTGCTCGAGCGTCTCGCGGCTGACCACGGTGACGGCGTGGGGCATGTTGATGGCCGGGGCGTCGATGGCGGTGCCGGTGACCGCCACCGTCACCTCCTCGAAGAGGCCGCCGAGCTGGAGGTCGGCGTTGACCGTGGCCGTGACCCCCGCGGCCAGCTCGACCTCGCGCTCCAGGCGCTCGAAGCCGGCCAGCGTGAAGGTGACGACGTAGCCGCCGGGGGGAAGCCCCGTGAGCGCGTAGCGGCCGTCACCGTCGCTCACCGCCACCCGGGGGGTTGCCAGCGCCGGGCCGGATGCCTCGACGGTCACGCCCGGCAGCACCCCGCCGGTGTCGTCGGTGACGGTGCCCGTGACGCCGCCGTCCTGAGCCGCAACCGCCCACGGCGCGGCGAGCACGCATGCCGCGATCAGCGCTGTCCTCATCGGCCTCCCCCTTCCAGGATATCCTCACCGCAGCGGTCTTCGCGTCGACACCTGCGGCCGCGCCACTGCAGCGGTCTTCGCGTCGACGCGTACGGCCGTGCAACTGCTGACATGGTACAGCACGAACCCCGGCGCAGGCCTGCCGTCGGGCCGGGTCAGCCGGCTGATGGCGGGATCGGGCGCTGCCGTCGAAGCTCGCGGTCGGCGCGGCCCGCACGGCCGGACTCGGAAGGTGGGCGAACGGTGGGCGAGATGGCGCGGCCCGCCTGCTCAATCGGAGTGCAGGCCGCGCGTCGTCACGTGCGCGACGAGCAGCTCCTGCAGGGACCGGACCGGTCAGTGAGCTGGTCGACCTTGCTGTCGACGATCTGGACACCGATCGCGTTGACGAGCGAGACGAGGAGCGTCAGCACCTGCAGCACAGTCGAGAGGGTCGTGTTGCGCTCCATGTTCTGATGTTGACGGCGCCGGGTTGAATCCGTCAACGGGATTTCGATAACTTCCCATTCACGGAGCGGTCGGGCGTCAGGATGTGGGACGCCCCGGGGCACGACGGCAGGTCGAGGAGGACCCAGGCATGACATCGGAGTTCGGGACGACGCAGTTGGAGGCGCAGCCCATGGTGGGCATCCGGACGAAGACCACCATGGACAAGATCGCGGAGACCATGGGGATGCTCTTCGGCGAGCTGCACGGGTACGTGCAGCAGAGCGGGCAGGCGCCGGCCGGGATGCCCTTCGCCATCTACCACGAGATGCACGGCGGCACCGTCGACCTCGAGTGCGGCATGCCCGTCGCCTCTCCGCTGGCCGGCACGGACCGCATTCGGGCCGGCGAGCTGCCCTCCGGGAAGGCGGCGACGGTCACCCACACCGGCCACTACGAGCAGCTCCGGCACACGTGGGAGGCGCTGACGGCGTGGATGAAGTCGGAGGGCCTCGAGCCCGCGGGGGCCCCGTGGGAGGTCTACGTCACCGACCCCGGCCGGGAGCCGGACCCCTCGAAGTGGCGCACCGACATCTTCTTTCCCGTTCGCTGACCCGGCAGCGGCCGCATCCGGCCCCGGCGGTGCGTCCGGACGCTGCGGCGGCGGCCCCGCGGCGGGCGGCGGGGGCGATTCCGCCCGCGGATTGGGGACCGGCCGCCGGGTTTCCTACAATAGAGGGTTGATCGGAGAACGCGCGCGCAGACACCATGCATCACGACATCGAAGCGATACAGCAACGCATCCACGCCGAGAGCGCCTTCGTCGAGCGGCTGCTCGACGCGGTGGGCCGGGTCATCGTCGGCCAGCGGACCATGATCGAGCGGCTGCTCGTCGGGCTCCTCGCCGACGGTCACGTGCTGATGGAGGGGGTGCCCGGCCTCGCCAAGACGATGACCGTCCGCACCCTCGCCGACGCCGTCGCCACCACGTTCCGGCGCATCCAGTTCACGCCCGACCTGCTGCCCGCCGACCTCATCGGCACCCTCGTCTACGACCCGCGGCAGTCGGAGTTCAAGACCCGCAAGGGCCCCATCTTCGCGAACATCATCCTCGCCGACGAGATCAACCGGTCGCCGGCCAAGGTGCAGTCGGCCCTGCTCGAGGCGATGCAGGAGCGCACCGTCACCATCGGCGACGCCAGCTACCCCCTCGACTCGCCGTTCCTCGTCCTCGCCACCCAGAACCCCATCGAGCAGGAGGGCACCTATCCCCTGCCCGAGGCGCAGGTCGACCGGTTCATGCTGAAGCTGGCCGTCACCTACCCCGACAAGGACGAGGAGCTGGAGATCCTGCGGCGCATGGCCGGCGGCCCGGCCCCCGAGGTCGAGGCGGTGGTCGAGCCCGACGAGATCCTCCGGGCCCGGAAGGCGGTGGACCTGATCTACATGGACCCGCAGGTGGAGCGGTACATCGTCGACCTCGTCTTCGCGACGCGGACGCCCAAGGACTACGACCTCGCCGACCTGGCCGACCTCATCGCGTTCGGCGCCTCGCCGCGGGCGACCATCAACCTCGCAAGGGCGGCGCGCGCCCACGCGTTCCTGCGGCGGCGCGGCTACGTCACCCCCGAGGACGTGCGCTCCATCGGCCCCGACGTGCTGCGGCACCGGGTGCTGCTGACCTACGAGGCCGAGGCGGAGGAGGTGACGGCGGAGACGGTGGTCGAGCGGGTCCTCAACCGCATCGAGGTGCCGTAGGGGCCGGGCGTGACCTGATCTGCCGAGAGACTGCCCGATGCGCAACCGGCATGGGACCCACCGACGAGAGAGCGCGACTCGGTGTCCTTCATCGGAACAGCGTACTGCCGACATGCGCACGCGGCATGAAACCCGCCGACGAGGGAGCGTCCGGTGATCCCGCGCGAGATCATCAAGCAGGTCCGGCGGGTCGAGATCGCCACCCGGGGCCTCGTGAACGAGGTCTTCTCGGGCGAGTACCATTCGGTGTTCAAGGGCCGCGGCATGAACTTCGCCGAGGTGCGCGAGTATCACGTCGGCGACGACATCCGCAACATCGACTGGAACGTCACCGCGCGCACCGGCGCCCCCTTCGTCAAGGTGTTCGACGAGGAGCGCGAGCTGACGGTGATGCTCGTCGTCGACGTCAGCGCCTCGGGCGACTTCGGCTCGGCGGGGCGCATGAAGGGCGAGGTCGCGGTGGAGATCTGCGCGGTGCTCGCGTTCTCGGCCATCAAGAACAACGACAAGGTCGGCCTGATCATCTTCAGCGACCGCATCGAGAAGTTCGTGCCGCCCCGCAAGGGGCGCCGCCACGTGCTGCGGGTGCTGCGCGAGCTGCTCTACTTCGAGCCGGCGGGGCGCGGCACCGACGTCGCGGGGGCGCTGGAGTACCTGGCCCGGGTGGTGCGGCGGCGGGCCGTCACCTTCGTGGTCTCCGACTTCATCGCCGGCGGCTACCGGCGGGCCCTGGCCGTGGCCGGCCGCCGGCACGACACCGTCGTCATACGCATCGGCGACCCCCGCGAGCAGGCGCTGCCGCCCGTGGGCTACCTCGATCTGGAGGACGCCGAGACCGGCGAGCGGCTCACGGTGAATGTGTCGGACCCCGCGTTCCGCCGGGCGTTCGAGCGCGAGGTCGCGGAGGCGCGGGAAGCCAGGGAGCGGGAGTTCCGGCAGACGGGGGTCGACGTGGTGGAGATCGCGACCGACCGGCCCTACGTCGATCGGCTCATGCGGTTCTTCAGGGAACGCGCGAAACGGTACCGATGACGACCTGGGGGTTGGCGGCGGTGCTCGTGGCCTCCCTGGCGGCCCCGGCGGCCGCGCAGGAGAGCGCGCCCGCGGGCCGGGCGATCGAGCCCACCATCGAGACCAGCGTCTCGGCCGCGACGGCGGCTGTCGGCGACCCCGTCACCATCGTGGTGACGGTGCGCCACGCGGCGGATGCCGAGGTGCGGTGGCCCGACCCCGTCGACGTTGCGCCGTTCGAGCTCCTCGACCCGCCCGTCGCGCAGTCGGCGGCGGTGGACGGGGGCCTCGAATCGCGCCTCGAGCTGCGGGTCGCCGCGTTCGAGCTGGGCGAGCTGTTCTTTCCGTCCCTGGACGTGGAGGTGGTGGGCGCCGGAGGGGAGACGACCCTCGCGACCGAGGCGGTACCCGTCGCCATCGAGAGCGTCGGGCGGGACGAGGGCGGCGACATCCGCGACATCAAGGGGCCGCTGGCGATTCCGTTCGCGGTTGTCACCCTGCTGCCGTGGCTCGCGGCCCTGCTCGCCGCCGCGGCCGTCGCCGCCTGGCTCTACCGGCGCTACCGGCGGCGGTCGACCCCGGAGGCGCTGGTGCCGGAGCTGCCGCCGCGGCCGGCCCACGAGATCGCCCGCGAGGCCCTCGACGCCCTAGAGGCGGCGGGGCTGCTGGAGCGCGGCGAGATCAAGACGTGGCACATCCGGCTCTCTGACATCGTGCGGGTGTACGTCGAGGGCCGCTTCGGCGTCGACGCGATGGAGATGACCACCGGCGAGGTGCTCGACGGCCTGCTCCGCACCGACGCCGACCGCGGAGCCGTCGCCGACGTGCAACGCCTCCTCGACCGGTGCGACCTCGTGAAGTTCGCCAAGCTGCGGCCCGCGATACCGGAGTGCCGCGAGCTGTTCCCCCTCGCCCGCCGCGTGGTGGACGTCACCGCCCCCGTCGAGCCGCCCCCCGCCGGGCCGGCCGCGGTCCCCGCGGAGCAGGCGGCATGATTCTCAGGTTCGCGGACCCGGCCTGTCTCCTCCTGCTGCTCGGGGTGCCGCTGCTCGCCTGGTGGTACGTCGTGCGCGGCCGGGGCCGGACGGGGTCGCTGCGCTACTCGTCGCTCGCCGCCGTCGCCCGCGCCGACCGGCGGCGCACCGGGCGCCGGCGCCACGCCCTGTTCGTGCTGCGCAGCCTCGGCCTCGCCGCCCTCGTCGTCGCCTTCGCCCGACCCCAGACCGGGGTGACGGCCGAGAACGTCACCACCGACGGCATCGACGTCGTGCTCGCCCTCGACCTGTCGACCTCGATGCTCGCCGAGGATCTCGAGCCGAACCGCATCGAGGCGGCCAAGGCGGTGGCCGCCGACTTCGTCGAGGGCCGCCGCAACGACCGCATCGGCCTCGTGGTGTTCGCCGGCGACGCGTTCACGCAGGCGCCGCTGACCCTCGACTACGGCATCGTGACCACCGTGCTCGGCGAGCTCGAGACCGGCATCCTCGAGGACGGCACCGCCATCGGCATGGGGCTGGCCACCGCCGTCAAGCGGCTGCAGGGCTCGTCGGCCGAGTCGAAGGTCGTCGTGCTGCTGACCGACGGGCAGAACAACCGGGGCGAGATCGACCCGGTGACCGCGGCCCAGATGGCGGCGGCGCTCGACATCCGCGTCTACGCCGTCGGGGCCGGCACCCGGGGGGTGGCGCGGGTGCCCGTCGACGATCCGCTGTTCGGCCGCCGCTACGCGCAGATGCGGGTCGACATCGACGAGCCGACGCTGCAGGAAGTGGCGGACCTGACCGACGGCCGCTACTTCCGGGCGACGGACCGGGAGAGCCTCGAGGCGATCTGGGCCGAGATCGACGCGCTGGAGACGACCGAGATCGAGGTGGAGCAGTTCACCCGCTACGGCGAGCTGTTCCACGTGCCGCTGGCCGCGGGCCTGGTGCTCCTGGTGCTGGAGATGACCCTCGCCCGCACCGTGCTGAGGAAGATACCCTAGAGGAGCCCGTGGTGAAGGCCCCCGCTGCGTTCGACCGGCGATGCACACTGCCTGACTGCGTTGCTCCTCGGTTACATAGGCCCGATATGCGCCCTCGTCGAGCCTTGTCATGCAGCCGCCTCGGCGATCCGCTGGCGCCCTCCGGGCGCGGCGCAACGCGGGGCTTCACCACGGACTCCTAGATGTTCAGGTTCGCCGCCGCCGACGTGCTGCTCGCGTACCTGCTGGTGCCGGCCCTCGCGGGGCTGGCGTGGTGGGCCCGCGCGCGCACGCGCCGGGCCCTCGCGCTGGTCGGCGAGCGCCATCTTCTCGACCGGCTCACGGCCACCGTCGACCGGCGGGGCCGGGCCGCCAAGCTCGCGGCGCTGCTGGCGGCGGTGGCCCTGCTCGTCACCGCCCTGGCCCGGCCCCAGTTCGGGAGCCGGGTCGAGACGGTGCGGCGCGAGGGGCAGGACATCGTGGTGGCCCTTGACCTGTCGGCCTCGATGACGGCCGAGGACATCGCGCCGAGCCGCCTCGACCGGGCCAAGCTCGCCGTCGCCGACCTCATCGGCCGGCTCGAGGGAGACCGCGTCGGGCTCGTCGCGTTCGCGGGCGAGGCGTTCGTGCAGAGCCCCCTGACGAGCGACTACGGGGCGGCGGCCCTCTTCCTCAACGCGATGGATACGGACATGATCTCGGTGCAGGGCACCAACCTCGGCCAGGCCGTCGGGGTGGCCCTCGACGCGTTCGCCGAGACCGAGCGCCGCCACCGGGTCCTCGTCGTCATCACCGACGGCGAGGACCACGAGGGCGAGGTGGAGGAGGCCGTCGACCGCGCGGTCGAGGCGGGCGCACGCATCTACACCGTCGGCATCGGCTCGACCGAGGGCGTGCCGATTCCCGAGCTCGACGAGGCCGGCCGCCCCCGGGGCTTCCGGCGCGACGAGGACGGGACGGTGGTGACGACGCGGCTCGACGAGACCGTGCTGCAGGCGATGGCCGAACGCACCGGCGGCCTCCACTACCGGGCGTCGCCGGCCGGCGACGAGCTCGAGGCGCTGGCCGCCGAGGTGACGGGGGGCGAGGGGCAGGCCTTCGAGGCCGAGCAGGTGACGCTGTTCGACGAGCAGTACCAGATCTTTCTCGGCCTCGCGCTGGCGCTGCTGGCGGCCGAGGTGCTGATACCGGACCGCCGGCGCGTGCGGGCCGAATGGTCGGGGAGGTTCAAGTGAGACGCGAGCACGCCGGCGGGCGACGCGCGTGCCGCCCGCAACGCGAGGGCCGAACGGTCGGGGAGGCTCGGGCGAAACTCGAGCGCGCCGGCGACGCGCGTCGTCCCCAGGGTGCGGGCCGAACGGCCGGGGAGGTTCGAGTGAGACGCGAGCACGCCGGCGCCGGCGCGCACGCCATGCGCAGGGAACGGGCCGATTGGCCGGGGAGGTTCGAGTGAGTCGCGGTCACACCCCGTGGTGGAACCTCGCGCTGCACGGCGCCCGGACGACGCCGGCAGACCGCTGCGTGCGCCGGCGGGCCGAAGAGCACCCGTGCTCGACGCGGGCCGTGAGGGTCGCGGCCGGCCTCGCCGGGATGGCCGCCCTTCTGCTGCCGGCCCTCGCCGCCGCGCAGGCGGGCCGGAGCGAGGTCGAGGCGGGCAACCGGCTGTACGAGGAGGGCCGGTTCGAGGAGGCCCACGAGCAGTACCTGGAAGCGTTGCGGGCGGCCCCCGACTCGCCGGTGGTCCCGTTCAACAACGGCAACGCGCTGTACCGGACCGACGAGTTCCAGCGCGCGATGGAGGCCTACCAGGAGGCGGCCGAGAGCGGCGACCCCGCCGTCGAGGCGCAGGCCTGGTACAACCTCGGCAACGCCCTCTACCGCCAGCAGCAGCTCCAGCCCGCCCTCGAGGCCTACAAGCAGGCGCTGCGCCGCAACCCCGCCGACGTCGACGCCAAGCACAACCTCGAGCTGACCCTCGAGCAGATGCAGGAGCAGCAGCAACAGCAGCAGCAGTCCTCGGATCAGCAGGACGAGAACGACGACGAGAATCAGGAAGATCAGGAGAATCAGCCGCAGCAGCCGCCGCCCGACGAACAGCAGGACGAGCAGGAACAGCAGAGTCAGCAGGAGCAGGACGAGCAGGAGCAGGAAGAGAATCAGCAGCAGGACCAGCGACAGCAACAGGACCAGCAGGAGCAGGGGCAGGAGGACCCGCCGCAGTCCGGCGAGGAGCCGCAGCCGCAGCCCGGCGAGCTGAGCCGCGAGGACGCGGAGCGCCTGTTGGAGGCGATCGACGAGGACCCCGACCAGATTCAGCGGCGGCGGCGGACCACCGCCCCGGCCCGGCCGCCGAGGAGGCCCTGGTGACCGCGACGCGCGGTCTCACGGCGGCGTTGGTGCTCCTGGCGTCGACAACGCCCGGCGAGGCGCAATCCGTGCGGGCGTTCCTCAGCCAGAACCCGGTGCCCGTCAACGGCCAGTTCGTCCTGAACGTCGAGGTGTCCGGCAGCCGGAGCACCGACGGGGACCCCGCCCTGCCCGACCTGTCGGCGTTCGCCGACTACCTCGGCTCGGGCACGTCGACGTCGATGCAGTTCGTCAACGGCCGCATGTCGACGTCGCACACCATCCAGTACCGGTTCCTGGCGACGCAGGAGGGCACGTTCGAGATCGGCCCGGTGACGGTGCGGGCCGACGGGGAGGACCTGCGCACGGATCCCCTGACCATCGAGATCGCCGCCGCCCCGGCGGCCGGCGCGGGCGCGCGCGGCGGCGGGGGCGTGCGGGCGGGCCCCGGAGACGGCGTCTCTTCAGACGAGCTCTTCCTCACCGCCACCCTCAGCGAGGCGCAGGTCTACGTCAACCAGCCCGTCGTCGTGGAGTACCGCATCTTCACCCGGGTCGACGTCGAGGGCGTCAGCGTCGTCCGGCAGCCGGGCACGGCCGGCTTCTGGGTCGAGGAGCTGGCCGCCGCGCAGCGGCAGGAGCAGGTCGTCCGCAACGGCGTGCAGTACGCCAGCCAGGTCATCCGTCGCGTCGCCCTCTTCCCGACCGGCCCCGGCCCCAAGCGCGTCGATCCCCTCGTGCTCGAAGCGCAGGTGCGCGTGCAGCGACCGTCCCCCTTCGGGCGCGACCCGTTCGGCGACCCCTTCGGCGGCTTCGCCGGCGGCCTCTTCGGGCGGCGCGTCCCGGTCTCGGTCGCGTCGAACGCCCTCGACCTCGAGGTGCTGCCGGCGCCGCCCGGCGCCCCCGCGTCGTACTCCGGCTTCGTCGGCTCGCTCGCGGTCTCGGCCGGCGTCGACCGCACCGCCGCGGAGACCAACGACGCCCTGACCCTGCGCCTCGACGTCAGCGGCAGCGGCAACATCCGGACCCTGCCCGAGCCAACCCTCGATCTCCCTCCCGCCTTCGAGGTCTACCCCCCGGAGATGAGCGAGGAGGTGGAGCCGGCGGCGGACGGCGTGCGCGGCAGCCGGGTCTACGAGTACGTCATCGTGCCGCGCGAGCCGGGCGAGGTGACCATTCCCCCCGTCGAGCTCGCGTACCTCGACCCCGAGCGCGGCGCCTACGCGGTGGCGTCGTCCGACCCGATAGCACTGACCGTCACCGGCGATCCGGGCCCCACCACCTTCCTGCCCGGCCAGCGCGCCCGCGCCGGGATGGACCTGCAGCGCGCGGACATCCGCTTCATCCGCATCGCGGCCCCGACGTTCCGGGCGCGGGACGGCTCGCTCTTCCGCACGGCCGGGTTCTGGGCCGTCGCGGTGCTGCCCCTCGTCGCCCTCGCCGGCGCCGTCGCGGTGCGCCGCCACCGCGACCGGCTCGCCGGCGACGTCGCCTGGGCCCGCAGCCGGCGCGCCTCGAAGGTGGCCCGGCGGCGGCTCGCCCGCGCCGAGTCGCTGTGCTCGCCCGACCGGCACCGCGAGTTCCACGCCGAGGTCGGCCGCGCCATGCAGGGGTTCCTCGGCGACAAGCTGAACGTGGCCGAGGCCGGCCTCATCCATGACGAGATACGCGCCGCCCTCGCCGCCCGCGGGGTGGACACGGACGTCGCCGACGCCTGTCTCGACTGCCTCGAGCGCTGCGACCGCGAGCGCTTCGCCCCCGCCGAGCCCGACGCCGCCGCGATGCAGGCGATGCTCGCGGAGGCGGGGCGGGCGATGACCGACCTCGACGCGGCCCTGACCGCCTCATGACCGAGAAGCACCCGACATCTTTCGCGGCGGCGGCCCTCGGCGCCCTGTGGCTGCTCCTGCTCGCGGCGGCGCCGGCGCAGGCCCAGGGCGCGTTCTTCGACGAAGGGAACCGGCTCTACCAGGCCGGCGACTTCGAGGGCGCCCTCGACCGCTACCGGCGCATCCTCGACGAGGGGCTCGAGAGCGGCGAGCTCTACTACAACATCGGAAACGCCCACTTCCGGCTCGGCGAGCTCGCCCCCGCCATCCTCAACTACGAACGCGCCCGGCGCCTGATGCCCGGCGACGACGACCTCCTCGCCAACCTCGCCCTCGCGCGGTCGATGACCGCCGACGACATCACGCCGCGGCCCGAGTTCTGGCTCTTCCGCGCCGCCGGCTGGTGGGTCGGGCTGCTGCCGCGCGCCGCGCTGATCTGGTTGGTGGCGCTGGCCTGGGTGACCGCGGTCGGCGGCGCCGCCATCGTGGTGTTCCGGCCGGCGCCGCGCCTCGGCGCCTGGGCGCGGCGCACCGCAGCGGCCGCGGCCGCCGTTACCCTCGTCTTGGGCGTCAACCTGCTCGTCCGCGAGCTCGACCTCGCCGCCGCCGAGGAGGCGATCGTGATGGCCGAGGAAGTGCAGGTGCAGAGCGCGCCCTCGGACGATCCGGCCCTGCAGACCTTCGCGGTTCACGCCGGCACGAAGGTCGCGGTGGACCGCCGCTCGGACGACTGGGTGGAGATCGTGCTCGAGGACGGCGCGGTGGGGTGGATGCGGGCCGGGCAACTGGAGCTGGTGCACGGATCCGCGCCCCAGGGGTCTGCGCCGTAGGACGATTGGCGGGCCAGGGGTAACGCAGACTCCGGATCACGGAGAGCCGTCGTGCACGAGAAGCCGGTACGAGCACGCCCTTCACGCTTTCCAGCCGACGCGCACCGCGCCCCATGTAGTAGTCTCTCTGAGGCGCCGACCGGCTTGGTCGCGCCCACGGAATATGCCGGATGACTGACATCCGCTCCCCGGATATCCAGTATCTCCCTGTAGACGAGCTCAGACTCGACGCCGAGAACCCCCGGCTTCCGGAACGGGTCCGCGGAAGGCCTCAGTCCGAGATCCTCCGGTTCCTCTACGAGAACGGCGTGCTGGAGGAGATCGCGCAGTCGTTCATGGACCACGGCTTCTTCCGGAACGAGCCGCTCATCGTCATCCGGGAGAACGGGCAGAGCTATACCGTCATCGCAGGCAACCGACGGCTCGCGACGCTGAAGGTTCTTCGTGGCGCACCGGAGGCCGATGACCTGAATCTTCTCGTCGAGTCGTCCCCGGGCCGGATCGAGCAGCTCGCCGAGGTTCCCTGCTTCGTAGTGTCGAGTCGTGACGAGATACGCGCCTACGTCGGCTTCAGACACATCGGCGGAATCAAGACATGGGATCCCGAAGCCAAGGCCCGCTATGTTCTGGGCGAGATCGCGCGACTCGTCGAGCACAACAGCCCCGATCCCTTCAGGGAGCTCGGGCGACGAATCGGCAGCAATACCCAGGGCGTGAGGAACTCGTACCTGGCAATCCGCATCCTGCTGCACGCGCGCAAGGAGCTCGGCCTCGATGTGAGCGATCTCCAGGACAACAGATTCGGCGTCTGGCTTCGCTGCATGAGCTCGGCGGACATCAGACGACACATCGGGCTCGACCAGGAGCGAACCTACGGGGAGATCGAGCGCGCGGTAAGTGACATCGACGGGCAGAAGCTCGCCGAGGTCGTCGGGGATCTCAGTAACAGACCGGGCCGGCGCTCCGTGCTCGGAGACTCGCGCAACGTCACCACGTACGGCAGAGTACTGGCGAGCGCACACGCCCACAAGACCCTGCGGGAGACCAACGACTTGAGCCTTGCGCGGAAGATCGTCGAAGAGCTCGACACGGTCTCCCGGGCGTGGCGGCTGGTCAAGGAGGTGAAGCTCCTCATGGATGCCATCCCCGGCGCCGAGATTACGGATGACCTGCTCGCGGCTACCGAGCAGCTCCATCAAGCCGCACGCTCGGTACGTGACATCACGAAGGGCCGGGCCCAGGAGTGATAGGCGGCCTCGAGCCGGACACCTACGGCCAGTACGCCAGAGCGTCGTTGCTGGCGGACTATGTCGAGCTGCTTGCATTGAAACGGAAGGGGCGTGAAGTGAGGAGATCGATCGTTGCCGACTTCCTGGACGACAACAACTGGAATCTGGAGCTGATCGACCTGCCAGCGGACGGACGGCCCGATGCCGGGCTCGCGACCACGTTGTCCGACGTTAGCGACGACGCGGGCTCGGCGGCCGCGATAGTGTTCGAGCAGCTCATGGAGCGGCACGACGTGCTCATGCGACGCTATCCGTTCGAGGTCTCGGAGCGCGGCGTCTCGTTGAGATCCGACTTCGATCACGAGTCGAGCTCGTACGTCGCCACGCTTGCGCTCACCATCGCACACGCCTTCGACGTGCTGCCTCTGAAGCAGGTGACTCCCCTGTTCGAACGCATGGTGACGGCGGTCTTGCGTCGGCGAGGATTGCGGTCCGTCTGTCTGGCCGAGATCAGGCGCTCGGGACAGTCCTTCGAGGATGCGCTGACCGATGCCTGCGCGGAAGTCGGGCTCAAGGCGGTGCCGAACGCGGCACCGACCCTGGCGCACGCGCATGACGAAGGCGTGGATGTCCTGTGCCACCTCGGCTGGGACGACGGGAAGCTGCGGACCGGCACGTGGGGATTCATCGGACAGGCCACGGTGGGTCGAAGCGACACATGGTTCCGGAAGATCCAGGAGCCTCGCCCCGGTCCGTGGGCCCGGCGTATCGGCACGGGAGTCTCGCCACTGCCGTTCCTCGCAGTGCCGCACCACGTGGAGCAGCCGACGATGGAGAAGCTGACGGCGGACGGTGAAGCCGTGGTCCTGGACCGACTGCGACTGGTGCGATTCAAGGGGGGCGTAGACGGCGACGAGCAGGACGTCATCAGAGCGGTGGCCGGAGAGGACATCGAGCCGCTCGTCGGCTAGCGGCCCAGGGTGAGACCCCGCGTTGCACCGCGCCCTGAGGGCGCCAGCGGATCGCCGAGGCGCCCGCCTGGCAAGGCATGAGAAGGGCGCCTGTCGGCTATCCGCAACCGACGAACGTAGTCAGGCGGACGCATCCCCGCTGGAATACCGCGGGCTCCCGCCACGGGCTGCCGGGCAGGCCGGAGGTCCGGGGCCCGGAGGCGGAGCTGGCGGCAACCACCTGCCGGGGGGGTTGGTCAGTCAAGAGCCGGCCGTCGGGCACAGATCCGCCAGCATGCAGCCATCGCAATCCGGCTTGGGCGCGCGACAGACCTCTCGGCCATGGGCAATCAGGGTCACGTGCAGGGAGGCGCGCAGGCTGGGCGGGACGCGGGCTTCGAGCCTGCGGCCCTCCGCCTCGCTCCAGGCCCCTGCTGGGAGCGAGCCCGAGCCGCTGCGCCACACGCCAGACGTGGGTGTCGACCGGCAGAACGTCGCGATCCAGGGTATAGATATAGAGCATCACGCACAGAGCGGTCTTCCGGGCCACGCCCGGAAGGGTGGTGAGATAACGCTCGACGTCCTCGTCCGTCATGGAGCGAAGCCGATGCAGACTCATCGCGCCCTCCCGCGCCTCGATCTCGACCAGGATGGCCTTGAGCTGCGCGGTCTTCGTCGGCGCGAGACCCGCCTCGTGAATGAGCTCTTCGAGCTGGTCGGGCGGCGCCTCGCGTACCGCACCCCATGTCGACAGGGAGCTGCGCAGGCGGGCGTACGTTCGGACGTACTTGATCTCCTGCGTCATCCGCGACAGGACGAGGAAGATCAGGTCGTCGAGTGGATCGGCGGGGTTGAAGTGCCGAGGCTGACCGTACTCCAGCCTCAGCCGTCGCTCGATGAGGCGCATCCGGCCGCCGTCAGTCGATCCGCTCTGCAGCGCCTTCCGATCGGCCATCTCGTTCGACCGCGACAGCCCCGGAAGCCCGGCGCGGGGCTGCGGTAGAATTTCGGATCATGCACGCGAGCCGCACGCGTACAGGCATGCGCGACTGCAAGAGCCCGGAGCCAGGCGAGAGACAACTTCGCTGCCTCTCGGCGTTCCCCGGTGTTGGAGGGCTCGACCTCGCACTCGAGCACGCGGGATTCGAGGCGATCGGCGGGATCGAGAACGATGCCGCGACGCGACGTTCGCTCACCCTCAATCGGCCTCGATTTCCGCAGCTTCATCTTCATGACGTGAACGATGCCGCCCGCGACCTGTGCCCGAGCGGTCTGGGCCTCCGCGCGGGCGAGCTGGCGCTGCTGGCCGCTGGACCTCCCTGTCAGCCGTTCTCGAAGGCCGCCCAGTGGTCCCGGTCCGGCGCCGTCGGGATGCGTGACGACCGCACGCGAAGATGCCTCGAGGGCTTGATGATGCTGGTCGATCGCTTTCTCCCTCGGGCTCTCCTGATCGAGAACGTACCTGGGTTCGTCAAGGGAGAACGATCCGCTCTCTCTCTCATACGTGAGAGGCTCACGGCGATAAACGACCGGTGCAAGACTCGATACCGACTGTCGCACCGGGTGCTCAACGTGGCCGAGTATGGAGTGCCTCAACGTCGTCGACGGGCCATTGTCATCGCCCTCCGCGACGGAGCAGACTTTGCTTGGCCGGCCGCCACTCATCACGATCGCCCGGTCCGGGCCTGGGACGCGCTGCGGAGCATTCGCCCCGTCACCGTGCCGAGACCGAGTGGACGGTTTGCCAACCTGCTGGCGTCCATACCTGAGGGACAGAACTACCAGTACTTTACCGAACGCGGCAACGGCCCTGATCTCTTCGGATACAGGCGCCGCTTCTGGTCCTTTCTGCTCAAGCTCGCCAAGAATGAGCCTGCCTGGACCGTGCCGGCGAATCCAGGCCCGGCGACCGGTCCCTTTCATTGGGAGAGTCGGCCCCTCGCCCCTGAGGAGGTCCTGCGGCTGCAGAGCTTTCCGCGCTCGTGGCGACTCGACGGAGGATACCGCGAGCAGATTCGTCAGGCGGGAAACGCCACCCCCCCACTGCTGGCCGAGATCCTCGGCCGAGCGCTCGCCGTACAGCTCCTCGGAGTGCGCTTTCAGGGACAGCCGACGCTGGCTATCCGCCGTGCAGCACGGGTACCTCCGCCGGCTCCCGTATCTCCGGTCGCATCCGAGTACCTGTCGCTGGCCGGCCGGCACGATCCGCATCCCGGCCCGGGACGCGGCCCAAGCCCGCGGAGAGCGACGACGGTCGCGTCCGACGAGTCTGGCCATCAAGGCCATCGCCGCTCCGAGTGCGCCAGCGAAGCGGAGGCTCTCGGAGCATGACACAACCCGACGGCGCCATGACCGCGTCGTGACCGGAGACGATGACGAAGAGCCGCCGGCCGACACCGGGGGCGAGCCGGGACTCTGCACGGCGGCCGGCCCGGCGCTACGAGAAGGTGAAGATATCCGCGACGGGGAAGGTCAGGTCAGGGAGCAGAACGGAACGCACGGTGTCTCCGGGCAACGCTGCCTGGGCCTGCTCGTAGGCGCCGTCCGAGAGGACGTAGACTTCCACCTGCAAGCGGGCCGGGTCCGCAATCCAGTACTCGGGCACGCCGTAGCGCGCGAACAGGTCCATCTTCCGCCCGCGGTCGACGGCTGCGGTGGACGGGGAGAGCACCTCGACGGCGATGTCCGGGGCCGCCCGCGTCACGGCGCGCGGCTGGACGAGATGGCGCCGTTCGGCCCGGAAGAACACCACGTCGGGCTGCAGGACGTCGTGCTCGTCGAACACGATGTCGAGCGGCGCGGCGAGCGCAATCCCTCCCGTCCGGCGGGCGTAGTCGTCCAACCGCGTGGCGATCCGCAGGACCGCAATCTGGTGAACCGGCAACGGTGACGGGACCACGACGAGCTCCCCTCCGTGAATCTCGTAGCGGCGCCCGTCGTCCGGCATGTTCACGAGGTCGGTGTAGCCGACCCGACGCTGCACGGCCCGCATGGACGCCCTCATGGGGATGCCCAAGCGAGATTCGTGCCAGCGGCTGCCGCCGGCGGCGCCGGGGCGTCGACGGCGCGAACGCCGAGCCCGCGGCGCCCGGTCGACCGTGCGCTCATGTCAGCTCCTCTCTCGACCGCTCACCCCGTCACCGCCGCGTCGACGGCTTGAGGCAAGGCGCGAACGCCGAGCCCGCGACTCCCGGTCGACCGTGCGCTCATGTCAGCTCCTCTCTCGACGCCCTCACCCCGTCACCGGGGCGTCGATCGCGTAGGGCGCGGCGAGCCGGTGGTCGGGATGGGCGTCGAGGTAGGCGGCGATGCGGTCGCGGCGGGTCACCGCCTCGGCGATGAACGACACCGCCTCGACGAGCCGCTCGTCGGGCTGGGCGCAGCTCAGGCGCAGGAAGCCGCCCCCGGCCTCGCCGAAGCACTCGCCGCCGAGACACGCGACGCCGACCGCGTCGTCGGCCCCCTCGAGCAGGTACATGGCGAGGCCGTGCGACGTGATGCCGGCGCGGTTGCAGACCTCGGCCACCGACGGGAAGACATAGAAGGTGCCGCCGGGCATGAGGCACCTCACGCCGTCGACGGTGTTCAGACCCGCCACCAGCAGCTCGACCTTGCGGTGGAACTCGCGCATCCGCTCGTCGCGGTACTGCCGGCCGCGCTCGAGGGCGGCCGCGCCGGCGAGCTGCGTGAACGGCGGCACGCACGACAGCGCCACGTTCGTCAGCAGGTCGAAGACCTTGATCGTCTCGGGGCTCGACAGCGCGTAGCCGAGACGCCAGCCGCTCATGCTGAACGACTTGCTGAACGTGTAGGCGGCGACGGTCTGCTCGAGCATGCCGGGCTGGGCGAGCAGCGAGCGGTGCCGGCCCTCCCACACCATGCAGTCGTAGGGCTCGTCGGCGAACACCGCCACGTTGCGGCCCCTGATGAGGTCGGCGAGCCCGCGGAGGTCGTCCTCGGTCGCGACCCCGCCGGTGGGGTTGTGGGGGCTGTTGAGGAAGATGGCCTTGGGCCGCGGGTCGTCCTCGAGGAAGCGGCGCACGTCGTCGAGGTTGGGCCGGAACGCCCGCGACGCCCGCAGGTTCGACAGCACCATGCGCGCGCCGCGGCGGGTGATGTTCGCGGCGTAGGTCGGGAAGTACGGGCTGAACACGAGGACGCCGTCGTCGGGCTCGACGAACGCGTCGCAGAAGAGCTGCTCGAAGGTCTTGGCGCCGGGTCCGGCGATTACGTGGTCGGCGGTCACCGACAGGCCGTGCTCCTCGTTGACGTAGGCGGCGGCGGCGGCGCGAAGCTCGGGCAGCCCGCCCGACGGGCCGTAGGTGGTGCGACCGGCCCGGATCGCCTCGACCCCGGCGTCGACGGCGGCGTCGGGGGACGGGAACGGGCTGTCGCCGATCTCGAGCTCGATGACGTCCTTCCCCGCGGCGGCGAGGCGCCGGGCGGCGGCGAGCACGGTGAACGCCCCCTCGGGCTTGACGGTGGAAGAGAATCGCGTGAGGGACGGCGGCATGCGGCCAAGCTCCTTTCGAGGTCGGGGCCGCCCGCGGCAGCGACCGGCGGCGGCCGAATCGGTCGCGACGAGCGCCCGGCCGGCGGCCTCTTCTGAGTGTCGCACACTCGGCGCGGCGCTGTCTCCCGCGCGGGAGCTTGCGAAACCCGCCCGGGGACACTAGGATGCACCGGTAATCCGTCGGGTCGGCCCCGCTCTTCCGTCGGCGACACGGCGACGCGGGGGCCCCGGCCGGCGGCTCGTCATTCTCCACCAGTCATCAAGGAGCAGGTTTGAACATGCAGGGACGCAAGACGAGAGTGCTCGGGGCGGCGGTGCTGGCCGGCGCGGCGGTGCTGGCGGCGTGGTCGATGACCGGCGAGGCCCAGGAGGGGCCGCGCGTGTTCTTCGTGTCGCCGGCCGACGGCGCCACCGTGTCGAGCCCGATCCAGTTCGAGTTCGGCAGCGAGGGCTTCTCGCTGCTGCCGGTCCCCGAGGAGGTCGTGACGCCCCGGTTCGCGGCCGGGCACTATCACATCGGCTTCAACACCGAGTGCCTCCCGGTCGGCGAGATCATCCCCCAGTCCCAGCCTTGGGTGCACTTCGGCGACGCCTCATCCACCTTCGAGACCCTGATGCCGGCGGGCGAGCACACGTTCGCGGTGCAGGTGGGCGACGACGAGCACCGCACCCTCGAGGGGCTGTGCTCGATCATCTCGGTCACCGTCGAGTGAGGAACCAGCCGGGGGCCTGCGCCGCCATCAGCGGCGCGGCCCCTCGGCGGGCCCGCTCTCCTCCTCTCCGCGCGGCGTGTCCGCCGGCACGATGACCTCGGCCACGACCGCGAAAGGTCCCTTGGCGTTCGTCCGCCCCATGAAGTACGTCTCGCCCGGGGTCAGGCCTTCGCTCTCGAGAAAGCCCCGCAGCGTCCGCTCCCAGTCCGCCCCCATATCCAGTCCGAAGGCGAAACCCTCGGCCGTGTAGTCGAGGGTCTTCCTCACCGCCTTCCCGCGGGCCAGCCGCACGAACCGCTCCGCGTACACGTCCGCCACCAGCACGCTTCCCGGCGCCGAGTGCTCGCGGGCGCCCCGCAGCGTCCTCCGCACGTCGTCCTCGCTCAGGTAGAGGGTCACCCCCTCCCAGAGGAAGGCCGCCTTCCGGCCCGGGTCGTAGCCGCTCGCGGTCAGCTTCTCGAACGCATCCTCCCGGCTGAAGTCGACCGGGACGAAGGTGACGCCCGACGTCTCGATCCCCGCCTCGGCCAGCTTCGACCGCTTCAGCGACTGCACCCGCGGATGGTCCACCTCGAAGCAGGCCACGCCGTCGGGCACCAGCGGGCCGAAGGCGCGGGTGTCGTAGCCGGCTCCCAGCAGCACGAGCTGCTCGACCCCGGGCAGCACCCGCCCGAGGATTCGGTCGAAGTAGAGCGTCCGAGCGACGACGAGGTCGGCAATCGTCTCGGCCCCGTCCGGCGGGGGCAGGCGGGGATAGGCGAAGTAGTCGCCGCTCAGCCTGTGCTTGACCCACAGCGGGTAGAGGGCCAGCTTCAACCCCGGGATCGACGAGTTGGGCAGGACCCCGAGCAGCCGCACCGTCGCCGGGTCCGGCCGCATGCCGAACCAGTCCATGGTCCAGCGCCCGTTGATGACCTCGATGGCCGTCGCCGAGGTGCCCAGCCGGCGGCTGACGACGATCTGCCGGCAGGTGACCATCAGCGTCCCCAGCACCGCCAGCGGCACGAAGACGACCTGGAGGACGACGAAGACGACCCACGCGAGCAGGCGCATGAACATCGCCGGAGCATACTGCATGCGAAGGGGCCGCCCCGCGCCTGCCGCGGGCCGGACGGCGGCCTCACCACGGCTCCCAGACCAGGCCGAGCCGCCGCAACGCGCCGTCCCGCGGCGCCGCGGGCGCGCGGGGGGCCAGGGACGGCGGCAGCCGGGCCCAGGCCGGCTCGTCGGGACGGGGCTCGAGCCCGCGCCGTGCGAGCCTCGAGAGAATCTCGCCGACGCTGACGCGCTCGTCGTCGGCGATGCACCGCGCCGCCTCCAGTACGTCGTCGTCGATGTGCAGGGTGGTGCGCAAGGGCCGCGCGTAGCGGCGATCGGATGCCCGGCGACGGGGTGCGGTCATGTCGTCCTCCGACCACCCACCCTTTGCATCGCACGTGCCAGCGCCGCGGGTCCGCCCTGCCCCGGCACGCATCCAACCGGCGAGACCCGGCTGGCACCCGTTGCCATCCGCCGTCGTGTGAAGGAGCGCAGGTGTTGCGACGCGCCCGCGCACGAGAATGGCCGGACCCTCGTCAGAGAGCCCGGCCATTCGGGTCGACGGCCGAGGTACGGCCCCCGGCATCCGCGGCTAGTCGCCGTTCGCCATCTCCTCGCGCCCGGCGAGCATCCGCTCGTAATCGTCCTGCTCGAGGTACGTCACGTCGACCCAGGACCCGGGCCATTCCTCAGTCGCCGACCACCGCCTGATAGACGAGGCTGCGCGACAGCCGCTGCACCTCGTTGATCGCCCCGCCGTTGTTCTGGATCATGCCCACGAACGTCAGGTCCTCGGCCGGATCGACCCAGAACCACGTGCCCGCAATGCCGATCCAGTAGTAGGAGCCGGTGGACCACGACTCGCCCGACATGGGGCCGTCGGTCACCACCGAGAAGTTCAGCCCCCACCCCTGGCCCGGCCGCCGATAGGTCGCCTGCTGCTCGTCCGTGAGGTGGTTGGCGGCCATCAGCTCGACCGAGCGGGGGGCGAGCAGCCGCACCCCGCCGAGCTCGCCGCCGTTCAGCAGCATCTGGGCGAACCGGATGTAGTCGGGGGCGGTCCCGTACAGCCCCCCGCCCCCCGACGG
This sequence comes from Vicinamibacterales bacterium, assembly GCA_965207675.1. Lineage (GTDB taxonomy): Bacteria > Acidobacteriota > Vicinamibacteria > Vicinamibacterales > UBA8438 > JAJEEA01. Next base: position 462,238 of record CBDBMY010000006.1, read on the forward strand.
CCCCGCGAGGGGCGCGTTCGGCGCCTGCGCGCCTCCCGGCGGGGCCATGAGCTTGCCGTCGGGGCCGGGCGTGTGGCGCGCGGCGAGCCGGTGCATCTTGTCGGGGGGCACGTGGAACGCGGTGTCGACCATGCCCAGCGGCCCGAAGATGCGCTCCTCGAGGAACTCGTCCAGCGGCTGGCCGGAGATCACCTCGACGAGGTATCCCTGCACGTCGACCGAGATGCTGTACGCCCACTCGGTCCCCGGCTGAGACAGCAGCGGAATCGCCGCCAGCTTGTCGATCATCGTCTCGAGCGGGGCCCCGGTGTCGAGGACGCGGCCGTCGATGATGGCCCGGTTCACGGGGTGGCGCGGATTGAGGACGTAGCCCAGCCCGGCGGTGTGCCGCATGAGGTCGCGCATGGTGATGCGCCGGCCGCGCTCGACCGGCTCGACCTGCATGACGCCGTCGTCGTCGACGCCGGCGTAGACGTGCAGATCGGCGAACCCGGGGATGAACCGCGACACCGGGTCGTCGAGCTGCCACCGACCCTCCTCGTGCAGCATCATGAGGGCGGTGCCGACGACCGGCTTGGTCATCGAGAAGATGCGGAAGATGGAGTCGAGCTCGACCGGAGCGTCCTCGCCCACGTCGAGCCGGCCCACCGTGTCGGTGAAGACGACCTTGCCGTGGCGCGCCAGCATCGTGACGATGCCCGCGAGCTTCCCGTCGTCGACCATCGCCTGCATGCCCGCGTCGAGCCGCTTCAGCCGCTCGGCCGAGACGCCCACCGACGCCGGGTCGGCGACCGCGAGGTCGCGCGCCGCCTCGGCCTCGACGGCGGCCGCCGGCACGGCGTGAAACGACTGGTACCCGACGACGAGGGCCGCCAGCGCGGCGAGCCCGAACAGCAACGACCGCCACCGGTTCAACCTGTACTTCTCCTTCATTCACACGGCCGGGTCGTCCTTCGCGCGTGCTGCTCCTCAGTAGACGATCACGAACGAGCCGTCCCCCCGCGCGACGACGGTGGGCACGCTGCGCGCCGGAATCGGCGCCTGCCCGCGCCCCGGCTCGCCCAGGGGGCGGCCGCGCGCGTCGAACGCCTGCCAGTGCAGGTTGCCCCCCGACTGAAAGCCGGGGCCGTCGCCCCACGCGAGCAGGACGTCGCCGCGGTGGTTCACGGCCACCGTCGCGTTCTTGCGCCGGAACTGCGCCTCGCCCGGCGGGGACCACGGCTCGTCGAGCCGCTCGGTGTTCGCGACGAAGACCTGCCCCTCGGTCTCCCAGGCCACCAAGGTGCCGTCCGGGCCGGTGGCGAGGGTGGTGGTGGCGACCGGGCACGCGCCGATGTCCCAGGGCTGGATCAACCGGTCGCCGAAGGTGCGGCCGCCGTCGGTGCTCGTGAGCAGCCGCATGCCACGGTGCACGTTGTCGCCGGCGCCGCGGTACGACACGTGGACCGCCCCCTCCCCGTCGGCCGCCGCCCGCAGCCCGCAGCATCCGCACGCCCCCTCGGCGGCGGGGCCGACCGGCCGGGGCGGGTCGAAGTGCTTCCCGTTGTCGCGAGACGCCGCGAGGTAGACGCGGCGGTCGGCGTCCTGCACCGGATCGGCGTGCCAGAAGACGTAGACGCCGCCGCCGTCGACCGCGACCGTCGACCCGGCCTCCACGCCCCCCTCCTCCCGGGCCGACAGGGTCTGCTGGGGCTCGAACGCGCCCGAGTCGTCGGTGCGCGTGTAGTGGAACCACGTGGGGTCGTGGTGGAACCAGGTCACGTGGAGGCGGCCGTCGGGCCCGACCGCGAGCTGCCCGCCGTCGACGGGCCCGAGCCCCGTGACCGAGTACGGCTCGCTGTTCACCCGCTGCCGCGCCGACCAGTCGGACGCCCCGGGCGCCCGGGTGACGTGCCACAGGTCGCCCCTGGTCATCGACCCGGTGTAGTAGACGAGGTGCAGCCGGCCGTCGCCGTCGAGCGCCGCCTGGGGCAGGCTGGCCCCGTCGGGGGCGCGCAGCACCTCGACGGCCGGCGCCCCGCCGCCGCAGGCGGCCGCCAGGGCCGCAACGAGCGCGGCCCCGGCGAGCCCGCCCCGAAGCCTCGCGTTGCGGGAGGTTCTCATGGTCCGATCAGGCCCGCTTCCTGGAGGCGGGCGCCCCGCAGCGTGTGCTCGAGGGCATAGTTGCCCTCGTGGCACGCGAACTCGTAGATCACGCCGGTCCCCGGCGCCGGACGCATGTAGATGCGCGCCGTCCACGGGGCCGTCCAGGTGCTCGCGTCGTCCATCGTGTACTCGTAGGCGAGGGTCTCGGGACCGACCCGGGTGAAGCGCTCGACGAGACGCAGGTCAGGCGACGATCCCCCGCCGCCCCGCTTCAGGTTCGTCGTCTCCACCACCAGGGAGTCCCCCTCCCAATGGCCGCGCGACACGCCGAGGTCGCCGCGCAGCGCGGTCGCGGGGGCCGGCGCGTCGAGGGGGATGATGCGCGTGTCGTGCATCATCTCCATCTGGATCACGACGTGGCTCGCCGTCTGCAGGATCTGGTAGTTGCTGTTGTAGCCGCGCCCCGTCATCGGGATGCGCCCGCCGCTGCACCGCAGCCCCGCCCCGAGGTCCTCGGGGCCCCGCGGGAAGGGCGGGCGCACGCGGTCGCGCGCCGCCGCGCGCCGCCGCTCCGCCTCCGCCGTCAGGGCGGGCAGGCGGCCGTTCGGGGGATCGACGAGGAGCGACGTCCGGTTGTCGAACCAGCGGTCGATCAGCCAGAACTGGTTGTAGTTGCCGGTCCCCTCGGGGTTCTCCTCGGTCACCCCGTCACCCGACTGGAAGTCCTGCCGGTCGGCGAGGGCGGCCCGGAACACGCTCTCGCCGAACGCCGCGTCGGTCTCGCCGTTGAACAGCGCGGCCGCGCGGGAGCGCAGGGTCGCCACCTCCTCGTCGGTCAGGAACGCCTTGTCGGCGAGCTCGGCCGGCCGCTCGAGCGGCGTCGCCGAGTCGCTCGCCCAGATGCCCTGCAGGTCGGGATGGCCGTCGGCGGTGCGAGGCACCGTCCATCCTTCCGGCGCCGGCCCCTGTCCCGCCGCCACCGCCGCCGGGGCGGCCAGCACCAACGCCGTCACCGCCGCCGCCAAGCTCCGCCTGTTCATGGGTCCCTCCCAGAAACCGGGGTTGCACGCGAACCCGTCGATCATCCAACCATAGACCCGCCGGCGCGTCGGCGCAAGGGGCCGTCCCACGCGCGGCGGGGAGCCGGGTGGGTAGGGCCGACCGTCCGGGCGCGGGGCAAGGGCCGTCCCACGCGCGGCGGGGAGCCGGGGGCTCGTTCCGGAGTCCTGTGATCCGGAGCGCGGCCGTCCCACGCGCGGCGGGGAGCCGGCCGAGGGGACTCAATCTCCGCCGGCCGCGATGGGTCCGCTCAACCCGCGGCGGGAAGCCGCCGGCGCTTCCGGAGCCGCCTCACCGCGAGATACAGGACCACCGCCAGCGCGAGCGCCGCGCCGATGGCGGGATAGTGCTCCTGCAGAGCCTCGACCGCCCGGTCGCCGAGACGGACGGCCAGGTACGCCTCGCCCGTGAACCGGATCATGCGTCCGACGAAGATCGCGCCGGCGAACCGGGTCCACGACATGCCGACGATGCCGGCGACGAGCATGAACACCTTGGCCGGGAACGGCGGGGGCGCGAGGACCGCGACCAGCATGGCGAAGACGTCGTTCTCGCGGACCTTCCGCGTGACCCACTCGCGCTTCCCGGGGTCGAGGCGGCGGGCCGCGCGGTCTCCGCCGGTGCGCCCGATCCGGTAGAGGACCAGACACCCCAGCGTCGACCCCGTCGACGCGGCCAGCGCGATCCAGACGAACAGCGACGGCTGCTGCCACGCCAGCAGCAGCACCACCACGTCGACCCCGCCGGGCAGGGGAACGCCGGCCGAGTCGAGGAAGGCGATGAGGAAGAGGCCGGGGATGCCCAGGGCGAGGAGGCTGTCGCGGAGTCCGTCCATGACTGGCGGGATGGCTTGCCGATGCCCGGTGGGACGCGGATCGAACCGCCGGAACCGGGATTATAGTCCCCGGCCGCCGGTGTCGCGCCCCGGCCCGGCTTTGCCTTCGGCCCCCGCGCCTGATAAGCTGTAGCGACAGACTCGGACATATAGATCGGCCCGTGGTGGGCATCCCCATCCGTCGAGCCGGCAGGTCTCCAACCGCTCTATCCTCAGCGCGTCACTCTCGACAGACCTGCCGTCTGCTCAGGCCGATCCGCACCCCTTCCAAGGAGGTGACGATTGGCAACTCGTGGACGACCGACACAGCAGAAGCGGCAGCGTGAACGCGCCCGGCAGGAGCAGCGCAAGCTGAAGGACGCGAGGCGGGCGGAAGCCAAGGAACGCCGCGCGCAGGCGGCGACGCAGCCGCGCGCAGGCGGCGACCCGGATCTCGAGGGCATCACCGCGGGGCCCCAGCCCCTGGCCGAGTGGCAGGTGGAGGGTCTGGCCACCTTCGAGGAGGCCGAGGAGTCCGCGGAAGAGCCGGGGCACAACGGCTAGCGGCCCGTCGCGAGACCCCGCGTGGCACCGCGCCCGGAGAGCGCCCGGCGAACAGCCGAGGCGCCCGTCTGTCGAGGCGCGACAGGGGGGCGTATCGGGATATGCCAGGCCGCGGGCTCGCACCCGAGCGAGTGGCCCCTCGCGGGCGCCCCGGGCAGGGCGACGCCGACCCGGCGGCGTCGGCGAGAAGACGGCACGCCCAAGCGCAAGTGCGGCGCTCTCGGCCCGGACCGCCCGTCGCCCGGGCATCGGATCGAACGGAAACGAACGGGGCAACGTCCAAGCGGAGTATACTGAGCGGTTGTATCCGGGACGCGGACCCCGGCCCGATCCGGCCGGCGACGAACCGTCCACCAGCCGGCAGAGACGGAAGGAAAGACACCAACGATGGCCTCGGAACATACGAAGACCCTTACCGACGGCGACTTCCAGCAGGCGGTGCTGCAGTCGGACAAACCGGTGCTGGTGGACTTCTGGGCGGAGTGGTGCGGACCGTGCCGCATGATCGCCCCTGCCGTCGACGCGCTCGCCGACGAGTACAACGGCCGGGTCGTCGTGGGCAAGCTGAACATCGACGACAACCCGGACACGCCCATGAAGTACAGCGTCCGCTCGATCCCCACCCTGCTGCTGTTCAAGGGCGGCGAGGTGGTGGAGGCGACGGTCGGGGTGGCCGGCAAGGACCAGCTGGCCGAGCTGCTCGACCGGCACGTCGAGTCGAAGGTCGCCCAGGAGTCCGCGTAGGGGCCTGCGCCGCAGACTCCGGCAGGGCCGGTCGGGCGCCCGGCGGAGCCGAAGGCGGCGATGGGCGGGTCAGGAGTCTGCGCCGTAGAACCGCGCGGACGCCCGGGCGCCCGGCGGAGCCGAAGGCGGGGACCGGCGGACCAGGAAGGGCACCACCGCCATCCGGAGGCACCGACTCCCTGCGGGGTCGGCGGCCGGGCGGACCGGGGCCGCAGGCGACACTCTCCAGGTCAGGATCCGGCCCGGCCCATCCCCGTGTATGACGAGCGAGGGCCGGGCTCGACCTCGGGCCCCGGATTCGCAGGATGTCGTCATGTCACACAAGCTCGATCGGCCCCGTCATCACCCGGCCGCGCGAAGCCTCGCGGCGACCGCCCTGCTCGCCGTCGCGACGGGCGGATGCACGTTCGAGCTGGTTCCCGCCAATGCTGCCGGCGGGCCCGGCGAGGCCCGGCCGCGGCTCGCGGCGCAGCGCGGGCCGGCGCCCGAGCCCTACACCGACCTCCGGCCGGACGAGCACGCCATCGTCGATCTCTTCGAGAACACCAGCCCGTCGGTCGTCTACATCAGCACCGTCACGCGCCGCCGCGACTTCTTCGGGCGCGCCACCGGCGAGGTGCCGCTGGGCACCGGCACCGGTTTCGTCTGGGACCGGGACGGCCACGTCGTCACCAACTTCCACGTCCTCGAAGGCGCCTCGTCGGCGCGGGTGGTCATGCACGACCAGACCAGCTACATGGCCGAGTACGTCGGCGGCTCGCGGCGGCACGATCTGGCGGTGCTGCGCATCGACGCCCCCGCCGACTCGCTGCGTCCGGTCCGGCTGGGCGACAGCGACCGGGTGCGCGTCGGGCAGAGCGCGTACGCCATCGGGAACCCCTTCGGCTACAGCGCCACCCTGACCACGGGGATCATCTCGGCCCTCAGCCGCCAGATCACGGGCCTGACCGGCGACATCATCGAGGACGTCATCCAGGTCGACGCGGCCATCAACACCGGCAACTCCGGCGGGCCCCTCCTCGACAGCCGCGGCCGGGTGATCGGCATCAACAGCCAGATCGCGAGCCCCTCGGGCGCCTCGGCCGGCATCGGCTTCGCCATCCCCGTCAACACCGTCGTGCGGGTGGTGCCGCAGCTGATCGCCAACGGCGAATACACCCCGGCCCGACTCGGCATCTCGACGGACAGGCAGTTGAACCGGTACGTCACGGCGCGGCTCGGGGTGAACGGGGTCGTCGTCGCCGAGGTGAACCCGGGTTCGGGAGCGGCCCGGGCCGGCCTGCGCGGCACCGAGCCGAACGTCATCGGCGACATCATCGTCCGCATCGACGGAGAACCGGTAGAGTCGTTTCGCGAGCTTCGCCTCGTGCTCGACCGGTACCAGCCCGGAGACGATGTCGAGGTGACGGTCTGGCGCGACGGCGACCGCAACCGCGACGGCGAGATGCTCGAGGTCGTCGTCCCGTTGATGTAACGGGCTCTCTCCGCCTGCGCCGGCCCGCCCCATGTCCGAGTTCGTGTCCATCCCGCCGGGCTGGTTCCTGATGGGGAGCGACGAGGGCCAGCCCTCGGAGCGCCCCGTCCACCGCGTGTGGGTAGACGGGTTCCGGATGGCCGTCCATCCCGTGACCCGGGCCGAGTACGCCGGGTTCCTCGACGCCGACGGCCATGAGCCGCCGCGCGAGTGGGACAATCCCGCCTTTCGGGCCGACGATCTGCCCGTGGTCGGCGTGAGCTGGCACGACGCGACGGCGTACTGCGCCTGGCGCTCGCGCCGCGGCGCCGAGGTGCGGCTGCCGACCGAGGCGGAATGGGAACGGGCGGCGCGCGGCGGGCCCGAAGGCCGGCGCTATCCCTGGGGGGACGAGATTCCCGACTGGGTGCCCGACCGGGGCCGCGGCCCCCTCGCCGGCCCCTGGCCGGTCACCCTCGGCACGCCCAACGGATTCGGGCTCTACGGCATCGGCGCCAACATCCACGAGTGGTGCGCGAACTGGCACGACCGCGGCTTCTACGAGCGCGCGCCCGCCGTCAACCCGGTGGGGCCCGAGGAGGGCCGGCGGCGCGCCTCGCGGGGCGGCGCGTGGCGGCACGCGCTGACCCTGAACCGGACCGCCGCCCGCAGCAGCCTCGACCCGTCGCTGCGCTACACCGACTACGGGTTCCGGCTCGCGCGGTCGCTGTGACCGCACGTTGGACCGGAACGGGCGCGCGAGGCGCCGGGGAACGGCGCGGTCCCCGGCTGGTTGCTCGAGCCGCAGCCGCAGACGACGATTGCCGGGGCAGGAACCCCGCAGGCCGGCGAAGGCGACGGCGGGCCCCGGGAGGGCGCCCGCAACCGGACGGACCCCCGGCCTGCAAGGCGCAGGTCCGGGACCGTCGACGTCGGGAGAGGGACCCGTGAGCACTGAACCAACCATCGCGCCGTACGGCGCGTGGGAGTCGCCCGTCACCACGGAGATGCTGACCGCGGGGGCGTTGCGGTTCGAGGGCATCGCCGTCGACGGCGCCGACGTGTACTGGGTCGAGTCGCGCCCGGACGAGGCGGGCCGGTGCGCGGTGATGCGGCTGACCGCGGAGGGCGTGATGTCGGAGGTGACGACGCCCGCCCACAACGCCCGGACCCGGGTCCACGAGTACGGGGGCGGGGCGCTGGCGGTCTCCAACGGCGTGGCGTACTTCTCGAGCTTCTCCGATCAGCGGCTGTACCGCCGGCCCGTGGACGGGTCGGAAGCACCGGGTGCGATCACGCCGGACATCGCGGTCCGCTACGCCGACGCGACGGTGGACGACGCGAGGGGCCGGTTGATCTGCGTGGCCGAGGACCACCGCCGCGCGGGCCGCGAGCCCGAGAACCTGCTGGTGGCGGTCCCCACCGGCGGGGGCGCGCCGGCGCCCGTGCACCGGGGCTTCGACTTCTACGCGTCGCCCCGCCTCAGCCCCGACGGGAACCGGCTCGCGTGGGTCTGCTGGAACCACCCGAACATGCCGTGGGACGCGACGGAGCTGTGGGTCGCGGACGTGGGGGGCGACGGCGCCCTGAGGTCGCCGCGCCGGATCGCGGGCGGCGTTCCTGCCTCGCCGAGCGGAGCCGGCGGCCGCGCCGGCGACACACGCTCCGGGGGCGCCGGTAACCTCGGGAATGCCGGCAGCACCGGGAACACCGGCAGCACCGGGAGCGTGGGCGACGCCGCGGGCGCCGGCGGTACCGGCGGCGAGGTCTCCGTGCTCCAGCCGGCGTGGGGTCCCGGCGGCGCCCCGTCCTTCGGCGAGGTCTCCGTGCTCCAGCCCGCGTGGGGTCCGGACGGCGCCCTGTACTGCGTGTCGGACGTCTCGGGCTGGTGGAACCTCCACCGCTGGGACGGCGAGCGGCTGGTGCCCGTGCTGCCGACGGAGGCCGAGTTCGGGCTGCCGCCCTGGCTGTTCGGCATGTGCCGCTACGCGGTGCTCGACGCAGACCGCATCGTCGCGCACTACGGAAACGCCGACGGGACCCGGCTGGGGGTCATCGACGTCGCGGCGGGCCGGCTGCGCAAGATCGCCACGCCGTTCACGACGTTCGGCTTCTTCGCGGCCGCGTCGCGGGGCCGGCTCGTGTGCGTGGCCGCGAGCGCGGAGGCCGGCTCGGCCCTCGTCGCCATCGACGCCGACAGCGGCGAGGTCGAGACGCTACGCCGGGGCGCAGAGCCGAGGCTCGACCCGTCGTGCGTGTCCCGCGCCGAGCCCATCGCCTGCCCGAGCGCGGGCGGCCGCACCGTGCACGCCTACCACTACGCGCCGCGCAACCCCGCGTTCCGCGCCCCCGACGGCGAGCGGCCGCCGCTGCTCACGTTCATCCACGGCGGGCCCACCGGCAGCACCGACCCCGGCTTCCGGCTGGCCATCCAGTACTGGACGACACGCGGGTTCGCGGTCGTCGACGTGGACTACGGCGGGTCGACGGGGTACGGCACCGCCTACCGCCGCCTCCTGCGCGGCGGCTGGGGCATCGTCGACCGCGAGGACTGCGAGGCGGCGGCGCGCCACCTGGTCGCGCGGGGCGACGTCGACCCCGCCCGGCTCGCGATCCGCGGCGGCTCGGCCGGCGGCTACACCACGCTGTGCGCGCTCGCGTTCGGCAGCGTGTTCACGGCGGGCGCGTCGTACTACGGCGTCTCGGACGCCGCCGCCCTCGCCCGCGACACCCACAAGTTCGAGTCGCGCTACCTCGACGCCCTGATCGGCCCCTGGCCCGAACGCGCCGACCTCTACGAGCAGCGCTCGCCCATTCACGCCGTCGACCGCCTCGCCTGCCCCGTCATCTTCCTGCAGGGCCTCGAGGACGCCGTCGTGCCCCCCGACCAGACCGAGCGCATGGCCGACGCCCTGCGGCGAAAGGGATTGCCCGTCGCCTGCCTGATGTTCGAGGGCGAGCAGCACGGGTTCCGGCAGGCCGCGAACATCCAACGCGCGGCCGAGGCGGAGCTCTACTTCTACGGCCGCGTCTTCGGCTTCACCCCGGCCGGCCCGATCGCGCCGGTCGAGATAGAGAACCTCGAGCCGTGAGCGATTCCCTCCACGCCGCGACGGCGGCAACCCCGTCAATCGCGTAGTGACGAAGAGCCCCGCGCCATGACCGACGCCCGGGTTGCACAGGCGATCACGGACCGCGTGCACAACGCCGGCGGCCGCGCCCTGTATGTCGGCGGGTGGGTGCGCGACCGCCTGCTCGGCCGTGAGTCGAAGGACATCGACGAGTCGAAAGACATCGACCTCGAGGTGTACGGCATCGAGGCCGAACGGCTGCGGGAGCTGCTCGGACAGGTGGGCCCCGTCAACACCGTCGGCCAGAGCTTCACCGTCTACAAGGTGGCGGGCGTCGACGTCTCTCTGCCCCGCACCGAGTCGAAGCAGGGCCGCGGCCACCGCGGCTTCGTCGTCACCGGCGACCCCTGGATGTCCGAGAAGGAGGCCGCGCGGCGGCGCGACTTCACCATCAACGCCATCGCCTGGGACCCGCGGCGCGACGAGTACATCGACCCCTTCGACGGCCGCAACGACCTCGAGCGCCGGCGGCTGCGGGTGGTCGACCCCGCCACCTTCGGCGACGACAGCCTGCGGGTGCTGCGCGGGGTGCAGCTCGCGGCCCGGTTCGAGCTCGCCCCCGACGACGCCACCGCCCGCATCTGCCGCGGCATCGCCCTCGACGACCTCCCGGCCGAACGCATCCGCGGCGAGATGGAGAAGCTGCTGCTCCAGGCCCGGCGGCCGTCCCTCGGCTTCGAGCTGGCCCTCGACCTGGGGGTCGTCGAGCGCCTCTTCCCCGAGCTCGAGGCCCTGGTCGGCTGCGAGCAGGAGCCCGAGTGGCACCCCGAGGGCGACGTCTGGGTGCACACCCTGATGGTCGTCGACCAAGCCCGCGCCCGCATCGACGACCTCGACCGCCCGCAGCAGCTCACCCTCATGCTCGCCGCCCTCTGCCACGACCTCGGCAAGCCCGCCACCACCGAGCTCGTCGACGGCCGCATCCGCTCGCGCGGCCACGAGGAGGCCGGCGTGCCCCCGACGCGCGCCTTCCTCGACCGTCTCGACGTACACACGCTCACCGGCTACGACGTCCGCCACCAGGTGCTCGGCCTCGTCGCCCACCACCTGAAGCCCGGCACGTGGCACCGCGGCGCCGACCCCGTCGGCGACGGCGCCTTCCGCCGCCTCGCGAGAAAGGTGGACCTGGAGCTGTTGGCGCGCCTGTCGGCGGCCGACTGCCTCGGCCGCACCGGCGACTTCGACTGCGCCGCGACGCTCGACTGGTTCCTCGGCCGCGCCCGGGCCCTCGGCGTGGAGCACGAGGCGCCCGCGCCGCTCCTGCTCGGGCGGCACGTGCTGCAGATGGGGCTGGCACCGGGGCCGGAGATCGGCCGGATTCTGAGAGCGATCTACGAGAGGCAGCTCGACGGCGAGGTCACGTCGCTGGAGGAGGCGCTGAGTGCCGCGCGGGAGCTTCGTCGAGAACAATCGCTGACACTCCGGACACACGGCTTCCAACGCGACTGCGCGCAACCGCACGGTGCCGGGGTCATCTCAGCCAGTCAACGGACGCGTCGTCAGACTGCGACCGTGTAGTGGCTCACGACGATCTTGACACTGCAACCGGGCTCGTTACCCCGCTCCATCTCATCGAGATACAGCCTGATCGCCTCGGCAACCAGGTCAACGTACTTCAGCCTCCGTCTCCCCCGCCACCCCCAGGCCCAGAAGCTCCGGGACATACGCCCCATAGGCGTCGGCACGGTATCTCTCCACGACGACCAGATACTCAGTCTGCGCCATTCTCCCGCTCTCCGTGGTCGTCCTTCAGACCGGCCTGCTTGAGCACCTGACCGAGCGTGCCGGCCTTCATGTCCGCGTTCGGATTCCCGGCCACCACGACTATCCCCCGCTTTGCGGCGTGGCGCATCACTCGATGACTGCCTCGACGACGGACCTCATACCAGCCGTCGTCCTTCAGCCGGATCAATACCTCCCGGACCTTCATGCCGAGAGCGTACCGCCGACAGCGTCAGTCAGACAACGCTACCCCAGCACAAGGACGAACGGCAAGCCGGGTTTCGCGTTCCCGGCACCGCCTCAGGGCGCGCCGATGTCGGCCTTGTGGGCTCCGGCCCGACTGTGCGGATCGCCACCCGCGCCCGCCTGCTCGCAGGCCAGCTCGAACACCCGGTCGGTCATCCAGCGCTTGAAGCCCTCGTTGTCCATGAACTGCTTGAACAGCTCGGCGTCGTCCTTGACCATGCCGGTCACGATGCGAGCCAGCACCCGGTCGTGCTCGATGCGGGCGTTGGCGGCGTCCGAGTTCTGCCGGGCGTTCCTGAAGGCGGAGTCGACGGCCACCCGGGCGGGGATGGTCTTGGTGATGAGCTCGCCCACGCGGTCGCGGTCCTCCCAGGCGATGTCGCCGAACAGGTCGTTGAACGCCTGGAGGATGTTCGAGAGACGATCGAGCTCGGGCTCGGGGCGCTGTCCGCCGCCGCTGGCCGGCACGGGCTCGATCTCGGCGTCGTCGTCGGGCAGCAGGATCTTCTGCACCGCCCGTTTCTCGACGCGGTAGCTGTCCATGTCGATGGCGTCGAGGATGCCCTTGGACAGGTCCTCGTCGTCGGGGGCCGGGAGCCTGGAGATCAGGAAGTTCAGGAAGATCGAGCGCTTCTCCCACTCGGCGTTCGTGTAGGGCAGCACGCAGGACAGGAAGCCGTAGGTCCGCACGAAGGCCTTGGCCTTGCCCTTGAAGTCGACCTGCGCGTCCTCGTCGAGCTCGTGCACGTATACCGCCACGCAGGCGTCGAGGATCGGATCGAGGTCGTCGCGCTCGGCCCCGTCGAGGTAGCGGCGGACGAGGTCGTCGACCTGCCCGGGCGAGTAGACCTGCGCGGCGTCCAGATCCGCCTGCAGGTCGTGCAGCTTGTCGGGATCGGTCTCGCCGGCCAGGATCGTCGCGCGGTAGAAGTCGGCGAAGGCGTCGCTGATGGTGTCGGCATCGTTCAGGAAGTCGAGCACGAAGACGTCGTGCTTCTTCGGGTGCGCCCGGTTGAGGCGGGACAGCGTCTGCACCGCCTTGATGCCGGACAGCGTCTTGTCGACGTACATCGTGTGCAGCAGCGGTTCGTCGTAGCCGGTCTGGAACTTGTCGGCACAGACGAGGAAGCGGTACGGCTCCTCCTGGATCTTCTGGGCGATCTGGCCGGACGGGAAGCCGTTCAGGGACGCCTCGGTCACCTTCCGGCCGCCGTACTCGGGCTCGCCGGAGAAGGCGACGATGGCCCGGTACGGGCTCTTGCGCTGCTGCAGGTAGTCGCGGATGGCGTGGAAGTACTGGATCGCCCGCTCGATGCCGTTGGTGACCACCATCGCCCGCGCCGAGCCGCCGACCTTGTTCTTGGCGACGACCTGCTCGTGGAAGTGGTCGACCATGATCTCGGCCTTGAGGCGGATGGCGTGGTCGTGACCCTCGACGAACCGCCGCAGCTTCTTCTGCGCCTTCCTGACGTCGAACTCCGGGTCGTCCTCCACCGTCTTGGCGAGCCGGTAGTAGCTGGCCACCGGCGTGTAGTGGGCCAGCACGTCCAGAATGAAGCCCTCCTGGATCGCCTGCTTCATGGTGTAGCTGTGGAAGGCGCGGTGGCGCACGGCGCCGTCGGGCTGCGGCTCGGGGGCGCCGAAGATCTCGAGCGTCTTGTTCTTCGGGGTGGCGGTGAACGCGAAGTAGCTGGCGTTGGGCAGCAGCCTGCGCGACTCCATCACGCGGTTGATCTTGTCCTCGAAGGTCTCATCCCCGCCTTCCTCGCCCGCCCGTCCGAGCGCGGCCGACATGGACGCCGACGTGCGGCCGCCCTGGCTGGAGTGGGCCTCGTCGATGATGATGGCGAAGCGCCGGCTGCGCTGCTCGTTGCCGATCTCGTCGAGGATCTGCGGGAACTTCTGGACGGTCGAGATGATGATCTTCTTGCCGGACGCGATGAACCTCCGCAGGTCGTCGGAACGCTCCGCGTGGCCCACCGTCGCGCCGACCTGCGCGTACTGCCTGATGGTGTCGCGGATCTGCCGGTCGAGGATGAGCCGGTCGGTGACGACGACGATCGAGTCGAAGACCGGGGCGTCGTCCCGCTCGAGCCCGATGAGCTGTTGGGCCAGCCAGGCGATGGAGTTGCTCTTGCCGCTGCCCGCCGAGTGCTGGATCAGGTAGCGCCGGCCCACGCCGTGGGCCGCGGCGTCGGCGAGCAGCCGGCGCACGACGTCGAGCTGATGGTAACGGGGCCAGACCTGCGCGCGCTTCTTCCGGCCGCTCTTCTCGTCCCTCGCCTCCACCACCTGGGCGTAGTTCTCCAGGACGTTCGTCAGGCTCTCGCGGGCCAGCACCTCGCGCCACAGGTAGTCGGTCTTGATGCCGTTCGGGTTGGGCGGATTGCCGGCGCCGTCGTTCCAGCCCCGGTTGAACGGCAGGAACCACGACGCCTTCCCCCTGAGGTGCGTGCAGAAGCGCACCTCGCTCTCGTCCACCGCGAAGTGAGCCACGCAGCGGCCGAGCTCGAACAGCTTCTCGCGCGGGTTGCGATCCCTGCGGTATTGCTCGACCGCGTCGTCCACCGTCTGCTTGGTCAGGCTGTTCTTCAGCTCGAAGGTGAAGACCGGCAGGCCGTTGATGAACAGGCCGATGTCGAGCGCCCGCTGGGTGTCGTCGCGGCTGTAGCGAAGCTGCCGGACGACGGTGAAGCGGTTCTGCTCGAAGCGCTCCTGCGCCTGCGGGTTCCCGGCCGACGGCGTACCGTAGAACAGCTCCAGGCCGTGCGCGCCGTGCCTGACGCCGTGGCGCAGCACGTCGATGGCGCCGCGCTTGGAGATCTCGCCATGCAGCCGGGCCAGGAACTTCCGCCGCACCGGGCCGTCCTCGTGCAGCGCCAGCGCGGCGGCGGCGTCCGGCTGGGTGGCATGCAGGAAGGCCGCGAGCTGGACCCGATCGACGCAGAACTCCCGGTCGTAGTCGTGGGAACTGGTGCAGCTCCAGCCGACGCCGCCGTAGCCCGAACGCGCCTCCGCGACTCTGCCCTCCTTCGGCGGATCGCAGGGATGGCCGGCGAGCGCCGTGCAGATCAGGCGTTCCAGCCCGCGCTCCGAGGTGTCGGTGGCTATGTCCGCCTCCCGTGTTCGCGGAACGGGTTGATCGCGCGCACGCCGCCGTAGTCCTGGCCGTCGTTCAGATCCTCGGTGTATACGACGTCGCAGCCGCAGGCCAGCGCAGCGGCGAGAATCGCCCCATCCCAGTACGACACCTTGAAGCGCCGACTGTTCCCAACGCCGGCCCGAAAGACGCCCAAGGTGACGTCCTGAACGGGAAACTCGCGAATGGAGTCGAGGAACTTCATCGCCTGCGAATGGGTCAACGGCACCGCCCGGTTGGGGCGCGTGGTCTGCGAGTAGAACTCCTGCAGCACCTGGACGGATACCGCCAAGCCGCCGCCCCGCAGCAGCTCCCGCGCACGGCGGCGCTTCCCCGCCTCCCCGGCTGACGGACTGACCGCATAGATCAGCACGTTGGTGTCAACGAATCGCATTCCGGTCGTACAGTGCCTCCCGACTCACGTTGTCAGCCGCCCTGAAACCGCTCCGGGTCGCGCAGATGTCCTCGAAGACCTCGTCCAGCAGCCGCTCCCGGCGTTCCGCTTCCGTCTCCATGCCCGCCCCATGCCCACCGCCGTCGTCGGCTCCCTCCCGAACCAGCCGTTCCAGGAAGCCACGCACCAGGGCCGACACAGACGTGTCCCGCTCCGCCGCCCGGATCCGGGAAAGCCGATACGTATCGTCGTCAACCGATACCGTAATGTTC
The DNA here is from genome assembly GCA_965207675.1 of Vicinamibacterales bacterium. Taxonomy (GTDB): domain Bacteria; phylum Acidobacteriota; class Vicinamibacteria; order Vicinamibacterales; family UBA8438; genus JAJEEA01. The sequence goes on from CBDBMY010000006.1 coordinate 477,861, forward strand.
CTCATCTCACAGTCTCACAGTTTCAGCGTATCACAACTCTACACCCCGTCTTGCACTCCCGTGCTCCACGTTCCACGAGAGCGACCCAGCTTGAACAGTTTCTCGCGCGGGTTGCGGTCCCGCCGGTAAGGCCCGACCGCGTCCAGCGTCTGCTTGGTCAGGCTGCTCTTCAGCTTGAGGGTGAAGACCGCAGACCGTTGCTGCTGCCGGTTCCCGGCCGACGGCGTACCGTAGAGCAGCTCCACGCTGTGCGTGCCGTGCTTGACGCCGTGGCGCCGTACGTGCGATGGTGCCGCGCTTCGCCATCTCGCGCTGGAACCGGAGCAGGAACTGCCGCCGCGCGGGACCGTCCTCGTGCAGCGCCAGCGCGCCCGCGGCGTCCGGCTGGGCGGCATACAGGAACGCCCCGAGCTGGACACGATCGACGCAGAACTCCCGGTCGTAGTCGCAGGCACTGGCGCAACTCCAGCCGACGCCGCCGTAGCCCGGACGGGTCTCCGCGACCCTGCCCGCCTTCGGCGGCTCGCAGGGATGGCCGGCGAGCGCCGTGCAGATAAGCCGTTCGAGGCCGCGCTCCGAGGTGTCGGTCGACATTCCCTCCATCCCCTTGTCAGAGCCCCACTTCCCGCAGTTCTCCACTGCCGATCTGTTCGAGCACCTCTCGAATCGCTTCGACCCTCGGCCGAATCCTGGGCCACCGGTTCGAGCGCAGAACCACTATCGCCAGCCGTAGAGCCGCCAGGTTCTGCTGGTACCGCATACTCTGGTCGGTCGTGATCAACACGTCGTACGCCGCCCGTTCGGCCTCGGCGAGCAGCTCCCCATTGCCGAGCCGCGACCAGCCCCTCTCGGCTGCCGTATCAACAACGTGCTCCGGAAGATGGCCCCGAAGCGGCCTCGGCGTCCCGTGGTCAAGCAGAATCCGCATGCCTGACTCTGGAGTCCAGATGCTCGACTTCGTGCTCCAGCACCGCCTTGACCTGCCATGCCTCCACCCCGGGAAACCAATCCAGAAACTCCTCTACGGTGGCGCCCTCCGCCAGATTCGCGAACAGGCTGGACACCGATACTCTCGTGCCCTTAAAGACCCAGGCGCCACTCAGCCTTCCGGGTACGCTCTCGACAGCTGGACACGACCCCCAATCCGCCATTTCGTCACCCCCCAAATCACCGCCACCGTTGCCCTCAATGCCGCATCCCATTACGCCCATCTCCAACCAACTTACCGATTCCTCCGTGCCGTGTCGGCGTCTCCCGGCACCGAGCTGCCTCGTCATCGCTTGGCCTCGGCCCGAGCTGTCGCAAGCCCCTACGCGCCCGACGAACGTCGCCAACCGTCATCAATTGACGTCGTCATCCGAATCCTCTTTAGTGGGCAAGCAGATCCAGGTCTGGAAGTCGCGCAGCAGCCTCACGAAGCCACCCGTCGAGCCTCAACCCGTGACGATCTCATCCGCGCTCGCTGGGAAAGCGCGCGCAAAATCCCTCAATAGCCCTCTACCCGGGCGAAGACGTGCGACCCCGTAGCACAGCCACACGAATCCCATCTCCGACAATTCGATCCATCCCCATCACGATGTCACCCGCTTGACGCCTACCGGCCATCGTACCACGTCACCCCATCGTGTTCGTCCAAGCGGAGAAGTCGCGTGTCATTATCGTGAATCCCTCGCTCTGAACGGGAATCCAACCGCAACGAAGCCCGATCTCATCTCGAGCCCCTTCCATCGCCGTGATGGCCTCGTGAATGACCGCTTGCTTCTGCTCCTCCAGGAGCGCGATCAACCTTTCCTTGGCAAGGATGTAGCGCCGGATGCGCCGGTCGGCGTGGTCGAGGAAGCGGGCGATGGCGGCTTGTTCGAGTCGCGGTGGTACGACGAAGGGTATCTCCCACATGCGGGGAAGGGATAGGTCCCATTGGCCGATGCGAACGCCGTCGGATGCTTGCGCGAAGTAAGGGACGTACGCGGTGGATCGGATCGCCCTGTTGAAGTAGCTCGCGGCTAGGCCTCCCTTGATGTTGAATACAAAGTAGGCAGGACTAACGATCCCAAGAAAGCTCGAGACTCCGTAGGAACCCTGCCATGCCTTCATTTTGTTCAGCGCGAACTGTCGTCGGTGGACAACTTTGTAGTTCGTCAAGTCATCCGGAATGAAATTGTGGTTTTCCTCAGGATCCGAGATCTCCCTAACGATTACCCCTTCTTCCCGCACTACCGACAGCAATGGCAGGTCCGGGCGATTGCGCTCGGCCACGAGTCGAAGCGTGTGCCGCAGCTTCCGCACCTCCCAGTGCATCGGTACCGCTCCCAGCCACTCCACGCCGGAGTCCTTGTACGCATCATACGGCTTGAGTTCGGCGGCCATCACTTCAACCGAAGAGGGTGTCGCGTACAGCCTGATTGGGGAGGCCGAGGAACGTAGCCACATGGGTGACGATCGCGTACAGGGGTGCCGATCCGCACGTCGCGATGCCGTGGCACGGTCACCCGATGCTGCTCGTCTCCTGCCGTCAGCGTCACCGTCATTGGCTGCCCTGGCTCAGTCACTGCCCGCTCCCGTTGTACTGTTCTTCGTCGCGTCAGGGCCGGATCGCCTCGAGCCGGAGTTCTTGCTGGATGGTCCCCGTCACGACGCGCTCTACTCCGGAGTGGCGTCAACGGTCAGCTCCTGGAACGAGCGGCCTTTCGGCCCGCGGGAGGCTTGGCCTCGTCCCACAGCGCCGCCAGGTGGGGATCCGTCGGCCGCTGGGAGTCGAGCCACTGTCTCAGCTCCGGCCAGGACAGGTCCTTGATTTCCTCATCGATCTGCGCACGGGCTTCGCGCATGAAGCGGACGCAGTCGAATTCCTTCGTGGGGGCTTCAGTCTTCATCGGTCAGTTCCTCCGGCGTCCTGATGTCGAGAGCCGGGTAGCCCAGGCGACGGTTCACTTCGTTGTACACCGAAATCCGCCGCCAGTTCACCATGTGCTTGAAGTTCCAGCTCGCCAGAACATCCACGCCGGCCAGCGTCGCCAAGGCGATGTGGAGTGCATCGGAGCGGTGCAGGGGGTTGAGTGCTCCCGCCGCCAGATACGCATCGGCCAGCTCTTTCGCTTCGGCCGAGATTCGGAGTGTCTCGGTGTCGTCGGCCGAAATGTCTCGCAGAACGTCCTGCACCTGACGCGGCGCACGCGCCAGCTCGCGCTGTGTCAGCTCCGAGACCACCAGAGCCGCGCGGCCCTCGCGAAAATCGGCGAACAGCCGGCGCGAAGGTTCCCGAAACTCGTCGTCCTCGCAGCCGCCGATCACGGAGGTGTCGGCGTAGACGCGGAGTTTCCCGTACGCCGCCCGTGGTTCCCGAGCCAGAAGGTCGTCGAGCAGCCCCTCGTTTTCGCTCTCCAGGGCCAGGATGTCGGCCCGGATCTCCGCCAGCGCGCGCATCGGCTTCGGCTTGTAGAAGTAGCGCGTGAAGCTGATCGTAGCCGATCTTCACGCCGTCGGGCCGGTACCAGGCGGCGGCGGCGTACGGCAGCACCTCGCGCCGCAGGAACGCCTCGATGCCGCGCTCCTCCTGCAGCGGGATCTGCTCGGTGTCGCGCAGCTCGGCGTCCGGCTCGTGCTCCACGACGGCCGCCCGACCGTCGACGGTGGCCGCAAACCGGCCGCGCAGCGGGTCGGCCTCCGTACCACGCTGGTGAATCTTCCGGATGATCGGCGGCGCGTCCTCGCTCCGCTTGCCGTTCTCCTTCAGCTCCTTGATCTCCGCCGCCCGGTAGACCCGGTTCGGGTCGGCGCCCGCGATGCGCAGGGGCCGCTCGACCGTCACCTTCCAGTAGCCGAAGGCGGCGTTGTCCAAGATGCGGCTCTGCTCGGTCTCCTCGAAGGAGAGGAACGTTTCGCAGATGCGGGCGATGTCCTCGTCGCCGAGCTCGCAGTTCTTCTTGCCCAGGTTCTTGCGGAGCGGCCGGTACCACTTCGTGGCGTCGATCAACTGTACCTTGCCGCGGCGGTGCTCGGGCTTGCGGTTGGTGAGCACCCAGACGTAGGTGGCGATGCCGGTGTTGTAGAACATGTTGAGCGGGAGGGCGACGATCGCCTCCAGCCAGTCGTTCTCGATGATCAAGCGGCGGATGTTGCTCTCGCCCTGGCCGGCGTCGCCGGTGAACAGCGAGCTGCCGTTGTGGACCTCGGCGATGCGGCTGCCGAGCGGCGTGTCGCGCTTCATCTTCGAGAGCTTGTTGGCGAGAAACAGCATCTGGCCGTCGCTGGAGCGCGTAACCAGCGAGTACTCGGGGTCGCCGTCGTGCTCGATGGCGAAGCGGGGGCGCGCATGCCCTTCTTGCCGCCCATCCGCTCGAGGTCGGTCTTCCAGCTCTTGCCGTAGGGCGGGTTCGAGAGCATGAAGTCGAACTCGCGCGAGGGGAAGGCGTCGTTGGCGAGGGTGGAGTGCTCGGGGCCGCCGACGATGTTGTCGGCCGCCTCGCCCTCGCCCTTCAGCAGCAGGTCGGCCTTGCAGATGGCGTACGTCTCGGCGTTGATCTCCTGGCCGAAGAGGTGCGTGGAGACGTCCTTGCCATGCTCGGCCGCGAGCTGCTGCAGCGTCTCCTCGGCCACCGTCAGCATGCCGCCGGTGCCGCAGGCGCCGTCGTAGAGCAGGTAGGTGCCGGAACGGATCTCGTCGGCGACGGGCAGGAAGACGAGCTTCGCCATCAGCCGCACCGCGTCGCGCGGCGTCCAGTGCTCGCCCGCCTCCTCGTTGTTCTCCTCGTTGAACCGCCGCACCAGCTCCTCGAAGATCGAGCCCATGCCGTGGTTGTCGAGGCCGGGATGCCGGACCGAGCCGTCGTCGTTCTTCACCGGGGCGGGGCCGAGGTTGACGTCCGGCGAGGTGAGCTTCTCGATGAGCGTGCCGAGGGCGTCGGCCTTCGAGAGCCGCGGAATCTGGTTGCGGAACTCGAAGCTCTCGAGAATGTCCTGCACGTTGGGCGAGAACCCGTCGAGGTAGGCGCGGAAGTCGGCCTCGAGCCGCTGCCGGCTGGCGCGGGCGCGGAGGTCGCGCAGCGTGAACTTCGAGGTGTTGTAGAACGCCTGTCCCGCCGCCGCCCGCAGGGCGTTCTTCTGCTCGACCACCCCGGCCTTGTCGAGCAGAGCCTTCATGTCGAGCACCGCCTGCTTGGTGTCCTCGAGCACCGCGTCGAGCCGGCGCAGCACGGTCATCGGGAGGATGACGTCGCGGTACTTGCCGCGGACGTACAGATCGCGCAGGACGTCGTCGGCGATGCCCCAGATGTAGTTGGCGACCCAGTTGAGGTCGGCGTTGCTCGTCGTCATCGGGTTTCTTGCCGTCGGTCGTCGCGCCGAGCCTCGACGCCCGGTTGTGCCGCCGATCGTACACGGGGCGCGGCTCGGGATCGATTGGACGCCGGTGTGATGGCGACCGGTGGCAACCGTCTTGTCGGAAGGGTCCTGGCTGGCGCCAAAAGCGGCAACCGGACAGAGCTGAGCGGGAGCCGACCCCCGCGAGCCGCGCGAGACTCGAATCGCCGAGGCGTCTCGGTCATCCACCGCCGCGAGCGTTGGGCGCCAATGTCCAAAAGTCACCCGGACCCGAATCGCCGAGGCGTCTCGGTCATCCACCGGCCGCCGCGAGCCGGCGACCGGCGGCGGGCGCGTGGGCCGTCGCCGCGGCGCCCGCCCGGGCAAAGGCGAGCGGCCCGCCCGCCGGAAGGAGGCGCCGTTCGGCGAGCTCGGATCGCCACGCATCGACGTCGGCCGGCGTGAGCGGGAAGCGGCCGTAGTCGCGCAGGGGGCGGTCGGTGTTGAACCGGCGCTTGTAGGCGGCGATCCAGTCGTTGGCGAGCTCCTCCTGGGCGGTGGCGAGATCGAGCGAGCCCCGGCAGACGAGGTCCTGGAGCTCGCGCTCGAGCTCGTCCTTGACGTAGGCGTTCCAGACGCCGGCCCGGTACGGCTGGGGCCACAGGTTGCGGGGGTCGGGCGCGCCCCCGAGCTCGGGGGTGATGAGGAAGTCGAGCTCGTACTCGGCCGCCCGCCGGTAGTCGACGCCGTACGCCTCGAACACCTGGCGCGGCACCTGGGCCGCGACGGGGGGCAGGCCGGTGACGCCGCCGCCGCAGATCTCGTCGACCCCGACCGGGAGGACCCTGCCGGGGGTCAGGTCCTGCCTCGGACGCTCGAGGCCGGACGACGCGGGGGCCGGCTCGCCTCCCGGTCCCGGCGCCCCGAATGCCGGGGGGTCGGGAGCGCCCGGCCCGTCGGCGCCCGGCCACGACAACACCGCGAAGGCCGCCACGACGCCGACGGCCGCGGCGGCCAGCCGCGACGGCCGGCCACCGAGCGACCATCCACCGAGCGACCATCCACCAGGCGACCACCCGCCGAGCGGCCACCCCGTCGACGGCCGTTCCGCGAAAGACCCGCTCGGCGGCGCCTCGATCGCCGCCCGAAGCCGGGCTCGGGCGACGTGCGGCGGCGACGCCCCGGCCGGCGTCTCGCGGCAGACGGCGGCGGCCTCGGCCAGCGCCGCGCCGAGCTCGGCCCGGCGCGCCGCGCACCGCGGGCAGGCCGCGACGTGCCGGCCCACCGCCGATCGTCGGCGGGCGGAAAGCGCCCCGTCCTCGTCCAGGAGCAGCAGATCGCCGTCGGAGACGTGTCTCGTCGTGCGCCTCATGGTGCTACCTCTCGTCGGCCCGTCGCAGCCGCGCGAGCGCCCGGGCCAGGGCGTTCGCCACCGTGCCGAGCGACAGCCCGAGCACGCGGGCGATCTCGCGGTACCGCAGTCCTTCCGCGCGAAGCTGGAGACAACGCCGCTCGCGGGCCGGCAGCGCGTTCACCGCCGCGGCCAGCCGCCCCTGTCTCTGGCGGCTCGCATAGCGGTCCTCGGGACTGGGCGCCGCCGCGGTCCAGCCGGACACGAGATCGGCGCCGACCCGGCGGCGCCGCGCCTCGCGCTTCAGGTGCCGGAGGGCCAGGTTGTGGCCCACGCGGAAGATCCAGCCCCGGAGATTGGTGCGGGGCCGGCCGCGGGCCACGTGGTGGAACAGGGCCAGGAAGACATCCTGCACCACGTCCTCCGCGTCCCGGTCGGCGATGCCGAGGGCCCGCACGTAGCGGTGCACGCCGTCGCGGTGCACGTCGAAGAGCCGCAGCACCGCCTCGTTCGCCTCGGCCGCGGCAGGAGGGGCGACGGCCTCGTCGAGCCCGATCGCCACCTCGAGGGCCGGATCCTGGATGGAAGGCGCCATTCCGTCTGGGGACAGTCTATACCCGCGGCGCCCCGCCGCCGCTGCCGGCGAGCGTCCCGAGCCGCACCCCGGCGGGTGCGAGTTTCCCTGAACGGATCGCGACGGCGGGGAATGTACTTGTATGCATCGATCCAACGCTTTCGAGTCCGATCTCGCCGTCACTCCCTCGCATGGCCGACACGCGGCCCTCGTCCGATTCCTCGGCGGCGTCCTGCTCCTCGGCCTCGCGGGCCCGCCGGCCGTCTCGGCCCAGACCACGGAGCTCGCCGGGCGGGTCACCGACCCGCAGGGCGCGGTCCTCCCCGGGGTGGTCGTCACCGCCGTGTCGGCCGGGCTGGCCGCGCCGGTCAGTGCCGCCACCGACGACGCCGGTCGGTACTCGCTGACGCTGCCGCCGGGCATCCACGCGGTCACCTTCACGCTCGGCGGGTTCGACCCGCGGCAGGAAGAGGTTCGGCTGACGGCGGGGAGCCCGCTGACCCTCGACGTGACGCTCACGCTCGCGGCCATCGCGGAGGAGGTCGACGTGGTGGGGGTCACCCCCCTTCCCGGCTCCCGGATTCCCCGCGAGCGCGTGCCCGCGGCCGTGTCGGTGATCGACGGCGACGATCTCGCCGCCCGCGGGGCGGCCTCGATGGCCGACGCCCTCAACGAGCGCCTCGGCTCGGTGACCCTGGAGGGCGCCACCACCAACCTCTTCCAGCCGAACCTGCGCTTCCGCGGCTTCACCGCCTCGCCGCTCCTGGGGCTGCCGCAGGGCATCGCGGTGTACCAGAACGGGGTGCGCATCAACGAGCCGTTCGGCGACACCGTGCAGTTCGACCTGTTCCCGCAGTTCGCGATCGACCGGGTGCAGCTCAGCGCCGGCGCCGACCCCACCTACGGGCTGAACGCGCTCGGCGGCGCCCTCGCCCTCGATCTCAAGAACGGGTTCGACAACGCGGGATTCCGCGGCGAGATCTCCGGCGGCTCGTTCGGGCGCTACACCGCCACCGCCGAGTACGGCGCCAACCGCGGGGCCTGGGCCTTCTACACGGGGGCGACGCACTTCTCGGAAGAGGGATGGCGCGTCGCCTCGCCGTCCGAGGTCACGCAGGCCTTCGCCGACGTCGGCTACCGGGACGGGGGGGTGGACGCCGGCCTCAGCTTCACCTACGCGGACACCAGCCTGACCGGGAACGCCGCCGCCCCGGTGGAGCTGCTCGACGTCGATCCGTCCGCGGTGTTCACCTTCCCCGACCGGACCGACAACCGGCTGGCGTTCGTCCAGGGCCGCGCCAGCGTCGCGGCGTCCGACACCTGGTCGGTGCAGGTGACCGGCTACTACCGCGACCTCGACCGCCGCACCCTGAACGGCGACGAGGCGGAGTTCGGGGTGTGCGAGGACGACGCCCTGCCGGAGGGGGCCCCGGCGCAGACGCTCTGTTTCGGCGACGACGATGACGACGACGACAACGGGGACGACGACCACGACGACCACGACCACGACGACAACGGGGACGACGACGACAACGGGGACGACGACGACGGCGACGATGACCACGACGACGGCGACGATGACGACGACGGCGACGATGACGATGACGGCGACGACGACGAGGAGGAGGAAGCGACGCCCCTCGTCGACGCGGTGTCGGGACGCTTCATCACCCTCATGGACGCGGCCGGCGACGGCGCCTACAACCGCTCGAGGACCCTGGCGACGGGCTACGGCGCCACCGTGCAGGCGACCGCCGCGGCCGAGGTGGGCGGCCGCGACAACGTGTTCGTGATGGGCGCGTCGGCCGACCTGGCGGACGTCGACTTCACGACGAGCAGCGAGGTGGGCAGCCTGACCCCCGAGCGCGGCGTCGACGGCTCGGGGCTCCTGGCCAGCCTCTACGGCCTCGGCGGCGACGACCTCTTCAACACCGCCATCGACACCGGCAACCGGGCCGTGGGGCTGTACCTCAGCAACACGCTGTCGGCGACGGATCGCGTCCACCTGACCGTGTCGGGACGCTACAACCGGGCGAACATCGACATCGCCGACCGTCTCGGGACGTCGCTCGACGGCGCGCACGCGTTCGCGCGCTTCAACCCCGCCGTCGGCGCCGTCTTCCAGGCCGGCGGCGGGGCGTCGATCTTCGCGCGGTACTCCGAGTCGAACCGCGCCCCGACCGCGGCCGAGCTGAGCTGCGCCGACCCCGCCGAGCCGTGCCGGGTGCCGAACGCCTTCATCTCCGACCCGCCCCTCGAGCAGGCGGTCGCGCGCTCCGTCGAGGGCGGGCTCCGGGGCCGGTGGGCCGAGGGCGACTGGTCGGTGACGGCGTATCGGACCGGCATCGCCGACGACATCCTGTTCATCGCCTCGCCCGAGCTCATCGGGACCGGCTACTTCCAGAACGCCGGCGACACCCGGCGCGCGGGGCTAGACCTCGAGCTGAGCGGCACCCACGCCCGGACGGGCTGGTACGTCGGCTACGGGCTGCTCGACGCGACCTTCCAGTCGCCGCTCCTGCTGCCGGGCGACGACGAGGTCAACGACGCCGCCACCGACGAGGGCGTCGCCGTCGAGCCGGGCGACCGGCTGCCCGGCCTCCCGCGCCACAGCTTCAAGGCGGGCATCCGGCAGGCGCTGACCGACGCGTGGGACGCCGCCATCGAGACGGTGGTGGCGTCTGACCGGGTGTTCGTCGGCGACGAGGGCAACGACCAGGTCCGGCTCGACGGCTACGGGGTGGTGAACCTGCGCTCGACGTACCGCCTGGACCAGGGCGTCGAGCTGTTCGTGCGGGTCGAGAACCTGCTCGACGCGCGGTACGCGACGGCCGGCATCCTCGCCGAGCTGGAGGTGTTCCTCCACGAGGTGCCCGACGCCAGCGACCCGCGCTTCATCGGGCCGGGCCAGCCGCGCAGCGCCTTCGCGGGCGTCCGCGTGGGCTTCTGAATCTGCGAAGGGCCGGCCGCCGAGCCTCGCGACGCTGCCGACGCGCGCGGCTCAGGCGCCCGGACCGGCTCTTCGGCGGCGCGAGACACGCGGGCGGGACCGCACCGCGGCCCGACGGTCTACGGGGCGGATTCCGGCTCCCGTCGCCCGTTCCCTGCCGAGGGGCGGGCGGCGAGTTCAGCCAGGGTGTCCAGACCGAGGTTGCCGCCGCTCAGCACGACGACGGTGGTGCTGTCGTCAGCCGGCGGGACGGACCCGCTCATCAGGGCGGCCAGGGCCGCGGCGCCGCTGGTCTCCACGACGAGCTTGGCCCGGCGGAACAGCCAGAGCACCGCGTCGGCGATCGGATCGTCGTCGACGGTGACGACCTCGTCCACGAAGCGACGGACGTGGTGGAAGGTCAGGTCCCCGGGCCGCACCGGCAGCAGCCCGTCGGCGAGGCTCGCCACCCGGTCGAGCGAGACGGGCCGGCCCGCCGCCAGCGACGCCGTCATCTTGGCCGCGCCGGTCGGCTCGACCCCGACCAGCCGCACCCCGGGACGCCGCTGCTTGACGGCGGCCGCGACGCCGGCCACGAGCCCGCCGCCGCCTACCGGCACGAGAACGCGCCCGACGTCCGGGCAGTCCGCCAGGATCTCCAGGCCCACCGTGCCCTGGCCGGCGATGATCCAGGGGTGGTCGAAGGGCGGCACCATCTGCAGGTCCCGGTCCCCGGCCACCGCCTCGGCGCGCCGCTTCCGCTCGATCGACGTCGTCCCCTCGAAGAGAATCTCGGCCCCGAGGGCCCGCGCCCCCTCGACCTTGACGGCGGGGGCGGTCGTGGGCATGACGACCACCGCGGGCACGCCGACCCGGCGGGCGGCCATCGCCACCGCCTGGGCGTGGTTGCCCGACGAGTAGGTGATGACGCCGTGCCGGCGCGCGTCGGGGTCTAGCTGCGCGATGAAGTTGGTGGCGCCGCGGATCTTGAAGGCGCCGGCCGCCTGCAGGCTCTCGCACTTGGCGTAGACCGGCGGCCCCCCTTCGAGCGGCAGCCGCAGCAGCGGGGTGCGGCGGACGGCGCCCTCGATGCGCCGCGCGGCCTCCTCGATGGCGCTCACGGGAACGTCGCTGGGCATGGGCAGATCCAATGACCTCGATCGGCGGAACCGACCGACGGAAAAGCAGGACCCGTTCGAAACCGTGCGTGCGGGTATCCCGCACCCGCGTTCAGGTGGACTTCAGGTCGCAGCTTACACCGTCCCCGGATACCGAATCGTGCCGCACAGGCGGACGAGCCCCGGGCCCCCGAAGAACGGACGATTCCAGGGCCCGTGCCCGACTCGCCGCCGGACGGCGTCCCCAAACCGCGACTGGAGGAGGCGACCGGGATCCTGCTCACGGGCTCGACTGCACCGGCTGGTGCCCCGTTATACTGGACAGAGGATGTCGAGCGCCCACGTGCGGACCGCGTTGCGGGTCGCGTTCCTGCTCGCGACGACCGCCTCCGGCGTGGCCGCGCAGGACGACGACCCCATCGGCCGGTACGTCATCGACCTCCGCGGCGCCTCGGTCAACCTCGGGCAGAACGAGGAGCTGGCCCGCGTGCGGCGGCTGCGGCCGAATCAGCTCCCCCCCCGCGGCATCGCGATCGACCTCGGCGGGCACTTCTACTTCCTCCGCCTGGGTCCCGTCACCTTCGGCATCGGCGGCTCGATCCTGTCCACCGCGGCGCACCAGCCGGTGGTGGAGCCGATGGAGGAAGACCCCGTGCCCGGATTCCCGCGGTTCCCGCCGCAACCCACGCCGGACGAGGACGAGGAGGAGATGGAGCCGTTCATCGAGGGCGTTCCCGTCACCTCGCGGTTCACCGCGATCTCGCCTCAAATCACGTTCAACTTCGGGCACCGCAACGGCTGGAGCTACGTGGGCGGCGGCCTCGGCACCTCGCGGTTGAACGTGTACCCGCAGCAGCAGTCCACCCCGGTCCAACGGCGTACCCGCACCCTCAACTACGGCGGGGGCGCGAGGTGGTTCCTCACCCCCAACGTGGCCCTGTCTCTCGATCTGCGGTTCTTCGCCATCAGCCCCATCGAGCAGCTCGGGGAGCAGCCCGGATCGCCGCGCCAGACCCTGATGGCGGCGAACATCGGCGTCTCCGTCCGCTGACCGCGCCGGCCCGGACGGCCCGCCGGATTCGACCATAATGCGCGCATGAGACGGGACACCCTGCTCGACTACTTCGACGAACGCGTGCGCGGGGACACCGAGTTCCTCGTCCACGACGACGGCTACAGGGTGCGGCGGCACAGCTACGACGAGGTGCGGCGGGCCTCGACGGCGTTCGCGGCCCGCCTCGCGGGGGCCGGCGTCGGGGCCGGGGACGCGGTGCTGTTCTGGGGCGAGAACCGCCCCGAGTGGATCGTCGCCTTCTGGGGGTGCCTGCTGCGGGGCGCGGTGGTGGTGCCCATCGACTACCGGGCCTCGCCGGCGTTCCTCGAGAGCATCGCCCGGCGGGTCGACGCCCGGCTCCTGCTGGTGGGCGACGACGTGGCGCCGGCGGGGCTCGACGCGGTCGAGACCTGGCGGTTCGCCGAGCTGCGCGCCCCCGCGGCGGACGGCGGCGAGCCGCCTCCCGCGCCCCACGCCCCCGCCCCCGGCGAGACGGCCGAGATCGTGTTCACGTCCGGCGCGACGTCCGAGCCCAAGGGGGTCGTCATCACCCACCGGAACGTGCTCGCCAACATCGTCCCGGTCGAGCGCGAGGTGCTCAGGTACCGCCGCTACGCGCGCCCGTTCCGGCCCCTGCGGTTCCTCGACCTCCTACCCCTGAGCCACATGTTCGGCCAGGCCCTGGCCACGTTCATCCCCCCGATGCTGCCGGGCACGTGCGTGTTCATGAAGGGCTACAGCCCGCAGGCCATCGTGCGGCAGGTTCGCACCCGGCGCATCTCGGTCCTCGTCTGCGTGCCGAAGATCCTCGACGTGCTGAGGGACCACGTGAGGCAGGCCGCCCCGGAGACGGCGGAGCCGCCGGCCGAGGGGCTGGGGGTGGCCCACCGCTGGTGGCGCTACCGGCGGGTGCACCGGCTGTTCGGGCTGAAGTTCTGGTGCTTCATCGTCGGCGCCGCGCCCCTCGACCCCGACCTCGAGGCGTTCTGGCAGCGGCTCGGCTTCCTCGTCGTGCAGGGCTACGGGCTGACCGAGACCGCGCCCATCGTCACCCTGAACCACCCGTTCCGGACCCGCCGCGGCTCGGTCGGGAAGCCCATCGCGGGCATGCAGGTCAGGATTGCCGACGACGGCGAGATCCTCGTGAAGGGCGACAACGTCACCACCGGCTACTTCGGGGCGACGGCCGACGACGACGCGGCGTTCGAGGACGGCTGGTTCCACACCGGCGACCTCGGCGCCCTCGACGACACCGGCCGCCTGCAGGTGCACGGCCGCAAGAAGGAGATGATCGTCACCGCCGAGGGGCTCAACGTCTTCCCCGAGGACGTCGAACGGGTCGTCGACGCCGTCCCCGGGGTCGAGGAGTCGGCCGTCGTCGGCCTGACCCGCGACGGCAGCGAGCGCGTGTACGCCGTCGCCGTGCTCGCCCCCGACACGCCGCCGGGCGAGGTCGCGCGCGCCGCCAACCGCGGGCTCGCCGACCACCAGAAGGTCCGCGACGTCCTGGCGTGGCCCGGCCGCCGGCTGCCCCGCACCGAGGGCACGCGGAAGCTCATGCGGCGCGCCGTGAAGACGTGGGCGGAGGAGGGCGGGGCGCCGGCCCCCGCCGCCGCGGCCGGCGGGGAGCGGTCGGTGTCGTCGATACTCGCGCGCATCGCGGGCGGCGCGGTGGACGGCGGCACCCGCCTCGACGAGCTGGGACTCAGCTCGCTCGAGCGCGTCGAGCTGCTGATGACCCTCGAGAGCGAGCTCGACGTCGCGGTCGACGAGCGGGGGGTGGCGGGCGCCGCCACGGTCGCCGACCTCGAGGCCCTCGTCACCGGGTCGGCCGGCGCGCCCCGCCCCGCCCCGGCGCCGTTCCCCGCCCCGCGCTGGAACCAAGCGTGGCCCGTCCGGCAGCTGCGCCGGGCCGCGCTCGCGGTGTGGCTTCTGCCCATGACCCGGCTCTTCGCCTGGCTGCGGGTCGAGGGGCTCGAGCACGTGCGGGCCCTCGACGGGCCGGTGGTCTTCGCCGCCAACCACCAGAGCTTCATCGACCCCTCGGTCATCCTCTGCGCGCTGCCGCGGCGGCAGCGCCACCGCGTGGTGACGGCGATGTCCAAGGAGTTCTTCGCCGGCCACTTCGACCCCGGCCGCCATACCCCGCTCGAACGGTTCACCAGCAGCCTCAGCTACTACCTCGCCACCGGCTTCTACAACGCGTTCCCGCTACCCCAGCGCGAGGCCGGCGCGCGCGACGCCCTGCGCTATGCCGGCGAGCTCGTCAGCGCCGGCAACTCGCTGATCATCTTCCCCGAGGGGCTGCGGACGAGCGGCGACGCCGTCGCCCGCTTCCAGCCCGGCGCGACGATGCTCGCGGCCCGGCTCGACGTGCCGGTGGTGCCGGTGCGGCTGCGGGGGGTCGACCGCGTGCTGGGGCGCGGGCTCCGCATGGCGCGCCCGGGCCGGGTCGGCGTGCGCTTCGGCCCGCCGCGGCGCCTGACGGGCTCGGACTACGTCGCGATGGCCGCCGACCTCGAGGCGGCGGTCAAGGCGCTCTGAGCCGCCGCTTTTGCATGCGCCGGGCCGATGTGCGAGACTTTACGTTTACGGGCGGAGCCGGTCCGGCAAGGAGGCGCGTGGCAAAGGACGACCTCATCGACGTACAAGGCACGGTCATGGCGGTGCACAGCGGCGGGCTATACCGGGTGCAGTGCGACGCCGGCCATGAGGTGCTGGCCCAGTTGAGCGGCCGCATGCGGCGGTTTCGCATCAAGGTCGTACCGGGCGATCGGGTGACCGTCGGCGTCTCTCCCTACGATCCGGTCCGGGGCATCATCACCTTCCGGGCTCGCTGACCATCTTGGATTCAACTACCAAACGGAGACGACCGCGGCGCGGGCGCCGCCCCACGGGTCGTCCGACTCGACGCCCCGCCCCGTCGGCGAAGGACTTCGCGGCCCCGTCGGCCGAGTTGACCCTGCCGGCGGCGGTGGTCGACGCGGAACCGACATCCTTCGACGAGCTGGATCTGACCCCGGCCCTCGCGGAGGGCGTCCGGGATCGCGGCTTCGCCAACACCACCCCGGTCCAGTCCGCCGTCTTCCCGATCGTGGCGGGCGGGCGCGACCTGATCGCGAGCGCGGAGACGGGGAGCGGCAAGACGGCGGCCTACCTGCTGCCGGTGCTCGACCGCCTGCTCAAGGAGCCGCGGAACGACGCCGCGGCGGGGACCCGCGTGCTCGTCCTGGGGCCGACCCGCGAGCTGGTGGTGCAGATAGAGGACGACCTGCAGGGGTTCGTCTACCACACGGGGCTGACAAGCGCCGCGGTCTTCGGGGGCACCCCGATGTCTCCGCAGTCGCAGGCCCTGGCCGCCGGCGTCGACGTCGTCGTCGCGACCCCGGGGCGCCTCATCGACCACATGCGCGGCGGGATCCCCGGCTTCGAGCGCATCGACACCCTGATTCTCGACGAGGCCGACCGCATGCTCGACATGGGGTTCTGGCCCGACGTCCGCCGCATCGCGGCCGGCCTGCCCCCCGGTCCCCGGTCGGAAGGGGGGTCGGGACGCCAGACCCTGCTGTTCTCGGCGACGATCCCCGACTGGGTCCTGTACCCGCTCAAGGAGCTGGCCCACGACCCCGCCTACGTCCAGATCGGCCAGCGGGGCAAGCCGGCCGAGGGCATCTCGCACGCCGTCGAACGGATGCCGGCGGCCCGGAAGACCGCCTGGCTGACGTCGTTCCTGGGCCGGTCGTCGGGATCGGTCCTCGTCTTCGTCAACACCAAGCGCGGGACGGAGCGGCTGGCGCGCGCGCTGGCGAGCGCCGGCATCAAGGCCACCGCCCTCCACGCGGACCGGTCGCAGGCCCTGCGGCTCGCGGCGGTGGGCGGGTTCCGCAGCGGCCGTTACCGCGTGCTCGTCGCCACCGACGTCGCGGCCCGCGGGCTCGACATCGACGGCATCCAGACCGTCGTGAACTTCGAGGTGCCGCCCAACCGCGACACCTACGTGCACCGCGTGGGGCGGACGGCCCGGCTCGACGCCACCGGCAGCGCGCTGACCCTGGCCGCGCCAGCCGAGCTGCAGGCGGTCAGGGCGCTGCAGAGCTCGATCGATCTCCAGCTGCGGGAGCCCGCGCACGCCGATTGACGATGCGGGCGGCCCGCGCGAGGCGCCGCACCGGACCTGACCATGGAAGCTCCCTCCCCCACCCTGCCCGCCACCGAGCCGGAGCCGACGCCGGCCGAGGCCCGCTTTCTGCGCTGCCGCTGGTCGGTCAGCGAGGGCGTGCCGGCGTACTGCTCGAACCCCGAGGTGCTGCCCTACGCGGGCAAGGGCGGTTTCAACGCCGAGTCGTGGTGCCCCGACTGCACCCTCTACAAGGTGCGGCGGAAGGCCCCGAAACGGCCGCGCCTCGACGACGACTATCTCTACTAGCGGCACCGGCGGCCCGTGACCGGAGCCGCCGCGGAGCCCGGGCCAAGGAGCTCGCGCCGAGGGACGGCGCGACTCCCGGAGGGCTGGTTGCGCGCCGAGCAAAGCCGAGACGCGCCGCCTCGCGGGCTACGGCTCGACGTGCACCTCCGCAAGGGCGATGCCGCGCTCGCCGGCGACGGTGTAGAGGAGATACGCGCGGCCGTCCTCCTCGTAGATCGCGGGGTCGCGCAGCTGGTTCACGGGCACGTCGATGGCGCCGCCCCGCGAGGGCTCGACCGGCAGCCCCGCCCCCTCCCAGTCCCGCTCCGGGCGCAGCACCTCCACCGCCGGGGTCTCGGCCCACGTCAGCCAGTCGCCGGCGAGGTCGATGCGCGACTGCAGGATGTGCTCGGGGGCGTCGCCCCGCTGCGTATAAAACACCAGCAGCGAGTCGCCCCGCTTCAGCAGGGCCGAGTGCCGCATGTCGGGGTTGAACAGGGTGGGCCCCTCCTCGAAGCCGGAGAGGCCGTCGCGGGACCGGTAGACGACGCCGGGCATGGCCAGGGCGTGCCAGAAGCCGTCGTGCCGGAAGGCGCGGAAGTACGGCCGGCCGAGAATCTCCGGCCGCGCCTCGAAGTGCAGGCCGTCGCGGGACACCGCGGCCCGGGTCACCTGCCGGCCCGCGTCCCGACCGTGGATGTACATCACGATCTCCCGCCGCTCCTCGACGACGTGCGCGTCCGGCGAGGCGATGTGCACGTAGGCGCCGGGGGGCGCGCACGGCGGGCAGGTCGTGGGGAAGTGCGAGTCGGCCAGGTCCAGGACCCCCGGCTCGTGGGTCGTCCAGGGTCCATCCAGGGCATCGGCCCAGGCGAGCCGGATGTAGGTGCCGCGGTGATCGGCGAAGTAGAGGTAGTAGCGCCCCAGGGCGCCTTCCGCCCAGTCCGGCACCCGGATGAGGGACGGGCCGGCGATGTTGCTGCCCATCGAGGCGTCCATGTCGGGCCGGATGATGGGGCCGTCCAGGAGCCGCTCGATGCGGACCGTCTGGGCGGCGACCGGACCCGCCGACGCGATCAGCGCCAGGAGCACGGGCAGCAGGCCAAGTCCGTTCCGCCGCCGTCGAGCCCGTCGCGCCCGCGTGTGATGCGCCCTTTGCCTGGGCGTTGGCATCGTCGGCGATGCGGAGCGCAACGCGGACGCGCGGGGCGCGGTCTCGCCGTCGCTTTCCGGACGAAACGGGTCGGAGCGCATGTGTCTTCTCCCTGAGCCCGCGGGCCCGCCCGATCCACTCGCGGTGCGGGGCCGGCTGCCGGCTGGCCCGCCAGGGCGGCCTGGCGTCGGCCGGGCGGGGATTTCCGGACGAAACGGGTCGGCACGCATGGGCCTACTCCGTGAACTCCCGGGCCAGCTCCGTCCATTCACCGTGCGGGGCCAGCTCCCGGTAGGCCCGCCAGTGGGGCTTGGCCTCGGCCGGGCGGCCGGTCTTCTCGAGGGTCACGGCGAGGTAGAAGTGGGCGTCGGGATAGGTGGGGTCGATCTCGAGGGCCCGGCGGTAGTGACGGACCGAGTCGCCGTGGCGACCGAGATCGTGATGGATGTTGCCGAGATTGAACCGGGCCTCGAAGCACTCGGGGTCGAGGTGCATGGCCCGCTCGTACAGGGCCTGGGCCTCCACGAGCTCGTCGCGGGCGTAGTGGACGTTGGCGAGGTTGATGAGGGCGGGCACGAGGTTCGGGTCGAGCATGAGGGCCTTGCGATAGGCGATGCCGGCCATGAGCCGGTCGCGCTCGTTGCCCTCGTCGAGGGCCGCCCCTTCCTGGAAGCAGGAGATCGCCAGCGAGGCCTCGGCCGACGACGGCGGCCCGCCCCCGCCCCCCGCGTCCCCCGTCGCCGCACCGTCCATCGCGAGCTGGCGGCGGGCGGGCAGGGACACGATCGTCGCCGGCTTCGGGGTCTGGCTGCCCTCGCCGAAGTCGAGGGTCAGCTGACCGTTGCGGGCCGCCTCGAGCTCCCGCAGCACCGCCCGGAACGGCGCGCCCCGCTCGAGGCCGTCGCTGACGCCGCGGACCGTCCGCAGGCCCTGGAATCCGAAGTAGCGATCGACGTCGGTGCGGGCGGCGGTGCGGACCAGCGACCGCTTCTCGAGGCAGCGGATGTGATTCTGGCGGATGCGCGGATAGCGGCGGCGGATGCGGCGCAGGCTGTAGTAGCGGCGGTCGAGGGCCTCTGCCGTCGGCAGGCCGCCGAGCCGGCAGAACTCGTCCTCGACGACGATTCGCACGCGGCCGGGCGTGGCCGCGTTGACCTCCCGGGCCTTCCGCAGCTTCGGGCTGCGGGCTTCGGACCGCGGCGCGGAGCCCCGCCGCGCCGTCGAGCCTCCGCCCACCACCAGCATCGTCGTCCGGTCCGTCACCTCGTCGTCGGCGACCCCGCCCATCCGCTCCACGAGCTGCCGCGCGGCCCGGTGATGCACGGCGGCCAGTCTCCCCGCGAAGACCACGACCTGATCGCGAAACGGAGAATCGGCTGGGTAGGGCACTATGCCACCGCCCGCAAGATGAATGAGAATAGTCCCGAAGTCAAGCCGCCGGGAAGGGCGCGCCGCCGCGCCGCCGCGACCGGCGGGCGACCGCCGCCGGAACCACGACCGGGACATGCGCCGCCGATGACGCCTCGGACCATTCTCGCGGGTGACGTCGGCGGCACCAAGACCTGGCTGGGGCTGTTCGCCACGGGCGCGCCGCGCCCCGAACCGCTCGAGACGGCCCGCTACGCGACCCTCGAGTTCGACGGGTTGACGGACGTCGTGGCCCGCTTCCTCGACGACGCGGGGGCCCGCGAGGCCCCCGAGGCGGCCTGCTTCGGGGTGGCGGGACCGGTGCGGGACGGGGTCTCCCGGCTCACCAACGTTCCCTGGACGGCCGATGCCCGCGAGATCCGCGAGCGCTTCGGGATGGTGTCGGTCCGGCTCCTCAACGACCTCGAGGCCATGGGCTGGGCGGTGCCGCGGCTCGCCGCCCACGAGCTGGCCGTCGTGCACGCCGGGGTCCCGGCCGCGGGCGGCAACGCGGCCCTCATCGCGCCGGGCACGGGGCTCGGCGAGGCCGCCCTGCACCGGGTCGGCGCCCGCCTGATCCCCATGTCCTCGGAGGGCGGGCACGCCGACTTCGCGGCCCGCACCCCGCGCGAGCTCGAGCTCGCGGCGGCGTTCGCGGCCGAGCGGGGGCGCGTCTCGCTCGAGGACGTGGTCTCGGGGCCGGGGCTGGTCAACCTGCACGCGTTCACCCACCGGGCGGCCGCCTGCACCGGCGAGCCGCTGCCCGACTGTCCGGGCGACCGGCCCGCCGCGGTCACCGCGGGCGCCCTCGCGGGGACCTGCGCGGCCTGCGCGGAGGCCCTGCGGCTGTTCGTGTCCGCGCTCGGGGCGGCGGCCGGAAACCTCGCCCTCCGGACCGTGGCTACCGCCGGCGTCTACATCGGCGGCGGCATCGTGCCCAACCTGTTGCCCGCCGTGCGGACCGGCGGCTTCATCGACGCCTTCCTCGACAAGCACCCGATGCGCGGCCTTCTCGAACAGGTGCCGGTGCGGGTGATCCTGGAGGAGCGCCCCGCCCTGCTCGGGGCCGCCGTCGCCGCCCGCGAGCCGGTGGCGGAACCCCGCGGGGCACCGCCCGCCTGACCGGGCGTGACGAGAGAGCCCATGGGACAAATCGTGACCACGAAACTGCGTCGGCCCCGCGGAACGGACAGTCCGGTGGGATGCGCCGCCGGGTCGAGTGCAGACGGGCTTCCGTCACGAGATGCGCCTGGCCCGCCGATCGTCGCCGACGGCTCCGCAGGGCGCCCAACCGACCCTCCAGGAGCCCGCGCGGTGCTACGGCGCAGGTTCCTGGCAGACGACCATGCCGAAACCGGGAAGGACGGTACCCACGTGCGCAGACTCCTCTTCGTCGCAGCCCTGACGCTCGCTCCGGCGCTGCCGGGGGCGGCCCAGCCGCCCGAGCCCATCGCCTACACGCTGCGGTTTCCGGCGCCGCACACCCACTACGTCACCGTCGACGCCCGCGTCCCGACCGGCGGCCGGCCCGAGGTCGAGCTGATGATGGCGGTGTGGACCCCGGGTTCCTACCTCGTCCGCGAGTACGCCCGGCACATCGAGGGGGTCATCGCCCGCACGCCCGGCGGCGACCCGCTGCCGATCGAGAAGTCGCGCAAGAACCGCTGGCGGGCGGCCACCGGGGGCGCAGACGCCATCGTGGTCTCGTACCAGGTGTACGGGCGCGAGATGTCGGTGCGCACGAACTGGATCGAGGCCGACTTCGCGATGCTGAACGGCGCCCCGACGTTCCTCACCCTGGCCGACGACGACGACGCCCGGCCGCACGACGTGTTCCTGGAGCTCCCGGCCGAGTGGGGAGACACCGCGACCGGGCTGCCGCCGCATCCCGGCGGCGCCCCCCACGCCTGGCGCGCCCGGGACTTCGACACCCTCGTCGACTCGCCGATCGTGGCCGGCAACCCCACCGTCCATCCCTTCACGGTGGCGGGGGTGCCCCACGAGCTCGTCAACGTCGGCGAGTCCGGTGTCTGGGACGGACCGCGTTCTGCCGACGACGTCGAGCGCATCACCCGCGAGCTGCACCGCATGTGGGGCCTGATGCCCTACGAGCGCTACGCGTTCCTGAACATGATCACCGAGGCCGGCGGGGGCCTGGAGCACGGCAACTCGACGCTGCTCATGACCAGCCGCTGGACGACCTCGTCGCGCCCCCGCTACCTGGGCTGGCTCGGCCTCGTCAGCCACGAGCTCTTCCACGCCTGGAACGGCAAGCGCCTGCGGCCCATCGAGCTCGGGCCGTTCGACTACGAGGCCGAGGTCCACACCGAGAGCCTGTGGGTCGTCGAGGGGCTGACCGTCTACTACGCGGACCTCGCGGTGCACCGCGCCGGGCTCTCGACCGAGCAGGAATACCTGGCCTCGCTGTCCGGCCAGATCCGCGGGCTGCAGACCACGCCGGGGCGCGAGGTGCAGCCGGTCTCGCTGGCCTCGTACGACGCGTGGATCAAGTTCTACCGCGCCGACGAGAACTCGCGGAACACCTCGGTCAGCTACTACACCAAGGGCGCGGTGGTCGGCTTCCTTCTCGACATGCGCATACGCGCCGCGACCGGCGGGGCGAAGACGCTCGACGACGTCCTGCGGCACGCCTACGCCCGCTACTCCGGGGCCCGCGGGTTCATGCCCAACGAGTTCAGGGCCGCCGCGGAGGCGGTGGCCGGCGTGCCCCTCTCGGGCTGGTTCGCGCGCGCCCTCGACTCGACGGACGAGCTCGACTACGCGGAGGCCCTCGACTGGCTGGGCCTGACCTTCGGCGACGATCCGGCGGGGGACGAGCACGAGGACGGCTGGATCGGCGCGGTCACGCGCGCCGCGAACGGCCGGCTCCTGGTGGCCCAGGTGCCGCGGGACACGCCGGCCCACGCGGCCGGCTTCAACGTCGACGACGAGATCATCGCCATCGGCGGCCACCGGGTGCTGCCGTCCGAGTGGGGCACGCGGGTCGCCCAGGCGGGGACGGGCGCCCGCCTCGACGTTCTCGTGGCGCGGCGGGGCGCACTGCGCCGCATCGCCGTGGAGACCGCGGCGGGGACGGGCCGCCGCTGGGAGCTGCGGCCGGTCGAGGAGCCGACGCCCGCGCAGAAGAGGAACCGCGAGGCCTGGCTGTCGGGGAGCGGGGAGCCCGCGCCGTCAGGGCAGTGAACGGCGCCGCGCCTCAGCACACGGTGCCGAACGAGAAGCCCGCCTCGCGCAGCGCCGGCACGAGGCCGGCGGTGGCGTCGACGGCGTAGCGGCGGTCGGGGCGCGGGTCCTCGTGGTGACCGTCGTGCATGACGATGATGTCGCCGTCCGAGACCCGGCCCGCGAAACGGCGCACCAGCCGCTCGGGGTCCCGCGCCCGGAACCAGTCCCAGTCCCAGAGGAACCAGCCCCAGCCGATCAGGGTGTGGTCTATGCGCCTCAGCCCCTCGTACATGAGCCCGCTGCGCCATCCGCCGTGGGGCCGGAACGCCGGGCACGGCCGGCGGCCGGCCAGCCGCTCGATGCGGTCGGCGGTTGCGAGCAGGGTGCGTCCGAGCTCGTCGGGCGACAGGAGCAGCAGCCGGCGCGTGTGAGAGTGCAGGGCCACCGCGTGCCCTTCCCGGAACATCCGCCCGACGATGGGCGCGGTCTCTGCCGTGAGATGGCGGTCGAGCACGAAGAAGGTGGCGACCGCCCCCTCGCGGGCGAGCACGTCGAGCAGGTCGGGGGTCGCGGTCGGGTTCGGACCGTCGTCGTAGGTGAGGTAGATTGTGGGCGTGCCGGCGGCCGGCATGCTCCAGCGGGAGGGCGCCGGGGTCAGCGCATCCAGGACGAAGGGAAAGGGAGCGATATGGGACAGCAGGAACACGCCCGCGCCGGCGGTGACGAGAAGCAGGAACATCGGCCGCAACCTTCCGCGAGCCCGGGCCGTTCCCCGGCGCGGACTCCCACCCCTGATCATGGCCGGCGCCCGCGGCGCGGCGGGGCCGGAGCCGCGGCCGCGACGGCCCTGTCCCTGGCCCTGGTCGCCTGCACGGCGCCGGCCGACACCGTGGTCGACGCCGCGTCAGCCGCCGCGGGCACGTCGGCCCAGCCCCCTTCCGACCGGGAGAGCGACCGCATGTCGATGGTCGAGCGACAGCTCATCGCCCGTGACATCACCGACCCCCGCGTCATCGAGGTCATGCAGCGCGTGCTGCGCCATCGCTTCGTCCCCGACGACATCCGCGCGGCCGCCTACGAAGATCGGCCGCTGCCCATCGGCTACCGGCAGACCATCTCGCAACCCTACGTCGTGGCCTACATGACGCAGGCCCTGCAGCTGGCCCCCGACGCGCGGGTGCTCGAGATCGGCACCGGCTCGGGCTACCAGACGGCGGTGCTCGCGGAGCTGGCCGACACCGTGTACTCCATCGAGATCGTGCCTCCCCTCGCCGCCCGCGCCGCCGCCACCCTGGCCGAGCTGGGCTACGACAACGTGCGGCTCCGCGAGGGGGACGGCTACGCGGGGTGGCCGGAGGCGGCGCCGTTCGACGCCATCATGGTGACGGCGGCGCCCGACCACGTCCCGCAACCCCTCGTCGACCAGCTCGCCGTCGGCGGGCGGATGATCATCCCGGTGGGCGACTTCCGGCAGACGCTGACGGTCCTGACCCGCACCGACGACGGCATCACCGAGGAAGCCGTGCTCCCGGTGCTCTTCGTGCCGATGACCGGCGAGGCGGAGCGGCGCTGAGCGGACACCTGCACGCGGCCCGTCGCAGGGGCCGAGGCCCGGCCATGCGCCGACGCGGGGGCCGGCCGCGCCCAAGGTGACACCATGAGCGCCGAACGCTGCGGCGAAGGCCTTGGCCGGGCGCCGCCGAGATATCACCCGTATGCGTGACGCCAACCACCTTGCGGCCCGCGTCCGGCGCCAGGGCAACCGAGCCGAGCCGGGCCATGACATGCCGGCCGCCCCCGGAGGCCGGGCCGCCCCGCGCTACGACACGCCGGCCCCCGCGGGCGCGGCGGCGCCGAGAGCGGCGATCGACACCTCGGCCGCGGTACGCTCCGCCACGTCGCGGAACGCCTGCGCCGCCGGCGACTCCGGCTCGGCGACCACGAGCGGGTTCCCCGAGTCGCCCCCTTCGCGAATGGGCTGGTAGATCGGGATCCTCCCGAGGAACGGGACGCCCACCGCCTCGGCCGTCGCCTCGCCGCCGCCCTTCCCGAAGATGTCGCTCTCGTGATCGCAGGCCGGGCACACGAAGTAGCTCATGTTCTCGACGAGGCCGAGGACCGGCACGTTGAGCTTGCGGTACATCGCCACCGCGCGCCGCGAGTCGGCGAGGGAGACGGTCTGGGGGGTCGTCACCACCACCGCCCCCGACACCGGGACGGTCTGGCTCAGGCTGAGCGCGACGTCTCCCGTGCCCGGGGGCATGTCGACCACCAGGTAGTCGAGCTCGTCCCACCGCACCTCGCGGAAGAACTGCTGCACGACGCCGTGCAGCATCGGTCCGCGCCAGATGATGGGCGTCTCGTCCTGGGTCAGGAACCCCATCGACACCACGGGGATTCCGTGCTTGCGGGCGGGCACGATCTTCTTGCCGTCGGTCTCGAGCTGCGCGCGCACCCCCAGCATGATCGGGATGTTGGGCCCGTAGACGTCCGCGTCGATCAGGCCGACCCGCCCGCCGTAGCGCGACAGCGCGATGGCGAGGTTCACCGCCACCGTGCTCTTGCCGACGCCCCCCTTGCCGGCCCCGACCGCGACGACGTTCTTCACGCCGGGGATGGGGGCGCGGCCCGCGTCGGGCGAGGCCACCGCCCGCACGTTGGCGGTCATCTCGACGGCGACGCCGCTCACCCCGTCGAGGGCGGAGACGGCGGCCACCGCCTGGTCGTGCATCTGCTCCTTCACCGGACACGCCGGGGTCGTCAGCTCGATGGCGAACGACACCTGCCCGGCCTCGATGCGGAGGTCCTTGACGAATCCAAGGCTCACGATGTCGCGGCCCAGGTCGGGGTCGCGTACGACGCGAAGCGCTTCCATCACGGCCGACGGTTCGACTGGAGGCATGGGTCCTCGGCACTTCCCGGTCGCGGCGTGGCGCTAGCGCGTCACGGCATGACCACAACGGAACTCTCAGCTTAGTCAGATCGTAGAAAATCAAGCAAGTGGTCCGAACCGGCGGTCGGACGCACGCGCCCGGCGCCGCCGCCGGACGCCGGTCCGCGCCCGGCGCGCCGCCGCCGGACGCCGGTTCGCGCCCGGAGATGATGATGACCGACGAAAAGACGCCCGATTCGGCGGCGACCCCGCCGCCCCCGCCGTCGTCGCCCGCGTCCCCGGCTCCCGAGCCCGCGCCGCCGGCTGCCGGGTCCGCGTCCGCGCCGCCGGCTGCCGCGTCCGCGCCGCCAGCGCCGGAACCCGCGCCGCCGGTCCACGAGTCCACGCCGCCGGCCCCCGCGCCGCCGGCGCCGGCAACCGTGGCACCAGCGCCCGCAACCGCAACGCCGGCGCCGGCAACCGCGCCCGCGCCACCGGCGGCCCCCCAGTCCGCACCGCCGGCGCCCCGGTCCGCACCGCCGGCGCATCAGTCCGCCGCGCCCGAGTCCGCACCGCCGGCGCCTCCATCCGCACCGCCGGCGCCCCAATCCGCGCCGCCGCCTCCCGCGTCGGCTCCGCCCCCCGGGACCGCACCACCGCCTCCCGGCTCCGCACCGCCGGGAGCCCCGCCGCCGGGAACGGCATCACCGGGACCGCCCCCGCCGGGAGCCCCGCCGCCGGGAGGGGCGCCACCGAACCGGGGGTTGATGATGGTGCTGGCCTACCTCTGGCCGCTGGCGCTGGTCCCGCTTCTCGTGGAGGAGCACGACCAGGAGGTGCGGTGGCACGCCAAGCACGGACTGGTCCTGTTCGGGGCCGAGTTCGTCGGGTTCATGGCCCTCTTCATACTGAGCGGCATCGTGGGGTGGCTCGTCTTCCTGCTCGTGCCCCTGGTCCAGCTCGGCGTGCTGGTGCTTCACGTCGCGTGCATCGCGAAGGCGCTGCAGGGGGGCCGGTTGCTGGTACCGAACGTCAGCGAGTACGCCGACAAGTTCTGAGGACGCCGCCGGAGCCTCCCCCGCCAGGCAGCCGGGCCGCCCGACCACCGAAGACGAGCCGCGCCCGGGTTCGGTCCGCACCGCGCACCGCCGGCGGTCCGAAGCCCGCGGAGTCCCTGCGCCGGGTCGGCCGTACCCGGCTCGCCCACGCGCGCCCGGCCCGGGAGGAGCAGACCACCCCGCGGGTCGTCATGGAACGGAGATGCGCATCCGGACGCGGGCGGCCGGCGCGTAGGGGGGAGTCACGTCGAAACGCAGGCACGTGCCGTCGCGCACCCCCGGCGGCACCACGAGCTGGAGCTGGTGCGGCAGCAGGCCCGCCCCGCTGCCGTGACAGGCGCCGCACGGGTCCGGCCACACCTCGCCGCGCCCTCCGCAGGCGGGGCAGGTATGGCGCAGGGCGACGTCGAACGGCACGCTGACGCCGCGGTCGGCCTGAGACGGGGTCAGGCGCACGTCGGCGGACAGCGGGCGCGGGACGGCGGCGCCGAAGAACGACCGGCGCATGCGGCCGACGAGCTTCGCCATCGAGGGAAAGTCGACGTCAACCTCGTCGCGAAAGGGGTCGTCGCACGCTCGCGCGCCCCCGCGCGGCGCCGCGGCGGACGAGGCCGGCCCCGCCGCGGCACCGTCCCCGCCGAGTGCGTCCACCGCATAGGCCACGTGCCACGAATCGAGCCGATCGCCGCGGCCCGGCTCGCCGCGTTGCGCCCTGGACCGCCGTGCGAGGTCGCGCCAGGCGCGCCTGACCTCGTGCAGCGTGGGCGAGTGCGGCAGACCGGGTCTCCGGCGATAGTCGGACATGGGCCACTAACCTTAGGAGCGGCCCTCCGCCTTGTCAATGGCTTGTCAACCGGAGAGCCCAGGTGCTACCGTTGTGCGCCCCATGCCCGACCCAGCGACGCCGGCGGCGAGCTCCGGCCGTCCCACGTTGCCGACCTGCCCCGACTGCGGCGGCATCCTCGAGCCCACCGCCCCGCCCTGGCAGACGTTGATGGACTCGCTGCCGTCGGGACGCGCGAGCCGCCCGGAACAAGAGGCCGGCCGGTGGCAGTGCCTCATCTGCGGGTACCGGCGGCCGTGAGAATCCGCGCCGCGGAGCCGGCCGGCGGCGAGAGTCGGGGTGGCTGCCGTTGATGGCGACCGTGTCGAGCGGCCCGTGGAGCCGGCCGGCGGCCAGCGGGCCGCTCACGCCGATTGCCGGGCCCCACACCCGGTACGATACGATGTCAGGCGGCCATGACGACGGACAACATCCAGCTGGACATCAGGACCAAGTCTCGCGGCGCGCACTGGATCGCCTGGGTCACCCGGGACGGCGGCGACGAGCCGCTCGATTCGGTCATCCTCGTGGGTCGCACCGAGGCCGAGGCCGAGGCCGAAGCCCGCACCTGGGCGGACAGGCTCGTCGCCGATCCGGTCCTCATCCGCAGCTGACCCACGCCGGTCCGCGATCCGATGCGGGCCGCCTTCACGACAGGTATCCGCGCCTTCACGACAGGTGTCCGGACCGCCTTCACGACAGGTGTCCGCGTCGCCTTCACGACAGGTGACAGGTATCCGGGTCGCCTTCACGACAGGCGCCCGGGTCGCCTTCACGACAGGAGTCCGGGCCGCCTTCACGACAGGTGACAGGTAATCCGGGTCGCCTTCACCACAGATACCCGGGCCGCCTTCACGACAGGTACAGCAGGCGGCCCTCGACCGGCCGGTCCGGGAACAGGGCGCGCGCCGCCTCGAGGTAGAGCTCGAGCTGCGACTCGTGCTCGGGCCGGGCCGCGCCCGTCTTGAGCTCGACCACCGTGACCCGCCCGTCGGGCCATCGGCGCACGCAGTCGATCGCCCCGCGGACGAAGACGGGTCCCGCGACGGCGTCGCGGCTCGGGCGGACGAGGGTGAAGGGCACCTCGAAGAGGCAGTCGCCCTCGAGGAGCTCGGCCACGTCGGCCCGGCCGGCGGCACGCCGGTACACCTCCGCGGCCTCGCCGGCCAGAGCCCGACAGTCCGCCCTCGCCCGCTCCTCGCGCTCCATCGCGGCCTCGGCCCGCTCTCGCGGATCCGCGTCGGGGGAGGCGCGGCCGCCCCCCTCGCCGTCGTCCCTGAGGAGACGGTGCACGAGACGCCCCACCACGCGGTCGACGCCCCGCGTCCCCTGCCCGCCGGCCGGCGCCGCGCCCGCCGCGAGGGCGGTGGCGGCCACGCGGGGCGCCCCCCCGGCCGGGCGCCACGGTCCGAGCCGGTCCGCCGCGCCGGGGAGCGGCGCCTCGGGCGGGCGGAACGGACCTCCCGCCACCTCCGCCCCGACGACCGCGAAGCCGTGCGCGCGGCCCGACGGGCCCGTCCAGGTCGTCGCACCCCCCTTCGCCGCCCCCGCCGCGAGCCGCGCGAGGAGCGCCGGCGGCATCACCGCGGCCAGGCTCCCGGGCCCCGGCTCGATGGCGCCGGCGGTGAGGGTCGCCGAGAGATACAGGCGGTCGCGCGCGCGGGTCGCGGCGACGTAGAGGAGCCGCTTGCTCTCCTCCCGCTCCCGGTCCCGTCGATCGCGGTCCGCGGCGGACCGGAACGGGGCCACCGAGACCGACGGCTCGCCGTCGCCCCGGTCGGCCACCACCCGCACCGGCGGGGGGGCGCCGCCCGCGCCGCGCGCCAGCTCGACCAGGAACACCACCGGGAACTCCAGCCCCTTGGCGGCGTGGACGGTCATCAGGTTGACGGCATCGAAGGCGTCGACCACCGCGTTCGACACGTCGCCGGAGAGGCGGTCGACGTGCTCGGCGATCCGGGCCATGGTGGCGAACCCGCGGTTCTGCACGCGGCGGACCAGCCCCCGCAGCTTCTTCAGGTTCTCCCGCGCCTGCACGAGACGCGGCCCCTGCAGCTCGAACGCGTAGGCGGAGTCGGCGAGAATGCGGTCGACGAGCTCGGCGGGGGGGACCCGGTCGACGGCGGCCAGCCACCGGGGGACGCTCGCGCGCAGGCGCAGCAGGAGGTCCCGGTCGAGCGGATCCACCCGGTCGAGGCGGGGCTCGGGCCCGCCCGGCCGCAGGGCCTCGGCGAGATGGCCGGCCAGCTCGGCCAGCGTGCGATCGGTGACGCCGACGAGCCGCGAACGGAGCAGCGCCGCCGTCCGCAGCTCCGAGGCGGGGTCGGCGAGAAACCGGAGGAGGGCGCGGCAGTCCTTGATCTCGTCGGCGTCGAAGAACCCCAGGCCCTTGTAGACGCAGGCGGGAATGCCGCGGGCCTCGAGGGCCGCCTGGAACTCCCGGTGGGTCTCGCGCGACCGGAAGAGGACCGCGACGTCGCTCGCCGCGGCGCGGCGAACCGTCCCGTCGTCGCGGTCCCGCACCGGTGCCCCGTCCAGCAGACGGGCCACCTCGCCGGCGACCCGCCCGGCGCACGCCTCCAGGCTGTCGGCGAGCACCAGCCCGAGCGGCGCGTCCGCGGCGGCCGGCCCGCCGATCCCGGCGTCCCCCGAGAGGGGCGGCGCGGGCTCGACGGGAAACCGGTCCCTCGCGTCGTACCTGAACCCGTCGCGGGGCCGGTCGGCCTTCTCGACGGCGCCGAACAGGTCGTTCACGAACGCGAGCAGGGCCGGCACCGCGCGGAAGCTGTGGGTGATCGACCGGCGGACCTCGCCCTCCGGCCGCAGGGCCCCGATCGAGTCGGCGGCGTCCTCGATGACCGCGGCCTCGGCGTCGCGGAACCCGTAGATCGACTGCTTGCGGTCGCCGACGACGAACACGGAAGGGGGCACGGGCGCGTCGTGCACGAGGCCGAGCCCTTCCCCCCACGACTTCACGAGCAGCGACACCAGCTCCCACTGGGCCCGGCTGGTGTCCTGGAACTCGTCGACGAGCACGTGGTGATAGCGCGACTCGAGCCGGTACCGGCTCTGCGCGAACTCGTCCATGCGGCGCAGCAGGTCGAGGGCGCGGGCCAGCACCCCCGGGAAATCGAGCACGGAGCGGGCGGCGAGCTCCCGCTCGTACTCCGTGACCGCGATCGCGAACATGCGCTGCACCCCCCGCGCGAGCACCACGTTGAGGTCGCGATCGAACGCGGCCAGCGCCTCCGACACCGCGGGGGCGAGGGAGCGCGCGAGGCCGCGGTGCCGCCGCCACGCCGCGGGAGACCGGCACTCGTCGGCCCGGAACGGCGTGAACCGGCGGCGCGGCTCTCCCGCCGCGGTCAGGAAGTACTCGCGGATGCGGTCGAGCAGGGGGCGCAGCCCCCCGGGGTCGGACCGGGCCTGCTCCCCGAGGCCGGGGAGCATCCGCGCGAGGGCACGGAACCGGGGATGATCGAGGGGGCCGTCGGCGAGGAACCGCTCGAGGCCGCCGTCGACCCCGGCGAGGACGCGGGCGAGCCTCGCCGCCGCGTCGCGGCACGCCCCGTCGCCCGTCATCCCGCGCGGCCCGGCCATGAGGAACCGCTGCAGCGCGGCCGGCGCCACCAGCCGCCGCTCGAGCAGATGGGCGAGCGCGGTCCGCACGCGGCCCGGCCCCAGCCGGGCCAGCACCATCGCCACCGCGACGTCGTCGGCGGCCAGCGTGCCGCAGACGGCGAGGGTCCGGTCCAGGGCCTGCTGGACGAGCCGGGGCGCCTCGGTCTCGTCGGTCATCCCGAAACCGGGGTCGAGATCGGCCTCGAGGGGAAACTCGCGCAGCAGCGACAGGCAGAAGGCGTCGATGGTGCTGATGGCGATGTCGCCCAGCCGATCGCGCAGCCCCCGCCAGCGGTCCCGGTCGGCGGGCGGCCCGCCGGCCGAGCGCCGGAGCCGCCGGATGATGCGGTCGCGCATCTCCGCCGCCGCCTGCCGCGTGAACGTGATGGCGAGAATGTTGGACGGGTCGACCCCGGCCCGCAGCAGATTGACGTAGCGCGACACGAGGACGGTGGTCTTGCCGGTGCCCGCCGAGGCCTCGAGGACGACGTTGTTGGCGGGGTCGACGGCGAACGCCCGCGCCGCCGCGTCGCGGAGCGCGCCGGGGGGACGCCCTCCTCCGGTCCGTCCGTCGCGGGCGTCCCCGCCCCCCTCCCCGAAGAGCGGCAGCTGGCGCTCACTCGTCACCGACGTAGTCCTTCCTGCACACCGTGGGATGGGGGCGGCGCCCTCCCCCGGTCCGTCCGCCGCGGGTGTCCCCGCTCCCCTCCCCGAAGAGCGGCAGCTGGCGCTCACTCGTCACCGACGTAGTCCTTCCTGCACACCGTGGGATAGTCGCAGAAGGCACAGCGGTAGGGCTCGGCGGGGCGCACCGGGAACCGCCCGTCCTCGATCCCGTCGACCGTCGCGAGAAACTGCCGCTGGCCCTCCGCCAACGCCGCGCCGATGTCCTGCCGGCGGTCCAGCGGGACCCAGGTCCGCGGCTCGCCGAACGCGGCGTAGCCCGCCTCGGCGAGCCGCCACTCGCGCCCGTGACGGCCCGCGAGCGCCTGCTCGGCGCACCGTCCGTAGATGGGAAGCTGCAGCGCGCGCGAACGATCCGGCGCGTGGCCGGTCTTGTAGTCGACGACCCGCAGCCGTCCCCCCTCGATCAGGTCGATGCGGTCGGCGGTGCCGCGCAGCCGCACCGGGCGGGGGCCGGCGGGGCCGTCGATCCGATGCACGCCGTCGAGCCGGACCTCGAGCAGCCGCTCCCGCACCCGGCCCGGGCGGTCCGCCTCGAGCATCAGCAGGCGGTCGACGACGCCGGCGCCGGCCGGAGAGCCCAGCAGCCGGATTCGCTCCACCGGCCGGTCGCGGGGCGGCAGGCCCGCCAGGTGCTCCTCGGCGACGGCGACGGCGAGCGCGCGGGCGCGGGGCAGGGTCTCGACGTCGACGGCGCCGCCGCCCTCGTCCTGCCAACGATCGAAGAACGCGCGCAGCACGTCGTGGACGAACCGCCCCCGCGAGCGCGGACTCAGGATCACCTCGTCGTCGGGCTCGTCGCCGAGCCGCAGCACCGCCGACGCGAAGTACTGGAACGGGCAGTGCAGGTAGCGCTCGACGGCGCTGACCGCGTAGGCGGCCGGCATCCGCCGACCCGTCTCTCCGCCGACCCGGGCGGCCGCCCCCGCGTGCCGCCGTTCCCGCAGGGCCAGCCAGCCGGCCGGCTCGCCCGCGAGCGGCACCGCGGCCGGGACCTCGGCGAGCCCGGCGTCCGCCGTCACCCGCCCGGCCGGGGCAGGCTCGACGCCGACCTCGACGTCCAGGTCGGCGAGGTCCTCGAGGAGCGGCGACCCGCTCACCACCGCGTCGTCCTCGTAGGCGACGGTGGACACCGTGACGCGACGGGCGGCCGAGCCCAGGAGGTCGCGGAACGCGGCCCGGGACGCCCGCTGCCGGTCGGCCTCGCGCGGCCACCCGAGCCGGTACAGGAGCGACGCCGGGTACAACGAGCTGGGTCGCGCGAGATCGGGCCACTCCCGATCCACGAGGCCCACCAGGTACAGGTTGTCGAAGGTGCCGTACCGCGCCGCCTCGGCATCGACGAGCACCACGCCGCCCCGGCCGGAGGCGGCGCCGGCGGCGGCGGCATCGGCAGCGGCGGTGACGCCATCGGCGGTGACGCCGTCGGCAGCGGCGGCGACGACGGCGGCATCGGCAGTGACGCCGTCGGCAGCGGCTACGCCAGCGGCGGCGACGGCATCAGCGGTGACACCATCGGCATCGGCGGCAACGGCATCGACATCGGCGGTAACGCCGTCGGCAGCGGCGGCGACGGTGTCGGCGGTGACGCCATCGGCATCGGCGGCAACGGCATCGGCATCGGCGGTAACGCCGTCGGCAGCGGCGGCGCCAGCGGCGGCGACGGCGTCAGCGGGGCCGGCATCGGCATCGGCGGCGGCGGCGCTGGCGGGGGGTGCGGCAAAGGTCGCCGCCTCGAGCAGCCGCCGCAACGTGGACGCGACCGCGGCCAGGTCCACGACCGGATCGTCGTGGCGGACGTGGGCGTCCCGCCAGTCGCGCAGGATGCCGACCACCCCGGCGCGCGCCCGCGACTCGCGCGACGCGGTCTCCGCGTCGTCCGGGGGCGGCGGGCGGTGCGCGTCGACGAACCGCAGCAGGCAGTCGACGAGCGTGCTCGCGGGACCCGGCCGGGTCAGCGGCGCGAGCTCGTCGGCCACCGCCGCCGCCACCCGCGCGGCCCGGGCGGCCGGGGCGCGGCGGCCGCCGGCACCGCCCCACCGGCCCGCGAGCCGGCGAAGCGGGCTTCCGGCGCCCCCCTCGTCCTCGTCGCCCTCGCGTCCCACGTACCGCGCCTCGCGGAGGGCCCGGTCGAGGGCGGGTACCGCCGACGGGTCGAGGGCCCCGTCCGCATCGGAGAAGTGGAAGTGCGGAGATCGCAGGAGCTCAACGGCGGGGCGGCGCGCGCACCCGGATGACGCGAACGACAGCACGAGGTCGACCGCCGCCGCGAAGGGCTCGGAGGCCAGCGGCAGCGTGCCGGCCGCCTCGTAGGGGACGCCGGCCGAGGCGAACAGGTGGCGGGCCGCGTAGAGATACGGCAGGGGCCGCTGGAACACGACCGCGGTGCGCTCGGCGGGGGGACGGTGCTTCACCCGCCGGACGACGGCCAGCAGCTCCTCCTCGCGGTCCCGCCACGTGAAGAAGCGCCGCCCCGCGTCCGGCGCCACGAGCCGCGCGCCCCCACCGGGCGCCGACCCGGCCGGCGCCTCCTCGATGCCCGGCACCGGGACCTCCAGCCGCGCCCGGTACGGCGCCGACCCCACCGGCGTCTCCTCGATGCCCGGCAGCAGGTCCTCGAGCCGCTCCCGGTACCCGGCCGCGAGCAGCGACGACGTCGACACGACGTCGATCCGGACGAGGCCGCGCAGGCGGCGGACCAGCAGGTCGAAGTCGCCGGGCCACAGGCCGTCGCGACCCGACGCCCGGTCGCCGACCGTCAGCACCACCTGCCGCACGGGGCGGCGCAGCCCCCGCGCGAGGACCGATGCCCGCACCCCGTGCTCGTCGATTCGCCCCGAGGCCGCGACCCGGCGTTCGTAGGCCCGGAACATCGCGGCGAGAAACCGCGTCTGGCGCAGCATGCGGCGGGCGCCGCGGTCGAGGTCCCGGCTCGGCTCGAACGTCTCGACCAGCACCCGCTCGAAGGCGTCCACATCCCGCAGGTTCCGGCGCAGCGCGTCGTAGAGCCCCAGAAGCTCGTCGACCAGGCCCGGTCGCAGATTGAACGGCGGCTCCTCGCCCGACGCCCGGGCCTCCTCGGCCGCCGCCCGCCCGCATACGAGCCGCTCGACCGCGCCCAGCCGCGGCGGAGCCCCGCCGAGGCGGCGATGCAGCTCGGCGTAGAGCCCCTCGCGGGTCACGACGCAGGGCAGCGCGAACGCGCTCCTCTCCGCCAGCAGCCGCTCCTCGAGCGTCCAGCGCAGCTGCACGGCGGCCGCGCGAGACGGCACCACGACCATCGACGCGCGCAGCTCCCCGCAACGGTCCCAGTCGAGGCAATCGGCGATCGCACGGCGAAACGAGGGCAGGTCCGGGGCGCCGGCCACCCGGATCCGGGGCGAGGAAGTCAAGGCAGCACGGTGCGTCCGGGGATGCGCATCAGTCGGCCCGGACGCGCCGTGGAAAAGCTGTGCAATTCATGTGCACGGGGTGTGAATCACCAGTGAAGAACAGTTTTTTTTCCGCCGGATCCAAGGGCGTCGCGCCCCGCAACGGGGATGGTGTGGAGCGGCCTTCGTACGTTCCTTCGCTTGATCGGCGCCGACAGCCGGCTACAATCGAATCCTCTCTGCCGCGCCCGAAAACACATCGTATCGCTCCCCGATAAAGCCGTGTCCGCTCAACGCTTCGAACGCGCCGTCAACGAACGCCGCTACGTCATCGAGGCGACCCTGGTCGATCCCGACCGGTGGCGCGCCTACCTGGTCGGCGTGTCCGGAGGACCGACCGCCCTGATGCCCTTCTACGGCGAGACCCCCGAGCAGGCGGTCGAGCGCCTGACCGACTGGCTGGCCCTCGCCCACCGCTCGTCGACGCTGAGGTACACCCCGAACGGCCGGTCCGACGGGAACCGCGGCCGACCCGACCCGTCCTGAACGGGTGCTCCGTCCCGTTCCACGGCGCAGGCGCCTACGGCAGCGTCAGGGCCAGCAGCTCGGCCGGCTCGCCGCGGGCGCTCACGGCCATCGCGATGTACTGCTTGCCGCCGGCCGTGTAGGTCATGGGCACGCCGCTCTGACGCTTGGGCAGCTCCATCTCCCAGACCGTCTCGCCCGTCTGCTTGTCGTAGGCGTAGAACATCTGCCCGCCGGCCCACGTCGGGGTGGCGAAGAGCCCGCCGCCCTCGCCGGCGAAGACCAGCGTCTTCGTGACGAGAATGCCGCTCCGCTCCGGCTTGCCGGTGCGCGGGATGTCGATGCCGCTCAGGGCGGGGTGGTTGGCGACGCAGTCGGGCGTGTCGCCGTTCGGGATCATCCACACGTGGTCGCCGGTGTTGAGGTCGATGGCGGTGATGCGGCCCCAGGGCGGCTTGATGAGGGGGAGGCCCAGGGGCCCGATCTCGCCGCACCCCTGGGGCGGGGCGGCCCCCCGCCGGCGCCGCCCGGCGCCCCCGCCCACGAAGTCCATGGTCGAGCGGTCGGGGTCGTTCACGAGCCCCGCGATGGTGGGGTTGGTGACCGAGGCCACGTAGAGGATGCCGGTCTCGGCGTCCACCGCGCCGCCCTGCCAGTTCGCGCCGCCGGTCATCTGCGGCAGCATCAGCAGGGCCCGCCGGCCGTCCTGCCCGGCCAGGATCGGCGGCGTGTAGATGGGGCCCATCAGGTACTCCGACGCAATGCGCCGCGCCTCGGCCGCGATCTCCGGCGTGAAATCGATGAGGTCGTCGTTCGACACCCCCTGGCGGTCGAAGGGGGCGGGCCGGGTCGGGAACGGCTGGGTCGCCGCTGCCTGCTCGCCGGGCACCGTCGACGCGGGCACCGGCCGCTCCTCGATGGGCCACACGGGCTCGCCGGTGACCCGGTCGAAGACGTAGGTGAACGCCTGCTTGGTCACCTGGGCCACCGCCTTGATCTCGCGGCCGTCGACGGTGATGTCGACGAGCGCGGGCGGGGTCGGGATGTCGTAGTCCCAGATGCCGTGGTGGATGAGCTGGTAGTGCCAGACCCGCTCGCCGGTCCGCGCGTCGAGGCACACCAAGCTCTCGGCGAACAGGTTGTCGCCGGGCCGGTGGCCGCCGTAGAGGTCGTTGGTGGGGGTCTCGACGGGCAGGTACACGTAGCCCAGCTCCTGGTCGGCGGACATCGGGGCCCACACCCCGGTGTTCCCGCTGTAGCGCCACGAGTCGTTCTCCCACGTCTCGTTGCCGAACTCGCCGGGCTGGGGGATGGTGTGGAAGATCCAGAGCTGCTCGCCGGTGCGCACGTCGAAGCCGCGGACGAAGCCGGCCGGGAACTCCGGCGCGGGGGCGGTGGCGCGCAGCGCCGCGCCGACCACGATCACGTCGCCGACGATCATGGCCGGCGAGTTGAGGCCGATCTGGCCGTTCTCCACCTCGGGGCGGTCGAGCCCGTCGAAGATGCCGTCGTAGAGGTCGACCACGCCGTCCTCGCCGAAGCCGGGGACGGGATAGCCGGTCGCGGCGTCGAGGGCCACGAGGTGATAGCCCCGGGTGACGTGGATGACGCGCGCGTCGCCCTCCCCGTCGGTCCAGTACGCCACCCCCCGGCCCGAGCTGGCCCGCACCGGCGCCATGTCGCCGCGCTCGCCCTCGTCGAGGCGGTACATCCACAGGGTCTCGCCGGTGGCCCCGTCGATGGCCACCGCGTTGCGCCGCCAGCCCGCGGTGGCGTAGAGCACGCCCCCGACCGCGAGCGGCGTCGTCTGGTAGTAGAAGTCGGTGCGGGGGCCGAAGTTGTCCGACCGCCACCGCCACGCGACGTCGAGGTCGGCGACGTTCTCGGGGCCGATCTGGTCGAGCGGCGAGTACTTGGTGCTGCCCGAGTCTCCGCCGTAGTAGCGCCACTCGCCGTCCTGCGCCCCCTGCTGCGCTGCAGCCGCGACCGCCGTACCGAGCAGGATGGCGACAACGCCCGCCATCCTCTGGAAACGCCTGTTCGTCCGAATCGACATGGGGTGCTCCTGTTCTCCTGGGCGCGGGTCAGCGCCGGATTCGTTCAACGCGATGCGGCGGCTCATGATTGCGTGATACTGTGGGGCTTGCATGGACAACACGACGCTCGAGACACTGGAAGCGTTCGCAGTCAGGGTCGAACGCGCCGCCGACCTCACCGACCGACGCGCCCGCGATGCCGACCGAATCTCCCGGTGGACGGTCGGGATCGCCTTCGCGCTGGGTGGAGCAATCCTGTCGGCCGTAGTCGCGCTGGTCTACCAGGTCGCCGCCCTTGCCGGCCAGGTAGCCGCCCTTGCCGGTCAAGTACAAGCCATGGCCTCGCTCCCCTGACGCCGAGTGGGCGACCCGCGAGCAACGCGACATCCAGCACAGCCTCCGAGCCACCAAGCCGCACCATTCACCGCGCAAACCTCCTCCCGTGACACGCCAGCGGCGACGGCGCGGGTCAGTTCTCGTACACGGGACCGTCGACCGTGCGGTGTGAGAGATACCGCCACTGGCCGTCGCGTTGCGCGTAGACGCGGACGTACCAGAAGCTGAAGCTGCGCCGGTCCACTTCGGGGCCGCCGCTGCGGGCGCGCAGCCGTCCCATGGTGATGGCGACGTCGCCGTGCACCTCGACTTGCTGCGAATCGACCTCCCTCAGCGAGTACCGGCCCGACAGCGAGTCGAGCCACTCCTGCTTCCGATCGACGCCCAGCACGGGGCCGCCGGTGGTCCAGCCGTCGCCGTGCGTATAGGTGAAGTCGTCGGCGCAGACCTCGTCGAGGAAGGCGACGTCGGCCCGCAGCACCGCCTCCTCGATCCGCTTCTCGAGCGCGAGCACCTCTTCCGCCACGTCGGACTCCTCCCCGGGAAGTGCGATTGCCTTCGCCGGCGCCTCCGACTCCACTGGCGCCTCGGACTCCTCCCCGGAAAGCGCGAGCACTTCGGCGGCCGCCGCAGACCCCACCCCGGGAAGTGCGAGCGCCTCCGGCGCCGGGTCCGGCAGCGCGAAGACGTAGAGCGCGTTCCCGCTCCGCGGATGGCGCACGTCCGGGGCCAGGTTGCGGGGCATCAGCCGGGGGCTGCCGCCCCCGAGGCCCGTCGACACCGCGACGTACTGCCGGCCGCCAGCGCGGAAGCTGATGGGGAAGCCCTGCACCGACGTCCCGAGGCGGGCCCGCCACAGCTCCTCGCCGGTCTCGACGTCGAACGCCCGGAACCGGCGGTCGAGATCGCCCGCGAAGGCGAGCCCGCCGGCCGTGGTCAGCACCCCGGTGAGGAACGTCGGCCGCTGCTCGATGCTCCAGACCTCTTCCAGCGTCTCGGCGTCGTACGCCGCGAGCTTGCCGAGGTTGCCGTCGGTGCCGGGCATCTCGTGGAAGGGCCGCGAGCTCATTCCCACGCCGCCCGAGCCCAGCTCGAAGGCGACCTCGCGGGCGGCCAGCTCCATGCACGACTGCGCCAGCGGCAGGACGAGCAGCCCCGACCCCGGATGGTAGCTCATGGGGTGCCAGTTCTTGCCGCCGGCGGTGCTCGGGCACGCCGGCACGAGCTGCTCGAACTCGGCGTCGATGATGTCCTGCCGGTAGGTGACGGCGCCGGTGTCGGGATCGATGCGGTCGAACACGTTCTGGTAAACCGTCTCCTTGTGCCCGAGGAACTCGCCGGTCTCGCGGTCCAGCTTCCAGAGGATGCCGTGCTTGCCGGCGCTGAAGACGGCCCGGCGACCGCCGACGTCGACGAGCACCCGCTCGTACACCTCGTCGAGGTCGAGAGTCTCGCCCGGCACGTGCTGGAAGTGCCAGGCGAGGTCCCCGTCGCGGGGCCGGAGGGCAACGGTCGAGTTGGTGTAGAGGGCGGGGTCGTCAACCGTCATGCCGCGGCTCCGCGCGACCCACGGCTTGGCCTGCGCCACCCCGAAGTACACGAGGTCGAGGCCGGGATCGTAGCTGCCGGTGATCCAGGTGTCGCCGCCCCCGCGCAGGAAGTCCGGCACGTCGGCCCAGGTGTTGCCGCCGGGCTCGTCGGAGCGGGCGACGGTGTTGAAGCGCCAGAGCCGCTCGCCGGTGGCGGCGTCGTAGCCGCTGATGAAGCAGCTCTCGAGCGTGTAGCGGTCGCAGCCGCTCAGCCCCTGCACGAGGGTGCCGCCCGCCACCACCGGACCGCTCGTGTTGCGGAAGCCTTCCGTGTGGTCGGCGATGACGGTGTCCCACACCCGCTCGCCGCTACGGGCGTCGAGGGCGATCAGGCGCGCGTCCGGGGTCGCCATGAACAGGTGGTCCCCGTAGATGGCGAGGTTCCGGCTCATGCCCGAGTAGCCGGTCGTCGCCACCTCCACCTCGTGCTCCCACACGAGGTCGCCGGTGGCCGCGTCGAGGGCCTGCACGACGGGGCCGATGCTCGCGAGGTACATCACCCCGTCGTGGACGATCGGCGACGGCGCGTTCCACCCGCCCTCGTTCATCGCCCAAACCCAGGCCAGCTCCAGCTCCCCGACGTTCGACCGGTCGACGTCGGCGAGGGGGCTGTAGCTCCAGGCCTCGTAGTTGCGCCGGATCATCAGCCAGTCGCCGTCGTCGGGGTCCCGCAGCATCTCGTCGGTGACGGGCCGGTAGTCGTCGACGGTGCCGGCCAGGGTGACGCCGCCGCCCTCCGTCGCCGCCGACGCGGCCCCCGCCCCCGTCGCCGCAGACGCGGCCGCAGGAGCGGCGGCCACCGCCGCGGATGCGCCGCCCGCGGCCGTGTCGCCGGCCTGCAGGCCACCGCCCGCGAGCGCGCCGATGGGCACGGCCGTGGCCTCCGTGAGGGCCGTGCCGCCGGCCGGCGCGCCGTTCGCCTCGAGCAGGTACGCCACGACGTCGAGGTGCTCCTCGTCCGTGAGCGAGCCCTCCTCTCCCGGCGGCATCGAGCTGCTGGTCCGGACGAAGAGATCGGCGGGGCTCAGGTCCGCCCAGAACCGCAGGAAGCTCTCGCCCGCGAGCTGCGGCGCCTCGAAGCTGCCCTGCAGGTTGGCCTGGTGGCAGACGGCGCACTCGCGCTCGTAGATCGCGCGCCCGGACGCCGCCTGGGCCGCGGTGTAGGCCCCGTCATCCGGCGCCTGCCCGGCGCCCGGCGCGGCCGTCGCGAGGGCGACCACCATTGCCGCGAACCCCGCCGCCGCCAACCCCCGCCGCGCGTATGCGTCCCGTGAACGGTTCATCACCACCTCGCTTGAGAAACGCGCCGAGCGCGACCGGACCATTATCGCCTCTCCGGTCCTGCAACCTCCACGAGTGTTCATCCGGCTCGCGGCAGGCGGCCGGCGATCGAGGTCATTATCGCGGCCAATGCGCTCAGCCTCGGCCG
Organism: Vicinamibacterales bacterium; assembly: GCA_965207675.1. GTDB lineage: Bacteria > Acidobacteriota > Vicinamibacteria > Vicinamibacterales > UBA8438 > JAJEEA01. The sequence continues at coordinate 518,680 of CBDBMY010000006.1, forward strand.
TGTGCTCGTCACGAACAAACGAGAGGCACTTCTCGGGACTCCGGGTTGCCGATCGGGAACTGGACCCGTTCCTGACCCTCGCCACCTGACTTCCTCGCCTGCCGCTCACGCCCCGGCCGCCTCGACTCGGACCGTCACCACATCGGTGTCCTGGTACTGGTAGTGACGCACCGACGACGCGTAGTGCCGCAGCAGCCGCAACGACACCTCCTGCTCGACGGGCGCGCCCGCCGACGGCTGGCCGAGCAGGGCCATCCGGTCCTCGAGGTTGGCCTCGCCGGTGGCGGCGATGAACTCCAGGACGGCGCCGCCCCCCCTCGCCGCGGGCGATCAGCAGCAGGTTGCGGCCGCCGCCCGCCACCTCGCCCCCCTTCCCCGCGGGCGCCCCCCTCGCCCTCCGTGCCGGCCGGCGCCCCCTTGCCGTCTTTCCCGCTCAGCAGCAGCAGCGACTCCTCGCCGACCGCCCGGACCCGCTCGACGAGCTCGGCACTCCACCGCCGCCGGGCGCCCAGCCCGGCGAGGAACGCGTCCATCTTCGGATACGCGTCGACGCTCAGGGCGACGCGCAGGCGCTCGCGGCGCGGCCCCGTCAGCTCCTCGAACAGGGTCAGCGCGATCACCGTCATGCCGCCGACGGTCATGCCGTTGGCGAGCAGCTCGCTCCACGGCCCCTGGAAGTACTCGGGGAAGATCCAGTCGAGCTGGAACGCGAGGCCGAGCCAGAACGCGAGGCCGACGACGAGGCCCTTCCGCGAGTCGAAGCCGTCGTGCTGCAGGATCTGCAGGCCGAAGTAGAAGAGCAGGGCCACCAGCGCGACGTAGTAGGCGGCCACCACCGGCCCCGGTATCGCGATGAGCATGGCCGAGAACTTGGGGACTCCCCGGGGGGAAGCACGGGCCGGGCGGTCATCCAGCTCCGGGCCGCACCGCGGCACTCGTCGAAGATGCCCCGCCTTGCCAGAGGGGGCTCTCGACGACGAACGCAGGCGCCGCATCGAGCGAGTGGAGCTCGAGGACGGGGTGGAGAAGGAAGGTGGCGCGCCCGGAGGGATTTGAACCCCCGACCTACGGGTTCGAAGCCCGGCGCTCTATCCAGCTGAGCTACGGGCGCGCATTTGGAATCAACGACTTACGGGGAGCCGTCCGGTACTGCCAGCCGTTTCGGCGCCCCGCCGCTCTCCAACAGGCGCGAGCGCGCGGTCGCAGCCTGGTGCCTGACGAGTTCAGGCGGCGCATGTATCATCGTCGTGCTCGGGTTCGTGTGACCGCACAAGTCCTGAATGTCGGCGACGTCCGCCCCCGTGCGGCACAGTCCTGCCGCGAACGAGTGGGGAATAGCATACACCGTGAAGGCGGGTCGCTGTGCTTTGCACGGCCTCAGAGTCCGAGCCGGGACGACGGGGTCTCCCGGACCGTGAAACCCCGCCGAGTCAGCGCCCACTTAGACATGACGAAGGCTGTTCATGTGGCTGGTCGGGCAGATGATGCACGACTTGGCGGACCGTCCAGCCGCCGGGGCGGTACGGCGTGTCGGCTAGTCATCGGTCGGGGGGGAGACGACCCGCCGCAGGTCGGCGGGCGGCGCCGCGATGTCGGCGATCCAGGCGTCGACCCGGTCCCGCGTGACCGGGCCCACCGGCGAGAACTCGCCGATGGGATAACGCAGATCGGGTGCCGATGGAGCCATGGGATCAGCGAGTCGCACGATCCTGCCCGTGCGCGGCCGCCCGCAGGCCGGGGTCGTCCCGCGCCGGCCGATCGCCGCCCGCCGCCGCGGGCGCAAGCGCCGCCGCGCCGCCCTCGAGCGCGTGCAGGGCGCGGACCTCGCCATCGGTCAGGGGACGGTCGAACAGCGACAGCTCGTCGAAGAGCCCCACGTAGTTCACGCCGAGGCGGATGGCTCCCCGCTCGACGTCCCAGGTGAACGGCTCGTCGATGCCGTCGGCCCCGCCCGGCACCCGTTCGCCGTCCAGATAGAGCGTCGCCGCCCCGCCCGGCTGGCCCAGCCCGGCCCAGGCGACGACCACGTGCGTCCAGCGGTCGCCCGCGAACGGCGGCTCGTCGACGACCGCCAGCCGGTCGAGGAAGGCCGGATTGTCGTTCGGCCCCAGATCGTCCGGGTTCCACACCGCCAGATCGCCGAAGGCCCCCAGGCGGAACTGCCGAGGATTCTCGCCCGTGAAGTCGACCCAAATCGCGGCGTCGTTGTACGCGGCGTCGGTGATCTGGATGGGGTCGCAGAAGCCCGGCTCGAGGTCGGTGGCGGGATCCAGGCTCAGCCAGAACGACACTGTCCCGCTCCAGCCCGCCCGCGAGTACCCGACGTTGCCGTCCGCCCGGTAGAAGACGGCGTGCGTGTTGCGCCCGGTGAAGCGCAGGGCGTCGCCGAGGCGTCCCGCGCCGCCGGCGAGCGTCACCGGCGAGTCCCCGAGTCCGGGCTCCGCTCGATCCTGCTCGTCGTACGACGGCGCGGTGTAGAGCCGGGGGTCGCCCCCGGCCCGGTCCGCGTCGAGGCCGTCGTCGAACGAGGCGTGGAACGTGAGAGCGTCGGCCAGCCGTCGCGCATCGGCATCGGTCTGCGCCGCGGCGGGGGCGGCGATCGCCGCGAGCAGGGCGGGCGCCGCCATCCAGCGGATTGGCGTCATAGGTGCGTGCACGGGTCAGCTCCTTCCTTGGATGCTCCGTCGAGCGCCGGCCGCTGGAGACGCGGCGGCCGGGCTCCGCCTATCCTACAGCCGTATCGTGGAATCCCGGCCTTGCGGCGAAGATGTCGGCCTGAATGGAGGGTGCGGTGTGGCGCGTACCGCGACACCGGTCCTCGTCGACGACGAGCTGTACCTGCGCGGCTACCCGGCACCTACCTGCAGAAGATCGCCGAGAAGTAGCGTCAACTGAGCCGCGCACGAGGCGCCGCCGCGGCGCGCCACACGCGACAACGCCGCGGCCGGAACCCGCGGCGGCCCGTTGCCCGGCTGAGCGGGCCGGCCTTCTACCGGCCCGCCTCCCTCCGCAGCGCGGGCGTCACACCGCCCGTGAACAGGCGCGCTCCCTGCTCGATGCGCTCCATCATGTTCGTCGTGCTCGTCATGGCGACGGGGAGGCCGAACTCCCTCCCGGCGGCGAGCACGGCAGCGATGCCTTGGGCCACGGCCTCCCGGCTGCCTCCGTGGGTGTTCAGCATGTCTCCGCCGGTCTCGGAACCGGCGAACAGCACGGCGCCGATATTCCGTTCGCTGAGCTGGCGGGCGATCTCGCGCACGTTGGCCACCCCGAGCGGGCTCTCGATGAGGAGCCACGGCAGCAGGTTGCCGTTCGGCGGATCCAGCCGCCAGACGTCCGCCCGCTCGATGTAATCCGGAACCGACAGGCCCCAGTAGCGCGCCGCGAGCCGGGGATTGGTGCCCCGCAACCCCGCCGGCTCCGGGTCCGGCGCACCCCGCCTCTGCGGGTAGCGCATGGCGCGGATGGCCATGAGCGCCTGCTCCGGGGTCTCGATGGTCGGGAAGATGATGCCGTGCGCACCCACGTCGAGCACCTGCTTGACCATCCAGATGTTCCCGTCGAGCTCGCGGCCGGTCGCCGGAATCCGCACGATGACGGCCTTGCCCGCCATCGCGTCGCCCGTCGCGGCGATCGCGGCGGGATTCACGAGCCACTGCATCCACGTTCGCAACGCGCTGACGTCGTAGGGGCCGTGCTCCATGTCGAAGAAGACGAAGTCGATATCGTCGTTCGCCGAGAGAGCGACGGGGTCGGCGCGCGCGTCGACGGTGACGCCGAAGGCCACCCGGTCGTCGTCGAGCAGCCTGACGAGGCCGGCCTGGGGCATGGCCTCCGGATTCTGCTGTCCGTGCACGACGACCGCGGGCGCCGCCATGGCGAGGACCACGATGAGTGCAAGCTGAGAGGGAATGGTTCGCATGGGTTCTCCTTGGTTGTGCCGGCCGCCCGGCCACGACGCCGCACTCGTCGTTCGGCGACCACCGGAAGTCGAAGGCGCGGCTCAAGTGATTATCGTGCACACCTCGTTCGCGGCAGCGCCCCCCCGCGACGGCGGCCTCGACCGCAACCACATCGCGAACGGGCTGACGCATGGACGCCGGAGTCCCGGACCGTAGCCCGCTAATGGGGCATGCGGCCATCGCATGCGGCTCGCCTGCAGCCGGACGACTGGCGCCAGCGCCGGATCCGCACGCGATTCGGCGGGCAGAAACGGCTGACAGAGTTGTCGGTGGTTCCGTAAGTTATTGATTCTAAAGGACGCGCCCGTATCTCAGCGGGCTAGAACGTCGGCCTCCGCAGCCGATTACCTACCCCGGACGCCTCTGCGGGATCCCGCTGACGCTGACGGGCGCTGACGGCCGAGGCCATCCACTACGTTTCGCTGTGGCCATCACGATCGGCGTGGGGTCGACGAGCGGCACGGGCACGATATCGACAAACGAGGAAGCCGACAGGGAACGGCGAGACCTTCACGGTGGCGCTGGGCAGCCTGCCCGACTCGCCGACCGCAGGCAGCGCGAGCTCGGTGACGGTGACGGTGACTGACGATGACAACCCCGGTTCCGTCTTCACTCCGGCGGAGGTGCCGGTGGACGAGGGCGCCACACGGTAGCGCTGGACGCGGCGCCGGCCGAGACGATGACCGTCCCCGTGGTCAGCGCCGACCCCGAGGCGGCGGCCGTCTTTCCCGAGACGCTCACCTCCACGCCGTTCGCCTGGAACGCCCTGCAGACGGTGACCGTGACCGGCGTCGAGGATTCCGACACCGACGACGAGACGGTTCTCCTGACGCACGACGGCGCGGAAATAACGATCGAGCACGGTGACGGTGACCGACACCACCGTCCCGGTGCCCGCGCTGCCGCCGGCCGGGATGGGCCTGCTCGCCTCGCTCCTGGCCGCAGGCGGTGCCCTGCCCCGCCGCGGCCGCCGGCGCAGAGCTGCAACGCCCCGTACTCGAGCCGTTCCCGTCGGCGCGGTGACCGCCAATCAAGAGTCCTGAGCAGAAGCGCTCAGCGCGGACGGCGGGTCGCGTCCTGACGGATCTGGACCGGGCGCTACCGCTCGACAGGGCGCCGGCGTGGACGGATTGCGGAGCAGGTCCCGGCGAGCTGGTTGTCGAGCTGCGCGCCGGTACGACGCTGGCGCGGGCGGCCGGTGCGGGGCCGGCCAGCCGGGTACGTCGCCGTGGGCCTGGGAACAGTGTGGCTGGGCAAAACGCCGCCCGAAATAGCGATGGGGCCGAACGGCGTCGGACTTGCAGCGAGCCCGGGGGACAGCCCTGGAGTCCGCCCCCGGGCCGCGCAAGGCAACCCGGGGTCGTGAAGGTCCCGGGCCCACGTCCGCGAGGAAGTCCCCCCAGGGTCGGACCCCGCCGGCGAGTCCGCGCCGCGCTGGCCGTCGCGGCGGCACGCGAACGAGATGTTGGGTGAGTGGCGGGGCTACCGCTCGCGGGTGGGCGGGGGAACTCTCGTGGGGCCGATGAGCGCCGCAATGAGCGTCTGGAGAGTCGCCTTCGATGGCGTCGATGCAGCCCTCCAGCCTGTCGAGCCTGCCGGAGAGCTTGGCGATTCCGGAGAGGTTGACGAACCGCAATGAGTCCCTCAACGCAAGTAGAGCGACCTCGTTCTTGGTCACGGGTCGACGTCGGCGCGAGCGTAAGGACAGTGACCAAAATTACCTTGCTATCTGTTGGATTTTCTGACATACTCGCGGCGTGAAGCGGAACGTGGAGCTGGAGGCCACCATCGTTGCGAAATACGTCGCGGTGGCACCCGTGCTTGACGAGCGCAGTCGCCGGCGGTGGGCAGCGACGGAGTCCATGGCCATCGGCTATGGCGGCGACGCGCTGGTGTCTTCGGCCACTGGTCTGGCGCGCGAGACGATCCGCAAGGGACGCCGGGAGATTGCCGGCGGTGAAGCGTCGACGGGCCGCATTCGGGCGGCGGGGGCGGGGCGACCCCGGGTTCAGGAGGACCAACCCGGCATTCTCGCCGCGCTCGAGGCGCTCGTGGACCCGGTGACGCGCGGGGACCCGACATCGCCGCTGCGCTGGACGTGCAAGAGTCGCGCGAAGCTGGCGGCGGCGCTGACGGAGCAGGGCTGGCGCGTGAGTTCGACCACGGTGGGTCGGCTTCTTCACCACCTGGGTTACCGGCTGCAATCGGTGCGCAAACGGCAGGAAGGCACGGTTCACCCCGATCGGAATGCGCAGTTCGAGCACATCAACGCGACCGCGGACGAGTTTCTGACGGCGGGACAGCCGGTAATCTCGGTCGACACGAAGAAGAAGGAACTGGTCGGGCACTTCAAGAACGCGGGCCGGGAATGGCAGCCGAAGGGCACTCCGCCGTCGGTGCGCGTGCACGATTTCCCGACCGACGCCGAGGGCAAGGCGATTCCCTACGGCATCTACGACATGGCTCGCAATGAAGCGTGGGTGAGTGTGGGGCGCGACCACGACACCCCGGCCTTTGCGGTGGCGTCGATTCGGCTGTGGTGGCGTCGGATGGGTCAGGCCGCGTACCCCAACGCTCGAATCCTGTACATCACCGCCGATGCGGGTGGGAGCAACGGGTATCGTTCCCGCGCCTGGAAGCGCGAGCTCCAGGAATTCGCCGATGAAACGGGCCTGACCATTCGCGTGAGTCACTTCCCTCCGGGCACGAGCAAGTGGAACAAGATCGAGCACCGACTCTTCTGCCACATCACCGCGAACTGGCGCGGGACACCGCTGACGACCTTCGAGACGATAGTCGACCGCATCGGCAACACGAGGACGGCGGCCGGCCTGCGAGTGCACGCCGCGCTGGACACGAATTCCTATCCTACGGGCGTGAAGGTGACCGAGGCGGAGATGGACGCGATCAGCTTGGTGCGCGATGACTTTCACGGGGACTGGAATTACAAACTGGTTCCCCGGTGAAGCTGACAACTTTATATTGATCACTGTCCTAGCCCAAGTTTACCAACAGTGAACTTGGGTTAAAACAGTGATCGGCCCTTCATCTCTCCATGTCTCCGCCTCCCCGGCCTACGCCCGAAGCCGACCTGGACTGCCGCGTGCCGGTGCCGGCGGATCACAGCTTCTCCAGGAGTGCCTCAATCTCGAAGTCGTTGCAGAAGTCCGTGGAGACGGCCTCGATCCAGCGCAGCGTGCGCTCGAAGAACGTGATGGTGGTGGCCGTCGTGATGACTTCCCCGCAGGCGTCGTTCACGACCCCTCCCGCCCCGCCGGCACTGGGGGTGAAGACTCCCGTCGCGCTGATAGTTCCCCTGACGGCGGGTAGTGGAGCCGTCGTGCCCAGGAGGGTCATCGAGCCGGTGATCGTCAACTGCGCCCCGGCCTGAGCGACATCGAACCTTGCGGAACCCTGGAAGCTGTCGTTGGCGGTCATGTGCATGGTGAACGGCCCGGTGTAGGTGCCGGCGACGTCCGGGATCTGCGACGTGGGTGCGGTGGGGCCATCCCCGCAACCGGTGAGCAAACTGATGGCAAGCACGAGAGCGAGTCGACGCATTGACGGCACTTCCTCCTTGGGGTTGGGTTTCTCCGCCCCGAACGCCCGACGGACGTGGGTGCAGGGCGTTGCTTCCGCGAGTCTGGTCAGAGCCTACGGGGGGAGCCTGTGCGGGCCGCGCTCTCTCGCCGTCCAGGACCGGCCGCCTCCCCGCGGAGTCCATCGGTCGCGGTCGTCAGTCGAGTGCCACCACCGCCGCGCGCAACTCCATCAGCCGGGCGGCCCGGAGGAGTCGCCCCCGGCACGCATCGAGGCGTCGGCCCGGCGCCGACCGGCCGCGACGGACGCGTCGGCCGGTGCACCCGCGGCCCGAGCAGAACGCTCGACCTCTAAAGAAGTAGACGTTGACGAACGCGAAACGAAACAGGGCGACTGCCGCCTTCGTCGCGTCGAGCGCTGAACGCGCCGGCCTGGGGACCGACCGCGTCGATGCGGTGAATGCCCCGCACGGCCGGCGCAGACCCGGCCGCGGCGTGCCGCGGCGCGCCGTGTTAGCTAGCATGTCGCGCAATCCCCTCGGTTGGTCGGTGACGGCAGCGGCGTTTCCGCATCGGGGGACTCCATCCCCCTGGGAGGGGTGCGCTGGAAGAAGCTGATTCCCCCGGTTCCGGCTCGGAGCAGCGTCTGCTGGAGCGGGCGCGCCTGGGTAGCCACTCGGCCGTCCACGCCCTGTTCGACCGATACAGGTCCTGGTTGCGGCGATGGGCGCGAGGCCGGCTTCCGCGGCACGTCCGCGGAGCCATCGACACCAGCGACGTGGTTCAGGACACGCTGAGCCACACGTTCGCCCGGTTCACGTCGTTCAGATCCACTCAGGCGCGCGCCTTGCGGATCTACCTGCGCCGTGCGGTCGAGAACCGGATCCGGGACGAGCTGCGGCGAGCGACCCGCCGGCAGAGCGCCGTTCGGCCGGAGGAGCCGTTTCAGGCCTCGGACGCCGCCGCGCCGCAGCTGCGTGAGCTCATCGACGACGAGAGCTGGAGACGCTACCTCGACGCTCTGCAGAGGCTGCCCGACCGCGACCGCCGGTTGGTGGTCGCCCGAGCGGAGCTCGGATGCAGCAGCAAGCAGCTCGCGTTCCTGGAACGGCTGTCGAGCCCCGCGGTCGCGCGCGTGGCGCTACGGCGGGCGTTGATCCGGCTGGGCAATCTGATGTCGGATGCGTAGCGGTCTTCTCTCTGTTCTCTCGACCCCGCCTGTTTCGTTTCGCGTTCTCCGGCGTCATGACAGGTAGAGGGCGGAGGCGGCGACTCCCATCCGGGGGCCTGCCTGGCCCCGAGCCCAGTCGCGGCGCGGGTGACTGCGAGGGCGGGGCGGCCCTGAGAGGTGAGTCTTGACGCGGGGGATGCAGAACGACGACGACGCCCTTGTTGCCGAAGCGGTAGATGCGGTCGCCTGGAACCAGGACGTTCAATGGGACCGATACGAGAGGCTGGCCACTCCCGCCGGTCGACGGGCGCTCGACAGCCTGCGCGCGCTCGCCCCGATCTTCGGGCCCTCCCCCGACGGGGCGGGACCATCCACCCTCATCGTCCCGGCCGCCGGTGCTCTCGCCCGCCGCGCCGTCAACCTGCTCGTCGCCATCGCCGCGCTCGAGGTGGTGGCGACGTGGGCGGCGCTGCCCTGGAAGTGGGGTGACTACCACCGGGAGCACGGCGACGTCGCCGTCTACATGACGGCACTCCTCGTCGGGCATTCCGCCACCGCGTGTCTGCTGTGGCTCGCGGGCGGGCGGGACCGGCGAACACGGCTTCTCGGAGCCTACTTTCTCTTCAAGGCCGCCCTCGGGCCGCTGCACATGCTGCCGGCGTTCCTGGGTCAGATGCCGGCGGCCGACCTGCTGCAGGCCTCGGTCTGGGCGATGCCCGGACCGACCAGGGTCTTCCTGCTCCTGATCGGTTACCCGGTGGCCTTTGCGGCGCCGCCGGCGTTCCTGTGGGCGTTCGGGAGGGAGTGTCCCCGGCTACACCGCAGGACCCGGCTCGACGACTTCGCCCGGCGCATGGTTCCCCTCAGCGCCGTCATCGGGTGCGCGATGTGCGCCGGGGTGGCGGCGGCGTACCTGGCGGGAGCCGTCAACGACGCGGTCGGCGGCGCGGTCTACGTGGCGGTGCTCGACGCCGCCATCGCCACCACGAACGTGCTGTCGCTGGCCGCGGTGGCGGTGATCGTGCTGCGCGCCCACACGGCGCCCGCGGACGAGCTGAGGCGCGTCGTCCTGTTCAGCACGGCGTTCCTGATGTGGACCGGGCTGGCGGCCGCGTACGACGTCGTCGAGGCCTTCTCTCCCGGATTCTGGCTGTCGAACTACCGGCCCGGCCCGGTCCTCCAGTTGATTCAGCTGCTGCGCTTCCCGGGGATGGTCCTGCTGTGGTACTCGGTGCTCGCGGTGCGCATCCCCCACCCGCGCGAGGTGGCGCGGGGGGTCTGCAGACGATTGCTGATGCACCGGGGCCGGCTCTGGCTGATGGCCGCGGCGCTGGCCGCGGCCCTGGGCTGGGTGGTGGTGAGCGGGCCGGAGCGTACGGTGGGTGCGGTGCTCGCGGACCCGCTGGCGCAGTGGCTGTTCGGTGCGGTGGGGGGCATGCTCGCGCTGCTCGCCGGCCGGGAGTCGATCCTGAACCGCCTGGACGCCTGGGTCTTCCCCGAGACGGTCGACCAGCGCAGCGTGCTGGCGGCCGCCGTCGCAAGGCTCGCGCAGACCGGTCGGATCGCCGCCGTCGGCCAGACGGTGACGCGGACGGTCAAACGCGGATGCGGCGCGCCGACCGCCCTGCTGTCGGCGGGCTCGGGCGAGACGGGCGGGCTCGACTTTCGCACGCAGGGGGGCCAGGTTCCACCCCTGCCCCGCGCGTCGGCGATCGTCCACATCCTGGAGACGGCCGGCGGGCCGTTGCGGGTCGATCCGGGCGACGATGCGTCGGTCTTTGCATTGCTGCTGCCCGACGATGCGGCCTGGGTGAGGGCGGCGGCGGCCGATGTCGTGGTAGCGGTCCCCGGCCCGGGGGCGGAGCTGCTGGGGATTCTGGTGGTGGGGCGGCGCTTCGACGATCGCCCGACAGGCGCCGTCGACCTTCCCTTCATCGAGGCGCTCGCCGCGGCCGCGGGCCTCGCCATCGCGCGGCTGCGTCTACTGGAGACGCCGACCGCCGGGTCCTGGGAGCCGCCGCCGGCGCGGGAGTGTCCCGCATGCGGATGCGTGACAGGACCCGGCGAGCCGCCTGGCTGCGGTTGCCCATCGGCTCCTGTCGAGGCGGCGGCGCCGAGCCTGTTGGCCGGCAAGTATCGGCTGACGCGCCGCTTGGGCGCCGGGGGGATGGGAGCGGTCTACCTGGCGCGCGACCTTCAGCTCGAGCGCGACGTCGCCGTCAAGACCCTGACGGGGATGTCGGTGTCCCGCCTGATGGGAATGAAGCCGGAAGCCTGGGCCATGGCCACGGTGACACATGCCGCGGTGGCCCAGATCTACGCCATCGAGTCCTGGCGGGGCCGCCCGTTCCTCGTCGTCGAGTACTTGGCCCGCGGCACGCTCGCGGATCGGCTTCGACGGGGACCGGTGCCGCCGGACGAAGCGGTGTCGATAGCCGCGGCGCTGGGTGACGGGCTCGGAGCGCTGCACAGGGTGGGATACCTGCACGGGGACGTCAAGCCGAGCAACATCGGCTTCACCTCGAGCGGCTCGCCGAAGCTGCTCGATTTCGGCCTGGCGCGCCAGGCGAAGGACGGCGACACCGCGGGCGGCACCCTGCGCTACATGTCCCCGGAGGTGCTCGCGGGCGGCGCCGCCGAGGAAGCCGACGACATCTGGTCGCTGTGCGTGGTCCTGCACGAGATGGTGGCGGGTCGGCATCCCTTCATGGGCGACGACGTCGACGCGGTGATGGACCGCATCCGGCGACGGCGGATCACCTCCGACGCCAGGCCGGAGTCGGGCCCCGAGCGGTCGTCGGCGGTGCTGGCGTTCACCGCGTCGACGCTCTCGGGCCCGCGATCGGAGCGTCCGGCGACGGCGCGGGCGTTCACCGATGCGCTTTGCGGGTTGCAGGAGTGAATCATGGCGAGCGGCGGCGCAGCCCTGGCCTCGTGTCACGTTCCTGTCCGTCGAACGTCTACTCCCTACTCCTGGCTCGCCCTGGCGAGTGCCCGCTCCGCTGCGAAAAACGCCTTGCGGGCCTTGATAACCCCGTCCCATTCCCCGACGCCGCTTGCCATGGATTTCGCCCTCCTCCCCCTCGACCACCCGAAACCAAGTCGCTCCCGCTGCCCCCCCGTATGCCGGAAAATGCGTCGAGTGGCCGATACATCCTCGCGGCCACGCCCTCGACAGTTCAACCACCGCCGTCGACGCCGTCGCCCCGCGGCGCCTCCCGCCCCCCGGTGCCCGCGTCGTACAGCGTGCCCTGCGGTCCCAGAAGCACCTCGACCCGCTCGATGTCGCACAGCCGGAGGTCGACGGCAAGGGGAATGTCGCCGGCCTACCCCCGAAGCCCTGCTCACGGTTCGGCGGAACCGCCGGCCAGCCCCATCGCCTCCTGTGCGCGAGCACCGAGCAGCACGTTCGGAAGCGCGTAGTTCCCCTCGTGGCAGGCGAACTCGAATACCGGGCCCGGCGTCACCCCCTGCGCCGCCGCGTCCGCGGACAACGGGAAGCGGACGGTCCATGGCCGGGTGAAGCGGGCGGGGTCGGTGACCGTCGCCTCGTAGTCGACCCGGCCGGCGGCGACCGGCGTGAACCGTTCGACCAGGTGCAGTGTCGCGGTGGGCGCGCGCCAGACGTGGCGGAACCGGTCCCGCGACCGATCGGGGAAGTAACGGCTCTCGACCACCAGCGTGCTCCCTTCCCACCGGCCGCGCGCCTCGCCGTTCCACTGCGCGACGCCGGTCCGCGGGCGGCCGTCGATCGGGATGATCCGGCGCTGCCGGTACATCTCGTGCACGATCACCACGTCGGTCGGCGTCTGGAGAATCTGGTGGTTCGGGTTGTCGCCGAACCAGATCTGCGACAGCCCGTCACTGAAGCAGCGCTCGCCGGTGTCGAGGTCGAGGTGCGAGTCCCAGGGGCCGGTCCCGTACGGCCGCTCGCCGTCACGCGCCGCCGGCGTGTAGGGGATTCGGCCGTCGGGCGGGTCGACGATCAGCGACGTGCGCCCGCTCGGTACCCAGGCGGTGCCTTCGTCGAACCAGAACGCATCGGCGCCGAGGCTGCCGTCGGGCCGGTAGTCGACGTCCCCTCCCGCCGGCGCCCGCTCCGCCGGCCGATTCATCCGGCGTTCCTTCTCGGCCATCGCGGCCGTCTCGAGTGCCGCGACTTCGTCTTCCGTCAGGAACGCCCGTCCCCGGTGCTCGGACGGTCGTTCCAGGGGTGTGAGGGTCGAACCGACCCAGACTCCCTGCAGATCGGGATCGCCCCACGGAGTCATCGGCACTTCCTGAGCCGAGACGGCCACGCCGAGCACGGCCACCGCGGTGCCGACCGCTGCCCTCACCGACAACGAGCACCTTCCCTCGCAGGACATCCTGGTCAATCTCACGGGTCGCTTCAGTGCGGCGGCGGCGCAACGTCCGGCAGGGACAGCAGCAGCCGCACCACGTCCGCCTGCCGCCAGACGCGCCGCTTCGCGAACGTCCGCCTCGGGTACCAGCGGACCGTGGTCTCCCTCCGGCGTGTGGCCGTTGCGATCAGGGCCGCGATATCCGGCCGGCCGGCGTCGTCGAACGCCGCCTCGCAGCGACCCGACGATACGGTCGTACTGGTGCTGTAGCCCATGCGGTGGTCACCCGCCGCGGGCCGCCTGACGCCTCCATGGCGTCGCGGCGCCGGGGCGGGGCGCCTAATCTAGCACCCGAACAGGATTCGGCGCCCCTCCCAAACGGGAGGGACCAGGGTGCCGCATGGTGGAAACGAACGCCGGGGCCGCCGTCGATCCGGCAGGCTTCGGGGGCGCGACCGAACCGATTTCCCACCGTTTGGGGGGCGCGTCGCGCGGCCCGGAGACGGTAGAATGCCGGGCCGTCGTAGCGGCTTCGCCGCAGGGGCCGCTGTCAGCCCCGGAGATGATCCAGGATCAGGTCGTGGGACGAGCGGTCCTCATCTCGTTGGGTCTGGCCTTGTGGATCCAGGCTCCGGCATGGGCGCAGGGTCGGCAGCCCGGGCCGCCATCGCAAGTCCCGCCGACCGAGTCGGATGAACGGGGCCGCACCGGGGCGGAACCGGCGGGCGTTCAAGCCGGGCCGGACGTGTCCGAGGCGCCGGCGCCGCCGGGGTTCGCCGACGAGGTCGTCGTCGTCGGCAGCCGAGGCCGGCCGCGGTCGGTGACCGACTCGACGGTGCCGATCGACGTCGTTCCCGCCGCCGACCTCATGCGACAGGGCGGCGCCAATCTCGCCGACCGGCTGCGGGCGCTGCTCCCGTCCTTCCACGTCAACCCGCAGGAGGACGGCACCGTTCTTGTCCGTCCGGCAAGCCTGCGGGGCTTGGCCCCCGACCACACGCTGGTGCTCGTGAACGGGAAGCGGCGCCACCGCGGAGCGGACATCGCGTGGCAGGGAAACGGCGTGGCCGACGGCGCGCAGGGGCCCGACATCTCCGCCATCCCCGCGATCGCGCTGCGGCAGATCGAGGTGCTGCGCGACGGGGCGGCGGCCCAGTACGGGTCGGACGCCATCGCCGGGGTGCTCAACTTCCTGCTCAAGGACGATCGCTCGGGCGGCAGCGTCGAGGTGCGCGGCGGGACCCACGGGGCCGGCGACGGCCGGCAGTACGCCGTCGCCGCCAACACCGGCCTGCCGCTGGGCGGGACCGGATTCGCCAACCTCAGCCTCGAGTACGGCAACACCGCGTCGACCGACCGCAGCGTGCAGCGGGCCGACGCCGCGCGCCTCGTCGCGGCCGGCAACCGCCACGTCGGCGACCCCGCGCAGCAGTGGGGGTCGCCCGACGTCGACGACGACCTCAAGCTCTTCGCCAACCTCGGCCACCTGTTCGCGAACGGCGTGCAGGCGTACGGCCACGCGGGCTTCGCGCGCCGCGACGTGCTGACGTTCTTCTACCTCCGGAACCCGAACACCCGCGGCGGCGTGTTCAGCGGCGACGGCGGCCGCACCCTGCTCGTCGGCGACGTGCCGGCCGCGCGCGGCGAGGGCCCGGCGGGCTGCCCCACGGTGGCGATCACCGGCGACGTTCCGGATGCGGCCGCCCTCCGCGCGGTCCTCGACGACGCCGACTGCTTCTCGTTCCAGGAGCGGTTCCCGGGCGGCTTCACGCCGCGCTTCGGCGGCGTCGCGCAGGACACCTCGGTGGTCGGGGGCCTGCGCGGGCAGCTCGCGGGCGGCGTCCTCTGGGACGCGAGCGTCACCGCCGGGGCCAACACCGCGAACTTCTCCATCCGCAACACCGTCAACGCCTCGCTCGGCCCCGAATCGCCCACGACGTTCGACGTGGGCCTCTACGGGCAGCGGGAGGTCGGCGTCAACCTCGACCTCAGCCGCGCCCTGAGCGACCGCGTCCACCTCGCCGGGGGCGTCGAATGGCGGAACGAGGAGTTCCGGATCGGGCTCGGCCAACCGGAGTCGTGGCGGCAGGGCCCCTACGCCGCGCAGGGCTTCAGCGTCGGCTCGAACGGCACCCCGGGATTCGGCCCCATCGCGGCCGGCGCCTGGAGCCGCGCCAACGCCGCCGTGTACGGCGACGTCGAGCTGCGGGGTGCTTCACGCGGCTGGACGGTGGGGGCCGCGGCCCGCTACGAGCACTTCGCGGACTTCGGCGCCACCCTGAACGGGAAGCTCTCGGGCCGAATCCCCCTCTCGGAGCGCATTGCGCTGCGCGGCAGCCTCGGCACCGGGTTCCGGGCGCCGACCCCGGGCCAGCAGAACGCGTTCAACGTCTCGGCCAACTACGTGCTCGCGCTCGACGATCTGGTCAACAACGGCACCATCCCCTCGACGTCCGCCGTCGCCCGGCTGCGCGGCGGCCTGCCCCTCGCGCCCGAGCGCTCCGTCAACCTCAGCGTGGGCGCGGCGGCCGGCGGCGGCCCGTTCACGCTGACCGCCGACTACTTCCGGATCGCCATGGCGGATCGGCTGACGCTCAGCCGGTTCTTCGCGCTCGAGGCGGCGGAGGTCGACGGCCTGCTCGCGGAGGGCGTCGTCAGCGCCGGCGACCTGTCGAACTTCCGCTTCTTCACCAACGGCCTGGAAACCCGGACGCAGGGGGTCGACGTGATCACGGCCTGGGCGCCGCCCGCCCTCGACGGCGCGACCACGATCACCGTCGTGTTCAACTACACCGACACCGCCGCCACCGACTTCGATCCGGCCCTGCTCAATCCCGACCGGATCGTGGATCGGATCCGTCTGATCGAGGAGGCGCTGCCGGACGTTCGCTGGAGCGCGGCCGTCGACCAGGCCGTCGGCCGCGGCACCCTGCTCGCCCGCCTGAGCTACTACGGCGGCTGGTACGACCGGCGCGACACGCACCGCTACCGCGGCAGGCCGGTCGTGGACCTCGAGCTCGCCTGGCCCTTCGGCGACGCCGTCTCGCTCGCCGTCGGCGCCCGCAACGTGCTCGACGCCTACCCCGACATGAACCCCAACGCCGGCCGGCTGGGCAACCGCTATCCGCCCTCCACCCCGTTCGGCTTCGACGGCGGCTTCTACTACACGCGGCTCGACTACCGGTGGGGCGGCGCCGGTTCAGCGGATTCTCCCTCGGCGACGCGGACTCGTCGAGAGCGCGCGCCGCGTGCTCCCAGCCGAAACGGCACGTCGTCCGGCGTCACCGTCTCGAAGTGACGGCCGGACGACGTCCGAAGTCCGACCCGGCTCTCCACTGCCCGCCGTACCGCCAGCCGCTTCGCGTTCCGCCAACCGTTTGCCGGCCCGTTCCGACCCGCACGGACCACCGGTCTCCCAACTCTCCCCAACAGATGCGGGTTCCCCTGGACGTCTCACACGAGCGCCCGAGTATCCACGGTCACCGTGAGCACGTCGAGGTCGTAGAACTGCTCGTGCTTCACCTCCTTCGCCACGTGGCGGAGGATGCGCGGTCCGACGTCCCTGACGATCTCGTGGTCCTCGTCCAGCTTGCCGAGGCGGTCCTCCAGGTTGACGTCGTCGGGACCGGCGACGAGCTCGATCTGGAGTACGTCGTCGACCGGCCGCACCGAAACGCGGACGGGTTGCGGCTTCGACTCCGCCTGGCGCTCGAGCAGGTACAGAAACGCCTCTTCGCCGGCGAGCTGCAGGCGGTTGACGGCCAGCTCGTCCCAGCCGGCGCGTTCCGCGGCACGGTCGAGGGCGGCGCGCAGCGTCGGGAGCGACCGCACGCTCGGCTGCAGCACGTCGCGATGGGACCGCTGCTTGAGCGACACCAGCAGGGTCAAAACCATGGCCACGAGGCCCCCGGCGGCCATGCCGTTGTCGAGGATGCCGCGGGACCAGTCGGGCAGGTGGTCGGGGAAGATGGCGCCGTACTGGAAGCCGAGGCCCACCCAGAACGAGATGCACACGATGAGGCCGCGCTCGTAGCCGAACCCGCCGGCGGTGACCAGCCGCATCCCCTGGCGAAACAGCAGCACGACGAAGATGAAGATGTACGCGCCCGCGACGGGGTCGGGCACGACCTGCAGCAGCGCCGGCAGCTTGGGCAGGAAGGCGGTGAGGACGATCATGATGCCGCCCCAGAGGGCCACCCGCCGGGCTGCGACGCCGGTCAGGTCGGCGATGGAGATGCTGCTCGAGTAGGTGGTGTTGGGCACGGTGCCGGCGAGGCCGGAGAGCAGGTTGCCCACGCCGTCCGCGTTCAGCGCCCGCTGGACCACCTTGAAGTCGACCGGCACCGCGGTGCGGTGCGAGACCCGCTGTATCGCGATGGCGTCGCCGTAGGTCTCGATGGCCCCGATGACGGTGACGATGACGAACGGGACGAGGAGGCCGAAGAACCGCCCGTCGAACGAGAGGTCCAGGCCGGGCCAGCCGCTCCGGGGCAGGCCGAACCACGCGGCGTCGACGAGCGGCGTCCAGTCGAGCATCCCGGTCGGGACGGCGACCGCGGTGCCCACCACGATGCCGAAGAGGGGCGCCCACAGGCGGGCCGCACCGCGCGCGTACAGCGACACCAGGAGGATGGTCGCGAAGGACACGGAGGCGACCAGCGGCCCGCTCGGCGACGCGGGGTCGACGCCGGGGGGAACCTCCGACAGCATGTCCGTGGTGATGGGGAACACGTTGACGGCGAGCAGCATGATGACGGTGCCGCCGACCGTGGGCGTGATGAGCCGGCGGAAGAACGACAGCCGCGCGGAGAAGAAGAACTGCACCAGCGACGAGGCGACGACGAGGGTCGCGAGCAGCGACAGGCCGCCCGCCGCCACCGCCGCCGCCGAGACGCCGATGAACGCGCCCGACGTGCCCATGTAGAGGGGATAGCCGGCCCCGATGGGGCCCGCGGGCCGAGCCTGCAGGATGGTCGCGCCGCCGCTGACCAGGAGGGCCGCGAACACCGCCCACTCCACCCCTTCGGGGTAGTCGGCGGCGTTGAGGACGATGATGGGGACGAGGATGATGCCGGTCAGGACGAGGGTTACGACCTGCAGGCTGAGCCCGAGGGTCAACCCGTCCGAGGGCGTTTCGTCGACGGCATAGCGCAGGCGGGAATCCGACGTCGGCCCTCGTCGGGGGTCGCTCATGAACCCCTCCTTTCAGCGGGGAACACGACAGGCGGGCCGGTGCCGATTCACCCGACCACCGCGCGCCTTCGCGAGACAGGAACGAGGGCGGTACCCCTGGACGACACACTCTCCGCGAGGCAGGTGCCCCGCCTGAAATCCGGAGTCTGGTACTCGTTGCCAGTCTGGGGATCGTGGCACAGCCGGTCGGCGCCGCGCCAACGTCCGCCGGCCGAGCAGGATCCCCGCCAATCAGCGCCGCGACGTAGTCACGCCCGACACCGACAACACCAATCGCACCACGTCCGCCTGCCGGCGAACGTGATGCTTGGCGAAGACGTGCTTCAGGTGCCAACGGACCGTCTCGCCGGTTCGGCCCATGGCGGCGGCGATCTCGCGGACGGTATAGCCCGTGGCCAACATCACCGCGATGGTACTCTCCGCGGGCGTCAACCCCAGCGCCGAGGCCACGATGTCCGCGTCGATATGCGGCCTGTGGGCCGGGTCGACGAGCAGGACCATGGCGCCTGCACTCCGCAGGCGAAAGCCATCCAACAGACCGTTCACGGGGCTGACGTGCAGCACGAGCCGCGGCGACTCGAACGCCCCGCGGACCGTCATCGAGCCCGCGACACCCGGTCCGCTGAAGTGCGACGCAGCGCGGTTCAAGAGTTGCTGCAGCTTCGCGTCCTCGGCGGGCTCGACCGCCCGCAGGCCACCCTCCCCGTCGGTCAACCCGCGGGGTCGTCGCAGCAGCTCGACCGCGCAGTCGTTGGCCGCGACGATCCGCCCCGACCGATCCAGGTGGATGACCCCGATCCCCCGGACGTCCAGCAGCCCCGCGAGCGACCGCCCGAGCGCTCCGGCTTCGTTCAGTGCGTGCCGGACCACCATGCATTGCCGCACGTGGGGCAGAAGCCGCTCGGCCATCCGGGTCCGAACCGTTCCCCAACCCCCGGCGTCGACGGGATCGGCGAGCGCCCACACCACGTGCGTTCCGCCGGGTCCGTCCAGACGCACGTTCAGGCTGTCCTGGGAGCTGGTGAACGGCATTACTTCGTTGTAGGTCGCCGAGGTCCTTCTCTCCGCCTCGGTGTAGAGCTCGCTGACGTGAACCAGCCGACTGTCCGGCAGTTGCCTCAGGCGCGGGAGACGTTCGTCCCGCGACCAGTAGTCGCCGAAGTAGAGCCGCTCGAAATCCTCGCGGCGTTGCCCGCGAAAGCAGAACTGGGCCAGGTAGAGCTCCGCGTCCTGCCGTGGACGCCCGCCGGCGAACACGAGGGCGTTGCCCTTCACGCCGCAAGCGGCATCGATGAGGCCGGCGGCTTCAGGCCACCCGGCCGCGTCGAACGCCACCGCGTGCAGGGCTGTCAGGATGCGGTCGTACAGATCCTCCTGGCCCACCCCTCCGACTCTAGCTCCCCAGGTGGGACTGTCAATCCCACCCAAACGGGGGGCGTGACCGGGGGAAGGACCGACTGAGTCCGTCGTCAACACGTGTTCGCTGGTGATCGACTGCCCCGAGGCCCGACTGATGCCGGCCGTCGGGCCTCCCGCGACGCCGATCACGTCCTGACCGACCTCCGGTCACACTTCGACCCAGTCCTGGGTCAACTGGAATCTGCGGCGGGAAGGGAGACGGCGCGCGTGAACCGGCCCGCCCTCGACGCTACGCGCGACCAGGAGGCTTCGCTTCGCCCTGCCGGTGGCCTGTGTCTAAGCGCCCCCCTGCCCCGGTCGGCGGAGGGGCCGCCGTCACGGCTTCGGATGTCCGAGCAGCCACTCGACGGCGAGCCGGGTGAAGTGCGCCGACAGGGCCGGCACGTGCCCGCCGCCGTTGATGGTCCAGAGCTCGGCCGACCCGCCGGGGCGGCAGCCGTCGGTGTAGCGGCGGACGTCGGTCTCGGCGCCGTCGATCCCGCCGTCGAGGTCGAGGGTGCCGCTGTCGGCGCCCGTCACCGCGCAGCCGTTGTGCGCGGCCCAGCTCTCGACGCCGGCCTTCGCGCCGGGGACCGCCTCGTCGCGCAAGCTCCCGCCCTCGTAGGGTATCGCGGTGTCGGCGGTGCCGTGGATCTGCAGCACGTGCACGGGCTCCGGCGGCGGGGCGGGGCGGCTCTGGTCGGCGCCGGCGAGGCTGGCGATGGCGGCGACGGTCGCCCCGTGCTCGTGGGCCATGCGGTACGACATGAAACCGCCGTTCGAGTGCCCGAACAGATACACGCGCTTGTCGTCGACGGCGTACTCGGCCTTGACGGCGTCGATGAGCCCGGCGAGGTAGCCGACGTCGTCGACGGTGCTGCCGCCGAAGTTGCAGCACGCGTCCGAGGCGTTCCAGAAGCGGGGCCGGTCGCCGCCGTCCTCCCGGGTGCCGTCGGGGGCGACCATGATGAACCCGTAGGCGTCCTTCAGGGCGCTGACCTGCATGTAGGTGTCCTGGCCCTCGCCGCTCGAGGTGTAGCCGTGCAGCAGCACGATGAGCGGGGCCGGGGCCGCCGCGTCGTAGCTCGACGGCACGTGCACCGGCAGCTCGCCCCGGCCCGCGTCGACGGTCTGGGCGGATGCCACCCCCGGCGCGAACACGAGCAGTATCCCTGCGAGAACCCGGCACGAATTGCGCATTGCTTCTCTCCTCTCGATCTCGCGCGGCGGCGACGCCCGGTTTTGGCGCGGCACGTCGCGGCCACGAACTCGTCCAGCGCCCGTTAGCGTACACCGTCGACACCGGCCACCGCGCAAGACTGACCGGCCCCAGGGAACCGACCTTGCGGTGGCTGCCGCGCGAGGGCGCTGTCCGCTGCCGTCGGTCGATCACCCGGGCCGGCGACGAACGCGCGGGCCCCGCGTGGAACGGTCGCCCTTCAGTCCGCCTCCAGGCCCGCGAGGACCGCGCGCAGGTCGGCCGGCGGGGCGGTCCGCAGGTCCGCCCACAGGTCGCCGACCTCGGCGAGGCGGTCGAAGACGTTCCCGAGGGTGAAGTCGCGCGGCGAGAGGCCGGTCTTCAAGCCGTCGTGCACCTCGGCCCAGGTCAGCGGCGTCGACACCCCAGCGAAGGGGCTGGCGCGGGCGCTGTAGGCGGCGGCGAGGGTCTTGCCGTAGATGTTCTGCAGGTAGTCGACGTAGACGGCGTCGGCGGCGCGCCGCTTGACCATGCGCTCGACCGTCGCGGCCCGCGGGTGGCGCGACGCGACGATGGTGGCGACGATCTGGCAGAAGATCATCCCCGCCTCGTAGGGGGTCCCCGGCGGCAGGGGAATGTAGATGTGGAGCCCCGAGGCGCCCGAGGTCTTGGCGAGGCACGGGACGCCGAGCCGGGCCAGCTCGTCGTGCAGCCAGCGGGCGACCTCGACGACCCGGCTGAACGGGGCCTCGGGCATCGGGTCGAGGTCGAGGGCGAC
>CBDBMY010000007.1:0-560580 GCA_965207675.1 Vicinamibacterales bacterium
GACGCAGTGGGCGCCGCGTTGGGAGACACGCGCTGCGACTGCGATCTCGACTCGAGGGTGCGACCCTGACGAGCCTTTTCGGCGGTCTCGTACGCGTCTGCGAAGACGTCGCAGCTCTACGACCGGACGGCTGACACCGCTACGGTCAACGCTGAGCGTGGACATCCACTGCGGCGCCCGCCAGGGGCGCAGGTGCCTGTGTCGCAAACGTTCGTTTGCGACACAGGCTGATCCGCTACGCCCCCCGTCTCGAAGACCCACGGCCGGCGTGGACGAAGCGGTCAACCTCTACCACGACTGCGACTCCGGCTTCTGCGATGACCGGCCGGGTCTCGACAGCCTGCTTGCGGGCTCTGCGGAAGGACGGACGTGCTCGTGGTCTGGAAGCTCGACCGCCTCGGGGCGCAGGAGCCTACGGGTGCTCGCCGGCGACGGGGTGCAGATTCGACACCACGGCTGCGAGCTCGCTGTGTGCCGCCAAGCGTTCTGGCTCTCGGCCGACGACCGAGTCCGCACGAATCGACCGTCGCCGCTGGGAGAGCGCGTTGTTCCTCAAGGTGCGCGACGAGATCCAGACCGGC
Organism: Vicinamibacterales bacterium; assembly: GCA_965207675.1. Classification (GTDB taxonomy): domain Bacteria; phylum Acidobacteriota; class Vicinamibacteria; order Vicinamibacterales; family UBA8438; genus JAJEEA01. The sequence goes on from CBDBMY010000007.1 coordinate 582, forward strand.
AACCTCGCCATCGACGGCCCGAAGAACTTCGGCCGGTTCGAGGCGGTCTTCCTCCCCGCCGCGTTGCGCGGTTCGTGAAGGGCGCATCGCCCGCGGCAGACACGGAGTCGATGAAGGTCGGGGTGGTGAACCGTCGCTTGGTTACGGTCCGCACGCACAGGGCGGTCTCCGGAATCTCCACCGAGAAGTACAGACCGCCGCATGTGGTACGCTATCTTGGATGAGTGTCACCGACAGGCCGATGCCCAATGCGCCGGAACGGGAGGGAATGCGACCCGCATGAGGAGAAAACGGATCAGGCTCTTCATGTGGGCCTACCAACCGCATTTTCGGCTCGATTTCGAGACCCGTGCGAACGATGTCCTGAGAAAACTGGGAGTGCCCGACGCGGGCGCCGAGTGTCTCCTAGTTGGGGCGCGGATACCCGGCCGCGAAAACCCGAACGCCGTGTGTGTCGAGCCGGAGGACGGCAAGTGGCCGCTTAGCCTCTTCGACGGCTTGCTTGATAAGGTCGAGGCAGAGGTCACCAACCATCCCTCACAGAACCTGTTCTACGGCGATGAACCGAGCATGCGGGACAAGCCTGAGAACATTCGGCGGGATTCCGTTCGCAGCGCCGTTCAGGGGGCGCTGGATGTCTACGACGGCGATCACGACGTGCGTTCATTCGCTGGCGGGTCTGCGCGGGTGGCCGACTACTATGTTGTGCCCGTTCTCCAGCTTCCGAACGAATTGTTCAATCGTTTCCGCCCACTTCGAGAGCCCGTTTCGGATGGCCGCGTTAGCGGCCATCCGAGCCTCATTCACGCTGCCGTATGGGTCGTCCTGGAAGCCGCGATCGATGAACTGGAGCGGCCAGAACCTGGGCGTTTCATTGCTGGCTCGTGGCGTTCTCCGCAGGAAAACGCTCATCGGGCCGCAGCGTGGTTCATGCGCACGCCTGGAGTGGCCATTCGAGAGCGGTACTCTGGAATCGGCGGGCTCTTTGAACGGCTCAACGCGGTTTCGTCGATGATGTACGAAGGAACGCAAGGGACTGGCCGCTTGCTGCTGACGAAACATGACGGCGGATCTGTCGACATGGTTCTCAAGTTCGTAGAGCCGGTGCCGTTTAGCGCACCTCTCTGGTCCCGCAAGGTACTGCAAGTGGCGTCCGCCGAGGTTGCTTTGGTTGCCGACTGCGAGAGGGTATTTGGCTTGGGCACCGTAGCGGCAGGCGTCGATCCCTGGACGAGTCAGGACGTCTTCGCTGTCGAATTCTTGGACCATTATCACTGGCGTCTCATGTGCGGCGACGAGGTCATGCTTGTTAGCAACTACGGCGCTCCGTCGCTGCCGCAAGAGCGATTTCCCATCCATCGCCTACTCGACACCTATCAGCGACTGTTTCCCGACGCCGGAGACGACGATCTTGCCTGCTTTCGTGCTGTGTTCGATGCCGCCGTCAATCAGCGCCACGGCAGCATGCTGCTTGTAGCGAAAGATGCTGAGATCGAAGCAGATCGTCTTCGGGGCCAAGGGACGAGAATCGAACCACTGCGACTGACTCCAGAACTTTATCGTCAAATTAGTCGCATAGACGGTGCGGTCATGGTCGATCCTCAGTGCACCTGTTACGCAATTGGCGTCATTTTGGACGGTCAGGCTACCTCGGAATGTACGCCATCACGTGGCGCGCGGTACAACTCGGGTGTTCGGTATGTGCGTGCGGCGGATAGTCCACGGCTCGCCATTGTCGTTTCCGACGACCGAATGGTAAACGTGATTCCGATCCTGCGTCCACGGATCAAGCACTCTGCTATCGCTGAGGCGATCGCTGAGCTGGAGAGTGCGGGCAGTGAAGACCACCATTCTGCGATCTACTGGTTGGATCGACATCGGTTCTACCTTGACCAAGGAGAATGCGAACGAATCAACGCGGCTCTCAAGAGAATCTCCAGCGAGCCGATGGAGGTGGGTGAGATTAGACCGACTTGGACGGAGTTTACGCCGCATCCAGGGCTTGACGACAGCTACTTCGAAACCGAACACGCCGGGCCGGAGTCGTCGTAGCATCCTCACTGTGGCGACACGGCAGCTTTCTCGGCCAGCCACCGTTGGCGGGTTGTGTTGACCTGCACTCCGTTTACTCCGAAGTATCGTCATGTCTACAGACAACGCCAAGAGACTCGCGGCCGGGATCACGGGCACGAGCGAACAACGCACCCGGCGGTACCGGAACGAGAGCAACGTTAAGGTCGACCTCTCGCAGTTGATCGCCGTGCTCGGGTACGGACCCGTGGAGACCGAGCACTCGATCCCGGGTGGGTCGGTCGACATTTACGTTCCGCACCACCGGGTGGTCATCGAGACCAAAGCCCGGGGCCTGGCGGCCGATCCCCACAAGCCGCAGGGCGGCGACCGGGAAAGTCCGAAGGAGCAGGTCGACCGGTACGTCATGAGCGAGATCCGGAGGGAACTCTCATCGTTCGACTGGGATCCCCAGGATCGATCGAGGCAACCGTGGGTGGGCGTCGTCACCGACGGAACGGTGTGGCACACATGGCGATACCAGCACGAGGAGAACCCGGAGGTCGAGACGATAGCAGCGATCAGAATGGCGGACGCCGACTCGCTGATCGAGGCGCTCTCGACCGCGTTCGGGACAGAACGGACGGGAAAGCCGTGGGTGCCGACCGAGCCCGCGGACCTCTTCCGGGACCACGAGAAGCGCTTGGAGAAGCTGTACCAGCAGCTTCCGCGAGCCGTGCGGACCGGCACGGAGACCAAGCGGCAGCTGTGGCTCGACATGCTGCGTGTGTCCGGGATCGCGCCCCACGATAACGACGCGGACCGCCTGTTCGTCACCCACTCCCTGCTCATCGCGATCGCGCGGCTCGTCACACACGGGCTAACGCGGGGCCGAGAGGACTGGCTCGTCGCCCTGGACGACGGCTTTGTGTCCTGGATCACCGACTCGCGCCCGGGCCGGGAATGGGCCGGGGAGCTTCACCAGGCCGTCGAGGAGCACGACTGGAAGCGTCGGCGCCATGACGTCATGCAGTCGCTGTACATGGACTTCGTGTCGGCCCGTGACCGGAAGGTGTTCGGCGAGTACTACACCCCGGACTGGCTTGCCGCCCTGATCGTCCAGGAGGCGCTCGACGAGGCCTGGCGCTCGAGAGCCATCGAGCGGGCCGAGGCCAGCGCCCGCACGAGTGCCCGCCTTGAGGGAGTTGGCGTGCTTGACCCGACTTGCGGGTCGGGCACGTTCCTCTACCACGCCGCTCGGCGGATCCTCGAGGCCCCCGAGATGGGCCAGCTCAGCCCAGGTCAGCAAGCCGACATCACCGCCAGTCTGGTGCACGGCATCGACGTTCACCCGGTCGCCGTCGAAATCGCCAAGACGAACATGATGCGGGTTCTGCCCACCACGCCGCGGGCGGGTGCGGCCGGCATTCAGATCCGGATGGGGGACTCGTTGATGGCCGACAACGAGTCGACGAGCATCTTCGACGTCGAGGGGACGATGCGCATCCTGACGCCCAAGGGACGACAGATCTCGCTCCCGATGAGCTTCGTGCGCCGGCCGAGCTTCGCGGAGGACATGGGCCGCGTGGTCAGCGCCGCGGTCGCCGAACAGCCGATCGCGCACGCGGTCCTGCTCGGGCTCGACAGCACCGCCCGCGAGGACCTGAAGCGGGCTCGAGACGAATTGGCCGAAACCATCGGCGACGAGGGGAACTCGGTCTGGACGTGGTACGCCGTCAACCTCGCCGGACCCCACCTGCTCTCCGAGCAGAAGGTCGACCGGATCGTCGCCAACCCGCCCTGGGTGAAGCTCTCCGAGATCCAGCATGTGCCCCGGAAACGGGCGATGGAGCAGTTCGGCCAGAACCTGGGGATCTACCAGGGCGGGAAGCAGGCGCCGCACACCGACATCGCCGCGTTCTTCATCAGGCGGGCCCGCGAGCTCTACCTCGAGAGTCCGGGGAGCGACCCCGCGATCTGGCTCGTGAAGAAATCCTCGCTCAGAGCGGGCCAGTGGGCCGCGTTCCGGGAGCTGCACCACGACACGCTGGCCCAGTCCGTCGACCTCGAAGACCTGCAGCCGTTCGGGGGCGGAGACGCCACCCGATGCTGCCTGCTCCTCGAGCACCGGCCGATGGCCCGGACGGCGGCCCCGGCGCTGAGGGCGACGATGGCCGTCGACGAAGCCACGAAGCGGCCCGCCGCCCGACCTCAACCGGACGAGACGCTCGAAACCGCCTTGAAGCGCATCCGCTTCACACCGACACCGAAGCAGCCAACCCAGCGGCCGTCAGCCTACTTCACGGAGACCGGCGACGCCGAGTTCCAGCAAGGAGCCACCATCGTTCCGCACGTGCTGACGATCGCCGAGACGACGGCACCGGCTGCTCGCCGGGACCGGGTTCGCGTGACTACACGAAAATCATCGAAGGCGCCGTGGAACACCGTGGAGCCGCGCACGGTCGAGGTTCCGAGACACTGGGTGGTCGACCTGTTCTCTTCCGACACCGTCCCGAGCTTCACGGCGCACTCGACCAGGAAGGCGATCATTCCGATGGACGGCGCCGGAAACCTCCTCAACGAGGACGGCATCACCGAGGCGGGCTGGCTGCTGCTGAACGACCTGTACACGGCGCACGCGGGAGCGGGAAGAAACACGCCGCCGACCCTCCTGCAGCAGCTCGCCAACCGGCGGAAGCTGACGGCGCAGCTTCCGCTGCGGCGAGGAACGAGACGGAATCTCGTGCTGTGCCCGAAGTCGGGCGACATCATGCGTGCGGCACGGACACACGTCGGGAGCGCCGTCGCCGACGACACCCTGTACTGGTACCAGGCCCGGACGAGCGCCGAGGCAGCCTACCTGACGGTTCTGCTCAACACAAGCTGCCTGCAGCACGCCTTCACGAGCGCCAAGGAGAGCGGACGCCACTTCGACCTTCACCCGTGGCGCAAGGTGCCGATCCCCCGCTACGATGAGACCGTCCCGCTCCACCGGGAGATCGCCGCACTCTGCCCGCGGGCCGAGAAGATCGCGGCTCGAACGGTGGCGGCCGACTTCGAAGAGGTGCCCCGGCGACGACAGATCAGCTTGTCCAAGGCGGTGCGGAACGCACTGGCTGAGGCGGGAATCGACGAAACGATGGACGAATGCGCACGCCGTCTCCTACCGAACCAAGCAGCATGACTTCGGGGCGGGGCAGATTTCCCCGGGACAGGTCGCGCGCGACCACTGCCCCAGCCCGCGATGCACTCCCCAATCGGGCTTTCCGGGGGCGGACGGCGCGTCCGCCCCGATCTGCTGCAAGCGGTCGGCTGTAATGACGAGCGGCGCTGGGATCGTCATCGCGGGGGGTGCGCGAGGACCTGGGGCCCCGCCTGACGCCGCGCGAGTCCAGCGGGGCCGAAACCGGACCCTCTGGTTCGGCGCTGATCTCGAATCGTGACGGCGACCGGGGTCCGGTTCCGCACCGAGGAGGACCTCTGTCGGCGGGATGCGGGCGGAGACACCCGCCGACCCGCGGTCGCCGCCTCGAACCCCGACATCAACGGTTTCGAAGATGATCCCCTTGTCCCGACTCGCCCCGCCGCCCAAGCCCCCCGCACCAGCGACGGCGCGCTCGCGGAGATCCTCCATCTTCACCCGCTGCTCGCAGAGGCTAACTGCGACCGGCGCGCCTCACGCGGCGGTCGGTCGTCGGCTTGGCCACCCCGACTTCAGCTTCTCCTTCAGCCGATTACGATCGCCCCCGGATGCTGAGCGTCGTCCCGTGGTTCCCGCGAAGACGTCACTCCAGCTCCCGAAGCTCTGGTTGCCGGTCAGGATCATCGGCTCCCGCTCGTAGCGCCGGCTTGATGAGCTGGAAGAACAGCGTCACCGCCTGCCGGAGCCCCACCCGGCGCCACGCCCCGAACAGAGCGTCGTCCATCTCCTCCGGCGTCCAGGTAGGACGTCCCGAAGACGCGGAGCGTCATGGTGTGACCGAGGTGGAGAGCGCTCCACAACCAGACACCTGGGTGGACCTGCTCGCGCAGCTCGCCCGGCTGCATCCCCGTGGACGAGCGGGTCCGAGGCCGGGTTCCGGTGGCCATCGCCGGTCGGCTCAAGCCCCAAGCCGCCAGCTCACCGCCATTTTGACCCGCCGGCCCTTGGGGTCGTGCGTGAAGCCGTCGTACGACTGCTCGACGTTGGCCCAGGGAGGAATCCGGCCGGTCAAGTTCATCGCGTACACGGTCAGGTCAATCCCGCGGCCGGGGAGGCGCCACCGGAAGCTCGCGTCCCAGGCAAGAAGGGGCTCGATGCGGGGCGCGGTGGTGCCGGCCCCTCGATCCTCGTAGGCGGAGGTGTAGCTGAGGTAGCTGGCGAGGGTGTACGCGCTCCAGTCGTAGGAAGCCGACCAGCGGCTCTTTCCAGCGGGGCAGCGGCACCGCGATGGGGTGGGCGAAGTTCAGGTAGCCGGCGGCGCGCCCCCCGGGGTGGAGGGTGAGGCCCGTGCCCTCCAGCAGCAGCGCCCCCGTGTCGTAGCCGAGCGTGTAGGTGGAGTCCCAGCCGGCCGCGAGCCGCCCCGGTCCGGCGTCGGTCCGGGCCGCGAAGTGCGTATCGATGCCCGAGGTCGTCAACCCCGGCCAGTTCACCAGGTCGACCTGGATCCGTTCCAGGTCCAGGACTGGGCAGCGGTCGGCCGGCGTCAGCTCCGAGGTCCGTCCTACGGGGCAAACGATGAACGGTGCGACGGCGGCCCGGCTCGCCGGATCGCCGTTGGCGTAGAGGCTAGCGATCGCATCGTGGGGCATCGAGCCGATCACGTCCTCGAAGTCGTAGCGCCAGTAGTCGACGGTCGCCTCGACGCCCCCCTCGAGGAAGAGCACGGCGCCCGCGTTGTAGGTGAACGCCCGCTCGGGCCGCAGGCTCTCGGGGCGCCCGATGCGGTCGACGACGTTCCAGCGGCCGGTGGCCGTGACCCACTCCGCGGTCGTCAGCGGGCTCGTGTTCAGGTCGTCGAGCGACGGCGTCCGGAACGTGGTCTGCACCGAGCCGCGGAACGCCAGCGAGTAGTGCAGGTTCTCGGCCGCCTGCAGGCGCCAGCCGAGCTTGGGGTCGAAGCTGTTCACGCGGCGGCCGGCGACGTCGTAGGACTCGTAGTTGGCGGCGAGCTGAGCATCAAGGCGCGGGGCGACACCCAGGGCCAGCTCGCCGAACACCCGCTGCACCTGCTGCTCCGCGGCATAGGGCCGGTGGACGCCGGTGAAGAGGTACGGCCCGAACTGCTTGCCCGGCGCGCAGCTCCGGTCGCCCACCACCGCGCAGGGGTTCAGGGTCGCGTCGCCCGGGTCGTTCGGGTCGCCGTCGGCCCGCATGCCACGGTACTGGTAGCCGACGGCGAAGTCGGCGACGTTCCGGACGAGGTTGCCGCTCAGGGTGGCGTCGGCCACGAACAGGTCGGTGGTGCTGACGAGGTCCACCTCCTGGTTGAGCCACCGCCGCAGCGCCTCGTCGTTCGCCAGGGCGGGGACGTAGTCCGGATTGGGCGTGCTCCGGAATCGCGAGCCCGGCTGGTCGGAGTACTCGATGGCGTTGCTGAACGGGTTGTAGTACCGGCACGGCCCCTGGCCCGCCACCGCGCCGCCAAGCGGGCCGAGCCGCATTCCCGTGGGGGACGTCGGGTCGGCGACGACCATGACGCCGCAGTCGGGACCGCCGAAGCCGCGGAAGGCCCGGAAGATCCGGTCCCGGTAGATCCCCGGCACGTTGAAGTTGCCCCGCGCCCGCGAGTAGCTGACGCCCACGTCCCAATGGCCGTCCCGCCCGCCGGCCGTGAAATCCCCGTCGACCGAGGCCGCGACCCGTTGCGTGCGTGACGCGCGTCTGACCCGGCGTGCGGGGCCCGAACTCCCGAACGGGCGGCCGTGGAAGTACCAGGGCGTGTCGGCCATGCACGCGCCGGTCGGGTCGGCGCTCGGGTGACCGGCGTAGGCGCCGCAGAACGCCTGCCGGCCCGGATGGTCGGCGGCCATCTCCATGAGGGTGGTGCTCGAGGTGGAGACGGGGCCGTACGACGGGGTCGTGTACCAGTTCGGGATCACCGCGTCCGCCCAGAGCCCCTCGACGTGGTAGTCGACGCGGTCGTTCAGCGGCCCGTTCAGCTCGGCGAAGGCGCGGGTGTGGTGCTGCGCCTCGATCAGGTTGTCGTAGGGCGCGTAGCGGAACCGACAGGTCCAGCCCTCGTCCTGGCCGCCGAAATCCGTGCAGCGGGGGTCGGAGACGTCGCCGGTCCACGGCAGCGGCGCACCGACCGAGAAGGTGCCGGGGTTCCCCAGGACCGACCAGCCGGCGCGGCTGCCGGCGGGAAACGCGCTCAGCCGGTCGAGCGTCCAGGGGCGCTCCTCCATGCGCAGCTCCCGGCGGCCGACCTGCTCCACGGACAGGACGGCGCTCGACGCCCCGATACGGCCGCCCCAGATGCCGGCGACGGTGGTGTCGCCGGCGCCGTCGAAGTAGTCGTGCGCGACATCCAGCTCGAAGCCCCGGAAGTCGCCGCGCGTCACGAAGTTCGCGACGCCGCCGACGGCGTCCGAGCCGTAGGTGGCCGAGGCGCCCTCCTTCAGCACCTCGAGGCGGCCGACAGCGATGGCGGGGATGGTGTTCACGTCGACGAAGCGCCCCCCGATGAGGCGCGCGGGCACCGGCACGTGGCGGCGGCCGTTGACGAGCACCAAGGTGCGCGAGGCGCCGAGGCCGCGGAAGGTTCACGTTGGCCACGGTCTCAGTGATCGTCGCCGGCTGGTTCGAGTTGTACCAGCTGTTGCGCTCGCCGACCACGCCGTGGCTGACGGTGAGGCTGCGGAACAGATCGACGAGCTGTGTCGTGCCCTGCTGCTCCAGCGTCTCGCGACTGACCACGGTGACGGCGTGGGGCATGTTGATGGCCGGCGCCTCGATGGCGGTCCCGGTCACCGGGACCGTGACTTCCTCGAAGAACCCGCCGACGTGCAGCGCGACGTCGACGATGACCGTGCGGTCGGCGGTCAGCTCCACCTCCCGCTCCGCCCGCTCGAAGCCGGGCAGCGTGAACGTGACGACATGGCGACCGACGGCGGGCGCCGTGAACGCGTAGCGGCCTTCGCCGTCGGTCACCGTCGTCCGGGGGCCGGCGGAGGCGGCCGTGCTCGACAACTCGATCGCCACGCCGGGCAGCACGGCACCGGTGTCGTCGGTGACCCTGCCGGCGATCGCGGCATCCTGAGCCGCGGAGAGGCGGGGCGCCGCCGACAGGCACATCGCAATCGCAGCAATCAGTGCAGCCTCCTTCATCTCTCTTTGCCCTTATCGGACGCGCCGAACAAGCGTACGTGACGAAGTCGCGCCTGCCCGACCGGATCGCGGTCGCGCCCGTCGTCGGGGGCGGTTGTCGGTCCAGCGCGGTGCCGCGCGTCACGCTGCCTCGTACGCCGAGGCGACCGCCGACCGCAACTCGAAGCAGATGCACCAGCCGGACCCGCGTCACCCCCGCCCCCCAGGATCGGATCCGTTCAGGGGAACTCCGCAAAGCCCGATCCTCTCCGCAGGCCGCGCGGGCACGCGGCTCGCAAGGGCGAGAGGAGGTTCGCGCCGCAGGTGCGGCTGGCCCAGGCCGCGTTGACGCACCGCGACACATCGGTGTCCGCGCTGTGCCGCGAGCTCGGCATCGGACCGGTGACGCTCTACCGGTACGTCGGGCTCGTGCTGCGGTTCCGTGCGGCCTGCCGGTTTCTGACGGCGATGCGAGATTGCGGTCTGCGTCGGCGACACGACCAGCCTGCGGGCTTGCGCCCCGCGCGCCGCTCGACACGATCACTAGACTACGCCGCGCGACGACGACCAGGCTCGGCGAGGCTTCGCGGTCCCGACCGGCGATGAATCTCGGCCGCGGCGCGGCGGCGTGCTGGTCGATGAACACGTGGAGCCCGCCACCAGGTGAACCGTCGCTGCTCACGGCCGGATCAGATCCCTGCCGTGCCCCCGGGGCAGCCCGTGGATCCGCCCCGACGGGCTCGGAGTGTCGGCGGCCGATAGTGGGCGGCCAGACTGTGCTGCCCAGGCGTGGTACCGACGCGGGGCCTCCCGGCGCCGCCCGTCACCCGAGTTCGGCGAGCGACAGCACCAACCGCACCAGGTCCGCCTGCCGCGAGATGGACTGCTTCCGGTAGATCTGCTTCAGGTGCCAGTAGACGGCCCCTTCCGTGTGCCCGCTCGCCTCGGCCATGTCGCGCACGCTCTTGCCCTCCGCCAGCCTGACCGCCACCTGAGCCTCCGCCGGCGTCAACTGCAGGATCCTGGCGACCAAGCCGGGATCGATCCGATGGTGGCGCCCGGGCTCGACGATCAGTACCAGCGCGGCCACGTGCCGCGCCCCGTAGTCTGGTTGAGGGACGTCCACGGGTTTGGCGTGGACGACGAACGGGGGCAACACGGTTGAACGGCGGAGCAGCATCGAGCCACTGACCGCGGCCCCGCGTGAGGCCGGCAACGCGGCGCCGACCAGCCGCTCGAGACGGACTTGGTCAGCGGGAGTGCGGGCGCGCAGCATGTTGTCCCGGTCCGAGAGCCCGTCGCCGTGCCGCAGGATGCTGCGGGCGCGGTCGTTGACTTCCAGGATCCTGCCGCGCCGGTCCAGGTGGATGACGCCTATCCGCGCGTTGTCAAGCAGGGCGGTCACGGTCGCCTCCCGCGCCTTGGCGCGGACCAGCGCCTGCCGGATCCGGACGAACTGCCGGAGATGAGGGAGCAGCGCCTCGACCATCGCGATTCGCGAAGACCCCCAGCCGTCCGAATCCACGGGGTCGCCGAGGCTCCAGGTGATGTGCGAGCCGTCGGGGCCGTCGAGACGCACGATCGCGCCGTTCTGCCGGGCGGCCCGGGCCATCATCTCGTTGTAGGTGGGCGAGGTCTTCAGCTCCTCGGCCGTATACACGTCGGTGGCGTGCGCGATCCGACCGTCCGCCAGTTGTCGGACGCGCGGTACGCGCTCATCGTTGGGGTGGTAGTTTTCGAGGTAGTCGCGCTCCAGATCTTCGCGGCGCTGCCCTTGCCAGCAGGCTCCGATGAAGAGTGCCCGGACGTCGTCGGCCGGGCCTTCCCCGACCAGAAAGTCGTTGCCCGTGATGCCGCAGGCGTCGTCCATGAGGGCGGAGACGTCCGGCCAGCGGCTGTCGTCGAGCATGGCCTCGTGCAACGCCGCCAGGATGCCTTCGAACGCGTCTCGGTCGCCCATGACGGGTCCTTGCCTCTGCCTTCGACTCAGTCAGCCTTCCCGAACGCCACACCGGACATTCCCTCCGCCCCTTCTCTCATCCGCCCGCGTCCGCGAGGGGGCCCGGAGGGCCCGCGTCCGCACATGCCTGTGATCACACCGCAGTTTCCAGTAGTACATTCTCGCACTTTTTTTTCACTACCAAAATGGTAGTAATGGATTCACTCGTGCCAGCCCAATACGGCGCCTACCCGGCGTCCTCCCCAGATCAGTAGCCAACGGCCTGAACACAGCCTGCCCGCAGCCTTGACAGGCACCGCCGCCGACGCCACCATTCTCGGCTTGAGGTATACGGGGTAAGGTTGAGCGCGTTCTGAGCCGCGGCAAGCCAATCGCCAGCGAGAAGCGGCGACCCCATGGGGTATGGAGAACCTTCGCGCGGCTGCGCTCGTTCCTGACGACCTTGACCCGGCGCGGACGTTTCAAGGACTCGCTCGACGACGAGATGCGATTCCCATCTAGACGCCCATACCGAGGAGTTGATTCGAACCGGGGTCGCACCGACAGAGGCCGCGCGGCTCGCGCGGATGCACTTCGGCAGCATCGACATCCGTGGTTGTGTCGCCGCGATCTCGCTCGGACTACCAGACGTGCACCGAGTCAGCGGGCTCGAAAACGTCGTCCGCGTCTCGGGTGAGAAACCGCCGCCGTCGAGCCTGCCGGGGCTGACGGCTCCTGTGGCCCCGTCGTGGGCCGGGCAGGCAATAGGCTGGGCCGAGACTCGGCCCAGCCGGTCGGCGCGCGAAGACGCGAAGACTGGCCGGAACACCAACGCAAGTCCGAAGGCCAAGGCTCGACGCGGTCTACGTCTGCGTCCGCTCGCTCGGAGTGTGGGAGCAACCGATTCGAGGGTACGCGTTCCGAAACCGGCGACACGTGGATCGAACGGTCGTTGTGATGCCGAACCGGTTCCGGCGCGAGGATCTCATTGGCTCGGCGGCTCATGGAGACTCGAAGAAAGCGACTCGCCCATTCCGCTTCAAACATCACAATGCAAACCACTTCACGCCTCGTTATTTCTTCAGCCGCGCTCGCGGTTGCACTCGTGACCGTTGGAAAGCCTGCGGCGGCCCAGGAGCCGGGTGCTGTGCCCGTCGTCGCCGGAGCTATTCTGGACCTCGCCGCGTTGCGACAGTGGGACGAGTCGATCGACCGCATGGTCCGGACGGGCGACCTCCTGGTGATGTCCCGCTTCGGTGACGCCTCCATCGAGGGGCGCGCCCACGAGTACCTTGCACAGTACCACACGGGCATTCCGGTGTTCGGCGCCGGCGTCTCGCGGCAGCTCGACGGCGGCGGCGTCACCGTGTCGCTGTTCGGTACCCTGCACCAGGGGATCGCGTTGGACTCGACCCCCGGGGTCACCGGTGCGGAGGTCGCCGCGGCCCTGGAGCGAATGCACGGCGGAGAGGTGGACGCCGGCCGGCAAGCGCAGCTAGGCATCCTGCCGATACCGTTCGGCCCGTACGCCCTGGCCTATCGCGTGGCCATGAGCGACGGGTACTTCTACTACGCCGCCGCCGCCGACGGCGCCCTCCTGCACCGCAGTCCGGCGGCCAGGCAACAGTCGGTTCTCGGCGTGGGCGCTAGCTTCGAGGGCCAACCCAGGAAGCTGAGCACCACCTATGCCGGCGGCCGATACGAGGCGCACGACAGGCTGCGGCCGGGAGAACACGTCACGCTCGACCTCCGCAACGACCCTCAGCGCAAGCAGCGCCTGCTCGCGGACCACATGGCCAGCGGCCTGCCGCCCGGGGAGGCCATCTGGATGCCGGACGACATCGCGGTCGACATGGACAACGACTGGGAGGATCCGGCGGTGGTCGGCGCTCACGCCTACGCGGGCTGGGCCTACGACTACTTCTCCGCCCGGCACGCCTGGGAGGGCGTAGACGGCTCGAACCTGCGTTCGATCCTCATGGTAAACGACGACGTGGCGAACGCCTTTTTCATCTCTCCCCCGTTCGGGCCGGAAGGAACGGGGGCCGTCGTCTTCGGCAACCACACGGGCGAGCCACTGACATGGTTGGACATCGTCGGGCACGAGTTGATGCACGCGGTGACGCACTTCAGCGTGAGCAAGCGCACAGAGAGCCCCCACGGCCTGTTCAACCTCTATCCCATCGGCTGGCGACTCGGGCCGGAGAGTTTCACCACCCGCGACGGTACCACGTATACGTGCACCACCGCCCTGTTCCCCGGCTGGGTCCTCACGCCCGATAAACGGCTGGAGGAAGGACTGGTTCCGGCCATGTGCATCGACGGCCGCTTCGTCCTGGGCTACGCGGGCGCCGACGCCGTCCACGAGGGCTACTCCGACATCTTCGGCGAGTCCCTGGGTTTCTTCTACAGAGACCAGGGAGTCTCCGCCGACTACGAGGTGGCGGGCGACTCCGCGTTCGGTGCAATCAGATACATGAATGATCCGAAGCGAGAAAGGGACCCCGACCTCTACCGCGACCGCTACGAGTTCGCCCTTACCCTCAGCGAGCATTTCTGGGACTACTCGGGGTTCCTGTTCGTCGATCGCAAGTTCGTCGGTTACGCGGGCGGCCCCTCATACGGCGCCGGCCACTGGAACTCGCTGGTCCTGAGCCACGCGTTCTATCTGGCCGTCGAGGGCGGTACGCACGGCTCCAGCGGCGTGGTGGTCGACGGCGTCGGCGATGCGAACCGCGGGGAGATCGAGCGGATATTCTTCCGTGCGATGCGGGACCTGATGCCGTCGATGGTCACGTTGCCGATGGCTGCGGCCGTCATCCGCCAGTCGGCTGCGGATCTCGCTCCCGGCAGCGCGGCGGAACGCGCGGTCGACCAGGCCTTGCGGGCGGTGGGCATGCCGCCGGGCCTCCGGGACGAGGAGCTGGGGCTGCCGTGGGAAGCAAGCCGGAGTCGAGGGAACTAGCTTGGGGCCTTGGTGATGGCGGGTGAGGGTGTGGCGACGCTCCGCGCCGATCGTCGGTGTGGCCGCGGTCGGATTCGGGGCCGCGCCGAGCCGGCTCCCCCGATCGGTCTGGTCGGAGGAGTCTGCACGTTGGCCGTTGCGAACGGGATGTTGCGCTTCAGGGCGCGCTGACGGATCGTGACCGCGGCCGGTTCCCATGACGAACCTGTACTCGGAATCGCTGGCGGACCGCGTGGCGATCGTGACGGGCGGGTCGCGGGGCATCGGACTGGCCACGGCGATGGCGTTGCGGGAGGCGGGCGCCGACGTGCTGGTGTGCGGCCGGTCCAAGGCGGCCCTGGAGAGAGCCGGCGCCAACCTCGTCCACGCGCCGGGCACGGGGCGGGTCGCGACGGTGGTCGCCGATGTCCGTCGCCATGACAACGCGGAGCGCTTGGTGACGGCGGCCGTCGACGAGCTGGGCACGGTGGACGTCCTCGTCAACAACGCCGGCATCGGCCGCTTCGGGCCGGCGTGCGAGCTGGCCGTCGACGCGTGGATCGAGACGATCGAAACGAACCTGTCCGGCGTGTTCTACTGCTGCCGCGCCGTGATTCCGGTGATGAAGCGGCGGGGACGGGGCTGGATCGTCAACGTCAGCAGCCTCGCCGGCAAGCACCCGTTCGCCGGCGGCGGCGCGTACTGCGCGTCGAAGGCGGGCCTGAACGCGCTGACCGAGTCGCTGATGCAGGAGCTCCGCGGAGACGGCATCCGGGTGACCTGCGTGCTGCCGGGCTCGGTGAACACCGAGTTCGGGGGCGACCAGCCGGCTGCGCACGCGCACTGGAAGCTGGATGCGTCGGACGTTGCCCGGACCGTCGTCGACCTGCTCCGCCACTCGGCTCGCAGCCTCCCCAGCCGGGTCGAGCTGCGCCCGTCCGTCCCCAAGAAGTGAGGCTACCCCGGTCGGCGTGGCAACCGCGGGCGGTCTCGTGCGTCGAGACGACGAGTTCGGCGAGGTGCCGGTCGTCGGTTTCCGCGTTTTCGAGGACGCTGGGCCGAATCCCTTACGGCATCTGCCTACCTTTCGATCGTGGGGGGATCTGATTCCCGCTCGACGCCGACGACCTCGAACGTGTCGGCTGTCGGCCGGAGATAAACGCCGACACGGCGGTCCCAGCGGGGATGGCCGTCGTGCCGGGTGTGGATCTCCGCCAGCAGGAAGTGGTCGGCTGCCCCGTGGTCGCCCGGTACTCGCGGAAGCGGCGCCTCGGGCGTAGTCCGGTCGTGTGGTCGGCCGAGGGGCTGCGAACAGTCCGACCGGTTGTCGTAGAGCGACCACCGCACGCGATAGACGGCGCCGGGCGCGGCGAACCCGTGGCGTTCCGACAGGTTCGCGAAGCGGAGACGACCGTCGGCCACCTCGAACTCGTCCAGCGGATTCACCCGGTTGAGGTACTCGCGGGCGGTCTTGCGCTGGCGCTCGACGAGCACGTCCAGGAAGTAGTCCGCGTGGCTCGGGTCGCTGAACTTACCGGCCTCGACGATGGCGCGGAGCTCCTCGGGCGTGAACCGCATGAGGATCTTCGCCGCCCAGAACCCGTCGCGGTCGGTCATCCGCACGAACGCAGGGTTGGGGTAGTCGCTGCGCCAAGCGGCCGGCTCGTACGACTTCGCCTCCCAGCGGCCGACCGCCGCATGCTCGCGAAGGCTGGGCCAGTCGACCCGGCGATACGCCGGCGTCCGCAGGCCGAAGCTCAGGGCGTTCCGCTTCACCTCGTCGAGGTCGAGCCAGTACTGGAAGCCGAGGCTGGGCGGCTGTACGTCGTAGCCGGCGCTGCCGAAAGCTGAGCCGAAGTCGATCAGGTGGTGGCGGACGAGCCGGCGCCCGTTCACCTTCACCCAGCTGTCGAGCGTGTTCTGGGCGCGCGTGTCGTCGTGGTTCGTCCAGGCCGCGAACAGCCGGAGCCCGCGGAGCTCGCGGCGGTGCTCGTGCGGGACGACGTCGTTCGGGTCGTCGCTCCGGGTGCCGTAGTACCGGAACGGCCCGAGCAGCTGCCCTTCCAGGTACTTGCTCGCCGCCACGCGGATGCTCCCGTCGGGCAGGCGGGGGAAGCGGCGGAGCAGCCGGGCAAGCAGCTTCGGGGCCAGGGGCACCTCGTCGCCGAACTCGTCCACCATCGTCGTGCCCGGCTCGATGGTGAGGCCGGCGTCCGGGTCGACCCTGGCGATGTGGTTCTCGGGCGTGTGGTAGCCGATGGCATGGAACAGCTTCGTGCCGATGACCTCGGCCGCGCTGCTGAGCTCCGGGCGTCCGGGCGGGTCGAGCTTGATGACGTAGCGGTCCCCGCGGCCGTCCACGATCTGGAACCCGGGGGTCACGCCGTCGATCTTGCTGCGGAAGACGCGCCACGGCGCGCGCATGTCGGGGCCGTCGCCGGTGTTCGGCCCGCGCCGCAGCTCGGCGAGAGAGCGGCGCACGGCGCCGTGGCGGTTGGTGAACCACGGGCTGTCCGGCACCTCGTCCAGGGTGTTGACGTTCAGCGCCTCGGTCGGCTCCTCCGCGCCGAGATCGGCGAAGGTGTGTCCGAACCGGTCGTAGACGTCGCTCAGATCGATCTCGGCCGGACGAACCGCGACGTCGAGCTGCTCGTCGTCGACGCGCACCGGATCGTCGGGAAAGAACTTCGGCTGCTGAGCGGCGGTCGTGACGGCGAGACAGGCGGCAACGGCGGACGCCGCGGCCGCGTGCCGGTACATCGTCATGCGACTACTCCCGTTCAGAAGCTCGGCCCGGAGCCGACGTGCAGCACGAACCCCTCTTCGCTCCAGGCGAAGTCGATGCGTACCACGGCACCGCCGGGCGTATGCCCGCGGATTCCAAAACCGGAGCTCGTCTTCAGGTCGCGGAGGCTCATGTCGCCCGCGTCGGAGAAGACCTTGCCGAAGTCGCTGAAGAGCGCGAAGTCGACGTGGGTCCACACCTCCCATCGGTACTCCACGTTGAACAACAGGCTGCGGGTGTCGCGGAACCGATACTCGCGGAAGCCCCGGAGGGTGTCGGCGCCGCCCAGCGTCTCCATGAAGTAGAAGGGCGGCTCGCCGCCGTTGCGGCCCACCGCGTGGGACGTCCGTGCGCGCAGCGCCAGAATGCGGCTTCTGTAGCCGATGGGCACGTGGAGCTGCAGCTCGCCGACCACGCGCGTGAAGTCGAACCTGTCGCCCGACCGCTCGTCGTAGCGCTCGAGGGCGAGCTGCAACGCAGCGCCGACGTGCGGGGTCGTCTCCCGGTCCCGCAGCGTCAGCGCGACCTTCCCCGTGTAGACCGCGTAGTCCGCGAGCGTGCCGAAGCCCGCTATCTCCCAAGGGCTGAAGCGGGTCGCCAGACTCACGCCGCGGGTTCCGGGTTCCGCTTCGGCGCTCAGCCGTCGCAGGCCGCCCTCGAGCCGGAGGAACGGGCCCAGCCGGCCGGCGGCCGTCGCTTCCAGCGCACGTTCCGTCAAACGGTAGAAGCTCCGCTCCTCGAGGCGCGTGTCGGCGCCGATGCCGAAGTGCCGCAGCGATCCGAACTCGTGGAGGTGGACACCGAGGCGGCCCGTGATCGGCCGGTCGCTGTGTTCCTCCGGAAACAACCGAAGGTCGGCATCGTACGCCGCGAAGAGCCGCGTGGAGTGGCGGACGTTCGCCGTCGCCTGGAGGACCTCGCTCGCGGGCCCGGCGATGTAGCCCCCACCCGCGACGAACCCGGATCCCGACGGCATTCCCCCCACGACCGGCCGGAACCCGGCGAAGCCCTTCCCGAAGAGCCGGCGCGGGAAGCTCCAGTCTTCGAGGCCCTCGACCCTCCGCTCCAGATCCGACACGACATAGGGCGTCAACCGCTCGCGCTTGGCTTCGCGGAGGCGCCGAAGAACCTCGCGTCGGTTGAGGGGCGCCCGGGAATCGGCCGCGGGAACGGCGTTCTCCAGCTTCTGGGCGCCCCCGGCGGACTGAGCTGGCTGGGTCTGGGCGGGCTGACCGATAGCCTGCCGAGCCCCCGCGGTGTTCGCCGTTCCCTGGGCGAAGCCGTCCGATCCGTACGCCGCGACGAAGGCGGCCAGCAGCAGCGGGCCCGTCTGATGGCGGCGAAACAGCGTGTTCTGCGGATCCATCCATCTAGAGGACTGCAACGCACTGCTCCGGAGACGTGGGTTGATCCGGGGGGGAAGATGTGCGTCCCCCAGTCAGCGATTCGTCGGCAGCCGCGCCTCGTGGTCCCGCCTCGTGGTCCCGAAAGCGCCGGCAGTTTCTCCTACCCATTGAGACGAAGCGAGCAGCGGTCCGGTTCTCTTCCGGCGCAACATGTGAGGGCGCCGGCGCACGCCGGAAGCCGACAATGACCCCCGCGCCGCGACCGCTTGCGGGCGGTCAGGGGTATGGGCTATGGTGGTTTCAAGTGCTGTTTGCCGGAATCGACGTCCCGATCTGCCGGTCGACGGAGATCCGGAAACGAACCATGCGCGGCAATCGTGAACGCGCCTGCGGGAACGGTTCCGACGGCTTTGCCGCCGTTATAAGATGTCTTTGAACATCGGAGAGCGTTACGCCATTCACTTCGACGTTGTCGGCGTCCTTGGTTCGGGCGGCATGGGCGAGGTCTACCGGGGACACGACATCCGACTCAAGCGCGACGTGGCGCTCAAGGTGCTTCCGGATGCCGTCGCCGACAAGCCGGGCCGCCTTGCGCAGCTCCAGCGCGAGGCCGAGGTGCTCGCGTCGCTCAACCACCCGAACATCGCGCAGATCCACGGGATCGAGGAAGACGGCGGCACTCGGGCCCTGGTGCTCGAGCTGGTCGACGGATCTACCCTCGAGGAGCTGGTTGGGCGGGGGCCGATGCCCACGGATGACGCCCTGGCTATCGCCGCCCAGCTGGCGGAGGGGCTCGAAGCGGCGCACGCAATCGGCGTGATCCATCGGGATCTCAAGCCCGCCAACGTCATGGTGGGCTGCGACGGCACGGTGAAGGTGTTGGACTTCGGCTTGGCGACGGCGCTACGTGCGCCCGGGGTGCGGGAGGGCCCTGACGATGCATCCACGATGGATGCTCCCGCGGCTCTTGCGAGTCAGGTTGCCGGGACGCCCGCCTACATGTCGCCGGAGCAGATACGCGGCGGCGCGGTCGACCGCCGCACGGACGTGTGGGCCTACGGCGCCGTCCTGTTCGAGATGCTGACGGGGCGGAAGGCGTTCGACGGGGACGGTGTCGCCGCGACGCTGGCGGCGGTGCTGGAGTCGGAGCCGGCCTGGGAGAGCTTGTCGGGGGTTGCGGCGCCACGGGTTGTCGGCGTGCTGCGGCGGTGCCTGGCGAAGGAGCCGGGAGAACGTCTTCGGGACATCGGCGATGTCCGCCTTGGGCTCGCGGGGGCCTTCGAAGTGCCGGAAGCGCCGCGCGCTACGCGCGCGGAGCGGCGCGGCCAGCGGATGCGCCGCGCGCTGGAGCTGACCGGGGTTGCGGCGGTCACCGCGGTGGTCGCCGTTGCCGCGATGTGGACGGACGGGTCGGATGGGCCCCACCGACCGAAGCCGGTGCAGTTCGAGATCGAGACGGCGCCACGCTCGGGACGGTTTCTCGCTTTGTCTCCGGATGGGCAGTATCTGGCCTATCATGCGGGGAACGAACTGGGCCAGGGGTGGCTCTGGCTCCATTCGTTTGCGACCGGTGAGGCGCGCGCGGTGCCGGGGGCCGGGTGGGTCACATCGCCCATCTTCTGGTCTCCGGACGCCCGATTCATGGCGTTCGGCGCTGGCGACGTCCTGCAGCGCGTGGACGTCGCCAGCGGGGTCGCTGCAGCGGTCAGCGACGCGGCCGCCTTCAGCGGAGGCAGTTGGAACGGCGACAACGTCATCGTGTTCGGCGGTCAAGGCGGGATCATGCGGGTCGCTGCCGGCGGAGGCCGTCCGGCGTCGGTTACGGAGGTGTCTCACGAGCGCGGGGAGACCGCCCACGTGGCGCCGTGGTTCCTGCCGGACGACCGGCATTTTCTCTACTTGCGCGCGTCGTCGAATGCCAAGATCGCTGGCATCTACGTCGGTGCGCTGGGTGTGGAGCCGGATGCCCAGGATGATACACGGCTCGTGCCGAGCGAGCAGGCCGCCGCGTACGCGCCGCCGCGCGACTCCGGAACCACCGGTCACCTGTTGTTCATGCAAAAGAAGCGCCTGTTGTCGCAACCCTTCGACCACAGGATGCTGGAGCTGGTCGGCGATCCGGTGGTCGTCGCGGAAGAAGTGGCCCACTATGATGCGTGGGGTTCGTTTTCGGTCTCCCGAAACGGCAGCATCGCGTGGCGCCCGGTGGAAGCGACGGCTTCCGTGGCGTGGGTCGGATCTACCGGCAAGGAGGACGAAGCTGCAGCGATCCGCAATCTTGAGGACCCGAGGTATCCGCAGCTGTCTCCGGACGGACGCCGGCTGGCGCTGGCGGTGGCGGGCGACATCTGGGTCTTCGACCGCGGGGGCCGTCCGCCCGTCAAGCTGACGTTCGACGAGTTGGGAGAGGGCTCCCCGCTGTGGGCGGAGGACGGTTCGTACGTCGTCTACGAGGGGGACGGCTCTCTTTACGCGGCGTCGGTGGACGGCAGCAGTACGCCGACGCCGGTGGGTCCGCCGGGCCACTTTCACCCGCAGGCCTGGTCTCCGAACGGGGATGTGATTGCCATCGCCATCTCGGGCGACGGGCACAGGCTCGTCGAGTTCTCGCCGTCGCAGGATGCCGTGCCCCGAGCCGTTTTCGAGAGCCCCTATGGCGAGGTGACGGGAGCCGCGCTGTCACCCGACGGCCGCCGGCTCGCCTATGTTTCGAACGCTACCGGCCGCGCGGAGATCTGGATGCGTCCCTACGGCGGGACCGGCGCGGCCCTGCGCGTCTCGCCGACCGGCGGCACCGAGCCGGTTTGGGCGGGAGACGGTCGGACGCTCTACTACCTCAAGAACCGGGCCATGATGGCTGTCGCCGTCGAGGCGTCCGGCGAGTTCGGACTGCCGGTTCGGCTGTTCGACGGCGATCATCGGATATTCCACCAGCCACCGTCGTATGACGTGACGCCGGACGGACGGTTCGTGATGGTCAAGTCGGATGACGAGTCGCGCGTATCAGTGATCGTCAACTGGCCCGAGCCGCTTCGGTTCCGGACGGCCGCGGAGTAGTCGAAGGCCGCCGTCCCCGGGGCGGCAACCGGGCACCGGCGAACTCCAACCGGCGAGTGAGTTGTCGCCGACCACTGCGTGCCGAGCATGACGCGACCGGTAGTGCGATCAGGAGGGTGCTCCCGCCCGGCGGCCGGGCGCTGCCGTGCGGCGTTGCTTCGGGCGGCCGCGATGCTGGCTGCCCTCGTCGGCCTCGCCGTCTCGGGTAGCGGCGCCGACGGACGCGGCGACGAGGCGCGCCTGTTGTTCGTCGGCGACACGGGCTCGGGAGATCGCCGTGCCCGGGCGGTTCGGGACGCCATTGTGGCGACTGTCTCGGCCCGGGGGGCGTCGCACCTCTTTCTGCTTGGGGACAACGTCTACGAGGACGGCAACTCGCAGCAGATCGAGCGGCGCTTCACTGAACTCTACCGGCCGGTCAGGCGGCTCGGCGTCGCGGTTCACGCCGTCCTCGGCAACCACGACGTTCGGCGGTGCAGGGGATCGGCGCTTCGGCCGTTGCCCCGCGATGCGTCCGCCTACGCGCCGGATCGAAGATGCTGGGCGGCCGACCATCTGGCGACGCCCGAGTTCGGCTACATGGGCGGCGCCCGCTATTACAGGGTCAGGATCCCCGGGAGCACCGGGCCGCTGGTGGACGTGTTCGTCCTCGACTCCAACACGCTGGGCGAGGCTCAGGTCCGGATCGATGCCGGAGCCGACGACGCGCAGCTCGCATGGCTTGATGCGGAGCTGGCCGCGTCCACCGCGCGCTGGCGGGTGATTGCCATGCACCATCCGATGTACTCACCCAGCCGTCGACGGTTCTGGATCTTCGGGCGCCGCGGGCCCGACCTACGGTTGAGGGCGCAGCTCGAGCCGCTCCTGGTCAGTCATGGCGTCGACATCGTCTTTCAGGGTCATCAGCACCTGTACGCCCGGCTGCGGCCACAACTGGGCGTTCGCTACATCGTGACCGGCGGGGGGAGCCGGAGACCCGACGCCTTCGAATTCGAGGACCGGACCGCGCCGCGCAGTGACCGCGGCAAGTTCAACCACTTCGTCTACGTTCGCGCAACCAGCGACCGTTTCGAGTACTGCGCGATTGACGACGAGCTCTTGGTTCGTGACGGCGGCTGGTTTGCCAATGAAGATGCGGGCGATGCTCTTTTCCCGGCGGGGAATTGCCCGGCGGTCGAGTAGTCAGCGGGCCGTGGGCGAAACCTGGTCCGGTGTGAAAACAACCGGGGCGCGCTTGAGCGCGGGGGTGGGCCGCCGGACATCGACGCGACGAACCCGCCACCGCACGCCAGGAGTGGCGCGGGGCGCGACCATCGCTGAGCGACTCCGGAGTGCCCCGGTCGGCGACCGCGCCGTCCCCAGATCGCGCTCGACCGCGCGACCGCAGCCAAACGAGCCGACGCGGCGACTGGCACCAGCTCTCGTACGTGACGCTGCTGCGCGCCCGTGCCGCAGCGCTGATCGTAATCTCCGATCCCGACCTCGGCGCCGACCCAGGCGATCATCGAAAGCGCCGACCCGCAGCTCACGGCCGCCCCTGACGCCCGCTCCTGCCACGCGAGCGGCCTCCGCCGCCTTGCCGCTGGTACACCGGGGTCGTCGAAGGATCCGGATCCGGCGGAGCGGCTGGCGGAGATGCGGCGCCGCGGCGTCGCCGTCGAGATCAACCTCGAGATCAACCGCCGGCTGCTCGGGGTCGACGCGCTGGACCACCCCCTCGTCGACTACCTCGCGGCGGGCGTGCCGGTGGCGCTCGCCACCGACGACCCGGGCCCGATGCCGTCCGATCTGACGCGGCAGTTCGCGCTCGCGGCGCGCAACGGCGCGGTGTCCTACCGAACCCTGAAGGCACTCCCCAGGAACAGCAACGAGCGCAGCTTCCTGCCCGCCGCCGACCGGCGGCAACTGCTCCGCCGGCTCGGCGACGACTTCGGCGCCTTCGAAGCGACACCGAGGCAGGCGCGGGGCCGCTGAATCCGAGGGCCGCCGGTTGGCGGGAGTCACACCATCGCCCCGCGAGCTGGCCACCGGCCACGGCCAGGTACCGTCAGCCGTCATCCTCCCGCCGGGAGTCGAGCCCGGAATCCGATGCCCAGCAGCAATGCGAGCAACACGGCCCCGACCAGCGGCAGCGCCGGAACCGGCGTCGCGCCTTCGACCAGCTGCACCGAGACGACTTGCCCGTTGGCCCAGTCGAGTCCGGAGTCGTCCCACGCGACGGCGCCCTCGCCCGGGCTTCGGGTGACATCGCTCAGAGCGAAGCGTACGCCGTCGACCATGAACGCCAGCCCCGCGTCGGCCGGAAGAGTCGCGTTCGCGGTGCTGCCCCACTTCTCGAGCCCGACGAGCAGGGAGCGGGGCTCGTTCGTGATGTAGAACAGACGGACGGTGTAGGGGGCGCCGTCGTACTCGAACTCGCGCGGCCCCCGGATGTTGCCGAAGACGCTGCGCCAGTAGCCGAAGAACTCCTTTCCTCCGTCCGACTCCCACCTCTCGACCCGGATACCCGCGGACCAGAGCACGGTCTGGGCCGCCGCCGAGCCGACCGCGGCGACGGTCGCCGCCATCACCGCGGCAAGCACGATTCTCCTCATCCTCTTGTCCCTTCCCGCTGCCGCAGGAGTCCTGCCAAGCGGCGTTCCGCGAGCGCGTGTATGCGAGCCTGGAGCAGATGCAGGTCGACCTCGACGCGTGGCTGCCACCGTCCCAGCCACTTCAGAAGTGCAGAGCAGACCTGCCAGCGCGCCGATCCCGCCGGCTTCTCGCCCAGGACGTGCCCGGAACCTGTCGCTCAAGCACCTGCCGGAGCCCGCGGTGCGCGCCGGAACCGGCCGGTTCGGCTTTCGAACGCGTGCGGCGGCCGGCGGTGCCTCTGACGGATGGCACTTGATGGGCCTCCCGGCCTCTCGGCGGCCAGTCCGGGAATGATCCGCCCCACCGTCACCGGCCATCAGCGAGACCCCAAGCTAGTTCCCTCGACTCCGGCTTGCTGCCCCACGGCGGCCGCAGTTCCTCGTCCCGGAGGCCCGGCGGCATGCCCACCGCCCGCAAGCCCTGGTCGATCGCGCGTTCCGCCGCGCTGCCGGGAGCGAGATCTGCAGCCGACTGGCGGATGATGGCCACAGCCATCGGCAACGTGACCATCGACGGCATCAGGTCCCGCATCGCACGGAAGAATATCCGCTCGATTTCCCCGCGGTTGGCATCGCCGACGCCGTCGACCACCACGCCGCTGGAGCCGTGCGTACCGCCCTCCACGGCCAGATAGAACGCGTGGCTCAGGATCAGCGAGTTCCAGTGGCCGGCGCCGTATGAGTGGCGGCCCGCGTAACCCACGAACTTGCGATCGACGAACAGGAACCCGGAGTAGTCCCAGAAATGCTCGCTGAGGGTAAGGGCGAACTCGTAGCGGTCACGGTAGAGGTCGGGGTCCCTCTGTCGCTTTGGGTCATTCATGTATCTGATCGTACCGAACGCGGCGTCTCCCCCCACCTCATAGTCGGCGGAGACTCCCTGGTCTCTGTAGAAGAACCCCAGGGACTCGCCGAAGATGTCGGAGTAGCCCTCGTGGACCGCGTCGGCGCCCGCGTAGCCGAGGACGAAGCGGCCGTCGATGCACATGGCCGGAACCAGTCCGTCCTCCAGTCGTCCATCAGGCGTGAGGACCCAGCCGGGGAACCGGGCGGTGGCGCACGTATACGTCGTGCCATCGCGGGTGGTGAAACTCTCCGGCCCGAGTCGCCAGCCGATGGGAAAGAGGTTGAACAGGCCGTAGGGGCTATCCGTGCGTTTGCTTACGCTGAAGTGCGTCACCGCGTGCATCAACTCGTGCCCCACGATGTCCAACCATGTCAATGGCTCGCCCATGTAGTTGCCGAAGACAACAGCGCCCGTGCCTTCTGGGCCGAACGGGGGCAAGATGAAAAAGGCGTTCGCCACGTCGTCGTTCACCATGAGGATCGAACGCAGGTTCGAGCCGTCGACGCCCTCCCAGCCGTGCCTGGCGGAGAAGTAGTCGTAGGCCCAGCCCGCGTAGGCGTGAGCGCCGACCACCGCCGGATCCTCCCAGTCGTTGTCCATGTCGACCGCGATGTCGTCCGGCCTCCAGATGGCCTCCCCGGGCGGCAGGCCGCTGACCAGGTGGTCCGCGAGCAGGCGCTGCTTGCGCTGAGAGTCGTTGCGGAGGTCGAGCGTGACGTGCTCTCCCGGCCGCAGCCTGTCGTGCGCCTCGTATCGGCCCTCCGCATAAGTGGTGCTCAGCTTCCTGGGTTGGCCCTCGAAGCTGGCGCCCACGCCGAGCACCGACTGTTGCCTGGCCGCAGGGCTGCGGTGCAGGAGGGCGCCGTCGGCGGCGGCGGCGTAGTAGAAGTACCCGTCGCTCATGGCCACGCGATAGGCCAGGGCGTACGAGCCGAACGGTATCGGCAGGATGCCTAGCTGCGCTTGCCGGCCGGCGTCCACCTCTCCGCCGTGCATTCGCTCCAGGGCCGTGACAACCTCCCCACCCGTGAGCCTGGGCGTCGAGTCCACCGCGATCCCCTGGTGCAGGGTACCGAACAGGGACACGGTGACGCCGCTGCCGTCGAGCTGCCGCGAGACGCCGGCGCCGAACACCGGAATGCCCGTGTGGTACTGCGCAAGGTACTCGTGGGTGCGCCCCTCGATGGAGGCGTCACCGAAGCGCGACATCACCAGGAGGTCGCCCGTCCGGACCATGCGGTCGATCGACTCGTCCCACTGTCGCAACGCGGCGAGGTCCAGAATGGCTCCGGCAACGACCGGCACAGCACCCGGTTCCTGGGCTGCGGCAGGCTTTCCAATGGTCACGAGTGCAACCGCGAGCGCGGCTGAAGAAATAATAATGAAGCGTGAAGTGGTTTCCATTGTAGTGTTTCGAAACGGAATGGCGGGTCGCCTTTACCTGAAGTCTCGACGGGCCGCCGGGCCAGTGAGACCCTTGCGCCAGAACGGGTTCGGTGTCGCAACAGCCGTTCGATCCACGCTCCCGCGGGCGATCGGCTTGCCGCGGCCCGGAACGCGCTCAACCTTACCCCCGTATACCTCAAAGCCAGGAATGGTGGCGTTGGCGGCGGTGCCTGTCAAGGCTGCGGGCGGACTGTGTTCGGGCCGTCGGCTACTGATCTGAGGAGGCTGCCGGATAGGCGCCCTCACTAGAGCTGGCAGGAGTGAATCGATTACTACCATTTTGGTAGTGAAAAAAAAGTGCGAGAATGTACTACTGGAGGTGGGAGCGTGAACCACGGGCATGTGCGGACGCGGGTTCTCCGGGTCCCCTCGCTGACGCGGGCGGATGAGAGAAGGGGCGGAGGGAATGTCCGGTGCGGCGTTCGGGAATGCTGACCGAGTCGAAGGCAGAGGCAAGGACCCGTCATGGGCGACCGAGACGCGTTGGAGAGCATCCTGGCGGCGTTGCACGAGGCCATGCTCGACGACAGCCGCTGGCCGGACGTCTCCGCCCTCATGGACGACGCCTGCGGCATCACGGGCAACGACTTTTGGTCGGGGAAGGCCCGGCCGACGACGTCCGGGCTCTCTTCATCGGAGCATGCTGGCGGGGGCAGCGCCGCGAAGAGCTGGAGCGCGACTACCTCGAGAACTACCACCCCACCGATGAGCGCGTACCGCGCGTCCGACAACTGGCGGACGGTCGGATCGCGCACGCCACCGACGTGTATACGGCCGAGGAGCTGAAGACGTCGCCCACCTACAACGAGATGATGGCCCGGGCCGCCCGCCAGAACGGCGCGATCGTGCGTCTCGACGGACCCGACGGCTCGCACATCACCTGGAGCCTCGGCGACCCCGTGGATTCGGACGGCTGGGGATCTGCGCGAATCGCGATGGTCGAGGCGCTGCTGCCTCATCTCCGGCAGTTCGTCCGGATCCGGCAGGCGCTGGTCCGCGCCAAGGCACGGGAGACGACCGTGACCGCCCTGCTTGACAACGCGCGGATTGGCGTCATCCACCTGGACCGGCGCGGCAGGGTCCTGGAGGTCAACGACCGCGCCCGCAGCATCCTGCGGCACGGCAACGGGCTCTCGGACCGGGACAACATGTTGCGCGCCCGCACTCCCGCTGATCAGGTCCGTCTCGAGCGGCTGGTCGGCGCGGCGTTGCCGACCTCACGGGGGGGGCGCGGTCAGTGGGTCGATGCTGCTCCGCCGTTCGACCGTGTTGCCGCCGTTCGTCGTCCACGCCAAACCCGTGGACGTCCGTCAACCAGACTACGGTGCGCGACACGTGGCCGCGCTGGTACTGATCGTCGAGCCCGGGCGCCAGCATCGCATCGATCCCGGCCTTGTCGCCAGGATCCTGCAGTTGACGCCAACGGAGGCTCAGGTTGCAGTCAGGCTGGCGGAAGGCAAGAGCGTGCGCGACATGGCCGAGGCGAGCGGGCACACGGAAGGGGCCGTCTACTGGCACCTGAAGCAGATCTACCGGAAGCAGTCCATCTCGGGGCAGGCGGACTTGGTGCGGTTGGTGCTGTCGCTCGCCGAACTCGGGTGAAGGTGGCTCCGGGGAAACCCAGCCACCCCGTACCACACCCGGACAGCACGGCTGGCCGTCAACTATCGGCCGCCGATACTCCGAACCCATTGGGGGCGGATCACGGGCTGCCCCAGAGGTCACGGCAGCGATCTGATCCGGCCGTCACCAGCGACGGTTTACCCTCGGTGGCGGGCTCCACATGTTCATCGACCGCGCTCCGTCGCGCCGCGGCCGAGATTCGTCCCCGGTGGGGACCGTGGAGGCTCGGCTGGCCCCGGTCGTCGTTGCGAGGCTTGGTGATCGTGTCGAGCGGCGCGCGGGGGGCAAGCTCCCGCATGCTCGTCGTGTCGCCGACGCAGACCGCAGACCCTCGCATGGCCGTCAGAACCCGGAGGCCGCCGGAACGACCTGCAGCACGAGCGCCGAATCCCTGAAGCACGGAGCCGCCATGGGTGGACTCACGGACCGCGTGTTCGGCAACGGTGACCGCCACCGTGGACACCGCTCTGGACGTCGTTGTCCGTCCAGATCGAGCGCAGCTCCGACAGCTCGATCTCGTCGACCGTCACCCGTGTTCGCGTTCGGTCGTAGAACCTTCGCTGAGGATGTCCGAGTCGCGGGCGGCCGGTCGCCCCGGCCACACCGATGCGGTGGTCGGGGGGCCATTCCCCAGACGACGCCAGCCCGGTGGCCACGGCCGCGCGCGCACGCCGACCCCTGGAAAGCGGCAAGAGCCTGAGCCCGCGTCGGAGGCCGGCAGCGGCGGTCTGGCCGCTTCGACCAGCACGACGGGTCGAAGCACTCGAAGAACCCGCCGGGGGCCTCCCCGATCATGCCGGTTCTAACCTTGGATGATCTGGCGACGGGACAGTGCGGCAAAGACGCCGGCGCGCCGCATCAGATCGTCGTAGCGGCCGCTCTCGACGATGCGGCCCCCGTCCATCACGTAGATGCGGTCCACGTCGCGAATCGAGCTGAGCCGGTGGGCAATGACCACGCGCGTCGCGCTCAGCTTCCTGAGGGACGCCTGCACGTCAGCCTGAGCCCGGTTGTCGAGCGCGCTCGTCGCTTCGTCCAACAGGAGAATGCGGGGCCGGCGGGCCAGGGCGCGGGCGATCAGCAGCCGCTGCTTCTGCCCCGTGGACAGTGCCGAGCCCTGACTCGCCACCACCGTCTGCATCCCCATCGGCATGGCCCGGATGTCCTCGTCGAGAGCGGCGGCGCGCGCCGCCGCCCAGGCGCCCTCGACGCCGAGCGGCGACATGCCCGCGATGTTCTCGTAGATGTTGCCGGCGACGGGCTGGCCGTTCTGTGGGACCACGCCCATGTACCGCCGAATCGCGACCCGGTCGAGCCCCGAGAGATCGCGGCCATCCAGGAACACGGAGCCGGAGACCGGCTGCTCGAAGCCGAGCAGCAGTCGGAAGAGGGTGGATTTTCCGCACCCCGACGGCCCCACGAACGCGACGTACTCTCCCGGCTCGACGCGGAACGACACGTCCTCGACGGCGTTCGGCGCTTGCGCGCCGTAGCGGAACGCCACGTTGGCGAACTCGATGCCGCCCTGCAGGTCGCCCGGGTCCTCGCCCCCGTCGGCATTCTCGGGTCTGGCCGCGAGAATGGGACGCACGCGCTCGAGCAGGGGCACGATGGACACGACGGTCGTCGCCGCGATCGCGAGGTTGTTGACCGCCGCCGTGAGCTGCCCGAACGCCGTGTTGAACGACAGGAAGGCCGCGAGGTCCAATGCGGGCCGCGCCTCGTCGGGCGGGCCGCCGTAGTGGACGAAGCCGTAGATGAAGACCAGGGCCAGCGGCTGGAGCAGGGCGTTGAGCGCGTGCTGCCCCGCCGCCCACCGCCGCGCGGCGAGCGCGGCCTGCTTCTGCTCCGAGAACTGCCGTGCCCATCGCGCCAACGCGTAGGTTGCCGCGTTGGCCACCCGAAGCTTCGACAAGCCGTTGATCATCTGGAAGGCGAACCCGTTGATTGCCCCCCGGGTTCGGAACATCTCGCGGTAGTGGCGGAATTGGCGGTACGAACAGTAGCCGGTGGCGATCGCCATCGCGAGCAGCATCGCGCTCGCGATCAGCGCGAGCCGCCAGCTGTAGACGAACAGCAGCAGAAGGCTGAACATCGAGAATAGGCCGCTCATCGCCGCCTGGACCGCGGCCCCGGTCAGCATCTCGCGGACGTCGCCGACGCTGCCGGCGCGGTCGGCGAGATCGCCGGCGCTGAAGTCCCGGAAGAACCGGCACGGCAGGGCGATCAGCCGGCTCCAGATGGCCGCCTGCAGCCGCTCGTCGATACGGCCCTCGATGCGCAGCACCGCCAGCCCCTGGACCACCCCGAAGACGGCGTTGCCGAGCCCGACCAGGGCGAGAGCCCCGAGCCCCGCCAGCCACGATCCGTAGTCGGCGCGGGGAATGAACCTGCCGAGCAACTGGCCGGTCAGCACCGGAACGAGGAGAGCCGCGAGGCCCGCCAGCGCACCGACCGCGCAGACGGTGCGGAGATCCCGGTGCGTCCGGAACAGGGCGAACCGCAGCACGGTCCGGGCGCTGCCGGCGTCGTCCGGCAGCGGCGGGTACAGCGCCACACCCCCGGCGGCGATGCCGGCGGCGTCGGCAGCGTTCACGACGAAGTCCGCGCCGGTCTCCGGGTCGGCGGCGCGGTAGCGGCCTCGGCCGTTCGCGATGATCGCGAGCGGCTTCCCGCCCGGCGTCGTGAAGCCGACGAACGACGGACCGTCGCGCTTCCACCAGCCGGGGGCGAGGGTGATTCGCCGCGAGCGCATCCCGGAACGGCGCGCGAGCCCGTCGATGGTGTCGGCCGCCTCTTCCGCCCCGTCCGGCTCGCGGCTCGCGGCGGCGCCGTCCGGTTGCCTCGCGAGCGTCGCACCGACCGATTCCGCTACGAGTCCCGCGGCCGCCTTCAGCGCGCTGCCGCCGGTCGGGCCGATCCCCAAGTCGCTGCGCGCTCCGCGCAGCACGCTGCCCAGCACGCCGAGGGAGCCCGACACCGAGAAGCGCATCGCGTCGTTGGCATCGCGCCGTCGCGACGCCAGCGAGGCGGCGGATTCCGCATCGGCCAGAATCGCACGTTCCAGGATGCGGGAGGCAAAGCGCAGGAGCGCGGGCCAGAGCTGCCCCGTCAGGAGCGCGGTGGGTGTATAGACCGCGGTGACGACGGCGTCGGCGTCGACCCGAAGCCACGTCCGCTCGGTCAGCGGCAGCGGCGGCTCACCCGCCGGGACCACCAGGTCCGTGCGTCCGAGCAGGCGCATGGGGACGGTGGCCGATACCCAGACGACGTCGCCGTGTTGCGCGGTCAGCACGGAGCCGGACCGGTGGCTCACGTTCGGCTCCGCCTCGACGTGCACGGCGTCGCGGGGCACGGGACAACCGCGGACGGCGAACGAGGATAGGCTGGCGATCCAGGTGTCGATCCAGGTGACCGCGGCCAGGTCGAACTCTCCACCGCCGACGCCGTCGCGCTCGCCGTCGATGACGACCGTATCGAGACCGGGTACCGCGAGGAAGCCGAAGACGCGCTCCGGCCGCGCCGGGTCCGCGACCCGGTCGGCGCCCAGCGCCATTTCGCCGGCCGCCACCCGGGTGACGAACTGCCTTCGCCCCACCGGCCGGTCTCCCGCCAGCTCGACGGCGAAGACGTCCAGAGACCCGCGTTCCACGAGATGGACCCGCTCGGCGTCGTCCATCACGAACGGTTGCGTGGCGTCGGTCTCTCTCCGCACGCCGCGGAGGCGTTCAAGGATTGGAGTCTGCACGGTCGGATGAGCCCGTCACCAAAGTGCGGTAGAGGCCTTCCTCAGCGGTCAGGCGCCGGTGCGTGCCGCGCTGCACGATTCGGCCGCGGTCGAGCACGACGATCTCGTCCGCGTCCCGGACGGTGCTGAGCCGGTGGGCGATGATCAGGCAGGTACAGCCTCGTCGCCGCAGGTGCTCGTCGATCTCCATCTCGGTGACCGGGTCGAGCGCCGAGGTCGCCTCGTCGAGCACGAGGATGGCCGGGTTCCGGGCCAGGGCGCGGGCAATCTCGAGCCGTTGGCGCTGCCCGCCGCTGAAGTTGCTGCCCCGTTCCTCGACGCGGGCGTCGTACTTCCGCGGCCGGGAGGCGATGACGTCGTGAATCGCCGCGTCGCGCAGCGCCTGGACGATGTGGTCTTCCGAGACGGTCGGATCCCACAGGGACACGTTCTCGCGCACGGTGCCCTCGAAGAGGACGAGCTCCTGGTCGACGTAGGACACCCGCTCGGACAGGTGAGCGGGATGCAGGTCGACGAGGTCGGTCCCGTCGATGCGCACCGTGCCCGACCAGGGCGAGAGCAGGCCGCAGACCAGCCTGGCCACCGTCGACTTGCCGCTGCCCGAGCTGCCGACCAGCGCCACCCGCCGGCCCGGCTCGATGGAGAGCGAGAAGTCCTCGATCAACGGCGGCTCCTTGAGGTTGTACCCGAAGGTGACCCGGTCGAGCTCGACCGATCCGCGCGGCGGCGGCGCCGTCACGTCGGCCGCCTTCCCGTCGATGCCGCGCACGGCCCGCGCGTCCGGCTCGTATTGGAGCACGTCGTCGAGCCGGGCGATGTCGCCCCTGACCGTCTGGATGTGCGCCCCGAACCGGACGAGGCCTTCGACGGGCCGCGAGAAGCTCTGCATCAGGATCTGGAAGGCGACCAGACCGCCGATGGTCAGCGCGCCGTCGAGGACGCGACGGCCGCCGACGCCGAGCACGGCGATGACGCCCAGCAGCGAGAGCAGCGGGGGCGCGACGCCGGCCAGCGTCGTCACGAGCATCAGGCGCTGGCGCGCATCCAGGGAGTTTGCGTGCAGGCCCGACCAGCGCATGAAGAAATCGCTCTCCGCGCCGGTGGCCTTCAGCGACTCGATCATGCGGACGCCGTCCACAGACGCTCCGGCGAGATTGCCTTCCTCCCTGAGCAGTCTGCGGTTGGCATCCTGCCGCGCCCTCGACGCGAGCAGCAGCACGGCGACGTTGGCCGCCACGATGCCGACGGCGAAGAGCGTCAGCGACACGTCGTAGGTCGCCATGACCGCCACGTAGAACCCCATCGCCGCCACGTTGATCACGTTCACGGCCAGCTCGTCCGACAGCAACCTGGCGACCGCATCGTTCGACGCGATGCGGTTCACGAGATCGCCGGGCCAGCGCTGACCGAAGAACTGCATCGGCAGGGTCGCGAGGTGCCAGAAGAAGCGCGTGGTCATCAGGATGGAGAGCTTCGCCTCCATCCGGGCGAGGAACGCCCGCTGCAGCCACACCAGAGCGCTCTGCAGCCCCGCGGCCGACGCGAGTCCGAGCAGCAGGGCGAGGACCCAGTCGCGGTTGCCGAGAATCAGCACGTCGTCGACGAACACGCGGGCCATCGTCGGCACCGCCACGCCCGGGACGAGCAGCGTCAGCGTGGCCACCGCGGCGAACGCGAGCGCCCCCCGGGCGTTCCCGAAACGCGCGCGCAACCCGCGTACGATGCTCGGCTTCGAGCCGCCCTTCCGAAAGCGCGGGCTCGGCGCAAACGCCAGCCCGATGCCCGTGTAGCCGTCGTCGAACTCGCGGGCCGAGATCCGTCGAGGCCCGTCGTTCGGGTCGTTGACGTAGAGCCGGTCGCCCCGAATGCCCTCCAGCACGACGAAGTGGCCGCGGCGCCAGTAGAGGATCATGGGGAACGGGAGCTCGAACAGCGTCTCCCTCGCGTGGGCGAAGCCCCTTGCGACGAGCCCGTACTCGCGCGCCGCACGAGCGATGTTCGCCGCGTTCGCGCCGTCCCGCGACACGCCGCACCTGACGCGCAACTCTTCGAGCGAGACCCACCGGCCGTGATGGGCGAGGATCATGGCGAGGCAGGCGACACCGCACTCGGTGGCCTCCATCTGCAGGATGGTCGGCACCCGCCGCCGCCCGCCCGGCCAGCGCCGGAGATTACCCCTGAGCTCGGGGTTCAACTGCCGCATCCTCCCTGCGCGGACGCCGCCGGCGTGGGGCGGATCTCCGGCCCCGGTCCCGGGCTCGCCGCCGAAGGCGCCGGCGGCAGCCCACCCCCGGGGGATGCGGTCTGCATCCCGGCGCGCTTCGATGAGGGCGCGTCAGTGGGAAGAAAGCGTCGGGGCGGCCGTTCTCCGGCCGTGGAAGGTGAGGCTGAACCGCCCCGGGCCGCTCGGCGCGCCGCCGGCCGCTGGCGGAACTCAGTAGCCAAGCCACTCCCTGAGCATCGGCACCACCAGCGAGATGGGCGGCTGAGACTCGACCTCGATGTCGATCTCGGCCAGTGTGCCCGCGGTGACGTTGACCTCCGCGCCCTTCGACGATGTCCAGGCGAGGCCGCTGGCGGTAGCGGGATCCGGCGTCAGGGCGATGCGGCCCGCATAGGGCGCCCCGTCAATCGAGAACGCTTCCGCCAGCTCCCGGTTCTGGAGGACGGCGGTCATGCTGTCGACGCTGGCCGGAAATTCGGAGAGGCTCGCCACGGCGCCGGTGATATAGCCGTACTCCGCGCTCCGCACCGTCGTCGGCGATATCAGCACCCGCATGCCCGGCTCGACACGCTTGCCCTCGGTCGGCGGAACGTACATCAGCACGTCCAGGCCGTCCTCGCCTCCCCCGATGCCGAGCACCGACTGGCCGGTCTGCAGAACGGCGCCGGCCTGCGCCTTGACTTCGGTGACCCGCCCCGAGATGGGCGCCCGCAGGCGCCAGGCCTCCATCGCGGCCTCGAGCTCCTCGACCTGGCGCTCCGCCGCCACGAGGTTGATCTCCGCTCCGGTGAGCTGCGTCCTGAGCCGCGCCTGGCGACTCAGCTCGCCGGTCTCGAGATCGTCGCGCCGGCGCATCACGTCGAAGAGGTTGCGGCGCGCGAAATCCACCCGCTGCTCGCTGAGGTCGGCCTGGAACTCCGCGAGCAACCCCTCCTCGAAGAGCTCGAGATCGCCCCGATGCCGCTTGCTGGCGTTCTCCATCAGGTCGCGCGCGCTCTGCTCGAGCGCCTGCAGGTTCGCGCGCCGCCTGGCGAGGTTGCGCTCGGCGAGCGCGTCGGACTCGCGGGCTTCGGCACGGAATGCGCCGAGCGCGCGCGTCAATTCATCGACGAGCGCCAGCGCGGTGGCGTGCTGCTCGACCGTCTCGGCGTCATGGATCTCGGCCACGACGTCTCCCACCCTCACCGCATCGCCGAGCGAGGGCAGGACGCGAACGAGCGTGCCGGCGGTGCGGGGCCCCACCTCATGGACCGTGCCGCCGCGACCGAGGAGAATGCCGTGCGCGGGCACGTAGGTCGCGATGCGGCCCAGCCACGCCCAGCCGATCGCGGCGGACACGAGTGCGGCCAGCGTCAACAACGCCAGCCAGGCGCGGGGCGTGACGACGTGCAGGGTCCGGTCGAAGTGCTCGACCCCTCTCAGCTCCCGTTCGCTTGCCGGCGGCACGGTTGCACCCCGTCGCACCGAGGCGACCTGCACGTCGTCACCGCTCCGGGACTCCGCGGGTTCACTAGCCGTTGAACGCCGCGGCCATCACGGCTCTCTTCCAGTCCTCCCATTCCTGGTCGCTCAAGTTGTTCCGATTGATGGTCACGGAGAACGACTCGCCACCGGCCAGCTTCTCCAGGGCATCGTCGTCGAGGAAACGACCGAGTGTCTTGCGGCTCTCGGCATCGACCTTGGCCGGGTCGATGGTCACGGTAAAAGCGTCCTGCTTGAGATCGACCGATTCGGTTGTCTGTGTGTTCATCATGGACTTGCTCCCTCCTCTGCGAGTGGACCGTTCACGCCCCCTTCACGCCGACGAGCTCACCGCGCCTGACGCCTCCGGTGGAGGTCCACTGCGCGCCAGCTCCTGACGGTTGCTTCCTTCGGTGTCGCGTTGTTCTAATCCTCTAGGACGGATGAACGGCGGAAACCGAACGGTTGCCCGTGTGATACTGTGCGAGATACTCGTGGGTGCGCCCCCCGATGGAGGCGTCGCCGAGGCGCGACATCACCAAGAGGTCGCCCCTCCGAACCATGCAGTCGATCGAGAAGACCGCCATTCAGGCGCTCGACCGACGTGGCGCCGGGCCAGGGTCCGTCAGGAACGAGCGCAGGCGCGAGAAGATCTCGATATCTACGGGTCGCCGCTCCCGCGGTCAATTGTCTTGCCGCTGGTCAAAACGCGCTCGAACCCTTGCCTCATACCTGTTAAGAAATGGTGTCATCGGCGGGCGGTGCCTGTCAAGGTTGCGGGCGGACGGTGTTCGGGCCGTTTGCTACTCATCTCGGTAGGAAGCCTGACAGGTTGTTGCAGTCAGAGGCGGCATGAGTGAAGCCAAATGCTACCATTTTGGTAGTCAAGAGAGTGCGAGAATGTACTACTGGATACCGGGCGTGGCGACCGGCATGTGCAGACGCACCCTCCGGTGTCGCCGCTTACCGGCGGACCGACGGCGCCCGCGGCCGACCAGGCCGCGGGGCTGGCTGCCGTGCTACGCGTCGGCGCTGCACCGGGACGCTCGGGCCCCGGTGAATCTTACGCCGATTGCTGGTCTCGAACGGCACCTGCATCGCCGCCAGGGCGACGCGCGCCTCGCGTTGCGCGCGGTGCGCGAGGCGGTGCTCGAACGGAACCACCAAGGACGAACGGCGTGATATCGACGACGACGGGACGGACCGGCGAACCGACCGGGAGCCGGGCAACCTCCCATCGAGCACCGGACCTTCAGCGCGGCCGTCTGTGACGCCACAGTTCCCGAGTGCTGCAGGCGGACGCTTGCCATCGACGGATCCGATCCCCGACTGCCGCGTCCGCGCCCCCGGGTTGCGGGTCGCCTTGCGGTTTGGGTGGCGCGGCGGCCGCGGGGGACGTCTGGATCGATCCGGCCGCTGGGCAAGTGGTGAGGACGGCGGCCGCGCCGCCGCGGCGGCGGCCGGAATCGCGGCGACCGGCCGCCGACATGCGCCCCAGAAGTTGTCAGCCGCGTTATCCGACCCCAAGGGCCTGATCCGCGGCGCGGCCCGCGAGAGCCATCGTGGTATGCTCCCGCTCCGTTCGGGAGGCTGGGCCTGCGCTGCAACCAGGAGAACCCCCAGCCCGACGGACACGCCCGCAGCGCCCGGCTGTGACGCCCGCCGAAACGGTGGACTCACGGACCGCTCCCGTGTTCGGGAACCGTGACCGCCGCCGTGGACGCCGCGCCGGGCGTCGTTGTCCGTCCAGATCGCGCGCAGCTCCGACAGTTCGATCTCCTCGACCGTCACCCGTATGGGCTCGCGCACCAAGGGGGAGCCGCCCAGTGGGTCAGCCTGAACCTGGCCGCCGGCCTCACCACTCCCGGCAGTCTTCACCGGTGGTGTAGCCGGTGGGCTCAAGCCCCAAGCCGCCACGTCACCGCCATCTTTGACCCGCCGCCCCTTGGGGTCGTGCGTGAAGCCGTCGTACGACTGCTCGACGTTGGCCCAGGGAGGAATCCGTCCCGTCAGGTTCATCGCATACAAGGTCAGGTCGATCCCGCAGGCCGGGGAAGCGCCACCGGAAGCTCGCGTCCCAGGCGAAGAAGGGCTCGATGCGGGGCGCGGTGGTGCCGGCCCCTCGATCCTCATAGGCGGAGAGGTGGCTCAGGTAGCTGGCCAGGGTGTACACGCTCCAGTCGTGGGAAGCCGACCAGCGGCTCTTCCAGCGGGGCAGCGGCACCGCGATGGGGTGGGCGAAGTTCAGGTAGCCGGCGGCGCGCCCTCCGGGGTGGAGGGTGAGGCTCGTGCCCTCCAGCAACAGCGCCCGCGTGTCGTACCCGAGCGTGTAGGTGGAGTCCCAGCCGGCCGCGAGCCGCCCCGGTCCGGCGTCGGTCCGGGCCGCGAAGTGCGTGTCGATGCCCGAGGTCGTCAACCCCGGCCAGTTCACCAGATCGACCTGGATCCGTTCCAGGTCCAGGACCGGGCAGCGGTCGGCCGGCGTCAGCTCCGAGGCCCGTCCGCCGGGGCAGACGACGAACGGTGCGACGGCGGCCCGGCTCGCCGGATCATCGCTAGCGTAGAGGCTCGCGATCGCATCGTGGGGCATGGAGCCGGTCACGTCCTCGAAGTCGTAGCGCCAGTAGTCGACGGTCGCCTCGACGCCCCCCTCGAGGAAGAGGACGGCGCCCGCGTTGTAGGTGAACGCCCGCTCGGGCCGCAGGCTCTCGGGGCGCCCGACCCGGTCGACGACGTTCCAGCGGCCGGTGGCCGTGACCCACTCCGCGGTCGTCAGCGGGCTCGTGTTCAGGTCGTCGAGCGACGGCGTCCGGAACGTGGTCTGCGCCGAGCCGCGGAACGCCAGCGAGTAGTGCAGGTTCGCGGCCGCCTGAACGCGCCAGCCGAGCTTGGGGTCGAAGCTGTTCACGCGGCGGCCGGCGACGTCGTAGGACTCGTAGTTGGCGGCGAGCTGCGCGTCGAGACGCGGGCCGATGCCCAGGGCCAGCTCACCGAACAGCCGCTGCACCCGCTGCTCAGCGGCATAGAGGGCCGGTGGACGCCGGCGAACAGGTACGGCCCGAACTGCTCGCCCGGCGCGCAGCTCCGGTCGCCCACCACCGCACAGGGGTTCAGGGTCGCGTCCCCCGGGTCGTTCGGGTCGCCGTCGGCCCGCATGCCGCGGTACTGGTAGCCCACGGCGAAGTCGGCGACGTTCCGGACGAGGTTGCCGCTCACGGTGGCGTCGGCCACGAACAGGTCGGTGGTGCTGACCAGGTCCACCTCCTGGTTGAGCCACCGCCGCAGCGCCTCGTCGTTCGCCAGGGCGGGGACGTAGTCCGGATTGGGCGTGCTCCGGAATCGCGACCCCGGCTGGTCGGAGTACTCGACGGCGTTGCTGAACGGGTTGTAGTACAGGCACAGCCCCTGGCCCGCCACCGCGCCGTCAAGCGGGCCGAGTCGCATGCCCGCGGGGGACGTCGGGTCGGCGACGACGCCGACGCCGCAGTCGGGGCCGCCGAA
The DNA here is from genome assembly GCA_965207675.1 of Vicinamibacterales bacterium. Classification (GTDB taxonomy): domain Bacteria; phylum Acidobacteriota; class Vicinamibacteria; order Vicinamibacterales; family UBA8438; genus JAJEEA01. Next base: position 39,434 of record CBDBMY010000007.1, read on the forward strand.
GCCGCGGAAGGCGCGGAAGAGCCGGTCCCGGTAGATCCCCGGCACGCTGAAGTTGCCCCGCGCCCGCGAGTAGCTGACGCCCACGTCCCAATGGGCGTCCCGCCCGCCGGCGGTGAAGTCGCCGTCGACCGAGGCTGCGACCCGCTGCGTGCGTGACGCGCGCCTGGCCCGGCGCGCGGGCCCCGAGCTTCCGAACGGGCGGCCGTGGAAGTACCAGGGCGCGCCGGCCATGCACGCGCCGGTCGGGTCGGCGCTCGGGTGACCGGCGTAGGCGCCGCAGAACGCCTGCCGGCCCGGATGGTCGGCGGCCACCTCCATGAGGGTGGTGCTCGAGGTGGAGACGGGGCCGTACGACGGGGTCGTGTACCAGTTCGGGATCACCGCGTCCGCCCAGAGCCCCTCCACGTGGTAGTCCACGCGGTGGTTCACCGGCCCGTTCAGCTCGGCGAAGGCGCGGGTGTGGTGCTGCGCCTCGATCAGGTTGTCGTAGGGCGCGTAGCGGAACCGGCAGGTCCACCCCTCGTGCTGGCCGCCGAAGTCCGTGCAGCGGGGGTCCGAGATGTCGCCGGTCCACGGCAGCGGCGCACCGACCGAGAAGGTGCCGGGGTTTCCCAGGACCGACCAGCCGGCGCGGATGCCTGGGGGAAATGCGCTCAGCCGGTGGAGCGTCCAGGGGCGTTCCTCCATCCGCAACTCCCGGCGCCCGACCCGTTCCATGGAAAGCACGGCGCTCGACGCCCCGATGCGGCCGCCCCAGATGCCGGCGACGGTGGTATCGCCGGCGCCGTCGAAGTAGTCGTGCGCGACATCGAGCTCGAAGCCCCGGAAGTCGCTGCGCGTCACGAAGTTCGCGACCCCGCCGACCGCATCCGAGCCGTAGGTGGCCGAGGCGCCCTCCTTCAGCACTTCGAGCCGGCCGACGGCGATGGCGGGGATGGTGTTCAGGTCGACGAAGCGCCCCCCGATGAGGTGCGCCGGCACCGGCACGTGGCGGCGGCCGTTGACGAGCACCAGCGTCCGCGAGGCGCCGAGGCCGCGCAGGTTCACGTTGGCCACGGTCTCGGTGAGCGTCGCCGGCTGGTTCGAGTTGTACCAGCTGTTGCGCTCGCCGACCACGCCGTGGCTGACGTTGAGGTTGCGGAAGAGATCGACGAGCTGTGTCGTTCCCTGCTGCTCCAGCGTCTCGCGGCTGACCACGGTGACGGCGTGGGGCATGTTGATGGCCGGCGCCTCGATGGCGGCCCCGGTCACCGAGACGGTGACCTCCTCGAAGAGCCCGCCGAGGCGCAGCTCGACGTCCACGATGACCGTGCGGCCGGCGGTCAGCTCCACCTCCCGCTCCGCCCGCTCGAAGCCGGGCAGCGCGAACGTGACGACATGGCGGCCGACGGCGAGCGCCGTGAACGCGTAGCGGCCTTCGCCGGCGGTGACCGTCGTCCGGGGGCCGGCGGAGGGGGCCATGCCCGACGACACCTCGACCGTCACGCCGGGCAGCACGCCGCCGGTGTCGTCGGTGACCCTGCCGGCGATCGCGGCTTCCTGCGTCGCGGAGAGGCGGGGCGCCGCCGACAGGCACATCGCGGTCGCGGCAATCACGTGCTCCTCCTGGAGCGCGAGAACCTCGTTCATCTCCTCGAGAGCGCCTGCAGGGTCGTCCGCGGCGAGGAGCCGTTCAACTCGGAGCAGATGCCGGTCGACCAGGATCTCGGGCGGCAGTTGAGCGTGCGCGGATGCTGCGGGGGCGGCGGTGCGTGCCGCTCGGAAGGCAGACGCCGGGGTCAGCGTCTCGCCCGTGGCGGGGAATTCCGACAAGGCCAATGGCGAAAACAGAACGACGGCGGCGAGCTGTCGCATCGCTGAAATCCCCTCACCTGAACATCGTGCCGCGCTTCCTCATCCCGGCTGGGCTCATCCGGGTGGGACGCGCCCCGAGTCCGGCTCCCGCGCGGAGGTACGCCGGCGTGGGTCGGATAAGCGGTCTTCTGTTAACTTCGACCGGCGTGCTCAGGTCGCGGCGCGCGGCCGGCGGCGTCGATCGCAGGATCGCGACGTGCGTGTTGTCGGGGGCCACGACGAGGACCTCGTCGAGCGCCAGCCGCTGGCGGGGCACCCCGCGTGTCGATCCAGATGGCGTTGGCGTCGAGCAGCTCGCGGATCGCCCCGCGACGCAATCGGGCGCCTCGGCGGAGGCGTTCGTGTTGCGGGCATGCTCCAACGGGAATCAAGCGCAGGCCGTGCCGGGCTAGCGGCCCGGGTGCGGGCACCGTGTGCCGGCGGCGACTCGCAGATGCTCGGGTGCACGCTGTGGCTGTCGGCGGTCACTCCGACCCGCTTCCGGTCGGCGAGCAGGTCGACGATCGCGGTTCGGTCGGCCGACGGGCCGGCCGCTTCACTCGCCGAAGAAGTCGTTCGCTCCAAGGTTGAGGTCCGGAACGCTGCAAGCGGTCATCCGCTCGCCTTGGTGCCAGACCTGCTGTTGCGCGTATCCCTGCGAGCGCGGGTCGGTGTACGCCGTGACCGTTCGTGCTCGACCTCGACCAGCCACATCTCCGGAATGGCGGCCCTGCTGTACCGCGGCATCTTCTCGGCCCGGTCGTAGCGAAGGGGGAATCGGCGACCTCGACGACGGGGAGGACGTCGCCGGGCCCGGGTGACGATCGGCGTAGAAGCTCTCCGGCGCCGCGCCGCTGTTCCGCGCATCGCAGCTCATAGAGGCTCTGGAGGTTGAGCCAGAACTCGCCCGACGTGCCGAAGTAGCGCCCAGGCGCCGCGCGGTGTCGCCGGTGACCGCGCTGCGGCCGTTCAGAATCTCGGTTACGGCTCCGCTTCATGGTAGTCCAGGCGCTGGGGGCTCCTGGCGCGTGTCGTCGCCGCCGCGATGGACGATCAGGCGCCCCACCGGCCGTCCGTGCCGCGCCGGACGTCGACCACCATCGCACCTCGGGTCGGCGGCCGCGCGCCGGTGAACGACCCGATGAGCCACGACACGAGTCCCACCGCGAACGCGCCGAGCACGGCCGAGAAGAACGACGCGACGCTGAACCCGGGGACGAGGAACGCGGCGAGGCCGAACGCGAGGCCGTTGACTACGAAGTAGAACAGCCCCAGCGTCAGCACGGTGAACGGCAGGGTCACGAGGAGCAGCAGCGGGCGCACGACGGCGTTCACGAAGCCGAGGACGAGCCCAGCGAGGCCGAGCGAGAAGAGGCCATCGACCCGGACGCCGGGGAGGACCCAGGCGGTCACCGCGAGGGCGGCGGCGGTGGTCAGCCAGTGCGCGAGGAACAGGGTGCTCATGCCGGTGCCTTCCCGCCGGTCGCGGCCGGGAACAGTACCCCGGGGGCCAGCTTGTTCTCGGGGTCGAGGGCGCGCTTGACGGCCCGCATCCGATCGATGCCCGCGTCGCCGAGGAGGAGGCGCAGCAGCGCCTGCTTGACGGGGTTGCGGCCGACGCCGTGCTCGGCGAGGGGGCATCCCCCGAGGCGGACGACCTCGCGCCCGCACGCCAGGATCGCCTCCTTCCCGGCCCGGACGTCATCCGCCGACCGGGGGATGACGTTGGGGTGCAGGTTGGCGTCGGACAGGTGCCCCCACACCGCGTGGTCGAGGCCGCGGGCCTCGAAGGCGGCGCGGAAGAGGCGGACGAAGTCGGAGAGCTTCGAGAAGGGCACGATCATGTCGGCCGCGGTCTTCTCGATTGTGCCATCGACGGTGCGCTTGGCGACAGCTACCTGCCGGTTCACCGCCTCGGGCACCGCCTCCCGGAAAGCGAGCAGCTCCGCCGCCCGGGCGGCCTCGCCGGGGGCCGCGAGCTCGGTGCGGTCGAGGAGGTCCTCCGACTCGAGGAGGCGGCAGAGCTGGACGATGGGACCAGCCGACGGCGACGCCGAGGCCGCGAGGCCGATCTGCTCGTGGACCTCGCCGGCGGTGATGGGATCGGGCGGCGGCGACGCCGAGGCGGCGAGGCCGATCTGCTCGTGGACTTCCCTGGCCGTCGTGCCCGGGGGCAGCTCGATCTGGACGAGGAGCACCGCACCGGCCGTCTCCGGAATCGACACCCGGGAGCCGCGGCCGGCCTCCGCCGCCCGGGCAATCTCGAGCGACCTCCGGTCGAGGTACTCGATGGCCGCGACGTCGAGCCCGGCCGGGTCGGCCCGGCGTCGGGTGTCGAGCGAGACGTCGCGGAGCCGGGCCGCGAGCGCGATCGCCTGCTCCTCACCGTCGAGCGCGATCAGCGCCACGCCGATCTCGGGCCGCCGGGGCAGGACGTCGAGGGTGACGGACGTGACCACGCCGAGGGTGCCCTCCGAGCCCACGAACAGATCGACGAGGTCGAGATCGGGGCCGGCATGGTAACCGGCCGAGTGCTTGGGCACCCGCGGCAGGCGATAGGTCGGGGCGGGGACCACGATCTCGCCCCGCGACGTCTCGATGACGAACCGGCCGGCCGCCTCGCGCACCTCCCCCCGCTCGAGATCGAGCACCTCGCCGCAGGCGAGCACCACCGTCAGGCGGCGCACCCAGTCGCGCGTGGAGCCGTACTTGAACGTCGCGGCCCCGGCTGCGTTGGTCGACACCACGCCCCCGACGGTCGCACCCTCGAAGGTGGGGACCGGGGGGTACGCCTTGCCGGCGGCGTCCAGGGTCTCGCGCAGGGCAGTCAGGGCGACGCCCGGCTGCGCGGTGATGCGGTCGTCCGCGAGGTCCTCGACAGCGTTCATCCTCGACGAGCTCAGCACCAGCTCGCCCATCGGGGTCGCCCCGCCCGTCAGGGACGACTGCGCGCCGATCGGCAGGATCCGCGCGCCGTCGCGCACGAGCGCCGCGCACTCCGCCTCGTCGCGGGGGAACGCCACCGCCGGCGCATGGCCGCCGGGGTAGTGCGCCGCGTCGTCGAGGAACCCGGAGACGTCGTCGCTGACGGGGAGCGGGCCGGGCGGGGCCCGGCGGGCGGCGCGTGGAGGTCGGGTTCGGACGCGGTTGGTCGCCATGCTCGTCGGGCAGGTCCAAGGGCTGCTGCGCGTCCAGGCATCCAGACGGATCGAGGGTTCCGGCGTCCGGGCATTCGGAGCGGCCGCAGGTCGCCGGCCGGCCCCGCTGATCATGATAGAGTGGCTTGCCCGTTCCGGACAGGCCGGGAGCCTGCGCCGTCAACGGTGCCGCGGGCTTTCGCCCGTCGCCGTGCGCCGTCGGGCGTCACGATCCGTCGATTCCCCGCGGTCGGTCGAGCGCGAAGGGCGACCCGGACACGTCATATCGTGGGTACGGGGGCCGTCGACTCCCCTTGCGGACCCGTTACAGAAAGGTATCCCCAATGTTTCAGCGGTTTTGCGTTCTCGGCGCCGTCCTCGTGGTGACGGCGGCCTGCGGCGCGCCGACCCTCGCGCAGTCGGACGACGAGGTGGTGGGGCGCGTCGGCGACCGGGCCGTCACCATGGCCGAGCTCGACGAGGCGTGGCGCAGCAACGACGCGGCCTCGCGGATGCGCATGCTGCAGGAGCTGTACGAGACCCGCAAGCGCACCCTCGACATCGTCATCGGCGAGATCCTCATCGAGCGCGAGGCCATCGCCCGCGGCACGTCCCGCGACGAGCTGCTCGCCCAGGAGCTGCCGGCGAGGACCCTGCCCGTCACCGACGAGGACGTCACCCGCGTCTACGAGCAGAACCGCCGCGCCTTCCCCAACATGACCGAGGCGCAGATGGCGCCGCAGATCCGGGCCTTCCTCGCCCAGCAGCGGCCCATGCAGGCCCTGCACGCGTACATGGCCGAGCTGCGGACCGGCGCCGAAGACATCCGGGTGGAGCTCGAGCCGCCCCGCACCCCCGTCGAGGTCTTGGAGGGCGACCCCGTCCTCGGCCCCGCCGGCGCGCCGGTCGAGATCGTGGAGTTCTCCGACTTCCAGTGCCCGTTCTGCCAGCGGCTGACCGTCACCCTCGACCGCCTGAAGGCGGAGTACGGCGACGACATCCGGCTCGTCTTCAAGGACTTCCCCCTGCCCAACCACGCCGAGGCGTTCAAGGCGGCCGAGGCGGGCCTCTGCGCCAACGTGCAGGGCCGGTTCTGGGAGCTGCACGACGTGATGTTCTCGGAGCAGGACGACCTGGAGGTGGACGACCTCAAGCGCCACGCCGGCGAGCTGGGCCTCGATCAGGACGCGTTCGACGCGTGCCTCGACAGCGGCCGCTTCGCCGGGCAGGTCAGCGCCGACCTGCGCTACGGCGAGTCGCTCGGCGTGCAGTCGACGCCCACCATCTTCATCAACGGCCGCGCGGTGATGGGGGCGGCGCCCTACGAGGTGTTCGACGAGATCGTCCGGGACGAGCTGGACAGCGCCCGGTGAACGCCCCGCCGGCCGCGCCGGCCGGAGATGTTCGGGGCCGGCGCCGTCTACCCGGCCGCGTGGTGGCTGTCGATGCTCGAACTGCCGGAGGGCCAGCAGTCGCAGACCGCCCGGGGACGGAGCCGGATCGGTGAGTGGCCCGCCGGCTGCCCGGCCGGGTGCGGCCGATAGTTCGTGTTCGAGGAGGTTCGTTCCGGACGAGGGCGCGGTGAGGAGAATCGGCGCCGGCCGGCCATCAGCGCCGGCCGGCGCGTTCCGTGTCGGAGGTCAGTCGGCGGCCGCGGCGATGCGGGCGCCCTCGGTGGCGAGGAAGTCGTCGAACTCGGCGCGGCTCTGGACGGTGACGAAGCCGCGCATCCGGTAGTGGCCGAGCCCGCAGAGCTGCGAGCAGTTGACCTCGTAGTCGCCGGCCACCGTCGGCACCCACCACACCGGGATCTCCATGCCCGGTATCGCATCCTGCTTCACCCGCATCTGGGGGATCGCGAAGCTGTGGATGACGTCGAGGCTCGAGAGGTACACGATGACGGGCTCGTCGACCGGCAGGTTGAGCTGGTTGATGGTGGCGACGTCGTCGGCGCCGGCGGGGTCGCTCCGGTCGAGGCCCGTCGCGTTGGTCGGCGTGATGAGGCTCGCGTCGCGGCGCCCGAACATGCCGTCGGGGCCGGGGTAGATCGAGTGCCACTCGAACTGCTTCGCCACGACGTGCACGACCGTCGCCCCGTCCTCGGGCGGGAACGCGTTGACGCGCACCGTCCACGCGGGGATCGCGAAGAAGATGAGGATGATGGCCTCGACGACGGCCACGCCGATCTCGAGGCGGGTCGAGGTGTGGCTCGTCACGCCGGTGTAGTCCGCCTTCGGGTTCGCGGACGCGCGGAAGCGGATCAGGGTGTAGACGAAGAAGATCCCCCAGCCCACGAACAGCACCGCCATGAGCCAGTGGACGATGACGATGATCCGGTCGATCTCCGCGGCGTGCGCCGAGGCCTGCAGCGGCAGTCCGAGAAATTCCTGCATCGATAAGCTCCCAGCCCGGAAACCGGTGACGAGCGCGAACATCGAGGTCGCGCTACGGTCTCCGCCTTCCGCCCAACCAACCTCACCGTGGGCTCGCGCCGTTCCCCCCGGCGCGGGCGCCTGGCCCCTGGCCCGCCAATCGTCGCCTTCGGCTTCGCTTGGCGCCCAATCAATCCTCCAGGAGCCCGCGCCGTCTACGGCGCAAACTCCTGACGGAGCCGCGCGGCGAACGCCGCCGCGGGGTTACGAGTGGCTCCCGGCCTGCGACGACGGCGACAGGTCGACGCGCTCGCCGATCGCCATCCTCGATCGCTTCAAGAGATAGAGAAAAAAGCGGGCGAAGCAGCCCAGCACGCCCGCGGTGATGCCGATCATCACGAGAATGCCCCAGCTCGCGCCGATCGACATCGCCGAGTTCGGGTCGCCGAAGCAGACCGGGCAGGCCCATCCGGTCTGCGGCGCGGCCAGCACGAACCCCGCCGCCACCGCCAGCGTCCGCAGCATGTGTCCCAGCATCTCAGCGCCTCGTGTCCATCCGGGCTCACTCGAGCCCGATCTCGCGTGTCTTCCGAACGAAACGTACCGCATAGGCCGACAGCAGCCCCGCCGTCGCCAGCGACCCGACCGCGGTGACGAGATGCCACCCGGTGCCGCGGGCCGACCCCCACGTCACGCCGCCCCACACCGCCATCATCAGCGCCAGCCCGATCGACGCCACGATGAAGAGGATGTGGAAGCCGCGCAGCGACATCAGTGCGCCTCGTCCCCCGCGTGCGTCGCGTTCGCGTTCGGCAGCGGCTTGTGGACGCCGTAGGTGTCCGAGACCGTCAGGATCGGCACGAGCATGAGCACCAGCCAGAAGACGACGGTCAGGACCAGTGAAATGGCGAGGGCCCGGCTCTTTTCGTCCACCAGGTGCATGAAGTAGCTCACCACCAGCGACCCCTTCGCGGTCGCGATGATGAGGGCGATGATGATCGCCAGCGGCACCGCCACCTCGATGTACGAGGCGAGCACGGTCACCACCGTGAGGACCGCCAGGGCGCCGGCGACCTTCATGTAGATGTCGATGTGCTTCTTGGCTTCTTCAGGGCTTCCGCTCATGACGCCTCCGCAGTGTCCCGGTCCCGCCCGGGGCCATCGGGCCGGCGACATCCGCCGGCCCCGGCTGCCGTTCATCCGCCCCGGCCGCCAGTCGCCGCCTCCGGCTCCGCCTGGCGCCCGACCGACCCTCCGGGAATCCGCGCCGTTCCACGGCGCCAGCTTCCTCGCCCGCCAATCGTCGCCTCCGGCTCCGCTTGGCGCCCAACCGACCCTCCAGGAATCCGCGCCGTTCCACGGCGCAGATTCCTCGCCCGCCAATCGTCGCCTCCGGCTCCGCTTGGCGCCCAACCGACCCTCCAGGAATCCGCGCCGTTCCACGGCGCAGATTCCTACAGCAGGTAGAGCACCGGGAACAGGAAGATCCACACGAGGTCGACGAAGTGCCAGTAGAGGCCCGCCGCCTCTATCCGGTTCTCGAACATCTCCCGCTTCTCGTGCCACAGCTTGCTGCCGGGGCCCCAGAAGTAGCCGTTCACGATGACCCCGCCCACGATGTGCAGCCCGTGCAGCCCCGTCATCGTCCAGTAGATGGCGAGGAACGTGCTGTGCGAGGGCAGATGGTCGTGCGTCACCTTCTCGTAGTACTCGAAGAACTTCACCACGAGGAAGGTGAGGGCGAGCAGGATGGTCACGCCCATGTACGTCTTGTACTTGGCGAAGTCGCCGAGCTTCAGCGACGCGAAGCACATGACCATCGTGACGCTGGACCCGATGAGGACCGCGGTGTTGAAGGCCCCGATCGGGATGTTCAGGTACTCGGCCCCCAGCGGCCAGTCGACGCCGCCCACGCGCAGGATGACGTAGGTCGAGAAGAGCCCGCCGAACAGCATCACCTCGGAGGCGAGGAACAGCCAGATGCCGAGCTTGACGTTGTTCAAGCCGGTGTCCGGCCGTTCGGCTACGGTATACGGAATCTCCATCCTGGTTACCTTCTACAGCTTCTGCAGCTTCGCGGTTCGGGTCAGGCGCCGGTCGCCTGTCCCTGCATGGAGTAGTCCTTCGGAGCGCCGGGCACGCTGTACTCGTAGGGCCCCCGGTGCGCCTCGGGCGGCGCAGAGAAGTTGCCGTGCGGCGGCGGCGACGGGGCCTGCCACTCGAGGGTGGTCGCCTCCCACGGGTTGTCGTCGACCTTCTTCCCGTTCCGGATGCTCCAGAAGAAGTTGACGATGAAGAAGATCTGGAAGAACCCGAGGGCCCAGGCGCCGTAGGACATCACGGCGTTCCACTCCATGACCTCCTGGGCGTGCGCGTACTGCATGCCGCCGTCGTAGAGCCGCCGGTTCACCCCGACGAGGCCGGTGATGAACATCGGCATGAACACGACGTTGATCGAGATGAGCGAGCCCCAGAAGTGGATCTTGCCGAGCACCTCGTTCATCACCCGGCCCGTCGCCTTCGGGTACCAGTAGTAGAGGCCCGCGAACAGCGCGAAGATGGTGCCGGGGGCCACCACGTAGTGGAAGTGGCCGATCACGTAGTAGGTGTCGTGCAGGTGCAGGTCGGGCGCCGAGAGGCCCAGCGGCAGGCCCGTCAACCCCCCGATGCCGAACATCGGCAGGAAGGCGAGCGCGAACAGCATCGGCACGTTGTAGCGGATGGACCCGCCGTAGAGCGTGATGAAGAACGCCGACAGGATGACCACCGACGGCACCGAGATGATCATCGTCGTGGTCTGGAAGAAGGCGCTCATCGTGGTGCCCATGCCGGTCAGGAACATATGGTGCGCCCACACGATGAACGACATGAACCCGAGGAAGATGACCGACGCCACGAGGACCCGATAGCCCCACAGCGGCTTCCGGGTGTTGTTGGCGAGGATCTCGGCGACGATGCCCATCGCCGGCAGGATCAGGACGTAGACCTCGGGATGGGCCAGGAACCAGAACAGGTGCTGCCAGAGCAGCGGGCTCCCGCCGCCGCTGATGTCGAGGGGGCCCTCGGTGGTGACGAGCCCGCTCGGCATGAAGAAGCTGGTCTCGGCCACCCGGTCCATGAGCTGCAGGATGCCCGCGACCTCGAGGGGCGGGAACGCCAGCAGGAGCAGGAACGCGGTGACGAGCTGCGCCCACACGAAGAACGGCAGGCGGGTGAAGCTCAGCCCCGGGGCCCGGAGCTGGAAGGTCGTGACGATGAAGTTGATCGAGCCCAGCAGCGACGAGGTGATCAGGAAGATCATCCCGACGAGCCACCAGGTCTGCCCCTCGAGGGCGATGACCGACAGCGGGGCGTAGGAGGTCCAGCCGGAGTTGGCGGCCCCGCCGGGCACGAAGAAGCTGGCGAACATGACCACGCCGCCCAGGAAGAACGCCCAGTAGCTGGCCATGTTCAGCCGCGGGAACGCCATGTCGGGGGCGCCGATCTGCAGCGGCAGCACGTAGTTGCCGAAGCCGCCGACGGCGAGGGGGACGACCCCCATGAACACCATGATGGTGCCGTGCATCGCCCCGAGCTGGTTGTAGAACTCGGGCAGCATGATGCCGCCCGGCGCGTTCATCTGTCCGAGGAAGTTGCCGATGAACGGGATGGGCGCGCCCGGGTAGGCGAGCTGCCACCGCATCACCATCATCAGCGAGAAGCCGAACAGCAGGAACAGCATCGCGGTGATCGCGTACTGGATGCCGATCACCTTGTGGTCGACCGAGAAGACGTACGCCCGCAGGAAGCTCAGCTCGTGCTCGTCGTGGGCATGCCCGTCGTGCGCGGCTTGCGAGACGTGTTCGGCGGTGGTCACGTTCTCCAACGTCGTGACTCCTTTCTGGACCTGCCTGCGATCCGGTCGCCGGCGCGGGTCGGGCGTGAGGCAGTGACGTGACCGGCGCCGTCGTCCGCGGACCTCCGAAGGGGTCGGGCGGCGGCGCGATTCCCGTCTCGATTCAGCTCTCGGCGGCAGCCGTGGAGACGCCGGGCCGGCGAGAGCCCGCCCACGTGCATCGATTCACAAACGTCTGTCGCCCGCAATTCTATCGGCGCCGACTTCCCCGCGCAACCCTGCCCGCCGCGGCGCAGCCGCCGCGCCCGCGGGTATACTCTGGGGCCGACGCCATGACTCAGCAGCCCGAGGAGGTCCCGCGCGTGCTCGACACGCGTGGGGAGGAGCCCTTCGCCGCCACCTACGCCGCCGTGCTGGTCGTCGAGGCGCTCGTGCTCGCGGCGTTGTGGATCTTCTCGCGGCACTTCTCGGGGTAGAGGAGCCTGCGCCGCCTGCGCCTTCCCATGCATCCCATCGACTGGATCATCATCGGCGGCTACCTCGCCTGGGTCCTGTACGACGGCGTGAGGCGCTCCCGGGGGACCGACGCGGTCGAGGGCTACTTCCTCGCGGGCCGGTCGCTGCCGTGGTGGGCGGTCGGGCTGTCGGTGATGGCCACCCAGATGAGCGCCATCACCCTGGTCGGCACCACCGGGCAGGGCTACGCCGACGGCCTGCGGCTGGTGCAGATGTACTTCGGCCTGCCGCTCGCGATGATCGTCCTGTCGGTGACCCTCGTCCCGTTCCTCTACCGGGCCCGCGTCTTCACCGCCTACGAGTACCTCGAGCGCCGCTTCGACCGGAAGACGCGGGCCCTGACGAGCCTGATCTTCCTCGTGTCGCGGGGGCTCGGGGTGGGCGTGATCATCTCCGCCCCCGCGGTGGTGCTCTCGGTGGTGCTGGGGTGGAACCTCACCCTCACCGCCCTCGCCATCGGCGTGCCGACGACCCTCTACACGATGCTGGGCGGGGTGCAGGCGGTCGCCTGGGCCGACGTCAAGCAGATGGTCATCATCGTGGGCGGCCTCCTCGCGGTGGTCGCGGCCCTCGTCCTCGGGCTGCCGGCCGGGGTCGGCCTCGGCGACGCGATGCACCTGGCCGGCGCGACGGAGCGGCTCACCGCCATCGACTTCTCCCCGGACCCGGGGGAGACCTACACCTTCTGGTCGGGCCTGCTGGGGGGGCTCTTCCTCGCGCTCGGGTACTTCGGGTGCGACCAGAGCCAGGTGCAGCGCCACCTGACCGCCGACTCCGTCGACGCCGCCCGCCGGTCGCTGCTCATGAGCGCGTACTGGAAGATCCCGCTCCAGGTGCTGATCCTGCTGACCGGCGTGCTGGTGTTCGTGTTCCACCTGTTCAACCCCGCGCCGATGCTCTTCCACCCCGTGCGGGACGCGGCGGTGCGCGCCGGCGACCGTGCGGCGGAGTACGCGGGCCTGGAGGCGGAGTTCGAGGAGGCGTTCGCCGGTCGCCGCGCCGCCGCCGACGAGATGCTCGCCGCCCGCCGGGCCGGCGGCGCGACGGCGGTCGCCGAGGCGCGGGCGGCGTTCGCGGCGAGTCAGGAGCGGGTGGGGGCGGTCCGCGGCAGGGCGGCGGGCCTGGTGGAGGAGGCCACCGGCGAGGCCTACTCCGACGTCAACTACGTGTTCCCCACGTTCATCGTCACTCACTTGCCGGTCGGGCTGGTGGGCCTGCTCATCGCGGCCATCTTCGCGGCCGCGATGTCGAGCGCGGCGGCCGAGCTGGCCGCGCTCTCCACCACCAGCGTCATCGACTTCTACCGGCGGTATCTGAACACGGGGGCGACGGACCGCCACTACCTGCGGGTGTCGAAGGTCGCGACCGCCCTGTGGGGCGTGGTGGCCACCGTCTTCGCGGTGTTCGCGGCCAACCTCGGGTCGCTGATCGAGGTCGTCAACCAGGTCGGCTCGTACTTCTACGGGTCGCTCCTGGGCGTGTTCGTGCTCGCCATCGGGTTCCGCCGGGCCACCGCCGACGGCGCCTTCGTCGGCCTCTTCGCGGGCATGGCGTCGGTGGCCCTGGTCGAGAGCGCGGCCGACGTGTCCTTCCTCTGGAACAACGTCATCGGCACCGTCGCGGTGGTCGTGGTCGGCCTCGCCGTGAGCTGGCTCCGGCCCGGGAGCCGCCGTGGCTCCACCGCGCCGAGTGCCTGAGGGGTCGGGGGCCGCGGAGGCGGCGGCGGGCGCCCGCGGTCACGTGGGCGACGCCTTCCGGGCGGCCAATCGACTCCCCCGCCGGCGTTGTCGCCCGGTCCCGCCCGTGATATGTTGATATACGACCGTTTTGGTCGGCAATCCGATTCGGCAGTTGTCGGTCGTGATTGACGGATCGCGGGCGGGCCTCGGCCGATCGGATCGTCGCGGCCGCGGCACGCCGGAACCCGCCGTCGATCACGTGCCGGGGCCCCGCGCCTCCGTCGGAGGCACCGGCTCCCGGGAGGGGTTGTTTGGACGCCAGGCGGACGTCGCGGCGCGACCTCATCTCTGGTCGGGTCCGGCGACGGTTGGCGGCAGGGGAGCGTCATGAGCACCGCGATCCAGACCGTCGAAGAGCTCGCGAAGCAGGAGTACAAGTACGGGTTCACCACCGACGTCGAGACCGATTCGATCCCCGTCGGCCTGAGCGAGGAGGTCATCGAGCTGATCTCGGCCAAGAAGGGCGAGCCGCGGTGGCTGCTCGACTGGCGCCTCGACGCCTTCCGGATCTGGTCGAAGATGACCGAGCCGACGTGGCACAACGTCAGGTACCCGCCGGTCGACTACCAGGCCATCAGCTACTACGCGGCGCCCAAGAAGAAGCCGCAGCTCGAGAGCCTCGACGAGGTCGACCCCGAGATCCGCGCCACCTTCGACAAGCTCGGCATCTCGCTCGACGAGCAGAAGCGCCTGTCCGGCGTCGCCGTCGACGCCGTCTTCGACAGCGTGTCGGTCGCCACCACGTTCAAGGACACCCTGGCCGACCTCGGCATCATCTTCTGCTCGTTCTCCGAGGCGGTGCGCGACCACCCCGAGCTCGTCCGCAAGTACCTCGGCACCGTCGTGCCCCACACCGACAACTTCTTCGCCGCCCTCAACTCGGCGGTGTTCAGCGACGGGTCGTTCGCCTACATCCCCAGGGGCGTGAAGTGCCCGATGGAGCTGTCGACGTACTTCCGCATCAACGCCGCCAACACCGGCCAGTTCGAGCGGACCCTGCTCGTGGCCGACGAGGGGGCGGAGGTGAGCTACCTCGAGGGCTGCACCGCCCCCCAGCGCGACGAGAACCAGCTCCACGCGGCGGTGGTCGAGCTGGTGGCCCTCGACGACGCCACCATCAAGTACTCGACGGTGCAGAACTGGTACCCCGGCGACAAGGACGGCAAGGGCGGCATCTACAACTTCGTGACCAAGCGGGGCAAGGCCCTCGCCAACGCCAAGGTCACCTGGACCCAGGTCGAGACCGGCTCCGCCATCACGTGGAAGTACCCGAGCTGCATCCTGCAGGGCGACAACTCCGTCGGCGAGTTCTACTCGGTCGCGGTGACCAACAACCGCCAGCAGGCGGACACCGGGACGAAGATGGTGCACCTGGGCCGGAACACCCGCAGCACCATCGTGTCGAAGGGCATCTCGGCCGGGCACGGCCAGAACACCTACCGGGGCCTCGTGCGCATCGGCAAGGGGGCGCGCGGCGCCCGCAACTTCTCGCAGTGCGACTCGCTGCTCATCGGCGACCGCTGCGGCGCCCACACCTTCCCGTACCTCGAGGTGAAGAACACCTCCTCGCAGGTCGAGCACGAGGCGTCGACGTCGAAGATCGGCGAGGACCAGATCTTCTACTGCCGCCAGCGCGGGCTGTCGACGGAGGACGCGGTCAACCTCATCGTCAACGGGTTCTGCAAGGAGGTCTTCCGCGAGCTGCCGATGGAGTTCGCGGTCGAGGCCCAGAAGCTGCTGAGCGTCAGCCTGGAGGGCAGCGTCGGATAGCAGTCGGCGCCGTGCAACGGCGGCGGCCGGAGGAACGGTTGGGCGCCGGACGGAGGCGCGAGGGCGACGGTTGGCGGCGCGGGGCCGGCCGCGGGGCGGCCATTGCCGCCGGACAGACGAGGCTGGAGAGGGACTGGACGGGGAATCGATGCTCGAGATTCGCAATCTGCAGGCGAAGGCCGGGGACCGTCAGATCCTGAACGGGATCGACTTGGTGGTGAACCCCGGCGAAGTTCACGCCATCATGGGGCCGAACGGCTCCGGCAAGAGCACGCTGGCGGGGGCGCTGGCCGGCCGCGACGGCATCGAGGTCACCGCGGGGTCGGCGACGTTCAAGGGGCAGGACCTGCTGGACCTCGACCCCGAGGAGCGGGCTCGCGAGGGGCTGTTCCTGGCGTTCCAGTACCCGGTGGAGATTCCCGGCGTCAACAACGCCTACCTGCTGAAGGCGGCGCTGAACGAGGTGCGGAAGCACCGGGGGCAGCCCGAGCTCGACGCGATGGACTTCATGACCCTGGTCCGCAAGCGCATGTCGCTGCTCGAGATGGACGACGCGCTGCTGAACCGCCCCGTCAACGACGGGTTCTCCGGGGGCGAGAAGAAGCGGAACGAGATCTTCCAGCTCGCGGTGCTCGAGCCCACCCTCGCCATTCTCGACGAGACCGACTCGGGGCTCGACATCGACGCCCTCAAGACCGTCGCCGGCGGGGTCAACGCCATGCGGAGCCCCGAGCGCTCCATGGTCGTGGTGACCCACTACCAGCGGCTGCTGCACTACATCGTCCCCGACTTCGTGCACGTGCTGGCCCGGGGGCGGATCGTGAAGTCGGGCGGCAAGGACCTCGCGCTCGAGCTCGAGGAGAAGGGCTACGGCTGGCTCGACGCGGAGCCGGCCGCGGCGACCGCGTAGCAGATTGCGCGCAGGCGTTTCGACGACTCGAAACGCCCAACGCGACCCGCAAGGGTCGCGCCGCGACCCGCAAGGCCGCGGCGTCAGTGAACTTCCAACGCGACCGTCAGTTCGCGGAACGTCCCATGCCGCAGATCGCCACCAGCGCCGACAGCTACGCCGACCAGTTCGCGGCCCTGCAGCGGAGGTCTCCGGCCGCCGGCCCGCTCGGGCCCTTGCGCGACGACGCGTTCCGCTGCTTCGACCGGCTCGGGTTCCCGACCACGCGGCTCGAGGAGTGGCGGTTCACCAACGTCGCCCCCATCGTCGAGATCCCGTTCCAGGCGCCGGCCGGGGCGGAGGGGCCCGACCGCGAGCTCGTCGACACGCTGCACGCGTCGATGTCCGGCGGCCCCGGGCTGGTGTTCGTGAACGGGCGTTTCGCGCCGGAGCTGTCGGACACGTCGGGCCTGCCGCCCGGCGTCCGCGTGCGCGGCCTCGCGGCGATGGCCGGCGAGGCGGGCCTCGACGCCGTCGCGCCATACCTCGGGCGCCTCGCGCGGTTCGAGAGGCACGCGTTCACCGCACTCAACACCGCATTCCTCGATGACGGCGCGATCATCGAGGTGGACGGCGGGGTGGTTCTGGAGCGCCCCATCCACCTCCTCTTCGCGTCGTCGAGCGACGCGGTGCCGGTGCTGAGCCAGCCGCGCGTGCTCGTCGTGGCGGGGGCCAGCAGCGAGGTGCGGGTGGTCGAGAGCCACGCGGGGGCCGGCGACGCCCCGTACCTGAGCAACTCGGTGACCGAGGTCTCGGTCGCGGAGAACGCGGTCGTGGACCACTACACGGTGGTGCGCGAGGCCGACGCCGCGTTCCACGTGGGCAACCTCGCGGTCCGGGTCGGCCGGGCCGGCAACTTCTCGTCCCACGCGATCACCGCCGGCGGGGCCATCGTGCGGAACGAGGCGGGCGTCGTCCTCGGGGGCGAGGGGGGCGAGTGCACGCTGAACGGCCTGTACCTGGCCAACGGCCGCCAGCTCGTCGACAACCAGACGACCATCGACCACGCCATGCCCCACTGCGACAGCCACGAGCTGTACAAGGGGATTCTCGACGGCCGGAGCCGCGCCGTGTTCAACGGCAAGATAATCGTGCGGCTCGACGCCCAGAAGACCGACGCCAAGCAGTCGAACAAGGCGCTGCTGCTGTCGGAGGACGCGCAGATCACGACCAAGCCCCAGCTCGAGATCTTCGCGGACGACGTGAAGTGCACCCACGGGGCCACCGTCGGCCAGCTCGACGCGGACGCGATGTTCTACCTGCGGTCGCGCGCCCTGTCGGAGGCGCAGGCCCGGCAGCTCCTGATTCACGCGTTTGCGGCCGACCTGCTCGGGCACATCAAGGTGGAGGCGATCCGCCGTCAGCTCGACGAGCTGCTGCTGGAGCGGCTCCCGATGAACGGGAGCGGGTGACGGCGGCGGGGGGCGCTGGGGGACGGGTCAGGTCGAGGCCGTAGGCGCCGCTGCGACTCCGGATCTGCGTCGTGGAACGGCGCGGATTGCCGGACAGCTGGTTGAGCGGCGGGGCCGCAAGGGCGGCGGCCGCCGACGACCATTTCCGGTCGGGGTTCGAGGTTGTCGATGACCAGTGTGACCGCATCGGAGCCTGCCGTGACCAGTGTGACCGCATCGGAGCCTGCCGTGCTCGACGTGGCCCGGATCCGCGGGCAGTTTCCCCTGCTCGCGCAGACGGTCGGCGGCAAGCCCCTCGCCTATCTCGACAACGCCGCGACCACCCAGAAGCCGCAACCGGTGCTCGACACGCTGGCCCGGTACTACGCGGCCGGCAACGCCAACATCCACCGCGGCGTCTACGCCCTGAGCCAGGACGCGACCGAGGCCTACGAGGGCGCCCGCGGCAGGGTGGCGGCCTTCCTGAACGCGGCCGAGCCGGCCGAGATCGTCTTCACCCGAAACGCGACCGAGGGCATCAACCTCGTCGCGCAGACGTTCGGCCGCAGCCGCATCGGGGCGGGCGACGAGGTGGTCGTCTCGGGCATGGAGCACCACTCCAACATCGTGCCGTGGCAGCTCGTGTGCGAGGAGAAGGGCGCGCGGCTGCGGGTGGCGCCGTTCTCCGACGCGGGAGAGCTGCTCGTCGACGAGCTCGCGGCGCTGCTCGGGCCGAGGACCCGGCTCGTGTCGATCGTGCACATGTCGAACTCGCTGGGCACCGTCAACCCCGTCCGGCAGGTGGTCGAGCTGGCCCACCGGCAGGGCATCCCGGTGCTCGTCGACGGGGCCCAGGCCGCGTACCACATGCCCGTCGACGTGCAGGCGATCGGCTGCGACTTCTACGTCGTGACCGGGCACAAGCTGTACGGCCCGACCGGCATCGGCGCCCTCTACGGCCGCCGCGCCCTGCTCGAGGCGATGCCGCCCTACCAGGGCGGCGGCGACATGATCAGCTCGGTGACCTTCGAGCGGTCCACCTGGAACGAGCTGCCGCACCGGTTCGAGGCGGGCACCCCGCACATCGCGGGCGCGATCGGGCTCGGGGCGGCGGTGGACTTCATCGAGGGGGTCGGGTTCGACGCCATCGTGGCCCACGAGCGGCGCCTCCTCGCCTACGCCACCGAGGCGCTGTCCGCGGTGCCCGGGCTGCGCCTCGTGGGGACCGCCGCCGACAAGGCGAGCATCCTGTCGTTCGTGATCGAGGGCGTGCACCCCCACGACATCGGGACCATCGTGGACGCCGAGGGGGTCGCGATTCGCACCGGCCACCACTGCACCCAGCCGGTGATGGACCGGCTCGGGGTGCCCGCCACCGCCCGCGCCTCGCTCGCGATGTACAACACGACCGGGGAGGTCGATCAGCTCGTGGCGGCGTTGGCGCGGGTCAGGGAGCTGTTTGCGTAGGAAGTCGGTGCCGCGAGAGTTTCGCGTCAGCGAAGCTCCCAACGCGACCGCAGGGCGCGCCGGCGCTGGCGAGGGTCAGGGAGCTGTTCGGGTAGCCGGGCGCGAGCCGGACAGGGCGGTGAGACGGAGACGAGATGTCCGATCTGCGGGACCTGTATCAGGAAGTCATCCTCGACCACAACCGCAGCCCGCGCAACTTCGGGCGGCTCGACGACGCCGACCTCCACGCCGACGGCCACAACCCGCTCTGCGGGGACAAGCTCTCGCTCACGGTGAAGCTCGCCGGCGACCGGGTGGCCGACCTGCGTTTCGAGGGGTCGGGCTGCGCCATCTCGAAGGCGTCGGCGTCCCTCATGACCGAGGGCGTCAAGGGGCGGACCCTCGACGAGCTGCGCGGGCTCTTCGACCGGTTCCACCGCCTCGTCACCGATCAGGCGGCCCCGGTGGACGAGGCGGAGCTGGGGAAGCTCGCCGTCTTCGCCGGCGTCCGCGACTATCCCGCCCGCGTCAAGTGTGCGATCCTGGCTTGGCACACCCTGCGGGCGGCGGTGGACGACCGCCACGAGGTCGTCTCGACGGAGTAGCCGCGGTCCGCCTCGGGTCGCATCCGCTTTCCGGCAGCGCGCGGCGAGGCCGGCGTTTGCACCGCGCCCGCAGGGCGCCAGCGGATCGCCGAGGCGCCCGCCTGACGAGGCGCGAGGAGTGCCGAGGGAGGCATCGCCAGATGGGAATCTTCAAGTTCGACGCGTCGGCCCCGGGCGACGAGCGGGCATCCGATGCCGGGCAGGCGCCAACGGCCCCGACGGACGTCCCCTCGGCGGCCGGCGCCGCGCCCCCCGCGCCCCCCCGGCCCATCCTGCCGAGCGAGCCGCCGGCGCCGCCGCCGGCCGCGACCCACGACCCCATCGAGCCCGACCCCCTGAAGACGCTCGAGCTCAAGCCGAGGCTCATCGAGGCGCTGTCGACCGTCTACGACCCCGAGATCCCCGTCAACATCTACGAGCTTGGCCTCATCTACGACGTCGACGTGAACGCCGACGGCCTCGTCGGCATCCGCATGACCCTGACGTCGCCGGCGTGCCCCGCCGCCCAGTCCCTGCCCGGGGAGGTGAAGGCGAAGGCGAAGGCGGTGCCCGGGGTCAGCGACGCGTGGGTCGACGTCGTCTGGGAGCCGCAGTGGGACATGAACAAGATGTCCGACGCGGCCAGGCTCCAGCTCGGGCTCCTGTAGCGTTCCCATCCGTTCACCCGTTCCCCCGGCGCGACAGGGCGAAGGCTCCCGCCGCGGCCATCGCGTCGCATTGCGGTTGCGCCCTTGCCGGGTTTGCGACAGAATGCCCCCCTGTCCGGTAGTGTTCCCTGCGGCAGGCGTATTCGACCCCGTTGCGCCGAAGTCCGTTGCGGGTCCGTGCGCCTCTGGTCGGGCCGCTCGTGGTCTTCTCGTTCGTGGGCGAAAGGAGTGCGGACTCATGAAGAGGTGGAAGTACCTTCTCGTATCGTGCGTCCTGTTCGTCGGCTGCGGGCCGGCAACGCCCGAGCTGGGGCTGCTCGAGGAAGCGGCGGAGGCGATGGGGAGCCTCCGCGCCGTGAGCGAGACGACCAGCGTGATTCTCGAGGGGTCGGGGCGGACGTACCGCCTTGGCCAGAACCAGACCCCGCGCGCCGACCTGCCGTACTACGAGATCGAGAACTACCGCCTGGCGATCGACTTCGCCAACGAGCGGTGGCAGCTCCGGCAGGACCGCACCACCACGTTCTTCACCGGCAACCCCCTCTTCGGCGTGCGCCAGACCTTCGGCCTCGACGGCGACGTCGCCTACGACGAAGGGGACGACGACGAGTTCGTGCAGGCGTCCGATCGGGTGGCGTCCCAGCGCCGGGCCGAGCTGTACCACAACCCCCTCGGCATCGTGCTGCTCGGCCTCGACGAGACCTCGACCGCGAGCAACCTGCGCGACGAGGGCGGGGACCACGTGGTCGACATCGCGGCCGCCGACGGCGCCCAGTTCACCCTGTACGTCGACGCCGACACCCTGCATCCGAGCCGGGTCGTCTCCGCCCGCTACCACCCCATGCTGGGTGACGTCACCTACGAGACGATCTTCGAGGACTACGCCGAGAGCGGCGGCCTGGGCGGGTTCCAGGCGCGGCTGACGCTGCCCCGGCAGTACACCATCAACCTCGGCGAGGACACGATCGCCGAGTACCGGGTGACGACCGACACTCAGGCCCCGGTCGGCAACCTGTCGGTCTCGGCTGCCCCGGCGCCGGCGGACGAGGTGGTGGTCGAGTCGGAAGAGATCGCGAACGGGGTCTGGCACCTGACGGGCGGCTCGCACCACAGCGCGCTGGTCGAGTTCGACGACTTCCTCGCCCTCATCGAGGCGCCGCAGAGCGAGGCCCGCACCCTGGCCGTCATCGAGCACGCCCGCGGGCTGGTGCCGGACACGCCGCTGCAGTACGTGGTGAACACCCATCACCACTTCGACCACTCCATGGGCATCCGCGCCGCCGTCTCCGAGGGGTTGACGGTGATCACCCACGAGATCAACGCGCCGTTCTTCGAGGACATCGTGGCCCGGCAGCACACCATCGAGCAGGACGCCCTGGCCCGGAACCCGCAGCCGCTCAACATCGAGACGGTGGAGGGCGACGATGTCTACGAGCTGAGCAGCGGGCGCCGCACCCTGCAGATCTCCCGCATCGTGGGCGACCGGCACAGCGACGGCATCGTGATGGCGTACCTGCCGGCGACGCGCGAGCGGATCCTGTTCGAGGTGGACGCCTGGTCGCCGGGAGCGGCGGCGGCGCCCTTCGCGGCGGCCCTGCTCGAGAACATCGAGGAGAAGGGGCTGCGCATCAACACCATCGTCCCGCTGCACGGCCCCGGCACCGCCAGCCTCGACGATCTCGAGGAGGCCGTGGAGCAGGAGGGACGACGCTAGAGCGACGAGCGTTGCCTGGCGGCCCGGCTCAGCGCCCAGCCGGCTTCGCCCGGGAGTCCGCGTCGTTCCAGCACGCGGATCCCGGGCGCAGGCCGGCGCGATTCCTGCCGCGACGGTCGCGCAGAGGCGTCAGCGGCGGTCGCGCCGGCGCGGCGCGCAGTGGTTCCCGGTCGCCGGGCGGGCCGTCGACGGTTCACCCCTGCCGCTTTCGCCTCCTTCAGCCCCGGGTACCGGCCGGTTCCCGGCTTCTCTGCCGGGGGACGGGGCGGGCTCGAGTCGTCACGCCGTCGCATTTCCCTTGTCCCGCAGAGGTCCATGTCGACGCCCACATCCATACGGGAACGCGTACGCGTCTTCGCTCCCGCCACCCTGTCCAACCTCGGCCCCGGCTTCGACGTGCTCGGGCTCGCCATCGAGGAGCCGGGCGACTTCGTGGACGCGGAGTGGTCCGACCGGCCGGGAGTCGAGATCGCCGGCATGCGGGGGAACGCGGAACGGCTGACGACCGACCCCGCCCGGAACGTCGTGGGCATCGCCGCCTCGGCCGCCCTCCGCCTCGCCGACTCCGGCCCCGCCGCGCCTCGGCCGCCCGGCGTCCGGCTCTGGCTCGACAAGCGCATGCCGCTGGCGAGCGGGCTCGGCAGCTCGGCCGCGAGCAGCGTCGCGGGGGCCCTCGCGGTGAGCGAGCTGCTCGGCGGGGCCTTCGATCGTGACCAGCTCATCGCCTGCGCGCTCGAGGGCGAGCGCGCGGTGTCGGGCGGGGTCCACGCCGACAACGTCGCGCCCTGCGTGACCGGCGGGTTCGTCCTGATTCGGAGCTACGACCCGATGGAGCTCCTGTCCCTGCCGGTCCCCGGGGCCCTGCGCGTCGCCGTCGTGCATCCCCACACCGCGGTCTCGACGGCGGAGGCGCGGCGGCTCGTGGCCGAGCGCCGCTTCGCCATCGGGGACGCGGTCGCCAACCTCGGCCAGCTCGCGGCGATGATCACCGCCCTCCACCGGTCGGACCTGGCGCTGCTGGGGCGGTCCATCAGCGACGCCCTCGTCGAGCCCGTCCGCGCGCCGCTCGTGCCGGGATTCGCCGAGGCCAGGCGCGCCGCCCTCGAGGCGGGGGCGCTCGGCTGCTCGCTGTCCGGGTCGGGCCCGTCGGTGTTCGCATTCGCCGCCTCCGACGACGACGCCCGGATGCTGGCCGCCCGCGTGGCCGATCGGTTCCGCGAGGCGGCGGGCCTCGAGTGCGACACCTGGGCCGGCGGCGTGAACGTGCGCGGCGCCCGCCGCGTGGAAGACGGCGCGTGAACGGCGCGGAGGGGGCGCCCGCCGCGGGTGCGGTCACGCTTCATCGGTCCACGAGCGCGGCGGTGCGCCTGGCCGCCGCCCACCGCTTCGTCGAGAGCCTGCCCCCGGCGTCCGAGGCGCTCGTCGTCGGCGCCTCGCGCGACGCCGTCGACGACTTCGTTCGGGAGAGCGCGGCCCGGCGCGGCGCCGCGTTCGGTCTCCACCGCTTCAGTCTGCGCCGGCTCGCGATGCGGATCGCTGCGCCGCGCCTCGCCGCCCGCGGGTTCGCTCCCGCCACCCGCCTCGGGGCCGAGGCGGTTGCCGCCCGGGCCGCCTTCGAGGCCGCCCGCCCCGCCTCCGACGAGGCGGAGAGCGGCGCGCTCGGGTACCTCGCGCCGATCGCGAAGCTGCGCAGCTTCGGCCGGACCCTGGCATCGACCCTCGAGGACATCCGCGGGGGCGGTATCGAGGCCGGCGCGCTGTCGGCGTGCGGCCCGGTGGGGGCCGACCTCGATGCGCTGTCGCGGGAGTACGCGCGACAGCTCGACGAGGCCCGCCTCGTCGACCTCCCCGAGCTGTACCGGCTGGCCGCGGCGGTGGTCGAGGCCGGAGAGCCGATCGACGTGCCCCTCGACGCGCCGGTGGTGCTGCTCGACGCGCCGGTGCACGACCGCGCCGCGCTCGGCCTCGTCGCGGCCCTCGCCGCCCGCTCCGCGCGGTTCCTCGCGACGGTCCCGCGGGGAGACGACCGGACGTGGGCGGCGCTCTCCCGGCTGCCCTACGCCGAGGCGGCGCCGACGGCGGGGCCGGCCGGCCCCGACACCCCGCTGGCCCGCGTGCGCACCCGGCTCTTCGAGCCCATCGCGGCCCCGGAGGCTGAGGGCGCCGGCCCCGCCGGCGACGAGGTTGCGCTCGGTTCGGGGCCAGGGGAACTGCGCGAGGAGGATGCCGGCGCGGAAGTCACGTTGTTCTCCGCCCCGGGGGAGTCGCGCGAGTGCGTGGAGATCGCGCGGCTGGTGCAGAAGGAGGCCGCCGCCGGCGTGCCCTTCGACCGGATGGCGGTGGTGCTGCGGTCGCCGCAGGTCTACGGCGGGCTGCTCGAGACCGCGCTGCGGCGGGCCGGCGTCGAGGCCTGGTTCGTCCGGGGCACGCGGGCCCCGGATCCGGCCGGCCGGGCGTTTCTCGCCCTGTTGGCGTGCGCGGCCGAGCAGCTCTCCGCGCGCCGGTTCTCGGAGTACCTGTCGCTGGGACAGGTGCCGGAGCCCGATCCGGAAGGGGCGCCGCCGGCCGACCGCGCGCGGTGGGTGCCGCCGGCCGAGGCCGATCAGGTGCTGCCGGAAGCGGCCCTGCCGGTGCAGGGCTCGCTGTTCGACGTCGCCGACCTCGATCCGGGCCACGACGCCCCGGATTCCGGCGCTCCGCCCGACGCCGACGACCGGCCGGCCGTCGAGGGGACGCTACGCGCCCCCTGGCACTGGGACCGGTTGCTCGTCGAGTCGGCGGTCATCGGCGGCCGCGACCGGTGGGCCCGCCGGCTGGCGGGGCTCGAGCGCGAATTGCGCCTCCGCCTCGAGGAGTGCGACGCCGACGATCCCCGGTCGCCGCGGGCGCGCGGGATCGAACGCGATCTCGGCGATCTCGGGCACCTGCGGCGCTTCGCGCTGCCGGTGATGGACCGGCTCGACGCCCTTCCGGGCGAGGCGCCCTGGGGAGGCTGGCTGGACCGGCTCGAGGCCCTGGCCCCGATGGTCCTGCGCCGGCCCGACCGGGTGCTGGCGACCCTCGGCGAGCTGCGTCCGATGGCCGGCGTCGGCCCCGTCTCCCTGACCGAGGTGCGGGACGTGCTGGCGGAGCGGCTCACCGAGCTGCAGGCCGAGCCGCCCGCGCGGCGCTACGGCCGGATCTTCGTGGGCGGCCCCGAGCACGTGCGGGGCCGCGTCTTCGACGTCGTGTTCGTGCCGGGGCTGGCCGAGCGCATGTTCCCGCAGAAGCCCCGGCAGGACCCCATCCTCCTCGACGGCGTCCGCCGGCGGCTCAACGCGCCGGACGCGAAGCCGGGCGAGCCCGGAGACCATGGCCTTGCCGCTCAGGTTTCCGCCGGGTCGACCCTGCGGGCGTCCGCGCCGCCCCTCGGCCCGCACTCCGAGCCCGGAGGCCGTGGCCCCGAGGCTCCGCCCGCCGTCCCGGATTCCGATCCTCTCGGCCTGCCGGTGCTCGACGATCGCGCCGCCGGGGAACGGCTGCTGCTGCGCCTGGCCGTCGGCGCCGCCGCGCGGCGGCTCCACCTGTCGTACCCGCGCCTCGAGCTCGGCGAGTCGCGCCCGCGGGTGCCGTCCTTCTATGCCCTCGACCTGGAGCGCGCCCGCACCGGGCGCGTGCCCGACTTCGCGATCACCGAGCGCGAGGCGTTCGAACGGGTCGAGTCGCGGCTGGCGTGGCCGGCCCCGAAGGACCCCCGAGACGCCATCGACGACATCGAGCACGATCTCGCGGTCCTCGGGCCGCTGCTGCGCCAGCAGGACGCACCGGAACCGAGGGGGCGGGCGCGTTATCTCCTGACCCTGGAGCCCGCCCTGCGCCGGTCGCTGCTGACGCGTTGGGCGCGCTGGACGACGCGGGCGTGGAGCCACTACGACGGCATCTACCGGCCGCAGACGGGGGCGCGGGCCGCCCTCGACGCGCAGCGGCTGACGGTGCGGCCCTACTCGGTGACCGCGCTCCAGCGCTTCGCGGCGTGTCCGTACCAGTTCCTCCTGGCCGCCGTCCACCGCCTGCAGCCGCGCGAGGAGATCGCGCCGCTGGAGAGGCTCGACCCGCTGACGCGGGGGCGGATGTTCCACGAGGTGCAGGCCGAGCTGACGCGCCGGCTCGAGGCCCGCCGGCGGCTGCCGGTCACCCGGGAGCATCTCGCCGAGGCCTGGGCCCTCCTCGACGAGACCCTCGACGCGCTCGCCGCCCGCTACCGCGACGAGCTGGCCCCCGCCATCGACCGGGTGTGGGCCGACGAGATCGAGAAGCTGCGCCTCGACCTGAAGGGCTGGATCCAGCAGGTGGCGGACGAGGACGGCGAGTGGGTGCCGATCCGGGCCGAGCTCGGGTTCGGCTTCGCCCCCGGCGCGGGGCGCGACCCCCGGAGCGAGGCCGAGCCGGTGCGGCTCGACGGCGGCTGGCGGCTGCACGGCGTCGTCGACCTCGTCGAGGCCCGGGCCCGGCCCACGGCGGCCGGCGAGCTGCGGGTGACCGACCACAAGACGGGGAAGGACCGCACCGCCGACCGCATGGTGGTCGGGCACGGCGAGGTGTTGCAGCCGGTGCTGTACGGGCTGGCCGTCGAGCAGGTGCTGGGGCGCCCCGTCGCCGAGTCCCGGCTCTTCTATTCGACCCTGGCGGGAGGCTACGGCGTCCGGTCGGTCCCCCTCGACGACACCGCCCGGCGTCACGGGGCCGAGGTGCTCTCGATCGTCGACAGGGCCGTCGAGGACGGGGTGATTCTGCCCGCCCCGCGCCGAAATGCCTGCAAGTGGTGCGACTACCGCGTGGTGTGCGGACCCTGGGAGGAGACGCGCGCGCGGCGCAAGGACGACACGAAGCTGGTCGATCTGCAGGCGTTGCGGAGGCTGCCGTGACGCCGGGACCCGAGCTGGTCGACGGCGCGGCGCGGGAACGCATCCGGTCGTCGCTCGGCGAGAGCCTCCTCGTGGAGGCGGCGGCCGGCACCGGGAAGACGTCGGAGCTGGTGACCCGCATCGTCAACGTGCTGGCGACCGGCGCGGCCGAGGTGGGCGAGATCCTCGCCGTGACGTTCACCGAGAAGGCCGCCGGCGAGCTGAAGCTGCGCCTCCGCGAGGGGCTGGAGCGCGCACGCCAGGCGGCGCCGCCCGACGGGGAGGCGGCGAGTAATGCTGCCCGTCCCGAGAACGTCGAGCACGCCATCGCCCACCTCGAGGAGGCCCAGGTCAGCACCATCCACGGGTTCTGCGCCGACCTGCTGCGCGAGCGGCCGGTGGAGGCGAGGGTCGACCCCCGCTTCGAGGTGCTGGCCGACCCCGCGCCGGTCTTCGGGCAGGCCTTCGACGCCTGGCTCCAGGCGTCGCTGACCGGCCCCCCGGAGGGGCTGCGGCGGGCGTTGAGCCGGCGTTCCGTCGGCGGCTTCGGTGAGCCGGGGGCGAAGGAGCGGCCCACCGAGCGGCTGCTTGCCGCGGCGTCGAGCCTCGCCGAGTGGCGCGACTTCCAGACCCCGTGGCGTCGCGAGCGGTTCGATCGGCCCGCCATCATCGATCGGATCGCCGGCCACCTCGTCGACTTCGCGGAGCTCGCGGAACGGGCGACGAACCGCGCCGACCGCCTGTACCGGGACGTGCGCCCGGCCCTGCTGCTGGTGCGCGAGATCCGCGAGCAGGACGGGCTCCGGCCGGCCGGCCGCGACTACGACGCCCTCGAGGCCGACCTCGTCGAGCTGGCCGCGAACCGCAAGTTCACCAACCCCCGGAAGGGCTCCGGGGCGCGCTACGGCGAGGACGTCCTGCGCGAAACCGTCCTCGAGCAGCACGGCCGGATCGTCGACGTGCTGCGGGACTTCCGCCGGGTCGCCGACGCCGACCTCGCCGCGCTCCTGCGGGACGAGCTGCAGGGGCCGATCGACCGCTTCGGCGAGCTCAAGCGGGACGCCGGCCGCCTCGACTTCGTCGACCTCCTCATCGAGGCGCGCAACCTCGTGCGCGACTGCGACGCGGTCCGCGCCGACTTCCAGCGCCGGTTCACGCGCATCTTCGTCGACGAGTTCCAGGACACCGACCCCCTGCAGGCCGAGATACTGCTGCTGCTCGCCGCCGGCGACCCGGCCGAGCGGAACTGGCGCCGCGTCCGGCCGGCGCCGGGGAAGCTGTTCATCGTCGGCGACCCCAAGCAGTCGATCTACCGGTTCCGGCGGGCCGACGTCGGCGTCTACTGGGAGGTCAAGCGCCAGTTGGAGGCGGCCGGGGTGCCTGCCCTCGCCCTCACCACCAGCTTCCGCGCCGTCCCCGGCATCCAGCGCCTCGTGAACCGGGCCTTCGCGCCGGTGATGTCCGGCGCCGGCCCGCCGCCCGGCGGCGGCGCCGCGGGCCGGCGCCCCGATGCCGCGGTCGGCGGCGCGTCGCCCGGCTCCGCCCGTCCGCCCGACGACGACGGTCCGGACCAGGCCGCCTACGTGCCGCTGTCGCCGCATCGGGGCGACCCGGAGCGGCAGCCCGGGGTGGTGGTGCTGCCCGTCCCCCGCCCGTACGGCCGTTGGCGGGTCGCCGCCTCCGCCATCGAGCGCTCGCTGCCCGACGCGGTCGGTGCGTTCGTCCGCTGGCTCGTCGCCGAGAGCGGCTGGCGGGTGACGGAGCGGCGGTCGCCCGGCGAGGACGCGGCGGACGACGGCGCCGGGCCGGCGGGGGTCCCGGTGGCGGCGCGGCACGTGTGCATCCTGTTCCGGCGATTCGAGAGCTTCGGCGCCGACATGACCCGCCCCTACGTCGAGGCCCTCGAGGCCCGCGACCTGCCGCATCTCCTCGTGGGCGGCCGAGGCTTCCACGACCGGGAGGAAGTGACGACCATGCGCGCCGCCCTCGCCGCCGTCGAGCACCCGGACGACGAGCTCTCCGTCTTCGCCACCCTGAAGGGGTCGCTGTTCGCGGTCGACGACGCGGCCCTGCTCGAGTACCACCAGCGGTTCGGCCGGCTGCACCCCTTCCGCATTCCCGCCGAGCTCGCGCCCGGAGAAGGCGGCGACGCCGGCCTGCGCGAGCGGCTGGGGCCGATCGCCGAGGCGCTGGAGGTGCTGAAGGGCGCCCACCGGAGGCGGAACGTCGTGCCGGTGGCGGAGACCGTCGGCCGGCTGCTGGAGGCGACGCGCGCCCACGCCGGCTTCGTCATGCGGCCGGGGGGCGAGCAGGCCCTCGCCAACGTGCTCCTCGTCGCGGAGCTGGCCCGGCGCTACGAGGCGGGCGGCGGACTCTCGTTCCGCGGGTTCGTCGAGCAGCTCGAGAGCGAGGCCCTGGCCGGGCAGGCGGGGGAGGCGTCGATCCTCGAGGAGGGCAGCGACGGGGTGCGCATCATGACCGTGCACCGGGCCAAGGGGCTCGAGTTCCCGGTGGTGGTCCTCGCCGATCCGACCTGCCGCCTCCACCGGAAGACGGCGGGCCGCTTCATCGACCCGGCCCGCGGGCTGTGCGCGCTGCGGCTCGCCGGCTGGCCGCCCCTGGATCTCCTCGACCACGAGGCCGAGGAGGTGGAGCGCGACCGCCAGGAGGGCATCCGCCTCGCCTACGTCGCCGCCACGCGCGCCCGCGACCTGCTGGTGGTGCCGGCGGTCGGCGACGGGCCGTACGAGGGGGGATGGCTCGATCCGCTCAACCCCGCCGTCTATCCCCCGCCGGCCGAGCGCCGCGACCCCCGCCCGGCCCCCGCCTGCCCGCGGTTCGGGCGCGACAGCGTGCTGGAGCGGGCGGAGGACGGCCCCGCCGGCCCCGACACCGTCGCCCCCGGCGCGTACCGCTTCGACGAGGACGGCGCGGCCGCGGCCGTGGTTTCCTTCCCCGCCCCCGGCCCGCGCCCGGGGCCGGGGGCTTCCGCGCCTGCCGTGGCCGGGGGTTCGGCGCCCGCCGGCTCCGGAGCGTCCGTGCCTGCGGGCTCCGTGGCGCCCGCGCCTGCGGGTTCCGATGCGTCCGCGCCTGCCGTGGCCGGGGGCTCCGCGCCTGCGGGCACCGATGCGTCCGCGTCCGCGGGCTCCGTGGCACCCGCGCCGTGGGTCGGCAGAGGCGACCCCCCGGCCGGGTATTCCGTTGTGTGGTGGGACCCCGCCGTGCTCGCCCTCGACATCGAGGCGCGCTTCGGCATCCGGCAGGCGGAGCTGCTCTCGAAGGACGTCCCGCCGGACATCGTCGACGGGGACCTCGCCCGCTACCGCGCCTGGCGACAGCGCCGGGGCGACATCGTGGCGGAGGCGGCGGTCCCGAGCGTCGCGGTGGTCACCGTGACCGAGCTCGCGCGCCGCCAGATCGCCGATCTCGTGCCGGCGTCGACGGCCGAGCCCGAGCTGCTGGAGCTCGAAGCCCGCGGCCGGCGCCCCGCCGGCCCCCGCTTCGGCGCCCTCGTGCACGCGGTGCTCGCGGCGGTTCCCCTCGACGCGGACCGGGATGCGACCGCGCAGGTGGCCCGATTGCAGGGCCGGCTGCTGGGAGCGTCGGAGAGCGAGCTCGAGGCGTCGGGCGAAGCGGCGGCGGCCGCCCTCGCCCACCCCCTCTTCGAACGGGTCCGCCGGGCGGCGGCGGCGGGCGAGTGCCGGCGCGAGGCGCCGGTGACGGCGCGCGGCGACGACGGGGTGCTGGTCGAGGGCGTCGTCGATCTGGCGTTCCGCGACGGCGACGCCTGGGTCGTGGTGGACTTCAAGACCGACCAGGAGCTGGAGTCGGCCCTCGACGTCTATCGCCGCCAGGTGCAGATCTACGCCGACATGGTGGCGCGCGCGACGGGCAACCCGGTGCGGTCGGTGCTCATGCGGGTCTGAGGGGCTTCGCGCCGTCCGCTCCCCCATGCACGTCACGGTCGATCGTCCGACTCGCCGCACGGTGCCGTGCCGGTCCGGCGAGGAAGTCGGCGAGGGCCCGGTCGCGGCCATCCTGGAACGGGTCGTTCGGCGACCCGTTCCACCCATCGCAGCACTTCGGTGATCGTCGAGCCCCGTCCGCCGATCCCGGGCGCTCCCGCATATAATCGGTGTTGCGGGAGCCTGCGCGCCGGACGGGGCGGACTTCGAGGGGCCTCGCCCGGCCGGGAGACGTCGCCGTCGGGCGGCGCGCTTGGGGGACAGGAGTTCGAGCGGTGGGCAGGAAACGACGCGCGAAGCATGGACCGGCGGTGGAGCGGGCTCGCGGACCGGCGGCCGCACCACGATCGTCTCGGGCCTGGGTCGCGGCGGCGGTCCTGGTGGCCCTCGCGGGCGGCAGCGTCCTCCTGTGGCGCTCGCCGTCGGCGTCGCAGGCGTCGCCAGGCGAGTCCGTCCCCTCGGCGTCGGCGCCGGCCGCCTCCGCCGCCGCGCCCGAGCCGGACGTCCGCATGCGGCGCGTCGAGGTGCTGCGGGAGTTCTCGCACGAGCGGGACGCCTACACGCAGGGCTTGGTGTGGTGGGACGGCGTGCTGTTCGAGAGCACCGGCCGGGAGGGTGAGTCCACCCTGCGCCGGCTCGACCTCCGGACCGGGCGGGTCGAGCAGCGCATCGACATCCCCGCGCAGTACTTCGGCGAAGGGCTGAGCCTCGTCGACCGGCGCCTGATCATGCTCACGTGGCGGGCGCAGCGCGCGTTCAGCTACGACCGCGACTCGTTCGAGCTGCTCGACACCTACCGCTACCGGGGCGAGGGCTGGGGCCTCTGTTACGACGGCGACCGGCTGATCATGAGCGACGGCAGCGACCGGCTGACCTTCCGCGACCCCGTCACGTTCGAGCCGATCGGCGAGCAGCGGGTCCGGCTGCGGGGGCAGCCGCTGCACGAGCTGAACGAGCTGGAGTGCGTCGAGGGGGCGGTCTACGCCAACGTCTGGCAGACCGATTTCATCGTCCGCATCGATCCCGAGAGCGGCCGGGTCACCGACTACATCGACGCCGCGGGGCTCTTGCAGGGTCCCGACCGCCTCGGGGCCGAGGTGCTGAACGGCATCGCCTGGGACCCCGAGGCCGACACCTTCTACATCACCGGCAAGTGGTGGCCGAAGATGTTCGAGGTGCGCTTCGTCGAAGACGGACGGTAGTCCGCGCGGGCGCGCGCGGGCGGCAGGGCGCGCCGAGGGAACCACCGGCGATCGGGCAGGACGCACCGCCGGTCGAGAATGCGCCGGGCCGCACGCATCGGCCGCCCGGGATTGATCGACTGCCGGCTGTGCTATGCTGCCTTTCGAGTCGTGAAGCTCGTGCAACATCGGAGCTTCCCTCCGCCTACGGGCTGCGCGGGTCGCGACGGGCCACCTGAACCTGGAGCATTCGAGTGCGGCTACCGGTATTCGCGCGCACCGGACTGATGGCGGCGGCCGTGATGGCCGTCGGGTGGGGAACCCTGTGGGCGGCCGGGCACCTGGCGCCGCCGGCCGTCCCCGAACCGGCCCGCCTGGCGACCGCCGCCGAACCGGCCCGCGTGGCGGCCGCCGTTGCCGAGGCTCGGGGGTCGGCGTCGGCTGTTCCCGCCCCGCCCCGCCTCGCCGGCCTGGCCCGCCGCGCCGCGGGGCCGCCGGCCGGGCAACTCGCGGGCCTGGCCCGCCGCGCCGGGAGCCCGCCGGCCGCGCAGCGGCAGCCGATCTTCCGGCGCAGCGACATCCGCCGGTCTTCGCGCGGCAACCTCAACGCCGACGCCCGCGAGTTCTTCTTCACGCGGGCGGTCTACAACAGCGGCTACCGCTGGAGCTCCTGGGCCACCGACTACCCCAAGGCGGACCGCCAGTTCCTGATCATCCTCGAGCGGCTCATCGACCTCGACGCCTACGAGGCCGAGAACGCGGTGCGGCTCGACGACCCCAACGTGCGCCGCTTCCCGTTCCTCTACGCCCTCGAGGTCGGGGACATGTACATGAGCGAGGCGGAGGTCGAGGGGCTCCGCGACTACCTGCTCGCGGGCGGGTTCCTCATGATCGACGACTTCTGGGGCACCTGGGAGTGGGCGAACTTCGAGTCCGAGATCCGGCGGGTGCTGCCCGAGCACCCGATCGTCGACATCCCGCTCGACCACCCCATCTTCAACACCGTGTACAACATCGAGGAGATCGTGCAGGTCCCCTCGATCGGCAACGCGCAGGGCGGCCCGACGTGGGAGCGGGACGGCTACGAGCCGCAGGTCAAGGGGATCTTCGATGACGACGGCCGGTTGATGGTCATCATCAACTGGAACACCGACATCGGCGACGCGTGGGAGTGGGCCGAGAGCCCCTACTACCCGCTGCGCTACTCGACCTACGCCATCGAGATAACCATCAACATCATCGTATACGCGATGAGCCACTAGGTCCCGAGCCATGGTCGACGCCGCGTCCCTGGGCCGTTTCCCGCCCCGTACCACGGGGTGTTCTCGCGATCTTCGCGTTTCGCGGATTTCGCGGCCGGAACGCTAGATGTTCGAGTTCCTGTTCAAGTACAGACCGCTGGCGTTCGAGGAGGGCGTCTTCGCGTTCCGGCCCACGGCCGCGACGTACGTGGCGACGCTCCTCGTCCTGGCCGCGGCGGTGGTCGCCCTGCGCACCTACCGGCAGGTGCGGGCGAACAGCCGCCCCGTCGACCGCGGCTTCCTCACCGGCATCCGGCTCGCCATCCTCGCCCTGCTCGTGGTCTGCCTGTGGCGGCCGGTGCTGGTGCTGTCGCAGGTCGAGCCGCAGCAGAACTTCCTCGGCATCCTCGTCGACGACTCGCGCAGCATGCAGATCGCCGACGTCGAGGGCGAGTCGCGGGCCGACGTCATCCGCCGCGAGCTCGGCGACGAGAGCCCGCTGCTGGCCGCCCTCCGCGACCGCTTCGCGTTGAGGCTGTTCGGCTTCTCGTCGAACACCGACCGCGTCGGCTCGATGGGCGAGCTGGCCCACGACGGCACCCGGACCGACGTCGGTCAGGCCCTGACCCGGGCCTGGGAGGAGCTGTCCGGGGTGCCCCTGTCCGGCCTCGTGCTCGTTACCGACGGCGCCGACAACGCCGACGGCGCCATCGAGGAGACGCTGCTGCCCCTGCAGGCGGCGGGGGTGCCGGTGTTCACGGTGGGGCTCGGGCGCGAGGCCTACTCGCAGGACATCCAGATCAGCCGCGTCGACACGCCGCGGTCCGTCCTGAGAGGGGCGGCGCTGGTCGTCGACGTCGTCGTCGCCCAGACCGGCTACCGCGGCGAGCGCGTCAACCTCGTCGTCGAGGACGAGGGCCGCATCGTCGCCGACGAGACGGTCACCCTGCCTGCCGACGGGGAGCCCACCACGGTGCGGGTCCGCTTCACCGCGGCCGACGCCGGCCCGCGGCTGTTCACCTTCCGCATCGCCCCCCAGCCGGACGAGATGGTGACGCAGAACAACGAGCAGAACGTGCTCATCGTGGTCGAGGACACCGCCGAGAAGGTCCTCTACTTCGAGGGCGAGCCGCGGTGGGAGGTGAAGTTCCTGCGCCGCGCCGTCGCCGACGACGAGAACCTGCAGCTCGCGGTCCTGCAGCGCACCGCCGAGAACAAGTTCATGCGGATGGGGGTCGAGTCGGCCGAGGACCTCGTCGGCGGCTTCCCCCGCACCCGGGCCGAGCTGTTCGAGTACCGGGCTCTCGTCCTCGGCGGCATCGAGGCCAACCACTTCACGCCCGACCAGTTGCGCATGATCGCCGACTTCGTGGGCGAGCGGGGCGGGGGGCTGCTGATGCTCGGGAGCCGCCGCTCGTTCGCCGAGGGGGGCTACGCCGGCACCCCGGTGGCCGACGTCCTCCCGGTGGTGATTCCCGAGCAGCCCGGCGACGAGAGCCGGTTCTTCGTCGAGACCGCGGTGCGGCCGACCCGCGCGGGGCAGACCCATCCCGCGACCCAGATCGCCGAGACCGAGCAGGCGTCGACCGCGCGCTGGTCGGAGCTGCCGCCAATCACCCTCGTCAACGCCGTCCGCGAGGTCAAGCCGGGGGCGACCACCCTGCTGACGAGCGCGGACGAGTCGCTCGTGGTGCTGGCGTTCCAGCGCTACGGGGCGGGCAAGGCCCTCGCGTTCCCCATCCAGGACTCGTGGATGTGGCAGATGCACGTCGACATCGACGTCGAGGACCAGACCCACGAGACGCTGTGGCGGCGCCTCCTGCGGTGGATGGTCGACGGCGTGCCCGACCAGGTGGTGGCCGACGTGCCGGCCGAGCGGGTCGAGCTCGACGAGCCCCTGACGCTGGGGGCCGAGGTCGACGACGCCAACTACGAGGAGATCAACACGAGCCAGGTCTCGGCCTGGATCACCGACCCCGACGACGAGCTCTTCGAGGTGCCGATGGACTGGACCGCCGACCGCGACGGCGAGTACCAGGCCAGCATGACCCCCCGCAAGGAGGGCCTCTACGAGGTGCGGGTGGAGGCCACGCAGGACGGGGAGCTCCTCGGCACCGACACCACCTACGTGCGGGTGGCCCCGAGCGACGCCGAGTACTACGACTCGACGCGGCGCACCGCGTTCCTCGAGCGCATCGCCGGCGAGACGGGGGGGCGGTTCTACACCGCCGACACCATCGACGGGCTCGCCGACGACATCCAGACGGTGGGCGGCGGGGTCACCGTGATCGAGGAGCGCGACCTGTGGGACATGCCCGCGGTGCTGCTGGCGTTCCTGCTGCTCGTGGTCGGCGAGTGGGGGTACCGGCGGGCGCGGGGGCTGGCATGACCCGGCGCCGCTCAGGGGTGTCAGCCGGCCCGGTGCAGACCGGGCGTGTTGACGTGGGTTCGCAGGGTTTCCCCCCGTTCGTTCACGCGGCCGGTCAGGCGGTCGAGCTTCGCGTTGACCAGCAGGACGCCGACGGCGGCGACTACGGCGGCGAGGTTCCCGATCATGTCTGCGACGGCGGCGAACGACTCCATGCGCTCCATACTACGGCATCCCGTGTCGGCGCCCGCGCCGCTCTATGGGCAACCCGCCGTTTCGTCGCGTGCTGCCTGCCCGCCGTCTTGGCCCTGCTGACCCTCGCGGGTCCGGCCGCCGCCCAGCAGACCCACGTTCTCGTCGTCACCGGCCTGAGCGGCGACCCCGCCTACGCCGAGCAGTTCCACGGGTGGGCGACGACCCTGGTCGACGCCGCGAAGGAGCGCTACGAGCTGCCCGCCGACAACGTCACGTGGCTCGCGGAGCGGGCCGAAGTCGACCCCGACCGCGTGGACGGGCGGTCGACGAGCGAGAGTGTCCAGGCCGCGGTGGCGGCCATCGCGGAGCGGGCCGAGCCCAACGACCACGTCCTCATCGTGTTGATCGGGCACGGCAGCTACCAGAACGGCGAGTCGCGGTTCAACCTGCCGAGGCGCGACCTGACCGCCGACGACTACGCGCTGCTGCTCGACGGGCTTCAGGGGCGGCGGGTCACGTTCGTGAACACCGCCACGTCGAGCGGCGGCTTCATCCAGGCCCTCTCGGGCGAGGGGAGGACGGTGGTCACCGCGACCCGAAGCGGGGGGCAGTGGAACGAGACGGTCTTCGGGGGCCACTTCGTCGCCGCGTTCGCCGACGGGTCGGAAGAGTCGGACCAGAACCGGGACGGCCGGGTCTCGGTGCTCGAGGCGTTCGAGTACGCCGTCGCCCAGGTGAACCGGTTCTACGAGGCGGACGGGCTGCTGCAGACCGAGCACGCCCTGCTCGACGACAACGGGGACCGCGAGGGCACCCGCGAGCCCGACCCCGTGAGCTCGGACGGGGCGCTGGCCCGCACCCTGTTCATCACCGCCGGCGAGGGGGCGGGCATTCCCGGCTGGCCGGAGGACCCCGCGCTGCGGGCCCTCTACCAGGAGCGGCTGGAGATTCAGGAGCAGATCGAGGCGCTGCAGGCGACCCGCGGCGGTACCGACGAGGCGATCTACCAGGCCGAGCTGGAGAAGCTGCTGGTGGCCATCGCCCTGAAGGGCCGCGAGATCCGGGAAGCGGAGGCGGCGGCCGGGACCGAGGCGCCGCGCTAGCCGCCGACCGCGCGACCTGCGGTCGCGGTGGAAGCTCCGCTTCGCGGAACTTCGGCAGTGCGGGGCGCCGATTGAGTTCGCCGGCGTGGAT
The DNA here is from genome assembly GCA_965207675.1 of Vicinamibacterales bacterium. GTDB lineage: Bacteria > Acidobacteriota > Vicinamibacteria > Vicinamibacterales > UBA8438 > JAJEEA01. The sequence goes on from CBDBMY010000007.1 coordinate 76,415, forward strand.
TCCTGCCGCCCGGCGTTGATTCCTGGATTCTCGGGTGGGCTCGCGGGGTGGCGGGTGGCTGCGCGACGGGAGAAACGTTGCGCGCGGAGCGGATGGACGGATGATGCGCACGAGGGCGGTACGGGTGTGGCTGGCGCTGGCCGTGCTGATGGGCGGCATGGCCGTCGAGGCCGGGGACGATCCGCCGGGGCCCCCGGTGTCCGGCCCGGAGACCTTCGACGGGCGCTTCGTGTTCGCGCGCATCCGCTACGCCGACGGCTACGTCGGGGGCGGGTTCGCCTTCCGCCAGGATCTGCCGTGGGCCCACGACTACCCACGGGCCGAGGCCAACCTGATGCGGATTCTGGAGGCGATCTCCTACGTCAACCCGTATCTGGCATCGGACGGCGGGACCATCCTGACCCTCGACGACCCGAACCTGTTCAAGTACCCGTTCGCGTACATGTCCGAGCCGGGGTACTGGACGATCGTCTCCGACGAGGAGGCGCGCGGGCTGCGGAACTACCTGCTGAAGGGCGGCTTCCTCATCTTCGACGACTTCCGGGGCGACTGGCACTGGGCCAATCTGGAGGCGCAGATGCGGCGGGTGGTGCCCGAGCTGCGGTGGCTGCCCCTCGACGCCACCCACCCGGTGTACCACTCGTTCTTCGACATCGAGACGCTCGACGAGTACGAGCAGGCCTACCCCGGCTACGATCCGATCTTCTTCGGCCTGTTCGAGGACAACGACCCCGACGGGCGGCTGATGGCGGTGGCCAACCACAACAACGACATCGGCGAGTACTGGGAGTACTCGATGACCGGCTGGTATCCCATCGACCTCTCGAACGAGGCGTTCAAGCTCGGCGTGAACTACATCATGTACGCGTTGACCCACTGAACCGCCGGTCGGCCGCGCGTCCTCGCCGGTTCGGGCGGTGCGGCGGACGGTCGGCGGCGGGCGGCCCGTGGCCAGGAGTCTGCGCCGTAGAACCGCGCCGCCTCCGGAGGAGGCGCAGACTCCCTGGAGGGTTGGTTTGGGGCGCCCGGCGGAGCCGAAGGCGACGATGGGCGGGCCAGCCCCGCGTCGCATCTCGCCCGGAGGGCGCCAGCGGATCGCCGAGGCGCCCGCCCGACAAGGCGCGACGATGGAGAATACCGGGCACATTTGACTGAGGAGCAACGCGGTCAGGCGGGATGCACCGCCGCTCGGATGCAGCGGGAGTCTCGCCACGGACTGCCAGGGAAACGAGAACCTGCGACGGCCCCCGCGGCCGAGGAGAGTGTCCGCCGTGAACGAATTCGCCGATCAACCCACCGACCTCGAAGATCCCGACGACATAGCGCTCGCCGACCGCATGAAGGCGGGTCGCGAGCAGATCCTGACCGAGATCCGCAAGAAGATCATCGGCCAGCAGCGGGTCATCGAGGAGACCCTGCTGACGCTGTTCGTCGGCGGCAACAGCCTCATCATCGGGGTGCCGGGCCTCGCCAAGACCCTGCTCATCCAGACCATGGCGCAGGTGCTGGACCTGAAGTTCGCCCGCATCCAGTTCACCCCCGACCTGATGCCGTCGGACATCACCGGCACCGACATCATCCAGGAGGACGCCGAGACCGGCGGGCGCAAGATGGTGTTCGCGCCCGGCCCGGTGTTCACCAACGTGCTCCTCGCCGACGAGATCAACCGGACCCCGCCCAAGACCCAGTCGGCCCTGCTCGAGGCGATGCAGGAGCACCGGGTCACGGTGCAGGGCCGGACCTACACCCTGGAGGAGCCGTTCTTCGTCTTCGCGACGCAGAACCCCATCGAGCTCGAGGGGACGTACCCGCTGCCCGAGGCCCAGCTCGACCGGTTCATGTTCCACATCGTCATCGAGCACCCGCCCGAGGACGAAGAGATCGAGGTCGTCCGCACCACCACCGGGCTCGCCGAGCCCGAGTACAAGCACGCGGTCACCGGCGCCGACCTCGTCGAGTTCCAGAGGCTGGTCCGGAAGGTGCCGGTGTCCGAGCCGGTCATGCGCTATGCGCTGGGCCTCGCCCGGACGAGCCGCCTGAAGGGCGAGGGCGCCCCCGATTTCAGCAAGTGGATCGCCTACGGGGCCAGCGTGCGCGCCGCGCAGTACCTGACCCTCGGCGGCAAGGCCCGCGCCCTCACCCAGGGCCGCTACCACGTCAGCTTCGACGACATCCGCGCCCTCGCCCATCCCGTGATGCGGCACCGCGTGCTCCTCAACTTCCACGCCGAGTCGGAGGGCATCACCACCGACCAGATCATCGACCAGCTGATCGAGGTGGTGCCGACGCCCGTCTCGCAGATGTAGCCATGGCGACCCACGCTCCCCCCGCGTCGCCCGGCGCCCGGTTCATCGACCCGAAGGTGCTGGCCCGCGTCGGCAGCCTCGAGCTGGCCGCCCGGTTCGTGGTCGAGGGGTTCATCAACGGCCTGCACAAGGCGCCGTACCTGGGGGTGTCCATCGACTTCGCCGAGCACCGCGGCTACATGCCCGGCGACGACATCCGCCGCGTCGACTGGCGGCTCTACGCGCGGACCGACCGGTTCTACGTCAAGCAGTTCGAGGCCGACACCAACACCAACTTCTCGGTGATCTTCGACGTCTCGAAGTCGATGAGCTTCGGCAGCCACGAGCTCACCAAGCTCGACTACGGCCGCTTCCTCGCCGCCTGCCTCAGCTACCTCAGCTCGAAGCAGCGCGACCGGGTGGGCATCGTGACCTTCGACGACGACATCGTCGAGCGGGTGCCGCCGTCCGCCAAGCACTTCGAGGTCTCGCTGCACACCCTCGACCGGATGACGGCGGGACGGCCCGGCGCGCTGGGGCCGCCCCTCTACAAGGCGACCGAGTTCTTCAAGCGGCCCAGCATCGTCGCCATCATCTCCGACTTCTACGAGGAGCCCGAGGAGGTGTTCGACGCCGTCAAGCCGCTGCGCTTCGCGGGCAACGACGTGATCATGTTCCACATCCTGGATCCCGCCGAGGTCGACTTCCCGTACGACGACTCGGTCAGCTTCCAGGACATCGAGACCGGGCGGAAGGTCCCGGTGGTGCCCGACAAGCTGCGCGACCAGTACCGCCAGCTCGTGCAGGACCACATCGAGGCCCTCACGAAGCTCGCCAATCAGAACCGGATCGACTACCACTTCATGAACACGCGGGTCCCGCTCGACCACGCGCTGTTCCGGTACCTGGCGATGCGCCACAAGCTGACCAAGGGGCGCTGATGGCTTTCCCCGCTCCGCCGTTCCCCCCGGTCGCGCCGTGCCGCCGGCCGGCGATGCGGCACGAGCTGACCAGGGTGCGCTGATGGCCTGGTCGCGTCGTCGTTTCCCGGCCGCCCCCGGGCCCGCGGTGTTCGGGCGGCACAGGCTGACCAAGGTGCGCTGATGGCCTTCCTCGCTCCGCTGTTCCTCGCCGCCCTCGCCGCGGTCGCCGCCCCCGTGCTGCTGCACATGATCCAGCGGCAGCGCACCGAGGTCGTCGAGTTCCCGTCGCTGATGTTCGTGCGGAAGATCCCGTTCCGCTCGTTGCGCCGGCAGCGCATCCGGCACTGGCTGCTGCTGCTCATGCGGTGCGCGGCCCTCGCCCTCCTCGTCTTCGCCTTCGCGCGGCCGTTCCTGCGGTCGACGGCCCTCGCGGTGGCCGGCGGCGGGCGCGAGGTGGTCGTGCTCCTCGACCGCTCGTGGAGCATGGCCTACGGCGACCGGTGGGACCGCGCCCAGGCCGCCGCCCGCGGCGTCGTGCAGGACCTGGGGCCGGAGGACCGGGCCACCGTCGTCCGGTTCGACAGCGGAGCCCAGGCGGGGGCGCGTTCGACCAACGACCGGGCCAGCCTGCTCGCGGCCGTCAACGACGCCGAGATCGGCGCCGCCACCACCCGCTTCGGCCCGCCGCTTCAGCTCGCCCAGGGCATCCTGGAAGACTCGGACCTGCCGCGGCTCGAGGTCGTGCTCGTCAGCGACTTCCAGCGGACGGGCATCGACAGCGCGGCGAACACCCTGCTGCCCCCCGGCACGGTGCTGACCCCGGTGGCGGTGGCCGAGGAGGAGGAGACGCAGAACGTCAGCGTGGTCGGCGTCTCGGTGCAGCGCGACACCTTCGCGGGGGCGGAGCGCGCCACGGTGACGGCGCGGCTCGCCAACCGCGGGACGGAGCCGGTCGAGCGGATGCGGGTGGCCCTGGAGTTGAACGACTTCGAGCTCGAGGCGCTGCCGGCCGCGGTCGAGCCGGCGAGCGTGGCCAGCGTCACCTTCGCCCCGTTCACCATCGACGACGCGGCGATGCCGGTCTCGGTGAGCGCCCAGGCCGACGCCCTGCCCCACGACGACGTCTTCCACTTCCTCGTCTCGCCGGGCGACGTGGTGTCGGTGCTCGTCGTGGTGAGCCCCGGGGCGCCCGAGTCGAGCCTGTACCTGGAGCGGGCGCTCGACATCGGTACGAGCCCGTCGTTCGCGCCGGTGGTGCGGCCCGTCGACGAGCTGACGGTCGAGGACGTCGAAGCGGCGTCGGTGGTGGTGCTGAACGACGTGGCGCCGCCGTCGGGCGAGCCCGGGGCCGCGATCACGCGGTTCGTCGAGGGCGGGGGCGGGCTCCTGATAGTGCTGGGCGAGAACGTCCGGTGGCCGGGCGGCGACTTCGAGCTGCTGCCGGGCGCCGTCGGCGAGCCGGCCGACCGCGACGGCCGGGGCGGCGTGCTGGGCTTCGTCGACTACACCCACCCGGTGTTCGAGCTGTTCGGCACGCCCCGTAGCGGCGACCTCACCACGCCGCGGTTCTTCCGCTACCGGCCGCTCGACGTGCAGGCCGACGCGGTGGTGCTCGCCCGCTACGACAACGGGGACGTCGCCCTCGCCGAGCGCCCCCTCGGGGCGGGCCGGGTGCTGGTGTGGACGTCGACCGTCGACAGCTTCTGGAACGACCTCGCGCTGAAGCCGATCTACCTGCCGCTCGTCCACCGGGCCGTCGCGTACCTGGCCGCCTACCGGACCCCGACCTCATGGCTGACGGCGGGGCAGGTCCTCGATCTGGCCCAGTACCCGGGCGCGGACGGTCTCGACCTCGCCGGCGGCAACCTCGTGGTGCGGGACCCGAACGACGACCGGGTGCCGGTGGGATCGGGCGGGCGCGACGGCCGGTCGGGCTTCATCGACCTCGTCGAGCCCGGCTTCTACGAGATCCGCGACCTCGACGCGGAGGACGTCTCGGTGGTCCGGGTGGCCGTCAACGTCGACCTCGCCGAGTCGAACCTCGCGGTGGCCGACCCCCAGGAGCTGGTGGCCGCGGTGACCGGCCGCGCCGGCGGCGACCGCACGGTGGCCGGCCAGCGCCAGCTCCGCCCCGAGGACCTGGAGCGCCGGCAGACGATGTGGTGGTATCTCCTCATCGGCGCCATGGGATTCCTCGCCACCGAGACCGTCCTGTCGAACCGCCTGTCGCGCCGGGCCCTCGACCCGGACGCGTAGCCGCGCGCGCGGGCCCAATCACTGCCATGCCGGACGCCCGCGAGGATGAAGTGAGGATGCGAGTGGCGGCTGCCGTCGCCCGGCTCGATCCCGATGCGGAGTCCGATGCGCTGGCGTGGATCGAGGAACTCTCGGATTCCGATGCGAGTCAGCCGCCGCGATCCGGAGCTTCGGCCGGCCGGCGGCCCGGCATGGCTCCCGGCAGGAACTGATCGATCAGCGGGACCGTGAAGGCGGTGCCGCGCCGTAGAGATCGTGTTCGCGAGCGTCCGTCAGCGGGACGCGCGCGACGCGGCGTACGGCGGGGTTTCTTCTTCGCGCACCCGCACGCTGGCGCGCCGGCGGCGGCGGACGATGCCGGCGACCACCTCGGCGCACTCGTCGGGCGTCACGCTGAGCCTGACGCCGTCCACCGCCTCGCAGACGTCGCCGGGGGTCAGGCCGCCGAGCACCTCCGAGGCGTCGAGCCGGCGCGGCGGCTCGCCGGGGCGCAGGGCGAGGAAGTCCGCCCGCAGGTCTCCGGTGCCCTTGCGGCCGTGCAACCGCCAGAGCTCGCGTACCGCCATCTCGGCATAGCGCGCGATCTTGCCTTCGTCGGCGTTCGTGATCTCGGCCTCGACCACGAGGTCGAGCGGCGTGCGTTCGACGAAGGCGTCGGCCGCCGCCGCGCCCTCGGCGAGGGCGTCGCGATAGGCCCTGGCCCGCTCGCCCAGATAGAACGCGCAGTCGGGCTCCATGCCCGTGCCGGGGGGGTCTTCCGGCCCGCGGAGACGGGTCTGATGGAGGTTCTTGGCGGCGCCGACGACCATGCTCGCGGCGGCGTCTACGAGGTGGCCGAACACGTCGGTGAGATCCTCGTGGAGGCGCGAGGGGGTCATCAGGGTGACGAGCCCGCGCACCGGGTCGAGGCAGACCCGGCTGAACGAGCGGTTCCAGTCGAGGGTCGCGAGCTCGGCGATGGTCCCGGCGTCGGCGCGCAGGACGTGGATGGTCGACCCGAGTGGGCCGGTATGCATGGTACCGGCGGGATGGTTCATGGTCCTCCGCCTCGGCATGAGGTCGTCGCTCGCGACGATTCACTCCGATCATACCCCTGCCGCGCCAGGGGCACTGAACGCCTCCCCCAACCCGTGCCGCCGGTGCGCGGCGACAACTCGCCGGTCCGATGGCGGGACGGCGGGGCTGGACCGGTCGCGCCCGCCGGCCGATACGCAGCATGATGTGCAGCACGTGGGCGCGGCGGGTCGCGACAGCGGTCCTGGTGGCGATTGCCGTCGCCTTCGCGGCGTGCGCGCCGGCCCGGGTCGGGACGCCCGTGCCGCGGCCGTTCCCCTTGCCGGCCGGGGCGGTGACGGACAGGGCCGGCGGCCCCGGACGTCCGGCCTCGATCTCGACGGCGCTTCGGAGCGGCCCCGACTTTCCCCGCTACCTGGCCCTGGTGGAGGAGGTGGAGACGGGCGGCGACTGCCTCGCCAGACCCGCCGGCGGCTCGGCGCTCGGCTGCTATCAGATGACCCGCGCCGCCCTGGTGGACGCGGGGTTCGCCGACGCCGCCGGCGGCTGGCTCGACAACCCGTGGGGCATCGACTCCGACGACGCGTTCCAGAGAGACCGCGGCGCGCAGGACGCGGCCCTGCTGCGGTTCACGGCGAAGAACTGGCTGGATCTCGAACCCTGCGTGCGCGACCTGATGGGCAGGACGGTCGGCGGCGTCGTCCTCGACCAGGCCGCCCTGGTGGCCGGCGCGCACCTGCTGGGCGCCACGGGCCTCGTCCGCTTCGTCCGTTGCGGTCTGCACGAGCACTGCGTCTCGCCGCGGATGGCCGCCCTCAACGGCGGGCCGCGCCGCCTCCGCGCCAACGCCGTGGGGCGCATGCTCGGCGCGCAAGGGCTGCGCGTGCTGGCGCCGACGTCGACGGCCGGCCCCGGCGCCCGTTGCGCCCTCCGGGGTTGACCCGGCCACGACAACCCCCGCCGCCGTGAGACCGGGAGGGAGTCAGGTCCCGGCGTCAGCGCGCAGGACATGATTCCACCTGTCTGGACGGCGGCGGCCGGCTTTTATGTGATATCGTTTGTGCCATGGAAATACACATGAGAATGCACCTCGAAATGCCCGACGCGCTCGTCGCCGAGATCGACGATCTGGCCGGTCCGCGGGGCCGCAGCGAGTTCGTGCGCGAGGCGGTGCGGGATGCCGTCGACCGGCGCCGCCGTGCGTACCGGATTCGCCGATCGGCCGGCGTGGTCCGGGACGGCGGGCACGAGTGGGACGCGGATCCCGCCGACTGGGTGCAGCGCCAGCGGGCCGGCGATCCGAGTCGGGTCGGGTGACGCGGTGCGCGTGCTCCTCGACACCACGGTCCTGATCGACTACCTGCGCGGTCGGCCCGCCGTCGGCCGCGTGAACGCGCTGCTCGATCGCGGCGACGCGCTGTGCACGACGTCGATCAACGTGGAGGAGGTGGTCCGCGGGCTGCGGCCGGCGGAGGCTGCGGCCGTGGACGATCTCTTCGAGGGGCTCCGGGTCGTGCCGATCGGGCTGGCGGAGGGGCGCCGGGCCGGCGAGTGGCGGCGGGGGTTCGCGGCGCGGGGGACGACGCTCTCGCAGGCCGACTGCCTGATTGCGGCGGCGGCGTTCTCGACGGCGGCGGTGCTCGCCACCGGCAATCCGAGGCACTTCCCGATGCCTGAGGTCGCGGTCGAGCACTGGCCGGTCGGGGAGTGAGCGGGTCGGCGGCCCGAGCGGCCGGCTTCCCGAACGATCCGCGCCGCCGCGATATCGAGAGATGAGAAGGCGGGTTCCGTAGTCCGCGCCCTTCCGTTGCGCAGAGTCCTGCCGGCCCGCTTCCGTTGCGCAGAGTCCTACCGGCCCGATAGCGCCCGCGTGGCGGACTCGTCCAGATACCCCGTCGGGGGCAGGCCCTGCGCCGTCTGCCAGCGGCGGATGGCGGCCCGCGTGCCGGGGCCCACGATCCCGTCCAGCGGCCCGGGGTCGAAGCCCCGCTCCCGCAGCCCGCGCTGGATCACCCACCGGGCTTCCTGGTCCAATCCCAGCGCCGCCTCTGCCGCCCGCCCGCCGGGTTGCGCCGGCGGCCGCGATGACGGCTCGGCCGCCGGCGGCCGGCCCGCGTCCGGGGGCGGCGCCTTCGCGGCGGACGCGCCGCCTCGGGACATCGCGGCGGACGCGCCGCCTCCGGGCATCGTGCCGGACGCACCGCCTTCGGGCACCGCTGCGGCCGCGACGCCGGCGGCCGCCGCCGGGGGCGGCGGGGTGAACTCGAACCAGCCGGCGAGGGTGTCGACGATGCCGGCCGCCACCATGTCCGACCCGTAGCGGCTGAGGTGCATCCCGTCGGCGGCGTGGACGATGCGGGGGCGGCCGTCCACCTCGGCCCGCGCGAGGGGGCCTCCCTCCGCGTCGGCGGTCATCGCGAAGGTGTCGACGAAATAGGCCCCCGCGCGGTCGCACGCGGCCCGGGTGACCGCGTTGATGCGCGCCATCTTGCTCTGGTGGTAGGCGTTCCTCATGGCCGGCATGCCCAGAATCACCACCGGCACCGCGTCGTCCGAGAAGAGGTCGACGAACGCCTCCAGCCGGGCGCCGTACTCGGCGTCCCAGTCGTCGGTGAAGAAGGGGGCGACGGCCCGGCCGGTCTCCCGGTCCGTCAGTCCCTGGCCGTCGTTCCCGCCGAACTGCGCGATGACGAGGTCGGGCCGGAAGTCCGCCTTCAGCTCCAGGGCCCTCGCGTTCCAGTCGAAGTAGTCGGGACGCGCCATGCCGGTCGAGTGACGCCCGTGGCGCAAGACCTCCACCCCCAGGTCGTTCTCGATCTCCCGTTCCAGGGCGCGGCCGAGGTCGGTCTGAATCGAGGAGGCGCCGACGATCATCACCCGCTGCACGGCCGGCGCTGGGATGTCGGACTCGCCCAGGGCCACGTCCCGCACCGGGGCGGCGACGGACTCGGGCTCGGCCGGGGCCTCAACCGGTGCCGGGGCGGGGACGGGCTCGGGCTCGGCCGGCGCCGGGGCGGAGCCCGCCGGCGGAGCCTGCCGCCCCCCCACGGTGAGCTCCGCTTCATAGAAGGCGCGCTTGCGCTCCTCGAGCGCCGCCCGCAGGCGCGCCAGCCCCGTCGCCTCGCCGAGGCGGGCCAGCGCGGCGGTAGCCCCGACCTGCCACCGCGGCCCCTCGCCGAGCGCGTGGTTCCTCTCCGCCTCGGCGTGCAGCTCGCGGCCGACGAGGGCGCCCATGCCGAGGGCGAGGCCCCAGCAGAGGGCCAGCATCAACCAGGGCGCAAGCGACGTCGAGCAACGCGGGTCGCGGGAAGGAGGAGCAGAGGCCACTCGGAGCGTTCTCCTTGACGGCGGCAACGCCCGCCGGTCGCGCCGGAGGCGGACCGTGCCCATGTTACCAGAGCCGGTTCCCGCGGATCAGAACCGGAAGTAGGCGTTCGGCAGCACGCCGACCGGCCGCACCGCCAGCAGCAGGAAGAACATCGCCAGCCAGAACGCCCAGCGCAGCGGCAGCGGCAGCGCCTCGCTGCCGCGGACGAAGCGGGCGCGGACCGCGTCTCCGACGAAGTTGAGCGCGAAGCCGGCCAGCGTCAGGGGCGGCAGGAGCAGCGAGAAGCCGCCGCCCCGCAGCCCCGGCGTGCACATGCGGGTGAGGAACACCCGGGCCGTGGCCAGATCCGAGCACACGAAGAACACCCGCGACGCGCACACCACCAGCATCGTCCACGTCCAGCCCCGCAGCCACTCCAACGCGGTCGGCCGCCGCGACGTGTCCTCGCCGCGCGCGCGGCGCCGGTCGAGCAGCAACTTGTAGAGGGCCAGGGCGGCCCCGTGGACGGCGCCCCAGAGGACGTAGCCCCAGGTCGCGCCGTGCCAGAGCCCGCAGAAGACCATGGTCAGGAACAGGTTGAGGAGGACGCGGGGCTCCCGGCGGCGCGACCCCCCGAGCGGGTAGTAGATGAAGTCGCGCAGCCACCGGCTGAAGGTCATGTGCCATCGCCGCCAGAAGTCGCCGACGCTGGCCGCCGAGTAGGGGTTGTTGAAGTTGTCGGGGAGCTCGATGCCGAACAGCAGCGCGCAGCCGCGCATGAGGTCGACGTAGCCGGAGAAGTCGCAGTAGATCTGCGCGGTGTAGCCGACGAGCGCGACCCACAGCGCCACCGCCGTGTAGTTCTCCGGCGACTGGAAGGCCTCGCTGACACCGAGCTCGAACAGCAGCGACGCGATCACCATCCGCTTGAAGAGGCCCGACAGGATGAGCGAGACGGCGACGGGCAGCTTCTCGATGCGGGCCGGCGCCCGCGCCTCGATCTGCGGCAGCAGGTCGTGCCCCCGGCAGATGGGGCCGATGAGGAGCTGGGGGAAGAACGACATGAACAACGCGAAGTCGAGGAGGCTCTTCGCCCTCGGCCCCGACCCGCGGTGCACCTCGATGAGGTACGCGATGGCCTGGAAAGTGTAGAACGAGATGCCGACGGGCAGGACGACCTGCGGAACCGTCAGCCCGGCCCCGAGCCCCAGGGCGAACACCGCGTCGTTGACCGTCTCGGCGAAGAAGACGGAGTACTTGAACCAGGCCAGCGCCGCGAGGTTAGCCCCCACCCCGGCGGCGAGCCAGCGGCTCCGCGCGCGCCCCGTCCCCCGGCAGACGGCGCCGGCCAGCAGGTGGTTGCCGACGACGGAGAGGGCCAGCAGCCCCACGAAGTCCCAGCGGTAGCTGCCGTAGAACCACGCGCTCGCCGCGATCAGGAGCGCCTTCTGCGCCGTGCGCGACGGCGCGAGCGCCCAGAAGGCGGTCAGCGTCAGCAGCAGGAACAGCAGGAACTCGGCGGACTCGAAGGGCATCGGACGAGATGGACGGCCCGGTGGTCGCCGCCGGCGGTCCATGGACCGTCGCCGGCGGCTCCGGCTGCCTTCGTCGCGCGATGAGATCGGCGGCCGGGAGACGGAAGCCGGGGAGCGACGGTGCGCCGTACGTCCATTCTACCCGCCGTTCACGGGCCGGTTCGTCCCGCTTGTCGGACCCACCGTCTTCGGGCCTGGCCGCAGCCTCCGAGCGTCTCCGGTGGGGTCGACGCCGGACCCCGCGGAGAAGACACCCCCCGGCAGGCGAGCGGGCCGACATCCTGCCGATGCCGCCGGGCCGTTCGTTCACCCCCACCCCGGAAGGTTGAAGAATCGGGTCGGGTTTGGGATAAGATGGGCAGCCAGTCCCGTCCGTTGAGGAGAGGGCACCCATGCTCAGCAACCTGTGGTCGTCAGGCGGTCCGGAAGACCTCGTCGACGTCATTCGGCGCGTACGGAACCGGTGGCGCGTGCGGATTGCCCTGCGCGGTCTCGCGGTCGTCCTGGCGGCGGGCCTCGGCGCGTTCCTCGTCTCGTCCTACGGCCTCGAGTTCTTCCGCTTTTCCTCGGGGTCGGTCGTGGCGTTCCGCCTCCTGACGTGGCTGACGGTGGCCGCGCTCGCGGTCTGGTACCTCGTCCGGCCGCTGGCCCGGCGGGTGTCGGACGAGCGGGTCGCCTTGTATCTCGAGGAGCACGAGCCGTCGCTCGACGCGAGCGTGCTGAGCGCCCTCGAGGAGACCAAGCGGGGGGTCCGGACCGGGAGCCCCGACTACTCCGCGGCCCTCGTCGAGCGGCTCGTGCGCACCGCCGTCGAACGCTGCCACGACCTCGACCTGGGGTCGGCGGTCGAGCGGCAGAAGATGCGGCAGTCGTCGAGCTGGCTCGCCCTCGCCTCGGCCGCCGTGCTCCTCGCGTTCATCCTGGCGCCGTCCCAGCTGCAGCACGGCGCGGCGGCCCTGATGGTCCCCGCCGGGAGCCTCGACGAAGCGAGCCCCTACAGCATCCTCGTCGAGCCCGGCGACGTCACCATCGCCCGCGGCGCCGACCTCACGGTGACGGCCCAGCTCGTGGGGTTCGAGACGAACGACGTCAACCTGTTCATGCAGTCGGCGCCCGACGCGGCCTGGGACATCGTGCCCATGATCCCCCAGGACGCGCTCGGTGACGGGCCGCCGGCCCTCGGGGTCTTCGAGACCATCCTGTTCGACATCCGCGAGGAGACCGACTACTACGTCGACGCGACCGGGGTGCGCTCGGAGACCTTCACGGTCGACGTCATCGACCTGCCGTACGTCGACCACCTCGAGCTCGAGTACCACTTCCCGGCGTACACCGGGCTCGAGCCGCGGCTGATTCAGGACGGCGGGGACATCGCGGTCCTGCAGGGCACCGAGGTCCGCATGTCGGTGTTCCCGACCATGGGGACCCCGGCCGGCCGGCTGGTCTTCGACGAGACCTCCGACGCCGAGCTGACCCTCCGCGAGGACGGCGTGCTGACCGCCAGCTTCATGATCGAGGAGGACGGCTTCTACCAGGTCGAGCTCGAGGGGCCGAGCGGCGAGCTCGTCGAGGCGTCGCCACGCTACACCATAGACGTGCTCACCGACCAGGCCCCGTCGGTCATGTTCGTCAGGCCGGGGCGCGACACCACCGCCAACGCCATCGAGGAGGTGTTCCTCGAGGCCCGCGCCGACGACGACTTCGGCGTGCGCTCGCTCAGCCTGACCTACTCGGTCAACGGCGGGCCCGAGGAGACGGTAGAGCTCTTCGACTCGGAAGAGGGCGGGCTGCGGGAGGTCTCGGCCGGGCACACCCTCTTCCTCGAGGATTTCGACCTCGAGCCCGGCGACTTCGTTTCGTACTACGGCAGCGCCGGGGACAACCAGGGCGAGGTCGGCCGGGTCGTCAAGAGCGATCTCTACTTCGTGCAGATCCGGGCGTTCCGGCGCGACTTCCGCGCCGCCCAGTCGCAGGGCGGCGGGGGCGGCGGAGGCGGTGGCGGGGGGGGCGGGGATGCCCGCGCCCTCTCCGAGGCGCAGCGCCAGGTCATCTCCGCGACCTTCAACGTCATCCGCGATCGCGACACGTTCACCGACGACGAGTTCCGCGAGAACGTCGTCTTCCTGACCCTGGCCCAGGGGCGGCTGCGCGAGCAGGTCGACACCCTGGTGCGGCGCATGAACAGCCGCGTGATGCCCGCCGACCCCGCGTTCCGCTCGATTCTCGCGGTCCTGCCGCGGGCGGCGGAGGAGATGCGGGCGGCCGAGGCGTCGCTCCAGGAGCAGGACGTCGACGGCGCGCTGCCGGCCGAGCAGCGCGCCCTGCAGCAGCTGCAGCGGGCCGAGGAGGCCTACGACGAGGTCCGCGTCCAGCAGGGCGGGGGCGGCGGCGGGGGCGGCCGGGGCGGCCAGACCGCGGCCGAGGACCTCGCCGACCTCTTCGAGCTCGAGCTCGACAAGCTGCAGAACCAGTACGAGACGGTGCAGCGCGGGCAGCAGCAGGCCTCGGACGACGAGGTCGACGCCCTGATGGAGCGGCTGCGCGAGCTCGCCCGCCGGCAGGAGCAGGAGGCGGAGCGGCAGCGGCGGCGGGCGCGGGGCGGCCAGACCGCGCGGGCCGGCGGCGGCGCGTCGCAGCGGGTGCTCGCCGAGGAGGCGGAGGAGGCGGCGCGGCGTCTCGAGCGGCTCGCCCGCGAGCAGCAGTCGCCCCAGATGATGCAGGCGGCGCGGCGGCTGCAGGAAGCGGCCGACGCCATGCGCCAGGCCGCCGCGAACGCCGACAACCAGGGCTTCGCGGAGGCGGCGGCGGCCCTCGACCGCCTGCGCGAGGTCGAGCGCCAGCTGCAGGGGCAGCAGAGCGAGCGCCTGTCCCGCGACATCGAGGACTTCCAGCGGCGGGCGGCGGAGCTGTCCACCGAGGAGGCGGACGTTGCAGGGCAGGTGACCGGCCTCGGCGACCTCGAGAACCAGGAGCGCATCGAGCGCATCGGCCGGCTCACCGAGCGCAAGAACGAGATGGAGTCGCGGGTGGCCGACCTCGAGCGCGACATCGACTCGACCTCGGCCGAGTTCCGGCGCGAGGAGCGGGGGGCGTCGACCGAGCTCCAGGAGGCCGCCAACGGGATCCGCGAGAGCCGGCTCAAGGAGAAGATCCGCTATTCGCGCGGCCTCATCCGCGCCCGGTCGCCGGCCTACGCCACCCAGTTCGAGGCCGAGATCGGCAACGACCTCGCCGACCTCGAGCAGCAGCTCGCCGAGGCGGCCGAGGCCGTCGGCACGGCCGGGGCGACCGGGCTCGAGCAGGCCCTCGACCGCACCCGCGACCTGATGCGGGGGCTCGAGTCGCTCGAGCAGCGGATACGCCAGGGGCAGGCCCGCGCCGACAACGGCGAGCAGCAGGCCGGCGAGCCGGGGCAGGAAGGGCAGCCCGGCCAGCAAGGTCAGCAAGGTCAGCCCGGCCAGGCCGGTCAGGAGGGGCAGCCCGGCCAGGAGGGTCAGGCGGGACAGGCCGGTCAGGAAGGGCAGAACGCGCAGGCGGGCGGACAGCCCGGCGGCGCGACGGACGGCGCCGGCGGCAACCGCTTCGGGAGCCCCTTCGGCTGGGGCGGCCCCGGCGACGCGCGGCCCGGCGACTGGGCGTTCGACCCCCGCGACGTTCGGCAGTGGCAGCGCGAGTTCCGCGAGCGCGGGGCCGACGCGCAGGAGCTGCAGCGGATGCTGCGGGCCGAGAACTTCGGCGACGTGGGCGATCTCGCCGAGATCATCCAGGCCATGCGCGATCTCGACGACCCGCGCATCTACCAGAGCGCCGAGGCCATCGCGCGCATGCAGTCGTTCGTCATCGAGGAGCTGAAGCGGTTCGAGTACCGGCTGCGCCGCGAGGTCGACGGCGACCGCGAGGACTTGTTCCTGGCCAGCAGCGACGAGGTCCCCGACGGGTTCCGCGAGCTTATCGAGGAGTACTTCCGGGCGCTGGCCGAGGAGTAGCAGCCCGTGAGGCGGATTGCTGCGGCCGTCGTCGCGGCGGTGCTGCTCGGCGGATCGACCGTCGCGGTCGCGCAGTGGGGCTGGCGGCGCATGCCCCCGCGCTTCCCGTCCGCCGAGCCGACCCACCGGCTGTTCACGTTCGCGCGGGGGTTCTACCAGAGCACCCACCGCGAGCGGGGCGGCCAGGGCTGGCACACCGACTATCCCGACGCCGACATCAACTTCTCGATCCGGCTATCCGAGCTGACCCACGCTCCGGTGGGCGTCGACCGGCGCAACGAGCCGGACCACGTCGTGGTGCGGCTGACGGATCCCCAGCTCTTCGACTACCCGTTCCTCTTCATGTCGGACGTCGGCACCATCTGGCTCAACGCCGAGGAGGCGGAAAGCCTCGGCGCCTACCTGCGGAAGGGCGGCTTCCTGTGGGTCGACGACTTCTGGGGGCCGTACGCGTGGGACCAGTGGGCGGCCGAGATCGGCAAGGTCCTGCCGCCCGGCGAGTATCCCATCGTCGACATTCCCATCTCCGACCCGATTCACCACGGCATGTTCGACGTCGACGAGGTGCCGCAGGTGCCGTCGATCCAGCACTTCCGCCGGGTCGGGGGCATGACCACCTCGGAGCGCGGCTCGCTGAGCGCCGAGGTCCACGTGCGGGGCATCTACGACGACCACGGCCGGCTGATGGTGCTGATGACCCACAACACCGACATCGCCGACGGCTGGGAACGGGAGGGCGAGGACTACGAGTTCTTCTACCGCTTCTCGGTCACGTCGTACGCCATCGGCATCAACTTCCTCCTGCACGCGATGTCGCATTGACGGCCGGCGTTCCGGCGCCCGAGGAACCGCGTCCACTCCTGCAAGGAGGTGCCGACTCTGCAGGATCGGGCGGGCGCCGGCGCCGTCACGCAGCGATTCGCCGGATCGACTTGCAGGCCGCATCCGCCACCGGGGGGGGGAGCCCCGACGGGGGGCCGTGCGCCGCACGGCGACCGATTCGGTAACCGGCATTCGGGCCGCGACACTGCGGGGGCGGGAGGTCGCAGGCGCTCGCGGGCCTTCGTTCGCGCGTCGGCGCTCGAGCGCAGCGCCGACGGTCTTCCTGGGGACGAGCAGATTCCGTGACCACGACACAGCAACCGCTACTCGAGATGGTCGAGCAGCAGCCGGAGCGCACGGCCGACGCCGTGGTGATCTGGCTGCACGGGCTCGGCGCCGACGGCCACGACTTCGCCACGCTGCCGCCGCAGCTCGGCATGCCGCCCGGGTCGGCGATCCGCTACGTCTTCCCGCACGCGCCGGAGATGGCGGTCACCCTGAACATGGGCATGCGCATGCGGGCCTGGTACGACATCGTCAGCCTCGCTTCGCGCGGGCAGGACGAGGCCGGCATCCGGCGGTCGGCCGCCGCCGTCGACGCGTTGATCGCCCGCGAGATCGAGCGCGGCATCCCGTCGTCGCGCATCGTGCTGGCCGGCTTCTCGCAGGGCGCGGCGATGGCCCTCTTCACGGGGCTGCGGTATCCTCGCCGGCTGGCCGGCATCGTCGCGCTGTCGGGGTACCTGCCTCTCCACGACGCGCTGGCGGACGAGGCGGCCCCCGCGAACCGGGAGACCGGGATCTTCCAGGCCCACGGCCGGCACGACGGGGTCGTCCCCCACGCGATGGGGCACGGCAGCGCCGAGCGGCTGCGGGCGGCCGGGTACCGGGTAGACTGGCACGAGTACACGATGGCCCACCAGGTGTGCCTGGAAGAAGTGCAGGACATCGGGCGCTGGCTCGCCGCGCGGCTGCCTCCGCCGGGGGACGGCTGAGGGCGGCCGGCGTTCCGGCTCGCCGGGCGGCTGCCTCCGCAGGAGGGTTGGCGCGACGAAATCGACCCGACGGCGGGCACCGTCGGTGCACCGCCCCGGGCGGATGACGGTGGCGGGAGACCGTCGAATCTCGAACTGCAGATCCGCGCCGAGCGGGTCGGGAGGAAGACCGTGCGCAGGCTGTTTGCGGTGGCGGGAGTGCTGGCGTGCATCGGGTGCGGGGGCGCGTCGGACGAGTCGGGGGGC
Organism: Vicinamibacterales bacterium; assembly: GCA_965207675.1. Taxonomy (GTDB): domain Bacteria; phylum Acidobacteriota; class Vicinamibacteria; order Vicinamibacterales; family UBA8438; genus JAJEEA01. Next base: position 93,784 of record CBDBMY010000007.1, read on the forward strand.
GAGGCCGCCGGCATCGCCGCCGGCATCGCCGCCGACACGCTGATGGCCGGCATCGAGCGGCTGGCCTCGGACGAGTTCGGGGGGCGGGCGCCGGGGTCGGCGGGGGAGACCCTCACCGTCGACTACCTCACGGCGGAGTTCGCGGCGCTCGGCCTCGAGCCCGGCAACCCCGACGGCACCTGGGTGCAGGACGTCCCGCTGGTCGGCATCACGCCGCAGCCGGGTGACGGCCTCGTCGTCAGGGGGGGCGGGCCGGCCCGCACCCTGGAGCCGGGCGCCGACTACGTCGCGGCGACGAAGCACGTCGTCGACGTGGTCAGCGTGTCCGACGCCGAGTTCGTCTTCGTCGGCTACGGGGCGCGGGCCCCCGAGTACGACTGGGACGACTTCGGCGACACCGACGTCGGCGGCAAGATCCTGCTCTCGCTCGTCAACGACCCGCCGCTGGACGACATCTTCGGCGGCCCGGCCATGACCTACTACGGCCGGTGGACCTACAAGCACGAGATCGCGGCCGAGCTCGGGGCGGCCGGCTCGTTCGTCATCCACGAGACCGGCCCCGCCGGGTATCCGTGGGAGGTCGTCGGCAGCGCCCCTTACGCCGAGTCGTTCGACCTCATCGCGGACGACGACAACCTGAGCCGCGCCACCTTCGAGGGCTGGGTGCAGCGGGCCACCGCCGAGATGCTCTTCGAGCGGGCCGGGCTCGACTTCGAGGCCGCGAAGCAGCAGGCCGCGACCCGGGAATTCCAGCCGATCCCCCTCGGGGTGACCGGCAGCATCGAGATCCGGAACGAGCTGCGCACCATCGACTCGCAGAACGTGTTGGCGCGGATTCCGGGGACCGAGGCGCCCGACGAGGTGGTGATGTACGTCGCCCACTGGGACCACATGGGCACGGACGAGAGCCTCGAGGGCGACCAGATCTACAACGGCGCCGCCGACAACGCCACCGGCACCCAGGGGCTCGTCGAGATCGCCCGCGCCTTCACGGAAGGGGAGCCGCCGCGGCGGTCCATCGTGTTCCTCGCCGTCACCGCCGAGGAGCAGGGGCTGCTGGGGTCCCGCTACTACGGCGAGCAGCCGTTGTATCCCACCGCCCAGACCGTCGCCGCCGTGAACATGGACGTGCTGAACCAGTGGGGGCGCACGCGGGACATGACCATCGTGGGGATGGGGCAGTCCGAGCTCGACGACGTCGCGGCCGAGGTCGCGGCCGAGCTGGGCCGGGTGCTGAACCCCGACCCCGAGCCCGAGAAGGGGTTCTACTACCGCTCGGACCACTTCTCGTTCGCGCGGGTCGGCATCCCCGCGTTCTACGGCGATCCCGGGATCGACTACATCGACAGGCCGCCCGGCTACGGCATCGAGAAGCGGAACGAGTACAACGCCAACGACTACCACGCGGTGTCGGACGAGATAAAGCCGGACTGGGACCTCTCCGGCGCCCTCGAGGACCTGACGTTCATGTACCGCATGGGCGCCCGGCTCGCCGCCTCCGACGAGTGGCCCGCGTGGAGCGCCACCAGCGAGTTCAGGGCCATCCGCGAGGAGCAGCGGCCGGGAGAGTAGCCGGGCGTGAGGCTGAGGCTCTTCGTAGCGCTCGCCCGCGTCCTGCTCCTGAGGATGGGCGCCCGCATCGACTTGGCTCTGCCGCGCTGGCGGATGCGCGTCGAGTCCGTACAGGACCATCCGGATGTCCTCGACCAGCGCGGCATCTATGTCTGGTATGCAGATGCTCGCGCGCGAGCCCGCCTGCGCCGCGCTCGTATCCCCGTTCGTGATGACCGACCGGTCTATGTCGGCTGGGCGACCGGCCGCGGCGGTTTTCGAGAACGCGTGCTCCACAGACACATCAATGGCAACAGCACGCTACGCAAGACACTGAGAAGCATCCTCGTCAAGACCGGTTCGGCAGCAGCGCGGGCGGACGCGGAGGTCGGCAGGTTCATGCGCGCCCACTTCAGGGTGGCGATGCTGCCGCTCCCGAACCGCCTGATCGGACCGAGAGCGGGCCGACTCGCCCGGATGAGGAGATAAAGGGCGCACGTTCGTGGAAGATCCGGTAGGGCCATGCGCAGATTCTCCTCCTACGGTCCCGTCGACACCGACCTGCACTTCCACGCGCCGAGGACGGCGCTGGTCGACCGGGTGCTGGCCGCGCTGGTCGGGGGCGGAGGGCCGGAGAACGGCGGCGGATACATCACCGTCTGGGCGCCCCGGCAGCGCGGGAAGTCCTGGATCGTGGGGCAGGCGGTGCGGCAGCTCCGGGACGATCCGCGGTATCGGGGGCTGGATGTCGTCGCGACCAGCGTGGAGCACCTGAAGACGGTGGAGGACGCCGGCGTGGTGGTCCGGCGCATCGCCGCGGACGTTGCGGGCGCGTTGGGCGTTGACGCGGGGCCGATTGGTTCGGCGGACGAACTCGACGGGGTCTTCCGAACCGAACGGGGGTCGAAGCCGCTCATCCTCGTGCTCGACGAGTTCGACGCCCTGCCCGCGGAGGCCATCGAGGCCATTGTGGGGGTGTTCCGCAAGATCCACGGCCATCGGCGGCTGCAGGCGGGCGGGCCGGCCGGGGAGATGGACTACCGGTTGCACGGCGTGGCCCTGATCGGCGTGCGGAGCGCCCTCGGCGTCGACAGCGCGAGCGGATCGCCGTTCAACATTCAGCGGAGCGTGCACGTGCCCAACCTGACGGAGGAGGAGGTCGGCGGCATGTTCGCCTGGTACGAACGCGAGAGCGGGCAGGCGGTGGAGCCCGCGGTGGTGGAGCGGGTCTACCGCGAGACCGGCGGTCAGCCGGGCCTGACCTCGTGGTTGGGCGAGCTGCTGACGGAGACCTACAACCGGCGGGGTCCGTCGATCACCATGGAGGACTTCGAGGCCGCCTACGCCGATGCGGTCGACGCGCTGCCGAACGCGAACGTGCAGCACCTGATTGGGAGGGTCAGGGAGGCGCCGTACCGGGACGTCGTTCTCGACTTCTTCCAGACCGGAGAGAGGCAGCCGTTCCACTTCGACGAGCCCCACGTCAATTTCCTGTACCTGAACGGCGTCATCGACCGTGAGCCGGCGGCGGACGGCCGGCAGTACGTTCGGTTCTCCTGCCCGTTTGTGCAGAGGCGGCTGTTCAACTACTTCTCGTCGACGCTCGCCGGCTACGCCGGTTCCGGTGTTCACCGGGTTCGAGGACCTGTCCGATACGATCACCGACGACGGGCTCGACGTCCGGCGGCTCCTCCGGCGCTTCGAGCGGCACCTGCGGGCGAACCGCGAGTGGCTGCTGAGGGACGCGCCGCGGCGGCGGGACCTTCGCGTGTTCGAGGCGGTGCATCACTTCGTCCTGTACTCTTTCATCGACCGGTTCCTCCAGCCGCGCGGCGGGCGGGTCTACCCGGAGTTCCCCGCCGGCAACGGGGCGATCGATCTGCTGATCCGCTACGCGGGCAGGGTGTACGGTCTCGAGGTAAAGAGCTTCACCGATGCGTTCGGGTACCGCCGGGCACTCGGGCAGGCGGCGCGGTACGCCCGGCAGCTCGGACTGGCCGGGGTCACGCTGGCGTTCTTCGTCGATGCGGTCGACGACGCCAACCGCGGCGCGTACGAAGCGGTTCACGTCGACGAGGCGGGAGTGACCGTCGACCCGGTCTTCGTCGAGACGGGCTGACGCAGCCCCGGGCGCCACGCGCAGGCGGATCCGTAGAATAGGCGGGGCGATTCGGACGCAGGCAGCCCCGTCCCGCCACGCGCGCAGGCGGCTCCGCAGAATAGGCGGGCGATTCGGGCGCAGGCAACCCCGCCCCGCCACGCGCGCAAGCGGCTCCGGAGAATAGCCGGGCGATTCGAGCGCAGGCGGGGTAAACTTGCGGTACCCGTAGGCCCGTGCATGGAGTTCGGAGAATCGGCGGAGGCCGCTTCGCGAGCTCGAGGCTGAGCGCCATGTCGAGAACCTGGCGATGCGTCGTCGGGAGCGCCGCTGCGGTGGCCGGTGCAGTCCTGCTCGGGTACGCCGCTCCACCGTCGAGCGCCGCCGTCGAGCCCGAGGCCGAGTCGGTCCGCGCGGTCCTCGACCGCTACTGCGTGACCTGCCACAACGCGCGGCTGCGCACCGCGGACCTTGCCCTCGACACGATGGACCCCGCCCGCGTGGGCGACCACGCCGCGACGTGGGAGCAGGTCGTCCGGAAGCTGCGCACGGGGGCGATGCCGCCGGCGGGCCGGCCGCGGCCCGAGCCGGCCGCCTACGCCGACGTCGCCTCGACGCTGGAAACGGCCCTCGACCGCGTCGCCGCCGCCGACCCCAATCCGGGCCGCACCACCGTCCACCGGCTGAACCGGCGGGAGTACGCCAACGCGGTGCGCGATCTGCTGACGCTAGAGATCGACGCCGCCGCCCTGCTGCCGGCCGACAACGCCGACCTCGGCTTCGACAACATGGCCGACATCCTCTCGGTGTCGCCGGCCCTGCTCGACCGCTACATCTTCGCGGCGCGGCGCATCAGCCGGCTCGCCGTGGGCGACCCGGGCATCGAGCCGACCACCGAGACCTACGTCCTGCCCTCGATGCGGTTCCAGGACCGCCGCATGAGCGAGGACCTGCCGTTCGGGTCGCGCGGGGGCGTAGCCATCCGCCACAACTTCCCCCTCGACGGCGAGTACGACGTGCGCATCCGGCTGCGGCGCCAGCTCTACGACTACGTGCGCGGCCTCCAGAACCGGCAGCGGCTCGAGGTGCGGCTGGACGGCGAGCGCGTGGCCGCGTTCATCATCGGCGGCGCCCCCGGCACGCCGCCGCCGCGCACGTTCGCGGGCGCGGTGCTCGGCGACCGGGCGTGGGAGGAGTACGCCCTGCACGCCGACGACCACCTCGAGGTGCGCATCGCGGCGCGGGCGGGGCCGCGGGTGCTCGGCGTCTCGTTCGTGCAGGGGCGGTCGGAGCGCGACGGCGTCCTGCAGCCGCGGGCGACCGGGAAGGTCCTCGCCATCGCCGAGCGCTGGAGCTCGACGTCGGAGGCGCCCGAGGCGGCCGTCGACCGGGTCAGCATCGCCGGGCCCTTCGACGCGACCGGTCCCGGGGAGACGCCGAGCCGGGAGCGCATCTTCACGTGCCGGCCCGCCGCCGCGGCCGACGAGGAGCCGTGCGCGCACGAGATCCTCTCGACCCTCGCGCGCCGCGCGTGGCGGCGGCCGGTGACGGACCGCGACCTCGACATCCTGCTGGGTTTCTACCGGGCGGGGCATGGCGACGGCGGCTTCGAGGCCGGGATCCAGCGCAGCCTCGAGAGCATCCTCGTCGACCCCGAGTTCCTGTTCCGCGTCGAGCGCGCGCCGCCGGGGACGCCGCCGGGGACCATCCACGCCGTCAGCGACCTCGAGCTCGCCGCGCGCCTCTCGTTCTTCCTGTGGAGCAGCATTCCCGACGATGAGCTCCTGGACGTCGGCGGCCCGCGGGGAGCTGCGCGATGCGGACGTGCTGGATGCGCAGGTGCGGCGCATGCTCGCCGACCCCCGCGCCCACGCCCTCGTCGACGGGTTCGCCCTGCAGTGGCTGGCCCTCGGCACCCTGCCCAGCGTCGTCCCCACGCCCGAGCTGTATCCCGAGTGGGACGACAACCTGCGCGAGTCGTTCCGGCGCGAGACGGAGCTGTTCGTGGCGGACCAGATCCGCGGGAACCGCAGCGTCCTCGACCTGGTGGGGGCCGACCACACGTTCGTCGACGAGCGGCTGGCCCAGCACTACGGGATACCGAACGTCTACGGCAGCCGGTTCCGGCGGGTGACGTTCGACGACGGGGTGCGCGGCGGCCTCCTCGGCCAGGGCAGCATCCTCACCGTCACCTCGTATCCCACGCGGACCTCGCCGGTGCTCCGCGGCCACTGGCTGCTCGAGCACCTGCTCGGCGCGCCCCCGCCGCCCCCGCCCCCCGACGTGCCGGACCTGCCTGATCGAGGGGAAGGCGGCCGGCCCGCGTCGGTGCGCGAGCGGCTCGAGCAGCACCGCGAGAACCCCGTCTGCGCCGCCTGCCACGCCCCCATGGACCCGCTGGGCTTCGCCCTCGAGCACTTCGACGCCATCGGCAAGTGGCGCGCGACGGGCGAGGGCGGCGATCCCATCGACGCGTCGGGCGCCTTTCCCGACGGGACCGAGTTCGAGGGGTTGGCCGGGCTGAAGGCGATGCTGCTCGACCGGGACGAGCAGTTCGTGCAGACCGTACTCGAGAAGCTCGCCACCTACGCCCTCGGCCGGGGGCTCGAGCACTACGACATGCCCGCCGTCCGGCGCATCCTGCGCGAGGCGACGCCCGGCGGCTACCGGTGGTCGGACCTCGTGCTCGGCATCGTCGAGAGCACGCCGTTCCAGATGCGGAGATCGGAATCATGATGATCACGAAGAAGGCCCTTCCCCGGCGTACCGTGCTCCGTGGCGTCGGCGCTACGCTGGCCCTGCCGCTGCTCGACGGCATGGTGCCGGCCCTGACCGCGATGAGCCGCACCGCGGCCGCGCCGGTGCGCCGGCTCGGCGTCGTCTACGTGCCTAACGGCATCGTCATGGAGCAGTGGACGCCCCTGGGCGCCGGCGCCGGCTTCGAGATCACGCCGATCCTGAAGCCGCTGGCGCGGTTCCGCGACCGCCTGCTCGTGGTGTCGGGGCTCAGCAACAAGGGGCCCGACGACATCCACGAGACCGGGGCCACCAGCTTCCTGACCGGCGTGCCCCCCAAGCGCACGCAGGGCTCCGAGCTCGGGGCGGGCGTCTCGATGGACCAGCTCGTGGCGCAAGAGGCGGGCCGCCACACCCAGCTCGCGTCGCTCGAGCTCGCGCTCGAGTCGTTCGACGACGTGGGCACCTGCGGGGGCGGCTATACCTGCGCCTACACCAACACCATCTGCTGGCGAAGCGCGACGACGCCGCTGCCCATGGAGACCAACCCGCGGACGGTCTTCGAGCGGCTGCTCGGCGACACCGGGGGCACCGACCCCGCCGCCCGGCTCGCGCGCATCGAGCAGAACCGCAGCCTGCTCGACGCGGTGACCGACAAGGTGGCGCACCTGCGCCGCGACCTCGGCCCCCGCGACCGGCACAAGCTCGGCGAGTACCTCGATGCGGTGCGCGACATCGAGCGCCGCATCCAGAAGGCCGAGGCCCAGGTCGACCAGCCGCTCCCCGACATCGCGGCGCCCCTGGGGGTCCCCGCCTCGTTCGACGAGCACGCGAGGCTGATGTTCGACCTGCAGGTGCTCGCCTGGCAGACGGACCTGACCCGCGTCGTCAGCTTCATGATCAGCCGCGAGTACAGCGGCCGCACCTATCCCGAGATCGGGGTGCCGGAGGCGCACCACCCCACGTCGCACCACCAGAACGACCCCGACAAGCTGGACAAGCTGACCCGCATCAACACGTACCACACGACCCTGCTCTCGCACTTCCTGGACCGGCTCGCGGCGACGCCCGACGGAGACGGCACGCTGCTCGACCACGCGGCGGTGCTCTACGGCGGCGGCCTCAGCGACGGCAACCGGCACTCGTCCGAGAACCTGCCCATCCTGCTCGCGGGCGGCGGGGGCGGGGCCATCGACGGCGGGCGCCACGTGCGGTGCCCCGACCCCACCCCGATGTCGAACCTGCACGTGACCCTGATGGACAAGCTGGGGGTGCCGGTCGTCGAGCGGTTCGGGACGAGCAACGGGGAGATCGGGGAGTTGTCGGCCGTGTGACGCATGGGCGTGGACATCGGGGTCAGGGTCCGATGGCCGGCGGTCACGAGCCGTAGCGGCGGAAGTCCAGCATCGGAGCGCACAGGCAGTCGCGGGGCGTCCGCGCCCGAGTGACGCGACCCGGCCCGCGAATCCGCGCCCTGCGACTCTGCATGCGGCCCCGCTATGCCTGAACGCTTCGCGCGCACAGGCGGACGCAGCGAATCGAGACGAGGCATCGCGATGAGTGCGCAGGGCAACGCTTCGGGAGTCTGCCGGGACGCAACTGAATCGGGACGGGGGCTTCCGGCGAGCGACTTCCCGGCAGTTCGTGCCGTTCTGTCGCTCAGGTTCCTGCTCGCGTCGTGTCTGATCGCGTCCGCGTCGACATCCGCTTTCGCAGAGTCCCCCGATCTCCGCCTTCTGGACGCGGTCCGGGAGACCGACCGTTCCGCGGTGCGGGCGCTGCTCGAGGAAGGGGTCGACGTCGACGCGGCGCAGCCCGACGGGGCGACGGCACTGCACTGGGCCGCCTACCTCGATGATCTCGAGACCACGCGGCTGCTGATCGACGCGGGGGCGGCGGTGGACGCCGCCAACGAGCTCGGAGCCACCCCGCTCTACCTGGCCTGCGAGAACGGCAACCCCGCGCTGGTCCGGGCGCTGCTCGAGGCGGGCGCCTCGCCCGACGCCACGCTGCCGAGCGGCGAGACCGCGCTGATGACCGCCGCGCGCACAGGCAGCACCGGGGCGGTGGCGGCCCTGGTCGCCCACGGCGCCGACGTTCACGCCCGCGAGGCCATGGAGGACCAGACCGCCCTGATGTGGGCGGTGTCGCAGCGGCACCCCGGCGTGGTCGAGATTCTGCTCGCCGCCGGGGCCGACGTGCACGCGCGCTCGCGCGTCCGGCCGGTGGTGGTCGCGCACTCCCCGCGCACCGGCGCCCCCGGCGCCGTCGCTACCGTCGACGAAGGGGGGTACACGCCGCTGCTGTTCGCGGCGCGCAGCGGCGACCTCGCGTCGGCCCGGCTGCTGCTGGCGGCCGGCGCCGACCCCAACGACACGGCGCCGGCCGGCACCAGCGCCCTCGTCGTCGCCACGCACAGCGGCCATGGCGTGCTCGCCGCGGCGCTGCTCGAGGCGGGCGCCGACGCGAACGCGTCCGGCGCCGGGTACACGCCGCTGCACGCGGCGATCCTCCGCGGCGACGAGGGACTGGCGATGGCCCTTCTCGCCCACGGCGCCGACCCGAACGCCCCCCTGGAGCGCGGCACCCGCTACGCGCGCCAGGGCAAGCTCTTCTCGCTCGACACGGCCTGGACCGGCGCGACGCCCTTCTTGCTCGCCGCCAAGTTCGGCGAGGGCGGCATCATGCGCCGGCTCGCCGAGAGCGGCGCCGACCCCCACGCCGCCCTCCACGGGGGCGTGACCCCCCTCATGGCCGCCGCCGGCATGCTCACCCGCGGCTTCGGCCGCGCCGGCAAGGACCGCCGGGGCCGCGAGATGGACTCGGCCGAGATGGAGGTCGCCCTCACCCAGGACCCCGACCTCCGCCGCGTCATGGGCAGCGGCATCGAGGCCGTGAAGGTCGCGGTCGAGCTGGGGGCCGACGTCAACGCCGCCGACGCCAACGGCGACACCGCCCTCCACCTCGCCGCGTTCCACGGCTTCGAGTCGGTGGTGCGCTTCCTCGTCAGCCGGGGGGCGAGGCTCGACGCCGAGAACTGGCGCGGCGAGACCCCCCTCGAGCGCGCGCTGAGCCCACGTGCGCCGGCGCGCCTCACGCGCAGCCTGACCGACTACTCCGACACCAGCACCGCCGACCTGCTGGCGGCCCTGGCCGCGGCGCAGTAGCGCGCGACGCGCGTTGAGCCCTTCTGAAACGTCATCGCCGTCGAGCGCTCGCTCAGTCGCGTCCTTCGAATGCGCGCAGCAACTCGTCGTTCTCAGCCGCTTGCCGCGTGAAGTCGGAGGCCCAGGGCGCGCATGACCTTGATCACGGTCGCAAGCTCCGGATTGCCGCCGGGAGACAACGCCTTGTAGAGGCTCTCTCTTCCGAGGCCCGCCTCCGCGGCGACTCTGGACATGCCTCTCGCCCGCGCCACATCACCCAATGCGGCCGCGATGAGCGCCGGGTCGCCGTCCTCGAATGCCGCGTCGATGTAGGCGACGACATCCGCCTCGGTGTTCAGGTGATCCGCCGCGTTCCAGGGCCGGGTCTCGGTCTTCGCCATTGCGCGGTCTCCTGCTACAGCCCTCGCGCCAGTTCACGTGCCTTCGCGATGTCCCGAAGCTGCGTACGCTTGTCGCCGCCGGCCAGCAGCACGGCCAGCGCCGGTTCGCGCCTCACGAAGTACACGCGATAGCCGGGTCCGTGGTCGATGCGAAGCTCCGAGACGCCTTCACCGACCGGTCTGACATCGCCGGGGTTGCCCAGCGACAACCGCCTGATCCGGACATTGATGCGCGCCTTGGCGCGCTCGTCGCGAAGCCCTGCGAACCATCGGGCGTATACATCGGTCTGGCGTACCCCGTCACGTCTGTATCCCGCACGATACACGCATGCGATCGGGGTGGGCAACGTCCACACCCGGCATGCCCTGGTAGGTTTGAGCGTCGTGTGTTTCAGGTGCCGTGCTTCGCAGGTTCCCAATGCGAGGGCCGCGGCGGCACGACGAGGCTGTTCATGTCGAAGAGCACGACCGGCGAGATTCCGGCAACCGGCCTGCCGTCGCGCCGCCGCCCGACGCATCCCGGCGTCATCCTGCTCGAGCAGTTCCTGCGAGAGCTCGCGATGACCCAGGCCGAGGTGGCGCGGCGGATGAACATGCCGGTCACGCGCGTCAACGAGTTCGTCCGCGGCCGGCGCGGGGTCACCGGCCGGTCGGCGCTGCGGCTCGGTCGGTTGCTGGGCACGACGCCCGTGTTCTGGATGAACCTCCAGGCCAAATGGGACCTCTGGCATGCGCAGGAGGAGGAACAGCAACGGGCCGGACGTCGGAATGTCCCGGACTCGCCGTAGCGGAGTATCCTGGAAAGGTGCGTCCAGCGATCGAGCGCCGGGCCGGCCGCCCCGCGACCGCCGGCAGCGATTGACTTGGCACGCGGATTGCTCGTTCCCAACCGGGCACCAGGCGGTCGAGGGGACCGTCAGGACGGGAGGGATGACCATGGATGCGACGATACTGGCGGTGATCGGGACAGGGCTGGCGGGCATCGGCACCGCTACCGGGCTGTTCGTGGCCCTGTGGCGCGTGCAGCAGACCGGATTCGCCACGCTGAACCGGCAGATGGAGGCGGCCGACAAGCGCTGGACCGAACGCTTCGAGGGGCTCGAGAAGCGCTTCGAGATGGCGGACAAGCACAATCGCGAACGCTTCGAGATGGCGGAAAAAGCCAACCGCGAACGCTTCGAGATGGCGGAGAAGCACAACGACGCGGCCCACGCCGCCATCTGCGAGCGTATCGACAAGCTCGACCAGCGCACCCGCGCCGACGCCGTCGCCCTGAACAACCGCCTCGACGCCCTGCACGGCCGCTTCGACAACCTCTACCGTCACTTGGCGGGCGCGCCGCCCGACACCGGGCCGGCCGCGGCCGCCCCCGCCGGATAGCCCGGCGCGTACGACGAGCCGCCGCCCCGGCGCCCGACGAGCAGCCGCCCCCGAAATCGGAGGATGGATGAGATCCTGGACGCTGCCAGCGATCTCGACGGCGTCGAGTGCTTGCCCCAGGAGGCCGAGGGTCCGTGGCGCGCATGACCCTGGTCACCGACTGCGGCTCGGCCGGTGCCCTTGTACTGGCCTGCCCGCGAGACGCGCCGAGACCCTCGGGGCGGCGGGAATCCCGGAGAAGCCGTGCTGCGGCGCGGCTCACTCCGCCGTCGGCTCGCGGCGGGGCCGCCACAGCACGTGCATCGCCCAGTCGAGGTCGAGGCGCTCGCCGCCCCACGAGGGCGTCGCCGTGTCGGCGCCGATCTCGATGCCCGCCGCGGCCAGGCCGTCGTCCGTGGGCTTCAGTGCCGGCCCCGTCCAAGCCGGCGCCGGGGGCGCCTCCTCGAGCGGGCGGCCGTCCGGATGCGCGAAACGTACGTCCCCGACCGCGTCGATTGTGACGCGGAACCCCTCCTCGTGCACCGCACGGTGGTGCCGCCGGCAAAGCAGCACCAGGTTGTCGAGCGCGGTCCGGCCGCCGTCCGCCCAGTGCTCCACGTGGTGAGCATCGACGCGACGGTTGCCGCAACCCGGGAACCGGCACCGCCGGTCGCGGGCGGTCAGCGCCCGGCGGAGGGCCGGCGAGATGGTCCGGGTGCGGCGGCCGACGTCGAGGATCTCGCCGCCGGGCCCGTGTCGCATGGTGACGGTGGCGGCGTCGCAGGCCAGACGCCGGGCGGTCTCGGCCGAGACGTGGATACCGCCCGCCTCGTCGAGCACCGTCTGGCTGTCGCCGGCCGGTGTCGACGGCGCCCCGGGACACGGGCCGGACACCCGGCCGCGCCTGGTCGCCGGCGTTCCTGCGGGAACGTGGCCAGCGTCCGCCCGCTGCTCCGACCGGGGCGCCGGGTTCCCGAACGTTCCCGCGGGAACGTGGCCAGCGTCCGCCCGCTGCTCCGACCGGGGCGCCGGGTTCCCGGACGTTCCCGCGGGAACGCGCTCGTCGCCGGCCGGCGGCTTCGACCCGCACGTCGCACGCGGGTGCGCATCTGCGGAAACGCCATTCGACTTGGCCGCCGCGTCCCCGGACGTTCCCGCGGAGACGTCCGCCCGCGCCGGCAGCGTCTCCGCGTCCACGTGCAGCACGACCTGATAACGGTCGCCGGCCGTCCCCCGGTCGAGGCCGGCCGCCAGCGCCGCCTCCGCCACCGTCCCGATGGCGTCCGCCTGCCGCTGCGCGAACGTCGGCTCCTCCACGTCAGCCGCGCCGGCGGCCGCCGCGCCGGCGGCTTCCCCTTCCCCGTCGGCGGTCGCGTCGCACGCTTCGCCGTCCCCGCCGCCGTCCGGGGCCGGCGCGCGCCGCGCCTGGTCGCACGCCGCCTCGAGCGCCCGCCGCAGCACCGCCCCGACCTCCGGCGTCAGCCGCCCCCTGACCACCACCATCCCGGCCTCGTCCACCCACGTCCGCAACTCCCGGCCCGCGTTCCGCAGCCGGTCCTCGGTCTGCTCCACGTTCCGGTCGATGCGCCGCCACGCGCGCGCGATGCGCTCCACGTGCGCCGCCGTGCCGGCTTCGCACACGTACAGCAGGTCGTCCTCGTTGTCCGGCGTGGCCACGCGCGTGACCGCGCGCACCTTCGAGTAGGAGATCCGGCCGAGGCGCATGGCGTCGCTCAGCTTGGGCAGCTTGCCGAGGGCGCGGGCCACCCGCACGTGCTCGCGGGCGGCTCCCGGCGCGAGCCCGGCCCGCCAGCTCAGCCACTGCGCGCACGACACGCAGCCGTCCCAGCCCTCCCGCTCGTCGAATTCGCGGATGAGGACGAGCAGCTCGTAGGTGGCGGCCTGGATGCGCGCGGACAGCTCGGCGATTCGGTCGCCGAGCCGGGCGAGTTGGCCTCTGCCGTCGCCGGGTGTCGTCGCCGGCTCCAGGGGCGGCTGGTTGGGCGATCCGCTGTCGCCGATGTCGTCGCCGACGCCCGCGCCGTGCGTTTCCGTCGGGCCGGACATCGGCGCTTCGTCGGGCGGTCCACCGTCGCCGATGCGGTCGGGGCCACGCGCGCCAAGCATTTCGGTCGGCGCAGGAGGTGCCTCATCAAGGGAAGCAACGGAGGCCGGATACGTGCGGGATTCGGACGGCGCGGGATCGTTGTCAGCGAGCATGAGCCATTGTAACCCCCGCATTTTCAACAGCTTGACGCGCCCGCCAGCGGTCGATCGGTGCCCGAATCGACGTTCGTCGCGTTCCGGGCCGAGAACGCGCGGCCTGCGGCCGGAGGGACCGTCAGAGAGGCTTTTTTGGCGACATGCTCGACTTCCGCCGGCCCGCCCACAGGAAGCTGTCAAGTACAAATGCTCCGACCCCGATGCACATTCGGTATTCGTGGCGTTGACATTGTCAGCAGCTGATGAAACAATACATGACACACACGCGGGGTGGTCGAAGTGAGCGACGGACCATACAGGAGCCTGAACATGCGGCGGCACTGGAAGCGGCTGGCGAAGCGCGCTTCCAACGCCGCGTGCGACGACCAGGAGAGGACCCAGGCCTTGGCCGGCGCGCTCCAGCACGACTGGAATCATGAGATTCCCCCGGGCCTTCCCGGACGCCTTCGCGACATCCTCGACGATCGCCAGGGTGATCTCCTCGGCGACTCGGCGGCCGAGCGTCTCGAGGTGTTGAGAGGGGAAACCGCGAACAGTCCCTGGCCAGCATCCTGTTGGATTGCGCGGCCCAAGCGCTGCACGAGGGATATCGCGGTGATGAAGCTCTTGCGAAGGCAACCGCCGACACTCTTCAGGAGCGTGCTTGCAGCAGCCGGCGGCAAGTAGAGGAACATTGGCTGCGGGAGTCCTCGGTCCGCAGCGCCACGCTCATGAGGAGCCGCATCGACGCCGCCTTTGCCGCAGCGGATGTGAACGCGATCGCGAGGGACTGCTTGGGCCTCGGCAGCGCCACGTCGTCGCAAGCCCCACTCAGGAAGACCGGGATCGACGACGGCGTGCCGTTGTCGTGCGCATTGCAGAATGCGTTGCAGTGTCTGACTTCCGACCGATGGCGCATCAACTTCGTTCAGCGAAGGAAGTACTTCGCGCCTCGGCTGCAGAACCTCGACCTTCCGAGTTCGTGCGTCGTCATGCCGTTCAGCGACGGTCTCGACTCACACATGGTGGCGGCGCTGCTCCGACGGGAGCATGGCGACTCGCTCGTTCCGGTTCGACTCGAGTCGAAGTCCTCAGGCGGAACGCGCCGCCGCACGGCGCGGGCGCGGGTCTTCGCGTCGATGCCGTGGCGCGTGTCGTACGGCGACACCGGCTCGGTTGAACCGAGCGCCCGCTCCCGCGGGTTCACATTTGCGCTGCTCAGCGGCATCGCCGCTTTTCTATGCAAGAGCCGGAGAATCGCTCTGCCCGAGAGCGGCCAGGGGGCCCTTGGCCCACCGCTCGTGCCGGTGGGTCAGGCTCATGCGGATCTCAGGAGCCATCCCTCGTTACCGACAGGATGGAGACCTTCGTGTCCTCGCTCTTCGGTCACGCCGTTTGCTATGAGTATCCACGCCTCTGGCGAACGAAGGGCGAGACCCTGGCGGAGCTCCTTGAGGCCTGCCCCGAGGACGTCGAGTGGGTCGCTACTCGTTCCTGCTGGCAAGGCGCGCGACACGTATCGGTCTCCGGGAGCCGTCGTCAATGTGGCATTTGTGCGGCGTGCCTGCTCCGGCGAATGACCGTGCACGCCGCCGATCGTCGCGAAGCTCCCGAGACCTACGTGTGGGAAGATCTGAGCGTCGCCCGCTTCGAAGATGGCGCCGCCCGCGCCTTCAGGAATCCCAAGCCGAGAGGAGCGCTTCACGAGTACGCGATAGCCGGCGTGCTTCATCTCGACCACCTGGCCGATCTGCGACAGTCGGCAGCGGATGCGGGTCCGCTCAAGAAGCAGATCTTCCTCCTGAGCCGGTCACTCGGACTGGACGAACGGGAAACGCAGGACAGACTGGAGCGCATGCTCCGGCGCCATGAGGAGGAATGGCGGAGCTTTGTCGAGTCTCTCGGACCACGTTCGTTCGTGGCGCAGTGGATTGGGCGAGGACACTGACATGGCGCTTACCGATAGCGAGCCCATCGACGTCGGCGCCCGCCTGCGCGGCGCGCGTGAAGCCGCCGGTCTGACGCAGATCGACGTCGCGACGGACCTGCGCATCGCGCGGACGACGCTGGTCGCGATGGAGCAAGGTCGACGCCGAGTGCGAGTCAATGAACTCCAGCATCTCGCGCGACTCTACGGCACGTCGGTCAACGCCCTGCTGCGCCGCGAAGCGGTGCACGTCGACCTCGTCCACCGTTTTCGAAAGCTCTGGACGGCAAGCGACGAATCGATCGAACGGGCGGCGTGCCTGATGAGCGATCTCGTCCGCGCCGAGGTCGAGCTCGAGAACCTGCTCGGCGTCACGCGCACGCGGAATTACCCTCCAGCGAGACCGTTGCTGCCGGGGGACGTGCGCCTGCAGGCCGAGAACGACGCGATTGAACTGCGACAGTGGCTCGGCTTGACGATGGCCCCGGTCCGCGACGTCAGGAGCCTCCTGGAACTGGACCTCGGGGTACGCCTCCACGTGCGGCCTCTCGACAGCCGGGTATCCGGGTTGTTCGCGTATGACGACAATGTGGGTGCGTGCATCCTGCTGAATGCCAACCATCCCCCGGCGCGGCAGGCACAAACCGCCGCACACGAGCTCGGCCACTTGACCTCCCGACGGCAAACGCCGGACGTCTGTCGTTCCGACGGCGAGAACGATTCGCGGGAAGAACGGTACGCCAACGCGTTCGGGCGCGCCTTCCTGACGCCTGCGCGAACTGTCGCCGTGAAGTTCGAGGACGTCACCGCGGGTGCATCTCACTTTACGCGGCGCCACGTCATTCTGTTGGCGCACGTCTTCGGCGTGTCACGTGAGGCGATGGTCCGCCGGCTCGAGGAGATCGGCCTGGTCAAGCGCGGCACTTGGGACTGGTTCGAGTCCAACGGTCGAATCACCGACGAGCAGGCGCGTCAGGTTCTGGGCGGGCAGCTCGCGGCGGATACGGAGGGCGGCAACGCGCAGCATCCGGTGTCGCACCGACTCGGGCTCCTGGCGGCGGAGGCCCACCGGCGGGAGTTGCTGAGCGAGGGGCAGCTCGCGCGGTTGCTGGGCCTCGATCGGGTGGAGCTGCGCGATCTCTTCCTGGACGCAGGCGACATCGATGGGAACCACACGGATGGCCTACCGAAGTTGTCTCGATGAGAACAGGGTTCCCGTCGTCGTTGACACGAGTGTCGTCATCAACCTGAATGCCACCGGATGCGCCGTCGCGATCTTGCAGTCGCTGCCCAACCGCTGTGTCGTCGTCGAGAACGTCTGGTGGGAGCTTCAGGCAGGTCTGCGAACCGGCCGAGGAGATGCGGCGGCTCTTTCCTCGCTGGTCGATCAGCGTCTGGTCGGGCAGGCGCAACTCGGCAACACCGGCTTGTCCGACTTTGTCAGCCTCGTCAGCGGCCGGGCTGCTGAGACGCTCGATGACGGCGAAGCCGCCACCATCGCCTGTGCCGTCGAGATGGACGCCATCGCCGTCATCGATGAACGCAAGGCCATTCGTATTTGTGCCGAACGCTATCCCAACCTCACCTTGGGCTGCACAGTAGACCTGCTCGCTCAACGCGACGTCCAGGCCGCGCTGGGACATGGCCTCGCCGACGCCGTCTTCAATGCCTTGGATCGTGGTCGCATGCATGCTCCCGAGCAGTACGGGCGTTGGGTCGTGGATCTCATCGGCAAGGAGCGGGCCGCGGGATGTCGTTCGCTGCCGAAGCGGTTTCGTCTGGGCCACTTGCCGAACTGACGCGATCGGCCGAGTCGCGCGTCTACCATAGTCGACGAGACGACCCAGGTGTTCCTGCACGTCACGGCACGCTCGGCACCGAATTTCCCCGCAGGTCGGTCAGATCGTGGTACCCCGAGGCCCGCGCGCGCCCCTCGTGGGCGTTGGTGTAGAACCCCGCGGTGTGCAGGGTGATGGTGATCTCCTCGGTGCCGGTGTTCTCCCAGTACCAGCCGTGGATGCCGGTGAACGGGGCGGTGTAGGTGCCGTGGCCGTCCGGGAGGGCGCGGGCGTCGAAGCTCTCGGCGTAGCCGGCGGGGGCGCCGTCGGGCGAGGCGTGGAAGTTGTACTCCACCGGCCCGCTGGCATTCCAGGTGAAGAGCATGGTGCTGCCCTCCTCGAGCCGGTAGAAGTACTCCACCCATTCCGCCGGATAGAGGCTCAGCTCGGCCTGGTCGACGCGGTACTCGCCCTCCGCGGGGCCGATGGGCTGGGCCTGGCCGAGGGCCAGGAGGCCGAACAGCCGGCCGGTGCCCAGCGGGTCGACCGCGTACTCGGACGGCAGGATCGCGCCGAAGAGCACCGCGGCCGCGGTGAGCAGGGCGCCGCCGGTGGTGACGAGGATCTTGCGGCGCGAAGGCGGCGGCGGAACGTCGGTCATGTCGGCACCCGTGCGGTTACGCGGCCGGCCGGACTGCCCGGAGCAGTGCCGCGGCGGCGCGGCCGGCGGCGAGGATTGTCCGGCGGGCGTGCGAGGGCGGAACGTCGGTCATGTCGTAACCCGTGCGGCGTGGATGGCCCGGTTTACGAGAACAGCACGAACCCCACCATCTGGAAGCCCGCGAACAGGAAGCCGCCCACCATCAGCGCGGTGTTGGTGGCGAAGCTCCAGCGCGAGAAGCTGGGCCGGTGGCGCCAGTAGCCGAGCACCGCCACGACCCCGAACAGGGCGAGGATCTGGCCCATCTCGACCCCGGCGTTGAAGCTCAGGATGTTGGCCACGAGGCCGTTGTCCGACACCATGAACTCCTGCAGCTTGGTGGCGAGGCCGAGCCCGTGGAAGAGCCCGAACACGAGGACCGCGATGCGCGTGTCGGGGGCCATGCCGAACACCCGCTGGAACCCGCCGACGTTCTCGAACCCCTTGTAGACCACCGACAGCCCGATGATGGCGTCGATGACGTAGGCGTTGACGTCGACGTCGGCGAGCACGCCGTAGAGCAGGGTCAGGCTGTGCCCCAGCGTGAACAGGCTGACGTAGAGGATGACGTCGCGCAGCCGGCGCAGGAAGAAGATGACCCCGACCAGGAACAGCAGGTGGTCGTAGCCGGTCACCATGTGCTTGGCGCCGAGGTAGAGGAACGGCCCCGGGGCCGGGCCGTCCACCGACTGCACGAACCCCGCGTTGGCGCCATCCATCGGATGGGCCTGGAGGGGCGCTACCAGCAGGCCGGCGGCGAGTCCTACGGCGAGCAGACCGGGCAGCAGGCGTCTGAGCATGCGCACAGTGTATGCCAAACGGCGGCTGGGTCCGAACCCCGGGATGTCGGGACGCTGGACGGCGCCGCGTCCGGCGCATTCTTCGGAACGACGCATCGCCTGACTGCCGGTCCCTCGTGTTCGCGGCGCCTGCGGCGCGTTCCGCGCGTGTCGGCGACACGGTTCCGGAGCGCCGACATCGTGTGTCCGCGGCGGCGGATGCTCCCTGCTCCGGATCGGCTGCGCTAGAATCAAGGATTACGCTTCACGAATACGCGTTTCGCGGGGACCGGCGCGGTCGCGGGGACTCGCACATCAAGGGAACCGTACCTACGACCATGGCCGACTTCCACTATCAGCCGCTCTTCGAGCGGGGCGCCGACGACACCCCGTACCGCAAGCTGACCGCCGACGGCGTCTCCACCGTCACCGTCAACGGCCGCGAGCTCCTCGCCGTCGAGCCCGACGTGCTCCGCATGGTCTCCCGCACCGCGTTCGACGACGTCGCGCACCTGCTGCGGACGGCCCACCTCGCCCAGCTCCGCTCGATTCTCGACGATCCCGAGGCGTCGCAGAACGACCGCTTCGTCGCCCTCGAGCTGCTGCGCAACGCCAACATCGCGGCCGGCCGGGTGCTGCCGGGGTGCCAGGACACCGGCACCGCCATCGTCATCGGTCACAAGGGCGAGAACGTGGTGACCGGCGGCGGCGACGCCGAGGCGCTGTCGCGGGGCGTGCACGACGCCTACGCCGAGCGCAACCTGCGCTACTCGCAGATGGCCCCGCTCGACATGTTCACGGAGAAGAACACCGGGTCGAACCTGCCGGCCCAGATCGAGCTGTACGCCGAGCCGGGCGACGAGTACGAGCTGCTGTTCATCGCCAAGGGGGGCGGGTCGGCCAACAAGACCTTCCTCTACCAGGAGACCAAGGCGCTGCTGAACCCGGAGACCCTCTTCGCGTTCGCGGAAGAGAAGATGCGGTCCATCGGCACCTCGGCGTGCCCGCCCTACCACATCGCGCTCGTCGTCGGGGGGCCGTCGGCCGAGTTCACCCTGAAGACCGTCAAGCTCGCGAGCACCCACTACCTCGACAACCTGCCGACGTCGGGCAACGAGCACGGCCGCGCGTTCCGCGACCTCGAGATGGAGCGGGAGCTCTTCGACATCTGCCGCAACATCGGCATCGGCGCCCAGTTCGGCGGCAAGTACTTCGCCCACGACGTGCGGGTCGTCCGGCTGCCGCGGCACGGCGCCTCGTGCCCGGTGGGCCTCGGCGTCTCGTGCTCGGCCGACCGGCAGGCGCTGGCGAAGATCACGCGCGAGGGGGTCTTCCTCGAGCAGCTCGAGGAGAACCCGGCGCGGTTCCTGCCCGACGTGACCCCCGACGACCTCGGGGGCGACGTCGTGCGCGTCGACCTGAACCGGCCGATGCCCGACATCCTGGCCGAGCTGCGGCAGTACCCGGTGGCGACCCGGCTGTCGCTGAGCGGGCCGATGATCGTGGCCCGCGACATCGCCCACGCCAAGCTGAAGGAGCGCATCGACCGCGGCGAGGGCCTGCCGCAGTACTTCCGCGACCACATGATCTACTACGCCGGCCCCGCCAAGCGGCCCGAGGGGCGCCCCTCGGGGTCGTTCGGCCCCACCACCGCGGGCCGCATGGACTCCTACGTCGACCTCTTCCAGAGCCACGGCGGCAGCATGGTCATGCTCGCCAAGGGCAACCGCTCGCGCCAGGTGCGCGAGGCGTGCGGGAAGCACGGCGGCTTCTACCTCGGCTCGATCGGCGGCCCCGCCGCCCGGCTCGCCGACCACAGCATCAGGAAGGTCGACGTGCACGAGTACCCCGAGCTGGGCATGGAGGCGATCTGGCGGATCGAGATCGAGGACTTCCCCGCCTTCATCGTCATCGACGACAAGGGGAACGACTTCTACGCCGAGCTGATGGAGAAGAAGCCGGCCGCGTTCGTGCGGCCGTAGGTCGGGTCACTCCTCGATTCCGCGGCCGATGCGGAAGACGTGGCCGTCGGGGTGCCGCACGTGCATCTCGCGCACGTTCCAGGGCATGTCGGTGGGCGGCCAGGTCACCTCCAGGCCCTGCTCGACGCAGCGGCGGTGGACGGCGTCGACGTCCTCGACCCAGATGGACATCCACGCGCCCTTGTCGGCGGCGTCGTCGCCGTCGGGTCCGAACGTCCGCTCGACGGCGCTCCGGCCCCGCCCGCCCTGGCCGTCCTGGCACAGGAAGATCTCGCACTCACCGGAGCAGACGCCCCCGAACGTCGGCGGCTCGCCCCAGTCCCAGCCCTTCTTCCACCCCAGCCGCTCGAACCACGCGAAGCTCTCCTGGATGTTCGAGACGTTGAGGATAGGCGTCAGTCCCTTTGCGATCATCGTGTTCCTCGTCGGCGGTCTTGAACGCGGCGCGGCAGACCGTGGTTCGGTTCGGCGCATGATAGCGCGGGCGACCGGTGCGCCTCGCGGGTAGGCGTTCCAAGGCCAGCGGTGGTATGTTGAGCCGTTCTCCCGGGCCGGCGCGAGACGACATGGGCATCCTCAAGATGGCGTGGCGCAACATCGGCCGCAACCGCCGGCGGACGGCGGTCACGGTGGGCGCGATGACCCTCGGGCTCTTCGCCATGGTGGTCTACATGGCGATGATGGAGGGGATGCTGAACGACATGGAGGAGACCATCGTCGAGATCGACCTCGGCGACCTGCAGATCCACGCGCCGACGTATCTCGACGACCCGTCGCTCTACACGGTCGTCGACGACGTCGACGCGCTGCTCGGCGGGCTCCACGCGGCGGGGTTCCGGGCGAGCGCCCGCCTCGTCGGGGCGGGGCTGGCGGCCGCCCACGACTCGGCCGCCGGCGCGTCGTTGCGCGGCCTGAACGTCGAGGACGACGCCCGCGTCAGCGTCATCCCGACCCGGCTCGCCGAGGGGGCGTGGCTCGACGAGGGCGATCCGTTCGGCGTCGTGGTGGGACGGCGGCTCGCCCGGTCGCTCAACCTCGCCCTCGGCGACGAGCTGGTGGTGCTGAGCCAGGCCACCGACGGCGGCATCGCGAACGATCTCTACACGGTGCGCGGCATCCTCGGCACCGTGAGCGACGGCGTCGACCGCGCCGCCGTCTTCCTCACGGAGGGGGCGTTCCGCGAGCTGTTCTTCATGCCGTCGGGCGCGCACGAGATCGTGGTGCGCAAGCCGGACGAGCTCGATCTGGACGCGGCGCTGGAAGCGGCGCAGGGCCTGGCCCCCGGCCTCGACACGCGGTCGTGGCGGTCGCTGGTGCCGACCATCGCGACCTACCTCGACTCGGCCCGCGCGGCGATGGGCGTCATCTCCGCCGTCGTCTACATCGTCATCGCCATCCTCATCCTCAACGCGATGCTGATGGCGGTGTTCGAGCGCATCCGCGAGTTCGGGATCCTGAAGGCGCTGGGCGTCGAGCCGCGCCAGGTGCTGACCCTCATCTTCGTCGAGAGCGCGCTGCAGACCGGCCTCGCCCTCGTGGCGGGCATGATCCTCACGGTCCCGATGCTCTGGTACCTGAGCGAGTTCGGCATCGACACCGGGGCGCTCGGCGGGGTCACGGTCATGGGCTCCACGTTCGCGACGGTGTGGCGCGCGTCGGCGTCGTCGGCCGCGTTCGTCATCCCGACGATGACCCTGGTCGTGCTGGTCCTCCTGGCGGTGATCTATCCCGCCCTGAAGGCGGCCCGGATCAGCCCGGTCGAGGCGATGCGGCATCAGTGAGGGGCAGTGAGCGACCGATTGCCCCCGGGGGCAGCCCGTTTCCGCGGGACGACGCGCCCGGCAGGTGGCAAGGTAGTTCCGTCAGGGTCCTGAGCCACGGTCCGTGGCGGGACCCCGCATCTTGCGCAGTTCGGCGAGCGGCGGCGGGCTGAGAGATCGTCCGAGCGCCGGACGGGAGTGACGAGGCGGCCGATCGGCCATGTCGTTTACCGTGGAGGCGGGTCGGCTCCGCGGCATGGCGCGGTCGGGTGGAGGGCGTCGCTGCTCGAATTGCGGCGGGGTCCTTCGCCCCCGGCTACATGCAATGGCGGTCTCCGGAGAATCGCAGGCTCGGAAGCAGGCAAGAGAGGTTGGACGATGAAGGGCAGCAGTCTCGCGAAGATGGCGTGGCGCAACCTGTGGCGGAACCGCCGCCGCACGGTCATCACCCTCTCGGCCATCGTCTTCGGCGTCTTCCTCGCGGTCCTGATGATGGCGATGCAGGACCGGAACTGGGAGGACATGATCCGGCTCGCGGCCCGGCTCGGCGCGGGTCACGTGACCTACCAGCACCCGGAGTACCTGGACAGCCCGACCCTGTCGCGCCCCGTCGAGGGGACCGGCGAGCTGAAGCGCCTCGCCGAGGGCAACCCGAGGGTCATCAGGGTCGTCGAGCGCATCACCGGGTTCAACCTGCTGTCGACGGCTCGCGAGAACGTCGGCGCCGGCTTCATCGCGATCTCCCCCGAGGACGAGGACGAGGAGACCCTGTCGCTCCTCGAGGCGCTGGTCGAGGGCGAGCTCTTCGCCTCGTCCCACGACCGCGGCATCATCCTGGGCGAGCGGCTCGCCTCGAACCTCGACGTCGAGCTCGGGTCGAGGGTGGTCTACACCCTCACCGACCGGGAGGGCGAGATCGTGAGCGACCTCGCCCGGGTCAGCGGCATCATCCGCACCGGCTCGCCGAGCGTCGACGGGAGCATCAGCCTGCTGCCCATCGGCACCCTGCGCGAGACCATCGGCTTCGCGCCCGACGAGGCCATCCAGGTCGCGGCGTTCGTCGACGATCAGCGCGTCACCGACCGCGTGGTGGCGGACCTCGCGGCGGGGGCCCCGGCCGGCGTCGCGGTGCTGCCGTGGCACGAGCTGCAGCCCGACCTGGCGGTGTTCATCGCCATGAAGGTGGGCGGTGCGAAGGTCATGATGCTGCTGCTCGCGGTGCTCGTGGCCGCCGGCATCTTCAACACCCTCTTCGTCAGCGTGATGGAGCGCCTGCGCGAGTTCGGCATCATGCTCGCGGTCGGCTTCAGCCCGTCGCAGCTCTTCCGGCTGGTGATGATGGAGAGCGCGTGGCTGGCCGTCGTCGGCCTCGCCGGAGCCGCCCTCGTCAGCGTCGGGCCGTACCTCTATCTCGCCTCGACCGGCATCGACGTGTCGGGCCTCATCCCGGCCGAGCAGATGGAGGTCGCCGGCGTCGGCATGTCGACCGTCATGCAGGTCGGCATCTACGGCGAGAGCGTGGCCTTGATCGGCGTCTCGGCGCTGGCCGCCATCATGCTGTCGGGGGTCTATCCGGCCTGGCGGGCGGGTCACGCCGATCCGGTGGAGACGATTCGGGTGGTCTGACGGGCCGGGCCACGGAGGAGCGTTCCCCCATGAGCGGTTCGAACGGAGCGAGTCCCGTCGTCGAGCTCGAAGAGGTCACCAAGGTCTACCACCAGGGCGATCAGCGGGTGGAGGCGCTGCGCGGCCTCTCAATGGTGGTGGAGAGCGGCGAGTTCACCGCGATCAGCGGTCCTTCGGGATCGGGCAAGACGACCGCGCTGAACCTGATCGGCGCGCTCGACACGCCGACGTCGGGGACCGTCCGCCTGGAGGGCGCGGATCTCGGGACGCTCTCCCGTCAGGAGCTGAGCCACCTGCGCCGCGACCGCATCGGCTTCGTGTTCCAGGCCTACAACCTGCTGCCCATCCTGAGCGCCTACGAGAACGCCGAGATCGTGATGGCGGTGCAGGGGGTGGCCGAGGAAGAGCGGCGCCCGCGGGTCATGGAGCTGCTCGCCCGCGTGGGCCTGAAGGGCATGGAGGACCGGCGCCCGTCCGAGCTCTCGGGCGGCCAGCAGCAGCGCGTCGCCATCGCGCGGGCCATCGCGGCGGGACCGGCCGTCGTGCTGGCCGACGAGCCGACCGCCAACGTCGACTCGTCCACCGCCGACGCGCTCCTCGAGATGATGGAGGCCCTGAACCGCGAGCAGCAGGTCACGTTCCTGTTCTCGACCCACGACCCCCGGGTGATGGCGCGGGCGCGCCGCCTCGTCCGTCTCGTCGACGGTCGCATCGAAAAGGACGAGGTGCGCGACTGACGGCGAGGCTCACCGAGGCCTTGTGGCGCGTTCGCGTCTTGGGGGTGGTGACAGTGTCCGACAGGGGAGAGCCGGCGGCGGAGATCCGTGCCATCCAACCGGCTCCGAAGACCGTCGGCCAACGGCTGGACGACCTCGAGCGCCGCGGCGTGCTGGTGCGTTCCCGTCGGACGCGAAGACCGCTCGCGCTGGTGGCGAACCGGCCTGGAACCCTGAAACGGTTTCTCGACGAGCGTGACGAGTGACCGCTCCGCCAGCCCCGGCGGCAGGTCCCCTGTCGCAGGGCTGGCGGTCGCGGTGAGACCTCAGTGCCCCGGGATCATGATGTGGGCGGTGGTGGTGCCCACGGCCATGAGCCAGGCGCCGCCCTGGCTGGGGTTGTCCGGCAGTCCGAGCGACTCGGCGGTGGCGCCGGGCACCGCGATCGTCGTGTGGCTCCTCGCGCTGGCCTGGTCCGGGCCGTTCATCGACGTGAAGAACGAGCCGAACTCCGGCGCGATGCGCGTCCCGTTCGCTTCCGCCTCGTCCACCAGGGCGCGCTCGGCCGCCGCGTCCTGACCCGCCTCGGCCCGGAACCGACGGCTCTGGGCGACGCGCTCGAGGTTCGCCACGCTGGTGCACTGCACCGCGAAGGGCTGCCGGCGGGCCTCGTCCGACCGGTGGTAGCAGACGATCCGGTTCGTGCCCTCCTTGAGGGTCTCGTAGGTGAAGTCGGCGTTCCACTGAATGACCGCGGCGGCGTCGCGGGCCCGGACCGGGGCGGCCGCGAGGGCCCCTTCGATGAGCTCGGCGTTCGATTGCGCGTAGGCGCCGGATGCGGCGGCGGCGATGCCGAGAACGAGCAGCACGAGTTTCTTCATGACGGTTCTCCCTTCGGTAATGGACGGATGCAGTCGGCCGTTCTCCGTCCATCATAGACGCTTCGTGTGACGGGGGCGCTTCGTCCACCCCGGGCGCGGAGTCTCCGGCGCGAGAACGCGCCCACGCCGGCATTCCGAAGGACGTCTCCCCCGGACAACCGGCTCTCGCCGCCGACCGCGCCCGGGCCATGCCCGAGATGCCGTTCGGGTGGGTTCGGACGGTGCTGGCGCACTACTGCCGCCAACTCGCGGCGGCCAGCCCATGCCCGAGACGCCGTGCGGGCGGGGTTCGGACTGCCGCGGACGCATGGGGGGGGTGTGGACGGCGGCTGGTCCTGATACAGTGCGCTCGTGCCACAGGATTCTGCGACAGCGCGCCGCCCCGCGCCCGGGTCTGCTCACCGGCGGCCACTGCCCGGTCCCTGCGCCCTCGCGGTCTGGGCTGCGATCGTCGCCGGCTGCGCCGGCGGCGCGACGCCGGAGCGCCCGTCCGGAGCGCTGGAGCCGACGGCCGCGGGCTTTCCGCGGAGCGCATTGACCCTCCTCGCGCCCGCCAATCCCGGCGGCGGCTGGGACCAGACCGCCCGCCAGATCCAGCAGGTGTGGGCCGAGTCCGGCATCCTCGGGGTGCCGGTCGAGGTCGTCAACCGCGGCGGGGCCGGCGGCACCATCGGGCTCGCCGACCTCGTCACCCGCCGGCGCGGCGACGCGCACACGGTGATGGTCTTCGGGCAGGTAATGCTGGGGGCCATCCGCACCAACCGCTCGCCCGTCTCGATCGACGACACGGTGCCGCTGGCGCGGCTGCTCGACGAGTACGAGGTGATCGCGGTGCCCGCCGGCTCGCCCCACGAGACCCTCGCCGACCTTGTAGAAGACTTCCGGGCCGAGCCCGAGCGGGTGAGCTGGGCCGGGGGGTCGGCCGGGGGCATCGACCACATGCTGGCCGGCCTGCTCGCCCTCGCCGCCGGGGTCGACCCCACCCGCGTGAACTACGTGGCCCATTCGGGGGGCGGCGAGGCCGCGGTGTCGGTGATGGGGGGGCACGTCACCGCGGGCATCTCCGGCTTCGGCGAGTGGAAGGCCCACGCCGAGGGGGGCCGCATGCGGGTGCTCGCGGTGTCGTCGGCGGAGCGCATCCCGGGGAGCGACGTCCCTACCATCCGCGAGAGCGGGCTCGACGTGGTGATCGCGAACTGGCGCGGCGTCCTCGCTCCCCCCGGCACCGACGACGAGAGCCGCGCCTGGCTCATCGAGGCGCTGTCGCGCCTGCGGGCGTCGGACGCCTGGCGGGACATCCTCGCCCGGAACGACTGGGAGGACAGCTTCCTCCCCGGCGCCGACTTCGAGCGGTTCCTCGATGAGGAGACCGCCGCCGCCGACGAGATCCTGCGCTCGATCGGCCTCGCGGGGCCGGCGGGGTAGCCGGCGGTGCCGCCGATGAACCCGGACCGGGTGTTCGCGGCGGCGGTCCTCGCCGCGAGCGGCGGCTATCTCGCGGCCGGGCTGTCCATTGCCGCGCCGGCGG
Organism: Vicinamibacterales bacterium; assembly: GCA_965207675.1. Taxonomy (GTDB): domain Bacteria; phylum Acidobacteriota; class Vicinamibacteria; order Vicinamibacterales; family UBA8438; genus JAJEEA01. Next base: position 120,954 of record CBDBMY010000007.1, read on the forward strand.
GGGGCTACGACCTCGTCGGACCGCGCGCGTTCCCGCTCGCGATTGGCGTCGGCCTCGCCGGCAGCGCGGTCTGGATCGGTTTCGGCGCCGCGCGCACGGTCGCCCCGGCGCCCATGGACTGGCGTGCGGCGGGGGTTTCGGCCGCCGTCTTTCTCGCCTACCTCGCCTGCCTCGGACCGCTCGGCTACCCCCTCGCCACCACCGCGTTCATCGCCGCCGAGTCGCGGGCCCTCGGCAGCCGCGCCTGGCGCCGAGACCTCGCGGCCGGCGCGGTCATCGCGGGCGCGGCGTACCTGGGGTTCCGGCTCCTGCTCGGCATCCGCCTGCCGGCGGGGCCCTTCGGCTGAGGAGCCGACCTTGGCCGTCCTCCTCGACCAGCTGGCCGTCGGCTTCGGGGCCGCCCTCGCGCCCGCGAACCTGCTGCTGGGGCTCGTCGGCGTCACCCTCGGCACCGCCATCGGGGTCCTGCCCGGCCTCGGCCCCGCCCTCACCATCTCGATGCTGCTGCCGCTGACGTTCGGCCTGCCGCCGGTCGGCGCGTTCATCCTCTTCGGCGGCATCTACTACGGCGCGATGTACGGCGGGTCGACCACGTCGATCCTGGTGCGGATGCCGGGCGAGGCGTCGAGCGTGATGACCGCTCTCGACGGGTTCGAGATGGCCCGGCAGGGGCGGGCGGGGGCCGCCCTGGCCACCGCCGCCGTCGGCTCGTTCATCGCCGGCACCTTCGCCACCGCGATGCTGATGCTCGTGGCCCCGGCCCTGGTCGAGGTGGCGCTGGGGTTCGGCCCCGCCGAGTACTGCGCGCTGATGCTCTTCGCCCTGACCGCCCTCGGGGGGTTGTCGGGCGACTCCCGCGCCAAGGGGGCGTTCGCGATCTGCCTCGGGCTCGCCCTCGGGACCGTCGGCATCGACGGCCAGACGGGGCAGCCGCGCTTCACCTTCGGGGTGGCGGGGCTGCTGGGGGGGATGAACGTGGTGGTGGTGACGGTGGGGCTCTTCGCGGTCGGCGAGGTGTTCTGGTACGCGGCGTCGCGGCGGGCCGCGGGCGAGGCGCCGGCGGCGGTGGCGGGGCCGGTGCGGATGACGCGCGAGGAATGGCGGCGGTCGTGGCCGGCCTGGACCCGCGGCACCCTGATCGGGTTCTTCACCGGCGTGCTCCCGGGGGCCGGGGCCACCGTGGCGAGCTTCCTGTCCTACGCGGCCGAGCGCCGGGCCGCGCGGCGCCCCGATCGCTTCGGCCGCGGCGCCATCGAAGGGGTGGCGGGGCCCGAGGCGGCCAACAACGCCAGCGCCGGCGGCAGCCTCGTCCCCCTGCTCGCCCTCGGCGTGCCGGGGTCGGGCACGACCGCGGTCATGCTCGCGGCGTTCCAGCTCTACGGGCTGCAGCCGGGGCCGCTGCTCTTCACGCAGGATTCCACCCTCGTGTGGGGGCTCATCGCCAGCCTCTACGTCTCGAACGCGCTGCTGCTGGTCCTGAACCTGCCCCTGATCGGGCTGTGGGTGCGGCTGCTGCGGGTGCCGCGGCCGCTTCTCTTCGCGGCGGTGCTGGCGTTCTCGACCCTCGGGGTCTACACCCTGAACAACAACCTCTTCGACGTGGCCGTCGCCTACGGGCTGGGCGTTCTCGCCGTCCTCCTGCGCCGCCACGCCGTCCCCCTCGCGCCGATCGTGCTGGCGGTGGTGCTTGGGCCGCTGCTGGAGCAGGAGTTCAGGCGGGCGATGGCGATCTCGGTCGGCGACCCGACGGTGTTCCTGACCCGGCCGGTCGCCGCCGCCATCCTCGCCCTGACGGTGCTGGCCGCGGCCGGTCCGGCGCTGCTTCGCGCCGCGGCGGCCCGCGGGGCGGCGCGGCGCGGGCGCGGGTCGGACGGCGGGGCCGGCGAGGGCAGGGCGTGACGGATTCGGCGACGGCCGCCCGCGGCCTGTGCCCCGGCCGTTACCTCGTGGCGGGTGGCCGGTCCGGGCGGTGGGGGCTTCGCGCCGCAACATCAAACCTGCCCGGGTCTCTGCCGCGGGCTCCGGTGGTGGCGACGTTGTCCCCTGCCGGAACGCGCGCCTCATCGGCCGTCCCGCCCGGGCCGTCACCTCGCGGCGCGGTGGCGGGTCCAGGCGGCGGGGACCTCGCGCTACGACGTCAACCCGCTCGCGTCTCCTCCGCGAGCTCCCGGGCCGGCGTGCCCGACCACTTCTGGAACGCGCGCCTCATGTTCCGCACCGCCTGCTGAAGCCGCTGGCGGTTCTCGATGAGCGCGAGCCGCACGTGGCCCTCGCCGTCGGGGCCGAAGCCCCGCCCCGGCGACACCGCGACCTCGGCGTCGTCCATGAGGCGGCGCGCGAAGGCCATCGAGCCCATGGCGCGGAAGTGCTCGGGCAGCGGCGCCCACACGAACATGCCGGCGCGCGGCGCCTCGAGGTCGGCCCAGCCGATGCGGCGCAGCCCGTCCACCAGGGTGTCGCGCCGCTCCTGGTACTTGGCGGCCTGCTCGTGCGCGAAGGCGTCGCATTCGCGCAGCGCGATGATCGAGGCGATCTGGATGGCCTGGAAGATGCCGTAGTCGTAGTACCCCTTGATCGCGCCCAGGGCGCCGATGATGGTGGGGTTGCCGGCGCAGTAGCCGATGCGCCAGCCCGCCATGTTGAACGTCTTCGACATGGAGGTGAACTCGACCCCGATCTCCTTCGCGCCGGGGGTCGCGAGGAAGCTCGGGGCCCGGTAGCCGTCGAAGCAGACCTGCCCGTAGGCGAAGTCGTGCACCACGATGAGCTCGTGCCGGCGCGCGATGGCGACGACCTCCTTGAAGAACTCCGGCGCCACGCAGTGCGCGGTGGGGTTGTGCGGATAGTTGAGGAAGAGGACCTTGGGGCGCGGCGAGAGCTGGCTCGATATCTCGCTCACCCGCTTCAGGAACACCTCGTCGTCGGCGACCGGCACCCCCAGGTAGCTGCCGCCCGCGAGCACCACCGCGTAGGCGTGGATGGGGAAGGACGGCGACGGCACCAGCGCGGTGTCGCCGGGTCCGAGGAGGGCGAGGCAGAGGTGGCTGAAGCCCTCCTTCGAGCCGATGGTGGCGATGACCTCCTTGTCCGGATCCAGGCGGACGCCCCAGTGCTTGTCGTAGTACTTCGACACCTCGCGCCGCAGGTTGTAGAGCCCCGCCGCGGCCGAGTAGCGGTGGTTCCGCGAGTCGTTGACCACCTCGCAGAGCTTGTCGACGATGGGCTGCGGCGTGGCGTCGGTGGGATTGCCCATCGCCATGTCGATGACGTCGATGCCGGCGCGCCGCTTGCTCGCGAGCAGCGCGTTGATGCTCCCGAACATGTACGGGGGCAGCCGCGACATGCGCTGGCTGAGCTCGATGGTGCCGTTTCCGTCGCTGGTCATGGGGTAGCCGCCGAATCCGCCGGCGCGGTCACCGCGGGCCGCCGTTCCCGTCGGGGGGCGGGTCCGTGTTCTCCGACACCGTGACGCCGAACTGTCGGTGGTTCCGGTACCGGGCGATGCCGACCATGCGCCCGCCGTCTTCCTCCGACACGCTGTCGCGCATCTCCAGGGGAACCCATAGATTCAGCCGCGGCTCGAACCCGAACGTCACGCGGGCGGTGGTGTCGGTCGCCTCCACCGGGCCGATCTCGGGGTGACGCAGCCCGAACTCGGTCTCCAGCACGCGGCCCGACTCCGGGTCGAGGCAGAAACGGCCGCTGGCCGGGAGGCTGATGTTCTGGAAGCCTCGAGCGATCGTGGGAAACCCGACCTCCTGAAAGCTGACGTCCCAGGCCGTCTCCACGCCGGCGCAGCCCGCGCGTCCCGTGAGCATCCGCTCGAAGCGGAACCGATCGACGTTGGTCGGGTGGAGGAAGAACAGGGAGTAGGTGGGCACGTTGAACGTGCGGCGGGTCGCGCCCAGGTTGTAGCGGGCGCTCTCTTCGGTGATGCGGCGGACCTGGGCCATCGCGCTCGCCCGGCCGTCGGCGAACAGCGCCGCCAGCCGGTTGCCCCGGTTCTCCAGCTTCCGGCCGTTGAGCTCGACGATGTCGCGGAAGCCGACCCACTGGCCGTCGTCGCTCAGCCGCGTCAGCAGGAACTCGGAAACGAGCTGCGAGTGGGCGGGCGCGTCGCCGTAGTCCTCATAGTAGGTCTGCTGGTAGTCCTCCTCCATCAGCACGTTCGAGAGCTCGTCCACGTACGCCGCCACGAAGGCCGCGGCCCGTCCGATCACCTCGTCGAGCCCGGCGCCGTCCTGGCCCGCGGCCGGCGGCGGGTGCAGGGTCATGCCCATCGCCGCCGTCAGCAGGGCGGCCCGGATCGCGGGCCGGCGACGCTCGACGCCGGCGCGTCCGATCGGCGGATGCGGTGTCTCGTCCATCCTGGTGCTCAAGCCCACTGGTGAGATTATAGTGCCGGGTCCGAGACCCGGGGGCAGCCGCGCCGCCGGGCCGCCCCATCGGCCCGACACCCGCTTCACCCCGGTCGCCGGATCGCCGTTGTGATTCCCGAGTCGGTCGGTGGCACAATGACACCGTGCCCGGCATCCACGTGCGCAATCCGTCCGAGGAGACGTCGAAGCGACGAGTGCGCGCGCGTCATCGATCCGTGGAGGGCGAATCGCGGAAGAACGCCGCCGAGGCGGGGCCGGCCACGCCGCTGCCGGGAGGGTATCCGCCGATTCGGCTCTCCCACGTCGACGTCGGAAGCGAACGACCCTGGACCCGCGAGAGCATCTACGGGGACGACGGTCGGTGAGCGGCCGCTCCGCGACACCGACGTGTCGCTGAACGCCGCCGGAGGCATCATGGACAGACGGTCATTCCTCAAGCTCGCCGCCGCGAGCCCCGCGCTGGCGAGCTCCGTCGAGGCGAGAGGTCCGGCACGCAACGCGGGCGGCTACGCGAGCGGCGCCGCCGGAGGCCAGGCGCCCGACTTCACCTTCCACTCCCCTCTTGCCGAAGCGTGGTACCGCGCCGGCGAGTACTTCGAATGGACCTCGACGACCCCCAACAACGAGGGCCGTCGAGTGCGGGTCTTCCACCGGACGTTCGGGGACCGCGCCAACCCGGCCCTGGTGCTCCTCCACGGCTATCCGACGTCGAGCTTCGACTTCCGCGAGATGATCCCGTTTCTGGAAGACGACTACTTCGTCGCCATCCTCGACTTCCCCGGCTTCGGCTTCTCGGACAAGCCGCAGGACGGCTACTCCTACATGCTGGAGGACGACGCGAAGCTCGTCGACTACTTCGTCCGGGAGGTCGTCGGATTGCCCCGGTTCAGTCTCCTCACCCACGACCGAGGTGGCAGCGTCGGCTTCGCCTTTCTCGGGAACTACCTGGCTCTCGACGAGAAGGCCTACGAGATCACCTATCACTTCATATCCAACGGCGGGCTCTTTCTTCCCCTCGCCAACCTCTTCCCGGGCCAGTACGACATTCAGCACGCGGTGCGGGGGCCCGAGCTCATCCGGGAGCAGCGGGCCCGGCCCCGGGTGACGGAGGGCACGCCGCAGCAGGTCGCCAACGCCGACATCCAGGCGTTCAACGACGGAATCGGCGCCCGCCTCTACGTCGGGAAGTACTTGCTGGAGAGGACCGCGAACGAGTACCGCTGGCTCGACAACCTCCGCGAGAGCCCCATCCCGACCGCGCTCATCTGGGGGCTTCTGGACACGGTGAACCCCCCGCGCATCGGCAACCACATCTGGTACGAGTACCTCGACAAGCGGGCGGTGGAGGGCAGCTACTGGCTGCTGCCGACGGCCGGTCACTATCCGCAACGGGACGAGCCGGAAGAGATGGCCGGCATCGTCCGCGCCTGCCTGGAGACGGGCATCCCGGAACCGGAGGACGAGAACGCGTTCATGCGGACCCTGGCCCGGAACCGGACCGCGACCTCACCCGTCTACATGGGGCGCTCCATCATCGAGAACGTCCACTTCCCGGGCGCCGTCACGTACTCGCCGGACGGGTACAGCTTCTGAGGTGTTCCCGTCGCGCGGAACGGCTGGTGCGCGGCGCATGCGTATCGTGGGTTGCGGCTCACGGGCACGTTGCCGGCAACAATGATGGGGCCGGCCGCCACCAGCTTCTTGCCGCGGGCGTCCACTCTCAGATTCAGACCCTCCAGCGTCCGTGCGCCGAGCAACTGCAGATCTCCCGGCTGGCCGAACACGACCTCGTCTATCGTCAAGGTTCCGCCGGCGCGGACCACCGCGAATCCGATCGAGCGCACGATCTCCTGTCCATTGGCCATGACGAAGCGCATGTCCTCCTTCTCGGGTTCGATGCCGATGCGATCGAGGTGCTCCTGATCGATCCACGTCATCTCGCTGCCGGTATCGACGATGACGTCGGGCACGCGTACCGACCTGGTCCGATCCCGGTAGTTCTCGAGCTGGCACGCCACTCTGAACAGCCCCATGGTCTCCAGTCTCTCCTCTGGTCCGATCCTGCCTCTGCGCGGAAACGGCTTCTCCAACGATAGTCGATTCGGCGTCGCTCCCTGGTCCACCCATCGTCGCCCTCGGCTCCGCCGGGCGCCCAACCAACCCTCCAGGAGTCCCCGCCGTTCTACGGCGCAGACTCCTGCGGCCTCGTTGCCGAGGCAGGATGCGTCGGCTGAGCTTCGGGGTGTTCAGGGGCGCCGTCGACCTCCGGGACGTCGAGCCCGACGGCGCGCATGATCGCCAGGGCGTTGCTGCGCGTGACCGGTCCCGGCTTGAGGCGGTAGTCGAAGCGCAGGTCGCCGCCGACGACCTGGTCGTCGAAGTGCACGTTGCGTGCGGCGGGGGCGAGACCGTCGCCGATCTCCGCCAGCGCGAGATCGTGGGTGGTCACGAGGCCGACGGTGGGCAGCTCGAGGAGCGAACGCAGGAGGCCGCGCGCGCCGTCGCGGCGATCGTGCGAGTTGGTGCCGTGGAACAGCTCGTCGAGCAGGAACAGGGTGGGGCCGGTGCGCGCGGCGGCGACGATCTGCCCCAGCCGGAGCACCTCGGCGTAGAAGCGTGACCGGCCCGCCTGGAGGGAGTCCTCGATGCGCAGGGTGGCGCCGGGCGTCATCGGCGACAGGCGCAGGCGGGCGGCGCGCACCGGCGCGCCCATCAGGGCGAGGACCGCGTTGATGCCGACCGACCGCAGCAGCGTCGTCTTGCCGGACATGTTCGAGCCGCTGACGATGAGCACCCGCGGCGCCGGCCCGAGGGCGACGTCGTTGGGCACCGCGGCGGCGGCCGGCAGCAGGGGATGCGACAGCCGCTCGGCCTCGTACACGGGTGGTTCTTCTTCGTCGGCGATCTCCGGAAACGGGTCGGCGGGGTGCTCCCAGGCGTAGGTCGCGAGTGCGGCGAGCGCCTCGAACTCGCCGGCGTCGCGCAGCCAGCCGGCCACGCGGGGGCCGTGCCGCCGCCGCCACGCCTCGACCGCGAACGCGCAGTGCAGGTCCCAGAACAGGAGGGCGGCGATCGGCAGGAACATGATGTTGTGCTGCCAGTCGTGACGCTCGACCACGCGGCGAAGCTGCCGGGCGGCGTCGTGCACCTCGCGGTCTTCCGCCGCGAGGGCCGCGTGCAGCGCCTGCAGCCGCGCCGTGCGGTACGACTCGCGGCGCAGCACGCGGCAGACCTCGCCGAGGACGAGGAGCTCGCGCGACGGTTCGTCGGCGCCGTGCATGATGCGCGTCGTGCGCGCGTGGAACCGATACCGGAAGACGGCGGCGGCGGCCAGCGCCGCGAGCGGCGGTCCGAGGGTGGTCCCGGCCTGCAGCCAGGCCGCCAGCGTGGCCCCGATCAGGACGGTGAATCCGATGGCCGCGAACCGGGGCCAGACTGCCGGGAACTGGTTTTCGCCTTCGGCCCAGGCGGCGAGAAGGGCCGGCCGCACGGTGGTCCGCATCTCCTCGGCCGCGACGTTGATCTCCTCGCGCAGGACGACGCGCGGCTGCAGCTCGCGCACCGCCGCCTGCCGTTCGGCGACTGCGTCGGGGCCGGCCGCGGTCTTGAGCCAGGCGGCGAGCGTCTCCTCGCCGGCCTGTGTCCGCGCGGTGCACAGGAGCTGGAAGAGCGAGCCGCCGCCGAAGAGGTCGAGGTCCTGGGCGTACAGGTGCTCGGCGTCGGCGAAGCGGTCGCCGGCGGGGCCCAGCCCGGGCCATCGATCCTCGATCCGCGCGATGCCGTGCTCGTACCAGGCGACGCCGCGCGACGCGCGCGCCTCGGCCAGGAGCACCCGGTCGTGCCACACGACGAGCCCGGCGAACACGCCGACCGGGGCGGCGAGCCACCACCCGGACAGCCAGCCGCCGAACGCTGCGCTGCCCGCGACCAGCGCGCCGACCACGAAGGTGGCCAGCCGCGCGTCGCTCAGCCGTTCGGCCCGGCGTTGCCACGCCGCGGCTGTTTCCCGCCGTTCGGCGAGCAGACGCCGGTAGGTGGCCAGCGGGTCCACTAACGGCCGAGCGGCAGATGGCGGTCGAACCACGCCACCATGGCGCCGATGTAGTCGGGCGGATTCTCCGCGCCGGGGAACGTCGGCCCGTGACCGGCGCCGGGGACGCGCAGCAGGTCGACGGGAACGCCGGCCTTCTCGAGGGCGGCCTTCATGACCTCGGCGTTGCGGTAGGGCACGACGGCGTCGGCGTCGCCGTGGATGAGCAGCACCGGCGGGTCGTCGGCGGTGACGTGGGTCACCGGCGACGCCTCGACGAAGCGCCGGTACTCGACGGAATCGGTCCGGTCGGAACGGCGGAACCCGAACAGCGGGTGGTTGCTACCCGCCGCCGCGAGGGTCAGGTCGGTCGGCGCCGCGCGGGCCACCACCGCCTGCACTTTCGCGCTCTCCCGGTTGACGGGGCTTGCGTCGTCGCCGTCGCCGTGCCCGTCGAGCACCCCGAGCAGGCTCACGAGGTGGCCGCCGGACGAGCCGCCCATCGCCCCGATGCGCTCCGCGTCGATGCCGTACCCGGCCGCGTGGTGGCGCACGAAGCGCACCGCGCGCTGCGCGTCCTCGAGATGGGCGGGATGCCGGAACCGCGGCGACGCGCGGTGGTTGATGGCGAACACGGTATAGCCCGCGGCGGCGAGGGGAACGGCGTAGATGTCCTCCTGCCCCGTCTCCTTCAGCGGCGTCGCGTCGAGGCCGAGCTCGCGGGTCCAGCCGCTGCCCGAGATGAACACGATGCCGTACCCGTTCGGCTGCTCCGGGTGGTAGACGTCCATCAGCAGCGCGAGCCCGGAGTACATGCCGAAGACCACGTTGCGCTCCACGCGCTCCTCGGCGCCGGCCAGTCCGCCGGCCAGGACCGTCGCGAGGGCGGCGGCTCCGATCAGTCGTCTCATGAATCTGCTCCCCTTGCCTCGTCCGGCGGCGCGCTCGCGCGTGGACTACACACGAATCCCGATTCTACCGCGGGCTGCGCCCCGGCCCTCGGGGGGGCGCCTCGGACAAGGTCCGTCGCTACGGCTCTTCGTCGGCCAGCGTGAACACGAAGAGCCCATGGCCGCCCGCGTCGGGGCGCTGCTTGTCGGGCGTGAGCTGCCCCGAGATGCCGCTCCAGAGCGACGGGTCCGTTCCGACCGGTATCGCCAGGTACTGGCGCCCGTCGACGGCGTAGGTCACGGGGAACCCGGAAACCGAGCTCGGCATCCGGGTCTGGAACAGGACCTCGCCCGACCGCGCGTCGTGCACGTAGAGGTTCCGGTCCCAGTCGCCGGCCACCACCAGGCTGCCGCCCGTGGTCAGCACCGCGCTGTCCATCGCGGTTCGCGTGCGGTGGCGCCACAGGATATTGCCGTCGACGTCGATCGCGACGAGCTCGCCGACCCCGTCGGGCCGGTTCGGGTGCATGAGGTGGACGCGGCGCGACAGGCCCACGCCGCCCCCGCCCTCGACGAGCTCCGGCCCCGGGCCGAAGGTGGTGCGCTCGCAGCTCACGAGCAGGGGCACGTAGAAGGCCCGCGTGTCGGGGTGGTAGGCCATGGACCGCCAGCTCTTGAAGCCGGCGATGCTCGGGCAGAACTCGAGCTCGACGCCCTCCTCGGGGATCATGCCGGGGCGGTAGGCGATGGCGCCGGTCTCGGGATGGACGTCGAGGATGGTCTGGTACCCGAGGTCGTGGGCGGCGCGGAACTGCCCGGTCGCGCGGTCGAGCTCCCAGAGAATCGCGAGCTTGCCCATCTTGAAGATCGAGCGCCGCCCGCCGTGGTCGACGAGGAGGTTCTCGAACGTCTCGTCCATGTCGTGGGTCTCGCCCGGGAGGAGCTGGTTGTACCAGACGATGTTCCCGGTGGCGGGGTCGAGGGCGAGCACGCTGTTCGTGTACAGCGCGTCCCCCGAGTGCCCCCGCTGGAACCGCGCCCACGGTTTGGCCTGCGCCGTCGCCCAGTAGATGAGGTTCGTGGCCGGGTCGTAGCTGCCCGCCGTCCAGCTGTCGCCGCCGGTGCGGAACATCAGCGGCGTGTCGCCCCACGTGTCGCCGCCGGGCTCTCCGGGCCGCGCCACCGTCGACGTGCGCCACACCTCGTCGCCGGTCCGCGCGTCCCGGGCCGAGATGAAGCAGGGCATGTCCTTGGCCTCGTGGTACCGCTCGCAGCCGTTGGTGCTGGCGATCACGTTGCCCCGGACCACGATCGGCCCCGCCGTGTAGCGGAACCCGAGGGTATGGTCGGCCCCGGCGACGTTCCACACGACGTCGCCGGTGCGCGCGTCGAGGGCGACGATGCGCGCGTCGACCGTCGTCAGGTAGACCTTGTCGTCGTAGATGGCGAGGTTCCGGGTGGTGACTATGCCCGTGAGAGCGTCGGCCTCGTGCTCGTGCCGATAGCGCCAGCGCAGCTCGCCGGTGGCGGCGTCGAGGGCCTCGACGATGCCGGGGGGACTGGCGACGTAGAGCACGCCGTCGTAGACCAGCGGGTTCGGCTCGGGCCGCCCCTCGGACGACAGGGCCCACGACCACGCGAGCCGCAGCCGGTGCGCGTTGCCGGTGTCGATCTGGTCCAGCGGGCTGTAGCCCCACCCGTCGAGGGTGCGCCGCCAGTTGATCCAGTCGGCGGGGTCCGGGTCGAGGAGCATCGCTTCGGTGACCGGGGTGAACGGCGGCTCCTGCGCGCTCGCCGCCGGTCCGCACAAGGTTGCCGTGACCGCCACGGCCAGCATCAGCGACCGCGCTCCGATTCGCATGGATTCTCCTCTCTCGCGCCGCGCTCCCTCGTGGATGCCCGACGGTGGTCGACGCGAAGCCGCCGGCTGTGCGTCGGCGCGGCCGGACTCTTCGGCCCGGCGCGGTCGACAGCGCAGACTACGTAGTCTCGTCCGTGTCCCCGGCGCGCGCGCCGTTTCGCGGCTCCCCCGGGTCCGCGAAGCACTCGTCTCGCTCGTCGCGGCGCTGAGCGAGGCGGTGCCGTCCGCCCCGACGCGCGCCGCGTTCGCTACTTCCCCCAGTCGGCGAAACCCTTGCCCTCGTCGGCGAGGCGCTTGAGCAGCGGTGCCGGCTCGAGCCACTCGCCGTGGTCGTCGTGGAGCCGGCTCATGGTGTCGTAGATGGTCTCGAGCCCGACGAGGTCGGCCCAGAACATGGGGCCGCCGCGGTAGCGGGGGAAGCCGTAGCCGTGCATCCAGATGACGTCGATGTCGCTGGCCCGCAGGGCGAGGCCCTCGTCGAGGATCTTGGCGCCCTCGTTGACGAGGGGATAGAAGAGGCGCGGGATGATCTCGTCGTCGGAGACGGCGCGGCGCTCGATGCCGAGCTCGGCCGAGACGCCGGCGATGAGCTCGTCGATGACGGGGTCGGGGATGGGAACGCGGCTGCCCGGCTCGTAGCGGTACCAGCCGGCGCCGGTCTTCTGGCCGTAGCGCCCCCTCTCGCAGATGCGGTCGGCGATGGGCGAGTAGCGCAGGCGGGCGGGGCGGGTCGTCGCCTGCGCCTTGCGCACGCGCCAGCTCACGTCGAGGCCGGTGAGGTCGCCCATCTGGTACGGCCCCATGGGCATGCCGAAGTCGTAGACGACGCGGTCGATCTGCGGGGGCAGCGCGCCCTCCTCGAGGAGGAAGTCGGCCTGGCGGCGGTAGGCGTAGAGCATGCGGTTGCCGACGAAGCCGTCGCAGACGCCGACGAGCACGCCGATCTTGCCGAGGGTCTTCGACAGCTTCATGACGGTGGCGATGGTCTCGCGCGAGGTCCGGGCGCCGCGCACGTTCTCCATCAGGCGCATGACGTTGGCGGGGCTGAAGAAGTGCGTGCCGACGACCTGCTCGGGCCGCGACGTGGCGGCGGCGATGGCGTCGACGTCCAGAGTCGACGTGTTGGTGGCGAGAACCACGTGGGGCTTGCACACGCCGTCGAGCTTGGCGAAGACCTCCTTCTTCAGGGGCATCTCCTCGAATACCGCCTCGATGGCGATGTCCGCCGCGCCGAGGTCGGCGTAGTCGAGGGTCGGGGTGATGCGGGCCAGGCGCGCGTCCATCTCCGCCTGCGACAGCCGGCCTTTCGACACCGTTGCCGCGTAGTTCTTGCGGACGGTCGCGAGCCCGCGGTCGAGGGCGTCCTGCGACGACTCGAGCACGGTGACGGGCAGGCCCGCATTGGCGAGGCTCATGGCGATGCCGCCGCCCATGGTGCCGCAGCCGACGACCGCCGCCGACGCGATGGGCCGCGCCGGCGTGTCCTTGGGCACGTCGGGGATCTTCGCGACCTCGCGCTCGGCGAAGAAGGCGTGGCGCTGCGCCGCCGACTGGTCCGACGCGCGCAGGCGCTGGAATACCGCGCGCTCGTTCTTCAGGGCCTCGGGGTAGGGCAGGGTCAGCGCGGTCTCGACGCAGTCGACGCAGGCGTAGGGCGCGTCGAAGCCGCGCGCGCGCTTCGCCATCTTCTTGCGGAAGGCGTCGAAGATCTCCGGCCGGCCGCGCGCCGCCTCCAGGTGCTCCTCGAGTTGCGACGCGCGCCTGAGCGGTGCGCCGCTCGCCGCGAGCTGGCGCGCGCGCGCCACCGCCGTCTCCTCCAGGTCGCCTTCGACGCGCTCGTCGGCGAAGCCGAGGGCGACCGCCTTCTCCACCGGGTGGAGCTTGCCCCCGACGATCACGTCGAGCGCCGCCTCGACCCCGATGAGCCGGGGCATGCGCTGGGTGCCCCCGGCCCCGGGCAGAATGCCCAGCGTCACCTCCGGCAGCCCCATCCGGGTTCCCGGCGCGGCGAGCCGCAGGTGGCAGGCCAGGGCCAGCTCCATGCCGCCGCCGGCCGCGACGCCGTGGATGGCCGCGACCACCGGCTTCGGCGACGCCTCGATCTCGTCGAGTATGGCGGGCAGGTGCGCGGCCCCCGGGGGCGGCGGCGCGCTGAACTCGCGGATGTCCGCCCCCCCGCAGAACATCCGGCCCGCCCCGCAGATGACGACGGCGGCGACGGTGTCGTCGGCCAGCACCTCCGTCATCCGCTCGCCGAGGGCGGCGCGCATCGCGAAGCTGAGGCCGTTGACGGGGGGGTTGTCGAGACGCAGCAGCGCGACGTCGCCGCGGCGTTCCAGCGCGATCGAACCGGGCATGGGTGATTCCTCCGGGCCGGCGTCAGCGCCGGCCGAGCTTGCGGGCGGTCCGGGAGCCCGCGGCGAAGAGCCCGGCATTCGACAGTTGGCAGCACGCGGGGTCGCGAGGTGCGCGGGGCCGGGCTCGGGACAGTGATCGACTCGATGGAGCTTCCGACAGCACGCAGGCGCGGCGGGTCACTCACGGTTTCGCGCGTCCGGACACGGCAGGCAGCTCCTTCCGCGTCGTTCTACTCCAGCCTGGCCAGCTCCGCCGGGCCGACGGGTGCGGCGGGGCCGTGGAAGATGGCGTTGAACAGCAGCTTGAACGTGCCCCGGGTCTGGGTGCGGAAGGCGATCTGGCTGCCCATGGTCACCACCTTGCCCCGGCCGACGTCGAACGCCACGACGTTGGCCCGGTTGCGCAGCAGCTCGTCCCCGAGCAGCCAGCCGCTCGCCACCATGTCGGCCTCGTCGGGATAGCGCGAGACGGCCTCGGCCCGGATGTCGAAGCTCGGGGTCAGCCGGTAGGCCTGGTCGAAGCGGAAGAACACCGGCCAGCGCTCGGGCATGCCGAACGCGACGGGATGCCGCGGGTCGAACTCCTGCTTCAGCAGCGTCCCCGGCGAATAGAAGAGCGACGTCGGCTCGACGACCCGGTCGCGCAACGTTCCGAGCAACTGGGCGGGGCTCTGGAAGGCGTCGCGCAGGGCCTGCCGCGCGTCCCGGTCCTCGTTCGTCGCGGGGGGGCGCGGTCCGGTCGGCAGCACCGGCTCGATCGGCAGGTCGAGCAGGGCGCGGGCAGTGCCGACGGCGCTGCCCAGGGCCACCAGGGTGCCGCCGTCCCTCACCCACCGCGCGAGCTTGCGCCACCCCGCGTTGCCGACCCCGAAGGCCCAGCGCCATGACTCGTCGTGCCGCTCGGGGTCGAGCCCGGCCACGATGCTGCGGCGGGTGGTGCCCGACGGCAGGACGATGACGTCGTAGAGGTCGGCGAGGTCGCCCGCGAAGTCGAGCGACGAGACCTCGACGTGCCCGAGCTCGTACTGTTCGAACAGCCAGCGCATCCAGCCGCCCGGCATGTTGTTGGCGGCCCGCCACAGGCCGATCTGCGTCGGAGAGCGCAGCCGGAACCCGGAGACCGGCGGCGCGGCGTCGGCCCCGTGCACCTCGAGCCCCGTCTCGCCGGACACCGCCTCCAGGATCGAGGCCGTCCGGGGCGACGGCGGCACGATCCAGGCGCCCGGGGCATGCTCGCGCCCCCGGCTCGCGAACCCCTCGGCCGCGCGGTACACGGGCACCCCGGCCCGCTGCAGCCGCGCCGCGGCCAGGAACCCGGCGTTCGACCCCGGGCCGACCACGTAGGCCCAGTCGGGGGCCGGGGGCATCGGGGGCGCGTCGGGGCGAATCTCCTCCCACCGGACGAGGTCGGCCCTCACCGGGTGGTCGATCTGCTCGACGTCGACCCCCATCAGCAGCCCCAGGGTCTGCGCGGTCACGTCGTAGGGGGGGATGGGGGGACCGCCGGGGTAGTAGCGCAGGTCGGGGTAGACCTGCCGCTCCAGCATGGTCTTCGCGAACGCGCCGGCCGGCTGCGCGAGCCGGATCACCCACGAGCCGGCGGGAAAGCGCCGCCCGCCGGCCGTGAACCGCGCGCGGGCGCGGTGAATCTCCACCTCGCCGGTGTGCAGCAGCTCGAGCAGCTCCCAGGTCGCGTAGGGGTCCCGCTGCTCGGCGGAGACCACGAACGCGTAGGGCGCCTCGTCGCGGCTCGTCCAGTCGCGGTGCACCCGGTAGTAGTTCTCCATCCAGTCGACGTGGTTCCTCGCCACCTCGGTGAGCCCCGCGTAGGCGGCGGTGAGCCCGTAGTCGACGATGTCGCCGAGCCGCCACACGCCACGGTCGTAGGGCACCGGGAAGTTGATGCGGGCCTCCTGGGGGCCGAGGGGCACGTCGGAGCCGGCCGGGTTCACGTAGGGATCGGCGAGCCGGGCGCTCGCGATCTCGGTGAGGATGCGGGGCTGGCCATGGTAGAGCATGTACTGCCGCGCCGGCGCCCACAGGTCGTACTGCTGGCCGTAGACCACGCCCTTCTTGTTCTCGACGGCGAGGGCGGCGGCCATCGCCATCCCGATGCGGGCCTGGCCCTGCAGCAGGAGGGGATGGATGTTGGGGTCGTGGGGATCCTGGAACGGGGGCACGAACATGCGCGCGCCGTTCGGCCCCATCTGGTGCATGTCGTGGGTGACCTGCGGCTTCAGCTCGCGGTGGATGTCGAGGGCGAGCCGGGTCTCCTTCTGCGTGAACATGAACCAGTCGCGGTTGTCGTCGTGCCCCGTGTAGTGGTGGTAGAGGTCGGGATACGTGCGGTCGTAGCCGGTGCCGCGGGAGTCGTACCAGTGGTCGATGACGAGGTGCTGGCCGTCGGGGTTCTGCGACGGCACCATGAGCAGCACCACGTTGTCGAGAATCTCGGCGACCTCGGGCGACCGCTCGGTGGCCAGGCGGTGGGCCAGCCCGATCAGGGTCTGGGTGGTGCCCACCTCCGTCGCGTGGATCGTCGCGTAGAGGAAGTAGAACGGGACGCCCTCGCGGGCCAGGGCCGCCGCGTCGGCCTCGGACAGGCCGCGCGGGTCGCTCAGGCGGTGGTTGATCTCTACGAGCCGGTCGAGGCGCGCGAGGTTGCGCGGGGCGCTGATGGTCGCCATCACGTAGGGATGGCCGAGGGTGGTCGTGCCGCGCCGCTCGTAGGTGACGCGGTCCGAGCGCTCCGCGAGGATCTGGAGGTACTCGAGGATGCGCGGGTAGCGCGCGAGCTCGCCGTCGGTTCCGATCTCGAAGCCGAAGAAGTCGGCCGGCGGCGGGATGTCCGGGGCCTGCGCGCGCGGAGCGGCGGTCGACGCGACCGACAGCACGACGATCCAGACGGCGGTTCTGATGTGTCGCATGGCATTGCGTGGGGTCCCGTCGCGGGGGCCGCGTGCCCGTCCGGGCGGCTCGCAGCCCGCTGGAACGGCCCGAACGGGTGATCTCGAAACCCGCAGACTATCATGTTCCGAGGCGCCGAGGGCGCCGATGGGCGGGCCAGGATGAAGCGAGACCGCCGGTTCCTCCGACGTCGCATCGTCGCCCTCGGGGCGGCCGCGTTGCTCGCGGCGTTCGTGGCCGACGCGACCGCCCAGGACGCCGCGTCGGACCGGGCGGCGCTGGAAGCGCTGTACGACGCGACCGGCGGCGACGGTTGGACGAACCGCACCAACTGGAAGACGGCATCGGTGCCGGGCGACTGGCACGGCGTGACGACCGACGCCGACGGCCGGGTCACGGGCCTCGACCTCCACCGGAACGGGCTGGCCGGTCGGCTCCCGCCCGCGCTGGGAAGCCTGTCGCGGCTCGAGTCGCTGGACCTCGGCAGGAACGGGTTGACCGGCCCGATTCCCGCCACGTTGGGGAGCCTGGCGAGCCTCGAGGAGCTCATCCTGTCCCGGAACGACTTCACGGGCCCCGTGCCGCCGGCCCTGGGCGGCCTGGTGAACCTCGAGCTGATCTCGCTCGGCTCGAACGCGCTGACCGGTCCCATTCCCGACGCCCTGGCCGGCCTGACGAGGGTGAGGGAGCTGTACCTCTTCGACAACGACCTGACCGACGCGGTCCCGGCGTGGGTGGGGGACCTGGCGGGCCTCGAGACGCTGGTGCTGGCCTTCAACCCCCTGACCGGCGAGCTGCCCCGGAGCGTGATGGGGCTGTCGCGCCTCGGGGCCCTCGACATCAGCGAGACGGACGCGTGCGCGCCCGGCGACGACGAGTTCCGGGCGTGGCTGGCGGGGATCGACGACTTCTCGGGAGCCACGTGCAACGGCTCGCCCGAGGCCGTCGGCACGATCCCGGCGCAGGCGCTGGCCGAGTGGGGGCCGGCCGTCGGCGTCTCCATGGAGGCTTGGTTCAGCGACCCCGACGACGACGAGCTGACCTACGCGGCCGTTTCCAGCGATACGGGCGTCGTCACCGTCGTGGTGTCCGGCGACATCGTGTGGCTGGCTCCGAGGACGGCGGGTACGGCGACGGTGACGGTGACCGCGAGCGACCCGGACGGCCTGAGAGCCGTCCAGACGCTGGAGGCGACGACGGCCGCGTCGGCCGGCCCGCGGGACGACCGCGAGGCGCTCGAGGCGCTCTACGACGCCACCGGCGGCGCGGACTGGGCGAACGCCGCGAACTGGAAGACGCAGCTGCCGCTGGGCTCGTGGCACGGCGTGACCTTCGACGAGGACAGCGATCGGGTCACGGGGCTGGAGCTCGTCGAGAACGGCCTCGTCGGCCCGCTCCCGTCCGCCCTGGCGCGCCTTCGGGGACTCGTTACGCTGAACCTGCGCGGGAACGAGCTGACCGGCCCGATCCCGGTCGCTCTGGGCAACCTGTCGCGCCTCCAGCTGCTGGAACTCTCACAGAACGACCTGAGCGGTCCGATTCCCGACGCGTTGGAGCGGCTGACGAGCCTCCGCCGGCTGCGCCTCTCCTGGAACGACCTGAGCGGTCCGGTTCCGGCGTGGCTGGGGAACCGCGGGAGCTTGCGGACGTTGTATCTCCTCGGGAACGACCTGACCGGCCCGATCCCGAGCGGACTGGGACGCCTGGTCGACCTGGAGGGACTGGGCCTCTCCTGGAACGACCTGGACGGCGGCCCCTTCCCGGCGTGGTTGGCGAACCTGACCCGGCTCCGGTGGCTGTACCTCTCCGGGCTCGGGCTGACCGGCCCGATTCCGCCCGGGCTGCGACGGCTGACCGATCTCGTGGAGCTGTACCTCGGATGGAACGAGCTGACCGGCCCGGTCCCGGGATGGCTGGGGGACCTGGGCGCTCTCGAGGAGCTCTCCCTCGGGGGGACCGCCCTCACCGGGCCCGTTCCGGACGCGTTGCAGCGCCTGCAGAGCCTCGAGTCGCTCTACCTGAACCATGCCTGGGGCCTGTCGGGGCCGCTGCCGCCCGGCCTCCGGCGGCTGCCAAATCTCGTCGACCTGAACGTCTTCCTCAGCCAGTCGTGCGCGCCGGCCGATTGGGGGGAGGACTGGCTGGCGACGATCGACTTCGTCGGGCGGGTGTGCGGCGCGGCCCCGGAAGCGACGATCGACGTGGCCGTGGTCTACACGCCGGCCGCGCGCGCGGCGGCGGGCGGCCCGGCCGGTATCGAGGCGGTGATCGACCTGATGATCGCCGAGACCAACCAGGCCTTCGAGGCGAGCGGGGTCGGCCACCGCATCGCGCTCGTGGCCCGGTCCGAGGTGGCGTACACGGAGTCCGGCGAGGGTCGCGTCGATCTCGTCCGCCTGGGCAACCCGTCCGACGGTCATCTGGACGAGGTGCACCCCCTCCGCGACGAGGCCGGGGCCGACCTCGTGCATCTGATCGTCGCCGGCGAGCTGGGTCGCATCGGCGAGCTCAGGATCTGCGGCATCGCCTTCCTCAACGGCGCCTTCGGTGTGACCCGCCACGATTGCGGGGGACGGATCTTCGCGCACGAGCTGGGGCACAACCTGGGCCTCCGGCACGACCGCTACCAGGATCGAGACGCCGGGATCGGCCTGACGTCGAATCCGGCGTACGGCTACGTCAACCAGCGCGCGTTCGCGGAGGCCGCCGAGCGGTCTCATCGCTGGCGGACGATCATGGCCTACGGCACCCAGTGCGCTCACGCCCATGCCCTCTGCGGGCGGCTGCTCCGTTTCTCGAATCCGCGCCAGCGCCACGGCGGCGACACGTTGGGCGTCGCCTACGAGCCCGGCGCGTCGGACGTCGCCGGCCCGGCCGACGCGGCCGCGGTGCTCGAGGCCACCGGCCCGGCGGTGGCGCGGTGGCGGGACCGCCCGGGCGACGCCAACCAGCCCCCGGCGGCGGTGGGGACCCTGTCCGACCGGGACCTGATGCGGCACGACAGGCTCGACCTCGACCTGTCGGCGGCGTTCGCCGACCCCGACGGCGACCCGCTGCGCTACGGCGTGTCGTCGTCGGCGCCGGGGGTGGTGACGGTCCTCGTGGCGGGCGCCCGCGCGACGCTGGCGGCGGTGGGCACGGGCGCGGCGACGGTCCGCGTGACCGCGGTCGACCCCGGCGGCCTGAGCGCCACCCGATCTTTCGCGGTGACGGTAGCCCTCGGCCCCAACCTGCCGCCGGCGGCGGTGGGCGCCCTCCCGGACCGGACCCTGCAGGTGGGCACCACGCTCGACCTCGACCTGTCGGCGGTGTTCATCGACCCCGACCAGGACCCGCTGAACTTCGCGGCGTCGTCGTCGGCGCCGAACGTGGTGGCGGTGCGCACGTCGGGCGCCCGCGCGACCCTGACCGCGGCGGCCCTCGGCACGGCCGCGATCCGGGTGTCGGCGACCGACGCCGCCGGCCAGAGCACCGCGCGGTCGTTCACGGTGACAGTGACGCGGTCGGCGCCGTTCACCGACGACCCGCTGCGGCCCGGGGTGACGCCGGTGCGGGCGGTCCACTTCACGGAGCTGCGGACGCGCATCGACGCCTTGCGGCGTGCGGCGGGGCTGGGGCCGTTCGCGTGGACGGATGCCGTCCTGATCCCGGGAGAGACGCCGGTCCGACTCCTGCACCTGCTGGACCTGCGGGCGGCGCTGACCGAGGCGTACGCGGCGGCGGGACGGCCGGCGCCGCGCTGGACGGACGCGTCGCCGGCGGCCGGGGCGACCTCGATCCGCGCGGCGCACCTGACCGAGCTGCGGACGGCGGTGATGGCGCTGGAGTGAGGACGCCCGCTCGGCCGGCGACCCACGCCACACGGCCCAGTCTTCCCCGCCCGCTCCCCCCGGGTCGGTGGCTGCGGGCGGCGGTGATGGCGCCGGAGTGAGGCTCTTCGCGTTCCGGAGCATGGACACCCGCTCTCGAAGAGAGCCATCGCACGAGGATGACGACATGTCGGTCGACTGCACGGGGCCGCGGAGAGTGACGCTCCCGACGTCCACTCCGAGGCGCATCGCCGCCCTGGCAGCCGTCGTCGTCTGGACGGCGTTGGCGGCCGACGCCACCGCCCAGGACGACGCCGCGTCGGACCGGGCGGTACTGGAAGCGCTGTACGACGCCACGGGCGGCGAGGGCTGGACGAACCGCACCAACTGGAAGACGGCGTCGGCGCTGGGCGACTGGCACGGCGTGACGACCGGCGCCGACGGCCGGGTCACGGGGCTGGACCTCCACCGGAACGGGCTGGCCGGCCCGATCCCGCCCGCTCTGGGTCGCCTGTCGCGCCTCGAGTCGCTGGACCTCGGCAGGAACGGGTTGACCGGGCCGATCCCGGGCGCGCTTGGCGGCCTGGTCGACCTCGAGCTGCTGATCCTCTCCCGGAACGACTTCACGGGCCCGATTCCGCCCTTGGGCGGCCTGGTGAACCTCGAGCTGATCTCCCTGGGATCGAACGCCCTGACCGGTCCGATCCCCGACGCCCTGGCGGGCCTGACGAACGTGAAGGAGCTGTTCCTCTACGACAACCACCTGACCGGCCCGGTCCCGGCTCGGGTGGGCGACCTGGCCGGCCTCGAGACGCTGGTGCTGGGCTTCAACCCCTTGACGGGGACGCTTCCCGGGAGCCTGACGGGGCTGTCGCGCCTTGCGGTTCTGGACATCGGCGAGACCGACGCCTGCGCCCCGGGCGACGACGAGTTTCGGGCATGGTTGTCGGGACTCGACGTCTTCTCCGGAGCCACGTGCAATGGCCCGCCCGAGGCCGTCGGCACCATCCCGGCGCAGGCGCTGACCGAGGCGGGCCCGGCCGTCGGCGTCTCCATGGAGGCTTGGTTCAGCGATCCCGACGACGACGAGCTGACCTACGCGGCCGCGTCCGGCGGCGGCGCCGTCACCGCCGTGGCGTCCGGCGACACCGTGTGGCTGGTTCCCGGGACGGCGGGTACGGCGACGGTGACGGTGACCGCGAGCGATCCGGACGGATCGAGCGCCATCCAGGCGATGTCGGTGACGACCGCCGCGTGGGCCGGCCCGCGGGGCGACCGCGAGGTGCTCGAGGCGCTCTACGACGCGACCGGCGGCCCGGACTGGTCGGTCGACAGGAACTGGAAGACGTCGGCGCCTCTGGGCGAATGGAGCGGCGTGACGACCGACGACGACGGTCGGGTCACGAGGCTGACCCTCGTCGGCAGCGGTCTCGTCGGCGCGATCCCGGCCGCGCTGGGAAGCCTCGCGAGGCTCGAAGCGCTGAGCCTCGGCGACAACGAGCTGTCCGGCCCGATCCCGGATGCGCTGGGAAGCCTGTCGCGCCTCGAGACCCTGGACCTCGGCCGGAACAACCTGTCAGGCCCGATTCCGGCCGGGTTGGGGAACCTGTCGCGCCTCGAGACGCTGGACCTCGCACAGAACGCCCTGACCGGCCCGATTCCGGGCGCGCTGCAGCGCCTGTCGAACCTCGAAGGGCTGAGGCTCTCCTGGAACGCCCTGACTGGTCCCGTTCCGACCTGGCTGGGAAACCGGGTCGGGTTGCGGACGCTGTACCTCCTCGGCAACGACTTGACCGGCCCGATCCCGGACGAGCTGCAGAACCTGACCGACCTGCAGGGACTGGGTCTTTCCTGGAACGACCTGACCGGCGGCCCCGTTCCCGCGTGGCTGGGGAGCCTGACGCAGCTCCGGTATCTGTACTTGTCCGGGCTCAATCTGACCGGTCCGATCCCGGGCGAGCTGGGGAGGCTGGGGGCTCTCGATCAGCTGTACCTCAACTCGAACTCGCTGACGGGCCCCGTCCCGGCCGACCTGGGAACACGGGAGAGCCTCTCCACGCTGGACCTGTCCTACAACTGGGGGCTGTCGGGACCGCTCCCGAGCGCCCTGCACCGGGGGCCCGAGGACGCGAACCTGAACGTCTTCGTCAGCCGCGTGTGCGCGCCGGCGGAATGGCGGGACTGGCTGGAGACGGTCCGGTTCAAGGGGCGGCTGTGCGACGAGGACCCGGGCGTCACCATCGACGTGGCCGTCGTCTACACCCCGGCCGCGCGCGAGGCGGCGGGCGGGGCCGACGAGATCGAGGCCGTCATCGACCTCATGGTCGCCGAGGCCAACCAGGCCTACGCGGCGAGCGGGTTGCAGCAACGTCTGGCCCTGGTCGGGAGGTCCGAGGTGCCGTACGAAGAGACGGGGGACTCGTCGGTCGATCTCGGGCGGCTCGCCAACCCGTCTGACGGCCACATGGACGAGGCGCATGCCCTGCGCGGCCAGGTCGGGGCCGACCTCGTGCACCTGATCGTCGATACGGACAAGGCCGACGTCCGCGGCATCGCCCGTCTCGGCGGCCCTTTCGCACTCACCGTCCACCTCGGCGGCGGCGCGGTCTTCGCGCACGAGCTGGGCCACAACATGGGGCTCCTGCACGACCGGTACGTCCAGCGCGGGGGGCGGTCGCATCCGGCGTACGGCTACGTGAACCCCGAGGGCGCCGAGGCGGGGGCCGCGCGGTCCAGCCGCTGGCGCACGTTGATGGCCTACAACGCCCGGTGCACCGACGTCCACGCTCTCTGCCCGTGGCTGCTCCGCTTCTCGAATCCTCGTCAGAGCTTCAACGGCGTTCCTCTGGGCGTGCCCTTCGACGACGGCACGGCGACGGGCCCTTCCGGCCCGGCCGACGCGGTAGCGGTCGTCGAAACCACCGGCCCGGCGGTGGCGCGGTGGCGGGACCGCCCCGACGACGCCAACCAGCCCCCGGCGGCGGTGGGGGCCCTGCCCGACCGGGACCTGATGCGGCACGACAGGCTCGACCTCGACCTGTCGGCGGCGTTCGCCGACCCCGACGGCGACCCGCTGCACTACGCCGTGTCGTCGTCGGCGCCGGAGGTGGTGACGGTCCTCGTGGCGGGCGCCCGCGCGACGCTGGCGGCGGTGGGCACGGGCGCGGCGACGGTCCGTGTGACCGCGGTCGACCCCGGCGGCCTGAGCGCCACCCAATCCTTCGCGGTGACGGCAGCCCTCGGCCCCAACCTGCCGCCGGCGGCGGTGGGCGCCCTCCCGGACCGGACCCTGCAGGTGGGCACCACGCTCGACCTCGACCTGTCGGCAGTGTTCACCGACCCCGACCAGGACCCGCTGAACTTCGCGGCGTCGTCGTCGGCGCCGAACGTGGTGGCGGTGCGCACGTCGGGCGCCCGCGCGACCCTGACCGCGGCGGCCCTCGGCGCGGCCGCGATTCGCGTGTCCGCGACCGACGCCGCCGGCCAGAGCACCGCGCGGTCGTTCACGGTGACGGTGACGCGGTCGGCGCCGTTCACCGACGACCCGCTACGGCCCGGGGTGACGCCGGTGCGGGCGGTCCACTTCACGGAGCTGCGGACGCGCATCGACGCCTTGCGGCGTGCGGCGGGGCTGGGGCCGTTCGCGTGGACGGACCCGGTCCTGACGCCGGGGGAGACGCCGGTCCGGCTCGTGCACCTGCGGGAGCTGAGGGAGGCGCTGGCCGCGGTCTACACGGCGGCGGGCCGGGCTGCGCTGCGCTGGACGGACGCGACCCCGGCGGCGGGGACGACGCCGATCCGGGCGGCGCACCTGACCGAGCTGCGGGCCGCGGTGATGGCGCTGGAGTGAGGACGCCCGCTCGGCCGGCGACCCACGCCGCACGGCTCAGTCTTCCCCGCCCGCTCTCCCCCCCCGGGTCGGTGGCTGCGGGCCGCGGTGATGGCGCTGGAGTGAGGACGCCCGCTCGGCCGGCGACCCCACGCCACGCGGCTCGGCCCTCCCCGCCCGCTCTCCCCCCGGATCGGTGGAGGTTCTGCGTAGCAGACGCCTCGCCTGGGGGTGAGGCCCCCGCCGGTGCAGTCCAGGCAGACCTGCCCCCGGGGGTCGGTCCATGCGCCCGGACCAGTTCGCGGGATGCCGCTGCCCACGCAGGCGGCCGGCCGGCCGGCGAGGAGCCGGTCGCGGTCGCGTTCGAGGGCGGTCGAGGGGCTGGCCGTCGGCGTATCCCCGCCGGCTGGTATGCTGACAGGACACGGGGGGACAGCATGCCTATCGACAGACGCGTTCGGGCGTCGTTGGCCGCGCGGGGCATCGCCGCCGCGCTCGCGCTCATCCTGACCGCCGCCGGCGCGCCCGCCCAGACGCCGCCGGCGGACCGGGCCGAGCGGCACCGGGTGCCGGCCGACTTCATGAGCTTCCAGGGCGCCGGGTGGCTCGAGCGGGCCGAGCGCGAGGTGGAGGAGCAGCCGGAGGCGGTGCTCGACGCCATGGGCCTCGAGCCGGGCGACGTGGTCGCCGACGTCGGCTGCGGGTCGGGCTACTACGCCCGTCGCGTCGCCGGCCGGGTCGCGCCCGGCGGGCGCGTCTACTGCGTCGACATCCAGCCCGAGATGCTCGACATCATGCGCGAGCTGGCCGAGCGCGACGGGGTGACGGGCATCGTCCCGGTGCTGAGCGAGCCCGACGACCTGAAGCTGCCGCCGGGCTCGGTCGACTGGATCGTGCTGGCCGATGTCTACCACGAGATGTCCGACCCCGAGACGATGCTCGCGGACATGCGCGCCGCCCTCGCTCCCGGCGGCCGCGTCGCCCTCCTCGAGTACCGGATAGAGGACGGCACCGGCGACGACCTGAAGTCCGACCACGCGATGTCGATCCGTCAGGTCCTCGCCGAGTGGCTGCCGGCCGGCTTCGCCCTCGTCGACCTGCACGAGTTCCTGCCCGGGCAGCACTTCTTCGTCCTGAAGGCGGCGGGAGACGACTCGGTGCCCGGCGGCCCCGTCCGGAACCTCGATCTGGCGGATGCGCTCGCCGAGGGCCTCGTCGAGGCGGAGGCGCGGGGGGCGGGGGAGACCGGCGTCACCGTCCGCATCCGGAACCTCTCGGGCGGGCGGCTCGTGGTGACGATGCCGGTCGGCGTGTCGTTCCCGGCGGAGGCCGGTCGGCGCGACATGGTCTCGCGCCGCGACGCCGCTGTCCGGCTCTTCGACGACCAGTGGCACGACTGGGCGGTGCGGTCGGTGGGGCGCCAGCCGGACCGTCCGGCGGCGGGCCCCGGCGACGGCCTCGGCATCGGGGCGCCCGAGAGCCTGGGCGTCGTCGAGGAGCTGATGTACGCGATGCAGGTCGGCACCTACCGGGTGTCGAACTCGCCGCTGCTCTACATTCCCCGCACCCACGGCATCGAGCAGGCCGCGGTGTGGATTGCCGAGGCCGACCCCCGTTACGACGACATCGCCCCCGCCCTGCGGGACGCGCGGATGCCGACGCAGTACGCGGTGGCGTTCGCGCTCGTCTACTGCGACCTCGCGGGCATCGACGTCCGGTCGCGCCGCATCTGGGCGGACCGCGAGCGCGTCTTCGGCCCGCTCCGCGACCAGGGGTTGAACGTCTGGTACCGGATCAAGACGCGCTGACGAAGTGAGCTCGGCCGGGCTTTCAGGGCGCCGTGAGGGTCTCCGAGCGGACCGTCAGGTCCTCCACCCGGTCGCGGTCGACGGCGACGCCGAGGCCGGGCCGGTCGAGGGGCACCGTCACCATGCCGGCGGCGTCCATCGTCCACTCGGGGCTCACGATGTCCGACTGCCAGTAGCGGGCGCTGGGGCTGAGGTCGCCCGGCAGCACGAAGTTCGGCAGCGAGGCGAGGGCCACGTTGGCGGCGCGGCCGACGCCGCTCTCGAGCATGCCGCCGCACCAGACGGGGATGCCCGCGGCGGCGCACCGGTCGTGGATGGCGCGGGCGGCGGAGAGGCCGCCGACACGGCCCGGCTTGATGTTGACGATGCGTCCGCTGCCGAGCTCGAGCATGTCGTCGACGCGGTCGAGGCTCGTGATCGACTCGTCGAGGCACACCGGGGTCGAGAGCCGACGCTGCAGGGCGGCGTGGCGCACGAGGTCTTCCCGCCCCAGGGGCTGCTCGATCATCATCAGCCCGAAGCGGTCGAACCCGGCCAGGTGGTCGAAGTCGGCCGGCGTGTAGGCGCTGTTGGCGTCGGCCATCAGCGGCGCCCCGTCGCCCACCGCCTCGCGCACCGCGGCGAGGTACGCGACGTCGGCGCCCGGCTGGACCTTGATCTTCGCCTTCCGGTAGCCTTGGGCGAGGGCTCGGCGCACCGCGTCGACCAGTCGCCGCGGGTTGTCCTGTATGCCGATGGAGATGCCCGTGGCGATCTGCGCGCGGGTGCCTCCGAGGAGGGCGGCCAGGCTGACCCCCGCGCGCTCCGCGGCCAGGACCCACACCCCCATCTCGACCGCCGCCTTCGCCATGTAGTGGCCGCGCACCGCCGCCTCGAGCCGCGGATGCAGGGCCTCGGGGCCGGCGAGCGGCTCGCCGAGGGCCAGCGGGGCGACCCACTCGCGGATGGCCAGCCACGCGGTTTCGATGGTCTCGGGCGAGAAGTAGGGGCGCTCGCCGGCCACGCACTCCGACCACGCCACCGTTCCGTCGGCGTCTCGGGTCTCGAGGAGGAGGATGCGCCGGAGATCGGCGGTGCCCGACGAGATGCGGAACGGCTCGACGAGGGCCATCCGGATCTCGCGGAGGGTGACGGACTGCAGTCGGATGCTCACGCGCGGCTCACCTTTACCCGACTGTCGCCGCGACAGCCGGAATCGAGAGTGGCGGCCGCTCACGCGCACGCCGCCGTGTTCACCAGATGGACCGACGGTCCACGACGTCCCGGTCGAGCGCGGCGAACACCTCGACGGACCGGCATGGCGGGCGGCGGTCGCTCACGCCGGCTCCGCCGTGTTCACCGGATGGAACCACCGTCCCGCCGCGTTTCGGTCGAGCGCGGCGAACACCTCGACGGACCGGCATGGAGATTGCCGGCCGCTCACGCGCGCGCCGCCGTGTTCACCAGATAGAACCACCGTCCCGCCGCGTCCCGGTCGAGCCCGACGATCCCGGGATGGTCGAGGCGGTTGCCGAATACGCGTCGCAGATGCTGCTGCCAGCGCCGGGCCTCGTCGGGCGCGGCCGCCTTCAGGCCCTCGATGTCGGCCGGCAGCTCCACGCGCAGCCACGGCGCGCGGGGCGCTCGCGCCGGCTCGACGCCGGCCGGCGGTGCGGTGACGACGGGGGCGGTCCGCGCCGCGTCCGGCGCCTCGTGGGGCTCGCCGTCCAGGATGCGCTCTACCGCCGGATCGCGCAGCCGCCACTCGACGATCAGCCGGTCGGTGGCGAGCCCGCGGTGCAGCACGCTGCCGGTGTCGCCGTACATGTCCGGCACGTACTCGACGGGCATGGCGCCGAGCTCCAAGAGGTTGAGGCGGGCGTTGCGTGCCACCAGGGGATCGAACGACCAGTAGGCGCGCTCGACCCCGTCGGCCAGCAGCTGCCGGCGCTGGTGCAGCTTGAGCCGCCGTCCCAGGCCGTGACCCCGGGCCTCGGGAAGCACCGCGAGCATGTCCGACCAGTGGGCGACGACGCCGCCGCGCACCCCGCTGATGCCGAACACGAAGCCGACGAGCCGCCCGTCGGGCGCGAAGGCCCCGGCCGCCACCGCCCCCACCCGCTGGCTCACCTGGAGGATGGTGGCCGGCACCACGTCCGCGAAGTCGCGTCCCCAGGTGTCCCGCTGCAGCTCCACGCACGCCTCGCAGTCCTCGCGGCTGCTCAGGCGTCGGATGGTGACGTCGTCGGCCGGCACGCGCGTTAGGATACCGGAGAACCGCTGCTCCGGCCGTGCCCCGGCTGCCCGACGTCGGCCACGGCCGCGGGCGACCCGGCGTTCCCGGAACCGCGCCGGCGGAAGGTCGCACCGGCCCGCGTCGGGTAGACCCGAGCGCAGCGTGTCGTGCACGCGCGCGGGCAACCGACGACGCGAGCCCGTCGGAATGAACCGGGTGCACCGGGCCTCCGGCGGCGCGCGTCCCGCGCTCTGCTCGCGGGCGTTACCTGCCGGAGCGAGCCGCCCGCACTTGGCGGGCGCCGCCCGGCGGCGAGCCGGTCGGTGACGGTCGCCGGGGGCGGCGCGGCTGCGCGGGGCCGGGGCGTGCTTCAGGACCGCGTGTATTGATCCGTACTCAGATTGTGTGGCATGTTTTGGACATGAAACCGGTACAGGTCACGTTCGACGATGCCCTGCTCGACAGGCTCGATCGCCATCCGACGGTGCGGGCGCGGGGGCGCTCGGCGGTGCTGCGGGAGGCTGCCGCCGAGTATCTGAGGAAGAAGGACGCCGAGGAGATCGACCGCCGCTACCGGGCCGGCTACCGCGACGGCGGGGCGGCGCCCGGCGCCCCGGGCATCGATGACGAGCTCGACGGTTGGGCCGCCGAGGGCGCATGGCCGGAGATCTGAGGGGCGGACCCCGTCGCGGCGAGATCTGGCGCTATCGGTTCAAGGCGCCCGACAAGCACCGCCCGGTCGTCATTCTGACGCGGCAGAGCGTGCTCCCCTTGTTGAGCACCGCGATGGTCGCGCCCATCACATCGACCATCCGGGGGCTGCCGAGCGAGGTGATAGTCGGTGTCGCCGAAGGTCTGAAGCACGACTCGGCCGTCAACCTCGACAACGTGCAGACCGTCGAGCAGCGGCTGCTGCAGCAGTACGTCGGATCCGTGCCGGAAGCCACGATGAGGGAGATCTGCCGCGCCCTCGCCCTCGCGACCGGCTGCGCGTGAAGTGAGACGGATGCATTTGGAAACCGGGCGGCGTCGCAGGCGGCGGGGAGCCGGTCGTCGCCGGCCGTCGTGGGCGGCGCGGCTGCGCAGGATCGGCCTCGCCCTCGCCGTCGCCGTCGTCGTCGTTCCGTTGCTCGCGGTGCTGGCTCTGCGCTGGGTCCCTCCGCCGACCACCGCGTTCATGGTGCGGAGCGCCCAGGCGCGCGCCGACGCACCGGGGCGGGTCGGAACGGACTACCGCTGGACGGCCTGGGAGGACATCGCCCCTCACGCGGCCCTCGCCGTGATCGCGTCCGAGGACCAGCGCTTCCCCCGCCACCGCGGCTTCGACGTCGACGCCATCCGCTCCGCTCTCGAGGAGGCCCGGCAGGGCGAGCGCCTGCGTGGCGCGAGCACCATCTCGCAGCAGACGGCCAAGAACCTCTTCCTGTGGCCCGGCCGCAGCTGGGTCCGCAAGGGGCTGGAGGCCTGGCTCACGGTGCTCGTCGAGCTCTGCTGGAGCAAGCAGCGGATTCTCGAGGTCTACCTGAACGTGGCCGAGTTCGGCGACGGCCTCTTCGGCATCACCGCCGCCAGCGAACGCTTCTTCGGCAAGCGCCCGGCCGACCTCGATCCCGACGAGGCGGCCCGCCTCGCCGCCGTCCTGCCGAACCCCAAGTGGCTGCGCGCCGACGATCCGTCCCCCTACGTGCGATCCCGCGAGGCGTGGATCCTCGGGCAGATGGACGCCCTCGGCGGCGTCGCGCTAGTCGAGTCGCTCGCCGCGCGGTAACAGCCGGGTCAGGACGAGGGGTCGCATGGAGACGCCCATCGGGAAGTGGGGCAACAGCCTGGCCCTGAGGATTCCGCGGTCCGTTGCCGCCAAGGTGGGCATCACGTTGAACGCCGCGGTCGAGCTCACCCCGCAGGGTGAGCAGCTCGTCGTCTCGTTGCTGACGCGGCGCGTTGCAGAGCTGGACAGTCTGCTGGCCGCGGTGACGGAGGAGAATCTCCACGGCGAGGTCGAGACGGGTAGCTCGGTGGGCAGCGAGGCATGGTGACGTCGTCTCGCCGCAGCCGGAAGCCGGGGACAGTCGGTCAGCGGCTGTCCTCGCCGGTGCGCAGGCGCTGGAGCGCGACCCGGCCGCGCGGCGAGAGCTCGTAGCCGGCGGGCAGGCTGACGGTAAGCCCGAGGTTCTTGAGCTTGCGGACCTGCGGCTTGAGCCAGTCCTTCTCGCAACCCAGTCGCAGTGCCAGCGTTCGGGCGGCGACGCCGGGGCCGGCCTCGATCTCGGCCAGCACGCGCAGCGTCCACGGGCCTGTCGGCGCCCTCGCGTCCAGGCGCCTCAGCCGGTGCAGGAGATCGTCGGTCTCCGCTTCCGAGAGATCGTCCTGCCGCCGGAGCGCGATGCGCGGGTCGGCGCCCGCGTACTCGACCGCGATGCGGTAGAGCTGTCCTCCGCGCGTTCCGAGATTCTCGAGCAGCGCGGCCCGCGAGGCGTATCCCGCCGCCGCCGCGTCCGTGGCGGAGACGCCCGATTCCTCGACGGCGGCGACCTCGACGATGCGGAGGACCCCGCGGGCGGTGCGCAGGCTGCCGCCGGTGCGGACCGTCGGCCTTCGCCAACGGCGGAACACCAGGGAAACCTCTCCCCGCACGATGCGCTCGAGGGCGGCGGTCCGCAGCAGCACGGCGTGTCCTCGGTCTTCGGTCGGCGACGCCCTCCGGCCGGCGCGGCGACGATGGCCCCGGCTCCGGGCGCAGCGACGCTCCTCGGTCAGCGCGGCGACGATGGCCCCCGCTGCGGGCGCGGCGACGCTCCTCGGTCAGCGCGGCGACGATGGCCCCGGCTGCGAGCGCGTCACCGCCGCTCGGTCAGCGCGGCGACGATGGCGCCGGCTCTGAGCGCGTCCGGTGTCGTCAGGCAGGTCGGCGTGGCCACGTCGTCGCGGGTCAGGATCAGCAACTGGCGATCGTGGTCCACCTCGACGTCCAGGATCTTGCCGATCGGAAACGAGGTCACGCCCTGGTGGACGAGCGCCACCCGGCGGCTCGTCACGACGAGGGTGCCCTCCTTGTCGATCACGTAGCCCCGCACCTTGTAGCGCTGTCCGCCGCGCGAGAACGACCGCAGCAGGCGCCGCTTCAGCAGCCGCCCCTCGCTCTCCAGGTGGCACACCTCGCGGCTCGTGAGCTTCACGGTGGAGTCGACCACCGGGAGGTCGCCGTCGCGAATGGCCCGAAGCCCCCGCAGCCGGTCGAGTAGCGACAGCTCGTCGGCGAGCTCCTCGTCGGTCAGCTCGAAGGCGGTCCGTACCCGGTCGAGCGCCCGCTCCTCCGCCTCGGTGAGGTCGTGGTCGCTCACCGCCTCGACGTGCGCCCGCGAGTAGACGTCGAGCCGCGCCCGGTGCCGGAAAGCGGGGTCGAGGCCGACGAGCCCGTCCACCTCGGCGAGCCGCTCGAAGGCCCGCGGATCGCTCGCGCCGCTGGCGGCGGCGTCCTCGAGCAGCGCGAGGTAGGTCCGCGCCTCGAAGTAGCGGGCGTCGGCGGGGGTGAGCCGCGGGTCCCGGTGCGCCGCGACGATGGCGTCCCTCTCGCCGTCGGTGATCGGATCGGCGGTGGCGACGCGGGCATCGAACAGGCGGCCGTACGCGTCGCCGGCCGCCCTCCTCCTCCCGCGCCGCACGCCGAGGGCGACGAGGGCGGCGAAGACCGCGGCCGCGACCGCCGCGGGGAGGGGCGACGGCAGCAGCAGGCCGGCCCCGACCGCGGCGAGGGCGAGCCAGCCGTAGCTCGGCGGCGCTTCCCGGACCGGCGCGGCCATGGCCTCGGCCGCCTGCTGCTGCTGCTCCCGAAGCGCGCCGTAGGTGGCGCCGGTGTCCTCGTTGAGCTCGATGGCGGGGCCCCGGGCCGCCGGTGACGTCCGGATCGGCGCGGCCGTCGCCGGTGCAACGAGCTCGGGCGTGGAGGGACCGTCAACGCCGGCCGGGTCGCCCTGCCGTCGCCGGCCGCCTCCGAGCGTCTTCCGGTAGTAGACGCCGCCGCGCCCCCCGTGCACGTAGGCGCGCCCTTGCGACGACAGGCCGACGCGGGCCCCGGTCACGCCGAGCGATGCGCCGATGCCGCTCTTCGAGAGGTTGAACCGGATCGGCCCGGCGCGAAACGACTTCCTGAGATAGAAACCCAAGTCCTGTTCCCCCGGGCCGCGACCGCCGCGCATGGGCCGCGCGCCGGTCAGAGGGGCCTGTCGAGATGGCGCACGTCGTGGAATCTGCCTTTTGGCGGCGCGTGCGGTTGCGCGTCAGAGGAGTTTCTCCAGGTAGCACACGTCGCGGAATTCGCCCTTGAGCCTCACGTGTCTCCTGGCCGTGCCGACCCTCTCGAAGCCGAGGCGACCGTAGAAGCGCAGCGCCCGCCGGTTGTCGGCGAGGACCTGAATGGCGATCTTCCCGTAGCCCTGTGCCCGGGCGAAAGCCAGGCACGCCTCGGCGAGCCGCGGCCCGATGCCGCGTCCGCGGGAATCCGCCCGCATCCAGGTGCCGACGGTCGCCACGTGCCGCATCGAGTCGGTGTAGCGCGCCGCCGCGTCCGGCTCGATGCTCTGGATGCCGGCGATCTCGCCGTCCACCTCGGCGACGAACAGGGCGCTGCGGTCGCACAGACCGGCGATGAAGGCCCGTTCTTCTTCCACGGTGAAGGAGCGGGTCAGCGCCGTGTGCTTCCCTTCCAGGATCACCGAGTTGAGCACCGCCGCGACCGCCGCCGCGTCGTCCGGCCCGGCCTGCCTGGTCACGGGTTCCATGTGCTTCTCGCGCCTGCCGTGCTGGCCGGCCACCGTCTGCTTCCGGGCCTCGTCATGCGGGCGCCGCGTGCGCGGCGGCGCCCTCCACGCAGGTGCAAACGCGGGAATGCACCACGGGCGGCCGGGCGGGGAACCCTGGCGGGGAAACCCTGGGCGACTCCGAGGCCCCGCTCACCACGAGCCCTGCCCGGGCGGCCCCGTCACGCTCCACAGAACCACCGCCGCGGCGGCGACGTGCTGCACCATCAGGATGACCACGGCCGGAACCCTGGCGCCGGGGAACGCCTCGGCGCCGCCCTCGGTGAGCATCCAGAGATCGGGCAGCAGCGAGAGCAGCAGGGCGGCGACGACGATCCGCCGGAACAACGGGACCGGGCGCGCGGACAGCCGGCCGACGGCGACCGCGACCCCCAGCCCGGCCGCGACGCCGACGACGGTCAGGAACACCGTCGGCCCCGCCGTCGCCAGGGGCTCGAACTCGGGCGGCACGTCGAAGGCCGCGAGCCCCGCCGCCCGCACGACGAGATTGGCGGCGACGGCGCCGAGGATCGTCCGCAGCCACACCACCCAGGCCCGTGGTCCTGCCGTTGCCAGTCGGTCCGCATCCATGTGATTCGCCCTCCTGTTGCCCAGGTGTTCCGACCGTCGGCCCCCGCGGTCCGATCGGGCATGTGCTCGCGCCGTTCTAGGGCGCAGCCGTCCGAAGGACCTCGAAGGACTCGACCCGCAGCCGCCCGGAGCCGTCGGGCGGGGCGTTCCAGTGTCCGCTCACCTGCACCAGCCCGTCGCCGGCCCCGGCTTCCAGGGCCGCCGCCCCGGCCGGGGCGAGCGGAAGCGCGAAGTCGGACGAGAGCGCGAGGGCGGGCGCGCCGTTCGCGCTGGTGACATGTCCGACGGCGGTGACGGCCACGCCGTCGGGGATGAAGCCGGCGTTGCGCACGGTGTCCCACACCGCCGCGAGAACCACGCGGCGGCCGGGCTCGACGGTCAGGACGATGCGCCCGTCGTCGGGTTGGACCTCGACGCCGGTGACGTGGTCCAGCCGGCCGAGCCGCCGTTCCAGTCCCAGGGCGCACGAGGGGCACGTCAACTCGACCGAGACGGCCACCTGCACCATGCCGGGCGCGACCGGTGGCTGCGTGACCGCGGCGGCCCCGAAGCTCACCGGGAGCAGGCTGAGCAGCACCGCGGCCAGAGTCGATCGCGGCGTCGCGAGTCCGGTGGATTGGACCGATCGAGGGGAAGTGCGCGTCGCCGTCGCCATCATCTGCCTCCGTGGGTCGGGGGCGGGGGCACCCCGCCATCATGGGCCAATGATACAGGCCGGCGCCCGCCGGTCCGGACACGGTCCGGGACGCTCGGGCGTGTCGCGCGCGGTCACGACGATGCGGTGATGCAGGTGAGTATGATCATGCATCATGCGTACGACGATCACCCTCGACGAGCGACTGCTCGGGCAACTGAAGCGGCAGGCTGCGGAGTCGGGCGCCCCGGTCAGCCGGCTCATCGAGCGGGCGGTACGGTTGTCGATCCGCACCCCGGTCTCGGCGGCCGGGGAAGAGCCGTTCGAGCTGATCACTTTCGGAGCCGGTGGAGGTTTCTCCCGCCACAACATCGACAAGGCGTCGGCCCTTCTGGAAGCGGAGGACATGGAGCGGTAGTCACCGTGCTTCGCGCCGCGCCTGCCCCACGCGTGCGTTCGGTCGTCCTGGGAGTCGGGCTCGCCGTCACGCTCGCCTTCGCCCCGGTTGCCGCGGCGCCGGCGGAGGCGCCCCGTTCGGGGGCGGTCGCGGTTGCGGGCTCGGGCCAGGCCGGCCCGGCCGATGCCGGCGCAGGGTGCGCCCTCGCCCTCGGCGACGTGGGCATCGCCGCGGGCGGGACGCCCTGCGCCGTCAGAAGCTGATGACCAGGGCGGTCCGGAAGATGGTGTCGAGGCGGTCCTTGCGGATCCGGCTCGTGCCGAGGGCGACGGCGGCGCCGCCGTCCGTCACCGTCTCGAAGAGCTCGTCGCCGCTGCCTGGCACGCCGTCGGGGTCGACGACCTCGACGCGGGCGACGACCGCCACGTCCTCGGGGGCGGGCTCGTGCTCGTACAGCCACTGCAGGCCGACCCGGAGGGCGAGGTGAGTGCCGAGGGCCGCGCTCAGGGCGTGGGTCATGTTGAACGAGTAGTCGGAGGCGGCGCTCAGGTTGACGTTGGCGGTGAGCTCGTTCTCGTACACCGTCGACGCGCTGAACCGGTGGCGGTAGCTCCAGCCGAGGCGGGCGCCGGCGAACCGGGAGTCCTTGCCGGGGTCCGCGGTCTCCTCCGCCCGGTTGGTGTAGCTGGCCGCGTAGCTGGTGGAGAAGCGCACGGTGTCGTTGTCGCTCCAGACGTTGCCCACGCCCGCGAACGCGGTGTAGCGGTTGAGGATGCCGGCGTCGCTGTTGCGGTCCCAGCCGCCGCCGGCGTTCCAGAAGAACCGCTCGCTGACGTCCATCTCGTAGCGTCCCGAGGCCAGGTAGTTCTCGACCTCGGCGGCCGCGCGGGGCCGGACGAGGTGCGTCTCGGGATCCTCCGGGGCGCCGGCGATGGGGAAGCGCAGGCCCGGGCTCACGAGGAGGAACCGGTCGTCCGCCGTGCCCGAGCGGATGCCGCTCACCCGGATCTGGAGCCGCGACCCTTCGCGGACGCGGCGGACGGTGTCGCCGAACCCGAACGTCCGGGCCGTCGAGTTGCCGCCGGTGAGGGCGAGGCTCAGCTCGGTCTCGTTGGTCCAGCCGGGGGCCGTCGCCGCCTCGTCCTGCGCGCCGGCCGGCGCGACGGCCCCGAGGCCGTGGACGGCGACGAGCAGCAGGGCGACCCGCGCGGACCGCCGCACGGGTTCGATGCGATCGCGTTCGGGCTTCTCCGGACCTGGTTCGCCAATCATCGCCAGCGGTTCCCCCCGGGGCCGAGCCGACCCTCCAGGGGGTCGGCGCCTCCGTGCGGGAGGCGGCGCCGTTCCACGGCGCACGTTCCCGGACACCGGTGCTCCGAGCCGGTCCCGGGCCGGTTCACGCATTCCCGGTAGAAAGGAGATGATGACGCCATGACGACGATGCCGCGGGCGGGCGGTGCTCGATCGGTGGAACCGACCGGGGAGGCTCGATGGCGGTCTTGGCGCGATCTCGAAGAACCCGGGTGTTCTCCATACTGATATCATTACAGGTTGCACTTTCGCCCGCGCCGCCAACGGCGGGCGCGCCATCGTACGCATGCATCGCTCACCGAACCCACGCCGCCACCCGTCGAAGCCGCGTGGCGGCGCCCCCGCCGTCGCGGTCCTCCTTGCCTCGACGCTGCTCGCGTCGTCGGGGTGCTCGTTGCGGACGATGGCGGTCAACGCGGTGGTGCCGGTGCTCGCCGACCCGGCCGCGTACCTGTCCGAGGAGGACCCCGAACTGGTTCGGGAGTCGCTGCCGTTCCTGCTCAAGACCCTCGAGTCGATCATCCTGGCGGAGCCGGAGCAGAACGAGGCGCTCGTCTCCGCCTGCTCCGCGTTCACCCTCTACGGCAGCGCGTTCCTGCAGGTCGACGCCGACGTCGCGAGCTGGGACGGCGAGTACGACCGCGAGATCGAGCTGCGCGACCGTACGTGGAGACTCTACGTGCGCGCCCGCGACTACTGCCTGCGCAGCCTCGAGCTGAAGTACGCGGGTATCGGGGACGACCTGCGGGAGGACCCCGCGGCGGCCCTGGACGACGCCGAGGCCGAGGATGTCGAGGTCCTGTTCTACCTGAGCGCGGCCTGGGGGCTCGCGATCTCGAACGCCCTCGACCAGCCCGATCTCATTGCCGACCTGCCGGTGGTGCGGGCGCTTCTCGACCGGGCCCTCGAGCTCGACGAGGACTACGGGCGGGGCTCGATTCACGCCGCCCTCATCACCCTCGAGTCGCTGCCGGCGCAGCTCGGCGGCTCGCCGGAGCGGGCGCGCGAGCACTTCGAGCGGGCGGTCGAGCTGTCGGACGGGCTCGACGCGGGGCCGTACGTGACCCTCGCCCTCGGCGTCTCGGTGCCGGAGGAGGACCGGGCCGGGTTCGAGGACCTGCTGAACCGGGCCCTGGCCATCGACTCGGACGAGGACACCAGCCTGCGGCTGCTGAACGTGGTGAACCAGAAGCGGGCGCGGCTGCTGCTCGACCGCGTCGACGACCTGTTCTTCGAGTAGAAGCCCGGGCCGTGGAACGGCGCGGACTTCTGCAGGGTTTGGTTGGGCGCCAAGCGGGAGCCGTGGGCGACGATTGGCGGGCCAGGGGTCCGGGCCGTGGAACGGCGCGGACTCCTTCAGGACTTGGTTGGGCGCCAAGCGGGAGCCGCGGGCGACGATTGGCGGGCCAGGGGTCCGGGCCGTGGAACGGCGCGGACTCCTTCAGGACTTGGTTGGGCGGGCAGGGCGGCCTCAGGCGGTGCTGTCCGCGCGGAAGGAGAACCGTTCGATGAAATCACGATCCCTGGTCGTCACCGCGGTCCTGGCGGCGCTGCTGGCGGCGCCGGCGATGCTGCTGGCCCAGCGCGGGACCCGCATCCAGCTCGGGTCGATCCTGCCCGCCAACTCCATCTGGGACCGCTCCCTGAAGGAGATGGCGGTCGAGTGGCGCGACGAGACCGACGGCCGCGTGCAGCTGCGCGTGCAGAGCGGGGCGTTCCGCGACGAGGCGGCGCTGGCCCGGCGCCTGAGGCGGGGCCGGCCCCAGGCCGCCGTCTTCGGGCTGCCCGGAGACATCCACGAGGCGTTCAGCGTCCTGAACATCCCGTTCTTCTTCGAGTCGGACGAAGAGGTGATGCACGTGGTCGAGGCGCTGACCCCGACCTTCGAGCGCATTCTCGCCGACGAGGGGATGGTCCTGCTGAACTGGGGCCACGCGGGCTGGGCCCACTTCTTCACCGAGAGCCGGGTCGAGAACCTCGACGACCTCCGGCGGACGAAGGTGTTCACGGCGGCCGGCGACGACCGGATGCTGCAGTGGTACAAGGAGAACGGGTTCGATCCCCAGCCCCTCGCCGTCACCGACGTGCTCCTCGGCCTGAACACAGGCCTCATCAACGCTCACCCCAGCCCGCCCTACGTGGCCCTGCTGTTCCAGTGGTTCGACCAGACCCCGTTCATGCTCGACGTGCCCCTCGCCCCGGTGCTGGGCATCACGGTGATGGCGGAGCGCACCTGGAGCCGCATCGACCCCGGGGACCGGCAAGTGCTGCTGGCGTCGGCGAAGCGGCTCGAGGAGCAGTTGCTGCTCGACGTGGCCGCGCAGGAGCGCGAGTCCATCGAGGAGATGAAGCGGCGCGGCCTCAACGTGGTCGAGATCGACGACGCCGGGAAGGCGGCGTTCCGGGCCGTCGCGGCCGAGATGACCGCGTCGTGGCGGGGCGACCTGATTCCCGCGGACGTCTACGACATGGCCATCGAGGCGCGGGACGGCTTCCGGGCCGGCCGCTGACGGCGTCCCGGGACTGCGATCCTCATGGCTGGTGACCGCGCCCCCACCGCCTCGCTCCCGGCGCCGATGGTCCGGGCCCTCGGCGGGGCCGAGCAGGCCGTGGCCAACCTCGCGCTGGCCGCGATGGTGGTGCTGCCGCTGGCCGAGATTGTGGTCCGGCCGCTCGTGGCCGGCGGCATTCCCGGGTCGATACAGTTCGTCCAGCACTTCACGCTCTGGGTCGGCTTTCTCGGGGCCGCCCTCGCCGCGCGCGACGGCAAGCTGATCGCCCTCGCGACGGCGACGTTCATCCCCGAGGGGCGGGCCCGCGACGCCACGCGGGTGTTCGCGGCCGGCGTCGGCGCCGCGGTGTCGATGATGCTCGCGGCGGGAGCGTGGGACCTCATGCTCCTCGACCGCGAGGACGGCACCATCATCGCGGCGGGGGTGCCGGTGTGGGTCGCGCAGCTCGTCCTGCCCGTCTCGTTCGCGGTCATCGCGGCGCGGCTCGCCTGGCGGGCGTCGCCGGCCTGGACGGGGCGGGCGGCGGCGGGGCTCGGCATCGTCGTCGGGCTCTGGTTCGGCCTCTCCGAGGGCATCCTCGCCGACCTGCCGCGCTGGCCCCTGATCTCGCTGGTGCTCGCGGCGGCGGTGCTCGGGGCGCCGATCTTCACGGTGCTCGGCGGGGCCGCGGTGCTGCTCTACCTGGGCGACGGCGACCTCCCGGTGCTCGTCACCATCGAGACCTACTCGCTCGCGGTGCAGCCGCACCTGCCGGCGATCCCGCTGTTCACCCTGGCCGGGTTCATCCTCGCCCAGGGGAAGGCGTCGGAGCGGCTGCTGCGGGTGTTCCGGGCCGGGGTGGGGTGGATTCCCGGCGGCACCGCCATCGTCTGCGTCCTCCTGTGCGCGTTCTTCACGGTGTTCACCGGGGGCTCGGGGGTCACCATCCTCGCCCTCGGCGGCCTGCTGTTCCCGGCCCTCCTCAAGGACGGCTACCGGGACCGGTTCTCGCTGGGCCTGCTCACCGCGTCGGGGTCGCTGGGCCTGCTCTTCCCCCCGGCGATGCCCCTCATCCTGTACGCGATCGTCGCGCAGGTCGCGCCGAACGACCTGTTCGTGGCGGGCATCCTGCCCGGGCTGCTGCTGGTCGGGCTGACCGCGGCCTGGGGCATGCGCGAGGGCATGGTCACCGGGGCCGGCCGGCACGACTTCGGGTGGCCCGAGCTGCGGGCCGCGCTCTGGAACGCGAAGTGGGAGCTGACCATCCCCTTCGTGGTCCTCGGGGTGCTCTTCAGCGGCTTCGCCACCCTCGTCGAGACCGCCGCCTTCACCGCGCTCTACGCCGCCGTCGTCCAGGGGCTGATTCACCGCGACTTCACGCTGGGCCGCGGGCTCTACACGGCGTTCAGCGAGTGCGTGGTGCTCGTGGGCGGGGTGCTGATCATCCTCGGGGTCGCGGTCGGCTTCACCGCCTACCTCAACGACGCCGAGGTGCCGTACCTGATCGTCGAGTGGGCCGACGAGCACATCGGGTCGCGGCTCGTCTTCCTGCTCGCCCTGAACGTGTTCCTGCTGCTGGTCGGCTGCCTGATGGACATCTTCTCGGCCATCTTCGTGGTGGTGCCGCTGGTGGTGCCGGTGGCCGAGCAGTTCGACGTCGACCTGCTGCACCTCGGCATCATCTTCATCGCGAACCTCGAGCTCGGGTTCCTGACGCCGCCGGTGGGGCTGAACCTGTTCCTCGCCTCGTACCGGTTCGATCGCCCCCTGCTCGAGGTCTACCGCGCCTCGCTGCCGCTGCTGCTCATCCTGGGGGTGGGGGTGCTCATCATCACTTATGTGCCGTGGCTGACCCTGGGGCTCGTGGAATGGCTGCGGTAGGAGCCGGCGCCGTGGAACGGCGTGGGCTGCCGCTGGGTCGGTCGGGCGCCAGGCGGAGCCGTCGGGCGACGGTCGGGCCAGGAGCCCGCGGCGGAAGCGTGCGTCCCGTGGGCCGTCGAACGCGCCGGGGGTCCGGCCGCGCTCGCGTACCCTTCCGCATCCTGCGGCTCGGGCTCCTGGCGGCCGACGCCGCCGATTCCGGCAGGACGCCGTGAACGACCCGGTCCTGGCGCTGCTGCGCGACCTGGTGGCCATCGACTCCGTCAACCCGGCGCTGGCGCCGGGCGGCGCCGGCGAGGCGGCTGTCGCCGGGCACGTGGCCGCGGTGATGCGGCGGGCGGGGCTGGACGTGGCCGTGACCGACGCCGCCCCCGGCCGGCCCAACGTCGTCGGCGTGGTGGAGGGCCCCGCGCCGGGACGCACCCTGATGCTGTGCGGGCACCTCGACACCGTCGGGGTCGAGGGGATGCGCGATCCGTTCACGCCGGTCGTGCGTGAGGGGCGCCTCTACGGCCGCGGCGCCCAGGACATGAAGAGCGGCGTCGCCGCGATGATCGACGCGGCGGCCCGGCTCGCTCTCCGCGGCGGGCTGCCGTCGGGCCGGCTGGTGGTCGCGGCCGTCGCCGACGAGGAGCACGCGAGCCTGGGCGCCGACGCCCTCGTGCGCGACCACGCGGCCGACGGGGCGGTGGTGACGGAGCCGACGGACCTGCGCATGGCGACGTGCCACAAGGGGTTCGAGTGGGTCGAGGTGGAGACCCGCGGCCGCGCCGCCCACGGGAGCCGCCCCGCCGACGGACGCGACGCGATCCTCCGGATGGGCCGGTTCCTCGCCCGCCTCGCGGCGGTCGACGCGGGCCTCGCGGCGGGGCCGGCGCACCCCCTGTTGGGCCCGGCGTCGCTCCACGCCTCGACCATCGAAGGGGGGCGCGAGCTCAGCGTCTACCCCGACCGGTGCCGGCTGACGTTCGAGCGCCGGACCCTGCTGGGCGAGGCGCCGGACGCCGGCCTCGCCGAGGCGCGGGGCATCCTCGACGCGCTGGCGCGGGACGACCCCGAGTTCGAGGGCTCGGCCCGCCCGATGTTCACGCGCCCCCCGCACGAGCTGCCCGCCGGCCACCCCCTGTGCCGGGCGCTGGCCCGGGTGCTGGAGCGGCGGGGCGAGGCCGCCGAGCCGACCGGCATGTCGTTCTGGACCGATGCGGCGATCCTCGCCGCGACGGGAACCCCGGCGGTGCTGTTCGGGCCCCGCGGGGCGGGCCTGCACAGCCGCGAGGAGTACGTCGAGATCGATTCCGTGCTCGCGTGCCGCGACGTCCTCGTCGACCTCGCACGCGATTTCTGCTGACCGCACCCGAGGATCCGAGCGGCGTCATGTCAAGTCCGACGACTCGAACGGGTTGAGGAGCGCGATGCCGCAGCCCTCGAAGTCGCGCACGTTCCGCGTGGCCACCGGAAGCTGATGGACCTGCGCGGTGGCGGCGATGAGCATGTCGGCCTGGGTCCTCGTCCGACCCGTCCGGCGGAACTGGCCGCGCAGCGCACCGGCGCGCCGGGCTACGGGCGTCGTGACCGGGAAGACCTCGCATCGCTCCGCCAGGAACCGGTCGACCAACGCTTCGATGCGCGCATTCGGCTTCCAGGCCAGTCCGAAGTGAACCTCCTCGACGGTCACCACGCTGAGCCCGAACGGGGGGAGCGCACGGCCCGCCCAGCGCTCGACGGCGGGGTCCGGGCGCTGGCGGCACAATTCGGCGAGGACGTTCGTATCGAGCAGGATCACGAATCGTCCCCCACCCACGCCTCTCGGTCCCGGCGTTCGGGCAACTCCAGCTCGTACCGCTCCTCCAGGCAGGCCGATCGGATGTCGGAGAACGCGTCGGCAAGGGTCGGAGGCGACTGTTGCCGGCTGACCGCCTCGAGCGTCGCGAGCACGTCGGGACTCACGACAGCCGCCACGAGCCGGTCGCGCCGGTAGATCTTCTGCGGCGCGTCGCCGGCTCGACGGACGACCTCAGAGAACTGCTGCTTTGCTTCGGCGATACGCCACATGTCCATAATGGACATCATAGATGGACATGATGATCGGTTCAAGCTCCCGCCGCGTCGCCCCCGGCGTCGGTGTTCCGGGCCCTCGGCGGGGCCGGGCAGGCCGTCGCCAACCGTCCGTGCGCCGATCCGCCGCGTTCCGCGACGCGGTCAGTGCGTCAGCCGGGAGCCGCCGCGGTCGTGCAGCAGGTGGTCGAGGGTGCGCGCGTAGTAGCGGAGGATGTGGCGGTTGCGGACGCGGTAGCGGTCGCCGTCGACGGCGATGACGCCCCGGGTGACGAGGGGCTCGGTGGCCTCGTCGACGGCGTCGCGGCCGCACTCCACGGCGAGGTTGGCGGGCACGTGGCGGAGGGCGTCGAGGAGCTGGTCGATGCGGTCCTCGAGGTCGCGCCGGCGCGTGGACGGCCGCAGGGCGGCGGCCACGAGGGCGGTCGGCAGCACCTTGTAGAGCCGGCCGACGGCGTCGCGGGTGCGGCGGGTCAGGGCCACGAGATCGCGGCGCGAGTCGGGGTCGACGGCGGCCAGGGGGATGGGCTGCCCGAAGGTGACGAACGCGCGCGTCCGGTAGCCCACCGCGAAGTTCACCATCTCGGCCACTTCCGTCGTGAAGAGGCGCTGGCGCCGCTTGACCCGCTGGCGGGCCAGCGTCTGGTCCTCGAGCACGAGGTCGTAGGCGATCCCCACCGGCACGATCACCACGTCCGGGCGCCGGGCCTGAAGGACCGCCTGCAGCAGCCCCGTCTTCAGCGCCTTGAACTCGCCGTTGTAGCTGCGACCGCCCTCCGGGTAGAGGAACAGGTCGTGCCGGTGCACGAGCTCCGCGACGTACGCCCGCAGCGTCGCGAGGTAGGCGGGGTCGCGGGAGTTCCGGCGGATGGGGACGGCGCCGGTGACGTAGCGGTTCAGCAGCCCCATGGCCCCGTTGAACAGGTTGATGCCGGCGGTGATCACGGGGGGGCGGATACCGTGGTCGTCGAGCACGACGAGCTCGACGAGGTAGTCCATGTGGCTCTTGTGGTTCGAGGCGTAGACGATGCGGTGCGACCGGGCGGCGGCCTGTGCCCGCTCGACGTGCTCGGCGCGCGGCTGTATCTTGCGGAGAATCGGGTACAGGGGGTGCTTCAGGGCGCGATACACCTGGTATCGCTGGGTCGTCCTGAGCTCCTTGAGGTAGGCGGCAATCCGCTCCTGCGCCTCGTGGGGACTCAGCCTCGTGCCGCCGCGGAGGTACCGCGCGACCTCCTCCCGGGACAGCACGGCCTGGGTGATCTCATCGTCCACTTGGGAAACTATATCACCGGCAGGCCGGCGGAACGGGCGGGTCGAAGGCGGCCGGGCGCCTGACCTGCCGGAGTCCATCGCCGGCGGAACTCGCGCCGCGACCGCGGGCCGGGACGCGTCGGAGGCAGACTTCGGGAAGAACCCCCCCCTCCCGAGATCGCGTGGTCGCCCCTACCGCGGCGCCATGACGGTTGCCGGGCGCGACAGGCGCACCGTCAGCCTCGATCCCGCGGGCAGCACCGCCGGCTCCGCTTCTCCGTTCAGGGCGGCGGCGGTGCCCCCCGCGGCGCCGATCGAGCCCCCGATGGCGGCGCCGCGCTCACCCCCGAAGATGGCGCCGAGAATGGAGCCTGC
This sequence comes from Vicinamibacterales bacterium, assembly GCA_965207675.1. GTDB lineage: Bacteria > Acidobacteriota > Vicinamibacteria > Vicinamibacterales > UBA8438 > JAJEEA01. The sequence continues at coordinate 164,825 of CBDBMY010000007.1, forward strand.
GACCGCCGCCCCGCCGATCTTGGCGACGCTGTCGCCCCCCGGAGACTTGCCCTCGCGGTAGATGGTCTCGGTGGACAGCCTGACCTCGGCGCCGTCGTCCATCAGCAGGGTGTGGAACCGCACCCCGAGCCGGGACGCCGAGCGGAGCCGGCCGCCGGCCTCGACGAGGACCACCGAGCCCCGCAGCCGCGCGCCCGAGGGAATCGCCACCCTGTCGCCGACCTGCACGTCCCGGATGACGCGGGCCTCGACCGGGTCCTCGAGCCTCGCGTTGCGGGTGGAGACGGCGGAGTCGAGCTGGATCCCGATCACCGAGTCGGCCGCGACCTCCAGCTCGTCGAACGCCGGCCAGCGATCTGCGGCGACGTCGGGGCTGGCGCTCCGGGGGGCGAGGAGGCTCGTGCCGGCCAGCGGCGGGCGCCGCGGCTCGACCCGCGGCGGGGCGGCGGGCTCCGGGCCCCGTCCCGGGCCCGGCGCGGGGGCCGCCCCGTCGGCCCGGACCCATCCCTCGACGACGGGGAGGTCGCCGGTCGGACCGGGCGGCGGGTCACCCGCAACGCCGCCGCGGTCGCCGGCACCGCGACTCGGCTCCGGCGTCGCGTTCGTGACCGGTTCGGGCCCCGGTGCCGGTTCGGGTTCCGGTGCCGGCCCGGGCTCCGCGCGCGTCGCCGGCGGGGGCGTCGGGCGCGACCGGGGGCGTGGATCGGGGGCGGCCGGTCTGGCGGCGGCAGCGGGCGCCCGGCGGGCCGTCGAGGCGGCCGCGGGGGAGGGCCGCGGGGCCGGAGGCTCGGGCCGGGGCGCGGGGGAGGTCGCCGCGCGCCGGGGCGCGGGCCGCGGTTCCTCGGGCGGCGCCGCCGCCGGCTCGACCGCCGCCGGTTCGGCCTCGATCACGGTCTCGGCCGCGGCGTTCGCGGCCGGCGGCGTTTCCACGACGGGAGACGGCCCGGCGAGAGCGACCGCGGGTTCGGTGGCCGTGGACGGGGGCGCGAGCCCGATGGCATGCCGCACGGCGAGGTAGGAACCGACCCCCGCCGCCGCGACGGCGGCGATGGCGACGCCGGCTACCACGACTATCGGTTTCGTCATCGGGGGTACGTCCTTTCTCTCACTACGCGCATGATAAAGCAATTGTCGTGCCCGCTCGCACGGAATCGCCGCTCCCGAAGCGGCGCCTGTGATTCCCTGCCCACTGTATCGGTCCGGCGGGCGGTTTCCCGGCCGTGGGAGCGTCATCGGCGGGTGACAGTCGGCGGCGGGAGGGGACAGTGTGGGAGACTGGAAGCGTGCCCGCGGGTGAGCGACTGGACGTCATCGTGATCGGGGCCGGCATCATCGGCTGCGCCGTCGCCTGCGAGCTCGGCCGGCGCGGTGCGTCGGTGCGGGTGCTCGAGAGCCGGGACGTCGGGGGCGGGGCGACGCAGGCGTCGGCCGGCATCCTGGCCCCGTACACCGAGGCGGATCGGCCGGGTCCCCTCCGCACCCTGTGCGCGGAGGGCCTCGGGCTGTGGGGCGACTTCGTGGCCCGAGCCGTCGCCGACAGCGGCCGGGAGGTGCTCTACGAGCGGACCGGAACGCTCGAGGTGGTCACCGACGAGGCCTCGTTGAACCGGCTGGAGCGGACCGGATGCACCCTGGCCGCGGCGGGGGTCGAATGCCGCCTGCTGACGGCGCGCGAGGCGCGGGCGGCGGAGCCCTCCCTGGGGGCGGCGGTGGCCGGGGCCCTGCTGGTTCCGTCGCACGGATTCGTCGGGGTCGCGACGCTCATGGAGGCGCTCCGGGAGGGCGGGGCGGCCCGGCACGGCGTTTCGTTTCTGACCGACCGGCCCGCGCGCCGCGTGCAGGCGAGCTCGGATGGCGCGATGGCCGTCGAGACGGCGGCAGGAACATTGACCGGCGACGCGGTCGTGCTTGCGGCGGGAAGCTGGTCGGGCGGCGCCGGCGGCGACGACGGGGCGCTGCCGGTGCGGCCGGTGCGTGGCCAATTGCTGCAGCTTGCGTGGTCCGGGCGCCCGCCGGCCCGGGTCGTCTGGGCCCCGAGCTGCTACCTGGTGCCCTGGCCCGACGGGTCGATGCTGGTGGGGGCGACGGTCGAGGAGGCGGGTTTCGACGAGCGCGCCACCGTCGCGGGGGTGGCGACCCTCATCGAGGCGGTCTCCGGCGTGCTTCCCGAGGCCCGCAACGCCGGGTTCGAGGCGGTGCGGGTGGGTCTGCGCCCCGGCACCCCGGACGACCTGCCGGTGGTGGGACGCTCGGCGACGGCGCCGGGGCTCGTGTACGCGACGGGCCACTACCGGAACGGGGTGCTGCTGGCGCCCCTGACCGCCCGCCTCGTCGCGGACCTGGTGCTCGACGGCCGGGAGGACCCCCTGCTCGCCGCGGTCTCTCCCGCCCGGTTCGTCGCGGCGTGAGCGGGGGCCGGGGCGCCGGAGGCGGTTGTCGGGCCGGCCGGCGGTTTCGGGCCGCGCGGCAGAAATGATAATCTCTCGGCGGCGCGAGGGCACGATGCCCCCGCCGTGCGCGCGGCATCTCCCCCGGTTGCCCGGTCCGCCGAGGCCGGGCGCACCATGTCGTTTGCGTTCGTTGCGGAGCGAGACAGGATGGAACAGGTTCACTTTGCGACCCCGGTCCGCCGGTGGGCGGAGACCCGGCGGCTCGACGCCTGGCTGACGCAGCCGCTCGGCGTCTTCCTCGCGTTCACGACGTTCATCGTGTATTCCACGTGGGCGGCGTTCCAGGGCGACCACTACCACTTCGGGCCGTACCTCTCCCCGTTCTATTCGCCCGAGATCTTCGGAGACTCGCCGCACAGCTTCCTGGGGCCGAGGCCGGACTGGTGGCCGAATCCGGTGCCTTTCTCGCCGGCGTTCCTGATTCTGTGGGCGCCGGTCGGCTTCCGGCTGACCTGCTACTACTATCGCGGCGCCTACTACAAGGCGTTCTGGCACGACCCGCCGTCGTGCAGCGTGGGCGAGCCGCGATCGAGCTACTGGGGCGAGAACTCGTTCCCGCTGATCGTGCAGAACCTGCACCGCTACTTCCTCATCTTCGCTCTGGCGCTCCTGGTGTTCCTCAGCCTCGACGTCTGGAACGCCCTGTGGTTCGAGGACCCGGCGACCGGGGCCGTGTCGTTCGGCATCGGGGTCGGGACGCTCGTCCTCGCGACGAACGTCGTCCTGCTCGGCGGCTACACGCTGGGGTGCCACTCGTTGCGCCATCTCGTCGGCGGCGGGTGCGACCGGATTGCCGGGTTGGCGATCCGCCGGCCGACCTACGACTGCGTGAGCTGCCTCAACCGCCGCCACATGCTCTTCGCCTGGATGAGCCTGGTCTGGGTCGGCTTCTCCGACATCTACGTCCGGCTGTGCGCGATGGGCTTCGTGACGGATCTCCGACTCCTGTAGGAGCCTGCGCCGTGGGCGGGATCCTGTCGGGTCGGGTTGGGCGGGCGGCGGCGCAAGGCGCGGCTGCCCGGGCGAGGGGCGACCGCCGCCCGCGGCCCGTTCTTCCCCCGAGCGGGGCGGTCGCGGCCGAACGGGGGGCGGCGAGCGATGGACCAGGAGTCTGCGCCGCAGAACGGCGTCGGACGCCTGGAGGGTCGGTTGGGCGCCAAGCGGAGGCCGCAGCGCGACCTTGCGGTCGCGTTCGGCGACGATTGGCGGGCTGGGGTCGACCGGCGCTGCCGGGTCGCCCCGAATGAAGATTGCCGAATGGACAACGAATACCAATCCTTCGAATACGACGTGCTGGTAATCGGGGCCGGCGGGGCGGGGCTGCGAGCCGCGATCGAGGCGTCGGCGGCCGGGGTCTCGGTGGGGCTCGTCTGCAAGTCGCTCCTCGGCAAGGCGCACACGGTCATGGCCGAGGGGGGCATGGCGGCGTCTCTCGCCAACGTGGACGACCGCGACGACTGGACGGTGCACTTCGCCGACACCATGCGCGGCGGCCAGTACCTGAACAGTTGGCGCATGGCGGAGCTGCACGCCAGGGAGGCGCCGGCGCGGGCGCGCGAGCTCGAGGCCTGGGGGGCGGTGTTCGACCGCACCAGGGACGGGCGCATCCTGCAGAGGAACTTCGGGGGGCACAAGTACCCGAGGCTCGCCCACGTCGGCGACCGGACCGGGCTCGAGATGATCCGGACCCTGCAGGACCACGGCGTCCATCAGGGCATCGACGTGCACATGGAGTGCACCGTCGTCGAGCTGCTGAAGGACGGCGATCGCGTCGTCGGCGCGTTCGGCTACGAGCGCGAGCGCGGCCGCTTCCAGGTGTTCACGGCCCGCGCGGTGGTGCTCGCCACCGGCGGCATCGGGCGCGCCTACAAGGTGACGAGCAACAGCTGGGAGTACACCGGCGACGGGCACGCCCTCGCGTACCGGGCCGGGGCCGAGCTGATGGACATGGAGTTCGTGCAGTTCCATCCCACCGGCATGGTGTGGCCGCCGAGCGTCCGCGGCATCCTCGTCACCGAGGGGGTGCGCGGCGAGGGCGGGGTGCTGCGCAACAGCGACGGCAAGCGGTTCATGTTCGAGGACATCCCCGAGCTGTACCGGAGCTCCACCGCCACCGACGAGGAAGAGGGCTGGCGCTACACCCAGGGCGACAAGAAGGCAAACCGCCCTCCCGAGCTGCTGACCCGCGACCACGTGGCGCGCTGCATCGTGCGCGAGGTCAAGGAGGGCCGGGGCAGCCCCCACGGCGGCGTGTTCCTCGACATCGCCTGGATCAGGAAGCGGTTGCCGAACGGGGCCGAGCACATCCGCAAGAAGTTGCCGAGCATGTACCACCAGTTCAAGCAGCTCGCGGGCATCGACATCACCGAGGAGCCGATGGAGGTCGGCCCCACCACCCACTACGTGATGGGCGGCGTGCGCGTCGACCCCGACAGCCAGATGTCGGCGGTGCCGGGCCTGTTCGCGGCCGGCGAGTGCGCGGCGGGGCTGCACGGCGCGAACCGGCTCGGCGGCAACTCGCTCTCCGACCTCCTCGTCTTCGGCCAGCGCGCGGGCCGGTACGCGGCCGAGTTCGCGAAGGAGCAGGCCGCGGCGAAGCCCGCGCAGGACCAGGTGGAGGCGGTGGCGCGCGAGGCCCTCGCCCCGTTCGGGCGCGGCGGCGGCGACGCCGAGGGGCCGTACCAGGTGCAGTACGACCTGCAGGACATGATGCAGTCGCAGGTCGGCATCGTGCGCACCGAGGACGACATGCAGAAGGCCATCGATGCCTTCGAGGGGCTGCGCGCGCGCGCCGACCGGGTCGGCGTGCAGGGCAACCGCGAGTACAACGCGGGATGGCACACCGCCCTCGACCTGCGCAACCTGCTGATGGTGTCGGAGGCGGTCGCGCGCTCGGCGATCCTCCGCAAGGAGAGCCGCGGCGCCCACTTCCGCGAGGATTACCTCGAGAAGGACCCCGGGCAGGGCCGGCTGAACACCGTCATCCGGCGCGGCGACGAAGGCGGGATGCAGGTGACGCAGGAGCCGATCTCCGAGATCCGGCCCGACCTGCAGCAGATCATCGAAGACAACAAGTGACGGCGCGCGGCGCGGTGCGGTGCCGCGCGTGCCGAGCGGAGACCGAGGCCGGCGGCGACGCCGGCGGGCGCGCCCGGGCGTTTTACGGGGCGCGCACAGCGGAGACAGCGTGATGAGCAGCGCGACATTCCGGATCTGGCGGGGCGACTCGGAGGGCGGCGAGTTCAAGGACTACACCACCGAGGTGTCCGAGGGCATGGTCGTCCTCGACGCGGTGCACCAGATCCAGGCCGAGCAGGCCAACGACCTCGCCGTGCGCTGGAACTGCAAGGCGGGCAAGTGCGGCTCGTGCTCGGCCGAGGTCAACGGCAGCCCCAAGCTGATGTGCATGACCCGGCTCAACTCCCTGCCCCTCGAGCAGCCGGTGACCATCGAGCCGATGCAGGCGTTCCCCACCGTCCGCGACCTCGTCACCGACGTGTCGTGGAACTACGAGGTCAAGAAGGCTATCAAGCCCTTCGCCCCGCGCGAGCCGGATGCGGCGGACGGTACGTGGCGCATGGAGCAGTACGACGTCGAGCGGGTGCAGGAGTTCCGCAAGTGCATCGAGTGCTTCCTGTGCCAGGACGTCTGCCACGTGCTGCGCGACCACCGGCTCCACGGCGAGTTCATCGGCCCCCGCTTCTTCGTCTATTCCGCCGCCCTCGAGATGCACCCCCTCGACACCGCCGACCGCACCACCGAGCTCGCCGACGACCACGGCGTCGGCTACTGCAACATCACCAAGTGCTGCACCAAGGTCTGCCCCGAGGAGATCACCATCACCGACAACGCGATCATTCCGCTGAAGGAGCGCGTGGTCGACAAGCTGTACGACCCGCTGACGAAGCTGCTGCGGATGTTCAGGTCGTAGGGGGGCGGTCGGCCCGGGCGGGGGGGCACGGATGAGGACGGGGCGAAGAAGTGCGAATGGCGCAACCGAGTGCGACATCCGTCCGCGCTCACAAGAAGCGCGTTGACCCGAAGCCGGCCAGCCGTCGCCGAGCGACAGGCGCTGGCCAACCACTGTCGGAGGATGAGAAGTCCGGCTTGACGGTGGCTGTCCAGTCCGTCTTTCGCAAGCTCGACAAGCTGTACGAGGAGATCGTCCCCCTCTTCCGGCACTACGGCTTCAAGCCTCCGTCCGCTGGCGTCGTGGCGCGGGATCTGTCGGAGAAGATCGAGGAGTCCATTCGTCAGCACTGCAAGACCTTCGACGAGGGGCCGGGGCACGTCGACCTCCAGCGGTCGGGTCAGCCGTGGGAGGTGAAGATCTGCAAGGACAGCGGGCTGACCATCAACCAGTCCAAGCAGGTCGACGGGGAGAACTACATCGTCATCAACTATCGGTCGCCCTCGGAGGTCAGGGCCATCTGGGTCCTCTGGCGCGCAAAGCACGAGTTCTTCTCTCCTCGGAAGTCGAACACCAACGCGCGTGCGCTGCGTCGGCAGGATGCGGAGGCGAATATCGAGGTCATCTACGAGACGGACCGATGATGTAGGCCGGCGCGCAACGAGCGGCTCTCGCGCCACTTGCGGTAGACAGGCGATGACAGTCGCGAGGTCGCCGAAGGGTCGGGGATCGCAGCTGGGCGAAGGATAGGCTTGTACTTCGCGGCGAACTTTGGTACGGTGCCTTCATGAGTACCCTCACGTTGCCGCGCAATCTTCAGTTTCTGTACGAGGAGCAACTCGCGCGGATCGAGGCACGAGCCCTCGGATGCGAGCGCTGGGACCGCGATGAGGACGATCCGTGGCGCGTCCGTGTGCATGTCAACGGCACAGCGGCTGATGTGCTGCGTCGGGCAGCGTACGTGGCCGAGCTCGACGGCGAGCCGACGGTCTACGATCAGTTGATACGGCCGAGCTACCAGGGCGGGGTCTTCAACCGGACACGCTCGGTCAATCAGTACCTCACCCACTGGATCTACCCGTATCGTGGGAAGTTCCATCCGCAGATGGTTCGAGCGCTGCTGAACATCGTGGAAGCGCAACCGGGATGGCGAGTGCTGGATCCGTATGTTGGGAGCGGAACTACGGCCGTGGAGGCCTCGCTTCTCGGGATCGACTGCATTGGCGTCGACATTTCGCCACTGTGCGCACTGCTTACGCGGGTGAAGACGCGTTCCGTCGAAGCTGTGGCGGAGATTCGGGCTCGGGTGCAAGCACTCCTGGGGCTCGATACCCTTGATCCCCACGATGCCTCCATCGCTCGGGACGACAATCCCATTGTTTCCGATTTCGTCGAGACTGCCCGCATGATCGCCCTCAGCGACGAGTCGAGGCGGAAGCGGGACGGTCGTGCACGGCTACGCGAGAACCTGTTGGCGATGCTGGATTCCGTTGAGGCACACGCCTGTGCGTTGCGGACGTTTCAAATCGAGCCCGGTCGCGTCTCAGTCATCTGCGGCGACGCCCGAGACCTGCGTGGCGCGAAAGTCCATGATGCGACCATGGATGCCGTCATCACGTCGCCGCCGTACTCAATTGCCTTGGACTACGTGAAGAACGACGACCATGCGCTGGAAGCGCTCAGGGTGAGTCCTGATGCGCTCCGGCGCGAGATGACGGGGGTCCGTGGTCGCGGCCCGAAGGAGAAGCTGGCGCTCTACAACGAGGACATGCAGGAGATGTTCCGCGAGGTAGCGCGGGTCCTGAAGCCGGGCGGGAAAGCCGCGTTCGTGATTGGCAATGCGACTGTCGACCGTAGCGAGTACACGACCACGGAAGAGATGGGCGATTGGGCGGTCGGCGCTGGTCTGGAGCGGGAGCGCGAACTCCGGAAGGTCGTCTTCGGCCTGTACAACGTCATGAAGGACGAGAAGATCCTGGTGTTCCGGAAGCCGCCGCGTCGTCGTCGCCGACGGGAGGAGAAGAAGTTGAGAGGAGCCTCGGGTGGGGGCAGACGATGACATGCATTGACGGCGCTGTGCGGTTGCGTCGAGATCAGGCGACGGCGATGGCTCTGAGCATAGAGAGCACGGCGCCGTGGTTTTTCTTCCGCCACCATGCATTTTTCCCTTGACAACTTCTGAGAGGCCGGTTCGAGCGATTCCTGCACGCGGCCAGGAATGCCCCTCTGACGCGCTCAGTGGCCGGAGGTTGCAAGACTGCGGCCGGGAGAGCCGAATCCGTCGGATCGCGGCCTGTTCGGCGCCCTGATGGGCGTACAAACCCCTCAAAATCAGCGGGTTATGATGGGGTATGCACCTTGAGACGATACCGGCTGCCCCTCTTACTGCACCGCATCCCGCGGACTCGTTCGTGCCCTCGGGCGACGCGCCCCCGCCTCGGCCCTGGTGCCCTGACGGTCCCCAGGCCGAGGTCGTGGCGCTCGGGGACCGCATCGCCGAGCTCTCGGCCCGGATCCAGGCGGCCACGTGGGAGTTGCTGGAGTTGATCCGCCGGTTCGACGAGCGCAACGGCTGGGCTCCGTGCGTTTCGTGCGCAGAGTGGCTGGGGTGGCGCACCGGGCTCGCCCCGGGCGCGGCCCGTGAGCACGTGCGGGTGGCCCGCGCCCTGGCCGACCTGCCGAAGCTGAGCGACGCGATGCGGCGCGGCAAGGTCTCCTACTCGAAGATGCGGGCGGTCACGCGGGTGGCGACAGCCGAGACGGAGGACGACCTGCTGAACGTGGCGCTGTCGGGCACCGCCGCCCACGTGGAGAAGATCGTGCGGGCGTGGCGGTGCGTTGACCGCGAGGCGGAGCAGGCCGAGGACCGGCGGCGGCACGAGACGCGGTCGCTGCGGACGTGGGTGGACGAGGGCGGGATGGTGGTGGTGCGGGGCCGTCTGTCGCCGGAGGTGGGTGCTGTCGTCCGTCGGGCGCTGGAGGCGGCGTGCGACCAGGCGCGCGGCGAGGACACGCCGGGCGCGGACGGGGGCACGGATGCCGGAGGCGCCCCGGGCGCGGACGCCTGCGCCGGGCAAGCGGCGGAGCCGTCGGAGCCGTCGCTGGCCCAGCGGCAGGCCGATGCGTTGGGCGTGATTGCGGAGTGCGCGCTGGCGGGCGGGCTCGACCGGGGGACGGCGGGCGACCGCTATCAGGTGGTGGTGCACGTGGACGCGGCCGCCCTGACGGACTCGTCGGACGTTCCCGCGGGAACGTCGACGCCGGTCGCGGCGGAGCCGGAGCGGCGCGGGAGCAGCCCGGACGTTCCCGCGGGCACGCCGGGAGCGGCGGCGTCGGAATCGGAGCGGCCCGGCGGTGACCCCGGAGTGCGTGCGGACGCAACCCGGGGTGCGGGTCACGACGCGCGGTCGCTCAGGGCGCCCCAGGCTTGTCCGGCATCACCTCGGACGCCTGTGTCTGCCTCGACCGGCTGCGGTCAGACGGTGCTCGACGAGGCGGGTGGCATTCACGTCTCGACGGAGACGGCGCGTCGGTTGGCTTGCGACGCGGCCATGGTCAGGATGCTACACGGCCCGGCCGGCGAGATTCTGGATGTCGGTCGCCGGACCCGGACCATCTCACCAGCCCTGCGACGTGCGCTGCGGGCACGCGACCGTCAGTGCCGGTTCCCGGGATGCCGGAACGTTCGTGTCGACGCCCACCACGTGGAGCACTGGGCCGACGGCGGCCGGACTGCGCTCGACAACTTGGTGCTGCTCTGTCGCCGGCATCACCAGGCGGTGCACGAGGAAGGGTTCCGCATCACCCTTGATGCCTCCGGCGACGTGGAGTTCATTCGGCCGGATGGCCGCCCCCTGCCGGAAGCGCCGGCCGCGCCCGTCTGGATGGACCCGCCGCTGGCGCCGGTGACGGCGCAGCTCGAACGGGAGGGCGTCTCGATCGACCCCGACACCCTGACGCCGGACTGGCGCGGCGAGCGCCTGGACCTGGATTGGGCGATCCACGTGTTGTGGCGTCCGCGGCCGCAGGGGGAGGCCGGCACAGTGGTGCCGGTGAAGACGCCGGCAAGCCCCGTGCCGGTTACTAGGGCGTCCCAGGCGAGGACTTGCGAACTCGCGCGAACGGGGAGCCGCTCTGCCGCCGAGGCGCTTCCGCCGCTCCGGGGCCGGGTGGCGCAGACGGGGGGGATCTGAAAGAGGGGACCTACCGGCCGCGCGCGAGGCGGGTCACGACGATACAGACGGCGACGTTGACGAGCAGGGCGACCACCCCGGTGTGGACGTTCCACGGCTCGGGGTGTCCGGCCGCGAGCAGAGCGGCATAGACGAGGGTGCCGGTGACCATGCCGGCCAGCACCGCCCGCGTGGTGAGCCGGTCCCAGCTCACGCCGAGGATGAAGAGGGGGGGACGAGGATCTCCATCTTGAGCTCGGTGAGGCCCCAGAGGGTGATCTGCGGGTTCAGGGCGATGCCGACGAGTCCGGCGACGAGGGCCCGCGACACGAGCTTGCCGGCCCGCGTGAGGTGCGCCTCGTCGGCCCCGCGCAGCAGGGTGGTGCCCAGCACGTCCCTGCGAGCATGGACGAGAGGTTCAGCAGCATCGAGTCGGCCGTCGACAGGATGGCGCTGACCACCGCCACGATGACGATCAGGCTGAAGAGCCTGGGGGCCGTTCGAGGTCCTCGAGCGCCTGCGGGATCGCTTCGTGCTGCAGAACACCATCCACTGGCTCAAGTCGATCGCGATCGATGCCGACCTCGTCGGCGCAGCGAGTGGCGTCAGCCACAATCTCGCCGTGGGGCACTACAAGCCGATCAACAGCAGGCGGTACGTGAACGACTGCCACGAGTACATCTTCCACTTGACGAAGACCGGCGACGTGGAGCTGGATCGACTGGCTATCGGCGTCGAGTACCAGGACAAGTCGAACGTCACCAGATGGGAGGCGGCGAGGGGTGACTTGCGGTGTCGCGGCAACACGTGGTTCGTGCCTTACCGGACCATACAGAGCCGCGACCGGGAGCGGCCTCATCCCGCGACGTTCCCGGTTCGGATACCGATGATGTGCATCCGTCTGCATGGAGTCGAACGGGTGAGACGGGTCCTCGATCCGTTCCTGGGACTCGGACACACGGCGCTGGCATGCAAGGTGCTGGGGCTCCCGTCCGTGGGGTTCGAGATGGATGTTGACTATTTCGCGGATGCATGTCGGTCGATTGAGGCGTTCGATCCGTCGGCGACGGCGGTAGGGCCCTCCAGTCAACTGCCTCTCTTCTGAGGCCGGGCCGCGGCGCGCGGGTCGGTCGGCGTGGGCGCGTGGCGCCGGGCAGGAAGGTGTTGGTCGTTGGCAATCATGAGTTCGACGGCACGGTCGGCGGACATCTTGGCGGTTTCGACGAGGTCTTCAGCACCGTGTACGTGCCGGGCAGCCCCGAGCTGCTCCTGGCGCACGTTGGGCGGGCGCCCTTCTTTTCGCGCTGCCGCCCGGTGCGACGTTCGTCCTCAAGACGAGAAGATGTCGTCCAGTTGGAGTTCGAGGCCGGCGAGGAGCGGAGAGCGCAGAGTTCCTTGCCGCCCGAAGGTGCTGGTGGCCGCCAGCACGCCCCCGCGCTGCCGATGGATGGAGACGGTCTCGGCGATCGGGTCGATCAGCCAGTACTCCGTCACGCCGTATGCGCCGTAGAGATCGCGCTTGGCCCCGCGGTCGGTCTCCGCCGACGACGGAGACAGAATCTCGATCACGAGGTCGGGGGCGCCCCGCACCTTCTCGCCGTCGTTCAGCAGATACTCGCGCTCCCGGGAGACGAACAACAGGTCTGGCTGCACCACGTTGGTCTCGGACAGGTAAACGTCGCAGGGCGCGATGAACAGCTCGCCCAATCCTCGCTCCTCGATGAACCGGGCCAGTCGTCTCGCGAGTTCCAGCAGTACCCTCTGGTGCCTGAGATTCGGGGCGGCAACCACCATCAGATCACCGTCGAGCAGCTCGTAGCGCTCGTCCTCCGGCGTGGTGAGGTAGTCCTCGTAGGTGAACTTGACGACGGGTTGCGTGGTGGCCACGTCGGTGCTCCCGTTCCCCCGGTGCTCGCGAGACTCATCATAGCGCGTCTCGGGGCTTGCCGGAGCCGCGTTGCCGGTTCCCGCCGGTCTGCGGGCGCCGCGTATCCCGAAGCTACCCACCCCAGGCCTTCAGCGCTGGCCCGGGCGTTCCCGTGGGAACGCCGGGAGAGGCGGCGTCGGAATCGGAGCGGCCCGGCGGCGACCCCGGAGTGCGTGCGGGCGCAACCCGGGGTGCGGGTCAGGACGGGCGGTCGCTCAGGGCGCCCCACGCTTGTCCGGCACCTCGGACGCCTGTGTCCGCCTCGACCGGCTGCGGTCAGACGGTGCTCGACGAGGCGGGTGGCATCCACGTCTCGACGGAGACGGCGCGTCGGTTGGCTTGCGACGCGGCCATGGTCAGGATGCTGCACGGCCCGGCCGGCGGGATTCTGGACGTCGGTCGCCGGACCCGGACCATCTCACCGGCCCTGCGACGCGCCCTGCGGGCGCGCGACCGGCAGTGCCGGTTCCCGGGGTGCCGGAACGTCCGTGTCGACGCCCACCACGTGGAGCACTGGGCCGCCGGCGGCCGGACTGCGCTCGACAACCTGGTGCTGCTCTGCCGCCGGCATCACCGGGCGGTGCACGAGGAAGGGTTCCGCGTGACCCTCGATGCCGCCGGTGACGTGGAGTTCATTCGGCCGGACGGCCGCCGCCTGCCGGAAGCGCCGGCCGCGCCCGTCTGGACGGACCCGCCGCTGGCGCCGGTGACGGCGCGGCTCGAACGGGCGGGCGTCCCGATCGACCCCGATACCCTGACGCCGGACTGGCGCGGCGAGCGCCTGGATCTTGATTGGGCGATCCATGTGTTGTGGCGTCCGCGGTCGCAGGCGGAGGCCGGCACGGACGGTGGTGCCGGTGAAGATGCCGGCCAGCCCGTCCCGGTGGTTAGCAGTCAGCCCGGCTCGCGTCGATGATGAGAGAGCGGAGGGGATCCAGCGGGCGCATCCTGGTCTGCGGCATTCGGCGCTCGATCGAGCGATTCCTGACCGATAAGGTCAGGCGGCCAGACGTCACCGGGGGTTGAGGATTCCCGACAGGAACCATCAAGACGATATGGAATGATCGGGCTCGCGATCGCATCAACGTTGTGCGCGAGCACGCGATCGGGCCGCCAAGGACTCCCGGCCTCGTCGCCATCGCCCTCGATTTCTCGACGGCCGACTCTGTGCCACTGAGCCTGTCGTCGATATTCGTCTCGCAGGAGGGGGGCGGCCGGTGAGGTTCTTGCAGTCTGGGAATCAATTCCCATACTGCAAGCATGCGACCGCGCATCTGCACGCGGCGGGTTCGCGAGGTCCTGCAGCGGTTGCCCGCCGCGGCCGTCCTCGGTCCGCGCCAGAGCGGCAAGACCACCCTCGCGAGGCGCCTGGGGGGCGTCTATTTCGACATGGAGGCGGCGGGCAGCGCGGCCCGGCTCGATGCCGAGTGGGACGCCCTGGCGCGCGGGCGGAAGCTGGTGGTGATCGACGAGGCGCAACGGGAGCCGGCCGTGTTTGCGCGCCTGCGCGGCACCATCGACGCCGACCGGAAGCGAAACGGCCGGTTCCTGCTGCTCGGGTCGGTGTCGCCGACGCTGATGACCAACGTCGCCGAGTCGCTGGCGGGCCGGCTGGGTCTGGTCCGGCTGACGCCGTTCATTCTCTCCGAGCTGCCGGCGGGGCGTCTCGACGACCTCTGGCTGCGCGGGGGGTACCCCGACGGCGGCATACTCGAGCCCGAGATGTTCCCGGACTGGCAGGCGCACTACCTCGATGCCCTCGTGAGCCGCGACCTGCCCCAATGGGGCCTGCCGGCGAGGCCGCAACAGACGATGCGGCTCCTGGGGATGCTGGCCGCGTCGCACGGTCAACCGCTCAACGCCTCGCAGATCGGGGCCTCCCTCGCCCTCGACCACAAGACGGTGCTGCGTTACTGCGACTTGCTGGACGGGGCCTTCCTGATTCGGCGGGTGCCGCCGTTCAGCGGCAACGTCCGCAAGCGCATCGTCAAGACCCCGCGCGTCTACTGGCGCGACAGCGGGCTGCTGCACGCGTTGATGAACGTCGCCGACCTCGACCAGCTCTACCGGCAGCCGTGGCTTGGCCACAGCTGGAAGGGGTTCGTCATCGAGCAGACGCTGGCGATCCTCGCGGCGGCCGGCAAGCGGGCGCAGCCGTTCTTCTTTCGGACGTCCGACGGCTACGAGCTGGATCTGCTCTTGGACTGGGGAACGGACCGCTGGGCCGTCGCGGTGAAGCTGACGAGCGACCCGTCGACCGACATGATCGCGCGGCTGCACAAGACGGCCGACCTCGTCGACGCAAGCCGGCGCGTCCTTGTCTGCCGCATTGGGCGCCCGATCGAGAATCCGACGCTGCTGGTCACCGACCTCGGGGGTTGGCTGAGGTGGCTGCTGCGTAGAGCCCCTGGCTGAACCGCCGACCAGCAACGTCACGGGACCGCCCGAGCTTCGGGGCTGGGCCGAGCCGTTCCGTCGCCGGCCGGCACGAGCGCGAGCGACGGCCGCGGCGTCCGCCCGACTTCCTCATCCGGCCGGCGCGGGGTCGGGGTCGAAACGGGTCACCGCGACGCACACCGCGACGTTGACCAACAGCGCGACCACCCCGGCGTGGACGTTCCACGGCTCGGGGTGCCCGGCCGCGAGGAGGCCGCCGTAGACGAGGGTGCCGGTGACCATGCCGGCCAGCGCGGCCCGAGTGGTGAGCCGGCCCCAGCTCACGCCGAGGATGAAGAGGGGGGCGACCTGGGCGAGGATCTCCATCTTGAGCTCGGTGAGGCCCCACAGCGTGATCCGCGGGTTCAGGGCGACGCCGACGAGGCCGGCGACGAGGGCCCACGACACGAGCTTGCCGGCCCGCGTGAGGCGCGCCTCGTCGGCCCCGCGCAGCACGGTGGTGCCCAGCACGTCCTTGGCGAGCATCGACGAGAGGCTCAGCAGCACCGAGTCGGCCGTCGACATGATGGCGCTGACCACCGCCACGATGACGATCAGGCTGAGGACGTAGAGCAGCGGCGAGCTCGAGCCCCACTCGGTGAGGAGGAGCGGCAGCACCTGGTCGCCCGCGACGGGGCCGGCCGCGGCCAGCCGCTCGATGGCGAGCACCCCCACGAGGAAGACGGGCCCGGTGGTGACCATGGGCAGGAACACCATGATGCCGAACGAGCGGCGCAGGGCGGCGCCGTCGCGCGCCGCGTAGATGCGCTGGATCGCCTGCGGATAGACGGCGCCCGAGAAGCCGATGAGGGCGAGGGTGCTGAACCAGTTGCGGCACGTGTCCCAGCCGGGGACGGCGACCTTCTCGGGGGCCTCGGCCGCGAGCCAGGCCGTCACGTCGGCCACGTGCGACGGGCCCGGCACCGCCGCGAGGAGCAGCCCCGTCAGCCCCGTCACCAGCATCAGCCCCTGCACGAGGTCGGTCCACGCGACCGCCCGCATGCCCCCGACGGTCTCGTAGACGAGCACCACGAGGGTCAGCAGCACCACCCCCGCCCAGTAGGGCACCGCCCCGCCGGAGAGGCCGGCGGTGATGTGGCCCATCGCCATGAGCTGGGCGAGGAGGTAGTTGGAGATGGCGGCGACGAGGAGCAGGTTGGCGAAGAGGGTGAGGGCGGGCGAGCGGAAGCGGTGGGTGAGCCAGTCGCCCGGGGTGACGAAGCGGTGCCGCCGGGCCAGCTGGTGGAGCCGCGGGGCATAGAGCAGGTAGGCGACGATGATCGCCATCATGAAGCCGACGCTCATCACCCAGGAGAAGCCGAGGCGGTACGCCTCGCCGGGATAGCCGATGAGGGTGTTGCCGCTGTACTGGGTCGCGTAGAGGGTCAGCAGCAGCACCGGGCCGGTGAG
The DNA here is from genome assembly GCA_965207675.1 of Vicinamibacterales bacterium. GTDB lineage: Bacteria > Acidobacteriota > Vicinamibacteria > Vicinamibacterales > UBA8438 > JAJEEA01. The sequence goes on from CBDBMY010000007.1 coordinate 181,130, forward strand.
TTGCCGGCCCGCGAGGTAGAAGTCGGCCAGCGACTCGCCGGTGCGCCGGCGGCGCGCGGCGTAGCCCACCCCCAGGATGGCGGCCAGGTAGAGCCCGACGGCCACGACCGCGCCGCCGCCCAGGGACTCGGTCATTCCTCGGGCCAGAGGCGGTGCACCACGAAGGCGGTGAAGACGGCGACCCCCGCCGTCGCGGCGAGCGAGATGACCACCCAGTGGGGCAGCCCGAGCCAGATGCGCAACGGCCCGTCGGCCGGCAGGTACCACGGGACCGATGCGCCGAAGAGCAGGACGTAGACGGGCCAGATCCAGGCGGGGAAGCCGCGGCGCGGGTCGTCGACGGGCCCGGGGGGCGGATCTGCCATCGCCCGATCATCCGCGTCCGTCGCCAGGATATCAACCGTCCTGCCGGCGGGACGCGCGCGGCCGCGAGGATCGGCGATGTGGTGATATGGTGTCGCCTTCGGCCGATCTCTCAAAGAGGAGCAGCTTCATGTCCGTGACGCGACTCGCTACGGTACGCGCCGTCGTCTTCTGGCTGGCGGCAGGTCTGGCGGCCCCGGCGGCGGTGGCGGCGCAGGATCAGCCCCCGGAGCCGGCGCCGGAGGAGGAAGAACAGGAGCAGACGGCGGAGGGCGCCGACGAGGACGAGGAGGCCGAAGACGAGCGGCCGCGGGGTCGGGGCCGCAATCGCGACGACGGCATCCAGCCCTACGACGAGGTGATCACCGACGAGGCGGAGACCGACGACGGCGTCTTCCTCGTGCACCGGCTCGACGACAAGGTGTTCTACGAGATTCCGGTCGACGAGCTGGGCCGCGAGTTCCTCTGGGTCAGCCAGATCGAGCGCACCAGCGAGGGCGTCGGCTACGGGGGGCAGGCGCTCGGGAGCCGGGTGGTCAAGTGGGAGCGCCGCGGCGACCGGGTGCTGCTCAAGAGCGTGTCCTACGCCATCGTCGCCGACGAGTCGCGGCCCATCGCGCGGGCGGTCGAGGCCGCCAACAACGACACCATCCTGAGGGCGTTCGACATCGAGGCGCTGTCCGAGGAGGAGGCACCGGTGATCGACGTCACCGCGCTGTTCAACACCGAGGTGCCGGAGTTCAGCGCGCGGTCGCGGCTGCAGGCGCGCGGGTTCGCCCGCGACCGCTCGTTCGTCGAGTCGGTGGTGTCGTACCCGCGGAACATCGAGGTCAGGGCCACCCACACCTACACCGCGCCGCCGCAGTCCACCGCGGGCAACCGGCCGAGGGTGGTGTTCCGCCGCGGCATGCGGCCGGGCAGCGCGACGGTGGTGCTGCACTACAGCATGGTGAGGCTGCCCGACGAGCCCATGATGCCGCGGCTGTTCGACGAGCGGGTCGGCTACTTCTCGGTGCGGCAGATCGACTACGGCCGCGACGAGCACCGCTCGCCGCGCCGGCGCTACATCACCCGCTGGCGGCTCGAGAAGCAGCACCCGGACCGGGCGCTCTCCGATCCGGTGACGCCCATCACCTTCTGGATCGACCCCGCGACGCCGGCCAAATGGGTGCCGTACATGAAGGACGGCATCGAGCAGTGGCAGCCGGCGTTCGAGGAGGCCGGGTTCAGCAACGCGATCGTCGCGCGCGAGGCGCCCTCGGCCGACGAGGATCCCGACTGGAGCGCCGAGGACGCGCGCTACTCGGTCATCCGCTGGCTGCCGTCGACGGTGGAGAACGCCTCCGGCCCCCACGTGAACGACCCGCGCACGGGCGAGATTCTCGAGGCGGACATCCAGTTCCACCACAACGTCATGAACCTGCTGCGCGACTGGTACTTCGTGCAGGTGGGGCCGCTCGACCCCCGCGCCCGGACGCTGCCGTTGCCCGACGACCTGATGGGCGAGCTGCTCGCCTACGTGGTGGCCCACGAGGTGGGGCACACCCTCGGCTTCCAGCACAACATGAAGGCGAGCTCGCTCTACCCGCACGAGCGGGTGCGCGACCCCGAGTGGGTGCGGACGATGAGCCACACGCCGACCCTGATGGACTACGCGCGCTTCAACTACGTCGCGCAGCCCGAGGACGGCATCGCCCCCGAGGACCTGATTCCCAAGATCGGCCCCTACGACAAGTGGGCCACGCGGTGGGGCTACGCCCCGATCGCGGGGGCGGAGACGCCGGACGACGAGCGGGCGACCCTCGACGCGTGGGCGCGCGAGCAGGACGAGACGGTGTGGCTCCGCTTCTCCACGCCCGGCGCGGCGGGCGCCGACCCCGGCCAGTTGACCGAGGCGGTGGGCGACGCCGACGCGGTGGCGTCGACGGCGCTCGGGCTGAAGAACCTCGAGCGCGTCGCCGCGATGCTGCTCGACGCCACCGCCGACCCGGGCGAGCCCTACGACGACCTCGACGAGCTGTACGCGCGGCTCGTCGGCCAGTGGACCCTCGAGATGAACCACGTCGCCGCGGTGGTGGGCGGGGTCGACTCGCAGCAGAAGCACCACGGGCAGGACGGGGTGCGGTTCTCGACCCTCCCGCGGGACGTGCAGGCGAAGGCGGTGGCGTTCCTGAACGACCACGCGTTCATGCCGCCGGCGTTCCTGACCGACCCCGAGATTCTGCGCCGCATCGAGCCGGTGGGGGTGCTGAACCGGATCCGGATCAGCCAGACGCGGGTGCTCGGGACGCTGCTGTCGGCCGCCCGGCTCGCCCGGCTCGTCGAGCAGGAGGTGATCGACGGCGACGCCGCCTATCCCGCCACCGAGTTCCTGGCCGACGTGCGCGGCGGCGTGTGGAGCGAGCTGGACGAGCCGGAGATCCGCATCGACGCCTACCGGCGGAACATCCAGCGCGCGTACCTCGATCTGCTCGAGGGCCGGCTCGGCGGATCGTCGCAGGCCAACGGCGACGCGGGGCCGTTCCTGCGCGGCGAGCTGCGCGCGCTCGACGCGTCCGCCCTGCTCGCGCTGGACCGGACGTCGGACCGCGCGACGCGGCTGCACCTCGAGGACGTGCGGCACCGGATCGCGCGAACCCTGGATCCCTCGGCCGGTTCAGCCGGGGCCGCGCGCGCGCTGAGGGCGTTCGCGGATAACGCGTTCGAGCTCGTCGACGGGGGCTTCGACCCCTGGAGCTCGCCCGTCGGCGACTTCGAGCAGTGCTGGCCGGACTACGCGATTCGCCTCGCGCGCTGAGGCGCGGCGTCGGCGGACGGGCTCCGCGCCGCCCCGCGCCCGCAGGGCGCCAGCGGGCAGCCGAGGGAGCCCGGCGGAGCCGAAGGCGACGATGGGTGGGCTGGGCATCTGCGCCGTAGAAGGGCGTGGACTCTGGCGACGGTCGGTGACGGTCGGTTGAGGCGCCGAGCGAAGCCGCAGACGAACGTCTGGTGGGCCGGGAACCCGTCATGAGGTTTCTCGTTGCCCCCGCCCGAAGGCCGCCAGCGGGCCAGCCGAGGCGACGGCAGGCTGAAGAACCTCCGTGCCTCGCAGGGCGCGACGAGGGAACGCCCTGCGCTCCACCACCGCCTTGCGCCGCCGCCCACCGATCCTGTCGGGAGCCTGCGCCTCGTTTCGGCGTCGCAGGCTTCCGCCCTCGGAGAACCCGTCATGGAATGGCTGTTCAACCCCGAGATCTGGATCGCCCTCGTCACCCTCACCATCCTCGAGGTCGTTCTCGGCGTCGACAACGTCATCTTCATCTCCATCCTGTCCGACAGGCTGCCCCATCACCAGCAGAAGCTCGCCCGCCGGGTCGGCCTGGGGCTGGCCATGGGGTCGCGCATCGTCCTGCTGATGTCGCTGAGCTGGATCATCCAGCTCACCGAGCCGCTGTTCGCGGTGTTCGGCCGCGAGGTGTCGGGCCGCGACCTGACCCTGCTCGGAGGCGGGCTGTTCCTGCTCGCGAAGTCGACCTACGAGATCCACGAGAGCCTGGAGGGCGACGAGGGGCGCCGATCGCGGAAGACGGCTACGTTCGCCGGCGTCATCATGCAGATTCTGGTGCTCGACGTCGTCTTCTCGCTCGACTCGGTGATCACCGCGGTGGGCATGGTGGACCAGCTCGGGGTGATGGTCGCGGCCATCCTGATCGCGGTCATCATCATGCTCGTCTCGGCCGAGGCGATCAGCGCGTTCGTCAACGAGCGCCCGACCGTCAAGATCCTGGCGTTGAGCTTCCTGCTGCTGGTGGGGTTCTCGCTGGTGGCGGAAGGGTTCCACCAGGAGATTCCGAAGGGTTACCTCTACTTCGCGATGGCGTTCTCGGTGTTCGTCGAGCTGATCAACCAGCGCGTCCGGCACGTGACGCCGGTGCGCCTGAAGAAGCCGATCACGTCGTGAGCCACCAGGCGGCGGCGCCGACCGCGAGCCCGACGATGGTGTCGGCGGCGTAGTGATAGCGCCCCACCACGGTCGAGACGGCGACCGCGCCGGCCGCGGCGTGGAGGGGCAGGACCAGGGCGGGCATGAGCTCGCCGGCGGCAAGGGCGGCGGCGATGGCGGTGGCGGCGTGGCCGCTCGGAAAGGTGTTGACCTGCACCGACGCGCGATCGAGCACGGCGCGGTTCAGCCGCCGCAGGGCGAGGCCGCGCTGGTCCATCGAACCCGGCGGCTCTATGGCGCGCGGGGGGCGGGTCTGAATCCATGGCAGGAGGCCGTAGCACGCGAACGCGGCGAGCAGGACCGCCGTCCAGAACTGGTCCGATTCCGCGCGCAGGCCGCCGCCGTAGAGCAGGCCCAGGGTGATCGGAACGAACGGATACGCGCACAGATACGCCAGCTCCAGCAGCTCCAGGATCGGGGCCGGTGTCCGCGCCACCACCGCGTCCATCCGGACCGCCCCGAGCAGCCGCCCGTCGAGGCGAAGCAGCCGGTCCTCGACCGCCTCCATGGGGCGCCGGAAGAAGAGCCCGCTCATCCAGTAGCCCTGCAGCAGGTAGATGCACGGCACCCAGTCGCGCGCGATCCGCATGGGGAGCTGCAGGCGGAGCTGGGAGAGCACGAGCACCAGCCCGATGCAGGCCACCCCCACCGCCAGCACCCGGTTGCGGCGGGTCGCCGTCAGCGGCTGGACGCGGGCGAGGACGAGGAGGTAGGCGAAGTAGGCGCAGACGATCCACTCGCTGGCGCGCATCGGTCCATCGTGGCAGCCCGCCTGGGGATATGCAAGCGGCACGCCGACCGCGCGACCTCGGTCGCGTTTGGAGTTCGCGGGCGCGGATTCCAGCGCCCGGAAGCACCCCTTTCTGCGCAACGCGAGGACCGCGGACGCTCACACCTGACCGCCCGCCCCTCGGTCGCGTCGGGAGTCTTGCGGGCGCGGACTCCCGCACCGGAGGCACCCCGTCCCGCTGCGACGGGAGGACCGCGGACGGTTCACGCCCTATCGGCGGCGACGGCGGTGGCCTCGTCGACGGGGGCGGGGCCGGCCGCGGGACGCTCGAAAGCGTCCGCCGGCTCCGGCAGGCGGCGGAACAGCCGCACGAGCAGGACCAGCGACACCGCGAACAGGGCCGCGCCGAGGAGGAACGGCGCCCCCGGCAGGTGGACGGGCGCGCGGTCCGAGGTGAAGTAGCTGAAGAGCCCCGCCGTGAACACGAGGGGCGCCGCGATTGCGGTCAGGCTGATCAGCGAGGTCAGGGCGCCCTGTATCTTCCCCTGCTCGGAGGGGGGCACGGCGCCGGCCACGAGCCCCTGGATCGTCGGGTGCGCGACCCCCGCGACCGACCCCGGCACGATGATGACGAGGACCACCCAGCCCGCCGACGCGAGGCCGTAGCCGAGGAACGCCAGCATCGAGACGCCGATGCCGAAGAGGATTGCGCGCCGCTCGCCGAGGCGGGCGACGATGGGCCGGACCAGCAGCCCCTGGACGAGGGCCGCCATCACCCCGACGAGGGCCAGGGTCAGGCCGTTGGCCTGGGCGTCCCACCCGTAGCGGTACCCGGCGTGCAGCACCCACACGTTCTCGAGGCCCCGTTGGGCCAGCGACGCGAAGATGAAGACCACCGCGATGCCGGCCACCAGGGGATAGGCGCGCAGCCGCCGCAGGCTGCCGAACGGGTTCATCCGGCCCCACGAGACGGGGCTCCGCTGGTCGGGCGGCAGCGACTCGGGCAGCACGAAGTAACCGTAGAGCCAGTTGGCGAGGGCCAGCCCCGCCGCGACGAAGAACGGCAGGCGCAGGTGGATGCCGCCCAGCAGGCCCCCGAGGGCGGGGCCGAAGATGAAGCCGAGCCCGAAGGCGACCCCCACGAAGCCGTAGTTGCGGGCCCGGGTCTCCGGGGTCGACACGTCGGCGATGTAGGCGTTGGCGGTGGTGACGCTGGCGCCCATGACCCCGGCGACGGCGCGGCCGAGGAAGAGCCAGCCGATGGAGGGCGCGAACCCCTGCACGAGGTAGTCGACGCCGAACCCGAACAGCGAGCCGAGGATGATCGGCCGGCGGCCGAACCGGTCGGAGAGCGCCCCGAGCACCGGCGCGCACAGGAACTGCATCAGGGCGTAGAGCGCGATGATGACCCCGTAGTACACGCCCGCCCGCGAGTCGTCGCCGGCCGTGAACTCCTTGATCAGCTCGGGCAGCACCGGAATGATGATGCCCAGCCCGAGGATGTCGATGAACAGGGTGACGAAGATGAAGATCATCCCCGCCTGACGCGTGCGTCGTCCGAATGCCATCGCGCTCCCCGGGAGCGCCGCGGCGCCCCGACCCCCGCCCGGGCGGCGAGAGGGCCAAACCCTCAGTATGTCACGACCGCCGGCCCGCGGGACTCATCGGGGGCGATTCGGGACAACCGGGCGAACGTCGGACGGCGGGACACCGGCCGCTGATGCGCCGTGCGGCGTCGAGGCGCTGGAGGAGCGGCCGGCTCGGCGAGCCTCCGGCGGCGGTCGAGGTGGCCGGCCGGGTCGATGCGTCCCGGCCGGGGCCGACAACGGGACCGCCAACCTGACGGCGCCGGCGGCAATCACCCGCCGCGTCCGATGCGCGTCCGGTCATTCCGTGGCGGGGCGGGGAGTCGACTCCAGCTTCACGATCGAGACGTTCGCCCACCCGTAGAAGGCGGCGACCAGGGGGTTGATGAGGTTGAAGAAGCAGAACGGGGCGTAGGTCAGGGTGGCGACCCCGAGGGTGCCGGCCATGTACGCGCCGCAGGTGTTCCAGGGGACGAGCACCGAGGTGATGGTGCCCCCGTCCTCCAGGGTCCGCGACAGGTTGCACGGGTCGAGGCCGCGCCGCTCGTACTCGGCGCGGAACATGCGCCCCGGCAGCACGATGGAGATGTACTGGTCGGAGGTGACCACGTTGGTGCCGAACGCGGTGGCGAGGGTCGCCATGGTGAGGCTCCCCGCGCTGCGGACCGCGCGCAGGATGCGCCGCGCCACCGCCTCGAGCTGGCCGGTCGACTCCATGACCCCCCCGAACATCATCGCCGACATGACCAGCCAGATCGTCGTCAGCATGCTGCTCATCCCGCCGCGGCTGAGGAGGTCGTCGAGGGCCGCGTTCCCCGAGTCGAGGGCGAACCCGTCGAACAGGGCGATCCAGCACCCCTTGACGATCGCGACGGGCCGGGCGAGGCCGGGCTCGGCCACGAACGCCACGACCGTGTCGCCCTGGAAGAGCCCCGCGAAGACCGCGCCGGCCAGGGCGCCGGCGAGCAGCGCGGGGAGCGCGGGGACGCGCCGCAGCACCAGGGCCAGCACCAGGGCCACCGGAATCAGCAGGTGGGGCCCGAGCGAGTACTGGGCGTCGAGGGCCTCCAGCACCACCGCGAGCTCGGCGGTGGTGGCGGGGGCCGGCGCCGCGAAGCCGGCCGCCGTGAACAGGACCAGCGCCGCCGCGATGCTCGGTCCCGTCGTCCACGCCATGTGCCGGATGTGGGTGAACAGGTCGGTGCCGGCGACGGCGGGGGCGAGGTTCGTGGTGTCGGACAGGGCCGACATCTTGTCGCCGAAGTACGCGCCCGAGATGATGGCGCCGGCCGCGAGGCCCAGGTTCAGCCCCTGCGCGGTCGCGATGCCGACGAGCGCGATGCCGATGGTGCCGGCGGTGGTCCACGAGCTGCCGGTGGCCACCGACACGAACGCGCAGATGACGCAGGCGGTGGCGTAGAACACCGCCGGCGACAGCACCAGCAGCCCGTAGTAGATCATCGTCGGGACGACCCCGGCGAGGATCCACGTCCCGATGAGAGCGCCCACGACGAGCAGGATGAGGATGGCCCCCATCGACACCGAGAGGCTGCGGCGGATGCCTTCCTCGATGGCCGACCAGGGGTGCCCGTTCCGCAGCCCCACCAGCGCCGCCGCGGCGGCGGCGAGCGTCAGCGCGATCTGGTTGGGGCCGCTCGACGACCCGTCGCCGAAGAGGTAGACCGAGCCGGCGAGCAGGGCGATCAGCAGGCCGAGGGGCCCCAGGGCCTGCAGGGCGGTGGCGGGGCGTGCCGTGTCGGGTGCGGGGTCGGCCATGCGGCTTCCAGAGGGGCGCTCACGCCAGCCCGCCAATCGTCGCCGGCGGCTCCGCTTGGCGCCCGACCAATCCTACAGGAGTCCGCGCCGTTCCCCGGCGACTCGCCCGCCCATCGTTGCCTTCGGCTCTGCTGGGCGCCCAACCAGCCCTCCAGGAGCCCGCGCCGTTCCACGGCGACTCCTCGCCCGCCCATCGTCGCCTTCGGCTCCGCTTGGCTTCCAACCAGCCCTCCGGGAATCCGCGCGGTTCCTCGGCGCAGACTCCTGGGACCCGTGCCTCTCCGGCCGGGTGATTGCACCGCCGGTCGGGCGCCCCGCTGCTCGCACTCGACGCGTCCCCACGCCGGCGGGGCATCATCCGATCGGATTGATCGACGCGTCGGGCGCGTCGCCGCGGCTCGGACTCGGCGCGAGCCTGCCGGTGCTCACCGCCCCGCGAAGATGTCGAGCGGCAGCAGCGCCGTCACGCCGACGTTGGGGGCGTCGACGAGCTGGGCGATGCGCAGGTCGACGGCGACGCTGGCCACGACGTAGGCCTGCTCGGGGGTGAGGCCGTACGTCTCCGTCATGTAGTCGATCATCGCGAGCAGCGCGTTGCGCGCGGCGAGAGAGACGTCCTTCGACAGGTTGCGCAGCCCCGCGATGCGCTCGGAGGCGCCGAGGTAGCGCATGTCGGGGGGGATCTCGCCGACCGCCTTGAGGGGGAAGCCGGTGGTGGCGTAGAAGCGGCGCGAGGGGATGTCGAGGACGCGGACCGGACCCTCGAAGTGGGGGCCGCGGGTCAGCGCGGGCCCGTCGGTGATGAGCCGCGTGGTCACCGTGAAGTCGGCGTCCATCTCTATGGCGGTGCCCGACACCTCGCCGTCGCCCTGCGCGAAGTGGGGGTCGCCGATGGCGAGGCCGCAGCCCTCGACGTAGCACGGCAGGTACACCGTCACCCCGACCTGCAGGTAGCGGATGTCGAGGTTGCCGCCGTGCTCGCGCGGGGGGAGGGTGCGCAGGCACTCGTCGGCGTGCGACCCGCCGGGGCCGCAGACGGCGGCGGGCGAGGCGTGCAGGGCGTGGGGCGGGAAGCCGGCCCCGCCGAGGGCGCGCAGCTCGGCCTCGCGCGACAGCATCGCGGCGTGCTGCTCGGGGCCGGGCAGCACGGTGAGGATGCCGGGGAAGCTGGCGTTGGGGATGCGCACGCCGGGCACGTCGTCGCTGACCGCCTCGGTGCGGTCGAGGCGCCACTCGGCCCGGAACGCGCCGGTGACGTGGTCGGAGACGAACCCGATGGGACTGACCGACGTGTAGCCGAAGCGCCCCGGGGCGATGTCGAGCAGGGTGACCGCGAGCACGTCGCCGGGCTCGGCCCCCTCGATGTGCACGGGCCCGGTCAGGGGGTGGACGGTCCCGATCTGCGGATCGCCCTCGCGCGGATCGTCGTAGGTGCTCGCGGGGTCGAGGTCGAAGTCGCTGGCGTTGCGCACCCGGAAGACGATGGTCTGCCCCGGCTGCGCGCGCGCGGCCATGGGAATGGCGGGATGCAGCCGGTTGACGCACTGCGGGTCCTCGCCGCAGTGGCGCCCCTCGCCGCCCACCACGAGGATGTCGTCCTGCGCCGCGGCCGGGGCCGCGGCGGTCATCAGGCACGCCGCGATGCACGCGGTCAGCCAACGGACGAGCCGGAGCTTGCGATGCGTTCGTCGGGGGCGTGTCGTCATGGGCTGGTTCCCTTCGCGGTACCGGCATGCGCCGGAGTGGTCGCTACCGTTCAAGCCGAACTCGGGCCAGGAGTCTGCGCGGCAGAACGGCGCGGACTCCCGGAGGGTTGGTCGGGCGCCCGGCGGAGCCGTCAGGCGGCGGCGGGCGGGCGAGGGCGGCGACCCGCCGCATTCGACCGGCGATGCTTCTGCCTGACGGCGTTTCTCCTCGGGCATCGGCCGAATGCTCCCGTCGCGCCTCGTCAGGCCCGGGCCCCTTGCAGCCCGCTGTCGTCCTCGCCGCTCTCGGTGCGACGCGCGGCCTCGCCGCCGTTCGCCAGCACGTCGCCGGTGAGTGGCGGCGGCATCTCGGGCGCGGTCTCGGTGCGCGCCGCCGCGCTCGAATGCGGCGCGGCCGGACGGGCGAGCGGCGCCGCCGGGGTTGCATCCGACGTCGGAGCGGGGGCGGCACCGGTCTCCGGCGCCGGCCCCGCCGACTCTCGGGTTCCTTCCGGCGCTGGCGCATCCGGCAGCGGCATCAGTCGGAACGCTTCGGCGGTGTCGGCGACGGCCGCGTCGACGGCGGCGACGGCGCGCGCCGACTGCCGCACGGTGCGCGCGGCCCAGGTCGCGAGGGCCGCGACGGCGCCGGCGATCCACGGCCAGTACGGGGTCGGGCCGGCGGCGGCCCCGGCGAGTGCGGCCCCGGCGATGCCCGCGCCGAGAAGCCACAGCTTGGGGGTCGGCCTCAGCCGGCGCGCGAGGCGAACGAGACAGCGTCCGTCGCGATGCTCCTCGACGAGCGCCCGCACGTGCAGCCGCGCCCAGCGGTTGAGGCCGACGGCGATGTCGCGGTCGGCCTGCCAGCCGTCGTCTATCTCGACCGTGCGCACCTCGCGCGTCCGCTCCAGTCGGGCCGTCAGCTGCGCGAGCAGCGTCTCTGCCGCGACCCAGGTCTCGCTCCAGTAGCGCCGGGGCGGGGTGTGGCGCGAAGCCGCGGCCCACAGGTCGCGGACGCCTCCGGCCGCGGCCGCGGGCCGCCGCCCGTCGGCGGGAGAGCGCAGGACCTCGGGCGGGGACATCGAGCCGCGCAGGCGGCCCCACGCGCGGGCGAGCGGTTGCACGAAGTACAGCGCGGCGATGCGCGAGCGGTAGAGGATGCGGTTCAGGCGGCGCGGGCGGCGGACCAGCGGCGGCAGCCGCTCGATGTCGGTGACCAGCGCGTAGCGCGCGCAGCGGGCGATGGTGGTGCCGAGGGCGCCCGTGCCCACCGCCAGCAGCGCGAGGGCGAGCCCGATCTGGCTCGTGAGCAGCGTAGCGGCGCCGAGCCCGATCAGGGCGGCGGCGGCGACCTGCCAGCGGGCCGAGTGCGGCATGAACGCGAACGGGTAGGTGTCGATGGAGTAGACGGACGGGAACGGCGCCGTGCCCCACGTGCCGCTGTTGACGCGGGCCCGGGTGAGCGAGCGGTGAAAGGGCAGCGGCCCGTAGATGCGGCCCCGCCAGCCGATGTGCAGCCCCTGGAACTGGTCGGGGTGGTGGGGCTTGAGCCACGACTCGCCCTCGCCGTAGCCGACCTGCTGCCGCCAGTACGCGCGCAGCGACGCGCGGTGGCGGTGCCAGACCAGCGCGGACGGCGCGAACCCGATCTTCCAGCCGCGCGCCTGCAGGCGCCAGCAGATGTCGACGTCGTCGCCCGCGCGCAGGTAGATGGGGTTGAAGCCGCCCACCGCGAGGAGCGCGTCGCGGCGGAACGCCATGTTGCAGCCGGGCACGTGCTCGGCGATGCGGTCGTCGAGCATGACCTGGGTGGGGCTGCCGGGCGCGCGCGCGATGCACTGGGCCATCGGGGGGTCGTCGGCGGGGACGAGGTTGGGGCCGCCGGCGCCGACGACGTCCGAGGTCAGGAACGGCCGGACGAGGTGCGTCAGCCAGTCGGGGTCGACGCGGACGTCGCCGTCGGTGTAGGCGACGATCTCGCCGGCGGCGTGCTCGAGCCCGACGTTGCGGGCCGCGCTCAGGCCGCCGTTGGGGATGTCGAGCACGGTGACCGACGCGTGCCGGCGCGCGATGTCGCCGGTGGCGTCGCGCGAGCCGTCGTTGACGAGGATGATCTCGTAGTCGGGATAGGTCAGGTTCTCGATCGACGTGAGGCACTCGTCGATGGTGGCGGCCTCGTTGTAGGCGCACACCACGACCGAGATCTTCGGCCACGTCCGTCGCTCGGCCTCGGGGAACGGCGCCTCCGCGAACGCGCGAACGACCGCGCCGAGGGCCGGCTTGGGCTTGCGCGCGGCGTCGACGAGGCCGAACGCCCAGTCGTCGACCGGCCGCCCCCCCCGCCACCACTCGTCGGTCCACGCGAACACCACGGCGCCGCACGCCCCCTCGGAGAACGCGGTGCGGACGTGCATGGCGGCGAGCGCGGCCTGGCCGCCGTCGCCCTCCCGGCGGCTGTCCGCCCCCGCCTCGGCGAGGAGCAGCGGCCGGTGCCCGGCGAGGTGCTGCAGCCGGGCGAGGTAGCGCCGCAGGTCGGCCTCGGCGTGCAGGTAGACGTTGAACGCGCAGACGTCGAGGAACGGCAGCGACAGGTACTCGGTCGGCGGGTAGTTCACGTAGGTCAGCAGCGCCTCCGGCGCCGCCGCCTTCACGTCGTGGTAGAGCTCGCGAATGAAGCGCTCGACGCGGGCCTGGCCGTGCCAGCGGACGACGGGGGCGGGAATCTCGTTGCCGAGGGCGAAGACGAGGGCGCCGGGGTGGCCCGACAGCTCGCGCACCCGCGCGATGATGTCTTCGCGGATGCCGCGGCAGAGGTCGGGGTCGTCGAGGAACGCGACGTGCTGCGGCCAGGGCAGGCCGATCATCATGCGCAGCCCGTGACGCGCGGCCTCGTCGAGAACCCGGGGCGCGGGCAGGGTGTAGGTGCGGACGGTGTTGAAGCCCGCTTCCCGCATCCGCGCGAAGTCCGCCGAGACGACGTCGGGCGCGGGGAACTGGTCGCCCGCGGCGTCGGGTGCGAAGGTGCCGTAGGAGACGCCCTTGACGAGAAACCGATCACGCCCGAGCGACAGGAACTTGCCGTCGACGGCGGCTCGCGCCTCGGGCACCGCGGTAGTCATTGGTGGAGAAACACGGGCGTGGCACCGGTCCCCTCGCGCCCGAGCGACGGGAGACTCGCCGTCGACGGCGGCTCGTGTCCCGGGGACCGCGGTAGTCATTGGGCAAAATGCGGGCGTGGCGCCGCTCCCCTCGCGCCCGAGCGACAGGAACCTGCCGTCGACGGCGGCTCGCGCCTCGCGGACCGAGTCGTCATTGCGGATGACGCGGGGGCGCCGGGTCCCCGACGGCCGGGGCGCGCCGGCTGCCCGCGCCGTCGCGCGCGTCCTCTACTCGCCCTCGCGGATCGTCGGATACTCGATCCCGAGCTGCTCCAGGTAGGTGCCGTAGCGCGACGGGTCGTAGTAGTACTGCTCGAGCTGCGGCTTGAACGTCCGCATGATCTCGGCGTTCAGCCAGATCGCGGGCTCGTCCTCCGGCCGCAGGAACGACGTGTACTCGGTGTCCGCCTTCTGGACGGTCTCGAAGTAGTCGCGCGCGTCGTCCACCAGCGACGGGGTCAGCAGGATGTCGAGCAGGGTCCGGGCGAAGACCTTGGCGGCGGCCGTGGCCCCCTTGTGCGCGATGGGGGTGGCCATGGCGATGGACTTGTTCCAGTTGTGGTTCTGTCCGCCGGGGATGTTCGACGGGAAGCGGAGCACCACGGTGGGCACGACCCACGAGATGTCGCCGATGTCGTCCGACCCCCCGCCCCGCCGCTGCGAGTCGGGGATGTCCGCGCGGCCCCGCAGCTCGCGGCCGATCGCGGTCGGGAGCCCGCGCTCCTCGACCCCGAGCTCCTTCTGCAGCGCCCGCGCCAGCCGCTGGTCCTTCTCGCTCCACTCGGGCATGCCGACGTCGAGCATGTTGGCGTGCATGGCCTCGGCCAGGGGCCGGTTCATGTGCTGGGGCCACGCCGCCCCGAGGACGCGCGACTCGACGGTGGTGCTCGTCATGAGGGTGGCGCCCTCGGCCATGCGGTCGCCGAGCTCCCACATGCGCATGATGCTGGGGTAGTCGGTCTCGCGGAAGAAGTACCAGACGGCGGCGGTCGGGGGCACCACGTTGGGCTGGTCGCCGCCGTTGGTGATGACGTAGTGCGAGCGCTGCTGGATGCGGAGGTGCTCGCGGCGGAAGTTCCAGCCGATGTTCATCAGCTCGACCGCGTCGAGGGCGCTGCGCCCGTCCCAGGGCGAGCCGGCGCCGTGGGCGCTCTCGCCCTCGAACAGGTACTCGACCGACACCATGCCGTTGCCCCCGCTCTCGCCCCAGCTCGTGGTCATGTCGCTGCTGACGTGCGAGTAGAGGACGATGTCGACGTCGTCGAACAGGCCCGCCCTGACGTAGTAGGCCTTGGCCCCGAGCTGCTCCTCGGCGATGCCCGGCCAGATGACGAGGGTGCCGGGCAGGTTCTCGCGCTGCATGATCTTCTGGACCGCGAGGGCCGCGGTGATGTTGAGGGCCTGGCCCGAGTTGTGCCCCTCGCCGTGGCCGGGAGCGCCGGGGACGAGGGGGTCGCGATACGCGACGCCGGGCTTCTGCGACGACTGGGGGATGCCGTCGACGTCGGTGCCCAGGGCGATGACCGGGGAGCCCGAGCCCCAGGTGGCCCACCACGCGCTGGGGATGCCCGCCACGCCCTGCTCCACCGTGAACCCGTGGTCCTCGAGGATGCCGGTGACGTAGCGCTGCGTCTCGAACTCCTGGAAGCCCAGCTCGCCGAAGCTGAAGATCATGTCGACCATCTGCTGCGTGAAGTCGCGGCGGCTGTCGACGTCGACGACGACCTCGGCCTTGAGCTCGGCGAGGCGTGTGGACTCCTGCCGCGACGCGGCCGCGGTGGTCGGCGGCTCGGGCTGCGGGAGCGAGAGCAGGACGAAGACGCCGGTGGTGGCGGCGGTGGCCCAGGTGAAGGGTGCAAGGCGCATGATGTTCTCCCGAAGTGGCGATCCCGGTTCGACAGGGCCGGTCGACAGCCTGCCGATGAAGCGTCGAATACGCGATCCTATGGCATTTCGCCGGGTTCCGCACCAGGGACCCGCGCGGGCCGCCCGGATCCGGCGGCTCGCGACGGAAGCCCCGCGGTGTGCCCTCTCGTCACGCCCCCTCGCGCTGGGCGTCCTGCGCTCTCCCCCCTCTGGCCGCCCGGCCCTCGCCGGTCTCGGAGCAGCGCGCGAATCCGCCACGGGCGGCCGGGGGGCCGCGCCATGGAACCGCGCGGACCCCGCAGGGTTGGTTGGGGCGCCCGGCGAAGTGTCGTGGTCCAGGCGGTCCAGGGTCCGTGTGAGAATGTAACTGCAGAGAGGAGCCGTCTTGCGACACGCTGGAGCCGCCCCGCGCTACGCTGTCACCACCTTCGGTTGCCGTGTCAACCAGGCCGATTCCTTGCAACTGGAGCTGCAGCTCCGCGCCCGCGGGGCCACCCCCGCGCCGGTCGCCGAGGCCGACGTCGTGGTCGTCAACAGTTGCTCGGTGACGGCGGCGGCCGACCAGGGCGTCCGGCAGGCGCTGCGGCGGGTGGCGCGCGAGAACCCCGGCGCGCGGGTGGTCGCGACCGGTTGCTACGCGACCCGCGCGGGTCACGAAATCGCGGCGCTGCCGGGCGACCCCGAGGTGGTCCCCAACGACGAGAAGGAGACCCTCGTCGAGCGGCTGCTGCCGGGCGTCGAGACCACCGCGGACCGCTTCGGGGACGGCGCGGGGCCGTGCGGGGCCCTCGTCTCGCCCGCGAGCATCGGCCGGGTGGCGTTCATGCTCCGTGTGCAGACCGGCTGCGACGAGGCGTGCTCCTACTGCATCATCCCCACGACGCGGGGGCGCGGGCGCAGCCTCGAGCCCCGCCGCGTGCTGGCCGCCCTCGACCACGCGGCGGCGAGCGGGTTCCACGAGGTGGTGCTGAACGGGGTCCACCTCGGCTCGTACGGGCGCGACCTCGACCCGCCGTCCAGGCTCACCGCCCTGCTGCGGGCCGTCGACGGCCATCCGTCGGACGTGACCTGCCGCATCAGCTCGCTCGAGCCGATGGACTGCCCGCCCGAGCTGGTGGACCTGGTCGCCGCGAGCGGGCGCTTCGCGCCGCACTTCCACCTGCCGCTGCAGCACGCGAGCGACCGCATGCTCGCGCGCATGCGCCGCCCCTACACCCTCGACCGCTACCGGCGGGTCGTCGACCGGGTGCGCGAGCGCATGCCCCACGCGGGCATCGGGTCGGACCTCATCGCGGGGTTCCCCGGCGAGGACGACGAGGACGCGCGCCGCACCCTGGACTACGTGGCGTCGAGCCCCCTGACCTATCTGCACGTCTTCCCCTACTCGCCCCGCGAGGGCACCGAGGCCTGCGGGTTGCCCGACCGGGTGCCGGGACCGGTCGTGCGGGAACGGGCGCGCGCCCTGCGGGCCGCCGGGGCCGAACTCTCACGTTGCTTCCGAGAGCGGCAGGTCGGCGCGGTACGGCGTGGCCTGACTCTCGACGGCGGGGCCGTCGTCGCCACCGACAACTACCTGAAGGTCCACGTTCCGCCCGTCGGCGCCGCCAACCAGCGGGTGCAGGTGCGGGTCACCGGGGCCGATCCCCTCGTCGGCGCCCTGGTGTGACACGGCCGCGTGGGCGTCCCTGCCCGCCGATCGTCGCCCTCGGCTCGGCTCCGCTTGGCGCCCAACCACCCCCCGGGAGTCGGCGCCGTTCTGTGGCGCAGACTCCCGGCATGCTTCTTTCATGGACTTGGGGTGTCCTGCCACAGGGGCAGGATGGCGGCCTGGATCGGGTGCGTGGCCTGCTCAGGCTGTGCAATACTGGCGGGTACCCGTCGTGAAGGGATGGTGAGACCGTGAGCGCCGAGCTCATCACGCTCGTCGTCGGCATGCTGACGCTGGCCGGGGGACAGGTCGCGACGGCGCTGGTTCTCGTCGGCCGGATGGACCGGCAGGCGGACCAGACCAACCGTCGTTTCGACGAGGTCTACCGTCGTTTCGACGCCCTCGGCGACAGCATCAACCAGCGTTTCGACGGCGTCAACCAGCGTTTCGACGGCGTCAACCAGCGTTTCGACGATGCAAACGACAGGGTCAGCCAGCGTTTCGATGGCGTCAACCAGCGCTTCGACGATGCCCACGACAAGGTCAACGAGCGTTTCGACGGCGTCAACGAGCGTTTCGACGATTCCAGCGACAAGGCCAACCGGCGGTTCGACGGCGTCAACGACGGTGTCAACCGGCGGTTCGACCAGATGAGCTGCGAGTTCGCGGATCTGCGCGAGCGGATGGCGCGGATGGAAGGCGCCCTCGAGGGCCTCGTCGGCGGCGGGGGAGACCGGGGCGCGGCCTGATGCCAGGGTTCCGGCGTCGCCCGCGAATCCGCGAGATCCGCAGGGAGCACACCATGAGAAAGCCGACATTGTCCGTCGTCTGCCTGGCCGCGGGGCTCCTGGCGGCCGCTCCCGCCCCGGCGCACGCCCAGTACGGCGCCACCGACGGCGAGTGGCGCGCCTACGCCGGCGACCAGGGCAGCACCAAGTACTCGCCGCTCGACCAGATAGACGAGACCAACTTCGAGGACCTGCGCATCGCGTGGCGCTGGCAGTCGGCCGACGGCGCGCTCGATCTCGAGGCGTTGCGCGAGCGGCTGGGGCAGTTCTCGATCCGGGGGTTCCAGGTGACGCCCCTGATGATCGGCGGCACCCTGTACCTGTCGACGGCGCTGTACCAGGTGGCGGCCGTCGACGCCGGCACCGGCGAGACCCGCTGGGTCTACGACCCCCAGGTGTACCAGGAGGGCCTGCCGACCCACGGCTACGGCTCGCGCGGCATCGCGTACTGGGCCGACGAGGAGAGCGGCGACGAACGCATCTTCTGGGGCACGAGCGAGGGCTGGCTGCACGCCGTCGACGCGAGGACGGGGCGGCCCGTGCCCGGGTTCGGCGTCGGCGGGCGCGTGGACCTCACCGAGGGCATCCCCCGCGCGGATCGGAGCGAGGTGAACTACCAGGGGCGCAACCTGCTCGGGGTCAAGTCGCCGCCGGTGGTCATGCGCGACGTGGTGGTCACCCCGACCATCATCTCCGACTTCGTCATCCGCCGGGAGGCGCCGCCGGGCTGGGTGAAGGGCATCGACGCCCGCACCGGCGACACCCGGTGGGTCTTCCGCACCGTGCCGCAGGCGGACGACTTCGGGGCCGACACGTGGCTGAACGAGTCGTGGCGCTACTCGGGGAACGCCAACATCTGGCCGCCGATGAGCGGCGACGAGGAGACCGGCTACGTCTTCCTGCCGACGGGCACGCCGACCAGCGACTACTACGGCGGGCACCGCCCGGGCGACAACCTGTTCGCGGAGAGCATCGTCGCCGTCGACATCGAGACGGGCCAGCGCATGTGGCACTTCCAGGCGGTGCACCATGGGGTCTGGGACTACGACTTCCCGGCCGCGCCGACCCTCGTCGACGTCACCGTCGACGGACGTCCCGTCAAGGCCCTCGCGCAGGTGAGCAAGCAGGGGTTCACCTACGTCTTCGACCGCGTGACCGGCGACCCGGTGTGGCCCATCGAGGAGCGTCCGGTCGAGACCGACACCGACCTCGAGGGCGAGGTGCTCTCGCCGACGCAGCCGTTCCCGACGAAGCCGCCCCCGTTCGAGTACCAGGGCATCGGTATCGACGACCTCGTCGACTTCACCCCGGAGATCCGGGCCCTCGCCGTCGAGGCGGTCCGGAACTTCCGGCTCGGGCCGCTCTTCACGCCGCCCATGCTCAGCGTCGAGGGCGGCCTGCAGGGCACGATTCAGCGTCCCCACATCGCGGGCGGGGCGAGCTGGAGCGGGGCCGCCGCCGACCCCGAGACGGGGCTGCTGTACGTCCCTTCGGAGAACCGCTTCTCGGTCATCAAGTACTACACGCCCGACCCCGCCGAGGGCGGCAACCTGCGCTATACGCAGGCCGACTTCGACAGCGGCACGCAGCCCGCCATGCCCCAGGGCCTGCCGCTGCTCAAGCCGCCGTACTCGCGGATGACCGCCATCGACCTGAACGCCGGCGAGCATGCCTGGATGCAGCCCAACGGCGACGGCGACCGGCTGCGCAACCACCCCCGGCTGCGCCACCTCGACCTGCCGCCGCTCGGCGGCGAGGGCCACGGCGGCCCGCTGCTCACGCGGACCCTGCTGATCAGCGCCCTGTCCGCCGGCGGCTCCGACGGCGGGCCGCGGCTGGTGGCGCGCGACAAGGCGACGGGCGAGACTCTCGGCTCGCTCGACCTGCCCGCCGGCGCCATCGGCACCCCGATGACCTACATGCACGAGGGGGCGCAGCACATCGCCCTGACGGTGGGCGGCGAGGTGCCGGAGCTGATAGCGTTCCGCCTGCCGTGAGTCGGCGCGATCGCGCGACCGCGCGACCTGCGGTCGCGTCGGGAGTTTCGCTGGCGCGAAACTCCGGCGGCACAGATCTCTGCCCGAGAATCGCAGCTTACGGCTCCGATCGCGGCAATCCTGCCGGCAGTTGCCCCTTGCCAACGGGAAGAGCTCCTGACAGTCCGGCCGAAACGGGGGGTCTGAAGCTCCGGACCAGTGCTGCGTCACGCCATAATCTTCGGGTATGGACCTGGCCTTACTGGTCACTTCGTCAACGACTTGCCAGCACCGGATACCCGAAATTCCTGGGTGTGTCACTGCACTAGCCCAGCAGGGCCGTCGCCTGCTGCGCAGATGATCGGCGCGGGCCGTCGTCCAGGATGAGCTGGCCGCACGCGGCGCGGATGTCCCGCCCCCGGCTCTTGCGGACCGAGACGGTCATCCCGCGGGCGGCGAGGCTGCGCGCGAAGCGATCCACCTGCCGGTCGGAAGGCCGCGCGAAGGGGATGCCCGGCGCCGCGTTGAGGGGAATCAGGTTCACCTTGGCGCGCAGCCCGCGCAGCAGGGCGCCGAGCCGCGCGGCGTCGGCCGCGGTGTCGTTGACGCCGTCGAGCAGCACGTACTCGAAGGTGATGCGGTCGCGGTGCTTCAGGGGAAAGCGGCGGCAGGCGGCGACGAGGTCGGCCAGGCGCTGGTTCCGGCTGGTCGGGATGAGGGCGTGGCGCGTCTCGTCGGTGGTGGCGTGCAGGGACACCGCGAGGTTCGGGATCCAGGGCTCTCCGGCCAGCCGCGCCAGTCCCGCCGGCAGGCCGACCGTCGACAGGGTAACCCGCCGCGGGGTGAGCGCGAGCCCGCTCGGGGCGGCGAGCATGCGCAGCGCCTTCATCGTCGCGTCGTAGTTGTGCAGCGGCTCGCCCATGCCCATCAGCACGATGTTGAAGCGGCGGTCCTGCAGGCCCAGCTCGCGGGCCAGCACCCGCACCTGACCCGCGATCTCGCCCGCCGTCAGGTGCCGGGCGAGCCCCATCTGCCCGGTCAGGCAGAACCGGCAGCCCATCGCACAGCCGACCTGGGTCGACACGCAGAACGTCATTGCCGGGGTGTCGGGGATGAACACCGACTCGATGCGACGCCCGTCGGCGAGGGTGAACAGGAACTTCCGGGTGCCGTCGCCCGAGAGCTCGCGGCCGGCGATGCGAGGGGTCGAGAAGGACAGGGTGCGCGCGAGGGCCTCGCGCAGCGGCCGCGAGAGATCGGTCATGCCGTCGAACCCTTCCAACCCCCGGCGGTACGCCCAGCGGTAGATCTGTCGGCCGTGGTAGGGCTCGGCCCCCAGCCGCGACAGCTCCTCCTCGAGCTGGTCCGGATCGAGCTCCGCGAGGTCCGGCGGGGCGTCGGCCATGCATCAACAGTACCATGTCGGTGGCGGGCGCCGGGGGCCGCGACGCCAGCCCCCGGGGCGCCCAATCCGGGACCGCCGGGGTCGGGGTGCACGACAGATTCGCAGGGCCGCCCCGACACGGGTCAGGCCGGCGATTGTCGGTGTCGTTCCCGGCGTCTCACTTTCCGGTCGTGCGTCCCCGCCGCCGGTTGATGCGCGAGGCGGTTCGTGCTACACTCCCCCTGTCAGCGTCTAACTATCTCTATTCAAAACCACTTACGGCAACGTCAGCCTTCGGGCTCCGGCGGCGGGGCGGACTGTATCACCCATGGTTGTCTTCGAGCAGTTCGACAACGGATTGCGTCTTCTGACCGAGCCCATGCCCGGCGCGCGCTCGGTCAGCTTCGGGGTCTGGCTGACGCGCGGGTCGCGGCACGAGCAGGCCGCCCACTCGGGCATCGCGCACCTCGTGGAGCACATGCTCTTCAAGGGCACCGCGACCCGGTCGGCGCAGGACATTGCGCAGGAGATCGACTCCATCGGCGGCCAGCTCGACGCGTTCACGGCCAAGGAGTGCGCGAGCTACTACGTCAAGGTGCTCGACGAGCATCTCCCCCGCGCCGTCGACGTGCTGTCGGACCTGCTGCTGCGCCCCGCGTTCGACCCCCAGGAGGTCGCGCGCGAGAAGAAGGTCGTCCTCGAAGAGATCAAGATGGTGGAGGACACCCCCGACGAGCTCGTTCACGAGCTGTTCACCCAGCGTTTCTGGTCGGGGCATCCCCTGGGGCGTCCGATTCTCGGGGTGCCCGCCACCGTCGGTCCCATCGACGCCGCCACCCTGCGCGACTACTTCTCGCGGGCGTACACGGCCGGAAACCTCGTGATCGCGGCGGCCGGCAACGTGGAGCACGAGGCGGTCCGGGACCTGGTCGCCGAGGCGTTCGCGGACGTGCCGGCGAACGGCGAGACGGTCCCCGTCACCCCGCCGACGACGGTGCCGGCACTGACCCTGCGCGACAAGGCGATCGAGCAGTGCCACGTCTGCCTCGGGGTCGACGGCTATCCCCAGCGGCACGACGATCGGTACGTCTGCTACCTGCTGAACATCGTGCTCGGCGGGTCGATGAGTTCGCGGCTCTTTCAGAACATCCGCGAGCGTCGCGGGCTCGCCTACGCCGTCAACAGCGGCCTCGTGTCGTACCACGACGGCGGCATGCTGAGCGTCTACGCCGGCTGCGACGCGCACGCGGTGCGCGAGGTCGTCGATCTCGTCGTCGCCGAGCTGCGGGGTCTCCGCGACAACCTGATCTCGGAGGAGGAGCTGCGGCGGGCCCAGGACCATCTGAAGGGCAGCCTCGTGCTGGGCCTCGAGAGCTCGGCGAGCCGGATGTCGCACATGGCGCGGCAGCAGATGTACTTCGGCCGGCAGTTCACCCTGGAGGACACGCTGCGCGGGGTCGAGGCGGTGACGCGGGAGGATGTCCGGCGCGTGGCGCGCGACCTGCTGCCGCCCGGATCGCTCTCGGCGACGGTGCTCGGGCCCGTGCACGGAATCGAGCTCGGTGACGATCAGCTTGCCCTGGCGTAGGCGTCCGCGCCGTGTAACGGTGCGGACGCCTGTAGGATTGGTTGGGCGCCAAGCGGAGCCGTCAGGCGACGATTGGCGGGCGAGGGGTCGCCGTGTAACGGTGCGGACGCCTGTAGGATTGGTTGGGCGCCAAGCGGAGCCGTCAGGCGACGATTGGCGGGCGAGGGGTCGCCGTGTAACGGTGCGGACGCCTGTAGGATTGGTTGGGCGCCAAGCGGAGCCGTCAGGTCGGAGCGTCCGCCCGGCGCCCGGCGGATCGGTTTGCTGGGCGGCCGCGCCGCAAGGCGTCGCCCTCCGGCCCGGGAATCTCGCGCGATGCCCGTCCTGCTGACGGTGCTCGGCAGCGGGAGCGCGGGCAACGCGACGCTGCTGCAGTGCGGCGAGACGCACGTGCTCATCGACGTCGGGTTGAGCTGCCGGGAGACGGCCCGCCGGCTGGGCGTGGTCGGGGTGGCGCCCGAGAGCGTCGCCGCCGTCGTGATCACGCATGCCCATGGCGATCACACTCGCGGCGCGGCGCGGTTCTCCCGGCGCTACGAGGTGCCGGTCCATGCGACCGCGGCCACCCGCGCGGTCTGGCCCGACCCCGACGTCTGGTCGTGGGGCAGGCTCGAGTGCGACGTGCCGACCGACATCGGCGGCTTTCGCATCACCCCGTTCGAGGTGTCTCACGACGCCGACGCCGAGACGGTGGCGTTCCACATCGGGACGGCGGCGGGGGCCATCGGCTTCGCGACCGACGTCGGCGTGACGACGGCCGCCCTGGGGGTCCGGTTCCGGCGGTGCCGCTTGCTGGTGATGGAGTCCAACCACGCGACGGATCTGCTGCAGGTCGGTCCGTACTCGGCGTCCACGAAGGCGCGCATCGCGGGCGTCCGCGGCCACCTGTCGAACGAGGCCCTCGCCCGGTTCGTGCGCGAGGATCTCGGGGCCGCGGTCGAGTGCCTCGTGCTCGCCCACCTCAGCCGGGTCAACAACCTGCCGGAGATTGCGGCCATGACGTGCCGCGAGGCTCTCGAGGCGTCGGGCCGGTCCGACGTCCGGGTCGTCGTGACCCACCAGGATCGCGTGACGGAAACCGTTCGCCTCGACGCCCCGCCCGCGCGCCCCGGCCCCGGTTCCCTCCCCGAGCGTCAGATCGCCTTGCCCTTCCAGGCGACCGCAACGTCATGATTCCACGCTACACCAACCCCGAGATGGGGCGCATCTGGAGCGACCAGCGCAAGTACGAGACCTGGCTGCGGGTCGAGGTCGCGGCGGCCGAGGCGATGGCCGCAACCGGGCTCGTGCCCGAGGCGGCGGTACGCGACATCGCCGCGTGCCCCGGGGTGCGGGCCGAGCGCGTCGACGAGATCGAGCGGACCACGCAGCACGACGTCATCGCGTTCACGACCGCGGTGGCCGAGCAGGTCGGTCCCTCCGCCCGCTGGCTGCACTTCGGGCTGACGTCCTCCGACGTCCTCGATACCGCGCTCGCGCTGCAGATGCGCGAGGCTTGCGGGCTGATTCTGGCTGGGCTCGACGGTGCGGTCGCGGCCGTGGCCGAGCGCGCCCGGGAGCATCGCGACACCCCGATGATCGGCCGCACCCACGGAGTGCACGCCGAGCCGATGACCTTCGGGCTGAAGCTCGCCCTGTGGCACGCGGAGCTCGGGCGAGCCCGGACGCGGGTGGAGCGAGCCCGGGAGGTGGTGAGCGTCGGAAAGATCTCGGGGGCGGTCGGCACCTACGCCCACCTCGAGCCGGAGATCGAGCGGCGGGTCTGCGCCGCCCTCGGGCTCACCCCGGCCCCGGTGGCCTCGCAGGTGGTGCAGCGCGACCGGCACGCCGAGCTGCTCGGCGCCCTCGCCATCACCGGCGCCTCGATCGAGAAGTTCGCGGTCGAGGTGCGCGGCCTGCAGAAGACCGAGATCGGTGAGGTCGAGGAAGGGTTCGCGAAGGGGCAGAAGGGCTCGTCGGCCATGCCCCACAAGCGCAATCCCATCGGCTGCGAGCAGCTGACGGGGCTTGCCCGGGTGGTGCGGGCCAACGCCACGGCCGCGCTCGAGAACGTGGCCCTGTGGCACGAGCGCGACATCTCGCACTCCTCGGTCGAGCGCGTCGTCATTCCCGACAGCTTCATCGTCCTCGACCACATGCTGCGGCGGTTCGCGCGCATCGTGCGCGGGCTCGTGGTGCATCCCGAACGGATGCGCGAGAATCTGGAGCGGTCGCGAGGCGTCGTCTTCTCGGGCACCGTTCTTCTCGAGCTCGCGCAGCGCGGCGTCTCGCGCGAGCAGGCCTACGTCTGGGTGCAGCGGGCGGCGATGCGCTCGCACGACGAGCAGCTCGACTTCAAGACCCTCCTGGCCGGCGACCGGGAGGTGACGGCGGTGCTGTCGCGCGACGACCTCGATCGGGCGTTCGACCTCGAGCGGCAGTTGCGCCACGCCGGCCCCATCGTGGACCGGGTGCTGGCCGGGGTGGAGTCGGGGGCGTCGGCGGCGGCGCCGGGCCCGGGGGGGGCCGCGGCGTGAGAGCGAGAGTCTTCGTGACCCTGAAGCCCTCCGTGTTCGACCCGCAGGGCCGGACCATCGCCGAGGCGCTCGGGTCGATGGGGTACGAGGCGGTGCGGGACGTGCGGCAGGGGAAGTACTTCGAGCTGGAGGTCGACGCGGAGACGGCGTCGGCGGCGCACACCCTCGCGACCGAGGTCGCGGACCGGCTGCTCGCCAATCCGGTGATCGAGAGCTACCGGGTGGAGGTCGACGGCGATGGACCGAAGGAACCACCGATTGGCCAGCCGCGCTGAGGCTGGATCGATGAAGCCCGAGGCCGCCCGCGCCGTATCCGGGAGATGCGAATTCCCGATGCCGCGGAGGGGATGCCCCGCATCCCGGTGCGACGAGGGAATCGGCTCGTGAAGTTCGCCATCGTCCAGTTCCCGGGCTCGAACTGCGACCACGACGCCTGCCACGCCGCGAAGCACGTGCTGGGGCAGCAGGCGGAGCTCGTCTGGCACAAGGACACCGACCTGCGGGGCGCCGACGCGGTCGTGCTGCCGGGGGGGTTCTCGTACGGCGACTACCTGCGGACCGGGGCCATCGCCCGCTTCTCGCCGGTGATGGGACGGGTCCGCGAGTTCGCCGACGCCGGCGGGCCGGTCATCGGCATCTGCAACGGGTTCCAGGTGCTGCTCGAGGCCGGGTTTCTCGAGGGCGCCCTGCTGCGGAACCGCCGGTTGAAGTTCCTGTGCCGGCACGTCCACGTCCGGGTGGAGCAGACCGACACCCCGTTCACCCGCGCTGCGGCGGCGGGGCGGGTGTTGAGGCTGCCCATCGCCCACGGCGAGGGCAGCTACCACGCCGCTCCGGAGACGCTGGCCGCCCTCGAGGCGAACCGGCAGATCGTCTTCCGCTACTGCGACGCCGGAGGCGCGGTGACCGACGCCGGCAACCCCAACGGGTCGCTGCACGCGGTGGCCGGGGTGTGCAACCGGCGCCGCAACGTCGTCGGGCTCATGCCGCATCCCGAGCGCGCGTGCGAGTCGGCCCTCGGCAGCGAGGACGGCCGGGTGGTGCTCGAGTCGGCAGTGACCGCGATGGCCGCGACAGGTGCCGCGTGATCGAGCAGGCCACCATCGACGCGCACGGGTTGAGCGCGGACGAGTATCGCCGGCTGCTGGAGATTCTCGGCCGCGAGCCGACGCTCACCGAGCTGGGCATCTTCTCGGTGATGTGGTCCGAGCACTGCAGCTACAAGAGCTCGCGCCGGCACCTGCGGCGCTTCCCGACCGACGGCCCGCGGGTCGTGCAGGGGCCGGGCGAGAACGCGGGGGCGGTCGACGTCGGCGGCGGCCTCGCCGCGGTCTTCAAGATCGAGTCCCACAACCATCCCTCGTTCATCGAGCCCTACCAGGGGGCCGCGACCGGTGTCGGCGGCATCATCCGCGACATCTTCACGATGGGGGCGCGGCCCCTCGCCCTGCTCGACTCGCTGCGGTTCGGGCCGCTCGAGGACGAGCGCGGCCGGCCCGCGCCGGACACCGTGCGCCTCGTCGACGGGGTGGTCGCGGGCATCGCCGGCTACGGCAACAGCATCGGCATTCCCACGGTGGGCGGCGAGGTCGCGTTCGAGCCGGGATACGCCGGCAATCCGCTGGTGAACGTGTTCTGCCTGGGTGTGGCGAGGGCCGAGCGGCTCGCCAAGGGAGTCGCCTCGGGCGCGGGCAACCCCGTCTACTACGTGGGGGCGAGGACCGGGCGCGACGGCATCCACGGGGCCACCATGGCGTCGGCCGAGTTCGACGACTCCTCCGCCGACAACCGGCCGGCCGTGCAGGTCGGCGATCCGTTCATGGAGAAGCTGCTGCTCGAGGCCTGCCTCGAGGTCATGGAGACCGACGCCCTGGTCGGCATCCAGGACATGGGGGCGGCGGGGCTGACCTGCTCGACCTGCGAGATGGCGGCCCGGGGCGGGACCGGCATCGACGTCGACGTCTCGCGCGTGCCCCAGCGCGAGACCGGCATGACGCCCTACGAGATCATGCTGTCGGAATCGCAGGAGCGGATGCTGCTCGTGGTCAGGCGGGGGCGCGAGGCGGAGGTCGAGCGGGTCTTCGACAAGTGGGACCTGCACGCGGTGCCGATCGGCGAGGTCACCGGCGACGGCCTGCTGCGCGTGCGCGATCGCGGCCGGGTGGTGGCCGAGATTCCGAACCGGGAGCTGGCCGACGGGGCGCCTCTGTACGACCGCCCGACCCGGCGTCCCGCGTGGCTCGACGAGGAGCAGCGCCTCGACCTGTCGGCCCTGTCCGTTCCTCCCGACCTGACCCGGACCTGGCTGGATCTGCTCGCGGCGCCGGTCATCGCGAGCAAGCGCTGGATCTACCGCCAGTACGACCACATGGTGCGCACCAACACGGTGGCCCTGCCGGGCCTCGGCGCCGCGGTCGTGCGCATCAAGGGGACCGGCCGCGCCCTCGCGATGTCGGTGGACGGCAACGGGCGCCACGCCCGGCTGGATCCGCGCGAGGGCGGTCGCCTCGCGGTGGCGGAGGCGGCGCGCAACGTCGCCTGCGCCGGGGCCGAGCCGATCGGGGCGACCAACTGCCTGAACTTCGGCAACCCGGAGCGCCCCGACATCATGTGGCAGTTCGTCGAGGCGGTGGACGGCATCGCCGAGGGGTGCCGCGCCCTGGGGATTCCCATCACCGGTGGCAACGTCAGCCTGTACAACGAGACCGACGGGCAGGCCATCGATCCCACGCCGGTGCTCGGGGTTGTGGGGCTTCTCGAGGACGCCGGGCAGGTGCTGACCCGGCTCTTCCCGGCCGCGGGGCTCGACATCGTCCTGCTCGGAGACCCGGTTCCCGATCCGGCCGGCTCGGGGGGGCTCGGGGGCAGCGAGTACCTGAAGCGGGTGCACGGCCTGGTGCGGGGGCGTCCCGCCGCCGTCGACTTCGACCGCGAGGGGGCGCTTCAGCGCCTGGTGGTGGATGCGTCGCGCCGCGGGATGATATGTTCGGCCCACGACTGCGCTGAAGGCGGGCTCGCGGTTGCCCTGGCCGAGTGCTGCATCGAGAGCGGCGGGATCGGCGCGCGCGTCGATCTGCCGGGGCCGAGGGGCCCGGACGGTGGTTTCGGTGTCGTGCGCGCCCTGTTCGGCGAGGCGCCCTCCCGGATCATCGTCTCGGCCCAACGCGCGGAGCGGGCCGGACTGCTGGCGCTGGCACGAGACCGCGGCGTGCCGGCGTCGGTGATCGGCCGCACCGGGGGCGGCCGGGTGACGGTGTCCGTGGCCGGCGAGGTGGCCGCCGACGCGGCGCTGGCCGAGGCCGAGCACGCCTGGGCGTCGGGGTTGGCCCGCCACTTCGCACCGGGGGCGCTGCAGGCGTCCGCGCCGTAGACCCGCGCGGACTCGTGGAGGGTTGGCGGGGCGCCGGCCGGAGCGGTCGGGCGACCACTGGGCGGGGCAGGAGCCTGTTCGCGGAACGGCGCGGACCTCTGCAGGGTCGGTGGGGCGCCAAGCCGGAGCCGCGGGCGACGATTCGGGAGCTGGGACGGCGCGGATTCCTGGAGGTCCGGGGCGCCGGAACGGAATCGTCAGACGACGATTGGCGGGCTGGTCATGGACGACGACAAGTTCCACGACGAATGCGGCGTCTTCGGCATCCACGGGCATCCGGAGGCGCCCGCCCTGACGCGTCTCGGGTTGTACGCGCTGCAGCACCGGGGCCAGGAGAGCGCCGGCATCGTCACCAGCGACGGCGAGCGCCTGCACCTGACGCGGGCCATGGGGCAGGTGTCGGAGGCCATCGACGAGACGGCGCTGGCCTCGCTGACCGGCGACACGGCGATCGGCCACGTGCGGTACTCGACGGCGGGCGACAGCCGGATCGTCAATGCCCAGCCGCTCCTCATCGACTGCGCGCACGGCGAGATCGCCCTCTGCCACAACGGGAACCTCATCAACGCGGTCGAGTTGCGCGAAGACCTGGTCCGGCAGGGGTCCATCTTCCAGACCGGCAGCGACACCGAGGTCGTGCTGCATCTCTACGCCCGTTCGGCCGCCGATGCGCCCCCCGACGCCATCGTCGAGTCGGTCCGGCACGTGCGGGGGGCGTTCTCGCTCGTCGTCCTGACCCGCGACTTCCTGATGGCGGTTCGCGACCCCTACGGGTTCCGCCCCCTCGTGCTCGGTGCCCTCGGCGACGCGGCCGTGGTGTGCTCGGAGACCTGCGCCCTCGATCTGATCGGGGCGCGGTACGTGCGGGACGTCGAGCCGGGCGAGCTGCTCGTCATCGGGCGCGACGGCCAGCGCTCGTTCCGGCCGTTTCCGTCCGCCGCGCCCGCGCATTGCGTGTTCGAGCACGTGTACTTCGCCCGGCCCGACAGCGTGGTCTTCGGCCAGAGCGTCCACGAGGTGCGGACCAACTTCGGTCGGCTGCTCGCGCGCGAGATGCCGGTCGAGGCCGACGTCGTCGTGCCGATACCCGACTCCGGCATCTGTGCGGCCATGGGATACGCCGAGGCGGCGGGTCTGCCGCTGCGGATGGGGCTCATCCGGAACCACTACGTGGGCCGGACGTTCATCGCGCCGCAACAGGAGATCCGCGGCTTCCGCGTGCGCGTCAAGCTGAATCCGGTTCGGAGCGTTCTGGCGGGGAAGCGCGTGGTCCTCGTGGACGACTCCATCGTGCGGGGAACGACCAGCCGCAAGATCGTCGGGATGATCCGCGCCGCCGGCGCCCGCGAGATCCACATGCGCATCAGCTGCCCGCCGACGGTGTCTCCCTGCTACTACGGCATCGACACCCCGAGGCAGTCGGAGCTCATCGCGGCGAACCACGCGGTCGAGGACATCTGCCGGTACGTCAAGTCGGACACGCTCGCCTACCTCAGCCTGGACGGGTTGCGCGAGGCGGTCGGGGCGCGGAGCGGCGACTACTGCACCTCGTGCTACACCGGCACGTACCCGGTCGGCGGCCCGCGGGACGCCGAAGCCTACATGCAGATGGCGCTGAAGCTGCCGGATGTGTCATGACGACCCGGGGCGCCCTCGACTACCGGTCCGCGGGTGTCGACATCGACGCCGGCGCGGAGGCGGTGCGGCGCATCCGGGCCCTCGCGCGCGGGACGTTCACCCCCGGCGTCCTCTCGGACATCGGCAGCTTCGGGGGCCTGTTCCGTCCGGACCTGACGGGGCTGGCCGACCCCGTGCTCGTGTCGAGCGCCGACGGGGTCGGGACGAAGCTGAAGGTGGCGTTCCTCGCCGGCCGGCACGACACCGTCGGCCGCGACCTCGTCAACCACTGCGTCAACGACATCCTGGTGCAGGGGGCGAGGCCGCTCTTCTTCCTGGACTATCTCGCGACCGGGCGGCTCGCGCCCGACGTCGCCGAGGCGGTGGTCCGCGGCATCGCGGCTGCCTGCGCCGAGAACGGGTGCGCCCTCCTCGGGGGCGAGACGGCGGAGATGCCGGGGTTCTACGCCGACGGCGAGTACGACCTCGCCGGCTTCATCGTCGGCATCGCCGACCGCGCCCGCCTGATCGACGGCCGCGGCGTCAGCCCCGGCGACGAGCTGATCGGCCTGCCGTCGAACGGCCTCCACACCAACGGCTACTCGCTCGCCCGCCGCATCGTGTTCGACACCCTGGGCCTGGCCGTGGACTCGGTTCCGGACGGCCTCGACGGGCCGGTCGGCGAAGTGCTGCTGCGGACCCACCGCTCGTATCTGCCACTGGTGTCGCCCCTCCTCGCCGAGGGGGCGGGGGCCGTGAAGGCCATGGCCCACGTCACCGGTGGGGGGCTGACCGACAATCTTCCCCGTGTGCTGCCCCCGGGCGCCGCCGTCGACATCGACCGGGGCGCCTGGGAGCCGCCGCCGGTGTTCACGTTCCTGCAGCGCCACGGCGGCCTCGGCGACGCCGAGGCGTTCCGCACGTTCAACATGGGCATCGGCCTCGTCGTCTTCTGCGCCCCCGAGGAGCGCGACGGCCTGCTCGAGTGGTTCCGCCAACACGGCGAGCCGGGCGTCGCCGTCATCGGACGGGTCACCGCCGGCGACGGCGTGGTGCGGTATCCATGAGCGATGCGACCGCCCGGGGTCCGGGCCGCGGCGCGCGACGCGGGGGGGCGAACCGCCGTCTCGGGGTCCTGATCTCGGGTCGCGGCAGCAATCTGCAGGCGATCATCGACGCCATCGCGGCAGGACGGCTGGCCGCCGAGATCGCGGTCGTCATCTCGAACCGGCCCGACGCCCCGGGGCTCGAGCGCGCCCGTCGCGCCGGCATCGAGACGGTGGTGCTGGACCACACCGCGCACGGGTCGCGAGAGGCCTACGACCGCGAGCTCGCGGCCGCCCTGCGCCGATACGACGTCGCCCTCGTCTGCCTCGCCGGGTTCATGCGCCTCCTCGGCCCGGCGTTCGTCTCCGCCTTCCGCGACCGCATCCTGAACGTCCATCCCTCGCTGCTGCCCGCGTTCCCCGGCCTGCACGGCCAGGCGCAGGCGTGGCGCCACGGCGTCAAGGTCGCCGGCGCCACCGTGCACATCGTCACCGCCGAGCTCGACGCCGGGCCGATCGTGCGGCAGGCGGCGGTGCCGGTGCACGAGGACGACACCCCCGAGACCCTGTCGGCCCGCATCCTGACCGAGGAGCACCGCATCTATCCCGAGGCCATCGGCGTCGTGCTCGACGGCGGCTGGCGCGTCGAAGGACGCCGGTTCGTCCGCGCGGTCGGCTGGGGGGACGCCGCCGGCAAGTGATCCGGCTCGTGTTCTTCGGGTAGACTGATCCGATGCCTGCCGCCGCGGGGACCGTCGCCGAGCGCATGGCCTACCTGACCAAGGGGGCGGTCGACGTCGTGCGCGAGTCCGAGCTTCGCTCGAAGCTCGAGCAGGCGGCGCGGAAGAAGCGGCCGCTGGTGGTCAAGGTCGGCTTCGATCCCACGGCCCCGGACCTGCACCTCGGACACACGGTGCTGATTCGGAAGATGAAGCACTTCCAGGATCTGGGCCACACCGTCGTGTTCCTCATCGGCGACTTCACCGGGCTGATCGGCGACCCGACGGGCCGGTCGAAGACCCGGCCGGCTCTCACGCGGCAGGAGATCGACGAGAACGCCGACACCTACCGGGCACAGGTGTTCAAGCTGCTCGACCCAGACCGGACCGTCGTCGAGTTCAACAGCCGCTGGCTCGGGGCGCTGCGCAGCGAGGACTGGATACGGCTCGCGGCCAGCTACAACGTCGCCCAGATGCTCGAACGCCGGCACTTCCGACAGCGGTACGACCGGGGGCAGCCGATCGCGATCCACGAGTTCCTCTACCCGCTCACGCAGGCCTACGACTCCGTCCACCTGGCCGCGGACGTCGAGCTCGGGGGGACCGACCAGCTGTTCAACCTGAACGTGGGCCGGGACGTCATGCCCTCGTTCGAGCTGCCGCCGCAGGTTGTGATGACGGTGCCGCTCCTCGTGGGCCTCGACGGCGTCGAGAAGATGTCGAAGTCGGCCGGCAACTACGTGGGCATCACGGAGCCCCCGGACGAGATGTTCGGGAAGCTCATGTCGATCTCCGACACGCTGATGTGGAGCTGGTACGAGCTGTTGACCGATCTCTCGGTGGCCGAGATCCGGCGCCTGCGGACGCAGGTCGACGCCGGCGACCTGCATCCCAAGCGGGCGAAGCAGGCGCTGGGCCGCCGAATCGTCACCGATTTCCACTCAGCCGCCGCGGCGGCGGCCGCCGAGCGCGAGTTCGACCGGCGGTTCAGCGGTGGGGCCCTTCCGTCCGAGCTGGGTGAGCGATCCGTCGCCGTGCCCCCCGACGGCTCCCCGCTGCCGGCCGTGATGGTCGAGGTGGGCTTCGCCGGCTCCAACAGCGCGGCCACGCGTCTGATCGAGCAGGGCAGCGTCCGGGTCGACGGCGAGCGGATTCGCGACCGGGCGGTCCGGTTCGCCCCCGATGCCCGCCCGTTCGTCCTGCAGGTCGGCAAGCGCCGGGTCGTCCGGGTGGTCCCGGGCTCTCCGACGTGAAAAAAGTTGTTGACACGCCCACGTGCTGTGGTAATCTAGCACGGTTCCCCTGCGGACTGACCCCGTGGCGGAGCGGCCGGCCGGACAGCCCGGACCGGCGCCGGTTCTTTGAAAACTGGATAGGACGACGAGAAGCACACTCGTCGAGTATCAGCCTGACACTCAGACTGAACGACGGAGCCATCACGGCTCTCTCGTTGAAGTTGTCCGACGGCGGCCCGAGAGGGCGGCCCGAGGCCACGCCTTTAACTTGAGAGTTTGATCCTGGCTCAGAATCAACGCTGGCGGCGTGCCTTATACATGCAAGTCGTACGCGAAAGCGGCCTTCGGGCCGCGAGTAGAGTGGCAAACGGGTGAGTATCGCGTGGGTGACCTGCCTTCGAGTGGGGGATAACCTTCCGAAAGGGGGGCTAATACCGCATAACATCCCGCCCTTGGATGGGTGGTGATCAAAGTCGGGGATCTTCGGACCTGGCGCTTGAAGAGGGACCCGCGTCCGATTAGCTTGTTGGTGGGGTAGCGGCCTACCAAGGCGACGATCGGTAGCCGGCCTGAGAGGGCGGACGGCCACACTGGGACTGAGACACGGCCCAGACTTCTACGGGAGGCAGCAGTAAGGAATTGTTCGCAATGGGCGCAAGCCTGACGACGCAACGCCGCGTGGAGGACGAAGATCTTCGGGTTGTAAACTCCTGTCAAGCGGGAAGAACAGCGTGCGGGTTAATACCCCGTGCGCCTGACGGTACCGCTGAAGGAAGCCCCGGCTAACTCCGTGCCAGCAGCCGCGGTAATACGGGGGGGGCAAGCGTTGTTCGGAATTACTGGGCGTAAAGGGCTCGTAGGCGGCCAGCCAAGTCGGACGTGAAATCCCCCGGCTCAACCGGGGAACTGCATCCGATACTGGTTGGCTTGAAGCCGGGAGAGGGATGCGGAATTCCAGGTGTAGCGGTGAAATGCGTAGATATCTGGAGGAACACCGGTGGCGAAGGCGGCATCCTGGACCGGTCTTGACGCTGAGGAGCGAAAGCCAGGGGAGCAAACGGGATTAGATACCCCGGTAGTCCTGGCCCTAAACGATGAATGCTTGGTGTGGCGGGTATCGATCCCTGCCGTGCCGGAGCTAACGCATTAAGCATTCCGCCTGGGGAGTACGGTCGCAAGGCTGAAACTCAAAGGAATTGACGGGGGCCCGCACAAGCGGTGGAGCATGTGGTTTAATTCGACGCAACGCGAAGAACCTTACCCGGGCTTGAAGTGCGAGTGGCAATCGGTGAAAGCCGACTTCCGCAAGGACACTCGTAGAGGTGCTGCATGGCTGTCGTCAGCTCGTGTCGTGAGATGTTGGGTTAAGTCCCGCAACGAGCGCAACCCTTGTTCGCTGTTGCCATCAGTTCGGCTGGGCACTCTGCGAAGACTGCCGGTGACAAACCGGAGGAAGGTGGGGATGACGTCAAGTCAGCATGGCCTTTATGTCCGGGGCTACACACGTGCTACAATGGCCGGTACAGAGCGCCGCGAACCCGCGAGGGGGAGCCAATCGCAAAAAGCCGGTCTCAGTTCGGATTGCAGGCTGCAACCCGCCTGCATGAAGCTGGAATCGCTAGTAATCGCGGATCAGCATGCCGCGGTGAATACGTTCCCGGGCCTTGTACACACCGCCCGTCACATCACGAAAGCTGGCTGTACTAGAAGTCGCCGAGCCAACCCGCAAGGGAGGCAAGCGCCTAAGGTATGGTTAGTGATTGGGGTGAAGTCGTAACAAGGTAGCTGTAGGAGAACCTGCGGCTGGATCACCTCCTTTCTAGAGAATCCGGACTGGCCACGCGCCGTTCCGGCATCCTCAGATCGATCTGATGCTCGATGACGTTCGTCCTCGCCTCCGGCGAGGGCGGAGTCGCGGCCCCGAATGTCGGGTTCGGAGCCGTGGAGCGTGCGTCGTCCTGTCCAGTTTTGAGAGAATCGGCATGTCGAGGTCGCGTCGGCTCGGTGCCGGCGGGCGGCATCATGCGGTGTCTTTCGACGGAGGGCCTGTAGCTCAGCTGGTTAGAGCACACGCTTGATAAGCGTGGGGTCGGTAGTTCGAATCTACCCAGGCCCACCAGCTCTGGCCGAGTCGGTGAAGCCGGTGGCCCGGGCAGAAGTTCCGGGTTCGTGGCCGGGGCCGGCAGAGACAGGTTCCCAGGGGAATTAGCTCAGCTGGGAGAGCGCCTGGTTTGCAACCAGGAGGTCGCCGGTTCGAGCCCGGTATTCTCCACCAGAGTTGTTTGCCGCGGAACCAGGCGGGCCGGTCGTGAACGACATGGTCGCCGGGTCGCGGATTCGGCGGGGAGTTCGGCCGTGGCGCGCACGTAGCGAGCCCGGAGGCCTCCTGCGGTTCTTTGACAACTGAATATCCTGCAAACGGTAGTTTTTTCCGACCACACACGCAGTGTGTCAAGTGTTCCGGTGGCGTCGCGCTCTTTCGGCCGGGTTCCATCCCGACCTGAAGCGCCGGCGGCATCGGTTCCGAGGGTTGAAGGTCAAGCTACTAAGGGCGTACGGTGGATGCCTTGGCGCCAGGAGTCGATGAAGGACGTGGCAAGCTGCGATAAGCTTCGGTGAGCCGCAAACAGGCGTTGACCCGGAGATTTCCGAATGGGGAAACCCACCTCGGTTAATACCGAGGTATCCATGGCTGAATACATAGGCCATGGAGGACAACGCAGGGAAGTGAACCATCTCAGTACCTGCAGGAACAGAAAACAACAGTGATTCCGTCAGTAGCGGCGAGCGAACGCGGACCAGCCCAAACCGTCGTGCATGCACGGCGGGGTTGTAGGGCCTGCCGGACCTTCGGGTCGGCGAGTCACAAACCAGCGCGTTAGTCGAACGGTCTGGAACGACCGGCCATGGAGGGTGAGAGCCCCGTAGACGAAAGCGCGCTGGCTCGCTGGGTAGGTTCCTGAGTATCGCGGGACACGTGGAATCCCGTGAGAATCTGCGAGGACCATCTCGCAAGGCTAAATACTCCCTGGCGACCGATAGTGAACCAGTACCGTGAGGGAAAGGTGAAAAGAACCCCTGCTAGGGGAGTGAAACAGTACCTGAAACCGTATGCCTACAAGCAGTGGGAGGGCTATGCTGGCGCTTCGGCGCCGGAACGCCTGACCGCGTGCCTTTTGCATAATGAGCCGGCTAGTTACTCTCAGTGGCGAGGTTAAGCAACGAGCGAGCCGCAGCGAAAGCGAGTCTGAACAGGGCGTTCAGTCGCTGGGAGTAGACGCGAAACGAGGTGATCTACCCTTGGCCAGGGTGAAGCGCGGGTAACACCGCGTGGAGGCCCGAACCAATATCGGTTGAAAACGGTTTGGATGAGCTGAGGGTAGGGGTGAAAGGCTAATCAAACCTCGTGATGGCCCGTTCTCCTCGAAATAGCTTTAGGGCTAGCCTCGGGAGGTTGGCGCTGGTGGTAGAGCACTGGATGGACTAGGGGGCCCACAAGCTTACTGAATCCAACCAAACTTCGAATGCCAGCGACTCATATCCCGGGAGTCAGACAGTGGGGGCTAAGCTTCATTGTCGAGAGGGAAACAGCCCAGACTACCGGCTAAGGTCCCCAAATCTGTGCTAAGTGGGAAAGGATCTGGAGACGCCGAGACAACCAGGAGGTTGGCTTAGAAGCAGCCATCCTTGAAAGAAAGCGTAATAGCTCACTGGTCAAGCGGCTCTGGGCCGACAATGTAACGGGGCTCAAGCACAGTACCGAAGCCGTAGATTGCCGCGCCCTGCGGGGGGCGGCTCTGGTAGAGGAGCGTTCTCTGGGCAGAGAAGTCAGACCGAGAGGACTGGTGGAGCGCAGAGAAGTGACCCTGCCGGCATAAGTAGCGATAAGAGAGGTGAGAATCCTCTCCGCCGAAAGCCTAAGGTTTCCTGAGGAAGGTTCGTCCGCTCAGGGTTAGTCGGGTCCTAACGTGAGGCCGAAAGGCGTAGCGGATGGATATCAGGTCAACATTCCTGAACTACCTGAGAGACGTTATTACGATGGGGGGACGCAGGAGGCTAGCCCAGCCTACGATTGGATGTGTAGGTTCAGGCATGTAGGGGGATCCGCCAGGCAAATCCGGCGGGTCGTGACACCCTGAGGTGCCATGGCGAGGCCGCAAGGCCGCAAAGTGGGTGACGCCACGCTGCCGAGAAAAGCCTCTAAGGAGTCTCTCGGGTACCCGTACCGCAAACCGACACAGGTAGGCGAGGAGAAAATCCTCAGGCGCGAGTGTGAACCCTCGTAAAGGAACTCGGCAAACTCGCCCCGTAACTTCGGAAGAAGGGGTGCTCCATTAGCGTGATGCGGCGAGCCCGCTGAGCGCGAAGGAGTTGCAGTTAAGAGGCCCAGGCGACTGTTTACTAAAAACACAGGACTCTGCCAAGTCGAAAACGACGTATAGGGTCTGACGCCTGCCCGGTGCCGGAAGGTTAAAGGGAGGGGTTAGCCGCAAGGCGAAGCTCTGAACTGAAGCCCCGGTAAACGGCGGCCGTAACTATAACGGTCCTAAGGTAGCGAAATTCCTTGTCGGGTAAGTTCCGACCTGCACGAATGGCGCAACGATCTGGGCGCTGTCTCTACGAGGGGCACTGCGAATTTGTGGTACCGGTGAAGACGCCGGTTGCCCGTGGCTAGACGGAAAGACCCCGTGCACCTTTACTACAACTTAGTAGTGAGTGCTGGCGTGTTATGCGCAGGATAGGTGGGAGACGTCGAACCGGGCCTCTTGGGGTCCGGGGAGTCAACGGTGAGATACCACCCTTAGCACTCTGGCGCCCTAACCTCGCTCTGTCATCCAGAGCAGGGACATTGCTAGGCGGGTAGTTTGACTGGGGCGGTCGCCTCCCAAAATGTAACGGAGGCGCGCGAAGGTTCGCTCAGGCTGTTTGGAAATCAGCCGGAGAGTGCAAAGGCAGAAGCGAGCTTGACTGCGAGACCTACAAGTCGAGCAGGTGGGAAACCAGGCCTTAGTGATCCGGTGGTTCCGCATGGAAGGGCCATCGCTCAACGGATAAAAGGTACGCCGGGGATAACAGGCTTATCTTGGCCAAGAGTTCACATCGACGCCAAGGTTTGGCACCTCGATGTCGGCTCATCGCATCCTGGAGCTGTAGCAGGTTCCAAGGGTTCGGCTGTTCGCCGATTAAAGCGGTACGTGAGCTGGGTTTAGAACGTCGCGAGACAGTTCGGTCCCTATCTGCCACGGGCGCAGGAGATTTGAGGGGGGCTGTCCCTAGTACGAGAGGACCGGGATGGACGGACCTCTGGTGTACCAGTTGTCGCGCCAGCGGCAGCGCTGGGTAGCTACGTTCGGAAGGGAGAAATGCTGAAAGCATCTAAGCGTGAAACCCTCCCCAAGATGAGATCTCCCCGAGCTTCGGCTCCTGAAGGCTCCTGGAAGATGACCAGGTGATAGGCCAGGTGTGTAAGGCCCGCGAGGGCTTGAGCTGACTGGTACTAATCAGCCGTGAGGCTTGACCTTTTCCTCATTCCACGCTCGTGTGGGGGCGGGGGAGACTGCCGTTTGCAGGATATTCAGTTGTGGCTGGACGCCCGGCGTATGTCCGGGGTCCGGTCGGTTCTTTGACAGACGGGCCCGGTCGATGCGGGCCTCTGCGTTTCCCGGTGGCGATAGGAGAGGGGTCACACCCGTTCCCATGCCGAACACGGCCGTTAAGCCCTCTACCGCCGATGGTACTGCACGGGAAACCGTGTGGGAGAGTAGGTCACTGCCGGGATTTTTCGAACGCCCGGGGCCGCGGGAGGCCCCGGGCGTTGCTGTGTACGGGGGCTGGCCCCGGGGGGGGGCGCGGGAGCTGGCGTCGGGGAGGGCAATGAACGCTTCCGGGGGGTGGTGCCGGCGGGGGCGTGGGCGGGTTGGAGGTTGGGGGTCCCTTGGGGAGGGGTTGAGCGGGCGCCCGGGGGTGGCGGCGTCGGGGTCACCCGGGCGCGGGAGCGGAAGTCGGGGACGGTGCAGGCGGCGGGGGCGTGGCGGCGATGGTGGGCGGCCCGTGGGATGCGGCGTCGGCGGGGGGGGGAAGCGGCGAGGCGGAACGTGACGAGAGATGCGAGTGGGCGGGGGGACGGGAGCGGCATACCGGTCGAGCTGGCGAGCGATCGGAGGATTCGGCGGCGAAACAAGGTCTACTACCGGTTCAACCACTGGCCGATCTGGGTGTTCGTGTTTTTCATCCTGCCGGGTCCGCTGACGCTGGATCTGTTCGACCGGGGATTCGACGGGCGGATGGGGGTTTGGCTGGGGGCGGTGGCGGTGGGCACGGGGGTCGCGGGGATTCGCGGGCGGCTTCCGGGGTGTGAGCCGCGGCCGTACATCATCCGATTTACGGAAGATCGTCCGAATCCGCTGTACAGGCGCGTGTGCTACACGTGCGCGTGGAGCGCAGTGCTGTCGTTCGGAGTGCTCAACATGGCGGGGCTGGTGACGGCGGTGGTGACGGGCGTGTGGAACGTGCGGCAGATGTACGAGGCGGCGTACTTCCCGCTGGCGGGCGGGGTGTGGCTGCTGGGGGCGCTGGGGCGCCTGCCGCGGGTAAGGCCGTCGACGAAGGGGGAGGGGCACGAGCGGCGGTACTTCTACGGGTCGGTGTGGGCCATGTGCGTCGCGCAGCCCGTGCTGTGGGGGCTGTGGCGGGGCCTGCCGCCGGGCCGGGCGGGCGACGTGGTGAAGCTGTGCGCCTTCGTGGGCATTCTGGGGTTGGTGGGATGGTTGTCGTACCGGGGCAGGCTGCCGCGGACACGTCCGATCGTGCCGGGAGAGCTCGCGGTCTCGGACTGAGGGCGGCGAGTTTCCGGGGGTGGATTGTCGGGTGGGGTCAGGAACGCGACTTCAGGAGGTGGGAGGCGTAGCGCAGCGTCACGATGGCGATGGGGATGCCGACCACCACCCAGGCCCACTTGTAGTCCTCTGATCGGGCGTAGCCGTAGGCGATCAGGGTCAGCAGCAAGAGGTTGAGGCACACGCCGAGCGCGGTGTGCTTGTTGGCGACGGGGCCGCCGTCGGGGGGAGCAGGAGACGTGCTCATGCGCGCGTTCCGCGTCGCACCCGGGTCGGGCGGACGGTTCGGGGTTCGACGGCGGGACCGCCTCGCCGGAGGCGGGGAGCCCGCACGGCGATTCTAGCAGGCCGGCGGGAAGGGCGGTTCGGGCGGCCGGCGCGGCAGGGTTGGCGGCGTCGTGTCGCCGACGACGTGGCCGGTGGGGCGGGGCCTCGGCGGAGGGCCCCGCGGGGCCGCGGATTCCGTTAGAATTGGCGCATGATGCGCGTGCGATCCTGTCTGGTTCTGGTGGTGGTCGTCGCGGCCGTCGCGGCCCGCGGCGACATGGCGATCGGACAGCAATCCGGGTTCGACACCTGGTTCCTGGACAAGACCATGCGGGTGGACTACGTCCATTCCGGTGGGCTGGGGCAGGAGATCTTCGCCCTCGACCAGGTCGTCTCCGACGGACGGTGGGCGGGCAGCCGGACCCGGCTCCTCGACGACCTCAACCTGGGGAAGTACCGGTTCGAGGTGATCGACCG
This sequence comes from Vicinamibacterales bacterium, assembly GCA_965207675.1. GTDB lineage: Bacteria > Acidobacteriota > Vicinamibacteria > Vicinamibacterales > UBA8438 > JAJEEA01. The sequence continues at coordinate 221,743 of CBDBMY010000007.1, forward strand.
GCGCACCAACGGGATCCTGTACTCCCGTGGCTTCGCTTCCATCTACGGCGAGTGGGAGACGACCCCGGAGTACCGGGAGGTGTACCGCAGCTTCCACGAATCGCTGAGGTTCCCGTGGCCGAAGGCTCCGGTGCAGGTCGTGCTCAAGGGCCGCCGTGCGGACAACAGCTTCCGGGAGCTCTGGTCCACCGTCATCGACCCCGCCTCGCGGTTCGTCAACCCCGCGGACCGCGAGCCCGCCGGGGAGGTCTGGCCCCTCTTCGAGAGCGGCCCGCCCTCGGAGAAGGTCGACCTGCTCGTGATCGGCGAGGGGTACACGGCGGCCGAGATTCCCGAGTTCCACGCCGACGCGACCCGCCTCGTGAACGCCCTGTTCGAGGAGGAGCCGTTCCGCAGCCGCAGGAGCGACTTCAACGTGTGGGGCCTCGACCTGCCGTCGGCCGAGTCCGGGGTGACCCGGCCGCGCGCCGGGGAGTTCCGGCGCACCCCGTTGTCGGCCCAGTACAACATCTTCGATTCCGAGCGCTACGTCCTCACCTACGACAACCGGGCCCTCCGGGACGCGGCCTCGGCCGCGCCCTACGAGTTCATCGAGATTCTCGTCAACGACGAGCAGTACGGGGGCGGCGGCATCTTCAACTTCCAGGCCACCGCGGCGGCCGACACCGGCTTCGCGGAGTACGTGTTCATCCACGAGTTCGGGCACCACTTCGCGGGGCTCGCCGACGAGTACTACACCTCAGACGTCGCCTACGAGACCGGCGCCGCGTTCCATCCCGAGCCGTGGGAGCCGAACGTCACCGCGCTGCACGATCCCGCGCGGGTCAAGTGGGGCGACCTCATCGAGCCGGACACCCCGCTGCCGACGCCGTGGGACAAGGCGGCGTTCGAGGCGGGCAGCGTCGACGCCCAGCGGCGCCGCGGCGCGCTGCGGGCCGAGGGCGCGGCCGAGACGGTGATGGACCGGCTGTTCACCGAGCAGATGGAGCGGGAGACGGCCCTCCTTGGGGGCATGCGGTACGCGGGTCGGGTCGGGGCGTTCGAGGGGGCGTCCTACGAGCCGACCGGGTTGTACCGCTCCGAGGTCGACTGCATCATGTTCACCCGCAATCCCGTCGGCTTCTGCCGGGTCTGCCGCCGCGCCATCGAGAACGTCATCGATCAGTACGCCAGGCCGTGACCGGCCGGCGGTCACGGAGGAGGCGGTTGTCATGCCCGTGAACGCGCAGTTCCTCGCCGAGCTCGAGCGGATCGTGGGGTCCGACGGCCTCGTCCGGGACGAGGGCGAGCTGTCGACCTACGAGTCGGACGGGCTGGTCTCGCACCGCTCCCGGCCGAGGGCGGCGGTGCTGCCGGAAACGGCCGCGCAGGTGCAGGCCGTGGTGCGGCTCTGCCACCGTGACCGCGTCCCGTTCGTGGCGCGGGGTCAGGGCACGGGGCTCTCGGCCGGTGCCCTCCCGCATCCCGACGGGGTGCTCATCGTCATGACCCGCATGAACCGGGTGCTCGACGTCGACATCCCGAACCAGCGGATCACGGTCGAGCCGGGCATCATGAACCTCGAGGTCACCCGCCGGGTGGCGCCCGACGGCTACTACTATGCCCCCGACCCGTCGAGCCAGGTCATCTGCTCGATCGGCGGCAACGTGGCCGAGAACTCCGGGGGCGCCCACTGCCTCAAGTACGGCTTCACCGTGCACCACGTGGCGGGGGTCGAGGCGGTGCTGCCCGACGGCGAGATGGTCCATCTCGGCGGCCCGGCCCTCGACAGCCCCGGCCTCGATCTCCTCGGGGTGCTGGTGGGGTCGGAGGGGACGCTGGCCGTGGTCACGAAGGTGATCCTCCGGCTGCTGCACCGTCCGGAGTCGGTGCGCACGCTGCTGGCCGCATTCGACTCGACCGACGCGGCGGGCAACGCGGTCTCCGACGTCATCGCCGCCGGCATCATCCCCGCCGCGATCGAGATGATGGACCGCACGACGATCCGCGCCGCCGAGGCCGCGGTGAGCCCCGGCTTCCCGGACGCCGAGGCGGTGCTCATCGTCGAGCTCGACGGGCCGCGGCCGGAGGTGGCGGCGCAGTTCGACCAGATCGAGGCGATCTGCGACCGCAACCAGGGCTGGGGGGTGCAGGTCGCGCGCGACGAGGACCAGCGCGCCCGCATCTGGCGGGGCCGCAAGGCGGCGTTCGCGGCGATGGGGCGCGTCGCCCCCAGCTACTACGTGCAGGACGGGGTGATTCCCCGCAGCACGCTTCCCGAGGTCCTGCGCCGCATCCGGGACCTCGAGAAGCGGTCGGGGCTCACCATCGGCAACGTGTTCCACGCCGGCGACGGCAACCTGCACCCGCTGGTCTGCTACGACGACGCGGTGGAGGGGCAGGCGGAGCTGGCCGAGGAGGTCGCCACCGAGATCCTCTCCTACTGCCTCGACGCCGGCGGCTCGCTGACGGGCGAGCACGGCATCGGGGCCGACAAGGCCTGCCACATGCCGAAGATGTTCGACGAGGCGGACCTGGCGACGATGCGGCTGCTGCGCCGGGCGTTCGACCCGGCGGACGTCTGCAACCCCGACAAGCTGCTGCCGACTCCCCGGCTGTGCGGGGAGGTGCCGGGGCCCTACCGCGCCCATCCGGCGGAGGCGGCGGGGCTGGCCCATCGGCTGTAGGAGTCTGCGCCGCGGAAGCGGTGCGGACTCCTGGAGGGTCGGTTGGGCGCCGAGCGGAGCCGCAGGCGACGATTGGCGGGCGAGGCGGAGCTCGCGCCACCGCCTTCCGGAGATGTCATGACCGAGGTCGTGGAGTTGCGCGACGCGCTGATCGGACAGATCGACGCTCGCGCCGGCGGGGCGGTGGCCCGGCCGGGCACCGACGGCGACGCCGTCGACGGCGTGGTGCCCGGGGTCGTCGCCGAGCCGGGAACGCCCGAGGCGGCGGCCGCGGTGCTGGGATGGGCCTCGGAGCACGGACGTTCGGTCGTGGTTCGCGGCGGGGGGACCAAGCTGGGCTGGGCCGCCCCCGCACGTTCGATCGACGTGCTGCTGTCGACCCGCGGCCTCGACGCCGTCGAGGCCCATCGTCACGGGGACCTGACCGCCACCGTGCAGGCCGGCGCGGTGCTGGCGGACGTCAACGCGGCGCTGGCCGCGCACCGCCAGTGGCTTCCCCTCGACGTCCCCCACGCCGGGCGGGCGACCATCGGCGGCATCGTGGCCGCGAACGACAGCGGACCGCGGCGGCAGCGCCACGGGGCGCCGCGGGATCTCATCATCGGCATGACCCTGGCCCGGGCCGACGGGGTTGCCGCGAAGAGCGGCGGCATCGTGGTCAAGAACGTCGCCGGTTACGACCTCGCCCGATTGCTGACGGGGTCGTTCGGCTGCCTCGGGGTCATCCTCACCGCCACCTTCAAGCTGGCCCCGGCGGCCGAGGCGTCGCGCACGCTGCGGGTGACCCTCTCCGAGGCCGGGCAGATCGCCGGCGTCGCGGCCGCCCTGCTCGCCCACGGATCGACCCCGACCGCGGTGGAGCTGGCGTGGCCGCCGGCCGCGATGCTCGTCCGTTTCGAGTCGGCCGCGACGGTGGCGGCCGAGCAGGCGGAGCAGGCGGCGGCCCTGGCCCGGGACGCCGGCGGTGCCGCGGTCGTGCTGGCCGAGGCCGACGAGTCCGAGGCGTGGCGCCGCCACGAGGCCCGGGTCTTCGAGGGCGAGGGGACCATCGTCAAGCTCGTGGTGCTGCCGAGCGACCTGCCGGCCACCCTGGCGTGGCTCGACGAAGCGGCGCGCGCGCAGTCGCTCGACTGCGCGGTGATCGGCCGGGCGGGCCTCGGCGTGCTGTATCTGCGCCTCGCCGGCCCCGTGCCCGCCCAGGCGTCGCTCGTGCGCGCCCTGCGCGAGCGCATCGACCCCGGCCGCGGCAGTGCCGTCATCCGGCAGGCCGAGGGGGAGCTGCGAAGTCTCGTCGACGCGTGGGGGCCGCTCGGCGACGGCTTCCCCTTGATGCAGCAGGTCAAGCGCCGGTTCGACCCCGCTGGCATCCTCAATCCGGGCCGCGGCCCCGGCGGCCTCTAGCCGCTCTAGCCCGCCCATCGTCGCCTGCGGCTCCGCTGGGCGCCCAACCAACCCGGCAGGCCCCCTCGCGTTCTACGGCGCGACCCCCGGCGGCCCGCCGTCGGACTCCGCGTCGCACCGCGCCCGGAGGGCGACGGCGGACGCCGAGGCGAGACGCATCGCCGATCGAATGCAGCGGGGGACTGTCGCCGGGGACTGTCCGGGGATTGCCCCGTCGCGGAGGCGAAACCCGCGACCCGGTGTCCAACTGGTACCCGATTGCGGAAGGCGCGAGGGCCTTGGCCCGGCCGGTACGGCCCTGGCAGAGCTCTTCGGGCTTCACGACGAGAGCCGGCCGGGCCCCTTCCTCCCACGTCCCTCCCGCAACCCCGACCGGTCGCGGACGGCGCAGGCCGCCCGTGCCCCGATCCCCCAGGAGCTTGCGCGGTGGAACGGAGCGGACTCCCGGGAGCGCTCGGCAGGGCGCCAGGCGGAGCCGAAGGGGCGCTTGCGGGCTACGACGGCAGCGACGCGCCGCGGATGGAGGCGTCCACGAGCTCGACGAGGTGGTAGGTGCGCGGGCGGTGCCCGGCGGCCTCGAGACGGTTCGCGATCTGCAGCAGGCAGCCGGGATTGCTCGACACCACCGCCTCCGCCCCCGTGCTCCGGATATGGCGCGCCTTGCGGTCTCCCAGCTCCCCCGCCGCCTCGGGCTCGACCAGGTTGTAGATGCCGGCCGAGCCGCAGCAGATGCCGGCCTCGGGGACCTCGCACACCGTGAGCTCGGGAATCGCACCGAGCACGCGCCTCGGCTCCCGGCTCACGCCCTGGGCGTGCTGCAGGTGGCAGGCGTCGTGGTAGGCGACCCTGAGCGGCAGGGGGTGGCGCGGCGCCCGGGGCTCGAGCTCGTCGAGCACCTCGGAGATGTCCTTGCACTTGTCCGCGAGGGCGCGGGCGCGCTCGGCGTAGGCCGGGTCGTCGCGCAGCAGGTGGCCGTACTCCTTCAGCGTGGACCCGCAGCCGGCGGCGTTGATGACGAGGGTGTCGACGTCGGCCGCCTCCGCCTCGAAGGCGTCGATGAAGCGGCGCGCCATGTCCGCCGCGTCTCCGTCGAGGCCGGCGTGGAGCATGAGGGCGCCGCAGCAGCCCTGGGTGCGGGGAACCACGACCTCGCAGCCCTCCGCCGCCAGCACCCGGATGGTGGCGCGGTTGACCTCGTCGAAGAAGACCCGCTGCACGCAGCCCAGCAGCAGGCCCACCCGCCGGCGGGGCGTTCCCTCGGCGGGCACGCGGGCCGGCGGTCGCGTCCACCCGTTGCTCAATGAGACCGGCGGCAGCAGCGCTTCCATCGCGCGCAGGCGGGCCGGCAGCAGGTTCAGCAGGCCGCTCGCGCGGACCAGCCGCTGCAGCCCCGACCGCTGATAGGCCCACAGCTTGCCGATGCCCAGGCGCATGCGCCCCGGGTAGGGGAACAGGGCGAAGATCAGGCGCCTGAACAGCCGGTCCGCCCAGGATCGGGCGACCTTGCGTTCGATCTGCGGGCGGGTGGCCTCGAGCAGCTTGTCGTACTGCACTCCGGATGGGCAGGCGGTGAGGCACGCCATGCACCCGAGGCAGGTGTCGAAGTGGCGGGCGAAGCGGTCGGTGACCGCGGTTTCTCCCTCGAGGCCGCCCTTGATCAGCACGATGCGGCCCCGCGGCGAGTCGGTCTCCCGGCCCCACAGCATGTAGGTGGGGCAGGTCGGCAGGCAGAACCCGCAGTGCACGCAGTCGGCGACCAGGGCCGGGTCGGGCGGGGCCTGGGCGTCGAAGGCGGATCTCGTGCCGCTCGAGGCGGCGGCGTCGAATGCGGCCGATGCAGTGTTCACCAGTTCGCGACTCTCTCGGGGCTGCGGGCCGGCAAGCGTAGCCGGTGCGGTAGCGTGGCCGCATCGTACCCCGACCGGCGGCGCCAAGGCCAGCACCGGCGCGACCCGGCGGTCGTGCTGGAAGTCGTCGGGGCGGGCATCCTGCGTCCAGGCTTCACCGCCGCGCTGCGTGCCGACCGCGGCACGGCGGCCGGCCGCGGGGGCCGCATGCGTTCGGGAACGGCCGGACCGCTGTATGATCCCCGAGCCGCGGCGGCCTCTCCACGCCGTAGCGGGCATGGGCGTTTGCCGCCCGATGTCGGGTGTTCTGCCGCCCGCTGTCGCACCCGCGCGCTGGCGCCCTCCGGGGCGCGCTGCGACGGGGTGTTGCGCCACGGGCAGCCGGGGCAGGACGCCGGGCGACCGCGGAGGCAGACTATAGCGGGCGCACACGAGAGCAGACATGACGAGAGCGATTCGCATTCACGAGCACGGCGGTCCCGAGGTGCTGCGGTGGGAAGAGACCGACCCCGGTTCTCCCGGGCCCGGTCAGGCCCTCGTCCGCCAGACGGCGGCCGGGCTGAACTTCATCGACGTCTATCACCGCACCGGCCTGTACCCGGTGCCGGGGTGGCCGGCGATCATCGGCAACGAGGCGGCGGGCGTGGTCGAGGCCGTCGGCGACGGGGTGACGGGGGTCGCGGCCGGCGACCGCGTGGCGTACTGCATGAGCCTGGGCAGCTACACCGAGCGGCGGGTCATCGACGCCGCGCGCCTCGTGCGGCTGCCCGACGCGATCGGCGACCGGCAGGCGGCGGCGATGATGCTGAAGGGGTGCACCGTGCAGTACCTGGTGCGGCGCATCCACCCCGTGAAGCCGGGCGACACCATCCTGCTGCACGCGGCGGCCGGGGGAGTCGGGCTCATCGCCTGCCAGTGGGCGAAGCACCTGGGCGCGACGGTCATCGGCACCGTCGGCAGCGACGCCAAGGCCGAGCTGGCGCGGGCCCACGGCTGCGATCACCCCATCGTGTACACCCGCGAGAACGTCGTCGAGCGGGTCCGGGAGCTGACCGGCGGCGCCGGCGTGCCCGTCGTGTTCGACTCGGTCGGGAAGGACACCTTCGCCGCCTCCCTCGACTGCCTGCGGCCGCGGGGGCTCATGGTCAGCTACGGCAACGCCTCGGGGGCGGTGGAGCCGTTCAGCCCGGGGCTGCTCGCCGCCAAGGGGTCGCTGTTCCTGACCCGGCCGACGCTGGCCAGCTACATCGGGACGAGGGCGGAGCTGGAGGAGACCACCCGCGAGCTGTTCGAGGTGGTCGAGAGCGGCGCCGTGAAGGTCGACGTGAGCCTCGCCCTGCCGCTCGAGGACGCGGCCGAGGCGCACCGCCGGCTGGAGGCGCGGGAGACGACCGGGTCGACGGTCCTGGTCATGGAGGGAGAGTCGTGATGAACCTGACGAAGAACATGCGCATCTTTGGGGCGGGTCTCGTGGTCGGCGGTCTCGTGGTCGGCGGTCTCGGGGCCGGGGCGCTCGGCACGGTCACGGCCCAGCCGGACGACGGACGACGGGCCGTGAACCTGCCCGGCCGGACCGCGCAGAACCCGTTGTTCAGCGACGCCATCCAGGTCGGCGACACCCTGTACCTGGCCGGCCGGCTCGGTCTCGATCCGGAAACCGGCGCCCCTCCCGCCGACGCGGGCGACGAGGCCCGCATCGTGCTCGACCAGATTGCCGCGGTCCTCGCCGAGGCCGGCATGACCATGGACGATCTGGTCAGCGTGCAGGTGTTCTGCTCCGACGTCGCCCTGTACGATGACTTCAACGCCGTCTACCGCACCTACTTCACCGCCGATCCCCCGGCGCGGGCGTTCCTCGGCAGCGGCACCCTGCTGCGCGGCGCGCGGTTCGAGGTGATGGGCATCGCGGTTCGGAGCTGACGGGCACGCGCGCGGTCCGCCCCGTCGTGGAGCTCCGCGCGGCGGCGCGCCGGCGGCCGCCGACCGACGCCGAGGCGCCCGCCTGGCAAGGCGTGACGAGGGGAGCATGTCGGGCAGGTGCGCCGGGCTCGGGGCGGGCCGCCTCCGCCGGTCGAACGCAGCGGGACTCTCGCGGGTTTCCCCGGCCCCGTGGGGACGACGCGGAGGCCGGCTCGCGGACCGCCGGGTCTGTCCGGGTCGGGATGAGGAGACAGCGCATGCGAGGAACCCTGTCGCGCTTGGCGTTCATCGCGGTCGCCGCGGCCATGGCCGCCGCCTGCCGGCCCGCGCACGCGGCGGGGCAGGACCGGCCCGATCTCGGATGGGTCCGGATTCCCGCCGGCACCTTCGAGATGGGCTGCGTCGAGGCCGACCCCGACTGCCTCGACATGGAGCGGCCCCGGCACCCCGTCCGCTTCCCCGTTCCCTTCGAGATGATGGCGACCGAGGTGACGGTCGCGCACTATTCTCCGTTCGTGCGCGACACGGGGCATCGCGCTCCCGCCGGGCCGGGCTTCGCGCAGACCGGGGACCACCCGGTGGTCCTGGTGAGCTGGGACGACGCGGCCGCCTTCTGCACGTGGGCCGGGGCCCGGCTTCCGACCGAGGCCCAGTGGGAGTACGCGGCGCGGGCGGGCCGGCCGGAGGCGATCTACGCGTGGGGCGACGAGATCTCGCGCGACCGCGCCAACTACGGGGCGGAGCAGTGCTGCACGGGGGCCACCGGCGGGGCCGACGCCTGGGTGAACACGGCGCCGGTGGCCTCGTTCCCCCCGAACGACTTCGGCCTCTTCGACATGGCCGGCAACGTCTGGGAATGGGTGGACGGCTGGCTCGACGACGACTACTACGCGACGTCGCCGCTCGTCGACCCGCCGGGGGCGACGGACGGCTATGCGCGCATCGCCCGCGGCGGGTCCTGGCTGAACTTCCCGGCCGCCCTCCGCACGTCGGTCCGTCTGCCCTTCGCGCAGACCGGCCAGACCAGCAACGTGGGCTTCCGATGCGCCCGCCCCGCGGGCGCCGCCGCGGCCGACTAGCCCAAGTTTACCAAGTTGACCGACCATTTTGACGATTTTGGCCCTATTTCGGGGTTGTCGTGTCTGTAAGTTGCTGATTATAAAGGGACTGGATTTGAGAGAACGCGATGTAGTGCCATAATTTTACAGAACGGGTTGACTTCGGCAGAGGCGCCCGGTGGCCATCGTGTTCATTCGCCGCACGCAGACACGGCGCACAGACGACGGAAAGCCCTACTTCGCCCATCGGCTCGTCCACAGCGAGCGCGTCGGAAGCAACGTCCGGCAGCGCACCCTGCTCAATCTCGGGCGCCATTTCGACATCCCCCAGGCCCAATGGCCGCAGTTGTGCGCCCGCATCGAAGACCTCTTGACCGGTCAGGCGCCCCTCGTCGCCAATGGCCCGCGCGCCGTCGAACACGAAGCGCAGCGCATCGCCGCGCACTTGGTTGCCCGCGGCGCGCCGGTGAGCGGCGCGGCGGCCGGAGCGGCAGACATCCAGACCCTCGATGTCGATTCCCTGCGTCTGGTCCGCCCGCGACGAGCAGGTCGGCCTGTGGGCGCTTGAGCAATTGGGTCTGCCGACCCTGCTCGCCGACCTCGGCGTCAACGGCGCCCTGCGCGCAGCCGCGGCCGGCGTCACGTCGGCCGCTCGCCCAGCCCGCCTCGGAGCGGGCGACGCACCGCTGGCTGGCCGAGCGCAGCGGCCTCGGGGAGTTGCTCGGCGGCTTCGAGACCGTCGGCGCCATGCAGCTCTACCGCGCCTCGACGGCGTGGCATCGCCGATCGAGGCGCATCTGTTCGACCGCGCGATGGGGCTCTTCGACCTCCAGCCGACGGTGACCCTCTACGACCTGACCAACACCTACTTCGAAGGCGAAGCGGGCGAGCCTCGAAGGAGAAACGCAGCGACTGCCCGCTGCTGACCCTGGGCCTGATGCTCGACGCCAGCGGCTTCCGCCGCTCCAAGGTCTTCGCCGGCAACGTCCGGGCAGCGCACGCTGGCCGGCATGCTCGGGGCGCTCGGGGCGCCACCCGGCGCCCTCGTGGTCATGGACCGCGGCGTCGCCACCGCCTGCAGTGGTTGCGGCCGACCGCTACCTGGGTCAGCCGCGAACGTCACCGTCAGTTCGACGCCGCGGCCGCCGTCTCACTCCGGACCCAGTCCAACCAGACCGTGCACCTGCGTCTCGACCGACCCCGACGAGGTCCGCCTGTACTGCTACTCCGAACGGGCCGACTCGTCGTTTCGCCCTCGCTTCGAGGCGGCCCTGACCCAGCTCCACGAAGGGCTGGCGCGGCCCCGGCCCACAAGCGGCTCAACCAGGTGTGGCAGCGCATCGGGCGGCTGAAGACGAAGCACTCCCGCGTCGCCTCGCACTACCCGAGGGCCGACGGACCGGCGAGAAGGCGGTCGCCGTCATGGACCCGCCGTCCTCGGGACGGCTCAATGGTCACTCACCCGGGGGTCTACTGCCTGCGCAGCAGCGAGACCGAGTCGCCCGCGCACCTACACGACCCTCACCGACGCGGTGTTCCGCTCGCTCAAGTCTGCCGCCCCATCTACCACCACAAGCCGCGGCGGGCCGACGGCCACCTGTTCATCACCGTCATCGCCTACCAGCTCGTGCAGGTCATCCGCACCCGCCTGCGCGCACACGGCAACGCCGCCAGTTGGACGACGTTGCGGCGCATCCTGGACGGCCAGCAACGCGTCACCGCCACCTTCCGGCGTCCTGACGGGCACACGCTGCATGTGCGCACGGCCACTCAAGCCGAACCCGGGCAGCGGGCTACGACGCGCTCGGCGTCGACCCCCACCCCGGGGGCGTCCGCAAGACCGTCGTCTGACCGCCGGTTTGGTGCACGTTTGTAGTGCGCCGCCGTAAGCCCTTTACTTGCCGTAAACTCGGGCTAGTCCCCGGGGCCAGGAACGGCATGGTCCCGGCGGCGCGCCGGGGCGGAGGCGAAGCCCATCCGCGGGGGATTCGGGGTGGGTCGCGGCGCCGCGCGGTTCTGCCGCTGCCCCCCGGTCTTGCACGGGGCGGGGCCGGCGTGCGATTCTCTGGGAGTTCTGTCGACCTCCCGCGGGGCTGCGGTGGGGGTGAAGCCTGGAGCGGGACCGCCGAACCGGTTTCCCCGCGCCCGGGGGGTGTGTCGGAAGACGGCGCATCGTCCAAAGTAGAGGAGCGAACGATGAAACGTGCTGGCCAGGGTAGCTCGCGGCGGCGGTTCATGAAGCAGGCGGTGCTCGGGGCCGGGGCGGCCACGGTGGGGGCCGGCACGCCGGTTCTGGCCTCGGCGGCCGAGGAGGACGTGAGCCCGATCGCGGTGCCGGCAGAGTTCGAGGCGGCGAAGCACGCGCCGCTGCCCGAGGTCGACTTCCCGATGACCGGCGCCCAGGTGTTCGCCCGGGCCTGCAAGGCGGAAGGCGTGGCGGCGCTGTTCTGCTGCCCCGGCAACTACTCGGTGGTGCACGCGATGTCCGACACCGGCATCCCCACCTACGGGGGCCGGCACGAGGGGGCGATGTGCCACGCCGCCGACGCCTTCACCCGGGTCACCGGGGAGATCGTGGCGACGTCGGGGACCGAGGGCCCCGGGTTCACCGACATGATCTGCGGCATCGCCGCCGCCAACTCGGCGCGGTCGCCGATCCTGGTGCTGGCGAGCAACAAGACGATCTTCGCGGAGGACACCGAGCGCGGCATCCAGGACGCCTACCAGCAGCCGACGACCGAGGGCATGCGCAAGTACGGCAAGCGGATGATCACGCCGGCCCGCATCCACGAGTACGCCGGCTACGCGTTCCGGCAGCTCCGCAGCGGCGTGCCCAAGCCGGTCCACCTCGACTTTCCGGCCGAGATCGCCAACGCGCGGTTCCGCGACGCCCTCGAGATCGAGTACTACTTCGACAAGGCGAAGTACCGCACCGAGACCCGGCCCCATCCCGACCCCCGGGCCATCGATCGGGCGATCGCCCTGCTGAGCGAGGCCGAGCGGCCGATCATCGTCTCGAGCAACGGCGTCTTCCACAGCCGGGCCTGGGACGCGCTGCGCCGGCTCGCCGAGCGCGCCCACATCCCGGTGGTCGAGTCGGGCGCCACGAAGGGGCAGTTCCCCGCCGACCACGAGCTGTCCGCGGACACCGCGCCGCTGGCGCTGGCGAGCGCCGACCTCGTCCTCCTCGTCGGCCAGTACTGCATGCCGACGCTGGGCGAGTTCGCCTTCGGGCCGGACACGCGCTACATCCGCATCGACCCCTGCGCCGAGGACATCGGCCGCAACCTGCCCATCGACCTCGGCATCGTCAGCGACGAGCGGGCCGCCCTCGAGGCCCTCGCCGACGGGGTCCCGCGCATGCGGCACGACGCGTGGGTGGCGGAGGTGGCGGAGGCGCGGGCGCGGTTCGAGGCGCAGAACGACGAGTACTACCGGACCGGGCTCGGCTACGACGACGCGGTGCATCCCGCCGTCATCGGCAGGGAGCTGGCCGACTTCGTCCACGGCGGCGCGCTGCCCCCGGACCGCACCACCATCGTGCAGGGGGGCTACGGCATCGCCCGCTACACGCGGCGCTACCTGCGGGCGTTCCGGCCCGGGCAGATCATGAACGGCGCGTACCAGTACGGCGCCATCGGCCCCGACGTCGGCTACACCGTCGGGGTCGCCGCCGCGGTCCGGCAGGGGACGGGCCCCCAGGCCGACTACCAGGGGCATCCGGTCATCGCCGTCACCGGCGACGCCGGCTTCGGGTACACCGGCATGGAGATGGAGACGCTGTCCAAGTACCGCCTCCCGGCGGTGGTCGTCGTCTACAACAACAACGCCTGGGGCACCTGGCAGGGGCAGCGCAACAACCAGGTGGGGCTGCCGGTGCACCTGTTCCAGGAGAACCTGCGCTACGACAAGATGGGCGAGGCCCTCGGCGCGCACGGCGAGTACGTGACCCGGCCGTCGGAGTTCCGCCCGGCCCTGGAGCGGGCCTATCAGGTCGCCCTCGACGAGAGCCGCCCGTCGGTGGTCAACGTGCAGGCGAAGAAGGAGTTCTGGCTGCGGGACCAGTACGCGCCCGGCTTCCTCGGCAAGATCGAGCCGGGGGTGATGTCCTACTATCACTAGGCGTCTGCGCCGTGGAACGGTGCCGACTCCTGGCAGGGTCGGGTTGGGCGCCCGGCGGAGCCGGAGGCGACGATGGGCGGGCCAGGCGTCCGGGCCGAGCTGGCGAACGGGAATCGTGGGGAGGCAAGCGGGTAGCGGCGGCGGGGCGAAGGCGCGGCCGCGCGGGTCGGCCACGGCGGCGGGCCCGCCGGACGCGGGGACGGCGGGAGCGCGTCGGGCCGGCGGAACGCCGCGGGTCCGCAGGACGCGCGAACAGTCGCTCGCCCTCGTGCGGCAGCGGCTTCAGGCCTACGCCGACCGGCGGGTCTTCAGCGGGTTCAGCGAGGGCCGGCCCGTGGCGGGCCGGCACCGGTTCCGCTTCTCGTGGCTGGGGACGGAGCCGCTCACGCTCGACTACACGCCGTCGAGCGGGACGTTCGTCTTCCGGGGGCTGCTGCCGAACGTCCCGGCCCGGTCGCGGCTGTTCTCGGACCTCGACGCGTTCGTGGCGGGGCGGGGGTCGACCCGGTTGCCCGAGCACCGGCGCATCGATCGGCGCCGCGCCCGTGTGCGGTGCGTCGCGGCCCGGGGGGCGGTTTCCCTGGAGCTGGTCGCGACGCGCAACTTTCACGACTACGGGGTGAACCGCGTGGTCAACCTCGTCCACGAGGTCTTCCTGTATCTCCAGGAGCACCGGCCGGAGTACCTCTGGACCAACTTCGCGGCGCCGGAGGAATGACCACGGGCCCTGCCGACCTCGGCGGCCGACAGGGCCGCACGGGGGCGGGGCCGGTCGCGCGCGGCGGGCACCCGTCGCGGCGGCCCGCGTTCCAGGAGAAGCCGATGGCCGGCGCCTGCCGGCGGGAGAACCTGCGATGACCCGATCCGTACGCCGGTGGCCGCTCGCGGCGCTGCTCGCCGGGACCCTCGCCGCGGCTGCCGCCGCGCAGCCGCTCCACCCGCCCGAGCCCCGGCAGCCCGCCGAAGGGCAGGTGCTGGAGAATCCGGTGCCGCCGACCGCGGACTCCATCGCCACCGGCCGGCAGCGCTACGTGTTCATGTGCCGGGAGTGTCACGGCAACACCGGCCTCGGCGACGGGGACATGGCCCACGCCGGCGGGGACATTCCGGACTTCACCGACGACGTCTGGCTGCACGGATCGAGAGACGGAGATCTCTTCCGCGTCATCAAGGAGGGGGTGACGGCCGACATGCAGCCCTACGCGGACCGGCTCGACGACGAGGACATCTGGCACGTCGTCAACTACCTGAGGACGCTCGCCGACCCGCGGTGAGTCGTGCGCTCCGGCGGTCGCCCGGGGTCCGGGTCCCGTCGTGGGAGACACGATGTCGAGTCCCATCGTCTATCGTCCGATGGAGCCCGCCGACGCCGAGGCGGTGTCGCGGCTGATAGTCGAGTCGTTCACCGAGTTCATCGGGCCGGAGTACACCGAGGAGGGCCGGGCGGAGTTCCTGCGCCACGTGGAGCCGGGTGCGCTGGTCGAGCGGACGCGGGCGAACCACTTCGTGCTGGTGGCGATGGCGGGCGAGGAGCCGGCGGGGGTCATCGAAGTCCGCGACAACGACCACGTGTCGCTGCTGTTCGTCGACACCCGTCATCAGCGGCACGGGGTCGCGCGCGAGTTGCTGGAACGTGCGCTGGCCATCGCCCGTCCCGCCAGGCCCGGCCTCGAACGCGTGACCGTCAACTCGTCCCGCTTCGGCGTCCCCGCTTACGAGCGCCTGGGGTTCCGCCAGACCGGACCCGAGCGCACCGTCAACGGCATCGTCTTCATTCCCATGGCCCACCGGCTCGAAGCCGACGAGGAGCTCTGAGACGACGGGGCACGCGCCACGCGCTCCCTGCGCCGGTCGGCTTCCAGGTCCCGCCCGCCCATCGTCGGTCGCCTTCGGCCCCGTTTGGCGCCCAACCAGGGCTGAAGGAATCCGCGCCGTCTTACGGCGCGACGACGCGCAGGACGGCGAAGACGAGGCCGGTCGTGAGCCCCACGATCGCCAGCACCGCCGCCCCGATGGCGCGGTAGAACTCGCCCTTGGTGACCATGTGGTCGAGGCGGGTGGAGATCACCTTCAGCTCGGTATCGACCCTTGCGAGCTTCGTATCGACCCCTGCGAGCTTCGTATCGACCTTTGCGAGCTCGGCATCGAGCCTCGCGTCGATCGCCTGCAAGTCGGCGGACGTCGCAACGGTTTCGTTCATCGCCCGGTACATCGTGGCAACTATTGCATCCGCGTGGGCCTCCGGGACGCCTGCATCCCGAAGGTCCTTGACGGCGGCGCGCGTATCGAAAGCGGCAACACTCACGACGAGCCCTCCCACTCTACAAGCCGTTTCCGCGTCATGACAAGAGGATCGGACGCAAGGAGCCTGCCAGCCTGTCGGCCGCGGTCCCCCGCGCGCGTCCGCCGTGGCCGTCAGGGGACCGGCCGGTCGGGGTCGCCGGTCCCCGCCGGGGCCCGGCCGGGCAGGGTCCAGGGCGCTCCGGCGGGGGGAACGGACTCCACCCCGAGCCCGTACCGGAACACGAGCCGGCCGCCGTGCAGGGCGGTTGCGGCCAGGAGGACGAGCCCTATCAGGGAGAGCGCGCAGGACGACGCGATGGCCCATCGGGCCGTCGTGCGCCAGATGTAGGACATCGCGAGGCGCAGCGAGGCGAAGAAGACGAAGAACCAGGTCGCGCGGTCGGCCCATACGAAGTGGGTCGTGACGGCGAGACCGGCATCGGGCGTCACCCGGACGGCTCCGGCCGCGCTCAACCCGCTGAAGTACGCCGCCATCGCGGTGAACGCCCCCGCGCAGAAGAGCCACGTGGCGGTGTCGCGCGTCGCCCCGTGCGCGGGCCGCAGAAGGCTCAGCAGATCGACGGCGACCGCGGCGGTCAGGAGCGCGATCGGAAAGTGGACGAGGAACGGATGCGGGTTGGGCGCCCAGTCCGGCATGGGGGGTGCGAGAGTCTCGCGAATGATACACCGGCGGCCGCGGCGCCGGCCCGCGCACCGGGAGCTCGGCGTTGGCCGCCGCGCCGTTCTCCCGCGTTCGCCGGAGGGCCTCCGACCCTTCGGCGGACGCGCGTCGTGTTAAACTCTGCGCTACTGCCGATTGGCGCATTCACGGAGTCTCGCCGATGTCCGGCCATTCCAAGTGGCATTCGATCAAGCACAAGAAGGGCGCGGCCGACGCGAAGCGCGGCAAGCTCTTCACCCGCATCATCAAGGAGCTGACGGTCGCCGCGCGTGACGGCGGCGGCGACGCCGACAGCAATCCGCGCCTGCGCACGGTCATCGCCGACGCCAAGGCCGCCAACATGCCCGCCGACAACATCAAGCGGGCCATACGGCGCGGGACCGGCGAGGAGCCGGGCGTCCACTACGAGGAAGTCACCTACGAAGGCTACGGCCCGGGCGGCGTGGCCCTGATGGTCGAGGTGCTCACCGACAACAAGAACCGCGCTGTCGGCGAGGTCCGCCACCTGCTGACCAAGCACGGCGGCAACCTCGGCTCGACCAACAGCGTGGCCTGGCTCTTCGACAAGCGGGGGTACGTGCTGGTGGACCGTGAGGCGGTCGACGAGGAGGCGCTGATGACCGCGGCCATCGACGCCGGCGCCGACGATCTTCGGGACGACGGCAGCCACTGGGAGATCATCAGCGCGCCGGAGTCGTTCGACGCGGTCGCCGCGGCGGTCCGGGCCCTCGGGGTCGAGCCGGCGTCGGCGCAGGTGGCGATGCTGCCGCAGAACTCGGTGGTCCTCGAGGGGAAGCCGGCCCAGCAGATGATGAAGCTGATGGGCGCGCTCGAGGACCTCGACGACACCCGCCACGTCTGGTCGAACTTCGACGTCAGCGAGCAGGAGATCGAGGCCTCATTGGCGTGAGGATCTTCGGGATAGACCCCGGCTCCGAGCGCACCGGATACGGTTGCATCGACTCCGACGGCAGCCGGTGCGAGCTGGTGGTGTGCGGGGCGATCACCGTGCCCCCCGGTTGCCCGTTTCCCGACAGGCTCGCCCGCATCTTCGATGCGCTGGCCGCGATGCTGGCCGAGCACCGGCCGGCCTGCGTCGCCGTCGAGGAGGTGTTCCACGGGCGCAACGCCCGCAGCGCGCTGAAGCTCGGTCAGGTCCGGGGAGTCGCCCTGCTCGCCGCCGCCCGGGCGGGACTGCCGGTGGCCGAGTACGCGGCGGCGTCGGTCAAGCAGGCGGTGGTCGGCTACGGGCGTGCGGAGAAGAGGCAGGTGCAGAGGATGGTCGGGCTGCTGCTCGGCCTGGACGAGCCTCCCACGCCGCACGACGCGTCGGACGCGCTCGCCGTCGCCGTCTGTCACGCCCATGCCGGCGGGCCGGCCGCGCCGACCGCGGCGGCGGGCGGCGTCAACGCCGGGGTGACGTCCTGGCGCCGTTTCCGGGTGCCGGGGTGACGGATGATTGCGCGGCTTCGCGGTCGGATCGCAGAAAAACACCCCCATCGCGTGACCGTGGACGTGCACGGCGTCGGGTACGAGCTGCACATCCCCCTGTCGACCTGGTACGGCCTGGGCGAGCCGGGTGCCGATGCGGTGTTCCAGGTCCATACCCACGTCCGCGAGGACACCCTGGCCCTGTTCGGCTTCGCGACCGCCCTCGAGCTGCGGATCTTCGAGCAGTTGATCGGCATCTCGGGCATCGGCCCGCGGCTGGCCCTGGCGGTGCTCTCGGGCATCGAGCCGGCCGAGCTGGTGCAGGCGGTGGGCCGCGGCGACGTGCGGCGGCTGACGGGCATCCCCGGCATCGGCAAGAAGACGGCGGAGCGCATGGGGCTGGAGCTGCGGGATCGGCTGCCGCCGGTCCTCGAGCCGGCCCGGGAGGCGGAGGCGGCCGGCGAACCGGGGGCGGCCCGCGGCGACCTGGTGTCGGCGCTCGTGAACCTGGGCTACGGCCGGCCGTCGGCGGAGCGGGCGGTGGACGCCGCCCTCGGGGCCGGGGACGGCTCGTTCGAGCCGGCCCTCAGGCGGGCCTTGAAGGAGATCGCGCGGTGACCGCCGAAGACGCTGCGCCGCGCGTGGTGAGCTCGGCCCGGCTGGGCGACGACGATCGGTTCGAGGCGGGCCTGCGCCCGCGCAGCCTCGACGCGTACATCGGCCAGGACCGCCTGCGCGAGAACCTCGGGATCGCCATCGCGGCGGCGCGGCAGCGCGGCGAGGCCCTCGACCACGTCCTGCTGTACGGCCCGCCGGGCCTCGGCAAGACGACCCTGGCCCTCGTCGTCGGCCACGAGCTGGGGGTGGCGGTGCGGACGACGGCGGGGCCGGTGCTCGAGAAGCCGGGCGACCTGGCCGGCATCCTGACGAACCTCGCGGAGCGCGAGGTGCTCTTCATCGACGAGATCCACCGGATGAGCCCCGTCGTCGAGGAGATCCTGTACCCGGCGATGGAGGACTACGAGCTCGACATCGTCATCGGCCAGGGCCCCGGCGCGCGTTCCGTGAAGGTGCCGCTGAAGCCCTTCACGCTCATCGGGGCCACGACCCGCGCGGGGTTGCTGACGTCCCCGCTGCGGGCGCGGTTCGGCATCGTGCACCGGCTCGACTTCTACCGCGCCGAGGACCTGCAGGAGATCGTCCGCCGGTCGGCGGGCATCTTCGACGTGCCGATCGAGGACGCGGCGGCGGTCGAGATCGCCGGCCGTTCGCGCGGCACCCCGCGGGTCGCCAACCGGCTGCTGCGCCGCGTGCGCGACTTCGCCCAGGTGCGGGCGGACGGCCGCATCACGCGGGGCGTGGCCCTCGACGCCCTGAAGATGCTCGACGTCGACACCAACGGGTTCGACGAGGCGGATCGCCGGCTGCTGCACGCCATCATCGACAAGTTCGGCGGCGGCCCGGTGGGGCTCAACAGCATCGCGGCCGCGATCAGCGAGGAGAAAGAGGCCATCGAGGACATCTACGAGCCCTTTCTGATCCAGATCGGGTTCCTCGACCGGACGCCCCGCGGGCGCGTGGCGACCGCCCGCGCCTACGACTACTTCGGGGTGCCGGCGCCGAGCCGCGGGGGGCGGCTGTGGTAGGCACGTCGACGGCGACCGCCCCCGCGCGTCGCCGGGAGCCCGGGGCCGGACCGCGCGCCGCCTCGCGGGAAGCGGAGCCCCTGCCGCGGGCTCCTGGACGGGACACCTGATGAGCAACGCCACCGCCAGCCGCCGGCCGGGCGCCCTTCGGCCGGTCCGCATCGCCTCCCTCGGCACCTACGTGCCGCCCCGCGTCATGACCAACCAGGATCTGGAGAAGCTCGTCGACACGTCCGACGCGTGGATCCTGAAGCGGACCGGCATCCGTACCCGCCACATCGCCGACGCCGACGCCGCCACGTCCGACCTCGCGGTCGAGGCCGCCAACCGGGCCATCGACGGGGCGGGGCTGACGCCCCGGGACGTCGGCTTCCTGGTGGTCGGCACCACCACCCCGGACATGTTCTTTCCGAGCACCGCCTGCCTCGTCCAGGACCGCATCGGCGCCGCCGGGGCCTGGGGCTTCGACCTCGGGGCGGCCTGCTCGGGCTTCACCTACGCGGTCACCACCGCGGTGCAGATGGTGGCCGGCGGGACCCACGACCACGCCCTCGCGATCGGGGCCGACGTCATGTCCCGCATCATCGACTACCAGGATCGCGCCACCTGCGTCCTCTTCGGCGACGGCGCGGGGGCGGTGGTGGTGTCGCCGGCGACGGACCCCGAGCTGGGGGTCATCGATTTCGCCCACGAGGTGGACGGCAGCGGGGCCCCGGCCCTGCGCATGCCGGCCGGGGGCAGCCGGATGCCGGCGACGCGGGAGACGGTCGATCAGCGGCTGCACTTCGTCCATCAGGACGGCGCCGCCGTCTACAAGTTCGCGGTCCGCAAGACCCGGGACATCAGCCGGCGGGTGCTCGAGCGCAACGGGCTCGGGCCCGGCGACGTCGACCTCTTCGTGTCGCACCAGGCCAACCGCCGCATCATCATGGCCGCGGCCGATCAGCTCGGCCTGCCGGAGGAGAAGGTCATGATCAACATCGACCGGTACGGCAACACCACCGCCGCCACGATTCCCCTCGCCCTCGCGGACGCGATCGCGGAGGGGCGCCTGAAGAAGGGCGACCTCGTGCTCCTCGCGTCGGTGGGCGCCGGGTTCACCGTCGGCGCGGTGCTGCTGCGGTGGGCCTGCTAGTGGTGCGTCACGTCCCAATCTTCGGACCCGGGCATGGGTTCATCGCGCGCAATCGTCGACGAATCGCAGCACCCATGCCCGAACATTCAGCCATGACGCAGCACCAGGAAACCTGCAGCGAACCCCCGGATTCCGCCCCGGCCGAAGGGCGCCAGCGGGGGGCCGGGGCGGGATGCACCGCCGCTCGAACGCGGAGCGGACTGTGACCGCCGGCTCCCAGGGGTTGCGCCGTGGCAGTTTCGCGCTTGCGAACCTCCAACGCGACCGCAGGGTCGCACGCGCCATGCGGGTCTCCGACTTCGACTTCGACCTTCCCGCCGACCGCATCGCCCAGACGCCGACCGCCGACCGCCAGGCGGCCCGTCTGCTCGTCCTCGACCGCGCGACCGGCCGCCTCGATCACCACACCGTCGGGGCACTGCCGGCCCTGCTGGCGCCCGGCGACCTCCTCGTGGTGAACGACACCCGCGTCGTCCCCGCGCGACTGCTGGGGAGGCGCGTGCCGAGCGGAGGCGCGGTCGAGTGCCTGCTCCTGTCCCGCCGCGACGACGGGTGCTGGGACGCCCTCATGCATCCCGGGCAGCGGCTCCGGCCCGGCGCCCGCGTCGTCTTCGAGCGCGGCGGGCGCCGGCTGTGCGGGGAGGTGCTGGCCCGCCGGTTTCACGGCCGCCGCACGATCCGCCTGTGGACCGATGACGGCGCCGCCGTCGACGAGGCGATCGACCGCGTGGGGCACGTTCCCCTGCCGCCGTACATCCGGCGCGGCGACACGCCCCTGGACGCCGAGCGCTACCAGACGGTGTACGCGGCGGAGCGCGGTTCGGTGGCGGCGCCGACGGCCGGCCTGCATCTGACCACCGACCTGCTGGAGCGGCTTCGGCAACGGGGGGTCGGGGTGGCCCGGGTGACCCTGCACGTCGGCTACGGCACGTTCGCCCCAATCCGGGTGGACGAGGTCGAGGCCCATCGGGTCGAGCCCGAGCCGTACCGCGTGCCGCCGGAGACCGCGGCGGCGGTGCGCCGGGCCCGGGCGGGCGGGCGGCGGGTCGTCGCGGTGGGGACGACGACCACCCGGACCCTCGAGACCGCGGCCCGGGCGGGGGGTGGGGAGGTGCGCGCGGGCGACGGCGTCAGCGACCTCTACCTTTATCCCGGCGCCGCGTTTCACGTCGTCGGCGGGTTGCTGACGAACTTCCACCTGCCCCGTTCCTCGCTGCTGATGCTGGTCAGCGCGTTCGCGGGTCGGGAACGGATTCGCGAGGCGTACGCCGAGGCCCTGCGGACCGGCTACCGGTTCTACAGCTACGGCGACGCGATGCTCATCCTCTAGGCGTCTGCGCCGGAGGACGGTGCAGCTGCCGGCAGGGTTGCGTGAGAGTACACGGTCGTGAAGACGCACGACCCCCGACGCGGCGAGAGGGTCGCAAAGGAGCGGCGGTTCATGCGCTACGTGGCAACGCTCGCTCTTGAGGCTGCCCATGTGGCCTCGACGGCCCAGCGTGCCGTCAGCGCCGGACAGGCAACCGTGCTTTACATGCGGTAGGGGCGGCTGCGCGAAGCGTGGCCATGAGCGTTTGGTTGCGCGCCAAGCGGAGCCGTGGGCGACGATTGGCGGGCTGGCGGCCCGTGGCGAAAGCGCCGCATTGCACCGCGCCCGAAGGGGACCGCCAAGGGCCGAGGCGCCCGCCCGAAAAGGCGTGTGGAGGGCGCAGGGAAGAGCCCCTGCCGCGTTCCGGCGACCGCGCGCCCTCCCCGAGCCGGCACGGGGCGGCCCGTCCTGGCGACGCCGGGCGGGGCAGGAGGGGCAGGAGGCGGGCGTTCCTTGAATCCTGCTACAATGATCGCTGCCAGTTACGCCGGTGTAGCTCAGCTGGTTAGAGCACGCGGCTCATATCCGCGGCGTCCGGGGTTCAAGTCCCTGCACCGGCACCATTTTCTCCCGGCCCTCAGGTCAACGGCACAGGGAGCCCCAATCTGACCGTTCCCAGGCCGGCCCCCGGGATCCGCCCGTGTCACTCGCCGACCGCGTAGCCGCGTCGGTGGAAGGGCAGGCGTTGATCCCGCGCGGGGGGCGGGTCGTGGCGGCGGTGTCGGGCGGCGGCGACTCGGTCGCGTTGCTCCATCTCCTCGCCGAGCTGGCCGGGCGCTCCCTCCTGACCCTGGCCGGCGTGGCCCACGTGAATCACCGGTTGCGCCGTCCGGCGTCGGACGAGGACGAGCGCTTCTGCCGGGATCTCGCGCGTCGGTTCGGCGTGCCCTGCCTGGTCGAATCGGTGGCGGTGGCCGACGTCGCGCGGTCGCGCCGCGTCTCGGTCGAGCGGGCCGGCCACCAGGTGCGCCACGCGTTCTACGCGCGGGCGGCGGGCGAGCTGGGCGCCGCCCGGGTGGCGCTGGGGCACACCATCGACGATCAGGCCGAGACGGTGCTGCTCCGGCTCATCCGCGGAGCCGGGGCGGCCGGGCTCTCCGGGATGCGGCCGCGGGCCGGGATTCTCGTCCGGCCCCTGCTGGCGGTCGGCCGGGCCGCGTTGCGCCGCTATCTCGCGGACGGCGGCATCCCTTTCCGCGAGGACGCGTCGAACGCCGACCTGCGCGTGCCCCGGAACCGCGTGCGGCACGAGCTGCTGCCCCATCTGCGGACCTACTCGCCGCGCATCGTCGAGGCGCTGGCGCGCCAGGCGGACATTGCGCGGGCCGACGAGGCCTGGTTGAGCCGCCGGGCAAACGAAGCGGCCACCGAGCTCGTCTCACAAGAGAGGGGCCCCGTCGAGGTGGACGCGGCCGGCCTCGCCGCGCTGCCCCCGGCCCTCGCCCGCCGCGTGGCGCGGGCCGCCCTCGCGCGGGTCGCCTCGGACCGGCGCGAGATCGGGTTCGACGCCATCGAGCGGGTGCGGCGGATGGCGGCGGAGGGCCGTCCCGCGCGGGCCGACGTGCCGGGTTGCCGGGTGGAGCGGTCGGCCGGCCGCCTGCGTCTCGTGCCCCGCCGGGGCCGGGGCGGGCCGGCGCCCCCGCCCGGCTTCGCCTATCGGCTGGAGATTCCCGGCGAAGTTTCGGTGCCGGAAGCCGACGTGCGGATTCGGGCGGAGGTCGTGGGGCCGGTCGCGGCGGCGGCCCTCGCCGGGGGAGCGGCGGGCCGCGCAGGCGGGGAGACGGCGGTCGTCGCGTTGCCGGCGGCGGCGGCGCTCGTCGTGAGGAGCTGGCGCTTCGGCGACCGGTATCGGCCGTTGGGCCTCGCCGGACGCAGCCGGAAGCTCCAGGACCTGTTCGTGGACCGCAAGGTCCCCCGCGACGAGCGCAAGCGTGTGCCGCTCGTGCTCGACGCCGCCGGCCGCGTCATCTGGGTCGTGGGCTTCGGGATCGACCACGATTTTCGCCCCGGCGAGGGTTCCGAAAGCGTGTTATTCTTGAAGGTCAGCGGTTTGGGGGAGATTCTGTGAACTCGACGACACGCAGCCTGCTTTTCTGGATGCTTCTCGTGGTCGTGGTCCTGGCGATCTGGAACCTGTCGTCCCAGTTCCGGGCCGGAGACGACGACGTCGCGTTCAGCGATTTCATCCGCTGGGTGGAGACCGGCCAGGTCGAGCGGGTCGACCTGTCGGGGAACGAGGTGTCGGGCACCACGTCGAGCGGCGAGCAGTTTCGCACGTATGCGCCGCCCCAGTACGAAGGACTGGTCAACCAGCTCATCGAGCGCGACGTGGTCATCGAGGCCCGGGAGGCGGCGGGCAGCCCGTGGGCGACGCTGCTGTACTCGTGGGCCCCCATCCTGCTCGTCATCGGCTTCTGGGTCTTCTTCATGCGCCAGGTCCAGAGCGGCGGCAACAAGGCGCTGTCGTTCGGCAAGAGCCGGGCGAAGCTGTCGTCGAGCGCGCAGAAGAAGGTCACCTTCAAGGACGTCGCGGGCGTCGACGAGCCCAAGGAGGAGCTGCAGGAGATCATCGAGTTCCTGCGCGAGCCCCAGAAGTTCCAGAAGCTCGGCGGCCGCATCCCCAAGGGCGTCCTCCTGATGGGGCCTCCGGGAACCGGCAAGACCCTCCTCGCGCGGGCCGTGGCCGGCGAGGCCAACGTGCCGTTCTTCTCGATCAGCGGGTCCGATTTCGTCGAGATGTTCGTCGGCGTGGGGGCGTCGCGGGTCCGCGACCTGTTCGAGCAGGGGAAGAAGAACGCGCCCTGCATCGTGTTCATCGACGAGATCGACGCGGTCGGCCGCCACCGGGGGGCGGGGCTCGGCGGCGGGCACGACGAGCGGGAGCAGACGCTGAACCAGCTTCTCGTCGAGATGGACGGGTTCGAGTCGAACGAGGGCGTCATTCTCGTCTCCGCCACCAACCGTCCCGACGTGCTCGACCCGGCCCTGCTGCGGCCCGGCCGGTTCGACCGCCGCATCGTGGTGAACCGGCCCGACGTCAAGGGGCGCGAGGGCATTCTCGGCGTCCACACCCGCAAGATCCCCCTGGCCGACGACGTCGACGTGCACGTGCTGGCGCGGGGCACCTCCGGCTTCTGCGGGGCCGACCTCGCCAACCTCGTCAACGAGGCCGCCCTCAACGCCGCCCGCTACAACCAGAAGACGGTGGCGATGCAGGACTTCGAGTTCGCCAAGGACAAGGTGATGATGGGGTCGGAGCGCCGCTCCCTCATCATCAGCGACGAGGAGAAGAAGGTGACGGCGGTGCACGAGGCGGGCCATGCTCTCCTCGGCGTCGAGCTCGAGAACGCCGACCCCGTCCACAAGGTGACCATCATTCCCCGCGGCATGGCGCTGGGCGTCACCCAGCAGCTGCCCCTCGACGACAAGCACAACTACTCGGCGGTGTACCTGCACGACCAGGTCGCGGTGCTCCTGGGCGGGCGGATCGCCGAGGAGATCACCAACACGACGATCACCACCGGGGCCGGCAACGACCTCGATCGGGTGACGGATCTGGCCCGCCGGATGGTCTGCGAGTGGGGCATGAGCGAGACGGTGGGGCCCCTCACGTTCGGCCGCAAGGACGAGGAGATCTTCCTGGGCCGCGACTTCGCGCAGCACAAGGACTACAGCGAGGAGACCGCGATCCGGATCGACCAGGAGATCAAGCGCATCGTCACCGAGAACTACGAGCGGGCGCGGTCGATTCTCCAGAGCAAGAAGAACGAGCTGCTGCGCATCGCCGAGGAGCTGTTGACGCGAGAGGTGCTGTCCGGCGAGCAGGTCCAGCGCATCGTCGCGGGCCAGTCGCTCGAGGAGCCGGCGGCTCCCGCCGCGCCTTTCGTCTCGGACAAGCCCGCCAGCCCGGAGGCGGCGAGGCCGCCGGTGGTGCCGCCGCTCGGCAAGCCGCTCCCGCAGGAATAACCGCATCCGGCGGCCCGCCTCGCCAACCGCGGGTCGCCGCCGCCCTGCCGCATCGGGCAGGGAGTCCGCTGCTCCGTTCATCGAGACAGGTTCCCGCCTCGACCCGGGGCGCCTGTCCGCGCCGTCGAGGGGACAGTCCGCGATGCAGGTTCGTCGCCGATACACGCTGCCGCTGCCCGCCGGCCCTCCGCTCGTCCTCGGCGAGCGGACGCTGGTGATGGGCGTGGTCAACGTGACCCCCGACTCGTTCTCGGACGGGGGCCGGTGGCGGGATCCGGGGCGCGCGGCCGACCATGCCCTCGCGCTGGAAGCGGCCGGCGCCGACCTGCTCGACGTGGGAGGCGAGTCGACCCGTCCCGGCGCCGATCCGGTGCCGGCGGCGGAGGAGCTGCGCCGCGTCGTGCCGGTGCTGGAGCGGCTGGCCGGGCGCGTCCGGGCGCCCCTGTCCGTCGACACCTCCAAGGCGGCGGTCGCGCGGGCCGCCGTCGATGCCGGCGCGGCCATGGTCAACGACGTGTCGGGGCTGCGGCGCGACCCGTCCCTCGTCGGGGTGGTGGCGGAGAGCGCCGCCGCCCTCGTGGTCATGCACAGCCGCGGGCGTTCGCGCGACATGTACCGCGACGCGTGCTACCGCGACGTCGGGGCCGAGGTGGCGCGAGAGCTGCAAGCGTCGATCTCGGCGGCCGTCGCGGGCGGTGTGGAGCGGTCGAGGGTCCTGGTCGACCCCGGTCTCGGCTTCGCCAAGCGGGCGGGCCAGACCTACGCCGCCCTCGCCGCCCTCGGCCGGCTCTCGGCGCTCGACCGGCCCATTCTCGTCGGGCCGTCGCGGAAGTCGTTTCTCGCCGGCCGCGAGGACGGCGGCCCCGCGGATCGCGACTGGGCGACCGCCGCCGCGGTGACGGTGGCGATCCTCGAGGGCGCGCACATCGTCAGGGTGCACCGCGTCGGGGAGATGCGCCAGGTCGCCGAGGTCGCGGATCGGTGCCGCGCCGCCCACGAGTCCCGCCGTCAGGCCGTGCCCCGGGGGGCGGCCGTCGCGCCCGCGCCCGCGCTCGTCGAAGTGCCGAGGTCGGTGTGATCGAGAGCCTCACCGGGCTGCTGCAGCCGAGCCGGATCGGGTGGTGGGATCTGCTGGACATCGCGATCGTGTCCGTGCTGATCTACGAGCTCCTGAAGCTGCTGCGCCGCACCCACGCCGTCCAGATTCTCATCGGCGGCGGGCTGATCGTGCTCCTCTACTACGCCGCCCAGTTCACGCCCCTGCAGACCCTCAACTGGCTCATCGGCGACATGTTCGGCTATGCGGTCTTCGCGGCGATCGTCCTGTTCCAGGGCGACATTCGCCGCGCCCTCGCCCGTCTCGGGCGCGCGCCGTTCTTCCGCTACGTGAACCGGCCGGCCGCGATCGACGAGACCATCGACGAGGTGGTGGTCGCCCTGCGCATGCTGGCCGAGCGGAAGACCGGCGCCATCGTGGCCATCGAGCGGGCGGTCGGCCTGCGCAACTACGTCGAGAGCGGCATTCCCGTCGACGCCAGGGTCAGCTACGACCTGCTGGTGACGCTGTTCCAGCCCGGTTCGCCGCTGCACGACGGGGCGGTCCTCATCCAGCAGGATCGCATCGCCGCCGCCGCCTGCTTTCTCCCCTTGAGCGTCGATACCCCGGTCGCCCGCAAGTTCGGGACCCGTCACCGGGCGGCCATCGGGCTGAGCGAGGAGACCGACGCCATCGTGCTGGTGGTGTCGGAGGAGACCGGGCTCGTGTCTCTCGTGGTGGACGGCCAGATGGAGCCGGACCTCGAGCCCGAGCGGTTGAGGTATCGTATCGAGGCCCTCATGCAGCATTGGCCGTTCGGGCGGGGGCGCCGGGCGACGGCGGGAACCCAGTCATGAGGACCCTCCGGAAGCTCGGGCTCAAGCTGTTCTCCATTGCGCTGGCGGCGGCGTTGTGGCTCGCCGTCTCGGGCGAGCCTATCGCCGAGCGCGGCGTGCGGATCCCCCTCGCGTTCGAGAACCTGCCCGAGTCCATGGAGATTCTCGGCGATCCCCCGCAGAGCGTCGACGTCCGCCTGCGGGGTTCCTCGGGGACCCTGCGGCGTCTCGACGCGCGCGACATGGCCGCCATCATCGACCTGGAGTCGGAGCATGCGGGGGCGCGGATCTTCGACATGACGGCCGATCGGGTCCGGGCGCCCCTGGGCATCGAGGTGACCCAGGTGTTGCCGTCGACCATCACGTTGACCCTCGACGTATCGGCAAGCCGCGTGGTGCCGATCGTTCCCGAGGTCCGCGGGGCGCCCGCCCCCGGCTTCGTGGTGGGCACGGTCGAGGTCGAGCCGGCCAGCGTCGAGGTCGAAGGGCCCGAGAGCCGGCTGCACGACCTGGCCGAGGCGATGACCGAGCCGATCGACGTCACCGGCCTGTCGGGCCCCCTTCGGCGGATGGTCACGGTCGGGGTAGACGACCCGTATCTGAGGCTGGCCACACCGGGGTCCGCCCGCGTGACGATTCCCATCGTCCGGGCTCCCGGGCGCGGGGGCGCCAACCGGGCGGCGGCGGGCGACGCCAGGACCGGGTGGGGCGTCCGGGACTGAGCGGTCGCGTCATCGATGGCCGCCAGACTGTTCGGGACCGACGGGGTGCGGGGCACCCCCGGCGAGCCGCCCCTGGACCGGTCGACGCTCGTCCGGCTCGGAGCCGCGGTCGCCGAGGCGTGCCGGGGCGGGCCGGGCCCGCGCCGCGTCCTCATCGGCCGGGACACCCGCGAGTCCGGGGCGTGGCTGACCGCCGCACTCGCCGAGGGCGTGGCCGGCCGCGGCGGGCGGCCGGTCGACGCGGGGGTGATGTCCACGCCCGCGGTGTCGTTCCTGACCCGGGACGGAGGATACGACGCCGGGCTCGTCGTCTCCGCCTCGCACAATCCCTATCGGGACAACGGCGTCAAGGTGTTCGCGGCCGGCGGCGAGAAGGCGGACGCCGCTCTCGAGACCCGGATCACCGCGTCGGTCGCCGAGTCCGGCGCCGCTCCGCCGACGGGAGCGGCCCCGCCCGTCGAGCAGGCGTCCATCGACGACGCCTACCTCGATCACACCGCCGGGATTCTCCGGGGAGTGCCGGTTCCGGCCGGATTCCGGATCGCCATCGACTGCGCCAACGGCGCGACGAGCCGCCTCGCGCCCGCGGTGCTGCGCCGCCTCGGGCTCGCCCCCGTGGTCATCCACGATCGACCGGACGGGCGGAACATCAACCGGGGCTGCGGCTCGACCGATCCCGCCTCCCTCGGCCGCGCCGTCGTCGAGCAGGGATGCGACCTCGGGGCCGCCTTCGACGGCGACGGCGACCGCGTGGTGCTGGTCGACCACCGGGGGGAAGCGGTCTCGGGCGACGCGGTGCTGCTCGTCGCCGCCCGCTGGCTCGCGGCCCGGCGCCGCCTCCCGAATCTGGGGGTCGTGGCCACGGTGATGAGCAACGTCGCCCTCGAGCAGGCCCTCGCCGCCGAGGGTGTCACGCTGCATCGCTGCGCGGTGGGCGACCGGTTCGTGCGGGCCGAGATGCGGCGGCTCGGGCTCGCCCTGGGGGGAGAGCAGTCGGGCCACGTCATCTTCGGCGATCACCTGCCGACGGGAGACGGGCTCGCCACCGCCCTGATGATCCTGCGGGCGATGCTCGACAGCGACCGCCCGCTCGCCGATCTCGCCGCCGACCTCGCGCCGCGGCCCCAGGTGCTGCTGAACGTCGAGGTAAGCCGCCGCGCGCGGCTCGACGAGCTGCCGGGGGTGTCGGCGCTCGTCGACGCGGCGGCGGGACAGCTCGGCCGCGAGGGCCGCGTGCTGGTGCGCTACTCGGGCACCGAGCCGCTGCTCAGGATCATGATCGAGGGCCCCGACGAGGCCTGGATTCGCCGCCTCGCCGAGGCGATCGCGGAACGCGTGCGGGCCGAGATCGGCGTCGCGCCGGGCGTCCGCGGGTGAACCGGGCGTTCGGGAACACCTCGAGCGCGGCGTCCCGGGCGGCCGGGCTCGGCGAGGCCTCGTTCCGTCGCCGGCTCGGTCGCGTGACGCGGGGCCCGAGGCTGCGGGCGTGCTTCGCCTCCGGACGGCGCCGCCGGCGAACGAGTCCTGAACGGCCCGCGCGCGCGGCATCGTCTCCGGACGGCGCCGAGACGGTGCCGCCCTGTGGACGGCGCCACGGCGCGTTGCTATGATCAACCGACCCCGACCGTTTGCCCGTCAGGTCCCGATGAATCGAACCGAGCCCCTCCCTCTCGCCGTCTCGCTCGTGCTGGCGGTCGGCCTCATGGGCTGGATCGTCTGGAGCCAGCGCCCCGAGACGCCGTCGGTCGAGGAGGCGCGGGCCGCGCCCGCACCGGCCCCGGCGGAGGTCCCGCCGGAGCCCGACGTGCCCGAGCCGCTGGCGATCGACGAGGACCGCGCCGCCGCCCTGCGGGCGGCTGCCGACGAGGCGCCCGACGACGTCGAGAGCCGCGTCGACCTCGGCAATCTCTACCACGAGGCGCGGCGGTTCGAGGACGCGGTACCGTGGTTCGAGGCGGCTCTGGCCCTCGACCCCGATCTCGTCGAGGTGAGCACCGATCTCGGCGTGGCCTACTTCTACCTGGGCGCGGTCGACCGCGCCCTCGCCCAGTTCGATCGCTCGCTCGAGATCGATCCCGCCCACGCCGGGACGCTGCTGAACATCGGCATCGTCCGGGCCACGGGCAAGCAGGACTTCGCGGGGGCGATCGAGGTGCTGCAGGAGCTTCAGCGTCTCGCTCCCGACACGCTCGAGGGGTTCGCGGCGGCCGACGTCCTCGAGCGCCTGCGCGCGGCGGCGCACCCGTGACCCGCTCGCGGCCCGGCTTCCGCGCCGCGAGACGGTGCGGGCGGCCGGAGGGTCGCCCCGGCGCGAAGCGGAGCCGCGGGATTCTCGCGTCAGCCGGAGCTTCGCGCGCCGCCGCGGGTGGCGCCGCCTCCGCAAGGTCGTGCGGCGGCGGATTCCTGGCTGGGTGACGACATGGCGCTTGGCTGGCTCATCCGGTTCCTCGTCGCGGCGGTCGCGGTGCGCATGGCCTGGAAGTTCTTCAGCGGGTTGCTGGAGGGCGCGGCCGAGCGCCCCCGGGTGGCGCCGAAGCAGGGCGTGATGCTGGCGCGCGATCCCGTTTGCGGGACCTACGTCGATCGGACGCGGGCCGTCAGCGTGCGCGGCGCCGGCGAGGTGCACTACTTCTGCTCCGAGGACTGCCGCGCCGCGTACCGGCAGGCCCGGCGCGGTTCCGCCGCCCGGGCGTGACGCCGGCCGGGAGCCCGGGCCGTGCAACGGGGCGGGTTCCCGTCAGGGTCGGTCGGGCGCAATCGGGGGCCGAAGTCACCTTGCGGTCGCGTTCGGCGACGGTCTTCGGGCGCGGATGCAGGTGGTGATGGGCAACGACGAGCGGCTGCGGGCGGACATCGTCGAGGTCGGCCGCCGGCTGCACGACCGCGGCTTCGTGGCGTCGAACGACGGCAACGTCAGCGTCCGGATCGGCGACGACCGGCTGGTGACCACCCCCACCGGCGTGTCCAAGGGGTTCATGACCCCGGACATGATGGTGACGACGGACCTGGCCGGCCGCAAGCTGGCCGGCGACCGCGAGCCGTCGTCCGAGCTGCTGATGCACCTCGCCGTCTACGAGCACCGGCCCGAGGTCCGGGCCGTGGTCCACGCGCACCCCCCCACCGCGACCGGCTTCGCGGTGGCCGGCATCGCCCTCGACCGCGCGGTCCTCGCCGAGGTCGTCTGCACCCTCGGCAGCATTCCCATCGCCGACTACGGCACCCCGTCGACGAGCGAGCTCGCCGACGCGGTGCGGCGTCACATCCGGGCCCACGACGGGCTGCTGCTGGCCAACCACGGCGCGCTGACCGTCGCCGACGAGCTCTACGCCGCCTACTACAAGATGGAGACGGTGGAGCACTTCGCCCGCATCAGCCTCGTGGCGCGGCAGCTCGGGCGCGAGCACCTGCTGTCGCGCGAAGAGGTCGACCGCCTGCAGGGGCTGCGGGACCGCTACGGCATCGCCGCCCCGGCCCCCCTCTGCCCCCCGGACGGCGCCGACGGGGACTGCCAGGTGCTCGAGGCGCCCTCGAGCCCCGGCCGGAGGCTCGTCGACCCCGCCGCCCCGGCTCCCGCGTCCCCGGACGTGCCGCCGGCGTCCGCCGACGGGCCGCGGCCGGGCGCCGGCGTTCCCGGTGACGACGAAGTTCGACTAACATACCGCGAGCTGACGGCGCTGATTGCGGACGCCGTCACGCAGTTGCGTTAGGGGCCCGTGGTGGAACCCCGCTTGGCACCGGTCGACGGCGGGGGTTTCCGCCGAGGGTTGCCGGATGCACGGGAGGCGTGGTGATGGGTGAGGCGCTCGGCATGGTGGAGACGAAGGGGCTCGTCGCGATGATCGAGGCGTCGGACGCCATGGTGAAGGCCGCCAACGTCACCCTCGTCGGCTGGGAGAAGATCGGCGCCGGCTTCGTGACCGCCATCGTCCGCGGCGACGTGGCGGCGGTGAAGGCGGCGACCGACGCCGGGGCGGCGGCGGCCCGCCGCGTCGGCGAGCTCGTCTCGGTGCACGTCATCCCGCGTCCTCACGCCAATCTCGAAGACGCCCTGCCCATCGGCAAGAGCACCGGCTCGTAGGCCAGCGGCTCCGTCGCCATGATTCTCGGGAAGGTGGTGGGCACCGTCGTCGCGACCCGCAAGGACGAGCGCCTGTCCGGCAGCAAGCTGCTGCTCGTGCAGCCCGTGCAGCCGGACGGGTCGCCGCGAGGCGCCCCCCTCGTGGCGGTCGACACCGTCGACGCCGGCGCCGGCGAGCGGGTGCTCGTGGTCGGCGGCAGCTCGGCCCGGATGGCGGAGGGGATGACGGACCGCCCCGTCGACGCCGCCATCGTCGGGGTCGTCGACACCGTCACCGTCGACTGAAGCGCGGGCTTGAAGGTCGTGGGAAGCGTCTCGACCCGGCGCGCCGGAGTCGGAGGGTTCGGAGGACAATGCAGCTCGCGCGGGTCATCGGCAACGTGGTCGCCACCCGGAAGGACCCCGGGCTGGCCGCGGCGACGCTGCTCCTGCTGCAGCCCCTGTCCCCGGCCCGCGAGCCGACGGGGGCGCCGCTCGTCGCGGTCGATTCGGTCGGGGCGGGGGTGACCGAGGAGGTGTTCTTCGTGCGGGGCCGGGAGGCGTCCCTGCCGTTCCTGCCGCGGAAGGTACCGGCGGACGCCTGCGTCACGGGCATCTGCGATCACTGGAGCGCCGGCCGGGCCTCCGACGCGGTGCCGCCGCAACCGTCCTCCCGGGAGTAGATGGTGCGGCTTGCGCGCGTCGTCGGGTCCGTCGTCGCGACCCGCAAGCAGCCTTCCCTGACCGGCGCCCGGCTGCTGCTCGCCCAGCCGCTCGACGCCGGCGGCGTCCCCGCCGGTGACACCCAGCTGGCGATCGACGCGGTGGGCGCGGGCCCCGGCGAGATCGTGCTGCTGGTGCTGGAGGGGCGCGCCGCGGGGGCCGCGCTCGGCCGGCCCGGCGCTCCCGTCGACGCCGCCATCGTCGGCATCGTCGACCCGCGCGACCCCATCGCGTCCTGAAATCTCCGCCGCCGGACGACCCCCGCGCTGTCGACGACCGATGGACCAGACGACGCCAGCCGTCCTCGTGACGCGCCGCATGCCCTCGTCGGTGCTCGCTCCTCTCGAGGCGGTCTTCGCGGTCGACCGGCACGACTCCACCGAGCCGCTGTCGGGTGAAGAGCTCCGGGTGCGCGTCGCCGGCAAGCAGGGCCTCGTCTGCATGTTCGACGACCGCATCGACGACGCGGTCCTCGCGGCTGGCGACCGGTTGAAGGTGGTGGCCACCGTCGCCGTCGGCTTCGACAACATCGACGTCGCGGCGGCGGCGGCCCGCGGCATCGTGGTCACCAACACGCCCGACCTCGTCACGGGGGCCACGGCCGAGCTCACGTGGGCGCTGATTCTCTCGGTGACCCGCCGCCTCGGCGAGGGCGACCGCACCATCCGCGGCGGCGGGTGGCGGGGCTGGACCTTCGAGTTCCTGCTGGGGTCCGAGCTGCGCGGCAAGCAGCTCGGTGTCGTGGGGGCGGGGCGCATCGGCCGCGCGGTGGCGGCCATCGCCCCCGCGTTCGGCATGCGGCCGGTCTTCGCGGCGCGCCCCGGCCGGGTGGCGACGCCCGCGGCGGCCGGCGAGGTGCCGCTGTTGTCGCTCGACGAGCTGCTGCTGACGTCCGACGTGGTGTCCCTGCACGTGCCCCTGACGGCCGAGACCCGGCACCTCATCGATCGCCGGACGCTGGTCCGCATGAAGCGCTCGGCGGTGCTCGTCAACACGTCGCGGGGCGGCGTCGTCGACGACGAGGCCGTGGCCTGGGCTCTCGACGAGCGGCTCATCGCAGGCGCCGGCCTCGACGTCTTCGAGGGCGAGCCGCGCGTGCACCAGGGGCTGGTGGGGCGGGACAACGTGTGCCTGACCCCCCACCTCGGCAGCGCGACCCGCGAGACCCGCACCGCGATGGCCCAGCTCGCGGTGCGCAACGTCATCGAGGTGCTGGGCGGCCGGCCGGCGGTGACCCCGGTCGAGCGGCCGTGACCGGCGCGTATCGGCGGGCCGGTGGCCGCGCGCCCGGGGGCCTGGCCGATTTCCGATCCGGAAGCAACGGCTCGACCGACCGTCGGCCGTACGCCGGCCGGCCCGGCGCCGGCGGCTCCGCGAACGTCGGCGCCGCCGACCGTCCCCGGGCCGCCCGCGAGCGCTTCCGGCCGCCGTGTCACCCGCGGCGGTGAAGTCTGTCGGATGCCGCGATGCTGACCGTCAACGAGATCTTCTACTCGATTCAGGGCGAGTCCGACCACGCCGGCCGCCCCTGCGTCTTCGTGCGCCTGACCGCCTGCGACCTGCGCTGCGCCTGGTGCGACACCCCCTACGCGTTCCACGAGGGCCGCAAGCGGGAGGTCGACGACGTCGTGGCCGAGGTCGAGGGCCACGGCTGCCCGCTCGTCGAGATCACCGGGGGCGAGCCCCTGCTGCAGCCCGACGTCTATCCCCTGATGGACCGCCTGCTCGCGGGCGGGGCGACGGTGCTGCTCGAGACCGGGGGGCACGTCAGCCTCGAGCGGGTGCCGGCCGGCGTCGTCAAGATCATGGACGTCAAGTGCCCCGGCAGCGGCGAGTCGCACCGCAACGACTGGGACAATCTGGCCCGGCTCGCGGGCCGCGACCAGGTCAAGTTCGTCATCGCCGACCGCGCCGACTACGAGTACGCCCGCGAGGCCGTGCGCCGCCACGCGCTGGACGCCCACCCCGCCCCCACCCTTTTCTCGCCGGTGCACGGCGTCCTGCCCCCCGAGCGGCTGGCGGAGTGGGTGCTCGCCGACCGGCTGCCGGTGCGCCTGCAGGTGCAGCTGCACAAGTACCTGTGGGGGGCCGAGACTCGCGGGGTGTAGGAGCCGTGGTCGGAGCACCGTGGACGCTGTCGTCGAGGCCGTCGGGTCGGCGACTTCCGCCAGCCCCGAATCCGTCCCCCGCGGGTCGGATTGCGCTCAGCCGATCCGGCCGGGAATCACGCCGTTTCGCGGCGCCGATCCCCCGGGCGTGGCGGTCGTCGGTCCGCGGCCCCGCAGAGGTGACCCCGCGATCATGACCGATGCACCTCAGCGTCCCGCCGTCGTGCTGCTGAGCGGCGGCCTCGACTCCGCGGCGCCGACCCCCGGGCGTGGCGGTCGTCGGTCCGCGGCCCCGCAGAGGTGACCCCGCGATCATGACCGATGCACCTCAGCGTCCCGCCGTCGTGCTGCTGAGCGGCGGCCTCGACTCCGCGGCGCCGACCCCCGGGCGTGGCGGTCGTCGGTCCGCGGCCCCGCAGAGGTGACCCCGCGATCATGACCGATGCACCTCAGCGTCCCGCCGTCGTGCTGCTGAGCGGCGGCCTCGACTCGTACACCGCCGCCGCCATCGCCCGCGCCGACGGGTTCGCGCTGTTCGCGCTGACCGTCCGCTACGGCCAGGTCCACGCCTGCGAGCTCGAGGCGTCCCGCCGGGTCGCACGCGACCTCGGCGTCGTCCGTCACCTCGAGATCGAGGTCGATCTCGCCGCGTTCGGCGGCTCGTCGCTGACCGGCGACGGCGCCGTCGAGCAGGACCGGCCGCCCGAGCGCCCCGGCATCCCCTCGACCTACGTGCCCGCCCGCAACACCGTCCTGCTGTCCCTCGCCCTCGGCTGGGCCGAGGTGCTCGGGGCCGCCGACCTCTTCATCGGGGTCAACGCCCTCGACTACTCCGGCTACCCCGACTGCCGCCCAGAGTACCTGGCCGCGTTCGAGCGCACGGCCCGGCTCGCCACGAGGGCCGGCGTCGAGGGCGCGCGCTTCCGCGTCCACGCGCCCCTGATCGACTGGACCAAGGCGCAGATCATCGCCCGGGGCGCGTCGCTGGGGCTCGACTACGGCCTCACCCACAGTTGCTACGTCCCCGCGCCGGACGGCCGCCCCTGCGGCCGCTGCGACAGCTGCCAGTTGCGCGCCCGCGGCTTCGCCGAGGCCGGCCTGACGGATCCGTTGTCGATGTGAGAGGCGACGGCCGGCCCGGGCGCGGACACGCTCCAGACCGACCGCAGGGGTTCCGGGGAAGCCCGACTCAGGCTTCGAGGACCGCGTTCAGCGAGATGGCGGCGTTCATCAGCTTCGAGATCGGGCAGCCGGTCTTCGCGTTGTTGGCCGCGGTGTCGAAAGCCTCCCGGCTCGCGCCGGGGACCCGCGCCGTCGTCTCGAGGTGGATCTTCGTCACCGTCGGGCCGCTGTCGAGCATTTCCAGGGTCACCGTCGCGGTGGTGGTGACGTGGTCGGGGGTCAGCCCCGCCTCGCCGAGCTGGGCCGAGAGGGCCATCGAGAAGCAGCCCGCGTGGGAGGCCGCAATCAGCTCCTCCGGGTTCGTGCCGGCGCTCCCCTCGAACCGGGTGGCGAACGTGTACGCGGTGTTCGACAGCTCGCCGCTCGCGCTCGAGATCGCGCCGCTGCCGCCCTTCAGGTTGCCCTTCCAGACGGCCGATGCCTTGCTGTCCATGTGTCCTCCTGAGACTCCGGCGCGCGCCCCGTGGGGCTTGCGCGCCGGACGGTGTCCATGGGTCCGCGCGCCCCGGCGCGCAGACGCCAAGGCGCACAGACTCTAGATCGTTCGGTCGCAAAGCGCAACCGGCGCCAGGCCGCCGCGCGGTCGGGGCAGCGGGTCGCCCACGCCCCGTCGTCGATCGAGGGACGGCGGTCGAGGCGTAGTGAGCCCTTCCTCGACATCGGGTCGCCCATTGCGCCGTTGTCGGTTGAGGGACGACGAGGGCTCGCGGCAGCGCCGGCTGCCGCTACTGGAGCAGCACCGGTAGCCTGACGATCCGGTCATGGTCGACGGTGACGGCGAGCGCGTGCACGCCGGACGGCCAGCGCCCGTCGGGCGAGACGAAGAACACGTCGCCGCGGACGCCGCCCCGCGCCTCGATGCGGAGCATCCGATCCGGAATCGTGTCGGATTCCCCCACCCCGAAGTCGAAGCGGTAGAAGCCCCTGTCGATCCGACTCCGGGGGAAGGCGAAGCTCAACGAGTCGGGCCAGCTCGCCCGCTCGGCCAGAAGTCGCCGCACCCCCTCGACGTCCCGGTCGCGCTCTCGTTCCGTCGCCGGCGGCACCGCGATGCCGTCCGGCCGGACCATCAGGATGTCCTCGCGCCGGATCGTCAGGGCCTCGGTGGCGGCGAGACCGAGCGTGACGACCAGCCACGGCGAGTCGTGGTGGCGTTGGGAGTAGCGGTACGAGGCGCTCGCCAGCAGGTCGCCGCCGTCGTACACCACGAGGTAGGGCTCCCCGAAGCGGGCGTCGGGGAAGCGGATGTTGGGGAAGTCCTCCTGGCTGAGGCGGAAGGGTTGCGCGAGGGCCGCGGCGCCGCACGCCAGCGCGACGACCGTGACGATGAGGATTCTCCGGACCCGGCCGGCCGTGACGACCCGTGTCATCACTGGCCGGCTTCATCCGGCAGCCCCTCGACGCCGGGCTCGAGCAGGGCGCCCAGGGTGTTCTGGAACATCGCGAGCTGGGTGTAGTTGCCGACGATCATCACGACCTCGCGCAGCTCCTCCTCCGAGTAGCGCTCTGCCAGCGCGTTCCAGGTGGGTCGCGAGATGAAACGGCTCGCGTGCAGCTCGTCCGCCGCTCGGAGGAGCGCCCGGTCGAAGTCGTCCCAGCCGTCCGCGTCGGGGCCCGCGGTGACCCGCGCGATCTGCTCCCCGGTGAGGCCCGCGTTCTGCCCGATGAGGTTGTGCCGGCCCCAGATGTAGTCGCCGCGCGACAGCCAGGCGGTGCGCAGGATGAGCAGCTCCTTGTCGCGGAGGGGAATCGTGTAGCTGTTGACGAAGTGGATGGTGTAGGCCCAGTAGTTGCGGCACGTGTCGGTCACCTCGGGGCAGAGCTGCCGCAGGGGGCTCGCGTCTCCGGGGTCCTCGGGCAGCGCGATCCGCGGGCCGTCGAGGCGCTCGTGCGGCGCCACCCGGGTCACGGCGTGTTCCTGGGCCGCCGCCGCGGCCCACGGGCCTGCGCAGACGGCGCAGACGACGATCACGCCGGTCACGAACCTGATCCTCGGCATCGGGTACCTCCCTGGCTCTCGCGCCGGCAGGTACTCCTGCGGCGCAGACTCCCAGCCCGCCAATCGTCGCCGAACGCGACCGCAAGGTCGTGCTGCGGCCTCCGCTCGGCCCAACCGACCCTGCAGGGAGTCCGCGGCGTCCACGGCGCAGACTCCTAGCGCAGCCAGACCGGCAGCTTGATGAGCCGGTCGTCGTCGACGGTGACGACGAGTGCGTACACCCCGGCCTCCCAGCTCCCGTCCGGCGAGACGAAGAACACGTCGTTACCGGCGCTACGACCGGCGACGCGGGTTTCGGACCGGCGGACGCCGGGGTCTTCGAACCGGAGGTCCCGCTGCAGGAAATAGTAGCCGCCCCTGGTTCTCTCCCCCGGAAAATCGAACCTCAGCGTCTCGGGCCAGTTGGCGCGCTCGTTCAGCAACTGCTGCAGTCCTTCGCGGTCGCCGCGGCGCTCGCGTTGCGTCGCGGGGGGCACCTCGATCCCG
This sequence comes from Vicinamibacterales bacterium, assembly GCA_965207675.1. Taxonomy (GTDB): domain Bacteria; phylum Acidobacteriota; class Vicinamibacteria; order Vicinamibacterales; family UBA8438; genus JAJEEA01. The sequence goes on from CBDBMY010000007.1 coordinate 260,418, forward strand.
TCCGGCCGGATCAGCGCGATGTCCTCCCGTCGGATCCCCAGGTTCCTCCATACCCTCTCGGATCGAGCTATCCGGAGGGTGACGACCAGCCACGGCGAGTCGTGATGGCGCTGCGAATAGCGGTACGAGGCGCTCGCCAGGAAGTCGCCGTCGTCGTACATGACGAGATACGGCTCCCCGAGGCCGGTGTCGGGGAAGCCGGTGTCGGGGAAGTCCTCCAGGCTGAGGCGGAAGGGCTGCGCCGAGGCCGGCGCGCCGAACGCCAGCGTGGCGATGGTCGCGAGGATGATTCCCCGGACCAGGAACGTGGCGACCGCTCGGCGCTTCGGCAAGTCCAGCTCCTCGTTTGTTCGATCCGGTTCCCCGAATGCTACTCAGGCGCGAATGCGACCGTCAAGGTCCGACGGGGCGCGAGCCGTGCGCCCCGCGGCGAGGGGGCGATGCTCGGCGGCCGGCGGTCGGGGCCCGCCGCGGAGCTTCCGTCGCCGCCCTGTGCCCCACGGTGTCGCCATGCGAATCCGCGGCCCGCCCATCAACGGCGTTCACCGCGGAGTCCCGCCCTTCGTCGCCTGCGGCTCCGCGGGGCGCCCACAACCAACCCCGCCTCGGGGGCGGCCTGGAAGGACGCCCAGTCGGCACTCGGGAGCGCGGCGGAACGGGAACGCGAGGATTCGCCCGTGAGGTGGATGGACCGATCGGGGAAGGGCCCCGGGCCCGCCAATCGTCGCCGAACGTCGGGCCAGGAGTCTGCACCGTGCTACGGCGCAGTCTCCCAAGGCGGGCTCGACGCCGCGAGGCGGCACCCTCGGGCCGCCTCTGGACCGTCCCGCCGCGACCCCGTATGATGGCCGATACGCGCGGGGGGCGGGGCGTCGGCGCCCCGCCGCACGTGCAGGGATCTTTGCGGGCGCCGCTCCGTCGGTGCCGCGGGTCGACGGGAGGTCGATCATGAAGAAGACGGCAGCACTGCTCGCGCTCCTCCTGGTCCCGGGGTCGGGCCCGGGGCTCGCCCAGACCGCGGAAGACCTGATCAACGACGCGCGGACCCCCGAGGACGTGCTCGTCCACAGCATGGGCTACGACCGCAAGAGCTACAGCCCCCTCGACCAGATCGACAAGTCGAACATCCACAGGCTCGTGCCCATCTGGAGCACGAGCCTGATGAACCAGTCGGGCGAGCTCGCCGCCCCCGCCATCCACGACGGGGTCCTCTACGCCATCAACGGCAGCTGGACCTTCGCCATCGACCTCGAGACGGGCCGGCAGATCTGGCGCACCCCGGTCGTCCTCGAGGAGGGCTCGCGGCGGCGCAGCAGCTTCAACCGGGGCGGCCCCGTGATCTACGAGGGCCGGCTCTTCCGGGTCACCGTCGACAACCACGTCCTCGCCCTCGACATGGAGACCGGCGAGGAGCTCTGGAACCAGAAGTTCGCCGACGGGGCCGAGGGCTACTACGCGACGGGCGCCCCCATGATCGCCAACGGGGTCCTCATCTCGGGGATGTCCGGCGGCGAGTCGACCACCCGCGGCTTCCTCGACGGCTGGGACCCGGCGACCGGCGAGAAGCTGTGGCGCCGCTACACCATCCCCGGCCCCGGCGAGCCCGGCCACGAGACGTGGCCCGCCGACAGCGACGCGTACCTGTACGGCGGGGCGCCCACGTGGCGCACCGGCTCGTACGACCCCGAGCTCGACCTCGTCTACTGGGGGACCGGCAACGCCGAGCCCTACGACCCGGCCACGCGGGGCGGGCTCGACAGCCTCTACGCGTCGACGGTGCTCGCCATCCGCCCCCGGACCGGCGAGGTCCACTGCCACTACCAGTACACCCCCAACGACGTGTACGACGTGGACGGCATCGACGAGCAGGTCCTCGCCGAGCTCGAGGTCGACGGCGAGATGCGCAAGGTGATGATCCAGGCCAACAAGAACGGCTTCCTCTACACCGTCGACCGCACCGACTGCTCGCTCATCGCCGCCCACCCCTACGTGTTCGTCAACTGGGCCACCCACATCGACCTCGAGACGGGCCGGCCGGCGCTCACCGACCTCTACCGCGACTTCCTGGCCGGCGAGGAGGTCTACATCTGGCCGTCGCGCGGCACCAACGCGGTCCCCATCGCCTTCAACCCCGACACCGGCCTCATCTACTCGACGACGTGGCACGTGCCCCGCATCCAGCGGCTCCTCCCCGAGCCGCAGGAGTTCGTCCTCGGGGCGAGCTCCACCGGGGTCACCAACCGCTTCCCGGTCGTCGAGCCGGGCGACCTGCTCGGGCACATCGTGGCCATCGACCCGCTGACCGGCGAAAAGAAGTGGGAGATCCCCATGCACGACTTCCCCAGCTCGGCCGGGGTGCTGGCCACCGGCGGGGGGCTGCTGTTCACCGGGAAGATCACCGGCGAGTTCGTCGCCCTCGACGAAGAGACCGGCGAGGCCGTGTGGGAGTTCCAGACCGGGTCGAGCGTCAACGCCACCGCGGTCACCTACACCCTGAACGGCCGGCAGCAGATCACGGTGGCGTCGGGCCTCGGGGGCGGGCTCGCCAACCGCTACGCCCGCGGCCTCGTGCCGGCCGGCGGCTCGATGTGGACGTTCGCCCTGATGCCGGAAGAGAGGGCCGCTCCGTAGCAGGCTGCGCGCCACCAGTCAGACGTCGTTGAACCGGTCCGTTTCCGCTGCCGGGGCCGCGACCGGGAGCTGCTGCCGGGCGGACGATCCGCATCGAAGGCGGCGCGCTCGGCCCGGACCTCCTCGACCAGCTTCGCGCTGGCGAGCTGCCGGGCCAGAGGCCGGGCGGGAGCCCCCCTCCTCCCGTCATGGGTGAAGGTGGGAGGGGGGCCTGAGTCGACGTTTTCCAGTAGAGTTGGTCGTTTGTGTTTTGTTTGTAGGCGTGTGTTTTTTTCAGTACAATCGGGTCTGCGCGGGGCGACCGGAAGGCCCGCCCGCGGCATTTCGGGCGAACGAACGAATCGGGAGGACCGATGACGCAGGACCAGTTCCAGGAGGAGGTTCTCAAGCGGCTGGACGAGCTGGACGGGCGGTTCGACAAGCTGGACGGACGGGTCGAGGAACTCTCTCAGGAAGTCGGGGCGGTCAAGACCCGACTCAGCGGTGTCGAAGAAACCGTCCACCGGATCGCCAGGAAGGTCGGCGTGCCCAGCCTTCCGGCGCTTGGGGGTAGCGGTCAGCCATGGCCGCGAAAGCGCGATAGCCACGCGGTGGTGGAAGGGGGCCGGCCCACGGGCGGCCCCCTTCGCGTGTACGGCCCGATTTCGCCGGTTGTACTCGGCCAGCGGCGCGGCGCTTGAGAGTAGCGATGGGCGCCTGCGGGCGGGCGCCGGCTGGCTACGGCGCTGGAGTATCCCCGTTCCCCCGGAGGGGGTCGAGCGCCTCGATGGCGTCCTCCCAGCTTCGGGTGTTCACGCGGGCTGCGCCGGGCTCGTCGCCGCTCACCGCGAACACGTCGTCGCCGGTGCGGCCGACGGCGACGCTTTCCCGGTCGCCGTCGTCGAAGGTGACGGTGATCTCGGCCAGTGGCGCGTCGAGGCCGGTGCCGTCGCGGGAGGGCTCGAACGACTCGGCGCGCAGGTTGGACAGCCTAGCGAGAAGGTCGTCCATGTCGGCGCGCTCGACGTCTCCGGGGTCGGGCGCGGTGCGGCGCCAGGTGTCCGTCTCCTCCTCCCCGGCCGCTTCCTCGAGCGCGAACGTCCAGCGTTCGCCCTCGTGCTCGATCCCGAGCGCGGTGGCGTTGAACGGACGGAACGCGAACAGGTCCTTCCGCCGGTACTCGTCCGCCCCCTGCTCCAGCTCCGACGCCAGCGACGCCTCGACCGTGAACACCAGCTCGCGCGCCCGGTCCCGGGCGTAGACCGTCCCGGCGGGGGCGCTGTCGCCGAGGAGCAGGGTGGCGGCCGAGCTGCCGAGGCCCACCGTGACCGTCAGGCGCGGATCGTCGAGCCCGTAGGGCGCGAGGGCGTCGTCGCCCACCGACTCCGCCTCGATGGTCGCCATCCGGCCGTTGCTCAGCCGGCCCACCAGTCCGTCCGTCACCCCGAGGTCGGCCCGGGCCTCGATGGGGCTCGCCAGCGACCACTCGGCGTCCGCCTTCCGCAGCCGGAGCTCGAGACCGGGGCCGGCGATCTCGAGGGAGTCCACTTCGTTCCGCGTGATGTCGAGGATGGACTTGTCGCGAAGGTCGAACGTGGTCTGGTCGAACGTCGTGTCCAGGAAGCCGGAGATGAGGAAGACGCGGTTCGAGCCCGCGATGGTCGCGTAGAGGTCGTTGCCGGCGGGGCTGCGCTCGCCGATGAGGAGGCGGGCGTCGGTACCGCCCGCGGTCGTGAAGCCGACCTCGATGGCGGGCTCGGCGAGCCCGAACGCCTCCAGCTCGGGGGCGTCCTCGGCCCCGGCGACCGCGCGCTGAATCTCGAGGTTGGCGAGGCTCGACGTCAGCGAGACGACCTGGGTGACGTCGACGTTGACGGCGAACGGCTCGACGATCCGCCAGCGGTCGCCGTCCTTCTCGATGACGGTGCGGTCGCCGTTGCTCGCCGTCACCGCCAGCGAGTCGATGTCGTCGGACTCGACGTCGAACACCGTTTCCGGGGCGTCCGGGGTCCCCGCGGGGGGCCGCTCCGACTCGACGAAGTAGATGTAGGCCCCCAGCGCGAGGGCCGCCACCAGCAGGACCAGCGTCGATCGCACTCCGCGCATGTCGTTCAACCTCGGCCGGTGCTCGGGGCGGTGAGCGAGCGGCAATGGCCAACCGCACCCGGGGCTGCCCGTTCCTGCGGGATGGGGGGCTCGTCGCGCGACAGGGTCATTCCGTCGCCTTTCTCAGCGCCTGCTCATCCAGGTGTAGACCCCGGCCCCCAGGATGGCCGCGGGCAGCAGCAGCACCGAGAGCCAGAAGAGGCGGCTCTGCGCGCTCGCGGTGAGGGTCAGCCGCCGGTCCTCCGGCTCGCGGGCGCGGATCGAGATGAGGTTCTCCTGCTGGGCCAGCCAGTTGACGGTGTTCAGGAACATGTCGCGGTTGCCCTGAATGCCAACGACGGCGTTGCTCGCGAAATCCGAGTCGCCGATCACGGCGAGGCGGGTCTCCGGCGTCGCATCCTCCCCGCCGCCGTCCGCGGCGTCGCCGTCCGCCCCGCCGTCGCCCTCGCCGGCGGCCCCGCCCGCCGCATCATCTGCCGCCTCCGCGGGGGACGGCGCAGGAGCGGAGACGGCCATGCCGATCGAGACGGGGCCGGGGCGGTCGCCTCCTTCCTCGTCAAGCTCCACCTGCCCGGTGGCGAGGCTGTCGATGTCCATCTCCCGCCAGCTCTGCGGGCCGGTCTCGATGAACGGCTGCGCGATGCGGCCGTCGGGGGCGCCCGACGCCGCCGTCACCGACCGGGCGAGGGGATAGGCGGTCAGCAGGTTGAACCGTTCCGTGATCGGGTGAAACGGATAGCTCGCGGCGACCGGCACGGACGCGTCGGCCCCGAAGAGCTGGCCCACGCCGCTCGCGTCGACCACGACGTCGGCGCCCGCCTCGATGCCCCACTCGCGCACGAGGCCGAGCAGGCCCTCCGGGGCGGGATCGTCCCCGGTGATGGGCGGGTCGAGCAGCAGCAGCAGCTTGCCGCCGCCGTCGAGGTACGCGCGGAGCGCGTTGACCTCGCCCGGCAGCAGGTCCGTCTGCGGCCCGGCCGCGACGACGACGGTGGCGTCGTCGGGCACCGCGCCCTGCTGGGCGAGGACCAGCGACTCGACCTCGAAGTTGTCGAGGGCGAGGGCGGCCGAGACGGTGCCGTAGCCGTCCCGGTCGGTCCCGGCGTGGGCCTTCTCGCCGTGGCCCTCCAGGAAGTAGACGGTCTGCTCCGCCCCCTCCACGACCGTGATCAGGGCGTTGGTCAGGTCCTGCTCCGAATCCGACTCCACCCGTTCCACCCGGCCCTCGTACTCGAACACGATGGTGCCGTAGGTCTGCACCTCGTACTGGCGGGCCAGCATCGGCTGTCGGTCCGCGTCGACGTAGTCGACGGTCACGCGGCTCGTCTGGTAGGCGTACTCGTCGAGCCGGTCCCGGTACCGTGGGAAGTCCGGCTCGCGCGCGAAGACGATGATCCGCACCGGACCGGCGAGGGTGTCGAGCACCTGCCGGGTCTGGTCCGACAGCGAGTACTGCCCTCCCGCGGTCAGGTCCCAGCGCAGGTTCTGGCGGGCGAGCACGTAGTTCAGGCCCACGACGATGGCTGCGACGAGGAGGATGCTGGTGCCGGCGAGGGCGCCGTAGCGGGTCTGCCGGCGCTCGAACGAACGGCCGACCTGGCGCCAGTGCGCGGCGCCGTAGACGAGGATGCACGCGAGGCCGGCCAGGGCCAGCGTCCGGCGCACCGTCTCCAGGTCGGGCGCGACCAGCCAGGCGAGCACCGCCGCGAAGACGAGCAGGGAACCTGCCCAGCCGAGGAAACCGAAGATTCTGTTCAGCATCGGGATGGGCGGCCTCAGCCGTTCCAGCGTTCCTGGTCCATCGACTTCGCGGTCAGGAACAGGCCGACCGCGATGAAGCTGAGGTAGTACGCCACGTGCTTCGTGTCGATGACGCCCTTGGAGAAGTCGTCGAAGTGCTCGAGGATCGAGAGGTAGGCGAGCACCGCCTGGGACGTCGTGCCCGACGCGTCGCCGATCCAGTTGATGATCCAGAACAGCAGCAGCACCGCGAACGTCGCGACCCCCGCCACGATCTGGTTCTTCGTCGTGCTCGAGATGGCGAGGCCGACGGAGATGAACGCCCCCCCCATCAGGAGCAGGCCGAGGTAGCCGCTGGCGATCGGCCCCCACTCCGGCTCGCCGTACCAGAACAGCAGCCCGACGTGCAGCAGCGTGAGGGCCAGCATCAGGCAGTACAGGGCCAGCGCTCCGAGGAACTTGCCCAGGATGATCTGGAGGTCGGTCAGCGGCGACGTCAGCAGCAGCTCCATGGTACCCGAGCGCTTCTCCTCCGCGAACGACCGCATGGTCAGCATCGGCAGCAGGAACAGCAGGATGACCGCGGTGTTGCCGAACAGGGGCCGGATCATGAACTCGTTGATGTTGACGACCTGCGGCCCCATGCCGAACTGGCCCATGCTCAACTGGACCATCACGTTGACGCTCGCCACGTAGAACCAGCCGAACAGGAGGGCGAAGAACACGAGCAGCACGTAGGCGATGGGCGAGACGAAGTACGCCCGCAGCTCCTTCCCCGCCAGGGCCAGGATGTTAGCCATTCCTCTGCTCCTCCGCCTCGACCGAGTCCGCGGCTTCGGCCGCGCCGCTCTCGGCCTCATCCGGGGCGTCGGTCGCGCCGCCCTCGGGCGCGCCGCCGCCCTCGGGCGCGCCGCCGAAGCCGGTGTCGTCCGGCTCGCCGGCCTCCTCCGTGGTCAGTTGCAGGAAGATGTCCTCGAGGCTCATCTGCTGCGCCCGCAGCTCGAGCAGGCCCCAGCCGTTCGTCACCACGGTGCGCGACACGTCGCGCCGCACGTCGCGCCCGGGGGCGATCTCGATCCGGAAACCCGATACGCCGTCGCGCCGGTCGGCCGCCGACACGGCGGCCACGCCGGGAACGTCCCGGAGGGCCGGCCCGGGGTCGTCGCCGCCGCTGTCGACCTGCAGGTACAGGCTCTGCGAGCCCTGCAGGCGCGCCGTGAGGTTGTCGGGGCTGTCGACCGCGACGACCCGGCCGCGGTTGATGATGACGACCCGCTGGCACGTCTGGGAGACCTCGGGCAGGATGTGGGTGCTGAGGATGACGGTGTGGTCGCCGGCGAGCTCGGTGACGAGCCGCCGGGTCTCGATGATCTGCCTCGGGTCGAGCCCGGCCGTGGGCTCGTCGAGAATCAGCACGTCCGGCTCGTGGAGCAGGGCCTGGGCGAGGCCGACCCGCTGCCGGTACCCCTTGGACAGCGTGCCGCAGAAGCGCTCGGCCATGTCCGCGATGCTCGTGCGCTCCATCGCGGCGCCGACCCGCGCGGCGCGGTCGCCGCCCGCGATGCCGTTGATGCGGGCGACGAACTGCAGGTACTCGCCGACCGTCATCTCGGGATACAGGGGCGGCGTCTCCGGCAGGTAGCCGGTCCGGCGCTTGGCCTCGATGGGTTCGTCGAAGACGTCGAAGCCCGCGACCCGGGCGCGGCCCTCGGTGGCGGGCAGGTAGCCGGTGAGGATGCGCATGGTCGTGGTCTTGCCGGCGCCGTTCGGGCCGAGAAAGCCCAGGATCTCGCCCGGCTCGACCTCGAAGCTCAGGTCGTCCACGGCCGTGAACGAGCCGTACCGCTTGGTGACGTGCTGTACTTCGACCACGCTGCGCTCCCCCCGCGAACCTGCCGGGCGCCGCACCTGTACGCCCCGCCCGCCAGTCGCCGCCGAGCGCGACCGCGAGGGCGCGCTACGGCCTCCGCCCGGCGCCCGACCAGCCCTGCCCCGAGCCGCTCCGCGGCGTCGACTGCCGACCCGCCGATAATCGCCGAACGCGACCGCGAGGTCACGCCATGGTCCTCGCTCGGCGCCCTGCCGACCCTGCCGGAAGTCCACTCCACGGACCCACGGCCCGCGAACGGGGCCGGCCGCACCGGAGTTGGTGGTTTAGACGCAGAGCCTGGAAGAAAAGACGTCCTGCCGGCCCAGGGTGCGAGCGTATTGTAGTTTCGGCTCCACCGGATCGCAACCGGGCGGCCGCGCGGTTGCGGGCCTTCGGCTCAGGCTCCCTCCTCTTCGGCCGGCGGGGCGTCCTCTGCGTGCCGGTCGACGTAGTCGTCGATGGCGGCCTGGTCGGCGGGGTCCACGCGCTCGAACTGGAGGCCCATGCCGACGCGCGGATCGCTCCACGCCACCCGGCACTGCGCCTCGACGTCGAGGGCGGCACCGGGCAGGCGGAACCGGGTGTGGACCTTGGCGGGGGGGCGCAACGGGTTCATGGTGCGCACCGCGAGCCCGCCGCCGCCGATGTTCAGGGTCACCGCGGTGGCGAGGGTCCGGTCGACCCGGTACGACACGGGAATGACGAGGACGACGCGCGGGCCGCTGCGACGGTTGAAGTTGTCGGGAAAGAGATGAGGGGCCAGCGAAGGCAGCACGTCCTGCGCGTCGCAGTGCTCGTTCAGGTAGCCGGCGACGCCGAGCGGCGCGAGGGCGCGCACCTGGGCGGCGCTGTCCACCGATCCGCTGAAGACGACGACCGGGAGCCGGGCCGCACGCGAGCGCACCTGCCGGAAGAGGGCGGTCCCGTCCTCGACGAGCCGGAGATCGAGGAGCAGAAGGTCGGCCGGCGCTTCGTCGCCGCCGAGCTGCTCCAGCAGCACCGGGGCGCGGGTCGCGTCGAGGGTGCGATGGGCGGCGTCGTGGAGGGGCCCCGCGAACCGATCGCGGATGCCGCCGTCGCCGGTGGCGAGGAGCACGGTGCGCGCGCCGGTGGCCGAGAAGGACACGAAGAACATCGTAGCACCCCTCGTGCCGCCGTCTCCCCGATCCGGATTGACAGATTTCCAGGTTCCTTTGTAAGCTGTGCGCCTCTGGTATCGTGTATCCGTTGCGCCCGTCGCCGGGGCGTGGGGCATCGGCCCGGGTCGGCGGCGTGCGAGGGGCGCGAATCAGGGATGACGAGGGAGCATGCCGGTCGGCCGGGGCCGAGGGTTCCGGGTCGGCGGGATGCCGCGCCGGGTGGAAAGAAAATGCCGAGGCTGCGGTTGTCGGGAGCTGCCAGTCCCCGGGATGCCTGTCCAGTGTGCCGGGGCGCTGAGAACAGGAGACGCCACATATGAAGTCGTCAAATTGGCTGGTCACTGTCTGCCTGGGCCTCGTGCTCGGGCTGGGCGCTGCGGGATGCGCGGACAATCCGCCGCCCGAGCCTCCCCCACCTCCGCCGCCGGCGCCTCCGCCTCCGCCGCCTCCGCCGCCTCCGCCGCCTCCGCCGCCTCCGCCGCCTCCGCCGCCGCTGACGGAAGAGGAGTTGTTCGCGCGCATGTCGCTGGACGAGCTCAACGCCTCGTCACCGCTCGCGGCGGTGTTCTTCGAGCTGGATCAGTCCGACCTGCTGCCCGGGGCGCAGGCCACCCTGCAGCGCAACGCCGAGTGGATGCAGCGGTGGACCTCGACCACGGTGCTGGTCGAGGGCCATTGCGACGAGCGCGGGACGAACGAGTACAACCTCGCCCTGGGGGAGCGCCGCGCCGCCTCCGTCCGCGACTATCTGGTGAGCCTCGGCGTGGCCGCGGGGCGCATCCAGACCACGAGCCGCGGCGAGGAGTCGCCGTTCTGCACCGAGTCGACGGAAGGCTGCTGGTCGCAGAACCGCCGCGGCCACTTCAACGTCATCGCGAAATAGGCTCGGGGCGGCGCATCGCGCCGCGCCGTCCCCTCGTCATCGCGAAACAGGCTCGGGGCGGCGCATCGCGCCGCGCCGAGCCTCGTCTACCGGTGTCGATGAACGGGTGTGCGCGGGTTCCGTCCCGCCCACGCCCGTTCGATTCGTACGGGTCACTCCGTCGGGTCTCTTCCGGCGGGGGGCGGTGAGGCCAGCGCCCGCAGCAGATCGGCGACCGCCGTGCGGGTGCGGGCGACCTCGACGCCGTCCGCGAGCAGGACCGGCACGTGGTGCCCGTACCGCCGCAGGAGCGTCTCGTCGAGCGAGACGTCCACCTCGGCCAGCTCGCACGCCACCTGACCCTGGACACGTCGGATCACCGCCTTCATCTCCTCGCACAGGTGGCACCCGGGACGGGTGTAGAGGGTCAGCTGCATGACGTCTCGGGCGGCGACCCCGCGTCGCGGTTCGAGAGGTCCAGCGATCCGACGACCTCGGCCACCCCGGCCATCCCGTGACGTTCCAGGTAGCCGGCGAGGCCCGCCCGCAGCTTCCCCCAGATGAACGGGTCGACGAAGTTGGCCGTGCCGACCTGGACCGCGGTGGCGCCCGCGATGAAGAACTCGAGGGCATCGTCGGCGTCCATGACGCCGCCCATGCCGATGAGCGGGAGCGACACCGCCTGGTGGCACTCGTGCACCATGCGGACGGCGATGGGGCGGATGGCGGGGCCGCTCAGCCCGCCCATCACGTTCGAGAGCCGCGGCCGTCGGGTCTCGACGTCGATGGCCATGGCCAGGAACGTGTTGACGAGCGAGACCGCGTCGGCGCCGGCGTCGCGCGCCGCCACCGCGAACGCGGCGACGTCGGTCACGTTCGGGGTCAGCTTCGGGATGAGGGGGAGGCGGGTGACCTTGCGCACCGCCGCGACGACGTCGTGGGTGCCCGCGAGCGAGCAGCCGAACATCATGCCGCCCTTCCTGATGTTCGGGCACGAGATGTTCAGCTCGATGGCCGCGACCCCCTCGGCGTCGTCGAGAATCCGGGCCACCTCGGCGTACTCGCCGATGGTCGAGCCGCAGATGTTCACAATCACCACCGCACCGCGCTCGCGCAGCGGCGGCAGCTTCTCGGCCACGAAGCGCCGGACCCCGATGCCCTGCAGGCCGATGGCGTTCAGCATCCCGCTCGGGGTCTCGACGATGCGCTCCGGCGGGTGGCCCTCCCGCTCGTCGAGGAAGAGCCCCTTCACGGCGACGGCGCCGAGGGTGGCGAGGTCCACGACCTCGGCGTACTCGACCCCGTACCCGAAGCAGCCGCTCGCCGCGATGAAGGGGTTCGCGAGCGTGAGGCCTCCCCCGATGTCGACCGACAGGTCCACGCTCATCCGGCTCCCAGCCCGTCCCAGGCCACCGTGTGGCCGTCGAAGACCGGCCCCTCCAGGCAGGAGCGGACGAAGCGGGGGTCGCCGCCGTTGCGCCGCACCGGCACGACGCAGCTGTAGCAGCCGCCGAGGCCGCAGCCCATCACCGGCTCGAGCGACACCTCGGTTCCCCGCCCGTGGGCGTGCGCGAGCTCCGTCACCGCGCGCATCATCGGCGTCGGCCCGCAGGCGTAGAGCCGCAACGGGGCCGCGGGGTCGAGCCGGCCGAGGGCCCGCTGCAGGGGCACGGTGACGAGTCCGTGGTCGCCGCGGCTCCCGTCGTCGGTGGCCAGCGCCAGCCGGACCCCGAGCCGCCCGAACGCGTCGAGGTGGAAGAGCTCGCCCGCGGAGCGGGCGCCGTAGAACAGCGTCGACTCCACGCCGCGGGCGCGGAGGGCGACCGCGAGGGTGTGGAACGGGGCGAGGCCGACGCCGCCGGCGACCATCCACGCCCGCTGCGGCGGGGCGGCGGGGGTGAACGGCCGGCCGAGGGGGCCGAGGCAGCGGACCGCGGCCCCCGGCTCGAGGCCGAAGAGGGTGCGGGTGGTGACCCCGATGCGCTTGTTCAGCAGCGACAGCCCGGTGACGCGTCCCTCGCCGTCCGCGAGCACCTCGAAGACCGAGAACGGCCGCCGCAGCAGCGGCTGGTCCCCGAAGCCGGGCTTCACCATCACGAACTGCCCCGGCGCGGCCCGCGCCGCGACGGCCGGAGCGGCCAGGCCGAGGACGTTGTAGTCGGACGACAGGCGGTTGTTCGACAGGACGATCGCGTCCACATCGACGGGCATGACGCGGCGATCATAGCAGCCGGTGGTGGACGCGCCGTTCCACGGCGCGCACTCCCGGCCTGCCGGTGACGGTTGCGCGCCGTCGAAGCGGGGCGCTACAATGCGGGGGCTCTCCTGCAGAAAGCCCGTCGCGAGCGGCGACCGGCTGCGACCCCGGCCATCGCGGGGTCGCGCCGCGTCCGGAGCCGCGGAGGTCCCGTGCCGGTGGTGATGGCGGCCGAGCAGGTCGCGCGCACGATTACCAGAATCGCCCACGAGGTGGCCGAGCGTCATCGCACCTTCGATGATCTCGCGCTTGTCGGCATCCGAACCGCCGGCGCCCCCATCGCGCGCCGGCTGTCGGACGAGCTGGAGGGCATCACCGGGGTTCGCGTGCCTACCGGGGCCCTCGACATCACGCTGTACCGGGACGATCTCATGCGCCACCAGGTCGGCCCGCAGCCGATCCTGCGCCGGACCGACATCGACTTCTCCATCGACGACCGCCGCATCCTCCTCGTCGACGACGTGCTCTACACCGGCCGAACCATCCGGGCCGCCCTCGACGCCCTCATCGACTTCGGGCGTCCCCGCGCCATCGAGCTCGTCGTGCTGGTGGACCGGGGGCACCGTGAGCTCCCCATCAAGGCCGACTACGTCGGCAGGACCGTTCCCACGTCGCCGGACGAGAGCGTCCAGGTCCGCCTGGAGGAGGTCGAGGGCCGCGACGAGGTGGCCGTCGAGCGATGACCCCCACCGCCGAGCCGTCCCGCCGCGCCGTCGATGCGCCGTTGCCGCTCGACGTGCCGGCCCGCCTCCGGACGAAGGACCTGCTGAGCGTCGGCGACCTGTCGCCCGACGAGATCCTGCTGGTGCTCGACACCGCCGAGGCCATGAAGGAGGTCGGGACGCGTTCGATCAAGAAGGTGCCGGCCCTGCGCGGGCACACCGTCGTCAACCTCTTCTTCGAGCCGAGCACCCGCACCCGGACCTCGTTCGAGATCGCCGAGAAGCGGCTCAGCGCCGACACCGTGAACATCGCCGCCACCGGATCGAGCGTCTCGAAGGGCGAGACGCTGGCGGACACCGTGCGCAACCTCGAGGCGATGGCCCCCGACATGATCGTCCTGCGGCATGCCTCGGCAGGGGCGGGGCACCTCGTGGCGCGCCTTTGCGGGGCCCGCGTCATCAACGCCGGCGACGGCATGCACGAGCATCCGACCCAGGCCCTTCTCGACGCCTTCACGATCCGCGGGCACAAGGGCGGGTTCGCCGGGCTCAGGGTGGCAATCATCGGCGACCTGCTGCACAGCCGCGTGTTCCGCTCGAACCTGCTCCTGCTGCGGGCCCTCGGGGCCGAGGTCTGCGCCTGCGGGCCGGCCACCCTCATGCTGCCGGACATGGCGCGGCTCGGGGTTCGCGCGACCACGTCGGTGGACGAGGCGGTGGCGGGGGCCGACGTCGTCATGCTGCTGCGCGTGCAGCTCGAGCGCATGCGCGGGCACTTCTTCCCCTCGCTGCGCGAGTACTTCCAGCGTTTCGGCATGACCCCGGACCGGCTGCGCCGCGCCGCCCCCGACGCCATCGTCATGCACCCGGGGCCGATGAACCGCGGGGTCGAGATCGCGCCGGAGGTCGCCGACGGGTCCCGGTCGGTGATTCTCGAGCAGGTGGCCAACGGGGTCGCGGTGCGCATGGCGGTGCTCTACCTGTTGTCGGAGAGCCGCCGGGAGGAGCCGGCCGTTGAGTGAGCGGACCACGATTCTGAGGGGGGGACGGGTCGTCGACCCCGCGGCCGGCCTCGACGGGCCCGCCGACGTGCTGATCCGGGACGGCCGGGTGGCGCGGGTCGGTCCCGGCCTCGAGGCGGAGCCGGGGGCCGTGGTCATCGACGTCCCGGACGGGTGCGTGGTGTGTCCGGGCTTCGTCGACATGCACGCCCACCTGCGCGAGCCCGGGGCCGAGCACAAGGAAACGGTCGCGACGGGGGTCGCGGCCGCAGTGGCCGGGGGCTTCACCGCGGTCGCCTGCATGCCCGACACCGAGCCCGCCAACGACGAGGCCGGCGTGACCGGCCTCATCCTCGCCAGGGCGGCCGAGGCCGGCCTCGCCCGGGTCCACCCCGTCGGGGCGGTGACGAAGGGGCGGGCGGGGCGGCAGCTCGCGGCCATCGGCGAGCTGCGCGACGCCGGGTGCGTCGCCGTCTCCGACGCGGGTCGCCCCGTGGCCGACGCGATCCTCATGCGGCGCGCCCTCGAGTACGCGGCGATGTGCGGCATGGCGGTCATCGACCACTGCGAAGACGCCGCCCTCACCGCCGGCGGGGTCGCCAACGAGGGCGCGTCGGCGGCGCGGCTGGGGTTGCGCGGCATGCCGGCGGCGGCCGAGGAGATCGCGGCCGCGCGCGACGTGGCCCTGAGCGGGCTCACGGGAGGGCCGGTCCACCTCGCGCACGTCAGCACCCGCGGCACGCTCGGGGCGGTGCGGTCGGGAAAGGCGCGGGGGGTACCGGTCACCTGCGAGGTCACCCCGCACCACCTGACCCTGACCGACGCCCGGCTGGCCGACTACGACACGAACTTCAAGACGAACCCGCCCCTGCGCGTCGCCGCCGACGTCGAGGCCCTGCTCGCCGGCCTCGCCGACGGCACCGTCGACTGCGTGGCCAGTGGTCACGCGCCGCACCACTTCGACGAGAAGCTCGTCGAGTTCGATCGCGCCCCGTTCGGCGTGGTCGGCCTCGAGACCGCGGTGTCGGTGTGCCTGGACCGGCTCGTGCACGCGGGTCACGTGTCGCTGAGCCGCCTCGTGGGGCTGCTCTCCGCCAATCCGGCGCGAGTCCTCGGGGTCGAAGGCGGCGCCCTGACCGAGGGGGCGCCGGCCGACGTCACCGTGCTCGCCCCTGACCTGCCGGTCACCGTCGATGTCCGGACCTTCCGTTCCCTGGGCCGCAACTCGCCCTTCGACGGCTGGTCGCTGCGGGGCGGGGTGGCGGCCACGATCGTCGGCGGGCGGACCGTCTACGTGAACGACGCGGTCGCCGGCGCCGGCGCCTTCCTCGCCGCCGCCGGCGGGACCGACGGCACGGCCGGTGCCGACGCCAGGGGCGGCGCCTTCGTCACGGGCGGCGCCGACGCCAGGGTCGACCCGGGCGCGGGCGCCTCTGTCACGGGCGGCGCCGACGCGCAGGGCGGCACCGACGCCGGAGTCGACCCCGGCGCGGACGCGATCGCCGGCGGCGACGCCCCGGCCCGCGCCTGATGCCCCGCCGCCGCGTGCCGGCCGCCGCCCTCCGCCGGCTCTCGGCGCCGCTCGATCGTCTGTACCGGACCTTCGATCACCCCGAGTCGGCGATCGACCCGGTCCACCTCGTCAGGCGGTATCGGGCGTCGGAGGACCGCGAGGTGGCGGGATTCTGCGCGGCGGGGCTCGCGTTCGGCCGGGTCGCGGCGGTGATCGAGTCCATCGAGGCGGTGCTGGCGGTGCTCGGCCCGCGCCCCGCCGCGTTCGTGCGGCGCTTCGACCCCGCGCGGGACGCCGGCGCCCTGCGCCCGTTCGTGCACCGCTGGATCCGCGGCGTCGACGTCGCCGCTCTCCTCTGGGTCCTCAGGCACATGCTCGCGGCGTCGGGCTCGATCGAGCGCTTCTTCCTCGAAGGTGACGACCCGTCCGCCCCCGACGTCGGGCCGGGGCTCGACCGCTTCGCGGCGCGCGCCCTCGCCGTCGACCTCGCGCCGGTCTACGGCGACGGCCCGCGACGGCGGGTGGCGTGGTTCTTCCCGCGCCCGTCCGGCGGCAGCGCCTGCAAGCGGCTCAACCTGTTCCTGCGCTGGATGGTCCGCCGCGACGCCGTCGACCTCGGGGCCTGGTCGGGCCTGCCGCCGTCGCGGCTCGTCGTTCCCCTCGACACCCACGTGATCCGGGTGGGGCGGTGCCTGCGGCTCACCCGCTACCGCAGCCCCGGCTGGGCGATGGCCCGCGAGATCACCGACTCGCTGCGGCGGCTCGATCCCGCCGACCCGGTCCGCTTCGACTTCTCGCTGTGCCACCTCGGCATGATGGACGCCTGCGGCTTCGACCGGCCGCAGCGCGACGACCGTTGCCCGTTGCGGGGCGTGTGCCGGCCGGGCGGCAGCCGCCGCCCGGCGGGGTCACGGGTTCGAGGCTGACCGCTCCGCCGCGGGAGCAGCCGCTACGGCGGTAGCCCCAACCCAATCGACGGTCATGCCTGCCGGCGCCGTTCCGCGAGTCCCGCGGCTCCCGCGGGTTTCCCGTCGCGAGAGGTCGGCCCGCGGGGCGGGCCCGGCGGATTCGGCGCGAGGCCGCGAGCCGTGTCAGGCCGCCTACGGGATCACCCCGCCCAGGGGAATCTCCTGTACGGCTTCGAAGTCCACCAGCGACCGGATGTAGTCGAGAATGGCCTGCTGCTCGGTGTTGCGCGCCGTCGCGAGGTCGCGCTGGGCCTGGAACACCAGGAAGTTGGTCGACAGGCCCACCTCGAACTTGCGCTGCTCGGCCTCGAGCTGGCGCTCGGCGAGCTCGCGCGAGGCGCGGGTGGCCTCCACCCGTTGCAGATTGGTGCGTACGCGGCGGGCCGCGTCCCTGACCTCGGTGGCGACGCGCAGCTCGAGGCTCTGCCGGCTCGCCTCGCTCCGGGACCGCTCGAGCCGGGAGCGCTCGAGGGCCGCGTCGGCCGCGCTCGTCCCGAAGGGGTAGGAGACCGTCACCCCGACCGTCCAGTTCGGGAACTCGTTCGCCAGGATGTCGCCGAGGGTGCTGCCGAACGAGCGCTGCTCCCGGCCCACGACGGTGCCGGGGAACCCGCCGGCCCGGATCAGCCGCTCACCGCCCTGCCCCGTCAGCCGGTAGTCGACCCGCAGGTCCACCGAGGGCAGCTGCTGGTTGCGGAAGTAGCGGATGTCGGTGTCGGTCATCTCCAGGTTCTTGTCGAGGGCGTCGAGGTCGGTCCGGTTCAGGAGGGCGTTGCGGACGGCGGCGTCGACGTCGATCTCGCGTGCCTGCAGCACCGGCGCGTCGCTGGGCTGGAGGCTGATCGACCAGAAGTCGGGCGTGTCCCGCGGGTCGAACACCTGTGTCCGCAGCTGGTCCTCGGCGCGCTCGAGGTCCGCCTCGGCCCGGATCACCGCCTCGATGTTGCGTGCGACCTCGTTCTCGGCCGCCACGATGTCGATGGGGGCCATGGTGCCGACCTCGACCCGGGTGCGGTTGTTGCGCAGCGACTCCTCCGCGAGGGCGAGCGACTGGCGCTGCACCTCGAGGAACGACCGGGCGAACACGAGCTGCCAGTAGGCGTTGCGGACGGTGCGCTCGGTCAGGACGACGATGCGCCGGAGCTCGATGTCGGAGAGGTCGCGGGTCGCGCGGCTGATCGCGATCTGCTGGCGGAAGCCGTCGATGCCGAAGTTGCGCACCAGCGGCTGCGTGTAGTTCAGGTTCAGGGTCGACTGCACCAGCGGGTTGAAGCTCGTGAAGACGTTGGTCGTGGTCGAGCGCTGGCCGGTCCATCCCGCCGAGTACTGGCCGCCCTTCCAGGGCACCTGCTGCACGACGCCCACGTCGTCCCGCACGAAGCGGTTCGTCACCACGTCGCCGCCGTCGAAGATGTTGCCGGCGGGGCGGTCCCAGTCATCGCCGGTGAGGGTCGTCGACAGCTCGGGGGCGTACACCGACCGCGCCTCGGCGACGAAGGTGTCCTGTATCAGCGGGTTGATGCGCTCGACCCGCAGGTCGAGGTTCTGCTCGAGGGCCAGGGTCACCGCCTCGTCGACCGACAGGCGGCGCACCGGGCGGGGCGGCTGGAGGGCGGGCCGGGGCAGGACGACGCCGCCCGCCGACGCCGCGGCGGGCGGCGCCGCGGCGGGCAGCCCGGCCGGCGTCTGGGCGTCGCCGCGGGTGGGGTGCAGGCCCGCGAGCGCGAGCGTCATGAGCATCGTGACCACCAGTCTGCGCATCTCCAACTCCTGACAGCGAAGCGTTGTCCCGGCGTCACCCGCCGGTTGAGCGATGGCTCGGGCGCCGCCTCCGTCGGACGGCGTGCCGCCTCCTGTATATGACGTTCGCGAAGGGCTCAAGTTCTGGCCGACCGTTCCGCACGCAACCGCGGGGCGGGATCGGCTGGGTCCGCGGGACGGCGGGCGCGCCGCCGGCGGTCGCCGCCACCGCCGCGGAAGGTGCGAACGCGGCGGCGTGACGCGGGCCGGCAGAGCTCCGGGAATCGGCGAGGCGAGGCCGATCTCAGACCTCCGTCAACCGCACGACGCGCGTGATGGCCTGCGACAGCCGCTCCCAGCTCTCCGACTCCTGCCGCAGGTACCGGCGTCCCGGCGGCGTCAGCGCGTACGTCTTCCCGCGACGGCGGTTGCTCGTCTCCCGCCATTCGGCCGCGATCCAGCCCTGCTGCTCGAGCTTGTGCAGGGCGGGGTAGAGCGAGCCGTCGCTCACCTGCAGCACGTCGTCGGAGACCTGCTTGAGGCGCTGGCTCAGGGCCCACCCGTTCATCGGCTCGAGATCGAGGATCTTCAGGATCAGCAGGTCGAGCGTGCCCTGCACGAGGTTGGACGGCTTGGTCATGTGATACCTCGGTTACCGAGTATAACACTCGCCGCCCGGGCATCCGGACGGGAAGCGGGGGCTTCTTGCAGGAGTGGCTGCCGGCGTTCGTCCGGGACGGGAGCTGCAACGGGCGGGGACGGTGAAGCGGGCGCTCCCGGGAGGCGTGCGTCGGCGTGCGCTCAGGGTGTTCAGGCAACACGCGTCCCGCCCGGTCGCCGCCGGCGCCGCGGCCGGGAGGTATACTCTGAACGGCCGCGCCCGCGGCGAGCCCCTCGCCGGCCCCGGCTCGCGGCCGCCGTAGCCCGCCGATCGCCGCCGACGGCTCCGCTCGGCGCCCGACCGACCCTGCAGGAGTGCGTGCCGTTGCACGGCGCGGACTCCCGGCGGCGTCCCTGATGCGCACGCACAAGCTGACCCTGGCCTACGACGGCACGGAGTACGTCGGCTGGCAGCGGCAGGCGGCCGGGGTCTCGATTCAGGGATGCCTCGAGGCGGCTCTCCGCACCGTCGAGGGGGCGCCGGTCGCGGTCGTCGGCGCGGGACGGACGGACGCCGGCGCCCATGCCCTCGGCCAGGTGGCGGGGGCCCGCCTCGAAGCCGGCATCGATCCCGAGGCGCTGGCCCGCGCGGTGAACGCGAGGCTGCCCGCGGACATCCGCGTGGTCAAGAGCGAGGCGGCCGCCGACACGTTCCACGCACGCTTCGACGCCGTCGCCAAGTCCTACCGCTATCGTCTCGTCCACGGCCCGTTCATGAGCCCGTTCCTCCGGCGATACGCCTGGCACGTCCGGGACCGGCTGGACGTGGAGGCCATGGCCGAGGCGGGCCGGCTGCTCGTCGGCGAGAACGACTTCGCGGCGTTCCAGGCCGCCGGCAGCAGCGTGCGCACCACCGTACGTACGGTGTTCGGGCTGAAGGTGCGGCCGGCGTCGCCCGCCTCGAGCGGGGCGGAGGCGGCCGGCGCGGACATGACGCTCATCGAGGTGCGGGGCAGCGGCTTCCTGCGGCACATGGTCCGGACCATCGTGGGGACCCTCGTCGACGTGGGCCGGGGCCGGCGGGGCCCGGAAGAGGTCGAGCGGGCGTTGCGGGCCGCGGACCGCGGGGCGGCGGGACCGACCGCGCCCCCGCGGGGCCTCTTCCTGCTCGGGGTCGAGTATCCCGGCGGCGACGCCCGGGGCGGCGCCGGCCTCCGGGTCCCGTCCGGCCCCGGCCGGCGCAGCGGGCCCGCGGTGAACACGCCGCCGCCGTCGGCCGGCCATGCGTCCCGCCCGGCTCTCTCCATCCCGCCGCGGCCTGGC
Organism: Vicinamibacterales bacterium; assembly: GCA_965207675.1. Classification (GTDB taxonomy): domain Bacteria; phylum Acidobacteriota; class Vicinamibacteria; order Vicinamibacterales; family UBA8438; genus JAJEEA01. The sequence goes on from CBDBMY010000007.1 coordinate 280,809, forward strand.
CCGGAGAGCGTCGCCTGCGGCTCCGCTCGCCGCCCAACCAACCCTGCCGGGAGTCTGCACCGTTCCACGGCGCAGACTCCCGGGCCGGTCCCGGGCCGGCTTGAACGGGGCGCGGGCGGTTCCGTATCATCAAGCGCGGGCGGTTGCGGCCCGCGGTCCGGGCCGGCTCGCGCGGCGGCCCCCGAGTAGTGCGCGGATGAGTCTCCAAGAACTCCTGACCTGGGCTCCGGCCGGCTCGCGGGAAGCCTCCCTCGCGGCGGAGGTCGACTTCGACCGCCTGCCGACGCACGTCGCCGTCATCATGGACGGCAACGGCCGGTGGGCGGCCCGGCGCCACCTGCCCCGGGTGGAGGGCCATCGGGCGGGCATCGACTCGGTGCGCGACGTGGTGGAGGCCTCCGCCCGGCTCGGGATACGGGTCCTCACCCTGTACGCGTTCTCGGTCGAGAACTGGAAGCGGCCTCCCGCCGAGGTGTCGGTGCTGATGGGACTGCTCAAGAAGTACATGTGGCTCGAGCTGCGGACCCTCCTCGACAACGACATCCGCTTTCGGGTCATCGGGTGCCAGGACAAGCTGCCGGCCGACGTCCGGCGCGAGCTCGACGTCGGGCAGGAGCGCACCCGCGGCAACCGGGGCATGCTCTTCAACATCGCCCTCAACTACGGCGGGCGGGCCGAGATCGTCGAGGCGGCGCGCCGGGCCATCGCGGACGGGGTCCGTCCGTCCGACCTCGACGAGCGGCGCTTCGCCGGGCTCCTCTACACGGCCGGGCAGCCCGACCCCGACCTGCTGATCCGCACGAGCGGCGAGATGCGGGTCAGCAACTTCCTGCTCTGGCAGATCGCCTACTCGGAGATCTGGGTCACCGACACTCTCTGGCCCGACTTCCGCGCCCGCCATCTGCTCGAGGCGATCGTCAGCTTCCAGAAGCGCGACCGGCGCTACGGCGGCATTACCCGGCCGGTGGCGGCCGGGGGATAGGATGCCGATGGGTGTCCTCGGGTCGGGCGCAGGGAGCCCGGCGGGAGTGTCCGCGGGATGAAGCGGGTCCTGAGCGCCCTGACGCTGCTGCCGGTGGTCGTCGCGGTGATCCGGTTCTTTCCGCCGGTGGGCACGCTGGTGCTGGCGGAAGCGGCGGCGCTGCTGGCGTTGCGCGAGTACACGACCCTCGCCGCCGCCTTCGGCGCCCGGGTGTTCCGCGGGGTGGCGGCGGCGGGCGTCGCCGCCACCGTCGCCGCGGTCGGCTACGGGGCGACGACGGCGGTGCTGCTGGGGGCGCTGATCGCCATCGGCGTGGCGAGTCTGACCATCGGGCGTCGCGGCGACCGGATGCTGATCGACGCCGCCACGTCGGCGTTTCCGGTGCTCTACCTCGGCCTGCCCCTGGGGGCGGTCGCGGCGGTGAGGACGTCGGACGGCGCGGCGCCGGTCCTGCTGCTGCTCGGGCTGATCGTGGCCAGCGACACGGCCCAGTACTACGGGGGACGGTGGCTGGGGCGCACACCGCTGGCCGCCGCCATCAGCCCCGGCAAGACGGTCGAGGGGGCGCTGTTCGGGTTGGCCGCGGGGGGAGGCGTGATGGCGGCCGCGGGGCCGATCGCGTTCAGCGCGTTGAGTTCGCCGGCCGCGGCGGCGCTGCTCGGGGTGGTCATCGCCGCCCTGGGCATCGCGGGCGACCTCTTCGAATCGCTGCTCAAGCGCGGGGCCGGGGTCAAGGACGCCTCGACCCTCATCCCCGGCCATGGCGGGGTGCTCGATCGCATAGACAGCCTCCTGTTTGCCGGGCCGGGCTTCTACCTCATGCTGCAGTTCCTGTGAGACGCATCGCGATTCTCGGGTCGACCGGCTCCATCGGCGTCAGCGCGCTGTCGGTCGCGTCGGCCCATCCCGATCGCATCGAGGTCGTCGGCCTCGCGGCCGGCGCCAACGCGGCCCGGCTCGCCGAGCAGGTCGAGCGCCATCGTCCGCGGGTGGTCTCGACCGCCGCCGACGAGGGGCTGGCCGCGGTGCGGGCGGCGCTGCCGGCCCCGGTCCGGGCGGGCATCGAGCAGGCCGCGACCGGCGCCGAGGGGCTGGTCGCGGCCGCCACCCACCCCGCCGTCGACCTCGTGCTGTTCGCGACCACCGGGACGACGGCCCTCGACGCGGTTCTCGCGGCGATCGAGGCGGGGAAGACCATCGCCCTCGCCAACAAGGAGGTCCTCGTCATGGCCGGCGGCCTCGTCATGGCGGCGGCGCGCCGGCGCGGGGTCGCGGTGCTGCCGGTCGACAGCGAGCACAACGCCATCCACCAGTGCCTGCACGGGCGGCCGGCGGCCGAGGTCCGGCGCCTGCTCCTGACGGCGTCCGGGGGGCCGTTCCGCGGCTGGAGCGCCGAGCGCCTCGAGGGCGTCCGGCCCGCCGACGCCCTCGAGCACCCGACCTGGCGCATGGGCCGCAAGATCACCGTCGACTCCGCCACCCTGATGAACAAGGGGCTCGAGGTCATCGAGGCGCGCTGGCTCTTCGACACCCCGGCCGACCGCATCGACGTCGTCGTGCACCCGCAGTCGGTGGTTCACTCGCTGGTCGAGCTGTGCGACGGGTCGGTCATCGCCCAGATGGGGGTCACCGACATGCGCCTTCCCATCCAGTACGCGTTCTCCTGGCCCGACCGGTGGGGCAGCGGGCTGCCGCCGCTCGACCTCGCCGCCTGCGGCCGGCTCGAGTTCGCCCCTCCCGACCTCGACCGCTTCCCCTGCCTTGGGCTCGCCTACCGGGCGCTCGGCGGCGGGCCGGCCCTGCCGGTGGCCCTCAACGCCGCGAACGAGGTCGCGGTCGAGGCGTTCCTCGCCGGGCGGCTCGCGTTCACCGCCATCCCCCGCGTCATCGCGGGCGCCCTCGACGACGCGGAGGCGTCGGCGCCGCCCGACCCCATGACCCTCGACGACGTGCGACGCGCCCACGCTCGCGCCACCCGCTATTCCCGCCGCCGCACCGCCGAGTTACAATCGAAACGATGACCACTCTCCTCGCCTTCCTGTTCGTTCTCGGCGTGCTCGTCTTCGTGCACGAGCTGGGGCACTTCCTCGTCGCCCGGTACCACGGCGTCCGCGTCCTGACGTTCTCGCTCGGCTTCGGGCCGAAGATCCTGCAGACGAAGCGGGGCGACACGGTCTACTGCGTCAGCGCGATCCCGCTCGGCGGCTACGTGAAGATGGCGGGCGAGACGGTGGAGGACAAGCGCGAGGGCCGGGAAGACGAGTTCCTGTCCAAGACGAAGTGGCAGCGCTTCCAGGTCCTGATCGCCGGCCCCGCGATGAACGTCGTGCTCGCGGTGGCGGTCATGACCGTCGTGCTCCTCCAGGGGGCCCAGGTCCCGCTCTTCGAGGATGGGCCGCCGGTCATCGGGTCGGTGGCCGAGGACTCCGCCGCGGAAGAGGCCGGCATTCTGCCCGGCGATCGCATCCTGACCGTGGCGGGGCGGCCCGTCGACACCTGGGAAGAGCTGATGCTCGCGGTCGTGGAGCGTCCGGACCGGGAGGTCGAGGTGTCGCTGCGGCGCGACGGTGAGGTCCGTGCGTTGCGGGTGACCCCGGTCGGCCAGGGAAGGTACAACCTGGGCGATCTCGGCGTTGGGCCCGACATCTCACCCGTGGTCAGTGCGTGGACCCCGCGGACGACGGTCGCCCGCGACGCCGGGATCGAGATCGGTGACGTGATCGAGGCGGTCGACGGGCAGAGAGTCGACCAGCAAACGTTGATCGAGACGATCAACGCGAGCGCCGCAGCTCCGCTGACGCTGCAGGTCCGCCGGGAGGGCGTGAGGCAGGAGATCACGCTGACGCCCGAGCGGGTCGGCGACGTCAGGATGATCGGGGTCGTGCTCGCCCCGTACGAGGTGCGCATCGTCGAGCCGGGGCTGGTCGAGGCGTTCACGCTCAGCCTCGAGCAGAACCTCGAGTGGTCGCAGCTCATCTTCCGGACCCTGTGGGGGCTGCTGACGCGGGAGACCCCGGCGTCGCAGCTCGTGGGGCCGGTGGGCATCGCCCAGCTGTCCGGCGACGCCGCCCAGATCGGCTGGGTGACGCTGTTCCAGCTGATGGCGATGATCAGCCTCAATCTCGGCATTCTGAACCTCCTGCCGATTCCCATCCTCGACGGCGGCCACATCGCCGTCCTCGCGATGGAGGGCATCGCCCGCCGCGACTTCAGCGTGCGGCTGAAGGAACGGATGCTCCTCGCCGGCTTCGTGGTCCTCATGACCCTGATGGTGACGGTGATCTACAACGATCTGACGCGCGTCGCGTGGATCGAACGCCTGATGATCTGGCGGTAGCCGACCCTTCGGGTCGCGTTGGGAGATTCGCCGCGCGAACTCCTCGTGCGACGAAGAGAGTCGCTGCCGCTTCGGTCGTCCTCTTCCGCGCACGTGGCCCCGGTTCGGCGCCGGACCCCTTCCAGGACCGTCCAGATCGCCTTGCGGCTCAGCTCCTCCTCCCGTCAGCCTCCGTTGCAGGCGCTCCGCCGCGAGCTGCCGCCGACGATGCGCCTCGCGGCGCCGATCGTGGGGGCGGAGCTCGGCTGGATCGCGATGGGGCTCGTCGACATCGCGATGGTGGGCCGGCTCGGGCCGGCCGCCATCGGGGCGGTGGGGGTGGGCAGCGTCCTCTGCTTCGCGGTGGTGGTGTTCGGCATCGGCATGCTGCTGGGGCTCGATCCCCTCGTCGCGCGGGCCCACGGCCGGGGGCGCCCCGACGAGGCCCGGCGGTGGCTCGTCCAGGGGACGGCTCTCGCGGCGCTGCTGGCGGTGCCGTTGACCCTCGCGGCGGCAGCGGTGGCCGCGAGCCTCGGCGCCTGGGGCATGGACCCCGCGGTGCGACGGCTCGCCGGCCCCTACTTCACCATCGTCCTGCTGAGCGTGCTGCCGCTGCTCCTCTACACGGCGTTCCGCCGATACCTGCAGGCGGTCGGTCTCGCCGCCTGGGTGACGGCGGCCCTGGTCAGCGCCAACGTCATCAACGCCCTCGCCAACTGGGTGCTCATCTTCGGCAACCTCGGCGCGCCCGCCCTCGGGGTCGACGGGGCGGCGTGGGCGACCGTCGTCTCGCGCGTGTACCTCGGGCTGTTTCTCGCCCTTGCGATCTGGCGCCACGAGCGCCGGGGCGCCGCCGTGTGGCCGCGCCCGACGCGGCGCCGCATCCGCCGCCTCGCCGCCCTCGGGCTGCCGGCGGCGGGCCAGGTGAGCCTGGAGTTCGGGGTGTTCGCGGTCGTCACCGCCCTCGCGGGGCGGCTGGCGCCGGCCACCCTCGCCGCCCACCAGATCGTCCTCAACATCGCCAGCGTGACCTTCATGGTCCCGCTGGGCGTCGGCGGGGCGGGGGCGGTGCGGGTAGGACACGCCGTGGGCCGGCGCGATCCGGCCGGCGCCCGGCGGGCGGGGTGGGCCGCCCTCGCTCTCGGGGCCGCGTTCATGAGCGGCGCCGCCCTGCTCTTCGTGCTCGCCCCGCTGACCATCCTGCGGCCGTTCACCGACGACCCGGCGGTGACCCGCGCCGGCGTGGCGCTGCTGCTCGTGGCCGCGTTCTTCCAGCTCTTCGATGGGCTGCAGGTGGTGGCGACGGGGGTGCTCCGCGGGGTGGGCGACACCCGTACGCCGATGGTGTGCAACCTCGCCGGTCACTGGCTCGTCGGCCTGCCGGTCGGCTACTGGCTGTGCTTCGTCGCGGGCTGGGGCATCGTCGGCCTCTGGGTGGGGCTGTCGATCGGCCTCACGTTCGTCGGCGCCGCGCTCGTGACGGCGTGGTGGCGCCGGACCAGGGCTCCGCGCCGTGCGCCGACACGGGCCCTCGGCGGGTTGGTCGGGGGCCGGGCGGAGCCGTGAGGCCGCGGTCGGCCCGCGCCGGGCTCAGAGCACCCGGTCCCTGATCGCCAGCGCGAGCCCCGCCTCGTCGTGACCGGCCGTCAGCGGCCACCCGGCCAAGCGCTTGAGTTCGGCCACCGCGTTGCCCATCACGACGGGATGCCCGGCCAGCTCGAGCATGTCGAGGTCGTTGAGGTTGTCGCCGACCGCCATGATCCGGGCTCGCGGGATCCGGCGCCGGGCCGCCCAGTCCCCGAGGGCCGCGCCCTTGGAGCAGCCCTCGGCGGTGACGTCGAGTAGCGAGAAGTCGCGCTGCTCGTACTCGGTCAGGGTGACGGTGAGGCGTCGGGCGCAGGGCAGCCCGCGCACGCGGTGCGCGAGGACGCGCATGTCGGCGACCCCCCCGGTGAAAGCGACCTGGACCGGGTCGTCGTCGAGCGCCGTCTCGAGCGGCTCGACCCTCGTCATGTAGACGCGGTTGCGCTGGTAGTACCACTTCCGTTGCGGATGCGACCAGTCGATGCGTTCGTAGACGTACTGCCGGTCGTCCGGCCGGTCGAAGATCAGCGCCGCGCCCTCGCGCACCGGCCGGGTGTCGACGACGAGGGCGCGGGCGAGGTCGCGCGGCACGGGCCGGCGGGCCAGCGTCTCCCCGTCCCGGGTCTTGACGAGGGCGCCGTTGTTGACGATGAGGGTCACGGGGGCGTCGAGCCGCTCCGCGACGGGGCGGGCGTGGTGGAAGGCGCGCCCGGTGGCGAGCACGACCTCGATGCCGCGCGCGGCCGCGGCCCGAATCGCCTCGCGGTTCGCATCGGGCAGACGGCTCGCGCCGTCGAGGAGGGTGCCGTCGATGTCGACGGCGATCAGCCGAACGGGTTCGGACACCGGCATCAGCCCGCCGGCTTCTCCGTGTACCGCCGCGCCACGTAGTCGTCGACGAGCCGGCGGAACGCCTCGGCGAGCTCGTCGTACGAGCCCCGCAGGGTCGTCGCGTGGCGCCCGTCGACGTAGACCGGGCAGGTGGGCTCCTCGCCGGTGCCGGGCAGGCTGATGCCGATGTTCGCGGCCTTCGACTCGCCGGGGCCGTTGACCACGCAGCCCATCACCGCGACCCGCATCTCCTCGACCCCCGCGTGGCGGGCCTTCCACACCGGCATCATGTCGCGCACGTACTGCTGGATGCGCTCGGCCAGCTCCTGGAACGTGGTGTTGGTGGTGCGGCCGCAGCCGGGGCAGGCGGTGATGCTCGGGGCGAACGACCGCAACCCCAGCGACTGCAGCAGCTCGCACGCCGCGTAGACCTCCTCGCGCCGGTCGCCGCCCGGCCGCGGGGTCAGCGAGACCCGCACGGTGTCGCCGATGCCCGCCGCGAGGAGCACCCCCATCGCCGCCGCCGACCATATCTGGCCCTTCATGCCCATGCCCGCCTCGGTCAGGCCGAGGTGCAGGGGCTGGGTGGTCTCGGTCGCGAGGCGGCGGTAGATGGCGATGAGGTCGGGGGGGGACGACACCTTGCAGGAGATGATGATGCGGTCGGGGCCGAGCCCGACGTCGATGGCCCGCGCCGTCGACTCCACCGCCGAGATCACCATGCAGTCGTTGATTATCTCCTCCGAGCCGCGGCCGAGCTGCCGGTCGGTGTTCTCCTGCATCTTCGCCATCACCAGGTCCTGGTCGAGCGACCCGCCGTTGACGCCGATGCGCACCGGCTTCCCGTTGTCGCGGGCGATCCGGCAGATCGTGGCGAAGTGGTCGTCGCGCCGGGCCCCGGTGCCGACGTTGCCGGGGTTGATGCGGTACTTGTCGAGGGCCCGGGCGCAGTCGGGATGCCGCGAGAGCAGGAGGTGGCCGTTGTAGTGGAAGTCACCGATGAGGGGCGCGCGGCAACCGCCGTCGAGCATCCGCTGCTTGATTTCGGGGACCGCCCTCGCTGCCTCCGGCGTGTTCACGGTCACCCGCACCAGCTCCGAGCCGGCCTCGGCCAGCTCGACGCACTGCGCCGCCGTCGCCGCCGCGTCGGCGGTGTCGGTGATCGTCATCGACTGCACGACGATCGGCGCGCCGCCGCCGATCTGCACGTCGCCCACGCGGACGCCGGTGGTGCGGTGCAGCCTGACGGAGCTCATGGGTCGGGTGATCCGGACGCGGGGACAAGTGCCGCAGGAAAGCGTACCACACGCCCGGACACGTGTGCCTTGCCGCCGGCCCGGGCTTCCGATCAGCGGCCGTCCGAGGCCCGCCGGCGTCGGCGGCGCATGCTCTGGAGGACCGCGCGCGCGGCCTCCACCGCCTCGTCCACGTCGCGGCGGGTGTGGGCGGCCGAGAGGAACCAGCCCTCGAACTGCGAAGGGGGCGGGTAGACGCCGCGGGCCAGCATGCCGCGGAAGAACCGCGCGTAGGCGGCGGTGTCGGCGGCGGTGGCGCCCTCGTAGTCGCGCACCGGCGCGGCCGTGAAGAACGGCGTCAGCACCGAGCCGAGCCGGTTGACCTGCAGGTCGATCCCGGCTTCCCGGGCCGCATCGGCGAGACCCGTCGCGAGGCGGGCCCCCAGCGTGTCGAGCCGGGCGTACAGAGTCGGGCGTGAGCTTCGACAGGGCCCAGCCGCCGGCGGCCATGGCGAGGGGGTTGCCGGACAGCGTGCCGGCCTGGTACACCGGCCCCGCCGGGGCCACCTGCTCCATCAGGTCTCGCCGCCCGCCGTAGGCGCCCACCGGCAGCCCCCCGCCGATGATCTTGCCGAGGCACGTGAGGTCGGGGCGGACCCCGAACCGCTCCTGGGCCCCGCCGGCGGCGGCGCGGAAGCCGGAGATGACCTCGTCGAAGATCAGGATCGCCCCGTGCTCGTCGCAGAGCGCCCGCAACTCCTCCAGGAACCCCTCTTCGGGGAGGACGACCCCCATGTTGCCGGCCACCGGCTCGACGATGAGCGCGGCCACCCGATCCCGCTGGCGGCGGAGGATTCGTTCGACCGAACCCGGGTCGTTGTAGCGCGCCACGAGCGTGTCCGCCGCCACCGACCTCGGGACCCCCGGGCTGGTGGGGACGCCGAGGGTGGTGGCCCCGGACCCCGCCTGGACGAGAAAGGCGTCGCCGTGGCCGTGGTAGCAGCCGGCGAACTTGACGACGCGGTCCCGGCCCGTCGCGGCCCGGGCGAGCCGCAGCGCGCTCATCGTCGCCTCGGTGCCCGAGTTGACGAACCGCACCCGCTCGAGCGACGGCATGAGCCGCCGTACCGCCGTCCCCAGCTCGACCTCCGCCGCCGTCGGGGCCCCGAAGCTGGTGCCCTGCTTCGCGGCGGCGGCCAGCGCCCGGGTCAGCCCGGCCGGGGCGTGCCCGTGGATGAGGGGGCCCCACGACATGACGAAGTCGACGTAGGCGCGGCCGTCCTCGTCCTCGATGCGGGCGCCGCGCCCCCGTCGGATGAACGGCGGGGCGCCGCCGACGGCGGAGAAGGCGCGGACGGGGCTGTCGACGCCGCCGGGAAGGATCTTCTTGGCGCGGGCGAACAGGCGCGCGGACTGGCGGCGTGCGGCGGTGCTCATCGGCGGGGAACGATATCACGGCCGGCGGTCGGGCGGTCCGTGGCGGACCCCGGGCTACATGGCGCCCCGGAGGGCGCCGGCGAACCGGCGGGGCGGGCTGCATCGCCGCATCGACGCAGCGGGGACTTCGCCACGGGCGGCCGGGCGGGTTGATCGGGCGGAGGCCGGAATGCCAGAATGCGCATATCGGGCAGGCAGAACCAGCCGGGCCGCCGGGCGCCTCGCGGCGCCTGGTCCGGCCAACCGATCCTCCGGGAGTCCTCGCCGTCCCTCGACGGCGCCTCCGGAGCCACAGGAGACGACGGATGAGCAGGTGGTTGACCGTGTGCGGTGCGGCGGCGGTGTCGGCGTTCGTGTTCATGGGCGGCGCGGCGGTCGAGACCGCGTCGGCGGTCGGGGCGGAGCTCCCGGCCGCGGTGCAGGAGACCACCAGCTCGACCCTCGACGGCGTGTTCTCTTCGGCCCAGGCGCGCCGCGGGCGGCGGGTCTACAACCAGAACTGCGCGTCCTGCCACGGGCAGGGCCTGCGGGGCGGCGAGATGGCGCCGAGCGTCGCCGGCAGCGACTTCATCGTCTTCTGGACCGAGATACCGGTGGGGGCCCTGTTCGAGCGCATCAAGATGACGATGCCCGAGGACGGGCCGGGCCGCTTGTCCGACGAGGAGTACACCGACGTCGTCGCCTTCATGCTCGACCGGAACGACTATCCGTCGGGCGACGCCGAGCTGCCCGCCGACAAGGCGGAGCTGGACAAGATCATGATCGTCGCCGCGGAGTGACGCAGAGACGGCCCGACTTCGCCGACCGTGCCGGGAGGGCGGCCCGTCGGCGGCAGTCGCCGCCGCCGGCCGGCCGCCGCGCGGCCAGGCCACCGTTCCCGTCCCGACCGGCGGGTCGGGAGTCGGCGCCGCCGGGCGGTGCGGACTCCTGCAGGGTCGGGTTGGGGCGCCCGGCGGCGCCGCGGGCGGCGATTGGCGCGCTATCCTGCCTGCCCCGCCAGGGCGCGCGCCGCCCGCCGGGCGTAGTAGGTGATGAGGATGTCGGCGCCCGCCCGGCGGATGGCGGTCAGCGTCTCCAGCATGATCCGGTCCTCGTCCAGCCAGCCGAGCCGCGCCGCCGCCTTCGCCATCGCGTACTCGCCGCTGACCTGGTAGGCGGCGGTCGGCCGCCCGAACCGGGCCTTCACCCGGTGAATCACGTCCAGGTAGGGCATCGCCGGCTTGACCATGACGATGTCCGCGCCCTCCTCGATGTCGAGGGCCACCTCGCGCAGCGCCTCGTCGCTGTTGGCGGGGTCCATCTGGTGGGTGCGCCGGTCGCCGAACGCGGGGGCCGAGTCGGCCGCGTCCCGGAACGGGCCGTAGAAGGCCGAGCAGTACTTGGCCGCGTAGGACATGATCGCCACGTCCTCGAAGCCCCGGGCGTCGAGGCCCCGGCGGATGGCCCCGACCCGACCGTCCATCATGTCGGAGGGGGCGACGACGTGGGCGCCGGCCTCGGCGTGCGACACCGCCGCCTCCACGAGGCGGCCGACGGTGACGTCGTTGAGGATGGTTTCGCCGTCGAGGACGCCGCAGTGGCCGTGCGACGTGTACTCGCACAGGCACACGTCGGTCACGACGGCGACGTCGTCGAGCCGGCCGCGTATCGCGCGCACCGCGGTCTGCACCGGGGCCGCGGGATCGGCGGCGGCGGTGCCTTCCTCGTCCTTGTGGGCGGGGAGCCCGAACAGCAGCACCGCCCGCACCCCGTCCGCCCGCGCCGCCGCCGCCTCGTCGACCGCCTCGTCGACGGAGAGCTGAAACACCCCCGGCATCGACGGCACCTCCCGGCGCACGCGGGTCCCCTCGCACACGAACAACGGGTAGACGAGGCCGTCGGCCGTCAGCCGGGTCTCGCGCACCAGGCCGCGGATGGCGGCGGTGCGGCGCAGCCGGCGCGGCCGGTGAAGGGGACGGGCGGCGTCCGCGCCCGGCGCGCGGGCCGCGGGTGCGCCGGCGAACCGCGTGTCCCTGATGGCCATCAGGCTCCTCCGTGGCAGCCCGTGGCGAAAGGCCCCGCTGCATTCGAGCGGCGATGCATCTCGCCTGACTGCGTCGTTCGTCGGTCAGCCGTGCCGGCGGTCGCCGAGCCGATCCACGATCGCCTCGAGCAGCGCCGGCACGGTGGACTCGGCCGGCATGATCGTGGTGGCGATGTCCAGCCGGCTCGCGGCGTCGGCCGTCACCGGGCCGATGCAGGCGACCTCGACGTGCCGCAGCAGCTCCGCCGCCTGCCGCTCGCCCATCGCCCGCGCGAAGTTCCTCACGCTGGAGCCGCTCGTGAACGTGACGACGTCCACCCGGCGCCGACGCAGCATCCCGCGGAGGTCCGGGCCGTCGCGGTCGAGGTCGGCCGGCACCGTCCGATAGGCGGTGACCGCGGTCACCTCGGCCCCGGCCCGCCCGAGCTCCACCGGCAGCAGGTCGCGGGCCAGGTCCCCGCGCGGCAGCAGCACGCGGGCCCCCGTCAGGTCGCCCTCCCCGCGCATGGCGCGGATGACGCCCTCGGCCCGGTACTCGTCCGGGACCAGATCGACCCTCAGCCCATGGCCCGCGAGGGCCTCGGCGGTCACCGCGCCGACCGCGCAGAGGCGCGGGCCCGCCAGGTCGGGGAGGCCGCCGGGGCCGGCGGCGAGACGCCCGGCGACGCGGGCCACCGCGTTGACGCTCGTGAACACGACCCAGTCGAAAGTCCCGATACGGTCGCACGCGGCGTCGAACGGCCCGGAATCCTCGGGGGGCGCGATGGCGATGGTCGGCACCACGATCGCCTCGGCGCCCAGACTCTCGAGTCGCGTCACCATCCCCGCCGCCTGTGCCCTGGGGCGGGTCACCAGGACCCGCACCCCGGCCAGGGGAGGCGTCGCGGGGCCCGCCCCGACTCGGGTGGGCCGGTCGTCGCTTCCCTGCGCGAGCCGTGCCGTCAGTGCCCGGAAACGCTCGATCTCCAGCGCGTCGTCCAGATTGCGCAGCCGGGCCGGGTCGAGTCCCGGCCGCAGGCCCATCGGCTTGGCCGCGACCGTGAACCGCGGTTTCCCACGGGATTCGCCATTGGTCATGAGGGTTGTCGAGGTCCTCGTTCCGAGCCCATCGTAGCATCGAAGACGGGGTAGAGTATGTAGAGCCGGCGGGCTCGATTCGAACGGCAGGAAGGCCGCCCGCCGGCGCTCCCTCCGGCCTGCCGGTTCAGTGGATGCACCGAAATGAGCACGATTTCGCTGGCCGACGTGGCGCGCGCCCTCGACAGGATGCTGGACGGTCAGATGACCGCGCAGGCGCGTATCGCCGCCCACCTGGTGGCGGCGGAGGAGGCCGCCGGGCACGACCCGGCGCGAATCATCGGGGCCCTCGACGCCGTCGCGGCGGACACCGTCCTCGACGAGGTGTGGATCTCGGACGAGCGGGGCGTCGTCTACCTCACCAACGTCCGGGACGACTCGGGAGCCCCGATGCCGTTCGAGTTCTATCCCGACCCCGCCGTACAGCCCCAGGCCTGGGAGTTCCATGCCCTGCTGTCGTTCCCCGTCGACGGCGACGGCGTCGTCGCCCAGGCCGCGCAGGTGCGCGAGATCGACAACGAGGTCTACAAGTACGTGGGGGTCAGCGGCGTCGACCGGCGTCGCATCGTGCAGGTGGGCAACGCGCTCGCCTTCGAGGAGCAGGCGCCGAGCGACGCCTACACGTCGCCGGTGATGACCGCGGTGCTGGCCGCGTTCGGCGAGCCCGAGCTGCTGAGCGCCTCGCACACCGACCGGCTCGCCGAGATCCGGCCCGTCTTCGAGGCGATTCTCGGCCGGCAGATGGCGGTGCAGGCCGCGCTCGTCGACGCCCTCGTCGCGGGGGCCGAGGCGGCGGGGTGGCCGGCGGCGGAGATCGACGGCCGGCTGCGCCGCATCGTGCGGTCGAGCCCCACCGGCGAAATCCACGTCTTCGCGCCCGGCGGCGGCGCGATCTACGGGAGCGGCCCGGTTGATGACGGCGGTGCGGGGCGGGGGGCGGCCGAGGGGCGGGGGGTGGCCGAGCATCCGGTCGCGCCCCGCGCGTCCGACGGCGCCCTCTACAAGTACGTCACGGCGGCAGGTACGGGTTCGGACCGGGTCGTGCGCGTGGGGCTTCCCATCGACGACGGCTCGCTGGTCTCCCCCCGATTCGACGTCGCCGCCGCGGATTGATCGCCCGCGCCGCGTTTCCTGCCCGGCCGTGCATCCGTCGACGCCCGATGCCGGCGGTGCGTCGCCAGAATGCCACCGACCCTTGCCTGATGGCGCTCGAACGGTCGGCCGAACCCGCGGGCTCGGCCTGGATTCCGGGCTCGAGGTCGGAAAGTCCCGGCGAGCAGTCTGCAGGCCCGTTCCCTTTCGACGTACCGGTTGGCGGTGGCTTCCCGCCGGCCGCCGATGGACGCGGGGGGCGAGCCGCCCGGGACGATGCCGAGGCGTTCGTCACCCGCGGCCCCGGCCGTCCCCGGCCGCGGCGCGTTGCGCGGCCTCCAGAATGGGGCCGGCGCCGTCCGCGAGCAGGCCGCGGGCGACCTCGTCGCCGAGGGTCTGCGCCGCGTCGGCGGGCATCGCGGCCTCGCGGCGGAGACGCCGGGCCCCGTCGAGAGACGCCACCATCGCCCGCAGGCGCAGGTGGTCGCCGTCGCCTTCCGCGAGGGCCCCGATGGGCGCGTGGCACCCGCCGCCGAGGGCGGCGACGAGGGCGCGCTCGGCCGTGAACGCGGCGCGCGTCGGCGCGTCGTCGACGGCGGCGAGGGCGGCCCCGGTCTCCGCGTCGCCGGCGCGGGTCTCGACCGCCACGATGCCCTGCCCCGGGGCGGGCAGGCACGCGTCGGCGTCGATGGGCATCGAGACGCGGTCGGCGAGGCCCAGCCGCTCCAGCCCTGCCACCGCCAGCACGAGCAGGTCGTAGTCGCCCGCGTCCAGCTTGCGCAGCCGGGTTCCGACGTTGCCGCGCACGAGACGGAACTCGGCGCGGGGCCACGCCCGCCGCAGCTCGGCGACCCGCCGGACGCTCCCGCTGCCGACGCGGGGGGCGCTGCCCCCGTCCGGTCCGTTTCCCACCGCCGACAGCGTGGACGGCGGCGCGACCCCGGCCGGCAGCACGACGGCGTCCCGCGGGTCCGCCCGCGGCAGGACCGCGCCGATCGCGAGGCCGTCCGGCAGCTCGGCCGGCATGTCCTTGGCGCTGTGCACGGCGAGGTCGACGTCGCCTTCGGCGAGCGCCTGCTCGATCTCCTTCACGAAGACCCGCTTGCCGCCGACCTGCGACAGATTGGCCTCGCGGAGCCGGTCGCCGGTCGTGGTGATGACCACCAGCTCGCACTCCCGCCCGCTGCCGCGGCGAATCCGGGCCGCCACCGCGTTGGCCTGCCAGAGCGCGAGATCGCTCCCGCGGGTCCCGAGCCTCAGCCGGGTCACGACGCCACCGGGGTCTTCGACGAGGCGGAGGATGGGGCCGCCTCGCCGAGCGCGACGGTGCGGGAGGGGGCGGCGGACCGGTTCTTCTCGGGGTCGGACCCGTTCCCGTCGAGATCGAAGAGCCGCGTCACGGCCTCGGCGTACCGGGCCGCGGTCGCCGCGTCGCCGGCCGACTTCAGGCGTTCGGTCGGGGTCAGGAGCAGCTTCTGGACGAGGAGCCGCGTGATCTCCTCGACCCGGGCCCGGGCCTCGGGGGTGAAGCGGCTCAGCTTCGGCTCGAGCCGTTCCAGCTCGGACTGTCGGACCGACTCGAAGCGGCGCCGCAGGGCGACCACGGTGGGGATGGCCCCGCGCGACCGCAGCCAGGCGACGAACTTCTCCGCCGCGTCCGAGACCATCGCCTCGGCCTGGGTCGTCTGCTCCTGCCGCCGCGCCAGGTTCTCGCTGACGATGGTGCGCAGGTCGTCGATGTTGTAGAGGAACACCTGCTCCAGCTCGCCGCAGTGCGGGTCCACGTCGCGCGGGAGGCCGATGTCGATGACGAACAGCGGCCGGTTTCTCCGCGCGTGCATGACCTCCTCGAGCCGCGCCCGGGTCAGGACGGGGGTGGCGGCGCCGGTGGCGGTCACCACCACGTCCACCCGCAGCAGCTCGTCGTCGACGGCCGACCAGTCCACCGCGACCCCCTCGACCTTGCCGGCGAGGTCGGAGGCGCGCGCGAGGGTGCGGCTGGCGACGGCGATGCGCCGCACCCGCTGCGACCGCAGGTGGGTGGCCGTGAGCTCGGCCATCTCGCCCGCTCCCGCCACGAGCACCGACAGACCCTCCAGATCGCCGAAGATCTTCCGGGCGAGCGAGATCGCGGCGTAGCCGACCGACACCGCCCCTTCGCCCAGGCCCGTGTCGGCGCGGATCCGCTTGCCGACCGCGAACGACCACGGGAAGAGCTTGTTCAGCAACGTGCCGGTGCACTGCTCGCTCGCCGCGGTGGCGTAGGCGTCCTTGACCTGGCCGAAGATCTGGGGCTCGCCCACGACCAGCGAGTCGAGGCCGGCCGCGACCCGGAAGAGGTGCTGCGCGACCTCGCCGTCGGTCCGCGCGTAGAGATGCGGCGCCAACTGGTCTTCCGGCACGTCGTGGAAGCGGCTCATGAATCCCGCGAGGTCGTCGCGGGCGACCCCGGTGTCCTCGCACGCGACGTAGATCTCGGACCGGTTGCAGGTCGTCAGCACCACCGACTCGGCCGGCGACGGGCGCATGGCGAGCTCCCGCAACGCGGTCACGACGCCGCGCTTCGAGAAGTCGACCCGCTCGCGCAGGTCGACCGGCGCCGTATGGTGGCTCACGCCCAGCAGCAGGAGGTTCATGCCCAGATCAGAAGTTGTGGCTCTCCGTCAGGAAGTAGCCCACGGGCACGAGGTTGACGAGGACGATGGAGAAACCCAGCGCCGACAGCCAGGCGGCGCGGCGGCCGCTCCATCCGATGACCCGGCGGGCGTAGAGCTCGAACGAGTAGACGGCCCAGGCCAGCACCACGATGAAGATCTTCGGGTCGGAGAACGACATCGCGAGCACGCGGGGGTCCGACGTGCCGGGCTGGAGCTGCAGCACCCAAACCACGCCCACGGCGAGGCCCGCCGTCAGGAACAGCCACCCGATGCCCACCGCCCGGCCGTTCATCGCGTCCACCGCGTGCAGCGACGGCAGCCGCGCCGCGAAGAACCCGAGCTGCTTGGACTTCAGCTCGCGGAACAGCAGGACGTAGGTGATGCCCACCACGCACGCCAGCGCGAAGGCGGCGTAGGCGAACAGCAGCGAGAGCACGTGGGCGGCGAGCAGGGGGCTGTCGAGGATGGGGGCGGGCTCGCGCACCGTCCCGCTCAGGCTCGAGATGGTCTGCAGCCCCACCAGCAGGGGGGCGATGAAGACGCCGAGGGCGCGCTCGTCGGTGGTGACCTCGGTGTAGAGGTAGGCGACCGCGAGCATCCACACGAACGCGGAGATCGCCGAGGCGGTACCCACGAACGGCAGGTGGCCCATCTCGACCGTCTGCATGCCGATGACGAACGTGTGGATGAAGGCGGCGGCGGACAACGAGGCGGTCGCGAGGCGGCCGGCGCGCGGGTCGCGCCGCACGAAGAACACGGTGTAGACGACGCCCGCGGTGAAGTAGAGCAGAAGCGGGAGACTCGTCATGGGTTCGTGACCCTTCCGCCCGTCCGGCGATTCCGGCCGGGTCGCGGCGGGCTTCCCGTCCCGCCAATCGCCGCCTTCGGCTCCGCTTGCCGCCCGACCGACCTTGCAGGCGTCCGTACCCGTTCTGCGGCGCAGACGCCTAGTTCATCCTCGGCGCGTAGTAGCCCTGCTTCGTCCTGGCCGCGACGTTGGGCTGGTCGACGCGGACGACGAGGCGCCGCCACTGGCCGTCGCGCAGCGGGTTCTTCGACGTGTACCCCACCGTGTACTGGCTGGACAGCTCGTCGGATATCTGCCCGTAGATGTCCGCCAGATCCTCCACGCGCTGGGGGAAGAAGGCCCGGCCCCCGGTCTCCTGGGCGAGCTGGCGCAGCACGAAGTCGGCCTCGCGGAACCCGCGCCGGGTACGGATGTCCCGCGAGCGCAGTCCGATCGAGTAGATGACGGTGTCGGACCGCTTGGCGAGCTCGAGGACCTCTTCGAAGTCGACGAGGCTCGACGTGTCCTCGCCGTCCGAGAGCACGATGATGGCCTGCCGCCGGATCTCGCCGGTGGCGGCCGCCGCGATCTTGCCTAGCTCCTTGAGCGAGATGTAGATGGCGTTGTAGAGCGAGGTCGAGCCGCCCGCCGACGTGCGGCGGATGGCCGCCGCCAGCTCGTCGAGCGAGTTGGTGAACCCCTGGCGGATCTCGACCCGGCTGTCGAAGTCGATGACGCTGGCCATGTCCTCGTCGCGGAGTCGCTCCGCGAATCCGATGGCGGCCTGCTGGGCGGTCTCCATCCGCTCGGTCATGCTCGCGCTCGTGTCCATCAGCAGCGACAGCGCGATGGGCAGTTGCGTGCGCGTGAAGAAGCTGATGTCCTGCAGCGCGCCGTCCTCGTAGACCTGGAACCGGTCGACGTCGATGTCGGTGACGTAGCGGTTGCTCCGGTCGGTCACGGTGACGTTCAGCGAGACCAGATCGACGCCCGCGCGGAACGAAGGCTCCTGCGACGCGGCTTCCTGGGCGCGTGGCGAGGCCGCCGCGGCCAGGGCCGCGAGAGCGGCCGCGGCCGCGACGAGGCGGCGGCGTCGGCGCGCCGTGGGAGAGGTGCGACGGAGGGCGCCGGTCGACGGTCGCGGTTCGGTCTTCATGGGCTGCCGTCTCCTGTCCATCTGTCCGGCGTGCCACGGGCCGTCAGATCGGCCCGCCGCATCCGCACCGAGACCGTCTCGGGCGGGATGAGGCCCGGCGGCCGCGAGTACACGACGCGGTACTGGTTCGTGATTACTTCGGCCAGGGCTTCCATTGCGTCGGGCACCGCGGTGCTCAGCAGCAGGTCGTAGCGCTGGCCGCCGGATGCCTCGGGCAGTTGCGCGAGGGCCCGGTCGCGCTGGATCACGTCGTTGGTGAAGCCGAACGGATCGCGGCGCAGCAGGGCGTTGCCCCGCTCCTGCACCACGATCACGTGGGCCGCGGCCCCGGCGGCCTGCAGGGCCTCGCGGGTCCGCCGATAGTCGTAGCGGCTGAAGTCGAGGCCTTCCGAGGCCACCACGACCATCGCCGGCCGGGGCGCCTCGCGCCGTTCGAACCCGCGGGCCGTCTCCACCAGCGCGTCGAGGAGGTAGGCGGCGCTTTCCGGGTACGAGAAGACGAGGCCGATTCCGTCGCGCAGACGGTCGAGGCGGCGCGTCGACTCGACGAGCACCCGCGGCGGGCCGCCGTAGCTGATGACGGCGACCTCGTTGTCTTCCGCGAGGACCGGGATCAGCCGTTCCAGGCCGTTGCGGATGTCCCGGATGGCGAAGGCCGCCGACGCGCTCGTGTCCACGAGCACCGCCACCTGCATCGGGCTTCGGGCCGGCCCGGCCCGCAGGACCTCGCGCTCGACGCCGTCCTCCTCGACCACGAACTCGCCCGGGGCGAGGTCGGGCACCGGCGCCCCGTCCTCGTCGAGGACGCTCACGAACAGGGCCCGTTCGTTGTCCTGTCCCAGGAGCGGAGCCGCGAGAACGCCCGGCAGGCAGACGGCGGCCGCAAGGGCCGCCGCGAGCCCGGGCCGGCGCCGGCGGCGAGGGGTGCGGGGGGCGGCCCGCCCGGACGCTGATCGCTGCATGCGCACAATCCTCCAGCCTGACTGGACCCCCCGAAGTATAGTCGTTTTCGCGGCGGCGCGAACGGCCCCGCGGCGTCCGGCGCGACCGCGATTCGCAGCCGGTGCGGGCGCACCGCCGCCGCGCGGGCCCGCGTCCGCCGGCCGCCGCGCGGGCCCGCCGGTTCCTTGACCCTCCGCGCGCGCATGCTATAAGATTTCGGCTTCCGCGACCGACCCCGCCGCATCGAAGCTCTCCGAGCAAACAGCTTGCGCTCGCAGGGGGTGTCGATTCATCCGGTCGCAACGGACTGTACACGGGGTGAGATCCGATGATCGAGGCGTATGTTCCGGTCCTGCTGTTCGTCCTCGTCGCGATCGGCTTCGCCATCTTCACGTTGATCGTCTCGTCGCTGATCCAGTCGTCGCGCTACAACAAGGTGAAGCTCGAGCCCTACGAGTGCGGCATCGAGCCGGCCACCGACGCGCGCGACCGCTACAGCGTCCGCTACTACCTGATCGCGATGCTGTTCGTGATCTTCGACATCGAGACCGTGTTCATGTTCCCGTGGGCGGTCATCATGGACGAGCTGCTCCTGTTCGGCCTCATCGAGATGCTCGTCTTCCTGTTCATCCTGGTGCTGGGCTACGTCTACGCGTGGCGCAAGGGCGCGCTGGAGTGGGCCTGAGCCGGGGACGGGTGAGCGGGGGCGGCCGCGCGCGAGAAACCGTCGCGGCTTCGATAGAGCGGCGGCCCCGAGCCGCCGGCGGGGTCGGCCCGAGGCCTGCGCCGCAGGCCGATGGAGCGGGGCGAGCGCCCCGGAGGGTCGTCGGTCGGGGCGCGGCGCCGCAAGACGGCGGAGCGGCGGGCGACGTTCCGCGGCGAGGCGGTTCCGTTCCGCGACGCCGGGCCCGCGGGGCAGCCGGAGCTTTCCTGGACCATGGCAGACGAACCGAAATCGGGTGAACCGGCGGCCGAATCGCCCAGCGCGCGGCCGCCCGAGGCAGGGCCGCCGTCGGAAGCCGTTTCGGGCGCCGGCCGTGCGCCGGATCCGGCCGCCGCCGCGGCGAAGCGGGCCGAGCCGGCCGCCGCATCCCCCGCCGAGGGGTCGGGGGCCGCTTCCCCGGATTCGGCCCCGCCGGCTGCGCCGAAGCCCGCGGCCAAGCCGGCCGCCGCGAAACCGGCCGCTTCGAAGCCGAAGCCGGCCGCCGCGGCGAAGCCGGGCGCCTCGGCCGCGAAGCCGAAGCCGGCCGCCGCGGCGAAGCCGGGCGCCTCGGCCGCGAAGCCGAAGCCGGCCGCCGCGGCGAAGCCCCGGCCCAAGCCGAAGCCGAAGGCGCCGCCCGAGGCGCCCAAGGGGCCGACCGACCCGCCGCCGCCCGACGACCTCGAGAAGCCCGCGTTCCTGGCCGCCCTCGAGGCCGCGCTGCCCGACCGCATCCAGCAACTCTCCTGGTGGGTCGGCGACTGGACGGTCATCGTCGCGCCCGACGCCCTGCCCGAGGTCGCGGCCTTCCTCAAGGATTCCGACGAGGGGTCGTTCGACTACTGCGCCGACCTCACGGCCACCGACTGGCCGCCCCGCGGGAAGCGTTTCGATGTAGTGTATTGCCTGTATTCGACCCGGCGCCGGCAGCGCGTCCGCCTCAAGGTGCGGGCGGCCGAGGGCGAGCCCGTGCCGTCGGTCACCGGGTTGTGGCCGGCCGCGAACTGGCTTGAGCGCGAGGTGTGGGACATGTTCGGGATCAACATCACCGGGCACCCGGACCTGCGCCGGATCCTCATGCCGCCGGAGTGGCAGGGGCACCCGCAACGCAAGGACTATCCCCTCGAGGGCCCGGGCGAGCTGTTGCTGGAGAGCCCCATGGAGTGGCTGCGCCTGCGCAACGCCCGCGACGAGGCGGAGATCGAGTAGGCGACCATGACTGGCCAGGCAGCGGCGGCGCCCGCGGCGGCGCCCATCTTCGACACCGACGAGCTCGTCATCAACATGGGGCCGCAGCACCCCAGCACGCACGGCGTGCTCCGCGTGGTGCTGCGCCTCGACGGCGAGCGCGTCGTCGACGCCGACGTCGTCATCGGCTACATCCACCGCGGCATCGAGAAGCTCAGCGAGAACCGCGACTGGACCCAGATCATCCTGCTGACCGACCGCATGGACTACGTGGCGGCGGCCACCAACAACCTCGGCTACTGCGAGACGGTCGAGAAGCTGATGGAGATCGAGGTGCCCCGGCGCGCCCGATACATCCGTACCGTTCTCGCCGAGCTGCAGCGCATCGCGAGCCACTGTCTCTGGCTGGGCACCCACGCCATGGACATCGGCGCGATGACCGTGTTCCTCTACGCGTTCCGCGAGCGCGAGCTCATCCTCGATCTCTTCGAGGACTACTGCGGGGCGCGGCTCACCTACAACGCCATGCGCATCGGCGGGCTCCCCCTCGACATCCCGACCGGGTGGGACACCAAGGTCCGGGCGTTCTGCGACCTCATGGAGGGGAAGATCGACGAGTACGAGACGCTCCTGACCAACAACCGCATCTGGCTGGAGCGCACCCGCGACATCGGGGTCATCTCGGCCGAGGACGCCGTCGGCCTCGGGCTCTGCGGCCCGCCGTTGCGCGGGTCCGGCGTCTACCGCGACGTCAGGAAGGACGAGCCTTACGCCGCCTACGACGAGCTCGAGTTCAACGTCCCCCTCGGCACCCGGGGCGACACCTACGACCGGTACCTCATCCGGCTCGAGGAGTTCCGCCAGTCGATCCGCCTCATCCGGCAGGCCCTCGACGGGCTGCCCGAGGGGCCCATCATGGGCAAGGTGCCCCGGCTCATCAAGCCCAAGGCGGGCGAGACGTACCACGCCATCGAGTCGCCCAAGGGCGAGCTCGGCTACTTCATCGTGAGCGACGGGCGGGCCACCAACCCCTACCGGTTCCGGGTCCGGCCCCCGTCGTTCTGCAACCTGCAGGGCCTGCGGCCGCTGATCATCGGGCACCTCGTGGCCGACGTGGTGGCCCTGATCGGCACGATCGACATCGTGCTCGGCGAGGTCGACAGATAGATGATCGACACCATCGTCATCCCGCTGTTCAAGATCGCGGTCCTGCTGAACGCGGTGCTCGTGGCCGTGACGTTCATGACCCTGCTCGAGCGCAAGGTCATCGCGTGGGCGCAGTCGCGGCTGGGGCCCATGCGGGTGGGGCCCTACGGGGTGCTGCAGGCCATCGCCGACCCCATCAAGCTCATCCTCAAGGAGGACATCACCCCGGCCCGGGCCGACCGCGCGATGTTCACGCTCGCCCCGATCCTGTCGCTGGTACCGGCCCTGGTGGTGTTCTCGGTCGTGCCCTTCGGGGGCGACGAGCTGTTCTACATCACCGACATCAACGTCGGCCTGCTGTTCATCATCTCGGTGACGTCCATCGGCGTCTACGGCATCATCCTCGCGGGGTGGGCGTCGAACAGCAAGTACCCGCTGCTCGCGAGCCTGCGCGCGTCGGCCCAGCTCATCAGCTACGAGATCGCGGTGACGATGACCCTCGTCAGCGTCATCCTCACCGCCGGCACCCTGAGCATGGTCGGCATCGTCGAGGCCCAGCAGGAGGCCGGGCTGTGGTTCGCGTTCGTGCAGCCGGTGGCCTTCGCGCTCGTGTTCATCGGGGGGCTGGCCGAGACCAACCGGGCCCCGTTCGACCTCCCCGAGGCCGAGCAGGAGCTGACCGGCGGCTTCCACACCGAGTACAGCGGCATGCGGTTCGCGCTGTTCTTCCTCGCCGAGTACGCCAACATGATCGTCATCTCGGCGGTGGTGGCGATCCTGTTCTGGGGCGGCTGGCTGCGGCCGTTCCCCAACGTCGAGGCGCTGGCGTTCCTCGACCTGATTCCCGGCTGGATCTGGTTCTTCGGGAAGATGTTCGTGTTCCTCTACATCTTCATCTGGATCCGGGCCACGCTGCCGCGCTACCGCTACGACCAGCTCATGCGGCTGGGGTGGAAGGTCCTCATCCCCATCGCCATCGGCAACATCGTGGTGACCGGCGTCCTCAAGGTGCTGCTGTAGACCCATGGCCGAAGCAATCGCCTTCTACACGCTCGCGGTCCTGATTCTCGGGTTGGGGGTCGCCGTCATCACCACCCCGAAGACCGTGCACAGCGTGGTGTTCCTCGTCCTCAACTTCCTCTGCGTGGCGGTCCTCTACGTCGTCCTGCGGGCCGAGTTCCTGGCCGTCATCCAGGTGCTGGTGTACGCCGGCGGCATCGTCGTGCTGTACCTGTTCGTGGTCATGCTCGTGAACCTGAAGCGGGCCCCCGAGGCGCACGAGGACCCCCGGCGGCTGGCCCGCCTCGGGCTCGCGCTCTCGGGGGCGGTGCTGCTCGAGCTCGCGGGCATCGTGGTCTACAGCTACGGCCGCATCGCCCCGGCGGTCCCGGCCGCCGCCGAGGCGACGCCGGTCCTGGGCCGGGGCAACACCGAGGAGCTCGGCTGGCTGCTCTACACCGACTACCTGATTCCGTTCGAGGTGGCGTCGGTGCTGCTGCTCGTCGCGATGGTCGGGGCCATCGTGCTGGCGAGACGAGAGTCGTAAGAGTCGAAGAGATGGAAATCACGCCGGCGCACTACACGGTCCTCTCCGCCGCGCTGTTCAGCATCGGGGTCATCGGCGTCCTCGTGCGGCGCAACGTCATCATCATCTTCATGGCCATCGAGCTGATGCTCAACGCCGTCAACATCAATCTCGTGGCGCACGCCCGGTACCTGGAAGACCTCGCCGGCCAGGTGTTCGTCGTGTTCGTCATCGCGGTGGCGGCGGCCGAGGCCGCGGTCGGGCTGGGCATCCTCCTGGCCTTCTTCCGGAACAAGGAGACCGTGAACATCGACGAGATGAACATCATGCGCTGGTAGCTCGCGACGCCTCTTCCCCCTGACATCAATCACGACAGACGATGGATCTCATCTGGCTCATTCCCGTGCTGCCCGGCATCGGCGCCGCCCTGAACGGGATCTTCGGCGTGCGCTACTTCAGCAAGCAGACCGCGGCGGCCATCGCCTGCGGGACCATGGGCGGCGCGCTGCTGCTGTCGCTCTACGCGTTCGTGCTGCTGCTGGGGCAGGAGCATCGCGAGCACGTCTACACGCTGGCCCAGTGGATTCCCCCGATAGCCCTCGAGACCGCGTCCGGCATCGGCGCGTTCGAGGTGCCGTGGGCGTTCCGGCTCGATCCGCTGTCGGGGATGATGAGCCTCATCGTCACCGGCATCGGGTTCCTCATCCACGTCTACTCGGTCGCCTACATGGACCACGAGCCGCGCGGGGCCTACGCGCGGTTCTTCTGCTACCTCAACCTCTTCTGCTTCTTCATGCTGACGCTGGTGCTCGGCAGCACCTTCCTCGTCATGTTCGTGGGGTGGGAGGGGGTCGGGCTCTGCTCGTACCTGCTCATCGGCTTCTGGTATCACAAGAAGAGCGCGGCCGACGCCGGCAAGAAGGCGTTCGTCGTCAACCGCATCGGCGACTTCGGGTTCATCCTCGGCATCTTCCTCGTCTTCTTCACGTTCGGCACCCTCGACTTCCGCGCGGTGGCGGAGGCGGCGGCGGGCATGCCCATCGAGGAGGGGACGTTCGGGGTCATCTCGCTCATCTGCCTGCTGCTGTTCGTCGGCGCCGTCGGCAAGAGCGCGCAGATACCCCTCTACGTGTGGCTGCCCGACGCGATGGAGGGCCCCACGCCGGTTTCGGCCCTCATCCACGCCGCCACCATGGTCACGGCCGGCGTGTACATGGTCGCCCGCAACGCGGTGCTGTTCACGCACGCGCCCGAGGTGATGTTCATCGTCGCCGTCATCGGGGTGCTGACGGCGCTGATGGCGGCGACCATCGGGCTCGTCCAGACCGACATCAAGCGGGTGCTCGCCTACTCGACGGTCTCGCAGCTCGGCTACATGTTCCTCGCCACCGGGGTCGGCGCCTTCGCGGCCGGCGCGTTCCACCTCATGACGCACGCCTTCTTCAAGGCCCTGCTGTTCCTCGGCAGCGGCTCGGTCATCCATGCGATGAACGAGGAGCAGGACATGCGGAAGATGGGGGCCATGCGGCTGTACATGCCGGTGACCTTCATGACGATGGGCATCGGCACCCTGGCCATCGCGGGCATCCCCCCGTTCTCGGGCTTCTTCAGCAAGGACGAGATTCTCTACCGGACGTTCCTCGAGAGCCGCTGGCTGTGGGGGCTGGCCGCCATTACCGCGGGGATGACCGCGTTCTACATGGCGCGCCTGATGTTCATGACCTTCTACGGCGAGTACCGCGGCCCGGCGTGGGGCGGCGCCTACGGCGGGGCGCAGCACGAGGGGTCCGGCGACGGCGGGCACGAGGCGCAAGGCGGCGGCGACGGGCACGAGGCGCACGACGACGGGCACGGCCACGCCTGGCACGGACCGCACGAGTCGCCGAAGATGATGACGCTGCCGCTGCAGATCCTGGCGATCGGCGCGATCATCGCCGGCTTCGTCGGCGTGCCGGCGGCCCTGGGCGGGTACAACTGGATCGAGCACTTCCTCGAGCCGAGCTTCGTGGCCGGGGCGGCCCACGTTGCCGAGGCCGAGGAGCACCACTACGAGATCGAGTGGGCGCTCATGGCCCTGTCGGTCCTGCTCGCAGCCGGGGCCATCGCCCTGGCCTACCGCCTCTACGTGCAGCGCCCCGAGGAGTCCGAGCGGCTGGCGTCCGACTTCGCGGGCGCCCACCGGGTGCTGACCAACAAGTACTACGTGGACGAGCTGTACGACGCCACCGCCGTCAAGGGCACGATGAGCGGCGCGCGGGGGCTGTGGACCGTCGACCGCAACGTCGTCGACGGGGCGGTGAACGGCACGGGATGGACGACTCGGGCCTCGGCTTGGGTGTCGCACGTCGTCGACAAGTACGTCGTCGACGGGCTCGTGAACCTCGTGGGCAGGGTCTGCGCCGAGGGCAGCTATCGCTTCCGGCACGCGCAGACCGGTCTGATCCAGAACTATGCGTTCGCGACGCTGTTCGGGGTCTTCGCGGTCGTGACCGCGTACATCGCCGTCCGCTACTTCGGGCAGTGAGGGCGCGGATGAGGGCCGACTCGCGGGCCTGCGCCGCCTGACCGCGTCCGGACGGATCGACGGAACGAGAAGGAACGCACCAAAGAGCGAGGGCCCGGCCGGCCCCGAGACCGCATCGAGAATCCGCTCATGAGCAACTTCCCCTATCTGCTGTCGCTCATCATGTTCACGCCGCTGGCCGGCGCCGTGGTCCTGCTGTTCGTGAACAAGCGCGACGAGGACACCATCCGGTGGATCGCGAACGTGACGGCCGGGCTCGGCTTCCTGGTGTCGCTGCCGCTGTGGTTCTCGTTCGACGCGTCGGGCGCCGAGTACTGGCAGTTCGTCGAGCGGTTGCCGTGGATTCCCTCCATCGGGGCCGAGTACCACCTCGGCGTCGACGGGTTCAGCGCGCTCCTGGTGCTGCTCACGACCCTGATGGGGGTCATCGCGATCCTCTCGTCCTGGACCGCCATCACCGTGCGGGTCAAGGAGTACTACGTCTTCATGCTGGTGCTCCAGACCGGCATGATCGGCGCCTTCGTCGCCCTCGACTTCCTGCTGTTCTTCGTGTTCTGGGAGGTCATGCTGGTGCCGATGTACTTCCTCATCGGCATCTGGGGCAGCGACAACCGGCTCTACTCGGCCATCAAGTTCTTCCTGTTCACCCTCGTCGGCAGCGTCGTCATGCTGCTCGGCATCCTCGCCGTCTACTTCTACAGCGAGTCGGTCACCGGGGTCTACACGTTCGACATCACGCAGTTCCACGAGCTGAACATGCCGTTCGACCTGCAGTGGTGGGTCTTCCTCGCCTTCTTCCTCGGGTTCGCGGTCAAGGTGCCGATGTTCCCGTTCCACACCTGGCTGCCCGACGCCCACACCGACGCCCCCACCGCGGGCTCGGTCATCCTGGCCGCGGTGCTCCTGAAGATGGGCACCTACGGGTTCATCCGCTTCTCGCTGCCCATCCTGCCCGAGGCCACGGCGGCGTTCGTGCCGTGGGTGGCGGCGCTGTCCATCATCGGCATCATCTACGGGGCGCTCGTGGCGATGGCCCAGCACGACTGGAAGCGCCTCGTCGCGTACTCGAGCGTCAGCCACATGGGCATGGTCATGCTCGGCATGTTCGCCCTGACCCCGGTCGGCATCACCGGCAGCATCGTGCAGCAGATCAACCACGGCATCTCCACCGGCGCCCTCTTCCTCATCGTCGGCATCGTCTACGAGCGCCGGCACACGCGCGAGATCGCCGAGTACGGTGGCCTGTCGAAGATCATGCCGGCCTTCGCGGCGGTGTTCCTCATCATGACGATGTCGTCCATCGGGCTGCCGACCCTCAACGGGTTCATCGGCGAGGTGCTCATACTGCAGGGCATCTTCGTCGTCAACATGTGGTGGGCGGCGGCCGCCGCGACCGGCATCGTGCTCGGGGCGGCGTACATGCTGTGGCTCTACCAGCGCACCATGTTCGGCAACATCGACAACCCGAAGAACGAGAACCTGCCGGACCTGAGCATCCGGGAGTGGGCGACCTTCGTGCCGCTCATCATCCTCGCGGTGTGGATCGGGCTCTACCCGAAGCCGTTCATCGACCGCCTCGACACCTCGGTCGATCACGTGATGTCCCGCGTCGACAGCGAGTACGACCCGGTCAACGCGGAGCGCTCCGGGGCGCCGGCGCCGGTCGCGCTCGCCCGGGGCGGCGGGTCCGATGACGCCGGCGCGCCGGTGCGCGGGGGCGCCCGATAATGCCCGAGGGATTCTCCGCCGCCGACTTCTACTACATCCTGCCGGAGATGGTGCTCACCGGCGGGGCCCTCGTCGTCCTCCTGCTGTCGGTGGTGACGCCGCGCCGCGACGACGTGCTGCTCGGGGTCTCCCTCGCCACGGTGGCCGCGAGCCTGTACGGGGTGGCGTCGTTCGCCGGCCTCGACGTGACCGCGTCGAAGGGGTTGCTCGCCATCGACGGGTTCGCCGCGTTCTTCAAGATCGTGGCCCTCGGCTCGGCGGCGGTAACGATGCTCATGTCGGCGCCCTACCTGCGCGTCGAGGGGCTGCGGGCCGGCGAGTACTACTTCCTCATTCTGTGCGCCACCCTCGGCATGATGTTCATGGCGAGCGGGATGGACCTGATCACCCTGTTCATCGGGCTCGAGACGATGGCCGTCTCGTTCTACGTGCTCGCCGGCTATCTCAAGCCCAACCCGCGGTCCAACGAGGCCGCCGTCAAGTACTTCCTGCTCGGGGCGTTCTCGCTGGGGGTGCTGCTCTACGGCATGTCGATCCTCTACGGGGTCACCGGCACCACCAGCCTCGAGGGCACCGCGGCCGCGCTCGCCGGGCAGGACTCGAGCCCGCTGCTCATGCTCGCGGTTGTCCTCGTGGCCGCCGGCATGGGCTTCAAGATCGCGGCGGTGCCGTTCCACATGTGGGCGCCCGACGTGTACGAGGGTGCGCCGACCCCGGTCACCGCGTTCCTCTCGGTGGGGTCGAAGGCGGCGTCGTTCGCCATGCTCATCCGCATCTTCCTGGAGGGGCTCCCGTCCCTCGGCGCGGAGTGGACGGCCCTGTTCTGGGGGCTCGCGGTCGTCACCATGACGGTGGGCAACATCGCCGCCCTGACCCAGAGCAACCTGAAGCGCATGCTGGCGTACTCGTCCATCGCCCACGCCGGCTATCTGCTCATGGGGGTCGTCGCCGGCACCCAGCGCGGCGTGGCGGCGATGCTCGTCTACGTCGGCGTCTACCTCTTCATGCAGCTCGGGGCCTTCGCGGTGGTGGCCGCGATGCGGCGCAGCGACGTCGTCGGCGACGAGTTGAAGGACCTCACCGGGCTCTCGCGGCGCAGCCCGATGATGGCCTTCGCCATGCTCTTCTTCATGCTGTCGCTGGGGGGCATTCCCCCCACCGCCGGGTTCATGGGGAAGGTGTGGCTCTTCGGCGCCGCCATCGACGCCGGCTTCATCTGGCTCGCCGTCATCGCCGTCGCCAACAGCGCCGTCTCGCTGTACTACTACTTGCGGGTCGTCGTCTTCATGTGGATCAACGACGAGACCGCCCCCGCCGCCTCGCCTCTCGTCCTCGGACCCGCGATGACCACGGCCCTCGCCGTCGCCGTGGTCGGCACCGTCCTCTTCGGCCTCTTCTGGGCGAGCGACTCCCTGATCAGGGTGTCGTTGTCTTCCGGCGTGAGGTTCTTGCGGATGAGCTTCGACGCGATCTGCAGCGACAGGTCGACCGTCTCCCGGCGGATCTCCTGCATCGCCCGCGCCGTTTCCTGCTGAATCTGGCGCTGGGCCGCCGCCACCACGGCCTCGGCGTCGGCCTTGGCCTTCTGTCGCGAGTCTTCCTGGAAGCTCTCGGCCGCGCTGCGGCTCTCGGCGAGAATGGACTGGGCCTCGACCCTGGCGTCGGAGATGACCCTGGCCGCCGTCTCCTGGGCCTGCGCCAGCTCCTTCCGGGCCTGCTCGGCCTCGTCGAGCGACTTGCGTATGGTCTCCTGACGCGCGTCGAGGGCCCGCAGCAGGGGGCCCCAGGCGTACCGGCGCAGGGCCCAGAGCAGGGTCAGAAAGGTGATGATGGTCCAGATGTACAGCCCGACGTCCGGCTGGACCAGGGGATTATCCATGAGGCGCTCCCTCCCGCGGCACTACCCGTCGCGTTCCGGGGAATGCGGCGGTCACCGCATCAGGACCACGACGAAGACGAAGACCTCGGCGAGAATCGCGACCCCTTCGAGCAGGAAGAGCGGAAGCTGCACCGCCCCCGTGATCTGCGCCGCGGCCGAAGGCTGGCGGGCGATGCTCTCGGCGGCGGCCGCCGTGAACCGGCCGATCCCGAGACCCGCACCGATGACGATCAAGCCGAGACCGATCGCGACGCCGGCGATGTACAACAGTTCCATGCAGTCAACCTCCGTGTGGTGTGAGTGTGCCGTCTCGTTTCGAGTGAGTGTGCCGTGGTTCGAGGAAGCGATCGCTAGTGGTGCACGTGGATGGCCATGCCGACGAAGACCGACGTCAGCAGGGCGAACACGTAGGCCTGGACGAGGACGACGATGATCTCGAGGGCCAGGATCCCGGTCGCCAGGGGCACCCCGACGAAGGCGCCGACCCCCATCGAGAGCCACTGGTTTCCGAACTGCTGGTTGAAGATGAAGACCAGCGACAGGATCGCGAGTATCGCGATGTGCCCCCCGCTCATGTTGGCGGCGAGCCGCATCGTCAGGGCGAACGGCTTGACGAACATGCCCATCACCTCGATGGGGATGAGCAGGATGTAGATCGGCCACGCCAGCCCGTGCGGCACCAGGTTCTTCCAGTGCGCGATGAAGCCGTGGGCCATGCTGCCGGCCACGATGATCGCGAAGAAGGTGATGGTGGCGAGCGCCGCCGTCACGTTGTAGTTGGCGGTCGCGGTGGCGCCGCCGTGGAGCATGCTGTTCAGCAGCGACTCCTCCGAGGTGTGCAGCAGCGCCTTGTCGACCAGGCCCAGCACCTCGAACATCGGCACCAGGCCGACCGCGTTCGCGGTCAGGATGAACACGAAGAGGGTCAGGATCATCGGGGTCCAGGTGTTGACCCACTTTGCGCCGACGTTCGGCAGCACCATCGAGTCGCGGACGAACTGGACCACCGCCTCGAGCGCGTTCATGAACCCGGTCGGGATCGGGCGCTCCTGCGCGAGGAAGCGCCGGGTCGCGAGGGTGATGACGATGAACAGGAAGCCCGCCACCAGCCAAAGCATCATCACGTGCTTGGTGACCGAGAAGTCGATGCCCGCGATGTGCGGCCCGTGCAGGATCGGGTGGTCGAGCGGGCTGTTCGCGATGTGCTCGATGATGACCTCGCCGGCGTCGAACTCGCCCTCGCCGTGCCCGCCCGCGCCGTGCTCGGCGGCGGCGTGCGCGTCCTCGACTTGCGCGTCGGCGGCGTGCGCGTCCTCGGCTTGCTGTGCGGCGTTCATCATGATGTCCGGTGGCGGCGCCGTCAGCGCCCCGTTGACGGCGTTGCGCCGGCGGTCGCCAGCAGGGTCCTGAAGTACAGCGCCTCGGCGACCTGGAGCGCGACGAAGTAGAAGGTGAAGCTGAGCGTGAAGGGCACCGGCTCGACCTGAAGCAACCCGATGACGACGGAGACGTACACCGCGTAGAACACCAGCTTCACCGCGAAAGCGGCGGCCATCCGGGCCGTGAGGCGGGTCACGTCGGCGCGCACC
Organism: Vicinamibacterales bacterium; assembly: GCA_965207675.1. Classification (GTDB taxonomy): domain Bacteria; phylum Acidobacteriota; class Vicinamibacteria; order Vicinamibacterales; family UBA8438; genus JAJEEA01. The sequence goes on from CBDBMY010000007.1 coordinate 312,207, forward strand.
GTCCGTTCGACGAGCCGAATCGTCGCCACCCCCACCACGAGCGGCGCGGCCATGCCGAGAAACGCCGCCGCGGCCGCCTCGGGGGCCAGTGCCGCCGCCGCTCCGCAGGTGAGCACGCACGCCGCCGTCAGCGCGGCCGACAACCTCATGGCTTCCAGACCGTCTTCGCGAGCTCGTAGAACCCGACGACCATCCCCGTCAACAGACCCGCGAGCAGGAACCATGGCTCGGTCGCCGCCCACCGATCGACCAGGTGCCCCAGCCCCCCGAGGAGGAGGATGGCGCCGATCAACGTGTACCCGGCGGTGGCGGCCGGCCCCGCTCGACGCACGTTTTCCTGCAAGGCCTCGAGCGATCTCGCGAGGAAATGATCGTCGGGGTCGGGCATCGTGAAGCCCCGATAGCGAGCGTGCGAGGCTGTGTCCCTCAGTCCGCCATCGCCGTCAGGTCACGGTGCATGCCCGTAGGATGGCCGTTCCCACACCCTTTACAAACGCATAATGATAGCAGGGGGAGCGCTCCGCTGGCAATAGACGGGGCGCTTCGGGCGCACGACATCATTGTGAGATTACCGCCCCCGGCGCTGTCGGGATCTCCATTCACGGGGAACACCTTGGGCCAGACCCCCCGCCAGACGCCGGTCCATGGGCTTCGGCGCCTGCACGGGAGGCGGCACCCCGGCTTCGGTGGCGGCACACCACTTTCCTGTCGTGCACCCGGGCGCTTCACAAGCAACGTGGACCGTCGCGCGTGACGAGGGCCGGGGCCTCGGCGGCGGCGCGACCGGTTCCGACGGCCGGTCGGCCGGACGCTCAGTACGCGGCGGCGGCCTCGATCGCCCGCAGAATGTCGTCAGGCTGCGGCAGGATCGCCTCTTCCAGGTCGGGATGATAGGCGACGGGGCAGTCGAGGGCGCCGACCCGCTTGACGGGAGCGTCGAGGTGGTCGAAGAGCTCGTCGGCGATGCGCGCGGCCAGCTCGGCCCCGAACCCGCACGTCAACTGGTCCTCGTGGGCCACCACCACGCGGCTCGTGGCGGCCACCGCCGCCGCGATCGACGCCCAGTCGTAGGGGGCCAGCGTCCGCAGGTCGATCACCTGCACGCTGACGTCCTCGCGGGCCGCCCGCTCCGCCGCCAGCAGCGACCGCTGGACCAGCGAGCCCCACGTGATCACGACGACGTCGGTCCCCTCGCGCCGCGTGCTCGCCCGCGCGAACGGAATCTGGTGGTCCGGCCCGTGGTAGGCGGCCTTGCTGTAGGTCTGGCGGTAGAGGTGCTTGGGCTCGAGGAACAGCACCGGGTCGTCGCAGCGGATGGCGGTGCGCAGCAGCCCCGCCGCGTCGGCCGCGTTCGACGGGTAGGCGATGCGCAGGCCCGGGCAGTGCGCGAATATGCTCTCGCCCGACTGGCTGTGGTACAGCGACCCGCCCCGCAGGTAGCCGCCGATGGGGGCGCGGATGACGAGCGGGCACGAGAACGCGTTGTTCGACCGGTAGCGCAGCATCGTCAGCTCGTCGCGGATCTGCATCATCGCGGGCCAGATGTAGTCGAAGAACTGGATCTCGACCACCGGCTTGAGCCCGCGGACGGCCATCCCGACGGCCCGGCCCACGATGTTGGCCTCGGCGAGCGGCGAGTTGAACACGCGCTCGCGACCGAACCGCCGTTGCAGCCCGAGGGTCGCCTTGAACACCCCGCCCTTGCCCGGCAGCGCGGACAGCACCTCGGCCCGGCTGCTGTCGGCCACATCCTCCCCGAACACGACGATTCGGGGGTTGCGGGCCATCTCGTCCTCGAGGGTGCGGTTGATGGCCGCCACCATCGTGATCGGCTCCCCCTCGGGGGCGCCGGGCACGTCGAAGCGCCCGTCCGCCGGGTCCACGTCGGGCGAGTACACGTATCGCAGGGCCGTGGCGGGGTCGGGCGGGGCGGCGGCCAGCGCCTCGTCGGTCGCCGCCTGGATCTCGTCGTCCACGCCCGCGGCCTGCCGCGCCAGCTCCCCGTCGTCCGCGATCTCGCGGCCGGTCAGGAACGCGGCGAGCCGGGTGATGGGGTCGCGGGCCCGATCGGCCTCGCGCTCCGCGTCGCTCTTGTACTGGCCGTCGTCGTCCGACTCGGAATGCGAGTGCAGCCGCACCACGCCCGCCTTGACGAGGACCGGGCCGCGGCCGCCGCGCGCGTAGCCCAGGGCCTGCCGCATCGCCGCGACGCTCGCGAGGGTGTCGGTGCCGTCGACGCTGACGACCTCGAGCCCCGGAAAGCCCGACACCAGGCGGGCGGCGTCGCCGCCCGGCGTCTGTATCTCGACCGGGACCGAGATGGCGTAGCCGTTGTCCTCGATCAGGTAGATCACCGGGAGCCGGCGGGTGCAGGCGGTGTTCAGCGACTCCCAGAACTCGCCTTCGCTGGTGCCCCCCTCGCCGAGCGACACGTAGACGACGTCGCCCTCCGAGCAGGCGCCGGCGGCGTCCGCGACTTCCGGGAACCGCAGATGGTACTGACAGGCCTCGGCGCACCCGACGGCGTGGAGGCACTGGGTCGACACCGCGCTGGAGGGCGAGACCAGGTTCAGGGCCGGCTTGCTCCAGTGGGCGGGCATCTGGCGCCCCCCCGACGACGGATCGGCGGCGGCCCCGACCGCGGCCAGCAGCATCTCCCTGGCCGTCATGCCCAGGGCCAGGGCCAGGGCCCGGTCGCGGTAGTAGGGGAAGAACCAGTCGCGGCCCGCCGTCAGCAGGGTGCCGGCCGCCACCTGGATCGCCTCGTGGCCCGCCCCGCTGATCTGGAAGAAGCTCTTGCTCTGTCGCTTGAGCTGCAGCTCCTTCTCGTCGAGGCGGCGCGCCATGAGCATCGTGCGGTAGAACCGCAGCAGCTCATCCCGCGACAGTCCGCCGTACAGCCGCTGCGAAGTCGCGGCAGGCGCGTTCCCCGAGCCCGTCGAGCGCTCCATGGTGCAATCCTGCGTGCCAAAGGTGGGACCGATGGCTGGCCCGCATTGGCAGTAAATTATAGCATCGCGGCGACGGCCGGCTCCCGCCGGCCCCGCGGGCGGACGGGCGGCCGCTTCCGACGATGACGAGCGAACGCGACGGCGTGGTGACGGCGTGGGACGACCTGGTGCTCGAGAAGATCACCGCCCTCGTCTCTCGGAAGGCGGTCGCCGGCGACGACCAGAGGCTGGCGCAGGTCTACCTGAAGCGCGGGGCCCTCGTGCCGCTGCATGCCCACCGCGGCGAGGAGCTCATCTACGTCCTCGACGGGGCGCTCAGGCTGCGGCTCGCGGGAGAGGACGTCGTCGTGCGGGAGGGCCAGGTGGTGCGGGTGCCCGGGCGGACCCCGCGCCAGATCGAGGCCCTCGCCGACACCTTCGCGCTCTCGGCCCGCGGCGCGGCCCCGCGCCGCGCGGAACGCGCGGAAGAAGAGGGCGGCCGCCGGTCCGAAGCGGATGCGAACCGCCGCGAGTGAGCTGCAGCCCCGGACGTGCGGGTCGCCCTCCACGCCATGTCGCAGGGGACGCCGAGACTTGCATGATCACCCGGCGAACGGGTCGACGCCCGGAACCCGTCGGCCCGGGGCGGCCACCGGCGCCACGGGGGCAGGGCGCGGCCGGCGGGCCGTCGGGGGGCGTCAGTGAACGGTGCCGTCCCAGTCGTCCCGTTTTCCCGGCACGACGCGGAACCTGCGCCGCAGCCGCCCCATCTTCCACTGCAGGTAGCGGTACTTGATCTCGGCCTTCAGCCCGAACCGGCCGAACCGCGGCAGGCCGATCCCCGTGCCGCGCTTGAGGTAGAGGTAGCCGACGACGAGCCCGGCGAGGTGGGCGACGTGGGCGACCCCGGCGTCGCGCGGCACCGACAGGAACGCGATGGCCCCGATGATCATCACGAAGTACCGGGCCGGGACCGGGAACACGAAGAACACCAGGATCGGCGCGTTCGGGTAGTAGACGGCGAACGCCATGAGCAGGCCGTAGATCGCCCCCGACGCGCCGATGGTCACGCCGTGGTACGTCGGCTCGCTGAACGCGAACGGCAGCAGTCCCGCGACGATGGTGGCGATGCCGGCCCCGACGCCGGTCACCAGGTAGAAGCGCAGGAAGTACGCGGGCCCCCACAGGCGCTCGAGCTGGACGCCGAACATCCACAGGACCAGCAGGTTGAAGAAGATGTGCCCGATGCTCCCGTGCAGGAACATGTAGGTGGCGGGCTGCCAGAACCGCCACCCCGCCACCACCGCCTCGGGGCGCAGCCCGAACACCTCGACGAGGAGCCGGCCGAGGGGCGGGATCAGGGCGCCGGCCACGAAGACGCCGATGTTCGCCCACAGCAGCATCTTCACGGCCGGGGTCATCGGACCCGGCCCGAACGACATGCCGGACGGACGCTGGGAGTAGTAGTACCCGCGGGGCATCGTCGGCCCATCGTACCACGGCCGTCGGGAGCTCGCGGGGGCGAACCACCAGGCCGCCGACTTGTCGCGCCGGGGGCTCCGCCTGGCGGCCGACCGTCTCCCGGGAGTCCGCGCCGGGCTACGGCTCCCGGCGCCCTCCGTCCTCGGCGGACGAGGGTGTCCCGCGCGCGGCCGGGCCCGGGCTTCTCCGGCACACGCACCGACAGCAAGTCGAAGGGTGTCCCGCGCGCGGCCGGGCCCGGGACCTGCGCGCGGACCTCGTCCAGGAGTCCGCGCCGTAGAACGGTGCAGACTCCTGGCAGGGTTGGTCGGGCGGTGGGCGGAGCCGTACGCGACGCACTCCGCGTTGGCTCGGCGATGCCGAGGGGCCCTCGGCGATGTCGAGGGGCCGGGCGGCGGCGAGCACGATCAGGCCGAGGGCGATCTCGCGGCCGAGGGCGAGCCCGGCGGTCAGGAGGCCGCCTTCCGTCCCGCGAGGAGCCGGCCCAGGATCTGCGCGCGGACCTCGTCGAGCTCGGCGATGCCGAGGAGCCGGGCGGCGGCGGCGAGCACGATCAGGCCGACGACGATCTCGCCGCCGAGGACGATCCCGGCGGTCAGGAGGCCGCCTTCCGCCGCGAGCTCCGCGGCGATGCCCTCGGCCGCGCCGACGGCCGCGCCCATGACCCCGGCCGCGAGGCAGATCCGCGCCAAGCGGTCCGCCAGGCGGCGGGCGTCGATGCCGCCGAGCCGGCGGTGCAGCAGCACCATCAGGCCGCCGGCGTTGAACCACGCCGCGAGGGCCGTGCCCAGCGCGAGTCCGGGATACCCCATGATCCGCACGAGCACGAGATTCAGCCCGACGTTCAGGGCGACGGTGACGACGCTGACGAGGGCCGGGGTCAGGCTGTTGCCGAAGGCGTAGAACACCGGCGCGGTCAGCCGCACCGCCGCGTAGCCGACGATGCCCGGGGCGTAGAACACCAGCGCCCGCGCCGTCGCCGTGGTGTCGGCGGCGGTGAACTCGCCGTGCTCGAAGACGAGCCGCACGACGGGGGTCGCGAGCACCGCGAGGCCCACCGCCGCCGGCACCATCACCGCGAGCATCAGGCGCAACCCGTGAGACACCGTCTCCCGCACCGCCGCGAGGTCGCCGGACGCGGCGTGCCGTGACACCGCGGGCAGGGTCACCGTCGCTATCGACACGCCGAGCACCCCGAGCGGCAGGTACATCAGGCGGAACGCCAGCGTCAGCCAGGTGACGGCGCCGGTCCCCTCGCCGGTGGCGAGGATGGTGTTGACGAGCAGGTTCACCTGCAGCGCGGCCCCCGCCACCGTCGCCGGTCCCATCAGCCCCACGACATCGCGCAGGCCACGGTCGGCCGGGTCCAGGGCCGGCCGCCAGCGGAACCCCTCGCGGCGCAGCGCCCACCACTGCGCCGCGATCTGCCCCGCCCCGCCGGCGACCGCCGCGGCCGCGACCGCCGCGATGGGGTCCATGCCGCCCTCCGGCATCAGGGGCACGACGAAGAGGGCGCCCGCGATGAGGCAGACGTTGTAGGCGGCCGGCGACACCGCCGCCACGAAGAACCGCCGCAGCGAGTTGAGCATGCCCATGCACGCGGCGGCCACCGCCACCAGGGTGAGGAACGGCAGGACGATGCGGGTCAACTGCACGGTCAGCTCGAACTTGCCGGGGACATCCTGGTAGTCGGCCGCGAACAGGCGGGTCAGCGGCTCCGCGAACACCATGCCGGCCGCCGCGATGACCCCGGTGACCACCACGAGGGCGTTGATGAGCTGCGCCCCCAGCCGCCACGCCGCCTCGCGGCCCTCGCGGGTCAGGCGCCGCGTGAAGACGGGCACGAAGGCGGCGTTCATCGCCCCTTCCGCGAAGAGCTCGCGCAGCAGGTTGGGAATGCGCAGGGCCACCAGGAAGGCGTCCATCCGGTCGCCGGCCCCGAAGCGGTAGGCGAGGGCCTGATCCCGCACCAGCCCCAGCACCCGGCTGGTCATGGTGGCGAGGCCCACGACGCCGGCCGCGCGGGTCAGGCCGTCGCCGTCGGAGGTGGGGGGCGTCATCGTCGGGGAAGTGTCGCGGCCCGCGCCTCGGCGGGCCCCGGCGCAGCACGCGATCTCGTCAAGGGGCCGGGGCGGGAATCACGTGGCGAACCGGAAGTTGATGACGTCGCCGTCGCGGACCACGTATTCCTTGCCCTCCAGCCGCACTTCCCCGTGCTCGCGGCACGCGGCGTGCGAGCCGTCCCGGGCCGTCAGCGCGTCGTAGTGGACGACCTCGGCGCGGATGAAGCCCCGCGCGATGTCGCTGTGAATCTCGCCCGCCGCCTCCTGCGCCGCCGTCCCGCGCGGGATCGACCAGGCCCGGCACTCGTCCTTCCCCACCGTGAAGAACGAGATGTAGCCGAGCAGCCGATACGCCGCCCGGACGACCCGGTCGAGCCCCGAGTCGGCGAGGCCGAGGTCGGCGAGGAACGCGGCCCGGTCACCCGGCGGCAGCTCCGCTATCTCCAGCTCGATCTTCGCGCACACGGGCACCGTCTCGATCCCGCTTCCCGACAGGGCGCCGGCGAGGCCGGCCCGCGCGACCGCCCCCTCGGGGTCGGCCACGTCCGCCTCGTCGAGGTTGAGCACGACGAGCAGCGGCTTGGCCGACAGGAAGCTGAAGCCCCGCAGCCGCCGGGCGTCCGCGTCGTCGAGGGAGAGCGCGCGCAGGGGCCGGCCGTCCTCCAGGGCCGTCCGGCACGCCTCGATGACCCGCAGCTCCTCGTCGAGCTCGCGGCTCCGGCCCTTCTTCATGTCCTGGCGGATCTTCTCGATCCGGCGCTCGGCGACCCCGAGGTCGGCCAGGATCAGCTCGTCCTCCATCTGCCGGGCGTCCCGGGCCGGGTCGAGGCTCCCCGACGCGTGCGGGACCCGCTCGTCGCGGAACATCCGCAGCACGTGGAGCAGGGCGTCGGCGTTCCGGAAGCCCGACACGTCGAGCATCGCGGCGGCCGGGCCGCGGCCGGCGAGCTCGCTCAGCTCGATCGTGGCCGGCACCCGGCGCCGGGGGTCGAAGAGCGCCGTCAGCCGATCGAGACGGGGGTCCGGCACCTGCGCGACGCCCATCTGGGAGGCCGCCCGGCGGGTCGCCGGGGCCGGCTCGCCGGAGGCCTGCGTCAGCAGGCGGAACAACGTGGTCTTCCCCGTCGACGGCAGCCCCGTCAGTCCGGCCCGCAGCATGATGCCCGCCGCCCTCCGCCCACCGGGCGAAAATGCGAAGATAAAACGTAAGTTCTAGATTTCACGGCACTTGTTGACACCGGTGGTGGTCGGTTCTATAGTGTGAGTGGACTTTATTGGACCGCAGTGGAGCATAGTGGTGCTTCGGGGCAACTATTCAGTCAAGATCGACGAGAAGGGACGACTGAAGATCCCGGCGGTTTTCCGGTCCGCCATGCAGGACCGGTACGGCACCCAGGTGTACGTGACCTCCCGCAAGCACGAGGGCGTGGTCGTCAACATCTATCCGATGCCGGTCTGGGAGGAGATGGAGCGCAAGCTGGCGACGCTGCCGCCGTCGCTGCCCGAGCTCGCACGCTACGTCGACCTCGTCAACTACTACGGCCAGCCCGGCGAGATCGACAAGCAGGGCCGGGTGTCCATCCACCCCCTGCTCCGCGAGTCGGCGGCGATGGCGGGCGAGGTGGACGTCCTGGGGCAGCTCGACCATCTCGACGTCTGGAATCACGAGCGCTTCTCGACGCGCATGGCGAACGAGCCCTTCACCGACGCCGATGCCCGGAAGCTGTCGGAGTTCGGCATCTGATGGCGACGATCCTACACGAGCCGGTCCTGCGGGCGGAGACGGTCGAGCTGCTCGAGCCGGCGGGGCGCGGCCTCGTCGTCGACTGCACGGTGGGGACGGGAGGGCACGCGGCGGCGCTGCTCGAGGCGGGGGCGGGCCGGGTCGTGGGGCTCGACCGCGACGCCGAGGTGCTGCCCCTCGCCCGCCGGCGCCTCGCCGCCTGGAAGGACCGCGTCGAGCTGGTGCACGCCGACTACCGCGGCCTCGACGACGTGCTCGACCGGCTCGGGGTCGAACGGGTCGACGGGGCCCTGGCCGACCTCGGGTGCTCCTCGGTCCAGCTCGCGGCCGAGGGGCGGGGCTTCAGCTTCCGCCGCGACGATCCCCTGGACATGCGCATGGACCGGACCTCGGGCCCCACCCTCGCCGACCTCCTCGCCGAGGCGACCCCCGAGGGGCTGGCCGACGTCATCTTCGAGTACGGCGAGGAGCGCCGCTCGCGCCCCATCGCCCGCGCCATCGTCGCGGCGGCGGCCGGGGCGGGCATCGGGACGACGGCCGAGCTCGCCGCCGTCGTCCGCCGCGCCGCGCGCTACCGCGGGCGGTCCCGCATCGACCCCGCCACCCGCACGTTCCAGGCCCTGCGCATCTGGGTCAACCGCGAGCTCGACGGGCTCGACGCGTTCCTGCGTGCGGCCGCGAGGCGCCTCGAGGCGGGCGCGCGCCTCGCCGTCATCAGCTTCCACTCTCTCGAGGACCGCGTCGTCAAGCACACCCTGCGGGAGCTCGAGCGCGGCGGCGAGCTCGCGATGCGCATTCTGACCCGCAAGCCGGTGCGGCCGGCCGAGGACGAGCTGACCCGCAACCCCCGCGCCCGCTCGGCCCGGCTTCGGGCGGCCTGGAGGGCGGCGTGAACCAGCAGAACCTCGACTTCCGCGTCACCCGCGACATCCGCAACGCGCCGATCGTGCGCGAGATCGACCGGCGGCGGCAACGCGAGCTCTGGCGGTCCCTGGCGGTCGGGGTCTGCTTCGTGGCCGTGATCCTGTTCTCGGCCTGGCAGAACTTCGAGCTGCTCAGGTACGGCTACGAGATCGAGCAGATGGAGCAGGAGCGCTCGGAGCAGCTCGACCTGAACCGGCATCTGCGCCTCGAGATCGAGACGCTGACCGCGCCGCAGCGGATCGAGCGCATCGCGACGGCCGAGCTGGGGCTCGCGCCGCCGGCGGGGGCCGGCGTGCAGGTGGTCGAGCGCCGGGTGGCCTTGCCCCCGCCGGCCGCGGCGGCGGTGGCGGATCGGGGCGCGGGGGCGCGCATCGCGCCGCTCGCGGCCCGCCAGAGGCGCCGATGACGCACGACCGAGGCCCGGCGGCCGGCCATTGGCGGGAGGTCCTGCACCCGCGGGTGCGGGTGGCCGCCTGCGTCATGGTGCTGTGGGCAATCGTCATCGCAGGGCGGCTCGTCCAGCTCCAGATCGTCGACCACGACTTCTACGTCCAGCGCGCCGGCGACCAGCAGGAGCGCGCGATCGAGACGCCGGCCCGGCGCGGGGAGCTCCTCGACCGCGGGGGGCGGGTGCTCGCCTACGACGTGGCCGCCGACACCGTCATCGCCGAGCCGAGGAAGGTGGACGATCCGGCGGGGACGGCCCGCCGGCTCTGCGAGGCGATGGCGTGCACGGCGGAGCGGCAGGAGCGGCTCGCGTCGATCCTCGCCCGGGACAGCGCCTTCGCCTACGTCGAGCGGCAGATCTCGCCGAGGGTGGCCGAGAGGATCCGCGAGCTCGACCTCGACGGCATCGGCTTCCTCAAGGAGAACCGGCGCTACTACCCCAACGGACGCCTCGCCGCGCACGTGCTGGGCCACGCCGGGGTCGACAATCAGGGCCTCCACGGCCTGGAATCGCTGTACGACGAGACCCTCGCGGGCGAGCCGGGGAGAATCCTGGTGCAGCGCGACGCCCAGCAGCAGGCGTTCAGCCGCGTCGAACGGCGGCCGACGGCGGGGGTCTCTCTCGAGCTCTCCATCGACAGCTACGTTCAGCACGTCGCCGAGCGGGAGCTCCGCGCCGCCGTCCGCGAGCACGACGCCGACGGCGGCAGCGTCGTCGTCCTCGACCCGCGCACCGGCGACATCCTCGCGCTCGCCAACGAGCCCGCCTTCAACCCCAACGCCTGGCGGGGCGCATCCGCGGACGCGCGCCGGAACCGGGCGGTGCAGGACGTCTACGAGCCCGGATCGACCTTCAAGATCGTCACCGCCTCGGCCGCCCTCGAGGAGGAGGTGGTCCGGCCCGGCGACGTCATCGACACGAGCCCCGGCGTGGTCTACTTCGGGGGGAGGCCGATCCGGGAGTTTCGCGGTCGCAACCACGGGGCCCTCACCTTCGCCGACGTCATCGTCAAGTCCAGCAACGTCGGGGCCAGCCGGATCGGCGTGGCCCTGGGGCCGGACCGTCTCAACCGTTACGTCCGGCGCTTCGGCTTCGGGCAGACGAGCGCCCGCGACTTTCCCGGCGAGAGCCGCGGCATCGTGCGCGACGCCTCCCGGCTCCGCGAGGGCGACCTGGCCCGCGTGGCGATGGGCTACACCGTCTCCGTCACGCCGCTGCAGATGGCGGTCGCGATGAACGCGGTCGCCAACCGCGGCGAGCTGCTGGCCCCCCGCCTCGTCCGGGCCACGCTGCGCGGCGGCGTTCGCGAGGAGATCCCGGTGCGGGTCGTCCGGCGGGCGATCGCGACGCGGACCGCCGTCACCCTGACCCGGATCATGGAGGACGTCGTCGCCCGCGGGACCGCCCGGGCGGCCCGCATTTCCGGCTTCGGCGTCGCCGGCAAGACGGGCACGGCCGAGAAGCTCCTTCCCCGCGGCGTCTACTCCCGGACCGACCATGTCGCCTCGTTCGCGGGGTTCATGCCGTCCACCCGGCCCGAGCTCACCATTCTCGTCGTGATCGACGGTGTGGCCGGGTCCGGCGGCGCCGTCGCCGCCCCCGTCTTCCGTCGCATCGGCGAGTCGGTTCTCCCGCATCTCGGCGTCGCGCCCGACCTGGAAGCGGCGCCGCCGCTCGTCGTGCCTCCCGAGCCCGCCCCGTTCCCGGGTGTGCGGACCGTCCGCGCGCGCGCGGACGAAGGGGCGGACCCGGCCGGCCCCCGCGCGGCCGGGCCGGGCGTGATGCCCGATCTGCACGGGCTCGGCGCGCGGGCGGCGGTGGCGGCGGCGACGGGCCTGGGCCTGTCGGCCCGGCTCCGGGGACGCGGGCTGGTCGTGGGCCAGGCCCCGCAGGCGGGCGAGGCGATCGTCCCGGGGCAGGCGCTGGTGCTGACGCTCGAGCGGCACCGGGCGGGGGCGGGGTCATGACCGTCGGCGATCTGATGACGCGGCTGTCGGGCCTGGTCGACGCCGGCGGCCCGCGCCCGCCGGTGGACGCCGCGGTGCTGGCGCGGGACACGACGGCCATCGCCTTCGATTCGCGCCGGGTGGAGCCGGGGGCGGTGTTCGTCGCTATCAGGGGGCAGCACGCCGACGGCGCCGACTTCGCGGACGAGGCGGCGCGGCGCGGCGCGGTGCTCGTGGTGTCGGAGTCGCGTGCGCGGCCCGGCGCGGAAGGGCGTTGGGTGCAGGTGGCCGACGCGCGTCTCGCCCTCGCCGAGCTGGCCGCGGCCTTCCACGGCAACCCGAGCCGCGACCTCACGGTGGTGGGGGTCACCGGCACCAACGGCAAGACCACCACCACGTACCTGCTGGCCGCCATCTTCGAGGCGGCGGGCCGGCCGTGCGGCCGCATCGGCACCGTGACGTACCGCATCGGCGCGTCGGAGGCCGAGGCGCCGTTCACGACCCCCGAGGCGCCCGACGTGCAGGCGCTCCTGCGCGAGATGGTCGAGCAGCGCACCGACGCCTGCGTGATGGAGGTGTCCTCGCACGCGCTGTCCATGCGCCGGGTGGACCGCACCCTGTTCAGCGCCGCCGTCTTCACCAACCTCACGCGGGACCACCTCGATTTCCACGCAGACATGGAGGACTACTTCGCGGCGAAACGGCGGCTGTTCGACATGCTGCCGCTCGGGGCGCCGTCCGTCGTCAACCTCGACGACCCCGCGGGCCGGCGGCTCGCCGGCCTCGCCGGCCACCCCGTGACCTACGCGGTGGAGCACGAGGCCGCGGTGCGTCCCGAGAAGGTGGAGTCGACGCGCGCGGGGACCCGGCTCGACGTCCGCACCCCCCGGGGGCGGCTCGCGCTTCGCTCGCCCCTCCCCGGGCGGGTCAACGCCTGCAACGTGCTCGCCGCCGCCGCCGCCGCCCTCGCCCTCGACGTGCCGCTGCCGGCCATCGAGCAGGGCGTGGCGGGGCTCGACGGCGTGCCGGGGCGGTTCGAGGTGGTGTCCTCGCCCGACGACGACGTCTGGGTCCTGCTCGACTTCGCCCACACCGACGACGCCCTGCGGGGGGTGCTGGGGGCGGTGCGCGAGCTGGGGGCCGGCCGCCTCATCAGCGTCTTCGGCTGCGGCGGCGACCGCGACCGCGCCAAGCGCCCGCTGATGGGGGCGGTGGCGGCGCGGCTCAGCGACCTCGTGGTGCTGACCTCCGACAACCCGCGGTCCGAGGACCCGGAACGCATCATCGACCAGATTCGCAACGGCGTCCTCTCGACGGCCGGCGAGACGGGGTGCCGGCACCTCGCGATCGCGGATCGCCGCGCCGCCATCGAGCGGGCCGTCGCCGAGGCCGAGCCGGGAGACGCGGTGGTCATCGCCGGCAAGGGGCACGAGCGCGAGCAGATCATCGGCGACGCGCGGCTGCCGTTCGAGGACCGCGCGGTGGCCCGGGAGGCGCTCGCGGGCCGGCGGAACCGGGTGCGGGTGTCGTGAGGCGCCCCGCCGGCGCGGATCGCCCGGCGGGGGGAACGGGGCGGCCGGGGCGGGCCGCGGGAGATGGACGAATCGTGGTCGATGACTTTGCGCGAGCTGGCCGCGGCGCTCGCGAGCCGGCGGATCTCGGGGGCGGGCGGGACTCTCGCCACCGGCGTCTCCATCGATTCCCGCTCGCTGCGCCCCGGCGATCTGTTCGTCGCGATTCGGGGTGCGCGTTTCGACGGTCACTGCTTCGTGGCCGATGCCGTGGCCCGCGGCGCGGCGGCGGCCGTCGTCAGCGATGCGGCGGCCCTGGGCACGCCGCCGGCGCCGGGGATCGTCGTCGATGACACCCTGCGCGCGTTGCAGGCGCTGGCCCGCCGGGTCCGGCGGGACTCGGGCGCCCGGGTCGTCGCGGTGACCGGCAGCGTCGGGAAGACGACGACCAAGGAGCTGTCGGCGGCGTTGCTGGAGACGCGGTACCGCGTGTTTCGGAATCGGGGCAACCTGAACAACCACATCGGGTTGCCGCTGTCGTTGATGGAGTTGCGGAACCGGCCCGAAGTGGCGGTGGTGGAGCTCGGCATGAGCGGCCCTGGAGAGATTCGTCGCCTCGTGGAGATCGCGGAGCCCGACGTGCGGGTGTGGACCAACGTCGGCGAGGCGCACGCCGAGTTCTTCCCCTCGATCGAGGCGATCGCCGACGCCAAGGCGGAGATCCTGACCGGGGCATCGGGGGATGCGGTGGTCGTCGCCAACGCGGCGGACGACCGGGTCATGCGTCGGGTGGCGGCGTTCCCGGGGCGGGTCGTCACGTTCGGCGTCGACGTCGAGGCCGAGGTGAGCGCGAGCGACGTCGAGGACCTCGGGCTGGACGGCGTGCGGGCCCGTCTCCGCACCCCGGTCGGGGCGGCGCCGGTGCGCACCCGGCTGCTCGGCCGCGGCAATCTCGCGAACGTCCTCGCCGCCGTCGGCGTCGCGCTGTCCTTCGACGTGCCCCTGGCCGCCGCCGTCGAGCGGGCCGCCGCGGTCGAGGCGCCGCCGCACCGGGGCCGGATACACCGGCTGGCCGGCGGGGTGGCCGTGATCGACGACTCGTACAACTCGAGCCCCCTCGCGCTGGAGACGGCCCTCGCGGCACTGGCGCGCGGCGGGGCCGGCCGAAGGGTGGCGGTGCTCGGCGAGATGCTCGAGCTCGGCGCCCGCGCCGAGGACCTGCACCGGGCCGCGGGCCGGGCCGCCGCGGCGGCGGGGGTGGGCCTGCTGCTGACGGTCGGCGGTGGGCCCGCGCGGGCTCTCGGCGCGGCCGCCGTCGAAGCCGGTGCGGCCGCCGCCGGGGTCGTCCACTGCGAGACCGCCGAGGAGGCGGCGTCGCGGGCGGCGGCGTCGGTCCGCGACGGCGACGTCGTCCTCGTCAAGGGGTCGCGGGGCGTTCGAACGGATCGGGTGGTGACGCGGCTCTGCGCCGAACGTCCGGCGGGATCGGAGCGGACGTGATGCTGTACCAGCTGCTCTATCCGCCCCTGAACGTCGTCCAGTACATCACCGTGCGGACCGCCGCCGCCGGCATCACCGCATTCCTGATCAGCCTCGTCTTGGGGCCCTGGCTCATCCGCACCCTCCGCGAGCTCCAGATCGGCCAGGTCGTGCGGGACGACCTCGCCGGGCACCGGTCCAAGGCGGGCACCCCGACCATGGGGGGGCTGCTCATCCTGACCGCGGCGACGGTGCCGACCCTCGCCTGGGGCGACCTCACCAACGCCTACGTGTGGATCGCGATAGTCTCGATGGTCGCGTTCGGGCTCGTCGGCTTCCTCGACGACTACCTGAAGATCGTCCGCCGCGACCACAACGGGCTGCGCCCCCGCTACAAGCTCCTCGGTCAGGCGGTGGTGGCCCTCGGCGTCGGCCTCGCCCTGCTGTGGATGACGGGCCGCGAGATCTACGACACCGAGCTCGTCCTGCCGTTCTTCAAGCAGCTCACGCCCGACCTCGGCTGGCTGTACGTCCCGTTCGGCATGCTGGTGATGGTGTTCTTCTCGAACGCCGTCAACCTGACGGACGGGCTCGACGGCCTCGCCATCAGCCTCTTCATCGTCGCCGCGGCGGCCATGACCGCGCTCGCCTACGTCACCGGGCACGCGACCTTCGCCGAGTACCTGCTGCTGACCCACGTGGCGCCGGCGGCGGAGCTCACCGTGTTCTGCGGCGCCCTCGTCGGGGCCGGGCTCGGCTTCCTCTGGTACAACTCGCACCCCGCCGAGATCTTCATGGGCGACGTCGGGTCCCTCGCGCTCGGGGGCGCCCTCGGCACCGTGGCCATCCTGATCAAGCAGGAGCTCCTGCTGCCCATCGTGGGCGCGGTGTTCGTCATCGAGCTCCTCTCGGTCGTCATCCAGGTCGGGTCGTTCAAGCTCACGGGCCAGCGGGTGTTCCGCATGGCCCCGCTCCACCATCACTGCGAGCTGATCGGGTGGAGCGAGCCGAAGGTGATCAGCCGGTTCCTGATCGCCGCGGTGGTCTTCGCCTGTTTCAGCCTCGCGACCCTGAAGCTGCGATGAACGGGTTCTCCGTGCGGGGGTCGACGGTCGTGGTGGTGGGGGCGGCGCGCAGCGGCGCGGCGGCGGCGCGGCTCCTCGCCGACCGCGGCGCGCGGGTCGTCCTGACCGAGCGGCGCCGCGAGGTCCCCGGGCCGGTCCGCCGCCTCGAGGACGCCGGCGTCGAGCTGGAGCTCGGCGGTCATCGGCCCGGCACGCTGGCGCGGGCCGACCTCGTGGTGCTGAGCCCGGGGGTGTCCCCGGCGCTGGCGGCGTTCGACGGCGTCCGCCGGCGGGGCGTCCCCCTCATCAGCGAGCTCGAGCTGGCGAGCCGCTGGCTTCGCGGTCGGGTGGTGGCGGTGACGGGGACCAAGGGCAAGTCGACGACGGTGGTGCTGGCGGGCCGCATGCTGGAGGCCGGGGGCCGGGACGTGCTGGTGGGGGGCAACGTGGGGACCGCCCTCAGCACCCAGGTGGACGAGTCCACGCCGGAGACGGTCCACGTGGTCGAGGCGTCGAGCTTCCAGCTCGAGCTGACCGACACGTTCCGGCCCTCGATCGCGGTGCTCCTCAACCTGCATCGCGACCATCTCGACCGGCACGAGAGCCACGCCGCCTACGCCGCGGCCAAGGCCCGCATCTTCGCCAACCAGACCGGGTCCGACGCGCTGGTGGTGAACGCCGACGATCCCGAGGTCCTGCGGATGGCGCGGGGAAGCCGCGCCCGGCAGGTGCCCTACGGCCTGTCGGCGCCCATCGACGCGGGCATCGCGGTCGCCGGCGGGGCCATCGTCCGCCGGACCGCGGCCGGCGAGGACCCCCTGGTGCCGCTGTCGGCGGTGCACCTCATGGGCCGGCACCTGCTGAGCGACGTCCTCGCCGCGAGCGCGGTGGCGAGCCTCGTCGGGGTGTCCGCCGGCGAGATGACCCGGGCCGTCGACGGGTTCACGGGGCTCGACCACGCCCTCGCCCCAGCCGGTGAGGTGGGCGGGGTGCGCTTCGTCGACGACTCCAAGGCGACCAACGTGGCGGCGGCGCGATGCGCCATCGAGAGCTGCGGCGACCGCCTCGTCGTCATCATGGGCGGCCGCTTCAAGGGGGGCGATCTCGCGTCGCTCGTCCCGTTGCTCGAGCGGCGGGCGGACGCGGTGGTCGCCATCGGCGAGATCCGCGGACGGATTCGCGAGACGTTCGAGGCGACGGTTCGGGTCGTCGAGGCCGCTTCTCTGGAGGACGCGGTCCGCGCCGCCTTCGGGCTGGCCCCGCCCGGGGGGACGGTGCTGCTGGCGCCGGCGTGCGCCAGCCTGGACATGTTCCGGGACTATGCGGAACGGGGCCGCGTGTTCGTGCAGGCGGTGGGCCGCCTGCGAGAGGAGGTCGAAGGGAAGCGTGAGCAGTGAGCAGTCATCAGTCGTGTCGCGGCGGAGGAGAGTCGACCGCTGGGAACGCAGGCTGCCTCGGTCTGCGAGGTCGGTGTCTTCTCCTCGCGCGCGGCTGATGACTGCTGACCGCTCACGCTTCCGGGTTTTCGGGTCGAGGCGCTCCCGACTTTAGGGCCGCCCCGGCCGTCATCAGGAGTTCGCGCCGCAGACACGGCGCGGACCTCCTGGAGGGTTGGTTGGGCGCCAATCGGAGGCCGTAGCGCGACCTTGCGGTCGCGCGGCGACGATTGGCGGGCCAGCCGCGACGACGACGATGGCGCGAAAGCTGAAATCCGACAAGGTGCTGTTCCTCGCCACCCTGCTGCTGGTGTGCGCCAGCGTGGTGATGGTCTACAGCGCCTCGGCCGTCGTCGCCATGGGCCGCTTCCAGCAGCCGCCCTGGTTCTTCCTGCTCAAGCAGGTGATCTGGGCCGTCCTCGGCATCGGGCTGCTCGCCGCCGCGATGCGGGTGGACTACCGCCTGCTGCGGCGCCCGCTCGTGATACACGCCTGCCTCGCGATCGCCGTCGCGGCCCTCATCGTCGTCTTTTTCGGCCCCGCGATCAACGGGACGCGCCGCTGGTTCTCCATCGGCGGCGTCGGCATCCAGCCGTCGGAGTTCGCCAAGGTGGCGGTCATCCTGTTCACCGCCGCCACCCTCGAGCGGCGCCTGAACGAGCGCGGCGCCGAGAGGATGGATCGGCTAGCGCGTGCGCTCGGGCCGCTGGTCCTCGTCGCCGGCCTCGTCTGCGGCCTGATCGTGCTCGAGCCCGACTACGGGACCGCGTTCACCCTCCTCATGATCGTCGGGGTGATGGTGTTCGCGGCGGGTCTGCCGTACCGCTACCTCGCGGGGCTGACGCTGATCGCGGCGCCGGTGCTGTTCGCGGTCCTCGTCAGCGCCCCCTACCGCGTGCAGCGGCTGAAGGCGTTCCTCGATCCCTGGGCCGATCCGCAGGGCGCCGGCTACCAGGTCATCCAGTCGCAGATCGCGGTGGGCACGGGGGGGGTGCTGGGGCAGGGGCTGATGGCCGGCGTGCAGAAGCTGTTCTACCTGCCGCATCCCCACACCGACTTCATCTACGCCGTCATCGCCGAGGAGGCGGGGCTCGTCGGGGCGCTCGTCGTGCTGCTCTGCTTCGGGGTCATCCTGTGGCGCGGCCTCGGCGTCGCGGCGGCGGCGCCGGATCGTTTCGGGGCTTTCCTGGCCCTCGGCATCACGATGATGGTGACGTTCCAGGCGTTCTTCAACATCAGCGTCGTGCTGGGGCTGTTGCCGACCAAGGGGATTCCCCTGCCGTTCGTCAGCGCGGGCGGCTCGTCGCTGCTCATCAACCTGCTGGCCATGGGCATTCTGCTCAACGTCTCCCAGCACACGTCCGAGGCGCGGAGGACGCCGGTGGTGCGGACCGGATGAGTGCGGTGACGGCGGGACGGCGGGGCAGGCGTCCGCGGCATGGAACGGTGCGGACGCCCGGAGGGTCCGTGCCGTCGGTCGACGGGCGGGGGGAGGCGCGGGAGGCGGATCGGGCGATGTCCGGACCTTGCGTGCTGATGAGCGGAGGCGGCACCGGCGGGCACCTCTATCCCGGCATCGCGGTGGCGCGCGAGATCCGGCGCCGGCGGCCCGGGGCGCGCGTCGTCTTCGCGGGCACCGGCCGCGGCGGCGAGGCCCGGACCGTCAGCCGACAGGGGTTCGAGCACGTGGTGATTCGCAGCGCCGGGTTGAAGGGCACGTCCTGGCCGGCCCGGGTCCGGGGGTTCTCCCTGCTGCCGGTGAGCGCGTGGGACGCCTGGCGGCTCATCGCCCGCACAGAACCGGACCTCGTCATCGGGCTCGGCGGGTACTCGGCCGGCGCGGTCGTCCTGCTCGCGGCCCTGCGGCGCATTCCGACGATGGTGCTCGAGCAGAACGTGAAGCCGGGCATCACCAACCGGCTGCTGGCGCCGGTGGTCAGCGCCGCCGCCGTGTCCCATGACGCGACCCTCCCGCTGTTCCGCGGCCGGGGGTTCGTGGCGGGGAACCCGGTAAGGACGGAGTTCTTCGAGCCCGCGACGCCGCCGGCGCCCTCGCCGGCTCCGGAGATGCCGCGCCCGCTGCACCTGCTGGTGCTCGGCGGATCGCAGGGAGCGCACGCCATCAACGTGGCGATGGCGTCGGCGGCGCCGGTCCTCGCCGGTTCGGGCGTCTCCCTCGCGGTCACGCACCAGACCGGGCGGCGCGATCGGGAGCTCGTGCAGGAGGCGTACATCCGGGCGGGGGTGTCGGCGCGGGTCGCCCCGTTCTTCGAGGAGATGGCGGACGTCATGCGCCGGGCCGACGTCGTGGTGAGCCGCGCCGGCGCGACCACCCTCGCGGAGCTGACCGCGTCGGGGCGCCCGTCGCTGCTGGTGCCCCTGCCCGGGGCCGCCGACGGGCACCAGCAGGCGAACGCCGAGGTGCTGGCGGAGCGGGGCGCGGCCGAGGTGCTGCCGGAAGCCGGGCTCAGCGGCGAGCGGCTGGCGGCCCGGGTGCTCGCCCTCGCCGGGGACGACGAGCGGCGCCGGCGGATGGCGGCGGCGGCCCGCACCCTGGCGCGGCCGCAGGCGGTGTCCGTCATCGTCGACCGGGCCGAGGGCCTGATCGGAGAAGCGAGCGGCGCGTGAGCAGGTGGCAGGGCATTCATCCGGTGAGCACCGGCAGGAAGCGGCGCCGGCGGGGTTCGCCCGCGGCCTCCCCGCGAACGCGCGCCGGGTGCATTTCGTGGGCGTGGGCGGTGTGGGCATGAGCGGTGTGGCGGAAATGATGTGCGGTCTCGGCTACGAGGTCAGCGGCTCCGACCTGAGGGCGTCGGCGGCCACGGAACGGCTGCGGGCGCGCGGGGTCGAGATCGGTACCGGTCACGACCCCGGACGGGTCGCCGGGGCCGATGCCGTGGTCGTCTCCGCAGCCGTGCCCGACGACGACCCGGAGGTCGCCGCGGCCCGGCGCCGCGGCCTGCCGGTCGTACCGCGCGGCGTCATGCTGGCGGGGCTCGCGGCAACGCGCGCGACCGTCGCGGTGACCGGCACCCACGGCAAGAGCACCACCTCGTCGATGGTGGCGGTGATGCTCGCCGAGTGCGGGCTGGACCCGGCGGTCCTGGTGGGGGCCCGCGTCGATGCGTTCGGGAGCAACGCGAGGATCGGGAGCGGACCCCACTTCGTCGTCGAGGCGGACGAGAGCGAGCCGTCACTGCTGGCCCTGCGGCCCCGCGTCGCGGTCATCACGAACCTCGAGCCGGAGCATCTCGACCACTACGGGACCTTCGACCGCCTGCGCGACACCCTGGTGGGCTTCGCCAATCGGACCGTCGAGTCGGGTGCGGTGGTGGCGTGCTCCGACGACGCCGGGGTCGCGGGCCTCCGCGACCGCATCGAGCGGCGGGTCGTGACCTACGCGATCGAGGACGGGTCGGCCGACGTCGTCGGCCGGGAAGCGGCCTGCGGCCCCGACGGCTCGCGGTGCCGGGTGAAGTTCACCCGGGGCGGGCGCCGCGAGACGGCGGGGCTGGAGGTGGCGGTGCCGGGAACGCACAACCTCCTGAACGGCCTCGCGGCCTTCGCGGTGGGTCTCGAGCTGGGTCTCGAGCCGGACGCGATCGGGGCCGGCCTCCGGCGGTTCACGGGGGTGGGGCGCCGGTTCGAGCTTCGCGGCACGGCGGCCGGCGTGCGGGTCGTCGACGACTACGCCCACCATCCCACCGAGATCGCCGCGGTGCTGGCGACGGCCCGCCGGCAGCCGCACGACCGGCTCGTGGTGGTGTTCGAGCCCCACCGCTACTCGCGCACGGCCCGGTTCCTCGACCGCTTCGCGGCGGTGCTGTCGACCGCCGACGTCGTCGTGCTGGCGGACATCTTCGCGGCGGGGGAGCCGCCGCTCCCGGGCATCACGACCGAGCGGCTCGTCCGCGCGGTGCGCCGCGAGACGGACCGGCCCGTGCACCACGTCCGCGGCCTCGACGAGGTCGCGCCTCTCGTGGCGGGGCTGGCGCGACCCGGCGATCTCGTGCTCACGCTGGGGGCGGGTCCCGTCGGCGGGGTCGGCGGCCCGGTCCTCGCGGCGATCGAGGCGGCGGCCGCCGCCGGGGGGGATGGGGAATGGGCATGACGTCCCTGCACGTGGTCTCCACCCTGTCGCCCGCGAAGAAGCCGCCCCCCCCGCGCCTGCGGCGCATCGCGGCCGGCGCGAGGCGGCACCGGGCGCGGGTCGCGCGCGGGCTGATCCTGGCCGGCGGCCTCTCCCTCGGTGGATGGATGGCGGCGGCGGCGCTGCCCGGCGCCCCGTTCCTCGCCATCGACGAGGTCGTGGTGCGCGGCAACGAGCAGCTGTCGGCGGGGGAGGTGCTGGCGCTGATGCCGGGGCTGCGGGGGGCCGGCATCCTGTCCGTCGATCTGGAGGGCCACCGGCGGCGGCTCTCGGCGTCGCCGTGGCTCACCGGGGGGGTTCTGCGCCGCCGGCTGCCGTCGACGGTCGAGGTGTTCGTGACCGAGCGCAGGCCCGTCGCGCTCGCGCGGTTCGGCGCCCGGCTGTTCCTGCTCGACGCGTCCGGGACGGTCGTCGACGGCTACGGGCCGCGCTTCGAGCGGTTCGACTTCCCGATCGTGGACGGCCTCGAGGCGGAGGGCGAAGGGGGGGCGGCCATCGACCCCGATCGCATGGCGCTGGCCGTGCGGCTTCTCGCGGACCTCTCGAGCCGGCCCCACGCGCTCGATGCCGTCTCCCAGATCGACGTCGCCGATCCCGGGAACGCGGTCGTGCTGCTCGACGACGACGTGGTGCTGCTGCATCTGGGCGCAGAGCGTTTCCTTCCGCGGCTGCGGCTCTACGCCGATCTGGCGCCCCGGTTGCGGGAGGAGGTGCGGGACATCGACGAGGTCGATCTGCGCTTCGAGCCGCGCGTGTACGTCCGGGACCGGGCGCGTGACCGCGGGTCGGCCGGCCGGGAGGAACCGGTCCGGGGCCGGCAGGCGGCCGGGGTCGCCGATGCGGCCGCGGCAGTTCCGCCGGGTGGTGCCTTTGCGTTGCGTCGTTGAGGCGTGAACGGGGGGTCCATGGCAAGAAGGGAAAACCATCTCGTCGGCCTCGACGTCGGCACGTCGAAGGTGGCGGCCATCGTGGCCGAGCCCGTCGGGGACGGCGGCGGCCTCGACGTCATCGGGGTCGGGGTCGTCGAGGCCCAGGGCATCCGGGGCGGGGTCGTCGTCAACGTCGAGGCCGCGGTGGAGTCGATCAAGCGGGCGATCGAGGAGGCCGAGCTCACCGCCGGCGTCGAGATCGACTCGGTCGCCCTCGGCCTCTCGGGGGCGCATCTGCGGGCATTCAACAGCCGCGGGGTGGTGGCGGTGGCGGACCGGCATCGGCAGATCACGGGCGGGGACGTGCGCCGCGCCATCGATGCCGCGAAGGCGGTGACCCTGCCGAAGGGCCGCGAGATCGTGCACCTCCTCGCCCAGAGCTTCGTGGTCGACGGCCAGGACGGCATCAGCGCCCCCATCGGGATGACCGGCTCGCGCCTCGAGGTCAACGTACACGTGGTCACCGGCAGCATCTCGTCGACCCAGAACATCATCGCCTGCGTGAACCAGGCGGGGGTGGAGGTCGCCGACATGTTCATCGAGCAGCTCGCGGCGAGCGAGTCGGTGCTGACCGCCGCCGAACGCGAGCTCGGGGTCGCCCTCGCCGACATCGGCGGCGGCACCACGGGCGTCGCCGTCTTCGAGCGGGGCAGCCTGTGGCACACCGCGGTCGTGACCCTCGGCGGCGACCATTTCACGAACGACGTCGCGGTCGACCTGAGGATGCCGATTCCCGACGCCGAGAGGATCAAGCGCCTGCAGGGGTGCGCGCTCGACGCGATGGTCGGCGAGGACGAGCGCATCGACGTGGCGAGCGTCGGTGGCCGGCCGCCGCGGGAGATGTCCCGGCGCGTGCTGTCCCGGGTCCTCCAGCCGCGCGCCGAGCAGCTCTTCCACAAGCTGTGGGACGAGATACGGCACGCCGGCTACGAGGACTCGCTGCACTCGGGCATCGTGCTCTGCGGCGGCGGGGCCCTCCTGGAGGGGATGGGGGAGATCGCCGAGCAGATCTTCGATCTGCCCATCCGCCGCGGGTGCCCGGACGGCGTGGGCGGGCTCACCGATCACGTCAGCAGCCCGGCGTTCGCGACCGCGGTGGGACTGGTGAAGCATGCGCACCGCCGCCAGATGCAGGAGCAGGCGCACGAGGGCTGGTGGAGCGTGGACCGGAGCCTCAGCGGTCGTCTGAGAGGGCTGTTCCGGTTCCTGGGGCGGGCCCGAGGCCGCAGTTGGGCCTGACGGGCGCATGCGGCGGCAGGGGGATCGCCGCCGGCCCCGCGGGGGAAACGCGCCGCGTCGCGGCGGCGCCACGTTGGCGGAACGACAAGCAGCCCGTGGCGGGAGCCCCGCGTTGCACCGTGAGTGGCGAGGCGCCCGCCTGACAAGGCGTGGGGCGCGTATTGGGCATACGCAACCGACGAACAACGCAATCAGGCGGGATGCATCGCCGCTCCAATGCAGCGGGGACTCTCGCCACGGGCTGAAGGGGGGAGTAGATGGAATCTACCGAGCATAGCGATGCACGGGGTGACGAGACCGCTCGCCAGGCACCGGCATCCGACCGGCAGAGCCCGCGCCTGACGATACACGACCCGGTCGACGCGTTGGGGGCGCGCATCAAGGTCATCGGAGTGGGCGGCGGGGGCAGCAACGCCGTCAATCGCATGGTCCGCTCCGGCGTCACCGCGGTGGAGTTCATCGTCGCCAACACCGACGCCCAGGCGTTGAGCCACAGCGAGGCGCCGCTGTGCATCCAGATCGGCGCCAAGCTGACGAAGGGCCTGGGTGCGGGGGCCTCGCCGACCGTGGGGCGGCAGGCGGCCCTCGAGGACACCGATCAGATCATCTCGGCCCTCGACGGGGCCGACATGGTCTTCGTGACCACCGGTCTCGGCGGCGGCACCGGCACCGGGGCGGCGCCGGTCATCGCCAGCCTCGCGAGCGAGCTGGGCGCGCTGACGGTGGCCGTCGTCACCAAGCCCTTCAAGTTCGAGGGGCGGCGGCGGCAGCTGCAGGCGGAGCGCGGCCTCGCGGAGCTGCGCGATTGCGTCGACACCATGATCACGATCCCCAACGAGCGGTTGCTGACCACCACCGACCGCTCGACGACGCTGCCCGAGGCTTTCGCCACCGCCGACGACGTGCTGCGGCAGGCCATCCAGGGCATCTCCGACCTCATCCTGAAGCCCGGCCTCATCAACCTCGACTTCGCCGACGTCAAGGCGATCATGTCGGGGGCGGGGCTCGCGGTCATGGGCACCGGCGTCGGTCACGGCGAGAGCAAGTCCGTCGACGCGGCGAGGCAGGCCATCTCCAGCCCCCTGCTGGAGGACGCCTCCGTCGAGGGGTCGCGCGGGGTCATCATCAACATCACCGGCGGCAACGACCTGTCGCTGGCGGAGGTCCACGAGGCGACCTCGATCATCCATGAGTCGGCCCACGAGGACGCGAACATCATCTTCGGCGTGGTCATCGATCACGACGCGGACGACGAGGTCAAGGTGACGGTCATCGCGACCGGGGTCGGCGGGGTCGACGCCGCCCCCTCGAAGCACGACCGGGCGGCCGCCGACACCCCGATCGACCTGCAGCAGTACGCGGACTGGAAGGACGATTCCACCGGCGAGGAGCCGGCCCGCGAGGCGCCCCTGCGGCGCCGGCCCGTCATCACCCTCCCCTTGCCGGTGTCCGCGGAGAACGGCGACCCGGCTGAAGAGTCGGCGCAAGAGATGGAGGTGCCCGTCTTCCTGCGGCAACGAGCGGAGTAGCCCGGCCGCGCCGCGGTTACCGCGACGGGCCTTCCGCCGCCGGCTCCTCCGCCGGCGGATCGGGAGGGCGGTCCGGATCGTGGTACAGGACGCGCAGGCAGCTCTCGCAACGAATCAGCTCAGTGTTCAGGAGGACCTGATTGAAGACCTGCGGGCGCAGCCGGACGTTGCACACCGTGCAGTGCCCGTTCCTGGCCTCGACCACGGCCAGGCCCCCGCGCTGGCCGGCTATCGACTCGAAGAGCCGAAGGCTCTCGGCCCCGATGCTCTCGGTGAGCCGTGCCCGCTCGTCCGAGGCGCCGCCCAGACGGCGCTCCATCGCGGCGCGCTCGTCCTCGAGCTCGGCGCGCTCCCGCTCGACGGTCGCGACCTCCTCCCGGTCCGCGCGCTCCGCCGCCTCGACCGCGGCATCCAGCTCGTCGGCCTGCAGCATGTGTTCGAGAATCGTGTCCTCGAGCCGGGCCACCTCCTGCTCCGCGGTGGCGATCTCGTGCTGCATGGCCGTGTACTCCTTGTTGGTCTTGACGGCCATGAGCTGGTCCTTGAACCGGGTCAGCCGGCCCTGAACCTCGCCGAGGCGCTTCTCGACCTCCCGCCGGCTTCTGCGCGACTCCTCCTGCTGCCGCCGGGCGTTCTCGGCCCGCGTGCGGCTGGCGCGCAACCGCTCTTCGAGCGCGCCCAGGCGTTCGGGGACGTCGGCGACCGCGCGCCGGGTCTCGACGGTGGCGGTGTCGAGGCGTTGCAGGCGGATCAACCGTTCGAGGTCGGGCAGCATCGGCGGTCAGGCCTCCGGGGTGGCGACGCGGTTCCGGGTAAAAAAAACCCCGCCGGGCAGGCGGGGCGGGCACGCCGCTCGCGCGGTCGTCGAGCGTGCCGGCGACATCCGCAACGCGCTGAGGGGCATGGTTTCGCAGCTGCTCCTTGGGTTGGTGGGCCCACCAGGATTCGAACCTGGGACAGACCGGTTATGAGCCGGCGGCTCTACCGCTGAGCTATGGGCCCGATCGGGGTCGGCGAGAGTGCCCGCCTACGTGCCCTCGAGGAACGCGCGCAGCCGCCGGCTGCGCGACGGATGCCGCAGCTTCCGCAGCGCCTTGGCCTCTATCTGGCGTATGCGCTCGCGGGTCACCGCGAAGTTCTGGCCGACCTCCTCCAGCGTGTGCTCGCTGCCGTCGCCCACGCCGAAACGCATCTTGACGACCCGCTCCTCGCGCGGGGTCAGGGTCCGCAGCACGCTCTCGGTCTGCTCCTTGAGGTTGAGGTTGATCACCGCGTCGGCCGGAGACACCTCCTGCCGGTCCTCGATGAAGTCTCCCAGGTGGCTGTCCTCCTCCTCGCCGATCGGCGTCTCGAGCGAGATGGGCTCCTGGGCGATCTTCAGCACCTTCCGGACCTTGCCGACGGGGATGTCCATCCGCTCGGCAATCTCCTCCGAGGTCGGCTCCCGCCCCAGCTCCTGCACCAGCGCCCGCGACGTGCGGATCAGCTTGTTGATCGTCTCGATCATGTGCACCGGGATGCGGATGGTCCGCGCCTGATCGGCGATGGCGCGGGTAATCGCCTGGCGGATCCACCACGTCGCGTAGGTCGAGAACTTGTACCCGCGGCGGTACTCGAACTTGTCGACGGCCTTCATCAGGCCGATGTTGCCCTCCTGGATGAGATCGAGGAACTGGAGGCCGCGGTTCGTGTACTTCTTGGCTATCGAGACCACCAGCCGCAGGTTCGCCTCGACGAGCTCCTTCTTGGCCATCTCCGCGAGCATCTCCCCCCGGAAGATGGCGCGGTGGGTCTGCTCGATCTCCGGCACCGGCTGCTTCAGCTTCTCCGCCCGGCCGCGCAGCTGCGCGCGCAGCTCGCGCTGCCGCCGCGTCAGCCGCCGGCGGTCCTCGTCCCGCCGGGGCGTCTTGGCCTTCAACTGCCGGTCGACGTGGGCGAGGTCGCCCTGGATCGCCTGCACGCCTTCCACCGCTTCCTTCGCGCTCTCCGTCAGCCGCCGCTTGACGCCCTCGGTGAACTCGAGGGCGCGAACGAGCCGCGACAGCGTGACCCGGGCCCGCAGCAGGCTCCGGTAGCCCCGACGGTACTTCTTCTTCTCGCGCTTCGAGATCTCGGCGAGCTCGCTCTCGCGCCGCAGGGCCTCCTCACGGGCCTTCCGTATGCGCTCGATCCGATCCAGCACGGTGCGGGACAGGCGGCGCAGCTTCTCCTCGGTCATCTCGTCGTCGTGGAAGACGACGAGCTCGCGAATCGTGCGTTCGCCGCTCTTCATCTGGTCGCCCTGGTCGATGACCTGCTGGACGACGACCGGCATTCGCGAGACCGCCTTGATGATCGACAGCTTGCCGCGCTCGATGCGCTTGGCAATCTCGACCTCCCCCTCGCGGGTCAGCAGGGGCACCGTGCCCATCTCGCGCAGGTACATGCGCACCGGGTCGTTGGTCTTGTCGATCGCGCTCGGCGTCAGGTCCAGCTCGATGTCCGAGCCTTCGCTGCGGCGGTCGAGCAGCTTGTCCTCGCGGTACTTCTGCTCGGAGTCGACGACCTCGATGCCGGCGTTGCCGAACGTCGTGAACAGCTCGTCGAGCTCGTCCGACGTGGTGACGTCCGGCGGGAGCAGCTCGTTCACCTCGTCGTAGAGCAGGTACCCCTTCTCCTTGCCGATCTGGATGAGCTGCCTGACTTCGTCGTACTTCTCTTCTAGCGACAAAGGCATTCCTCCCGGCCCGCCAATCGCAGCCTTCGGCTCCGCTTGGCGCCCAACCGACCCTGGCGTGCGCGCCGTTCTACGGCGCAGACTCCCGGCCCCCGAAAGCGTCGCGTGCGGCTCCGCTCACCGCCCAACCACACCCTGCCCCGGAGTGCACCGTCCTCGACGGCGTACGCTCCCGGGGGAACGCTCGTCATCTCAGCGACTCCAGCCTGGCGGAGAGATCGAGCTTCTTCCGCCAGAGCACGTCGATCTCGGCGAGGGCCGACGGCGTGCCGATCTGCTGGCAGCGGTCGATCTCGTTCTGGACCGCGGCCCGCTGGCGCACGCAGGCCAGACGCCGGAGCTCGTGACCGCAGTCCGCGGCCGCCGCGGGGGGGCGGTCGCCCGCCCCCACCCGCGCCACCCAGTCCGCCTCCTCCGCGTTCAGGCGTTCCCGGAGGGCGTCGTAGACGGTGTCTCCGGGCCAGCCGGCCAGGGATCGGGCGATCGCGAGAATCGGCTCCGTGACCAGGCCCGCGACGTCGTCGTCGTCGAGCCCGCCGATGGCCTCCATCGCCGCCGCCGTGTCCCGCGCCAGGGCCCAGATCAGCCCCTTCTCGGCCGGCGTCACGCGCCGCCCCGTCGCCACGCGGCGCTCGTCGACGGTCGTCCGCCTCGCCACCGCCGCCCGGCGGATCTCGCGGCGGGCGACGTCCTCGAGCATCCCGGCCCGGTGCGCGAGGCTGTCGGCGAACCGGTCGCGCTCGGCCGCGTCCGGAATGCGCGCCGCCACCTCGAGCATGCGGGTCAGGAACTCGCGCCGGTGGTCGCCGCGGTTGAGGTCCCGGGCCGCCGCCTCGCGGTCGAGCACGTACTCCAGATACGGCCGCGAGGCGCGCAGCGTTTCCCGGTAACGGTCGACCCCGTGCCTCCGGATGCAGGTGTCGGGGTCCTCGCCGTCGGCGAGCATCGCCACGTTGACCTGCAGACCCTGGGCCAGCAGCAGCTCTCCGGAGCGGGACGCGGCCCCCGCCCCGGCCGGATCGGGGTCGAAGCTCACGATCACCTTGGGCGCGAACCGCTTCAGCAGGCGGACCTGCCGCTCGCCGAGGGCGGTGCCGCAGCAGGCGACGACGGGGGCGACCCCGGCCTGGACCGCCTGCGCGAGATCGAAGTACCCCTCGACGAGGACCGCGTACCCTGCCTCCCGGATGGCGCGCTTCGAGAGGTGGAGCCCGTACAGGGTGCGCCCCTTCGAGTAGATGGCGGTCTCGGGCGAGTTCAGGTACTTCGCCGGCTGGTCGGGGCGGAGGGCCCGGGCGCCGAACGCGACGACCGTCCCGCTCTCCCGCGCGATGGGAATGACGAGCCGGTTCCGGAACCGGTCGAAGAGCGGTTCGCCGTCGCGGGAGACGGCCAGACCACTCCGCACCAGGAGGTCGTCGGCGTAGCCGCGCTCGCGCAGGTGCGCGGTCAGGCGGTCGCGGGCCGGGGGGGCGAATCCCAGCCCCAGCCGGTCGGCGGTGTCCGGGGTGATGCCGCGGGCCGCGAGGTGGTCCCTGGCCGCCTCGCCCCCCGCCTCCGCCAGCCGCGCGGCGAAGAACGCCGCCGCGGTCTCGTGGATGCCGACGAGGGCCTCGCGCTCGGCCTCGGCCGCGGCGTCGCGATCGGTGGCGGGCTTGGGCACCCGGACGCCGACGCGCTGCGCGAGATGGCGCACCGCGTCCTGGAAGCCCATTCTCTCCTGGAGCTCGACGAACTTGAGGACGTCGCCGCCCACGCCGCACCCGAAGCAGTGGAAGAAGCCCTTGTCCGGATGCACGTTGAACGAGGGGGTCTTCTCGGCGTGGAACGGGCAGAGCCCCACCCAGGCGGTCCCCGCCCGGCGCAGGGGGACGTAGGACTGCACCACCTGCACGATGTCCGCCTGCGACTTCAGGTCGTCGATGAACGACTGGGGGAACAGGCCCATGTCAGCGGTTCATTCCTTCAGCTCGGCGATGGTGACGGCGCCGCCGCCGTCCTCGGGGGGCGCCGCCGACACGCGGCGGACGCAGGGGTGCGTGTCGAGAAACCGCGTGATCGAGCGCCGCAGCTGCCCCGTGCCGTGTCCGTGGACGAAGCGGACGGTGCGGGTCTCGCTCATCAGGGCGTGGTCGAGGTGCTTCTCGACCCGGGACAGCGCCTCCTCGACCCGGCAGCCGATGACGTTCAGCTCCTCGAGCGGGCCCGTGGGCTCCGCGACGTGGATGGCGACCCGGCTGTCGGGCCGCCGCGGCGCCTCGGGGCGTCCGCTCGCGGTCCGCAGCGAGGCGAGGGGGACGCGCAGGCGCTTGCCGTTCACCTCCACGTCGGCGTCCGCGCCGTGCAGCGACCGCACCGCCCCGTCGACCCCGAGCGTCGACACCGTCACCCAGGCCCCGACCTCGACGTCCGGCGACGGCGCGGCGGGGGCGGGCGGCGCCTCCACGGGCGGGACCTCCATCTTCCGGGCGACCTCCTCGAGGGCCGACCGCGCTTCCGCCCGCAGGGCCCCGCCGTCTCCCGTCGACAGGGCGCGTTCGCGGTTGTCGATCCGGCCCGCGGCTTCCCGCTCGAGCGCCGCGACCCGCTCGCGGAGGCCGGCCACGATCGCGTCGATCTCGTCGCGGGCGCTCCGGAGCCGCTCGCCGAGCGACTGATCGAGCCGCTTCCGGCCCGCCGCCTCGCGCTCGTCGAGCTCCCTCTCGCGACGGGCCGCTTCGCCGTCCCGCGCGGCCAGCGACCGGTCCCGCTCCGCGAGCTGCTCGCGCAGCTCGTCGAGCTTGCGGCGGTCGGCGTCGATGCGGGCGAGGTGCTCCGCGAGCTGCGCCTCCCGGGCGCTGCGCCGGTCGGCGGCGGCGGCGATGATCTCGGGGGCGAGGCCCAGCCGCCCCGCGATCTCCAGGGCGAGGCTGCGGCCGGCCGACCCGTAGATCAGCCGGTAGGTCGGCGCGAACGTCTCGGGGTCGAAGCCGAACGCGGCGACCGCCGCCCCCGCCGTGGTGGCGCCGTAGGACTTGAGCACGTCGTCGTGGGTCGTGGCGACGACGTGGGCGCCCCGCGCGCGGAAGTGCTCGACCACCGCGCACCCGAGGGCCCCGCCCTCCACCGGATCGGTGCCGGCGCCGACCTCGTCGAGCAGGATCAGGCCCGGGAGGGCGAGCCGGCGGTCCATCGCCACGATGTTGCTCAGGTGCCCGGAGAACGTGCTCAGGTTGGCGGCGATCGACTGCTCGTCCCCGATGTCCGCGAACACCGATCGGAAGACCGGAAGCACGGATCCCTCGGCCGCGGGCACGTGCAGGCCGGCCTGGGCCATGAGGGCGAGCAGCCCCGCCGTCTTAAGGGCGACGGTCTTGCCGCCGGTGTTCGGACCGGTGACGATCAGCGCGCGGTCGGGCGGCCGCATCACGATGTCGACGGGCACCGCCTCGTCGGGCGCGTCCGCCCGCGGGGGGCTCTCGAGCCGGCTCGTCACCGCGCTCATCAGCAGGGGATGCCGCGCCGCCCGCAGCTCGAACGTCTCGTCGGCGGCCAGCGTCGGCTCCACCGCGCCGACGGTGGCGGCGAACGCGGCGCGCGCCTGCACCACGTCGAGATCCGTCGCCGCCGTCAGGGTCCGGCGCAGGTCCGCGGCCCGCCGCCGGAACGCCGAGGAGAGCGACGTCAGCACCCGCCGGACCTCGTCCTCCTCGTGCTGCTCGAGGGCGACGATCTCGTTGTTGAGGTCCACGGTGCTGAGGGGCTCGAGGAACAGGCTGGCCCCGCTCGTCGAGCTGCCGTGCACGATGCCCGGGATGGCGGTACGGTGCTCGGAGCGGACGACCAGCACGAACCGTCCGTTGCGCTCGGTGACGACCCGTTCCTGGAGGTACCTGACCGTCTCGCGGCCCCGCAGGAACGACTCGAGGTTCCCCCGCAGCCGGTTGCGCTGCTTCCGCAGGCGGCCGCGGATCGTCTTCAGCTCGGGGCTCGCGTCGTCGACGACCTCGCCGGCGCCGTCGATCTTCCGGGCGACGTCCTCGCACTCCCGCGTCCAGGCGGCGCTGCCGTTCGCGATCGCGGTCAGCGCCGGATAGGGCCCGCCGCCGGCGGTGCGGACGACCTGGCACGAGCGTTCGAGCGACTGCAGGAAGTCGGCCAGCTTCCGCAGGTCGATGGGCGAAAGGGGATGCGCCTCGATCGCGAGCCGCGAGAGAATCGCCGCGAGGTCGCTCGGGGCCTCGAGGGGGAGGCCGCCTTCGTTGGCGGCGAGAAAGCGAACGCCCTCGGTGGTGTGGGCGAGGGCGGCCTGGACGGCGCGCGGGTCGGTGAGGGGCCGCATCTGCGCGAGCGCGTCGGCTCCCAGCGGAGTCAGGGCATGACTGGCGACCACCTCGACCACGCGGTCGAACTCGAGGGTCGTCTGGGTTCCTGCGTGCATCGCGGTAACGGCGCTGGTGCTGTACGGACACCGACCCCGCCGGGGTCCGGCGGGGCGTCGGCCCGGCCCGCCAACGTCGCCGAACGCGACCGCGAGGTCGCGCTGCGGCCTGCGCTTGGCGCCCGACCCTCCGGCAGTCCGCGCCGTTCCAGGGCGCAGACCCCGGGCTTCCGAGCGGCCGCGACACGACGCCCGAGGGGGCCGGAGCGCAAGCTTCGGAACAAACCAAAGTATCACAGGGCCACGATGCGCTCAAGCGCCGGACGCCGGCTCCATCGCCGGCCCCGCCGTCCCGATCCGGTTGATCAGGCTGGCCATGGCGGCGGCCCCGTAGCCGTTGTCGATGTTGACCACGGCAACCCCCGACGCGCAGCTGTTCAGCATCGTGAGCAGGGCCGCGACGCCCCCGGCGCCAGCCCCGTAGCCCACGCTCGTGGGTACGGCGATGACGGGGACCGCGACCAGCCCCCCCACCACGCTCGCCAGCGCTCCCTCCATGCCCGCGACCACCACGATGACCCGGGCCCGCTCGAGGCGCGCCCGCTC
Organism: Vicinamibacterales bacterium; assembly: GCA_965207675.1. GTDB lineage: Bacteria > Acidobacteriota > Vicinamibacteria > Vicinamibacterales > UBA8438 > JAJEEA01. The sequence goes on from CBDBMY010000007.1 coordinate 344,763, forward strand.
CGAGAGCAGCCGGTGGAGGCCGGCCACCCCGACGTCGTAGAGCCGGTCGACGCGGTTGCCCATGACCGCGGCGGTGACCGCCGCCTCCTCGGCGACCCGCTGGTCGGCGGTGCCCCCGGAGACCACGAGGATCGCGCCGCGCCCGGCCTCTCCGTCCCGGGTGCGGCTGATGACGCCCGCCTCGGCGTGGAAGACCGCGTCGGGCACGCGCGCCCGCACGGCGTCGAACGCGGCCGAGTCGGTCCGCGTCACCAGCAGGGTCTGGTCCGCCCCGACGATCCGGGCCGCGATCTCCGCCACCTGGCCGGGCGTCTTGCCGGCGCCGAAGACGACCTCGGGAAAGCCCTGGCGGATCGCCCGGTGGTGGTCGACGCGGGCGAACCCGAGGTCCTCGAACGGTGCGCGCCGCATCGAGGCGGTCACCTCCGCCTGTGCATCCTCGACGCCGAGGGCGCCGGTGCGGACCTGTTCCAGGAGTGAACGAAGCCGCTCGGGTTCCATGCTTCGATCATACAGACGCCCGCGGCGGGAGCGCGGCCGGCGCGCGGTGGGCCGGCGGCGCCCGGCTCGTCGCCCGTGCCGCTTCCGCCCCGGGCCCGCCGGCGCCGGCGGGGCGGTTGCGGTTCGCGGCCCGGAGCACTATTCTTCCGGACCGATGGGCACACGGTCGACGGCGGGGCTCGACGAGGTCGTCGCGTCGACCTCGCGAATCTGCTATCTCGACGGGCAGCGCGGCGTCCTCGCGTACCACGGGCACGACATCCACGATCTGGCCCGGCACGCCACCTTCGAGGAGGTGTGCCACCTGCTGTGGCGCGGCCGGCTGCCGACCCGGGCCGAGCTCGGCGACCTGCAGACCGAGCTGGCCCGGCACCGCGGCCTCCCCGAGCCCGTCATCCGCCTGCTGCGGTCGCTGCCCCCGGGGAACCTGATGGACGCGGTGCGCACGGGGGTGTCGGCGCTGGCCCACCACGATCCGGACGCCGGCGACGACTCGGCCGCCGCGTCGCGGCGCAAGGCGGTGCGGTTGACCGCCCAGACCGGCACCCTGGTCGCGACGCTGGGCCGGCTCGCGGCGGGGGGCGCGCCGCTGGCCCCCGACCCGGTGCTGGGGCACGCCGCCAGCTTCCTCTACCTGCTGACCGGCGAGCGTCCGTCCGCCCTTGCCGCCCGCGCGTTCGACGTGGGGCTGATACTCCACGCCGACCACGAGCTGAACGCGTCGACGTTCGCGGCGCGGGTCGCGGCGGCGACCCTCACCGACCTGCACTCGACGGTCGTGGCGGGGGTGGCGGCGCTGAAGGGGCCCCTGCACGGCGGGGCCAACGCCGCCGTCATGCGGATGCTGCTGGCCATCGGCGACGACGCGGACGACCGGCGGGTCGAGGACACCATCCGCGGCATGCTCGCCGCCAGGCGCCGCGTGCCCGGCTTCGGGCACCGGGTGTACCGCACCGAGGACCCCCGCGCCACCCACCTTCGCCGGATGTCGCGCGACCTCGGCGAGCAGGCGGGCCGGCCCCGCTGGTTCGCGATGTCGCAGGTCATCGAGAGGGTGATGAAGGACGAGACGGGCATCGACGCCAACGTGGACTTCTACTCCGCGTCGACCTACCACGTGCTCGGCATCGGGATCGAGCTCTTCACGCCCATCTTCGTGGCGAGCCGCGTCGCGGGCTGGACCGCGCACGTCCTCGAGCAGTACGAGAACAACCGCCTCATCCGGCCCCGTGCGGAGTACGTGGGACCCGAGCACCCGCAGCCGTTCGTGCCGCTGGCCGAGCGGCGGGCGCCTGCGCCGTAGCCGCCCGCGCCGCGGCGGCGCCGACTCCCCGCCGGAGGCGCCGACGCCCCGGGCCGGACGGACGGGATATCGAGTCACAACCGACGCCTTCCGGGCCGGGAGCCTGCTCCGCGGGAGCGTCGCTCAGCGAACCCCGACGCGCCCGCGGGGCGCGCAGACGCGCAGGAGTCTCGCGCCAGCGAAACTCCCAACGCGCCCGCGGGGTGCGCAGCCGCGCAGGAGTCTCGCGCCAGCGAGACTCCCAACGCGCCCGCAGGGCGCGCCGACGCGTCGGACTATAATGACCGTCCGTCCATGGATCAGCGCCGCATCCGCAATTTCTCCATCATTGCGCACATCGATCACGGCAAGTCGACGCTCGCGGACCGGTTCCTCGAGCTCACCGGCGCCCTGCGCCCGCGCGAGATGGAGGCCCAGGTGCTCGACTCGATGGACCTCGAGCGCGAGCGGGGCATCACCATCAAGGCCCACTCGGTCCGGCTGAGCTACACGCCCGAGGGCGGGGTTCCCCACGTCCTCAACCTCATCGACACGCCGGGGCACGTCGACTTCTCGTACGAGGTGACGCGGGCCCTGACCGCGTGCGAGGGGGCGGTGCTGCTCGTCGACGCCTCCCAGGGGGTCGAGGCCCAGACCGTCGCCAACGCCTATCTCGCCGTCGACCAGGACCTCGAGATCCTGCCGGTCGTGAACAAGATCGACCTGCCGGGGGCGCAGCCCGAGGAGACGACCCGGCAGATCGAGGACATCGTCGGCCTCGACGCCGCCGACGCCATTCTCGCCAGCGCCAAGGAGGGCTCGGGGGCCCGGGCCGTGCTCGACGCGGTGGTCGCGCGGGTGCCCGCGCCGGCCGGAGACCGCGGCGCGCCCCTCAAGGCGCTCATCTTCGATTCCTGGTACGACGCCTACCGCGGGGTCATCGTGCTCATCCGCGTCGTCGACGGGATCATCCGGCCGAAGATGAAGGTCCGCCTGATGGCCCGGGGGCAGGATTACGAGGTCGAGCAGGTCGGGGTGTTCTCGCCCAAGCCGCTCGAGGTCCGGCAGCTCGGGGCGGGCGAGGTCGGCTTCGTCATCGCCGGCATCAAGACCGTCAGCGACGCCCAGATAGGCGACACCCTGACCGAGGCGGCCCGGCCGACGGCCGAGGCGTGCGCCGGCTTCACGGAGATGAAGCCGATGGTGTTCGCGGGGCTCTATCCCGTCGAGGGGCACCAGTACGCCGACCTGCGCGAGGCCCTCGAGAAGCTGCGCCTGAACGACGCGTCGTTCTTCTTCGAGCCCGAGACCTCGAACGCGCTCGGCTTCGGGTTCCGGTGCGGCTTCCTCGGCCTGCTGCACCTCGAGATCATCCAGGAGCGGCTCGAGCGCGAGTTCGACATGGACCTCGTGACCACCGCCCCCGGGGTCCTCTACCGGGTCACCACCACCGCCGGCGAGACGCTCGAGGTCGACAGCCCCGCCAAGCTGCCCGACCCCGGGAGCATCGCGGCCCTCGAGGAGCCCGTCATCACCGCGATGATCCTGACCCCGTCCGACCACGTCGGGGGCATCCTGCAGCTCTGCCAGGAGAAGCGCGGGGTGCAGAAGGGGCTCGAGTACATCGCCTCGAACCGGGTCATGATCACCTACGAGCTGCCCTTCAACGAGGTCGTGCTCGACTTCTACGACCGGCTGAAGACCCTGTCGCGGGGCTACGCGTCCCTCGACTACCACGTCACCGGCTACTGGACGTCGCCCCTCGTCAAGCTCGATCTCATGGTGAACGGCGACCCCGTCGACGCCCTGTCGGTCATCGTGCACAAGGAGTCGGCGTACGCGCGGGGCCGGGCCCTCGCCGTCAAGCTGCGCAAGCTCATCCCGCGGCAGATGTTCGAGGTGGCGATACAGGCCACGGTGGGGGGGCGTATCATTGCCCGTGAGTCCGTCAGGGCCCTCCGCAAGAACGTGCTCGCGAAGTGCTACGGTGGCGACATCACCCGGAAGCGCAAGCTCCTCGAGAAGCAGAAGGAGGGCAAGCGCCGCATGAAGCGGGTGGGCCGGGTGGAGATTCCGCAGGAGGCGTTCCTCGCGGTGCTGACGGTGGACACGGAGTAGCCCGGTGCGCCGTGGAGGGTGCGGCTGCCAGGTCGGTTGGGCGGAGGGCGGGGCCGCCGCCGGCGGTTTCCGGGCGAGATCTGCGCGCGGTTGACGGCGGCCGTGGGCGTACGGATTGACTGGCGGACGATGACGCCGCCGGCGGCGATTTCGGGGCGAGGGGTCATGGCTGGAGAGACGACGTTCAGGAAGTCGACGGCGCGCGAGTACTTCGAGTCAATCGTCATCGCCGTCATCCTCGCCCTGTTCGTGCGCACGTGGGTGGTGCAGGCCTTCAAGATCCCGACGGGATCGATGGAGGAGAACCTGCTCATCGGCGACCACCTGCTCGTGAACAAGTTCGTCTATGCGCCGTCCGCGACCGGGCTCGAGCGGGCGCTCCTGCCCATGGGCGACGTCGAGCGCGGCGACGTCCTCGTCTTCAAGTTCCCCGAGGACCCCGAGCGCGATTTCATCAAGCGGGTCATCGGCCTTCCCGGCGAGACCATCGAGGGGCGGCAGGGGCGGGTGTTCATCGACGGGAACGCCGTCGACGAGCCGTGGCTCGAGCTGATGCGGCCCGACGGCCGGCTCCCGCTCGACATCCGCGGCACCTTCGGGCCGACCGCCATCCCCGAGGGCCACCTCTTCATGATGGGCGACAACCGCGGCGACTCCGAGGACAGCCGCTACTGGGGCCCGCTGCCGGCCGAGTACGTCAAGGGCCGGGCGTTCATGCTCTACTGGTCCTACGAGGCCGGGAGCGAGTACTACGCCGACGTCGGCGTCGGCGCCACCCTGCGCCGGCTCGGCTCGGGCGCCGCCCACTTCTTCACCCGCACGCGCTGGGACCGCCTGTTCATGGCCGTGCCGTGAGAATCCGCAGACGAGCTGCACGGCTTCGTCCCTGCACCGTCGCTCCGCCGGCGGCTCCGGCCGGCCGGCACAGCGGTGCGCGGCGAGACGGTCAGGCGACCCGATCTTCGACTACCAGCGCGCGACCCACCGCACGCAGGGCCCTCTCGACCTGACCGATGTGGGAACGGTGGTCGGGGTTCAGGAGCTTCCGGATCGCGGCCTCGCTGACGTCGAGGCGCCTGGCGAGCTCGACGTTGGTGACCTCCTGGGCGCGCATCGCCGCATAGAGGGCCAGCTTGGCGGCGGTGACGGGGGGCACCGGGATCAGCTCCTGTCCGCCGCCGGCCGGGCTCGGCGCCGGGACGTCCCGGCGTTCGTGGACGTATCCGGCCAGCGCTGTGGCCAGCGCATCCTGCGCCATCGCCAACGCCTCCGTTCGGTCCTCGCCGCAGGTCAGCGCCTCGGGCACGTCGGGAAAGCTGATCGAGATCCCTCCGTCATCCGGCGTCAAGATGCACGGATACGTGTATCGCATCAGAAGCTCTCCTTCGCGATCCCCAGTTGTCTCAGCATGTTGCGGAGCGTCCCCGGCTTGAGCTCACCGTGTCGCACCGTGGTGAAGCGGTCACCGATCCACAGACGCCCGTGGCTGCCCTTTCCGCGCGCCGGCTCGAAGCGGTAATCGAGGCCGTTGCTCCTCGCGTAGCGCCGGGCGCGCCGGTTGAACTCCGCCGCCGTCACGACCCTCAGCCTCGCACCTCTTGGTTCGATCTGCAACTCGGCGCATCGTGGGCTCCGACCGGCGCGCGACGGCCGATGATCGGTCAACCGGATCCCACCCAAGTTTGGAGGCGCGAAGCGGTGGGGAGGCGGTCTAGCCCTGCCCTTGCCCCGGATCTCGCCGGCTGGACTTCGTAAATGCGTGCAAGGTCATCCGAATTCGTCCCGCAGTTCGAACGCGAAGGTCATGGCGACGAGCTGGGTGTAGCCATGCCACAGGAGCTGCGCGCCGGGCGGGTCGCGCTTGCGCCCGAGCCAGCCGCCGAGGCGGGCCACCAGACCGACGGCTTCACCAAGGGGCGTCGGCGCCGGCAGGTTGCGGGAGCGGGCGAAGACCGCGAGCACGCGCAACTCGCTGTCGGAAAACAGCGAGTCCGGCGGCAGGTCGGGGGTCTCGCGCCCGAGCTGGACCATCAACTGGATTCGCCACCCCACGACCATCTTGATGGCGATGGCCCGCTCGAGACGCTCCGCCGTGTGGTGCTGCAACTCCTCCACCTTGCAGCCGGACTTGAGGACCCGGAAGTACTCTTCGATGCGCCAGCGCAGGGCGTACCAGCTCAGAATGCGCGTGGCGTCATCGGCGCTGGTCACCCGCATCGTGGTCAGCAGGAACCACTCCAGCGGCTTGACCGCGGGCGGCGGCTGTTCCTCGCGCGCATGGACGACGAACAGCTCGACCGGCTCGGCGCCGGGACACGGCAACGTCACCGGCTGGTAGCGCAGGGTCAACTCGGCGTCGCGCTTCGCCCGGCCGTCCTTGGCGGGCTGTTTGCTGGCCTTCACCCGCGCGCTCAGCCGTCCCACCTCGACCGTGGCGGCGCCGCGGGCCGGCGCGTTGCGCACCTCGTCGAACAGACGGCGCGAGACCACGTGCCCGTCGGCCGTCTTCTCCCGGCCGAGGACGCGGTCGACCTTCGCCCGCACCAGCAGGTCGACCTGCGGGGCGTGCGCCCGGCGCTCGACGAACAGGTCGAGGAAGTCGGCCTCGCGGTCCATCGTGCACACGACCCGGGTCTCCTCACCCAACCGCCCGGCCGCCTCCGCGCAGTCGCGCAGCCCCTCCACCCAACGGAACGACTTCCGCTCCTTGCGCGGCTTCGGCCGGCCTTTCTCCTCCGGAGCCGGGGGCTCGGGCGCGTCGAACGCGGCGCGCAGGACGCCCAAAGCCACCCCGTCCGTATTGACCGCCAAGGTCGTCTGCAGGTCCAGGCCGCGCGCCACGGCGCCGGTCTGATTCGAGCCGATGACCCCCAGCCCCTCGGTCCCGCTCCGCCGGGTGAAGTTCAGGCGGGTGCCGTCCTGGATGCACAGCACCGTGTCATGCGCCCGCATCCGCCGCAGCGTGCGCTCGCGATGGGGGGCGAGAATGTTCTCGACCGTCACCGCGCTCTCGGCGGGCTGGTCGATCAGCCGGTAATGTCCCTTCACCGATGCTCTCGTACCGTTCGCGGCGCCGGGCATGGCGCGCTGCGGAGACTCTCCCAGCAGATGGGCGCTCAACACCAGGCGCGCGCTCAGCCGCGCGTCCCCCAGCCGCGCCCCGCCGAACTCGTGGTCCGCCCAGGACGCCGCGTCGAGCCCGTCGCCGACCCCGAGCGGCGCCACGCCCGGCGCGGGCGCCTGGAGGGTGTCGCGCCACGCCGGCGCCAACACATACAGGTACACGCCCTTGCGCGTTTCCGATGCCGCGTGCGTCCGGTCCTGGCGCCCGCGCCCGCAGGTCGCACCCACGCGGACCCAGTTCGCCGCCCGAAGGCTCGCCCCCGTCTGTGCGGTCTCGTCGACGAACGTCTCCAGCAGCCAGGGCCGATAGCCGTAGAGGCGCTCGCAGTCGTCACCGACCGCCCGGGCGGCCCGGCCCAACACGTGAGAGGCCAGATTGCGGCACGCGACGCCGGGGCGCACCAGCAACCGGCACAGGCCCAGCACCCGGTGCAGGTGGGCGCGTCTGCGCGCGTCGTCCCAGCCGATCCAGGCGTCGCGGTCTCGCAGGCGCCGCGCACTCGCGGCGAACCCCACCCCGCCCAGCCAACCATGCGCCGAGCCTACCAGATAACGCAGTTGAGGGCCGACAAACGGTCCGGCGCCGCGCGGGTGCTCATGCGCCATCAGCGTGTTCCAGATTCGGCGTTGCTCGTCGGTTTCCACCCACACCAGCGCCAAGTCCCGGACCTCGCCGACCGTGGCCGGCACGTCAACCGCCGGAGCCACCGGCTGCGGAAACACACGCGGCCCCCGCGCACCGCCGCGGGACGGCCGGTCCCGCGGCAGAGAAACGTGGCCCGCCGCCTCGAGGTCGGCCAACGCCGCCGAGCAGCTCGCGCGCTGCCACCGGCCGCGTCCATCGCGGAAATCGAACGCTTCACAGACGCGGTCGGCGACCTGCCCGAGCCCGTGAACGCCCTGCGCCATCGCCCCGTCCAGCACCTCGCGCAAGCGGGTGAGGTCGCCCCGCAGGCTGCGTCCAACCTGTCTCTGAATCTCCATGCCCGCCACCGTAGCGAGGTGGCTTCATGAAGTCCAGCGAAAAGTTACGGGGCAAGGGTAGGTCTAGCCTGCGGCCGAGATTGGAGGGCAACGCATGGTCGCGACAGGGACACGGCCGGCGGCGCGTCTCGTGGGGCTGGCGGCGGCCGCGGCACGGAGGGGTTTGGCACACGGCTGGTGTGGGGCCGTGGCGCTGGCTGTCCTGCTTGTCGCGGTGCCGACGGCGTCGGGGCAGGGGCCGTCGGGCCGTCGTTTGGCGCTGGTGGTGGGCAACGACGCGTACACGGAGCAGTCGGTGCTGCGTAACGCGGTCAACGACGCCCGCGCGGTGGCGTCGGCGCTGGGCGAGGTGGGCTTCGCGGTGACGCGGGTGGAGAACGCGAACCGGGCGCGGCTGACGTCGGCGCTGTCGTCGTTCGCGGGGTCTCTGCGGGGCGACGACGTGGCGCTGTTCTACTTCGCGGGCCACGGCGTGCAGGTGGACGGGGCCAACTACTTGATGCCGACCGACTACGCGGGGCAGACGTCGGCGGCGCTGCGCTTCGACGCGGTGAGCGCATCGGACGTGCAGGAGATGCTGCGTCCGGCGCAGGTGGCGATGCTGGTCTTCGATGCGTGCCGGAACAATCCCTACCGGGGTGTGCGGGGCGGAACGGGCCTGGCTCCGATGGAGGCTCGGGGCACGTTGATCGCGTATGCGGCGGGGGCGGGGGAGGTGGCGTCCGACGGCCCGGGGACGTCGAACGGGTTGTTCACGTCGAAGTTGGTCGAGGCGCTGCGTGAGCCCGGGCTGGCGGCGTCGGCGTTGTTCATGCAGGTCCGTCGGGAGGTAGTGGAGGCGTCGGCCGAGGAGCAATGGCCGGCGGTGTACAACGATCTGTTGTCGGACTTCGTGTTTCGGCCGGCGCTGACCGCCGGCGGCGCGACGGGCGGGGCGGCCGCTGCTCCGGGTAATGCGGCGGCGTCGCTGCGGCAGGAGACGGTGTTCTGGGAAACGATCAGGGCGAGCACGGATCCGGCGGACTTCGAGGCGTATCTGGAGCTGTTCGCGAACGGGACGTTCTCGCGGCTGGCCCGGAACCGCCTGGCGGCGCTGCGGCGGCCGGGCAACGTGTCCCGGCCGTCGGCGGACCCGCCGCGCCGGCGTCGCCCAGGTGACGTGTTCCGTGACTGCCCGTCGTGTCCGGAGATGGTGGTTGTTCCGGCCGGCGAGTTCCAGATGGGCTCGCCGGAAGGGTGGCCGTGGGAGGAGGAGCTGCCACGGCATCGAGTGCGGGTGGAGCGGTTCGCGCTGGGGCGGTACGAGGTGACGCGGGCGGAGTATGCGGCGTTCGCGGCGGCAACGGGGCGAGATCCGGATTCGTGCTTCGGCTATGGGGTCGACAGGGGGCCGGGGACCGACTGGCGGTCCCCGGGGTATCCGCAGACGGACGGGCACCCTGTGGTCTGCGTGTCCTGGGACGATGCGCGGGCGTACGTGCGTTGGCTGAGCCGCGAGACGGGGGCGAGCTACCGGCTGCCGAGCGAGGCGGAGTGGGAGTATGCGGCTCGCGGGGGCACGACGACGCGCTGGTACTGGGGCAGGGATTCGACGGAACAGTGCAGCAACGCCAACGGGGCCGACCTGGCGGCGGGGCGACGCTTCGAGGACTGGACGTTCACCCAGCCGTGCAACGACGGCCGGGTGTTCACGGCTGTGGTGGGGACGTTCCGTGCGAACGGGTTCGGTTTCTTCGACGTGGCCGGCAACGCGACGGAGTGGGTGGAGGACTGCTGGCACGACGACTACCGGGGCGCGCCCGCTGACGGTCGAGCCTGGACGAGCGGAGGGGACTGTGATCGCCGTGTGCAGCGTGGCGGTGCCTGGAGCGAAGGTCAGACGTCGCTGAGCTCCACCTACCGCGAATATAGCCTCGGCGGGTTCTCGTCCAACTACGTGGGTTTTCGTGTGGCGAGGGCGCTGGATTAGGAATCCGGCGGCCGGGCTCGGCAAAGTTCCCGTCGTCAGCCGCGGGCGCGGGGCGCGCGCCGGCCGAAGATGGCGGTGCCGACCCGGATCATGGTGGCGCCCTCCTCGATGGCGGCCTCGAAGTCGTGGCTCATCCCCATCGAGAGCTCGTCGAGGCGGACCGGGGCGGGGGCGCCGGCCTGCAGCTCGTCGCGGAGCGCGCGCAGGCGGCGGAACCAGGGCCGCGCCGCCTCGGGGTCGTCCGACCAGGGCGGCAGGATCATGAGCCCGCGGAGGCGGACGGCCCGGCAGCCGGCCGCCGCCTCGACGATGCGGCGCGCCTCGTCCACCCGCGCGCCGTGCTTGGTCGCCTCCCGCGCGAGGTCGACCTGGGCCAGGACCTGCGGCGACCGTCCGGCGTCGGCCGCGGCCCCGTCCAGCCGCGCGAGCAGGGCGGCGCTGTCCACCGAGTGGATCCAGTCGAAGGCGACGGCCTTGCGCGCCTTGTTCGACTGCAGGTGTCCGACGAGGTGCCAGCGGAGGGGCAGCGCCGGCGTCGCGGCCTGCTTCTCCAGGGCCTCCTGGACCCGGTTCTCGCCCAGGTCGCGCAGCCCGGCCGCGGCGGCGGCCTCGACGTGGGGGACCCCGAACGTCTTCGACACCGCGATCAGGCGGATCTCGTCCCGGCTGCGTCCCGCCGCCGCCGCCGCGCGGTCGAGACGGGCGCGGACGGACGCGAGGTTGGCCGAGATGGCGGCTTCCAGGTCCATGTTCGGGGTTTCGTCGGGTGGTCGCGGCCGGGCAGAACGACGCGTCGGGGAGGACCCTGGCGGGCTGACCCGGACTTTGCCGGCTCACGCTACTGGCGCCGGCGCCGCGTGCCTTCCCGGTGCGGTCTCCCTGGCCTGGGCCCCGCCCATCGTCGCCTGCGGCTCAGCTGGGCGCTCAACCAACCCTGATGGGAGTCTGCACGCTTCTACGGCGCAGACTCCTAGCGCCGCAGGGCGCGCAGCCGCTCCCGGGCCACCGCCGCGTGCTCGCCGCCGGGGGCGGCGCCGACGTAGCGGGCGAACGAGCGCCGCGCGCCCGCCGCGTCGCCGTTCGCCTCGTACGCGAGCCCCAGCCAGTAGTGGGGGTCGGCCAGCGCGGGGTCGGTCTCGGACGCCTCGCGGAAGAGCCGCAGCGCCTCGCCCACGTCGCCCGAGTTCCACATCGCGATGCCGCGGGTCAGGGTCTCGCGGGCCGCCGCGCGCCCCGCCGCGAGCCGCCGCACCGCGATGCGGTTCGCCTCCCCGCGCGCCGCCGCCGCCGCCTCGGGGCGGTTCTGGCGGGTGAAGATGTCGGCGAGCCCGTAGTGGGCGGGGGCATAGTCGGCCCGGATGGCGAGGGCCTGGCGATAGGCGGCCTCGGCGTCGGCGTAGCGGTTCAGCCGGCTGTGCGACACCCCGATGTTGAAGTGGCAGTCGACGCAGGTCGGCGTGACCGCGAGCACCGCCTCGAACTGCGCGATGGCGTCCTCGTAGTTCCCCTCCCGGTTGGCCCGGACCCCGGCCGCGAACGCGGCGGCCGCGGCCTGGTCGTCCTGCAGCGCGCGCAGCCAGGTGGCCGCGGTGCGCCCCGCCTCGAGGACGAAGCGCACGTCGACGGAGCCGGCGGGGTGCACGAGCACGCGGAAGATCTGGTCGCCGAGCTCGGTCTTGCCGGCGCTGACGCTGTACTGCCCGGGGGCGAGGTCGACGTCGCGGAAGCGGCCGTCGGCGTCCGTGACGGTCTCGACGCCAGCCTCCTCGGTCTCCAGCGAGACCACGGTCACCGTGGCCCCGGCCACGGGTTGGCCGTCGGTGGTGGTGACGCGGCCGTGCACCGAGCCCGTCGATTGGGCGTACGCGACCGGATGGGCCAGGCACACCGCCGCCCCGAGGACCGCCGCGAGGCGCACGACGGCGCCTCCCTCCGGCCGCGCTTCTCTGCGAGCTGGCACCCTACCCCGAGTTTACACCCTCCGGCCGGGCCATGAACGCCCTGACCCGGTCCAGGTCGCGCACGATCGGCGTGGGGGGCAGCGAGGCGAGGAAGCGGCGGCCGTACCCCTTGCTCAGCAGCCGGGGGTCGAGCACCGACAGCACGCCGCGGTCCCGGCGGTGCCGTATCAGCCGGCCGAGCCCCTGCAGGAGGGCGAGGACGGCCAGCGGCACCTGGTACTCGTCGAACGGGCTGCCCCCGTTCCGGGCGATCGACTCCATCCGCGCCGCCGTGACGGGGTCGCCGGGCGGCGCGAACGGCAGCTTGTCGATGATGACGCAGCTCAGGGCGTCGCCGGCCACGTCCACCCCCTGCCAGAAGCTCGAGGTGGCCAGGAGCACCGCGTTCGGGGTCGCGCGGAAGCGGCGCAGAAGCACCGGGCGGGGCGCGTCCCCCTGGACGAGCAGGGGCCAGCGGCAGCCCGGCGCGATCAGCCGGTGCACCTCGCGCATGTTGGCGTAGCTGGTGAACAGCACGAAGGCCCGGCCCTCGGTGGCGTCGAGGAGGGCCCGGACCTGCAGGGCGGCGCCGCGGGCGAACGCCGGCGACCGCGGCTCGGGCATCTCCCGGGGCAGGTACAGCACGGTCTGGGCCGCGTAGTCGAACTCCGACGGCAGGCGCAGCTCGACCGCCTCGCGGATCCCGAGGCGCGACCGCTGGTAGTCGAACGCGCCGTCCACGGCGAGGGTCGCCGACGTCAGGATGGTGCCCTGCAGGCGTTCGAGGAGCAGCTCGCGGACGATCGACGACACGTCGATGGGGGCCGCCCGCAGGAACGTGCCGCGGCCCCGGCGCTCGAGGAAGTACACCAGGCGGTCGTCGTCGGCGTCGAGCAGCAGGTCGACGTCGTCGGCCGCCTCGCGGGCGCGGCGCCCCAGCGCGCGCAGGTCCTCGGTGGCGTTGGGGAACGACTCGACCGCCGCCTCCAGCCCCCGCGCCGCGCTCGCGAGCCGCCGCCCCGGCTCGGCCGCCGGCTCGAGCACGTCGGCATCCAGGCGGGTGCGGTCGGCCAGCGCCCGATGCAGCCGGACCGCCGCGAAGAACAGCGCCGCCCGCTGGTCGATCTCGTTCAGCGCCCGGAACAGGGTCTGGGCGGCCTCCGCGTCCTCCTCCAGGTCGCGGCCCGTCCAGCGCCGGCCGTCGCCGACCAGCCGCTCCAGCCGGTAGTTGCTCACGGAGACGCCGAAGTACTGCGTGGCCACGTCCTCGAGCTGGTGGGCCTCGTCGATCACCGCGTAGGCGTACGAGGGGATGACCTCGCCGTAGGCCGACTGGCGCACCGCCGCGTCGGCGCACAGCAGGTGGTGGTTCACGATGACGAGATCCGACTCCGCCGCCCGCTGCCGCATCCGGGTGATGAAGCAGTCGGCGTGCTGCGGGCACTCGGTGCCGATGCAGGTCTCCGAGGCGGCCGATATCTCGCTCCAGAACGGCAGGTCCTCCGGCAGGTCCTCGAGCTCCGCGCGGTCGCCGGTCGCGGTGCGCGCGGCCCACGCCGCGATGGCGTCCACGTGGCCGCGGTCCGGGGCGAGGCCGAGGGGGTCGCCGTCCCGCAGCGCCTCGAAGCGGTGCAGGCAGAGGTAGTTCCCCCGGCCCTTCATGTAGGTGGCGGTGAACTCGACGCCCAGGGCCTCCCGCAGCGCCGGGAGGTCCTTGTCGAATATCTGGTCCTGGAGCTGCTTCGTGCCGGTGGAGACGAGCACCCGCTGGCCGCTCAGGATCGCCGGCACCAGGTAGGCGAGGGTCTTTCCGGTGCCGGTGCCGGCTTCCGCCAGCAGGGTCCCGCCGTCCTCGAAGATCCCGGCCGCCGCCGCCGCCATCTCCCGCTGGCCGTCGCGGGGCTCGAACGACGGCAGGGCCGCCGCGAGGGCGCCGTCGCCGGTGAACGCCGCCTCGACGTCGTCGACCAGGGAGCTCCGCGCGGGGGCGGGGCCGGGCCCCGGGCCGGTCGGGCCGGGATCGTCGCCCCGCCGCGCCGTCTCGTCGTCTAGTCCGGGTACAGGGGGAACTTCCGGCACAGGGCTTCGACCCGCGACCGCACCTCGGCCGCCACCGCGTCCGACTCGGGCGCCGCGAGCACCCGGCTGATCCAGCCGGCGATCTCGTCCATCTCGGGCTCCGCCATGCCCCGCGTGGTCACCGCGGGGGTCCCGATGCGGATGCCGCTGGCCACCATCGGCGGGTTCTCGTCGAACGGGATCGCGTTCTTGTTGACGGTGATGCCGGCCCGCTCGAGCGCCGCCTCGGCGACCTTGCCGGTGATGCCGCGCGAGAACACGTCGACGAGCACGAGGTGGTTGTCGGTGCCGCCGCTCACGAGGCGGAAGCCGGCCTCCCGCAGGCCGGCGCCGAGGCGGGCGGCGTTCCGGACGATCTGCTGCTGGTACTCGCGGAACGCGGGCTCCGCCGCCTCCCGGAAGCACACCGCCTTGGCCGCGACGACGTGCATGAGGGGGCCGCCCTGCACCCCGGGGAAGAGGGCCCGGTTCACCGCCTTCGCGTGCTCCTCGCGGCACAGCACGAGGCCGCCGCGGGGGCCCCGCAGGGTCTTGTGGGTGGTCGTGGTCACGATGTCCGAGTGGGGGACGGGGCTCGGGTGCAGCCCCGCCGCCACGAGGCCCGCGATGTGGGCCATGTCGGTGACCACGTAGGCCCCGACCTCGTCGGCGACGGCCCGGATGCGGGCGAAGTCGATGACCCGGGGGTAGGCGCTCGCCCCCACCATGATCAGCTTCGGGCGGCGCTCGCGCGCCAGCCGGTCCAGCTCGTCGTGGTCGATGCGCTCGTCGTCGCGCCGCACCCCGTAGGGCACGATGTCGTAGAGCTGGCCCGAGAAGTTCAGGGGATGGCCGTGCGTCAGGTGCCCGCCGTGCGCGAGGTTCATCCCCAGCACGGTGTCGCCGGGGTCGATCAGGGCGAAGTACGCGGCCATGTTGGCCTGGGCGCCCGAGTGGGGCTGCACGTTGGCGCGCTCGGCCCCGAACAGGGCCAGGGCCCGCTCGATGGCCAGCGACTCGGCGACGTCCACGTGCTCGCAGCCGCCGTAGTAGCGGCGTCCCGGGTACCCCTCGGCGTACTTGTTGGTGAGCACCGAGCCGGCCGCCTCGAGCACGGCCCGGCTGACGAAGTTCTCCGAGGCGATCAGCTCGAGGCCGCTGTTCTGTCGCGTCGTCTCGTCGGCGAGGACGGCGGCGATGGCGGGGTCGATCTCGCTCAGGGGGCGCTCGCGGGCGCTCAGGGTCGGTTCGGTGAGTGGGTTCATGCGGTCCTTCGGTCCGGAGCCCCGGCCGGTGGCGCCCGACCCGCCAATCGTCCCTTCGGCTCCGCTCGGCGCCAAACGAGTCCTGCTGGAGTCCGCGCGGTCCACGGCGCGGGCTCGCGGGGCTCCGCTGCCGCCCCGGCCGACCTCGGCGGCGGTCCGGACCTCGCGCGGAAGGCGGCGCCCGTGGCGCGGACGCCCGGCGCGGGCTCGCGAATCGGGCGGCGCGGCGGCTCTGAATTGTACTACGGCGGTCCGGCGGTTTCCGGTTCCCGAGCGGCGCGGCGGCGGGCGGTTTCGCGTGCTATAGTCGGCGCATGGCGCAGAAAACCACCCTCCCGACGACACCGTCAGTCCGGTACGAGGACGCGTATCCCAACTCGCGTCAGGTCCTGGTCGATGGAGACCGGGTCCGCGTGCCGATGCGGGAGATCACCCTCTCGGGCGGCGAGCCGCCCCTGCGGGTCTACGACACCAGCGGCCCCCGGGGCGGCGACGTGCGGCGCGGCCTGCCGCCGCTGCGCGAGGCGTGGATCACCGCCCGCGGCGGCGTCGAGGCGCGGCCGGATGCGGCCGCGCCCGCGGCGGCGGGGCTGCCCGGCGCGGGCCGCCGCCCCCGACGGGGGACGGCCGGGGTCACCCAGCTCCACCACGCCCGCCGCGGCGCGATCACCGAGGAGATGGAGTTCGTGGCCCTGCGCGAGGGCTTCGACCCCGAGTTCGTGCGCGACGAGGTGGCCCGGGGCCGCGCCATCATCCCCGCCAACATCAACCACCCCGAGCTCGAGCCGATGGCCATCGGCCGCAACTTCCTCGTGAAGATCAACGCCAACATCGGCAACTCGGCGGTGTCGTCGTCCATCGACGAGGAGGTCGAGAAGCTGCGCTGGGCAACCCTGTGGGGGGCGGACACGGTGATGGACCTGTCCACCGGCCCCGACATCCACGAGACCCGCGAGTGGATCGTCCGCAACTCGCCGGTGCCCATCGGCACCGTGCCCATCTACCAGGCCCTCGAGAAGGTCGGCGGCCGGCCGGAAGACCTGACGTGGGAGATCTACCGCGACACCCTGATCGAGCAGGCCGAGCAGGGGGTCGACTACTTCACGGTGCACGCCGGGGTGCTGCTGCGCTACGTCCCGATGACCGCCCGCCGGATCACCGGCATCGTGTCCCGCGGCGGGTCCATCATGGCCAAGTGGTGCCTCGCCCACCACGAGGAGAACTTCACCTACACGCGCTTCCGCGAGATCTGCGAGATCATGCGCGCCTACGACGTCTCGTTCTCGCTCGGCGACGGCCTGCGCCCGGGGTCCATCGCCGACGCCAACGACGAGGCGCAGTTCGCCGAGCTGAAGACCCAGGGCGAGCTGACCCGCATCGCCTGGGAGTACGACGTGCAGGTCATGAACGAGGGGCCGGGGCACGTTCCCATGCACCTCATCAAGGAGAACATGGAGCGCCAGCTCGACTGGTGCGACGAGGCGCCGTTCTACACGCTGGGGCCCCTGACGACGGACGTCGCCCCCGGCTACGACCACATCACGTCGGCCATCGGGGCCGCGATGATCGGCTGGTACGGCACCGCCATGCTCTGCTACGTCACCCCCAAGGAGCACCTCGGGCTGCCCGACCGGGACGACGTCAAGGCGGGGGTCATCGCCTACAAGATCGCCGCCCACGCCGCCGACCTCGCCAAGGGGCATCCGCGGGCCCAGGCGTGGGACGACGCGCTGTCGAAGGCGCGGTTCGAGTTCCGCTGGGAAGACCAGTTCAACCTGTCGCTCGACCCGCTGACCGCCCGCGCCTTCCACGACGAGACCCTGCCCGCCGAAGGGGCCAAGGTCGCCCACTTCTGCTCGATGTGCGGCCCCAAGTTCTGCAGCATGGAGCTGACGCAGCAGGTGCGCGAGTACGCGGCCGGCAAGGGCATCGACGCGTCCGAGGCCATCGGTGCCGGCATGCGCGAGAAGTCCGCCGAGTTCCGGCAGGAGCGCGAGGTCTACGTCCGCGCCGCCGCCAAGCAGGGTTGACGCGAGGCGGCTTCCAGCTCCGGCGCCGCCGAGGCGGCTTCCCGCTCTAGCGTTGCGATGGCGGGGGGGACGGGACGATCTGGATGATGGTCCTGAAGCGGGCGGGCTCCCCGCCGGCGGGATTCAGATACCCCTCCGAGCCGTTCCACGCATAGTCCTTGACGGTCACGCTCGGGGGAAACGCCATCTCCCGCTCGCGAAAGCGCCCGACCTCGAAGATGTGGGTCGGCGGCTCGTCGAACACGCGGTTCCCGCGCTCGCGGAGGACGTTGCGGTAGTAGCGCACCATCGCCTCGAACTCGGAATTGGTGCCGTAGAGGTAGTAGCGCTGCCGGCGGCCCGCGTCGTACGAGGTGATGAACTGCGCGGCGGGATAGACGGGGAATCCCAGCATCGCCTCGGTGGGCGCCTCGGCCGCGCCGGTGGCTGCCGGCCCTCCCGGCACCTGCGCGGGGAGCGGGCTCTCGACGCGCGGCCGGGCCTCGTCGCGGGCCGGCTCGGACTGGCCCGGCCGCGGGAACGGCCGGGGCACGGGCCGGCGTTGCGGCTCGCCGGCGAGCGATGCGTCGAGCGGCGCCGATGGCGCCAGCAGCGACGCGAGACAGCCTCCGACGAAGAAGATGCGGAAGCGCATGCCGCCATTATGCGGCCGGGGCGGCGGCCGCGCAACCCGACGCCGGCGGCGCAGACTCCGGGACGAAGATCGAGTACGCTGGAAGGCGATGAGCACCGGAGTCGATGCCACGGGCGCCGCGGTCGAGCAGGCGCTGCTCGCCTACTGCGAGTCCCGGCGCGAGTGGGTCGTCGAGACCACCCTCGCCCTCGCACGGCTGGAGTCGCCCACCGACGACAAGATGGCCGTCGACAGCTGCGGCCGCGAGCTGCGGGAGCGCATGGAGGCGATCGGGGGGACCGTCGCCCGGCTGTCCCAGGAGCGGGCCGGCGATCATCTCCGGGCCGAGTTCGGGAGCGGCGACCCTCAGGTGCTCCTGCTCGGCCACTTCGACACCGTGTGGCCGGTCGGACAGCTGTCGCGCATGCCGCTCGAGTTCCGCGACGGCCGGCTGTTCGGGCCGGGGGTCTTCGACATGAAGGCGGGCGTCGCCCTCGGCCTGCTGGCCGCCCGGGCGGCGCTCGACGTGTGCCCCGCCGCGGGGCGGCTCGTCATGCTGTGGACCTCCGACGAGGAGCGCCGCAGCCGCACTTCGCGCACCCTCATCGAAGACGAGGCGCGGCGGAGCCGGGCCGCCCTCGTGCTCGAGCCGGGGCTGGCCGGGGGGGGCGTGAAGACGGCGCGCAAGGGCTGCGCCGAGTTCCACCTCGCCGTCCACGGGGTCCCCGCCCACGCCGGGGTCGAGCCCGACAAGGGAGCCAGCGCGGTCCACGAGCTCGCCGCCCAGGTCGTCGATCTGCAGCGGGTGCGGGAGCTGGCCCCGGACGTCTCGCTCAACGTCGGGACGATGAGCGGCGGCACCCTGCCCAACGTCGTCGCCGAAGAGGCCCGCGCCGTCGTCGACGTGCGGGTCACGGCGGCCGAGTACATGGACCGGGTGATCGACTTCGTCCGGAACCGAACCCCCACCGTGCCCGGGACCCGCATCGAGGTGACCGGCGGGTTCGACCGCCCGCCCCTCGAACGGACCGCGGCCGTCGCTCGTCTCTACGAGAGGGCGCGCGACATCGCCGGCAGGCTGGGCCACGATCTGCCGGAGGGCGCCACCGGCGGCGGATCGGACGGCAACTTCACGGCCGCCGTCGGCACCCCCACCCTCGACGGCCTGGGGGCGGTCGGCGCAGGGCCGCACGCCCTTCACGAGCACATCGAGGTCGACTCGCTGCCGTGGCGGGCGGCGCTGGTGGCGGCGCTGGCCGTCGACGTCCTGCGCGGCGGCCCGGGCCCGCCCGGCGGGCAACCCGGGGCATGACGGCGGATCGGGCGGGTGGCGGGATGTCCCCGCCGACCCGCACCGGACCCACCCGGAACCCGGGCGTGACGAGGTAGCGGCGGCTGCGAAGAAGAAAGAAGAAGGAGAGCTGCAACCCATGGGCAACTCGGTGAAGACGGTCGTGCTGCTCGGTCTCCTCAGCGGGCTCCTGCTCGTGATCGGCGAGCTCCTGGGGGGGCAGGCCGGCCTGATGTTCGCGTTCGTCATCGCGGTCGCCATGAACTTCGGCTCGTACTGGTTCTCCGACCGCATCGTGCTGCGCATGTACCGGGCCGAGCAGGTGGGGCCCGAGCATCCCCTCCACGAGATGACCGCGCACCTCGCGAGCCGGGCGGGCCTGCCGACCCCGAAGGTCTACGTCATTCCCGACGACTCGCCGAACGCGTTCGCGACGGGGCGGAACCCGCGGCACGCGGCGGTGGCGGCGACCCGGGGCATCCTGCGCATGCTCGACCGGGAAGAGCTCGAAGGGGTGATCGCCCACGAGCTCGCTCACGTGAAGCACCGAGACATCCTCATCGGCTCGGTGGCCGCCACCATCGCCGCGACCGTCATGATGGTCGCCCGCATGGCGCAGTTCGCGGCGATCTTCGGCGGCTTCGGCAACCGCGACGACGGCGAGGGCAGCAACCCCCTCGCCCTGCTCGCGACCATCATCCTCGCGCCCATCGCCGCCATCCTCATCCAGTCGGCGATCTCCCGCTCGCGGGAGTTCGCGGCCGACCGCGGCGCCGCCGGCATCGTGGGCAGCCCGCACGGGCTCGTCCGGGCCCTCCGCAAGATCGACGCGGGGGCGCGGCGCACGCCCCTCGACGCCAGCCCCGCCACCGCCCACATGTTCATCGTCAAGCCGTTCTCCCGCGCCGGCGTGATGTCCCTGTTCAGCACCCATCCCCCGACCGAGCAGCGGGTGGAACGCCTGCTGCAGATGCGATAGGCGCTCCCGCCCCCCGCGGCCGAGGTTGCGGCGGGTGCGGGCCGCGCGCCGCGGGGCGGGACCGGGGCGGGACGACCATGAGGGCGTCGCCCGCCCTCCGAGGCCGAGGTTGGCGGGTGCGTGCCGCGCAGGAGCCTTCGCGCCTCGCATCCGGCGGCGGCCGGGCTCGCGGGGGCGGCGCTCGTCCCCGGCGCCGACCGCCAAGCCCCCCACGCCCGACGGGCGCGCCGGCTCAGAGCAGCCCCGGTTGCCGCGGCCCCGGCTCGGGGACGCTCGGGGCCTCCGCCTTCTTCGCGCCGCCCCGGGTCGGCAGCCGGTAGCGGCGCCGCATCAGCTCCAGCACCCCGTGCACCTGGTCGCGGTAGCGCCGAGGGGCGTGCTTGCCGGCGTAGAGCCGGTCGACTCGGGGGGCGAGGTCGGGGAACTCGCGGCGGAGAAAGCGCAGGAAGTGCTCGCGGGTCCCGCCTTCGAGGTGCATCACCACCGCCCCGCAGAACCGGGCCCCGTGGTCGGCGATGGCCTTGACGGTCCGCTCGAGCTTCGCGGGATGCGACGTCAGCCCCGGCACGATCGGTGCCACCAGCACCCCCGCCCGGATGCCCCGGTCAGCCAGCGCCCGCACCGCCCGCAGCCTCTGCAGGGGGTGGGCGGCGCCCGGCTCCAGGGCCGCCCACGCGTCCTCGTCGACGGTCGGCACGCTCACGTGCACGGTGCAGTCGGTGCGCCGGGAGAGGTCCTGCAGGAGGTCGGCGTCGCGCACCACCATCGGTCCCTTGGTGATCAGGCCGACCGGCGACGGCCGGTCGACCAGCGCCTCGAGCACCCCGCGGCTGAGCCGGTAGCGCCCCTCGATCGGCTGATACGGGTCGGTCGCGGTGCCGAACCCTATCGGCTCCCGCCCCCGCCGCGGGCTCGCGAGCTCGCGCCGCAGCACCTCCACGAAGTTCACCTTGACCAGAATCACCGACGCGAACTCGTCGCCCGCGTTCAGCTCCAGGTGCGGCTGGTAGCGGCGTGCGAAGCAGTAGTGACAGCCGTGGGTGCAGCCTCGGTACGGGTTCAGGGTCCATCCGAACGGCATGCCTCGCACCCGGTTCAGGGCCGAGCGGCAGGTCACCTCCTGGTAGCGCGCCTCGTCGGCCCGCCGGACTGCGCCGGGCAGGTCGGCGGGGCCGGCGGGGTTGCCGGAGCGGCCTTCGCGCACCCGGTCCGCGACCTGCCGCGTCGTCGGGCGCGGAGGCGACAGGTCGAACAGGGTCGACGGGGCCGGCCCGGCCCGCCCATCGTCGCCTTCGGCTCCGCCGGGCGCCCGACCAACCCTCCCGGGAGTCTGCACCGTTCCACGGCGCAGACTCCTGGCGCCTGTTTTCGATCTTTGTTCGCTCATCGGCGCATGGTGCACCGGGCGCGCCCCGCGCGTCAAGGGGCGAACGGGGGCGGCCCGCCCGCGAGCACGCCGCGCCAGTAGCCGAGCAGATCGGCCAGCGTCTCCGCCAGGGGGCGGCGGGGCTCCCACCCCAGCTCCGCGGTGATGCGCGACCGGTCGCCGAGCAGCACCGGGTTGTCGCTGGGGCGGAGGCGGGCGGGGTCGCGCCGGATCGCGATCGGGACCCTGGCGAGGGCGAGCAGGGCGTCGAGGACGTCGCCGATGCGGTGGGCGGCGCCCGTGCACACGTTGTAGGGGCGGCCGGGCGCCCCGCGGGCCATCAGCGCGCGGTAGGCCCGCACCGTGTCGCGCACGTCCGTCAGGTCGCGGCGCGCCTCGAGGTCGCCGACCGAGAGGACCGGGTCGGCGACCCCCGCCTCGATGCGGGCAATCTGCTCGGCGAAGCTCGAGGCGGCGTAGGCCGAGGCCTGGCCCGGGCCGATGTGGGTGAACGAGCGGGCGAGGACGACGGCGACGCCGTTCTCCCGGACCGCCTCGAGCCCCACCCGCTCCTGCTCGAGCTTGCTCGCGCCGTAGGGGCTGACGGGTCCGAGGGGCGCGGTCTCCTCGAGGGCGGCGGCCGAGGGCCGGTACACGAGCGCCGATCCCGGAATCAGCACCCGGGGAGGGTCGGGCAGGCCGCCGACCGCCGCCAGCAGGTGCTCGGTCCCCGTCACGTTGCCCTGCAGGGTCGCCCGGCGCTCGGCCCACGAGCCGTTCACGTTCGCGATTCCCGCGCAGTGGTACACCTGGGTCGGCGGCCGTTCCGCCACCGCACGCCGCACCCCGCCGGCGTCGAGCAGGTCCACGTCGCGCCAGTCCGCCCGGGCCGGAACCGGCCGGGGGGGCGCCGCCTCGTCCCGCGCGCCCCGCGGGGGCCGGCGCCACGCCACGAGGGCCGCGTCCGGCGCGGCGCGGTGCAGCAGGGCGAGCAGGTGGCTGCCGACGAAGCCGGCCGCGCCGGTGACGAGGATGGTGTCGGGCACGGTGCGAGGCCGTCAATACTGACGCGTCCCGGTCCCGGGGCCGAAGGCGCCGAGCAGGTTGGCGAACGTGCCGAGCCCGGCGAGGGTGAACGAGACGTTGAGCCGCTTGTCCTGCGCCGCCCGGGTGCGGAAGAACCCGAGGTTGCCGAGGTTGTAGGTCTGGTACTCGACGCTGAAGCCGCAGCACTGCGCGTTGTAGTAGTAGAGCATCCGCTGCTGCACCATGCGCCCGAGCTGCACGTCCCAGTTGAACTGGTAGACGCCTCCCCACTTGTTTCCGCGGGCCCGGACGTTGGTGAACGAGTTGAGGGTGTGATCGAGATAGTTGGGGTTGTCGAATCCCGAGAGCCCCTCGATGAAGCGGCGCTGGCTCCACCCGGTACGCTGCAGCAGCCAGCCGCCGACGCCGATGTCGGCGTCGGCCCTGATGGTCCGCAGGGCCATGAAGTGGCTGTCGTACTCGGCCCGCAACGATCCGTTCATGTTCTCGGTGATGGCTGCCCGCACCGTCAGGGCGAGAGGCGACAGGTTGCTCGGGGTCGTCTGCTGGAAGCTGGTCATGAACTGCTGGTCGAACTGCGAGGCCCGCGCGTCGGTGTAGTAGGTCTGCTCCACCCCGATCGTCAGGAACTCCTGCGCCCCCTGTTCCCCCCGCCTCGCGTACAGCCGGTTGTCGATCCCGTAACGGAGCCGCGTGGTGCCGCCGACGATCGAGTCGATGCTGTCGATCCGCACGATCCGGTCGAAGTCGTCGACGGCGGTGGCGCGCTCCACCGAGATCCACGGCTCGATGACGTGCTTCATGCGTTCGGAGTAGCCGGTGTTCGGGGTGTCCCAGATCTTGACGAACACCGGACCGGTGATCTCGGCCTGCATCTCGAGCAGCGACCGCGACAGCGGCGAGCCGACCTGCTCGTCCGTCTCCGGGTCGATGCTCTCCCGCCAGTGGGTCCGGCGGTAGCCCACCGAGGTGTTGAACGTCAGGAAGGGCCAGCGGGTGAACGGCACGCGGATCAGCGGATTGACGTCGAAGCGGGTCAGCCCCGAGTCGGTCACCATCCCGCCGAAGCCCTGCTTCTGGAGCAGGTTGGCGTATTCGCTGTCGAACCCGTAATAGACGGGCAGCGTGCCGATTTGCCTCTCCGACTGGCGGAACGACATGCGCGGCCCCGCCCCGTGGAGCGACGAGTCGTCGAGTCCGAAGAACGTCTCCCGGAAATCGGCGGTCCCGTTCAGGGTGTACGCGCCCCAGGAGCCGGTGACGTTGCCGCCGTACGAGCGCGAGCTGTTGGTCGCCTGGAAGATGTCCCGCTGATACGTCTGCTGCACCTCGATGTCCGAGAAGTAGTCGACCTGGCCCCGCGCCTGGATGGCGTCCGAGAACGAGTGCTGGAGATTGCCGCGCATCCGGAAGCTGCGGCGGGCGGGCAGGAGCTCGTCGCCGCCGCGGAAGGGGTCGGGGGCCTCCTTCTCGTTCAGCAGGTACGCCTCGGCGTCGCCGCGGCCCTCCCCGAGCACGTAGCGGTACTCGCCGCCCGTGCCCTGGCCGGTGGTCGTGAGCCAGTCGTGGAAGATGGTGGCGTCGTGGCTGCGGTTGATCGCCCAGAAGAACGCGTTGCTGATGGACGGCCCCTGCACGGTCGAGGCGCCGTAGGTCGGCATCAGGAAGCCGGTGGCCCGATCCTCGTCCTGGACCGGGTAGTACATGTACGGCAGATAGAAGAGGGGGACGCCCTTCACGAGCAGCAGCATGTTGCGCAGCCTGGCGCGCTCGTCGAGGTCGATGTCGACCGAGGTGGCTTGCACCTCCCAGCGCGGGGTCGGCTGGATGCACGAGGTGAAGCCGCCGTTGGTCAGCCGGTAGCTGCGCGTGCCGGTCTTCTCGATGAGCTCGCCCCAGAACCGCATCTCCGGCTCCTGGGTGCCGAACATGCTCGGCTCGATGTCCTCGACCAGCTCGGTGGAGCCAGACGCGCCGAAGAACATGCCGGTCCCGGTCTCGTAGTCGAACTCCGCCCGGTCGGCGGCGAGGCGGGCGTTCCCGCCCTGGAACACCACGTTGCCGGTGGCCACGAGCAGCGACTCGTCGGTGTAGATGTTCGCGTCGTCGGCATGGAAGCGCCAGCTCTCGCCCCCGCCCCCGTCTATCTCGACCTGACCGCTCAGCCACAGCTGGTTGGGCGCGACCCGCTCCCAGTGGAACTGCCGCGAGCCGCCGATGGCGTCGGGCAGGTCCTGGGCGCGGGCCGGGCCGGCGGCGGGCGCGAGGGCCGCCGCGAGGGCAAGGGCCCCGAGAAGGCGCCGCCCTGCTCGATCGGCGCAACGCGCGGTTTCGCCGGGGCTTCCCGGGCGGCTCAGGCGGTTCATGAAAGGGACGGGCGCGAAGCGGGCCGCGGTGGCGCGGCCGGCGCCGGAACCCGCACCCTCCGAGAATACCACGGCCCCTGCGCGCCGGCGCGGGCCCTGGCCCGCCCATCGCCGCCCTCGGCTCCGCCGGGCGCCCGCGCGGGCCCTGGCCCGCCCATCGTCGCCCCTCGGCTCCGCCGGGCGGTCAACCACCCCGGCCAGCAGTCTGCACCGTTCTACGGCCCGGACTTCCAGGTCCCGGGCCGTCGCCGCAGATCCGCGAGCAGCTCTCCCACGAGAAAGATGGAGCCGGTGGCGCAGACCGTGTCGGCCGCCCGCCACGCGACGTCGAGCGCGCGGCGGGGTTCGTTCTCGGTGGTCACCGCGAGCCCCGGCGCCCGCGCCCGCACGCGATCGGCGAGGGCGCGGGCCGGGGTCGCCCGCGGGTTGCCCGGCGCGGTGCAGACGATGCGGCTCGCGCACGGGGCGAGGCGGTCGATGATGCCGTCGGCGTCCTTGTCGCGCATCACCGCGCAGACGATGGGGAGGCGCTCGGGGAAGACGTCGCGAAGGTGGCGGGCCAGGGCCGCCGCCGCCGGCGGGTTGTGGGCGGCGTCGAGCAGGACCGCCCCGCGCCCGGGCACGCGCACGAGGTCGAGGCGCCCCGGCCACGCCACCTCGGCGAGCCCGCGGACGATGGCGTCGGGCCCGACGGGGAGGCCGGCCCCGGCCAGCTCCTCCAGCAGCCGGATCGCGCCCGCCGCGTTCGATAGCTGGTGGGGGCCGGCGAGGCCCAGGGGGAACACCGGGTAGCGGCGCCGGGGGGTCGTGACCTCGATCCGGGGGCGGCGGCCCTCTCCCCGCACCGCGAGCGCGGTGTCCTCCGCGGCCCGCACGAGCCGGGCGCCGCGCCGCCGGCAGGCGTCGTCGATGACCGCGACGGCGGGCGGGGCGGTCTCGGTGGTGACCACCACCATGCCCGGCTTGACGATTCCCGCCTTCTCGGCCGCGACGGCCTCGATGGTGCCGCCGAGGTGCTCCCGGTGGTCGAGGCCGATCGACGTGATGACCCCCGCCGCCGGGGTCAGCACGTTGGTGGCGTCGAGCCGTCCGCCCAGGCCGACCTCGACCACCGCGACGTCGATCGCCTCGCGGCGGAACCACGACAGCGCGATCGCCGTCGCCGCCTCGAAGAACGTGGGAGGGTGTCTCAGCCCGCCCCCGCGCACGAGCGCGTCGGCCTGCCCCAGCACCCCGTCGGCCTCCTCGCGCAGCGCCGCTTCGCCGATCTCGGCGCCCCCCGCGGTGAACCGCTCGGTGATCGACGTCAGGTGGGGCGAGGTGTAGCGGCCCGCCCGGTACCCGGCCGCGAGCAGGGCGCTGTCGAGCATCGCGGCCACCGAGCCCTTGCCGTTGGTCCCCGCCACGATGATCGAAGGATAGGCGGCCTGGGGGTCCCCCAGGGCCGCCGTCAGGCGGCGGATGGTGTCGAGCCCCGGCCGCATGCCGAATCGCTCGAGGCCGAGCAGCCGATCCAGCGGGTCGGCGGGGGTGTCGTCGAACCGATCGTCCGGCTGCATGGCCCTTGCCGGCGCGGCCGGCCGGCCCGCCCCGGGGGCGCCGCCACGGTCGGAAGCGGCCGGAAACCGCATGATATCGTATAGCCGCTCGGCGTTACCGGGTCCCGGCGGCAGCGATGTCAGCATTTCTCTCCCATCCCCGTCGCCTCTTCAGTCTCGTCGCCGCCGCCTGCATTGCCGGTGCCGTCGCGGGTTGCGCGTCCTCGCCGTCCACCGTCGAGGCGCCGGTCCCGGCGACCCGCGACGAGAAGCTGGCCTGGATTCTGTGGCTCGAGGATCAACGGCTGCTGCGCGATCCCTCGTTGCCGCCCGCGACCCTGCCGGCCGTCGGCGGACGGGCGGAGGGCGGTCCCGGCCCGGCGGCCGGCTTCGCGCCGGCGGCGGTCCCCGACCTGCTCCGGCTCGCCCGGGACCCCGGCGGTCAGGTCCGCTATCGGGCCGTGCAGGCCATCGGCCGCGTCGGGCTGGCGGCGGGTGGGCCGGCGTTGGCCGCCGCCCTCTCCGATCCGGAGCCGGACGTCCGGGCCGTCGCCGCCTTCGGGCTGGGGCTGCTCGGCCGCCCGTCCGCGGTCGAGCCCCTGATCGCGGCCCTGGCGGACCCGTCGCCCCTCGTGCAGGCTCGGGCCGCGCACGCCCTCGGCCGGTTGCCGGCCCCGGAGGCGGCGGGGGACATTCAGGCCATGGCGGCGGCCCACGTCACGGTGGCCTACGACGTCGATCCCGACGAGATGGGCTATCCGTTGAGCCCTCGCGTCGAGGCGTTCCGTTCGGGGGTCGGCGCGCTGGCCGTCCTGGGCGACTTCGACGCGCTCGCGGCGGTCGTCCTCACCGACTCCGGCGAGCCTCTTCTCTGGTGGTGGCCGGTCGCCGAGGCGCTGGCCCGGGTCGGCGACCCCCGTGGGGCCGGCCCCCTCCGCACGCTGGCCGGGGTCGGCGGCACCGTCGGGGTCGCGATGGCCGCCCGCGGGCTGGGGGCGCTCGGCGACGCCTCGGCGGTCCCCGCCCTCGTCGAGCTCCTCGACCGGGACCGGCGCGACCCGAGGGTCGTCCTGTCCGCGGTCCGGGCCCTGGGCGCGCTCGGCGACGCGGGGACGGCCCCGGCGCTGCGCGAGCTGCTGCGGACCCCCGACCTCGACCTGCGCCTGCTGATCGCGCTCCTCGACGCCCTCGGCGCGGTCGGCGCGCCGGAGACGGTCGAGATCGCCATCGAGGCGCTCGCGCACCGCGCGCCGGCGGTGCGGGGGGCGGCCCTGACCGCCCTCGCGGGGCTCGACCCCGATACGTTCCTGCTGCTTCTCTCGGGCCTGCCCCCCGACCCGCACTGGCAGGTCCGCGCCGACCTCGCCCGCGCGCTGGCCCTCGTCGATCCCGACGCCGCCGCCTATCGCCTGTCCCTGCTTCTCGAGGACGAGGACCGGCGGGTGGTCCCCGCCGTGCTGCGGTCCCTCGCCGCGGTCCGCGCCCCCGGCCTCGACGCGGTGCTGCCGGGCCACCTGTCCGACGAGAACGCGGCCGTTCGCGAGACCGCGGCCCGGTTGCTGGGCGACGCCGGCAGCCCCCGCTCCGTCGAGCTCCTCGCCGGCGCGTACCGCGACGGGGCGAACGCGGCGTCGCCGGCGGTGCGGGCGGCGGCCGTCGACGCGCTGGCCCGCATCGGGGGCGGCCCCGCCCTCGAGACGCTGCGGGAGGCGCTCGACGACCCCGACTGGGCGGTCCGGGTGCGGGCCGCGGCGCGCCTCGCGGGGCCCGGCGGGCCGGACGATCCCGACCGCGAGATCCGCTCGTCCCCCCTGCCGCAGCCGCTCGGCCCGTACGAGTCGCCCGAGCTCGTGCGGCCCTCGATCTCGCCGCACGTGTACCTCGACACCGATCGCGGGACGATACAGATCGAGCTCGCCGTCAACGAGACGCCCCTCGCGTGCGGCCACTTCATGCGCCTCGCCCGCTCCGGCTACTACGACGGCGTGCTCGTGGACGAGGTGACGGCGGGGGGAATGGTGCGCGCCGGCGATGCCCGCGGCCGCGCCGGCGGCGGTCCCGGCTACCGGGTTCGAGACGAGCTCGGCCCGCGGCCCTATCTGCGGGGAACGGTCGGCCTCGCCCTCGACGGGGCCGACACGGGGAGCGGCGGGTTCTTCATCACCGCGGCCCCGCAGCCCCGGCTCGACGGCCGCTACCCGGTGCTCGGCGCCGTGGTCGGGGGCATGGACGTCGTCGACCGCCTGCAGCGCGGCGACGTCATCCACTCGGTCCGCGTGTGGGACGGCCGGACGCCCTTCGAGTAGGAGTTTGCGCCGTGGAACGGCGCGGACTCCTGGAAGGTTGGTTGGGCGCCCGGCGGAGCCGCAGGCGACGACGGGCGGGCCAGCCGCGCCGGCCGGCACAGGAGTTTCGCGCCAGCGAAACTCCCAACGCGCCCGCAGGGCGCGCGCTCAGGGGCCGCCGATGCGGGACTCCCGCCGGTCGGCGTGCCGCTCCATGGCGAGCTCGATCAGCCGGTCGAGCAGCGCCGGGTAGCCGACGCCGCTGGCTTCCCAGAGCTTGGCGAACATGCTGATGGTGGTGAACCCGGGGTGCGTGTTGATCTCGTTCAGGAAGATCCGGCCGGCGTGGTCGAGGAGGAAGTCGACCCTGGCCATGCCCGCGCAGTCGATGGCGCGGAACGCGGCGACCGCGTAGCCGCGGATCCGGTCCGCCTCGTGGGGGGCGAGGTCCGCGGGGACGATGGTCCGGGACCGGTCGTCCAGGTACTTCGCCTCGTAGTCGTAGAAGTCGCCCGCGGGGACGACCTCCCCCGGCACCGACGCTTCGGGCTCGTCGTTGCCGAGCACCGCGCATTCGATCTCGCGGCAGGGGGACACCCCTTCCTCGACGATGATCTTCCGGTCGAAGGCCGCCGCCTCGTCGATGCCGGCCGAGAGCGAGGCCTCGTCGGCCGCGCGAGAGATGCCCAGGCTCGACCCGAGGTTCGCGGGCTTGACGAACAGGGGGTAGTCGAGGCGCTCGGTCAGGTCGGCGAGAATCTTCCCGCGGCCCTTCCGCCAGGCGCGGCGCAGCACCGTCCGGTGCTTCACGATGGGCAGGCCGGCGGCGGCGAACAGCGCCTTCATCACCGCCTTGTCCATCCCCGCCGCGGCCCCGACGACCCCCGCCCCCACGTAGGGGAGGTCCGCCAGCTCCAGCAGGCCCTGCAGCGTGCCGTCCTCGCCGTAGGGTCCGTGCACGATGGGGAAGATGACGTCCAGGGTCATGGTGCCGGCCAGCGCGTGCCCGTCGTCGCTCGCGCGGGCGGTCGGATCCGCGGCGCGGCCGACCACCATCAGGGTCTCGTCGCCGGGGCGGGCGATGGGATGCACCTCGCGGCCGTCGCGCACGGCCCGCCGCGCCGCCCGGGCCTGCCCGATGGTCTTCGCCGCCGACTCGTCGGCGGGGGGGCGGTCGGCCACCGACCAGCGGCCGTCGCGCGAGATGCGGATGGGTACGGGGTCGTAGCGCCCCCGATCGAGGTTGGCGAAGACGGCGGCGGCCGACGCCAGCGACACCTCGTGCTCGCCCGAGCGGCCCCCGTATACGACCCCGATGCGAAGCCGTCTCAATGCCCTGTCCCTGCCCGTTGCAGCGTTGCCCCGGCCGCTCCGCATGGCGCCCGGCCGAGGCCGTCGGAGCCCCGCACCGTTCCCCGGCGCCGGTCCCGGCCCGCTCGAACGCCGCCTTCGACTCCCTCGGTGCCCGACCCGACCCCGCAGAGTCCGCGCCTTGGACTGCCTCGGTGCCCGACCCGACCCCGCGGGAGCCCGCGCCGTTCCACGGCGCCGACTCCCCCGTATGGGCTCGGGGAACGCGTAGTATACGGCAGGCGCCGGGAGCCGCGGGGTGATGCCGCAGTCCGATTACGGTTTCTCGTTCCGGGTGACCCACCGCGACGGGGAGGCGCGGGCGGGGGAGATCGGCACCCCGCACGGGGTCGTCCGCACCCCGGCGTTCGCGCCGGTCGGCACGCGCGGGGCCGTCAAGGGGTTGACGCACCGCGACGTCCTCGGCCTCGGGGCCGAGATGGTGCTCGCCAACACCTATCACCTGCATCTGCGGCCGGGCGCCCGTCTCGTGGCCCGGTCGGGCGGCCTCCACCGCTTCATCGGCTGGGACCGGCCGATCCTCACCGACAGCGGGGGTTACCAGGTGTTCAGCCTCGGCGACCGCCGCACCATCGACGAGGACGGCGTGTCGTTCCGGTCGCATCTCGACGGCAGCCTTCAGCGGCTGACGCCGGAGAGCGCGACCGACATCCAGGCCCGGCTCGGTTCCGACGTCGCCATGGCCTTCGACGAGTGCACCAGCTATCCGGTGCCCGAGGCCGAGGCCGAGGCCTCGATGCGCCGCACGCTGCGCTGGGCGCGCCGTTGCCGCACCCGGTTCCTCGCGCTCCGCGACGATCCCGACCGCCTGCGCGGCGAGGCGACCAATCGCGGCCAGGCCCAGTTCGGCATCGTGCAGGGCGGCGTCTACGACCGGCTGCGGGCGACCAGCGCGCGAGAGACGGTGTCGATGGGGTTCGACGGGTACGCCATCGGCGGCCTGAGCGTCGGCGAGCCGGTGGACGTGATGTACCGGGTGGTGGGCAGCACGGCGGCCCTGCTGCCCGACGCCCGCGTGCGCTACCTGATGGGGACGGGGATGCCCGACGACCTCGTCGAGTGCGTCGCCGCCGGCATCGACCTGTTCGACTGCGTGCTGCCGACCCGAAACGCCCGCAACGGCCAGCTCCTGACCCGCGAGGGGCCGCTGTCCATCAAGCGGGCGGAGTTCGCGGACGATTCGCGCCCCCCCGATCCGGGGTGCCCGTGCTACACGTGCCGGCGGTACTCCCGGGCCTACCTGCGGTACCTGCACGTGGCCGGCGAGATGACCGGAAGGACCCTCAACACGCTGCACAACCTGCACTTCTACCTTGACACGATGCGCCGCATGAGGGAGGCTATCTTGTTCGGCACGTTCGAGTCGTTCCGGCAGCGCTTTCACGAGACGTTCTCCCGCCGGCCCCGTTCCTGACCGCCCCGGGCGGCGCCGCCCGGGGGGGCGTCGCCGCCGCCGTTCGGCGGGAGGCGGACCGGCGATTGAAGACCACCGATGCCTGATACCGGCCTCCCGACGCTCTTCGCCCAGGCCGCGCAGGGCACCCCGCCCCTGTGGGCGCAGTTCCTGCCGTTCGCGCTGATTCTCGCCATCTTCTACTTCATCATCCTGTTGCCGATGCGGCGGCGTCAGAAGAAGGTGCAGGAGTTCCGCGACGCCCTCAAGGTGGGCGACCGGGTGATCACGACGAGCGGCATCTACGGCTCCATCACGAAGCTGAACGACCGGTCGGTGCAGCTCCAGGTGGCCGACAAGGTGCGCATCGAGGTGTCGCGGTCGGCGGTCGGCGGCTATCAGGGGCAGGAGCCGGTGGCCCAGGATTCCACGTCGATGTAACCGGCCGGCCGGGGGGGCGCCGCCGGGGGCGCCTCGGGCCGGGGCGGACGACGGGACGGATCGAGTCATGGTGAAGAAGAACTTGCGCTGGAAGCTGTTGACCATCCTCGCGGTGGCGGCCGCCGCCGCTTTCGCCATCTATCCGCCCGAGGACCAGGTGCGGCTCGGCCTCGACCTCCGGGGCGGCGTCCATCTCGTGCTCCGGGTGCAGACCGACGACGCGCTGCGGGTGGAGACCGAGACCAACGCCGAGCAGCTGAGGGAGCAGTCGAGCCTCGTCGGCATCGAGCTGCTCTCGGCCGGCGCCGCCTCCCCGACCGAGATCCGGATCGAGGGCGTCCCCGCCGAGCGCGATCAGGAGTTCCGGGGGATCGCCGACGACCTGTTCCCGCAGGGCATCGGGGTCGGTGCTGCAGGGGGGAGCTATGATCGCCGGCCCGACGGCCCCGGCGCCTACACCTTCCAGATGCGGCCGGGCATCGAGCGCCAGTTGCGCGAGGAGTCGGTGCGGCAGGCCCTGCAGACCATCGAGCGGCGCGTCAACGAGCTCGGCGTCGCCGAGCCCATCGTCGCCCCCCACGGCGTGGCCGGCGACCAGATTCTCGTGCAGCTGCCCGGCGTCGAGGACGTGCAGGGGGCGAAGGAGATCATCCGCTCGACCGGCCTCCTCGAGCTGAAGCTGGTCGAGGACGGCCCCGCCATCTCGCGCGAGCTGCTGCTGCAGGCGCGGAACGGCATCGTGCCTCCCGACATGGAGGTCGTGTCGGGGGCCGACGAGTCGCTCGGGGCCATGGCGGGCTCGACCGTCTACTACCTGGTGCGGCGGGTGGCCCCGGTGACGGGGCGCGACCTGCGCAACGCCCGGCCGACCATCGACGAGTTCAACCAGCCCGCGATCAGCTTCTCGTTCAACCGCGAGGGCGCCCGCAAGTTCGGCAACTTCACGGGCAGCAACGTCGGGCGCAACCTCGCCATCATCCTCGACAACCGGGTCTACTCGGCCCCCGTCATCCAGGAGCGCATCGCCGACGAGGGCCGCATCACCGGCACGTTCACGAGCGGTGAGGCGACCGATCTCGCGCTGATCCTGCGGTCGGGCGCCCTGCCCGCGTCGCTGACGTACCTCGAAGAGCGCACGGTGGGGCCGAGCCTGGGGGCCGACTCGATCCGCGCCGGGGTCACGGCGTCGGCCTCCGGCCTCATCGCGGTGGCGCTGTTCATGCTGCTCTACTACCGGCTGTCGGGCATCAACGCGGTCGTCGCGGTGGGCATGAACCTGCTGATCCTGCTCGGGTGCATGGCCTACGTCGGGGCCGTGCTCACCCTGCCGGGCATCGCCGGGTTCATCCTCACCATCGGCATGGGGGTCGATTCCAACGTGCTGATCTTCGAGCGCATCAAGGAGGAGCTGGGCTCCGCCAAGGGGGTCCGGGCGGCCGTCGCGGCCGGGTTCGACCGCGTCTTCCTGACCATTCTCGACACCCATATCGCGTCGCTCATCGCCGCCGCCTTCCTGTTCCAGTTCGGCTCGGGTCCGATCAAGGGCTTCGCGACCACGCTGTTCTTCGGTCTCGTGTCGAACGTGTTCACCGCGGTGTTCGTGTCGCGCACCATCTTCGAGACGGTGCTCACGCGCCGCCGGGAAGCCTCGTTGAGCATCTGAACCGCCGGAGCCCGCTCCGCCTGATCCGATTGCACCGCCGCCGGCCCGCGCGGCCGCGGCCTGACCATCCGGGACACCGACGCGCGTATGCCCATCTTCAAGAACCCGAACTTCGACTTCCTCAAGTGGCGCTGGCCCGCCGTCGGCCTCTCGTGCCTCATCATCGCCGCCGGTGCGGTCATGGTGACGTTGCAGGGGGGGCTGGCCCTCGGCATCGACTTCTCGGGAGGCACCATCGTCATCGTGCAGTTCGACGAGCCCGTCACCGAGGACCAGGTGCGCGGCGCCGTGGGGGACGCGGCCGGCGAGAGCGTCGTCCAGCAGTACGGCGACGCCGACTCCAACGAGATCCTGATCCGGCTGCCGCAGAGCGACGACCCGGAGGTGGGCACGAGCCTCGAGGAGGGCGCGAACGCGGTCGTCGCGGCCCTGGAGCAGAGCACTATCGGCGGCTTCACGGTCATCGGCCAGGAGCTCGTGGGGCCGGTCATCGGCGAGGAGCTGCAGCGCCGCGGGGTCAACGCCTTCGTCTTCGCGATGCTCGGCATCCTCGTCTACGTCGCCTTCCGCTTCCGGTTCAGCTTCGCGGTGGGGGCCATCATCGCGGTCGTGCACGACATCCTCGTGACCCTGTCGATGCTGACCTTCTTCGGCTTCGACCTGTCCCTCGCCGTCGTCGCGGCCATGCTGACCATCACCGGCTACTCGGTGAACGACTCCATCGTCGTGTTCGACCGGGTGCGCGAGAACCTGCGGCGCATGCGGCGCGACGCGTTCGACAAGCTCGTCAACGCCAGCATCAACCAGACCCTGAGCCGCACCATCATCACGTCGGGGACCACCGCCTTCGCGGTCCTCGCCCTGTTCCTGTTCGGGGGCGAGGTGCTGCGGGGCTTCGCGTTCACGATGCTCGTCGGGGTGCTCAGCGGCACCTACTCCACCATCTTCATCGCCGCCGCCGCCGCCATCGTGATCAGCGAGCGCCGGGCCGCGCGGCGGCTGCAGGCGGCGCCGGCCACGACCAGCGCCGCCTCGAAGCCGAAGCGGCGCAGCCGCAAGCCGAAGGCCCGCGCCCGCGCCTGAGGTTCCCGTGGCGAAGGCCCCGCCGTGTTCGCGGCCCTCGCCACGCCTCGCCACCCGCGGCCTCGAGGTTGCGGCGTGCGGTTTCGCCTCTCGCCGACGCCCCTTCCAGACCAGCGTGTCGAGGGTTGCCGAGCAGCCCGTGACCCCGGCCCGTCCTGACGCCGCGTGACCAGCCTCCAGGCCGTCTGGCTCGGCATCGTGCAGGGGCTCACCGAGTTCCTCCCCATCTCGAGCTCCGCCCACCTCATCCTGGTCCGCGAGCTGTTCGGCTGGGACGCCGGCGCGGCGGAGGTCGCGTTCGACGTCGCCTGCCACCTCGGCACCCTGCTCGCGGTGCTCGTCTACTTCCGCCGCGACGTCCTCGAGCTGGCCACCGCCGCCCCCGGCGCCCTCGCGGGCCGCGGCGGCGACGCCGCCCGCACGGGACGGCTGATCCTGCTCGCGACCGCCCCCGTGGTACCCCTCGGCCTGCTGCTCTCCGGGCACATCGACCGGCTGCGCGGGCCGGCGGTGGTGGCGGCGGCGCTGGCGGCCGGGGCGGCGGCCATGCTCTGGGCGGACCGGGGCGGGTCGGGCCCCCGGCGCGCCTCGTCGCTGTCGGTCGCGGAGGCCCTCGCCCTCGGCTGCGCGCAGGCGGCGGCCCTCGTGCCGGGGGTCTCGCGGTCGGGCGCCATCATCACCGTGGCCCTCCTGCTGGGGCTGTCGCGGCCCGAGGCGGCGCGGTTCGCGTTCCTCCTCGGCATTCCCGCCATCGCCGGGGGCGGGCTGCAGGCGGCGCGGATGCTCGGAGGCGAGGGGATCGCCGCGCACGGGCCGGTGCTCCTCGCGGGGCTCGTCACCTCGGGGTTGGTCGGCTACCTGGCCGTGGCGGGGCTGCTCCGCTACCTCGCCCGCCACTCGCTCGCCGCCTTCGCCTGGTACCGGCTCGCGTTGGCGGCGGTTCTGGCCCTCGGACTGGCGTTCGGACGCTGAAGCGGGGCGCAGGAGGTCGGGTGACGGGAGTTTCGCGCCGGCGAAAACTCCAACGCGCCCGCGGGACGCGCGGGCGAGCGGCCCGCTTGACAGCGGCACGGACGGCTGCTAGGTTTGCGCGTCCTCGGACAAGCTCGCGGCGGGGTCCCGCGGCGGGCCAACGGCAGCAGGGACGTCTCGGGCGACAACCCCGCGGTATCGGGCGGGGGTGCGCTCCGCGTCGGATTCGCCGACACACCGGAAGGCACGGAAACGCCAAGGTCGAGAATGGACAACTCACTCTACGTGCTCCTCGGGGTCGGCGCGCCGGTCGCCGCCGCCCTCTTCGCGCTCTCCCTGATTCGCACCATCAACGCCTGCGACCCCGGCTCCGAGCGCATGCAGCAGATCGCGGCCCTCATCCGCCGCGGCGCGATGGCCTTCCTGCGGACCGAGTACAGCGTCCTGGCGGTGTTCGTCGTCGTCATGTTCGGGGTCCTCGTGCTGTTCCTCCCGGGCGACTCGCTCCTCGTCGGCGTCAGCTTCCTCGTCGGGGCGTTCCTGTCCGCGACCGCCGGGTGGATCGGCATGCGCACCGCCACCGGCGCCGCCGTCCGGACCACCGCGGCGGCCCAGACCAGCCTCGCCGGGGCCCTGCGCGTGGCGTTCTCGAGCGGCGCGGTCATGGGCCTGACCGTCGTCGCCCTCGGCACCCTCGGCATCGCGCTTCTCTACTGGCTGTACGGCGGCCTCGACGGCCGCGGGCCGTCCGCCGTGGGGTCGCTGCTCGGGCTCTCCCTCGGGGCGTCGTCCATCGCCCTGTTCGCGCGCGTCGGCGGGGGCATCTTCACCAAGGCCGCCGACGTCGCCGGCGACCTGTCCGGCAAGGTCGAGGCGGGCATTCCCGAGGACGACCCCCGCAACCCCGCGACCATCGCCGACAGCGTGGGCGACAACGTCGGCGACGTGGCGGGCATGGGGGCCGACCTCTTCGAGTCCTACGTCGGCAGCATCATCTCGTCGGTGGCCCTCGCCTGGGCCCTCACCGCGGCCACCGCGTCCGACCTGTGGGGGGTGGGCGAGAGCGGCTTCCTCGCCCTGCAGGCCGATCTCGCGGCGTTCCCGGTGCTGCTCGCCGGGGTCGGCATCGTCGCCTCGATCCTGGGGACGTTCACGGTGCGGACCGACGACGAGAGCAAGGTGCAGGGGGCGCTGCTGCGGGGGCTGATCGTGGCGTCGGTCATCGTCATCGGCGGCGCCGCCGCCCTCATCTCGGCCACCTCGGTCCCCTGGCCGGTCATGGGCTGCGTGGTGTTCGGGGTCGTGGCCGGCGTCGTCATCGGCAAGCTCACCGAGTACTACACCGGCAAGGACATGCCGCCGGCCGCCCACATCGCCGAGCAGTCGGAGACCGGCCCCGCCACCAACATCATCGCGGGCCTCGGGGTCGGCATGATGTCGTGCGGCTACCCGGTGCTCGTGGTCTGCCTCGCCATCTTCTTCAGCTACCAGCTCGGCGAGCTCTACGGCATCGCCATCGCCGCCGTCGGCATGCTGTCGACGCTCGGCATCAGCCTCGGCGTCGACGCCTACGGCCCGGTCGCCGACAACGCCGGGGGCATCGCCGAGATGAGCAAGTGCGAGCCGTTCGTGCGCGACCGCACCGACGCCCTCGACGCGGTCGGCAACACCACCGCGGCGATGGGGAAGGGCTTCGCCATCGGGTCGGCCGCCCTCACCGCCCTCGCCCTGTTCTCGACGTTCCAGGCGACGGCGGCCGACAACGTGGCCCAGGCCGGCGGGGCCGGCGCCTTCGATCCGCGGCAGCTCAGCCTCGAGCTCACGAACCCCAACGTGCTCATCGGCATGTTCATCGGGGGCATGCTGCCCTTCATCTTCTCGGCCCTGACCATGAACGCGGTGGGCCGGTCCGCGAACCAGATGATCGAGGAGGTCCGCCGGCAGTTCCGCAGCATCCCGGGGCTGCTCGAGGGCACGGCCGAGCCCGACTCGGCGCGGTGCGTGGCCATCTCCACCCAGTCCGCCATCAAGGAGATGATCCTGCCCGGCCTCCTCGCGGTGGTCGCGCCGGTGGCGACCGGCTTCGTGCTCGGGGTCGCCGGCCTCGGGGGGCTGCTCGGGGGCGCGCTCGTGACCGGCGTCCTGATGGCCCTGATGATGGCCAACGCGGGCGGCGTCTGGGACAACGCGAAGAAGCTGATCGAGGAGGGCCACCACGGCGGCAAGGGCTCGGAGCCGCACAAGGCGGCGGTCATCGGCGACACCGTCGGCGACCCGTTCAAGGACACGGCGGGGCCGAGCCTCAACATCCTCATCAAGCTGATGACCATCGTCGCGGTCATCTTCGTGCCGCTGGTCGTGGCGTGGATGCGGTAGTCGCCCGTGTTGGAACCCCGCGTTGCACCGCTGCTCGAAATCCAGCCGGGACTCCAGCACGGGCTGCCAGGGCTCTGCGCCGCAGAACGGTGAAGGCTCCCGGCAGGGCCGATCGGGGGGGGTGGGCGGAGCCGCTGGCGGCGTGCTCCGGCCCGGCCGGCCCGGCCGATACGAGGCGTCTTTTTCGGGGTGCGGAGGTCCGTTGACACCGTTTTGGTGTCTGCATATAATGCGTCCTTCTACGGTGGAGCGACTATCCCCAAACGGGGCGCAGGAGGTTGCCTGTGGCAGGTCAGATGTTCGGTGAAATCGCGAATCCGACGATCAAGATCGGCGCCCAGAAGTGGTACACCGTGCCGGTCTCCATGCTCGCGCACGTGGCGGCGATCGCGGCCGTCCTCATCGTGCCGCTACTCGCGGCCGAGGCGTTGCCGCAGGTGCCGTCGATGATGGCGTTCGTGGCGGCGCCGCCGCCCCCGCCGCCCCCGCCGCCCCCGCCGCCCCCGCCGGCCGCGCAGGCGGTGGAAGCGCCGGTCGTCGACATCAACCCCAACGCCGCCCCCATCGAGGCCCCGGCCCAGATTGCGCCGGAGACCGGCTTCGACCTGGGGACCTTCTCGGGCGTCGAGGGCGGCATCGCCGGGGGCGTCGTGGGCGGCATCGTCGGCGGGCTGCTCGAGGCGCCTCCGCCTCCGCCTCCGCCGCCCGAGCCGGTCCGCGTCGGCGGCAACATCCAGGCCCCGACCAAGGTGACCGACGTCCAGCCGCGGTATCCCCCCGTCGCCCAGGCGGCCCGCGTCCAGGGCGTCGTGATTCTCGAGGCGGTCATCGGCCCCGACGGCCGGGTCACCGACGTGAAGGTGCTGCGCTCGGTGCCGCTGCTCGACGAGGCGGCCATCGAGGCGGTGCGGCAGTGGACGTATACGCCGACGCTGCTGAACGGCGTCGCGGTTCCCGTCATCATGACGGTGACGGTGAACTTCCAGTTGCGGTAGGCCGGCGCACGAACGAGAAACCGTGTTGTGGCCGCGGCGCGCCGGTCGTCCGGCGCGTCGCGGCTCGATGATCTGAATCGCAGGTAGGAGGCACAATGGATCTTCTCGAGCTCTGGGAACAGATGGGCATTCCCGTCAAGACCCTCATGATCTTGCTGGGGCTGATGTCGATGTGGTCGATGGGCGTGTTCTTCGAGCGGCTGTTCACGTTCACGCAGGCCGGAAAGCAGTCGAAGGCGTTCGCGCCCCAGGTCGCCAAGCACCTCAAGGACGGCCACCTGAAGGACGCCATCGCCGTCTCGCAGTCGAAGAACTACAAGTACAGCCACCTCGGAAAGGTCGTTCTGGCCGGGCTGCAGGAGTACCAGTTCCAGAAGGACGCCGGGGTCGAGCTGAGCCGCGACGACGTCATCGACAGCGTGCGCCGGGCCATCCAGCGCGCCTCGGCCCTCACCGCGGCCGACCTCAAGAAGGGCATGGGGTCGCTGGCCACCATCGGGGCCACCGCCGTGTTCGTCGGCCTGCTCGCGACCACCCTGGGCGTCATCAACGCGTTCCAGGGCATCGCGGCCACCGGGTCGGGCGGCCTCGGCGCGGTGTCGGCCGGCATCGCGGAGGCGCTGGTCGGGACCGCCATCGGGCTGTTCGTGGCGATTCCCGCGGTGTGGTTCTACAACGGCCTCACCACGCGCATCGAGTTCTTCAACGTCGAGATGGACAACTCGTCGTCCGAGCTCGTCGACTACTTCATCAAGAAGGCCGACTAGCGCACGCGGCCAACGAGCCGGGGGCCGGACGCCACCCGCGCGCGGCGCGCGGACGGCGCCCGGCCCTCCGACGACACTCCGGAGCGGACCGAGGAGACACACCCATGGGTATGCAAGTAGGCGAAAAGTCAGGGGCGATGAACTCGGAGATCAACATCACGCCGCTGGCCGACG
The DNA here is from genome assembly GCA_965207675.1 of Vicinamibacterales bacterium. Classification (GTDB taxonomy): domain Bacteria; phylum Acidobacteriota; class Vicinamibacteria; order Vicinamibacterales; family UBA8438; genus JAJEEA01. The sequence goes on from CBDBMY010000007.1 coordinate 384,753, forward strand.
TGATGCTGGTGCTGCTGATCATTGTCATGCTGATCGCGCCCCTGTTGCAGAAGGGCGTCGACGTGACCCTGCCCGAAGCGTCCAACACGACCGACAAGCCCGAGAACGACACGCAGACCGTCCTCGCGGTGACCGCGGACGGCCGCTTCTACGTCGACAGCACGCAGACCACCGAGCAGGAGCTGCTGACGACGGTGCAGACCACGCTCGAGCGGAAGTTCGAGAAGATCGTGCTCATCAAGGCCGATCAGGACTCCCAGTACGCCGACGTCATGGCCGTGCTCGACCGCCTGCAGCGGGCGGGCATCGAGGACATCGGCCTCATCACCGAGCGCAAGGTCGGCAGCGGCGGGATCTCCGCGGGAGGAGAGTAGTCCATGGCCAAGAAGCACCACGGGGCGGACATCGTCGTCTCCGCCGAGAAGCCGCAGTCGACCGCGGAGATCAACATCACGCCGTTCATCGACGTGTTGCTGGTGCTGATCGTCATCTTCCTCGCCGCCCTGCCCCTGTCGCAGCGGGGACTCGACATCAACCTGCCGCTCGAGACGCGCGGCTCGACGCAGTCGGCGGTCGACTCCAGCCAGATCGTGCTGCAGTACACGGCTGACCGCGTGATCACCGTCAACCAGCAGCCGGTGCCGATTCAGCGGCTCGAGTCCGAGCTGCGCGGCATCTTCGAGCAGCGCCGCGAGAAGACGATGTTCGTGGCGGGCGCCGGCAGCCTGCGCTACGGCGAGATCATCGAGGTGATCGACGCCGCCAAGGGCGCCGGGGTCACCAAGGTGGGCATCGTCACCGAGGCGATGCGCCGGGCCGGCGGGGCCGACGCGCTGTAGGGCCACCCCCACACGGTCCGTCGTCCGGAACACGGAAGGCGCGGCATGCCAATGAGCATGCCGCGCCTTTTTTCGTGGCGTTCGGGCGTGGAGACGGCCCCCCCCCCCCCACCGGGGGGGGCGGTTGCTCCGGTTTCAAAGCCCCCTGCCGACGGGGTAGGCGGGATTCGGCAAAGCCCCGGCTCGGGCCGTGTTCTCGTCGGGTGGATCGTCGTCCTGGTCGGCCACCGCGCGCATGGAGCTGACGATGGCGTCGGCGTGGTTCGCGGGTGATGCCCCCTGCCTCGGCCAGGGAGTGGATGATGACGACGGCGTCGTACCGAGGTGTTGAGTTCCCGTGTGGAGAACCAATTGTAGTGCGGGCCGGGGGCACCGAAGGGGGGGAGAAGTGGGGAGGATTTAGCCGTGGGCCGGGTGCAGGCCCACGGGAGGAGGTCATTTAGCCGTGGGCCGGGTGCAGGCCCACGGGAGGAGGTCATTTGGCCGTGGGCCGGGTGCAGGCCCACGGGAGGACGTGGCAGCCGGACGTCCGCCACCTCCGTCGTCCGCGACAAGGCCGAGTGCGGTCCCGGGGACCGGCACCCGGCCTGAAGGATAGACGATGGGGCGGAGAGGTCGCCGGGACTAGTCGCCGGCGCCGGCACCGCTCCGGAGCTGCTGCAGCTCCTCGGCCCGATCGCGCAGCTCGTCCGCCTGGTCGATCAGGTCGTCCCGCTCGCGGACGTTGTCGGTCAGGTTGGCCTGCATCCGCAGCAGGATGTTCTTGTAGGTCAGGGCCTCGACGTAGTCGGCGTTGAGCTCGAGGGCCTTGTCGGTCTCGGCGAGGCCGAGCATGACGTACTCCATCTCCTGGTCCTCGTCCAGGGTGAAGTCGCGGAACGCCTTCTCCCAGTAGTAGGTCGAGATGGTGTAGTAGGCCTCCGGATTGTCCGGCTCGAGCTCGGCGCGACGGCGAAGGGCAGCGATCGTCTCGTCGAACTGCTCGTTGCGGTTGTAGTACCCCGCCAGCTGCAGCTGTGCGGCCGGGTCGTCGGGCCGCGACGCCGTGATGTCCAGCAGCACTTCTTCGGCCTGGTCGTAGAGTCCCGAGTCTTCGTAGAGCCGGGCGAGGCGGTAGTAGTTGTCCGGGTTCTCGGAATCGGTGTCGATCATCGTCTGCAGCACGATCTCGGACGAGGCCGGGTCGTTCGCCTTGTCGGGGCCGTAGGCCTCCACCAGCCACTGCAGCGACAGCGTCTGCAGCTCCAGGTAGGTCTGGCGCTCGGCCGACGTGATGTAGTTCTCGATGGCCCTGTCGAGCATCTCGTCGTTCTCCGGCTCGCCGCGAAGGGCCGGCCTGAACTGCTGGTCGTAGCTGTTGGCCAGGTAGAAGTAGGCCTCGACCAGGTCCGGGTCGTTCTCCAGGACCTCCTCGTACAGCTCGGCCGCCAGCACGTAGTCACTGCGCTGGTACTGGGTGTGCGCATCCTTGATGACGCGCAACGCCCGGAGCTGGTCGAACATGTAGCAGGACGACGTCGACAGGGCCACTAGGGCCACGAGAACGAGTCTGATGGCGAGCGATCGGATGTGCATAACGGGTCCCCTTCATCACCGTCGGTCGTGACTTCTCCCGGCGCCAAACTGATGCAGCCGCCGATGTCTTGGACACCGGCGACCCGGTTTCGGCCCGCTTCCGAAGACGAGCAACTCCCTCGCGCGTTCCCGCCCTTCCAGACGGGGCACACTCGTACCTTGAAACGCGCCCCGCAACGGCCGCAGCCCACGAAAGGCAGATCAGTATAGTGAAGCGAAAAACGTCAAGTCAAGGGACACTACGCTCCCGGAACGCTCCCGGGACGCTCCCGGCATGGCGGGTCGATTCCGTCGCCTTCCTGTCGAGCGCCGGCACTCTTCCCCGGAGCCGGCGTCACGCGGTATCCTGCTCGACGCCGCGCGGCCTTGCGGCCGCGGTGCAACCCGCCCCGCGGCCCGGAATTCCGGTCGCGGCTGGGCTTCGCCGAAGCGAAGCGCCGGGGGCGCGTCAGATTCCCGATGAGCAGCCTCGACACCCTGATCGACAAGGCCCGGGCCTCGAACCCGCACGCCGACACCGGCCTCCTCCGCCGGGCCTACGACTTCTCCGCGGCCGAGCACGCCGGCCAGAAGCGGCGCTCGGGCGAGCCCTACCTCGTCCATCCCCTCGAGGTCGCCTCCCTCGTCGCCGACATGCGGCTCGACGACGTGGCCATCGCGGCGGGGCTGCTGCACGACGTCGTCGAGGACACCCTGACCACCATCGAGCGGGTGCGCGAGCTGTTCGGGCCGGACGTCGCCCACGTCGTGGAGGGCGTCACCAAGATCAGCTCCATCTCCTTCTCGACGAGCGAGGAGCGGCAGGCGGAGAACTTCCGCAAGATGCTCCTCGCCATGGTCGACGACATCCGCGTCATCCTCGTGAAGCTCGCCGACCGCCTGCACAACATGCGGACGCTCGACCACCTGGCCGAGGCGCGGCGGCTGATCATCGCCCAGGAGACCCTCGACATCTACGCCCCCATCGCGCACCGGCTGGGCATGCGGAAGGTCAAGGACGAGCTCGAGGACCTCGCCTTCAAGCATCTCGACCCCAAGAGCTACGAGATGACGCGGGCATGGGTCGAGCGACGCCGCAAGGCCACCCGGAAGGCGGTCGAGGGTCTGCGAGAGACGCTCGAGCGGACGCTGCGCGAGGCGGGCATCCCGGTCGCCCGCATCGAGTCGCGCATCAAGCGGCTCTACGGCATCCACCTGAAGATCAAGCGCCAGCGCATTCCCCTCGAGCAGGTCTACGACCTCGTCGCGCTCCGGGTCATCACCACGTCGGTCCGCGACTGCTACGCGGCGCTCGGGGTCATCCACCAGACGTGGTCGCCGGTGCCGGGCCGGTTCAAGGACTTCATCGCGATGCCCCAGGCCAACCGCTACCAGTCGCTCCACACCTCCGTGGTGAGCGTCGGCGGGGTGCCGTTCGAGGTGCAGATCCGGACCGAGGAGATGCACGAGGTGGCCGAGAACGGCATCGCCGCCCACTGGAAGTACAAGGAGGGGCGGGTCGGCGTCGACCCCGACGAGGAGCACTTCGCCTGGCTGCGGCAGCTTCTCGAGTTCCAGCAGGAGACGGGCGACCCCGGCGAGTTCATCCACGACCTCAAGGTCAACCTCTACCCCGACGAGGTCTACACGTTCACCCCCAGGGGCGAGGTCAAGGCCCTGCCCCGCGGCGCCACCCCCATCGACTTCGCCTACAGCGTCCACACCGACGTGGGCCACCAGTGCGTGGGGGCGCGGGTGAACGGCCGCATGGTGCCGGTGCGCACGCGGCTCGCCAGCGGCGACATCGTCGAGGTGGTGACGGCTCCCGGCCACACCCCGAGCCGCGACTGGCTCAGCTTCGTCGTGACCTCCCGCGCCCGCAACAAGATCAAGCACTTCATCCACGCCGAGGAGAAGCTGCGGGCCGTCGAGCTGGGCCGCAAGCTGTTCGACAAGGAGCTCCGGCGGTTCAGCCTGAGCGCGAAGTCCGTGCTCGTGCCGGAGGCGGTCGGGCGCGTGGCCGAGGAGTTCAAGGTGGCGCGCGGCGACGACCTGTTCGCGGCCATCGGCTACGGCAGGGTGCCGGCGCGGTCGGTCCTCGACAAGCTGGTCCCGCGCGATCTGGAGGAGCCGGCCGGGGCGCGCTCCATCGGCACCGTCGTGCGCCGCGTGCTGCGCCCGAGCGAGCACAAGGTGCGGGTCCGCGGGTTCGACGATCTCATGGTCTACCGGGCCCGGTGCTGCAACCCGATACGGGGAGAGAAGATCGTCGGCTACGTCACCCGGGGCAAGGGCGTCTCGGTGCACGCGGCCCGGTGCCCCAACGTGCTCAACCTCCTCTACGACCCCGAGCGCCGGATCGACGTGGTGTGGGACAAGATTGCCGACGAGGACGGCTTCGTGGTCCGGCTCGGCATCCAGGTCGAGGACCGGCAGGGCATCCTGGCCGACGTCACCTCGAAGATCGCGGGGCTCAGGACCAACGTCCTCAAGATCGAGGCGACCAGCAGCGACCACCACGGGCGCATCGACGTCACCATCGAGATCGCCGACCTCAAGCACCTCCAGCGCATCGTCAAGGTGGTCCGCGCCGTCTCCGGCGTGCTCGAGGTCGAGCGGGTGATGAGCGCTGGGTGAGCGCCGGTCGGCGCCGGGGGAGTCAGGCGTAGCGGGCCGGGGGCGCTCCGAGATCCGCGACGGCGTCTATCTCGACCTCGACGCCCTTGGGCAGCGCCGCCACCTCGACCGTGGCCCGGGCCGGCGCGGGGGAGTCGAAGTAGCCGCCGTAGGCCTCGTTCACCCGCGCGAAGGCTCGCAGGTCGGTCAGGTAGATGGTCGTGCGGACGACGTCGTCGAAACCGGCCCCGGCCGCTTCGAGGATGGCGCCGAGGCTCTGCATGACCCGGTGGGTCTGGGCGGCGACGTCGCCCTCGACGACCTCGCCGGTGGCGGGGTCGAGGGGAATCTGTCCCGAGACGAACAGCAGCGACCCCGCCCGCACCGCCTGCGAGTAGGGGCCGATGGCGGCCGGCGCCCCGTCGGTCTCGATGGCCTGCCGCGGCATGGGGCTGCCCGCTACGCCGCCTTGACGATCCGGTTCGACCGGATGCAGCGGGTGCAGACGCGGATGCGCTTGACGCCGCCGTTGACCACCGCCTTCACGCGCTGGATGTTCGCCTCGAACCGCCGCCGAGTGACGTTGTGCGCGTGGCTGACGTTCCGCCCGACGGCCGGGCCCTTGCCGCAGATGTCGCAACGATTTGCCATGATGTCGATTCCAATTTCACCAATCCGAACCTGCAAGTATAGCAGAGGCTCTGGTCCGGGCGGGAGCGAAGGGCCGCCGTGGGTGCACTGCCCGATTGTCGGATGACCGCCTTCTGGCCCGCACAAGCCAGCCAGGCCTGTTTCGGTGTGGTGCTCGGCCCCGTCCGGCTCTCTTCCCGTGCACCCGGCCGCCGTCACGGCACGATGATGCGCGGCTCGTCGCCGGCTTCCTCGCGGCGCCCCGTCTCCGGGACGCCGGCCGCGGGCTTCGACAGGCGGCCGGCCAGCTCGAGATAGGCGCTGCCGCCGCCCTCGAGGGCCGCCTCGGCCCCCGCCGCGGCCCGCTCGACGCACCGCAGCACCGCCGCCAGATCGCGTTCGCCGGCCCTGGGGCCGCCCGCCGCCGGGGGGTCGTCGAGCACCGGCTTGAGCTCCTGCGACAGACGCTCGGCCGGCGGCGACGACGCCTGATGCTCGTAGATGATGCCCTTGCTCGCCGTCTCGTAGGTCTTGGCGAGGGCCTCGGCGCTCTCGCGGACGGTGCGATCGTCGACGGGCAGCCGGCCGGCGCGGGCGATGCCGTGCAGCACCTGCTGCACGAAGAAGAACAGCTCGTACTGCTTCGGCTGCAGCCCGCCCACGATGGGCAGGAGAAAGCGGGCGTCGCGCTCCTGCCGGCGCTGAACGGCGGCGGGAGGGTGGCTCTGCGCCGACGCGAGATAGCGGCAGTCGGCGGGGCAGCGTATCTCCGCCAACCGCTTCGTCGCGCAACAGACGGTGCAGATCTGCCGTCCGAGGGCGGGACACGTTCGCCGCGCCCGGCGCCGCCGGCACAGGGGACACACAGGTGCGCTCATGGGTGGTCGGGGGCGCGGCCCTCGCCGTGGGCCCCCAGGAGTCTGCGCCGTAGAACGGTGCAGACTCCTGGCAGGGTTGGTTGGGCGGTGAGCGGAGCCGCAGGCGACGCTCTCCGGGCCAGGTCTCCGCCGCGCCGGCGGGCGCGGAGCCGAGGGGCGCGGCGGCGGTCGCCGCCCGTCCTCGTCGTGCCTCCGGCCGTCTCGGAGAGCCTGTCCGGCGCATTCTACCAGCCCCTCGACCTCCGGCGCACGCCGGGTGGGCGGGGGCGCGGCCGGTCCGGCCCCGTCGCCGGCGCGGCTCCGCCGGAGACAGCCTTGTCCTCGCCCGGTGACAGTCGGTTCGACTGTTGAAACCGTACGGGGCGAACCGTCGTCTAAGCATTACGAACGAAGCCTCCGCGCCAGCAGTCCGCTGGAGTCGAGGAGCGTGGTTCGACTGAGCTTGTCGCCGGCTCCTCTCGCGGATTCCAGCTCGAGTTCCTTCGTTTCGGCGGGTCGAGGGAGTGTGTGTACCGGTTACCAAAACTTGGCATCGAATTTGCCACTAAAAAAACCGGGCTCGCGCCGGGCGACGGCGCGAGCGGCTGTGGAGGCGTCGAGCCGGGACCATCGCGCAACTCCAGGAGGCTTGGGGAGGGGCCAGAAAATGAACACTGATGCACGGGGCATGACGGATGCGCGGTTCGAGGAGCTGCGCCGCATGCTGGAAGAGCGCCGCGGCGAGATCGCGGGCGCGCTGAAGGACAAGATTCGCGACGTGCGCGCCGATGCGAGGTCGGGCGGCCATCGCCCGACCGATACGAACGGAATGCCCGAGGCGGACATCCACGAGGACATCGAGTTCGCCCTGCTGCAGATGAAGGGGGAGACGCTGGCCAAGATCACCGCCGCCCTCGAACGGTTGGAGGAGGGCACCTACGGGTACTGCTACGAGTGCGGCGAGGAGATCGCCGGCCGGCGGTTGCGGGCGCTGCCGTTCGCGGAGCGTTGCCGGGACTGCGAGGAGATGCACGAGCTCGAGCTGAGCCGCGAGCGGATGATCGAGATGCGCAGCAAGGCGGTGTCGCTCTTCGGCGCGCCGTCGAGATGATCCATGCGCCCGGATCGGCGTGTCCGGCCGCGGGGGGCGGGCGGCCGCCCTCCGCGAGCCCGCGGGCTCCCCGCGCGGAGGGCTGCCGGCAGCCCGTGGTGAAATCCCGCGTCGCATCGCCGCTCGAATGCAGCGGGGACTTTCGCCACGGGCTGCTAGACTCTTCCCGGGGCGAGCGGGCGCCCCGGACGCCGGCGCCCGGGGCGGACACCCCGGCAGAACCCGGAGAAACCACGCGATGAGCGACGACCCCGAGTTGATCGAGGGCGGTTCCGGCGGCCTCGGCCCGGCGTCGATTCCGTCCGAGCTGCCGGTGTTGCCCCTGCGCGACACGGTCCTCTTTCCCAACTCCTTCATGCCCCTCGCGGTCGCCCGGGAGAGCTCGGTGCGGCTGATCGAGGAGGCCATCGCCGACAGCCGCCTCGTCGGCGTCTTCACCCAGCTCGAGCCGGGCACCGAGGAGCCGACCCAGGAGGAGCTGTACGCCATCGGCACCGCGACCCACATCCACAAGATGTTCAAGCTCCCCGACGGCACCCTGCGCCTCATCGTGCAGGGGCAGTCGCGGCTGCACCTCGAAGAGGTGCTGGGGAGCAAGCCGTACATCCGGGCCCGCGTGCGGGTGGCCGAGGACAGGCTCCGCGAGGCCGACCGCCTCGCCATCGACGCCCTCGAGCGCAACGTCAAGGGCAACTTCCAGCAGGTGGTCTCCCTGTCGCCGCTGCTGTCCGACGACCTCCAGGCGCTGGCCGGCAACATCACCGACCCCGGCAAGCTCGCCGACTTCATCGCTTCGAGCCTGACCACCATCCAGACGTCGGTCCGCCAGCAGGTGCTCGGCACCCTCGACGTCCGCGAGCGGATGGAGCAGCTGAACCGCATGCTCATCAAGGAGCTCGAGGTCCTCGAGCTCGGCTCGAAGATCCAGTCCGAGGTGCAGTCCGAGGTCGGCAAGAGCCAGCGCGAGTACCTGCTGCGCGAGCAGATGAAGGCCATCCGCAAGGAGCTGGGCGAGGACGACGAGCACGCCAAGGAGATCGAGGAGATCCGGGAGAAGATCGAGGCCGCGGGCATGCCCGAGGCGGTGCAGAAGGAGGCCCTCCGCGAGCTCGACCGGCTGTCGCGCATGCCGGTGGCGGCGGCCGAGTACACCGTGTCGCGGACCTACCTCGACTGGCTCGTGGTCCTGCCCTGGAACGCGCGGACCGACGAGGTCATCGATCTGCCGCGCACCCGGCAGGTGCTCGACGACGACCACAGCGGGCTCGACAAGGCGAAGGACCGCATTCTCGAGTACCTCGCGGTGCGCAAGCTGAACCCGGCCATGAAGGGGCCCATCCTCTGCTTCGTCGGCCCCCCGGGGGTCGGCAAGACCTCGCTCGCGAAGTCGATCGCGCGCTCGCTCGACCGCAAGTTCGTCCGCGTCTCGCTCGGGGGCATGCGCGACGAGGCGGAGATCCGCGGGCACCGGCGCACCTACATCGGGGCCCTCCCGGGCCAGGTCATCCAGGGGCTGCGCCGCGCCGAGTCGAAGAACCCCGTCTTCATCCTCGACGAGATCGACAAGCTGGGGGCCGACTTCCGCGGCGACCCCTCGTCGGCCCTCCTCGAGGTGCTCGACCCCGAGCAGAACAACACGTTCCGCGACCACTACCTCGACGTCCCGTTCGACCTCTCCGAAGTGCTGTTCATCACCACCGCCAACGTGCTCGACCCCATCGCCCCGCCCCTGCGCGACCGCATGGAGGTGCTCGAGCTGCCCGGCTACACCGAGGACGAGAAGCTGCAGATAGCGAGGGAGCACCTCGTGGGGCGGCAGGTCGGGAACCACGGCCTGACGGGGGAGCAGATAGCGTTCTCCGACGAGGCGTTGCGGGCCGTCGTCCACGGCTACACCCGCGAGGCGGGGGTGCGGAACCTCGAGCGCGAGATCGGCGCGCTGTGCCGCAAGGTGGCCCGCCGGCACGCCGAGGGGAACGACGAGCCGGTCGAGATGACCCCCGACACGGTCGGCGACATGCTCGGGGCGCCCCGCTTCGAGGACGAGGAGGTGGCCGAGCGCACCCGCAACCCCGGCGTGGCCCTCGGGCTGGCGTGGACGCCGGCCGGCGGCGACGTGCTCTTCGTCGAGGCGACCCGCATGCCCGGCAAGGGGAGCCTGACCCTGACCGGTCACCTCGGCGACGTCATGAAGGAGTCGGCCCGCGCCGCCCTCTCGTGGTTCCGCGGCCAGACCGCCGCCTACGGGGTCGACGCCGCCTTCTACCAGGACGCCGAGATCCACCTCCACGTCCCGTCCGGCGCCATTCCAAAGGACGGGCCCTCGGCGGGGGTGACGATGGCCGCCGCGGTCGCGTCCGAGCTGACGGGCCGGCCCGTGCGCGGCGATGTCGCGATGACCGGCGAGATCACCCTGTCGGGCCGCGTCCTGCCCGTCGGCGGCATCAAGGAGAAGGTGCTCGCGGCCCGCCGCCACGGGGTCACCGAGGTGCTCCTGCCCAGGCGGAACGAGAAGAACGTCAACGAGGACCTCAGCGACGACCTCCGCCGCGACATGACCATCCGCCTCGTCTCCACCATCGACGAGGTGCTCGATCTGGTGCTGCAGCCGCCGGCCGCCCGGCCCGCGGCGGCCGGGGCCGGCGGCGACGCCCCGGGGGTCCACGGCACCGTTCAGTGACGGCCCTTGAACCATGCTAGGCTTGTCGTAATGGAGGTCGTCGCGCCCTGGCTCACGCCCGCCCTGGTGATCGCGCTCTTCGCGTGGCTTCGCTCCGACCTCGTCAGTCGGACCGACAAGCTTGAGAAGCGGTTCGATGGCATCGAGAAGCGGCTCGACGGGGTGACGCGCGATATCGCCGACCTGCGCGAACGCATGGCCAGGCTGGAAGGCGCGCTCGAAGGCTTCCTCGCCGGCCGCCGTGCCCGCGCGACCTGACGGTCGCGTTGGGAGTTTCGCTGGCGCGAAACTCCAGCTCCGCCTCCAGCCTCCTTGAGCGGCCGTGATCCTCACACATGGGCAAGTCTTGTTCGAGTTTCGTGCCCCGCTCGGCCGAGTTCAACGTGTCTCGTGGGTGGAGGCGGAGCCTCGCTAGTCGTTGCCGCGCGACCTTCGCGCTCGCAGGTCGTCGACCACCGCCTGCAGGTCCGGCGGCAGCGGCGTTTCGAACTCCACCCGCCGGCCGTCGCGCGGGTGCCCGAACGCGAGGCGCCAGGCGTGCAGGAACGGCCGCTCGAGCGACGCCAGCGCCCGGTGGTCGGCCGCGAGGTGCCGGCGCACCCCGCCGTAGAGGGCGTCGCCCGCGATGGGGTGGCCGATGCTCGCGAGGTGCACGCGTATCTGGTGGGTGCGGCCGGTGGCGATGGCGATGGTGGCCAGGGTCAGGCCCCGCAGCCGTTCCGCCCCCGTGATGCGGGTCACGGCGGTGCGGGCGCGGCGGGCCCGGGTCGAGATCTTCTTCCGGTCGACGGGGTCGCGGCCGAGGGGGGCGTCGATGCGCCGGCCCGCGTTCAGCAGGCCCCACGCCAGCCCCAGGTACTGCTTCTCCACCTCGCGGTCCGCGAACTGCCGCGAGAGCTCCGTGTGGGCGGCGTCGTGCTTGGCGACGACCATCACCCCCGACGTGCCGCGGTCGAGGCGGTGCACGATGCCCGGGCGCTGCTCGCCCCCGATGCCGCTGAGGCCGGCGACGTGGTGCAGCAGGGCGTTCACCAGGGTGCCCCGGTCGTGCCCGGCCGCGGGGTGGACGACCATGCCGGCCGGCTTGTCGACCACCACGAGGTCGGGGTCGTCGTGCAGCACCTCCAGCGGAAGCGCCTCGGGCACCGGCGTCGACGGCGCCGCGGGCGGGATCGCCAGGTCGACCACGTCTCCGACGTGCACGGCGTGGCTCGCGCGGACCGGTCTCCCGTTCAGCCGGACGTGGCCCTCCCGGATCAGGCGCTGCACCCGCGCCCGCGACAGCTCGGGCACGACGGCGGTGACGAAGTGGTCGAGGCGGGCACCGTCGTGGTCGCCGGTGACCTCCAGACGCTCAGTCTCGGCGGGGGGCATCGGCGAATGGTAAGGACAGTGATCGATATGACCTTGCCAACTACGTTGAGGACCGTCCCGCTTGCCTGCGGTTCCTGCGCCCGGAACGTGGCAAAGTAATTCCCGTCACCGTCCCAAGCGAGTCACCCTGCCGCGTGCTGGCGCGCGGGAACCGCCTGCGTTCGGAATGCGGCTGACGAGGTCGTGTCGATCACCGTCCCCTCGGGGCCCGCCGCGCGGCGGGTCCGCCGTGTTCCGCGGGCGATGCATCGTGGCCGTCCGCGCCGCCGCCGGCGGCGAGCGGCCCAGCCCCGCCGGCGCCCGCCCGGTGGGGCCGGCCTGCGGATCGCCGGCGGCTCCCGCCCGACTCGAGGCGGCCCCGTGGACTGACTCCCGGCGGCTACGGTCGGCCCGGCTTCGCCCGCGGCGCCGGGGCCTCCACGACCGCGCCCCGCCGCCCGAGGCGGACGAGCATGACGATGCTCGCGGGGACGAGCAGGGCCGAGACGAACTGCGAGGTCGGCAGGGTGTCGAACACCATGCCCCGCGGGTCGCCGCGGAAGAGCTCCAGCACGATCCGGGCCACCGCGTAGAGCAGCACGTAGGTCCAGAACGTCCGGCCCGGGAACGCCCGCCACCGGCGCTCGCCGGCGAGCAGGACCCCCAGGATCAGGAGGACCGCGATCGACTCGTAGATCTGGCTCGGGTGCAGGGCCACGCCGAGGGGCGTGCCGCTGTTGGCGGCGGCCAGCGTGCTCGAGAAGGTGATGCCCCACGGCGCCTCCGTCGGCCTCCCGAAGCAGCACCCCGCGAGGAGGCAGCCCATCCGCCCCACCCCCTGGGCCAGCGCGATGCCCGGCGCGAACAGGTCGCAGGTGGTCCAGAGGGGCAGGCCGTTGCGGCGGATGTACCACCAGCACATCGGCACCGCCAGCAGCAGCCCGCCGTAGAACACCCCGCCCGCCATCAGCAGCGCCGTCAACTGCGAGGGATCGGCGGCGTACCGCTCGAAGTCCACCACCACCAGCATCAGCTTGGCCCCGACGACGGCGCTGACGATGCCGACGATGCCGAGGTCCACGATGCGCTGTTCGTTCAGCCCCGCGCGGCGGGCCCGCTGCAGGGCGTACCACAGGGCCAGGAAGTACGACCCGCCCAGGATGACGCCGTAGCTGTAGATGTTGAGGGGGCCGAGCTCAAACAGCAGTGGATACATCGTCGGGGCTCCGGATCAGGTCCAGAATCAGCAGGCCGGCCCCGACCGTGATCGCCGAGTCGGCCACGTTGAACGCCCAGAAGTGCACGCTTCCCCAGTAGACGTCGACGAAGTCGACGACGTGGCCGACCAGCGCCCGGTCGATGAGGTTGCCGACCGCGCCGCCGACGATCAGGGCGAGGCCGGCCCGCGCGAGCACCGCCCGCGGGCCCACCTGCGACGCGAACCACCCGACGGCGGCGAGGGCGGCCAGCGCCATGCCCGTCATCAGCGCCTGCTTGTAGGGCAGGTCGGCGAGGTTGAGGAAGCCGAACGCGGCCCCCGTGTTGCGCACGTGCACCAGGTTCAGCAACCCCGGTATCACCTCGACCGAGTCGTAGAGCGCGATGCCCGACCGCACCATCTGCTTGGTGACCTGATCGAGCACGACGATGACCACGCTGGCCGCCGCCAGCACGTTCCGGCTCGGGAAGCCGGGGGCCCCGCCGGGGTCTGTCGTGGTCGCCGCCGGCCGCGTGTCGGTGGTCATCGGCCAATCCAGCGCGTGAATCGGCGCCGCCGTCCCGGCCCGCCGTCCCGCCGGCCCTTCAGGATCCGGCGCCCCTCGTCGCCGCCGGCTCGCGCCCCGAGGCGTCGACCCGCGGCGCGCCGGCCCTCCAGGAGCCCGCGCCGCTCGTCGTCGCGGGCCATCACGCCACCGTCGCGGCCATGTCCGCGAGCGCGGTCGTGCATCGGGCGCAGATCGCGGCCTCCGCCGGGTCGGCGCCGGCGCCGGCGGGCATCACCCAGCGCCAGCACCGCGGGCACTTCGCCCCGCCGGCGCGCCCCACCTCGATGCGGGCGCAGCCGTCCCCGTCGCGGTGCACGGCGCCGCCGTCGCCGTCGTCCGCGGGCGCGCCCGCGCGCAGCGTCACGCCCGAGGTGATGAACAGCGTCGCGAGGTCGTCGCGGTGCGCCTCGAGCAGGTCGGCGAGCCCGCCGTCCGCGGTCAGGGTCACCGCGGCCTCCAGCGACGTTCCCACCACCTTGTCCTGGCGCAGCTTCTCGAGCTCGCCGTTCACCGCGTCGCGCAGGGCGAGCAGGCGGTCCCAGCGCGCGATGAGGTCGCGGTCGACGAGCGACTCCGGGTCGGCGGGGAAGTCGGCGAGGTGCACGCTGTCGGCGTCGGTCCCCGGCAGGTGGCGCCACAGCTCGTCGCAGGTCACCGGCAGGATCGGGGCGAGCAGCCGGGTGACGCCCTCGGCGACGGCGTGCAGCACGGTCTGGGCCGACCGGCGGCCGCGGGCCCGGGGGCCCAGCGTGTAGAGCCGGTCCTTCGAGATGTCCACGTAGAACGCGCTGACGTCCACCGTCAGGTAGTTGTTCACGGTGTGCACCACCGTCTGCAGCTCGTAGCGCTCGTACGCGCGCAGCACGCGCGACGCGACCTCCCCGTAGCGGGCGAGCGCGTAGCGGTCGACGTCGAGCAGATCCTCGCGGGGCACCGCGTCCGCCGCGGGGTCGAAGTCGTGGAGGTTGCCGGCGAGAATGCGCAACGTGTTGCGGATCTTGCGGTACGCCTCGACGATGCGGTCGAGGATGTGGGGCCCTATCCGCACCTCCTCGCGGTAGTCGACCATCGCCACCCACAGCCGCAGTATCTCCGCCCCGCTCTGCCGGATGATGGTCTGGGGCTCGACGGTGTTGCCGATCGACTTCGACATCTTGCGGCCGGCCTCGTCGACGACGAAGCCGTGGGTGATCACCTGCCGGTAGGGGGCGGCGCCGCGGGCGCCGAGGGCCACGAGCAGCGAGCTGTGGAACCAGCCCCGGTACTGGTCGCTGCCCTCGAGGTAGACCGTGTACGGCCACTCCAGCTCGGGATGGTCGCAGAGCACCCCCAGGTGGCTCGACCCCGAGTCGAACCACACGTCGAGGATGTCGCGCTCGCGCTCGAACTCGGCCCCCCCGCACTCGGGGCACCGCAGGTCGGGGGGCACGAACTCGCCGGCGTCCCGCTCGTACCACGCGTCGGCCCCGTGCTCGGCGAACACCGCGGCGGCCCGGTCCGTCAGCGCCGTCGTCAGCACCGCCTCGCGGCACGCGGTGCAGTAGACGGCGGGAATCGGGACCCCCCACGACCGCTGGCGCGAGATGCACCAGTCGGGCCGGTTCGCGAGCATGCCGCGAATGCGCTCCTCGCCCCATCCCGGGAACCACTCGACCTCCCGGATGGCGGCGAGGGCCCGTTCCCGCAGCCGGTCGGTGTCCATGGCGATGAACCACTGCCAGGTGGCGAGGAAGATCACCGGGTGGTGGCAGCGCCAGCAGTGCGGGTAGGTGTGGTCCACGGTGTCGCGGTGCCACAGCCGCCCGGCCTCCTCGAGCGCCGCCTCGACCTTCGGGTTGGCGTCGAAGACCTTCTCGCCCCCCACAACCCCGACCTCGTCGTCGAACCGGCCCGACGGCCCGATCGGGGCGTAGATGTCGAGCCCGTAGCGGACCCCGGTGGCGTAGTCGTCGGCGCCGTGCCCCGGCGCGGTGTGCACGGCGCCGGTGCCCTGCTCCAGGGTCACGTAGTCGGCGAGCACGCCCACCGAGTCGCGGTCGTAGAGGGGATGGCCGAAGACCGCGCCCTCGAGGTCGCGCCCCTTCAGGGTGGCCAGGGGCGGGCCGAAGTCGCGGCCGATGGCGGCGGCGGTGGCGTCCCGCAGCTCCTCGGCGACGATCACGACGCCGCCCCGTTCGCCGCCGTCGCCGGCCCCGCTGCTACCGGCCCCCCCGTTGACGCCGTCAGCGGCGCCGTCCTCGCCGTGGGCGCCGTCGGCGGCCCCGGCCCCCCCGTTGGCGCCCTCACCGGCAGCGTCCTCGCCGTGGGCGCCCTCACCGGCGCCGGCCCCCCCGTTGGCGCCGGCCCTGCCGCCCGCGGCGTAGACGCCGTAGTCGAGGCCGGGGTGGAACGCCACCGCGAGGTTCGACGGAATGGTCCACGGGGTGGTGGTCCAGATGAGCACCGAGACCGTGCGCCCGGCGAGGGCCGGTTCCTTCTCGGCGAGGGCCGCCGCCGACGCCGCCCGCATCGGAAACTCGACGTAGATCGACGGCGACCGGTGGTCCTCGTACTCCACCTCCGCCTCGGCCAGCGCGGTGCGGCAGTGCAGGCACCAGTGCACCGGCTTCTTGCCCTTGTACACCACCCCCTGCTCGACGAAGCGGCCGAGGGCGCGCACGATCGCCGCCTGGTAGTCGGGGGTCATCGTCCGGTACGGCCGCCCCCAGTCTCCCGACACCCCGAGGCGCTGGAAGTCGGCCGACTGCCGCTCGACGAACTTCTGGGCGTAGCGGCGGCAGGCGCGGCGGAAGTCGGCCACGCTCATCTGCCGCTTCTTCCCGCCCAGCTCCTGGTCCACCTTGAGCTCGATGGGCAGCCCGTGGCAGTCCCAGCCCGGAACGTACGGCGCGTCGAAGCCGGCCATCGTCCGCGACCGCACCACGACGTCCTTCAGCACCTTGTTCAGCACGTGCCCGATGTGGATCTTCCCGTTGGCGTAGGGGGGACCGTCGTGCAGCACGAACTGCGGCGCCCCCGCCCGGCGCTCGCGGATGCGCTCGTACAGCCCCATCTCGTTCCAGCGCGCGATGACCGCCGGCTCCGTCTTCTGGAGGTTGGCGCGCATCGGAAACTCGGTCCGAGGCAGGTTCAGGGTGTGCTTCCAGTCAGCCATCGGTAATCCGGCCATTGTAGTGCATGCGGCCGGAGCAGAAGGGCAGCCGACCACGCGTCGGCGGCTGACGCCCGGGCGGGAGTTCCCGTACGGAAAGTAGTATGTAGTATATTCAACCCATGCCCACCGTTTCGCTGATGACCGCCAACCAGCAGCTCTCCCGGCTCGTGCGGGCCGTGGAACGCGGCCAGCGCTTCCTCATCACCCGGCGTGGCCGGCCGGTTGCCGAGCTCGTACCGTGCGCTGCCGACAGGGCGAAGCGGCCCGAGTGGGTGGCCGCCTACGACCGAATGATGGCCCGTCTGGAGGAGGGAGTTTCGCTGGGCGGCCTGAAGGTCCATCGCGAAGAGATTCATGATCGCCACGACGGTTAGAGGGCGGTTCTCGCTCGACAGCAACATTCTGGTGTACGCCTGCGACCGGGACGCCGGCGACCGCCATCGGGCCGGCAAGGAGATCCTCGCGCGTGCGGCCGGCCGCGACTGTGTGCTGACCGTCCAGGCGCTGGCCGAGTTCTTCCACGTCACGACCCGGAAGGGAAAGCTG
This sequence comes from Vicinamibacterales bacterium, assembly GCA_965207675.1. Classification (GTDB taxonomy): domain Bacteria; phylum Acidobacteriota; class Vicinamibacteria; order Vicinamibacterales; family UBA8438; genus JAJEEA01. The sequence goes on from CBDBMY010000007.1 coordinate 401,859, forward strand.
CCGGCGCCGATTGCCAGCGGGTTCGTCGGCGATTGGCTCGAGTTGTTCGAGATCGCCTCGGCCGACGACGCAGCGCTGACAGACGCCATGGATGTGGTCGCCGCCCACGGGCTGTCGTTCTGGGACGCGATGCTCCTGGCGACCGCACGCCGGCAAGGTTGCAGCGCTATCTTCAGCGAGGACATGCAGGACGGCCGGCGTCTTGGCGGCCTGGAGATCATCGACCCGTTCGCGCTCGACAACACCGCACGCGTGTCGGCGTTGTTGGGGGACGATCGGCCCCGGTGATCGTTTGGGGCTACCTGGCCCGCCCATCGTCGCCTTCGGCTCCGCTGGGCCCCCAACCAACCCTGCAGTGAGTCTGCGCCTCCTCCGGAGGCGGCGCCGTCCACGGCGCAGACTCCTAGCCCGGCGGCCAGTCCATGCTGCGGCCCGCGAGCAGGTGCAGGTGGATGTGGAACACCGTCTGACCCGCCCCGCGGTTGCAGTTGAACACCGTGCGGTAGCCGTCGGCGGCGTGCCCGTGCTCGCGGGCGAGGCGCGTCGCGCAGAGGACGAGGCGGCCGAGGAGGCCGTCGTCGCCGTCCTCGGCGTCGTTCAGCGTCGAGATGTGCCGGCAGGGGATGACCAGCACGTGGAACGGCGCCTGGGGGTTGATGTCCTCGAACGCCACCACCTCGTCGTCCCGGTAGAGGATCTTCGCGGGGATCTCCCCGCGCACGATCTTGCAGAAGAGGCAGTCGTCGGTCATGTCCTCGCTCCCGGTGACGCCGGTCGGGTCCGGCCGACCGCGGCGACCGGGCCTTCCATTGTACGGGCCCGACGGCGCGTCACGCCGGGTCGGGTCGTTCCGCGGGCCGAGTCGCTCCGCCGTCGCGACACGTCCCGTGCGCGGCGCGCGGTGAGGCGGTCGGGCCGCGGGGTCCTCGCGACGCGAGCTCCCGCCTGCGCCGCCATCATCCGACGGTGGCGCCGCGTTCTCCCTCGGACTGCATCACCACCGCGCGGGGAATGCCCTGCAGATCCGGCCGCACGTCGACCAGCCGCAAGCCGGTCCGCCCCGCGATCGGGGCGGCGTCCCCGCTCTGGCCGTCCCCGACCTCCATGACCAGCCACCCCCCCGGCCGCAGGCGATCCGCCGCCGCGGCCGCCAGCCGCCGCACCGTGTCGAGGCCGTCCGGGCCGCCCCGCAGCGCCGTCGCCGGTTCGTGACACCGGACCTCGGGGGTCAGGGTGTCGATGACTGCGTCGGGGACGTAGGGCGGGTTCGAGACGATGAGGTCGCAGGGGTCGGGCAGCCCGTCGAGGAGGTCCGCGTGGTGGAACGCGATACGGTCCGCGACACCGTGTCGCGCCGCGTTCCGTCGCGCCACCGCCAGGGCGTCCGGGCTGATGTCGGTCGCGGTCACCCGCGCGTGCGGCAGCTCGCGGGCGAGGGCGATGGCGAGGCATCCCGACCCCGTCCCCACGTCGGCGACCGCCCACGGCGCGTTCCGGTCCGCGAGGCGCGCGAGGGCCGTCTCGACGAGCAGCTCCGACTCGGGCCGGGGGACGAGCACGGCCGGAGCGAGCTCGAAGTCGAGCCCCCAGAACTCGCGCCGGCCGACGATGCGGGCCACCGGCTCGCGGCGCCGCCGTCGCGCGACGAGCGCCTCGAACGGCTCCTCGAAGCGTGCCGGGGCCGGCTCGCGCCGCCGCGCCAGGTACGCCGCGCGGTCCCAGCCCAGAGCATGGCGGGCGAGCACCTCGGCGTCGAACGCGGCGTCCCCCGCGTCGATGCCCGCCTCGGCCAGCCGCCGGGCCGCCTCGGATACCTGTTCCACCAGCGTCATGGCGGCGGCGCAGGCCTGCGCGGTGCGCTTCGGCCCGCGAGTCGTACGCCTACAGCAAGTCGCGAAACTGCTGCTCGCTTCGGCCCGCGTCACGCACGATGGTGCGAAATCCTGCCTTCTCGAGCGCGCGTATCGCATCCCGGTGGTTCACACCGGCGATCTTCGGCATCGCTCAGACGGCAACTTCGATCTCTCGAGTGTCGGTGCCCCGGAGGAGCTCGTCGCGCGCCGCCAGGTACTCCTGGATGGCCACCCGGATGTTCTGCACGGCCTCCTGCTCCGTCGCCCCCTGGGAGCAGCAGCCAGGAAGCCCGGGAACCGACACGCTGTACCCCTCGTCGCTTCGCAAGAGTGCAATCCGGTACTTCATGGTTCTCGACTACTCCCGGCCCGTCCATCGTCGCCGAACGCGACCGCCAGGTCGCGCTGCCGCCTCCGCTGGGCGCCCAACCAACCCTCCAGTGAGTCTGCGCCTCCTCCGGACGCGGCGCCGTCCCACGGCGCAGACTCCTGGCTGGTAGAACGCTGCCGTCCGCCCTACTCCGGCAGCGCGAACACCCACATCACGCCGCTGCCCTGGGGCAGGGTGATGCCCGAGAAGCGCGCGTACGAGGTGGTCTGCCCGATGCGCCCGCCCGCCCCCACCGCGAGGTACTGGCGCCCGTCGACCGTGAAGGTGACCGGGGCCCCCGAGATGTCGCCGTTCAGGCGGGTCTCCCACAGCCGCTCGCCCGTCTCGGCGTCGAGGGCGAAGAGGCGGCGGTCGGCGGTGCCCCCGAAGACGACGCCGCCGGCCGTGGCGAGGGCCGAGGCGGTCATCGCCGCGCCGTTCTCCGTGCGGTACTCCCAGGCCCGCTCGCCGGTGACCGGGTCGAACGCCACGAACTCGCCGATGTAGTCGTAGCCCGGCACCATCTTCGTGCGGCTGCCCATGCCCCGGTAGACGCGGCCCGGCACGTACTCCTCCGAGACGAACGTCACGTCCATGCAGCTGTTGTTGATGCCGCTGTAGTAGAGCCCGGTCTCGGGGCTGAAGCTCGGCGAGTTCAGGTTGCGGGTGCCGTGGAAGTGGGGGCACACCTCGAAGATCTTGTCCGAGTCGACGTCGTCCAGGGTCGGGATCTGGGCCGGGTTGTAGATGGGGCTGCCGCTGTCCGTCCACCCCTCGATGATGTTGTCGTAGCCGGTGCGGAACGCGTTGATGAAGCGCCCGGTCTCGCGGTCGAGCACCACCCCCCAGCCGATCTTGCTGGTCTCGATCAGCGCCTTGTGCTCGACCCCGTTGATGACGAGGTCGACGAGCATGCTCTCGTGGGTCGCGTCGAGGTCCCAGTTGTCGGCCGGCACCACCTGGAAGTACCACTCGATCTCGCCGGTGTCGATGTCCAGCGCGAGGATCGAGTTGGTGTAGAGGGCGTCGCCGGGGCCGCGCAGGGTCGACGCCCACGGCGTCGGCTGCCCCGTGCCGAGGTAGGCGAGCCCCAGCTCGGGGTCGTAGCTGATGGTGTTCCAGGTCAGGCCGCCCAGGGGCGGCACCTCGCGCTCGGTCCACGTCTCGTAGCCCGGCTCGCCCGGCCGCGGCACCGTGTAGGTCGTCCACAGGTGCTCGCCGGTCTCGGCGTCGTGGGCCACCACCTGGCCGCGCCCGCTCCGGTCGCCGCCCGCGAAGCCCAGCACCACCTTGCCGTCGGCGATGAGCGCGGGATGGCTGTGCCCGAGCCCGGTCGAGTAGTCGCCGGTCGTCACCTCCCAGCGCTGCTCGCCGGTCCGCGCGTCGAGGGCCACCAGGGCCGCGTCGGCCGTCCCCCAGTAGACGGTGTCGCCCAGCACCGACACCCCCCGGTGCCGGCCCAGGGCCTGCGACTGCGCGATGTCCTCGGGGTAGCTGCGGGTGTGGACCCACGCGACGTCGCCCGACTTCACGTCGAAGGCGGTCACCCGGCCGCTCCCCTCCGACACGTACATCAGCCCGTTGGCGACGATCGGCGTGGGCACCCAGCGGCTGTTGTCGCGCATCGACCACGCCCACACGAGGCGCAGGTCGGCGACGTTGTCGCGGTCGATCTGGTCGAGCGGGCTGAACCCGGTCACGTCGTAGGTCCGCCGGTAGCTCAGCCAGTCGCCGTCCTCCGGGTTCAGCAGCCGCTCCTCGGTTATCGGCTCCCACTCGCGCTCCGCCGGCTGCCCGAACGCGAGTCCGGCCAGCAGCAGGCTCGCCCCGGCCGCGCACGCCAGCGCCCATCGCCAGCCACAGCACATTCGCATCGCCCAGTCTCCTTCTCCCGCCGCTCGGGCGTCGGCCGACGCCTCGTCGGGATGGTCCGGATCATCCCCCATGCCTGCCGACGGCGCAACCGGCGCGCTCACCCCTTCACGCACACCACCTGCTTCAGGGTGTGCACCACGTCCACCAGGTCCGACGAGTTGGCGATGACGGCGTCGATGTCCTTGTAGGCGCCGGGTATCTCGTCGATGACGCCGCGGTCCTTGCGGCACTCGACGCCGGCCGTCTGGCGCTCGAGGTCGGCCACCGTGTAGGCGGCCTTCGCCTGCGACCGGCTCATCCGCCGCCCCGCCCCGTGGGCGCACGAGTCGAGCGCCTCCCTCGACCCCTTCCCGCGCACGATGTACGAGCGCGCCCCCATGCTGCCGGGGATGATGCCCAGCTCGCCCCGCCCCGCGCGTATCGCCCCCTTGCGGGTCACGTAGACCGCCTCGCCGAAGTGCTCCTCCTCGGCCACGTAGTTGTGGTGGCACTCCACCGCGGTCCCGTCCACCCGGAACGGCGGCAGCCGCGTCCCGATGGCGGCGAGGATGCGCGCCATCATCAGGCGCCGGTTCTCCAGGGCGTAGCGCTGCGCCCACCGCACCGCGCCGGCGTAGTCGTCGAAGTGGGCCGACCCCTCCTCCAGGTACGCGAGGTCCTTCGCGGGCAGCCGCGCGAGGTGCCGCTCCATGTCGCGTTTCGCGAGCCCGATGAAGTAGCGGCCCAGGGCGTTGCCGGTCCCCCGGCTGCCCGAGTGCAGCATCACCCACACCCGGTCCGCCTCGTCCAGGCACACCTCGATGAAGTGGTTGCCCCCGCCGAGGGTCCCGAGCTGCCGCGGCCACTTCCTGCGCACGTCGCGCACGAGCGAGCCGGCCTTCGGGTGGCGCTCGACGATGCGCTCCAGGCCCGGCCGCAGCCCGTTCAGCACGCCGGGGTCCGCCACCGGCTCGTCGTGGGCGGCGAAGCCCACCGGCACCGCGTCCTCTATCGCCTCGCGCACCCCGCGCAGCGAGTCGGGCAGGTGCGACGCGTCCAGGGTCAGCCGGGCCGCCGCCATCCCGCAGCCGATGTCCACCCCCACCGCGGCCGGGATCAGCGCGCGCCGGGTGGGGATGACCGACCCGATGGTCGCCCCGATGCCCACGTGCACGTCGGGCATCGCCGCCACGTGCCCCACCACCACGGGCAGCCGCGACACCGCCGCGAGCTGCTCGATCGACCGGGGATCGACGTCGTCGGTGAAGATCCTGACGGGCACCCCGCCCCGGTCGATCACCTGTCGCACCGGCATGTTCTCGTTCCTCCGTCAGCTCACACGGCTCGGACCACCAGGGCCCGTTGTCCATCAGCCAGGAGGTCACGACCGCCAGTTTCGTTCGCGCGCCCGGCTCCGCCAGGGATCGTCCGGCGTTCCGGACAAATCGAGGGCGCCCCGAAGGTGCCCCGCGCGCGCCTTCACGGGACGATCCTCGACCGCCTGCTGGAGGACTTCACGCACGAGGGCGGACACGGTCTTGCCCTGCGCCGCCGCCCGTTCCGCGATAGCCGTCCGCAGCGCCGAGTCCACGCGAACCGCTATTGTCTGGCGCATGTAGACAAAGTACCACGACGTGCCCTCACCCCCCCGACGCCCAGCCGTAGTTGAGCCGCAGGTAGTAGAACGCGCCGTTGTAGCCGAACGGCGTGTGGGCGCTGAAGCGGTTGCCCTTCTGGCGGGCGATGGGGTTGGCCTCGGGGTCGTTGCCGAAGGCGTTGCGGCCGCCGATGGTCAGGGTGGTGGAGGCGCCGACCGGGTACGACGCCTCGAGGTCGACGACGGCGTCGCCGTGGTAGAGGTAGAGGTCGCGCGCGTCGAACCACTCGTCGTACCAGCTCACCCGCCCCAGCAGGCTCCAGCCGCCGACGGCCTGGCGGACGGTGGCGTTCCACCGCGTGCCCGGCACCGCCTCCTGCAGCTGGCGGATGCGCGTCTCGTCGAGCACCGCGGGGTCGAAGCGGGCCACCGCGGTGGCGGTGCGGTTGAAGAGCAGGCCGAACCGGGTCCGGCCCCCGAGGCGCGCCGGCGCCCAGCTCGCGACGAGGTCGAGGCCCTGCGTGACGGTCTCGAAGTGGTTGGTGAAGAAGCGGAAGTTCTGCAGGTTGGCGGCGCTCGTCACCCCCTCGGCGACGAGGGTCTCGACCTCGGCGGGGTCCAGCTCGAAGAGCTGGGTCAGGGCCAGCCGGTCCGACAGGCGGATGCGGAAGTAGTCGGCGGTGAGGCTGAACGTCCCCGCGTCGACCACCGCGCCGGCCGTGAAGTTGACCGAGCGCTCCGGCTGGAGCGGCTCGCCGCCCCGCAGCCGGGCCACGCGCGAGGTCGACGGGATGGTCCCGTTGTTCACGAGGTCCATCAGGGCGTGGTCGTACTGGGTGGTGACGTTGAACGCGTTCTGCTGGCCAGGCGTCGGGGCCCGGAAGCCGGTGCTCGCGCTCGCCCGCAGGGCGGCGGCGGGGGCGAGCCGGACGCGCCCCGAGAGCTTGCCGTTCGTCGCGGTCCCGAAGTCCTCGAAGTCCTCCAGCCGCAGGGCGCTCCCCAGGGTCCACGCGTCGTCCCCGCCCCGCACCTCCAGGTCCCCGTAGACGGCGGCGTTGGCGCGGCTCCAGGTCCCCGCCGCGATGGGGCTGAAGCCGGGGAACCCGTTCGACCCCGCGCTGAAGCCCTGCGCCGCGTAGGGGCCGATGCGCCACGACGCCTCGTCGCCGAGGCCGATCTCGAACCGCTCGTTCCGCCACTCGGCCCCGGCCGCGAGGTTGACGCGGTCGTTCACGGGAAAGCTGAGGTCGAGGTTCACGCCGGCGTCGTCCTGCCGGTAGGCGCCGGGGTCGAACACGGTGGGGCTCTCCGGCCCCAGCGAGGCGTTCACGGTGTCGCGGATGTGGAAGTCGGCGGTGCTCGACCCGACGCCGGCGCTGGCGTCCCAGAGCAGTCCCCCCGCGAGCTCGCCGCGCACGCCCGCGACGGCCGAGGCGTCGAGCACGTCGCCCCCGAACTGCGGCGTGAAGCCGCCGGGGAAGCGCTCCTGGAACGAGAAGCAGCCCGGGTCGTCGAACACCCGCGCGAGGGCCGCCGGGTCGGGCCGGGCCGCCGTCACCGGCACCGCGGGGCACCCGGCCGAGCCGTCGGCCACCCCGTCGGCGGCGTCGAGCACGTCGCCGACGAGGAGGCTGCGCCCCCCGTCGGCGCTGAACACCGCCGACCGGGTGTTGGGGTTCCGGAAGAAGAAGCCGCTCTCCACCGTCCGGCGCGTGTAGTTGGCGTAGCCGTAGGCCTGCACGCCGCCCGCGAACAGGTGGCCGAAGTTGCCCCACAGCTTGAGGTTGTCGTCGACGCTCGGCGACCCCCAGACCTGGGCGGGGTCCCTCACGTGGGTGTTGCCGGCGGCGATGAGGGCGGCGGCGTCGTCGCGCTGCACGCTGCGGCTGGTGGCGCCGGTCTCGCCGTACTCGAGGCTCAGGTTCGCGAAGCCGTTCTCCCCGAGGGGCAGGCCGGTGTTCGCGGCCACCGTCCACGTGCCGCCGTCGCCGGCCGCGTGGCCGCCGGTGTGCAGCTCCAGGCTCCCCCCCGACCGGTCGTCCTTCAGCAGGAAGTTGAGCACCCCGGCAATGGCGTCCGAGCCGTACTGCGCCGCCGCCCCGTCGCGCAGCACCTCGACCTGCCGCAGCGCGATCGACGGGATGCTCGAGATGTCGGGCCCCTGCGCCCCGTCCGCGACGCCGTTGCCGATCCAGGTGATGACCGCGCCCCGGTGCCGGCGCTTCCCGTTCACCAGCACCAGCGTGTGGTCGGGGGCGAGGCCGCGCAGGGTCGCGGGGCGGATGAGCCGCGCCCCGTCGCCGACCTGCGTGGGGCTGACGTTGTACGACGGCACCAGGGTCCTGAGCTGGTCGCCGACGTCGGTGTCGCCCTGGGCGGCGAAGTCCTCGAAGGGGATGGCGTCGATGGGCACCGCCGACTCGGTCACCGACCGCGGCCGGGCGCGGCTGCCCACCACCACCACCCGGTCCTCGAGCCCCACCCCCATCTCGACCGCGAGCGCCGCGACGGCCCCGGCCTCGGCCGCCACCCCGTTGCGCACGACGGTGCGGAAGCCGGGCAGGGTGAACGTCACGTCGTACAGGCCCGGCGGCAGCGCCGCCATCGCGAACCGCCCGTCCGCTCCCGTGACCGCGGTCCGCGTCTCGGCGCCCCCCGCCGTGCGCGCCTCCACCGTCACCCCCGGCAGGGCGAGGCCGGTGGCGTCGGCCACGGCGCCCTCGATGGCCGCGGTCTGGGCGCCGGCCGCGCCCGCCGCCAGGGCCGGCCCGAGGACGACGACGGCGGCCCCCATGCGGATGCGCGCACCCCTCATGCCCGCGTATGGTAGCCGGAATAGCCGGGGTAGGAGTCTGCGCCGTCGGTCTCCCTCGGGCGGCGGACGATGGCATGCGTGGCGAACGTCGGGGGGCGCCCGATGCGGTCAGTCCGCGGAGGGCCCGTCCCTTAGCGCGTCGACGACGATGGCGCGGAGCTCACGGATGTCCCGGTCCAGGTTGTCGATGCGGGCGTTCACGGCGGCGATCTGCGCGGTGACCTCTGCCCGCAGGTCGTCGATGCGCGCGTTGAGGCTCGTGTCCAGGTCATCGATTCGGGCGTTCAGGCTCGCGTCGCCGGCGTCGATTCGCGCGCTCAGGTTCGCGTTCAGGTCGCCGATTCGGGCGCTCAGGTTCGCGTTCAGGTCGCTGATGCGCGCGTTCGTCGAGCACGACGTGCCGATGATGGTGGCGCAGAGCGCCGCCACCGACAGCAGGATCGTGATGCGGTCCGCACGCCCCATGTCGGTAATGTAACACCGAAGCGGGCTGGCGGGCAAGGGCGCGGTCGGGCGCCGAGGGGATGCCGCGGGGCGACCAGGCGGTTGCGTCGGGAGCTCTTGGCCGGCGCCAAAAGCTCCTGCGGCGACGATTGGCGAGCCAGACTATTCCCGGCGCGGCCCCTGGTTGCTAGAATGTAACGGAGACCCTTGCACCAACGGTTCCCCGGCCGCCTCGGCCTGACGTGGCGTGTGCGGCCATCAGGAGAATGCCGATGACGAGCAGGCGGAAGCCCACCCCGAGCCCCTTCCTTGTACTGGCCCTCGCCGCCGTGTTCGCGATCGCGTTCGTGCCCGGCGCCGCGCACGGCCAGGACGTCTCCATCAGCGGCATCGTCACCGACACGACCGGCGGCGTGCTGCCCGGCGTGACGGTCGAGGCGCGCAACCAGGCCAGCGGTGAGGTCGCGACTGCCTTCACGGACGGCACCGGCGGGTTCGCGTTCGACGCGCTCCCTCCCGGGTCGTACGACGTGACGTTCATCCTGCCCGGGTTCAGCACCGCCGTCCGCCCCGGCGTGGTGGTCGAGCCCGGCCTCGCTGTCACCCTCGACGTCGAGATGGGCGTGCTGCTCCAGGAAACGGTAGCGGTCGTCGGGACGCGGGCGGAGCCGCGGTCGGTCACCGCCTCCCCGGTGCCGGTCGACGTCATCCGCGCCGAGGACTTCACGAGCCAGGGCGACGTGGACCTCACCAACCAGTTGCGGACGGTCGTCCCGTCGTTCAACGTCAACACCCAGCCCATCAGCGACGCCGCCACCATCGTGCGGCCGGCCAACCTGCGCAACATGGCGCCCGACCACACGCTCATCCTGGTCAACGGCAAGCGCCGCCACCGCGCCGCCGTCATCGCCTGGCTGGGCAACGGCGTCGCCGACGGCGCGCAGGGACCCGACCTGTCGGCCATCCCGTCGATCGCCCTGCGGCAGGTCGAGGTGCTGCGCGACGGCGCGGCGGCCCAGTACGGCTCCGACGCCATCGCCGGGGTCATGAACTTCGAGCTCAAGAACGCGCGCTCGGGCGGCAGCATGGAGTTCCGCACCGGCCGGTACTTCGACGGGAACGACGGCGACCCGGCGACGTGCGGCACCGTCGGCCGCTCGTGCAACGGCATCGGCGGCAACGCGCCGGGCTTCACGTTCGCCGGCAACACCGGTCTGCCGCTGGGTCCCGAGGGGTTCCTGAACCTCAGCCTGGAGTACGGCGGCACCCAGCCGACCAACCGCGCGGTGAACGACGGCGGCACGCAGGCGGTCATCGACGGCGGCAACACGTTCGTGCGCGACACGTCGCGCGTCTGGGGCTCGCCGCTGATCGAGGACGACCTGAAGCTGTTCGCGAACTTCGGCAGCGGGGGCGACCGGGCCGAGTTCTACGGCCACGCCAACTACGCAAGCAAGAAGGTGACCGGCGGCTTCTACTTCCGGAACCCCAACAACCGCGGCAACGTGTACTCGGTCGACGGCGGCCAGACGCTGCTGGTGGGCGACGTGCTCGCGGCGCAGGGCATGGGCTCGGCCAACTGCCCGACCGTCGCCATCACCAACGGCACGCCCGACCCGGCGGCTTTCTCCCAGGTCCGCAACAACCCGAACTGCTTCACCTTCCACCAGCCCTTCCTCGGCGCGCCGGACGGCCTGCCGGGCGGATTCACGCCGCAGTTCGGCGGCGACGTCTACGACTACTCGCTGGTCTCCGGCGTGCGCGGGTCGACGATGACGGGGCTCAACTGGGACATCAGCGGCAGCACCGGCCGCAACCACGTGCAGACCTTCATCTACGACACGGTCAACGCCTCGCTCGGCCCCGACAGCCCCACCAGCTTCGAGCCGAACCTGCTGCAGCAGACCGAGACCAGCCTCAACGCCGACATGTCGTACGCCGCCAGCGACATGATCAACGTCGCCGGGGGCCTCGAGTGGCGGAACGAGCAGTACCACCTCGGCGCCGGCGACCCGGCGTCGTGGGCCATCGGGCCGTTCGGCGCACAGGGCTTCAGCTCCGCCTCCAACGGCTACAACGGCACCCGGCCCGAGAACGCCGGCACCTGGGATCGCGCCAACGTCGCGGGGTACGGCGACATCGAGATTCACGGCGTCGACAACGAGTGGAACCTCGGCGCCGCCGTCCGCATCGAGGACTTCTACGACAGCTTCGGCACCACGATGAACAGCAAGCTGTCGGGGCGGTACGGCTTCACCGACATCTTCGCCATGCGCGCCGCCGTGAGCAGCGGCTTCCGCGCCCCGACCCCCGGCCAGCAGAACGTGCTGAACGTGACGACCGAGTTCGACTACGAGATCCAGGATCTGGTCAACAACGGCACGATTCCGTCCACCTCCCCGGTCGCGGCGCTGCGGGGCGGGGTGCCCCTGCAGCCGGAACAGTCGATCAACTACTCGCTCGGGTCGGTCGTCGACACCGGGCCGTTCACCTTCACCGCCGACTTCTTCCGCATCAACGTGTCCGACCGGCTCACCATCAGCAGGAACTACACGCTCTCGCCGGTCGAGGTCGCCACGCTGCTCGCCGAGGGATTTGCGGAAGCGGGCAACCTGGCCGTGTTCCGCTTCTTCGTGAACGACTTCTCGACCCGGACGCAGGGGCTCGACCTGGTCGCCACCTGGACCCCGCCCGCGATCGGGGGACGGACGACGTTCAGCGGCATCTTCAACTTCACCGACACCGAGGTCACTGCCTTCAACCCCGAGAATATCGACGCCGACCGGATCGCGGCGCTGACCCTGGGGCTGCCGAGGTCGCGCTGGAACATCGGGGTCAACCACGCCGCCGACCGCTGGGCCATGATGGCCCGCCTGCACTACTACGGCTCCTACTGGGACCGCGAAGATGCGCGCAACCATCTGGGGGCGGCCAATTCGTTCCTGTATCCGCTGTATCCCGGCAAGCCGCTGGTCGACCTGGAGATCAGCTTCCCGTTCAACAACGCCACGCTCTCGATCGGCGCCCAGAACGTCCTCAACACGTACCCGGACGAGAATCCGTACGCCATCGACGGTGTCGGCAACCGCTACGGCCAGTTCGGGCCGTTCGGCTTCAACGGCGGCTACTACTACACCCGCATCGGCTTCGGATGGGGCTCGTAGCGTCCATCGAAGGCTCGCTGCACAATCGACAGGCAGGGGAGGCCGCGGAACGCCCGCGGTTTCCCCGCGCCGACGGAGCAGGCGCGGCGGCGCCCGACGTCGTGCTCCGCCCGCCGCCGGCCGTTTGTCCCGGAGCCGTCGGCCGCCGCCCTCCTTGCCAGCAATCCGTTGCAGTGCTAATAACGTTCTGACACCGCCGGCGCGAACCGAATCACGGGGCCGTCCAGGAACCGTGCATCGGAACGGATCGGCGTACGGGTTCCAAACGGACGACACCGGCAGTCGGCGCCGTTGCGCGGCGCGGGCTCCGGTCGCCCCGCCGGGCGGCGTGGGGAGCCGCCCGCCGGAGCCATTCGCGGGCTCGCGGCCGGGCCCTGAATGGAGCAGGTGCCGATGGAGCAGACTCGACGTGCGCTCGCCGTGGTCCTCCTGTCGCTCGCCGGGGCGGCGCTGGCCCCGGCGGCGGCCCTCGCCCAGGACGGCGCCGTCTCCGGCACCGTCACCGACACCACCGGCCTCGTGCTGCCCGGCGTCACCGTCGAGGCGCGCGGCGCCCCCGGCGGCCCGGTCCTGACCGCGGCCACCGACGGCGCCGGCGTCTACGCCATCGCCGCCCTCGCGCCCGGCGTCTACGAGCTCACGTTCACCCTGCCCGGCTTCCAGACCGTCGTCCGCGGCGGCGTGGCGGTGGGCGCGGGGGTCACGGCGACCGTCGACGTCGAGATGGCGGTCGAGCTCGCCGAGCGCGTCGTCGTCCTCGGCAGCCGGGCCCAGCCGCGCTCGGTCACCGAGTCGCAGGTGCCCATCGACGCCATCCCGTTCGAGGACGTCATGAGCCAGGGGGCCACGACCCTCGACTACCAGCTCCGCAACCTCATCCCCTCGTTCAACGTCGCCACCCACCCCATCAGCGACGCCGCGACCCTCGTCAGGCCGGCGAGCCTGCGCAACCTCTCGCACGACCACACCCTCATCCTCGTGAACGGCAAGCGGCGCCACCGCTCGTCGGTCGTCGCGTGGTTCGGCGGGGTGACCGACGGGGCGCAGGGGCCCGACATCTCGACCATCCCGTCCATCGCCCTGCGGCAGGTCGAGGTGCTGCGCGACGGCGCCTCGGCGCAGTACGGCTCCGACGCCATCGCCGGCGTCATCAACTTCCTGCTCAAGGACGACCCGTCCGGGGGCAGCCTCGAGCTCAACACCGGCACCTACCGCCCCGGCGACGGCGACGCCTACAGCCTCGCCGGCAACGTCGGCCTGCCCCTCGGCGAGACCGGGTTCGCCAACCTCAGCCTCGAGTACGGCAACGCCAACCCCACCGACCGCAGCGTGCAGCGCCTCGACGCGGCCGACCTCGTCGCCGCCGGCAACACCCACGTGCGCGACCCCGCCCAGGTCTGGGGCAATCCCCGCATCGAGGACGACCTGAAGCTCTTCGGCAACTTCGGCCACCTGTTCGCCAACCGGGTGCAGCTCTACGGCTACGCCAACTACGCCGACAAGAAGGTCACCGAGGGCTTCTTCTTCCGCAACCCCAACTCGCGCCAGAGCATCTACAGCCTCGACGGCGGCGAGACCCTGCTCATCGGCGACGTGCTCCAGGCCCGAGGCATGGGCTCGGCCGACTGCCCGGTGGTCCGGGTCAGCGACAACGTGCCCGACCCCGACGCCCTCGCGCGGGTCTTCGCCGACCCGAACTGCTTCTCGTTCCAGGAGATCGCGCCGGGCGGGTTCACCCCGCAGTTCGGCGGCTTCGTCACCGACCAGTCGGTCGTGGCCGGGGTGCGGCGCATCGCCGACGGCGGCTTCACGTGGGACGCGAGCGCCAGCTACGGCGCCCACGAGTCCGACTTCTTCTTCCGCAACACCGTCAACGCCTCGCTCGGCCCCGACACCCCGCGCGACTTCGACCCCGGCCTCTACCGGCAGGAGGACGTCAACCTCAACTTCGACGTCTCCTACCCCGTCTCCGACCGGGTGAACGTCGCGGCGGGGACCGAATGGCGCGACGAGACCTTCGAGACCGGCGCGGGGGGGCGCCCCTCGTGGGAGGTCGGCCCGTTCGCGCCGCAGGGCTTCATCCCCGCCTCCAACGGCTTCCCCGGCTTCCCCGACTACACCGCCGGCACGTGGACCCGCAACAACGTCGCCGCCTACGGCGACCTCGAGCTGCAGGGGCTCGACGGCCGGTGGAGCGCCGGCGCCGCCGTCCGGGTCGAGCACTTCGACGTCTTCGGCAACACGACCAACGGCAAGCTGTCGTTCCGCTACGCCCTCGACGACGCGGTCTCCGTCCGCGGCGGCGTCAGCACCGGGTTCCGGGCCCCCACGCCGGGCCAGCAGAACGCCCTCAACGTGCAGACGACCATCGACCCCGCGACCCTCGAGCTCGTCGACAGCGCCACCGTGCCGTCGACCTTCCGGACGGCGGGGCTGCGGGGCGGCAGGCCCCTCGAGCCCGAGAAGTCGTTCAACGCCACCGCCGGCCTCGTCGTCGACACCGGCCCGTTCACGCTGACCGCCGACTACTTCCGGGTCGCCATCGACGACCGGCTCTCGCTGTCGAGCATCCTGACCCTGACCCCGGAAGAACGGGCGCTGCTCCTCACCGAGGGCGTCACCTCGGCCGGCAACCTGTCGTTCTTCCGGTTCTTCGTCAACGACTTCTCCACCCGGACCCAGGGCGTCGACGTCGTCTCGACGTGGACCCCGCCCGCCATGGCCGGCGACACCGTCGTCAGCTTCACCCTGAACTACACCGACACCGACGTGACCGACGAGACCGACTTCCTGAGCGGGGCCGACGTGGTCGCCATCGAGCGCGGCGTCCCCCGCATCCGGTGGAACGCCGCCCTCAACCAGCGGGTCGGGCGGGTCGGGCTCCTCGGCCGCCTGAGCTACTACGGCCCCTGGATCGACTACTACTACACGCGGCTCTGGGTCGACGACGAGGCGCCGGTCCAGGACGCCGCGACCATCGTCGACCTCGAGGCCACCGTCCCCCTCGCGGCCGACGTGAGCCTCTCGGTGGGCGCCCAGAACGTGTTCGACGTCCTCGCCGACGCGCCCCAGCCCCTCGTCGACGTCCTCGGCTCGCGCTACAGCCCGGTCACCCCGTGGGGCCTCAGCGGCGGCTACTACTACGCGCGCATCAACTACCTGTGGGGGCGTTGAGGCGCAGAGCGTCCGTGCGGCCCTGCCACCGCCCACCGATCCTCCAGCAGCCGCGCCGTTCTGGAGTGCAGGATCGCGGGCTCGGGTCGATGCGACCTTGCGGCGGTCCTTCAGGACGGTGGATACTCTATCCAAGGGGGTTCCATGGCAACCAGCTACCGGGACCGTATCTCCATCGAACCGGGAAAGCGGGGCGGGAAGCCCTGCATTCGCGGAATGCGGATCACCGTTTACGACGTACTGGAGTACCTGGCTTCCGGGATGTCCGAGGACGAGATCATCGACGACTTTCCCGATCTCACGCGAGAGGACATCCACGCCTGTCTACTCTTCGCGGCTGACCGCGAGCGGAAGCTGGTCTCGATCAGCGCGTCATGAGGCTGCTGTTCGATCACAATCTCTCGCACTAGCTCGTTGGACGTCTTGGCATAATGTGACGCTCCGCCGCCTTCGCCGCCGCTTCGTCCTCGCCGCCTCCGTCCGCGGGAGGCGCGGCGCGATGCTGCCGCTGGCCGCCGCCTTCTGGGCGGCCCTGCCCGCCGGCGCCGTTGCGCAGGGCAGCCCCGAACGGGATCGGGCGGTGCTCGAGGCGTTCTACGACGCGACCGGCGGCCCCGACTGGACGAACGACACCAACTGGAAGACCGAGGCCCCGCTGCACCGGTGGCACGGCGTGTCGACCGCCTTCGGCGGCCGGGTCAACCAGCTCTCTCTCGCCGACAACGGCCTCGCCGGCCCGATCCCGGCCGGGCTGGGAGACCTCGAGTATCTCGAGAGGCTCGAGCTCGCCGGGAACGCCCTGACCGGGCCGATCCCGGCGCGCCTCGGGAACCTGACACGCCTGACCCGGCTGCGGCTCAGGGAGAACGACCTGTCGGGGCCGCTGCCCGACGCCCTGGGAGGCCTGGAGGACCTGCAGTCGCTCGACCTCGCCTGGAATGCCCTGACCGGGCCGATCCCGGCGCGCCTCGGGAACCTGACCCGTCTCGGCTGGCTGTCCCTCCGCGGGAACGATCTGTCGGGGCCGCTGCCGGACGCCCTGGGGAGCCTGGGGAACCTGGAGTCGCTGGACCTCACCTACAACGCCCTGACCGGCCCGATCCCCGCCGCGTTGGGCGGGCTGTCCCGCCTGGAGTGGCTGTCCTTCTACGGGAACGCCCTGACCGGCCCGGTTCCCGACGCGCTGGGCCGCCTCGCGACGCTCGGGACGCTGGAGCTGGCGTGGAACCCGCTGACCGGCCCGCTCCCCGAGGGCCTGACGGGGCTGTCGCGGCTCACGCGGCTGAGTCTCCACGGAACGGCGGCGTGCGCGCCCGCCGACGACGCGTTCCAGGAGTGGCTGGCCGCCCTCGAGTTCACCGGCGACACGTGCAACCGCCCCCCCGAGCCCGTCGGCGCCATCCCCGCCCGGGCGCTGGCCGAGTCGGGGCCGGCCGCCGGCGTGTCCCTCGACGCCTGGTTCAGCGACCCCGACGAAGACGAGCTGACCTACGCGGCCGCCTCCAGCCACGCCGGCTCGGTGGGCGCCCTCGTTTCCGGCGGCACCGTCTGGCTCGTGCCCGGGGCGGCGGGGACGGCGACGGTGACGGTGACCGCGAGCGATCCGGGCGGCCTGAGCGCCGACCAGGCGATCGCCGTGACGACGGCCCCCCCGGCGGCGGCGCGGAGCGACCGCGAGGTCCTCGAGGCGCTCTACGAGGCGGCCGGCGGGGCCGGCTGGACCGACGGCACGGGGTGGACGACGCCGGCGCCGCTCGGCGAGTGGTACGGGGTGTCGACCGACGCCGCGGGCCGGGTCACGGGGCTGGGCCTCGACGACAACGGTCTCGCCGGCGGCATCCCGCCGGCGCTCGGCCGTCTCGCCGAGCTCGAGACGCTCGACCTCGGCGGCAACGCGCTGGGCGGCCCGATTCCCCGCGAGCTCGGCCGCCTGGCGAACCTCAGGCGGCTGTCGCTCCGGGAGAACGCGCTGGGCGGCCCGATTCCGGGCGAGCTCGGGGGCCTGGCCGACCTGGCGCATGTGGACCTGAGCGGCAACGCGTTGACGGGCCCGATCCCGGGCGAGCTGGGCCGGGTGGCCGGCCTGGCGCACCTGGACCTGAGCGGGAACGCGTTGACGGGCCCGATCCCGGCGGGGTTGGCGGGCCTGGCCCGCCTCCGGCGGCTGTCGCTGTCGCAGAACGACCTGAGCGGCCCGATTCCGGGCGCGCTGCAGGGCCTGGCCAGCCTGGAGGAGCTGTCTCTGGGCCGGAACGGGTTGACGGGCCCGGTCCCGGCGTGGCTGGGGGGTCTGGCCCGCCTGCGCTGGCTGTCGCTCTCGGGCAACGACCTGAGCGGCCCGATCCCCGCCGAACTGGGCCGGCTCGCGAGCCTGGAGGCGCTGTACCTCGGCGGGAACCGGTTGACGGGTCCCCTCCCGGCCTGGCTCGGCGACCTCGGCCGCCTCCGGCGGCTGTCTCTCTGGGGCAACGACCTGAGCGGGACGGTCCCCGGGGCGCTGGGCCGCCTCGCCAACCTCGAGCGGCTGGACCTCTCCAACCTGTGGGACCTGTCGGGGCCGCTGCCGGCCGGCCTCGAGCGGTCGCGCCTCGAGCTGCTCGACGTCTTCGTCACCCGGACGTGCGCGCCGCCCGCGTGGGGGGACTGGCTGGCGACCATCGCCTTCTACGGGTCGCCGTGCGAGCCCGCGCCCGGCGTCACCGTCGACGTGGCCGTCGTCCACACCGCGAGCGCGCGCCGGGCGGCGGGCGGCGCCGCCGAGATCGCGGCGGTCGTCGACCTGATGATCGCCGAGGCCAACCAGGCCTTCGAGGCGAGCGGGGTCGACCTTCGCCTCGCCCTCGTCGGGCGGTCCGAGGCGGCCTACGCCGAGACCGGCGACGCCCTGGTCGACCTGCGCCGCCTCGCGCATCCGTCCGACGGCTACATCGACGAGGCGCACGCCCTGCGCGAGCGCGCCGGGGCCGACCTCGTGCACCTGATCATCGACGACGCCGAAGAGACCTGCGGCATCGCCTATCTCCCCGGCGCCTTCGGCCTCACCCTCCACGGCTGCGGGGGGGCGACCTTCGCGCACGAGCTGGGGCACAACATGGGCCTCCGGCACGATCGCTACCAGGTGCACCACAACGAGGACGGGGCGCGGCCGCATCCGGCGCACGGCTACGCGAACCCGCGGGGGTCCGAGGCCGGCGCCCTGTGGTCCAACCGGTGGCGCACGGTCATGGCCTACAACACCCGGTGCGCCGACGTGTACGCGTTGTGCTCGAGGCTGCTCCGCTTCTCGAACCCGCGCCAGGCCTGGAACGGCGAGCCCCTCGGCGCGGCCTACCGGGCGGGGGAATGGGACGTGGCCGGCGGCGCCGACGGGGCCGCGGTCCTCGCCGCCACCGGCCCCGGGGTGGCGGCGTGGCGCGAGCGGTCGACCGGCGCCAACCGGCGGCCGGCCGCGGTGGGCGTCCTGCCCGACCGGCGGCTGGCGCCCCGGGGCGCGCTCGACGTGGACGTGTCGCAGGCGTTCGCCGACCCCGACGGCGACCGGCTGACCTACCGGGTGTCGTCGTCGGCGCCCCGGGTGGCGACGGTGCGCGCCGCCGGCCCCCGCGTGACCGTGACGGCGGCGGGCGAGGGCGCGGCCGCCATCCGCGTCACCGCGACCGACCCCGGCGGCCTGAGCGCCGTGCAGTCGTTCACGGCGACGGTGACCGCCGCCGCCCCCGCCCCGTTCACCGACGACCCCCTCGTGCCGGGGGCGACGCCGGTCCGGGCCGTCCACTTCACGGAGCTGCGGGCCCGCGTCGACGGGGTGCGGCGGGGGCGGGGGCTGGCGCCCTACCCCTGGACCAACCCGGTCCTCCGGGCGGCGGCGACGCCGATCCGCCTCCGCCACCTGGTGGAGCTGCGAGAGGCCCTCGCCGCTGCCTACGCCGCCTCGGGGCGCGCCGCGCCGCGCTGGAACGACCCCCTGCCGGTGAGGGAGCGGACACGCATCAGGGCCGTGCACCTGACCGAGCTGCGCGCCGCGGTGGCGATGCTGGAGTGATGGCCGCAAAGCCCCGATGACCGTCGGCATCGCCGCGTCCACCCCCGCGACGCCGCCCCGCGCCGACCCGTGATACCCTTCGGCCACCCCGCGTCCGGCTCCCCGGACGCGAAGGAAGAGGGAGAGTGAAGCGGCCGCTCTCGTCGGCCCGCGGCTTCGCGCTCGCGGCGGGCTTCGCGCTCGGCCTCGCGGCGTGCGCCCCCGCGGCGGCCGGCCGGCACCCCGTCGTCGCCGCCTCCATCCTCGGCGCGGCGTCCCTGCTCGCGGCGTGGGCCGCCGTCCTCTGCGCATGGGCGGGCCGGCGCGGCCGGCGCCTGACCCTCGACGTCGACCCGCGCCCCCAGCACTACGTGCAGGCCTGCGCCCAGGCGTCGGTCTTGCTCTACTGGGGCTGGCACTGGCCCCCCGTCCGCGAGGCCGCCGTCCTCGTGGCCGCCCAGCTGCTCTTCGCCTACGCCTTCGACCTCCTCCTCGCGTGGTCGCGGGGCGAGTCGGGCCGGCTCGGCTTCGGCCCCGTCCCCGTCGTCTTCAGCATCAACCTCTTCCTGTGGTTCGCCGACGACCGGTTCCACCTCCAGCTCCTGCTCGTGGCGTTCGCCTTCGCGGCCAAGGCCCTCATCCGGTGGGAGCGCGACGGGCGCCGGGTCCACGTCTTCAACCCCGCCGCGTTCGCCCTCGCCGTCTTCGCCGCCGCCCTCCTCACCACCGGGACGAGCGATCTCACCCGGGGGCAGGACATCGCCGTCTCGCAGTTCTTCCCGCCCCACATGTACCTGTGGATCTTCCTCGCCGCCCTGCCCGGCCAGTACCTCTTCGGGGTCACGTCGATGACCCTCGCCGCGGTGGCCGCGACGTGGCTCTTCGGCCTCCTCCACTTCCAGGCGACCGGCGTCTACTACTTCTACGACTCGTACATCCCCATCGCCGTCTTCCTCGGCATGCACCTCCTGTTCACCGACCCGTCCACCGCCCCCCGCACCGAGGCGGGGCGGCTGCTCTTCGGGGCCCTCTACGGGGTGGGCGTCGTGGCCGGCTACGCCCTCCTCGGCGGCGCCGGCCTGCCGACCTTCTACGACAAGCTGCTGCCGGTGCCGCTTCTGAACCTGTCGGTCGGGCTGCTCGACCGGGTGGCGCGCTCGCGGGGCCTCCGCCGCCCCGATCCGACGCGGCCGGCGGTCCTCGCGGCGGGCGCGCGGCGGCCCGCGGCGGGATGGGCGGGGGGCCGCGTGCCCGCGCCGCGGCGCCGCCACCTGGCGTACATGGCGGCGTGGGCCGCCGTCTTCGCGGTCATGAGCGCCACCGGCGGGGCGGGCGACCGCCACCCCGGCCAGTGGCTGCCGTTCTGGCAGGAAGCGTGCGCCGACGGCCGCCCCGGCGCCTGCCGCTACCTCGCGGCCCGCCTGTCGGGCCACTGCGCGGCCGGCTCGGGCTGGGCCTGCAACGAGATCGGGGTCCTCCTCTTGGCCCGGCCCGAGGCGGCGGCCGCGGCCGGCGAGACGGACCCGCGCGCCGCGTCCGCGGCCTGGTTCGACGCGGGCTGCGCCCTCGGCTTCGAGCCCGCCTGCGCCAACCTCGGCCGGCCCGCCGGCGCCCCCGGCCCCTTCGAGCGCGCCCCGCCGACCCTCGACGACTGGCCTGTCGTCCTCCGGGGCAGCAAGGGGCCGGTCGCCGACCGCGCGCCCGCCGCCCTCCTCGCCCGCGCCTGCCGCCAGGGCTGGCCCGACACGTGCGGATCGGCCGACTGATCTCGCTCCCGGGCCGCCGCGGGGCGTGCTGCCATCGCCGTGTGAAAGATCGCACTGCCGTGTTGCTGGGTGCCGGGGCCATCGTCGTGGCGATCGTCGGGCGGATCTGCTCGACGATCCGGGCGGGCGGCGCCGCCGCCGTCGGGGGCCGGCGGGCGCCGAGAGGGTGCGCGACAGATTCGTGAGACGACCACCTCGAAGCTGGTCAGGCCGGCGACTTTTCGGTGTCGTTCCCGGCGGCGTGTCACTCTCCGGTCGCGCATCCCGCCGAGAAACCTCCTTGACATGAGGGCGAGATTGGGGTGTACCTGAACGGGACGCCGCCGGGGCGGCGGGGGGAACGCCTCCCCGACCGCGCCGGACCGCGCAACGGGATGCTCCGCGCGGACACCGCGCGGCGGTGGCATCGATGCGAGGACGACTTGTCGAGTCGATCGGGCTGGGGGTCCGCGCGGCCGCCGCCCGGCGATGGCATCGGATGCGGGGACGACCTGTCGAGTCGATCGGGCTGGGGGTCCTGCCGGCGGGGATGATCGGACCGCTCACCCCCGTCGCTCCCTTGGGGTGATCGCCGGCGACGAGAGCTGCGGATGACGGAGTTTCGTGCGTTACGGGTCGAGAAGACGGGCGAGCGGAAGTTCGAGCGGCGCGTGGTCGAGCGCGACACCGCCGAACTCCCCGCCGGCGATCTCCTGATCGACGTCGAGTACTCCTCGCTCAACTACAAGGACGCCCTGTCGGCCATCGGCAACCCCGGCGTCACCCGCAAGTACCCGCACACGCCGGGCATCGACGCGGCGGGCACGGTGGTCGAGTCGTCGTCGAACCAGTTCTCGCCCGGCGACGCGGTCGTCGTCATCGGCTTCGACCTCGGCATGAACACGCCGGGCGGCTTCGGCCAGCGCATCCGGGTGCCGGCGGGCTGGGCGGTGGCGATGCCCGACGGCCTCGACTCGCGGTCGGCCATGATTCTCGGCACTGCGGGGTTCACCGCGGCCCTCGCCGTCGATCGCCTCGAGGCGGCGGGCATGCGGCCCGACGGCGGCCCGGTGCTGGTGACGGGGGCGACCGGCGGGGTGGGCTCGGTGGCCGTGGCCCTGCTCGCCCGGCTCGGCTACGAGGTGCATGCCGCCACCGGCAAGGTGTCGTCGTTCCAGTACCTGATCGACCTCGGCGCCCGCGACGTCATCTTTCGCCAGGAGCTCACGAAGGGGTCGAAGCGGGCCCTGCTCCAGGCCAGGTGGGGGGGCGCCGTCGACACCGTGGGCGGCCCCATCCTCTTCAACGCCGTCAAGGCCCTGCGCTACGGCGCGAGCCTCGCCGCGTGCGGCCTCGTCGCCTCGCCCGACATTCCCGCCACCGTCTTCCCGTTCATCCTGCGCGGGGTCAACCTGCTCGGCATCGACTCGGTCGAGCTGCCGGTGATGCGCAAGGCCGAGATCTGGCAGAAGCTGGCCGGTCCGTGGCAGCTCGACCGGCTCGAGACCGTCGCCTTCCCCCTGACCCTCGACAACCTCTCCGTCGCCATCGACCGCATCCTCGCCGGCGAGATGGTCGGCCGCGGCCTCGTCGACCTGCGCGCCTGACGGAGGCCGCCGCGGCGGCCGGCCCCCTCTCGACGCGTGCCGACATCCCCGCGTTCCGAGAACCTCTTCGACCACGACTACATCGAGAGCGGCTTCCTCACCCCGGGCCGCTGGCCGTGACGGGGTGCTGGTCCGTTATCGAGGGGGGCGGCGCCGGGCGGGTTAGGATCACATCATGGGGCTGAGTGCACGGGTCCAGGGTCGAGCCCGGGTCGAGGAGTTGGCTTCGGCAAGCGATGCCGTTGTCGGCCGGAACGGGCCACGATCGTGATCACGCGAATCGAGATTGACGGGTTCAAGACCTTCGACCGGTTTGCGCTCGACCTGCGGCCGTTCACGGCGGTGGTGGGGCCGAACGCGTCCGGCAAGTCGAACCTGTTCGACGCCATCAAGTTCGTCTCGCGCCTGGCGCAGGTCGACATTCGCGAGGCGATGCAGGAGTTGAGGGGACGACCGGAGGAGCTGTTCCGTCGCACGTCCGCCGGCCCCGTCGACCGAATGGCTTTCGCGGTCGACGTGCTGCTCGAACCCCGCGGCGTGGACCCGTTCGGCACCTCCTTCGACCTGCGGACGCAACGCGTTCGCTACGAGCTGGAGATTGCTGTGCGGACGGGCGCGGATCGACGCCTCGAAGGGGTGTACGTGCAGCGCGAAGAATGCTCGCCGATACGGTCGACGGAGGAGCGTGGTTCGACGGTCTGGAAATCCGGCTCGGTGAAGTACAGCCGGCAATACAAGCCGTTCATGACTACGCATTCCGAATCCGGAAGGGAGTCGGGCGTCATCGAGATTCGTCAGGATGGGCCCGGCAAGAGAGGACGCCCATTGGCGTTGTCGGCCAAGGATGCCTCTCGCACGGGTCTGTCCACGGTGACGACCGCCGAGTTCCCGCATCTGTATGCGCTCCGCACGCTGTTGTCCTCGGTGCAGTTCCTGCAGATCGATCCGCAGGCTTCCAGGCGCGCGACGGATCGGCTGGCCCCGCGGCGGCTGCTGCCCGACGCCTCGAATCTTGCCACCGTGCTCGCTAGGCTCATGGAGGAAACGAGGACCGACAAGCGGCCCAAGGGATTCGTGTCGGACATCGTCGCCGACTTGTCGTCGCTCATTCCGTCGGTCGCCGATCTGGACGTTCGAGACGACCCCGGCGACTCGGAGTACTCGTTCGCCCTCAGACTGCGCGACTCCCAGTCGTTCAGCTCCCGCGTGATCTCCGACGGCACGCTTCGCCTGCTCGCCCTGGTGACCGTCCTCAACGACCCGCGGCACGGGGGCGTCCTCTGCTGGGAGGAACCGGAGAACGGCGTTCACGAGGCCCGGATTCCCGCGCTGATAGAGCTCATCCGCGGCGCGGCGGGCTGCGCCGAATCGCCGGAAACGCAAGCCTCTTTTCAGATCCTGGTGAATACGCACTCTCCAGTCGTCATGTCCGCGCTGAAGGACCAGGAGGTCGTCGCGTCGGACGTCATATCGACGCTGACGCCGGAAACCCAATCGCGAACACCCCGAACGCGGATGAGAGCCGGGATAACCGACGACCCGGAGAACGGGCTCACCCGTTCCGAGGTCGAGGCGCTCCTGCGCCGACACGTCGAGACCGCGTGACATGTATCTGGCGTACGCCTTGTTCTGCGAGGGGTCTTCCGACTACTCGTACTTCGAGGTGCTTCTTCCGCGCGTCATCGAGTCGATCGTGCTGAAGGTCGGCAGGTTCCACGTGAACATGGAGGATCACCCCAACCCCAAGGCGTGCCTGGACTCGGCGCTTCGTGCAGTGCGCCGTACCCGTCGGTCGCGCGGCGATGCGCTTCTGCCCGCCATCGCCCAGCGACAATCGATGGACGCATTGGGACGATCGAAGTCGTTTCGGGAGTTCGAGGTCAGCCTGCGGACGGCGCTGCTGGACCTGGGCGTCCTGGAAATGACCGGGCGCTGACACTACCGTCGGTCCTCTCTCACCCCTCCTCCCGGAACGGCCGGTACCCCGCCAGCTCGCGCTTGACCACCGGGGCCATCACGTAGAGGCCGAGCAGGTTGGGGATGGCGACCACGAACACCAGCGCGTCCGAGAGGTCGACGAGGGCGCCGAGGTCGAGGCTGGCCCCGGCCACGACGAAGAGGCAGAAGAACGTCTTGAAGCCGATGTCCTGCTTCCGCCCGTCGCCGGCGAGGTAGGTGAACGCCTTGAGGCCGTAGTAGGCCCAGGCGAGCATCGTCGAGTAGGCGAAGAGCATCGCGGCTACCGCCAGCGGCAGGGGCGACCACGGCAGCACCGAGGCGAACGCGCGGGTCGTCAGCTCGATGCCGTTGACCCCGGCGGCGGCGAGGGCGGGATCGTAGACGGTGGTGACGATGACCAGCGCGGTCATCGTGCAGATGACCACGGTGTCGATGAACGGCTCGAGCAGGCCCACGAACCCCTCGCTGACGGGCCGGGGGGTGCGGGCGGTGGCGTGGGCGATGGCGGCGCTGCCGAGCCCCGCCTCGTTCGAGAAGGCGGCGCGGCGAAAGCCGATGACCAGCGCTCCGAGCATGCCCCCGGCGACCCCCTCGGGGGCGAACGCGCCCTGCCAGATCGCGGCCACCGCCCCCGGCAGCCGGTCGGCCTGCAGCACGAGGACGAGCAGCGCGAGGGCCACGTAGAGCAGGGCCATCCCCGGCACCAGCCGCACCGTGGTGTTGGCGATCGAGCGGATGCCCCCGATGATGACCACCGCCACGAGCCCCGCCAGGGCCACCCCCACGAGCCAGGTCGCCCCCGCGAACGGGCTCGCCTCGCCCCCCGTCAGGTCGACGAACATCGCCGTCGCCTGGTTCGACTGGAACATGTTGCCGATGCCGAGGCAGCCCACCACCATCGTGCACGCGTAGAAGATGCCGAGGCCGCGCCCCAGCCCCGGCAGCCCCCGCTCGGCGAGCCCCCGCTCGAGGTAGTGCATGGGGCCTCCCGACACCGAGCCGTCCGCCGACGTCCGCCGGTAGAGCACGCCGAGGGTGCATTCCGCGAACTTCGTCGACATGCCGAGCACCCCGGCCGCAACGAGCCAGAACGTGGCGCCGGGGCCCCCGGTCGAGATGGCCACCGCCACTCCCGCGATGTTGCCGATGCCCACGGTGCCCGACACCGCGGTGGTCAGGGCCTGGAACTGCGAGATCTCGCCGGGGTCGTCGGGGTCGGCGAGCCGCCCGGTGATGACCCGCACCGCGTGGCCGAACCCCCGGACGTTGATGAACCCGAGGTAGACGGTGAAGAAGAGCCCCCCGGCGACCAGCCACCCCACCACCAGCGGCAGGTCGGCGCCGAATATCGGCACCGGGAAGAAGATGAACCCCGCCACGGCCTCGGCCAGCGGCTGCAGCGCCCCGTTGATGACGTCGTCGATGCCCACGGTCTCGTCCGTTCCTGCTGCGCCGGCGCTTCAGCCCAGCTCCCGGAGCAGGGCTCGGCCCGCGCGGGCCAGCCGATCGTCGAAGGTCGAGAAGTGCGCGTCGCGCACCCCGACGGTGCGGACGACCTCGGCGAACGACGCCAGGTGAACGCTGTCGAACCCCCGCAGCCGAAGCCGCTCCGCCAGCTCGCCCGCCTCGCGGCAGAGCAAGGCCGTCACCTCGACCGCGAAGTACCTGGTCCAGTCCGCGTCGAAGGTCCGCTTGGCTGTCGCGAACTCGTCGGCGCTCAGCGCACGTTCCCGCCGCCGGCGCGCCAGGGCGGCACGGGTCTCCGGGTAGGCGATCTGCGACGTGGTGACGACGGCGGCGCCGCCCACGAGGCGGCGCACCGCGTCCGTATCCGGTTCGGCCACGTACAGCTTCACCAGGCTGCTGCTGTCCAGGTAGAGGGTCACCGACGGTCTTCGATGATCGCGGCCGAGACGGTCCGGTGGGGGTCGACCTCGACGGGGCGTGCGCAGCCCGCCGGCTTGCCGCCTTCCCACCGCGCTCGCCCCTCCGCGACGAGCTGCCAGGCCCAGGCGTGCTCGGGCTCGATCGCGGGTTCGGCCGGGGCGATGGTCGCGATCGGCCGCCCTCGGCGTGTGACGACGAGCCGGGCGCCCGCCTGCACGCGCTCGAGATGACGGCTCAGGTGCGCCTTGAGCTCTCGTATCCCGATTCGGTCCGGCGCCGAGGTGTCCATGATGAGTACACATTATGGCCGGCGATGTGGCCACGCTGCAAGCCGACCCGTCACGCCGGCCGCGCCGTCGAAGCTCTCGTGCCGGCTCTGCCCGCTCTGCCGGCTCCCGTGCTCTCCCTGCCGCGCCGATCTCCCACCGTCCGCAGACCCGCTACGCCAGCCGCCCCAGGATGTCGTCGACGGTGCGGCACGAGACGGCGAGCATCGTCAGGGTCGGGTTCTGGGTGCCCACGCTCGGCATCGAGCCGCACCCGGCGAGGTACAGGTTGGGGTGGTCCCACGTCCGCTGCCGGTCGTTCACCACCGAGTCGGCGGGGGCGGAGCCCATGACGTGGGTGCCGCACAGGTGCCCCCCGCCCTGGTAGTTGTAGGTCTGCCCGTCGTGGCGGAACGCGTTGGGCGTCGTCTCGCGGGTCACGGTATGCTCGGCCGCGCCCAGGCGGGCCCAGACGCGGGACGACGCCTCGCGCGCCGACGCGAAGCCCGCCCGCACGTAGCCGGACACCCCGTAGGCGATGCGCGGCCGGGGAATGCCGAGGTTGTCGGTCCACGTGTCCGACAGCTCGACCCGGTTCGACGGGTCGGCCTCCTGCTCGACGAGGAACGCAATGCGCACCTGGCGCGTCAGCAGGTCGTTGACGGCGCGGGCGTAGGCCCGGCCCGCGAGCACCCGGCGCCCCGGGTTGGTCCCGCTCTCGTCGCTCCCGTACACGAAGTCGGCCCCCGTCACCCACGGGTCGCCGATCGGCCAGTTCCACCCGGTGTTGCCCACCTCCATGCGCCAGGCGGCCCGGCGGCGCCGGAACGGCCCGTCCCGCAGGGTCTCGACCCCCGACGTCGACAGCGGCCCGCGGAAGGGGTACACCGGCACCCCGGCCGGCATCAGGCCCCACGCCAGGTACACCGGGTGGTCCATCAGGTGGCGGCCCACCAGCCCCGACGAGTTGGCGACGCGTCGACCCGTCGCCCGCTCGGTGTTCAGCACGATGCGGGCGTTCTCGACGGCGTGGGCGGCGAGCACGTAGACGTCGGCCTCGGCCACCCCCTCGCCGGTCCGCCCGGTGGCGGCGGGGGCCCCGTCGTCCTCGTAGCGCAGGTAGTGGAGGCCGGTCACCCGCCCCCCCTCGTCGATGCGCACGTGGTCGACGACGGCGCGGGGCAGCAGCTCGACCCGGCCCGTGGCCATCGCGTCGCGCAGCGTCCCCCGCGGGTCGTACTTGGCCCGCACCGGGCAGATGGGCACGCAGCTCGTGCTGCCGCGGCAGGGGCCGCGGTTCTGGTAGGGGGCCGAGTTGCGGCCGGCCGGGGTCGAGGTCAGCCGCGCCGGGGCGGGGTCGTCGGGGGCCAGCGCCGCCCCGTCGAGGCGCGCCGCCACCACCCGGTCGCCGTACGACGGCGCAATGGGCCCCATCGGGTAGGCGTAGCCCGCCCCGTAGGGGATGCCGTTCACCGCCTCCTGCTCGGCCCGGTCGCCGGCCACCCCGACGAGGTGCTCGGCCTGCCCGTAGTACGGCTCGAGGTCGTCGTAGCCCAGCGGCCAGTCGAGGCCGCGGCCGTAGGCCGAGCGCAGGCGGAAGTCGGCCCCGTCCATGCGGACGGCGGTCCCCATCCAGTGGTTGCCGGTGCCCCCGACGAGGCGCTCGTAGGTGCTGGCGAAGGGCAGCGAGCCCGGGGCGTGCTCGAAGTACGAGCGGGCGGGGTCGTCCCACGCCGCGACCAGGGCCTCGATGGTTGGCCGCGGCGCGTTGGTGCGGCTCGGCTCGAGGGCCCCCGCGTCGGGCGGGTAGGGCGCCGACGGCGACTTGAACGTGGCGAGCAGGTACCGCTCGACGTGGTCGCGGTGCAGGGCGTCGAGCCCCGGCCCCGCCTCGAGCACCAGCACCCGCCGCCCGGCCCGGGCCAGCAGCAGGGCCATGGCGGCGCCCGCGAAGCCCGAGCCCACGATGGCCACGTCGTAGCGCGGCGTCCGCGTCTCCTGCATGGAAATCGGTGTCCGCCGGCCCGCCAACCGTCGCCGGCCCGCCCGTCGCCGCCTTCGGCTCCCGCCGGGCGCCCCAACCCACCTCCAGGAGTCGGCGCCGTCGGCGGGGGAACCCCTGCTTGCGGTCGGCGGGGAGACTCCTGCGCGCCGTCGGCGGGGAACTCCTGGCGCCGCCGCCGGCGCAGACCGCTACGCGCCGCCGCCGGCGCAGACCGCTACGCGCCGCCGCCGGCGCAGACCGCTACGCGCCGCCGCCGGCGCAGACCGCTACGCGCCGTCGCCGGCGCAGACCGCTACGCGCCGCCGCCGGCGCAGACCGCTACGCGCCGTCGAGGAAGTCGTCGAGGCCCGGTGGCGCCTCCGCCCACGACCCCGGCTCGCCCGCCACCCCCATCGGCCGCGCCTGGGCGAGGCGCCAGATCCAGCCGTTGCGGTAGGCGCGCACCGACACCACGAGGTCGGTGCGGTGGTCCGGGCCGATCACCGCGGCCGCGTCGAGCATCCGCGCCGTCTCCGTGCCGCCATACCACACCCCGTACAGCCACATGAGCATCGTCAGCCGGGCCAGGGCGCCGACCCCGTCCGCCCGCGCGCGCCCCCGCCGGCGAGCAGGCGTCCCGCCGCCGCGTCGCCCGTCGTCTCGTCGCCGCGCGGCGACGCCTCGCGCCAAGCGGCCAGCAGCGCGGCCGTGGCGGCGGGGGCGGCCTCGAGGCACAGCGCGTGGAAGGTGTCGGCCAGCGCGATCTCGCCGGCGCGGGCCTCCGGCTCGAGTCGCCCGGGGTCGGCGCCGACCAGGGCCGCCGACAGCCGCAGGTAGTCGGTCGGAGCCGGCTCGTCGGGCGGCTGTTCACCCCGCGCCCACACGGGCAACCCGCCCACGAGCGCCAGCGGGCCGGCGGCGCCCGCGCTCTTGATCACCGCCCGTCGCGTCAGGGTCATCTCGGGGGATGAGCCGGACCAGCGCCGCGAAGGCGCCGCGGGCCGGCACGATGCGCCCGACCCGCCGCCCGCGCCCGGCTTCGTTGACACATACCTGATCGCATACTAGCATGCGTCTCCTGAGGGAGGAGTGTGCCCGCCGGTCCGGCGGGCGCTCCTGCCCCGAGCATCATGCCGAAGACCTGCATCGCATCGTTCGTCACCGTGGCGCTGGCTCTCGGCTTCGGGGCCGCGGCCGCGCGCGCCCAGCAGGCGGCTGCGACCTCGACCGGGGCCGAGCCACCGGGCGGCGCCGCCGCCCACCGCGCCCTCCTCGACCGCTACTGCGTCACCTGCCACAACCAGCAGGTGGTCGACGGCGAGGGCCGCCCCGCGTCGCCGCTCGTGGGGCAGCTCCGCGCGGTGGGGTTGACCCTCGACACCCTCGACCTCGCCGACGTCGGCGGCCATGCGGCCGAGTGGGAGCGGGTCGTCCGCAAGCTGCGGGGCGGGGTGATGCCCCCGGCGGGCAGGCCCCGGCCCGCGCCGGCGGCCCTCGACGGCTTCCTCGACTGGCTCGAGGGCGAGCTCGACGCCAACTGGGCCGCCACCCGTGACCCCGGGCGCACCGCCACCTTCCACCGCCTCAACCGCACCGAGTACCGCAACGCCGTGCGCGACCTGCTGGCCGTCGACCTCGACGCCGACGACTTCCTGCCCGCCGACGACTCGAGCTTCGGCTTCGACAACATCGGCGGCATCCTCCGCATGTCGCAGGCGCTCATGGAGCGCTACCTCGCCGCCGCCCGCACCATCAGCCGGCTCGCGGTGGGCAGCCCGCCCCCGGCCATGTCCGCCGACACCTACGAGGCGGCCCAGGACCTGTCGCAGCACGCCCGGGTCGAGGCGCTGCCGTTCGGCACCCGCGGCGGCCTGTACATCGAGCACCTGTTCCCGCAGGACGCGGGCTACGACTTCCGCATCCAGCTCGCCGGCACCCGGCGGCTGCGCGAGGCCCACGACCTCGAGGTCACCGTCGACGGCGAGCCGGTCAGGCTGTTCACCCTCGGCCCGCCCGCCGACGGGGCGTCCGACAACCCCTACGCGCAGGCGTCCACCATCGACTTCCGCCTCGGCGTGGCGGCCGGCCCCCGCGAGGTCGGGGTCACCTTCTACAAGCAGCCGTCGGCCCTCGTCGAGCAGGTCCGCGAGCCGTTCCCCAACCCGCGGGTGGCCGGCAACGCGGGCGGCCTCGCCGGCGCGCAGCCGTTCGTGCAGAGCGTCACCGTCACCGGGCCCTACGACGCGGCCGGGGCCGCCGACACCCCGTCGCGCGAGCGCATCTTCACGTGCCGCCCCGTCACCGCCGACGTCCCCGCCGGGACGGCCGACGTCCCCGCCTCCGCGGCCGGCGACCCCGCCGCCGGAACGGCCGCCGAGGCCGCTGCCGGGGCCGCCGACGACCCCGCCGCCGGGGCGGCCGCCGACGGGACCGCTGCCGGGACGGCCGGCGACCTCGCGGCCGGGGCGGCAGACGGCCCCGCCGCCGGAACGGCCGCCGAGGCCGCGTGCGCGCGCGAGATCCTGTCGCGGCTCGCCCGCCGCGCCTACCGCCGCCCCGTGACGGACGACGAGCTGGCGGTGCTGCTCGACTTCTACCGGCAGGGCCGGGCCGCCGGCGGCTTCGACGACGGCGTCGAGCTCGCCATCCGGCGCCTCCTCGTCAGCCCCGAGTTCCTCTACCGCATCGAGGCCGACCCCGACGGCGCGGCGCCCGGCGCGCCGTACCCGGTGGCCGACCTCGACCTCGCGTCGCGGCTCTCCTTCTTCCTCTGGAGCAGCATCCCCGACGACGAGCTTCTCGCTGCGGCCGAGGCCGGCCGCCTGCGCGACCCCGGCGAGCTCGAGCGGCAGGTGCGGCGCATGGTCGCCGACCCGCGGTCCGAGACCCTCACCACCAACTTCGCGGCCCAGTGGCTGCAGCTCCGCAACCTCGAGACCACCGTGCGCCCCGGCGACCCCTTCTCGGTCGCCTTCGACGAGTCGCTGCGCCAGAGCATGCTGCGCGAGACCCGGCTCTTCGTCGACAGCATCGTGCGCGACGACCGCAGCGTCGTCGACCTGCTCACCGCCGGCTACACGTTCCTCGACGAGCGGCTGGCCGAGCACTACGGCATCGCCGGGGTCGCCGGCAGCCGCTTCCGGCGCGTCGAGCTGCCCGCCGACAGCCCGCGGCGCGGCATCCTCGGGCACGGTAGCGTGCTCACCCTGACCTCGCACGCCATCCGCACCTCGCCGGTGCTGCGGGGCAAGTGGATTCTCGACAACCTGCTCGGCACCCCGCCGCCCGACCCGCCGCCCAACATCCCGGCCTTGAACGACCAGCGGACGCAGGCCAGGCGGCCCACGGTGCGGGCGCGGCTCGAGGCCCACCGCGCCAACCCCGCGTGCTCGGCGTGCCACGCCATGATCGACCCCACCGGCTTCGCCCTCGAGAACTTCGACGCCATCGGCCGGTGGCGCGTCGTCGACGAGTCGTTCAACCCCATCGACCCGTCCGGGGTGCTGCCCGACGGCCGCGCCTTCGACGGCGTCGCCGAGATGCGCGACGCGCTGGCCCGCGACCCCCGGCAGTTCGTGACCACCGTGACCGAGAAGCTCATGACCTATGCCCTCGGCCGCGGCCTCGAGCACTACGACATGCCGACCCTGCGCCGCATCGTGCGCGAGGCGGCGGCCGACGACTACCGGTTCCAGAGCGTGGTGCTCGGCATCGTCCGGAGTGATCCGTTCCTGATGAGGAGATCGCAGTCATGATCGTCACCCAGAAGTCGCTGTCCCGGCGCACCGTGCTGCGCGGCCTCGGGGCCACCGTCGCCCTGCCCCTGCTCGACGCCATGGTGCCCGCGCTCTCGGCCGCGGCCCGACAGGTGACGGCGCCGGTGCCCCGGCTGGCGTTCTTCTACGTGCCCAACGGCATCCTCCCCCGCAGCTTCCACCCCGAGGGAGCCGGCGGGACGGGCTTCGATCTCACCCCGGTGCTCCAGCCCCTCGCCGGGTACCGCGACCGGATGACCATCGTCACCGGGCTCAGCAACTCGGGCGTCGTCAGCCCCAACGAGGGCGGCGGCGTGCACACCCGCGCCCACGGCGGCTGGCTCAACGGCATCCTCCCCAAGCGCACCGAGGGGGCCGACATCCGCGCCGGCAAGACCATCGACCAGTACGCCGCCGACCAGCTCGGGGCCGACACCGCCCTGCGCTCGCTCGAGCTCACCACCGAGTCGAACTACCAGGTGGGCAACTGCGAGAACGGCTACAGCTGCGCCTACCGCAACTCGACGTCGTGGCTCACCCCCACGACCCCGCTGCCCCACGAGCGCGACCCCCGGGTCGTCTTCCAGCGCCTCTTCGGCGACGGCGGCAGCGTCGAGGCCCGGCTGGCCCAGATGCGCACCGACCGCAGCATCCTCGACTCGGTCGGCGAGAGCATCCACCGGCTCGAGAAGAAGGTCGGCGCCCAGGACCGCGCCACCGTCGGCGAGTACCTGCAGTCCATCCGCGAGATCGAGCGGCGCATCCAGCGCACCGAGGCCAACCAGGCCTCGACCCCGCTGCCCGCCGTCGACCAGCCCGCCGGCGTCCCCGACGACTACGAGGAGCACGTGGGCCTGCTGCACGACATGCTCGTCCTCGCGTTCCAGGCCGACGTCACCCGCGTGAGCTGCATGCAGATGGCCCGCGAGACCAGCGGCCGCACCTATCCCAACATCGGCGTCCCCGAGGCGCACCACACCGTCTCGCACCACCAGCAGGACCCGCACAACATCACGCAGTACACGAAGATCAGCCAGTACCAGATGCAGCTCTTCGCCCGGCTCGTCGAGAAGATGGCCGACGCCCCCGACGGCGACGGCACCCTGCTCGACCACGCCATCCTCCTGCACGGCGCCGGCATGGGCGACGGCGACCAGCACACGCCCTACAACCTGCCCATCACCCTCATGGGCGGCGGCTGCGGCCAGCTCGCCGGCAACCGCCACCTCGTCTACGACCTGCACACCCCGTTCATGAACCTCGGGCTCACCCTGCTCGAGAAGGTGGGAGTCAAGGTGGACCGCATCTCGGACAGCACCGGTCCGCTGACGGGGGTGTAGGGGGCGGTTTCTGGCGAGGTCGACCGTGACGGCTGTCAATACGAAGTTCGCTGGTGATCCAGTCTCGATCGATCCGTGGGGCGATTCTGAGGTCCGCCTTCGAATCGGTGGACCAGGACAGGGCGAAGGTCGCTACGCAGTTCTGTCGGCGACACAGGCCAGGCTTATCGCCTACGCTCTTCTCTCCCAGGCCGAGCAGGCCGGGGCCAGCGCCGCCGAACAGGACTGAACCATTGCTCGTGCGTGCTCTCCGGGGCAGGCCCCTCTCGGCTTGACCAGCCACGGCGGCAGGGTCAGACTAACGGTATGGAGGCGGTTACCGGCGCGACGAGGAACGCCGTCTGGCAGGAGATGCTGGATGTCGCGCGTCTCGTTCGCTACTACGACCGGATGGCCAGGGGGCAGCAACAACGACACCTGGGCATTCGCATCGTGCTCTTCGCGTCGGCGACCGCCGGCGTGGCGTCGGCCATCGCCGCGTTGCCCGAGGCTGTCCGCATTGCCTCCGGCGCGCTGATCGCCCTCCTGGTGGCGTGGGACTTCCTCGCCGACTACGCGAGCAAGGCGGCGATACTGGGCGTCATCCGCGGCGAGTGCAGCGAGGTGGAGGACGACCTCGCCGAGCTGTGGGGCAGGGTCCAGTCCGATTCGGTCACCGACGGCGATGCCCGCCGGACGCTCTCGGGCGCGAAGCGCCGCGTGACGCGCGTGACCGCCCGCGCCGGGGCGGCGAACATCTCGACCAACGAACGGCTGAACGTCAGGTGCGAAGAGGACGCGTTCAAGGCCTTGAGCGAGCGCTATGCCGAGGGATGAGCCCGAGGCGAGGGAAGCACCTGGACGTGACAGTGGGGCGGCGCCGGACAGCGGTCACTGGAAGAGTTCCGGCTCTCCGCCACGTCCCGGCCGTGTCAAGCCGCCGCCTCCACCCCCGCCGCCGAAGCCGGTCAAGCCTGAGCAATAGCCGGAGACGGCCCCGACGCGTCGGCGAGGTGGAGGCCGAACGAGATGCCGCCGAGAGCCGGTCAAGCCGGAAGTAGCTGGAGCGGCCACGAGAGCCTCGGCCACGCGGCAAGCCGGGGTTTCAGTCCATAGCTTCCATGTACGCGCGGATTCACGGCAAGGCGTCGGGAGGGACTCCCGAGGACGAGGCCACCTCGTGCATCTTCGGGCCGTTGCGCATGCTGGGGACGATGGCGCCGGGGAGAACCTGGGCCGCGTGCCTGCACCTGTTCCAGTGCGGGCACCTGTTTCCGGAGGACTTCGAGCCGACGGATGTCGACATGCGCTTCTGGCCCAGGTTTCCGACTGCACAACGCGGGTACGTCGAGCCCGACGTGCACATCATCGGTTGCCGGGGCATCGACGTTCGCACCATTCTCGTCGAGGTCAAGTGTGGGGCGGGGCTGGGGAACGATCAGCTCCTCGAACAGTGGAAGCGCATCCAGTTGCCTCAGACGGCTGCCGGATCGGTTCTCGATGGTGACGAGTTGCGACGCCGTTCCGCCCACGTTCTGCTGGGGTACGTGCGGCCCCGTCACCGGCCCGACGTCGACGACCAGGAAGCTCGCGCACGCGACGCGCGGATTCCATGGGGCGAACGTCTCGTCTTGACGACATGGGGCCAGTTCGCCTTGCGGGTCGAGGCGCTGGCAGGGATCACCGAGTCGCTGCGGGCGGAAGTGCTGAAGTTGCGACGCGCGCTTGGCGCCGAACCGGCCGCTCCGTTCATGGGAATCGAGCTCGCCGGTCTCGTCCCGGTGCCCGGGTACTCCTGGTTCTTCAGAGAATTCGACGGCGTTCGATTGCGCCATCTCCGCGCGGTCCGTCGCGCGCAATGGGCATTCCGCGATGCGTCCAGGGCGGCATGAAGGAGCACAAGCTGATGGAGGACATCGGCGAGTCGCGAGCGATTTGGCAGTCCATCGAGAACATCGTCGGGATGCACCGCTCGCTGAAGGCGCTCTGGGAGGCCCTGCAGGAAGAGTTGGACGCAATTGGCGGGGACGGAATGGAGTTCGTGCCGTACAAGGCCTACTCGTCGATGGCCCCGGGAGGCTGGGTGTACGTCGTCGAGTGTCGGACGTACCGGCTGCAAATGAGTGACGGCGGTGACCAAGCGGCGCTGAAGGGGGTCGTGTCAGTCCAGATCGAGTTGTGGCGAGACGCCGGGGAGCACGACGACACCGGATGGTCTCATGCGACGACGCCATTGGTGTACGTCGCCTACCATCGGTATCCGGACCCCGGCTCCGACGACGTGTCCTACTACGGTGTCGTCAAGAACCGGTTCGGGCTGGACAGGCATGGCAAGCCGTACCACGAGGGCGAAGACGTGGGGTATCGAGCACGAGCGCCCATGTGGATATGGGATGAGATTCCCGACGATGTTGAAGAGTGGATACAGAGCTCCTGGTTCTTCGCGGTGCCGCTCGTGGCGATCGACTGCTACGAAGCCCTGCGGGAGCAGGTCACCGAGCCGCTACGCGAGCTGCTGATGGAGAACCGGGTGCCGGAGGAGGTCTTCCGGGGCAAGCTCGTCGTTCCCGCCGTTCCCGCCAAGGGCCGGTGATCCTTGTGGCGTCCGCCAGGCGTTTTTCGGGCTCGCACTGCACTTTTTCCTTGACAGCTCCTGCAAGATGACGCGGCGTGAGTCCCGCGCGCTGCCAAGGATTGCCCTTCTGACGGTCTCTCCGGCCGCAGGCTGCACGTTCTCCCGCCGAGACGCGATCCACTTCGATTCGACTGCCGATCGGTCGGTCAAGGGCACTGTAAGCTGTAGAAAAAAGGTGGGTTACAATGAGCCATGGTTGTTGATGACATCCCCGGGCCGTCCACGTCTCCCGCGCATCTTCACCTTCCTCCGAGCCTTCCGGCGTGTCGCCGCGCCGCGATCCGTCATGGACCGCGCCCGAACCGTCGAGTACGCCGGGCAACCGCGGCGAGCGACTCGCGCGCCTGGGCGACCGCATCGCCGAGCTGTCCGCTCGCATCCAGGCTGCCACCTACGAGTTGCTCGTCCTCATCCGCGAGTTCGATCAGCGGGGTGGCTGGGACGGTTGTGTGTCGTGCGCGCAGTGGCTGAGCTGGCGGGCCGGGCTCGCGCCGGGCGCCGCTCGCGAGCACGTTCGCGTCGCGCGCGCCCTCGGGAGGCTGCCCAAGCTGAGCGACGCCATGCGGCGCGGGAAGATCTCCTACTCGAAGGTGCGCGCGGTGACGCGGGTGGCCACCCCCGACAACGAGGACGACCTTCTCTACGTGTGCAGCGCGGGCACCGCGGCGCACGTTGAGCGGATCGCGCGCGCGTGGCGTCGCATCGACGGAAACGCCGAGCAGGTGGAAGAACGGCGGCAGCAGGCGAGCCGGGGGCTGCGGACGTGGGTGGACGAGGACGGGATGGTGGTGGTGCGCGGCCGGTTGACGCCGGAGGTGGGATCGTTGCTGCGCCGGGCGCTGGAGGCGGCGGGCGATCAGGCGCGGCGGGCGTCGTTGCCGGACGACGGAGGGGAAGTGGGCGGCGACGAAGTAGCCGCCGCCGGCGCGCCGGCCAATGCGCCGGTGGACGCGGAGGAGCCGACGTTCGAGCAGCGGCAGGCGGACGCCATCGGGCTGGTGGCCGAGGCCGCGTTGGCGGGCGGCCTCGACCGGGGAACGGCCGGCGACCGCTATCAGGTGGTGCTGCACGTGGACGCGGAGGCGCTGGCGGAACGCCGCGACGTTCCCGCGGGAACGCCGGGAGCAAGGCGCCGCACATCCGGTCCCTGCCCGGGGGCACGTCCGACGACAGCCGCGTCCGAGGCGCGGTCACGCGCCCACCGGCCGGCGACATCCGCGCTCCGGCCCTCTGCGTCGCCGGTCGCCGCCCGCCAGACGGTGCTGGACGAGGCGGGCGGCATCCACGTCTCCGCGGAGACGGCCCGGCGTCTGGCCTGCGATGCAGCCACCGTCACCATGCACCACGGTCCCGGCGGCGAGATCCTCGACGTGGGCCGCCGCACCCGGACCATCTCGCCGGCCCTGCGCCGGGCGCTCGCGGCCCGCGACCGGCAGTGCCGGCTCCCGGGTTGCGGCAATCGCCGCGTCGATGCCCACCACATCGAGCACTGGGCCGACGGCGGCCGGACGGCGCTCGACAACCTGGTGCTGCTTTGCCGTCGTCACCACCGGGCGGTGCACGAAGAGGGGTTTCGCGTCACGCTCGACGCCGCGGGAGTCGTCGAGTTCCTGGGGCCGGACGGCCAGCCTCGGCCGGAGGCGCCGCTGGCGCCGTCCTGGACGGGACCGGCGCTGCAGCCCACCAACGACGCCCTCGCCGCCGCGGGCATCGAGATCGGCGCCGACACGGCGACGCCGTCGTGGGGCGGCGAGCGGCTCGACCTCGACTGGGCGATGCACGTGCTGTGGCGGCCGCGTCGCGATCCTCCAGCCGAATGAGCGGTCGACCCTGTGGGTCGTCCATCCGGCCTGCGCTTTGGAGCCGGACGCGTCGTCGTCGGTGTGCCTCCAGACGGTCGATGTGTTGATATCGTTGAGGGATGTCTGGACAGCCGCATCCCGCCGTGCTCGATCAGGCCTGCCGGAACGCCGAGTTCCGGGCCGACTTTCTCGAGCGGTACGACGTCCTCGACGCCCGGCAGGTCCACGACCTGTATGGGTCGGAGGCCGACAACAGCGCGGCGCTGGCCGGGCGGTGGTTGAGCAGCGGGAGGGTGTTCGGCATCGAGGATCGGGGACGCATTCTCTACCCCGCGTTCCAGTTCGACGACACCGGCAGGCCGAAGCCGGTCGTGGCCAGGGTCCTTCAGGCGCTCGGAAAGCGGGGACCGTGGCAGGTCGCGAGCTGGTTCACTGCGCCGAACGGCTGGCTTCCCGACGACCGGCGTCCCGTGGACGTCATGGACGCCGATCCCGATGCCGTCGCGGAAGCCGCCCGCGAGGCAACGCGCCCCAATCTGTTCTGAGGCGGATGGAGCCGCGTCTGGCGCCGACGCCTGCCGCCTATCCGGCCTGTCCTTTGGAGGGTTGGGAAGGCGGCGGCTGAGGTGGCGGCGGCTGAGGCGGCGGCGGTGGCGGCGGTGCCGGCATCGGCGGGAATCCGTCCGGTGATCAGGCATGGCGCACTACCCGTGCGGCCGCTTCGTGGCACTGCATGAGCACGCGCGCATTGACCTTCGACTTCAAGAGCGGGCGTGTGGCGATCTCCGATCGTGCCTTGAGCGCCCGCAGCCGTTCCGTGGCATCGTCGTCGGTCACCTTGTACGAGTCGATATCTCGCCACAGCTCGCGGTAGTCGTTGAGGATGCGACTGAATTCCTCGGCGGCGGACGCATACGTCGAGGCGCGGTCGTGAAACCTGACGATGACGGTCAGCGACGACAGAACCGCCGTGGCGAAGGCCAGGTACGGCGCCGCGGCCGGCATCCGTGCCACCAGGCTGGCCCATGCCGCGCTCGCCAGCACGAGCAGCAGCACTCGAACGGTGTCGTCCACACGCTTGTTCGAGGCTGCGCGAGAGAGGAAGTAACGGTGACTCATGTCGGCCGCAAACATGGCGTTCCACACGAGTTCGCGGGTCGTCATCGTTCACTCTCCCCAAGACGGCACGGTACTACATGCTCGATCTGGCCGGCAAGCATCGACGGTCGACCGCGGCGCTCACCCGGCGGGCGGCGAGGGGAGCACCACGCGCTCGATGATCGCGAGGCGCTGATCGACCCTCCCGACCGCGGCCTCGACGGCGTCGAGGCGCCGATCGAGGCGGGCGTGGTCGGCGCGCAGCTCGCGGACATCGGCGCGCAGCTCGTCGATGCGGGTGTTCATGTCGTCGATGCGGGTGTTCACGGCGTCGATGCGGGCGTTGAGGCTGGCGTCGAGGTCGTCGATGCGGGCGTTGAGGCTGGCGTCGAGGTCGTCGATGCGGGCGTTGAGGCTGGCGTCGAGGTCGTCGATGCGGGTGTTCAGGCCGTTGATCTGCGCCGACAGCAGTCCGGCGACGGCGAGGACGAGCCCGCCTATCGTTCCGATGATCCACTTCGCGTCGGTGCTCACTGTCAGAAGTTTAGCACGGACGGCTTGTCGTTGACACACCGCGGCCGTGACTGACGGCTCGGCCGCCCCGCCGTGCCGCCGAGCGCCGGTCGTCGCGGCTCGCCGAAGCCGTCTGCACCCCCGGCCGTGCTACGATTGGCGCTTGGCGCGCGGCAACAGCGCGCGGCCGGCGGGGGCGTCGTAGAACGAGGTGGTCGTCATGCATGTCATCGGCACAGGAAGGTCGTTCGCATCGGCGTCGCTCGCCACCTTCGCCCTCCTCGCGGCCGGCCTCGCCGCCGCCCCCGCCGAGGCCGGCGCCCGGCGCGACGCGCCGCTCGTCGAGGCGGTGAGGGCGGCCGACGCCGACCGCGTGCGGGCGCTCGTGGCCGACCCCGCCGTCGACGTGAACGCGGCGGGGCCCGACGGGGCGACGGCGCTGCACTGGGCGGTGCACGAGGACGAGGCGGCCCTCGTCGGCCTGCTCATCGACGCCGGCGCCGACGTGTCGGCCGCCAACCGCTACGGCGTCCGGCCCCTGTCGCTCGCGGCCGAGAACGGCAACGCCGCCGTCGTCCGGATGCTGCTCGAGGCCGGCGCCGACCCCAACGCCGCCATGCGGGGGGGCGAGACCGCGCTCATGACCGCGGCCCGCGCCGGCGACGCGGCCACCGTGCGGGCCCTCCTCGCGCGCGGGGCCGACCCCAACGCCCGCGACGACTTCCGCGGCCAGACCGCCCTGATGTGGGCGGCGGCCCGAAACAACGCGGCGGCGGTGCACGCCCTCGCCGAGCTCGGGGCCGACGTCGACGCCCGCACCGAGACGGCCGGGCGGCCGGCCGCCGGCAACCGGCTCTTCTATGCGCCCCCGCCCACCGGCTTCACCGCCCTGACGTTCGCGGCCCGCGGCGGCCACCTCGACGCCCTGCGGGTGCTGCTCGAGGCCGGCGCCGACGTCAACGACACGTTGTCGGACGGGCAGAGCGCCCTGGTGGTGGCCGTCGCCAACGCCAACTGGGCGCTGGCCGACTACATGCTCGACCGCGGGGCCGACCCCAACCTCGCCGGGGCGGGGTGGAACGCCCTCCACCAGCTCGTGCGCACCCGGCGCATGAACACCGGGTTCGGGTTCCCCGGGCCCATCCCCAGCGGCGCCGTCGACAGCATCGACGTGCTGCGCAAGATGATCGCCGTCGGCGGCGACGTCGACGCCCGCATGACCGTC
Source organism: Vicinamibacterales bacterium (assembly GCA_965207675.1). Classification (GTDB taxonomy): domain Bacteria; phylum Acidobacteriota; class Vicinamibacteria; order Vicinamibacterales; family UBA8438; genus JAJEEA01. Next base: position 442,946 of record CBDBMY010000007.1, read on the forward strand.
AACGGCATGAAGGACGGCCAGCGCAACCGGCTCAACCGGCTCGGGGCCACCCCCTTCTTCCTCGCCGCCAAGGTCACCGACGTCGAGGCCATGCGGGTGCTCGTCGAGGCGGGGGCCGACGCGACGGTCCCGAGCGCCGACGGCACCACCCCGCTGATGGTGGCGGCCGGCGTCGCCATCTGGAACCCCGGCGAGGACGGCGGCTCCCTGCCCGGGCAGGAGGACGAGGTGCTCGAGGCGGTGAGGATGTGCGTCGAGCTCGGCAACCCCGTCAACGCCGCCAACTACCGGGGCATGACCGCCCTGCACGGGGCCGCGTTCCGCGGCGCCAACAACGTCGCCGAGTACCTCGTCGAGCAGGGGGCCGACATGGACGCCCGCACCGAGCTCGGCTACTCGCCGCTGGCCATCGCCGACGGCTTCAGCTACTCCGACTTCTACAAGGCGCAGAAGCACACCGCGGCCCTGCTGCGCGGCCTCATGCAGGCCCGCGGCATCGACCCCGACGGCGAGGGCCACGCCATCCCCGGCACCCTCTGCTTCGACTGCCTGCAGACCCGCGGCGACCAGATTGCCGAGCGCGTGCGCTGGGAGGCCGAGCTCGAGGCCGAGTTCAACGCGGCGTTGCAGCCGTAGCCGGGAGGGGGACTAGGGCAGGCGGAAAGCGATCTGCACGAGCACGCCGAGCACGAGCAGCACCAACGCGATCAGCAGGTTGACGCGGCCGTGCAGTCCGCGGACCTCGGCGACGAGCCAGCCGATTTCGGCCGCGCCGTCGGTCGCCGCATCCGGATCGTCCTCGTTCAGGAACGCCCGGAGCGCCCGCCGCGAAATCAGGTCGCCACTATCCATCGACCCGGTGATACACCTCGGCGGTCGGAGCCGGCCGGAGCCGGTCCCGCTCTACGGTCCGGGCTCCCCCAGCACGTTCAGGTCGCGGTCGAGGCGCACGGTGGCGCCGCCGAGCCCCCCGCCGGGGCGGCGGGTGTAGCGCATGTCCGAGATGGTGACGAGCCAGCCGTCGGCGGTCTCGGCGACGGTGTAGGCGGGAAAGCGCTTCCACACCGCCATGCCCCGCACGTGGGGGGCGGTCAGGGCGGCCTCGACGACGGGGCCGTCGGGGCCGCGGGGCACCGGGTCGGCCGTCCGCCGCAGGGGCGGCGCCGCGAGCCAGTCGAGCTCGTAGAAGCGGTAGTCGCCGGGGTAGACGGCGACGATGCCGCGGCGGAAGACGTTGCCGGGCACGGGAATGGCGAGCACGTCGACGGGCGCCGCGCCCTCCTGCAGGGCCAGCAGCCTCGCCGTGAAGCGCTCGGCCGACCGCGACGCCAGGGCCATGCCCCCCGCGTAGATCGCCACCGCGGCCAGGCACGCGGCCGCCACCCGCGGCAGCCGGCCGCGCCCCCGCCCCGTCACCCGCAGCCACACGATGGCGGCCAGCCCCGCCCCCCACGCCACCGCGGTGGGCGGCGGGGTGTCGGCGAAGCGGCCGAACCCGATGACGATGCCCGTCACCGCGGTCGCGGCGGTGCCCAGCAGCGCCCAGCCCGCCGCGCTCGCCCACGTCGCCGACGAGGCCAGCACCACCGTCAGGCCCGCCATCAGCCACACCCACGGGTCGATGATGAAGAGGGCGTCGCCGTAGAACCACGTGCCGTCGAAGGGCATCAGGAAGCGGACGCCGTAGGTGTTGAGCCAGTCGAGCAGGGGGTGGCTCCACACCCCCGCCGCCGTCAGCCGCAGCAGGGGGCCCGCCCGCGCCGCCGGCTCCCGTCCCCGCCACCGCGCCCACAGCCGGTCGAGCACGAGCAGGGCCGCCGTCAGCACCAGCGGCAGCACCGCCATCGCCAGCACCCCGTGCGTCCAGCCCCGGCGGAAGCCGAGCGACAGGTCGCGGCTGACGAACATCGTGACGGCGTCCACGTCGGGGGCGTTGGCCGCGAGCACGCCGGCCGCGAGGGCCATCGCGCCGGTGCCTTCGCGCAGGCGGGTCCGGGCCAGGGTGGCGCCGACGAGGGTGTGGGCGAGGGGGTCCATGGCGTGGCGTGCCGGCAACCCTAGCCGGCGGCGGAGGCGGGGCCGGACTGCCCGACCTGCGGCGGGGCGGCGAGCAGGTGGCGGTAGAGGTCGTCGAACCGGCCGTTGAGGGCGCAGACGGCTGCGTGGGTCGCCTGGCTCTGCCTCTCGATCGTCTCGAACCGACGGTCCATTGCCTTTTCTGCCATCTCGAAGCGCTCGCGGCTTGCCTTTTCTGCCATCTCGAAGCGCTCGGTCCACCGCTTGTCTGCTGCCGCCAGTTGCTTGTCGACCCCCTCGAACTGCTTGTCGACTCCCTCGAACCGCTTGTCGACCCCCTCGAACCGCTTGTCGACGTGCCGCTCCAGGGTGTCGAAGCGGTTCCCCTGCACCCGCCACAGCGCCGTGAACAGCGCGATCGTCGTCCCGATGGCCGTCAGGCCCGTCCCGAACACCGCCAGCATCGTCGCGTCCATCGTCGTCCGTCCTTTCCGGCCGGCGGCCGCGAGAGCCCGCCCCGGCCGGCTATACGTCAAGCAACCGGCGTGCCGTCGGCCGACCGCCTCTCCCGGCGCTTCGCCGCTCGTGCTGTTGTGCCACGGCTCGGGCCCGTTGTCCAGTCCGGCGCCGCCCGGCCCGTCGGCCGACCGCCCCGGCGGGCCCTCGCGCCCTCGGCCGCGGCGGCTCCCGGCCCGGCCGCGCCGCCGTCGCCCGGGGCGGCAGGCCAAAAAGTCGTCCCGGGGCGCGTTTCCGCCCTTGCGCGGGCTCGTTGGGGCGTGTTACGCTCTCGCACCGGGGCCGGGCTCTTGGCGTCCCGGCTCGGACCGCGCATCGTCTGGTCCGGTTCGGCCGGCCGTGGCGTCGCCGTTTTGGGGGTTGCGCCGCCCGGTCACGCGTGTTACGCTTGCGCGTTTTCGCTCGAGCGTGGGAGGGCTAAAGACCATATGCGGAGCGGACGATAGGGTGGTCGACACGGGGGGGCCGGGGGCGGACTGATCCGATTCCCCCGTTGCCATGCGAGCTTCCGGATTTGGCCCGCAAACCCTTGACTTTCAACGGTTCTTGGTGATGCGAACGGGATTGTTGGCGAACCTGTGCACAATTCGTCGGCGGGCTCAGGAGGCCGGAGGACAGATGCGGAGCGGTAGTCGACATCGGGGGGAGGCAGGGGGCGGATGGACTGGTTTCCCCCCGCTGCTGGCGACAGACGGACGGATTCACAAGGGAGATTTCGACATGCGGACAGGAGCGATTTTCGCGAGAGGCAGTTGCAGGGCGTTGAAGTGGATGGCGCTGTTCGGCGTGGTGTTCGCGCTGGGCGCGACCCACGCTGCGGCGCAGACGTTCACGGCGAGCCACGCCGGCGCGACCACGGTGACCGTGACGGCGAGCGCGGACGTGAAGAGCTCAGGGACCGACTTGGCTGTCGGTGCCTTCACCATTACGGGGAGCGGTGGCGCCGCTACAGCCAACACCGTTAGCGGCACCGGTGGTACGTCATTCACCGTCACCTTCACCAATAACATCACCGGCGTGCCGCAGTTGACGTACACGCCGCCGGCAGCCGGCCAAGCTCGCCTGATAACCGACCCGGGCGGCACCGCGATCGGCTCGTTCACCGTCGACGTGAAGCCGGTGACGCCGGCCGTCCCCGCCTCCGCGACCGACCCCCAGACCGCCACGGTGGGAACGCCATTCGAGCTCGTACTGCCCGAGGCCGTTGCGGCCGCGGAAATCACCTACACGCTCGTGGGGACCCCGGCGTTGCCGACGAGCCTGACGTTCACGGCTGCGGAGCGCAAGCTCGCTGGAACCCCGGTAGCGGCGGACGTGGGCGAGTACTCGGTCGCGTACGCGGCGGAGTCCGGCGGAAACACCACCACCAGGACCTTCATCCTCACGGTGATGGCGGATGCGGATCCCTTCACCGGAACCACGGCCGGCGAAATCACCGATATCTCCATCGACGGCGCCGTCGAGAAGGACATCGACGGCAAGCGGATGCACGTGCAGGAGGGCGACCACACCAAGGTGTCCGTGACGATCCTGTGGGAGGATGATCAGCTCGAAGAGCTCTGGAAGGACGTTCCCTCGGGCGGCAAGCCAGCTGATGCGGTGGTGATGATCGAGGCGGAGTCGATCACGACCGGCAACCCGCGTTGGCTGTCGCCGGCCGAGCTGAACCACGACGTGAACATCGGGCCCGGGTTCGTGATCAACGTTCCCATTCCCAAGGTGCCGAAGACCGCCCGGTACGACGACTCGACCGGCTCGACCCAGTTCACCCTGGGGCGGGACGACGACGCCGAGGCCGAGGCTTTCAAGCTCGTCGTGACGAACATGTCGGCTTTCCACGAGGACAGCGAGGACGAGTCGGCGGACCACGTCATCGAGGACGCCCAGACCCAGGGCATCACGCTGGAGAGGGACGGCAAGAGCGTCATCTACGAGGGCGGTGACGACGTTGTGTTCGAGGTTTCCGCCGATCCGGAACTGGTGCAGCTCAGCATCGAGGTGCGGTTCGACCTGGATGACGTCACGGGCGAGACGGTGGCTTCGCGAGACAACAGGCTCGACGTGTCCAGCGCCACCATCGGCCCCGGCGACGAGGCAGAGTCAGTCACCGTCACGCTGGACGACAACGACGGCAACCGGATGGACGACACGCTCAAGATGCACGCCGAGGTGGTGCCCTACGCGCTGGACACCGGAGCCTACGAGGGCATCACGTCCCAGGAGGTGGACTTCACCGTCGTCGACGTTCACAAGCTGCCGACGCTCATGGTGAGCCCGGCCACGGGCATGGTGACCGAAGGCGACGAGATCGAGCTGACGTTGACCATCAACCGGAATCCGGCCAACACCATCGCGACCGACCCCGAGACGCCGCAGTACACCTCGGAGGCCATCGACGTCATGTTGACGATGGGCGCGGGGACCACCGCGGGGATGGGTGACTACGACCTACCGGCCACCGCCAAGTTCGAGAAGCACGACGGCAAGGCGCCCTGGACGCAGGAAATGAAGGTCATGGTGATGGCCTCGGAGGACGACGAGCTCGACCCCGGCGAGATGCTGGTCCTCGACGCCATGGTCGCCGGCACGGTCGCGGCCAACGGCAGCGAGAAGGACTCGCACGCCGGGGTCTCGATGCTGACCATCGAGGAAGGCACGATGAAGTACGTCTCGCCCAAGACGGACGAGGAGATCCAGGCCGTGATCTACCCCGCGAAGGAAGAGGGGATGGGCGCGGACATGATCTTCAGCCCGGGCGAGATGATCGAGGTCGCGCCGGCCTCGGCCCTGTTCAACGCCGCCGAGGGCGTCACGCTCTCGTACTCGGCGATGTCCGACCACGACCACGTGGCGACGACGACCGTCAGCGGCAGCACGGTGACGGTGACGGCAGGCCACGAGGTGGGTATGGCCCACATCACCATCACCGCTCACGCGAGCATGCCTTCGGGCGCGAAGGGTCTGCCGCAGACCGACCCGCGCGAGGCCAGCATCATTTTCCCGGTCGAGGTGGGCCTCGAGGCGCTCAGCTTCACGCTGATGGGCCCCGAGGACATGAACCTCGTCGAGGGCCCTCCGGATCATCCCAACGGCACGAAGTACAGCGGCATGGTGACGGCGACGGCCAACCGGGCGGTCACCGCGGACGTGACCATCAACCTCATGCGTGACCGGTCCATGAGCAGCGCCGACGACATGGACTACACGGCGGAAGCGATCACCATTGAAGCCGGCATGATGTCGGGCACGACCATGGTGATGGCCGTGGAAGACGACATGCCGGAGAACGAGGGCAACATGGCCGAGGAGCTGGTGCTCTACGGCATGGCCGCCGACAACGCCGGTGAGGTCATGGGCGAAGTCAAGTTCTACATCTGGGATGCCGCGGTGCCGGCCCTGCCGATCATCGCACAGCTCCTGCTGGCGGCCTTCCTGGCCTTCGGCGGATACCGCCGCTACCGGCGGCGGTAACGTTCGGCGGCGTTCGTAATCTCCCACACCCCCTCTCCCCCGCCGCCCCGGGGGGGAGGGGGTTCTTCCTTCCTGGGGCGGCGTACGTTTCCGGGGGCTCGCCAGGCGTCAGGTCCCCGGGTCCCAAATCGCGACAACGAGGGGCGGCTGGCCTCGCCGGCCGCCGAAGGGGCTCGCGGGAGGCACCGAGATGCTGGCCGACCTGAATACCCGGCTCGCCGACCTCGAGCGGGCGGCACGGAGCGCCCAGGGCCGGGACGACGATCTCGCCGGCATGGTGGCGGGGCTGAACCGGGCCTTCGGAGCCCTCTGCCGGGTCCTCGAAGAGGAGCGCCCAGGCACCGCGGCGCGGCTGCTCGCGGCGATCGACGAGGCCGAGGACGACCCGGTCGAGAGCTACAGCGAGCGGGTGACCGAGACGATGCGGTCGATGCTCGCGTGCATCAAGAAGTTCCTGCTCGGCGTGGGCAGGTTCACGAGCCCGAGAATCGCTCGGGCCAAGTGGTGAGACGGCCTGTTCCCCGGAGGAACGCGTGCGACGTGCTGGAGGTGTGACGGTGGCCGACTCAGATCGGTCGGACGAGTTGCACGGGCAGGGGGAGAGGCCGAGGATCTACGCTCGAGGCGGCAGCGTCTCCGACATGGCGCGGCTGCTGGCGACAGGGGAGACAGAGCCCGAATCGCGCATGGTCCGCCGGCTGGTCATGGCCGGCGTCGCCATCGCGGTCGTCATGTTAGCGGCGCTGTGGTTCCTCGGCGGATGAGGCACGGCCCTGTCGATTCGTCCGCGCCTGGGAAGTAGCGGTTGCCCACCCTCATGTCGCACACGACGCGGTCGTAGCGGCTGTGCGCGATGCCCTGCAGCACCGCCCTCGAGAGGTCGGGCGGATGCCCCGGCGCACCTAGATGCGTAGCGGCAGCCGCTACGTGAGGCGCAATGCCACGTCGAGGGTGTTGTCGTCGACCACCAGCAGCTCCCAGGTGATGCCGCGGCCGCTAGGGCGCCGGCCACCCGCTCGGCCAGCGACTCAAGGTTCGGCCCCTCTCTCAGCGTCGGCCGCGCCCCTCATTCGCTCAACCATGGGCAGAGCCAAGCGGAGGAAGCTCGCCGCGCGCGGTTCCGGCGCGCCGTCGCACGCCGTCGATCGTGACGGGCGGGCCGGCGCCGTAGCGGCGACGCTGCGCGTCAGCCGGTCCGATGCGGCGACGCTCGCTGCCGCCGTGCTCGGCCCGCTCGCGCTCTACGTCTCGACGCTGCCGCCGACCGTCGTCGGGGAAGACGACGGCCTGTTCCTGATGGCCGGCGCGAACCTCGGCATCGGTCACCCGCCGGGGTACCCGCTCTACACGCTGATCGTCCACCTGTTCACGCGGCTGCCGTTCGGGGACGCCGCCTTCCTCGGGCATCTGTCGAGCGCCGTGCTCGGCGCGCTGGCCTGCGGCGCCGTCTACGGCTGTGCGCGGCTGCTGCGAGCCGCCCCGGCGCCGGCGCTGGCCGCGGCCTGGCTCTTCGGCGTTTCGGAGCAGTTCTGGTCGCAGGCCATCATCGCCGAGGTCTACACCCTCAACGCGCTGCTCTTCTTCGCCACCTATGCCCTGGTGCTGGTGGGCGCCCGGGACTCGCGGCCCGGCTGGCCGCTCGTGGCCGCCGCGGTCACCTGGGGGGCCGGCCTGGCAAACCACTGGCCGCTGATGATGCTGGCGACGCCCGGCCTGCTGCTGGCGCTGCTGCCGGCCTGGCGAGCCGTGCTTCCCCGTCTGCCGCGCCTGCTCGCGGTGGCCCTTCTGAGCGCCGCCCTGCCCTACGGGTGGATGGTCTGGCTCTCCCATCAGGCACCGTTCATCAGCTTCTACGGCGGCTCGATCGACACCTGGCGCGAGTTGTGGTTCTTCCTCAGCCGTGAGGGTTACAGCGGCGTCGACGCGAGTCCCAGCGCCGGCTGGAGCGACCGTGCGTCGTTTCTGGGGTGGTTCGCCGGGGACCTCGTGCGGCAGACGACCCTGCCGGGGGTCGCGCTGGCGATCATCGGCGTGGGGGCGCTGGCGCGCGCCGGCGGCCTCGCCGCCGTCGCCACCGCGGGCTCGGGCCTGCTGGCCCTGGCCGGCAACAGCGTGGTGCTGATGCTGTTGCTGAACTTCGACTTCGACGCGTTCATGGTGGGCGTGTTCCGGCCCTATCCCTTGATCTGCTACGGCGTGGCCGCCCTGTGGGTGGCGGCCGGCATGCAGCGGCTGCTAGACCATCCACCCGGCTGGGCGTCGGCCCGGCTGCCCGCGCTGGCCGCCGCCGTTTCCCGCGTGCCGGCCGCCCGCCGGACCACCGGGCTGGCGGCGCTGGCCGGCGGGGTGCTGGTGGCCGTGTCTGCGTCCACGAGTTGGCGGGCCAACGACCGTTCCGGCAGCGACTTCGCCGAACGGCATGCCCAGGCGATGTTCGAGCTGCTGCCGCAGGACGCGGCGCTCTTCGCCCACGGCGACAACACCTCGCCAATCGGCTACTACCGCTACGTCGAAGGACGTCGGCCGGACGTGGCCCTGTACAACCTGCAAGGCGTGGTGTTCGGGAACCGTCTGTACGACCCCGGCCGACCGGTGGAAGAGATGGTGAACGCGCTGGACCGCTTCATCGACTCGACGCCGCGCGCCGTGTTCCTGTTTCCCGATACCGACATCTATCCGCGGGGGCGCGCCATCCGGCACCACGGCTTCCTGCTCGAGATGCTGAAGGAGGGTTCGGCCGGCACGGTCGAGCTGACGCGCGATCCGCGCGGCGAACGGTACTTCCTGGAGCTGCTCGAACGGCGACCCGCCGACAGTTGGGAACAGGCGTGGCGAAACGGGCTTCTGCAGTACTACGGGAACTACCTCGGGGCGGCCGTCCTCTCGGACTCACCGCTCGTTGAACCCCTCGAGCCGTTGTTCCAGCGAGCGCACGACTGCTATGCCTGCCTGATGGGGATGGCCTCCCTGTTCCTGGAGAACTCTGCCGCGGACCACGCGAACCGGATCGCCGCTTGGTTGACGCGCGCAGAGGCGCTGCACGATCAGGCGATCAGAAAGGAGACCTCCGCCTGGCTCCGCTACGAGCAGGGCCGCCTGGCCGAGCTGACCGGCGATGCCGCCGCCGCTGCCGTCCGGTACCGAGAGGCCTATGCCATCCATCCCCACCCCGAGAGCTCGGCGGGCGACGCCCTCCGGCGGCTTGGGCTGAGCCTCCCCTGAGCCCCGGGCTGGCCTAGCGGTTCCCGGTCTGCATCCTGGACGGGCCCGCCGGCTTGGGCTGAGCGTCCTCCGAGCCCCGGGCCGTCATCGGCGCCGCCCCGGCCACCGCGCGCGGCCGACGACGTGCGCGTACAGCCGGCCGAGGTGGCGCAGGTAGTCGAGGCACTGCCGCCAGCCCAGCTTGCTGCGGCCCTCGCGGCGGTCGGCGAACGCGATGGGGACCTCGCGCACGCGCAGCCGGCCGCGCACCATCAGCTCGAGGCCGATCTTGAGCCCACGGGACGCAGGACCGCGGGGTCGGGCAGGGCTCGGCGGTCGACCGCGAAGAATCCCGCCATGGGGTCCGAGCAGGCGGCCAGCGGCGCCCCCAGCAGGGTGGCGATGCGCGAGTTAAGGGTGCGCGCCGGGCCCCACGTTCCGGCGATAGAGGCGCCGCGTACGTACCGGCTGCCCACGACCATGTCGCAGTCGCCGTCGAGCCGCGCAAGCAGGTCGGGGATGCGCTCGGGCGGATGGGACAGGTCGGCGTCCATCACCACGACCGTGTCGAACCGGCTCTGCACCATGCCCTCGATGACGGCACGCGACAGGTCGGGCCGCACGCCCCGGCGCACCGCCATGCGCACCGGTAACCGCCGCGCGAGCTCGGCCGCGACCTGGGCGCTGCCGTCGTCCGAGTCGTCGTCGACGAGCAGCAGCTCCCACGCCAAGCCGCGGCCCGCGAGGGCGCCGGCGATGCGTTCGGCCAACGGCCGCAGGTTGGCGGCCTCGCGCAGCGTCGGCACGACGATCGACACGGCCGAGAGGCTGTCGGTCAGGGGCGGCAGCTACCCGAGTTGCTGTCGAACGGCACCGCGTTCAGCTTAGCACGCACCGCCGCAGGCATCGACGGCCGCTACCGCCTCGGTCGTCGCCCGCCGGCCAGCTAGTAGGACTAGAACTGCAGCATGACCGCGCAGGTCGCCGTCGCGGCGACGCGGGCAACGCGGACATGCTACGTCGATTTCCTCCGCGTCCTCTTCCTCGGCGGCTCTGGCAACGCCGGAGAACACCCTCAAGGACCGGTTGTTCCACCCGTTCCCATCGCCGGGCGTCGCTAGCGGTCGGTGGAGGGACTGTCCGCCATCGCGGTCCCGAAACGGCCCGCAAATCTGAAGCGAAGTGGCATGCCGGTCCGGGTCACCCCCTCATTGTGCCCCCCACCCGTTCAGCTATTCGGCACGCTACGCCACGACGCGGGCCGTGCCGCCATGTCGGGGTGTTGGATTCGCCCGTCCTTCAACTGGTCGATCCCGGACCTTGGCCTCGCGGGGCAGCCTGCGACTCCCTGGTCGGTGGCGCTCGGTGAGGCGTGGCCTCGTCCCGATGTATCCGGTTGGTTCCCCGGAGCCGGGAGGAAGCCCGTCTACTGGCTCGGCTCGGCTGGGGGGATGACGGCACGCTCGAGCGTCTCGAGCCGTTGGTCGACCCGGGCGAAGCCTGTCTCGACGGTGCGCACGCGGCCATCGAGGGCCCGGATCTCGTCGCGCAGCTCGATGCGCGTGGCTTCGATTTCCTCAGACAGCTCGGTGCGGGTCGCGCGGATCTCGTTGCGGATCTCGCTCTCGATGCTCGTGATCCGGTCCTCGAGCGACGTGATGCGGTTGCCGAGCGATGTGGTGAGGAGTCCGATGAACCCGGCCAAGCCGATGGCGGTTCCGACGATCGTCCCGATGATGGCCGCAGTATTCTTGGCCTCGTTGCTCATCATGGTGATTCTACCTCCAATCGTACGGCTCGGGGGAGGGGACTCCGCCCTTCCGGCGAGCACCGAGCAGGCGGGATCCGAACGGATGATGAGCGTCATCGACGGGTCCCGGCTCCCAGTGCCTTCTCGCGGCTGAGGACCCGGTCAAGTCGTGGTTTCCGAGCGCCGCGTGCCAGGGTCCGGCAGTTCCGCACAGGGCGGGTGCCAGCGGCTCAGGATCGTCCGGCGGCCGCCGATGTCACCTGCGCACACCATCGTAGCTCCCGGAGCCATGGACTCGCACCAGCTCCGGCGCAGCGCGGTGTTCATCGGCTCCACCGCCGGCCAGGGCCGTTCGGCCACGCGCCATAGCCGCTCGTGGTCGAAGTGGAGGTTCGCCCAGATCCGGATGTTCCACCCCGGCCTCGGGTACCGGTAGCTCGGCGCCGCCATGAGCCGCAGGTGCCGCAGGTTTCGTGCGGTACGCGGGCCGTTGCCATGGCCGTCAAGTGCCGGGCGTACTCCCAGTCGAGTTCATCCGCCGTCATCGTCGGTCCCCTGGGGTTGGCCGCCGACCGCGGTCTTCGGCGGGTCGGCCGTCCGGCGGCGGCAGGCCGGTCGTCCGGGGCTGGCCCTCCATCAAGGTACCTGATCTCGGATGCTCTCCACGGCCGGCCGGGTGTTCGGAAAACGCGAAGCTGATGGTCGGTTCCGCGACACCCTATATAAAAGGTGGGACTCCGCGGAACCCGACGTCGCGTTGCGGCCGACACCGACGGGCCAGACATGCAAGGCCGGTCGGCCTGGAGTCCCCCGAGGCGGTGGGGGCTCCGGCCCGAAGCCGCAGACGGCCCGTTTCTTCTCGGTGTCGGCCGGGTACCGCTACACTACGGACCGTGCCGTCGGCCACAGCCCGTGGTCCGTCCCCATCTCTGGGTTTCGAGGAGGGGTGACCGCGACCGCGCGGATCGCCCGGGCGTCGCTCCTGCCTTGGACCGGCTCGACGACCCCGGGCGGCCATGTCGTCGTCGAGCTCGACGGAAGGCTGAGCTGTTCGATTCCGACCCCGCCGATGCGGTCACTCTGGGGGCTCGGCGCGAGGCTCCGGGCGCCGTGCCGGCCGTGGGCCCCGCCAACGTAGCGTCCCCCGGCCGTCCTGCTCGCCCGCGGCGGGTCCACGATTCGCGAACAGTACATCCGTGTCGCGTCCCGACAGGCGCAGCTGCAGCGTGGGTGGACGGACGTCCCCGCCGCGGGCTACGCCAGGACGTCGGGCAGTACCACCTCCAGCACGTCGTCCATCGTCGTCGCATAGCGTACGGCGATCGCGCCGGGCAGCTGGTCGCCGAAGCTCTCGACGACGTCAGCCGCGTTCGCCGCCGGCAGGATCACCGCGGCCATCCGAGCCCGGCACGCCGCCAGCGTCTTCTCCCGGATGCCGGCCACCGGCTCGACCATCCCCGCGAGCGTCAACTCGCCGGTCATGGCCACGTCGCCCCGTACGGGCCGCCCGGCGAGCGCGGAGACGACCGCGGCGGCGATGGCCACCCCTGCAGACGGGCCGTCCTTCGACCGAGCGGCTTCGCCCACATGGACATGCAGGTCGGTGGCGTCATCGAGCACCGCGCCGAGCCCGGCGAGCCGATCTGCGTTCGAGCGCACCCACGTCAACGCGACGTTCACCGACTCCGTGACGATCGGCCCAACCGTCCCGGTGACGCGCAGCGACCCGCGGCCGGGGAGGCGACTCACCTCGACGACGACCAGTCCGCCGCCCTCCGGGGTCGCGGCCAGACCCACGGCGACGCCAGGCCGCTGGGTCCGGTCGGCGACCTCCTCGTCGCGGAACGGCGGAGCTCCGAGCCACGCCGCGACCGTCTCTGGTCCGATCTCCGCGGGTAGCGGGAGACCCTCGGCCCGCAGCCGTACCGCTCTACGGCAGAGCGCGTCGATACGGTGGGCGAGGATGCGCACGCCCGGTTCACGTGCATAGCCGCCGATGAGGCGTCGGAGGCCCGTCAGCGAGAAGGACAGGTCCTCGCCGGACAGACCGTGCAGACCCAGCCGCTGCGGGATCAGATGGTGGACCGCGATCCGTTCCTTCTCGGCGTCGGCGTACCCGGCCAGAGGCACCAGTTCAATCCGCTCCCGCAACAGCGACGGTATGCGCCCCGGCTTGGTCGCGGCGGCGACGAAGAGCACGCCGGCCAGGTCCAGCGGCAGGCCGACGTAGCGGTCCCGGAACGCGCGGCAGCCCGCGGGGTCGAGCGCGCCGAGCAAGGCGTCGGCCGCCGCCCCGCCCAGCAGGTCGAGTTCGCCGAGCAGCACCAGGGGGTTGTCTCCGGCCCGGCGGGGCAGGGGACCGAGCCGCCGCAGGGCGTCCACGAGACGACCCGGCGCCGCGTCGGGGGCGGGCCTGGCGACCCCGTGGATCGCCGCCGGCTTCTCGGCGCCGGCCAGGGAGACGCGTACGAAGCGGCGGCCGAGGGCCGTGGCCAGCGCCCGGGCGAACGCCGTCCTCCCGATGCCGGTCGGCCCGAAGAGACACAGGAGCGCGGCCTCCCCGGAATGGGAGCCGGCCCCGTGTCTGTCCATGGCGGCCTGACGGGCCACCAGGTAGTCGAGCGTCTGGTCCTTTTCCCGGGTGCGGCCGACGTGTTCCCGATCGAGCGTCCGCCGCAGCACCGCCGGGGCGTCGAGCCGCTCCTCCGCCCGCCGCCACGGGATTCCTTCCACCACCTCGATCCACGCCTGGGCGGCGACGGCCTCGGGGTCGGCGGGATGCAGGCCCACGACGCGGTCGCGCTCGCGCGAGAGGGCGTCCCGTACGCGGTCGGGCAGCGAGTCGTACCGCGGCCGCCCCAGGATCTCCGCCACGGTGAAGCGGCGGCGGGCCGGGTCGAGCTGCTCGGCCTCGTCGGCGTCGGCGACGACGGTGACCGGGGCGGTGTCGCCGGCTTCCACCCGGCGGAGGGCCAAGAACTGGCAGATCGCGCCCAGTTGCCGGGCGAGCTCCCGGACGCCCGCCTCGCAGGTGTGGCCCCGGACCACTTCCCGGATGGCCGCATCCGTCACCTCGACCCCACCGACCATCGACGGCGGGGCTACGTTCGCGGCCGGACCGGCCTCGGACCGCATCGTGGCCGACGCCGCCTCCTCGAGCGCCTCTACCGTCAGCCGCCTGCGGGCCGGCCCCGCGCCGGACTCCCCGCCCGGCCTTGCCAGTTGCATCAGCGCGGTGGTCCGGGTCCAGAACCCGCCGGCATTCAGCCCGCTGAGCTCGAGCTGCTCTCTCCAGAGGGTGCGGTGCACGATGTCGACCTTCTCGTCGTCCGTGTACCCCGGCGCCTCGATGATCTCGAGGCGATCCCGCAGCGGGGCGGGGATCCCCGCCAGATCATTGGCGGTGGCGATGAACAGCACCTCGCTCAGGTCGACCGGGAGCTCGAGGTAGGCATCGCGGAAGCCCGTGTTCTGCTCGGGGTCGAGCAGCTCGAGCAGGGCGGCGGACGGGTCGCCGAAGCTCTTCGTGGCGCCGCCCACCTTGTCGATCTCGTCCAGGATCATGACGGGGTTGCACACCTTGGCTTCCCGCAGCCCGCGAACGACCCGGCCCGCCTCCGGCGACCGGAAGCTGATCGGCAGGCCGCGGATGGCCGACTCGTCCCAGACGCCGCCCAGGGCCACGGTCACCGCGGGGCGGCGCAGGGCGCGGGCGATCAGCTTGGCCAGCGACGTCTTGCCGCAGCCGGCCGGCCCGGCGAAGCACAGGATCGGGGCCCGGGTTGCGGGCCGGGCCGGGCGCACGACGAGGCGGCGCCGCGCGAGAGGCGCCGAGCCCTTCCCGCGGCAGGCCCGGGCGCCGCGGGCGCGTCCCTCCAGGGTCCACGTCGTCGACGTCAACCGGCGTGTGGCCAGGAACCGGCGGATGCGCGCCTTGATCTCCGGGCGGCCGGCGTAGGCCGCTTCCAGTTCCGCCATCGCCGCCTCGATGTCGACCCGTTCGGCGGCCCGCGCCGTCCAGGGCATGTCGGCCACCACCCGCAGCCGTTCCAGCAGCACACCGGCGGCCTCGCGGCCCGCCGTCTGCGACATGCGGATCTCATCGAGGGCCCGGGCCAGCACCAGGAGCGGCAGGTCGGCGGCTTCCAACTGCTCGAGCACCTCCAAGGTCGCGGCCGCCAACCGGTCGGTTGACTGCCGTTCGTCCTCGAGCGCCTTCAGGCCCTCCCGCACGGCCTTGATCTCGTCCTTCGACAGGCTGTCGTTGTCCAGCACCGCCCATACGTCCTCGATGAGCCGAGCCACGTGCCGGATCTGGCTCACGGCCGCGTCGTTCCACTCGCCGGGCGCGACCTCGCGGCGTGCCTCGGCGACGGCGCGGATACGGCCGACGGCCTGCGCCGCCGCCTGCTCGTAACCCCGCAGGGCCTTGTCGCACGCCGCGAACAGCCCTTCAGGCGGCGCGCCCTCGGCCGGGTCGACTTCGGCTTCCCGCAGCAGCCGCCTGAAGGAGGCCGGCGTCGGCGAAATCTTCATGCCGGAGAAGCTGAGCCGTTCGAGGGCCTCGTCGACCTTCCCCAGACGCCTCCCGATCGTCCAGCAGGTTCTCGCGATGCGATCCGCCTTGTCTTCTTCTGGATCCGCACCGCCCGCGCCGCCGAGTCGTTGCGGAGTGACCTGCCGCCGGCGCAACGCCGCGACCTCGACGCGGGCGCGCTCCAGGTCCGGAACGACGGATCCTTCGAGCGCCGCGATCACTCTGTCGATCGATTCCAGCAGGCCGTCGATGCTCGGTTGCCGGCACAGCTCCCCGAACGTAGCGCGGATGTGCTCGGGGATGGGTCCGCGGTTGTCCTTCAGGTTCACGACCGGGGCCGGGCATGTCCGACCGCACCGGTGTCGCCCGCCCGCGCCGCCGCCGCTCTCGTTGACGGTGTCGTTGACCGTTGCCCCGTCGTCGAACCCGTCATCCTCGAGGAGCAGGTCGATCGCCTCGGTGGCGTCCACCACCGGAACGACATCGCGGCTCTCGATCGTGTCCGGGTTCCCCGGCGCGGTGTCGTGGGCGATCGTCGTGTCCGCCAGGTCCGGCAGGTCCCACGCCCGGCGCTGTTCGTCGGTCGTCACGATGTAGCGCGCGCCGTCCGCCGTCCCGGCTCCGTCTGACGGGGCCGGCGCCGCACAGCCGTGGTCGCGGCCACCGCGGCTCGTCTCATCGGACGGGCGGGTGGAGGTCGAGACCTCCACCCGCGCCTGCTCGTACTCGGTGACGCTGGCCGGGAAGACCAGCGTCACGCCCTGCTCGGAACTGGCGCCCGAGCCCGGCGCCGTTCGCTCGTCTTCCTTCCTCAATACGATTCTCTGCATCACTCACGCCTCGGGAATTCGTCAGGCAGGCCACCCTTCTTGAGCCAACCGACCCCACAAGAGGTCTCGTCGGAGATGGTCGGCGGTCAGCCGGCGATCAGGGCGCCGCGCGCGGGATAGAGCCGAGTCGTCCAGGCTGGGTTCAGGCCGTCCGCCGTGCGGAGGCGCCTCCGGTGGACCGCGGCCAGCCGCCCAGGATGATCCAGTGCGTGCGGCTGCGGCACCGGCAACAGCACAGCCGTCGCAGGTCGCCCGTTGAGCCCGACCACGCCCGCCGGCGGAAGTGCTCGACGGCATCGAGCCGAACGACGTGACCGCACCGGCGGCAACCCACGAAGAGCGTGGCGTGGCAACGTTCCACCAACGCGCGCAGGTCCAGCGTCGGCGCTTCCGACGACGGCCGGGCCGGCACGCCGCAGCTGCGGGGCCCGCGACGGGGCGCGCGCCGGCGGCCGGCGGGCGCCTTGGCGGATGCAAGAACCACCCAGAGCGCCGTCACGCCCGTGCGATCCAGCAGGCGGATCAGGCTCGCAATCCAATGGCACGGACGGCAGAGGGCCGTGAGATCATCCGCCGTGACCTCGTCGTCGGCCGGATAGCGGAGCCCGAAATGATGGGCCTCCTCCGCCGGCCGAAGACCGCAGAACTGGCAGTTGTGATCTACTCGCTCGAAGAGCTCTCTACGCGCACGCTGATAGCCGGGTCCGTAGACGACCCGGTGGGCGACCTTCGACGCGAAGGCCGGCAACCGGCGGAAGAATCGAGACATGACGCCTCATCGATCGAACGCGATGGGAAGCCGCCCGCGCCCGGCCGGTGCGTTCGGAGACCGGCGGCCCGCGGCGGCGAGTCGAGGAGAGGAAAGGCGGGGAACCGCGTGAGCGGCCCCGCCCCTGGTCACGTCCGGATCGGAGGGACAGCTACCGACTCCAAGAGCGCCCCTGATCGGAAGACGCGTGCCCAACGGGCACACGTCGCCCGATCCGCGGCGTACCGCGGCACGAGTGGTGCGGGGATCCTGGAGGTTCTGCTGTAGACTTCGACCGGGCATGGCGACGATGGCTCCAACCTGGCTCGCCGTGCTCGGCGGCGTCGGTCTCATCCACCGGCGCCGCCACCTGCCCGATGATCCTATCACAGGCGAGACGGAGATTCAGCGAAAGTCGGTGGCGCATGCTCGGCGATCAGGCAGGAGCGTGCCCGGAGGCTCGGCGTCCGCACCTCCGCCACATCCCGCGGGCAGCCGGTCGGGGACCAGAGCCGCCAGTGCTGCGGCGTCGCCCCCCGCCCGACAAGGCCTGTCGCAAGCGTTGCGCACCCGCCAGCGAGACGGGTACAGTCGGAGGGAGGCACGAGATGAGGGCCTACGACGAAGCCGCATGGGCGTGGCGCGGCATCAACCCCGACGGGACACCCGACGAGGGAACGCTGGCGCGGCTGAACTCGGCAATCGTCGAGGCGGTACAGCCGGTACGGATCATCCTGTTCGGCTCGGCCGCACGCGGCGAGATGCGGGCGAAGAGCGACCTCGACGTGCTGGTCATCGTTCCAGACGGCCAGAACCGCCGACATGTCGCCGGGACGATTTACCGCGCGAGGCCTCGAGGCACGCGTCCTCTCGACCTTGTCGTCGCCACCGAGAGCGATGTCGAGCGGCACCGGGACGCGCGCTGGTACGTCATCGCGTCGGCGCTGCGCGAAGGACGGGTCCTGTATGAGCGCCGAGCGCAAGCCTGACTCCGCGAGGTACTGGCTGGGCCAAGCGCACCGCCGCCTCCGGGATGCGGCGCAGCGTGGCCCCGACCGGGACCGGCGAGTCCAGTGCGAGCAGGCGCACTACGCCGCCGAGTTCGCCGTCAAGGGTGTGGTCATCGCCCACGGCGCCGACTTCGACACGACGCACGACATCGGGGCGCTCCTCGACACCGCGCGCGCCGCCGGTGAGAGCATCCCTCACGAGGTCGAGGAATCAGCCGCCCTATCGACTTACGCCGGTAGCGGGCGGTACGACTTCGACACCGACCCGGAACACGCCGACGTGAGCGAAGAGGAACTCCAGGAAGCGCTGGAGCAGAGTCGCAGAGTTGTCGAATGGGCCGACGGACGGATCGCAACCATCCTGCAGGGCCCGCCACCCCCGTGACCGCCGCGCGCTGCTCAGGCGATACGAGAAGAACGCTTCAGCCCCCGCCCATGTAAGGGGCTCGTGACCACTTCGCCCTCACGATGTCCGCCGCAGGCCGTCCGCTCGGGGTTCAGGCTCGCGGTCGATGACGCGCTGCTCGTGCTCGACCGGGAGACCGATACGCCGAGTCCAGCGACCGATGCCGTTGCGGCGCGGGCGGCCGCGGACGTTACTCGCTGGGGCTGCACGTCGGAAAGGCGACCCGGCAGCCGCACAACGCCGCAACCGCAGGGGACCCGCTGCGGTCCGACCTCGCCCCGCTGCGCAGGCGTTCGACGACTCGGAGTGCTTCTCGTTCTGCGAGCTGTTCCCCGGCGGCTTTCACCCCGAGCTTCGGCGGCGAGGTGCGCGGCCTGTCGCCGGGCGGCGTCCGCGGCTCCACCGCGGGCGGCCTCGTCTCGGGAGTCAGCGGCACCATCGGCGCCCAGGAGGCGGACCTGTTCGTCAGCGACACCGTCGACGCCTCGCTCGAGCCCGAGTCGCCGACCGCGTTCGATCTGGGCAGCCACCGGCAACAGGAGGTCGGCGTCAACTTCGAGGTGTGCTACGCCACCGACATGGTGAACGTCGCGGGCGGGGCCGAGTGGCGCGACGAGCAGTACCAGACCACCGAGGGCCGCGCGACGTCGTGGGCGGTCGGCCCCTGCGGGCGCGGGCAGGGCTCCTCGGCCAGCTCGAACGGCTTCTTCGCCTGCGGGCGGCTCGCCGCCGGCGCGTGGAGCCGCAGCAACGTCGCTGTCTACGGCGACCGCGAACGACCCGGTGGAGTCTGGACCTTCGGTTTCCCGGTTCGCGTGCGGGCGGGGTGAGCACCGGGTTCCCGGCCCCGACTCCCGGCCAGCAGAACGCGTTCAACACCTCGACCACCTTCGACCCCGGCCTCGGCGACCTCGTCAACAACGGCACCATCCCGTCGAACTCGCCGGTGGCGGTCCAGCGCGGCGGCGTCCCCCTGGGGCCCGAGACGTCGGTCAACTACACGGCCGGCGTGGTCTTCGACACCGGGCCGTTCAGCGCTTCACCGCCGACTAATCCCGCATCGACGTCTCCGACCGCAACGGCATCACGAGCAGCTTCACCCTTGAGGAGGAGCAGTAGATCGAGGGGCTGTTCGCGCAGGGCGTCGATACCGCGCGAACTCCAGCGGTTCCGCTTCTTCACCAACGCGTTCGCGACGAGCTCGTACCTGAGCGCCTTCAGGTCGTTCCGGGCCTCCTTTAGCCATACGGGCGCTGCGTGCCGGATGCCCTTCCGGGTCACCGCCGGTCGGTGGACGGGATTGAGCTGGACGCTCTCGGCCTCGACGTTTCCTGGGGAACGGCAGCTCCTTCCAGGTCTCGGAGCCAGTCGGCCTCGGTCCGGACCACGACGTTGTGATCGACACCGTCGGGGTCGTCGCCGCCGTAGATCAACTCCCGCGCGTTCCCTACGGCGTCCGGGGCGTCTCCGACCCAGGACGTCGATGTCGCTCGTCGGTCCGGCGTCGCCCCGGGTTTTCGAGCCATACACCACGAGTCGCTTGAGCGGCCCGCCGGGCGCCTTCTTGAGTCGTTCGACGTAGCTCTCGAGCCACAGCCTCTCGTCCGGTTCGAGCGTCGGGTGGCCCGGCGCGGTGACCGCCGAGCGGTCGCGGTTCTCGGGGTCGGGTGTGCCGGTCACGGCGCGTCTTCCTGTCTGGCCGTTCTTCCGGCATCCGGCCCAGCCCTTCGCCCAGGCGATGCAGAGGTCGGTCGTGGCGTTCCCGCCCAGGCGTGCGCGGTCCAGGCTGTCAAGCGACACTCAAAACTGCTCCGTATGTCCAGCTGGACATACGGGTCAGTTTTCCATGTCGCCTGACACAGGCGGCGGGCCAGTGTTCTCAGGTCCGCCATGGGGATCAGCCGGTACCCGATCTGCTCGACGCACACCTTGATCCGGCGCTCGTCCACCGACCTCTTCAGGTGGACATGGGCCATGGTCGTTCACGCAGCCGGCCGGGACGTCGTCGTCGCGGAACGCACCGCCTGCGGTGGACCGCCGCGGCCAATGTCGGCGGCGCGGTACCGTGCGCCCGCGGCCGGCCGGGTGTTCGGAAACGCGAAGCTGATGGTCGGTGCCGCGACATCCCATATATAAGGTGGGACTCCGCGGAACACGATGTCGCGTTGCGGCTGGCGCTGACGTGCCAGACATGGAAGGCCTAGTCGGCCTGGAGCCCCCCCCGAGGCGACGGGTCTCCGGCCTGAAGCTGCAGACGGCCTACTTCTTCTCGGTGTCGGCTGGGTACCGCTACGATTTGCGGACCGGGCCGTCGACTACGCCCTGTGGTCCGTCCCTATCCCTAGGTTCGAGGAGGGGCGAACCGTGACCGCCTGGATCGTCCGGGCGACGCTCCTGCCTTGGGCAGGCTCGACCACCCCGGTCGGCGGGATGCGCCCGGGGTCGATTGCGGGGGCGGCGACGAACAGCACGCCCACGAGATCGATCGGCAAGCCGACATCGAACGGCAGGGCGTGCACGCCGAACGGAGCGTCTGGCATCTCGCTCCGTTCTCGAATGCTGGATGCGTCGATGCGTCGATGCGTCGAGCCGCCGGCCTGACGGGGACTGAGGGCGCGCCGGGTTTGAGAGGGAGGGGTACCCGGCGCGCAGGTCCTCAAGCCGCACGCCCAGGCGCGGGGAAGCGGGTTCCGGCGCCCCGAGTGCGGCTGTCTGGAACCGGGCACGGCGTGCCCGAAGACACTGGAACTCCCGAAAGCCCTCCACCGAGAATCAAGGTAGCCTGCGCGGCCCAGCAGCGGTCGATGCGCGATGTACTCATCGAGGTTCTTGAACGGCACTTCTCTCCCGACCACGCCAAGGAGTAGTTCCCCAGAGATCCGCCCGACGACACCTGGGGATCGTTCGTCGAGCTGTCGACGACGTTCTCGGGCCGCGAGGCTCACCGGCGCCAAACCACCAAGGCAACCCTGAGGGCCGACCCGCCCGCAGGGATCCGGCGTCGAGGACATCAGTGAAGGTGCGCGTCTGCACGTTCGGCTACCGCCTCCACACGCCAGCCGCCACGGCTTTCTGAACCGGCAACTTCAACGCGCCCGGCGTCGCCACGCCGCAGGCCGTCACCGTCGAGAGGCCCGACGACGGGAACCGACGACCCGACACCCGTCACGCTGCGGGCCGTCCTCCGCGTCAGGGGCGACCGCGAGGAGCGGGACGCCCAGCCCTAGCCGTCACGGTAGCCGACACCCACGGCTGCCCCGCAGTGGCGGCGGTGGTCGACCGCGACGGGCGGGCGCTGGACCCGCAGCCGGGGTCGGTGCTGGAGGGCGAGACCATCGCCGTGAACGAGCGACGCCGATTCACGGAGACCCGGCAAGCCGCGACGACCGAGGCGGGCCGCCAGAGCCGAGACATGCCGTCAGGAAGGCGACGCGCCAGTGCTGCCGTACAGGAAGCGTGGGAGGTGGAGGGAGATCCAGGACACGGACCTGGGAGCCGTTTGCCGGAGAGGTGCCTGCGCCACGAACTGAACTTCGCCCTCGAGGCCGAGAAACACGGCCGGCTGCTACTACGGATACCGACTACGCTTGTGCCTGCTCGGGTTGCAGGTGCTTGGCGATAGCCTCGATCAGCTCGATGCGAGTGAGGTATGTCTCGGCTTTGGTGTCCTTGATGAGCCCCGCTATGCGCCGTTCGAGTTCCTGCCCAAATGCTCTCTGCTGGGTGAAGGCCTCGGACCATTGACGATTCTTCAAGAGCAGTTCGTTCTTCTCCTCGCGCAGCTTGGCGACCAACTTCCCAAGCTCCGCTTTTTCGGTCTCGAGACTCTTGATCTTCGTGTCCAGCGGCCCGACGGCCTGAGCGACGATGGCGTTGATCGCGCCTCGGTGCAGGGCGACCGCGGCTTCGAGTGCCCGGGCGGCAACCGCGGCGTCGCCGGACCGGCCGAGGATCGCGTGGGCGTCGTCGAAATCAGGGAGACTTACCCGCTGTTCATCGGCGCACGATTCGTGCACCAAGACCGGGATCCGGTCCACCGGACCCCCCCCGGGGGGCGACGCGTAGACGATGGTGGTCGCCCCGGCAACCAGATCCGCCCCGCAGGCTCCGCAGGCCCACTTCTGGGCGACGACCAAGTCACCCCGCACTTGGTCGTCCGCGATCCTGAATGTCTCTTCCTTACCCGCCGGTTCCTCCAATGTCATCATCCCCCCCGTTTCCAGTCCCGCCGGTCGCGCTCGAGCCGGGCGATCTGAGCCTGCCCTTCCCGATAGCGTTGGACTCCCATCTCGATGCCACGAGTCTCCCCCCTGGTCTCCACGTCCCGAAGCTGCTTCGGGAACCGTGCGATGCGGGCCTCGGCCTCATTGAGCTTCCGCCCCCTCCGCTTGGACTTCGCGTACTCCGCCTCCCGGCTATGCCGGACGGCGGCCAGCGAGGCTTCGGCCGCAGCCGCAGCGGCCATCGCCTCCAGGGTTCGAGCCTCGGCATCCTGCACACGCTCGCGCAGGCCCCTTTCCCGGTCCGGGGGCTCGTGCCGCCGCCTCGAGCCGATCTCCCCCCGGGCGAGGCCGAACGGCTGGGACACATGCTCGAAGTACTGATCCTGGATGGCCCGCATGACCGCCGGCCCTTTGGCCGACGGGCGGCCGATCATCCTGGCGGCGACGGCCTCCCAGCTGCGCTTCAGGCCGCGTTCGTCCCGGACAAGCGGAACGAAGTCGCCGTGCAGATGCGGGCTGCGTTCGTCGACGTGGAGCTCGAGGTTGCGGAGGACAGCATCGGGACCGATGGCGCCAGCGAGCCATTCGGCACACCGACGCGCCCAAGCCATCACCCGCTCGGCTGGCCACGCGTCGGGCGCCTCGAAGGGCGGGGGGCCCGAGGCGAAAACCTCCACGCTCGACAGGCCGCGGCGGCCCGGCCGCTTGACGGCCAAGGCCTCGGCGAGCCGACTGTCTGCAAGGTCCGGATCGCCGGCGATCCGGATGGACGCCCGCCCGCCGTACTCGGCTCTCCCGACCGCTTCCTGAGGGCGGGTGTCGCCCGCGATGTGCGCGGCCAGTGGACGGGGCATGGTCTTGTGCCTTTCAACACGGAACACACCGACATGACGGCTCATCGTCGACTTCTCCTGTAATGTCGCCGTCAATGCGGCTCGCTGGGCCAGCACGGAAGGCGCCTAACCCTTGGGTTAGCAGAACCCTTGGGTTAGCAGAACCCACTCTGGCAACCCTTAAATTCGGGATTGCCGCCGTGGGCACTGGGGTGCGCCCCGAGGGCGCGAAAGACGTCGGCCGACCGCCGTTTGCGCACTTGCTGCAAGAGCGATGGATCCGAGGCGTAGCCGGAGCGTCTTCGGTCGGCGCCGCCCGTCTGGACCCGGTGTGGGCGGTACGTAGCACCAACCCTGCCGCCGCTCGCGTTGGTCGCCACAGGCATCTGGATGCGCTCCAGAATCGTGCGCCGGAGGCAGCCGGGTGCGACGCTGAACGGCAACCCATGCCCGACGCTCCACACGTCGCCGAAGGCGGCTTGCCGGTCATCGATCATGAGGTCCCTCCCCGCGGCTTCTGTGCGAGCGGAGCACGGGATCCGGCGCGTGATCGCAGCGTTTCCGTCGGCGCCGCGCGTTCTAGCGGTGTGGGGCGGGGACGTACGGCCAACCCCCGCGCACCTTACGATCGAGGCCCGGACCAGCGACAGCCCACCGGCCGTACTCAGAACCCGCTCGCCCGTCGCCAAGCGCCGTTGCGCGAAGGGCCCTGGGCGAGAACGGCTCCGGCGCTACACCTTGACCCGACCCTCCACACGTCACCGACGCCGGCCTGCCGTCATCGATCACGAGGTTCCTCCGCGCAGCCCCAGTGAGATCGAAGCCGCGGATCCGGCGGGTGGCCGGTGCGTTCTCGGTCGCCGCCACGCGCGTCCGATCGGGTGTACGGCAGTGAGGTACCACGGATCCCGCCGAAGCCGGCATTGGTCGCGGCAGGGGGTCTGGATGCGGTCCAGGATCGTGCGCCGGAAGGCAACAGGGGCGCGACGATGATCGTGAGTTCGGACCTGACGATCGTGGCCCAAGACAACCGACGTCCCACCCGCGGTACTCGCAACCCGCTCGCCCATTTCTTCAACAGCCGCCCGGCGTACACGACGTCGAACCAGTTCGGATCCCGACCCCGCCCAACGGCGCCGTAGCGCGAAGGGGCCCTCGGCAAGAACGGCCCCGGCGCTGCGCTTTATCCAACCATCCACACGTCGCCGAAGCCGACCTGCCGTCATCGATCACGAGGTTCCTCCCCGCCGTTGTTGTGACACAGGGGCAGCGGACCCGTCGCGTGATGGAAGCGCCATTCCGGCGTCGCGGGCCCTCGATCCGGCGCCTGGCGACGGCGAGTCTGCGGCGGCGCGGCTCCTCGATCCGGTGGCCGGCGACGGCGAGTCTGCGGCGGCGCCGCCTCTCGATCCGGTGGCCGGCGACGGCGAGTCTGCGGCGGCGCCGCCTCTCGATCCGGTGGCCGGCTGCGGCGAGTCTGCGGCGGCGCGGCTCCTCGATCCGGTGACCGGCGACAGCGAGTCCGCGGCGGTGCCGCTCCTCGATCCGGTGGCCGACGGCGGCGAGTCTGCGGCGATGCCGCTCCTCGATCCGGTGGCCGGCGCTGGCGAGTCTGCGATGGCGCGGCTCCTCGATCCGGTGGCCGACGGGGGGGTGCCACCGACCGCGCCGACACCGGCGTCGGGCGGCGGAAGTGCCTGGAGACGCTCGAGGATCATGCTCCGGAACGCAAGAGGATCCATGCGGGACAACTCGTCGATGACCGTCACGACGGGCAGATCCAGCACCGCTTGACCCAGCCGACTCAGATTCTGATGCGTAACGTCCTTTATCCGGACGATCTTCAGCCCCATTTGTGTGCTCCTCGGAAAAGGCCTACTACAGACTGCACTGAATGCACATGTCGGTCGCCGCCACCCGACCGATCGGGTGTACGCCAGTGACGCGTGGATGCGGTCCAGGATCGTGCGCCGCAAAGCAAACAGGGGCGACGCTGATGGCAAGGTCGGACCTGACGATCGTGGCCCAAGACAACCGACGTCCCACCCGCGGTACTCGCAACCCGCTCGCCCATTTCTTCAACAGCCGGCCGGCGTACACGACGTCGAACCAGTTCAGATCCCGACCCCGCCCAACGGCGCCGTAGTGCGAAAGGCCCTCGGCAAGAACGGCCCCGGGGCTGCCCTTTACGCAACCATCCACACGTCGACGAAGCCGGCCTGCGTCATCGATCACGAGGTTCCCCCCCGCGGTTGCCGTGACACAGGGGCAGCGGAACCCGGCGCGTGACGGCAGCGCCTCTCCGGCGTCGCGGCTCCTCGATCCGGGGTCTGGCGACGGCGAGTCTTCGGCGGTGCCGCTCCTCGATCCGGTGGCCAGCGACGGCGGGTCTGCGACGGCGGCGCCCCCCGATCCGGTGGCCGGCGGCGGGCTACCAGCGACCGCTCCGGCACCGGCGTCGGGCGGCGGAAGCACCTGGAGACGTTTCAGGATCATGCTCCGGAACGCAAGAGGCTCTATGCGGGACAACTCGTCGATGAGAACCGTCACGACGAGCAGATCCAGCACCGCTCGACCCAGCCTACCCAGATTCTGATGCGTGCCGTCCTTTATTCGGATCCTCTTCAGCTCCATGTGTGTGTTCCTCGGAAAAGGGCCTCTACTAGACTCAAGAACCTCGTTTGCTGAGCTCCACGATAGAGCCTCGACCCGCCGTCATCCAGCTGCTCTCGATTCGATGCACTGAATGCACATGCCTACTTGGTGATACCCCCGACGAGGGGAAGTGTACCCGGCATGTTCCATCGCCCTCATTCAACAGCCCTTGGACGACCCGACCTCCACGGTCCTCTGGAGAGAGTGTACGGGGTCCGGGACATCATCATCCCAACCTCAACATGGCCTTCCAGATGACGCGAGAAAAGCACATCACGAACCGCACATCCAGAACAGACAAGTGTTCAGTAGTGAGGACCGATGATGCGTGCGGTCCAGCGACCCCGCAGATGCATGCTTCTTGCAGATGCCTGCGCAAGAGGAGCGGGCAGAAAACAGGGTCCCTACTGATGATGGGTCGCGCGTGTTCCCGAAGGGCCACAACCGGAGGACGAGGCCTCCTCCGCCGAGCGACCATCTGTAGTTCGCAGGAGCACACCGTGATGTCGAGAAGGCTGCTGACCCGTAGACAGGTTGAGCACATGACGGGCATGGGACACACAATGATCTACGAAGCCATGAAGACCAGTGGCTTCCCGAGACCCATGCGAATCGCCAAGAGGGCTGTCAGATGGTTCGAAGACGAAGTCCTCGCTTGGATGGAGAGCCGAGAGCGCGGCGGCCCCCAGTAGAGGTCATGTCCGATGGAGGCGAGGGCGCCGTCGATGTCCATGCAGTGCTGGTCTCGGTCCCCGCCGTCCTGGCGTACCTCGATCTCGACGCTCGGCATCAGGGAGGTCCGACCGCCCACGGCGGGGCCCCGCGAGCTCTCGAGCACCGTCCGCATCGGCGTCACCCAGCGTCCGTGGCGTTCAGACTGGCCCGGCGCGCCGCCCACCTGCCCGGTCGACACCGCGACCCACAGCGCGTCCGCCTTAACGCCCAGCGTGAACCCGCCGTGGTCCGCGAGCCGAGGACATCACCTCGCGTACTCACCGCCGTCATCGCCGTCTACACGCCGATCTCAAGCGCCACCGCGCTGTCCGGCGTCAGGCTCAGCGGGCCCGTGCCCTAGTCGGTCACACGCCGCACACCGAGGCGCGGTCGTTGCCCAGCCACGGACAGAAGCCGGTCATCGACGAGGTCATCTGCCCGGCGCTCCGCCCACCTTAGCTGCCCGAGTCCAGGGCGCGGTTAGTCGAGACGCCGACGTTGAGCGCACCGCGCTGGTAGTCGGCCCCAAGCGTCGTCCGTACGTCGCCGTTGAGCGACAGCACGTTCTCGGCTGCCCTGAAGGTACGACCGGGAGAGCTGCCGCTGCAGATCTAGACGGACCTCGCGTGGTGCTGCTCACCGCTTGATCTCGAACACCGAGTTGGAGGAGCAGGTCGCCGCCGGGAAGGAATGGGCCGCTGAATCCGCCGCCGTGGGCGCCGCGCACCCGCTTCTAGCCGGCCCCTTTGCGTTCGCGTCGCCGATCGCGCCCCGAGGACGGGATCCACCCGTTCTGACTCGACCCGGAAGAAGAGCCCGAACGCAGAACGGCGGTCTGGGACCTCGCCCGGTACTTCATGCTGGGATGGATGAAGACCGACGAGAGCGCCATTGCCCTGGGAGCTTCACGAGCGGAAGGACGACGCCTACCCGGCGATCTCGCAGATCGGGCTCGAGCACGAGATGCTGCTCAAGCGGCTCGTCAAGGAGCCGGAGCGCTGGCTCTTCTCCTCCTCCTGTTCATCGAGGTAGTGCCCAAAGACCGGACCCCTTCGGCTGCCGTGACCCGGGCTTTCCCCCGGAAACCCCCGGCTTCTCTCCTCCTCCTGTTTCATCGAGGTGGTGCCCAAAGACCCGTATCACCGGGTCAGCCGCCGTGACGGGGCTTTCCCCCCGGAACGGCTCTTCTCCTCCTCCCTGTCCATTGAGGTGCGGAAGGACGACGTCTTGCCTGGGAGCTCTCGCAGAAGGAGCCGGAGCGTCAGGTTCTTCTCCTCGTCCTGTTCATCGAGGTGCTGCCCAAAGATCGGGCCCGTTCAGCCGTGAGACCCGTGTCGAGCGGGCTTTCCTCCCCGGAACGGCTCTTCTCCTCCTCCTGTTCATCGAGGTGCGGAAGGACGACGTCTTTACTCGCAGATCGGGCTCGAGCACGAGATGTTGCTCGAGCGGCTCGTCGAAGGAGCCGGAGCGCCGGTTCTTCTCCTCGTCCTGTTCATCGAGGTGGTGCCCAAAGAAACCCCCGGCTCTTCTCCTCCTCGTTCATCGAGGTGGTGCCCAAAGACCGACCCGTTCCCCGGGCTTCCCCCCCGGGAACCCCCCCGGCTCCTCTCCTCCTTCCTGTTCATCAAGGTGGTGCGGGCTCTCCCCCCGGAAACGTCTCGACGAGGACGAGTGGGGCGAACTCGAGGAATGCGGCCGCCTCGTGATGCGGATCCTGGACTGGTCCCAGGCCTGAGCCACCGCGAGGGGACACGCACGACGAGAGCAGACGCGGTTGTGCCGAGAGCCGAGACCGGCGACCGATCGCGACCGTCCGAGCCGCCCGACGACCTGCGGTGGCTCGCCGGGTGCATCCTGTCGGCGTCGGCGATGCCGTCGACCGTGCCTGACGCCGTGCACCGGGTCAGCGAGCAGGACAAGACCTGGGGTCGGCGACCAGAGGACCGAACCTACGGCGACGGACCCAGCTCAGAGCAGAGAGGAACGCCGACAATGACGACGACCGAGGAACGCTGGGGACGAGTCCGGCGGTCCGACGGCGCGAGGGCCAAGGCTGGAGAGGAAACGGACGAGCGCGGGGCCTCAGACCGGGACCAGAGCCGGACCGCCGACTACATCGGCGCTGAGCGTGGACGCCGCGGGGTGCATGGACCCGTGCCTCGCTCGCGCAACCGCTGAAACGGCAAAGCCGATACGGTCGTTGGGTCCGTTGCCGGGGCAGATGGCTACAGCACCGTGCCGCCGCCCACGGCCTGGGCGCTTCCCCGTTCTTCTGGAGCTTGGTGTTCTGTGGCGGCGGAGCTCGGGGCGATGTCGCCCGTCGGGTTGCCCCGTAAGCGCGTCTACTCCCGTCCTGCGCCGGTGTGCGGCCGTCGGCGATGTTGTTCAAGAGCCTCTTGATTGTCGGCTCGTGTTCTCTGTCCCCGGGTGCTGCTCGGAGTGGAGGGTGTCGGTGTCGGCGCGGTTCGGGGTCGGTGGGGCGAACGCGCCCGGTGTCCGCGCGTCGGTCTTCCGGTCCCGCTAGATCAGGTGGACTCGGCTGCCGCGGTACCCCGGCGTCGGTTCTGTGCCGTCGGTCGCGTCGCGGGGCCGCGCCCGCGCGTCCTCTTCGATGTCTTCCGCGCGCGCGAGCTTCCAGCAGTCGTCGCATTCGACGCGCCAGCGGTGTCCGTAGCGCAGCTCTCCGGGCATTCCGCATGCCTCGCAGACCAGGGTGCTCATCGTCTCCACGTACCTGATGGCGCCCCATTGGTAGGCCGTGTCGCCGGTCGTCCTGATGTCAAGTCCGCCCCATTTCTCCTTCATCCACCGGAGGCGCCAGGGCTTGTGCTCGGGGTCCTCGGGCCGCTCGTCCTGCTCGGACCGCATGACGATAAGCAGCGCCCGGATGAGCCCGGCCCAGCCGGCGCGGCCGGTCCAGAACCGCATGGCGCGCGCGTCGTCGCGGCCGGCCATCAGCTCGGCGATCTCGTCCGCGTACCTGTGCTCGAGGCGCCCGTAGCACCGCCAGTCCGTGATGTCCGGGTGGTTTCCGGTCGCTCCCCCTCTGAGGTCCTGGGTGTGCTGGCCGGGCGAGAGCCCGGTCATGTCCGCGGTCTTCTCGGCGGGAGTCCATATGCGGCGCAGCGGTGTCTGCCCCGCGTCCCGGCATCCGGCGCACCGGCAGGCGTCGGGCGGTCCGCCCGGCGGTCCGCACGGCGACCCCTTCCCGCCGCAGCGGTCGCAGGTCTCCGCGCTCACCGCCCGCGCTGCCGCCGTCATGCCGGCGGTCGCCGGCGGCGGGGCGGGGCATTCGAGGATCAGGGCCCCGCCGGATACTCCGGCCTGGAGTGCACGCCGCTTTGAGGCGTCCCTGTGGCCGTGCTCGGCCCCGTCGGCCGCCAAGCCGGCGATGGCGGTCCATCCTGGGCGGTCCCGTAACACGTCTTCGAATGTCGATCGTTCCACGTGATCCTCGTGCGCGCGAAGGCAGGGTTCCCCGGCGCCGGCGCAGGGCGCTGATCGTCCTCGCGATTCGCCTCGTCTCGCCGTCGGCGATGTGACCCTCAGTCCTCGTGGCGGTGGATTGCGCCTTCCGGTCGGCCGGTTTCGGTATCGCTGCACGTGTTGGCTGCCGAGCCGTGTTCCCGCCCTGGGCGCGGTGGAGGATGGGGGTCGGCGCTTGGGACGCCTGGGGGCCGCGTCCCTCCGGGTCGGTGCGGCACCTGCGGCCGCCCATGCGGTCGCGGAGTCGTCGGCTCCGCCGATTCTACTGCGTCCCGCGGGTGAGCAGGAGCAGCTGCTGCTCGTGCACCGCGAGTGCGTGGTTGCAGTCTACGCACACGATGTCGGTGATCAGAGCGCTGTCGGGGTCGCGGCGCTGCTGCCGGCTGTTCGGGTGCACGAACTCCATGCTGCCGCGGCCCTCCACCTCGGTGTTCAGCCGTGACAGGTACCCCTCCTGCGTCTCCGCCTGCTCGATCTGCGTGATGTCCCCCGGCTCCACCGCGAAGCCGTGGTCGGGATTGTCGGTGGAGCGGAACCCGTTCTCGTTCGCGCTGTACGCCAGCACGCCCGTGCAGAAGCCTTGGCGGAATCCGCCCCCGCCGTGGCGGTGCTTGATCGGCAGCTCGATCCTCTGACCGTAGCGTATCGCGTTGTACAGGGGCTGGACGTTCTCCGTGTACGCTCGAGCGCGTACAGCGCCGGCCTTGGATTCCGAGCGTGACGGACAGGTCCTCCTGGACCTCGACGCCCACGCTGTTCCACAGCACCAGCATGCGGGTCAGCAGGTCGGCGACCTCCGCCGCCGTCTCGTAGCTCCCGGTGTCGAACATTCGGCGCAGCTCGGCGGTCCTCGGCGTCGAGGGATGTCTCTTCGAGCGTCGCGTGGTGCGTGGTCGCTCCGTTCGCGGCGATCTCCACGTACTGCTCGTCGGTGTTGTACCCGGGGGCCGACACCGTCACGAGGCGCGTGCCCAAGTCGACCTCCATGTCCTCGACGGGCGCCAGCGCGGGCTCGCCGCCGTCGATCTCGACGAGCGCGTTTCTCGCGTTGGTCGTCACCGTCAGCCGACCGTGGAGGGCCGTGGCGGCCAGCTCGACGACCTGCGATATCCCGCGTTCGACGTCGATGCTCTCGACGACCGTGTCGAACCCGTCCTTCTCGGCTCTCAGCACGTGGCCCTCGGGGGGTCTCGACGTCGACCGTCAGGATCCCGTTCTCGCTGGTGAAGCCTACTTCGTTGTCGTCCATCGTGATGCGGCTGCCAGGCTCGGCCCTGACGACGAGCCGCGTGTCCCGCTGCGGTCGGCGCCGCTTCCGGGGTCGTACCCCGCGCCTCCCCGGTCGGCTCTCGGGTCTCGCCCGTGGGCGGGGGCGGAGGCGTCGGCGCGAGGGCGGCGAGCGCCTCGGCGTGCGCCCTGTTGAGGAAGCTGGTCGCGGTCCCGCGCTGGGTGCGCTGCCACGCGGTTATTGACGCCGGGGTTCTCGGGCCCGCCAGTCCGTCGATTGACCCATCGTAGTGTCCCAGGGCGCGCAGCCCGGTCTGGATCCGACGCCAGTCGCCCCGGCTGAGGTGCAGCGCTTCCTCGGTCTGGGCGGTCGGCCTGCGCTCGTTGGTCGGCGGCGGGGGGGGGCGGCCCTTCGTCGGTGGACGCTTCGGTGGCGGTCGGCGTCCGGGTCGGGATGACGAGGCTGGCCGCGGGTATCGCCACCAGCGCCGCTGCGAAGAGGCCCACCGTCATCGCTCCGAGGTACTCTTTCGTGAAGTCCGCCGTCCGCCGCACCTGACCTGTCAGTCCGAGGCACAGGCCGAGTCCCCCGACAACGGCCAGGATGCCGATCTCGGGCAGGATGCTCCAGCTGTTCAGGTCTCTCGCGAACGGCCCTGCGGTCAGGTCTGCCGCTGCCCACCCGAGCCACATCAGGAGCGGGCCGAGGAAGGAGCTTCATCCAGCGCATTCCGATGCACCACGCGGTGATGATCGCGATGACCAGCGCCGCCGCCGGCAGTCCGGATTCCTCCGTTGCTTTCCCGTACATTGGGCCCGAATGTAGAGAACCGCCGCGGGTGCCGCGACGAGCCCGCCTGTCCACCACGCTCCCGCGTCGCTCGGTTCTGGTTCCCGCCTCCAGGGCTCGGGTCTGAGCGCCGGTCGCGGCCTCGGCGCCGGTGCGGGTTCCGGCGGCGGCGCTGCGCTCGGCATCCGGTACTTGCCCAGGCTTTCCGCTTGGTCTCGGCGAAGTAGGGGGTCGCAGAGGACGCCCTTGGCCCTGTCGTACAGTGCTGCTCGCGGGTTCTCCGTCCCGCGGACGTGCCCGAATGTTGATCAAGCTGTCGTACTTCTCCAGGCAGCGCGACCTCGCGCTGGTTCGGCGTTCACGTCCCGAAGGTCTCGGTCTTCCTGCACGGTATCGGCTCCATCTTCTTGATGAGCACGTTGTTGCGGACGACGTTCGCCTCGTCGTACGCGGCCGTGCCGAGCGGGTGGCTCGCGCCGTCGATGATCTGGATGTCCGATGCCCCGTAGCGCGCGGACACGGCGGCCGCCACGTCGCGGGCTGCGTCGGTTTGCTCGTTGATCTGCCGGAACGTGCCGTGCAGCGCCGCGCCGAGGCCGACGGCCTGATCGGGGTTCAGCTCGCTCGGGTTGATCTCTTTCGACACCCTCCACATCTTCTCGATGAGGTCGATCTCCCTCCAGGTCGTCAGTTGGACCTCGGCTGATCGGTTAGAACCAGGAACTCGAACGCGAACTTCAAGCCGACCCAGGCATTGGCGTTCCGGACGGCGGCGATCGCGGCGGCGACCTCGCTGTGGGTGAAGCGCTTCCCGGTGCTCGACTGGGGTGGGGCGTCCCGGGAGCGCGGCGGCCGTGACCGTGTCGCCGGCCGGGTTGTCCCGCCGGCAAGAGCACGTCGCGGTCGGTGCGTACGCGCGGGCGGGAGTTCCTCGGCAGGCCTACCGTTTCGGGTGCGGTGCTCTGGATTGGCGAGGAGCCGGCGTCGGATGATGACGACGGAGTCGGAGGCAGCGGTGCCCTCTCGCCCGAGTGCGCCCGGATCGGCCCCGCCGATCACCGATCGGGTGCTGCTGCGCCTGCTCCATTGCGATCTGGAAACCCGTCCCGACGATGGTCAGGAGGCGCCGATCGACCTGTCCGAACGCGACCTCGAAGCTGCACAACCGTTCGTCGAATCCGCCGAGGCGCACTTCGATCCGGTCCATTCGGTCGTTCAGGTCGTCGATGCGGGCGTTCACGCTGGCGATCTGCGTCCGCAGCAGGCCGGCGAGCACGGCGCCGGTGCCGACGATCATCGTGATGGTCGCGACGCCGGTCCGATGGCCCACTTCGTATCGGTGCTCACGCCCCAGTAGCGTAACGCGGCACTGCCAAGACCGGGCTGGTCGGTCGGAACGACTTCCCTTGTCCCGACGGGCCGCAGGCCGTTCATCGGCGCAGTTGGACGACCAGCCCTCACACCTTCTGGACGTACTCACCCCACTCGGCCATCAGCTGGCAACGGAGTTCGAAGAACGTCGACCGCGCGTAGGCCCTTTCCGTCTCGCTCCCCACCGTGTGCGCCAGAGCGGCCTCCATGACCTCCCGCCGGTAGTTGGTGCACTCTCCTGCCCAGTCCCGGAACGAGGACCTGAAGCCGTGCGGTACCGCGTTGAGGTTCAGGCCCCTGACGAGCTTCGAGATCTCCGCGCTGTCGATGACCTTCCCGCGCACGGTCGTAAACACCAGCTCGTCATCCGCTGGTGGGGTCGAGACCCTGCGGAGCTGCTTCGCCTCCCGCAGGACCTCTACCGCCCGGTCGCACAGCGGCACCTCGTGCTCCTCGTCGCCCTTCATCCGGATCGCGGGCACCGTCCACACCCGCTTGACAAGATCGATCTCGCCCCAAGTCGCCAGCCTGACCTCCTTCGAGCGGGCCACCGTGAGGACCAGGAACTCGAAGGCGAGCTTGGTTCCGACCCAAGCATCGGCGTCCCGGGCGGCGGCGACGGCGGCGGCGACCTCGCGGTGGGGAAGCGAACGCCGGTGCCGGACCCGCGCGGGCCGCTTCGGCAGCGCGGCCGTCACGACATCGCCGGCCGGGTTGTCCTGCCGGTAGCCCTGGGCGATGGCCCACCTCATGACCCTGCCGATTCGCTGGCGCACCTTCTTGGCGGTGACGTGCTTGGGTGCCCAGATGGGCGCCAGCGTATCCATGATGTCGGCCGTGGTCACCTCGTCGACGGTCTTGTCGCCGAGGTGCGGGAACACGTGGTCGCGCATGCTCGCCAGCCACTGGCGCTTGGTCTTGCCGCCCTTCCGCCAACCCTTGCTGTCGAGGTCGATCGCCTGCTTGGCCGCCTCCTCGAAGGTCGGAACCCCCTGGGAGCGGCGCTTGGCGGCGATCGGGTCGCCGCCTGCCCTCGCGAGCTTGCGGTTGGCGAGGGCCTGCTCGCGGGCTTCGGCGAGCGTGACCAGGGCGTAGCTGCCGAGGCCTAGGCCGCGGGATCGGCCGCGGATGACCAGTCGCTGCACCCATCGGCGTGTTCCGGAGGGGCCGACGCGCAGATACAGCCCGTTGCCGTCTGCGTAGTCGCCGACCTCGGCGACGTTGCGGCAGAAGGCAGCCGACAGGGCCTTGTGGGGGTGGGGGCCCCTTCTCTTGGTGGTCGGGGGCTTCTTCGGGAGGGTCATCGTGGGGCTCTCGCTGTTCCTGCCGGTATCAGTTCGTATGACATCCCGTTGACAATTTAATCTGGGATTGTAGCGAAAGTGCCGGGACGAGTCAAGGCGGCACACCCAGAGAGTATATGCGTTTTCCATGTTGGATATGGCAGGATTTCCGAGGACGCCCCCGGACTTCCCTGGAAGGCGAAAATCGGCTTCCATGCGAGAGACGGAAATCCGAGATGCGGAGCGGCAGTCGACATCGGGGGGAGGCAGGGGGCGGAGGATTCGGTTTCCCCCCGCTGCTGGCGACAGACGGACGGATTCACAAGGGAGATTGCGACATGCGGACAGGAGCGATTTTCGCGAGAGGCAGTTGCAGGGCGCTGAAGTGGATGGCGTTGTTCGGCGTCGTGTTCGCGCTGGGGGCCGGTCAGGCCTTGGCGCAGGACGCGGAGGTGAGCATCAGGCTGGGAACCACGAAGCCTGCGGAGGGTGGCGCGCTGGTGCCCGTGACGGTGACGGTTGACCCCGCGGCGGACGCCACAGTTCCCGGCAGCCTCACGATCACGCTGACCCTGGCGCCGGATCCGGCCACGGACACGACGCCCCCGAGCGACACGCGAGGCGAGCTCGGTGCCACCGACGCCGACGTGGCGTGGGAAGGCGTTGCCCGCGGAACAGCGGCAGTGGACACGTTGGTGTTCACCTGGGGCGACAGCCGGGCGACCGACACCGAGACCATCAACCTGCGGACGTACCGCGACACGGACGCGGAGGACGAGAAGTTCACCATCACGAGCACGGGTGGTGACGCAGAGACCGACCACGGCGACCCCGTGAAGTTCACGGTCATCGACGCCGAGACGCAGACCTTCGTCCTGAGGCATCCGTTCAACAGCGACGGCAAGATCGACGAGGGAATGGACCCGACCCTCGAGCTTGAGGCGGTGCCGCTGAAGACCGGTCCGGTAACCCTCAGGGTGACCCTCGACTCGGAGAACGACGGCCTTGAGGACTACTCGTTGAGCACCACGACGGCCAGCATCAGCGAGAATTTCACGATCCCGGTCGAGGCCGACGCCGCTGACGCCAACAGGCCCGGCGTCGTCAACGTGCCGTTCGTCACGGAGGACACCGACGGCGACCGGGTCGACGACACGGTCACCTTCGAGGTGACCTACACCAGCGGGGACATGCGAGGCGACCCGGCGATGGACCCGTACTACACATTGACCGTGGTCGACCTCGACAAGCTGCCCAAGATCACGCTCACCAAGATCGAGGTCCCCGACGCGGACGACAAGCTGCAGGAGATGGACTACATCCCCGAGGGCATGATCGGCACGGTCACGTTGACCGCGGATCGCAGCCCCCGCGAGGTGCCCCCCAGCGAGGACATCAAGATCACGCTGAGGCACTCGGACGCCAGCACCGCCGATACCCGGGACTACACGATCAGCGGCTCGCCGGTGGAGATGGACGGCAGCGCGACCTCGGGCAAGTTCACGGTCAACGTGGACGCGGACGAGGACGTCGGCATGGAGTCGTTGGTGCTCGAAGCGATGGTGGAGGGCACCAAGGCCAACGGGCCGAACCCGGACGACCCCTACGATCTCGCTCCCATTGCCTTCAGCGACCAGACGGCCAAGCAGATCGAGGCGAAGACGTACGCGGAGATCAAGGCGGCGGCCGACGCGGCGAGAGCCAAAGGCGCCGGCGACAACGGGCTGTGGGAGCCGGGCGAGATGCTGACCCTCATGGCTTCGGATCTGTTCGAGTACGCCGAGACCGCGAACGTCGTTCTCGGGAACGTCGTGATCGAGGACCCGGCCGTCTTGGGTGGCGCCACCACGAACGACATGGTGACGATCACGGCGATGGGCGAAGGGGAGAGCCCGATCAGCATCACCGGGACCGTGGTCAGCCAATCGTCGTCCCTCGAGGTCACGCAGACCACCTCCAACGTCGTCACCGTCAAGTTCCCGCTCATGGTCGACGCGCCGATGATCACCGCGAAGGACAACATCCAGGCGGTGGCCGACGCGGCCGTGGCGAAGGCGGCGATGGAGTCCGAGAACGGGATCTGGGAGCCGGCCCCGAACGGCGCGACGGCGATGATCGACTTGGGCGATCTGTTCGACGTGCCCGCTTCGATCGAGCCCAGGTATCTGGCCGAGTCGATGTCCGGCAACGTCGACGCCGACGTGGTCACCTCCACGATGATGCTGGAGCTCGAGCCCGAGATGGCGGGCATGGACACGATCACCGTGACCGCGGTGGACACCGATCGGCCGGGGAACGCGGTCTCCGTCGAGTTCGACGTCGAGGTCATGGAGCAGGCGTCGTTGCGGGCGATGTCGCAGGACGACGTGGACAAGGTGTTCATGGACGCGGGCGCCGGCATGCTGGTGGCGGGCGGAGACGCCATCATGGTCGACATGAGCATGCTCTACGAGATTGCCGAGGGCGTGGAGCCCACCTACACGGCGACGTCGAGCATGCCGGACGTGCTCGCGGCGAGCACCAGCGGCATGATGCTGACCCTCACTCCGATGTCGGGCGGTGACTCCATGATCATGGTGGAGGCGGTCGACAGCGGCAGCCAGTCCATCGTGCCGGTCATGTACGATGCGTCGGTCGCCGCGGCGGCTATCACCTACATGCTGGAAGGGCCCGATATGGCGGATCTCGTCGAGGGCGGCATGGACCACGCCAACGGCACGCCGGGCAGCGCCAAGCTGACGGTGACGGCTAGTGCCATGGTTGCGGCCCACACCGAGGTCATGATCATGCGTGACCGGAGCGCGAGCGACGCCACCGACGACGACTTCATGCTCGACCCGATGATGATTACCATCGAAGCGGGCATGGACAGCGGGTACACCATGCTGACGGCCACCGACGACGGCATGGAAGAGCCGATGGATGCAAGCGAGCAAAAGTTGAGATCCGCCGGGATAAGCCGGGATCTGGCGAGATAGCAACAACTTACGGGGATTTCGCCCCGATGGCGCGTCAAAAGTCCTGGGAAAACCGCCCACGTATCGGGTGGGCGCGTTATTCGGCGTGTTACGCGTCGCCCAGGAGCTCGGCGGCGTCGGTGATGTCGCCCGGTGTGACGTCCGTGCGGTCCTCGGCGGCCGCCAGCAGGGAGGCTTGACTGATGAGCTTTCGAACCGCGCGAAGACCCCCGGTGCCGGCCGCGGCGGCGAGCACGGCGCGCCGTGCCTTGGCCGCGGGCCGCGAGCCGAGCAGCGCCGCGGCGAGCGCTACCGCGTCGGCAGCTGCGGGTCTGCGCAGGTGGAGCTTGAACCCCACACGAGACACGATCTGAGCGGCCCGCTCGCCGCTCGCGAGCCGCCCCCACAGCGGCTCGTTGCCGCAGAGGACGAGGCCGCACGCCGCCTGGTCGTGCACGCACCGCACGATGTCGAGCAGCTGCTGAGTGAGGTGGTGCGCCTCGTCGACGGCCAGGAGGCTCGAGCCCGCGGCCGACAGCCGCTCCATTACCGCGAGCTCGAGCTGTGCGGCAGTCGTGAGCCCGGCGCCGACGCCTAGGGCTCGGGAGATGCGCAACAACACCGACGTGGGTGTCGCCACCGTCGGCGACATGGCCATATACCAGGCGCCCGCACGCGCCCGGCAGTAGTGCTCGAGCGCCCATGTCTTCCCCGCGCCCGCGGCGCCGAAGATGACGGCGATGTCGGCGTTCGCCTGGGCGTGGCGCGCGGCCCGCTCCACTTGGTCGGTCACCGCGAGGTCCGCATGCCGGTTGAGCCCCCTCATCGTGCGGCTCGCCCACATGTCCTGCTCGGTCTCCAGCCAGCGCTCGACGAGCTGGGCGGTCCGCGCGTTGTCCCCGCGGTACTTGCCCGTCATCCACCGCGCCAGCCGGGTCTCGCTCATGCCGATGCGGGAGGCTGCCTCCGCGCGCGACCACCCCCGCTCACCGAGAAGGGCCTGCGCGTCCGCACGGATCTGTGCTGCTTCCATGGGTCCGTCTTTCTCTCGCCAGCCCTCTAGTCGCCCGCCGCCCGCCCGGCTCCCTCCCATTCCTCCACGCGCTTCAGGCCCTGGTCGAGCTTGGCCTGGAGCGCTCTACGCCGTTCCGTGTCCGGCCGGCCCGCCACCGGAGGCAGCAGGCTCACGACCTTCTGTGACCGGCGTTTCACCGGCGCCGACGGGCCCGGCAGGTCCAGGCCGTACTCGTCGAGCACGCTCTGCATGTCCTTGTGGGCGGCGTTGGCCTTGTCGAGCCCCTTCTGGTAGCGGGTCCGGGCCCGCGCGTGGCGCCGGGCGCCGTCGGCGTCGGTGAAGCCGACAGGCAGGCGGCACTCGGCGCGGCAGAGCCACTTCCCCTCGAGATCGAACACCTCGACGTGCCCGTGCAGGTCCTCGGGGTCGAAGCGCGCCACCACGTGCTCGCCGGCGAAGTCGGCAAGCCTCTCGTGCCAGTAGTCGTTCCGGGGAATGCCGGGCGAGCGCCCCGCCTTCAGCTGGAAGACGCCGCTCTCCCGCACCTTCGTGGACTCGGCCGCGAGCAGCAGCAGGGCCTCCTGGTCGCGCGTCAGTCGCCTCACCGGGGTCGTGGCGATCTCTGTCTCCCAGGTCTCGTCGAACGACCGGCCGGCGGCGGCCTCGGTCCGCCGGCCGGGCCGCGCGTTGTGCCGGGCGACGCCGTCCATCACGATCGCCCGGAACGCCTCCCAGGGCAACGCGTTCAACTTGTCGTAGTTCGCCGGCTTCGCCAGCGGGTGGGGGCCGGTGTAGGCGCCCTCCGCTCGCGGGTGCTTGTCGATCTCCTCGCCCAGGTCCCTGAACGCCCGCTCGATCGGCTTCGCCCACCCGCGGCCGCGCGCCTTGCCGTTCTCCTCGCGCTCGACGCCGGTCCGCATCGCCCGCACGCCGAGGCCCTTGAGGATGCCGAACACCGGCTCCCGGTCCTTCCGCCAGCGCAGGCTCGATCCCGCGAACCACTTCGCCGACGCCGCGAAGGTGTTGTCCTGCAGCACCGCCCTGGGCACGCCGATCGTGGTCGCGATGTCATGGAACGACAGCCTGACGAGGTCGGACGACTCGGTCGGGCCCGAGCGCCAAGCGAGGACCCGGCGGGTGCGCACGTCGGCCCAGAACCAAGTCAGGGGCCGGAAGGGCTCGCCGCCGCCGGGCGGCAGGACCCAGAGGCAGTGGCGGTAGCCATCCCCGTTCACGACGTCGAGCGGCGCCATACCCTCGACCGTGCGGCGCTGGAAGGGATAGGTCTTGAGGGCGGTCAGGCGCCCACCGCGCGCCCGCGCGATCTCGCCCGCCGACGTCGTCGCCCGGAGACGCCGGAGGAACGCCCCGGCGTGGGGCAGCTTCCATCCCCGGGCCATCCCCACGTCCTCGACCCGCCGCAGGCAGCCCGCCGCCGTGGGCGCCTCCGGGCGCAGGTAGAGCCGGCGCCAGAGCCGGTAGGCCGCCTCGGCCCCCTTCCTTAACCAGGTCGTGGGGGGCCTGCCGCTACGCGGCCGGTCGGCCAGCGCGGCCGTCTCGACGAGTCCGGCGCCCGCCGCGCCCGCCGCGCGCTCGATCCAGCGCCGCAACGTCTGAGGCGACACGCCGTGCTCGAAGGCGACGTCGTCGACCTCGCGCCCATCGTCCCGCACCTCGAACACCGCGGCCGCGCGGTCGCCCGCGGTCCGGCGGATGCGCCCGGTGTCGTCGCCCTCAGTCACTCGCCGGATCCCCTAGAACAGCTTCAGTTGTCCGGGATACCGGGCGGGCCGCCCGGGACGCCGGGCGGCCCGCCCGGCGAGCAGGTGATGGAGCTGTCGAATGGGCACTACCACGGCGATCATCTGCCCCTGATTCACCACTCGGGTCAGCTCGCCCTTGGCCAGGTTGACGACCTGGTGAAGCTGGGCGTCGTTGAGCTCCATGGTGCAACTACGCGCCAGCGCGATCTCCACCGGAGGCGTCGTCGCCCGGAGGCGCCGGAGGAACGCTGATTTGCTTGGCAGCTTCCATCCCCGGACGGCCCCCACGTCCTGGACCCGCCGCAGGCAGCTGGTTACCGAGGGCGCCTCCGGACACATGTAGAGCTTGCGCCAGAGCCGGTAGGCCGCCTCGGCGCCCTCTCCCGACCAGGCCGTGGGGGGCCTGCCGCTGCGCGGCCGGTCGGCCAGCGCGGCCGCCTTGATGGGTCCGCCGGCCGCGCCGGCCACGTGCTTGATCCAGCGCCGCAGTGTATTCGGGTCCACGCCGTACTTGAGGGCGACGTCGTCGACCGTGCGCCCATCGTCCCGCACCTTGGATACCGCCGCCATGCGGCCACGCGCGGTCGTGTTGGGGCCCGGGCGGCGCCTGGTGTTGTGCTTCATGGCGTCCCGCCCCTCAGCGCTCCAGCAACAGCCTCCACCGCGCCGGGGTCGTCTCAGGATCCCAGTCCTCTTCGCCAGCTTCGATGGCGCTGAGCTGCACCGCCTCGAGCGCCAGGGTTGCGGTGCGGAGGGCGGCGGGCCCGATGTTCGGGGTGATGTTGTGATGCTTGGTCGGGCCCTCGTGGTCTGCCGCGTCGTAGTAGTAGATGAGTGCGCCGACGACGGCCCGGATCGCTGAGATGTCGGACTCGACGTCGGACGCGAAGCGGGTCCGCTTGCGGCGTTCCGACGTGGTCGCGGACTCGTCCGCCTGCGGTGTGGGGGGGATCTTTCCCGTGGTATTCTTGGCTGTCATTCCCCTGGTGCCTCCAAGCTGAAGGGGTTTGGCGAGTGCCTGGCGGGGGCCTACCCCCCGTCAGGCCGTTCCCCGCACGTTACACTGAGCTCCGCAGTGATTGCAACCCTTCCTCCCCTGAGATGACCGATGCACTCACCGGGGGCGACTGATATGACGGCAGTGATCGAGATCGACGAGCCGACCGGACCCAACCTGGCCCGTGTGCGCTGCGCGCTCGTGCCGCCGACCTTCGATGGGCGCTGGGAGTCGGACTCCGCCGAGGCGGCCCGAGGCGTGCAGCGGATGTGGGACAACGCCGTCGGCGGTGTCACCCTGCGGCTCCGGGTGGGGGATCTTGTGCGGCAGCTCCACCGGCTCAACGCCCGCGTCGTCGAGCTCGACGTGCCCGACCCGCGGCCGCCCCAGCCCGCCTAGTCCGGCAGCCCGTCGTGCACTGGCGGCTCCATGGCCAGCCTGCGCGCCAAGTCCCGGGCGAGAGCGTCTTTGCTTCTGTCCGCTGTCGCAACCGCTGCCACCGCACGCTGGCGGGCCAGGTCCGCACACCTGAGCCTTTGCAGGGCATCCGCCAGCCGCTCACGGGCGCCATCGGCCTCGTTGAGCGTCCTCTGGCCGCGTGCGTTGACGTCCGACACCGCATCGTCCGCAGCCCGCCGTGCCGCAGCCTGCACCGGCGTCGGCGCGTCTATCGCCAAGGTGCGGGCCGCCGCGGTCGTGGCCTCGTGCAGGGCACCCGCGACGACGGCGAGACGCTCCCGCACGCTGTCCACCCTGACGATCGCGGCCTCGATGGCCCGCGGGAGATCGCCGTGCGTCTCACGGACGACCGACTCCCACCGTGCTCGGCGGGCCAGGCCCTGCATCCGCTCCAGCGCGCCCGCCGCAGCCGCCTCGACGCGGCGCTGGGCCGCTGTGGTGGCCTCTTTCCGGTTCATTTCCCCTGAAGTATTACACCCGCCCGATCCGCCCCATTTCGCTCAAATCCGGTGCTTGGCCCAAGCTCCCGCGAAAACCTGGTTACGCTCGATGGCGTGATGGGCAAACCCATGCCCCGGGGCGGCGCCGACGTCGACGGCGATGCCTTGGACCTTCTGCCGGCCCGGGCCGCCTGGGAGTACGTCAGGCCCAGGCTCCCACCCATACTCGCGCCCACGTTGAAGACGTGGGAATCGTGGGCGAAGCCGAGCTGTGTAACCCGGAGCGGTCCGAGGCCATTAAAGGCACCGAACGGACGGCTATTCTGGCGGCGGCGAGACCTCGATCGCTGGATCAGCGACAGGATTGGAGACTTGGCTTGAATATCGATCTGAACGATGCCGGCGCGCCCATGATGCCTGCGCGCTCGCGGGTCGTCGACCCGGTCCTGACGCCCGTCGCGATCGGATACCGGCACCCGGGGCATGTCTGGCCGTTCATCGCGCCGCGGGTGCCCACCTTTGTCCGGGGCGGGAAGCTCGTCGAGTTCGACGAGACCTCGCTGTTGAAGCTCGACACGCGCCGGGCGCCGGGCGGCGACATGCAGCTGATCAGCTTCGGCCACGATGGGAGGTCCTTCGCCCTCGACAACCACGCCCTGGGCGGCCTCGTGCCCGTTGAGTCGATGGAGGATGCCAGGGCCGAGCCGGGTATCGAGCTCGGCATGAACGCGGTCATGGGCGCGCAGAAGGTGCTGTCCCTGGTCCGCGAGATCGAGACGGCGGAGAAGGTAACGACCGCGGCCAACTACGACGCCAGCCACGTCGTCGCCCTGGCCGGCAACGCCCGGTGGGACACCGCCACCGGCGACCCAGCGAAGAACATCGCCACCGGCGTCGAGGCAATCCGCCGGGACACCGGCATCCGGCCCAACACAGCCATCGTCCCCGGGGCCGTGATGTCGGTCCTGCAGTACAACCCGACGCTGATCGACACGGTGAAGCGCGGCGGCATGCCCCGCTCCCGCGCGAACGCCGAGGACGTCGCGGCCTGGTGGGGGCTCGAGCGCGTCGAGATCGCCGACGCGATCTATGCGTCCCCGGGCGGCGCGAAGTCGGACGTGTGGGGCAAGCACGTCGTGCTCGCCTACACCGAGCTCGGCACCATGTCGATGCCCGAGCCGACCTTCGCCTACTCCTACACCCTGGCCGGCGGCATGGCCGAGCGGCCGTTCTATCTGGCCGAGCGGCGCAGCTGGGTCTACCCGGTCGTCGAGGACTGGAGCATCGATATCGTGTTCAAGTTGGCGGGGTATCTGCTCCGGACGGTGATCAGCTGATGGTGATCAAGGCACTGGGCCAGATCGATCTCGGCGTCCGCGGCGGCGGCTTCTTCGTCCCCGGCGACCACGTCGAGGTCCCGGCCGCCACCGCCGCCGAGCTGGTGGCGCTGGGTGTGGCCGAGATCGTCGAGGGCGCCGGCGGCGGCGACGACGTCACCAGGCTGAGCGGCATCGGGCCGGCGTCGGCCGGGCAGCTGGCCGCCGCCGGCGTGCACACCCTCGCGGACCTGGCCACGATCTCCGACGAGGATGCCGGCCGGCTCCCCGGCAGTCTCGGCAAGCGCGTCCTGGAGTCCTTCCGGGCCGCCGCCCGCGAGCTGCTGGATGGCGGCCGCCTCACCAGGGTGAGCGGCATCGGGCCGGCGTCGGCCGGGCAGCTGGCCGCCGCCGGCGTGCGCACCCTCGCGGACCTGGCCACGATCTCCGACGAGGACGCCGGCCGGCTCCCCGGCAGTCTCGGCAAGCGCGTCCTGGAGTCCTTCCGGGCCGCCGCCCGCGAGCTGCTGGATGGCGGCGGCGACGACTCATGAGAATCCGCATCCGCTCGGCGCTCGCGACTCCGGTGCACGCATACGGCGTCTACGCGCCGGCGACTCCGCGCGGGGCCGACGTCGACGTCGACGCCGGCACCGTGGCGGCCCTCGAGGGCGACGCCAGGGTGATCGTCGAAGTCCCGCAGGACGACCAACCGACGCCGAAGGCGAAGCCGGCCAGCAAGCGTCCCCGGACGTGACGATGTTGCTGAGTGACGCC
This sequence comes from Vicinamibacterales bacterium, assembly GCA_965207675.1. Taxonomy (GTDB): domain Bacteria; phylum Acidobacteriota; class Vicinamibacteria; order Vicinamibacterales; family UBA8438; genus JAJEEA01. The sequence goes on from CBDBMY010000007.1 coordinate 487,737, forward strand.
ATGGGCGGGAGTGGCCTGACCCAGACGGAGGCGGCCGACGTCTTGGGGCGGCTGGCGCCGCACTGGGGTGGGGCTAGGCTCTACATCTCGCATCACAGCGTTCTGCGCGACCGGCGCTCCGCGGCGCCGGACGGCGCGGCCGAGCAATTCCTCCAGGCCCTGAGGCGCGCCATCCACGCCTCCCTTGAAGCGTCGCGTAGTGGGGACGGCCGCTTGTCAGCTGAGGCTACCGCCATCCACGACAGCATCGCGCTGTACCTGCAGGGCGCCCGCGTGGACGTGGACTCCATGTTCTACAAAGCGGCGCGAGACAAGGTCGCCGACAAGGTCGCACAGCCAAGTTGACCCTCACTCCCTCACGGAAAGGAGCCGCATTCATGGAACAACCCCCACGCAACCAGCCTGTGACGCTGTTCACGCGGGCCCCGGCGGCTGCCTTGATGCGGCCAGCCGATCCCGCTCGGGTCGTCCTGGCCGAGCGCATCATGGCCCATGCGCAGTCGCGCAACATCTCGTTCCGTGAGGCGGCTATCGAGGTGGGCGGCTCACCAATCACGAGCCATCCGTCCATGAAGCCAGCGACACCCGAGAGTATCCGCCGCCATGAGCGCATCCAGGCCCACGCCCGACAGCATGGCGCCTCGTTCCGGGTTGCGGCCGTGGCGCTGGACGCAATAGACAGGGCCGCGCGCACTCGGCCGGCACCTCGGGGGCACGCCGCCGTTCGCCGTCGAGTTGCGGCGGCTCACGCCGGCGTCGATGGGGATCTCCAGCGGCGGGCCGAACTGTCCGTAACCAGCGCACGGAAGCGCATCGAATTGAACAACTGACAGGGCCATCCTGCAACGCATGCCTCTCATTCTCGACCCGGCCGGCCGCCCCGCGCGCATCACCGAGCCGCGGCTCCAGCAGCGGACGTCGGCGCCCACGGCCTACGGCCTGCGGCAGGCGTGGCAGTGGTTCAGCGTCGTCACCGGCCTGACGCCGGCGCGCCTGCGGGCCATCTATGCGGCCGTCGCGACGGGCACCTGGTGCCCGGACTACTTCGAGCTGGCCACCGAGCTCGAGGAGCGCGACCCCCACTATGCCGCGGTGCTTCAGCAGCGCATCCTCGCGGCCGCCGGCGAGGAGATCGAGGTCGTGCCCGCGGACGACAGCGCCGAGGCCGTCCGGGAGGCCGAGCTCGTCGAGCGGTGCCTGGTCGAGGGGCCGGGCTGGCACGGCCTGGTCGTGGACCTGCTCGACGCGGTCCCGAAGGGCGTAGCCCTCATCGAGGTGGTCTGGTCCCGGGCGCGGCCCGGCGGGCGGATGCGGCCCGGCGGGGCGTCCCGGATCCCCCGCTGGACGCCGGCCGCATACTACCGCGTCGACCCGCGCTGGATCGTCATGGCGCCGGACGGCGAGACGCCCTACCTGCTCTCGGACGACCGGTCGGCGCGCCCGGGAATGGCGGGGGCGGCGTGGGCGCCGCTCGGCAACGTCGAGCCCCTGGAGCCCGGGAAGCATCTCTGGCACGTGCACCGCGTCCGCGCCGGACAGCCGCTCCGCGGCGGCCTCGCGTTCACCCAGGCGAGCATCTGGCTGCTGAAGTCGCTCGCGATCCGCGACTGGTGGAGCTATGCGGAGACCTACGGCCTGCCGTTCCGCGTCGGGAAGTACCCGGCGAGCGCCACGAACGAGGACATCCAGACCCTGATCGACGCGGTGGCGACGCTCGCCGTCGACGCCGGCGCCGTCTTTCCCGACTCGATGAACATCGAGCTGCTGGCCGCCTCCGCCTCGGGGGGCGCGAAGGGCTCGGGGGGCCTGCACGCGAGCATGGCCCGGTGGTGCGACCGACAGACCTCGCAGCTCGTCGTCGGTCAGACGATGACGACCGAGGACGGCGCGAGCCGCGCGCAGGCCGAGGTGCACGACAAGGTCCGGGGCGACCTGGTGCGCGACGACGTCCGGCAGATCGCCGAGCCCTTGACCCTTCTCGCGCACTGGTTCTGCGCCCTGAACAGCGTGCCGGAGCACCTCTGGCCGCGCATCGTGCTGCCGCCGATCGTCGAGGACCTCGACGTCTCGGCCGTGATGGAGGCCGTCCGCGGCGGCCTACGGGTGCCCGCCGGCTGGCTCCGGTCCCGGCTCGGCATCCCCGACCCGGCGCCGGGCGAAGAGATCGTCGCGCTTCCCGCGGCGGAGCCCGGCAGCGACGACGAAGACGACGACGACGACGAACCTCCGCCGCCGCGGCCGCGGCGGCCGGCGCTCCAGGCCGCGGAGAGCCCCGCACCGGCCGCCGCCGCGGCGGCCGCGATGACCGACCCCGTCGTGGCGGCGCTGACGTCGGCGGAGACGCCGGCCGCCTTCGTCGCCGCCGCGGCCGCGGGCGAGCTGCCCGGCGCCTGGGTGGAGGCGCTGGCCCTGACGACGTTCCGGTCCCGCGCGGCGGCCGAGATCGACACCGGCGGCGACGGGGCCGGCGGCGTCGAGCTCGACGAGGTGCGGCCCGCCAGCCACGTCCCCGGCGCGGTCCGCCGCTTCCTGGCCGGGAAGGGTCGCACGATCTCCCGTCATTGGACCGACGTGTGGCGCGAGGAGCACGCCGGGGCGTTCACCGCGGCCTGGCTCGACCGGGACGACCTGGTGGCGGCCGTGCATCAGGCGCTCACGCGGTCGCTGGCGCGGGGCGAGACCATGGAGTCGTTCCGCGGCTCCATCCAGCCGTGGCTGCAGCGCGCCGGCTGGGCGCCTCCGGAGCGCGGCGGGAGCGTGCCGCGCCGGCTGGCACGGATCTACCGCACGAACACGCGGGTCGCCTACGCCGCGGGCCGGTGGCAGGCGGCGGTCGCCGCCGACCGGCGCTCCCCGGGCCGGTGGCTCCTGCGCTACGAGCTCGGGCCGTCCCGCGACCACCGCGAGGCGCACGCCGCCTGGGCGGCGCGGCCGACGCTCCTGCCGGTGTCGGACCCCTGGTGGCGAACGCACTTCCCGCCGAACGGCTGGGGCTGCCGGTGCCGGGCGCGCCTCGTGCCGGCGGCCGAGGCCGCCCGCCTCGACGCGCCGGCCGGCGCCCCGCCGGTCGAGATGGTCGAGCAGGCCGTCGAGCAGGTCGACGGCCTGACCGGCGAGGTGACGACGCGGCGCGTGCGGGTGCCGCGGGGGATCGATCCGAGCTGGGACTACAACCCGGGGGCCCACCGGCTGGACGGCGCCAACCAGGCCGCCGTCAACCACCTCGACCGCATCGTCCAGGGGCGGTCCCCCTCCGGGCGCCCGAACGCCTGGGCGTCGGTCGGCGCGGCCGAGCGCGCCGGCCTCGCACGGCGCCGCATCGCCGGCCACCTCGAGAGCGACACCTTCACGGCGCTCCGCGGGGAGCGACCAGGCGTCGGCCCGGGCCCCCACGCCTGGTCGGTCGAGACGCCGGTGGCGGCGGTCCCGGCGGGCCGCCTGGGCGTCGGCGCGCCGGCCGGCGAGGTCCTCAGGGCGACGGCCGACGTGGTCCGGCGGGCGCTCGACGACGCCGACTGGAGGGTGCTGCAGCGGCTGGTCGACGAAGGCTCCGTCGCCGAGGCCGGCGACGGCCGGTGGCGGCTCGCCCTCGACAGCTGGACGGCGTTGGTCGGACGCGACGCGCGAGGCCGCCTGCAGCTGTTGGAGCTCGGGCGCGCCCGGGGATGATGGCCATGGAGCATCGGACATCGTGTTTCAAGGCGGCGGGGGGGGGTATCTGCTCAAGAGACGGGCGAGATCATCGATCCCGACCCGGGTGCGCCTGTCGACGAGGGCGGCGACAGCCCTCACCCCAGGGTGAGCGTGTTTGGGCCGGATGCCGGTCGGCGCGGCCGGGCTGAGGTGTGTTTTTTTTTGACCGATTCAGAATCGGTACGAACCCGCCACGTTTCGTGCAAGCACATTAAAATCGCTACGCAAGACTTCTGCTCGCCCTTTTCAGGACTTTTGCTCGCCTACAATGGAAGAGCTGGTGCTCTACGCGATGGTCGACGGCATGCAGGCCGAAGGTGACGTGCACCTCCACATCTGGGATGCCGCGGTTCCGGCCCTGCCGGTCATCGCGCAGATCCTGCTGGCGGCCTTCCTGGCCCTCGGCGGATACCGCCGGTACCTGCGGCGGTAAGCTCGGTTCGGCGGCGGCGTTCGTAATCTCCCATGCCCCCTCTCCCCCGACGCCCCGGGGGGGAGGGGGCCTTTTCTCTCCGCCCGGGGCCGACCTTCCCCGGGGCTCACCCCGTGTCAAGCCGTACCCTGGTCACGACATTGAGCCGAGCCGGCCCGCGGGGTACGAACGTACGAGAAGGCGCAGGGATGCTGGCTGAGCTCAAGACCCGGCTTGCCGACCTCGGGCCGCAGCGGCCCGCGGAGGGCCGGGACGACGACCCCGCGGGCATGGTCGCGGGGCTGACCCGCCCTCTGCAAGGTGCTCGAAGAGCAACGCCCCGGCACGGTGGGACGCCTGCTGGCGATGCTCAAAGAGGCCGAGGACGACGCGGTCGAGAGATGCCGTTCCTGCACAGATGAGGAACACGAGTGCCGGCGGCCGCGGCCGTCACGGTGCGAGCCCGAGGCGGCGCAGCGCGTCGCCGGCTGGGTTCTGGGGGTGCGGATAGATGGCGTGGGACTCTCGGTACCGGGCCGTGGCCGCCGCGGTGTCGCCGGCAGACTCGGCCAGGCGGCCCTGCTCGAAGGAGAGACGGGCGCGTTCACCCTTGCGGGCCGCCTGATGGTGCAGCGATTCGGCCCGAGCCAGCCAGGCGGAGATTCGGTCCGGGGTGTCGATGTCGTTGTCATGCAGCGTTTTCACCATGCTGATCAGGCAGGGGTAGCAATCCTCCGCGCGCTCGAACAGCACCTCCATCGGCTCCAGCAATTCCGGAGATCCCGACAGGGCGATCAGCCCCAAGTAGTATCCGTAACGATACAGAAGCTCGTACCGGAGCGCCCGTTCCCAGCGATCGGCGGGTTGCCGATCCAGTAGTTCCAGGAAGTACTCCTCCCAGTGTGGATGGCGCGCCAGCTCGATGGTGTTGGGCGTGCCTTCCTCCATCATTTCCAAAGCGAATCCGTAGTGCCGGACGGCGCGTTCCCCGGGGTAGAAGTCGGCGTCGCGGAGCACGAAGACGGGGTTCGCGGTGGAGTCGACGAAGCGATCCAGAGCCCTCGGCCTCTCTGCCGGCGACATGAAGGGATCGAACAGGCGGTTGGCATAAACCAAGCCTTGCAGTTGGTACAAGGTGACGTCCGGCCGGCGTTCCTCGACGTAGAGGTAGTAGCCGAGCGGGGTCGTCGTGTCGGAATTCACGAGGAGGACGGCGTCTTCGGGCAGTGCGTCGAGCAGCACTTCCGCGTATCGCTCCACGAAGTCGCTTCCCGAACGGTCGTTGGCGGGCCAGCTCGCGGACGCCGACGCACCGACCATCGCGGCGCCGGCCAGCCCCACCATCGCGGCCGGTCCCGGTACCGCCCAAGACGCCCGGGAGTCGCTCGCCGTTCTTTCGGGCCACCGTGCCGCCACCATGGCCTGCAGCTGCTCGAGCAACCGTTGCAGGCCCACGCCCACCCATAGGGCGCTCACACCGTAGCAGATTAACGGATAGGGCCGGAACACCGCCACCTGGAACTCGTCGAAGTCGAACCCCAGCAGCAGGATCAGCGCAAGGCTGTTGCCGAGCAGGGCGAGGCCGCCGCCTCCCCCGGCGGCAACCGCGGCGGAGCCGCCGGGGCGCAGCAGCGTCCCCAGGCCGAGGAGCGCGAGCGCGAACCCCGGCAGCGTCGACTGGCGCACGAGATCGCGGGCGAACCACTCCAGGAACGACCAGCGGTCGCTCCATCCCGCGCTGGGGCTGACGTCGACGCCGCTGTAGCCCTCCCGGCTGACGAAGAACCAGAAGTCGCTCCAGGTATCGATGGAACCGTAGAAGCTGATCAGGGGAGCCTGATGGGACAGCCAGACCATCCAGGCGTACGGCAGCGCCGCGCTTGCGAGGGAAAGGCCGAGCAGTCGCGGCAGGCGCCGCAGCACGTCCCGCCAGACTGGAAGCAGGGTTAACACCAAGCCCGGGGTGGCCAGGACCATCAGGGGCCAGTGATTGGCCAGGCCCGCGCCCCAGGCGACGGCAGCGGATGAGAGGAACCACTGGCGTCCCGGGTCGCGGGCGCCCAGCAGCACCAGGGCGTAGACGGCGAAGAAGAGGAGCGCATGGAGGGTGTAGACCTCGGCGATGATCGCCTGCGACCAGAACTGCTCAGACACTCCGAAGAGCCATGCGGCGGTCAGGGCCGGCACGGGCGATGCCCGCAGCAACCTGGCGCAGCCGTACACGGTGCCGCAGGCCAGCGCCCCGAGCACCGCGCTCGACAGGTGCCCGAGGACGGCGGCATCGCCGAACGGCAGCCGCGTGAAGAGGTGGACGATGGACGTGTAGATCGGATAGCCCGGCGGGTGGGCGACGCCGAGGTGCACGCCAGCCATCAGGAACAGGCCGTCGTCCTCAAGCACCACGGTGCGCGGCAGGGTGACGATGTAGAGGGCCAGGGGGCCGAGCACCGCCGCGGCCAACGCCGGCGCGTCGGGGCTCCAGGAGACGGGCGTCGCCCCTTTCGCGGCCGGGCTAGCAACAGGGGCCGGGAGGCCGGCACTGGACCTCGCCGAGGCGGGGGCGGCGTCGGGCGCCCGCCGCGCGGACCTGGCCGCCGGTGCGGGCTTCCTCCGCCTCGCCGTCATCGTCGGGGCTCGGACCGGCGCAACGCCCGGGCGAGAATGTGCAGGTAGAGCCGGCGCAGGTGGCGCAGGTAGTCGAGACGCTGCCGCCACCCCAGCTTGCTCTTGCCGCGGCGGCGGTCGCCGAACGCTATCGGCACCTCGCCGACGCGCAGGCGGCCGCGCACCATCAGCTCGAGGCCGACCTTGTACCCGACGGGGCGCAGGGCCGCCCGGGCGGGCAGGGCCCGGCGGTCGACCGCGAAGAAGCCCGACATGGGGTCGGAGCAGGCCGTCAGGGGCGCCGCGAGCAGGGTGGCGAGGCGCGAGTTGAGCACGCGCGCCCGGCCCCAGTCATCGGCCGTCGACGCGCCCGCGGCGTAGCGGGTGCCCACCGCCATGTCGCAGCCGGCGTCGAGACGGGCGAGCAGGTCGGGAATGCGCTCGGGGGGGTGCGAGAGGTCGGCGTCCATCACCACGACGCGGTCGTGGCGGGCGTGGGCGATGCCCTGTAACACCGCCCGCGACAGGTCGGGTCGCACGCCGCGGCGCACCTCGATGCGCAACGGCAGCCGGCGGGCGAGCCGCCCCGCGACGTCGAGGGTGTCGTCGTCGGAGTCGTCGTCGACGAGCAGCAGCTCCCACGCGAGGCCGCGGCCGGCCAGGGCCCCGGCCACCCGCTCGGCCAGCGGCTCGAGGTTGGGCGCCTCTCTCAGCGTCGGCACAACTACCGTCACCGCCGGGTGATCGTCGGTCACGGAAGCAGCCGGCTGTCGCGCGGTCGACACGACGCGAGCAGTTTAGCACGGGGCGCGCCCGGGCTGTTCAGCCCCGCGGCCATGCGGGCGAGGTCTCGCCCCCCGAGAAGGAGGCCTCCTCTCCCGGGGCGCCCGGCGAGAGGGCGGGCAGCGTTGCGAACGTCTGCGGAACGCTACCGCCGCCGCAGGTACCGGCGGTACCCGCCGACACCCAGGAGGGCCGCCAGCAGGAGCTGGAGGACCAGCGGCAGCATGGGCACCGAGGCGTCCCACAGCGTAAGCTCCAGCGACCCAACGTCGTCGCCGCCCGCGGCGGTGACCACGAGTACCAGCGCCTCGGAACGTTCGTCCAGGTCATCGTCGGCGACCGTGAGCACCGCCACACCTTCGGTCGCGCCGGCCGCGATCACGATCGATGACGGCGCGAGGGTGTAGTCGTCGTCGCCGGCCTCGCTGGCCGCCAGGTCGCGCCGGATCGTGAACGTGGCGTCCCTCGACACCGTGGCGTCGGCCGTCACCTTCACGTCGTACGACTGGCCTTCGACCAGGTTCGAGTCCGCGGGTCCCGACAGCGCGTAGGTGACGGTGTCGTTGTCGACGATGTCGATCTCCACCGTGCCGATGAGCACCTTGCCGGGGTCGGTGGCGGTCAGCGTCAGGGTCTCGGTGTCCTCCACCTCGTCGTCGTCGATGGCCTGCAACGCCGCCGTCCCGCTCGTGCCCCCGGCCGCGATGGTGATGGCCGAGGGCGCGAGGGTGAAGTCTGGGGCCAGACTGCGGGGCGACGCCGTCAGGTCGACGACGGTCTCGACCTGCACGGCCGGAGCGACAGTCACCACCAGCTGCACGTTGCCGCCCTCGGTCACGCGGGCGGCCGACGCCGTGAACGTGTAGGTGTGCACGGTCGCGACGTCGTCCTCGGTCACCGTCACGTCGAGCCGCGTCGGGTCCGTGGCAAGGCTCCCGCCGGTGGCGACCACCGTCACGCTGCCCAGGTCTTTCACTTCGTCGTCGTCCACCACCGTCAACAACACCGACGCGGTCGTCGCCCCCGCCGCTATCGTCACCGACGACGGCGCGGGGTCGACGACGGGGCCGACCAGCGTCAGCCGCACGGTCGCGTCCTCGCCCGCGGCCACCGCCCGGTTGGCAGTGGCGGTCAGGGTGATGGTACCGCCCTCTTCCACCGCCGCCGGCGGGTCCGCGGTCAGCGTGACCTGCAACGGCAGGTCGGCGACGGTGACCGTGTGCTCGACCGCGGCCTCGTCGGCGCGGGTCTGGGGGACGGCGGACGCCGGAGGGGTCACCCGCGCGGTGACGCGGACGGCGGCGCTGCCGGCCGAGGCCGCGGTCACCGTCACCGCGGTGCTCGACGCCGACACCTGCACCGACGGGTCTGACGAGGTGGCCGAGTAGGCGACGGTGCTGCCGGGGGCGATGCCCTCGAACAGGTCGCCCACCGCCACGCTGAACGCCTCGCCCGGGTTCAGCCCGTTCGCCCCGGCCGCCGCCGCGCTCGCGGAGTTGAACGCCTGCTTCACGGCCGCGTCCGACCTCGGCGCAATCTGCTTCACCGTTGTGTCGCGGACCTCGATCTCGAAGGTGCTGCCGACCGAGCCGGCGCCGTACGCGGCCTCGCCGGTGGTCACCAGGTCGACCGTCAGCCGGTCGTCGTTGACGAAATCGTCGGCTAGCGCCTCGAGCCGGACGACGGTCGCGGCCGACTGCTTCCCGTCGGGGGCCATGACAGCCGGCAGGGCGACGCGGTCGGGCGCGAGCTGGTAGGTCGCGGCCTGGGCGGGGTCGCCCGGGGCCAGCGACAGCGCCACCGCGAGCGCCTCGCCGGTCGTCGCGGTGCCGCCCCGTCCCCGGTCCACCGAGACCGTCAGCTCGACGGCGCCGCCCTCGGGCAGCGACGTCACCACCGCGCCGGTCGCGTCCCTCGCCTCGACGGTGACGGCGGCGGGCGCGGGCAGGGCGTGGGCGTCGGCCACCGCGAAGCGCTGCGAGGTCTCCTCGGTGGCGTTGCCCACCGTGCCCGAGTACGCCGTCACCGTCAGCGTGTCTTCCGCCCGGTTGCCGTCGTTGGCGGGGGGCGTGACCTCGGCCGTAAACGACGTCGCGACGCGGTCGAGCGTGCCCGAGATCTGGGCGCCGGGCGCCGTGCGGTCGGTGTCGAGCGTGTACTCGTCGTCGTCCAGCTGCAGCGTCAGCGTCTTGCTTTCGTCCACGTGGGCGGGGTCGGCGCGGGCCACGATGTCGAACGGCGCGCCCTCGCGGGGCGCCTCGCCGGGCGCCAGGGCCAGCACGTACGACTGGGTCTCGTCGTCGTCGAGGATCACGGGGTGCCGGGGCTCGTCGCCGGACCCTCTGCCGGCCGCGATGGAGAACCCGCCGCCCGATGCCTCCACCGCCAGCACGATGGTCTCGTCCTCGGCGTCGGGGTCGTGGACGGTCTGCAGCGGGATGCTGCCGCTGACCTCGTGCGTGACGGCGCTGCCGGTCGTGTTGGCGGGGAAGTCGAGCGTCACCGTTCCCGGGTTCAGGATGACGTCGGTGTCCTCGCTGGTCGCATCGTGCTGACCGTGGTCCTCGACGCGAATGGTGACGGTGACGGGCGTGGCCGACGGCGTGTTGGCGGCCACGCTGGCCTTCACGGTCACGGCAATCGCGGTGCTCGCGCCCTCGGCCACGCGGTCTGCCACCTCCACCTTCAGGCCGTTGCCGTCGAACGTGTTGTCCGGGGTGAGCTGCGCCGCCGCCTCTCCGCCCCCGAGGGCGAAGACGACGGCCAGCAGCACCGCCCACTTCGAGCTGTCGCGTTCGCTGTTCCAGAGCCTCATGCCTCAGGTATCGGCACCATTGGCGCGAACCTGCACACCATTTCACGCTTCTTGTCGTCGTTGCTCGGCGACCAAGGGGCGGCGGCGGTCGGCGTGCGGGTCGGCGGCCTCTGCGGGAGCGAGAATCTCGGCGCTCGGCGGCCTTTCGAGCAAGAACCGAGGCACGCGCGGCCGTCCCGGTGCGGCTCCGGAGGGCCCTTCTCCTCGTCGAGCTAGCGGTATGGTCGGGTCGCCAGCAGCCCTGTCAGGATGAGCCCCCAGTGCCGGAGACCCACGGTTCACGGGCAGGGTAGGACTGCGCGACGATGTAGCTGTAGCCGTGCCTCGTCCTCGCGAGGGGCGCATCGCGGAGCAGCCACCGCCAGTCGTCGTAGGCGTAGCCGGGGATGAAGTCGTCCACCTTGCGCGCTGAGAATCGCCCGCTTCCATCGTTCAGCCAGATGAGCGGCTGATTCGGTCGGAGAGCTCGATCCGGGAATCCGTGGTCCGCCGGCACTCCGTTCGTCGGAGTCATCACGAAGTCCGCCGCCCTGTCGCCGTTGAAGTCAAGAACATCCACCCACCTCGCCCACGGCGCGGAGGTCGCCACACCCGCGTTGCCGCTGGACTGCTCGTGCGGCTGCAGCCGGGCGGATGTCTCGTCGGCGAACGTACAGTGGCCCCGGTTCATCAACAGTTGGACGAACCAGCCGTCATAGAAGGGGTCAAGCTGGGTCCCGACGATGACCAAGTCGAGCAGGCCGTCTCCGCCCGCATCGAGCGCGGCGGCGTCGAGATCGATGTGCCGTTTCGGGCGAACACCTCCGGCGACGGGAGAGGCGTCTTGTGCTGCTCGTTGAGGGCACCCGCATCGTTCCAGAAGACGAACGAAACCGCCTCGATCGCGGCCGAGTGGGAGAAGTCGGCGAGCCGCGGCAGCTGGCTGGTCGCGTTGCGCCAGCCGCCGCCGGGCCGCGACAGGTACAGGCGGTTCTGCTCACCAGGGAACGGTGGGACGTCGAAGCCGTGCGCGGCGATGAAGCCCGTCGGCGTTCAGGTCGCCGAACGGCGCCTTTCGCGGGCAGGCGGTGTTCAGCGTGTCGACCGGGAACAGCTCGGCCGGCGCGCGCCTGAACCCGCCTTCCCCGTCGCCCAGCAGGACCCGGCCGGGTTGTGGGCGGTAGTTCGCCGCCGTCACGTCATCGAACGGAAAGCAGGCGTCGACGAGGAGAACGAGGTCCTCGTTCCCGTCGCCGTCCAGATCCGCGGACGGGAACACGCCAGTCCGATGAGGCCGGTAGCTCGGGTCGATGAGTCGAACGGGAGCAATCGTGTAGTACGGTGCCGCGCATGGCTCCTCCCCCTCCTGAAGGACAGTGACGATCAAGGCCAAGGCGGCCAAGCCCCGGGCCAGGACGCCGGCGGTCGTCGGCTGGGGCCGGCCCGTCGCGGGGCGAGCCTGGCGAGTTGGGGTGCGGCTCTCTCGCGTCGGCGATCCAGCGCTGCCTTGCCGACCCCCACCAGGAACTCCTGAATGCACCCGAGCATCGACCGCATGCCCTCCGTCACCCGCTCGCTGTAGCCGTCCACGGGCTCTTCCGCCGCCTCGTCGAGCGCCGCCAGCAGCCGCGCCGCGGTCCCCGGGCGTTCCTCTTCGAGAACCCGGACGAGGGCCCCGAGGGTCCGGTTCAGTCCAGCGACCATTCCCGCGAGGTCGTCGTCCCGGCCCTCTGCCGCCTGCGCTGCCCGCTCGAGCTCGGCGAGCCCGCTCTTCAACTTCGCCAGCATCACTGCCTCCCGCGTCTCTTCGCTGCCCATCATCGGGTCGCGGACCGTGGCCCGATTCCCTCGGATCTCGCGCGCCAAGAGAGAGATGCTTGCCTCCGCCGAGGGCGTCCCGGGAGAGGGGGCAAGGGAGTGTTGCGAACCATGCCCTGCCGGCTTCAGGGTGAACGGACCTGCTTACGCCGGACGAGCTCGCGATGCTTCATCGGTCGTCCCGCCCCTCGTTCACCGACTCGACGGTCTGACGAAGCAGTGCCCAGGCCTTGTTCAGGTTCTCCTCGACGGTTGCCTTGCGGCGGCCGAGGTCGACCACGGCGTTGAGCAGGCGCTCGAAGGCGGGCCCCGGCACGGTGTAGCTCTCCATCAACTCGGTCTCGTTGCCATACCCGACCCAGACGTCGTATGGGAGCCGGCCGTCCCGAACTGTCACATGGCCGCGAACGCCACGGTACTCGGCCTCGATCACGCGCTCCTTGGCCCTGAAGCGCAACGACACCTCGACGCCATCCCATCTCTGTCTTCTCTCCTTCGTCTCTGACGACATCGCTGTGCCCTCCGCTTTCGCCTGCGGTCCGTCTGCTGCCTCGCTGGTTCCATTCTCGAATGCCCGTCCTCGACATGGCCGTCAGGGGGCGAGCCCCAGCCTCCGGAGAGCGCCGGCGGCCTGGTTCCCGGGGTGCGGGAAGATCGCCCAGGACCGCCGGTAGTGCGCGGCGGCGGCGGCGCCGGTTAGCTCGGCGAGGCGGCCCTGCTGGAAGGGAAGGAAGGCTGACTCGCCCTTGGTGAGCGCCTGGTCGTGGAGCAACTCGGCCCGCGCCAGCCAGGCCGAGATGTCGTCGGCGTGGGCAGCGGCGTCGTTGTCGAGCAGCGCCGTCGCCATGCCGATCAGGCAGGTGTAGCAGTGCTGCGCGTGCTCGAACAGCGCCCGCGTAGGCTCGAGATAGGCCGGTGAGCCCGAGAGGAACATCAGCCCCAGGTAGTACCCGTAGCGCGACAGCAACCCGTTGCGCCGCGCCCGTTCCCACCGGTCGGGGAGCTGCCGGTCGACCAGATCGAGGAAGAGCTGCTCACCGCGCGGATGACGCGCCAGTTGAACGGTGTCCGGGGCGTATTCGTCGAACACCTCGCGCAGAAAGCCGTAGAAGCGGCTGAGCCGGTCGCCGGGATAGATGTCGGCCTCGACGTCCAGGAACACTGCGCGATCGGTGGTCCCCACGAACCGGTCGAGTCGCTTCGCCTTCTCGTCCGCCGACAGGAAGGCGTCGTACAGGCGGTCGCCGAATACGAGACCGTGCAGGTTGTAGAGGGCGACGTCGGGCCGGTGTTGCTCGACGTAGCGGTAGTACCCGAGGGGTCCACTGGCGTCGCCGTGAACGATCAGCACCGCGTCCCGCGGCAGCAGGTCGAACACCATCTCCGCGTACCGTTCGGCGAAGTCGGCGCCCGCACGATCGTTGGCGCGCCAACTCGCCGACCCCGACATCGCCACCATCGCCGCACCGGTCAGGGCGGCCAGCGCGCTGGCGCCGCGCGCTCCCAACTGCACGCGCGAACCATCCATGCCGCGAGCGGGCCAACACGCCCTCGCCCAGAGCGGCAGGCAGTCGAGCAGCCACTGCAAACCCGCGGCCATCCAGAGCGCGGCCACGCCGTAGCAGATGAGCGGGTAGGGCCGGAACACCGCCACCCGGAACTCGTCGAAGTCGAACCCCAGCAGCAGGATCAGCACGACGCTGTTGCCGAGCAAGGCGAGGGCGCCCGAGCCCGCCGTCCCGACTGCGGCGGCGACTCCCCCGCGCGCCAGCGTCCCGAGGCCAAGCAGCGCCAGCGCTGCTCCTGGCACGGTCGTCTGCCGCACTAGGTCGGCGGCGAACCACTGCAAGAACGACCAGCGATCGCCCCAGCCGGCGGCTGGGCTGACGTCGACGCCGCTGTAGCCCTGCCGGCTGACGTAGAACCAGAACTCGCTCCAGGAGTCGATGGGACCGTAGAAGTTGACCAGCGGTGCTTGCTGGGACAGCCATACCATCCACGCGTACGGCAGGGCGGCGCTCAGGAGAGCCACGCCCAGCAGCCTCGGCAGACGGCCGAGGACGTCCCGCCATGCCGGCGCGAGCGCCAAGGCCAAGCCCGGCGTCGCCAGCATCGTCAACGGCCAGTGGTTTGCCAGACCCGCCCCCCAGAAGACGGCGGCGGCAACGAGCGGCCATGCCCGGCGCAGGTCCCGCGCCCCCAGCAGCACCAGGGCGTAGGCGCCGAAGAACAGCAGCGCATTCAGGGTGTAGACCTCGGTGATGATGGCCTGAGACCAGAACTGCTCCGAAACCCCGAACAGCCAAGCCGCGGCCAAAGCCGGCAGCAACGAAGCCGTCAGCAGCCGCCCGCAGGCGTATACGGCGCCGCAGGCGAGGGCGCCGAGCACCGCGCTCGACAGATGCCCGAGGAGCGCGGCGTCGCCGAACGGCAGACGCGTGAAAAGGTGGACGATCAGCGTATAGATGGGATAGCCCGGCGGGTGAGCGACGCCGAGGTGCGCGCCGGCCATCAGGAACAGGCCGTCGTCTTCCAGCACCACGGTGCGCGGCAGGGTGGCGGCGTAGAGGGCGAGAGGGCCGAGGACGGCCACGGCCAGCGACGCGGCATCGGATCGCGCGATGGAGAGCGAAGGCCCCGGGGCGACGGCGGCCGGCGCGGCGCGGGAAGCGGCGGACACACGCGGAGGCGCGGCCCCGCGTCCAGGCTTTCTCGGCTTGGCCGCGACCCTGCTCATCGCCTTCAACCCGTGTCCTTCCGGACAGGAAAAAGCCCCCTCCTCCCCGAGGGCGTTTCGGGGAAGAGGGGGCAAGGGAGATTGCGAACGCGCCGTCGTCCAACGACCGGACTAGCGCTTCAGATACCGGCGGTAGCCGCCGACCGCGAGGAACGCCGCCAGCAGGAGCTGCGCGATGATCGGCAGGGCCGGCACCGCGGCATCCCAGATGTAGAACGCCAAGTCGTTGGTCTGCACGTTGCCGACCATCCCGAAGAGCACCAGCTTTTCGGGCATGCCGGCGCCGCCGTCGTCCATGCCGTCCTCGGTGACCATCAGCATCGTCGTGCCCATGGTCTCGCCGGCCATGATCATGATGCTCTCGACCATGTAGTCGTCGTCGCCGGCGTCGCTGGCCGCCCGGTCACGCATGAGCATGACCTCGGTGTCCTCCATGACCGCGGCGCTGGCCGTCGCCGTGATCTCGTACTCCATGCCCTCGACGAGGTTCATGTCCTCCGGCCCCGACAACTCGTAGGTCATCTCGGTGTCGTTCTCCGTCACGCTGAGCATCATCTCGACGGAACCACCCTCGATGGCGGCATGGGTGGCGACGATGACGATGTCGCTCATGGGCTTGACCTCGTTGTCGTCCATGACCATCAGCATGGCCTGACCCATCATCTCGCCTTCCATGATGGTGACCATGTGGTCGTCGCCCTCGACCGGACCGACCACCGTCAACATGATCTTCTTGTCGTAGGGAGCCTTCTGGTTCAGGGTCGCCGTCACCGTGATCGTGCCGCCTTCCTCGACCATGTCCATCGGATCGGTCATCACCATGATCACCGGCGGCAGCTCGTCGACCATGACCATGAGCTCGACGGTCGCGATGTTGGCCGACACCTGCGTGCCCACCGTGCTGGCGGTAGTCGTCGCCGTGACCGTGACCATGGCCTCGCCGTCGCCCATGGGCGTCAGGGTCACGTTGTCCGAGTTCGCGTCGGCCATCACGACCATGCCGTCCGACGACATGGCATCGGCCGAGACGTTGAAACCGGACATGGGCAGGTCGAACAGGTCTTCGAGCTCGATCATGATCGCGGGATCGGGCTCGCCGGCCGCAGTCCACAGATCGTCGTCACCGGCGGCCTCTTCTCTGGCCGCCATGTACGCGGCCATCACGTCCGCATCCGACTTCGGCGAGATGTTGAGCGCCGTCTGATCCACGATGGTCAGCGTGATTACCCCTTCGCTGGTGCTGGTCTCGGACCCGTTGCTGGCGGAACCCTTCGCCACGGCGTCGAATACGAGCATCTCGTCGCCGACATCCGGGTCGTCGAGGATCTCGATCTTGAACTTCGTCTTCGACTTCGACTTCTCGCCGAACTGCGGCGCCGCGTCGATGGTGAACGGGTGCGCCGACACGAATCTGAAGTCCCCCGCGCCAGCCGAGCCGGTCGGCTCCAACGTGACGGTGAGCTTCTCGCCGGACACGGCAACCTGCCCTGCCGCCGGCTCGGGCCGCTGGGCGGTCACAGTCAGATAGACGTCCTCGCCCTCGTTTACCGACGCGGGTGCGGGGCTGATGGCTTCCCCGTCCTTGTCGGTCACGATCGCCGTGATCATCGGCAACACGTGAATGTCCGCGGCCTTGAACTCCAACGAGCCCTCGACCTTTCCGCCCAGCGTGCCTTTCGGCAACGACGCCACGGTCACCGTGACGGTGTCCTCTACCCGGTTCTTGTCGTTGGCGGGCGCCTGGAGACGTATGGTTGCGCTGTTGACCGTCGCCGTGGCGGTGTCGGTAATATCGGCATTACCGAGCTCGATGGTGCTCAAGTCCGAAGCGGTGCCGGCCACGACCTGCTGGAGCACGTAGAGCGCATTGTCGACATGCAACGTGAAGCTCCTCGACAGGTCCTCGTGCGGTGGCACCGCCCTGAGGGTCGCGTCGACAGTTCCGCCCTCTACGAGCGCTTTCCCCGGAACCGCCGTGAGAACGTATGTCTGAGTTTCGTTGTCGGCGATGCGGACATTCCTCGAGGTTTCAATAGGTGCATCCACATCGCCGCCCTCGGCGTCCGTGAAGGAATCCGTGATGGTGAAGCTCACCATCAAGTCTTCGTTCTCTGCGTCATCGTCGTGGGCCGTCTGGAGAACGACGCTGCCCGAGCGCATCACCCCCCGCATCGGAGTCTCGTTGTTGGTATTTGCTGGAAATGTGAGCACTATCTGGCCCGTCCCCGGGTTGAGGATGGCATCGCCCTCCTCGCGGGCGGTGGTAACATCGTCGGCAGCCGCTGCGGGGATCGCACTGAGGGCCACCGTAACTGTCACCGTCGTCGCTGTGGCAGTCGACGGAAGGACAGTCGCCCGCATGGACACGCCAATCGTGGTGGAGCCCTCCTCGGCCACCGTCTTTCTGGTACCCCCCGGTGGGTACTCGAGGCCGGTGACCATGATGCCGTTCGAGCTGTAGTCGGGATCCAGATAAACCCCCTGCGCGACGGCCTGCCCAGCCCCCAACGAGAACACCACCCCCACCAGCGCCATCCACTTCAGCGCCCGGCAACTGCCTCTCGCGAAAATCGCTCCTGTCCGCATGTCGCAATCTCCCTTGTGAATCCGTCCGTCTGTCGCCAGCAGCGGGGGGAAACCACTCCATCCGCCCCCTGCCTCCCCCCGGTGTCGACTACCGCTCCGCATCTGTCTCGGGCCTCCCGCCACGAGCGGCGAATTGGGCACGGAGTGGGTGACGCCGCCTCCGGGGGTCACCGCATGTCCGTTGCTGTCAAGGGGTTGCGAGCAACGGAAACTGCTCGCATGGAAGCTGCACGGCCAGATTGCGCGCTGCGGAACCTTCGTCTGAAGTCCGCCAAATAGCTGATAAAGCGGGAGTTGCACTTTCGCTTCCCGGAGGAGCCCGGATGGGTGAATCGGGGCCCAGAATTGGGGATGAAATCGAATATGCCGCGATAGGGGAAGAGGCGGCGAAGGCGGCGGCGACCGGGCCGCGAAGCGCGGGGGCAGGCGACCCGGGCGGCCCGGAACCTTCTGCCGCGACGCCCGTGCCCCCCGCACCGGCGCCAGCGCCGCCTCGGCCCGCGAGACGTATCTGCTACGATGAGGACTTCGACGGCGGTGGACGCCGGGCCGAGACGAGAGCGAGGCGATGCGAACGCGATGCACGACCCTGCCTACAAGCAGCTTTTTGCCCGTCCGCGCATGGTCCGCGACCTGCTCGAGGGCTTCGCGGCCCGCGGCTGGAGCGGGAGCCTCGACTTCGGCACCCTGGAGCCGGTGCCCGCCAGCTACGTGAGCCGCGACCTGCAGCAGCGGCACGGGGACCTGGTGTGGCGCCTCCGCTTCTCCGGCGAGCGATGGCTGTATCTGTTGCTGCTGCTGGAGTTCCAGTCCACGGTGGACCGCGCCATGGCCGTGCGCATGCTGGCGTATACGGCGTTGCTCTACCAGCGGCTGGTGGCCGACGGCGCCCTGCGGGACCCCGGTGCGCTGCCGCCGGTGCTGCCGGTCGTCATCTACAACGGCCGCGGGTCGTGGACGGCGTCGATCGACGTGAACGAGCTGGTGGCCGGCGGCCGCGGTGAGCTGTCGCCGTACCAGCCCTCGCAGCGGTACTTCCTGCTCGACGAGTCGCGCTTGGCGGACCACGAGCTGCCGGCGGGCAATCTGGTGTCTGCGCTGATCGGGCTGGAGAAGGGGCGGGACCCGGCGTGGGGGGCGGCGCGGTTGCAGGGTCCGTTCAAGGCGCTGATCGACCTCCTGGAAGGGGAGGAGGACGAGGAGTTGAGGCGGGCGTTCGCGACGTGGATCAATCAGGTGGTGGGACTGGCGGAGCGGTTGCCCGACGAGGCTCTCGGGCCGCTGGAGCAGTTGAAGGAGACGTACACGATGCTGGAAGAAACCGTCCAGGGATGGGTGGAGCGCGGCCGCATCCAGGGCGTCGAGCAGGGCCGTGTCCAGGGCATCGAGCAGGGCCGTGTCCAGGGCATCGAGCAGGGCCGTGTCCAGGGCATCGAGCAGGGCCGCAACGAGGAACGGGCGCTGTTGTGCCGCCAGGCTGCCCGCAAGTTCGGCGCCGACACGTCAGAGCGGCTGACGGCGGCGCTGGCCGGCGT
Source organism: Vicinamibacterales bacterium (assembly GCA_965207675.1). Taxonomy (GTDB): domain Bacteria; phylum Acidobacteriota; class Vicinamibacteria; order Vicinamibacterales; family UBA8438; genus JAJEEA01. Next base: position 506,699 of record CBDBMY010000007.1, read on the forward strand.
CACCGACCCCGACCGCCTCGCACAGGTCGGCGACTGGATCATCGAATGCGCGACGGCGGCCGATCTGATCGCCCGCGTTCTCGATGAAGGCCGGCCGGGCGACTGAAAAGGAAGCGGCGAGACGACCTCCAAATCCTCGGGCTCGTGAGCCATCGGCAGAATGGACCCGCTCGCCGCCAGTCGAGCTCGCGGCGGCTCATCGGTCGTCCGGCCCGCGCTTCCCCGACTTGACGGACTGACAGAGCAGCTCCCAGGCCTCGTTCAGGGCCTCCTCGCCGGCCGCCTTGCGACGGCCGAGGTCGACCACGGCGGTGAGCAGGCGCTCGAAGGCGGGACCCGGCACGGCGTAGCTCTCCATCAGCTCGGTCTCGTTGCCGGAACCGATCCAGACATCGTACGGGAGCCGGCCGTCCCGGACGCTCACGCGCCCGCGAGCCTCCCGGTACTCGGCCTCGATCAATCGCTCTTCGGGCCTGAAGCGCAGCGTCACTTCGACGCCGTCCCACCGGTGTCTTCTGGTCTTGGCCTCTGCCGGCATCGCTGTCCTCCGGTTATCGCCTGCGGTCCTCCACCATCCCCCGGCAGTCACGGTCGCCGCCGTCCGTGGCGCCGATGCGCAGGCGGCTGGAGACTACCGGGGAGGGCCGCGCACGCGGGCGCGGGTGGTGAACTGAACCGGTCGTTGCTGCGGCTCGGGGTGGTCGCCGGACGGCGTGACGATGTTCAGCACCGTCCGAGCAACGTGGCCGCTGCGAGATTACGCGGGCGGGGGGCCGGGCCCGCCGCCGGGAGACCGCATCACCATCTGCCCCTGGCGATTCTCGGGCTCGTGAACTTGCCGATGCCCACCAGGAACTCCTGAATGCACCCGAGCATCGACCGCATCGTCCCGGTCACGCGCTCGCGGTAGCTCTCGACCGGGTCGGCCTCGGCCTCCTCGATCGCCGCGAGCAGCCGTGCCGCGGTGCCTGGGCGCTCCTCTTCCAGCACCCGGCACAGGGCCCCGAAGGCCCGGTTCAGCCCCGCCACCATCCCGGCGAGGTCGTCGTCGCGGCCCTCGGCTGCCTGCGCGGCGCGCTCGAGGTCGGCAAGCCGGGTCTTCAGGTCAGCCAGCATCTCGGCTCCTCCCGCACACCCGCGGCGCCCGGGGTCCCGGCCCGTTTGCGACAACGGTGCGGTTCACCCACGGAGTGCAGCACGTCGTCGGTCCGGTCGGCGCCGGCGCACGTCAGAACGTCCGTACGATCTCCACGCGGCGCTGCCGGTCGTCGGTCGGCGCGTACGCCGCAAGCAGGCGATCCTCCCCGAACCCGGCCGCCTGCAGCCGCCCGCCCGCGACACCGCGCCGCACCAGGTACGCCACCACCGCCTCGGCGCGCCGCTGCGACAGTCGCAGGTTGTACCCCGGCGAGCCGGTCGCGTCGGTATGCCCCTCCAGCGTCACCTGCGCAAAGGCCAATTGCGGGTCGTTGAGGGCCGACGCCACGTCGTCGAGGCTCTGCTGTGCACGGCCGGTCAGCTCGGCCGAGTCGAACTCGAACTCGATGCGGAGCATGAGACTCACTTCCGACGGCCCGTCCGGGCCTCCGGCATTGTCCGGCACGACGGCCAGGGAACGCGTCACCGCCTCCCGGGTCACGGGGCCCTCTATCGACCGCCGCACGCGGTCCTGGGCCGACGCGGCGTCCGTCAATCCCGCGACGATGAGCGCCACCGCGGCTGCAACGAGTCTCGACAGCATCATGACAGTCTCCTTCACCGGCGCCGTCGCTACCAGCCCAGCCTGGCCCGACCGAGGAAGCCATGGTCGGCGCCCTCCTGCATCGGGCTCTCCCGGCGGCGGGCGTCGACGCCGAGCTCCAGGTGCAGGGTCTGGCGCTCGAGCAGGGTCAGCCCGTAGCCCATGCGGTAGTCTCGTCCGTAGGCCGTGGCCGCGAAGCCGACTCGCGGAGTGCCCACGAAGCGGCTCCCCACCGGCAGGCCGTAGCCGATCTCCGTGTCGAGGCGGTTCCCCGAGGCGAGGCCGCCGTCAGCCAGCCCCGCCATCGTCTCGCGGCCCCACAGCGCCTCGGCCCCGCCCGCCGCCTCGCCGCCCCACGACGGCGCCACCCGCGCCATGAAGCCCAGCGGCGTCGACGGCGTCGGGTCATAGCTCAGCGACAGCGCCATGCCGCGTTCGCGGAACCCGTCGGCCTGGTGCAGCACCAGCGTCCGCAACCGCACGTCGAGCGCCAGGCCCGTCGCCGGGTCGGCGACGATCAGCCCGCCGCCCACGTCGACGCCGGCGCCCGTCTCGGCGTCCCCGCCGTCGTGCCGCAGGCCGACCTCGGCGCTGGGCCGGAGCGAGAGTCTCCCGGCCAGGATGAACTCGCGCGAGCCCTCCAGCCCGGTCCGGAACCGGGTCACCGCCGTCCCTGTCGCGGCCAGACGGCCCGACGGCCCGTCCACGCCGTCGACGCTCGTGCCCACCCACAACGCATCGGCCTTGAACGCCAGGCCGAAGCCGCCCGAGCCGCCGCCGATCAGCTCGCCCCGCGTCCCGCCCGCGGCCATCGCCATCGACAACCCGCTCTCCAGCGTCGGCCCGCCGCCCGGCGTCAGCATCATCCCGCCCGCCCCGTAGCCGGTCACGCCCCACACCGTCACGCGATCCGTCACCCGGTAGCCCAGCCACGGATAGAGGCCCGTCACCGACGTCGCCATCCGGCCGCCGCCGACCCCCGCGTAGCTGCCCAAGCCCCGGCTGTTGGCCAGCGACAGGCCCACCACGACCGGCCCCTTCGCATAGTCGGCCCCGAACATCGTCGTCCGCACGTCGCCGTCGAGGGCCAGCGCGCCCTCCCGGCCCATGAAGCTCGACTGCGCGCCCCGGCTCCAGAACGACAGCACGCCGCCCCCGCGCGTCTCACGGTTCAGCGCCAACGCCGAGCCGCTCAGCAGGTGTCCGCCGCCCATGTCGAACGCGCCGCCACCCCCGATCAGCCCGTTGCCCGGTCCGGCCGGGCCCATCTGTCCGACCCCCGGCGCCGTCAGACCGCCGGCCCCGCCCATGTCGAGCAGGCCGGCGCCGCCCATCGGCGCGCCGCCCGGTCCCACCGGGGCCATCCGCCCGACCCCGGGTCCCATCGGACCCGCCGGCGCGCCGAGCCCCGAAGCCGCGCCGGCCGGCCCCGCCGCGCGGCCGAGCAGGCTCACGGCCAGGTCGCGCTCCATGCCCGGCCGCAGCTCCTGACCGGCGAACCGCCCCTCGACCCCCGGCTCCCGCGGCGCCTGCAGCCGCTCCTCCACCTGCTCGACCACGTGCACCGCCGCCGTCCGGCCGAACCGGGCCAGCAGCGCCCGCGGCACGGGATCGTGGTTCTTGATCCGCCCGGTCGCCTGCCCGTCCACGATCACCCCGCCCGAGGCGTTCGACAGCGCCAGGGTGAAGGTCTCCTCGCCCTCGTCGTGCGTGTCGTCCAGCAACGCGACCCGGACCGTCTGCGACCGCTCGCCCGGCGCGAACGTCAGCGTGCCGCTCTCGGCCACGTAGTCCGCGCCCGCCTGTGCGCTACCGTCCGCGGTGGCGTAGTCCACGCTGACCGTGCCGCTCGCCGGCCGATCCAAGGTCACCGTGAAGTCGATCGTGTCGTCGACGTTCTCCTCGGCGTCGGCATCACCAACCGAGAGCCCGGCTAGACCCGTGACGGTCGCCGCCGACCCCTCGCACGGGAGGTACACGTCGTCTTGCTGCGGGTTGATTTCCCCCTCGAACTTGCACAACGCAGTCGGGATCGATCCGCTCAGCCGGTTGTGGCGGAGCGCAAAGCTCTCCAGATTCGTAAGGCTACCCAGGGAGGGCGGAATCGACCCGGTCAACTGATTGAAATCGAACCGCAAGTGCCGCAGGTTCGTGAGGTTGGCCAGGGAGGACGGAATCCCACCGGTCAACTCGTTATCGCTGAGACCCAAGCGCCTCAGATTCGTGAGGTTGCCGAGGGAAGACGGAATCGACCCGGTCAGCTGGTTTCCATCGAGATACAAGTCCTCCAGATTGATAAAGTTGCCCACGAAGGACGGAATCGACCCGGTCAAGTGGTTATAGTTGAGCCACAAGTCCTGCAGATTTGTGAGGTTGGCCAGGGTGGACGGAATCGCGCCCGTCAACCGGTTGGAGTCGAGGGACAACCGCCTCAGCTTCGTGAGGTCGCCCAAGGTGGACGGGATCGTGCCGGTCAACCGGTTGGAGTCGAGGGACAAGTCCTCCAGATTGGCAAGGTCGCCCAAGGTGGGCGGTATTGTCCCCGTCAACTGGTTCCAGAGATCCGAGGAGTACACCCGGTTACTCCCTAAATCCAAGCGTCTCAGTTTCGTGAGTCTATCCAGACTGGACGGTATGGTCCCGGTCAACCGGTTGGTCCTTAGATCCAGATGTGTCACACGACCGTTCGCATCTATGACTACACCGTACCACTGGTTGAGCGGTGCGCCGGTATTCCAGTTCGTGTTGTCGGTCCAGTTCGGACCGTTCGTGGCGTTGTAGAACTCGACTAGCACCGCCCGATCGTCGCCACCCGCCGCCATCGGTGTGCCCCGCCCGCTCGGCGACCAATCGCTCGCGCCAACCGAGTTCCATGCGCGAACCTGAACGTCGTACGTCGACCCGTTCGTCGCGCCGGTGATGGTCACGCTCGTCGTGGTGAACTTCTCGTCCGGCTGCCACCACGGCCCGCCGTCGCGCCGAGCGCGGATTTCGTAGTACTCGATCGGCGCGCCGTTGTCCGGCGGCGCAACCCAGCTCACCTCCAACTCGCCGTCCCCCGGCGTCACCGTGGGAGCGGCCGGCCTCGAGGGCGCCGACACCGACCCCGCCGCCATCGGCGCACCCTGCGCGCTCGCCGACCAGGGGCCGCGGCCAATGGAGTTCCGGGCCCTCACCTGGACCTCGTAGGTGGTGCCGTTCGTCAGGCCCGTGATCAACACGCTCTTCGCCGTGCGGCCGCGAATCTCCGTCCAGTCGCCGTCCACCGGCCGGTACCGCACGTCGTAATCGATGATCGGCGCGCCGGTCGCCGGCGCACTCCAACTCACCCCCAACTGGCCGTTGCCCACCGTCAGCGTCGGGGCCGGCGGCGCCGACGGCGCCCCGGCCGGCGTGCCGGTCGCGCCCGCAGACCACGCTCCCTTGCCCGCGGCGTTCCCTGCCCGAACCTGCACTTCGTACGATGTGCCGTTCGTCAGTCCCGTGATCGTCGCGCGCCTGTCGAGGAACTGCCCGTCGAGCTCCGACCAGCTGCCGCCGGAGGGCCGATACCGCACGTCGTAGTCGTCTATCGCCGCTCCGTTGGCGGCCGGCGCGCGCCAACTCACGTCCAACCGGCCGTCGCCCGGTGTCAGCGTCGGAGCCGCCGGCCTCGACGGCGCCGCGGCCGGCGTGCCGGTCGCGCTCGCAGACCACGGCCCGTAACCCACGGAGTTCGCGGCCCCCACCTGCACCTCGTACGACGTCCCGTTCGTCAGACCCGTGATCGTCGCGCGCCTGTCGAGGAACTGCCCGTCGAGCTCCGACCAGTTGCCGCCGGAGGGCCGATACCGCACGTCGTAGTCGTTTATCGCCGCCCCGTTGGCCGCCGGCGCGCTCCAAGTCACCGTCAACTGCCGATCGCCAGCCGTCAACGTCGGCGGCGACGGCGCCGAGGGCGCGCTGGCCGGCGGCGCGGGCAGGACGGGCGGCGCCGAATCGCCGCCGGCGGCGACCGCCAGACCCACGCCCACCGCCGCCCCCGCCCCCGCGAGGCCCGCAATCGCTCCGGCCCCGAGCCCGCCGCCGCTGCCCGGCCCCGGCCGCGCCACCGCCTCCGGCCCTTCCCCGACGGCACCGGTGTCGGCCGCCTCGACGGCGGCTGCAGGGTCCGGTTCATCCGCCGCTACCGCCACTGCCGCGGCGTCCGCCTCCTCATCGTCCACCGCCACTCCCGCCGCCGCGTCCGCGGCCGTCGCAAAGTTGGTCTGAGCAATCGTCGCTGTCGCCGTCCCGCCCGCGAACGTCACCGTGACCGAGAGCTCGACCCGCCCGATCGCGACAGGGTTCACCATCACCGCCGCCTGCCCCAGCGCGTTCGTGGTCAGCGCCACCTCCTGCAGCCCTTCGTTCAGCGTGGCCCTGCCGCCCTCTCCCAGCCGGAACAGCAACGGCGCTCCGGACACCGGTTGGTCGTTCCGGTCGCGAACCTCCACCAGCGTCGGGATCTCCGCCGCCTGCTCGATGACGTTCTCGCCCTCTTCCCCCGCGAGCACGACAATCCGCAAGCCGGGGTTCTGGGCGGCCGCCGTCTCTACGGCCGACGGCCACACCAACAGGGCGCACGCGGCGCATGCAACCGCGCAGACGTTCTTGAGTCCTGCCATTCGCCGACCCTTACAGAATGGTGTGCTCTCGGGCGACCGTCGAGAGGGTCAAGGGTGTCGCCGCCAGCGACGGGTTGTGCGCCGGCGGCGCCGTGGACGCCATCGGGAGAGAGCCGCGGGTCCGGCCGCCTCCCTCGCCAGTCCGGAGACCGAGCTCCTGGGGGGGACTCCGCGCCCCCCCGGATTCGGCGAGACGGAGGATCGAGAGCTACTCGAGCGTCCTCGCGACCCGAAAGCCGACGAGGGCGACCCGAAAGCCGGCACGGTAGGGCGAGCGTGCGCCGGGCCGGAGAATCGCGGCGTAGTCTTGCCAGGAGCCGCCGCGCAACATGCGGCGACCGCAGTCGCCCGCCACGCAGTCGGCCGTCCACTCGTACAGGTTCCCGACCATGTCCGACAGACCCGCCGGGTTGGCGCCGGTGGAGCCAACCGGGCAGGTTCCACGGCGCCCCGTCGCGTGTTCGTAACATCCCGGCCGGGACCCCGCGGCCGCCCGCTCCCACTCCGCCGACGTCGGCAGCCGATACGTCGCGCCCGTCGTGCGGCTCAGCCACGACGCATACCCCACCGCGTCGTACCAGCTGACGCACGTCACCGGGTGCCGGTCGGTCTGCGGAAAGCCGGGGTCCCGCCACGAACCGCCGCCGGAACAGTCGCGCTCACCGGCGCCGGTCGCCGACGCGAACGCGAGATACTCGCCCACCGTCACCTCGTGCCGGCCGAGCGCGAGAACGCCCCCGGGCTGCACCACCATCTCGGGGCACTCGTCGCAGTCCCTGAAGACGGTTCGAGGCTCCAGCGGCCGCGGTCGATCCCGGGCCGGCGGGTCGCGAAGCGGCTCTACCGACGGCGGCGCGCCGGCGCTCCGGCGCAGCGCCGCCAGCCGGTTCCCGGCCAGCGCGGAGAACGTCCCGTTCGGAAACGTCTCCAGGTAGGCCTCGAAGTCCGACGGATTCCGGCTGTCGCGAATCGACTCCCAGAAGACCGTATCCTGCCGGCGCAACACCACCGACTCGTCGCCCGCGCCCCCGACCTCGGTCGCCGCGGGGGGGGCGGGCCGAAACACGAACGGGTAGTCGAGATCGGAGTACACCGCCGGACGCTGCTCCTGGTTGGAGGCCGCGGTCACCCTCCGACGAACCCGCTGGAACAGCGCGTACGCCTCCAGCCCGGGCACCTTCAGCGCCTCGACGAACTCCGACGTGAACAGACCATTCGCCGCACCGGGAGCCGCGTCGCTCGCGAACTCTCCCGCGCCGGCCGCGTACGCGATCAACGTGCCCCGCGGCGTCATCGGCGCCAGGCCGTCTCCGCCGCGCGTGCCCCCCCCGTACGGGTTGTTCCGGCACGCGTCGAGCATCAGCATCGCCACCCGCGCCCGACTCAGCAGGTCCTCCACGTCCGTCGCACGCAGGGCGCTCAGACGCAGGTCCGCCGCCGACTGCCCCGCGTAGTCCGTCGGGATCAGGTAGTTCACCCCGTCGACCTGCAGTCCGTGCCCCGCGAAGTAGAACAGCGCCACGTCGTCGGGCCGCAGCCCCCTCGCGAAGTCGCCCAGGGACTCCGCGAAGCGGGCCCGCGTCACGTTCTCCACCGTCTCGACCGCGAAGCCCACGTCGCGGAGCGCCGCCGTTACCGCCCGCGCGTCGTTCACGGCGTTCCGAAGCACCACCTGGTCCGTGTACGCGTCGTTGCCCACGACGAGCGCCAACCGTCGGCCCGGCGTCTCCTGTCCCGACTCGGCCGCCGCCGCGACGAGCAAGGCGCCGAGCGCCGCGGCCACGCACCACCCGCGCCTCCGAACCCCTCGGGTCATGACCACTCTCCTGAGGTCGGCACGTCGTCACTCTTCGCAGCGGACCGAGCCTCCGCTGTCGTCGGTGCGTACCTCCAGGCTGCGCGTCCGCGACGCCAGGGTGGTCGCGGCGAACGTCTTGATCTTCTGGTGGCACACGGCCCACGTGGTGCCGCCGCCGGTCGAGACCGGGGTCAAGCCGGATGACGCGGTCGTGGCGCCGCCGCCGGCCGGCTGTTGACCGTCCATGACCACCGAGAGGCTGCGCGCCGTCCGTCGCGCCTGCGTCCGCACGACCCGAAAGGGCCCGGCATCGTTCAACTGCTGCGCTTCGAACAGTGAGACCGGATTGGTCGAAGCCACCACCTTGAGGAGCTCGTCGCCGACGTTGCCGGTCACGACGATGCGCGACCGCGACGCCGGGTCGGGAACCTCCATCGCCCGATTGGCCCGAACGAAGTTGTTCGGCTGATAGGGATTCGGGAACAGCTGAGTGGTCCGGCCGGCCGGATCGACGTTGAGCACGGTCACGTAGGCGTCCCGGTTCGTCTCCACGTAGATCCGCACGGGTTCGCCGGTCGCGTACGTATAGTCGGCGCGATCGACCCACGCAACGACCCTCAACCCGTCGCCGCCCGACGTCGTGACGTCCGCGAGGGACGCGGAACCGGCGTCGTAGATGGTCGTCTGTTCGACGGTCAGGGACCGCGTGAACGACTCGTCCTGGCCCGCCGCCCCGGCCGTCACGCCACCGGCGAGCAGCACCGACCCCGCCAGCAGCAAGGCACTTGGGAATCTGAACTTCATGGTCGGATCCTCCAATCATCCGTACGACTACAGACCTGCGCGCTGCCCAATCGCAACGCGCAGGCTGGAGAGCACAAGCCTCGCCCTCCCGCTCCGACGCACACCGGTCTGGCGCGCCGGCTCGGTCACGCCGATACGTCGACTACCCCGGCATCCGGTCCCGGTTCCTCCGGGTTCCGTACCTTTCTCACCGGCATCCACGTGGTCCGTGCCGACCGTCGGCTACCCGACGACCCGAATCGAGAACTCGGCCACGGCCCAGGATTGAGCCGGCAGCGCGCGCGTGGCGCGGTTCAGTTGCGACACGAACTGCCTCGATCCAAGGGCCAGGCTGACCGGGTTGGCCAGCGTGGCGTTGCCGGCAAACCCGTTGAACGGCTGCCGCGTGACGAGCAGAATCACGGTGTTGAATCCGACCGGCTGCTCGGCCACGAGCACGAGATCGTCCCGAAAGCCCAGGCTCCCGGCCGCCACCGGCAGGTTCTCGGCGAGCACGCGCACCGAGTACGCCGGGTCGAGCACGTAGAGGTTCGCGTAGCCGGCACTGCCCGACGACAGCCGAAGACGAAACCGCGCTCCCACCCTGATCGGCACCGGCGCATCGGCCACGAGGCTGACCGAGAACGGCCTCTCGGGGTTGCCGCGCAGGCCCGACCGAGGGGCCTGGAGCTGACCGGCCGCCGGTTCCGGCATGACACCCAGCGCCGCGCCCACCATGGCGATGACCACCGCCCCGGCCCAACCCGCGCTGAAGCTGCCGCCCATGTTCGTTCCTGCCACCACCCTGCCTCCCCGTTCTTCCACTGCGCGCCGTCAGCCCACGACCCGCAGACAGACCTCGTCGGCCGCCCACGACAGTCGCGGCAGCACCGACGTGGCGCCGTTCAGTTGCCTCACGAAGTTGCGGCCGTCGATGGCCAGCTCCACCGGGGTCGTGACGGTCGCGTCGCCCGCGAATCCGCGGAACGGCTGCCGCGTGACGAGCATGATCGCGCGGTTGAAGCCGACCGGCTGCGCGGCCCGCAGCGTGAACCCTTGCGACGACGGGTACTCCAGGCTCCCCGCGGCCACCGGCAGGTTCTCCGCGAGCACCTGCACCCGGTACATCGGGTCGATCACGTAGAGGCTTCCGTAGCCGGCGGTGCTCGACGACAGGCGGAACCCGAGCATGGTGTCGAGCCGAATCGGCACCGGCACGGTCGGCACCAGGCTGACGGAGAACGGCGGCTGATCCTGGGGCAGCTCGACGCTCATCCGGTCGAGCCATTCGCTGTCGTTCGGCAGGCGCCCAACATTGATATCGCACGGACCGGGCGGCAGCGTCACGGGCGGAGGCGGAGGAGGCGGACAACCCGCCAGCATCATGGCCAACAGCACCGTTCCTGACGCACCCGCCATGCGGTGAGGCCGATCCCACGTGCTCGAATCACGACGTGTCATTCGGAAACTCCCGGGTCTCACGCGCCGACTCCCCATCGCCGGAAAAAAAGCCCCCTCCCCCCCGGGGCGTTCGGGGGAGAGGGGGTAGGGAGGATTACGAAACGCCGACGCCGAACGCTACCGCCTCAGGTACCGGCGGTATCCGCCGATGGCCAGGAAGGCCGCCAGCAGGAGCTGCGCGATGATCGGCAGGGCCGGGACAGCGGCGTCCCAGATGTAGAGCTTGACCTCGCCCGTCACCTCGCCGGCCATGCCCTCGGTCATGCCGTAGAGCACCAGCTCTTCCATGTCCTCGGCCATGTTGTCCTCGACCGCCATGACCATGGTCGAGCCCATCATCTCTCCGGCCTTGATGGTGATGGCCTCGGCCATGAAGTCGTCGTCGCCGGCGCTGCTCATCGAGCGGTCACGCATGAGCATCACCATCGTGTCGGCGCTGACCGCCCGGTTCGCCGTCGCCGTCACCATCGCCGACATGCCCTCGGCGAGGTTCATGTCCTCGGGGCCCGACAGCATGATGCTGAGCGCCTCGAGGCCCACCTCGACGGGGAACTTGACGCTGGCCTCGCGCGGGTCGGTCTGGTCGACGACCATCGCACCCGACGGCATGCTCGCGTGGGCGGTGATGGTGATGTGGGCCATGCCCTCGCCCGCCGCCGTCACCATCACGGTACCGCCGCTGACCGACACCGAGGCCACGTCGCTCATGTCCGACTCGGCCGTGTAGCTGAGGGTGACCCCCTCGGCCGCGCTGAACAGGGCGCTGCCCATGACCTCGATCATCTCGCCCGCCGTGAACGTCATGTCGTCGCCCGCCCCGGCCTCCTTCGCGGCGTAGATGGCGGCCTCGACCTCCTCCTGGGTCTTCGCCCAGACGTACTTCATCGTGCCTTCCTCGATCGTCAGCGTCGAGACCCCGGCATGCGTGGCCTTGTCGGTGCCGTTCGCCGCAACCGAGCCCGCCACCATGGCGTCGAGCACCAGCATCTCCATGTCGTCGAGCTCGTCGTCGGCCATCGCCTCGACCGTGACCGGCATCGAGGCCGTGTAGGACCCCCTCTCGCGCTTGGGGAACGTGACGGGGTTGGTCATGATCGAGTAGTCCGACATGCCGGCGGTGCTGCCGGCGCCCATCGACAACATGACGGTGACTTCCTCTTGCGTGTACTGCAGCTTCTCGGTGCTGCTGACCGTGGTGTTGGCGGGATTGCGGTTGATCGTCAGCGTCAGCTCGACCTCTCCGCCTTCCTTCACGGTGGCGGTCGACGGGCTCACCATGAGCGTGGGGAGCTTGTGACGGTCCACCACCTTGATGGGATGGGAGGCCACCGGTATCGTCTCATACCCTCCCGACGCCACCGAGTACACGTTCACCGAGGCTTCCAGCGCGTAGTCGTCGTCCACCCGGTTGCCGTCGCTCGCCGGCAGGTGAACGGTCACCGTGTCGCTGTTGCCGGTGGTGCCGTCGTTCAACGTCATCGAGCTCTTGCTCACGGAGATCTCGGCCGAACTCACCGTCGCCCCCGCCAGATCGACCATGTCCAGCCGGACTTCGAGCGGGAGGTCGACTCTCGCCGGAGACGCCGCGACGGTGAATTGAGGCAGATCGTCGCCGCTGTCGCCCTCGTAGACGGTGGACGACGTGCGCGTTCCCATCTTCACCGTGACCTTCTGCTCCTCGTCGTCCTCGATGACCACCTCGGGCGTGATCTTGTTCTGCGCGGCAGTGGCGTCCAGATCGACGTCGCCGCCCGTGGCCATGATGTAGAACGCGTCGTTCTCCGCCTCGTGGTTGTCATGGAGTATCAGGAGGGCGAGCTTGCCGGTCTTCGCCTTGACATGACGCGTGCTGCCACGCTCGCCCGCGGGCACTTCGGTGATCCTGGGAGTCCTGACCGTGACAGCACCCATCAGCCGGCCGAACGTCCCCGAACGGGGGAAGTGCACGTCGCCTTCCTCGTCGATCCAGGAGAGCCAGTTCGGCAACATCATCATCCGGTCCGACATGATCTCGACTTCGATGGTCTGCGTGGTGTTGTATCCGATGGCGGCGATCTCCGAATGCAGCCACTGCACCGTCACCGAGAGCTCGACATCCTGCGCGCCCTCCGGCACGTGGTACCGCTTGGTCCCCGCGATCGTCTTCTCGGAGACGCTGCCGCCGACCACCTCGAACTCGGTGATCTGACCCATTTTGTCGACCACGGCCGGCGGCGCCTCGGCGCTCACCGTGATCTTGAAGGTCTGGGGAATGGTCTGCGCGGTGCCGACGGTGCTGGAGTCCGCAACCGAGTACGTGAGGGTGTACTCGCCAATCACCCCCGCGCGTCCAAGGAGCGTAGGGGTGGGACCGCCCACGAAGCGAAATCCGTGGTCGGCATTGGCGGCGGGGGGGTCGGCGTTGATCGCACCCGTGTCCACAGTAGTACCAGTAGGCGTACCCGTAACGGCGGTGAGGTTCAGCGTATAGGTGAAGGGCTGGTTGCCGCGGGTCGCCGCAGGCAGAGCCTCGTTGATCACTTCGCCCAAGGTCAGCTCCATGTCGTCCACGTCCGCGAACTCCGGCACCTGATCAGCCTCGCCGACTGCGATTGCGTCGGCGGCGGCGATGGCGGCCAAAACCTGGTCGGCTGTGTTTCTGACCTGATTGGTTGCAGTCGCCGGCGCGTCCGGGGTGTACGAGAGAGTGACGGTGCTACCGCTCGCGATGTCTGTCGTCACCATGAGCTCGATCGTGAGGCTGAACTTCCCATCGGCGATCCCACCGACAGCCGTGACCTCGTTCTTCTTGGCGGTGCCGCCCGATGGGGTGACCATCACCGTGAAGGCCGAGGCGGGGGGTGAGCCGTCCACCAACTCGCTCGCGGTGATTGTGATGTTCTTGGTGCCCGGCTCGAACGTATGGTCAGTGGCGGTCGTGCTAAGCGTCGGCTGTGCGAAGGCCTGACCAGCCCCCAGCGCGAACACCACGCCGAACAGCGCCATCCACTTCAACGCCCTGCAACTGCCTCTCGCGAAAATCGCTCCTGTCCGCATGTCGCAATCTCCCTTGTGAATCCGTCCGTCTGTCGCCAGCAGCGGGGGGAAACCACTCCATCCGCCCCCTGCCTCCCCCCGGTGTCGACTCCCGCCTCGCATCTGTCTCGGGCCTCCCGCCGCGAGCGGCGAATTGTGCACGGAGTGGGTGACGCCCGATCCGGGGGTCACCGCATGTCCGTTGCCGTCAAGGGGTTGCGAGCAACGGAAACTGCTCGCATGGAAGCTGCAGCGCCAGATTACGCCCAGCGGAACTTTCGTCTGAAGTCAGCCAAGTAGCTGACAGAAAGGGAGTTATACTTTCGCCTCCCGGGAGGAGCCGGGTGGGTGAATCGGGGCCCAGAATTGGGGATGAAATCGAATATGCCGCGATAGGGGAAGAGGCGGCGAAGGCTCGGACGGCCGGGGGCCGCGAAACGCCGGGGCGGGCGCCCCAGGGGAGGCCTGTTCGGGACCCTTCTACCGCGACGCCCGCGCCCCCCGCCCTTCGCACCGGCGCCACTTGGTGTGGCGTCTCCACTTGCGGACGGAGCGCTGCTGGTCGTCATCTACAACGGCCGCGGGTCGTGGACGGCGTCGACCGACGTGAGCGAACTGGTCGCCGGCGGCCGCGGCGAGCTGTCGCCATACGAGCCCTCTCAGCCATCCTGCTGGACGAGGCGCGGCTGGCGGAAGACGAGCTGGCGGCGGGCAACCTGGTGTCTGCGCTGATCGGACTGGAGAAGGGCCGGGGCAGGGCGTGGGGTACGCTATCGTGAATCGTCATGTTGACGCTTGCCACCTTCGACGCCCGCACCGAGAGCCGGCGGCGCCAAGCCGAACGGAACCCCAGGCGACCGGCTATGCTGCTGCCGCCAGACGCCTTCAGCGACCGCCCGGCGGGCGAAGACGACTTCCGCCGACTGTGCGCGCCCGGCACGCCATGCGGTCGCCACGCCCGCGCTGTCCAGCGCCGACTCGCCAGCGGCTGTGCCGGCTGGAGGCGGCGCCCGACGGCGGACGAGTTCTACGACGCGGTGCGTGCCGAGCGACCGACCGACCGACAAGCCAGCATCATCCGAATGTGGGGGGCCGAGGCAACAGCGGCCGAGCTCATCGAAGCGTGGATCCAACACGCGTACACCTTGCGCCAGCTCGTCGCTGCACTGCACCGCGCCAAGTTCGCCTGCGCCCCCCGAATCCACAAGCTCAACCGATGGGCCGTGAGACCCTGACCCTCTCCACGACGGGCGGACACCTGTGGGACCGCGTGCACAAGTCGATAGCCGCCGCGCTGGCGAGCTTGCACGGCGGCCCGTACCGATTCCAGCTCGGCGGCGGCACCACCCTGGCCGCCCGCTGGAAACACCGCGACAGCTTCGACCTCGACCTCGCCGTGGGCCGCGACGTGCCCCTGCGAGACCTCGCAGAACCCGGGAATCCGTTCCGCAAGGCGATGGGAGACCTGGGGGGACGGCGACGTACCACGAAAGGCAGTGGATCATCGAGTTCGACGCTGGCGAGGTCGACCTCGTCCAACTGAGCCCGATCCCGCCGGGCGCCGAGCGAGAGGCACTCGGCGCCGGCGAGATCGACGACCCCGCCACGCTTGGCACACAAGCCGGCGCCGCGCTGCGCGGAGCGGTGTACCGCCACGTCGCCATCTGGACCGAAGGAGAACAGGCCATCATCGAATGCCGCACCAACAGCGGTGCAATCCACCGAACGGCAATAGCCCCCGGCGAAATCGACCGCGGGCTCGACGAGAGCGGCGTCGGCCACTACCTGGGCGCCACGGCCTTCGGCGCGAGGCGCATCCGCGAAGCACTTCACGACGCCTGCCGAACCGGCGCAGGCCACAAGAGGGTATGGGAATCCGGAACGGCTCCGCGCGCCATCACCACCAAGCGACCCGGGCGCACACAAGACCCGGACCGCTGACGGGCGCGACCCACGGTGCGCGGCAGGGTGGCGGCGTAGAGGGCGAGGGGGGCCAGCACCGCCGCAACCAGCGCCGCCGTGTCGGGGCGGCTCCAGGAGAACGGAGCGGCCCCGTTCGCGGCGGGGCCGGCGACAACGGCCGGGGCGCCGGCGCCGGGTCGCGCCGAGGCGGGAGCGGCGGCGGCCGCCCGCCGCGCCGTCCTGGCCGCCGGCGCGGGCTTCCTCCGCCTCGCCGTCATGGCCGCGGCCCGGACCGGCGCAGCGCCCGGGCGAGTACGTGCAGGTAGAGCCGGCCCAGGTGGCGCAGGTAGTCGAGGCGCTGCCGCCACCCCAGCTTGCTCTTGCCGCGGCGGCGGTCGTCGAACGCAATCGGCACCTCGCCGACGCGCAGGCGGCCGCGCACCATCAGCTCGAGGCCGACCTTGTACCCGACGGGGCGCAGGGCCGCCCGGTCGGGCAGGGCCCGGCGGTCGACGGCGAAGAAGCCCGACATGGGGTCGGAGCAGGCCGTCAGGGGCGCCGCGAGCAGGGTGGCGAGGCGCGAGTTGAGCACGCGGGCCCAGCCCCAGTCATCGGCCGTCGACGCGCCCGTGGCGTAGCGGCTGCCCACCGCCATGTCGCAGCCGGCGTCGAGACGGGCGAGCAGATCGGGGATGCGCTGGGGGGGGTGCGAGAGGTCGGCGTCCATCACCACGACGCGGTCGTGGCGGGCGTGGGCGATGCCCTGCAGCACCGCCTGCGACAGGTCGGGCCGCACGCCGCGGCGCACCTCGATGCGCAGCGGCAGGCGGCGGGCGAGCCGGCCGGCGACGTCGAGAGTGTCGTCGTCGGAGTCGTCGTCGACGAGCAGCAGCTCCCACGCGAGGCCGCGGCCGGCCAGGGCGCCGGCCACGCGCTCGGCCAGCGGCTCGAGGTTGGGCGCCTCTCTCAGCGTCGGCACCACTATCGTCACCGCCGGGCGATCGTCGGTCAGGTGAGCAGCCACCCGAGGATCCCGCCGTCTCGCGGAGGGGAATGCGCGCCTGCAGGAACCGCCTGAAACCTCGGCTACTTGCCAGGCGCCGCCGAGGGAAGCACGACGCGCTCGATGGTCAGCAGGCGCTGATCGACCTTCCCGAGCTCGACCTCGACGTTGCGCAGCCGTTCATCGATCGCATCGAGGCGGACCTCGATGCGGTCCATTCGAGCGCCGAGGTCGTCGACGCGGGCGTTCACGCTGGCATTGAGGTCGTCGACGCGGGCGTTCATGCTGGCATCGAGGTCGCCGATGCGGACGTTCATGCTGGCATTGAGGTCGTCGATGCGCGCGATCACGCCGTCGATCCGGGCGTTGACCGCGCCGAACTGCACCAGCATCAGGCCAGCCACGGTCAGCACCACGGTGCCGATGGCCAAGCCGGTGGCGACGACCGTCCCGATGATCCACTTCGTGTCCGTGGTCACGCCCCTTCAGCCTAACACGGCGCCGCCGAGACCGCCCACGGCCTGAGGCTCCGTTCTCGTCCACACGCATCCGGACGCTTCACCGCACTGGCGAGGGCTGCGAGTGTATTGACCCAAGACCGCCTCGAGCGGCATGATGTTCATGTTCCCCGATACATCGAACTTGCGGTCCTTGAATCAGACGTGCCACAATTTGCGGCATGGCTGAGTCGAAATCCGTCCGTGTGGATCCCAACTTTCTGATCGCCATCCGCCAAGAGCTGCTCGCGCGGACCAGGGATCGGGAAGACAACCCGCTGTGGCGCAGCGTTTTCGGTGAACGCCTGGAACGGCTGAGCGACCGCCGCATCCTGGAGTTGGCGTGCGGCGCGCTGATCGAGAAGGTGCAGGCGGCGCCGGCGGGCGAGACGGGCCTGAGCTGGTTCGACAGACCGGGGATGGTGTGAAGCGACGATGAGGTTCTGAACTCATGCTCGACACTCACGCCATCGCCCGCAGCCTCACTGACGCCGGCATCCCGCCCGAGCACGCCGACGCGATCACCGCCGCCGTCCGGCAGGCAGCCGAACGCGACACCGACACCCTCGCCACGAAGGCGGATCTCGACGCCCGGTTGAGCGCGCTGGAAGCCCGAATTGCATGGCGCATCATCGGCGCGCTTCTGGCCATCGCCAGCATCCAGACCGCCATCCTGATTGCCGTGCTGCGGGCAACCGGATAGGGATCCTCCAAGAGGCGCTTCTTCAGGTCCTTCAGCTTCGTCACGGGCTTGCCGTCGAGATGCCCGGCATGGGTTCAGGGAGTGCCTCCAGACCGACGTACTCCATCATCCCCGGCAAACGGAGCAGCAGCCTGACGCGAAGCGTCACGGGCAGAGCCTCGATTCTCGGCGTCTCCAGCGGCAGAACGCCAAGCTGAAGGTGGCCCGCATGTTGCGGACCACTTTCGATGTGCACATCTATCGACGTCTCAGTGATGGTAGTGAATCTCCGCGACCATCCCGGCGAGGTCGTCGTCGCGTCCCTCGGCCGATTGCGCGGCGCGCTCGAGGTCGGCCAGACGGGTCTTCAGGTCAGCCAGCATCTCGGTCCTCCCGCGGACCCGTAGCGCTCGCGATGCCCGCCTTCCGTCGTCTCGCGATTGGCGCGCAGGGCTGGCGCCGCCAACACACGCCGAGAGAGCTCGTCTCCGCAAAGCAAGGACCCCCTCCCCCCCGGGGCGTCGGGGGAGAGGGGGCCAAGGGAGAGTTACGAACGCCGCCGCCGAACGCTACCGCCGCCGATAGCGGCGGTAGCCGCCGATGGCCAGGAAGGCCGCCAGCAGGAGCTGCGCGATGATCGGCAGGGCCGGCACCGCGGCATCCCAGAGGTAGAGCTTCACCTCGCCGGTCACCTCGCCGGCCATGCCCTCGGTCATGCCGTAGAGCACCAGCTCTTCCATGTCCTCCATCATGTTGTCTTCGACGGCCACGACCATGGTCGAGCCCATCATCTCTCCGGCCGGGATGGTGATGGCCTCCGCCGTGTAGTCGGCGTCGTTGGCGCTGCTCATCGCGCGGTCGCGCATGAGCATCACCATGGTGTCATCGGTTACCGCCCGGTTGGCCGTCGCCGTCACCTCGGCCGACATGCCCTCGGCGAGGTTCATGTCCTCGGGGCCCATCAGCGTGATGCTGAGCGCCTCGAGGCCCACCTCGACGGGGAACATGATGCTGGCCATGGCCGGATCGGTCTGATCGAGGATCTTCACGCCCGACGGCATGCTCGCGTGAGCCGTGATGGTGATGTGGGCCATGCCTTCACCGGCCGCCGTCACCATCACCATGCCGCCGCTGACCGATGTCGACGCCACAGCACTCATGTCCGACTCGGCCGTGTAGGTGAGGGTCACACCCTCGGCCGGAGTGAACAGGTCGCTACCCATGACCTCGATCATCTCGCCGGGGCTGAACGTCATGTCGTCGCCCATCCCGGCTTCCTTGGCCGCGTAGATGGCCGCCTCGACATCCTCTTGCGACTTCGCCATGACCCGCTTCTGCGTCGCGTCCTCAACCGCGAGCGACAGGACGCCATTGACGGCGCGTGTTTCCGACCCGATCTTGGCATCGCCCGACACGGAGGCATCGAACACCAACATCTCCATGCCGACGTCGTCGTCCATCTCGATCATCAGGTCGACCGACGCGCTCGATTCCTTCCCGCTGTCGATGACGAGCGGGTGCGTCGACAGCCGGTAGTCCTGCGAGTCCCCGCTGCTGGGCATCAGCGAGACGGTCAGCTTCTCGGCCGCCTTCATCGCCTTCCCGTCCTTGTCGACCACGGTCAGCATGACCTTGACGGTCTCGCCCTCCATGACCGATTCGGGCTGAGGATCGACGGCCTTGCCCTTGTCGTCGACGATCGTCGCCTTGACGGCAGGCAGCGCGTTGACGTCCGTCACGGAGATCTCCAGCTCCGCGAGCTTCACGTCGTTCCCGAGGGTCCCCGGCGTGAACGCCATCACCGTGATGGTGTCCATCTCCCGGTCGCCGTCTGCCTTGGCGCTGACCGTGCTGGTGACGGAACCCCTCGCGGCGAGGGTCCCCGACGTGCTGCTCAACGTGTACTTGGCCGGGTCGTTGGGATCGAGCACCAGGCTGACGGGGAGCTCGACCGTCTTGTGCGGGTCGGCCTCAAGCTTCAGCGTCCCGGAACCGCCCTCCTTGATAGTGTTCTTCTCCTTCTCGTCGGAGCTCAGGGTCAGCTTGAACTTCTGCTCCTCGGCGTCGTCGATCGTGATCACCTCCGACCGCTTCGCATCGCCGTCGATCTGAACCGCGATCTGGAACTTCTCGTCCTCCGCGTCAAGGTCCTGGCCGATCGCCACGCGGAACGTGCGCTTCACTTCCGACGCCTTTTCCGTCCGCGGGATATTCTCCCAGGTCAACATGCCGGGCGACGAGGCGCCGACCAGCGTCGTGTCGCCGGCTTCCGCCGCGTCTCGCGCGAGGATTGCGTCATCATCGGTCGGGAAGGTCACGTAGACCATCCTCGACGCGATGGGCGCCACCTTGTCATCCGCCCCCTTCGTGCCCGCAGGCACGTTCATGGTGACGGTCACCGTCAGGCCACCGCTCTCCATCACGCTGGTGCCCGTCGATACCGACTTGACCGTGACCTGCGGTCCGGGATCGGGCGCCATCGGCATTCCCCTCACGCCTGGTGCCGCCATGCCCGCACCAACCGCGTTGACCGCACGCACCCGGAAGAGATAGCTCGTGCCGTTCATCAGGCCCGTCACCGTCTCGGTCATGTCCGAACCGGCGTCCATCCAGGTGCCGCTGCCGTCGATCTCGTAGTCGTACCGCAGGACGGGCGAGCCGCCGTTGTCGGACGGCGCCATCCAGGCCAGCGTCACCTGGCCGTTCCCGCCGGCCGCCGTCACCCCTTGCGGCGGGCCCGGCACCGCGCCCGGCGTCGACATGATCATGGCGGCGCTGCTGCTGGGACCCGCGCTGTTGACCGCCTGCACCTCGAACTTGTAGCTCTGGCCGTTCGTCAGGCCGGTCACCGTTGCGGTCAACGCGAGGCCGTTGGGCATCCAGACGCCATCGTCCACCCGGTAATCGTACCGCTCGATGTCGCCGCCACCGTTGTTTGCCGGCGGCTGCCACATCAGGGTCACCTCACCGTCGCCGGGGGTCGCCATCAGGTTCTCCGGGGCGGTCGGCTCCTGCGCGTCACCTGTCGGGGTTGCCGTGACGCTGGCGTGCTCGCCGTAAGTAGTACTAGTGCCAGCCGTCCTGATCGCCCTGACGTCGTAGACGTGCTCATAGTGCGGTTTCTGGTTCGGGAGCGTGACCGTCAGTACCGCGGCACCGAGGGGTCCCCGCCAAGCGGTGCCGTCAACGCGGTACTCGTATCCGCTAATCGCTGCTCCGCCAAGGTCGGACGGTACACCCCAAGTCAACACGACTTCCCCATCGTTTGGCGTCGTCGCGCGCAGGTTCGTCGGTGCGGACGGCGCGCCCAAGGGGGTCGCCGACGCCTGCGCGTCATCTGCGTCGGCGGTCGGGGTTGCGCTCTCGCCGGCCCCGTTGACCGACCGAACCTGGAACGTGTACGCGGTGCCGTTTGTCAGAGAACTCACCGTCGCGGAGGTCCCGGTCGTCGGAATCCAGGTGACGGTGTCGGCGATGGTGCCTGCGGCGTACCGGTACTCGTAGCTGACTACCGGCTGCGCAGTAGTACCACCGGCTGGTGTGACCTCCCAGCTGAGCATCACCTGCTCGTCACCGGCCGTAGCCGTGAGTTCCGGGGTGACCGGGATGCCGATCACTCTCAGGCGGTGTGTCACGTCGGCGCTGATCTCGCCCGTTTCGCCCGCGTTACCATCCCCGTCGGTGTCGTGAACTGCCCGCAAGGCGAAGACGGTGTCGGCGCCCGCGGCCAAACCGGTCAACAGCGTTTGCCTGAGGGTCGCATTGCTCCCGGTGAGATCCGTAGTCGGCAGCGTGAGAGCCGGAAGCCAATTACCACCCCCGTCACTACTCCACTGGTAATGCGTAACCGTTGCGCTCTCGGAAGGCTCGGTCCACGACAACATCACCGCACCTAGGGCGGCGGTGTTCTGCGTGGCGCCGTCAGCATTCCGGTTCGGGTCCGGTACCGCGCTGAAGTTCTGCGGTGCCGGCTGCGCGATGGCCGATCCGGCCGCCAACCCGAACACCACGCCGAACAGCGCCATCCACTTCAACGCCCTGCAACTGCCTCTTGCGAAAATCGCTCCTGTCCGCATGTCGCAATCTCCCTTGTGAATCCGTCCGTTCGTCGCCAGCAGCGGGGGGAAACCTGTCCATCCGCCCCCTGCCTCCCCCCGGTGTCGACTACTGCTCCGCATCTGTCACGGGCCTCCCGCCGCAAGCGTCGAATTGGGCACGGAGTGGGTGACGCCGCATCGAGGGGTCACCGCATGTCCGTTGCCGTCAAGGGGTTGCGAGCAACGGAAATTGCTCGCATGGAAGCTGCAGCGCCGGATTACGCGTAGCGGGACTTTCGTCTGAAGTCAGTCAAATAGCTGATAGGATGGGAGTTGCACTTTCGCCTCCCGGAGGAGCCCGGATGGGTGAATCGGGGCCCAGAATTGGGGATGAAATCGAATATGCCGCGATAGGGGAAGAGGCGGCGAAGGCGGCGGCGACCGGGCCGCGAAGCGCGGGGGCAGGCGACCCGGGCGGCCCGGAACCTTCTGCCGCGACGCCCGTGCCCCCCGCACCGGCGCCAGCGCCGCCTCGGCCCGCGAGACGTATCTGCTACGATGAGGACTTCGACGGCGGTGGACGCCGGGCCGAGACGAGAGCGAGGCGATGCGAACGCGATGCACGACCCTGCCTACAAGCAGCTTTTTGCCCGTCCGCGCATGGTCCGCGACCTGCTCGAGGGCTTCGCGGCCCGCGGCTGGAGCGGGAGCCTCGACTTCGGCACCCTGGAGCCGGTGCCCGCCAGCTACGTGAGCCGCGACCTGCAGCAGCGGCACGGGGACCTGGTGTGGCGCCTCCGCTTCTCCGGCGAGCGATGGCTGTATCTGTTGCTGCTGCTGGAGTTCCAGTCCACGGTGGACCGCGCCATGGCCGTGCGCATGCTGGCGTATACGGCGTTGCTCTACCAGCGGCTGGTGGCCGACGGCGCCCTGCGGGACCCCGGTGCGCTGCCGCCGGTGCTGCCGGTCGTCATCTACAACGGCCGCGGGTCGTGGACGGCGTCGATCGACGTGAACGAGCTGGTGGCCGGCGGCCGCGGTGAGCTGTCGCCGTACCAGCCCTCGCAGCGGTACTTCCTGCTCGACGAGTCGCGCCTGGCGGACCACGAGCTGCCGGCGGGCAATCTGGTGTCTGCGCTGATCGGGCTGGAGAAGGGGCGGGACCCGGCGTGGGGGGCGGCGCGGTTGCAGGGTCCGTTCAAGGCGCTGATCGACCTCCTGGAAGGGGAGGAGGACGAGGAGTTGAGGCGGGCGTTCGCGACGTGGATCAATCAGGTGGTGGGACTGGCGGAGCGGTTGCCCGACGAGGCTCTCGGGCCGCTGGAGCAGTTGAAGGAGACGTACACGATGCTGGAAGAAACCGTCCAGGGATGGGTGGAGCGCGGCCGCATCCAGGGCGTCGAGCAGGGCCGTGTCCAGGGCATCGAGCAGGGCCGTGTCCAGGGCATCGAGCAGGGCCGTGTCCAGGGCATCGAGCAGGGCCGTGTCCAGGGCATCGAGCAGGGCCGTGTCCAGGGCATCGAGCAGGGCCGCAACGAGGAACGGGCGCTGCTGTGCCGTCAGGCCGCCCGCAAGTTCGGCGCCGACACGTCAGAGCGGCTGACGGCGGCGCTGGCCGGCGTCACCGACCCCGACCGCCTCGCGCAGGTCGGCGACTGGATCATCGAATGCGCGACGGCGGCCGAGCTGATCGCCCGCGTTCTCGATGAAGGCCGGCCGGGCGACTGACCGCGAGCGGACGGCGAAGCTGGAGGGCTCGCCCGAGGGCTTGCTGGCCGGCCGTCGCTGGCGCGAGCCACCGGAACCGCCCTGGGTTCGTGCGGGCCGAAGCGGATTGCGGACTCTATCTCGACGACGTGTTGGTGGAGAGCCTCAGCCGGCGGAGAGCGGGGCCGGCATCGACGTCCGGGTGGGGAAAGATGGCGTAGGCCTCCCGGTAGCGGAGGGCGGCGGTGGCGGTGTCGCCGGTCAGCTCGGCCAGACGGCCCTGCTCGAAAGGCAGCCTCGCCGACTCCCGCTTGCTCAGCGCGCGGTCGTGCAGCGCCTCGGCCCGTGCGAGCCAGGCGGCGACGCGATCGGCATCGCCGGCGGGGTCGTTGTCGAGCACCGTTTCCGCCATGCCGAGCAGGCAGGGGTAGCATTCCTCGGCCCGCTCCAGCAACTGGGCGATGGGCTCGAGCCACCGCGCCCCCCCCAGGACGTTCAGCCCGAGGTAGTTCCCGAAGCGGTTCAGCAGTCCGCCGCGCCGCGAGCGTTCCCAGACGTCGACCGGCTGTCGCTCGAGCAGCTCGAGGAAGTGGCGCTCTCCGCGAGGGTCGCGAGTCAGATTGGCGGTCAGCGCACTGCCCTCTCCGAGCACCTCCAGCACGAAACCGCGATGCCCGTAGCCCCGGTCCTCGGGAAAGATGTCGTAGTCGGGAAGCAGGAACACCGGCCTTTCGGCGACGTCGACGAACCTGTCGAGCACCCTCGCTCTCTCTTCCCGCGACCGGAGGGGACTGTACAGGCGGTTGGCGAACACGAGGCCCTGCAGGCTGTAGAGGTCGATGTCGGGCCGGCTCTCCTCGACGTAGCGGTAGTAGCCGAGGGGGCCGAGGGCGTCGCCGTAGCCAAACAGCACAGCGTCCTGCGGCAGCAGGTCGAACACCACTTCGGCATGCCATTCGGCGAGGTCGCTGCCCGAGCGGTTGTTGGCCGGCCAGCTCGCCGACGCCGACGCGACCACCATCGCCGCGCCGAGCAGCAGCGCCGCCGCATCCGGCCACCGCGCCGCCCGGGGTGCGCCGAAGGGTCCCGGCGACCGCGCTAGCCAGCGGCGCGCCGTCCACCCCCGCAGATGGCCCGTGGGCCACTGCAGGCCGACCGCCGCCCACAGGGCAGCCACACCATAGCAGATCAGGGGGTAGGGCCGGAACACCGCCAGCCGGAACGGGTCGAAGTCGAAACCCAGAAGCACTATCAGCACCACGCTGTTGCCGAGCAGGGCGACGAGGCCCGAGCCGGCGGCTGCCGCCGCGGCGAGGCGGCCGCCGCGTGCCAGCGCCCCCAGGCCGAGCACGGCGAGGGCGAATCCCGGCAGGGTCGTCTGCCGCACGAGGTCGGCCGCGAACCAGCCCAGGAATGCCGCGCGGTCGCTCCACCCGGCGGTGGGGCTGGCATCCACGGCGCTGTAGCCCTGCCGGCTGACGTAGAACCAGAAGTCGGCCCAGGAGGTGATGGGCCCATAGAAGCTGATGGCCGGCGCCTGCTGCGACAACCACACCATCCACGCGTACGGCAGGCCGGCCGCCAGGAGGGCTGCCCCGAGAAGCCGCGGCAGTCGCGGCAGCACCTCGCGCCACGCCGGCAGCAGGGCCAGCGCCAACCCCGGCGTCGCCAGAACCATCAGCGGCCAGTGGTTGGCGAGGCCCGCCCCCCAGGCGACCGCGGCGCACCACAGGGGCCATTGCCGGCGCAGGTCGCGGGCGCCCAGCAGCACGAGGGCGTAGGCGGCAAAGAAGAGCAGCCCGTTGAGCGTGTAGACCTCGGTGATGATGGCCTGAGACCAGAACTGCTCCGACACGCCGAAGAGCCACGCCGCGATCAGGGCCGGCGCGAGCGATGCGCCCAGCAGTCGCGCGCAGGCGTACACAGCACCGCAGGCCAGGGCCCCGAGCACCGCACTGGACAGGTGGCCGAGGACGGCGGCCTCGCCGAACGGCAGCCGCGTGAACAGGTGGACGATGAGCGTGTAGATGGGGTAGCCCGGCGGGTGGGCGACGCCGAGGTGGGCGCCGGCCATCAGGAACAGGCCGTCGTCCTCGAGCGCCACCGTGCGCGGCAGGGTGGCGGCGTAGAGTGCAAGGGGGCCGGCGACCGCCGCGGCCAGCGCGGCGACGTCGAACCGGCGTGCGGCAAGCGGCGCCGGAACCCGCGCCGCCGCGCCCCCCGGTGCGGGGGAAGCGGCGCGCGCGCCCGATGGTGTGCCGGCGCCGCGCCGGTGCTGCTTCCGCCTCACCCTGGCCGTCATTGTCCCCGGCCCGGTCTCGAGCTCGGGCAGGGCCTGCAAGCGCCTCCCCCGCGGCTTCGGGGTCGTGAGCCCGCCGCCCGTCTACCTCGGGATTGGGGCGCCGGCTTGAATCGGCGAGCCCGCTGAACGATTCGCCCCGGCTGAAAAGAACGAGCCCCCTCCCCCCGGGGCGTCGGGGGAGAGGGGGCGTGGGAGATTACGAACGCCGCCGAACGTTACCGTCGAAGATATCGGCGGTACCCGCCGAGGGCCAGGAGGGCCGCCAGCAGGAGCTGCGCGATGAGCGGCAGGGCCGGAACCGCCGCATCCCAGAGGTAGAAGCTGACCGACTGGTCGGTCATCTGCATGTCGTCGACGACCAGGAAGAGCGTCAACATCTCGGCCATGTTGCCCTCGCTCTCCATCATGTCGTCTTCGACGGCCATGACCTCGAACTCGGCCATCGTCTCGCCAGCCATGATCGTGGCCATCATCGGCTCGACCGTGTAGTCGTCCATGCCGGCGGTGCTGGTGCCGTCACGCATGAGGCTGACCTCGGTGTCTGCTACCACCGCCGAGCTGGCCATCACCTTCACCATGGCCGACATTCCCTCGGGGAGGTTCATGTCCTCGGGGCCTTCCAGCATGAACGTGATCGCGCCCATGACCTCGAGGGTGACCGACACGCAGGCCCCGGTGCATGAGAACGCCGCCACAGCCGACACTCCCGTGCCGCCGCCGGCCGGCGCGGCCATGACGGAGACGGTCGACATGCCCATCATCATCGGGTCGAGCATGAGCATCGAGTCGTCGGTGGAGACCTCCAGCACGCTCTCGTCGCTCGACGACGCCGTGTACATGACCTCCGTGCCTGGGCTGGCCATGTCGAAGAGCATGCTCATGTCGACGCTCACCATGTTGCCGCCGACCATCAGGCCGCCGGCCATCTCGATGGCGTCGCTGAACACCATCTCGACCTCATCGCTCGACTTCGGCGTGATGCCGGCGCCGGGAGAGTCGCCGTCGATGATCGTCAGGTTCACGTAGTTGCCGACCAGCTTGTCGTCCACCCAGCCGCTCAGCTTGATGGTCTCGTTGGACTCGTCCACCGAGTCCATGACGGGCGTGACCATGAACGTGGTCATGCCCATCGTCATGCCCTTCTCGATCATCACCTCGATCATCCCCGACTCGGGCATGATGGTGTAGTCGTCCGGGTTCATGGCCGTGCTGTCCGGCTCGACGGCGAACTTCACCGTCGTATCCTTGGTTGAGCTGATGGCCTTGTTGGTCTCGACCTTCAGCATCACGCTCGCCTCGCCGTCGGCCTCCCCGATAGAGTCCGGTTCGAGGCTGATCATGTAGTCCAGGCCATCGAGCACCGTGATCGTCAGGTTCTCGCCCACGATGGAGCTGCCGACCTTGGCCCTCGCCACGATGGTCTCGTCGTTGCTGTCGCCGTCCCTGGCCGTCTGCAACGTGAACTCGGCCTCGCTCTCGCCCTCCTTGATGGTCACGTAGTCGGGCACGTCGCCGGGACCCGGCTCCACCGTGGCGCCCGACGCCTGGTACAGCTCGATCCTCACGTCGGTGTCCAGCGCCGCTCTCGGCTCTACCTCGACCGTCAACGTCACCTCATCGCCTTCGTTGACTGGGTTCTTGCCCGCCGTCAGCGAGTAGGTATCGTCATCCTCGATCGCCAGCGACACCGTTTCTGCGTCACCGAGCACAACAGTGCTCGACCCGGAGACCGAAATCGCGAACCTGACAGATTCGTCGTCATCGTCTCCGTCGTGCACGGCCTCCAGCGTGGTCATTCCCATGATCTGACCCGCGGGGATCGTGATCGTGGGCCTGCTGGGGGAGTAGGACCCAGCCGCGGGGTTCCTCACCGCCGGCGTGAGCGACAGCGTTACCGTGACATCCTCCGACAAGGGCAGCGGATTGGCAGAGGCCGCATCGGCATGGCCCAACGTCGCGGTGATGTTCACGGCCTCGCCCTCCATCACCGAATCGGCGGCGATGTCGACGGTTATCGTCCGCACGCTGTCAATCTCCGTCACCGACACGCTTGGAGGCGTGCTGGTGGCGTAGTCGGCGTCGACGGTCGAGATGATGTGGCGGATCGTCGCACTGCCGCTGATGGTGTTGACGTCCGCTCCGGCCGACACCCTGACCGTCTGCGATGTGTTCCACATGACGATGTTGTCAACCTCGGAAGTGTCGGCAGAGGCCTGGGTGGCCGTGAACACTATCGAGGAATGCAGGGCCTCGGTCGAGGGCTCGGCGGTGGGGTCGCCGTTGACCATCATTGCCGAAACGGCCGCGTTGACGTTCGTCACTCTCAGCGTGACCGTCACGTCGTTGGTCGGCTCCGAGCCCAAAGAGATCGAGTAGGTGTCCATGCCGCCTTCCGGCACGATCAGACTCCTCGGGGCAACATTTACTCGCACCTGGTCGTTGTCGTCTTCGGTGATGATCACCGTCCTGGGCGCGATCGCGGGGGAGCCGGTCGCGCCCGCCGCGGTGATGCTCAGGACCACGCGGCCGTCCATGGCGTTGTTGTCCTCTGCCGAGAGGATCGCCAACTGGTTGATCGACGGCGTCACCGTCGGTGCGAACTCGATGGTCGTGGCCGTACCGGTGAGGTCGACGACCGTGCCATTGAGGGTGTAGACAAAGCTGGCACCGTTGTTGTCGCTTGCGATGGTAATCGTGGCAGTAACTGTCCCCTGGGCGACGGCGGGCGCGGTGGCTGTTTCCGACGGCGCCCTGTTCAGCGACACGTTGATGCTTTCCGTGCCGCCCTCTTCCACCTCCACGGTGCCCCTCGAGACGGTGACGCTGGTCGCCTGCCCGGCTGCCTCGCCGGCCGACAGCACCACCGCCGTCCCGAGCGCCAGCACCCACTTCAACGCCCTGCAACTGCCTCTCGCGAAAATCGCTCCTGTCCGCATGTCGCAATCTCCCTTGTGAATCCGTCCGTCTGTCGCCAGCAGCGGGGGGAAACTCCATCCGCCCCCTGCCTCCCCCCGGTGTCGACTCCCGCCTCGCATCTGTCTCGGGCCTCCCGCCGCGAGCGGCGAATTGTGCACGGAGTGGGTGACGCCCGATCTGGAGGTCACCGCATGTCCGTTGCCGTCAAGGGGTTGCGAGCAACGGAAATTGCTCGCATGGAAGCTGCAGCGCCGGATTGTGCGCAGCGGAACTTTCGTCTGGAGTCAGCCAAATGGCTGATATGAGGAGAGTTGTACTTTCGCCTCCCGGGGGAAGCGGGGTGGGTGAATCGGGGCCCAGAATTGGGAATGAAATGGAATATGCCGCGATAGGGGAAGAGGCGGCGAAGGCTGCGAAGACCGACGGGCCGCGAAGCGCGGGGGGCAGGCGACCCGGGCGGCCCGTTCGGAACCTTCTGCCGCGACGCCCGTGCCCCTGCCCCCCCGCACCGACGCCACCGCCGCCTCGACCCGCGAGACGTATCTGCTACGATGAGGATCTCGACGGCGGTGGACGCCGGGACCGGGACGAGAACGAGGCGATGCGCGCAAGATGCACGATCCTGCCTACAAGCAGCTCTTTGCCCGTCCACGCATGGTCCGCGACCTGCTCGAGGGCTTCGCGGCCCGCGACTGGAGCGGGAGCCTCGACTTCGGCACGCTGGAGCCGGTGCCCGCCAGCTACGTGAGCCGCGACCTGCAGCAGCGGCACGGGGACCTCGTGTGGCGCCTCCGCTTCTCGGACGAGCGCTGGCTGTATCTGTTGCTGCTGCTGGAGTTCCAGTCCACGGTGGACCGCGCCATGGCCGTGCGCATGCTGGCGTATACGGCGCTGCTCTACCAGCGGCTGGCGGCCGACGGCGCCCTGCGGGATCCGGGTGCGCTGCCGCCGGTGCTGCCGGTCGTCATCTACAACGGCCGCGGGTCGTGGACGGCGTCGACCGACGTGAACGAGCTGGTCGCCGGCGGCGGCGGTGAGCTGTCGCCGTACCAGCCGTCGCAGCGGTACTTCCTGCTGGACGAGTCGCGGCTGGCGGACGACGAGCTGCCGGCGGGCAATCTGGTGTTGCACTGATCGGGCTGGAGAAGGGCCGGGACCCGGCTTGGGGGGCGGCGCGGTTGCAGGGCCCGTTCAAGGCGCTGATCGACCTCCTGGAAGGGGAGGAGGACGGCGAGTTGAGGCGGGCGTTCGCGACCTGGATCACTCAGGTGGTGGGACTGCCGGAGCGGTTGCCCGACGAGGCTCTCGGGCCGCTGGAGCAGTTGAAGGAGACGTACACGATGCTGGAAGAAACCGTCCAGGGATGGGTGGAGCGCGGCCGCATCCAGGGCGTCGAGCAGGGCCGTGTCCAGGGCATCGAGCAGGGCCGTGTCCAGGGCATCGAGCAGGGCCGTGTCCAGGGCATCGAGCAGGGCCGTGTCCAGGGCATCGAGCAGGGCCGCAACGAGGAAAGGGCGTTGTTGTGCCGCCAGGCTGCCCGCAAGTTCGGCGGCGACACGGCAGAGCGGCTGACCGCGGCGCTGGCCGGCGTCACCGACCCCGACCGACTCGCGCAGGTCGGCGACTGGATCATCGAATGCGCGACGGCGGCCGATCTGATCGCCCGCGTTCTCGATCAAGGCCGGGCGGGCGACTGAACGGGAAGCGGCCAGACGAGGACCGCGGGGATGTTCGGAACCGGCGGACGAACCTCGGCCTGAACGGCGGCGTAGTCGCAGCGTCGCCGCCGTCGGGCCTCGCCCGCAGCGTCGCCTCCACCCGCCGCTCGCGGTCGTCGCCGCCAGGTGCAACAATCGCCGCCGTCCCGTGCTCAACGCCGTCAGCGTCACGACAGCCCGGCCGCACGCGCCGTCCGCGCATGGTCCGCGACTTGCTCGAGGGCTTCGCGGCCCGCGGCTGGAGCGGGAGCCTCGACTTCGGCACCCTGGAGCCGCTGCCCGCCAGCTATGTGAGCCGCGACCTGCAGCAGCGACACGGGGACCTGGTGTGGCGCCTCCGCTTCTCGGACGAGTGGCTGTATCTGTTGCTGCTGCTGGAGTTCCAGTCCACGGTGGACCGCGCCATGGCCGTGCGCATGCTGGCGTATACGGCGTTGCTCTACCAGCGGCTGGCGGCCGACGGCGCCTTGCGCGATCCGGGTGCGCTGCCGCCGGTGCTGCCGGTCGTCATCTACAACGGCCGCGGGTCGTGGACGGCGCCGACCGACGTGAACGAGTTGTTCGCCGGCGGCCGCGGTGAGCTGTCGCCGTACCAGCCCTCGCAGCGGTACTTCCTGCTGGACGAGGCGCGGCTGGCGGACGGCGAGCTGCCGGCGGGCAATCTGGTGTCACGCGATTGTCGTGGTCCTACCGCTGCCAGCTCTTGGTCCCCGGCGTCGCCGCTCGTACTCCTTGCCACGGGCCCACTGGGCGCTGCGGGTGTGACGGGTGGTCGCGATCGGTCTCGATCGTCAGGCTCGGGAGGTTCATCCGCGTTCTACTTACCAGATCCTCACGGTCTGGGTGCCCTGTCAACCGTGCAGCGAGCTTCGTGGCTGTTCCGGGCAGCCGACCTCCGCCCTCGCCCCCCATCCTGTTGAGCACCAGAGCGGTGGTGTGGATGATCTCGCCCGCGGTCGCATCGTCGTTGTCGGGCCAGCACGCCATCAGTGCCGCTTGGAGAAGCCTGTCTTCCCGTTTCGGGTCTTCGGTCCAAGCGAGCAGCGTTGCGTCTGCGTCGCTTACGACTCGTTGCGGCACGAAGCCGAGCTTGTCGCCCCAGCGTTCGGCCCAGTCGTTCACCGGGGTCTGCTTGATTGAACGTATGTTGCTGGTCAGAAGCAGCTTTGCATTCGTGGCGAGTGCTTCGGCGACGATTTGTGCGTCATGGTGCTGAGCGATCGACGCCCCTATCGGCGCGACGAAGCAGCTTCGGTCGAACGCAGCCGCGATTTCTTCCGCGAGCAGACTCTCCTCGTTGGAGAGTGTCACGAGCCGGTACGGTGATTCCGGGTCTCGCCACATCTGCGCCCACCAGGCGTCCCGTTCGAATCCGTCTCTGTCCTTCGGCGGCAGTTCGTCGTGCTTCGTCTTGAGGGCGTACTCGGCGGGGCTGATGCCGTCGATCAAGGTCGGTTGGTCGCCGTTGCGGGCCAGCTCGACCGCGACGGTCGGCGAGACGGCGGCTTGGCGGCCCTCGAGTTCGGCGAGAGCGGTGTGCAGCTTCCGGGGTGTCGGCATCCGCATCTCGTTCGTGTCGAACAGGATCAGAGGTCCATGACGCCTGCTCTCTTGGCTTCGGCGATGTTCTCCTCGAGCTGACGCTTCCATGCTTCTCTCTCTTGGGGCGTCAGCGGGACGTGGCGCTGTTCCGGCCCTTCGTAGGCCCGCCTCGCTCGGGCTTCGACCTCTGCGTCTGACGCCTCCGCTCCCAGAATGTCGCGGGACGCGGCCCGGAGCCGGTTCAGCAAGTTCCGCTCGGCGGCGATGGTTTTGCTCATGATTCTCGCTCGGCTTGAGGTGTCGCGTTCTCCGGTCTCCGTCTGATCGCTCCACAGTCGCCAATACTACGCTACCACAGTGTCGGAGATCCGCGGGGTGCTGGACCGGGCAACTCCGCACACGTCCCGAAACGGCTCATTGGATCGGCAGCCGAATCCCGGCCGAGCTGAGGAGCCTGGCGAACCTCGAGTGGCTGAGCCTCGGGTCGAACCAATTGACGAGCCCGGTGCTGGGAAGCCTACCAACCTGAAGCTGGACCTGCCCCAGACCGCCTTGGCGGGTCCGATCTCCGCCGTCTCACCGACTCGTCGGATGGCCAGCTGGACGAGGCGCACACCCTGCGTGACGCGACCGTGGCCGACGTCGTGCACCTGATCGTCGGCGAGTCCGACGACGCCTTCTACAGCGGTCCCGGTGGCGCTAGCGGCGTCCTTCGGCTTTCCGGGGATCTTGACCTCGATTTCACGTGGTCCCCAAACCACGTGATTTCCGCCCATAGAGCCGCTTCCGGCACGCTCGTTGGTCTCAGCGAGGGAGAGCCAGCGCCCGAGGGCGGCGTCCTCGACGAAAGCGGTGTCATAGAGGTAAACCACGGCCGGAGGCGGCGGGTTGGCGGTGGTGTGGCCCTCCCAGAGAGCCCTGAGCTGCTGATTGTTCCACGTAACCGTAACGGAGGCCGTGGTAATCCCGCCCTCGGTCAAGTGCAGGCGCTTTATTCCCTCGAGCGCCTTCTCCTCGGTTCCCGCGATGGGAGGGTGCACCGCCAGATTGGCGCCGCGAAACTTTCGTCTGAAGTCCGACAAATAGCTGATACGATGGAAGTTGCACTTTCGCCCCCCGGGGGGAGCCCGGGCGGGTGAATCGGGGCCCAGAATTGGGTATGAAATGGAATATTCGGCGATAGGGGAAGAGGCGGCGAAGGCTCCGACGACCGAGGCCGCGAAAGCGGCTGGTGGCCGACGGCGCCCTGCGGGACCCCGGTGCGCTGCCGCCGGTGCTGCCGGTCGTCATCTACAACGGCCGCGGGTCGTGGACGGCGTCGATCGACGTGAACGAGCTGGTGGCCGGCGGCCGCGGCGAGCTGTCGCCGTACCAGCCCTCGCAGCGGTACTTCCTGCTCGACGAGTCGCGCCTGGCGGACCACGAGCTGCCGGCGGGCAATCTGGTGTCTGCGCTGATCGGGCTGGAGAAGGGGCGGGACCCGGCGTGGGGGGCGGCGCGGTTGCAGGGTCCGTTCAAGGCGCTGATCGACCTCCTGGAAGGGGAGGAGGACGAGGAGTTGAGGCGGGCGTTCGCGACGTGGATCAATCAGGTGGTGGGACTGGCGGAGCGGTTGCCCGACGAGGCCCTCGGGCCGCTGGAGCAGTTGAAGGAGACGTACACGATGCTGGAAGAAACCGTCCAGGGATGGGTGGAGCGCGGCCGCATCCAGGGCGTCGAGCAGGGCCGTGTCCAGGGCATCGAACAGGGCCGTGTCCAGGGCATCGAGCAGGGCCGTGTCCAGGGCATCGAGCAGGGCCGTGTCCAGGGCATCGAGCAGGGCCGCAACGAGGAAAGGGCGTTGTTGTGCCGCCAGGCTGCCCGCAAGTTCGGCGGCGACACGGCAGAGCGGCTGACCGCGGCGCTGGCCGGCGTCACCGACCCCGACCGACTCGCGCAGGTCGGCGACTGGATCATCGAATGCGCGACGGCGGCCGATCTGATCGCCCGCGTTCTCGATGAAGGCCGGGCGGGCGACTGAACGGGAAGCGGCCAGACGAGGACCGCGGGGATGTTCGGAACCGGCGGACGAACCTCGGCCTGAACGGCGGCGTAGTCGCAGCGTCGCCGCCGTCGGGCCTCGCCCGCAGCGTCGCCTCCACCCGCCGCTCGCGGTCGTCGCCGCCAGGTGCAACAATCGCCGCCGGCCCGTGCTCAACGCCGTCAGCGTCACGACAGCCCGGCCGCACGCGCCGTCCGCGCATGGTCCGCGACTTGCTCGAGGGCTTCGCGGCCCGCGGCTGGAGCGGGAGCCTCGACTTCGGCACCCTGGAGCCGCTGCCCGCCAGCTATGTGAGCCGCGACCTGCAGCAGCGACACGGGGACCTGGTGTGGCGCCTCCGCTTCTCGGACGAGCGGTGGCTGTATCTGTTGCTGCTGCTGGAGTTCCAGTCCACGGTGGACCGCGCCATGGCCGTGCGCATGCTGGCGTATACGGCGTTGCTCTACCAGCGGCTGGCGGCCGACGGCGCCTTGCGCGATCCGGGTGCGCTGCCGCCGGTGCTGCCGGTCGTCATCTACAACGGCCGCGGGTCGTGGACGGCGCCGACCGACGTGAACGAGTTGGTCGCCGGCGGCCGCGGTGAGCTGTCGCCGTACCAGCCCTCGCAGCGGTACTTCCTGCTGGACGAGTCGCGGCTGGCGGACGACGAGCTGCCGGCGGGCAATCTGGTGTCACGCGATTGTCGTGGTCCTACCGCTGCCAGCTCTTGGTCCCCGGCGTCGCCGCTCGTACTCCTTGCCACGGGCCCACTGGGCGCTGCGGGTGTGACGGGTGGTCGCGATCGGTCTCGATCGTCAGGCTCGGGAGGTTCATCCGCGTTCTACTTACCAGATCCTCACGGTCTGGGTGTCCTGTCAACCGTGCAGCGAGCTTCGTGGCTGTTCCGGGCAGCCGACCTCCACCCTCGCCCCCCATCCTGTTGAGCACCAGAGCGGTGGTGTGGATGATCTGGCCCGCGGTCGCATCGTCGTTGTCGGGCCAGCACGCCATCAGTGCCGCTTGGAGAAGCCTGTCTTCCCGTTTCGGGTCTTCGGTCCAAGCGAGCAGCGTTGCGTCTGCGTCGCTTAGGACTCGTTGCGGCACGAAGCCGAGCTTGTCGCCCCAGCGTTCGGCCCAGTCGTTCACCGGGGTCTGCTTGATTGAACGTATGTTGCTGGTCAGAAGCAGCTTTGCATTCGTGGCGAGTGCTTCGGCGACGATTTGTGCGTCATGGTGCTGAGCGATCGACGCCCCTATCGGCGCGACGAAGCAGCTTCGGTCGAACGCAGCCGCGATTTCTTCCGCGAGCAGACTCTCCTCGTTGGAGAGTGTCACGAGCCGGTACGGTGATTCCGGGTCTCGCCACATCTGCGCCCACCAGGCGTCCCGTTCGAATCCGTCTCTGTCCTTCGGCGGCAGTTCGTCGTGCTTCGTCTTGAGGGCGTACTCGGCGGGGCTGATGCCGTCGATCAAGGTCGGTTGGTCGCCGTTGCGGGCCAGCTCGACCGCGACGGTCGGCGAGACGGAGGCTTGACGGCCCTCGAGTTCGGCGAGAGCGGTGTGCAGCTTCCGGGGTGTCGGCATCCGCATCTCGTTCGTGTCGAACAGGATCAGAGGTCCATGACGCCTGCTCTTTTGGCTTCGGCGATGTTCTCCTCGAGCTGACGCTTCCATGCTTCTCTCTCTTGGGGCGTCAGCGGGACGTGGCGCTGTTCCGGCCCTTCGTAGGCCCGCCTCGCTCGGGCTTCGACCTCTGCGTCTGACGCCTCGGCTCCCAGAATGTCTCGGGACGCGGCCCGGAGCCGGTTCAGCAAGTTCCGCTCGGCGGCGATGGTTTTGCTCGTGATTCTCGCTCGGCTTGAGGTGTCGCGTTCTCCGGTCTCCGTCTGATCGCTCCACAGTCGCCGATACTACGCTACCACAGTGTCGGAGATCCGCGGGGTGCTGGACCGGGCAACTCCGCACGCGTCCCGAAACGGCTCATTGGATCGGCAGCCGAATCCCGGCCGAGCTGAGGAGCCTGGCGAACCTCGAGTGGCTGAGCTTCGGGTCGAACCAATTGACGGGCCCGGTGCTGGGAAGCCTGCGCCCGACGTCTTCAAACGCCAGCACGACGGCCTCGTCCATGGAGAACCCTGCGCCCGACGTCTTCAAACGCCAGCACGACGGCCTCGTCCTCGGCGTCGCGTATCGTCTGCAGCGGGATGGTGCCGCCGACCTCGTGCGTGACGGCGCTGCCGGTCGTCGGCCGAGCGTCGTCGGCGGCGATGCTGGACCAGCGCCTCATCGGTCATCCTGCCCCTGCTTGCCCGACTCGACGGACTGGCAGAGCAGCGCCCAGGCCCCGTTCAGGGCCTTCTCCTCGGCCGCCTTGCGGCGGCCGAGGTCGACCACGGCGCTGAGCAGGCGCTCGAAGGCCGGACCGGGCACCGCGTAGCTCTCCATCAGCTCGGTCTCGTTGCCGTAGCCGATCCAGACGTCGTACGGGAGGCGGCCGTCCCGGACGGTCACGCGGCCGCGAACCCCCTGGTACTCGGCCTCGATCGAGCGCTCTTGGGACCTGAAGCGCAAGGTCACCTCGACGCCGTCCCACCTGCGTTTCCCGGTCGTCGCTTCTGCCGGCATCCCTGTCCTTCGGTCCCGCGCGCGGTGCGTCTACCGCCTCGCCGGCTCACACGGCCGTCACCGTCCGTGGCGCCCGACGAGGAGGTCGGGCGGCTGGAGGCTGCGGGAGGTGGAGCGGCTCGCTGGGCCACGAGGCGAACTGGGGTGATGAACCGGATCCGGCCCGAGCTGGTAAGGAGCCGGCTTGGGGGACGTCGCAGAACGACGTGATGAGCGTGAGCACCGTCTGAGTCGCACGGCCGAGGGCGACGTTACGCGAGCCCGGTAGGAGCCCGCCGCCGACAGGCCACATCACCATCTGCCCCTGGCGATTCTCGGGCTCGTGAACTTGCCGACCCCCACCAGGAACTCCTGAATGCACCCGAGCATCGACCGCATCGTCTCGCTCACGCGCTCGCGGTAGCTCTCGACCGGGTCGGCCTCGGCCTCCTCGATCACCGCGAGCAGCCGCGCCGCGGTGCCGGGGCGCTCGTCTTCGAGGACCCGGCAGAGGGCCCCGAAGGCCCGGTTCAGCCCCGCCACCATCCCGGCGAGGTCGTCGTCGCGTCCCTCGGCGGCCTGCGCGGCCCTCTCGAGGTCGGCGAGCCGGGTCTTCAGGTCAGCCAGCATCTCGGCTCCTCCCGCATACTCGCGGCGGCCCGCGATGTCCGCCGCCGGTCGTGTCCCGATTGGAGGGCAGCACGCTGACGCCGCCAAGCCCGCGGACTGATCCCGCCCCCGGAAAGGAAAGACCCCCTCCCCCCGGGGGCGTCCGGGGAGAGGGGGCAGGGGAGAGTTGCGAACGCCGCCGAACGTTACCGCCGCCGGTAGCGGCGGTACCCGCCGAAGGCCAGGAAGGCCGCCAGCAGGAGCTGCGCGATGATCGGCAGGGCCGGCACCGCGGCATCCCAGATGTAGAACTTGACCTCGCCCGTGACCTCACCGGCGTTGTCTGCGGCCATGCCGTAGAGCACCAGCTCTTCGGGCATGTTGCCTTCGTTCTCCATCATGTCGTCAGCCGTGGCCATCACCATGGTCGAGCCCGAGGTCTGGCCGGCCATGATCGTGATGGCCTCCACCGTGTAGTCCATGTCGTCGGCGCTGCTCATCGCACGGTCACGCATCAGGTTCACCGTGGTGTCCGCGGAGACCATGCGGTTGGCCGTCGCCGTCACCATGCCGCCCATGCCGCCCTCGACGAGGTTCATGTCGTCGGGGCCCGACAGCGTGATGCTGAGGGCGAGGAGCCCGACCTCGACCGGGAACATGACGCTGGCCTGGCGCGGGTCGGTCTGATCGACGATCTTCACGCCCGACGGCATGCTCGCGTGAGCCGTGATCGTGATGTCGGCCATGCCCATGTCCCCGGCCGTCACCATGACCGTGCCGCCGCTGACCGAGGTCGATGCCACGTCGTCGTCGCTCGACATCACCGAGTACGAGAGCGTGACGCCCTCGGCGTGGCTGAACAGGGCGCTGCCCATGATCTCGATCATCTCGCCAGCGGTGAACGTCATGTCGTCGCCCGCCCCGGCGTCCCTCGCGGTGTAGATCGCGGCCTGCACCTCGGCCTCCGACTTCGCGAAGACCAGCTTCGCCGTGCTCTCCTCGATGGTCAGCATGGCCGCGCCGGCGTACGAATCGTCGGCGGAATTGGGCCCCGACGCGGCGACCGTGCCGTTGACCTCGGCGTCGAGCACGAGCATCTCCATGTCGTCGAGCTGGTTGTCCGCCACCGCCATCACCTCGACCATCACCTCCTGCACCGTGGCTCCCGTCTTGTACTCGGGAATCGAGACGGGGTTCGTCATGATCTGGTAGTCCGAGGCACTCGCCGTGCTGCCCGCCCCCATCGACAACGTGACGGTGAGGGCCTCCTTGGTCACGTCCACCTTCTCGCCAGTGACCCTTCGGGTCGTGGCGGGATTCCGGTCGACCGCCAGCGTGAGCATGATGCTCTCGCCTTCCGCCACCGTGCCCTCCATCGGGGTCACGGTGAGGGGCGGCAGCTTGTGGAGATCCAGCACGGTGAAGTCGACGCTGGACGCCTCGATGTCGTCGTACGCCCCCGACGTCAAGTCGAACGACACGACCTCCGCATGAATCGTGAACTCGTTGTCCATGCGGTCACCGTCGTTCTTCGGCGAGGTGAACTTGACCTGATCCTTGGCCATGGGACCGGTCCCGACAGGAATCACTCCGATGGAGCTGTCCAATGTATAGAGGCGCGACGACACCGATACGCCGTCGTCGACAGTCACGTCGTACCGGACCTGAAGGTCGAGATCCTCTCGCGGCGGATCGGCGACGGCCTTGAACGTGACGGAGCCGCCCTCGAAGATCGCCGCCGTCGATGCCGGATCTCTCGACAACTTGACTCCCTGCACGTGGATGTCTTCGATGACGATCATTCGATCGGTCATCGTCCGGCCGCGAGGTGCGTTGGTCGACACGTCCGAACCAGTTCCAGCCACCACGTGAACCCGGAATCCTTCGTCTTCCGCGTCCTGGTCGAGAGGCAGGGAGAGCGAGACCTTGCCAGTCTTGGTCCTGAAGCGCGACGTGTCGTTCGGATATTCCGTCGCCTTCGGCTTGGCGGGTATGGCGATCTGGACCGTGTTGGTCGCGAGCACCGCGTCGTCGCCGCCAAGGGTGCCTAGACCGGGCATCTCGTTGGTCTCGGCCGGCGAAATCCACTCGATGCTGCCTGCATCCGTCTCAGGGCTCACCATGATTTGCACGGTTGCGGGCTCCGGAGGGCTGGCGGCAGTGTGCCCCGCCCAAAGCCGCGTAACCTCGTCGTGGTTCCACTCCACCGTAACCGACACGGTGGTCAGCGTGCCCTCGTCGATGTGTGCCCGGACCACCCCGCCGATCGTTCTCTCCTCAGCGCCGTCGACGGTGATCGAGGTGATGATGCCGTCCGTCGGACGGCCAGGAACCGGGGCCGCCATCTCTACCACGTTTATGTTGAAGACCCGCGGGTGGTTCAGGGAGTTGGTGCTGTCGCCACTCGTTGCGGTATACGTGACGGTGTACTCGCCGATATCCTCCGCATATCCCAAGATCCTGCGCGTGTCGGCGTCGAACCG
This sequence comes from Vicinamibacterales bacterium, assembly GCA_965207675.1. Classification (GTDB taxonomy): domain Bacteria; phylum Acidobacteriota; class Vicinamibacteria; order Vicinamibacterales; family UBA8438; genus JAJEEA01. Next base: position 546,165 of record CBDBMY010000007.1, read on the forward strand.
CAGACCGGAATCGAGGGGGTCGGCACCCGCGGGAGTCGCGGGTGGTGGTGCGGTGATATTGGTGTTGGTGGCGTCGTCGGCGGCGTGGCCGTCAGCGAGTGCATAGGTGATCGGAAGCATGCCGCCTCTGTCCACTTCGGGAAGCACCATGTCCAAGAGGTCGCCCATTTCCACTTCCACGTTCTGAATGAACGGGAGTTCCGGCCGAGCCTGCCGCACGGGAAAGTCAAAGGTCTCTACGTCGTTGCCACCGGGAAGCTGCAGCCGAGCGTCGGAGGTACCCGGCCTCGTGTACTTCAACATTTGCGGACCGACGATAGCCGCAGTGAACGTCACCGTCACCTGGGTGTAGCCGTTGAGGGCGTTCGCGGCGTCGGTGATCGTAGTAGCAACAGTGGTAGCGGTGGCTGCGTTCGTGCCGTTGCCAATCTCGAAGGCCTCAAACAAGGCGTCGCCAGTGCCCGCAGCGGCTATCTCGGTCACGGTCCCGAACAATGTGACGACTACCGCGTTACCTGCCAGGGTGTCGTCAACAACAGCGTGCTCCAGAGCCTGAGCGGCAGCCCCACTAGCCCCCAACATGAACACCACGCCCAACAGCGCCGTCCACTTCAGCGCCCTGCAACTTCCTCTTGCGAGAATCGCTCCGATACGCATGTCGCAATCTCCCTTGTGAATCCGAGCCTCTGTCGCCAGCAGCGGGGGAAAAGCTCTCCATCCGCCCCCTGCCTCCCCCCGTTGTCGACTACCGCTCCGCATCTGTCTCGGGGCCTCCTGCGCCTCCTGCCGCTAGCGGCGAATTGGGCACGGAGTGGGTGACGCCGCATCCGGGGGTCACCGCATGTCCGTTGCCTTCAAGGGGTTGCGAGCTACGGAAATTGCTCGCATGGAAGCTGCAGCGCCGGATTGTGCGCAGCGGAACTTTCGTCTGGAGTCAGCCAAATGGCTGATATGAGGGGAGTTGTACTTTCGCCTCCCGGGGGAAGCGGGGTGGGTGAATCGGGGCCCTGAATTGGGGATGAAATCGAATATGCCGCGATAGGGGAAGAGGCGGCGAAGGCTCCGACGACCGAGGGGCGCGAAACGCGGGGGCAGGCGCCCCGGGGCAGCCCGTCCCGCGTGACGGAGGGCGGCGAGGTGCAGCTGGCGGTGACGGTCGCTCCGGCCGTGCAGGCCGAGACCGTCGTCGACCTGACGGCGTCGCCCCGCAGCCCGAACGACTTCGCCCTCGCGCCCTCGGCCATCACCATCGCGGCCGGGGGCACCAGCGGGGCGGCGGCGTTGCGGGCGACGACGACGAGGTGGAGGGCACCGAGAAGCGCCCAGGCCGTGGGCGGCCTCGGCGGCGCCGTGTTGGGCTACGCTACAGAGGCGTGACCACGGACACGAAGTGGATCATCGGGACGGTCGTCGGCACCGGCTTGGCCATCGTCACCGCGGTGCTGACCGTGGCTGGCCTGATGCTGGCGCAGTTCGGCGCGCTCAACACCCGGATCGACCGGGAGGCGTCCGGTGGCGCGCCTCGACATTGACGCATCCGTCTACTGGCCCGGCTCAGCTGGGGGGATGACGGCACGCTCGAGCGTCTCAAGCCGTTGGTCGACCCGGGCGAAGCCGGTCTCGACGGTGCGCACGCGGCCGTCGAGGGCCCGGATTTCGTCGCGCAGCTCGGTGCGCGTGGCTTGGATTTCGTCGCGCAGCTCGGTGCGGGTCGCGCGGATCTCGTTCTCGATGCTCGTGATCCGGTCATCGAGCGACGTGATGCGGTTGCCGAGCGATGTGGTGAGGAGTCCGATGAACCCGGCCAAGCCGACGGCGGTTCCGACGATCGTCCCGATGATGGCCGCAGTGTTCTTGGTCTCGCTGCTCATCATGGTGATTCTACCTCCAATCGTACGGCTCCCGGCCGCCGCTCGCCGGCGAGGCAGTCGCCCCAGTCGTCCATCAGCCGCCGGCGGCGCTCGAACAGGTCGGACCGTGCGTAGGCGGCCTCGACGGGGTTGCGCACCGAGTGGGCGAGGGCCGCCTCGACGACCTCGCGCGGGTGGTCGGTCTCTTCGGCCGCCCAGTCGCGGAAGCTCGATCGGAACCCGTGGGGCACCGCGGCGATGCCGAGCCGCTTCAGCAGCCCCGAGAGGGCCATGTCCTTGAGCGGCCTGCCCCGCGCTGTCGGGAACACCAGGGGGCTGCCGGGGTCGAGGGCCCGCGCCTCGACCAGCACCGCCCGCGCCCGCCCGCACAGCGGCACCCGGTGCTCGCGCCCGGTCTTCATGCGCGACGCGGGTATCGTCCACACCGCCGCCCCCTGGTCGATCTCGCGCCACTCGGCCCCCCGCACCTCGCCCGAGCGGGCCGCCGTCAGCACCAGGAACTCGAACGCCAGCTTCACCACCCGCCGCGCCCTCGACCCCCGCACCGCCCTGATGGCCCCCGCCACGTCGCGGTGGGGCAGCGCCGGCATGTGGCGCACCTGGTGCCGCTGGCGCCCCAGCACGAGGTCGACGCGCCCGCACGGGTTGGCGACGCGGTAGCCCATGGCCACCGCCCACTCCATGACGAGGCCGATGCGCTGCAGCACCCGCCGCGCCGTGGTCGGCCGCGCGTGCCACACCGGCCGCAGCGTCTCGATGACGTCGGCGGTGGTCACCGCCCCCACCGGCACCCGGCCCAGCCAGGGGAAGGCGACCCGCGTCAGCCCCGACAGCCAGTCGCGGCCGTAGCGGGGGTTGCGCCACCCCGGCCGCAGCTGGCGCCACACCCGCTCGGCCGCGTCGGCGAAGGTGGGCTCGCCGGCGGACCGCCGCCGGGCCGCGGGGTCGCCGCCGTCGCGGGCGAGCCTGCGGTTCTCGAGGGCCCGGGCCCGCGCCTCGTCGAGCGAGACGAGGGGGAAGCCGCCGAGGCCGATCTCGCGGCGCCGGCCGTGGACGGCGAGCCGCTGCACCCAGCTGCGGCTGCCCGACGGCTGCACGTCGAGGTAGAGGCCGTGGCCGTCGCAGTAGCGGCCGGGCTCGGTGACCGTGCGCACGAAGTCGGCCGACAGCGCGTGCTCGGGGCGCCGCCCGCGCGGCGCGGGCTCGCGCCCTGCCGCCGGTGGCCGCGCGTCGCCAGCGTGCGGTCCGCGCGTCGTCGCATCGTCGGCGTGTGGCCCGCGCGTCGTCGCATCGTCGGCGTGTGGCCCGCGCGTCGTCGCATCGTCGGCGTGTGGCCCGCGCGTCGTCGCGTCGTCGGCGTGGCGCCCCGTTGGCGTTGCGCCGTCGGCGTGCGGCCCGCGCCGCGTCGCCTGGTGCAGGTCTCGTGGGTACGCGAATCGACCGTCCATCTCGCTGCTCCTCCCCGTCTTCGGCGCGTCGGGAACGCGCCGTCGTGCCCGGCCGCGAGCCGTCCGCGCGTGGTCGCGAACGACGCATCGCCGGCGGGCGGGTCTCCCTCTTCCGGCCGGCCCCTCGGTCGCGCGGGCGGCGCGCGTCGCCGGGCGGACGAGATGGGAGCCGCGAGCGTGTAAAGAAAAACACACCCGATAGCGTATGAACGTGAGGAGGCGGAATCCGGGGTCGTCTTGCCAACGGGCGTCAGCACGACGCGCCGGCGGCCGTGCCATGGACAGCACGCCGGCGGCCGTCGCGGGCTGGGGCGGCGACGACGGGGCATGAGGGGGCGCAGGGGCGTTCCCGGGGCGGGAGCGCGAGCGCGGCCGGCGCGGGACCGCCCGTAGAGCGGTGCGGCGCCCGGCGAGCCGCCGGCGGCCGGGGCTCTCGGGCCGCCGCCCGGCCGTCGAGGACATGGTGCATCATGGCGACGGGGAACCTCAGCGGAACGGAAGAAGCGCGTTTCGGGCCCGCCCCGGCTCCGGCGGCGCCCGGCGGGGCCCGGCCGCGGCCGGGACGAAAAAGCCCCCCTCCCCCCCGGGGCTTCGGGGGAGAGGGGGCAAGGGAGAGTTGCGAACGCCGCCGCCGGCCGGCGCTAGCGCCGCAGGTAGCGCCGGTATCCGCCGATGGCCAGGAAGGCCGCCAGCAGAAGCGGCGCGATGATCGGCAGGGCCGGCACCGCGGCATCCCACAGGTAGAGCCTTGCCTCGCCCTCGACCTCCATGTCGCCGGCCATGGCGTAGAGCACCAGCTCTTCCGGCATGTTGTCCACGCTCTCCATCATGTCGTCGTCGACGGCCGTCACCATGGTCGAGCCCATCGTCTCGCCCGCCATGATGGTGATGGCCTCGGGATCGAGCATGAAGTCGTCGTCGCCAGCGGTGCTGGCCGCCCGGTCGCGCATGAGCGTCACGGTGACGTCGTCGGTGACCGCCCGGTTGGCCGTCACGGTCACCATGCCGCCCGTGCCGCCCTCGACGAGGTTCATGTCGTCGGGCCCCGACAGCGTGAGCGTCGTCGGCTCCGGGGCCTCGTCGTTGTCGGTCACCGTGATGGTGAGGGTCGCCTCGCCGGCGCCCCGGGCGATCACGGTGAGGGTCTCGTCGTCGTAGTCGTCGTCGTCTTCGGCGGCCGTCACCGTGGCGGTGCCACTCGTGGAGCCGGCCTCGATGGTGATGGAGGCCGCCGAGAGCTCGCCGTCGCCGACGACCTCCAGACCGACCATGACCTCACCGTCGCTCGCCGTGACCTCGCGGCTCGCGGTGGCGGTGATGGTCGACGTGCCGCCCTCCGCGATCTCCAGGGGATCGGCGGTCACGGCCACCGACAGCTCGGACATGACGACGCTCACGGGGAACGTGAGCTGGGCCACGTTGGCGCGGTCCTGGGTGACGACGAGCGAGCTGCTCGAGGGCCGGGCCGTGGCGGTGACGGTGACCTTGGCGTCGCCGGGCTCCATCGCCGTGACCGTGACGGCCTCGCCGCTGGCCGCCGCGCCGGCCGCCGCGCCCTCGACGGAGGCGGCGAACGACACGCTGACCATGTCGCCGTCGTACATGAACAGGTCGTCGGTCATGATCGTGACTTCGTCGCCGGGGTTCAGGGGGCCGTCGCCCAGCGCCGCCATGATGGCGTCGTAGGCATCGTCCTTCACCGAGACCATTGGCGTGGTGGCGTCCTCGATGGCGATCGAGAACATGCTCATGACCTCGCCGGAGCCGTTCTTCGCGGTGGCGCCCTTCGCCGTGAGGTAGAGCATGAGGTCTTCCATGCCCACGTCGTCGTCGGCCGCCGCCCAGAGCATGAAGTCGGCGCTCTTCTTGCCGGTTCCGCTGGCGATGGTGACCTCGGCGGGCTCGACCCGGTAGTCGAGGGCCTGGCCGGGGTCGGCCGTCACCGACACCGCGAGCGCCTCGCCCGAGGGGTGGCCCTTGTCGCCGCGGTCGACGGTGACCGTCACGTAGACGGGGTCGCCGCCCTCCATGATCGACATGGCCTCGTCCTCGGTCTTCTTCTCCATGTCGTCGACCATGAACGCCTGCGCGGTGATCTTGTCGGCCATGGGCAGACCGTGGACGTCGGCGACCTCGATCTCGAGGGGGGTGGCCCGGTCGACGCTGGTCCCCCCCACGACCGCTCTCAGGGTGATGGTGTCGGTGTCGCGGTCGCCGTCGGGGTTGGGCGGCGTGACGGCGATGGACGCCATGGGGCCGTCGTCGCCCGAGGCGGCTTCGACCTCGTTGCCGAACGTGTGGCTGCTGGTGTCGACCGTATAGCCGGCCCTGTCGACGCTGATCGCCGTCACGTGCAGGCGGTCGACCGGCGTGGGGTCGGCCGTGAGGGTGACGTTGATGGCGGCGCTCTCGCTCGGCGACGCCGTGGTGACCTTCCACTCGAACACCTGCTCGTCGGTGTCGCTGATGGTGACCTTCTGGGCGCCCGTGGAGTCGGCGTCGAGCGCGAGGGCGGCGCCCCCCTGGGCGGTGACGTTGACGGTGTCGGTGTTGACGAGCGCGTACGTCACCTGAATGCCCTCGTCCTCCGCGTCGAGGTCGGGCCGGGTCTGAACGGTGATGGTGCCGGTCAACGTGCGGTTGACCGCGTCGGCGGTGCCACCCGTGGGGTGCGGCTGAACGACCAGGGCCAGGGCGGCAGGCACGGGCGCGTCGAAATCGGCCAGGTCGGCCACGGTCAGCCCGGCGGCCACCTCGGCGGCCGTGAGGGAGGCCTCGTCGTTGGCGCTCGGCGCGGTCCTGACGGCGACGGTCGGGGTGACGGTGATGCTCGTCGGGGCCGTCAGTCCGGGCCCGACCGAGATCTTCGCGCTCACCGAGAGCGTCAGGCGCCCCCCCTCGTCAACGGTCTTGGGCGTCGTGACGGTGACCTGCGCGGCGGCCTGCGCGGCCCCCAGCGCGAGCACGACGCCGAACGACGCCGTCCACTTCAGCGCCCGGCAACTGCCTCTCGCGAAAATCGCTCCGATACGCATTCGCAATCTCCCTTGGTGAATTCGTTCTGCCTGGCAACGGGGGAATCGGATCAGTCCGCCATGCCCGGGCCCCCGCCGGCGCCGCCGCGGCCCGTTCGCGAAATCCCGCAAGTAATGCTCAGAAAAGGAGTTGCGTGCCCATGGACCCGTCGAGACGCGACCGCTTCCGGCCCTTCGACAGCGTGGGGGAGATTCCGCCGGAAACGAGGGGAAGGGCGGCGGGTGGCCGGCCGGCGGGCGCCGTCGCCGAGCCCGGGCCGGGGCGCGGGCGGCGCCCGGGCGACGCCCTGACCCACCACTTCGTGCGCACCGTGGCCCGGCCCGGCCGCTACGGCGACGGCCACGGGCTCTACCTCGACGTGCAGCCGTCGGGCAGCCGCAGCTGGGTGCAGCGCATTGCCGTGCACGGCCGGCGCCGCGAGATCGGCCTCGGCGGCTTCCCCCTCGTCTCGCTCGACGAGGCGCGGGCCCGGGCCCTCGAGAACCGCAGGATCGCCCGCGACGGCGGCGACCCCCGAGCCGCGCGGCGGGCCGGGGCCGAGCCCACCTTCGCCGGCGCCGCCGAGCAGGTGTGGCGCCAGCTGCGGCCGGGGTGGCGCAACCCCCGCTACGGCCGCGACTGGCTGTCGGGGCTGACCCGGGTGGCCTTCCCCGTCATCGGCCGGGTGCCGGTGGGGGCGGTGACCACCGCCGACGTCATCGACACGCTGCGGCCGGTGTGGCACGCGCGGCCGACGACGGCGCGGCGGGTGCTGCAGCGCATGGGGCTGGTCATGGAGTGGGCGGTGGCCATGGGGTACCGGGCGACGAACCCGTGCGGCCGGGTCGACCTCGTGCTGGGCCGCCAGCAGCACCTGGTGCGCCACATGCCGGCGCTGCCGCACCGCGAGGTGGCGGGGGCGGTGGCGGCGGTGCGGGGGTCGGGGGCGCGGCCGGTGGTGAAGCTGGCGTTCGAGTTCCTGGTGCTGACGGCGGCCCGCTCGGGCGAGGTGCGGGGGGCCGAGTGGCGCGAGGTCGACCAGGTGGCGGCGGTGTGGACGCTGCCGGCGTCGCGCATGAAGGCGAGGCGCGAGCACCGGGTGCCGCTGTGCGGGCGGGCGCGGGCGGTGCTGGTCGAGGCGCGGGCCCTCGACCCCGACAGCCCCCTGGTGTTCCCGACGGCGCGGGGGCGGCCGTTGAAGGACATGGCCCTCTCGGGGCTGCTCAAGCGGCTCGGCATCGCCGCCGTGCCCCACGGGTTCCGCTCGAGCTTCCGCGACTGGGCGGCGGAAGAGACCGACCACCCGCGCGAGGTGGTCGAGGCGGCCCTCGCCCACTCGGTGCGCAACCCCGTCGAGGCCGCCTACGCGCGGTCAGACCTGTTCGAGCGGCGCCGGCGGCTGATGGACGACTGGGGCGGCTACCTGGCCGCCGGGGGCGGGCCGGGCGGCGCCGGCGGCTGATGGACGACCGGGGCGGCTGCCTGGCCGCGGGGGGCGGGCCGGGCGGCGCCGGCGGCTGATGGACGACCGGGGCGGCCGCCTGGCCGCGGGGGGGCGGGCGGGGCGCGGTGAGCCGGTGACGCGCGCGGCCCGGGGGCACGGGCCGTTGCACGTCACGACCCGTCGGGCGTGGCGCTGATGGCGGCGGCGATGGCCGCGGCATTCTCCGGGTCACCGGACCGCGGCACCGGACGGGCCGCACCACGCCACGCGGCCCACGATGCGATCGTCTGCCGTCATGGGTCTCGGCTGATGGGCCGGGCTGTCGCTGACGAGGTTCCACTCGCCGCCGATCTGCCGAAGGCGCTTGATCTCCAACGCCCCGGCGATGCGCACGACGAACTGTTGCTCGTCCACCGCGTCCCGACCGTCCTTGTCGACCACGACGAGAGCACCGGCCGTCGGCTCCGGAGAATCGCCGGCCAACCGGATGCACACGAGGCGATCTGCCCGCGCCCAGGACGGCAGCACCCGCTCTGCAACCGCGACCGACAGGTCGGACGACTCCTCGAGCTCGACCTCGCCCGAATCCGCGTCGATCCGGACGTGCTCGGCGAACGGAACCATCCGGACCGGCGACTCGCCGGCCATCTGCGGCAGCAGCTCTGCCGCCGCCGTCGCGAGCTCCGTCATCTCGTGCAGGAGACGCAGGCCCTCGCGCAACCTCGCCCCTGCCGCGTCGCGCTCGATCACGGCGACCGCCTCGGCCACGCTGGCGTCCGAGGGCAGGCCGAGCGCCCTGGTGAGCTCCGCGGGGAGGGCCGGAGCCTCCGGGTCGCGCGGCTCCGCCGCGGCGACGTACAACCGCATCTCCATGGCGCCCACTATCGACTGCAGGGAAGTGAGCCGCGCCGCCCGGCCGGCGATGAAGCTCCGAAGCTGGCCGAGGGGAATCCCGGTCCGCATGGCGAAGGGTCTCAACCCTTCCGCCGCGATGTGCTGACGCACCAGCTGTACGAAGGCACTCAGGTCCAGTCCGTGAACTGTCATCGGCTTCGGCAATCAGATCGGATTCCGCGGTCAGGCCAGCGTAGCACGGCATTCCCCGTCTCCTCACCCGTGTCCGGGCCACGTCGCCGGGCAGGCCGCCGGAAACCGGGCTGCGAGGCGTCGACCATGAAGCCTCCTCGTTCGCCGCGCCCCTCACTTGCCGCCCGCCGCCGGGGCCCCCGGGCTGCGCTGATGACCGACGACTCGACGGTCGTCTCGGTCTCGGGCTCACTTGCCGTTCGCCGCCGGGGCCCCGGGCTGCGAGGCGTCGACCATGAAGCGGGTTGTCGATGGCGATGGCCGCGGGCGGGACGCGGGGCGAGCCGATAAGCGGCGGCGCGGGTGTCTTCGGCTGGTGCTCGAGGCCGATGCGCTGCGGGTCGGCGCGATCGTGGGATGGCGTGGGCGGGCCGTCGGGTCGCCTGGCGGGGACCGAGACGGCGGTGACCGGGCTCCGCACCGGGGTGACGTTCGTCGTCGCGGGATGGAGGGCCGCTGCGCCGGCCCGGGATCGGCCGCCGGCGTCAGAAGCCGACGACCGCCCGCACCTCGGCGCCGCCGGGCCGCGGCTGGAAGCTGACGGAGGGCGCCGCCGGGGCGGTGCCCAGCACGGTCATCAGCAGCACGCCGGCCGCGAGCCCCGCGGCCCCTCCCGCGGCCGCCCAGGCGCAACGGGCGCTCCCGGGCTCGCGGCAGTCCTTGTCTTCGAGGCGGTACCAGACCAGCCGCCCGCCCACCATGGCCAGGGCCAGCCCGGTCATCGTGCGCTCGAGCGACCGCTGCCGCCGCGGCGGCGCCTCCGACTGCAACCCGGCCTCGAACGCCGCCGCCCTGGCCTGCTCCAGCACCCCGGCGCCCGCATCTGACGCCAGCAGCACCAACCCGAGCGCCGCCGCGCACAATCTCGTCCCGGCTACCACATCCACCCTCCACGCCCAGGTGAGGCCATCCCGTTTCGCCATCGCAGACGTTCGATGGGGGCATGAGCCGACCAATGCCACGCCACCATAAACGATATCGAGTCACATTTGGGTGATCGGCGGACGAAGGTGGTTGTTTTTTCGTGAACCACGGCGCCCGCGAGTGCACGCGCGGCCCTTGGCCCGTAGCCGGATCTCCGGTTTGCCCGACCCTCGGGGCTTCTCCCAGCGGGCGCTCCGGCCGCGTCGCCGTTCGCCTCCGGCCCGGCCGGCGCGAGAAGATGGACGGGTGCCTTTGCTGACATTCACCCCGCGGACGTGCCGCAGCGCGCACGGGAGGGCCGCGCGGGGTCGAGGACGATGAACCACCGCGAGCGGGGCGATCGGCCGGGGCGCTTGCCGGGAGAGAGCAGCCTCGTCCGCGATTCCTGACGGCGCCCCGGTTCGCGGCGGGCACCGCGGGTGTTCGCTTCGCGCCGCGCGGGCGTTCTCAACAACAGATGCGAGACCGCACGTCGCGGCTGAGCGCGGCCGTCCTGCGCGTCAGCGCGAGCCTCGATCCCGGCACCGTGGTGCGCGAGGTGGCCGAGAACGCCCGCGCCCTGACCCGCGCCGCGTACGGCGTGGTCGTCACCGGGGGCGAGGAGGGGCGGGCGCCCGACTTCGTGTCGTCGGGCCTCACGCCCGACGAGGGTCGGCGGCTCGCCGCGTGGCCCGACGGGCCGGCGTTCTTCGGGCACCTGCTGGACCTGTCGGGGGTGACGAGGCTGCCTGATCTGCCCGCCTACGTCGGTTCGCTCGGCCTCTCTCTCGAAGCGCCGTGGTCGAAGACCGGGCTCGCAGCGCCGATGCGTCACCGCGGCGCGGCCGTCGGCGCCGTCCTCGTGGGCGCCGGCGAGGGGGGGCGCGGGCTCTCGAGCGCGAACCTCGATGTCTTCGAGCTGTTCGCGGCGCAGGCGGCGGCGGCCGTCGCCAACGCCCGCGCCCACCGGCGCGAGCGGCGGGCCCGGGTCGATTTCCTGAACATGGCGAGCCACGAGCTGCGCGCCCCCCTGGCCGCCATCAAGGGCTCGTGCGCGGCGGTGCTCGACGCCTCGCCCGACTCCGACCCCGACGAGATGCGGCAGTTCTTCCGCCTCGTCGACGCGCAGGCCGACCACATGCGGCGCCTCATCGGCGACCTGCTCGACTCGGGGCGCGTCGAGGCCGACGCCCCGCCCGTCGTCCCCGAGCCGGTGGCGGTGACCGCGCTCGTCGACCCGGCCAGGAAGACGTTCGTGAGCGGCGGCGGCAGGCACGCGGTTCGCATCGAGCTGCCGCCCGACCTGCCCCGCGTGATGGCCGACCGGCATCGTGTCGCGCAGGTGCTGAACAACCTCTTCGCCAACGCGGCGAGACACGCTCCCGAGTCGTCTCCCGTCCGCGTCTCCGCGGCGCGCGAGGGGCGTCATGTCGCCATCTCGGTGTCCGACGAGGGCCGGGGCGTGTCGCCCGAGCGCCTGCCGCACCTGTTCCGGGGGGCCGGCGCCGGCGCGGTCGGCGACCGCGGGCACGGCGGCGGCGGGACCGGCCTCGGGCTGCCCGTCTGCAAGAGTCTGGTGGAGGCCCACGGGGGTCGCATCTGGGCCGAGAGCGGCGGCCCCGGACGGGGAACGCGCGTCGTCTTCACGCTTCGCGTGGCCGCCGAGGCGAACGCGGGCGCCGAGGCCGGGGACGACCCGGGCCGCGTCGGCCGGCCGGAGGAAGAGCGGGGCGAGAAGCGCATCCTCGTCGTCGACGACGACCCGCTGGCCCTCCGGCGCGCCCGCGACGCCCTGACCGCCGCCGGCTACGCCACGCTGGCGACGGACGACCCGGGAGGGCTGTCGCGCCTGATCAGGACCGGCAAGCCCCACCTGATACTGCTCGACCTGGTGCTGCCGGGCATCGACGGCATCGAGCTGATGGAACGTATCGGCGAGACCGCCGATCTGCCGGTCGTGTTCGTCTCCGGCTACGGGGGCGAGGAGACGATTGCCAGGGCCCTGGAGGGCGGCGCCGCCGACTACATCGTCAAGCCCTTCTCGCCGACGGAGCTGATAGCGAGGGTGCGGGCGGTCCTGCGCCGGCAGGCCGAGCCCGAGCCCTTCGTGCTGAACGACCTGGTCATCCGCTACGAGCGGCGGGAGGTCACGGTGGCCGGCCGGCCCGTGGCGCTGACGGCCACCGAGTACGAGCTGCTCGGCGCGCTCTCGCGCAACGCCGGTCGCGTGCTGACCTACGACGTGCTGCTGCGTCGCGTGTGGCAGGGACGGGACTCGGCCGACGTACGGGTGGTGCGCGCCTTCGTCAAGGCCCTGCGCCGCAAGCTGGGCGACAGCGCGAGGCGCCCCGCCTACATCTCGACCGAGCGCGGGGTCGGCTACCGCATGGCCGGGCCGGGCTGAGGGGTCGCGGGTCTTTCGGTGATTTCATGAAAAACACCCGATGGAGGCGCCTGGAATTCACTTCAGTTTCATGTCCGCCATGTATCGTCAGGAAGGCCGGGGCTCGTTCCTTTCGAGGGAACGCCGCGGCCCCGGCCGCCCGGCGGTTCGTTCCCGTCGAGCGTCGCGCCTGCTCGTCGCCGGTCGCGGGCGGGTCGCGCGAGCTCGCGGGCCGGTGGAGCGCGCGGCGGCGTCGCCAACTCTGGAGGCATGTCCATGAGGCTACGGTTCCCCTTGCTCGCCGGCGCGGCCGCCATGCTCGTCGCAGGCCCCGCGAACGCGCAGTTTCTCCAGAGCTTCGACGAGACGTTGTGGGGCGTCCAGGGCTCGTTCACGCCGACGTGGGTGTCGCTCGAGCAGTTCCGGAACGTGATTTCGGCCAGCGCCGTCGACATGTCCGGGTCGGAGTTCTCCGTCGGCTTCGCCCGGGGCCGCATGTCGGGAGGTCACTGGGGCCTGTCGCTGGTCCGGCAGCAGGTCGAGAGTGGAACGGCCTGTTTCGACGACGAGCCCGAGTGCGTCGACGCGGCCAACGCGGGCCTGCAGGGGCTCGAGTTCAACTGGTTTGTGCCGTTCGGCAGCCCGTTCGCCGGAGAACGTGTTCAGGTGGGGATGAACGTGGGCGTGGGGGCGGGCTGGTACAACGGCACGGTTCGGGTCGGCGGCCACGACGTGGCGGCCGACCGGTGGCTGCGCTTCCTCGATCGCGACAGCTACCCGGTGCCCATCTTCCGGGGAGAGTTCGCGGTGGCGGGCATCCTGGCCCCCGGGTTCAAGGTGATCGGGACCGGCGGCTACGGCATGCCGGGCAATCGCCGGCTGAGCCTGAACCTCGCGTTCTTCCCGCTGGCGGGCCGCTGAGCCGCGACCGGCCGGGGGGCGGCGCCCCCGCGGCGTGCACGGGAGCCTGGGCCATGAGACACACGTTCGCCGCCGTCGTCTGCGGCGGCCTGCTGCTGGCGCCCGCGGCGTCGTCCGCCCAGGCCGAGTGGTTCGACCTGCCGGTGTCCGGATACCTGGGGCAGGTGGTGGGCACCGACGCTCCGTCGCTGGCGCCGCGGTTCCTGCGCGACCTGATCGGCGTCTTCCAGGACCCCGCGATGGCCCTCGCCAACCGGGCGGGCGCCGAGAGGATTCGCGACTGCCTCGGCGATCTTCAGCGCCTGCGCGCGCGGTGGCTCGAGGCCCGGCGCGTCGGGGGCGAGGTGGGGCTGCGGGCGGCGGCCGGTGAAGGCCGCGAGGCGCTCGAGGCGTTTCTCGATCTGTTCGACCTGCGGCTCCGCCGCGCCGGGTCGGCCTGGCGGGTCGTCCCGACCGGCGGCGAGGCGCGGCGCCGGGCGGCCGCCGACGGGGCGGCGGCCTCGCTGGGCAGCCGGCCGGGCGACGGTCGCGGGGCCGTCTGCGGCACGGGCCCCGGCTGGGGCTCCGCCGAGGTCGAGCGGCGCCTGAACGCGGGCGAGGCGATCGCCTGGGACCTGCCCGAGTCGACGGTGTCGCTTCCCCTGTCGCCGCGGGTCTGGCTCGACGTGGTGTACGGCGAGGAGGTCGGCACCGAGGCGGCGGCCGAGGCGCGCATCGCCGCGCGGGGCGCCGATCTCGTGGGGCGCCTCGTCACCGATCCCCGGGCCGCGCAGCTCTACGTCGCCCTGTCGGGGCTCGACGACCCGACGCTGGCGTGGCTGCGGCGGAGCCCGCGGACGCTGTCGCTGCTCTCGGGCGGGCGCCTGGAGACGTTCGCCCGGCTCGGCCGGGGCCTCCGCGTGCGCGACGGCCGGGTGCGCGTGCCGGGCGGCGACGGTGCGGCCGCCTTCTGGGAAGACCTCGTCGACGCGCCCGTCACCGACCCCGAACGATTCGTCGATCGGTTGTTCGAACGGTCGTTGGCGCGGGTGGCTCACGCCTACGACCTGGCGTCGCGCCTGTCCGGGCGCCACCGGCGGTTCGTGCTCGGCGACTGGCAGCCGGACGCGGGCGACCGGCGGCGCGGCCGCGAGGCCCTGTGGCGGGTCGTCGAGGGGCTGCCGCTGCCCGATTCCGGGTTCGCCGGCGCCGCCTCCGGGGGGCTGGGAGAGCTCCGCTGCCGCGCCGGCGGGGGCGCCGGGGGCCGCGCCGGCGCGCGGGCCGCTGCCGTGTCGGGGCTCGATCCGGCGGCGGTGCTGCGCGCCCTGTCGGTCGACGGGTCGGGCCGGCTCGTCGGGCCGGCCCC
>CBDBMY010000008.1:0-741812 GCA_965207675.1 Vicinamibacterales bacterium
TCGATGGCCCGGCGGCAACCCCGGTTGACCGCACGGTCCACGGACTCGCGGTGGAGCGTTTTCGAGCCGGGCCGCCCATCCCCGGACCCGCCCTCGTGCCCGAGCCGGGCACGATTGGACAGGCGCACGACAAGGCCGGCTCGCGGCCATTCCACCCGGGGGACGTCCGGGAGAAGCGCCGTCCATGCCCGAGGCCGGTCTCCTGCACTGGCCGGACGCGACTCGGCAACCCGGCGGCAAGGGCATGCTCCCGGACAGTCCACTACACGGCCATGCGGCCGATCAGGTCGAAGATCGGCAGGTACATGGCGATCACGATGCCACCGATGACCAGCCCCAACAGCGCGATCATGACGGGTTCCATGAGCGCCAGCAATCCGGCCACCGTCGCGTCGACCTCCTCCTCGCAGAAATCGGCGACCTTGGCGAGCATGGCGTCCAACGCTCCGCTCGCCTCGCCCACCCCGATCATCTGGATCACCATCGGCGGGAACACCCCCGCCCGCCGCAACGGCGCAGCTACCGTTTCGCCCCGCTCGATGGCCGCCCGGGAAACGAGGACGGCGTCCTCGATGACCAGGTTGCCGGCGGTCCTGGCGGTCATCTCGAGCCCCGCGAGCAGGGGGACCCCGGAGCCGAGCAGCGTGGCCAGGGTCCGGCAGAAGCGGGCGACAGCCACTCTGCGCAGGAGGAGCCCCAGCACCGGAAGCCCGAGCAACATGGCGTCGACGGCCCGCGCTCCCCGCGGAGTGGCCCGGTACCAGCGGAACGCGAGGGCCAGGACGGCCGCCGCGAGGAAGAACAGGGGCGAGTACGACACGAGCGCGTCGCTCGACGCGATGACCACCCGCGTCGGCAGCGGCAACGAGGCCCCCAGCCCCGCGAAGAGCTCGTCGAAGGTCGGAATCACCTTCCACAGGATGACCCCGACGAGGACGGCGGCGATCGTGACGACCGCGATCGGATAGGTCAGGGCCGACTTGACCTGCGCCCTCAGCTTGACGCCCTTCTCGACGTGCGTCGCCAGACGACCCAGAATGGTGTCGAGGATGCCGCCCGCCTCGCCCGCCGCGACCATGTTCGTGTAGAGGGGGTCGAATGCGTGCGGTTGCGCCCTCATCCCGTCGGCGAGGCTCGAACCTCCCTCGACGGCGCTCCGGGTCCGGAGTATCGCGTCGCGAAAGGGCCGGTGGGCCTGCTGCCGCCCCAGCGTGTCGAGGCACTCCACGAGCGGCATGCCGGCGTCGAGCATCACCGAGAGCTGGCGCGTGAAGACGGCCAAGTGGCGGGCCGGCACCGACCCTCCCCGGTGCGACGTC
The DNA here is from genome assembly GCA_965207675.1 of Vicinamibacterales bacterium. GTDB lineage: Bacteria > Acidobacteriota > Vicinamibacteria > Vicinamibacterales > UBA8438 > JAJEEA01. Next base: position 1,320 of record CBDBMY010000008.1, read on the forward strand.
GCGCTCCGCCTCGGGCCGCCCCGCTTCGGCTCGATCCCGGTGACGTGGACGCCTTCGGTGCGCAGGGCGGCCAACGCCGCCTCGCGCGTGGGGGCGGCGCGCTCTCCCCTGACGGCGCGGCCGTCTCCCCTGCGTCCCCGGTAGCGGAAGGTCGGCGTCACCCGGCCGCTCCCCGACCCGGACGATGCATCGGCCGTGGGCTCCTCGTCCCGGCCCGCGAGAAGAGCGTCCGCAGCTCGTCCGGCATCGACGACGCGGCCAACGCCGTCTCCACGGAGATGAGCCCCCGTCCCGCCAGGGACGCCAGCGACTGGTTCATCGTCTGCATGCCGTGCCGCCCCTGCCCCGCCTGCATTGAGGAGTACAGCTGGTGCACCTTGTTCTCGCGAATCAGGTTGCGGACCGCGGGAGTCGGGCTCAGCACCTCGGCCGCGGCCACGCGCCCCCGGCCGTCCGCCGCGGGCAGCAGCGCCTGACACACCACGCCTTCGAGCAGGAGCGCGAGCTGGCCCCGCGCCTGGTCCTGCCGGCTGTCGGGAAAGGCGTCGACGAGCCGGTTGATGGTCTGGTAGGCGGAGTTGGTGTGGGCGGTGGCGAGGGTCAGGTGGCCGGTCTCCGCGATGCGGAAGGCCGCTTCGATGGTCTCGAAGTCCCGAAGCTCGCCGATGAGGACGACGTCGGGGTCCTCGCGGAGGGCGGCCCGCAGGGCCGACGAGAAGCTGGCGGTGTCGCGGTGGAGCTCGCGCTGACTGACGAGCGAGCGCTTGTGTGCGTGCACGTACTCTATCGGATCCTCGATGGTCAGGATGTGCGCGTGGCGCTCGGTGTTGATGCGATCGACGAGGGCCGCCAGCGTCGCGCTCTTCCCCGACCCCGTCGGTCCCGTCACCAGCACGAGGCCGCGGGGGCGCTCGGCCCAGCGTTCGAGCACGGGCGGCAGCCCCAGCTCGCCGAGGCCCCGTATCTTCTCCGGCACCCGCCGGTAGACCGCCGCGACGGCGCCGGACTGCCTGAAGACGTTGCAGCGGAACCGACCGACCCCGTGGACCCCGAAGGCGCAGTCGAGCTCGCGCGTATCCTCGAACCGCCTCCGCTGGCCGTCGCTCAACGCGCTGTACGCGAGCTCCCGGGTGTCGTCGGCGCCGAGCCGCGGCAGGTCGAGCGCCCTGAGCTCGCCGTGGACGCGGACCTGCGGCGGAGAGCCGGCGCTCACGTGCAGATCCGAGCCGTCGAGCTCGGCCGTCGATCTCAGCAGGTCCTCCAGTGTCGGCATCGCCTCGTCGTCCTGTCCGCTCTCCGCCCGCCGACGTCCCGACGGCCATCCCGGCCGGCCCGCGGTTCGCCGACGCCCGATCACGTCTCCTTCAGCACCTCTTCGACGCTGGTGAGCCCCGCCGCTATCTTCCGCAGCCCGCTGGCGCGCAGCGTGACCATGCCGTCCTCGATGGCGTGGCGCCTGAGCTCGGCCGTCGAAGCCCCGGCGCGGACCATCTCGCCGAACCGGTCCGTCACCGCCATCACCTCGTAGAGCCCGATGCGCCCCCGGTAGCCGCGGCCGTGGCAGCGCTCGCACCCCGCTCCCTTTCGCGGCACGACCCGGGCGGCCTCGTCCGGCCCGTACCCGATGGCTTCGAGCGCCGGGGGCGGGGTGGGGAGGTCCTCGGCGCATCCGGCGCAGATGCGCCGCACCAGCCGCTGCGCGCAGACCAGGCTGACCGCGCCGGCGACCAGGAACGGCTCGATTCCCATGTTCACGAGCCGGTGAATCGTGCCGGCGGCGTCGTTGGTGTGCAGGGTCGAGAGCACGAGGTGACCGGTCATGGCCGCCTTGATCGCGATCTCGGCGGTCTCGAGATCGCGTATCTCGCCGACCAGGATCACGTTCGGGTCCTGGCGCAGGAACGAACGCAACGCGACCGCGAAGGTGAGGCCCGTGCTCTCGCGCGTCTGCACCTGGTTGACCCCGGCGAGGTTGAACTCGACCGGGTCCTCGGCCGTCATGATGTTGGCGGCCGGCGTGTTGAGCCGGGAGATGGCCGAGTAGAGCGTGCTCGTCTTGCCGCTGCCGGTCGGCCCCGTCACGAGCACGAGCCCCCAGGGCCGGCGAATCGCGTCTTCGAGCCGCTTCAGCGATTCGTCCTCCAGGCCGAGCCGCGTCATGTCGAGCATCAGCTTGCCGCGGTCGAGCAGCCTCAGCACGATCTTCTCGCCGTGCAGGGTCGGCAGGCAGGACACGCGGAAGTCGATCTCCCGGGCCGCTCCGTCCGCGTTCAGCCTCAACTTGATGCGGCCGTCCTGGGGAAGCCGCCTCTCGGCGATGTCGAGCTTCGCCATCACCTTGAGGCGGGAGGTGATGGTGTCGCGGTACTGCCGCGGAGGCTCCATGACCTCGTAGAGAACGCCGTCGATGCGGAACCGGATGCGGTACTGCTTCTCGAACGGCTCGAAGTGGACGTCGCTCGCCCCCTTCTGAATCGCCGACGCGAGCACCGCGTTGACGAGCCGGACGACCGGCGCCTCGCCGCTCTGCGTTTCCGGCGCGGTGACGTCGACCTCTTCCGCCTCCTCGACGACCTCGAGGCCGCTGCCGATGCCGGCATTCTCGTCGAGGGCCTTCGCGGCGAGGGCGAGCCGGGCCTCCCCGAGATCCGGCGCGCCCCCCCGCTTCGTCCCCCCGCCGTAGTAGCGCTCGACCGCCGCTGCGACGGCGGCCTGGGTCGCCACCACCGGCTCCACGCGGCACCCGGTCATGAACTCGATGTCGTCGATGGCGAGAACGTTGGCCGGATCGGACATCGCGACCGCGAGCGCGGCCCCGGATCGGCTCAGCGGGATAGACTCGTACTTCCGGGCGGTCGCCGCCGGGAGGGCCGCGATCTCGGCGGGATCGACCTCGAAACGGCCGAGCTCGATGAACGGCACGCCGAACTGCCGGCTCAGCGACGCCGCGACGTCGGCGTCGCGCGCGAGACCGAGCCCCACGAGGTGAGAGCCCAGCCTGCCGCCGACCGCCGTCTGACGCGCCAGCGCCTCGTCGATGCCGGCCTGCGTCACGCCCCCGGCCTCGAGGAGCAGTTCACCGATGCGAGCAGCCATGATCGTCGCAACCGCGCAGTGGGGTCGGTCAGCCGACCGACAACCATCCTACAGAACTGACACAATATGTCAATACTCCGGCACGGAAGGCCATCGAAACTGACACGAATCGTCACCATCCGCCGCGGAGTCGAGCGCGCGGCGGACCGACCCGGACAGGGGCCGCCACGGGCCGAGCGAGCGTGCGGAGGCGGAAGGCGGGAAGACGCGAGGGCAATCGGAAGGGGAAGCGCCGGGCGGGCCGGACCGACGCGGGCCGGCCCGCCGCGGCCGGATGAGCGCGCGGAGGGGAAGGCGGGAAGACGCGAGGGGCAATCGGAAACGGGAAGCGCCAGGCGGGGCAGGGGCGCCGGGCGGGGCAGGGCGGCCGAGCGGCTCTCCGCGGCCCGGCGTCAACCGACGATCACGGCGCCCGCGACCACGGTCGTCCAGAGCCCCTGCTTGTCACCCACCGCGGTCTGGGTGACGGCCTGGGTCCGGACGATCTTGTTCGAGAGCCGGTAGACCTCCTTCTTCTCGTCCCAGCTCTTGTCGGGGTCGAACTCGAGGCCGAGGGTGGTGGCGAGCATCTCCGCCGCCAGCTCCTCGGCGTAGTCGCCGGCCGTCTCCTCGTTCTCGCCGAAGCTGTGATGCTCGGACAGGTAGCCGAACAGCCGGCGGTCGCGGGGAATCGCGACCCCGATCGACGCCGCAACGAGCCGGTGGGGCTCGCGGGTCGCGGCCTCCGAGATGACCGCGAACGCGATCTGGCCGGGCTTGAGCTTCCGGACCCCGGTGGCCCTCGGCAGGATGCGGCAGCCCGGGGGGAAGATGCTGGACACCCGGACGAGATTGCAGGCCGCGATGTCGGCGGACCGCAACGCCAGCTCGAACGAGGTCAGCTTCTCGCGGTGCTTGCCGACACCCTTGGTGAAGAAGAGCTCCTTGGGGACGAGTTCGATCACGTGGCTCTGCCGGGGAGGAGTCGGGGTGACCGGAGGCGCCGACGGGAATCCGACGGAACGTTCGAAGCGCAGTGTTCGACCGTAGTGCAAGCGGCCGCAGGCTGTCAAGGACGGGCGCCGCACGGAAGCGGCGCGGGAGGCCTCGGCAGGATTGAACATTTGGCCGGTGCGGGGCGTATACGGTACGACGGGTCGGCGCGACGAGGAGCCGGAGCCGGACCCGAGCCAGCACTCCTGGAGGATTGGTTGCGCCAGGCGGCGGCGATTGGCGGGCCGGTCTGCACAGTGGATCGGCGCCGCCTCCGGAGGAGGCGCCGACTCCCTGGAGGGTTGGTCGGGCACCCGGCGGAGCCGAGGTCGACGATGGACGGCCCAAGGCTCGCCCCGGACCGAACCGGTCGACGGGAGCACGCGAGAGACGGCCGGTGGTAAGATAGCAGGTTACCGTCGGCGCCCGAACGGGCCTCTCGTCCACGATTCGAGCCATGACCGAAGAGATCGACGCGGCGCGACCTGAGGACGGAGGAGCCTCCCCGAACCTCGCGGCACGCCTGGTCGGGGTGCTCCTGTCGCCGCGGTCCACGTTCGCCGCGATCGTGGACCGGCCCCGGCCGTTCGGGGCCCTCGCGGCCACGTGTCTCTGCGCCGCCGTCGCCGCCGGTTGGCTGTACAACACCGAGCTGGGCCAGCAGATGCTCCTGGAGCAGCAGATCGACGGCATGGAGGCGTTCGGCATGACCGTCACGGACGAGACGTATGCCGAGATGGAACGCAACCTCGAGAACGCGGGGTATTTCAGCGCTATCGGACCCATCGTCTCCTTCCCGATCTTCACGTTCATCATCGCCGGGCTCGTGTGGACCACCTGCTACGTGATCCTCGGTGCGCACGCGCCCTTCAAGGCGATGTACGCGGTCGTCACTCACGCCGGGGCCGTCAGCATCGTCCAGCAGCTGTTCACGGTGCCCCTCAACTACATGCGCGGCGCCATGAGCGTTCCCACGACGGTGTCCGCGCTGCTGCCGATGCTCGAGGAAGGCACTTTCGCCCAGCGGACGCTGGGGCTCGTCGAGCTCTTCACCGTGTGGCAGCTGTTTCTGCTCGCGGTCGGCACCGGGGTTCTCTTCAAGCGGCGCACGGGCCCCATCGCCACCACGTTCTACAGCCTGTACGCGGTAATCGCGATCGCAGGCGGCTTCTTCCTGTCTCGCCTGGGAGGGTGATCCGTTGACCGCTTCCCGAAAGGCCATTCTCATCGCGGCGATCGTGGTCCTCGGGGCCGCGGTCGTCTACGTCAACCTGACGTTCGAGCGCGCGACCGGTCCCGAGGTGGAGGTCGAGGCGGTCGAGCGCCGCTACCTCGAGGCCATCGTGTCCGCGCCGGGCACCATCGTGCCCCAGCTCACCGTCGACATCAGCGCCAACACCATGGGCCAGGTGACCCGGCTCGAGTTCGACGAGGGTCAGCGCGTCGCCGTCGGCGACTTCCTCCTCGAGATCGACCCCGAGACGCTGCGCGCGGCCGTCGACCGGGGCGAGGCGGCGCTGCAGGCATCGCGCTCGGCCCAGCGGCAGGCGGAGGTCACGGTGGAGACGGCGCGGGTCAACCTGGAGCTGGCGAGGGACAACCTGGAGCGACAGGAGCACCTGTGGGAGCTGCGGCTGGTCTCGCGCGAGGCCTACGAGCAGGCGCTGAACGACGTCGCCCTGCGGGAGACCGAGCTTCAGGCGCGGGAGGTGGAGGTCGCCACCCAGGCCCAGCGCATCCGCCAGGAGGAGGCCAACCTCGAGAGCGCGCGCTACGAGCTGACCAAGGTGACGATTACCTCTCCCATCTCCGGCGTCGTCACCCGGCGCAACATCGAGGAGGGCGAGACCGTCGTCGTCGGCACCATGAACAACCAGGGCACGGTGCTGGCCACCATCGCCGACCTCTCGGTCATAGAGGCCGAGGTGGAGGTCGACGAGACCGACATCCCCAGCGTCGAGCTCGGGCAGCTCGCGACGGTCACCATCGACGCGTTCCCCGACGACGAGTTCTCCGGCGTCGTGACCGAGATCGGCAACAGCCCCATCAATCCCGTCGGGGCCGGGGCCGCGGCCGGCGGCGCCGGCAGCCAGGCGACGACGTTCAAGGTCGTCGTGACCCTCGACGAGGCGATCCCCGGCGTGCGCCCGGGCTTCACGTGCACCGCCGACATCACCACCGCCATCCGGCCCGACTCGCTGGCAATCCCGATTCAGGCGTCCACCGTGCGCGAGGTGGTGCTGGACGCGGACGGAAACGTGGTGCCCGCGGACACGGGGCCGCGGGGCCGGAGCGTCGTCTCCGCCGCCGAGGCGGCGGACCTCGGGGCGGGAGAGACCGAGGAGGAGCTCGAGGGCGTGTTCGTGGCCCGCCAGGGCCGAGCGGTATTCGTCCCCGTCGACACCGGCATCGCCGGCGAGCGCTACTTCGAGGCGCTCACCGGGGTGACGGAAGGCGACCTCATCGTCATCGGGCCGTTCAGCGAGGTGCGCAACCTCGCCGACGGCGACTCCGTCCGGGTGGTGGAGAGTGCGCCGCGTCGCTGACCTCACGGTCATCGCGCTGCGCGCCATCTGGGCCAACAAGCTCAGGTCGACCCTCACGATTCTCGGCAACATCGTGGCGGTGGCCTCGATCATCGCGGTGGTGTCGCTGATTCAGGGCGTCAACGCGGAGGTCGGCAACGCCATCGTCTCGCAGTTCGGCCCGGACTCGTTCGTCATCGAGCGCACGCCGATGGTCATGACCGAGGCCGACATCGAGGCGACCAGGAACAATCCCCGCGTGTCGCTCGACGACGCCGACGCCGTCCGCCGGTTCGGCCCCAGCGTCGGGGCGGTCATGGCCCAGGCGGGGCGCAGCGGCGAGGTCCGCTACCGCGACCGCGTGCTCGAGAACGTGCGCATCCGGGGGGTGACCCGCGACTACGTGGAGTTCCCGACGTTCACGGCCGAGCGCGGCCGCCTCGTCAACCGCACCGAGGTCGACCGAAACCGCGGCGTCGCGCTGCTGGGGGCGGAGACCGCCGACCGGCTCTTCGACCAGCTCGACCCGATCGACCGCCGCATCAAGGTCCAGGGCGTGAACTTCCGCGTCGTCGGGGTCAGCGAGCCGACCCTCGCGGCGTTCGGGCAGTCGCAGGACGAGTTCGTCATCATTCCGATGGGCCAGTTCCGCAAGCTGTTCGGGGCGCGCCCGTCGCTCAGCCTGCGGGTCCGCTCCGACACCCCCGAGGAGTTCGACCGCGCCGTCGACGAGGCGACGGTGGCCCTGCGCATCGAGCGGCAGCTGCGCGCCACCGAGGAGAACGACTTCGGGCTGTTCACGTCGGGGGCGGTGCTGGGGCTCTACCAGCAGGCCACCACCGGCATCTTCGCGGTGCTGGTGGGCATCGTCAGCCTGTCGCTGGTGGTGGGGGGCATCGTCATCATGAACATCATGCTGATGGTGGTCTCCGAGCGCACGCGGGAGATCGGGCTGCGCAAGGCGCTGGGGGCCCGCCGCCGCGACCTCCTCTGGCAGATCCTCGCCGAGTCGGTGATCCTGTCCGTCGCCGGCGGCCTGATCGGGACCGCGCTGGGGTTCGGGGTAGCCATCGGGCTGAGCTCGATGACGCCGATCACCGCCGCCGTGCACCCGTGGTCGGTGGTGCTGGGCATCACGATGACGGCGGCGGTGGGGCTGTTCTTCGGGCTGTATCCCGCCTCGAGGGCGGCGTCGCTCGACCCCATCACGGCGCTGGGCCGCGCGTGATCGGCCGGAAGCCCAAGGTGAAGGCCCTGCGCCGCACCGAGACCCGAGAGGTGAGCTTCTTGCAAGTCTCGTCCTTGATGGCGCCATGGTGAAGACTCTGCGCCGCACCGAGACCCGAGGGGGAGGCCGCGAGCTGCCGGACCGCCCTCGGGCGAAGGGCGCCCGGGCCTGACGGAGCGACACGAGGGGGACCGACGAATCGATGGCCAGGCACTCCTACGGCGGCCTGTTCGGCGAGATCGTGACGATGGCGGTGGCCACGCTGCGGGATCAGAAGGCGCGGTCGGGGCTGACGATCCTCGGCGTCGTCATCGGCATCATGTCCATCGTCGGCAGCACGTCGCTGATCCGGGGGCTCGACCAGTCGCTGCGCGACACCATCGAGACGATGGGGCCGGACGTCATCATGCTGACGAAGTTCTCGGCCATCAGCATGGGCTCGGGCGAGGACTTCATGGAGTTGATCCGCCGCCCGAACCTCACCACCGCGGACGCGGAGGCCATCGCGCGCCAGGCCGACTCGCTCGCCAACGTGGCCATCGTGCTCGGACAGGGCGGCCCCCCCACCCAGGAGCGGGTCTACCACCGGTCGGATCAGACGAAGCCGATCATGATCCTCGGCACCACCGCCGAGTATCCGGACGTGCAACCCGTGGACCTGGTGGAGGGCCGCTTCTTCACACCGGGCGAGACCCGCCGGCGGACGCGAGTGGCGGTGCTGGGCCATACGCCGGCCCAGGCCCTGTTCGCGAACACCGATCCCATCGGGAAGCGCGTCCGCATCGGGACCGGCCGCTACATGGTGATCGGGGTGATCGGGGAGACGCCGAGTCCGGGCGGCTTCAACATGGGGCAGGACGACTTCGTCCTCATTCCCCACACCACGTATCAGAAGCAGTTCGGGATCAGGGCGCAACGGGCCTTCGGCGGCGTGATGCGCGCGGTGGTGATTGCGGCGGCCCCCCGCGAGGGCGTCGATCCCGAGGTCGCCGTCCGGGACATCGAGCGCGTCATGCGCATCCGGCACGGGCTGCGGCTCGACGAGCCGAACGACTTCGAGTTCATCACCCAGGACGCGATGCTCGCGCTGTGGGACCAGATCAGCAGCGCCACGTTCCTGTCGCTGATCGTCATCTCCTCGATCGCGCTGATGGTCGGGGGCATCGGGGTGATGGCTATCATGACGATCTCCGTCACCGACCGCACCCGCGAGATCGGCACCCGCCGCGCCATCGGGGCGAAGCGCAAGGAGATTCTCTGGCAGTTCCTGCTCGAGGCCGCCTGCCTGACCGGCATCGGCGGCCTGATCGGCATCCTCCTCGGCAGCGGCATCGGCCTCGGCATTCACTGGGCGACGGGGTTCCCGGTCTCGCTGCCCTGGTGGTCGTTCGCCCTCGGCCTGGGCTTCTCCTGCGGCGTCGGCGTCGTGTTCGGCATGTATCCGGCCATCAAGGCCTCCAGCCTCGACCCCATCGAAGCCCTGCGCTACGAATAGACGGCGGTCCACTCGACTACGCGGGCGCGGCGAACACGGCGGCCGGGGCCATGCGCTACGAATAGACGGCGGTCCACGGGCTTCCGTCGCTTGAGCGGGCGCCCCGACTGGCGTAGGATGTAGGTTTGCGCCGGTAGCCGACGAGATCGATGGCCTCCTCCGCACCTACGGGTGGAGCCGGAAGGAGATCGCGGCCGAGGGGAACACGGTGGCCCGGGCTGCCGATGCCGCGGCCTCGCCGAGTGCGTTTGCGGACGGCCAGGAGTCGTCGGCGCAGGAGGATACCCGAGCCATGAGAGTGTACGACGCGGACCAGATCCGTAATGTCGCGTTGGTGGGACACAGCGGCGCCGGCAAGACGCAGCTCGCCTCGGCCCTCCTGTTCGACGCCCAAGCCGTCAACCGCCTCGGCGCCGTCGACGACGGCACCACCGTCACCGACTACGACGAAGAGGAAATTGCGCGCAAGCACACGCTGTCGTCGAGCACCGCGTTCGCGGAATGGAACAAGCGGAAGATCAACCTCATCGACACGCCGGGCATGGCGAACTTCTTCAGCGACGCCTGCTGCGCCCTGCGGGTCGCCGACGCCGCCCTGGTCGTCGTCGACGCGGTGGCCGGCTGCGAGGTGCTGACGGAGAAGGTGTGGGCGGTCGCCGACGAGTTGAACCTGCCTTGCATGGTGGTGCTCAACCGCCTCGACCGGGAACGGGCGAGCCTGTCCCGCTCGCTCGACTCGCTGCAGGAGGCCCTCGGCCGCACGGTGGTGCCGATACAGCTTCCGATCGGAGAGGAGAAGGGCTTCCGCGGCGTCGTCGACCTCGTCGCCATGAGGGCGCTGACGTTCGATTTGGACGGCAAGACGGTATCCGTACGCGACGTGCCGGCCGAGCTGGCAGATGAAGCCGGCACCGCGCGGGAGGCCCTCATCGAGCTGGTCGCCGAGGCGGACGACGAGCTCATGGAGCAGTTCTTCGAGGCAGGCACCCTGACCCAGGAGCAGTTGGAGGCGGGGCTCAAGACGGCCACCGCGGGGCGGCACGTGTTCCCCCTGGTGTGCACGTCGGCCACCGCCAACCTGGGCATTCAGCCGTTGCTCGACGCCGTCGTCTCGTATCTGCCGTCCCCGATGCAACGGCCCCTGCCCGTTGTCGACGCGGAAGGCAACAGGGCGACGCCCGACTCGTTCGACGACCCCGCCGCCCTGGTGTGGAAGACGGTGGCCGACCCGTTCGCGGGGCGGATCACCATGTTCCGGGTGGCGAGCGGCTCGATCGCGGCGGATTCGACGATTCAGAACGTCAGTCGGGAGGTCGGCGAGCGGATCGGCGCGATCACCCTCATGCAGGGCAAGACCCAGGCCGGCGTGCCCGAGATCAGGGCGGGGGATCTCGGCGCCGTGGCGAAGCTGAAGGAAACGCGGACCGGCGACACGCTGGCGCCCAAGGAGACGGCGTGGCGGTTCCCGCCGTTCCAGTTCACCGAGCCGGTGCTGTCCTACGCCATCGAGCCGAAGAGCCGCGGGGACGAGGAAAAGATCAGCACCGCCCTGCAGCGGCTGCAAGAGGAGGACCCCACCATCCGCTACGCCCGCGACGCCCAGACCTCGCAGCTTCTGCTCTCGGGGCAGGGACAGCTGCACATCGAGGTGACCGTCGCCAAGCTCAAGCGCCGCTTCGGGGTCGAGGTGAACCTGAAGCTGCCGCGGATCCCCTATCGCGAGACCATCAAGGCGTCGACCGAGGCGCACGGACGCCACAAGAAGCAGACGGGCGGGCACGGACAGTTCGGGGACTGCAAGATCAAGGTCGCGCCGCTGCCGCGGGGCGAGGACTTCCAGTTCGTCGACGAGATCTTCGGGGGCGCCATCCCGCGCGGCTTCATCCCCGCCGTCGAGAAGGGCATCCAGGAGGCGCGAACGCGGGGCTATCTCGCGGGCTATCCGATGGTGGACTTCCAGGTGACCCTGTACGACGGGTCGTTCCACCCCGTCGACTCGAACGAGATGTCGTTCAAGATGGCGGGGCGCCTCGCGTTCCGCGACGCCATGTCGCGGGCGAAGCCCACGCTGCTCGAGCCGGTCATGAACGTCGAGGTCTACGCGCCGAGCGACTACGCCGGCGACCTGATGGGAGACCTGAACGGCCGCCGCGGGAAGATCGGCGGCATGGAGACGCGCGGGTCCTCGACCTCGATCAAGGCCGAGGTCCCGATGGCGGAGATGCTGACCTACGAGCAGCAGCTGACCTCGGCCACCGGCGGCCGCGGGTCATACCACATGGAGTTCTCGCACTACGAAGAGGTGCCGGCGCACATCCTGCAGAAGGTCATCGCGGAAGCCAAGGCCGAGAAGGGCGAGGACGAGCAGGAAGGCTGATACCCGCCCCGCCTGCGCAGAGGTGAACGGTCATCGCGGAGACCAAGGCCGACAAGGGCGAGGACGAGCAGGAAGGCTGATACCCGGTTCAGGCGGTCTCCTCGGACTTCTCGGCGTCCTGCCCTCGCCGCAGGCGCTTCGCGGCGGCGCGCAGGCGGCCGCCCACCCCTCGCTTCTTCGAGGCGTCCGCCGTCGGCGCCGCGTCATCGGCATCCCGATCCTGGCTCGGATCGTACTCGCTGCCGACGAGCTCTATCTGGGCGATCTCGGCCGAGTCTCCCTTGCGGCGGCCGAGATGCAGCACCCGCGTATACCCGCCCGGCCGTTCCGCGAAACGGGGCGCGATGGTGCCGAAGAGCTTGCCGGCGATCTGCTTGTCGGCGATGTCCCGCGCCACGAGCCGGCGCGCGTGCAGGGCGCGAGTGGTCTCCGCACCGTCCTCGATGCCGCGCTTGGCCAGCGTGATCAGGCGCTCGACGAACGGACGCAGCTCCTTCGCCTTGGCGAGGGTCGTGTCGATCCGCTCGTGGCGCAACAGCATCGTGGCCTGGTTGCGCAGCGTGGCGACTCGATGCTCGGTCACTCGACCGAGCTTCCTGTGCGCTACTCGATGACGCATGCTCTCGTTTCCTCTCGTCCGGACTCTTACTGGCCTTCCGCCTCGGCGTCGGGCGCCGGCTGATCGAATCGCATGCCGAGGCCGAGCCCCATCTGCTGGAGTATCTCCTTGATCTCGTTGAGCGACTTGCGGCCGAAGTTCTTCGTGCGAAGCATCTCCGCCTCGCTCTTCTGCACGAGCTCGCGGATCGTCCGGATGTTGGCGTTCTTCAGGCAGTTGTAGGAGCGGACCGAGAGCTCGAGCTCCTCGACGCTCTTGTCGAGGTGCTCGTTGGTTGCCGTCACCCCCTCGGTGTCCGGCTCGGCCGGGGCGTCGCCCGACTCTTCGAGATCGATGAAGATGCTCAGGTGGTCGCGCACCAGCCTGGCCCCCAGCGAGATCGCCTCCCGGGCGGTGACCGAGCCGTCGGTCCACACGTCCACGGTGAGCTTGTCATAGTCGGTCGTCTGGCCGAGACGCGCCGCTTCGACGAGGTAGTTGACCTTGCGCACCGGGGAGTGGACCGAGTCGATGGGAATCCAGCCGATGCCGAGGTCCTCGTCGAAGTTCTTCTCCGCCGAGACGTACCCTCGCCCCTGCTTGACCCGCAGCTCCATGTGCAGGGAGCCGCCGTCGGCCACCGTCGCGACGTGCAGATCGGGGTCGAGAATCTCCACCGCGGCGTCGACCTCGAGATCCGCCGCCTTGACCGCGCCCGGCTTGTCGGCCCGCAGATACAACGTCTTCGTCTCGTCGCCGTGCAGCTTGATGGGGATCTGCTTCAGGTTCAGGATGATGTCGGTCGCATCCTCCACGACCCCCGGAATCGGAGAGAACTCGTGGAGCACATTGTCGATCTTGACGCTCGTGACCGCGGCGCCCTCGATCGCGGACAAGAGCACGCGACGCAACGCGTTGCCGATCGTGGTCCCGAAACCGCGCTCGAACGGCTGGGCGGAGAACCTCCCGAATCGCGCGGTCAGGGTCTCCGCATCGAACTCCAGCCGTTTCGGTCGCTGGAAGCCTTTCCACAACATCAAGTCAGTCCTTTCCGTGGCCGGGCCTGCTTCCCTTACTTCGAGTACAGCTCGACGATCAGCTGCTCCTGCACCGGCAGGTTGATCTGCTCGCGCGTCGGGAGCGCGGCGACGCGCCCCGTCATGGTGGACGCGTCGAACTCCAGCCAGTCGGGGATCCCCCGTCCCTTGACCTCCTCCATGGCGTAGAGAATCGCGGGCTTCTTCGCGCTACGCTGCCTGACGCTGACGGCGTCGCCGGCCTTCAGCGAGAAGGACGGGATGTCGGCCCGCCTGCCGTTCACCTGCACGTGGCCGTGCCGGACGAGCTGCCGGGCCTGGGGGCGCGACGTCGCGAGCCCGAGCCGGTAGACGACGTTGTCGAGCCGGCGCTCGAGCAGCTGCAGCAGCGTCTCGCCGGTGATGCCCCGCTGCCGTTCGGCCGCCGCGAAGTAGCGGCGGAACTGGTTCTCGAGCACGCCGTAGGTGCGCTTGACCTTCTGCTTCTCGCGAAGCTGCGACCCGTAGCCCATGACCTTGCTGGGGCGGCGGCGCCGCCCCTGCTGGCCGGGGGGAACGTTGCGCTTCTCGATGGCGCACTTCTCCGCGTAGCACCGCTCGCCCTTCAGGAAGAGCTTCATGCCCTCGCGGCGGCAGAGCCGGCAAACGGGTCCTGCGTATCGTGCCATGCTGATTCTGCTCCTCCGTACCTACACGCGCCGCCGCTTGGGCGGCCGGCACCCGTTGTGAGGAATGGGGGTCACGTCGCGTATCGACTTCACGCTGAGCCCGGCCGAGGCCTGCAGCGCGCGAATGGCCGACTCGCGCCCCCCGCCCGGCCCCTTGACCCGCACGTCCACGGTGCGCATGCCGACCGCCTTGGCCCCGTGCCCGGCCCGTATCGCGGCCTGGGTGGCCGCGAACGGCGTGCCCTTCCGCGAGCCGCGGAAGCCGATGCCGCCCGCGCTCGACCACGCCACGACGTTCCCCTCGGTATCGGCGATCGTGATGATGGTGTTGTTGAACGACGCCTGGATGTGCACGATGCCATGGTGCACGACCCGCTTGTCGCGCTTCTTCTTGAAGGTCTTCTTGCGCTTGGCCGGCCGCTTGCTCGGCGTCGGAACCGAGGCGTCGACCGTCTCCAGCTTAGCCATTCGCGAACAGTCCTTTCCTCACGATCGAAAGCCGCCTGCACAAGCCCCATTTCCCCGGGGCTGGCAACTCCTGGAGTTTCGCGCCAGCGAAACTCCCAAGGCGGCCGAAGGTCGCCCAGTTTCGCGCCAGCGAAACTCCAGACGGGACCGGAGGTCCCGCTAACTCGTCCGCTTCTTCGCCACCGCGCCCCGGCGCGGCCCCTTCCGCGTTCGGGCGTTCGTCTGCGTCCGCTGACCGCGAACGGGGAGGTTGCGGCGATGGCGCATCCCGCGAAAGGACCCCACCTCCATCAACCGTTTGATGTTCATGGTGACCTCCTTGCGCAGATCACCCTCCACCCGTCCCTGCTCCTCGATGACCCGGCTGATCTTGCGGACGTCGTCCTCGGAGAGGTCCTTGATCCGGATGTCGGGAGCGACTCCGGCCTCCTTCAGGATTACCCCGGACCGGTGATCGCCTATCCCGAAGATGTACGTCAGCCCAGTCTCGATACGCTTGCTTCTCGGAAGATCGACACCCGCGATTCGAGCCATGATCCAGCCTCTCACCCCTGTCGCTGCTTGTGCTTCGGATTCGAGCAGATCACGCGCACGACGCCCGAGCGGCGCACGATCTTGCACTTGTCGCAAATGCGTTTCACCGATGCTCGTACCTTCATTCCACGTCCTCCGGCCCGCCGTCAGTGGACCGATGACGGCCCCGCCGCCACGCCGGCGGCGGCCGCGCGGGTCAGCACCTCGGGGCCGCCCTCGGTAATCGCCACCGTGTGCTCGAAGTGCGCCGCGAGGCTGCCGTCGCGGGTCACCGCCGTCCAGCCGTCACCGAGCACCTTGACCGCCGGCCGGCCCAGGGTGACCATGGGCTCGATGGCGAGGACCATGCCCGTATCCAGCCTCGGCCCCTGGCCCGGCTCGCCGTAGTTGGGAATCTGCGGCTCCTCGTGCAGCGCGACCCCGATGCCGTGGCCCACGAACTCCCGGACCACCGAGAACCCGTGCGCCTCCACGTGCCGCTGCACGTGGTGCCCGATGTCGGAGACGTGTCCGCCGACGCGGACCTGGGCGATGCCCCGCTCCAGCGCGTCCCGGGTGACCCGGAGGAGCTCCGAGACGCGCTCGGGAACCCCGCCGACGGGCACGGTGATTGCCGAATCACCATAGTAGCCGTCGAGCACGACGCCCATGTCGAGCGACACGATGTCGCCGTCGACGAGCGGCGACGGCGACGGAATGCCGTGCACGACGGCCTCGTTCACCGATGCGCACAACGTCGCCGGATAGCCCTGATACCCCTTGAACGCGGGCACCGCGCCGACCGCCCGAATCTGCCGTTCCGCCACCGCGTCGAGCTCCAGCGTCGAGACGCCGGGCGCCACCAGTCGGCGCAGCTCCGAGAGCACCTGCGCCACCAGCCCGTTGGCCGCGCGCATGCGCTCGATCTCGGCCGGCGACCTGCGGGCGATCATGCGCCGGCCTCCCCCACCGGGACGCGCCCCGCCGCCCGTTCCGCGAGCACCGCGTCGACGGCGGCGGCGAGCGCCGACCCCACCTCGACCGGACTCCGGTCTCCGTCGACGGCGCGAAACGAGGGACGCTGCGAATAGTAGTCGACGAGAGGCCGGGTCGCTTCGGCGTAGACCCGCAACCGCTCTCGCACGACCGACTCGGAGTCGTCGCTCCGCAGCAGCAGCTCGCCGCCGCACCGGCCGCAACGCGAGCCCGGAGACAGGTCGACGCTGGTCGCCTGCCCGCAGCTCCCGCAGACCCGCCGCCGCGCGAGTCGGGCGACGAGCGCGTCGTCCGGCACCGCGATGTCGATGACGATCAGCGGCGAACGCCCGGTCATGACCTCGTCGAGAGCCACCGCCTGGGCCACCGTGCGCGGAAACCCGTCGAGCACGAAACCGTCCGCGACGTCCTCCCGGCCCAGGCGATCCCGAACGATGGCGATCATCAGCTCGTCGTCGACGAGGCCCCCGGCCTCCATCGTCGCCCTGGCCCGCCGGCCGAGCTCGGATCCGGATCTGACCGCGTCCCGCAGAATGTCTCCCGTCGAGATCTGCGGTATGCCGTGCCGGCGGGCGAACTCGACGCCCTGCGTTCCCTTGCCGGCGCCGGGAGGCCCCAGGACGACGAGGTTGATCGCGGACCCGCTGGAAACGGCCACCCTTCAACCCCTAGCCGCGCCGACCCCGGATGCGGGTCTTGCGCATGAATCCGTCGTAGTGGCGCATGATCAGCTGCGACTCGACCTGCTGCACGGTGTCCATCGACACCCCGACGATGATCAGCAGCGAGGTCCCGCCGAAGTAGAACGTGACGTTGAGGCCGTCGGTGATCCACCTTGGCGTGACCGCGTCGAGGGAGTCGCCGATGAACGGAATCGCGGCGACCCGGAACCCGACGATCATCAGGTCGGGCAGTATAGCCACGATCGCCAGATAGATGGCGCCCACCAGCGTGATCCGGGTCAGGATGGTGTCGATGTACTCCGCGGTCCGCTTGCCCGGCCGGATCCCCGGCACGAACCCGCCGTACTTGCGCATGTTCTCGGCGACGTCGTCCGGATTGAAGATGATCGCCGTGTAGAAGTAGGCGAAGAAGATGATGCCCCCCATGTAGAGCAGGTAATAGAGGGGCATGCCGTTCGCCAGGTTCTCCGTGATGCCCTGCGCCCACGCGGTGTCGGGCATCGCGGAGGTGATGGTCGCGGGGAACGCGAGCAGCGAAGAGGCGAAGATGACGGGAATGACCCCGCCGGTGTTCACCTTCAGGGGAATGTGGGTGCTCGTGCCGCCGTACATCCGCCGGCCCACGACCCGCTTCGCGTACTGCACCGTCACCCGGCGCTGCCCGCGCTCGATGAACACCACGGCCCCGATCACGAGGATCATCAGGATGGACAGGATCAGCAGGCGGAACAGCCCCATCTGTCCGGTACGCAGCTGATCGAGGGTGTTCAGGACCGCCGCGGGCAGGTTGACGACGATGCCGGCGAAGATGATCAGCGACATGCCGTTGCCGATCCCCCGCTCGGTGACCTGCTCTCCCAGCCACATGATGAAGCAGGTGCCGGTGGTGAGGGTCAGGACCACGAGGAGGCGGAAGCCCCAGCCCGGTTCGTAGACCAGGGGCAGGCCGCCGGCGATGTTGGTCTGGCTCTCGAGCCAGAAGGCGATGGCGAACGCCTGCACCACGCACAGCAGCAGCGTGCCGTAGCGGGTGTACTGGGTGATCTTCCGGCGTCCGAGCTCGCCCTCCTTCGAGAGGCGCTCCAGGTACGGCCAGACGACGGTCAGGAGCTGCAGGATGATCGACGCGCTGATGTAGGGCATGATGCCCAGCGCGAAGATGGTGACCTGGGCGAGGTTGCCGCCCGAGAACATGTTGTAGAGCCCGAACATGGTCCCGGCCGCCTGCTCGGCGAGTATCGCCAGCGCGTCGGTGTTCACGCCCGGGGTCGGGATGACGCTGCCCAGGCGGTAGACCGCGAGAATGGACAACGTGAACAGCACCCGGGTCCGCAGATCCGAGATCGCGAAGACGTTCCGCAGGCTGTCAAACATCGATGCGCCCCTTGCCGGTCAGGTTCCGGTCCGTTCCGACGCTCACCCCGTCACGACCTCCGTCCGGCCGCCGGCCCCGGCGATGAGCTCGGCCGCCTTGCGGCTGAACTTGTGCGCCTTGACCGTCAACGCGATGTCCAGGCCTCCCCGGGCCAGGACCTTGACGAGCCCGGCGTTCGACCGCACCAGGCCCGACTCCCGCAACAGGTCCGGCGTCACCTCGGTATCGGCCGCGAACCGCTCGGCCAGCGTGTCCAGATTGACGACGGCGTACTCCACCCGGAACCGATTGTAGAACCCCCGCTTCGGCACGCGGCGGTGCAGCGGCATCTGGCCGCCCTCGAACCCGCGCTTCCGGCGGTATCCCGACCGGGACTTCTGCCCCTTGTGCCCCCGCCCCGACGTCACCCCGGTACCGGAGCCGTAGCCCCTGCCCACGCGCTTCTTCCGGCGGCGGGCACCGGTGGGCGGTCTCAGATCGCTCAAGCTCATCGTCAGCCCTCGCAGCCCGTGGCGGAAGCGCCGCTGCATTCGAGCGGCGACGCATCCCGCCTGCGCCCGGCAACCGTCGCCTTCGGCTCCGATTGCCGCCCAGCCATGCCTGCCGGGCGTCTGCACCGTGACCGGCGCAGACACCCGGTTGCGTTGTTCGTCGGTTGCATACACCTCATATGCGCGCTCCTCTCGCCTTGTCAGGCGGGCGCCTCGCCACTCTCTGTGCGAACGCGGGGTTCCTCCACGGGCAGCTCGGTCACGCGGACCAGATGCCGAACCTTCCGGATCATGCCGCGGATGGACGGCAGGTCCTGCAGCTCGACGGTGTGGTTCAACCGCCGCAAGCCCAGACCGCGCACCACCTTCGTCTGACGCCTGTCGAACCCGATCGTGCTGCGCACCAGCGTCACGCGCACGCGCCCGGCACTCGCGGCTTTCGTAGTAGTCGTCTCCATCTGCCCCGTCCCAGCCCGCCCTGCACCGTCGTTCTGCGGCACAGACTCCTAGACCGCCGTCAACTCCTCGAGATCGATACCGCGCAGCCGCGCCACCGAAACCGGATCCTTCAGCTCCATGAGTCCGGTGAAGGTGGCCCGCACGACGTTGTGCGGATTCTGCGTCCCCAGAGACTTGGTCAGGATGTTCTGCACGCCGGCCGACTCCAGGACCGCGCGCACGGCGCCGCCGGCGATGATGCCGGTGCCTTCGGGAGCCGGCTTCAGCAGCACGCGGCCGGCCCCGAAGCGCCCGACCACCGTGTGGGGTATCGTCGTGCCGGCGAGGGGCACGCGGAGCAGCGCCTTCTTGGCCGCTTCGATCCCCTTCTTGATGGCCGACGGCACCTCCTTGGCCTTGCCGACCCCGAACCCGACCACGCCGTGGCCGTCGCCCACGACCACGAGGGCGCTGAAGCTCAGGTTCTTGCCGCCCTTGACCACCTTCGTGACGCGGTTGATGGAGACGACCGTGTCCTTCAGGTCGAAATCGTTGGGGTCGATCTTGGCTCGCGTATGGTTCATGGCATGTCCCGGCAGCCTTTGTTCACCCATGCCGGCAGGATGATCGTTCCCGGCGGCGGCAACGGCCCCGCCGCATTCCAGCGGCGATGCGTCCCGCCTGACTCCGTTGCTCCCCGGCGGAGTCCATCGCACCGCCTCGTCGGGCCCGGCGTTCCCTGAAGCCTGCCGGCGCGTCGGCGCCGGGCGGCGTTCACCGCGGGCCGCTAGAATCGCAGCCCGGCCTCCCTCGCCGCGTCTGCGACCTTGCGGACCCGGCCGTGATACAGAAACCCGCCCCGATCGAAGACGACGCTCCTGATGCCCTTGTCGAGCGTCCGCTCCGCGATCAGCCGTCCCACCACCCCGGCGCCGGCCACGTTTCCGCCCGAGGCACCGTCCGTGAAGCTCGCCTTGATCGCGGGCTCGGTGCTCGACGCCGACGCCAGCGTGATGCCGTTCGAGTCGTCGATGACCTGGACCGCAATGTGCCCCAGGCTCCGGAAGACCGACATCCGCGGGCAGCCCGGCGTCCCCTTGATCTTCTTGCGCTGGCGCAGTGCAATCCGGCGGCGCCGGTCCTTCTTCGTCTTGACCTTCATGACACGTTCGACCCCGCGAGCCGGCCCGCCAATCGTCGCCGAACGCGACCGCAAGGTCGCGCCGCGGCCTCCGCCTGGCGCCCGGCCGACCCCTACAGGAGTCCGCGCCGTTCTGCGGTGCAGGCTCCTAGGCTCCCGTCTTGCCGACCTTCTTCTTGAGCACCTCGCCGGTGTAGCGAATCCCCTTCTGCTTGTACGGGTCCGGCTTGCGGAGGCTCCGAATGTCGGCGGCCACCTGTCCGACCGCCTGGCGGTCCACGCCCGACACCACCAGATGCGTCTGGTTCTCCACCGCCACCGAGATGCCGTCGGGCACTTCGAACACCACCGGGTGCGAGTATCCGAGCGACATCGTGAGCCGCTGGCCGGCCACCTCGGCCCGGTAGCCGATGCCCACGATGTCCAGCTCCTTCTTGAACCCCGACGACACGCCGGCGACGGCATTCGCGACGAGACTGCGCCCGAGGCCGTGGAACTTGGCCATCCCGCGCTCCTCGCGCTCGGGGCGCGCTCGCAGGACCCCGTCCTCCATCTCGATCACGACGCCCGGCGGCAACGGTTGCCGCATCGTCCCCTTCGGCCCCTTGGCCTCGACCGCGTCCGCCGTGATCTGCACGGTCACTCCGGCCGGAATCGGGATCGGCCGCTTGCCTACTCGCGACATCTCGTCACTCCAACGCCAGGGGGGACAGCCCCTGGCGAGAACCCCCGCCGCACTCGAGCGGCGATGCAGCCCTCCTGCGCCCGGCAGGCGCCGCCGACACCCTCCCGGCGCGCGGCGGCGCGGGTCTCGCCATGGGCCGTCACCAGACCTTGCACAACACTTCGCCGCCCACGCCCTTCTTCACCGCTTCGCGCCCGGTCATGACCCCGCGCGAGGTGGTGAGAATGCTGGTGCCGAGGCCGGCGAGAACCGGGGGCACGCTGTCCCGGCCGCAGTAGACGCGCCGGCCGGGCCGGCTGACGCGCTGAATCCCGGAGATGACGTTCTCGCCGCGCGATCCGTACTTCAGCTGGATGCGAATCATCGGACGCGCCTGCTGCCCCCGTTCGACGACCACGTCCACCATCTTGAACGACTGGATGTACCCCTCGCTCTGCAGAATCCTCGCGATCTCCGTCTTGAGCCGCGATGCCGGGACGTCCACGCGCCGGCGATGTGCGGTGGTCCCGTTGCGGATTCTCGTCAACATATCGGCGATCGGATCAGTCATGTCTCTCTTGTCTGTCGACCCCGCGCCCGGGCGACGCGGCGCCCGGCATCGTCACCAGCTGCTCTTGGTCACCCCTGCGATGTCGCCCTCGAGCGCGAGCCGCCGGAAGCACAGGCGGCACAGCGCGAACTTGCGGATGAACCCCCGCGGCCGCCCGCAAAGGCGGCACCGGTTGCGAAGCCGCACCTTGAACTTCGGCGGCTTTTCCTCCCTGACCATCTTCGCAATCGTCGCCATCGAGCTCCCCTCGCACCTTGCCCGCCCGTCGTCGCCGAACGCGACCGCGGGGTCGCGCTTCGGCCTCCCCGGGAACCGCGCCGCGCCACGGGCGCGCTCCTAATTCGTTCGGAACGGCATCCCCATGAGCTGGAGGAGCCGGCGCCCCTCTTCGTCCGTGTTGGCGGTGGTCACCACCGAGATGTTCATCCCGCGCGACTTGTCGACCTTCATGTAGTCGATCTCGACGAACATCAGCTGGTCCGGAAGCCCCAGCGTGTAGTTGCCGCGTCCGTCGAACCCCTTGGGCGACACGCCGCGGAAGTCCCTGACGCGGGGCAGCGCGATGGAGATCAACCGGTCGAGAAACTCGTACATGCGATCGCGCCGCAACGTGACCACCGAGCCGATCGGCATCCCCTGACGCAGCTTGAACTGGGCTATCGACTTCCGGGCGCGGGTCGTCAACGGCTTCTGGCCGGTGATGCGCGTGAGGTCGTCGCTGCCCGCGTCGATCAGCTTCACGTTCTGCGTGGCCTCGCCGAGGCCCATGTTCACCACGATCCGCTGAATCTTGGGCACCGCCATGACGTTGGCGTACCCGAACTCCTTCGTGAGCGCGGGAACCACGCTCTCGTGGTAGCGCGCTCTCAGTCGGCTAGTCATCGATCCACGACCCCGTCGCACTTGCGGCAGATCCGAACCTTGCGGCCGTCACCGAGGAGGCGCTTGCCGATACGGGTGGGCGCGCCGCACTCCGGGCAGACGAGCTGAACGTTCGACGCGTGGAACGGCGCCTCGCGCTCCACGATGCCGCCCTTCACGTTCTGCCTGGGGTTGGGGCGGGTGTGGCGCTTGACGATGTTCACGCCCTCGACGATCAGCCGGTTCTTGGCCGGCACGAGCTGCAGGACGCGCCCCCGCTTCCCCCGGTCCCTGCCCGTGATGACGACGACGTTGTCGTTCTTCCGGATGGGGGTCTGTAGTCTCGACATGGCTCACACGCTCGCGGCTTCAGAGTACTTCCGGCGCCAGAGAGATGATTCTCATGAACTTGCGTTCCCGAAGCTCGCGCGCCACCGGCCCGAAGACCCGGGTCCCGATGGGCTCGCCCTGCTCGTTGACGAGGACCGCCGCGTTCCGGTCGAAACGGATGTAGCTGCCGTCTCGCCGGCGGTGCTCCTTCGCCGTCCTCACGATGACCGCCCGCACGACCTGGCCCTTCTTGACCGCCGACCGCGGAGCCGCTTCCTTCACCGACGCCGTAACGAGGTCACCCAGCTTCGCGAAGCGACCGGTCGACCCGCCGATCGGGTTGATGACCGCGATCTTCCGGGCCCCGGAGTTGTCCGCGACCTCGAGGATCGATTGCATCTGGATCATGGTTCTGTGCTCGCTCTGCCGGGGACCCGAACGCCTCGCGGCCCGCCCGTCGTCCCCTCCCGCCGCGCCGCCGCCCGGCCGCGCCGCGGGGAACCTGCGCCCTTCCATGGCGCAGACTCCCGGACCGCCAATCGTCGCCTCCGGCTCCGCTTGGCGCCCAACCACCCCTGCCAGGAGGTCTGCGCCTTCTCCGGAGGCGGCACCGCTCTGCGGCGCCGACTCCTAGACCGTCTTCGCCCGTTCGACCACCCTCACGACGGCCCAGCGCTTGCGCCGGCTGAGGGGCCGGGTCTCGACGATGGAGACGACGTCGCCCTCTCTCGCGTAGTTGCCCGGATCGTGGGCCATGAACTTCGACGTCCGGCGCTGAATCTTGCCGTAGAGTCCGTGGCGCACGCGGCGCTCGACGGCCACGACGACGCTCCGATCCATCTTGCCGCTGACGACGACGCCCTGGATTTCTGCCTTAGTCCCCATCGGCTGCTTCTTTCGTCTCGCTCGCCGGCGCCTCGATGCCGAGCGCGTAGCCGCGCAGGAGCGTCTTGACCCGGGCCAGGTCCTGCCGGGTCCGACGCAGCTTGTTGGCCGCTTCCTGCTGCCCCATCGACTTCTGCAGCCGAAGGCGGAACACCTCGTCGGCCAGCTCCCGCTCGCGCTGCTCGAGGTCCGACACGCCGAGCTCGCGGAGCTCCGTGATCGCGGTCATGACGCCTCACCCCCCCCGAACCGGGTGGCGAACCTGGTGTGGATGGGCAGCTTGGCCGCGGCCAGACGCATCGCCTGCCGCGCCACCGGCGCTTCGACCCCTTCCATCTCGAACAGAATGCGGCCCGACTTGACGACCGCGACCCACTGCTCGGGCGCGCCCTTGCCCTTGCCCATCCGGGTCTCCTGGGGCTTCTTGGTGATCGGCTTGTCCGGAAACACCCGAATCCAGATCTTCCCGCCGCGCTTGATGGACCGGGTCATCGCCACCCGCGCGGCCTCGATCTGACGATCCGTCAGCCAGCACGGCTCCATCGCCCTCAGGCCGTAGTCGCCGAACGCCACCGTCGAGCCCCGCCACGCCTTGCCCGTCATGCGCCCGCGGTGCTGCTTCCGGTGTTTGACTTTCTTCGGCATCAACATGACTGCTACCTCGCAGGTGCCCGGCGTCCCGGGCGGCGCATGCCTGACCCGCCAATCGCCGCCTTTTCGGGGCCGCCTTGCGCCCGGCCGACCCTCCGGGGGAATCCGCGCCTTCTCCGGAGGCGGCGCCGTTCCACGCCCGGACGCCTACACGCGGCCTCCGCGGCGCGGCACGCGGTACTCTTCGTCGCGGGCCAGCCGCGGCTCGTGACGATCGCCCTTGTACAGCCACACCTTCACGCCGATCTGGCCGTAGGTGGTGTTGGCTTCCGCGAATCCGTAGTCGATGTCCGCCCGCAGCGTCTGCAGCGGCAGCTGCCCGTGCAGATACCATTCGGTGCGGGCGATCTCCGCGCCGTTCAGGCGCCCCCCCACGCGCACCTTGATGCCGCGGCCCCCGAACCGCAGGGCCGACTCGACCGCCTTGCGCATCGCGCGGCGGAAGGCGACGCGCTTCTCGAGCTGCAGGGCGACCGACTCGCTGATCAACTGGGCATCGAGCTCGGGCTTCTGAATCTCCTGGATGTTGATGAAGACCTCGCGCTTGGTCCGCCGCTGGATCTCGGTCTTGAGCTTGTCGACCTCGGTGCCCTTGCGACCGATGATGATCCCGGGCCGCGACGTGCAGATGTCGATCTTCAACTTGTTGGCGGCGCGCTCGATCTCGATCTTCGATACCCCGGCGTGCTTGAAGCGCTTCTTCAGGTCGGAGCGCAGCGAGAGGTCTTCGTGCAGGAGCTTGGCGTATTCGCGGTCCGCGTACCAGCGCGACCGCCACGTCTTGTTGAACCCCAGCCTGAACCCGTACGGGTGTACCTTCTGCCCCATCTCGTCAACCCCTGGCCGCGCGTGCGGCGCAAAACGTCCCGGCCCTCCAACCACCGCGGGCGGCTCTGTCCGACCCCGCAGACCCTCCGGGCGCCCGCGCCGTTCCCCGGCGCAGACTCCTAGTCGCGGGACCTCTTCCTCGGCCGCCGCGGAGAGCGCCGGCGGGAACCTCGTCGGGAAGAGCCCCCGCCCGCCCCGGAGCCGCCCTCCGAGGCAAGCATCTCCGGCCGCTCGGCGACGTGCACGGTCAGATGCGCTGTGCGCTTGACGATGCGGAATGCGCGGCCCATCGGGGCGGGTCGAATGCGCTTCATCGACGGCCCCTGGTCGGCGTAGCACTTGGACACGAACATGCGGTCGACGTCGCCCCCCGAGCCCTCCTTCTGCTCCGCGTTCGCCACCGCGGAGCGGAGCACCTTGGCGACGGCGACGGCTACGCGCTTCTGCGAGAAACGCAGGGTGGCCAGCGCCCGATCCACGCTCTGGCCGCGAATCAGGTCCATCACCAGCTTGGCCTTCTGGGCCGAGGTCCGGACGTAACGCGCCGTGGCACGCCCTTCGATCATCGTCATTTGCCCTTGCCGACGGAGGCGGCCTTGTCGCGCTTGCTCGTATGACCCCTGAACAAGCGGGTCGGCGAGAACTCGCCCAGCTTGTGCCCGACCATGTTCTCGGTCAGGTACACCGGGATGAACTTCTTGCCGTTGTGCACCGCGATCGTGTGCCCGACCATCTCGGGTATGACCGTCGAGCGTCGAGACCAGGTCTTGATGACCCGGCGGTCTCCGCTGTTGTTCATGCGTTCGACCTTCTCGAGCAGCGGTATGTCGACGAACGGTCCCTTCTTCAGCGATCGACTCATTGACGCCTCGTCTCAATCCCGCCCGCGAACGGCTGCCCTGCGAACGCTCCACCTCCCGCCGCGCGCAGCGCCTCGCCGGCCGGCGCCCGGCGCGCGACGCTCCTCACTTGCGCCGCCGGCGGCGCTGGACGATGAACTTGTCCGACGGCTTCCGGCTCCGGGTCTTGTACCCCTTGGTCGGGACGCCCCACGGAGACACCGGGTGCCGGCCGCCCGCGGCCTTGCCCTCGCCGCCGCCGAGCGGGTGGTCGACGGGGTTCATCGCGACCCCGCGGACGTTGGGCCGGCGCCCGAGCCAGCGCTTGCGGCCCGCCTTGCCCAGCGATACGTTCTCGTGATCGACGTTGCCGACCTGTCCGATGGTGGCCACGCACTCCTTCAGAATCCGGCGGATCTCGCCCGACGGCAGCCGCACCGACACGTACTCGCCTTCCTTGGCCACGAGCTGCACGCTCGCCCCCGCGCTGCGGGCGAGCTGCCCGCCCTTGCCCGGCTTGAGCTCGACGTTGTGCATCTGGGTGCCGAGGGGGATGTTCTTGAGGGGCAGGGTGTTGCCGGGAAGGATGTCGACGCGGTCGCCCGCGACGACGGTGTCGTTCACGGCCACGCCGGCCGGGTGCAGGATGTACCGCTTCTCGCCGTCCGCGTAGGTCACGAGCGCGATGCGCGCAGAGCGGTTGGGGTCGTACTCGACGGTCGTCACCCGGCCCGGCACGTCGTGCTTGTCACGCTTGAAGTCGATGATGCGATACGTGCGCTTGTGCCCTCCGCCCCGCTGCCAGATCGTGATGCGGCCGCGGTTGTTGCGGCCACCCGACTTGGGCAACGGTTCCGTCAGCGGCTTGTACGGCTTCGTCTCGGTGATCTCGTCGAACGTCTGCACCGTCTGGAAGCGCCGTCCCGCCGACGTCGGCTTGTACTTGCGGATAGTCATGGTGCTTCTAGGCGCCTTCCAGGAACTCGGGCACGCTCTCGCCGTCGCGCAGCCGGACGTAGGCCTTCTTCCAGTCCGGACGCTGGCCCGAGAAGCGCCCCTGCCGCTTGATCTTGCCGTGATTGATGGACGTACGCACGCTGGCGACCTTCGATCCGAGCAGTCGCTCGACCGCCTGCTTGATCTCGACCTTGGTCGCCCGCATCGCCACCTCGAGCACGATGATGCCCGTGTCCTCGCGCTGGATGGAGGTCTTCTCGGTGACGAGGGCCCGCCGAATGACTTCGGTCTCTCTCATGATGCCAGCACCTGAGTGAGCTTCTCGACCGCGGCGCGCGTCATCACCAGCTGACGGGCGTCGACGACGTCCCTCGCGCCGAGGCGCCCGGTCGCCACGAGACGGACGCCGCCGAGGTTGCGCACCGCCAGCGCGAGATTCGCATCCGGCTGCACGTCGACCAGCACCGCCTTCGAGGCCACGTCGAGGCGGTCGAGCAGCTCGACCGCGAGCCGGGTCCGCGGCTCGTCGACCCCGAGGCCATCGACGACGAGGACGTCCCCGCCCGCGAACTTCTCCGTCAGGGCGGCCCGCAACGCGCCCCGCACGACCTTCTTCGGCAACCTGTACCCGTAGCTCCGCGGTTGGGGCCCGAAAACGGCGCCGCCGGTGCGCCAGAGCGGATTGCGGCTCTCGCCCACCCGTGCGCGACCCGTGCCCTTCTGGCGCCACGGCTTCTTGCCGGTCCCGCTGACCTGCCCCCGCGTCTTCGTCGCGTGGGTGCCGCGCCGCTCGGCGGCCGACTGGTGCACCACCGATTCCCAGATCACGCTCCGGTTCGGCCGGCCGCCGAAGACGGCGTCACTGACCTCGACCGAGCCGATCTTCTCGTTCCGCAAATCAACGACATCCAGCGTCATGGCCGCAACCCAGTCTGAGCTACTACTTCTTCCGCGTCTTCGCCGACGCCTCGGCCGGCGCCACGCGCGTCGGCTTCGCGGCGACCGCCTTCCTGATCATGACCACGCCGCCCGGCGCGCCCGGAACCGCCCCCTTGACCACGAGCACATGCCGATCCGCATCCACGCGCAGCACTTCCAGGTTCCGGACGGTGACCCGGTCGCCGCCCATCCGCCCGGGTCCCCGCATGCCCTTGATGACCCGGGA
Source organism: Vicinamibacterales bacterium (assembly GCA_965207675.1). GTDB lineage: Bacteria > Acidobacteriota > Vicinamibacteria > Vicinamibacterales > UBA8438 > JAJEEA01. Next base: position 29,172 of record CBDBMY010000008.1, read on the forward strand.
CGGATACGACGACGCTCCGATGGAGCCCGGCGCGCGGTGGAACATGGACCCGTGCGTCGCACGCCCCCCGCCGAAGCCGTGACGCTTCATGACGCCCTGGAAACCCTTGCCGCGGCTCACCCCCACGACGTCGACCCGATCGCCGTCCGCGAACACCGAGGCCGCCACCTGCTCGCCTTCCGCCGGTCCGTCGCCGTCCACGCCGACCTCGCGCCGAATCCGGGTCGGAGGCACGTTGGCCTTCCTGTAATGGCCCGCGATGGGCCGGTTGGCGTGGACCGGGAGGTCCTCGACGAGGCCGAGCTGCACCGCGGCATAGCCGTCGCGCTCCACCGTCTTCCGCTGCACGACGACGCACGGACCGGCCTTGATGACCGTCGCCGGCATGAGCGCACCGTCGTCGGCGAACAACTGGGTCATTCCGATCTTCCGTCCGAGGATTCCGGTCACCATGATCGTCTGCGTCCGTCCTGCCGGGGCTCCACCGGAAGTCCCGACCCGCCATTCGCCGCCCCGGCTCCGCATGGCGCCCGACCGACGCGCCGGCGAGTCCGCGCCTGCTCCGAGGCGGGGCCCTTCACGGCGCACCGCCACGGGCTGCTAGTCGCTGGCGTCCTTGCCGAATGCCTTGATCTCGACGTCGACTCCGGCCGGAAGATCGAGCTTCATCAGCGCATCGACGGTCTGGGACGTCGGCTCGAAGATGTCGATCAGCCGCTTGTGCGTGCGGATCTCGAACTGCTCGCGCGACTTCTTGTCGACGTGGGGCGATCTGAGGACCGTCCACTTGTTCAGATCCGTCGGCAACGGTATGGGCCCGGCGAGGCGGGCCCCCGTGCGCCGGGCGGTGTCGGCGATCTCGTGCGTCGACTGATCGAGCACCCGGTGATCGTAGGCTTTCAGGCGTATCCGAATCTTGTCGCTGAACATGGCTTCATGTGGGGCTCGACCCCGGGAGCATGTCTTCCTCCGGCCGCGGCGCGGACGCCTACTCGACGATCTCCGTGATCGCGCCCGACCCCACCGTGCGGCCGCCTTCCCGAATCGCGAAACGAAGGCCCTTCTCGAGCGCCACCGGCGTGATCAACTCCACCTCCATCGCCACGTTGTCCCCCGGCATCACCATCTCGACCCCGTCGGGCAACGTCGCAACCCCCGTCACGTCCGTCGTCCGGAGGTAGAACTGAGGCCGATACCCGTTGAAGAACGGCGTGTGACGCCCGCCCTCGTCCTTCGTCAACACGTACACCTCGCCCTTGAACTTCGTGTGAGGCGTGATCGACTTCGGCTTCGCCAGCACCTGGCCCCGCTCGACCTCGTCCTTCTCCAGGCCCCGAAGCAGAACACCGATGTTGTCCCCCGCAACCCCCTCGTCCAGCAGCTTCCGGAACATCTCCACCCCGGTCACCACCTTCTTCTGAGTCTCCTGGAACCCCACGATCTCGATGTCGTCGCTGACCTTCACGATGCCGCGGTCCACACGGCCCGTCACCACCGTCCCCCGGCCCGAGATCGAGAACACGTCCTCGATCGGCATCAGGAACGGCTTGTCCACGTCGCGAACCGGCAGCGGAACGTAGTCGTCGACCGCCGCCATCAGCTCCGAGACCGTCGCCGTGTACTGCTCGTCCCCTTCCAGGGCCTTCAGCGCCGAGCCCCGGACAACGGGAAGGTCGTCGCCAGGAAACTCATACGACGACAGCAGCTCGCGGACCTCCAGCTCGACCAGGTCCAGAAGCTCCTCGTCGTCCACCATGTCCACCTTGTTCATGAACACGACCAGCGACGGCACACCGACCTGACGGGCCAGCAGAATGTGCTCGCGAGTCTGCGGCATCACACCGTCGGTCGCCGCCACGACCAGGATCGCGCCGTCCATCTGCGCCGCGCCCGTGATCATGTTCTTGATGTAGTCCGCGTGGCCAGGACAGTCCACGTGCGCGTAGTGGCGGTTCTCCGTCGTGTACTCGACGTGCGCCGTCGCGATCGTGATCCCCCGCTCCCGCTCCTCGGGAGCGTTGTCGATCGAGTCGAACGAACGGACCACGTTCTTCGCGTCGTGCTTCGCGAGCACCGACGTGATCGCCGCCGTCAGCGTCGTCTTCCCGTGATCGATGTGCCCGATCGTCCCGATGTTCACGTGCGGTTTCGACCGGTCGAACTTCTCCTTCGCCATGCGATAGCCTCTTCTATCTGCCCTGAATGCGCGCGACGATCTGTTCGCTGACCGCCTGCGGGACCTGATCGTAGCGTTCGAAGTGCATCGTGTAGGTGGCGCGCCCCTGCGTGCGGGAGCGCAGCTCGGTCGCGTAGCCGAACATCTCGGCCAGCGGCACGCGGGCGTTGACGATCTGCGTGCCGCCGTGGGATTCCATCGACTTCACCTTGCCGCGGCGTCCGTTGATGTCGGCGATGATGTCGCCCATGTACACCTCCGGCACCACGACCTCGACCTTCATGATCGGCTCCAGCAGCACCGGGGCGGCGCGCCGGGCGGCCTCGCGGAACGCCATGGACCCCGCGATCTTGAACGCCACCTCCGACGAGTCGACGTCGTGCGACGAACCGTCGAGCAGCGTCACGGTCACGTCCTCGACCGGGTACCCGGCGAGGATGCCGGTCGTCACCGCCTCGCGCACGCCCGCCTCGACCGACGGAATGAACTCCTTCGGAATCGCGCCGCCGAATATGCGGCTCTCGAAGACGAACCCGTTCCCCGCCTGCCCCGGCACCACGCCGAGCTTGACGTGGCCGTACTGACCGCGCCCGCCGGTCTGCTTGACGTGCCGGGCCTCGGCCTCCGCCGGCCGCGTGAGCGTCTCGCGATAGGCCACCTGCGGACGGCCGACCGTCGCCGCCACGCCGAACTCGCGCCGCAGCCGGTCGACGATGATCTCGAGATGGAGCTCACCCATGCCGGACACCACCACCTGCCCGGTCTCGGGGTCGGTTCGGACCTGGAACGTCGGGTCCTCGGTGGTGAGCTTCGCCAACCCCTGGCCGAGCTTCTCCTGGTCCGCCTTGGTCTTCGGCTCGATGGCCAGCGTGATGACGGGAGTCGGAAACTCCATGGCCTCGAGCACGACCGGATGCGCCCGGTCGCAGATGGTGTCGCCGGTGGCCACCGTCTTCAGTCCGACCGCGGCCGCGATGTCGCCGGCGTAGACCTGCTCGATCTCCTCCCGCTTGTTGGCGTGCATCTTCAGCAGGCGGCCGATCCGCTCCCGGCGCCCCAGCCGCGGGTTGTAGATCGTCGCCCCGCTGGCCATGACGCCGGAGTACACGCGGATGAAGGCGAGCTGACCGACGTAGGGATCGGTCATGATCTTGAAGGCGAGGGCCGAGAACGGCGCGTCGTCCCGCGCCGGACGCGCGAGCACCGCGTCGCCGTCCGGCACCGTGCCGGCGACGGCGGGAATGTCGGCCGGCGACGGCAGATAGTCGACCACCGCGTCGATCAGCGGCTGCACGCCCTTGTTCTTGAAGGCGCTGCCGCACAGCACCGGCACGAACGGCGCGTCCTCGCTGCCCACGGACTCGACGGTCCGCCGGCGCAGGATCGGGACGATCTCGTCGGCCGCGATCGGCTCCCCGTGCAGGTACTTCTCGAGCAGACGGTCGTCGACCTCGCAGACCTTCTCGATCAACGCCTCGCGCGCCGCCGTCGCCTCCTCGAGGCGGCTCGCCGGAATCTCCTCGAGCGCCGACTCGGCGCCGAGCGATTCGTCCTGGTACCGGACGGCCTTCATCGCGACCAGATCGATCACGCCGGCGAAGCCGTCCTCGGCGCCGAGCGGCAGCTGGACGGCCACCGGATTCGCCTGGAGCTTCTCGCGGATCTGGGTCAGCGTGCGCTGGAAGTCGGCCCCGACGCGGTCCATCTTGTTGACGAAGCAGATGCGCGGCACCCGGTACTTGTCGGCCTGGCGCCAGACGGTCTCGGACTGCGGCTCCACGCCGCCCACCGCGTCGAACACCGCCACCGCCCCGTCGAGCACCCGCAGCGATCGCTCGACCTCGGCCGTGAAGTCCACGTGCCCCGGCGTGTCGATGATGTTGATGCGGTGGCCGCGCCACATGCACGTGGTCGCGGCGGAGGTGATGGTGATGCCCCGCTCCTGCTCCTGGGCCATCCAGTCCATGACGGCGGTGCCGTCGTGGACCTCGCCGATCTTGTAGGTGATGCCGGTATAGAAGAGCACTCGTTCGGTGGTCGTCGTCTTGCCGGCATCGATGTGGGCCATGATGCCGATGTTCCGTGTCCGCTCGAGCGGCACCTGTCTCGACATCACCCTGCCCGTTCGTGCCTGCCGGCCTCGCGCGACCCGTCGGTCCGCGGTCGTCGGGGCGATCTCCAACTCGGCTCCAACCACTGGTCTGTTTCCGCCTGCTGACCGCGTCCTCACCACCGATAGTGGGCGAACGCCTTGTTCGCTTCGGCCATCCGGTGCGTGTCCTCGCGCTTCTTCACCGACCCGCCCCGGAGATTCGACGCGTCGATGAACTCGTTGGCGAGCTTCTCCCGCATCGTCTTGCCGTCGCTGCGGGCCCGCGCATAGCCCGACAACCACCGCAGGCTCAGCGAGAGCCGGCGGTTCGGGTTGACCTCGATGGGCACCTGGTAGTTCGAGCCGCCGACGCGCCGCGACTTGACCTCGAGGCTGGGCTTTACGTTGTCGATCGCCTTCTTGAACACCTTGAGCGGATCGTCGCCGGTCCGCTCGCGGATGATGTCGAGGCTGCCGTAAATCAGCCCCTCGGCCGTGCTCCGCTTGCCGCTCTTCATGATGGTGCGCACGAACTTGGTCACGAGGGTGCTGTTGTAAAGGGGATCCGGGGGAACCTCGCGCTTCGGGACCTCGCGTCTGCGTGGCATGGCACTTTCCTCTTCGACGGCCGCGGCACCCGGGCCCTACGCCTTCGGCCGCTTCGCCCCGTACTTCGACCGGCTCTGCTTCCGGCCCTGGACGCCGGTGGTGTCCAGGGTCCCCCGCACCACGTGGTAGCGAACCCCCGGCAGGTCCTTGACGCGGCCGCCGCGAATGAGCACCAGCGAGTGCTCCTGGAGGTTGTGGCCCTCGCCGGGAATGTACGTGGTCACCTCGATCTGATTGGTCAGCCGGACCCGGGCGACCTTTCGCAGCGCCGAGTTCGGCTTCTTCGGCGTCTGCGTGAACACCCGCACGCACACGCCCCGGCGTTGGGGAGAGCTCTGCAAGGCGGGGCTCTTGGTCTTGGTCTCGATCCGGTAGCGGCCCTTCCTCACGAGCTGGCTGATCGTAGGCACGAACCCGCTCCTTGCGTCGATCGCGTCACGAAGTCCCGGCCGGCGGCGAGGACGCCCGCGACAGTCTGCGTCGGGCCTGAAAGCGACAGCTTGGCACCCGACGCGTTTGACCCTATTTGTGTGTGCGCGCCGCGAAGAAGAGCCCCGCCGCCCCGCGAGGGCCGACGCGAGCCCGCTCCGTTCGAGAAAGAGGCGCGTCGTGCGAGGCTCGTCGATGCCCGACCGGGCTCACGGAGCCCGACGGTCCGCACGCCTCTTTCCGACGGTCGGAGTCAGATAGGGTGTCCCGACTCCGGCCCAAACCTTGCGAGGTTAACACGGAAGCCCCGCCAACGCAAGGGCCTGCCCCTTCGTCCCGCCGCGCGTCACTCTTCCGGAGGCGGCGGCGTCCTACGGCGCGGACTCCTGGTCGCGGCCTGCCGTCTCCGGCTCCACGAGATACTCCATCTCCCGTTCGAGATCGAGCTCCTCGAGCGACGGGGGCGGGGGCGGCGGCGGCTCGTCCGGCTCGATCTGCACCCCGCGGTAGTAGTCGTACCCGGTGCCGGCGGGAATCAGCCGGCCCATCGTCACGTTCTCCTTCAGCCCGCGGAGGTGGTCCACCTTCCCGGAGATCGACGCCTCCGTCAGCACCCGGGTCGTCTCCTGGAAGGAGGCGGCCGAGATGAAGGAGTCGGTGGACAGCGAGGCCTTCGTGATGCCGAGCAGAAGCGGCCGCCCCGTGGCGGGCTGGCCGCCTTCGGCGACGACCCGCTCGTTCTCGGTGAGGAAGCGCGACCGGTCCACCTGCTCGTCAATCAGGAAGTCGGTGCTCCCCACGTCCTCGATCTTGACCCACCGCATCATCTGCCGGGCCACGACCTCGATGTGCTTGTCGTTGATGGTCACGCCCTGCAGGCGGTACACCTCCTGGATCTCGTTCACGAGATAGCTCTGGAGGGCCTTCGGGCCCAGCACGCTGAGTATGTCGTGGGGATTGCTGGGACCGTCCATGAGCTGCTCGCCGGCGCGGACGCGGTCGCCGTCCTGGACGTTCACGTGGACTCCCCGCGGCAGCGAGTACTCGCGCGGCTCCGCCCCCGGCTCGTCCGGCACGATGATGATCTTCCGCATCCCCTTGACGATGCTGCCGATCTTGACGGTGCCGTCGATCTCGCTGATGACCGCGGTCTCGCGCGGCTTCCGCGCCTCGAAGAGCTCCTGAACGCGAGGCAGCCCGCCGGTGATGTCCTTGGTCTTCGTCGTCTCCCGAGGGATCTTGGCGAGAACCTCGCCGGCCGTCACCTCCTGGGCGTCGCCCACCATCAGGTGCGCGTGGGAGGGCATGTTGTACTTGCGCTCGAGCTTCCCGGCGGCGTTCCGGATCTCGACCGTCGGCTGCTTCTTCTCGTCGGGCGAGTCCATGATGATGAGGCGGGACAGACCCGTCACCTCGTCCACTTCCTCGTGCACCGTGGTCCCCTGGACGATGTCCTTGAAGCGGACGGTCCCCGTCTTCTCCGTGATGATCGAGAACGTGTAGGGATCCCACTGGACCAGGACCTGGTCCGGCTCGACGGGCTGGCCGTCGGAGACCTTCAGATGGGCGCCGTACACCACCGGGTAGCGCTCGCGGTCGCGCCCCTTCTCGTCCTGAACGACCAGCGACCCGGTCCGGTTCATCACGACGAGGGTGCCGTCCTTCGCCTTCACCCACTGGATGCCGTCGAACCGCACCTTCCCCGCGTGCTTCGCCTCGAGGGTCGACTGCGCCGACACCCGCGACGCGGTGCCCCCGATGTGGAACGTCCGCATCGTGAGCTGGGTTCCGGGCTCGCCGATCGACTGGGCGGCGACGACGCCGACGGCCAGGCCCAGCTCGACGAGCTCGCCGGTGCCGAGGTCCCGGCCGTAGCACTTCGCGCACACCCCGCGGCGGGCCGCGCAGGTCAACACCGACCGGATCTTCACCTTCTCGACGCCCGAATCCTCGATCTGCGAGGCGAGGTCCTCGACGATCAGCTCGTTGCCGGGGACGATGACGTCGTTGGTGAACGGATCGACGACCTCTTCCAGGGCCACCCGGCCGACGATCCGGTCCCGCAGCGGCTCGATGATCTCGCCGCTCTCCACGATGGCGCGCGACTCGATCCCGTCCGGCGTGCCGCAGTCCACCTCCGAGATGATGACGTCCTGGGCCACGTCCACCAGCCGCCGGGTGAGGTACCCGGAGTCGGCCGTCTTCAGCGCGGTGTCGGCCAGCCCCTTCCGGGCGCCGTGGGTGGAGATGAAGTACTGCTGCACGGTCAGCCCCTCACGGAAGTTCGACGTGATGGGCACCTCGATGATCTCGCCGGAGGGCTTGGCCATCAGCCCCCGCATGCCCGCGAGCTGGCGTATCTGCTGCTTGCTGCCGCGGGCGCCGGAGTCGGCCATGACGTAGACGGCGTTGAAGTCCCGACCCCCGTCGAGACCCTCCATCTCGTTGAACATCTCGTCGGCGACCCTCTCGGTCACGTCCGACCAGATGGCGATGACCTTGTTGTAACGCTCGCCGTTCGTGATCGCCCCCTCGAGATACTGCTGCTCCACCCGGATGACCTCGTCGTTGGCGTCCTTGATCATCGACGCCTTCTGGGCCGGCACGATGAGGTCGTCGATGCCGATCGACAGGCCGGAACGGGTCGCGTACCCGAACCCGAGCTGCTTCAGCCGGTCGAGCATCTCCACCGTCTTGGCGACGCCGTGCCGCAGATAGCAGTACTGGACGAGCTGGCCGAGCCCCTTCTTCTTCAGAACGCCGTTGACGAACGGGATCTCGGCGGGCAATGCGCTGTTGAACACGACCCGGCCGGCGGTGGTGTCGATGATCCTTCGCTCGACGTTCTCGACCGCGGTCCTCAGCACGTCCTGATCGTCGCGGGCCGCCGTCAGGTCCATGAGCTCTCCGCTGAGGCGGAGCCGGATCGGGCTGAGGGTCTCGATCTCGCCGGCTGTCAGGGCGAGGCCGACCTCGTCCACGGAGCCGAACACGCGTCCTTCCCCCCGGGCCCCCTTCTTCGCCTTGGTCACGTAGTAGCACCCCAGCACGATGTCCTGCGAGGGCACCGTGATCGGAGCGCCGTTGGCGGGGGACAGAATGTTCTTCGAGGCCTTCATGAGCACCGAGGCCTCGATCTGGGCCTCGGGCGCGAGCGGAATGTGCACCGCCATCTGGTCGCCGTCGAAGTCGGCGTTGAAGGCCGTGCACACCAGCGGATGGATGCGGATCGCCTTGCCCTCGACGAGGACCGGCTCGAACGCCTGTATCCCCAGGCGGTGGAGCGTCGGCGCCCGGTTCAGCAGCACGGGATGCTCGCGGATCACCTCTTCGAGGATGTCCCACACCTCGGGGAGCTGCTGGTCCACCATCTCCTTCGCCTGCTTGATGGTCGACACCAGCCCGCGGCCCTCGAGCTTGTTGTAGATGAACGGCTTGAAGAGCTCGAGGGCCATCTTCTTGGGGAGGCCGCACTGGTGGAGCTGGAGCTCCGGCCCCACGACGATGACCGACCGTCCCGAGTAGTCCACCCGCTTGCCGAGGAGGTTCTGGCGGAACCGCCCCTGCTTGCCCTTGAGCGTGTCGGACAGGGACTTGAGGGGCCGGTTGTTCGCGCCGCGCAGCACCCGGCCGCGCCGGCCGTTGTCGAACAGCGCGTCCACCGCCTCCTGCAGCATCCGCTTCTCGTTGCGGATGATCACGTCGGGCGCCTTCAGCTCCATGAGCTTCTTCAGGCGGTTGTTCCGGTTGATGACCCGGCGGTAGAGGTCGTTGAGGTCGGAGGTCGCGAAGCGGCCCCCGTCGAGGGGGACGAGGGGGCGCAGCTCCGGCGGAATGACGGGAATCACGTCGAGAATCATCCACTCCGGACGATTGGTCGACTTCTGGAACGCGCCGACGACCTTGAGGCGCTTGGCGTACTTGAGCTTCTTCTGCACCGAGTTCTCGCGGCGCATGTCGACCCGCAACTGCTCCGCGAGGTCGTGGATGTCGGCCCGCTTGAGCAGCTCCTTGATGGCCTCGGCCCCCATCCGGGCCCGGAACTTCGGGCCGTGCTCCTCGAGCGCCTTCCGGTGCTGCTCCTCGGTGAGAAGCTGATGCGGCTCGAACTCGCTGTCGCCGGGATCGATGACCACGAACGCTTCGAAGTACAGAATGCGCTCGAGATCGCGCAGCGAGATGTCGAGCAGGTGGCCGATGCGGCTCGGGAGCCCCTTGAAGAACCAGACGTGGCTGACCGGGGTGGCCAGGGTGATGTGTCCGAGCCGCTCGCGCCGGACCTTGGCCTGGGTCACCTCGACCCCGCACTTGTCGCAGATGACGCCCCGGTGCTTCATGCGCTTGTACTTCCCGCAGAGGCACTCCCAGTCCGTCACGGGGCCGAAGATCTTGGCGCAGAAGAGCCCGTCCCGCTCCGGCTTGAACGTCCGGTAGTTGATGGTCTCGGGCTTGGACACCTCACCGTGCGACCAGGACCGGATGGTCTCCGGCGAGGCGAGGCTGATTCGGATGGCGTCGAAATCGGCCGTCAGCGAGCTGCGCTCCGAGAAGCTGGATCTCATGGGTTCTCCTGCGCCGAGCCAGACCCGCGCCGCGGAGGCCCGAATGGCCCCGCGGCCCCTGTCGTTCCCGCGCGGTGCGGTACTTCCGCCAGCCCGCCAATCGTCGCCTGCGGCTCCGCTTGGCGCCCGACCGACCCTGCCAGGAGTCTGTGCCGTTCTGCGGCGCGGACTCCTAGGCCTCGTCGAGGGCGGGTACCGTCTCGTTCTCCTCTGCCTCCGGGGACTCCGTCGAGGCCTGCTCCTCCGCCGCGTCGGCCGGCACGGCTGGCATCGGCTGCCGCGTCTTCAGCAGCTCGACGTCGAGGCACAGCGCCTGAAGCTCGCGGATCAGCACGTTGAACGACTCCGGCAATCCCGGGGTGAACGACGCGTCGCCCTTGACGATCGCCTCGTAGATCTTCGACCGTCCGGTGACGTCGTCCGACTTGGCGGTCAGCAGCTCCTGCAGCGTGTGCGCGGCCCCGTACGCCTCGAGCGCCCAGACCTCCATCTCCCCGAACCGCTGCCCCCCGAACTGCGCCTTGCCGCCGAGCGGCTGCTGCGTGATGAGCGAGTACGGTCCGATGGACCGGGCGTGGATCTTGTCGTCGACGAGGTGCGACAGCTTCAGCATGTAGATGTAGCCGACGGTCACGTCCTGCTCGAACTCCTCGCCCGTCATGCCGTCGATGAGCCGGCTCTTGCCGCTCCGGGGCAGGCCCGCCTTGCCCAGCCATCCCTTGATCTCCTCTTCGGTCGCACCGTCGAAGACCGGCGTGGCGAAATGGAGCCCGAGGGCGGCGGCGGCCCAGCCGAGGTGGGTCTCGAGGATCTGCCCGACGTTCATGCGCGACGGCACGCCGAGGGGGTTCAGGACGATCTCGACCGGCGTGCCGTCCGGCAGGTGCGGCATGTCCTCTTCCGGCAGCACCCGCGCGATGACCCCCTTGTTGCCGTGGCGGCCGGCCATCTTGTCGCCGACGGAGAGCTTCCGCTTCATGGCGACGTAAACCTTCACCAGCTTGATGACCCCCGGGGGCAGCTCGTCGCCGCGGCGGATCTTCTCCTTCTTCTCCTCGAACATCTGGCGGATCACCTCCACCTGACGCTCGGTGCGTTCCTCGAGGGTCCGCAGCTCGTTTCCGAGCTGCCGATCGGACCCCGCGAGTCGGATGCGGGTCACTGCCTGCCAGGAGAGTCCGAGGACGATCTCGGGAGTCAGGACCGTGCCCCCCGCCACCAGCACCTCCTGCCCGTGATCGTCGAACAGGTCGCCCGCCAGTTCGTGGCCGTCGAGCTTCGCCGATACCCGCTTCTTGACCTCCTCGTGCAGGATCCGAATCTCGTCCTCGAGGTTCTTCTCCATCATCTCGAGCTCTTCGGCCTCGATGGCCTTGGCCCGGTCGTCCTTCTCGATGCCCTTGCGCGAGAAGATCTTGACCCCCACGATGATGCCGTCGATGCCGGGGGGGCAGAGCAGCGACGCATCGCGCACGTCGCCCGCCTTCTCCCCGAAGATGGCCCGCAGCAGCTTCTCCTCCGGCGTCAGCTGCGTCTCCCCCTTCGGGGTCACCTTCCCCACGAGGATGTCGCCGGGCTTGACGTAGGCGCCGATGCGGATGATGCCGCTGTCGTCGAGGTCGGCGAGGAAGCCCTCGGACACGTTGGGAATGTCCCGCGTGATCTCCTCGGGCCCGAGCTTGGTGTCGCGCGACTCCGTCTCGAACTCCTCGATGTGGATGGACGTGTAGTAGTCGTCCTTGACCATCCGCTCGGACACGAGGATGGCGTCCTCGAAGTTGTATCCGCGCCACGGCATGAACGCGACGAGCACGTTCCGGCCGAGGGCGAGCTCGCCGAGCTCGGTGCAGGGCCCGTCGGCGAGCACCTGCCCCCGGGCGACCTTCTGGCCCACCTGCACGATCGGCTTCTGGTTGATGCAGGTGTTCTGGTTCGACCGGCGGAACTTGGTCAGGGTGTAGATGTCGGCGCCCATCTCGCGCGACATCTCGCCCGACTCGCCCTCGACGCGCACGACGACCCGCTGCGAATCGACGTAGTCGACGGTGCCGCTGCGGCGCGCGACGACGACGGCGCCGGAGTCGCGGGCCGTGATGTACTCCATGCCGGTGCCGACGAGCGGCGCCCGCGCCTGCAACAGCGGCACGCCCTGCCGCTGCATGTTCGACCCCATCAAGGCCCGGTTGGCGTCGTCGTGCTCGAGGAAGGGGATGAGGGACGCCGCCACCGAGACGAGCTGCTTCGGCGACACGTCGATGAACTCGACCTTGTCGCGCGGTGCGAGAATGAACTCGCCGGCCTTCCTGGCGTTGACCCGCGAGTCGATCAGGTTGCCCCCGTCGTCGAGGCGGGCGTTGGCCTGCGCGATGATGTACCGGTCCTCCTCCCACGCCGAGAGGTAGAAGGAGTAGGGCTCGTACTCCGCCGCCTTCTTCTTCTTCTTCCGGGCCGACGCGTTCTCCTTCTCGGCCTCGACGACGTCGACGACGTCGCCGACCTGGAAACCGGTCGCCCCGGCGTTGGCGATCTGCACGAAGTCGGCGGCGCGGTCTTCCCTGATGCGGCGATAGGGAGACTCGATGAAGCCGAACTCGTTGATCCGGGCGTAGCAGGACAACGACGAGATCAAGCCGATGTTCGGTCCCTCCGGCGTCTCGATGGGGCAGATGCGCCCGTAGTGGGTCGGGTGGACGTCGCGCACCTCGAAGCCCGCCCGCTCCCGCGAGAGGCCGCCCGGCCCCAGGGCGGAGAGGCGGCGCTTGTGGGTGATCTCGGAGAGGGGGTTGGTCTGGTCCATGAACTGGGAGAGCTGGGACGAGCCGAAGAACTCCCGGATCGCCGCCATCACCGGCTTGGCATTGATCAGGTCGTGCGGCATCGCCGTCGCCATCTCCTGGTAGACCGACATCTTCTCCTTGATCGCCCGCTCCATCCGCACCAGGCCGATGCGGAACTGGTTCTCGAGAAGCTCGCCGACCGACCGCACGCGCCGGTTGCCGAGGTGATCGATGTCGTCGGCGTTCGTCGGGTTGCGGCGCAGCGCCAGCAGGTACTTGATGACGGCGTAGAAGTCGGGCGGATGCAGGATCTTCTCGTCGAGCGGGGTGTCGAGCCCGAGCTTCGTGTTCAGCTTCAGCCGCCCGACCCGCGAGAAGTCGTACTTCTGCGCGTTGAAGAACATGCTCTCGAAGAGCGAGCGCGAGCTGTCGAGCGTCGGCGGATCCCCGGGGCGGAGGCGCCGGTAGATCTCGATGAGCGCCTCTTCGTGAGTCCGGATCGTGTCCTTGCGCAGGGTCGTCGACAGGACGCCGCCGATGTCGTCGCGCTCGGGCGAGAAGATCTCGATCTCCTCGACCTGCTTCTCCTGGGCCATCGACACGATACGGGGTATCACTTCGTCGTTGGCCTCGAGAATCACCTCGCCGGTGGACGGATCGACCACGTCGGCGGCGGCGAACGCCCCCTCCAGCTCCGCCTCGGCCACCTCGATCCACTCGATGCCGGCCTTCTGCAGGGCGGTGACCATCGACGCGCCGATCTTCTTGCCGGCGCCGATCTTGTGGGTGGCGTCTATCGGCACCTCGACGGCCGCTCGACGGCCGATCAGGTTGCGGCTCACCTGCCAGCGCGGGGCGCCCTCGCGCAGCGAGATCCGGTCCACGGTGTAGAAGGTCTTGATGATCTCGTCGGCGCCGCGCAGGCCGAGGGCGCGCAGAAACACGGTGGCGAGGAACTTGCGCTTGCGATCGATGCGCACGTAGAGCAGGTTCTTGGCGTCGTACTCGAACTCGACCCAGGACCCCCGGTACGGGATGATCTGCGCGACGTGGAGCTGCCGGTCCTCGGAGTGGAAGAAGGCCCCGGGCGACCGGTGGAGCTGGGAGACCACGACCCGTTCGGTGCCGTTGATGATGAACGTGCCGTTGTCGGTCATGAGCGGCACGTCGCCGAAGTAGACCTCCTGCTCCTTGATGTCCCGGATCGTCTTCGCGCCGGTGTCCGGGTCCTTGTTCCAGACCACCAGGCGAATGGTGACCTTGAGCGGCACCGCGTAGGTGACGCCCCGTTCCTGGCACTCCTCCACGTCGTACTTGAGCTTCAGGGCGACGGTGTTCTCGCAGATGTCGCAGATCACGCCACGGGCGTGGTTGGCGGCGCCGCACTTGGGGCAGAGCACCTCGTGCTGCCCGTAGGGTTCGGCGACGAGGGTGGCGCCGCAGGCCGAGCAGGGCTGCCGGAGATGATGCAGGCCCGAGAGCCGCCCGCACTTGCATTCCCAGTTGCCGATCGAGTACTCGATGAACTCCAGGGACGAGTTCTCCCTGAAGTCGCTGATCGGGAAGACCGACTTGAACACCGACTGCAGGCCCGCATCTTCCCGCTCCGACGCGAGACGGGTCATCTGCAGAAAGCGCTCGTACGATTTCTTCTGGATCTCGATGAGGTTGGGAATCGGGATCGTCGTCCGGATCTTCGAGAATTCGATGCGCTCCCGGTAGACGTTCTTGGGCTGACTCTGCATTCTGCATCCTCGGACTGGCGGCCAGGATGGGATGATTCAGAAATGTGCTCGCTACGTCTCCAGCGGTTCCAGGTGCGCCGCCCGAGGAAACATGAGCCGGGGCCGGCACGCGACCCGCGGCTCCTGGTCCGGCCCGCGTCCGCGCGGCGCCGGTCAGGGCCGCGCGACGCCGCCCCCACCATCCATCCCCACTTCCGGGACCGGGCGGGCGGGAGGGCGCGCCGCCGCGGCCCGACCGTGCGTATCGCGTCGGCATGGGCCGACGAGCGCGCAACCCTGCCCGGGGCGAAGGCGCTACTTCACCTCGGCCTTGGCGCCAACCTCCTCGAACTTCTTCGCGATGGCTTCCGCCTCGTCCTTGGGAATGTCCTCCTTGACCGCCTTCGGGGCGCTCTCGACGAGGTCCTTGGCCTCCTTGAGTCCCAGGCTCGTCACTTCGCGGACCGCCTTGATCACGTTGATCTTCTTGGGGCCGACCTCCACGAGCATGACCGTGAACTCGGTCTGCTCCTCGGCCGCCTCGGCCGCCGCCCCCGGAGCCGCGGCGCCCGCCACCGCGACCGGCATCGCCGCCGCGGCGGAGACCCCGAGCTCCTCCTCGAGGGTCTTGACGAGCTGGGAGAGCTCGAGCACGGAGATTCCCTTGATGTAGTCGACAACCTGCTCCTGCGTCACTTCGGCCATGACCAGACTCCTCGCACTGAAAACCCCGGAAGGCGGCTAACCGTCCGCCTGTTCCTGTTCCTCCGATTCCCTTCGCTTCTTCTCCGCCTGAACGAGCACGCCGAGGAGGTCGCGCGGGACCGCGCCCAACACGCCGACGAGCTGGCTCATGGGAGCCTGCAGGGTCCTGAGCAGGGTCGCCCGCAGCTCGTCCTTGCCGGGCAGGGTCGCGAGGCTCTCGACCTCGGCCGGGGCCATGGGCTGCCCCGACACCATGCCCGACTTGACCTTGAGCTCGGGCGTCGTCCTGGCGAAGGTCACGAGAGCTTTCGCCAGCCCGACCGGATCCTCCTCGGTGTACGCGACCGCCGTGGTGCCGCGAAACGAGTCCCGCAGCGGTTCGTAGGCGGTCCCGGCCACGGCGCGCCGGGCCAGCGTGTTCTTGACGACGCGATAGCTGCCCCGCGCCGCACGAACCTGGCGCCGCAGCTCGGTGACCTTCGGCACGTCCAAACCGCTGAAATCGACGAGAACCACGCTCTCCGCGCTGGCCAGGGCCTCGTTCAACTCCCCGATCCGCTCATTCTTGGCGCTTCTACTGACCGGCATCTCTCTCCCCGACGCTCTACGGTGCGGCCCGGCGGCGGCGCGACCGGGCCGCCGCCCCTCACTGAACCAGCGTATCGACTCTCGACGCGTCGATCCTGACCCCGGGTCCCATGGTCGACGAGACGGTCACGCTCCGCACGTACTTGCCCCGCGCCGCCGCCGGCTTCGCGCGGACGACGCTGGCCATCAACGCCTCGGCGTTCTCGACGAGGGCGCCGGAGTCGAAGGAGCACCGACCCACCGGCGCGTGCACCACCCCGGCCTTGTCGACGCGGTAGTTGACCTTGCCGGCCTTGATCTCCTTGATCGCCTGGGCCACCTCGAACGTCACCGTGCCGGTCTTCGGATTCGGCATCAGCCCCCGGGGCCCCAGCACCTTGCCGAGCCTCCCGACCACCCGCATCATGTCGGGGGTGGCGACCACGGCATCGAACTCCAGCCACCCCCCCTGGATGCGCTCGACCATCTCCTCGCCGCCGACGACGTCGGCCCCGGCCTCCTCGGCTTCCTTCTGCTTCTCGCCGCCGGCGATCACCAGCACCCGCTTGGACCGGCCCAGCCCATGCGGCAGCACGACCGTACCCCGCACCATCTGGTCCGCGTGCTTCGGGTTCACGCCCAGCCGGAGCGCCACCTCCACCGACTCGTCGAAGCCCGCGTATCCGACCTTCTGGAGAAGGGGCATCGCCTCGGCCAGGCTGTACAGCCGGTCCTCGACCTGCTCGGCCGCCGCCCTGAACTTCCTGCTCTTCCTCGCCATCTCTGCCCCTCCGCCACACCCGGTGCGCGGCCGAGGCCGCCCGACCGCGTGGGCGCCTCGCCCGCCCATCGTCGGCTTCGGCTCCGCCTGGCGCCCGACCAACCTTCCGGGAGTCTGCGCCTCCTGCCAGGAGGCGGGCTCTACGGCGCCGACTCCTGCCCCGCGATCTCGATCCCCATGGAGCGGGCCGTGCCCGCCACCACCTTCACCGCCCCGGCCAGATCGTTGGTGTTCAGGTCCGGCATCTTGGTCTTCGCGATCTCCTCGACCTGGGCCACGGTCACCTCGCCGACCTTGTTGCGATTCGGCTCGGCCGAGCCCTTGGCGATGTTGGCGGCCCGCTTGAGCAGCACGGCCGCGGGCGGGGTCTTGGTGATGAAGCTCAGGGTGCGATCGGCGTAGATGGTCACGACCGCCGGAATGACGAGCCCTTCCTGACTGGCGGTCCTGGCGTTGAAGGCCTTGCAGAAGTCCATGATGTTGACCCCGTGCGGACCGAGCGCGGTCCCCACCGGGGGCGCCGGCGTCGCCTTGCCGGCCGCAATCTGGAGCTTGACCATTCCGATCACCTTCTTCGCCATGTCCCGTCCAACCTCCGATCACGCGCGACCTCGCGGTCGCGTCGGGAGCTTCGCTGACGCGAAACTCCTGCGGCCTCCGATTCGCCGCCCGACCAACCCGGCCGGGGCCGCCGCCAGCCGGCGACCGGCGCCGTTCCACGGCGCCGAGGTCTACAGCTTCTCGACCTGCAGGAAATCGAGCTCCACCGGCGTCGATCGCCCGAAGATGGTCACCATGACCCTCAACGTGTTCCGATCCAGATTGACATCGTCCACGGTGCCGTTGAAGCTGTTGAACGGCCCCTCGTTGATGCGCACCTGGTCGCCCTTCTCGAACGTGTACTTCGGCTTGGGCTTCTCCGCCGCGACCGTGACCTGGTGGAGAATCTGGTCCACTTCCTCGCGCGTCAGCGGTGTCGGCTTCGAGCCCGCGCCGACGAATCCGGTCACCTTCGGCGTGTTCCGGACCACGTGCCACGCATGGTCGGACATGTTCATCTCGATCAGGATGTAGCCGGGGAAGAAACGCTTCGAGCTGACGACGCGCTTGCCTCCGCGCATCTCGACGACGTCCTCGGTCGGAATGAGGACGTCGCCGATGTCCGCCTGCAGCCCGTAGGCCTGGACCCGTTGCTGAAGCGACTCGGACACCTTCTTCTCGAAGCCCGAGTAGGTGTGCACGATGTACCACTGCCGGGTGCTGACGTCGGTCATTGCGCTCCGAAAGTCTCGAAGATGAACCTGGCGACCCGGGTCAGGACGAGATCGATGCTCCAGAGGTAGATTCCGAAGAACACCGAGGTCAGGATGACGACCAGCGTCGTGGCGTAGACCTCCTTGCGGGTCGGCCACGTCACCCGCTCCATCTCGTTCTTGACCTGGGCGAGAAAGACGCGAGCCCGACCGAACCACCCCGTGACGGGGAGCGACGAGTCTCTGACGTTGTCGAGTCGTGCTGACTTCACGAAGTGCCCGGTCCTTTCCTGCTTGCGCGGACAGCGGACGCGCGCCGCGCCGGCTCCGCCGAACGCTTGTGGCAGGCCAGGAGGGAATCGAACCCCCAACCCCCGGTTTTGGAGACCGGTGCTCTGCCAATTGAGCTACTGGCCTGTGCTCCTGGTGTCCGCCGGCCCGAACTCCGCGGCCTCACGCGCATCCGGCCGGCAACGGCGACCCCCCGCTCGCGGTCCGGCGCACGTCGCGGGGCCGCACCGCCCGGAAACGAAGAAAATGGTCCGCCGCTCGCTATTTCGACTCCCGGTGAACGGTGTGGGAGCGACACCAGCGGCAGTACTTCTTGAACTCCAGCCGCCCCGTCGTCTTCCGCTTGTTCTTCGTCGTGCTGTAGTTGCGGCGCTTGCAGTCGGTGCACGCCAACAAGATGATGTCCCGCATGGATCGAGCTACTCCACAATCAGAAGTGCGTTCTCCCGGACCGCGGCGCGAGTTCGCGGACGCCTACTCGACGATCTCCGTGATCGCGCCCGACCCCACCGTGCGGCCGCCTTCCCGAATCGCGAAGCGAAGGCCCTTCTCGAGCGCCACCGGCGTGATCAACTCCACCTCCATCGCCACGTTGTCCCCCGGCATCACCATCTCGACCCCGTCGGGCAACGTCGCAACCCCCGTCACGTCCGTCGTCCGGAGGTAGAACTGAGGCCGATACCCGTTGAAGAACGGCGTGTGACGCCCGCCCTCGTCCTTCGTCAACACGTACACCTCGCCCTTGAACTTCGTGTGAGGCGTGATCGACTTCGGCTTCGCCAGCACCTGGCCCCGCTCGACCTCGTCCTTCTCCAGACCGCGGAGCAGTACGCCGATGTTGTCACCGGCAACACCCTCGTCCAGCAGCTTCCGAAACATCTCCACGCCGGTAACCACCTTCTTCTGCGTCTCCTGGAAGCCCACGATCTCGATCTCGTCGCTCACCTTCACGATGCCACGGTCCACACGACCCGTCACCACCGTCCCCCGGCCCGAGATCGAGAACACGTCCTCGATCGGCATCAGGAACGGCTTGTCCACGTCGCGGACCGGCAGCGGAACGTAGTCGTCGACCGACGACATCAGCTCCTCGATGCCAGCCGCATACGACTCGTCACCTTCCAGCGCCTTCAGCGCCGAGCCCCGAACCACCGGAAGGTCGTCCCCGGGAAACTCGTACGACGACAACAGCTCCCGGACCTCCAGCTCGACCAGGTCCAGCAGCTCCTCGTCGTCCACCATGTCCACCTTGTTCATGAACACGACCAGGGACGGAACCCCGACCTGACGCGCCAGAAGAATGTGCTCCCGGGTCTGGGGCATCACCCCGTCGGTCGCCGCGACCACCAGAATCGCACCGTCCATCTGCGCCGCGCCCGTGATCATGTTCTTGATGTAGTCCGCGTGGCCCGGGCAGTCCACGTGCGCGTAGTGCCGGTTCGCCGTCGTGTACTCCACGTGCGCCGTCGCGATCGTGATCCCACGCTCGCGCTCCTCCGGCGCGTTGTCGATCGAGTCGAACGAGCGAACCACGTTCTTCGCGTCGTGCTTCGCCAGAACCGACGTGATCGCCGCCGTCAGCGTCGTCTTCCCGTGGTCGATATGCCCGATCGTCCCGATGTTCACGTGCGGTTTCGACCGGTCGAACTTTTCCTTCGCCATTTGTTCGCTCGCTCTCGAATCGATGCTCCGCGCCCGCCCGCGCTTCCCGCAATCGTCGGCGCCGTGCCCTCGCCCGGCCCCGCGGGCCTGCCGCCCCGCCCGACGCCCCCGGCAGTCCGCCGACGCCCGCCGACCCGAAGAACGCGGCTCCCGGGGAGGCTGGAGCCGATGACCGGACTCGAACCGGTGACCTCGTCCTTACCAAGGACGCGCTCTACCTCCTGAGCTACATCGGCACCCTGTCGCACGCCCCGCCGCCCGACGCCCCCCGTCACCGGTGCGGCCGGAGGGCCGCGCCGGGCACTCGCCCCGCCGGGGCCTTCACGCCGCCCCCCTGCGCGACCGAGGGGACCGCGCCGCCGCACGCGAGGAACTGGAGCGGGAGACGGGGATCGAACCCGCGACCAACAGCTTGGAAGGCTGTGACTCTACCACTGAGTTACTCCCGCCTTCGCGATCCCTGCCGTCATGGAACACGAGCCGGCGCCGCCGCGTCCCTCGGCCGTGCCGGACGAAGCTGGTGGCGAGGGGAGGATTCGAACCTCCGAAGCCTCTAGGGCGACAGATTTACAGTCTGTTGCGTTTGACCGCTCCGCAACCTCGCCGTATCCCAAACGTTCTGCGCCGGGCAACCCGGTGAAGTCCCCGCTGCATTCGAGAGCGATGCATCCCGCCGATCCGCCGCCGCCCTCCCGGCGCGGTGCGACGCGGAGCTTCACCTCGGGCTCCGGGCAGCCGCGACGCACGCTCGAGGCCGGCCGGACCGGCAGGCGGACACCGACACCGTGGTCACCTCGCCAACGGAGATCACACCGGCCCGCCGAAACCCACCTGTCACGTGGAAGCAATCCGCTGGAGCTGGCGAAGGGATTCGAACCCCCGACCCGCTGATTACAAATCAGCTGCTCTACCGGACTGAGCTACGCCAGCCGGACCAAACGGAGAATTTAGCACGATCGGCCCCGTCTGCGCAAGGCGCATCTCGCGTGCCCCGGCGCGCCACCCGCCGGGGCAGGGGGAGCTCACGCCGATCCCGGGCCCGGCGCGGCGGCGCGTCCTCCGGCCCCGCCGGCGCGGGCGGGGCCGGCGCGGCGCTGCCGCACCGCCTCGAAGAGCGCGACGCCGGCCGCGACCGAGACGTTGAGGCTGTTCACCCGCCCGAGCATGGGTATCGACACCACGCGATCGCACCGGTCCCGGACGAGGCGCCGCAGCCCGCGCCCTTCGCTGCCGACCACGAGGGCGGTCGGCAGGGTCAGGTCGACGTCCCGGTACAGGTCGTCGCCGTCCGCCTCGAGCCCCACCGCCCACACCCCCGCCGCCCGAAGGGCGGCCACCGCCCGGGCGATGTTGACGACCGACACGATCCGAACGTGCGACGCCGCGCCGGCGGACGCCTTCTCGACCTGCCCGAGGGGGGCGGCCCGCCGCGTCTGCCGGACGACCCCGTCGACCCCCGCCGCCTCGGCGCTGCGCAGGATCGCCCCGAGGTTCCCGGGGTCCTCGATGCCGTCGAGCACGAGGAGCAGCGCCGGTTCGCGAAGACCGCCGATCAACGCTTCCAGGCTGACGGCCTCCGGCGGGTCGACGTCCGCCGCCACCCCCTGATGCGCCGCGCCTCCCGCCATCCGGTCGAGGGCGGCCGGAGGCACGCGGACCACCGGGATGCCGCTCTCCTGCGCGAACCGGCGGATCTCGGCCGTCTTGCGCGAGTCCGAGGCGAGGCGAACGGTCCGGACGCGCTCCGCCCGCAACGCCTCGAGCACCGGATTGACGCCGTAGACGATCACGATGCCCCCCGGCCCGCTACCTGCCCCCGCCAATCGTCGCCCGTGGCTCCGCTCGGTTGCCCAACCGACCCTGGCGGCGCGCGGCTACGGTGAAGACTCCCGGCCCGCCGGGGGGGAGGCATCCAGCATCGCCACCGCGTGCACTTCGAGGGCCTCCCCGCGCCCCGTCGCCCCGACGCCCTCCGCCGTCTTGCCCTTGATGCCGACCGCCGAAGGCTCGACCCCGACGGCGGCGGCCAGCGCCTCCCGCATCCGGTCGACGTGGGGAGCGATGCGGGGGTGCTCGGTCACCACCACCACGTCGACGTTGACGACGACGAGGCCGCGGGCGCGCGCCAGGCCCGCCGCCGACCGCAGCAACGCGATGCTCGAGGCCCCCTTCCAGCGGGGATCGGTGTCGGGGAAGTGGCGGCCGATGTCGCCCGCGGCGGCGGCCCCGAGAATCGCGTCGGTCACCGCGTGGCAGACCGCGTCGGCGTCGGAATGCCCCACCAGCCCCCGGTCGTGCGGAATCAGGACGCCGCCGAGCCGGAGCGGCCCCCCGTCCTCGAAGCGATGCAGGTCGTACCCGAGCCCGACGCGGCCGGTCGCCATGGTCTCCTCCACGAGCCGCCGCGCGACGGCGAGATCCCGCTCCGTGGTGATCTTGACGTTCCAGGGGTCGCCCTCGACGAGCGCCACCCGATGTCCGGCCCGCTCCGCGAGTCCCGCCTCGTCGGTCGCCGCCACCCCGGCCCGGCCCAGGCGGACCGCGTCCGCGAGGACCTCCGCGCGAAACGCCTGCGGGGTCTGCGCCTGCACGATCCGGTCACGCGCGAGGGTACGGCCCACGAACCGGCCCTCCCCCACCGAGCGCTGCTTGAGGGTGTCCTGCGCCGGGAGCGCGGCCACCGCCGCGCCGTGGCGGCGCGCGGCGTCGATGGTCCGCACGATCACGTCGGACGCGCAGAACGGCCTCGCCGCATCGTGCACGACGACGATGTCGCTCCCCCGCGCGGCCGCCGCCTCGAATCCGCGCGCCACCGAGTCCTGCCGCCGCGCGCCCCCGGCCACGACGCGCAGCGGCGTGCCGGCCGGCGTCGCGGCGAGCGCGGGCCCGCCGGCGAGCGCGGGCGGCAGCACGAGCACGATCTCGTCGACGCGGTCGCACCGGTCGAACGCGCTCACCGAGCGCTGCAGGATGGTGACGCCGCCGAGGCGGACGAGCTGCTTGGGCCGGCCCGCGCCGAGACGGGCCCCGACCCCGCCGGCGGCGATGACGGCGCTCACCATGACGCGGCCCCTCGCAGACGGACGTACGTCGGCCGGCGCCCCGCCTTCACGTGAACGGTCCCTCCAGGGCCTGACCGACGCGGTCCACCGAAATCAGCTCGCAACCCGGTGAGGCGCACCAACCCGCGCCGGCGCCCCGCCTTCATGTGAACAGTCCCTCCAGGGCCTGACCGACGTGGTCCACCGGAATCAGCTCGCAACCCGGCGCGGACACGCCGTCCTCCCGGTCGCCCCTCGGCATGAAGCAGCGCGTGAACCCCATCTGCGCGGCCTCGCGAACCCGCAACCCGGGCTGCGTCGCGCCCCGGATCTCTCCCGCCAGCCCGACCTCGCCGAACAGGGCGGCGCCGGCCGGCACGGGCTGGTTGCGCAGGCTCGACGCCACCGCCGCGACCACCGCGAGATCGGCGGCCGGCTCGTGCACGGGAATGCCCCCCGGCACGTTCACGAACACGTCCTCGCCGGCGAGCGACAGGCCCGCGCGCTTCTCGAGCACCGTCAGCAGCAGCGAGAGCCGATGGCGGTCGACGCCGTTCGCCACCCGCTGGGCGTTGCCGTAGACCCCGGCGCCGACGAGCGCCTGCACCTCGACGAGAATGGGCCGCGACCCCTCGAGCGAGCACAGCACCACCGACCCCGGCACCTCCGTCCTGCGTTCCGACAGGAACTGCGCCGACGGGTTGGCCACCGGTTGCAGCCCGCCGCGCGTCATCTCGAACACCCCCACCTCGCTCACCGCCCCGAAGCGGTTCTTCACGGCCCGTACGATCCGGTGCGCATGATGGCGATCCCCCTCGAAGTAGAGCACGGTGTCGACGACGTGCTCGAGCACCTTGGGGCCGGCGAGGGCGCCGTCCTTGGTCACGTGCCCGACGACGAGGACCGGCACGTTGCGGCCCTTGGCCACGATCAGGAGGCGGTTGGCCGCGTCGCGCACCTGGGCGACGGTGCCCGGGGCCGACTCGAGCTCGACCGAGAACAGCGTCTGGACCGAATCGACGACGACCAGATCCGGCGACAGCCGCGACACCTCGTCGACCACCCGCTCCAGGCACGTCTCCGCCAGCACGTGCAGCCGCGGCGGAGAGAGGCCGAGGCGTTCGCCGCGGCGGCGCACCTGGTGGGGGGACTCCTCGCCCGAGCAGTAGAGGACGGTCCGCCCCGCCGACGCGACCTCGGCCGACGCCTGCAGCAGCAGCGTCGACTTCCCGATGCCCGGCTCGCCCCCGAGCAGGACCAGCGACCCCGGCACGAGGCCCCCGCCGAGCACCCGGTCGAGCTCGCTCACCCCGGTCGAGACCCGGTCCGCCTCCGACGCCTCGATGTCGGCGAAGAGCCGTGCTCCCCCGCCGGTCAGGGCCGGCCTCGAACCGGGGTCGGGGCGCTTCCCGACCTGCTCCTCGACCAGCGAGTTCCACTCGCCGCAGTCGGGGCACCGGCCCAGCCACTTCCGCGCCTGAGCGCCGCACGCCTGGCAGACGAAGATGGTGTCGGGTGACTTCACCGTAGCGACTACCCGCGTTAGCGATGCCCCCGCCGGTCGCCGGGGCGTGCCGACTCGACCGCGAGGTCGCGCCGCCGTTTCCAGCCGCCTCCCGGCCATACGCGCCGGGAGTCCGGGCGTTCTACGGCGCAGACTCCCCCGCCGGGTCCGCACCGCCGGCATACGTGCGAACGATCCGGCTCCCCGTCCGACACAGGATCTCGTGCGGCACGGTGCCGAGCGCCGCCGCGATCTCCCCGGCACCGATGCGCCGGCCCGACTGCTCGCCCACCAGCACCACCTCGTCCCCGGGGGTGACGTCGAGGCCGGTCACGTCGATGGTGATCGAGTCCATCGACACCGCGCCGACCACCGGCGCCCGCCTCCCGCGGACGAGCACCGAGCCGCGGCCCGCCATGCGCACGTCCAGGCCGTCGGCGTAGCCGGCCGGCACCACCGCGATGGTCGCCGGACGATCGACCGGGGACCGGGCCCCGTAGCCCGTCGTCTCCCCGACCCGCAGGCCCTTCACGGCGACCACCCGGCTGCGCATGGTCATCGCCGGCACCACCGCGAACGGAGCCTCGACCCCGGGAGGAACCAGGCCGTAGAGCAGCAGGCCCGGCCGGACCGCGTCGTACCAGGCGTTCCGATCGCGCAGCAGGGCGGCGCTGTTCGCCGCATGCCTCAGGGGCGGCCGGACGCCCATCGCGGCGAGGCGGCGCAGGGACTCGTCGAAGCGCTTCCGCTGCCGCTCGAACAGCGGATGCGCCGGCTCGTCGGCGGTGGCGAAATGCGTGTACGCGGCCGCGATCTCGAGCGCGGGGCGGCCCAGCACGTCCTGCATGGTGTGCTCGAGGTTGTCGAAGCGGAACCCGAGCCGGTTCATGCCGGTGTCGATCTTCAGGTGACACGCCACCGTCACGCCGCGCCGCGCCGCGGCCGCGCTCAACGCACGGGCGGCGAACGGCGAGGACACCGTGGGCGTCAGCCCGTAGGTGAACACGCCGTCGAGCTCGCTGATGGAGAGGGCCCCGAAGACGAGAATCGGCCCCCGGACGCCGCCGTCGCGCAGGACCACCGCTTCCTCGATGTCCGCGCAGGCGAGCATGGCCGCCCCCGCCTGTTCGAGGGCCCGGGCCACCGGGACCGCTCCGTGACCGTAGGCGTTCGCCTTGACGACCGCGATCACCAGGGGCGCCTCCGCGCCGCCCACGTGTCGCACCACCGCCCTGTAGTTGGCCCGCACCGCGTCCAGATCGACGCGGGCGAAGGTCGGCCGGACGGCGACGGAGACCGGCTTCGGAAGCGAGTCCGACGCCGGGCGGTCAGGACTCGTAGGCATCGGCGGCGAGGCTTGCGAACTTCGTGCACTGCTTGAGGAACGCGAGCCTGACGACCCCCGTCGGCCCGTTCCGCTGCTTGCCGATGATGATCTCGGCGAGGTTCTCGTTCTCCGGCGTCGGGTCGTACTGCTCCTCCCGGTAGATGAAGAGGACCAGATCGGCGTCCTGCTCCAGGGCCCCCGACTCCCGCAGGTCCGAGAGCTGGGGGCGGCGGTCGGACCGGCTCTCGGGAGCGCGGCTCAACTGGGACAGCGCCACCACCGGCACGTCGAGCTCCTTGGCGAGGCCCTTCAGCGACCGCGAGATCGAGGCGAGCTCCTGGGTGCGGTTGTCGAACCGGCCGCGCCCGGTCATGAGCTGCAGGTAGTCGATGACGACGAGGTGCAACCCGTGCTCGGCCTTCAGCCGGCGCGCCTTCGCCCGCATCTCCAGGACGCCGATGGAGGCGCTGTCGTCGATGAACACCTTCGCGCCGTCCAGGCGGGTGAGGGCCTCGGCCAGCGCGTCGTAGTCGCGCTGGCCGAGAAAGCCCCCGCGGAACTTGTGCGAGTCGACCCCCGCCTCGGTCGTCAGCATGCGCATGAACAGCTGCTCCTTGGACATCTCCAGGCTGAAGACGCCGACCGTCATGTCGGTGCTCACGCCGAGATGCTGCGCGATGTTGAGGACGAGGGCGGTCTTGCCCATGGAGGGCCGCGCCGCGACGAGAACGAGGTCCGCCGCCTGAAAGCCCCGCGTCAGCTTGTCCAGGTCGACGAACCCGCTGGGGACGCCGGTGACGACGCCCTCGCCCGCCTGCAGCTTGTCGAGGGTCGTGTGGCTCGACTCGACGAGGTCGTGCAACGCCACGAACCCGGTGTGCACGCTGTCGTCGGCGATACGGAAGATCGCCTGCTCGGCCCGGTCGAGAACCGTGTCGGCCTCTCCCTCGGCGGTATGGGCGGTCTCGAGAATCTCGTTCGCGGCGAAGATGATCTTTCGGCGCGTCGACTTCTCCTTGACGATGTGGGCGTAGTACCCGACGTGGGTGGAGCGGGGCACGCCGTCGACGAGCCCCGCGATGTACGCCGGCCCGCCGACGCCCTCGAGCTCGCCCGACCGCGCGAGCTCGTTCTTCAGGGTGACGAGATCGATGACCTCGCCCCGCTCGTTGAGGTCGACCATCTTGTCGAACACGCGGCGGTGGGCGTCACGGAAGAAGTCGTCGGCGTCGATCAGCTCGGCCGCCTGGTTGAACGCGTCGTTCTGAATCAGGATCGCGCCGAGAACGCAACGCTCCGCCTCGAGGTTGTGGGGCAGCGATCGTTCGGAGGGAAGGGAGACGACGTCGGCCATGACCATCTGGACCGGATCGGGGGTGACGCGGCGCCACCGCCCCGACCAACCCTCCCGGAGTCCGCGCCGGTCTACGCCGGTTCGGCCGAAGCCTCCGAGGGCTCGGCGTCGGGCGATGCGGCGGCGTCGCCGGCCTCGTCGCCGTCCGCCTCGTCCTCGGCCCCTTCCTTGACGATGCGAACCGTCACCTCGGCCGTGACTTCGCGGTGAACCCTGACGGCCACGGGGTGTTCGCCGAGCCTCTTCAGCGGCTCCGCGAGCTGGATCTTGCGCCGGTCGATCTCGAACGACTGCTCGAGGAGCGACGCCGCGACGTCGGCCGCGGTGACCGATCCGTACATGGTCTCGGTCTCGCCGACGCGGCGCGCGATGACGCAGACGGCCTGGCTCAGCCGCTCCGCGAACCTCTCCGCGCTCTCCTTCTCGGCCTGGTCGCGGGCGTCGGCGACGACCCGCTCGCGATCGACCTGCCGGCGGTTGGCCTCGGTCACCGGCAGGGCCAGCCGACGCGGCAGGAGATAGTTGCGGGCGTATCCGGGGGCGACCTTCACGATGTCGCCGCGGCGCCCGAGATGATCCACCGGCTCTCTGAGAATGACCTGAACTGCCATGACTTCACCGCGGCCCTAGTCGGTCACGTACGGGATCAGGGCCAGCTGCCGCGCGCGCTTGATGGCCGTCTGCAGCTTGCGCTGGTGGGGGGCACAGGTTCCCGACAGGCGCCGGGGCTGTATCTTCCCCCGCTCGGGGATGCTCGCGATCAGCATGCGAACGTCCTTGTAGTCGATGTAAGGCACCTTGTCGACGCAGAACCGGCAGACGCGCTTCCGCCGGAACATGCCGCGTCGGGGCCGGTCGAACTTCGGTTTGCGGGCGGCGCCGCGATCGTTCTTCATCCTTGCACCTCCGGAAGCGCGCCCCACGGCGCGCAGCGAGAATCGTCCCCCCGGGAGCCCGCGTCGTCCTGGCCGCGGCCCTGTGGCCGCGTTCGGCGGCGACGGGCGGGCCCTCCGTCGGGCGCCCGGCGAACCCGACTAGGACGGCGACTCCTCGCCGCCGGCGGGTTCCTCCGACGCCGCGGCCGGGGATGGCTCCGCCGCCGTCTGCGGCTCCGGCGCGGCCTCCGCGGCGGGAGACGGCTGCGCCGCCGGCTCGTCCGCGGGCGACGCACCACCCGACGCCGCCGCCGGCGCCGCCGGCTGGGGCGCCGTCTCCGCCGGCGTCACCTCCGCCTTCGGCCCACTCCCGGCCGGAGACCCTCCCTCGGCCGGAGACCCGCCGTCCGGCTCCGCCGCGGGCGGCCGCGGCGGCGGCGCCTCCTCCGATCTGCGCGCAGCCCGACGCCGCTCGGCGTCCGCCTTGCGCTTCTCGGCCGCCCGCCGCGCCTTGCGCAGGTCGTCGTCGACCCGCACCGTGAGGTATCGCAGGACGTCGTCATGGACGCGCATCCGGCGTTCGAGCTCGGTCACCATCGTGCCCGGCCCGCTGATGAGCTGGACGACGTAGATGCCCTCCGTGAAGTTGCCGATCGGATAGGCGAGCTTGCGGCGTCCCCAGAGGTCGGTGTTCTCCACCGCGCCGCCGAGCTTTCCGATCTGGCCCTCCAGATCGCGCTGGAGCGTCTCCACCTCGGCATTGGCGACGGTGGGGGCGAGGACGTACACGAATTCGTATTGTCGTTCGTTGGGCATGCGGCTCCTTCTGGACTGACGGCCACCGGGGTGGCAAGGAGTGAACGAGGCGGGCACGAACGCACCCCTCTCGACTCACGAGATTAACGGACCGGACAATCGACGTCAACCGCGCGGACCGGCGCCGGCCGGCGAATCCTCGTCGTCCTTCTCGGCTTCCCGCCGATTGAACGCATTCATGACCGGGCCGATCCCGGCCTCCACGAACATCTCCACCGCATCGGCCGCCCGCCGCACCATGTCGTCCATCGCCGGCCGCTCGACGCGGTTGAATCGGGACAGGACCCGCCCGGACAGCCTCTGCCTCGGGTCGCCCCGCCCCACCCCGACGCGAAGACGGGAGAAATCCTCCCCGGCGACGGCTTCGATTATCGAGCGCAGGCCGTTGTGCCCGCCGGACGATCCCCGACGGCGGGCCCGCAACCGGCCGAGCGGCAGATTCACGTCCTCGGTGACCACGAGCAGGTCGTCCGGATCGATGCGGTAGTAGCGCAGCAACGCGCCGACCGCGAACCCGCTACGGTTCATGTAGGTCAGCGGCTTCGCCAGCAGGACCGCGCCGCGCCCCCCCGGCACCGCCGGGGCGTTGGCGAGCAGGGCGTCGGCCGGCGCGGACCGGAACACGAGGTCCCACCGCCGCGCCGTCTCGTCGACGACCTCGAAGCCCACGTTGTGCCGGGTTCCCCGGTACTCCTCGCCGGGGTTGCCGAGTCCCGCGATCAGCTTCACGGTCGTGCGCGCGGGAAGTCCGCGACCGCCGGAGGTGCCTTCACCGGCGGGAGCATCAACCCTCTGCCTTGCTCCCCGCCTCGTCCGCCGCCTCGCCCTCGGCCTCGCCCTCGGCCTCCGCCTCGTCCTCCGTCTCGTCCGCCTCGAGCCTCGGCGCGATGACGTGGACGATGAGGGTCTCGGGGTCGCTGACCGGCTGCCACGACACTCCCTCGAGGAGATCCTTGAGACGGACACCCTGGCCGATCGTCAACGGCGAGACGTCGACCTCGATGTGCTCGGGAATCTCGGACGGCAGGCACGCGACGGCCACCTCGCGCTGCACGAAGTCGATCAGGCCGCCCTGCACCTTGACCCCCTCCGCCTCGCCCGACAGCTCGACGCGCACGGTGACGGTGATGACCCTGTCCATGGCCACCCGATAGAAGTCGACGTGCAGGAGCCGGTGCGAGATGGGATCGACCTGATAGTCCTTGATCAGCACCTTGCTCGAGTCGCCGCTGCCGACGGTGAGGCCGATCAGGGTGTTGGCGCCGGCCTCCGAGTGGAGCACCCGCGACACCTCCTCGGGCTCGATGCTCACCGCCAGCGCACCCGAGGCGTCCGACCCTCCCGCGTCGCCGTAGACGACGCCGGGGATGCGGCCGCCGCGACGAAGCCGGCGGGCTACGCCCTTGCCGCGTTCAGACCGAAGCTCCGCGTTCAACGTGGTTTCCATGAATGACCTGTCTGGCAAGCGGATCGACCCGCCTGGCCCGGAGAGCGGCGCCGAACGCGACCGCAAGGCCGCGCCGCGGCCTCCGCTCGCCGCCCAACCAACCCTCCGGCAATCCGCGCCGTACCACCGCGCGGACTGCCGGCCCTAGACGAAAAGCGACGACACGGACGTCTCCTGGTGAATGCTCTGAATCGCCTTTCCGAGCAACGGGGCGACGGACAGCACCTCGACCCGGTCCGACGCGGCGACCTCCGGCCGGGGGGGAATGGTGTTCGTGACCACCAGCCTCTCGAGCGCCGACGCCTCGATGCGCTCGAGCGCGGGCCCCGACAGCACGCCGTGCACGGCGCACGCGATGACCCGCTCGGCGCCGTTGTCGTGCAGCGCCGCCACGGTCTGGACGAGCGTCCCCGCGGTGTCGACGATGTCGTCCTGGATGATGCACACGCGACCCCTGACCTCGCCCACGACGTGCATCACCTCGGCGCGGCCGTCCTCGGAGCGGCGCTTGTCGATGATCGCCAGGTCCGCGCCGAGCCGCTTGGCGTAGGCCCGCGCACGCTCGACGCCGCCGGCGTCGGGCGACACGAACACGACGCGCGGATCCTGGTCCTGATAGCCGGCGAGGTGCTGCATGAACACGGGGGCGGCGAACAGGTGATCGACCGGGATGTCGAAGAACCCCTGGATCTGCGCCTTGTGCAGGTCCATGGTGAGGACCCGGTTGGCCCCGGCCGCGCACAGCAGGTTCGCCACCAGCTTCGCCGAGATCGGGACCCGCGGCTTGTCCTTCCGGTCCTGCCGCGCGTAGCCGTAGTAGGGCATCACGGCGGTGATGCGGGCCGCCGACGACCGCCGGAACGCGTCGATCATGACGCACAGCTCGACGAGGTGCGAATCGACGGGCGTGCACGTCGGCTGCAAGATGAACACGTCCGCGCCGCGGATGTTCTCGTCGATCCGGAACGACACCTCCGTGTCGGCGAACCGCCTCAGATTCGCGCGGCCCAGGGGGGTGCCCAGGTAGTCGGCCATCTCCCGCGCCAACCGTGGGTGCGCGCTGCCCGAGAAGAGTTTGAGTTGCCCGTTCAGCATCGCCGCCGATCCGATCCGGCAAGGCCGTTCACGGGAGAACGCCGCCGCCGGAGACGCCGGTCTGGCTGGGGCGGAAGGATTCGAACCTTCGAATACGGGATCCAAAGTCCCGCGCCTTACCACTTGGCCACGCCCCATCAAGCGCAGGCCCGTCCCGCACGCAGCACCCGCCGACTACCGCGAACCCGTTATTCTAACCGGCCGCCCTCGCCCCATCAAGGCTCGGCCGCGCCGCGCCGCGGTCGAACCAGGAACCGGCGCGCGAGCCCGGCCCGGTCCATCGTCCGGGTGACCCACGCGGTCCACCCCGGGCGGCCGCGCAGGCGCCGGACCGCGCCTGCGGCCGCGTCGCGGCGCTCGAAGAGGCCGAACACCGCGGAGCCGCTGCCCGTCATGCCGGCCCGGCCGGCGCCGGCCTCCGAAAGCAGCCCGATCGCCGCGCCGATGCCGGCCCGACGCCTCGCCACCGGCTCCTCGAGGTCGTTCCGGAGCCCCTCGAGCACGAGCGCCGCCCCGCAAAACCGCACCGGCGGCGCGGCGGCCCTCCCGGCCGCCGGTCCCCGGCCCGCACGGCCCCGGTCTTCATCGAGCCAGCCGTAGGCGGTGGCGGCCGAGACGCCGTACGGCGGAGCCGCCACCACCACCCACCGCCGGGCCTGCTCGGCGAGCGGGTGAACCTCGTCGCCGCGCCCCAACCCGAGAGCCGTGCCGCCGACGAGGAAGAAGGGGCCGTCCGCCCCCACCTCGGCGGCCAGCGCGTGAAGCCGACCCGGGGGCGGCGTTCGTCCCCACAGGAGGCACAGGCCCCTCAGCGCGGCCACCGCGTCGGCGGTGCCGCCCCCCAGGCCCGCCGCCACCGGAATCCGCTTCCGGATGGTCACCGCGACGCCCCGCACCTCGCCGCTCCCGCCCAGCTCGGTCCAGAGGCCCTGCGCGGCCCGGTGCACCAGGTTGTCCCTTCCCGAGGGCACCTCGGCGGCGGAGCAACGAATGCGGCAGTCCCCCTCGACCGCCCGCAACGTCAGGGTGTCGTGCAAGCCGATGGACTGCAGGATGGTGCGCAGATCGTGGAAGCCGTCGCGGCGCCGGCCGCCGACCCGCAGGTCGAGGTTGACCTTGGCGTGCGCCCGCAGGGTCACCCGCCGGCGCGGTCCGGCCGCCGGCGAAGCGCTCATATCGGCTCGACCGGGACCTCCAGCGGGCCCGCTCCGCTCAGCTCCTCGAGGGTCGCGGGCGCGACGCCCGCGGGCACCGCCAGCTGGAACGCCTCGGCACCGAGCGCGACGTTGGTGCTGACCTGCGACAGCCGGGCCGTCAGGTCGGTCAGGGGTCCGCCACCGCCGCCATCCGCGTCGTCGGACGACACGCGCACCAGCCGCGGCAGGCGGCGGCGGAACTCGCTGTACTCGATCGTCAGCCCGTCCCGCGTCCCCGCGGCCAAGCGGTGCTCGCCCTCGATCTCGCGCAGCCACGCGACGGCGCCCCCGGCGAGATCGACGGCGATCCAGTCGCCGTGGCGCCGCCCCGCGGTCGGCCGCGGCTCGGGCACCAGGCAGCCGGTCAGCACCGCCCTCAGGTCGTCCGGCCCGAACGGGATGCCGGTCAGGCTCGCGAGCAGCTCGGGGGCCGGCACCCCCGTCACCACCCGGGCCTCCCGGGTCAGCCACAACGTGGCGTCCCCCGGCGACGCCACCAGGTAGAAGACCGGCGCACCGAACGGGGCCAGTCCCTCCAGCCGCATGGACGCGGGCTCGGCCAGCCCGGCCCGCACCCGCCCCCTCAGCGCGGCCCCGCCGCCTCTCCCGCTGAGCCGGATCAGCGTCTCGACGGACCTCACGCTCCGGCACTCGGAAACCACCGAGCCGAAGAGTCGTTCGAACCCCGGGTAGGGGATGCCGGGTCCGTCCGGGAGGATCAGCCGGGTCGAGCCGCAGCCGGCCGCCACGGCGGCGGCAGAGCAGATCCACAGGACGCGAAGACCGCTCATCGTTCGCCGCAACCGTTTCGACCCCGCCGTCGGGGCGCCCAAGCCGCCCGTCGGCTCCGCTGGGCGCGCAGCCGACCCTGCGGGGAGCCGGCGCCTCCTCCGGAGGCGCGCCATTCTACGCCGCGGACTCCCAGCCCACCCATCGTCGCCTACGGCTCCGCTGGGCGCCCAACCAACCGGCCAGGGAGTCTGCGCCTCCTCCGGAGTCGGCACCGTTCTACGGGCGCAGACTCCTAGCGCTCCGAGCCCAGGCGGGCCCGCGCGTCGCGAATCTTGGCCTCCAGCGCTTCCGCTTCGACCCCCTCGCGGTCGCCGGCGAGGGCGCGCTCCCAGGCGTCGATGGCTTCCGCGTAGCGCTCGAAGCGGAACAGCAGGTCGCCCATGTGGTCCTGCACCACCGAGTTGCGCGGCAGCTGATCGCTCGCCGCGCGCAGCGGCGATTCGGCGAGCTCGAGCTCGTCCTGCTGGAAGTAGGCCCATCCGAGGCTGTCGAGGTAGGCCCCGTTGTGGGGGTCGAGCTCGAGGGCTCGGCGGATGAGGTCGACCGACTCGTCGAGCCGCTCGCCCCGCTCGGCGAGCATGTAGCCCAGGTAGTTGAGCGTCTGCGCGTCGTCGGGGTCCTGCTCGAGCACGCGCCGGAACGCGCCCTCCGCCTCCTCGAACCGCCGGCCGCGCTCGAAGACGGCGCCGAGCTGGAACAGGATCAGGGTGTTGCCCGGAAACCGATCTTCGGCCGACCGCAGGACGCCGACCGCCTCGTCGACCCGGTCGTGCTGGCTGTAGAGATCGGCCAGCACCACGTGCGCGATGGGCTCGTCCTCGTAGCGCGTACGCGCCCGCTCGAGCAGCGAGACGGCGTCGTCGACCGATCCGCGGGCGGACAGCACACGGGCGTCGAGCCGCATCAGGGTGAGATCGTCGCGCCGCGCGCTACGGATCTCGGACACCAGATCGCCCGCTTCGTCGAGGCGCCCCGCGTCGAGATAGACCTGCACGAGCTGCGCCTGCAGCCCGAGGTTGGACGGCACCAGCTCGAGGGCGTCGGCCAGGGAGTCGGCGGCGGCGTCGAGGTCGCCGACGCTCTGCTGGGCGAACCCCAGCTGCTGCAGGAGCCCGGCCACCTGCCGGGTATCGCCGCCGCCCGCCCGCACCCGTTGCACCACCGGGGCCAGCACGTCCGCCATCTCTCGATAGCGGCGCTTGCCGCCGAGGGCCCGGGACAGCAGGTAGGGGCCCCGCAGCTCGTCCGGCTCGAGCTCGACCACCCGCCGGGCCGCCGTCTCGGCGGCGTCGAAGTCGCCGGCCTCGAGCTCGAGACCGGCGAGCCGATACCAGCCGTTCGTGTCGTCCGGTCGAAGCTGGACGAGCTCCTCCAGCACCTCGACGGCCCGGTCCGTCCGCCCCGCGTTCGCCAGGGCATTGGCGAGCTGGCGGCGGTAGCGGGCTCGCCGGGGGCTGTACAGGACGGCGAGCTCATAGGCGGCGGCAGCCTCGTCCCATTGGTCGAGGGCCTCGTGCGCGCGGGCCAGCAGCACCTGACCGTCGGCGAACCGCGGCTCGAAGTCGAGCATGTCGCTCAGCACCTCGACGGCCGGCTCCGGCTGCCGGGTGGAGAGGTAGAGGCGCCCCAGGGTGATGGACAGCATCACGTCGGGCCTCTGTGGATTGCGCGCCTCGGCGAGGTGGTCCATGGCCAGATCCACGTCGGACTGCGTCGGCCTCTCCCGGGACTCCACCCGGGCGGCGTAGACGAGGCCCAGCGTGCGGTGGGCCTCCCGATCCTCGGGATTCCGGTCCAACGCCTCGTTCCCGGCCTCGATCGCCTCGTCGGGCCGGTTGCGGCGCGCGTAGAGGCCGGCCAGCTCGGTCCAGATCCCCGACGACGCGGGATCGAGCTCCACCGCCCGCCGGTAGGCGTCGACCGCCTCCTCGATCCGATCCTCCCGCTCCAGGGTCCGGCCCAGGATGAAGGCATGGTACGCGGCGGCGCGATCGTCCAGGCCCGGGGGCTCGGGCGCCGGTGCTTGGGCTTGGGCGATGGCTCCCGGTGCCAGTACGCCCGCGACGAACAGAGCGCTGATTGGAAACCGCATAAGGCCCGCATTGTTCCACAACGACCCGACCATGAACAACCGCCCGGCGGGCATGCGTGGGCATGCGGCCGGCCGCACCGCCTCCGCGAGCCGTCCCCGCGCTGGTGCGAGCGCCGGGGCGAGGGCTCGGAAACCTGTCCGTTGCGGCAGTAGGTGAGCAACCAGGCGTGCGCCGGTGCGAGCGCCGGGGCGCGGGCTCGGAAACGGGGGCGGCAGAGGGCCGTTCCGGACGCCCGGGTACGCCCCGGAGCGGCAGGGGCGGTCTGGTATAGTCTGATCTTCCCGGGGGAGGTGCGGTGATGCCGGTCGACGCGGAGCTTCTCGAGATCCTCGCATGTCCCAAGTGCCGGACGCCCGTCACGCCCGTGCGCGACGGCGCCGGCCTGAAGTGCGGAGTCTGTCACAGGGTGTATCCGATCACGGACGACATACCGGTCATGCTCATCGACGAAGCGACCATCGAGGAACCGCCCGAGACCCAGGGGCCGCGCCCGCTCGAAGAACCGCCCGCATCAGCCGAATGACCGCCCCCAGACTGCCGGGACTCGAAGCCGCGGCCTTCGCGACGCTCCTCGGTTTCGTGGCCGCGCTGCAGGTTTCAATCGCCGCCGCCGGCATCCTGCTGACCTTCACCCTCGGGCTCTGGATCGCGTTGCTGGCCAGGGAGCGCGAGCGGCCGGCGGGACCGCCGTTCCTGCCCCCCCTGCTCGCCTACGCGGCTGCGACCTTCGTCTCGGCCGCGTTCTCCCTCGACCCCGGCGCCAGCCTCGTCGACTCGCGGGAGGTGCTGCTCTTCGTCGTGGTGCCGATAGTGCACCGTCTGGCCCGGCACGAGCGGGCGCAGACCGTGGCCACCCTCGTCGTGACCGTCGGGGCCACCACCGCGGTATGGGGGGTCGTGCAGTACGGCGTTCTCGAGTACGACCACCTCGGACGGCGGCCGGACGGCACGATGGGGCACTACATGACCTATTCCGGGCTGCTGGCGCTCACCATCTCCCTCGCCGCCGCCCGCGTGCTCTTCGATCGCCGCCGTCGCCTGTGGTCCTCCCTGGTGATGCCCGCCCTCCTCGTGGCGCTGGCGGTGACGCTGACCCGCAGCTACTGGGTCGGCGCGGGGGCCGCCATCGCGGTTCTGTGCCTGCTGAGGGACCTGCGGCTGTTGGCGGTGGCCCCGGTGCTCGCGGCCCTGGTGCTGGCCCTCGCTCCCCCGCAGATCAGCGACCGCCTGTACTCGGCCTTCGACCCGGAGGATCCGACGGTCCGCGACCGACTGGCGATGGCGCGGGCGGGGGTGCGGATCATCCGAGACCATCCCTGGACCGGGGTGGGTCCGGACATGGTGCAGGAGGTGTACCCGCGGTACCGCGATGCGGGAGCCGTGCTGGAGGAGAACCCGCACCTGCACAACGTGCCGGTCCAGATCGCGGCCGAGCGGGGGCTGCCCGCCCTCGCGGTCTGGTGCCTGTTCGTGGTCGCGGCGGTCCGCCACCTGTTCCGGCTGCTGGACGACGAAGCGGCCCGCCCCCTCGCCGCGGCGGGCCTCGCGGCGGTCGCGGCCATGCTCACCGGCGGCCTGTTCGAGTACAACTTCGGCGACTCGGAGTTCCTGATGCTGTTCCTCGTCGTCCTCGCCCTGCCGCAGGCGGCCGCCCTGCGCCCGGCCGCCCCCCGGCCCGCGCCGACCGGCCCCGACCCGTCCCACGGCTGACCGGCCGCGGCCCGGGGACGGATCGGTTGGGGGGGCGAGCCGGCAGGCGGCATCTCGCGGGTCCGGCCGGAACCGGAGCTCCACCGCGCGCCGCCGCCCTCAGTGCCGGAAGTGCCGCCGCCCCGTGAACACCATCGCCAGGCCGTGCTCGTCGGCGGCGGCGACGACCTCCTCGTCCCGAACCGACCCCCCGGGCTGGACCACCGCGGTCGCGCCGGCCGCGGCAATGGCGTCGAGGCCGTCGCGGAACGGGAAGAACGCATCGGAGGCGGCCACCGTGCCGCTCAGCCCCGCCGCCTTCATCACCGCCACCTTCACGGCGTCGACCCGGCTCATCTGGCCGGCGCCGATCGCGGCGAGCCGATCCGCCCGCGCGAACACCACCGCGTTCGACTTCACGTGGGCCGTGACCCGCCAGGCCAGCCGGAGGGCCGCCCACTCCGCTCCGGTCGGCCGCCGGCGGGTCATCACGCGAAGGCCGGACTCGGGGCGCCCCGCCGCCTCCGCCGTCCACGGCGCCGCCGCCTCGGTCACGCGGTCGCCGCCCTGCACGAGGAACGCGCCGAGAATGGACCGGACGTCGCGGTCCGGCCGGACGCCCCCGGGCGCGAAGCAATCCGCGAGAACCAGCCGCAGGTTCTTCTTCGCCGCGAGGGTCGCGCGGGCCTCGTCGTCCGCGTCCGGCGCCACGACCGCCTCGATGAAGGTCGAGGCAATCGCTTCCGCCGTCATGCCGTCGATGCGGCGGTTCAGCCCCACGATCCCGCCGAACGCGGACAGGGCGTCGACCTCCCGCGCCGACACGTAGGCGTCGCTCAACGCGTCGGCGGTCGCCACCCCGCAGGGGTTGGTGTGCTTCACGACCACCGCGGCCGGCTCGTCGAACTCGCGCGCCAGCCGCGCCGCCGCGTCGAGATCCAGCAGGTTGGTGAACGACAGGGGCTTGCCCTGCACCACGCGAGCGCCGCCGAAACCCGCGTCGCCGGCGGCGTAGAGCGCCGCGGCCTGATGGGGATTCTCCCCGTATCGGAGGGTCCGGCGGCGATCCGCCCTCACCGCGAAGGTGTCCGGAACGAGCTCCTCCACGGGTGCCGCGCGCCGGATGAAGCGGCCGTCCGCGACCTCCACCGCCGACAGCGTGGAGGCGATGGCGCCGTCGTACGAGCCGGTGTGGGCGAACGCCTTGCGGGCGAGCGCCAGCCGGAAGTCGGGGTCCGGTCCCCCGGCGCGCCGCAGCGCCTCCAGGGTCTCGGGATAGTCGCCGGGATCGACGACCACGACCACGTCGCGGAAGTTCTTCGCGGCCGCGCGCACCAGCGTCGGCCCGCCGACGTCGATCTCCTCGACCAGCGCCTCGACGCCGGCGTCGGGGTCCGCCGCGACCCGGGCGAAGGGATAGAGGTTGACGGCCACCACGTCGACGGGCCCGATGCCGTGGTCGTGGAGCGCCCGCAGGTCGCCGGGCTCGCCGCGGCGGGCGAGAATGCCGGCATGGACGGCGGGATGCAGGGTCTTGACCCGACCGTCCATCATCTCCGGGAATCCCGTCACCGACGACACCGGGGTGACGGCGACCCCCGCCTCGGCCAACGTCCGCGCGGTGCCGCCGGTGGACACGATCTCGAAGCCGGCGGCGGCGAGGCCGCGGGCAAAGTCGGCGATGCCGGTCTTGTCCGATACGCTCAGCAACGCTCGTCTCAACTGATCACACTCCTCTCGGTCCTGCCGGCCCGGCGGCGGGGCCCTGCCGGGCTCTCGACCGGCGACGCACCCCGGTCGGAACCTGGCGCCTCGCCCGTTCGACCCGGGCCCCCGGCGACGGCCGACCGCTTCCGCCGGCCCGTCGCCGAGCCTCGTCCGCCCCCCTCGGTCGACCGGTAGTGCGCTGACCTAAACCCACTCCCCCTTGTGGAGGACCCAGATGGCCCATCAAGATGTAGGGCATGGCGCATCGAGAGACGCATCGAGACAGGCAAGGGGCGGGGGGGTCTCAGGCGCCCCGGCGAGCCCGACCCGATCGGCTCGCAGGGGCTGCCGCACAGGAGTAGTGTATGCGAATGTCCGGGGGGACCCGGCAGACAACAACTTCGACTGGGTGACCACCCGGTACAGCTGCACGGCGAATGCGGCGTTCAAGCGCCTCCGGGATTTGGCCCAGACGAACGTCTGTACCCGCTGTGCTCAGATACAGAGCGACGAACGGCCGTCCCAGCCACCTCCGAGATCACGGCACGCGGGTCGTTCTCAGACGCGTGCTATTATTTCGCGACTCTTAGGTTTCGAAAAGCGACAATGTGGCACGGCGGTGCCGATTTCGGTGAACCCGTCGTGCTGGCGTGGGACCGCTGACGCCATGCCCGAGAGCCCAGAGCTCGCGAAGGCGGCGAGGTGCCCGCTGCTTGAGAGAGACCCTGCAGGCTGGATCCGCTGCTGCACGCGGCGGTTCCTGCCCGTCGCCCGGCGCGTCGCCGGCGAGGATGCACTTGCCCGCGACGCGCTCCAGGAAGCCTGGATCATCGTGCTTCAGCGGCTGAACCAGTACCGGGGAGGCTCTCCGGCATGCAGCTGGGTCAGGGTGATCGTCCGCCACGAGGCGGTCCACCGCATCGCGGCCCAGACGCGCGAGACGCCGCTGAGCGGCGCCGAGCAGGCCGCGGACCAGCCCGAGATGAGGATCTACGAGGCCGAGCTGCGGGTTCTGCTGCTGGCGGCCATAGACGAGTTGCCGCCCACGTACCGCGAGGTCGTACGGCTGCGCGACATCGAGGAGCGCTCGACCACCGACGTCGCCGAGCAGCTCCACATCTCGAAGCGGAACGCCGCAGTCCGCCTGCACCGGGCGCACCGTCTGCTGAGGGCGCGGCTCCTGGCCCACCGGTGAGTCGGCTCAGTAGACGGCGGCCGCGTACCACTTCACCGCCAAGACGATGAGCAGCGTGAGGGCGAGAGCGGTCGTCATCACGCGGACCACGAGGCCCGCCCAGTCTTCGTACATCGGCGGTCACCACGAGATCGACAGGGCGGCGCCCCCCTGCAGCGGCGAGATCGCCACGCGCTGCCGCCGGCTGCGGTACAGGTCCTGAAGCCGCTCCGAGCGGCTGACGTCGAGCACCGCGCCGATCACCCCCCCGAGGACGGCGCTCATGACGGGCAGCGAGAGGTCGGGATCCTCCGAGCCCGTGCCGACGAAGGCCAGCAGCATCGCGGGGGCGGCGCCGACCGCGAACCCGAGCGCCATGCCGTCCAGGATCGGGTCGTCCCAGAGCTGCTGCACGCGCCGGACGCGGGCCTCGTCCAGCCGGATCCTGCGGCCGTCAGCGTCGAGCACGCTTAGCGAGCCTGGCGAGATGTCGAGAACCGAGCCGATGATCACGTCGTCCCCGGGGGCCGTGACCACCGCGATGCTCCTGCCGGCCCTGACCAACTCCGCGAGCTCGCGGAACGAGTCGACGGGCTGCGCCCCCGCGGAGGAGGCCGCGAGGGCGACCATGGCGGCGGCGGTTCGATGATGTCTCATGTCTCCTCCTCGGCGCGCGGCCCCCGACCCGCCCCCGGAGGCCAGGGGCCGCAGAGTGGACGCCGCGCGGGCGGTCAACGACTCTCCCAGAACCTCGTCTTCACCTCCACCCGCGCCTTCGCCTTCACGGTGCCGCCGCCGCTCGTCGCGGAGATCCAGGCCGACTCTCCGCTGCACCGGTACGCGCTCGTGCACGTGAGCGCGACGCTGACGTCGCCGTACACGAGCGAGGCGACCAGCTCGTCGCTGTCCGGCCAGTCCAGCTCGTAGAGGTGCATGTCGATCTCCTCGACCGTCTCGACCCCTATCGCGTTGCACAGCGTTCCGTAGGGGCGGAGGAAGTAGCTGTAGCCGCCGTACCGCCTCTTGTTCTCCGGCACGGTCTTCTGCCCCGTGCAGTGGTTGTCGTTGTAGGCGAGGCAGTCGGGCTTCGGGAGCTTCTTGGTGCAGGACTGCCACTGCAGCTTGTCGTCCTCGTCGTACCACCCGGCGAACTGATCGGTGTCACGGATCTCCCCGTACTGGGACGCAACGCCCCAGTTGCCGAAGCCTGACTGGTACTTGGACTTCTTCTTGCCGCAGCCGCTGTAGTGGCACTCCGAGCACTCCGCGTTGACGTGCCCGGGCACCCTGCGCTCGTAGTTGTACAGACTGACCTCCACGAAGCACCAGGCCACTGCCTCGATGGGGGTGCACAGCACGACGGCGGCCGCGAGGGCGCGCATCGTCCAGTGCGGCAACGAGTGAAAGTACGTGCTCATTTTTGGTCTCCTTCCTCATCTGCGGGTTGCCCCAGGTCCTCCGACCGCCGCGCGCGTTTTTCACGGCAGCGTGAGGACGATGTTCGACCGTTTCGTTCCGGGGGCGATCGAGAACGTCTCCACCTCGGATCGGCGCCCGGCGAACTCCGCCTGGAGCGCGATCGTCGTGGAGGGCATCAGGCCGTCGAGTCCGAACACGCCGTCCGCTTCCGTCAAGGGTCGGCCGCCGACGAAGTCCTCGACGAGGCCGGCGCCCGCCAGCTCCGGGTACGCCGCGGTCACAACGGCGCCCGCCACGGGGTTCCCTCGCGCGTCCCTGACCTGGCCCTCGGCCTGCGCCGCGAGCATCATGCCGATCCGCACGAAGCGCGTCTTGCCGCCCTCGACGCTCGCGCTGCCGACGAACGGCGCGTACCCGTCCGCGCGGGCCGTCACGAGCGCCGGCCCCGTCGGGAGATCCGTCATCTGAAACTTGCCCTGCACCGCAGTGGCCGCGCGCGACAGGACGTTGCCGGGGGACTGCACGAGCACGCGCACCCGCGCCGAGATCGGCCGTCCGGTCGCGAGGTCGGCCACCGTGCCGCCCAGGATCGCGGGCGGGGTCAGCGCCACGAGTAGCGTACTGGCGCCGGTAGTGGGCGGCCACCTCCGGCGGGCGGTGCCGAAGTCCCTGGCGGTGACCGTCACCACGCCGCGCCGGCCGGCCGAGAGCTCGAAGTACCCCTTCGAGTCGGTCGTCGTCGTCTGCGGCGGCTGGCCCGCCTCCTCGTACCGCACGGCGGCGTTGGCCACCGGCTGCTGCGAGGCCGCCGACATCACGGTTCCGTTCACCTTCCGCCCGCGGTCCACCTGCGCCGTGGCAGGCGCAGCGACCACGAGGGCCGCGAGTGCGGCCCAGATACCCCAACATCGATGCCGTCTCATGCTTCACCTCCTACGCATAGGAGGCGGGCAGGGCCGGATCGGTTACACGCCTTTTCGGCCGTGCACTCCTGATAGAGGAGAGCCGCCCGAGGGCGAGGCCTTCCAGGGTCTGCTGGCGCACTGCGCGAGCAGTCACAAGCGAGCCGGGACCGCTCATCTCCCGGCTCGCCGCTCATCAGCAACTCAGACAGCGCAGAACTCCAGGTAGCCAGGTCTCGGGCGGCCAGACCGAGGCCGCCGCTGGTCGTCAGGCCAGGATGGCCCGCCGATCGAGGAGGACCTCGATCGGATCGGAAGGCGCGATCATGGTCACCGAAATCAGGCGAGAGCGTCTGAGAGCGTCAAGGATGGTGACGAGGATGAGTGAAGCTGAACAGCTCAGGTCGGGATCAGAGGTCGGCAGCGGCCAGGCTGGATGTGTAGTCGATCTACACGTAGGGCGCAGCAGAATTCCGGACCAGATTTTCAAGACGGGACAACACCGGTCGACCAGCCGTCTTGACAACGTCGGACGTGCTCACTACGATGGCCTTTCGGCTCAAGGGTCGAGCCCGCCTCAGTACGGTACAGGGGTTCGACCCGCAGACCGCTCGCGCGGTCTTTTTTTGTGCACCCATGGCGCAACGTCTTCATGGGTCCGGGAGTTGGGGGCGTGGCGCGTCACGCCCCTCCAAAAAAGAGGAAGCACGATGCGCATCACCGGCAAGGTCAAGTGGTTCAACAACGCCAAGGGGTACGGATTCATCGAGCGTGAAGGCGGAAGCGACGTCTTCGTGCACTTCTCGGCGATTCAGGGGAACGGTTTTCGCACGCTGGAAGAGGGTCAGGCCGTGGAGTTCGAGATCGTCGACGGACCCAAGGGTCCCCAGGCAGGCAGCGTCACCCGAAGCGAGTAGGTCCGTCCGGCCCGGCCGCGCCGCGGCCGGGCCGCTCATTCCGCCCCCGCGCTTCCCACCCCCGAGACCGACATCGAGAACGCGGCCGTCACAACGCCGGGGCGATGGTAGACTGAGCCCGGACATCGTCACCGGCCGCACCGACTGCCGCCCCGCCGAGTCTGACGGGATTCCGCGTCGTCGTGCACAGGCGCCCCGGACGGCGTCGCCCGTCGTCGCCGCGGGGCAGGCGATGGTATCCGAATCGGGGCGCAGCGGCAAGACGGCGACCCACGTCGGCGCGGCGGCGCCATGACCACCCCCCGCATTCTGCCGTCCATCGATCGCCTGCGACGGCGCCCGCTCGTCCGCGCTCTCGAGACCGAGTACGGCCGCGAGGCGGCCCTCGACGCCTTGCGCAAGGCCGCCGATCGCCTGCGAGGGGACCTGACCGGCCCGGACGCGACGTCCATCCGGGACCGCGACCAGGCGGCGGCGGCGATCGAGCGGCGTGCGGCGACGGTGCTGGCGGCGCGCCTCTCGCCGTCCCTCACCACGGTGATCAACGCGACCGGGGTCGTCGTGCACACCAACCTCGGCCGGGCCCCCCTGGCGAGGGCGGCGGCGGCGCGGGTGGCGGAGCTCGCGGCCGGCTACACGAACCTGGAGTACGACCTGGCGGGAGGCGGGCGCGGCGCCCGCCACACCCATGCCGCCCGGCTCCTGGCCCAGGTGACGGGGGCGGAAGCGGCGGTGGTGGTCAACAACAACGCCGCGGCGGTGCTCCTCGTCCTCGCCGCGCTGGCGCACGGACGGGAGGCCGTCGTCTCCCGGGGGGAGCTCGTCGAGATCGGCGGCGGCTTCCGCATTCCCGACATCCTGCGTCAATCGGGGGCGGAGCTCCGGGAGGTCGGCACCACGAACCGGACCCGCATCGCCGACTATGCCGCGGCCCTCAACGACCGGACCGCGCTCATCCTGCGCGTCCACCCGTCGAACTTCCGCATCGAGGGGTTCACCGCCCGGCCCGGGCTCGAGGAGCTCGTGGCCCTGGGCCGGCGCTTCGACGTGCCCGTGGTGGAAGACCTCGGCAGCGGTCAGCTGACGGAGGTCCCGACCGGCGGGGTCGA
Source organism: Vicinamibacterales bacterium (assembly GCA_965207675.1). GTDB lineage: Bacteria > Acidobacteriota > Vicinamibacteria > Vicinamibacterales > UBA8438 > JAJEEA01. The sequence goes on from CBDBMY010000008.1 coordinate 73,257, forward strand.
CGAGCCGTCGGTGGCCGCGAGCGTCGGGGCCGGCGCCGCGGTCTGCTGCTTCAGCGGCGACAAGCTCCTCGGCGGCCCCCAGGCCGGGGTCATCGTCGGCGACGAGGAGCCGCTGTCACGCGTGCGGAGCCATCCCCTGATGCGGGCCCTGCGGGTCGACAAGATGACCTACGCGGCCCTCGAGGCCACGCTGACGGAGCACGCGCGGGGCCGGGCGCGGGCGAGCGTGCCCGTGGTCCGCATGCTCGCCGCCCCCGTCGACGAGGTCGACGCCCGGGCCCGGGCGCTGGCCGGCCGGCTCTCGGACCATGCCCTGTTCGCCGTGGACGTCGTCGACGGGCTGTCGACGGTCGGGGGCGGCGGCGCACCGGGATCCGCGCTGCCGACGAGGCTGGCGAGGCTGACGCCGCGGGCCCGCTCGGCGGCGCGGCTCGTGACGCGTCTCCGCGGGCTGCGTCCACCCGTGATTGCGCGCATCGAGCAGGACCGGGTGGTCCTCGACCTGCGAACCGTGATGCCCGAGCAGGACGACGTGCTGGCCGCGGCCCTGCTCGGCCTGACGTGAGGCCGACCCGCCCATCGTCGCCTTCGTCTCCGCTGGGCGCCCGGCCGAGTTCGCGCCGTTCTGTGGACGATTCGCGATTTTTCCAATGAATCCGGGCGGTTTTCGCGAATCCGCCCGCGCGGTACCACGTTCGCAACCACGCGGGGCGGTAGAGCGTCAGGCAACGCCAGGCAACGCCAGGCAACGCGGCCGGGGCGCCGGCCCGGTCATCGCGGCGCGTGCAGCCCCGGCGCGTTGACGTGCGCCCGTACGTCTTCCTGAACCGATTTCAGCCCGCCCGCCAGCCGTTCCAGCCGGAGCGCAATCCACAGAACGCCCACAGCCGACACCAGCGCCGCCACGTCTCCGATATCCATCAGCGTCAGCCCTCCCGTTCAGCCCGCCGATAGTCCGCGCCGTTCTACGACGCAGACTGCTGGCTGACTAGCCGACCAGCGGTTTCAAAGTGCGAATTCCGTACAAACTACAAGCCCGCTCGGCGCCGCCGGCCGACCCGGCTGCCGCACCACCCGGCGGGCGCTCGGCCCGCTTTCAGGTCCACCTGGTTGGTGCCGGTGTGGCGCCACCGCCAGGAGTCCGGGTGTGCGCTGCCGGCAAGTCCTTGACGACGTGACCATGAGGCCAGGTCCGTACCGGAAGATCATGGCGTGACGCAACACCGGGCCGGCGTGAAGCCGGCCGCACCCCGCGGACAGGAGCCCGCGTCAACTTTCGGCCGCCGCCGATCCGCTTCGGCGGGGGCAGGTGGCGCAGGCCAGCGACTCGCCGTCGGGGCCGGTCACGTCCGGCCCGCCGCAGGAGCCGCGCAGACAGCGGCCGTCGAGCATCACCCCTATCGCCATGATCGCCATGACGATCGCGATCGCGCCCAACGTCAGCAGGAACACCATCGTCCTCATTCTGACCCGAAACGGGACCTCGGTCCAGGCGTTTCCGGCTCGAATGATCGATCTGCACCCCCGCGGGGCCGCCCCGCCTCCGGCCGAACCGGCGGCCGGCGTCCCCGCCGGCCAGGGGCAGTGATCGATATAGATGGAGAGTTGCCAAGTACGCCCAGCGGCAGCCCGTTCTCGGCGGCGCGACGCCCTCAGCACGCGGCAAGGCAGTTGCCGTGGCGTCCTAACCGTCCTCCTGCGGAGATGGCGCGACGACGGCGGAGAACGCAGGGGTGGCGCGCTCGGCAATCGCGCCGTCCTCGCCGCGGACCAGAAAGAGGGCGGCCCACCCCCGCTCGACGGCCAGCGCGTAGCCGTCGTCCGGGCCCAGCACCTCGAGGGCGGTGGCGAGCCCGTCGGCCACGACGCAGCGGTCGGCGATGACGCTCACCGAGGCGAGCCGATGCTCGACCGGCCGTCCCGTGCGGGGGTCGATGGTGTGAGACACCCAGCCGCCCGAGACCTCGCGCCGATTGCGGTAGTCGCCCGACGTGGCCATCGCCCGGTCGCGCAGCGGGACCACGCGCTGGATGCCGCCGCCCGCCGTGGGCGATTCGATGCCGATGCGCCACGGGCGGTCGAGGTGATTCGTCCCCGCCGCCACAATCTCGCCCCCGACCTCGACCAGGTACCGCTCGAGCCCTGCCCCACTCAAGGCCGCGGCGACGCGGTCGACGCCGTATCCCTTGGCCACCGCCGACAGATCGACCTCGATCGCGGGGTCCGCCTTGCGCAGCGTCGACGCCGTCCCGTCGAGCTCGATTCGGGCGTAGCCGACGTGCTCGAGGGCCCGCGACAACCGGTCGGCGGCCGGGGGAAACCGGTCCGGCTCGACCGGCCCGAAGCCCCACGCGTTGACGAGGGGGGCCACGGTCACGTCCAGCGCCCCCGCCGTCAGCTCGGCGAGCCGCCGGGCCTGGCGGAAGACCTCGAACGTCTCGGCCGACACCGGGAAGGGGCGGGTCGTCCGCGCGCGGTTGAACCGCGAGAGCTCCGACGACGGGTCGTAGTGCGACATCTTCGATTCGACGTCGTCGAGCACCGCCTGAATCTCCCCCGCGACCCGATCGCGCTCGGCCTGCGGCCACGCGTCCACCGTCACCACCCGGACCGCCCAGGTGGTCCCCATCGTGGGCCCCGTGAGCTCGACGACGGCCGCCCCGGGGTCGGGGGAACGCACGCGCACGCGGCCAGGAGCAGCCCGCACGCGACCCGACCGCGGCCGCGGGGGGCCGCGGCGACGGCCGGAGGCTCCCGGCCGGCCCGCCCGGCCGTTGCCGGCTGCCGATCGTGCCCGCGCGGTGAGCATGTGCCTGGACTCGCCGGAGGGACTGTCTCGAGAAGCGGGGTCGCGCAGTCCGCGCCGTTCCACGTCGCGGACGGCTACCCGAAGTCGTCGAAGAGGATGTTCTCGGGCTCGACCCCCAGCGAGTCGAGCATGTCCATGCACGCCTTGAGCATCATCGGGGGACCGCACAGGTAGTACTCGACGTCCTCGGGAGCCGGATGGGTCTTCAGGTAGTTGTCGAGCACGACCTGGTGGATGAAGCCGGTGTACCCGTTCCAGCCGTCCTCGGGCAGCGGCTCGGACAGGGCGAGGTGCCACTCGAAGTTGTCGTGCTCGGCCGCGATGGTGTCGAAGTCGTCGAGGTAGAACGCCTCGCGCAGGCTGCGCGCGCCGTACCAGAACGACACCTTCCGCGACGTGCTCAGCCGGCGGAACTGATCGAAGATGTGCGAGCGCATCGGCGCCATGCCCGCCCCGCCCCCGACGAACAGCATCTCGGCGCCGGTCTCCTTCGCGAAGAACTCGCCGAAGGGCCCCGAGATGGTGACCTCGTCGCCCGGCTTGAGGTCGAAGATCCAGGAGCTCATCTTGCCCGGCGGCGTCCCCTCGGGGGCCCGCGGCGGCGGCGACGCCACCCGCACGTTGAGCATGATGACGCCGCGCTCCTCGGGATAGTTGGCCATCGAGTAGGCGCGCGTCACCGGCTCCTCGATCGTCGACACGTAGCGCCACAGGTCGAACTTGTCCCAGTCCGCCCGGTACTCCTCCTCGATGTCGAAGTCGGCGTACTTGACGGTGCCCGGCGGCGCCTCGATCTGGATGTAGCCGCCGGCCCGGAACGGCACCGACTCGCCCGGGGGCAGCTCGAGCACCAGCTCCTTGATGAACGTGGCGCACGTTGGCGTTCGACCGCACCCGGCAGCGCCACTGCCGGACGCTGAACACCTCGGGGGGCAGCTCGATGGCCATGTCCTGCTTCACCTTGACCTGGCAGGACAGGCGCACCCCGCAGCGCGCCTCGCCGCGCGAGACGTGGCTCAGCTCGGTCGGGAGGATGGCGCCGCCGCCGTCCTGCACCGTCACCGTGCACACCCCGCAGCTCCCCTTGCCGCCGCAGGCCGAGGGAATGAAGATGCGGTTGTCGGCGAGGGTGCCGAGCAGGGTGCCGCCGGCGCTGGTGGTGAGCGCCTTGTCCGGGTCGCCGTTCACCGTGATCGTCACGTCGCCGGTGGCGACGAGCCGGCGGCGGGCCAGCATGAGCACGACCACCAGCGACAGGATGGTGCCCGTGAACATCCCCACGCCGAGCAGGACGGTGATCACGGCTGCACCCCCGCGAACGCCATGAAGCCGATGGCCATCGGACCCACGATGGCGCCGGTGAACATCCCCACGCCCGGCAGGACGGTGATCACGGTTGCACCCCCGCGAACGCCATGAAGCCGATGGCCGTCAGCTCCATGATGGCGCCGGTGGCATCCCCACAGGACGGTGATCACGGTTGCACCCCCGCGAAGGCCATCCCCGATGGCCGTCAGACCCACGACGGTGATCCCCACAGGACGGTGATCACAGTTGCACCCCCGCGAAGGCCATGAAGCCGATGGCCATCAGGCCCACGATGATGAACGTGAGTCCCAGCCCCCGCAGGCCGGCCGGCGGATTGCTGTAGCGCAGCCTCTCGCGGATGCCGGCGAGGGCGACGATGGCGAGGGCCCAGCCGACCCCCGAGCCGAACCCGAACACGGCGCTCTCGACGAGGTTGTAGCTACGCTCCATCATCCACAGCGACGCGCCGAGGATGGCGCAGTTGACGGCGATCAACGGCAGGAAGATGCCGAGGGCGGCGTACAGGGCGGGCGCGAAGCGGTCGAGGGTCATCTCGACGATCTGGGTCATCGCGGCGATGGTGCCGATGAAGGTCAGGAACCCCAGGAACGAGAGGTCGTACTCGGCCAGCTCCGGAGAGAGCCAGGCCAGGGCCCCGGGCCTGAGGGCGTAGGTGAACACGAGGTTGTTCATCGGCACCGTGACCGTCAGCACGAAGATGACGGCGCCGCCGAGGCCGAGGGCGGTCGAGACGCGCTTCGACACCGCGAGGAACGAGCACATGCCCAGGAAGAACGCGAGGGCCGAGTTCTCGACGAATATCGCCTTCACCGCCAGGTTCAGGTAGTACTCCATGGCTCGGCCCCTAGCAGCCCGTGGCGAAAGTCCCCGCTGCATTCGAGCGGCGATGCATCCCGCCTGACTGCGTTGCTCCTCGGTTACATATGCCCAACATGCGCCCTCGTCGCGCCTTGTCAGGCGGGCGCCTCGGCGATCCGCTGGCGCCCTCCGGGCGCGGTGCAACGCGGGGTTTCACCACGGGCTGCTAGTCCTGCTCGACCTGCTCGGGCTTCCACACCCGGATCGCCCAGATGAAGAAGCCGATGATGAAGAACGCCCCCGGCGACAGCACCATCAGGCCGTTCGGGGTGTACCAGCCGCCCTCGCTCGCGAGGGGCAGCAACTGCGTCCCCATGAGCGACCCCGACCCGAAGAGCTCGCGGATGACCGCGGTGCCGGCGAGTATCAACGCATAGCCGAGGCCGTTGCCGAGGCCGTCGATCAGGCTCATGCGCGGCGGGTTCTGCATGGCGTAGGCCTCGGCGCGGCCCATGATGATGCAGTTGGTGATGATGAGCCCGACGAACACCGAGAGCTGCTTGGAGATCTCGAACAGGTAGGCCTTGAGCACCTGGTCGACGACGATGACCAGCGACGCGATGATCGTGAGCTGCACGATGATGCGGATGTTGGTCGGAATCTGGTTGCGCAGCAGGCTGACGAACAGGTTCGAGAACAGGAGCACGAAGACCACCGCCGCGCACATCACGAGCGCGGTGTCCATCCGCGTCGTCACCGCGAGGGCCGAGCAGATGCCGAGCACCTGCAACGCGATGGGGTTGTTGTTGAAGAGCGGATCGATCAGGGCCTCGCGTTGCTTCGACATCAGACCGCGCCCCCTTCCCCCCGCAGCCGCGCCAGGTACGGCCCGAAGCCGTCCGGCCCCAGCCAGAACCCCAGCAGGTTGGTCACCCCGCGGCTCGTGATCGTCGCGCCCGACAGCCCGTCGACCGCGTACGGCGCCTCGTCCACGCTCCCCGCCGGTCCCTTGACGACCGCGATGGCGGGGCTCAGCTCCTCGTCGAACGCGAGCCGGCCGGGCCACCGGGCCTTCCACCGCGGGTTGTCGACCTCGCCGCCGAGCCCCGGCGTCTCCTTGTGCTCGTAGAAGGTCAGCCCGCGAATGGTGCGCAGGTCGCCCTCGAGCGCCACGAAGCCGTAGAGGGTCCCCCACAGCCCGAGCCCCTCGACGGGCAGCACCACGAGCTCGAGTCGCCCCGCCTCGCCGCGCACCTCGTAGACGAGGGCCTCGTTCGGCAGGCGCACGATGCCGGCGACGTTGTCGGGCGCGGCGGCGCTGCGCGCCGAGTCGATCGACGCCGCCCGCTGGTCAAACGCGACCGGATCGACGTCCGTCGCCACCTCGCCGGTGGCCAGGGTCAGGACCACCGGCGTGATCCCGGCCGACCGGGCCGCGACGGCCTCGGCGTCGAGCGACTCGTCGTCGCTCGCCAGCCCCGCCGCCAGCAGCACGTTCCGCTGCCGGTCGAGGGCCGCGTTGCGCTCCTGGCGATCGGCCAGGGCCACCGCCGCCGACGACACGACGACCGCGCAGACGAGGCAGACGGCCGCCGCGAACCCCAGGTTGTAGCCGACGCTACCCTGCATGACGCGCCCTCCTCCGCCGCACGTTGGCCTGGATCGCGACGTGGTCGATCAGCGGCGCGAACAGGTTCATGAAGCAGCCGCTACCCTGCATGACGCGCCCTCCTCCGCCGCACGTTGGCCTGGATCGCGACGTAGTCGATCAGCGGCGCGAACAGGTTCATGAACAGGATGGCCAGCATCATGCCCTCGGGGTAGGCGGGATTCACCACCCGGATCAGCACCACGAGCAGGCCGATCAGGAACCCGTACGCGTAGTGGCCGCCCGGCGTCGAGGGCCCCGACACCGGATCGGTGGCCATGTACACCGTCCCGAACGCCCAGCCCCCCAACAGATAATGCCAGAGAGGGGTCACCTCGAAGAAGGGGTTGGTCGCCGACCCGACGGCGTTGAGCAGCCAGGCCGTGCCCAGGGTGCCGACCGTGACGCTGGCCATGATGCGCCACGACCCCACCCCGGTCCCGATGAGGACGGCGGCCCCGGCCAGGCACGCCAGCACCGACGTCTCGCCCATCGACCCCGGCATCCACCCCGTGAACGCCTGCCACGGGCTCACCGCCCCGGTCACCCCGGGCAGCCCCTCCTCGGTCGCCAGCGCGAGCACCGTCGCCCCGCTGACCCCGTCGGGGGCGGTGCCCGCCGCGATCCAGATGGCGTCGCCCGACATCTCCGCCGGGTAGGCGAAGAACAGGAAGGCGCGGGCGGTCAGGGCGGGGTTGAGGACGTTCATCCCCGTCCCGCCGAAGATCTCCTTGCCCACGACCACCCCGAACGAGATGCCCAGCGCCACCTGCCACAGCGGGATGGTCGCGGGCAGGGTCAGCGGCAGCAGCATCCCGGTGACGAGGAAGCCCTCGTTGATCTCGTGCCCGCGCACCCCCGCGAACAGCGCCTCCCAGAGCCCCCCGACCCCGAACGTCACGGCCAGCACCGGCCCGTAGTAGAGGGCCCCGTGCACCAGGCACGCCCACGCGTCGTCGGGTGCGAAGGGCAGGCCCAGCCACCGCATGACGTCGGTCTGCCAGACGTCGAGGGGCGGGGCCCCGGCCGCGATCGCGAGGTGCGCCTGGTACCCGGTGTTGTGGAGGGCCATGTAGATGCACCCGGCGAGCGCGATGACCACCGTCATCATCAGGCGCTTCATGTCGAGGGCATCGCGCACGTGCGGGTCCGAGCGCGTGACCTCGCCGGGCGTGTAGAGGAAGGTGTCCTGCGCCTCCCACAGCGGGTACAGCCGCTCGAGGCGCCCGCCCTTCTCGAAGTGGGGGGCCTGCCGGTCGAGCAGGTCGCGCAGGAGCTTCATGTCAGCCTTCGGCCTCGAGGGTGGTCAGCACCCGGCGGAGCGCGGCGCCGTAGTCGAGCTTGCTCGGGCACACGAAGGAGCACAGGGCGAGGTCGTCCTCCTCCAGCTCCAGGCAGCCGAGCTCCTCGGCCCGCTCGACGTCGTGCATGACGAGGGCCCGCAGCAGGGGCGTGGGCAGCAGGTCCATCGGCATCACGCGCTCGTAGAGGCCGATGGGCACGATGGCCCGGCGCGAGCCGTTGGTGGTGGTGGTGAACGGGAACCGCCGGCCCCGCCACAGCGTCGACAGGAACGCCCGCGACGCCGAGAACTTCCCGAGCCCGGGCCGGAGCCAGCCCAGCAGCTCGCGCTCGCGGCCCTCCCGAATGAGGCAGACGTGCCGGTGATAGCGGCCCAGGTAGCCGGTGGCCGCGCCCGACGCGGAACGCCCGGCGAGCAGCGACCCCGACACGACCCGCACCGCGTCGTCGAGCGACTCGTCGGCGAGCACGTCGGCGACCGCCGCCCCCAGCCGCGTCCGGACGAGCCGGGGGTGCGACACCGCCGGCCCCGCCAGCGCCGCCACGCGCTCGACCGCGAGCTCGCCCGTCTCGAACAGCCGCCCGATGGCCACGACGTCCTGGTAGCCGACGTACCACACCTGCCGGTCCCGGCTCACCGGGTCCAGCCGGTGGATGTGCAGTCCGGGCGCCCCGGCCGGATGGAGGCCGGCGAACTCCTCCCGCCGGAACCGATCGCCGCCCGGCACCGGCACCCGCGCGTCGGGCGCGGTGCACACGTAGACGGCGCCGTCGGTCATCCGCGCCAGCGCGTTCAGGCCGTTCTCGAAGGGCCCGTGCGCGCCGTCGAGCACGACGTCCACCCGCGGGGCCAGCGGCTCGGTGTCGATGGCGGTCACGAAGACGGATCGCGGCCGCGTGCCGGGATCGGCGACGCGCCCGAACGGCCGCTCCCGAATCGCCGGCCACAGGCCCGACTCGAGCAGCAGCTCGCGCACGTCGTCGCCGCCGAGCCCGGCGGGATGCCGGCCCGAGAACGACGAGAACCGGACCGAGACGCCGCCGCGGCCCTCCTGCTCGTCCCGGCCGAGAGCGATGACGATGGATCGGAAGCTGCGGCGCTCGCCGCGGTGGATGGCCTCGACGGTGCCGGCGCCCGGCGACGTGAACCGGACGCCGGGACGCTTCTTGTCCTCGAACAACAGCTCGCCGCGGCGGACGTCGTCACCCTCCGAGACGTGCATGGTGGGCCGGAGGCCGACGTAGTCGTCGGCCAGCAGCGCCACCCGACGCGCCGTCCGGGCGGGCCCGATCGCCTGGTCGGGCTCTCCCGCGACCGGCAGCCGCAGTCCCTTGCGAATGGTGTGTCGCCCCATACGGCATCAGGAGAGGAACCGGCGCCGGGCCCCGACGAACGCCCGGACGTGCCTCCAGGCGAGTCTTCCACGCGACGACGTCGTCTTCAGCCGGGGGCAGGTCCGGGCCGGGAGGTTTTGTGAAGTTTTTCTCAAGCTACCCCGACAAGCGGAGGCGACCCGTCCGACGAGCGACCTGCGTTTGGAGGGCTCCTGCGCAATCAGCATCGTACCAAGAGGGGCTGTACGAAGTCAATTTGGCCCCGCCAGCGGACCCCATGACGGTCATAACTCCTGATCGGCCAGACAGTTACCCTTGACTTCGCCGGTGTCGGGGCGGTAAGCTGCGGCGCGGTCGTTTCCGGCGGATCCGGGCGCCGGCCGTCTTCCGTCCATCCCGTGCGCATCACTCTGAACGGCGACCCGTACGAGCTCGGCGAACCGATGACCATCAGTCGCCTGCTGGCGCGGCTCGACATCGATCCGCGCCGGGTGGCGGTAGAGCACAACCTGGTCGTCGTGAAGCGTAGCGCCTATGCGTCGACGACGGTTCAGGCGGAGGACACGGTCGAAATCGTCAACTTCGTGGGCGGAGGGCAGGGGTCATCACCGTAGAACGGCGCAGGCTCCTCGAAGGTTGGTTGGCCGGCAATCGAAGGCCGCGGCGCGACCTCGCGGTCGCTGTCGGCGACGGTTTCCGGGCTGGCCGGGCCGCCCGGCCCGGTTCCTGTCATACTCATGGACATGGGCAACGACGCGCTGGTAATCGCCGGGAAGTCCTTTTCGTCGCGGCTGATCGTGGGGACCGGCAAGTACGCGTCCAACGAGGTCATGCAGCGGGCGCACGACGCGTCCGGGGCCGAGCTGGTGACGGTGGCGGTGCGCCGCGTCAACCTCACCGACCGCGGCCGCGAGTCGCTGCTCGACTTCATCGACACCGGCCGCTACTCGCTGCTGCCCAACACCGCCGGCTGCTACACCGCGGACGAGGCGATCAGGACGGCGCGCCTCGGGCGCGAGGTCGGCCTGTCCGAGTGGGTCAAGCTCGAGGTCATCGGCGACGAACGGACGCTGTTCCCCGACAACGACGGCCTCCTCGAGGCGACCCGCGTCCTCGTGAAGGAAGGGTTCGTCGTGCTGCCCTACACGAACGACGATCCCGTGGTGTGCCGCAAGCTGGAGGACGCGGGGGCAGCCGCGGTCATGCCCCTCGGGGCCCCCATCGGCTCGGGGCTGGGCATCCAGAACCTCAACAACATCCGCATCATCCGCGAGTTCGCGGGCGTGCCGGTCATCGTCGACGCCGGGGTCGGCACCGCGTCCGACGCGGCCGTCGCGATGGAGCTCGGGGTGGACGGGGTGCTCATGAACACCGCCATCGCCGGCGCGCGCGACCCCGTCGCCATGGCCGACGCCATGAAGCTCGCGGTGGCGGCCGGCCGGCGCGCTCACCTGGCCGGCCGCATCGAGCGGCGGCGCTACGCCACCGCCAGCAGCCCCGCCGACGGCCTGCTCTCGGCGTAGGCGTCTGCCGAAGCGCGGGGCGCGGGGCGGCGGATCAGGGTGCCGCGTCCACCGTCGGGGGGACGGAGGGCGAATCGCGCAGCACGTCCACGCGGTACACGCGCACCCCGAGACTCCGGCGGTCCGGGGAGAGCCCGAGAGACGCGGGCCGGAACACGCTCGAGCGGATGCTGAGCTCGGTCGGGCCGGTGCGTTCGGACTCCGGCAGGTCCAGGGTGATCGTCTGGACGCCGCTCCCGAGAACGAGACCGTCCGCGATGCGGTGGGGCCCCGCCCACACCGAGATCTCGGCCGGATCCACCCCTGGCGGGCGGGCGCCGGCCAACACGAGGCTGACGCGGTCCCCGCCCGGGACCGCCACCGACGCCGCGCTCTCGGTCCAGCGGAACGAGTCGCCGCGCCCGTCCCGCTCCGGCCCGTGGAAGCCGCGCAGGCCCGCCACGAGGTCGTCGAGCAGGTTGCCGACGTCGACCCCCGTCCTCGCGGCGGCGCCGTCGCCCCGAGCGACCTGCAGGATCCGCAGCCCGATCGAGACGTCGACGAGCTCCCTGGGCTCCCGTCCTCGCGTCCGCTCCAGGGTGAGCAGGTCGATGCTCGTCTGCCCCACCTCCGACACCACCAGCTCCGGGGCGTTCAGCGAGAATCCGCCCTGGCCCAGCACGACGAACACCTGGCGGCCTCGCGCCAGCCAGTCGAGCGTGACCTCACCCAGGACGTCGTCGGGCTCGGCCTGCTGCACGACCACCGCGTCGACGCCGTGCAGGTAGTTCAAGGACGTCTGGAGGTGAGTCCCCACCAGCTCCGGGCTCACCAGCACCGCGGCGCCGTCGGGAAAGGTCCGGGCCACCCCGGCGCTCTGCTCGAGCGCCCCCTCCCACAGCGGCTGGCGCAGCACGGACGCGCTCGGTCCCCCCACGAGGCCGACGAGGACCGCGGTCAACGCGGTCGTCGCCACGACCCTGAACTCGAAGTAGACCCACTCCACCAGCCGGCCGGCGGCCAGCGCCGCGACCGCGAAGATGCCGGGGAGGACGACGGGCACGAACCGCCGCATCGACACGATGTGGTTCTCGGGCTCAAGAGGGTTGTGGAGGTAGTGCAGGCTGACGACGACGAACAGCATGAGGAGGAACGCCGCCCCCTGGTGGGCCCGTCCCGCCCGACCCGACACGGCCAACCCTGCGACACCGGCCAGACCGAGGGCGAGCACCGGCCACGACACGTACCAGCTGAGCCAGAAGAGCGGATCCGGCCAAAGCCCGGGAAAGTTCGTGGCGTAGACGACGCCGTAGGCGCCGAGCAGGCCGACCAGCAGCCACCCGGCCGCCCGCGGGGCCGCCGCGCCGAGGCGCCGCCACGCGCCCCGGACCGCGAGCAGCGCGAGCCCCGCCGCCGCCAGCAACAGTGCGGTCAGGCCGACCGCCCACTCCCCCGACAGGGCCAGGATGGACCGATCCAGCTGCTGGCGGACGTACAGCAGATAGTCCGACGGGTACGCCGCGTAGTGCGCCGCGTTGTGCAGCAGCACGAGGCCGAATGCGCCGAGCAGGAAGGCGACGCAACGGCCGCCGCCCGGCGGCCGGACAAGGAGGCGCCACGCGACGAACGCCGCGAGGGCCACCGACAACAGGACGACCATGTCGATCTTGGCGAAGCAGGCCAGCCCGAAGAGCCCGCCGGCGGCCGCCGCCAGCCACGGCCGGTCGTCCCGCCAGGCGGCGAGCAGCGCGAGCAGGCCGGCCACGACGAAGAACTGCGCGACCATCTCCGGTATCGGGTACCTGGCGAACCAGATCTGCGGCAGCGACGCCGCCGCCGGCAGCGCGGCGAGGAGACCGGTGCGAATGCCGCCGAGACGCGCGACCAGGAGAAACAGGCCGCCAACGCTCAGCACCGCGAACAGCGGCGCGACGAAGAGCGCTCCCCGGGGCGGAGACACCTGCTGGAACAGGGCGGCCAGGACCGGGAACAGGGGCGAGAACCCGCTCGAGACGGCCGGCTCCCCGATGTCGGCGATCGTGAATCCGCCGGGGAATCTCGCGTAGCGGCCGTACCCGAAATCGGTCGGCTGGCGGTTGAGGAACAGGTACTCCCTGGCCTCGACCGAGAGCTCCTGCAGCAGCGGGTCGTCGAAGACGAGCCCGCCGGTCCGGGCGACCTCCCGGCTGAGACCGAGATAGACGGTGGCGTCGCCCTCGGCGACCACGGTCTCGTACGGCGGCAGGAACAGGAAGGCGGCGAGCAGGGTGACGGCGCCGAATGCGATCAACCCGCGGCGACCGACACGGAGCGACGGCGCCGGCGGCGAGCGGCGGACGAAACGGGCGTGCGCGGCGAGGGCCGTCGCCCCCGCCGCCAGCAAGGCGAGCAGGAGACCCGGGCTCAGGCGCCCGACCTCGGCGAGCAGGAGGGCCAGCCAGGCCGCGACCCCGACGCCGAGCGCGACGCGGAGGAACCAGCGTTCGATCCACGCCGTGTCGGCGTCGGGCGCCGCCCCCGCGTCGTTCCCCGGCATCGCCCTCTCCGGCATCGGCCCGGGATCAGTCATGACGAGTCAGCAACCCGGCCACCCGGGGAGAAAGCGTATTCCCGCGGCCGGAACGCGTCAAGCATCGCGCCGCCGGCCTGCGCGCGCCAGCACGAGGTCGCACACCTCGCGCACCGCGCCTTCGCCCCCGCGGCGGGCGGTGACGTAACGTGCGGCGCGCCGGGCCGCCGGCCACGCGTCGGCGACGCAGATCGGCACCCCCACCAGGCGGAGGCATTCCACGTCGTTGACGTCGTTGCCGACGTAGGCCACCCGGGCCGGGTCGAGCCCCCGCTCGCGGAGGATTCGGCGCAGCGCCACCCCCTTGGCGTCGCCGAGGCCCTGCACGCATTCGACCCCGAGCTTGGCGGCCCGGGCCGAGACCACCGGGTTCGTCTCCGTGGACAGGATGAGGCAGCCGACGCCGCCCCGCGCCAGCATCTGCACGCCCAGTCCATCGGCGCGGGAGCACGACACCGACTCGCGGCCGTCCTCGGCAACGAGCACGCGGTTGTCGGTCATGACGCCGTCGAAGTCGAACACCACGAACGTCACCGAGGCCAGGTGGGCACGGGCCAGGCGCACAGGCATGCCGTCCGCGTCACTCCGCCCGTGCCGGCGCCATGGCCTGCACCTCGTACTCCGACTCCGGCACCGGCTCGTCGAGCGGCTCGCCCCGGAGGAACGCGACGACGTTCCGGGCGGCGCCGCGCTCCATGCGCCGGCGGCAGTCGACGGCCATCGATCCCATGTGCGCGGTGATCAGACAGGTGTCCACCCCGACGAGCTCCCCGTGGTAGGGCTCGTCGACGAACGTGTCGACGGCGGCGCCCGCGAGCCGGCCCGCCCGCAACGCATCGGCCAGGGCCGCCTCGTCGACGACGCCGCCCCGGCAGGTGTTGACGAGCAGGGCGCCGGGCGCCATCATCGCGAGCTGCCCGGGGCCCACCAGGCCGAGCGTCGACGGCGTGAGGGGCACGTGCAGGGTCACCAGATCGGCCTCTCGGAAGAGCGTCGGCTTGTCGACCCATTCGACGGGCTCCGCGAGCGGCACCCGGACCAGGTCGTTGGCGAGGATCCGGGCGCCGAAGGCGGAAACCAGGCGGACCACGCGGCGCCCGATGCGCCCCACCCCGATCACGCCGACGGTCACCGCCCCGAGCCGCCGGCCCGGCAGCCGGGTCCACACGCCGCCGCGGATCGCGGCGTTGGCGCGGTGGACGCCCCGCAGCATCGACAGCGCCAGTCCGATGGTCAGCTCGGCCACCGCGTCGGCCGGCGCCTCCGGCGTGTACGCGACCGCGATGCCCTGCTCGCGCGCGGCCGCCAGATCGACGCTGTCGAGCCCCACCCCGACCCGCGAGATCAACCGCAGGCGGGTGGCGGCCCGAATCACGGTCCGGGTAATCGGCTCGGTCCCCGCGATGACGGCGTCGACCCCGGGGACGAGCGACGCGAGCTCCGGCTCCGTCAACCGCCGGCCGTGGGGATTGCGGACGCAGTCGACCCCGGCCTCCTCGAGCAGGTCCAGGCATCCGCGGTCGACTTCCCCGAACGGGACGGCGGTGATGAGCACGCGGGTCATGAGCTGGTCGGAGGAGACGGAGAGTCCGGCGGCCCGAGGTGCAATCCCGCGTTGCGCCGCGCCCGAGAAGCGCCGGCGAACGACCTGACGCGCGCGCCTGACGAGGCGCGAGGAGAAGGCATGTCGCACATATGCAACCGACTGACGACGCGGTCAGGCGGGATGCACCGCGGCTCGAACGCAGCGGCGCCTGCCACCACAGGCCACTACGGCGTGGACGCCCCCACCGCGACCGGCGGCGACAGGGCACGGTGACGCGTCAGGTCGGCGTCCACCATCATGCCGATCAACCCCTTGAAGTCGACGGCCGGCGACCATCCGAGCTCGGACCGCGCCTTCGACGCATCGCCGATGAGGTGGTCGACCTCGGCCGGCCGCAGCAGGTCGGGATCGGTGCGCACGTGCTCGCGCCAGTCCAGGCCGACGTGCCCGAACGCGGTCTCGACCAGGTCGCGGACCGAGCGGCTGACGCCGGTGGCGATGACGTAGTCGCGCGGTACGTCCTGCTGCAGCATCAGCCACATCGCACGCACGTAGTCGCCCGCGAAGCCCCAGTCGCGCCGCGCGTCGAGGTTGCCGAGCGACAGACGATCGGCGAGGCCGAGCTTGATGCGCGCCACCCCGTCGGTCACCTTCCGGGTCACGAACTCCAGGCCGCGCCGGGGCGACTCGTGATTGAACAGGATGCCGGACACCGCGAAGAGATCGTAGCTCTCCCGATAGTTCACGGTGATGTAGTGGGCGAACGTCTTCGACACTCCGTAGGGGCTGCGCGGATGGAACGGCGTCGCCTCGGTCTGCGGCGTCTCCCGCACCTTGCCGTACATCTCGCTCGACGAAGCCTGGTAGAAACGGATCGAAGTGTCCACCCTCCGGATGGCGTCGAGGACGCGGACAACGCCCTGGGCGTTGTACTCGCCGGTCAGCACGGGCTGGGTCCAGGACGCCGGCACGAACGACATCGCCGCGAGGTTGTAGAGCTCGTGGGGCCGGACCTCGTCGATCACGCCGAGCAGCGACATCTGGTCGAGCAGGTCCGCCTGCCGCAGCCCGATGCGCCCGCGCAGGTGCTCTATTCGCTCCAGGTTCGGGGCGCTCAGCCGCCGCGTCACGCCGACCACCTCGTAACCCTGGTCGAGCAGCAGCTCCGCCAGATAGGACCCGTCCTGGCCCGTGATCCCGGTAATGACGGCGCGCCTGGTCAATGAACCTCCTCGACGAGGGGCGGCTCCCGCCGCCCCCCCGGGATGTCACGGATGCGGCAACCTCGGCAGCCCGTGGCGAGAGTCCCCGCTGCATTCGAACGCCGATGCATCCCGCTTGACCGCGTTGCTCCTCGACCCATGCCCAATATGCGCCCTCGTCGCGCCTTGTCAGGCGGGCGCCCCCGCTGTTCGCCGGCGCCCTCCGGGCGCGGTGCAACGCGAGGTTTCACCACGGGCTGCCAGGCACGAGGAACAGCATCGCCGTCGTCACCGTGGTGATGCTGGCGATGGGGCGCGTGAGCTCTCCCCCTCGACCAGGTGCGGCTCCAGGTCCACGACAGCCACGACAAGTGATGCTGGCGATGGGGCGCGTGAGCTCTCCCCGGACCCGATCGTATGAGGGCGGGCCGGCGCGATCAACGTCATGGTAGGGTATCGCACCCGGCGGGACGGCCATCGCCGGGCACGGGGGGCGAGGGTCCCTCGGCGGTCGAGCGCCGGCGGCGCAACCCCGGCGTCTCGCCGCGGGAAGCCGTGCGGCCGGGGTGCGGCGCACGATGGAAGCGATCGATCTGGTCGTGGTCGGAGGCGGCGTCGTCGGCCTGGCGTGCGCGCGAGAGGCCGCCCGCCCCGGGCGCACCGTCTGCCTGATCGAGCGCCATGCCCGCTTCGGCACCGAGACCAGCACCCACAACAGCGGCGTCATTCACGCGGGCATCTACTATCCGGCCGGCACCCTCAAGGCGCGGCTCTGCGTCGAGGGGCGCGAGGCGCTCTACCGGTTCTGCGCCCGGCACGAGATCCCGCACCGGCGCTGCGGAAAGCTGATCGTCGCCGGCACCGAGGAGGAGCGGGCCGGGCTCGATCGCCTGCGCGCGCGAGCCGAGGCGAACGGCGTCACCGACCTGGAGATCGTCGACGCGCCCGCCGTCCGCCGGATGGAGCCGCACGTGGCGGCCCGCGCCGCCCTGTGGTCACCCTCGACCGGCATCGTCGACCCCGAGGCCCTCGTCCGCACGTTGCGGCACGAAGCGGCACGGCGCGAGGTCATGCTGCTGCCGGGCACCCCCCTCGTCACCGGCCGGTCCGACGCCGCGGGCATCGAGATCCACACCCCGGCCGAGACCATCCGGGCGCGGGCGGTGGTGAACGCGGCCGGGCTCCACGCCGACGAGGTCTCGGCCCGGCTCGACGGGCGCCGGTTCCGCATCCATCCCTCCCGCGGCGAGTACGCGGAGCTCGTCGGGGCCGCCCGCACCCTGGTCGGCCGGCCCGTCTATCCCGTGCCGGCCCCCGCCGGCGAGCATCTCGGCGTGCATCTCACGCCCACGACGTGGGGCGACGTCACCGTCGGCCCGACCGTGCGCTATCAGGCGTCGAAGGAGGACCACGAGCAGGACCGGCTGCCGGTCGAGGCGTTCGTCGGGCCCACCCGGTCGCTGCTCCCGGCGGTACGGCCGGCCGACCTGCGGCTCGGCGGCACCGGCATCCGCGCCAAGCTCAGCCCCGACCCCGCCGCCTTCTCCGACTTCCTCATCGCGCGCGACCCGCGGCAGCCGAGGCTCGTGCAGGCGGCGGGAATCGACTCGCCGGGGCTGACCGCGTGCCTGGCCATCGGCCGCCTCGTCGCCCGCCTCGTCGACGATGTGCTCGACGGCCCGGACTGAGAGGCCGCTGCGAATGGAGTGACCGCCGGGGCCCGGACGGCAGCCGGGACTCTGCGCGGCAAGAACGGCGCCGCCTCGCGAGGAGGCGCAGACGCCCTGGAGGATTGGTCGGGCGCCCAGCGGGCGATCACAACCGCTTCATGGCGGCCCGGGCCTCGCGGTCGGCCTCGCGCCGGCGCAGCGTCTCGCGCTTGTCGTGCACGCGCTTCCCCTTGGCGAGGCTCAGGGCGACCTTCACCCGCCCGCGCTTGAAGTACATGCGCACGGGGACCAGGGTCATGCCGCGCTCGACGGTCTTCCCGATGAGCTTGCGGATCTCCCGCCTGTGGAGCAGGAGCTTGCGCCGGCGCATCGGCTCGTGGTCGGCGTAGCCGCGGTGGCTGTAGGGGCTGATGTGGACGTTGTGCAGGAAGACCTCGCCCTGCTCGATCCGCCCGTAGCTGTCGCGCAGGTTCACGCGCCCCTCGCGGATCGCCTTGACCTCGGTGCCGAGCAGGGCGACGCCCGCCTCGAAGGTGTCGAAGAAGGTGTAGTCGTGCCGCGCCTTGCGGTTCTCGGCGATCGGCTTGTCACCCCGCGGCGGGTCGGTGCCGGGCATGTCTCGCTCTCCCCCCCTGGCCCGCCCATCGTCGCCTTCGGCTCCGTGGGCGCCCAACCAACCCTACAGGAGTCTGCACCGTTCTACGGCGCAGACTCCTGGGAGCCCGCAGCCAGCCGGGCGGCGAGCACCACCGCCTGCACGAGGCTGGCGGCGTCGGCGACCCCGCGGCCGGCGATGTCGAACGCGGTGCCGTGGTCGACCGAGGTCCGGATGATCGGCAGCCCCAGCGTGACGTTGACCGCCTCTCCGAACGCGGCGAGCTTGACCGGTATCAGCCCCTGGTCATGGTAGCAGGCCACCACCGCGTCGAAGCGGCCCTCCACCGCCTGGCGGAAGACGGTGTCGGCGGGAAGGGGCCCGGCGACGTCGATGCCGCGACCCCGCGCCGCCGCCGCCGCCGGCGCGAGCACGTCGCGGTCCTCGGTCCCGAGCAGCCCCCCTTCGCCGGCGTGGGGGTTGAGGCCGGCCAGCGCGAGGCGCGGCCGGGCCACCCCGAACCGCGGCAGATGGGCGGCGGCGAGGGCGAGGACGGCCTCGACCCGATCCCGCGTCAACAGCCGAGGCACCGCCGACAGGGGCACGTGCACCGTCGCGAGCACCACGCACAGCCGCGGCGAGTGGAACATCATCGCGACGTCGCGGGCGCCCGTGAGGTGCGCGAGCAGCTCCGTGTGCCCGCGCCACGCCGAGCCGGCCAGGGCCAGCGCCTCCTTGTTGACGGGCGCCGTCGCAATGGCGTCGAGCCGGCCCGCGAGCGCGTCGGCGACCGCCCGCTCGATCGCGTCGAGGGCCGCCCGCCCCGCCGCCGCCGACAGCTCCCCGGGTCGGAAGCGCGCCCGCTCGGCCACGGCGAGGGGACCGTACAGCACCGGCTCGCAGACCGCGGCGACCCGGCGGTCGGCGGCCGCGGCGAGGGCGATCTCGGGGCCGATGCCGGCCGGATCGCCCATCGTCACGCCGATGCGTGGCCGCTTCGGGCCCCGCGGCGCGCCGTCAGGCGCGGCTCCCACACCCACCGCAACCACCCGACGCACAATCGCCGCCGCACCCGCTCCCGCACCCGCCGGCGCTCCGGCTGCAGCTCGACTCGTGGGCGCAGCCCGCGTGCTGCTCGCCGGCCGCGTTGGGGAGCTCGTACCGCAGGCAGCACTTCAACCGGCCGCACGCGCCGGACAGACGCGACGGGTTCAGGCTCAGGTTCTGGCGCTTGGCCATCTTGATCGAGATCGGCTCGAACGACTGCAGCCAGGTCGTGCAGCACAGGGGCCGCCCGCAGGTGCCGTACCCCCCGAGCACCTTCGCCTCGTCCCGCGCCCCGATCTGCCGCATCTCGATCCGCGCCTTGAACTCGCCGGCGAGCTCGCGCACGAGCCCCCGGAAGTCGACCCGCCCCTCCGCCGTGAAGCTGAAGACGAGCTTCGAGTCGTCGAACATCTGCTCGACCTTGACCAGCTTCATCTGCAGGCCGCGCTCGCGGATCTTCAACAGGCAGATGCGGCGGGCCTCGTTCTCACGCTGCTCCTGACGGAACCGGCGCAGCACGTCCTCGCGGGTGGCCCGGCGCACCACCCGCAGCGGCGATCCGGGAGGCGGCGCGGTGCGCTCCGCGATCGGCGGAATCGTGGGCACCATGGTTCCGAGGGTCCGGCGGGCCCCCATCTGCACGACGACCTGATCGCCCGGCTTCGGCTCGGGATCGAAGTCGACCTCCGGCAGGAGGAACGTGCGGGTCCGGCCGACCGGATCGAACTTCACGCTCATGCAGCGTGCAGGCTCGCGCTCACCGGAACTCTCCATGCCGTCCCTCCCCCCGGCGCGTGCGGCCGGCCGCCGTCGACCGCCCTCCAGCCCGCCCATCGTCGCCTGCGGCTCCGCGGGGCGCCCAACCCAACCCTCCAGGCGTCCGCACCGTTGCTCCGGCGCAGACTCCCAAGCCGTCCGACGCGGCGCCCGCCCGTGGCAGAGCCCGGCAGCCCGTGGCGAATTGCCGGGGGTTCGCCACGGGTGTTCAGATCTGCAAGGTCAGCCAGTCGACGACGATCCGCGGGCTGGCGTTCCGCGCCAGCGCCGCGACCGCACGGTCCACCGACTCGAATCCCCGCCCGGCCCGGTCCGCGCCGTACGACCGCGACAACGCCTCGAGCTGATCCGCCAGGTCCGCGTTCGCCAGCCAGGCCCGGTCTCCGGCGGCCGACACCACCTGCAGATCGCGAAACAGCGTCCCGAGCGCGCGCAGGCGCCGGGTCAGGGCTTCCCGCTCCGTCGCCGCGCTCGACCTGGCGCGGCGCGCGCCCGCGAGGTCCTTGCCCGCCGCGAGCCGGCGGTTCGCGGGTGGGGCCGCCGCGAGGGCCCGCAGCGCGGCGGCAGCCGACTCGCGCGCCTGCAGGTACTCGTCCGAGCCGGCCTCGAGGGCCCGCGCCACGCTGCCGTCCGCGGCGGCGGCGGCGGCCGTCGCCGCCGCCGGGGCGACGCCGCACTCTTCCACCAGGACGTCCACCACCTCGTCGGTCGCGAGGCTGCCGAACCGCAGCTCGGGGCACCGGGACCTCACCGTCGGCAGCAGCAGGTGGGGACGGTGCGTCACGAGCAGGAACACCGAGGCCGGGGGCGGCTCTTCGAGAGTCTTGAGCAGCGCGTTCTGCGCCTCGGCCACCAGCCGGTCGGCGTCGTCGACGATGACCACGCGGCGGCGCCCTTCGAACGGACGGAACGCGGCCTGCTCGACCATCCCGCGCACCGCGTCGACCCTGATGGTCCCCGTGTCGCCGGGAGCGACCACCAGCACGTCGGCGTGCGCCCCGCGGGCGATCCGCCGGCACGGGGCACATTCCCCGCAGCTCTCGGGGGCGCCGGCCGACGACCCGGTATCGCGAACCGCGTCGCAGTTCAGCAGCTCGGCCAGGCCCACCGCGACCTGCCGCTTGCCGACGCCGTCGGGACCCGACAGCAGCAGGCTCGGCGGCAACCGGTCCCGCGCGACCGCGCGGGCCAGCAGGCGGCGAACCGCCGCATGTCCCCGGACGGCGCCGAGCCTCACGGCGCGCCCTCCCCGTTCATCGTAGCAGTCTACAACGCGCATGCCCACGTGACGTGGCGCAGGCGGGGAATCGGTCGATAGCGAGCGTCGCGCCGCAAGCCAGGCGCAGGAGCCGGCTGGAGCAGGTGTCCTCGGTGCGACGACGGCGGGCGTTGGAGGGAGAAGTGTCTGCGAGACCGGCCGTTCGGGGTAGGTTGCCCGGAACCCCCACGCGATCGGCGGCCTTCCCGGGGAGGGTGAGATGGCGGGGCCGACGAGACTCGAACTCGCGACCTCCGGCGTGACAGGCCGGCGTTCTAACCAGCTGAACTACGACCCCGCGTCGTATGAGGCGTCCCAGCCGCGCATCCGCCCGCCGGGGTGACGGCGGGACTCGTGTGTGCGGCGCCCACCCGGCCCGCGTCACCGGGCTGGCCGCCGCTCGCCGCCCGAAGGGGCGAGCGCCGGCTGGTGGGCGGTACAGGACTCGAACCTGTGACAACCGGCGTGTAAAGCCGGCGCTCTACCCACTGAGCTAACCGCCCGGCTCCCGGTTCTCGTCCCGCAACCCGACGCAACCGACTCATTATAGTGCAAGATCGACGCGTCTGGAAGCAGCAGCTCCTGTCCAATGAGAAGTGAGCCTGAAGGGGGGAATTGATTCCAACGCGAAACGAGCCTGAAGGGGCCGGATCCCGAACCATCGGAGGGTGATCGCGAGACTCGACCACTCAGCGGCTGCAGGCAAGGCATGGGCCGGGGATCAGCCCGAGAGCAGCGCCTTCAGCCCGAGCAGGGCCAGCGCCGCGAGGGCGCCGGCCAGGGCCTGCCCCTCGCGGTTGCGGGCGGCGCGGGCGAGCGACCACCGCCGGTCGCCGGCCGGGGCCGTCCCCCGCGCGTAGCGGTCGTAGGCGTCGCCGAGCTCGGCCCGCAGCCTCGCCTCCTCGAAGCGCGCCGCCTGCGGCAGGGACACCGCCAGGTAGAGAACGACGAGGAGCGCGGCGCCGGGGTGGCGGGCGGCCGCCGCGAAGCCGAGCCCGAGCAGGGTAGAACCCGCGTACAGGGGATGCCGCATCCACCGGTAGGGCCCCGACGTCGTCACCTCGATTCCCTTCTCGAGATGCCCGGCCGCCCATACCCGCAGGCACGCCCCGGCGAGGCCGATCCCGGCCCCCAGGCCCAGCGACCACCACGAGGGGCGCGCGAGCCACAAGGCCGCCGCCGCCACCCCGAAGCCCGCGGCCACGCGGGACCGCGCCACCCAGAAGACCCAGCGCGGCGAGGCCGCCGCGCGGTCGCCGCGACGCGGGGCCGGCGCGGCGCCGGTCATGACGCGTCGAGCCGCCGGGCGAGAGCGGCGGTGACCTCGCCCGCCGTGATGTCGTCGAGGCACCGGCGCGCGGCCCGGCAGCGCCGACGCCACCGGCAGCGGCAGTCGGCGAAGCGCGACACCGCGGCGTCGCCCGGCGCCCAGGGCCCGTTGCGACGCGGGTCGGTCGGACCGTAGAGGCCGACCACCGGCGTCCCCACCGCCGCCGCCAGATGCAGCGGCCCGGTGTCGCCGGACAGCACCACCGCCGCCGCCTGCAGGATGGCGGCCAGGTCGGCCACGCGGGTCGGCGGGGCCAGCCGCGCGGCGCCGTTCGAGCCCTCGACGACGGCGGCGGCGAGCGCCTCGTCGCCAGGGCCCCACGTCACCAGCGAGGGCAGCCGGCGCGCCTCCCGCAGCCACTCGGCGACCCTCGCGAGCCGGGCCGGGGCCCAGCGCTTGTTCGGCCAGGCGGCGCCGGGGTTGAGGACCGCGAACGGCCCCTCGCCGACGCCGGACAACCCGCGCACGGCGTCGCCGACGCCGGACGCCGGCACCTCGATCGGAAAGCGCCGGGCGGCGGTCGACGCGCCGAGCCGGCCGGCGAGGGTCAGGTTCTTGTTGGTGACGTGCACCGCGTCCCCCGGATCGCAGGTCTCCGTGTAGAAGAGCCGGGCCGGCGGCTCGCGCAGGTACGGCGCGGCGAACCCGAGCACCCGGGGCGCCCCGCTCGATCGGGCGACCACCGCGGACTTCAGCAGCCCCTGCACGTCGACGGCGACGTCCCAGGCGCCCTCCGCGAGGGCGCGCCGCAGCTCCGCGAGCCGCCGCCAGACCGACAGCGACCGGGAGCGGAGCACGATGCGCCGGTCCACCACGGGGGTCAGTTCCAGCACGTCCTGGTAGCGTTCGTCGACGACCCAGTCGATGCGGGCGGCCGGAAACCGGTCCCGGAGCGCCGCCGCCACCGGCAAGGCGTGGACGACGTCGCCCAGGGCGCCGAGGCGGACGAGGAGGATGGCTCGCATGACTGCTCAGCTGCCCGCGACCGCCGCCGCTCCCCCACCGCCTTGCGACCCGGGGCGGCGCCGGCGGCCCCGGCGGCGCGAACCTCCGTGGGAGGCCCGGCGTCACGGCCGGTTTCCGGCGCGACGCGGCCCGGCGCCTACGGGCCCTGGTCCGGCGGCGTGCGGATACGGGTCACGAGGTCGCGGGTCGAGTGCGCCTTGCCGTCCCCGACGATGACGGTCCGCCCACCGTAGGCGCTCACCACGTCGCGCTCCGGCACCGTGTCGACCGTGTAGTCCGGTCCCTTGCAGTGGACGTCGGGCTCGACGAGGGCGAGCAGCCGGCGGGCCGTCGCATCGGCGAACACGACGACGTAGTCCACCGCGGCGAACCCCGCCACCAGCTCCGCCCGATCGGACGCCGCCTGCACCGGCCGGCCCGGCCCCTTCAACGCGGCCACCGAGGCATCGTCGTTGACCGCTACCACCAGGCGGTCGGCCAGCGCGGCGGCCCCGGCGAGGTACCGCGCGTGGCCGACGTGCAGCACGTCGAAGCAGCCGTTGGCGAACGCGATGGTACGGCCGGCCGCGCGATCGGCGCGCACCCGCTCCACGAGCTCGGCCTCGGTGACCAGGGCCCCCGGCGCCTTCGGTCCCGCCGCGGTCACCGCAGGTCGCCCTCCACCGCCCCCAGCAGCTCGCCCGCGGTGACCACCGCGGTGCCGCGCTTCATGACCACGAGCCCCCCCGCGTAGTTGGCGAGCAGCGCCGCCTCGAGGCACGAGGCGCCCACGCTCAGGGCCGCCGCCATCGTGGCGATCACCGTGTCGCCCGCCCCGGTGACGTCGGTGACCTCGTCGGGGCCGTGGATCGGGATGTGCTGGGTGGGACGCTCCGGCTCGAACAGGGCCATCCCCCGGCTGCCGCGGGTGACGAGCACCGCATGCATCCCGGTGCGCGCGAGGATGGCGCGCCCGGCCCGCTCCAGGGCCTGCGCGCCCTCGCCGACCGCCCACCCGAGGACGTGCTCGACCTCCGACTCGTTGGGAACCGCCACCGTCAGCCCGCGGTGCTCCAGCACCCCGTACCGCGAGTCGAGCAGCACCGGCACGGCGGGACCGCGCTTCCGGCGCGGCAGGCGGCGCTTGAGGCCGGCCACCAGCCGCGGCGTGATCAACCCGGTGCCGTAGTCGGAAACCACCACCGCGTCGCATCCTGCGACCGCCTCCGCGGCCGCCCGCGCCACCGCGTCACGCGTTTCGGCCGTGATCGGCGGCCCGTCCCGGTCGACCCGCACCACCTGCTGCCGGGCCGAGTGGATCCCCCCCGCGAGGACGCGGGTCTTCGTCGGCGTCCGATAGCCCGGCAACCGGACGAGGCCGGTCTTCGCGAGGCCGCGGGGGAAGCTCCGGGCGAGGCGGCGGCCCGCGTCGTCCCGTCCGAGGAGGCCCACGAGCCGGGCCTCCGCTCCGAGGGCGGCCACGTTGCGGGCGGCGTTGCCCGCGCCGCCCGGCCGCACCTCGGTCGCGTCGTACTTGAGGATGAGCACGGGGGCCTCGCGCGACACCCGGTCGATGCGCCCGTAGATGAACTCGTCGGCGATGAGGTCGCCGACCACGAGAATGCGGGGCTGCCCGAACGACTCGACCAGATCGACGAGACGCGTGCGCAACGCCTCGTCGCCGGGCCCCGGTTGAATGGAGGGCAGGATCATCGGACCAGCCGGGCCGGGGGGGTCGCACGGACTCATCGCGGCTCGTCCGCCCCCCGGCGCGTCGCGGCGCCCGGCTCCGCGTCGGCCGCGACCCGGCCCGCGGCCGCGTCGAGGACCTCGGCCTCGGAGATGCGCGTCATGCACCGATGGTCGATGGGGCAATCGCGGAAGAAGCAGGGGCGGCACCACACGCGATGCGTCAGCACCGCGTGCTCCCCGACCGGCGCGGTCAGGCGCTCGTCGGTGGGACCGAAGATGGCGGTGACCCGCACCCCCAGCGCCGCCGCCAGGTGCATCGCCCCGGAGTCGCCGGCAATCAACGTCCGGCACGCGGCGAGCAGGCCGATCAGCTGCCGCAGATCGGTCCGCCCGATCAGGTTCAGGAAGCCGGGGCCCCGCCGGACATCGGCCGCAAGGGTGGATTCTATCTCATGGCCGGCGTCGCGGTCGTGCGCGCTTCCGAGCAGCACGACGCGGGCGCCGAAGTCCCGAACCAGACGGACCGCGACCCCGGCGTAACGCCCCGGCGGCCACCGTTTGGCGTGGCCGTAGGCGGCCCCCGGCGCCATACCCACCAGCGGCCGCTCGTCGTCACCGCCGGCCGCCGCGAGCAGCGTCCGGGCGCGCTCCCGCAGGGCGGCCGGCGGCTCCAGGCGGGGCTCGGCGGCGACCGGCTCGATGCCCAGGCCGCGGACCAGCGCGAGGTAGCGGTCCACCTGGTGCACCGCACCGCCGCGGCGGCGCGGGGGCGTCACGGCCCGGGTGAGCAACGCCCGCCGCCACTGCTCCGCGAACCCCCAGCGCTCTGGGATGCCCGCCCGCCGGGCAATCCACGCGGACCCGAACGAGCCCGGCAGCAGCAGCGCCGCGTCGAACCCGCCGCGCCTGAACGCCTCCGCCTCGCGGCGCCGCGCCCCCGCCCCGCCACGCGGCACCCCCAACACCTCGTCGACCCCCGGCGCGGCCGAGAGCAGGGGCGCCAACGGCGCCGGGCACGCCGCTACGAGGGCCGCCTCCGGGTAGTGCGCCCGGAGCGCCGCCAGCGCCGGCAACGCCATCACGACGTCGCCCAGCCAGTTCGGCGTCCGTACCAGCAGGCGCATGGGTGTCCGGCTCCCCGGCCGCCGGTGCCCCCGGGGGCTCGGCACGCCGCGGGGGATCGATTCATAGCACAAAACAGGCTGGGCATGTGTTAACATGCGCACTATGGAAGTCGTTCAACTGACCATCGATCTTCTGACCGCACTCGGCGCCTTGGCCGGCGGGGTCGGCGTCATCATCCTCAACAACAAGTTCAACCGCTTGCAGGGCAAAGTAGAGACTCTGGAATCCAGCTTCAACGCGCACGTCAACACGCCGGGACTGCACCGCATCTGAACCTCTCCACCTGACCGGCGTTCCGTCCCGAGTACCCGGCAGCGCTCCCGTTGCCCGCCGTCCGCCCACCTCCCACGGATCCCGCTCGCCGCTCGCCCACAAGGGTTCGCCGCCGGGCGGGGCCATGGCGCCCGGTTCAACCTCAACCGACTCGCCTCAGCCCTCTCGTCTGGTCGTTTTCGCCGCCGGGCGGGGCAATGGCGCCCGGTTCAACGGGCCGGCCGTCTCCCGGCCGCGGCAACCCGCGAATCCCCTTGGGACCGTGATCGACATAGCCTTGCCCACTACGTTCAGGGCCATCCCGGCGGCCTGCGGTTCCTGCGCGCGGTACGTGGCAAGGCAGTTCCCGCCACCGTCCTCAACCCGTTCGGGACGCCGAGTCCGGCGGCCCGTCGGCGAGGCGCCAGCGCCGGTGCATCCAGAGGTACAGTTCCGGCCGCCGCCGCACGTGGGACGCGAGCACGTCGGTGCACCGCTGGGTCAGGACCTGCACCGCGTCGGGGCGGCGGGGGTCGGGCGCCTCGACCGGGGGCTCGTAGACCACGCGGTAGCGCCCCCCTTCGACCGGCAGCGTGAACACCGGGATCACCGGCGCACCCGCGCGCAGGGCCAGCGCCGCGACGGCCGACGTCGCCGCCGCGGGCCGGCCGAGGAAGTCCACCGTCACCGCGCTGCGGTCCTGCATGTGCTGGTCGACCATCATGCCCACCGGCCGGCCTTCGCGCAGGCCGCGCAGCAGCCCCCGCACCGCCCCCTGCCGCGGGACCACCCGGGTCCCGACCCGCGTCCGCACCCGTTCGATCATCGCCTCGAGCCGCGGATTGTCCAACGTGCGCGCCACCATCACGATCGGCTCGAAGCGGACCGCGTGGGCCATGACGTGCAGCTCCCAGAAACCGAAGTGCCCCGTGAAGAACATCGCGCCGCGGCCCGCCGCCATCGCCCGCTCCACGTGCCCGGCCCCCTCGAACTCGACCCGCGCCATCATGTCGTCGACGCGCATCGCGTCGAACCGCAGCAGCTCTATCACGTGGCGGCCGACGCTCGCGAACGCGCCCGCCACGATGGCGCGCCGCTCGTCGTCGGTTCGTTCGGGGAGGGCCGCCCGCACGTTGGCCATCGCCGTGTTCCGGCGGCGGTGGTCCCAGCGGTGGAACAGCCAGCCGAGCCCGCCGCCCAGCCCCGCCCCCCAGCCGCGCGGCATCGCCCGCACGGCCTGCTGCACCGCCCGCACCGCCAGGTACTCCGCGCGATGGCGGACCGGGCGCGACCGCCGCGGCGCTCCCGCCGTCACCGGGCCCCGCTCCGCTCGACCGCGAGCCGTTCGCCGATGAACGCACGGAACGGTGCTTCCGGGGTCACCGCGCAAATCAGGGGCACCGTCGCCAGCACCGGATCGAACGGCAGCCACGGCTCGAGGCGGACGAAGTCCTTGTCGGTCGTCACGATCGCCTGCGCGGCCGCGCGCCGAGCCCCGGCCTGGATGCGGTCGGCGTCGCGACGGCCGTACCGATGATGGTCGGCGAACGCGACGGCGTGAACTACGTCGAACCCGGCCGCCCGCAGGTCGTCGAAGAAACGGTCGGGGCGCGCGATGCCGGCCACCGCCGCGACCCGCGACCCCGGCGCGAGCCCGGCCCCCTCCCCTTTCGGCCGGCGCACCCGGACCGGGCCGGTTCGGCGCTGCACGTGGAACCGGCGGGCCGGCCGCAGCTCCGCTTCCACCCGGGCCCGGCGGTCCGCCGGCACGTCGACCAGGAGCAGGGCGTCGGCCCCGCGCGCCGTCTCCAGCCGCTCGCGCAGCCGCCCCGCCGGCAGCACCCGCGGGTCGTCGAGATCCGCCGCCGTCAGCAGGACGAGGTCGGTGCCGCGCGCCAGGGGCAGGTGCTGGAACCCGTCGTCGAGCAAGTGCACGGTGGCCCCGAGGCGGGTCTCGGCGAGACGGCCCGCGAGGTGGCGGTCCTCCGCGACCACCACGGCGACCCCGTCGAGGGCCCGGGCGAGCATCCACGGCTCGTCGCCGCCGACGGCGAGGCTGCCCACGGTCTGCTCGAAGTCCCGGATCACCGCCGCCCCCTCGACCGGATCGGCCCGCCCGTAGCCGCGGCTGAGGACGGCGGGCCGCTCTCCCATCTCCACCAGCATGCGGGCCAGCGCGGCAACCACCGGCGTCTTGCCGCTGCCGCCGGCCGCGAGGGCCCCCACGCTGATGACCGGCCTCGCCAGCCGGCGCCAGGCCTCGGGGCGCCGGTCGTACCACCGCCTTCGCCGCCACGCGGCTTCGTCGTACACGCGGCTGAGCAGTCGCAGCAGGGTCCTGTCCTCGAGCGGATGAAAACACCCAATAGAAGATGGGCCGCCATAAACGGCCGAACCGTCGCAGCCGGGCCCTGTCCTCGTCAACGGGGCCCGGCCCCCGGCACGCGGCCGGCCGCGGCGGTCGCGGTCGCCAGGCCCG
This sequence comes from Vicinamibacterales bacterium, assembly GCA_965207675.1. Taxonomy (GTDB): domain Bacteria; phylum Acidobacteriota; class Vicinamibacteria; order Vicinamibacterales; family UBA8438; genus JAJEEA01. The sequence goes on from CBDBMY010000008.1 coordinate 102,467, forward strand.
ATCTCGTCAGCGGGCCCCGCACCCGGCCGGCGCCGGCGTTCGCTGACGCGGGGTCCCGATCTCGCCAGCCGGGCCACCGGCCGGCGCCTCGGACGGCGACATCCAGATTCTCACGGCGTCCAACGGGTCCCGATCTCGCCTGCCGGGCCACCGGCCGGCGCCGGGGTTCGCAGACGCCGGATCCCGGTCTCGTCAGCCGCACTCCGCACCCGGCGTCCCCGCCGGCAGGGGCCGGGCGGGCGGCGGCAGCACCGCCGCGATCTCGGCGAGGCTGCGGGCGGCGGCTCCGCGGTTCGCCTCGACGAGCGACCGGGCGGCGGTCCCCAACTCGGCGCGCTGCCCCTTGTCGGCGAGCAGCTCGCCCAGCACCGGCTCCAGCTCCTCGGCCCGCGAGATCCGGCGGGCGGCCCGGTGGGCGAGAAACAGCTCGGCGATCTCGGCGAAGTTCTCCATGTGCGGCCCGAACACCACCGGACGCCCCCACGCCGCCGGCTCGATCACGTTGTGCCCGCCCACCGGCGCCAGGCTCCCTCCGACGAAGACGACGGTGGCCACCCGGAACAGCGCCGCCAGCTCGCCCACCGTGTCGAGCACGACGACGTCGGGCTCGCCCGCGCCATCGTCGGGCGGCCGGCTGCGGCGCACCGCCTCGAGCCCCCGCCTGGCCGCCAGCGCGGCCGCCTCGGACCCGCGCTCGGGATGCCGCGGCGCGAGCACGAGGACCAGGCCCGGCGCGCGGGCCCGCAGCCGCTGGAAGGCGTCGAGAACCGGACCCTCCTCGCCGGGGTGCGTGCTCGCCGCCACCACCACCGGCCGGGCGGCGGCGACGCCGAGCGAGCGCAGGAGATCGCCGTCTCCCGGCGGCGGTCCGAGGCGCGGCGCCGGCGGCGCGTCGAACTTCAGGTTCCCGGTCATGACGACCCGGTCGGCCGGCGCGCCGAGATCGACGAGGCGCCGGGCCGACTCGTCGTTCTGGGCGCAGCACCGGTCCACGTCGGCCAGCACGCGCCGGAACCACCGCCGCACCAGGCGGTAGCGCGGAAACGACCGATCGGAGATGCGCCCGTTGACGAGCATCGTCCTCACCCCGCGCCGGGCGCAGCGCCGCAGCAGGTTGGGCCACAGCTCGGTGTCGACCGCGATGAACAGCACCGGGCGCACGCGGTCCAGCACCCGGTCGACGGCCGGCGGCAGGTCGATGGGGAAGTAGAACAGGCCGTCGACCGCCTCGATGCCGGCGGCCACCGCCCGGCCGGTCCGGGTCGTGGTCGACAGCCACAGCCGATGGCCGGGATAGCGGTCGCGCAGCCCCGGGATCAGGGTGCGGGCCGCCTGCACCTCGCCCACCGACACCGCGTGAATCCAGATCGACGGCCGCCCCCCCGGGTCGATGCCCTCCGGCAGGTGTCCCCAGCGCTCCCGCAACGTTCCGACGTACTTGCCGTGGCGCACCGCCTGGTAGAGGAGGCGCGGCGACATCGACAGGGCGTAGCAGACGACGGCCGCGCTGTACAGCAGATGCATCGATGCCGCTTCGGATCCTTCGGCGGCGCGGGCCGCCGGGCTGAGCCTCGCCGTCCCCGAGCGGCGTCGCACCCGCGCCTCGCGGGCTCGCCGCGACCCCGCGGGTGCCGGCGGCCATCCACACCCCGGACCGACAGGACCGTGCGCGGCGGTTGCCCCCGGTGTCGAGCCCGCTCTCCCCCGACCGGCGCGGCCGCCCCGGCGGACAACACCGCCGGGTACGAGTCAAGAATCGTGGCGGCGGCGCTACCCAAGACGGGGCGCAGCCTCGTGTGCGGGCGCCGAGACCCGTGGAGCGGCGCGTTGGCGAGGGTCCTGGCCCGGGCCGCTCGCCCGAATCTGGAGCCCGACGGCGCCAGGGCCGCTGTCTCGGAGTCTCGACGTGCACCCGAACCCGCCCGTGGTTTGACCGGGCCGCCGCGCCATAACCTACAATAGATCGTTTGTGAACCGCGATCAGGGGCAGCCGGGCGGAGGCGCGCCCCGTTGGAGGAAAGTCGAGACAGGGCATGGCGACACGAGTAGGCATCAACGGATTCGGCCGCATCGGCCGCAACATCATGCGGGCGTCGAGGAGCGCGGACGGCATCGAGGTCGTGGCCGTCAACGACATCACCGACGCCGGGACGCTCGCCCACCTGCTGAAGTACGACTCGGTGATGGGCAACCTCGACGACGAGGTGGCGGTCGACGGCGACGGCATCCGGGTGGGCGACCGTCGCTTCCGCGTCACCGCCGAGCGCGACCCCGCCAATCTGCCGTGGGGCGAGATGGGCGTCGAGGTCGTCCTCGAGTCGACCGGCCTCTTCACGAAGCGCGACGACGCCGCCAGGCACCTCGCGGCCGGCGCCCGGCGGGTCATCGTCACCGCCCCCGCCAGGCAGCCCGACGTGACCGTCGTGCTGGGCGTGAACCACGACCGCTACGACCCGGACCGCCACCGCATCGTCTCGAACGCCTCGTGCACGACCAACTGCCTCGCCCCCGTCGCCAAGGTGCTGCACGAGCAGTTCGGCCTGAAGCGCGGGTGGATGACGACGGTGCACGCCTACACCAACGACCAGAAGCTCCTCGACCTCCCCCACAAGGACCTGCGCCGGGCCCGCTCGGCCGGGCTCTCGATGATTCCCACCACCACCGGCGCCGCCGCCGCGGTGGGCGAGGTGCTGCCCGAGCTCAAGGGCCGGCTCGACGGCATCGCCATGCGGGTGCCGACGCCGAACGTGTCGGTGGTCGACCTGGTCGCGCAGGTCGAGCGCCCCGCCACCGCCGAGGCCGTCAACGCGGCCTTCACCGCCGCCGCCGACGGCCCCCTGAGCGGCATCCTCGACGTGGCCACCGCGCCCCTCGTCTCGATCGACTTCAAGGGGAACCCCCACTCGTCCATCGTCGACGGCTCGTACACGCGCGTGATGGAGGGCGACTTCGTCAAGCTCCTTTCCTGGTACGACAACGAGTGGGGCTACTCGTCCCGGTGCGTCGACCTCGTCCGGTTCCTGGCCGACAAGGGTCTGTAGCGTCCTGAACCGTGGTCCGCAGAACTCCAGCGCGGCAGCTCTTCAGTGTCTACCAGCCCGTGGCGAAAGTCCCCGCTGCATTCGAGCGGCGATGCATCCCGCCTGACTGCGTTGCTCCTCGGTTACATATGCCCAATATGCGCCCTCGTCGCGCCTTGTCAGGCGGGCGCCTCGGCTGTTCGCCGGCGCCCTTCGGGCGCGGTGCAACGCGGGGTTTCACCACGGGCTGCCACGGGCACTCAGAACAGTGACCGATACGAGGTTGCCGACCGCGCCCAGCGCCAGCCCGTTCGTGCGGGACGACGCGCTCGGCATGTGGCAAGGTGATTCGCGTCAGCGTCCTTGCGGCGATTCGGAGCTTTCACGGACTTCAGGACCGGGACACTGCGCGGCAACCACGCCGACCGCAACCGCCCCGGACCGACCCCAGGCAATCGTGGCCAAGAAAACCATCCGTGACCTTCCACTCGACGGGCGCCGGCTGTTCGTGCGGGTCGACTTCAACGTCCCCCTGCGCGACGGAATCATCGCCGACGACACCCGCATCAACGCCGCCCTCCCCACCCTGAGGCTGGCTCTCGAGCGGGGCGCGACGCTCCTGGTCGGCTCGCATCTCGGCCGCCCCGGGGGGACCGCGAACCCCGGGCTCACGCTGCGGCCGGTCGCGGGGCGGCTCGCCGAGCTGCTCGGGCGCCCGGTGGCCTTCGCACCCGACGCCGTCGGCGAGCCGGTGACCGCCGCGCTCGCCGAGGCGGGTCCCGGCGGCGTCGTGCTGCTCGAGAACCTGCGCTTCCACGCCGGGGAAGAGGCCAACGACCCCGCGTTCGCGGACGCCCTGGCCGCCCCCTGCGACGCCTACGTCAACGACGCCTTCGGGGCCGCGCACCGGGCCCACGCCTCGACCGTCGGCGTGGCGGGCCGCGTCGCCGACGCCGCCGCCGGACTGCTGATGATGGAGGAGCTCGAGCATCTGGGGGCGCTCCTCGCCTCGCCGCCGCGACCGTTCGTCGGCATCCTCGGGGGCGCCAAGGTCTCGGGCAAGCTCGAGGTCATCGAGAACCTGCTGCCCCGCCTCGACGCCCTCCTCGTCGGCGGCGCCATGGCCTACACGTTCCTGAAGGCGCGCGGGCGCCCGGTGGGCCGATCGCTGGTCGAGGACGCCCTCGTCGACACCGTCCGCGGCATCGAGCGGGCGGCGGTCGCCCACGGCGTGCGGCTCGAGCTGCCGGCCGACCACGTCGTCGCCGACCGGCTCGACGCCGGCGCCGCCCATGCCACCATCGCCGTCGACGACCCCGCCATCGGCGACCGCCTCGGGGTCGACGTCGGCCCCGAGACCGTCGGCCGCTACCGCCAGGCCGTGGCCGCCGCCCGCACCGTCCTCTGGAACGGCCCGATGGGCGTGTTCGAGATTCCGCCCTTCGCCGCCGGCACCCTCGCCGTCGCCCGCGCCGTCGCAGACAGCCCCGCGACCTCCATCGTGGGAGGAGGCGACTCGGTCGCCGCCGTCCACCGGGCCGGCGTCGCCGCGCGCATCACCCACGTCTCGACCGGGGGCGGCGCGTCGCTCGAGCTCCTCGGCGGCCGCACCCTGCCCGGCGTCGCCGCGCTGCCCGACGCCGAGGGCGGGAGCTGACCCATGGCCAGACGCCCCTTCGTCGCCGCCAAATCGCTCGAGTTCCTCGGCGACCGCACCCTGCCCGGCGTCGCCGCGCTGCCCGACGCCGAGGGCGGGAGCTGACCCGTGGCCAGACGCCCCTTCGTCGCCGCCAACTGGAAGATGCACAAGACCGTCGGCGAGGCCGTCGACTACGCGGGCGAGCTCGTGTCGCGCCTGGGCGAGGCCACCGACGTGGACGTCGTCCTCGCCCCGCCGTTCCCGGCCCTCCCCGCGCTGGTCGACGCGCTGGCCCGCCTCGGGGCCGGCCGCCGAATCGCGGTGGCCGCGCAGAACGTGCACGCCGAGCCGCGGGGCGCCTTCACCGGCGAGGTCAGCCTGCCCATGCTGCAGGCGTGCGGCGTCACCGCCGTCGTCATCGGCCATTCCGAACGCCGCCAGCTCTTCGGCGAGACCGACGCCGGCGTCAACGCCAGGGCCCGCGCCACCGCCGCGGCGGGGCTGACGCCCGTCGTCTGCGTCGGCGAGACCCTCGAGGAACGCGAGGCCGGCCGCACCTTCGACGTGCTCGACCGCCAGATCAGTGCGGGCCTCGCGGGCCTCTCGCCGACGCAGGCCGGTGCCGCCGTCGTCGCCTACGAGCCGGTCTGGGCCATCGGCACCGGCCGCGTCGCGACGACCGGCCAGGCCGACGCCGCCCACCGCCGCATCCGCGCACGGCTCGCCGACCAGTTCGGCGGCGACGCGGCCGACGCCTGCCGCATCATCTACGGCGGCAGCGTCAAGCCCGGCAACGCCGCCGCCCTGATGGCGCAGCCCGACGTCGACGGCGCCCTCGTCGGGGGGGCCGGCCTCGACCCCGCCGCCTTCGCCGAAATCGTGGGGGCCAGCCGCCCGCCCAAATAGCCGTATAATGGAGGGACGATGCTGAGCATTCTCCTCACCGCCGTGCACGTGTTCGTCTGCCTGTTCCTGGTCGTCGTCGTGCTGATGCAGCAGGGCAAGGGCGGCGGGCTGCAGGCCGCGTTCGGCGGCAGCGGCAGCGACGCCGCGTTCGGCGCCCGCTCGAGCGCAACCGTGCTGACGCGCGCCACCACCGTGCTCGGCGCCCTGTTCATGGTCGGGTCGATGACCCTCGCCATCATGGGCCAGCGCGGCGAGTCGTCGCTGCTGAGCGGCGTGGACGGCCCCGGCTTCCAGCCGCAGGCGCCGTTGTCGGCCCCGGCCGACGGCGCCGCCCCGGCCGCGCTCGCAGAGGACGTCGCGGCGGAGCCCGACGCCGACGCCGAGGAGCCGGCCGACGCGGAAGAGCCTCAGTAGCGCGAAGATCACCGGCGGCGCAGAACGGTCGCACCCACCCGATGCGGAAGTGGCGGAACTGGCAGACGCACTAGCTTGAGGGGCTAGCGAGCCAATGGCTCATGGGGGTTCAAATCCCCCCTTCCGCACCAATTCGATTCCGGCCTCGCTCCCGATGGCACCGGCCGGCCCCGACCCGCCGAACGGCTCACTGAACCGCGGTCGACCGTGTCGCGGTGACGGCGGCCTGCGCGCCAAGCGGATAACCAGGGTCGGTTCTTACCACCGATTCGGAGCGCCCCCGGACACGCGACCAGGGTCCCCGCACGGCCGGCCGCCACCCAGGTATCTCCGCCGCCCGAGCGCACCGGCCAGCCACGACAAGACGGCTCCCGCCCCGAGGCCGGCAACCAACACCATGTCGAGCGACAAGTGTCCGATCATGCCGTCCACCATACTCCAACACGCCCGCGATCGGCCTTCTTGCCGCTCTCCGCCAGGTGCGCGGGCTCGCGCCGACCTCGTCGCGATTCCCACGCCTGCCCGGCGTTCCCGATCGCCACAGTTCGACCGACTCGCTCATGCCGACCGCAACGGACATCCGTAACGCCATCGGCGCCGCGCTGCGCACCGCCGCCGACCCCGACAGAGCACCGCAGCAGCAGGCGTACATGAAGTCGGAGAATGCCGTTCCTCGGCGTGGTCGTCCCGCAATGCCGGCGGATCGCGGCGTCGACGTTCAGGGCCCATCCGCTGCCTGGCGCGGACGCGTGGGAGGCGGCCATCCTGGCCTTGTGGCGTCAGGCCGCGTTTCGCGAGGAGCGCTACGCGGCAATCGAGCTCCTGAACCTGCCGCGCTGCTCGCGCTGGATCGAACCGCGGCGCGTTCCGCTGATCGAGGAGCTCGTCGTCACCGGCGCCTGGTGGGACTACGTCGACGCGATCGCCGGGCGCGCCATGGGCACGATGGTGGCCGCCCACCCGCGACCGACGAAGACGCTGCTGCGCCGATGGGCGCGGTCCGACAACGTGTGGAAGCGCCGCACGGCGATGCTGGCGCAACTGCGCCGCAAGCAGGCGACGGACAGGAAGCTGCTGGCCGACGTCATCGAGCCCTCCATCGGCGAGCGGGAGTTCTTCCTGCGCAAGAGCATCGGCTGGGCGCTGCGTGAGTTCTCGAAGACCGATCCAGAGTGGGTGACCGAGCTCATCGCCGCGCGCGGCGGCCTTTCCGCCCTCAGTCGGCGCGAAGCGCTGAAGCACCTGGAGCGCGGGCGCCGCTGATGCTCGATTCCAAGAGCTCCAGTCAGCCGGCCCAGTTCGCCGCGGGATTCACGATCATGAAGGCACGCTGTCGGGACGATTGTCGTTGATCACCGGCTGGTTTCGGTGGAAGACTTGGCGGAAACTCGGCTGCAAAACGAGGTCGCGGAGCAAATCCTGGGGATAGCCTGTCACGCAACAATTGATCGCGCTGCCGCGGAGGAATGATGCTGGCGTACCCGGGGCGTAACCCCGCGGATGCTCAGCCACTCGGCATGGCAGGCGAGTTGACCTTGCTTCAATGCGACCGCGGGGGCGTAACCCAGGGCGTACCCCGCGGATGCCCGATCTCGTCGAGGAGGACGTCCGCACGTGACGCTGGAGGCCGAGGCCCTCGCGTTCGCCTCCCATCTCGCCGGCGCCGTCGGCTACCTCGGCTGGGCCGAGAGCTGGACGGAGTGCGAAGCGCTCGCCGAGTGGGGCGGCGCCCCGAACTGCCGGCCGCTCGACGGGACCCCGTCGGAAGAACTCGCGCGGAGCGCGTCGCCCAGCGGTGCGGAGACCCGGTCGCGACCGCCGCTCGACGGCAGCCCGGCAGGAGATCCCGTGCGGCTGCTGGCGCCGCGCACACCCGCGGCCTACGCGGCAGAGCGGAAGCGAATCATGGACGACATGCGTCAGCGGTTGCTCGACACTGCCGGGCGTCCTCCCACCGAGCGCACGATTGAGACAAAACTGGACAAGGCGCTGAAGAGCGAGCGGCGGCAGGCGCACACGCTGCCCGAACGTCTCGTGGACGCGCTCGCGCTCGACACCGCCGACTACAGGACCGGGGCTGGAGCCGCCCCCCCGCGGCCCGCGAGGTGGTCTATGCGCGCGCGCCGGAGGCCGCTCCGGGCGTCGCCGCCCGCGCCGCCGGGCGCCGCCCCGCCCGAGCCGCGCGCGATCTGCCCACCGTCGCCCGCTTCCTGCTCGCCGGCCGGCCGTTGCCCCGCATCGAGGACGCCGTGCGGGTTGGCGAGCTGATGCGGCGGGCCGCCCTCGCGCGGGTTGGTTGGCAGACCGACGAGACCGGTAACCGCCGGCCGCTGGCGCCGTGGGAGATCTCCGGCCGCGGCGCCGACGGCAAGCCGCTGAAGGACCCGTCGCACCGGCATGCGTTCTGGCTGCCCGAGGACGCCGACGGCGACGGCTGGATCGATCACGTGTCCGTGTTCGTCGCCGGTGGCATGAACCGGGAGGTCCAGGCCCGGCTCGACCGCATCACCCGACTCTGGCTGGCCCCGAAACAACGATCGGAAGCAGTCGACGCCGAGCCGGGCGCCGTGAAGGAATGGCGGCTGGCGCTGGAGGGCTTCGGCCGCCCGGCCGACTTCGCCGGCGGCGCGCGCATCTCGACGCTCTCGCGGTGGCCCCACCGCGCGTTCAGAATCGTGCCCCCGCCCAGGAGCAGGCGGCTCGGTTCGGCTTCGTCGCCGGCGATGCGGTGGAGCGCTGCGCGGTGGGCCTTCCACGTGTCGGCGGCCGCTTTCGACAGCTTCATCCCCGCCCCGCGCCTGCGTCGTCCGTCCGGCCGGCGGCGGGCGGCGTTCCCGAACCGTCGGTCCACCGATTGAGGTAGGGGCTGAGCTCGCTGGTCTCCATTCCGAGCCAGTGGAGCATCGCGGCGAGCTGCCGCCAGGTAAACGCGCCCTCGAGGTACGCCATCAGGATGTCATCGATTCCGGCCTCGCCGATGAACGCGCCCGCGACGGCCAGTTGCCGGGGCGTCGGCCGCCGGGGCCGCATCGCGTCGTAGAGCTCCGCCGCGTCGGGCGGGCGGCCCCAACCACAGCAGCCGCCTGCGAGCAGGCCCCTGACCGTGGACGAGTTCGGTCCGCGTCCCCCCTTGACCTCCGGGTGTTCCGGGGCGTAGGCGTCGCTGAAGGCGGAGGCCGGCGCCAGCAGCTCGACCCTGACGCCCTCTTCCTCGACACGGCGCCGAGCCTCGCGATTGCGCCATTCCCGGAGTTCTTCGTCGGTCATGCCGCCCTGTCGTCGGTCGTCGGAATCTCTGGCCAAAATCCGCGGGCTTCGGCGGAGTGTTGGCAACCGTAGCCGCGCCGCGCGCGCGTGGCCCTCCGTCTCCAGATGGACAAGCCCCCGACCGCCACCGGTCACGATGCGCCCGTCAAGCCGACACGCTGCCCGGACGGAAGCTCCGCGTCACGCAACAGCCCCCGGCATGGTCATGGCGGGCTCAGAACAGCGCCACTAGATGCTGAATTCCACCGACGACGAGAGCCTGGCTACGCGGCATGGTCATGGCGGGCTCAGAACAGCGCTGCCAGCGCGGCGACGAGGATCAGGCCGATGCCGGCCGGGCACACCCAGCGAATCAGGAACGACCACAGCTCGGGCACCGGCATCCAGCGCCCCTCCACCCGCAGCTCCTCGAGGGCGCGGTCCACGCCCCAGATGCGGCCGATGAAGAACGCGGTGAGGAAGCCGCCGACGGGCAGGGCGACCTCGTTCCAGACCGTCACCATCAGGTCGAGGAACCCCATGCCGAGACCCGGCAAGCTGGTGAAGAAACCGACTGCGCCGTTGCCGAGGGCCGACGGAATGGCGAGCACCGAGATGGCGGCGGTGACGGCGCCGACCGCCTTCGCCCGCGACCACCCAAGGGCGTCGACGCAGTGCGACACCGGGACCTCGAGGAGCGAGATGGTCGACGTGAGGGCGGCGACGCTGAGCAGCAGGAAGAACGTCCCGCCGAACAGGGGGCCGCCGGGCATCTCGGCAAAGAGCCGCGGCAGCACCGTGAAGATGAGCCCCGGTCCGCTGGTGGTGGGGTCGAAACCGGCGATGGAGAACCCGACCGGAAAGATGATGAACCCGGCGAGGAGTGCGATCGACGTGTCGAGGGCGACGATCCACAGCGCCGAGGAGGCGATGCCGTCCTGGCGGCTGAGGTAGCTCCCGTAGGTGAGGATGCAGCCCATGCCGAGGCTCAGCGAGAAGAACGCCTGCCCGAGGGCCGACGTGAAGACCGTAACGTCGGCGAGCCGGCTCAGGTCGGGGCGCAGGTAGTAGGCCAGCCCCTCCCCCGCCCCGGGCAGGGTGACGGCCCGAATCGCCAGCGCCACGAGCAGCAGGACGAGCAGCGGCATGAGCAGCTTCGTCACCCGCTCGATGCCGGCGCGGACCCCGCCGAGCAGCACCGCGGCGGTGACGCCGATGACGAGGAAGGCCAGGAACGCGCTGACGAAGCCGTTCCCGGTGAACTCGGCGAAGAAGCGACCGATGTCGTCGGGGCTGCCGCTCACCGCCCCCGTCGCCGCGAACCAGATGTAGGCGACGGCCCAGCCCGCGATGACCGAGTAGAACGAGAGGATGCCGACGCCGGCCAGCACCCCGAGCGCCCCGAGCAGCCACCACCGGCGGCCGGGCACGAGGGCGTCGAACGCGCCCACCGGGCTCAGCCCCGTGCGGCGGCCGATGGCGATCTCGCCGGCCATGATCGGCGCGCAGATCAGGAAGATGCACGCCAGGTAGATGACCACGAACGTGGCGCCGCCCCCCTGCCCGACCTGGGTGGGGAACCCCCAGACGTTGCCGAGCCCGACGGCCGACCCGGCCGCCGCCAGGATGAAGCCGGCTCGGGAGCTCCACATGCCGCGCGAAGAGGTCGGGCTCATCTCGGTCGTCCTCCTGCAGGTCGCCCGGGCGTCCGCGCCCCGGCTCGCATCGTGACCGCCCGGCGGTCGTCACCGACCCCGGGCGCCGGGCGGGCTCGTCCGCCGCTCGCGGTCGGTCCGCATTGTACCCGCCCGCGGCCCCGCGCCGCCGCCGACGGACCGGTCATGCAGGCGTCCCCGGTGCGATCGGTGCACATGGGTACCGAACCCCTGCGTACCACTCCTGCGCGTACCGCCCCCCTACGCCCGTTCCACGTCGAACGCCACGATGTTGCGCGTCTCACGGCTGAACTCCACCCCGATGAGGTGTATCGGCTCGCCGAGGTCGCGGTACTTGTCGGCGTACCCCCTCGCCTTCAACTGGACCATCGCCGCCCCCTCGGGGGCCAGCTCCACCACCTTGAACTCGAACAGGTACACGTGGCCGGCGCAGCGCACGGCCATGTCCACCCGCCCGTGGCTGCTGCTGTCCTCCACCGTGACGTCCAGCCGCAGCGCCGCGAAGTACGAGTAGAAGACGCTGGCGTAGTACCCCTCGTAGCGGGCGATGTCGTTGTTCGTGTACCACTCGTGCGGAATGCCGGCGAAGAAGGCGTGGAACAGCGACCTGAGCCCCTCCACGTCGTGGGCCTCCAGAAGCCGGTAGAGCCGGACCCGATTCTCGGTCCCGCGCGAAGAGTCGCCTACCAGACGCCACAGCAGCCTCCGGTTGAGGCTCTGTCGCACCTCCCGGTTCGGATAGCCCAATCGGTACACCGGTTCGCCGCCCAGGTCCTCCTCCCCCTTGACGGTCAGGTAGCCGGTCTGGAAGAGCAGCGCCTCGGTCGCCATGTCGTCCACGTCGAACGCCGACAGCAGGTCGCCGCCGGCCACCATGCCGTCCAGGGCCAGCGAGCTCACCCGGCGCGCGAACAGCGTGTCGACCAGGAACGTCGGCGTGCCCGTCTCGAACCAGTACGCGCCGAACTTGCGGCGCCGGAAGAGCAGCAGGATGTCGTAGGGGTTGTAGACGCGCTCGGGGCCGAGCCAGCTGTAGCCATTGTACCAGTCGCGCACGGCCTGCCGGTCGAGCCCCGGCAGCTCGGGCGCGAACACGGTGTCGAGGTCCCGGTCGGTGTAGCCGCAGATGGCCGAGTACTCAGGCTCGAGGGTGATATCCGTCAGGTTGTTGAGGCCCGAGAACAGGCTGACCTTGGAGGCTGTTTCCTGCGAGGGGTCCCCCCTCGCGCACCCCCGCTGAGGCTCCTGCTGACGCCGGTGAGGAAAGTGAACCGCACGTGGGCGTCGCTGTCCTTGATGGTCGCGTACAGTCCGCGCAGGAAGTCGCGGTTGGCGCGCGCCACTTCCGGCACGTCGAGCGCGTCGAGGATGGGCTTGTCGTACTCGTCCACCAGCACCACGACGCGCCGGCCGGTGTGCCCATGCAACGCCGCCAGCAGGGCCCCAAGGCGGTCCGGCGCGGCCAAATGGGGGGATGCCACGCCAGCGTCACGCTCGACGGCGTCGAGCTGCGCCATCACGTTGGCGTGCAGTCCGTCCGGTTTCCGAAAGAGACCGCCGCCGAAGCTCAGCCGCAACACGGGATGGCGCACCGACCAGTCCCATCGATCATGGACGGCCAGCCCACGGAAGAGCGCCTCGTCACCCTCGAACAGCTCCTTCAGCGTGTCGACGAACAGGCTCTTGCCGAAGCGCCTGGGGCGCGAGAGGAAGTAGTGGGTGCCTCCGTCGATCAGCCGCCGCGCGTAGGCGGTCTTGTCGACGTAGTAGCAGTCGTCCTCCCGGATCTTCCGGAAGGTCTGGCCGAGCGGCAGTCTGCGTCTGGTCATCGGCCGCCGCGCACGATTCTATCGCTTCTCCGACCGCCCCCCGGCCGCGGGGCGCCGGCCCCGCGTGCTGTCGTCCGCGCCACCTTCGCGCGGCCCGCGCGTTGCAGTTTCTGCCCCTTCGGCCGCTCGCCGAGGCTCGTTTCCCCCTGCATCGGCCCGTCCCCGCGTTGGCCCTGTTGTTGCTCCTGAACACCCGTCAGCGGGCTGCCGGCCTCCGCAATCCGGCGGGAGCGCCGTAGGTCCCGCCCGCCGCGGACCCCTGACGAGGATGCCACCAGGAGCAAGCATGCACGACCCCGCCTACAAGCTGCTGTTCTCGCGCCCGCGCATGGTCCGCGACCTGCTCGACGGCTTCGCCGCCCGCGGCTGGAGCGACGCGCTCGACTTCGACTCGCTCGCCCCCGTACCCGCCGCGTTCGTCGGCGAAGACCTCCGGCAGCGCCACGGCGACCTGGTCTGGCGCATCCGCTTCCGGGACGAGCGCTGGCTCTACCTGCTGCTGCTCCTGGAGTTCCAGGCCGGCGTGGACCGGACGATGGCGGTGCGCATGCTGGCCTACACCGCGCTGCTCTATCAGCGCGTGATCGCCGACGGCGCGCTGCACGAGCACGGCGCGCTGCCGCCGGTGCTGCCCGTCGTGCTCTACAACGGCCGGCGACGCTGGACGGCGCCGGTGGAGATGACGGCGCTGATTGCGGCGGGAGACGGGGTGCTGGCGCCGTACCAGCCGTCGCAGCGATACTATGTTCTGGACGGGGCGCGCGTGCCGGACGCGGACCTGCCGGCCGACAACTTGGTGTCGGCGCTGATCGGTCTGGAGAAGACTCGCGACGCTCCGGGCCTCGACGAAGCGCTGCTGGCTCTGAAGGACCTGTTGCGGGCGGCGGGGGACGAGCATTTGGCGCGGGCGTTCATGGCGTGGTTCCGCTCGGAGCTGCGGGGGGCCGGCCGGCTGCCGCCGGGCGGCGGGGACGCGCTGGCGCAGTTGCAGGAGACGCAGACGATGCTGAGAGAGACCGTGCGGGAATGGACCCGTGAATGGCTCGAGCAGGGCATCGCCCAGGGCATCGAACAGGGCCGCGACGAGGAGCGGGCGCTGCTCTGCCGTCAGGCGGCCCGGAAGTTCGACGCCGCTGCCGCCGAGGGGCTGGCGGCGGCGCTGACCGGCGTCAGCGACCCGGAGCGGCTGGGGCGGGCCGGCGACTGGATCATCGAGTGTGCGACGGCGTCGGACCTGCTCGCCCGAGTCCGCCGCGACGACGGGTCGAGCGACTGAAGGCGCCGGCTCATCGTGTCGAGCCGCGGCCACGCCCTCGCCGAGTCCGGCGCGACGACGGGTCGGGCGACTGAGGGCGTCGGCGGCGCATGCACAGGCTGCGGACGCGGACCTGCCGTCGAACAACCTGGTACGGGCTGGTCGGTCTGGCGCGGGTCAATCTGGAGAAACTCGCGACGCGGCAGATCCGGGCGGAGCCGCCGCGGGCGCTGAGCGAGCCGCGGCGGCGGACGCTGACGAGCAGTGGCGCGGCTCCGCCGGCTCCATCCGCCCCCGAAGGGGCGATCAGGCGGTGGCGGCCACGCCCGTCTCCAACGCCGGGAACCGCGCCGACGCCGGCAGCGCCGTGATCCGGTCGTCGATAGCGTACGGACGTCCCCCGGGTACACGACGTAGAGCGCATCCAGCCGCAGGTCGTCCAGGGCGACCGCCATCGATCGCGTCCGCCGCGGCGCATCCACGCGCTTGACCTCGACGCCGACCCGCCGGCCCCCCGTCATCAGCAGCAGGTCGAGCTCGGCGCCGTTGTGGGTCGCCCAGAACCAGACCTCGTCGGGCGCCGCCTCGGCGACCACCTTCTCGATGACGAATCCCTCCCACGACGCGCCGATGCGCGGGTGCATCTGCAGCGCGTCCATCGTGCCGACGCCGACCAGGTGGTGGTAGACGCCCGAGTCGCGCAGGTAGACCTTGGGGCGCTTGACCTGCCGCTTGCGCAGGTTCTCGTGCCACGGGCGCAGCTGTCGGACGAGGAAGAGGTGCTCCAGCAGGTCGAGGTAGCGCCGGACGGTCGCCTGCGCGACGCCGAGGGCGGTCGACAGCTCGGCGACGTTGAGAATCTGGCCGTGACCGTGCGCGAGCATGGCCAGGAACCGGTGCAGCACCGGTGCGCCGAGATCGGCGCCGAACTGGGGCAGGTCGCGTTCGACGAACGTGCGGACGAACGCCTTCCGCCACGCCGCGCTGTCGGCGTCGGTGTCGGCCAGAAACGACCGCGGGAACCCGCCGCGGACCCACAGCCGCCCCATCTCGGCCGGGCCGACCTCGGCCACCTGGAAGCCGGTGAGCTCGATGTACTCGATGCGCCCGGCCAGCGACTCGGCGCTCTGCCGCAGCAGGTCGGGCCGGCGCTGCCGAGCACGAGGAACCGCGCGGGGTCGTCGTCGCGGTCGGCCAGCACCCGCAGGACCGGAAACAGATCGGGCCGGTGCTGCACCTCGTCGATGACGACGGTGCCGGTGAGGTCGCGAAGCGCGACGAGCCGCTGGTCCAGCCGGGCCAGGCTGACGGGGTCTTCGAGGTCGAAGTAGTTGGCCGAGCCGGCCGGCACGAGTTGCCGGGCCAGCGTGGTCTTGCCGCACTGGCGCGGCCCGACGATGGCGACGACGGGCGAGCGCCGGAGCGCTTGCGTGACCAGTTTCAGCGCCACGCGGGGCACCAGGTGGCTCGCCATCTATCCATGATAATACTCACATCGCGTAGCATTTTTCATGGATCTAATACCGCAACGGGTCGCAGCGCCACGGCTCCCCCCACCGAACGGCAGGACGCGAGTCGAGCCCAGCCCATCATCAGCAACAGGTCGCAGCGTCTCGGCCCGCTCCACCGAACGGCAGGACGCGAGTCGGGTCCAGCCCGTCATCGGCAACGGGTTGCAGCGTCTCGGTCCCCTCCCGCCGAACGGCAGGACGCGAGTCGGGTCCAGCGCGTCAAGTAGCAGAGGCGCCGCGGTTCGAGCGGCTACCCCGTATCCTCTCCTCGGCCCTGGCCTTCCACCAGCCCGGCCAGGAAGTCGGCGAACGGGCCGATGTCCTGGCCGACGCTCGCCGCCTCGAGCGCGGCCATGTAGGTGTCGCGGCGCTCGACCGGGATGACGGTCCAGGGATAACCGGCGGCCGTCAGCATGAGGTTCATCAGGAACCGGCCGATGCGGCCGTTGCCGTCCGGGTAGGGGTGGAGGTAGACGAACAGGAAGTGCCCGAGCACGACGCGCACGGCGGGGTCCGGCTCGTCGCGCAGCAGCTCGAAGAGCGCCGGAATCGCGTCTCGTACGCCCGACGGGCTCGGCGGCACGTGCATCGACCGCTGGATGTAGACCGGCGCGTTGCGGTAGCCCGCGAGGTCGGCCGGGCGGGCGAGGCCGGCGGCGACGCTCGGCGCGAACAGCTCCCGGTACCAGGCCCGGTGGTCGGCTTCCGCGACGGCGCCGGGCGGCTCGCCCGCGGCGGCGCGCCGGACGCTGTTGCGCACCGCCTGGTAGGCCTGCCAGTAGCCGCGGGCGGCGAGGGCGTCGCGATGGCCCCGGTCGGCCGGGTGTCGGTCCGGGTTCCAGTCGCCGCTGCGCACACGGGCGATCAGGGTCGGGCTGACGCGGTAGCCCTCGATGGAGAGCGAGTGATACGCATCGGTCACGTAGACGTCGTCGATCCTGGCGAGCAGGACGTCGCCCCCGGTAGGGCGGCCGGGCGGGCGGGGGAAGCGGTCGAGAACGGGGCCTCGCATGGCGTCCCAGATCAGGCGCAGGCGCTGAACCAACGGGGAGGCGCCGCCGCGAACCGGCCAGGCGGGTGGCGGGGTGGCGAAGGGGTTGGACTCGCGGACGCCGAAGTCGGCCGTCCGCATCGTCTCGACGATCTCGTTCGCGATCCGGTCCCGTCCGACGTCGCGGAGGGCACCGGCCAGCCGGCCGGCCGCCGCGCCGTGACCGCCGGCCAGCAGGCGGGGCAACAGGTCGGACGCGTCACGCACGAGGGCGAGGGCCACCCGCGCATCGACCGGATGCTGATGGAAGAACCGGGCCGGGCAGGCGACCAGCGCGGCGACCGGAGCGAACGCGCGCAGGCCCTCGACTTCCACGACGTCCTGGGCACCGGGCATCGCCGCGCGCACTTCCAGCAGCGACGTCCCGTGCAGCAGCGGGGTGACCCGGTTGCGCCCCCGCGGCGCCCGGACGAGGAGCTGCCCCGGCACGGTCCGATTGCCGGCGTGCAACGCGAGTGACTGCTCGGGCGACAGACACCACGCCGCGCCGAAGCGCGCGCGCAGGTAGCCGGCGCAGAAGGGCCAGAACGACGCGTACCACGCGGTGCTGTCACCGGCGCTCCGCCCCGGCGAGCCGGCGACGTACCACCCCTTCATGACCGGCAGCAGGAACCCGTGCCGAACGAGCCGCTCGCGATGCGACCGCGCGAGATCGCCGGCGCGCACGGCGATGACGCCGCGTTCATGGAGAGAGCGCAGGGCGTCCAGCGAACCGGCCAGCTTCTCCGACGGCGGAGCCATTCCGATGTACTCTCGTTAGCTTTTCGTGCTGCACGTATTTTAGCTTTTCGTGCACGATGAGACCGGTTCCTCCCTCGCCACCGCGTCTTCTCCGACTTCTCATGCGCTCGCGCAGCGTGTCAGGCATCGGCGAGAAACTCGCCGCCGCCTCCGCGTCTTCTGCTCCATGCTCTCCCAAGGCCGCGACCGAGATCGCGCACCGCAGGAGGGTTACCGCCTTCGGCCGCCCTGCCCGGCTCTCTGTCTCCATCCCCTGGGGCGCCGGATCAGCCGCCGGCAGGGGACCGGCGCCCGTTCGCAAGACCTCTCGGACGTCTCTCCTTCGGCCTCCCGGTCCTGCTCATCCGCCCCGCATCGACCAGAACGGCACCATGTCCATCGAATACGCATGAGAGTTGGCATCTCATGAAACCAAGCCGTCCCCCGCCGCACGGCGGGCGATGCTGCGCAGAAGCCCGCGGAACAGGAGGACGTGAACCGGATACAGGGCGTGCCAGTAGGCGCGGCCCGCGAGGCCGGCCGCGTCGAACACCGCGGTCTGGCGCACCGTCGCCCCTCCCCCGTCGCGCGGCGTGACGTCGAACTGCAGCCAGGCGCGGCCCGGCAGCTTCATCTCCGCCGCGAGCCGCAGCCGGGCGTCCGGCTCGCAGGCCTCGACCCGCCAGCAGTCGAGGACGTCGCCCGCGGCGAGGTGCTCGGCGTCGCGCCGCCGCGGCTCATGCCCACCCCGCCGAGCAGCCGGTCGACGAGGCCGCGCAGCCGCCACAGCCAGTCGCCGTAGTACCAGCCGTTGTCGCCGCCGATGCGACGGATGGGCGCGAAGGCGGCGGACGGCGCCTGGGGCACGTCGACCGCGCACGAGTGGACCAGCCGGTTGCCGACGCGGGCGCCGCCCCACCGCAGCCGAACGCCCCGCCGACAGGCCGCCGCGTCCGACCAGCGGGTGGCCGCGAGCGCCTCGTCCTCCTCCTCCAGCGCCCGCGCAATCGCCTGCCGCAGCCCGAGGGGGCGGACGGGGAACGCGTGCGCGCGGCGTCGTCGCTCGCGACGGTGGCGGTGCGCAGCCCGTCGACGAGCTCGCGGCCGACGCGGGCGTAGACCGGGGTGGTCAGCCCCAGCCACAGGCTCGACAGGTGCGGCGTCAGCAGCGGCACCGGAATCAGCCAGCGGCGGAGCCCCCGCTGCCGGGCGTACTCGCGCATGATGTCGGCGTACGACACCACGTCGGCCCCGCCGACCTCGTAGACGCGGCTCTCGCCGGGCGGCAGGTCGAGCACCGCCACGAGATACGCGACGAGGTCGGCGAGGGCGATGGGCTGGGTGGGGGTGCGGACCCACGACGGGCAGATCATCACCGGGAGCCGCTCGACGAGGGCCCGGATCAGCTCGAACGAGAGGCTGCCGGGCCCGAGCACGATGCCGCTCCGCAGCTCGACGACGGGCACCCCCGCCTCGCGCAGCACCTCGCCGGTCTCGTGCCGGCTGCGCAGATGCCGCGACAACCCCGCCTCGGCCCCGAGGCCGCCGACGTACACGATGCGCCGCACCCCCGCGGCCCGCGCCGCCGCCCCGAAGTTGCGCGCCGCGGCGCGGTCCTGCGCCTCGAAGTCGGCGCCGCCCCCCATCGAGTGGACTAGGTAGTAGGCGGTGTCGATACCGGCAAGCGGCCCCTGCAGCGAGGCCGGGTCCAGGCAGTCGCCGTGGACGGCTTCGGTCCCCGTGCCCACCCGGCCCGCGAGCGCCGCCGGCCGGCGCGTCATGCAGCGCACAACGTGGCCGCGGGCTTCGAGTGCCGCGAGCAGCCGCCCGCCGATGCACCCGGTGGCGCCGGTCAGCAGAATCACGGGCGGTTGCTCCCTCTCATTCGTCGGCCAGTGTCCCCGGTTCTTCATCCGCCGGTCGTCGCTACTCCCCGTACATCTCCGTCACGAGGCGGCGCAGTTGGGCGCAGTCGGCGGCCGGGAGCCGGTCGAGTCGCTGCCGCAGCCTCCGTTTGCTGATGGTCCGTATCTGATCCACCGCGATCTCGGCGTCCTTGCCGGCGCACCGTACCTGCAGCCGGCCACGCCATCGCGGGTGGAGGACGGACGTCAGCGGGCACACGACGATCGTGTCCAGGAACCGGTTCATCTCGTCCCGGCTGACGACCACGACCGGCCGAACCTTGCGGATCTCGCCGCCGACGGCGGGATCGAGATCGGCCATGTAGAGGGCGTATCTCTGAGGGAAGACGGCCATCAGTCGAGGCCGTCGGCGACCGCCGCATCCAGATCGCTCCAGTCCTCGCCCTCGGCCGCCATCGCCCGATAGGTGTCCTCCCAGGAGAGCGTGTCGGCGGCCCCGCGCAGGAAGACGCCATCGTCCGTTTCCTCGACGACGAGCGAGTCGCTCCAGCCGTACTTCTTCAGCATCACCTTGGGAAGGCGGATACCTCTGGAATTGCCGATGTCGATGAGCTTCAGTTCGCGGACGGCGGTCGCGTTCCCCATCGTCTGGATCCCCCTCGACGCATCATACCGTAATCACCGTAATCACATAGCTCGGCCGCGTCCACCGTCGCGCTCCCTACAGCACCCGCGTCTTCCACGTCCCGCGCCGGAACGCGAGCACGCCCACCAAAGCCATCAGGGTCTGGCAGACGGCCACCGTCGCGAACACCCCCGGGGGGCCGACCCCGGCCGGCCCCGCCAGCGTCCACGCCAGCGGCAACTGCACCACCCAGTAGACGAAGAAGTTGATCCAGGTCGGCGTGGTGGTGTCGCCGGCCCCGTTGAACGCGACGACGGTGACGAGGCCGAAGCCCCAGAATACGTAGCTGGCGGCGACGATGCGCAGGCAGGCGGCGGCGACCGCCGCGACCTCGGCGTCGGCCGCCAGCAGCCCCACGATGGGCCGGGCGAAGACGACGAAGACGAGGCCGACGAGGCCCAGGAACACCGTGTTCACCCGCGCCGTGAACCAGACCGCGCGCTCGGCCCGGTCGGGCCGGCCCGCCCCGAGGTTCTGCCCCACGAGGGTCGCCGCCGCGTTGCCGACGCCCCACGCCGGCAGCAGCACGAAGATGATGATGCGGACGGCCACCGTGTAGCCGGCCAGCACCGTGTCGCCGAACGGGGCGAGGATGCGGATGAGGCCGACGAAGCTCGCGGTGCCCACCAGGTACTGCAAGATGCCGATGCCGCTGACCCGCAGCAGGCGCAGCAGGGTCTCGAGCTCGAGGCGCGCCCGCCGCCAGTCGACCGCCACCCGGCCGTTCCCGCTGGTGAGGACGCGAAGCTGGTAGGCGACGCCGAGGCCGCGCCCCACCGTGGTGGCGATGGCCGCCCCTTCGAGGCCGAACGCGGGCACCGGTCCCAGACCGAAGATCAGGATCGGGTCGAGCACGATGTTCACGAGGTTGGCCAGCCACAGCGCCCGCATCGCCAGCACCGGGTCGCCGGCGCCGCGGAAGATGCCGTTGATCATGAAGAGCAGGGTCACGGTGACGCACCCGCCGAGCATGATGGCGGTGAACGTCCGGCCGTTCGCGGCCACCTCGGGGGCGGCGCCGAGCAGCGCCAGCAGGTCCGACGCCCAGACCACCCCGCCGACGCCCAGCACCGCCGACACCACGCACCCGCAGGCGATGGCCTGCACCGCCGCGGCCGACGCGCGCTCGGGCTTCCCCTCGCCGATGCGCCGCGCCACCATCGCCGCCGCGCCCATGGCGAGGCCGATCGAGACCGCGAACACGAGCGCGATCAGCGAGTCCGACAGGCCGAGAATGGCCACCGCCTCGGGGCCGAGGCGGCCGACGAAGTAGACGTCGACGACCGAGAACACCGACTGCATCCCCATCTCGAGGACCATGGGGACGGCCAGCAGCAGCACGGCGCGCCCGAGGCTGCCGCTGGTGTAGTCGCGGGGCGCGGAACGGACCGCGTCGCGCACGTCGCGCCACAGGCTCGCGCCGGGCGCCGCCGGCGTCGGCCGGCCGTTGGACAGAGTATTGGAGAGCGACATCGGGAACACCACGGAGAGACACGAGAGATCACGAGAACGCCGCGCCGACCGGCGACGGGCACCACGAGCCGAATGAGCGGGAAGCGAATCAGCTACGCCGCCGGGCGGGGACGACCGACACCGCCGCGATCATGCGGGGGGCCGAGCATCCCGACACCGGTGTCTGTCGCCTCGGTCCCGAGGTCCGAGCGAACGGCGGTGCTGTCGAGGAAGAGCGGGGGCTAGCCGCGCAGGCGCGGCATGAAGAAGAGAATGCGCATCGGCTGGATTCCTGACCTTTCGACCAGTATAGCGCACCCAGGCGGCGGATGCCGTGCGCCGGGGGCATGACGGAAACGGACGGCGGCGCGGGTCGCGTCCAACCTGCCGTGCGCCCGGGGCATGACGGAACGGACGGCATCTTCACGAAGCTGACGGGCCACGGCATCAACCCGGATCCGTTCGCCCGGGCATGACGGAACGGACGGCGGCGCGGGCCGCCGGCGGGCGGGTCAGTCCTGCAGAATCTCGATCACCGACAGGGGGTCGACCCGCGCGCCGCTCATGCGCACGGTCCAGTGCAGGTGGGGTCCGGTCACGCGCCCGGTGGCGCCCGAGCGGGCGACCACGTCGCCCTGCTCCACCAGGTCGCCCTCCTCGACGAGGATGCGGGAGAGATGGGCCAGGTAGGAGTAGAGCCCCCAGCCGTGGTCGAGAATGACCGACCCGCCCGAGAAGTAGGTGTCGCCGGCCAGGACCACGCGGCCGCGGGCGGGGGCGGCGACGGGGGTGCCCACACCGGCCAGGAAGTCGGCGCCGCTGTGCGGGTTCCGGGGCTGGCCGTTGAACACGCTACGGGCGCCGAACCGGCCGTTCGCGCGTCCCGGCACGGGACGAATCCACGGCCCGCGCCAGAGCCGCTCCGGGGTGTCGGTGGCGAAAATCGCTGTCTGCTGCAGGAACTCGCGCTCGATGCGGGCCGCGACCTGGGGCGGCGGCTCGACGTAGCGCGGCTCCACCCTGAGACGGCGGGTGGGGTACTGCTTGTCGGTCACGGGCAGCCGGTGGACGCGGGTCAGGGCCGACCCGTCGGCCGCGGCGATGCGCAGCACGAGGTCGTGGTCGCCGGGCTCGACCATCAGGTCGATGCCGACGAGCCCCCACCACGAGCCGTCCTCACCCTGGTGGAAATGGACGGTGCGGTCGAAGATGGTCCCCTCGACCGAGGCGAGCCGCTCCGGCGACGAGACGGAGACCAGCACCGCCTCGCCGGGCTGCACCCCGCGGGCAAGATGGGTGACGTCGACATCGAACGGCTGCCCGGCCGCCGCCGCCAGCGCAAGCCAGCACGCGGCCCCCGTCGCGGTCCTCCGAATCGCCGACGATGCTGGTTGCATGTTCCGCTCCGGCTCGCCAACCCACCTGCCGACCCGGCCGACCCGGCAGGAGGAGTCCATCGCGGGCCACCGCGCTCGACCGGCAACGGCGCTCTACCGCCGGACATTCTACCGTATGTGGAACATGGATGGACGATGGACCGCTACATCTTGTGTGTGTCCGAACGCGCTCAAGACCGTTCTACGCCGCAGACCCCATCTGGCCGTGCCGCCCTGCGGTGCAGGCCCCTACCCCCCGAACAGGGTCACCCCGAACACCCGGGCCAGGATGATGACGATGGTCAGCGCGGTGAACACGGCGAGGCTGAACCAGCTGAACCAGACGACCGGCTGCGACGGATAGAACCCCTTCTCGTTCTTCGGGATGACGGTCACGCAGTAGTAGATGTTGAGAAAGAAGATGACCGGCGCGATGAAGAACGCGAGCGCCGACGACACGAGCACCAGGAACACCGGCCGCGGCAGGCCCGCCATGATCAGAACCGCCGCGATGAGCGAGTAGAACATCGTGACGCGGTAGATGTTGTACTCGGACCACCACGACGCCCGGTGGGCCGCCGTCACCCCCTCGGCCGCGACCCCGGACAGCTCGGCCGTCTCCCGGAACAGGTTGCGGCAGCACGCGGCGACCACCCGCGGCCAGCCGTCGAAGTAGTTGAAGGCGGTCGAGAAGGTCGCCGCGAACGCGCCGGCGAGGAACACGAACATCATCGCCGGCCCCGCGTTCTCGGTGAAGATGCGCGCGATCGCGCCGATCACCTCGTTGCCCGCCACGTCGTCCGGATAGAGCGTGACCGCGGCCAGCAGCAGGAAGATGGCCGCGAGAATGAACGACACGACGTGGCCCATCGTGAAGTCCCAGATGCCGATGCGGAACCAGCGCCGGCAGTACTCCTGCGCGTGGGCCGGCAGCTTCGAGATCTCGACGCGCAGGTCGTCCGCGGTCGACGAGAACGCGTCGAACGGACGGGCGTAGCCCTCGCGCTCGAGCTGCTCGCGGATGCGCCCCATGCCCACCCGTTTCGCCTTGCCCCACTCCGAGGCTTGCAGCGAGACGTCGATGCCGGTCGGCAGCAGCCCGAGGAATGCGGCGATGATGAGCCACGACCCGCCGGGGATCTCGACCGTGAAGAAGTGCCCCATCTCCGACAACGGCGCCGGGTTGAAGACGTAGACGCCCACCGTCGACACGAAGAGGATGCCGGCCAGCACCTTGGTGGCGAGCTCGACGGCGGCGTAGCGGCCGTAGAGGATGATGCCCACGGAGAGCACGCCGAGCCCCAGCCCGTACAGCCAGCTCGGGAGCCCGAGGCCGAGATACTCCGAGAAGACGAAGAACAGCACCGCGGCCGCCGCCGCGAGCCGGCCCGCCTGCCCCAGGGCGCTCTGGATGATGGTCGTGATCAGCACGTACCACACCGGCCACTTCCCCGGCGCGGTGGTGTAGGCGTCGAGCATGCTGCGCCCGGTGGCGTTGGTGAACCGGAACGCCATCTCGAAACCGTAGTACTTGAAGACGTAGGCGACGGGGATGCACCAGAGCAGCGCGTACTCGAACCGCCCCCCCGCCGCCGGCGCGGTCACGAGGTGGCTCGTGCCGATGCCCGTCATCATCAGGATGAGGCCGGGGCCGAAGTGCCGCATCAGCCCGCGGGGGCTGGTCTCGGGCAGGGGCAGCTTGTCGAACGCGTCGGGTTTGTCGACCATAGCGCGCCATCCTACCAGAGACGCTCCGGCGCGGCGGCGGCGCCTCCGCGCACGGCCGTTGGCCTCTCGCCGGGAGCGCTGTCCGCCGGCATCGGCCGCCTCGAGGACGTCGGCCCTCCGCCCCCCCCTTCCGAGCGGGCGGAGGCCGGACCATCCGCGTCATCAGCCGCGCAAGGCGCTAGAATCGAAGTGACGGTACCCATTTCGGGAGGACGCCATGACCGCACACCGCACACGTCATCGCCCCCGGCGGCCAGCCGCGGCGGTCCTCGCCGCGATCGTCGCCGGCGTCGTCGTGACCGCGGCGGCCTGCTCCTCCCCCCTCTCCCGCGACGCCGAGCCGGGGCGCGACGCGCTGGGCACCGAGGCCGCGGTCACCGCCGGCCACCCCCTCGCGGCCGAGGCCGGCCTGCAGGTGCTGCGGAACGGCGGGCTCGCCATGGACGCCGCGATCACCGCGGCCGCGATGCTCGCCGTCGCGCGCCCGCACATGAACGGGGTCGGCGGCGACACGTTCCTGCTCTACTGGGACTCGGCCACCCGGCTGACCTACGCCCTGAACGGCTCGGGCCGCTCGGGCAGCGCGAAGACGCTGGACGAGTTGAAGGCGGAGGGCCTCGAGGAGATGCCCCGCACCGGCCCCCTCTCCGTCTCCGTCCCCGGAACCGTCGGAGCCTGGGCCGAGGGGCTGCGCCGCTTCGGGACGATTCCCCTATCGCAGGCCCTGCAGCCGGCCGTCGACCTCGCCACGGCGGGGCTGCCGGTCTCGGAGACGCTCGCCGCGGACATCGCCGGGGCCGCCGACAAGCTGCGCCGCGATCCCGAGGCGTCGCGCATCTTCCTGCCCGGCGGCGCCCCACCGCGGGCGGGCGACCTGCTGCCGCGCCCCAACCTCGCGGCCACCCTCACGACGATCCAGGAGCTGGGCTGGGAGGAGTTCTACACGGGGGCCCTCGGCCGGGAGATCGTGGGCTACGTGCTGGAGCAGGGCGGGTTGCTCATGCCCAACGACCTCGCCGACTACCTGCCCGAGTGGACCCTGCCCATCACCACCCGCTACCAGAACCTCGAGGTGCACGCGTTCCCCCCGAACACCCAGGGGGTGACGCTGCTCCAGGAGCTGGCCCTGCTGCAGGAGGTCGACGCCGACCTCACCGCCCTCGGCCACAACTCGGCCGACTACCTGCACACGGTGTCCGAGGCGATCCGGCTCGCGTTCGACGACCGGGACCGCGAGCTCGCCGACCCCGCCGCCATGCGCGTCTCCGTCGACGAGCTGCTCGACCCCGCCCGCATCCGGCGAATGGCCGCCGCCATCGACCCCGCCGGACCCGCCCCGGCCGTGCACGTCGACGCGGCGGAGGACCACCCGAACACCGTCTACGTCATCGCGGTGGACCAGTACGGCAACGTCGTCTCGCTGATACAGAGCCTGTTCGCCAGCTTCGGGTCCGGGCTCGTGGTGCCCGGCACCGGCATCGTGCTGCACAACCGGGGGTCGCTGTTCCGGTTCGAGGAAGACCATCCGAACGTCTTCGCGCCCCGGCGGCGGCCGCTCCACACGCTGTGCCCGGTCATCATCATCGACAACGACCTGCCGTGGCTCGCCGTCGGCACCCCCGGCGGCGACGGGCAGACCCACACCCTGGTGCAGGTCATCAACAACATGCAGCTCTTCGGCATGAGCCCGCAGGAGGCCATCGACGCGCCGCGGCTGCGGCGGCGGGGCGACGGCTCGCTCGCCATCGAGGACCGGGTGCCGCAGGAGGTGCGCGACGCCCTCGCCGCCCGGGGCTACACGGTGCACGCGCGCAGCGGCTGGACGGCCGAGTTCGGCGGCGCCCAGGCCGTGCTCATCGACCAGATCGCGGGCCGGCGCCACGCCGGCGCCGACCGCCGCCGCGAGGGGTGGGCGGTGGCGTACTGACCGGCGGTGGCGCCCTCGGCAGGGGGACGGGTGCACGTCAGGATCGAGGGATGACGGCCCTCGGCGCTGCGGGGTCCCGATTCACGAGAGCGAGCTTCGGCCAAAACCCCGCGAACGCGCCGCTCAACAAAGAGCTTCGGCGCCCGCACACGAGGCTGCACCCCGTCTTGCAATAGCGCCGCCACATTCTTGACGTGCACCCCGGAGGGACTCCGGGGGGACCGGGGTTGTGAACCAAAACCGTCCATGCTACGCTGCCTGTGTGACTAGCGACACGAAAGCAATTATCGGTAGCATCGTCGGTACCGGCATCGCCGTGATCGCGGTCGTGGTCACCCTCATCGGCGGCGTGCGGGCCGACATGCGGGACATGCGCGCCGATCTGCGCGGCATGCGCGCCTCGATGGAGGCGTTCGATCGCCGCCTCGACGCTCTCGAGGTCGGCTTGGCCAAGATCGAGCAGCGGCTCACGACGGTCGAGCAGCGGCTCACGACAGTCGAGCAGCGGCTCACGACAGTCGAGCGGAGCGTCACGACGGTCGAGCAACGGCTAACGACGGTCGAGCGCTTGATCCTGCCGCCGCCCCCCCGCTAGGACTCATCCTCTGCTCAGGCCCAGCCCTCGCGTTCGAGCAACCGTTCGACGTGCGCCAGGTGGTGCCGTCCGTGCCAGGCGTAGGCGCCGACGTTGACCGCCAGCCCGACCGCGCCCGACTCGGGGTGCACGAACTCGCGCTGGAGCTGGGCCCAGGTCAGGCTGCCCAGGAGACCCGTCCAGCGGCGGTGGAGGGCGTCGAGGAGGTCGAGCGAAGGGCCGATCGGGCCCCGTGCGTCCGGCAGCAACGCCCAGCCCTTCTCGTCGTAGGCCTTGATGACCGGCCGGTCCTCGGTCAGCGCCCACTTGAAGCGGATCAGGCTGTTCATGTGGCTGTCGGGCAGGTGGTGCACGACCTGACGGACCGTCCAGCCGCCGGGGCGGTACGGCGTGTCGAGCTGGCCGTCCGTCAACGCCGAGACGGTGCGCCGCAGGTCGGCCGGCAGCCCCGCGATGTCGTCGATCCAGGCGGTCACGTGGTCGCGGATCACCGGGTCCGGGGGCGTGAACGGGCCGATGGGATAGCTGAGATCAGGCGTCGATGCAGTCATGAGTGCCCCATATCGTACGATCGTCCCCTCGCGCGGATGAAGGTAACGGCGGGACGCGAGGTCGCCCGACCGTGGGGCCCGCCCGACGCGAGATCATCGGCAGCGGCCTGACCGGCCGCAGCGGAGCGACGGCCGGGAGCAACGAATCCCGCGCGCCGTCGTCATGATCGTAAGGGACGACGACGGTACGTCCGCGGCCGGAACGGCAGAACGCGACCCGCATGTTCGTGTCATGGATGGTGCGGGGGACGACGACGGTTACGTCCGCGGCGGAACGGCAGAACGCGACCCCCATGTTCGTGTCATGGATGGTGCGGGGGACGACGACGGTTACGTCCGCGGCGGAACGGCAGAACGCGACCCCCATGTTCGTGTCATGGATGGTACGGGGGACAATAGTCGTGCGTCCGGGGCCGGAACGGCAGGCCGGAGGGATCGGGGAAACCGGGGGACCGGCTGCTCGGCGAAATCACGCGCCACGGCCGAGGGACCCGCTGTTCAGGAGATCACGCGCATGCATCGCCGCTTCATGACGACCGCGACCCTGTCGCTTCTCTTCGTTTGGACATCGGGGGCGGACGCGCAGCCTGCCGACGCGGAGCGCTACTGGGGCCAGTGGCGCGGGCCGGAGGCGACCGGTGTCGCCCGGCACGCCGACCCGCCGCTCACGTGGAGCGAGACCGAGAACGTCGCCTGGAAGGTGGAGGTGCCCGGCCGCGGGTCGGCGTCGCCGATCGTGTGGGGCGACCGGGTGTTCCTGCTGACCGCGGTGCCCGTCGGCGACCCCGTGCCGGCGGCCGCGCCCGCGGGGGCGCGACGGCCGGGGCCCCGGGGACGGCCCGAGGCGCGGGACGGCCGGGGCGGGCGGGACGGCCGGGGTGCCCGCGCGGGCCGGCCCGGGCGGGAAGCGCAGGGCGGCCGCCAGGGTCGCGGCCGGGGCGGACGACGGGGCGCGGCCGAGATCCGCCGCCACCAGTTCGTCGTGATGGCGTTCGACCGCGAGACCGGCGACGTCGCGTGGCGGCGGGTCGCCCGCGAGGCGGTGCCGCACGAGGGGTACCAGCAGCCCAACGGCACCTACGCGTCGGGCTCGGCGGTGACCGACGGCGAGCGGCTCTACGCGTTCTTCGGCTCGTGGGGGCTGTACGCCTACAGCCTGGACGGCGAGCTGCTTTGGGAAGCCGACCTCGGCACCCGGTTCATGCGCAACGCCTTCGGCGAGGGGACGACCCCGGCCCTCCACGGCGACACCCTCGTCGTCGCCTGGGACCACATCGGCGGCCAGTCGTTCGTCGCCGCCCTCGACGCCAGCACGGGCCGCGAGCGGTGGCGGTCGAACCGCGACGAGATCGACACCTGGGCCACCCCCCTCGTCGTCGAGCACGACGGCCGCGCCCAGGTCGTCACCCCGGCCATGGACCACGTCTACGCCTACGACCTCGAGACCGGCGAGACGGTGTGGCGCAGCCGCGGCACCACCATGAACGCCATCCCCTCGCCGGTCCACGCCGGCGGCATCGTCTACGTCACCAGCGGCTACCGCGGCAACAACCTGCAGGCCATCCGCCTCGCCGACGCGCGGGGCGACATCGCCGGCACCGGGGCCATCGTCTGGCAGCTCGACCGCGACACCCCCTACGTGCCCTCGCCGCTCCTCTACGACGACGCCCTCTACCTGCTCAAGAGCAACGACGGCATCCTCTCGGCGTTCGACCCCCTGACCGGCTCGGCGCACTACGCGCTGCAGCGCCTCCGGGGCGTCCCCAACGTCTTCGCCTCGCCCGTCGGGGCGGCCGGTCGCGTCTACATCGCCGGCCGCGACGGCACCACCCTCGTCATCCGCCACGGCCCCCGCTACGAGGTGCTCGCCGCCAACACCCTCGACGACGGTTTCGACGCCTCGCCGGCTCTCGTCGACGGCGAGCTGTACCTGCGGGGCTACCGGCATCTGTACAAGATCGCCGAGGATCAGGAGTCTGCGCCGTAGAACGGCGCGGACTCCTGCAGAATTGTTGGGCGCCCCGCGGAGCCGTAGGCGACGATGGGCGTCCCGGCCGGGGCAGCGGCCAGAGCATCCGCCGGCGCGTGCGCGAGCTGACGACCCGGCGCCGGGGGGCGCCGGCAGGTGTACGGGCTCACGCGCCCTGGAACACGCACCACGGGCTTTCCGTACGGCCCGTCATATACTTCGAGAGTGGCGTTCGCTGCCGGCCGGCTCGCACCGGTCGGTTCCATGACCCTTGGGGTGTTGCTGGTGGATGTGTTTCCTGCCGTTCCGGGCCGCGCCAGCCCCGTTTCGCCCACGTTGGCCTGCGATCAGTTCTCCGTGCAGTTTCCCGCCCGGCTCGGTGAGATCGGCCCCCTGATCACGATGATCGAGACCGTCGGGCGCTGGCACGACGCTCCGGGCGCGGTCGTCTTCGGCCTCAGCGTCGTCGTCGACGAGCTGGTCGCCAACGTGGTCCGTCACGCCCGGCCGGCCCCCGACGCGCTGCTCCGGGTCTCGGTCGCCTTCTCGGGCGACAGCGTCGGGCTCGTGTTCGACTGGCCGGGCGAGTCCTTCGACCCGGTCTCCTTCGTGACGCCCGACCTCGACCGCGGATCCGATCCCGACGACCTCCCGGTCGGGGGGTTGGGGCTCTGCCTGGTGCAGGCCTTCGCCCAGGAGATGCGCTACCGCCGCGACGGCGACCGGAACGTCGTCGTGTTCGAGCGGCGCTACGACCGGGTTCGCTCCGTCATGGCCCTGCCGCCGCGCGAGGCGGCGGAGGGCGCCCTTTCGCCCGGGGACAGTGTGCAATGACCGACCCTCTCCGGTTGTCGACCCGACTCGTCACGTCCGATTCGGCGGAGTTCCACGTCGTCGATCTCGCGGGCCGGCTCGACTCCAGCAACGCGCATCAGGTCGAGAAGTCGATCCTGCGCCTGACCGAGTCCGGCTCCAACGTGATCGTGAACTGTGCCGAGCTTCTCTTCGTGGCCTCCTCGGGGATGCGCGCGTTCATCCTGGGCGCCAGGTCCGCCAAGACAAAGGGTCAGGTCTTCCGGGTCGCCGGCCTCATCCCTCACGTCTCGGACGTCTTCCGGGTCACGGGCCTCTACCGGATCCTCGACATTCGGCCCACCCTCGACGACGCCCTCGATCGACCCGGCGCCGTCGCCGTCGGTTCGTGACCCCCCGGCCGCGTGCGCCGGCCGCCTTGACTCCCCCCGCCCTGGGAGGTACGCTCCGGCTCTCGCTCGGAATCCGGTCTTGCGCGCCGCGCGCCGCGTGCTCGGGCATCGCGGGGCGGCGCAAGGGGGTAAGGAAGGTCATGGCTCGCACCATCTTCAACGTCGCCTGCCTCGTCGTGCTGCTCGGCACGATCACGCTCACTCAACAGCCCGCCGACCCCGCGTCGGCGATGGCCGAGGCCGCGGCGCGGTTCCTCGACACCCTGAACGACGAGCAGGAGGCCGCGGTGCGGTTCCCCTTCGACGGCGAGGACCGCTTCGACTGGCACTTCATCCCGCGCGAGCGCAAGGGCGTCTCCCTGAAGATGATGACCGGCTCGCAGCGGGCCGCCGCCCTCGACCTGGTGCGCACGGGTTTGAGCGAGGAAGGGTTCACCAAGTCCGAGGTCATCCGCCAGCTCGAGCAGATCCTGTACGACCAGGAGGGCCGCGACATCCGCGACCCCGACCTCTACTTCTTCATGATCTTCGGCGAGCCGGGCGACGGCAACACGTGGGGCTGGCGCTACGAGGGGCACCACATCTCGCAGAACTGGACCATCGTCGACGGCAGCGCCATCGCGGCCACGCCGCAGTTCTTCGGCTCGAACCCGGCCGAGGTGCTGGGCGGGCCGCGGCAGGGCCTGCGGGTGCTGGGCAGCGAGGAGGACCAGGCCCGCGACCTGCTCAAGTCGCTGAACGACGAGCAGCGCAAGGCGGCCAAGCTCTCCGACGAGGCGCCCAGCGACATCCTGACCCGCGCGCAGCAGCGGGTCACCCTGCTCGAGGACTTCGGGGTCGCGCACAAGGACCTCGACGCCGACCAGCAGGCGGCCCTGTGGTCGATCATCCAGGAGTACGCCACGGCCCAGCCTGGCCCCGTCGCCCACGAGCGGCTGACCGAGATTCAGGACGCCGGGCTCGACGGCATCCGGTTCGTCTGGATGGGCGGCGAGGCCCAGCGCGAGCCCCACTACTACCGCATCCAGGGGCCGACGTTCCTCATCGAGTACGACAACACGCAGGGCAACGCGAACCACGTGCACAGCGTGTGGCGCGACTTCGCCGGCGACTTCGGCCGCGACCTGCTGGCCGAGCACTACCGGCAGTACGACCACGGCACGCGCAACGCGGACTAGCGTGGCAAGTCGGGCGTCGCGGCGCGACGCTCACACGCCTGCCGGGCCGGCCGGTGAGAACCGGCCGGCCCGTATTGGCCAGTCGAACGTCCAGCCGCGACGTCCTGCGGCGACCGCCCTCCAGCGAGCCATCCGGCCCGGCTTCCAGGGAGCCTTCCAGCCCGGCCGATTCGCCGGCGACATCATGTCGGCCTGCGTGGCGCCGGGT
This sequence comes from Vicinamibacterales bacterium, assembly GCA_965207675.1. Lineage (GTDB taxonomy): Bacteria > Acidobacteriota > Vicinamibacteria > Vicinamibacterales > UBA8438 > JAJEEA01. The sequence goes on from CBDBMY010000008.1 coordinate 134,473, forward strand.
TGACTTTCCTGTGTGAAACGTGGGCTCCTGGAACGACGTGGACGGCGGCCCCTCCCGACGACGCCGTCAGGTGGATTTCAAGACCAGCAGCGTGCGGTCGTCGGGGCTGCCGAAAGAGAACCCGTGCACGTCGTCCATGACGCGCCGGCAGATCGCCTCGGCGCTCTCCCCCCTCGCCCCGTGCATCGTCGCGGCCAGCCGGTCGTGGCCGTACTCCTCGTCGTGGGCGTTGGCCGACTCGACGATGCCGTCGGTGTAGAGGGCCAGCAGGTCCCCGGGGCGGAGCCGGGCGCCGCCCTCGAAGTAGCGCGGCGACTCGAACATCCCGATGGGGACCCCGCCGCTCCACAGCTTGTCGACGGACCCGTCGGGGCCCACCAGGAGCGGCGGCTGGTGGCCGGCGTTGACGTAGATGATCTGGCGGGTCGGCACGTCGAGGACGGCGTAGAACAGGGTGACGTAGCGGCCGGCGTCGACCGAGTCGTAGAAGAACCGGTTGGCGTGGCGCATGACCGCACGGATCGCGAGCTCGCGCCCCACCAGCGCATAGATCGAGGCCCGGATGGCCGCGACCTGGAGGGCGGCGGCGATGCCCTTGCCGGCCACGTCGGCGACGATGATGAGCCAGCGATCCTCCGGCAGCGGGATGAACTCGTAGTAGTCGCCGCCCACCTCGAACGACGCCTCGTTGACGCCGGCGATGTCGAACCCCTCGAGGGTGGGGATGTCCCGCGGGACGAGGTCCTCCATCACCTGCCGGGCCACGAGCATCTCGGCGTCGATGCGCCGCTTGGCCCGCACCTCCTCCTGCATGCGTGACCGCTCGATGGTGCCGGCGATGAGGGCGCCCAGCAGCCGCAGCATCTCGACGGCGCGGGCGTCGTAGGCCTTCACGCGCCGCGAGTGGAGCTCGATGGCGCCCAGCACCCCGTGCAGCCCCACCAGGGGGACGACGAGGCCGGACCGGTGGCACGGCCCCCCCTCGGCCGGCTCCATGCTCTCGTCCAGCAGCACCGGCTCGCCCGTGTCGATGGCCCGCGCGACGGGCCGGCCCTCGTCGAGGGCGCCGTCGTGGCAGGGCACGGCCCCCGAATCGTCGCGCCACCAGAAATGGCGCACGTGGCGGCCCGAGGCGCCCAGCACGTACACGGCGGCCGAGTCGTAGTCGACGAGCCGGGCCACGCAGTCGAGGATGCCGTTCAGGATCCGGTCGGCGTCGCGCGAGTCGGCGGTGAGCCGATAGGCGTCGACGAGCACGCGGACCGCGCGCAGCGCCTCGTCGGTGCAGGCGGTCTCGAGAACCGGCAGTGGATGAGTCATCGGCGCGCCTCGGGGCAGAGTCGAGGTTCAGCTACCATCTTACCCGGTGCCGGTCGCTCGCCGGCCGCCGGTCGCGAGACGCGCCGCCACCACGCCGTCGGCCGGGGCCCGCTCCGCCGGCGGGCACGGGCGAGGCGCACGGTTCGAGCACGACCCGTCGACCATCCTCCGCCGTAGCGCGTCCGGGGACCCGGACGCACGGTTCGAGTACGACCCGCCGCCGGTCCGCCGTTGGACCGATCGCGGCCGGTCGGCATGGAGACCCTCGATTCGGTCTGCCGGTGGACGGATCGCGACCGGGGAGCATAGAATGGAAGGGAGGGTGCTTCCTGCCCCGGCGGCGCCGGCCATTCCTGCGCCGGCGCGCCTCGCGGCTATCGCATGGTGAGTGTAGCTCAGTGGTAGAGCGCCGGACTGTGGCTCCGGATGTCGCGGGTTCAACCCCCGTCACTCACCCCAACCCCAGCCCCGACCGCGTCAGGCGGATCCTCGACGAGCACGGGTCTCTCGTCTTCCCCGGCGTCTACGACACGCTGTCGGCGAAGATCGCCGAGCGGGCCGGGTTCCCGCTCGCCTTCGTCTCCGGCTACGCGGTTTCGGCCACGTTCATCGGCCAGCCCGACCTCGGCCTCCTCACCCAGACCGAGGTCGTCGAGCGGGCACGCCACATCTGCGGCGCGGTGGACATCCCGATCCTCGTCGACGCCGACACCGGCTACGGCAACGCCCTGAACGTGGTCCGCACCGTGCGCGCCCTCGTCGACGCCGGCGCCGCCGGCTGCTTCCTCGAGGACCAGGAGTGGCCGAAGCGCTGCGGGCACATGGCGGGCAAGCAGGTCGTCGACCGGGAGGCCTATCTCCAGAAGATCCGGGCCGCGGTCGACACGCGGGGCGGCCGCGACTTCTTCATCGTCGCGCGCACCGACGCGCTGGCCGCGGCCGGAATGGACGAGGCCATGGCGCGGGTCGACGCGGCGCGCGCGGCGGGGGCCGACGCGACCTTCGTCGAGGCCCCGCGGTCGCTCGACGAGCTGCGGGAGATCGGACGCCGGGCGCCGCGGCCCACCGTCGCCAACATGGTGGAGCAGGGACGGACGCCGGTGCTCAACCGGTCGGAACTCGCCGCGCTGGGGTTCGACCTGATCCTGTACCCCGTGGCGGGGCTCTACGCGTCGGCGCAGGCTCTCGCTACAGTCTACCGGCGCCTGCACGCAGCCGGCACCACCCGCGGCGCCGAAGACCTGCTCGTCCCGTTCGAGCAGTTCAACGAGCTGATCGGCGTCGACGAGTCCCGCGCCCTCGCCGCGCGGTACGAGGAGCCCACCGGCCAAGGGCGGTGACGGGAAATCACGTCGCGACGCGCCAGGCCCGGGAGACGGAAGAGACGACCTGAACGACACGACCCGCGCCATTGTCGACACATGCGGCCGGCGCCGCCGCGCGGTCGTTTGGTGTCCTGAACCGAGGTTCGCGGAACAGCTCTACGCGGCAGTTCTCCAGTGTCCACGGGCATTTGCAGCGATCCAGAGCTTTCGCGTACTTCACCGCCGGGACACTTGCGGGAGGCGCCGGGAGTGGGCCGTTGCCGACACATGCGACCCGAGGTGCCGCGCGGTCCGACGAACCGGCCCGCCGACCGCCCCGGTATGCGCCGTTGCCGGTCCCTCTTGCTGGCGGCGGTCGCGGGCTTGGGCGCGGCGGCGCCGGGCCCGGCCGCCGCCCAGGTGCCCCCGGACGAGGCGTGGCGGACCCTTGAGACCGAGCACTTCCGCATCACCTTCCCCGAGCACCTCGCGGAGCTCGGGGCGAGGACCGCGGATGTAGCCGAGCAGGCGCACGAGGCCCTGACGTCGGGTTTCCGCGCGGGCCCGGGGGGGACCATCGACATCGTCCTGACCGACCACGTCGACGTCTCGAACGGCTACGCCCGCGTATCGCCCTCGAACCGCATCGTGCTCTACGCGCGCCCCCCGCCCGACCACCTCGCGCTGGGCTACTTCGACGACTGGCTGGAGCAGCTCGTCGTCCACGAGCTCGCGCACGTCTTCCACCTCGACTACACCGGCTGGTTCGGGCGGGTCTTCCGCGCCCTGTTCGGCCGGCTGCCGTGGCCCGGGTCCATATTCGCCTTCCCGGGCACGAACGTCCCGGGGTGGGTGATCGAGGGGCTCGCCACCTGGTACGAGTCGGCCCTGACCCCGGGCGGCCGGGTGCACGGCACGTATCACGAGATGGTGCTGCGGACGGCGGCGCTCGAGGGGCGCTTCGAGTCGCTCGGCACGGCCGGGGGCTACTCTCCCCAGTGGCCCGGCGGCGGCCGCCGCTACGTGTACGGGTCGCTGTTCTTCGAGTACCTGCTCGACAGGCACGGGCACGACGCCATGGCCCGGTTCGTCGAGGACGTGGCCGGCGACGGGCGGCTGCCCGGGCGCGTCCTCGACGACGTCTCGCTGACGGACGAGTGGAACACGTGGCGCGACGAGATGCTGGCCCGGGCCGGACGGCTGGACGACGAGCTGGCCGCGTTCGGCCCCGTCACCGAGCCGGAGGCGCTGACCGCCGGCGCACGCCAGGCGCTGCACCCCGCGGTCTCGCCCGACGGCGGCCGGCTGGTCTACGTCCGATCGGACGGACGGTCCGACCCGAGGCTCGTGGCCGTGCCGCCCGCCGGGGGAGACGCGTCGACGCTGGCGCGGACGAACCACCTCACGCGGTTCGACTTCCTGCCCGACGGCGGGGTGGTGTTCTCGCAGCGCGAGTTCACGGATCGTTACCGTCACTACAGCGACCTCTACGTCCTGACCCCCGAGGGGGCGGTGCGGCGCGTCACCGAGGGCGCCCGGGTCGCGGCGCCGTCGGCCGGGCCCGACGTCGGGTGGGCCGTCGCGGTGATGGACAGCGGGGGGACCAACGGTCTGGTGCGGGTCGACCTCGGGAACGGCGCCCTGGAGGAGATCGTCGCCCCGGCCGAGGACATCTACTGGGCGTGGCCCGCGGTGTCCCCCGACGGCCGCTGGATCGCGGCGAGCCGCTGGGCCGGGGGGCGGCACGACGTCGTCGTCCTCGACGGAGACGGGCGGCTCGTCCACGCGGTGACCCGCGACCGGGCCCTCGACATGGCCCCGGCGTGGAGCGCGGACGGGCGCCACCTCGTCTGGTCGTCCGACCGCACCGGCATCCCCAACGTCCTCGCGGCCGAGGTCGACCCCCGCACCGGGGCCGCCGGCCCGCCGCGCCTCCTGACCAACGTGCGGACGGGGGCGGCGTTCCCGCGGGTCGACCCCGCCGGCGAGTGGCTCTACTTCTCGGGCTACCACGTCGACGGCTGGGAGATCGAGCGCATTCCGTTCGCGCCCGACCGGGCCCCGACCGCGCCCGAGCCGGCCAAACGCTTCGACGACGCCGTCGCCCGCCCCATCCTGGCGGGCGCCCTCGCCGACGACGCGCCGGCAACCACGGCCGCCGCGAACACCGCCCATGACGACGCGCCCGCGGCCACGGCGGCCGATGTCGCCGTGAACCCGGGACCGGACGACGCGCCCGGGGCGACCGCCGCGGCGACACCCCCGCACGACGCGCCGGCATCCGAGGGCACCTCGAACACCCGCCAGACCGACCCGCCGGCAGCCGCAGCCGCCGCGATCGCACCTCCGGTCGACGCGACCGGGTCGCGGAACGCGGGCCGCGCGGCGCAGGCCGGCGATGCCGGCGACGAACCCGGGTCGGGCCGCGCCGACGGCGCCGAGCGGGACTACTCGCCGTTCTCGACCCTGTGGCCCACGTACTGGATCCCCGACCTGCGCCCGCCGGTAGCGGTCGCGAAGACGACCGTCGGGGACGTCGAGACGCCGCGCACCGAGCTTCTCGGCTTTGCGGTCGGCGGCCGTACCGCGATGTTCGACGTGGTGGGGAGGCACGCGTACGCCGGCGGAGCCAGCTTCTTCAGATCGGGCAGGCGCGCGGGAGACGTCTCGTACGAGTATCGGGGACTGGGCAACCCCACCATCGGTTTCGCGGCGTCACAGGGCTGGGGGCACGACGGCGTCCGGGTGAGCGACGCGGCGGGGGCCGAGGGCTCGCAGGAGACGTTCTTCGTCCTGGAGCGGCGGCGGCGCGTGGCGACGTCGATGCGCATCGAGCGCCGCGGCTACCGGACGTTCGTCGGGTTGACGTTCTCGGCCGGGCTGCTTCGGAGCGACCGCGAGGTGCTCGACGCCGACCTGCAGGCGAGCGGCGGCTACCCGCTCGCGCGGCCGGGCGCGACCTCGAGCGAGCTCGCCGTCGCGCTGAACGTCTCGTCCGCGCGGTCGCACGCGTTCCAGATGGGGAACGCGCGCGGGGCCGCGATCGACCTGCGGGTCCGGACCCGACGGGACCTCGACGTGCCGGCGGGGCTCGCGGGCGCGACCGACGCCGATCGCTCGGCCGACGACCTCGTCGGCCGGTTCCGGGCCTACCTGCCGCTGCCGGGTCCGAGGTTCGCGGCCCCGGTGCTCGCGGTCCGCGCGAGCGGGGGCGCGGCACGAGGGCCGGCGAGCCGCACGGGGTACTTCTCGGTGGGCGGCGACCCGGGCCAGTTCGCGGTCCGGGGCCACGACATCGCGACCCGGGCCGGGCGCCGTGCCTGGTCCGCATCGGTCGAGCTCCGCGCGCCGCTGGCGCTGGTCAACCGCGGCGCCGGCACATGGGGCCTGCACCTCGACCGCCTGTTCGCCTCGGCCTTCGTCGACGCCGGCGACGCGTGGGGCGCCGGCGCGGCGTTCGCCCCGGCGGCGGCGTCGGGACGGCGCCCGCTGACGTCGTTCGGCGTCGAGCTGACGACGGACGTGCTCGCCTTCGTCCACCAGGCTCCCTTGCGGCTCCGCTTCGGGCTGGCCGCGGTCGCCGACCCGGACGCCCCGCCCGGCGCCCCCGCCGAAGCCCCCCGGTGGCGCCGGGTCTTCTACGTGGGGGCCGGCGTGGCGTTCTGACGGCGACGCCGGTCGGTATTGCTGGTGCGATGAGCGGGGCCAACCGATCGACCACTGCGGTGGTGATGCGTTGTTCCATGGTGAGCAGTTGGACCACGATGAGGGCTGGCCCGCCCATCGTTGCCTTCGGCTCCGCCGGGCGCCCAACCAACCCTCCAGGAGTCCGCGCCGTTCCACGGCGCAGACTCCTACCAGAGCGAGCGCGATCCCGAGTACCCACCGGGCGATGCGGTCAGCGTCCCTGGCCCTTCGGTCGGCGTAGGCGGCGTGTTCGACTGCACGCTCGGCGGCGAGTTGAGCCCTGAGGGCGTCGAACTCGGCGTCGGTGCTCGCTCATGTCCTCGGAGCGTATCAGCCGCCATGCTTGGCTGCAGGCGCGGGGGACGCGAGACTGGACCATACCCATCGGCATCGGCGTGCCCTCCGAAACGGCGCTATAATTCCGTCACATCCAAGACCAGCGGGCGTCTCCGACGCCAGGGAGGTGCGGGTTGACTGTCCCCGTCTCGATCACCGTCAACGGACAGCGGTACGACCGCGAGGTCGAGCCGAGGCTGCTCCTGGTGCACTTCCTGCGCGAAGTCATCGGGTCGACGGGCACCAAGGTGGGGTGCGACACCAGCCAGTGCGGGGCGTGCACGGTGCTGATGGACGGCGCCTCGCTGAAGTCGTGCACGGCCCTCGCGGTCCAGGCCGACGGCGCCGAGGTGACGACCATCGAGGGGCTCGCCGACGGCGACGCCCTGCACCCGCTGCAGGACGCGTTCTGGGAGAAGCACGGGCTGCAGTGCGGCTTCTGCACGCCGGGCATGATCATGGCCTCGCACGAGCTGCTGCGGGTCACGCCTGACCCGAGCGACGCCCAGATACGCCACGGCCTCGAGGGCAACATGTGCCGGTGCACCGGCTATCAGAACATCGTGCGGGCGGTCCGCCAGGCCGCCGGAACCACGGCAGGTCAGCCATGAGCACACGCATCTTCGGTTCAGGCATCCGCCGGCGGGAAGACCCGCGCCTCATCACCGGCAGCGCCACCTACACCGACGACCTGACGCTGCCGCGCATGGTGCACGCGGCCATGCTGCGCAGCCCCCACGCCCACGCGCGCGTCACCTCGATCGACACGAGCAAGGCGGCGGCCGCCCCCGGGGTGATCGCGGCCTACACCCACGCCGACACCGAGGGCGGGCTGCAGCCGGCCCCCTGCGCCTGGCTCCTGCCCGACTCGGACCTGAAGATCGCCAGCTACCACTGCCTCGCCAAGGACGTGGTGCGCTTCGTCGGCGACATCGTGGCGGTGGTGGTGGCCGAGAGCCGATACCAGGCCGAGGACGCCCTCGAGCTCATCGACGTCGCGTACGAGCCGCTGCCGGCGGTGACCGACCCCGAGGCGGCAACGGCCGAGGACGCCCCGAAGCTGCACGACGAGATCGACGGCAACCAGGCGTTCCACTGGAAAGTGGCAGGCGGCGACGTCGACGCGGCGTTCGCCGGGGCCGACGTCGTGGTGAAGGACCGCATCATCCAGCAGCGGCTCATCCCCAACGCGATGGAGCCGCGGGCGGCCCTCGCCAGCTACGTCGGCGCGACGGGCGAGCTGACGGTGTGGAACACCACCCAGAACCCGCACATCGTGCGCTTCCTGACCTCGCTGGTGCTGGGGATCTCCGAGGACAAGATACGGGTCATCGCGCCCGAGGTGGGGGGCGGCTTCGGCAGCAAGATCGCGGCCTACCCCGCCGACTTCCTCACGATGTTCTGCAGCCGGAAGCTCGGGCGCCCCGTCAAGTGGACGGAGACCCGCAGCGAGAACTACCAGTCGACCACCCACGGCCGCGACCACGTCCAGCACGTGGAGCTGGCCGCGAAGAACGACGGCACCCTCCTCGGCCTGCGCTGCACCGTGCACGCGGGCATGGGCGCGTACCTGTCGACGGCGGCGCCGGGCATCCCCACCATCCTGCACGGGCTGATGCTGTCGGGCGTGTACACGCTGCCGGCGGTGCACGAGGACGTCTACGGCGTCTACACGAACGGCGTGCCCGTCGAGGCGTACCGCGGGGCGGGGCGGCCCGAGGCGACGTTCATGCTCGAGCGCATGATGGACGTGCTGGCCGCGAAGCTCGACATGGACCCCGCCGACGTCCGGAAGAAGAACCTGATTCCGAAGTTCGACGACGGCCACGAGGTCGTCACCACCCTGAACTACGACAGCGGCGACTATCCCGGCGCCCTCGACAAGGTGATGGCCCACGCCGACTACGCGGGGCTGCGCGCGAAGCAGAAGGCGGGCCCGGCCAACGGCACCTACACCGGCCTCGGCCTCGCCACCTACGTCGAGATCTGCGGCCTCGGCCCGTCGCAGGTCGCCGGGGCCATCGGGTTCCAGGGCGGGCTGTGGGAGAGCGCGATCGTCCGCTTCCACCCGAGCGGCAAGGTGCACGTGTTCATCGGGGCCTCGCCGCACGGCCAGGGCGAGGAGACGACCTTCGCCCAGATCGTGGGCAGCGAGCTCGGGGTCGACCCCCAGGACGTCAAGGTCTTCCACGGCGACACCGACAACACCCCGATGGGCTGGGGCACCTACGGCAGCCGCACCACCGCCGTCGGCGGGGCGGCGCTGGCCCTGACCGCGCGCAAGATCCGCGACAAGGCCAAGGTCATCGCCGCGCACCTGCTCGAGGCCGCGGTCGAGGACATGGAATACGAGGACGGCAAGTTCTTCGTCAAGGGGGCGCCCGACCAGAGCAAGACCATCGGCGACATCGCCCTGATGGCCAACGTGGCGTGGAACATGCCCGAGGGGGTCGAGGCGGGGCTCGAGGCCTCGACGTTCTACGACCCGCCCAACTTCACGTTCCCCTTCGGCGCCCACCTCGCGGTGGTCGAGGTCGACGCCGAGACCGGCGCCGTCGCCCTCAAGCGCTACGTCGCGCTCGACGACTGCGGCCCGCAGATCAACCCCGTGATCGTCGAGGGCCAGGTGCACGGCGGCGTCGTGCAGGGCGTGGGCCAGGCGCTGTGGGAGGAGGCCGTCTACGACGAGGGCGGCCAGCTCGTGACCGGCAGCATGCTCGACTACGCGCTGCCCCGCGCCGACCTCCTCCCCGAGATCGAGGTGCTGTCGACGGTGACCCCGTCGCCGCACCATCCCCTCGGGGTGAAGGGCATCGGCGAGGCGGGCACCATCGCGTCGACCGCGGCCGTCTACAACGCGGTGATGGACGCCCTCCGGCCGCTCGGGGTCACGTCGGTCCGGATGCCGCTGACGCCGGAGCGGGTGTGGCAGGCCATTCAGGACGCCAGGCAGGCGAAAGGATAGGGCGATGTACGCACCAGACTTCGCATACTACCGGGCGGACTCGGTGGCCGAGATCGGCCGGCTGCTGCGCGCGCACCCCGGGGCCAAGCTCCTGGCCGGCGGGCACAGCCTGATCCCCCTGCTGAAGCTCCGGCTGGCCGCGCCGACGGCCCTCATCGACATCGGCCGCGTCGCCGAGCTGAAGGGCATCGCCGCCGCCGACGGCCGCGTGCGCATCGGCGCCCTCACCACCCACGCCGAGATCGCGGCGTCGGCCGACGTGGCGGCGCACGCCCCGGCCCTGGCCGCCGCGGCCGGGGTCATCGGCGACCCCGCCGTCCGCAACCGCGGGACCATCGGCGGCAACGTGGCCCACGCCGACCCCGCGTCGGACCTGCCGACGGTGCTCGTGGCCCTCGGGGCCTCGCTCACGGTGGCCGGCAACGACGGCGAGCGCAGCATCGCGGCCGGCGACTTCTTCCAGGGCATGATGGCCACCGCCCTCGGCGAGCACGACGTGGTGACCGCCATCGACGTGCCGGCGCGGCCGGGCGGCCAGGGGCAGGCCTACGAGAAGTTCTCGCACCCCGCCTCGCGCTACGCGGTGATCGGGGTGGCGGCCGCCGTCGAGCGGCAGGGCGACACCGTGGGCAGCGTCGCGGTGGCCCTGGGCGGACTCGTGCCGGCGGCGGTGCGCGCCGGCTCGGTCGAGCAGGCCCTGTCCGGCCAGGCGCCGACCGCCGAGGCGGTCGCCGCCGCCGCGGCCGCGGTCTCGAACGACCTCGGCGACGATCTCATCGGCGACATCTACGCGTCGGCCGAGTACCGGCGGGCGATGGCCCCGGTCTGCGTCAAGCGCGCCCTGACGGCGGCGCTCCGCCCGGCTTCGTCCTCGTCCTTTTCATCGCCCGTCCTCGTCCGGCGGCTCCTCCTCGTCCGAACGGCGGGGTCGGCGAAGCGACCGGGGTTCCGAAACGTCCGGCGGCTCGTGGTGGCTTCCGGTTGGTCGGGCGGCAAGCGAAGCCGTCGGTGGCGCGCCGGACGAGCGGTCGCGGCACGGGGATGGCGCCGCCCTCCTGAAGGCCGGCCCGGCGGCAAGCGGCCCCTCGCGGAAGCCCCGCGTTTCCGGCGACGCTCAGACGCCGGCCCTGCCGATCGCGGTTCCCGCCTTTGGGCTCCCCCGATCGAGACACCGACAACCCGATAGTCCGTCACGATGACCGACACCTCCCCCGCACCCACTCTGCCGGCGTCCATCGACGAGCTGCAGGCGCTGCTGTCCCGCGAGGCCTACGTCGCGGACCGCGGCCTCGCGACGTCGATCTACCTCGCTCTGCGCCTCGGCCGCCCCCTGCTCCTCGAGGGCGAGGCCGGGGTCGGCAAGACCGAGGTCGCGAAGGTCCTCGCGAAGGGCCTCGGGGCCGAGCTCATCCGGCTGCAGTGCTACGAGGGGCTCGACGTCACCCACGCCGTCTACGAGTGGAACTACGCGCGCCAGCTCCTCGAGATCCGGCTGCGCGAGGCGGCGGGGCCGGTCGACCGCGCGGCGGTGGCCCGCGACCTCTTCGGCCCCGACTTCCTCATCAAGCGCCCGCTGCTGCGCGCCCTCGAGTCGGGCGGCGGCGGGCAGGCGCCGGTGCTGCTCATCGACGAGCTCGACCGCGCCGACGAGGAGTTCGAGGGGTACCTGCTCGAGCTGCTCTCCGACTTCCAGGTGACGATTCCCGAGCTGGGCACGGTGCGCGCGTCCACCCCGCCCGTCGTCGTCATCACCTCGAACCGGACCCGCGAGCTGCACAACGCCCTGAAGCGCCGCTGCCTCTACTGGTGGATCGACTACCCGGACTTCGAGAAGGAGTACCGCATCGTCACCGGGAAGGTGCCCGAGGCCCCGGCCCGCCTCGCCGAGCAGGTGACCCGCTTCGTGCAGGAGCTGCGCACGGCCGAGCTCTACAAGGTCTCGGGCGTCTCCGAGACGCTGGACTGGATTGCCGCCCTCGTCGCCCTCGACCGCCGCGAGCTCGACGGCGCGACCATCGACGAGACCCTGGGCCTCGTGCTGAAGACCCAGGAGGACCTGGAGGCGATTCGCGGCGAGCGGGCGCAGGCGCTGTTCGAGCGCAGCCTCCTGCCGGCCGGCGCGGCCGGGGGCGCATGAGCGGCGCCGGCGGAGACCGGATTGCCGGTGACCGCCAGGGGGCCACGACCGGCAACCCACGGGACGGCATGACCGCCGACGACCGGGACCGCCGCACGACCGCTGGCGGCGCGTCTCCCGTTGTCCCCGTGACCGAGGGACCGCCCTTCGTTCCCGCGACCGAAAGGGCGCGGCCAGGCGCTCCCGAAACCGGCCGAGCGCCCGAGCTGAGCCCCGACGACCCGCGCGCGGCGGGCCACCTGTTCGGCAACCTCCTCCGCTTCGGCCGCCTGCTGCACGCCCTCGGCCTCGACGTGCAGGCCGGCGGCATGCTCGACGTGGCGGAGGCCCTGGGACACGTCGAGATCGGGCGGCGCGGCGACTTCTACCACACGCTGCAGACCCTGCTCGTCCGCCGGGCGCAGGACCTGCCCATCTTCGACGAGGCGTTCCGCCTGTTCTGGCGCCCCCCGCGCGGCGAGCGCACCGCCCGCGACCTGCGGGCGATGGGCGAGCGCCGCCGCTTCGCGCCGCCCGAGGTCGACGTCCCCCCCGACGCGCCGGCGGCCGGCGCCCCAGACGCGGGCGAGGACGCGCTGCTGCGGCTGGAACAGGTGGCGGCGATGACCTACAGCGCGCGCCAGGTCTCGCGGACCAAGGACTTCGCCACGTTCACCGACACCGAGGTCGCCGACGCCCGCGCCCTCATGACCGCCCTCGAGTGGGCCCCCGCCACCCGGACCACCCGCCGGTGGCGGCCCGGCGCGGGCCCGACCATCGACGTCCGCCGCGCCGTCCGGCACAACCTGCGCTTCGGCGGCGAGCTCGTCCTCCTCCCCCGCCGCACCCGCCGCACGCGCCCGCGCCCCCTCGTGCTGCTCTGCGACGTCAGCGGCTCGATGGAGCGCTACAGCCGCATGCTGCTCCACTTCGTGCACACCCTCGCCCGCGGCTTCGACGCGGTCGAGACGTTCCTCTTCTCGACGACCCTGACCCGGGTGACGAAGCGCCTCGCCCGGCGCGGGGTGGACGACGTGGTGCCCACGCTGCCCCGCCACGTGCCCGACTGGTCCGGCGGCACCCGCATCGGCGAGGCCCTGAGCCGGTTCAACCTCGACTGGGCGCGCCGGGTGATGGGCCACGCCCCCATCGTGCTCCTCATCTCGGACGGCTGGGACCGCGGCGAGCCCGAGCGCCTGGGCCGCGAGATGGCGCGGCTGCAGCGAAGCTGCCACCGCCTCGTCTGGCTGAATCCCCTGCTCGGCTCCCCCCGCTACCGCCCCCTGACCCGCGGCATGCAGGCGGCCCTGCCCTGGATCGACGACTTCCTCCCGGTGCACAATCTCGCCAGCCTCGAGTCGCTGGCCGCGCACCTGAACCGGCTGGTCGACCGCCGCCCCGCCCGCCGCCAGCTCGCGCCGCCGTTGGCCGGAAGCCGGCCTGGGGCCGTCGAGAGGCCCGGGAATCGAGCCGCCGCCGTCACGGCCTCTGCGGGCCGCGCCGGGGCGACCGCCCGTCCTGGGCGGCCCTCCGCGTCAACCGCCACGGAATCGCCATGAACATCAACGCCACCTACACCTTCGACGCCCCGGCCCAGGCCGTCTGGGACCTCCTCGTCGACGTCGACGCCGTCGGGGCCTGCCTGCCCGGCCTCGAGTCGCTCGAGCCGGCCGGCGAGAACAAGTACCGCGCCGTGCTCACCATGGGCATCGCCGCCGTCACCGGCCGCTACGAGGGCACCGTCGAGATGCAGGACCTCGACCCCCCGAACGCCTACCGCCTCGCCGTCGAGGGCCGCGGCAAGCCCGGCTTCGTCAACGGCGGCGCCGCCATCGCCCTCCGCGACACCGGCGGCGCGACCGAGGTGACGGTGGAGGGCACGGTGCAGGTGGGCGGCACCATCGCCCGCGTCGGCCAGCGCCTGCTCGGCAGCGTCTCGAAGATGATGATGGACCGCTTCTTCGCCTGCCTGCAGAAGCGGCTGGAGTGAGTCGACGGGAACGCCCCCATGAGCGCCACGCGGTCGGACCGAACCGCCATTCGCCGGACCTCGCTGTCGCGGCCGGCCGCGCTCGCCCTTCAGGACGACGTCATCCGCAAGGACCGGACATTCTTCGACTATGGCTGCGGTCGGGGCGGCGACCTGCTGCGGCTGCACCGCCTGGGAATCCCGGTCTCGGGCTGGGACCCCGCCTTCTTCCCCGACGAAGAGCGCACGCCGGCCGACGTCGTGAACCTCGGCTACGTCGTCAACGTCGTCGAAGACCCCCACGAGCGCGCCGTCGTCCTGGCCGCCGCGTGGGCGCTCGCGCGGCAGGTGCTCGTCGTGTCCGCCCGCCTCGACTGGGAGGCGACCGACGCCGCCGTCGACTTCCAGGGCGACGGCATCGTCACGGGCAGGCGCACCTTCCAGAAGTTCTTCACGCAGGAGGAGCTGCGCACGTGGATCGAACGGGTCCTCGGCCGCCGCCCCGTCGCCGCCGCGCCCGGCATCTTCTACGTGTTCCGCGACGAGGCCGAGGAGCAGTCGTTCGCCATCGGCCGCGTCTCGCGCCGACGCCGCGCCCCCGGCATCGAGGAATGCCGGGAGCTCGTCGCCGATCACGCGGACCTGCTCGACCCCCTCGTCGTGTTCTTCACCGAGCGCGGGCGCCTGCCCACCCCCGGAGAGCTCCCGACCGCGCCGCAGCTCATGGGCGCGTTCGGCAGCATCGCCCGAGCGTTCTCCCTGCTCCGGCGGGCCACCGGGACCGAACGCTGGGACGCGCTCCGGGCCCACGGGCACGACGACCTGCTCGTGTACCTCGCCCTCGCCGCGTTCCCCAAGCGCCCCCGCCTCGGAGCCGTCCCCGAGCCGCTTCGGCTCGACATCCGCGCCTTCTTCGGGTCCTACAAGTCGGGCTGCGCCGCCGCCGACGCGCTGCTCTTCTCGGCCGGCGATCAGGACGCCGTGGATCGCGCGTGCCGCCGTGCGCCGGTCGGCAAGCTGCTGCCCGACGCCCTCTACGTCCACCACACCGCCGTCGCCCAGCTTCCCCCGGTGCTGCGCGTCTACGAAGGCTGCGCCCGCCAGCTCGCCGGCGCCGTCGACGGGCTGACCCTCGTCAAGCTCTCCCGCCGCCGGCCCCGCGTGTCGTACCTCGTCTACGAGTCGTTCGACCGGGTGGCCCACCCCGCCCTGCAGAGCAGCATCGTCGCCGACCTCAAGGCCCTCCGGCTGCACTTCCGCGACTACACGCGGTCGGCCAACCCGCCGGTGCTCCACCGGAAGGAGCGCTTCGTCGCGGACGACCATCCCCGGCGCGCCACCTTCGCCCGCCTCACCGCCCGCGAGGAGCGCCTCGGCCTGCTCGACGCCACGACGACCATCGGCACCCGCGACGGCTGGTCCAGGACTCTCTCAGACCACCGCGTCACCATTCGCGGTCACCGGGTCGTCCCGCTTCCGGTTCCCGATGCCGCCAGCGCGACACCGCCTGTCGATACCGCCCCCCGCCCACGTCCCTGATAGCGATAGCGATAGCCGGCAGGGAGCCATCCCCGAAACCGGGGACGAGGAGCAACCCACAGAGGTGCCCGGGCAAACTGCGCTGTCAGGCGGTCGGCCGTGGGCTGGCCCAGCCGGGCCGCTTCTCGGGGTCCTCGTAGGGCGTTGTCGCACCGTGGCGGGGCTCGTCGATCTCGTTGCGGCAGGCCGTCAGGATGTCGTCGAGAACCTCCTGCGCGTCGGCCTCCTCCGGCTGGGTCTCGGGGACCGGGGCCGGGAACGAGTGGGGCTCGAGCAGGTGTCCCAGGTAGGCAGCCGTCTGCTGGTCCACTTGGTGAATGACGAACACTTCGTCCTCGTAGTCGGTGATGGTAATCGTCATGCCGTCGCCGCCTCGTTTGGTGTGCCGTTGAACTCGGTGTCGAAGTACATGCGCGCGACGTCGGCGTCGGCGAATGTCGTCCCGTCATACGCCTTCCACAGACTCATCCGCGCCTTCAGGGCGCCCTTCCGGCCGTACGGGACGAGCCGTCCGATCTCGCGGCCGTCGGCCGTGAGGATCCATGCCCAGGGCCCGGAATCCACCCCGTCGCCAGCGGTGAGGGCGATCTCCGTGCGCTCGCGCTCCGGTGCGGGTTCGCTGGTCTCAACGTCGGCGAACTCGCCCTCGAAGAACGCCCGCGCGTCCGTGATGTTCCCGAACTCCTCGTCGTCGTACGCCAGCCAGCGCGTCATCCTGGCCTTGATGCCGGTCGGCGTCGGGACGAGCCGTCCCGCTTCGCGGCCGTCGATCAGGATGGCCGGAAACCCGTTGGCCACTCCACCATCGTCGATGCGTATCTCCATCCATTCTCCTTCATGTGGTTTCACAGGATAACGGATCTGTGGTCCACAAAGCTCCGTCGCGACGTCGGTGACCCGGCAGCGCGCCCGCTGCGTGGGGCGTCGCAAGCGTTTCTCGCAACGTCCTCAAATGCAGTCCGAAAAATTGATTGAGACGCGTATACTGGACGTTATGAAGACCGCCCGAAACCGGTCCCTGCCCTTGCCGGTACGCCGCCTGCTCGGCAAGCTGGGCGCCGACATCCGCGACGCCAGACGCCGCCGCCGCATCCCCACGGCGACGATGGCGGAGCGCGCCCTGATCAGTCGGACGACGCTGCACAAGGTCGAGAAGGGCGACCCCGGCGTCTCCCTGGGCGTCTATGCGACCGTGCTGTTCGTGCTGGGCCTGGAGGCGGGCATCGGCGACCTGGCGGACGCGAGGGGCGACGCGGTTGGGCTGGATCTCGAGGCGGAGGCGCTGCCGAAGCGCATTCGCGCCAGACACCCGCGGAAACCCGCGGCGCACGTCTGATGGACAGGGAGATCCTCGTTTCCCTCGACCTGCACGGGGCGGCCGCCTTCGTCGGACGTCTGTGGTGCCGGACTCGCCGGGGCCGGCACAGCGCGTCGTTCGAGTACGACCCGGGGTGGCTCGCACATCCCGAGCGCTTCGCCCTCGAGCCCGCCCTCATGCTCACGCCCGGTCCGTTTCACACCGCGCCCGGACGGTCGCTGTTCGGCGCCATCGGCGATTCGATGCCCGACCGCTGGGGCCGTCTCCTGATGCGGCGGGCGGAACGCCGCCGCGCCCGGCAGGAGGGCCGCACGCCGCGGGCCCTCTCCGAGGCGGACGTCCTGCTGCTGGTCGACGACGAAGCCCGCCAGGGGGCGCTTCGGTTCTCCACCGACCCCACCGGTCCGTTCCTCGCCGAGGCCGGCCACGCCCGCATTCCGCCGTTCGTGGAGCTGCCGCGCCTGCTCGCCAGCGCCGATCGCTTCACCGGGAACACGGAACGCGATGAAGACCTCCGGCTTCTTCTCGGCCCGGGCTCCTCCCTGGGCGGGGCACGCCCGAAGGTCGCGGTTCGCGACGCTGACGGCCGTCTCGCCATCGCGAAGTTCCCGCACGCCCACGACGACGTGAACGTCGTGCTGTGGGAGGCGGTCGCGCTCGCGCTCGCCGAGAAGAGCGGCATCGAGGTGCCGGAGCGGCGGTTGGAGACCGTCGCAGGCCGGCACGTGCTGATCGTCCGGCGCTTCGACCGCCGCGCGGGCCGCCGCGTCCCGTTCCTCTCGGCCATGAGCATGCTCGGCGCCGCCGAACGCGAGACGCATTCGTATCTGGAGATCGCCGACGCGCTGCGCCGTCACGGCGCCCGGCCCAGGCGGGACCTGCGGCAGTTGTGGCGGCGCATCGTCTTCAACGTGTTGATATCCAACGTCGACGACCACCTGCGCAACCACGGCTTCCTCTACGCGGACCACCGAGGCTGGCGCCTGTCTCCCGCCTACGATCTCAACCCGGTGCCCGCCGACGTCCGGCCGCGGGTGCTGTCCACGGCAATCGACGCCGACGATCCCACGGCGTCGGTCGAGCCGGCGCTGGCCACCGTCGAGTTCTACGGGTTGGAGGTGAACGAGGCGAAGACCATCGCGCGGCAGGTCGCGACCGCCGTCACGCAGTGGCGCGAGGTCGCGGCCGGCCTGGGCGCCGCGCGCCGGGACATCGACCGCATGGCGTCCGCGTTCGAGCATGAAGACCTCCACGCCGCACTCCGCTTCTGATTCGGGCAACGTCGCCGGCCCGCTCCCGCCCATCGGGACTCGCCGGCGCCCCGCCGTCTACGCCGCGTCGTCGAAGCCCGCGAGCAGGCGGCTGAAGTCGGCGAGGGGGACCGCCTCGCCGGCGGTGCGGGTCTGGCGCTCGTCGCCGCCGTGGACGACGGCGCCGGTTTCGCAGCCGGGCAGCAGGGGCACGACCCGCCCGAGGGCGCCGAACCAGTCCGACGCGATGGTGGCCCCCGACTTGACCTCGATCGCCAGCAACCGGCCGCCGGAGGGGTACAGCAGGTCGCACTCGAGGCCGCGGCTGTCGCGGAAGAACGAGAGCTCGGGCCGGCGCCCGCGGTTGTAGCCGTGCTTGAGGGCCTCCGCCACTACCGCGTTCTCGAAGAGGGCGCCGCGCAGGGGATGCGTCCGCACCTGCCGGACGCTCTCGATGCCCAGGAGGCAGCTCGCGAGCCCGACGTCGTGGAAGTAGAGCTTGGGCGACTTGACGAGCCGCTTGTTCAGGTTGCCGTGGTACGGCGGCAGGCGGAACACGATGTAGCTGGCTTCGAGCACGGAGAGCCATTGCCTCGCGGTCGCGTGCGTCACCCCCGCGTCGGCGCCGAGGGAGGCGAGATTGAGCAACTGCCCGACCCGGCCCGCGCACAGGCGCAAGAACCGCTGGAACGCCGTGAGGTTCCTGATCTCCAGCAGGCGGCGCAGGTCGCGTTCGGCGTACGTCTCGACGTAGTCGCCCAGGGCCTGGGTCGGGTCGAGGCCGCGGTCGTGGATGCGGGGATAGAAGCCGGCGAAGAGCAGGTCGTCCACGCCGGTGGCCGCACCCGCGTTCCGAAGCTCGTCCAGCGAGAAGGGCAGCAGCCGCAGGAGGGCGGTCCGGCCGGCGAGGGACTGGTCGATCCGGTCCGACAGCAGGAGCTGCCCGCTGCCGGTCAGCACGAAGAGGCCGTTCCCGCCGTGCTCGTCGGCGAACACCTGCAGCCAGGAGAGCAGCGACGGGACGCGCTGGATCTCGTCGAGAATCACGCCGCCTGGCCACGTCGCGATGAACCGCTTCGGGTCCTCCTCGGCGAACTGCCGGTGGTTGGGCGATTCCAGATTGACGTAGGCGAGGTCGGGCAGGGCCGTCCGGCAGAGCGTCGTCTTGCCCGACTGCCGCGGGCCGGTGACCGTGACGAGCGGGTACCGGCGGAACAGATCCTCGAGCAGCGGCGCAATCGTGCGGGGGACCACGACGTGATGCTAGGCGGATCGGTGTTGAATTGAAAGTGCTACTTTCAATTTGTGCAATCCGGCGACCCGGTTTTCGGACCGGTGGAAGCGACCGCGGAGGGACGCCCGGCAAGGAGGTCCGCGTCGTCAAGACCCGCTCGTCATCGTCGTGCCGATCGCGTCAGAGGCGTGACCTGCCCGCGCGCCCGCGGTCGGTCGCGGTCGGTGGGGGCCTCATCGGCCGATGTTACACTGGCCGCCATGGTGCGTACTCAGGTACAGCTTGCCGCAGACCAGCACCGGCGATTGACGCGCTACGCGGCCCGCCTCGGAATTTCGCTCGCGGAGGCGGTTCGACGCTGCGTGGACGCGCAGCTCGACCGCGAGATGACGGCGCCTTCGCGCGATGATCGCGTGCGGGCGGCGCTCGCCGTCTGCGGCAAGTACCGCGACCCGCAAGGGGATACCGACGTAGCCCGGCATCACGATCGGCACCTCGACGAGGCGTACGGGTCCTGACAGAACCTCGGAAGTCTCCGCCGCACAGCATCGTCTACCGGGATATACTCAGTTGCGGTTCGAGTGGGATCCCGACAAGGATCGGCGCAACCGCGCCCGCCATCGGATCTCGTTCGAAGAAGCGTCGAGCGTCTTCGGGGATCCGTTCGCGTTGACGACAGACGACCCGGATCACTCTTCCGAGGAAGCGCGATTCCTGACGACCGGATACTCGAATCGACATCGGCTCCTGGTTGTCGCCCACACGGATCGCCACGCTCGGGTGCGCGTGATCAGCGCCCGAGCGGCGACCGCGTCAGAACGTCATGTCTACAGAGAAGCACCTGAGTGACGAACGGGACGAAGACGACATGAGGCCGGAGTACGACCTGCGCGGAGGGGTGCGGGGGAAGTACTACCAACGCTACAGACAGGGTACCAACGTCGTGCTCCTGGAGCCCGACGTCGCCCGCTCGTTCCACGATTCGGCTACGGTCAACGAAGCGCTGCGTCGATACCTGTCTGAACATGGAACCCCACCCGCCTCCAGCAAGCCGCTGAGCTGAGGTTGCCGGCACCGCGTGCCGGTGACTCGTTGACTCCGGCGGTCACGACGAACATCCTGCCCGAGTCTTCCAGTCCGGACATCCGGCCGGGGCGGCCGCGTGGACCGGAACGGACGCCCATCATCGACACCCTCATGACCGACACGACACGGGATCTTCCCGGCCTCGACCGGGAGGAGATAAGCGACTGGCTCGACTCGCTCGACGCCGTCATCGACCACCACGGCCTGACCGCCACGGGGCGGCTGCTGCGGGAGCTGACCCGCCGGGCCGAGCACGCCGGGGTGCAGCTTCCGTTCACCACCAACACGCCCTACGTCAACACCATCCCGGCCGAGGAGGACCCCGCCTATCCCGGCGACCGCGACCTCGAGCAGCGGCTGAAGAGCCTCGTCCGCTGGAACGCGCTGGCGATGGTGGTGCGCGCGAACCGCGAGGCGGACGGCATCGGCGGGCACATCTCGACCTACGCGTCGGCCGCGACCCTCTACGAGGTGGGGTTCAACCACTTCTTCCGGGCGACCACCGAGACGCAGCCCGCCGACCTCGTCTACTACCAGGGCCACGCGGCGCCGGGGGTCTACGCGCGCGCCTACCTGGAGGGACGCATCACCGCCGGGCAGCTCGAGAACTTCCGGCGCGAGCTGCGGGGGCCGGGCCTGTCGTCGTACCCGCACCCGTGGCTGATGCCCGACTTCTGGGAGTTCCCCACCGTGTCGATGGGGCTCGGCCCCATCATGGGCATCTACCAGGCCCGGTTCCAGCGGTACCTGGAGGACCGGGGCCTGCTGCCGCCGTCCGACGCCAAGGTGTGGGTGTTCGTGGGTGACGGCGAGACCGACGAGCCCGAGTCGCTGGGGGCCATCACCCTTGCCGCCCGCGAGCAGCTCGACAACCTGATCTTCGTCGTCAACTGCAACCTGCAGCGGCTGGGCGGGCCGGTGCGCGGGAACGGGCAGATCATCCAGGAGCTCGGCATCAGGCCGGTGACGCTCTACAGGTAACGTCGCAGGGCGAGCTGCGCCAGCAGGGCCAGAAGGTGCTCGCATCCTGAAGCCGGAGGACCGTGACGCGGTGCGGGCGGCTAAGCGTAGTACTCCGCCCCCTCCCGCAAACAACCCGCTCCTGTCGGCGCAACCGCGTGACCCGATGCGGAGGGATCGCGTGGAAGAGACCTTCCGGAACATCGAGGAGTCGGAGGTTCTTGAGGCGGTCCAGCAGCCGGTTGGTGTCGGCGGAATTGCCGCCCGGCTCGAACTGCCTGAGCCAGACGAACCGCGTCACGCTGGCGACGGCCGTCTCTTCGAGCAGATGTTCGAGGTCGTGCCGAAGCCCGGGCGGGACCCGCTCGGCGATGCGCGCTTCAATCCGGCTACGCCGCCGCGCGAGCGCCTGGCCGACGCTGGGCCGGTGGCGATAGTGCCATGCCGCTTCCACCACCAGCCGCCGCGCCAATGTGTTGCCCGTTTGCGTGATCCGCCCGCGGCGGTGGCGGTCCGCGCTGGGGAGTGCTCCCCGGGCACCAGGCCGAGATACATCATCAACGCCCGCGGGGTCGGAAACGCTGGATGTCGTGCGTCTGCGGCTCCTGACGCCGCGATCGGTGTCAACGCGCGAATCGTAGGCGGCCTCGGCCGCATTGTCGCGTGCTCGTGCACGACGACGGTACGATTGCGAGCCGGTCATTCCATATTGTCAAGACTACGACTTGGAGGCCTCGACGGCGGTGGCTGACTGTCGAGCGCGGCTACGGAACTCGGCGCCGCAGGCAGGCTCGAGGGGACGGGCAACCTCGCGATCCGTTCCCGCTGGGCGGACTGCGGCAGGGCGGACTGGTCTCCCTACTCCTGGAGCGGCGAGCGGGGGAGAGGTGACGACTTCCTACGGTCCCCTGCTAGAATTCCGTGCACTGACAGCGAATGCGTGAGCCGTTCGGGCGGCTCATCGGCGCGAGGCTTCACTGGAGGCGGAACCAATGGCTGGGATCTTCGGCAAGCTATGCATCGCTACTGACCACCTCCGCGGGGATCTCCGGCAGGCCGCGAGAGCGCTCGCGCGGCGACCCGCCTTCACCCTGCCCGCGGCCGCGACTCTCGCGCTCGGCATCGGCGGGACCACCGCGATGTTCAGCATCGCCGACGCCCTGCTGCTGCGGCCGCTGCCCTATCCCGATCCGGCGACCATCGTGACCGTGGCGACGGGGTCGTCCGATGCGCGCGTCCCGTGGATCGCCACCGACGATCTGCAGACCCTCCGCGACGAGGGGGCATCGTTCGAGGGTCTTGCCGAGTACGGCCCGCTGCCCGTCTCCGCGGTCTTCGGCCTCGACGGTTCGAGCACGCTGGCGGGCCGGATGGTCTCGCCGTCGGTATTCACGGTGCTTCGCGCTACGCCGCATGCGGGCCGGCTGTTCGTCGACGATGACGCGCGCCCGGGCGCCGACCGCGTGGTCCTCCTGAACTTCGATGCCTGGACCAGCCGCTTTGCGGCCGACCCGGGCGTCGTGGGCTCGTCCATCGTCCTCGACGGCGCCGCGCACACGGTCGTCGGCGTGCTTCCCGAGGGCTTCTTCTTCCCGACGCTCGCGGAGGAGTTCTGGAAGCCGTTGGTGGTTCGACCGTTTCGCATGCCATCGGCCGAGAACGACTTTACCGGATTCGTCTCTTTCCACGCGGCGATGGCACGGCTTCGCGCCGGTGTGTCACCGACGCAGGCGACCGCCGAAGCGCGCGTGCTCCTGCCCCGGGCTCGGAACCTGTCGGTCGTCCCGCTGCGAGACGAGCTCGTGCGCGAGTATCGCCCCGCACTCCTCGCGCTGACGGCGGCAACGGCGCTCGTGCTGCTGATCGCGTGCATCAACGTCAGCGGCCTGCTCCTGGCGCGCGGCGCGATGCGCCGCCAGTCGCTGGCCGTCCGCGCCGCCCTCGGGGCGGGCCGCGGCCGGCTCGTCCGTCAGCTCCTGACCGAGAGCCTCGTGCTGGGCCTCGGTGGCGGCGTCATCGGCGTCGCGGTGGCAGGCTGGCTGCTTCGCGTCGCTCCGGCCCTGACGCCGGGCAGCGCCGCCTGGGAGAATGCCGTGGGCCTCGACGGGCGGGCGCTCTTCGTCGCCGTCGGGTTGTCGGTCGTTACCGGGATGCTGGCCGGCGTCGTGCCCGCGCTTCAGGGGTCCCGGCTGAACCTGACGCGCACCCTCAACGAGGGCGGCGCGATGTCCACGGGCGGGTTCCGGCAGCCGCGGGCGAACCGCTCCTGGGGAGTCGTCGTGGCGGGGCAGGTGGCGGTCGCCGTCGTGCTGCTCGTCGGCGCCGGACTGCTGCTGCGCAGCTTTGTGGCCCTCGTGGTCATCGACCGGGGGTACGACCCGGCCGCCGTCGTGACCGCGCGCCTGTCCGGGGCGGACACGATCGTGTCGCCGGGACGAACGGGTCTCCCCTCCCTGGTCGAACGCCTGAACGGCCTCCAGCGGCTCCCGGGGGTCGAAGCCGCCGGCGTGACGTCGAATCTGCCGCTGGTGAGCGGCCACACGCTGAGCGTCTCGCTGCGCCCTGCCGGTCGCGACGGGTTCGTCCAGATGCGGGTGCGCCTGGCCAGCCCCGGTTACTTCGGGGCGCTGGGGCTGCGGCTGCAGAGCGGCCGGTCGTTCACCGACGGTGACACCGAGGCCGCGCCGCCGGTCGCGGTCATCAACGAAACCCTGTCGCGCGAGGTGTTCGGTGACGGCCCAGCCGTCGGACGGCCACTGCGGCTGCCGCCGTTCGAGACCCCGCTGCAAGTGATCGGCGTGGTGGCGGACGTTCGCGAGGTGGGTCTCGACTCGGCGGACAGCTACGGGGAGGTCTACCTCTCGATCCACCAGCCGTCGGCCGCCCTGGCGCTCTCGCTCGACCGCCTGCCTGAGGCCCCGTTCGTCGCGGTGCGGACCGTCGGCGATCCCGAGGCGGCCGTCGCCTTCCTCCGCGAAGCGGTGGCCGAGGCCGCCCCGTACGCACGGCTGGGCGATGTGCGGACCCTCGACGAGCGCCTGTCCGAATCGGTCGCCTCCCCGCGCTTCCACGCCCTGCTCGCGGCGGCGTTCTCCGGGCTGGCCCTCCTCCTCGCGGCGACCGGCATCTACGGCCTGCTGAGCTTCGTCACCTCGGAGCGGCGCCGCGAGATGGGCTTACGACTGGCGCTGGGCGCGCGGCGCGGTGACATCCTCGCGCTCGTCGTCGGACGGGGAGTGGTCCTGGTGGTTGTGGGGTTCGCCGCCGGCCTACCGGCCGCCGCGGTCGCGACGCGCCTTCTCGAGAGCTTCCTCTTCGGCATCGGCCAGCTCGACGGCCGGACGTTCCTCGCAGCGCCGCTCGTGATGGCGGCGGCCGCCCTGCTCGCGTGCTGGCTGCCGGCCTGGCGCGTCAGCCGCATCAACCCCGCCGCGACTCTCCGGGCGGACTAGACTAGAAAACCCGCGTCCTCGATTTCCGCATCCTGCGCCCACGATTCGGCCCCCATCAGAATCTCTGCACCCGAGGGCTGAACGAACCGGGTCCGGAGGTGGGTCGGGTCGCCGCCGGTGAGCTCGCCGCGCCCCTCGGGCGCCCGAGCCGCAACGCCGGCGTCATGGCCGGCGAGGTCGCCCCGCCCGCCACCGGCGCCGAGATCTGCTGCTTGCGGCCTTCCCCAGACAGTTGAGGTGCGCACCCCGCGAGGTCGAGATCCGCACGGCGCAGACCGATGAGGTCGGAGCGCGCAGGCCGGTCTGGATCGCGAGCGCGAGGAGGGCGTGGTCGCGGCGACCGGTCCCATGAGGTGCGATCGCAGGCGGCGAGCAGTCGTCGGACGTGCTCGGGCTCGAGACGTGACGGTGGCTTGCAGGTATATCAGCAACCGACGCAACGCGCGGCTTGTCCACAGGTACTTTGTGGCCAGCATCCTGTCGGACTTGGAGGAACCGCTCCGCATGACGGGGAGAATCGGCGAGATCGAGGTCGCGGACTCCAGGGCTGCCCCGCGGGGCGTCGGCGGCGGGCGGTGTGACTTGTCGTGCTCGGACGGGCTCGTCGATACCGGTGCCGGGGGCGGGACGGACGGCGTCGAAGGCCGTGCTCGCGCCTCCCCTCCTCGGACTGGCGCGCGCCGACCACGGAAGCCGCCGATCGGACCCAGGTGACGATACCGCCCCCCCGATGACTGTCGCGGCCGCCCGGCTGACGCCGAGAGCATCGCCTCGGGCTGGCCTCCAAGGTGTTGCGGGCGGCACGGGCACCGCGGACCCGGGTCCGACCAGCAACGTGATCGTGCCCTACACCGACTGGACCACCGACGGCTGCATGTTCGACAGCTCGCTCGCCCGGCGCCGACGCCGAGACTATCCACGCCTTACGCCCGACGGCAGCCGCCGGCCTCCGCGCATCGGCCAGTACCTGCGTCTGCGCACGTTCGATATCGCGCGGGCTGGCGCCGGAGGCGGGGCTGGCTTCGACGACCGAACACGTCTTGGCAGCGAGGTTCCAGCTCACCCCCTTTCTGTGGTCCGGCCCGGGGTCAGCCGATTGGGCACTCCTCTACATGACCGGGATGCGACGGACCGCGGCGAGCGCGCTACGCTGGGCCGACATCGACGACGAACCTTGCCCGCCGTGAGCGAGCCCGGCGCCCGAAAACGTATCGTGCCGCTGGGGGCTGCGGTTCCAGGCCCGCCACGGTGCTTCCGGTCTCCCGCCTCGCCGGGCGAGGAGCCGACCCCGGCCAGACGGGAGACCGGGCAGACAGATGCGGCCGTTCGGGGCGGCCGATCGCGCCCGCGGCGGCGCGGCCGGTGGCGCGGAGTCCGACCCTGTCGCCCTCAAGCGCAGCAGGCGCGACGTCCTGATCTCGCTGATGTTGATATACATCAAGGCGGGCTGTGCTAGCCTGATCACGCTACCATGGTTCCGATGCCCGAATCCCAACTTCGTCGGGCCGTCCGCCGAACTGAGGACCGGTGCGCGCTTCGGCGCGCCGGAAACCAGACGGAGTCCCCTACCTGTTCTAACGGGCAGCGGGCCAGACCGCCCCGGCGGCGCGATGGGCGCCTTGCCCGCGGGATTCGTCCAACGCGCCCAGATCTTCATCGCGGAGACCTGGGTTCCGCCACGTGGATGAGGCGGGTGCGGGTGCTTGAGTCAAGTTCGGGAGTAAAAACACAACCGTGCTTGATCCAACACAAAGGGGTGCGGCTCGGTCGCGCGTGGTGCCGGCTCTCATCCGGGGCACCCACCGAACCGTCAAGCCTGCGGCTCTCTGACCTATGCTTCCATTGTATCCGCATATGTGCCCGGAGGCTGCCACCGCTACGGATTTCTCGATGAGGCCCGACAGCCCCAGGGAAGCTCCCCAATTATTTTTGTTGTGCATAGAGACATGCCCCGACCTCATGCTATTCGTCGTTCTCTGGATAGTGCCGCATCTATAGCCTTGATCGTGGCCGCTGTAGCACTTGTGTGGACTTTGAGCTCCTCCAACGACTCGGAACCACCTGCTTTGGAATCCGTCGTCACGGAAATCGAGGGAGAGGAGTTTGTTGATGTTGATAGTGTTTCGACGCACGAGATCGGCGACGCCCCAGACGCCACACTGGTGATCATGGAATTCTCGGATTTCGAGTGTCCTTTTTGTGGGCGGCACTATCGCAATACACATCCATTCATCTTGAGAGATTTTGTTGATACCGGGAAGGTCAGACATTTCCCCTTGGAGAGCATTCATCCTCTCGCGTTCACAGCAGCATTAGCCGCCGAATGCGCCGCAGCACAAGGGCTGTTTGAAGAGATGCACGGCCTGCTATTCATGGCTCAGGGCGCCTTGACCATGCCCGACCTATTGAAGTACGGAGAGTCGCTTGGCTTTGATGAATCCAGCTTCCACGCCTGTTTGGACAATAGCGCTATGGCAGCGCGGGTTATACAGGACCGAGAATATGGCATACAGTTAGGCGTTAGTTCCACGCCCACATTTGTTATAGGTGCGGTGCAACCGAATGGGAAGATACAATTGCGAGCGAGGATCTCCGGCGCTCATCCATACGAGACCTTCAAAACGCTACTTGATGGCTATCTCTCGGGGTTGACAGCTTCGTAGACAAACACAACACACAAACACGAAGGAGGACACTGATGCATGTGAATGACTCGGACGATAGCACCATTACTACGTGGCGGATGATTCGGAAGATCTTGGCGGCCTTGGTATTGTTGGTTGGTGTCTTTGTTGTCGCGAATAGCCCCACCAGTGTCTATGCAACGAGTTGTTTCGACGTATGTGACCAGAGATGTGCTATCGTGGGGAAGATTTGTCGTAACGCAATCAACTCTTGTGATGCCAGCAGCTGTACCTGTTCCATCACCTGCGTTGACGATCTGCGTGCATTGGCCATCCAATCGCCAGGAGTGTCGTAAGTAAAGCGGTGCAAACCACCGTTTCGGCGGTTGTGCTTTTGTCCGCTTCCACCCCACCACGCGTGGTGGGGTGGAAGCGGAACGCCAGTGGCGGGGGCTGATTGGAGGCGGTCGCCTCGGTGAAATCGTCGACACGGGATGTCGTTCGTCCGCGCGTACCCGAGGATGGCGAGGCACTGGCTGCGCATGTCCTGCTGCGGGGTTGAGACGCGCAGATAAGGCGACGGTCTTCACGGGGGGCCCTGGCCAATACAGGGCGACTGAGCGCCGGAAACTGAACAGGAAGTACGGAAGCCCCACCAATCTTCGCCGCCGCGTCGCGAAGCGCCTTGGGGAAGGCGTGCGCCACCGGACGGCACGGCCGTAGGGCCGTCAGCACCGACGCGCGCAAACCTGGCCGCCGGCGATTGGGCGCGCAGTCCGGCCGCCGTGCGGGTGGTGCGCAGGTATTTCAAGATGGTTTCGTAGCTGTCCAGAGGGCGGCCCGCCCAATTCTTGCTGATCTCAGAGAACAGGCGGTGGTCGATGGGATTCCACTTGGACGCGGCCGTGGGGTAGTGGGCGACGGTGACGCGCAGTCCATGAGGGTTGCAGAGGCGATGCTGCAGCTGGAACTTCCAGGCTCGCGGCCGGCAGCCGTTGCTGCCGCCGCTGTCGGCGAGGATCTGCAGCGTGGCCGCCTCTCGGGATAATGTTTGCGGCCCTCGGTGCGCCACCACTTCTCGATGCAGTCGACGGCGAACGCCGGAGTGTCGGCGGTGGTTCCGACGAAGACGGTTCCGGTATGGCCTGCAGGTCGTAGATTCCGTAGGGGATGGCGCGGCCCTCGGCGTCGGAGGGGAAGTCGTGATCGCGCACCAGTTCGGGGGCGCGGTCCCGTTTGGCGCCGGCGTTCCTGAAAAGGCTTCGAGGCGGGCGATGACTTCCGGCGTTTTTCTTCCGTCGGCCGCCGCCCGCCCCCGCGCGGCGCACCCGGTCGACCTCAATGTCGTGCTCGACGAGCTCTCGTCGTCCGGTCGCGACCAGTGGAGGGGTCGATGCCGAGCAGGGTCGCGACACGCCGGTCGCCG
Organism: Vicinamibacterales bacterium; assembly: GCA_965207675.1. Taxonomy (GTDB): domain Bacteria; phylum Acidobacteriota; class Vicinamibacteria; order Vicinamibacterales; family UBA8438; genus JAJEEA01. The sequence continues at coordinate 163,059 of CBDBMY010000008.1, forward strand.
CCCCAGCCGCACTTGAGCGATTCGAGGCCGGCGAACAGACGCCGCTGCCGTTCGTCGAGCAGGCTGGCGAACAACACGATGGCGGCGCGCAACTCGGCGGGCATCAGCTCGGCATCGGGCACGGGCCGTACGAGTCCGGGCGTAGCCAGCAACAGGCGCCGGGCCCGCAGTTGCCGTGCCTGTTGCGTGCAGGCGGAAGCCGTCGGGTCCCAGGGCCGTCGTGCGCGGCCTGCACGCACTCGAAGCTGTGGGTCGTCGCGAAGACCTGCACGTTGAACTGCTCGGCGGCAGTTCGGACGGCGCGCCAGACGTCCAGCACGCGATACTGAGGACCGAGGCGAGCGCCCTCAGAACGAGAAGACGTCATCCAGGAGCTCCAGGCCGGCGAGCGGCGGCGAGCGGAGCGTCTGTTCCCGACCGAAAGTGTGGGTGGCCGCCAGCGCGCCCGCGCGTTGGTGATGAATCGAAGAGGTTCGGCGAGCGGATCCCGCCATCGAAACTCGCCGGACCGGCGCGTCGAGCTCGAAGCCGGTCGACGTTACGAAAGACCATCTTCACCCGTTGGTGCGTCGGCTGCGTCGAAGCGCGCAAGCAGGCGGCTGAAGTCGGCGAGGGGGACCGCCTCGCCGGCGGTGCGGGTCTGGCGCTCGTCGCCGCCGTGGACGACGGCGCCGGTCTCGCAGCCGGGCAGCAGGGGCACGACCCGCCCGAGGGCGCCGAACCAGTCCGACGCGATGGTGGCCCCGGACTTGACCTCGATCGCCAGCAGCCGGCCGCCGGAGGGGTACAGCAGGTCGCATTCGAGGCCGCGGCTGTCGCGGAAGAAGGAGAGCTCGGGCCGGCGCCCGCGGTTGTAACCGTGCTTGAGGGCTTCCGCCACCACCGCGTTCTCGAAGAGGGCGCCGCGCAGGGGATGCGTCCGCACCTGCCGGACGCTCTCGATGCCCAGGAGGCAGCTCGCGAGCCCGACGTCGTGGAAGTAGAGCTTGGGCGACTTGACGAGCCGCTTGGTCAGATTGCCGTGGTACGGCGGCAGGCGGAACACGATGTAGCTGGCTTCGAGCACCGAAAGCCATTGCCGCGCGGTCGCGTGCGTCACTCCCGCGTCCGCGCCGAGGGAGGCGAGATTGAGCAACTGCCCGACCCGGCCCGCGCACAGGCGCAAGAACCGCTGGAATGCCGTGAGGTTCCTGATCTCCAGCAGGCGGCGGACGTCGCGTTCGGCGTACGTCTCGACGTAGTCGCCCAGGGCCTGGGTCGGGTCGAGGCCGTGGTCGTGGATGCGGGGATAGAAGCCGGCGAAGAGCAGGTCGTCCACGCCGGTGGCCGCACCCGCGTTCCGAAGCTCGTCCAGCGAGAAGGGCAGCAGCCGCAGGAGCGCGGTCCGGCCGGCGAGGGACTGATCGATCCGGTCCGACAGCAGGAACTGCCCGCTGCCGGTCAGCACGAAGAGGCCGTTCCCGCCGTGCTCGTCGGCGAACACCTGCAGCCAGGAGAGCAGCGACGGGACGCGCTGGATCTCGTCGAGAATCACGCCGCCCGGCCACGTCGCGATGAACCGCTTCGGGTCCTCCTCGGCGAACTGCCGGTGGTTGGGCGATTCCAGATTGACGTAGGCGAGGTCGGGCAGGGCCGTCCGGCAGAGCGTCGTCTTGCCCGACTGCCGCGGGCCGGTGACCGTGACGAACGGGTACCGGCGGAACAGATCCTCGAGCAGCGGCGCAATCGTGCGGGGGACCACGAAGGTGATGCTAGGCGAATCGGTGTTTAATTGAAAGTGCTACTTTCAATTTGTGCAATCCAGCCGGCGACCCGGTTTCGAACCGGTGGAAGTGACCGCGGTGGGACGCCCGGCGAGGAGATCCGCTTCGTCAGACCCGCTCGTCACCGGCGTGGCGATCGCGTCAGAAGCGTGACGTGCCCGCGCGCCCGCGGTCGGTGGGGGCCTCATCGGCCGATGTTACACTGCCGTCATGGTGCTCCTGGAGCCGGACGTCGCCCGCCTGTTCCGCGACTCGGCTACGGTCAACGAAGCGCTGCGTCGATACCTGTCGGAGCATGGCCCCCCACCCGCCCCCAGCAAGCCGCTGAGCTGAATGACCGACACGACAAGGGACCTCCCCGACCTCGACCGGGAGGAGATACGCGACTGGCTCGACTCGCTCGACGCCGTCATCGACCACCACGGCCTGACCGCCACGGGGCGGCTGCTGCAGGAGCTGACCCGCCGGGCCGAGCACGCGGGGGTGCAGCTTCCGTTCACCGCGAACACGCCCTACGTCAACACCATCCCGGCCGAGGAGGACCCCGCCTATCCCGGCGACCGCGACCTCGAGCAGCGGCTGAAGAGCCTCGTCCGCTGGAACGCGCTGGCGATGGTGGTGCGCGCGAACCGCGAGGCGGACGGCATCGGCGGCCACATCTCGACCTACGCCTCGGCCGCGACCCTCTACGAGGTGGGGTTCAACCACTTCTTCCGGGCCGCCACCGAGACCCAGCCCGCCGACCTCGTCTACTACCAGGGCCACGCGGCGCCAGGGGTCTACGCCCGCGCGTACCTGGAAGGCCGCATCACCCCCGGGCAGCTCGAGAACTTCCGGCGCGAGCTGCGGGGGCCGGGTTTGTCGTCGTACCCGCACCCGTGGCTCATGCCCGACTTCTGGGAGTTCCCCACCGTGTCGATGGGCCTCGGCCCCATCATGGGCATCTACCAGGCCCGGTTCCAGCGATACCTCGAAGACCGGGACCTCCTGCCGCCGTCCGACGCCAAGGTGTGGGTGTTCGTGGGCGACGGCGAGACCGACGAGCCCGAGTCGCTGGGGGCCATCACCCTCGCCGCCCGCGAGCAGCTCGACAACCTGATCTTCGTCGTCAACTGCAACCTGCAGCGGCTCGACGGGCCGGTGCGCGGGAACGGGCAGATCATCCAGGAGCTCGAGGCGGCCTTCCGCGGGGCGGGGTGGAACGCCATCAAGGTCATCTGGGGGCGCGACTGGGACGCGTTCATCGCCGACGACCGGGACGGGCAGCTCGTCCGGCGCATGAGCGAGACGGTCGACGGGCAGTACCAGAAGTACGCCGTCGAGTCGGGCGCGTACATCCGGGACCACTTCTGGGCGGGCATGCAGGACCGCGTGGACCACCTGACCGACGGCGAGCTGAAGAAGCTGCGGCTCGGGGGGCACGACCCCGCCAAGGTCCACGCGGCGTTCGCGGCGGCGGCGGCCCACCGCGGCAGCCCCACCGTCATCCTCGCCCGCACCATCAAGGGCTACGGGCTCGGCGAGGGCGGCGAGGGCCGCAACATCACCCACCAGCAGAAGAAGCTGAACGAGGACGAGCTGCGCGCGTTCCGCGACCGGTTCGGCATCCCCCTGTCGGACGACGAGATCGCCGAGCTGCCGTTCTATGCGCCGGGCCGCGACACGCCGGAGATGGCGTACCTGCGGAGCCGGCGCGAGGCCTTGGGGGGTTCCGTTCCCGAGCGCCGGAGCCGGGCCGCGCCCCTGCGCGAGGTGCCGGCCGAGCCGTTCACGGAGCTGCACGCGGGCACCGGCGGGCGCGAGGCGTCGCTGACCATGGGGTTCGCCCGGCTGCTGAGCCGGCTGCTGCGCGACCCCGACGTCGGCGAGCTCGTCGTGCCCATCGTGCCCGACGAGGCGCGGACATTCGGCATGGAGGCGCTGTTCCGGCAGGTGGGCATCTACGCCCACGCGGGGCAGCTCTACGAGCCCGTCGACCACGCGACGCTGCTCTACTACCGCGAGGGCGAGGACGGGCAGATTCTCGAGGAGGGCATCACCGAGGCGGGGTCGATGTCGTCGTTCATCGCCGCGGGCACCGCCTACGCGACGCGCGGGGTCAACACCATCCCGTTCTTCATCTTCTACTCGATGTTCGGGCTGCAGCGCGTCGGCGACCTCATCTGGGCCGCCGCCGACTCCCGCTGCCGGGGGTTCCTGGTCGGCGGCACGGCGGGCCGCACGACCCTCGCGGGCGAGGGGCTGCAGCACCAGGACGGCCAGAGCCACCTGCTGGCGAGCCCGGTGCCCAACCTGCTCGCCTACGACCCCGCCTACGCCTACGAGCTGGCCGTCATCGTCGAGGACGGCATCCGCCGCATGTACGTCGACGGCGAGAGCGTGTTCTACTACCTGACGGTCGAGAACGAGGCCTATCCGATGCCGGCGATGCCCGACGGGGCGCGCGAGGGCATCCTGCGGGGGCTGTACCGGCTGCGGCCGGCCCCCGAGCCGAGGAAGCACCGGGCGCAGCTTCTCGCCAGCGGGGCGATCCTGCGCGAGGCCCTCGAGGCCCAGGCCCTGCTGGAGGGTTACGACGTGGCCGCCGACGTGTGGAGCGTGACGAGCTGGGGGCAGCTCCACCGCGACGGGCACGCCTGCGACCGCTGGAACCGGCTGCACCCGCTGAAGGCGCCCCGGGTGCCCTGGCTGACGCAGTGCCTCGAGCCGCTGGCGGGGGTGGTGGTGGCGGCGAGCGACTACGTCAAGGCGCTACCCGACGCGCTCGGACGGTGGCTCGACGCGCGGCTGGTGACGCTGGGCACCGACGGGTTCGGGCGCAGCGACACGCGCGAGGCGCTGCGCGACTTCTTCGAGGTGGACGCGCGGTTCATCGCCCTGGCAGTGCTGCAGGGTCTGGCCGCTGACGACGCGGTGGAGCCGACGGTCGTGGCGCGGGCCATCGCCGAGCTCGGCATCGACCCCGACAAGCCGGACCCGGCGGCGAGCTGAGCCGGGCCGGGACCGCACGGCGTAACGACGCTGGCGGGGCAAGCACGATCCGCCGGACCGCAAGTGGCGAGGGGCGAGTGCGCCCGTTTTCGCCAGAGCGACGGCTCGTAGTCCGAGGAGCAACGCGATCGAGGCACGATGCCGTCGCCGGACGGCAGACGCGCACACGCCGCGAGGACCGAGCGGCGAGGCGTAACGTCCGGGGCGACCTGCACGGAGAGAGACGGTTGGCGACAGAGGTCAGACTGCCGGAGCTGGGCGAGGGTGTGGAGCGCGCCGACGTGGTGCGGGTGCTGGTGGCCCTCGGGGACACGGTGGCGGTCGACCAGCCGCTGCTGGAGATCGAGACCGACAAGGCGACGGTCGAGGTGCCGTCTCCGGTCGCGGGCACCGTCGCCGCGGTGGCCGTCGAGGCGGGCGCGACCCTCGTCGTGGGCGGGCTCATCGCCTCGCTCGAGTCGGACGGCACGTCGTCGGATGCGGACGCGGACTCTCCCGCGGCGGATGCGACGGCGGCGGCAGACGCGACGGCGACGCATGCAGGTGCGGCGCCGCCTGCAGCCGCCGCTCCCGCACCTCGCCCGCCAGGCGCGGCGGCTCCTCGTCCGGCCGCGACCACGCTCCCTGCTACGCCCGCGGCCGAGAGCGGGGCTGCCGCACCGGAGAGCGCCCTGCCTTCTCCCGCGGCCGCCGCGCTCGCCGCGCAGGCGCCCGCGGCCGCGCCGGTGACGTCTCCCCCACCGCCCTCCATCGCGCCGCCGGTGCCGTCACCATCGCCGGCAGCGGCTGCCGCGCCGGCGAGCCCCGAACCGCAGTCCGCGACACCCCGGCGCCGTGCGCTCGCCGCCCCGTCGGTGCGCAAGCTGGCGCGAGAGATCGGCGTCGACATCGACGCCGTGGAGGGCTCCGGCGCCAACGGCCGGGTGAGCCTCGACGACGTCAAGGCGCACGCCCGACGGGCGATGGAACAGCTGCGCTCGCCCGCGCCCGGGCCTGCCGGGCCGGGGCAGCCGCCCGTCCCGGCGCTGCCCGACTTCTCCCGGTGGGGACCGATCGAGCGCACGCCGATGCGCAACGTGCGGCGGGCCGTCGCGCGCCGGATGAGCGCGTCGTGGCAGACGGTGCCGCACGTCACCCAGCACGACCGGGCCGACGTCGGCGAGCTCGAGGCGGTGCGCCGGACCCTGAAGCGCACGGCGCCCGATCTGCCGCTGACCGTCACCGCGTTCGCGGTGGCCGTCTGCGCCGCCGCGCTGCGGGAGTTCCCGCAGTTCAACGCATCGCTCGACACCGCGCGCGACGAGATCGTCTACAAGCGGTACGTCAACATCGGAGTGGCCGTCGACACCGAGCGGGGGCTCATCGTGCCGGTCATCCCCGACGCCGATCGGAAGAACCTGGCCGCGCTGTCGACCGAGATCGCCGAGGTGGCGGCGGCGGCGCGCACCACCGGGCTCCCCCGCGAGCGGCTCGAGGGGGGCACGTTCACCATCACCAACCTCGGGGGCCTCGGCGGCACCGCGTTCACGCCCATCGTGAACCACCCCGAGGTGGCCATCCTCGGGATGTCCCGGTCGGCGCCGGCCCCGGTCTGGGCCGGCGATCGGTTCGAGCCCCGGCCGATGCTGCCGCTGTCGCTGTCGTACGACCACCGGCTGATCGACGGCGCCGACGCGGTGCGCTTCCTGCGGTGGGTGGCCGAGCGGTTGAAGCATCCGCTGCTGCTCGAGCTCCGGGCGGAGACGACACCGGACTCGTAGCCGCGGGGCGGGCGGGGACTCGCAGGTGGGCCAGCCCGCAAATCCGGGCCGCAGGTTGCGATCTCCCGGGCGGACACCCGGGCCGGCGAACGGCACGGACGGGTCGCGGGTCGGCGAGGCGTCAATCGCAGTCCGCAACCCGCGAGTCGTCCATGCCCGGGCAAGCACCGGCGAGCCGGGGGACAGGCGGCGCCGCAGGTTACGATTCTCCAGGGCGACATGATCGAGCTCCAGCATCTGACCAAGCGTTACGGCGACCAGGCCGTCGTCGACGGCGTTTCGCTGTCGGTGGCCGAGGGCGAGCTGCTGGCGGTGCTGGGGGGGTCGGGCTGCGGCAAGACGACGACCCTCAAGATGATCAACCGCCTGATCGAGCCGTCGAGCGGCAGCGTTCGGGTGCACGGCGAGGACGTGACCGGGCTGCCCCCCCACGAGCTGCGCCGGCAGATCGGCTACGCGTTCCAGCAGGTGGGCCTGTTCCCCCACATGAGCGTCGCCCGGAACGTGGCCGTCACGCCGACCCTGCTCGGGTGGAGCGAGGCGGACATTCGCCGCCGCGTCGACGAGCTGCTCGAGCTGGTCGAGCTCGACCCCGCGGCGGTCCGCGACCGGCGCCCCGACCAGCTCTCGGGCGGACAGCAGCAGCGCGTGGGGGTGGCCCGCGCGCTCGCGGCCAGGCCCCGCGTCATGCTGCTCGACGAGCCGTTCGGGGCCCTCGACCCGCTGACCCGGCAGCGGCTGCAGGAGTCGTTCGTCCGCATCCGGCGCCGGCTCTCGGTGACCGCGGTGTTCGTCACCCACGACATGGTCGAGGCGCTCGTGCTCGGCGACCGCATCGCGGTCATGCGCGACGGCCGCCTCGTGCAGGTCGGCACCCCGGCCGCGCTGATGCGGTCGCCGGCCGACGACTACGTGCGGCAGCTCGTCGACACGCCGTGCCGCGACGCCCGCGTCGTCGACGCCCTGCTGGCCTCCGGAGGCGGAGACTCATGACGGAACGGACTGGCGCTCCCGGTCGCCAAGCCATGCCGCGACACCGGTGTGGTCGGTCCGCTCCTCACGGCGGGGGCCGATGGCTCACGACGGAACAGCCGGTGCTGCCGGCAGGGACGCCGTACCGCGACGCCCTGCTCGCCGGCCCGGCGCGCGCCTCGGGGGGGCCGCACGCATGAGCGAACAGCTCGCGCTGCTGCCGGACTATCTCACCGCCCACCTGCAGCTCACCCTGCTGGCCCTGCTCTGCAGCACCGCGGTGAGCCTGCCGGCGGGGGTGGCGGTGACTCGCGTGGCCTGGCTGGAGCGCCCGGTGCTGGGGGCGGCCGCGGTCATCCAGACCGTGCCGAGCCTCGCGCTGCTAGCGGTCATGGTGCCGCTGCTCGCGGGGCTGGGCGTACAGAGCATCGGGTTCCTCCCCGCGTTCATCGGCCTGACCCTGTACGGCGTTCTGCCCATCCTGCGCAACACCGTCACCGGCATCGCCGGCGTCGACCCCGCCCTGACCGAGGCGGCGCGGGCCGTCGGCATGACCCCGTGGCAGCAGCTTCGCCGGGTCGAGCTGCCCCTCGCCATGCCCGTCATCGTGGCCGGGCTGCGCACCGCCACGGTGTGGACGGTGGGGGTGGCGACCCTCTCGACCCCGGTGGGGGCGACGAGCCTCGGCAACTACATCTTCAGCGGCCTGCAGACCCGGAACTACGCGTCGGTGCTCGTGGGATGCGTCGCCGCCGCGGTGCTCGCCCTCGTTCTCGACGGCCTCGTGCGGGGGCTCTCGGCCGGCGGGCGGGGGGGCCGGAAGCGGCAGGCGGCGGCCGCGGCGGCCGTCGCCGCGCTGTACCTCTACGCCGGCCTCACGCTCGCCGCGGCCCTCGCGCCCCGCGGCGAGCGGCCGGTGGCCATCGGCGCCAAGACCTTCACGGAGCAGTACATCCTGGCCCACCTCATCGGCGGACTGATCGAGGAGGAGACCGGGCGCGAGACGACCCAGCTCCAGTCGCTCGGGTCGATGGTGGTGTTCGACGCCCTCGCGGCCGGGGACGTCGACGTCTACGTGGACTACTCCGGCACCCTCTGGGCCAACGAGCTCGGCCGCGACACCACCGGCGCCGACCGGGCCGGGGTGCTCGCGGGCGTCGCCGACCATCTCCGCGACGCCTACGGCATCGTCGTGGCGGCGACCCTCGGGTTCGAGAACGCGTACGCGGTGGCGATGCGCGCCGACGACGCGGCGGCGCGCAGCCTGACCCGCCTGAGCGAGCTCACCCCGGTCGCGCCGCAACTGTCGATGGGCGGCGACTACGAGTTCTTCTCGCGGCCCGAGTGGACCGCGATACGCCACGCCTACGGGCTGCAGCTCGGCGAGCGCCGCACGATGGACCCCGCCCTGATGTACCAGGCGGCGGCCGAGGGGGCGGTCGACCTGATCAGCGCGTTCACCACCGACGGGCGCATCACCGCGTACAATCTCACCCTGCTTGAGGACGACCGGGGGGCGATACCGCCCTATGACGCCATGGTCCTGGTCAGCACCCGGCTCGCCCGCGAGACGCCGGACGTGCTGGCCGCCCTCGGCCGGCTCGACGGCGCCATCGACGCCCCCGCGATGCGGCAGATGAACCTGGCCGTCGACGAGCGGGGCGCCGATCCCGCGGAGGTCGCCGCCGATTTCCTGCGGCGCCTCCCGTAGGCGGCCCGGTCCGGGCTGATGTGAGAGTCAGTCGCCCCGCCGAGGGTCGGCCGCTGAACTCGGTGCCCATACCTACGTCCGCGCGCCGATGCGGGCGACTGGCCGTAGAATCACGCCATGTGCACCCTGCGCCGTCTCGCCGCGCTGACCGTTCTCCTGATCGCGGCCCCGCTCGCCGCCCAGGACGGGGCGAGCCCCATCCCCAAGGTCGCGCCGAGCGGGCGGGTGACGACGAGCGTCACCTTCGACGGGCGCGTCCTGCGCGACGGCGGGTGGTTCACCTACACGCCGTCCCACTCGGGCCCGTCGCGCATCACCATCGACTACGGCCAGCCGCACGCGCGCGGCCGCGCGATCTTCGGGGGGCTGGTGCCCTACGGCGAGGTCTGGCGCCTGGGCGCGAACTGGGCCACCCGGCTGACCCTCGACTTCGACGTCCGCTTCGGCGACCTCGACGTGCCGCGGGGGGAGTACACGCTGTTCATGCTGCCGCGCGAGGACGGTGGCGAGCTGATCGTCAGCCGCCAGACCCGGCAGTGGGGAACCGACTACGACCCGTCGTTCGACTTCGGCCGGACGCCAATCCGCCAGCGGGAGCTGGCGGAGCCGGTCCAAAGCCTGACGGTCACGCTCGTACCGGACCTGCCGGCGGAAGAGGGAGCCGTCCCCTCCGGAACGCTCCGCGTCGCCTGGGGACGGGCCGAGTACCTCGCCGACTGGCAGATGCTGTGGCCGTAGGAAATCGACCGGGACCCTGGCGATAACCGCTCGCGCGTCACCCGGCCGGGTCGGCCACTTCGGCACTGCACAAGCCTGCCCTGGAGCGGGGCACGACCCACCTCGGGGGAGCCGACGCCGCGACGGCCCCGCGACGCGCTCAGAGGAGGTTGCGCCATCTGAGGCCCGGGAACCGCGCGAAGTCCGAGTCGTTGGAATGCACTTCCGCCTGATACTCGATGGCCAGCGCCGCGACATGGGCGTCGGTCACCAGATCGCCGCCGACCCCGCAGGCGTCGAGACTCCGCCGCACATGCGTCAGGTGGTCGGCACCGGGGTTGATCGGAGTGACATGGGTGTACCCGAACCAGTTCGTGACGTGGCCGCCGGCGTCGGCTACGGTGATGGGCGACGTCAGCACGCGCGAATGCGTCATCAGCCGTACGAAGCCGGTCGAAACCACCCAGGGCACGCCGACTCTCTCCGACCCGTTGACCAGCCCCTCCCACCAGCGTCTGGCCGCCTCGTGCCAGGGTGCCGCGTCGTTGTAGGCGTAGACGAGCAGATTGGTGTCCGGCACGATCATCGCTTGCTCTCGGCGACGAAGTCCTCGACTTCGAGTTGATCATTGAGCTGGTTGAGCCTCAACGGATCCACACCCGGCACCAGTCCGCTACGGTTGGGAACCACTCGGAATCGCGGCGGTCGGGACCCGGGCGACGCAGGCGCCATGCCGCGGCGTAGCACCTCGTTCACGACCTGCTTGAACGCCTTGTCGTGCAGCCGGCTCTGTGCCTTGAGGAAATCGGCGACGTCATCGTCCAGGGTCAACCTCGTTCTCATGCACACATCCTGATGGCCATGATTGTTGATGTCAAGATGTCCGCCTTGGGCCGGACCGTCCGGCGGCCAAGCGTTGACTGCGGCATCGGACTCGCGTCCATACTGACCCGTTCACGAGGGGGCTGAGCCGGCGCGCGCCGGCCGAGGCGACGCCGACGAGGTTCGAACGCGCCGCTCCCGTGACCAGCAACGTGTCGGCGCCGCGGGCGCGCGCACTCGCCGAAATGGGACTCGAGCTGGCGCGCCTGGTTGCCGCCGAGCGCCAGTCCGGTACAATCGGCGCGCTTCGACTGCGGATCGCGCGCTCAAGCGCTGCTTCGAGGCGAGCTTCGAACGGTGCGGGTGACCCGGCCCGCGTCGCCGTCGACCCGGAGCCGGTCGGCGTCGGCGATCAGGCGCATGGCGTCGCGCACGTTGACCACCGCCGGCAGCCCGAACTCGCGGGCGACCACGGCGCCGTGCGACAGGTAGCCGCCGGTCTCCGTCACCACCGCCGAGGCGCGCAGGAACAGCGGCGTCCAGCCGGGGTCGGTGGAGGGCGCCACCAGCACGTCGTTCCGGCGCATCCGGCCGCCGTCGTGGGGCGTGCGCAGCACGCAGGCGGCGCCTTCGGCCGCGCCCGGCGCCGCGGCCACGCCGTCCCACGCGTCGCCGTCCGGCGCGGGTGCCGTCGCCGCGGGCTCCCGGGGATGCGCGCCCGGCACCGCCGACGGCGATTCCTCGATCACGCCGGGGAGCTCCATCTCCTGCTGGGCCGCCAGGGTCGCCTGGCGGTCGCCGACGAGCGCGCGCGCGCCGGTCCCGTCCCAGGCCCCCGTCAGCCACGCCTCGATGTCGAAGATGCTCAGGTGGAAGGCCTCGCGCGCGGCGTCGATGCGGCCCGCCGCCTGCATTCGCCGCCCCACCTCGAGCCAGACCTGCCGGACGAGGGCGAAGGCCGCCGCCGACCCCGACTTGGCGTTCTCGCGCAGCGCGGCTCCGCGTCGGGCGCGAGCCAGCATCCGCCGCGCGACCGGCCGGAGCCAGGCGGGGACCGCGGTCAGGTCCGCTTCCGCCCGCCGCCGCACCTCGGCCGCGCGCGACCGGGGATCCCGCGCCGGCGGGTGGTCGAGGTGGAAGTGCACCTGCTCCAGCACGTAGCGCGGATCGTCGGCCCAGCGGGGGCCGGCAATCTCCATCTCGAAGACCGCCCGGTGGCCGTACCGGTCGAGGTAGTCCTCCATCGCGATCCGGAACGGGGCGTCCGCCGGCAGCCTGCGCCAGGCGAACGGGTCGGCGTCGCGCAGCGCGGCCACGGCGGCAGGGTCTCCCGCGGCGCCGTCGGCGAGCTCGCGGACGCGATAGCCGTGCTCGGCGCTGGAGACCTCTCCCGACGCGGCCAGGAGACGGGTGACGAGCGACCGGGCGTCATCGGTGACCCGGTCGAGAGCGTCGGTCAACAGCTTCACCCACATGCCGTAGTAGGTGGCCGCGAGCTGGAGGACCGGCTGATAGTCGACCCCCAGCCGCAGCAGGTCCCGGAACCGTGCCAGCAGCACGTCGTCGCCCACGGTCGAGAGATCGGTCGCGCGCCCCTCCCGGAATCGCCGGATCAGCTCGTCGATCCGGGGCGGGGCGTCCCGATGGAAGCGCCACAGGCGGCGCAGCAGCCGAAAGGACCGCCGCAGGCGCGCAGGGCCCGCGCGCCCGAGGAGCGGGTGCCCGTCGGGCACCGGGATCTCCGGCTGGAAACCGCCCATGGTGTGGTTCGTCTCGGCCGGGAGGATGCCGATCGAGTCGTAGAGACTCCACTGCAGGCTGTCGAGATCGAAATAGGGGCGCCCGCCGAACCGACGAAACACCTGCATGCCCGGCGGCAGCGGATAGCCCGCCACCCGCGCCGAGGCGTAGACGACGGCCTGCGCGCTCGCGTCGAGCATCGACCAGGTCGCCACGGTCAGGGGCCGGGGAAGCGAGTCCCGGATGTTGGCGTCCGACCAGGTCGGGGCCTCGGTGGGAACGCCGGGGAAGGTCCAGCGCGGCAGCCTGGTGACGGGGCGGGACTGGAGCATCCAGAACGTCCGGCCGTCCCAGGCCCACTCGACGTCCTGCGGCGTGTCGCCGTCGCCGAGCGCCCAGTGGGCGCGCACGATGACCGCGGCCAGCGCCTCGATCTCGCAGTCGTCGAGAACGGGGGCGTCCCCCGCGGCATCCACCCGGGTGACCTCGGCGTCGGGGCCGGACCGGCGAACCGCGTATTGCTGCGGCGCGACCGTCCCCCGGACGACGGCGTCTCCCAGCCCCGCCGCCAGCTCGATCGTCACGACCTGCCGCTCTCCCGTTACGGGGTCGCACGAGAAGGCCACGCCGGCCGCCACGGGGCCGTCTCGCGGGTCGCCGACCATCTCGCAGATCACCACCGCGCACGGCGTGGCGTCGTCGGCGACGCCCAGCCGCCGCCGATAGGCGACGGCGCGCGGCGTCCACAGCGACGCGAAGCAGCGCGACACGGCCTCGCACACCGCGTCGAGCCCGACGACGCCCAGGTAGCTCTCGTGGATGCCGGCAAACGCCGCGCCGGCCCCGTCCTCGGCCGCGGCGGACGAGCGGACCGCGAGGGGCCGGTCCGCCAGCCCGGCCTCGTTCAGAAACCGGCCCACCGCCGCGCGGGCGGCCGGAGGCAGGCCCGTCCGGACGACGAGACCACGAAGCGCGGCGAGACGTGCCTGCACGTCGTCGCTGCCGACCTCGTCCGGGGTCACCGCGGCGAGCGGCGCGGCCAGGGCGGCGACGTCCGGCGTGCGGAACAGCTCGGCGTAGACCGAGGCGGCCACGACGCCGCCGCGCGGCACCGCGAAGCCGTACCGGGCGAGGCGGGCGAGGTTCCAGCCCTTGCCCCCGGCCGCCGCGGAGCCGGCGGGGAACGCCCGGTCCCAGGTGAGCACCTGCTCTTGCGAGTGTGCTTCGGGAGTGTCCCGCGGTCGTCCGTCGGCAGAGGGTTCGCGGCCCGGGCCCTGGACGATGGACTCGGGATGGGCGGCGTGGAAGACGTTGCCGGTGCGGCGGTTCTCGCTGTGCATGTGATCCGGGTCTGGCGGTCGGAATGGTGACGGATTCCCTGCCGTGTGTCAGGCGCGCAAGACGGAAAAAGGACTGCACCCGAGCGTGGTCGGGCAGCTCCATCGCGATCGACGCCCGACGCGCGATGCCGGGCGCGGGCACGTCGCCGTAGTACATCGGACGGCCGACCGCGTCCTCGTCCGAGTAGACGAGACGCGCGACGGTTTCGATCGGCATCGCGGGACCAGCGCCGGCGAGGTCGTCGGCGGCTTCGCGTCCAGTGGACCGTCCTTGAGAGAAGCTGCCCATGTCGTGGGACGTCTGCCAGCGTTTGCCGGCAAGAACCAGCGAAGGACGGCAAAGTCAGCCCTGGGACAGTCCACTAGCGCCCTGATCTTCGGATACGGACTTGGTCAATCGTCAACGACTTGCCAGCACCGCGTACCCGAACTCTTGGCTGTGGCGCTGCACCAGTGGACTGTCCTTGGGAGAAGCTGCCCGTGTCGCGGGACGTTCTGCCAGCGTTTGCCGGCAAGAACCAGCGAAGGACGGCAAAGTCAGCCCTGGGACAGTCCACTAGTCGGCCCGGAGCGCGCGCACGGGATCGACGCGGACCGCCAGCCGGGCGGGCAGCCAGCAGGCCACGAGCACGGTCGCGAAGACCAGCGCCGACACCAGGGCGGTGACGGCCGCGCTGTCAGCGCTGGTCCCGAACAGCAGGCCGGCGAACAGGCGGGTCGTGGCCATCGCCGCGAGAACCCCGATGCAGAGGCCGACGGCCGCCGTTCCCAGGCCCTGCCTGACGACCGCGCCGAGCACCGCGCGGGGCGCGGCGCCCAGCGCCATGCGGATGCCGAGCTCCCGCTCGCGCTGACCCACGGAGTACGCCATCACGCCGTAGACGAGCCGACAGCAGCAGCGCCAGCACCCCGAACACGCCCATGACGGCGGCCACCGATAGCCGACAGCAGCAGCGCCAGCACCCCGAACACCCATGACCGGCCACCTCCCGAACCCCCGCCACCCCCGTATCGACCGCCACGCTCATGGGCAGACCCTCGAAGATGGGCAAGGCCGGGTCCATGCGTCTCAGCGCAAGGGCGGTTTCCGACAGCAGGCGCTCCACGGTTCCCCGCCCGCGGACCGTCAGGTACATCTGGCGGTTCGCGACCTGCCCGGCCGACAGGTACAGGAAGGGGCGCTCGGCCTCGAACCAGTTCTGTCGGACGTCTCCGACGACGCCGACCACGCTCGCCCACGCCCCGCCGGCCGCGATGGCGGGCACCTGCAGCCGTTGCCCCAGGGCGTTTCCGTCGGGCCAGTACCGCCGGGCCAGTCCCTCGCTGATCAAGACCGCGAAGTCGCCGTCCCCGGCATCGTCCCGCCCGTCGAACGTGCGCCCGTCGAGGAGCGGAATGCCCGCCGTGCGAAAGTAGCCGCCGCTCGCGACCAGCACGTCGGCCAGGGGGGTCTCGCCGGGTGCGGACTCGGGCCGACCCTCTATCCGGAGCTCGACGGTCGGACCGTGCCTGAGGCTGGCCGGCAGTTGGGAGACGAGGCCCGCGCCCTCGACGCCGGGAACTGCCGACGCCCGCGCCAGCACGTCGTCGTAGAACTCGATGACCCGCCGCGAGTCCTCGACCCGCGCATCCGGCGGTCGGATGAGCATCGTCCCGACGCCCTGCGGCGAGAAGCCCCGCGAGCCCGCGTGGAGCGCGCGGAAGCCCTGCACCGCCTGCCCCGCCGAGACGGTGATCACGACGGCCAGCGCCACCTCCGCGGCAACGAGGACCCGCCGCAGGGAGGCCCGGCGGGCGGTGCCCGTCGGGGCCCCTTCCCGGAGCCCGTCCATCACCGCGGGCCGCCACGCCGCGGACGCCGCGGCCAGGCCGAACGCGACGCCGGCGACGGCCGCCACCGCGAGCGAGAAGGCGAGGACCGGCCAGTCGACGGCGATGTCGCGGAAGCCCTGGATCCACCTCGCCATCTCGGGCGAGATGCTGTCCTTGAGCACGCCGACGCCCCACGCCGCGACCACGATGCCGATGCCGCCGGCGACGAGCGCCAGCAAGAGGGACTCGACCGCGACCAGCCGCCCGATGCGCCATCGCCCCGCGCCGAGGGCGGCGCGGACCGTCATCTCGCGGGCCCGGGAGGTCATGCGGCCCAACTGCAGGTTCGACACGTTGGCGCACGCGATGAGCAACACGAGCACCGCCGCGATCTGGCCGAGGAGGAGAAACGGACCCGTCACCCCGCGTTGCTGGTGGCGGAGCTCGACGACCTCGACGCCGCGGCCGGTGTTGGTCCGGGGATGGGCCGCCGCGAGGCGGTCGCCGAGCGCCGCCATCGCCGCGCGCGCCCGCTCGAGGGTCACGCCGGCCCGGAGCCGGCCCACCGTCACCACGCCGTGGTTCCGCCGGTCGTTCCGGTCCGCCTCGGTGAGCACCAGCGGGGTCCACACGTCGCGGCCCCCGGGGGGGAACTCGAACTCCGGCGGCATCACACCGATTACCGTGAACGGGCGCCCGTCCAAGGCGATCTCGCGCCCGACGATGCCCGGCTCTCCCCCGAACCGGCGCGTCCAGAGGCCGTGACCGATCACCGCCACCTCGTCGCGGCCCGGCCGGTCCTCGCCGGGCAGGAACGTCCGCCCCACGAGGGGCCGCGCGCGGAGGGTCCGAAAGAAGTCGGCCGACACCGCGACGGTGTACAGGAGCTCGGCGTCGCCGGCCGGCGTGGTCAGCCCCGACACGCTGTACAGGTACCCGGACAGCGTCTCGAAGACCTCGTTGCGCTCCCGCCAGTCGACGTAGTCGCCCGGCGTGACCAGGAAGGGCGCGGGAGGATTGGTCTCCTGGACCGCCGCCAGCCGGTCCGCCTCGACGTAGGGCAGCGGCTGCAGCAGCACCGCGTTGACGAAGCTGAAGACGGCCGCGTTCGCGCCGACCCCGACCCCCAGGGTCAGGATGACGACCAGGCTGAAGCCCGGATTCCTCAGCAGCCCACGCGCCGCGTGCCGCACGTCGCGGACCCACGATTCGAGCATCGGAAAGCCCGCCTGGTCCCGGAGCTCCTCGCGAATCTGCGCGACCCCGCCGAACTTCGCGCGGGCCAGCCGGCGCGCCTCCGCGGGAGCGTTCCCCTCCCGGACGTACCGCGCGGCGAGCAGGTCGAGATGCAGCTCGATCTCCTGCTCCGCCTCCCGCGCGAGGCGGCGGCGCGCGCACAGGCCCCGCAGGCGCGACACGAACGCGACGACAGCCCGCCACGGGCTCATGGGTCTCATTCGCAACCCCGGAGCGCCTCCGCGGGGTCGGCGGACGCCGCCCGCCGCGCGGGAATCCAGCAGGCCGCGACGGCCAGGAGCGCCAGCCCGCCGGAGACCGCCGCCAGCGTGACCGGGTCGAACGGGGCGACGCCGAACAGCACCGCGGCCAGGGCGCGCGTTCCCAGGGCGGTCGCCACGAGGCCCGCGACCACGCCCCCCGCCGCGATGCGCAGCCCTCGCCCCGCAACGAGGCGTCGCAGCGCGTGCGGGCTCGCTCCCAGGGCCGAGCGTATCGCCATCTCGACCCGTCGCTGCCCGGCGTCGAACGACACCGTTCCGAACAGGCCGACCGTGATCAGCGCGAGCGTCACCAGCCCGAAGGCGATCGAGATCCGCACCGCGAGTCGTGGCCGGGCGAGCTCCGCGGCGAGCAGCTCGTCCATCGGCGTCAGCGTGTCTATCGGTATCGCGGGCTCGATGGCCTGAATCGTGTCGCGGACGGCGGGCAACAGCGTCGACGGCGGCGGCCCGGTGCGAATCGCGAGGTTGCCGGGCTGGAAGTGGAACGACTGCGCGGCCGGATAGTAGACCGTCATCCAGTTGTTGGTGAGCTCGCGGTACCTCAGGTCGGCGGCGACCCCCACCACCGTCGTCCACTCGAACCGCTCGCCGAGGCGGACCCGTTTGCCGATCGGCTCCTCGCCGGGCCAGTAGCGCGCGGCGGCGCTCTCGCTCACGATCGCCACGCGCTGCGCATCGGCGGTGTCGGTGCGCGCGAAGGCGCGCCCGCGCACGATCGGGATCCCCATCGTCTCGAAGTACCGCGGCGTCGCGATGTCCCAGTTGGCCCACTCGTTCGTCGCCGACTCGTCCGGGGTCTGACCGTCGAACTGGAACGGGGAGCTGATGCCGGTCGTGCCTGTTCCCGGCGGCAGGTGAAACGGCGCCGCCGAGATCACGCCGGGCAGCCGTTCGACCGCTTCGACCGCGCGGTCGTAGAAAGCGCGGACCTCGTCGGGGGTGCCGTATCGTTGCCACGGCAGGGCCATGCGCGTCGTCACGACGCCGTCGGTCTCGAGCCCGCGGTCGATCGATTGCAGTTGCCAGAGCGATCGCGTCAACAGTCCGGCCGACACCAGGACCACCACCGCGAACGCAATCTGCGCCGCGGCCATCGCCTGGAGCCGGCGACCGGTCCCGCGCGACGGCTCGGCGGAGCGGTGCGCGAGAAAGCCGCGCAGCCTCGCCGCGCGCGTCTGCCACGCGGGCGCGGTGCCGAACGCCAGGACCCACACCGTCATCGCGACGACGGTGAACGCCACGACCTCGGGGCCGAGCGACGCCTCGCCGATTCGCGGCACCTGCCCCGGATCGACGACCCTCGCGAGCGCGATCAGTCCGCGCCCCAGCATGAGCGCTCCGGCCACGCCCCCCGCACCGAGAACCAGCGCCTCCATCACGGTCTGTCTCAAGAGCTGCCCGCGAGTCGCGCCCAGCGCCGACCGCACGGCCATCTCGACGCGCCGCGACTCGGCCCGCATGAGCAGCAGGATGGCGACGTTGGCCCCCGCGACGAGGAACACGAGGGCGGCGCCCGCCAGCAGCAGCGCGAGGGTGGGCCGAACGTGACCGACGACGGTGTCGAGCAGCGGCGTCACCACGATCGGCATCCGCGGGTAGTCCTCGGGATGCTCCGCGCTCAGGCGCCCGTGCACGACCGCCAGCTCCGATCGCGCCTGGTCGACAGAGACGCCCGGCGCGAGCCGTCCCACGACGTGGAACTGCCGGGTCCCCGGGCTGTCCAGGGGCGCGTCGACGTCGCGGCCGAACGCGGGAACCAGCGGCAGCCAGATGTCGGCGTCGACCGGGTAGGACACGTCGGGCTGCAGGACCCCGACAATCGTGAACGGCGCATCTCCGGGGAACCTGAGGCGCCGACCGACGAATGACGGGTCGTCGCTCACGCGCCGCCAGAAACGGTGGCTGACGACGGCGACGAGTTCGGCCCCCTCGACGTCGTCGCGGGCCTCGAGGAGACGCCCGTGGGCCGGCCTCGCGCCGACCACGTCCAGCAGCCCGGCCGAGGCCAGCACCCGGTTGGCGGTGACCGGCTCGCCGTCGACGAGGACGGCAGTCGTCGCGCCGTCGGCATAGTTGATGGCCGCGAGCGCCTCGATGCCGGTCGCCTCGTCCCTCCACACCAGGTACTCGGGATACGAGATCGGAAACAGGATTCCGCTGCCCCGTTCGACGTCGTCCTTCCATATCCGGACGAGCGGGGAGTCGCCGTCGCCGATCGGCTGCAGAATCACCGCATCGACAACCGCGAACAGCGCCGTCACCGACGCGAGGCCGAGGCTCAGCGTGGCGACCGCCACCGCCGAGGCGAGCGGCCGGCGAACGAGGCCGCGGGCCGCGAAGCGGAGATCCTGCCAGCTCGTCGTGAGGGCCGCCGCGAACCGCGCGTCGCGAACGTGGTTCCGCGCGGATTCGAGACCCCCGAGGCTCACCAGCGCCTGCCGCCGCGCCTCGGCCGGCGGGACACCCCGCGCCCGGCGGGCCTCCGTCGAGAGCGCGACGTCGTGCCGCAGCTCCTCCTCCAGTTCATGGTCGGCACGACGCCGGCCGAAGAGCATCCCCAGCCGGACCCTCCATGCGCACCGCCATCGCTCGAGAAGCATGACCGGTCTCCGTCGGTCCGTCAGTCCGCACGCAGGGCGACCATCGGGTCGAGCCGGGCGGCCCGGCGCGCCGGAATCGCCGATGCGCCCAGCGCGATGAGGACGACGACGGCGGCGACCGCCGCGAACGTGGCCGGGTCGTAGGGGCCGACGCCGTAGAGCAGCGAGGCGAGACTGCGGCCGGTTGCGGCCGCCGCCGGCAGCCCCACCGCCAGCCCCGCCCCGGTGACGGCGACGGCGCTCCGCAGGACGAGCCGGACGAGCCGGCCGGGCGACGCGCCGACGGCGGCGCGGACGGCCAGCTCCTGCCGCCGCTCGACGACGGCCCGGGCGAGGGCGCCGAAGAGGCCGACCATCGCGACGGCCAGCGCGAGGGCCGCGAAGCCCGCCGCCGGCAGGGCGCGCAGCCGCCGTTCGGCGATCGAGCCCGCGACGTGGTCCTCCAGCGACCGCACGTCCGGGGCGGGCAACGACGGGTTCAGGGTCCGGATGAGGTCGCGAACCGCCGGGGCCAGCGCCATCGGATCGCCGGTGGTGCGCACCACGAGGTGGGACACGCCGGTGGGCACCCGCGCCCACGGGACGTAGATCGAGCCGCCTCGCGGCGCCGCGAGCCCCGCGTACTTCATGTCGTCGACGACGGCGATGACCGGCGACTCACGTGCGATGTCGAGAGCATCGATGTCGCCGTACCACATCGGACGGCCGATCGGGTCTCTGTTCGGGTGGATGAAACGCGCCGCGGTCTCGCTCAGCATCACGGGAGACACTGCCGCGAGGTCGTGGCCGGCGTCGAACCGGCGCCCGTTCCGCAGCCGGGCGCCCAGCGCCGCGAAGTAGCCGCGGGTCACCGCGCCGAACGAGAGGACGATCTCGCGCCTCGACGATGCGCCCCGATCGTCCTCGTAGACGAACTCCACCGACACGGGATCGTCGTCGGGAGGCAGTACGCTGCCCACCCCGGCCGCCCGCACCCCCGGCAACCCCCGCACCCGCTCCAGCAGGGAGTCGACGAACGCGGTCTGCGCTTGCGCACCGTCCTCGATGAACGACGTGTCGGCGAGCATCAGCCGCGCGGTCAGCGCCTGCCGCGGATCGAAGCCGGCTCCTTCGGCGAGCAGCCGGTCGACGGTGCGGACGAGCAGTCCGGCGCCGCCCAACAGCACGATCGACAGGGCGATCTGGCTCGCCACCAGGCCCGCCCGCAGGCGTCCGGCGGCCCGCGAGCCGGCCGCCGCCGCGCCGCCGCGCAGGGCGGCGGCGTCGCCGCGCACCGCTCCGGCGCGGCGCGGGGTCAGGGCGCCGGCGACGGAGGCACCGCCGCACGCCAAGCCGACCAGCAGAGTCAGGACGAGGCCGGCGAGGACGACCGGCGGATCGAGGGCGACGGCTCCAACGCGCGGCATCACGCCGGCGGCCGCCGCCGCGAGCAGCCGCAGGCCGACCCAGGCCGCCGCGAGCCCTAGCACCAGCCCGCCCGCGGCCATCGCCAGACCCTCGACCAGCGCGGCCCTGACCAGGCGGGCCAGCCCCGAGCCGAGGGCGATGCGGACGGCGAACTCCCGTCTGCGGGCGACCGAGCGTCCGACGAGGAGCGTCGCCGCGTTCGCGCAAGCCACGACGAGCATCAGCAGGGCCGCCGCCACCGACACCCGCAGGACGGGCCGGACGTCGCCGAGCAGCGTCTCCTCGACCGGGGTGACCGCCGCGCTCCACCGGTCGACGCCCGGGACGCTGCGGGCGGCGAGGTCCTCGCGGACGACCCGGGTGGCGTCGTCCCGGACCTGGGCGAGGGATACGCCATCCCGCAGGCGCCCCACCGTGCCGCGGTCCCCCCTGAAGTCCGGCTGGTCCGCCACCCAGGCGTCGACCTTGGCCGACGGGAAGGCGAAACCCGCGGGCATCACGGCGGCCACGTCGTAGCGGCCGTCCCCGATGGTCACCGCCTGACCGACGGCGGGTCGGCCCGTCTCGTCCTCGACGGCGCGCGCCAGCGCCGCGCTCACCACGGCCCGGCGGTCCCCGCCCGCGAGGTGCGGCACGGCGCCCTCGACGGCCGGCACGCCGATCACCTCGAAGAAGCCTCCGCTGACGGTGGCCACCTCCCTGACGCGCGTCGCCCCCGCGCCGCGCACCACGCGCTCCCGCGCGTTGTAGCCCGCCACCCGGACCGTCCTGAGACGCCGGTTCCACTCGTCGATCCGGCCGAGCGCCACACCCGCCTCCGAACCGTTCTCGGGATGCACTTGGGCCACGGTGACCAGCCGGTCCGCGGCCGGGTACGGCAGCGGACGCCACAGGACGCCGTAGGCGACGGCCAGGACCGCCGCGTTCAGGCCCAGACCGAGGGCGAGCATGCCCACCGCCAAGGCCGTCACGCCCGGCTGCCGCACCAGCGACCGCGCCGCGTACCGGACGTCGTGCAGAATCGACTCGATCATCGGAAACCCCGCCTGGTCTCTGAGCGATTCCTTGAGCTGCGTCACCCCGCCGAACTTGGCGCGGGCCAGCCGGCGCGCCTCGGCGGGAGACCAGCCGGCGCGGCGAAACTGCGCCGTGAGCAGGTCGAGATGCATCTCGATCTCCCGGTCGGCCTCTCGCGCGAGACGGCGCCGCGCGCGGAGGTTCCCCAAGCGGGAGCCGAACGCGACGACGCCTCGCCACGGGCTCATGGGTCCGGAGACAACCGCAGGAGGCGCGCCATGACCCCGACGATGCGCTCCCAGTCTTCCGTCTGGGCCGCGAGCCGCCGGCGGCCCGCCGCGGTGATGGCGTAGAACCGGGCGCGTCGGTTGTTCTCCGAGCGCCCCCAGCTCGCCTCGATCCAGCCCTGCTGCCGCAGCCGCAGGAGCGACGCGTACACCGTGCCCTCGTTCAGGTGCAGCAGGTCGTCGCTGACCTGCTCGATGCGCCGGGCGATGCCGTAGCCGTGCTGCGGCCCCATGACGTCGAGCGTCTTGAGCACCATCAGGTCCAGGGTGCCCTGGAGCACGTCGGTCCGGCCCTCTCCTATGGTCATCACACAGGAATATGAGGCCGGGACCCGTGGCCTGTCAAGAAGAGAATGCGCACCCGTCGATGACCTTCACGCGCCGCCCGCGCCTCGGCCCCGTCGTCGCGCCGCAGTGACACCCGGAAGGAATCGACCACCGGGTGCACTTTGTTCCCGTGAAACCGGGCTGGAACGAGGTCCGAACCACCTACGTCGTGACAGGCGCAGACCGCTCCCTGGACGCGCTGTGAAACCGAGCTGGAACGAGGTCCGAACCACCTACGGACCGGCGATCCCACGGCAGCACGATGGATGACCGCGGCGTCCGCTAGAATCCGCTTCGATGGTGAGAACCCGCGCGGCCCGCCTCGTGGTCGCTCTGTCGGTGGGCATTGCCGTCGCCGTCGCCGGCTACGTCGGCGTATCGACGGTCGTCGCCGACCGGCTGACCAAGCCGTACCGCCGACCGCTGGCCTCGTCGCCAGCCGCCCTCGGCCTGCGCTACGAGGACGTGACCTTCTCCAGCACGGTCGACGACACGACCCTGCGGGGCTGGTTCCTGCCGGTGGAAGCGAGCGACCGCGCCGTGCTCGTCGTCCACGGCCGCAGCTCGTCCCGCACCGGCGACAACGGCGAGCTGGTGGCGCAGGCGGCCGCCCTCGTCGAAGGCGGCTACAACGTGCTGCTGTTCGACTTCCGCGCGCACGGGCTGTCCGACGGCGCGCGCTACACCCTGGGCGCGGACGAGCAGGGGGACGTGCTAGGCGCCGTCGCCTATCTCGAGAGCCGAGGGTTCGCCCCCGACCGCCTGGGGTTCTGGGCGCACTCGATGGGGGCGGCCACCGTCCTCCTCGCGGCCGGTTCCTCGCCCGATGTGCGCACCATCGTCGCCGACAGCAGCTTCGCCCGGCTCGAGGACCTGCTGGCGCGCGAGCTTCCGCGAGAGAGCGGCCTGCCCGGCTTCTTCAACCCCGCCATCCTCTACTTCGGCCGCGAGCTGTTCGGCCTCGACACGCGGGTCCTCAACCCGGTCGAGGCGGTCGCGAGCCTGCCGCCCCGCTCGCTGTTCGTCATCCACGCCGAGGCGGACCGGCTGATCCCCGTCGACCACGCCCGGCGCATCGCCGCCGCGGCCGGCCCGGCCGTCTGGGACCTGTGGATCTTCCCGGGGGCGAGCCACGACCGCGTCTGGTCGGCCGCCCCCGAGCTGTACCGCTCGCGCGTGCTGGCGTTCTTCGACGAGAGGCTCGACTGAGCGACTCCGCCGCGGTGGTCGCGGTCGGGCGCGCAACCTCGAACGAGGCGCGTCGGTCGGTCTGGAGCAAGCCGGTCGGCTGTTGCAGCGGTCGCGGTCGACGCGCATCATCGAACGAAGCACCGCGGCAGATCGGCGTCGTCGCAGTAGATGTGTTGCAGTCTGTCGCGGTCACCACGGAACCTTGAACGAGCCCGGCCTGTGTTCATGGATATGCACTATCCTTGAATAAGGGGCGGGCCATGGCCAGCTTGGAGAAACGCCGATGGGGGGGTGATCCCGCCGGATTGACCCGGCGCGACCGCCGGCCGTGCACCTACGAGGTCTACCGGCCCGACCGATTGGCCGGCCGCCGGTTCGTCCTCGACGGCGACGTCGCCGCCGACATCGGCGACGCCGAGGCCGCGCTCCTGAAGCTCGACGCGTCCGCGGCCGCCCTCGCGGGCACCGAGGCCCTCGCCCGCCTGCTGCTCCGCGCCGAGTCCGTCGCCTCGTCCCGCATCGAAGGCCTGGAGGTGGGCGGACGGCGCATGCTCCGCGCCGACGCCGCGCGCCTGCGCGGCGAAGCGTCGCGCGACGTGACGGCCCTGGAGGTGCTCGGCAACATCGACGCCATGGTGTGGGGCGTGGACGCCGCCGAGCCCGGCCGGCCGATCTCCGTCCACACCCTCCTGGAGGCGCATCGCCGACTCCTCGCGGGGACGCGCCTCGAGAGCCACGGCGGACGGCTTCGCACCTTGCAGAACTGGATCGGCGGCAGCACCTACAACCCCTGCTCGGCCGAGTTCGTGCCACCCCCGCCCGAGGCGGTGGCGGGTCTGCTGGACGACCTGCTCGCCTTCTGCAACGACGACTCGCTCCCGGCCCTCGCCCAGGCCGCCATCGCCCACGCGCAGTTCGAGACGATTCACCCTTTCGTGGACGGCAACGGGCGCACCGGGCGCGTGCTGATCCACCTCGTGCTGCGGCGGCGCGGCCTCGGGCTGCGCGTCCTGCCTCCGGTGTCCCTCGTTCTCGCGACTTGGTCGCGCGACTACATCGCCGGCCTGACCGGCACGCGCCACGTCGGGCCGCCCGACTCGGCCGAAGCGCATGCCGGCGCCAACCGCTGGGTTGCGCTGTTCGCGTCGGCGTGCCGCCGCGCGGTGGAGGACGCCACCCGCTTCGAGGCGCAGGTGCGCGCGCTGCAAGCGTCCTGGATCGAGCGCGCCGGCCGCCCCCGCCGCGACTCGGCGGCGCGCCGGCTCATTGAGGCGCTTCCCGCCGCGCCCGTCCTCACCGCGTCCAGCGCGGCCGCCCTCATAGACCGCTCGTTCCAGGCCGCGGGCCTCGCGATAGAGCGCCTCGTGGGCGCCGGCGTACTCGTGCAGACCAACGCGGGGAGGCGGCGCAACCGCACCTTCGAGGCGCCCAAGCTGATCGAGGCCTTCACGGCCCTGGAGCGGCAGCTCGCGAGCCCAGCTGGCGACACCCGCATCTCCGCCCCCGCCCGCCACACGGACCCGGGGTGCCCCGTGGGCGCCCCGCGGCCCGCGGCGGGTCCGTGAGGCTGAAGCTATACTGGGTTGGGAAATTCGCGACGGAACGGACACCCATGGGGAGCAGCGATGAATACGGCCGGCGCCGCCGTCCCGGGCGGCGAGTCCGAGACGCCCACGCGGGCTACCTACCAGGACGTGCTCGACGCCCCGGCCAATCGGGTGGCCGAGATCGTCGACGGAGTCCTCTACACGCAACCGCGGCCGGCCATGCCGCATGCGTTGGCGAGCTCACGACTAGGCGGCGAGCTCACGGGACCCTTCGACCGGGGTCGCGGCGGCCCCGGCGGATGGTGGATCATCGACGAGCCTGAGCTGCATCTCGGCGAGGACATCCTGGTGCCCGACCTGGCGGGGTGGCGCCGGAAGCGGATGCCGGAGTATCCCGACGCGGCTTACGTCACCCTGGCGCCGGACTGGGTGTGCGAGGTTCTCTCCCCGTCGACGCGACGACTCGACCTGCAAGGCAAGCGCCCAATCTACGCTCGCGAGGGCGTCGGGCATCTGTGGCTCGTCGAGCCGTCCGACCACACCTTCGAGGCGTTCGAGCTGCGCGACGGTCGGTGGGTGCTGACGGCGACCGCAAAGGACGCCGAGCCGGTGTGCGTCCCCCCCTTCGACGCGATCACCTTCAGCCTCGGCGATCTCTGGCCTTGAGAAACCGACCCTCCTTGTCGACGTTCGCCGCCATCCGGCCGACGACGACCGTCCATGCGGACCAGGCATTTCCGTTGGGGCACCCTCAACAACTGGGAGCAGGGCCGCCGCCCGGAGGGGCCGGCGCGCGTGCTGCTCGCGCTGATCGACAAGCGGCCGTCGATCGTTCAGGACGAGCTGGGCCGCTGACTCCCGCGCGGCCCGCGCGTCTCCGTCACTCCTGCCGGCAATCCTCCGCTCGTCCGTCCGCCGACGACCTCACTCGCCCCCCTCGCGCTGCGCCGCGTAGTAGCGGTCGAAGAAGTCGAGGCGCTCCTTGCGGATGCCCCGTTCGACGGTCATGGTGTCGCCGACGTGGAGGGCGGCGTCGGCCGCGGGGTCGTAGGCGGGCCACTCCGGCAGCCCCTCGCCGTTCGGATCGCCGGTGGCGGCCATGTTGACCCAGTACGAGGCGAGGATGTCGGAGAGCCTGCGGTCGGTGTCGGTGTAGTCGCGGTTGGCGTAGGGGTGGGGGCTGACGCCGAAGTTGTCGAACACGTAGGGGATCTCGGCCGTGTGGTACGCGCCGTAGCGGTCGGCGTCGGGCGCGGGCGGGACCCGGCTGAAGAAGTAGAGGTAGGCCGGCGACGAGACCGTCTCCATCATGCGGGCCCAGGTCCGCATCTCCCAGCCAAAGGTGGCGTCGGTGCCGCTCGCCATCCGGGCCTGCCGGGCCTCCTCGTCGGTCGCGGCCGGGAAGGCCTCGAGAAGCGCGTCGGCGTGCTCGCCGTACTCGTTGCGTATCGTCTCGCGGTACTGCTCGAGGGTCTCGGCCCCCGCCGCGCCGCCGAGCATCGTCATCTCGTCGGCGTTCGAGCCGACGATGACCGGCACGTCGTGCTGCCGCCCCGCCGCGAAGATGTCGTAGACGGTGTCGGGGAAGACCCAGCCGTCGACGTTCGCGGTCGACCGGACCAGGTCGGGCGCCACGCCCTGCACCGCCTCCGCGCTCGCGGCCCGCATCGCCTCGAGCGACGGCGCCGTCGCCGTCGCCGAGCAGGGCCTCGACGAAGCGCTCGCCGGCCGACTCGATCTCGGCCCTGGGCGCGGCCCCGCCCCGCGGGCCGAAGCCGCCGCCGCTCTCGCCGATGGCGGCGTGGAAGAGGCCGCGCGCGAGCGGCGTCGCCATCAACTGGTTGACGCTCCACGAGCCGGCCGACTCGCCGAAGATGGTCACGCGCGACGGGTCGCCCCCGAACGCCGCGATGTTCCGCTGCACCCAGCCGAGGGCGGCGACCTGGTCGAGGAGGCCGTAGTTGCCCGACGCCCCGTGCCCGGACTCGGCGCTCAGCAGCGGGTGGGCGAGATAGCCGAACGCCCCGAGGCGGTAGTTGATGGTGACCAGCACCACGCCGCGCTGCGCCAGCCGCGTCCCGTCGTAGGTGATGTCGGCGCCGTTGCCGATCGACAGCCCGCCGCCGTGGATCCAGACGAGCACCGGGGCGCGGTCGTCCGGCCCCGCCGCCGTCCAGACGTTCAGGTAGAGGCAGTCCTCGTCCATGCGGTCGACGCCCGCGTCGTAGAACGTCCTCACCGCGGCGGGCAGCGGGTTCTGCATGCACGCCGGGGCGGCTTCGGTCGCGTCACGCACGCCATCCCAGGCCGCCGGCGGCTCGGGGGGACGCCACCGCAACTCGCCCACCGGCGGCGCCGCGAACGGCACGCCCCGGTAGACCATGACCTCGGCGCCGAGCGGCGACGGCGCTCCCGCGAGCTGCCCGCCCTCGACGGTCACGACCCCGCCGGCGTCCTGGCCCGCCGGCGCCGCGCCGGCGCCCGCAAGACAGACGACGACCAACGCGAGACCACTTGCGAACACGCTACCCGTCACGTTCCGGAACATGGGATCACCTCTGCATGACTCGAATGGCGACTCGGGCGTCGGTCACCGTCATCAGCTCCGACGCGTCCCCGCCCGGGGCATCCTGGCGGTCGTGCCCCTCGATGTCAAGATCCGGCGCGGAAGCACCGTGAAACGGTCGAGCTTCTGAACAGCGGTGCAGGAAGAGGACGACGACCGTCCCCTGGACCGGTCACCCGGCCTCGTCGACGCCGACACCCCACCGAGGCCAACCTGTTCACAGCAAGGGACTTGGATGCTGCCTGGACTGGTGGCACGGGGCTTGCCACTCCAGGTGACCGAGGTTCTGTGTCCACACCCGAGGTCGCAGGAGGGAGGTCGCCGTGAGGGAACATCCCTGGTCCGCGAGTCACCGGTCACACCTGGCGCGCATCACCGGCTGCATCGGCGGCCTCACCGGCTGCCTGCTGCTCGCGTGCGCGTCACCGGCCCTCGGGCAGCCCGTGCCCGGCACGGCGCCGCCGACAGCCGGGCAGCCCGCGCCGCCCGCGCCGCCGGGAGCCGGCCCGAGCGCGTTCCGGCGGTTCCGCTTCGCCGCGAGGCCGCTCGGCGGCGTCCCCATCGGCGACTTCGGAGACCGCGTCGGCACCAGCCCCGGCGTGGGCCTGGACTTCACGAGCCACATCGGCGGGACGCCGATAGCCGTCGGGTGGGAGCTCGGCTACCTGCAGTACGGCAAGGAGACGCGGCGGCTGTCGCTGACCCCGGCCGTGCCCGAGGTGCTGTCCGACGTGAACACCACCAACCACTTCGTGCAGACGCACGCCCTCGTCCGCTTGCAGCCGCAGACCGGACGGGTGCGGCCGTACGCCGAAGGACTGCTGGGATTCCGCTACGTGTTCACGCGCACCTCGTTCCGCAATCCCGACGAGGGGAGCTCCGGCTCGACCCTGCTCGGCGACCTCACGCCGAGCGCCGGGGCCGGCGGCGGGGTGGCCGTCGCTCTGGTCTCGGGACCCGACGCAACGCTGAATCTCGACCTCGGTATCCGCTACTTCACGGGCGCCGACGTCGAGTACCTGACGAAGGGCGCGGTGAATCGCCACGAGGGCGGGGTGACGCTGGAGCCGACGCGATCGGCCGTCGACCTGCTGAGCCTGCACGTCGGCTTGGCCGTCGACTTCTAGCGGCTGGTCTCCACCGTGGCTCCACGGTTGGCGACCCTCTCCCAAAGGGCGTCACGGGCGGTGCTCCACACGAACAGCCCCGTGTCCGCGTCGTGACCCGAGTAGTCCCGGATGGCCGATCGCCAGGAAGTCGGCTTCACGGAGCCGGTGTGCGCGTCGCCACGCGCGGTCCGCGCCGAGCATCGGACGGTTCTGCGGTCGCTGCGGTGCGATCGACCGGGGACCGCCGGTGTTCTTCGAACGCGATCTTGAGGGTCATGGTGATCGGCGCCGCGAGCAGGACCCATCAGGCCCACACCCAGCCCCAGGACACCGGCGACAGGAATCCCACCAGCACCGAGAATCCCGAACTTGCGGTCCGGCAGGGTCGCGTCGGGCCGGCGTGTCGGAAGTACTCCGCCTCGTGAACCACGGCCTCGACTGAGTCCGGACGCTCCTGCGCCCGAGGCGGCCGTCCTCACGGCCCTGAACAAAACTTCAGGAACATTTAAGGTTCCTGCCACTTGTAGTTGTGGCAACGTGTCGACGGATGCAGCGAAACCCGGGCAGGCGACCCGGCAACCGTGGCTTCGGGAGGACCTGAAGGTGACGCAGGAGGAGATCCAGGCCATCCTGGGCGCGTTGCGCGCAGATCCGTCGGCGCCATCGGGTCACGCGGGCATAGCCGATGCCTACCACGTGGTCGCGGAATTCAGATGCTACACGGGCAACAGCGAAGAGGTCACGGTCAAGATCCTGGATGGAGGGCCCGACTTCGAGCCCGCCGAGCACCGCTACGTGTGCAGAGCCGAGACGAGTGACGGGAAGGTGCTGATCACCGGCGACGGCGGCTCATCGCCGGGAGCGGCGCTGGAGTCCGTGCATTGGGGTCGACTGCAGGGCGAATTGTCCCGCGTTCTCGTCGGATTGTAGCTCCCGCCGGTCGTCTCGACGGTCTCCGGGACGCCGGGGCGTCTCCCCGCCCCCCGTCGGCGTCTCCCCACCCCCCCGTCGGCGTCTCCCCACCCCCCCGTCGGCGTCTCCCCGCCCCCCCGTCGGCGTCTCCCCGCCCACGGCGAACCTGTACCATGAAGCGTCGGGCACTCTGGAGCCACGGGGTGCACCGGACGCCCCATCGACGACGAGTCCGGGAAAGAATCAACGTGGGCATTCTCGACGTGCTGCGCCTTACCGCTGCCAGGGCAGACGTTCTCGCCCGGCGGGGGGAGAATCAACGTGGGCATTCTCGACGTGCTGCGGGCGGTCCCCGCGAGGCCGGCGGCAACGGAACGCGGCGACACCGACACCGTGAAGCGCATCGTGGCCGAGCTCGACTCGCTGCCGGGCGAGCGCGCGCGGTTCCTCGCCGCGTTCGCCTACGTGCTGAGCCGGGTCGCTCACGCCGACTCGCGGATCACCGGTGAGGAGACCGAGGCGATGCGCGAGATCGTGCGGAAGCTGGGCCACCTGCCCGAGGCGCAGGCGCTGCTGGTGGTCGAGATCGCCAAGCACCAGGCCCGGCTGTTCGGCGGGACCGAGAACTACCTGGTGACCCGCGAGTTCCGCGAGCTCGCCACCGGCGAGCAGCGTCTCGAGCTGCTCGACTGCGTCTTCGCGGTGGCGGCGTCGGACGGCGCCATCAGCACCATCGAGGAGTCGCAGGCCGGGCAGATCGCCAGGGAGCTCGGCTTCACGCAGCCGGAGTACGCGTCGGCGCTCGCGGCCCACGCGGAGCATCGGACGGTTCTGCGCTCGCTACGGGCGACGCGGGCGCCGGCGTCCTGACCGTTGCCGGCGACGCGGCGGCCGACATCCCGACCGCTGCGGGCGACTCGGGCGCCGGCGCCGTTACCGTTGCGGGTGACTCGGGCGTCGGCGACCCGACCGCGGCCCGTGCCCGCGGCTTGGCGTCGAGCAGCACCGCGATCCACCGCAGGTCGTCGGTGTTCTCGAACGCGATCTTGAAGGTCATGGTGATGGGCACCGCGAGCAGCAGGCCCATGGGCCCCCACACCCACCCCCAGAACACCAGCGACAGGAACACCACCAGCACCGACATCCCGAGCTTGCGGCCCAGCAGGGTCGGCTCGAGGATGTTGCCGAAGGCGATGTTGAGCACCACGTAGCCGGACGCGACGGCGAGCGCCGTGCCCAGGTCGACCTGCACGAGGGCCAGCACCGAGGGGCCGACGGCGGCGACGATGGAACCGATGTTGGGAATGTAGTTGAAGAGGAACGCGACGAGCCCCCACATCAGGGGGAAGTCGATGCCGAGGGTCCACACCCAGACGAACGCCAGGAACCCGGTGCCGAGGCTGACCACGGTCTTGACGGCCAGGTACTTCTGGACCTGCTGGGCCATCTGCTCGAGCCGCTCCAGATTGCCGCCCCGATCGCCGAACGCCACGCGCAGCTTGTGCCGGAACCCGGCCGCCTCGACGAGGATGAAGATGACCGCGAGGAGGACGAGGAACGCATCCTGCAGCAGCCCCGCCAGCGCGCCCAGCGTGCCGCCGAGCAGGTTGACCACCGCCTCGGGATTGACGAGCTCGAACGGCGTCCGGTCCGCGAACGGGAGGTTGGCGTCTTCGGCCCATGCGCGGAGCTGACCGGCCAGCTCCTCGAACCGCTGGTTGTACTGCGAGTCGGCGACGACCTGGGCGAACTCGCCCACCGACTGCCCCACCACCACCCCGAGAACGCTGACGACCCCGGCGGCGGCGAGGACGGTGAGCATGACCGCGAGCCACGTCGGCACCCGGTTGCGCTGGAGCCACGCCATGACCGGCAGGCTGACGACGGCGATGAACAGCGCGCTGAGGAAAGGCAGCAGGATCTCGCTCGCCTCGCGCAGCCCCGCCACCACGACGATCGTGCTGGCGGCGATCACCAGGGATCGCATGGCCCGGCGCGGCAACAGCTCTTCGCGGCTCATCGACGTTGCTCCGGGCGTTGCGCGGGCTGACCGGCGCTCTCGAGCCCGCGGCTCCCGTCTCCGCCCCGGCGGTTCTGCCGTGAAGTCGGCGCATCCGCGTCGGGCGCCAGCGTGTCCTCAGGGCGCGGACTCCCGCACCTCGAAAGCGGTGAGCGCGAAGCGGTCGCGCTCGTCCACCCACTGCCGGGTCACGGCGAGCCCGGCGGCGGCCCCGAGATCGCGCACACCGTCGGTCTCGTACTTGTACGAGCTCTCCGTCCAGACCGACTCCCCTTCCGCGAACCGGACCGAGCAGCCGGCGCCGGGGATGTCGACGGTCTGCGCCCGCAGGCTCTCGAGGTGCATCTCCATGCGCGACGCCGCCGCGTTCCAGACGGCGCGGTGGGCGAACGCGTCGAGGTCGAAGTCGGCCCCCAACTCCCGGTTGAGGCGCGCGAGCACGTTCAGGTTGAACGCCGCGGTCACGCCCAGCGGATCGTCGTAGGCGAGCACCAGCTCCGCCTCCGGCTTCACGAGGTCGGTGCCGAGAAGGAAACGGTCGCCCCGGCGCAGCCCCGAACGCACCGCGAAGACGAAGGCCAGACTCTCGGCGGGGTCGAGGTTGCCGATGTTCGACCCCAGGAACGCGGTGAGCACGGCGCCGTCGCCCCGCCGGCCCGCCGCCACGCGCTCGATCCCGTCCTCGTAGGTCGTCCGGTGGCCCGTCACCGGCAGGTCGGGCCAGCGGGACAGCGTCCGAGCGGCCAGCTCGAGGGCCGTCGCCGACACGTCGACGAGCTCGACCCGCACCGGGACCCCCGACTGCATGAGGGGCTCGAGGAGCTGCGCGAGCTTCTCGCCGCTGCCCGCCCCCAGCTCGACGATCGTAACCGGCGCGGCGAGGCCGGCGCCAATGGCGCCGGCGTGCGCGGCCAGCAGCCGCTGCTCGGCCCGGGTGATCCGGTACTCCGGCAGGGCGCAGATGGCCTCGAAGAGCCGCGACCCCAGCGCGTCGTAGAGATAACGGGGCTGGAGCTGCTTCCGGGGACGGCCCAGATCGCGCCGCACGTCGGCCGCGAACCGGTCGCGGACCGCCACCGTCATGACGTCGCCGGCATCCATCGCGAATCACCGCCGGGACCTGGTCGTAGTCGGAAAAGACAAGGAAGTCGGGCGACACCGCGCACAGGCAGCGCCGGTACGGCCACCGCGCCGCGAGGCTCGCCGCCCGCGGCGCCGAGCGCTCGTCGGCCAGCATCCCGCGGCGCCGCCACCGACCGCACCGAAGCGACCCGGGGGGTCGTGGCGCGCGCGGCCCGCGTGCGACAGGGCGCGGCGAGGAAGGGCGCCTCGTCCCCGGTCCCGGTCACCGAGGCAGGTCCTCCACGCAGCGGAACCCGGCGTAGACGAACGGGTAGTGGGGCCGGAACCAGTTGCGGAGGCTGCGCCGGATCAGGCCGGTCGCGGTGGCCGGGGACGCCCCCTTGATGACGTAGTGCAGCCCGTCGAAGAAGTCGGCGGAGTACTCGGGGTACGAGGCCATGGGCGCGAACCCGGGGAACCCCTCGAACACCGTGGAGGTCCACTCCCAGCCGTTGCCGACGAGGTCGTGCACGCCCCACGCGCTGCGGCCGGCGGGGAACGAGCCGACCGGCACCGGGTCCCATCCGCGGAAGCCGAAGTGGCCGCGGGTCGCGTCGGGCGGCTCGTCGCCCCACGGATGGGGGCGCTCGCCGCCGTCGGGCGTCCCGTAGGCGGCGCGGTGGAACTCGGCCTCGGTCGGCAGCCGCGCACCCTTCCACCGGGAGTAGGCAGCCGCCTCGGCATGAGTGACCCACACCGGCCAGGCCGGCGGCAGCGGCACCGTCTCGAACATCCCCCGCCACCGCCAGGCGTCGCCCTCGCGCCGCCAGAACGCGGGATGCCCGACCCCCGCCGCCTCGCGCCACGCCCAGTCCGCCTCGGTCCACCAGCGGCGGTCCGCGTAGCCGCCCGCCTCGACGAACTCGAGAAACGCCTGGTTGGTCACGTTGTGCCGATCGATGGCGAACGCGGGCACGTCGACGGCCAGGGTCGGAAACTCGTTGTCCCAGCCGAACGGAATCCCGTCCCGCTCCGCCCCCAACGTGGCCCGGCCGGCGGAAACGGGAACCCGGTCGACGTCGGGCGCAGCCCCTCCGGCGACCACCCCGGCGTCGGCGGGACGACGCTTCAGGGCCGGCGGGAGCCGGTGCCACATGTACGCCAGGGTCTCCTGGTGAAGCTCCTCGTGCTCGACCAGGGTGAACACGGCCTGACCGCGGTGCAGGACGGGATGCCCCTCGCGCTCGACGTCGGCGTGCTCGATCGCGTCGACGATCATCCGGTCGGCCTCGTCGGCATAACCGCGCACCGTCTCGCGGCTCGGCCACGAGGCCACCGCGGACCCGTCCGCCGCCGCCTGATTCTCCGGATCGATGCCGCGGGCGAAGAGCGCCTCGAGCCCGGCGTCGACGCCCGGGCGCCCGAGCCCGCGCTTGATCAACGTGTTCACGCTGAACGCCGGGATGTGCCCCTCGTAGAACACGACGGGATGCCGGAGGGGTATCGGCTGCTCATAATAGGCGTCCGGACTCAGCAGCTCGAAGAGCTCGGCCGTACGTTCACGAGTGCTGCGGAACCAGGTGATGCAGGCTTCCCTGTCGACCACCGGCTGACGCGCCCGATCCATGCGAAGGTCCTCCCCGCGGCCGACGACTCGACGAGCCCGTGGCGAAGGCCCCGCTGCTCTCGACCGGCGATGCGCCCGGTGTTCGTTCCCCGGGGCCGCCGGCGGCGCGGGATGCCCGGACCGGCTCGCTCGTCACGTCCTGCCGTTCGCCGCTTCACGGTACGGCGCGGGCCGTCCGAGGCCCCTCGGAAGCGCCGCGCGGTCACGAAAGGGTACCACAGGGGCCTGTGGCCGGACGCCCGCCGCGGGGGCCGGGGACGGCCCGCGGCCCGGAGCCCGCGCCGTAGAACGACGCCGACCCCCGGGGGGTCGATTGGGCGCCGAGCGGAGCCGCAGACGACGATTGGCGGGCGAGAAGTCTGCGCCGCCGAACGGCGCGGACCTCCCGGAGAATGGTTGGGCGCCAGGCGGAGCCGAAGGCGACCGGGCGCGCAAGGCCGGCCAGGCCGGCCGGAACCCCGAACACCGTTGTGGTAGCCTGAAACCGGGTCCGCTCCGACGCGCGGCGCGCGGGACGTTGCGGGCTCGGGCGGCGCGCGTCCCCGCGAAAGTGGCGGAATTGGCAGACGCGCCGGATTTAGGATCCGGTGGCCGGAAGGCCGTGGGGGTTCGAGTCCCCCCTTTCGCACCAGTCCGGATGAACCGCAGATGAAGTCGGGAATCACCGAGCTCAGCGAGACGCGACGCCGTCTCGACGTCGAGATCCCCGCCGCCGACGTCGACGCCGCGATCGACCGGCTGGCCCGGCGCCACCGCGGGCGCGCCCGCGTGCCCGGCTTCCGCCCCGGCAAGGTGCCGATGCACATCGTGCGGCAGCGCTTCAAGGAGGACATCCTCCACGACGCGGCCAGCGATCTGGTGCCGGCCGCGGTCGAGACGGCACTCGGGGAGCACGGGTTGAGCTCCGTCGACACCCCCGACGTGCGGGAAATCTCGATCGACGAGGGCGAGCCGCTCACCTTCCACGCCCTCTTCGAGGTGATGCCTACCATCACCGCGCTCGACTACGACGCCCTGACCCTGCGGCGCCGCCCCGTGACCCCCGACGAGGGCGCCGAGGAGCGCGCGCTCGAGCAGCTCCGGCTGCGGGCGAGCCGGGCCGTGCCGGTCACCGACCGCCCGCTCGAGACCGGCGACGTCGCGACCCTGGACCTTACCCGTCGCGCGGAGGGCGGAGACGGCGAGGGGGGCCGGGTCGACGAGCCTCCGCAGCGCGCGACGGTCGAGCTGGGGTCCGAGGGCAACCCGCCGGGGTTCGACGACGAGCTCGTCGGCCTCGCCGTCGGCGACTCCAAGACGTTCGAGCTGACCTACCCCGAGGGCTCGACCCCGGCCGAGCTCGCGGGCCGGCGCGTCACCCACGAGGTGACGGTGCGCGAGCACCACCGTCGCGAGCTCCCCGACCTCGACGACGCGTTCGCGAAGTCGGTGGGCGGCTTCGAGTCGCTGGAGAAGCTGAAGGCCCGGATCGCCGACGACCTCAGGCGCGAGGCCGAGATCGAGACCCGGCGCAGCGTGCGGCGCGACCTTCTGCGGCAGCTCTCGGGGCGGCTCACGGCAGAGGTGCCCGACGCCCTCGTCGAGCGCGAGATCGCCCGGCGGCTCGAGCAGGTCGCGGCCGCGATGGCCCAGCAGGGGATGGACCCGCGGACCGCCAAGGTCGACTGGAACGCCCTCCGGGAAGAGCAGCGGGCGCCGGCCCTGGAAGCGGTGCGGGCCTCGCTGGTGCTCGACGAGGTGGCGCGGCGCGAGGACGTCAGCGTCGGCGACGAGGACGTCGAGCAGGAGCTCGCGCGCCACGCCGAACGGCTGGGCCAGACCCCCGCCGCGGTGCGGGCCCGGCTCGACCGGGACGGGGGCGTCGCCCGGCTCGCGGAGAGCCTGCGGCGCGAGAAGGCGATTGACTTGCTCTTGTCGCGTGCTACCATCGTGACCGCGTGAGCATGCGCTCCCGCTCCCGCCGCCATTCCCCGACCATCCTTGAGACGAACCGTGGGCACCGTATCGCGGCGTCGCCGCGCCCCGGCCGCCGCGCCGGAGAACCCGACACGAGACGCGCAAAAAACGACATGTCCCAGGTCCACAACCAGTTGATTCCCGTCGTCGTCGAGCAGACCAACCGGGGCGAGCGCGCCTACGACATCTACTCGCGCCTGCTGAAGGACAGCATCATCTTCATCGGCACCCCCATCGAGGACGCCATCGCGAACCTCGTCATCGCCCAGATGCTGTTCCTCGAGGCGGAAGACCCCGACCGCGACATCGTGCTGTACATCAACAGCCCCGGGGGGTCGATCTCGGCCGGCCTCGCCGTCTACGACACGATGCAGTTCATCAAGCCCGACGTCCAGACCTACTGCATCGGCCAGGCGGCGTCGATGGCCGCGGTGCTGCTGGCGGCAGGCGCCCGCGGCAAGCGCTACAGCCTGCCCAACTCCCGCATCATCATCCACCAGCCCCTCATGTCGGGGCTGGCCGGGCAGGCGAGCGACATCGACATCCACGCCAAGGAGATCATCCGCATGCGGACGCGGCTGAACGAGATGCTGGTGGAGCACACCGGCCAGGACCTGGCGCGGATCGAGGAGGACACCGAGCGCGACTACATCATGACCGCGGACCAGAGCCGCGAATACGGTATCATTGACGAAGTGGTCAGGCAGCGCGCCTAGCCGCCCGCGGCGAAACCCGCGTCGCACCGCGCCCGAAGGGCGCCAGCAAACGGCGAGGCGCCCGATCGCCGGTCGAATGCAGCGGGGCTTTCGTCGGGGCGGCTGACCGCCCGCGGCGGACCCGCGAGGCCCGGCGCGCCGAGACGCCCCGCCCGGCAGGGCGTGACGAGGGACCGCACCGGCAGCGAGCGACCGTGGAACCACCGCGTCAGGGGGAACACCGGGCCGGTCGCTTGCCGCGGCGGCGTCCCCCGCGGGGCGGCCGCCGTCCGACGGCGGACCCGCCTCGCCCGGCCGGGCGTTGGGTGACAGATGGCCAAGAAAACCGGTGAGCCCGAGATCCTGCGCTGCTCGTTCTGCAACAAGGACCAGAACGACGTCCGCAAGCTGATCGCCGGCCCGACCGTCTTCATCTGCGACGAGTGCGTCGAGGTCTGCAACGACATCATCGCCGACGACAGCCGGTTCGAGACCCGCGGCGGCCGGTCGTCGCTGCCGGTGCCGCAGGAGATCAAGAAGTTCCTCGACGAGTACGTGGTCGGCCAGGAGCAGACCAAGAAGAAGCTCTCGGTCGCCGTCTACAACCACTACAAGCGGGTCGAG
Source organism: Vicinamibacterales bacterium (assembly GCA_965207675.1). Lineage (GTDB taxonomy): Bacteria > Acidobacteriota > Vicinamibacteria > Vicinamibacterales > UBA8438 > JAJEEA01. The sequence continues at coordinate 201,154 of CBDBMY010000008.1, forward strand.
ATCCAGAAGCAGTCGCGCAGCCGGCAGGACACCGAGCTCACCAAGTCGAACATCCTGCTCATCGGCCCCACCGGCACCGGCAAGACCCTGCTCGCCCAGACCCTCGCCAAGCTCCTCTCCGTCCCCTTCACCATCGTCGACGCGACGACCCTGACCGAGGCCGGCTACGTCGGCGAGGACGTCGAGAACATCGTCCTCAAGCTGCTGCAGGCGGCCGGCGGCGACATCGAGAAGTGCCAACAGGGCATCATCTACATCGACGAGATCGACAAGATCTGCCGCAAGGACGAGAACCCCTCGATCACCCGCGACGTCTCGGGCGAGGGCGTGCAGCAGGCGCTGCTGAAGATCCTCGAGGGCACGGTGGCCAACGTGCCTCCCCAGGGGGGGCGCAAGCACCCCCACCAGGAGTTCTTCCAGATCGACACCGGCAACGTGCTCTTCATCTGCGGGGGCGCGTTCGTCGGGCTCGACCAGACGATTCAGCGGCGCGTGGGCCGCAAGATGCTCGGCTTCGGGGCCGACATCAAGACCTCGCGCGAGCGCGACCTCGGCGCGACCCTCGAGCTCGTCGAGCCCGAGGACCTCATCCGCTACGGGCTGATCCCCGAGTTCGTGGGGCGGCTGCCCGTCATCGGGGCGCTGCACGAGCTCGACAAGCCGGCCCTGATGCAGATTCTCACCCAGCCCCGCAACGCCATCACCCGCCAGTACGAGCGGCTGTTCGAGTACGAGAACGTCAAGCTCCAGTTCACCGAGGACGCCCTCGAGGCGATCGCCGAGTCGGCGCTCGATCGGAAGATCGGCGCGCGGGGGCTCCGGATGATCATCGAGGACCTGATGCTCGACATCATGTACACCCTCCCGGGCCAGAAGAAGGTCCGCGAGTGCGTGATCACCCGTGAGGTCGTGCAGGCCAAGGGCGACCCGATCACCGTCATCGAAAAGGCTGGTTGATGGAAGTCTACGAAACGCTCCCGATCGTGCCGCTGCGCGACGTGGTCGTCTTTCCCCACATGATGATCCCGTTCGTCATCGGGCGGCCGTCGTCGACGCAGGCCCTCGAGCACGCCCTGATGAAGGACAAGCGCATCTTCCTCGCGGCGCAGCAGCTCGCGGTGGTCGACGACCCCAAGCCGACGGACATCTACACGATGGGCTGCATCGCCAACATCGTGCAGAGCCTGAAGCTGCCCGACGGCAACATCAAGGTCCTCGTCGAGGGCCTCGAGCGGGCCCGCGCGGTGGAGTGGAAGGAAGACAAGGGGTTCTACCGCGTCGTCGCCAAGCTCGTCCCCAAGCCCGACGACACCAACGAGGAGATCGAGGGCGCGATGAGCCGCGTCGTCTCGCTGTTCGAGCAGTACGTGAAGCTGTCGAACAACCTGCACTACGACGCGATGATCGCCGCCGTCCGCGTCGACGACGCCGGCAAGCTCGCCGACACCATCGCCGCCCACCTCGGGGTCGGGGTCGAGGAGAAGCAGAACCTGCTCGAGATCGTCCAGCCCCTGGCGCGCCTGACGCGCATCGCCACCCTGCTCGAGGCCGAGGTGGACAAGCTGCAGGTCGACCGCCGCATCCAGTCTCGCGTGAAGAAGCAGATGGAGAAGGCGCAGAAGGAGTACTACCTCAACGAGAAGATGAAGGCGATCCAGAAGGAGCTGGGCCGCAAGGAGGACAAGGGCAGCGAGCTCGACGAGCTGAAGAAGAAGATCGAGGACGCCCGCATGCCCAAGGAGGTCGATGAGAAGGCGGCCCAGGAGCTGAAGCGGCTCGAGGGCATGCCCCCGATGTCGGCCGAGGCGACGGTCTCGCGCAACTATCTCGACTGGCTCATCGCCGTGCCCTGGCACAAGAAGTCGCGGGAGAGCCGCGACCTCAAGAAGGCCGAGGCGATCCTCAACACCGACCACTACGGCCTCGAGAAGATCAAGGACCGCATCCTCGAGTTCCTCGCCGTCCGCACCCTCGTCCGCAAGCCCAAGAGCACCATCCTCACGTTCACGGGCCCCCCGGGGGTCGGCAAGACGTCGCTCGCGAAGTCCATCGCCCGCGCCACCAACCGCAAGTTCGTCCGCCTGTCGGTCGGCGGGGTGCGCGACGAGGCCGAGATCCGCGGCCACCGCCGCACCTACATCGGGGCGTTCCCCGGCCAGATCATCCAGATGATCAAGAAGGCCGGCACCATGAACCCGGTGTTCCTGCTCGACGAGGTCGACAAGATGTCGATGGACTTCCGGGGCGATCCGTCGGCCGCCCTCCTCGAGGTGCTCGATCCCGAGCAGAACCACACGTTCCTCGACCACTACCTCGACGTCGAGTACGACCTGTCGAACATCATGTTCGTGTGCACCGCCAACGTGCTGCACACCGTCCCCCAGGCCCTCCGCGACCGCATGGAGGTGCTGCAGCTCGCCGGCTACACCGAGCTCGAGAAGATCGAGATCGCCCGGACGTTCCTCGCCCCCAAGGCGGTGAAGGCGACGGGGCTGACCGACAGGAACATCCAGTTCAAGGACGAGGCGTTCGAGACCATCATCCGGCGCTACACCCGCGAGGCCGGCGTCCGCAGCCTCGAGCGCGAGGTCAACACCATCTGCCGCAAGGTCGCGCGCAAGGTGGTCGTCGAGGGCAAGAAGTTCTCGGAGGCGATCGCGGGCGAGCAGATCACCGGGTACCTCGGCGTCCCCCGCTACCGGCCGCAGGTGGCGGAGGAGAAGAACGAGGTCGGCATCGCGACGGGCCTCGCCTGGACCGAGGCGGGCGGCGAGCTGCTGCTCACCGAGTCGACGCTGATGCCCGGCAAGGGGCGGCTGACCCTGACTGGCAAGCTCGGCGACGTCATGCAGGAGTCGGCCCAGGCCGCGATGAGCTACGTGCGGTCGAAGGCCGAGGAGTTCGGCATCCAGAAGGACTTCCACCGGCGGACGGACGTCCACGTGCACGTCCCCGAGGGGTCGATCCCCAAGGACGGGCCCTCGGCCGGCATCACCCTCGCGACCGCGCTCGTGTCCAACCTCGCCAGCGTGCCCACCCGCCGCGACGTGGCGATGACCGGCGAGATCACCCTGCGGGGCAAGGTGCTGCCAATCGGCGGGGTCAAGGAGAAGGTGCTCGCGGCCCACCGGGCCGGCGTGAAGACCATCATCCTCCCCAAGGACAACGAGAAGGACCTCGCGGACATCCCCAAGCCGGTGCTCGACGTGCTCGAGATGCACCTCGTCGAGTCGATGGACGAGGTGCTGAAGATCGCCCTCGCCGAGCCGCTGGTCTCGGTGCTCTCGGCGGCGGAGGACGTGGAATCGGCAACCGCCGCGGACGGCGGCGTGATGCACTAGCGGAAAACCGCCGCCCTCACGGCCGCGTTTCCGCCCGGTCCCTGACACGGCGTCTGCGCAGCATCCTCGCGGCGCGAACGCCTGCCCCCGGTCGCCGGCGGATGAAGATCCACACCGCGGAGTTCGTCAGGAGCGTGGGCGCCGACAGCCCGCTCCCCGACCCGCGGGTGCCCCAGGTCAGCCTCATCGGCCGGTCGAACGTCGGCAAGTCGACCCTGATCAACGCCCTCGCGCGCCGCAAGATCGCCCGGGCCGGCGGCGCCCCCGGCACCACGCGCCTCCTCAACGTCTACCGCCTCGTCCTCGCCCGGCGCCGCGGCGAGCTGCTGCTCATCGACCTCCCCGGCTACGGCTACGCCCGCGGCGGGGCCGAGAGCACTCGGGTCTTCGACCGGCTCACCGAGCGCTACTTCCGCCGAGTCACGACGACGGGAAACCAGCGGGGAGAGTCCGGTCGAGAGGAGCCACCGGCGCCGACAGCGCCGGTCGGCGCGATCCTGCTCGTCGACGCGCGGCACCCGGGGCTCGAGAACGACCGCAATGCCCTTGCCTGGCTGACCGGCCTCGAGCTGCCCCTCGTCGTCGCCGCGACCAAGATCGACCGCCTCGCCCGATCAGCCCGTCACGCCAGGCTGCGGGGGCACGAGCAGGCCCTGGCGCACCCGGTACTGCCGGTCTCTGCGAAGCGGGGCGACGGCCTGCCCGAGCTGTGGACGGCGCTGCTGGCGCTCGCAGGCGGCAACCTCCCGAGCTCAGCCGGCCGGCAGTAGCCACCCTCGGAACCAGACCTCGTCGCCACACCTCCGGGCGAGTCCGTCCGAGGCTCGTCTCGCCGGGGTCCGTCAGCCGGCGAGCTCGGGGGGCAGCGGGGGCAGGCCGACGGCGATCAGCGCGTCCTCGACGGCCCGCTGGACGGCGGTGCCGGGGGCGAGGTCCGCGGCGGCCTGCCGGATGACGTCGGCGGCCAGCGGGAACGACGTGGCCTGCGGCATCAGCTCCGTCAGGGCACGGAAGAAGATGCGCTCGATCTGCGGGCGGTTCGAGGCGCCGGCGCCCTCGACGGTGAGCTCGGTGACCAGGTTCGTCCCCCCCTCGACCGCGAGATAGAACGCGTGGCTGAGGAGCGTCGAGTTCCAGTGCTGGCCGCCGTAGCAGCAGCGATCCTGGCGCCAGACGACCAGCTCTCCGGCGAAGAACAGGGCCCCGGAGTACGTGTAGTACCGTTCGTCGACGAGCACGACCGGGAATTCATAGATGAACGGATAGGCCGGCGAGTCGAAGTTCGACCACGGGTCCGACAGCGACCGCAACGTCCCGGCCGCGTACTCGCCGCCGTATTCGTAGGTGCCCAGGGCGCCGGCCCCCTCGTGGAAGAACCCGGTCGAGACGCCGAAGATGTCGGAATAGGCCTCGTTGACCCCGCCCGCCTGGGACGACGCCAGGACGAACCGGCCGTCCTCGCTGCACAGGGCCGGGATGGGCTCCCACACGTCGGGCTCCAGCTCGATGGGGAAGCTGGTCTCGGGGCAGGTGTACGTCTCGCCCTCCCACTCGAAGCTCGGCGGGCCGAGCCGACCGACGACGCCCAGGCGGTTGATCAGACCCCCGCCCGTCCGCTGGCTGACGGAGAAGTACGTGAGGCCATGCATCAGCTCGTGGGCGACGGTGTGCAGGGCGACGCGCGGCTGCGTCGCCGCGGAGCCCGGGATTCCGCGCTGCCCGAAGACGTACACGCCGTTGCCCTCCGGGCCGAGCGGCGGCGAGGCGGCGAGGGCGTTGAACAAGCTGTTGTTGACGATGCCGATGATGCGGCCGTTCCGGCCGTCGAGGCCCTGCCACCCGTGGCGCTGCGCGAAGTAGTCGTAGGTCCAGCCCATGTGCACGTGGCCGTCGACCACCGCCGCGTCGTCCCAGTCGTTGTCGGTGTCGGCCCCGATGTCGCCCGATGTCCAGCGCTGGACGCCGAGCGGCCCCGGCGCGAGCAGCTCGAAGAGCCGCTCGACGTCGAAGCCGGCGTCGAGGGTCACGATCTCGCCCGGCCGCAGGCCGTCCCGGGCCTCGTACCGCCCGCCCGCCTCGGTCGTGCTGATCTTCTTCGTGTCGCCGAGGAACCCGGCGCCGGTCCCGACCGCGGACTGCGTGTGGAACGCCGCCTCCCTGTGCACGACGGCGCCGTCGACGGCGGACACGAAGTAGGTGTGCCAGTCGTCCGCCGTCAGGGAGTACGCCAGCTCGTACGAGCCGCCGACCAGCGGCAGGACGACCGGCCGCCGCGGCAGGTCGTACGCCGCGGACGCGCCGGTCCGCTGCGCGAGGCGGCTCGCGGCCTCGCCGGCGGTCAGGACAGGCGCAGTGTCGACGTCGATGTCGGTGTAGAGGGTGCCGAAGAGGGAGACCGTCACGCCCTGGTCGAGCTGCCGCGACACGCCGCCGCCGTGCACCTGCACGCCCTCGTGGAACTGCGCGAGGTACTCGTGGGTGCGCCCCGGCAGGCTGCGGTCGGCCTGGCGGGACACGACCACGAGCTCGCCGCTCCGCGTCATCCCGTCGAGCGTCGCATCCCACTGCCGCAACTCGTCGACTCCGGTCGAGTACCCGGCCGCGACCGACAGCTCTCCCGGCGACAGCTGGGACGCCGCGTGCTGCGCGGTTGCCAGAATCACGACCCCCGAAAGGGCCGACACGATAACGAGTCGCGAAGTGCCATGCATTTTACGGTTCCTCGTTGGCGGCAACGGCGCCGGCTTCAACGCCACGACGATCCGGGTGCCCGCCAAGCGGCGACCCTCTCCCAGTCTATGCCAGGGTAGGCACGGGCGACAACCGGCCGGCCGAGGCTTCGGCCCGCGCCCGAGCGTTGGAGAGCGCCCTCGCGAACGACACCGCTCACGCCGCGCGGCGGGCGGCGGCGGCTCGTTGCGGGCTCGCGCAGGACGAGGAACGGAATCGGTATACTTGGAGGTTGCGGTCGGCGTTCGGCCCCGCGTACGGGTCAGGCCCGCCGACAGGAGACAGTCATCATGCGATGGACGCGCCACTACCTCGCCGCGGCGATGCTCGCCCTCGCCGCCGCGACCGCCGCGGCGGGGCAGGCCGACCGCGAGGTCTTCCCGTTCCCCGTCACCACCTTCGAGCTCGACAACGGCCTGACGGTGGTCGGCGTCGACTACGACAGCCCCGGCATCGTCGCCTACTACACGGTGGTGCGCACCGGCTCGCGCAACGAGGTCGAGCCGGGCTTCTCGGGCTACGCCCACTTCTTCGAGCACATGATGTTCAGGGGCACCGAGAAGTACCCGACCGAGGCCTACAACGCGGTGGTCAAGCGCATCGGGGCCGACTCGAACGCGTTCACCACCACGGACTGGACCACGTATTACATCGTGGCGAGCTCGGACGCCCTGGAGACCATCGTCGACCTCGAGTCCGACCGCTTCCGCAACCTGCGCTACTCCGAGGAGGACTTCCGCACCGAGGCCGGCGCCATCCTCGGCGAGTACAACCTGAACTTCTCGAACCCGGTGGCGCTGCTGCGCGAGACCCTTCACGACCTCGCCTACACGACGCATCCGTACAAGCACACGACCATCGGGTTCCTGGACGACATCCGGGACATGCCCAACCACTACGACTACAGCCTGCAGTTCTACGACCGCTACTACCGGCCCGAGAGCTGCATCGTCGTCGTGGTGGGCGACTTCGACCAGGCCGAGCTCGAGCGGCTCGCCCGCGAGTACTACGGCGGCTGGGCGCGCGGCGGGTTCGAGCCGGAGATCCCGGCGGAGCCTCCGCAGACCGAGACGCGCGCGACCCGCATCACTTGGCCGAACCCGACCCTGCCGTTCCTGATGATGGGCTACCACGCGCCGGCGTTCTCGGACCGGCGCATCGACATGCCCGCCCTCGACGTCCTCTCGCAGCTCCTGTTCTCGCAGACCTCGCCCCTCTTCCGGCGGCTCTACCTGGAGGAGCAGGTCGTCGACGCGCTGCAGGGCGGCGCCCTCGACAGCCGCGACCCGCCGCTCTTCACGATCATCGCGCGCATCACCGACCCGGCGCGGGTCGACTACGTCCGGGACGCGGTGGTCGCCGAGATCGAGCGGCTGAAGACCGAGCCGGTCGACGAGGCGGTGCTCGCGGCCACGAAGTCGCACATGCGCTACGCCTTCGCGATGGGGCTCGACAACCCCGGCGCCATCGCGCAGACGCTGGGGCACTACCTGCAGCTCACGCGGGATCCCGAGACCGTGAACCGGGTCTACGCGCTGTACGACGCGGTCTCGCCGGAGGACATCCGGATGGTCGCCGAGCGCTACTTCGCCGACACGAACCGGACGGTGGTCATCCTGACCCAGGAGGAAGCCCGATGACCGCCGCCGCCCTTTCTCGACACCGCCGGGCCATCACCGAGACAGACCGGACGGAGGTCGTCCTGACGCAGGAGGAAGCCCGATGACCGCCGCAGCCCTTTCTCGACACCGCCGGGCCATCGTCGGCACCGACCGGACGGAGGTCGTGCCGACCCTGGAGGAAGCCCGATGACCGCCGCAGTCCCTCTTCGACACCGCCGGGCCGTCACCGCCGGCTCGGGTTCGCGCTCCGCACGCCTTTCGCGACGCACGCCCGCGTGTCGGCGCCGCCCGCCGCTCAGGCACGGCCCGGTCGCCGGCGGCGGGGCCGCGCCCTCCCGGCGCCGGCATCTGGCGCCGCTCGTCGCCGCCGGTCTCGTCCTCGCGCTCGCGGGCGCCGACCCCGGCGCGTCGACCGCGGGCCAGTCCGATCCCGCCCTCGTCACGCTCCCCACGCCCGACTCGCCCCTGGTGACCCTGCGCATCGCGTTCCGCACCGGGTCGGTCGACGACCCGGCGGGCAAGAACGGCCTCAACGCCCTGACGGCGCTGACGATGGGACGCGGCGGCACCGAGGCGATGACCTACGAGGCGATCACCGAGGCGCTGTACCCGTGGTCGGCGTCGATCCGGGCGCAGTTCGACAAGGAGATGACGGTGATCGTCGGCGAGGTGCACCGCGACCACCTCGAACCGTTCTTCGAGATCGTGCGCGACCTCGTCGTCGCGCCGCGTTTCGACCCCGCCGACTTCGAGCGGAACCGCGACTTCCTGACGAACACCGTGGTGTCGACGCTGCGCGGCAGCAACGACGAGGAGCTCGGCAAGGAGGCCCTGAACGCGTTGCTCTACGCGGGTCACCCCTACGCCGCCCCCGCGGTCGGCACCGAGCAGGGCCTGGCCGCGCTGACCCTCGACGACGTCCGGGCGTTCCACCGCGGGCACTACACGCGGGCGCGGGCCCTCGCGGGCATCGCCGGCGGCTACCCCGCCGGCTTCGCGGAGCGCGTCGAGCGCGAGCTGCTCGACCGGCTGCCGGCGGGAGGCGACGCGCCGGCCGATCTGCCCGGCCCGCGGGACCTCGACGGCGTCGAGCTGCTGCTGGTGGACAAGGACGCCATCGCCACCGCCATCTCCATCGGCTACCCCGTCGACCTGACCCGCGCCGACGACGACTTCTACGCGCTGATGGTCGCCAACTCGTACTTCGGCGAGCACCGCACGTTCAACGGCCTGCTCATGAACAAGATGCGCGGGCAACGGGGCCTCAACTACGGCGACTACTCGTACATCGAGCACTTCGTGCAGGACGGCGGGTCGCGCCTGCCGATTCCGAACATCCCGCGCCGCCAGCAGTTCTTCAGCATCTGGATCCGGCCCGTCCCGCACCACAACGCCCACTTCGCGCTGCGGCAGGCGCTGCGCGAGCTGCGCGTGCTCGTCGACGACGGCCTGAGCGAGGCCGACTTCGAGGCCACCCGCGAGTTCCTCGTCAACTACTCGAAGCTGTACGTGCAGACGAGCAGCCGCCGCCTCGGCTACCACATGGACTCGGCGGCGTACGGCGCGGCGTACTTCATCGACGAGATCCAGCGCCGGCTGCCCGGGCTGACCGTCGACGACGTCAACGCCGCGATCCGCCGGCATCTGCAGGCCGACGACCTCGCGGTCGCCGTCGTCACCCGCGACGCCGCCGCGTTCCGCGACCGCCTGCTCGCCAACGGGCCGTCGCCGCCCACCTACAACGCCGCCGTGACCGACGAGATCCGCGCCGAGGACGCGCTGATCGAGGCGTTCGACGTCGCCGTCAACCCCGAGCGGGTGCAGGTGGTCCCGGTCGAGGAGATGTTCCGCGAGGCGTCCGTGGCGCCCCGGACCGATCAGTGAGGGGAATCAGCCCGTCCGAGATCTCCACCGCACGGTCGCAGTAAGGGTCGCCGCCGCGCGCGGGCGGAGGCCCGCGACTTCGAGGCCGCCAAACACCAACCAGGACGGGTCGCCGCCGCGCGCGGGCGGAGGCCCGCCACCGATCACCGTCCTGACCTGAAACCGGCCAACTCCCGTTCGTCAGGTGCCGACCGCGCCGCCCAACGGGACGGCGCGGGTCGCGCTGCTTCCACGCCGCCGAGCCGTCGCGGCCCCTGCATGCCACCATGCCCGATCCCGTCCAGACCACCACCGTGCTGCTCGGAACCGCCGCCTCGCTGGCGATCGTCCACACCCTGATCGGCATCGACCACTCGCTGCCCCTCGCCGCCCTCGGCCGCGCCCGCGGATGGGCGCTCGGCCGGACGCTGCTGGTGACCGGGGTCTGCGGAGCCGGCCATGTCGCGTCGTCGGTCGTGATCGGCGCGGCCGGCGTCGGCCTCGGGGTCGCGACCGATTCGCTGGTCCGGATCGAGTCGGCTCGCGGAGAGCTGGCGGCGGCCCTGCTGCTCGGCTTTGGCCTCGCCTATACCGCGTGGGCCCTGTGGCCGCGGCGACGCGGTCCCGAAGGCGCCCCGGCCAAGCGGCCGGCGGGCGCAGGCGTCGGGGACGAAGCGACAGCCACGCCGGCGCGACGCGCGGGAGCCGGGCCGGACACGGGCGGGACGGGCGACATCCGCGGGGTGACCGCGTGGGCACTCTTCGTCGTCTTCGTGCTCGGCCCCTGCGAGCCGCTCATCCCCCTGATGGTCGTGCCGGGGCTGGCCGGCGACTGGGTGGGCGTGGCGGCGGTGGCCGCGGTCTTCGGACTGCTGACGATCGCGGTCATGCTGGCCGCGGTCGCGGCGGCCTGGCACGGCATCGGGTGGATCGGCGGCTCCGCCCGGCACCGCGGCGAATCGCTCGCGCACGCCGCCGCCGGTCTCGTCGTCGCCGCCAGCGGCGCCGCCGTGCTGTGGCTGGGATTGTAGGGAACCCGTCGAGACAGCGCGCCGCCCGCGCTCGCCCGAAGCAACCCTCCTGCTCGCTCGTCGCGCCTCGTCGCACGAGCGGCTTCAGCCCATGGCCCGGCACCCGTGGCGCCGGGGATTGCCGCGGATCTCGGCGTTGAGGCTCAATCGCCGACAATCTCGGCGAGATCGTGATTCTGAATCTGGTGGCGAATCAGCGCGGCGGACACGCGGAACTCACGCCCGAGGTCATCGAGCTGTTCGCTGTCTACGCGGCCGGTTGTCATCCGCTCGCGCAATGAGGCGACAGGGGCCAGAAACTCCGCGGCAAACGCCCGGGCCTGCGCCTGACGGTCGGTCGCCAGAGAACTGAGCAGGCCGGGGCCGGTTGTGGTCCGACCCAGGTAGTCGCCGAGCGCGCGGGCTTGAAGAAACCGGGTACCCGATTTGCCTCGTGGCGCCGTCACGCATGCGGGTGTGTCCGTACCGACGAGTCCGTGAATGCGCGTCGAGGGTGGATGCGTCTCTCGGCGGGGAACAGCCAACGGCCCCGTTCGGGGGAAGTCAATCGGGCCGCCGTTGCCGCCCACGTGTCCACGCGCCAAGCGAGCCAACTGCCAGCCCCGAACCCACGGCTCGACTTCAGGTGTCGGCGGTGGCAACGCGCGGCGGATATCCCGCCAATCGTTGCTCCGACGTCTCCTGGTAACGGAGCCCAAGGCGTCATTCAACCAGCCGGCGATGGAAGACAGGTCGCCGCCGTTGGCGAGCGCCAAAGCGTCGGCGCGGACGGACGTGTCCGTGCGTTCCCAGAAAGCCACGATGTCGTCCGCCACGTCATCTCGCACGTCGAAGGGATCGACGCCGAGAAGCGCCGCGGCGCGACTGAACTCGATTTCGTCATCGTCGAGACTGTTGAGCGCGTGCCAGGCGCGGCCGAGGTTGTCCGCCGCGGCAGCGGTCTCGGGATGGGCATGAAGCCGCTCCAGCACGGCGTCGATGAGATCCCGGAACTCCGCCTCCAGCGCCTTCCGATCGACACTCTGCTGCCCCTCGTCGAGGAACTCGATTCGGGCGTGCCGCGGCTTGTACCGGGTCCACCTCAGGTGCATTCGGCCTGCCGAGGCGGGGGTGATGGTCAGGTGCGGCAGCACGAATCCGTCCCCGACGCACGCCAAATCGTGTCGGGAATCGAATTCCGGCGGCTGCTCGTTCGTGTCCGCGACCTCGTACCAGATATGCCACCAGTTGGCAACCAGCCACTCCGCCACGCTGAACAACGGGACGACGATCTCGTTGCTGTAGATTCCACTTTGGCGGTCCACGGTGGCGCTGACGGTCCCGTCGTCGGTGTCAATGCGGAGCGCAGCCATGGTGGCTTGGGCGAGCGTGTCCGGTGACGGCCCTGAATCGACCCATCCGAATCGAAAGCGGACACTCATTCGAGGCCTCGTACGCTCTGCGAGGGCTCCAGGGGATATCCGTGGTACTCGCCGGAACCAGGGGCTCCGTGCCGCGCTTCGAAGACGACGTCTCCTTCGCGGTGCCAGGCGTAGCGCGGATAGCCGCCATCCCACGCCCCGACGCGGCCCGCACGCATGGCATCTCGCAGCCACCGCTCGACGGGGTCGTGGCGGCCGGCCAGATCACGGGGACACAACGAAGCGCTGGGCCGGCGCCCCCGGGGCACCCCTGCAAACCCGGGAGCGTCCTTGTGGTAGGGGCTTCCGACGTACCGGCAGGATTCAGCCACCTGGCTCAGGTCGATGCCGTCCGGCGGCGGCTGCACCCTGCGTGCCTTCAGGTTGTCGCGTTGAAATGTCGGTCGTCTCACGATCCTTCGGGTGCATGATACATGCGAACCGCGCCAGAGACACCGGACGGGTTGGAGGCGCCTGCCGAGGGGTGGAGGCGCCCGCCGAAGGGGTCCGTGGCGGAAGCCTGCCCTGAGAGTACGACTCGCGCGACGCAGCCTGCGCTTCGCCGGCCGGGTGGAACACGAGCTTTCGCGCGAACACCTACGGGGTCACGGTGACGGTGACGTCCTCGTAGGTCTGCAGGCCGCCGTCGTGGGCGAGGGCGCGCAGGACGTACTCGCCGGGATGGCTGAACGTGACCGCGGTCTCCCAGCGGCCGTCCTCGGGCGCCTCGGGGGTCGACCAGCCCGGTGACCACGGCGAGTCGCGGCCGACCCGCGTGTCCTCCCACGTGACGATCTGCGGCGGGTCGAAGGCCGCCTCGCCCACGCCCCGGTAGACGAACCACGAGAACCGAAGCCCGGTCGCGGTGTCGGTGGTGATGCGGCCCGGTCGCCGGGGATTCGCGGCGGCGAGGGGCCGCGCCCGCGGGACGTCGTCGTCGGTGACCGTCGCGGCCAGCGCCAGCGACTCGCCCACCCGCGCGGTGCGGGCAGAGTCGCCCTCGACGGTCAGCACGGGAGCGGCGTTGTCGGCGAGCTCCGGGGTCGAGCCGGCGGCCCCGGCCGCCCCGAAGTTCGCCTGGATCACCAAGTCGTCGATGTAGTAGTCGCGCCTGAGGGTGGCGTAGGCGCGCTGGGTCTCGCCGTTGGCGGTGAGGGTCCACACCAGCTCGCGGTCGCCGAAGTCGGCGGGCACCCGGACGCTGAACACGAAGCGGTTCCGCCGCGGCTGGAAGCGGGTCGGCTGGCCCCGGTCGGGACCGCCGGGCTCGATGGTGTTCTCCGGCCCGGCCGGGACGTCCACGACCTGCTCCCAGTTCCGGTTCATGTACCCGAAGACGAGGTCGAACGACCCGTCCTCGTTCTGCACCCAGCCCTCGTAGGCGGGCGAGATGCTCTGCCCGCTCGCGAACGACTGCTGGGCGCGGGCGTCCTGCCCGGCCGCCAGCGCGACGAGCAGGCCCACGAATGCCACCACGCGGGGTGACGGCAGGCGGCCGACGGTTCTCCGAAGCATGCTCACGCCCCGAACCGGCCTACTGGCCGCCGCCGTCGACGTTGGCCGGCGCCTCGAAGTAGTCGCTGCCGCACACGAGGCAGCCGAGGTCCGACCGCCCGTCCGCCGCCCGCAGCCGCTCGCGCTCGGCGACCTCGGCCGCGAACTCCTCGTCGTCCATGTAGATCGCCTGGATCAGGTTGATGAACATGTTGTCGACGGACCGGTGGCCCGACCCCGACCAGTTGCGGGGATCGACCACGTTGGGGTTGGTCGGCGTGTTGTTGAAGTAGCCGCTCAGGTGGAGGATGGTGCCCTTCGGCAGCAGCGGCGCCGCGTCGTCCTCGTACTTGTAGACCCGCACCCAGTTGTGGTCGTAGCCCGAGCAGTTCAGCGTCTCGACGGTGTCGCCCCACACCGCCTCGAGGCACATCCTGACCCCGGGGGCGTGCATGTGCGGCTCGTAGACGCTGATCTTCGTGTTCTCCGGCAGGGTGAAGTAGGCATCCATCCGCTGGTTGTCCTGCATCGGCAGGATGTCGATGTCGGGGCCGTTCCCGAAGAAGAGCAGCTCCATCTTCTTCGTGGGCTCGTAGTCGCGGGGATGGAACTTGAAGCCGACCTCGAGCCGGGCGGTGGTGTCGATGCCGTTCGAGTGGAGGTGCGTCGACGGGAAGATCACCATCGAGTCCGCGGGCAGGATCGGCCCCGCGTCCTCGTCGAAGACGTCGGCGTTGCGGCCGACCTCGTGCACCGGCCACGTGTAGGCGTCGGCGGGGCCGCCGTCCCGCGGCATGGTCGTCAGGGCCGAGTGGTGCACCACGAAGAGGCCGCCCACGGTGTCGGACCGCACGCCGCGCGGCAGGTCGTTGCGCTCCTTGTACTCGATGGCGGCGACGTAGCGGTCCTCGGTCAGCCCCGACTCGACCTGGCCGAGCACGCCCCACCAGTCCGGCGCCTCGCCCTTCACCTCGAAGGTCGGGGACGAGACGATGAGATCCGGCTCGCCGATCTCCCACTCGTCGATGTCGATGAACGGCGGCGGCTCGGGCATGTCGGCGGGCTCGCCCCGCGGGGCACCGTTGTCGACCCACGTCGCGATAGTCGCGATCTCGGCGTCGCTCAGCGACCAGTCGTCCTTGAAGCGCTGGATGCCGATGTCCTTCTCGATGTACCAGGGCGGCATGACCCCCATGCGGTTGCGCAGCCCCGTCCGCTGCTTGATCGACCGCGCCCAGGGGCGGGTGTCCTCGTAGGTGATGAGCGACATCGGGGCGAGCGAGTTGGGCCGATGGCACTTCTGGCAGCTTCGCTGCAGGATCGGCGCGATGTCGCGCGTGAACGTCGGCGACTCCGCCGACTGCGCGCCGGCGGCGGGCGCCGCCGCGAGACCGACCGCCGCGACCAGCATGCCGGCCAGCCAGCGTGAGAGAACCCGCACTCCGTGATTCGACGTCGCGTTCATGACCGCTCCCTGTTGTGGACGAATTGACCTATTATCTCCCGGATCGGGCCGGCCGCGTCAACATCGATGCGCCGCAGGGCGGGCCGCGGCGCCCCCTCTCGGGCGCTCGGCGGCTCTCCCAGGCCGTCTGGGGGGGTATGCCTTGCGACGGCGCCGATTCTTCAACCCGAGACCGAGGAGGTCTGCCATGCATCGGAAACAGCCGGATCGTTGGCGTTGGGGGTTCCTGGCCTGCGTCGTCGCCGCTGCGTCGTTCGTCTGGATCGGCCACGCGCAGCAACAGACGACCTTCACGGGGACCTCCTTCCGGGTCGCGTCGGACGGCATCAACGTGTCGTCGCGCGGCTTCGAGGCCGGCGCCCGCACGCACTGGCACACCCACAGCGCGCAGCTGCTGTTCGTCAAGGAGGGCCGGCTGCGCTACCAGGTGGAGGGGCAGCCGGTGGGCGAGATCGGCCTGAACGAGACGACGTACCTGCCCCGGGGCGTCCGCCACTGGCATGGCGCGACCCCCGGCGAGCCGCTGACCCACGTCTCGGTGACGTTCCCGAACGACGCCGGCGAGCCGTTGCCCATCGAGTGGATGGAGCCGGTCACCGACGAGGTTTACGAGAGCGGCGCGGACCGCTGACCGCCTCTCCCGAAGGAGCCTCGCGGGAGGCGGGAAACCGGCCGTGCCGGGCTTCCCGCCCCGCATTCGACGTGCTATAACGGCCCGTGACCGGCCCACGTGCCGCCGAGACCGGCGAGACGTCGGCTTGGTGCGGCGAGAGAGCCTGTCCACCGGCCGCGACCGAACCCGGTTCGGGAGCAACGCAGTCCGGGCGGGATGCATCGCCGGTCGAGTGCAGCGCGGAGTCGCCACGAACCCTCGATACGACTGCGGACGGCCGGCCCCGCCGCCGCATGATGAGCATGGACACGAGCCCGTACGCCCGCCCGTCGCGAGACGCCGCCCTGGATCTCGCGCGTGCGTCGGATCTGCCGGCCCTGATGGCGCAGGCCTCTGCGCTACGTGACGCCGGCTTCGGGCGCGCCGTCAGCTACTCGCGGAAGGTCTTCATCCCCCTCACCAAGTTGTGCCGCGACGTCTGCCACTACTGCACGTTCGCCCAGCCCCCGCGGCCCGGCGAGCGGGCCTACATGACCCTCGACGAGGTCCTCGACGTGGCGCGGCAGGGTGCCCGCGCCGGCTGCCGCGAGGCGCTGTTCACGCTGGGCGACAAGCCGGAGCTGCGCTACCCGCAGGCCCGCGACGAGCTCGAGGCGCTGGGCTACCCCACCACCATCGCTTATCTCGTGGCGGCGGCCCGCGCCGTCCTCGACGAGACCGGCCTGCTGCCCCACGCCAATCCGGGCGTCGTCACCCGCGACGAGCTGATCGCCCTCCGGGAGGTGTGCCCGTCGCAGGGCCTGATGCTCGAGAGCGCGTCGCCACGCCTGCTGGAACGGGGCGAGGTCCACCACGGCTCGCCCGACAAGGACCCAGGCGCGCGCCTCGAGACGATGCGGGCGGCGGGCGAGCTGGCGATTCCCTTCACGTCGGGCATCCTCATCGGCATCGGCGAGACGCGCGAGGAGCGCATGAAGTCGCTATTGGCGCTGCGCGACCTCCACGACGAGCACGGGCACATCCAGGAGATCATCGTCCAGAACTTCCGGGCCAAGCCGGGCACGCGCATGGCGGGCGCGCCCGAGCCGACGCTCGAGGACCTGCAATGGACCATCGCCTGCGCGCGGCTGGTCTTCGGCCCCGACATGGCCATCCAGGCGCCGCCCAACCTGACGCCGGGCAGCTACGGCGCCCTCGTCCGGGCCGGCATCAACGACTGGGGCGGGGTGTCGCCGGTGACGCCCGACCACGTCAACCCCGAGGCGCCGTGGCCGCACCTGGAGCAGCTCGATCGCGAGACGGCGCGCGAGGGCAAGGCGCTGACCGAGCGGCTCACCGTCTACCCCGCCTACGTGCGGCGCCTCGACGCTTGGGTGGCGGAGCCGCTGCGCGCGGCCGTCCTGCAGGCCTCCGACGCCGAGGGGTTCGCGCGCGAGAGCGCGTGGTCGCCCGGCGACGCCGACGCGGTGCTGCCGGCCGCACTGCTCGACCGCCTCGCACAACCGGCCGCGCCGGCGCCGACCTCGACGACGCGCGCCCTGTGCGAGAAGGCGGCGCGCGGCGACGGCCTCGACGAGGCGGAGATCGCGGCGCTCTTCTCGGCGCGCGGCGACGACCTCGTGGCGGTGGTGCGCGCGGCCGACGCGCTGCGCCTGGACGTCAACGGCGACGACGTCACCTACGTCGTCAACCGCAACATCAACTACACGAACGTCTGCTACTTCAAGTGTCAGTTCTGCGCATTCTCGAAAGGCAAGCTCAGCGAGAACCTGCGGGGGGCGCCCTACGACCTCGACCTCGACGAGATCGCCCGCCGCAGCACCGAGGCGTGGGAGCGCGGAGCCACCGAGGTGTGCATGCAGGGGGGCATCCACCCCGAGTACACCGGCGCCAACTATCTGGACATCTGCCGCGCCGTCAAGACGGCGGTCCCCGCGATGCACGTGCACGCGTTCTCGCCGCTCGAGGTCTGGCAGGGGGCGGCCACCCTCGGCGTCTCGCTCGAGTCGTTCCTCGGTCAGCTCCGGGCGGCGGGCCTCGGGACGCTGCCGGGCACCGCGGCCGAGGTGCTCGACGACGAGGTGCGGCGCGACCTGTGCCCCGACAAGCTGTCGACCGACCAGTGGCTCGAGGTGATGGAGACCGCGCACCGGGTCGGGTTCCGGACCACCGCCACCATCATGTACGGCCACATCGACCGCCCGCGGCACTGGGCGCGGCACCTCGCGCGCATCCGCGCGCTGCAGGCGCGCACCGGCGGGTTCACCGAGTTCGTGCCCCTGCCCTTCGTGCACATGGAGGCGCCGATCTACCTCAAGGGGCGCGCCCGGCGCGGCCCCACGTTCCGCGAGAGCCTGCTCATGCACGCGGTCGCCCGCCTCGCGCTTCATCCGCTGGTGCCCAACATCCAGGCCTCGTGGGTGAAGCTGGGACCCCGCGGCGTGCGCGCCTGTCTCGGGGCGGGGGTGAACGACCTCGGCGGCACCCTCATGAACGAGAGCATCACCCGGGCGGCCGGCGCGGGCTTCGGGCAGGAGCTGTCGCCGGAGGAAATGGAAGCGGTGATCGCGGGGGCGGGCCGCACGCCGAGACAGCGGTCCACGACCTACGGCGAGCCGCCGGCCGGGCAGGTGGCGCGGTCGTTCCGGGCCGCCGATCTGCGCCCGGTGGTGCAGACGCCGAGCCCGGCGTGGGCGCGTTCGGGCGCGCGCGAAGGGCTGGTCAGGCCCGGGCTCGAGGCGGCCGGCGAGGAGACCGTCCGGCGGGAAGGCTGAGGCGAAATCCCCGACGCGGCGGCCGGCGAGGAAACCGTCGGCGGGAAGACCGACGCGGAATCCGCGAGAGGCGGCCCGCGAGAAGACCGTCTTGCGGGAAGGCCAACGCGGAATCCGCGACTATCGGGGCCAATCCGAGTCCAGGCCGCGGCCCGGCTCGGGCGACATCGTTGGACGCGAGCGGTGACGGTAGCTGCGACGAAGGAACACAATCCCCGGTCACGGCTCGCGTGAGGAGTCGGGCCGGGCAAGGAGACGAACCGATGAGTGACGACCGCGCAATCGGCGAACGGCTCGTGAAGGCGTTGAAGCGACCGGCGATCGGAGGGCCGGCGGCGCTGGCGGTGCTGCTGGTGATCGCGTTCTACGGGTGGTCGTTCACCTGCCCCTGCGAACGCACGCCGGGCGCCGTCCTCTTCGGCTACGAGCAGCCGTTTCCCGTCGACGACTGGACCCTCGCCAACGACGTGACGTTGTGCCAGATCCAGATCAACGCCGGCTTCCGGCCGCACGCCATCAACCTCAACTGCTTCGCCAACGAAGAGGGCAACCTCTACCTGAGCTGCTCGAGCTGCGACGGCAAGCTCTGGTCCGGCTTCGCGATCCGCGACCCCCGGGCGTGGCTGCGGCTCGACCGCAACGTCTACCCGGTCCACCTCACCCGGATCGTCGACCCCGCCGAGCTCGACATGGCGTGGGTCGCGAGGCTCGACAAGCTCCATTCCCTGGAGGAGCCGGCCAACCCGCCGGTGCCGCTGGGCTCACCGCGGCCCGAGGGCTGGTGGACGTTCCGCGTCCGGTGGCGCACGTAGCCCACCCATCGCCGCGTTCGGGCCCGGGCCCAACCAACCCTGCAGGAGTCGGCGCCGTGCCGCGGCGCCGACTCCTGGCGAACCGTCTCGCATGAACGCCACGCCGCTGCCCGTTTCTTCCCCGGCCGCCAGGCGGCGGGAGCGGTCGAAGGGGCGGTCTTGCGCCAGACGCCGTTTCTCCTCGGTCGCCGGACGGCGCGGGCCGTCGAAGGGGCGGTCTTGCCCCAGACACCGTAGAATGAGGCTCAGGGTCCTTCAGCAGGACCTTGGGGCCCGCGCTCCCGGAGGCCGAGGAGAGTAGACATGGCAGTTGCGGTCGGGCCAGTGGACGTGCACGCGCCGGAGACCAGCTCCGCCCTGCTTGTCAGGTTCCCGCCGGCCCTGGGCCTGCCGGCCTGCCAGCGACAGCGGCGCGTGGCTTGGCGGCCCGGCGGGTCGATGAGCCAGCCGAGCCTGGCGCCGTTCTCCAGGTACTCGCTACTCCCGACGACACCCCGGCGTTCGCCACATGCGGGTCGGCCGCGGTTCGCCACGCCGACGCGTGCCACTGGGCGGTCGAGCCAGCCCAAGAACCTGGACGACGCCGAAGG
This sequence comes from Vicinamibacterales bacterium, assembly GCA_965207675.1. Lineage (GTDB taxonomy): Bacteria > Acidobacteriota > Vicinamibacteria > Vicinamibacterales > UBA8438 > JAJEEA01. The sequence continues at coordinate 220,889 of CBDBMY010000008.1, forward strand.
TAACGCTCCGAGCCCACGCCGACGAAATCGACCTCGTCGACGTGCGGCGGACGCCCCAGCTTCCCGACGAGGCGCTCTCGCATACCGATCTGGTCCCCGCACTCGGAGCGACTTCTCCTCCGTACAACGCGCGCTCCGCGCTGAACGCCCTCGTTGACACCGCTCGCCCTTCGTCGATAGGCTCATCGGGTGACCGCCGTTCACCTCGGACCGCTTGAGACGGTACTGCCCGGCATCATGCCGAACAGGCCGCCTTGCCGTTGCTCCGCCCCGGCCTGGTGCGTTGAATCCGACCGGGAGAGGGCTTTCGGAGTGTAACGGGACATGAGAGTCAATCGACTCCGCATACAGAACTTCAAGCTTTTCGCCGACCACACTCTGGAACTGCACCCGCAGTTCACCCTCCTCGTAGGGGACAACGGCGCCGGAAAGACGACCGTGCTCGACGCCCTGGCCGTCGCAGCCGGGATCTGGCTCGTCAGGCCTCCCGATTCCATGCTCGCAACCAGTGGAAGGAATATCCTTCCGAACGAGATTCGCCTTGCAGTGAAGGGCGGCGGCGACCGTCCGCAGTTCGTCGAATGCAAACCCGTGTCCATCACCGCCACCGGTGAGATCGCCGGTCAACCCGTCGAGTGGAGGCGCGGGATTCGAGCTTACGGATCACGAACCACCAACGCCGACGCAGCCAGAGCTCTGCGCATCATTGACAAACACTACTCCCAAGACAATGAGGCCGGCAGCGCGCCAAGCCCGGTGATCGCCTACTACGGCGCGGGACGCGCATGGCTTCCGTCGCGAACCCGAAGCTCGCCCCGGCTCCGGGCAAGGCGCCCCGCCCGCCGATGGGAGGCATTCTACGACTGCTTCGTGGAACGCATCCGATTGAGCGACCTGAGAATCTGGTTTCGGCGAGAGGCGATCGCCTCCGCAAATCGTGCCGGGCGCTGGAGGCCCGCCTACGAGGTCGTGAGGAACGCCATCGTCCGTTGTGTCCCTCGGGCCGACGATCTCTGGTACGACGGCGACCGCGACGAGATCGTGCTCTCCGTCGAAGGTCAGGCGCAACCATTCACGAATCTGAGCGCCGGCCAACGAATGATGGTTGCCTTGGTGGCCGACGTCGCCACGAAGGTCGTCATGCAGAACTCGCACCTTGTCCCAGACGTCCCTCTGAATGCTCGCGATGTTCCGCCGGTGTTGCAGCAAACGCCCGGCTTGGTCCTGATCGACGAGATCGACGTGCACCTGCACCCGAAGTGGCAGCGACAGGTCGTTCGTGACCTGAAGGAGACTTTCCCACGAATCCAATTCGTCTGCACGTCGCATTCCCCTTTCGTCATTCAATCCCTTGACGAGGGCGAACTGAGGACCCTGCTGCCCGGTGGACCGCGGTTGGTGGAATACGCGAACCGCTCCATTGAGGACATCGCCGAAGAGATCCAGGAGGTCGATATTCCTCAACAGAGCCTCAAGGCTCAGGAATTGGCGAGGGTCACCGAGCGCTATTTTTCGTCGTTGCGCGAGGCTGCCACCGAAGCTGAACAACGGGAAGCCGAGGCAGCGTACCGCTCCGTCGTCAAGCGCTATTCCACCAATCCAGGTCTGAGCGCGATTCTGAAGCTCGAAGCGCTCGCAAGACAAAAGGCTGGTCGCAAGTGAGACCGGTCGAGCGGGGAGCGCCGCCTCGAGCGTATGCGCACTACCGGGATGCCATCGGCGACCTCGAAGACAGGCTGGGACGCTACTGCAGCTACTGCGAACAACGGCTGCCCATCGGCCTGGCCGTCGAGCACATGGCCCCGAAGAGCCTGCATGAGGATCGCGAACGGGATTGGAGCAATTTCCTGCTCGGTTGCCCCAACTGCAATTCCGTCAAGGACGATGCGGATGTCGCTGACGAAAGTGTTCTCTGGCCCGACAGACACAATACGATGCTTGCGCTCGCGTACTCACGGGGCGGCTTTCGTTCGAGTCGCAGAAGAACTGAACGATGAGCTGCAGCGGCGCGCACGGAAGTTGATCGATCTCGTCGGACTCGACCGGCATGGCGGCCACGAGGGCCGGCGGCCGGCCAAGAGGGACCACCGCTGGAGGGACCGAGAGGAGGCGTGGTCCACGGCGGAGATGTGTCGCGACACGTTCGAATCACTCAACCGCTCTGCAGAGGCCCGCGGCCTCGTAGTCGCCGCCGCCGAAGGTTGTGGGTTCTTTTCCGTCTGGTTTACGGTCTTCGACCAGCATATCGACGTCAAGCTGGCGTTGATTGACGCGTTTCCGGGTACCGCAGCGTCGTGCTTCGATGAGGGCGCAGCTTTGGTCAACAGACCCGGTTCCGACATTTGACCGACCTGCCGCGCAGGAAGGGCAGTCGCGCAAGATCTCAAGCGGGACGACGACACCATCGCGGTCGCGTCGCAGCGTGGCACTTGAGAGAGCGACGACGGACTACGGCGCGAAGTCCTCGCGATAGTCCACTCCGGTCAGGCTGCTCAAGGCGGCCCGCTGCCACTCGTGCAGCCGCCTCTCCAGATCCGCCGCCACCGCGGGCTCGCTCTCGGCGAGGTTGCGGGCCTCCCCCCGGTCCGCGCGCAGGTCGAACAGCTCGACGCCCGCGCCGCGCGAGCCGTCGACGACGAGCTTGTGGTCGCCGTCCATGATCACGCGCGCGCCCGCGAAGTCGCGTTCGTCGACGGCCGGGTAGCGGATGTTCCGGAAGTTCCGGGTCGGAATGCCGTCCATCAGCTTGACGAGCGGCGTCGTCCCCGCCTGCAGCGCGGGGTCCATGTAAGGGTCGTGGTCGCGGCCCGCGAGGCCGCCGACGTCGAAGCTCCAGAAGAAGACGGGCTCGGGCCGCGAGGTCATGCGGCCGTCCATCAGCGGCCCGAGGTCGATGCCGTCGAGGGGCCGGTCGGGGACCGGCTGCCCCGCGAGCGCGGCGAGGGTGGGCAGGATGTCGCTCGTCACCGCGGCCACGTCGCTCGCGCGCGGCGCGGTGATGCGCGCCGGCCACTCGATGACGCCGGGAACGCGGATGCCGCCCTCGTACATCGTCCCCTTCAGGCCACGCAGCGGCGTCTCCGCGAGCCCGCTGCGGGGCGTTCCGTTGTCGCCGTTGTACCAGAGCAGGGTGTTCTCGCGCAGCCCCGCCTCCGCCAAGTGGTCGCGCAAGGTGCCGATGGCGCGGTCCATGGCGGTGATCTCCGCGTAGCGCTCGCGAAGGACGTCGCCCAGCGGGCGCTCGATCTGGAGGCCGGTCTCGTTCGAGGTCAACGGGACCATCCGGTCCGCGTACTTGGCGGGCAGCTCGTCGTAGAGGGCGAGGTCCTCCTCGAGCCCGCTGTAGGGCTCGTGGGGCGAGCCGAACCAGACGACGGCGAGGAAGGGCTTGCCGTCGGCCGCGGCGCGGTCCATGAACCGGATGGCCTCGTCGACGACGATGGCCGAGCTCTCGCCCTCGAACCGCTCGGGCGGCCCGCCGTTGCGCGAGAGCGTCGGGTGCAGCTCGAAGAAGTTGTCGTGCGACAGCCACTCGTCGAAGCCCATCGCCCCCGGGTTGAGGGGCGAGCCGGCCTTCACGGTGCCGACGTGCCACTTGCCGAAGTGGCCGGTGGCGTAGCCGGCGTCGCGCAGCACGTGGGCGATGGTGATCTCCTCGGGGCGCATCGACCAGTTGGGCGCGAACGTGCCGTATCGCACCGGGTGGCGCCCCGTCAGCACGCTCCCGCGCGTGGGCGAGCACGACGGGTGCCCCGCGTAGAACCGGTCCAGCCGCAGGCCCGAGGCGGCCATGGTGTCGAGGACCGGCGTCCGCAGGTAGGCGTGCCCGTTGTAGCCGGTCTCCTCCCAGCCGTGGTCGTCGCCCATCAGGAGCACGATGTTCGGGCGGTCGGCCGCCCCTGCCGGGACGAGCCACGCAGGTGCCACCGCGAGGCACGCCAGCACGAGACCCGAGGTTCCCCAAGCAAGTCGCTTCTTGTTCATTCGGTGATCCTGCCACCAACCGCATCGGACGACAACCGCGACGGAATGCGGTTGGTGCGTGCGGGCGACGGGTGTAGGCTGTGGCTTCGCGCACACCCTGGGAGGGCTTCTCATGCGCATGGTCGTCCTGTTCGTCGCGCTCGCCGTCGTGATCCTGCCGCTCGCGCCGACCGCGCAGGAAGGCCAGGGCTTCGCGGCCGAGGGCATTCCCGCCGTGCCGCTCCCGGACGCCCCCGTCGTGTACGACACCGCGGCGGGACATCGCATCCGCGTCTCCGTCGTCACCGACGGGCTGACCTACCCGTGGGGGCTCGCGTTCCTGCCCGACGGCCGCATCCTCGTCACCGAGCGGCTGGGCACCCTGCGGCAGATCCGCGACGGCGTGCTCGACCCGACCCCGATCGCCGGCGTCCCCGAGGTCTTCACCGGGGGGCCGCTCGCGGGGCTGATGGACGTGGCGGCGCATCCGCGGTTCGCCGAGAACCGCTTCGTGTACCTCACCTACTCCAAGCCGACCGCGGACGGCTCGACCGTCGCGCTGGCCCGGGGCCGCTTCGAGGGCGCGGCGCTCTCCGAGGTCCGCGACGTGTTCGTGGCCGACGCGGAGCTGAACGGCGGCGCGTCGCGGCTCGCGTTCGCGCCCGACGGGTCGCTCTACATGTCGGTGGGCGGGGCGTTCGGCGGCGTCCGGCCCCTCGCCCAGGACCCCGCCAGCCACGTCGGCAAGGTGCTGCGGCTGCGCGACGACGGCACGGCCCCGGACGACAACCCGTTCGCGGGACGGGAGGATCACGCGCCCGAGGTGTTCTCGCTCGGCCACCGCAACCCGATGGGCCTCGCCATCCACCCCGAGACCGGCGAGGTGTGGGCGAGCGAGCACGCCCCGATGGGCGGCGACGAGGTCAACCGCATCCTGCCGGGCCGCAACTACGGCTGGCCCGAGGTCTCCTACTCGCGCGAGTACACCGGGCTGCGCGTGTCGGAACGGCCGTGGCAGGAAGACCTGGAACAGCCGGAGATCGTCTGGATCCCGTCCATCGCCCCCTCGGGGCTCGTGTTCTACAGCGGCGACCGGTTCCCCGCGTGGCGCGGGGACCTCTTCGCGGGCTCGCTCATGACCGGCCGCGTCGCCCGCACCGGCCACCTCGAGCGCATCGAGTTCAACCGCCGGGGCCTGGAGCAGCGGCGGGAATGGCTGCTCGCCGATCTCCGGCGGCGCATCCGCGACGTCGAGCAGGGCCCCGACGGCCTGCTGTACGTGCTGACGGGAGGCAGCTTCCTCGGCCGCGACCCCGCCCTGGGCTCAGCCGCCCTGCTCCGCATCGAGCCGGCCGAGTGACGTCGCCGATCTACGACTCGACGGCGACTCGATGGGGTTCACGCTGCTGGCGCTCCAGGTCGGCCTGATCTATTCCCCGAGCGTCTGCCTGCACCTGCACGCTTCGGCCGTTCCTCGACGACAGTCACGTTGCCAGTCGCCGTGATGCTGGCAATGAACGGACCGGGCCGTTGGCAGATGCGCCCAATACGGGGAAGCGCCTTGACGAGCACCGCCGCCTGCTCATCTCCCGACAAGTCGGCTGCGGCGAGCAGGAAGGCCTTGACCTCCGCGTCCATGAGCGCCTGGCGCTCCAGCGTGCGGCGCCGGATGTTGCGGTCCTTCGACAGGAACACCCATCCGCGCGCTCCCACGGCGGCGAGGAGCTCCTTGTCGTCCGTGCTGGAATCGAAGTGATCCGTGAGGACTTCAACCGTCGCGCCGGCGTGGCGCAGGGCTTCCGGGACCAGCCGGGTGCCGAGGTTGTGATCGATCAGGAAGACGGGCTCAGGCTGCCTTGAGGTCGAGCTCGCATCGGATCGCTTCCTCGATTTCCGCCGGCGTTCGCCCATAGTCCTCGGCCAGGTCCATGATGGAATCCCCGGCCTTGTAGCGGTCCGCCACCTCCGCGGTCGAGACGCGCGACCCGGCGATCACGGCCCGTCCGAACGCGACGGCCGGATCGATGGAGATGACGCGTGGCTGATGTTTCGCTGCGTGCTGATCCTGTGGGCTCTTCCGCGTGAAGAGAAAGAGCCTGGTGGCGATACCCGACGCGTTGCGCTCGATCCGGTCCAGGTGCACGTCGAGCAACGCCAGCATGGAGGTCTGCCCGCCGCGGCCTGCATCGATGAGCTGATCGAGGCGGTGAACGAGAATCGTTCTGCCGTCCGTGTGCATCTGCTCGTCGATCAGCGGGCGCGCCACGCCGAGTCGGGTCTGCAGGTAATCGAGCGCGTGCCTGATCACCCGCATTCGAACGCCGTGCACTTGCCGGAGGGCGGCCAGCACGTGCAGTTCGACCATGTTCTCGAAGGACAGAAGATGTTGCGACGGGTCGGCGACGCTCACCAGAGGCCGCGAACGCCTGCCGCTGGAGTCGCTCTTGCCGGAAACCCAATCGTGGAGCGTTCGGTGGGGAATTCTGGCGTACCTCGACGCCTCCGCCTTGGTGTAGGCCGGCATCGCGCGGGCCTCCGGAGAGCGGGAACGACGTCCCAACCGCGTCGTCGATGCCAGTGGCTGCCCCTCTCGCGTGTGAATCTCGCGACCCGATACCAGAACTACAACGAACCCGCGGTCGCGGCCCTGGCCCGCCCATCGTCGCCTTCGGCTCCGCTGGGCGCCCAAACAACCCTCCCGGAGTCCGCGCCGTTCTACGGCGCAGACTCTACGGAACCACCAGCCCCTCGAATTGGATGCGGATCTGCGGCCGCACCCTCAGGAGACCGAGCATGACGACGGGGGGCTCGACGCCGTAGGCGGTCATGTCGAGGCTCACCTCGCCCGCGATCTCGACACCGGCGCCGGACGGCGACAGCGAGATGGGGAAGCTGACCGGGCTGGTGACGGCCTGGATGGTGAGGGCGCCGCTGGCCTGGGCGCCCCCGCCGGAGGCCTCGTAGCTCTCGAGCCGGAACGTGATCTCGGGGAACTCGGCCGGCTTCATGGCCTCGAGCAGGTGCTCGGTCATCGTCTCGTCGGGGCACTCGAAGTCGGCCACCGGCACGGTGAGGGCGGCCGTCTGAACGCCTTCGGCGAAGCCGGGAGCCGGTGCCGACGAGCCCGGGGTCACCGCGGCCGACCCGCTCACCGTGCAGGTCCATCCCCGGATGGTCGAGGTGCCGGAGACGATGAACTCGACCGTCGACTGCGCGGCGGTCGGGGACCCCGCCAGCAGCGCGAGGCCGAGGGCGACGGCGATCACGAAACCCGTTCGACGTACGACTGGCATTCCTGCATCCTCCAAGCGCCGAGCCGGCGCGCGACCGGGGGGGACGGCAAGCTTGCGCCCCGCGACGCCGGCGAGGGGCCATCGGCCCCGGATTCAGCGGTCCCGGACGGGCACGGCCCCGGCAGGCAACGGCGGAAGAGCCATCGCCGACCGGCTCGACCCCGACCCGGCGGTCCCCGGTCCGGCGCCGCCCCGGCCGGTTCGATCAGAGCCCGAAGCCGAAGCGGTTGTCGCGCATCATGATGGGGTTCTTCCCCTCCATGACGAAGCGCGAGGTGATCTGCTCGACGGAGGTCGTCCGGGTCTGCCGCATGGCGATCCGCAGCTCCGCGAGGATCAGGTCGATGACCTTGGCGACGCCGTCCTCGCCGAAGGCGCCGAGGCCCCACACGTAGGGGCGGCCGATGCCGACGGCGTCGGCGCCGAGGGCCAGGGCCTTGAAGATGTCGGTGCCGCGGCGGACGCCGCTGTCGATGAACACCGGCACCCGCCCCCGGACCGCGCCGACGACCTCGGGCAGCGAGTCGATCGACGACCACATGCTGTTGACGGCGCGGCCGCCGTGGTTCGACACGAAGATGCCGTCGGCGCCGTGCTCGATGGCCTCCTCGGCCCCCTCGGCGGTCATGATGCCCTTCAGGATGAGCTTCATGTCGCTGGCGTCCTTGAGGCGCTTCACGTAGTCCCAGGTGTAGGGATAGCGGGGACCCTCCGGCCCCCCGAGCCCGGCCCGCATCGGCCGCAGGTAGTCCGGGTGGTGCTGGTGGCAGCTCTGGCAGAGCACCGACGCGTAGCCCTCGCCGGACAGCGTGCGCCGCTGCAGCTCGCGGTTGCTGCCGCCGAGGAGGTCGATGGTCCACACCAGGGCGGGGCAGCCCGCGCTCTTGACCCGGTCGATGACCCGCTTGTTCACGTTCCAGTCGGGCACGGTGTAGATCTGGAACCAGTGCGGCTCGCCGCGGGCCTCGGCGATGTCGGCGTAGGACTGCGAGCTCTGGTGCGACTGCATCTGCAGGATGTCCCGCGACCGGGCGGCGCGGGCGGCGCCGCTCTCGCCCTCGGTGTGATAGGCCTCGAGGCTCGCGACCGGACACAGGAAGAGGGGCGAGGGCCAACGGCGGCCGTAGAGCTCGGTCGACGTGTCGAGCTCGCCCAGCGGCGCGCCGCCGAGCCGCCGGGGACGGATCATCAGGCGCTGGAACCCTTCGCGGTTCGCCCGCCGCGTCTCGTAGTCGCCGACCCCCATGTGCAGGTAGTCCCAGTGCTGGGCGAGGTTCGTGGCGTGGGCCGCGCGCTCGAGGTCCCAGACGTTGACGGCCTCGTCGAGCGACTCGATGACCTGCCCCGTCAACTGGTCCTCCAGGGCGTTCTGGGGCGGCAGCTCGGGCTCCTGGAAAGCGGTGAAGCGGGGCTGCACCAGCGACCGGGGCATCTGCGATCCGCACTCGGGGCAGTGCGGCGCCGCGGGCCCCGCCGTCGCGCGGCGCTCCGCTTCGTGGGCGAGCGCGCGCTGCCAGCTCGCGGGCAGGCCCGACGCGGCCACCCCCAGCAAGGGGCTCGCCGCGAGCAGCTTGAAGAACTCGCGCCGGCTCGCGGCGCGGTCGGGGGAACTCGTGTCCGGTGTCCTTCCAGTCATCCTCGGTTCTCCTCGCAGGCCCGCGACGCGGGCTCGAGCCGTTGCGCAACTTCCGCTTGTCGGTCCGCAAAGTGTAGCCGAACGGCAACCGAATGCAACCCGGTCAGGGCAGCCTGAAGACGAACAGCATGTTGCCCCCGCCCGGCTGCCGGATCTCGGGGGTGAGCCCGCGGAAGTTGATGCCGCCGCCGGCCGCAATGGCGATGTACTGCACGCCGTCGTGCATGTACGACACCGGGAACCCGCCCGCGCTCGAGTTGAGGATCTGCTCCCACCGGACGTCGCCGGTCGCGGCGTCGAAGGCGCGGAAGCGCCGCGCGTCGTCGGTGACGAACACGAGGCCGCCGCCGGTGGTGAGCACCGAGCCGCCGATGCCGGCGCGCTGCCGGTACACCCACCGCGGCTCGCCGGTGGTCAGGTCGATGGCGCTGAACTGCCCGATCTGCCCGCCCATGTCCGGGGCCGGCACCTGCGCGATGCGCGCCGAGCCGTGATGCAGGCCCGGCCGGTAGCGGAACTCGTTCAGGGTCAGGTCCATGCAGACGTTGTTGGTCGGGGCGTAGAGCACGTTCGTCCCCGGGTGGTAGCCGGTGCCCTGCCAGTTGATGCCCCCGAGGGCGCTCGGGCAGACGAAGACGGGCTCGCCCACCTGGGGAAACTTCAGCGACTGGTTCACGATGACGCGGCGGCTCTCGGCGTCAATGTCGGCGATGACGTTCTGCACGTTGGTGGGCTGGGCCCAGAGGAAGGCGCCGGTGGCGGCGTCGAGGGCCCACACGATGCCGGTCTTGCCGGGGATGCCGGTCACGATCTTGCGCCGCCGCCCCGGCGCGATCGACCCGCTCCGCCACTCGACGTCGCCGGGCGAGACCTCGGTCTCGACGACGAGCCGCGCGAACGGGTGGTCGAGGTCCCACTCGTCGTTGGGGATGTGCTGGAAGTACCAGACGATCTCGCCGGTGTCGGCGTCCAGCGCGAGAGTCGAGTTGGTGTAGAGGACGTCGCCGTCGCCGGTGCCCCGCTGCACCGAGCCCCACGGGATGGGCACCCCCACGCCGGTGTAGATCAGGTTCAGCCCGGGGTCGAAGCTCGGCGAGTTCCAGGCCGAGCCGCCCCGCCGGTCCTCGTCGGGCACGTCCCCCCAGCTCTCGTAGCCGTACTCGCCGGGGCCGGGAATCGTGTACGTCCGCCACACCTCGGCGCCGGTGTCGGCGTCGTGGGCCGACACCCAGCAGCGGGTGTTCAGGTGATAGCAGCCGGACATGCCGGCGACCACGCGTCCCTTGATGACCATGGGGCCGCCCGAGTAGTGCTGGCCGATGGTCCAGTCGCCGACCGCGACGTCCCACGCGACCTCGCCGGTCCGGGCGTCGAGGGCGACGAGGTGCGCGTCGTGGGTGGCGATGAAGAGCCTGTCGCCGTAGAGGGCGCCGTTGCGGTTGACGCAGGCGAGGTTGGCGGCGTGGTCGACCCGCTCGCGGCGGTACTCCCAGACGCGCGAGCCGTCGCGCACGTCGAGGGCCTCGACGAAGTCGCACGGCTGCACCAGGAACATCATCCCGCCGTGCACGAGCGGCGTCGTCTCCTGCCGGCCCTCCCCCATCGTCCACGCCCACGCCAGCCGCAGCCGGCCGACGTTCGACGTGTCGATCTGGTCGAGCGGGCTGTGCCCCCAGTGGCCGTAGGTCCGCCGCCACATCGGCCAGTCCTCGGCCGGCGGGTCGAGCAGCATCGCCTCGGTCACCGGCGTATAGCCGTCGGCGACGGACTGCGCCGGGGCGGGCGCCCCGGCGAGCAGAAGGCCGATCAGGACCGCGACGAACGCCAGCCGCTTCACGATGCGCATGTGCCCTCCTCCCGCGGCGGCCTCGTCCGGCGCCGTCAATCTGAAGCGCCGCAGTTCCTCGGCGGCGCTGCGCGCCACGGGCGGGCGCGTTTCCCGGCTCCAGGGTAGCAGAACGTCACCCCGAATCGCCCGTGGGCCCCCGTGGGCTGCTCTGGCAACAGGGCGAAGGGGCAGCGGCTGCATGTTCCTCCGGAACCGGGGATCTTCAGATCCTCAGCCGGTTCACGGAATGTCCCGTCATCGGTCCTGGTCGATGTTCACTGGCCGCGGGCCCGGGCCTGAGCTTGCTGGCAGCTCTCGGGAAGGGGGCGGGATGCCGAGGTCTCGAAGCGCGCCCCCATCGGCGACTCCCCCTCCGGCGGGCGGTGGAGCTCGAGGATGCACGGCACCAGGGGCGAGACGATGCCGGTCAGGGTGTCCAGCCTGTCGTCCATGGCGTCAACGACACCGTCCGTGCGGACGGCCGCCTCGTTGACCCGGTCGACGGTACTCTCCAGGGCGACCACCATGTTGGCGACACGAACGACGGTCTCGCTCTGCGTGCGGACAGCCGCGCCCAGCCTGTCGGTGGTTTCGCGCTGAGCCTCGACGGCCGCGCTCAGCGTGTCGGTGGTCTCGCAAGCGCCTCGACAACCGCGCCCAGCCTGTCGGTGGTTTCGCGCTGCTCGGCGACGGCCACGCTCAGCATGTCGATGGTCTCGCGCTGCGCCTCGACAACCGCGCCCAGCTTGTCGGTGATTTCGCGCTGTTCGGCGACGACCGCGCTCAGCATATCGATGGTCTCGCGCTGCGCCTCGACGGTTTCGCTGATCGCCTCCACGGTAGCACTCACGGCGGCAGCCGCTTCTCGCAGGGTGACGACCGTCTCGACCACCGTGCCGAAGTTCGCCACGGTCGGCAACGCTGCGAGGTCGGCCTTCGTCGCCAGCGATGCGGTCATCCTCTCGATGTCCGCGGTGGTCGCCAGCGTCGTCATCGCGAACGCGATCACTCCGCCCGCAGCCGCGAGCACGGCCACGCAGAGCGCGAGCAAGCCCACCAAGTGTTCGCGAATCCACCCCACGGGTCAACGATACCACAGCCGGCATATTTAAGACACAGCCCGGCACGGCCCGGCCGAGGGGCTCGACTCCGGGCCGGTCAAGTCTGCCGCCAGAGCTCGTCGGGGTCCTCGTCGCCGACCCAGAGCGAGTGGGTGTTGAGCGTTCGGTAGAGGCGGCACCGCCGACGGCCGGTGCGGCGGCACGCCTCGGCGAGCTGGCGCCAGGTATAGACGTTTTCGCGCCAGGCGTCGAACGCCTCCTCCGCCGTGGCTTCGTCCATCCAGACGCCGAGCAGCATCTCCTGCTCCGCGGTCGGCTTCTCCGCCCTCACGGCATCGTAGAAGTCGTCGGCGGTGGGATGCGGCAGCGTCCAGCCGCAGCAACTGCTGGCCAGCCGGCCGGCGACCGCGCGCGAGCGGCGCGCCTCGGCCTGCGACTTGGCCGGCTCGCACCGGCGGTCGTCGAAGAACCGCGCGGGCAGTAGCCTCGGCACGTCCCAGGCCCCGTCCAGCTCCGGCACGTAGTCGGGGTCTCCGGGAACGGGGTCGGGCTCCCTCGGATATCCGCCGCTCTCGGGCGACGTGATCTCGGGTCCGCTGTGGTCTTCGTAGGCCGTGAGCGCCATTCGTCGCCTAACCTCCGGGATGGTGCGGCCGGTGTGCGGGTCCGGGCTCCCGTCCGCCCGCCGCGCCTCGCGCCCCCGTCGACGTCCTCCGCCGCGGCCACCCTCCGGATAGAGGCGTCTCCGCGGTGCGGTCACGCGCCGGATTCGCCGGAGTCGAGAAGGGCGATCCGTTCCCGGGCGCCCTGCCCGGCTCGGCATCGGCCGATCAGCTCGTCGAGGTCGTGCCCGTTGGCCTCGAGCCAGTCGGCCACTCCACACCGGCGGGCGTCGGCTCCGGCCGTCCTGCGGTCGATCACGTGCTCGCCCGCGTGCCCCCCGCGCGTGGCGTACTCGAAACGGAGGATGGTCGGCTCGATGGCGAGTTGCACCATCCTGTATCTCGCCGCGCGGCAGCCTGCCGCGGCGTCCTCCGCGAGCGTGCCCCAGGTGGCCCGCTCTTCGGGCGGCGGACCCGCGATCTGCCTCGGGGCGCGGCTGGCCACGATAGTCCCGTTCTCCGTCCAGACGCGCATCCGGCGCTCGAAGTCCCTCTCCCCCAGCGTGTTGACGGCTATCGCGAGGGCCGTCGGATCCCGCTCTGCCGCCAGCTTGACGTCGAAGATGTCGCGCGCGGCGAGTGCCCCCGTCCGCTGCAGCTTGCCCCGGAGGATCTGGGCCGTACTCTGGACGGGCATCGTCCGGCCGTTCACGCGGCCGGCGGTCTCCGCCCCCTCCGGCTCCGCAGTCCGCGCCCAGGTCTCGATGCGCTGCTGGACGGCCCCCATGCCCGTGTCGGGGAACGAGACCCGCCAGAAAGCGCCCTCCGGCGCCCCCTCGGCTTCGCTCCGTCCGCCCGCCGCCGTCAGGCGGGCGGCGACGGCCGCGTCGCGGGCCGCCCTCAGTATCCGGTGGCCGTCCCGGGTCGTCACGCGGAGGTCGATGTCGAAGCTCCTGCGGTGCCCGTCCCAGCGGGCCGCAAGCAGGGTGCCGCCCCCGAGGCTCGGCGTGCACCGGTATCTCCGCAACGCGTCGATCACGGTCGCGGCGCCCCGCTCCCAGATGTCCCGGACGTCGTCCGGGAGCTGGAGATCCTCCATGGCTTCGAGGGATTCGCGGGGCCGCCCCGGGGGCCCGCCGCAGCCGTTCCACGATACCACGCGCTCCCGACTCGGCAGGTCGATTCGCTGGCCCTGTTCGGCCGCGCGGCGGAACCAGCGCACTGCCTCGACAAGGTCCTGCGGTACTCCCGTTCCTTGAACGTACGCCACACCGAGGGCGGCCTGAGCGCCAGCGTGGCCCTGTTCCGCAAAAGGTCGAATGAATCGGTACAGCTCACGAAGTACGGTCTGTGCGCCAGCGTGGCCCTGTTCGGCCGCGCGTCGGAACCAGCGCTCCGCCTCGACGAGGTCCAGCCCTACGTCCGTCCCTTGGACGTACGCCGCACCGAGGCTGAACTGGGCGTCAGCGTCTCCCTGTTCGGCGGCAAGCCGGAGCTCTTCGATGTCCTGAGCACCCGCCGATGAGGCGCTCCCCACGAGCACCGACACGACGAACGTCAGCAACAGAACGAATGGCAGGTTACTCTCATGCCGCATCGCTTGATCCCAAGCCGTTCAACGGCCATAGGGGCGCCCGTACCAACGTCCCGCCATCGGCGGCGCCTATCGCCCGGCGCCTCCCGCGGCGGTCCGCTCCTCGACCCGGGCGCCCCGCAGGATGTTCTCCATCCCGTAGTTGCCTTCATGGCACGCGTACTCGTGCAGCTCGCCCGCGACCCTGGTCATCGGCACGATCGCTGTGAACTTGTCGGTGAACGTGGCCGAATCGTCGATCGTGAACTCGTAGTTCACGGTATGGCGATCGACCCGGGAAAAGCGCTCGGTCAGCACCTTGCCGTCCGAGGTGCCGAACGCACCGAAGCTCTGGGTCAGGCCGTTGAAGTTCCGCGTCTCGACCACCAGGGTATCTCCATCCCAGTAGCCGCGCGAGGCGCCCGACCAGAGTCTGATCGCATCGGTCAGCGGAGGAGCACCGGCGCCAATGGGCACGATGCGGGCGTCGTGAACCATCTCGGTGAGAATCACCGCGTAGTCTTCGCTCTGGAAGATCTGGATGTTGTTGTTATAAAGACTGGGGGTGAAGGGCGGGCCCGAGTTGAAGCCCACGATGCAGCGCTCGGACAGGCCGCGATCCTCGGGACCGTCCTTGCCGATGCCGCCCACGACGAAACGGACCGGTCGCTCCCCGCTGATGTCGGGTCCCAGACCGCCGGCGATCCGCTCCACGCCGTCCACGACGTCGGGCAAACGGCCGTCGGGGGGGTACACGATGTGGGACGTGCGAATGTGGTCCGTGATTCCGGCGCTCTCCACCCAGAAATCGTTGTAGCCGCCCGGACCACCCTCTCGCTGGGGCACCGCCTGGTCTGATGCCGCATCCGCCGCGGCGAGGCGCGCGCGCAGCTGCGCCACCTCTTCCGCGGTCATGAACTCGCGGTCGCCGAAGCGTGGCGGCCGTTGCATGGGGACGTTGGAAGAGAAGTTCCACACGCCGTTGAGATCCGGCGCGCCCCAGGCGGTGCGGGGGTTGTCGACTTCGTCGGGTTGCTGGCCGGCCAGAACGATGGGCGAACCGAGCAGCAGGGCGAGCGCGATTGCCTTCTTCTTCATGGGTCCTCTCGCAACTTCATGGGTGCTCCCGCAACGCCTGTCGACGGCCGGCGGGTATCACGACATCGGGAAGCGGGTTCGGACTCCGTGCGAAATCGCGGCTGCACGGAGGACCAGTTGGCAACTCGTGCGCAGCGTCGCCGGTGACACTCTCGTGGGGCAAGACGGCCGGATCGCGGCACGAGGGTGCTCCAGCCCATGACGACGCTGGCCGAAGGCGGCCCGCCTGCCGCGCCGGAAGCCGCGACAGGCGTGCTCTCTTCGCTGAAAGTGAGGGAACCGAGGGCACGTTCCCCAACGCGGACGAGCCCCCGATCCCTTACCCGAAGCGGAATCAGTGCCCGCCGCCGACCTCGTCGTCCTCGCTGGGGAGGGCCATCGCGGCGAGGCCGTCGCGGAGCTGGATGATGACGTACTGCCGGCCCTCGTGCGACCAGCTCGACATGCCGTAGCGGGTCAGGCCGGGGATCTCCACCGCCCCGACCCGTTCGCCCGTCTGCTTGTCGATGGCGAAGAGGTGCGGCGTGTTGTCGGCGGTCTGGCCGCCGGCGAGGAGCATGGTCGGCGTGACCACCATCGCCGAGTTGCCGCCCCGACCGCGGTTGATCTCGACGCCGTCGAGCCCCTGCACGAGGGGGTGGTTGCGGATGCGGTCCTGCGTCGCCTGCGGGGAGTCCCCGTTCGGGGCCACCCACAGGTGCTCGCCGGTGTTCATGTCGATGGCGGTGATGCGCCCGACGGGCCCCTTCCAGATGGGGAGCCCGTCGAGGGTGAACGCCTCGATGCTGCCCCGCACCGTCGTCGCGACCGCGGCGAAGTCGGTGTGCGTCGTGCCCGACTGCGGCAGCTCCTCGAGGGGCGAGTCGACTCCCGGCATGACCTGCAGGCGGAAGCAGCCGCTCTGCGAGCTGACGAAGAGGACGCCGGTCACCGGGTCGCCGACGGCCGGCCCCGTGATGTTGGTGCCGCCCCCGCCGCCCGGGCAGTTCCACGCCGGCCCCGCCGGGTCGGCGGTGTGCGTCGGCGGGTCGAAGAGCCCGTTGAAGAGACTGTTCTCGAGCGCCACCTGGCGGGCCATCTCCCTGATCTCGGGCGTGTAGTCGATCAGGTGGTCCTCGGTCCGCCCCTGCAGGTCGTAGGGGGCGGGCCGGGTCGGGAAGGGCTGGGTCGGCGAGAGCTGCTCGCCGGGGATGCGGGACGCGGGGACGGCGCGCTCCTCGATGGGCCAGATGGGCTCGCCGGTCTCGCGGTCGATCGCATAGAGGAAGGCCTGCTTGGTCGCCTGGAAGAGCCCCTTGACCTCACGCCCGTCGACGGTCACGTCCATCAGGACCGGGGCCGTCGGGGTGTCGTAGTTCCAGATGTCGTGGTGGACCATCTGGTAGTGCCAGCGGCGTTCACCGGTGGCCGCGTCCAGGGCGATGATGCTCGTGCTGAACAGGTTGTCGCCGGGGTGGTGCCCGCCGTAGTAGTCGATGGTGGCGCCGTTGGTCACGATGTAGACGAGCCCGAGCTCGGGGTCGGCCGACATCGGGGCCCACGACGACACGTCGCCCGTCCACTGCCAGGCGTCGTTCTCCCAGGTCTCGTGCCCGAACTCGCCGGGCCGGGGAATCACGTGGAACTTCCACTTGAAGTCGCCGGTCCGCACGTCGTAGGCGAGGATGTCGCCGGGGACGTTCTCGACCCGGGTCTGCAGGTAGCCCTGCTCGGCCGAGTTGCCGACGACGACGGTGTCGTTGACGACGATGGGCGGCGACGACGCGGTGATGTAGCCGATCTCCCGCGGGATGCCGATGTAGGGATCGTAGGGCCGGTCCATGCTCGTCCACGGGCCCCAGTCGGCGATCAGGTCTTCCACGAGATCGACGGACCCGGTGTCGGCGAAGCCGTCGAGGGGCACCCGGCGCCCCCAGCCCTCGAGGGGCAGGCCGGTGTCGGCGTCGAGGGCGTGCAGGAAGAAGCCCGGCGAGGTGATGAACACCACCCCGCGGCCGTCGATCTCGGTGTAGGCGACGCCCTTCCCGTAGCCCTTGCGCATCGAGTACTCGTAGCGGTAGGTGTTGGGCTCGCGGAAGCTCCACAGCAGCTCCCCGGTCGCCGGATCGAGGGCGACCACGTGGCGCCGGTTGCCGGCCACGGTGATGAGCTTGCCGCCGACCAGGGACGGCGTGGCCCGCGCCGTGGCGGGGCCGAAGCTCGTCGCGTTCCACTGCCAGGCGACCTCGAGCTGCTCGAAGTTCGACGGATCGAGCTGGTCGGCCGTCGTGTACCGCGTGTGCCAGGCGTCGCCGCCGAGGTAGGTCCACCCGCCGTTCTCGGTCCCCGGCCCCTGGGCCGCCGCGCCCGCCGGGACGATCAGGCCGCACGCCGCCGCCAACGCCAGCCCGAGCACCAGGGATGTCCGGCCGGCCCCGCGTCTGTCTTCGACTCTCATTCCTGTCACTCCCGTCATCTGGTCCGCACCGTCCGAGTCTGCCGCCGATCAACTCGCCAATTCGTCGCCGCGCGCCTGCAAGGTCGCGCCGCCGCTTCCGCCTGGCGCCCAACCGAGACTCCAGGAGTCCGTGCCGTGTCATGGCGCCGACTCCTGGCGCACAAACAGGTAATGGTAGCAGCCGCCACCCCGATATGCGACCAGGCCGCCGGCCCGAGGCTCGCCGGACTCGCAACGGCGGCTTGAGCGGCGGCGACGGGAGCGATGCGCCACGTGTCCGGGGCGGACGGGCCCGGAGACGGCGCCCCCGGAGAACCCCCGTCGCGCGCCGGGCACGCCGTAGCGGCTCGGCGGGGCCCGCCTTCCGGCTTGGAGGGGCTCCGACAAGAACGTCGGAGTCACCGCGGCCTCGACCACAAGAATGTCGGACCCCGGATCATCCCCTTGTCGACCCAGGCTCCCCTCAGCCGCCGAAGAAACAGCTCCATCGCCAGTGTCGTGAACCGTGGTTCGCGAACAATCCTACGCGGCAGTTCTCCAGTGTTCACGGGCATTTGCAGCGATTCGGGCCCTTCGCGAACTTCGCTGTTGGGACACTGGCAGAACCCGCCTGCCTTCCCAGGAGGCCGACCGGCGCGGCCACAAACGGCACGAACCTTGCTTGGGCATGTTCCCGCAAACAGGGGCCCCGGCGGCCCCCGGCAACCGAAAGCGCAATTGGAGGACCTTCCTTCCGTGCCGAGCCACAGACACACGTACCGGAACAAGCCCGTCATGCGCGGGCGGCGCGGCCGTCTCGCGGCGGCGCTCGTGGCGGCGCTGGCCGGCTGGGTCGGCGCGGCGGGGCCGCTCCACGCCCAGGACACCGTCGCCGACGAGCCGGCGCCGCTCCCCGCCCAGGACGCCGTCGCCGAGGAGCCGGAGCCACCCCCGCCGATCACGGTCGGCGGCGGGCTGCAGACCAGCTTCCTTCACCGGACGTCGGACGACGCCGACGCCTCGGACCACTTCCGGGTCAACAGCCTCCGCCTCTACCTGAACGGGGCGGCCACCAGCAGGATCAAGTTCATGGTGAACACCGACCTCGACTACGGCGGTTCGCTGGGCGCGCCGGGGCCCCAGGGCTCCGAGTTCCAGATACTCGACGCCGTCGCCCAGTTCGAGATGTCGGACCAGTTCAACGTGTGGGTGGGCCGGTTCCTGCCGCCGAGCGACCGCGCCAACCTCTATGGCCCGTTCTACGCCCACCACTGGGGTGTCTACGCGGACGGGGTGCAGGACGGCTATCCCTTCGTCTTCCAGGGGCGCGACAACGGCGCGGCGTGGTGGGGCCAGTTCGACAAGGTCAAGCTGTCGGCGGGCGCGTTCGACGGGCGGTCCGCGACCGGCAACTCGTCGCTCATCGGGGCGGGTCGCGTCCAGGTGAACTTCTGGGATCAGGAGCCGGGCTACTACCTGAACAGCACCTACTATGGCGAGCGGAACATCCTCGCCATCGGCCTCGCCGGCCAGACCCAGGCCGACGCGGGGTCCGCGTACTCCGTCGACTTCCTCGTCGAGCGCATGGTCGGCGACGGCGGCGCGGCGACCCTCGAGGCCGAGTGGGCCCGCTATGACCGGCTCGGGGGCTACGACCCGCGGTACCTGACCAACGACGGCGGCTACCTCCTCGCCGCCTACCTGTTCCCGCAGCGGGTGGGCGACGGCCAGTTCGAGCTGCTCGGCAAGTACGCCCGCGCCCGGTTCCGGCAGGGCCTGATGGCCGACTACGACCAGACCACCACGGAATTCAACCTCAACTACGTCATCCGGCAGTTCAACGCGCGCGTGATGATCTTCGTGAAGGACACCGCCTTCACCGGCGTCAACCCCGACGACTTCCAGGTCGGGCTCGGGCTGCAACTTCAGATGTAGCGGCCCGTTCACTCACAGGAGCCAAACTCATGAAACTGAAGCACGCATGTCTCGTCGCCGGCCTCACCGTCGCCCTCGGCGGGTGCGGCGGGGGCGGGGACGAGTCCGGGTCCGCCCCGGGGACCGCCGGCGATCCCATCAAGGTCGGCGTCCTCCACTCCCTGTCGGGCACCATGGCCATCAGCGAGACGACGCTGAAGGACACCATCCTGATGATGGTCGACGAGCAGAACGCCAGGGGCGGCCTCCTCGGCCGGCCGGTCGAGGCGGTGGTCGTCGACCCGGCGTCCGACTGGCCGCTCTTCGCCGAGCGGGCGCGCGAGCTGCTCGAGTCGGAGCAGGTCGACGTGGTGTTCGGCTGCTGGACCTCGGTGTCGCGCAAGTCGGTGCTGCCGGTGTTCGAGGAGAACAACGGCCTGCTCTTCTACCCCGTCCAGTACGAGGGCGAGGAGTCGTCGAAGAACGTCATCTATACCGGCGCCGCCCCCAACCAGCAGGCCATCCCGGCCGTCGACTACCTGATGAACGAGGTCGGCATCGAGCGCTGGGTGCTCGAGGGCACCGACTACGTCTATCCCCGCACCACCAACCGCATCCTCGAGGCGTACCTGAAGCAGAAGGGCGTGGCGGACGAGGACATCGACATCAACTACACCCCCTTCGGGCACTCCGACTGGCAGACCCGGGTGGCCGCCATCCGCCGCTTCGGCGAGGCCGGCAAGCCCACCGCGGTGGTCTCGACCATCAACGGCGACGCCAACGTCCCGTTCTACCTGGAGCTCGCCAACCAGGAGGTCTCGGCCGACGACATTCCCGTCGTGGCGTTCTCGGTGGGCGAGGAGGAGCTCTCGGGCCTCGACACCACCCCGCTGGTCGGGCACCTCGCGGCCTGGAACTACTTCCAGAGCGTGGAGTCGCCGGCGAACGGCGAGTTCATCACGAAGTGGAAGCAGTTCATGGACAATCAGGACCGCACGACCAACGACCCGATGGAGGCGCACTACATCGGTTTCAACCTCTGGGCCCAGGCGGTCGAGAAGGCGGGAACGACGGATGTCGACGCGGTGCTCGAGGCCCTGCCGGGCACCGAGACCCCCAACCTGACCGGCGGCATCGCGCGGGTCCTGCCGAACCACCACATCACCAAGCCGGTGTACATCGGCGAGGTGCAGGCGAACGGCCAGTTCGACGTGGTGTGGGAGACCGACGGCACCGTCCCGGGCGACGCGTGGTCCGACTATCTGCCGGTCAGCGAGGTCACCGAGGCCGACTGGGTCGAGCTGAACTGCGGCAACTACAACACCGAGACGCAGGTTTGCTCGGGACAGAACTACGAATAGCGGCCCGAGGACTGCGCGCCGCGGGAACGGCGCCGCCTCCGGCGAGGGGCGCCGATTCCCCGCAGAGGCGCCGTGGAACGGCACTGAATCACTGGAGGGATGGGATGGGCGGCTCTCGGAGCCGAAGGGCGACGGTTGCCGGGCGAGCCGCGAGGGTCCCCGGCGGGCGGCGGCTCGCGTGGCTGCTGCTCGCCGCGTGCCTGGCCGCCCATCCCGCCGCGGCGCAGACCGGCGACGACGCGTTCCGCACGCTCGTCGGGGAGCTCGCCGGCGCCAACCTCCGGCAGAAGGAGGAGATCGCCGGACGACTGCTCGCCACCGGGCACGGCGGCGTCCGCGACGTGCTGACGGCCCTGCTCGAAGACCGCCTGTTCGAGCGCGAGGACGATGGACGCGTGTTCGTCGTCGAGTCGAACGAGGAGGGCCTGACCGCGTTCCAACTCCTGGATCCCGCCACCCTGGCCGATGCGGGGACGGTCTCCCCCGACCGGCTGGACCGCATCATCACCAACAACCGGCTCCGTCGCTTCCTGCGCACCGGCATCGCGCGGTTCGACTCGTCGAGCCCCGACGCCGGCGTCCGCCTCGAGGCGGTGCGCGAGCTGCTGCGCAGCCTCGACGACGCCATCCTCGACCTCCTCCGCGGGCGCGCCGAGGTCGAGACCGACCCCGACGTGGCCTTCGAGATCGAGACGGCGTTGTCCGTCGAGGCGCTCGACGACCCCGACCCCGGGGTTCGCCTCGCCGCCGTCGAACGGCTCTCGGGCCGGCTGAACCCCGTCGTCCACAACCGCCTGTCGGCGCTGCTCCGGACCGACGAGGGCGGCGGGTTCGCGGAGCCCGACGAGGCCGTCCGCGCCGCCGCCACGGACGCCATCTGGCAGATCGACTCGCGGCGCAACGTCTACTCGGTGCTCGAGACGGTGGCCTTCGGGCTCAGCCTGGGGTCGGTGCTGGTGCTCGTGGCCATCGGCCTCGCCATCACCTTCGGGGTGATGGGGGTCATCAACATGGCCCACGGCGAGCTGATGATGCTCGGCGCGTACACGACCTACGTCGTCCAGCTCTGGATGCCCGACCACATCGGCATCTCGCTGCTGGTGGCGGTACCGGCGGCCTTCGTCGTCGCGGGGTCGGCGGGGGTGCTCATCGAGCGCACGGTCATCCGCTTCCTCTACGGGCGGCCGCTGGAGACCCTGCTCGCGACCTTCGGCGTGAGCCTCGTGCTGCAGCAGCTCGTGCGGACGGTGTTCTCGGCCAACAACCGCGCCGTCACCACCCCCGCTTGGATGAGCGGGGCGCTGCGGTTCAACGAGGCGTTCGCGCTCACCTACAACCGGCTCTACATCGTCCTCTTCGCCCTCATCGTGTTCGCCTTGGTGCTGGCCGTCATGAAGTACACGCGCCTCGGCCTCGACATCCGCGCCGTCTCCCAGAACCGCACGATGGCCCGGGCGATGGGGGTGCGGACGGAGTGGGTCGACGCGATGACCTTCGGCCTCGGCGCCGGCATCGCGGGGGTGGCAGGGGTGGCCCTGACCCAGCTCACGAACGTGGGCCCCAACCTCGGCCAGTCCTACATCGTCGACTCGTTCATGGTCGTGGTGTTCGGCGGGGTCGGCAACCTCTGGGGCACCCTCATCGGCGGCATGTCGCTGGGCATCGTCAACAAGCTGCTCGAGCCGTTCGCGGGGGCGGTGCTCGGCAAGATCCTGGTGCTGGTGGTGCTGATCCTCTTCATCCAGCGCCGCCCCCGCGGGCTGTTCCCCCAGACGGGGCGGGCGGCGGAGAGCGTGTGATGAAGGCACCAGGGCTGCGCCTGCCGGCCGTGATCGCCGACCGCGCCAGCGTGGCGTTTCTCGCGGCGCTGGCCGCGGTGGCCCTGATCGCGCCGCTCCTCAACCTGGCGGTGCCCGAGTCGTCCCCGCTCCACCTGTCGAGCTACGCGGTCGGCCTCATCGGCAAGTACCTCAGCTATGCCCTGCTCGCCCTTGCCGTCGACTTCATCTGGGGCTACTGCGGCATCCTGAGCCTGGGGCACGCGGCGTTCTTCGCCCTCGGGGGCTACGCCATGGGGATGTACCTCATGCGGCAGATCGGCACCCGGGGCGTGTACGGGCACCCCGAGCTGCCCGACTTCATGGTGTTCCTCAACTGGGAGGAGCTGCCGTGGTTCTGGTACGGCTTCGACCAGTTCTGGTTCGCCGCGGTCATGGTGGCCCTGGTCCCCGGCGCGCTCGCGTTCGTCTTCGGGTGGCTGGCGTTCCGGTCGCGGGTCACCGGCGTCTACCTCTCCATCATCACCCAGGCCCTCACCTACGCCCTGATGCTCGCGTTCTTCCGCAACGACATGGGCTTCGGCGGCAACAACGGCTTCACCGACTTCAAGGACCTGCTCGGGTTCGACCTCCAGAGCGACGCCACCCGCTCGGCCCTCCTCGCGGCGACGGCGGTCGCCCTCGGGGCCAGCTACTGGACCTGCCGGGCCGTCCTCGCGTCGCGGGCGGGCCGGGTGCTGCGCGCGATACGCGACGCCGAGAGCCGCACCCGGTTCCTCGGCTACCGGGTGCAGGACTACAAGCTGTGGGTGTTCGTGCTCTCGGCGGTGCTCGCGGGGGTGGCGGGGGCGCTCTACGTGCCCCAGGTGGGCATCATCAACCCCAGCGAGTTCGAGCCCATCAACTCCATCGAGGTGGTCATCTGGGTGGCGGTCGGGGGGCGCGGCACCCTGTGGGGCGCGGCGGCGGGGGCGGTGCTCGTGAACTACGCCAAGACCTGGTTCACGGGGGCGCTGCCCGACGTGTGGCTGTACGCCCTCGGGGCGATGTTCATCGGGGTCACCGTCTTCCTGCCCCGCGGGCTGGCCGGCCTCCTGCCGGCAAGGAGCCGGGACGCATGACCGGCGCCCCCCGTCCCGGCGACCCCCTTGACGGCAACCCGGGCGCCGGCGTGCCCGGTCCCGGCAACCCGGGCGCCGGCGACCCCCTTGACGGCAATCCGGGCGCCGGCGACCCCCTTGACGGCAACCCGGGCGCCGGCGACCCCCTTGACGGCAACCCGGGCGCCGACGACCCCGGTGCCCGCGACCCTGGTGCCGGTGAACCTGGCGCCGGCGCTCCCGGTCCCGGCGACGCCGGTGCCGCCGAGGCCGGTTCCATCGAGGCCGGGGGCCGGCGTGACGCCTGGCGCGGGCGCGACGACTGGCGCGAGAAACGCGAGGCGGCGGCGCGGCGGCAGCCGTCGGTGCTGACCGGCGACGTGCTCTACCTGCAGCAGGTGACGGTGAGCTTCGACGGCTTCAAGGCCCTCGACGACCTCACGCTGCACGTCGACCCCGGCGAGCTGCTCTGCGTCATCGGGCCGAACGGCGCCGGCAAGACCACGATGATGGACGTCGTCACCGGCAAGACCCGGCCCGACGCGGGGCGCGTGTTCTTCGGGAACATGACCAACCTGCTCACGATGAGCGAGCCGGAGATCGCGCAGGCCGGCATCGGCCGCAAGTTCCAGAAGCCGACGGTCTTCGACTTCCTCACCGTGTTCGAGAACCTCGAGCTCGCCCTCGCCGGCGAGAAGTCGTTCTGGCGCACGTTCTTCGCCCGCCTGACGCGCGGGGAGCGCGAGCGCATCGACGAGGTGCTCGAGACCACGGGCCTGGCCTCGAAGCGCGGGTCCCTCGCCGGCACCCTCGCCCACGGCCAGAAGCAATGGCTCGAGATCGGCATGCTGCTGATGCAGGAGCCGAAGGTGCTGCTGGTCGACGAGCCGGTCGCGGGCATGACGCCGCAGGAGACCGAGCGCACCGGCGAGCTGCTGCTTTCGCTCGCCGGGCGGCACTCGGTGGTCGTCGTCGAGCACGACATGGCCTTCGTGAGGTCCATCGCGCGGCGGGTGGCGGTCCTCCACGAGGGACGGGTGCTTACCGAGGGCGGCATGGACGCCGTGCAGTCGGACCCCCGCGTCATCGAGGTGTATCTGGGAGCATGAGCCTGCTACGGATCCGCGGCCTCGACCGGTCCCACCGCGCCACACGAACGCGGTGGCGCGTCGACCGCGAGGTGTAACCTGGGAGGAAATGAGCCTGCTCGAGATCCGCGGCCTCGACCGCCGGAACACGCCGACCGACCTCGTGCCGGTCCGGGAGGCGGCAATGGGCGCCGCGCGTCACCCGGGTGTATTGGGCCGCATGAGCCTGCCCGAGAGCCGTGGCCTCGACCGCCGGAACGCGCAGATGGACCACGCAGGGGTCGCGGAGGGGGCATGAGCCTGCTGGAGATCCGCGGCCTGAACCAGTCCTACGGCGGCAGCCGCACCCTGTGGGACGTCGACCTCGACGTGGCGGCGGGGACCCGCCTGTGCCTGATGGGGCGCAACGGCATGGGCAAGACCACCCTGCTGAAGTGCGTCATGGGGCTGATTCCGGTGGAGTCGGGCTCGATCACGTTCGACGGCGCCGATCTGCTCGCGCGTTCCCCCGAGAGCCGGGCGCGGCTGGGCATTGGCTACGTGCCCCAGGGGCGCGAGATCTTCCCGCAGCTCACGGTCGAGGAGAACCTGCGCATCGGCCTCGGGTCGCGGCCCGGCGGCCGCCGCGGGGGCATCCCCGACCGCGTCTTCGAGCTCTTTCCGGTGCTGAGACAGATGCTCCAGCGCCGGGGCGGCGACCTGTCCGGCGGCCAGCAGCAGCAGCTCGCGATCGGGCGGGCGCTGGTGCTCGAGCCGCGGCTGCTCATCCTCGACGAGCCCACGGAGGGCATCCAGCCGAACATCGTCCACGAGATCGGCGATATCATCGTCCGGCTCAACCGGGAGGCCGCGGTGACGGTGCTGCTGGTCGAGCAGAAGCTGCCGTTCGCCCGCCGCGTCGCCAGCGAGTTCCACATCCTCGACAAGGGACGGTCGGTGGCCGGCGGCCCGATCGACGCCCTGAGCGACGATGACATCCGCAGGCACCTCACGGTGTGAGGCCACGTGTCTACGCCGCGAACGGCGCAGACACGTGGCCGGTCTGGGTGGGCGGCGGGCGGAGCCGAAGGCAATGCCCTGGGGGCGCCCTGGGGGCTGGCCTGACCAAACTCCGGTTCGCGGAACCGAGCCGAGGTACGCTGACGGTCGGTGGTACGATGGAAGCCGGCGGAGCGAGGAGACCATGGACGCCTATCAATCCACACGGCCCGGCGACAGCGAAGAAATCGAGGGCCTGGATCCAGACAGTGGATCCTGGGGCGACTATCCAATCGACGATCTCCTGATCCGCCACCAGACCCGAACGATTCACGACGTCACGAGACGGATCGATCAGGACTCTTACGTGATGGACCCGGACTTCCAGCGCGACTTCATCTGGCCCGAAGACAAACAGAGCAAACTGATCGAATCCGTCATCATGCGCATCCCCCTGCCTGTGTTCTACATGGCGGAAGACGACGACGGCCGGATGGTGGTCGTCGACGGCTTGCAGCGTCTGTCCACGTTCAGCCGGTTCATGCACAATGAACTCAGGCTGAGCCTTCCGGAACGCCCTGAACTGCACGGCAAGAGGTTCTCCGACCTGCCGCCCAAACTCAAGAATCGCGTCGAGGACTGCAACCTCATACTTTACATCATCGACGCGAGAGTCAAGGAGAGGGCCCGACTGGACATCTTCGAGAGGGTGAACAGCGGCGAGGCGCTTACCCGGCAGCAGATGCGCAACAGCCTCTTCATGGGATGCGGAACGCGCTTCCTGAAGGAAGAGTCGCGAACCGGGGTTTTTCTCAGGGCGACCGGCAGGAGCCTGAACTCAAAGAAGATGCGTGATCGAGAGTTCGTCAATCGGTTTTGCGCCTTTAGGATTCTCGATCTCGACGAATACCGCGGCGACATGGACAAGTTCCTTGCCGACTGCCTGCGCCGAATGAACGAGATGGCTGAAGCCGAACTTTCATGGTTGTCCGCCGAGTTCCGCAGAGGTCTCGCCAACAACTTCATGCTGTTCGGCCGCCATGCGTTCAGAAAGCACAGACCTCGGCAGAAACGACGCGGCGTACTCAATGCCTCGTTCTGGGACGTGATGTCCACCGGCCTGTCCAGCTATCCGGAAGACGCGGTCAAGCGATCTCGTGGCCCTCTCCGTCGCCGGGTTTTCGATCTCTTCGACAACGAAGAGTTCAACACGGCGATCACTTACGGTCCCAATGACGCGAGAAAGGTAAGGACCCGCTTTCACTTGGCACAGGAAGTCCTCGAGGGGGTCCTGGGTGCTCACGCGCATTGATCTCCGACACTTCAAGTGTTTCGAGACACTGAAGCTGCCCCTGCGCCCGCTGACCCTTCTGTCCGGCGCCAATGCCTCCGGGAAATCGTCGGTGCTGCAGGCCCTCGTTCTCCTGCACCAGACGATGCGCGAACACGAGTGGTCGTCCCGCCTGATGCTCAACGGCTCTGCCGTCCGTCTGGGTGCCGTGGCGGACGTAGTCGACCAGGTTCATGGACGCCGCGACTGCGGGATCGCTCTGCTGGACGACGATGCGGCGTCGTATCAGTGGGAGTTCGGGGGTGAGCGCGACGAGATGTCCATGGTCGTCCGCAGGGTTCACGGCGAGACCGGCGCCGGGGACGGCTGGGACGTGGACGGGTCCCAACCGCTCCACCACCTGCTGCCGGCGCCGGCGGCCGACCAGCCCCTGACCAGCCGCCTGCGCAGGCTCACCTACCTGACCGCGGAGAGACTGGGACCGCGAGAGCTCTACGCCTTCGACGATCCCCAGCTCACGCCGGTCGTCGGCCCGCGGGGAGAGTACGCCGTCAGCGTGCTTCACTCCGGTCGCGACGTCCGGGTGCTCAGGAGGTTGGCAATCGACGGCGTGCCGCCCACACGGTTCCGGCAGGTGGAGGCGCGGATGGCCCGGTTCTTTCCGGGCTGCGTGCTGGCCGTGGAGCAGGTCCCCGGGGCCAACGCGGCGACGCTGGGGATTCGCATATCGGCCGACACGGACTTTCATCGCCCCGTGCACACCGGATTCGGACTGACACAGGTTCTACCCATCGTCGTAGCGGGTCTGTCCGCAGACGAGGACGACCTGCTGCTGATCGAGAATCCCGAGGTGCACCTGCATCCCGCCGGGCAAGCGGCCATGGGAGAGTTCCTGAGCGAAGTCGCGGCGGCGGGCGTTCAGGTCGTCATCGAGACGCACAGCGATCACGTCCTGAACGGCATACGGCGGGCGGTCAAGGGCGGCATGCCGGCCAGCGGGGACGTCGCACTGCACTTCTTTCGGCCGCGTCTCGAGGACCGAGGCCAGCGGGGCGGTGCGCAGGTGGAAAGCCCGATCATGGACGCCGACGGCAACATCGACAGTTGGCCGGACGGGTTCTTCGATCAGTTCGACCGGGACATGAACTACTTCGCGGGCTGGAGCTGACGTTGGAAATCCTGGTCAACGACCTGTCGATCCACGAGCAGTTTCACGACGCGGAGTCCTTTCGCAATGCGCTCGCGCGCCTGATGGCGATGCGCTCCGCGGCCCGGCGCTTCGGGCAGAACGTGCATTGCCATCGCTCGCTCCTGACGGCCAGCCCGATCCCGGGCGTGGCGATGCAGCAGGCGATTGGCCGTCTCGCCGTCGAGAGCGAGCGGCGCGCGGCGATGAGTTGGCTCACGCGCCTCGGCCCGTTCTGGGACGATCTCCGCCGCCACGGGGCCGGTGACTGGCTGGAGTGCAGGGGCAAGATCGTCACGGAGAGCGCCGTCGGCGAAGCGGCGTTCCGAACGTTGCATGGTGCGAACTGCGGGTTGCTCAGCTTCGCCCCGTCCGATTGGGACTACTCCCCTGTCGACGTGACCTGGCGCCGGGAGGACGAGGGTGAGGACGACCGGAGCACCGCGCTTCCGAACTGGCGAAGCGCTTCGGCGGTGGAAGCAGGACTGCGGGACACCGCACCTCCATTGCGATCCTGGGGCGACTTGCGACAGGCGGCGGCGATCCGGTTCGAGAGCCTGACGTGCGTCCCCGACTGCTTCGAGCCGCTTTCCGGGCTGCCTTTCGCCAAGGGCGCAGCGGACCGCTTCCTTGTTCTGCTCGACATCCTGGACCGCTTCGCGCGGTCGTTCGACCGAAACGGCGCACGCACGGCCGAAGGCCAACGGATCTACCAGGACTACTTTACAGGCGGCTGCAACGCGCTGTTCTCCGACTCGTCCGACGATGAGAAGCGCGACTTCCGC
Organism: Vicinamibacterales bacterium; assembly: GCA_965207675.1. Lineage (GTDB taxonomy): Bacteria > Acidobacteriota > Vicinamibacteria > Vicinamibacterales > UBA8438 > JAJEEA01. The sequence continues at coordinate 249,840 of CBDBMY010000008.1, forward strand.
GAGGCATTGACATTCCGTCATCCGAACGAGCCTGGAGGTTCCCTGTTCTGCACATGGCACGGGAAGGTGCGGCAGATGACGCTCCGCCTCCACTTCTCCTGGCCCGTCCGGGCCGGCAGACCCGTCTACGTCGTCTACGCGGGCCCCAAGCTCACGAAGCGGTGACGCGATGCCGGCGAACGCGAAGGAGCCCGAGGTCGCCCATGAGATTGGCGCTGTGATCGTCGGGCTCGACAGACGGCCGCCGGCGCCCGAGACGGCGCGCCCCGGCCGCGGGCGCGTCGTGGTCGCGCGGGGCGGCGGCGGACGGAGCGTCGTGTGCCGGGCCTACGCGACAAGCCCCCTGCGCCTGCTGACGCCGAAGAACCACGGGCACGCGGCCTGGGTCTACACGTCGAGCCACGGGGGCGGGCTCGTCGACGGCGACGACGTCGCGGTCGCGGCGTCGGTCGGCGCTGGCGCCGCCGCGTTCCTGTCGACGCAGTCCGCGACCAAGGTCTACCGGTCGCCGCGGGGAACCCGGACCGCCCTCGACGCCGACGTCGGCGAGGACGCCCTGCTCGTCGCCGCCCCGGACGCGGTGGTGTGCTTCGCGGGGTCGCGCTATCGGCAGACGCAACGGGTCGCCATCGCGCCGGGGGGCCGCCTCGTCCTCGTCGACCGGGTCACGTCGGGCCGGCGCGAATCGGGCGAGCGGTGGCGCTTCGACGAGTACGTCAGCCGCACCACGGTCCATCTCGGCGGCCGGCTCGTCGTGCACGACGCGACGGCCCTGCGCGCGTCGGACGGCCGGCTGGCCGACCGCTTCGGCCGCTACGACGTGCTGGCGGTGGCGATGGTGATAGGCCGCGGCCTCGAGGCGGAGGTCGCCCGCATCGACGACCGGGTCCGGGGCGAACCGGTCCGGCGCCGGGCCGATCGGCTCGTCGCCGTTGCGCCGCTGGGCGATGCGGGGTGTATCCTGCGCCTCGCCGGGCGGACGGTTGAGGACGTCGACGGCGCCCTCGAGGACCTCCTCGGCTTCGTGCCCCGGCTCCTCGGCGACAGCCCGTGGGCGCGGAAGTGGTGACGACATGCCCCGCGCGCCGATTCGACCGGCGGAGCCGGGAAGACCGGCGGGCTTGGGACCGGGAATGGTGACGACATGCATCTGACGCCGCGCGAGGTCGACAAGCTGATCCTGCACCAGGCCGGGTTCCTGGCCCAGAAGCGGCTGGCCCGCGGGGTCCGGCTGAACTACGTCGAGGCGGTGGCGCTCATCGCGACGCAACTGCTGGAGTTCATCCGGGACGGCCGGTCGGTGGCCGACCTGATGGATCTGGGCCGCCGCTTCCTCGGCACCCGCGACGTCCTCGACGGGGTGCCGGGGATGCTGGACGAGGTGCAGGTCGAGGGCACCTTCCCCGACGGCACCAAGCTCGTGACGGTGCACAACCCCATCGTCGCCGAGCGCGGAGACCACACCCTCGCCCTCTACGGCAGCTTCCTCGCGCCGGAGGCGCCCGAGGCGGCGGTTGGGCGCCCGGCGTCGGCGCTGGCCGGCGTCCCCGGCGAGGTCATGGCCGAGGCCGGAGAGATCACCTTGAACGACGGCCGCGACGCCGTCGCGGTGACCGTCGCCAACACCGGCGACCGGCCCATCCAGGTCGGCAGCCACTACCACTTCTTCGAGACCAACCGCGAGCTGGCGTTCGACCGGCGGGCCGCCTACGGGCGCCGCCTCGACATCCCCGCCGGCACCGCGGTCCGGTTCGAGCCGGGCGAGGGCAAGACGGTGAACCTGGTGCCCATCGCCGGCGACCGCGTCGTCCGCGGGGGAAACGCGTGGGCGAGCGGCCCCGTCGACGAGAACCGCGAGCTGGAGATGCCGGAGTAGCCGTGCGGCGCCGCATCGACCGACGCCGCGTCGACAGGAGCCGAGACATCGAGAACCGGTAGCAGCCATGCCCCGCCGCTTCGACCGCCACTACGTTGCCCGCTGTCTCGACGGAACCCGGGGTATCGAGAACGGGGGGCGGCCCGTGCCCCGCTGCCTCGACCGGCGCCATCGCGCGGACCGCTGCGTCGACGAAGCCTGCGACAGCGAGAACCCGGAGTAGCCATGCCCCACCGCATCGACCGGCGTCACTACGCGGACCTCTACGGCCCCACCACCGGCGACCGGCTGCGCCTCGGCGACACCGGCCTCGTGGCCGAGGTCGAGGACGACGCCACCGTCTACGGCGACGAGTGCAAGTTCGGGGGCGGCAAGGTCCTGCGCGAGGGCATGGGGCAGGCGGCCGGCGTGTCGGACGAGCACGCCCTCGACTGCGTCATCACCAACGCCCTCATCGTCGACTGGACGGGCATCCGCAAGGCCGACGTGGGCATCAAGAACGGGCGCATCGCGGGCATCGGCAAGGCCGGCAACCCCGACGTCATGGCCGGGGTGGGCGACGACCTCGTGGTGGGTGTGACCACCGAGGCCATCGCCGGAGAGGGAATGATCCTGACCGCGGGGGCCATCGACGCCCACGTCCACTTCATCTCGCCCCAGCAAGTGTTCGAGGCGGTCGCGAGCGGCGTCACCACGTTCATCGGGGGCGGGACCGGCCCCGCCACCGGCACCAAGGCGACGACGTGCACGCCGGGCAGCCGGCACGTCCGGCTCATGCTGCAGGCGAACGACCCCCTGCCGATGAACTTCGGCTTCCTCGGCAAGGGCAACACGTCGATGCCGGAGGGCATCGAGGAGCAGATACGGAGCGGCGCGGTAGGGCTGAAGCTGCACGAGGACTGGGGCTCGACCCCGGCCGCCATCGACTGCTGCCTGACCGAGGCGGAGCGCTTCGACGTGCAGGTCGCCATTCACACCGACACCCTGAACGAGTCGGGGTTCGTCGACGTCTCGATCGCCGCGTTCAAGGGCCGGACCATCCACACCTACCACACCGAGGGGGCGGGCGGGGGCCACGCGCCCGACATCATCCGCGTCTGCGGCGAGCCCAACGTGCTGCCGAGTTCGACCAACCCGACGCGGCCCTACACCGTCAACACCCTCGACGAGCACCTCGACATGCTCATGGTGTGCCACCACCTCGACAAGAACGCGCCCGAGGACGTGGCCTTCGCGGAGAGCCGCATCCGCGGCCAGACCATCGCGGCCGAGGACGTGCTGCACGACCTCGGGGCCATCAGCATCATGGCGAGCGACAGCCAGGCCATGGGTCGCGTCGGCGAGGTCGTCACCCGCACGTGGCAGACCGCCGACAAGATGCGCCACGAGCGCGGCCGCCTCGACGGCGAGCAGGGCGACAACGACAACCTGCGCATCCGGCGCTACGTCGCCAAGTACACCGTCAACCCCGCCATCGCCCACGGCATCGCCCACGAGGTGGGCTCGGTCGAGGCCGGCAAGCTCGCCGACCTCGTGCTGTGGAAGCCGGCGTTCTTCGGCGTCAAGCCCGAGCTGGTCCTGAAGGGCGGGTTCATCGCGTGGTCGCAGATGGGCGACGCCAACGCCTCGATCCCCACCCCGCAGCCCCAGCTCATGCGCCCGATGTTCGGGGCGTTCGGGCGGGCCACGGGGGCAACGTCGGTGGCGTTCGTGTCCGGGCTGTCCCTCGACTCGGGGACGGCGGAGAGCTACGGGCTCACCAAGCAGCTCTCGGCGGTGCGCGGGTGCCGCACCGTCGGCAAGCGCGACATGAAGCTCAACGACGCGCTGCCGCGCATCGAGGTCGACCCCGAGACCTACGTCGTCAAGGCCGACGGCGAAGTGCTGACGGCGGAGGCGGCGCCGGTCCTGCCCCTCGCGCAGCGGTACTGCCTGTTCTAGTGGACCGTCCCGCATGAACGCTTCCATGCCCGCTCCACTCGACGGTTGGGGGTGCACGACCGCGGCCGGATGGGAACGCAGGTCCAGCACAGTCCGCCAGGACCAGGAGCCGCCTGTGACGCCCGCGCTACGTCCGGACCGGCGAGGGCGCAGGCCGACGCCGAACGCCTGAGCGACGAGGCGTAACGAGGGAGCCGACCAGGAATCCGTCATGTCCGAATGGCTCGCGTGGCAGGTGGTCGACTCGGCGTTCCCGGTCGGGACGTTCGCCCACTCGTGGGGCCTCGAAGCGGCGTGGCAGGCCGGTCACGTGGACGACGACGCGGCGCTGAGGCGGTTCCTGACCGAGACCATCCAGCAGGCGGGATGGGGCGCGTTGCCCCTTGCCGACGCCGCCTACCGGCAGCCCGAGCGGCTCGAGGAGTTGGACGCGCTGAACCAAGCGTTCCTCACCAACGCCGTGGCGAACCGTGCAAGCCGGGTGCAGGGGCGCACCCTCGCCGCCACCGCGTCCCGCGTGTGGCCCTCGCCAGCGACGACTGCGCTCGAGGCACGCGTCCGGGAGGGGTGGGCGCACGTGGCGCCGGTCTCGGGCGTCGTCTTCCGGACCATCGGGTTGCCGCGGGAGACCGCCGGCAGGGCGGTCCTCTACGGCGCCGCCCGCGGCGTCCTCGCCGCCGCGGTCCGGCTCGGCATCGTGGGTAGCTACCGGGCGCAACGGATGCAACACGAGGCAGGGGTCTCCCTCGACACGACGCTCGAGCGCTGCGCGGGGCTCGCGCCCGAGGAGATCTGCCAGACCGCGCCCATCGTCGATCTCCTGCAAGCCGCGCACGATCGCCTGTATTCGCGCCTGTTCCAATCGTAGAATCGGTGCCGGAACCCGCGCCTGCGGCAGGAGGCGGGGACTCGTCGAGGAGGAACGCCGAGACATGCACTTCACACCCGACCACCCGCACGATCACGGCCCCGGCGCCTTCGCGGATCGCGATGAGCCGCACGCGCGCGACTACCGCCAGCGCGCGTTCACGGTCGGCATCGGCGGCCCCGTGGGCAGCGGCAAGACGGCCCTGCTCCTCGCCCTGTGCCGGCGGCTCCGCAACCGCTACAGCCTCGGCGTCGTCACCAACGACATCTTCACGAAGGAGGACGGCGAGTTCCTCGTGCGCCACGAGGCTCTCGAGACCCGCCGCATCACCGCGGTCGAGACCGGCGGCTGCCCTCACACCGCCGTCCGCGACGACGTCAGCCAGAACCTCGACGCGCTGGGCGAGCTCATGACCCGGGTCGAGCCCGAGCTGCTCTTCGTCGAGAGCGGCGGCGACAACCTCGCCGCCCAGTTCAGCCGCGACCTCGCCGACTTCACGATCTACGTCATCGACGTGTCGGGCGGCGACAAGATCCCCCGCAAGGGCGGTCCGGGCATCACCCAGTCGGACCTGCTCGTGATCAACAAGACCGACCTCGCGCCCCTCATCGGCGCCGACCTCGACGTCATGGCCCGCGACTCGCGCCACATGCGCGGCGACGGCCCGTTCGTGTTCGCCCAGGTCACCAACGGCGTGGGCCTCGACACCATCACCGGCGCGGTGGTCGAGGGCCTGGAGGCGACCCGGGCGCGACCGGCGTAGGAGGACGGCTCCGCGACTCAGCCCAGCCCCGGAGCCCACGGCGGAGGCCACCCGTCTGCATGCGACCGGTGCGCCTCGAACGAGTCGCGGACACCGGGCGACGGGGCCGGGCCGTTCGATGAGCACACACGCATGACAATCCTTGAAATTCCCTGCTTCTACAACGGATTTTCAAGGAAGGAATCAACGCCGCCGGCACCGTCGAGACGAACGTCCAACGGCGTACCGCAAGAGCGGGACAAGCGGGTCATGCGGGCCCATGCGGCCAGTCGCCAGTACACCCGGAAGGGCGGCGCGAGACGGTGGCGAGGCCCGCCGCAGCCGCGCTCCGGAGACTGGAGGGTGGCGACGGACCTCATGGTGATTCACACCTCCGGCGACTACAGATACTCGCGGCAGCGGTGACCCCTGTCGCCCGCGGACCGGCCGAACCGACGGGAGACCTGGTTGGCGGGGTCGACGCGGTTCAGGGGCGCCGCGTGCAATGGCAACCGGCGGCCGGCCCCAGCGAGAATCCTGCCGAACCGTACGCCGGCATAGGCGGGCTCCTCCGCACGACCCCGAGGCGGTTGACACGCCGGGCCAAGCCGCACACCATGTCGGCACATCCTCCGGGAGGCCAGACATGCTCATCAATCGACGCCAGTTCGTCCGGGCCGCGGCCGGGGCCGCCGTCGGCGCCCGCGCGACCGGCCTGCTCGCCCAGTCGTACGACATGGTCGTCAGGGGCGGACGCGTCCTCGATCCTTCGCTGCACGTCGACGCGGCCCTCGACGTGGCGGTCCGCGGCGGGCGCATCGCGGCGGTCGAGGCGGACATTCCCGCCGGCTCGGCCGAGGTCGTCGACGCGCGCGGCCGCTTCGTCGTCCCCGGCCTGCTCGACGTCCACACCCACTATGCGCGGGACCTCGAGGGCCCGGCGATCTGCCTCGAGGACGGGGTGACGGCGTGGGTCGACGCAGGCTCGGCGGGGGCGGACGCGATCGACGACCAGGTCGTCATCGCGCGGGAGGCGCCCCAGCAGGGCCGCATCCTCGTGAACATCGGGCGCGCCGGCATTCTGCCCGGCGGCGACACCATGGACCTCGACCTCGCCGACGTCGACGCCGCGAGGGGCGCCATCGAGCGGCACCGCGACATCGTCGTCGGGGTCAAGGCGCGGCTGACGGAGGGCGTCGCGGCCGACGACGTCGAGGTGCTGCGCCGCGCCCAGGCCGCGGCCTCGGCCTTCGGCCTGCCGGTGATGATCCACATGGGCCAGACCGCGTCGCCGCTCTCCACCCTGCTCGATCTGCTGAAGCCGGGCGACGTGGTGACCCACATGCTGGCCCCGCCCCCGAACGCCATCGTCGACGACGCCGGCCGCATGGACCCCGCGGTGCTCGAGGCGCGGCGCCGCGGCGTGTGGTTCGACGTCGCCAACGGCCGGGTCGGGCACGTGCGGTGGGACATCGTCGACCAGGTCATCGCGGCGGGCTTCTGGCCCGACACCATCTCGACCGACGGCAACACCACGAGCCGGTCGGTGCCGGGGGTCGTCGACCTGCCCAACGTCATGTCGAAGTTCCTGAACGCGGGCATGCCCCTCGACGAGGTGGTGGCGTGCGCGACCGTCAACGCGTCGCGGGTCTTCCCGCACCTGAACGACCGCGGCACGCTCCACGTGGGGGCGCGGGCCGACCTGACGCTGCTCGACCTGCGGGTCGGGGTCTTCGACTTCGTCGACAACTACGAGAACGTGCGGACCGACCGCTACCGCCTCTTCCCGGCCGGGACGGTGCTCGGGGGGCGGTGGATTCCGCGCGCGTAGGGGTCGGGGTCCGGGCCGCAGAAACGGCGCGGACTCCTGCAGGGGGCGCCCGGCGGAGCCGAAGGGGACGACGGGCGGGCCAGGGTCGTCGGCGATCCGCGCCCGCACGGGGGCCGGCGAGAGGGGCGGACGGGCCGCGGGGCGCCCACGCCGCCCGTCACGACGGAGGCCCTGCCGGGGGCATGGACAACTCGGAGCAAACCGGCTTCGCCGACCAGGGCGGTGAGACGGGATGGAGCGCCGGTGGAGCGCACGGGGGCCTTGCCACCGGCCCCACGGTGAGAACCAACGGCCGGCGGCAGGAGCACGCATCGTGCGGGAGGGTGACAGGATGACGCAACTGTCTCGTCTGGAAGCGGCCGCGCCCACTTGCCTTGCCCTGCTGGTCTCCTCCCTCGTGGCCGTCACGCCCGGACCGGCCCGCGCGCAGGAAGGCGCGGCGGACGGTCCGCGGTTCGTGACCCACACCATCGCCGCGGAGTTGGCGAGCGGCTACCAGCCGGTGGTGGTCGATCTGAACCGCGACGGCCGGCTCGACGTCATCGCGCTGTCGACCCGCCTCGACGAGCTGGCCTGGTACGAGAACCCCGGATGGGAACGGCACGTCCTGACGACCGGGCTGAACCGGGCCATCAACTCGGCGGCGCAGGACCTCGACGGAGACGGGATTCCCGAGCTGGTGGTGGCCCACGAGTTCGGTACGACGCACGGCAGCAGCCTCGGCGTCCTGTCCCTGCTCACCCATCAGGGAGACCCGACCGAGCCCTGGAGCATCCGCGAGATCGACCGCACGCCGACCGTGCACCGCGTCCGGTGGGCGGACATCGACGGCACGGGGCGCCCCGTGCTGATCAACGCCCCCCTCTCCGGCCCCGCCGCCGAGGCGCCGGAGTACCGCGACGCCGTACCCCTCATCTGGTACCGGCCCGACGACTGGGAGCGCCGCACCATCCCCGACGCCGGGCAGGGCGTGGTCCACGGGCTGCTCGTCAAGCCGTGGGACGACCCCGATCGCGACGCCGTCCTCAGCACCAGCTTCGCGGGCGTGCACCTGCACCGGTTCATCGACAACGAGTGGATCGGCAGCACCCTCGCCGCCGGCGATCCCGCCCCGTGGCCCCGGAGCGGCGCGAGCGAGGTCGAGACCGGGCGGCTCGGCGACACGGCCTTCGTCACGACCATCGAGCCCTGGCACGGCGAGCAGGTCGTCGTCTACCGCGAGGACGGCGATTCGTGGACGCGGCAGGTGATCGACCGCATCGGCAGCAGCCACACCATCGTCACCGCCGACTTCGACGGCGACGGCCGCGACGAGATCGCGACCGGCGACCGCGGCGAGCCGCGCCGGCTCTATCTCTACAGGGCCACCGATCCCGACGGCGACGTCTGGTCGCGCCAGGTCCTCGACGACGGCGACATGTCGCCCTCGGCCTGTGTGGCCGAGGACCTCGACGGCGACGGACGGATCGACCTCGTCTGCATCGGCGGGGGCACGGCGAACCTCAAGTGGTACGAGAACGTCTCGCGGTGAACACCGCACCGTGGAGCGAGGACGTTGAGCATACAAGACAACTCGCTACTATCGAACAACTCGCGGTGAGCGCCGACGTCGCCGCGGAGGAAACCACTGATCCTCCGAAAGACACGCTCGTGGAGAACCCGTGGCAGCAGCTTCCGACCGATGTTCCTCACGTCCTGCCATCTGACCGACCTATCGTCGAGAAGTTCAACGCGCGATACGCGGACAAGCACGACCCGAAGTGTGAGAATCCGTCTTGCGCGGGTTGCTTCACCCTCCAGACACAACTGCTACCCGAGCCGTTCATCGGCGATCCAGATGCGCGAGTCTACGTCCTCAACCTGAACCCCGGCTACACACCGGAGGAGGACGACGAATGGCACGCGAACCCCGCTTACCGAACCGCCATCATCGACAATCTCGACCACAGGCCGGCTGAGTTCCCGTTCTACTTCCTCAATCCCCGCGTGAAGGACGCTCCAGGCTCCAAGTGGTGGAGGAAGTACGCCAGATGGCTGATCGACGACGACGACATCGGGAGCGAGAAGCTCGCCCGAAACCTGTTCTGTGTCGAGCTGTTCCCGTACCACTCGACGAAGTACAGACCGCTGCCCAGGGCCCTGTCGCCCAATAGGCTCGTTCCCTCCTCGGCGTATGGCTTCCACCTCGTCCGCCGTGCGATTCGGACCGGTCGACCGATTGTCGCGACGCGGAGATTCGAGGCCTGGTGTGCACAGATCCCCAAGCTGCGAGGATACGCCAACCTGTTTCGTCTCAGGACCACAGCGAGTGTTTGGCTCTCGCCCGACAACATTGAGGGATACGATCGGCTGGTCGATGAGCTGCGCGCTGCTCCATGACCGACCGTTGAGCCTGTTTGGCGACCTGCCTGCTGCGGACCGTCCTCCACGAACGGATTGCCGCGGAGCCGGGGGGACTGCTATGGTGGCGGGGTGCGTACCATCACCGAGGACCAGCTCCGCAGCGAATCCACGTCCATCCTGCGCGACGTTCAGTCCGGTCAGAGCATCATCGTGACCCGTAACGGTACGCCGGTGGCCGAGTTGAGGCCCGTGTCGTCGCGACGGTTCGTGTCCCGCGACACCATCGCGCAGGCGGCGGCCACAGCGCCACGCATAGATGCCAGACGGTTCCGCGCCGACCTCGATGCGCTCGTCAAGCAGGGCGTGTGAATGGACCGACGCCATTTTCCGACGCCGACCACCCATCCGCGTCAACGCCGTCGAGGCTCCTGCAGACCGTGCGCTGCGCGGGCGGCGGTCGCGCGGTCGATGATGGAGACGAGCGTGGAGACGATCAGTGCATACGCGACCAGTCGCGCGCCCTGCATCAGCGCCGGCGTGGTGCCGGGCACGACCTCGAGTCGCGCCGCCGCGATCACGACCAGCGGGACGAAGTAGCCGATGCCGTTCCACCGGCCGATGGTGCTCATGCGCAGCCGTTTCTGGTGGTGCAGGAGGTAGGAGTCGAAGACGTACTGTCCGAACGCGACCGGTATCAGGACCGGCAGCACCGGCGGGACCAGGCCGGCGAGCGCCGCCCCGGCGAGTCCGGCGGTCACGAACAGGCAGTCCGTGCCATGGTCGAAGAGCTGGCCGGCGGCCGACGCGGTGCCCCGCCGGCGGGCGACGATGCCGTCGGCGTAGTCGGTGGCGAGGGCCACGGCCAGGAGCACGGCGACGGGACCGGCGCCGAGAAAATCCGGCCGCGCGAAGGCGACGGCGAGCGGCGGGGCCAGCCCCAGCCGGACTGCGGTCAGCACGTGGGCCATCGCGGTTCCCCGGGGCGAATCGAACGCGTTGCCGTCCCGGCTCAGAAGAGTCGGAACGTCACGTCGTGGCCCGTCGACCGCGCCAGCTTGGCGTCGCAGGTCACGATCGAGCCTCCGAGGAGTTCAGCCAGCCCCACATACGCGGCGTCGTACGCGCTCAGGACGTTGCGCAATCGCCATATCGCCGGCCGTAGCGGCTCGTGGCCGTAGCGCGTGATCCCCAGCTTCCCGAGGTCTCCCAGCGCCTGCTCGGCCCGGGCCGCCGTCAATCGGTTGGCCCGGTTGAAGCGGCGAATCACGTGCAGCACTTCGATGTCCAGCAACTGGGGAGCCGCGGCGGGATGCCCCGACTCGAGCAGGTGCTCCGCGATGGCGTCCCCCCTCGGCGTCACCAGCAGCATCTCGACGACGGCAGAGGCGTCCGCGACCACCATGGTGCATCCGGCGGGTGTCGGCGGACGCCCTATTCGCGCTCGCGCAACTCCCGGATGACCTCGGCCGCCGACGGGACCAGATGGACCGGCTCCCGGGTTCGAAGAAGCTCACGGAGCTCGCGCGGAGTCGGTCGCATCGCGAGCTGCTCCAGCTCGGCGAGCACGAAGTCGGACAGCGACGACCCCTCGATGGCCGCCTTCGCCTTGAGGGCTCGATGGACCTCGATCGGCACGTTCCTGACCTGAAGCGTCGGCATGCATTCCAGAGTACATGCATGCAGTATGCATGTCCACGCCCCCGCTGGCGGGTCGATTCGTCAGCCCGCCCATGAGCCCCCGCCGCGTGCTCCGCCGTCGAACCCTGCCCAAGCGAGGGCAGGACGGGAGTCCAAGTGTCGTCAGCCGAACAGCTCGCGCTGCGCGCGCGGCCAGAAGGCGGCGCCGATGAGGGCGTTGAACAGGATGAAGAAGTTGTGCTGCACGAAGCCGAACGCGGCCATCTGCCCCTCGTTCTCGGGGAACAGCACCACCCAGAAGGTGATGGCGGCGGCCCGCATCGGGGTCGGCACGGCGGCGGCGAAGAAGACGACGGGCAGGTAGCCCAGCAGGGCCAGGAACGAGGCGTCGACGCCGAAGAGGTTCAGCGCCGTCGTGTACACGACCACCGCGGCCAGCAGGGCCGGCGAGCGCAGCACGAGGAACAGCGCGTAGTGGCGGATCTCGGCGGTCCTGAACGCGTGGAAGATGCGCTGGTCGCGCAGCCGGTTGCCGGGCAGGACGGCGCCGCGGAAATACAGCACCCACCCCGCGAACACCGGCACCGCGGCCGCCGCGAGCCACGGGACCAGCCCGAACGCCGGCGGCAGCTCCGGTCCCGCGAAGAAGCCGACCGTCGCCCAGAACAGCAGGTAGAACACCTCGCAGAACATGATGAACAGCATCACCGAGCCCACCTCCCAGCCCGGCACGCGGTGGCGCCGGTTCAGGTAGTAGGCCATCGCGCCCTTGCCGATCTGCTCGTTGAAGACCGAGATGATGTAGGCGCTCGCCCGGACGGGCAGGATGTCGCGGTAGCGGATGGGGGCGACGAACCAGTTGAGGGCGCGGCTCACGACGAGGGTGTCGATGCAGAAGTAGAGCCCCGAGTAGGCGACCATCAGCGCGGCCCAGGCCCCCCACCGGACGTTCTCGAAGACCTGCGCCATGTAGGCGGCGAGGGACAGCCCTTCGCGCGCGGCGGCGCCGGCGAGGCGGGTGTAGAGGTAGGCGAAGCAGACTACGCCCAGCAGCAGGAAGGCGGCGCGGCCGGCCCGGCTGCTGGCCGGGGGCGGCCCCGGCGGAGTCGCGCCGGTCTCGGGGGACGCAGACTCGGGCGCCCCGGGCGCGGTTGCGGGCGCCCCGGGCACCTCGGCCGCGGCCGCGGGGGCGGGGCGCGCGGTCTCGGATGCGGCATTCATCGCGGGTGTGTCTGACATGACTCGGTGAGGATCGGTGAAGGCTGCGCTACACTCCCCGGTCGCCGGACGCCGACTCGGGGGGCGGCGCTCATCGCGGGGCGGTCAGACACAGCTCGGCCAGGGTATCGGACAACGGGGTGAGGCTGACGCCCAGCTCGGCATCGGCGTTCCGGTCGACCCTCTCGTCCGAAGTGATGACGTCGATCACGGCTGGGGTCAGACCGCCCTTGCGGAAGAGGCCAGCCAGCCCGGCGGCCAGTCGGGCCAGCGGGACCGGCGTCGAGCGAAGCGAGACCTCGCGGCCCAGGCAGCCCGCGGTGCGCTCGATCAGCTCGCGGTGGGTGAGGGTTTCGGGTCCGACCAGATCGCAGGTCCGCACGCCGGCTGCCGGCGGCTCGCAGCACCCCAGGATGGCGCGGCACAGGTCGTCGACGTCGAGGGGCCGGAGCCGATGCGCCCCGCCGCCGAGGACGCGCGCCGACGGCCCCGCCGCAGCGGCGAGCAGCGCGCGCCCGCCGGCGGTGCCGGGGCCCAGCAGCAGCGGAGTCCTGATGATGGTGGCGTCCAGGCCCGAGTCGGCGACGAGGCGCTCCGCCTCGCCCTTCGACCGGAAGTAGCCGTTCCGCGACCGCGGGTCGGCGCCCAGCGAGCTGACAAAGACCACGTGGTCCACCGCCGCCGCCCGCGCCGCCTCGACCACCGAGCGGGTGACCTGGACGTTGCCCGACCGGTAGTCGGACCTCCGGCTCTCGAAGAGAATGCCCGCGAGGTGCACGACGGCGCCGGCCCCCGCGAACGCGTCGGCCAGTTCGCCGGACCGGCCGTAGTCGACGACCCGCGGGGTGATGCGCGGCGATTGCGGCAACGCCCCGACCACCTCCGGGCGCCGCACCGCCGCGACCGCGTCGAACGCCTCCCCGTCCGCGACCTGCGCCAGCAACGCCCTCCCGACGGCACTGTTGGCGCCGACGATGGCGATGCGCCCGCTACCCGCCTGCTCTACCGGCGACCCCAGAAGAATGCCTCCACGGTCCACACGATAGCACGCGGGTCGCCGGCTCCAGCGTCAACGCCCCCGGCCGCCCTCTCCCGCCGGCACCGCGTCCTCGGCGACCCCGGCGATGGCGTCGAGCTTCTCGCCAATCTCGGGATCGATCTCGCCGTCGGGTACGTAGTCGACCAACTCGTGGTAGTTCTTCTTGGCCATCAGGTTCGGCAAGCCGAGCCTGTCGAAGTACGACTGGAAGAGCGGATCCAGGAACTCGTCGCTCGCCTTGACATCGAGATCCCAGGGCGACCCCTTGCCCAACGTCTTCAGCGCTGCCTCGACCTCGGCGATGGACTCGCGCATCGCCTGAAGGCGCCGGTCGGCCTCGGCCGCCGTGAACAGCGGACCCGGACCGGTGTCGGGCGCTACAGCCGCGGCGTAGGCTTCCAGCGCGGTCCGCGTGCAGACGTAGTGCTCGATCTCGCGGCGCCTCCAGGTCAGACACTCGATCGGCACCATGTCCGGCGGTGCCGGTTCGAGACGATCGAAGAGCGCGGCGCCGCGAAGCTGCGGAAGCGCCTCGCGCAAGCCGTGGAAGTGGCTCTGCGCCGCACGCACCTGGTTCCCCGCGTAGTGCACGAACGGCCGCTCCAGCGCTCGAAGCGCGCGGTCGTGCCCCAGGCGCCGGGCGAAGGCCACGAGGATCGACAGGTCCGTCGATCCCTCGACGTAGAGCACCCACCCGGTCTGCTCCGCCTGGTAGTACTGGTCGAACCCTATCTCCCGCAACGCCTTCAGCCCCTGGCTGCCGCGATCGTCGATGCGGTGCGGCCGGCCGACGAACGCCACCACCACGTCCTGACTCGCCGCCTCGTTCAGCAGCACCTCGGAGTGACTCGCCGCGACGATCTGGCTGCCGGTCTCGCGCGCCACGCCGGTCAGCAGGCGGTAGGTCTGGCGCTGGCGCAGGATCTCCAGGTGCGCGTCGGGCTCGTCGAGCAGCAGGACCGCGCCCGGATTCCCGTACATGTACGCCAGCAGCAGCAGCGTCTGCTGCAGGCCCCGCCCCGACGACGACAGGTCGAGCCGGGCGCCGCGCTCCCGGTAGGTCATCGCGATCTCCCCGCGCTCGGCGACGTAGTGCGGCGGGTCGAGCTCCGCGCCGAACAGGCGCGCGATGTGGTCGACCAACGCGTCCCAGCGTGACAACTCCGTTTCGTGAATGCGGAAGCAGAGGTTGCGCAACACGTCCGCGCTACGGCCCTCGCCGATGCGGACGTTGACCGCGCCCTGATCCAGCCGCGTCTCGGTGGCGGCCAGCCCCGACATCGGCGGCAGGAACGCGATGCGGCCGTGTCCCGCCTCATCCGGGATCGGCACGCGCCCCGCCGCACCGTCCTCGGACAGCCGAAGGGGCCGGCAGTAGAAGGACTCCTCGTTCGCGTAATCGAACTCCAACCCGCATGTCCAGCGCCGGTCGCGGCTCACGCCCTCGACGACGAGTTCGATACGGATGTTGCTGGTCCGTGGCCGGCCGTCGACGCGCTGCACGTCCCGCACGTGCAGGTCCCGCCACAGCAGGTTTAGACGACCTGCCCTTCCCGGAGCGCACGCGCCAGGACGTGATTGAGAGAGTCGCGCCAGTAGTCGACGTCTTCGTGAGAGTAGACGAGAACGTCGGCCGCGACGGGGAATCCGGCCAGGGCGTGGTAGAGCCTGACCATCTCGCGGCGACGGCTTCGCCGAGGTCCGAACGGCTCGGCTTCGACCACGATCAAGTCGACGTCCGAGTCGTTCCGGTGGTCCCCGCGCCCACGCGAACCGAAGAGGATCACCTGCTCGGGATCCACTTCGTCGACGATCGCCTGGACCATCCGGTCGATGAGGGCGCGGGTGACCGACGGCATTGCGGAGCTCCGACCGTTACGGAGCCGGCGATGCGATCTTCCGGTACTTGCGAATCGTCCGCCCGCCGCTCGTCTTCAGCACGAACGTCCGGCCCGGTACGTCGTACTCCCAGCGCAGCCGCTCGCCGTCGAGGACGAGCATGTCGCCCGCGCGGCTGATGCGGAACGTGCTCATGCGAATCGGGTCGGACCCGGTCACGGTCAGTTGGACATCCTCGGGCGACGGTCCGCGCAGGTCCTCCGACCGCTCGTAGCCGTATGTCCACGTCATCGGGCCCCAGCGGTACTCCCCGTACCCGGCCGTCGACTCGAAGTCGTCCGGACCGTCGCGGTGACGGGTCGCCATGACGAGGCCGTCGTGGACCATCCACCGCCCCTCCATCTCGGGCGGCCGGAGCACGCGGTCGCCCACGTGCCATTCGACGAGCTCCCAGGTCCCCTCTATCACCGCGCGGATCTCTACCGGCGGCGCTCCGTCCTGCGCCGCGACCGAACCCGCGCCGAGCACCGCGGCGGCCGCGAGACCGACCGCGGCCAGCACCGGCGTTCTACGTGCACCTTGACGGTCGGTCATGGAGGATCTCCCCCTTGCTCGGGCCTCATCGACGGTCGCCTGCCCAATGACGATAGCCTGCCCGATCCGATCGAGGGCGCGGGTGAATGCGGTCGTCACTCCATCCGTCGCCCTGCGTCTTTGCCCGATTCGGCCTCCAGCCTGCCGAAGGCGGGCGGGCCGGCTCACGGCAAGGCGAACACGACCAGGGTGTCGGTGGCCGCCACCGCCACGTACTGCCGGCCGTCCCCCCCGAGATAGGTCATCGGGTTCGCGTTTCCCGGCGCCGGCAGCCGCGCCTCCCAGAGCCCGCGGCCCGACGCCGCCTCGAAGGCGCGCAGGCGGCCGTCGTCGGTGCCGGCCACGAACGCGAGGCCGCTGGCGGTGGTGATGGCGCCGGCGCGGATGAGCCGTCCGGTGTCCCGCCGGCCCTCGGGCAGCCCGTCGGTGACCCCGAGGACCTCCTGCCAGGCGACGTCGCCGGTCGCCGCGTCGACCGCGGTCAGCCGGCCCCAGGGCGGCCGGTGGCACGGCAGGGTCGCACCGCCGATCTGCACGGCGAAGCTGGCCGGGCGCTGGGCGCCCTTCCGGTAGGGCACGGGATGGTCCGGGGGCGCCGCCTCGACGTAGCCGAGGGCCCCGAGGTCCTGGGTGACGACGAGGAGATAGCCGGTCGCCGGGTCCACGGCCACCCCGCCCCAGTTGGCGCCGCCGACCCCGCCGGGAAACGAGAGAGTCGTCCGAAGGGGGGCGCCGGGCTCGCGGTAGACCCACGGGGTGAACGGGCCGGCGTTGTAGATCTCGCCGAGGCCGGCGACGAGGTCGCGGCACGCGGCGGCGTGCTCGGGCGAGGTGTCCTCGCCGGTCACGAGGTCGTCGGGGTCCCAGGTGAGCTTGGACAGGCCGACCGGCTTCAGGGGTATCGGCTGGGTGGGCGAGGTCGCCTCGCCGGGGACGTCGCTCGCCGCCACCGGGCGCTCCTCGACCCCGTAGACGGGCTCGCCGGTGTCGCGGTCGAGAATGTAGAGGTAGCCCGACTTGGTGGTCACCCCGAGCGCGGCGATCGTGCCGCCGTCGCGGGGAATGTCGAAGAGGGCGGGCGGGGCCGGCGGGTCGGCGTCCCACAGGTCGTGGTGGATGGTCTGGAAGTGCCACCGGTACTCGCCGGTGGCGATGTCGACGGCGACGAGGGCGTTGCCGTAGAGGTTGTCGCCGGGCCGGTCGCCGCCGTAGTCGCCGGGAATGGGGGACGCCAGCGGCAGGTACACGTGCCCCCGCTCGACGTCCATCGAGAAGTAGAACGGCCACGCGTTGGCCCCGAGCCGGCCGCGCCAGCTGTCGCCTCCCCAGGTGTCGTGCCCGGGCTGACCGGGCTGCGCGACCGAGCTGAACTCCCACACCGGCGCGCCGGTGCGGGCGTCGAAGGCGCGCGCGTTCCCGATGCCGCCGATGGCGCCGGCCGGGGTGTTGGCGCCGACCACCACCACGTCGCCGTGGACGAGGGGCACCGAGTTGTAGGGCACGACCATGTCGACGGCGCCGCCCTCGCCGAAGCTCTCGACCGGGGTCCCGGTCGCCGCGTCGAGGGCGCGCAGGTGCTGCCCGGTGGTGAAGATGATGCGGGGCTCCATGCCGTCCCCGCCCGCCCACCAGGCCACGCCGCGGCGCGACGGGCGCGCCCCGTCGAGGGCGTGCCGCCAGATCTCGCGCCCGGTCGCCGCGTCGAGGGCGACGACGCGATCAGCGGTGGGCAGGTACATCACCCCGCCGACGACGATCGGCGTGGCCTGCGAGTTCGGCCCGCGCGCGCGCTCGTCGACGGCCGCCAGCGGGTAGGTCCACGCTTCGGCGAGGTCGGCGACGTTGGCGGCGGTAATCCCGTCCAGGGGCGAGAACCCCGTCCCGGCGGGGTCGCCCCGGTACATGGTCCAGTCGCCGGCGCCGGACGCGGGGGCGGCCTGCTCCCCGCTCCCCTGCGCGGACACCCCGACCCCGCCGGCGCCGGAGAGCAGCCAGATGGACCCCGCGACGCCCAAAACCACGACCGACCGCATGGTGCGCTTCACGATGGCAACCTCCTCGTGGGCGGCTCGCGGCCCGCGGCGCGGACTCGCGCCGGCAGACACCGACCCGCAACCTCACAGCGACAGGAGCCGCATTGTATCCTGCCGGCGAGGGTGTCCCGCGGCACGAGACGCCGTAGTACCCTGTGCGCCGTATCCATCGGCCGCCCTCGCGACCGGCGCCGGACAGCGGGCATGGAGGACCGCTCCCGCACGTCGCGCGAGAGACAGCGAACACGGAGAACGCCATGACCGACCAGAAGCACCCGAACCGAGGCGACTACTCGCGGCGCGACGCGTTGCGCCTGCTCGGCACCGCCGCCGGCGCCGGCCTCGCCGCCGCGGCCGGCGGGGTTCCCGCCCGGGCCCAGCAGACCTTCTCGAGCGTGGCCCCGCCCGACTTCCCGGAGGGCGCGATCATCCGGACCCTGCAGGGCGACCTGGCCCCCGAGGAGCTGGCCGAAGGCGCCACCCTGTTCCACGAGCACGTCGGCCGGGGCGACGTCGAGCTCGCGGTCGAGGAGCTGCGCGCCTGCGCCTTCGACGGACTCGGCTGCATCGTCGACGCCGCCACCGGCCGCCGGACGCCCGAGCAGGTCGACCACCTGAACGCTATCGCCGCCCAAAGCGAGGTCCGCATCGTGATGGCCGGCGGCTACTTCGAGGACATCGGCTTCGCCATCTACCCGGTTCGCGTGGCCGAGATGTCGGAGGACGAGCTGGTCGAGGAGCTCGTGGCCGACGCCGCCGCCCAGCGATGGGGCGCCTTCGGAGAGATCGCCTCGTCGCTCGAGATGCGCCCCGACGAGCGCAAGGTGCACCGCGCCGTCGCCCGCGCCCACCTGCGGACGGGCATCCCCATCTTCACCCACACCCCGCACGAGAGCTGCCCGAGCTGCGCGATGGAGCAGCTCGACGTCATCGAGGGCGCCGGCGTCGACCTCTCCCGCGTCGTCATCGGGCACATGGCCACCATCCGCCCCGAGCACGACCCCCTCGCCACGCACCGCGAGGTCGCGCGCCGCGGCGCGTTCATCGGGCTCGACACCCTCGGGCACGAGATGTCCCGCTCCGACATCCCCGCCGCCGACAAGGTGCGGATGGTGCAGGACCTGCTCGAGGCGGGGCTGATCGACCACGTCCTGCTCTCGTCCGACCAGGGCAACGTCCGCCAGTTCAAGCGGTACTACGGCCACGGGTGGGCGTCGGTGCTGATGCAGTTCGTGCCGAAGCTGCGCTACGCGGGGGTGCCCGAGGAGGCCATCCACCAGATGCTCGTCGACAACCCCCGTCGCTTCCTCGCCTTCGTGCCCCGAGGATAATATCCTGTTGCCATAAGGATATCCGGGGAGGCGGCATGATGGTTTCCAGGTGGGGCAACAGCCTCGGCGTACGGCTACCGCGGGCGCTGGTCGACGACCTCGGGCTGAAACCCGGGGACGAGCTGGAGGTCGTGGCGGCCACGGCGGCGCGCATCGAGGTGGCGAAGGACGCACGCCGGGCGCAGGCAATCGACCGCATGCGCGCCCGCGGACTGCGTTTTCCCGAAGGCTATGCCTTCGATCGCGATGAAGCCAACACCCGATGAGGGCGTTCATCGACACCAACGTGCTGATCTACGCGCAAGGAGCCGGCCCTAAGAGCGAGACGGCGCGGCAGGTGATCCTGGCCGGCGGAACCATCAGCGTGCAGGTGCTGAACGAGTTCGCGGCCGTCCTTCGCCGCAAGTTCCGCCTGGAGTGGGGCGCGATCGCCGACGCTCTCGCCGACGTCCGCGCGGCCCTCGGCCCCGTGCATCCCGTCGACGTCGAGATCCACCTGCGTGCGGTGGCGCTCGCGCGGTCGCACGACTTCAGCTTCTACGACGCCCTGATCGTGGCGTCGGCGCTCGCGGCCGGTTGCGACACCCTGCTGACCGAGGATCTCCAGGCGGGACAGCGCGTCGCCGGCATGACCATCGTCAACCCGTTCGTCTGATCGAGCCTCGCGTCTGGACGACGCGCCGCGCCTTCTCTCCTCGCCGCCACGCCCCCCGCTTCCATTCCACCAGGGTGCCCACAGGCTGCCGGCGACGCCGTCAGAACATCGCGATGGGGTTGGCGGGGCTGCCGGTCCCCCGCGCGACCTTGAGGGGCAGGGCCATGAACATGAACTCGTAGCGCCCCTCCTCGGCGCACGCCTCGGCCAGCGGCTCGAGGAGCGCGTTGTCGAGCAGGGCCACGCCGTAGTTGAACAGCACGCCATGGACCGGGAACGTGAGGCCGTAGGGGTCGGGCCGCGCGTCCATCATGTCCCAGCCCAGAAGGGCCACGTCGTGGTCGCGGATGAACTTGGCGCAGGTCACGCCGAGCCCCGGCCGGTCGCCGCCCCCGTACTCGCCCCCCGCACGCACGAACGCGTCCTTGCCGCTGTAGACGAGCAGCGCGTCGCCCGGCTCGACCTCGACCCCCTGGGCGCTGGCGATCTCCTCGAGCTCCCAGCCCTGCACGGGGTTGCCGGGGGTGACGTGGGGCTCGCCGCGGTGGCGCGGCACGTCGAGCAGCACGCCCTTGGTGATGATGCCGTCCGACCAGGCGTCGATGGCGCCGAAGAACGCCCCCTGGGTGGTCACCTCGACGTCGGGGTCGCGGCCCTGCCACATGCCGTCGCTCTCCCACATGTGGCACAGGGCGTCGATGTGGGTCACCGTCTGCCCGTGGTAGATGAAGCCGTAGTAGTCGGACACCGCACCCCCGCCGCCCTCCCG
This sequence comes from Vicinamibacterales bacterium, assembly GCA_965207675.1. Lineage (GTDB taxonomy): Bacteria > Acidobacteriota > Vicinamibacteria > Vicinamibacterales > UBA8438 > JAJEEA01. Next base: position 270,557 of record CBDBMY010000008.1, read on the forward strand.
CGGACTCTTGCGGATGAACTGCTGCGAGGGCTCGAAGACGCGGCTCGCCGAGACCTTCCGCCCGGTCCGCACCAGGCGCGTCGCCGCCGCGCTCTTCTCGTCGGTGATCAGGTTGATGGCGCCCTTCTCGTCGTCGTCGCCCCACCGGCCCCAGTTGCGGAGGTCGGTGTACCACGACCGGACCTCCTCCGGCGACGGCATCCGCGGATCGGCCTGGGCGGCGGCGGCCGCGCCCGGCGCGGCGGCGGCGACGGGCTGGGACAGGTGCCGCTCCAGCAACTCGGCCGGCGAGAAGCCGTCGGACGCGGCCGGCCGTACCGCGTTTCCGCCCCACGCGGCCGAGCGCCCACCGAGGGCCGCGCTGCCGGCCGCCGCCGTCGTCAACGTCGTCAGGAACCGTCGTCTCGAAGAGGCCATGGGTCTTCCTTTCTGCTGCCGCGGGTCTCCCGGTCTCCAGTCGCGAACCGGGTCCATCATAGACCAGCCCCGCTCACGGGGAACCCAGGTCGAACGAGATCCCCAGCGAGACGAAGCGGTGCTTCTTCGACGCGCCGGTACGGTGGTAGAAGAGCGGATCCGCGGCCGCCTCGGGCGGGAGGGCCTCGGCGACCACCGGCGGGCCCTGGTTCTTGTAGTAGTCGAACTTCACGAACAGCTTCGTCCGGCCGGCGAAGGTGTCGTCGCGGCGCGGCCGCCAGTCGATGCGCACGAACCAGTCCATGCGGTAGGCGAGCACCCCGTCGGAGAAGCGGTGCGGGCGGCTGATGGGCAGCTTGAACGAGGGGATGAACTCGATCGAGAGGCTCGTCAGCGGCCGCATGGCGATGGTCGGCCAGAGCAGGAACCGGTAGCGGTGCCGGCCCGGCACGCGCAGGTAGCGCAGCGGCAGGAGAGCGGCGGACTCCGCGGGGCCACCGGTCGCGGGGTCGAGGAGGGAGACCGGGGTCTCGATCAGCGCGTTCTCGAACTCGGAGAAGACGCCGATCCCCAGCGACAGCGACACCATCGCCTGCCGGCCGGCGAGGCCCCGCTCGAGCGGATCGACGACGTCGAGGAGGCCGTCGAAGACGTCGGGGTCGGGCCTGGGGCCGTCGGATCCCGGGCGGTATGCGGGGCCGAGGCCAGGGCCAGGGCCCAAGCCGGCGCTAGGGGGCCTGGGGCCGTCGGATCCCGGGCGGTATGCAGGGGCTACCGCCGCCGCGGAGCTCCCGGCCCCTTCGCTGGTCGTCGGCGCACCGGCCGTCGCGGCGTCTCTGCCGGCGCGGCCGTCGCCGGCGACCGGGAAGGCGCCGGCCGCCGCGCCCGTGGGAACGCAGTCCGGCGGCGCGGCCCCGGCGGCAGGATCGAAGCCGGCGCGCAGCCGCTCGACCCCGCAGCGGAACCCGCCGGGGCCGGCGGAGCCGAGGTGGGCGAGGGCGCGCGCGCCCGCCTCGTCGTCCCGCCGCGGCCACAGGTCGACCCCCATGCTCACCCCGCCCCCGATCTCGTAGCGCGAGGCGATGCTCATGGCGTCGTCCGAGTAGCGCTCGATGAACGCGAAGGCCCCCATGTGGTCGGTGCGCCGGTGGTCGTAGCCGAGCCGCACGCGGCTGAAGTCCTGCTCGAAGACGCTGTCGTGGATGAGCGCCCGCATGTCGCCGAGGAGCCCGATCCGCGAGCGGTAGCCGCCCCCGCCGAGGCGGGCACCGGCCCGCAGGCCGAACAGCGTCTCGTTGCCGGGGCCGCCGCCGAAGTCCCCGGTCTCGTCGGCGCTGAAGCTGAAGTCGACGTCGCCGACGAGGCCGCGCTGCCGCGCCTCCTGCGCCGCCAGCGCGTCGAGGGTGGCGCGGAACCGCTCCCAGTCGCCGCCGAGGATGCCCCGCGCCTGCCCGGCGAGCGGGGCCAGCTGCTCTCGGAACACCAGCGCCCGCGCGCCTTCCCGCCCCGGGGCGGGGTCGGGCTCCTGGGCCCCGGCGATGCCGGCAACCGATGCCAGCGCCCAGACCAGGAGCAGTCCTCTCGCACCACTCGACACTCTCATGCCTCTCCTCGCCAGGGACCGACGCCGCGGCTGGCCGTATAATCCTCGGACCGTTTCCGCTCGACCGGATCGCTTCAGATGTGGAAGGTGGACCCATGGTGACCAGCCCGCTGCCGGCCCTCGGCTTCGGCGTCAGTCTACTCGCGTTCGCCGCCGGCGCGGCGGCCCAGCCGGAGCCGGCGCCGGTGCCCGAGCTGCTCGAGGACTTCGTCCCCGTCACCGACGCCATGCTGCGCGAGCCGGCGCCCGAGAACTGGATCGGCTTCCGCAACGGCTACGCCCTGTGGGGCTACAGCCCCCTCGACCAGATCGACGCCGGCAACGTCGGCGAGCTGCGGCTCGTCTGGTCGCGGGCCATGCAGGAGGGCTACCAGGAGGTCGAGCCCATCGTACACGACGGGGTGATGTTCCTCGCCAACGTCGAGGACATCGTGCAGGCCCTCGACGCGACCACCGGCGACCTCCTGTGGCAGTACCGGCGCAACCTGCCCGAGAACATCGCCAACGTCACCGGCACCCGCTACCGCTACCGCAACGTCTCGATATACGGCGACAAGATCTTCCTCGCCACCAACGACGCGTTCATCGTCGCCCTCGACGCCCGCACCGGCGAGCTCGTGTGGGAGACGCAACGGGCCGACTACCGCGAGCGGGTGGCGCAGACGGCGGGGCCGACCATCGTCAACGGCAAGGTCATCAACGGCTCGCGCTGCAACCCGTCGAGCCCGCGCCCCGGCGGCTGCTTCATCACCGCCCACGACGTCGACAGCGGCGAGGAGCTGTGGCGCGTCAACACCGCGGCGACCCCGGACCAGTTCGGCGGCGACACCTGGGGCGGCCTGCCCCGCGCCGCCCGGCGGCACGCCTCGGCGTGGATGGTGGGCAGCTACGACCCCGAGCTCCACCTCGTCTACTGGGGCACGGGGCCGCCGGCGCCCCTGCCCGAGTCGCTGCGCGGGGCCGGCAAGGCCGACCTCCTCTTCACCAACTCGACCCTCGCCCTCGACCCCGACACCGGCGAGATGGCCTGGTACTTCCAGCACCTGCCCCGCGACAACTGGGACCTCGACCACGTCTACGAGCGCATGATCGTCGAGACCGAGGTGTCGCCCAACCCCGCCTCGGTGCCGTGGATCAACCCCGCGGTGACCCCCGGCGAGCGGCGCAAGGTCATCACCGGCATCCCCGGCAAGACCGGCCTCATCTGGACGCTGGACGCCGCCACCGGCGAGTTCCTGTGGGCGCGGCCCACGGTCTACCAGAACATCATGACCGGCCTCGACCTCGCGACCGGACGGCCCGCGTTCGACGAGTCGACGGCGCCGGTGTCGGTCCGGGACCCGGCGTTCGCCTGCCCCCACCTGCTCGGCGGCAAGAACCAGCCGTCGGGCGCCTACAGCCCCGACACCGGCGCCCTCTACATGCCGCTGAACAACGCCTGCATGGACATCGCGATGTCGGTCGAGGTGGCGGGGCCGAGCGACGGCTACGACGTCCGGGTCCAGGTACGCCACCGGCCGGACGTCGACCCCGACACGGCGCCGGTGGGCCGCCTCGAGGCCGTCTCGGCGTCGACCGGCGACACCCTCTGGCTCTACGAGCAGCGCGCCCCCATCTACGGCTCGGTGCTCGCGACGGGCGGCAACCTGCTCTTCTCGGGCGACGTCGTCCGCCGCTTCCGCGCGTTCGACGCCGAGACCGGCGAGGTGCTGTGGCAGACGATCCTGAACGGCCCGGTCAGCGGCCGGCCGATGACCTTCAGCGTCGGCGGGCGCCAGTACCTCGCGGTGGGGTCGGGGGGCTTGACCCAGGGCACCGGTTTCCTGCAGCTCACGCCCGAGCTGACCACCCCGAGCGGGAGCAACACGCTGTTCGTGTTCGCGCTGCCCGAGTGATCGCGAGGCTCCGACGAATCGGACCGGTGCCGCGGCCTGTCGCGTTGTCGACAGCGACGGGGAGACACGCGCTTCGTCGAGGTCGCCGCCAACTTCAGCTTGAGGAGTCCCGACCATGCGCCGCATGCCGGTAGTGCCCGTTCTCGTGATCGCCGCAACGGTTGTTTTTCCCGCATCGGCGGCGGCGCAGCCGTTGCCCCGCCCCGCCGCGAGCCCGGCCGGCGGAGCGCTCCCCGGCGCGGCCCCGGCGGGCGGCGTCGCCGGCTACTACCGAACGCCGGCGATCCAGGGCCAGACGATCGTCTTCGCCGCCGAGGGCGACCTGTGGAGGGTGCCGGCGGCGGGCGGCGTCGCCCGGCGTCTGACCACGCATCCGGCCGAGGAGACGAGCCCGGTGATCTCGCCCGACGGCGGGACGCTCGCCTTCACGGCCCACTACGAGGGCCCGGCCGAGGTGTACACGATGCCGCTCTCGGGCGGCGTTCCCGTGCGACGCACGTTCGAGGCCGACACCTCGATCGCCACGACCTGGACCCCCGGGGGCCGGCTCGTCTACACGACCCAGCACTACGCCACGCTGCCCGTGCCGCAGCTCGTCGCCCTCGATCCCGACGACGACACGCGGGAACGCATCCCGTTGTCGACGGCCAGCGAGGCCGCGTACGACGACACCGGCGAGCTGCTCTTCTTCGTCCGGCCGGCGTTCCACAACAACGTCACCAAGCGTTACGTCGGGGGCACGGCCCGCGACGTCTGGAAGTTCGAGGCGGGGAGCGCCGAGGCGGTCGAGCTCACCGGGGACTACGCCGGCGAGAGTCACTCCCCCATGTGGTGGCGCGGCCGCGTCTACTTCGTGACCGACCGCGACGGCACGATGAACCTCTGGTCGATGACCGCGGACGGCGGCGACGTCCGCCAGCACACCGAGCACGCCGGCTGGGACGTGCGCGACCCCGATCTGTCGGCCGGCCGCATCGTCTACCAGCTCGGCGCCGATCTGTGGACGTACGACATCTCCACCGACGTCGCCGCGGTGGTGCCGATCACGCTCGCCTCCGACTTCGATCAGCTGCGGGAGAAGTGGGAGACCGATCCCGTTCAGTACCTGACCTCCGCCCACCTGCACCCGCAGGGCAGGAGCGTCGTCCTGACCGCGCGCGGCCGTGTCTTCGTGGTGCCGGCCGGCAGCGGGCGGCTGGTGCAGGCGACCCGCGACGAGGGCGTGCGGTACCGCGACGTCGTCTTCATGCCCGACGGATCGCTGGCCGGGCTCTCGGACGCGACCGGGGAGTTCGAGTTCGTCCGCATCCCGGCCAACGGCGTCGGCTCGCCCGAGCCGCTCTCCGACAACGGCGAGGTGCTGCGCTTCCAGGGAACGCCGTCGCCCGACGGGAGGTGGATCGCGTTCACCGACATGAACCGCGATCTGTCGCTGCTCGACACCGACACGGGTGAGACGCGCGTCATCTCGGAGAACCGCGAAGGCATCGGGGCCATGAGCTGGGCGCCGGACAGCCGCTGGCTGGCCTACACCATGACGGCGATGAACAGCTTCCGGCAGATCAAGCTGTACAACGTGGACGACGAGACCACGACGGCGCTGACCTCGGATCGCACCAACAGCACGAGCCCGGCCTGGGGCCCGGACGGCGAGTTCCTCTACTTCGCCTCCGATCGCAACCTGCGGTCGGTGGTGGGCAGCCCGTGGGGACCCCGACAGCCGGAACCGTACTTCGACCGGCCGATCAAGCTGTACGAGGTCGCGCTGCGCCGCGGCCTCCGCTCGCCGTTCCGTCTCGCCGACGAGCTGGCGGGCGGCGGCGCCGGACCGCGGCCGAGCGGCGCGGCGCCGGGCGGCGACGATGACGCGCGGGGGTCGGAGGGTCGGCGGGGAGACGAGGCTGACGCTCCGGAAGCCATCGAGATCGACCTCGACGGCATCGAGCGACGCCTTCGCGAGGTGCCGGTGGAGCCGGGCACGTATACGGGGCTGCAGGCGAACGAGCACGCGCTGTTCTATCTGTCGCGCACCGGCGCCGGGGCCGGCAGCTCGACGAATCTCATGGCGCTCCCCTTCGACGGCGAAGACCCGCAGCCGGTCACGGTCGTGGAGCGCGCCCGGCAGGCGCAGCTGTCGCTCGACGGCGAGAAGCTCCTGGTTCGGCGCGCCGACGACTTCTTCGTTCTCGATGCCCGCCCGCAGGCCGCCGGCAGCCGGCTCGACGATGGCAAGGTGGACCTCGGGTCGTGGGCCTTCCGGATGGACGTGCGCGAAGACTGGCGGCAGATGCTGGTCGACGCCTGGCGCATGGAGCGCGACTACTTCTACGACCCCGGGATGCACGGCGTCGACTGGGAGGGGGCGCTCGCCAAGTACATGCCCCTGGTCGACCGCGTGACGACGCGGGCCGAGCTGTCGGACCTCATCGGCCGGTTCGTGGGCGAGCTGTCGGCGCTGCACACGAGCGTGCGCGGCGGCGACCTGCGGGGCGGCGGCGACGACGTCAGCGTGGCCAGCCTCGGCGCGCGGCTCCTGCGCGAGCCGGCGGCCGGCGGCTACCGCATCGACTACATCTACCAGTCGGACCCCGACTATCCGGACGAGCGGTCTCCACTGGCCGATCCGTACCTGGACATCGACGAGGGCGACGTCATCGAGGCCGTCAACGGCGTCTCGACGCTCGACGTGCCCGACATCGGCGCCCTGCTCCGCAACCAGGGCGGCCGCCAGGTACTGCTCTCCGTCCGCCGCGGAGACACGTCGCGCGACGTCATCGCGGTCCCCATCACCAACGAGCGGGACCTGCGCTACAGCGACTGGGAGCACACGCGTCGCCTGCTCGTCGAGGAGCGCGGCGGCGGCGAGATCGGCTACGTGCACCTGCGGGCGATGGGCAGCAACGACCTGACCGCGTGGTACCGGCAGTTCTACCCGGTCTTCAACCGCCAGGGCCTCGTCCTCGACGTGCGCCGCAACAACGGGGGCAACATCGACTCGATCATCCTCGAGAAGCTCATGCGCCGCGCCTGGATGTACTGGCAGCAGCGGGTCGGGCAACCGACCTGGAACATGCAGTACGCCTTTCGCGGCCACATGGTGATCCTGGTGGACCAGAACACCGCCTCCGACGGAGAGGCGGTCGCCGAGGGCTTCCGTCGGCTCGGGCTGGGTCCGGTCATCGGCATGCGCACCTGGGGCGGCGAGATCTGGCTGGGATCGTCGAACCGGCTCAGCGACGGCGGCCTGGCGCGCCCCAGCATGGGGGTGTACGGCCCCGAGGGCGAGTGGCTGATCGAGCAGATCGGCGTGATCCCCGATATCGTGGTCGACAACCTGCCGCACGCGACGTTCAACGGCGGCGACGCGCAGCTCGACGCCGCCATCGACTACCTGCTCGACAAGATCGAGAACGAGCCGCTGCCCGTTCCCGCCCCGCCGGCCTATCCGAGCAAGGCGTTCGAGTACCGACAGGAGTAGACGCCGCCGCGTCGCAAGGGGCAATGCCGGCTCGGCGGCCGCCCACCGTCGACGGCGCCGGAGTCCGCTCGAAGACCGGGACAGCCCGCGGCTCGAGGTGGCGTCGAGGTCGAAGCAGCCGGAGTTGACGAATGCCGAGATCAGCGCTCGGCTGGCAGAGGCTGCGGTCTTTGTCCGGGATCGGCGGCTCCGACATCGAAGCTCAACGCGTAGCCGTACGACAGCAGGAAGAGCGCCGGCACGAACACCAGGATCGGGAGCGTGCGCCGGGTCGCGCCGCCGGCCGCGGCCGGGTGGATGCTGCGCGACCACATCGTCCCGGCGCCAACGGCCCGGAACAGGTCGCCGAGGTCACCCGCCGGCGGCAACCCCGCCCGTCCGCATCGGACGCCGAATCGGCCGGCCGGCCAGCGCGCCCGTCGCCTCGCCGTCGCGTATGGCGAAGCGGCCGTTGACGAGCACGTGCACCGTCCCCTCGGACGGCTGCCGCGGGTCTTCGTAGGTGGCGCGATCGCGGATGCGGTCGCGGTCGAGCACCGCCACGTCGGCGACGGCGCCGACGCGCAGGTAGCCGCGGTCGTCCAGGCGCAGGAAGTCGGCGGCGAGGCCGGTCATGCTGCGGACGGCGAAGGGCATCGTGATGACCTGCTCGTCGAGCACGAACTGGCGGAGCTTGCGCGTGAAGGCCCCGAAGACGCGCGGGTGCGTGACGTTCTGGGCGGGGGACGGGGTGCGACCGTCGGTGCAGGTCATCATCCACGGCTGCCGGGCCAGGTAGCGGGTGTTCTCGATGTCGTAGAGGTCGAGGTTCATCACCGCCGCGTTGCCGCCGGCGAGGATGCGCCGCACCGCCGCGGGCACCGGCAGCTCCCACCCGGACGCCACCGCGGCGAGCGTCCGGCCGTTCAGCTCGGGCCGGGGGTCGGCGAACAGGAGCTTGTCGGCGCCACCGCGGATGGCCAGCATCTCCGTCGTCTCGACGTCGAGCCGTCGGACGGTCTCGGGGTCGCGGAACCGCTCGAGCATCTCGGCGCGGCCGCCGTTCGAGGCCCACCGCGGAATCGCATAGGCGGCCAGGCTCGACTGGGTCGCGGTGTAGACGTGCTGCGCCGCCGCCACCTCCACCCCCCGTGCGCGCGCCTCCTCGATCAGGCGGGCCCCCTCGGGGGCGCGGCCGTAGTTGTGCGCGCCCTGCGCGTTGAAATGACTGAAGATGACGCGCAGCCCCGCCTCTTCGCCGATCCGGATCGCTTCGCGTATCGAGTTCAGATAGCCGACGCCCCGGTAGCTGGCGCCGAGGTCGCGATCGTGGGTGTCGTAGATGCCGTCGAACTCGGCCGCGACCCGCGCCAGCTCGATGACCTCCTCGGTGGTCGCGTAGTAGCCCGGCACGTAGAAGAGCCCGGTCGAGAGGCCGAACGCCCCTTCGTTCATGGCCCGCCGGACGAGCGCGCGCATCTCGTCGAGCTCGGCCGGCGTGGGCGCGCGGTCGTCCACCCCCATCACCCGTTCCCGGATCTCGCCGTGACCCACATAGGCGAACGCGTTCACCCCGATGCGGCCCTCGAGCCCGGCGAACAGACCGGCGACGTCGGGCGTGCCCCCGCCGTCCATCCCGATCGCCACCGTGGTGATGCCCTGGTGGAGGAACGGCAGCGCGTCGCGGCCGTAGTCCTCGGTCAGCTCGGCGTGCGAGTGCATGTCGATGAAGCCGGGCGTCACCATCAGCCCGCCGACGTCCACGACCTCGGCCGCGACGACGCCGGCCGCCGCCGCGTCGCCGACGAAGCTGATGCGCTCGCCCGTCACGCCCACGTCCCGCCGGACCGGCGGCTCGCCCGAGCCGTCGTGGACGAGGCCGCCGGCGAGCAGGAGGTCCGCCGCCGGCTGGGCGCGAAGGTCGCCGGCACACAAGACTGCCAGCGCGATGGCGGCCACGAGCGGCCACCGCCGCCGGCGCGCGTCACCGTTGGTCCTGATGAGCATGAGGGAGTCCTGACTACCCGCCCGCCGACATCGCGAGTGCGGTCACCCGCGGGGACGCGGCGACAGGGCGGGGATTACCGTGCCGGGGTCGCGACCACGGCGGACGGGATGTTGGGGCTCTCGGGATTGACGGTCACTTGCTGCTTCCGCGGGTTGATGACCAGGTCCATGTCTTCCAGGGGAATGGACCCCAGCAAGACGCTCTCACCGAGGACGAGCGCGCCGGTGAAGCAGGACCGGTTTCCGAAACCGACCTGCACGGGCCCGACATAGGGAACGGAGGCGCGGTTCCCGGTCGCCGTCGTCACCTCCCGCTTCTCCAGCTCCGACAAGCTCAGCTGGACGGCGACGTGCTCGGGAATGCAGAGCGTGATCGCCCCCGTGTCGACCAACGCCACGACCCTGAGGGCGGCGCGGCGCTTGCGCCGCACGAGTTTCGCGCCAGCGAAACTCCCAACGTGACCGTAAGGTCGCGCCAGCTCTCGGTTGCGGGGATTCGACAGCTCCACTCCCGTGTGTATGAGGCCCATGATGCGTTCCGACGGACTCTCCGGAGAATAGCACGCTGGCCGCCTTCCCCCTGGCCCGGCGCACAGTCGTGGTAACGTCGCGGATCCGGGCCCGTCCCGGGGCGTCGGACGACCCCGGGGGCCGACCCCTCGGACGCGGAGACGCGAGGTTGCCATGACGACGAACACGCATCGACGGCCGGAAGCGGCGTTCCTGGTCTCCATCGTGCCGTGCCTCGTGATGCTGGCCCTCGCGGCGCCGGCCCCGGCGCAGGACGACGGGTTCGTGCCCATCACCGATGCGATGCTCCACGACCCCGACCCCGACGACTGGATCAACTGGCGGCGAACCCTCGACGGCTGGGGCTACAGCCCGCTGGACCGGATCACGACCGGCAACGTGCACCGGCTGCAGCTCGTCTGGGGCTGGTCGCTCGGGCCGGGCCTCAGCCAGGCGACCCCGCTCGTGCACGACGGGGTGATGTACATCCCGAACCCCGGCAACGGCGTCCACGCCGTGGACGCGGCGACCGGCGAGCGCCTCTGGCAGTACGCGGGGAGCGACGGGCGGAGCGCCGAGCGCCCCGACCGCGGCCCGAGCCGCGGCAGCCGCTCCATCGCCCTCTACGGCGACAAGGTCTACCTGAACACCACCGACGCCCGCATCGTGGCCCTCGACGCGCGGACCGGCGAGGTCGCGTGGGACCACACGGTGGCCGACCGCACCCTCGGCTACCGCTACAGCAGCGGCCCCATCGTCGTCGAGGGGCGCATCGTGGCGGGGATGACCGGCTGCCAGAACTACAAGAACGATGTCTGCTTCATCTCCGCCCACGACGCCGAGACCGGAGAGGAGGTGTGGCGCACCTCGACCATCGCCCGGCCCGGCGAGCCGGGCGGCGACACGTGGGGCGACCTGCCCCTGATGTTCCGGGCGGGCTCGGACTCGTGGATACCGGGCGCCTACGACCCCGAGACCGGGCTCACCTACTGGTCGACCTCGCAGGCCAAGCCGTGGGCGCGGATATCGCGGGCCACCGACGGCGACGCCCTCTACACGAACAGCGTACTGGCCCTGGACGCCGCGACGGGCGAGCTGCGGTGGTACTACCAGTTCGTGCCGGGCGAGACCCACGACCTCGACGACGTGTTCGAGAGCGTGCTCATCGACCACCGGGGGCGGCGCTCGATCTTCAAGATGGGCAAGCACGGCATCCTGTGGGAGCTCGACCGCGTGACGGGCGCGTTCGTGGCCGCGCACGACCTCGGCTATCAGAACGTGCTCGACGTCGACCCCGGGACCGGCGCGGTGACCTATCGGGCCGACATGATCCCGGTGCACGGCGTCGAGCTGGAGTTCTGCCCCGACCTGGGGGGCGTGCGGAACTGGCGGGCGAGCGCCTATCACCCCGCGACGCAGCTGCTCTACATCCCCATCCACCCGACCTGCGTCACCGGCGCCTTCACCGAGCTGCCGCAGGAGCTGGGGAACGACTACTACGCCAATCGGGGGTTCCGGGCGCGGACGAGGCGCGTGCACCCGGACAGCGCGGCCTTCCCCGGGCACCTCATCGCCATGGACATCGACACCGGCGAGATCCGCTGGCGGCACTCGATGTCGTCCCGGCCGGGAGCGGCGGCCCTCGCCACCGGGGGCGGCCTCGTTGTCGGGGCCGACACCGACCGCCATCTGTACGCGCACGATGCGGACACGGGCGAGGTCCTGTTCCGGACCCGGCTGCCCGGCTCGGTGCAGGGCTTTCCGATCACCTACGCGGTGGACGGGCGGCAGTATCTGGCGGTCCCGGTCGGGGGGAACCGGACGAACGCGGTCTACGCGTTCGCCGTGCCGGAGGAGCCTGACGCCCGGTGACGGCCGGCGGGCCGTGGGAGGATCGCGGCATCCGCCACGGGCCGGGTCACACAACGCCGGGGCCGGCTCCGGGCGTGGGCCCGGGGCCGGCGCAGCCGGCTGAACGGGCGACCGTCGCCGCCGCCCAACCGGTCCTGCCGGGTCTCGCACCCTGGGAGCACGTGGCGAGAGCCCCCGCTGCGGTCGACCGGCTGCGTTCCCTCCCGGTCGCACATGCCCGATGGGCGCCCTCGTCGCGCCTTGCCACGCGGGCGCCTCGGCAGCCGATGGCGCCTTCCGGGCGCGGCGCAACGAGGGGTTCACCATGGCCCCCCGGCTACGGCGCAGGCTCCTCGCGCTCCCTCGCCTCGAGGAGCTCCTGCCGGGTCTCGAGCTCGTTGATCACCCGGATCACCCCGTGGGTCCGGCGGGCGGTGCTCTCCGCGAGAATCCGGTCCGCCTGGTCGAAGACCACGCCCTTCAGCGTCACGTAGCCGTTGCGGACGATGATCGACATCCGGGGCGCGAGCCCGAGGTAGCGGTCGAACTGCGGGTGGCCGAAGAGCGCGCGGGCGATGCGGTGGCGCAGCCGCTCGTCGTGGATGCCCGGCGACAGGACGTCGAGCTCGTCGACGATCGCCTGCACCCCGCGCACCTTCGCGATGCGCTCGTAGAGGTCGGCCGGCTTGTCGGGACGCGCGGTCACGTCGCCGCGCAGGGTCACCACGCCGTCCTCGACGGTGACGTCCACGTAGTCGAACACCGAGTAGTAGGGATAGCGCACGATGGCCTGCCCCACCGCGTTGCCGAGCTCCTTGTCGGTCTCGGGGCTCGCGATGATCAGATCGCTCATGACGTCGAGGACGCCGTCGGTCCCCCGCGCGCGCTCGATCGCCCACTCCTTGTCCCAGAGCGTCGCGAGGGTGCCGGCCAGGGTGACCTCGCCGTTGCTCACGCCGACCTCGACGCGGTCCGCCACCGCCGCCTCTTCCGCGAGCCGCCGCTCCACCGCCTGCCGCAGCGCGTCGTCCGTGTCGTTCGCCGCGGCGCCCGTCGCCGCCAGCGTCAGCGCCAGCATCCCCGCCGTCATCGCCACGATACCCACTCGACCCACTCGCCTGCGAACCGTCGCTCTCATGTTCTCCTCCGGTTTCCTCGAAGTGATCGCAACCGCCGCGACCGACCGTCGGGCCGAGGCCCCCGGCCATGGCGGCGTTCCTGACTGAATCTATCTTTAGCATGAAGCGTGCCAACTCTGGGATGGAGGCACGAGTCTTCGTATCCTGCGGCAACCAGGGAACTTCGTCGGATGGCCACTCCGCCTCGCGGCGCCGAACGTCCTCACGAGTGGACACTCCGCGCCCCAGCTGGAGGCTGCCCCGGCCCGGCCCCGGTTCCGGGTGCCCCGAGCTCCAGGCCGGCCGCGGCGCGAAAGCGCTCCCGCCTCGCCGGTCCGCTCGCAGGCGGAGTCGGATCTTCCAGGCCCTCTTCCCGACCTCGGACTGCGGCCTCGCTGCTTTCCGGCCTGTCGGTCCGCTCGCAGGTCAGGGCTTCCAGGCCCTCTTCCCGACCTCGGACTGCGGCCTTGCTGCTTTCCGCCCTGTCGGTCCGCTCCCGGGTGAGGTCGGGCCTTCCAGACTCTCATCCCGACCTCGGAGTAGCGTCGTTCGTCACACTTGGGCGCCCCGTGTCACGGGCAGGCGGGCTGCTATGATGGAGGCTCATCCGATACCAGAGGAGGCTGACATGAGTCATCGCTGTCGCAGGCTGGTCGGCGTCGCGGCGCTCGTGTTCGCGGTCGGGTCGCTCGCGCCGGTCGTCGCGCTGGCCCAGGACGAGGCCCCGCGCACGGCGTGGGGGCGGCCGGACCTCCAGGGCGTGTGGGACTTCCGCAGCATCACCCCGCTGCAGCGGCCCGAGAACCTCGCCGACCGCGAGTTCCTGACCGAGGAGGAAGCGGCCGAGATCGAGCAGAACGCGGTGGCCCGCGACGTCCGCCTGTGGGAGGCGGCCCCGCGCCGGACCGAGGCGGGCGGGAGCGTCGGCGGCTACAACAACTTCTGGATGGACCGGGGGCTGCGGGCGGTCGAGACCCGGCGCACCTCGCTCATCACCTATCCGCCCAACGGCCGGATGCCGGCGATGACCGCCGACGCGCAGCGGCGGGCGGACGAGCGGCGCGACCACCTGCGCGAGAACCCCGCCGGCTCGTGGGAGGACTTCAGCGCCGGCGTGCGCTGCATCCTCGGCTTCAACGCGGGCCCGCCGTTCACGCCGAGCGCCTACAACAACAACATGCAGCTCTTCCAGACCGAGGACCACGTGGTCATCGTCACCGAGATGGTGCACACCGCGCGCATCGTCCCCCTCGACGGCCGGCCGCGGCTCGACGCCGACGTCCGGCAGTGGTCGGGCGACTCGCGCGGCCGATGGGAGGGCGACACCCTCGTCATCGAGACCCGCAACTTCGACGCCAAGCGGCGCTGGCGGAACACCACCGACGGCGCACGGCTCGTCGAGCGGCTGACCCGCGTCGACGCCGATACGTTGAACTACGAGTTCACGGTCACCGATCCGGAGACGTGGACAAGCCCGTGGACCGCGTCGGTGCCGCTGGCCCTGAACCCCGAGCCGATGTTCGAGTACGCCTGCCACGAGGGCAACTACTCGATGCCGCTCATGCTCGGGGGGCAGCGCAACATCGAGCTGGACGCGTCGAACGAGCCGTAGGCGTCCGCGCCGTGGAACGGCACGGACCGCTACAGGTTGGTTGGCCGCAAGAGCGCACCCCGAATCCATGCCTTCGGGGTGCGCTCCGACGACCGCGGCAACGTGCTCAGTGGTTGCGGTCGACGATGAAGACCTCGACCCCGCTCGCGCCGGCGAGCTCCCGGTGCTCGGCGCGGATCGCGTGCCCCATGACCGCGGCCGTCGACGGCTCCCCGAAGACCGCCTGCAGCGCGTCCGCGGCCTCGCGCGCCCGTTCGACGTCGCGCCCGTCGAGGGTGTTGGACGCCTCCACGGCGACCCACACGGTGTTGCGGCCGTTCTCGCGCTGCGCCCGCAGGATGAGGTCGGTCGCGAAGACGCGCACTTCCTGCCCAGCCGTGATGCGCTCCGCATCGACGGCTTCGTAGACCGCCTCCTGCAGCCCGCGATCCGCCTCTCCGGCCGCGCCGTACACGATGTGCGGCCGGCGCAACCCCATCTTCTGGCTGAGGAACGGACGGATCCACTTGTGCATCCGGACTTCCAGGCTGTCTCCCTTGAGGGCCGCCAAGTCGATCTTCATCTCGGCGGCGTCGCGCTCCAACGTGCTGACGCGGCCCTTGATCTCGGCAACGTCGCCCTTGAGCTCGGCGACATCGCGCTCGATGGCGTGCAGACGCACCGGCATCCCCAGGAACTTGCTGGTCAGCATCGCGCGCAGCAGCATCCGCTGCGCGACCGGGTTCGCCTCGAGCTCGGCGATGATCCGCGCCACCAACGATTCCGGATCGAGCTGCTCGGCCGCCTGCCTGGACATCGTCCCAGTATAGCCTCCGCCGCTGAACCCGAGATCCCCTCAAATCCCCTCAATCGCCCTCGGCATCCGACGGTCGCACCCGTACGCGTCGCGGTTCCGCGGTCACGATCGCACCCCGCGCCAGCTCCTCGCCGTAACGACGGAGGACGGCCTCGCACGCACGTCCCTGGCTCCGCGCGCTCAGGTTCACCAGCCGCACGATTCCGCGGTGTGGACGTCGGTGCACGACGGCCAGCTCACCGAAGTCCTTGTCGAGCGTCACCAGGACCTGCCCCCGCTCGCTCGCTATCGCGAGTATGCCCTCGTCGCCCGGATCGGCTGACCAGTGTCCGACCCAGTCGACATCGTGCCCCGCGGAACGCAACACGAACGCGGCACCGCCCCACACGCAGGCGTCGAGCAGAATCTTCACGCTTCCGCAGACTCGACGAGCGGCGGCTCAACGCGTTCGTGTCCGACCAGGCGCCTGGCGTACACCAGGCATGCACGAATGTCGTCGGGCTCCAGCCACGGGTAGCCCTGCAGAAGGACCTCGGGGGTGTCGCCGGCCGCCAGCATCCCGAGCACGTGCTCGACCGCGAGACGGCGGTTCCGGATGATCGGCTTGCCGCCGAACACGTCGGGGTTCGAGGTGATTCGACGAAGGAGATCGGCTTCGTTGGCGGGATGAGTCACGCTGCACCTTCGGGATCATGCTACCCCATCCGGACGGCGCGCCTCTCCGGCCCATCCCGCGGCGACTGCACGTTCCGGACCGCGGCGCCGTTCCCGGTCGCGCAAGCATGGCGAAGTCGGCCGACGCCGGCGTCCCGCGCCTCGCCCTGAACCGAAGGCTACCGTCCTCGAGCGGATCCACGTCCACCTTGTCGTCCGGGCGCACCCCCGGGTCCTCCAGCGCCCCCTTGCGCAGCGTGATCTGTCCCCTTGACGCTGACGGTCACC
Source organism: Vicinamibacterales bacterium (assembly GCA_965207675.1). GTDB lineage: Bacteria > Acidobacteriota > Vicinamibacteria > Vicinamibacterales > UBA8438 > JAJEEA01. The sequence goes on from CBDBMY010000008.1 coordinate 286,765, forward strand.
GTGAACATGTCCGGATCACTCCTCCGACCCGACCCGCAGCAACGCCTCGGCGATGGGTCAGCCCACGTCCTCCAGCAGCCAGCGGGCGGCCGGGGTCCAGACGATGCGATCGGGAAGCGGGCGCGGCGGCGGGGAAGCGTCGAGGGTCACGAGGACGAGGCGCGCATCGCCGTATGCCCGACCCGCCGACCGGAGCGCGCGCACCTCCCGCTCCCAGGTCTCGTCGTCGGCGGTGTCGAGGCAGACCTGCACGAGCAACGGGGCCTCGCCCGCCCGGTGGGCGAAGAAGTCGACCTCCCACCCTTCGGCCGTGCGGAGGTAGGAGACGGCCCAGCCGCGCCGCTCCAGCTCCAGCAGGACGGCGGTCTCCAGGGCGCGGCCCTGGTGGTCGCGGCCGCTCCGCGCGAACAGCGAGATCAGCCCCGGGTCCACGGGATAGGCCTTCCGCGGGTTGACCATCCTCTGCCGTTCCGAGGCGGCGTGCAGGGAGACGGTGCGGACGAGAAAGGCGTCCTCCAGGTAGCCGAGGTAGGCGTGCAGGGTGTCCTTGCCGACCCGCACCCCCTGCGAGCGCAGGGTGTCGTAGTGCTTCTTGACCGAGAAGGCGCCGCCCGGGTGCGCCAGCAGCTGCCGCTGCAGCCAGCGCAGCGCGAGGGGATTGGTGACCGCGTGGCGATCGATCACGTCGCGCAGGACCACGACGTCGACGTAGCCGGCGAGCAGTGCGTTCCGGTCGAGAGCGTCCGCGCCCTGCGCTTCCGGGAAGCCCCCGTCGACGAGATAGCGCCGCAGGCGCCCGTCGAGCGCCGCCGACGGCCGCGTCCCTGCGCCGGCGGGCGACGGCGGCTCGTCCCCGGTGTGGCGCAACGCCTCGCGGAAGCTGAAGGGATGGACCAGCACCTCCATCGCCCGCCCGCGCAGGCTGGTCGCCACCTCCCGGCTCAGGAGGCGGGCCGACGAGCCGGTGGCGAAGAACTCGACGCCGCCGGTGTCCATCAGGCGGCGGACCAGCCCCTCCCATCCCGGCACGACCTGGACCTCGTCCAGGTACACGGTGACCCCGTCCGCGCCCTGGAGGTGCGGAAACCGGCGGACGTGTTCCTCCAGCAGCCAGCCCAGGTCGGCGACGGTGAGGCCCGCGAGCCGCTCATCCTCGAGCAGCAGCATCAGCTGGGACTCGGGAAGGGCGCCCGCGGCGAGACGTGCGGCCCGGCGCTGCGCCAGAAACGACGTCTTGCCGCTGCGCCGCACGCCGATGACCGCGAACGCCTTGCCGGGGATGGCGGGAAGACGCACGTCGCGGCGAGTGAGTCGCCGGGGCGGGGCGGCCAGCGATTCGTCGAGCTTGGCGCGCAGCGTCTCGCGGGATATTGTCACTGCAGAAGTGACAATATCCCGGAATCGGTCACTGTGTAAAGGACAAATCGGCGAGGCGGGGGCAGGCCGCCCCCTTCACCTTCGATCACCCGCCCGACGTCAGCGACGGCGGCTCGAGGTCGACGCGGCCGGTGCCGTCGCCGAAGCTGTCACCCGTCCGACGTCAGCGACGGCGGCTCGAGGTCGACGCGGCCGGTGCCGTCGCCGAAGCTGTCACCCGTCCGACGTCAGCGACAGCGGCTCGAGGTCGACGCGGCCGGTGCCGTCGCCGAAGCTGTCACCCGTCCGACGTCAGCGACAGCGGCTCGAGGTCGACGCGCCCCGTGCTGTCGCCGAAGCGGTCGGCCGGCACCCCCGCCTTGTCGAGCAGGCCCAGGAGCAGGTTGGCCATGGGGGTCAGCTCGGGGAACTTGATGTGGCGGCCGCCGCGCAGCCGGCCCGCCCCGCCGCCGACGAGCACCAGGGGCAGGTTCTTGTGGTCGTGGAGGTTGCCGTTGCTCATGCCGCTGCCGTGCAGGACCATCGAGTGGTCGAGCAGCGACCCGTCGCCGTCGGGGCTCGCGGCCAGCTTGTCGACGAAGTAGGAGAGCAGCGAGACGTGGTAGGCGTTGATCTTGCCGATCGACGCGATCTTCTCGGGGTTGTCCTGGTGGTGGGACACGGCGTGGTGTCCCTCGTTGACGCCGATCCACGGGAACGTGCGGGCGCTCTGCTCGCGCCCGAGCTGCAGGCTGAAGACGCGGGTGATGTCGGCCTGCCAGGTCAGGAGCAGGAGGTCGAACAGCAGCCGGGCATGCTCGTCGTAGGTCTCGGGAATGCCGACGGGCCGGTCCGGCAGGGCGAGGGCCGACTCTCCGGCCTGGGCCTCGGCGCGCTGGATGCGGCGCTCGACCTCGCGCACCGCGTCGACGTACTGGTCGACCCGCGCGCGGTCGCCGGGACCGAGGCTGCGCACGAGGCGCGCCATGTCGTCGGAGACCGAGTCGAGGATGCTGCGGTCGCGCCGCATCTCGGCCCGCCGCTCGTCCGCGGTGCCGCCGTCGCCGAAGAGCCGCTCGAACACCATGCGGGGGTTGTTCTCCATCGGCAGCGGCGTCGTCGGCGACGACCACGACAGGGTGTTGACGTAGACGCAGTTGTAGCCGTTGTCGCAGTTGCCGACGAGGAAGCTGTTCTCCAGGGTCAGCTCGAGCGACGGCAGGCGGGTGTCGCGGCTCAGCTCGCGCGCCGCTATCTGGTCGACGGTGGTGGCGAGCCGGACGTCGGCGCCCTCGGTCATCTTGGGCCGCGCCGCGCTCAGCCAGCTCGCGTTCGAGCGCGTGTGCTCGGCGTTGCCGTCGGTGCCGTTGCCCTGCGCGTTCTTGTGCTCCATGTTGGTGAGCACCAGCGTCTGGTGCTGCACCGGCGCGAGCTGCTGCAGGATCGGCGAGAGCTCCAGCGCGCCGCCCTCGCCGGGCGGCGTCCAGTGGTTCTGGCCCCCGGGCGCCCACGTCACCGAGCCGTGCGGGAAGTAGATGAAGCCGAGCCGGCGCACCGGGTTGGCCGAGGTCTTGGCGGCGGCGGTCAGGGCCGGCACCATCGCGTCGAGCAGCGGCAGGGCCAGGGTGGCCCCCATCCCCCGGATGAACGTCCGTCGAGGCAGATGCGTCTTGGTGATGATCATGGGATCGGTCTCGCTTGGTGGACCGCGGTCAGCGCCCCGGCCGGGGCGGCCGCAACCGCCGCGACGGCCGGCCCGGGGCCGGGACGCCGCATGCTCTTGACGTTGCTGAAATCGGAGGACCGGTAGCCGTCCGCCACGCCGCGCTCGACCGCGCGCACCGACGGACCTGGCGACGCCGCGGCAACCGGCGGGGCCTCCGGCGTCGGCGCGACCACGGCGGACGCGACCGACGCAGCCGGTGAAGCGTCCACCCCCGCCGGAACCGCCGCGACGACCGGGACGGCCGGCCCGTTGGCGGCCACCCCGACGGCATCGGGGCGCCGCATCTGGAACGGGGTGCTGCGCACGATGCCGAGGACGAGGTCGGAGAACCGGTAGCCGCCGGCCTTCGCCTCGCGCTCGACGGCGCGGACCGCGGGCGCGTCGTAGTGCTCGGTGGCGCGGCCCAGGGCATAGGTCATCAGCTTGTCGACGAGGGTGCGCACGAACTGGTCGGAGCGGTCGAGGAGGGCCTGCCGCAGCCCCGCCACCCCGTCGAAGACCGTCCCGTCGGGCAGCCCGCCCGACGCGTCGATGGGGGCGAGCCCCGCCGTCAGAGTGCGCCAGCGGCCGATGGCGTCGAAGTTCTCGAGCGACAGCCCCACCGGGTCCATCAGGGCGTGGCAGGCGGCGCAGGTCGGGTTGCGCCGGTGCTCCTCCATCCGCTCGCGCATCGAGAGCACGGCGGCCGATTTCTCCTCGTTCAGCGGCGGCACGTTCGCGGGCGGGGGCGGCGGCGGGGTGCCGAGCAGGTTCTCGAGCACCCACTTGCCCCGCACCACCGGCGAGGTCCGGGTCGCATAGCCGGTCACCGCGAGGATGCTGCCGTGCCCCAGCAGGCCGCCTCGCGGGCTGCCCGGGGGCAGCGACACGCGCCGGAACTGGCTCCCCGCGACCCCAGGCATGCCGTAGTGCCGGGCCAAGCGCTCGTTCAGGAAGGTGTAGTCGGCGGTGATCAGGTCGAGGGCGCTGCGGTCCTCGCGCACGACGCTCTCGAAGAAGAGCTCCGTCTCGCGGCGGAGGGCGCGGCGCAGGGTCTCGTCGAAGTCGGGGAAGACGATGAAGTCGGGCGAGACGGCCGGGAGGTTCCGCAGGTACAGCCACTGGGCCGCGAAGCTCGTCACCAGCGACGCCGACCGCTCGTCGGCGAGCATGCGGCGGATCTGCGCCTCGAGCACCGCGGGTTCGCCGAGCTCGCCCCGCGACGCCGCGTCGATCAGCTCGTCGTCGGGCAGGCTGCTCCAGAGGAAGAACGAGAGCCGCGACGCCAGCTCGAGGTCGCTCACCCGGTACGGCCCGTCGGCCCCGGCGGGGTCGCGCTCGACCCGCAGCAGGAACTCGGGGCTCACGAGCAGCCGGCGCAGGGCCATCTCGACGCCCTGGTCGAAGCCGCCGTCGACCCGGCCCTCGTCGAAGAAGCCGAGCAGCAGGTCGACGTCGCCGCCGGTGGCGGGCCGGCGGTAGGCGCGGCGGGCCAGGGTCGCCAGGATCTCGGCCGCGCACGCCCGCTCGGCCGCCGCCCCGGCGTCGTCGGCCGGCCGGCACGTGAAGATGCGGCGGCGGCTCGGGGTGTCGCCGGGGCCGGTCGCCTCGAACGGCCCCGTCACCGAGATCGAGTACACGTTCGGCTGTGTCCGCTGGTCGCCGCCGACGGTGATGTGCACCTTCAGGAACGGCTGCCGGTGGCGCTCGACGAGCTCGCCGCCCCGGCTGACGAACGCGGCGCCCACGGTGTGGGGACCCGCGGTGACCGGTACCCGCACGAAGAGGTCGGCGTCGGCCGGCCGGTCGGCGGTCTGGTAGAGGACGCTCTGGGTCGCGGCCTGCCGCCGCGCCGGCGGGGCCACCGTCAGCACTTCGACCGGGGCGCCGTCGAGAAGGATCGCGACGTCGTGGGGCTCGCGCAGGCCGCCGATGCGGTTGGTGTTCCAGCTCTTGCCCAGCTCGACCCGCAGCTCGTACTCGGCGTCGACGGGGAAGTTGTAGTCGAACGCGGCGCCGCCGCGGGTGCCGAACGGCATCCCGTCGACGTGGCCGGTCTGGTTCAGGTCGGACGGCACGATGAACGTGTCGGCCACCGGCGACCGCACCGGGGCCCCGACCGCGAGGCGGGCGATCCGGCGCGCCGCCGCGAGGTACCGCTCGAACCGGCCGGGGTCGAGCCCCCCGAGGCTGACGTTGTCGAAGCCGGCGCTCGAGTCGTCGGCGGGCAGCAGCGTGGAGACGTCGACGTCGAGGTCGAGCAGATCGCGTATGGCGTTGCGGTACTCGGTGCCGTTGAGGCGCCGCAGCGCGGCGCTCCTTCCGGGGTCGGGGTCGGCGACGGCGGCCCGGTCGAGCTCGGTCTCGAGGTACGCGACGAGCCGGCCCGACGCCTCGCCATCCGGCCGCGGCCGCCCGGCGGGCGGCATCATGCCCGCCCGCAGCTTGCCGACGACCTTCTCCCAGATGTCCGCGTGGTCGCCGACGCTCGCGAGATCGAGGCTGTCGAGGGCCAGCCCCGCCGTCCGCAGGGCGTCGTTGTGGCAGGTCACGCAGTAGCGGTCGAGCAACGCGCGCTCCGCCGTGTCGGACGACTGACCGGCGGCCGGCGAGGCCAGCATCAGGACGGCGGCGACCGGAGCAGAGAGTTGCTTCACCAGCGGGACCCCTCCAGGTGCTGACCGCTATTCTACCGACTCACGAGGCGAACGGCCACAAGCGTGTCGAGCCCGGTTCGGCAGCCGCGGTTGCGCTCAGTCGTCGCCGGCGCCGTCCCGACTGCGGCGAACCGTCCCCTCCGCGCCGCGCGCCAGGTACGCGAGAGCGATCCGCGTCAACAAACCGGATCGAGTGGTTCCCGCCCGCCGCGCCGCATTGTCGAGCGGGCCCACGATGCGACTCGGCAGCGTGATGTTCAGCCGCACCGCACGGTCCGAAAGCCGGCTGTCGTCCACGTTCACCGCGGCCACGATGCCCCCGTCGGCGTCGATGGTCGGCGCCGGGTCGGGTACCGGCTCCCCGTCCGACAGCAGCCCTTCGACGTGCAGCGCGATCGCCTCGCGTGCGTTCTCCAGGGCATCCGCCAAGGTGTCACCGGCGGAGAAGCAACCCGGCAGATCGGGCACGGTCACGCCGAACGGCCCTTCCGGACAGTCGTGATGCACGATGGCCAGATATCGCATGTCTACGGCCGTGCCGTGACCCTCTCTGCCGCCGCCGGCACCTCCTTCTCGATAGCACGGCCCTTCTCGCGGTTGACTGCGGCGATCTCGTAGGCGCTCTGAAGGGTCATCCAGAACTCGGGACCGGTCCCCAGGTAGCGCCCCAGCCGTACCGCCGTCTCGGCGGTCACCGAGCGATCTCCACGCAGGATCGCCGTGATCCGGTTCGCGGGAACACGAATGGCGAGCGCCAGCCGATGGGCGCTCATTCCCCTCGCCTCGATCTCCGCACGCAGCATCGCCCCCGGATGAGTTCGCGATCGTCCCATGGTTCCCCCCGGTCTATCCCCGGTGGTAGTCCTCGATGCTCACGTCGTGCGCGTCGCCTTCGTCGAACCGGAACGTGACCCGCCACCGCGCATTCACCGTCATGGCCCATTGTCCACGTCGCGGTCCCGCCAGCGGGTGGAGCCTGACGGCCTGCAGGGCACGCAACGGCGTGAGCGACTTCGCCGCGTCGAGAGCATCGAGGAGCATCAATGCTCGATCGTAGTCGAGCCCGCGGAACCCCCTCCGCCGCCCATCCTCGAACAGGCGCCGCGCCCTGCCGTCTCCGAACGACCGGATCACGATGCGAGTCTAGGACGGTGGGCGTAATACGTCAAACGTAAGGCGCGCCGAGAGTTGCCGCCACGCGTGGTTCTGCCGCCTGCCACACCAATCGCGGTAGGATAGGCGCATCGTCCAAGGAGCACGCCATGCCTCTTCCGTCCCGCACTCGACGCCCCGGTCCGGCCGTATCGCGTCCGCTCACGGCCTGCCTTCTCGCCTGCCTGCTGGCCGGAGGCACGGCCGCCGGAGCCGCGGCCGATCCGCCGTTGCTCGACGCCGTCCGGGGCGGAGACGCGGGGGCGGTGCGGGCGCTCCTCGCGGACGGCGCGGACGTGAACCGACCGGCGGCGGATGGCGCGACGGCGCTGCACTGGGCGGCCCGGCTCGACCTTCCGGGGGTGGCGCGCATCCTGCTCGATGCCGGCGCCGACGCTACCGCGGCCAACGCCTTCGGGGTCACCTCCCTCGGCCTCGCCGCCGTCAACGGCTCGGCCGCGATGCTCGACATGCTGCTCCGGGCGGGCGCCGACCCCAACGCGGCGGGAGCGGGCGGAGAGACCGCCCTGCTGACGGCGGCGCGGGCGGGGCGGGCCGACGCCGTGCGCACCCTCGTGGCCCACGGGGCAGACGTGAACGCGGCCCAGCGGGCGGGCCAGACGGCCCTGATGTGGGCGGCGGCCGACGGCCACGTCGAGACTCTGCAGGCCCTCATCGACGCGGGGGCGGACATCGACGCGCGCACCGTGGTTCCGGAAACGCCGCTCCGCACCGGGCTCGAGGGCCCCGCCCCCCACGGCTTCACCGCCCTGCTCTTCGCGGTGCGCGCGGGCCATATCGAGGCCGTGCGCCGGCTCATCGCGGCCGGCGCCAACCCCGACGACGAGCTCCCCGACGGCATGAACACCGTGGTCCTGGCCGCCACCAACGCCCACTGGGAGCTCGGCGTGCTCCTCGTCGACCTCGGCGCCGACCCCAACGGCGCCGGCCAGGGGTGGACCGCCCTGCACGCCATGACCTGGGTCCGGATGCCCAACTTCGGCTTCAACCCGCCGGGGCCGGTGACCACCGGCACGATGGACAGCCTGACGTTCGCCCGCGCCCTCGTCGAGCGCGGGGCCGACGTCGACGCCCGCATGACGGCGGAGCCGCGCAACGGCTACCGCAACGCCCTCAACCGCGTCGGGGCCACCCCCCTGCTGATGGCGGCCCGGCTCGCCGACGCACCCCTCATGCGCGTGCTCGTGGACCTCGGGGCCGACCCCACCCTGACCAACGAGGACGGCACCACCGTGCTCATGGTCGCCTCGGGCGTCGGCATCCACTCCCCCGGCGAGGACCCCGGCACCGAGGCCGAGGCCCTGGCCTGCGTCGAGCTCGCCCTCGAGCTCGGCGGCGACCCCAACGCCGTCGACGAGCGCGGGGAGACCCCGCTGCACGGCGCCGCCTACCGGGGCGCCAACTCCATCGTGGACCTGCTCGTCGCCCACGGCGCCGACACCTACGACCAGGAGAACGTCGAGGGCTGGACCCCACTGCGCATCGCCCAGGGAATCTTCCGCACTGCCACCTTCAAGGAGGCCCCGCACACCGCGACTCTCCTCGGCGAGTTGATGGGGGCGCGCGAGTAGCACACTATCCGGACACACCCCCCATTTGCTATTGTTGTTTCGCGCTCCTCATACCCGCACGGTCTGCACGCCACTGATGCGCCGCCGTTCGTCGAATCGAATGACTCCCACGATGATCCTCCATCCATTCCGCGATGGCGACACGTCTGCCACATTTCCCAACGTCATTGATAAAGCCACGGCGGAAATAGAGGCACTCGAGAATGACTACGTACTGAACGCTTCTCCGGTTGAACTCGAACAATACTACGTCTCGAAAGTGCTGATAACGCCTCTGACACTGGATGCTGGCAATCACTATATCGAGAGTCGCGGCGGTACTCAGATCGATGTCAGTCACGATATTCGGCGAGCCGGGTTCGGGGACGATCGCATTCTCATAAGCGGGACCGTGCTGCGTATCGCCATCCCATTTGACGGAGACCGAGACCTCTGGCGACTACGGGCCTCTACCTATAGCCTCTCAGGCTATCCAAAACTCGAGGTCCGTGATGATGTCATCGTCTTCGATTGCAGCTTTCCCGATGATGCTCCCGACCCAGATCGGCTTCGGACCGAAATCGAAAGAACGATTCAATCTCTCTCGAAAGCAGTCTCCTATCTTGCGAAAGATGTAGAGAACCACAATGAGGAGGCACCACGCGCTGTACGGGCCGCTCTTGAACGAAAGCTCGCGAAGGCCAAGGCATCCATAGACGCCATCATGAACCTGGGGATTCCCATCAAGCAGAGGTCTGCACCTGAGACTTTTGTTATTCCGACAAAGCGTCGCGAATCACCAGTATCGCGCCCGCAGGCTCCCGAAAGAAAATTCGCCCCAGAGCCAATTCTCGATCAACGCGAGTTTGAGCACATCCTAGGCATCCTGAAGAGCATGGCGTTGGTCATTGAGAGAAACCCAGCCTCGTTTGCCTCGCTCAACGAAGAGGCTATCCGAGATCACTTCATGCTTCAACTCAATGGACACTACGAAGGGTCAGCGACCGGAGAAACGTTCAATGCATCGGGCAAGACGGATATCCTGATTCGCGTTGACAACAAGAACGTATTCATCGCAGAATGTAAATTCTGGCGTGGGCCAAAGTCGTTTTCCATGGCTGTGGATCAGCTACTTGGCTATCTCTCATGGCGGGACTCAAAATGTGCGCTGTTGGTCTTCAATCGGACAAAGGACTCCACTTCCGTTAGACTAAAGATGCACGAGCTCATGACAAACAGGAAGGAACATCGCAAGACGGCAAGCCACGATCCCAGCGGTGAAGCTCGATACGTATTCGTCAAGCCGTCTGATCCTGGACGGGAAATCCAGATTCAGACGGTGGTCTTCGATACCCCCGCAAGTTAGCGACCTACGGCATCTGTACTCTCGCGCCGACGGTCGCCGATCGACTTGACCTACTGCGGTACCATCAACACCCCGTGACCATCGGCGAAACTCCCAACGCGACCATTGGGGTCGTGTTCCGACCGCCAGATTAGGGCGGCCAATCGACATGGCTCAAGTCGGCTGTGTCGATGTAAACGTCTTTGACATATCGGGACATCCACTCCGACCTCTTGGGCAATCCCAGGTGGGCCTTTGCCAAGGCGACGGCAGCACGCCAACCGCTCCGGGATACCCGCTCCTTGGTGTGATCGTCGACGAAGTAGACAAACACCAAATGGGCGTCGTAGCCGCTCAGCTCCCGGAGCAGGTACAGATGGGCCAAACGGTTCGCGTACTGGTAGAAACACCGTGTCCAGTCGGTGTCGGATTCGACCTTAAGGAATGCTCTCGTCTCCTCGAGCGCTGCGTGGATCTTGGCGAGGCTCTCAGGAGCCGTTGCCTTACACTCGGGACTGTTGAGTTCCTCAAGATTCGCTTTGGCTTCGATGAGCAACACGGTGCCGCCGCTGCGCGCAAGAGCATCCCACCGCGGTCCTGAGTTGGGCCAGAAGTCGCCAAGGCGCGGCCGATGCAGGCTGACTCCTATCTGCTTGAGAAATGCAGCGTCCCAGTACTCGGCGAATTCGTCGCTTTCGAGCGGAGAAGTCCAGACGATGGGATTGTCCAGGTGGATGCCGGTGTTCCGAATCTCACTGTCGATGACCGTGGGGCATCTATTGACGGCGGCTTGTAGCCACCGCTGGCTCCCTTTGGACGCAGCTTCTTGTGGTTTTCGGGGCACGTTTCTCCGTTGCGAGCCGTCCACCGGAGCTCGACTAGCGAGCCGTGACGGCGGCCCCGGCCCCGCCGCTCGCGTCGGTGGCCCCGAGCTCGGCGAGCAACACTGCGGTGGCGCCCGAGGCCACTCCCAGCGGGGTCTGCCCGTTCTCGTTCCGCGTGTCGAGGGCCGCGCCCCGCTCGACGAGGAGAACGACGACGTCGTCGAGCCCCCGCGACGCCGCGACGTGCAGGACGGTGTCGCCGTTCGTGTTCCGGGCGCCGACGTCGGCTCCGGCATCGAGGGCGGCGGCCACCGACTCGACGGTGCGGCGCGCCTCTGCTTCGGGATCCGGCGGCGCGATGCCGAAGCGGCCCCGCGTCGAGCCCCCCTGGACGGCGGCCATGAGAGCCGTCGCGCCGCCGACCTCGTGCGACGCGTGGGCGCCGTACTCGCCGAGAACACGCAGGATCGCCGGCTCGCGGAACCGGGCCGCGACCCAGAAGGGCGTTGCCCCGATCATGTTGTGGGGCAGCCGCCAGTCGGCGCTGACCCGACGGGCCGGGGTGCCGCGCACCAGGACCGCGTCGGGGTCGGCGCCGTGGGCGAGCAGCGCGCGGACGAGAGGCGGGTCGCCGCGCAGCACCGCCGCGTGCAGGGCGGCATAGCCGGCGTCCGCCGCGCCGGGGTCGGCGCCGGCCGACAGGAGAAAGGCGGCGAGGGCGCCGTGACCGCTGTGGGCGGCGACCACCAGCGGGCTCGTGCCGCTCGCGGCGGCGGCGTCCACGTCCGCCCCGGCGTCTACGAGCAGCCGGGCCGACGCGACGTCGCCGCGGCGCGCCGCGAACAGCAGCGGCGTGTAGCCGCCCTGCATGACCTCGAAGACCCCGCTGCGGTCGGCGTTGCCGGACGAGCTCACGACCTGCGGGTAGACCAGCGAACGGTCGTCCACCCGGGCCCCGGCCTCCAGCAGAAGTCGCACGACCTCGGAATGCCCCTGGGCCGCCGCCCACATCAGCGCGGTCTGCTCGTGCGCGTGCTCGCGCGCGTGGGGGTCGGCCCGGCGGGTGAGCAGGGCGCGCACCGCCGCCGCGCTGCCGGTGCGCGACGCGGTCATCAGCGGCGTCTCGCCCGACGGCAGGGCCCGGTTCGGGTCGGCGCCGGCCGCGAGCAGCGCCTCGACCGCGGCGGGGCTGCCGTTGTTGGCGGCCAGCCACAGCGGCGTGACCCCCAGCACGTTCGCGGGGTCGACGGCGGCGCCGGAAGCGAGCAGCAACCCGACCGTCTCGACGTCGTCCCGGTACGCGGCCCAGTGCAGGGCCGTCGCGCCGTCGCCCTGGGGGCGGTCGACGTCGGCCCCGTCGCGCAGCAGCGCATGCAGCGCGGCCCCGTCCTGCCGCTTGGCCGCATCGGCGAGGGGGCTCCCTCCGCTCTGACCCCGCACCGGACCCGCCCCGGCGAGCACCAGCGCCAGACCGGCGACGACCACGGCCGTTCGCGCAGCCAGTCCGTTTCCTGCCTTCATGAAGCCCATGCTACCGTGGCCCCCGTTCATTGACAACGCCACCCCGGCCGCGCCGGGCGCGTCATCGGGGACACACCTTCCGGCCGCCGGCCTTTCCTCCCGCAACGCCTCGCCATGCGCGATCCGGCAGGCTCGTCACCTCGACGATTCTCATCTCTCCAAGCGACACGCCCCGCAACGCCTCGCCATGCGCGATCCGGCAGGCTCGTCACCTCGACGATTCTCATCTCTCCAAGCGACACGCCCCGCAACGCCTCGCCATGCGCGATCCGGCAGGCTCGTCACCTCGACGATTCTCATCTCTCCAAGCGACACGCCCCGCAACGCCTCGCCATGCGCGATCCGGCAGGCTCGTTTCGCAGGGAGGATCGACTGTCGCGGGCCGGCTGTCCGGGGGCGCGCGCCGGCGGCCACTCTTCGACGCGGCCATCGACGAGCGAGTCCGTTGACAACGGGGGACTCATCGGGGACCATGGGCTCGCGCGGACGGCGCGGATTCGGGCAGGATTGGCGGGGCGGAGAGGGCGCCCCCGGGCAGCGCCTCACCGACCGTCGTCCTGTTGCCGTTCTTCGTGTGCCGGACCGCCTGGAAGCCCGATGAGAGCCACCTCTTCCGCCCGGAGAGCGCCGGCAGCGGCCGCCCTCGCCGCCCTGCTGTCGGGAACCGTCGGTGCCACGGCCGCAAGCGCCCAGACGACCGCCGACGCCCCGCACCGGGCGATGCTCGACCGCTACTGCGTCGTCTGCCACAACGACCGGCTCCGCACGGCCGGGCTCGCCCTCGACGCGGCCGACCTGTCGGACGTCGCGGGCGACGCGGCGATCTGGGAGCAGGTGATCCGCAAGCTGCGCATCGGCGCGATGCCACCCCCGGGGCGGCCCCGGCCCGAGCGCGGCGACGCGCGGGCGCTGGTGGCGTACCTGGAGACCGGGCTCGACCGGGCCGCCGCCCTCGACCCCGGCGTGGGCCGCACCGAGACGTTCCACCGCCTGAACCGGGCCGAGTACCGCAACGCGGTTCGCGACCTGCTCGGGGTGGAGGTCGACGTCTCGGCCCTGCTGCCCGCCGACGACGCCGACGAGCACGGCTTCGACAACATGGCGGCGGTGCTGTCGGTCTCGCCCGCCCTCCTCGAGCGCTACCTGTCGGCGGCCCGCAAGATCACCCGGCTCGCGGTGGGGCTGGCCCCGCCGGTGCCGAGCGTCGAGACCCACCGCATCCCCTTGCTGCTCTACCAGGACGACCGGCTGAGCGAGGACCTCCCGTTCGGCTCGCGCGGAGGCATCGCGGTGCGGCACCGCTTCCCGGTGGACGGCGAGTACTCCGTCCGGCTGCGCCTGCAGCGCACCTACACCGACTACATCCGCGGCCTCGGCACCCCGCAGCACCTCGACGTGCGGGTCGACGGCCGCCTCGTGACCCGGTTCACGGTCGGCGGCGACGCGCCCGCCCACGCCACCGCGGCGCCGGCCAGCTTCGCGGGGAACACGCCGCTCTTCGGCCATCCCGACTGGGAGACCTACGTGCTCGGGGCCGACGACGACCTCGAGGTGCGCTTCCGCGCCGAGGCGGGCGAGCGGGTGGTCGGGGTCTCGTTCGAGCGCAAGCACTGGGAGACCGAGGGCGTCCTCCAGCCGCGGCAGACCGGCTTCCCCCTCGCCATCAACGAGCGCTGGCAGGGGAACGCGGCCGTCGACAGCGTGGAGATCGGCGGGCCCTACCAGGTGGACGGCCCCGGCGACACCGCGAGCCGCCGCGCCGTCTTCACCTGCCATCCCGACCGGGGGGACGCCGCCGATGCGTGCGCGCGCGAGATCCTCGGACGGCTGGCCCGGCGGGCCTACCGGCGCCCCGTCACCGACGAGGACGTCGACCTGCTGTTCGGCTTCCACGACCGGCGACAGCGGACGGACGGCTTCGAGGCGGGCGTGCAGCTCGCCCTGCAGCGCCTGCTCACCGACCCCGAGTTCCTGTTCCGGGTCGAGCGCGACCCCGTCGACGCCGCGCCGGGCACCGCGTACCCGGTGAGCGACCTCACCCTGGCGTCGCGGCTCTCGTTCTTCCTGTGGAGCAGCATCCCCGACGAGGCGCTGCTCGACGACGCGGTCCGGGGCGAGTTGCGCGACCCCGGCGTGATCGAGGGACACGTCCGGCGCATGCTCGCCGACCCGCGGTCGTCGGCCATGGTCGAGAACTTCGTCGGGCAGTGGCTGCTGCTGCGCAACATCCCGAGCGTCACCCCCGACCCCAACATCTTCCCGACCTTCGACGAGAACCTGCGGAAGGCGTTCCGGCGCGAGTCGGAGCTCTTCGTCGAGCACGTGATGCGGGAGGACGGCAGCCTCGTCGACCTGCTCGACGCCGACTACACGTTCGTCAACGAGCGGCTCGCCGCCCACTACGGCATCCCCGGCGTCTACGGCAACCGGTTCCGCAAGGTGACCCTGGACCGCCGCCGGGGCGGCCTGCTGGGCCACGGCGGCCTGCTCACCGTCACCTCGTACCCGAACCGGACGTCACCGGTGCTCAGGGGCAAGTGGGTGCTCGAGAACCTGCTCGGCACGCCCCCACCGCCGCCGCCGCCCGACGTGCCGTCGTTCCCCGAGCGCGGGCCCGGCGGCGCGCCAGCGACGGTCCGCGAGCTGCTCGAGATGCACCGCGAGAGCCCCGCGTGCGCCGGCTGCCACGCGCCGATGGACCCCCTGGGGTTCGCGCTCGAGAACTTCGACGCCATCGGCCGGTGGCGGACGACGGACGGCCACGAGGCCATCGACGCGCGCGGGGCCATGCCCACCGGCGACGCCTTCGAGGGCCTCGACGGCCTGCGGGCGCTGCTCGTGGACGACCCCGGGCCGCTGGTGCGGACGGTCACCGAGAAGCTGCTCGCCTATGCCCTCGGCCGCCGCATCGAGCACTACGACTACCCCACGATTCGCAAGATCGCCCGGGACGCGGCCGCCGACGGCCATCGCTGGTCGGCCGTCGTCCTCGGCATCGTCGACAGCCCCTCCTTCCAGATGCGGAGCGCAGGCTCATGATCATGCCGCGTAGTGATCGAAGCCTGCACATCCAGCCCGTTCGAACCGCGGAGCAAGGCTCATGATCATCACCAGGAAAGCGATTCCCCGCCGCACCGTCCTCCGCGGCATCGGTGCGACGCTGGCCCTGCCCCTGCTCGACGGCATGGTCCCGGCCCTCTCGGCCGTGCGGAACACGGCGGCCCGCGGGATGCGCCGCTTCGGGGTGGTCTACGTGCCGAACGGCATGGCGATGGAGCACTGGACGCCCGCCGCCACCGGCCGCGACTTCGCCTTCTCGCCGATCCTGCAGCCGATGGCCCCGCACCGCGACCGCACGCTGGTGCTGACCGGCCTGAACCCCGGCCCCGGCGGGGGCGCCCACGCCGGCGCGTCGACCAAGTTCCTAACCGGCGTCCCCGGCCGCAAGACCGACGGGGCCGAGATCCAGTCCGGCACGTCCATCGACCAGCTCCTCGGGCAGGCCCTCGGCAAGGAGACACAGCTCTCGTCGCTCGAGCTCGGCCTCGACAGCCGCGACTTCGCGGGCTCGTGCGACGCCGGGTTCGCCTGCGCCTACACCAACACCATCTCGTGGCGCACGCCGACGACCCCCTTGCCGATGGAGAACGACCCCCGGGCCGTCTTCGAGCGCCTCTTCGGCGACAGCGGCACGACCGACCCCGCCGTGCGGCGGACGCGGCTCGACGAGGACCGCAGCATCCTCGACTCGGTGACCGAGAAGGCCGCCGACCTCGAGCGGGGGCTCGGCCCCGGCGACCGCCAGAAGCTCGCGCAGTACCTCGACGCGGTCCGCGACGTCGAGCGGCGCATCCAGATGGCCGAGGAGCAGAGCAACCGCGACCTGCCCCTCGTGCAGCAGCCGGCCGGCGTGCCCGCGACGTTCCAGGAGCACATGCGGCTGATGTTCGACCTGCAGCTCCTCGCCTGGCAGACCGACCTCACCCGGGTGGCCAGCTTCATGGTGGGCCGCGAGATCAGCGGGCGGACGTACCCCGAGATCGGCATCCCCGACGCCCACCACCCGCTGTCGCACCACCTCGACGACCCCGCGAAGATCGCGACGATGTCGAAGATCAACACCTACCACGTGTCGCTCTTCGCCGAGTTCGTCGACCGGCTGCGGTCGACCCCCGACGGCGACGGCTCGCTCCTCGACCACTCGCTGCTGCTCTACGGCGCGGGCATGTCGAACTCGAACGCGCACGCGCCGGTCAACCTGCCGATCATGCTGGTGGGCGGGGCGGGCGGCGGCCTGCGCGGCGGCCGGCACCTCGAGTACTCCCGGGACACGCCGATGGCCAACCTGCTCGTCGCCGTCATGGACGCCCTCGGGGTCCCGATGGAGCAGGTCGGCATCAGCACGGGCCGGCTC
The DNA here is from genome assembly GCA_965207675.1 of Vicinamibacterales bacterium. Lineage (GTDB taxonomy): Bacteria > Acidobacteriota > Vicinamibacteria > Vicinamibacterales > UBA8438 > JAJEEA01. Next base: position 303,310 of record CBDBMY010000008.1, read on the forward strand.
GACGTGCTGTCGCTGGCGTAGGAACCGCAGCCGACGATTTGCGGGCCAGGAGTCCGCGCCGTAGAACGGCGCGGACTCCTGAATCACGCTTCCGTATCGAGGAACGGATTCAGGACCTGCACCGATCCGAACATCTGTCCGTGGTTGAGGTCTTCGGTATAGATTACCGATGCGCCGCTCTTCACGGCGGCGACCACGACGAGGGCGTCCCAGAACGAGAGTCGGTGCCGATGTCCCACGTCGACGGCCTCGAGCACCGTCGCACCGTCGTTGACAATCGGGTCCCACGCCAGATAGTCGGCGACCAGCGCCCTGGCGCTCTCCGGCGAGATGGGCGGCCGGGCCTTGCGCCGCACGTTGACGTAGAACTCCTGCAAGACCTGCGTGCTCAGGGTTCCACGGCCGGCTTTCCACAGCTCTTCCAGGAGCTCACGTGCCCGAACGTGCTTCGATCCGGCCGCCCGGTCGTACGCGTACACGAGCACGTTGGTGTCAACGAAGACCTTCACGATCGTGCACCTCGTCGCGGCTCAGGGGGCGCTCCCCTCCCAGGTCGTAGCCGCGCCCGAGGCGAGCCAACGCCCTCCGACTGGCTGCCGCGTAGGCTTGGTCGCCGCGGACCAGCGCCTCCAACTGCTCCGCGACGAGACGACTGAGCGACGTCCCGCGCCGCGCCGCGAACACCTTGGCGTCCCTGGCCAGATCCGCGTCGATCCTGATGGTGACGTTCGTCCCGATCATCTCCGTTCGCCCTCGGGTTGCGCATGCTGCCGGCCAGCACAATAGCCGTGCGACACACTTTACGTGCAACTGCGGCCGATGACAACCGGGGCTCTCGGCACTCGTCTCACGGACCGGCGGGGTCCTCTCGATCCGCGGTTCCGCCGAACCGCGAGACCGGGCAGCACGAAGCGCCCGCGGCGAAGCTGCCCGGCGGCTCCTTCCCGGCCGGGACGCGAGGCGCGCGTCCGGCTTCCATCCCGCCACACCCCCGGAGTATGCTTGCGCCGCGAGGGAGGCACACGATGGAGACCGGCCGCAGGAGGTTCGTCAAGACCGTGGGCGCGGCTGCCGGCGCCCTGCCGGTGGCCGGCGCGGGGATCGCGGCGGCGCCCCCCCGGCGAGCCGGCGGCGCGGGGAGCAGGCCGCTCGCGTTCGACTTCCTGGACCCGCGGCGTCATCAGGCCGCTCCCGCCCCTCGCGCCGAGGGGAGCGCAGAAGGCATCGAGGCGTTCGCGTTCGACGCCTACGGCACCCTGTTCGACGTCTTCTCGGTGAGCGCGCTGTGCGAGGAGCTGTTCCCCGGCGACGGCGACGCGCTGGCGCAGCAGTGGCGCGCCAAGCAGCTCCAGTACAGCCTGCTGCGCAGCCTCATGGGCCGGCACCGCGACTTCTGGCTGGTCACCGGCGACGCCCTCGTCAACGCGGCGGCGGGCCTCGGGCTGGATCTGACCCCGGCGCGGCGCGACCGGCTGATGGAGGCGTACCTCACGCTGGCCGCGTTCCCCGACGTGAGACCGGGGCTCGAGGCGCTGAAGGCCCGCGGCGTCAAGCTGGCGATTCTCTCGAACGGCGAGCCGCGGATGCTTGAGGCGGCGGCCCGCAGCGCCGGCATCGACACCCTGCTCGACACCATCATCAGCGTCGAGGAGGTCAAGATCTTCAAGGTCAGCCCGCGCGTCTACAACCTCGGCCCGGAGCGGCTCGGGGTCGACCGGTCCGCCCTCGGCTTCGTGTCGTCCAACGCGTGGGACGTCGCCGGCGCCGCCTCGGCCGGGCTGACCACGTTCTGGATTCAGCGCAGCGCCGCCGAGCCCCCCGAGGAGCTCGGCTTCGAGGCGCATCACGTGGTGTCGGCCATCACCGATCTGGCGCCGCTCGTGGGCGCATAGCCCGCCCGCGGCTGCGCTCGACACCGAACCGGCCCCGCAGGAAGGCGCCGTTACGGCCCGGGCCGGCGGCTACTCGGCCTGGAGTGCCTGCCGGGGATCGGCCTGCGCCGCCCGGACCGCCGGGAGGAACGAGGCGGCCAGGGCCGCCGTCACCAGCACCGCGGCGGCGACGGCGAACGCGAGCGGCTCCCGCGGGCTGCGGCCGTCGAAGAGGAGCGGCGCCACCCACCGCCCGACCCAGAGCACCCCCAGCGCGCCCGCCGCGATCCCCGCGACGACCAGCGAGAGCGCCCGCAGGAGCACCGTCCGCAGGAGATCGGCCGCCCGGGCGCCGAGGGCGCGCCGGATGCCGAATTCCAGCTCGCGCTGGCGCACGCCGAACGCAATGACCGCGTAGAGGCCGAAAGCGGCGAGCAGCACCGCCAACGCGGCAGCCGCGCCGAAGAGACCGGTCCCGATCCGCCACGGGCGGATCCGCGGCGCGAAGACGACCGGCAGGCTCTGCACCCGGTCTGCCGGCAGGTCGGGAAACAGCTCGGCCAGCGCCGTGAGCACCGGGGCCGTCGCCCGTCCGGGATCTCCACGGGTCCGGACGATCAGGTTGCAAAGCCGGGCCAGGTTCCACGCCGTGTCGGCGTCGGCCGCGGCCTGGTCGAGGGGCAGGTAGTAGTGTGGAAGCCGGTGGCCGTCCTGCAGACCGAACTCGAGGGGCCCCGGGCCAGACGAGCCGGGCCCGCGCCGAGTCGACGATCGCGACCTTCTGGGTTTCGGCGCGGTCCCACGCCGTGAAGCCGCGGCCGGCGCGGATGTCAAGGCCCGCCACGCGGAAGAAGTTCGGGGTTGACGTAGGGCCCGTTCATGCGGGGAAGCCGGTCGAGGCCCTCGGCGCGCAGCTCTCCCAGCGCCCAGGCCGTCGTCAGCGGCCCCTCCGGGGCGAGCCGGCGCGCGCCGCACGCAGCCGGCCGGTCGCCGCCGACGCCGCGGCCCCCGCCGTGACCCCGGGGGCCAGCCGCACCAGCGTGCCGAGCGACCAGAGATTCGACTCCCGCCAGCTCTCGTAGTCGTTCGGCGCCGCGATCTGCAGCGGCAGCCAGACATCCGTGGCGTCCGGATCGGGGCCCGAGAAGCCGGGCGGCATCACGCCGACGATCACGTAGGCGACGTCGCCGATTGTGACGGTGGCGCCGAGCGCCTCGCGGGCGCCGCCGAAGCGGCGTTCCGAGTAGCCTTGGCCGACGACCGCGACCGGAGGCGCCGCGAGATCGTCGTCGTCGCCCGCGATGGGCCGCCCGAGGGCCGGCCGCGCCCCGAGCAGAGCGAAGAAGCCGCCGGTGACCGAGGACACCTGCACCGCCTCGGCGGTCTGGCCGCGGCCGTCGTGGAAGCGCCTCGGCGCCGTGTAGCCGGCGACCGCGGCGAGCTGCCCGGGGGCAGCGGCAAGCGCGGCGAAGTCGGCCCAGCGGACGCGGTCGCGCGGGACGGCCGCGGCCGGAGGGACCAGCATGTCGCCGCGGCCCCGCACCCACACACGGTGAATCCCGTCCGCATCCTCGACGTGCGGCGGCGCCTGGAGAAAGAGCCGGGACAGCAGTCCGTACATCGCGGCGTTGAGGCCGACGCCCAGGGCCAGGGTGAGGACCACGGCGGAGGCGTAGCCGGGGTTGCGGCGCATGCCCCGGAGCGCGATCCGTGCGTCCTGGAGGAGGCGCTCGGCGCATCCCCCGGCCTTCGCACCGAGAAGCTCGAGACGGCGGTTTACGGGAGGCACTGGTCTCATGACACTCTACTCAATCTTGACGAGCGCCGCGTCCTTGACGACGATCTGGTGCGGGAATTCGCGGCGAACGGCCGCGGAAGCGCGTCGGGCGCGCCGAACGCCGAGGCCGGCGGGCGGGACCACCGTTCGAGAAGACGGCAGCCGGCCGCCGGTGCGCCCGGCGGCAGACAGGGAGCACGACCCGTGATGAAGCAGGAAACGGTAAGGTCGATGGCGGCGTTCGCCTGCATGGCGGCACTGGCCGCGGCAGGCGGGCCACCCGTAGCGGCCGCTCTGGAGGCGGCGAAGCCTGAAATGGCGGCGCTGGCCACGGCAGGCGGGTCACCCGCGGCGGCCGCCCCGAAGGCGGCGAAGCCTGAAGCGGGCGCCGAGGCCGCCGGCGCCGGTCAGTCCGACGACGGCATCACGACGACGCAGATAGAGGTGGGCGACTTCACGTTCGACGTGAGGATGGCCGGCCCCGACGACGGCGAGGTCGTGCTGCTCCTCCACGGGTTCCCCCAAACGTCGTACGAGTGGCGGCATCAGCTCCGCGCCCTCGCCGAGGCGGGGTTCCGCGCGGTGGCCCCCGACCAGCGCGGCTACTCGCCCGGGGCGCGGCCCGCGCGCGTCGAGGACTACGCGCTGCCGTTGCTCGTCGGCGACGTCATCGGCCTCGCCGACGCCATCGGCGCCGACCGGTTCCACGTCGTCGGCCACGACTGGGGAGCGGCGGTGGCGTGGGGGGTGGCCATCGCGGCGCGCGACCGCGTCATCACCGCGAACCCGGTGTCGGTGCCCCACCCCGACGCCTTCGCGCGGGTCCTGAACGACCCCGACTCGTGCCAGGTCGCCGCGTCGTCCTACTTCGACGTGTTCGTGCAGCCCGACTCCGAGGACGCGTTCCTCGCCAACGATCACGCCCTGCTGCGGGGCGTCTTCGCCGGCATCGACGCCGACGCGGTCGAGGAGTACGTGCGGGTGCTCGGCACGAAGCCGGCCCTCGGCGCGGCCCTGAACTGGTACCGCGCCAACGTCGCCGACCGCAACCTGCAGGGCGGCGCCGTCGGCCCCGTCGAGGTGCCGACGATGTTCACCTGGAGCGACGGCGACACCGCGCTGTGCATAGACGGCGCGCTACTGACGGAGGAGTACGTCGAGGGACCGTACCGCTTCGAGGTGCTGGAGGGCGTCAGCCACTGGATTCCCGACCTCGCGCCCGAGGCGATGTCGTCGCTGCTCGTCGACCATCTGACCCGGTACTCGGAGCGCTGACGCCGGGCTCCTGCCCGCTGACAGCACCGGTAATCGCGCTTGAACTGGCCGGTGCGCTCAATGCGGCCGGCGTCTCTTTTCGCAACGGCAGCCGCGATGGCGAACGGATTGACGCAAGCGGGCGAATCGCCTTACGATTTCCAAAGTCCACGCGCTTCCGTAAGGCAACGACATGAACACCGCCAAGGTCACCAGCAAGGGTCAGATCACGATCCCGAAACAGGTCCGGAACCTGCTGGCTATCGAGACCGGTGACCGCCTCGCGTTCGAGCTCGAAGAGGACGGCCGCCTGCGGGTCAGTCGGGTCCCGCCCGAGTCGCGTCCGCTCCGAGGCATGCTCTCGGAATACGCCAAGGACGGCCCGGTCGATGACGAGCGGGTTCGCGCGGCGCTTCGCCGGCGCGCGGCGCGGAAGTACACGGTCCGGTGATTGCCTTCGACACCAACGTTCTGTTGCGCCTGCTGCTGAACGACGAGCCGCGACAGGCCCGGCAGGCGCAGGCCCTGCTCGACCGCGCCGTGTCCCGATCCGACCCGGTGCTGCTGCCGGATATCGTCCTGTGCGAGCTGGAATGGGTGCTGGGCGCGGTCTACGGCGTGTCGAAGCCCGAGATCGTCCGGACGTTGCGGCGCCTGCTGGACACGAGAGCCTTCGCGTTCCTGGACCGCGGCGCCGTCGCCGGCGCGCTGCGCGACTACGAGGCGGGCAACGGGGACTTCTCCGACTACCTGATCGGCGCCTCGGCGGCGCGAGCGGGAGCGTCTACGACGTATACCTTCGACCGCGCCCTGCGGCGCGCCGGGGGATTCGACCTGGCGGGGTAGGGCAGACGGTCGCGGCGATTCGAAGCGAGCGTTCGGAGCCCCGGTGGCGGAGCGAGCTCACCGGCGGCGAGCCCGACGGCCACCCCGGCCGCTACTGCGCCAGCCGGTCGAGCACCGCCTGCAGCGCGGCCCGCGCGGTCGCCGCTTCGCCGTCGAGCACTTCCACCGGCAGCGGATGCCGCTCCTGCACGTCGGCCGCGACGTCGAAGAACCGGCCGTCCTCGTACAGCTTGAAGCGGCGGTCCTGGACGAACGCGGCATCGGAGAAGCGCGGGAAGCGCGGCCGGAAGTCGGTAAAGACCCAATCGCGCGCCGTGTCCAGCTCGCCGCGGAGGACGGGGACGAAGCTGCGGCCGTCGATGACGCGGTCGCCGGGCAGGGGCACCCCGGCGAGCTCGGCGAGGGAGGGCAGGAAATCGGAGAGGTCGATGAGGGCGTCCGAGACGGCGCCCGCCTCGATCGTGCCCGGCCACGAGGCGATGAACGGCACCCGGGTACCAGCGTCGGTGGTGCGGCCCTTGCCGCCGCGCACGGTGCGGCCGTCGGCCATGCGGCTCGTGATCTGCCGGGGGGTGCCGTTGTCGGCGGTGAACAGGACCAGCGTCTCGTCCCGGATGCCGAGGCGGTCGAGGGCCCCGACGATGCGCCCGACGACGGCGTCGACGTGGGCCACCATGTCGGCGAAGTGCGCGGGGTCGCGGGCGCGGCGGTCGACGCTCCACGCCGGGCTGGCCGGGGTCGGCTCGAACGGCGCATGCGTCAGCACCATCGGGAAGTAGGCCAGGAACGGCTGCTCCGGCCGCTCTGCCGCCTGCCTGGCGATCTTCTCGAGGACGAAGTCGGCGAGGAGATCGGGGCCGTAGCCGCCGGCCACGACCGCGCCGCCGTCCCGGTTCCACAGTTGAGGATCGGCATAGCGCCGGCCCTTGCCGTGGAGGTACCAGAGCAGGTAGTCGTCGAACCCCGCCTCCTCCGGCGTCTGGCCCGCCCCCAGGCAGCAGGGCTCGTCCACGGGCCACAGCAGCTCGTGCCCCGTGAGCTGCCACTTCCCGGCGGCGAAGGTCGCGTAGCCGGCGTCGCGCAGCAGGTTGGCGAAGGTGATCTCGCCCGGCGGGAGGACGCCCCACTCGGTGTAGTTCCGGCGGTTGTAGCGCCCGGTCATGATCTTGACCCGGGACGGCGAGCACAGGGGCTGGGCGTAGGCGTGGGTGAACCGCATGCCCGAGTCGGCGAGCCGGTCGAGCCGCGGCGTGTCGTAGGAGACGCCGCCGTAGGCGCCGAGGGCCTCGTAGCCGAGGTCGTCGACCAGGAAGAGGACGACGTTGGGGCGCGGTGCGCCGGGAGGCGCAGGCGCCCCCGGAGGAAGAGGTGCGGCCGGCCGAGGCTGCGCGCCGGCGGCCACCGCCACCGCCAGGACCGCGGCGACGAGCACCAGGAGCCCGTGGCGGAACCCCTTGCCGCGCTCGGTGCAACGCGGGGGCGAAGACTGCTCGGGCGCCAAGCGCAGACCACCGCGCGTTGCAGCACGGACTTCCGAGGACAACGGCAGGTGTCCCGTGTCCGCGAAAATGGCCCGGGGGCTCGAAGGCACCGGCTGGGGAACAGCCGACCACTGGATGCGCATGCGGGCGACCCGTGAACTGGCGCAGGCGCGTAGGCAACGGCGTGCTCGCGGTCGGCCGCCGACGTCCGGTGGGGCGAGACGACCGTCGACGCGCAACTCTGACTCGCGGGCAGTCGGCCGCCCTCAGCCGGCCTCCAGACCCGCGAGCACCGCGCGCAAACCGGTCGGCGGCCGGCACCCCGCACAGGGGTCGCCCGGCCCGTCGACCGGTCGAAAGATGTTGCTCGAGCCGCCTACCGGCGCGGCTCGGTCGGATCGCGCCCGTCGAGCGGGGCGCCGGTGCCGGACGACCCCGCGAACAGCCGGCGGCCGTCGGGGAACGTCACGTCACGGCCGTTGGCCCGGAAGGCGCCGTCGATGGCCTGATAACCCTCCACCATCACTTCGGTGCCGGGCATCACGGAGTCCTTCCGCCACCCGCGGCGCACCAGGGCTCCCGGGGGGCCCGCCTCGATCATCCAGTTCTCGACGGTGCCGTCCTCGTTGGTCACCTCGAGGTGCATCCACGAGTGCGGGTTGATCCACTCCATCCGGGTGATCGTGCCCTGCAGCCGGACCGGCCGGTTGGCGTCGAACTCGGCCGCGAAAGCGTGATGCGCCACGACCTGGGCGGTCGCCGCGAGCAGGCTGATCCCGACGACCACGGCCACCATGACTACGTTCTTTCGCATTGCCCCACCTCGCTCCTGAAATGTCCCACCGGACTGTCACTGTGTCGTTCCATCGGTCGCAGGCGATCGTGCGATCGCTCTCGATCTACCGCCCGTCGCCCGCCGCCTCCGCGTCGCGCGCACGCGCGCCGCTCAGGATGTTGGTCATCCCGTAGTTGCCCTCGTGGCACGCGTACTCGACGAGCTCGTACTGCGAGTCGTCCCTGACATACGTGAACATGCCCGTCCACGGCCGGGTCCACACCACGGGGTCGTCGATGGTGAACTGGTACTCCAGCGTGTCGGGACCGGTGCGGGTGTACCGCTCGGTCATCGTCAACGCGTCGCTCGACCCCTGGTACGGCGCCTTGCCGTTGAAGTTGCGGATCTCGACGACCAGCGTGTCGCCCTCCCAGCGGCCCCGGGCGTCGCCCAGCCACGACGTGATGTCGTCCCCGACGTGCGGACTGTCGTCGGTGGGGACGACGCGGGTCTCGTGGATCATCTCGCGCTGCAGCGCGACGTGGTTCGGCCCCTGCACGATCTGCATCCCGTTGTTGTAGACGCCCGGGGTGGGGACGAGGCTGCGGGTGATGCAGCGCACCCACGAGCTGAGGTCCTCGGGGCCCGCGGCGACGGACACGCGGGCGGCCCGGGCCGCGGCGAGCAGCCGCTCGCCCTCGGGGGTGCGGGGCGGAATGCGGCCGTCGGGCGGGTCGATGACCATCGCCACCTGCCGCGACGGCGCCGACCGCACGTAGCCGAGGGTGGTGTCGCGCCACTCCGACTCGTAGCCCCAGATGCTGCCGAGGGTCCCGCGCTCGCGCCGCGCCGCCGCCTGCTCGGCCGTCAGCACCTCGGTCTCGGCGAGGTCCTCGGGCCGCTGCAGCGGAATGCCGTGGGCGGCGTCGCCGGTCCAGACGCCCTGGAAGTCGGGCACGCCCCACGGGGTGCGGGGCACGGTGTACTCCCGCAGCTCGGTGGTGATGTCGACCGGCGCGTCGAACGCGACGTCGACCCCCGCGAAGCCCTCCTCGACGACGGCCACGCGGACGTTGTCGGGGCCGCTGACGAACGCCTGCCGGGCGGCGGTGCGGCCGCCCTCGGGCACCGCCGGCTCGCTCAGGAACGCGACGCCGTCGGCCCGCAGCTCGGCCGCGGCCGCGTCCATCTCGGGCACCGCGAACGCGATGTGGTCGATGGAGCGGCCCGCCGTCGGCGCCGGCGGCGCCTCGGCCTCCATCGCGAAGAGCCAGACGTCGCCCATGCGCACGCCGTCCATCTGGTCGCGCAGCCGGGCGCTCTCGCCCCCGAACCGCTGCTGGTACCACGCGAGGGTGGCCGCCGGATCGGTGGCGCTCAGGTGGATGTGGTGGAACCCGAGGGTGTCGGCGTCCTCGACGAGCTCGATGCGGGTGCCCCACGGGTCGAAGATGTAGCCGTGCTGGTACAACCCGGGCACGTCGCGCAGGGTCGACCCATCGGCGAAGCGCTGCAGCCGCACACCGGAGCCGCGCACGCCGACGGCCTCGAGCTCGCCCATCTTCGCGGTCAGGTCGCGGTAGGAGAACGAGATGTGGTCGATGCCCGTCCGCTGGCTGCTGCCGAGGGTCGGGCGCGAGTCGAACACCAGCTCGGCGCCGCCGCAGAGGACCGCGTCGTCGCGGTCGGCGACGGGCTCGCAGTCGAGGTAGCGCGTGTACCAGCCCACCGCCTCGGTGGCGTTCGACGTCGTCAGTTGCACGTGGTGGTAGTCGGCGGCGAGGGCCGGGGCCGGTGCGACGAGCGCGGCGGCGGCCGCGGCGAGCAAGACGTTTCTGGTCCGGTTCATCGTGCGTTGCCTCTCTTCAACAGCTCGGAGCCCGTGGCGGGAGCCCCGCGTTCTCGCGGCGGGCTCCCGGGGATGCGCCGGCGGTCAGCGGGTGGGCACCCTGCGCAGGTGCCCGTAAACCAGGTCCTCCGAGAACTCGACGCACTTGTACTCCAGCACCTGCGCGTTCGCCTCGAGGCGCCGGTACAGCGGCATCTCGATGGTCCAGGGTCGGGTGAAGACGTTGGGGTCCTCGATGGTCGCTTCGTACAGGATGGCGTTCGGCCCCATCGGCGTATAGCGCTCCGTCACGCGCAGGCCGTTGCTCGCGTAGTTGCCCGCGCGGTCGAACCACGCCTCGCCGTTGAAGCCCTGGGCGTCGACGACGAGGGTGTCGCCCTCCCAGTGCCCGTGCGACCGGCCCATCCACGTGTCGAGGGGCGGCGGCTCGGGGTTCTCCTGGTCCATGTGCACGGTCCGGTTCGCATCGGTGAACCCGTACACGAACATGATCTTACGGTCGCCCTGGATGATCCGGAACGGGTACGGCAGATAGGTGGCCCGCGGCACCCCCGGCATGAAGCACCTCACCTCCGGATCCTCGGTCCACCGGTTCTCGAAGTTCTGCTGCTTCTGCGCGAGGGCGTCGGGGCGGTAGGGGATCTCGTTGCCCACGACCACGCCCTGGCCGGGCGGAATCGCCCCGATGGCGCCCGTGTCCGGCGGCCCCGCGCTCGCCGGGTGGTCCTGGAGGTCCCAGTGCGCGGTGCCGATGGCCTGCCAGACCCCGTTCAGATCGGGATTCCCGTCGAACGCGCGCGAGACCTCCTGCGCCGCCGCCGGACCGGCGACCAGCAACGCCGTCAGCACGGCTCCGGCCCGCGCGCTCTGCCACTTCGTCATCGTCGTCTGTCTCCTGTTCGTTACCACCGATACGGACCGCGTCCGCGCCGGAAGGCGGCCCGGCCGACGCCCGCGCCGTCACTCTCCGCGTCGCAGCCCGACCTTCGCCGGCTACAGCCCTGCACCTCGCGGCGCTGCCGTCTCGCGGCGCCGCCGCACCAACCAACCCGGTCCGCACCGCTGGCGCGGGGCAGCCCCTGACCCCCGGAAATCGCGACGCCGGTCACGGGGCGACGGTGATCGCCACGTTCTCGCTCGTCTCCAGCGCCCCGTCTGCTGCCACGAGGCAGCCCCTGACCCCCGGCACTCGTGACGCCGGTCAAGGGGTGACCGTGATCGTCACGTTCTCGCTCGTCGTCAGCGCCCCGTCCCCGGCCATCGCCCGCAGCACGTAGGTGCCGGGCTCGTCGAAGGTCGCGTACACCTCCCAGCGCCCGTCCTCGGGCACCTCGGGCATGATGTAGGGCGGCGACCACGACGAGTACGAGTAGACCCGGGTGTCCTGCCAGGTCTTCAACTGCCGTGGGCTGAAGCTCACCTTCGACGCGTCGCCGCGGTAGACGATCCACGAGAACCGCAGCCCGGGCGGGTTGCCCGGCACGATCTGCTGAACCGCCCGGTAGGCGGGGTGCGGCCTGCCCGGCTCCACCGCCGGCGGCGTGTAGCTGCCGGACGGAATCCCGTCGTCGCTCGTGAACGCGACCAGGGTCAGCGGCTGCCCGGCCCGCACCGTCCGCGGCTGGTCCACCCCGAGGCTCAGCTCCGGGAACTCGTTCTCCCGCCACTCGTCGCGGACCCGGCCGAAGTTGGCGCCCATCTCCGTCGCGATGGTCTGCGCGTCGAGCAGGTAGTCGGTGCGTAGCGAGCCGTAGGCACGCTCGGTCCGGCCGTTGGTGGTCAGGGTCCACACCACCTCCTGCTCCCCGAAGTCGGCCGGCACGTCGACCGTGAAGAGGAACATGTTGCGGCGGGGGTAGAAGTGGGTCGGCTGCCCCCGGTCCGGCCCCCCGGGCTCGATGTGGTTGTCGGGCCCGATCGGCACGTCGAGCTCTTCCTCCCAGTTCGAGTTCATGTAGCCGAAGAACAGCCGGAAGGTGCCGTCCTCGTTCGGCCACCACCCCTCGTAGGCGGGCGACACGCTCTGCCCCCGGGAGTAGGTGAAACGGGTCTGCGCGGTCGCGGCCGCGGCGAGGGCCAGCAGCGCCAGGACCGCGACCGCCCGGACGAATCGCCGCCCGATCATCCTCATGGCTGGTCGTTGCCCTCGTCCACCTGCACCTGCTGCGACGGGAAGTCCGCCATGCACAGCGGGCAGCCGATGAGGTGATCCCCGAGCTGCAGGCCCAGCCGCTCGCGGCGCTCCGCCATCTCGCGCTCGAACTGCTCGTCGGTCAGCTCGAGGGCCTCGCCGAGGTCGATGAACATGTTGGCCACCGAGCGGCGCCCGCCGCCCGACCAGTTGCGGGGGTCGGCCACGTTGCGGTTGGCCACCGTGGTGTCGAGCCAGCCGATGATGTGCACGATCGTGCCCTTCGGCAGCAGCGGGGCGTAGTCGTCGTCGAAGATGTACTGCTTGACCCAGTTGTGGTCGTAGCCGACGCAGGCGAGGGTCTCGATGTTGTGGCCCCAGATCGCCTCCAGGCACATGCGGGTGCCCGGCGCGTGCTGGTGGGGCTCGAACGAGACGATGCGCGTGTGCTCGTCGAGCACCCGGTAGGCGTGCAGCTCCTGCGAGGTCTGGTTCGGCTTGATGTCGATGTCGACGCCGTTCCCGACCAGGGTCCGCGCATGGCGGATCTCCGGCTCGTAGCCCTTCGGGTGCAGCTTGAACGCGAACTTCAGGTGCGACTTCGTCTCCCGCCCGTTCGAGTGCAGGTGCGCCGTCTCGAGCTCGAGCGACGAGCCCGCCTTGAGCAGCCGCCCCGCGTTGACGGGGAAGATGTCGGCGTTCCGCCCCACCTCGTGGACGGGGAACCGGGTGGCGTCGGCGGGGTCCGCCCCCTCGGGGACCACCGCCCCGTAGGTCATGTGGTGGAACACGTAGCGCCCGCCCACGGTGTCGCCGGTCCCGTCGGGCGGGATGTCGTTGAACTCCTTCACCTCGACCGCGGCCACGTAGCGGTCCTCGGTGAGCCCGGTGGGAATGGTGCCGAGGTTGGTCCACTTGTCGGGGGCGGCGGCGGGCACGGTGACCACCGGCGACTCCAGAACCAGGTCCGGCTCGCCGATCTCCCACTCGCTCTCGTCGCCGAAGTCGAGGGGGGGCGGCATGTCGGCGGGGTCGCCGAGGGGCGCGCCGGCGTCGACCCAGCGGCCGATCAGCTCGATCTCGTCCTCGCTCAGCGAGATGTCGTTCTTGTAGTGCTGGATGCCGATGTCGCGCTCGAGGAACCACGGGGGCATCGCGCCGCGCTTGTTGCGCAGGGCGGTCCGGGTCTTGATGGCCCGCGCGTAGGGCCGCACCTCGGCGTAGGTGAGCAGCGACATCGGGGCCACCGACGCGGGCCGGTGGCACTGCTGGCAGCTTTGCTGGAGGATCGGCGCGATGTCCCGCGCGAAGGTGACCTCGGCGTCCGACCCCGCCCCAGGCGCCGACTGGGCGCTCGCGGCGGCCGGGGCCATGAGCAGGAAACCGACGACACCGGCGACCAGAAGTCCCGAAACACGCATGGCGCTCATCGCAGACTCTCCTTCGAAGACACGGGCCGACCGCATTCGAATCGGACCCGATAGTATCCCTCTACCGCGCTTCCGCCTGCAACCGCTTACGCGCGGTGCGCCGCCACCGCCGCCTCGTCCCACTCGAGCCCGACCCCGGGGGTGTCGGGAATATGCAGCTCCCCGCCCTCCACCGCGTAGGGCCGCTGCAGTACCGGGTCGGCCCAGCTCTGCCACTCGAGCCAGTGCGCGGTGTCGGTCACCCGCATCACGTGGGCGGCCACCTCGGGATACAGGTGGGTGGACACCGGCACTCCCGCCGCCGACGCGATGGCCGCCGCCTGCATCCAGCCCGTCACCCCGCCGATGCGCATGAAGTCGGGCATCACGTAGTCGCACGCCTGCGCCTGGAGGGCGCGGTGGAGCGAGCGCGGGCCGTAGAAGTTCTCGCCGATCTGTATCGGGGTGTCGAGCTCGGCCGCGAGGCGCCGGTAGCCGTCGAGGTCGTCGTACACCACCGGCTCCTCGATCCACGTCAGCCCGTGGCCGTCGAGGGCGTGGCAGCGCTCGAGGGCCTCGGCGAGGTCGAGCCCCTGGTTGAAGTCGACCATCAGGTGCATGTCGGGGCCGACCGCCTGCCGCACCGCCTCGAGGGCCGCGAGGTCGTCGCGGAAGCGCGCGCGGCCCATGCGCAGCTTCAGGCCCTCGAAGCCGCCCTCCTCGCGCAAGGCGACCGCCTCCTCGGCCACCGCCGCGGGCTCGTGCAGCCACAGCCCGTTGCTGTTGTAGGCCCGCACGGGGGCGACCGAGCCGCCCAGCAGCCCGCACAGGGGCTGGCCGGCGGCCTTCGCCAGGGCGTCCCACGCGGCCATGTCCACCGCGGACACGGCGATCGCCGACAGCCCCTCGTAGCCGACGAAGTGCAGCGACTTGCGGCTCGTCTGGTAGAGGTCCAAGGGGGCCACCGCCCGGCCCCGCAAGAGCTCGCCGAGGTCGTCGAGGGCGGGCACCAGGTAGCGCATCGCCTTCGGGATGTACGGCTCCAGGTAGCTGCGGCCGACGACGCCCTCCTCGGTCTCGAGATCGATGAGCACCATCGGCCACTCGCGGATGGTGGCGATGCGCGCGACGACCGGGCGATCGAGGGGCAGCAGGACCGGACGCGCGGTGAGGCCGCGGATGGTGAGGCGGGGGTTCGACGCAATACCAGTCATCGGCTCTCGAGGGCGACGCCTTGCAGTCCGCCGGCACGCCGCCGGTCTCGGTGCGACAAGAGACTCGACCACGGGCGCCTGAACACGGGTTCCGCCACGGCTTCCAGCCTAGTAGCGGAACAGGTAGGAGACCTTGCCGAAGAACGCCCGGTTGGTCCGCTGGTACGCCATCATCGGGAAGAGCACGCTGTCGATCTTCATGCCGTCCCGGAAACGGTCGTCGTAGCCCAGGAAGAGGACCGTGCCGGCGTTGATGCGGTAGGTCATCAGCACGTTGTTGCCGAGGGTCAGGTCCCAGGTGTTGTGCTCCAGGATGTGGCGCAGCAGCAGCCGGTCGGTGAACTGGTACGTCGTCCGCCCCCGGAGGATCTTCACGTCGTAGATCTCGGCGCCGTCGAAGGGGTTGACGAAGCTGCTGAACACGGTCCGGAGCTCGGTGCGCAGCCGCGGGGTCGGCTGAACGCGGAAGTTCACGTTCCCCGATACCGACTGCCCGCGGTATGGATTGACCTCGTCGTAGAGGATGCCGTGGCCCCAGTTGTAGCCGCCGAACAGCGAGAACAGCCGCGAGCTGATGCCGCTGAAGAACCCGTAGCCGGTCTTCTTGAAGTCGACCTCCTGGAACCGCTCGAGGTCGTGGTTCACCATTCCCGTGAACGAGATGTTGTTCGTGAACGAGAAGCTCGCCATGCCCTGGATCTGCTCGTCCTGCAGCACCCCGGCGTGGTCGTAGAGCCGGAGGTAGGTCACCGACGGCCCCCAGGTCAGGATCGACGACTCGGGCCACCAGCGGTAGCCGATGTTGCCGCTCGTCTGACGCAGGTCGACGCGGGGAAGGAACCCGGTCAGGGTCCGGAACTCCGGATCGATGCTGCTGTAGGCGGCGCTGTAGCTGAGGTTGCGGCCCTCGCGCGAGAAGTCGGCCTCGACGGCCGGCCCCGACAGGGCCCCCATCTCCCCGTCCACCGTGTCCGATTCCATGGCCAGGAAGTTGACACGGTGGTTCCGGCCGAGCCGGAAGCGGCCGTCCACGCCCGCCACCCGGTTGTAGTCCTCCCCGAACTCCCGGGCGGTCATGATGCCGCCGACGTAGGATTCGGTGTACAGATCGTAGCGGGCGCGGCCGACCACCGTCTGGGACGCTGTCCCGGCCCGCGCATCCGCCGGATCCGCCAGGAGTCCCGCCACCTCGTCGTCGGCCACCAGGACCCCGACGGTGGATCGGCCGACCTTCCCGGTGAGCTTGCCGCCGAACTGGGGGTCGATGATCGTGCGGGTGTGGACCAGGGTCAGCGGCGTCGCGGTCTGGAAGATCTCCTGCCCCTCGAGGAAGAACGGGCGCTGCTCGGGGTAGAACAGCGCGAACCGCTGGTTGGTCTCCACCTGCGGGCGGTCCGACTCGATCTGCGAGAAGTCGGGGTTGTAGGTGAAGTCGGCGGTGAGGTTGGGGGTGATGCCGTACTTGACGCCGAGTCCGAACGCGCCTTCCGGATCGGCGTCGGTGAACACGCCGTTCGAGGTGTCGAGCGACCCCGTCCGGAATCCCGTGACCTCGGGCAGAAACTCGAGGTTCCGGCTCGCCGACAGGTCCGACAGCCCCTCGAGCTGGCCGAACTGGGTGATCTGCCCGGCCACCCCGCGGGAGATCGGCGACCAGGACTGCGCCTCGGACTTGCCCCGGATGATGCGGGTGATCTGGAACCCCCACCGGTGACCCACCCCGGCCCCGCGGGACGGATAGCGGAGGCTCTTGAACGGAATCCGCATCTCCGCGACCCAGCCGTCGTCGACGATGCGGCCGGCGGTGTCGAACAGCGCATTCCACGAATCGTCGCCGCGGATGCCGAACTGCCCGGACACGCTGCTGCTGCTGCGCCCGCGCGAGCCGCCGCCCCCGCCGCGACGCGCCGACGAGCTCGAGCTGGAGCGCGAGAAGCCGGTGCTGCCGTCGGCGTTGACGATCGAGTCGGACTGCACGCCGTAGCCGTTGACCTCGAACTGGTAGGCCCGCTGCTGGTCGAGGAACGGATCGAACAGGACCGACATGCGGTCGTCGCCGCGAATCTCCTCGCGGTCGGCGCGGTTGACCCGCATGATGCCGGGGTTCGAGTAATGGGCGTAGAAGGCGAAGTACAGATGGTCGCTGTCGTAGGCCATCCACACCTCGGTGTCCTCGGAGCCGGGCGCCCCCTCCACCGGCGCGATCTGCACGAAGTCGGTGACGTGAGTCGCGGTCTCCCACACCGAGTCGTCGAGCCGGCCGTCGATCTCCGGGGGGCTGGCGGTCCGCGACACCGCCACCGTCGGCCGCTCGAGGAGGCCGGGCGCGAACCCGCCCCCGGCGGACCGCCGCGGCGGCGGCGCATCGCCGGTCCTCGGCGGACGCGCGCGGTCCGCGCCGGGCATGGCGATGGCGCCCGTCACCCCGTTCCCCGATCCGTCCCTCCCGCCCCCGGAGAAGGGATCGACGCCGACCCCGGCCGAGACTCGACCGGCGGCAGGAAACGAGCCCGGCGGGTTGCGCGGCGCCGGCGTCGTGCGCGGCCCCGGCTCGACCCGGCCGCCCGGCGCGGCCTCGGCCGGAGCGGCATCGGTCTCGGCCGGCGCCCCTGCGTTCGGACGCCGGGCGGCGAACGCCTCGGGCGCGGGGGCGACCCGGGAGAACCGCGGCGCGGCAGGGTACGACGACGCGGACCGCGACGCCAACCAGTCCGTGACGGCGGCGGCGACCCGGTCCTGCGTCTCGAACAGGTCCTGCCACGTGCCGTCGACCCGCGTGCTGAACGCGACGGCGCCCGACGCCACGTCGACGACCCGGGTCGTCACGCGGAGGCGGTCGCCGACCCGCTGCAACGTGCCGTCGACGAGCCAGCTCACGCCCCGGTCGTGCCAGGCGGCCATCGCGCCCGCCCCGCGGGCCCCGGCCGCTCCCGGCGCGGCGCCGGACCAGGCGCCCCCGCCCCAGCCCACGACGGACATCCCGACCCGCTGCACGTCGGCCGCGACGGTGTCGGCTATCCCCGCCCCGATCCAGTCGTCGGCAGGCTGCCGGCTGACGTTGGTGAACGGCACGACGGCGGCGACGGGCGGCTGCGCCGCGCCCGGGACCGCCACCGGCACGCAGAGCAGCGCGAGGCCCGCGGTGACCGAACGGGCGCGCCGGGCGGTGGAAGCACGTAATCTCATGCGATGGAGGTACTTGGAAGCAGCGAGCCGGGCAGGCGGACGAGCCCGGCGCGTAGCTCGCTATTCTAGCAAATTCGAGAGCGTCGACGGTCCGTGGTAAAACCACCCCGGAGTCCCCGCCCGGCTCTCGACGCCAAGAGCCCGCGCGGCGGCGCGGGCGCGGCATCCCGAAGGGCTGGTCGCGCGTCGAGGGGAACCGTCAGGCGCCGATTGGCGCGCGGGCCGCGCCCCGGCGGGGGCGGCCGCCGCCACCCGGGCGGCCGGCCCCGGAGTCGCGGCTGCCGGGGCCTCGAGAACGGCATCGCCGTGCCTGTCCAACCTCCTCCGTCGGGCCCGCCGCTGGTCGCCCTGCTCGGCCCGACCAACACCGGCAAGACCCACCGCGCCGTCGAGCGGCTGCTGGAGCATCGCACCGGCATGATCGGGCTCCCCCTGCGCCTCCTCGCCCGGGAGGTCTACGACACCCTGACGGTGCGGGCCGGCGAGCAGGCGGTGGCGCTGGTCACCGGGGAGGAGAAGCGGGTGCCGGCCGCCCCCCGCTACTGGGTGTGCACGGTCGAGGCGATGCCCCTCGACCGGACCGTCGACTTCCTCGCCGTCGACGAGATTCAGCTCGCCGTCCACCCCGAGCGGGGGCACGTCTTCACCGACCGGCTGCTGCACGCCCGGGGCCGGCGCGAGACCTGGTTCCTGGGCTCGAACACGGTGCGGGGAATGGTGACCGCGCTGGTCCCCGACATCGCCGTCCGCGGCCACACCCGGCTCTCGACCCTGCGCCACCGGGGCCGCCTCAAGGTGGGCGGGCTGCCGCCGCGCACCGCCGTCGTCGCCTTCTCGATGGCCCGGGTCTACGACCTCGCGGAGCGGTTGCGGGCGCGCCGCGGCGGCGCCGCCGTGGTGCTCGGCGCCCTGTCCCCCCGCGCGCGCAACGCCCAGGTCGCCCTCTACCAGAGCGGCGAGGTCGACTACCTCGTGGCCACCGACGCCATCGGCATGGGGCTGAACCTCGACGTCGACCACGTCGCCTTCGCGGAGCTCACCAAGTTCGACGGCCGCACGAGCCGCAACCTCGACCTCGTCGAGCTGGGCCAGATCGCGGGCCGCGCCGGCCGCCACCTCAACGACGGCACGTTCGGCGTCCTCGCGCCGATGGACGACCTGGCCCCGCGCGTGGTCAGCGCCGTCGAGAACCACCGCTTTCCCGCCGCCCGGAGCGTGATGTGGCGCAGCCGCGAGCTCGACTTCTCGGGCCTCGACGCCCTCATCGCGTCGCTCCACCAGCGGCCGGGCCGGCCCGGCCTGCGTCTGGCCACGCGCGGCGCCGACCGCGACGCCCTGTGCGGCCTCGCCCTCGACCCCGTCGTCCGCGACCGCGCGCGGGACGAGCCGGGGGTCCGGCTCCTCTGGGACGTGTGCCAGATTCCCGACTACCGGCAGCTCGTGCTGGAGGACCACGCGGCGCTGCTCGGCGACGTCTTCCGCCAGTTGACCGGATCGTCGGGCCGGCTCTCCGCGGACTGGCTCGCGGAGCGCATCGGCCGCCTCGACCAGACCGGCGGGGACGCCGACGACCTGCTGACGCGGCTCGCGTTCATCCGCACCTGGACGTACATCGCCCACCGCCCCGCCTGGGTCGCCGACCCCGGCCACTGGCAGGCGCGCACGCGGGCCATCGAGGACCGGCTGAGCGACGCCCTGCACGAGCGCCTCGTGGAGCGATTCGTCGACCCGCGCCGAAACGCCCCCCGGGAGACCCGACCCCGCGACGACGCGGGGCTCCGCGACGCCGGCCCGTTCGCGGTCCTCGCCCGGCTCGTGCCCGAGGCCTCCCCCGCGTCCGCGCGGCCCGCGGAGTGGCTCGAGCAGCTCATCGACGCACAGCACGAGCGCATCGAGATCGACCCGGGGGCGCGCATCCGCTTTGCGGGGCAGCTCGTCGGGCGCCTGGTGCGGGGGGCCGACCTCCTCCGTCCGAACGTGGTGCTGTCGGACGGCGTGACCCCCTCCCGGGGGCTCCGCCGCCGCGTCGAGAGGCGCCTGACGGCGGCGGCCCGCGACCTCGCGGGCGAGGTCCTGGCGCCGCTGCGCAGCGATCGCCTCGAAGAGCTGGGAGCGGCGGGGCGGGGTGTCGTCTACCAGCTCGAGCAGGGCCTGGGCACCGTCCTCGCCCGCGACGCCCGCGCCCAGCTTCAGGCGCTGACCCCGGCCGAGCGCCGGCTCCTCGAGCACGCGGGCATCCGTCTCGGACTGCACGTGGTCTATCTGCGGGAGGCGTTGAAGGCGGGACCGGTTGCGCGACGGACGGCGCTGGCGGCCGCGTTCTGGGGCGCGGAGGCCGAGGCGGTCCACCCTTCGCCCTCGGCGGTGTCGGTGCCGGCGGAGCCGGACCGGCCGGCCGCCCTCTACGCCGCGGTCGGCTTCCCGTTGGCCGGCGTCCGCGCCGTCCGCGCCGACGTCCTCGAACGGCTCGCCCGCGACCTCCGGCGCCTCGCCCGGCACGGCCGGTTCGATCCCGCCGAACCGGTGCGCCGGCGGCTCTCCTGCCCCCGTGCCGACATCCGGCCGGTCGTCGAGGCCCTCGGCTACCGGGACGCCGGCGACGGCCACGTGGCGCGCCCGCGCCCCCGCCGGCGCAGGCCTCCGGCGGCGTGAAGCATCAGTCTTGGCGCATCCGCAGGCGGACCGCGCCCCGGTCGGCCTCGATGCGCAGCACCGGGCCGCCGCCGTTGACGTCGCCGCGGTAGTCGCCGTCGCGCGACTCGAAGGTCGCCGGCAGGTCGCTCGAGAAGCCGGACCGGCGGGTGGTGGAAACGTCGACGGTCACCCCGCCGCCGACGGCGAGCTCGACGTCGAGGTCGCCCCGGTCCATCTCCACCGCCGAGTCGCCCTCGACCGAGAGGTCACGCAGCAGCACGTCGCTACGGTCGGCGTCCAGCCGCAGATCGCCCCGCACCCCGTCCAGCACGACCTCCCGGGCACGGTCGAGACCGATGGAGATCGACCCCGTGAGCCCGCTCGCCCGGAACCTCCCCCGGTCGAACCGGAGCGTCAGGGCCCCGTCGACGTCCCGGAGCTCGAGGTCGCTCCGATCGAGGTTGAGCAGCAGCCGCCCCTCGAATCCCTCGAGGGTCGTCGCCGCCCGGTCGACGTCGAGGTCGAGGTCCAGCTCCCGCGGGACGCGGATCTCGTAGTGCACGCGCGGCAGCCGGCGGTTCCCGAAGAGTCCCCCGCGCCGCGGCACGCCGCGGTAGTCGGTGCGGACGCGGGCCGAGCGCCGGTTGCCCCGCACCTCGATGGCGGTGCCGTCGACCGCCTCCCGCGCGTAGTCGTCATCGACGCCCGAAGGCGGCTCGATGCGGGCGACGATCTCGGCCGACGGCCGATCCCACGACGTCAGCCGCACGCTCCCCCGGTCGGCCTCCAGCGCGAGCCGGCTGCCGGCCTGGAACTCCATCGTCTGTCGGAACGTCCGTTCCTGGGCCGCGGCGGTGGTGGACACCACGCCCAACCCCACCGCCAGAAGCACTCGACAAGCATGCGGCATGGTCTCCTCCCAACTGCCTCCCGGGAATCGTCGCCACGGGAGTTCGCGCCCGCGAAATTCCGAACGCGACCGCAAGGTCGCGCAACGGTCTCCGACGGCGACGCCAGCCGACCCTCCCAGGGTCCGCGAGGCTCCCCGCCGCCGGCCCCGGCGGCGGAAACACCGTCTCCGGGAGATTATATGAACCGAGCATGTCTACGACACCGCGCCCCGTCCTGTTCCCGGTCCGCCGCCCCGCCCGGTCGTGCCACCCTCGGCCCGGACCCGCCGCCCGACTGTTGCTGGCCGCGCTCCTGCTGCCCGGCGCGGCGCAGACCGCGGCCGGCGAGGCCCGGCCCGGCGCCCAGGACCAGGGCACCGCGAGCCCCGCCGCGAGCGCGCCGTCCGCGCCGCGCGAGCGCGGCGACGAGTTGCGGGTCTGGCTGGTGACGGCAGGTCCCGGCGACGCGGTCTGGGAGCACTACGGCCACAACGCCCTCCGCGTGCTCGACACCCGCACCGGCCGCGACTATTCCTACGACTGGGGCATCTTCGACTTCCGGCAGGCCGACTTCATGGCGCGCTTCCTGCAGGGGCGCATGCTCTACATGGTGGCGCGCCAGCGCACCGACGTCGTGCTCGACTTCTACCGCGAGACGGACCGCGAGGTGGTCCTCCAGGAGCTGGACCTCACGCCGGCCGAGAAGGCCATGCTGAGCGACGCCGCGTACGAGAACGCCCTGCCGCAGAACCGCGACTTCATCTACCAGTACTTCGTCGACAACTGCTCGACGCGGGTCCGGGACCTGCTCGACCGGGTGCTCGGCGGCGCCCTGCGGCGCGAGTTCGAGGGGCAGGCGACGGGCCTCAGCTACCGGCACCACGCGCGACGGCTCACGCAGGTCGATCCACTCGTCCACACCGGGGCCGATCTGGCGCTCGGCTCCCCCGCCGACCGGCCGATCTCGGCGTGGGAAGAGCTGTTCCTGCCTCTGTCGCTGCGCGACCGCATCCGGTCCGTCCGCATCACCCGGGACGGAGAGACGCGGCCCCTGGTTCGGGCCGAGGAGGTGCTGCACACGTCGAGCCGCGCCCCGGAGCCCGCCGCGCCGCCGGCGTGGCTCGGCCGCTACCTGGCCCTGGGGCTCCTGATGGGGGTCGTGTTCGCGGCGGCGGGAACCCGCCGGGTCCGGACCTCGACGGGGCTGCGCCGCAGCGTGCTCGCCCTCGCCGCCGGCTGGTCGCTCGCGGCGGGGGCGGTCGGCACCATCCTGGTCCTTCTGCTGGCGACCGACCACACGTTCACCTGGTGGAACGAGAACCTCTTCCTCTTCAATCCCCTGAACCTCGGCCTCGCCGTGCTCCTGCCGCTCTCGGCCCGCGGCGCGGCCTGGCGGGGGCGCGCCCGCGCCGTCGCCGCCGCCGGCGCGGCCCTGGGGCTCGCCGGCCTGCTCTGGCAGATCGCGCCGGCCTCGACCCAGCCCAACGCCACCTTCCTCGCGCTCGCCCTGCCGCCGCAACTCGGCATCCTGTGGGGCCTCCGCGGGGGCGGGACGGGCGCCAGCCGACCGAGTACACGATGACGTTGGTGTCGACGAACGTCATTCGGCGGGCGCGCCGCGGCCGCGGGATTCTCCGATGACCGCGAGGTGATGCTCCCGGTCGGGCTCGGGGCCGGCACCCTCCCGCTCGTCGCACGACGCGAAGAAGCGCTCGACGTCCGACCGCGACCCGAACCGTTCGACCGTCGTTATCAACGGGCCGGCTGGAGGCGCGGGGCCGAGGTCTGCTGGAGGACCCCCTCCCTGACCAGCCGCGCCACCAGGGTCAGCTTGCCCTCCGCATCCAGGCAGTCGGGCAGGTCCTCGACCGCGAACTCGCCGGCCGTCGTGGCGAAGCGCAGCGCCGGCCAGACGGCGACCGGCAGCCTCAGCTCGCGGCCGCAGTACCGGAGCAGGCACGTCTCTCCCTCGGTCACCGCCTCGGTGATCAGCCCGGCCCGGCGCCGCACCCGCGAGCCGGGCGTCAGCCGGTCGCGGCGGAGCCGCTGGCCGAGCAGGTCGGTGAACAACGGCACGTCCGTGGCGAGCACCTCGTCCGAGAAGCGCCGCCAGACGACCTCGGGGTCGAGCCGCGACCGCACGAGGGCCAGCTTCTCCCCGAGCAGGCGATGCCGCTCGCCGGCGGGGAACCCCTCGTCGGCGAAGCTCCGCGGGAGGTTTCGGCGCAGCGATTCCTCCTCGAGCGCCGCCGCGGTCACGCTCTCGACGAGGAACTCGGCCCAGGTGAACGCGGTGAGCCCGAGCGTAACGTGCAGCGACGACTCGCCCGTCGAGCGGGCCGAGTGCATGAGGCCCCGCGGCAGGTAGACGGCGCTCCCGGGGCCGAGCTCGAACTCGTCGCTGACGTCGCCGGGCGGGGTGCCCGGCTCGAAGCGCTGGCCCCGGAGGGGCAGCCTCACCTTGGTGTCGTAGATCGTCCAGCGCTTGGTGCCGCCGATCTGCAGTACGAAGACGTCGTGGGTGTCCCAGTGCGGGGCGAACCCCTGCGCGTCGGGCGGCGTCAGGTACACGTTGGTCTGGACCCGCGACGAGAAGCGCCGCCCGAGCGCGACGCAGAGGCGCGCCAGGGCCGGCACCCGCTTGTGGAGCTGGTTGAAGACGACGGTCGCGCCGTCGTCGAAGAGCCTCGCGACCTCGAGCGGATGCACCCGGCCGGCGTCGTTCGTGTACTCGCGGGAGGGGACGCTCCCGTCGCCCCGGACCAGGTTGATGTCGCCGCGACCGGCCGAGTGGGTGCCGAGCACGACGTCGAGGTCGGCCACCGAGAGCAGCTCGGTGTAGTAGGACGGCGCCGCGCGGGGGACGTGCAGGAGCCGCTGCTCGTAGTAGTCGCGCTCGAACTCCGCGGGCGGCAGGGGATCGATGAGCCAGGCGTACCAGTCGCGGTCGACGGCCGGCTCCCGGTGGGTGTGGTCCGTCTTCATGTGAGCGCTCCGTGCGTTGCGACGTGGCGTGCCGGCCCCGGCAGGGTCGGGATTAAGAGTTCCAGGGCGTCGAAATCAGCCGTTGACAGCCGTCGCGGGCCCCACTACGATACTGAGACTCGTTTTCATTTTACAGCCTCCGGGAGAGACGTGATGCGGAAACCGACAGATGGGAAGCTCGGCGCCGACGCGCCGGAATCGCCGATGACGCTGACCGACGAGGACATCACCACCGTCCGCGTCGACCGCCGCTCGTTTCTCTCACGCGCGGTCGCGGCCGGCTCGGTCGCGGCGGCGGCGGCGCTGACCGCGGCCTGCCCCGGGGGAACCGACTCTGACGGGGCCGGTGACGCCGGCTCGCCCGCGACCGATTCCGACCAGGCGACCGACGCCGACCAGGCGACCGATTCCGATCAGGCGACCGACGCCGACGGCGCCCCGTAGGAAACACGCGCGACCCCCTCCAGGGCCGGGAGCCGCTGCCGCAGACGGCGCGGACTCCCGGAGGCTCGACCAGGGAGCCGACCCGCAGGAGACGGTGGCCGCACCGGGCAATCGCGAGAACCTGCGACGGCATCGGGCGCTTCCCCGGCGCGTCGTCGCGGTCGCGGTCGCGCCCGATGTGGAACCGCCGCCACCGCGCGGCCGGCATCGGCCGCCCCTCGCGCGGGGCGGGCCCACGACCCCGGCGGCGGTCCACTGTCCCGAGACCGACCGGCAATGTCCCTGCGCAGGGCGATCTTCTGGATCCACCTCGCGGTCGGCGTCACCGCCGCCGTCGCCGTCCTGCTGATGGCGGCGACGGGCGTCCTCCTCACCTACGAGGCTCAGGTCGACCGGTGGGCGATTCGCGGCTATCGCGCCGACCCGGCGCCCGACGCCGCCCCCCTCGCGCTCGACGAGCTGATCGCGCGCGCCGGCGGCGAGGCGCCGGCCGGCCCCGTCGCGTCGGTGGCCCTGAGCAGGGACCCGCGCGAGCCCGCGGTCCTCGAGCTCGGCGACGGAGCCGCCGTCCACGTCGACCGCTTCACCGGCGAGCGGCGGGGCGACGGCGACACGGGCACGCGACGCTTCCTCCGCGGTGTCTTGTACTTCCACCGCTGGCTCGCCCTCGAGGGAGAGTTCCGCATCGTCGGCCGGACGATCATGGCGACCGCCAACCTCGGCTTCCTGTTCCTGCTCGTCAGCGGGGTCTATCTCTGGTGGCCGTCGCGGGGAGGCCGCGCCGCCTGGCGGCGGGCGTTGTGGTTTCGACGCGGGCTCCGGGGGCGGGCCCGCGACTTCAACTGGCACAACGTGATCGGCTTCTGGTCGGCGGTCCCCCTCGCGGTCGTCGCCTTCAGCGGCGCCACCATCTCCTACCAGTGGGCCGCCGACCTCGTCCATCGGCTGGCTGGCGACGCGCGGCCGTTCCAGACGTCGCCGCAGCAGTCGGCATCAGTGACGCGGAAGGACCCGCCCGTCACGCCCGACCCGGCGGCCCCGCCGGTCGAGCTGCGGGCGCTGGCCGCCAAGGCCGTCGCCGGGACGCCGGGATGGCGGACGATCACGATCAACCTGCCCGAATCGACTCGCGACGCGGTCGTGATCGCGGTCGACAGCGGCAACGGCCGCCAGCCGTCGAGGAGCGAGGACCTGCTGTTCGACCGCGCCACCGGCCAGCTCGTCGGCCAAGGCGGCTACCCCACCTTCAGCCCCGGCTTCAAGATCCGGCGGTGGCTGCGGTACGCGCACACCGGAGAGGTCTACGGCGTGATCGGGCAGTCGATCGCTGGCGCCGTGTCGCTCGGCGCCGCCGTCATGGTCTGGACCGGGCTCGCGATGAG
Organism: Vicinamibacterales bacterium; assembly: GCA_965207675.1. Classification (GTDB taxonomy): domain Bacteria; phylum Acidobacteriota; class Vicinamibacteria; order Vicinamibacterales; family UBA8438; genus JAJEEA01. The sequence goes on from CBDBMY010000008.1 coordinate 329,438, forward strand.
CTGGCGCCGCTTCTTCGGCGCCGCCGGCCGCGGGTGACGGGCAGACGATCACCCGTGCGCGGTCGATCCCCGGTTGCGCGAGGGATGCTGGAAGCCTGGGGAAACCCGTGGCCGGCTCCCGCAACGGTGTCAGGCCGTGCTGCCCGCCCAGTTCAGCACACCGTCGACCGCGTTGGCGGGCGCTTCCGCGCCGCCCGTCGAGGTCCGGTCGGGGTGGCGGGAGACCGACGGCGCCGGCGCGCGCCGACCGGTGCGGGTCGTCGTTGGCTCGACCTCGTCCCTTCGCCTCGGGGCGCTGGGGAGCCGAGACATCACGCCTGAACAGGATGGTCGAAACAAGAGGCCGCGGGCCTGCGAAGCGTGCGCGCCCGCCCTTGCGGCTACGCTCTCGCAGGCCCGTCGAGACCAGTTCATGACCGAGTGATCACCGCGCCGAATCACGCCAGATCGAAGCGATCCAGGTTCATCACCTTGTTCCACGCGGCCACGAAGTCGCGCACGAACGCCGGCTGCGCGTCGTCGCAGGCGTAGACCTCGGCGATGGCCCGGAGCTGCGAGTTCGAGCCGAAGACGAGATCGACGGCGGTGCCCGTCCACTTGACCTCGCCGGTCCCGCGGTCGCGCCCCTCGAACCCGTCGCCGTTCTCTGCCCAGGCGGTGTTCATGTCGAGCAGGTTGACGAAGAAGTCGTTGGTCAGCGTGCCCGGCCGCTTCGTGAAGACGCCCTGCCCGGACTGCCCCACGTTCGCGTCGAGGGCGCGCAGGCCGCCCACGAGCACCGTCATCTCTGGCGCGCTCAGGGTCAGCAGTTGCGCCCGGTCCACGAGCAGCGCCTCCGCGGCCTGGCGGTGTCCGTTCCCGAGGTAGTTGCGGAACCCGTCGGCGGTCGGCTCCAGCACCGCGAACGACTCCACGTCCGTCTGCTCCTGCACCGCGTCGGTCCGCCCCGGCGAGAACGGCACCTCGACCTCGTGCCCGGCGTTCTTCGCGGCCTGCTCGACGGCGGCGCACCCGCCCAGGACGATGACGTCCGCGAGCGAGACCTTCTTCCCCCCGGCCTGCGCGCGGTTGAAGTCGCCCTGAATGCCCTCCAGGACGCCCAGCACCTTCGCCAGCTCGGCCGGCTGGTTCACCGCCCAGTCCTTCTGCGGGGCGAGGCGGATGCGCGCCCCGTTGGCGCCGCCGCGCTTGTCGCTGCCGCGGAACGTCGAGGCCGACGCCCACGCGGTCGAGACGAGCTGGGAGACCGTCAGCCCCGAGGCGAGGATCCGGCCCTTGAGGGCGGCGGCGTCCCCGGCGTCGATGAGCTCGTGGTCGACGGCGGGCACCGGGTCCTGCCACAGGAGCTGCTCGCCGGGGACCTCGGGGCCGAGGTAGCGCGAGACCGGCCCCATGTCGCGGTGCGTCAGCTTGAACCACGCCCGGGCGAAGGCGTCCGCGAACTCGTCGGGGTTCTCGTGGAAGCGCTTCGAGATCGGCGCGTAGATCGGGTCCATCCGCAGGGCGAGGTCCGTCGTCAGCATGACCGGGGGGTGCTTCTTCGACGCATCGTGGGCGTCCGGCACCGTGCCCGCGCCCCCGCCGTTCGCCGGCACCCACTGGTGCGCCCCCGCGGGACTCTTCGTCAGCTCCCACTCGTAGCCGAACAGGGTGTCGAAGAAGCTGTTGTCCCACGTGGTCGGGGTGGGCGTCCAGGTGCCCTCCAGCCCGCTCGTGATGGCGTCGCCGGCCTTGCCGCTGCCGAAGCTGCTCTTCCAGCCGAGGCCCTGCTCGGCGATGGCCGCGCCCTCGGGCTCGCGACCGACGTGCGTGTCCGGGGCGGCGCCGTGGGTCTTGCCGAACGTGTGCCCCCCGGCGACGAGGGCCACCGTCTCCTCGTCGTTCATCGCCATGCGGCCGAACGTCTCCCGGATGTCCCGGCCCGCGGCGACCGGGTCCGGCTCGCCGTTGGGCCCCTCGGGATTCACGTAGATCAGGCCCATCTGCACGGCGCCGAACGGCCTGGCGAGGTCCCGGTCGCCGCTGTAGCGCTCGTCGCCGAGCCACTCGGTCTCGGAGCCCCAGTCGATGTCCTCCTCGGGCTCCCACACGTCCTCGCGCCCGCCCGCGAAGCCGAACGTCTTCAGGCCCATCGACTCGATGGCGCAGTTGCCGGCGAGGATCATCAGGTCGGCCCACGAGAGCTTCCGGCCGTACTTCCGCTTGACCGGCCACAGCAGCCGCCGCGCCTTGTCGAGGTTCCCGTTGTCGGGCCAACTGTTGAGGGGCGCGAAGCGCTGCGTGCCCGAGGCGCCGCCGCCGCGGCCGTCGTGGATGCGGTAGGTGCCGGCGCTGTGCCACGCCATGCGGATGAACAGCGGACCGTAGTGGCCGTAGTCGGCCGGCCACCAGTCCTGCGACGTCGTCATCACCGCCTCGATGTCCTTCTTCACCGCGGCGAGGTCGAGCGACCTGAACGCCTCGGCATAGTCGAACGCCTCGCCCATCGGATCGGACGCCGGCGAGTTCTGGTGGAGCACCTTCAGGTTCAGTTGATCCGGCCACCAGCGCAGGTTCGCGGCGGCGCCGGCCGCCGTGTGCATCACCGGGCACTTGCCCTGGCTCGCGGTCTTGCCCTCAGCCGTGTCGTGCATGTCGTTCAACCCTTTCCGTTCTCGATGGTTCCGTTCGTGGCCGCGCGCGCATGGCGGCAGCCGGGGCAGTACCCCCAGAAGACGATCTCGGCCTCGTCGATCGCGAAGCCGTGATCGTCCTCGGCGGTGAGGCAGGGCGCCGCGCCTACGGCGCAGTCGACGTCGACCATGACGCCGCAGGCCCGGCAGACGAGGTGATGGTGATTGTCGCCGACGCGGTCCTCGTAGCGTGCGGGCGACCCCGCCGGCTGAATCCGCCGGGCGAGGCCCTTCTCGACCAGCGTCCCCAGGGTGTCGTACACCGCCTGGCGGGAAATCGACCCGATGCTCCCCCGCACGTCGTCCGCGAGCTCGTCGGCGGTGGCGTGCGGGTGGGTCGACACGGCCCGCAGCAGGGCCAGCCGCTGGGCGGTGACCTGCAACCCGTGCCGCCTCAGGAGCCCCTTGGCGTCCTCGTTCACCTCACCACAGTCCATCACGTATTCTGGATGGAGTCAAGTATCAGGCCAAATCCGGTATCTGAACGAGCGGCCGGCGGGTCTCGCCACCGACGGCGCGGTCGTTCCGGTGATCGCCGTCGACCAGCGGGCGGGGCGGATGGAGGGCACGCCCGACGTCGTGACACGCGGCGTCGTGCTCCACGACCGCACGAGCGGCTCACCACCCGAGTGGCAGGGTGCCCGCACCAACTCCGGCGCGGCATGGTAGGATCGCCGCTTCAGGATTTCGTGTGGGCAGGACGCCGGATGTCCGTCTCCGTTATCACAGGCTGTCCTGAGGTCGGTCATGCGGCGCAGCAGTCCGGTGCGCCACGGGCCATGACACGGAGGTTCAGATGACAGGTTCACTCTTCGGCCGCGCACTCTCGGTCGTCCTCGCCAGTCTGCTTCTCGCCTCGTCCGCGGCGGCACAGGCGGTGCCCCAGCTCGATTCCTACGACGGGGTGGTCGTGCGGATTCTGCAGAGCAACAACGCGGGCACCATCCAGCACGTCATCGACCCCGAGTTGAACGAGGTCGTAGGCCTGATCAGGGGTTGTCCGAATCCGCACAACCTGACGATGCATCCCGACGCGCTCTACTACTACTGCGCGAACGAGCAGGACCATACGGTCGACGTGTTCGACACGAAGACGCTCGAGCTGGTCGAGCAGATCGAGCTGTCGCAGCGACCGAACAAGGTCGCGGTCAACAAGAAGCACCGGAAGATCTATGCGGGGATCGCACGGCGGTCGATGAACCCGCTCGGCCCCGGGGTCGAGGTCGATCCGAACCAGGTGTCGCCGGCGCTCGTCGACGTCATCGACATCGACACGCACGAGACCGTCAAGAGCATCGAGGTGCACTATCCGGTGCACAACGTCTTCGTGACCCCCGACGAACGGTGGGTCGTGGCCGGTCTCAGGGGCCCGGCCGGGCCTGACGATCCCACGATCCAGGTGATTGACCCCGAGACCGACACGGTGGCCTGGTCGCTCGGGCTGAGTGGATACGAGCAGTACGGCCGGACGCACCACGAGGTGCGGCCGATGGCCTTCGAGGCGAACGACGACGGATCGACCAAACGGATCTTCGCGCAGGCGACCGGGATCAACGCCGTGTGGGTCATCGACTGGGAGAGCCGCGAGGTCGTCGACATGCTGTGGCCGCCCGAGCTGCCCTTGTGGGAAAAGAACGCCGACGGGATACAGACCGGTGACATGCACGGTCTCGAGGTGCTGGCGGATCGTTCCGCCGTGTGGGCCTCGAGCCGGCTCGACAGCCGCATCTACGGCTGGAGCCTGCCCGACCTCGAGTTCATCGGCGGCGTCGAGGTGGGCCCGAGCGCCAACTGGATGACGTCGACACCCGACAGCAAGTACATGTATGTCGCGGTGTCCGGGAGTGACCAGACGCTGGCGGTCGATCTGGAGAAGCTCGAGGTGGTCGCCAGCATCACGACCGGCGCGCGGCCGGCCCGCATCAGCACCGTCATCCTGCCCACCGACCGCGTGAATCCCAAGGGCACCAACATGCGGTCGGAGGAGGAGTAGGGATCATGACGACGAGAATCCGCCTGGGGCTGATCTGTTGTCTGGCTGCGGCGGCGGCCGTGGCGCTGCCGCCGGGCCTTGTCGCACCGGTCGCCGCCCAGCCCCTGAGCGCCGGCGAGCTGGAGACGTATCGCGGCACCGTCGAGAGCGTCTTCATGGAAGACCGCGGGGGCACGACTCGAGGCTATGCGTCGTGCGTGATGTGCCACACGTGGCAGACGAGCGTGCGCTTCAGTCTGGAGACCCCGAGCTCCAATGCCGGCTGGAGCAGCGAGCAGTCGATGCGCAACTTCGAGGTGGTGAGCCAGCTCATCAACACCGCCGACCCCGAGAGCAGCCGGCTGCTCCTGAAGCCCCTGTCACCCGATGCGGGCGGACTGACTCACACCGGAGGGGCCTACTGGACCTCCGCTGACGACCCCGAGTACGTTGCGCTGCTCGATTGGATTCGAAGCATGCCGGACGACGCCTTCGTCCCTCCGCCGGAGCCCGAGATCGACTTCGAGTTCTTCCGCGCGTGCGTTCAGCCCGTCTTCGCGAATCCGCGCGAAGGGCAGCTCCGCTGCAGCAACTGCCATTCCGGGGGTCTCATCGGCTTCGCGCCGGCCCCCGGACGTGGCGACGAGTGGAGCGACGAAGAGGCCCAGCGAGCCTATCGGCTGATCACCCGCGTGATCACGCCGGGCAACCCCGAGCAGAGTCGGTTTCTGCTGAAGCCCCTTCATCCCGACGGCGGCGGCGCCTACACCCACAACGGTCCGCGACGCTGGCAGAGTCGTGACGACCCGGAGTGGCAGATGCTGGCCGGGTGGGTTCGCGGGGAGCGAACCGGAGCCAGTTGTTTCTAGAGCCTGATGGTGGAGGCCACCGACGCGCGTCGGTGGCCTCCACCGGTCTCGGCGCCCACACCCGCCTTTCCGTTTCCTGTGGCGCAGCCAACAAGACGGCCGCTTCAGGCATGCTACGATCTCCAGAGTGCTTCCGTCAGGGTCGGGTGCCGTTCGGCGTGGCACCACCGGCTGGCAGTACTTTGCGAAGTCCCCGTAAGTCGTTGATTCCAAACGGTGTGGGCCGCTAGCTCAACTGGTAGAGCAGCAGACTCTTAATCTGCGGGTTCGGGGTTCGAGTCCCTGGCGGCTCACCAACCTAACTATCACAGAACAAAGAACTTACATAGCAGACTGGCAGCATCGACCAAGGTCGCGGGAAGTCACCGAGTCAGCACTGAGTCAGCGGCGTGGCCACCACCGGCCACGAGGTCACGTGTGGGCGGTGGCCCCAACGTCCCTACATGCTCGATGGGACCCAGCCCAGCAGTACGTCGTGCTCAGGCTGATCGATCGGGTCGCGCGTGGAGCCAGAAGGGCTTTTCCGGGCCCTCAAGCCACGGCGGTTCGCCGGTTGTTCGCCCTCGGAACTCCCCTCCTCGGCCGAAGCTGCAGACGGCGGGATCCGGGGGGTGGCGACCGACGTTAGCTCGCCGTGCCGGTCGGGGCCGCGCCGCGGGCGACCGACCAGTTCAGGATCGTCGCGGACCTGACCCCGGTGCAGAACGGGTCACCGGTGCCGGCGGCGACGTTGCCGAATCGCACGTTGGCGCCGGACGACACCGCGAACGTGGACGTCTCGGGAGCGTTCGCCGACTCCGACGACGCCGCGTTGACGTACTCCGTGTCCTCGTCGGCGCTGCGGCTGGTCGCGGTCGACGTGACGGGCATCTTCGTGAGGCTCATGGCGGTCGCCGAGGGTGCGGCGGTTCAGCCCCACGGGGCGACGGGAGGGGTGACCGAGAGCAGCGCCCGGTCCCGGAGCCCGGCCAGGGCGCCCGTGTCAATCGACTCGAGGAGCTTCCTCGCCTCCGCCGACGACAGGACCGGCGTCGAGCCCTTGGTGACGACGTGCTTCGGCCCCCGCACGGCCGCGGCGGAGTTCACCGGGAGGACCTGGCTGACGACGAGCCAGTCGCCGAGCATGCGGATCGCGGCCAGGTGCTGCTTCACCGTGGGGGCCGCCCCGGGGTGCGTCCGGATGTAGGCGGCCACGTGGAGCGGCGAGACGCCGCGCAGCCCGAGGCCTCGCGCCTCGCACCACCGGAGGAATTGCCCCACCGCCCGCCCGTCGCGGATGTCGTCGAGGCACCGCGTGTGCAGCGCCTCGCCCCAGCACCCGGACAGACCGGAATCCCCGGTGCGTGAACGGCCGCGGCCTGCGGCGGCGACCGTCCCTACAGCAACCCGCTCAACATCGTGCGGGGCGCGGGTCGGCCGACCGGGGCGGCGGGGTTCCGACCCGCCCGCGGCCGGGGCGCCCCCGTGGGCGGTAAGGGGTCCAGACCCTCTCGGAGTTCGGTGCGCTGAAACCAAGCCGACCCGGGTCCTCCTCCTCGACGCGCTCAACTACCGGCCGATCGAAGAAAGCCGGCATCGGCCGCCGCGTCGTCCAGCGGACAGCCCGACCGGCCGGCCTCGCGACCCCTGCGGGAACATCAGCTCCCCGAATCCCGGGTGGATTCCTCCCCGGCCGCATCGGGAGGGAAGTGCCGCTCAAGAACTTCGATGAGGACATCGCGCATCGACCGCTGCTGGGCCGCGCAGGCCACCTTGATTCGCGTGTGGAGAGCCTTCGGGAGTTCCAGCGTCAGACGCGAACGGGGTTCGCATTCCACTGCAGCCGGGGTCGCGGGGCGCTTCCCCTTGTCGTTCTCCATCGCGGTGGTTTCCTCCAGCGCGCCCATATCGCCCTCAAAACTGCATTTACACAAATGCAGTTCAGGTGCTACTATGGTGTCGAGCCGCCGGTTGCAGCGGCGGCTCGACGCATCCAGCATTCGTGAAAGGAGCACGAGATGCCAGACGCTGCGTTCAGCGTACACCCGCCGCCGTTCAACTACCAGCACCCCGCCTTCCGCACCGCCGCCGCCGAGGAGAAGGCCCGTTCACGGGGCCGCTGTCGGCTCTGCGGCCGCAAGGCTCCCCTCCAGGCGCACCATTGGGGCAGGCCGCCGTACCCGCCGCCCCACGAGACGACGGCCGCCGATCTGACGGCGCTGTGTCCTTACTGCCACGTCACGGTGCACCTCGGCATCTTCTTCGAGTCCGCCGGCGGCTCGCCGGAGACGTTCTGCGCGGCCCTGTCGGAAACGATGGCAACCCTCCTGCTCCGCGGCACGCTCCCGGCCAGCCCAATGCGCGTGGGCCGGGCCGTGTGGGCGGAGGGTTGGGTTGCGCTCGTCACTGGCAGGTTGAGACCGCATGTCGGCGAGATCTTCGCGCTCTTCCTCCGCTCGAGGGAAGGGTGGCGGCGCGTCGCGGTGACCGAGGTCCTGGACGGTCAGCCGGGATGTTGGCGTGTTCGGAAACGGTTCCTCCGCAACAACGGGATCTGTGTCAGGACGGTCTCGGCGGAGCAGTCGGTGCCGACCGCGGCGGGACAGGCCGCCGCGTGACGCGCGGCAGCCTGCTGCAACCGTCGTGGGACTGGATCCGGTTGGGATACCGGTCATCGTCGTTTTCCACATCCTCGACTGCAAGGGCCGGGCAGGGCCTTTACGGTCCTGCGAACCCTCAACGCGGTTCTCGGAAGAGGATTCGCGCGGTCTCCAGCGGCGCCGTTCAGCATGAAGAAGGGGAACTCATGCGTAACGGAAACAGGAGTCGAGGGTGCCAGGCGCCTCGCGTAGCACCCTTCGGGCCGCCGGCGATCGCGTCGCCGGCCGCACTCGCCGCCCATCTCGGCCGCGACCTGTCGGCGTCGGCGGTGGACGCCGGCGGCTGGACGGACCTGCACTACGCCGCCGCCTTCGGCTGGCCGGCGGTGGCGCGGGCATTGCTGATCGACGGCGCCCCGGTAGACGCCCGGCTGAAGACGGACGCCGAGCCCCTCGGCCCGCAGGTTCTCGACACCCTGCGCCGCTACGGCCGGGACCGGCTCGGCCGGTTACACCGGACGGGCGCCACGCCGCTGCACATCGCGTCGGCCGCAGACGCCGCAGAGGTCGTCGCCGTTCTGCTCGCCGGCGGCGCGGACGGGGACGTGAGGGAATCGACATCGGCGACGCCGCTGCACTACGCGGCAGCGTTCGACAGCGGTTCCGCCGCCGACGTGCTTGCGGCGCACGGGGCCGACGTCGGCGCGGCGACCGACAAGGGCGTCACCCCGCTGCACGCGGCGGCGCGGCGGGACGCGCTCGCGGTGGCCCGGGTGCTGCTGGACCACGGGGCAAGCGTCCGGTCGGTGGACATCGGGGGCAACACGCCGCTGCACCGGGCCGCGTCGGGCGACGCGGCTCCGGCGGCCGTCGCGCTGCTTGACCGCGGTGCGGAGGTCGACGCGCGGGCGCACGACGGGATGACGCCCCTGCATGTGGCGGCCCTGAAGAACGCGGGCCGGGTGGCGCAGGTGTTGCTCGACCGCAGGGCGGCGGTCGGCGCGCGGGCGCACGACGGGATGACGCCGCTGCATGTGGCGGCCCTGAAGGACGCGGGCGAGGTGCTGACGCGGTTGCTGACCTCCGGGGCCGACCCGGGAGCGGCGGACGCCGCCGGCCAGGCGCCCCTCCACTGGGCCGCCATAGGCGATGCGGCGGCGGCTGCTTCCGTGCTGGTCGGGCGGGGGGCGCACATTCATGGGCGGGCGGCCGACGGTTCCACGGCCTTGCACGCGGCCGCGTTCACGAACGCCGCCGGGGCGGTGCGGACGCTGCTGGCCCGCGGGGCGGACGTACACGCGGCGGACGCCGCGGGCCTGACACCTTTGCACTGGTCGGCGGCGACCGACGCCGGGACGCGGCCGAGGTTCTGCTGGCCCGCGGCGCGGGCGTCGATGCGCCATCGTCCGACGGCTCGACGCCGTTCAGCGTGGCGGTGCGCCGGCACGCGCGGAAGGTGGCGGCGGCGTTGCTCGCGCGGGGGGCCGACTCGGCGGCGGCGGCTGACGGCGACGACGGCGCCGTCGTCCCGGAGACGGGCTCGGAGGCGGTGCATTGAGGCGCGCGGGGGGGCGGCGAGCCGCGGTCGCGCGCAGTCGGCGGGTAGCGGTTGCCGGGAGAGAGCGAGATGCAGAGGATCGAGTTGAGGAACGGCGGCGGGCCGACGCCGCGCGATTCGGGCGATGCGGCGGACCGGCGCGTGACGCTGGTGTTTCCGGCGACCAGCGCGGAGTACGAAGAGGCGCGGGTCGAAGTCGGCGCCGGGGCGGCCGCCGCGCCGGCCGGCGGACGCTACGTCCTGACCACCGACGAGCAGCGGCGCGCGTGGGGCCTGCCCGATCTGGCGAACGGGTCGGCCGGCGGCGACGCCGCCTCCGGGGAGCCGGGCGCGGCGGAGGGACCGGCCCCCGTCCCGGTGGTGGACCCCGCCGAGGCGCTCGACCTCCTGTTCGAGGACGACGCGGGCCGGTCCGGCGACGCGGCCGCGGTGAAGGAGGCCGGCGACGGGGGCGGCGGGGGCGCGGCCGGCACGCGCCGGCGCGGCCGGATCGACCCGGCCCCGTTCGTGAACCTGAAGCACGGCCGCGGGCCCATCCCCGACGACCTCCGCGTGACGTTCGGGGAGCTCTGCCGGCAAACGCGCATCGACGAACTGCTGCAGTCGATCGACGCGTTTATCGACCCGCTCGAACGGTCGGCCGTTCCCGACCTGGAGGCCGCTCGCCGCGGGGTCGAGGCCCTGCGCCGGCGGGAGGTCACCCCGGAACGGCTCGGCGACCCCGCCGGCGAGGACCCGGCGGACGAGCGGGCGGAGCGCGTCGCCAAGACCTGCTGGGTGATCGAGAGGCGCCTGCGGAAGCTCGGCAAGGCCCTCGGCCGGATCGACTTCTCCAACCTGCCGGTCTCGCCGGCGCCGCGCTTGTTCCGCAGCCTCCTGCGTCGACTGGAGGACGACCCGGTCGGGAACGCGCCCCCTGAGGGGATTCTCGCGGCGTGCGACCAGGCCCTGCGGGGGTTCGAGCGGGCGGCCGGGGAGGCGGTCGGCCGCATCCGCGCCGCCGCCGCCGCCCGCCGCGCGGTCGAGGCGGGCGAATGGACGTACGACGCGCTCCGACGGATCCGGCTCGTGCTGGGGCGCCTCGAGGAGGTCCGCGCGGTGCTGGACGACGACAGCATGCCGGACGACCGGCTCGAGGCGGTGCGGAACGGCCTGGAGGAGATCGAGAAGGAGAGACGGGCGACCGGCCCGCTGGCGGCCCTGACCCAGGACGTGCTCCAGCGGTTCGAGGCGGCCGAGCTGCCGGTCGCGGTGCTGGCCCGCGGGCTCGACGAGATCCGCCTGTCGCAGACGGCGGGCCAGGAGGCTGCCGCGGCGGCGCTCGAGCGGCTGCGGGTGGTGGCGTCGCTGCCGTGGACCGCACGGGCGGCGGAGCGGATCGACATCGAAGCGGCGATGCGGGAGCTGGAGGCGGCGTATGCCGGCAGGCCGGAGATCAAGGCCCGCATCCGGGGGTTCCTGGCCACGCGCCGCCTGACCTCGACGACATGGACCGTCGAGGGCTGCGGCCGGGCCGAGGCCGGGCGGGAAGCCTGCACCGGCCCGCCGCCGGTCAAGGCGCGCATCCGGCGGTTCCTGACAACGGGCCGGTCGACCTCGACGGCACGGAGCGCGGAAGGCCGATGCGGGTCCGCCCGGTCCCGCCGCCGGGCCGGTTCGGGACCGGTTGCGCCGCGCCGCCTCGTCGTGCGCCCCGCCCGGCGCGCCACCCGCGACCCCGTCCTCTGCTTCGTCGGACCGCCAGGCTGCGGCAAGACGGCGCTGGCCCGGCTGATCGCCGGCGCCCTGCGCCGCCCGGCGGTGACCATAGCCCTCGGCGGCGTGTGGGACGAGTCCGCCATCCGGGGCCTGCCCATCAGCTTCCGTTCGCCCGAGGCGGGGCGGATCGTGCGCGGGCTGCTGGACGCGAAGGTCCGCAACCCCGTGATGGTCCTGGACGAGATCGACAAGGTGGGCGGCGCGACGAAGAGCTTCGGCGACCCGTCGGCCGCCCTGCTCGAGATGCTCGACCCCGAGCAGAACACGCACTTCCGCGACGTCTACGTGGACGTCCCGGTCGACCTGTCGGAGGTGCTGTTCATCGCCACGGCCAACGACCTGGCGGGGATTCCCGCCCCGTTGCGGGACCGGCTGGAGGTCATCGAGGCGTTCGGGTACAGCGACGACGAGAAGGTCGCCATCGTCCGCCGGAGGCTCTGGGCGGACCAGCTCGAGGTCAACGGGTTGAACGCCGGCGCGTTCTGGACCGGGCCGCCGGCGGTGACCGAGGGGGAGCCGGACGCTCCGGCCGCCGCGTCGCCCGGCCTCCGCCCGCCGGCGGTGCAGGTGATCGAGGGGGAACCGACGGCCGTGACGCGGCCGGGGGAGGGTAGAGCAGCGCCCCCGGCGCCGCCGCCGGTCGGCGTCGAGATGACGGATGCGGCGATCCGGGAGGTGATCCGCGGCCACACCTGCGAGGCCGGGGTGCGCGAGCTCGCGCGGCAGCTCGGCGCCGTCGGCCGGTTCGTGGCGTGCCTCCGGGTGGAGCAGGGCGACACCGCCCCGGTCACCGTCGTCGCCGACGCCGACGAGGCCGCGCGCCTCGACCCGGCCGGCCGGCGCCTCACCGTGGCCGAGGTCCTGGGACCGCCGCGGTACGACGCGCTGCCCGACCACGTCCGTGACGCGCTCTCGCGCGAGCGCGGCCGCGTCGCGGGCCTGCAGCCCGCCGACCCCGAGGCCGTGGCCGCCGCCGCGTGGATCGAGGTGGTGGAGGAGCTGCCGTGGCGGCGGGCCGAGGATCGGCTCGGTGCGACGGCGGTGTTGCGGCGGGCGTTCGACCGGGGGCACGTCGGCCGCGGCCGCGAGAAGGACCAGGTGATCGACCACATGGTGGCCCGCCGGGCCGCGGCACAGCGTCACGCGGCCGGCGTCCCCGCCGACGAGGCCGTCATCCTGTGCCTCCTCGGGCCGGCCGGCATCGGCAGGGCCGCGTTCGCGCGGGCGCTGGCCGCGGCCCTCGGCCGGCGGTTCGTCCGCGTCTCCCTGGCCGGCGTCGAGGGCGCGGCGGCGATTCTCGGGGTCGCCCGCCCCGCCCCCGACGCGGGGCCGGGATGCCTCGTGCGCGCCCTGCGGGGCCTCGGCCCGCTGCCCGGCCGGACCGGCGACAACCCGCTGGTCGTCCTCGGCGAGCTCGACCGGCTCGCCGAGGCGACGGCCGACGCACTGCTCGACGCGCTCGACCCCGCGCGCAACCACGCCTTCCGGGACCGTTACGTCGGCCTGCCGCTGGACCTGCGGGGCACGCTGTTCGTCGCGACCGCGACCGACCCGGCGCGCATCCCGCCGCTGCTGCGGGAACGGCTCGAGCTGTTGTCGTTGGCCGGCTACACGGACGCCGAGAAGGAACGCATCGCAGCCGGGCACCTGATCCCGGGCGCGCGCCGCCGGCACGGGTTGTCCGGCGACGAGCTGTCCTTCTCCCCGGCGGCCCTCGGGCTCCTGATCCGCGGCTATTCCCGCGAACCGGGCGTGCGCGGCCTCGACGGGCACATCGACGCGATCTGCCGCAGAAGGGCGCGGCTGCAGACCGAGGGCCTGCCGCCGCCCGGGGAGATGACGCCCGAGACGGTGTCGGCGTGGCTCGGCGCGCCGCGGTTCCGCGACGCGCAGATTGCCGGCCGGACCGGCCGGCCCGGGGTCGCCGTGGGTCTGGCCGCCACGGCGACGGGCGGCGAGGTGCTGGTCGTCGAGGCGGCGTGCCTGCCCGGCCGCGGGGCGCTGCAGGTCACCGGGACGGTCGGGCCGCTGATGAGGGAGTCGGTCGAGGTCGCGCTGACGTGGGTGCGCGCGAACGCGGAACGCCTCGTTGACGCCGCCGGGCCCGACGACTCGACGGACGTGCACGTGCACCTGGCCGAAGCCGCCCGGTCGAAGGACGGCGCGTCGGCGGGGGTTACCCTCGCCGTCGCCCTCGTCTCGGCGCTCGCCGGCCGGCCGGCGCGGGGCGATGTGGCCATAAGCGGTGAGCTGACGCTCTCGGGCCGGGTGGCGCCGGTCGCGGGCATCCGGGAGAAGGTGCTCGGGGCGGGGCGGGCGGGGATGACGGCGGTCGTCCTGCCGGCCGCCAACGAGCCCGACGTCGCCGAGAGCTTCGCTGACGGCCCGCCGTGCGGCCTCGGCGTGCGCTACGCCGGGACGATGGACGACGTGCTCGCGGCGGTGCTGCCCGACGCGGTCGGTGTTCAAGGCCGCTCGACGTCGAGCGGATGACCGGCCGGACATGCGGTCGCTCATGCGTCGGCCGGCGAGGCCGGTCGGGGTCGGGTTCTCGTTTCCGGCTTGCGCTCCGTCGGTTCTCGAGCGGCGCCGACACTGCGGCGCCGCCGAGGATGTCGCCGCTCGCCGTCTGCCCGGGCTCGACATCCGGGTACACGCAACGGTACGCCGGGCCGCCCGGCGGCCTTCGATCGGCGGGAAGGTCGGTCGCAGGACGAGAGATCCTCGGCGCGAAGGCTCCCCGGACGACCGGACGGCTACGGTGCGGGGCGTCTGAACCGCGCCGTGCCGCGCCACAGCAGCGCCCCCAACAGCAGCGTCCCGGCCAGCGGCAGGGCCGGAACCGCCGCGTCCCAGACGGTGAACGTCAGGGCCCGACCGCCCGGCCGTCGACCGGCGGCGCCGGTTCTAAGAACCGGAGCCCCGCGACTGTGCCTTGAGCGCCTCGAAGCCGGCCGCGTCCAGTCCGGCCGCCGCCTCGATGACCTTCCACGTCACCCCGGCCCTCAACAACCCCTCGACCATTTCAATCTGCTTGCGGGTCTCGCTCTCGGCGCGACCCTTCGCCTCGCCTTCGGCACGGCCCTCGGCCAACAGTTCCTGGGCATACGTCATCATTTCGTCCCCCTCCTCCTCCGACCCCTGGCGCCGCAGCGCCCCTCCCGAAGCCTGCGAACGACTTCGCGGTCCTGCGTGCTCAGCAGGTACCGGTAGAGCTGCCGGCGCGCATCCACCCCGCCGCCCCGCCTCAGCAACGGCAGGAGCCGCGCCGTCAGGCGCAACGCCGCGTCCAGGTGGCGGTCGAACGCCGCCATCATCAGCAACTGTGCAATCCGCCCCCTCGGACCGCCGCCAACCGCATCGGGCTCCAGCGTCGTCTGGTCCAGCAGCTCGTGCGCGAACCCCGGCACCCACGGCAGACCGCGCGCGGCCTCGCCGAACAGGTCGGCGAACTCCGTCGAGTGGCTCCACCCGCGCGCGCCCTGGTAGAACACCACCGGCACGATGGGTCGCAATTCCGGCCTCCCCGGTTCGTCTCGGCGCTCGGCTTCCCAGATGCGGCAGCAATAGCGCAGCAGCCGAAGCCGAAGCCACCGGTCCGGCGACGACTGGTGCTCAAGTAGAAGGTACATCGAAACCGCCTGTCCGGTCGCGGTGTGCCGCACCCGATAGAGCAGGTCGGACTCGCTCCCGTGCAGCTCCTCGTCCACGAAGGTCCCTTCGACCGGAGTCAGCGTCGTCCACTCGAAGCTCTCCCGGATGGTGTCGGGCAGCGCGGTCCGAAGCAGGCTCGCCGCTTCGTCGGCGTCGGAGAACACGGCCCGGAAGAGCCGGTCGTGGGGCTGGTGGAGGTCGGTCATGAGCGCGGGCGCCTTGTGGCGCTAGGACGAGCGCCTCCCGGGCGTCCATGACCGCCTCGGCGTCGATCGTCCGCGAGCGGTCCCGGCCGGCCTTGTTCCTGAAGCAGGCCTTGTAGGCCAGCGCCTTGACCAGCCACGGCTGGCCCCAGGACCCCGGGACTGGTCCCGCACCACGGCGAGCGCGCCCTCGGTGGACGCCTGTCCGGTCTCTTCGGTGTGCTGGCCGGAGCAGGGCGCGCATGTCGGCCTCGTCGAAGTCGCCCAGCCGTAGCGACTCCGCCTTGATGTTGTAGCGCATTCGGCCGAGAAGGCGGCGGGGCGCGCGGATCAGCGGCTACGCGGCGAGGACGACACGGCAAGACCAGCCCCACAGAGCGGGGGCGAAGGACGCCCGCGGGCCAGCGACCCGCGGGACGACGCCGTCGGCGGGCGGCGCGACGAGGAACAGAATCCCGACCGTCGCGACGGCGGTACTGCTGGGCCGCACGCCGCTCAGGCGCGAACCGCGCCGCCGGCGGCGACCGCACGACCAGCGTGCGTCAACTGCTGCGCCGTCGTCCGCCCGGGTACGCGCTCGCCCCGGACGATAGACGCCGCGAGGCGGCGAACCGCCGTCAGCGACCGCGGTCGATACCGCGTCTGCTCGACCACCACGTTGATGTGTCGAGTCCCGGACGGGGCCCACCTGTGCAGATGCCCGTGCACGTTCACGCAACCTTCCGGAACATCGCGAAGAGGCACATGGGTCAACAGCAACTCCGGGCTGCCCGGCACGTAGACCGTGCTGTAGATCTCGTCGAAACCCTCGACATGTCCGGCGACCGTGCCGTCGAACTCGTGATTGCCGAGGACCAGCACCTTCCTGCCCGGCGCCGCCCGGAAGCGCTTCAGCCGACGGCCCGAGAGGCCGCCGATCGTGACATCGCCCAAGAACACGACCGTGTCGCCGGGGTCCACCACCCGCCGCCATGCGCCGAACAGGGCGTCGTCCATCTCCTCCGGCGTCCAGAAGGGCCTCCCGAAAACGCTGATCGTCATGGCGTGTCCGAGGTGGAGATCGCTCCACAACCAGACGCCGGGATGGTCCTGCTCGCGCAGTTCGCCCGGCGGCGTGCGCCTTGACGCGGAGAGCAGACACCACAGGCCCTGGCGCTCCTCTGACGCGACACCGAGGTTGCCGACTTCGTATCGAAGCTCCGTCTCGTACAGGGCTTTCAGACTCTCAGACGTCACGACGTCCACCTCTCCCGGAGAACATACACTCCCTTGGCGGTCGCGCATCCGCACGATTCGCGGCGACCACTACCTTATCGACCGGGACACGGACGAGGTCGTGCGGCTGGACAAGCGCCCCACGGCGCGGGATCTCGGGCGACGGCAGGCCGAGGCGGCCGATGCGAAACGCCCGACGGCCCAACACCGCGGCGACCGAGGGGCCCCCGACCGTCCACTGAGGCGGAACCTCCGGGCCGAACGGGACACGCTCGACCGGATCCCTGTCCGAGCCGTTTCGACAGCTCCGCGCCGCGCCGCGGCCTCGCGGGCCATCAGGGAGAGGTGGCGCAGGTTCTCCTTCCGACCCCGGCCTTCACCATGCGGTCGAGCTGATGGCGTACGCGCCGTCGAGCTGAACCGGGGCCATCGACGATGCCGCTCCCGAGCCATGTTCGGCGTGGAGGCGCCCGCCGTTCCGCAGGCTCCCGCACTCACGGCGCCGCCGCAGGCCCGGCGGCGTTCCCGGCCGTGCGGGCCTCGTCCGGCGGGTCGACGTCGATGCCGTCGGCCGCGATCGCGTCGCGGGCGAGCCCGCAGAAGTCCCGGGCCGTCCCGGCCCACCCGGCCGCGTCGTCGATCGTCGGCTCGGCGGCCCTGTCCGGGTTCCAGTCGACCTCCGCCTTCCAGGCCTCCCAGAGGGTTCGGATGCGATCTCGCCAACCGGGGTCCAGCACCCCGGGCTCGATCAGGTGCCGCTCGACGCTCGCCGGGAGGTCCCTGCGGCGCACCACGCTCACGCCCCTCGCGAGGCACCACGCCATGGCCGAGAAGAAGACCGCGTCGAAGGCGGGGCGGGCCGCGATGCTGGCCGCGATGCCGGGGGCGTCGAACGGCCCGTCCTTCAGCCACTCGATGTGGCGTTCAAGTACCTCGAGGTCGCCCCGGGCCTTCTTCAGCCAGACCGGCACGGCGTGCCGGATGCCCTTCCGGGTAACCGGCGGGCGCTCGCCCTGCGGTCTGCGCGCCGGCCGGCGGACCGGGTGAATCTGGACGCCCTCGGCCTCGACGTTCCTCGGGAACGGCAGCTCCCTGTCGATGTCCCGGCGCCAGTCGGCCCCGGTCCGGACCACGACGTTGTGGTCGACGCCGTCGGGGTCGTCGTCGCCGTAGATCAGGTCCCGCGCGCGCCGGACGGCGTCCGGGGCTTCTCCGACGAGCACAAGGACATCGACGTCGCTCGCCGGCCCGGCGTCGCCCCGCGCCTTCGACCCGTAGACCACGAGCCGCTCGAGGAGCCCGCCGGGCGCCTGCTTCAGCCGTTCGAGGTAGCTTTCGAGCCACAGCCTCTCGTCCGTTTCGAGCGCCGGCAAGCCGCGGGGCTCCGCCGCCGCGCGTCCGCGCCCGGCGACGCCGGGTCGGCCGGTCAAGGCGCGTCCCCCTGTCCGGCGGCGGTTCCGGCGTCCGGCCAGCCCTTCGCCCAGGCGATGAAGAGGTCGGTCGTGGCGTTCCCGCCCAGGGGCGCCCGGTCCAGGCGGCGGGCCAGCCTGCGCACGTCCGCCACGGGGATCGGCCGGTAGCCGATCTGCTCGACGCACACGTTGATCCGGGTGTCGTCTACCGACGTCTTCCGGTGGACGTGCCCGTGGACGTTCACGTAGCCGGCGGGCAGGTCGTCCAGGGGCACATGGGTGAAGAGCAGGTGGGGCCTCGCCCGCCAGGTGGGCGCAGGCCACCACCGCGAACGCCCGCCGGAGGCGGCGGATGTGGGGGTGGTCGTGGTTCCCGGCCACGAGGATCTTGCGGCCGGGCCTGCGCCGGAGGCGGTCGATCAGGCCGTCGGTCGGGCGGCCCATCGCGACGTCGCCCAGACAGATCACCGTCTCGCGGTCCAGCACGTCGCGCGTCCAGTGCTCCAGCAGGTAGCCGTCGCCGTGGTGGCAGCCCCGGAACGGGCGGCCGAAGACGGCGACGCTCGCCCCGTGTTCGAAGTGCGGATCGGAGAACACCCACGTCCGGTGTTCGTCCCGCGGGCGCAACGTCACGCCCAGCAGCCGTCTGGATGCGGCCAGCACGGCCGCGGCGGCGTGCCGGTCGTGGGCGGGGATGCGCCCGTCCGCGACCTGGGCGGTCAGTTGCGCCTCGTAGATCCGTTGAAGCTCGAACTCGTTCATGCCCGTTTCATGACGGAACCGTCCGGCCGGCGATCCCAGCGCCTTCGCCGCGGACGGGCGCTGCCCGGACCGCCGCCGCTCGGCCCGGGTCCGCACCCACGACAGCGCCGCGTGCGCCGACTCCCTCATCACGCGGCATCAAGGAGAAGGTGCTGGCCGCCCGCCGCGCCGGACTGGCGCGGGTCGTCCTGCCGAAGCAGAACGAGAGCCGGGGCGAGGACGATCTCGGCGACGACCTGCGGCGCGAGATCGGCGTGCGGTACGTGTCGACGATCGACGAGGCGCTCGATCTGGCGCTGTCGCCGCCGGCGGCGGGGCAGGCCGAGGGGTAGACGGGCTACGCGCCGGCCCGGCGCCGCCGCTCGCCGTCGACGACGGGCCATCCGCCACGCATGGGGTGGGTCCGGCGTCCCCGTCAACGCTTCCGTCCGCCGTCGGTGCGTTCCCGTTCGGCGGCGCCCCGTTCCACCGGCTTCCGTGCCCGTTCGAGGGGCGGCCGATGCGTCTCCGGCGGGGGCGGGTCCGTCCGGTTCCTCGGCGGGTCGATGTCGGGGTATTGCGTCCTGCGGTCGTCCAATCGTCCGATGAACTCCGCGGGATCGAACCCGATGGCCTTCGCCACCTCCATGAACTCGACGACGTCGAGCCGTCTCTCGCCTCCCTCGTACTTGGCGACGAACGACTGGGGCCGGTTCAGGTGGCCCGCGAGTCGGGCCTGGGTCAAGCCCGCGGCAATGCGCATCTTCTTCAACTGACGTCTGAAGTGAGCGGTTCTGGGCCCGAAGCTTGACCTCGGCACCCGTTCCGTTTACGCTGGTTCGCCCGATATCCCATATTGGGATGTCCGGGTCTGCAAGGCCTCGGGTCCGGGACCATGGGTTGAACGAGCGGCGCCCGTTCCATGTGGATTTCGTGTTCAAATATCCCATAGTAGGATATTTCGGCGATCCGTGGGGGGCCCCGCCGTCCGGTGTGTGCGTCAACGCATTACCGGAGGAGCAACGAGAGTGACAAGCCGCCCGCAGCTTCGGGATCGCGCCGTCCGGTGAGAGCCGGCTTTCGGTGCTGAATGGCCGTGCAGCCGGCATTCGGAACCTCGGATCACGAAGGAGGACGAACCGTGTACGACATCCTGATCCGTTCACGTCGACACCAACAGCCGCAGCCGCTCCCGAAGGCACGTGTTCGGACTCGCCGCAACGCTGTGACCTCGGTTCTCCTCGCCGCGTTCATGGTTCTGCCCGTCGTCGCCAGCGGCCAGAGCGGTCCGGCGGATCGAGCCCGCGAGGCCCCTCCGTCCGCCGCCGCCCCGACTTCCGCAGCTCTCGACATCGATCGCCTGGTCGCCGCGGCCGCGGATCGCGGCGTCCTGCTCCAACGCTCCCGGCCCGGCCAGGGCGGCAATTCGAACGCGAACACCATGAGGTGGGTCGGGATCGCCATGCTCGGTGCCGGGGGCCTGTTGGCCGTCAACGGGGCGCTCGCCACCTGCGGCACGATCGACAGTGGCGTTTACCGCGAAACCGGCATGTGCGGGGGCCGCGTCATCGTCGGAGGCGGCGTCGCCGCTCTAGGGGCGTGGTTGATGACCCGATGAACTGCGCTCCCTTCGCCGGGCGCTCGATCCCCGCATCGAGGTCGGCGGACCGCCGAATCGATGCGGCAGGACGGCTGGATGCGGTTGCCGCGGCGGCGTGAGCCGTCCGGAACGAGGGAATGCCGACCTCGCAGTTCCGATGGAGGTGCAGATATGAGGGCGATCTGGGGTGTACTCGCGGCGAGTGTTCTTGCGTCGGCGGTGCCCGACGCGGCCTGGGCGCAGGACAGGTTCATCCTCCTCGCGACGAATCGGACGGGCACGATGGAGGACGAACTCAACGCGGCCGGCGCCGACGGGTACCGTTTCGTCGGTACCCAGGGCGGCGAGACGGCCTTCGGCGGCAGCGAGGTGGTCGTCATCATGGAGCGCGACCCGGAGGGTCGACGCTACCGCTACATGCTGTTGGCGACGAGCCGCACGGCGACGATGGAGCAGGAGCTCAACAGCGTCCCCCCGGAGTTCGAAGTCGTCGGCATGACGATCTTCGACTCCACGTTCGGGGGCGACGAGTCGGCGGTGATTCTGCAGGCCGAGGCGTCCGCGTTCACCACGTCATCGAACTCGTCCTCCGCCACCGCGTCCGGGGGGCGGCCCGACGCCCCGACGGCTCGGGAGTCGAACATCTACCTCGTTGCGGAGGACGGCTCCCGCCGACTGGTTGCGCCGAGCGCCGTCCGGCGCATCGAGGAGGAAGCCGGAGGGTTGTTCAGCCGGTCGAAGCTGTTCGCGATCCTCGCCGGGCTCGACGCCCCGACCAGAACCTCAGACCACTATCAGACCTTCGATTTCGAGACGGCGGATCGGGGCGCCATCGACGAACTGGTGCTCGTCCGGTTCTACGAAGAGGCCGACTACGGCGAGCGCACGTTCGACGTCCTGCCCGGCGGCGTCAACCTGGAAGCGGTGATTCCACTCAGCACCGAGCTGCTCGACGACGGGATGTACCGCCTCCGGCCGGCCGAGCCCCTCGGTCTCGGCGAGTTCGGCTTCATCCGCCTCGAGACGGGTGAGGACATCACCCGGGGCTTGACGGTTCACGATTTCGGGGTTGAGCCCTGAAGCCCGCGCACTGATCTCCCAGCAGCGCCATGGTGCGGGCCGACCAAAGGTCAAGGGAGATGACGAAAGAGCAAGGACAATCGGAAGCTCATTCGACCGGACTGAGGACACCGGCCACGACACCGGCCATGCCTTCCGGCGGCGCCGACACCGAGGCCGATGCGCCCGGCAGGGTCGTCGCGGCGGTGAACGCTAGCACTGACCGCATCCTCCGAGCCTTCGACGAGAAAATCAGGTACGACACGACCAAACAGCAGGCAATCGACCGTCAGCACGCCGAACTCGTGGACCACCGCCGCGATCTGGTTGCTCAAGCCGCCGCCCCGTTCGTCTTCGGCATGATTCACCACCACGCAGAGATCGAAAAGCTTATCGTGGCGGTGCGCGAGGAATCCGCACCGCCCTCGCCGCCCGGCCGGCCGCGCCCGCTGGCGCGGATTCTGCCGTGTCTGACCCGCGCGTGGAATCGGTGGACCATGCCCCGGCCCCGTGGCACGAACCCAAGCGGCGGCGATGTTCCGCCCGTCCGAGCCGAAATGCCCGCGGCCAAGGTCTGCGAGTTGTTGTCGAGTCTGCAGGAGGACATCGAGCACGTGCTGGGCGAGAACGGCGTCGCCGCGTACCGCCCCGAAGTCAGCCAACCGTTCGATCCGGAACGTCACCGGGTCGTAGGCAAGACGCGGCCAACCGACGACGAAGCCCGTTCCGGCACCATCGCTGCCTGCCGGGGGCCCGGGTTCGAGCGTGGAGGACGGATTCTCGTAAAGGCACCCGTGTCGGCCTATCGGTACGAACGGACGTCGCCGGATTCCTAAAGGCTCCGATCCGACACCTGCGGCCAACACGGTCCACCGACCGGCAGTCATCGAAAGGACGTCACGACATGGCCACGGCCGACAAGAGCAACCCCGTCTTCGGCATCGACCTCGGGACCACGTACTCGTGCATAGCGTACGTCAACGACGCTGGCAAGACCGAGGTCATCCCCAACTCAGACGGCGACCTCACCACGCCTTCCGTCGTCTACTTCGAGGATGCCCGGAACGTCGTCGTGGGCCAAACCGCCAAGGACGCGCTGCCGACGAATCCCGAGCGAGTGATCTCCCTGGTCAAGAGACGGATGGGAGACAAGGACGCGAAGTTCGAGGGCGTGACCGACGCGCCGCTGACGCCGCACGAGATATCGGCGCACGTTCTCCGGAGGCTCGTCCAAGACGCGCAGGACTACACACGTCGGGAGGACCCGATCACAGACGTTGTCATCACCTGCCCCGCCTACTTCGGATTCGCAGAGAAGGAGGCAACCCGCCAGGCTGGGGAAATCGCCGGCCTGAACGTGCGCCACGTCATCCCGGAACCGACCGCCGCGGCCATCTCCTACGGCATGATCGACGCGTCCCGCGACGAGACGGTGCTCGTGTATGACCTCGGAGGGGGCACCTTCGACGTGACCGTTATCGACGTAAAGAAGGGCGACATCGAGGTCGTTTGTGTGGACGGAGACCACGATCTCGGCGGTGCCAACTGGGATGAGGACGTCGCAACGTGGTTTGCCGAGAAGTTCTCCAAGGAGCACCATACACCGACCACCAAGCTGATGAGCGACGCCGAAGCTTGGCAGGAATTGCTCGCATTGGCAGAAAAGGCCAAGAAATCCCTGACGGCCAGGAACAAATATACCGCGAGAATAACCCACGGCACCAAGCGATCGCAGGTCGAGCTCACCCGGGAAGAATTCGACCACATCACCGGCGGCCAGCTTGAAACCACCATCATGGCGACGAAGAACGTCCTCAAGCATGCGCGGGAGAAGGGCCGCAGCAAGTTGGACAAAATACTATTGGTCGGCGGGTCGACGTATATGCCTCAGGTCATGGAGCGCCTGAAGCGGGAGTTTCCCGAGGTTCCCGACATCGGCCTGCTCGACCCGAACCAAGCGGTGGCCAAGGGTGCCGCGGTGTTCGGCTACAAGTGCTATCTCGACGACGCGGTCGCGCGCAAGGTCTCGGAGCAGACGGGCGTTGAGGCTCCGGCGGTCGAGGATCTGTCCGATGCGGTGCGCGAACGCGCGGAGGCGAGCGTCGCGGCCGAAGAAGGGCTGCAACTTGCCCGAATGCAGAGCTTGACACGCAAGGAGATCCAAAACGTGACATCCAAGAGTTTCGGCACCAAGGTCTTCGACAGCGATACGGGCACAAGCTACGTCCACAACCTGATCGTGGCGGACGACAAGGTGCCGACGGAGGTGACCGAGGGCTTCTTTACCGTGGAGGAAAACCAGACCGGGGTCGACGTGGTGTGTCTGGAGAACATTCTGCGTCAATCGGGGCGGGTCGATGTCGATGCATGTACCGAGATCGGGAAAGCGGAGCTGAAGTTCGCCAGACCTCTCCCCGCGCAGTCCCCGGTGCAGATTCGCTATGCGCTGTCCGCCGATGGGCTTCTCTCCGTGCACGGGAAGGACCCGACCACCGGAGGTGAAGTTCAGATGGAGATCGCAACCGCAGCGATCCTGAGCGCCGGCGAGGTTGAGGAAAAGAGACGCCGGAGCGGGGCGATGAAGGTGAGCTGATGTTCGAAGGGGCGGCGCCAGTTGCGCCGGCCGTGGAGAACCGGCGCTGAAGGTGCAATTGATGGTGGCGCAGAAGCTGCGGATGCTGCTTGAGACGCTGGAGTGCCCGGACGTCTACCTATTCCTCGGCGTAGATCGGAGCGCCCCGCTGGAAGAGCTGCAGGCGGCCGCTGAGAAGAAGTACGTCAGTACACATAACCAGAGCTCGCGAAACGCGGTGACCCGGGCCGCTGGCGAATTGGCGGGGCTGTGCAAGTCGGACATCTTCAGGAACGCGCGGACCAAGGCGGCGTACGACCGGGAGCTGGACCGGCAGGACCCGCAGCGGCAGGCCGCCGCGGCGCAGCAGCGGCAGCAAGCTTGGGCGCGAGTCACCGGTGCCGTCGCCGCCGCTGCGGACCGGGTGGTCAGGTACTCCGGGCGCGTCTCCGCCGGGGGAGCCGCGCTGATAGTCGCGGGGACGGTTCTGGGCACAGGTTTCGATGCGCCTTCGGGCGTATCGATACACAGGCTGGGAGTGCTGGCCTTTCCGTGCGGTTTCACGGCATTCCTCTACCGGGGACCCCGGCACCACACCGCCGTTGTCGCGGCCGGGGGATTCCTTGCGGTCGTGCTCGGAATCGTTGCGCGAGCCATTCATTCTTCCTTGACCGCGCAAGATGTGGCCGGCGGCGATGGGTCTCTGATGGAACTGCTCGGTCTGCTGAGACTGGTGGGCGGATTGGCTCTTCTGAGCGCGTTGGCGTCGTTCGTGTTCAGGGAGTCCTGGCACATCAGGGTCGGCGCCGCGGCGAAACCCTTTATGGAGTGGTGGCTTGCGACGATAGCCATTACCGGGAATCCGCTGATCATGGCCGGCGTCACGGGAATGGCGTTTGCGCTGACCTTCGGTCTGACGGCCGGAGTCGTCATGACCTTTCTCTTCGGGGGCGGCGCGGACGAAAGGGTCCGAGCGGCGACCAGCGCGACCGCATACGTTTCCGGCTTCCTCATCGTTGCAGGCGTTCTCCGGCGGCTCTTTTCGCGTCGCTGAGGGGTCGGCTGGCGCATGAGGTCGCGGCGGACCCGAGGCCGGGACCGAGAGCGGTCCCGCTCGGCGTGAAGACCGAGATGACAACGAGGCAACCACCGGCGGGCGGAGCGTGGTCACGGGCGGAGTGCTGTCGGGACGAGGAGTATGAGTGATGGTGCCGCCAAAGGTATGGACACTGCTCGAGGCCGTGGGATGCGAAGACATCTACGGGTTCCTGGGCATGGAACGCGACGCTCCCTTGGAAGAGCTGCGGGCCGCAGCCGAGAGAAAATACGAAGCGATACACAACCAGAGTGCGAGAAGCGAAGGTGCGAGAGTCGGTGCGGCCCTGGCCGGATTGTGCAAGTCGACTATATTCAGGGATGCGGAGACGAGGAGCGGGTACGACGACGAGGCGGCGCTGCGGGGCGAAAGGCGTGCGGACCCTGCAGGTCAGCAGCTTGTCACGGCGGAGGAACGACAAAGGGCGGCAGCGGCGGCCGCGAGCGCGGCGGCTGCGGGCGTGGCGAGTGCGGTGGCCGAGGGGGCGAGAAGCGCGACCGCGAGCGCCGTGCGGTACGTCGAGGAGTACTGCAGAGGCATTTCGGCTACGGGGGCGGTTTTGGTCGCCGTGGGAGCGGCTCTGGCGGCGGGAGTCAGCGCACCGGCGGGCGCGATCGTCCTCGGCCTGGGAACGGCGATCTTTCCGTGCGGGTTCGCGGCGGTTATGTATAGGCGGTCCCGGGACTGGATAGTGCGCGTCGGCGGGGCCGGGCTTGTACTGGTCACGCTGGGCATCATGGGCGAGGGCTATTCAGCCGCAGCGATTGCGGAAGGTAGGGCGAATCCGGTGGTCTTGGCCCTGGTGGGCGGCTCGAGGCTGTTGGGCGGACTGGTCCTCGTCGCGGGCTTGGCGTCGTTCGGGCTGAAGGAAGCTTGGCACGTGAAGGCCGCCGACACGACGGGCCCCGCCGTGGAGTGGTGGCAAGCGAGGATCGGCGCGGGGAACCCGGCGATCGTGCTGGGCGCCGCGGGGTTGGCGTTTGCGGCCGCGATGGCGATCGCCGTCCGCCCCGTCGTGAGTATCGTTTTCGGCTCCGGGGGCGCGGGATTGGTGGAGTCCGTGGTGTCGGCGGCGGCCTCTTACTCTGCTTTACTCCTTGGTGGAGGCGTCGCGTGGCGGTTGGCCAAGCGCTACGGGGGGGTAACGGAGCGTGGTGGGGACACTCTCCAATGCGGGAGGTGCGGAACGCGGTCGGCTCGCAGCAAGTGTCGGGATGGCGACGGCTTCAGAGTTACGTATCGCTGTGCCGTCTGTGGGGCCCGCATGGAGGGGTAGACGACACGTGGGTGCCGTTAGATTCGGTCTGGGTGGGGCCCATTCGGGTAGAGAACTCAGTTATGGTGCTTCTGGCCGCGGTGGCTTATCGACCGGGGGCAATGACGACGCGGGGCCCGCTACTCGGCAGCGGTTTGGCGCGTCGGCCGGATGACGGGATGCAGGGGATCTGTGGAGATCACGGAGAAGGGACTCGGTCGGAGAAAGGCGCAAGAGGGTACTAACTATGGTGCCGTCAAAGGTTTGCCAGCTGCTCGAAAAGGTTGGATGCGACGACGTATACGAGTTCTTGGCATGCGAGCGGAGCGCGCCGCTGGAAGAGCTGCGTGAGGCCGCGGACGCCAAGTATAGGCAGATACACAACCAGAGCTCGTCAACGGACGCGCAGAAGGCCGCGAGAGACCTGGCGGGGCTGTGCAAGGCCGCGATATTCATGGACGCGGCGAGCAAGAGGGCATATGACGAGGAAACCGACACGCGGCGGAAGCCCGAGGGAGGCGTGGTCTCCGCGGTCGTGGCAGCGGTGGTCGTGGTCGCGGTTGTGGTCGGCGCCGCGTGGATGGTTTGGCAGGGCGCCGTTTGGGTTGTCGACCGCGTAGAGGGCTGGGTGTCTCGGCCGGTGGAAGAGGGACCCGTGGAACCTCCAGCGCCTCTGCCCCATGATCCTCCCGACCCGGAACCGGAAGCGGAACCGGAAGATGGACCGCAGGCCGAGGAGCGACGGCTCGGTCTCGATAGGGCTGCCCGAACACGAGTGCAGGTCGCGTTGTCGGAGGGGGATTACGATCCCGGTGAGGCCGACGGGTTGTTGGGCGAGCGCAGCAGGAATGCCCTCCGGGCTTGGCAGCGGGACCGCGATCTTGAGGTAACGGGGTATCTGACCCGCGAGACCGCGGAGCGGTTGGGCGCCTTCGATCTGGACCCGGATATTGGGACGGCGGAAATTGATGCGGGTACGTTGACTATCCGAGGGGATCCGTTGAGTTCGATTTCAGTCGATGGGGCGTTCGTCGGCAGCGTGCCGGAGGAGTCAGGGGTCGTGGTCGTTCGGGAAGTCGAGCCAGGGAGTCATTTCGTCGTTGCGCGGCGTGAAGGGTACAGGACGGTGGAGAGGGTCGTGGATGTCGTCCACGGTCGGGCAGAGGTCGTGGACGCAACCCGCGGGGGGATGTCGGGGCTGCTGGCAGTGTCGGCGGACGTGGCCGGGGCGTTGCTTCGCATCAACGACGGTGAAGAGCGGGCCCTTCCAGTGACGGATCTCGAGATCGCGCCCGGCTCGCACGATCTGGCGGTAAGCCGCGAAGGGTACAGGCCGGTCAAGGACCGCATCGACGTTCGTCCGGGTCAGCTCGTCAGCCGGAACGTCATCCTCGAGGCGATCCCGCATGAGGAGCGCGTCATGGATGCTCTTGACCCCGCGCTGGCGCACTTCCGGGCGGGGGACTATCGGGCGGTCGTCGACGCGGTGCGGTCTGTCCTCGATGTCGTCGGGAATTCCGTGCTTGCGTACTGGTTGCTCGGGGTTGGTCTTTACGAGCTCGGGGAGTTCGTAGAGAGCGTGCAGCCGTTGACCATGGCCATCGGTCTCGGTGCCGAAGTGGTACTGCCCGCCAAGCATCGCCACGGAGGGGGAGGCTTCCGGGAGGGATTCTGTACCGGCACACTCACGTTGAGCCTCGACGAGATTGCGTTCGTCTCGGTCGACGATCCGGGTCACGGTTTTGCCGTGGCTCCGGACAAGATGACGGAGCCCACCGTCGCGCAGTCCGTCGGCGGCTTCCCGTACCGTTTGAACACCGGCGTGCGAGACCTTGAGCGCGGCATAGAGCGGAACAATTTCGACTTCGTCCACTGGAAAGCTGAGCCTCAGGCCGCGGACCCCGATTCTCTGCGGCTGGTCGTTCTCGGGTGTCCGGACTGTGACGCGTCGATGTTCGTTCAGCATGCCCTCATGACCACCGTGATCCGCGGTGCGAGCCAGTGAGTGCGCGTTCCGCGTTTCACCGAGGACGGTGGGGTTTGAAATGCAGAGGGCGAAAACGAAGGAATGGGATTGCCAGGGTCGTTAGCGGCATTTGGGCACGAAACAGGGCATGGACCAATGCAGGAGGACGCCGTGGGTGATCTGGCTGCGTACAAGGCCAAGCTGAGGCAAATCGATTGGCTTCGTACACTCGTGTTTATCTGGTTTCGCGGTGGCCTATCGATGTTAATCTGGGTGAGTCCGCTCATGATTTTGGTTTTTCGCAGCTCGCCTCAGGAGGGTCAAGGTTCCGCGGAGGTAGCGGGGCTTGTAGGACTAACCCTGTTTTTTGTTGTTGTGGGCCCACCCTTGGCTCTATTTTTGGGTATTGGAAATCAGGTCGACGCGGCAGCGACTCGCCTGTACCGTCGCGCTATGGCGTTCTTGGGTCAGTTTTTCATACTGTTTACTTGGCCGGTGATTTTGATGGCGTTTGCGTTCTGGGGTATCTTGCTTGTCGGCGGGTTCTTGTTTCGGATTTTCTGCGTTCTGCTGGTCTGCGTAGGTGATCCTCTTCTGATCCTGGCGCGTCGGTTGTTGCCGGGAGCACTGCCGTTTGACGTTCGGCCGGTACTGTTTCAACGTTATGTCCTTGTTTGGTCGAGGAGTGAGGCCGACACGACTTGGCAATTCGTCAGACTGGCGGACTGGTGGCGGGGGGACGGGTAGGCAAGGGGACCCTCGGCGACAGGTCTTCCCGCAGGTGCAGGTCGTGCGGACGGGCGGTACGTTGGGGCGGATGTTGGAGGGAATCGTGAATGCGCAACACGGGGATCGTCGTTTCTTGCTGTGAAACGCTTCCGGAGTCCGGGCGCACGGATAGCGTGACCGCGGCTGACGGTCCTGCGGCGTGCCGGCGGGAGGTCCAGGATTAGGGGGTGACGGTGTGGGCAGCCCCGACTGTGGCCCGGCACGGCGTCGCGGATCCGGAGACACCGGGGTGAGGAACGTCCGGGGGTTTGCGCCTCCTCAAGGAAGCCGTACTGGCTGAGCATGCGGAGCCACCGCGGCGCATTGCGCCCGACAACCAAGCGTTGGTAGTCGATGCCGGGGTCGGTGTAGGGCCGGTCGTCGCGGAGGACGGCGGGAAGCACCCGCAACAGCTTGTGGGCGGTTGCGAGAATGGCGCGCTTGTAGCCGCGGCGGCCGGCGAGGGCCCGAAGGCTCCGGCCGCTACGTCGCCAACGGCGTGACCGCGTCGGGCGTCGAGATGCGCCGGTTCGCGCCGTTCGGCGGCGCTATCGCAGACCGCGTGCAGATCGGTTCGGCGCCGGGGTCGCGAGCGTCGCCGGGCTGCGGATCGGGTGGATGCGGAAACGGGCAGGGTGGTCGACTCGGCCTCCGCCCGGACGGTCCTGGCCCTGCGGGGAATCGACAAGCTGGGCATCGATGGCCTCGTGCCGCTCGGCCGGTTGGAGTTCGCCGTCGCGGCGATACCGGTCTGGGGGCTGAAGGTGAAGGCGAAGGGCGGCTGAACTTCCGGGACCATGACGAATTCGGCGACGTCATCGGTCCCGCGTGCTCGGCAGACTTGGACGACTACGTGTCGGCCCTCACGGGGCGGGCATCCTGATGTCGGCGGACGATGTCTCGTCGTTGGAGCGACCATCTGGCGTCATCCGTCCCACGCGCTCGGCCGTCCCTGGACGACTTCACGTCGGCCTTCGGCGCGACCCGCATCGTGATGACCGCCAGCGACACCCTGCCGCTGGAGCGACCATGACCGACTCCCCGACATCCGCCGTCCCGCCCGTTTGGCGGATCGGCTTGTGCGTGGCCGCCGCGATGCTCGTCGGCGCCGTCGCCCACGGGTAGCCGGCCACTCCGGCGTTGGAGGTCCTGTCGCCGGACGGCGCCCGGTACCTGTCGGGCCGCGAACGGCTGGCGGTCCGGCTGACCCCCGCCGGCGCGACGGCGCGCGTCGAGTTCTTCATCGACGGCCAACGCGTCTGTCTGCGCGAACGGCTCCCGTGCGAGTGCGACTGGGACGCCGGCGCCGACGGCCAGGCGCGCGTCGTACGCATCCTGGCCACCCTCGCCGACGGGCGCCGGCTGGTCCGTCGCGTCCACACCCCGGCGCGCGCCGGCATGACGTTCAGGAGCGCCGTGAACGTCGTGCTGGTGCCGGCCGTCGTGACCGACCGGCGCGGGGCGGTACGTGACCGAGTTGCGCGAGGACGGCGAGCCGCGACGAGTCAGCTACTTCTCGCCGCCCTCGGCCAGGGGGCTGGACCTGGTCATCGCGCTGGACGTCAGGACGCTGGGTCGCCGCTCGGAAGTGCGCGAGGTGCGCGACGTCGTGACGCGGCTGGCCGGCGTCAGCGGCGGCCAGGGGTTCCCGGTCGACCGGCTCGACCGGCAGGAGCGGGCGCTGGGGAGCTTCGCCGACGACCTGCGCCACCAGTACCTGCTCGGCTTCACGCCGCCGCTGGCCGAAGGCGCCGTCGGCGCCTTTCGATGGCTCGCGGTCGATGTGCGCGGCGGCAGTTTCCGGGTGCGCGCACGCGAGGGCTACCGGTCGTCCCCGTAACGCCGTCGGCCCCTGACTCCCGCCAACCGGGTTCGGGCATTGCGCGCGGCGCCGTCGGCGGGCGACCGTGACGGTCGGCGCCCGGGCATCGCCCGGGCGCCGACCCTTGCGCTCGTCGGTCGGCCATGACATTCCGTGGCCGTTGCCGCCGGTCAGGCCGGTTGCGCCGTCGGCGGCGCCAGCGCCCGCGCCAGCATTTCGTCGATCGTGGACACGAAGCGCACGTCGATCCCCCGCAGCAGGTCTTCGCCGAGCTTCTCGTCGACCTCACTCGCGTTCGCGGTCGGCAGGATCACCCCGGCGAGTCCGCAGCGGCGGGCGGCCAGCACCTTCTCCTTGACGCCGCCGACCCCGAGCACGTCCCCCGAGAGGGTGATCTCGCCGGTCATGGCGAGGTCGCGGCGCACGGCACGCCCGGTGAGGGTGGAGACCAGCGCGGCGACCATCGCCACGCCCGCCGACGGTCCGTCCTTCGGGATGCTGCCGGCCGGCACGTGCAGGTGCACCTCGGCGGCCTCGTAGAACCCGGGGGCGACGCCGTAGCGGGTGGCGTTGGCGCGCACCCACGACAGCGCCGCGTGCGCCGACTCCTTCATCACGTCACCCAACTGTCCGGTGAGGGTCAGCGCACCGCCGCCGGGCATCCGGCTGGCTTCGACGAACAGCACGTCGCCGCCGGCGGGGGTCCACGACAGCCCCATCGCCACGCCGGGGCGCTTCATGCGCCCCGACGGCGCTTCGTCGGCGTGCGGTGGCCGGCCCAGCATGTCGGCGACCGCCGGCTCCGTGATCTCGACCGGCGACTCGTCTCCCCCGGCCCGCCGCAGCGCCACCTTGCGGCAGACCGCGCCGATGCGGCGGCCGAGTTCGCGCACGCCCGCCTCGCGCGTGTAGCCGCGAATCAGGGCGTGCAGCGCCCCGTCGGTGAAGCGGACCCCCTCGGCCGCGAGGCCGTTCTCGTCGAGCTGCCGGCCGACCAGATGCGCCCGGGCGATCTCGAGCTTCTCGTCCTCCGAGTAGCCCGGCAGCTCGATCTTCTCCAGGCGGTCGCGGAGCGGAGCCGCTATCCGGCTCCACTCGTTCGCGGTGGCGACGAAGAACGTCTCCGACAGGTCGAACGGCACCTCCACGTAGTTGTCGACGAACTTCTTGTTCTGTTCCGGGTCGAGCACCTCGAGCAGCGCCGACTCGGGGTCGCCCCCGCTGTTCGAGACCCGCGAGATCTTGTCGACCTCGTCCAGCAGCAGCACCGGGTTCTTCGAGCCGATTCTGACGAGCTCGCGCACGAGCCGGCCCGGCTGCGCGGCGCGCCACGTGCGGTTGTGTCCGCGCAGCTCCGTCCCGTCGCTCATTCCGGCGAAGGACATCTTGGCGAACTTCCTGCCCATGGCGTCCGCGATGCCCTGCGCAAGCGACGTCTTGCCGACCCCGGGGGGGCCGACGAGGCAGAGAACCGTCCTCGGGCTGCCGCCGAGTTTCCGCACCGCCAGATCCTCCAGCAGCCGCGCCTTCGCCTTGGCGAGCCCCCAGTGCCCCTCGTCCAGCAGCTCGCGGGCGCGCCGCTGGTCGATGGGTTCCTCGCGGCGGGCGTTCCACGGCAGGCCGGTGAGGCACTGGAGATAGGTGAACCGGTCGCCGTAGTCGGCGTCGCCCGGCGACCTCGACAGCATCAACTGCAGCTCGCGCTTGGCGTGCCGTCGCGCCGCGTCCGGCAGGCCGCCGCGGTCGATCGCCGCCCGGATCCCCTCGACGCCGGGCAGGACTTCGCCGCCGCCCTTCCCCGCGCCGAGCACCTCCCGGACCGTGTCCGCCGTCACCGCGGTCGTCTCCGCGGCGCCGCCGCTCGACGCCTCCAGTCGGAGCGCCGTCCGCCGGCAGATCGCCGAGACGCCGCGGTCGAGGTCCCGCACGCCCATTTCGTTCGCGTGGTCGCGGATCATCCCCCGCAGCGCCTCGTCTTCGAACGCGATCAGCCCGCCCGTCAGTCCGTGGTCGCGGATGCGCGCCGGCACGAGGATCCGCTTGGCGATCTCGAACTTCTCCTCCACCGTGTAGCCGGCGATCTCGATCGCCTCCACGCGGTCCCGCAGCACCGCGGGAATATCGCCGAGCACGTTCGCGGTGGCGATGAAGAAGACCTCCGACAGGTCGAACGGCAGGTCCACGTAGAGATCGTGGAATGCGGCGTTCCGGGTCGGATCGAGCGCGTCGAGCAGCGCCATGCCCGGCGCCCAGCCCACCTTGTCGATCTCGTCGAGGAGGAACACGGGATTCCTCGCGCCGATTCTCTGCAACTGCCGGATGATCGCCCCGGGGTGCGACGCGGCATAGTCGCGTCGGGCGCCCCGGACGTCGGCGACCTCCGTCAAGCCGTTGCACGACATCTCGGCGAATCTGCGGCCGAGGGCCCGGGCGACGCCCGCCGCCAGCGAGGTCTTGCCCACGCCCGGCGGCCCGACGAAGCAGAGAATCTGTCCCCGCGCGTCACCCTTACGACGGCGCACGGCCAGGTGTTCGAGGATGCGATTTTTCGCGTCCCGGAGTCCGACATGCCGTTCGTTCAGGACGCTCCGGGCGCGCTCGACATCGATCGTCTCCGGCCCGCCGCCGCGCCACGGCAGGTCGGCCAGCACGAGGAAGTACTCCCTGACTTTCTCGGCTGTGTCCGCCGACAGCTTGTCGAGCTCGGGCCTCAACCGGTTCAGCACCTCCCGGGGCATGCCGCACGCCTCGATCCTGCCGCGGAGTCTCTTGGTCGGGTCCTCCAACTGCGCCTGGACGTCGTCAAGCCTGGTCTTCAGAAGCCGGCCGCCGAGGGAGTCGTCCCGTCGGCGTTCCGATGCCTGCCGCCAGTGCTCCTCCCTCGCCTTCAGGCCGCGTTCGTAGGTCTTCTCCGGGCCCGCCCCCTCGAGCGCGTCGACCATGAACGCGTTCAGCGCGCGCACGCGTTCGCCCGGATTGAGGATGTCGAGCCACCGCTGCTGGAGCGGGACCGGAACGTCGAGGTCGGCGATGCGCCTGATCAGGCTGACCGCGATGAAGTCCGCGGCCACGTCGATGGGGAGGGCGGGCGCCTGCCACGACTTCGCGGACGCGCTGTCGCGCGACGGTGAAGCCGAGCCGTCGCGGTCGCGCCCCCGCCCGAGCTCGATCGCCTCGAGGACATCCAGCAGATCGGCCGCCGCAACGGCGTCGGTGCCCGGAGACCGTTCGAGCAGCTTCACGAAGTTGTCCCGGACCCCCTGGTAGTCGGCGCAGCGGCCGAAGACCGGGTACGCGGGGTTGGGGCCCGGCGAGGCGCCGCCCTGATCGCCGACCGCGCGCGCGAGGAGCCGCAGCGTCACGAGGGACGGCTCCGGGAAGCCGGCTGCTGTGCCGAGCGTGCAGACCCTGCCGGGGACGCCGGAGTCCCCGTGCGGCGGCGGGTCGAACCGGCAACGGAACTTGAAGACCCTCGACCCGGGCAGGTCAGGACTCGACCGGCCGCCTGCCTGCTCGACGAGCCGCGCGAGCGGGTCCGTCGGGGTCACGGCCAGCGTGACCGACTCGCCCGGGAACAGGACCATGCCGGGAAGATCGAGCGTCGGGAGCCTCGACACGTCGGGCAGCCCGCGGAACGGTCGAGGGTCGAACGAAGAACGGCTAATCGTGATTGGCATTTCGATAACTCTCCAGCGGTTCTCGAACCGCTCGGACATTCGATGAAAGGGCCAGCCGGCGCGCTCCGAGCCTCGCGGATGGACGCAGAGCGCACGGAACAACCGGGCTGCGCGCGAGCCGCCCTCCGCCACGTTGGGCGTTGGCAAAGATCGCCAGCAAGGGCAACCGAACGACTTCCCCGGATTCAGGAATTCGGACGTGTTCGTCCGTCAGGTGCGGCGCTCGCTTCTAGCGGCCCGCCGGGATGCGTGGCATCCCCAAGTCGCCGGTCGCCCTCTGGCGGGGCCGGCTTCGGACCTTGGGTCCGATCAGGTGCGGGCTCGCTCTTCTAGCGGCCCGCCGGGATGCGTGGCATCCCAAGTCGCCGGTCGCCCTCTGGCGGGGCCGGCTCGGACCTTGGGTCCGATCAGGTGCGGGGCTCGCTCTTCTAGCGGCCCGCCGGGATGCGTGGCATCCCAAGTCGCCGGTCGCCCTCTGGCGGGGCCGGCTCGGACCTTGGGTCCGATCAGGTGCGGGGCTCGCTCTTCTAGCTAGCGGCCCGCCGGGATGCGTGGCATCCCAAGTCGCCGGTCGCCCTCTGGCGGGGCCGGCTTCGGACCTTCGGTCCGATCAGGTGCGGGGCTCGCTTCTAGCGGCCCGCCGGGATACGTGATATCCCCAAGTCGCCGGGTGCTTCCGAAGCGCTCGGGCGCGTCTTGAGCGTGGCACACGACGATGCTGCGACGCTACCATGCACATCCGCCCCCTGTCAAAAACGAATCGACCTCGACGAAGCCGGAGCCCGGATCCGTACGGCGAGGGTCGCCCGCTCAAGCGCCGGCAGCATCCGGTCAAGCCCTACGCGGGGAATCAAGTGGAAACCTGATGGCCCCATCCCCTTCGCAGTGCCACGGACAAACGGCCCGCGCAACGACGCGGCGCTGCCGAAAGTCGGCGTCAATCCGTAGAAGCCGCCCAAGCGATCCGGTCGATCGTCGTCGCACCAGCGCGCGTCCGCCCGCCGACGAGCGCTCTGGCGAGCGGCAGGACCTGGGTGCGGATGTCGAGCGGCCGGTAGCCGGTCTGCTCGACGCTCATGTTGATCCACGGGCTGGCCCCGAACGGCCAGAGTCGTGGTGGTGGCCGTGCACGTTGACGCACCCGTCGGGCACGGAGACGAGCGGCACACTTGCGTGACGATGAGTGGAGGATCGGTGTGGAGGACCAACGTCATCACCGAGGCGTCGGCGCCCATCCGACGCGCCTGCCAACGGTACCGAGTGAAGTTGTGGTTGCCGAGGATGACGATCTTCCTACCGGGGAGGTTCGCGGAGGGAGGCGTCCAGCGACCGAAGAATGCCGCAGCGGCCGCCGAGATCATGGAACGGGGTCCTTCCCGCCCCACCGTCGGGAAAGCCGAGGACGATCGGCGCAGCGCCGCGGACCCGAG
This sequence comes from Vicinamibacterales bacterium, assembly GCA_965207675.1. Classification (GTDB taxonomy): domain Bacteria; phylum Acidobacteriota; class Vicinamibacteria; order Vicinamibacterales; family UBA8438; genus JAJEEA01. The sequence goes on from CBDBMY010000008.1 coordinate 365,316, forward strand.
GACCCGAGCGCCCATTGGGCGCCGCTGGCAACATGGTGGCCGAGCCATCCGCCTCTATTACGACACGCGAAGCCTGCTCGCCACGATTCGGAGCACGTTCGACCGTGAGACCCGGGGCTCCCGGACGGGGCCCTCCGCCCGGTGCTCGACGCGGATCTGCTGGTGCTCGACGACCTCGGTGCGGAGCGCGCGACTGAGTGGGTGGACGAGACGATGAACTCCATTGTCAACACCCGCTACAACGACCGCCGCGCCACCATCTTCACGTCGAACTACGAGGACGGGCCCGACCCCGACGCGCTTGACTCGCTCCTCGCGCGCGTCGGCTTCCGCATGCACTCGCGGCTCCGCCGATTGGTTTCAAGTACGCGAACGGTCCGGTCGGTCTCGAGCACATACCAACCGTCGCGGGGTTTTTCTTTGCAGCGTGCGTGAGTATTGCTGTGTTTTGCGATGGTTGCTTTGTGCTGACGCCGTCGCACGGTGAGTCACGCAGTGGGCGTCCGAAAGTATGGGGCTGGCTTGGTGCTGCTATTGCCTTGGCGGTTGCCGGGGCGGGTGTGGCAACCGCCGAATCAGCGTGGGACGACCAATGGCTTCATAGAGAGGCCATATCCGGTATGAGCGTCCTGGGCGCTGTATATTGCGTCGGGGCGTTGGCGGCGTTCGCGGGTCGGGGATGGTGGTATTGCGACCATACGGGGTTTCGCGCGGGATACTCGCTGGACTTGGCTCGCGGTATGGGACTTGTGGCGCTCGTTCCTGTGGTAGCACACGCGGCGGTGTGGCTATTGGCGTTCTGGGGTGCTTTTGGAGTGTCGACGCTTGAGTTGACTTGGACCTACTGGGGAGCGCTAGCCAGTATAGCGGGGTTTGTGACAGTTGGTGTTATAGGGTGCGGCGCATGCATGCGTGGCGGTATGGTCGACAATGCAATGAAGGCCCTTGCGGCGAAGCACCCGGCGGGGGCCGTTAGCGTGAGTTGTTTGGGACGTATGGTTACGTTCTCGGTGGCGGGTTTCTTGTGGTGGAACATCGTTGTCGCGCCGGGAATGTACGGAAACGAGCAAGCGCGGCAGTACTTGGTGGAGAGGATGGTGGATTTCGGCGAAGGGGAAGGAATAGAATTGCGAACGACATTTGTAGCACCGGCGACCAAGGTATATCCGACACCGGCGGAAGAACGGTATTTTGTGTTTTGCGGCGGGGTTGCTGGGGGTGGGTGCGAGAGACAGGGCGCGATGCAGGAGGTGTGGCATTTTCCGTTGTTGCGGAATTTGCCGCGTTTGGTTCCGTTCTTGTATGAACGTGCACAGGCCAGTGATGCGTTGAGAGAAGAGGGCCTTTTTGTTGCGAGGATAGTGCCATCGGTCGCCGTTGGATGGCCGAGGTTGTGGGAATTCTCCCGCCACAATGTTGAGCGTCTCCGACATTGGGGCAGGATGGATAGTCTGCGGCGGGTAGGTCGGGTGGACGGATGGGGCGGCCGGAGTTTGGCGTTATGGTAGCGGGGTAGGAGGTGCGGCCTGTGAGGTTGGGAACGGAGTGGGAGCATTGGAATGATGTGCTCGTCCTTGTCGAAGGACTCGTCGGCGAGATGGAGAAGGGACCACGCGGGAAGGCGGCGGCAATAGGGACTTGAACCGAGGCCGACCGACGGACCAGAGGAGCTACGGGCACAATGGGCAATAGGGCCGTCGGCTGAAGCTCGGTGGCGGGGCTGGGCCATTGAACTGGCCACAAAACAACACGGCGCCATGGATAGCGGCATGGTGGACAGGCGGCCGTTTCGAAGGGGGGTTGGTCCGGGAGGGAACCCCGGGAACGCCGGTGGATGCGGGCAGTACCTGGCGGGCGGCGGCGGTGCTCTTCACGACGAGTCCGGGATGGCCGGCGACACCCACTCGCGGGCAAAGTGGTCGACGACGAGCGTGTTGCCGTCGTCGCACCGGGGACAGGGCGGCAACGAACGGCCGGTCAGCGCCTCGTAGCGGTCCCGATAGTCGGTGATGGCCGGGCGGGCGCGCTCTGCCGATGGCAGCGGGGAGGCGTGCGATCAAATTGTGGCGCTCGGCGATCCACGCGCAGGTGCCCAGGGTCAGGATCTGCTGGCGGTTGAGCCGGCGGGGGTGGGTGAAATCGACGGCCTCGAGCGTCGCCGGATAGCGCAGCTTGGCGGCGTGGAGGCGCCGTTCGAGCTTGCGCTGCTCGCGGGTGGTCCACTCGGTGTCGACGAGCAGGCCGAGCCGCTCCTCGAAGCCGAGGGCGGCGGCCTCGTCAGTCTGGAGCTGCCGCTGGAGGGCGTCGGCCATACCGCCGAGCTTCATGGCGTTGAGCTTGTCGAGGGTCTGTTCGATCAGCACGGGTCCTCCTGGGTGGTGGTGGCGGCGTAGTAGTCGGCGCCGCGGATGCTATGCCGATATCGGCATAGCATCCGTAATGCCGACATCCCGGTTATGCCGCGTGGGCCGCCGACCGCCGTGACCCCGCGGCCTTCCTGCAAAGCGATGTCGGCATAATCGGGTTGCCCTTGGCTTGACCGTCATTCCATTCTTCCACCTTGAGAGGAGGGCAACGGCCCATGGAACTGCACGCCCACGATGTCGCCGCTCCCACGAACGCTCGTGACCCGCTCCAGCAATGCCGTGATGGATTTCTGGAAAGCCTTGCCGTACAAGGCTACTCACCCGCAACAATCGACGTTTATGGCCGCCTCGTGCTGGCCCAGTGTTCCGAGCTGGCAGCCCGAGGTCTTGAGATTGGGAGCCAGGAAGCCGCCGCTGCCGCCACCTTGGGTGAATTGGCGCCAAAGGCTTCAGCTGCAAGGACGCGCGCACTGTGGGGCAGTGTCGCGAGACGATTCGTCAGATACCTCTGCGAGCTCGGGATTCTCGACCGGTCCGTACGTAAGGCTGTACCAGAATCGGACGACCTGAGACGTCTCCGTGTAGCGTACGAGAATTGGCTTCGCCATCAGCGCGGCCTGAGCAACGAAACGGTCAAGAATAACTTGCAGACATTCAACGCCTTCATGCGTTTCCGATTCACGGACGAGGCGATTCAACCCGACCGCATAACGCCGGCGGACCTGGTTGCATTTCTTGTGCCCGAGCGCACCCATCGCCAGATCTTTCCCGACCGCACCAAGGCATCGAGGCTGCGCAATCTCCTGCGCTTTCTGCACTCAAGCGGCAGGGTTCCCAACGCTCTTGTCGAGACCGTATCGCGCACTGCGCGCCACCGCCTGACAACTCCACGCGTGCATCTGGAGCCCGCCCAGGTTCGGCGCGTGCTCGATGCTGTTCGAGGCGATTCGACTCTCGCTCGCCGCAACTACGCGATCCTGCTGCTGACCGCCCGACTCGGGCTTCGTGCGCAGGAGGTGGTCGCCATCCGCCTTGAAGATATTCGTTGGCGCGCCGGCGAGCTTCTGATTCGGGGCAAGGGCAATCGTCACGACCCGATGCCCCTCCCGGTTGACGTCGGTGAAGCGCTGGTCGACTACATCCGTTACGGTAGAAAGGGAACCTGTCGCCACTTGTTCGTCACGGCCCGCGCCCCGTGGCGCCCGTTCGAGTCTGGCGCTATTGTCGCTCGCGTGCTCGGCGATGCATTGACGGCGGCCGGGCTCAGAGGTCCGCGGCATCGTCGTGGCGTCCATCTGCTCCGTCATTCCTTGGCAACGACGATGCTACGCCAGGGAGCGTCCTTCGACGAGATCGGCGATGTACTGCGCCATCGGCGTCGTGCGACGACGCTCGTCTACGCCCGCTATGACTTGGATGCACTGCGCTCGATTGCACCAGCGTGGCCCGTACCGTAAGGAGACCTGCCATGACCACCTTGAGCGATCGACTCGTAGAGTACCTCGACCACCGTCGCTGCTTCGGATACCGCGGCATGGGAACCACGGCGGCAATATTGCGCCGCTTTGTAGCCTTTGCTGGCGGCGTCGGTGCGGAGTCAATCAGCACAGAGTTGTTCCTGGAATGGCGGAAACAGTTCGAGGCGCCGAGCGATGTCACCTGGGGCTGCAACCTGAGTCACGTGCGTGGCTTCGCAAAATGGCTTCATTGCTTGGACCCACGTACCGAAATCCCATCGGCTGACCTGATCCGACGCGGCAATCGACGCCCGCGCCCCTACATCTACACGAAAGAAGAGCTCACTCGCATCGTGGAGTATGCGGCGCAACTGCCCTCAGCACGCGGGTTGAACGCGTGGACCTTCTCGACCCTCTTCGGACTGATTGCCGTGACGGGGCTCCGGCTTGGGGAGGCACTGGGGCTCGATGAGACCGATGTGGACCTGGACGAGGGAATACTGACAATCACACGAACGAAGAATGGCGAGTTCCGGTTGCTCCCGATCGCGCTCTCCACCACAGAGCGCCTGGCCGCGTACCGCGCGGTGCGCGACCGGATACTTGGCAGCAGGGCCCAACCATTCTTCCGCACCGAGCAGGATGGGCGACCGAGCTCCAACTATGTCGAAGCGGTCTTCGCTCGGGTCGGAATGGCAGTCGGCGTTCGCGACGGATGTCCGTCCGGCAAACGGGGTCGTGGTCCGCGCATTCATGACCTCCGTCATACGATGGCGGTCCGCACCATCATTGGTTGGTACCGTGCCGGACTCGACCCCAACCGAGAAATGATCAAGCTCACGACGTATCTGGGCCACAAGCACCCATCTCACACCTACTGGTACATGGAAGCCGTGCCGGAACTAATGCGCCTTGCGTGCACACGCGCGGAACGAGTGGCGCACACGGGGGGTGCGTCATGAACCGCAATTTGTTTGCCATCTGCCTTCAGCGGTTCTTCACGGACCACCTCACGACGTGCCTTCGGGCGAGCGCCCATACCATCGCGAGCTACCGGGATACCTTCCGCCTGCTGCTGAACTACGCGTCCGATCGACTTGGTCGCACGCCGACGGATCTGTCGTTCGAGGACCTTGACGCAGACCTCGTCGGTCGTTTCCTGGGCTTCGTCGAGACTGTGCGCGGCAACAGTGTGCGCAGCCGCAACACACGGCTATCGGCCATCCGGTCGTTCTTTAAGTACGCCGCTACACATGAGCCGCAGCTTGTTCATCACTGCCATCGGGTTCTTTCCATCCCTGCGAAGAAGTATGAGAGAACGACGGTCACTTACGTCAACCGGGCCGAGATGACGGCACTGGTGGCGGCGCCCGATTCGAGCACGTGGTTCGGTCGGCGTGACAGGACCTTGCTGGTTGTCGCGCTGCAAACCGGTCTCAGAGTTTCCGAGTTGATTGGCCTGTGTCGCGGTGACATCGTGCTCGGCCCCGGAGCGCATGTCCGATGCATGGGCAAAGGACGAAAGGAGCGAGCGACCCCGCTGCGGAAGGACAGCGTCGATGCACTACGCTCCTGGCTGACAGAGTGCCCCGGCAATGACGATGATCCGCTGTTCATTAGCGTTCGTGGCGGGCGTCTCAGCCGGGATGCGGTGGAACGAATCGTGCGGAAATACAGCGCGCTCGCGAGCGACGTGTGTCCGTCACTCAAGGACAAGCGCGTCACGCCGCATGTTCTCAGACATGCTGCCGCTATGACGTTGCTCCAATCGGGCGTCGATTGTGCGGTGATCGCACTGTGGCTCGGCCACGAGTCGCTCGAAACCACCCGGATCTACCTGCATGCGGATCTCCAACTGAAGGAGAAAGCAATGGACCAGACGAGACCAGTCGATGTGCCCTCCGGCCGATACCATCCACCTGACGAGGTAATGACGTTCCTCGAGGCGCTGTGATTATGCCGATATCGGCTTGCGGGAGGACCGCTGTAGACAGGGCCGTCGGCGTTCCGCGCGGCATAACCGGGATGTCGGCATTACGGATGTTGGCGTGCGTCGGCGTCGGGGTCGTCTCGGCCGGCGGCTCCAGGGGCAGACGGTCCTGGCCGGCGGTGAGGATGTTCCTGACGGTGAGGAAGCGGCAGGCGCCGAGAGCCAGCGCGCGGGCGCAGGCCGCCTCGAGTCGGGTGTTGCCGTAACGCCGTCCCAACTGCATGATGCCGAGACAGGGCCGATATCCCTGCTCGGGGTGCGGGCGGCTCTCGAGGATGCGGGCGACGAGCTGACCGGTCGCCGGCCCGACCTTCTCGGCCCAGCGGATGAGGCGGGAGGGCGTCCACTCGGCGTGCGCGCGGTGGGCGCTGGGCATGTGCTCGGCCACCGTGGACCGCTGTCGGTCGTAGCGCCGGCGGTGCGACGCCACGCGCTTGTCGCGGTGCAAGACCTCGAGGGTGCTCGTCGTGTAGCGGACCTCGACCTGCTCGCGGACCAGTTGGTACGGCACGCTGTAGAGGTGGTGCTAGACCTCGACGTGGTAGTCGATGTTGACGCGGCACAGCTTCCACCGCGCCAGGACGTATCGAGTGGTCGGCGGGGGCCGCAGCGCCGGGCGGTCGAGCTGCTCGTAGAGGACGCGGCGGCTGACGCCGAGCTTCTTCATCGGCCGGTCGTTGAGCTCGTCGAGGAGGACACGGATCGCCCGGTTCATCGGGCCGAGCTCGAAGAAGGTCTCGTTGCGGAGGCGGGCCAGAATCCACCGCTGGGCCACGAGCACGCTGTTCTCGACCGCAGCCTTGTCCCGGGGCTTTCTCGGCCGCGCCGGGACGACGACGGCGCCGTAGTGAGCGGCGAGGTCCTCGTAGGTGCGGTTGACGTCGGGCTCGTAGCGGCAGGGGCGGGTGACGGCGCTTCGGAGCTGGTCGGGGATCCACAGCGCGGTGGCGCCGCCGAAGTAGTCCACCATGTGGACGTGCGCGTCGACCCAGTCCGGCAGTTGCTGGGTCTCGGTCGCCTCGGCGTAGGTCAACTTGCTGGCGCCGAGGACGGCGACGAACAGCTCGACGCGCCGCAGCTCGCCCGTGCGTCGGTCGACCAGGGGGGGCCGCTTCCCGGAGAAGTCGATGAAGGTCTTCTCGCCGGCGCGGTGCACTTGGCGCATCGACGGCCGGAGCCGCCGCGCCCACTGCCGGTAGATCTCACAGAACTGAGTGTAGCGGTAGCCGGTCGGATGGACCTGGAGGTACTCCTCCCAGAGGAGCTGCAGGGTGACGCCGTCGCGCCTGAGCTCGCGGTGGATGTGCGCGCAGTCGGGCCGGGCCCGGTCGTGCACCGGCGCGTCGCGGGGAAACAGTCGAGCCGCCAGCGCCGTGTCGTCGAGCTCCGGCGGCAACGGCCAGCCGAGGCCGCGGCGCTCCGCCCGCTCCAGGTAGCGGGAAACCGTGCCCGGACCGATGACGCAGGCCTGAGCGATCTCCCGGTGGGACAGGCCCTGCTCGTACCTGAGTCGTAGGATCTTCCGAATCTTCCGCATCAGCAGCCTCCGAGCCGGCATCGCCTCGCCCTCCTCGTCGCAAAGGGCGAAGCATGCCGCGGTCAGGCTACCGACGAGCTCTCACGATCCTCGGACCGGGGGTGATCCCCTTCCTCCGGAAGTGATCCACTTCGGCCGAAAGCGATCCACTTCGGCCGAAATCGGTGATCCACTTCGACCGGAATCAGCGATCCACTTCCGCCGAAATGAGCGATCCACTTGGGCCGAAATACGCAGAATGGGGTGGAAGCCGGGTGGCGGCACGTGGAGGAGCATGCGCCGGATGAACTCGGTCGCGGTCAGCGTCAGCGTCTTCCGGCGGCACGCGCCGGCCCGGCGGTAGTCGGTGTAGCGGAGGCGCACGGAGCCGTCGTCGAGGCTGCACAGGCGCTGGTTGCCGATGGCGATGCGGTGGGTGTAGCGCGCGAGGTAGTCGAGGACCTGTGCGGGGGGCCGGCGAAGGGCCGCGTCGCGTAGACCACGTACTCGGCCTTTCGGGCCGGGCGGAGAAGCTCGGGGAATCGCCGGGGGTCGTTGGGGGGCTGCTGCCGGCCGGCGAAGCGCAGGCGCTCGGACTCGAGGGCGTCCTCCAGCGCCTGGACGAGCACCCGAGGGAATGTAGCGTGACAGGACCCGGACCGGGCCGGAAGAAGCCGGGACGGCAGGCAACCCACGCGCTGCCGTCGGCTGCGAGCCCCCCCACCCGGGATGACGCAGTGCAGATGCGGGTGATGGGACGAGCGCCTGGCCCTAGGTGTGGAGGACGGCGAAGAAGCCGATCTCAGCGCGGAGGTGGCGAGGGTCGGCGGCGATCGTGCGGAGCGTCTCGGCGACGAGGTATAACCGAAAGTTGTGGATCGCGGCGTGAGGCAGGTGGCGTACCCTTCCGTGTGAACAACGCAAGACACCCTGGCAGGCAAGGCCGGGGGGAAGGAGACACCACCCATGCTGACGGTACCCGACAACAGGAACGAAGACAACCCCGCGGTCGTCGCCGACGCGCCCACGACGGCGTCGGCTGGTGAGGGGGTCGGCAGCGGCGGGGCTGACGGGCCGCGGAACGTGCCGCCGACGCTGGACACGTTGGCTCGCGAAGGGGCACGGCGGATGCTGATGACGGCCCTGGAGGCCGAGGTGACGGAGTACATCGAGCGGTTCGCGGAGGTGCGCGATGCGGACGGGCACCCGCTGGTGGTGCGGAACGGCCAGGCGCAGGAGCGCACGGTGACCTGCGGGGCGGGCACATGGCCGGTGCGGGCGCCGCGGGTGAACGACAAGCGGGTCGATGCCGATGGCTCGCGTGAACGGTTCACCAGCCGCATTCTGCCTCCCTATATGCGTCGCTCTCCGCAGGTTTCCGAGGTGCTGCCGCTGCTGTATCTGCGGGGTCTGTCGACGGGCGATTTCCGGGAGGCGCTGCCGGCGTTGCTGGGGGAGGACGCGGCGGGCCTGAGCCCGACGACGATCTCGCGGCTGACGACGGTCTGGGACGAGGAGTACCAGGCGTTCCGGCGCCACGACTTGTCGGGGAGCGACTACGTCTACGTCTGGGTTGACGGGATTCACTTCAACATCCGGCTTGAGGAGGACCGTCTGTGCACGCTGGTGGTGATCGGGGTGAAAGCGGACGGCACGAAGGAGCTGGTGGCGCTGGAGGACGGCTACCGGGAGAGCCAGGAGAACTGGGCGAGCGTGCTGCGGGACCTGCGGGGCCGCGGTCTGCGGGCGCCGGCGGTGGCGATTGGGGACGGGGCGCTGGGCTTCTGGTCGGCGTTGCGGGACGTGTGGCCGGAGACGACGGTGCAGCGGGACTGGTGCCACAAGCTGGCCAACGTGCTCGACAAGCTGCCGAAGCGTCTTCGGCCGCGTGCGAAGCGGGCGCTGCGGGACACCATGTATGCGTCGACGAAGGCCGACGCGGAGCGTGGCATCGACACCTTCGTCGCCGAGTTCGAGGCGAAGTACCCGAAGGCAGCGGCGTGCCTGGCGGAGGACCGGGAGGCGCTGCTGGCGTTCTTCGACTTCCCGGCGGAGCACTGGCTCCACCTGCGGACTTCGAATGTGATCGAATCGGTGTTCGCGACGGTGCGTCTTCGGCAGCGCGTGACCAAGGGCGCGGGTTCGCGGACCAAGGGGCTGCTGATGGCCTACAAGCTGGTGGCGATGGCGCAGCGGCGATGGCGCCGGCTGAACGGCGCACACCTGCTGCCCTTGGTCCGGGCTGGCGTCGTCTTCGTCGATGGCGTCATCCAGACGGAGAGAGAGGATCGGAAGGAAGCCGCCTGATCACGTCACGGGCCGATCCACAACATTTGACAATTCCTCCGCTCGGCGACCGCCCGGAAGAGGAGACCGTAGACCACGGTCTTGTTCTGGATGGCGACCTCGGCGACCGCCGGCGGGACGGTGAAGACGAAGTGGAATACTCGGTGGGCAGCAGGTCCGCCCGGCGCCGTTCGAGCCAAGCGGCGCGGGCCAGCGACTGACAGGTCGGGCAGTGGCGGTTGCGACAGGAGTTGTACCAGACGTGGCGGTGGCCGCAACGGTCGCACTGCTCGACATGGCCGCCGAGGGCGGCGGTGCGGCACTGCTCGATGGCCGTCATCACCCGGCGTTGCGCCGTGGAGAGGACGGCCCCGGCCTGGGCCCGGAAGGTGTCGCCGTAGCGGCGGAAGACCTCCGCCTTGGTGAGCGCGCCGCGTGGCACGCCCGTCGCTCAGTTGACGTCCGGGCCGCGTTGCGGTTCGGGCCTTGGCAGGAGGTCCAGCGGACTCGCGGTCGAGCAGACGGTGGAAGTCGGGGCCCGCAGGTAGTTGGCCGTGGTCTGCAGTGGTGGGACGATCTGGCTGGCCGCCCTCAGGGTCGGCTGGTCGATTCAGCGTCTACCGCGGAGCGGTTTGCTGCGAAATACTGGTGGCCGCCCAGGCAGACGGATCCCGCCTCGACCGGAAGTCGAAGAAGAAGACGGGCGGATGACGCGCTGCCCCTCTGCACCGTCTCGAACCATGGGCTGCCCCGAGTACCCGCTTGTCGAGCCTACGGCCCGAGGGTGCGCACGGCGATGGAGGACCTCAGCCTACCGGCACACCCTTCTCGGGCCGCCGCACCGAGACGGTGCCGTCGTCGTTGTCCACGAGGATGTCGAACCTGCGCAGCGTGCGCAGCCAGCGGGGCGCGTTGCGCTTGACGAGGAGTGCTTCGTAGTCCGCAGCCGGGTCGCGGTAGGGCCTTCCGTCACGCAGGACCGCGAAGACGCAGCGAGCGAGCTTGTGCGCGTTGGCGACGACAGCGCGCTTGTAGCCGCGGCGCACGGTGAGCGCCTTCTGGTACGACTGGAACTGGCAGCCCTTGGTGCGCGCGGCGGCATGGGCGCACTCGACGAGCACGGCGCGTAGCGTGCGGCTGCCGGGGGGCGGCTGCGCCCTGTGCAACGCTTGCCGGCACTCTCGTTGTTGCCGGGGCACAGCCCGGCCCAGGAGGCGAGGCGGCCTTGCGACCGCGCAGCTGCTTCACGTGCTGCGCGTGCAGCAACTGCGCCTCGATGCCGGCCGCGACGAGGGCTCGCCATGGCGCCTGCCAGTAGACGCCGGTCCCCTCCAGGGCCGCCGCCTCGACACCGTGCCCGGTCAGCCGCTGCGCTTGCAGGGCTCCGCGCTGGCCGCGGCGGAGCCGGACCTCTCGTCCAGCGGCCCGGCTGTGTTGCAGGCGTTGCGGGGCCGCAAGAGCGAGAAGAGGGAAAGCCCGCGCACCAGGGCGACGACGCCGCTCCGGCCCGACCGGTTGGCGATGCGGTGCGTGCACGGGCTAGCGATCTCCTCGGGGAGCCGCACCGGGCAGGTCGAACGGTTACGAAGCCACCAGATGCAGCGCCGCGGATCGTGTCTGGACTGCCAGCCGGACTGCCAGCCGTTTGTGACGGAATGAGATGGTTTCTGACGGATTCTGACGTGTTCAGTCCGCAGAAATTCTCAATGAATCCGGCATCCATTGAGGTTTCTGCGGATCTCGATACAGACTCCCAGGGCCGGGGTGCGCCGTCTTCCGAGAGCGCGCAGGCGAAGGGTGCGCCGCCCGCCGGGAATGCGCAGGCCGAGCAGGGCTCTGGCGACTCGGGGCGGCCGGACCGGTGGGGGCGGATCTTGTCGGAGCAGGCGACGTCGGCGTCGGACGACTCGGGCGAGCTGATCGAGCCGCTGCGCGACTTGGAGTCCGGCGAGGGCGGACTCGGCCGGGACCGCGCGCTGCTGGCGGCGGAAGCGGTGGGCGCGCTCTTCTCGGCGCCGGGCGGGATGTCGGTCCGGGAGAACGCGGCGCTGGTCATCCGCGAGCTCGCCCGCGCCGGCGTCGACGTCGGCAAGATGCTCGCGGCGATCGCGGAGGTCTCGGCGCGGGACCGGGCGGAGGTGGCCGCGGGCGAGTTGCGCGACGGACTGAAGGACGTGCTCGCCCTGGTGCACCGGATGGCGGCGGCGACCACGTCGCGGGTCGGCGGGCATCTGAGCGGCTTCGACGAGCGCGCCCAGGGCGTGATCACGTCGGCGCTGATGGCGCAGGCGGTACTCGACCGGGTGGAGGCCGGCAGCCGGAGGTTGATCGCGCGGGTCGACGAGGTCCAGCGGATGGCGGAGCAGATGGCGTCCGGGGTCGCGGCAACCAAAGACGAACCCGAGAATATAGCGCCTCACGTCCGCCAGGACAGATTCAGACCGGGAAGGGGTGCTGCGGGGAGGCTGGCAACAAGTTGGCATACTTATCTGCGGAGACGAATCGGAGGAAGTGGATGTTCCAGGATGACAAGTTCTATTGCACGGACGACCCCGCGCTGCTGGTGATCGGCAGCCGCCAGACTCTGGCCCACTGGAGATGCCAAGGCCGCGGCCCAGCTTACAGTAAGGCCGGCCGACGCGTACTCTACGCCGGCTCCGAGCTGAATCTGTGGATAGCAGCTCAGACCGTCAGGCCGGTGAAGCGCCCCCCACCGGCGAACGAGCCGTCAACATAGTTGGCATGCACCTGGCCATACGTCGAAGGCGGCCGCCGCGGCCGTCGCCGGGGCGTCGAGCGCTCGCGGGCATGGTCGGCAGCCAGCGCCGGCGGCCCCGTCGCGGGCGGCGCTCGTCGAGGGTGGCCGCCGCGGCCGTCGCCGGGGCGTCGAGCGCTCGCGGGCATGGTCGGCAGCCATCGCCGGCGGCCCCGTCGCGGGCGGGGCCCATCGAGGGTGGCCGCCGCGGCCGTCGCCGGGGCGTCGAGCGCTCGCGGGCGTGGTCGGCAGCCAGCGCCGGCGGCGGGCGTCGAGGGTGGTCGTCGCGGCCGTCGCCGGGGCGTCGAGCGCTCGCGGACGTGGGTCGGCAGCCAGCGCTGGCGGCGGACGTGTGGCTAGAAGGGTCGACCATCAGGCCGGGGCAGACGCCTGGAGCTCGCTGGCGTCGAGCACACGGTGTCAATGGCAACTGAAAAACTGCACACCTCTGACAACTGAAAACTGCACACTTCAGGGGGACGTCTGACGCCCTGGCGACAGCGAAAACTGACCCCCGAAGAAACGGCGTATACGGATCGACTTCCGGCGGTCCACCGCGTCCCGTGAGCGTCGTGGACGGCCGGGACGCCCCGTCCAGGCCGGGCCGCAAGGCCCATAACTGCCATCCGAGCCGCGGGGCGGACGGGGTGTCACCCGCAGGGCCGTAGCGGAGTATCCATGTGTTCAGCGTCAACTATTTCTGCCGCTCGTGTTGCCTCATTTGAGGATGTTACCCGCTACCCTCAGAATGATCGTACCCGCGGTTTCGGGCGAATCGCGAGCCGGCGGCGCCCCTGGCCGGGAACTGGCTGCCCGGTGGTTCACCCTGGACCGAAGGAGCCACGGGGTGGGCGGCGTGTCAGCGGTGGATGCAGCGGTGGATGCGCTGCTCCCGCCGGTCGGTCACCTCGAGCTGCACCCGTTCACCCGCACGCCACCTGCCGTCCTCGGCAGACCGTTCGGGGTGTTCCTGGGTCCGTTACGTAACGGTGTTGCAATTGCCTGGTGGTATTCTTCGGTCGAGCGGCACGACCGCCCCCCGGTCCCCTGGGTGGGCGGCCATCGCCTTCCCGAACTCTCCCGCGCACGCGACACCAGCCCACCGTCTCGTCGCCGACGTTGACGCCGACTCCCACCGGCTCCCGTCCGGCGCGTCATCGGGAATACCGGCGGTCTGCCGCGTCCCGTGGCGAGTCAGGACCGATGGCGCCGAGTCGGAAGCCAAGTCGTTGGAATCGGCGTCTGGACTCGGTGACGCAGCAGCGCCTCGGGGCGCTCCGATCGGATCGGCAAACACGAGACGGCGGGCGGCGAGACGCCGCCAGTCCTTGACGCGGCGCTGCAGAGTCCGGAGCTGGCCCGGGAGGAACATCCCCGGGTGCTCTTGCCGCAGACGGCCGAAGAGCTCCTTCGCCGTCCGATGCGGTTCCGCCTCGAGCCACTCGATCACACGGCGCCACGTCGTCTCGAACGGATCCTTCCGAGTACGCCAGTGTCGCGGCGGTCTCTTGCGAGGCCGGTGCGTCGGCCGCACCTCACCAGCCCGCCATGCCAGCGCCAAGCTCCGCAGAAAGCCGTCGAGGTCGGCATTGCGTTGCGGCATCGGATGAACCGTCGAGCCCGCAGCCAGTCCGGCCAGATGATGTTGAACCGCACGGATCTCGTCCAGCAACCCGAGCGGATCCAGGGTCCCGGCCAGCGCCCGCAGACGGTCCTTCATCACGGCGGGAACCGTGTCCGAGGCGAGCAACCGCGCGCACGGCGTCGCCGGCGCGTGGTAGCGCTTGTGGACGCGGGCGCCGACCCGGGTCTTCTCGGCGAGCTTGAACGACGGCTGGAACACGTTCACGAACAGGCGCGCCGCCGAGTACAGGCGGGCCAGCGCTTCGGCGCCGGCCATGCCTTCCAGACGGCCATACCCCACCAGTCGGCGCACGACCGCGCCGTTCTTCTGCTCGACCCAGGCCTGGTCGTTCTTCCGATACGGCCTGGACCGCGTCAGCTCGATGCCGTGCTCCTTGCAGAAGCCGATCAACACCTCGTTGAGGAACTCGCTGCCGTTGTCGGTGTCGATCCCGCGCAGCGGAAACGGGAGGGCGCCGCGGAGCCGATCCACCGCGTCGACCACGACGCCTGCTTCACGCACGAGCAGCGGAACGCACTCGGTCCAGCCGCTGGCGATATCGGTCAGCACCAGCGTCCAGACGAAGCTGCCGGCCATCGACGATCCACAGTGCGCGACGAGGTCGGCCTCGACGAAGCCCGGCGCCGGATCCTGCCAATCGCCGAACGTGCGCACCGGAACCCTGCCCCGTACGCGCTCGCCCCCGGAACGACGGCGCCGGCGCTGACCGGCCGTCACCGTCCTGGCAGGCGCCAAGCGGCGGTCGATCGTGGCCGCGCTCACCGCCATCAGCTGCTCGCGCACCCGCGGGTCCAGGGTCAGGTGCCCGTGCCGCTCGAGTGCCGGCACGAGGGTCGGCAGCAACGCCTTCAGGCGCTTCCCGCACACGCGGTCCGATGCCTCCCACAGCACCACCAAGCCCTCGGTCACGGCCTCGTCGTACAAAGACCGGCGTCCTCGCGGTCTCGCCGCCGTTGCCGAGTTTCCGTTCAGGACTCGGATGGCGTGCTTGCGGTGGTACCCGGTGAGCGCGACGAACTCGTCCAGGATCCGCCCCCTCTCGGCTGGCGTGCTCCGCTGATATCGCTCGATCACGGTCGCCACCAGCTCGCGCCTCCCCTCCGGACTCATCGTCGGCATCGTGCCTCCCTTCGGTAGCAGGAATTCTGAGGCAATGATGCTCGCCCGGTAGCAGATCAGGCGAGGCAATGCATGGGAAATCTACAGTTGTCGCCAACACCGACACCCCGGCGCCGTACGAACGCTCCGGCGAGTCGTCGCCCGGGCCGCGAGCCGGGCGGCTCGCCTGATCAGCAACCAGTCCAACTGGACGACCGGACGGGCTTGGGGCAGCCCCGACGATAGGGACCTGATCTGCACCAGCGACATCATCGAGGAGCTCGAGGCCGCAGCCGCCACCCCCGCCGGGAGACGTGCGGCCCCGCGGTTCGAGCAGGGGTGCTTCTGCCTCGAAGCGGTCCTCGCGTACGCCCACGCCGTCGAGGCTCAGAAGGTACGCGGGGCCGCGGGGGCCGCCGACGCCGAGATGCAGGCGGCCACGCTCCGCCTGCCCCCGCCGCTCTACACCCACGGGGACGACCGCGCCGACGTCTTCGACTGGAACAGCGAGACAACGCCGGCAGCCGTCCTCGCGTGGCGGGACGTCTGGAACACGCCCGAGGTCCTGCGCGTGAGGGCCCTCCACCCCGAGACCCTGATGACGAAACACACCGACAGCATGTCGGGAGCCATCGTGAACTGGAACGACGAGCGCAAGTACGACGCCGACACCGGCACGACCCGGCGCGCCCGCGACCACGCCGAGATCACCGGTATGGCAACCGCCCTGGAAACCGCCGCCGCGCGGCTCGAACGCGAACTCCCGCCCCTCGGATCGGTCCAGAACCAAGGCACGACGCCCGCGGCGCCGACGATCTAGCCAATCACGAAAGACGGCGGACGTCAGGTTGACCAGGTCCTGGCACCGCTCGACCAGGGCAGGAAAACACCCGGAACTGAACGGCCGGGCACCCAGGCCCATGACAACCGAGAGCCATGGAACAGACGATACGGCCGTTCCCGGCCCACCCCTGTGACGAAGACCCGGCCTGCGGCCGGCCCGGGGGCCACACCCCACCCTGCTCGACGATCACCCGGTGCCAGGCGTGCGGAGAGCAGCCCGTGATGAGCTGCCCCGCATGCAGAGGCACAGGCCACGTCTACCACGCGATCGACGGCCACCCGGCCCGACACCGCGCCGGCATTACCGATCGCTCTACACGGTAGGCGAGACACCCCGCGTCCCCACCTGGCGGATCCGGTCGGCGACGCGGTAGACCATCCCCTCAACCGAGGTCCCGGCCGCGGGTCTCCCGAGGCGGCCACGGGAGTGCTCGTTGGCCACCATCCCCACGACCCGGTCGGACCAGCTTGGGGGCGCGCGGACTCCGTAACGCGGATTCAGAACGCTCCGCGTCGGGACTGTCAGAGAAACAGGATCGCAATCGCGATGAGCGCACCGGCACCGACCAGTAGCGCGGCCCCGAGTCCGTAGCCGCCCTGAAGGGTTTCGTGAGCGGCGCGGTACCCGACGACGACCAACGCCAACAGCTTGCAGAGAGGCGGGATCATGATCGGCATGTTCCGCATTCTACCCCGCGTTCGTTCTGGGTATTGGCGCTCATTCCCCGGCCGCGGGCGCCGACGGGCGGGCCCGCACCACCGCCAAGCCCGAGGCGGTGTACGGCCTTCTGGTACGGCTCCGGCGACCAGTCGCAGCCCGAACCTGAGCAGCTCCTCGAGCCTTGCGGCGTGCTCCGGCGCGTTCAAGACGAAGCATCTTCGTCAGGAAATCGAAAAAACAGCGCCATCAAGTCGGCGAAAACAGGCACACAGGCCGAGGACTCGCGGCACCACACCCGCAGGCTACAACCTGAGCATGTCAGAAACCGGTTTACTGAGTCCCTTGCACTTAGGATCCTGGCCGCTCCGGCGCCTCGACGGACTCGAACGCACCCGCAGAGAGCGCGAAACGCCCAAAAATCAATGGAAACAGAGGTCTACAGAACCGCGCACGACCAACCCCACGCACTTCGGTAGCCCCGGGCCGTTCTCGGCACCTCGAAGGGGTCCGCGGACCCCTTCGAGGTGCGTAAGTTCTACCCGGGGCTGCCGTTAGTCCCGCTTTCACGGGTCCGCGCCGTTATCCACGAACACATCCAGCGTCGTGCTCTCCAGACTCAGAGGACCCCCCGGTCAATACGGGGCTGCCGTTCCACGGGACCCGCCACTGCGGAATGAAAAACGGGTCCACCGCACAGACGTCCTCGCCCAAGCCCCTGTTTCGACCAGATCCCAATGAAATCGGTAGCCCCGGGCCGTTCTCAGCACCTCGAAGGGGTCCGCGGACCCCTTCGAGGTGCTGAGAATGTCTCGGGGCGACCAGCCAACAGCGTTTACACCAATGACCTCCGCTAGCGGCGCAGAGGCACAAGTTCACGCAGAACCGGCCCGATCGGCCGACAAAGCCACCCTGACCACGGGATCCGCCACTCAGCGGACCGAGGCAAGGCGTAAACTTCGAGAGGGGCCGCCGGCGGCACCGCCGCCCGTGGCGACGGGCCAACACCAGCCCTGCAGGGGTCAGTCCCGCCCGTCAGGACGGTCGAAAAGGGAGGATTCAACGCCACCGCCGACGCGGATACCGTCGGGGGCGGCCCGAAGCTCAAGGAACATCACGCGGTCGACGACGAGCGTGCGAACACCGGGCCAGAGGACGCCGCCGACGCGCCGCCAATCGGAGAACGAGACCGCCGCCGCGACGTCTCCAACCCCCTCGACCACCTCACGGTACCGAACCTCGGAGACCAGGCCGCTGGCGCGGCCGACGAGAACCGTGAACGGCGACGCGCCGACGTCGACACGAACCGCGATATGCGGAACCCCGTCGACCAGATAGGCCCGGTCGACCACCCGCATCGCGGGAGACTCCACGCCGCTCCCAGGGAAGAGCGGATGCACGAAGGTCAGGAACCGGGCGACGGCGCCGCCCGGCTCACCGGGACCGAAATCGGAGACCATGGGCCCGGTCCCGAGGTCAACGGCCGCCCAGGCGGCGGAGCCCGTCCACGCGGTGTCGACGGCGGAGCCGTCGGCGCCACGGAACAGCTGCCGGGCCCGGCGGCCCGGCTCGATCACCAGCTCGAAGACGCCCTCGACCGGTCCGAGCCCGTAATCGAGCTCGGCAGAGCCAGACACGCGGAGGTCGGCCACGCTGGCCAGCGCAGCCCGCCCGCCGACCGCCTCGAGCGCCAGGTCAACGACGTCGCCGACGGACTGCCCGCCGGCATCCACCACCGCGGGGGACCCGAGCGCCGCGGCGGCGGCCACAACCACGAAGACACGGTTCACCCAAACCAGCACCACCAGGACACCCCCCTGTCTGACGGAACGACGCGCTGGATCAGCAGGACACGCCCGTCGACCCGATCTCGACCCTGCAACGGGTCATCTCACCGGTCCAGCGATCGACGCGGTAGAACACGCTGCGCCCGGGAGCGATCGCGACCTCGCGGAACTCGTACCGCCCAGCGACCACCGCGGACCCCAGCTGCAGGAAGCCAAGCACCACCGCGGCCGACAGGAACAAGGCCAGCGCGACGCGCACGAACCTCGACTTCAAGGCCGCGCCCGAACCAGGCATCCGGGCCGACAGGCCGGCCGCCTGGGCCGCCGGCATACGCACCGGCCCCATGCCCGGGATCAACACCGTCACCCAGCCGTCGCCGGCGAACGCGTCGGCCGCGACCACCATGGCCGACGACGTCGCCTCGCCGGGCGACGACGGAGACCCGCCGTCCGACGACGGCACGCCCGCCTCGTCACGCTCCTCCGACGACTCCGACGGAGAGGATCCGCGGTCATGCTCCGACCCTGCACCCGGAGCACCCGGGGCTTCCTCGACCGGGAACACCACGTGGCGACCGACACCCGGCGGGAGGTCGTCGGGGTACGCAGGAGCCGGCGAGTCGCCGGCGTAGGCCGACATGTCGACAGACCCGCGCACGCTCCGCGGGAGCCGCCCGCCGCGCCGCGTGTCGGCATCGTCGACGACGACGCCGTCGGCGTCCTCAACCACCGGCGTCAACGGCGGCGCCGGCCGACCGTCCACATCGTGCACGCCACCGTTGCCGCCGTGCGGACCCTCGAAGCCGTCCGGCGCCATGCCGCCGACCATCGTGATCGGCAGGGTCGACCCGGGCGACTCCCCGCGCGGAGACGACACACCAGGCCCGGCTGGCACCGGACCGCTAGTCAAGCCACGGTGCAGGAGCTCGCGCACGACCTCCGCCTTGGACACACCGCGGAGAGACGCCTGCTCGTCGATCCACGCCTTCTGCCTGGTCGACATCGACACGCCAAACCGCGGCAAGGCCGCCGACACCGACGTCGACCTGCCAACCCTCTTCATCCTTCGACCCCTTGACATCCGATACCTCCCTTCCACGCAGTACCCGCGGACCTCAACGACGAAACTCGACAACCTGCACAGGCCTCGAGCCAGGCACCTCTTCGTCAGCAACGAGATCACGCTCGGCGTCGAACCACCCGACGCAACGCGCCGACCCAAACGAATCGCCAACCGCGGCGGCGGGCGCGACGTCCGGCGCCGGCCGGCGCGAACCACCGGGCTTGCCCGCGGGCGCCCCGCCCAACCCCAGGTCAGACGACACCGGGCCGGACAACCCGACCGAGGCGAACGCGCGGAGCGACGGAACCGACCCGCCGGCGACAAGCTCCGACACCAGCGGGAACGCCGACGGGAGAAGCCACGCGAAGACGACCGTCGCGCCGGCGAGGCCGCGGAGCCCGATGACCTCGTGTAAGAAGCGGACGCGGTCCAGTCCCTCGGCAGCCTGCCGCGAGCGCCCGACCAGCTCAGCCGACGCCTCGACGCCGACGCCGCGACAGCCCGAGCACCGCGCAACGTCGAGCACCAGAGAGCCATCACCCGATCCGAGGTCGACGAACACGTCGCCACGACCGACCGACAGCTCGTCGACGAGAAGCGCGGACAACACCGCCGGCGCGCGGCGCCACGGCGCGAGAGACACGGCCGACACCGACGGGCGCTCCACGCCGGACGACCACGACGGCACCACCGCGCCGGCGAACGCAGCCTCATCCGAGTACCCATCAACGCGCACCACAGCGACCTCCGTCACAACGCCGCACCCTAGTCGCGGTCGACCTCGGGTTCGGGCAACGGGGGCTCCTCCGGCGAACCGCCGGGAAGCTTCGTCCACCGCGCGGACACGACACCCTCGCCCGAAGGGGAGCGGGGCAAACCCTCACCCAAGCGCCGCGCGATGGCCGCAGGCGAGACGAAGCCGCGGCCGCGAAGAATCTCGATGTCGTTCACGAGCGCCGGGAGCCCACGTCGCACGGCCTCGCGCAAGAGAACCGAGACCGCGACACGATGCCGAGCGGCGGCGCGCTCCACGGCCAACGCGAACGAGGCCGTCGCCTTGAACGACATCGACCTGTCGAGGGCCTCCCACGTAGGGTCAACGGATCCAGGCACGCGCCTCACCCCCGAGCGACGCCGCTCGCCGATAACCTATGTCTCGACATAACCGGCCACCGCCATCAGTCGATATCGACGTCATCCCCGTCAACCGGAACCTCAACCGGCTCCTCCCCAGAGTCGACCACCGTCGACGCACCACCTGTGGCGACCGCATCATCGAGAAGGGACGCTGACCCGCGACGCGCCGGCGCTGTAGTCGCGCGCGACCCGGTCCGACCAGAGCCAGCTCTCTGCCCGCGGGCGGGCCGAGCCGATGAAGCTCGAGCCGCACGCGAAGCGGTGGAGCCGCCCGGGGGCGAACCGCCGAACCTCGAAGTGGCAAGCTGGTCGACGACCGGGCGCAGCACCTCGAGGTCCAATCCGAGAACGCGCCCTTGGGCCGTCACCATGGACTCGAACACCGGCCGCTCGATCTCCGGCTGCATGTGGACGAGCGCCTCGGCAAACTTCCCGAGATCGAGAACAGGCGACGCACCGGCCGACGGCGCCTTCGACGGCAGCGACGGGCGGGGGGTCCTGGGAGCCGCGACGACAGCCGGCGCCGTCGCCGCGACGGGAGAAAGCGCCGCCTCGCACCACTCGGACGTGGACTTGAAGCCGCGCTCGAGGGTTTTTCTGTAGAGCTCGCTCTTCGTGATCCCGAACGTCTCGGACAGCGCGGAGTATTGTTCAACGAGCCTGGGGGACAGAAAGCAGACCACCTTCACCTTCTTGCGAAGCACCATCAACCACCTCAACGAGGAAAGCCGGCCAGCTCAACGAGGACAGGCGACTCCAGCAAACTGAACCGCGTGAACACTGAACCGCGAACCGCAGCACGGGTACAATCGACTGAGCCCAACTCCCGGTGCAGACCCGGTTGGGCTCAACTGAACCGACCTTCTTGCGAAGCGCCCCGCGACAAGGCCGCGAACTCAACCTCTGCGCGGCGCCACACGCCGTTCGGGGATCCATCAAGGGCACTCGGCCAGAGCCAGCCGTGCGGGCTCAGCAAGATGGGGTTGAGCAACGAAGACGAGCTCAAGCTCTGTGCGATCGCCGGACACGCGGATGCGCGTCCCAGCTCGGGAGACCACCACGCCGAGAAGCGCGCGGCCAAGCCGCGTCAGATCGATGGTCAAGTCAGGTCTGGCGATCGAGTAGTCGATGCGCTTGCGCACGAGCTCGCTATCAACGCTGGCCACCCCGGCAACCTCGACGCGGACAGGCGTCCGCTGGAACTCGTTCCGCGTAAAACCGAGCCACCAAAACCAGAGGTCCAGGAAGTTGTAGACGTCGGGCGCGTCGGGGTGCATCGGCAAGACGAGCGTGGCGTGGACCGGCGTCGACCCCGCCAGTCCCTCCGCTCTGCCGTCGGCGCGGCAGCCAAGGACGATGCCGAGCGCGCCATCACCGAGACTTTCCGTTCGCCCGAACGGTCCGCGGCCATCCGGATACTCGAGGGTCCACGCCGCGGGATACCACCTGAACGTAATCCCGTACTCGTCGTTCGACGTGCTCACGTCGGGGAGCTGATGCAACCCTTCGAACGGGGAGTGCTCCGAGTAGGGAACCCTGCCGGGTTGAACCTGGCCCGCGCTGCCTTGAGCGGGCACGAAGCACGCGACCACCAGCAGCGTGCCGACAACTCCACGAGTCCACGAATCCCTCGGCATCAGCATCGCCCACTGCATCGCGCAACTGAACCGACCGACGTCGGAGGCCCCCACGTCAGCCCGTCCGATCGCTTGACCGAGCCACATGGCTCGACTGAACCGAACGCGACGGAACATAGCCCTGATCAGGGCTATGTTCCCTACAGCGAATCCGGGACACTGCCCCATCCCCTCCAAAACCACGTCCAGAACGGCGAAGTGTACCCTCTTGCTGCCCTCTGGAGCCTGGACATGGTACCGGGGCGGAAGCTATTCCGGACGGCACATTACCCCGGGGCAGCAGAACCGTACCCTGTTCACATGACCCCCATGGTGCCCTATCCCCGCCTGTTTTTGGCCCAGTTTCATTGGCCATTTTCACACCCACCCCTAAACAGGACCATGTCCTTACACCACGACCCCCAGCCCCAGCACCCTTGCTAACACGAGCGACCCCCCGAGGGGTCGCTCGATCGCCAGAACTTGCCTATCGGCAGTAGCTCCGCTTTAGGTCCCCGTACGGGCATATTGCCCTCATGAGGGCAAGTGTACCGACTACGGGTCGCCCCAGGCTGATTTCGACACCGAATCGAGGGCCTTTCCGGCCGTCCCAAGTCCCGAGCAGGCGCGCCCGCGCACTCAAGTCCCGGTCGCCAGCCCGCGCCGCGGGCCCCAGCTCGCACGCAGTGGGCACCGTCGACGGCGCCCCAACGTCCAGAACGCCGTCGCGTTCCGCGGACAATGCGAGACCCGACCGAGCCCACGCGCATGCCGGGATGCTCCGAACCGCGACAGCGACCAGCGCCGGCCGACCGCGCCAAGCGCACAGAGCACGATCCACCGGCCGCGCTCGACGCGCAGTCCGAGGGCCGTCCACCCTGATCGGCACGCGCCCGTGCTCGAGCCGCGCCGCGCCGGCCAGCGCCGAAACGAATGCGCCGACGCCGAGCGCCGGCGATCCACAGCCGATCGACCCGAGCTCGTCCGCGCACTTGCGAAACGGTACGGCGACGCCCGAGCGTCGCAGCAGCGTCACGAGAGCGCGCGACACCCGCGCACCACCGACCTTCAGACGACCAACAGCAAGCACCCGCCACCGAGGCAGCCGATCGGAGCGACGCGCGGACAGCGGGCGTGTCACCTCGAGGACAACGCCGACAGACTCCGCCGCGGCCAACCTCCCGCGGCCAGCGCGAAGGCCACGGGCGACAACGACACCCTGCCCACGGGCAGGGCCGCACGGCAACGACCAACGGCGCGACCTTCGGCCGCGATCGAGCGGACCTCGCCGCGACAAGGACGCGAGGTAGCATGGAACCGCGACCGGCCGCTGGTACGCACACTTACGGAACCGCAAGACCCGAGAGACAGAAGAGTTCAATGGGCTCGTTGAATCAAGTGAACCTCATCGGCCACCTCGGCAACGACTGCGAGGTACGCGCGGGCCAGGACGGCCGAGAGCGAGCCACGTTCCGGATGGCGACCAACCGTTGCTGGGTCGACGGCTCGGGAAGCGTCCACGAAGCAACCGAGTGGCACAACATCGTGTACTAGGGCCGCCAAGACGGCGGAAAGGTCGGCGGCGTCACGAACCTCCTCCGGCGCGGCACGCAAGTCGCCATCGTGGGCGAGCTCCGCACCCGCGACTGGGAGAAGGACGGGCAGCGCCACTTCCGGACCGAAGTGCACGTCGCGCATCATCGTGCTCGGCAACCGCGGCGACGCGGAGCGCAACGCGACTGGCGACGCGCACACCGGCGGCCGCCGGCCGACCAGCCCGCCGCCGCCCGTCGGAGAGATCGACGAAGACCAGATCCCGTTCTAGGGCATACCACGAGACTCCGACGGGACGATGACCACAACCACACCGGCACCGGCGCAGCCACGCGACCTCCACGGAACGTGCCGAGGGCGGCGGGTGCGCGACCCGCGAACTGTCGAACGTGAAGGGCACCCGACAATGACGAGCGCCCGGATCGCCGTCAACCTCGCGGTGCCCGGCACCGCGCGCGAGGACCGCGACAAGCTGACCGAGTGGGTGAACGTCGCCGCATTCACCAAACGCTCCCGCGACCGCCTGGAGCAAGCGTCCAAGGGCGACACGATCGCGGTGCTGGGGACAGTGTCCAAGCACTTCTACCAGCACCGCGACGGCGAACGGCGGATCGAGCGGGCCATCTTCGCCGACGACGTGATGATCGCGGACACCGCGATCGCGTCAAAGGGTCCGGGCCAGTCCGGACCAGCCCCCGCCAACGCGTACCCCCGAGGACTCCACGGCACCTACCGGGGCCGCCTCGTGCGCGACCCCCGAACCATCGAGCGCGACGGAAAGCCGTCGATGACGACGGCGCGGATCGCGGTCAACCTCTGCGCGCCGACAACACCCCGCGAGGAACGAGAGGATCTGACCGAGTGGGTCGACGTCATCGCGTTCTCCGAACGCGGACGCCACCTGCTTGAGCAGACCCGGAAGGGCGACCTCGTGGAAGTGACCGGCGGCGTGTCGAAGCAGTTCTACGCCGGCCGCGACGGCCGCCGCGGCGAAGACCGCACGATGATCGCCGAAGACGTCGTGTCGGTGCGCGGCAGCCTGCAGGCCGGCGGGACGCACCCCGCCGACATCGACACGAACATCAAGGACGCCATCGGCACGATGGTTCCCGACGACGAAACGAAGCCGACGCGCGTCGAGCCCGACACCGACCTCGACTGAGCTCCGAATCTCGAAACGCGCGCAGGCGTCCCGACGATACCCGAGCGCACGCACCGAGACCAACGCGACGAGCAAGTGAGCGTCGAAGCCGCGCTCCCCGCGCGGTCTGCATCGAAGACGACGACCTGATGACAACCACTGACGAATCGACGAGGGCGGAGCACGCCACGCTGCTGTCCGCGGTCCACGAATCGGTCCGACACCACGGCCGCCTCGAACGCATCCAAGACCGGACCCACCACTGCAGCGCCGTCATCTGCGCCATCGGCGGATCGGCGACCATCATGCTCATCGTGGCGGAGCTTCCGAACGACTGGGCGTGGCTTCCCTTCGCGACCGCGCTCCTCGCCGCCGCCGCGAGCTCGACGGCGCTCATCCTCGACCCGACACGCAAGGCCCGGACCCATGCGACACTCGCACGTCGCTACCTCGCACTCGAGTACGACATCGCACGAACCGGATCGGACATCACCGCCCAAGAACTCGCCGTGTTCCGATCACGGCGAGTCCACATCCAGAATGACAACTGAACCGGGCCGCAGTTCCCAGCAACGAAACAAGACCTCCCCCCCATCCTGCCGGACGGTCACCCAGGACCGACGTCTCCCACTCACAGCCTGAAACGACTAGAACATGGCGACCGAGCACGGGTCCGAACACGACCCTGCAAGCCCGCGGCCACGACCGCTGCCCCGCGGCCGCGGACAGGGCGACCACACGAGCTGAAAGCCGCGCCGCCAGGTACAACCCAACGGGCCCAAGCGCCAGCCGACGATCCCGTCGACAGCGAACCAGAACGACGTGACCAGCGGCCCGCCGCTGATCACACCGATGGAGCCCTCTCCGCCAGACCCCTACGGGGTAAGTACGGACCGGGACGCTCACGCACCCCACCCCGCCCGAAGCCCGCGTCGCCGGGCCAGGAGCACGAGGACGCAAGCCAGAGCCGCTAGAGGTGTTCAGGGAAGAACCGCGAGGACGAAACCGCGAAGACAGCCGAGCAGGAACGACCGAGTACCAGCGAGCAGACACGACCAGCAATCAATCCGGGCCGAGCTGGGAGGACACGGCGGTGACTGAGCCCAAGCCCCGAGGCCGACGACGCCAGCGATCAGTCCGTGTCGACGTCGGACGTCGGTACGACGGGATCGAGTGGGACCTCTATGGTGCGAATGACCAGGTCGCTGCCTTCGTAACGCGCGGGGAGGACGACGGGCTCCCCGGTCGCCCGCAGATCCTCGATTAGCTGGACCGCTCTCTCGCGGTCGAAGGTCAGGGCCCGAGATCCGAACTCTGCGGGAAGAAGGTGATACGCCGCGCCCTGCCGACGGCCTTGGCCACGTCCTCGAGGCCGGCCGCGGTGTAATCCGCGGGCAGGAGCGGGTCGGGAACCTCCTCGAGGAGGTCGCTGTTGCGAGCCAGTATCCGGTCGCCCTCGGTCTGTCCGCGGGCAGCCACTGACGCCCGGCGCCCACGGACGGGTCCGGACGGACCGCCGCTCGCCGCAGTCACCATGAGAACTCCCCAAGGGCGGGGCGGCCGAACCCCGCGTCAAGACGCGGCCTACTCTATCGACCGTCCAGAGAACGCTCGGAGGGATCGACGTACCGCCGCTGGCGCCAGTGTTTCTCGAGCAACTCGAGGCCCCGCACGACCGCCTCCCGGGCCAGCACGCCCCTCGACGCTCCCGTGGCGAGCTCGAGTTGGTCGAGCTCAGCCGACTGTTCCTCGCTGACGTTGAGCGAGATGCGGACGGGGAAGTTCCCCGCCCGCGACATCGCCCTAACAGGTCTGCTCAGTGCCATGATGTTTGTCTCCCGCCCCCCCCCGGCGACCGCAACACCGCGAGCCCCGCTCACTAGCGGCTGGGGGCCGCAGGGGCCGGCGCGTCCCTCGACTGTCTCTTTCCTAAGTATACGCTGGTGACTCGGACGCTGGACGCCGGCCGGCCTCTCGTCCGAAGACGCGCCCCCGCCCGGCTTCGCGAAACCGGAAACGCGCGCGGCCGCCCGAGACCCCGCGCTTGAGCCCGGGCCCGCTGCCCGGCGCTGGTAGCCCTTCTTCAGCTCGGCCGCGGTCTCCTCGATGCTCGCCCTTCGGGCAGGATTCGCAAGCTCCTTCTTGTAGCGGTCGAGAACCTTCTGCAAGCCCGCGCGCTGCACGCCGCCGCGCCCAGACTTGTTCGCTGCCACGATGTCGACCGCCGCGAGCGAAGCCGCGATCTCCCCGTCGCGCTTGCGCTCGGCGGGCGTCGGGTTCCACGCCGCCGGCTTGCCGGCACGCGCCGAAGCCTTGCCCGCAGCCGCAGCCCCCTCACCGGCCGCCGGTTGAGCCGCCGACCGCGGCCCCGGCGGCTCAGCCGCCTTCGCAGCCCGCCCAAGCGCCTCGACGCCATCCTCGGGACCCGACTTCACCGGGACCGCCGGGTCCGCCGCCTTCACCCCCGGCACAGCCTCGGTCGGCTTCGCGTGCAACACCGGCGGACTGTAGGAGATCGGCTTGTACCAAGGGTTCCGAACCCGGGCGGCAGTGAGCCGTCCATCCTCTACGAGCTTCGAGTTGTCGACGCCCGAACCGCGCCGATCGTACGCCTTCCTGACATCGGCGGCCCGCGACGAGAACTCCTCGAACCCGAGCGCCCGCGACGCCAGGTCATCTCGCAGCGAGAGGTGTCGCCGGTCCTTCTGCGACGGCGGACGCGAGCCGCTGCCCCGCTCGGCCTCCGCCTTCTGCACCGAGGCGCCGAGCTTCCGGAGATCCCGTGCCTCGCGCGGCTCGGGACCGCCCCCGACGCGCACCGGCTCGTCGAACGCGCCCTTGCCGGGATGAGTGACAGAAGCCTCTCGACCGACCGGCCCCCGAGGACCGACGCCACCGTCAACGAGTCGACGCCGGCACTGACGGTGACCGCACGGCCCTTCGCCGTCGACGCCTGGCGGGCGAGCATGTCGCGGGCCACGTGCGGGCCCGAATGCATCGCCCGCTTGAAGTCCCGCGCGAAGCGTCGGACCTCCAACTTGCGGCGCTGAGGCGGATCGCCGTACGCAACCACCTTGGCGCGACGGCCCGCGGCCGTATAGACACGCTGCCCACGGGCATGCGCCGAGCGCTGCGCCAAGTCGACCCCCTCATCCGGCAAGCCCTTCTCGTGGAGCCTCACAACCAGCCCCGGCTCCCCTGCCCGAAGTAGTCCTGCCGATGCATCCCCAGCCCCCGCGCTCACCCGCGCGAAGCTGTAGAGCATGACCGAGAGTAGGCGCCCGGTGCCCGGCCAGCGCGCCCGTGTCGATCGACCCGAGGAGCTTCCTCGCCTCAGCTGGCGAGAGGACCGGCGGCGCGCCCTTGGTGACGACGTGCTTCGGCCCGCGCACCGCGGCGGCAGGGTTCGACGGGAGGATCTGGCTGACGACGAGCCAGCCGCCGAGCATGCGGATCGCGGCCAAGTGCTGCTTCACCGTCGGGGCCGACCTGGGATGGGTTCGGATATAGGTGGCCACGTGGAGCGGGGAGACGTCGCCCAGCCCGAGACCTCGCGCCTTACACCACCCCGCCCCAACCGCCTGGGGCTCCGCGTCGACGATCACCTGCGGCAGGACGATCGGCAGCCTCATCGACACCAAACCGCAACATCGCCATCCACGCCGAGCTGACCATCGCCACCACCATCGACGACCACAGCGTCGCCCTCCACGCGGAGACCGGCGAGGTGTTGTGGGATCCCGAGATTCTCGACTACCGGGTGAACCTCGCCAACCAGACCTCGGGGCCGATCACGGCCGGCGGCAAGGCGTCTCGGGGCGGAGCTGCGACCCGGGGCGGGCCGCACAGCTGCGCCATCACCGCCCACGACGCCGCCACCGGCGAGGAGCTGTGGCGGCGCCGGCTCATCCCCGAGCCCGGCGAGCCCGGGAAACGAGACGTGGGGCGCGGTGCCGTTCGAACGCGCCGAGCCCGCTAGGGTCTAGGGTGCGGTGTTTATGCGAACGCCGGTGGCACGTCGGTCACCTCACCCGCGCCGAAGTTCATGCTGGGGGGCGCCGACCTCGCGCACCTCGACCACAACTCGACCCTCGCCCTCGACGCCGACACCGGCGAGATCGCCTGGTAGTAGCTGAAGATCGAGAATACCGCAACAGAAACGGGCCTTCTTGGGGCTTCGTGATCACCGATAAACCACCTTTAGGACCACGCGCTGATTCCCGTCCACAGCGGTCCATGACAGTTCTCTCGGGGGCTCTCGGGCTCTCGGGCTGGCGGGTGTGTCGGGGTTGGGCTGTCGGGGTGGGGGGCTGTCGGCTTCTCGGGGGTCTGTCGGGGTCCGGTGTCGGGGCGTCGGGTGTTGGGGGGTCGGGGGGCAACCCGTTCGGTCGGGCCGGTATGCCGCAACGCCGCAGCCCGGCCATCCTGGTCGGACAGCGACAGGAAGCAGTTCCTCTCGTCGACCGCCTGCTGATCGAAACCTTCGTGGAGGCCGCACCGCCTCGGCCGTGCGATGCAGCCGGAGCTGCTGGACGAGACTTCGGGCCTTACCACCGCGCGACCCGAGCGGTTCTGTCGAAGGCGTTGCGGGGCCGCAAGGGCGAGATGCGGGCGACGCCGCGCACCACCGTGGACCGTGCTCGCCGACCCCAGCCATGGGTCTCAACTCCGTGTTGACTGTCAGCATCGTTGTCGTCCGCCTTTCGGCCGCGCCTCTCGTAATCACAGCAAGTCCTTTTTCATCCAACCAGGCATTGGTTCCGAACATCCGATCCGTAGCGATCCGTCTTTCGCCCGCTCCGAACAGAAATGCCCGATACCAGTAATAATCTCACTAGTGACAGCAAGGCAATGGTCGATGAATACCGAAGACATGTAATATATCCACGGTTCATTATTAGACGTTGAGTTTGAAAACCACTCAACCGGCCAGCCTGAAGCACACAGCCTCTTCTCGAAATCCCTACGCTCCTCAACCGGCCACTCAAATCCGAAATGGAACATTTTGTTCCGATATGCAACCAGCGCCGACAACGTGGGCTCAAATTCCGGTGGCAGGTTCCGCACTAGACCAGTTGCATCTGCAAGTTGCACCACACCACCAACGACATTTTTGCGCCACTTGTTTTTCTCGCCCGCCACCCAGCGGCAGTTCCACTTTTTCTCATCTGCGTTCGACACCCCTAGCCTGTGATGCTCAGACAGTGGCGGACAGTTCTCTGTCAAACGTCCAATTTCCCGAAAAGTGTGGTCAAATATGGACTCGACGAGTGGTGCAATCATCCCTATGGCAGCCATGCTATGGGCTGCCGCCTGATAGCTGCTCTGATACAAGTGCTCGATCCACAAATCCGTCGCGTGTTCACTGCGCGCACGCCTCGCGAATCCCTCGGCCCTCTTGATCTTGGCGTCTATCTCTTCTTCCGCCCGTCGGTGACTGCTAAGAAGCTCGACGATCGCTATCAACTGCGACTCATAGTCCAGGTGCGGCATCACGAAGACCGCAGCATCCCTCTGCTCATCGTCTATATTGAGCCAGCTTAACGATTCCATCTCTGTCATCGCAACTGTCGTCCTCTCTGTCGCATTGACCTCTATCCATACGGTCTTATTCGCAAATATTCACAGCAACGAGCGTCCCCCGCCCCTCCCCTATAACGATGAGGAACTATATCCGATAGTGGCCAAGGAGTAGGGGGCGGGCCTGCCGACCCGCTCGGGTGGGCGTCACCCCAACCGCCGCGTAGGGCTTCCCGCAACTCGAACATCCGCGCGCAGCGGCCGGCGGATGGCGCTCCTCGATGCGTTCCTCGAGTCCGGGTCGCGGCGTGCGCCCCTGGCCGGGAGCGCCGCAACGCTGGCCGCGAGGGCGGCCGGTGCCCGCCCTCTCCCGCTTCTCGCTCTTGCGGCCCCGCAACGCCTTCGACAGCTCCCGCAGCGGTCGAGCGGTCTGAGCTGACGAGCTGTCGGAGCTGTCAAAGCTGTCAGGCCGTCTCAAGCTGTCAAGCTGTCGATTCCTCCAACGGCCGGGTGTCAAGTCCGTCGAGCCGCCGCCCGCCAGAGCGCTTGGGAGCTACTTCTTGGCGGCCTGCTTCCTCCGTGCGGCCCAGTAGGCGGTCATCCGTTCCGACACCGCCTTCTTCTCCGCCGCCGTCATGGGCCGGCGCTTCCTCTCGGGCTTGACCTCGGGCTTGCTCTTCGTGGCGGCGGTCGCCTTGCTGGCCGAGGAAGAGCGGCGCGACCTGGACGGAGACGATGGCGCGACGGACCCTCCAAGGATGCGCTCGACGTCGGTCAGCGCCTTGATCTCCGTCTGGAGGCGGTCGATCTCGCTTTGGCGGTCGGCAATGGCCTGTGCTATGACACTCATGGCGATGGAGGGTAGTGGTCCTGCGGTAAGAATGTCAACGTCGGCGCGGGTTCAGGTCGCGGTTGCGGCGGACTTCCGGGGCGGTCTCTTCTGGATCTCGTCGAGGAGTTTCTCGAGCCGGTCGCGCTCGCCGTTCCGGAGTCGGCGGTTCTGCCTGGGAGGTCTCTCCGCGACCAGGGCCTTCAGCTTGAGCAGCCATTCGAGGTCGGCCCGGATCTCTCCTTCCGCGAGTTCGACCGCCCGCTCCCACGCGCCGGCGTTCCGGAGCACCCGCAGCACGTCCCTGGGCCTGTTGGCCCGTTCGTAGGCCTCGGCCGCCTCCCACGGGCGTTCCTGGGCCTCGCGGAGACGGCCGAGCCGTACGGGGTCGGGCCGGATCTTGTCCAGCAGGGACTCGGCGTCTCTCAGTCGAGACCGCCGCTCGGCGGCGGGTTCGTCGTGGCCGCCGCTCGAGAGAACGGTGTCGAACGCCTTGGCGGTCAGGGCCTTGGCCCGCGCCTGAACGTCTCCGGCGTAGCCGGTGATCCGGAGCCACGTCTCGACGAGGCCGGGATCGGGTTTGGCGAACAGCAGCGCGGTGTCGGGGTCGGCGGTGCCAGCCGTCAGCCCGTCCCTGAGGGTCTGAGCGGCTGAGAGCAGCGCCGGCCGCAGCCAGCTCTCGCCGTCGGTCTGGAGCGTCCTCAGTCGCCGGACCGCTTCGAGCAGTGCGAACGGCGGGATTTCGTCCCGGTTCGCGGTCCAGTAATCGAGTTCGTCGAGTGCCCGGGCGTGCTGCTTCTGGAACATGTGGGTGAGCGCCCGCGGCTGCGGCTGTTCCTCTCCAGGCGGTTCAGGTTCTTCTCCGGGCTCCAGTCCGCTCAGCGTCGGTTGGTTCGGGCGTTCGTGCTGGTTCTCGGCGGTTCGGCTTGGGGTGAGCGGCCCCGGTTCGAGCCCCGTAATGGCCTGGTAGCCCATCTGCGTGATCTGGTTCCGTGGGACGCCTTCCGGTACTCCGTCCACCATGAGGCGTGCCGCCGTCTCGAGCAGCGTGCGACGGGCGTCGTCTCGAACCGCCTGATCCGCCACCCCGTTCGGCAGTTCCCTGTCGCCGAGCAGGCGTACCGCCTGGCAGGCTCTCTGCCATGCCCGGTGCGGCGCGGCGTCAATCAGTCCCCGCGCATCGCTCGTCCGGGCGAGCACGCGCTCTTCGGGGGACGCGTCGGCGTGCGACAGGTGGTCGAGCAGGTCGTCGGGGCTGTACGGCGCCGGGTCTCCGAGCAGAGCGCCGCTCAGGCGCAGGTCGGCCTCGCTTCCCATGACGTCGATGAATACCAGCGTCTCCGTCGCGCGGCTCAGCGTGACCCGCAGGTGGTCGATGGCCGTACGGGTGGCGGGCTGATCGAGCTCGGCGTCGCTCCCGTACGCCCGGTTCCCGGGCGAGAGACTCGAGAGCACCGGGCCCGGGTCGAGCACGCACACCGACTGGTACTCCAGGCCCTTGGCCTCCGCCGGCGTGAGCACCATCGGCCGGAGTTCCATGGGCACCCACGGGGGAGCGTCGTCCCTCGGGGAGAGGACCGCGACGTCGCCGGTGTCGTCGAGCCCCTCGAGGAGCCGTACCGCCTCGGCCGCTTCGGGCACATGGACGTGGATCAGCTGCGCGTCGACATGCTCGGCGCTCCTCTGTCGGTGCTGCCTGGTCGGGCGGGCCTCCTTGTCGACGACGGTGTAGTGTTCGGACGCCCGGTCCACCACCTCGGCGATGCGGCTCGGGCAACGGAGGTGTTCCTCAAGGCGGAACTCGGCCGGCCGCCGCACGCGCCTGCTCAGCAGGTCGTTCAACGGCGCCCATTCGAAGCTCGTGGGTCTCACCGTCTGTCCGGCATCGCCCGCCATCAACAGCCACGGAGAGTAACCGCGGGCTCGTCCGATTGCCCGGCACAGTTCCACGACGACTGCGGTCTCGAGAAGTGTGAGGTCCTGGACCTCGTCGACCACGATGCGGTCGAAGCTCTCGAATCCCTCCGGGATCTGGTCCTGGCGCAGCTGATCGACGGCCTCGGTGGCGGCGGCGAGCTCCGGGAAGATGTCCGTCAGCCGGTCCCGGTCCCGCAAGAGTGGTTGGGTCACTCTCAGGAGGGCCTTGGCGGCCTTCTCGCCCACGCCCTCGTAATCGCCCCGCAGCTCGGCGTACGCGTCGTCGTGGAGGCGGGCGATGGCGCCGTTGCCTGCGTCTCGTGTGTTGCCGGGCGCGGCCCGGCCGAAGAAGAAGCCGCGCAACTCGGCGTGGAGCGCGTGCGGTCGTCTCGCCCACGGGCCGGCGTCCCGGCCGAGTCTCGTCAGCGCGTCCCGGAACTTCTTCCGGCTCTCGCCGAGCGTCTGCCTCGGCACGTCAGCCCGGCGGAGCTCGCCTAGAAAAGTGGCGAAGTCCCGGGCAACGATGTCGACCCCGACGGGAGCGAAGGACCTGAACCGTTCCTCGGCGTGACGCGTGAGAGCGCTCGACCACGTGAGGTACAGCACCCGCTGGTCGATCCGGGCCTCGACCGCCTTCCAGAGGACCGTGGTTTTCCCGGACCCCGGGCGTCCGATGATCACGCGGACCGGAGTCTGGTCGTCGACGAAGTCGATCTGCTCCCTCGTCCAGGGGGAACCGGCGATGTCCTCGATCAATTCGTCCGATGTCGCCAGGTGCAGATAGTCGCCGAGGGGGCCGGTCGCGAGCGGGGAGTGGTCGTCGTGATGTCTCACGTCCCGGACGACAATGGCGTTCTCCGGCAGCTGGAGGCCCTGAGCGCGCGGGCTCGAGGCCGGCGTCCACCACAGGTAGTACTGCATGCCGTTGTTGCCGCCCAGCGGGGACCGGCGCCACCCCTTGTTCTCGTTCGCGCAGCCCTTGACGACGGTCGACCGGCCATGGGCGGCCAGGTGCTGGAGCACGATGCCCAGCCGCCTGTAGAGGTGGGTCCAGCCCATCAGTCGTTCCGAGATGTCCGGGTGCACGTGGAGCGGGTGGCGCATCTCGGGGTACTTCAGGTCGGCTCGGTTGGCGGGGGAGTCCTTCCGGAAGACCATCCGCCCGTCGTGGTTGGGCGGTTTGGCTCGGGGTTTCCGGTCGGACGCCGGCCGCGCCGGTCCGTCGGGCGTCATGCCGACGGCCTCTGTCGCCGCCCGCAATATCGTGCCGGTCAACTGCTCGCACTGCTCGATGGAGAGCATGAGCTTCCGGTCCCGCGCCCTCTTGCGGTCGATCTTCAGTACGCCTTCGGCCAGCTTGGAGACTTCGCCTATGTCGAGGTTCAGGATGCGCGCCAGCTGCTGGAGCGTCTTCGGCGTGCGGATGTCGATCCTTGGAATCCTGTCGTTCCTCATGTCGGGTCGAGTTCTCTCCGTGATGCCGGCTTCCACGTTCCCCGAGGTGTGGACGTGGCTTATGCCCGTCGGGTACCTGTTCAGGCTGGGGCGACGAGCCGTCAGAGTACCACGCCTAAGTCAAAGAACGCCTCCCCGATGCAGGTGCCCTCGGCTCGAGCGATCTGTTCGCCTTGTCGCAGCTAGTGAACGGCGCCGCCGACGCTTCGCTGATGCCGGTCACGTCCCAGCCGGCAGCTCCCCGGCGTACCCCTCCGCCTGCAACTTCGTCAGGGCCTCCACTGCCTTGGCGGCCTGCCGTTCGGTCGGAGCGCTGCCGGCAGGATTGGCCGCGACCCCCAGTACTCCGACCTCCCTGGGAGTGAGCAGCTCCCGTTCCCTGCCCCACGCCAGCGCCTCCGCCCAGAAGGCAGGCCCAGCCCTGACGACCACGATTTGCGCCTCCACGCTCTTCAGCTCCCGCTGCTCGCGGCGGGCGTTTCGAGCTTCATCGCGACGGTCGGCGGTCGAGATCAGGCCGTCGAGGAACGGCTGAGGCCATGCGACCTCACGTTCGCTGACACGGTTCCAGCACGCCTGCTTCTTCGCCCACTCCGTGACGTTGCTGATCTGCGCATTCCGGTGAAACCGATCACCCATTCCGGCCGAAACCGATCACCCGTTCCGGCCGAAACCGATCACCCGTTCCGGCCGAAACCGATCACCCGTTCCGGCCGAAACCGATCACCCGTTCGGAGCGAGGCGACGCGGGACCTGAATCATCAGTCGCGGTTCTCTCGGTTCGTCTCGCCGCCGGTCAGTGGGGTTATCGCATGGGCGACGATGTTGGCGCGATACCCGCCTGGGGCGCCCCCAGTTTTCTTGGACACGGATTAGGGGGAGAATCCGATGTCACCAGGAGGTGGGGGTATGGTTCGGTCAAGGCGGGTGAAGGGAGCTGGGTCGGTGCCGACGGAGGGAGCCCGGAGGGCGACCGGAGTCGGCACCGACGCGGCGGCGATCGGGTCGGGGGGCTTGGCTCCCGGCCAGCGGTGGAGCGCGAGCCGGAAACGGGACGTGGTGTTGCGGCTGCTTTGTGGCGAGCCGCTCGACGCGGTTTCGCGTGAAGTCGGGGTCGAGGTCTATCGGCTGGAGCGGTGGAAGGCGCGGGCGCTGGCCGGTCTCGAGCTGGGTCTGAAGGAGCAGGCCGGTGAGCCGCTGGCCGCCGAGCTGGATGCGGCCAAGCGACACATCGGGGAGCTGTCGATGGAGAACGAGCTGTTGCGGTCGCGTGCCCGCGCAGCGGAGCGCCGCGTCCCTTTGGCGACGCGGAGGTCGCGACGATGAGCCAAACGACCTCCGCGACGACGGGACGGCGCTACGGGCTCGAGCGAGTGTGCCGAACGTGGGAGCGGTCACGCTCGGCGTTCTACGCGCGGCGGGCTCGCGTGCAGTGTTCAGCGTCGGCTGACAGTCCGCGC
Source organism: Vicinamibacterales bacterium (assembly GCA_965207675.1). Taxonomy (GTDB): domain Bacteria; phylum Acidobacteriota; class Vicinamibacteria; order Vicinamibacterales; family UBA8438; genus JAJEEA01. The sequence goes on from CBDBMY010000008.1 coordinate 401,409, forward strand.
CGCCGCGGGCCGACGCCCGCGCTGTCGGATGCGCAGCTGCTGGCGGCCATTCACAGCGACTTGGCCCGCTCTCCGTTCCAGGGCGAGGGCCATCGCAAGGTCCACGCGCGGCTGCGGATCCTCGACGGGATCCGGGTCTCGCGGACACGGGTGTTGCGCGTGATGCGCGCGCAGGGCCTGCTCTCGCCGCATCGCGGGCGGCAGGGTGAGCCGCAGCGGCACGACGGCACGATTGTCACCTCGGCGCCCGACGTCATGTGGGGTACCGACGGCGTGCGGGTGTTGACCGTCGACGACGGCTGGGTCTGGACCTTCGCGGCCGTCGACCACTGGAACGCCGAGTGCGTGGGCTGGCACGTGTGCAAGGTGGGCAGCCGTTTCGCGGCCCTCGAGCCGGTCGCGCAAGGGCTCCGGCGACGCTGCGGCTCGGTCGAGGCCGACGTGGCCCGCGGGCTGGCGCTGCGGATGGACCACGGCAGCCAGTATCTGTCGGACCACTTCCTCAACCAGGTCCGCTACTGGGGCATCCGCCCCAGCTTCGGCTTCGTCGAAGAGCCGGAGACCAACGGGGTCGTCGAGCGCTGGAACCGCACGCTCAAGGAGCAAGCCGTCTACGGCCGGGTCTTTCGAAATCTCGCCGACGTGCACGCCGCCGTCGCCGAGTTCGTCGAGCGCTACAACCGGTGCTGGCGCCTCGAGAAGCTGGCTTATCGCACGCCCCTCGAGGCACGAGAGGAGTACGAGCTACGCCAAGCCGCATAGCCCAAACTTGTGTCCAAGAAACCGGGTGCGGTACACTCGTTCGAGAACCGCACAGTTTTCCCGGTCTGCACCTTGTGTACTTTATTCGATATCGGAATAAAGTACATTATCCCGATGTCCGGATTATGCCGATATCGGTTCTGACGCCCTCGTTGGAGTCAGATTCTGCGCTTGGATGATCGGCATAATCCTCGCGACTTGACGGGCGGAGAGCCTTCTCTTCAGTACCCCTGGAGGAGAGGAGGCCTTCATGACCGATCCGTCACGCGTTCACGTTTCCGGCGCTCTCCAGCCGTTCGCCATCGGCTTCGCGTCCGAGCTCGCACGTCAGGGCTACCGGTCGGGCTCTCAGGCTCAGCAGTTGCGTCTGATGGCGCATGTGAGCCGCTGGCTTGGCTCGAACGACCTGGATGTCGCCGATTTCCCCCGCCATGCGGAGCGGTTCCTCCAGGTCCGACGGGCTGCTGGCTACAGGTGCCTATGGACAAGCCGCGCGTTGCGTCCGTTGCTGATGCACCTGCAACGTCGCGGCGCGACGCCTCCAGGGCCGCCGCGGATCCCTTCCGGACCTGTGGACGAGGGCCTGGCACGGTACTCGCGGTACCTCATCGTCGAACGCGGCCTGAGCGGGCGCACCGTCGATGGTTACGTCCATGCGGTCCGTCCCTTTCTGCACCGCTGCATCTCCGCCGACGGCTTGGCGCTCGACATCGACCAGCTCACCGAAGCTGACGTGACCGCGTTCATGGTTGCCCGCTGCCGGGAGCAATCTCGCGGCGCCGCGCAACTGACCGCGACCGCCTTGCGCTCGCTGCTGCGGTTTCTCCATGTCACCGGGGCGACTACGGATTCACTGGCCGGGGCTGTCCCGTCGGTGGACAGCCGACGACTGGCAGGGTTGCCGTCACGTCTCGAGCCCGAGCACGTCCGACGACTGTTGGCCGCGTGCGATCGCCGCACGCTCGGCGGCAGCCGTGACTTCGCGGTCATCACCACGCTGGCCCGTCTCGGCCTGCGCGCAGCCGAAGTGGCGACCCTGCGCCTCGACGACGTGCACTGGCGAGTCGGTGAGCTCGTCGTGCACGGCAAGGGACGCCGGGCTGAGCGCGTGCCCCTTCCATCCGACGTGGGCGCCGCGCTCGTTGCCTACCTCCATCGGCGCCCGGCCACTGCACAGGGCCGCACGCTCTTCGTACGTCTCGCCGCACCACATGTGCCGTTCAGTCCCACCGCGGTAGCGCATATCGTCGCCGGCACCGCCCAGCGGGCGGGACTCGATCACGTCAGCGCCCACCAATTGCGCCATTTCGCAGCGACGCAGTTGCTTCGCGCGGGCGCCCCGCTGTCCGAGATCCAAGACTTTCTGCGCCACGCCCGCATGCAGACCACCGCGATCTACGCGAAGGTCGACCGCGACGCCCTGCGCGCCATCGCCCGTCCGTGGCCGGGAGGTGTCGCATGACCGCCCTGCGCCGCGCCCTGACCGACTACCTGGCAATGCGCCGGGCGATGGGCTCTCGCCTGGTGCGGGCGGAGAAGCTCCTCGCGCAGTTCCTGACCCATCTCGAAGAGCGGGGGCAGACCCGCCTGCGCATCGCGAACGCCGTCGCCTGGGCGACGGAACCGACCGGCGCGGACCCGAGCTGGTGGGGGCACCGCCTGGGCGTAGTCCGCGGCTTCGCGACCTATCTGCACACGATCGACCCGGCGACACAGATCCCGCCTCCGGATCTGCTGCCGACGCGATCCTTGCGCGCCACGCCCTACCCCTACACGGACGACGAGGTGGCGGCCGTGCTCGCCGCTGCCGCAGGCTTGCGCACGGCGCATCGGGTGGCGACGTATCGGACCCTGATCGGGCTGCTCGTCGTGACCGGGATGCGGGTCGGCGAAGCCATCGCGTTGGACCAGCAGGACTTCGACGCCGGGCAAGGCCTAGTCACCGTCCGCCGTGGCAAGTTCGGCAAATCCCGCGAGCTCCCCTTGCACCCGAACGCCACCGCCGCGGTCAGGCGATACCTCCAGCGCGGCGATCGGCCGACGACCCAGCAGCACACTGCCGCGCTGTTCGTATCCACCGCGGGCACCCGGCTGCTGTACTGCAATGTCCAGCGCACCTTCCGCTCGCTGGTGCGGCGGGCCGGCCTCGCGCCGCGCTCCGCGTCCTGTCGACCACGGCTGCACGACATCCGACATCGCTTCGCAGTATGCACCTTGCTCGACGCCTATCGGCAGGGCCACGATGCGGAAGCGCGGCTCGCGCTGCTCGCGACCTATCTCGGCCATGTCGACCCCAAGCACACCTACTGGTATCTGTCCGCGGCGCCGGAGCTGATGCAACTGGCCGCTGACCGCCTCGAACGTCATCAGGGAGGCAAGCGATGAGCGCCCTCGCTCCCATCCTCGAGGCGTTCTTCACGGACCGACTGGTCCAGCAACGCCACGCCAGTCCCCACACCATCGCCGCCTACCGCGACGCGTGGCGGCTGCTGCTCCGCTTCGCCGCGGCCAACCTCACCACAGCCCCCTCGAAGCTGAAGCTCTGCGATCTCGATGCGCCCCTCATCGGGCGGTTCCTGGAACACCTCGAGGGCGGCCGCGCAAACACCGTGCGTACTCGCAACGCGCGGCTATCGGCCATTCATGCCCTGTTCCGCTACGCCGCGTTGGAGCATCCCGATCACGCCGCCGTCATTGCTCGCGTCCTCGCGATTCCGCCGAAGCGCGGCCCGCGGGGGCTGGTGACTTTCCTGTCCGACGTGGAAATCGACGCCCTGCTCGCCGCCCCCGACCGCACCACGTGGACCGGCCGCCGCGACCACACCCTCCTCGCGCTCGCGATCCAGACCGGGCTCCGCGCTTCCGAGCTCACCGGTCTGCGGCGTGCGGACCTTGACCTCGCGGGCGGTGCGCACGTCAACTGCCTGGGGAAAGGCCGCAAGCAGCGAATCACGCCGCTCACCAGGGCGATGGTCGTCGCCCTGCGGACGTGGCTGGTCGAGCGTGCCGGCACACCGGACGCACCGGTCTTTCCAACGCGGACCGGCCGCCCGCTCAGTCGAGACGCGCTGGCACAACGGCTCGCGACACACGTCGCCACCGCCACGGCCGCCTGTCCCTCCCTCCGAGAGAAGAACATCACCCCGCACACGCTACGCCACACCGCCGCCATGCGACTGCTGCACGCCGGGGTCGACACCACCGTCATCGCGCTCTGGCTCGGACACGAACACGTCGACACGACCAACATCTACATCCATGCCGACCTCGCCTTGAAGGAACGCGCACTGGCGAGGACCTCCCCCGCCGGCGTCCGGGCCGGCCGCTATCGCCCCCCGGACAGGCTCCTGGCCTTCCTGGAGGGTCTGTGATTATGCCGATAGTCTCGGCGCGGGCGTCCGGTCTCGCAGGGACGCCCGCGCCGACATCGGCATAATCCGGACATCGGGATAATGCTTTCGGCAAAGCCACTGGCGCAGCCGCCGCGTGGCGTGCTCGTCAATCGACGCGTAGGCCGGGCTGACCTGCCCCAGGGTGAAGTTAGTTCGCCCAGCCCGTCATCACACGGTTCAGGCGCGCCACCACAACCCCAGGCGGTAGCAGCAGGTCACGCGCCGTCGTCAGCTCGCTCAAACGACGGCAGATACTCCGGACGCTGTCCCGGCTCGGACGCGTGCCGATGTAGGCGGCACCCGTAGCCGGCCGGTAGTTGCGCCCAATCCGGTAGCCGAGGAACGTCATCGGCTCCTCCGGCACCCGGCAGCATCGGGTCTTCTCGGCGTTCATCGGCAGCTTCAGACGCCGCATCAGGCTCTCGACCGGCGTCAGCATCTCTGCCGCCGGCGCTCGGCCGAGTACTGCGAAGTCGTCCGCGTAGTTGACGAACTCCGCCTCGAAGCGCCGGGCGTAGCCCAGCACCTTCCAGCCCAGGATGAAGCGACGCATGTAGATGTTGCTGAACAGCGGCGAAATCGGCGCCCCTGCGGGGTCCCCTTCCGCTCGCGACGCGCCCGGTTCGTACGGCGGCGGCCGCCACGCCCGTCGTCCTCCTCCACCGCCATCTCCAGCCACGCCTTGACCCAGCCCAGCAGCCGCCCGTCGCTCACGCGGCGGGCGATGGACCGGAGCAGGTCGGCGTGCGGGATTTGACCGAAGTAGTCCGACAAGTCGCCGTCTACCACCTCCCGGTGGCCCGTCGTCAGCAGCCGGTGCACGCGCCTGACCGCGTCATGCGCGTCCCGGCCCGGCCGGTAGGCGTATTGCTCCGGTTGCAGGTCGGCCTCGAAGATCGGCGACAACACCAGCATCGCCGCCGTCTGCGCCACCCGATCCCGGAGACACGGAATGCCCAACGGCCGGAACTTCCCGCGCTGCTTCTTCGGGATGAGGACCTGCCGAACCGCGCTCGGCCGGTAGGTCCCCGCCTTCAGGTCCCGCGCCAGCGCCCCCAGCCACCGGTCTACCCCGACCGACTCGATGTCCGCGACGGTCTCGCCATCCACCCCGGCCGCGCCGCCGTTGCGGCGGACGGCCTGCCAGGCGACCGCGAGCACGTCGTCGCGCCACACCTTGTCGCTCAACGAGTAGAACCGGAAGCCCGGAGCTCCCTTCGCTTTCGCATGTGGCGCCGTCTGGAGTCGCTGAACCCGTTCTGAGGCGGTTAGGCTCTCGCCAGTCCCCACGTCCCTTCCTCCGTCATGCGCTGCTCTCGAACTGAGGCCCCTTCCCTCCACCGGCGTTACCCGGCTTCCCCGGTACTACGGGCCTCTCCGCCACCCTGCTCGGCCCGACCTGACCCTCGCGGGCTGTCGGTTGGCGCGTGCCACGCCACCGCCAGGGCTTCCCGTGTTGCGTCCGTCCCCCTTTTCCGCACGTGCCGCCGCCATTACCCCGGCGGAACCGGTCGGTGCTCGCGTCGCTCGCTTCCCGACCGCTGGCAGCCTTCCCCGTCATATGGTCGGGTCGGCTTCCGCATCACTCGTTTCGAGGCCTGCTCAGCGTTCACTCGCGTTGCAGCCCGTGTGGTCGCTGAACCGCCCAAGGCGGCCCTTTGTCGTCGGAGTGCTTCAGCCGAGTCGTTGCCTCCATCGTCCGCTCCGACTGCTACCGGCTGGAGCGACAGTTGCCGGGCGGGATTCGCACCCGCTGAGGAATGGCGCCTTTCACGGCGCACCATACGCCGCGTTATCCGACCCACCGCCACCCGCTGACGCCGCCTCATCGATTGACTGCGGCCGGACACTCGTGTCCCGGGGGGGACGGTCGCGTAGAATTGGCCGATGCTGACCCCTGCGACCGAGGATGAACGGGAGCGCACGGGGACGTTTTGTGATGTTGGCGTGTGGCAGTCGGACACGATGATCGAGATGGAAGCGGGAATGCGAGATGTAGTCGTTGCGGTGGCCGTCGGCGTCGTCTTTCCGGGAGTGGCGCTCGCTCAGCTGGCGCCAGCGAGTCAAGCGGAGTTCGAGCAACGGTTTACGGGCTGGACGCTGCTGTCGGACGCGCCGGACTGCAACGAAGGCAATGGGATCGACCCCGTCACCTTCATCGGCCCGGGCCGGTTCGAGACGAACGGACTCGAGGGCGACTACCAGTACCGGGGAACCGGCGCGGACACGGGGACCCTCACGTTGACGGTCGACATCATTCCGATTCCCCAGGTGTCCGATCTGACGTTCGACTCGCGGACGACGGGCACGTTCGCAGCGGGGGCGGGCGGCGTGGTGCTCTGTGAAGGCGGCTTCGAGCTCGTCGACTCGACGATCCCCGACACGACGCCGCCTTCGCTGGTCGGCGCCGAGGTGGTGGTCTCCGGCGACGAGATGGCTCTCGCCTTCGACGAGGAACTCGCCGGGGTCGACTCCCTTCTCGGCCTGCTCGCATCGGCGCTCTCCGTCACCGCGGACGGGGAACCCGTCCTCGTCGACGGGTACGCCTACGGGGGCTTCGGGCGCATCGGCCGTCGCCTGCAGCTCTTCTTGTCCGGCGTCATCACCCGGGGTCAGACGGTCGTAGTCTCCTACGCCGATCCCACCCCCGGCGACGACGACGTCGCACTCCAAGACCTGGCCGGTAACGACCTGGCTTCCTTCACCGCGACGGCGACCAACAACTCCGCCGTGGAGCCCGTACCCGCGCTGCCGTTGAGCGGCGCCGGCCTGCTCGGTCTGCTGCTGATTCTCCTGGGGGTCCGGCGGCGGCCGAGTGGCTGAACCCCGTCGGCCTGGAGGCTGAGCCTGATGGCGCCTGGTGGGAATGGTAACGGCGTCGTCGGGGGCACGCCTGAGCCGGGGCGCCCTGCCACCTCGACGCTTGGCGACGATCCGAAGCTCGTCGCCGTTGACGGCGGCCAAAGTTCCAGATGCCGACGAAGAGCGGCTGCCCGCTGCCGAAGGAGCCGCAACGATGCAGTCGACCGCCCCGCCCGGGCGGCCGGCGCGAGACACGACACGGTCGCACCCGTTCGAGCCGCTCCCGGGGCCATGCGTTCAGTTCGAAAGTCGTACCTCCTCCTTCCGAGCGCTTCCGCTCGTTGGTGGCCGCTCAGTTCGACGAACTTCCCCACGGTCCTGCCGCCGGGCTCGACTCCCGGCTGCGGCCGCCGGGTGCGGCGGGCTGCGTTCCGCACCGCCGAAACGAGACCGCAAGCCGATGACCAGCAAGGACCTGCAAGCGCACTACCGGGCGGAACTGGTGAAGATGCTCGACCCGGCAAGCCGGGAAGAGTACGTCAACCCGAAATCGACACGCTGGATGATCCGTCACGCACAGGCCACCGAGGGCGGCGAGTACACGCCGGAGCCCGGGACCCGGACGTGGATCTGGTCGGACCTGCACCTGCACCACCGGAATATCATCCGCTACTGCAACAGGCCGTTCGAGACCATCGACGCGATGAACGAAGCCCTCCTGACCGCATGGAGAAAGAGCGTCGGCGAGGCCGACACCATCATCTGCGGCGGCGACATCGCCCTGGCGGGTGCGCTCAAGGGCAACCGGCTCGCCGAGATCCGGGCAATGCCCGGACGCAAGCTGCTGGTTCGCGGGAACCACGACTTCGACCGGAAGGGACGACCCGCCGACACCGGATGCGACGAGACGTGGATGACCCTGGTCGTGACGGGAGACCCGCCGCTTCTCGTGACTCACATGGCGATGACCGAGGTGCCCGCCGGGACGGTGAACGTGTACGGCCATGTGCACAACAACGAGCCGCTGCGGGCGGGGCCGTACGTGAACATCTGCGTCGAGCACACCGAGTACCGACCGCTCCCGCTCGACGCGGTGCGGCGCTTGGCCCAGGCGCGCTTGGCCGACCCCAGGCCCCGGGCGGCGAACACGGCGGAGGAGATCACGGACCTGAAGGAACGGCCCGTGTAGACCGGGGCCACGGCCCGGGCCCTGCTGGCGGGGGGCGCGCCTGCGGGCCGCCGATGCGACATCGGCGACGCCGCTGACACTACGCGCCCCCACCCTCACGAAGCGGTCGATGCCCCCCCGCCCAAGGACGACGAGTCGTTCGAGCATCTCGCCGCCTACCGCGAGAGTTCGCGCACCACCATCCTCGCGAAGACGGGCGTCGCCACCTCGTGAACCGGGTGCGGCTGCAAGGTCGACGCGCTCGCCCGCCAGCCGGCGCGAGCAGCGCGAGGCCGTCGACGCGGCCGACCTGGACCGCGCGGTCGTGGCGCTCGAGTGTGCCGAGAAGGCCGGGAGCTCTCTGTTCGCGTACGCAACCGGGAGTTGACGGAGTAGACTGAATGGAAGACACAATCACCATGACGCCCGAGATATGGACCGTCCTCGGCACCGGGTTCACGCTCGCTGCGCTCGGCAGCACCGGATTCACCTTGCTGTGGCGCTACGTCACCCGTGCCGAACGGCGCATTGAGGCCCGGTTCAACGAGCTGAAAACCGACCTGAAGGCCGATCTGGACACGACCATCGCCGAACAGAAGGCGCTCGGCGCGCGCATGCACACGCTCGAGATCCAGATGGCGAAGCTCGAAGGCTTGCTTGAGGGACTACGCGAAGCCCTGACCGGGCACGCGTTGCGTAGAGGTCCACCGCCAACTCGGTGAGGACGGCTGCCGCCGCGTGACCCAGCTACGGCGCCGGCGATGTCCTCGCGCGTCGCTCGCCTCGACGACCGCGGCCGTGGCGCTCGGGCGCGAGAAGGCCACCAGGATCAGTTCCCGACCGCAACTCGGCCCCGCGTCGCGAAGAAGATGCCGAACACGAGGCGCGCCAGCGAGCACCCGCAGACCCACCCCACGGGCCGACAGGCCAGCACGGTGTTGACCAGATGGGGCGAGGTGCGGTCGAGGCGGTCGAGCCAACCACGAGCAAGTCCCGGCCCCGCAGCCGCGGAGCGCCGCTGATTTCCGGGCTTCCGCCAGCGAGAGGATCGGCGTCGCGCCCTTCGTGACGACGTGCTTCGGCCCCCGAACCGTCGCGGCGGGGGTTGCGCCGGCCGGCGACGTGAACGGGTTCGGGACGTTGACGCGCTGCACGATGCACCTGTGGCCGCGCCAGGCTGGCAGTACGTGGTTCGACGGCGGGTCCGACGGCGGCGGCTCCGGGCCGGCTGGAGGCCTCCGTCTCGCCGCCGGCGGGCAAGGACCCGGGCCGTCCGTCCCCCCGGCCGGGGCTTCGGGGTCGGTCGGTGAGGCGGGCCCGGAAGCACGCGGCCGCCGCCGTCGCGGCGCTCGCCGCCCCCCTGGATCGTGGAGCTCGGCGAGGTACACGGCGAGGGTGGAGCAGGTTCACGAGCTACGCCCAGTTCAGTCCGCGTTCAACGTCCGGGCCGGCGGCACTCGCAAGGCGCGGGCGGCCGGCCCGAGACAGGCCCCCGCCCCGAGCCCGAGGACGGCGAGGGCGGCGCCCCCGAGCACGACGGGGTCGAGGGGTGCGACCCCGAACAGCAGCGTCTCGATGAACCGGGCGGTGGCGAGCGACACGACGAGGCCGACGGCCAGACCCGCGGCGACCGGCCGCAGTCCGTGCGCACACACCTGGCGGGCGATGCGCCCCCGCGTGGCGCCCAGGGCCATCCGGATGGCGAACTCGCGACGGCGGCGGACGACCCGTTGGGACACCGTGCCGAAGACGCCGAGGCAGACGAGCACGAGCCCGGAAACCGCGAACCCGGCCGTCACCTGCAGCAGGAACCGGCGGACCGCGACGCTTTCCGCCAGCACGTCCTCGAGCACGCGCACGTTGCTCACGGGAAGCAGCGGGTCCACACCTCGCACGGACTCGCGTACCGAAGCGAGGGCCGTGGCGGTATCGGCTCCACCGCGCGCGACCACCGTCACGTTCTGCGGGGCGAGCTCCCAGTACGGGAGGTACGCGACGAGACCGGGGTCGACATCGAGCCCGAGAAGCCTTGCGTCGCCGACGACGCCGACCACCTCCTGCGAGGGTCGGCCCGGACTGTTCCCGCGGACGAATCGCTGCCCGATGGGGTCCTGCTCGGGCCAGAGCCTCGACGCCGTCTGCTCGGTGACGACCGCGACCGGGCGGGTGCGATCCTGCTCGGTGAAGAAGCGGCCGCGCGTCAGGACCATCCCCAGGGTCCGGAAGTAGCCCGGGCTCACGAAACGGTAGTTGCCGACGAGGGCGGCCAACTCGGCGGGGTCCGAGGGTGGCTCGCCCGCCGGCACGAGGGCCTCGACGAATGCCTCCCCCTCCAGGGGCAGACGTTGCGTGATGCCCGCCGACGCGACGACAGGTGCGCCCGTCAGCCGCGCCAGGAGGTCGTCGTAGAGCTGCGTTCGCCGGCCGGGGTCGTAGCGGGACGCGGGCAGATTGAGGTCGACGGCGACCACCGAGGCCGGCTCGAACCCCCGCTCGACCTGCATCACGCGCACGAAGCTGGCCAGCAACAGCCCCCCCGCCACCAGGAGCACGACGGTCAGGGCGACCTGAGCGCCGACCAGCAGGTCGCCGAGCCGATGCCACGAGCGGTCGCTCCCGGCCCGCGCGTCGGCCTTGAGGACGGCGGACGGGGCCGTCTGGGTCGCGCGCCACGCCAGCGGGAGGCCGCAGCCGACCGCGCTGGCCGCGGCGGCTCCGGCGGCCAGGGCCAGAGCGGTCCCGTCGATGCCGGCCTCGCCAAGACGCGGCACTTCCAGCGGCGCCGCCGCCACTGCGAGTCGCAGGCACGCGTGCGCGACGCCCACGCCGACGACGCCGCCGACCGTGGCGAGCAGGGCGCTCTCGGCGAGAACGTGCCGCAGCAGGTCCGCGGCGCCGCCCCCGAGGGCGCTCCGGACCGCGAGCTCGCGTCGCCGGCGCAGCCCACGCGCCGACAGCAGGCTCGCCATGTTGACGCACGCCACCAGCAACACCACCCCGACCGCGGCCAGCAGCCACCCCAACGGGGCGCGCACGTCGCCGGTGATCTGCAGGTCGAGGGGCGTGATGATGGGCGTGATGGCGAACGGGACCTCGCCGAAGGTCTCGCGGGTCAGCGCCGTCAGCTCCGGGCGTGCCTGCTCGGCCGAGACCCCCGGCGCGAGACGCACGATCGCCGGGTAGTCGAACTCGCCGAACCGGCGCGCCTGCTCCGGCATGTAGCGGAGCGGCCGGAAGATCTCCGGGGGGCCGCCGCCCCCCGTCGGGACGGTCATGAGCCGATCCAGGTCGGGGAGCCAGAGCGACTCGGGGAGCACCCCGATCACCTCGACCCGCTCGTCGTCCAGCGTGACCACCCGCCCGACGACGCGGGCGTCGCCGCCGAACGCCCCCTGCCAGAGATCGTAGGTGAGAACTGCGACGCCGGGCGCGCCGACGCCGGTGTCGGCGCCCCGGAATCCTCGGCCCATGGCCGGCGCCACACCGAGGAGGTCGAAGAAGTTCGCGGTCACTCCCGCGCTCTGCAGGCTCCGGGGCTCGCCCGCATTCGTCAGCGTCGACCGGGAGGGGCGGGCCGCCGCGACGCCGGCGCAGACGTCCCGGCACCCGCTCCATGCCTCGAGCGCCCGCAGGCTGGCGGGGAACGCCGGGAACCGGTCCTCCATCTCGCGGACGTGGATCTCCACGGTGACGAGCTGCCCCGGATCGCGGAACGGCAGCGGCGACAGGAGCACGCCGTGGACGAGGGAGAAGACCGCCGTCGACGCCCCGATGCCCAGACTGAGCACCGCGACCACGACGGCGGTGAATCCCGGGCTGCGGCGCAGCCCCCGCGCTACGTGGCGCAGGTCCCGGACGAGGCCGTCGAACCAGCCCCACCCCCAGACGGCACGCGTGTCCTCCCGGATGAGGGCGGGGTTTCCAAGCCTGCGGCGGGCGGCGCGAGCGGCGGCATTGGGGGCTACGCCAGCGTCGACGAGCTGATCGCGCTCGAGCTCCACGTGGAGGCGCATCTCCTGCTCGATGTCCTGGCCGGCCCGCCGGCGGCCGAGGTAGGGAACGATGCGGAACAGCCAAGCCGGCCACGACATCCATCACCTCCCGTAGATTGCCTGAATCACCACCTCCGGTAGAACGTCAACCTTTGGGACGGACTGCCGGGCCGGGCGGTTCCATCAGATCCGACGAACGACACCACGCCCGCCGCTAGGCGAACCCAGTTGGCGTTGGCGGAATTGCCCGCCCGGCTCGAACTGCCTGAGTCGGACGATAGCGCCATCTGCGCGCCGGCGTTCACGCGCCGCCGGGTGCAACCGCCACGTGGACGGGGACGCCACGCGGGGCAGCCCTGGAGTCTGCCCCCTCCCGCCGCGCAGTAGCTGCCCGACGATTCCGACGGCGCGGGTCATTTCATCAGTCCAAAGTGCTCCCTGATGACCGCGAACAGACGCGCCGACCGGTCCAGGACGTCATCCGGCAACCGCGTGCCCCGCTCGGCCCAATTGGAAACGAGGTGCATCGCCGTCGTCGCCTTCCAGCCATCCGGAAGCTCTATCTCGCACCGCCGCGCCCAGTGCTTGATCTGGCTCGGCAGGCTGCCACCGGCTCGATCCGCGCCAGTCAGCCCTATCTGCTGACCCACGATCGCACCCACTCCAGACAAAAACGTTTGCTCGCCCACCACATCTTCGATCTCCGTTTCGCTCCCCCCCCGGCCGAGTACATCGTCGAGCATGAGAATGGCCATCGCATGAGCAGCATACAGCTCTTTCATCAGAGCGTCCCGACGTGCCCAACCCGCGTCATCCCCGTCCAGCAACACGAGGGGCCGTACTTCCTGGCCGAGAAACAACGACGCTAGATGACCGACATATTTAGTGCCACCGCACGGGATGATGTACGTATCCTCAGATAGTGTCGGGCGGCCCGTCGCGAGACACTGGGCTCGCAGAGCGTGGAGGTAGTAATAGTCGCTCATGCCTTCGACGAGGACATTATCTCTGTGTCGAAATAGCCCGCGTAGCATGGCATATCCGGCCGCGGCCTGTAGTGGAAAGATCGTTTCTCGATCACGAGGCCACGTCTCCACGCTGATTCGTGAACAACCGGTTTCGTCTTCGGTCACGGGACGGACGCGATGTATATGTTCTCCATCGATGAGAAATGGCGAATGCGTCGTATAGAGGAGCTGATTCTCCTCAGACAATCGCTCAAAGAACGCGATCAATTCCTGCTGTGCGGTAGGGTGCAAGTGCAGGCCGGGTTCGTCCAAGAGAAGAATGGCCCGTCTATGTCCCTCTCTCGACTCGACCAAGAAGAGCAGATAGAAGGACAGAAACCACTGAAATCCCTTGCTACGTTCTTCTAACTCGATTTGCACACCCGGCCGTCGCTCGTCAGCGACCCAGATACGAAAGTAGTCGCCGTCGGCTTGATAATTGATGGTGTGACGTCGTTGACCGTACCAACCGTTAAAGCGGCTGCTGATGTCGAGAGATGCCGAATTCAACTTGATCGCGCGAGCTTCCTTTCGTTGTCTGTCCTGCGCGATGACTTCCGGGGTAGCCCCTTCATCCCGGGCTCGCTCGCGGCCCAGCTCAGCGATCTCCTTTGCGGCCAACTTGACGTGCGTGAACATCGCATTGATGGTACGGATTCGTGCGTCGGCAGGTACCCGCGTCAGATCCTCCAGAAAACGCGGCAAGTAGATGGCGCTGTCCAGAATTCCGTAGTTCTCAAAATAGATAAATACCGGCATGGATTCCGTAACCAACGCGGTAGCTTGAGCAACTAGCCTGGGCTTCTGCGCCGTTTCCTCCAGCGGAGCAATGACCCCCTGAAGCACCTCAAGCATGTCAGCTGTCTGGGGCCGAGCATACTCTTCAGAACTCGCACGGACCTCCGACAGCAGACGCGCACCCCCCTCGCCGCGAAGGTCGTCGTGCGCATTGAGCTTTTTTTGCCATTCCGTCGCCCATGCAGCCAGTGCCGTGCGAAGAGCTTGTGTTTCGCCATCCTGATCTGCGTCCGGAGCCTCAAGCCGACGCGCAGCGGAGGCAAATGTACTGAGGGCGGCCACCAGGGGCGCTGGTGAGAGGTTGTCGTCCGGAATCTCGGGAGTGAACTCGACCTCAAGAGTGCCGTCGTAGTATCGCGTGCAAGTTGCTGTCTTTGGAGCACGTTCTTCGTCCGCAAGGGCTGGGATTGCCGTACCAAAAAAATCAGCGAGGTCGAATACTACAGAGCAAACCGGCCAGTCCGCGGCATTCTCAAAGTCTCGCGTGTAGCGGTGTCGCGGGAATTCGCGTTGCGGGTTATAGGGCTCCGGTGTTGCGGGATTGAACTTGTGAAGCGCTTTCAATAGTGTTGTCTTTCCGGACTCATTCCGGCCTACCAAAGCGGTGACCCTTTCCAGGGGCACCCAGCCGCTGTCGTCGATGTTCCGGAAGTTCTGAACGCGAACTCGCAAGGCTCTCAGCATCCTTCACTCCATTGAGTAGTGACCTGCGGAACCCGTGGCTTTGGGCGACGGGGTTACGAGGGCGTCCTCCGCCCCGTCGAACCGCACCTCGATCCACCGGGGTTTCGGGCGACAAGTCGGCCGGCAGTCGACCCACCGTCCGACGCGCCTGTGGCACCGCTTGGCCGATTGTACTTCCGGCTTTAGACGTGGTCGGGGCCGGCGCCGACGGTGACAGGCCGGGTGGAGGCCTGCGGCTGGCTCGGTCGGCGAGCTCGACGGTGCCGCCGGCCCGGACGCCCGACGGTGGGGCCGAGGTCGTCGATGTCGGACCGCCGGACCTGCGGAACCCGCCCAGGGCCGGCCGCGACCGGCGGCGACCGTTCCGGAGGCGAACACTGTGGAGAAGTTCACCCCGCGACCCTCGTCGCCTCCATGTCTGTCCCCCACACCGCGGCAGCAGCATCGGGGCGGACGCGCCGGCCGCCCCCAAGCCGTCGACGACGCGGCGCGCCGGCCGGCCTCGCCACGGCCAGCAGGTCACCCCGTCGCGGCCCCGTCGGCGGGCGCTGACATCGCTCCCCACTCGGCGACGCCATGAACCGTACCACGAGGACCTCCCTCGACGAACCGGCATCCCCCCCGAAGAGAGTTTGACATCCTGCGGGCAGGCCCGGTAATCTCCATGACCCATGAGTGACATCGCACAGGCAATTGCTGACCGCCAAAGTGAAATAGACCGCCTCCAGGCCGAGATCAAGGCGTTGACCGACGTCGAGCAGATGCTTGGAGCGTCCGCACCGGCGGCACGCTCTTCGCCTCGGCGCTCCTCGCGGAAGAAGGCCGCCGTCGCCGAGAGCGAACCCGAGGCCAAGCCGAAACGGAAGCGCCGGTCCATGACGACCGAGGAGAAGAAGGCGGTATCGGAGCGCATGACCGCCTACTGGGCGGCGCGGAGGAAGAAGGCCACCAAGAAGTAGTGTGCTTGCGCCGAGGGCGTCGGGGCAGCCCGTCGCCGGACGCGCGGGCAACTGCCCGCCGGTTTCGCGGGCTTTGCCGGCTGCCCCTGGAAATCTGACGCCGATCGACCGATACATCGGGCATGCGAAAACCGACCCGACAGGCCAGGCTGATGGAGGCGCTACTCGCCGTTGAAGAAGCTCGCCCGACTGCACTTCCTCTCCCCAAGCTCGGCATTGTGCCTGGCGGCACCGTGGACGCCGCGCGGCGCCTGCTCGCAGAGCCTATCCCGGAGTTGAACCGCTTCACGCGGTCGGGTGGCAGGTCCGTCCGCGTCGGCAGCCCGGCCCACGCGAGCCATCCCGGATCCACCCGCTTTACGCCGTCCGGGTAGGTGACAACGGCCAAGCCCCGTGCATCGCCGTCGCCGTCCCGGTGCGGCCGGACAGATCCCGCACCCTCACGCCGCCATCGCCAGCCCTCCCTTGTGGTCGACTTCCTCGGCCGCGGCCGTCTCGGGGCGCGCCGCGGCTCCAGGGTCACCGCCGGCTGTAGCGCGGACCGTGCGCACATCGTAGCCACTTCTCGTGCACCCCTCGAGGACCGGTCGGGCTTGGCGCTGCAGGTCATCGACATCGATCTCGCCGGCAGCCATGCGCCGGCGCTCATCGGCCTCCTCGTACGTCGTGTAGCCGGCCTCGCGGGCCTTCGGCCCTCGGCCGCGTGTTTCGCGCCGACGCCTCGCGGCGTCAGCGGGCCCTCGCCCTTCGGCGAAGTTGACATACGCCGACCCCCCTCGCGGTTCCGCGAGCCCTGGGGTGCCGAGCGAGGAGTGGGAGTACGCAGCGCGAGCGGGGACGAGGACCCATACCGGCGGACACCTACGCCATATCTGTCAGCTTCTTGAGCGGCAGAACCTTCACGGAGGTGCTGGCCGGCTTGGCCTTCACGTCCATCGTCTCACCAGGCCGGAACGGATTCGGCACGTTCTTCCGGGCTCTTTGTGCCGGCTTCTTCATGACCTTGATCTTCATCAGGCCCGGTATCGTGCAAACGCCGACGGCCCCTTTCTGGACATGGCGCTCTATGACCGATTCCAGCGCCTCGAAGACATCCGCGACCTGCCGCCTCGTCAACGCCGCGTTATCCGCGATGTCCGAAAACAGTTGCGTTTTCGTCATGGCCACGGTGAGCTTCTTGACTCTTGCCAACATTTCCCTCCTTGGAGATGAGTGAAAACCGGTCTCTCGCTTTGCCCACATGGTACCCCGATACGGGGCCCAGATACCCTGGGCTGGCGACTCCGGGTCGTCGCGGGCGACGAGGCGCCGCACTTGAGTCCAGGACCGGCGGGCCAAGTCAGGCTCGATACGAGCGACGGAGACGACCGAGGGACCGGTCATCGGTTGCTCGATCCGGTGTGCCCAGGACCGTGTACGGGATCGCGGAGGCAGGCACGCGCGCAGCGGTCGTCCGTCTGGGCGCGGCGGATTGAAATCCCCATCGAACGCAGGGTACCACGCCGCCACACCGGCGGCCTGGACAGATATAGCCGCGCTCGCCGGTTTCTGCCGCCGCGACTCGTTCAGCCGCATCCACATGATGTGGTCGGGCATCGCGGTGCTCGGGCTGGCTGCCGGGCGGGCCCGAGTGTAGAATGGTGATCGTCGTCTTCGCTGGGAGTTCCCGTCCGGGGGATTTCGCTGGCGGCGCCTCGCTCGCGGCTCGCAGCCGGCTCCGCGGTCAACTGAGTCCTCACTGATGGCGGGCACCTCGGCGGGTTACCCGAGCACACAGGCCATCCGGCCCCAGTCCAGTCGATCCGGAACTCCCAGTGCGGGGCCGTCGGCGGCCCC
Organism: Vicinamibacterales bacterium; assembly: GCA_965207675.1. GTDB lineage: Bacteria > Acidobacteriota > Vicinamibacteria > Vicinamibacterales > UBA8438 > JAJEEA01. The sequence goes on from CBDBMY010000008.1 coordinate 418,809, forward strand.
CGCGAGCCGGGCAGGGCTGGTGTGTGTGGCGGAAGGAGTGGGTCGTCGGTCAGACGGGTTTCCGTCATGAAGCAGGCATGAACGAGTTTGAGCTTCAACGGCTCTACGAGGCGCAGCTGACGGTTCAGGTCGCAGACGTGCGCCTCCCCGCTCACGACCGGAACGCTGCGGCGACCGTGCTGGCCGCATCCAGGCAGCTGCCCGGCGCGATGCTCCGCCCAGGGGACGAATACCGGACGTGGGTGTTTTCCGACCCGCACTTCGAACACGAGGCGAGCGTCGCCATCTTCGGTCGGCCGTTCCGGGGCTGCCACCACGGCGACGGCTACCTGCTGGAGCAGTGGACGCATGATGTGCTGGACCACCACACGGTGATCTGCTTGGGTGACGTCACCATGGACCGGCCGACGGACGGCCTGATCGACCGCCTCCGGCGCAGACCCGGCCGCAAGATCCTCGTGGCCGGGAACCATGACCACGCGCACATCCGCCGCCTCCGGCGGGCGTTCGACGAGGTGGCGGCGTGCGCCCACCTGCCGGGCAAGCCCCGCCTGCTGTTCACCCACGTGCCCCTGGACGACGTCCCCGAAGGCTGCGTGAACGTGCACGGGCACGTCCACCGGAAGACGTCGGTGGACGAGCGCCGGATCAACGTGTGCGTCGAGCAGGTCGGTTACCGCCCTGTCCCCGTGGCGGACGTCAGAAGGCTCGCCTGCCGCCTGGGCCGGGCACCCCTCGAAGATAACGCCGAGACGGACCTCTTCATCGACTGGGCGAGGAGCCGGGCGGACGCCGAACGGACCGTCGGACACGGAGACGCGCCGTGACCGGCTCACCCGACACCGCCGCGGGCGGACACGCGATGGCGGAGTCCCGCCGCCGACCGACGCTTGAGCCCGCCGAGAGCCTGTGGCTCGAGAGCTACCTCGAACGACTGAAGGCGCCCGGCGGGTTCCTCAAGCGGGTTGTGGTGTACGGGTCGAAGGCGCGGGGCGACGCCGGACCGACCAGCGATCTCGACGTCCTGGTGCTCGTCGGAGAGGCCCCGGACGCCGTGCGGCGCGCGCGGAATCTGATCTGCGGCGACGACGACCCCGGCGGCGTCGACCACAACGTCGTGGTGCGTACCGAGGCCGACTGGCTCCGGGACATCGACAGGGAGCTGCCGTTCCCGCGGAACGTCGAGGCCGAGGGAGTCCAGATCCATCCGGTCCGCCGACCGGCGCGAAAGCGGCCGGGCGAGCGTCCGCCGGTGACCCGGAAGGGCATCCGGCACGCCGTGCCGGTATGGCTGAAAAAGGCCCGGGGCAACCTCGGGGTGCTTGAACGCCACGTCGAGCGGCTGAAGGACGGGCGGTTCGACGACCCCGGCATCGCGGCCCGCCCCGCTTTCGACGCGGTCTTCTTCTCCGCCATGGCGTGGTGCCTCGTCAGAGGCGTGAGCGTGGTGCGGCGCAGGGACCTCCCGGCGAGCGTCGAACGACACCTGATCGAACCCGGGGTGCTGGGCTCCGGTTGGTGGAACCGCATCCAAACCCTCTGGCGGGCCTGGAAGGCGGAGGTCGACTGGACCCCGGACAGGGACGACGAAACGACTATCGACGACGCCGACGGCTGGGCCGAGACGGCCCGGGACTTCTGCCGGCTCGCCCGCGAAGCGATCGCGGCCGACGGCATCGACGTCGACCCGCCGGACGAAGCCGGCACGGGCGGGAACGCCGCCGGGCCTGCGGCGGCGCGGTGAATGCGGAAGCCCGCGTAACGGTGGAACCTTCCACGCTGAACATGGGCTCGGGAGCGGCATCGGCGATGACACCGGTTCAGCTCGACAGCGCGTACTCCAAGCAGCTCGACGGGATGGTGAAGGCCGGAATCGAGAAGGAGAACCTGCGCCACCTCGCCTTGATGGCCCGCGAGGCCATGACCCGGCGCGGCGCGGAGCTGCCGATGCCGGCCGACGGGGCCCGGCTCTGGATCTGGTCGGACCTCCACTTCGACGACGAGAGGATCCGCAGGGCCGCGAAGCGCCCGTTCCCGACCATCCGCACGATGAACTGGGCGCTCCAAGACCGCTGGCGGGAGGCCGTCGCGCCGGCCGACACGGTCGTGTGCGCCGGGGACCTCGGTGGCCGGCGCAGCGTCTTCGGCCGCTGGAAACCGCCCTGCGCGGACCTCCCCGGTCGGAAGATCGTCGTCCTCGGCAACCACGACTTCACGCGGTTCCGATGGCGGGAGCGCCCGATGGGAGCCGACGCCACCGTGATGACCCTCGTCATCCACACCGACCCTCCGCTCCTCGTCACCCACGTGCCGCTCGTAGCCGTGCCCGACGGGTGCGTCAACGTGCACGGCCACCACCACGACTTCTGGCCGCTCGGGACCGGCCCGTGGATCAACGTGAGCGTCGAGCAGACCGGCTACCGGCCGCTCGACGTCCGGACCCAGGTTCTGCCGCTCGCCAGGGCGCTCGTCGGCGGACGGACGCCCGCGGGCGCGACGACGATCGACCGGATCGCTCGGGCGGGGTTGGCAGACTGACGGCGATCCCGAACGGCGTGCCGGCCTCCCGTTCGATGGCTTCGACGTTCATGTTTCCTCGTCTTCGGACTCGACCGGCAACCCGTCGCCAGGGTAGTCGCGGGTCATTCGCGCGTTCCGCCGCCGATAGTACGTTCTGCGGTGCTCTTCGCGCTTCAGCCACGCCATCTGCTCCTCGACCGCCTCGTGACCCTCGCAGTTGCACATCCGCTCGGCGATCGCGAGTCCGGCTTCGTCGGGGAGCAGGTGCTTGAGCACCGCCGCCTCGCCACTGCGGTTCGTATGTTCGTCGTAACGCCGCGCGGGGCCGTCCACGAACTGGTGCAGCATTTCGCGCCGGTCCGTGCGCTCCCGCCCGACCGTTGCCCGAAGCTCGCGCGCCACGATCCGGGCTCCGGCTTCGTCGAGGTCGATCGTGGCGATCTCGTGCGCGTACGTCTTCTCCTCGCCTTCGCGCAGCGCGGCCAGCAGCGTGCGGTGCGCCTCCGGGGCCGGGCCCCCGCCGTCAGCGGCCATTGCCCGGCTCCACCGCTTCGCCACATCGCTCAGGCTCGTGGCGTTCCTGTGGAGCCTTCGCACGGTGGCGAATTCCCCCGCGAGCGCCGTCCTCCCTCCGCAGCCTGCGAGCATGTCGAGCGCGCTCTCGTTGGGTTGCCATACGACGAGCGCCGCATGCCTGTACTGGAGCTCCAGGATCGCCCCTTCGTTGCCGGTGGCCTCGTAGACGCGCGCGCCACAGCTCTCGAGACCCTTCACCGCTTCGGCCGGCGCGAGCTCGCATGTCTCTACCGCGATCCGCCCGTACTCCGCGCGCTCGCCGTCCAAGCTGCGCAGGCCTTCGATCCAGATGTCTCTCCGGCTTGCGGGGCCCATCTCGAGCACCGGGAGGTTCGCCGGTGGATCGACCCGCCTCATGCGGTAGTCGTCGTCCTGGTACTCGTCCTCACGGTGGAGATCGAGACCAGCCCGATCTTCCTCTTCTTCTTGTCGTTCCAGGCTCTCCCGGGCGGTGCCGCCCTCGTCCCATCCGGAATCGTCGTCGCTCCAGCACCACCCCTGGACCGTGCGGGCGTCTCCGACGGTGCGGATCTCGATCCAGCCGAGCAGCGCCCGCTCTGAGCCGCGCCCGGCGCCGAGCAGGGCCGCGAGTTGGCGGTCGGCCCCCTTCAGCAGCTCTGCCTTCAGTCCCAGCTCGGTGTAGCGGTGTCCGAGCAGCCACACCAGCTTGCGTGCGTACTGCCGGGCGCCCGTTCCGCGCAGTCCCGCACGTCGCGCCCACATGGTGTGATGGTCCTCGTAGGTGCGCGTCCACAGGCTCTCCTCGAGCCGCCGGTCCCGGATTGGCCGCGCTTCGAGCGGTCGGCTCGCGCCGAGCCGTACGTTCAGCGCGAGCGCCACACGGTGTCCGCTCCGCACGGGCTCGACCCTGTGCGCCACGTCGGCATACCAGACCGCCCACTGGACATATCCTCGGGGCGCCTGCCCGTCCATCAGCCGGGCCTCGGCTTCCCGGTGCGCCATCACGAGCGCTCCGCCCGCGTGGCCGGATTCGGCGACGACCACCGCGCTTGCGATCATCCCTTCGCTCTTCTCGGTGTCCGCGTGGCTGTCGAAGTGCCCGGACACGTCGTAGAGCAGGAGCTTGTGCACCTCGATCTCGATGTCGCACCCGGCCAGGCCCATCTCCGTGGCGAGGGCTGCGCGGATGGCGTCGCAGGCGCCCCGCCATCCGGCGCCGCTCGCTTGCACCCGTCCGCCCTCGATCTGTGTACAGCGCCGTACCGACTCGTCGTAGACGGTGTGCTCCCCTTGTCCGAATGGGGCGGGGTGGCCCAGGGCGGCGAGCGTCTCGATGCTCTCGCTCTCCAGCGTGTCGACCGTCTTCTCTCCGTCCACGGTCAGCTCGAAGTCCCCGTGTACGGCCCCTGCGGCCCACGCCTTGGCGTCGAGCTCACGCTCTACCGCCTGTGCGAGCGTCGTGCTGGTCGGACGGTACTCCAGGTCCGGCGGCTGCTCCACGTAGCCCCCGCGACGCAGTACGAATCGTTTGGTCGGATTCACGTGACTTGTTCCCTCGTCGCAGTACATACGCCACAGGTCGTGCCCGAACAGGCCGGCCTCGTCGCCGCCGGCGCCGGTGCGGATCTCCAGCACGACTTTCTCGTCGTTCGGATCCTTCGGCGCCATCAGCACGCGGATCGCCCTCAGCAGATCGTCGCGGCGGCCTCGAGCTCGACCAGCTCCCGCTCGGCGAGCTCCCCGCGCTCGGAGCCGGCGCCGGCGAGCTCGCGGGCGTCGCCAATCGCCGACTCGACCGCCCTGTAGTCACGGAACCTCTCGACGATGGGCCGGATCTGAGACAGCGCCTTCGAGTGCGCGCGGTACCGGTGAGGGTGGGCCTGCAGGCCGCCGTCACCGAGCAGGGCTCGTCATCTCGTCCTCCGTGCAGGCCGGGCAAACCGGCTCGGCGAGAAGCCCTCCCCGTCGATGTCGATGCCGGAGAAGGCACAGACCATCCGGTAGTCGACGCCGATGGGACGGCACCGGAACCTCTCCATCAAACACCGGGTATCAGCCGGTTCGCCTCGACGAGATCCTCGCCGACTTGGCGCCCCTCATGCCCGCTCGACCGCCTCATGCCCGCGCGACGAGCTGATCCAGCCACCGGGCCGTCGTCCGGCCCGGCAGCGACCGCCCCCGGGCGAGAACCGCGGCCAAGCGCCGGATATCCGTCAACCGCCTGGGCCGGTAGTCGAGCTGCTCGACCGATACGTTGACGTGCGCCGTCGAGCCCTTCACCCGCCCGACATGCAGGTGCCCGTGCACGTTCACGCACGCCGGCGGAACCCGCCGAAGAGGCACGTGGGTCAACACCAGCGGCGGGTCGCCGTGCGAGTACACGCACCCGCACACGACATCGAAGCCCCGGGCCGACCGGTCGTGATTGCCGAAGACGAGGACCTTCCGCCCGGGCAACCCCTGGAGCCCGGCAAGGCTCTGCCACGTTCCTACGTCGCCCAGGCAGACGACGACGTCATCCGGGCCAACCGAGGACCGCCACCGCTCGAAGAGCACGTCGTCCATCTCGACCACCGAGCGGAACGGCCGACCGAAGAACGTCAGCGCATCGACATCGCCAAGGTGGAGATCGGACCACACCCAGACCAGGCCGTCCTCGTCCTTCAGCTCGACAGCTCCACGCGCCCTGCTCACGGAGAGCAGGAGCCGGAACCCGGCAACGTCGAAGCCCTTCTCGTCCCGGCGCTCGAGCGCCTCCGCGAGCTGGGCCTCGTATATCTGCTGCAACTTCGCCCCGGTCATGAACGACCTCAGGGGCGTCGGCCGAGGTGCGCCAACCGCTCCGCCACCGTCTCCCCCGGCACCGCCTCGCCCCGGACCAGACGCCCGGCGAGGCGGCGGAGCGCCGTCAACGGCCACGGCCGGTACTCCAGCTGCTCGACGCTCACGTTGATGCGCCGCCCCGGGAGTCGGTGCTGGTGAACGTGGCCATGGAGATTCACCGCGCCCTCGGGTACTTCCTCAAGGGGCATGTGGGTCAAGACCAGCGGCGGATCGCCCGCCGCGGCCAGCGCCAAGTGGGCCGTGTCGAAGGGCTCGGTGACGACACCGCCCCGGCCGTCCTGGTCGTGGTTCCCGAACACCAGGACCTTCCACCCGGGAAGCTCCGCCACCAGCTCGAGCCGCCGCCCTGGAGAACCGGCACCGCGACGTCACCCAGCACCAACACCGTGTCGTCTTCGCTGACCTCCCGGCGCCAGGCCGCGAGCAGTTCCTCGTCCATCTCCGGGACGCTGTCGAACGGTCTCCCGAAGGCTCCGAGGCCCATCCGCGCCGGTGGCATTGATGTCGAAGACCAGCCCCCCGTTGACGTCGTGGCGGGGGACGGTCAGGGCCCCGTGGATCACGCTGAGCCGCCTCGCGGCGGGGATGAGGCTGCCCCAGCTTGGTGCGCTCTCGCCGACTTCGGCTGGTCTCGCCCGTGCTTCGGTCATGGTCGTGGCTTGGTCTTCAACGGCTCGCATTATAGTGTCCTGACCAGGGGCGCTCAGGAGGCGGTCAGAATGGTGGATCAATTCGACAACCGCCCGGTGTTCACCGTGGTGCTGGGTTGCGCTGGCGCCGGCAAGACCGCGTGGAAGCGGGACAACTGGGACCGCCTCCCGGATTGGTACTTCGACCACGACTCGTTCGCTGGGGGCGTCGGTGACTGGGACACCGAGGCCGCAAAGGCCATGGCGCGTCGGTACATCGACGAGGAGATCGCCAAGGCGATCGAGGCCGGACTGGACTTCGGCGTCGAGAGCACGTGTCCGGATGGTCCCGGGCGTGAGCTGCTCGAACGTACGAGGCGCGCCGGGTACCGGCTCGAGGGTGTCTACATCGGGACGGGGTCTCCTGCCATCAACGTCGAGCGGGTCGAGTACCGGGTTGCGTCCAATACCGGCCCCCGGGCGGACGTCGCGAAGCTGCCCGAGCACCACACCGCCTCGCTGACTGATCTCCGGGAGGTCCTGGACCAGTTCGACGAGCTGGAGATCCTCGATAACTCGGCGCATCACGCCGACCGGCGGCCCCGGCCCATCAACCAAGTTCACGTTGAGAAGGGCCTCCTGACGTGGGAGGCGGAGACGCTCAAGGGGTGGTGCGCGAGGTGGCTCGGCCGTTGATTGATCCGCATCCTCCTGTCGTAGTAGACCGGCGATCCGGGACCGGGGCCGGCCCAGGATCAGGGGGCCTGGAGGGCCGCGACCGCGGCTCTCGGTACGGATGTCGGCGCGACCGAGCCGACGATGGTTGAGCGGCCAGGACGGGTGAACCGTCGGGACCCGCCTGAACCATGACAACTCGACCCCGCCCCCGCGTCAGCGGGGGTGAACCCCCGATGACGGGAGGGAATGACCTGGACAGGCGGGTGACCCCGCGCATGCTCGAGGCCCTCGACTGTCGAGCTGCCGCGGGGGTTCGGGCGGGACTGAACGGCCGCCCCTCCACGCCGGGATCCATGGGAGAATCTGACCTGACATGAAGATCTCAGGAACCGAAGCTGCGCCGACACGCCGCCGCGGCCGTCGACGCCATGGACGACGAGCTCTCGGCCGAGCTCGTCGGGCCGAACCGCGCATCCGACACTCGGGAGGCGCCTTGGGCAAGGCTCGATCGGCGCGACCCAACTAGGCTCCAGCCCACCAGCCCGCGCACCGAGCCCGGAAGCCCGGCGGTGCCCGGGCGACGACCGGGACCCGAGGAAGTTCGCCAAGGGCCGACGGCAGGAGGGACACCATGAGGACGGCGGCGGACGGCGATACCGTCAAGCTCGCCGAGCGCTTCGCGCGCGATGCCCACGAAGGACAGCTCGACCGCGCCGGGAAACCCTACGCGCTCCACCTCGAGCGCGTCGCCGGACACGCCCGCGCCTACGGCCAGATCGCCTGCGCCGCCGGATGGCTCCACGACGTCCTCGAGGACACGCCGACGACCCAGGCCGAACTGCGCGACCGCGTCGGAACCCCGGTCGCGATGACCGTCGCCTGCCTGACGCGGCACCGCGACGAGACCTACAGAAACTACATCGAGCGGATCGCGGTCTCCGGAGAGTGGCGCGCCGTCGTGATCAAGCTGCACGACATCGAGGACCACGCCCTCGTGTCGCCCGAGCAGCTGAGCCCAAGCCTCGCGGCACGCTACCTCCGCGCGCTCGAGACGCTCACGCCCGTCGCCGGCAACCGCTGGCGTTCGGAAACGAAGAGAGTCACCGAACAGACGCTTCGTACGATCGCCCGGCTTCGCGCCGACGACCACGCGGAGCCGCCCGACCTCTCCCGGCCCGCAGCCACACAGCGGCACGGCGCATGCCCGCGCGACGCCGCCCCGGGGCCGACGGCGCCGGGGGCCGCCTGACGGCCGCCAGCGAGCACGCCGGCACGGTCCAGGGGAGAGGACGACCGGCTGGGGACACGAACGGAGACGATGGCGAGATACCAGACGGTGCACTCGGCCGACCCGCCCCCGGCGTACCGGGGGCTCGCCGTACGCGCGGGCAGCTTCATCATCGACGCCGCGCTGCTGCTCGCGCTCGACGTCGCCGCGGCGCTGGCGGTGTTGGTCCCCGCCAGCAGCTGGCTCGACCCGGCCGACTCGAGTCGTCCCGCTTCATCGAGATCTTCGAAGTCCTGCGGGAGCGGCACCATCGAGCTTGGGAAGCGGAGCACGGCCCAGCGGCCCCGATGAACTCCAGTATGAACACCGAGAAACTGCGCGACCACTGGATCGCAGAATTGACCCCGCCCGCGGCGGGCGCCGATGGCTTCGCCCGCGAGCCCCTGCTGCAAGCCCTGCTGCGCGAACTCGGCACAGCCGCCATCCCGATTCTCCGCCCGGACCCGGAACACACGTGGATCTGGTCGGACCTCCACCTTGGCGACCTCGCGATGGTCGAGGCGTGGAACCGACCGTTCCGAAACCTCACGCACATGAATCGAGCGCTCCTCGCCGAGTGGCGCCGCCGGGTCCGACCCAGCGACACGATCATCTGCCTGGGCGACGTCGCCCATCCCGACGCCTGGCGGGAACACAGCCGACTGCAGCTCGACCTCGCCGGCTGCCCGGGCGAACGCCTGCTCATCCTCGGCAACCACGACTTCCACACGCGCGAAGAACTCGCCCTGGCGGGATTCGACAAGCAATATGCAGCGGCCGTCTGCGATACCTGCCCGGTGCTCATCCTGACTCACACGCCGCTGTCGCGGGTGCCGGCCGACACCGTGAACCTGCACGGCCACATCCACGCCGCCCCCGGGCCGACGCGACACCATCGAAACCTCTCCGTCGAGCGCACCGGATACCAGCCGGTCCGGCTCAGCGAGGTCCTCGCGTCTTGAACGACAGTCACCTACAGGGCCGGTTTCCAGGCGTCGGACGACTCGCGGCACGGGAGACTGCTTCGACCGGGTGACGACGGGTGCGCGCGACCATCTTCACGGGCGGGCGGCCCGTTTCGGCTGTCCCGACCACCGCGACGGCTGGGGCTGGGAGCCGTACGCGGTCAACGAGGCCCGAAGGCACCCGCTTCTTCCCGGTCCCGGTCTCCGATGGACGGTGACACGAAGCTAGAGCGCTACGGCGGCGACTGAAGGTGTGGCCGGGCTCAGGGCCGCCGCCCGCCCGGCTCCCCATGAACGGAGGCACGCTGAAGCTGATTCCCCACCACCAGGACGATGAGCACAGCCGCCGCGAGTACCGCTCGCCGGCCGGCGCCTGGCGGGTCATGCGGCCCCAGCGTCGCCGGAACGAAACGGCCGCGCTGGGAGGTTCACGAACGCCACGGGGGCCACGCCGGCGGCTGGCGCTGCCATGCCGCTTTCGAGCGTCGACGAGACGCGCTGGTCTTCCCGGACACCCCGGCCGCGGCGACGGAGGGCGAGAGCGTCACGACAGCGCCCCCCAGGCCGCGCGGGCTCCCTGAACCCTCGCAGGAACCGCCCAGTCCAACCGCCACCCGACGCCGAAAGGGGCCGACCACGCACGAGCTCGACGACACCCGCTCCCAGGACCATCCCCTGATCGCTGTGCGGCGTGCTCCTGTACGATCCGAGGGAGAGCGTCGACAGGACGGCGAGCCGGTGACCTGCCTGAAGCGCCAGTTGGTTCGGTGGATCCCCGCCGCCGGCGGGCGTCCCGGCTGCTGCCCTCGGCAGAGAAGCGGGCGCGGGACGTCGGCAAGAAGCTCGACCGGCTCGCGGCGCATCAGGGCTGGTACACCTTCATGGCCGGCTAGGCGTACGCGGTGGCGACCGGGAAAGCGCCCTCGAAGCGGAATGCCGAGGTCATGGCGGTGGAGCAGGTCACACGCTGGCGGTCGGAAGTGTCGCGGTTTGCGCCCGACCGGCTGGCGGAGTTTCGACGAGCTGATCGCGGACGCGCTGAACAACCCGGCCCCGGTGCAGAAGGCCGAACAGTGAAGGCGGGTGCGGTTGACGGCGGCCAAGTTTCCCGATGCCGAGGAAGAGCGGCTGCCCGCTGCCGCAGGGAGCCGGCAACGATGAAAGCGACGGCCCCGCCCAGGGGTGGGCGGCTTTCCTTGACGGTCACCTCGACGAGCCCCACCGGCACCGGTCGGGGCACCGCGACGAGACGACAGGAGGGCGCACAGCCGAGGAGAGGGGGGAGGGAGACAAAATCAAAGGGCAGGAGACGACACGGCAGGGGGTTCTTGAGCTTTGAAAGGGGCTTCGCCCGAGACACGACACGGTTACCATTCGTCTACGCGCGCCACGCAAGGGCGCTCACCTTGCTCCGCCGCCTGAGCTGGACATAGCTGGAGGCCCTTGAACGCGGTCCACGACCCCGCGGGGGCAGCCCTGGAGTCCGCCCCCGGTTGCCCGGTAGCTGCCCGACGATATCGATGGAAGAGTGAGACCCTTGTCACCACGCGCCCTGGATGATCCATGCGCCCAGCTCGACTACCCCGTACATCACCGCGATCATCCCCACAATCACGAGCCCACCCCCAACGACCGTGTAGCTCCGTGGATACTGCCGTTGCAGCAAGACTGGTATCTGAGTCGCTAACCCTTCATCACTCATCACGCCAGCATTGACATTAGCATAGGTAACCGGAGGAAAGTAGAGGTAAGAAATCGTGATCTGTTGATTGGGAACCAGAGTCGGAATCACGATATCGTCGCCAGAATTGGGCACCTTCCTGAGTTCGTATTCAACAGCCGGCCAGATATTGAAATCCGGCAAGATAGTGTGGCTCAGCCGTATGTTAGTTGCGGCGCGTCTGCCGGCGTTCTTAATGACCACGGAGTGCGTATTTACAATACCAGTGGCACCGCCCCCCTTTTGGTAGTTGAATGAGGATACATGTCCCCAGTGCGACAATAGTACCGGGCGCTTCTCAAATCGCCGATTGACCCATACACCCAGAAATAGGGCGAGTATAGGAGCCGCAACCGTCGCAAATACCTGCAAGTTCACCATTTATGCAACTCCACAAGAGCAGGGCAACCATCGAAGGTGGCGCCGATTCCGGGTCCCTGGACCGCATCCCCCCCTCCTCCTCATCGAATGGTACCGCATCCGGCTCCGCGAGCAACCGGTTGTGCCGCGACCCTCGGCCCCCACTTGCTCGCCCCCCCGAAGACGGGGTGCTCCGCCGTGTGGAGCCCCCGCCCACCGGGAGTCCGACCCGTCAGCCTCGACGCGCGGGCGCCGCCAGGGTTGCGGGACAGCGCCGGGCGCCGGCAGCGCCGACGGAAGGACTGGTCTCGATCAACCCGTAGCGGCCGGTTGAAATCTCGATTCCGCGGGTCCTCCCGGGACATGTCGTGGCCGGAACGGCGGGTTGCGGATGGTTGGGACACGGTCGGGGCCGGCCTTGTCGTACGTACTCGCCCCCCGGCGGCGCCCACCCTCCTCGCCGCCGCTTCCCGGGCCAGCAAGCAATCACGCCTGTCGTCGGGCCCACGTGACCGCTCACTCGGAACGTGGAGCTGACGAGCCGGGTGCTCGCCAGCGGCGGCCTCCGTCTCGACCCCGGCGACGGGGGCGCGGCCGAGGCGAGCTCGAAGGCCATGACGCCCGCGGCGCAGCTCGGGACCGGCCGAGAGTCGTGGGGAGCTCAGTCGACTGTCGCCCGGCAGAGCTCCAGACCCACCTGTTGCCGCCGCGGCCGAGCCGGCCGTTCTGGGAGCGAAAAACCTCCGAAGCGCCGGCGTCGAGGCCCTCGGAACCACGGGCGCGCTCCGTTTCGGAACCGATTCGGCCGGGACGTCGGCGGCTCCCCCGCCATTGCTTCCAAGACCAACGAGCATATCGCCCTTCCGTCAGAGCGCGCAGGCAGCTGTCAAGACCGGCCGATCGGTCGCGGCGCGTCGTCGACGCCGGCCGGCCGCAGGGCGTCCACGCTCAGATCACGATGCGCTCGATTTCGTCGACCGTCACCGTGTCCGCCGTCCGGTCGTAGAGCTTCGTCGTCTTCGGCGATGCGTGCCCCGCGATCTGCTGCGCGCGCTCCAGCGTCCCCCCGTTCGAGAGGTACGCCGTGATCCCCGTCGCCCGGAACGTATGGCAGCACGTCGACGGCGGCAGCCCCGCGGCCGCGGCGCGCCGCTTGATCATCGCCAGCACGAGCCGCCGATCGAGCGCCCGGCCCGTCAGCCGCCGCCCAGCTGGGTCCATGGTCTGGAAGAGCGCCGCCCTCGGGTCCTCGAGCCCGCCCGCCTCGACGTAGGCGTCGAGGGCTGCGGCTGCCCGATGGTGGGCCGGGACGTCGTGCCGCTTCCCGCCCTTCTCGTGCAGCCTCAACCAGCCCCGGCTCCCCTGCCCGAAGTAGTCCTGCCGCCGCATCCCCAACACCGCGCTCACCCGCGCGAAGCTGTAGAGCATCACCGAGAGCAGCGCCCGGTCCCGCAGCCCGGCCAGCGCGCCCGTGACGATCGAGGCGAGGAGCTTCCTCGCCTCCGCCGGCGAGAGGACCGGCGTCGCGCCCTTCGTGACGACGTGCTTCGGCCCCCGCACCGCGGCGGCGGGGTTGACCGGGAGGACTTGGCTGACGACGAGCCAGTCGCCGAGCATGCGGATCGCGGCCAGGTGCTGCTTCACCGTGGGAGCCGACCCGCGGTGCGTCCGGATGTAGGCGGCCACGTGGAGCGGCGAGACGTCCCTCAGCCCGAGGCCTCGCGCCTCGCACCACCCCAGGAATTGCCCGACGGCCCGCCCGTACGCCGCCCGCGTCCTCGCGTTCGCGATCCGCCCCGCGAAGAACTCCAGAAACCGCGCCACCGCCGACGGCCCCGCGTCGACGATCACCTGCGGCAGAACGATCTCTCCTCCCCCGCCCGTCGCGATCGCCGGCTCCGCGGCCGCCGGCACGAGAGCTTCGGTCGTCATTCCGACACCACCTCTCCCCCGCCGGCTCCCCTGTCGACGAGCGCCTCGAACCGCTCGTAGTCGTTCACCAGCGCATGCGCCAACGCGTAGAGCTGCTCCACGGCGTTCTTCGCCCCGTCGAACCGCACCTCGATCCGGTCCCGTTCGACGGTGACGCCCTCGGGCAGGCTTCCCAGCTTCGCGCCGAGGGACTCTACGGGCAGCTTCACGCGGATCCCGGTCAGCCGCGCCTGCCGAAGTTCGCCGACCAGGCGCTGGCGACGTTCCTCCTCAACGCGGAACGCGGCACGGCCGCGGTGTTTCCGGAGCTGCTGCAGGAGCTTCGTCCTCGGCAGCGTTCTCTGGTTGCCGGTGAGCTCCGCCCCGAAGGTCTGCATCAGCGTCGCCGCCCTGGCCTTCGACACGCCGAAGAGCCGCTCGACGTCGCGCCGCGTGAGCAGGGTCCGGTCGAGCTGCTCGAGCTGGCTGATGGCATCAGGGATGGCGAGGAGCCACCAGGGCTTCGCGGGCTCGAGGCGCTCGTCGACAGGGGAGCCGGCGGGGGAGATCGCGTCCCTGGATTGGCTTCCGCCTAGTGAGGACCGACCGCTGATGGGGATTCGCGGAACGTCACCCCTTCATCACACCGAGAGCCCGGCGTCGGCAACATTACGCCCTCCGTGATGTGTCGACCGGCCATGACAGGCCGTGCACGGCGAAGGGGCGACGATCCCCAACGTGCTCGTCGAGGGCTCGTCGCTCCGCTCGGCCTCTCGGATCACCGGCGCCTCGATCACCGTCGCCAAGCTGCTCGTGGATGCCGGGGAAGTCTGCATCGCCCACCGCGCCGGGCGCGCCCGCGGTGTCGCCGCCGCGCGAGTGCTGCTGAGATCGAGCGTCACGCGAACGCCCGTGATACCATCGATTGTGTCCCAAATCTCTGAAATTGCCTCGCTGCTCCGCGCCTCCTTGGGCGGAACAGGCTTTCGCCTGTTCGTCGTTGTTTTCTCGGCCATGGCCGGTCTCCGCTTTGCCGAGGTCGAGAGCAGACTTGTCGCGCAGGACCCCTTTTGGGCGCTGGAGCTCGGCGAGCCCGCGGCGTGGGCGGTCACGGCAGGCGCGGCGTGGGGCTTGGTGAGCCCGCTTGCGACGCAGCTGCGGTTGGCGCTTTCGCCGGCGTACCGATTCCGACAGCTCAAGGCTCAGGCGGACGCGCTGGCTGTTGAGCTGTCGGACCGCCGCAATTTCTACGCTGTATGGGCAATAGGCAACGCCAGCGGCGGTGGAGAGGCCAAGCCTAACTTGCAGGCGAAGATCGGGGCATTCGCTGCCGCCCTCCACGACGTCGGCCTCAGGCCCCTCCCGCCCATCCACGAGTCGAGAGCCTGGGAGGCTATCGTTCCGGGAATCAGAGCCTACATGGGATCCCGCCGTTTAGGGCTCGCGGATCTTCAAGAGCTCTTCTTGAGGGCTCAGGAGTCAGGCACAGCTCCCGAGAGACGTCTCGCAGCGTTGCTCGCAGATCCGTCGCGACTCGGCACCGCGTGCTCCGGTGCATCGGGAACGCAGCCGCCGACGTCTGCCATCTGACGGCCAAGCCGCAAGCAGCTTCGGCAGATAGCTCTGGCCGTCACCTGTTCTCCCGACGGCTGATCGCGAATCGGACGCGTACGGACGGATCCTCGGCGCCCACCAGCCCGAGAAGTCGGGGACGGCGCCCTCACTCGTCGGCGGCGCACTACGTCTCGGCGGTACGGATGCGCCCGAGCAGCCTAGCGCTCGCTCTCGCCTGCTCGGCAACGAGCTGCCCGACTTCAACGACACTCACACGCGACACAGCCTTCGCGGCCAGAACGCCAGCGATCATCCCGACCAAGAGCCCCAGTCCTGCGGGGCCGCCCAGAGCCGCCACCCCTGACACCGATGCGAGGGACGTGGCAGCCGACCCGGCACCTCGAACCAGCCCGTCAACAGCGTCGCCGGACCTGCCTTCGAGCCGCGCCACCTGGAACGCCCGAGCCAGGGCCGCGATGGTGACGATCAAGAGCAGCGGGTTCGCGCTGAGGGCAGCCGAGAGCCCCATGCCCCCTGCGAGCCGCCCGAACTGCTCCGACTCCGCACGGTTCCAGCAGAAGAACACCGCCACCACGCCTACGCCGGCACCGAGCACTTCCGCCGCGTCGAAGCTGTTGACGTCGTAGAACCAGCCCTTCGGGATGCTGAACTGCGACTGCAGGTACCCGGACACTTGGTCGTAGGTCTCCTTGTCCCAGTTCGCCAACGGAAGGCCCATCGGCGTCGTCAAGTCCCGGAAGAGGCTCTGCACGTAGCCGAAGGCCTCCTGTAGAATCGTGTCTTCAGCCGACGCTCCGCGCACCGCCTCGAACGCGCCGGCCAGCGTGTGGCCGCCGTCGAACATCCGATGATTCCCGCCGCCGATGGACGTGGCGAGGTACTCGGCGTCCATCGCCTTGTCGTAGATCGTCGCCGGTCCCGCTGAGATCTTCGCCAGCATGGCATCCAGGTCGACGGCCAGCTCGCTGGCGAGCACCCCTTGCGACACCGACAACAGATCAGCCGCGGACTTCCGGCCGAACTCCATCGTCCTCCGCCCGCCCTCGGATGCGACGGAAAGTCCGCGAGACGACGCGTCCGCGATCCCGCGGGCGGCGTACTGGCCGCCCGACATCGCAGTCGCTGCGCCCTTCGCCGTCGCACCAACCACGCCCGATGCAGCCGTCTGTGCGCCGGAGGCCGCGGCGGCTGCACCCTTCACAGCAGCATCTGCAATGGCTGTCGCGCCTGCCTTCGACCCTTCTACCGCTGCAGAGCCGGCTCTCGACGACAGATCGCCCAGCCCAGTCAGTCCCCTCTTCGAACCGTCCACTGCAGCGTCAAGCCCTTGACCTGACACCTCCGCCGCCGTGCGGGCCGCCCTCTTCGCGCCCGCCACGGCGGCGTCCTTCTGCTTGCGAACGAACTTGCCCGCTCGATCAGCACCTGGAACCTTCATCCGATGAATCCCCATGAGGTTGATGAGCCGCCCGCGTTTCGAGGTGCCACCCGACCGCCAGTGGTCCCCGATGCCCGCGCGGAAGGTCCCGCGCGGAACCCCGCCCGAGACCTCGGGGTCTCGGCGGCGTGCGACGTCTCGACCTCCTCCTGTACAATGCCGCCGCCCAGCGGGCTCGCCCGACAGTTTCCTCGGCCCGTCCGCGAGGCCTCGGACCGGATTCTGAGGAGCTCCGCTGCACCTGCTGGTCGCGCTTGACGCTCCGACGCACCTTGGAGAATACTCGATCCGTGACTGACGAGACGCAGCCCGACTCGCCCGCGTGGCTCCCGGAGCACGTCCGCCTGACCGGCTTCACGAGGCCTCCTCTGCCCCCATCGCTTGCGCGCGACTGGTGGCATGCGCTCACCGGCGCCCCGGCCGAGAGAGTGATCGAAGAGCCGCGCACCGGCAACGTACAGCTGCTCGGTGTACATCCCGACGGGCCGCTGCACCTCTCTGCGGAGTACGGCAGACTCGACATCAAGCACCCGTTCACCGTGGCACAAGTCACCCCCTTGCCGTTCACCGATGTGCTCCCATCTTTTGCGGAGCTGATGGCACGGTGGCTCAGTCTTGAATCGAGTCCCCCGTTTCAGAGACTCGCGTTTGGCTGCTCTCTCGTCAGGCACTTCCCGCAGGTCGCAGACTGCCGCAAACAGCTGGACCGTTATCTGCCGACGGTCGACATGACGTTGACGCAGCCCAAAGACTTCCTGTATCAGGTCAACCATCGGTGCCCCGCCCAGGCCGTCGCCGATCTCGTGGTGAATCGCATCACGAAGTGGTCCATCCGCGAGTTGAATGCGCCAGCTGGGAACACCTCGTTCGCCGTCCAGCTGGAGCTGGACATCAACACGGTTGCGGACCACGAAGGTAACCTCGATCATCCGGCGGAGCTCTTCAGGGAGCTGACGCACTACGCCGACCACTTCGCGGAGAAAGGGGATCGTCCATGACTCCCGCGCATAGCACGGCCTTGGCCTTGCCCGACTACGAGCACCCCGAGTCCAGGGTTCCTGGGTTCCGGAACAGCACCGTACGAGCCCGCCCTTCTGACCGACACAGCTTCGCAGACGATGACGACTGGGCCGTCCGGACTCTCTATGCCCGGCTCGCTGCCGACCGGCGCACCGGTGTCCTGACCAAGAAGCTCACCGCCTCTCCACCCCCCGACTCCGCGTCCCCGTTCACCACCGAGCCCACCGAACCTGAAGGTGCTGAACCCGCTCTTCTGGTATCCGCCATTCCCGACAACCAGCCCGGCTACCCTGCTCCGAACGGCTCCGTACCGGAGGTCGATGGCCGCCGGCTTGCCGACGCGTCATCGGTCGATGGCATCCTCGGCGTTCTTCGCGACCATGGGCATACCGCCACCCTCGCCGAGGAGATCGCTAACCTGATTGGCCGGCTGGTCGAGGAGCCTGACGAACCGCCGCCGAATACGGAGTCACTGAAGCTGCTGGCTCGTGCGGTGTTCGCTGAAGGTAGACTGAGTGCGCCGCGAAGCCTCGCGCTCACCAAAGACGGCTACCTACACGCAGAGTGGTACTTGGGGGAGGCCAAGCTCTTCATGACCTTCCTTCCAACTGCCCACATCAAGGTTGTGGTTGTTCATCCCGGCACGGGCGGAGACGATGCCCTGCGTGTGGCCGGCTCGCTGTACAGTCCCAATACCGAGAGCTTGGCTAAGTGGCTCGCCTCCAGTCTTCAGAAGTGACGGCCACTGAACTCCGTGATGATCATCACGTAGTGCGCCACTGCCCCCTACGCGCCTTGGACAATGACGGGCGCCCCACGCTGGTCGCGTTTGATCTCCGTGACGACGAACCCTATCTGTCTGCTAACTGGCTTGAGTACTTCCAAGACACAGCGCAGCGCAGTCGCATAGACCAAGTACGAGAGGCGATGGGCAGACACCGTGGCCTCGGGAGGCGTGGGCGTCTTCTGGAGCTCGAAGTTCATGCAGTCAGACAAGCAGGCAGCAGCGTGAATTGCACATTGCGCATCGAACCCAGGGACAACGCTGACGACCCATCCCATGTGGGTATAGACGGCTGGGGGTCCGAAGAGGAACATGCCCTCGTGGCGGCGCAGTTCCTGGAGATCGCCCTGCGCGCCCCTCTGCATCCCGCAAAACTCTGAACCTCCTAGCCTTTGACGTTCGTCTGGCCGGGCCGAGACGCCACTCACCGCGATCCCCCAGGCAACTGGCTCAGCGGATTGGGCCCAATCTGTAAAGGAGTTCAAGGGATGACTGAGACAGGCGCACCGAGACCGTGGATGAATCGTATTCTCGTCGGCACCTCGTGCATTACGGCCGCGGTGCTCCTTCTTGCCAACTGGCCCGCGGTGCAGGCCACGCTGACGGCATTCTGGAAGACAGCCTTTCCAACGCTTTTCGCCATGATTGGCGTCCTTGTCATCTTCGTTATCCTGCTCGCCAAGCTGTCCGATCGCATCGACGAGCGTCGTACCGAGAGGGCAGAAGTCGTCGCCCTACAAATCGTGGTGCTTGCCATTTTGGACAGCGGCGCAGTCGATCCTGCCGCCTTCCAGGCAGCGAAGGCGGAGCGGTGGGCCGAGGCCGCGGAGAAGCTAGCCAAGTCCAAACAGAGCCTGGTGGACACGTCGCTCTGGAGATATGAAACACCGCAGCCGGTGGATTAGTGCCGCCACCCGCCGGCGGCGAGCCCGCAATTCCGCAGCCGACCCACACCACTGGTGGCGCTCGGTCTGGCCATCAGCGGCAGTGGCCCTCGTTGACGCGCAGGTAATCCAGCACGAACTCGTCCAGGAGGTCCGACAGCATGCTGATACCGCCGTCAATGCGGGTAAAGTGGTTCCTCCTCCACGTCGCCGAGGGCAAAGTCTCGCCGGAAACCGGGTCGTGCAGCACCTTGTGGAAGGCAATCTCCACACGCATGTCCGCCCGCCGCGACGGCGAACACGACCAAGTGCGGTAGCTCATCATCTTCGCCGTACAGGCCGGCAATGCGAAGACGGTTCTCGACCATCCTCTGGATCAAGCCATCGTAGTCCGCCTCCTGGAAGTCCCACACATCGATAACGGGGTGTATCGGGGCGCATTCCGTGAGCAGCTGGAAGCGGTCGAACTGCGACGGCGGTTCCTGCACCGCCGGGCTTCCCGCAGACAGACCGTATCCCCACCGACCATTGCGACGCCCGCATCGGGTTTCCGCGTTGCGAGGATGCTGGAGTAGCCCGATGCCCCACCCTGATCCCGGTCCGGACCGCGGGTCGATGGGGGCTTCTCCGGATGGGTTGACGGGAGGGATTCAGCGATGCGACGGCTCGCCGCCGTCGTTCTGTTGTTGGCACTGGGGTCCCCGGCGATGTGCGAGACGCTGACGCCAGCGCCCGCGGTCACTCAGCTGCCGCCCGAGATCCAGGTCGACCGGCATCTGCTCCGAGTGGAACGGCTCCTCGCGGCCGACGACCCTGCAGGCGCCCTCGCGGCGATACACGAGATCCTCGCTCTCCGGGAGGCGCCCGACCCTGTGTTGCGGGCCGACTTGGCGGCGCAGTGGCGGAGGATCTGTGATTTTTCGCCCCGCCTGTTCGGTTTCCACCGCTCAGTCGCCTCTATAGATAGGCAGGTACGAAAATCCAGACGGGCGGGCCGATCCTGCTGGCCGCGCTCTCAACGAGCCGGCACGGACCTCGGTCGGCGGGAGGCCTACGACCTTCAGGCACCGCGTGACTCTGCCGCTTGCGGCGTTCGTCGGGTGCTGGCGCGGCCGCGACACGCGGCGTTACCGTCGGGGAAATCCCTGGCCGCGGCGCAGGGGCTCTCCGCGGCGCAGTGGCGGAGGATCGTGATTCCGCCCGCCCACTGTTCGGTTTCCGCGGCTCATCCGTCTTGAGAGAAGAGATGTGAAGGGTCCATACCGGCCGCGCCCGAGAGGGCGCGGAGAACACCGACCAGGGAGTCGGCACCGGTTCTCCAGAACGAGAACGGCGCGGGAACCCGGTCGCCGCAACAGCGGGAGACCAGCGATGTCATCCGTCACGCGCACCGCCACTCTGCCGCTGGCATTTGTCGTGTGCGTGCTTGCGGTCGCTGACGTGGCCGCAATGCCCGCCGTTGCTGTCGGGGAGTCCTCGGGGGCGGCTGCCCCCCAGGACCCCTCCGACGTCGAGGCGTCGCTCGCCCTCGACCGGTCCACCCGGCGGCTGATTCAGCAGCGACTCCGCAACGAGGGCTTCGACCCCGGTACGCCCGACGGTCTGTTCGGTCCGCGGACGCGAGCCGCGATTCGCGAGTGGCAGCAGTCGCGGGGAACCTCACCGGCGGGATACCTGACCGGCGCGCAAGCCGAGGTTCTTCGAACGGCCACCGCACCGCCGCCCGCAACGTCGGCAACTCCCCCGCCACCCAAAGCGCTTCCCGCCAGCGCCGCGATCGCCTCGTCGCTCGCGGCGCCGCTTGCTTCCACGCCCCAGGCCGAATCCGATCCACCGCGCGCCCCCGTCGCCGCCGAAGCAGCAGTGGCAGAGGCCGCACGCTGCCGCACCTGGATCAGCTACCAGAACACCGACCGGTCGGTGCCGGGCCACGTCGCTGTCGAGTGCGGCAGAGGCACAGAACGGGCGCACAGTGCTCCGTTCGGCAACTGGGGAGTCAAGTCGCCCCACGGCGGGTACCGGGACGGATATCAGTTCACCGGGTGGGAGCCCGACGATGGCTGGCTGCAGTGGAATTCCTGCACCACCATCCACGCGTTCCAGACCGAGCGCTTTCTGCCCGGCGGGAGGCCCCAGTACGCCGACCCGAGCTACCCCATCAACACCTACGTCACAACGCAGCGACGGGGCGGCAACAACATCCCCTGCGACCAGGTGTACCGCAGCGGGCTCTACATCGCGGTCGGCCTCTACATGAGGCTCTACGAGCTCGACACCAGGTGGGACTTGTTCGCCTTGGGTAACGGTTCCGACCACGTCGACACCCTGCGCTATCCGCCGATACGTGTGCCCATCACCTGCTACAACGAGCGATACTGTCGAGGGGAGTCGAGCTGGACGCCAGCGTCGCGGTCCGGGGGCATCGTGAGGTCACAGATCCGCATCGTCCTGTACACCCGATACTACTGAGGCCAGGACCATGAGAGCCAGAATCGCTGTCGGCGTGATCATCGCCGTCCTCGGAGCTGCAGACCTCCTGGCACAACGTGGCGGGAGGAAGGTTAGCGGAACGGTCACCGAGGCCGCGTCCAACCGGGCCGTCTCCGGGGCCGTCGTCGAGTATTTCGAGAGCGGCTCGGATACACAGACCACGACCACCGACTCCAAGGGCTACTTCGAGTTCGAGTCCGGGACCTTGGGAGTCGTCGTCGTCACCGAACCGGGATTCGCAACCGAGAGTCGGCGGTGGCCCTCCATGCAGGGCGGCGCGGTGTTGCGCATCGAACTGTCCACGCCCGCCGGGGTCGAGGGGATCGTCGTCGACGCCGCCACCTCCGTCGGACTCAACGCTGTCATCACGACCATGACCGACGAGGCCGGGGGCATCACGTCTTCGAGTACCGATACGGACTCCAGCGGTGCCTTCCAGCTCGCCGACCTCCGAGGCGGACCGACTGTCCTCATCGTCTCGGCCGAGGGCTTCGCGCCCGACTGGCGAGTCCTGGACCTCCGAACCGGCCGGCTCCAAGAGGTCAGGATCGGCATGCTTCTGGAGGCGGCCGTCTCTGGGACCGTCGTCGATGGCAGCGGTGAGCCGGTCAGCGACGCCTGGGTGGGCGTCGGCTACGAGGACGAAACCGGGGCCTACGGGATGCTGGAGAGCTTCTCCGGCGGCGAGCCCTGGAGCAACACCGAGGGCCTGTTCGGCCTCTTCGGTCTGATTCCAGACGTGCCGATCTCCCTCCAGGCCGAGGACCCCGACGGGAATCTGTCCGACGTCGTCACCGTCGTCGTCCCGCCCGGGATGCAGCAGCAAAATGTTGTTCTCACCATCCAGTAGCCTGCTCTGCGTCGCAGGGCTCCTGGCCGTACTGGCCGGGGGCTCTGCCTTCGCTCAGCCCGCCGCCGAGGTAGAGTTCGGCGGCGGGTACCATTACGCTCTCGACCTCGGCAGCGACTGGTTCACCGTCCCCTCGTCCGCGACGATAGACACGCGAGTCACGGTCTGGACCGGCGACCGTTGGGGAGTGGGCGGGCGCGGGCTCTTCGGCCTCGGAGGTTTACTGCAGGGGCATGCCGGCATTGAGCGGAGCCGCCCGACCTACGTCCAGCTGATGTTCCGCTATCGGCGCATCAACCCGGAGGGCGTTGGCTTCATCGTCGGCATTGGCGGCGGGCTCATGGGATGGTACGACGAGTTTGGCTTCGACGCAGGCGCGCACCTACTCAACGTCGAGGTGTTGGGCTCGAAGGCGCTGACCGAACGACTCAGCTTCCGCGCCGGCGTCAGCATGGCCGTGCCCATCCACGTCCACCCGACCGTGCTGCTCGCCTGGGGATTCTGAAAGCCGCGGCCGGAGGGCGCGACGACAGTGCATCGGAGGAACATGCCGCCTCAGACTTCCCGGCGCCAGCCGGTTCTGGCGTCCGGTGCCTGAGACTGCCGTGGCCGCCGTTCTAGTTCTCGGTGCGATCTACAACGAGGTCGCACCGTCGTCGTGCGCGAGTACGCGACAAGGCGGCCGAGGCGGCCTACCCGATTTCGCGGGGTTGACACCGGATCACCCTGTGTCGCAAACGAAGGTTTGCGACACATGTGTGCCCCGGCGACGTGAACGTCTTCGTTCCCGGTCCCCGAGAGGGACCTGCGACGAGCTCGGCCGCGGCGGCCCGCGCGACAAGGTCGACGCCGGCGGCGAGATCGGATGCGCGAGCCGCACGACGAGCTCGTCGACGGCGACCGGCGAGGTTCTGGTCGTCGAGGGACGCAGCCGGTCGAGTACGCGGAGCGCCCCGGCGTACGCCCGGCGGGTGTTTGGGCTGACGGAGACCTCGACGAGCCGGCGGGCGGTCGAGCTCGGGCGCGCCAGCGCGGTCCCCGGCGAGACTTGTCAGGGCAAGCGAATCAGTCACCCGAGGCGCTCGACTGGTTTGATGGCCTCCGCGTCGATCCGGGGGAACCACAGGTGGTCGCCGTCCGGGGGGGCCTGTCCCGCCGGGTGAAGAGCTGCCGGTCGAGCTGCTCGAGCTGGTTGATGGCGTCGGGGATGGCGAGGCACTACCCGGGCTTCGCGGGCACGTGCAGGTCCTCACCCGCCACGCGGCCACCGTGCCCGGCGTTGGCGTGGACGGGTTCGCGCGGGCGACCACTTCGATCCGCCGTCGGACGCGCCTTCTCGCCGCGCCTGGCCGGCGGGTTGTGCGACCGGCTCTATGTCGGGTCCGGCGGGGACGACCGCGGCGAACTCGTCCGCGCCGCCGGCGGCGCGGCGCGGGCACCCACAGCCTTCCGACCAGAAACCTCATCGCAGAAGCTCACCGCGCCGCCGGCATTTCGTCGTTCCGCCCACGCCCGTTCCGATTCCCTTCTTCCCTGCCTCGACAGGCTTACGGATACGGCCGGGTCGCCAGCAATCCCGTCACGATGAGACCGCCGCTGCCCGGGTAGGACTGCGGCGTGATGAAGCTGTACCCCTGCCGAGTCTTCATGAGGCGCGCGCCGGTGACCAGCCATTCCTCGCCCGGGCGAACGAAGTCGTGCACGTTGAGCGCGGTGAACTGCCCGCTACCGTCGTTCAGCCAGATGAGCGGCTGGCTTTGCGGCAGCTGATCGCTCGCCCAGCCAGGGACCGCCTGAACTGCGAAGTCCGACGCGCCGTCGCCGTCGAAGTCCAGGACTTCCACCCACTGCGCCCAGGGGGCGCCGGCGCCCTCGCCGACGATGCCGCCGAACCGTTCGTGCGGCTGCAGTCGACCGGATGTCTCGTCGATGAACCTGCGGTCGCGACGGTTCATCAACAACTGCACGAACCAGCCGTCGTAGAACGGACGCCCTTGAGTGCCCACGACGAGCAGGTCGAGCCGGCCGTCACCGTCCGCGTCGATTGAGGCGGCGTCGAGATCGATGTGGCTGTCTACGAACGGCGCGGGGACGGGCAGGACGGTCTTGTCCCGCTCGCTGAACGCCCCCGAGCGGTTCCAGAAGACGGTCGAGTGCCGATTCCGGTTGAGAGGGTGGTTAGCGTCCGCGGTCACGATCAGCTCGGGCCGCCCGTCGTCGTCCAGGTCCGCCAGCACGGTGCCGGGGAAGACGTGGCCCGTATGGGAGTCCATCGTCTCGCCGGGACCGACGGGCAGGATGGTCCGATCGAACAGGAACGACCCGTCGCCGTCGTTCAGAAGCGCGTACGCCAGGATACTGCCGTATCCGTTACCCACGATGATGTCGATCGCGCCGCCGCCGCGGATGTCGCCGATGGCCGCCGAATGAGAGAAGTCGCTGAGCTGCGGCAACCCGGTCGTCGCATCACGCCAACCGCCGCCGGGCCGCGACAGGTACAGCCGATTCTGCTCGCCGGGGAACGGATCGGCATCCCAACCATGCGCGGCGACGAACATGTCCAGGCGCCCATCACCGTTCAGGTCGCCGAAACGCACGTTGCGGGGGTGCACGGTGTTCAGCGTGTCGGTCGGAAACAGCGCGCTCGGCGCCCGCGTGAAGCCGCCGTCGCCGTCGCCCAGGTAGACGCGCCCCGGCCGGGGCCGGTAGGTCGACGCCCCGTCTCCCGGATAGTCCGCGCCCAGGACGACCAAGTCCACGTTGCCATCGCCGTCGAGATCCGCGGATGCCGTGAAGCCGTGGTCGGGCGGATAGGTCGGGTCGACGACGTTGATCGGGAGGTGTGCGTAGAACGAGTCGAGCGACGGAGAAGAAGACGCAACGACCTCGACCGCCTCGCGTAATTCGGTGACGTGGGCCGCCCTGACGACGCTGACCCCTGCCGTCACCGCCGCGTCCGTGTAGTTCCGCCGCGGTCGGCCTGCCGCGTCGTACACGGCGTCCAGGGCAGCGCGCAGCTCGGTCAGATGGACGCTTCTGACCGGTGTAACCCCGGGCGCCAGCACCGGGTCGGTCCAGGGGAACGGTGCCAGACCCGCCCGATCCCGCAGTGCCGCGATCCGCGTGCGCAACTCCAGGAAGTGGACGGCCCTGGTCGAAGTCGCGCCCGCACGGAGGCGGTCGGTCCATGGCCGGGTCACGGCTGTTTCCCCGATCTCGGCGGCTTCCGGGTCGGCCCTCAAGTTGTCGGAGACGTGTCGGCCCGGGACGGGGCGATCCGGAGACTGAGCCGCGGCCGGCGTGGCGACAGCCACCAAGGCCACAATGAACGCCACGGTGACCGTCGGTCCTGTCATGAAAACTCCGCTTCGGAAAGACGGGAGCCTTCGCGCAGCAGGAAAACATTCTCCTTGGCTGCCGACGGCCGGCCCCCACGGCGAGCCGCCAACGATATCACCCGAGGGGTGAAACCGGCCAGCATGGCCCGCTCGCGACGTTAGTTAGCCCTCGCCCGCATGCTCCTGCCAGCCGAATGGCGAGCATGGCGCACGGCTGGTGTCGCGCGGGGCAGCCGCCTGGACGGCGAGGTCGGCTCGACGCTGGTCATCCCTGCAGCAGATCGGGGCGGACGCGCCGTCGGCCCCCCTTCCGGAGGCGGAGAACCGCGTCCCGGCCTGTGGGGAGGTATATAGCGCCCGCGAGGGATCACATCCTCGACCAGCCGACCCCGCCGCGGGCCAGGAACTCTCGCCCGCGCTCGGCCGCGAGCTCCGCGGCCAGCACCAGGGGGGCCAAGTGGTAGAATCGAAACGTCATGGAAACCTTGACCCTGGTCTCCGCGATATCCGCAATGCTCGCGCCCGCCGGAGCCCTGTTCAACGGCTGGATGATCGCCAAGCTCTCCGGCCGGCTCGACAGGCTGGAGGGCCGCGTCGACGCCATCGAGGCGACCCTCCAGACCCTGATGGCGGCGCTCATTGGCCCCGCGAGGGTTCACCCGGGCGCAACGAACGCGCCCACCCGCGAGCCGTAGCCTCCCCTCCACCCAGGTCCGCGGCGCGGCGCCGGAACCGTCACCATACGGTGACGACGAGACCCCGCCCCGGCGCCGCCGGAATCCTCGGGCAGCAACTGCGTCCCGGGGGCCGACTCAGGGACTGCCCCCCTGCGCTCAGGGTGGAGGGCGGCCCAGAACCGGGCACTGCCGTTAGAGCCGATCCTCCGTCCGACGCCGAACAACCCTTCAGTCTTTCCCCTCTGGGACGACGGACAGGGTGACCGAACCGGAACGGCCGTTGTACTCGTTCACGGCAACGAGGTACTCTTCGGTGCCGTCCAGACGCGCAACGATACGCGAGTCGAGTTGCTTGTCCCCCCCATCGTCGTCAAACGCGATCTCGACGAGCCGGCCGCCGGCATGGCGGTACAAACGCAAGACGGGGTCGAAACCGTCACTCGCCGCGGCCGCGTCGAGCTGGTATGTCCCGTTCGGAACATCGCGCACGGCGAATGACATGCGTTCTCCCGACCCGACTTGCACCGATCGTGCTCGCCCCGGTTTCAGCTCGTCGGCCGCCCGCATCAGCGAGAGCACCTCCTCGGTCAGGCCGTCGGCGATGCCGATCAGCGAGAGCAGCTCGCCGCGGAGGCCGTCCTCGTCGGCGCCCAGAGCTTCGCGGGCGCGGTCGTAGGCGCGGTCGTACGAGGCATCGCCCTTGTACGGGGAGTCGCGCAGAGCCATGCCGAACTCGGCCACGGCCGAGGCGAAGCGGAAGGCCTCGGAGGGGCCTTCGCCGCCCGGTACGGGCCTCGCGAGGGTCCTCGCCACTAGGCGGCTCTCGGACTCGCCCGGCCGCTTGTAACGGACCTTGACCGTCAACACCTCGCCAGCGCCGACCCCGGGCCGCGGCGTGATCTGCTGGTACCGCAGCGGATCGACCCCGGGCACGGGCTCGTCCGAATCGGCCGGGATGATCTCGTAGAGGGCCGTCACGCTGTGACCGGCCCCGAGATCGCCTGCGTCCTGCGCGTCGTCGTTGAAATCCTCGTCCCGCAACCGCCGATTCTCGTAGCCGATCAGCCGGTAGCCCTTGACCCACGCGGGGTTGAACTCGACCTGCAGCTTCACGTCGTTCGCGACCGTGAGCAGCGTCGCCCCCATGTGCTCGACGAGCACCCGCCTCGCCTCGCGCAGGCTGTCGACGTAGGCGTAGTTCCCGTTGCCGTGGTCGGCGAGCTGCTCCATCCTGGCGTCCTGCAGGTTGCCGGTCCCGAAGCCGAGCGCGGTAAGGTAAACGCCCGACTCGCGCTCGCGCTCGATCAACTCCACCAACTCGCCGTCGCTCGTCACGCCGACGTTGAAGTCACCGTCGGTGGCCAGGATGACCCGGTTGTTGCCGCCCACGATGAAGTGCTCCCGCGCCAGCGCGTAGGCGAGGCGGATGCCGGCCCCGCCGGCCGTCGAACCGCCGGCCTCGAGGCGAGACAGGGTGTCGAGCATGATTGCCTTCTCGGCCCCCGAGGTCGGCGGCAGCACCATCCCCGCCGCCCCCGCGTAGACGACTATTGCCACTTGGTCCTGGGGTCGCAGCTCCGCGACGAGCAGGGCGAGCGCCGCCCTGAGCAGCGGCAGCTTGTCGCGAGAGCTCATCGACCCCGACACGTCGAGCAGGAAGACGAGGTTGTTGGGCGGGAGGTCGGCCGTGGCCACCGGCGTCGACCGCAGGCCGACGTGCACGAGCTGGTGGGCGGACGCCCACGGGGCGTGGGTGATCTCGGTAACGATGCCGAAGGGCGCGTCCGCCTCCGGGTGCGGGTAATCGTAGTCGAAGTAGTTGATCAGCTCCTCGATGCGCACCGCGTCGGCGGGGGGCCACTCCCCATCGCACAGAAAGCGTCGCACGTTCGAATAGGCTGCGGTGTCGACGTCGATCGAGAAGGTCGACAGGGGCGAGCCGGCCACGCCGACGAAGCCGGCCTCGCCGATGACCCCGTACTCCTCGGTGTTGAAGTCGGCAGGCGGGGTGTCCAGGCGGAACGGCTCCAGGAGTGGTGGCCCCGGAGGAGGTGGACCCGGCGGAGGGGGTGGTGGTGGCGGAGCCGGCGGAGGGGGTGGAGATCCGGCCCGGGGATTGGGCGGCGGCGCCGGCAACGCAATCAACGCAGGCGCTAGCGAAGACTGCGGCGCCGACGAGATGTCGAATCCAGTTTCCGGAACAATCGGCGGTCCGCCGAACGGAAAGAACCTGTCCGGCGAAGCCCCGCAGGGATGCACGGGGCCGGAAACAGAGAGCGGTCCGGCATCTTGTCGCTCTTGCGATGCCTGCTGCTGTCGCTCCCCGCCTTCCCAGTTCTCGGCGCCGGCCGACACCACCAGGATCCCCGCGACCAGACCCGCACAAACCAACCCTGCAATTGCGCGTGACCTCATGGACTACCTCCTCTGAAATTCTGTCCATCCGGCCCGAACGGCCACGGCGGCTTGTTCGGTCCCCTTCCGCCCGACTACCGACCGCGAACGAAATCTCTCTCAAACTCTGCCGTGCCCCCCTGTCCCTCCCCGGGCCGGCAGTAGCCATGTACCTAACGGCGTCCAAGTCATGCACGCCGCGTGCCAAACCGAGCCCCACGACCTCGCGTCCTGGACGCTTCGTTCTCCGGCGGGCCGCAATCTTCGCTGAGGTCGGTGGATGGAACCTGTAGTGGACAGAATGTCCTGTTCTCTCGACGGTCGGCAGCCGCGAGGCACGGCACCCGGCGCTGGCGGCGGGCAGGAGCTTCAGGGCCGCCTCGTGAGCGGTGAGCGACAACACCGGCGCGGTTCTCCCCGGTGTCACCCTGACGGCCCGGAGCGCCGCGCGATCCCGACGCGACTCCGCCTGCGCGAGCACGTCGGATCGCGGGCACCGCCCAGAACGCGGTCGCGAGCGCGGCAAGACACGCGGTACGTCCCGTCGCTGGCCGCGCCATCCAGACAAAGCTCTCCCCCAAGGTCTCGCTCGATGGGCAACTCAAGCCCGCGGCTCGCGTTCACGCGGACGTGGGCGAGGCGCGCCAAGCCCTCGGGGCGAGCGCGACGGTCGTGACCCGGGCGACAGCGCCGCCCGACGGCCGCGCTTACCTTGCCGGGCGAGAGCGGCTGATCGCCGGGACGTGGCGAGCGCCTGGGTGGCGCGTCCCTGCGCCGTCGAACCCGCCCCCTTCCTCGGGGTCAGCTGTCAGCGAGCCCGTCGCAGGAGAGAACATCGGCGGCGGCGTTCATGGCGTCCGCGGGCGCTACATTGTCTTGAAAGACGGATGAGTAGCGGAAAACGAACGGTCCGGCGCGGGGACGCCGGGTTCATCGGCGCGCTTCTCCGCGTTGCTAGCGTCCTGATCGACGCCCTCGATGTCGACCTGCCCCGGGGCATCGGCCGCGACTGAACGGCCGATGCCCCGGGTTCGGTGTTGCCCCGGCGAGAGGAGGAGACAACGGTGACGAACGAACGCGGCAGAGCCGCGCCCGAACCCGCCGCGCCCGACGTGCAGGCCAAGAGCCCGGTTCAGCGTGACGATGAAACCTCGAACTCGCCGAGGACGAGATCCGCGACTACCTCGAGGGTCGCCGCGCTCGCCTCCGCCAAGACTCCCCGGCACGAGCAGCGGAGGCCGTCGATGGCCCCCCCACCGTTCGGTCTCGGCCGCCCATCCGTCTTCTAGCAGACGGATGCGTTGACCCGCAGGGACAGGATACCGCTACCGTCCGCAGTGTCCCTCGGCGGGACCACGGGTACCACGTATATACGTTCACTCAGGCAAATGCGTGGGTGCCCCCTCCAGAACACGAACGTGCGCGACAAGTCGGGGGGTCAAGAAGAGAACGCGCACATCATGGAGCTGAGAGCATGGGTACTGGAGGTCGAGTGACGCTCCTCGGAGTCGTGGGGTTCGTGCTCGGGGCCCTGGCGGCGACTCCGGTCGTCGGGCAGCAGCTCTACGCCGCGGGCCTCGCGGGCGTCGTCGAGACCCTACAGCGCGGCGGGGCAATCTACACGGTCAGCACCGTCGCGGGCGACGAGGACGAACGCTGCGCCGTCGACGAGGGTGCGCTCGCGGCCGAGGCCGAAGACGCCCTGCGCCGCGCGGGAATCGCCGCCCGCCCCCTATCCGAATCCTACGGCCAGCCCGTGAGGGCCCTGCTGTTCATCAAGGGGATCTCGCTGCATACGGGGACGGGGACGTGTGCGACGTTCCTCGACGTGCAGTTGACGCTGCGCAGCGGGAACGTTGGTCTCGTCGTGCTCGCAGCCGAGGGCGGGCACCTGACGACGTGGACCGGACCGGTTCAGGCCGACCGCATCCGCGCCTACGTCGAGGCGAACGTCTCGGTCCTCGCCCGCGCCATCCTCGCGGGCAGCCCGCGATGATCGTCTCGCCCCGAGACCGCCGCCACGGCCGCGACGTCGCTCGCCGATCGCCTCCCCGGTGATCGGCGTGGCCGGGTAGCGCTCTGGGCTGGCGGCCTTCGTGCCGGGCCGACGCGCGCAGGACTTCCGGCGTCGACCGAGCCGCCTCCCCGCCGGGTCCATTGCTCTGGAAAAGCGCCCGCCTTCGGCTCCTCGAGCCGCCCGCCTCGACGTAGGCGTCGAGGGCGGCGGCCCGCCCGATGGTGAGCCGGCACGTCGTGCCGCTTCCCGCCCTTCCTCGCGGAACCTCAACCACCCCCGGCTCCCCTGCCCGAAGTAGTCCTGCCGCCGCATCCGCAACACCGCGCTGACCTGCGCGACGCTGTAGAGCATAACTGAGAGCAGCGCCCGGTCCCGGAGGCCGGCCAGGGCGCCCGTGTCGATTCGACCCGAGGAGCTTCCTCGCCTCTGCCGGCGAGAGGACCGAAGGACCTGGCTGACGACGAGGCCGTCGCCGGGCATGCGGATCGCAGCCAAGTGCTGCCTCACGGTGAGGACCAACCCCGGGTGCCTCCTGTTGTAGGCGGGCGACGTGGAGCGTCGAGACGTCGCGCAGCCCGAGCCCTCGCGCCTCGCACCACTCCAAGAATTGCCCCACCGCCCGCCCGTACGCCGCCCGCGTCCTCGCGTTCGCGATCCGCCCCGCGAAGAAACTCCAGGACCCGCGCCACCGCCGCCGGCTCCCGCGTCTTATCCGACCCAAGGGGGCTTCAGCCCGAAGGGGCAGCGGCGACCCGCTTGGCGCGGCCCCAGCCCGCGGGCATTCGGGGACTTCTCACTCCAGCGCCAGCACCCCGGCGCGAAGCTCCATCAGGTGCGCCGCCCGGATCGGGGTCGTCGCCGGCGACATGTGGCTCCAGCGCGGCGCCGAGCGCCCCGACGCTCTGTACGCTTCGACCAGAGCCGCCCGCAGCTCGATCAGGTGCACGCGACGCACCCGCGTCACGCCCGCGCGCAGGACTGGGTCGGTCCACGAGAACCGCAGCAGACCCGCTGCGCTCCGCAGGGCGTCGATCCGCGTCCGGAGCTCTGTGAAATGGACCGCCTTGACCGGCGTCACCCCAGGCTGGAGCGGGTCATCGGTGAACCGCACCGACTCCGTCGTCGACACCGTTACCGTGAACGATTGGATGGCGCTCAGCCCCCCCGGGTCGGTCGCCGTCACCCGGATCGTCGCCGTGCCCTCCCCCACCGCCGTCAGCGTCACCCAAGCACCTGTGGCGCTTGCCGCCACCACCCGCGGGGCCGACGACGACACCGTGTAGGTCAAGGCTTCGCCGTCGGAATCGATGAACGCCCGCGACACGTCCACGGTCAGCGTGCCGTCCGGCGCCATTGTCCGGTCCGACAGGGTTCCCGTCGCGGCCGGCGGCCGGTTCGCCGAATCGGCGCAGCGAATGGAGCCGGCGGGGGTGGTGTTCAACAGCGTCACCAGCGTCGTGAAGTCGTCCTCCGTCCCGTAGCTGATGTCAGGCCCGTCGTGGTGCTGCGGGACCACGAAGTCGATCACTTGGTCGCCGTCCGCGTGCACAGGCACGGCGAAGTACCCGAAATCGCCATCCGAACCTGCGAACGGCTCGGGCGGCATCGCCCGGAACCGGCCGCTTCCGTCGTTGCGATAGACGAGCGGCACCTCGACGCCCACCGCCCCCCGGCTGTACGACATGACCAGATCCGCGCAGCCGTCGCGGTCGACGTCGTGCATCTCCGCCTCGGCCAGGTTCTGGTTCTCGCCGCCGTCGGCCTTGCGTTCCGGTGTCGTCGCGCTCTGGTCGCCCATCCGGGCAGCCGTCTCGTCGGCGAACGCCGCCCCGCCGCGGTTGGCAAGCACCTGCACGTAGCGCCCTCCCCATCCTCCGTCCAAGCTGTTGCGCGTGTGCGTGAGCAGGAGATCCTGGAGTCCGTCTCCGTCGACATCGAAGCCGGCCACGCCGAAGACCCGCGTGAAGCCGTCGTTGAACACCGGATGCGGGAGCTCGATCCGCACCGGGTAGTGGCCGGTGCCGTCGTTCACCAGCACGATGCTGAACTGGGCGACTCGATCCGCGTCGCGGATCTGGCCGAGCACGAGGTCGAGGTCGCCGTCGTTGTCCAGGTCGGCGAAGTGCCCCATGTGGAAGCGCCCGTAAGCGTTGAGCGGCGGCAGGGACTCGGCCTCCAGCCGCTGGTGGTTGCTGGACGAGTCCACCGCGAAGGTGCCGTCACCGTTGTTCACCATCAGGTGGCTGTCGACGTTGGCGCCGCCGCCGCTCTCGACCCACAGGTCGATGTCGCCGTCGCCGTCGATGTCGCCCGCCGTCGCCGTCTTCAGATGGAGGTCGGCGGGGCCGGAGGCAGGCGGGACGGGCGGGTCCCGTTGGTGTTCCCGTTCGACCGCATCGGCCAGCGCGGTCGACGCCCGGAACACGCCGTCGTCATGGCTCAGGAACAACTGCGGCAGATTGCCGTACCCCGAGCTGTGCGCGTCCACGTATGCACCGGCGTCGAAGATCGCGAGGTCGTCCCGGCCGTCGTCGTTGAAGTCGTCGGCGACCACGACCGCGTTGCGCGCCTCGATCGTCCCCTCGACCAGCTCCGGGGCGGGTCTGAAGCCCCCGTCACCGTCGCTGACGAACACGTGCAGCGGCGTCTTCGTGAAGCGGTCCTCGGGCGTCGCTCCGACGGCGTGCTCGACGCGTCCTCCAACGACGAGGTCGTCTCGGCCATCGCCGTTCAGATCTGCGACCGCGAGGACGAAGTCGAACCGCCCAAGGCCGGGGTCGGTGGTGACGCGCGAGAAGGTCACGCGAGGTTGTGCATGTGCGGCGGCGCAAGAGAGGAGGACCGCCGCCACCGCCACCATCGTGTGGCGGCGGGTTCTGCGGGCCTCGCCGACGATACCGTGGCAACAGCGGGTGAGTCCGTTGATGATGAGCCGTTCGAGGGCCGTCTCGTCGGCGGCGCCGGCCTTGGTTTCGGCGGCCGGTTCTCTGAGGATCGCTGCGGCGGTCCTCACGCGAACGGCGGCGGCAGCCTTCTTCGGTTCCATGGGTTCGCCCGGGAGAGGGGCGTCCAGAGTGTCGCACGTTTGGCCTGCCGCGCCGACCTCCTCGCGCTGGGCTGGAACACGGAAGTTCTCAATCCTGAATCCTCGGAGCGGGAAAGGCGAATGCACCCCGCTTCCGTAGACCGGCGCCCGACCCCCCACCTTCACGGTGCCGAAACCCGAGTCTTGCCAGCGGCGAGCGCCCTCACGACTGATTCCGGGTCGTGGTCGATCACGGTGAGCAGCACACGGGCAGTGCGGTCTGGAACCCGCTGCCCCTGCTCCCACTCCTGCACGGTCCGCACGTCGAGGCCGAAACGGTCCGCGAACTTCTCCCGGCTCAGCTTCAGCCGCTTCCGAATGGCGACCACCCAGCTGACCCGGGGAACATCCACAATCCAGGAAGGCAGCGCCAACTCACCGCGCACATTGGCGACCTCCCCCTGCGCTGGTCGCCGCACGTCCTCGGGCCAGTTCTCCGAGAGGTAACGGAGAATCCTGTCCGCCCGCTTGGTAGTGATGCCGTCGCCGCGCCGCAGGCGGGCGATGACATCACCGCTGCCCGCGGCCAGGCGCGAGATCGTCGACTCGGCATGTCCGGTTCGCTCGGCGAAAAGCTCGATCAGCCGGATGAGGCCGGCGGCGGTGTCGTACAAGTTCGTTCCCCCATGTGGAGAAGTACTTGGCGGATCTAGCAACCGTAGCTCTGCCGTGAGGGGCGCCAAACCGATGGAAGCCGGCGGCTGTCCTCACGGACCCATCTATACTTGGGACGTTCACGAACCGAAAAGCGAACGGTGGGCCGGGACGGCCGTTGCGACGGGCTCGGGCGGCCAGAGTTGTCGATGATGAGCGGAGGCACATTCGGGCTCGGCTCCTCGACGCGATGCCCGGCCCCGCGGCGCGTGCCAGTGGTCGACGGTGGAGGATCTGCGGCGCGATCACAGCTCGGCGGAGGAACTCCCCGGGCGGAACCCGGATGAACGCCGCATCAGCACAATCGCCCTTGTCCGACCCAAGAGAGGCTTCAGCCCGAAGGGGAGCGGAGCAACGACAGGCCTGGCGGGGCCCCAGCCCGCCGGAATTCGGGAACTTCTCACTCCAGCGCCAGCACGGCGGCGCGAAGCTCCATTAGGTGTGCCGCCCGGATCGGAGTCGTCGCCGCCGCCAGCGACGCGTCCGTCCAGCGCGGTGCCGACCGCCCCGACGCTCTGTACGCTTCAACCAGAGCCGCCCGCAGCTCGTTCAGGTGCACGCGACGCACCCGCGTCACGCCCGCCCGCAGGACCGCCTCCGTCCAGGAGAACCGCAGCAGACCCGCTGCGCTTCGCAGGGCGTCGATCCGCGTCCGAAGTTCCGTGAAATGGACCACCTTAATCGGCGTCACGCCAGGCTGGAGCGGGTCATCGGTGAACGCCAACGACACCGTCGACGACACCGTCACCGTGAACGATTGGATGGCGCTCAGCCCCCCCGGGTCGGTCGCCGTCACCCGGATCGCCGTCGTGCCCTCCCCCATCGCAGTCAGCGTCACCCGGGCACCTGTGGCACTTGCCGCCACCACGCGCGGGACCGTCGACGACACCGTGTAGGTCAAGGCGTCGCCGTCCGAATCGATGAACGCCCGCGACACGTCCACGGTCAGCGTGCCGGCCGGCGTCATTCTCCGGTCCGGCAGGGTTCCCGCTGGCGTCGGCGGCCGGTTCGCCGGGTCGGCGCAGCGGATGGGGCCGGGGGGCGTGGTGTTCAGGTGCGTCCAGAATATCGAGAAGTCATCGTCAGTGCGGGCACGGCCGTCGGGCCCGTCATCACGCTCCGCGACCACGAAGTCGATCATCGCATCGCCGTTCAGGTCCGCCGGCACCGCATAGAACGAGATGTTGGCGAAGGGTTCGTGAGACAGCGCCTGGAAGCGGCCCGTCCCGTTGTTCCAGTACGCGACCGGTGCTTCCGCGCGAGGCCTGATGCGCATTCGCGACATCATCAGGTCGCTGCACCCGTCTCCATCGATGTCGTGCATCTCCGCCTCGCCGAAGTTCCCGAGCTCCTGGCCGTCCGCATCAAGCTCTCCCGTGGTGAGGCTCTGATCGCCCCCCATCCATCTCGTCGACTCGTCACCGAACCACGTCCCCCCGTCGCGGTTGACGAGTACCTGGACGTAGCGGCCCGTCCATGGAAGCACGTCGGGCAGCGCGTCGTTGTTACGCTCGTGCACGAGCAACAGGTCCTGGAAACCGTCGTCGTTGACGTCGAAGTGCGTGATCGAGGCTACTGCCGTATAGCCTTCGTTGAAAGCCGGACGCGGAAGATCGATGCGTGACGGATAGTACCCGGCGCCGTCGTTCAACAGGACGATGCTGAACTGGTTGACGGCGGATTGGCTGAGATCCCGTATCTGTCCGAGGACGAGGTCGAGGTCTCTGTCGTTGTCCACGTCCACGAAGTGGCTCCCGACGTACCCCCAGTAGTCGCTGTTGCCCGGCAGCTGGTTGCGGAGCACTGGTTTCGTAGCGCGGGTGTCCAAGTCAATCGTGAACGTGCCATCTCCGTTGTTCACCATGAAGTGCTCTTCGACGTTGGCGCCTCCGCCGCTCTGAACCCACATGTCGATATCGCCGTCGCCGTCGATGTCTCCCGCCGCGGCCGCCTTGACGTGTAGGTCGGACGGGCCCGAGAGCAGAGGTGGAGCCTGCCGTTCGTGCTCCGTCCTGACCGCTCGTGCGAGCGCTTCGGACGCTCTGAACACGCCGTCTTGACTGCCCAGGAAGAGCTGCGGCGGATTGCCGTAGCCGGAATTGCGGTCGTAGATGTAGACGCCGTGGTCGAAGATCGCGAGGTCGGGATACGTGTCGCCGTTGAAGTCTTCCACGACAGCAATCGGGTAGCGCGCCTCGAATGCCCCCTCGACCAGCCCTGGAGCGTGCCGAAACGTGCCGTCCCCCCGGTTGAGGAACATGCCCATCGGCGCTTTCTTGAGCCGCTCCTCGGGCGTCTGCGCGACGTTGTACTCCTCATGCCCGCCGACCAGAATGTCGTTTCGGCCGTCGCCGTTCAGGTCGGCGACGGCGAGGACGAAATCGAACCGACCGGCAGGATCCCAGCTGGTGGCCTCGAAGGCCACTGCCGGGGCTTGCGCGTGCGCGGTCGGGCAACCGACGGTGAATGCGACGACGGCCGAGACGAGAGTTCCTGCATTCAGCCGACGCCGACGCGAACGCTCGAAACTCCCCCTCCACCTCCGGAACGACCGGCCACCGGCCCCGCGAGAACCGCGGCACTCCGGCTGCAGCCCGTTCTCGGAACGTGCGCTGCCCCGTAGTAGCCGATCGCACTCCCCCAACGCCATCGACGCGGTCTCGTTGTCCATCGCTCAGAGACTCGTCACACTCACTCCCCCGGTCAGGCTCTGGCTGCCCGGTCACCCGTTGGCGCGCTCGTTGCCGAGGACCAACCCAGGCGCGCAGCATGCCGAACCGGCTCGTCGGGTACGCATCGAACTCGTCCTCCGGACCCGGAAGCCGCCCGACGACACCACCCCGGCCGAGTAGCCTCGCTCTCGCGGGACAGACGGACGCAGCTCGGCCCGGCTGGGGAGACTGCGTGCCGGGTGGCGCAGCAGGTCGACTACCCCCCGGCGACGTCGTCCGAAGCGTCGACCTTCCACACCGCGTCCACGGACGGACAGCCGCCACCGAACTCGGTGTTCACCGAGTTCGGCAGCACGCAGCTCACCCGGATGCCGTCCCCGCGGACTTCCTGCATCACCGACCCGGTCAGCGCGTTCAGGCCCGCCTTGGACGCGCAGTATGCGCCCCTGCCGGCGAAACGGGTGCTTGCCGGCGAGGCTGCTGACGTTAACGGTCCAGCCCCTGCCCCGCCGCTTCATCACCGGAATCGCGGCGCGGCAGCAGTAGGACACGCCGGACAGGTTCGTCTCGATCGTCTCGATCCACGCGTCGACGGCCAGCTCCGACATCGGCCCGAAGCGGCCGACTCCGGCGTTGTTGACGAGGATGTCCAACCGCCCAGCTCGTCGACCGCCGCGGTCACCAGACGCTCCGCGTCGTCGTGGCGCCGGACGTCGGCGACCACCGTCGCGACCCGTCCGGCGCCGGGCGTGTGGACGATGTTGCCGCCGGCCCGGTCGAGGGCCATCTCGGCACGGCCGAACACCAGCACGTCGACGCCGGCCGCCCGCAACGGCATCGCCGTGGCCAGTCCGATTCCCCGCGACCCGCCCGTCACGATCGCGATGCGGCCCGCCAACGATTCGGAGTACTGGTCCGTCATTTGGCCTGCGGCGGTGCCGACGTCTTCCGGTTGGTGCTGCCCGTCCGGCCCGGCCGCCGATCGCGTTGCGGGTCGGGCCGCCGATGCCGCCGCTCAAGGAGGCGCCGCGATGGAACGCACGCCCCCCCTCCCAATCGTGAAGACGTTCGTGAGGACGAAAGCGAACGGTCCGGCGGCGACGCTGCGGTCAACGCGCTCAGGACTTGGCTGGTTCTCGGCATCACGATGGCGCTCTTCGGACTGGCGCACCTGGGCAATCCGAACGCGATGCTCCACGGCGTCGCAGCGACCGGGATCGCAGCCGGCATGCTGGTCGCTGCTCGCCTTCCTCCTCACCCGCACGCCCTGGCTCGTGATCGGCCTCCACGTCGTGTGGAACTTGGAGCGACCGTCATCTGGGCGACGGATGACGTGGTCGTCTGCCGCGCGACGTCACCCGAGGATTGACGGCGCCGCCCCGTCTTGAGCGGCTCCGGGCGACCCGGGCGGTCCTGTTCTTTGGCAATCATGAAGAAGGAAGAGTTGCCGGCCGTGTTCCTTGAATGTCCGGGCCACGGAGGCCCATCGTGGGGGACCCATCGTGGTATGCTCCCGGTCCGTTCGGGAGGCCGGGGCTTGCGCTGCAGCACACCAGCCATTGGTGTGGTACCCGGCCCCTGAACACCTCACCACCTGCGTGCCCTCTCCCGGCTGGAACCCGGAGAATCCCAGCCGACGGACCCACGCCCGCGCAGCGCCCGTCGTACGCCGCCGAAGTCCGTCTCCCTAACCGCCGGCGGCCACGCGGGCGGTCGGCGACCAGCAACAGCACCGCGAGCCCGATCGCGTTGGCCAAGTCCTGCCCCGCGCCGCGCTCGAGAGCGACTGACTGGACTCGACGCCGCAGCCGCGCGTGCGGCCGATGGTCGTTGGCGACGCCCGTGTGCTCGCCGGCGCCCCGGCCGCTGGTCGATGGAGCTCAGCGACGGTCGGCGAGCTCGGCCGGCGGCGATCGCCTGCCCTCGTCCGGTTACCGCACAGGGACACGTGGTGGCGGACTCCCGGGCCGCCCCCGTGTCGGAACCGTGACCGACACCAGCTCCGGCGTCCGGCGGGCCCTTTCAAGCGCGGGCCCCGATCGACGAGCGAGGCCCAGAACCCCACCGATCGTGTCCATCTGGCGCATCGTCGCATTGCCGCTGGCGTTCGTCGTGTACGTGCTGGTGGTCGCTTGGCGTGGCCGCAACGCCCGCCGTCGCTGCCGGGGAATCCCTGGCGGCGGCGGCCCCCAGGACCCTTCCACCGTCGAGGCGTCGCTCACCCTCGAACGCTCCACCCGACGGCTGCTCCAGCAAGGACTCAGCAACGAGGGCTTCGACTGGCTTCGACCCCGGTACGCCGGACGGCCTGTTCGGCCCGCAGACGAGCGCCGAGGACTCGCGATTGGCAACAGTCGCGGGGAGCCTCACCAACGGGGTACCTGAACGGCACGGAGGCGGAACTCCTTCGAGCGGGCGCGCACCGCCGCCAGCGGCGCCGGAAGCCTCCGCGCCGCCCCATGCGCCTCCCGCCGACGCCGCGAGCGCCTCGTCGCCCCTGGTGCCACCGCCTTCCACGCTGGGGGTCGACTCCAATCCGGCGCCAGACCCGGACGCCGCCGAAGTCGATCCGCAGAACGTCATCGAGCGGGCGCGCGCCTCCCCCGGTACCGGGACCGTGCAACTGCGGCCTGAGATCCTCGCTGACCGCCACCTCGTGCCGGCGGAACGGCTCCTCGCCGACGGCAAAACCCCGCAGCCGCCCTCGAGACGATGAACGCGATTCTCGCTCTGCAAGAGGAGCACGATCTCGTCATGCAAGACGACTTCAACTTCCAGTACGCACATGTCGCCTACGCCTACGAGGGCGGACGGAGACGACAATCGCGGCGTTGAACGAGTACCTCGCGGCCGCCGGCCGCGAGGGCGTGTTCTACCGCGAGGCGCTGGAGCTGCCGGGCGGGCGGTGGACAGTATCGCCGCCGCGAGCAGTCAAGTGGTCGGAGGCCGACAGCGGCAGCCCGGCTGCTTTAACCAGCACGACGGGAGCACTCGAAGAACCCGCCGGGGGCCTCCCCCGGCACGCCGATGCTCTAGCCTCGGATGATCTGGCGACGGGACAGCGCGGCGAAGACGCCGGCGCGCCGCATCAGATCGTCGTAGCGGCCGCTCTCGACGATGCGGCCCCCGTCCATCACGTAGATGCGGTCCACGTCGCGAATCGAGCTGAGCCGGTGGGCAATGACGACGCGCGTCGCGCTCAGCTTCCTGAGGGACGCCTGCACGGTGGCCTGAGCCCGGTTGTCGAGCGCGCTCGTCGCTTCGTCCAACAGGAGAATGCGGGGCCGGCGGGCCAGGGCGCGGGCGATCAGCAGCCGCTGCTTCTGCCCCGTGGACAGTGCCGAGCCCTGACTCGCCACCACCGTCTGCATCCCCATCGGCATGGCCCGGATGTCCTCGTCGAGGGCGGCGGCGCGCGCCGCCGCCCAGGCGCCATCGACGCCGAGCGGCGACATGCCCGCGATGTTCTCGTAGATGTTGCCGGCGACGAGCTGGCCGTTCTGGGGGACCACGCCCATGTACCGCCGAATCGCGACCGGGTCGAGCCCCGCAAGATCGCGGCCATCCAGGAACACGGAGCCCGAGGCCGGCTGCTCGAAGCCGAGCAGCAGCCGGAAGAGGGTGGATTTTCCGCACCCCGACGGCCCCACGAACGCGACGTACTCTCCCGGGTCGACGCGGAACGACACGTCCTCGACGGCGTTCGGCGCTTGCGCACCGTAGCGGAACGCCACGTTGGCGAACTCGATGCCGCCCTGCAGGTCGCCCGGGTCCTCGCCCCCGTCGGCGTTCTCGGGTCTGGCCGCGAGAATGGGACGCACGCGCTCGAGCAGGGGAACGATGGACACGACGGTCGTCGCCGCGATCGCGAGGTTGTTGACCGCCGCCGTGAGCTGCCCGAACGCCGTGTTGAACGACAGGAAGGCCGCGAGGTCCAATGCGGGCCGCGCCTCGTCGGGCGGGCCGCCGTAGTGGACGAAGCCGTAGATGAAGACCAGGGCCAGCGGCTGGAGCAAGGCGTTGAGCGCGTGCTGCCCCGCCGCCCACCGCCGCGCCGCGAGCGCGGCCTGCTTCTGCTCCGAGAACTGCCGTGCCCATCGCGCCAACGCGTAGGTTGCCGCGTTGGCCACCCGGAGCTTCGACAAGCCGTTGATCATCTGGAACGCGAACCCGCTGATCGCCCCCCGGGTCCGGAACATCTCGCGGTAGTGGCGGAATTGGCGGTATGAACAGAAGCTGGTGGCGATCGCCATCGCGAGCAGCATCGCGCTCGCGATCAGCGCGAGCCGCCAGCTGTAGACGAACAGCAGCAGAAGGCTGAACATCGAGAACAGGCCGCTCATCGCCGCCTGGACCGCGGCCCCGGTCAGCATCTCGCGGACGTCGCCGACGCTGCCGGCGCGGTCGGCGAGATCGCCGGCGCTGAAGTCCCGGAAGAACCGGCACGGCAGGGCGATCAGCCGGCTCCAGATGGCCGCCTGCAGCCGCTCGTCGATACGGCCCTCCATACGCAGCACCGCCAGCCCCTGCACCACCCCGAAGACGGCGTTGCCGAGCCCGACCAGGGCGAGGGCCCCGAGCGCCGCCAGCCACGATCCGTAGTCGGCGCGGGGAATGAACCTGCCGAGCAACTGGCCGGTCAGCACCGGAACGAGGAGCGCCGCGAGGCCCGCCAGCGCACCGACCGCGCAGACGGTGCGGAGATCCCGGTGCGTCCGGAACAGGGCGAACCGCAGCACGGTCCGGGCGCTGCCGGCGTCGTCCGGCAGCGGCGGGTACAGCGCCACACCCCCGGCGGCGATGCCGGCGGCGGCCGCGGCGTTCACGACGAAGTCCGCGCCGGTCTCCGGGTCGGCGGCGCGGTAGCGGCCTCGGCCGTTCGCGATGATCGCGAGCGGCTTCCCGCCCGGCGTCGTGAAGCCGACGAACGACGGACCGTCGCGCTTCCACCAGCCGGGGGCGAGGGTGATTCGCCGCGAGCGCATCCCGGAACGGCGCGCGAGCCGTCGATGGTGTCGGCCGCCTCTTCCGCCCCGACCGGCTCGCGGGTCGCGGCGGCGCCGTCCGGTTGCCTCGCGAGCGTCGCACCGACCGATT
Organism: Vicinamibacterales bacterium; assembly: GCA_965207675.1. Lineage (GTDB taxonomy): Bacteria > Acidobacteriota > Vicinamibacteria > Vicinamibacterales > UBA8438 > JAJEEA01. Next base: position 461,215 of record CBDBMY010000008.1, read on the forward strand.
CGGCTACGAGTCCCGCGGCCGCCTTCAGCGCGCTGCCGCCGGTCGGGCCGATCCCCAAGTCGCTGCGCGCTCCGCGCAGCACGCTGCCCAGCACGCCGAGGGAGCCCGACACCGAGAAGCGCATCGCGTCGTTGGCATCGCGCCGTCGCGACGCCAGCGAGGCGGCGGATTCCGCATCGGCCAGAATCGCACGTTCCAGGATGCGGGAGGCAAAGCGCAGGAGCGCGGGCCAGAGCTGCCCCGTCAGGAGCGCGGTGGGTGTATAGACGGCGGTGACGACGGCGTCGGCGTCGACCCGAAGCCACGTCCGCTCGGTCAGCGGCAGCGGCGGCTCACCCGCCGGGACCACCAGGTCCGTGCGTCCGAGCAGGCGCATGGGGACGGTGGCCGATACCCAGACGACGTCGCCGTGTTGCGCGGTCAGCACGGAACCGGACCGGTGGCTCACGTTCGGCTCCGCCTCGACGTGCACGGCGTCGCGGGGCACGGGACAACCGCGGACGGCGAACGAGGATAGGCTGGCGATCCAAGTGTCGATCCAGGTGACTGCGGCCAGGTCGAACTCTCCACCGCCGACGCCGTCGCGCTCGCCGTCGATGACGACCGTATCGAGACCGGGTACCGCGAGGAAGCCGAAGACGCGCTCCGGCCGCGCCGGGTCCGCGACCCGGTCGGCGCCCAGCGCCATTTCGCCGGCCGCCACCCGGGTAACGAACTGCCTTCGCCCCACCGGCCGGTCTCCCGCCAGCTCGACGGCGAAGACGTCCAGAGACCCGCGTTCCACGAGATGGACCCGCTCGGCGTCGTCCATCACGAACGGTTGCGTGGCGTCGGTCTCTCTCCGCACGCCGCGGAGGCGTTCAAGGATTGGAGTCTGCACGGTCGGATGAGCCCGTCACCAACGTGCGGTAGAGGCCTTCTTCAGCGGTCAGGCGCCGGTGCGTGCCGCGCTGCACGATCCGGCCGCGGTCGAGCACGACGATCTCGTCCGCGTCCCGGACGGTGCTGAGCCGGTGGGCGATGATCAGGCAGGTACAGCCTCGTCGCCGCAGGTGCTCGTCGATCTCCATCTCGGTGACCGGGTCGAGCGCCGAGGTCGCCTCGTCGAGCACGAGGATGGCCGGGTTCCGGGCCAGGGCGCGGGCAATCTCGAGCCGTTGGCGCTGCCCGCCGCTGAAGTTGCTTCCCCGTTCCTCGACGCGGGCGTCGTACTTCCGCGCCCGGGAGGCGATGACGTCGTGAATCGCGGCGTCGCGCAGCGCCTGGACGATGTGGTCTTCCGAGACGGTCGGATCCCACAGGGACACGTTCTCGCGCACGGTGCCCTCAAAGAGGACGAGCTCCTGGTCGACGTAGGACACGCGCTCGGACAAGTGGGCGGGATGCAGGTCGGCGAGGTCGGTCCCGTCGATCCGCACCGTGCCCGACCAGGGCGAGAGCAGGCCGCAGACCAGCCTGGCCACCGTCGACTTGCCGCTGCCCGAGCTGCCGACCAGCGCCACCCGCCGGCCCGGCTCGATGGAGAGCGAGAAGTCCTCGATCAACGGCGGCTCCTTGAGGTTGTACCCGAAGGTGACCCCGTCGAGCTCGACCGATCCGCGCGGCGGCGGCGCCGTCACGTCGGCCGCCTTCCCGTCGATGCCGCGCACCGCCCGCTCGTCCGGCTCGTACTGCAGCACGTCGTCGAGCCGGGCGATGTCGCCCCTGACCGTCTGGATGTGCGCACCGAACCGGACGAGGCCTTCGACGGGCCGCGAGAAGCTCTGCATCAGGATCTGGAAGGCGACCAGACCGCCGATGGTCAGCGCGCCGTCGAGGACGCGCCGGCCGCCGACGCCAAGCACCGCGATGACGCCCATCAGCGAGAGCAGCGGGGGCGCGACGCCGGCCAGCGTGGTCACGAGCATCAGGCGCTGGCGCGCATCCAGCGAGTTGGCGTGCAGGCCCGACCAGCGCATGAAGAAATCGCTCTCCGCGCCGGTGGCCTTCAACGACTCGATCATGCGGACGCCGTCCACCGACGCGCCGGCGAGATTGCCCTCCTCCCTGAGCAGCCTGCGGTTGGCATCCTGCCGCGCCCTCGACGCGAGCAGCAGCACGGCGACATTGGCCGCCACGATGCCGACGGCGAAGAGCGTCAGCGACACGTCGTAGGTCGCCATGACCGCCACGTAGAGCCCCATCGCCGCCACATTGATCACGTTGACGGCCAGCTCGTCCGACAGCAACCTGGCGACCGCATCGTTCGACGCGACGCGGTTCACGAGATCGCCCGGCCAGCGCTGACCGAAGAACTGCATCGGGAGGGTCGCGAGGTGCCAGAAGAAGCGCGTCGTCATGACGATGGAGAGCTTCGCCTCCATCCGGGCGAGGAACGCCCGCTGCAGCCACACCAGAGCGCCCTGCAGCCCCGCGGCCGACGCGAGTCCGAGCAACAGGGCGAGGACCCAGTCGCCGTTGCCGAGAATCAGCACGTCGTCGACGAACACGCGGGCCATCGTCGGCACCGCCACGCCGGGAACGAGCAGCGTCAGCGTGGCCACCGCGGCGAACGCGAGCGCTCCCCGGGCGTTCCCGAAACGCGCGCGCAACCCGCGTACGATGCTCGGCTTCGAGCCGCCCTTCCGAAAGCGCGGGCCCGGCGCAAACGCCAGCCCGATGCCCGTATAGCCGTCGTCGAACTCGCGGGGCGAGATCCGTCGAGGCCCGTCGTTCGGGTCGTTGATGTAGAGCCGGTCGCCCCGAATACCCTCCAGCACGACGAAGTGGCCGCGCCGCCAGTAGAGGATCATGGGGAAGGGGAGCTTGAACAGCGTCTTCCTGGGGTGGACGAAGCCTCTCGCGACGAGCCCGTACTCGCGCGCCGCACGAGCGATGTTCGCCGCGTTCGCGCCGTCGCGCGACACGCCGCAGCGGACGCGCAGCTCTTCGAGCGAGACCCACCGGCCGTGGTGGGCGAGGATCATGGCGAGGCAGGCGACACCGCACTCCGTGGCCTCCATCTGCAGGATGGTCGGCACCCGCCGCCGACCGCCCGGCCAGCGCCGGAGATTGCCCCGGAGCTCGGGGTTCAACTGCCGCATCCTCTCCGGGTGGACGCCGGCGGCATCGGACGGACGTCCAGCCCTGGTTCCGGGCGTACCGCCGAAGGCGCCGGCGGCGGCGCACCCCGGGGGGATGCGGTCTGCACCCCGGCGCGCTTCGATGAGGGCGGGTCGGTTGAAAGGAAGCGTCGGGGCGGCCGTTCTCCGGCCGTGACGGGTGAGGCTGAACCGTCCCCGGCCGCTCGGCGCGCTGCCGGCCGGCGGCGGGACTCAGTAGCCAAGCCACTCCCTGAGCATCGGCACCACCAGCGAGATGGGCGGTTGAGACTCGACCTCGATGTCGATCTCGGCCAGCGTGCCCGCGGTGACGTTGACCTCCGCGCCCTTGGAGGATGTCCAGGCGAAGCCGCTGGCGGTAGCCGGATCCGGCGTCAGGGCGATGCGGCCGGCATAGGGCGCCCCGTCAATCGAGAACGCTTCCGCCAGCTCCCGGTTCTGGAGGGCGGCGGTCATGCTGTCGACGCTGGCCGGAAACTCGGAGAGGCTCGCCACGGCGCCGGTGATGTAGCCGTACTCCGCGCTCCGTACCGTCGTCGGCGATATCAGGACCCGCATGCCCGGCTCGACACGCTTGCCCTCGGTTGGCGGAACGTACATCAGCACGTCCAGGCCGTCCCCGCCTCCCCCGATGCCGAGCACGGACTGACCGGACTGCAGAACGGCGCCAGCCTGCGCCTTGACTTCGGTGACCCGCCCCGAGATGGGCGCCCTCAGGCGCCAGGCCTCCATCGCGGCCTCGAGCTCCTCGACCTCGCGCCCCGCCGCCACGAGGTTGATCTCCGCGTCGGTGAGCTGCGTCCTGAGCCGCGCCTGCCGACTCAGCTCGCCGGCGTCGAGATCGTCGCGCCGGCGTATCACGTCGAAGAGGTTGCGGCGCGCGAAATCCACCCTCTGCTCGCTGAGGTCGGTCTGGAACTCCGCGAGCAGCCCCTCCTCGAAGAGCTCGAGATCGCCCCGATACCGCTTGCTCGCGTTCTCCATCAGGTCGCGCGCGCTTTGCTCGAGCGCCTGCAGGTTCGCGCGCCGTCTGGCGAGGTTGCGCCCGGCGAGCGCGTCGGACTCGCGGGCTTCGGCACGGAACGCGCTGAGCGCGCGCGTCAACTCACCGACGAGGGCCAGCGCGGTGGCGTGCTGCTCGACCGTCTCGGCGTCGTGGATCTCGGCCACGACGTCTCCCACCGTCACCGCATCGCCGAGCGAGGGCAGGACGCGGACGAGCGTGCCGGCGGTGCGGGGCCCCACCTCGTGGACCGTGCCGCCGCGACCGAGGAGGATGCCGTGCGCGGGCACGTAGGTCGCGACGCGGCCCAGCCACGCCCAGCCGACCGCGGCGGACACGAGTGCGGCCAGCGTCAACAACGCCAGCCAAGCCCGGGGCGTGACGACGTGCAGGGCCCGGTCGAAGTGCTCGACCCCTCTCAGCTCCCGTTCGCTTGCCGGTGGCACGGCTGCACTCCGTTGCACCGACGCGACCTGCACGTCGACGCCGCGCCGGGCGCGCGCGCGTTCACTAGCCGCCGCCCATCGCCGCGGCCGTCACGGCTCTCTTCCAATTGTCCCATTCCGTGTCGCTCTGGCTAGTCCGATGAATGGTCACGGTGTACGATTCGCCACCGGCCAGCTTCTCCAGAGCCTCGTCGTCGAGGAAGCCCTCGAGGGTCTTGAGCTTCTCGACATCGACCTTGGCCGGGTCGATGGTCACCGTGAAAGAGTCCTGCTTGAGATCGGCCGATTCGGCTGTCTGTGTGTTCATCATGGACTTGCTCCCTCCTCTGCGAGTGGCCCGTTCACGCCCCCTTCACGCCGACGAGCTCACCGCGCCTGATGCCCCCGGTGGAGGTCCACTGCGCTCCAACTCCTCTCGGTTGCTTCCTTCGGTGTCTCGCCGTTCTAATCCTCTAGGACGGATGAACGGCGGAAACCGAACGGTCGAGCAAAACCCACTCGTCGGCCTGGCGCGCAGCGCCTCGGCGAACCCCTGAGCCGTGCCCGGGCCCGGGCCCTCCGCAAGTTCGGCGACCAGGTGCGCGCGTCGGTCCTCCTCGACGCGGAACGCAGCCCGGCCCCGGTGCTTCTTGAGCTGCTGCAGGAGCCTGGTCCGCGGCAGGGTCCTTTGGTTGCCGGTCATCTCGGCCTCAAAGGTCTGCATGAGCGCGGCCGGGCGCACCTTGCCGACGCCGAAGAACCGCCCGATGTCGCGCCGCGTGAGGAGCTGCCGGTCGAGCTGCTCGAGCTGGTGGGCTGATGGCGTCCAGGATGGCGAGCACTATCGCGGGCACCGTGCAGGCGGGCGACGTCGGCCGGGCCGTCCACCCGCCGTCCGACGCACCCGTGGGCCCGCTTGGCCGGTTGTGTGTCCGGCTCGACTTGTCGGGCCGCCGCCGCGGTGACGGCCCCCACTGGAGGGCTCGGTCTCGACGACGCCGGTGTTGCGGCTCGGGCGCCCGGCTCGGGCGAGCTCGTCGACGTCGGCCGGCAGACCTCCGCACCCGCCCGCGCCGCCGCAAAGCCGAGGCGGGCGTTCCCTGATCGCTGGGCGAGCCTCCCGGAGGGTCTCGTTCGCCCACGTGCTGCGGTCCTGGTGCTGCTCACGGTCGACAACGGGACCTCCCAGCCGCATGCCGACGACGCCGTCCGCGGCCGCAGCCTGCACCAGTCGGTCCTGCACGACGCGGTGCCTTTTACCAGCTGACGGAGGTGTGCCCGAGGACCCGATGATCCGTGCCGCTCGGCATCGGAACCTCCCGCCGCTGCGCATCGATGCTCAGCCGGAGGTTCAGGGTCTCGCGGTCGAGCACACCGAGGCTGTAGCCGACCCGGTAGTCCCGTCCGTACTCCGACGTGCCGAAGCCCACCCGCGGCGTGCCCACGAAGCGGCCCGCCACCGGCAGCCCGTAGCCGACCTCTCCATCGAGGCGGTTGCCCGAGGCGAAGCTGCCGTGCGCCATCCCCGCCATCGTCTCCCGGCCCCACAGCGCCTCAGCGCCGCTGCCCGCCTCACCGCCCCACGACGGCGCCACCCGCGCCACGAAGCCCAGCGGCGCCGACGGGCTCGGGTTGTAGCTCAGCGACAGCGCGCCCCCCCGCTCCCGGAACCCCTCGGCTTGGTGCACCAACAGCGTCCGCACGCGGACGTCCACCGCCAGCCCCGTCGACGGGTCCGACACGATGAGGCCCACGCCCACGTCCATGCCGGCCCCCGTCTCGGCGTCCCCGCCGGCGTGCCGCAGCCCGACCTCGACGCTCGGCGTCAGCGACAGCCGCCTCGCGAGCGCGTAGTCCCGCGAGCCTTCGAGTGCTGTCCGGAAGCGCGTCACCGACGCCTCGGTCGCCTTCAACCGCCCGGCCGGGCCGTCCATCCCGTCTATCGACGTGCCCAACCACAGCGCATCGGCCTTGAACGCCAGCGCGAAGCCGCCCGCGCCGCCGGCCACCAGCTCGCCGCGGGTCCCCGCTGCCGCCATCGCCATCGCCAGGCCCGACTCGAGCACCGGACCACCCTCCGGCGTCAGCAGCAGCCCCCCGGACCCGTACCCGGCGACGCCCCACACCATCACCCGGTCGGTCGCGTTGTAGCCCAGCCACGGGTAGAGGCCGGTCACGGCCGAGGCCACCTGCCCGCCAGCGACGCCGGCGTACTCGCCCAGGCCCCGGCTGTGCGACAGCGACAGACCGGCCACCAGCGGCCCCTTGGCGTAGTCGGCGCCGAACATCGTCGTGCGTACGTCGCCGCCGAGCGACAGCGCTCCCTCGCGGCCGGCGAAGTGCGACCGCGCACCGCGGCTCCAGAACGACAGAACGCCCCCGTGCCGCGTCTCGCGGTTCAGCGCGAAGGCCGAGCCGGTCAACACGTCGCCCCCGCCGAGGCCCATCCGCAGGAATCCGCCCTCGTTCAGGCCATCGGCCGGCCCCGCGGCCGCCATCGTCGGATCCGCCGGCCCGCCCGCCGCCACTGCGCCGAGTCCCGCCGTGCCCATCGTTCCGGCGGCCGACAACGGCCCACCGCCGCCGAGTCCCGGCGTCCCGAGCCATCCCATGCCGCCCGCCGCCGAACCGGCCACCGCGTTGTGGACGCCCGCGGCAGGATGCCCGCCGGTCGCGCCGCCAAGCCGGCTCAGCAAGCTGAGCGCCATCTCGCGCCCCATGTCCCGCCGCAGCTCCCGGCCCGCGAACCGGCCCCGCAAGCCCGGCTCGCGCGGCGCCTGCAGCCGTTCCTCCACCTGCTCGACCACGTGCACCGCCGCCGCCCGCCCGAACCGGGCCATCAGCGCCCGCGGCAGCGGGTCGGCGTTGACGATCGTCCCCGTCGCGGTCGCGTCGGCAAGGAAGGTGTTGCCGCCCGAGAGGTTCGACAGCGTCAGCGTGAAGGTCTCCTCGCCCTCGTCATGAGAATCGTCGAGCACCGTCACCGACACCGTCTTCTTCGTCTCGCCCGGCGCGAACGTCAGCTTCCCCGACGCCGCCTCATAGTCATCCCCCTGGGTCGCCGTGCCGTCCGAGGTCTCATACGACACGGTCACCGTCTCGGTGGACGCGCGGCTCAAGGCCACCGCGAAGTCCACCGCCACGTTCTCCCCCTCGTCCACCCGCGCGTCCGCCACCGAGAGCCCCACCGGCCCCGGCACGGTCGCCGAGACCGCACCTTCGAGCGCGCGCCCGCCCGGCGTGCAGATCGAGCCGCTCTGCCCGCACGCCGGCAGCTCCGCCCGTTCCAGCGTCACCGCGTCGTTGCCGCCTGGCTGTACCGTCACCTCGTAGCGCAGGTTCGACGGCGGATTCAGTCGCCGGACCTGCGGGACCGTTCCCCCGCTCACCTTGAACAGGTCGTCGCGCACCGTCTTGTAGCTCATGGACGCCTCTTCGCTGAAGGTCAGCGTGAGCTTGAACACCGTCGCTCCGTCGTGCTCGGCCGGGACGCCGGACAACGACGCGGTGAACGGCACCGGCGGCCCCGGCACCGTCGCCGAGAGCACGCCTTCGAGCGCGCGCCCGTCCGATGTGCAGATCGAGCCGCTCTGTCCGCACGCCGGAAGCTCCGCCCGCGCCAGCGTCACCGGGTCGTTGCCGCCTGGCTGTACCGTCACCTCGTAGCGCAGGTTCGACGACGGATTCAGTCGCCGGACGCTCGGGATCGTCCCCCCGTTCACCGTGAACAGGCTGTCGCGCACCGTCTTGTAGCTCATGGACACCTCTTCGCTGAAGGTCAGCGTGAGCTTGAACGGCGTCCGTCCGTCGTGCTCGGCCGGGACGCCCGACAACGACGCGATGAATCGCGCCTCCGTCTCCGACTGCGGATTCTCGATCGTGCCCACGGCCCTGCCGTCGGCGATGCGCGCGCCCGTGGCGTTCGAGAGCGATAGCGTCAACGTCTCCACGCCCTCGACGTCGGTATCGTCGAGCACCGCCACCGATACGCTCTTGGCCGTCTCCCCGGCCGCGAAGGTCAGCGTGCCGCTCGCCGCCGTGTAGTCCTGACCCGCCGTGGCAGAGCCGTCGCTCGTGGCATAGGACACTGTCACCGGGGCGTGGCGCTCGCGGTCCAGCGTCACCGCGAAGGCGAGGGCCGCATCCGGTCCTTCCTCGACCGTCGCGTCCGCCACCGACAACAACGCCGTCCCCGGCACCGTCAGTGCCGGCGGCCCTTCGAGCGCGCGACCGTCCGCCGTGCAGATCGTGTCGCTCTCCCCGCACGCCGGGAGCGCCGCGCGCGCCAGCGTCACCGCGCCCATGCCGCTTGGCCGAACCGTCACCTCGAAGCGCAGGTTCGACCCCGGGTCGAGGCGCCGGACGTCCGTGATCGCCGCCCCGCTGACCGTGAACAGCCTCTCGCGCACCGTCCGGTAGCCGATGGACACTTCTTCACTGAAGGTCAACGTGAGCTTGAACGCCGTCCGTCCATCGTGCTCGGGCGGGCCGGACAACGACGCGGTCAACGGCGGATCCACCTCCACGCCGGCCGGCGGGCTGCGGGTGCCGTCCACCTTGTGAGCGGACTGCGTCCCGAGGCTGCGATGGACGAGAGTGGCGGACAGGCCACTCGCGCTCGTCAGGATGCCGTCGTTGCCGTCGAGCTGAAGCGTCCGCGTCTGGTCGCCCACCCAGATGCCGTCGGTGTCCTCGTCGGTCGCCTGCACGGTATAGCCGAACACCAGCTTCCTCGGTGTGCTCCGGCCCCTGTCGTAGGCCGCCCGCCGGGCGTCATTGCCCGACACGCCGGGATTGGCGAGCGAGAACTCGAGCTCCGGGTCCCCCGACACCGCCACCCCGTTGTTGAAGGTGACCGTGAAGTAGATCGGCTCGCCCACCGCGTAGGTGTCCGGCGAGGTCGCCCCGGAGGAGCTCAGCGCCGGCGTGGAGGTCACCGCCACCGAGCGCACCTTCGCCACGATGGACTCGGTTCTCTCGGTGCCGAGGACCTGGATCTGCAGCGATGCCTCGTCATGCGAGACCCAGGTGTGCGGCGGCCCACCCCACCCGCAATTGAAACAGTCGAAGCTGTCCCCGATGCTCCACCCCGACGAGGCTCCCGCGTCGTTGGCGTTCGACCGGGTCAGGGGGAGTGCGACATGATTGCTCGCCCTCACCAGCACGGCGTAGGTCGTGTTCGGGTGGAGGACGATATTCGCCGGCGCGGTGTAGAGGCCGGGGTTCACGGGTACGGATAACCCGCCGCCGCTGCTATCCGTGAATTCACGCCTGAACGTGAGCGGCGTGCAAGACGAGGTCGGGAAGCCGTTCGTGTCCGTCATGCACACGGAGACCGAGAGAAAGAGATAGCCCCTCCCGAACATGAGCCTGACACCGCTCAGGTCGTACCCGTTCGCGTGCGAGCCGGTGGTGAATCGTTGCGCGCGATCCCGCTCGATGAAAGATTCCCCATTAGAGGGCTGACCGGTATTGCTGACGAACGTCGTGGTCGACTGCGCCGCCGCCGGCAGAGGGAGTGACAGGGCGGCGAGAGCGACGAGCGCCATGGCGGCGCGGGCGCTGGCGCGGGCAAGGCGGAAGGAAGCTGCGCGCGGGCACGTCCGGACGGCAGCCAGGACGGCAGCCCGGGTCATCGCGGGCCAACCAGGGAAGAAGGCACAGCGCCCGCGCGGGAGCCGCGCGGAGGGAGAAGGTCCAGACTGCGAGCCCCGGCCGAGCGCGCCTCGCACGTGGTCGCGGCGAGAAGCGGCGAGCGGCCGAACCTCCGGAGGACGCAGGTTCGCGCATACGAAGAGCCCGACTCTTCTCACAACGGTCTCGACTGCCCGAAGGAAAGAGAGGCTCTGTGACACACGGGATATACGGGTCAGATATACAGCCCTTGACGAACGGCTGTCATCGTTTGATCTTATGGCCGGCTTCTCCTTCATGACTCTAGACACTCCTTGTCTATAGCTGGGCCCGGAAGAGTCGCGCGTGTTGGCCGACGAGTTCGGGCATGGGCGCGTGGGTGCCGCTCTTCGTCGGGCATCCAGAGAGGTCCATTGGGTTCTGCGACCGGCATGGCGAGAGCTACTTGACCCGTCGGGGGCGGGGTGAGAGGGGCGATGCGGGCGGCCCGGTGACCGGCTGGTGCGACTGGCGGAGCTATCCCGTCAGTGTGAAGCCCGATTGACAGGGTGGTCCCCCGAAGTCAACGGGGCTCCGGTCAGATGGGATGCGCATCCGCTCCAGGGAATCGGGTCGCCGACGGCGACCAACCGAACCGCGAGACGTTGCGAGCCGTGGTGCTCGCACTCGGCAACGAGCCGTCACCTCACGGTGACCCGCCATGCGGCCTCGGGCTCCCGGAGTCGATGAGGCTTGCGTGCGTCGAGAACGTCAGCGCCGCAGCCCTGTCGAACCCCCGTCGCCTGTGCCGCCGCTGGACGTGTCGGGCGGGTGCCTGTGCCGCTGGTGGCCGTGGCGGCGGCGGACAGGACAGTTCCGCTCGATCTCCCTTGTCGGTGACTCCTCCGACGACGTTCGTCGGCGTCGCGTCACCCAGAGGCTCGGCGCGTTTCTTCTCCTCCGCCATGCGTGTCCTCCTTGGCAGGAAATCTCGGTCGGCAGCAAGCGCATCGTATGCTCGTTGACGAACGGCTCCGCCGACCGCCACCGCGTACCGGCTGACGACAACGCCGGCCTGAGCGCCGAGTCCTCGTCGTCCCCCGGGGGTCGCGTTCGGGCCGCCGCTCCAGCCGGCAACGCCGCCGACCGGCCAAGCGGCCGCTCGTACCACTACTGAAGACGGATGAGCACCGGGAACCGAACGGTCCGGAGAAAAGGGGTCGAATCTGCGCGTGATCTCCCAGGCAAGCCCCTTTGGCGGGGCGCCGCGCGATGCCGCCTCCCGGCATCGGGTAGGAACGTCCCCACCCGACTGTCGGTGCTCGCTGGCCCCGGGGAGATGTGGACTCCCGGCAATCGGCGCCGACTCGTGGCCACCCGAGGGCCGGTGGCTCCAGTCGGGCGGCACTCACCCGAGATCCGCGAGCGACCGGACCAACCGCACCAAGTCAGCCCGCCGCGGGATGGAGTGCTTCCGGCAGATGAGTTGAAGCTGCCCGCAGATGACGGCTTCCGTACGTCCCGTCGCCTCGGCCATGTCGTGCACGCTCTCGCCTCCCGCCAGCCGCACCGCCACCTCGCTCTCTGCCGGGGTCAGGTCCAGAATCCGGGCCACCAACTCGGGATCGACCCGACGCCGGTCCCCCGGCTCGACAATCAGCACCAGCGCGGCGACGTGCCGCGCCCCGTAGTCCGCTTGACGCGCGGTGACCGGATTGACATGCACCGTGAACGGTGGCAACACGGGCGGTCGATGGAGCTGCATCGACCCACTGAGCGCGGCCACCCCGGTGGCGGGCAACGCGTCGCGCACCAGGCGGTCGAGGCGGGCCTGGTCGGACGGCACACGGGCGCACAGCGCCCCACCCCGGTCGGACAACCCGTCGTCGCGGCGCAGGATGCCGCCGGCGCGGTCGTTGACGGCCATGATTCGCCCGCGTCGATCCAGGTGGATGACACCCATCCGAGGGTCTTCGAGCAGGGCGGCCGCGGTGTTCCGCGCCTCGGCACACACCACCGCCTGGCGGACACGGACGAACTGCCGGACGTGGGGCAGGAGCTCGGCGACCATCGCGAGCCGCGAGGCCCCCCAGCCATCCGAGTCGACGGGATCGCCGACGCCCCAGGTGATGAAGGAGCCGTCCGGCTCGTCGAGACGCACGTTCAAGCCGTCCTGCATGCCGGCCCGGAACAGCATCTCGTTGTAGGTGGGCGAGGCCTTCAGTTCTTCCACTGTGTACAGATCCCTGACGTGCGCCAGACGCCCGTGGGGCATCTGCCGGAAGCGCGGCACGCGTTCATCGGTGGGATGGTAGTCTTCGAGGTACTCCCGCTCGAGGTCCTGGCGGCGCTGCCCTCGATAGTAGGTCCCGATGAAAACGACCCGGGCGTCCTTCTTCCGGCCTTCGGCGACCATGAGGCCATTCCCTTTCAGGCCGCACGCCTCGTCGATCAGGGCCGAGGTGTGCGGCCAGCGGGTGTCGTCGAGCATGGCCTCGTACAGCGACGCCAGGATGCGCTCGAACGCGTCTTGGTCGCTCATGACGGTTCTCCGCTGACGAGGGTGTCCCCTCGGGATCCGGGCCTCGGGCGATCAGAACGTGAGCCTCGTGCCGACCTGGATCTGCCGCGCCGCGAAGGTCGAGTTGATCAGGCCGAACTCCCGGCTGTTGGGATTGTGATAGCGGCCGATGTCGAAGTTGGCGCGATTGAAGACGTTGAAGGCATCGACGCGAATCTGCATCCGCGACCCGGCCGAGAACGGCAGCGCGATGTTCTTGCGCAGCCCGAGGTCGACCGTCGCGTACCACGGCCCGCTGATGGGCGACAGCGGCAGCGTCCCCGCCTCGAGCATCCCTGGGTTCCGGAAGATGTCGAGATTGCCGCCGGCGGCGGCGAGCAGGCTGTCGTCGAACAGGGACACGCGCCCGTCGGGATGGCGGTACACCCCCGTGCGGTTCTGGAGGTCGCCGACCCCGATGCCGTCGAGATGGACGGTGTTGACCAGCGCCCGCGACCCGCGGTTGATGGTGCCCCGCTGCGAGACGATGTTGATCACCTCGCCGGAACGGATCCTGACGAACCCGCTCAGCCCCCATCCCCCGACGATGGAGCTCAGCAGGCCCCGATCGTCCAGCCAGCGCCGCCCTTCGCCCACGGGCAGCTCCCACACCCAGTTGGCGTTGATGGTGTGGGTGATGTCGGACTCGGAGCGCATGATCTCGAGCTCGGGCCGGGCGTTGTCGAAATACGCGCGGAAGTTCGCCTGGCTGCCGTCGAAGTCCGTCGTCGCCCGGCCCCACGTGTAGTTGAGCTGGCCCGTGAACCCCGAGCGCCACGCCCGGCGGACCTCGAGCTGGAGCGCGTTGTACTCGGAGAAGGAGTAGTTCCCGACGACGTCGCCGACCCAGGTGTTCGGATTGGTGTAGAAGTAGCCGATCGGCAGTGTTGCCCCGTACGCCTCCCCGCCCTCCCCGGCGAAGAAGAAACTGCGGTTGGGGGCCAGGAATCCGCCGATGTACTGCCCGATCTCGCCGTTTCGAATCCAGCTCTGCACGGCGCCGGAGTGCAGGTAGCCGCCCAGGCCGAGCCGGGGGAAGACCAGCAGCGGCTCGCCGATCGCGGGGTCCCCGTTGGCGGCGAGGTTCCGCTGGGCGCGCCGGAAGTCCTCCACGAAGGCGTCGGGCAGCAGGAGCTGGTTCAGGTCGATGGCCCGGACGAGGTCGGTGCCGCGGTTCCCGACGTAGCGTACCTCGACCGCGGTGTCGCGCAGGGCCTCGACCTGCCACCCGACGTTCCACTGCTGGACGTACGGCGTCCGCAGGTCGGGATCGAAGGTGAAGAGGGCGGCGGTGGGATCGGCCAGGATGCCGTCCCGCGCGGTCCGCGGGATGTTGAACTCGGGCTCCGACACGGGAACGAGGCCGCCGCCGCTGACGGTGCCGGTGAGCCCGGGCAGGAACACCGTCTGGGACAGGCCGTCGTTGTTGCCGATCGTGTTCGACACCGTGGTCATGTTGTTGTCGAGCACGTAGTTCAGGGCGTAGCCGCCGCGCACGACCATCCGGTCCGTCAGCCGGTGGGCCAGGCCGACGTTCGGCGAGAAGTTGTTCCAGTCGCGGTCGAAGAAGGGCCTGCCGTGGGACGACCCGGCGAAGTCGACGACGGCGTCGGGGTCGAGCACCGCGTCGACCCCGCCCACCGGCAGCAGCGCCAGGCCCTGCGTTTCGTCCGGCACGCCGTGCAGCTCCCACCGGACGCCCAAGGTCAGGCTCGTCTCCGGGGCGACCCGCCACGTGTCGCCGGCGTAGAGGTGCAGGAAGTCCTGGCTCAGCACCCTTCTCTCCGGGGCCCCGCCCACGAACCCCGAGGTCGGCGAGACGACGTTGAAGGTCTGATCGGCCGAGTCGACGACGCCGCCGAGCGTTGCCAGCAGCGTCGCGGCCGCGCTCAGCTCGTCGGACGAGATCCCGCCGGGGAACAGCGAGGGGACCAGCGGATCGGGGTTCCCGGCGCCGAAGCCGAGCGCGTAGCCCGGCAGCAGCCCCCCATCGCTGAAGGCGTCCACCCGCGTCCGCCGAAAGCCGCCGCCCAGCCTGACCGTGTGCGCCCCCCTGACCCACGTCAGGCTGTCGCTCGCCTCCAGGTTCAGGACGTCGCGACCCTGGGCCAGGAAGTTCCGGACGGGGTTGTCGAACCCCCCGAAGCTCAGGCGATAGCCGCCGGGGAAGGTCTCGTTGTTGAAGAAGCTCACGCCGTAGGTCTGGACGCCGAACCGCGCCTCGTTCACGATGCTCGGGCCGAGCGTGCTGCTCAGCGCGAAGGAGCCCAGCCGGCGGTTCGAGCCTTGGCCCGCTCCGGGCAGGCCGGGGTAGACCGAACCGATGTCGTTGAACACGTCGTTCGGCGCGTCTTGGCGGAACTGGTGGAAGGTCCCCGTCGCCGAATGGCTCGGGTCGATCACATAGTCCCCCCGGAAGATCAACCAGTCGGCGCTGCTCTCGTTGAAGGCGTTGAAGCGGAACCCGGCCGTGTTCCGCCCGTCGCCCACGCTGGCGTCGTTGGGCGCCGGGGTCAGGTCGACGAGCGACCGGATGGCGGGATCGGGGCCGATGCCCGTCAGCCGGTGCAGGTTCACGGTGGCCGCCTGGCCGTTGTCCTGCCTGACGTAGCTGAAGTCGCCGCGGCGCGCCGGGTCCGTCAGGACGCGCCGCACGACCGACGCCGTGCCGGGCTCCCTTTGCTCCTCGTAGTTGACGAAGAAGAAGAACCGGTCCCTGACGAGGGGCCCGCCGACGTTGACGCCGAACTCGTGGACCCGGGTCCGCTCCTTCTCCAGGCCGGCGGCCTTGTTGAAGTAGCTGTTGGCGTTGAGGGCCTCGTTCCGGTGGTAGAAGAACACCTCGGAGTTGAACGTGTTGCTGCCCGAGCGGGTCACGAACTGGGTCTGCGACGCCCCGAGGCCGGCGTCGACGTCCGAGTTCGCGGTGGTGATGTTGATCTCGTCGATGAAGCTCTCCTTGAGGGGAATGATCCCGAACAGGGAGTCCGTCCGGATGAAGCCGTCCTGGTTGTTGACGCCGTCCAGCGTGTAGTTGTTGTAGGTCCCCCGCGTGCCGTTGATCGAGGCGCTGCGCGCGCCTCCCGGGCCGGTCACCCCCGCCTGGGTGAGGGCGAGCTGGACTACGCCGCGGCCGTTCAGGGGAAGCTCGCCGACCTGCTCCCGGCTGAGGTTGGTGTTGAGCTCCGCGTTGACCGTGTTCATCAGCGACTGCGCCTCGGCCGCCGAGACGAGCACCGTCTCGGTCACCCCCCCGACCGCGACGACGACGTCGATAGACGCGGGCGCGTTCAGGACCACCCGGACGCCCTCGATCACGGTGGTGCTGAAGCCCGGCACCGACGCCTCGACCCGATAGGTTCCCGCGGGTACCAGGGGGAACAGGTAGAGGCCGCGGTCGTTCGTGAAGGCCTCCCGCACGACGTTCGTGTCGACCTCGGTCATCGTCACCGCGGCGCCGGGGATGACGCCGCCGGCTTCGTCCCGCACGGTCCCCTCGACCCGGGACGTGAGGGTCTGCGCGGCAGGCGGCGCAGCGGCGGCCAGGAGGAGTCCTGTGGTGAGCGCAATCGTCGTGGGACCGGTGGTGCGAAGGTCGGCGTGGCGGAGGATGCGCTGAATCACCGTGTCTCCCTGGTCCGATGATCTGTCGACTGGACGGCTGGAACACTCCCGGTCGCCGGCCCGTCGTCCTCGCCGCGCGGGTGTTCAACAGGCGCCGACGGCCGCAGTTCAAAAGTGGTACTTCAGGTTGACGGTCAGCCCCTGATAACCGATGCCGGAGAATCCCAGCTCGTTGTCGAACGGCGTAACGCCGTCGGCGAGCACCCCCGCGTGGCTGCGGAGAACGTTGTGCACCGCCTCGTGTTCGATATCGTCGAATCTCGTCCAGCGCAGCGCGACCCCGACCGACGTGCGCCCGCTCAAGGCATAGTCGACGCCGGCCAGCACCTGGTAGCCGAAGACGGTTTCGCTCGCGTAGGTGTCCAGGATGCTGACGGTCCCTGCGGCGGCACGCTTGGCAATGTCCGGCCAGTCGGGGTCGAATTCGATCTGCAGGTACTCCGCTTCGGGCTTGCGGATGAACCGCAGGTAGTAGCTCAGCTCCGCCGCGGCCCAGCCGACGCCGGCCCCGGCGAACGGCGTCCAGCGCGAGCCGTTGAGTAAATCGAAGTACACATTGGCGAACGCTTGGTGCACGGTGTACTCCCCGATCCACTCCAAGGGTGGTTGCTCGGTGCTCCACTCCGACGTCCCGGTCGGCAGCGCCGTGCTCGTTGTGCCACCGACCGGCGACTCGGCGCTGCCGGGAGACGGGTTGAGGTACTCCATCTCCAGCCGCAGCGCCCCCCCTGCGTAGCCCACCATGAAGCCGCTGGCCGGCCCGGGGGCCGGATCGAACTCGTTGGACGCGACCACGGACCGGCTGTCCCGGCAGGCCGGGTCGTCGAGGGGCGGACTCACCGAGGGCGGATACAGCAGACTGTCGCAGCGGGTCGGTTGGCTGAAGTAGCGACGCGCCGATTCCACCACGGTGGGAAACACGGCGCCGAGCTGCAGGCCGGCGTAGAGGCCGCCACGCTCGTCCTGGGCGGCGGCCCCTTCGGGAGTGCACGCCAGCGCGGCCCAGAAGGCGGCGGCAAGGGTGCGGCGTGCTCGTGCTCGTTTCGGCGGTTCCGGCGACGGCTGAGGACGGGATTGTCCTCGGCGATCCGATGCGCTTCTCCACCGAGGCGGTCGCGTTACCCGACAAATCCAGGACAGCGCTTGCTTCGCTCCGCTACCCATGCGTTCCTTCCTTCGACCATGCGCACGAGCGCAGTGGTCCCCACGCGTTCCCGACGACCGCCGCCCTTCGCCGTGGGGCCCCGCGACCTCGGGCCTCCGGCCTGTCGCCCGGAAGCGTCAATTGGCCGCCCGCGACAGCAGGTCGACGGCTACCAGTGCCTGAGCAATCGCCTCGTGGGTCGTGCTGCCGACTCCGAACAGGTCGGCCGCCGACTGCAGGATGACGCTCGCCGCCATGGGCATGCTCGCGGCGTTCGGCATCAGGTCGGTCAGCGCTCGAAAGAAGGCGCGTTCCACGTCGTGACGGTTGGCGGCGCCGACGCCCTGGACCGTCAGTCCGGTCGTCCTGTTCCGCCCACCCTCGACGGCCAGGTAGAACGCATGGCTCAGTATGGTGGAGTTCCAGTGGTTTCCGCCGTAACCCCACGAGGAGAACCGGACGAGCGTCCGCCCCCCGTCGTCGGTGCCGATTCTCGAGTAGGTCGTGAACGGGCGGTCGCGGTACTCGAAGGTCTCGGCCAGGAACCAGATCATCCCGCTGTAGGCTTCCGGGTAGCGCATGGCCGCCGGGTCGTCGATCCGCCTCAGCGTTACGCCCGTGTCCTCGGCGATCAGGTAGTCCGCGCCGAGCGGACCCTGTGCCGGCTCGTGCAGCATGAACTCGACGCTCGTGCCGATGATGTCCGAGTACGCCTCGTGGATGGCGCCGCCGTGGGCCGCGAACAGCAGCAGTCGACCCTCTTCGTCGCACTCGAAGCTGAACGGGGTTCCGGTCAGGACCGGCAGGGCCCACCCTTCGGGGTATACGTAGCTCTCCCCGCAGCGGGGCGTGAAGCCGTCCGGGAGGGTGAACTCCGACGGTCCCGGAAAGTGATCGATGCCCCCGAGGTTCTCGCCGGTTCGCCCGCTCACGGAGAAGTACGTGACGGCGTGCATGATCTCGTGGGCCACGACGTCGGCCGACACGACCGGCGTGCCGCCGTACCAGTGGCCGAAGGCGACCATGCCGGTGCCCTCGGGCCCGTACGGCGGGAGAACGAAGAACGCGGTGTGGCTGTCGAGGCCGATGTTCACCATGCTCATGAGCCGTCCGTCCGCGCCGTCCGCGCCGTTCCAGCCCTGCCGCTGTGCGAGGTAGTCGTAGGTGAAGCCCGCATAGGCGTGCGCATCGACCACCGCGGTGTCATCCCAGTCGTTGTCGGCGTCGCTCGCCACGTCGCTCGGAAGCCAGCCGACCTCCGGCTCCTCGATGAGCAGATCCACGCGCTCCTTGTCGTGCCGCATGTCGAGGGTGACGGTCTCGGCGGGGCGCAACCGGTCGTGAGCGTGATACTGCCCCCCGGCCGATGACGTGCTCAGCTTCTTGCGCTGACCCTGAATGCCGGTCCCGACACCCACCGACGCGCTCTGCTCGAGCACGTTGCTCTCCTCGTGCACGATTCTCCCGCCGTGGGCGTCGAGAAAATACGTCTGCCGGTCTGCCATCGGCAGCCGCCAGGCGAGGACGTAGTCGCCGCGGAGGGTGTGAACGACCACGAGAGAGGGCGGTTCACCGGTGGCCGGCCCGACACCCGTCTGCTGCGCGATCAGGGTCCGCGCATCGTCGGCCGGCACGAGCGGGGTCGTATCGACGTCGATCCCCTCGTGGAGCGTGCCGAAGACCGAGACCGTCACGCCGCCCGCAAGCTGTCGGGACAGCCCGCCGCGATGCACCGGGACACCCTCGTGGAATTGCATGAGGCCCTCGTGCAGGCGGTCCGGCAGGTATCTGTCGGCCGTTCGGGACGCCAGCACCAGCTCGCCGGTCCGGGTCAGCGCGTCGACCAGCTCGTCGATCCGGCGCAACTCCGGCATCTGGGCCTCGGTCGCCGCAACGTCACGGCGGCCGGCGGGTTCCTGTCCCGCCATGCCGGCAGCGGGAGCCGCCAACGCCGCGAGGGCAACGATTATCCGGATGGCATTCTGTCGTATCTGCATTCCTGTTTCCCGAACCACCTTGTCCTCCCTCTACCCACCGCCAGCGCCGCTGGCTTCGTTCCGCGCCGCCGGTCCTCATGTTCACCCGCGCGAACCGCGACCGGCGTGGGAGGAACACGGTCAGCGATCTCGCGTGTGCGCGTCCGACGCCGTGCCGGCAAGACGGCTTGTGACGGTGTCTCCGGTGCCAGGGGGCCGATCCGCACCCAGCCGGGACACGCCCTCAAAGCCGGCGTACAATCATCTGGAGACGGATGAGCAGCGGAAACCGAACGGTCGGGCGTAGAACGAGCGAGCTGAGCGGCGGCGTCGGTGACGGATCCCGCCCCCCGAGCTCTGCCGGACGGCTCGAACAATCCGGAGAACGGCCGAAGAGCTCAGGCAGGGTTGTGCACCCTGGCATCGCTTCGCCGTTGCAGGATCCGGACGGATCCGGCCCTCACAGTGCGGATTCAGAGCAGCGCCTGCTGGATCGCGTTCGAAAGGGCAGCAGATCCGCCCTGGGTGCGCTGCTGACGCGCCACACGTCGTGGCTCCGGGGCTGGGCGCGGGGCCGCCTGCCGGCCTGGGCCCGCGACGGGCTGGACACCAGCGACCTGGTCCAGGACGCCTTGCACCGCACGCTCGCGCAGATGAAGGGCCTCCGGTCGGTGCACGCCAGGGCGCTACGCGTCTACCTGCGGCGCGCCGTCCAGAACCGGATAGGCGACCACCTGCGGCGGGCGATACTCCGCCGGAGCGTGGTTCAGCCGAGCGAGCGCGTCCTGCTCTCCGACGAGGCGGCGCCGCAGCTTCGGCAGGTTCTCGACGACGAGGCCTGGGAGCGCTACCTGGAAGGCCTGAAGCACCTGACGGCGCGCCACCGGCGGCTGGTGGTCGGCCGGTTCGAGTGCGGCTACAGCTTCCGCCAGCTGGCCCTGCTCGAGCGGCTGTCGTCACCGGACGCAGCGCGCATGGCCTTCCGGCGTGCGCTGCTGCGGCTGAGCAAGGTCATGCCGGACGCGTGACCATCTCGTCTGCTTGACTTCAACCGTTCGGTATGCGCGGTCGAAACGTCTTCCATGATATGAGGCGTTTCGGTCGGATGAAGCGTGTCGAGTTGCCGGGCGGCCGGCAAGCCGGGTCAGGTCCATAGCATGTCGCCGAAGCCGACCTCGGGGCAGCGGAGCGGCGGCATGCCGGCTGACAGCCGGGAGCACGACGACATCGTCGACGGCGTGGCGGACGCCCTGACACTGAACCAGGAAGTCCAGTGGGAGCGTTGCGAGGAGCAGGCCACGCCGGCCAATCGCCGTGCGCTCCGCAACCTCCGCACGCTCGCCCGGCTCGCCGGCGGCGGCGAGCCGGCCCCGGAGACGTCGGCGGCCCCCGCCACCGACACGCGCAGCCGCGGCTTCGTGCGCCGCGCCTCGCAGATTCTGATCGCCATCGCCGCGGTCGAGGTGGCCGCGGCGCTGATGCTGCTGCCGTGGGCCTGGGGAGACTACCAGCGCGAGCACGGCGAGCTCGCCGTCTACTTTGCCGTCAAGCTGGTGGGACACTCGGCGAGCGCGTGCCTGCTGCTGTTCGCCGGCCGCCGCGACCGGCGAACCTGGCTGCTCGGGATCTACTGCCTGCTCAAGGCCACCGAGCCCCAGGTGCACATGCTCCCGGCGTTCTTCCTTGAACTGCCGCCGCCCGAGCAGCTGTCGGCCCATCTCCTGGACCTGCCCGCGTCGAGCAGGCTCTTCCTCTATTTGTACGTGCCCTCGTTCATGTTCTCGCCGGTGCCCCTGTGGGCGTTCGCCCGCGAATGCCCGCGGGTCCAGTACCGCGCCCGGCTCGACGACGTCGCCCGCCGCATGGTCCCGGCCAGCGTGGCGGTCGGCTTCGCGCTGTGGGTCGGATGCGGGGTGACGCTGGAGCTCGCGCAAGCGGGCTACGCCGAGGCACTGGTTCCCGTGGTCATGGACGGATCGGTCGCCGTCCGGGATCTGCTGTCGCTGGCGGCGGTCGTCGTCGTTGCGCTGCGCGCGCACACGGCCCAGGCCGAGGAGGTGCGGCGCGTCGTGGTGTTCAGCGTCGGGTTCCTGATGTACATGGGACTGGTGGCGGTCTACGACCTCGCCGAGGCGTTCGCGCCTGGGAACTGGGGGACCAACTACCGGCGGTCGCCGGCCGTGCTCGCGATGGAGGTGATGCGCTTTCCGGGCATGGTGCTGCTGTGGTACTCCGTGCTCGCCGCCCGCGTGCCTCACGTCCGCGAGGTGGTGGGGGCCGGCGGCAGGCGGCTGCTGACTGGACCCGGCCCGCTGCAGGCGGCGGCGGCCGCGCCGGCCCTCGGCCTAGCCTGGCTGATGGCGAGTCGCCCAGAGCGCACGGTCGGCGCCCTTCTGGCGGACCCGGCGGCGCAGTCGCTGTTCGCCGCGGCCGGCATCCTGCTCCTCGCGGCGCTCGCCCGCGAGCCGATCCTGCGCCGTGTCGACGCATGGACGCACCCGGAGGCGAGGGACCAGCAGCGGGCTCTGGCCGCGGCGACGGCGGCACTGGCGCAGGCGGGGAGCATCAGGAGGGTCGGCCGGGCGGTGACCCGCGCGGCCAAGCGCGGCTGCGGATCGCCCGCCGTTCTCGTGGCCGCTATCGACCCCGACACGCGCGCCAGTACTTTTCACGCGCCGGACACCGCGCCCCTCGCGAGCACCTCGGCCATCGTTCACATGCTGGAGTCGGCCGGCGGCACCCTGCGTGTCCATCCGACGGATGCCTCCTCGCTCTACCGGTTGCTGCCGCCCGACGAGGCGGCGTGGGTGGTCGAGGTCGCGGCCGACGCCATCGTGCCGGTGCCCGGCCCGGGCGGCGAGCTGCTCGGGGTGCTGGCGGTCGGCCGCCGGTTCGACGACCGGCTCGTACGGCCTGCCGACCTCCACTTCCTCGAGGGGCTGGGCGCGGCCGCCGGGCTGGCCCTGGGGCGGCTGCGGATGATGGATCCCGCCGGAGGCTCGGCCGCGTCGACCCCACCCGCCGAGGAGTGTCCCGTGTGCGGATGCGTTGTCCAGGCCGGCGAGACGCCCGGATGCGGCTGCGGGTCCCCGTATGCCGAGTCGGAGGTCCCGAAACTCCTCGCCGGCAAGTTCCAGTTGACCCGCCGCCTGGGGGCCGGAGGGATGGGGGCGGCGTACCTGGCGCGAGACCTCGGTCTCCAGCGCAACGTCGCCGTCAAGATCCTGACCCGCCTGTCGGCCTTGGGGCGACTCAAATCGGAAGCGCGGGCGATGGCGGAGCTCGCGCATCCGGCCGTGGCCCAGATCTACGCCATCGAGTCCTGGCGCGGCCGCCCGTTCCTCGTCGCCGAGTACCTGGCCGGCGGGACGCTCGCAGACCGGCTCAGGCGTGGACCCGTTCCCGAGCGCGAGGCGGTCTCGGTCGCCGGTGTGCTGGCCGACGCCCTCGCGACCCTGCACGACGCCGGGTACGTGCACGGGGACGTCAAGCCGAGCAACATCGGCTTCACGGCCGTAGGGGCGCCGAAGCTCCTGGACTTCGGCCTGGCCCGCGAGGCGAACGACGCCGGCGTGGTGGGCGGCACGCTACGCTACGCCTCGCCCGAGGTGCTCTCGCGCCGCCCCGCCGAGGAGGCCGACGACGTCTGGTCGCTGGCCGTGGTCCTCTACGAGATGGTCTCGCGAGACCATCCCTTCGCCCGCCCCGGGGCCGACGCCCACGAAGTGACGCAGCGCATTCGGCGGCGCCGCGTCCGCGCCGATGGCCTGCAGTCGGGTCCTGCCCAGCAATCCGCCGTGGCCGCCTTCGCGGCGGCCGTACTGTCCGCCCCGCGGCCGGTACGGCACTCCACCGCGCACGACTTCGCCCGCGCGCTTCGCGCCACGGCCGCGGAGGACGCGTAGGACCTCCCACCGTTCGCTTTCCGCCGCCCGTCCGTCTCTAGAGACGGTTGGGATGAGAACAAGAGAGAAGTGCCTCGAGCACGCCGTTGCCGCCGCCGCGCTCCTGTTGCTCCATGCAGTCGAGGTGACGGCCGGACAGAGCCAGGAACAATGGATGGTCTTCGACCGCGATTCAACGTCCGGCCTCGTGGAAGCGCTCCCGGATTCTGCACTGACGCCTGAGCAGGTTGGCGGTTCACTTCCGGGAGTTGCGGGCGAGAATCTCGGCCCTGCGGGCGCGGGAGGGCCTGCCGCCCGTGCAATGGACCGATCCGATCCTGCGGGCCGGGGTCACGCCCGTGAGACAGCCGCACGTGACCGAGCTGCGCACCGCACTCGACGCGGTGTACGACGCGAGGAGAAGGCCGCGGCCGACCTACACGGACCCGGTGCTGACAGCCGGAGTCACCCTCGTCAAGGCCGTACACGTGACGGAGCTTCGCCGAGCGGTCCTGATGTTGGAGTGACGCGATGAAGCCGTCGCGCCGCAGGAAGGAAGCATCGGGCCGAGCCACGGAGGCGAGCCCACCCGAAACGTCCGCCATGAGTGGACACATGAACATCCCCGCCGACCGGCCCTGATCTCGTCCCGGAGCCCGGCGCCGCGAATGTGACTAACGTGCTCACACCGTGGGTGGCGGAGGATCCCCCGCAATGGCGCCGCCGGGTCGCGCTGGACAGGCGTCGCACGAATAAACCGTAAACGTTCTCTCGACAAAATCACACCATGGACTCCAGAAACGCTCACGCCCGCCAGGATGTTCGCTACGAGCCCGACGACCGGCCGCCGCCCCTGCTCTCACTCGGGTTGGGGCTGCAGTACGCCCTCCTCAACGTAACCGGCATCGTCCTGACGCCGGTCATCATGATCGGGAGCGCCGGCGGCAGCGACGCCTATCTGTCATGGGCGGTCTGCGCCGCCCTCGTGATCAGCGGCATCACCACCGTCATCCAGTCCGTCCGCATCGGACGCGTCGGGGCGGGCTATGTCCTCCTCATGGGCAGCACCGCCGCGTTCCTCGCCGTCTGCGTGACCGCCCTCGAGCGGGGCGGGCAGGGGCTGCTCTCGACCCTGATCCTCGTGTCCTGCCTGTTTCAGTTCGCCCTGGCCGCCAAGCTGTCGCTGCTCCGCAAGGTGTTCACGCCGGCCGTGGCCGGCACCGTCCTGATGCTGATTCCGGTGAGCGTGGCCACGACCTTCCTGGGCAAGCTGACCGACGTGCCCGAGGGAACGTCGCCGGCGGCCGCGCCCGTCACCGCGGGCGTGACCCTGGCCATCATGATCGCGGCCGGACTGCGCTTCCGCGGCGCATGGCGCCTGTGGGCCCCGGTGATCGGCCTGGTCGTCGGGAGCGCCATCGGCGGCTTCGTCTTCGGCATCTACGACACCGCGAGCGTCGGCGAGGCCGCGTGGGTCGGTCTGCCGCCCGTCGCGCACGTCGGGTTCGATCTCGACTTCGGTCCGGCCTTCTGGGCGCTCCTGCCGGCGTTCGTGTTCGTGACGCTGGTGGGCGCGATGGACACCCTCGGCGACACAATCGCCGTCCAGCGGGTCTCCTGGCGCCGGCCGCGCGCCATCGATTTCCGCTCGGTGCAGGGCGCCCTGTTCGCCGACGGCCTCGGCAACCTCCTCTCCGGCCTCGCCGGAACGGTGCCCAACAGCACCTACGCGATGAGCATCTCCATTGCCGAGCTGACGGGGGTGGCGGCCCGCGTGGTGGGCGTCTGCGTCGGATGCATCTTCGTCGTGCTGGCGTTCCTGCCGAAGTTCACGGCGGCCATCGTCGCGATTCCAGGCCCCGTGGTGGCCGCCTTCTACATCGTCCTGGTTGCGTTGCTCTTCGTGTTCGGCATGAAGATCGTGTTCCAGGACGGGCTCGACCAGCGGAAGAGCCTCATCGTCGGCATGGGGTTCCTGCTCGGCGTCGCGTTCCAGCTCGACTGGGTCTTCCCGGAGTACCTCCAGGGGGCATGGGGCGAGCTGCTCGGCAACGGCATGACCGTGGGCGGCTTCACGGTGATAGCGCTGACGCTCTTCGACGACCTCACCGCCGCACGCAGGGTGCGTCTGCGAGTGGCCCTGAACGCCGACGCCTATCCGAAGGTGGACGAGATGCTCTCCCGTTTCGCCGCGGGCAACAAGTGGAACGAGGAGATGACCGCGAGGGTGCGGGCGGTCGGCGAGGAGACGCTGCTGGTGCTGCGCGACGGCGAGCAGGCGCAGCCGCGCGACGACCGCCAAATGCTCGTCATGGCGCGGGCCGACGGCGATGCGGCCGTGCTGGAGTTCATCGCCGCCACCGACGAGACGAACATCGAGGACCAGATGGCCGTGCTCAAGGACCGGCCCGGCGCCCTGCAGGTCGAGGAGGAGGTGTCGCTACGGCTGCTGCGGCACTACGCCTCGTCGGTTCGCCACCATCAATTCCACAACACGGACGTGGTGACCGTCCGCGTGGAACCGGTCGCGTCCCTGTAGCGACAACTGCCTCGGCGGCCGGGTGGTCGACTCGCGGATGTTCACGCTACCCGGCTTCAAGCGAGCGAACGGGACGTGGGGCTGACGGCCATCCGCACGGTCATCGTCGACAGCGAGCTGCGCGTCGGCGGGCTCTTCGAGGCCCACATGCCTCGCCGGTCCGAGGCGGAATCTCGTCAGCGGTACGGTCGGGTCGCCAGCAGCCCCGTCAGGATGAGGCCGCCACTGCCCGGGTAGGACTGCGTCGAGATGTAGCTGTAGCCGTGCCGCGTCCTCAGAAGGCGCGCATCGAGGAGCAGCCACTCGTAGCCGGGGCGGACGAAGTCGTGCGCCTTGAGCGCCGAGAACCGCCCGCTTCCGTCGTTCAGCCAGACGAGCGGCTGATTCGGTCGCACGTCTCCGGCCGTCGGGGTCATCACGAAATCTGCCGCCCCGTCGCCGTTGAAGTCGAGGACATCCACCCAGAACGCCCACGGCGCACCGGTCGCCACACCCGCGTTGCCGCTCGACTGCTCGTGCGGCTGCAGCCGGAGCGAAGTCTCGTCGGCGAACGTGCGGTCGCCCCGGTTCATCAACAGTTGGACGAACCAGCCGTCGTAGAAGGGGTTCATCTGAGTCCCGACGATGACCAGGTCGAGCAGACCGTCTCCGTCCGCATCGAGAGCGGCGGCATCGAGATCGATGTGCCCGTTGTGGGCAAACACCGCAGGCGACGGCAGGGACGTCTTGTGCTGTTCGCTGAAGGCACCCGCACGGTTCCAGAAGACGAACGACCCCCCGGCCCCGTTCCCCGCCCCCGAACACGCGGGCGGCTGGTAGCCGGGTCCACTACAGGGATGGCGCTCTCCGGCCGCGATCAGCTCCGGCAGCCCGTCGCCGTCGAGATCCGTCAGCACCGTCCCCGTGATGGCGATGCCGCTGGTCATGAAGTTCATCGTCTCGTCAGGTCCGACCGGCAGGGTTGCCCGGTCGAGCGAGAAGGTCTCGTCGCCGCGGTTCAGAAGCACATAGGGCAGCGCTTGCCCGATGTTGCCGACGAGGATGTCGGGGATCCCCAGGCCGCGGATGTCGCCGATCGCCGCCGAGTGCGAGAAGTCGGAGAGCCGCGGCAGCTCGCTGGTCGCGTCGCGCCAGCCGCCTCCGGGCCGCGACAGGTACAGGCGGTTCTGCTCGCCGGGGAACGGTTCGGCGTCCCAGCCGTGCCCGGCGATGAACATGTCCGGCAGCCCGTCGCCGTTCAGGTCGCCGAAGGGCGCCTTCCGCGGGCCGACAGTGTTCAGCGTGTCGACCGGGAACAGCTCGGCCGGCGCCCGCCTGAACCCGCCGTCGCCGTCGCCCAGGAAGACCCGTCCGGGTTGCGGGCGGTAGTTCGCCGCCGTCACGTCACTCGACGGATAGGTGTAGCCCAAGAGAACGAGGTCCTCGTTCCCGTCGCCGTCCAGATCCGTGGACGCGGAGTTGTGACCATCAGGCCGGTAGCTCGGGTCGACGACGTCGAGCGGGAGCATCATGTAGTACGGCTCAAGTGACGGAGTGGGGTTCTCGAGGGCCTCGACCGCCTCGCGCAGCTCCATGACGTGGGCGGCCCTGACGGGGGTGCGGCCCGCGGTCAGAGTACGGTCCGTGTAGGCCGGCTGCAGCTGTTCCCTCGCCTCGTACACACCGCCGAGCGCGGCGCGCAGCTGCGCGAGGTGGACCCGCCCGACCGCGGTGGTCCCGGGTGTCAGAACGGGGTCCGTCCACCGTGCGGGCGGCAGTCCCTCTCCGGCCCGCAGCGCCGCGACCCGCGCACGCAGCTCTTCGAAATGCGTCGTCTTGATCGGCGTCACTCCGGGACGGATGGGATGGTCGGTCCATCCCGCCGCCGAGAGCGCAGACACCGGCGGCTGCGAGGCGCGGTTCGGGACTTGAGCCGCAGCGCCGTCAGCCGAGACGACGGCCACAGCCACGAGCACCGTAGCGGCACCGCGCATGGGTCCTCCACTTCCTCATGCCTCGGATCTTCATGGCGTTCTTCTCCTGGAACCCGCACTCGCCGTCCGGGACGGCTGAACACCGTCTTGTCAGAAACGGACGTTTCAGAAGAGGAAAGCGAACGCGGAGCGCCGCCACCAAGTGGCCTTGCCGGCTTCGCCGCCGCAGCCTTGGCCGGCGTCCTTCCCACCTGGCAATCGGGTTGGCCCGCGGTCCGAATCGGCGGCCCGCCTTCGTGGCGTGGCTGCTGTCGGCCCGACGGCCGTTGCGTCCGGCGACCGCGGGAAGATCTGCAAGCTCGATGGCCCCCAACCGTTCGGTTTCCACCGTTCATCCGTCTATGGCAGTTTGGATGAAACAGTACAGACGGACGGGCCGATCCGTCAGCACCGTTCTGATTCTGGTGGGTTGCGCCACCGCGGTCGCGGTCGCCACCGCCCATGCGCAGCCATCGTCCGTCAGCTTTCTCCGCGTCGTCACCGAGCCCGGCCTCGGGCGGTTGCACCACGTGCTGGCGGTCACGGACCTCGATGGTGACGGCCGCGACGACATCGTCGCGGGGGGGATCGACGAGTACTGCCTCGGCGCGACCCCGGCAGATCGCTTCACGAAGACCCCGCTGCACCTGTTCGTCAGCCTCGGAGACGGCGGCTTCAGGCACGCGCCGACCCTGGTCGAAGCAGACATCGAGGCGCGCTGCCCCATCGTGGTCGCGAACGACTTCAACGGAGACGGCCGCGCCGACCTCGCGGTCTTCGACGCCGGCGCCTACGTCGACGAGCACAGCCTGGGCTACGGCAATCCGCCGCAGCTGTTCCTGAGCGGCCCCGGCGGGCGGCTCCGCCCATCGGATGCGCTCGCCGACGCGGTCAGGCGCGAGCATGAACGCGACCCGCCTGTTCCGCCGGCGTCCGGCCCGGCCGACCTCCACCTCAAGTCGGCGACATCGGGCGACGTCGACGGTGACGGCGACGGCGACCTGTGGGTCGAGAGCGGCGGCGGCGCCAACGTAGACAGCCACCTGATGGTGAACAACGGGGACGGCACCTTCGCTGTGGACTCGTCCAGCAGCCATCAGCGGCTGGAGGCCGAATCCCGGCCGCCGCTCAACGCCTACGGGCGCTTCCACATGGGGCACTTCGCCGACCTCGACCACGACGGCGACTCCGATCTCGTGCTCGGCCAGCTTCGCCACCCGACCCGCCTCCACCAGTCCAGTCTCGTCCTGGTCAACGACGGCGCCGGGTACTTCCCGACGCGAACCGAGCTCCCGCACCCGTCGTACGCCGACGGGGTCACGCGCGTCTTCGGAATCGCCCACTTCGACCTCAATCGCGACGGCGCGGACGACCTCTTGCTGCTGCACGTCGGCAGCCACGACTGCTCCAACCAGCCGAGCGCGACCTGCAACGCCTTCTCGGGACGCTACATACAGGCCCTGATCAACACGGGTGGCGGCAGCTTCGTGGACGAGACCCCGGCCTGGATGCGCGATCAGAGCGCCACCGCGATAGAGGGTGAGAATCACGGCGGACTGGAGCTGCACGATGTCGACCGCGACGGCTGCCCCGACATGGTCGTATCGCGAATTCGGGCCCCGGTGAGCGTGGAGTCGCCGCTCGCGTACCTCAACGACGGCCGCAACCGGTTCCGGGCGATGCCGCCCGAGCCGTTCGCGGGCGACGACCGCGACTTCGGATGGTTCGCCGTGCCCCTGCACGCGGATGACAATGCGGCGATCGACTTCGTGGTCCCGCAGCACCACGACGGGCCCGACGGCCGGTACGGCACGGCCGACGACTTCACGACGTTGATCACCCTGTTGAACACCACGCCGGACGGGCCCGTCCGCTGCGGGCCGGCCAACCGGGCGCCGATAGCGGCGAGGGCGCTGCCGGACCGGGCACTGCCGCCAAACGGCACGCTCGCCGTGGACGTGTCGGCGGCGTTCGTCGACCCCGACGGCGATGCGCTGACCTACTCGGCGTCCTCATCGGCGCCGCAGGTGGTGGCGACCCGCACCGCGAACGCGGTGGTGACGCTGACGGCGCGGGACGAGGGTACGGCGGCCGTGACGGTGACGGCGACAGACCCCGGCGGCCTGAGCGCGGCACAGTCGTTCACGGTAGCCGTGTTGGTGAGCGGCTTCACGGACGATCCGCTCGAGCCGAGTGTGACGCCGGTCAGAGCGGTCCACTTCACGGAGCTGCGGACGCGAATCGACGCCCTCCGAGCTTCACGAGGGCTGCCGGCGTTCTCATGGACCGACCCCGTCCTCACGCCGCGGGTAACGCCGGTCAGGCTCGCGCATCTGATCGAGTTGCGGCAGGCCCTCGTCGCCGCCTACCGCGCCGCGGGGCGACCGACGCCCACCTGGACCGATGGCCCGTCCATGGCGGCGA
Source organism: Vicinamibacterales bacterium (assembly GCA_965207675.1). Classification (GTDB taxonomy): domain Bacteria; phylum Acidobacteriota; class Vicinamibacteria; order Vicinamibacterales; family UBA8438; genus JAJEEA01. The sequence goes on from CBDBMY010000008.1 coordinate 491,460, forward strand.
CAAGCCCGATCAAGGCAGCGCACCTGACCGAGCTGCGCGCCGCGGTGCTGGCCCTGGAGTGAGGCGACTCGGGGGCCCCACGCGGCTGCACCGCCGTCGCGCCAGACTGCCACGAGGCGCGCGGACGGCGCGTTCGAGAACGATGGCCGAGACCGAGACGCCGACGGCCTCTGACGCCTTGTAGCGGGTCTGAGGGCCCCCATTTCGCTCGGGTCGCCGGATCCGGTCCGGACTCGGCGTGAGACGTGGCTTCATCATCTTGGCCCGGCCGTTCTACACAGACGCGATTCCGCCACGGGCTGCTAAGCGACGGCGGCGACGGCGTAGACAGCTGGCGCCGGAACTCTGCGAGCTTCTGCCGACGGTTGCGATTGAGGAATCGCAGTAGCGAATTTGCGAGCCAGCGACTGACAGCTCGGGCCGTGGCCGCTGCGGCAGGAGTTGCCCCAGACGCAACCACTGGCCGTGGTGGCCACAATGCTCGACGTGACCGCCGAGGGCGGCGGCACCGCTCTTCGTCACCCGGCGTTGTGCCGTAGAGAGGGTGGCTCCGGCTTGAGTTCGGGTCGAAGATGCCGACGCTCGGCGCAGGCTCGTCGTGGGGGTCGCCATCACCGCTCGGTTACGGTCGCGGTGTTGGCGGTCGGCTTCATTGGAAGAATCCGCTCGAGCCGGGCGTGACGCCGGTCAGGTGGTCCACTCCACGGGGCTGCGGGCGCGAATCAAGGCGGCGCACCTGACGGATTTGCGCGCTGCGGTGCTGGCCCTGGAGTGAGGCGACTCGCGACACCGCGCCGCTGCACCGACGCCGCGCCAGTCTGGCCGACGCGGCGCCGGAGGCGCGACGGCACCGCGGGTGAGCCGCCCGACCCCCGACTCCAGGCAGGATGGAGCGTCAGGCTGAGCCATGGAGGCGAGTCCTCACCGGGAACGCGACGGTACCTTCCCACGTCCACCTCGAATAGAGACGGAACCAGCACCCGCGTCCGCATCCTCCTCGCCATCTGGGACGCCGGTGTCGCCCCGGCCGCCGGGCAGGACGCCCGCCTCGTGACCGCCGCCGCGAACCAGCATCGCGGAGAGGCTCTCGCGCTCATCGCCGAGGGCGCCGACGTGAACGAGGCGCGCGCCGACGGCACGACCGCGCTGCTTGGGGCGGCCCACTGGAACGACCTGGAGCTGGCCCAGCGCCTGCTCCGGGCGGGCTCCGACGTGAATGCGGCCGAGGACCACGGCGTCACCGCGCTGGCCCGCGCGGTCGAGAACACCAGCCTCGCCATGGTCGAGACCTTGATCGCCAACGGAGCCGACATCAACGCCACGCAGGTCAGCGGTCTCGTCCCCTTGATGACCGCGGCCCGGACCAGAGACAGGGACGTTGTCCGGGCGCTCATCGGACAGGGGGCGGACATCGACGGCGCCACGACCGAGACCCAGGCCACGGCGCTGATGTGGGCGGTGCGAGACCGCATCCGAAGGTCGTGCGCATCCTGCTCGGCGCCAGCGCCGACCCTGCCGTCGCCACCGCCAAGGGCTTCACGCCCTTGATGCTCGCGGCGAGCATACGGGGACATCGAGACGGCCCGGGCGCTCATCGCGGCCGGCGTCGACGTCAACGCGCCGAGCGCCGACGGTACCCCACGTCCTGCCCTACGCCATCGTCCGCGGCCAGGTCGCGTTCGCGCTGTTCCTGCTCGACGAGGGAGCGGACCCGACCGGCGCGATGGGCGGCGTGCGCGCGCTCCAAGCGGCGTCGGGCGACGTCGACCTCTGGCTGGGGATTGGTACCTTCGACACGAACGGTATCGCCGCTACGATCGGCTCGGCGGCGAGCTCGACGGCGCCCGACGTCTCCTGCTCGTGAACGCGTTGCTCCGCCGAGGCGCGGATCCGAACGCGCGGACTACCAGCTCGGCCATGTTCAGCTCCTACATCGGCTATCCGAGGAAAGGCGCGTTCGAACCCTTCTCGGTCGGGACCGACGACCTGCGCGGCGCCACGCCGCTGTGGGTGGCGGCCACCGACATGAACGGCGCGAGGCGGGTGTTCAACTACGCCCCGCCTACACCTCGAGCTCGGCCGAGATCCTCCGCACGTTGCTGGCGGCGGGCGCCGACCCGTACCTGACGACCGACGACGGCACGACACCGCTCATGGCCGCGGCCGGCCGCGGCCGGGCCACCTACACGCCGCGCGTGCCGCGCGGGACGCGGTCGCCGATGGCCGAGGAGGCGGTGCGGCTAGTGCTGGAGGCCGGCGCCGACGTCAACGCGGTGAACGAGGCCGACTTCACCGCGCTGCACGGGGCCGCGTTCTGCGGGCTGAACGAGGTGGTGGCGTATCTCGTGGCGACGGCGCCGATATCGACGCCCGCAATTTCCGGGGCCGGACCGCCTACCGGATGGCCGAGGGCTCGAAGCAGTCGTTCCAGTTCCAGAGCTGGCCCGAGACAGCGGCCCTGCTGGCCGAGCTGGGGCCGACACGAAGCTCGGCATCCCCGGCACCGTGTAGGAACGCCTGCGAGACGTGCCGCTCACCGTCGACCACCGACCGGCCCTGATGCCCCGTTCCCCGGGACCGCCGTCGCACCGGATTGTGCAAGTTCCTCCCGCGAGCACGAACGCCGCGGGGCGGCACGACGCCGTGAGATCCCTACTTCTGCGCCAGTTGGCGGCTGGCAAGCGCGGCGAACATCCCGCCGCGCGCGATCAGGTCGTCGTAGGCGCCGCTCTCGACAATTCGTCCCTTGTCGAGCACGTAGATCCGGTCGACGTGGCGGATGGAGCTGAGTCGGTGGGCGATCATCACTCGGGTTGCGCCGATCCGCTTCAGCGTCGCCTGCACCACCGCCTGAGCGCGGTTGTCGAGGGCGCTGGTCGCCTCGTCGAACAGAAGGACCCGCGGCCGGCGGGCGAACGCGCGGGCGATCAGCAACCGTTGCTTCTGCCCCACGGAGAGTCCGCCCCCGTCGGGCGGCACCAGGGTGTGCAGCTTCATCGGCATGGCCCGGATGTCGCCCTCGAGCGCGGCCGCCCTCGCCGCCGCCCAGGTCTCGTCGGCGCTCAACGACTGCGTCCCTGCGATGTTCTCGTAGATGCTGCCCGCGATGAGCTTGCCGTTCTGCAGAACGACGCCCATGCGCTGCCGCACCGCCACCATGTCGAGGCCCGAAAGGTCATGGCCGTCCAGCAGGACCGATCCCGAGCTCGGCTGGTCGAACCCGAGCAGAAGGCGGCAGATCGTCGACTTTCCGCAACCCGTCGGTCCGACGAAGGCCACGTATTCTCCCTGGCGGATGCGGAACGACACGTCCTCGATGGCGTTCGGCATCGTCGCCGCGTAGCGGAAGGTCACGTTCGAGAACTCGATATCGCCCTGCAGGTCGCCCGGATCGATGCCGGCGCCGGCCAGCTCGGGTCGCTCTTCGAGCACCGGCTTGACGCGTTCCAGGAGCGGGACGACGCCGATCACCGTGGTCAACGCGATCGCCAGACTGTGGACCGCCGCCGCGAGCTGCCCGAACGCGGCGTTGAACGACAGGAATGCGGCCAGCCCCATGGCCGGCTGCGCCCCACCGGCCGGCCCGGCGTAGTAGACGACGCCGTAGACCGCGGCGAGAGCCAGCGGCTGGAACATGCCGGTGACCGCGTGCTGGCCCGCGGCCCAGCGCCGCGCCAGCAGAGAGGCCCGCTTCTGTTCGGAGAAGCGGCGCGCCCAGTGTGCGAGGGCATGGCTCTCCGCGTTCGCCACCCGCAGCTTCGCGATGCCGTTGAGCAACTGCAGCACGAAGCCGTCTATCGAGCCCTGCAACCGGAACACGTTCCGGTAGTGGCGCACCTGGCCGTAGGCGAAGGCGCAGGTGATGACCGCGATCGCGAGCAGGACGGCGCATACGTACAGCGCGAGGAGCCAGTGGTAGTAGAACAGCAGCGCCAGGCTGAGCATCGAGAAGAGGCCGCTCAGCGCCGCCTGCACCGCGGTATCGGTCAGCATCCGGCGCACGTCGCCGATGGCGTTGGCGCGGGCGGCGAGATCGCCGGCCGTGAAGCGCCGGAAGAACGGCGCCGGCAGAGCGATCAGGCGGCTCCAGACGGCGGCCTGCAGCCGCTCGTCGGTTCGGCCTTCGATGCGCAGCAGGGCCAGTCCCCGTACGACGAAGAAGACCGCGTTGCCGAAGGCGAGCAGCATCAGGGCGGCCAGCGCCGCGCCCCACGCCGGCAGGTTGGCGCGTGGAATGAGCTCTGCAAGCACCTGACCCGTCAGAATCGGAACCAGAAGCCCCGCGACCCCGGCGAGCAGGCCGATGGCCAGAACGGTGCGGACGTCCTGCCCTCGACCGTGCAGGGCGAACCGCAGCGTCTTCGCGGCGGTCTCCGCGTCGTCCGGCAGCGGCGGGTAGAACGCCAGCCCTTCCGGCGCGATCGCGGCCGCGCCCCGGCGGTTCACCCTGAACTCGGATCCGGACGCCGGATCGATGGCCCGATACCCCCCGCGCCGGTTCGACAGCACGCCGAGCGGTCGTTCATCCGATGCGGTGAAGCCGACAAAGGAGGGGCCGTCCCGCCTCCACCAGCCTGGAGCGAGCCTTATCCGCCGCGTGCGTATCCCTTTCCGGCGGGCGAGCCGCTCCACGACGGCGGCGGCCTCGGATGCGCCCACCGCGGGGTCCCGCTCGTCGGGTCGTTCCGGAACGCCGGACACGCCGCACGAACGGGCGACCAGATCTACCGCCGCCTGCAGCGGCGGCCGGTCTTCTCCGACTGCACGCCCGGCGCGGTGCGGCGCGAGCACCTCGCCCAGGCCACCGAGGGCCCTGGCCACCGACGACCGCCTGGCCCCGTGCGCGCGGCGGCGGCGGGAGGCCAGCTCGATTCCGGCTTCCGCCTCGGCGAGAATCGCGTACTCGAGAACGCGGGACACCGAAACGCAGGAACGCCGGCCACAAACGCCCGGTCAGGAGTGCAGTGGGGGTGTAGACGGCGGTCACCTCGGTCTCGACATCGAGCTCGAACCAGGTGCGCCCGGTCACCGGCAGCAGCGGCTCCCCCCTGTCGACGACCATGTCGCGGTGCCCGACCAGGCGCATCGGCGCGTCGGCACGAACCCAGACGACATCGCCGTGCTGAGCGCTCAGCACGGCGCCCGGCGGATAGCGGACGTCGGGATCGGCTTCCAGCCGCGCCGCGTCGAGCGGCACCGGGTGTCGGTTGCGAACGAGGAACTCCGACAGCCCGGCAATCCAGTCGTCGATCCAGGTCGTCGCGGCGAGGTCGAAGGTGTCCGCCGTCCCGACGCCGGCCCGTTCGCCAGCGAGCAGGACCGCGTCGAGCGAAGGCACGGCGAGCAGACCGAACACGCGCTCCGGCCGGGCCGGATCCGCTGCGCGGTCGCTGCCGAAGGCCATCGAGCCGGTGGGCACCCGGGTCACGAAACGCCGGCGACTCACCGGCTCATCCCCGTCCAGCTCGACGGCGAAGACGTCCAAGTGTCCCTGCTCCACCAGGTAGACGCGCTCCGGGTCGTCCATCGGGAACGGCCGGGCCGCGCCGGTGACGATCCGCTCGCCACGGAGGCGCTCGACGATGGATGCGTCCGCCACGGATCAGCCTGCGGTCACCAGGTCGCGATAGAGCCCCTCGCCGGCCATCAGGGTCTCGTGCGTGCCTCGCTGGACGATCCGGCCACCGTCGAGCACGACGATCTCGTCCGCGTCGCGGATCGTGCTGAGGCGGTGCGCGACTATCAGGCAGGTGCAGCCGCGTTGCCGCAACCGGTCGTCGATGTCGAGCTCGGTGACCGGATCGAGCGCCGCAGTCGCCTCGTCGAGCACCAGCACGGCGGGGTTGCGCGCAAGAGCGCGGGCGATCTCGAGGCGCTGGCGCTGCCCGCCGCTGAAGTTGCGCCCGCCCTCCTCCACCGCCGCGTCGTACTTGCCCGGCCGCTCGGCGACGACGTCGTGTATCGCCGCATCGCGCAGGGCCTGCACGATGTCACGTTCGGACACGATCGGCTCCCACAGCGCGACGTTGTCCCGAACGCTCCCCTCGAACAGCACGAACTCCTGGTCGACGTGGGCCACGACCTCGGCGAAGCGGGCCGGCGCGATGTCCTCGATGTCGTGCCCATCAATCCGCACGCGTCCCGACCAGGGCGTCAGCAGGCCGCAGACGAGCTTGGCCAGCGTCGTCTTGCCGCTGCCGGATCGCCCCACCAGGGCTACCCGCTGGCCGGGCCGAATCGACAGGGTGAAGTCCTCGATCAGGGGCGGCTCCCTGACGTTGTGCCCGTAGGCGAGGTGAGAGAGCTCGACCGCGCCCCGCGGGGCGGGCCCCTGCTCTTCCGCCGCTCCTGCGTCGAGGGCGCGGCGCGCGCGCTCGTCCGGCACGTACCGCAGGACGTCGTCGAGCCGGGCGAGGTCGCCGCGGACGGTCTGCAGGTTGGCGCCGAACTGGACGAGACCGCTCACCGGCGCCGCGAAGCCGTGCGCCAAGCCTTGAAACGCGACCAGGCCGCCAATCGTCAGCGTGCCCTCGAGGACGCGCAGGCCGCCTACCCCCAACAGGGCGACGGCGGCCAGGACGAACAGCAGCGGCGGGGCGACGTTGGCCAGCATCGACACGAACGCCAGCCGTTGCTGGGCGTTCAGGGCATTGGCGTGCATGCCCGACCAGCGCGCGAAGAAGTCGCCCTCCATCCCGCTCGCCTTCAGCGTCTCTATCGTCTGGATGCCGTCGACCGCAACACCGGCCAGCTTGCCCTGCTCCTTGAGCAGACGGTGGGCGGCGTCGTCCCGCGCACGGGAGGCGAACCGCAGCACCACCAGATTGACCGCCACTATGGCGATGGTGACCAGCGTCAGCGGCACGTCGTAGGACAGCATCACGGCCGCGTAGAACCCAATCGCCAGCGTGTTGATCGCGTTCACGACGATCTCGTCCGACAGCAGCCGGGCCACCCTGTCATTCGAAGCCACCCGGCTGACCAGGTCGCCCGCGTGGCGCTGGCCGAAGAACGGCAGCGGCAGGGTGACCAGGTGCCAGAAGAAGCGGGACGTCGTCACCAGGGAGAGCTTGGCCTCCATGCGGGCCAGGAAGGCGCGCTGCAGCCAGACCAGCGCCCCCTGAATCGCCGCCGCCAGGACGAGCCCGGCCAGCAGCGCGTTGACCCAGTCCCCGTTCTGCCCGATCAGCACGTCGTCGACGAACACCTTGGTCATCGTCGGCACGGCGAGGCCCGGAACGAGCAGGGTGAGCGTAGCCAACGTGGCGAAGGCGAGCGCCCCGCGGGCGTGTCCGAAGCGCGCTCGGAGGCCCCGCAGGATGCTCGGCTTCGAGCCGCCCCGGCGGAAGTCCGGCCCCGTTTGGAAGCCGAAGCAGATGCCCGCGTAGCTTTCCTCGAACTCCTCAGCGCTCAAGCGGCGCGGTCCATGACCCGGGTCGTTGATGTAGAAGCGCCGGCCCCGGATGCCCTCGAGCACGACGAAGTGGTTGAACTCCCAGAAGAGCACCATCGGGAACGGGATCTCGAACAGCTCTTCCCGGGAGCGGCGGAACCCCTCCGCAACCAGGCCGTACTCCCGCGCCCCGCGCAGCATGCTGTACGCGTTCGCCCCGTCGCGCGAGACGCCGCAGCCGACGCGCAGCTCCTCGAGCGGCACCCACCGGCCGTGATGGGCGAGGATCATGCCCAGGCAGGCTGCGGCGCACTCGGTGGTCTCCATCTGGAGGATGGTCGGCACCGCGCGCCGGCCGCCCCAACGTCGCTTCAGATTCGGGAGGAGGTCCGCGTCCGAAGTCAATAGCCGAGCCCCTCCCTGATCAGCGGGATGACCAGCGTGATGGGCGATTGTCGCTCTACTTCGATCTCGACGCGCGCCACCGTGCCCGCCGTCACCTGCACCTGCGCCCCCTTGGCCGATGTCCAGGAGAAGCCGCTCGCGCTGGCCGGATCGGGGGTCAGCGCGATGCGGCCAGCGTAGGGGGTCCCGCTTTTCGCGAGGGCCTCCGCCAGCTCCTGGTTCTGCAGGACCGCGGCCACGCTGGCGACACTGGCGGGGAACTCGGAGATGCTCTCGACGACGCCGGTCATGTAGCCGTACTCCACGTGCCGGACGGCGTTGGGGGACACGCGGGCCGGCATGCCCGGCTCCACCCGCTTGCCGTCCACGATGGTCACGTAGAACAGGACGTCCAGGCCTTCATCTCCCGTCCGGATGCCGAGCACGGATTCGCCCGGCTGAAGAACGGCGCCGACCTGCGCCTTGATTTCGGTGACCCGTCCCGAGACCGGCGCGCGGATGAGCCACGTCTCGATGAGCGTCTCGAGCTCCTTCACTTCACGCCGAGCCTCCAGCAGCCGCGCCCTCGCCTCGTCGACACGGATGCGGAGATCGTTCCTGCGCCGCAGGGCCTCGGAGGCGAGGTCGTCGCGCCGCTGCATGACGTCGAACAGGTTGCGCCGGGCCAGGTCCACCGCCTCCTCGTTGTCCTCTATCTCCGTACGCGCGACGAGGCCGTCCTCGAACAGGGTCAGGTTGCCCCGCAGACGCGCGCTGGCGGTCTCGAGCAGCTCCCGGCCGGTCCGCTCCAGCAGGTCCAGGTTGGCCCGTTGCTGCGCCAGATTCCGGTCCAGCAGCGCGTTCTCCCCCCGCGTCTCGGCTTCGCGATCGCGCAGCGTCCGGGTCCGTTCCTCCACGAGCGCCAATGCGTTGGCGTGGCGCTCTCCCGTCTCCGGATCGCCGATCTCCGCGACGACATCTCCCACCGACACCAGCTCGCCGAGCGACGGTGCGATGCGGGCGAGCTTGCCGCCCTCGGGCGACGCGGCATCGAAGACAGCGCCGCCGCGGCTCATCACGATGCCATCGCCCTGCACGTAGGTGGCGACCTCGCCCGAGACGGCCCACGCGACGGCGGCGCCCATCATCGTCATCAGCGTGAACAGCGCAAGCCATGCCTTGGGCGTGGTGACGAACAGCGCGTGATCCAGGTGTTCAGGCGAGGCCAGATCCTGCGGGAGGCGGGGCATGCTTGCTCGTGCCTATAGCGTGGCCGGCCGCGCGTTCGGATCGGCGCTTCGGCTCGAAGCGCGGCGTGACGCCCGGTCTATGGGGTGGCCCCGAAGTCAACCGGGATTCCGGCTAACGGATGCGCATCCACTCCAGGGATCGGACCGCCGACCGCGACCAAGCCGAACGGCGAGCCGTTACGAGCGGCGGCGCCCGCACTCGGCAACGAACCGTCGCGTCCAGGTGACCCCGTTATGCGGTAGACCCGCGTCCAGACGAGACCGCCGCTCGCGACCCGTGTGGGCCCGTGAGCAACAGTCTTGGACGATCCTCGCCCCGGCCATGCGCGGAGCGCAGGGGCCTCCCGCGTCGGCCTGCGACTCGCGGAGTGGATCCGGCACGCGTGCGTCGACAACTCAGCGCCGCGGCACGCCTCCCGAACCCCCGCCACTCGTGCCGCCGCTGGACGTGCTGGCCGGTTCCGGTTCCGGGGCCGGCGCCGGTGGTGGTGGCGGCGGCGGCGGACAGTTCTGCTCGATGTCCCCCTTGGTGGCTCCTCCGACGACGTTCTTCAGCGTCGCGTCATCCAGAGGCTCGGTGCGTTCCTGTTTCTCCGGCATGCGTATCCTCCTTTTGCAGGAAATGTCGATCGGCAGCAAGCGCGTCGTGTGCTCGGTCAACGAACGGCCTTGCCGACCGCCACCGCATACCCGCTGACGACGCCGACGGCCTCAGCGCCAAGCCGCTCGTCGTCCGCCGTTGCGTTCGGGGTGCCGCCCAGCCGGCAACCCGCTGACTGGCCGAGCGCCCGCTCGTACAACTACTGAGGACGGATGAGCACCGGAAACCGAACGGTCCGGCACGAGAGTCGAACTGCGCGGCGTCGTCCAAGCAAGCCCTTGGCGAGCTGCCCTTCCAGGCCGTCCGGGTCGACGAACACCCGCGACACGTTCACCCCGGCGTGTTGTTGGGCCACCAGCTCCAGGTCCGGCAACCCCTGCACCACCTGCGCCGCCCGGTTGTTGCGCACGGTCACCACGAACGACTCCGCCGCGCTCCGGCCCCCGGGATCGGTCGCCCGCACCTCCACTGTCGTCGTCCCGGCGGCCAACGCCCGGCGTCACCTCGTGCCCCCGAGGCACCAGTCCTCACCACCTGCGGCGCAGACGACGAGGCCGCGTAGGTCGGGGGTCGCCGTCGGGGTCGGCGAACGCCTGCGACACGTCCAAGTCCAGCTGGCGGTTCACACCCGCCCAGCTCCAGGTTCGGCAACCTGCCCACCGCTGCTGGCGGCCGGTTGACGAGAGCGGCTGATCGCCGGGAGCGTGGCGAGCGCGAGGATGGCGCTCCCTACCGAATCGCCGAGGATCGTTCAGTCTCTCCCCTCTCGGACGACGGACAGAGTGACCGAACCGGAACGGCCGTTGTACTCGTTCACGGCAACGAGGTACTCCTCGGTGCCGTCCAGACGCGCAACAATGCGCGAGTCGAGCTGCTTGTCTCCCCCATCGTCGTCAAACGCGATCTCGTCGAGCCGGCCGCCGACGTGGCGGTACAAACGCAGGACGGGGTCGAAACCGTCACTCGCCGCGGCCGCGTCGATCTGGTACGTCCCGCCCGGAACATCGTGCACGGCGAACGACATTCGTTCTCCCGACCCGACTTGCACCGATCGTGCTCGCCCAGGTTTCAGCTCGTCGACCGTCCGCATCAGCGAGAGCACCTCCTCGGTCAGGCCGTCGGCGATGCCGATCAGCGAGAGCAGCTCGCCGCGGAGGCCGTCCTCGTCGGCGCCCAGAGCTTCGCGGGCGCGGTCGTAGGCGCGGTCGTACGAGGCATCGCCCTTGTATGGGGAGTCGCGCAGGGCCAGGCCGAACTCGGCCACGGCTGTAGCGAAGCGGAAGGCCTGGGAGGGGCCTTCGCCGCCCGTTACGGGCGTCGTGAGGGTCCTCGCCACCAGGCGGCTCTCGGACTCGCCCGGCCGCTTGTAGCGGACCTTGACCGTCAGCACCTCGCCGGCACCGACCCCGGGCCGCGACGCGACCTGCTGGTACCGCAGCGGATCGACCCCGGGCACGGGCTCGTCCGAATCGGCCGGGATGATCTCGTAGAGGGCCGTCACGCTGTGGCCGGCCCCGAGGTCGCCCGCGTCCCGCGCGTCGTCGTTGAACTCCTCGTTCCGCAGGCGCCGGTTCTCGTAGCCGATCAGCCGGTAGCCCTTGACCTGCGCGGGGTTGAACTCGACCTGCAGCTTCACGTCGTTCGCGACCGTGAGCAACGTCGCCCCCATCCGCTCGACGAGCACCCGCCTCGCCTCGCGCAGGCTGTCGACGTAGGCATAGTTCCCGTTGCCGTGGTCGGCGAGCTGCTCCATTCTGGCGTCCTGCAGGTTGCCGGTCCCGAAGCCGAGCGCGGTGAGGTAGACGCCCGACTCGCGCTCGTGCTCGATCAGCTCCACCAACTCGCCGTCGCTCGTCACGCCGACGTTGAAATCGCCGTCGGTGGCCAGGATGACCCGGTTGTTGCCGGCCTCGATGAAGTGCTCGCGCGCCAGCGCGTAGGCGAGGCGGATGCCGGCCCCGCCGGCCGTCGAACCGCCGGCCTCGAGACGCGACAGGGTGTCGAGCATCGCCGCCTTCTCGGCCCCCGAGGTCGGCGGCAGCACCATCCCCGCCGCTCCCGCGTAGACGACTATCGCCACTTGGTCCTGCGGTCGCAGCTCCGCCACGAGCACGGCGAGCGCCTGCTTGAGCAGCGGCAACTTGTTGGGGGAGCTCATCGACCCCGACACGTCGAGCAGAAAGACGAGGTTGTTGGGCGGGAGGTCGGCCGTGGCCACCGGCGTCGACCGCAGGCCAACGTGCACGAGCTGGTGGGCGGGCGCCCACGGGGCGTCGGCCATCTCGGTGACGATGCCGAAGGGCACGTCCGCCTCAGGGTGCGGGTAGTCGTAGTCGAAGTAGTTGATCAGCTCCTCGATGCGCACGGCGTCGGCGGGGGGCCACTCCCCATCGCACAGAAAGCGTCGCACGTTCGAATAGGCCGCGGTGTCGATGTCGATCGAGAAGGTCGACAGGGGTGAGGCGGCCACGCCGACGAAGCCGGCCTCGCCGATAACCCCGTACTCCTCGGTGTTGAAGTCGGCAGGCGGGGTGTCCAGGCGGAACGGCTCCGGGAGTGGCGGCCGCGGTGGTAGCTGAGTCCCGGTCGGTGTACTCGGTGGGCCCGGCGGGGGCGGTGGCGGCGGCGGTGCCGGCGGAGACCCGACCCGTGCAATGGGCGGTGCCGGAGGCGCCGGCAACGCAGTATCCAGGCGGAACGGCTCCAGGGGTGGCGGCGGCGGTGGTAGCTGAGTCCCGGCCGGTGTAATCGGTGAGCCCGGAGGCAACGTAGCCGGCGCAACCCCGCACGGATCTGCCGGGCGGGAAACGAAGCGCACTTCGGCATCTTGTCGCTCTTGCGATGCCTGCTGCTGTCGCTCCCCGCGTTCCCAGTTCTCGGCGCCGGCCGACACCACCAGGATCCCCCCGAGCAGGCCCGCACAAACCAACCCGGCAATTGCCCGTGAGCTCATGGACTACCTCCTCGGAAAACTCCGGCTCGACCACGCCACCCGGCCCGAACGGCCACGGCGGCTTGTTCGGTCCCCTCCCGTCCAACTACCGACCCCGAACGAAACCCCTCTCAAACTTCTCTGGACACCGAACCGCCACGGGTCGGCCCGGCCGCCGCCCCGTCCCCCGGGCCCGCAGTAGCCACGTGTCATGCACTCCGCGTGCCAAGTCGAGTCCCACGACTTCGCGTCCTGGACGCCTTGTTCTCCCCGGCGGCCGCAACCCTCGCTGAGGTCGGTGGGTGGAACCTGTAGTGGGCAGAATGTCCTGTTCTCTCGACGGTCGGCAGCGCGAGGCGCGGCACCCGACGCCGGCGGCGGGATACGAGCTCCAGGCCGCCTCGTGGGGCGGTGACCGACGACGCCGGCGCGGTCCTCCCCGGTGTCACCCTGCGACCGCGAGCGCCGCGCGACCCGACACGACGCTGCCTTGCGCGGACCAACGTCGGAGCGCGGGCACCGCCGAGAACGCGACCGCGAGCGAGGCAAGACACGCGGTACGTCCCGTCGCTGGCCGCGCCATCCAGACAGGGCGTCCCCAAGGTCTCGCTCGAGGTCTCGCGCGATGGGCCACTCAAGCCCGCGGCTCGCGTTCACGCGGACGCGGGCGAGGCGCGCCAAGCCGCTGCGGCGCCGCCTGTGCGGCGGCGGTGCTCTCGGCCCCTCGGCCGTTGCGGCCCGCCGACCGCGTAGGCGATTCGCCGAGGCGCGGCGCAGTCGCGGAGGATCTGTGAATTCTCGCCCCACCGTTCGGTTTCCGCCGCCCAGCCGTCTTGATGTTCAGATGTGAGAGCCCAGGCGGACAAGGCCGATTCCAGAATCGGCGTCCGTCTTCCAGGACGAGAACAGCGCAGGAACCAAGCGTGCCGGACAGCGATCTCAACGAGACGGTACTCCCCTTGGTCGGCGAGAGGCGCAGGAGACCAACGATGGCATCCGTCAGGCGCACCGCTACTCTGCCGCTGACGGTCGTCGTGTGCGCGCTCGTCGTCGCCGGCACGGCCGCAACGCCCACCGTTGCCGCCGGGGAATCCTTGGCGGCGGCTGCCCCCCAGGACGCCTTCCGACGTCAAGGCGTCGCTCGCCCTCGACCGGTCCACCCGACGGCTGATTCAGCAGGGACTCCGCAACCAGGGGTTCGACCCCGGTACGCCGGACGGCCTGTTCGGTCCGCGGACGCGCGCCGCGATTCGGGAGTGGCAGCAGTCGCCGCTTGCTTCCACGCCCCAGGCCGACTCCATCCACCGCGCGCCCCCGTTGCCGCCGAAGTCGACCCGCAGAACGCGGCCGAGACGAACACCCAGCAACAGCCACGTGCTGCGGCCGGCACCGGAACCGTCCAACTGCCTCCCGAGATTCTGGTTGACCGCCAACTCGTGCGGGTGGAACGGCTCCTCGCCGACGGGGACCCCGCTGCCGCCCTCGAGGCCATGAACGAGGTGCTCGCGCTCCAGCAGGAGTACGACCTCGTGTTGCAGGACGGCTTCCGCTTCCAGTACGCCCAGGTGGCCTACTCCGCCGGACGGACCGAGTCGACGATCGCGGCGTTGAACGAGTACCTCGTGGTCGCCGGCCGCGAGGGCGAGTTCTATCGCGAGGCGCTGGAGCTGCTCGATTCCGCCGAACTGCGGCTCCAGCAGGAAGAGACGGAGCGCCGACGGGCTCGGCGACGCGCCGAAGCCGAACGGCGGCGCGCCGAAGCCGAACGGCGCCACGCTGCCCGCTGGCCCTCGGGGCACGTGTTCCGCGACTGCGAGACCTGCCCGCAGATGGTCGTGTTGCGAGGGAGCATTGTGGCGCTGGGCCAGTACGAGGTCACGGTGGGCGAGTATCGGGCGTTCGCGTCAGCGACAGGGCTCGGCGCCGCTGACTGCGATGGCAATTCGTGGCGCAACCCCGGCTTTCCGCAAACCGATCACCATCCCGTGACGTGCGTGAGCTGGGACGAGGCGCAAGCCTATGTGTCGTGGCTCAGCCGCCAAACGGGTGCGCCGTATCGGTTGCCGACCGAGGCCGAGTGGGAGCGCGCTGCGGCCGCATCACAGCCTGGGTGCGACCGGCTCGGGAGAGGAACAGGACCGGATGGAACGTGTCCTGTCGGTCAGTACGGCACGAACGCGGCGGGCCTGTCGGACATGATCGGGAACGTGTGGGAATGGACGTCCGACTGCTGGGAGCGTGACTGCGGCCGTCGTGTGGGCCGCGGCGGCTCCTGGGGCAACGACCCCGACTACCTCCGGCCTGACGCGCGCGGCTGGACCTCCGCCGACCACCGGCTCCGCACCCTCGGCATCCGCGTGGCCAGGATGCTGGAGTAGCTCGGATGCCTCAGTTAACGTTAACGGAAGGACCGCCTATCCGACCCCCGGCGCGCGGGCGCGCCACCGGGAGGCGGGCTCGTCGATGAAGTGGAACGCTGCTCGTCGCCCCGCCGGGGCGGTCCCCGAAGTCCGCCGCCGGTATCGACGCCGGCCCACGGCGCACGACCCGCCCACGTCCGGGATCATCGTCGAGCGGGGCGCGCACATCACGTCCGACCAGTTCAAGGGGGGATGCCGGTGGACGGTGAAGTTCTGCGACGGTTGATCAGGGAGGCTACCGGCGGCGTGAGGGTGCGAGACCTGTCCGGCCGCACCGGCACGGCGACGGCGATGCGCGGGGGCTTGGCCGTCGTCACCTACCCCGATGGCGTCGAGCGGGTGGACCCGGCATGGCTCGCGTGGGCCGGCGCAGCCGACCGAGCGGCGCCGTCGGGGAAAGGGGTCGCCATTGAGGGTGGCCCCGACGGCCCGGTCCCGAGCAGGTGACACAATGGTGAACCCCTGTTCGCAGCTTCCGACCGACGCTGATCCCCACGTTCTGGAAGGGGGACTTGTCGATCGTCGAGAAGTTCAACGAGCACTACGCGCACAATCACTGCCGCCGGCGGCCGACGGCGTGACGCGGCCCGCACCGCGGCCGGTCCAACGACCGCGCAGGCATTCACCGAGACGCTTCGTGGCGCGGTGGTAGAGGATCCTTCCCCCCCGCCCGTCGCGATCGCCGGCCGCGGCTGGCCAGAACACGAACGTGGGCGACCAACCGGGGAGCAGGCAGACTTGAAGAGGAGGACGCGCACGTCATGGAGCTGAGAGCATGGGTACTGGAGGTCGAGTGACGCTCGGAGTCGTGGCGTTCGCGCTCGGGGCCCTGGCGGCGACTCCGGTCGTCGGGCAGCAGCTCTACGCCGCGGGCCTTGCTGGCGTCGTCGAGACCCTGCAACGCGGCGGGGCAATCTACACGGTCAGCACCGTCGCGGGCGACGGGGACGAACGCTGCGCCGTCGATGAGGGTGCGCTCGCGGCCGAGGCGGAAGATGCCCTGCGGCGCGCGGGGGTCGCCGCCCGCCCCCTGTCCGAATCCTACGGCCAGCCCGTGAGGGCCTGGCTGTTTATCAAGGGGATCTCGCTCCATACGGGGACGGGGACGTGTGCGACGTTCCTCGATGTACAGTTGACGCTGCGCGGCGGGGACGTTGGTCTCGTCGTGCTCGCGGCCGAGGGCGGGCACCTGACGACGTGGACCGGACCGGTTCAGGCCGACCGCATCCGCGCCTACGTCGAGGCGAACGTCTCGGTCCTCACCCGCGCCATCCTCGCGGGCAGCCCGCGATGACCGTCTCGCCCGGAGACCGCTGCCACGGCCGCGACGTCGCTCGCCGATCGGCCTCCTCGGTGATCGGCGTGGCCGTAACGCCCTCTGGGCGGCGGCCTTCGTGCCGACAGCCAGCGTCGACCTGGCGCGAACTGGTCGGCCATCGACCACCACTTGTCGCCGGATCTATCTGGAAGCGGGCGCGTCCGAGGCCAGTGAGATCGTCCGTGCTCAGATCACGATGCGCTCGATCTCGTCGACCGTCACCGTGTCCGCCGGCCGGTCGTCTTCGACGATGCATGCCCCGCGATCTGCTGCCCGTGCTCGAGGCTGCCGCCATTCGACAGGTACGCCGTGAACCCCGTAGCCCGGAACGTGTGGCAGCACGTCGACGGCGGCAGCCCCGCGGCCGCGGCGCGCCGCTTGATCATCGCCAGCACGAGTCGCCGATTCGAGCGCCCGGCCCGTCAGCCGCCGCCCCCCAGGTGCGAGGAAAACGCTCACGGCACTCGACGAGAGCGTCCTGTTCGCACACTTCGACGACGAGATCACCGCGGGAGCGAACGACGAGGGGCTCGCTCAGGACCTGGCCGGATTGACCGAGTTGCCCCGTCGCAGAGACCCCGAGACCCGAGGGCGTCGCGACGAGTGGACGCGGACGGCTCCAGGACACGCGCCCCCAAGTTGACACAAGCCACGTTAACGGACTCAAGTGGACCGCACGCTCCGTCCGGGGCGCAGCCGCGGGCCAGGGAGCAGAGGCAGGGGTTCCCTCAAACGGACCAGCAGACGCGCGTCCATCGCGCCGACGAGGGGTGGACTCACGGACCGCCCCCCTGTCCGGAACCCGTGACCGACGCCGCTCCGGCGGCCGGCGGGCCCGTTCGAGCACCGCGCTGGAATCGCCGCTGCACCGCGATGCTTGGTCCCGTCCGACCGCCGGCCGGGGGTCCCAGAACCGACAATCGCGGCGGCATGCCTTCGCGGCGACGGTGCGCTGTCGGCCCCGCGGCCGTTGCGGCCGGCGACTTGCGCAGGCGAGCGCTGCGCGGCGCAGTGGCGGAGGATCAGCGAATTTCTCGCTCCCCACCGTTCGGTTTCCGCCGCTCAGCCGTCTTGGAAATCGGATGCGAAGGCCAGAGGCGAACGGGGCCGATTCCGAATCGGCACCCGTCTTTCGGGCCGAGAAACGGCGCGGGGAACTCTAGGCGTGCCGGGCGCGATCTCAACGAGACGGCACTCCCCCCGGTCGGCGAGAGGCGCAGGAGAACCAGCGATGCCATCCGTCAGGCGCCCCGCCACCCTGCCCCTGGCGTTCATCCTGGCCGTGCTCGCGGTCCCCGGCGTGGCTGCAACGCCCGGCGTTGCCGTCGGGTCCCCGGCGGCTGCCGCCCTCCAGGACCGCGACTCTTCCGCTGTCGAGGCGTCGCTCGCCCTCGACCGGTCCACCCGGCGGCTGATTCAGCAGGAACTCCGCAACCAGGGGTTCGACCCCGGCACGCCGGACGGCCTGTTCGGCCCGCGGACGCGCGCCGCGATTCGGGAGTGGCAGCAGTCGCGGGGCGCCTCACCGACGGGGTATCTGAACGGCGCCGACGTGGAGCTTCTTCGAGCGCCTCCCGCACCGTTGCCAGCGGTGCCGCAAGGCTGGGTCGTCAGCGAGAACCGCCCTGCTCCCACACCGACGGAGACCGGCTCCAATCCGGCGCAACCCACTGTTGCCACCGACGAAGTCAACCCGCAGAACGCCGCCGAGACGACCACCCCGCAGCGGACGCGTGCTCCAGCCGGCACCGGAACCGCCCAACTACCGCCCGAGATCCTGGTCGACCGGCATCTGCTCCGAGCGGAACGGCTCCTCGCCGACGGCGACCTCGCCGCCGCCCTCGCGGCGATGAACGAGGTCCTCGCACTCCGGCGCGACCACGATCTCGTATTGCAGGACGATTTCGACTTCGAGTACGCGCAGGTGGCCTACGCGGCCGGACGGACCGAGACCGCCATCGCCTCGCTGAACCAGTACCTCGCCGCCGTCGGGCGCGAGGGCGAGTTCTACCGCGAGGCGCTGGAGCTGCTCGATTCCGCCGAAGTCAGGTTGCTGCGAGAGGCGGAGGACCGACGACGAGCTGAAGCGCGGTTTCGGGACTGTGACGCCTGCCCCGAGATGGTCGCCCTGCCCGGGGGCAATCTCGCCTTGGGCCGCTACGAGGTGACCGTCGGCGAGTACCGGGCCTTCGCCGCGGCCTCGGGCGGCGGGGCGGGCGCCCGATGCCTCGCCTCGCGCGAAGGTCTTTCCTGGCGGGACCCGGGGTTTCCTCAGACCGACCGCCATCCCGTGACGTGCATGAGCGTCGAAGACGCCGAAGCCTATGTGTCCTGGCTGAGCCAGACTTCCGGCAAGGCGTACCGACTACCGACCCGCGCTGAACTGGCGCGCGGGTCGGCCGGTTCTCAGCCCCTCTGCTATCAGAACCGCACAGATCGCGACGGCACCTGTCGCGTCGGCACCTACGGCTCCAACGCCTTGGGCCTGTCCGACATGCTTGGGAACGTGGCGGAGTGGACATCGGACTGCTGGGAGGGCGACTGCGGCCGTCGCGTCGCGCACGGGGGCGGCTGGATCGACCCACCCAGGTTCCTCGTTCGCAACCGCGTTGGCCGCCCCATCCGCACCGATTCCAGATTCACGAGCAGCGGCTTTCGCGTTGCGAGGACGCTGGAGTAGTCGGATGCCGCAGTTAACGGAATACCGCCTTATCGGACCCACGGAGAGCAAGCCTGGGAGCAAGTCCGCCCCGATTCGTTACTCGGTACAACGTCCCGTCGACTCTACCGCTACCGTAGCCAACAACGAAGGATACACAGACGATGAGAAATCTCACCAACCCTGCGATTGAGCAGCGAATAGAGAAATACGCGCGGGCCATCGGAACGACGCGTGAACGGGTGGTCTCCATCAAATTTAGACCGACTATGCCAGGTACGGTCTATGAGGACGAATCCAATCGCCAATTCGCTGACGCCTATATGTACCCCTCAGAGTACGAAGCAGCCGCGAGAGAGGTAACTCTTCGTGACACACCGCTGGACCTAAAGGCTGTGGACGGCGGCTCTGAGATTATGGCGGTGGACGTAGGCAACCAGCGGCCTGTTTTGTGGCTTCCACACGAAACGGGTCTGGAGGTTCTCGCAGACCATGAATTCTTGTTTCCGCTGATTAGAACGATTCTAGAGCTGTATAAGGCAATTCGGGACGAAATCCGTACCAATAAGGCAAAGAAGGAGAGCAGCCAAGATGCTGACCGCTACTACGGCTCCGTTGATGCGCTTCGTCTAGAGAAACGCTATTTTGATAGGGAAGGCAACTTGCGTAGTGAGACCATTGTAAGTATTCCGATCCACGAGAATACGGCGCAACTTCAGCGGCTGTTATCGGCAGCACTCGGTCCGGACAGCCCTCCCATCCCGGACCGGCCGTGATCACCGGGTCGAGGGTTTCGCCGGTCCCCCGCGTGCCGATCAGTGCCGTCCCGAGTTCCGCGAGATGCTGACTCTTGACTCAGCTGGCTACGCTTGACGGGTTGTTGTGCAATCGGGCTCGGACGTCACGGCCGGCCCGGCGGTTCGGGGCTGGGTGGAGGCCTTCGTCTTGACGACGGCGACCGGCGCGGCCGAGACAGCTCGATGGCCACGATGCCGGCGGTGCAGCCCGGGCGGCCGAGGATCGCGGCGAGCTCGTCGACGGCGGCCGGCAGACCTCGGGGACTCGCCTCGTGCCGCGGCGGATGAGGCGGCCGTTCCCGGGGGGGCGAAGAGCCTCCGAATCCCCGCCATCGAGGCTTCCCGGAGGCCTCCACGCGAACCGATCCGGGCCAGACCCTGGCCGCGCTGGCGGCGGCAGCCAACCTCACGGTGGGAGTTCCGGTCATTTGGTCTGGGTCTCCGGCGTCGGGTATCTGCCTGTGTCGCAAACGAAGGTTTGCGACACATGCGTCGCCGGCGATGTGAACGTCCTCGTCCGGTTCGCGAGCGGGACCTGCGACGAGCTCGGCCGCGGCGGGCCGGGCGCGACAACCTTACCTCCGGCCCGACAGTCGGGAGCTCCGGTCGTTCGCCCGCGGCCCAGACCTGCGGCGTGGAGGGAGGGTGTCCGTCTGGAGCGCCGGTCTCGGGCCGCAGCAGTGGGGCTCGACGCACCCCCGGCGCGCCCTTCCACGGTCCTCAGCGCCAAGTGGCCCGCCGGTACCGTCTTGGCGGCGGCGTGAACGGGTCGTGCATCGATGTCGGGACCGGCCGCGGTTCCGGGCCGGGTAGAGGCCTCGTCTCGACGAACGTCGGCCAGCGCGGCCGAGGCGAGCTCGCATCGTCGACCGCGGTCTTTTCGTTACTCCGCGCGCAGCGTGATCATCGGGTCGACGCTCGCGGCGCGCTGGGCCGGCACCCACGCCGCGCACGCGGCGACGGCCACAAGCAGCACGGCGACACCCCCGAAGACGACGGCATCGTTCGGATGCACGTCGACGAGCAGTCGGGGACAAGAGCTGCGCGAGCGGCACCGCCGCCGCCAGCCCGACGGCGACTCCGATCACGCCGGACCGCCCGGCGTCTCGGAGCACGAATCTCAAGATGCGTTCCGGCGGCTCCCCGAGCCGCCATCCGAACGCCGATCTCCCGCCGCCGGCTGACCTCGTACGCCGTCACGGCGTAGACGCCCATCGCCGACATCAGGAGCGCGCGCGCGCCGAACACCGAGAAGGTCTGGCTCCAGAGGCGCGGCACCCAGTGCACGACGTCCAGCACCTGCGACATGGTCATGACGTTGTAGATGGGGACGGTCTCGTCCAACGCCTGCAGCTCGCCTCGCAGGGGGCCGACGGCCCCGACCGCGCCGGAACCGGTGCGGAGCGCCAGCGTCATCAACCGGGCGGGCTGCGCCCCGTAGGGCAGGTAGAGCTGGTCCGCCGGCACCGTGTCGAGCCCGAGGACCTGCGCCGGCGGCATGACGTCTCGTGTGATCCCCACCACCGTCAGCCACGGGCCGGGCGCTTGTCGCGCGTCTCCGGCGACGAGCCGGATCTGCCGGCCGAGGCGCGCGCTGTCGGGCCAGAGTCGACGGGCGAGCCCGCCGCTCAGGATCACGACGTCCCTCCCTTCGTCGACCTCCGCGAGCGTGGACGGGCGCCCGTCGAGGAGCGGGATCTCCATGGTCTCGAGGTAGCCGGCCGTCACGACGTGCCGCGTCGCGATGCGCGCCTCGCCACGTCCGCCGACCTCGCCTTCGACCTCGAAGGTGACGGTTGGCGCGGATCCCTCGCGGCTCGCCGGGAGCGCCGACACCGCACCCGCCGACTCGACGATGCGCGTGCGCTGAAGCCGCTCGATCGCCCGGTCGAGGTAGGCGATGCGTTGGCGGGGGTCTTCGTAGGCGCCGCCGGTCAGCGATACCCGCATCGTCACGATGCCGTCGGTCGCGTAACCGCTCTCCGCATGGTCGAGGGTCAGATAGCTCCTGGCCAGTAGGAGCGCACCGGCGAGCAGAATCGTGGCCAGGGCAAACTGCGAGACGACAAGCAGCCGGCGCAGCTTCCCGCCGCCGGTCCCGGCGACGCCACCGGCCCCCTTCATCAACCCGGTGAGATCGAGCCTCGAGCCGCGGAGCGCGGGCAGCAGGCTGATGCCGACGCCGGTTGCCACCACCGCCAGCAGGGAGAACGCCAGGGCCGTTTCGTCGAAGGGGAACTGCACCCAGTACGGGGTCGGCACCAGGATGAGCGACTTGATCCACACGTCGCCCCACGTCGCCATGTAGACGCCCAGCACCCCGCCGAGCGACGCCAGCACCACGCCCTCGGTGATCGACTGGCGGACCAGGCGCCCCCGCGTCGCGCCGAGCGCGCCTTTCATCACCGTCTCGTAGCGGCGGGCGGACGCGCGGGCGAGCATCAGATTGGCGACGTTCGCGCAGACGATCAACAGGATGAAGCCGACCTGCACGAACTGGGCGGCCGCCGCCAGCCTCGTCACCGGCGGCATCCACTCGTCGCGCAGATACCTGGCCCGGACGCTCCACCCCTCGTTGGTGTCGGGATACCGTGCCGCGACGTCCTCGGCGCGCGCCGCCAGATCCGCCTGCGCGCGCCCGGCGGTCACGCCCGGCACCAGGCGGGCGATGGCTTCGAACCGCCGCCGGCCGCGGTCCTCGTCGGCCGGGTCGAGCCGGAGCGGCGTCCAGACGTCCTGGAAGTGCGGGAACCGGGCAGTCCTCGGGCAGGACCCCGACGATCTCGTGCGGTTCGTCATCGAGGTCGATCGTGCGTCCGAGCACGCCGGGGTCGGCGTCGAAGCGCCGCTGCCACAGCGCATGGCTGACGAGCGCCACCCGCCTCGCCGCGGGGCGGTCCTCCTCCGGCAGGAAGTGCCGACCGCGAACCGGGTCGATGCCCAGCAGCGGAAACAGCTCAGCGGACACGCGCGCACCCTGCAGCCGTTCCGGCCGGCCCCGTCCGAAGTTCACGTTGAAGCGGGCCTGCGAGTAGACGGCGACGCCCTCGAACAGGCGGCCGTCCCGCCACGAGTCCCGGAAGCTGCCGGCCGAGACGAGCTCCCGCGTGCGACCCAGTCTCGGCCGCGACTCGCTGAGCACCACCAGCGCGACGGGATCGTCGAACGGTAACGAGCGCAGCGCCCACCCGCTGGCGATGGTGAAGAACGTGATGCCGACACCGAGGCCGAGGGCCAGCGTAAGCACGCTCACGGCGGCGAAGCCCTTCGCCCGGAAGAGCCCCCGCACCGCGTAGCGCACGTCGTGGACGATCGATTCGATCATCGGAAACCCGGCCTGTTCTCTGAGCGATTCCTTAATCTGGGTCACCCCGCCGAACTTGACGCGGGCCGTCCGGCGGGCGTCGGCGGGAGGCATGCCGGCACAGATGTACCGAGCGGTGAGGAGATCGAGGTGCGCCTCGATCTCCTGATCGGCCTCCCGCTCGAGGCGTCGGCGCGAGAACAGGGGCCCGGAAGCGGAAGACGAACGCGACGGCCCGTGGCCACGGGATCATGTGTCTGCCGACGGCCGGAGGGCGCGCGGACAACCTTCCTATGGCTATCGCATAGGACTGTCAACCGAACGTCGGTCGGACGTTGAGGCGATGGTGGCGACAATGGGAACGGTGCGACCAAAGCCCTGCATCCACAGCGAGGACTGTCAGATCACAATGCGTTCGATCTCGTCGACCGTCACCGTGTCCGCCGTCCGGTCGTAGAGCTTCGTCGTCTTCGGAGACGCGTGCCCCGCGATCTGCTGCGCATGCTCGAGCGTCCCCCCCGTTCGACAGGTACGCCGTGATCCCCGTCGCCCGGACGTGTGGCAGCACGTCGAGGGCGGCAGCCCCGCGAGCGCCCGGCCCGTCAGCCGGCGCCCCGCCGGGTCGGCGGTCTGGAAGAGCGGCGCCCTACGGCTCCTCGACCCCGGTCACTTCGACGTAGGCGTCGAGGGCCGCGGCCGCCCGGTGGTGCGCCGGCACGTCGTGCCGATTCCCGCCCTTTCTCGTGGAGCCTCAACCACCCCCGGCTCCCCTGCCCGAAGTAATCCTGCCGGCCGCATTCCCAACACCGCCGCCCGCGTCCTCGCGTTCGCGATCCTTCCGGCGAAGAAACTCCAGGAACCGCGCCACCGCCGACGGCTCCCGCGTCGACGATCACCTGCGGCAGGACGATTTCCCCTCGGCCCCGAAGGTCTTCATGAGGGCGACGGCGCGGACCTTGCCGACGCCGAAGAATCGCTCGATGTCGCGCCGAGTGAGCAGGGTCCGGTCGAGCTGCTCGAGCTGGCTGATGGCGTCGGAGATGGCGAGGAGCCACCGGGGGGGGCTTCGCGGGGCCACGGGTGCGTCAGCCGGCGGGTCGTCCCGGCCGACGTCCCGCCGGTGCCCACCTGACGGCTCGACGTCGGTGCCGGCGGCGGTTCCAGCCTGGTTGGAGGCCTCCGTCTCGACTCCGGCGGCTGAGGCGACCCGACGGCGAGCTCGCCGGCCACGACGCCGGCGGCGCGGCCCGGGCGCCCGAGGGTCGCGGCGAGTTCGTCGACGTCGGCCGGCGGGCCTCCGGACCCGCCGCCCGGGGACCGCCGCAGCCGCGGCGGAAGCGACCCGAACTCCATGGACCAGAGGCCGGGGTCGCCCCAAGCATGCGAATCGGCCCGGCGAGCTCGGCCCCGATCTGGGAGCGTCCCCCTGGGGGACGGCAGGTCGCCGCGAGGACCGCGCGACCAGGCCGCCGCTCAAGGCGTGTGGTCAACAGGTGCGGGTCCGGGTCAGCCTTCTCAGTGTCATGATCTGTTACCGCGTCGTTGTATGCCCGCAAGTGTTCGAAACCGCCGACACGCACCGCAACCTGCGCGGATGCAGAGCCCCACTGACCCGGCAGACCGGACCGGCACGATCGGCGTCGAGGCCTTCGACGCCACCTACGGGGCCGCCTTCCAGGCGTCGGACAACCTCGCCGCCGTCGAGTGTGAGCTGGTCGAGGACGCCGGGGCGTTCGTGGCGCCCGGCCGACCGTCACGGACCACCCCCGCCGCGTCGCCTTCGTCGACGGCACCCTACGCACCGAAGCGCGGCTGGCCTGCACTCGTCGATGGGGACGAACCGGCCCGCTTCGAACAGGTGACGACGGGGCGCGCCGCCATCTTCACGGGCGGCCGGCCCGTCCACCTGCCCCACCACCGCGACGGCTGGCGCTGGGAGCCGTACGCGGTCGACGGGGCCGACATCGACGCGGCCCGTCAGCAGCTCCAGCGCCTGATGCGTGACGCCGAGGCGGACATCGCCGAGGCCCTCTCGAAACGCGGGGTGGCTGACGGTGCTCCACGGCCCCTGCACGGCATCCGGCACCGTCGCGGCCTGGCCATCATCGGCCGAGCACGACAGCCGGCCCTGCCGGGCCGCCGACGGCGGACGCCGAACCGGGGCGGCCCTGGAGTCCACCCCCGGCCGCGCGCTAGACTCGTGGTTTCACCGGCGAGGGGGCACGTCATGAACAGAACTGGTGGCGCGTTGGTCGTGCTCTTCGCCGCCTTCCTGTGCATGACGGTGCCGGCGGCTGCGCAACCTCCGACATCCGTGGGTCTTCCGCTACGTTCCATTCACGCCTCAGGGAACTGGGGGACCAACGAACTGATTGTCGCGGAATGGGAAGCCGACCGTACCCGGCCGCTCGTGCCTCTCGAGTACATCGAGTGGCTCGGAGGACTGCATGTGAAGTGGTTGGGACTCTCCGTTGCCCTGACCTACGACGACAGCATGGACAGCACCGTCGAGCGCAATACCGAGTACTTGCCGCCTTCCGATGATGTCTCCTTTTCAGACGACGTGCTCAGGCAGCTCATCCGGGAGTTCAGGGAACACGGGATCGACGTGTACCTGACCTTGGCCTTCCAGGCGGCAGGAGCCCAAATGTCCACGCGCCCCGTGGAACGGTGGCAACTCGGAGACCCGGGCGGCGAGGATGGCGTTCCCTGCTGCGACACGGGGATACTGCCGGAGAACTGGCCTTGGCGCCCCGATCACCCTGACCACCGGCGGTTCGTCACGGAGTTCTGGGAGACCTACACCCAGCACGCGGTTCACGTCGCCAGAATCGCCGAGAAGGAGGGGGTGCGGCTCTTTTCGCTGGGTACGGAAACCGATTCACTCTTCCGAACCCGACCCGGAGGCCATTTCACCAACGACTTCGGTTCCGAGCTCCTGGCGATGGTGAGCCGCGTCCGTGCGGTGTACAGTGGTCTGCTGACCTATGACCAGCACTATGGGGTGCTCGTGGACCGTGGTCCGGGATCCGCGGGATCGGATCACCTGTGGAACGACCTGGACCTGGATGTGGTAGGCGTGAGCGCGTGGTTCCCCCTGGTGGATTCACCTCCGTCGACCGTCATGAGCGTGGAGAGTCTCCGGGAGAGCTACGTACGAGTATTCCGTGACTACCTCGTTCCCCTCGCCGGACGGAATCCGGATCGGCCAATCCTGTTTCTCGAGTACGGTGCCCCGTCTGCTGTCGAGGCCCCGGCAGACCCGGCTGGCGACTGGACGGCGGAGGCGTTCGTGTTCACCGACATGAACGGCAACGGAATCGATGACGGCAACGAAACCCAGGCGAACATCTACCGGGCGTTGCTCGACACGATGTCCGATTATCCGGGTCTGATCGACGGCGTGTTCTGGTGGGACAACTGGATAAACACGGCCGACATGTGGGCAGGATACTGGGCAACTCGGCGCACCTCTGCGATCCGTGACAAGCCCGCGGAGGAGGTCGTGCGGTCCGTGTACGCATCATGGCGAGATCGCGCCAACCGGCCGCCGGAACGGGTAGGCGCGCTGCCGCCGGTGTTGATGGGGGTCGACGACGCGGCGGCGTCCATTGACATCGCCGGCGCGTTCCGCGATCCGGACGGCGATCGCCTCATGTACCGCGCAACCTCGTCGGCGCCCGCGGCTGCTGCGACGTCCGTCTCGGGGAGCACGGTGACGGTCACACCGGTAGCGGCGGGAACGGCAACGGTCACGGTCACGGCGACCGACCCGAGGGGTCTGAATGCGGCCCAGACGTTCGGGGTAACGGTTACCGCGACAGCTACGGGGTCTTTCACCGACGACCCGATCGTGCCCGGCGTGACGCCGGTCAAGGCGGTCCACTTCACTGAGCTTCGGACGCGCATCGATGCTCTGCGGGTGACGGCGGGGCTGCAGCGGTTCGCCTGGACGGACCCGCTCCTGAGGCCGGGCGCGACGCCGATCAGGCTCGTGCATCTGCTGGAGCTGCGGTCGGCGCTCTCGGCAGCGTACGAGGCGGCAGGGCGGTTGGCGCCGCCCTTCACGGACGCGTCGCTGGAAGCGGGAAGGGCCGTGATACGGTCGATACACCTGATGGAGCTACGGGCCGTCGTGGTAGCGCTGGAATGAGTGACCGCCGGGCGGTCCTGGCCAGACTCCCACGCCCACCGCTGGGGCAGCTACGGGGGGCCGGCGGCGCGCTCCGTCCGCCCCCGCGATCCGCCGACCGCCCCAAATCCGCGCGGCCGCCGACCGCCACTGGGGTCGCCTCGAAGTCGGCTGCAACCGACTCGCCGCGGTCAGTCGTTGGAGGGTGGCGGCGCCGCGGCCGCGGGCCGGCCAGCAATCAGCGTGAGAACCGTCTGCATCGTGGACTCGAGGGCGTCGACGCGGCCCGTCAGGCGGTCGATCTTGCCGTTGACGATGAGCACGCCGATGCCCGCAGTGACGGAACCGACGGCGCCGATCACGGCCGCAATGGCTGTGAGTGTTTCGACCATGTTACCGAGTATACGCGACCTCGCGGAACGGCGCGCGTCCAGTTCAGCGCCGAATCGTCTCAGAGGTACCGCGCCACGACCCCGCGCGGGTGCGAGCTCGTCGTGGCTCGCTGGGATCCGGATCATCACCGGCGTCGAGGCAGGCCGCGCTCGAGGGGCGACCTCCTCGAACTCGCAAACCCGTGGCCGCGCGGGCGCGGCTGGTGGCAGGTGACGAGGAACGGCGGCGAGGTCCGCCGCCCCGAACGGCCGGCCCTGCCTCCGGCCGCGAATCCGGCGGCGGTCCGCCGGTAGCCCGTGCGGACCGGGCCGTCCGTTCCCCGGCCGGCTTCGGCTCGCCGGCGCGGCCGGCTCGGAAGCACGTAGCGACCACCGCCCGGTCGATGCGCTCGCCGGCGACCGACCCGATCGCGAAGCTCGGCGACGTAGGGGGCGAGGGCTACGTCCTTGAGCGTCCGGGCCGGCGAGCCACGCGTCGAGGCGACGGAGCCGCTCCGGAGCGGCCTGATGGAGACCTCGGTGAGGCCGGTTGCACGGTCGCCGGTGCGGGCGCTTGAGCTGCCGGGCGCCTCGAAGTTGACAGATGCCCCCGTTATCCGACCCAGGGGCCTGATCGGCTCCGCGCGGCGCGGCCCCGGGACCACGAGAGCCATCATGGTATGCTCCCGGTCCGTTCGGGAGGCTGGGCTTGCGCTGCAGCTACACCAGCGTTGGTGTGCTGCCCCGGCCCCCGAACACCTCGCCACCTGCTCCCCGCTGCAACCGGCGGAGACGCCCGCGGCGCCGGGCTATGACGCCGCGGAAGATGGTGGAACTCAACGACCGCCCCCGCGGGGGGGCTGAGCCAGGCCGCTGCTGGGCGCTATCCGGGCATCGCCTCCTTGACGCGGTGGCACCGTTGTCCCCGCGTCGGCGGTCGCCCTCGCCGCCAGCCACACCGCCAGTAACTCTCCGTCGGCGTCAGTCTGCAAGGTCCTGACCACCCTGGATGTCATGAGCGAGCGAAACGCGTTCGAGCGCATTATCGAGTCGATGACCGACGCCATGCTCGACGATTCCCGCTGGCCGGGCGTCGCGGCTCTCATCGACGAGGCCTGCGGCCTGACGGGCAATGACATTCTGGTCGCTGAAGGCCCGAAGGACGATGTCCGGGTGCTTTTCGTCGGCGCCTACACCCGGGGACAGCGCCGCGAAGACCAGGAGCGCGAGTACCTTGAGAATTATCACCCTACGGACGAACGCGTACCGCGTTTCCGCCAACTGCCCCACGGTCGTCTGGTGCACGTCACGGATCTCTTCACGCCCGACGAGTTGAAGACCTCACCCACCTACAACGAAATGCTGCTCCGGGACGGTGGCCAGAACAGCCTGTACGTGCGTCTCGACGGCCCGGATGGATCCTCCATCGCCTGGGGCCTCCGCGATCCTGCCGACTCGGACGACTGGGGGGCTTCGCGGATCAGGATGGTCACGCGGCTGCTGCCGCAAGTCCGGCAGTTCGTCCGCGTCCGGCAGGCGCTGGTCCGCGCCGCGGCGCGGAACAACACGACCACGGTTGCCGTCCTCGAGAACCCTCGGATTGGCGTCGTCCACCTGGACCGGCGCGGCCGGATACTGGAGGTCAACGACCGCGCCCTCAGTATCCTGCGCCACGGTGACGGATTGTCGGACCGAGAGGGTATGCTGAGCGCCCGCTGGCCGGCCGACGAGGACCGACTCCAGCGGGTGGTCGGCGATGCCCTCCCGACCTCGGCCTCCCCAGCGGTCAGCGGGTCGATGCTGCTCCGCCGCCCGCGCGTGTTGACGCCGTTCGTGGTGCACGCCAAGCCCGTGAGCGTCCCCCAAGCGGACTACGGAGCTCGGCATGTCGCCGCCTTGGTGCTGATTGCCGAGCCGGGGCGTCCGAATCGCGTCCGCCCCCGAACTGGTGGCCACGGTCCTGGGGCTGACGAAGGGGGAGAGTCGGGTGGCGGTCTTGTTGGCGGCGGGCAAGAGCGTGCGCGACATCGCTGAGGCGACCGGCCGCACGGAACGCGCCATCTACCGGCACCTGCAGCATATCTACCGGAAGCACTCCATCTCGCGGCAGCCGGACCTCGTGCGCTTGGTGTTGTCTCTCGCGGAGCTCGGTTGAAGTCCGAGCCGCCGTCGTCGATGACGCGACGTTTGTCGTCGACACGAGTCCAGTTCCCGGCTCCGGAAGCACGCCGCGGCCAGCATCGCGAGGCTCTGGCCGGCACCCGGACCTGGTCGTGGAGCCCCGGCGAGCCAAGCGTCGAGGAGGCCTGGACGCGGCGGTCGCTCGCCACCGGCGCTCGCGTCGAGGTGGGCGCGACGCGGCCGCCCAGGTCTGCGAGGCCCCTCACCGCCGAGGCGCTTGCCGCCGGCCGTCGGTCGTGGAGGGCTCGGGGCACCCAGGCACCCGCTTGCCGCAGAGCGTCAACCCCGCCCCAGCTCCCTGGGATTCGAGCATGTCGCCGGCCTCCGCCGCAGGCGGATGGCGGACTCACGGACCGGCCCCGAGCGGTGCAGCTAGGGTTAGCTAGCTAAGCTAGGCCGCGGGAGCGACAAGTACCAACCGCACCTGGGTGCGCCTCACCACGTCCGTGCCTCGAAACCCGCGCCCCTCGTAGCGCCCCGTTGCCGGCCGATAGCCCGTCGCCGCAGCCGCAGGGTGACGCCACCACCAAGATTCACCAATAAACCATAGAATCAGCGCATTAAATTAACTCGTATTATGAATCAATACCAATAGATTATGTGGACTCGACCGGTTGAGCGCACTTGACAGATCAAGACCGCCGATGTACTAAACGCCCAACGGCAGACTGGTAGGAGTCTAGGAGAAATGATAGAGCGCGTCGCGTCTCACGATCTTCGGACGGCGACGGGCGATACACGCTCCTGGACCTGAGACCGAGGAGACGACCTCCTCGCCCGCTTCACCATAACCATCGAGCTGCCGGCCAGATTCTGGCCGAAACGCAGCAGGCTGCTCGCGACGCGGATGCGATGCGGCCGGACCGCCCGTGTAGAAGCTGAGGTGTGGCATGACGACTGTCGACCGGCAGCCTCCACCGCGGATCGTGTCGCTCGCGACCGCGGTGCCGTCCCACCGAATCCCCCAGACGGAGGCCGTGGAGTTCTTCAACCGGTTCTTCGACGTCCCGCCGGCGCAGCGCAAGCACCTGACGAACGTCTATCTCAACGCTGAAATCGACAGCCGCTACGCCGCCGCGCCCGTTCAGTGGTACGAACAGCTTCACGACTTCGAGCAAAGAACGACCGGGTACATCGACAGCGCGGTGAGCCTGCTCAAGAAGGTCGCCGTCGAGAGCCTCGCGGCCGCGAACCTCGAGTGTGGCGACATCGACATGATCGTCACGGTCTCCACGACCGGCATTTGCCGTGCCGGCGCTCGATGCCCGCCTGATGGAGGAGCTGCCCTTCCGCCGCAACGTCCAGCGCCTGCCGCTGTTCGGCCTCGGATGCGCGGGCGGCGTGCTTGGGCTGGCGCGCGCCGCGGTCTGCGCCCGCGCCCAGCCGGGCAGTCGCATCCTGTACCTGGTCGTCGAGCTCTGCAGCCTCACGTTCTGCGGGAGCGATCGCGCCACTGCGAACATCATCGCCACCGCGCTCTTCGGCGACGGAGCCGCGGGCGCGGTACTGTCCACGACGGAAACGGGACCGGCAGTCGCGGCGTGGGGCGAGCACACCTGGCCCGGCAGTCTCGACGTCATGGGCTGGCACGTAACGCGGAACGGGCTGGAGGTGAGGATGTCACGCAGCATTCCCGACATCGTCCGGAACCTCATGCGGCCCGCCACGGACGAGTTCCTTGCGTCGACCGGTCTGGCTCTGGCCGACATCGACGACTTCGTCTGCCACCCAGGGGGGGCCAAAGTGCTCGAGGCGCTGGAGAACGCCTTCAACCTGGCGCCGGGCGGTCTGTCGGCGTCCCGTGCGATTCTGCGCGAATTCGGCAACATGTCGGCGGTCACCGTGATGTTCGTCCTGAAGCGCGTGCTCGAGACATCGGAGTCGGCCAACGGCCACGACAGGGCGGACCTGAAGGGGGGGCGGACGCGGCGGTATCTGATGACAGCGCTGGGTCCCGGGTTCTCGATTGGGTTCGTGGTGCTGGAGTCGCACTGATGCCCACGTTGCACATCGTCGTCGGGTTTCTCGTCGTTCAGCGTTTGGCCGAGCTGGCCTTTGCGCGCCGCAACCAGCGGGGCCCTTGCGGCCAAGGGCGCCATCGAGGTGGGCCGGAGACACTATCCCGCGGTGGTCGCGCTGCATGCCGCGTGGCTGATGGCGCTGCTCGGGACGATCGACCCGGGGACGCCGGCGTCGACGCCGCTGCTCGCGGTGTTCATCCTGTTGCAGTGCGGGCGGCTCTGGGTGTTGACGACCCTCGGTTCCCGCTGGACGACACGTGTGATGGTCCTGCCCGGCGCGCCGCGCATTCGAAGCGGCCCGTACCGCTACGTCAATCATCCCAACTACCTGATCGTCATTGGCGAAGTCGCCGTGACCCCCATGATGTTCGGTGCGTGGACTCTGGCCGTGGTGGCCTCGGTGTTGAACCTTTTGCTGCTTCGCATCCGCGTCGGGGTCGAGAACGCGGCGCTCGAGAACGCCCCCGGCGACCCGGATCCGCGCCGCCGTCGGGCCCGGCCGGCGTGAGGGCCGGCGGTGAGGGGATGAAGATCGATGCTGCATTGCGCTGAGGAGCTCCTGCTGTTCCTCCTGGACGAACAGAGCGGTACGCTCCTGCCGGTCACGGCACGCACGGAGCGTCTCGCGCTCGCCGGCGCGGTGTTGATGGAGCTGCAACTGAGAGATCGCATCGACACCGATCTCGACACGCTGACGCTGACCGACCCGACACCACTGGGCGACGATCTGCTCGACCCGACCCTGGCGGACATTGCGGCCGCGGAGGGAGAGCACGACGCGGTGTATTGGGTGGAGCGCACCGCCGAGCGGGGCTCCGAGATTCGCGAGCGGTCGTTGGCCGGGCTCGTCGCGCGGGGCATTCTCGTCGAGCCCGGCGAAGATGGAGTGCTGTCCCTGGCGCCGGAGGTGGCGCACGCGCGCCGCTATCCGTCGACGAACGGCACCACGCAGGAGCACGTCAGGCTGCGCGTCATGCGGGTGTTGTTCAGCGACGACATTCCCGATCCCGCGGACTTCGTCATCATCACGCTGGTCGATGCGTGCGCCGTGTGGCGGAAGGTGCTGTCGGTGGAGGAATTGGCGAAGGTCCGCGAGCGGATCCGTCTCCTCAGCCGTCTCGATCTGATCGGGCAGGCGGTCGCCGCGCTCGTGCGGGCCGTGAGACCGACCGCCGGCGGCGCGCGGGACGGCGCGGGCGGTCCGCCGATGGCCCGCGGCCTGCCGCTGGTGACGGCGCTGTCGCTCTGGCGCGACCCGCGGACGTTCTTCCTGCAGCAGTACCGGCGCCTGGGACCGGTCTTCAGAATCAGGACGTTGGGGCGCGACTTCGTCGTCATGGCCGGGCAGGAAGCAAACCTGTTCATGTCCCGCTCGGAGCGCCTGCATCTGCACACGGCCGACATGTGGGACCCGCTGTGCGCGGCGTTGGGCGCCTCCCGCTTCGTGCTGAACATGGACGGCAAGGACAACGTTCGGATGCGCCGCGCGATGAAGAACGGGCTCTCGCGCCTGCTCCTCGAACGCCAGATACCGAAGGCCGTGGACGTCGTACGGCGGCACTTGGGCGCGATGCCGCTGAACACGCCGGTCCCGGGTGTTCGCGCCATCCACCGTCTCGTAGGAGAGATGACGGGCACGGTGGTGGCCGGGTCGTGGTCCGAAGAGTATCTCGACGACGTCCACGTGGTCCTCAAGAAATACGTGACCCGTGGATTCCTGCACATCCCGCAACTGCCGAAGACGCCCCGGCTGCGGCGCGCGCTCCGGCGCGTGGCGGAGTTGTCGGACAAGTTGTTGCTCGAACGGCAGCTGCGGCGCCGCGGCCGCGCGGCCAACGCGATCGACGACATGCTGGAGCTGCACCGGGCCGACCCGATGTTCCTCCCGGAGTGCGATCTGCCGATCACTGCCCTGTTTCCGCTGTTCGGCGGCCTGGAGACGGTGACGAGCGTCGGTGCTTCCATGCTCTACGCCGTGCTGAAGAATGCCGCGCTCCGGGAGCGAGTGCAGGCCGAGGCGGATGTCCTGTTCGCCGGCGGCGGGCCGGATGCGAAGAGGGTGCGGGAGCTGGACGTCACGTACCGGGTCATGTTGGAGGCGTTGCGCATGTATAACCCGGTCCCCGGACAACAGCGCAAGGTGACCACTGCGTTCGATTTCGCCGGACACCGGATTGCCACGGGCGAGGATCTGATCCTGGCCTACAACGTCACCCATGACCTGGCGGAGCACTTTCCCGATCCGCAGCGGTTCGGCATCGACCGCTACCTTCCGGGACGCGAGGAACACCGGCAGGCCGGGGCCTACGCCCCCTTCGGCCCCGGGGTGCATCACTGCGCCGGGCAGGGGTTCGCGGAAGCGCAGCTGCCGTTGATGGTGGCGGCGTTGTTGCATGGGGCCGAAATGGAGCTCGTTCCGCCGACCTATGAATTGAAGTCGGAGCGGTGGACTCTGTTCCCCTCGTTCGTTCCCGACGAACGGCTCAAGTTCCGAATAGGGCGCCTGCGGCCCTGAGGCATCGCACCCGGCAGCGCTGCGGCGGCCCGAGGCCCGTCGTCGTGTGCTCCGCGGGCGCGATCGCGGCCGGCGGCGACTACAGTTCAGGAGCATCGAACGCCATGAAGGACGTCTACCGGTGGGTGGGGGAGTTCCGGCTCATCGACGGGCTGCAACGGAGCATCGCCGACACGCGGCTCATCCTGCTCCTGCTCTTCGCTGCGGGATGCGGGGGCAGCCCCACCGCGCCGTCCCCGCTCACACAGGTGGCGGCCGGCGACGTCACGGATCGGTCGAGCCTCCGTGCGTTCGTCGAGAGCGCGAGGACGGAATCCGTGGTAGCGACCGCGGATGGAACGGAGCAGGAAGCGTTCGCTTTCTTCGATCGGGAATTCAGACCGGAGGGTCACTGGAGGCAGGGCTCCATCTACCTGGTCGTGGTCAAGGTGGAGAGCGCCGACCGGGCGATCAGCTTCTTCCACGGCCCCATAGACGACCTGGAGGGACAGAACATCTGGTCCATCCAGGACAAGAACGGCGTGTTCATCACCCGTGAGTTCATTCGTCGAGCGGACGAAGGCGGCGGCTTCGTCGAGTACTATGCCGCCGCCCCGTTCTACATCAAGGGCACGAAGTTCGTAATCACCTCCGGCTTGTGTCCCGGCACGGGATAGAGACGGACACCGTTTGGAGGCAGAGCCGTCGAGCGAGCGTACGGTGCCCGGGGCGCGGGGGCTCGCGGCCGGAAGATCCCCTATGACGAGCTGTACACCGAGGGCGAGGATGTCCGGCGATTGGCCAAATTCGTCGGGATTGGGGGCGCCGGCATGGACGTTGGGGGCGGGGGCCCTGCTCGTGTCGGACGCAGCAACCGAGCTGCCGGTACATGTGCGTGCGGAGGTGCGCGCTGGGCGCGCAACCCTGATGGTGGCCTTGCTCCTGCTCGCGTCGACCCCGTTCGCGGTGGACGCGGGCGCGGAGCTTCAGGAGGACGATCGGCAGGGGCAGGTGGAGCGCCCGATCGACGCGCTGGCCGAGGAGTTGAGCCGGGCCCTCGGGATGACGCCGGCCGAGGTCGAGGCGCTCGGGTTGTCGCTGGCGGAGATGCGGGGTCTGCTCGCGGGGTTCGCCGAGGAGACGGTGGTTGTCGGCTCCCGTGCCGAGCCTCGCAGCGCCACCGAGTCGGCGGTCCCGGTGGACGTGCTGTCGGCCGCGGACCTCGTCAGCCGGGGCGCGGGCGACTTGAAGGACCAGCTTCGCACGATCGTTCCGTCGTTCAGCGTCAACAGCCAGCCGATCAGCGGCGCCTCGACGGTCGTCCGCCCCGCGATGCTCCGCAACCTCGCCCCGGACCACACGCTGGTCCTCGTCAATGGCAAGCGCCGCCACCGATCGTCGATCGTCGACTGGTCGGGCGGCAACGGCGTGGCGTTCGGCTCGCAGGGGCCCGACGTTTCCGTCATCCCCGCGATCGCCCTCCGCCAGGTCGAGGTGCTGCGCGACGGCGCGGCGGCCCAGTACGGCTCGGACGCGATCGCCGGGGTGATGAACCTCCAGCTCAAGGACGCCCGCTCGGGCGGCTCGGTGGAGCTCGGCACCGGCATGTACCGCGCCGGGGACGGAGAAACGGCCCGGTTCGCCGGCAACGTCGGCCTGCCGCTCGGCGCCGCCGGGTTCGCCAACCTCAGCCTGGAGTACGGCAACGCGAACCGGACCGACCGCGGCGCGCCCCGGCGGGACGCGATGGCGCTCATCGCCGCCGGCAACACGCACGTCTGGTCCGACCGCCCGCAGGCCTGGGGAGACCCGCAGGTCGACGACGACCTGAAGCTGTTCGGCAACTTCGGCTACACGCTGCCGGCCGGCGTAGAGGCCTACGCCCACACGAGCTACGCCAGCAAGACCGTGACCTTGAGCGTCTTCTACCGGAACCCGAACACCCGGCTCGGGGTGTTCAGCAACGACCGCGGCCGCACGCTGCTCGTCGGCGACGTGCTCGCGGCGAACGGCATGGGCTCGGCCGACTGCCCCACCGTCACCATCACCGACAACTTACCCGATCCGGTCGCCCTGCGGCAGGTGTTCGACGACCCGAACTGCTTCACGTTCCAGGAGGTGTTCCCGGGGGGCTTCACGCCGCAGAGAATAGGCATGCCGGCCGACGCCTCGCTCGTCGGCGGTCTGCGCGGCTCGACGGCCGGGGGCTTCGCCTGGGACCTGAGCGGTTCGCTCGGCGTTCACCGAACCGACTTCCTCACCCGCAACACCATCAACGCATCGCTCGGTCCCACGTCACCCGACGCGTTCGATGTCGGCACGACCCATCAGCGGGACGTCAACGTCAACTTCGACGCGTCGTACGCGGTCAGCGACCGGGTCAACGTCGCGGCCGGGGCGGAGTGGCGCGACGAGCAGTACAGCGTCCGCGCCGGCGACCGCGCGGGCTGGGAGATCGGCCCCTACGCGGCGCAGCGCTTCATGGCGGGTTCCAATGGCCCCTCCACCTACAGCCCGGCGCAGGCGGGCACCTGGAACCGCCGCAACCTCGCGGCCTACGGCGACCTCGAGGTCGCCGGCGCCGTCGGCGCCTGGACGCTGGGCGGGGCCGCCCGCGTCGAGGACTTCGAGGGCTTCGGGACGACGACGAACGGCAAGGTGTCCGGCCGCTTGCGGTTCTTGCGGGGCAGCGTGAGCACCGGGTTCCGGGCCCCGACCCCCGGCCAGCAGAACGGCCTGCACATCCAGAGCCAGTTCGACCCGACCGTGGGCGACCTGGTCAACAACGCCGTCATCCCCTCGATCTCGCCGGTGGCGCGGCTGCGCGGCGGGCGGCCGCTCGGGCCGGAAGAATCGGTCAGCTACACCGCCGGCGTGGTGCTCGACCGCGGGTCCTTCACGCTCACCGCCGACTACTTCCGCATCGACGTCTCCGACCGCATCGGCATCACGAGCAACTTCGTCCTGACGCCGGCGGAGATCGCCGAGGTCCTGGCCGGCGGGTTCGCGGCCGCCGAGAGCGTGAGGAACTACCGGTTCTTCACCAACGCCTTTGCCACGACGTCGCACGGCATCGATGTCGTTTCGACCTGGACGCCGCTCGCGCTGCGCGGGAACACCGTCGTCAGCGCCGTTTTCAACCACACCGACACCGAGGTGACGGACAACGCGCCCGGCCTGCTCAATGGCCGGCGGCTCGCCGAGTACGCCTACGCCCTGCCGCGCACGCGCTGGAACGTCGGGGTCACGCAGCGCCTCGGCCGGGCGAGCCTCCTCGGCCGGCTCAGCTACTACAGCGGCTGGTACGACTACGACAGTGGGTACGGAGAGACTTTCGATCCCTCGGGCGGCCTCGCCCAGGGCTTCTTCGACGGCCGGCCGATCCTCGACATCGAGCTGAGCGTGGATCTCGGGCGGGGAACGACGCTGTCCGTCGGGGGACAGAACGTCCTCGACACCTACTCGCAGGAGTCGGTCATCGCGAACGCCGTCGGCGAGCGGTACAGCGAGTACATGCCGTGGGGCTACAGCGGCGCCTACCACTACGCGCGCCTCGGATACGGCTGGGGCGATTGAGCCTGCAACCCCCGACGTCGTCGGACGTCGACGTCGCGGCGCGAACCGGTGGGCAGGTTGGTGGCGGACCGCCGCGGGAAAGGAAGCGGAATCCTTCACGCCGCCGCGGCTCACCCGAGCTGCGCGAGGGACAGCACCAACCGCACCAGGTCCGCCTGCCGCGAGATGGCCTGCTTCTGGTAGATCTGGTGCAGGTGCCAGTGAATGGCGGCTTCCGTGCGGCCCGTCGCCTCGGCCATGTCCCGCACGCTCTTGCCTTCCGCCAACCCCACCGCCAGCCGGCTCTCCGTCGGCGTCAGCTGCAGGGTCTCGGCCACCACGTCGGGATCGACGCGATGTTGGCGCCCCGGCTCGACAATCAGCACCAGCGCAGCCGCGTGCCGCGCTCCGTAATCCGGCTGAGCGACGTCCACGGGCTTGACGTACACCACGAACGGCGGCAACACGGGCGAGCGCCGGAGCAGCATCGACCCGCAGACCGCGACCGTGTCCGAGGTCGGCAGGGCTCCCCCCACCAACCGCTCCAGCCGGACCTGATCGGCCGAGCCGCGCGCCCGTAGCGTCCCGTCGCGGTCCGACAGCCCGTCGCCGCGCCGCAGGATGTCGCGGGCGCGGTCGTTGGCCTCCATGATGCGCCCGCGCCGGTCCAGGTGGACAACGCCGATCCGGGGGTTGTCGAGCAGCGCGGTCACGGTCGTGTGCCGCGCCTCGGCGCGGACGAGCGCCTGCCGGACGCTGACGAACTGGCGGATATGGGGCAGCAGGGCCGTGACCATCTCAACCCGCGACGCCCCCCAGCCAGTCGAGTCCACGGGATTGCGGAGGCCCCAGGTGATGACCGAGCCGTCCGACCCGGCGAGACGCACGTACAGGCTGTCCTGCCCCCCGGCCCGATGCAGGAACTCGTTGTAGGTCGGCGACCTCTTCAACTCCTCCGCCGTCAACAGAGTCCTGACGTGCACGACGCGGTTGTCGGGCAGTTGCCGCAAGCGCGGTACGCGTTCGTCGGTGTGATGGTAGTTCTGGAGGTAGTCCAGCTCCTGGTCTTCGCAGCGCTGCCCCCGGCAGTAGGCTCCGACGAAGAGGATCCGGACGTCGTTCTCCGGGCCTTCGCCCACCACGATATCATTGCCAGTCAAGCCGCAAGCCTCGTCGATCAGAGCCGAGGTCGTCGGCCAGCCGGTATCGTCGAGCATGGCGCCGTACAACGACGCCATGATGCGCTGGAACGTGTCTCGCTCGTCCATTTCTCTCAACCACGCCGAGGCGGACCCGCGCGGCCATCCGCACGGGAGAACCGCAGGCCGCCGCACCCTCTCTTTTTTGATATCACGGTACGCCCCTCGATGCACCAAGGAATCATAGTGGACTGCCTGTATCCATGAGCCCTATTGTCAACCAACCCCAATAAACTATGTGGACTCGAACAAGAGCGACAGGTCGGGCGTGTCTTGACAGAGCACGACCGCCGGTGTCTTCAACGTCCAACGGTAACGCACCCCCCCGGCCCGAGGTGCGATCGCGGTGGGAGGTTGCCCGCAGGGCGTGTCGTCCCGCAGGGGCTCAAGCCGCCGCTTCCGCCAACCCCCGCGGGAATCGGAGACGGGCATGCGAACACCTCTCCGGACCGTTCTCGTTGCGTTCCTCCTGGGACTCGGCCACGCGCACGCCCAGTTGCCGCCGGAGATCATGCTGGTGGGGGTCGGAGATGCAAGTCGACCGGCCCGAAGCCCCCGGGAACTGCGAAGTGTGCCTGGCAGGTGCCGAGGGGCTCGTCACGACGAATCCAGGATGGCCGGACACTCCCGGGCGCCGGCGAGGTGGTCAACGGTCTGCATGTTCCCGTCGTGGCACTGAGGACACCGCCGCAACGAACGGCCGGTCAGCGCCTCGTAACGGTCCCGATAGTCGATGGTGGCCGGGGCGGCACACTCTGCCGGTGGCAGCGGCGACGCGTGCAGCACCCGCCGGCACTCGGCGAGCTTCTGCTGGCGGGTGCAATTGGCGAGGAAGCCGTAGTAGCGAATGCGGTGGAAGCCGGGCGGGAGCACGTGGAGGAGCATGCGCCGGATGAACTCGGTCGCGGTCAGCGTCATCGTCTTCCGGCGGGACGCGCCGGCCCGGCGGTAGTCGGTGTAGCGGAAGCGCACGGAGCCGTCGTCGAGGCTGCACAGGCGCTGGTTGCTGATGGCGATGCGGTGGGTGTAGCGCCCGAGGTAGTCGAGGACCTGTTCGGGACCGGCGAAGGGCCGCTTCGCGTAGACCATCCACTCGACCTCGCGGGCGGGGCGGAGATGCTCGGCGAATCGCCGGGGGTCGTTGAGGGGCTGCTGCCGGCCGGCGAAACGCAGCCGTCCGGACTCGAACGCGTCCTCCAGCGCCTAGACGAGCACCCGACGGAAGTAGCGTGACAGGACCCGGACTGGCAGGAAGTAGCCGGGACGGCAGGCAACCCACCCGCTGCCGTCGGTTGCGAGCCCCCCACCCGGGATGACGCAGTGCAGATGCGGGTGATGGACGAGCGTCTGGCCCCAGGTGTGGAGGACGGCGAAGAAGCCGATCTCGGCGCCGAGGTGGCGAGGGTCGGCGGCGATCGTGCGGAGCGTTTCGGCGACCGCCCGGAAGAGGAGGCCGTAGACGACGGCCTTGTTCTGGATGGCGACCTCGGCGACCGCCGGCGGGACGGTGAAGACGACGTGGAAGTACTCGGTGGGCAGCAGGTCCGCCCGGCGCCGTTCGAGCCACGCGGCGCGGGCCAGCGACTGACAGGTCGGGCAGTGGCGGTTGCGACAGGAGTTGTACCGGACGCGGCGGTGGCCGCAACGGTCGCACTGCTCGACGTGGCCGCCGAGGGCGGCGGTGCGGCACTGCTCGATGGCCTCATCACCCGGCGTTGCGCCGTGGAGAGGGCGACCCCGGCCTGGGCCCGGAAGGTGTCGCCGCAGCGGCGGAAGACCTCCGCCACGGTGAGCGCGGCGCGCGGCACGACCGTCGCTCAGTTGACGTCCGGGCCGCGTTGCGGTTCGGGCCTTGGCAGGAGGTCCAGCGGACTGGCGGTCGAGCAGACCGTGCTGGTGGCGATCAGCAGGTAGCGCGTCGTGGTCTGCAGGCTCCGATGGCCGAGCAGGAGCTGAATCGTGCGCAGGTCCGTGCCCGCCTCCAGCAGATGGACCGCGAAGCGTGTGGGCGGAAACCGGCTTCGTGAGACCTGCACGTCGGCCCGCTGGCAGGCACGGTGGACCGCTTCGCGCGTGATCGGCTTCTCCGGGCGCTCGCCGGGAAAGAGCCAGTGGCGGGGCCGTTCCACCTGCCACCAAGCGCGCAGCACCTCGAGCAGCTTGGGCGACAGCATCACGTAGCGGTCCTTTCTGCCCCTTGCCCTTCGCGATGCGCAGCACCATCCGCTGGCTGTCGATGGCGGACACCGTGAGGTGGACGGCCTCGGAGATACGCAGGCCGGCGGCGTAGCACGTCGTCAGGATGGCGCGATGCTTCGCGGCCTTCACCCCGTCGAGAAACTGGGCCACCTCTTCCGGGCTGAGCACGACCGGCAAGGACCGCGGCTTCTTCGGTGCGGGGATCATGTCGTCGATGGCCCACCGCTTCCGGAGAGTGACCCGATAGAGGAAGCGGAGCGCCGACACGGCAACGACCAGCGAGCTCGGCGCAAGACGACGCTCGGTGGCCAGGTAGACCTGGTAGGCGCGGATCTGCGCCGGACCGAGACGAGCCGGGGAACGACGGAAGTACTGGGCGAACCGCGCGATGGTCTGGACGTAGGTCCGCCGGGTGGATGGCGACAGCTGCCGCACCTGCATGTCTTCGAGCATGCGCTGGCGAAGAGAATGGAATGGACGCCTCCCGGATTCTGATGCCGGGCGGGTAGGCGGCAACATGAAAAAGGACATCGATGCGCTTCACGTGCTGCCGCCGCTGGAGCGCAAGCACCGGGCCGTGGCCGAGGTGACGGCGCTTCTCGACTGGCGGCTGACCCCGGTGGGTCCGGATGCTGCGGCTGATGGAGACGTACCCGACCGCGCGGCCGTCGAGCGTGCGGTGAGGGCCGCCCTCGATCGTCATTCGCCGCGCCTGGAGACGGTACGGCTTCTCCTCCGGCAGCAGGAGGCCGCCCCGCCGACGGTGTGTCCGCCGGTCACGGGCGTGAGACCGGAGCTGGCGCGGATCGCGGTGCCGGCCCCGACGCTGTCCGCGTACGACGCGCTGGTGGAGGGCGCTCGCTGATGGCCGTCGCGATTGCCGAGCCCCGGCAACCTGAAGGCGCGGTGTCTGTCGACGGTCGCGGCGCAGTGGCAGCCCCTGGCCGAGCAGGCCGTCCGCCAGCGTCAGGCGCCGGCCGACTACCTGGCGCAACTGGTGCATCTGGAGGTGACCGCACGCCGGGAGCGCCGCATCCAGCGACACATCCAGGACGCCCCCTTCCCGATGCTGAAGACCCTGGACGCCTTCTCGTTCGAGGCGCAGCCGGACCTCGACCGCGACGCCGTCCTGCAGACCAACCGGCGGCAGCTTCCGGTTGGCGGCCGCGAAGCAGAACCACGCGCCGGCATCCGGCAAGAAGGGAGGCCGTCGTTGATGCCGACCCGGGCTGTCGGGCCCATCAGCATGACCGTGTGCTCGCCGACGTCAAGGCGCGTTCGCTTCGCTCCGCCCCCGCTTCGCGGGGCTGACGGCCTTGACGCCGGCTGCGCGCACGGTCCTGGCAGCTCCCGCCCGACAGCCCGGGAACGCTCAGGCAGGAGGGGCCCGAAATCTGATGTCTGGAAGAAACCTGGGTGGTCCCCTTCACATGGCCACGGTGGTCCCGTTCGGGTCGCCATTTCCACGGGCACCTTGGCAGAAGTGGACCCCCCGGGGCCGACGGCATCTAAAGCGCCCAAGGGGGAAGGCGCAAGGCCTTCCCAGGCAACCGGGGGGTCCGAGATGAAGGGTAGCAGAACCGTCGTCGGCGTGGACACGGCGAAGCGGGTGTTTCAGTTGCACTGGGTCGACCTCGAGACGGGCGAGATGGTGGACATGCGGTTGAGCCGCGGGAAGTTCCTGGAGCACTTCGCCAATCGGGCGCCGTGCCTGGTGGGCCTGGAAGCCTGTGGCGGCTCGCAGCACTGGGCGCGA
Organism: Vicinamibacterales bacterium; assembly: GCA_965207675.1. Classification (GTDB taxonomy): domain Bacteria; phylum Acidobacteriota; class Vicinamibacteria; order Vicinamibacterales; family UBA8438; genus JAJEEA01. The sequence continues at coordinate 534,426 of CBDBMY010000008.1, forward strand.
CGGCTCCAGGCGTTGGGCCATGAGGTCCGTGTGGTGCCGGCGAAGATGGTGCGGCCGTTCGTGAGCGGCAACAAGAACGATGCGCACGATGCGCGGGCGATCTGGACGGCGGTTCAGCAGCCCGGCGTCAAGACGGTGGCGGTCAAGAGCGAGGAGCAGCAGGGGGTTCTCGCGCTGCATCGGATGCGGCAGCAGCTGGTGAAGTTCCGCACCGCGCAGATCAACGGCCTGCGGGGTCTATTGGCCGAGTACGGCGAGGTCATGCCGCGCGGCCGCGCGGGGATGCGGCGGGACATGGCCTCGGCGCTTGCCCGGGTCTCGGAGCGGCTGCCGGCCATGGTGGTCGAGACGTTGCGGGAGCAGTGGGCACGCGTGGCGCAGTTGGATGCCGAGGTCGGCGTGATCGAGCGGCGACTGGCGGTGTGGCACCGGAGCAGCCCGGCCAGCCGGCGGATTGCGGCGATCCCGGGTGTCGGCGTGCTGAGCGCGACCGCGGCGGTGGCGGCGATGGGCGATCCGTCCGCGTTCCGGTCCGGTCGCGAGTTTGCCGCGTGGCTCGGTCTGGTGCCTCGCCACAGCGGCACGGGGGGGAGGGTGCGCATGCTGGGCATCTCGAAGCGGGGAGACACGTACCTGCGCACTCTGCTGATCCACGGCGCCCGCTCGACGCTCACCCACACCAAGACCCCGTCGGCCTGGCAGCTCCGGCTGGCCAGGCGTCGCCCGCCGAATGTCGTGGCCGTGGCGCTGGCGAACAAGGCGGCGCGCACGATCTGGGCCTTGTTGGTCCATGACCGGGAGTACGACCCGAGCCTTGCTGTCCAGTCCGCCTGAGGCGGCAGCGCAGGAGCGTGGACCGCAAACCGGAGGAGGTGGCCACCGAAAGGTTGCGCGAGGTAACGACAAGGTGTGATGGCAAACAGGTCAGACCGCGACCCGCCAAGCCTGAATGACAACCGAGGGGGAACACCCTTTGAAGAGAATGAGGCGCGGGTCGGCTGATTCCATCGGGGCCGGCAGGAGTCGATCCTGCACGAACAGGCCGGATATAGAACTGCAACCTGTTCCCCAAGAACACTGAATCGAGCCTTGCCTACCGGGAGGCGTCCATATAGAGGTCATGAGACGCTCCTTTGCGAAGGGCCCGGGGGATTCCGGGCACCTGCAGAGCAGCGTATGGCGAGACGGAGAACGGGCTGCAGCGGTGGGATGATCTGGCTGGCTGCCTCAGGGTCGGCCGGTCGATTCAGCGTCTACCGCGAAGCGGTTTAGTCCAATCCCCCCTTATCGGACCCAAGCGGGGCTTCAGACGAAGGTAGGGAACGGACAGCGATGGAAACGTCGCACGCCTCCCTACCGCACCCCGCCGCCGAGGGTGAACCCGGCATAGATCTCCCGACCGGGCGAGGGCCGGTAGTAGCGGCCGCGGAACGCGTTGGTGAGGCCCGACGCGTTGTAGCGCTCGTCGAGCAGGTTGTCGATGCCCGCGAAGGGTTGCACGTCGACGCCGCCCACCCGACCGACCCACCCGAAGCGCAGGTCGACCACCGTGTAGGCCCAGTTGGTCGCCCCCGCCTCGTTGGCGTTCGTGAAGAAGACCTCGTCGACCCACCGCACCGAGGCCCTCGCCTGCAGGCGGAACGGCGCCGCGTAGTCGACGCTCGCGAACAGGCGGCGCGGCGGCGCGCCGGGCTCGCGCTTCCCCGAATAGTCGACCCCTTCGAGCACGAACCGGCGGAACACGAAGTCCTGGCGGGTGTAGGCGAGCTCGGCCCCGAAGCGCGCCGTCGGCCGCCAGCCCAGCGACACTTCGAGCCCGTTGCGCGCGGTCTCGCCGACGTTGCCGTAGTAGAGCCCGAACTCGCCCGACCGGATCGGCACTATCCGGTCCAGCAGGCGCGAACGGTAGGCGGCGACCTCGTAGCGCAGCCGCGCCGGCTCGATCAGCCCGCGCACGCCGAGCTCGAGGCTGCGGAGCCGCGACGGGTCCAGCTCGAGGTTGAACCCGCCCCGCTTGCCCGGCGACCGCGCGAGCTCGGCGGTGATCGGCGTCTCGTAGGCGGTCGCGAGGTTGCCGTAGACGTTGAGGCCCGGCGCCGCCGCCACCGTCATACCGAGGGTGGGGCTGTGGGCGCTCATGGTGCGGTGTCCCGACTGATCGCCCTCGTCGAGCTTCCGGTCCACCACGCGGAAGCGGTAGTGGTCGTAGCGCGCCCCGGCGGTCAGCGTGACCCGCGGGTGGGGCGAGACGCTCACCTGGCCGAACGGCGCCGCCGACGCCACCAGCTCCCGCTGATCGAAGTTCAGGGAGCCTCGGTGGGCGGTGGCGCCGACGACGTACGGCGGCAGGAAGCGGTAGTCCAGCCGGTCTTCGTCCTTCGACGACGCGTCCACCCCGGCCGTCCATTCGAGCCTGGCCGAACCAACCTCCGCCGAGCCCTGGTACTCCGACCGCAGGCCGGCGCCGCGCCGCTTCAGGTCGAGGGCGCGGATGCCGAGGCCGGTGTCGACGCGCCGGCGGGAGGCCCAGACGGTGGCGCGCAGAACCTGCGCGTTCCGGAAGCGGTGCTCGAGGGTCGCCCCGCCCTGCCTCTGCACCGCCGATTCGCCCCAGTTCTGCTCGGCGACGGTCGCGCCCCGGAAGGGGCGGGCCTGCCGCGGGTCCGGGACCCGGCCGCCGAGCTCGGCCGCCGTCAGCCGCGGGTCGCCCGCCTCGACCCCCGTCAGCGAGGCCGGGTTCGCGGCGAACGGCAGGTGGTAGTGGTTGAAGACGAGGGACAGCTCGGTCCCCGTCGGGAGCGTCTGCCGAACGACCACGTTGGCCTGGCGGACCTCGGCCTGGCTGTGGTTCCGCCAGCCGTCGGTCCGGAAGCGGCTGACGCTGCCCATGAACCGCGTGCCGCGGGCGTTGCGGCCGTCGACCCGGAGCTGCTGCCGCCGGTAGCCGTGACTGCCCCACTGCAGGTCGGGTCGCATGGTCAGCCGCCGCGTCGGATCGATCTCGGTGACCAAGTTGATCACCCCGCCGGCGGCGTTGCCGTAGAGGACCGAGTTCGGCCCCTTGATGACCTCGATGCGCCGCACCGCCCCGAGGTCGATGCTGCCCGGCTCGGTGGTCCCGTCGGTGGTGGTCAGCGGTATCCCGTCCTGGATGACCGCGAGCCCGCGGATGCCGAGGTTCGGCTCGGATGGCGGAGCGCGGACGCTCAAGGCGACGCCGCCGGTCAGCCCGTAGTCGCGGCGGTTCTGGACGGTCAGGCCCGGGACGCCGCGCAGCACCTCGTCGAGCGACGCCTTCCGCTCGGTGAAGCCGAGCGCCTCCGGCCCCAGCACCGCCACCGCGTTGGCCACGTCGTCGAGGCCCTGCCTAGTCCGCGTCACGGTGACGGTCTCGGCCAGCGGTGCGATCGACAGGGTGAAGTCGACGAGCGTCTCCGCCCCCGCCACCGTCGCCGCGGCGGGGTCGCCGCGGAACCCGGGGAGAACGGCGGTCACCTCGTATTCTCCCGCGGGCAGCCGCGCGATCTCGTAGCTGCCGACGTCGCCGGTCACGGCGCTGCGCGTCAAGCCGGTCGCGGCATGCCGGACGGTCACCGTCACCCCGGGCAGCAGCCCGCCGAGCTCGTCGTCGACGACGCCCCAGATCGAGCCGGCGTCGTCCTGCGCCGCCGCCGCGGCGCCGAACAGGACGAGGCAGTAAGCCACGGCGAAAGCGGTCGAGCCGGCGGCTCCCGTTGCCGGAACGCTCGGCTGCCCCGCTGCCGACGTCTGCCGAACCGCGACCAAAGCGTCTGCCAACGCCAGATCGCTACCTCCCCGGGGCCGAACCATCAACTTCGCACGCTCGGCCGACGCTCTCGCCGTCTCGTAGTCCACCGCTGGTGTCAGAACGGGGTCCGTCCACCGTACGGGCGGCAGTCCCTCTCGAACCCGGCCAGGGTGCGCTCGCGATTCAACTCACGCTCGCACTCGGCCAGCGCCGCGAAAGATGCCTACTCCTCTCAACCAGCCCTCCTCTCTTGAAAGTCGAGCCGCAAAGAGTATCGCTGCCGCCCCACCCGCAACCAGTACCCGGTCGTAACTCTCCATCGAAGGCGCCCTCCGCTTCCCGAGAATCAGTTCCCCTCGCGCGCCGGACAGGAGATCAGCCCACCGTCAGGGTTGCGCGCGCACCTCCGGTCGTCGGTTGGTTGCGTTCCAATCCGGGCAGCTTCCTGCCTTCTCTTGGTGCCCGTCTTCTCCATCGGAACATCCTGATCCTCTCAATCGACGCGCGTATCCTCACCACGCTGGTCTACGGCGGTCTAAGGGTTATGGACCCGTTGGGCAGGGCCTCCAGTCCCGGCGCTCATCATCGGCAGTCTAGGACACGGAGACAGTCCGTGTCGACACTCCATCGCCCATCCCGAAGCGCCGCACGCTCACCGTTTGCTAGTAGTTTCATTGGGATTACCTGGGATTGACCAAGATAACAGGGGCAACGTTCATGCTCATTCTGTAGTTCATTAGCAAAACTGCCCTGCCGCCGTTGACGAAGCCACCGGATCAAGGACCAGGACCACCCAGCCGCGTCAACGATTCGTCCCCGTCAGCCGGCGCCAGCTTCGTGGTTTGGTCGCCGCCCCAGCTGTGGGTCGAGCGCTCGCTGAAGGAAGTCGCCGGTCCTGGAAGTACCTGCGTAACCGAGGGCGGCGATGCTGATGCATGACCTTCGGCCCGGCCCGGGCGGCGGCAAAGAACGGGCTCGAGGGCGACGTCGGCCGGGAAGTCGACCTGGCCGGTGCCCGTCCGGCTCGCGGTCGGGAACCGAGCCAGGCACAGCAATCGGGCCGGATGGAGGCCTCCGTCTCGCGGGCCGGCGGGCGCGGACCGCGGCGAGCTCGACGGTCACACCGCCCGGCGGCGCGCGGTCTCGGGCGCCCAGGCGGCGCGCCGAGATCGGTGACTGTCGGCCGACAGACCTCGGGGGATCTGCCCGGGGCATCGGCGCGGACGCGCCGTCCGCCCCGCCGTCACGGTTCGGCGTTCGACCTCGACGCCGGCGGCCGCATCGGCGACGTCGGGTACCAGCGCAGCGCGCTCACCTCGCTCTTGCTGCATCCCCGCCGCGGTCCGCGGCCGCGCCTTGCCGGTAGCCGGCGAGGAACCGCCGTCCGTTCCCCGGGCTCGACTCGGGGTAGCCGGCAAGGCGGGCCCACAAGCGCGGCCACCGCCGGCGACGCCTCGACGTCCCAGCGTGCGGAGCATCTGAAGCTGCCGACGGCGTCGTCATCCGAACTCGGCGAGCGAAAGCACCAACCGCACCAGGTCCACCTGCCGCGAGATGGACTGCTTCCGGTAGATCTGGTGGAGATGCCAGTGGATGGAAGCTTCCGTGTGCCCTGTCGCCTCCGCCATGTCGCGCACGCTCTTCCCTTCCGCCAGCCAGACCGCCACCTGACTCTCCGCCGGCGTCAGCTCCAGCGTCCTCGCCACCACGTCGGCACTGACGGTCAGCTGATGTCCAGGCTCGACAATCAGCACCACCGCCGCCGCGTGCCGCGCCCCGTAGTCCGGTTCAGGGACGGGCACGGGCTTCACGTGCACCATGAACGGCGGCAGTACCGGCGAGCGGCGGAGGAGCATCGACCCGCTGACCGGGGCGGCGCTCGAAGTCGGCAGCGCCTCGCCGAGCAACCGTTCGAGACGGGGCTGGTCGGCGGGCGCGCGGGTGCGCAGCATCCCGCTCCCGTCCGCCAGCCCGTCGCCGTTCCGCAGGATGCGGCGAGCGCGGTCATTGACTTCCATGATGCGTCCCCGCCAGTCCAGGTGGACGACGCCTATCCGCGCGTTGTCGAGCAGGGCGGCCGCCGTCGTGTTCCTCGCCTCGGCGCGGATCAACGCCTGCCGGACGCCGATGAACTGACGGATATGGGGCAGCAGCTCCGCGATCATCGTCATCCGGGAAGCTGTCCAGCCGTCCGAGTCGACGGGATCGCCCAGGCACCAGGCGATGTAGGAGCCGCCAAGCACTTCAAGACGCGCGTTCAAGCCGTTCCGCATGCCGGTGCGGAGCAGCATCTCGTTGTAGGTCGGCGAGGCTTTCAGCTCCTGGTCCGTGTAGAGGTCGCTGATGCGCACCAGGCAACCGTCGGCCAGCCGCCGGAAGCGGGGCACACGTTCGTCGGTGGGATGATAGTTCTTCAGGTAGTCGCGTTCCAGGTCCTTGCGGGGTTCCCCGCGGTAGTAGAGCCCGAGCGGGCACACCCGGACATCCTCCTTCGTGCCCTCACCGACCAGCAGGCCATTGGCGGTCAGGCCGCAGCCTTCGTCGATGAGAGCGGAGGCGGCAGGCCAGCGGGCATCGTCGAGCATGGCGACGTAGAGTGACTCCAGGATGCGCTCGAATGCGTTTCCGGTCGTCCCAGGCACTTGTGTGCCCTCCCTTCGGCTTGCGGCCGCGGCGGAGATCCGTTAGCGGACCCTAGAGCCTACCATTTTGCTAGGCCTCCCCGGTAGGCCATGTCACCCACACGACGCTCACTCCCTTCTGCCGGCATTTCGGTCCGCGGTCGGCGACCCGCCTCTGACCGGGACGTCCGCTGGCAGACCCGGGGACCGCTGGCGACGCCTTTCGATCCGGCGCTTCGTCAAGGTTGGCAGGGCTTTTTTTCCCTATGAAATTATAGACAGGCTGGGAAATTTCTACCGTATTGTCTCGATATAATCCATGTCATCCCAATTAAATTACTAGTAAATGGCTGGCGCGCGACGCTTCGGGATGGGCGATGGCGTGTCGACACGGACGTTTCCGTGTCCTAGAATGCGATGGTGAACGTAGCGAGTACGAGATCCGGCAGCGCATCAATTCCCGCGGAACCTTGCTCCGACGACCGGAGGTGCGCGCTGGCGCGCAACCCTGATGGCGACCGTGCTCCTGCCCGCGTCGGTCCCGTTCGCGGTAGACGCGGGGCGTGGCCTGTTGGAGGTGCCCCGGGGATGAAGCTTACAGGACCTCTCATCGTTGCGGTGCTGACACTTGCCGTGGTTGTGTCGCTGCCCGTCGCGGTCGCCGCGACGGACGGGACCGACCTGCAGCCGGAGACGGCCGCAACCGCTGCCGAGGACCCGGCCAGAGTTGAAGCGTCACTCGCTTTGGACCGACCCACGCGGCGGCTGATTCAGCAGCGACTCCGCAACGAGGGCTTCGACCCCGGTACACCAGACGGCTTGTTCGGCCCGCGGACGCGCGCCGCAATTCGCGATTGGCAGCAGTCCCGGGGAGCTTCACCGACGGGGTACCTGAACAACGCCGACGCGGAGTTTCTTCGCCGATCAGCCGCGGCGCCACCTGCTTCCACGCCGGCGGAAACCGACGCCAATCCAGCGCCAGCCGCCCCCGCGACGGGCACCATCCAACTGCCGCCCGAAATCCTGATTGACCGCCACCTCGTGCGGGCGGAACGGCTCCTCCGCGACGGCGACCCCGTCGCCGCCCTCGAGGCAATGAACGAGGTCCTCGCGCTCCAGCAGGAGCACGACCTCGTGTTACAGGACGCCTTCAACTTCGAGTACGCGCAGGTGGCCTACGCGGCCGGCCGCACGGAGACGGCCATCGCGTGGTTGAACGAGTACTTGGCGGCCGGCGGTCGGGAGGGCGAGTTCTATCGCGAAGCGCTGGAACTGCTCGACTCCGCCGATGTGCGGCTTGAGCAGGAGGCGGCGGCGCGCCGAGACGCCGAAGCAGCACGGCGCCGAGACGAAGCCGAACGGCAGCGCGCGGCCCGTTGGCCGCCCGGCCACGTGTTCCGGGACTGTGAGATGTGCCCCGAAATGGTCGTGCTGCCGGGGAGCGTTGTCGCGCTGGGCCGCCACGAAGTGACGTTCGGAGAGTACCGGGCGTTCGCGGTGGCGACCGGCGCCGGTGCCGCCACCGGCTGTTCGGGCATCTCCTACGCCGACGGCACCGATGGCGAACGCTCCTGGCGCAACCCGGGCTTTTCGCAGACGGATCGCCATCCCGTGACATGCGCAAGCTTGGACGACGCCCAGGTATATCTCTCCTGGCTGAGCCGGACGTCCGGCGTGCCGTACCGCTTGCCGACCTGGGCGGAATTGGTGCGAGCGGCCGAAGATTCTCAGCCTGGATGCTACCGAGACCGGACAGGTCGCGCCGGCACCTGCCCCGCCGGCACCTACGGCTCCAGCCCCTTGGGTCTGTCGGACATGCTCGGGAACGTGTGGGAGTGGGCGTCGGATTGCTGGGAGGGCGACTGTGGCCGCCGCGTGGCGCACGGATTCGGTTGGATAGGCTCGGGCCGAGGGTTCGTTCCCAACTGGTTTGGGACCACTTCCCCCCCCGACTGGCGGGACCACGTCACCGGCTTCCGCGTTGCGACGACCCTGGAGTAGCCTGATGCCGCAGTTAACGTATGACCGCTTATCCGACCCCGGGGTACGAGTCCCCGCTGTTTGGAGGTGTTCGAAAATGAAGCTCGCCACACCCCTCGTCGTTGCTGTGTTGACGTTCGCCCTGTTCGCGGTGACGGTGTCAGCCCGTGCTGCCCCCAACGACCCGGCGCAGCAACCCGCGGGCCAGCCGCCCGCGCCTCCACGGACTTCCGAGGCCGAAAACCTGTTCTGGCAGTCGATCATGAACAGTACGCATCCAGCCGACTTCGAAGCGTATCTCGAAGTGTTCCCGAACGGCCTGTTTCGCGCCTTGGCGCAGAATCGCCTGGGGACGTTGAGCACGGCCGCCACTCCGAACGCTGCGGCCGCAACCGGGCCCGTGAGTCGGTTCTCCATTGACTTCGGCGACGACACCGCCGCCTGGGCGCGGGATGGCGAATGCGACGACATTCGCTTCGAGGGCGACGGGGTGGCCTCCGTGCTGCTCCTCAAGTATCGCGGCCACGACGCGGCCGATTGTCGCCAGCTGCACGACGAAGGTCATGTCCGCCCGTTCGGCGTCGATCTCCGCTCCGGCGCCATCGACTTCGGCGACGACGCGAGCAACCGGGCGCAGGATGGCCAATGTGCCGATCCTCGCTTTGACGGCGCGGGTATGGACTCCTTCCTGTTTGATAACGACCGCGGCCGCGACGCGGCCGATTGCCGGCGGCTGTACGATGAGGGACGCATCCGCCTCTTTGGCGTTAACCCCATACCAGGAAGATGAGCGCTGCAGTTGCCGGACCCACCGGCGCATCCATGCCCAGGACCGGCCCGGCAGTTAACCGAATACCGCTTATTGGACCCGCGCTCCGCCTCCGACGGCCGCGACGGGCTCCGCAACCGAGGTTCTCATGGCAACAATGACACCACCGACGCGACGGGCTTACGGATTTGAGCATATTATCCGCTTTCACTGTCACGCACTCCACGACAAGAAGTGCCGGTACTATAACACGTTTATTGCCAATCTCAATCTAGAAGCTCCCGCAAACCTCGCTGACGAGGCCCTACTGCACGAGTACGTGGCCAGCGTCCATGTCAATGCTTGCTGGTACAACAGAAAGGTCCGCTCCGAAAAATTCCTCCAAGCTGTCTTTTTTGCCATCAGTATGGCCTTGCTGGGGTTGGTGCCAATACTCGTATACTCAGCGCCTAAGCTATTCGACGCCGAGCCATCCGCGGCAGTAACGCTCGGCGCACGCATTCCGATACTACTGGCGGGATTCTACGCCGTACATCGGTCGATGTCTAGCTGGATCACTCAACGTAAATTTATATCTCCTTACTGGAACGCACGTTCCCAATTGGTTAACGAGATCTACACTATCGAGACGGACTGGCGCTCGCGTGACAAGCAAAGCCAGCCTAGCGCGCCAAACGCCGGCGCCGGCCCCTTTTTAAACGAGTTTACAGATGCCCTCAAGCGCAGCATTGGCGAGGCGCGGAAGATCGTGCAAGAAGAGCGCACAACGTTTTTCCAGAACTACACTTTCCCTGACATTGATCTGTCAGGAGTGCTTAGCACCGCCGCTACGAATGCCGCTGCTACTATTGCGTCTTTTGAATCTCCGATCGTCAAAAAGCGCCGCGAGCGCCAAGCGCAAGTCGATGAACTACAGTCGGACGCAGAAGCGTTGGCGATAAAGAGTGCGCAACTAGCAACTAACAAGGAGAACGCAGAAACAGAGCTCCAAGCAGCGACCGCTGGATCTCCGGCGCATATTGCTCTCAAGGCAGAAGTTAAGAGACTAGCGGAAGCACTCGGTTTGACCCAAGCGGAACATAAGCTCGCCTCGGCCAACCTCCTTGAGGCGGAAGCCAAGCTGCGTGCGCTTCGGTTCTAACTTTACTAAGGACAGTGCCCAACAATTAGATTGTCGATCTTCGAGGCTTTCTGACATACTCGCGGCGTGAAGCCGAACGTGGATCTTGGAGGCCAACCCGAACCTGGCTGACGAGCCAGTCGCGCAACCGGAGGCTCCGCTGTTGGGTGTCCCGCAGTGTGGCTCTCGTTGTACCCCGCATTCTGAACGGGAACCAACGAGACCCCCAGAATGCCTCCGCAGACCATCCCAGCGTTCACGTCTCGGTCAGACGAAGCCCGCCCCTGCGGCGTCCTGTCATCGACTTGGCTTCCCGCCGACGAGCGCGTCAGACCGTGTACGCCGCGATGTGAAGCCGGGCCGTGGCCGCGCCATCCATGGCGGCCATGAACTCCTTGAACGCCTTGTCGCTCCTCGTGACGGCCCATTTGCGCTCGATCCAGCCGAGCGCCTTGCCGGGTGCCACGCAGCCAAGCACATCGTCCATCGTGTTCCCGATGTGAATCTTGATGAGCGTCCGACCCGGCACCCCTACGATCTCGTACGCTGGATAGCCGCCGCGATTGTACTGGCCGAGCCGGATTTCGTACTCGCCTTCCGGTATGCACGATTCCTTGGGCGCGTTGTCCAGCCACGGTCGCTCGATCGTGAAGCACTGGAACTCGGGTACGTGGAGGCGCCCGAAGGTGCCGAACGGCGTGTACGCGAACCGCTCAAGCTGAACGATATCTGGCATGGCATCAGGCTACTGGAACAGGCCGTCGAGGTCAAGTGTCAGACCAATCTGGCCTCGTACCTCCGCCTCCGCGACCAGTTCCGACCGACTCGCCCAGGTCATCGACAACGGTACGCGCACCGTGTCGCCGAGCGGCAACGTCACTTTGCCCTGAATGATGCCGTGGTGCCCCTTCGGAGCCAGTAGCGTCGATGCCTCGTCCGGTAACGTCACACCGGTCCCGACACCATTGGTGTCCGCAGAAACCCCGTTGACGTCGTTTCTCCACTCGTAGTAGGCGGCCAGCGTCAGTACGACGTGGCGACCATCCGGCAAGGCATGGAGTCTCCGGTCGAGCTGGCCTGCGATCTGGACGCTCCTGAAAGGGCTCGTCGTCGGTTGCAGACCGGACGAGCTGTACCAGCTTCCGGCGACGTTGAGCGTCAAGACCACCGGGGCCGCCGTTGGCTGGGTGGAGTAGATGAGGCGGAGGACAGAGACCTTCCGCTCGTTCTCGTGGCGTTCGTTCATGTACTCAAGGCTCGCTTTGCGCGACTGAAGCGTTCGGAGCAACTCGTCGCGGACGGCGAAGTAGTTTGCGTGAACGCGATACAGAGTTCTGAGTTGAGTGTCGAAATCGGACCCGAGTGCTTCGCGGAGCAACACGACGAGCGAATCGAGTCGCTCGACCAAACGGATCTTGAACTCCTGGAAGTCTGTGGTGCCTTGGAGCAGCGCGTACGAGGCCCTGCGCCAAGGGATATACACTTCGTCCAATCCGCTGCTGCCAAAGAAGTCGTTGATCGCCTCTGTTAACGCCGTCGCCTCGGGCGAAGACCCGAGCTGCCGGATTTCTTCGTTCCAGCCGTCCAAGTATCGTGGGTCGTCGAGGTTGTTGCCGCTGGTCAGATCGACCCGGAACCCCCACGAGAAAATCCGGTACTCGCCGCCGATCAGGTCGCTGACCGGGACGGAGTCTGGAACCGCGTTCGTCCCTGCCATGCCCGGCTCGAACGCAACCGAGCCCGAAAACCGGCGAAGCCAACGAGCCGAGGCGTCACATTCGGCCCGGTTCAGCTCGAAACAGAACTGGCTGGTTCCGGCGACGGCGTTCGACAGCCCGAGCGCGTTGGCTCGCAGGGTGGTCACGGCCGCGTTCGTGTTCCGGAGGATGCCGCCGTACTCTATTCCCGCCCCGATCACCGCCGGCACCGCCACCCTCGACACCAGCGAGGCGCCCCCGGCGCCGCTGCCGACGAGCTTGTTCAGGCGCAGGCCGTCCAGGGAGGCGGTGAGTGACCGGAAGTCCCGTCGGGAATCCCGCACATACGCCACGAAGCGCCCGGCCTGCCCGAGCGGTAACAAGCGGTAACAAGTCATTGATGTCAGACTGGGTCAGGGTGCCGGTCTCGACCTTGCGGCGCAAGTCCGGTATCGCCTCCACGTAGCGGTCTACCGCCTCCGTCTGCCCGAGGACGGCGGGGACGCACGCGAGCCAGACGGCTCCCGCGAGGAGAACGCGGTTCACCATTGAGCGCCTCCCCTATACGTCCTGTTTCCCGCGGATGATGTAACCGCGTGCGGGCGACATCGGGTCGTAGTAGAAGCGTTTTAGCTTCTGCCTGCTCCCATCCGAGCACACCTCCTCGAGGTGGAGGACAGCACCCGGTTTCGAGGCTTCGGCCAGCACGGTGAGAATCTTGGGCCCGCTCTCGGACGTGAACTGGTACGGTGGCTTGCGATCGATCTCGTCGCTCCCGTACCGGATGTGCAGGATCTTCGCATTCGACCCGGTGAGCGCGATGGTAACCGTTTGCCCGGTGACAACGAGGAAATCCTCGTTGCCGGTGCTGCTAGGCTTCAACAAACAGGGCATCAGAGCGCTCTCCTGGAAGGAGACTCGTGGGTAGCGGTCGCCCGCCAGCCGGCTGATCTCGCAGTCCACGGCGCCCGGCTGCCGCCTCGTCCGTCCCCCGACTGGCGGCACCAGCGTTGCGGCATAAGCGCGCTGCAGTCCCGGCTCGCGGCCGAGCGGATTCGCGGCCGTCGCGAACGGCCGCCGCATCTGGACGATGCTAGCACGGAGTCGCTAGTAGTGCGCCGCTGTCCAGATGGGCATCGTCGGACCATTCAGCATCCGCGTCTGCTCCCCGGGGTCAAGGGTCCTCGCTTCGCTCCGGCCCCCGCTCCGCGGGGCTGACGCCCTTGACACCGGCTCCGCGCACGCTCGTCCAGATGGCCCCTGACGACGATGCGGGCGGGCAGCGTCTTTGGCCTGCGGCCTCCGCGACGACCGGCCACGAGGCGTTCCCCCCACCGCTCTCCATGTCGCAAGCGACCCAGAACGCACCCACGCAGAAATCTCCTGAGCCGCCAACAACGGCGGCCGACGGTGAGGCTCAGATCACGATGCGCTCGATCTCGTCGACCGTCACTGTGTCCGCCGTCCGGTCGTAGAGCTTCGTCGTTTTCGGGGACGCGTGCCCCGCGATCTGCTGCGCGTGCTCCAGCGTCCCACCGTTCGACAGGTATGCCGTGATTCCCGTCGCCCGGAACGTGTGGCAGCACGTCGAGGGCGGCAGCCCCGTGGCCGCCGCGCGCCGCTTGATCATCGCGAGGACCAGTCGCCGCTCGAGCTGCCGGCCCGTCAGCCGGCGCCCAGCCGGGTCCATGCTCTGGAAGAGCGCCGCCTTCGGCTCCTCAAGCCCGCCCGCCTCGACGTAAGCGTCGAGGGCCGCAGCCGCCCGGTGGTGGGCCGGAACGTCGTGCCGTTTCCCGCCCTTCTCGTGGAGCCTCAACCAGCCCCGGCTCCCCTGCTCGAAATAGTCCTGCCGCCGCATCCCGAGGACCGCGCTCACCCGCGCGAAGCTGTAGAGCATGACCGACAGCAGCGCCCGGTCCCGGAGCCCGGCCAGGGCGTCCGTGTCGATCGACGCGAGGAGCTTCCTCGCCTCCGCCGGCGAGAGGACCGGCGTCGCGCCCTTCGTGACGACGTGCTTCGGCCCCCGCACCGCGGCGGCAGGGTTCGACGGGAGAACTTGGGTGACGACGAGCCAGTCGCCGAGCATGCGGATCGCGGCGAGGTGCTGCTTCACCGTGGGGGCCGACCCGGGGTGGGTCCGGATGTAGGCGGCCACGTGGAGCGGCGAGACGTCGCGGAGCCCGAGGCGGCGCGCCTCGCACCACCCCAGGAATTGCCCCACCGCCCGGCCGTACGCCGCCCGCGTCCTCGCGTTCGCGATCCTTCCGGCGAAGAACTCCAGAAACCGCGCCACCGCCGACGGCCCCGCGTCGACGATCACCTGCGGCAGGACGATCTCTCCTCCCCCGCCCGTCGTGATGGCCGGCTCCGCGGCCGCCGGCACCAGAGCCTCGGTCGTCATTTCCGTCACCACCTCTCCCCCGCCGGCTCAACGACCGACGAGCGCCTGGAACCGTGCCAAATCGTTCCCGAGCGCTTGGGCCAGCGCGTAGAGCCGCGCCAGGGCGTTCTCCGCCCCGTCGAACCGCACCTCGATCCGGCCGCGCTCGACCGACACCCCATCGGGCAGATTGGACAGCTTCGCGCTCATGGTCTCGGCGGGCACCTTGAACCTGTACCCGGTCAGCCGGGCCTGCTGGAGGTCGGCGACCAGCCGCGCGCGTCTCTCCTCCTCGACGCGGAACGCGGCCCGGCCCCGGTGCTTCTTGAGCTGCTGCAGGAGCCTGGTCCGCGGCAGGGTCCTCTGGTTGCCGACGAGCTCGGCCCCGAAGGTCTTCATGAGGGCGGCGGCGCGCACCTTGCCGACGCCGAAGAGCCGCTCGATGTCGCGGCGCGTGAGCAGGTCCCGGTCGAGCTGCTCGAGCTGGCTGATGGCGTCGGGGATGGCGAGGAGCCACCGGGGCTTCGCGGGCACGGTGCAGGTCCTCAGCGCCAGGTGGCCGCCGGGCCGGCTGGAGGCGTGGACGGGTTCGCGGGGGCGATGTGGGCCAGGACGTCGACCGGCTGTACGACGCGCCTGTGGACGTGCCTGGCCGGTTGTGCGTCCGGCTCGACACCGCGGCCGGCGACGGCGGTTCCGGGGCGGCTAGAGGCCTCCGTGTCGACGCCGGCGGCGGGCGCGGCCGCGGCGACTTCGACGGCCATGACGCCGGCGGCGCGGCTCGGGCGACCGAGGGGCGCGACGAGCTCGTCGACGGCGGCCGGCGGACCTCCGGACCCGCCCGGCTCCGCCGCGGCCGAGGCGGGCGTTCCGGAGGCGAAGAATCTCCGAACCCCCGTCCTCGAGGCCCTTGGAGGCCTCGCCGCGGTCCTCGCCGGAGCCGATCCGGGCCGCTCCCTCGCGGGGCCCCGGCCGTTCGGGGTCAACCTGCTCTCGGTGTTGGACTTGGGACGATTTCTAGAGCACATGTCTTTCGACATGTTAGTGAACGATAGTTCAAAAAGCAAGATCCAGTGTGGTGCGGCTAGGCTGTCCCATAAAGGGGGTTACGACATATCCAGACCCGGTGCCGTACCACGCATTCGCTCCACGTCGCCATCAAGGTGTAATGAGCCCACACAGGAGTCATCCCGGGCTCCACACTCCGGGCGCCGAAAAGCACTTGTGCGCTCCACCGGGATTCACGAAGGTAGGCTGTCAGTTAGTTGTTAAGTTAGGCTGTCAACAGGTTCCCTCGGCCCCTCGGTCACCACCATTCTGCCAATAACACGGGCCATATGGGCGAGGGGGCTCCGGGGGAAACCTGTTTGTAGTAGAGGTTGACCATCGCCGTTGAGGCGCCCATCCACAAATAGGTGTTGCCAGTGGCCGGGTCGGGATGGCACTCGGTGCGCTGCACCCGCGCTCTCTTCTGAGCCTTGCCTATGAAGAGAACGCCTTCGCACGTGTCCCATGTACTTCTGCGTGCACCGGTCCTTGCGCTCACCCCGCCGGAACGTCACGACGTCGATCGAACGTCTGCAGTGGTAAGATCCCCCACCCGACCGCCGCTACCGGGCAACTGTCGACTCTACCGGCCCTTCGTGACGTGGTGGAAACCAAGGGTCAGCTATTCTCTCCGGCCTTCCGCGGCGGCCGCTTCTGGATCTCGTCGAGCAGCCTCTCGAGGCGGTTGCGCTCGCCGTTGCGCAAACGCCGGTTCTGTTGCGGCGGTCGTCGTTCGACGAGGGCCTTCAGCTTGAGCAACCAGTCCAGGTCGGCCCGGATCTCGCCATCGGCCAACCCGACCGCACGCTCCCACGCGCCGGAGTTCCGCAACACCCGCAAGACGTCCTTTCTCTTGCCCGCGCGCTCGTACGCGTCGACAGCGTCGTCGGCCCGTTGCTGGGCCTCGCGTAGCCGGCCGAGCCGAACCAGATCGGGTGCTATCGACTCCAGCACCGACTCGGCCTTGGCCAGCCGCTCCCGGCGCTCGGGCCGCGATTCCTCCGCACCGCCGCCCTTCAGCAACGCGTCGAACGCCTTGCCGCGCAGCACGCGGGCCCCGCCGCTCGCATCCCCCGCATAGCCCGTCAGCCGCAACCAGCCTTCGACGTCGGCGCCGGCGAAGACGACCGCTGATTCGGGGTCCACGGCGCCTGCGTTCAGCCCGTCGCGCAACGCCTGCGTCGCCGACGGCAGAGCGGCTCGCAGCCAGTCACCGCCGCCCCCTGGCAACGCAACGAGTCGGCGGGCCGCCTCCAGCAAGGCGAACGGCCGGGTCGTCCGGTTGCTCGACCAGACTTCCAGCGCCTGAAGTGCCCGTGACTCGTGCTTCGCCAGCACCGGGTATGGCGCCGTGTGGATATCGGGGCCACCCTCCACATCCGAGGATCCGCCGGTGTCGGCTTCACGTACAGCGGACACGGGGTCGGCCAACTGCAGGTCCTCCCGCTCGGCGATGACCGCACCGGCCATCCTGATCACGTCCCGGTCCGGCACTCCCTCGGGGACGCCGTCGACGAGGAGGCGCGCGGCGGTCGCCAGCCAGCAGGGCGGTGCGGGCTTCGGCGCGGACCGCGCGGTCCGACACCCCGTTCGGCAGATCCGGGTCCCCGAGCAGGCGCACGGCCTGACACGCTCGCTGCCAAGCCCTGCGCGGTGCCGAGTCGATCAGCTCCCTGGCGTCGTTCGTCCGCGCCAGCACCCGCTCTTCAGCCGACGCATCGGAATGAGCCAGATGGTCGAGCAGATCGTCCGCGCTGTACGGCGCGGCATCCCCGAGCAACTCCCGGCTCTCGTTCAGGTCGCCGTCGTCGGCCTCGACGTCCACGAACACCAGCGTCTCCGTCGCCCGACTCAGCGTCACCCGCAGGTGGTCGATCGACGTCCGGCGCGCCGGCTGCTCGAGGTCCGCGTCGGTCCCGTACGGCATGTTCTCCGGCGCCAAGGTGGAGAGTAGACGGCCCGGATCGAGCACGCAGACCGACTGGTACTCCAGCCCCTTGGCGTCCGCCGGGCTGAGCACCATGCCCCGCAACTCCGCCGGCACCCAATCGGGAGGGTCGTTCCGCGGTGAAACGACGACCACGTCGTCCGCCTCGTCGAGGCGCTCGAGCAGCCGGACCGCCTCGGAGCGTTCGGAGAGATGCACGTGGACGAGCTGCGCGTCGACATGCTGTCCCCCCCCGCTGGCGCCGCTGCCTGGTCGGACGGACCTCCTTCTCGACCGCAGTGTAGCGTTGGGACGCCCGCTCGATGACCTCGGCGATCCGGCTGGGACACCGCAGGTGGTCCTCGAGGTGAAACTCCTCCGGCCGCCGTACCCGGCGGACGAGCAGGTCGTTGAGCGGCCCCCACTCGAACCCGGTGGGCCTCACGGTCTGTCCGGAGTCGCCCGCCATCAGCAGCCACGGAGCGCGCCCGCGGGCGCGGGCGATGGCGCGGCAGAGCTCCACCACGACCGCGGTCTCGAGCAGCGTCAGGTCCTGGACCTCGTCGACGACGACACGGTCGAATCGCTCGAATCCCTCCGGCACCTCGTCGCGGCGCAGCCGTTCGATGGCCTGTGTTGCGGCGACGAGTTCGGGAAAGACCTCCCGGACCCGCGCGCGGTCTCGCACGAAGGGCTGGGCAACTCTCAACAGAGACTTGGCAGCCCTCTCGCCGACTCCGCCGTAGTCGTCCCTCAGAGCGGCGTACGCCTCATCGTTCAGACGGGCGATACCGTGATCGGTAGCGCATTCGTCGTCGCCCGGAACCGCCCGGCCGAAGAAGATGCCGCGCAGCTCGGCGTGGAGCGCATGCGGCCGTCGGGCCCACGGCCCCGCGTCGCGCCCGAGCCGGGTGAGCACCTCGTCGAACTGCGCGCGGCTGGCCCCCAGCGGTTGTCTCGTGACGTCGGCGCCGCAGACCTCGCCGAGGAACGTCGTGAAGTCGCGGGCGATCACCTCGACGTCGACCGGCGCGAAAGATGCGAAACGCTCCTCGGCGTGCTGCGTGAGGGCACGCGACCACGTGAGATACAGCGCGCGCTCGTTGCTCCGGGCCTCCACCGCCTTCCAGAGCACCGTCGTCTTGCCGGATCCCGGGCGGCCCAGGATGAGGCGGACCGGGCTGTCGTCGTCGACGAAGTCGATCTGCTCGTCCGTCCAGGGGCTGCCGGCGATATCCTCGATCAACTCGTCGGACGTCGTCAGGTGCAGGTAGTCACCAACCGCACCCGCCGAGAGCGGGGAGTGGTCGTCGTGATGTCTGACGTCCCTCACCAGGATGGCGTGACCCGGCAGGTCGAGCGTCCGGGCCGCCGGGCTACCGTTCGGCGCCCACCACAGGTAGTACTGCATGCCGTTGTTGCCGCCCAGCGGTGATCGACGCCAACCGCGGTTGGCGTCCCTGCATCCCTTGACCACCGTCGATCGGCCGTGCGCCGCAAGATGCTGGAGCACGATGCCGAGGCGCTTGTAGAGGTGTTTCCACTCGCGTAGGCGTTCCGAGACATCCGGGTGCATTTCGAGCCGGTGACGCATCTCCGGAAGCGTCAGGTCCGCCGGATCGGCCGGACGATCCCGCCGGAATCGCAACGCGGCTCCACCATGTCGTTCGGGTTGGGAGACGTCATCGCCTTCGAGCACTCCAAGGAGTGACGGCTGTGGGCGCTTCCCGAGCGCGTCGGCGACCTGCCGGCACTGGTTGGAGGACAGCGTAAACTGGCGATCACGCGCCCGACCGGACTCCAGGCCCAGCACTCGCCGCGCCGCCTTGGTCACGTCACGCACGTCGACATCCAGGACGCGTGCCAGTTGCTGGATGGTCTTCCGGCCGTAGACCGCGCCTGCCTCGGAGGTTGTGTCGCGCACCACGCTATGGTACGCGAGCACACCGCGTCGGCTCGAACGGTGCCCGAGGTTCGGCCCGATCGCCCCGGCACGTGGCACCGCGCCAACGCCGCCGTGTACGGCGATGTCGAGATCCACGGCACGGCTTGCGGCTGGACCCTCGGACCCACCGCGCGGAAGAGCGCTCGCTGACTACGGCGGCACCGTGAACGGGAAGGTCTCTGGCCGCGTTCCGCCTCGGGGCGTATCGCGTTGGCTGCCCACTGCCAGCCGTCTGCCAGCCGTTTCGCGTTCTGCCAGGCGTTTGCTGACCCGTTCCGACCCCTACAGACCGCCGACTTCCCCAACAAATACGGGGCTTCCTGGCTTTTCGTCGAAATCCCGAACGGGTTCGACGCCCGCCGCCCGCCGCCCGTCGAGCCCTTCAGCTTGCTCGATGGGTACACAGTGCCGGCAGTCGCGCGGAACTCGCCACGGCTACCGTCCGAGGTTACAACTCCGACCCCGCCGCCCCGAGCTTCGGTCGCCCTGCTCGAGGTCCTCGGAAAGGCCCCTTCTCGTTCCGCTCGCGACCCGATCCGGCCGGGCCGCTCGCGACCATGCGGCGCGATGCCGGCCGCCATGTCCTGCTTCCCAGGTTCGCCTCGCTGACGAACCTGATCTCCGGCCGGCCGGCCGGAGATCAGGGGCTACCGCGGTCGTCGTCGATCTCGTCCGGTTGACGCTACAGCCACGGCCATGCTGGTCTCGACCCGCGGCCACCTCGCGAACGTGCCGGCGCATTGACGCGGGGGTCCCGAACCGTAGTACGCTTACGACTCACGCACTGGCCGGCATGCGGCCAGCGCAGATGGTCGGTCTGCAGCCGGACGACGCCTGTCTCGACGAGCCGACGCCGTTTCTTGTCGCGTCCGTCGGTATGGGCGCGGCTGCCCGCCAGCCCCTCGTCGGTGATGAGTTCGAAGCGGCCGGCGAGGTACGGCCCCCGAGGCGACGATGATCTACGCCCCGCCGCAGTTGCAGAAGCACGACGTGGCGATCGCACGTCCGGAGCGCGCGGATCGGGCGCCAGCGCCGGTCCCGCACGCGATTCGGCTGGCAGAAACGGCTGGCAGAGTTTTCGGCGGTTCCGTAAGTTATTGATTCCAAAGGACGCGCCCGTAGCTCAGCTGGATAGAGCGTCGGCCTCCGGACCAGACGCCCGGCGAGACGGCGGAGCGCCGTCAACGGCCACGGCCGGTACTCCAGCTGCTCGACGCTCACGTTGATGCGCCGACCCGGGAGCCGGTGCCGGTGAATGCGGCCGTGGAGATTCACCGCGCCCTCGGGAACCTCCTCGAGGGGCAGGTGGGTCAAGACCAGCGGCGGGTCGCCGGCCGCGGCCAGCGCCAGGTGCGCCTCGTCGAACGGGTCGGTGACGACACCGCCCCGGCCGTTCTGGTCGTGGTTCCCGAACACCAGGACCTTCCACCCGGGGAGTTTTCGCCACCGGCTTGACCCGCTTGCCCTCAAGGACCGGCACGGCGACGTCACCCAGGACCACCACCGTGTCGTCCTCGCTGACCTCCCAGCGCCAAGCCCCGAGCAGCTCCTCGTCCATCTCCTGGACGCTGTCGAATGATCTCCCGAAGGACCCGAGGCCCATCCAGTCCCCCAAGGGAGATCACTCCAGACCAGGACGCGACCGTCGTCCGGCTCGTCCAGGTCGCCAGCCGGCAAGGTGACCGAGGCCTGCAGCATCGAGCGCGTCCCCCCGGGATCGAGACCCGGCTCCCAAGGCGGAACGAGACTCGCTCGTAGCTGGCCTTGGTAGGCCTCGTGCAGATCGGCCGCAGCCACTCGCCCCCCCCTCACGCAACCGCTCCCCCCTCACGACGTCGGCGTCCCCCCGCCAACGTGCATCAGACTGCCGGACCGTCGTGCGCCCCGGCACCCGCTCGCCTCGGACCAGGCACCCCACGAGCTGGCAAATCGCCGTCATCCCGAGCGCCCTTCCCGGCCATAGCTGCCGCCATTTCGGCGCCGACCGCCTCCCGCGCGTCTCGGACTGGTGACCCCACCGCCCGGATGTACCGGTCAGCCATGGCTGTCGTGAGATGGCCCAGCAGGTCCCGCAACACGTGCGTTCCAACGCCAGCTGCCGCGGCCCGCGTCATGACACTTCGACGCAGATCATGGAGTCGAACATCGCCCAGCCCCGCGACCTTCACCGCCTCCGCAAACACGGTTCGCACGTGCCGGTAGGTCACATGCGAACGCCCCGTCGAGAAGGCCCACTCGTCGTTGATGCGAAGGATGCCGCCTAACACGTCGAGCGCGGGAATCGGGAGATCGTGCTGTCGCCGCCCGCTCTTCCCCTCCGGTATAGTCAGTCGTGCCTGCTCAACGTCCACGTCGGTCCACCTGATCGCGAGCACTTCCCCGATGCGCAGCCCCGTGACGGCGGCGAACCGGATCGCGGCAACCGACGCTGGATGCCGGTCGGCCAGCGAATCGAGCGCCGCTGACAGCACGTACAGCTCAGACGGCGCGAGAGTACGGTCACGTGGCGTCTCGCGTGCTCGCTCGACGCCGCGGGCAGGGTTCGTGTTCTGCTCCCGCCACCCCCACGACTCGAACAGACGGAAGAGCCGCGACGTGAACGCGAGAAGCCGATTGCGCTGCGTCCGCGGCAAGCCGTCGGCCATTCGCTCGACGTGGCGCCCGGTCACGCTGGCGACCTTCAACGCCCCCAGAGCGGGACCGACGTAGCGGCCAGCGTGCTTGCGGTACTCCCGCACGGTGCTGGCCTTGAGGCGGCCAATCCGCTGCCGCTCCGGCGCCCATTCATCGAAGAACCGATCCAGCCCCTCCCGTACGGCGGGCGCTCTGCGCCTCTCGCGGCGGCGCTCCAGAGGATCGGCCTCGCCCGCCCGGATCGCTACCAACTCCCGGCCCGCCCGTTCCCGGGCTTCCTCCAGGGACAGCTCGGCGCACCGTCCGATGGTCATCCGCCGCTCGCGGCCATCGACGCGGTAGTTGAGGAAGTACGACTTCACGCCCTTCGGGGTGATCCTCAGCCCGAGCCCTCGCACCTGCTTGTCCCACAGCAGCCGCGGTTGCGTGCCTGGCTTCTCGTCTCGTATCATCTTCACGGTCAGATTCTTGGTCGGCATCGGAGGTGCTCCCTTCGTCCCAAGTCAGCAATGAGTCAGCACACCGACAGAATACAAGCGCAATCCGATGCATGCCAACGCACCCGGACGAAAGCGTATGCGGCTATTATACAGGCATTTACGGGATATTCGCCGCAAGGATCCGCAACCCCGTGCACCTCACGCTGAGCAGACTCTTAATCTGCGGGTTCGGGGTTCGAGTCCCTGGCGGCTCACCAATAGAATCAACAACTTACGGCGATTCCGAGGATCGGGATAGACCGGGTTTGTCACCACGGTGTCACCAGCGGACCGGGTCGCCAGTGCGGGGAAACCCACACGGACGACCCCTCCAGTCCTACGACAAAGCAACAGGATCGTGTGGCTCCCCCGCTCCCAGGGGGAACGGAGGGATGGGTGCTTTGCCGTCCGGGTCGAACCACATGGTGCGGGCACCACGTCGCTCTGGCAGCCGCTCATCGCAGCCTGGGCAAGCGTAGGCACTTGCGTCGGCGAACGTCGCCCCGGGCCCGGCAATCGGGACCATCAGCGCGGGCCCCGCCGCAACCCACACACAGCCCGGCCGCCCGCTGTCGAGCCCGCCACGCAGCGGTGTAGGCGCGATGGTGCGGCTGGTACGCACGGCGGATGTCCGGGTCGAAGATGCGGAATCCGGCCCGTGCCTCGTAGGCAGCGAACGTCCGCATGGCGTGGGCTACGTCGCTCCGCATGCCGACCAAGTGTGCGACGTCGACGATCTCGGCGAGCCGGTTGGCTTCGATTGCGCGGGCAGTGCACACGGCATCACAGCTCGCGGAGCGCCGCCAGCGAGTCGAACAGCCAGCCTTTGGCGGTTGTAGCCCTCGGGGCTCGTCGCGTCGGTGGGCCCCTCCAGGGTCAGCCGAGCCGCCGCCAGCCGCGGGTCGTTCAGGGCCGCCGCCACCCAGTCGAGGTCGCGCATGGCGTTCCCCCTCCAGTCTCGGCCGCAGGTTATCCGCCTCCCCCCGTCTTCGCGCCTCCAAGCCTGGAGGGATCAACGAATCGCGATCGACGCCCACCGCGCCATAATGAAGGCACCCCCAGCCCTCGATGGAACCCGCCCTTCTCGCGTCGTTCGCGGTGGCCCTCGTCGCCTTCGGCGCCGTCTCCCGGAGAATGGAGCGCGGAGTCGTCTCGCCGCCGATGGTCTTCCTCGGGCTCGGGATCGTGTTGGGGCAGCTCGGTTGGCTCGATTCCGGGAGCAACTTGCTCGACGGCCTCACCGAGCTCACCCTGGTGCTCGTGCTCTTCACGGA
The DNA here is from genome assembly GCA_965207675.1 of Vicinamibacterales bacterium. Lineage (GTDB taxonomy): Bacteria > Acidobacteriota > Vicinamibacteria > Vicinamibacterales > UBA8438 > JAJEEA01. Next base: position 558,068 of record CBDBMY010000008.1, read on the forward strand.
CGCCGCGCGCATCGACCTCGCGCACCTCCGTCTGGAAGGGAGCCTGCCGGCCCGGCTGCTGGGCATCGGCCTCCCCCTGACGGTCGCGGCGGGAGCCCTCGCGGCGGGGATGATCGTGCCGGGGCTGGGGCCCTGGGAGGCGGTGCTCCTGGGCGCGGTCCTGGCGCCCACCGACGCCGCGCTCGGACAGGCGGTGGTGAGCAGCCGGCTGGTCCCGGTGCGGATACGCCAGGGCCTCAACGTCGAGAGCGGCCTCAACGACGGCATCGCCCTGCCCGTCGTGCTCGTCGCCATCGCCTTCGCGGGGGCCGCGGGCGACGACGGCGGCCTCGCCCACTGGCTCTCCTTCGCGGTCCTGCAGGTCACGCTCGGCCCGCTGGCGGGGGCGGCCGTGGGCTACCTGGGCGGTCGGGGCGTCGCGCGGTCGGTTCGCGCGGGCTGGATGAACGAGCCCTTCCAGCGGCTGTCGGTCCTCGGCCTCGCGGGCCTGGCCTTCGCGGGCGCCGAGCTCGTGGGCGGCAACGGCTTCATCGCCGCCTTCGTCGCCGGCCTGACCCTCGGCAACACCGAGCGCGCGGTCTGCGCGCGCGTCCACGAGTTCGGCGAGGCGGAGGGGCAGCTGCTCACGCTGGTCGTCTTCCTCATCGTCGGCGCCGTTCTCGTGCCCGCGGCGCTGCCGCACTGGGACCATCGGGCATGGCTCTACGCCCTCTCGAGCCTCAGCGTCGCGCGCATGGCGCCTGTCGCCCTGAGCCTGGCCGGGTCGGGGCTGCGGCCGGCCACCGTGACGTTCGTCGGCTGGTTCGGCCCGCGCGGCCTCGCCTCCATCCTCTACGCGCAGATCGTGGTCCGGGAGGGCCTGCCCGCATCGGGGCTCGTGGAGTCAATCGTCACGCTCACGGTCGTGCTCAGCACGGTCCTGCACGGCCTCACCGCGTATCCGCTGGCGAGGCGATACGCGGCGCGGCTCGCGGCCGCGCGCGACCGCTCCGGGGAGGAGCACCGGCCCGTCTCCGAGCTGCCGGTGCGCATCCGGCACGCATGAAGGTCCTCGCCCGGCATCGCGCCATGAGCGTGAGCAAGCTGGAAGAGCTGTGCACCATCGCCGTCACCCGCCATTACGCGGAGACTCGCTTCCGTGAGTTGGCCGCGCGGGGGGAACACCCTGGCTACATCACCTGGAAGCAATTCGAAGCGAATCAGGAAACTTGCACGCAAGCGCCCAGGGCATCGGTGCGGACCGCCGCAGCGCGCCACGGGAAGGCGTGGCGTTGCTCCAGGGATCACAAGGTCCTTCGAGTGGTCGATCGGTTTCCCGGCCGTGAATTCCGGGCTTGGGGCGGTTAGTCGCGTGACTCTCCGACCCCTGCTTGTGCGGGGCTGTCGTGGCGCTTCATGGATGTGTTCTTGCCGGTGAACCGGTCCTGGGGCGCCGGGTCTCCGCTGTCGAATATCACTCCGTTCCGGCCTTCGCTGCGGCATATCGCGATCCGTTGCATCACGATCCGACTCGACAACCCGCTTGCGTCGAGCGTTTCCTCGATTCCGTTTCGGGCGTGGAGCGCCCTCGTCCTTTCGATGTGGGTCTCGTCGGTGAAGACCGCCCCGCCTTGGCTCTTCCGCTCCGTGAACACCTTGTCGCCGTGGAGCTCGATGACGACCCGGGCTATCCGGTGTGCCGCGAGGATGTCGGCGCCGTTCGAGCCCAGCTTGCCGAGGTCCGTGCACGGCGCCTCGGTCAGCTTCAGGAACTTCTCGGCCTCATCCTGGTAGAGCTCGTCGCAGTGGGCCCAGGTCCACTCGATCTCCTGCTTCCGTTCGTCGTCGAGCAGGCCGTATGCCGCGACCAGATCTCCTGCCGTCTCGGGCTTCTGAGACAGTCTGATCACATCGTAGACGTCCCGGACGGGTCCCGGGCGCGCTGCCCGTTCGAGCTTCCCCCGCAGGATCTGCGCGGTCGAGAGTACGTGTTGAGGCCGCCCGGCGATGACGACACGCTCGGCTCCGTTCTTTGGCCTCACCGGCGCCAGGTTCAGGTCGATGATGCCGTTCGGCATCTCGACCTTGATTTGTGTCGTCGTCTCCTGGATTGGCGTTCCCTCGAGCCGGGCCGCGAGGTTCATCTGGTCGTCGCGGATCAGATGCGCGAGCGATGTCGTATCGCGGATCACGATGTCGATGTCGGTCGATTCGCGGTGCCCGATCCGGGCTGCGATTATCGTGCCCCCGCTCAGGTACGGTGTCCAGGGTGCCTGGGCGGGTCCCAGGTTGTGGAGGACCTCTCGCGTCTCGAGCCAGAGTCGGGCCGCCGGTTCCGGCAGCGTGAGCTTCTTCATTGCAGGCGGCGGTCGCGTGTGCTCGCCTGCTGGCGCACCCACCCCGTGCTCATCGCGTTGAGCCAGCGGATCAGCTCCCATGCCGGGAGCTTGAGCTCGTGGATCCACCACGCGAGGTCTTGCAGGCTGTAGCCTCCCTCCCGTTCCGCCTTCATGATCAGCAGCCGGCTTGATTCGGTGGCGACCGTTCGGGCGATTGCGTCGGCCCTCGGCCCCCGGGTCCTTCCCTTCATGACCCGCTCGACCTCGTCGGCGGTGGGTTTCTCCCGCCACCCGTTGCACGACCCGTGCACGAGGGCCTCGAGTGCCGGGCACGGCTCACCAGGCGGGCGGGTGCGGGCGTTCTCGCCGCCGTTCTGGAACCACCCCGATCGCGCCGGGAAGTGTTCGGTTGGTGACAGCTTTATCTCTTTGTTCGGGGTTTCCTCGCGGAGCCGCCGTTTCGCCTCTTGCCGCACCCGGTGCTGCCAGTCCTGCAGCGTCTCCGGCTGTTGCCGCCACACGCTTCCGGCTGCTGGAGGTTTCAAGTCCTGGCTCGTCCCAGCGATTCTACCCCGTTTGGGAAAGGCCGGAGTACTTCGCTCGAACCCGGATACGGTTCGTTGGATCAGCAGGTGGGACTGGTACGGTGCCGGCGGGACGCCGATCGTGTGCTCGTCTACGACGGGCTCCCCGGTCGACGCCGGGGAGCCCGTCGACCGTTCGGCTACGACGTGCGGTCGCCGGCACCCGCGCTCGGGTTCTGTACCCGCCCGAGGGCGGCGGGGGGGGTCGATGCCGGCCTGCTCGGCCGAACCGTGCAGGGGCGGGAGCGAGCCGATGAGGCCCCGGAGGAAACGGGCGCCGGTCCCCCCTCCAAAGGCTCGCCTCGCATCACCGCGCCGGATTCGGCCGGCGGAACACGAGCCCTACCACCCGCTCGAGGTCGTCGAGGACCAGGTAGGCGGCCGGCACCAGCACCAGCGTGACGGCGGTGGCGAACAGCACCCCGAACGCCAGCGAGATGGCCATCGGCTTGAGGAAGTCGGCCTGTGCGCCCTGCTCCAGCAGCAGCGGCGCCAGCCCCGCGAAGGTGGTGATCGAGGTGAGCAGAATGGGGCGCATGCGGGTTGCGCCCGCTTCCTGCACCGCCGCCATCAGCGTTCCGCCCCGACGGCGCTCGCGGTTGATGAAGTCGACCATCACGAGGCTGTCGTTGACCACGACCCCCGAAAGGGCCACGACGCCCATCATCGACAGCATCGTCACGTCCTCGTTCATCACGATGTGCCCGCCCACGGCCCCGACGAACCCGAGGGGGATGGCGCTCATGATGATCAACGGCTGCACGTAGGACCCGAGGGGAACCGCCAGCAGCGCGAAGATCGCGAACAGCGCGAGGGGGAACCCCACCTGCAGGCTGCCGACAACCGCGTCCTGGTCGGCCTGCGATCCTTCGAAGGAGTAGCGCACGCCGGCATGGTCCAGGGCCACGGCGGGCATGACGTCGGCCGCGAGCGCGGCGTAGACGGCGCCGGCCGAGGTGACGGTCTCGTCGAGCGACGCCGTCACGCTGATCGCGCGGCTGCGGTTCACGCGCCGGACGGTCGAGAAGCCCCGGCCACTCTCGAGCGCCGCCACGTAGCCGAACGGGACCTCGTCGGCCTCCGGGGTCCTGATGCGCATGTTCTCGAGCTCCGCGAGCGACCGGCGGTCGCCGGCGGGATAGCGGACCATGACCCTGATGTCGTCGCGGCCGCGCTGGATGCGCTGCGCCTCCTCCCCGTAGAACGCCTGCCGCACCTGCCGGCCGACGTCCTCCAGCCCGAGCCCGAGCGCCTCGGCGGCGGGCTTGATGCCGATGCGCATCTCCCGCGGTCCGCCCTCGAACGAGTCGCTGACGTCGTGCACGCCGGCGAAAGCGCGCAGACCGTTCTTCACGCGCTCGACGGCCGACCGCAGCTGCGCCGGGTCGGCGCCGACCAGCTGCACCTCCACCGCTTCGCCCGGCAGCAGGTCGGACGCCGAGAACCCCAGCTCCAGGGCTTCCGGAATCGGGCCGGTCAGCTCGCGCCAGCGCCGGCCCAGCTCGTCGGCCCGCACGCCGCGCTCGCCCGCCGGGGCCAGCTCGAGCATGACCTGAGCGGCGTGCCCCGACGCGTCGTCGGGGTCGCCCCACAACGGCCCCGGCGCCACCCCCAGCGGCTGGTTGCCGACGGCGGTCAGGACGTGCCGCAGGGGATCGGAACCGGTCTGCTCGATCACCTCACCGCGCAACCGGTGCGCACTGTCCTCCAGGCGTTGCGCCACGCCCGCGGTGACCACCGGGGGCGTGCCCAGTGGCATCGTCAGCGTGGCGTAGACGACGTCCGCCTCGGGCGCGGGGAAGAAGTGGAACGCGACGCGGCCGCCCGCCACCAGCCCCACCGTCAGCATGAGCACCGACGCCCCCGCCGCCAGCGTGAGATAGCGCCAGCGCAGGCTCACCGCCAGCGCGGGGCGGTAGACGCGGTCGACGACCGATTCGAGCCCGTCGGCCAGGGCGCGCTGGAACCGCCGCCACCGGCCCCGCCGCTCCGGCCGCGGGTGGGCGAGGTGCGCCGGCAGGATGTTGAGCGACTCGACCAGCGAGAACAGCACGCAGGGGATGACGACGAGCGGCACGTAGCGCATCATCTTGCCGAGCATGCCGGGCACGAAGAGCAGCGGAGAGAACGCCGCCGCCGTGGTCAGCACGGCGAAGAGGACCGGCGTCGCCACCTCCCGCACGCCCGCCAGCGCGCCCTCCAGGGGGGCGCGGCCGCGCCGCTGGTGGCGGTAGACGTTCTCGCCGACGATGATGGCGTCGTCGACGACGATGCCGAGCACCATGATGAAGGCGAAGGTCGACACGATGTTCGCGGTCACGTCGAAGACCGGCATGAGCATGAACGTGCCCAGGAACGAGACGGGGATGCCCAGGCTGACCCAGAACGCGAGGCGCAGCTCGAGGAAGACGGCGAGCAGCACGAACACCAGCGCGAGGCCCGTGATGCCGTTCTCCAGCATGAGGCCCAGCCGGTCGACGAGCGCGTCGGCCTGGTTCATCCATTTCGTCAGCCGGATTCCCTCCGGCAGGGCGGGGGCCGCGCGCGCCAGGTAGTCGTCGACCGCGCGGGCGATCTCCATGTCGCTCTGCCCGCCGGTGCGGAGGACCGAGAGGATGACCGCGGGCTCCCCGTCGAGGCGGCCGAACTGATCGGTCTCGGCGAACCCGTCGACCACCGTCGCCACGTCGCCCACGTGCAGCCGCGTGCCGTCGGCGCGCGCCAGGAGCACGAGGTCCTCGAACTCCGTTCCCCGGTACGCCTGCCCCACCGTGCGCAGCCGGATCTCGCCGCTCTCGCTCTGCACCGAGCCGCCCGGCAGATCGATCGACGACCGGCGCACGGCGCCCGCGACGTCGTCGAAGGTCAGCCCGTGGCGCCGCAACGCCCGCTCCGAGACCTCGATCGAGATCTCGTAGGGACGCACGCTGGCGAACCGGACCTGGGTGATCTCCGGCAGGCCGAGCAGATCGTCGCGCACGCGCTCGGCGAGCCGCTTGAGGGTGAGCTCGTCGGCCCGACCCGAGACCGCGACGTCGACGACGCGAATCTGCGTCCGCCCCTCGGTGATGATCGGCTCCTCGGCCCTCTCTGGAAACGTCTCTATCGCGTCGACCCGGGTCTTGACGTCGTCGAGCACGCCGCGCGCGTCGGCGTGCGAGGCGACCTCGACGACCGCTACGCACGCCCCGTCGTACGCCGTGGAGACGATCTCCTCAATGCCCTCGATGCCCTGGACGGCCTCCTCGATGCGGACGCAGACCGCCGTCTCGACCTCTTCGGGCGCCGCGCCCGGGTACGGCACCTCGACGACCAGCGTATCGAGCGCGACGTCGGGGAAGGCCTCGCCGCGCACCCGGTTCATGCCAATCAGGCCGCCGACGACGATGAACACCATCAGCAGGTTGGCGGCCACCGGGTTCCGGGCGAACCACTCGCTTGTGCGCTGCATGAAGTAGCCTCAACCGAAACCATGCTCCGCAGCCGTCACGACCGCGTCGGACGGCGGCCGGGAGTCCGTCCGTACCGACCGGCTGCCACGGACGTCACACCATCCGGCGCCGCATCATTCGCCGGATTCGCCGGAACACGCCGTCCTGCTCGAACAGCTCGTCGAAGCCGCCCGGCTGAACACGGCGGTCGGGAGTCCGTCCGTACCGACCCGGCTGCCACGGACGTCACACCATCTGGCGCCGCATCATTCGCCGGAACACGCCCTCCTGCTCGAACAACTCGTCGAAGCCGCCCTGCTGAACGATGCGGCCGGCGCCCAGCACGTAGATGCGGTTGGCGCGGCGGATCGTCGACAGGCGGTGGGCGATGACGACGCGCGTCACCGCGAGTCCGTGGAGGCTCTCCATGACCCTGGCCTGGCTTCGCGCGTCGAGCCAGCTCGTCGCTTCGTCGAACAGCAGGATGCGGGGGCTGCCGACGAGGGCGGCGGCAATCCGAATGCGCTGGGCCTGGCCCCCGGAGACGGCGCCGCCGCCGCCCATCGGGGTGAACATGCCCATCGGCATCGCCTCGATGTCGCGGTCGACGTCCGCAAGGCGGGCCGCGCGCCAGGCGTCCTCGACGGTCAGCTCGCTCGAGACGCCGACGATGTTGTCGAGCACGTTGCCGTGCCGCAGGACGCCGTCCTGCACGACGACGCCGCACTGGCGCCGAACGGCGTGCCGGTCGAGGTGCGCGAGGTCGCGGCCGTCCAGGTACACCGCGCCCACCGCCGGCTCCTCGAGCCCCAGCGCCAGCCGCAGCAGGGTGCTCTTGCCGGAGCCGGTCTCGCCGACGAGGGCGACGAACTCGCCGGGCCGGGCGTGCCACGAGACGTCGTCGAGAACGGGGCGGTCGCCCTTCGCGTAGGCGAAGCCGACGTGCTCGAATCGGATGTCGCCGCGAATCTCCACCCGCGCGCCGCCCGTTTCCGGCGCCCGCGGCGACGCCTCCAGAATGGGCCCGGCCTGCTCGGCGGCCGGGACGATGCCGGCCAGCGCCTCCGATGACTGGCCCAGACCGACGATGGCCGAGTAGAAGATCATCGCCGCCGCGTACACGACCAGGAAGTCGCCGACGGTGACGGCGGCCGGGCCGCTCCACGCCACCGCGCCGAACAGCACCGCGCCGCCGATGGCCGGCACGGCGGTGCCGAACGCCACCAGGTGCTCGCTCAGCCGGCCGATGCGCAGCCGGGCGCGCTGCTGCTCGCGGTAGCCGCGGGCCCAGCGGGCGAACGCCGAGTCCTCCGCCCCGAGCGCGCGCAGCTTGCCGATGCCGTTGATGAACTGGAACAGATCGCCCGAGATCTGCCGCCTCGCGCGGTTGAACCGGCGATGCAGCGGGACCTGGCGCAGGCCGACGATCACGAACGCGGCCAGGGAGAGCAGGCCGAGCCCGAGGCTCCACAGGCCGAGGCCGACGTCGTACAGGAAGACGAGGACGAAGGCCGGCAGCAGAAACACGACGGCCTGCAGGGCGGCGGCCACGGTGCCGGCGAGCTGCTCGCGCAGGGCCTGGAACACGGCGACGCGCACCATGAGGTCGCCGGGCGTGAAGCGCTCGAAGAACCGCCTCGGCAGGCCGAGCAGGCGGTCCCACGTCGCGGCCCCGATGCGGGCCGCGGCGCGGCCCTCGATGCGCATCAGCGCCGCGCCCTGCCGCATCTGCAGGAGGACGGCGGTGACGGCCAGCACGACCAGGGCCGCGGTGACCTGCGCCAGCGCGCCGCCGGCGGCGGCGGGAATCACCACGTCCGCGAGCAGGCCCGCCGCGACGGCCGGGGTCAGCAGGACCAGGCCCGCCGCCGCGCCGGCCGACAGGAGCCTGAGGCCGTCGGGCAGGAGACGTCCGCCGGCGAGGCGCAGCAGGTCCGCCGCCCCGGCCCGCCGGCCGGCGGGCAGCGGCCGATAGAAGCACCACGCCTCGGGGGCCAGCGTTCTCGCGCGCGCGCGGGTCACGCGCGCGAAGCGCCCGCTCTGCGGGTCCACCAGGCGGTATCGTCCCCACCCGCCGGGCAGCAGCGCGACGGGTTGCGCGTCGGCGCGCCGGAAGGCGAGCAGCGCCCCGCTGTCTCCGCGCCACCAGCGGTCCTCGTCGGCCAGCCGGACCTGCCGGCACCGGGCCCCCGACGACCGGAGAATCTCGCGCAGCGAGGACGCGGCCCTGCGGGGCGCGCCGCCGTCGTCGGGGAACCGGAAGTCGATGCCCTCGTGCTTCCCGATGGACTCGAGCGCGGCGTGCAGCACCTCGTCGTGGCCTTCGGCCGGCAGGTCGCGCGCGAGCACCCCGAACAGCGCTCGCCGCGCGCTCGCCGCGTCCTGGCGCCGACGGCTGGCGCGGGAGACCTGCAGGTTGGCTTCGTCGATGACCGACAGGCGGCGGTTGAACCGCTCGGCGTCGAGGGCCAGGCGGTGGAACCCGGCCAGGGCCGGCAACAGCCTCCGCTCCGCCTGCAGGTCGCGGGACGACCTGCCGGCAAGCCGCGCCGGCCCGTCCAACCTGATCCAGCTCTCCAGGGTCAGCGGAATCGCCGCCGCGCCGTGCGGCAGCGTCTGGCCGGCGCCGATGAACTCGACGGTCCCGACCCCGGTCCCGGTGGCCCAGACGAGGCCCCTGTCGGCCGCCATCACGCAGCCCGGCCCGGCCTCGACCTCCTCGCCGCGGCCGAGCAGCTTCTCGGGATGCGGGGGCAACTCGACGTCGCGGGCCACCGCGGCCGAGACGGCGGAGATCCAGGCGTCTACCTGCCCGGCGACGTCGTCGCCCGCGCCGCTTTCGACCAGCGCGCTCGGCCGCACGCGGCGCAGGGCCGTCCCCGGCAGCGGCCTGGCCACGGCGGTCAGCGTCACTTCGCCGTCCGACTCCTCGCCCGACGGTTCCGCCGCTTCTCCGCCGGCCGCCCCTCCGCCGGCCGCCCCTCCGCCGGCCGCCTCTTCGCGGTCCGTCACCTCGCCGGCCGCTTCTCCGCCGGCCACTTCTCCGCCGGCCACTTCTCCGCCGGCCGTCTCTTCGCCGGCCGCTTCTCCGACGCCGAACACCAGGCGCCCCGGCCCCGCCCGCAGCAGATGCTTGAAGCTCGACACGACGGCGCCGCCGCGGCACTCCACCAGGAAGACGTCGACCCCGCCCCGGTCGACGAACCACGCGAGGTCCTCGCCGGCGAGTCGGAGGAGCGCGTCGCCGCCGCCCGACGACTCGCCGAGCGACGCCGCGAGCCCGGCGAGCCGACCCGGCGCGGACCGCGTCACCGGAGCACCGGTGGCGGGCGGCACGCCGGACACGGACCGCGTCGTCGGAGCAGCGGTCGCGGACGGCACGCCCGGCGCGGACCGCGTCGTCGGAGCACCGTTCGCGGGCGTCGCGCCCGGCGCGGACCGCGTCGTCGGGGCAGCGGTCGCGGGCGTCACGTCCGGCGCGGAGGGCGTCGTCCGGCCATCGTTGGCAGGCGTCATGGGTCGTCAACCGGCGCGCACGAGCTGGTGGTACAGGCCGTCGCGGTCGGCGAACAGCTCGTCGTGGGTCCCGTGCTGCACCGCCTCGCCGCCATCGAGCACGACGATCCGATCGCAGTGGCGGATCGTGCTGACGCGGTGGGCCACCACCAGGCACGTGCAGCCGCGCCGCCGCAGCGCGTCCTCGATGTCCGCCTCGGTCGCCGCGTCGAGCGCGCTGGTGGCTTCGTCGAGGAGCAGCACGGACGGATTCGGGACGAGCGCGCGGCCGATCTCGAGGCGCTGGCGCTGGCCGCCGCTGAAGTTGCGGCCGCCGTCGTGCACCGCCGCGTCGTAGCCGGCGGGCCGGCTCGCGATCTCGTCGTGGATGCGCGCATCGACGGCCGCCTGGACCAGCTGCCGCTCGGGGACCGTCGGGTTCCACATGGTCAGGTTCTCGCGCACCGTCGCCGCGAACAGGAACGGATGCTGATCGACGAGGGCCACCGAGCTGTTCAGCACCTCGCGGGGGATGTCGTCCCGCGCCACGCCGTCGAACAGGATCTCCCCCGACCACGGCGCGTAGACGCCGGCCGCGAGCATCAGCAGCGTCGACTTGCCCGAGCCGCTCGGGCCGACCACCGCCACCTGCCGCCCCGGCTCGATCGTCAGGCTCAGGTTCCTGACCTGCGGCGGCCGGCCCGCCTGGTAGCCGAAGGTGACGTTGCGCAGCTCGATGCGCCCGGCCAGGCGCAGGCGTCCCCCGAACGTCTCGATGCGGCCGCCGGGGCGGGGCGGCCTCGACAGCGCCCGGTCCTCGGCCGCGTCGAACACGTCCCCCAGCCGCTGCAGGTCGGCGTCGAGCGTCTGCAGGAGGTCGGCGAGCTGCACGAAGCGCCCGACCGGCCGCAGGAAGCTCCCGGCCACCACGTGCAGGCCCATCAACGTGCCGAGGGTCATCCCGCCGGTCATGACCCGCCAGCCCCCGAGCCCCATCACCGCCGCCCCGCCCAGCATCATGAACAGGCCCGGCACGGCGGCGTTGAGGTGGCCCAGCTCCGAGAAGCGCTGGCGGGCCGTCAGCTCGCGCGCCTGGTACCCGGTCCAGCGCGAGAAGAAGTCGTCCTCGGCCGCCGTCGCCTGCAACGAGTCGATGGAGCGCAGCGCGACGCCCCCGAGACCCGTCAGCATGGCGCCCTCGCGCTGCATGTGCCGCTTTTCGTCGGTCCGCCGCCGCGACACCGCCCGCGTCGCGAGGGCGCCGGCCGCCGCGACGGCCGCCACGGCCGCCCCGATCAGCGGATCGACGGCCAGCAGCACGGCCAGGAACACCGCGCTCGTGACGAGCTCGATGGCGACGCCCACGAGCTGCGTGGACCCGACGGCGGCCACCTCGTCGACGAGCTGGACGCGCGACGCGAGGTCGCCGGCGAAACGATGCACGAAGTAGCGGACCGGCAGGCGGAAGAGGTGCGACAGCAGCCGGTCCGCCTGCGCGACGGACAACCGTACGGCCAGCCGCCGCAGACAGCGCTGCTGCAGCCACGCCAGCAGGTACAGGGACCCCGCCGACCCCGCCGCCGCGAGCGGCAGGAAGCCCCAGCTCGACTCCCCGCCGCCGAGCACCTGGTCGACGAAGAGGCCGAGCAGCAGCGGCAGCGCGAGGCCCGGCACGACCATCAGCAGCCCGCACGCCATCGCGAACGACAGCGGCGCCTTCGCGTCGCGCAGCCACGGCCAGAGCTGGCGCACGACGCCGGGCCGGGCGCCCCCGGGCCGGAAGTCGGGCCCCGGCTCCAGCGTCAGCACGACGCCGGTGAACTTCCTGCCGAACTCCTCCGCGCTCACGATGCGGCGGCCGTTGGCGGGATCGTTCAGGTGGAAGCGGTCGCGCCCGCAGCCCTCCAGCACGAGGAAGTGATTGAACTCCCAGAACAGGATGGCGGGCGGCCGAATCCGGCGCAGCTCGGCCGGCTGCCGGCGCCAGCCCCGCGCCCGCAGGCCGTAGTGCTCGGCGGCGCTGACCAGGTCGCCCGCGCTGCTCCCGTCGCGGCCGACGCCGCACGCGCCGCGCAGCTCCTCCAGACGCACCCAGCGCCCGTGGTGCGCGAGCACGATGCCCAGACAGACCGCGCCGCACTCGGTCTCGTCGAACTGCAGGAGGGCCGGCGTCCGCACCGGCCGATGCTCCCGCGGCCGGGCCGCGTTGCCGCTGTCTCGCCCCGGCATCAGTCGCTCCCGGCCCGCGCCAGGAATCGAATGGGCGCCTGTCGCCGCGTGACGACGTCGAGCCGGCAGGGCTCGCCGTCGGCCCGCGTCCGGTCGGGCGCGCTCCGCAGGGAGAGCCGGACCAGATGGCCGCCGTCGCGCGCCGCGAGCCCGAGCGCGGCGAGCCAGCCGGGCGCGGCCGCGGGACGCGCCGCAACCTCCCGCAGGTCGGCCGCGAGCACGAGCGGGCGCCGCCCGTCCGGCGCCGGCACCAGCACCCGGGCGGCCATGCCCGCGGCGACCTCCGCGGCCTGCGCCGGCGCGATGAACGCCACCGCCTCCAGGCCGCCCGCGGTGCCGGTACGGACCCGCGCGACCTCGGCCCCGGCCGCGACCGGCTGCCCGGGCGTCAACGCGAGCGTCGTGACGGTGCCCGCCCAGGGGCTGACGATGACGTCGCCGACGGCCTCCGTCATCTCCAGATCGGCCAGCTCCGCGCGCGCGCCCCGCAACCGCTCGCGCTCTCCCGCCGGGCGTGCCTCGAGCGCGTCGATGCGCGCGCGCGCGATGCGAATGGCACGGCGCAGCTCGGGGCGTCGCACGCGGGCCACGGCCTGTCCGGACCGCACCGCGTCGCCCGTGGCGACCAGCACCTCGGCGACGGTGCCCGACAGCTCGGCGAGCACCGCGCGGCGGTCGCCGGGTTGCACGAGCAGACACTCCGCCGTCAGCCGGCGTTCGATCGTGCCGAACACGGACCACGCGCCGACGCCCAGCAGCACCAGCGTCAGCCCCGCCAGGACCATCCATTCGTGCGGGGCCGTCACCTGGGGCAGGACGTCCAGCCGCTCGGTCTTCCCGTGGCTGGCAATCGCCTCCTCGCGAAACAGCGACTTGTCGAACAATCGCACTCTGTCCGGACCCCCGGGGCGCGCGATCCCTCGTCCGCGCGCAAGCACTACGCGCTCGTCGACGGCCCTCGCGGCGCGGGCTCCGCGCCGGTGCCCCCGGCCGGCGCCCACGTGCCGGTCAGCAGGGGCACGAAGCTCATGCCGACGTAGCCCTTGGCCTCCGCGATGTCTCCGGCGACGGTGATCTTCAGGTGGTTGATGCCCTGATGGGCGAGGAAGACCGCGTTGTCGAAGTACATCTTCTGGTGCCCGGGCCACGCCAGCAGGCCCCGCGCCTTCGACGGGACGCACCAGCCCTTCTCCACCAGCGCCGCCACGCACGGCCGCCAGTCGCCGCGCGTGGTGTCCTGCCAGCCGCCCCCGCCGGCGTACACCTCCAGCCCGAGGCGCCGGCCCACTCCCCGGGCCGTCACGTCGAACGACAGTGCGAACCTGGCGCTGACGGCGAGCAGATCCGACAGGATCCGGCCCGCGAGGGCGATGCGGCCGGGCCACCGCAACCGCGCCAGGAAGTCCGGCACCGCGCCCTCGTCGACGTCCCGGACGACGAGCCGGACGGCCCGTTCGGCGCGGTCCGGCATCGCGCCCGCCTGACTGATCCGCGCGCCCCGCGGCAGCGCGTCGACGGCCCGCTCCACCTCGCGCTGCTCCGCCGGGTCGGCCCTCCATCCGCTGGCCGCCGCCAGCGTGCGCGCGATGTCGCGCCGGGCGCTGCCCTGCACGTCGTGCCCGGACGGCCCCGGGCCTCGCCGCAGCCTGAAGTAGATGCCGGGGGTGCCGCGGCCGACCGCGCCGGGCGCGGCGACGTCGTACTCGAGAAGCGCGCCCTCGGCCCAGCGCGCCAGCGCCGAGTCCGCCCGTCCGAACCCGCCGATGCAGCGCGCCAGGGCCGCCCTCGACGGCTGGAGACGGCGCCGCCGCGCGCCTCCCGAACGAAGCGCCGCGCGACCGGAGCCTCCGTCGCCGCGGCCGCGCCGATGTCCGACGCGACGGGGACGCACAAGTCCGCCGACGGGTCCGCATCGCCGAGCCGGAACTCGAAGCCGAAGAACGCCGCCGCGGCGGCGGGCAGCTCCGCGGCCCGTTCGAGCAGGCGCACCCATCCCCCGCCGCCGAGCAGCGACACGGGAAACAGCGGGCGCAGCTCGCGCAGCATGTCCGCGAATGACGCCTCGCATCCACCGGCCAGCGCATCCCAGGGGGTAATGGAGTCCGCACCGCCGACCATCTCGTCGTCACCGCTCGAAGTCGCCCGCGTCGCCGCGATGCCGCCGCTGGTCATGCTTCGGGACCGTAGCGGATGAACCCGTTGCTGAGAACGGCGTTCGGGTCGAACGCCTCCTTCCACCGCAGAACCGCCGCCCATCGCGGCCCGAAATGGGCCCGCCACTCGTCGTGGCCTCGTCTGACCCAGCCCGTGAGATAGCGCTTGCCGCCGGCGGCGACGAGCCGCCGCCCCGCGTCTTCGACGACCGGCAGCACGAGGCCCAGCACCGCCGACGGGATGTACGGGAACAGGCCGAAGCCGACCACGGGGCCCGTCCTCGGCAGCATGAGCATCGGCGTCGGCTCGGCATTGAGCGGCCGCAGCACCACGCTGCTGCTCGCCAGCAGGGGCGGTGGAAGGGTCTCCAGGAGACCCCTCACGCACGCCGCCGCGGCGGCCCACGGCAGATAGGCTTCGGTGACCGGGACGCTCAGGGCCGCGGCCGCGTAGCGCACCGCCGGCAACGGCATCGGCTCGGTCAGATCGGCGTGCTCGACGACGTCGCGGTCGACGGTGCCGAACACGCGGCGGTGGTGCAGACCCGCCAGCAACCCGGCCTCGTCGGGCTCGGCGTCGAACTCGACGCTGACGTCCATGGGGTAGCACCAGTCGCCGACCACCGGCCAGTCGTCGCCCTCGGTCAGGAACCGATGGTCCCGGTGCCGGCACCGGGCGAGGAGATAGTCGAACCGGCGGCGCGACAGAATGTGCGCGAAGTCGCGCATCAGGGTCTCGAGGTCGTCGTAGGCGAGACGGAACGTCCGCACCCGCGGCAGCACGCGGCGCACGCGGAGGCGAGCCCCGGTGATGACCGCGAACTGGCCCAGCCCCGCCCGGGTCGCGTCGAACAGGGGCGCGTTCTCGGTCGCGGAGCAGCGCAGCAGCCGCCCGTCCCCGGTCACCGCCTCCAGCGCGTCGACGTTGTTGGCCTGCGTGCCGTGGAGGTGCGAGGACTGCCCGACCCCCCCGGTCGAGAGCGTGCCGCCCACGGTGGTGTCGAGGTTGTTGGTCAGCACCATCGGCATCCAGCCGCGCCGGCGGGCGTAGCCGACCGCCTCGCGCCAGGTGGCGCCCCCCTCCACCTGCAGGGTCTGCCGCGCCTCGTCGAGCGGGCCGACCCGGTCCAGGCCCCGCATGTCGATCTGGACGCCGCCGCCGGTCAGCGACTGCCCGGCCTGGGTGTGGCCCGTCCCGCGGAGCGCCACCGGCGAACCGGTGCGGTTCGCCCAGCGCACGATCTCCAGCACGTCCCGCGCCGTCCTCGGCACGGCGATGGCGCGCGGCTTCCTGACCAGAATGCGCCCGGAATCCATGCTGGCCGCGCGCAACGCCTCCTCGCCGTCACGCGTGTCGACCCGTGCGGCCAGCGCGCGGACGTCCGCCGTCTCACCAGACGACGCGCAGGTGCCTGGCATCGGGACGAGCTCGTGACCCTCCCGCGCGCCGCCGGCGTGGATCACCAGCTGGGTCCATCATGGCCCTTGTGCCCGCCAGCGATGCGGTCCAGCTGCTCCCGGCTGAGCTCCGGCCTCGGCGGCAGCACCAGGTGGGCGTCAGTGGCCGACTCCTCGTGCACGTGAATCCCGTAGCCGTCCGGGAAACGCAGGCCGGTTTCCTTCTCGATGGTCGCGCGGGGGTCGGCGATGAGCCGCGCGCGGAAGCCGTCGTCCTCCGCCGCCTTCATCGCGACGTGCGCCCTCACTTGTGCCTCTGACCCCATGTCCATCTCCCTGGTTGAATGTTCCCTCGGAAGCCCTCGTCGCCGACGGCCCAACGGCGGGCGACGTCGACACGAGCTCCGGGCCAATCGACAAGGCCGACCTCCACGGACCCGGCGGCAGACGACGCTCGGGTACCTGGCATCGAGACCAGCTCGTGACCCTCCCGCGCGCCGCCCACGTGGATCACCAGGCGTCACTCTCCTTGGCGCCATGCCCGCCGGCGATGCGGTCCAGCTGTTCCCGGCTGAGCTCCGGCCTCGGCGGCAGCACCAGGTGGGCGTCGGCGCCCGACTCCTCGTGCACATGGATCCGGTAGCCGTCCGGGAAACGCAGGCCGGTTTCCTTCTCGATGGTCGCGCGGGGGTCGGCGACGAGCTGCGTCCGAAAGTCGTCGTCCTCCGTCGCCTTCATCGCGACGTGTGCCTTCACTTGTGCCTCAGATCCCATGTCCATCCTCCCTAGCAAGTATGTTTCCGCAGCAAACTCTCGACGCCGAGCGACCCGCCCGCGCGTCGCCGGCGTGGATCACCAGTAGCCTTCCGCGCCGCCGGAGCCCTCCACACCGCCGGCGATGCGGTCCAGCTGCTCCCGGCTGAGCTCCGGCCGCGGCGGCAGCACCATGTGGGCGTCGGCGGCCGACTCCTCGTGCACGTGGATCCGGTAGCCGTCCGGGAAGCGCAGGCCGGTTTCCTCCTCGACGGTCGCGCGGGGATCGGCGATGAGCCGCGCGCGGAAGTCGTCGTCCTCCATCGCCTTCATCGCGACGTGCGCCCTTACTCGTGCCTCCGACTGCACGTCCATCCTCCCGAACGGCGTGTTCCACAGGCGGTCATGTCGCCGAGCACCCCCAACGGCGAGCTCCATCGACATGAGCTCCACAAGGACGGCAAGGAACCGCCAACTCCCCACCGAGGCGGTACATTACGCAACACTCGTCGTTTCGGCGCCTCCAAGACTGGGTGGATCGAAGCGAACGTGGTGCTTTTCGGACGGTTTCGTCATGGATCCGAGCGGGCCGTGGCCAGGGTCGCGGCGAGGGACGCACGGGCCACGACGGTGGCCGCCCTGCCCGACGAGGATGCTGCAGCGTCGCCTCTTGCATGGCGGCGGTGTCAATCGATGTCAAGGGGCGCCGCCGCGCGTGTCACGTCGGGTCTCATCTCCATCTTTGGGTGCATTCGCCGCCTTCCAGCGTTGAGATCCCGGGTCTTGCCTCCAATACTGGAGGCGAGGCGTTGCGGAACGCCGACTTGCAGGACAGCCCGAAAGTTCGATTCGCCGGGGCGGACGGCTCCCACATCGCCTGGTCCCCGGAGGTCCCGTCGACTCGGAGGGCTGGCAGCCCGTGGTGAAACCCCGCGTTGCACCGCGCCCGAAGGGCGCCGGCGGACAGCGGCTCGATGCGGCTGCGTCGGTTGCCCGGGTTGCCGTCGTTCACGGTGCACGTCAAGCCGTCGGCCGTCCGTCAACCGCACTACGGGGCGCAAGTCTGCGGTCGAAGAGAGAGCCCGGCATCGCGCCACGCGCGTGAACGAGCTGATGGAAGAGCTGTTCGGCGGAAGCGCGCGGGTCGGCACGTCATAGAGGATTGTCGATGAAGTCGATGACCGACTTTCTGGCCTTTTCCAGCCTGGCTTCGCTCGCTCGAAAGGCGGGCGGATTGGCGCTGCCGAGCGCCGCTATCATTTGCATCTGGGCATTCTGGAACGCCCGCATCCGGCTGTACAGCGTGTTGCCCAGCCAGAACCGATTGGCATCGATTGTCTGCTGCGCACATCTGGCCTTCTGCTCAGATTCCTTCTGCAGAGGAATCAACAACCTCCTCAATTCCGTAGCGTAGCCGCCCGGATCGCCAGCCACCTCACGTGCCGATCTGAGCAGCTTCCGGGCCACGACTTCTGATTCATACAGGCTCGACCATACCTCGCTGATGTGAACTACGCGCTGCCTGGCGATTTCGTTTTCAAACGCCAACCTTGCACCGGGACGTACCAAGAGATGATTGAGCACGAAGGCGACGATCGCCAACAACAAGGCGAGAACTACCTCGTCGGCTATCCAGAACACAAGGTCACTCGTGCCTTCGGGAGCCAATTACACCTCCTTTGCCAGCCCAGGGTGGCGCCGACGGGATTCCGGGGCGACCCATCACTTGCGGGCGTTCTCCCAACGATTGCGCACCCACCTGCTCGACGGTCGCCATGGCGCTCGCGGCCACCGGTCGGCCGCCCGTTCGAGCCGGCGTCGCGTGTGTTTGTTGCATGGCGGGATTCCGCGTGTCAAGGGTGCCGCCGCACATGCCATTCGTTGCTTGCCTACACATCTGGTGGATTCGCCCCGCGTTCCACGCGAACCGTGTCGGCGTGGCATCCAATGTTGGAGGCGTCGGAAGGAGCCAAACGTGGTATCAAAGGGCCGGAATGCCTGGCCGCCGCTCCGGCAGAGGCCTGTGTGCGGTCGGGCCGGGGAGGAGGCGACACCCCGGCGATTCCGGGCAATGGACGGAACCGGCATGAACGACCGAGACGCATACGAGCGCACCCTGAGGGTGATGTACGACGCCATGCTCGACGATGCCCGCTGGCCGGCCGCGTCGGCCCTGATCGACGAGGCCTGCGGCGTCGAGGGCAATCACCTGCTGGTCGGCGAGGGCCCGACGAACGACGTCCGGGTTCACTTCGTCGGGGTGTACAGCCGGGGGCAGCGCCGCGAAGACCTGGAGCGGGAATACCTCGAGCACTATCACGCCATCGACGAACGCGTGCCGCGCGTCCGGCAACTGCCCGACGCCCGCGCGGTGCACGCGAGAGACCTGTTCACGGCCGAGGAGCTGAAGAACTCGCCCGCCTACAACGAGGCGCTGGTTCGCAGCGCCGGCCAGGACGGCTTGACCGTGCGGCTCCAGGTGACGGACGGCTCCCACGCCACCTGGTGCGTCGGAGACCCTGTCGACTCCGATGGCTGGGGGTCTTCGCGACTCGCGATGTTCACGGCGCTGCTGCCCCATGTCCGGCAGTTCGTCCGCGTTCGGCAGGCGCTGGTCCGGGCCGACGCGCGGACCACGACGGTGACCGCCCTGCTCGACAACCCGCGCATCGGCGTGATTCACCTCGACCGGCGCGGGCGGGTCATGGCCGCCAACGACCGCGCCCGCGGGGTCCTGGGCCACGGGGACGGGCTGTCCGACCCCGACGGCGTGCTGCGCGCCCGTGCGCCGGCCGACCAGGGCCGTCTCGAGCGGTTGGTGGGCAACGCGCTGCCGGTCGGCGGCGATGCCGCGGTCAGCGGCTCGATGCTGCTCCGGCGGTCGCCAGCGCTTCCGCCGCTGGTGGTCCACGTGAAACCCGTGCCGGTGCCCCAACCCGACTACGGAGCGACGCACGTCGCCGCCCTCGTGCTCATCGTCGAGCCGGGGCGCCGGCATCGGGTCGATCCCCGCGTGGTGGCCAGGACCCTGAACCTGACGCCGACTCAGAGTCAGGTGGCGGTCTGGTTGGCGGAGGGCAGGAGCGTGCGCGACATGGCCCGGACGACGGGGCACTCGGAAGGCACCATCTACTGGCACCTGAAGCAGATCTACCAGAAGCAGTCCATCTCGCGGCAGGCCGACCTGGTGCAGCTGGTGCTGTCGCTCGCCGAGCTCGGTTGAGGCCGCCGACGACGGCCGAGCCCGCGAAACCGCGCCAGGAGTCAGGCGCCCAACGAACGACTCTCTTGGCTATGAGAGCCTATGGGAAGGAGGTGGTGGACCAGACGGGGGTCGAACCCGTGACCTCGTGAATGCCATTCACGCGCGCTCCCAACTGCGCCACTGGCCCAGCCGCTCGTCATTCTATCCGCATGCCGCTCCGCAATCAACCGGCGCCCGGCGGCCGGGTGCACGACCGGAAGCGAGACGCGGCCGGGAACGACACCGGGAATCGCCGACCTGACCAGTGCGCAGGCGGTCACTTCACGAGTCTGTCGTGCACCCCGGCGGCCCGGCGGCGCCGCCGACCGGCGGAGGACCGCCGAAGCACTGACGATAGTCGTCGGGCGTATCCACGTCGGTGAAGGCGCCGTCATCGTCGACGGCGACCACGCACCCCTCGGCCTCGTGCGCCCGCACCACCGGCTTGGCGCCGCGGGCCGGGTCGGCCTGCCGCAGCTCGCGGAAGAGCCCGCGGTCGAACACCACGGGATGGCCGTGCCTGCCGTCGCGCCCCGGACGCACGAGGGGAGCGCCGGTCCGCCGGTAGGCGTCGAGGACCGCCCGGACCGTCGCGGTCGAGATCAGGGGCAGATCGACGAGGGTGACGAGCATGGCCCGCACGCCGGGGTGGTCGACGACCCCGAGCGCGGCGACCAGCGACGAGAGCTGGCCCCGTTCGGGGTGCCGGTTGCGCACGACCCGGACCAACGGCCGCAGGAGAGCCGCGCGGCCGCCGACGGCGTCGTGGTGATGGCCGGTCACGACCACCACGTCATCCACGCCGCCCGCGCGCAGCGTCGACACGATCCGCTCGAGGAACGTCCCGTGGCCGGGCCCCGCCGGCAACAGCGCCTTCGGGCGGCCCTGCATGCGGGACGAGGCCCCGCCGGCCAGCACCACGCCGGGAATCATGGTTCCGGGCCCTCCTTCGACACGACGGGCGTTGCAACTCTCCAGGCGGGAACACTACAATTCCGCCCATGGACCACCCCGACGTCTCCGTTCGTTGCCAGCGGTGCGGCGCCCCGATGGAGCTGAAGGATCCCGGCCCCGAGGACCCGTGGCAGCCGCAACAGTTCTGGGAATGCCCGGCCTGCAATCGGCACTTCTGGACCACGTACCCGCCGGCGAAGAAGGCGAAGCCCGCCCCCAAGGCGCCAGCGCCTGCCGCGAAGCCCGCCCCGACGGCGACCTCTGCCGAATAGTATCGCGAGGGCGGATGCGGCGGACGCCCGGGGCCGGACACCGGCCCTCGCTCGCGGGCGGGAACACGCCTGCGCTTGACTTCTACCGACCAACGTCACTAGACTGGCCCCTTTCGGTGGCGGTCCGAGTCTCGACGCCGGGCGCACCGAGGAGGCGTGGGTTCGCTGTACACGCGGACCACGCAACCCGCCCCCATCGGGGGCCGCGGGTGGTTCTGGCGGCCGCTCCGTCCTGGCACGGTGGAGTCGTTCGTCAGGTCCCGACTGGTCGACGAGGCGTCTGGGCACCGTCGCGGCGGTTGGGATTCGGCATCGAAGGAGTTCGCATGCCCAGCGGTACGATTGCACGTCTCTTGATCGACAAGGGGTTCGGGTTCATTCGCGACGAGGGGGGGATCGAGCACTTCTTCCACCGTAGCGCCGTGCGCGGAGCGGTCTTCGAGTTGCTCCGGGAAGGCCAGCGGGTCGAGTTCCAGACCGAGGAATCGACCAAGGGCCCCCGGGCCGGGGAAGTACGTCTGATCGAGGGCTAGCTGCTTCGCCTGCGCCGTCCCGCCCGACGACGGGACGGCTCGTTGGCACGACCCGGACGTTTTCGAGACGTGGCCGCACGTTTCGCAACGCAGCCCGCGGTTTCGCCACCGTGAGGTTCGTGGTGTGTGTGCGCTCGAGGTACGTACCCTCGGTGCTTGCCCGAAGCCGATACGCCGCCAAGCCTGTCACACGGCTGCGGGCAGCCGCGGTCGACGCCTCGGGTGAGGGCGCCCGCGCCGGCAGCTCCCGCTTCCGCGTCGACCACCGGCGCTCAGGCCGGTGAGGAAGCGAACGGGGCCCGGTGGCCCTCCCGGTCTTCAAAATCGGTCGCCCCCCGCCAACGCGGGGGGGCTGGGTTCGACTCCCAGGCGCTTCCGCCAACCTCGGGGCCCGTCGCCGCCGCCCACGGTCCGCTGCGGCCGTGTCTGCGCCGTAGAACGGCGAGGATTGCCGGAGGTTGGCTGGGCGCCCCCGAGTGCAGCCGAGGCGCCGGTTGGCGGACTCGGGAGTCTGCGCCGTAGAACGGCGAGGGCTGCTCTAGTGCCGGGTCACGGCCTGATCTTCGGGTACGGACCGGACCGGATGATGGTCGCATCGTCAACGACTTGCCGGCACCGCATGACCCGGATTCCTGGCTGTGGCAATGCGCCAGGGTTGGCCGGGCGCCAAGCGGTGCCGCGGGCGACGCTCTGCGGCTAATCGGCGAGGAGGGTCGCGACGGCCGTCTCCGTATCGCTGAAGTCCGGCAATACCTCGTGGGCCCCCGCCTCGCGCAGGGCCGGCTCGTCGTAGGAGCCGGTGGCCACCGCCACGCACCGGGCGCCGGCGGCCGCCGCGCACTGCACGTCGAGCGGCGTGTCTCCGATCACCACGACGTCGTCCGCCCTCCGCACCTCGACCCGGACCCGGCGGGCCCGCTCGACCGCGATCGGCACCAGGGCGTCCCGCACCGGCGCGTCGTCCCCGTAGGCGCCGAAGCCGAAGTACCGCCAGAGGTCGAAGTGCTCCAGCTTGATGCGCGCCGGCCGGGCGAAGTTGCCGGTGACGAGCCCGCACCGCACCGCGTCGTTCCCGGCGAGAACGTCGAGCAGCCGCGACACGCCGGGCATCAGCCCCTTCCGCGGCCCGGGAAAGTGGATCTCCTCGGCGAACAGCTCGCAGTAGCGGCGGTGGAAGCGGGCCCGCGCCGCCGCGTCGACGGCCACCCCCGCCCGCTCCGCCGCCGCGGTGAGAATCAGCTCGTCGGTCCGGCCCGCCACGGGAATGCCGTCGAAGCCGCGCGGCACGCCGAACAGCTCCTCGAAGGTCCGCGTCAGGGCACGGTATCCGGCCCGCCCCGACAGCAGCAGCGTCCCGTCGATGTCGAAGAGGAGAATCCTGGAGAACACCGGCGCCACTCAGGCCCCGAGGTCGCGGTTGACCTCGTCGACGATGCGGGAGGACTCGTTCAGGGCATGCACGATCACCCGCAGGGCCGCCGCGCCCGCCACGATCGCGAGCATCCCCAGGAGCGTGTGCACCCCGGCGGGCACGACGCCGGTATCGACGCCGCCGCCCACGATGGCGGTGAGCATGGTGGACGCCATGGCCAGTGTCGCGAGCTTGAACACCGGCCCCCGCAACGCGGCCACGCGGGCGGCGGCGTCGGTCGCCAGCCCCCCCTCGGCGACCGCGTCGCGAATGGCGCGGCCCTTGCCGATGAGGTAGAACATGGTCATGGAGTGGGCCAGCAGGGTCATCAGCGTCACGAAGATCGCGAACGTCGCGTGACGCAGGATCTCGTCGGGGGCGGCGGCGACGTACCCCAGGGCGAAGCTGGCGAGCAGGCCGGCGAGCGACAGCACCGATGCGGTAATCAACGCGGCGGACATCGGCCGATCATGATATCAACGTCAGTCGGTGGGGACTCGCGGCCGATGACCGCCGCCCCCTCGCCCTTCGTCGTCGCCTGGCTGCCTCGAATCCGCGCCGCCCTGGGGACCCGGCGCGACGTCCTCGACGTGGCGACGGGCACGGGGCGGCATGCCCGGGCCGCCGCGGCGGCCGGGTTCCGGGTCTTCGGCGTCGACCGCGACCTCGATCGGCTGCGCCAGGCCCGCGCCGGCGGGTCGACGGCGCGGCTCTGGGCCGCGGACCTCGAGGTGTCGCCGCTGCCCCGCGACCGGTTCGACCTGATCATCTGCACCAACTACCTGCAGCGTTCGCTCTGGCCGGGTCTTCGCGGCGCCGTTCGGCCCGGCGGCTTCGTGATCTACGCGACCTTCACGGTCGCCCAGCTCGCCCTCGGCACCGGGCCCCGGTCGCCGGCTCACCTGCTGCGCCCCGGCGAGCTGCGGGGGGTCTTCGCCGACTGGCGGATCCGGCACGACCGGGAGCAGCGGGAGCCGACGGCGGTGGCGCAGGTGGTGGCGAGGAAGCCGTGACGAGGCGGTGGCCTTCAGCCGGCGGGGCGGGTCGCGGCGCGGCCGGGCCGACCAGCTCGCGATGACGAGCAAGGTGACCATCAGCCGGCGGGGCGGGCCCCTCCGCGGCGCGGCCGGGCCTGGCCGACCAGCTCGCGATACTCCTTGATCAGCAGCTGCAGGTGCTCGCGCTCCTCGTCCGCGAACTCCAGGAAGATGCGCTTGCCCTCGGAGTCCTCGAAGCGCTCGCCGTACCGCTTGAAGAACCGGTGGGACGCGCGTTCGCAGCGGATGCCGATCATCAGCGCCTCGCGGTCGTCGACGACCTGCCGCAGCCGCTCGGCCCCCTCGGCGAACAGCCCGTCGGAGGCCCCCTTGAAATACAGGAAGGTGGGGTACGACTCGAGGTCCGGATCGTCGGACCGCAGCTGCTCGTAGCGGGCCTCGAGCGTCGACAGGTGCTCCTTCTCCTCGGCCGCCAGGCTCTCGAAGACCTTGCGGGCGCGGGCGTTGCGGACCAGCCCGGCCCCCCGGCTGTAGAACTCGAGCCCGCTGCGCTCGGTGGCGATGGCGATGCGCAGCGCGTCGCGGGCGAACACCGTCTCGGTGGCTCCCGCCGGGCGCGGCGACGCGCGCTCTCCTTTCCGGCATTCCTCGCAGGTGCCGTAGATCTGCACCACGCTCTGGCGCGCCAGGAAGCCGCGGGCCTCGGCGATCTCGGCCAGCAGCACCTCGACGTCCGAGCTGAGGAACTCGGACGACCGGTTGCAGGACTTGCAGATGAGGTGGAAGTGCCGGGGATGGCGGTACGAGTGCTCGAACCGGAAGCGGCCCTCGCCGAAGTCGACCTTGCGGGCGATGCCCGCGTCGACCATCCACTGCAGGGTGCGGTAGACGGTGGCCCGGCTGATGCGCTTGTCCTCCTCGCGCATCAGGTCGACGAGGTCGTCGGCGCTGAGGTGGCCTTCCTGGCGCAGGAAGACGCTGACCACGAGGTCGCGCTTGCCTGAGCGCTTGCCGCCGGCCGGCCGCAGCCGTTCGATGTACTCTGCTTGCGAGTCCATGGCCACCCGGGCACGAGAGCCGCCCGTGCGGCGGCACGCGCCGGGCGCCGGTCACCCGCGGTCGAGCGAATGGAGGTTCGTCCGGGGACGACCGGTACGGAGAAGGTGGCCGCTTTCGCCCGGCCGCGCCGCCTTGCGCGGCGTACGGAGTCCTAGCAGCCCGTGGTGGAAGTCCCCGCTGCATTCGAGCAGCGATGCATCCCGCCTGACTGCGTTGTTCGTCGGTTACATATGCCCAATATGCGCCCTCCTCACGCCTTGTCAGGCGGGCGCCTCGCTGCTCTCGGTGCAACGCGGGGTTCCACCGCGGGCTGCTAGACGTTGAACGACGACCCGCACCCGCAGGTCGACTTGGCGTTCGGGTTCCTGATGGTGAATCCCCCGCCGGTGAGGTTGTCGACGAAGTCGACCTCCGCGCCCGACAGGTACCGAACGCTGATGGGGTCCACGTACAGGTTGATGCCGTTCGACTCGAAGATCTTGTCGGCCGAGACGTCCCCGTTGCCCTCTTCGATCATCAGGCCGTACTGAAAGCCGGAGCATCCGCCGCCCTGCACGAAGACCCGGAGCCCCGCGTTCTCCTTGTTCTCTTCCGCCATCAGCGCGGCAATCTTCGATGCGGCGGTCTCGGTCACCGTGATCAGCTGTGCCATTCGAGATTCTCCCCGCGGCTCCGTGGCATGGAGCCCGCATTCGAGTATATGCGGGACGCGGGCGGCACTTCAACCGTCGCGCACGACGGGGTGGCGCCTCGTGTGCGGCACCGAAGCCATGGGACCCCGCGTGTTCCGGGAGTCACGGCAAGCCCTTCCCGTGATCGAGGGCCCGCTCCGGCCGGGGACAGTCATCTCACCATGATGACGGGCGCCCGCGGCCTCCCCGCCCCGCTGCTTCCACGCGTACCATGCCGTAGAATGAAGCGGAGGGCCGGATCCACGGCCCGGAACGACGCGGACTCCCCCGGCGGGTCGGTCGGGCGCCTGCGGAGCCGAGCCCGGAGAGCGTCGCCCGCGGCTCTGCTCGCCGCCCAACCAACCCGGCCGGGAGTCGGCATCGTTCTACCGCGCAGACTCCGGGGGCGACGATTCGCCACCACGTTCCTCCGACCCCTGACGACCGCCCGTGACACCGACCACCCCCGACCCCGACGCGCTGGTCCGACGCGCCGAAACCCGGTGGGCGGCCATCGCGGCCGCGCAGCCCGACCTCGCCCCCGCGATCGCGGTGCAGCGGCCCATGGTCGTCCGCACCATCCGCGCCGTGGACCGGCTGCGCCTCGAACCGCCCGCCCTCCGCCTCACCCCGCAGCGGCTCGCCGAGAAGCTCGCGGCGGGCGAGCCGTTCTTGCGCGGCGAGCCGGCGGCCCTGCCGGCGGCGCTGCTCGGGCCGCTCGTGCTCGGGGCCTGTGACGACCTCGCGGCGGGGGGCGCGGGCGACGTCGCGCGACGGGTGCGGGGGTGCCTCGACGCGGGACGTATCGACATGGCGTCGCTGCTGGCCGCGTCGTTCGACCGCGACCAGCACGCCATCCGCGTGAAGGCGCTGCACGAGGGCATCGCCCCGGACGTGCTCTGGCTCGCGGCCGAGCTCGCAACCGGGCCCGCCGCCCACGTCGCGGTTGCGACGCTGCCGGGGGCCGGACCCGGGGACGGCCTCGCCGAGGCGCTGGAACGGTGGCCGCGCGGTCACTGTCCGGCCTGCGGGTCGTGGCCGGCGTTCGCCGAGACGGTGGCCGGGACCGGCCGGCTGCGCTGCTCGTTCTGCGGGCTCGGCTGGCCGGCGCGCGCCGACCGGTGCACGTACTGCCGGGCCGCCGACCCCGCGCCGGCGTGGTTGACCGCGGCCCCGGTCGCGGCGGACCGGGCGGCCGCGTGCGCCTCTTGCGGCGGCTACCTGAAGTGGCTGGAGCCGCCGGGCGCGACGCCGTTCGAGCTGCTGGCGGTCGAGGACCTGGCGTCGGCGGCGGTCGACGCGCTGGCGGCGGGGCGCGGGTTCGGCCGCCCGCCGCTGCCGGACCTCGGCGGCCCGCGACGATTGCCTTGCGAGGCGCTGGAGCCGGGCGCGGAGGGGCCGGCCCCGGGGGAAGCGCGGGAGGCGGCGGCCGGCGGCGCCGCCCCGGAGCGAGGCTCATGACCAGACGAGTGCACCGGGCGGCGGTGGTGTGGCTGCTCGCGGCGCTGGGTCCGGCGGCCGTCGCGGCCCAGAACCTGCCCCACGCCCGGCTCTTCCCCCCCGAGGACCTCGGCCTGCTCGAGGCCCCCGACCGCGCCATCTGGCAGAGGCCGGACGAGATCATGGACGCCCTCAACATCGCCGACGGGGCCACCGTCGCCGACGTCGGGGCGGGGGCCGGCTGGTTCACGGTGCGGCTGGCGCGACGCGTCGGCCCCAACGGCCTCGTCTACGCCGAGGACATCCAGCGGCCGATGCTCGAGGCCATCGACTACCGGGTCGACCGCGAGGGCCTCACCAACGTCCAAACAGTGCTCGGCACCCCCGAGGACCCGATGCTGCCGGACGGGCTCGACGCCGTCCTCATCGTCGACGTCTACGCCGAGGTCGCCGACCCCGTGTCGCTGCTGAGCGACGTCGCGCGCGCCCTCGAGCCCCACGGGCGGGTGGGCATCGTCGACTTCACCAAGGAAGGCCACGGCCCCGGCCCGCCGATGGACCAGCGGGTCGACGCCGGCGCGGTCGTCCGCGACGCGCGGGCCGCCGGCCTCGAGCTGTTGTCCCACGAGACCTTCCTCCCCTACCAGTTCCTGCTGGTCTTCGGCCTCGAAGCTCGGCTGGCCGATCCGGCCGGCGAGCCGGAACGGTAGGAGGGAGCCCGGGCTTGCGGGCGACGGTGAGCGAGGCGCACCCGGGGTCGCAGGGCTCCGGCCGGCCCGCCGTCCTCACCATCGCGGGCAGCGACTCGGGCGCCGGCGCGGGCCTGCAGGCCGACCTCAGGACGCTCGCCGCCCACGGCGTCCACGGCACTACCGCCGTCACCGCCGTCACCGCCCAGAACAAGCGCTCGGTCATCGCCGTCGACCCCGTCTCGCCCGGGATGGTCGAGGCCCAGATTCGCGCCGTCTTCGACGACTTCGAAATCGGCGCCGTCAAGACCGGAATGCTCGCCACGGCCGCTGTCGTCGAGGCGGTCTGCGAGACACTGGAAGCGCATCCCGGGCCGCCCCTCGTCGTCGATCCGGTCATCGCCGCCACCAGCGGGCGGCGGCTCCTCGACGAGGACGCGGTCGCCGTCGTGAGAGACCGCCTGCTGAGGCGCGCGCGCGTGGTCACCCCCAACCGCTTCGAGGCGGCGGTGCTGGCCGGGCGGCCGGTCGACTCGCTCGACGACGCCCGGCGCGCCGCCGCCCGCATCCGGGCCCGGGGCGCGGCGGCGGTCATCGTCACCGGCGGCCACTTCGACACCGGCGAGTCGGTCGACGTGCTCGACGACGGAGGCGTCGTCGTCGAGCTGCGCGGCCCCCGGCTCGTCGGTCCCCCCACCCGCGGCACGGGATGCACGTTCTCGGCCGCCATCGCGGCGGGGCTGGCCGCCCGCCTGCCCCTGGCCGAGGCCGCCGCCCGCGCCAAGCGCTACGTCGAGGGGGCCATCCGCAACGCGGCCGGGGCGGGCGGCGAGCGGGGCCCGCTCCATCATCTCTGGCGAAATGAGCGACAATAGTGCGTTCATGCCGACCTCGCTGTACGCGGTGACGAACGAGCCCCTCGACCTCGACGCGCTGGTGCGCGCGGTCGGCGCCGAGGCCGCCGCGGACCCGGTCGGCCCCGGCGCCGTCATCACCTTCGTGGGCGTGGTCCGCAACGCGAACGCGGGCCGCCGGGTGCTGCGGCTGGAGTACGAGGGCTACCAACCGCTGGCGGTGCGCGCCTTCGAGCGCATCGGCCGGGAGGTCGGCGACCGCTGGAGGGTGCGGCTGGCCGTGCACCACCGGCTCGGCAGGCTCGAGATCGGCGAGGCCAGCGTGATCATCGCGGTGGCGTCGCCGCACCGCGCCGACGCCTTCGCCGCCTGCCGGTACGTCATCGAGCGTATCAAGCAGATCGCGCCGATCTGGAAGCACGAGTTCTTCGAGGGCGGCGACGTCTGGATCGAGGGGGCGACCGCCGACGCGGAGGACGAGCAGGCCCGCGACACCGCCCACCGGCTGGCGACCGGCGAGAGCCGTGCGCCGACGGTGACGGCCGGCTGACACCGCGCCATGCGCATCAACGTCCGTCTGTTCGCCCGGCTCCGCGACATCGTCGGGGCGGGAGAGATCGTCAGACAGGTTCCCGACGGCGCCACGGTCCGTAGCGTCTGGGACGAGTTGACGGGCGAGTTCCCGGACCTGTGCGCCTATCGGGAGACGATCTCCGCCGCCGTGAACGCGGAGTACTCGCGGATGGACGCCCCCGTGGGCGACGGCGACGAGGTGGCGTTCCTTCCGCCGGTCTCCGGGGGCTGATTGCGCGAGATTGCGACGCGACCGGGCGATCGCGTCGGGAGTTTCGCTGACGTGAAGCTCCTGCGGCGCAAACGCGCCGCCGCCCCGGTGGCGGCGCGACCTGACGGTCGGGTTGGAAATCCCGCTGGCGCGAGACTCCGACGGCGCAGGCGCCCGGGGAACCGCCGGCGCACGGGGTCGGCGATTCCGAGGAGCATCCGTCCGCCATGTTCGACAAGCTGCAGACCATCGAGACCCGCTACGACGAGCTGATGGGCCTGCTCAGTGACGGGGCGGTGCAGGCTGACCCCAACCAGTACCGGACCCACTCGAAGGCGCTCTCCGAGATTCAGCCCATCGTCGAGAAGTTCCGCGACTACAAGACGGTCGAGTCGGAGGTCGCCGACACCCGCGAGCTCGCCGGCGGCCCCGACGCCGAGCTCCGCGAGCTGGCCGAGCAGGAGCTGGCCGAGCTCGAGTCCCGCCGGGAGGACCTGCTGGCCGAGATCCGGGTCCTGATGGTGCCGAAGGACCCGAACGACGAGAAGAACGTCGTGCTGGAAATACGGGCCGGCACCGGCGGCGACGAGGCCGGCCTGTTCGCGGGCGACCTGTTCCGGATGTACAGCCGCTTTGCGGAGGGGCAGCGCTGGAAGGTCGAGGTCCTGTCGATCAACGAGAGCGGCGTGGGGGCCATCAAGGAGGTCGTCGCCCTCATCGAGGGCACGCGGGTCTACAGCCGGCTCAAGTACGAGAGCGGCGTCCACCGCGTGCAGCGGGTGCCCGCGACCGAGGCGAGCGGCCGCATCCACACCTCGACCGCGACCGTCGCGGTGCTCCCCGAGGCCGAGGAGGTGGACATCGCCATCGACGCCAAGGACCTCCGCATCGACACCTTCTGCTCGAGCGGTCCCGGCGGCCAGAGCGTCAACACCACCTACTCGGCGGTGCGAATAACCCATCTGCCGACCGGCCTCGTCGTCTCCCAGCAGGACGAGAAGTCGCAGATCAAGAACAAGGCCAAGGCCATGAAGGTGCTGCGCTCGCGGCTCTACGAGATGGAGCTGCAGCGCCAGCACGACGAGATCGCGCAGGACCGCAAGAGCCAGGTCGGCACCGGCGAGCGGTCGGAGAAGATTCGCACCTACAACTTCCCCCAGAACCGGGTGACCGACCACCGCATCGGCTTCACCACCCACCGGCTGACGGAGATGCTCGACGGCGCCCTCGCCGAGATGAGCGAGACCCTCACCACCCACTACAGGGCCGAGGCCCTGAAGGACGCCGAGGCGGTGCCGGGCACGGCCTGACCGGTCCCGCCGCCAGACCCGGGACTTCCCGTTGGAACAAGAGGAGGCATCATGCTCGCATCCCGCTGGTCGTCGTTGCGGTTCGTCGCCGGCATCGCCGTCGCCGCCACCGCGGTCGCGGGCGCGGCCCCGGCCCTCGCCCAGGAGGATCGCATCCGCCCCGTCACCGACGCCGAGCTCGAGAACCCGAGCCCCGACGAGTGGCTCATGTGGCGGCGCACGCTCGACGGCTGGGGCTACAGCCCCCTCGACCAGATCGACCGCGGCAACGTCGGCGACTTGCGGATGGTGTGGTCGCGCGCCCTCGGGCCGGGACGCCAGCAGGGGACGCCGCTCGTGCGCGACGGGGTGATGTTCATGCCGAACCCGCAGGACGTCATCCAGGCCATCGACGCGGTGACCGGCGACCTCGTCTGGGAGTACCGCCGCGACCGGCCCGACGACCTCGCCGAGTACATGATCGGCACCCTCATCGACACCAACCGCAACGTCGCCATCCACGGCGAGCTGATCTTCGACACCACCATGGACGACCACATCGTCGCCCTCCACGCCGAGACCGGCGAGGTGGTGTGGGACACCGAGATCCTCGACTACCGGATAAACCCCGCCAACCAGACCTCGGGGCCGATCGTCGCGGGCGGCAAGGTGTACTCCGGCCGGAGCTGCGACCCCCGGGGCGGACCCGACGGCTGCGTCATCACCGCGCACGACGCCGCCACCGGCGAGGAGCTGTGGCGGACACGGCTGATTCCCGCCCCCGGCGAGCCGGGCGACGAGACGTGGGGCGCCGTGCCCTACGAGGAGCGCCGGCACGTGGGGTCGTGGATGGTGCCGAGCGTCGACCCCGAGCTGAACCTGGTGTACGTGGGGACATCGGTCACGTCGCCGGCGCCGAAGTTCCTGCTCGGCGGCACCGACCTGACGCACCTGTACCACAACTCGACGCTGGCCCTCGATGCGGACACCGGCGAGATCGTCTGGTACTACCAGCACATGAACGACCACTGGGACCTCGACCACCCGTTCGAGCGCCTGCTCGTCGACACCGCGGTGAGTCCCGACGCGTCGGCCGTGGCCTGGATCAACCCGCGCCTCCAGCCCGGCGAGGAGCGGCGGGTCGTCACCGGCATCCCCGGCAAGACCGGCATCGTCTACACCCTCGACCGCGAGACCGGCGAGTTCCTGTGGGCCACGCCGACCATCGTCCAGAACGTCGTCAGCGGCATCGACGGCGCGACCGGCGCGGTGACCGAGAACGCCGAGCTCATCTTCACCGCGGCCGGGCAGCAGGTGCTCGCCTGCCCCCACGCGAGCGGCGGCAAGGACTGGGAGGCGGGCGCCTACTCGCCGCGCACCAACACCATGTACATGCCCCTCCGCAACGTCTGCTCGCGGATGATGGCGATGGCCGAGCCCGACGAGCAGGACGAGGCGCGCCGGCTCTACGCCATCGCGTGGCGCCCCGAGCTGGCCCCCGGTTACGACGACGTGGGCAGCGTGCAGGCCATCTCGGCCGAGACCGGCCAGGTGACGTGGAACTACCAGCAGCGGGCCGCCACCATGGCGCTGGCCGCCACCGGCGGCGGGCTCGTCTTCGGCGGCGACGTCAACGGCCGTTTCCGCGCCTTCGACGACCGCACCGGCGACATCCTCTGGGAGATCAACCTCGGCTCGCCGGTGTCGGGCTTCCCCATCACCTACGCGGTCGACGGCCGCCAGTACGTGGCGGTCAGCACCGGCTCGGGCCGTTTCCTCGAGCTGACCCCCGAGCTGCGCCCGAGCGCCAACAACAACCTGTTCGTGTTCGCTCTGCCCGAGGGTTCGGGCGCGCCGTAAAACTGGGCACTCGCCCGCAATCACCTTCGAGGCGGGTGGCCGGTCAACGGCCACCCGCCTCCCCGATGGTGATCAACTCGGCTCCGCCCCTGAGGTGCCGGTCGATTGCCTCACAAGCGTCCTTCAAGGCGTTCCCGAATTGTCGCGTGGATCCGGCATAGAGCATGTCGCCCCAGCCGTCGAACACGGCGACGAGGTTGCCGCTGCCGAGATCGAAGTCCAGGAGCTCGTCACCCCCCAGGTTCCGAGGGGTCGAGATGGTGAAGTGCGCTCTCCACGGCTGACTGGTGACCATGAGCCCGCGACACTCGCCGCGACGGGCGAACTCCCGGAAGGTCCACTCCGCGATACCCCACCCGTCGGCAACGCCCCATCCGCTTTGTCCGGCTCCCAGCGCGAGGTTGTCGGTCATCGACGCGAGGTTGTCGGTGATGAACACACGAACGACAGACGACTGAGCGCCCGCGGTCGTGGCCAGGGTCAGGAACAGAACAATGCCGGCACCCGCGATTCTCATCTTTGTGCCTCCCGTTTCTCACTGGATTGACGACGGTGATCCCGTCGACGACCGGCCGCGCCCCGGCACGCCCGGCTCGTAGTGCCAAGGGCATCACCCAGGGCATCACCCCCACTCCCCGTTCCGCCTCACTCCCCGCGCCATTGCAGCAGCGCTCCCCTCAATCCATCCAACAGGGGCTGGATGTCGCTGTCCTTGCGACCCGACTCCAGTCGCGCGGCCGCGCGGCCGAGGTCGGAAGGCGTCCGGCCGTGGGGTTCGGCCAGCTCGTGGAGCTTCGTCTTGGCGATCTCGCCGGGCCGGTCGGACGCGGTGTCGTAGACCGCATCCAGACGTTTCATCCGCTCTATCAGATCGGCCGGGTCGGTGCCGAGATCGTCAGCGTGACGTTCCGGGTCGCGGCGCAGGGCGTTCCAGATCCAGATCTCGGGCGCTTCGTCGCCCGGGAGAAAGAAGACGGGGACTTCGCTTCCCGCTCTCTCCCGAATCCGGTCTTCGAGATCGCCGCCGCGCTTGTCTCCGTCGAGCACGAAGACGAAGTTCCGGATCTGGCCGAACTTCCTGAACGCGGTCGCGTGCATCGGAAACTCGCCGGCCCCGGTGTCGCGCCCGATGCGGACACTCTCTCTCCGGATCCGTTCGCGGGGCAGCAGCACGTCGAACACGCCCTGCAGGATGCCCTCGGCCGGCGCGTCCTCGCAGAGCAGGTTCAGGGCGTCGGCGGAACGTCCGTAGAGCGCGTTCTGCACGATGTCGCGATAGGGCGGGAGCACCGTGACGCGACCGGCGTCGTCGCGTTCGAGGAAGATGCGCCCGTGCGCGGGCACCGCGTCGAGGACGACGGGGCTGTGGGTGGTGACGACGACCTGCAGGTCGTTGCGCAGCGCGAGCTGCTGGAGCTGCAGCATGAGGAGCTGCTGCACCCAGGGGTGCAACCCGGCTTCCACTTCGTCGATGAGCACGAGGGCGCCTTCGAGCTGAGCGATCTCCCGCGAGAGGCGCAGGATGGCCCGCTCCCCCGCCGCCATGTGCAGCTCCGAGTACGCCGCGCCGGCCTTCTGGGCGGCGAAGAGCAGGCTCTTGCCGCCGCTCGACAGGTTGACGACCTCGGAGTAGCGGAACGGGAGCATCTGCTGGGCGAACTCGATCTGCGAGGCCGTCAGCGGCGTCTCCCGCGGTGAGGAGCGGAGGCTCGACATGCCGAGCACGCCGCGCACCTCGGAAGGGTTGCTGAGATTGCTGAGGGTCCTGAGATAGACCGGCCGTTCCGGCTGGGTGGCGTTCTTCCGCCCGAGGAAGCTGCGGTTCCAGCCCTTCGAGCGCCGCCAGCGCATGGAACGCCGGCCCTCGGGCGTCGAGTAGTCGAACTCGATGACGACCTCGCGCTTCTCGTCCCCGCGTCCGCCGAGCCTGGGGCGGTAGTCGGGAAAGAGCGTCGACGGCACGAAGTCCTTCACGCCGGCCCCGGGCACCCTGTAGGCGCACGCGGCCGCGAAGAGCACCGTCGACTTGCCGCTGGCGTTGCCGCCGGCGATGACGCTGACGGGATAGTCGAAGACCACCCGGACGTCGTCCATGCCGCGAATGCCCCCCAGGCGGATCTCGCCCAGGAAATGGGGCAGGTGCGGCTTCTTGCCCTGCAGTCGCTCCCACAGTTCCCTGAGGCGCCTCTCGATCATGAACGACTGCTCCCGCCGTCGGCCGGCCGGCCCGCCATCGAGGCGGCCGGAGACCGCAGTGCCGATTATCGACGGTCTCAAGCGGGCGGTTCAAGATTCGGCCAGGAGTCCGCGCCGTAGAACGGCGCGGACTCCCGTAGGATTGGTTGGGCGCCAAGCGGAGCCGTAGGCGATGATTGGCGGGCTGGCTTCGACCGAGAACGAGGCGAAGGAGGGGTGCCATGGCGCCGGATCGAGCCACCGCGCTGTTCTTCGAGCTGTTCAGCGGGCTGCCCCGGCAGGGACCGGGGAACACGGCGAGCACGCGTCGGGCCCTCGGGCTCGTGCCGGGGGTCGGGCCGCGGACGCGCGTGCTCGACGTCGGCTGCGGGACCGGCGCCCAGTCGCTGGTGCTGGCGCACGCCTCGCCGGCGCGCATCGTCGCCGTCGACAACCACGCGCCGTTCGTCGACGCCCTGAAACGCGAGGCGCGCAGGCTGGGCATCGCGGGCCGGCTGGAAGCGCGCGTGGCGGACATGCGGAGCCTCGACTTCGCGGACGGCTCCTTCGACGTGATCTGGTGCGAAGGCGCCATCTACAACGTGGGGGTCGAAGCCGGCCTGAGCGACTGGCGCCAGCTGCTACGGCGCAACGGGCACGTCGCCCTGACCGAGGCGTGCTGGCGGAAGCCCGATCCGCCCGCCGAATGCGCGGCGTTCTGGAACCGGGAGTACCCCGCGATCCGCCACACGTCCGCGCTCCTGGAAGCAGCCGAGGCGTGCGGCTACGAGACCGTGGGGCACTTTCCGCTCCCCCCGTCGGCGTGGTGGGACGACTACTACCGGCCGCTGCAGGACAACGTGACCGCCTTCCGCGAGCGTCATCGCGACGCGGCGGATGCGCAGGAGCTGGCGGACCAGTGCCAGCACGAAATAGACATCTGGCATGCCTACTCGGAGTTCTACGGCTACGAGTTCCTCGTTCTGCGTGTCCGCTGAGGCGCGCTACGGTCTGCGGCCGCAGGTCTACTCGGGGCCCGCGCCCGACGCGAGCCCGCGCGCACCCTACGATCTCGCGATAAGACGGGACACAGTGGCACGACCGGCCTCGCCGCGGTGACGTCGCGGAATACCGGCGACACACGTCAGGAACCGGCGCGCCCACGTCGCCGGCGGTCGAAGCGGCGGCGACGCCTGCTGCTACTCCTGCGGCGTCGGCGGCAGGACGAGGTCGAGGTCCGTCCGCGCGAAGTCGCCGCCCTTGCAGAGCAGCGGTTCGCCGCGCTGCCGCGCGAGGGCGTAGGCGAAGCAGTCCCCGTAGTTGAGCCCGGCCGGGTGACGCCCCTTGCCGAAATCGGCGAACGCCCGGCGGGCGATCCTGGCCTGAGCCGGATCGACGGCCATCACCTCGATGCGGGCTGACTCCAGCAGGCTGTCGAGCCGCTGGACGCCTTCCGCCCCGTATCGCGACTGAAGCACCATCGAGGCTTCCAGGAAGGTGGCAGCCGAGGTGCGGCGCACGACCGCCGCCGCGATTGCCTCGGTGAACGAGCGGCGATCCGGCTCGTCCTGCAGGATCGCGAGAAACGCCGACGTGTCGATGACCATCAGCGGGGAACGCCGTTCTCGTCGTACCCGACGATCTCGTCCGCGGGGCGCGCGTCCTGCACCGGCAGCTTCGCGCAGCGCCGCCCGATCTCGTCGAGCTCGTCGGCCAGCGAGCGTCCGCTGCGTTCCCGCCCGAGCCGCTCAAGCCGGTCTCGAAGGGCCTCGGTCACCGCCTCGGTCTTCGTCCGCCCGGTCAGCAGCGCCAGCTCCGCCGCCAGGCGCTCGGTCTCCGCGTTCCTGATGTTGAGGGCCATGGCGTTACATGTATAGTCAGGCATCTACACTGTAACAGTCAACCAAGGCGCCATCGTGCTAGAGTGCGCGGGTGGCGGAACCCAACCGAACGGAGGCTGACATGCACCGGACGTGTCTCGTCGCGCGCGGCGTCGTGCTCGTGACCGCGGCGTTGCTCGCACTGCCGGCGCCGGCCCCCGCCGGGGGGCAGGCCGAATCGTCCACGTCGTTCGTCCCCGTCACCGATGCGATGCTCGAGAATCCGGCGCCGGGCGACTGGCTGACGTGGCGCCGCACGCCGGACGGCTGGGGCTACAGCCCGCTCGACCAGATCGACACCAGCAACGTCGGCGAGCTCCGCCTGGCCTGGACCCGCGCGCTCGCCGCAGGCAGCCAGGAGGGGACGCCGCTCGCCTACGGCGGCGTCCTCTACATGCCGAACCCGAGCGACGTCATCCAGGCCATCGACGCGGTGACGGGCGACCTCCGGTGGGAGTACCGCCGCGAGCTGCCGGACGACATCGACGACTACGTCAACGGGTCGTCGACCAACCGGAACATCGCCATCTACGGCAACCGCATCATCGACACCGGCGCCGACAACTACCTCTACGCGCTCGACGCGGAGACCGGGCGGCTGGCGTGGGAGACGCAGATTCTCGACTACCTCGTGAACCCGGCCCGGCACTCGTCGGGTCCGATCATCGCCGGGGGCAAGGCCATCTCGGGCCGGAGCTGCCGGCCGCACGGGGGGCCGGAGGCCTGCGTCATCACCGCCCACGACGCGGAGACCGGCGCCGAGGTCTGGCGCCGGCGCCTGGTGCCGGCGCCGGGCGAGCCGGGCGACGAGACCTGGGGCGGGGTTCCGTACGAGGAGCGGGTGCACGTCGGGTCGTGGATGGCGCCGAGCTACGACCCCGAGCTGAACCTGGTCTACGTCGGGACGTCGGTCACGTCCCCCGCGCCCAAGTTCCTCCTCGGCGGCATCGAGAGCCGCTACCTGTACCACAACTCGACGCTCGCCCTCGACGGCGACACCGGCGAGATCGTGTGGTACTACCAGCACCTGAACGACCACTGGGACCTCGACCATCCCTTCGAGCGGCTGCTCGTCGACACCGCGGTGGCCCCGGACCCGGCCGCGGTGAGCTGGATCAACCCGCGGCTCGAGCCCGGCGAGGCGCGCCGGGTGCTGACCGGCATTCCCGGCAAGACCGGCGTCGTCTACACGCTGGACCGCGAGACGGGCGAGTTCCTGTGGGCGCGGCCCACGGTGGCGCAGAACGTCATCAGCGCCATCGACGGCGCGACCGGCGCGGTGACCGAGAACGCCGAGCTCATCTTCACGGCCGAGGGGCAGGAGGTGCTGGCCTGCCCGACCTGGTTCGGCGGCAAGGACTGGGAGGCCGGCGCCTACAGCCCGCGCACCAACGCCATGTACATGCCGTTGCGCAACACCTGCGCGCGGATGATGGCCACGCGCGAGGCGAGCATCCACTACGCGCTCGCGCTGCGCCACCAGCTCGCGCCGGGGACCGACCAGCTCGGCACGGTCCAGGCGATCTCGGCCGAGACCGGCGCCACGGAGTGGCTCTACGAGCAGCGGGCGGCGACGATGTCGCTCGTCGCGACGGGGGGCGGGCTGGTGTTCGGCGGCGACGTGAACGGCCGCTTCCGCGCCTTCGACGACGAGACGGGCGAGGTGCTGTGGGAGATCAACCTCGGCTCGCCGGTCACCGGCTTTCCCATCACCTACGCGGTCGACGGCCGGCAGTACGTGGCCGTGAGCACCGGCACCGCCGGCACCGCGTCCGGGTTCACCCGCCTGACGCCGGAGCTGCGCCCGAGCGCGGGCAACAACCTGTTCGTGTTCGCCCTGCCGGAATAGCCGGCATACCGCACACGCTTCGCTTCGCGCTCGACCGATTGCCGGCGCCGTGGGTCTGGCTACAGCCCGGATCGCGGAGCGCCGACTTGGCCAACGCTCTCGGTCCGACGGGTCGGCTCCAGGGACGAGCAGGAAGGGACTTCAGGAGCGCGTCCGACATCCTCGCGGCTCACCCTGACGCGACGCGGTGGATGCGGACGCCTCGGCGCGGAACCCCAGACCGCGGAGGGCGGCGTCGAAGATGCCGGGCCAGCCGCGGTTGGCGGCGGGGCTGGCGGGACTGGGGTGGGGCGCCACCCCGCAACGCGCTCTCGCGGCTTCGGCGACGGGCGCGGCGCGGCGGACCGCGAACTGGCCGATGCCGACGACCAGCGTGCAGCGCAGGTGCGCCACGACCGCGGCCAGCGCGTCGTCGCACACGGCGAACAGCCGATCGCGCTCCGCCCGGGGCAGCGTGTCGGGGGTGAGGTTGCGCCCGGTCGCCCCCACGAAGGCGAGCGGGCAGTAGTTCCAGACGAAGGCGCGCCGGAAGAACCGCTCCGAGGTGCCGAAGCGCGCCTGCGCCCAGCCCCAGAAGCGCGAGCCGCTCACCTCCCCCCGGCCGATGTCGAAGCCGCGCACCGGGCGCTTCGGGTGCTCGCGCACCGGCCTTTCGACCGGCGCCTCGATGCCGAGCCAATCGCGGACCATCGCGACGTCGCCGAACGGCACGCCGGTCTGGGCCATCCCGAACGGGCCCGGGTTCATCCCGACGAACAGCACCTCGCGCGGCCCCGCGCCGTACCGCTCGAGGTAGAGCCGGTGCGGCGCCCAGGCGTAGTCGAGGGGCGCGTAGACACAGGCCACGGGCGGCGCGAACCGCAGCCTTCGGGTGCGCTGTCGCAACCGCTCGGCTATCGCCACCAGTCCGGGCCCGGATTCGTTGCGGCACATCATGGTTGCGGCAACCACGCGACATGGTTCGCCACGTGGCTGATGCGCGTTCCGGTCGGCGACGCCGATAATCGCGGCCATTGCCCGGAAGCGGTGGCACAGGCGTTCGGTCCGCCACGTCGCACGGCGCGGCGAGCGCCCAACGCGGCACCACCGGGCTCATTCCGATCGCGGCGGACCGGGCTCGTCCAGCTCACACACGTGGTCGAAGATCACGGTGGAGGCATGGACGCAGACGGCGCGGACGGCCTCCCATTCATGCCAGCGGGCTTCGAGGTTCTTGTACTCCGACAGCGTCGTACCGTCCAGATCGTAGGGCTTCGGATTCGCGAGCTGGGCGAGCATCTGCTGCAGGGCGGACTCGCCGCTGTCTTGCGGATACAGCGTATCGAAACGCGCGAAGGCCCCGGCGGTCGCGGCAGCGCCGATGCGATCGGCCATGGCGGCGAAGTCCACGTAATCGCGTGTGGCGTTTCGCCGAAGTAGCAGGAAGCCCTTGATGCGGAGGATCTCCGCCTCGGT
Source organism: Vicinamibacterales bacterium (assembly GCA_965207675.1). GTDB lineage: Bacteria > Acidobacteriota > Vicinamibacteria > Vicinamibacterales > UBA8438 > JAJEEA01. Next base: position 597,846 of record CBDBMY010000008.1, read on the forward strand.
GGGAATCGTGATCTGCTGATCTCCGACGGGCAGCGTCGTCGTCTCCAACGGCTCGGTGCGGATGAGCTGACGAACACCGGTCTCGATGCCGTCGAGGCTCCCGAGGATGAGGACGGGCCGGTTCACGCGCGCGGTCCGCCATCCCGCCGCAGATTCCAGTTGACCCAGGACCACGTCGAAATGCGAACGGAGGTCGGTCAGGACGTGATCGGCGTCGCGGGAAGCCCGGTGGCCGGCATGGAGTCCCGCCGCCGTGCCTCCCACCAGCACGGCGCCGGGTAGCAGTGCCTGCAAGCGCGCAGCCGCGGAAAGCACATGCTCCCAGTCAGGCAACGTCCCGGCGGCGGTACGCGCGGACATAGTGCAACCAGAAGTCGTGGCGCTGGGCGGCAGTGGACCGGACACCGGCGCGGCAGACGCGCTCCACCCGGTCGACCAGAGACGGATCCGCGCGAATGGCCCGGCGCAGGTCGGCCCAGTCGGCCCATCTGCCACGCGCGATCACGTCGTCGATCGCCGCCGGCGAATAGCGCTCATGGTCCAGGTGACGGTGACGCATGACGAATTCTCGCATGGACCGGGTCGGCGGCGAAGCTCACCGCCAGCCCGGACCCGGATGCGCCGCGACGCGTCATGGTTGTGACATCAGCCCGGCCGCGGCATAGTACGCCACTGGCGTCGGTGCTCCTTCTGCATGAAGAACGCGACTCGCGTCTTCACCCTCCGGGCGCCGACGACGCGGATGATACCGGAGTCGACGATGAACGTGACTTGGCACTACCCGGCGGGGCCCGGCCTGAAGCGCCGGCTCGTTGCCCTCGGCGACCAGGGGCTGTCGGTCTCGGTCTGCGAGCCATCGGAACGGGAACGGTTCCGGGAGTTGCTCTCCACGACCGAGGCTGTCTGGCATCTCCTGGAGCCGTTGACGGCGGAGATCATCGCGTCGGCCCCCCGGCTCCGGCTCATCCAGAAGATCGGCGTCGGCGTGAACACCATCGACCTCGAGGCGGCGCGGCGGGGCGGCGTCGCGGTCTGCAACATGCCGGGGACCAACACCCAGGCGGTGGCCGAGATGACGCTGCTGCTGATGCTGAGCGCCCTTCGACGGGCCAACCGGCTCGACGCGGCCGCGCGCACCGGCTGGCACCTGCCGCCGGCGTTCCAGGACCACGCCGGCGAAGTGTGCGGACGCACCGTCGGGTTGGTGGGATACGGCGCGGTGCCGCACCGCCTCGCCCCGATGCTGCGGGCCCTGGGGGCCCGGGTGCTGTACGCGAGCCGCAGCCCGAAGCCCGACGCGGTGGGCGAGCGCGTGACGCTCGACGCCCTGCTGGCGACGAGCGACATCGTGTCGCTGCACGTGCCGCTCGCGCCCGACACCGGGCGGCTCATCGATGCCGGGGCCATCGCCCGCATGAAGCGGGGCGCGGTGCTCGTCAACACCGCGCGCGGGGCGCTGGTCGACGAGGCGGCGCTCCTCGAAGCGCTGCGGAGTGGCCGCCTCGGCGCGGCGGGACTGGATGTCTTCGAGACGGAGCCGGCGACGGCCGGCAACCCCCTCTTCGACCTCGACAACGTCGTCTGCAGCCCGCACGTCGCGTGGCTGACCCGCGAGACGCTGGAGCGGAGCCTCGCCGTCGCGGTGGAGAACTGCCGGCGCATCGAGGCCGGCAAGGAGCTGCTGCACCGGGTCGCGTAGCAGGAAACCCGCCCTTCGGCCGCTGGAGTATCATCGCGCCGTGGCGGCGACGGACCGGGAGCCGCCAACCGGATGCCGACAGACTGCGGTGACCGCCCCCCACAAACGACCATGCGAACAGCCAGCGGCCGGCGGGATCGTGTGACCGCGGTCCTCGTGCCGAACGGTCGCCGCACCGCATCGGAGGCGAGGCGTCCGTTCCAGTCCCGGTGGATCCTCCCGCTGCTCCTGGCCGCGGCCGTCGGTCTCGCGCCCCCCACCGCGGCCCAGCCCGTGCCCGGCGAGCCCGCCGCGATCGCCGCGGTCGAGCCGGGCGTCGCCATCGACGGCCCTCCCCCGCCGGCGCCGCCCGCGATGATCACCCGCGACGGCGGGCAGGCGACCATGCGGGCCATCCCCCTGCTGGCGCCGCTCCGCGTCGACGGTCGGCTCGACGAGCCGGTCTACGAGACCGTGCCCCCGGTGTCCGACTTCATCCAGCAGTTGCCCGACGAGGGCGCCCCCGCCACCGAGCGCACCGAGGCGTGGGTGATGTTCGACGACGAGAACTTCTACGTCGCGGGGCGCTGCTGGGACAGCGCGCCGCCGAGCGAGTGGACGGCGACCGAGATGCGCCGCGACGCGTTCAACATGCTGAACAACGACCTGTTCGGCTTCCTCATCGACACGTTCTACGACCGGCGCAACGCCCTGCTCTTCTACGCCAACCCCGCCGGCGGCTTCGTCGACCAGGCGATCACCAACGAGGGCAACCCCAACCGCGACTGGAACCCGGTGTGGGACGTGCAGACGGGGCGCTTCGACGGCGGCTGGACCATCGAGATGGTGGTGCCGTTCAAGTCGCTGCGCTACCGGCCCGAGCGCGACCAGGTGTGGGGCATCCAGATACGCCGCACGGTCATCCGCAAGAACGAGTGGGCCTACCTGACCCTGATCCCCATTTCCGCCGCGGGGTTCGGGGGCCGGGGCGGCGTCTTCCGGGTGTCGGCGGCAGGCACCCTGGTCGGGCTCGAGGCGCCGCCCGCCGGCACCCACCTCGAGGTCAAGCCGTACGCCATCGGCGGCGCCACCACCGACGTGAACGCGCCCGCCGGCCAGGGGGCCCGCCACGGCGAGATCGGCGTCGACGTGAAGTACGGCGTCACCCAGAACCTGACCGCCGACTTCACCGTCAACACCGACTTCGCCCAGGTCGAGGTGGACGAGCAGCAGGTGAACCTGACCCGCTTCAACCTGTTCTTCCCCGAGAAGCGCGAGTTCTTCCTGGAGGGGCGCGGCATCTTCGACTTCGCGCGCGGGAGCTTCCGGACCGCCCGCATCCTGCGCCAGGGCAGCGTGCTCGGGCGGGGCGTTGCGCCGACCCTCTTCTACAGCCGCCGCATCGGGCTGGAGAGCGGCGAGGTCGTGCCGATCCTCGGCGGTGGACGCCTGACCGGCAAGGTCGGCGCGTTCGACGTGGGGGCGCTGAACATCCAGACCGGCGAGCTGGCGACCCGGGCCGGCGGCGAGACGATTCTCGATGCGGCCGCCACCAACTTCACGGTGCTGCGCGTCAAGCGCGACCTGCTGCGGCGCAGCAGCGTGGGCGCCCTCCTGACGAGCCGGTCGGTCTCGCGCGACGGGACCGGCACGAACCAGGCCTTCGGGGCCGACGCCAGCTTCTCGTTCTTCGACAGCGTCAACTTCCTCGGCTACTACGCCCGCACCCGCACCACCGGAGTGACGGGCCGCGACGCCAGCTACCAGGCGCGGTTCGACTACGGCGCCGACCGCTACGGCTTCGAGCTCGACCACCTTGTGGTCGAGGACGACTTCCGCCCCGAGGTCGGGTTCCTGCGGCGCGACAACTTCCGGCGCACGTCGGTATCGGGCCGCTTCAGCCCGCGGCCGCGGTCGATCGAGTCGGTGCGCCAGTTCGTCGTCGAGGGCAGCCTCGACTACTTCCTCACCGCCGACGCCGGCTTGCTCGAGACCCGCCAGCAGCAGGTCGCGTTTCAGACCGAGCTCGAGAACAGCGACCAGTTCGGGGTGCGGGTGAGCGACAGCCACGAGCTGCTTCAGAGGCCGTTCAGGCCGAGCGGGGGGAGCGTGGCGATCCCCGCCGGCGGCTACGACTTCACCGACGTGCGGCTGACCTATGCGCTGGGCCCGCAGCGGCTGCTCAACGGGCGCGTGGAGGTGGCGACCGGCGGTTACTTCGACGGGAAGCTCACCTCGGTCGACCTCAGCCGGGGGCGCGTCGACCTGTCGCCGCGGCTGTCCGTCGAGCCCAGCGTCTCGTTCAACTGGATCGACCTGCCCGGCGGGGCGTTCCGTACCGACCTGATGCTAGGGCGCCTCAATTACACCTTCTCGCCCCGCATGTTCGTGAGCGGCCTGTTCCAGTACAACTCCACCAACGACACGCTCGGCACCAACCTGCGGCTGCGGTGGGAGTACTCGCCGGGCAGCGAGCTGTTCGTCGTGTACACCGAGGAGCAGGACATCGACCCGCTGCGGCCCGACCGCTACGCCGAGCTCCGCAACCGGGGGTTCGTCGTCAAGGTCACCAGGCTGTTCCGGTAGGATCCGCGCCTTGGAACAGCGCGGACCCCTAGCTAGTGCTAGTGGTTGGTTGCGTGCCCGGCGGAGTCGACAGCGACGATGGGCGCGCGAGGAGTCGCCGTGGAATGGCGCGGATTCTGGAGATGGTTGAGCGGCCGGGCGGAGCCGCCGGCGCCGATGGGCGGAGCTACCCCACGGCCTGCGCGTCCACCAGCCGGACCTCCGCGACGAGCGGCGTGTTGGGCGGCACCGAGCCGAAACCGCTTCCCGCCCGCGCATAGGAGGCGGGAATGACCAGCCGGCGCAGCCCGCCGATCCGCATGCCCACGATGCCCTGGTCGAACGCGGGGTTGACCTGGTTCGCCCCGAGGAAGAAGGTGTATCCGTTGCGGGTGTTGAGCTCCGGCCCCTTGCTGTCGGCCTGCTCCGAATCGAACGCCCACACGATGTAGTCGATGACGACCCGGTCGCCGGCCGTCGCCTCGCGGCCCGCCCCGATCTCGAGGTCGTAGACCTGCAGAAAGAGGACCTCGGTCGGAATCAGCGGGTTCGAGGTGCACCCGGTCGCCGCGAGCATCGGTAACGCCAGCGCGCCGATCACGGCCGCTACCCGTCGAATCGTCGTGCCCATGCGCTCCCGCCCCTCCTCGCCGGTCGCGGCAAAGCGCGGCCTCACCACGAACGGCCCGCTTCGCCACCCCGATTGTTTCACGCCCGGCGAGGTCGGCGCGACCCTGGCCGCGGCCGGTGATAAGCTCAGCGCGTGCCTGTCCAATTCCCGACCGCCGCACCGCTGCTCTGGAGCGCGGCACTCGCCGCCCTCTGGGCGGTGTCGGTCCCTGCGCACGCCGCCCCCCAGGACGACGCGGACGCGGGCGGCGAGGCGAGGCCGGCGCTGTACCAGGAGCTGCGAGAGGCGGAGGTCTCCTACGCCGGCGACGTTCGCGGCGGCCGCTTCCGGGTGGACCGCTTCGAGCTGGAGCTGGAGGAAGGACGCCTGTATCTGGCCCCCGAGATCGGCGGCGGACTCTCGACCGCGGTCTTCGTCGGCGACGGCCGGCTGCGGGGCTACCCCCCGGACGCGGTCGAGCACCACCAGCTCCGGCGGTTCTCGGACGAGCACCGGGTCGACGAGGCCTTCGACCGGCTCGTGCTGTGGGCCGGCGACGACACCGTCGAGGGGCTTCGCGCCCTCGCCGCCCCCGCGCGCGAGCGCCGGCGCGACACCGAGCGCGCCAACCGGCTCCTGAGGGACCGGCGGCGCCGCGTGCTGGAAGAGCGGAACTTCAACCCCGAGAGCCGGATCCTCCACGACCTGTGGCGGCGGGAGACGGGCACGCTGCCGCCCGGCCGCGCCTACCGGCTCGTCGAGCTCGACAGCAAGGACCACGGCTGGCTGACCCTCGTGGTCGAGCCGCACGATCCGGAAGAGGTGAACCTGTACCGCTACGAGGACCGGCGCGGGGTGTCCGACACCTGGATGCGCTTCGACGCCCTGACCGACTACCGGGCCCGGCACGCGGACCGCGTCCTCGATCCGTTCCCGGTCGACCCGGACACCCTGGACGACGACGAGGCGACCGGCGCGGACCTGGGGCTGCCCCCGCGGCCCGTCGACCCCGACCGCGAAGGCTGGACGCCGCGGGCGCGGGTGCCGCGAACCGAGGTCGACCTCGCCCTGGACGGGGACGGCGACGTCCGCGCGACGGCGGCCCTCCTGATCGAGCCGCTGGAGCCGACCCGGGGGCTCCGGCTGCGGATCAGCATGATGCTCGAGGTCACCGACGTCCGGTGGCACGCCGACCCCACCGGTCGGCCGGCGGGCGCGGGCCTCCTCGCGGCCGGTTCCGCCGATCTCGACGCCGAGCGCACGGACCCGACCGCGCTGACCGGCGAGCCGCTGCCTTTCGCGCAGGAGCGCGAGGAACGGACCTTCGAGGACGACCACTTCGAGCCCTGGGTGACGGTGGCGCTGCCCCGCACGGTCGACGCCGGCGAGCCGTTCATCCTCGAGCTCGCCTACGAGGGGCCGCTCGTCGACCGGCTCCGGCAGACCCGCGACTTCGTGCTCCTCGACACCCTGAGCTGGTGGCCGCAGCACGCCGACAACCGCACCAGCCCCCTCGAGACGACCTTCCGGATGCCCGAGCGGTACCGCGTCGCCAGCGGGGGGACCCTGCTCGACGAACGCGTCGAGGACGACGTCCGCATCCAGCGCTGGACGACGACCGATCCGGTCGGCAGCATGGCCTTCCACTACGGCGAGTTCGAGGTGACCCAAGTCGAGGGTTCGGACGCCCCCGCCATCTCCATCTACGCCGACCCCAACCACCGCGGGTTCTCGCCCGACAGCCGGGAGAGGACCATCGCCGACGTCACCGGCGCCATCGAGCTGCTCGCCGAGTACTTCGGACCGTTCCCCTACCCGTCGCTGCTCGTCACCGAGACCGAGACCACGAGCGGGCAGGCGTTTCCCGGCCTGCTGTTCCTGTCGTACCGGGCCTTCGGCGACATGTACACGGGCGAGGCGGAGGCCTTCCGGGCCCACGAGGTGGCGCACCAGTGGTGGGGGGCCGGGGTCGACTGGTGGCGGGACTACCGCGACCAGTGGATGGCCGAGGGCTTCTCCAACTACGCGGCCGCCCTCTACGCGCTGCACGGCCTCGACGACCCCGAGCAGTTCGCGGAGATGATCGACGCGTGGCGCCTCGACGTGCTGGGGGAGGGTCAGATGGGCCAGGGCCTCGGGCTCAGACACTACGGCTTCAGCCCCGCCGCGCTACGGTGGGCGGAGGGGCACGAGGCGGGCCCCCTCGCCGTCGGCTATCGGCTCACCTCCACGAGGCCGCGCGTCGGGGCGAGCATCGACCACCGCATCCTGATCTACGAGAAGGGCGGCTACGTCCTGCACATGCTGCGGTCGATGCTGCTCGACTGGGAGACCGGCGACGACACCCGGTTCCGCGAGCTGATGCGCGGCTACGTCGCCGCCCACCTTGGGCGCGAGATGTCCACCCGCTCGTTCGAGCAAGCGGTCGCCGAGGCGTTCGACGAGCCGATGGGCTGGTTCTTCGACCAGTGGGTGTACGGCGTCGACGTGCCCACCTATCGGGTGGACCTCGACGTCAGCCGCGTGGTGGACCAGCCGACCCCGTTCGTGCTCCGCGGCCGCATCCGCCAGGAGGACGTGCCGGACGGCTTCCGGATGCCCGTGCCGATCCGGCTGACGTTCGACGACCGTCCGCCGATCGTCCATCACGTGCTCGTGGACGCCCCCGAGGTCTCGGTCGAGCTACCGCTGCCGGCCCGCCCCGACGACATCGAGTTCAACGCCGGGCACGCCGTGCTGGCCCGGGTGCGCTGACCGGATGCGGGGCCGGCGACACGTCCCTGCCCCCGCATCGTACCGGCGGCGCGGTGATTCCGACTCGGGCGTCCGACGCCGGACGAGGCCCGGACGACAGGGAGGCTCCCGGTGGAATTGAACAGGCACGAGCTCCTCTCCCGCATATCGATCGACCCGAACATCTGCTTCGGCAAGCCCTGCATCCGGGGACACCGTATCTGGGTGTCCCTGGTGCTCGACCTGCTGGCCGGTGCGTGGACAGTAGATCGACTCCTCGAAGAGTATCCCGGCATCGAAGAGGCGGACGTTCTCGCCTGCATCGCATACGGCGCAGAAGCGCCGCCCGGTGTTGACAACCGGGGGCGACCGACCGACAATCGTTCGGATCGTGCGTGACGTGCAGGCGGCCAAGGCGTTCGTCGAGAAGCACCGGCGGCGGCGCCAGAGCAACAAGGTGCTGCACGGCCATCCGTCGCCCGTGCACTGGGCCGAGCAGGACGTCCCCATGGACGCGGTGCTGCGGGCTCGGGAGCGCACCAACCGGGAGATACCCAAGCGCGTCAACCTGTACGTCGCCACCCCCTACTGCCTGGCCACCGACCCCGACCGTTGCGGCTTCTGTCTCTTTCCGACCGAGATCTACACCGGCCAGCGCCAGCTCGACGAGTACCTGGGATACCTGGAGCGCGAAGGCGACCTGTTCCGCGACCACTTCGCGGGGGCCGAGCTGGCCAGCATCTACTTCGGCGGCGGGACGTCGAACCTCTACAAACCCCACCAGTACGCGCGGCTGATGGAGATCGTGGGCGGCGTGTTCGACATTCCCTCCGACATCGAGGTCACCCTCGAGGGCATTCCCCAGACGTTCAGCCACGACAAGCTGCTCGCGATGAAGCAGTGCGGGATGAACCGCATCAGCATGGGGGTGCAGCAGCTCGACGACGAGCTGATCAAGGCGAGCGGGCGCCGCCAGCGGGCCGACCAGGTGTTCCGGACCCTGGAGTCGTGCGAGCAGCTCGACCTGCCGATCAGCGTCGACCTCATCTTCGGCTGGCCCAACCAGACCGTCGAGCAGATGGTGCGCGACCTCGAGGCGGTCGCGGCCACCGGGGTCGGCCACATCACCCACTACGAGCTGAACGTCGCCGGCCGCACCGACTTCGCCCGCAACCGCCGCGGCGAGCTGCCCACGCAGGAGGAAAACCTGGAGATGTACCGGGCCGGCAAGGCGGTGCTCGAAGCCAGCGGCTACACCCAGGTGACCCCCTACGATTTCGAGCGGCGCGACGCGACGGTGCCGACCTCGTACCTGTACGAAGAGCTGTTCCGCAAGCCGTTCGCGTCGAACGGGAACGGCCCCATCGGGTTCGACGCGTGGGGCTGGGGCTATGCCGGCATCTCGTTCTTCTTCGGCACCCCGCGGTCGCCGGGGTGGGCGTTCATGAACCAGGTGCGGGTGGACGAGTACTTCCGGTGCATCCGCGAGGGGCGCCATCCGGTGATGCGGGGCTACCACTACACGCCCGCGGATCTGCGGCTCCACCTGCTCTTCCAGGAGATGCAGGGACTCGCGGTCGACCGCGCGGCCTATCGGGACCTGCTCGGCCGCGACGTCGTCGACGAGCACGCGGTGGTGTGGCGGGCGCTTGAAGACATCGACTGGGTCAGCGTCTCGGACGACGCCGTGAGGGTGCGGGACGACGGCGTCTTCTACCTGCCGCTGATCCAGAACATGCTGGCCCACGACCGGCTCGAGGAGATGCGCCGGCACCGGCCGGCATCCAGCACCCCGCCGGCCCCGACCACCGAAGCCTCGTCGGACGTCCCGGCGCACGCCTGACGCAAGGCGAGGGTCTCCCTCATGGCGCAAGGCTCTCCAGCCGCAACAGCCGCATGACCGGCTCGGCGGCGGCGCGTGAGGCGGCCAGATCGACCTCCAGCTCCGCCACCCAGTCGTTGTGCTCCTCCGTGTCCACCAGCATCTGCTCCACTCGCCACGACGCGCCGTCGTCCGACGGCTCGGTGTGGGTGTGCCGCCGGTTGCGGCCCTCGGGGTCGAGGCGCAGGCCGCCGTTCTCCGCCGCGAACGCCTCGCGCGCAGCCGACAGCCGCCCGGCCGTCCACGCCTGTCCGGCCGCGTCGAGCGCGCTGTCGAGGACCTCGAGCGCGGCCTCGTCGTCGCCGCTCGACCACGCGCGCAGCAGCGCGAACACGCGCGCGCGGATGGCGGCGGTGAAGGCGCGCGCGTCGCGCGTCACGTCGGCCGGCTCGTCGCGGCCGGGCGCGGCGGGCTCCGCCTCGTCCGCGCGCGCGGGCCGGAAGTCGGGATCGCGCATCCGCTCCCACTCCTCGAGCAGGCTCGAGTCGACCCGGCGCACGAGGTCCCGGAGATAGAGCTCCATCTCCACCACTTCCTCGGTCTTCGCGCCGTCGGGCACCGTCTGCCGCAGCACCTTGTAGACGCTCGCGAGGTGCCGGAGCAGCAGCCCCTCCATGCGTTCGAGGCCGTACTCCCGGACGTAGTCGGCGAACGAGAGCCAGGTCTCGAACATCTCGCGCGCGATCGACTTGGGGCGGATGTTCTCCTCCCCCACCCACGGGTGCCGGTCGGCGAAGTCGTTGAACGTCCCGTAGACGAAGTCGGCGAGCGGCTTGGGGTGCTCGAGCTTCTCGAGCTCCGCCATGCGCTCGTCGTAGTCGAGGCCGGCCGCCTTCATCTCCGCCACCGCCTCCGCCTTCAACTTGGCGAGCTGCCGGTACAGAATCGCGTTTGGGTTCTCGAGAATGCTCTCCACGAGGGTGAGCAGATCGAGAGCATGGGACTCGGCGTCGGGATCGAGCAAGGGGATCGTCTCGATGAGGTAGAGCGACAGCGCCTGGTCCATCGAGAAGTCGTCCTGGAGATCGACGTTCACGCGCAACCGCGAGCCCTCGGGGGTGCGCGGCACGATCTCGACGACCTTGCGCGCGACCAGCGACCGGAAGAGCTGCCACCCGCGGCGCCGGTGCGCGCGCTTCGCGGCGTCCGTCTCGTGGCTGTCGCCCACGAGCCGGCGCATCGCCGCGCAGCCGTCGCCGCGGCGCGACAGCACGTTGAGCAGCATGCCGTGCGAGACCGCGAAGCGCGACCTCAGCCGCTCGGGGCGCGAGCGGACGAGCCGCTCGAACGTCGCCCCGTCCCAGGGCGCGAAGTTGCCGCGCGGCGGCTGGCGGCGCACCACCTTCTTGCCGGCCTTCGCCTTCTCGGCGAGCCGCCGGTTCTCGATGACGTGCTCGGGGGCCTGGGCCACGACCCAGCCGCGCTCGTCGAAGCCCTTGCGCCCGGCGCGCCCCGCGATCTGGTGGAAGTCGCGGGCCGAGAGCACCGCCGTCTTCTCGCCGTCGTACTTCGAGAGGCGGCTGAAGAGCACGGTGCGGATGGGCACGTTGACGCCGACCCCCAGGGTGTCGGTGCCGCAGACCACCTTGAGCAGGCCCTGCTGGGCGAGCCGCTCGGCGAGCACGCGGTAGCGGGGCAGCAGGCCCGCGTGGTGGATGCCGATGCCGTGCTTCAGCCAGGTGCGGACGCGGGGGCCGTAGGGCGTCGAGAAGCGCACGTCCTCGACGGCCGCGGCCAGCGCCTTCTTTTCCTCGCGCGACGCGATCTGCAGGCTCGTGAAGCTCTGCGCGCTCGCGGCGGCGTCCTTCTGCGTGAAGTGGACCACGTAGACCGGCACCCGGTCCGCCTCGATCAGCCGCTCCACCGCCCTCGCGAGCGGCTCCTCCGAGTAGGCGTACTCGAGCGGCACCGGCCGCTCGCTCGAGGTAACGGTCGCCGTCTCCCGGCCGGAGCGCCGCGTGAGCTCCTGCTCGAAGAACGACACGTCGCCGAGCGTCGCCGACATCAGGAGGAAGCGCGTCCGCGGCAGGGTCAGCAGCGGCGCCTGCCACGCCACGCCCCGGTCGCGGTCGGCGTACCAGTGGAACTCGTCCATCACCACGTCGTCCACCGCCGCCAGCTCTCCCTCGCGGAGCGCCATGTTGGCCAGGATCTCGGCCGTGCAGCACAACACCGGGGCGTCGCGGTTGACGGTGGCGTCGCCGGTGGCGAGGCCCACGTTCTCGGGCCCGAGCTCGCGGCACAGGTCCATCCACTTCTCGTTGACCAGCGCCTTGATGGGGCAGGTGTAGACCGAGCGCCGCCCCCGCGCGAGCGACGCGAAGTGCAGCGCGAACGCGGCCAGCGACTTGCCCGAGCCGGTCGGCGTGTTGAGGATGACGTGTTGGTCCTCGAGCAGGGCCAGAATCGCCTCCTCCTGGGCGGGATAGAGGGTCAGGCCGAGCCCGTCGACGTAGTCGAGGAAGCGGTCGAGCAGGTCGTCGCTCGACGCCTCGCCGGGCGGCAGCAGGTCGAACAGGGGCGCGGTCATGCCGGAGATTGTCGCCCCACCGCGCCGGTTGCGCCAGCGGGCCGTTCACCGACACGCATCGTCCGCGGGGAGTCCGGGGCTCCTCGCGGCGGTCCAGGGCCGTTGCGCTGGCGGGCCGTTGGACCGACGCGCATCGTCCGCGGGGGAATCAGGGATTCGTGGCGGTCCAGGGCCATTGCGCCGACGGGCCGTTGACCGACGTGCCATCGTGCGCGGGGAATCGGGGCCCCCTCGTGGCGGTCCGGAAGCGTTGTGCCGACGACCGTCGACCGACAGGTGCATCACCTCGGCACCGCGACCCGTAGGATCCCGCAGGAGCCGACACTTCGCCGGAGACCGCGCCGATGCTCACCCTGTTCAAACGTTTCGCCGGACGATTCGCCCTCACCCTGTCCCTGGTCGTGCTCGAGGCCGCGGGCTGGACCCTGTTCCCGCTCGTCATCGGCCGGGCCATCGACAGCGTGCTCGCCGACTCGCGGCAGGGCCTCTACGAGCTCGCCGGGCTCGGCATCGCGGCCATGGCCATCGCGATAGTCCGCCGCCTCGTCGACAGCCGGGCCTACGCCCGGATCTACGCCCGGCTGGGCGAGGAGCTGGTCGACCGCCAGGCCGAGAGCACGTCGACGAGGACGGCGCGTCTCGGCATGCTGTGGGAGATGGTCGAGTTCTTCGAGAACTCGCTCCCCGACCTCGTCACCAGCATCATCCGCCTCGCCGGCACCGTCCTTATCCTGTCGGCCCTGAACCGGCCGGTGTTCCTCGGCTGCCTCGCCGTCGCCGCCGCCACCGTCGTCCTCTACGCGCTGACCGGGAACCTGACGACCCGCTACAACGAAGGCCTCAACGACGAGCACGAGCGCGAGGTCGACGCGGTCGAGAGCGGCGACCCCGCCCGCGTCGGCCGCCACCTCCGCGACATGATGCGCTGGAACATCAAGCTGTCGGACCTCGAGGCCGCCAACTTCGGCATCGTCTGGGTGCTGATGGTGGGCCTGCTGGTCTTCTCGGTGGCGGAGGCGGCGGAGCGGACCGTCGAGTACGGAATGGTGCTCGCCGTCGTGATGTACGTCTTCGAGTTCGCCGAGTCGGTGACCCTGCTCCCCTTCTACTACCAGCAGTGGCTCCGCCTGCGCGAGATCTCGGGGCGGCTGACCGCCGTCACCGCGGCGGCGTGAGGGCGCTCGGGCGGGCGGCGTCTGGGGCGGCACGCTCCGGCGATACTATGGGGAGGCACGTCCGCCAACGCGGCGACGCAGCGCGCCGACTACCGGAGGACGGCGAAGATGTCGTCGAGGCGGACCGACAGGTCCGGGAGCAGGACCGAGCGCACGGTGCCGCCGGCCCCGGCGACCTGCGCGCGGCGGTATGCGCGGTCGCCGAGCGCGTGCACCTCGACCTGCTCGAGCACCGGATCGACGATCCAGTACTCGGGCACCTCGTATCGCGCGAACATCCGCATCTTCGTCCGCCGGTCGGTCGCCGCCGTCGACGGAGACAGCACCTCGACCGCGATGTCCGGGCGATGCCGGGTCACGGCGTCCGGGCTGACGAGATGGCGCCGTTCCGCCCTGAAGAACACGATGTCCGGCTGCACGACGTCGTACTCGTCGAACACGATGTCGAGCGGTGCGATCAGGGCGATCCCACCCGACTCGCGGGCGTACGCCCTCAGCAGCGTGGCCAACTCGAAGGCGACGATCTGGTGACGCGGCCTTGGTGACGGAACCACGACGAGCTCCCCCCCGTGGATCTCGTAGCGGTGCCCGTCCTCCGGCATGGCGAGGAGGTCCGTGTAGCCGACCCGCGTCGCGACAGCGCGCATGGACGCCATGGTATCACCGCACGTTCGCGCAATCCGGATGCGAATGCCGTGCCGGGATTTCCGCCGCCGTTCACGACGCCGGTTGCGCCAAGCCGCGGTCGCGGCAGTTCCGGCCGGCGACGCAATGGGCGACACTCGGAGAGGCAGCCGGCGGCTCGGGGGGCCGGGAGGCAGTCTGGCTTGCCCATGGCGGAAACTGCCGGCTGCCCACCTCGAAGGACGCGCAGCAACTGCCGCCCGGAGCCCGCGCACGGCGCACCGATTCACGCCTGGGCACGCGGGCGCGCACCGGATCCTCCATGCAGGCTTCGAGGCGAAAACCGCACCTCCTCGTGGAGGGCGTCCTCGAAGCGCTCCCGCCGGGTCCATGCCTTCGACAATGAAAGCAGGCGCGAGAACATCCTCGCCTCCACACGGAATCTACCGGTGCCGGAGCGCCTCCATCGGGTCCACGCGCGCCGCCCGGTGCGCGGGGACGAGGCCGGCACCCAGGGCCACCGCGGCCAGGGACAGTACCGCGGCAGCGACGACGGCGGGCGGCAGGCCTTCGACCTCGTAGAGCATCGACTGCGTGACCCGCGCGAGGCCGAGCGCGGCGACAAGCCCGAGCGCGCCGCCCGCGAGGGTCATCCGTCCGACCTGGCCGAGCACCATCGCGCGCAGCCGCGCGGCGTCGGCGCCGAGGGCCATGCGCAGACCGATCTCGCGCGTACGCTGCGCCACCGCGTAGGCGAGCACGCCGTAGAGCCCTGTCGCCGCCAGCAGCGTCGCGAGCCCCGCAAAGGCGAGCGACAGTAGCGAGAGCATGCGGTCGTCGGACACGTTCTCGCGCACCTGCCGCGGGAGCGTCGTCAGCCGGGTCACCGGCAGGTTCGGATCGCGCTCGGCCATCAGCGCGGGAATCGTCCGAAGGAATCCGTCCGGCGGCAGCGCGGTCCGGACGTAGAAGGTCAGGCTGCCGAGTCCCTCCTGCTGGCGCGACGCCAGGTAGTGGAGCGGCTGACCTCGGCTCTTCACGTTGTCGTACCCCGCGTCCGCGACGACCCCGACGATCTCCGTGTCCAGCTCGGTGCCGCGACCGCCCTGCCCCATCCGTCTCCCGACCACGTCCCTGCCGAGATCGAGCATACGCACGAACGACTCGTTGACGATCGCGACCCTCGGTCCCTCGGTGGCGTCCGACTGCGTGAACGTCCGGCCGGCCAACAGCGGTATGCCGAGCGTTCTGAAGTAGCCGGGGGCCACCGCGTTGTAGTGCGAGTTGGGCGCCAACTCCGACTCGGGCTCGAATCCCTCTACCATCACGTCACTGGTCCAACTGTTGCCGGTGAACAGCCCGACCAGCGCCGCGGTGACGCCGGTCACTCCCGGCTGCGCGGCCAGCATGTCCTCGACCCGCTCGAACAGGGCCTGCGCCTGCCGGGGCGTGTAGCCGCTGAGCTCGGGCGACAGACGGAACGCCACGACGTTCTCGGTCCGAATGCCGAGATCGACCCGGCTGACGTTGCGCAGGCTCTGGATGAACAGTCCCGCCGCCACCAGCAGTGTCATCGCCAGGGCGATCTGGGCCGTCACCAGCCCGTCACGGAAGCGGACCGCCGCCCTGGATCCCGCCGGCTGGCCGGCATCGTCCTTCAGCGACTCGACCAGCTCCACGCGCGTGATGCGCAAGGCGGGATAGATGCCGAAGATGATGCCGGTTCCGAGCGAAAGAGCCCCGGCAAAGAGCAACACGGCGGGCTCCATCGTCGACGGTGTGCTGAGTGCCACGGCCGGCAGGAACAGCCCGAGGCCGCGCAGGGTCCAGTGCCCGACACCCAGTCCGACGGCGCCGCCCATGAAGGCGAGCAGACACGATTCCGTCAGAAGCTGGACGATCAGGTGTCGCCGAGTCGCCCCGATCGACAAGCGAACCGCCATCTCGGACCCCCGCGCCGACAATCGCGCCAGCAGCAGGTTCGCGACGTTGGCGCAGGCGATGAGCACGACGATGCCGGTCACCGCGAAGAGCAGCAGGAGCGACGGGGTGATCTGCTCGTCCAGGGCGCTCTGTCCCCGTCGCCCATCCCTGATCAGAATCGGCTTGGCGACGAACTCCGCCAGTCGACGGTCGCTGAAGCCAGAGTGCAGAGGGGCCTCCACCTCGGTCAGGATGCTCCGGTACAGCGGCGACAGCGCGGCGCGCGCCTGGTCAATCGAGACGTTCGGCTTGAGACGGGCGAACAGGTACGCCCAGTAGCTTCGGCGGTTCTCGAATCCGCCGTCGCCCGGGGACAGCACGCCCCGCATGGTGATCGGCACGAAGATCAGCGGCCGCAGGCCGAACGTCGTGCCCTCGAAGCCGGCCGGGGCCACGCCCACGATGGTCAGCGGCTGTCCGTTGACGACCAGGGCGTCACCGATCACGTCGGGTGCGCCGCCGAGCTCGGCCCGCCAGAACCCGTGGCTGAGGACCGCGATCGGATGCCCGCCGATCGGCTCGTCGACCTCCGGACCCGGTAGCCGCCCCGCCGCCGGCGCCAGGCCCAGGACCGGAAAGTACGATCCGGAGACCAGCAGGCCCCGCCCCTCGATGGTCCGGCCGCCGTGGCCGATGTGGACGCCGAAGTCGCGGTGCGCGGCGATGTCGGTGAGCACGTCCTGCCCGCGCTGCAGGTCGCGGAACATCGGGTAGCTGAAGATCTCGTCGTACCCACCCGCCCGACCGACGGTCGTGGACCCCGGCTTCGGCGGGGGAACCTCCAGGATGACGAGGCGGTCGGGCTCCACGACGGGCAGCGGCCGCAGCAGAACCTGATTGAAAAGGGAGAAGATCGCCGCGTTCGGTCCGATGCCGAGGGCCAGCGACACGACCGCCACGCCGGTGACGAGCGGAGTCTTGAACAGCATGCGGAACCCGAGTCGGATGTTGGTCATCGCCCGCTCCAGCTCGTCGGCGAGCCGCAGGCCGCGCGCCCGCCGACAGTCGTCCTTCGCGCCCTCGATGCCGCCGAACTGCACCCGCGCCCGGCGCGCGGCCTCCCGCCTGGGCACGCCGGCACGCACCAGCTCCTCCGTGCACGCTTCGAGGTGGAAGCGGATCTCTTCGTCGAGCGTGTCCTCGAAGCGCTCCCGCCGGATCCACGCGCCGAGGAAAGAGCGCAGGCACGCGAGCACGTCACACCTCGCGGGGGGTGGCTCGGAGGGCGGAGGCCATGGCCGCGGCGAGCCGTTCCCAGCCTGCCGCCGCTTCCTCGAGGCGCTGCCGCCCGGCGTCGGTGAGGCGGTAGTACTTGGCCCGGCGCCGGTTCTCGCTCTCGCCCCATTCCGACTCGATGAGCCCCTGGTGCTCGAGCCGGTAGAGGGCCGGATAGAGCGAGCCCTGCGGCACGTCGAGGGCTTCTCCCGAGATCTGCCGGATGCGGAGCAGCACCCCGTAGCCGTGCAGGCGGTCGAGCGAAACGGCCTTGAGGATCAGGAGGTCGAGGGTGCCGGGGAGCAGGGCGGCCGATTTGGTGGTGTCCATGCTGACTCCTAGCTACTCTGGGAGTCTAGCACTTCTCTCCTAGTTCAACAAGCGGAACCTCGACCAACCGACGGCTGTCGCAGAATGGTCGCGCCTGAAATACGATGTCAGGAAACGGCCGGCATGCGGGTGGAGGATCGCCGTCTACGACGCACTGCAGGGCGACCACTTCCGGAACGACCGACAGGCGAAGCGGGAGTATGCTTGATGTCGCCGGAGTGGTTTGCACCCTCCCCCGGCGTCCATGATGGAGATGCACGAAGCGGTCCGTGAACGGCCCTGCGCCGCTGCCGCAGCCGGGCGCGGGAGACTGCTCGCATGCCGCTGAACGCGGGCGACCGCTTCGCCGGGCACTTCGACGTCGCCGGCCCCCTCGGCGCGGGCGGCATGGGCGAGGTCTACCGCGCCCGCGACACCCGCCTGAACCGCGACGTCGCCCTGAAGATCCTCCCCGACGCATTCGCCGACGACCCGGACCGGCTGGCCCGGTTCCAGCGCGAGGCCGAGCTGCTGGCGTCGCTCAACCACCCGAACATCGCGCAGATTCACGGTCTCGAGGAGGACGGCGGCACGCGGGCGCTGGTGCTGGAGCTCGTCGAGGGCCCGACCCTCGAGGAGCGGATCGCCCGCGGGCCGATTCCCCTGGACGAAGCCCTGGACATCGCGGCGAGGATTGCCGACGCCCTGGAGGCGGCGCACGCCGCCGGCGTGATCCACCGCGACCTCAAGCCCGCCAACGTCAAGGTGCGCGACGACGGCGCCGTCAAGGTGCTCGACTTCGGCCTCGCCAAGGCGCTCGAAGCGGGGCCCGGGTCCGGCCCGTCGCACGACTCGGCGACGCTGGCGACCGCCGCGACGCAAATGGGCGTCATCGTGGGAACGGCGGCGTACATGTCGCCGGAGCAGGCGCGGGGCCGGCCCGTCGACCGCCGCGCCGACGTGTGGGCGTTCGGCGCCGTTGTCTACGAGATGCTCACCGGGCGCAAGGCGTTCGAGGGCGACGACGTGACCGGCATCCTCGCCGAGGTCATCAAGTCGGAGCCGGCCTGGGCGTCGCTGTCGGCCGACGTGCCGCGGGCGGTGTCGGGGGTGCTGCGCCGCTGCCTGGCGAAGGACCCCGGGGAACGCCTGCGCGACATCGCCGACGTCCGGCTCGGCCTGATCGGCGCCTTCGAGGATCCCGACCGCCCGGGCGCGGACGCGATGCCTGCGTCCGCGCCCGGACCCGGCCGTCGGCGCCGCGCGGCGGAGCTGGCCGGTGCCGCGGTGCTGGCCGCGATGGTCGCCGGCCTCGGGGTCCGGAGCCTGCCGGCGCCCGAGCCGACGGTCCCGGCCGCGGTGCGGTTCACGATTCCCGCCTCGCCGAACGTGGGGCCGATCCTGGAGCTGTCGCCCGACGGCCGGTACCTCGCGTACCTGGAGAGCGACGAGTCCCGCGAGCCCCGTCTCTGGGTCCACTCGTTCGCATCGGGCGACGCCCGCCCCCTGGCGGAAACGGAGGTCGTGGGCACGCCGCCGTTCTGGTCCCCCGACGGCCGGTCCATTGCATTCAGCGACGGGAGCACGCTGAAGCGGGTCGACGTGGCGGAAGGCGTGGTCGAGTCCATCGGCGACGCGCCCGGCTTCCTGGGCGGAAGCTGGAACGAGAGCGGCGTCATCGTGTTCGGCAGCCCAACCGGCATCTTGCAGGTGTCCGCCGCCGGCGGCACGCCGGCCCCGGTCACGGCGCTGGATGCGGCGCGCGGCGAGGGGGGCCACGCGGCGCCCCGGTTCCTGCCGGACGGCCGCCACTTCCTCTACCTGCGCGTGTCCACCGACCAGAGCGTCAACGGCCTCTACGTCGGCGCGTTGGGCGTCGACCCCGGCGAGCAGGATCCGACGCGGCTCGTCGCGACCGGGTTGACCGCCGCGTACGTGCCGGCGACGGGGGTCGGCCGGCTCCTGTTCATGGAGGACCGGCGCCTGTTCGCGCAGCCGTTCGACCACACGCGCCTGCAGCTCGCCGGCAGTCCGACGGTGGTGGCCGAAGACGTGGACAGCTTCAACTTCTGGGCGGCGTTCTCGGTGTCGCGCACCGGGACCGTCGCGTGGTTCGGGGCCAATACCGCCGGTTCCGTGCGATGGCTCGAACCGACCGGCGACGAGTGGCCCCCCGGCACGATTGGCGGCCTGAACGCACCGAGGAATCCCCGCCTTTCCCCCGACGGACGCCGGCTCGCCCTGGTGGAGGACGGGGACCTCTGGGTGTTCGACCTCGACGGACGCCCGCCCATCCGACTCACCTTCGACGACTACGGCAACGCAACGCCGGTCTGGACGCCGGACGGCTCACGCATCGTCTACGAAGCGGAAGGAGGGCTCGCCTGGGTCTCCGCCGACGGGGGAAGCCCGCCGGAACCCATCGGTCCGAGAGGTCACTACCACGCGCACGCGTGGTCTTCCACCGGCGATCTGATCGCTATCGACATGCGGGCGGGGCGCCTCGTCGAGCTCTCCCCGGAACCGGACGCCGACCCGCGGCCCCTGGAACGGCACCGGGCCGGCGAAGGGTTCCACGCCGCCCTGTCGCCCGACGGCCGGTGGCTGGCCTACGTGTCGAGCGTGACCGGCCAGTGGGAGATCTGGGTGCGCGCCTATCCCGGGCCCGGCGCTCCCGCGCGCATCTCCCCCAACGGCGGCGGCGAGCCGGTGTGGGCGAAGGACGGCCGCACGCTGTACTACGTGGAGGGCCGCGCCGTGATGGCGGTGACCGTCGACACGTCGACGGGGTTCGAGTTCGGCGCGCCGGTTCGCCTGTTCGAGGGCGATTTCCGCCAGTTCCTGCAGCCGCCCTCGTACGACGTGTCGGCGGACGGCCGTTTCGTCACCATCCGCTCCGACGCCACCCCGCCTATCTCCGTGCTCCTCAACTGGCCGGGGCTGCTCCGGCCCGCCGGCAACGACTAACACTAGCCGGCCGAACCGGACCACCGCGCGTTCCCGCACAAATTGAAAGTTCAACTTTCAATTTGTGCGCCGAGGGACGTGGACCTGGTCGCCGAGGGCCCCGGTGGGGCAGAGGTCCGCTCGGTCGGGACCGAGTAGTGTGTGCCTGGCCTCATCCCAGTCCAGCACCGGATCGCTTGGATCACGCAGCCGTTCGAGGGCGACCGTCAGATCGTCGAAGTCCTCCGGGTAGCCTTCCACGGCTTGCCTGACGATCTCGGCTCGACTTCGCTTGAGAGCCCTCGCCGCGGCGTCCAGAGCTTCGTCGATCTCGTCGGGCAGGCGTGCCGTTATCTGACCCATGCTGGATCACACGCCGTCGTCGGCGCCGTCGACCGCCCTGGCGGCGTCGAGAATGCGCTGGGCGGAGGCGATGACGGGACGCTCGATGAGCTTGCCGTCGACGAGGAGCACGCCGCCCTCGTTGGCCTCGTAGGCGGCGACGATGCGCCGGGCCCAATCCACGGCGTCGGGCGGGGGGGAGAACGCGGCCTGGATGATGGGGACCTGGGTGGGATGGATGGCGGCCTTGCCGGTGAAGCCCAGGCGGCGGGTGGCGCGGGCCTCCTCCTCGAGCTGCGAGGGCGCCGAGGGCGCCCCCACGTCCATGAACGGGGTGTCCATCGCGTCGACCTCCGCCGCGGCCGCCGCCGCCACCACTCGCGACCTCGCGTAGA
The DNA here is from genome assembly GCA_965207675.1 of Vicinamibacterales bacterium. GTDB lineage: Bacteria > Acidobacteriota > Vicinamibacteria > Vicinamibacterales > UBA8438 > JAJEEA01. Next base: position 618,833 of record CBDBMY010000008.1, read on the forward strand.
GCAGCGCGTCCCATTCGATGACGCAGCCCAGCTCGGCCGACAGATCGACGGCGCCGAAGAAGAGGACGGCGATGCGAGGCGACGCGACAGCGATGGCGTCGACGGCCGCGAGCCCTCGCGCGGTCTCGATCTGCACGATCAGCGGCAGGTCGGGAAGCGCGGGCGCGAGCCGCCGCTCGAGGGCCTGCAGGGTGTCGGGGCCGCCGACCTTGGGCACCATCAGGGCATCGGGCCGGACCCCCGACGCGAGTAGGGCGGCGATGTCGCGCTCGCCGAGATCGGACTCGGGCTCGTTGATGCGCAGGACCACCTCGGCGCGGACCGGCGGGCGGTCGGCGAGCAGGGCCAGCCCCTTGTCGCGCGCCTCGTCCTTCTGCGCGAACGAGACCCCGTCCTCGAGGTCGAGGCAGACGGCGTCGGCTCCGGTGGCGACGGCCTTCGCGAACCGGTCGGGCCGCACCGCGGGCACGAAGAGGACGGAGCGGCGGACGCGCCGCCCCGGGGAAGCCTCGCTGGGGGTTGGCATGGGTTCTGGCAATCCTCTCGACGGGAGCCGTCGGGCATGCGCCTGCGTGCAGGTCAGCCCATGACGGGCTCGAAGCGGTAGCGGACACCACACCCACTGCCCCGCCACGTCCCACAGCCGCGTCGCGCGATTCCGGCACCATCAGGCCGGCGGGGCGCTGACCAACTCGGCGCCGTCACCGCCGGCTGCGCCGCGACGTCTCGCGGGCTGCGCACGACCCGACGACGGCATCAGGCCGGCACGGCCTCGCGGACCAGTTCAGGCAATGCCGACACCGCGGGCTGGCGCTCGACGTCGCGCAGCCACGCGAGCGCCGCGTCGGCGGCGGCCGGCGACACCGCGCGCGCCGCGCACGCCAGAAACTTCGCGTCGAGCTCGGCCGCCGAGGGCGGTTGGTTCGGGTAGCCGCGCGCGCCGCGCACCCGCCGCGCGCAACGCCGGCCGTCGGCGAGATGCACGGTCACCGCCGCCTCCGTCAGCGGCGGCTGGCCGACGCCCACCGACGGGTCGACGCGCATCGTCACCCGGGGCAACAGCTCGCGGGTGACGGCGTCGGACACCCCCGCCGGCTCGAACGTCGCCAGATCGACGCGACCGCGGGCGACGGCCGAGGCGGCGCAGAAGTGCATGCTGAACTTGCCCTCGAGTCCGGTCCGGGGCCGGTCGTGGATGAGCACGGTGGGGGTGACGGCGTCCACGCCGATCTCCACCGCCTCGACGTCGTCCCCCGTGAACCGGTGCTCGGCCCGCAGGTCGAGGAGGGTGTCGATGGTGGGGTGGGTCGCCGCGCACGACGGGTAGAGCTTCACGGTGATGCCGCCGTCGACGATCTCCCAGTCGCGCCCGAGCCCGTCCGCGGCGCCCCCGAGGTCGCGCGCGCGCGACTGCATGGCGACGAGCAGCCCCTGCGCGCCGTCCACCGCGCGGTCGGGGGCGGTGAACCCCGCGCGGGCGAGCATCGCCGCGAGCACCCCGTTGCGCCCCGCGAGCCCCGCCTGGAGCGGCTTGACCATGGTGCCGAAGCTCTCCTTCAGGCCGGACGCCTCGGCCGCGGCGATGGCGAGCGACCGCACGGTGGTGGCCGGGTCCTGCCCGAGCAGCCGGGCCGCGACGGCGGCCGCGCCGAGGGTGCCGATGGTCGAGGTGGCGTGCCACCCCTGCTCGTAGTGGGTGGGGTTCATCGCCCGCCCCAGCACCGCCTCGACCTCGAAGCCGACGCAGTAGGCGTCGAGCAGGGCCGCCCCGCCGGCGTCGGCGAGCTCGGCCGCGGCGAGGCCCGCCGCCACGAGGGGCGCGCTGGGGTGGGCCATCGACACGAAGCACATGTCGTCGAAGTCGAGCGCGTGGGCGGCCGTCCCGTTGGCCAGGGCCGCCCACCCCGCGCCGGTGCGCGCGGGGGCGCCGAGGACGCCGCACCGGGGGGCGCCGCCCTCCTCGTCGGCGAGGCTGCGCACCATCCGGGCGGCGGGCTCGACGGACCCCGCGAGGGCGACCCCGACGGTGTCGAGAACCGCGTCGCGGGCGGCGCGGCGCGCCGCCGGGGGCACCGCGCAGTTGGCCACGAACTCGCCGAACCGGGTCAATGCCGGCAGGGTCTCGTCAGTCATGCTTTCTCCGGTTGGTCGGCGGTGCCTGCGGTCTCGAAGTCACTGGCGGGTCAACTGGATCACCCTCTCAGGGTCATCGCTGACGCGGATCGGGTGAACTCGTCGTGGTTGAGCGTCCTCGAGGGCCGTGCTTCGGTCGTCGGCCCGGTCGGTTTCCAACTTCCGCCACGAACCCGCCACGGAAACCCGCGGCCCGATGCCGCGATCCGTCAGTTGCCGTAGAACTGCGCGATGCCGGCCAGCCGCTCCTGAATCCGTTCCTCGGGCCACCAGTTGCCGTTCACCATGACACCGCCGCGCCGGGCGACGTTGGCGACGTCGTCGATGGGGTTGGCGGTCAGCAGCAGGAGGTCGGCGCGGCTGCCGATCTCGATGGTCCCGAAGTCGTCGAGGGCGTCGAAGTACTCGGCGACGCGCCGGGTCCCCGCCTCGAGCACCTCGTAGGGGGTCATGCCGACCTCGACCCACAGGGCCATCTCGTGGTGCACCGAGAAGCCGGGCACGCTGAATATCTGCGGCGAGTCGGTCCCCATGACGATGGGGACGCCACCCTCGTGGAGGGCCCGGAGGACCTGCCGGCGCAGCTCGGCGACCCGCCGGTTGGCCTCGGCGTCGGCGCCGGCGGCCCGCTCGTCCACCACCCGCTCCCACTGCTCCACCGTCTCCGGCGGCATGTAGCGCACCTCGGGGCGCGCGGCGCGCAGGTCGGCCGCCGACCGGTCGCCGAAGAAGACGGTTTCCCACAGCACCATCGTCGGCACCATCCACGCCCCGGCCGCGCGCGTGTCCTCGACGAGCTGCGGCAGCAGGGCCGTGTCGACCCGGTCGAGCAGAGCGCCGACCCCGAACAGCCCGGCCGCCTCCGTGGGAAGCTGTTCGTCCGGCACCAGCGCCTCGATGTAGTTGTCCAGGTGGTCGATCGAGGCCTGCCCCGAGGCGAGGGCGTGCCGCAGCCCGACGGCGTCGGGCACGTGGCCGCCGAACGGGAGGCCAACCTGGTTGGCGGTCGCCGCCACCGCGTCGAAGACGTCGGGGGCCAGCCCCTCGTGCACCTTCACGAGGTCGTAGCCGCGCTGGTTGTACTCGCGCACGAGCTGCTCGCCCTGCTCGGGGGTGGTGACGCGCCCCCCGCTCATCGACGGGCTGCCGACGAAGAGCCGCGGACCCAGGGACTGGCCGCGGGCGATGCGGGCCCGCAGACCCAGCTGCGACCGCTCCCCCTGCATGCCCCGGACGGTGGTGACGCCGTTGGCGACGTAGAGGAAGAGCAGGTTCCGGGCGTCGGACTGCACCGTGCGCGGCCCCGGCAGGTGCCCGTGCATCTCGGCCAGCCCCGGCACCAGGTACATGCCCTCGGCCTCGACCGCCTCGGTGCCCTCTGCGACCTCCACCTCGTCCGCCGGGTGCATCGACGCGATGCGCCGGTCGGTCACCACCACCGTCCGGTTCTCGACGACCACGGGCACCCCGGGCTCGGTCATCGGGATGACGTTCACCCCGACGAACGCGAGGTCTCCCTGCACCTGCGGCAGCGGATCGCCGCAACCGGCGAGCACCCCCAGGACGCCGGCGACCGCGAAGACCGCGGGCCGGCGGAAGCCCGAGCCCATCCGAGGGCCCGCGCCGGAACTGCCGGCGCCCCGCGACGGCGTGACGCCGCCTGCCCGATCGATGCCCGTTCTCACCTGGGTGTCCTCAATCTCGCGGCCGGCAGTGCGCCGGTCCGCGCCACCGCCGATGCCCGTTCTCGCGGTACTCCCGCCCGCCGGTCCTCCCCCGCCCCGCGATCACCGGCACCGCCGGGCTCCGCTCTCGCCGCGGCCCCGGAACCGGATCAAGCGGCCGGCGCGGCGGGCCGGAACCGCTTCGGCGTGTGCCCACGCTTGTAGACCATGAACGTCCGCTTGAACTCGATGACGACCTTGCCGTCCTGGTTGAAGCCGGTCGACTTCACGGTGACGATGCCGACGTAGGGCCGCGATTTCGACTCGCGCTTCGAGAGCACCTCGCTGCGCGAGTAGATGGTGTCGCCGTCGAAGACGGGGTTCGGCAGGCGCACCTCGTCCCACCCCAGGTTGGCCATGACGTGCTGCGACAGGTCGATGACCGACTGCCCGGTCACCACCGCGAGGGTGAACGTCGAGTCGACCAGGGTCCGCCCGTACGGGGTGTTGGCGGCGAACGCGTGGTCGAAGTGGATGGGGTTGGTGTTCATGGACAGCAGCGTCGCCCAGGTGTTGTCGGCCGCGAGCACCGTCCGGCCGAGGGGGTGCTCGTAGATGTCGCCGACCTCGAAGTCCTCGTAGACGCGCCCGGTCCACCCTTCCTTCACTGGCATCGATGACTCCCTTCTGTGCAGCCCGTAGCGGCAGCCCCGCTCGATTCGAGCGGCGTTGCAGCGCGAGGTCCCGCCGCAGCCTGCCAGACTCCAATCATAGCCCCGACCACCCCCGCCTGCGCGACGGGATGGTCGCGGTGGAGAATCTCTCCGGACGCGAACTCCTGCGCGAGCGAGCCGCCCTCGCGCGAAACCGGTCCGGCGGGGCGGCGGCAGGACGGAGCCGGGCCGTCCCCACCACCACCGACCCCCCCGTGGACACGCGACGCGGCCGATTCCCCGGTTCCACGCGCCTACACCATCCCCGCCGCCCGCCAGCCCGCGACGGTGTCGCGGTCGAACCCCAGGCCGCCGAGAATCGCGTCGGTGTGGGCCCCCAGCTCGGGTATCGGCCCCATGACCGGCTCGACGTTCTCGATGGTCGCCGGTGGCAGCGTCGCCGGCAGCGGCCCGACCGACGACGCCACGTCGCGCCAACGGCCGCGCGCCGCGAGCTGGGGATGCTCGGCGAACTGCTGCACCGTCCGCATGCGCGCGTTCGCGATGCGCGCCTTCTCGAGGCGCTCCACGATCTCGGGCGTGTCGAGCCCGCCGAACACCGCCTCGATCTCCGCGTCGAGGGCCGGGCGATTGGCCAGCCGCAAGGCGTTGGCCGAGAACCGCGGGTCCGCCGCCAGCTCGGGCCGGCGCAGCACCTGCTCGCAGAACGCCCGCCACTCGCGTTCGTTCTGAATGCCGAGGTACACCACGTCGCCGTCCCCGCCCGCGAACGGCCCGTAGGGGGCGATGACCGCGTGCCGGGCCCCCGAGCGGGCGGGCGGGGTGCCGGCGGAGGCATAGTAGACGGGATAGCTCATCCACTCGCCGAGCGCCTCGAGCATCGACACCTCGACCACGGTGCCCTCGCCGGTGCGCTCCCGCATCAGGAGTGCGGTGAGGACCCCCGAGTACGCGTACATGCCGGCCGCGATGTCCGCGACGGAGATGCCCACCTTGGCGGGCTCGTCCGGCGTGCCGGTGATCGACAGCACCCCCGCCTCGGCCTGCACGAGCAGGTCGTAGGCCTTGCGGTCGCGGTAGGGGCCGGTCGAGCCGTACCCTGAGATCTCGCACACGACGAGCCGCGGGTGCGCCGTCCGCAGCTCGGCCGCCGAGAGCCCCAGGCGCCCGGTGGCCCCGGGGGCGAGGTTCTCCACGAAGACGTCGGCCTCCTCGAGCAGCCGGCGCAGCACCACCGCGGCGTCGGGGTGTTTGACGTCGAGGGTCAGCGACTCCTTCGACCGGTTCAGCCAGACGAAGTGCGACGAGAGCCCCCCCGCCGTCGCGTCGTAGCCGCGCGCGAAGTCGCCCACGCCGGGCCGCTCGATCTTGATCACGCGGGCCCCGAGGTCGGCGAGCTGGCGGGTGGCGAAGGGCGCCGCCACCGCCTGCTCGAGCGATCCGGCCGGCCGGGGCGCGACGGCGCTCCCGGCGTCGGGCGGCGGCCGGCCGCGGCCGGGCCGGACGCCCGTGGGACAGGACCGTGACCCCGTCGAGCGGTCGCATCAGAATGACCGCGGCAGGTCCAGCACGTGCTGGCCGACGTAGGACAGGATGAGGTTGGTCGAGATGGGCGCGGTCTGGTAGAGCCGGGTCTCGCGGAACTTGCGCTCGACGTCGTACTCCTCGGCGAACCCGAAGCCGCCGTAGGTCTGCATGGTGACGTTGGCCGCCTCCCACGAGGCGTCGGCCGCCAGCAGCTTGGCCATGTTGGCCTCGGCCCCGCACGGCTTCCCGGCGTCGAAGAGCTCGGCCGCCCGCACCCGCATCAGGTCGGCCGCCTCGACGTTGACGTGGGCGCGCGCGATGGGGAACTGTATGCCCTGGTTCTGGCCGATGGGGCGGCCGAAGACCACCCGGTCGCGCGCGTAGCGGCAGGCGCGCTCGACGAACCAGCGCCCGTCGCCGACGCACTCGGCCGCGATGAGGATGCGCTCGGCGTTGAGGCCGTCGAGGAGGTAGCGGAACCCCTTGCCCTCCTCGCCCACCCGGTTCTCGACCGGCACCTCGAGATTGTCGAAGAAGACCTCGGTCGTCGCGTGGTTGATCATGGCCCGGATCGGGCGCACGGTCATGCCGTTGCCGACCGCAGACTTCAGGTCGACGAGCAGCACCGACAGGCCCTCGGTGCGCTTCTTCACCTCCTCGAGGGGGGTGGTGCGGGCCACCAGCAGCATCAGGTCGGAGTGGTCGACCCGCGAGATCCACACCTTCTGCCCGTTCACGACGTAGCGGTCGCCCTTGCGCACCGCCATCGTCTTCATCTGCGTGGTGTCGGTCCCGGTGGTCGGCTCGGTCACCCCGAACGCCTGCAGCCGCAGCTCGCCGCTGGCGATCTTCGGCAGGTAGTGGCGCCGCTGCGCCTCGGACCCGTGGCGCAGGAGGGTGCCCATGATGTACATCTGGGCGTGGCACGCGGCGGAGTTGCCGCCCGAGCGGTTGACCTCCTCGAGGATGATCGACGCCTCGGCGATGCCGAGCCCCGACCCGCCCAGCTCCTCCGGGATGAGGGCGGCGAGGTAGCCGGCCTCGGTCAGGGTGCGGACGAACTCCTCGGGGTACGCCTCGCGGGCGTCCAGCTCGCGCCAGTAGGTATCGGGAAAGCGCGCGCAGAGCTCGCGCACCGCGGTCCTCAGATCGGCATGCAGCTCGGCGTTGGCCACGGGCGGCTCCATCCTTCACGCCGGGGCACACCCCCCGGGAAATCGCCCGCCAGGGGGGCAAGACGGCGTCCTGGTCTTGAGATGGCGGCCCGGTGGGAGCTACCGGACACTCGGAGCCCGAATTGCAGCCCCGCGGGCGCCCGCCACGGGCGCCCGAGTGCGCGAATCATAGCATGGCGGCGGGAGCGCCCCGTACGCCGGGCCGCCCCGTATAATCGACAACATGCCTGTCACCACGGGTTCCGCGCGGCTGACCGCGCACCTCGGCAAGCGAACGGCGGGACGGCGCATCGGCCTCGTCGCGAACCCCGCCTCGTTGGACGCCGATTGCCGGCACGTCGTCGACGTCGCCGCGGCGGCGGCCGGCGGTGCCCTGACCGCCATCTTCGGCCCCCAGCACGGGTTCCGCTCGGACGTGCAGGACAACATGATCGAGACGGACCACGCGCGGCATCCGCGCCTCGGCGTGCCCGTGTACTCGCTCTACGGCGAGACCCGGACACCGACGCCGGCGATGCTGTCCGACATCGACCTGCTCGTCATCGACCTGCAGGACGTCGGCACCCGCGTCTACACCTACGTCCACACGATGACCAACTGCCTGCAGGCGTGCGGCGCCGCGGGCGTCCCGGTGGTCGTCTGCGACCGGCCGAACCCCATCGGCGGGGCCGCCGTCGAGGGCCCGATGCTGCGGCCGGGCTACGAGTCGTTCGTCGGGCAGTTCCCGCTGCCCCTGCGGCACGGCCTGACCATCGGCGAGCTGGCCCGCCTGTGCAACGAGACCTTCGAGCTGGGGGCGTCGGTCGAGGTGCTGCCCGTCGACGGCTGGCGCCGCGACGCGTACCACGACGAGACCGGGCTGCCGTGGGTGCTGCCGTCGCCGAATCTGCCCACGCTCGACAGCGCCATCGTCTATCCCGGCATGGTGCTGCTCGAGGGCACCAACCTGTCGGAGGGCCGCGGCACCACCCGGCCGTTCGAGATCGCGGGCGCGCCGTGGCTCGACGCGCACCGCCTCGCGGCGGCGATGAACGACCTCGGTCTGCCGGGGGTGTGGTTCCGCCCCGCCGAGTTCCAGCCCACGTTCCAGAAGCACGCCGGCGAGAGTTGCGGCGGCTGCCAGATTCACGTGACCGACCGGACCGCGTTCCGGCCCGTGCTGACCGCGGTGGCCTTCCTCCAGACCTGCCGCCGGCTCGACCCCGAGCGGTTCGCGTGGCGCGAGCCGCCCTACGAGTACGAGACGGTCATTCCGCCCATCGACATCCTGTCCGGTTCGGACGCGCTGCGGCGATCCCTGGACGACGAGGTGCCCTACACCGCGATCACGGAGGAATGGCAGTCCGACCTCGACGGGTTCAGCGGACTGCGCGACCGGTATCTGTCGTACTGACATGCCCACCGAACGACCGATCGCCGACCGGGCCGGCAACCCGCGGCGAGACCCCGCGCGGCGTCGAGAGCGGCAAGACGCCCGCTCCGCGAGGCGTACCGAGGCCGCTACCCCGCCCGCGTCCTGATCATCATGGCCACTCCACCTTCCCCGCTCGAGTTCGAGCACACGATCCCGATCACCGCGCGGCCCGAGACCGTCCTCGGCGCCTTCTTCGACCCCTCGGTGCTGCCGTTGTGGTGGGATACCGTCCGCTCCGTGACCATGCCCCGCCCCCTGGGGATCTACGCCGTCGAATGGGATACCACTCCGTTCCGCGACGAGCTGCTCGGCACCCTCGGCGGGGTCTTCTACGGCACGGTGATGGACTACCGCCCGGGGCGGTCGTTCTCCCTCGCCGGCGCCTACTGGCTGCCCCCCGAATCCCTCGCCTTCGGACCCATGGCCCTCGAGGCGCGCTGCCGGACCCGGGGCACGACCACCCGCCTGCAGATCCGGCAGAGCGGTTCCGACGAGGGCCCGCGCTGGGAGCGCTACTACCGCATCATCGGCACCGGCTGGGAGAACTCGCTCGTCGCCCTCAAGCATTACCTCGAGCATGGGCGGCCGAAGCGGGGCAGGGCGGGCGGCCCGGCCAGGGGCGGCGCCCGCCGGCCGGAGGGCCTCCGATGACGGCGGCGGCGGGACGCGTGGTCATCGTGGGCGGCGGCGTGATCGGCTCCAGCATCGCGTACCACCTCGTGCGCGACGGCCATCCCGGCCCGGTGGTGGTCGTCGAGCGCGACGCCACCTATGCGCGCGCCTCGTCGTTTCTCGCCATGGGCGGCATCCGGCAGCAGTTCAGCTCGGCCGTCAACATCCGGCTCGCGCAGTACGGCGCGCGGTTCTACGCCGCGTTCGATCGGGCGATGCGGGTGCCCGGCCATACGCCCCGGGCCGACTTCCGCCGGCGCGGCTACCTTTTCCTCGTCGACGAGGCGGCGTCCGACCGCTTCGGGGCCCGGCTCGAGCGGCAACGGCGGCTCGGGGCGCAGGTGCGGCGGCTCGAGCCGGACGAGATCCGGGCGATGGCCCCAGACCTGCGGCTCGACGACATCCGCTTCGGGGTCTTCGGCCCCGACGACGGCTACGGCGAGCCGCGCGAGGTGCTCGCCGGGTTCCGCGCCGCGGCCGCGGCGGCCGGCGCGCGCTACGTCGCGGCCGAGGTCGTCGACCTGATGCGAGAGTCGGGCCGCGTCGCCGGGGTCGTCCTCGACGACGGCGAGCGCCTGGCGTCGGAGGTCGTGGTCAACGCGGCGGGACCCTTCGCCCGGCGGCTCGCGGCGATGGCCGGCCTCGACCTGCCGGTCGAGCCCGTCCGCCAGCACCTGTTCCGGTGCGCCCTGCCGGCGCGGCTCCCGTACCGGCTCCCGATGCTCGTCGACCCCTCCGGGGTGCACTGGCGGCACGACGACACCGGCGGGCGCCCGGGGGCGGACCGCCTCGTGGTCGCCTGCACCAGGCTCGACGAGCCCCCGGGCGAGAACTTCGCCTGCGACCACTCCCGCTGGGAATCGGACTTCCGGCCGCCGCTCCAGGCGCGGATGCCGGGGCTGGCCCCGATCGAGATGATCGAGGGGTGGGCCGGGCTCTACGCCATGACCCCCGACCACAACCCCCTGCTCGGCGAGCATCCGGCCGCCCCGGGGCTCCTTCTCGCCAACGGATACAGCGGCCACGGCCTGATGATCGCGCCCGCGATCGGCAAGGTCCTGTCCGAGCTGATCCGCCTCGGCCGGACCGAGACCGTCGACGTCGGGTGCTTCGCGCCCGACCGCTTCGACCGCGGCGAGCCGGTGCACGACGAGGCGATGATCTGAACCCATGATCGTCACGCGGGAGATCGAGGAGTACCTCGCGTCGCTGACGCCGGAGGATCCGTTCCTGGAGCGCGCCGCCGCGGAGGCGCGGGCGGAGAACCTGCCCGCCGTCGGCCGTACAGTCGGGCGGTTCCTCGAGGCGGTGGTGCTGGCCGCGGGCGCCCGGCGCGTGCTCGAGATCGGTACCGCCAACGGCTACGCCGCCCTGTGGTTCGCCCGTTCGATGCCCGACGACGGGGGGCTCTTCTCGATCGAGATCGATCCCCGCCGGGCTGCGATGGCGCGGGCCCACTTCGAGACGGCGGGGATCGGCGACCGGGCCCACGTCATCGTCGGCGACCCCGCGCGCATGGTGCACAAGGTCGCCGGCCCCTTCGACGTGATCTTCGACGCCGGCGACGAACCGCGACGCGGGGCGCTGCTCGACCGGTTGGCGACCCTCCTTCGGCCGGGCGGGGTGCTCGTCACCGGCAACGTGCTCCGGGCCGGCAAGGCCGCGGCCGGGCGCGCGGAGGCGCTGGACCCGCCGGCCAACGGGGCGGACCCGCCGGCCAACGGGGCGGACCCGCCGGCCAACGAGGCGGACCCGCCGGCCAACGAGGCGGACCCGCCGGCCAACGAGGCGGACGCGGTCGCGGCCTGCAGCCGGCGGCTCGCGGGGGATCCTCGTTTCGTGACCAGCTTCCTCCCGGTCGGGGACGGCCTCGCGCTCTCGGTCAAGCTCCGATGACACGCCGCCCGAGGACGACGAGCCCGGCCGGAACGAGCCTCCCACGACTGTCGACGCGAGCCGGCCTCGCCCCGGCAACCGCACCCCCGGTCGCCCGGCCCGCAACGACGCGCCGCCCGGCGACGACGGGCCCGGCCGGGGCGCCGAAGAGGCATGAGGTCCCGATGACCATCGAAGAGTGGCTGCGCACCGCTTCGGAGGACGCCGAGCGGCGGCAGCTGCCCGAGCTGACGCCGCGCCTCGCCGCCCTGGCCGCGGCCACCCGCCGGTTGCGCGGCGCGTCCTGGAACGGGGAGGCGGTGCCGCCGACCCCCGACCCGCCCACCGACAAGGGCAAGACGGAGCCGCCGGAAGCCGCCCCGCCCGCCCGGGAAGGCGAGGCGGCGACGCCGGTCCTCGCGCCACCCACCCGGAAAGCGCCGTGACGACGTCCTGGTGCGACCTGCCGCTGTACCGGATCGCGGCCGCGATCCGCACCGGAGAGGCCGATGTGCCCGGGGTTCTCGATGTCGCGCTCGATCGCATACGGGCACGCGACGGCAGCCTCAACGCCTTCACCGCCGTCCTCGAGGCCTCGGCCCGGGCCGAGGCCGACGCGGCGGCGCGGGAGATCGCGTCGGGCCGCTACCGCGGGCCGCTTCACGGCGTGCCCGTCTCCGTCAAGGACCTCATCGACGTCGCCGGCGTGCCGACTACCGCCGCCTCCCGGGTCCCGCGCGGTGCGGCGCCGGACGCCGACGCCACGGTCGTGGCGCGGCTGCGGTCGGCGGGCGCGATCGTCATCGGCAAGTGCAACCTGCACGAGTTCGCGTTCGGCACCACCGGCGAGGACTCCGCGTTCGGCCCCGCCCGCCACCCCTTCGACCCCGGTCGCTCGCCCGGCGGATCGAGCAGCGGATCGGCAGTCTCGGTGGCCGCGGGCATGGCCTGGGCCTCCGTCGGCACCGACACCGGGGGGTCCGTCCGCATCCCCGCCGCCGCCTGCGGCCTCGTGGGGCTGAAGCCGACCTTCGGAGAGGTGCCCTGCGAGGGCGTCGTCCCCCTCGCGCCCAGCCTCGACCACGTCGGTCCGCTCGCGCGCTGCGTGGCCGACGCCCGCCTCGTCTTCCGCGCCCTGCGGGGGACCGACCCCGCCCGGGCCGCCGCCCGCGACCCGGTGACGCGACGGCTCGGCTGCCCCCGGCCGTTCTTCCTCGACCGCCTCGACGCCGAGGTCCGCACGACCTTCGAGCAGGCCACGGGGCGCCTGCGCGACGCGGGGTGGGACGTGCGCGACGCGCCGGTCCGGCACGCCGAGGACACCCCCGCCGTCTGCCTGCACCTGCTGCTGCCCGAGGCCGCCGCCGCGCACATGCACGGCCTCGACCGCCACGCGGACCGCTACTGCCCGGACGTGCGGCTGCGGCTCGAGCTGGGACGCTACGTCATGGCCGAGGACCACGTCCGCGCCCGACGCGGGCGGGCCGTGCTTGCCGACGCCGTCGACGCGGCGCTCACCGGCTGCGACGCCCTCGTGCTACCGGCCCTCGCCGTGCCCGCCCCGCGGCTGGGCGCCGCCACGGTCGAGATCGACGGCCGGCCCCAGCCGCTGCGCCCCCTCACGCTCCGGCTGACCCAGCTCTTCAACGCCACCGGGCACCCCGCCGTCTCCATTCCCTGCGGGTCGACCGGCGGCGGCCTGCCGTGCGGCCTGCAACTCGTCGGCCGGCGGCACCGCACGGACCACCTGCTCGACGTCGCCGAGGCGTGCGAGACGGTGCTGTCCGACTGAATCGTCACGACCCGCCCGTCACGGCTCCCCGGCCGGCCCGCTCCCCCCGGCCGCCTTCAGGCGGATGGCCTCGTAGCCGCGGTCGCCCCCGCCGCCCGCCTCCACCGGCAGCCCGGCGGAGCCCCAGCCCTCGGCCATCACCTGTCCGGTGGCGGGGTCGCGGCGCCCCCCGAAGCCGCCGTCGACGTTCACCGCCGTCTCGTAGCCGGCACTCGCGAGCAGCTGAGCGGCGCGGGCCGAGCGGCCGCCCATCTGGCAGCCGACGAGCAGCTTCGCGTCGGTGGGGAAACTCGCCTGCATCACCGCGAGGAAGTCGGGGTTCGGCCGCATCTGGCGGGTCGCGGCGTCGAGGTGCAGCAGCGGCACGCTGCAGGCCCCCTCGGGATGCCCGTTCTCGAACTCGGGCACCGACCGCACGTCGACGTACGTGTACCCTTCCTCGGTCTGCAGGCGTCGAGCCTCGCTCACGCCGACGGTCGTCATGCCCATCGCGACTCCTTGGTGAAAGGCCGGCGTTCATGCCGGAACCGGACAAGTGATCGAGAGGTTCTTTCACGCCTGGGAGCGGCGGCTCGCCGCCGCCACCACCAACCGCGTCGTGCGGCCCTTCGACTGGGGCGCCGACTGGATGGACCCCGGCGGCGATTCCTCCGCCGACCCGGCGCGGCGCCTGGAACGGGCCGCGGCGGCGGCCCTCGCCGACCCCGACTGGTTCGCAGCGGTGCCCTGCTCCGCCTACGCGCTGCAAGGGGATCGGCTGACCTTCCCCAGCCAGGTCGAGACGCCCCACGCCGCCAACGACACCGTGCACGCCCGCTACTTCCCGGCCGGCTCGGGAAGCCGCGGCCGCGCGGTGCTGGTCCTGCCGCAGTGGAACTCGGACGCGGAGGGGCACGTCGGCCTCTGCCGCTTCCTCGCCCGAGTGGGCATCAGCGCCCTGCGGCTGACCCTGCCCTACCACGAGGCCCGCATGCCGCCCGAGCTCGAGCGCGCCGACTACATCGTCAGCGCCAACGTCGGCCGCACCCTGCAGGTGAACCGGCAGGCGGTCCTCGACGCCCGCCGGGCGGTGGCGTGGCTCGACGCCCGGGGCCACGAGCGCATCGGCATCCTCGGCAGCAGCCTCGGGTCGTGCCTCGCCTCGCTCACCGCCGCCCACGAGCCGCGCATCACCGCCGCCGCCCTCAACCACGTGTCGCCGTACTTCGCCGACGTGGTCTGGGGCGGCCTCTCCACCGAGCACGTGCGGGCCGGCCTCGACGGGGCCATCGAGCTCGACCGGCTCCGCCGCCTGTGGCTCCCCATCAGCCCGCTCCCCTACGTGGACCGGCTGCGGGGCACTCGCGTGCTCCTGGTGTACGCGCGCTACGACCTGACGTTCCCGGTCCACCTCTCCCGGCGGTTCGTCGCCGAGTGCGAGCGCCGCGGCCTCCGCCCCGGGGTCTTCGCGCTGCCGTGCGGACACTACACGACCGGCGAGGCGCCGTTCAAGTGGCTCGACGGCTATGTCCTCATCCAATTCCTGCGGCGCAACCTGTAGAGAGGCGGCGGGCTCGAGGACGGTCCGCTAGATCCGGAGGTAACCGATGAGGCGCCGGATGGCCTCGTAGATGACCGCGGCCAGCTCGCGGACGAGGGGGGTCACGTCCTCCTCGCTGACCGCGTCGGCCACCGTGACGGGATCGGTCAGCAGCAGCCAGATCGTGGCCCCGGCCACCGTGATCGCCAGCACGCCGACGACGCCGACGATGCTCACGCTGATCCGGGCGAGACTCCGCATGGACGTGCTCCCGGACATCGATCCCTTTGGACGCGGAATCGCGGGGAATGGTTTCCCCGGCCGCCTCAGGGCACCAGGACCACCTTTCCGAACTGGGCGTGGTCCTCCAGCCGCCGCTGGGCCTCGGCCGCCTCGTCGAGGGGGTAGGTCCGGTCGACGACGGGCGCGAAGCGGCCGTCGAAGAACAGCTCCGCCGCCTCGAGCAGCTCCCCCTTCGACCCGACGTAGCACCCCATCAGCGAGATCTGCCGCGTGAACAGATGCCGGATGTCGAGCGACCCGACGGGGCCGGTGGTGGCCCCGCAGGTGACGAGCCGCCCGCCCCGCCGCAGGCTCTTCGTCGACTGCTCCCACGTCGCCTGTCCGACGTGCTCGAAGACCACGTCGACGCCCCGGCGGTCGGTGAAGCGGCGCACCTCCCGGGCGATGTCCTCCTGGTAGTGGTCGATGACCTCGTGGGCCCCCAGCTCCTTCGCCCGCTCGATCTTCTCGGGCGAGCCGGCGGTGGCGATGATGCGGGCGCCCTGGGCCCGCGCCACCTGGATCGCGGCCTGTCCGACGCCGCTGCCGCCGGCGAGGACGAGGACCGTCTCTCCCGGCCGCAGCTGCGCCCGCGTCACCAGCATGTGCCACGCGGTCAGGAACGTGAGAGGGAACGCCGCCGCCTCCTGGAAGCCGATGCCGTCGGGGATCGGCACCACGTTCTCGACCGGGACCGTGACCAGCTCGGCATAGCCGCCCTCGGACTGGTGGCCGACGAGGCCGAAGCTGCGGCACAGGTTGTCCCGGCCGTTGAGGCAGGCGACGCAGCGGCCGCAGCTGATGCCCGGCTGCAGGAGGACGCGCACCCCCTCGCCGACCCCGGGGGCCTCGCCCCGCACCACCTCGCCGGCGACGTCGGTGCCCGGGCAGTGGGGCAACGGCACGCCGGGAATGCCGCGCCGCTGCCACAGGTCGAGGTGGTTGAGGGCGCACGCCCGCACCCGCACCAGGACCTCGCCCGGCGCCGGCTCCGGATCGGGGACCTCCTCGCACCGGAGCACGTCGAGCCCGCCGTGCTCGTGAAAGCGGACAGCCTTCATCGTCGCATTCTACCCGGCGGGGCGCCCCCCCCGCTCGTCCACCCATTGCGGATCGCCGAGCGACAGGGTGCCGAGCCCCCGCTCGATGTCCGCGGCGGGCCCGACGACCACGACGACCGCCCGGTCGGCGTGCAGGTGACGCCCGGCGGCGTCGGTCACCGCGGGCGCGTCGACCGCGGCCACCGCGGGCACGAACCGGTCGTGCTCGTCGGCCGGCAGGTCGTACTGCACGAGCTGGGCGACGCCCCGTGCGACCTGCCCGGCCGTCTCGAACCCCCGGGCGAAACCCCGGGTCAGGGCAGACCGCGCCAGATCGAGCTCAGCCGGCGTCGCCGGCCGCTCTCCGCCGATCCCGCGCATCTCGTCCAGCACCTCGCGGACCGCCTCGACGGTGGCGTCGGCCTGCACGCTGCCCTGCATCACGAACGGACCCGGCCCCCGCCGGAACTGGAACGCCGTCCGCACCCCGTAGGTGTACCCCTTCTCCTCGCGCAGGCTCCGGTTGAGGCGGCTGACGAACTGGCCCCCCAGCACCATGTTGAGCACCTGCAGCGCATGATAGTCGGAGGTCCGGCGGGGCGCCGCCACGTGGCCGACGCGCAGCTCCGACTGCACCGCCGCGGGGCGGTCGACGAGGACGAGCCGGGCCGGCGGCGGCCCCGGCGCGCCGGCGGCGGGCGCGGCGACGGGTTCCGGCGGGTCCGCCGTCCCCGCCGGCAGGTTCCCGACGGCCCGCTCCGCGATGTCGGCGAAGGCCTCCGCCGAGGGAGGGCCGGTGGCAATCAACGTCGCGGCGCCGAGCCGGTACCGCTCGTGGTGGAAGCGCCGAACGTCGTCGACGGTCATCCGCGACAACGCTTCGTCGGTGCCGATGCCGAGGTGCCCGTAGGGGTGCCCTCGATACAGGGTCTCCAGGTAGACGCGCTCCGCGACGGCGGCGGGAACCGTGCGCATCTGTCGCACCCGGCTGCGCCGCAGGCCGCGCGCGCGGTCGAAGTCACCGTCGGCGAAGCGCGGGCGCGTCACGACCTCGAGGAGCAGGGCCAGCCCCTCGGCGGCATGATGCTCGAGGGTGGTGAGAGACACCATCGTCGCGTCCGCGCCGACGTGCAAACCGAGCCGCGCGCCGAGGCGATCGAGGGCGCCGTGCAGCTCGAGGACGGACCGCGCCTCGGTGCCTTCGTCGAGGAGGTCCGCGGTGAGGGCGGCGAGCCCCGGCTGCGATGGCGGGTCCGCGGCGGCGCCGGCGCGCCACAGCAGCAGCCAGTGGACCACCGGCGGACCCGGGTGCCGGGCGGCGCGCAGGGCCATGCCCGAGGCCAGGCGGCGCCGGGCAACGGCGGGGAACCGCGCCGCCGGGGGCGGGCCCGGCAGGGGCAGCCGGGACCGGTCCACCGCCGCCGTCACGAGACCTCCGCCGGGTCCGATCCGGCCAGCCCCCGCGCCGCCGCGCCGGCCGGCACGATGCTGAGGGCCACCCGGCGGGCGGGCGTCAGCCGCCGCGAGAGGTCGCGCAGGTGCGCCGCGCCGGCCCCGCGATAGCGGGCGAGGTCGCGGCCCAGGAAGCCCGGGTCGCCGGTGTAGACGTTGTAGGCGTTGAGCTGATCGGACCGACCGTTGAACCCGCCCACGGTCTGGAGGCCGTACACGAACTGCGCCTCCACCTGGGCGAGGGCGCGCTCGAGCTCGTCGGCGCCGGGACCGTCCCCGGCGAGGGCGCCGAGCTCGCCTCGGATCACCTCGTCGAGCTCGGCGAGGCCGCGGCCGGGGGCGGCGGTCGCGGTGATGCAGAACCAGCCGCTCAGCTCCCGCGAGCCCTGGGCGGCGCTGACGTCGGTGGCGATGCGGCGGTCGTGCACCAGCGCGCGGTACAGCCGCGAGGTCTTGCCGCCGGCGAGGAGGTGCGCGAGCAGGTCCATCCCGGCGTCGCCCTCGTCGAACAGCGCCGGCGTCCGCCAGGCCAGATACAGCCGCGGCAGCTCCACGCGGTCCTCGAGCAGGAGGCGCCGTTCCGCCGTCCGCGCGTCCGGCGAGGCGGGGGCCGCGGGCGGTGACGACCCGCCGCGCGGCCGCCGCGCGCCGGACCCGGGCGGCCCGGCGGGAATCTCCTCGAAGTGGCGCCGCACCGCCTCCATCGCGGCTGCCGTCTCCACGTCGCCGGCCACCGTCAACGAGGCGTTGGTCGGGTGATACCAGGTACGAAAGAACGCGCGGGCGTCCTCGAGGGCGGCGGCCCGGAGATCCGCCACCTCTCCGATGGTCGTCCAGTGATACGGGTGGTCGGGCGGGAAGAGGGCGGACATGAGGGCCATCGACGCCAGTCCGTAGGGCCGGTTCTCGTACTGCTGCCGGCGCTCGTTCAGGACCACGTCGCGCTGGTTGTCGAACTTCTCGGCGGTCAGGGCCGGCAACAGGTACCCCATGCGGTCGGACTCGAGCCACAGGGCGAGGTCGAGGGCGTTCGCGGGGACGACCTCCCAGTAGTTGGTGCGGTCGCAGCTGGTCGACCCGTTGACGGCGGCCCCGGCCTGCTGCAAGGGCGTGAAGTAGTTCGCGTCGTGGTGGAGAGAGCCCTCGAACATCAGGTGCTCGAACAGGTGGGCGAGCCCGGTCCGGCCGGGAGACTCGTTCCGCGAGCCGACGTGGTACCAGAGGTTGACGGCCACGATGGGACACCGGCGGTCCTCGTGGACGATGACGTCGAGGCCGTTGTCGAGCGTCTCGCGGGTCCATTCGATCATCATGATTGACTTCGCGCGCGGGCACCGCGCGGCCGGCGGGCACCGGACCTGCGGCCCCGGCCGGCTACTCGCCCATGAGCTGGACGACGAAGGGCCGCCGACGGGGTCGGGTGTCGCATTCGAGCAGCACGATCTGCTGCCAGGTGCCCAGAATCAGCTCCCCCCGCTCGAACGGGATGGTCAGCGACGGGCCCATCAGCGCGGCCCGGACGTGGCTGGATCCGTTGTCGTCCCCCCACCGCGCGTGGTGCGCGTAGTCGCCGTCACGCGGCGCGAGGCGGTCGAGGAGCCGGTTCAGGTCCGCGACCGCCCCCGGTTCGTGCTCGATGGTGGTCACCACCGCCGTCGACCCGACGACGCTGGTGGTCGCGAGGCCGCTCGACAGGTCGGACTCGGCCACCACGCGGGCCACGAGCGGGGTGATGTCGTGCACGTCCCCCTGGCCGGCGGTCTGCAGGTGGTGACGGGTCGTCGCGATCATCGGGCGGATCATACTGCGGCCGGGTCCCATGGTACGATCGCGCCCATGACCAGCCGCCTGTCGTTCCGCCTCGCCCTGCTCACCGTCCTCGCGGGGACCCTCGCGGCGCCGGCCGCGGCCCAGCCGGCGCTGCGCTACGACCCACCGGCCGAGTGGATCGAGGAGCCCGGCGCCTCGCCGATGCGGGTCGCGCAGTTCCGCCTGCCCAGGGTCCCCGGAGACCCCGAGGATGGCGAGCTGGTGGTGTTCTACTTCGGCGGAGGCGGCGGCACCGTCGCGGCCAACCTGGAACGCTGGATCGGCCAGATGGAGCAGCCGGACGGCCGCTCGTCCTTCGAGGTCGCGTCGACGACCGCGTTCGACGCCAACGGCCTCGACGTCACCCTCCTCGACGTGCCGGGAACCTACGTGGCGGCGGTGCGCCCGGGGGCGGCCGAGCGCCTCGACAAGCCGGACTTCCGGCTGCTGGCCGCGGTGGTGGAGACCCCCGCCGGCCCCTGGTTCTTCAAGCTGACGGGGCCGGCCCGCACCATCGCCCGCTGGGACGCGCCGTTCGGGGCGTTCCTTCGCGAGGTCCGGGTGGAACCGGCCGGCGCCAACCGGTGATTCGACCCGCCGCGCGCCGTCGGCCCGCCATCACGCGGCGAACCGGCGGCTGCCAGCCCGCCCATCGTCGCCTTCGGCTCCGCTTGGCGCCCAACCAAACGCTCATGGCCGCGCTTCGCGCGGCCGCCCCGAGCGCATGAAAGCACGGTAGTTCTACCCGCGCTCACGGCACGCTACGCCGCCGAAGGCCACATGGGCAGCGATAGCGAGCGTCGCCAAGTAGCGCATGAACCGTCGCTCCTTTGCGACCCCCCGTCGCGTCTGGAGTTGTGTGTCTTCACCGCCGTGTACCTTCACGGCAACCCGCCTGGCGTAGCGCCACAGACAAGAGCTCGGGTGTGCGGTGCCGGCAAGTCGTTGATGATGTGACCATAACGTCAGGTCCGTACCCGAAGACCATGGCGTGACGCACCACCAGGAGTCTGCACCGTTCTACGACGCAGACTCAGGCGGGGGTCGCGGGCGGGGGCAGGGGCGGCGCCGACGGGGCCGGGATGGGAGGCGGCGGCCCCGGCGCGGCCGCGCCGCCGAACCAGTTCAGGATGACGGCCCCGGAGCCCGCGGTCCAGGCCAGGTACTCGACCAGGAAGCCGGTCACCCCGAGGATCAACGCGAAGAAGCGGAACGGCCCGCCAATCAGGTCCAGCGCGTCGCCGAACAGCGCCGGCGACATCAACAGCACCAGGCCGACCCAGAACAGCACGAAGTCGGACCGCTGCCCCCCGGCGAACAGCCGGCTGACGAGCTGGACGACGCCGGTGAATCCGAGCAGGAGGACCAACAGGGCCGCGACCACGACCAGCGGCATCAGCGCCAGCAACGGAATGCCGATGAGGGTGACGATGAGCACCAGGCTCCCGATGACCAACAGGGGAAGGAACAGTAGCTGGGCGCAGAACCCGACGACGCCGGCCTTGACCGGCTCGCGGGTCACCCGATCGGCCACGCGGTGAGCGCTGCCGGACGCCACCAGCAGCACCACCGACCCGAGGAGGCCGAGAAACGCGAACCGGATGAACGTCTCCATCAGGTCGTTCGACGAGCGGTAGAACGTCGTCTGGCGCGGCCACCAGAACCCGTTCCCGAAACCGCCCAGGTTCAGGTCGAGACCGCCGAAGCCGACCTCGTTGAGCTGCCGGTCGAACCGGGCGTCGGGATGCCGCGTCACGCGGCCGCCGACCACGGTGACCTCGCGCCGCACCACCGCCGCGGGGCCGAATTCGGCCGACCCGCCGATCACGACGACGTCCCCGGTGACCTCCCCGTCCACACGCAGGCTGCCCCCGATGAGAACCACGTCGCCGGCCCGCCGCTCGTCGGCGGGCACCCGAACGCGACCGCCGACGCGCACGACGTCGCCGCGCACGGTGCGGCGCTGGCGATCCGCCTCGGGACGCGCGGGAGGAGCCGGAGACGCGGGAGGAGCCGGAGACGCGGGAGGAGCCGGAGACGCGGGAGGAGCCGGCGGCGCAGGCACCGCTTCGGCGGCGGCATCCTCGATGGGGGCGGCGGCCGCGGCCTGGGCGACGGGGGCGGGGTCGGCCGCGGCGCCGATGTCCGCGACGTCGTCATCGACGACGGCGCCGGCGCCGCCAGCCGTCGCTCCCGTGTCGGCGGCGCCGCCCGGCGCCCCGGCGACGGCGCCGGTGTCCTCGCCGGGGGCGTCGGCCGCGGCGGCGGCGACGCCCGGGGCATCGTCATCGGCGAAGGCGGCGACCGGCGGCAACCCCAGGGCGGATCGCTGCCCCGCCGCGTCGAGGCGCCGCAACCGGAGCAGCGGGGCGGCGGCGCCGCCGAGGGTGTCGGTCAGCCCCTGCACGCTCAACGGGCCGTCGCCGTCGATAAAGACGGCCTCGCCCCGGAGCTCGATCAACGCGACGCCCACGTCGCCGTCGCGCGGCAGCAACCCGATGCCGCCGCTCGTCGCGGTCACCCGGTACTGGGCCTCCACCTCCTCCCGCAGCCCCTCGGTCCCGGGAAGCTGCGCGACCAGCGGCGCTCCCATCGCGACCGCGCCGACGAGCCCGAGGAGCCCGTGGCCAACCCCCGCGATGCGTCCGGACCGGCGGGGCGCTCGCGCGGCGAAGCGCGGGGGGATGCAGCGGCTCTCGCCACGGTCTCCGCGGCAGGCTCCCGCCTGCCGTCGACCGATCCGTGAGGCGAACGGCATCGCGCCCTGTCCGACGGTACCCCTTGTCATCGCCCCGCCCCTTTGTCGTTCGACAGCAGCCGATGCAGCGCGTAGAGCGCCGCGACCCCGATGATTTCGATGAGGACGACACCCGCCCCGACCCCGGGCGTGGTCAGGCCGGCGCCGATCGCCCGCGCGACTTCAGCGGCGAGGCTCCAGGCGTCGAGGCCCTGCTCGAGCCCGCCAACAATCCAGACGAATCCCTGCACCGAGAAGTTCAGCAGCCGGACGACCTGCCTGACGAGGATCGGCCCCAGCCACGCCACCGCCGCCACCAGCCCGAGCACCGCGGCGGCGGTCGAGAGGGACAGCCGCAACGCCCGGGACGTACGCGCGGACGCCCGCGGCAATGACCCCGCCGCCGCCTCCTCTTGTCGCATCGTCATGACACATACGCAGACGAACGACCGGTATTCACGAAACGGCCCTCGCCGGCGTCACCTGAACGGGCAACCACGGCGGGCAGATTGCGGCGGGCAGGTCAGCGCAGGCCCAGGCCGAACTCCGCGATCAGCTTGCGATGGAGCTCGCTGGTCCCCTCGCCCACCTCGAGGGTCTTGGCCTCGAGCAGCAGCCGGCCGACCTCGTACTCGGCCGAGAAGCCGTAGCCGCCGAAGATCTGGATGGCGTCGAGCGCGTTCTGCGTGGCCGCCTCGCTCGCGGTGAGCTTGGCCATCGACGCCTCCATCGAGCACCGCTCCACCCCCGCGTCCTTCATCCGGCCGAGCCGGTAGACCAGCGCCCGCGCCGCCTCGGTCCGGCAGATCATGTCGGCTATCTTCTGCTGCACCATCTGGAACTCGCCGATCGCCTGCCCGAACGCGCGCCGCTCGCGGGCGTAGGGCAGGGTGAGATCGATGGCGCGCTGCGCCTGCCCGACGCAGCGGGCGGCCACCGAGAACCGCCCGGTGTCGAGGGCCGAGCCGAGAACCGGGAACCCCCGGCCCACCTCGCCCAGGAGCGCGTCGCCGTCAACCCGCACGTCCGAGAAGTGGACCTCGGCGATGTTGTCGCGCTGCAAGGTGCGCATCGGCAGGGGGGCGACCTCGATGCCCGGCGCCGAGGGCTCGACGAGGAACATGGTGACCCCGCGATGGCCCCGCTCGGGATCGACGGTCGCCGGCACGAGAAACACCCCCGCCTCGGCCGCGTGGGAGATGAAGACCTTGCTGCCGGTGAGCGTCCACCCGCCGTCGACGGCGCGGGCGCGGGTGCGCAGCGACGCGAGGTCGGTGCCGCCGCCGGGCTCGGTGAGGCAGGCCGACGCCAGGATCTCGCCGGCGGCGAGCGGTGGCAGCCACCGCTGCCGCTGCGCCGGGGTCCCGAACTTCAGGATCACGCTGCCGACCAGCGAGTTGGCCACCGAGACGGCCGAGGCGACCACCCAGTCGACGCGGGCCAGCTCTTCGCAGACGATGCCGTAGGTCACCACGTCGCTGAACGAGCCGCCGTACTCCTCGGGAATGAGGGGCGCGAGGTAGCCCAGCGGCGCCAGCCGGGCGATCAGCTCTCGGGGATAGCGCCGGTCTCGCTCGTTCTGCTCGACGGTGGGCAGGATCTCGCGCTCGGCGAACTCGCGCACCGCCGCCCGCACCTGCCGCTGGGTGTCGGTCAGGTCGAAGTCGGCCATGCGCCGGAGGAGAGTGGTCTCGGTCATGGTCGGGGCCGGCGCCCGTAGCGCCGGAGAGCTCGCGGCGTTCGCGAGGGTCGCTCGCGCCCCGCCGCGCGGCCGCCGGGGAAACGCGAAGACGCCCGTTGCGGCGTCGTCATCGCGCGGCCACCGGGAAATACGGAAACGCCCGTCGCGGAATCATCTTCACGCGGTCCCCGGGGACTGCGGAACCGCCCCGCGCGGTGTCATCTTCGCGCGGCGCCCGGGGAATGCGGAACCGTCGCGCCGTCGTCATCGCGCGGCCACGGGGAAATGCGGAAACGCCCCTCTCGGTATCATCATGGGCCGGCCTCGGCCCGGCGAACCCCGACGCGCAGGACGCCGGGACTTGCCTCGAACCGCAAGGTGTCAATTCTAACGCGGGCCCGTGGCGCGGCGCGTGCAAGCCGACACGGCGAGGACGGCAACGTGGCCGGGCACCGCCAGCGCGTTGGCGCCTGGGGGCATGCGGCGGAAGGAGACCGGCAATGACGGACGGGCAACGGCCCCGGCGGGCGGAGATCGAGGTGCGGGCCCTCGGAGAGCCGGACCTGCCCGCCGCCACCCGGATCATGCAGCGGGCGTTCGGCGCCTTCCTGGGCGCCGCCGACCCCGCCCGGTTCATGGCCGATCGCAACTTCGTGCGGTCGCGGTGGCGGGCCGACCCGTCGGCGGCGCTCGCCGCCCTCGTCGACGGCGACGTCGTCGGCTCCAACTTCGCCACGCGCTGGGGCAGCGTCGGCTGCTTCGGCCCATTGACCGTCGCCCCGGACTGTTGGGACCGCGGCGTGGCCTCGCGCCTGCTCGAGCCGACCCTCGACCTGTTCGCGGCCTGGGACGTCACCCACGCCGGGCTGTTCACGTTTCCCCACAGCCCGAAGCACGTGGGGCTCTACCAGAAGTTCGGGTTCTGGCCCCGCTACCTCACCGCGGTCATGACCAAGCCCGTGTCCGAGGCCCCCGAACCGGCCGACGCTCGACTCTACTCCCGCATCGCTCCCGCCGACCGGCCGGCCGTGCGCGACGCCTGCCGCCGGCTGTCGGCGATGCTCCACGACGGGCTTGATCTGGAGCGCGAGGTGACGGCGGCGGAGGCCCAGTCGCTGGGCGACACGGTGCTGCTGGGCGACCCCGGCCGCCCCGACGGCTTCGCGGTCTGCCACTGCGGCGCCGGCACCGAGGCCGGCGCGGGGCGCTGCTACGTGAAGTTCGGGGCGGCCCGCCCGGGACCGGGGGCCGCCGACCGATTCGAACGGCTCGTGGCCGCCTGCCTGTCTCTGGCCGCGTCCCGCCGCCTCGCCCACCTCGACGCCGGCGTCAGCCTTGCCCGCGTCGAGGCGTACCGGGCGCTGCGCGCGGCCGGCTTCCGCACCGTCATCCAGGGTGTGTGCATGCACCGCCCGCACGAGCCCGGCTACCACCGCGCCGGCCTCTTCGTCATCGACGACTGGCGGTAGCATCCGGTAGACCGACGCGATGAGAGCACACGCCGCCCGGCATTCCCTGGACCCGTCCGTTCACCCGGCTTCGACCCGCGACTCGAAGAACGCCGCGTGCAGGGCGCGCACGGCGGCGGGCACGTCCCGTTCGTCGATGACGAGGCTGAAGTTCGTGCGGGCGCTGCCCTGCGACACCATGCGGACGTTGATCGCCCGCAGCGCGGTGAACGCGGTCGCGCCCACTCCCGGCGTGTCGCGGATCGTCTCGCCCACGAGGCAGACGATGGCCTGCCCGGCGGTGTGCTCCACCTCGGCGATGCGCCGCAGCTCGGCCACGAGGTCGGCCAGCCGGTCGGTGCGGTCGATGGTCAGCGACACCGCGACCTCGGAGGTCGACACCACGTCGACGGCGGTCTGCAACCGGTCGAAGACCTCGAAGATGGCGGCGAGGAAGCCGTGGGCCATGAGCATCCGCGTCGACCGGACGTCGATGACGGTGATGCCCTCCTTGTAGACGATCGACTTCACGGTGAGGCCCGACGGCGGGGACGCGGCGACGATCAGGGTGCCCTCGACCTCGGGCTTGCGCGAGTTCAGCACCCGCACCGGGATGTCGCGCTCGACGGCGGGCAGCACCGTGCGGGGATGCAGCACCCGGCCGCCGAAGTAGGCGAGCTCGGACGCCTCGGCGAACGAGAGCCGGGGCAGTGGCCGCGCGTCGGGGACCACCGAGGGGTCCGCGGTCATGACCCCGTCGACGTCGGTCCAGATCTGGATCTCCTCGGCTCCGATGCCCGCGCCGACGATGGAGGCGCTGAAGTCGGAGCCGCCGCGCCCCAGCGTCGACGGGCGCCCGTCCGCCGTCCGTCCGATGAACCCGCCCATCACCGCCACCCGCCCCGCCGCCGCCTGCGGGCGGACGAGGCGATCGAGGCGATCGTTCGTGGGTGCGTACCGGGGGGCCGCCTCGGTGAACCGGTCGTCGGTCACGAGCACGTCGCGCGCGTCCACGTGCACCGCGTCGAGGCCGCGCTGACCGAGCAGCCGCGCCATCACGAGGCTGGAGATGCGCTCGCCGTGGGAGAGGGCGGCGTCGGTCAGACGCGGGCGGGCTGCCTCGTCCTTCGCCGCGAGCACGGACAGGGTGCCGTCGAGCTCGTCGCAGTGCGCGTCGACGAGGCGCTCGAGGCCCGCGACATCGGCGATCACCGGCGCCGCCGCCGCCAGCAGATCGCCGCGAATGCCCGCGACGCGCCGCCGGGCGCCGGCCAGCTCGCCGCCCGCGGCGAGGTCGACGGCGGCCACGAGGCCGTCCGTGGTCCGCCCCATCGCCGACACCACCACCACCGGTGCGAGCGTCACGCGGTCGGCTATCAACCCCGCGACCCGGGTCAGCGCGTCGCTGGTCGCCAGAGAGCTGCCGCCGAACTTCATCACGATCATCGCTGGGCTTCCGCTCTCCGGCACGCTCGATTCACGGCCCCGCCGGGCGCATCGGCTGATATAGGATCGGGCGACGGTTCACGGTCGGGCGTCTGCGCTGCGGCCCGCCTCGACCGCTGGCGGTCGTCGGGCCGGGAGCGGGGCCGCACGCGGCGGTTTCGGGGCGGGGCCAACCATCATGATTACCGAAAGCGCGCTCGTCGCCATCGCCGGCCTCGTCGCCGTGGTCGCGCTGCTCTTCCTGCTGATCACCCGCTACAACTGGCACGTCTTCATCGCCCTCCTCGTGCCCATCGCGCTGTTCGCGCTGATTCCCGGCCTCGACCGGCAGGCGTTCATCGACGCCTTCGAGCAGGGCTTCGGCCGGACCATCCAGGGCATCGCGGTGGTCATCGTGCTCGGCTCGATCCTGGCCGAGGCCCTCAAGCATACCGGGGGCATCGAACGGATCACCGAGTCGATGATCCGCTGGGTGGGCGAGAAGCGGATGCCGCTGGCCCTCACCCTGAGCGGCTTCGTCATCGGCCTCGCCATCTTCTCGGACGTCGGCTACCTCATCCTCAACCCGCTCGTGCACTCGGCCGCCCTCAACAGCGGCCTCAACATGAGCGTGATGGCGACGGGGCTCGTGGGGGCGATGCAGCTCACCCACGCCATGGTCCCGCCGACGCCGGGCCCCCTGGCCGCCGTCGCCCTCGTCGGCGCCGACATCGGCCGGGTCATCCTCTACGGCGGCATCGTCACCCTCGTCGCCTCGCTCGCGGGCTGGGTCTTCGCACGCCTCGCGGGGCCCCACATCGAGTCGCCGCCGTCGCGGGAGTTCGTCGGGCAGTCGTTCATCGAGCAGGGACGCGCGTCGGAGCTGCCGTCGACGTGGCGCGCCTACGCCCCCATCCTGATTCCCCTCGGCCTCATCGCCGGCCAGAGCGTGACCGCGTTCGCGCTGCCCGAGGACCACCTCGTCAACGTCGCCATGCTCTACCTCGGGTGGCCGGTCGTCGCCCTCGGCATCGGCGTGCTTCTCGCCTACCGGAACACGAAGGCCGACCAGGCGAAGGCCCGCACCGGGCAGTGGATAGAGGACGCGCTACGCGCGTCGGCGATGATCATCATGGTGACCGGGCTCGGCGGCGCCCTCAGCCAGATCCTGCGCGAGACGCCCGCCGTCGACGCCATCGCCGAGGCCGTCGCCGCCACCGGCCTCCCCGCCATCTTCCTGCCGTTCGTGCTCGGGGTGGCCGGCAACATGATCACCGGGTCGACGACGGTCGGGGTCATCACCGCCGCCTCGGTCGCCGCCCCGATGATGGACACCCTGGGGCTGAGCCCCGAGGCGACGATGCTCGCCGGCGCGGCCGGCTCGATGATCATCAAGTACGTGAACTCGAGCTACTTCTGGGTCTGCGCGTCGCTGTCCCGCATGCCCCTCAAGTCGGCCCTGCTGTCCTACGGCGGCGTCACCTTCGTCAACGGCGTCACCGCCATGGTCGTGGTGTACGTGCTCTGGACCGTGGGGCTCATCTGAACCCTCAATTCAGTCCGCATGCTACGCTAGGGAGGTGTGGAAGCGCTCACTCCGTGGCCGACCCCTGCTCTGATCGTTGCGCTGGTCGCCTGGCTTCGGACGGACATCTCGACCGTCAACAGGCGCATCGACCACCTCAACGGCGAGATCAACAAGCGCTTCGACCACGTCAGCCGCGAGTTCGGCGACCTTCGCGAGGGGATGGCCCGGCTCGAGGGGGCCCTCGAGGGCTTCCTTGCCGGTCGCCGCGATCGCGACGCCGCCTGAGACGCTCCCCTGTCGGCCTCCCGGCAATCCGGCTCCTGACAGCGTTGCGAAGCCGCCGCGATTCCGGCTTGGCGCGGCCCGGCAATCTCGTATAGATTCACCCGGAGGCGACGTTCGGCACAGCAGAGGCCAGAAAACATGAAGGTCGACCGACGAGACTCCCTGCGGCAGTTCGGCAAGTTCCTCGGCGGCTCGCCCGTGGCTCGCGCCCAGGGCCAGCCCGGGGGCGGCGCCCCCCCGAACGACCGGCTCGCCCCGGTGCTGGAGCTGGTCAACGTGCCGGAGTTCGAGGCGATGGCCCGGCTCGTGCTGCCACCGAGGCGCTTCGACACCATCAGCGGAGGGCACCGGCGATCATTCGACAAGATGACCCTGCGGCAGCGGCTGATGGTCTACGCGATGGACCTCGACCTGACCACTCGGCTGTACGGGTACGACATGTTCGCCCCCATCATCGTCGGTCCGGTGGGCAGCCAGCACGAGTTGCACCCCGACGGCGAGCTCGCGACGGCGCGCGGCGCCTCGGCCGCCAAGGCGGTCATGGTCGCCACCGGGCGCGGCGGGCACGCCATCGAGGAGGTCGCGGCGGCGAGCGACGAGCCGGTCTGGTATCAGCAGTACTCCGACGCGCCGACGCTGGCGGACGACGCCGCGCGGGCGGTGGAGGCGGGCTGCCGGGCCGTCTGCGTGACGGTGGGTGTCTCCGAGGGCGGCGCCCCCGCACCGCCAGACTGGGCCGCTGTCGAGCGGGTCAGCGACGCGGTCGAGGTGCCGGTCATCGTCAAGGGCATCATGGACACGGCCGGCGCGGAGACCGCGCTCGACCGGGGCGCCGGGGGCCTCGTCGTATCCAACCACGGCGTCGGCGGCGCCCTGCCCGTCGACGTGCTGCCGGGCGTGGCGGACGCGGTGGCCGGCCGCGCCCCGGTCCTGGTGGACGGCAGCCTCCGCCGCGGCACCGACGTGCTCAAGGGCCTCGCCCTCGGCGCCGCCGCGGTGATGGTGGCCCGCCCCCCCATGTGGGGCCTCGCCGCCTACGGGGCCGAAGGCGTGCAGACGGTGGTGGAGATCCTGCAGACCGAGCTGGCGAGGAACATGGCCGCCTCGGGCCGGCCCCGCATCGACATGATCGACCGCGAATTGGTCCGCTTCGACCGCTGGTAGGACGCTTGGCTCGCGATCCAGGTGGAGACGCCGGTTCGATAGAGCTGCCAGATCAGCCGAGCAGATAGTCGAGCGCCTTGATCTCTTCCAGGTCGGTCTCGGCGACGGGCGAGAAGACGACCGTCATCCGCCGTCGCCATGCTCGACAAGACGGCGGTACTTCCGTTCGAGGCGGTCGAGGACCGCCGTGGCGGATCTACCGGACCCGCTGTTCATCCCTTCCCTGATCCGGTCCCGCAGCTCACGGAGCGACGACGGCGAGTGGTTCTCCCGGTCTTCCAGCAGCCGCAGGCCGGCGCGGACGACTTCGCTGGCATTGTCGAAGCGTCCGGACTCGACCTGGCTGTCGATGAAATGCTCGAAATGGTCACCGAGGACGTAGCTTCGAGACATCGTGCCCGATTGTAGCAATACGGATTTGCGCGGGCATGTCGGGCCGCAACGAGAGCGACGGGCGTGCCCCACCGGACACGCCCGTCACCTTTCGCCACGCCCAGGCCGCCGTAGCGGCTACTGGTCGTTCGTCTGCTGCAGGTACCGGCTGGCCTCGTCGTGGCCCGGCAGCTCGTCGCGGCCCTGCCACGTGGACAGCAGCAGGCCGTACTGCTCGGCCGCGGTGGCGCTGTCGCCGGTCTGCGCGGCGGCGCGGGCGAGGCCGAGGACCGAACGGACGCGGCCCGGCATGCGCTCCAGCGAGGTCTCGAACTTCGCCACCGCGTCGGCGGGCCGGCCGAGCTCGAGGAGAATCTCGCCGTAGAGCTCGTAGGGCGGCTTCACGGGGCTCGCTGCCCCGTTCGGGAGCCGCATGCGGCCGGTCAGCTCCAGCGCCTCGTCCATGAGGGCCGTCGCCGCGTCGGCCTCGCCCTTCGCGACGTGCACGAGGGCCGCGACCTCGCGGTACATGATCTGGTTGCCCAGGTTGCCGCCCTCGGCCAGCCCCATCAGGCGCGCCGCCGCCGCCTCGGCGGTGGCGAGGTCGCCGGTCTTGACGGCGCTGATGCCGGTGGCGAGCAGCTCGACGGCCCGCGAGTCGTCCGTCACCGGCAGCACGTTCCACTCCTCGGTCTCGACCACGTAGCGCGCGTTCAGGAGCGGCAGGGTGTTGACGGCGCGGCCCTGTTCCCCGCTCTCCTCGATGACCATCTCGAGCCGGTCGATCCACGTGCGCGCCTTGGCGTAGTCGCCGAGCTGCAGGTCGCCGTACTGGCCCCAGTCGAGGGGGTGCACGGTGTCGCCCACGCTGTCGCCCGGCACCCACAGGTCGCGGGCCGCGTCGTACGCGCTCTGGTTGTGGCCCGACACGAGGTCCCACATGCCGTGCTGGATGAAGATGTGGGTGGGCATGTGGCGGGCGTGGGCGACGGCCGGCGCGATCTCGGCGTAGCGCAGCGCCGCGGGCAGCGCGAGGGGCGCGTGGATGGGATCGTCGAACGAGTGGATCACGTAGTGGGGGGCGCCCGGATGGTCCCGGTTGCGCTCGAACACGGGCAGGGCGAGCGAGCCGGCGAGCATCTCGTAGCGGAACGTGCGGTCGTCGAGGGCGCGGGCCCCGCTGAGGGTCGCCACGGCGGCGAAGGCGGCGACCTCGTCGTCGTCGGGATACTGCTCGGCAAGCTGCAGCATCGCCTCCATGTACGCCACCCGCCGGTCGTCGTAGTCGCCCTCGCTCCACAGGATCTCGACCGCGTTCAGGAAGCCCTTCTCGCGCTCGGTGGGGGCCTTGGCCAGCCGCTCCTCGCGCGTCGCGCCGAGGCGCTTCAGCACCGCCCGGGGGTTGTCGTTGTCGGCCGGCGAGCCGAACAGCGGGTGGTTGTAGCAGAGCGTCTCTCCCCAGTACGCCATCGCGAAGTCGGGGTCGAGGCGCTGCGCCTCCTGGAACTCCTCGATGGCCTGCTTCCAGCCGAAGCTGTGGAGAATCGCGACCCCGCGCAGGAAGTGCTGCTGCGCCTCGGGAGAGCCGGACGTGGGGAAGTCGAGCGAGCCGACACTGTCGAACTGCGCCTCGGCCGGCGCGCCGGCCACCAGGACGGCCAACGCCGCCGCGACGATGATCAATCGCTTCATGAGATGCTCCTGTACAAAGAGGCTGTCGGGCGGACCCGAAACCGTCGCCTGGCGGCTGCGCTCTCCGACTCGCCGACCCTTCAGAAACCGGCGGTTCCCCGCAACACGGGCTTGCGCCCCGTGCGGACAACCTCCGACTCGCCGACCCTACAGAAACCGGCGGTTCCCGCAACGCGGGCTTGCGCCCGGTGCGGACGACGATCCCATTATAGTGTCGGCCCCGTCCGATTCGCCGTGGTTTCCCGGGCTTCGGTCCACGGGTACACGATCCGCCCTGGTCGAACGTCCTTACGATATAGACCATGACGACGCCGGCCGCGGCGGCGTTGACACTGGCGGGGGCGCTTGCCCTCGGCGCCGTCGCGCCGGGGGTCGCCCAGCCGCTTGCGGAGCCGACCGCCCGCGTGTCGGGCACCGTCGCCGACGAGACCGGCGGGGCGATGCGCGGCGTCTTCGTGCGCCTGCTCCCGGAGGCCGGGACGCTCACCGTCGGCTTCCAGCAGCTGCAGGCGGACCCCGTCGTGGACACCACGACGGACGGGCAGGGCGCCTTCACGTTCGAGGCGCCGCCCGGCGCCTACCGGCTCCGGGTGTCGGCCCCGGGCTTCCGGACCGTCGACCGGCCCCTCCAAGTGACGTTCGACCTGGAGCCGCTGGCGGTGACGCTGGAGCTGGAGGCACTGTCGGAGAGCGTCGACGTCGACGCGGGAGACGACTTCGGCATCGACCCGCTGGCCAGCCTGACGGCGACGATGCTCTCCGAGGAAGACCTCGCGGGCCTGCCGACCGACGAGGAGGACCTCACCCTCTACCTGCTGCTGCTCGCCGGCGCCGACTCGTCCGGCGACCTCACGGACGACGTGTCGGGC
This sequence comes from Vicinamibacterales bacterium, assembly GCA_965207675.1. Classification (GTDB taxonomy): domain Bacteria; phylum Acidobacteriota; class Vicinamibacteria; order Vicinamibacterales; family UBA8438; genus JAJEEA01. The sequence continues at coordinate 651,062 of CBDBMY010000008.1, forward strand.
TTCATCATCGACGGCTTCGACGAGGGGCGCCTGCCCCGGCCGGACGAGATCGCGCAGATCATCATCGACCCCACGCCGCTCCGGGCCGACGGCAGCGGCGAGGGGCCGCGCATCGAGATCATCACGCGGCCGGGGACCGGCCGGTGGCGGCGGTCGGCCGGGTTCGACTTCTCCGACGAGTCGCTCGACGCGACGACCCCGGGCGAGGCCGGGAAGCCCGCGCGCCAGACGCGGGACTTCGACGTCGACCTGCGCGGCCCCGTCATCCCCGGCCGCCTCGACGTCGACGTCGAGGCCTCGGCGGGCACCCGGGAGCGCGCCGCCAACTCGCTGCGCGCGGTGACGCCGGCCGGCGACCGGTTCGACGGCGTGGTCCGGCCGCAGCGGCAGCGCGAGGTGGAGCTGGACGCCGACCTCGCGCTCTCACCCGGGCGCACCCTCGGCCTCCGGTTCGACCACGAGAGCCGCCGTTCCGAGAACAACGGCGTCGGCGGCTTCACCCTGCCCGAGCGGGGCACGAACCGCCGCGACGACCAGTGGGCCTTCCAGGTCACCGAGCGGAGGCTGAGCGAGCGGTTCGTGAACGACCTGCGGGTGCGGGTGCGCCGCGACTCGTCGCGGACCGGGCCGGTCACCGAGGGGGTGGCCGTCGACGTGGCGGACGCCTTCAACCGCGGGGGCGGGACGGGCCGCAACCTCGGCGAGAACACCCGCATCCAGGTCGAGGACCGCCTGCGGTGGGAGCGCCGCGGCTGGAGCCTGCAGGCCGGCTTCGAGGCGCGGTACACAAGACGCTACAGCCTGTCGGAGGACAACTACAACGGCACCTTCGATTTCGCGAGCCTGCACGACTACTGCCTCGCGACGGGGCTCTCCGGGGTGAACTGCGAGCCGACCCGGCGGATCGTCGACGACGCGCGGGCCCGCGGCGCCGCCCCGACCTACGTGAACGGCCGCGGCGAGGCGGTCGACATCACCGGCGCGCCGGCCACGTTCACCCAGACGTCGGGCAACGGCGAACTCGACATCGCCGAGGCGGCGGTCGAGAGCTTCATCCAGGCCGACCGGGGGTTCGGCGAGCGGGCGAGCCTGCGGCTGGGGCTGCGGTACGAGGCGACCAACCACTCGGTCGACCACCTGCGGCTGAACCCGACCGTCAACGTCCAGTACCGGCTGTTCGACGACACCATCGTCAGCGCCGGCTCGCGGGTGAGCTTCCAGGACTTCCGCGACTACGTGCGGCTCATCCGCAACGACGGGTCGCGGTACCAGAAGCAGCTCACCATCTCGGCCCCGTCGTTCCCCGACCCGTTCGCGAGCGGCCGCATCACCGTCGACGAGACCCGCACGTCGCTCTACCGGCTCGACGCCGCCTACCGCTCGCCGTACAGCGTCAACCCGCAGGTCAGCGTCACCCAACAGCTTCCCGGCGGCCTGCGGCTGTCGGTGTCCTACCGCATGAGCCACGGCTACCGCCAGCAGCGCACCCGGAACGTCAACGCCCCGTTTCCGGGCACGCCGCTGCCCGACGCTATCCTCTCCCTCCCCCGCGATGCGCGGCTGGACATCGTGGACCGCATGCGGCCCTTCTATCCGGTCGTGGGCAACATCAACCAGATCGAGTCGACGGGGCGCTCCACCGGCCGCCGCCTCCGGGTCCGCCTGCAGCGGCGGCGGGCCGTCGACGTGCTGGGCGTCGGCCTGTCCGGCAGCCTGAACTACAGCCACCGCTCGGGCTGGGACGACAACGACTTCAACAACCCCTGGTTGCCGGAATGGGGCCTCGCCCGCCGGGAGCACCGGGTCGCGTCGCAGCTCCGCATCCGCCTGCCGCGCGAGGTCGGGGTGACCCATCCCCTCCTCAAGGCGCTGGCCCACGCCACCTGGGCGGGGACGACCATCAACTTCAACCTCCGCGCCGACGCCGGCCGGCCCTACAGCATCCGCAGCGGGCGCGACCTGAACGGCGACCAGTCGAGCCGCGACCGCCCGCCCGGGGTGCCGCGCAACTCCGAGACGGGACCGGGCCGGGTCGATCTGGACATGACGTTCACCAAGGAGGTCCGGGCGCCGGAGACCGACCGGCTGGTGCGCTTCCAGGCCCGCTTCTACAACGTGCTCAACACCAGCCGGATTCGCGGCTACAGCGGCGTGCTCTCGTCTCCGCTGTTCGGGCGGCCCACCGGCTACTTGAGCGGCCGGACGGTGAGGCTGTCGATGGAGGTCGACTTCTGACGGGGGTCGTGCCCTGACCGCCGTCCTCGACGTCCATCTCCATCCATTCGCGGCGCGATGGAGGTCGACTTCCGACGATTGGAGTGCCCTGGCCGCTGCAACGGACAGGCCTGTCACCGCCGGGGGACGGTCGGCACCGGTGGCGAGGACGACGGCGCACGGGATCGACGAGGGCCATCGCGGGCTTCGCCGCCGCCTCGTGGCGACCGCCGGCTGCCGAGACGGCGGGTGGGAGCCTCGTGGCGAGAGCACCGCCGTCCCGGAGCCGCGATGCCTTCCGCGGTCTTGACCCTGGATTCCGCGGTGGTACGATTGGTGCAGAAGCAGGCTGGAGCGTTTCCCCCGATCGCGATGTCGAGGATGGTCCAGCCGATGCCCAGCAAGATGATCGCGCCGACACCCACCGTCCGATTCATGCTTGCGGCCTGCCTCGCGGTCGCGGCCCCGATGGCAGGCGCCCAGCCGCCCGGGTCCGACGTCGGCGCAACGGGCGGGGCCGCGTTCGCCGCGGGCGGGCCGGCGGCCGAGCCCGCCGCCGCACAGCCCCCGTCGGGCCGAGGCCGGCCCGACTTCCTGTTCGGCCGGCCGCGCGGCTTCGCCGGGTTCTCGGCCGGCTGGCTCCGGGCCACCAGCGGCGGCATCTTCGACGAGTTCCGCCGCTTTCTGATCAGCGGAGTCGACGACCACGGCGAGTTCATCGACATCTCGAAGCGGGCCTACGACACGCCACTCTTCAGCATCGTCGCGGGTTACTCGGTCACCCCCCGGGTCGACCTCGTGTTCGACGTCACACCGTCCGACAGCGTCACCCGCTCGGAGTACAGGAACTGGACCAACAGAGGCCAGCCGATCGCCCAATCGACCCAGGTGTGGCAGATACCGCTGAACGCCGGCGTGCGATACTGGGTGGCGCCCCGGGGACGCCCCATCGGACAACTGGCGTGGGTGCCGAGCACCGTGGCCTTCCATGTCGGCGGCGGCCTCGGCTTCCGGTGGTACCGGCTCGAGCAGTTCGGCGACTTCGTCGTCGAGGCCGATGCATCGATCTGGAACGACCGGCTGCAGTCGAAGGGAAGGGCGTTCACCCGCCACGCCGCCGCCGGGATCAGCGTGAGGCTCAGCCGACGGGTCTTCGCGGTCGCCGAGGCGCGCCGGGTCTGGTCGCAGCCGGTGGCGGACGGCTCCTTCGAATTCGACGACATCGACCTGGGCGGGTTGCACATGACCGGCGGCATCGAGTTCGTGTTCTAGAGAGCCCGGGGCGGAGAGCCCACGGGCTCCCGGGAGTCTGCCCCGCAGTAGCGGCCCGTGGCGAAGCCCCGCGTCGCGCAGAGAGCGGCGAGGCGCCCGCGCACGACTGAATGACGACGAGGAGCATACCGTCGAGGTGAGACATGACCATGACAATCGCCATCGGGAGTCGTTCTTCCGAAGCTGCCGGCCCGGCCGGCCGGAGAGCCCCGTGGACCGCGGGGCTCCTGGTCGCCCTGATTGCAGGGGCGGCCGCCGCGCCCGGCGCGTCCCAGGCCCAGCCGTCGCCACTCGGCGAGCCGGCGGCGCCCGCCGTGGATCAGCGCTGGCTGCCGTGGATCGGCTGCTGGCAGCTCGTCGAGGAGGCCGGCGCCGTGCCGGAGGCGGCGGGCGACCTCGCCGCGTTTGCGGACAGCGTGCTGGTGTGCGTGACCCCGGCCGCGCCCCCGGCCCCCGCCACCGACGTCGTGGTGACGACGCTGGCCGACGGCGAGCAGGTGCTGGTGGAGACCCTCTCGGCCGACGGGTTGGAGCACGCCGTGGACCAGACCGAATGCCGCGGGCGCCGGCGCATCACGTGGTCTGATGACGGCGCGCGCCTGTACACGCGGGCAGAGCTCACCTGCAACACGCTGGACGACGGCCGCCGGCTGTCCGGGGTCGGACTGATGACGGACGCGCGAACCTGGCTCGCGCTCGAGCTGGTGGAGGCGGGCGATCGGGCCGCGGTCACCGCCAGACGCTACCGCCGCACGGGCGACGTCACGACCCTGAGCGCGGCCGGCCCGACCCTCACCGCCGACCTGCTGGCGCGGGCGCGGACGGCGGCGATCCGGACCGGCGACGCCGACCTGTCCATCGACGCGGTCATCGAGGCCGCCGCCGCCCTCGAGGCCCCGGTGCTCGAAGCGCTGCTGGTCGAGACCGAGACGTGGTTCGATCTCGACGGGCGCACCCTGATCCGGCTCGACGACGGGGGCGTGCCGGGGAACATCACCGACATGCTGGTGGCGCTCTCGTTCCCGGACGACTTCGAGGTGCGCCGCTCGTCGACCGGCGGCGGAGGCGGCGGGGGCGGGTTCCTGGGCAGCTGGGGCGGCTACGGCTACGACAACTGGTATCCGTACTACGCGGCCCCGTTCGGCTACTACTACGGGTGGTCCCCCTATCGCTCCCTGTACGGTTGGGGCGACTACTACTACCTGGACCCGGGCTACTACGGCGGGCCGGGATCGATCGGCACGGACCCGCCCGACATGGGCGAAGGGCGGATCTCCCCGGGATACGGCTACACCCGGGTCGCCACGCGGCAGGACGGCGGGGGTCGCCGCGCACAGCCGCGGGGAACGAGCGGGGGCGGGGCCTTCGGCGGCGGCGGGTCGAGCGGAGGAGGCTCGTCGGGCGGCGGCGGGTCGAGCGGGGGCGGAAGTGTCGGCGCGGGCGGCTATACGTCGGGCGGCGGCGGCGGATCCGTCGGCACCGCCACCCCACGGTGACCCCGACGCGGACGGTTCGGTAGACGGCGGGCCGGCATGGTCCAGGCTGAGAATGGACCCATGCCGGCCCCGTCGCATGGCTGGAGGGGTCAGCGATCAGGTGCACCTCCCTGACCGTCCCCTCGTCCGCCGCCGCCCCGCCTCCCGCTCAGGTCAGGTGTTCGAGACGGATCGGCCAAGACACTCCGTCGCGGCCCGTTTTCTTCGGTTTCCTGCCGCCTGCGTGGCAAGGTGATTCCCGTCACCGTCCTTGGCGCTCGGCCCCGCAGGCAACGCATGCAGCCCATCGGGGCGACTACACCACCCGTGCGGCGCGCAGGGCCGCGATCTCCGGCCCCGAGTAGCCGAACTCGCCGAGAATCTCGTCGGTGTGCTCCCCGAGGGCCGGCGCCCGCCTGCGGATACCGGGGGTCCCCGCGGAGAGCGAGAACGGCGTGTCGGCGACCGGCGCCGCCGCCGGGGCGCCCGGAAACGCCAGCGCCTTGAGCATCCCCACCGCGGCCACGTGGGGATCGTCGAGCGTCTGCTGCGGCGAGAGCACGGGGCCGGCGGGGATGCGGGCCTCCTCGAGCGCGGCCAGCGCCTCCGCCGTCGTCCGCCCGGCGCACCACTCGGCCATCCGGCCGCTGATGACCTCGCCGTGGTCGCCGCGCGCCATGTCGTCGCGGAACCGGGGGTCGTCCACCCACTCCGGCACGCCGACCAGCGCCGCCCACTTCTCGAACAGGGGCTGGCCGATGGTCTGCACGAGGATCCACCCGTCGCGCGTGCGGTGGGTGTCGGACGGGGCCGACACCTGGCTCCGGTTCAGCGAGGCGACCCGGTCGGGCGCGTGCACCGCCTGCTCGATGAGCGCCGCGTTGGCGACGGTGAGCGCCGTCCCGAGCAGGGACCCCCGCACCTCCTGCCCGCGGCCGGTGCGCTCGCGCGCCATCAGCGCGGCCAGGGTGCCGAGCGCGGCCGAGAGCGCCGTCGCGAAGTCGACCCACGGCACGTAGCTCTTCGTGGGCTGGCCCGGCTGCCCTGACAGGTACATCGACCCCGACATCGCCTGCCCGACGCCGTCGAAGCCGACCTTGTCCGAGTACGGCCCCCCCGCCCCGAACGCCGACACGCTGGTCAGGACGATGCGGGGGTTGACCGCCGCGAGCGACGCGTGGTCGAGCCCCAGCGCCCGCAGGGCGGGGTCGGGCAGGTTGGCGACGACCACGTCCGCGCCCTCGACGAGACGGCGCAACACCGCCCGCCCTTCCGGCTTCAACGGGTTCAGGGTCATGCCCCGCTTGTTGCGGTTGACCTGCATGAAGAGCGCCCCGTCGCCGGCCGGGGTCAGGGGCACGAGGAAGCGGTCTTCCCCGCCCCGGACCTTCTCGACCCTCACCACGTCGGCCCCGAGGTCCGCGAGCAGGGCCGCGCAGAACGGCCCCGCGATATAGCGGCCGAAATCGAGCACCCGGGCCCCGTCGAGTACACCTGTCATCGGCCGCCGATCCTCCCGTCAGCACAACCCATGGAACCCTGCCCTCTTGACTCTCCACCATGGTACAGGGGCGTGTGCTTCCCCGGAGGGCGAAACGTGGCTTGGCACCACTCCACTCCGGGTCGGCGACGTCGTCGGGGCCGTCGGCGTCCAGTCCAGATGCCGCATTGCTGCGAGCGACGGGAAACCGCTGCCGAGGCCGGGCCGGACGGCGGCCGAGAACCACCGGATCTCTGATGAACATAATGCGTAATTTACGTTTATCGCCGTATTTCGTAAAATAGCACTCCACGTGTTCACGCCACGCCCGTTCTGGGTCGATCGCATCGAGGCGCTCTGGCGGTCGAGGAGCATCGTCTGGCTCGCGGGCGCGCGGCGGCTCGGCAAGACCGTCCTGGGCCGCCAGGTCCCCGAGGCGCAGGTCTTCAACTGTGACCTGCCCTCGGTGCGGGAGCGGCTCGCCGACCCGGAGCTGTTCTACGGGAGCCTCGCGGCCGACTGTCGGATCGTCCTCGACGAGGTGCATCGCGCCGACGATCCGTCGGGCCTGCTCAAGATCGGCGCCGACGAGCACCCCGGCGTCTGCATCCTCGCCACCGGCTCGTCGACCCTGCACGCCAGCGCGCGCTTCCGCGACTCGCTGGTCGGCCGCAAGTGGCCTCTGCGGCTCGCGCCCGTGCTGTGGCGCGAGTGCGCGGACTGGCTCGGCGCCGCCGACCTCGACCGGCGGCTGCTGCACGGGGGGTTCCCCGAGCAGTTGCTGGCCGCCGCGCCCGACCCCCTGTGGTTCGAGGAGTGGGCCGAGAGCTTCTTCGCCCGAGACGTCCACGCGCTCTTCGGCGCCCGCAACCGCACCGGCTTCCTGCGCGCGGTCTCGCAGGCCTTCGCCCGCAACGGCGAGCTGCTCGACGTCACGTCGCTCGCCCGCGACGCCGGCGTGAGCCGCCCGACCGCGGTCAACTACCTCGATCTCCTCGACGCCTGTCAGGTCACCGTCCGGCTGCCGCCGTTCCACGGCGGCGGCCGGCGCGAGATGGTCCGCCGGCCGCGGCTCTACGCGCTCGACACCGGGGTGGTCTGCCACTTCCGGGGCTGGACCGGCCTGCGGCCGACCGACCGCGGGCCGCTCTGGGAGAATCTCGTCCTCGACGAGCTGCTGACCGCGGTTCCCCGCAGCGCCCTCCACTACTGGCGCGACGCCGCCGGGCACGAGGTGGACTTCGCGGTCGTGACCGGCCAAGACCGTGTGGCGGCGGTCGAGGCGAAGGTGTCGCCCCAGGCCTTCGACGCCAGGTCGCTGCGGGCGTTCCGGGCCGCCTATCCGCAGGGGCCGAACCTGCTCTGTTGCCCGCTCGTGGCCGAGCCCTACCCGAAGCGCTTCGCCGAGCTGACGGTGACCGTCTGCGCCCCGTCCCAGGCCGGGTCGCTCATGGAGGGGTGAACCCCGATCCGTCCGACGCCGGTCCGGTCGATGCCGTCACGCGACCCATGCCGTCGAGGTCGCCCCCGCCGACGACCGCGCCCGAAGAGGCGGCCATCACCGTTCGGCGCGCGGTTGTGGTGAGCGGTTGGTGAGGCCCTGCGCAAGGGCCGGCCCGAGCCCGCGACGCTACGCTATTCGCGGCCCTGTCCCGCGTTCTCGACGTTGCGGGCGGGGTCTCGCACGGTCAACACCGGACAGGGCGCCCGCCGTACCACGTCGGCCGCGACGCTGCCGAGCAGCAACTGCTGGACGGCGCCGCGCCCGCGGGTCCCCATGACGATCAGGTCGATGGGATGCTCGTCGGCGTACCCCACGATGCCGTCCGCCGGCGGCCCGATCCCGACGGCCGTATGGACCGGCAACGTCGTCTGCTCGTCGGCCGGGCACAGGCCGGCGAGCTTCGCCTTCGCCTCGTCGACCCAGCGGCGCTGGACCTCGGTCTCGGAGAAGCCCCACAACGCCTCGGTCCCCGGGCTGACGTCGGCGTCCGTCACCACGTGCAGCAGGTGGAGGGCCGAGTCGCAACGCCGGGCCAGGTCCCTGGCGTAGGTCAGGGCCAGCCCGGAGGCATCGCTGAAATCGGTCGCGACGAGAATGGTCTTGGGGGGAATCATGGTCGGGAAGGAAACGCGCTTCGCGCGGCAAGCAGGGTCTCGACCGCGGGTCGGTCGGCGGGTCCGAGGCCAACGTGGTGGAACCGGACCAGCCCGTCGGGATCGATCAGGACGTTCCCGCCCTGCTGCCTGGTGTCGGCACGCGGCAGGCGGGGAAACCGCCCGCGGCGGGCCTCGCGCCAGTAGGCGCGGAAGGTCGCCGGCCCCCATAGATGCCGGAGCCGCGCCTGCCGCATCGCGTAGGCGCGATAGAGGCGGCGTTCGGTGTCGACGAGCAATGGCCAGCGCAGCCCGGTCTCGGCCACGTAGGCGCGGGCCGCCGCCACGTCCTCGAACGTCACGGCCAGCGGCTGAACCCCAAGCCGCGCCACATCCTCCCCCGCCTGCTGCAACTGCAGCAGATGCCGCCGGCACGGCAGTCAGGACAGGTGCCGGTGCAGCACCAGCAGGAGCCACCGGCCGCGGTATCCGTCGAGCCGGTGCACCCGGCCGTCCGCGTCGGCCAGCTCGAAGGAAACCGCGGGACGACCGACGAGCGACGAAGTCATCCGATCTGGCCTGCCAATCGTCGCCTGACGCCTCCGCTTGGCGCCCGACCAACCCTCCCGGCGTCCGCACCGTTGCACGGCGCAGAGCCCTGCGCCGTCCTCCGGCAGGAACGTGCGACGGACCGACCGGGGCCAACCCCGCAGGTAGAGCGCTGCCGCCGCCCTCGACCTGCCGACAGGACGCCGCTCCAGCCGCGGTCCATCAGTTCATGACGTACTTGTGCAGCTCCGGCTTCACGGTGTCGGCGACCCAGATGTCCCCGTTCGGGGCCATCGTCATGTAGTGCGCCTCGCCGAACTCGCCGAGGCCCTTGCCCGGCTGTCCGTTGGCGCCCACCGCCTTGCCGTTCTCGTCGAGCTTGAGAATCTCGCCGGCAAACCCGCTGACCATGTACATCGTCCCGTCGCTGTGGATGTGCAGGCCGCACGGCAGCCCCTTGTAGGCCCACTCCTCGATGTAGGCCCCGTCGGCGTCGAAGATCTGCACCCGCCGGTTCTGCCGGTCGGCCACGTAGAGCAGCCCCGCCTCGTCGACCACGATCGAGTGCGGCGTGTCGAACTCGCCCGGCGCGGTGCCCTGACCGCCCCACGCCTTGATGAACGAGCCGTCGGGAGCGTACTTCACCAGCCGCGGGATGCCGCGCCCGTGCCCCACCAGGACGAAGATCTCGCCGGCCGCGTTGATGGTCAGGTCCGTCGGCTCGGTCATCAGCCCGTCCTCGGGCTCGCCGGCCTTGCCGTGGGTGCCGATGGTCATCAGCACCTTGCCGTCCGGGTCCATCTTGCGCACGGTGTTCCCGTTGACGTCGGTGGTCCAGATGTTGCCGTCGGGATCGAGCCGCATGCCGTGAGGCCGGATGTACTCGCCCTGCCCCCACGACCGCACGAAGCTGCCGTCGGGGTTGAACTCCATCAGGGGGTTGGGTCCGCGGTTGAAGACCAGCAGGGTGTTCTTCGTGGTCCAGACGACGCTCGACGGCGCCCCCATCTCCTGGTCGGCGGGAATCTGGAGACCGTGCGGCACGGGGTGATACCCGAGGTCGGGCGCGTCCTCCATCTGGGCCGGATCCGGGGCGTCGAGAATCTGGGCGCCGGCGACGGCGGCGAAACCCAGCACGGCGACGAAAAGGGGCGCGAGCGTCCGGAGAAGGCGGACTGGCAGCATGGCGGCTCCTCGGAAAGTGGTCCTGTGAATGGCCCGCATTGTAGCACCGTCGACCGGGGTGGTCGGGATGCCGGCCGACCCCGGCCGACGCGATGTCCCACGGGGTCGAGGACCGGACCGTAACGGCGTCCGGGCGCGGGCGGCTCCGGCTGGCGCGGCGTCCCCGCGGGCCTGTCCTGCGGGGACCGCTGACTGCCGCCCTCGACGACTCGTGACGATGGCTGACCGCCGCGGTGTCGGGAAATCGCGGCCGAAGAACACCCTGCCCATCGTGCGCTCGGTTGTCTTGACAGGCCAGCGGGCCGCATGTACAGCTATGGATCGTCGTGGAACCGCAGGAGAGACAGCGATGAAGAAACGGGCCGTGCTGGCGTTCGCGGGGCTGTGTGCCGTCGCGTTGACCGCTTCCGTGATGACCGCCGACGAGACGATAACCGGCCGGCTGGTCGAGGCTGGCTGCGCCGCGATGGCCGGGGCCGAGCCGAGCCCGGAGCACGTGGCGTGCATGGTGCGCTGCGCGCAGCACGGCGACCCGATCGGGGTTCTGACCGAGGACGGGCTCTACAAGATCACCGGCGACTGGGCCGCCAGCCATCCCGACGAGCTTGCGGCGCTGATGGCAACGCGGGTGCGGGCCACCGGCGAGACCAGCGAGGCGGGCGGCGAGCGGTTGCTGGCGGCGACGAAGATCGAGCCGGCCGACTGACACGATACGGCGACCGCGGACACGAGACCGAGCCGCTCCCACCGTGCTCGTTCCGTGTCCCTGGTCGAGCGGCCTGCGCCGCGGAACGCTCTCGAGCGTGACGGTACGCCGCCGCGTCTCCCGCGAGAGGCATGACCAGGCGCAGACTGCCCATCGGCATCCAGACGTTCCAGGAAATCCGGGAGCGGGACTGCTACTACGTGGACAAGACCGCCTACGTCAGGCGGTTGCTCGACGAGGGCAAGCACTACTTCCTGTCGCGTCCGCGACGCTTCGGCAAGAGCCTCTTCCTCGACACGCTGAAGGAGCTCTTCGAGGGCAACGAGCCGCTCTTCGCGGGGCTGGCCATCCACGACGAGCACGACTGGTCGATCAGCCACCCGGTCCTGCGGATCAGCTTCGGCAGCGGCACGTTCCGGCGCCAGGACGATCTGCCGACCGAGGTGGCCGCCCAGTTGACGCTGCTGGAGCAGGAGGCGGCGACCACCTCCCCCCCGGCCGCCGCGGCGGCGCGTTTCCGCGCGCTGATCCGAACGCTTCACGAGCGCGCCGGGCGGCGCGTCGTGGTCCTGGTCGACGAGTACGACAAGCCGATCCTGGACGCGCTGGACGTTCCCGACGCGGCCAGCGCCAACCGCGACTTCCTGCGCGGACTCTACGGCGTCATCAAGGACTGCGACGCGCACGTTCGGTTCACCTTCCTCACCGGCGTCAGCAAGTTCGCCAAGGTGAGCCTGTTCTCCGGCCTGAACAACCTGGCGGACATCACGCTCGACCCGCGGTATTCCGCCATCTGCGGCTACACGGACGCGGACCTCGACACCGTGTTCGCGCCGGAGCTCCCCGGCCTCGACCGGGACGAGATCCGCGCCTGGTACAACGGCTACAGTTGGCGCGGCGCCGAGAAGGTCTACAACCCGTTCGACATCCTCCTGCTCTTCGACCGCCGCGAGTTCGACGCCTGGTGGTTCGAGACCGGCACGCCGAAGTTCCTGGTCGATACGTTGACGGCGCGCGGCGTCGGCGCCGCCGCCCTCGACGACATGGTCGCCAGCCGCGACCTGCTGTCGTCGTTCGACGTCGGCGACATCGCGACCGAGGCCCTGCTCTTCCAGACCGGCTACCTCACGATCACCGGCACCGAGAACCTCGGCGGCAAGACCCTCTATCGGCTCGGCTATCCGAACCGCGAGGTGCGGCAGAGCCTGAACGAGCGTCTGCTGCGCGCCGTGACCCCCGCCGCATCGCAGCAGGGGACACGCGAGATCCAGCTCCACGAGCGCTTGCGGGCGAACGACTTCGCGGGGCTCAGGGCGCTGTTCGAGGCGTTCTTCGCGAGCATTCCCCACGACTGGCATCGGAAGAACGACATCGCCCGCTACGAGGGCTGGTACGCCAGCGTGTTCTACTCGCACTTCGCGGCGCTCGGCCTCGACGTGACCGTCGAGGACGCCACCAGCCGCGGGCGCCTCGACATGGCGGTGCGCTTCAATCGGCAGGTGTACCTGTTCGAGTTCAAGGTCGTCGAGCTGGCGCCGGAGGGGACCGCGCTGGCGCAGTTGAAGGCGAAGCGCTACGCCGACAAGTACCGAGGCCTGGGCCGGCCGATCCACCTGATCGGGGTGGAGTTCAGTCGCGACGAGAGGAACATCGCGGCTTTCGACGTGGAGCCGGCGTGAGGGGCTCCACTCACAAGGGGAACGCTCGGGCGTGATGACGGTCGCGCCGTTGAACGTGGCGCCGCCGCGGGGGTCCCGCGTCCTTTTCCGAGGCGCTGCCGCGGGCGCCCTCTACTGGTCGGCCGCCCGCAGGGAGGGCCTGGCGCCGAGCTCGAGGAGCAGCCGCTCCATCTCGGGCCAGCGCTTGCCGGTGTTCGAGTAGAACACGCCCTCGGCCATGATCAGGGGGGTCCAGCCCTTGCCGTTGACCGCCTCCAGGTCGGCCCCCTGGTCGAGCAGGAACCGCACCAGCGGCTCGTACCCGCGGATGATCGCCCCGTGCAGGGCGGTGTCGCCGTTGGCGTCGACGGTGGTCACGACGTCGCCGAGCTCGAGCATCAGCTCGACCGCGGCCAGCGCCTCCGCGTTGGTGCCGGGGCTCTCGCCCACCGCCCAGATGCCGACCCCCGCCGCGACCATCAGGGGCGTGGTGCCGTCCTCGTTCGGCAGGAGGGGGTCGGCGCCCAAGGCCACCAGCAACCGCATCAGCTCGGCGTCGGCCGCCTTCGCGGCCAACAGGAACGGGGTCGCGCCCACCCGGTTGAGCACGTTGCGGTAGCCGCCGGCGGTGCCCGAGCCGTCGCCGCCCCGCGGCTCCTTCGCCTGACGCGCGTCGAGGTCGGCGCCGTGGGCGGCGAGGGCGTGGACGAAGTCGAGATCGGAGACCAGGCCGGTGGGAATGGGGGCCGGGTTGTTGAAGCCGAGGTTCGGCCGGCGGGCCCAGACGAGCTGGTGCAGCGCCGTCCACCCCTGTTCGGCGGCATTGGGGTCGGCCCCCCGCTCGAGCAACCACACGCCGGTGTCGTAGTGTGCGTTGAGGGTCGCGACGCACAGCGCGCTCATGCCGTCGGGCAGGGTGTCGTTCACATCGCCCCCGGCCGCGGCGAGCACCCGCAGCACATCCCGGTGGTCGTGCCGGACCGCGAACAGCAGGGGGGTGAAGCCCCCGGCGGAGCGCGCGTGTACATCGGCGCCGCCCGCCACCAGCTCCAGGACCGCCACGGTGTTGCCCTCGATGGCCGCCCACATCAGCGCGGTCTGGCCGCGCCACTGCTCGGCCGCGTCGACCTCGGCCCCGTGCCGCAGCAAGGCCCGCACCGCGCCGGCCCGGCCGGCCCGGGCCGCCCGCATCAACGGGGTCTCGCCCTCGGGGAGCCCGGCGTTCGCATCGGCCCCCGCCGCCAGAAGCAACTCGAGCATCTCGGCGCCACCGTTAGTGGCGGCAACCAGCAGCGGAGTCGCTCCGTAACGGTTGATCACGTCGGCACGGGCGCCGGCCTCGAGTAGCAACCGGGCCGAGTCGAGGTCGTCACGGTTGGCCGCCCAGTGCAGCGGCGTCGTACCGTCGAGGGAAGGCTGATCCGGATCGGCGGCCCTCGCGAGCAGCGCGCGAACCTCGGCGACGTCGCCGGCGCGCACCGCGTCAATCAGCGGTGCGTCGACCCGCGCCGAGGCGGGCGCCCCCGCCAGACACGCCGCCGCCACCAGATACGCCGCAACCGCCGACGGATGCATGCGCATGCTCATCAGATATCCGCCAGCTCCTTGATGCGCCCCGTCGCGTCGCCGAAGTTCCCGGCCGACACCCCGACCTTGTCGAGCATGCTGACGAGCAGGTTGTTCACCGGGGTGTCCTTCGGGTAGAGCAGGTGCCGTCCGCCCTTCAGGCGCCCGGCGCCGCCGCCGACCACGATCTCGGGCAGGTCGAAGTGCGCGTGGTCGTTGCTGTCGCCGAGCCCGCCGCCGTACATCACCATCGAGTGGTCGAGCACCGAGCCCGCCCCGTCCGGCGCCTTCCGCAGGCTCTCGAGCAGGTGGGTGAACAGGCCCACGTGGTACGTGTTGATGCGCGCGAGCTTGTCGAGCTTCTCGGGGTCGTTCCGGTGGTGCGACAGCCCGTGATGGGGGTCGGGCACCCCGAGGTGCGGATAGGTCCGCCCCCCCAGCTCGCGGCCGAGCATGAAGGTGAAGACGCGGGTGATGTCGGCCTGCCACGCCAGCGAGACCAGGTCGTACATCAGCCTGACGTGGTCCTCGAAGTCGTCGGGAATGCCGACGGGGCGGGCCAGGGCCGGCAGCTCGGCGTCGGCGCTCTGCGCTTCCGACAGGGTGATGCGGCGCTCGAGGGCCCGGATGGAGTCGAGGTACTGGTCGAGACGGGCCCGGTCGCCCTTCCCGATGGAGCGCTCGAGGTTCGCGAGGTCGTCGGTGACCGAGTCGAGGATGCTGCGGTCGCGGCGCATCTCGGCCACCCGCTGCTCGGTCGTGCCCCCGTCGCCGAAGAGCCGCTCGAAGACCACCCGCGGGTTGTTCTCCATCGGCAGCGGCGTCGTCGGCGAGCGCCACGCGACGGTGTTCAGGTAGACGCAGCTGTAGCCGTTCTCGCAGTTGCCGACGAGCCCGTCGAGGTCGATGGCGAGCTCGAGCGACGGCAGCGGCGTGTCGCGGCCGATGTGCTGTGCCGCCAACTGGTCGGCGGTCGTCCCCGCCCGCACGTCCGAGCCCTCGGTCTGCTTCGGGTGGATCCCGTTCAGCCACGTCGAGCTCGCCCGCGAGTGCTCGCCGTTGCCGTCTCCGAGGGGCTCGGCCTGCCCGTGGGCGAGGCCGCTCACCACCGTGAGCTGGTTGCGGTACGGCTCGAGGGGCTGCAGGATGCGGGACAGGGCGAACCCGGGGCCGGTCTCGGCCGGTGTCCACTCCTGCATCACCGCCCCGTTGGGGATGTAGATGAACCCGAGCCGGCGGACGGGCCGCGCCGCGGTGCGGGCCTCCGCCGTGAGGGCCGGCACCATGGCGTCGAGCAGGGGCAGGGCGACGGTCGCGCCGAGGCCGCGCAGGAACGTCCGGCGGGGCAGCGACAGCTTTCGGATCATCATGACCGGGTTCTCCTCATCTGGAACGGCGGGCTCTTGACGACACCCAGGATGAGCGACGAGAAACGGTTTCCGTCCGCGGCCGCCTCGCGCGTGATGGCGCGGATGGCCGGCGCGTCGTGGTGCTCCACCCCCCGGCCGAGGGCATAGATCATCAGCTTCTCGGTCAAGGTGGTGACGAAGAGGTCGGGGCGGCCGAGGAGCGCCTCGCGCAGCCCGGACGCGCCCTCGAAGGCAGTGCCGTCGGGCAGCACCCCCGACGCGTCGATCGGGGCGTTGGCCTCGTTGCGCGTGCGGTAGCGCCCAATCGCGTCGAACTGCTCGAGGGCGAAGCCCGGCGGGTCCATCAACCGGTGGCAGCTCGCGCACACGGGGTTGGACCGGTGCTGCTCCATCGCCTCGCGCATCGACACCGCGGCGCCGTCGCTGGTGGTCTCCTCGAGCGACGGGACGTCGGGCGGGGGCAGCGGCGGCGGCGTGCCGAGCAGGTTCTCGAGCACCCACTTGCCGCGCAGCACCGGCGACGTCCGGGTCGGGTAGGCGGTGGCGGCGAGGATGCTGCCCTGGCCCAGCAGGCCCCGGCGCGACGAGTCGGGCAGGCTGACGCGCCGGAAGTGGCTGCCGTAGACGTTGGGCATGCCGTAGTGCCGGGCCAGCCGCTCGTCGACGAAGGTGTAGTCGGCGGTCAGGAAGTCGAGGACGCTGCGGTCCTCGCGCAGCACGCTGGCGAAGAACAGCTCCGTCTCGCGCTGGAACGACCGCCTCAGGGCCTCGCCGAAGTCGGGGAAGAGGTCCTCGTCGGGGGTCAGGGCCCGCACGTTGCGGAGGTAGAGCCACTGCCCCGCGAAGTTCTCGACGAGGGCGTCGGCCCGCGGGTCGGCGAGCATCCGGTGGACCTGCGCCTCGAGCACCTCGGGCCGGTGCAGCGTCTCCGCCTCGGCGAGGTCGATCAGCTCGTCGTCGGGGATGCTGCTCCACAGGAAGAAAGAGAGCCGCGACGCGAGCTCGAGGTCGGGAACGCGGTACGGCGTGCCGGGGGCCGCGCCGTCCGGCTCCCGCGCCACCCGGAACAGGAAGTCGGGGCTCGCGAGCAGCCGCCGCAGCCCCAGCTCGATGCCCGCCTCGAAGCCGCCCTCGGCGCGTCCCTGCTCGTAGAAGTCGAGCAGCACCGCGAGGTCGCGCTCCGTGACCGGCCGGCGGTAGGCGCGGCGGGCCAGGGTCGAGAAGATCTCGCGTGCGCAGGCGGCCTCGTCGGCGGCGTCGCCGGAAGCGGGGCGGCAGACGAAGATGCGGTCGCGGCTGGGCGTGCCCTGAACCGGCCGGGCACCGCTCGCCTCGAACGGGCCGGCGACGGTGACGCTGCCGACGTAGGGCTGGTAGCGGGTGTCGCCCCCGGTGATGCTGGTGTAGGGGCGCAGGAACGGCTGGCGCAGGGTCTCGGCGTAGGCCGACGTCTTCTGGTGGAACGTCACCTGCACCGTGCGCGGACCCGCCCGCACCGGCACCCGCACCTCCCAGCCGTCGTCGGCGGCCCGCTGGCGCGCCAGCCACTCCTGGTACTCGGGGTCGCTGCGCGCGGCCCCCGGCGGCGGGGGCTCGCCGACCGTGAACGTCTCGAGGAGCTCGCCGTCCAGGCTCACCTCGAGCGTGTGCGGGGTGTCGAACGGCTTGAGGGTGCCGCTGGCGTCGCGCGAGAGCTGGACGCGGATGCCGTACACCGCGTCCTCGGGGAACGTGAAGTCGAAGCGGGTGCCCCCGCGGGTGCCGAACGGCAGCCCGTCGACCCGGACGTCCTGGGTCAGGTCGGTGACGAGGCGGAACGTCTCGGCCGTCGCCGACGGCGCGGGCCGCCCGACGGCGAGGCGGCTGATCTTCTTCGCGGCCGACAGGTAGCGCTCGAGCAGGGTCGGCGAGATGCCGAGCACGCCGGCGATGTTGTCGAACCCGTAGCTGCCGTCGTCGGCCGGCAGCAGCGCCGCGACGTCGACGTCGAGGGCCAGGAGGTCGCGGACGACGTTGTGGTACTCGCTGCGGTTGAGCCGGTGGAAGGTGTCGGTGCGCCCCGGGTCGGGGTTCCGCGCCGCCGCCGCGTCGAGCTCGGTCTCGAGCCAGGCGGTGAACGCCTCGTAGGTGTCGGCGTCGGGACGGGGCCGGGGGGCGGGGGGCATGGCCCCGGCCCGCAGCTTCCGCACCACCCTCTCCCAGATCTCGGGGTGGGCGCCCACGTCGCCGATGTCGGCCGTGTCGAGGGTCAGGTCCGCGACCCGCATCCGCTCGTTGTGGCAGGCGACGCAGTAGCGGTCGACCAGGGCCCGCTCGGCCGACGCGGCGCCGTCCGACGCCGGCTGCCCCACCACGGGGCTCGCGCCGATGGCGGCGAAGCCGACCGTGAACGCCGCCGCCGATATCATGAGCCCCCGCATCGATCCGCTCACCCCTCAGTCTGTTCGATCGGGCCGAGAACGCGCAGGGTGATCCTACACCAGGAGTCTGCGCCGTGGAACGGCGCGGACTCCGGAGGGCCGCGTTTCGATATGATAGGCGCGATCACAGCGTCATCGGTCACCGTCCACGAGGAAGAAACACCATGAAGAACAGCTCACGCGCGCGGCTCGGCGTCTCGCTCGCCTTCTCCGCCGTGGCGGCGCTCACCGTGGCCGCCGGGCTCGGCGCGCAGCCCGACTTCTCCGAGGTCGAGATCTCGACCCACCACGTCGCCGGCACCGTGCACTACCTGGAGGGCCGCGGCGGCAACATCGGCCTGTCGATCGGCGACGAGGGGGTGGTCATGATCGACGACCAGTTCGCGCCCCTCAGCGAGCGCATCTACGCCGCGATCCAGGGCATCTCGAACGGCGACATCCGCTTCCTCATCAACACCCACGTGCACGGCGACCACACCGGGGGCAACGCGAACTTCGCGGCGATGGGCGTCTCCATCATCGCCCAGGACCGGGTGCGCAGCCGCCTCGCCCTGACCCGGCCGCCCGAGGCCCTGCCGGTGCTGACCTACAGCGAGGACGTGACCATCCACCTCAACGGCGAGGAGGTGCACGTCATCCCGATGCCGCCCGGGCACACCGACGGCGACAGCATCATCCACTTCGTCGACTCCGACGTCATCCACACCGGCGACATGTTTCGCACCGTGGCGTTCCCGGTCATCGACCGCGGCAACGGCGGGACCCTGTCGGGCACCATCGACTCGCTCGGCGTCCTCGCCGGCATGTCGGGGCCCGACACGAAGATCCTGCCCGGCCACGGGGTGATCTCGGGCCGCGACGACGTCATCGAGTTCCGCGACATGGTCATCGCCGTCGCGGGCCGCGTCGAGAAGCTGGTGAAGGAAGGAGCCGGCAGCTACGACGAGGTCCTGGCGGCCGACCCGACGGCGGAGTACAACGACAAGTGGGGAGACCCGAACCGGTTCCTCACCGCGGTCTACGAGGAGATCGCCGGGGACTGAGCCCGGGCAGCCGGCGGCCGGCTCGGTCGACCCGCAGGCTTGGCGGCCGGCGGAGAAGACCGCCCGCCGCGTCCGGATCGGCCGTATGTGTCGGCTCGCAGGCGTCCGCGTTCTCCTGCGGGACCTGGCCAGCCGCGGACCGAGCGCGGTACGGGGCGCACGGTCCGCGCAAGTTGCGTTGCCGTACGCCGCAGGCACGCCGCAAGGCCCGGCCGGAGTCTGGCTCTTGCGGAAGCGGACACCGAGGCGGAGCTGGACCGGAAGACGGCGCAGCTCTCGCCGCCGCTACCCGCCGCGCGGCCAGCGGCGGCTCCGGGGAGGTGACATGCAAGGTCGGCGATTGCGGACAGTCGTAGCCGGCGCGGGGATGGCGCTCGTCCTCGCGGCCGGGCCGAGTCTCAGCCCCGCGCAGAACGCGGAGTCCCCGCGGGTCCTGTCGGCCCGCGACACCCTGCGCATCGACCAGGTGGGCGGACCCGCCCTGTCGCCCGACGGCGAGTGGGTCGCCTACACGGTGAGGTCGCGCGACATGGACGACGCCGACCTCGAGGCGGTCACCCACGTCTGGCGCGTGCACGTCGACGGGACCGGCAACCGCCAGCTCACCCGCGGGCCGAAGAGCGCCAGCGCGCCAGCGTGGTCGCCCGACGGCGAGATCGTCGCGTTCCTCGCGGCCAGAGGCGAGGAGGCGGACGCGAAGACGCAGGTGCACTTCCTGTACGCCGACGGCGGCGAGGCGTGGCAGGTCACCGAGCACGACGAGTCGGTGGGGTCGTTCGAGTTCGCCCCGGACGGCTCGGCCCTCCTGTTCACGTCGCGCGATCCGCTCCCCGAGGAGGAAGAGAAGCGCCGCGAGGAAGAGGGCGACGCCGAGGTCGTCGACGCCCTCCACCGAATGACGCACCTCTGGCTGCACGACCTGGAGACGTCCGAGACGCGGCGGCTGACGGAGGGCGACTTCACGGTCCGCAACCCCGACTGGTCGCCCGACTCGAAGCAGGTCGCGTTCGAGACGCGGCCCAATCCGACCGCCAACGACAACTGGCGGAGCGACGTCCGGGTCGTCGACGTGGCTACGGGCGAGCGGCGGCTCCTCCACGAGAACGGCGGCAGCGACACGTCGCCGCGGTGGTCGCCCGACGGCCGCACCATCGCGTTCTCCTCGAACGCCACCGCGTCGAGCAACACGCAGCACAACAAGCTGTACCTCGCCGACGTCGACGGGGGGCCGACGCGCGTCCTCCTCGAGGACGTCGACCGGCAGTTCACCGCCCCCATCTGGTCGGCGAACGGACGGTTCGTCTACTGGCCCACCGGCGAGGGCACGTCGACGGGCCTCTTCCGGGTCAGCATCGAGTCGGGGGCGGTGCTCACCGCATCGGCCCCGGGGGGCCGCAACGGCGCGTGGACGCTCTCGGACGACGGCACGCGGTGGGCGTGGGTCCACACGAGCCCCGACCGGCCCGGCGAGGTCTACACCGCGACCGCGGACGGCGAGCCGGTCCGCCTCACCGACGCCAACGCGTGGCTCCGCGACGAGGCCGTGCAGCTCGGCGCGGTCGAGACGGTGCGCTGGACCAACAGCGACGGCGAGACCATCGAGGGGGTGCTGACCAAACCGGTCGGCTACCAGGAGGGGCGCGCTTATCCGTTCATCGTCAACCCCCACGGCGGCCCCACCGGGGCGTCGCTCGAGGCGTTCAACGCCGCCGCCCAGTTCTTCGCCGGCAACGGCTACGTCGTCCTCCAGCCGAACTTCCGCGGCAGCACCAACTACGGCCAGGCCTTCGTGAACGCCAACATCGACGCCTGGGGAGTCACCGACTACGACGACGTGATGACCGGGGTGGACCACGCCGTCGCCATGGGGTGGGCCGACCCCGACCGCCTCGTCTGCTACGGGTGGAGCTACGGCGGTTACCTGTCGGCGTGGATCGTCACCCAGACCGACCGGTTCAAGGCGGTGTCGCCGGGGGCGGGCCTCACCAACCTGTTCAGCATGTACAGCACCAACGACATCCAGGACTACCTGGCGTCGTTCTTCGGCGGCACGCCGTGGACCGCCACCGAGAACTACCGCGAGCACTCGCCCATCACCTGGGCGGCCGACGTGACGAGCCCGGTGCTGCTGATGCACGGCGGCAACGACACCAGGGTGCCGCCCGAGCAGTCGGTCGAGTTCTACCGGGCGCTACGGGACCTCGGCAAGGACGTCACCTTCGTCCGGTTCCCGCGCGAGGGCCACGGCATCGTCGAGCCGCTCCACCAGATGGATCGGCTGCGGCGCTGGGCCGCGTTCTTCGGCGAGCACGTCGACAACCCGCCCGTCAGCGAGAGCCAGCCCCACGAGGCGGAGACGACGGAGGACGAGGACGGCGAGGGCCAGTAAAGATGTCGTTCGTCGGGCGCTTAGGACGCTGACGAGAATCACCTTGCCACGTGCTGATCGCGGCATCCGGCAGAATCGGCTGCCGCTCGCGCACAGTTGGCAACCTTAGTGTCTGTCGCTGGCCTGGCGCCGCGCCATGGGCTGAATGTCCGGGCAAGCAGGCCGTGATTCGTCAACGACTGCGGACCGTAGAGCCATCTCCGTGTCCGAAGATTGGGGACATGACGGACCACCAGGGATGTTCGTCGGCGGGCAGCTGGACCGGCCACCGGCGAGAGCCGGGCGCACGGGGCGGATTCGCAGGAAACCGAGGATGGCGGGAGACAACGACGATGACGTGGAAGCGGATCAGGAAATGCCTGGGCATCACGATCGGCGTCATCCTCGGGTTGCTGACCTACAGTCTGGCGACGGACGCGCCGGGGGCACAGACCACCCGGACCAGCCAGCCGGGCCTGTACCTCGACCTCGACGAGATCCGGGCCGTCGCCAACCGGGTGCGGGCCGGCCGCAGCCTGCAGCCGGCGGCGTGGCCGAACGGCGCCCGCGTCGCGGTGATGATCTCGTTCGACGTCGACAACGACACCATCCAGATCGCGCGCAACGCCGTGCCTTCCATCGGGGCGATGTCGCAGGGCGAGTACGGCGCGCGGGTAGGCCTGCAGCGGGTCGTCGACCTCATGGACCGCCACGAGATCCCGGCGTCGTTCTTCATCCCGGCGGTCAGCCTCGTGCTGCGGCCCGAGATGGTCGACGTCATCCAGGCCTCGGGGCGGCACGAGTTCGCGGTGCACGGCTGGATTCACGAGCTGAACAGCGAGCTCGACGCCGAGACCGAGCGCGACCTCGTCATCCGGGCCACCGACTACCTGGAGCGGGTCACGGGCAGCCGCCCCGTCGGCTACCGCGCCCCGTCGTGGAACTTCAGCCCCAACACCCTCGACATCATCCGGGGCCAGGGCTTCCTCTACGACAGCTCGCTGATGGCCGACGACCGCCCCTACGAGCTGATGCAGAACGGCGAGCCGACAGGCATCGTCGAGCTGCCGGTCGAGTGGATCCTCGACGACGCGCCGCTGCTGAACCCGCGCGGCAACAGCTACAGCCCGCCGCGCGAGCTGCTGCAGGTGTACATCGACGAGTTCGACAAGGCGTGGGAGGAAGGCACGATGTTCCTCCTGACCACGCACCCGCACATCATCGGCCACCGCTCGCGCATGGTCATCCTCGAAGAGCTCATCGACCATATCAATGCGAAGGGCGGCGCATGGTACGCGACCCACGAGCAGGTCGCGCGCTACGTGAAGGAGCAGGCGGGAATGTGAGTTCCGCGGCAGCACAGAATATTTTTTGTACCCTCAAAAAATCAATGCGCTAAACTAGGAGCCTGCGCCGTAGAACGGCGCGGACTCCTGGAGGGTTGGTCGGGCGCCCGGCGGAGCCCGAAGGCGACGATGGGCGGGCCAGGAGTCTGCGCCCCGGAACGGCGCGAACTCCCGGACGCCAAGCGAAGCCGGAGGCAACGATTGGCGGGCCGGGACCGACACCGGGTGTGTCCGAGGAGGATGCTCATGTTCCGATGGTGCGCGCGGATTCTGATCCTCGGGGTGGCCGCGGGCCTCCTGGCGGCGGCGCCGGCGGCGGCGCAGACCGACCCGATGGAGATCATCGACCGGGTCGACCGCCTCATGCGCGGCGACTCGAGCCGCGGCGTGGCGACGATGGAGGTGGTGACCGAGCACTGGGAGCGCGAGATGACCATGGAGGTCTGGTCGCTCGGCACCGACTACTCGCTCGTCCGCCTCCGCGCCCCGCGGCGCGACGCGGGCACCGCGACCCTGATGGCCGGCGACGACATCTGGAACTACCTCCCCAAGGTCGACCGCACCATCAAGATCCCCGCGTCGATGATGGGCGGCGCGTGGATGGGGTCGCACTTCACCAACGACGACCTCGTGAAGGAGAGCCGGCTCGTCGACGACTACGACGTCGAGATGGCCTTCGAGGGCGAGCGCGACGGCGTCGACGTGTGGGAGCTCCGCCTGACCCCGAAGCCGGAGGCGGCGGTGGTCTGGGGCCACATGGCGTTCCTGGTCCGGCAGCGGGACTCGATGCCCCTCTGGGCGCGGTACTTCGACGAGGACGGCGAGCTCGCCCGCACCATGGAGTACAGCGCGTTCACCGAGATGGGCGGACGCCTCGTCCCCGGCGTCATGGACATGGTCCCGGCCGACAAGCCCGAGGAGCGGACCTCGTTCCGCTACGAGGAGCTCGAGTTCGACGTCGACCTCGACACCTCGTTCTTCTCCCTCCGCACCCTGCAGCGCGGTCGGTAGCCGCCGATGCGCGAACGCCCCTGGCCGCGCATCGGCTGGCGCAACATCGGCCGGAACCCCCGCCGGACGGTGCTGACCGCCCTCGGCCTCGCCGTGGGCTTCTTCGCGGTGGTCTTCATGATCGGCTGGTCGCGGGGCATCACGGCCGAGCTCGTCGAGAACGCCACCTCGCTCGTCAGCGGACAGATCGAGATCCACCACGCCGAGTACCGCCCCGACCGGAGCATGTTCGACACCCTCGGCGGGCGCGAGGGCATCGACGTCGAGGCGATGCTCGAGGTGATCGACGCCGACGAGGGGGTGACGGCGGCGGCGCCGCGAGTGTACGCGGGCGGCCTCGTCAGCTCGGGCGAGGCGACCTCGGCGGGGATGTTCATGGGCGTCGACCCCGAGCGGGAGGTGGCGCTGACCCGCTTCCTCGACGAGCTGGTCGCCGGCAGGCTGCCCGAGCCCGGCGCCTTCGAGATGCTCATCGGCGAGGAGATGGGCCGGCAACTCGCGGCCGGCGTCGGCGACGAGCTGGTGCTGGTGGGGTCGGCCGCCGACGGCTCGATGGCCAACGACCTCTACACCGTCGCCGGCATCTTCCGGGCAGGCCTGGTCGAGTTCGACGCCCGCACCGCGGTGCTCGCCATCGGCGACCTGCAGGCGCTGATCTACCTCGACCCCGACCGCATCCACGAGATCGCGGTCGCCACCGCGGACCCGGCCGAGGCCGACGCGGTCGCCGAGCGCCTCGCCGTGGCGCTCGACGCCGATGGCCGGGAGATCGAGGTGGCGTCCTGGACGGTGCTCAACCCGGTGCTCGTCGACTACGTCGCGCTCGCCGACTCGATGTACTGGATCTTCATCGTCATCATCTTCGCCATCGCCAGCTTCGGCATCGCCAACACCATGCTGATGGCGACCTTCGAGCGCCGGCGCGAGTTCGCGGTCATGCTCGCCCTCGGGGCGACGCCGCGGGCCGTCGTGGGCACGGTGCTGTCCGAGGCCGCGGCCGTCGGCCTCCTCAGCCTCGCCATCGGCTCGGCCGTCACGTTCCCGCTGATGGTGTGGTGGGCCACCGCGCCGCCCAGCCTGGCGTGGCTCTTCGGCAGCGTCACCCTGCAGGGCGCGCTGCTCGAGCCCAGCCTGCGCGTCGGCTACGATCCGGCCGGCTGGACGTGGTCGGCGCTCGGGCTGGTGCTGACCGCCCTCCTCGCTGCTCTCTATCCGGCCGCCAAGGCGGCGCGGGTGCCGCCGGCCGACACCCTGTCGGGGTTGTGACGATGTCGTCGACCTCCGCCACGCGTTCCCCGATGGTCGCCCGCGTCCACGGTTCCACGGTGGAGACGCCGGGACCGGGGTTGTGACAATGACTTCGCCCACCGCCCCGCGCCCGCCGATGCGCGCCCGCGTCCTCGTGCTGCTGGCCATGCGCAACCTGCGCCGCCACTTGCGGCGCACGGTGCTGACGGCGTCGGCGATGATCGTCGGGGGCGCCCTGCTCGTGTTCACCTTCTCGCTCGGCGACGGCTATCACGAGCAGTGGATCGACTCCGGGGTCCGGCTCGGTGAGGGCCACGTCACCATCGAGCGCCCCGAGTTCCGCGTGAGCCGGCGCATCGAGGACCGGCTGCCGGCCGAGGTCCGGCGAGCCGCCGAGGAGGCGTTCGAGTCGCCCGAGGTCGCCCCCCGCGTCGTGGCGACGACCGCGAAGCTCGCCGTCAACGGGCTCGCGAGCTCGGCCGCGGGCGCGCGGCCGGCCCGGATCGTCGCCGTCGACCCGGTGGCCGAGGCCGACTTCAGCCCCATCGATGAACGGGTGATCGAGGGCCGGTATCTGGCTCCCGACGACCGGCTGGCCGCCTACGTCGGGGTGGAGCTGATCGACAGCCTCGAGTTGCGGCTCGGGTCGCGCTTCGTGGTGCAGGCGCAGGACGCCGAGCGGGAAATCGCGGGACAGCTCTTGCGGGTGGTCGGCATCTTCGAGAGCGGCGTGCCCGAGGTGGACCAGTCGCTCGTGCACATTCCCCTCGCCACCGCCGGCGAATGGCTCGGCTCGGCGGGCGACGTCACCAACGTCGGGGTGGTGCTGGACGACAGCACGGCGACGGCCGCCGTTGCCGCCCGGCTCGAGCGCGCGCTCGACGGGCTGATCGCCGGCGGCGACGCCCGCGTGATGGGCTGGCGCGAGGCGAACCCCGCGCTGGGCGCGGCGGTGGCCATCGACGACTTCGGCAACTACCTGGTCCAGGGGTTCATCTTCACGATCATCGCGTTCGGCATCGTCAACACCGTGCTGATGTCGGTGCTGCACCGCCGGCGCGAGTTCGGGGTCCTGCGGGCGCTCGGGCTGACGCCGGGGCAGACCGGGGCCATCGTGCTCGTCGAGGGCCTGACGATGACCGCGGTCAGCGGCTTCATCGGGGTGGGCATCGGGCTCGCCGTCACCCTGCTCGTCGCCGAGAACGGCCTGGATTTCTCGGCCCTGATGGACGAGATGACCTTCTCGGGGGTCCTCATCGAGCCGATCGCGTACCCGCTGGTGCGGACCGTGCGCCTCGCGCAGGTGCTGCTGTTCATCCTGTTCATCGGCGCGGCCGCCTCCGTCTATCCGGCCCTGCGGGCGGCCCGGCTCGACGTGACCGAGGCGATGAAGTTCGACCGGTGAGACCGGCGAATCGCGAGCGACTCCATGAGCGACACCGATACCGCGGCGGTAAGGACCGAGGGCGTCTGGAAGATCTTCCACCAGGAGGCCGAGGAGGTGCAGGCGGTCCGCGACGTCAGCCTGACCGTCGGGCGCGGCGAGTTCACGGCCCTGGCGGGGCCGTCGGGCTCCGGCAAGACGACGCTCCTCAACCTGATCGGGGGCCTGACGCGCCCCAGCGAGGGCCGCGTCGAGGTGGCGGGCCGAGACGTGACCGCGATGTCGAACCGCGAGGTGGCCCAGCTTCGCCTCGACCAGGTCGGCTTCGTCTTCCAGGCCTACAACCTGCTGCCGGTGCTGACGGCGATGGAGAACGCCGAGTTCCCCATGCTGCTCCAGGGCGTCGCCGCCGACGAGCGCCGGGCGCGGGTGCAAGAGCTGTTCGAGCGGACGGGCATGACCGGGCTCGAGGACCGCCGCCCGGGCAAGCTCTCGGGAGGCCAGCAGCAGCGGGTGGCGGTGGTGCGGGCGGTCGCGAGCCGGCCCGCCCTGGTGCTCGCGGACGAGCCGACCGCGAACCTCGATTCGGCCGCGAGCGCGGCCCTGCTCGACGTCATGGCCGATCTGAACCACGAGCTCGGCGTGACCTTCGTCTTCGCCACCCACGACGCGCGGGTCATGGAGCGGTCCCGACGCCTCGTCCGGATGCTCGACGGCCGCATCGACTCGGACGAGACCCGCACATGACCCGTCGCATCGACGCGGACGAGACCCGGCCATGACCCCCGGCCCGCGCGGCCTGCTCTATCGGTCGACAGGACGGACGACGGGAGCCTCGACATGAGCCCCCGCGTGCGCGGGTTGCTCATCGCCGGCGCGGTGCTCGCCATGGCCGCGCTCGGTCCGGGCCCCGCCCGCGCCCAGTCGAGCTGGCTGACCGGCTACCTCCAGACGGTCCCCCTGTTCGCCGGCCCGACGATCCTCGGCGACGCCAGCGCCAGCGTCTTCAACCGGCTGCGGTTGACGACCGAGCCGGTGTTCGGTCCGTTCGCGGTGGAGATCGCCTACGACCACGCCCTCACCGTGCGCCAGGACGACACCGACTTCAGTCTTCTGGGCGGGCTGGGCGCGGTCCCCGCGGGGGGCGAGTGGTTCGACCTCCAATGGACCGCCGTCGACCAGGATCACTTCCGGTGGCTGCACCGGCTGGACCGCCTCAACGTGGCGTGGCAGCCGAACGACGCCGTCGAGGTGAGCGTCGGCCGCCAGGCGGTGTCGTGGGGCACCACCCTGTTCCTCACCCCCGCCGACCCGTTCATCCCGTTCAGCCCCGCCGACCCGTTCCGCGTCTACCGGGGCGGCATCGACGCCGCGCGCGCTCGCATCTATCCCGGTCCCCTGAGCGAGATCGATGTCGTGTTCCGGCCCAGCCGCACCCTCGTCGGCGAGGAGACGACGGTGCTGGCGCGCGGCCTCACCACTTGGCGGAACTGGGAGGTCTCGGGGTGGGGCGGCACCCTCTACGGCGACGCGGCCGGCGCGTTCGGCACCGCGGGTGGGCTGGGGGCCTGGGCGATCCGGTTCGAGGCGGTGGTGCGGGAGTTCCAGGGCGACGTCACCGGGCGGGGCACGATCGGCCTCGACCGGCGGCTGTCGGTCTACGGCCGCGACATGGGACTCGTCGTCGAGTACCAGCACGACGGCCGCGGCGCCGCCGCGCCCGACGACCTTCTTCGCGTCTTTCAGTCGCCCGAGTTCCTGCGCGCCGAGTACCAGGTGTACGGCCGGGACGAGGCGGCGGTGCAGGCGTCCTACCAGATCCACCCGCTGCTGAGCATCGCCGGCCTCTGGCTCTGGAACCTCAACGACCGGAGCGCCATCGTGGCGCCCAGCTTCTCCTACTCGGCCGGCGACGAGACCTCCATCGCCGGCGGCGTCTTCTTCGGCGTCGGCGCCGACACCCCGGCCGCCGGCCAGCTCCTGCCCTCGGCCTACGGCCTGCTCAGCGCGGTCGGCTACGTGTCCCTCACCTGGTTCTTCTGACGCGGCCGCGGTGGGCGGCGCCCGTGGAGACTCACTCGGGATCGGCGACCCGATCGGGGGGCGTCACCTGACGCCGCCGCGCGGCGGGCGGCGCCGCGAGGGCTCACTCGGGGTCGGCGACGCGGTCGGGGTGTGCGGCCATCCAGTCGATGATCGCCCCCAACGTCTCCTCGATCTCTCCCCGCCGCCGCACGAGCAGCTCGTACAGCTCCGGTGCCGTCACCTGGTCGTAAACGTGCACCAGCCGGTTGCGATACCCGGCCATGCGCACCAGCCGTTCGGCCTCGGTCGGCGACACGACGCGCACCTCGCCGAGCTGGCGCGCCACCTCGGCGTACTCGGCGGCCCCCCGCGCGAATCCCTTCGCGAGCACATGGCGGGCGATGTCGAGCAGCGCCTCGATCGCGCGGCGGAGATACGATTCGCCCGCCGCAACCATCCGCGGGTCGCGCGTGAAGGCATCCAGATCGGCCAGGGGAAGGGTGCCGGCCTCGTCGAGGAAGCGTCGAATCAGGGCGGCCTTGTCGGCGACGACCGTCCGGCTGACTCGTCCGGGCGTCATGATCGCGGACCGAGTAGCATCTCGCAACGCGCACGCTCGAACGGCAGCAGATCTCCGGCCCGCCGCAGGACGTAGAGATCGAAGAGGTCCGTCTCGACTTCGTCCCGGGTGAAGAGGCGGTCGCCCCGCACCACCGCCAGGGCGAGAAATGCGCTCGCTCGCGCCGCGTCGATCACGTCCACCGGCTGGCTGGCGGCCCGGCACAGCGCCTCTTCGAGCCGGAGGGTCTTCTCGATCGGCTGCGGCGACACGTAGAGGATTCCGACGTCGAGATCGGAATCCGGCCGCCCGGTTCCGTCGGTCCGGGAGCCGAACACATAGAGCGCACGCACGTCCGGGTCGCCCTCGGCGACCGCCCGCAGGCGTCGCGTCAGCTCGTCCGGCAAGGCCACGTCCCGCATTATACGGCGGGCGGCGGGAAGCCCCGCGGCGTGACGCGCCCACGGGCGGCTCGGCCCGGGCGGGCGCCGATCCGGGTTGGTGTGCGCGGGTGTGAGGCAGAGGGAGGCCCGCACGGGGGGTGCGCGCCGGGATTCCCGCGGCTCCAGGGGGCGCCGGCGTATCAGCAGCCGCCGCCGAATACGCGGTGTGCGATGCGGCCCTCGTCCCCGTCGATCTCGACCACCAGCCAGCTCGCGCCCTCGTAGCGGCGGTCGTTCACGACGCCGATGATGCCGCCGCCATCGAGCCGATAGAAGCCCAGCCAGACGAACTGTCTCGACTGCATCGGGTCGTCGAGGCCGGCGACGTCGACCAACCCCAGCTCGGCGCGTATCCGGTCGAGCCCGGGAATCTCCTCCTCGGCCGACACGACCTCGAGGGGGTGATTGAACGCCACGCCGGCGACGTCGGGCGTCCCCTCGACGCGAGGCAGCTCGCGGCCACCGAAACCCAATGCCCAACTCATCATGCATTGGGCTTCGGCCAGCAGGAGCCTCGCCACCGTGAGCGCCGAGCCCCGCTCGGTCTGCGAGTAGAAGCTCCACTGCATCGGCGCGGCGATTCTGCCGCCCCGGGAGTCCTGATCGACGGGGGGCATCGGCAGTGACGGTGCTTCGCGGTCCGGCCCAGGCGGAGGGGCCGCCTCGCCGTCGGCAAGAGCGCCGGTCTCGGCGTCGAACGGCGCGGGCCAGGGAAGGTCCCAGCCGTCGTCGCCATGCCGGGCAAAGGGAATCAGGGCGCCGCTCGTCTGCACGGCCGCGATCCACAGGGGTTCGCGCTCCCCGCCGGGCGAGGATGGTCCGGGACCGCACGCCAAGCAGGCGGCCGTCGCCAGGCCGAACGCAAGGCCGCGCAACGTTCCCGACATCGGCGTGCCCGCAGTGGCGCGCCTCGGAGCGGAACAGTCAGGCGAGGGCTTTCGGCCGACCCGCCCAGGCCCGGATCTGGAATCCATGACTTGGATCCATCGGCGAGCGGAGTCCGTTCAATAGACGATGAACTCCAGCAGGTTGTCGTCCGGGTCCCGGATGTAGCGGCTCGTGCCCACGGCGACGCCGCCGTCGCGCCCGCCGGTGCGGGGCGCCGGCCCCGTGATGACCTCGGCCCCCGCGCCGGCCAGCAGATCCTCCAGCGCCGCCTCGGTGCCGTCCCAGACGAAGCAGAAGTCACCGCACGGCGGCACCGCGGCGGGGGCGCGCAGGGTGAAGCTCGCGTCCTCCCACGCCACCGGCCGGTGGAAGTTGATCTTGCTGTCGCCGAAGTGCACCGAGCAGATGCGCTCGCCCTCCATCACCCCGAAGCCGAGCGACCGGTAGAACTGCACCATGGCCTCGGTGTTCCGCATCGGCACCGCCACGTGGTCGAACGACCGTATCGGGCCGCCCACTTGAGCGGCCGGGCGCGCCATGCCGGCAGCGCCGGCGACCGACGCCCCGAGCCCGCCACCGAAGGCCTGCCGGATGAACCGACGTCGTGACTGCCCCTGCATCTTTCCCTGGCCCTGAGTCCCCATCGTCCAGCCTCCCTTCGGCGCGAGTCCGTAGTCTACCGTATCGGACGGACCGACGGCAGGCGCATCCGCCCTCGGCCGGGACGGTCACCGCGAATCCTCCCACGCCTCGGCCAAACGCCCCGCGGGGCTTCCAGGCGCATCGCCGTCGCCCGGGACGGTCACCGCGAATCCCACCAGCCTCACCAGCTGACTAGCCGACTAGCCGTCCCACAGTACGGATTCTGTACAAACTGCGACCTCCCTCGGTGCCGTCGGCGGACCCGGCTGCCGCACCACACCGCGGGCGCCCAGCCCCCGCCTGGTTGGCACTCGCCGGTCTCCGGGGCAGAAACGCGAACCGGGCCTCGACCGCGCCGGGCAGTCGCCTGCGACGCCCGGGTGCGAGCGAAGGGACGAGCCCACAGACCCGGACCGAGGCTGAAGACGGAAATGACCGCGGCGGCGGCGTACAAAGCAAGGGCCGAACCCGTCGGGGCCCGGCCCTTACAGTCGTTCCCGGTCGAACGAGGCGCTTCGCTACGCCTCGGTCATCACGTCGTCGCGGATGGACCGCCGCACCAGGTTCCGCATCAGGTTGACCTTGAACCCGTTCTGGGCCAGCGGCACCGTCCCCTGGGTGGAGATGTCGCCGGCCCGGTTCGCGGTCTGCTCGTTGCGGGCCTGCCCGCGGATGGCGTTCTCGACCGCGGTCAGCCGGACCGGGGTCGGGGCCACGCCGTTGACGACGACGCGGGCGTCCTGGATGACGCCGCCGCTCTCGCGCAGGGCGGTCGCCACGTTGACGAGGGCGAAGTCCCACGTGTCGCGGTCACGGACCTTCTCGAAGTAGACCCGCGTCCCCGCCCACGTCGACGGCACGCGAATCGACATCAGCAGATCGCCGGGCTCGAGCGCGGTCATCCGCTCGATGTCGATCTCCGGCCCCACGAAGAAGTCCCGGGCCGGAACCACCCGCTCCGCGCGGCCCCGCCGGATGACCATCTCGGCGTCGAGGGCCACCAGCACCGGCGCGGTGTCGGAGGGGTTGACGGCGACGCACCGGCTCGCACCGAGGATGCAGTGCTCGCGGTTCATCGCGGTCGGGGGGCTGGCGTAGCAGATGTTGCCGCCGGCCCGGTAGCAGGTCCAGCCGTCCCGGTAGTACCAGCAACGGGTGTCCTGCCCCACGTTGCCGCCGATGGTGCCCTGGTTCCGGATCTGCGGCGACGCGGCCGTCTTGGCCGACAACGCCAGGGCCGGGAACCGGGCCTGGATGTCCGGGTGGTTGACCACGTCGATGAGCCGGGCCATCGCCCCGATCTCGATTCCGTCGGCGGTCGTCCGGATCTCGCGCATCGAGTCGATGCCGCCGAGGTCCACGACCACCCGCGGCCGCTTCACCCGGTCCTTGAACCAGTCGAGCGTGTCGAGCCCGCCGGCGTACACCCAGGCATCGGACCCGTGCTCGGCCAGCAGCGCCAGCGCGTCGTCGGCGCTGGCCGGCTGAAACAGCTCGAGTTGAGGTATTACGTCGCGAATAACGCCCTTCATGGTAATCGCCTCCCCTTCCTCAGACGTGAGCCGTCAGCCGGTCGTGACCCGCCGGGGCCTGCTCGAGCTTCGTGAGAATCATGTCCCGTGTGATCGGCGAGCGGTGGAAGTCGCCGTTGCCCTCGCCCAGCGACTCTAGCGCGTCGGCGATGGCGTTGGCGACCGCACCGGACCCGGCCCCCTGCGCTGCCTCGCCGATGCCCTTCGCGCCGAGCGGGTTGAAGGGATCGGGCAGGTCGGCGTTGCCCCACTTCATGGGCTCGTCGTGCGGCACGTCGAGCATGCCCGGAGGCCGGTTGCTGTAGAACCGCTTGGCGACCATCAGGCCCCACTGCCGGTCGTAGACCCACTTCGAAGCCAGGGCGACGGAGAACCCTTGAATCGCCCCACCGAAGATCTGCCCCTCGTAGGTCTTGGGATGCAGGATGGTGCCCGCGTCGGACCCCGCCGCGTAGTCGACGATCTTGATGTTGCCGGTCTCGATGTCGACCTCGACCTCGGCGAACCCGGCCACGAACGACATGCGCCGGCCGCCTTCCTCGTAGTTGTCCTTGGCGACGCCCATGAGCCCCTGCCCCGCCAGCGCGGTCGCCGACGCGGTGGTCATCCCGTTGATGTCCTCGGGGAGCTCGTGCCCGTCGTACCTGCCGCCGAGGTCGATGGCCCGCTGCGCGATTCTCGCGAAGCTCAGGCCCTGCGACCGGTTGCCCCGGCGGTAGACGCGCTCGCCGCCGATCTCGTAGTCCTCGGGAGCGCCCCCGAGGTCCTGCGCGGCGATCTCGCGCATCTTCTGCGTGGCGTCCGCCACGGCGGCCCAGTTCGCCCGCGTGTGGGCGTGGGTCGTCGAGCTGCCGCCCTGCGAGCAGCTCCAGGGCAGGTGCCGGCTGGTGTCGCCCCAGGCGACCTCGCACTTCTCCCAGGGCATGTCCAGCCCCTCGGCCGCGGCCCGCATGGTGTCGAAGGCCGACCCCGTGCCGAGGTTGCCGACGCCGGACTGGATGTAGAGGCGGCCGTCGGGCCTGAGCACGAACAGGCCGTCGACCCCGGAGGCGCCGGCCGAGTAGGCGCTCAGCGTCATGCCGACGCCGGTGACCTTCGAGCCGTTGCGCTGGCCGCTGCGCTCCTTGCGCTCCTCCCAGTTGAAGAGCTCGGCGCCGATGTCGATCGCCTCCCGGGCGAACGCGCTCGACACGTTGCCCTGCTCGCCATTGAGCCCCGGCGGGCCGAACCGCGCCTGCCCCTCGGGCGCGTTGATCTTGTGCACCTCGACCTGGTCGAGCCCCAGCAGCTTCGCCGCCTTCTGGATGATGGGCTCGAGCATGGTCATCGACTGCACGCCGCCCGGCGCCCGCTGCGGACCGCGCGGCGGGGTGTTGGTGTAGACGTTGGTGCCGCGCATGCGACAGGCCAGCGGCTGGTAGCAGAGCGACCCGATGCCCGCCACGTTCATGGCGTCGCCGGAGCGCCCGTAGGGCCCCTGGTCGCCGATGCCGTGAATGTCGAGGGCGGTGATGCGGCCGTCGGCGCGCATCCCGAGCCGGATGCGGGCCTGGACGCCGGGGCGCCCGCGGCCGATCATGTTCTCCTCGCGCCGCGTGATGCGCATCATGACCGGCCTGCCGATCTTCTTCGACAGCAGGATGGGAATCTGCGCGTGCACGTAGCCGCTGATCTTGCCGCCGAACCCGCCGCCGGTGAACTCGTTGATGAGCACGACGTTGGAGGGCTCGACGCCCGCCCACCGCGCCATCGGGCCCACGGCGCGCGCGGTGCTCTGCACGGAGGGATAGATGTAGAGCTTGCCGTCCTCCCAGTACGCCATCGTCGTCCGGCTCTCGAGCGGCTGGTGCGACGTCGACTGGTTGTAGGAGTGCTCCTCGACGATGATGTCGGCCTCGGCGAACCCGGCCTCGAGGTCGCCGAACGACCACTCCTGGGCCGCCTCCGCGTCCATCGGGATCTCGCCCGCCGCCAGGCCGGCCAGATCCGCCGCGGTCCACTTGATCTCGCCGAGCTCGCGGCCGATGGTGGTGTTGCCCTCGCTGCGGGCGTTCGGGCCGCCCGGCTTGAGGCTGTCGAGGGGATCGAGCACGAACTCGAGCGGCTCGAGGTCGATGTCGATCAGCTCGATCGCGTCCGACGCGATCTGCTCGCTGACCGCGGCGACGGCGAGAATCGGCTCGCCCTCGTAGCGCGGCTCCATGGTGAGCGCGGCCTCGTTCGGGGCGTCGACCTCGTCCGGCAGATCGTCGGGGGTCAGGATGCCCACGACGCCGGGAAGGGCCAGGGCCGCGTCGGCGTTGATGGACCGCACGCGGGCGTGCGGCATCGGGCTGGAGAGCAGCTTCGCGAAGACCATGCCCTCGGCGCGGTGGTCCTCGGCGTACTTCGACCGCCCGGTGACCTTCGCGTAGAGGTCGGGCGTCTGGTAGTTCTTTCCGAGCAGTTTGTAGTCAGCCACGTCAGGCCCCCCGCGTGATTTCCGCCGCCCGCTGGACGGACGTCAGGATCTTGTCGTAGTCGGCGCACCGACACAGGTTCCCCGACAGCCACTCGGCCGCCTGCTTCCGGGTCGGGTTCTGGTTCTCGTTCAGCAACGCGACCGAGTTCATGATGAACCCGGACATGCAGAACGCGCACTGGAACCCCTGCTCCTCCAGGACCGCCTGCTGCATCGGATGCAGCGTGCCGTCCTCGGCCTCGAGGCCCTCGATGGTCGTGACCTCGCGTCCGCGCACGGAGTGCGTCAGCAGCGAGCAGCCGTAGTGCGCCGTCCCGTCGACGAGGACCGTGCACGCGCCGCACTCGGCGCGGTCGCAGCCGATCTTCGTCCCGGTCAGGCCCAGCTTGTAGCGCAGCGTCGTGGCCAGCGTCTCCATCGGAGGCACTTCGACGCGCCGGCTCCGGCCGTTGACGGTCACGGTGATGAGCCGGTCGACGGCCCCCGCCGCGGGCGCCTGGGCCAGCACCGCCCCGCCGTTGCTGCGGAACAGGTAGTTGGTCGACGACACGGCCGCGCTCGCGGCGATGGCGCCCTTGATGAAACTCCGTCTGGACACGCCCGGCTGGGTCGTCTCCTCCGTCACCTCGATGATCTCCTGACTCATGGGACGATCACCTCCCTCGTCACTACCGAAGTCCTCGAAGGCCGCAACCCCGGATCGGCCTCGCTGTGCGCCTCGCAGAGATACCATGCCCCGTGGGCACGGGCCTACACCGGCGAATTGTCGATCACTTCCACCGGCGGTTGCAAGCGGAAATTACATTTTTTTTACCCGCCCCTACGCGTTGCGCCCGGTCGGGTTCTCGGGCGTGCCGCACTCGTTGCCGAGATAACCGTTCCCGCCGCAGTACCGCGCGTCCTGGAGCTGGAGCAGGATGCCGTCCGGGTCCGTGAAGTACAGCTCCGGGGTGCCGCCGGGGGCGCCGCCGCGGTCCGGCATGCGCATCGTCACGTACGACTGCAGCGGGCCAGCCGGGCCCGACCCCTCGCCGCGGGGCGTGACGCCGTAGCCCTCCAGCACGCCGATGATGCGGTCGACGTCGAAGTCGTCGACCGTGAAGCAGGTATGGTGGATGGTCGGCCCGGTCGGGCCCGCGCCGCCCCCGCCGAGGGCCAGGAACTGGTTGCCCGACCCCACCCGCAGCACCGGCAGCGCGCCCTGATAGGTGTCGATGGGCAGGCCGAAGAGCCGCTGATAGAGTGCGATCGAGCGCGCCTGATCGGTCACGAAGACCGTGAAGTGGTTGTAGTCGCGCAGCCGCAGCAGGCCCTCGGTGGGGGCCGGCTCCGGCGTTTCCAGGCACACGTCCCCCAGCACCCCCTCGCCGCCGCAGTAGGTGCTGTCCTGCAGCTGCACGACGATGCCGTCGGGGTCGCCGAAGTACAGCTCGGGGGTCCCCTCGGGCGCCCCGCCGAACTCCGCCCCGCGCATGCGGATGCGGACCTCGCCGGGACCCGAGGTCTCGGACGACGCGATGCCGTGCTCGTTCAGGATGCCCACGAGGCGGTCGGCGTCGAACCCGTCGACCGAGAGGCAGAAGTGGCCCGCGCCGGGGCTGGCGCTCGCGCCGCCCCCGATGGCCAGGAACTGCGGCCCGTCACCCACGCGGAGGATGACGGTGTTGGCCTGCCGTGCCGCGATGGGCATGCCGAAGAGCCCCTGGTACCACTCGAGCGACCGGGCCGGGTCGGAGACGCCGATCGTCACGTGGTTGAGGGCGGTGACGGGAATCGGCGGCGTGCCCTGCGCGAGGGTCCGCGGGGCCAGCGCCGCCGCCCCGAGGGCGCCCATGAACGCCCGTCGGGACACGCGGCCCGGTCCGCGCGAAGTCATCAATCGATGGTCGTCCGGCCGGTTGGTATCTGGGTGCATCGGTCTCGATCTCCAGTTGTCGAACGGCGAATAGGGCTCCGGGGCTCGACTGGTCAGCGGCCCCGTCCGGGAAGCCGCCCACCATCTCGGCGCCGCTTCCCGCCCGGCCAAGGCTACGGCAGTCCGCGGCGGCCCGCGGCGCGGGCGCCTACCGCAACGGCCGGAAGAACTCGCGCAGGTCGTCCACCAGCACCTCCGGCTGCTCCATCGCCGCGAAGTGGCCGCCGCGCTCGACCTCGGTCCAGTGGGTGATGTTGTACGACGCCTCGGCCCAGCGGCGCGGGGTGATGAACAGCTCGTAGGGGAAGATGATGGCCCCGGTCGGCGTCTCGATGCGCCCCATCGGCCGCGAGGTCGGGGCGTTCCGGCTCTCGTAGTAGAGCCGGGCCGACGACGTCGCGGTCTCGGTGACCCAGTAGATGGTGATGTTGGTCAGCAGCTCGTCCCGCGTGAACACCGACTCGGGGTCGCCGTTGCAGTCGCACCACGCGCGGAACTTCTCGACGATCCACGCCGCCTGCCCCGCCGGCGAGTCGTTCAGGGCGTAGCCGAGGGTCTGCGGCTTGGTGCCCTGAATCTGGGCGTAGCCGTTCTCCGCGGTGTTGTAGAACGACTGCCGCGCCCGCGACCGCTCGAGCTCCTCGGGCGGCACCCCGTCGGTCGGGTCGGCACCCGGCGGCGGCCCCCCGACGAGCATGTTGAGGTGCACGCCGACCGCGTGGTCCGGATGGTTGAACGCGTGCCAGCGGCTGACGATCGACCCCCAGTCGCCGCCCTGGATGCCGTAGCGCTCGTAGCCGAGCCGCGCCATGAGCTGCGCGTTCACCTCGGCGATCTGCTCGGGGCCGAAGCCCGGCGCCCGCGGCTTGTCCGAGAACCCGTAGCCGGGCATGGACGGCGCCACCACGTGGAACGCATCCTCGGCCCGACCGCCGTGGGCGACGGGGTCGGTCAGGGGACCGATGATCTTCGTGAACTCGGCGATGGAGCCGGGCCACCCGTGGGTGATGACGAGGGGCAGCGCGTCGGGCTCGGGCGACCGCTGGTGGATGAAGTGGATGTCGAGGTCGCCGATGACGGTCTTGAACTGATCGAACGCGTTCAGCCGCCGCTCCTGCTCGCGCCAGTCGAACTCGTCGCGCCAGTAGCGGATGAGCTCGGTCACGTAGTCGAGCTCGGCCCCGTAGTCCCAGCCCGCGCCGTCGAGCTGATCGGGCAGCCGGGTCATCTCGAGGCGCCGCTGCAGGTCGTCGAGCACCTCGTCGGGCACCGCGATCTCGAACGGCCTGATCTCCGCGTCGTCGCCGGCCCCGCCCGCCTGCGCCATCACCGCGAGGGGCGTCAGGGCCGCGACGGCGGCCAGCCCCGCAATCCGAATCAGCATCGTCCCGTTCCTCTCGTCAGGCAACCGCCGAGCCCCCCGCAGCCGACACCGCCGCCCGCCTCTTCAGCATCGGTTCTCCAGGAAGTCGACCCGCGCCGAGGCTCGTAGTCTCGTCCCTCTCGTCAGGCAACCGCCGAGCCCCGCAGCCGACACCGCCGCCGGCCTCTTCAGCATCGGTTCTCCAGGAAGTCCACCCACGCCGAGGCTCGTATCATAACCAACGTCGGCGCCAACGCGCAGCCGAGACGATCCGGGCATTCGGGACAGCGGCAACCGTGGGCCCGATGATGGGCTCGGCCGGCCTGGTCACTCGTCATCATCGACCGGCGGGGGTTGCCGCCCCTGCTCCCCCGCCAGGCGCAGCGTCACGCGCAGCGTGGCGCCGTGGCCGATACCGTCGCTGAAGGGCTGAATGGTGCCGCCCGACCCGATTGCGAAGTTCGCGGCGGAATGCAGCCCCAGTCCCGTTCCCTCCTTCTTGGTCGTGTAGCCGGCGTTGAACATGGAGCGGAATTCGGTCGGCTCGATACCGATTCCGTTGTCGGTGACGTCGATCACGAGGGTGTTCTCCTGCTCCCCGCGACGGGCCACCACGCGGATCGTCGGCCGCCAGTCCGGGTCGTCGGCGAGCCGGGCCCGGCGTTCGTCGGTAGACTCCATCGCGCACCTGTCGGCCCTGGGGGTCGTGCTCCAGCCAGGAGATCCAGTCGCGGTAGTGCGCGGCGACGAGGTCGGCCAGCTTGCCGAACCGCTTCATCAGCTCGCTGTCGTCGAACCACCCGTGCAGCGTGTCCACTCCCGTGGCGACGCTGTTGATGGCGTTCCCGATGTTGTGCAGGACCGTGTCGATGACCTCCAGACGTCCCAGGGCGAAGGCCCGCGTCAGCGCCGCTTCCTGCCGCCGGCGCTCCGACACGTCGCGGAACACGGCCACGCCGCCGACCACCTGCCCCGCCTCGTCGCGCACGGGACTGGCGTTCACGCTGATGTACGTCCCGTCCGGAAGAGCCGGATTGCGGATGAACAACTGCTCGCGATCGACCTCCTCGCCCCGCAGGGCGCGCACGACGGGCAGCTGCTCGGGGGGGGGGTACCAGCGTCGACGCGTCGGCGTAGTACACGCCGTAGAGGTCGGACCACTCGTCCACCGGCCGGTCGGTCATGCCGATGCCGACCATGCGCTCGGCGCTCGGGTTGAACAGGGTGAACCGCGCCTCGTGATCGAGCCCGGCGTGTTCGCCGTCGGCACGCGGCCGGGTGCGGACTACCCGGGCGGGCTGACCGGCGATGAGGGTGAAGAACGGGTGGCCGTCAACCCGCTGAGGCCCGTGGCGGCAGTTGGGGCGCGGACCCGGTATCCAGGATCAACGATAGCCCCACTTGCGGAAGGTGGCCTGCAGCTCGGGATCATCCCGAAACGCCCGGTAGTAGATGTACTCCGGCGCCAGGTCCGCTCCGTTGGGCCAGACGATCGTCCGAAGCTCCGCGTCTACCCGTAGTGCTCTGAACACCTCCGGGTTCTTCAGCGGCTCGAACATCGGCCCGTCGAGCGCCTCTGCCAGGTCCGCGACGCCTTGGCGACCGTCGTCGAAGCACACCTCCACCTGAAAGCCGTCAAGCGCTCTGGCACTGGTCACATGCAGGAACATCGAGTCACTCCAGCGGTTCGATGGGATTCGGCGCCTCCTTTCGGCGACACCGTTCCCAGTTGGCCAGGAGCTCGTGCTCGTGCAACTCGTGCCACTCCATCACATGCCGCAGAGCGCGTTTCGGAAATCGACCTTCCACGACCCCGGTGGCGATGTGAACGATTACTTCGTACTCCCCGTACTTCGCGTGGAAGTGGGCGGGAACGTGATCATCCCAATACATCGCGACGACGATTCCGAGGAATCTGCTGACAACCGGCATGTCGCTCTTCTGCGTACCGGCTCTGCGACCCCGCCCCCCACCGGCCCGTACCCGTCAACCGCCGCCGCCTCCGCCATCCACGGCGCCCGCACCGCCGTCTCCGAAACCCCCGCCGGCAGCGAAACCACCGTCGCCCCCGGCGCTGTCGTCAGCGGAGGGATCGCCGTCAGCCGAGGGTTCGTCCCCCTGCATCGCGGCGAGCATGCCGGCGTTGCCCCCGGCGCTCCCGGCCGCCGCGTTGCGGCGGGCCCACCGGGCTTCGAGCCTGGCCGCCAGCGGCGCCACGCGCGATGCGAGCGCCGCGACGATCAACGCGCCCGCCGCCAGGACGGCGAGGACCACGGCCACCGCGACAAGGAATCTCAGCATTTCGCTCCTGCGGGCGGACGGGCAGGGGAGCCTCGCCAGGTCAGTCGATGGCCCGGAGCACGGCCGTCGCTTCCGCCAGCTTCTCCAGGACGCTCCAGAGAATCGCAGCGACCGCACCGAACCCGGCGACCATCGCTACGACCAACCAACCGACCAGCCTCATGTAGACCCGCAACATGACGTGGGTTTCGCCAAGTTCTCTCGCTGCCTCGAGAGCGGCTTCCGGATCCGCATCGGCCGTCATGTGAGCCTTGAACGTCTCGGCCGCGAACGCCTTCATCTCCACCCTCCCCGGACCCTGTCACGCCATCGTATCACCGCAGTGTTCAAGCAAGGCGCGTTCCAACAAGATGCCGCCGGCCCGGTCCGGACGGGCGGCCGGCCTTGGATCCGGGGCTCTTGAGACGGCAACCCGCGTTTGCGGTAATC
Organism: Vicinamibacterales bacterium; assembly: GCA_965207675.1. Classification (GTDB taxonomy): domain Bacteria; phylum Acidobacteriota; class Vicinamibacteria; order Vicinamibacterales; family UBA8438; genus JAJEEA01. Next base: position 692,012 of record CBDBMY010000008.1, read on the forward strand.
CGCGCAGGGTGCAGCAGGCGACCCGTCTGCCGCAGGCACACCGCAACTCAGGGCATCGACGGAGAGGAGATGCCGGTCGCCTGCTGGTCGACCCGTCAGCCGCCGTCACGCCGCAACTCAGGGGAGGGCGCTGGCGTTCACCCGGTAGCCCCCGTCGCCGTCCGGCTCGCGGTACACCGCGTGGCAGGCGTTGCAGGCTTCGGCGATCTCGTCGCCGATCGCCACGACCGCGGGGGCGTCCACCGACTCGACGGAGAGCGCGGTGTCGAGGGCGTCGAGACGGTCCAGCGCCGTGCGCAGCCAGCCCGCGGCGTCGTCCCGGTCGCGATCGCGCCAGAACGTGATGGTGGTGGCGAGCTGCTCGCGCGACCGGATGGCTCGCTCCTTGGCGGTGGAGTAGTCGCCCGCCGCGAGCGCGGCGCGCACGCCGGCCACGTTCGGGCCGAGCGTCGTCATGGTGGCGTCGAGATGCGCCTGGGTGAAGATGGGGTAGGGCCCCTGCTGGCCGGACGACGCCGCCGGCAGCAGGGCGGCCGCCAGCGCGAACCCGAGCCCCCCCCGGCGGGCGCGCCGTCGCAATCGACTCCCGGTAGGGCGGGAGGTCTCGGCACGGGCTCCTGGTGACTGTGGATACGACATGTCGTGACTCCGGGCAAGGAGGAGAGCAGCGGCGCCCCGCTGCCCCGCTGCCCGCTCATCCAATCCTGGAGAGGATCTCCCGGTCGTGGGGTGTCGACTCCTCGCCCGACGGTCGCCGCCTGACGGCTCCGATTGCCGACCGAGCCCAGCCCGCCCATCGTCGCCTTCGGCTCCGCTGGGCGCCCAACCAACCCTGCCAGGAGTCTGCACCGTTCTACGGCGCAGACTCCTTGGGGACGCCACGCCGTTCCAGGGCTTGGCGTCCCTACGCCGTCAACCGGCCGAGCTTGCCGTTGCTGTCGCCGAAGGCCTCGACCGGCGTGCCCAGCCACTCGAGAATCGTGACGTGCAGATTGGCGAGCGGCGTGTCCTGGGGATAGCGGACGTACCGGCCGCCGGCGATGCCGGCGTTCTGCCCCCCGACGAGGGCGACGGGCAGATCGTCGTGGAAGTGCGTGTTGCTGTCGCTGATGCCGGTGCCGTAGAGGAACAGCGTCGAGTCGAGCATCGAGCCGTCGCCCTCGGGGATGGCGTCGAGCTTGGCCACGAGATAGGCGAACTGCTGGAAGTGGTACTCGTTGATGAGGTGCAGCCGGTTCAGCTTGGCCGGCTCGTCCTGGTGGTGCGACAGCGGGTGGTGCGAGTCGGGCACGCCGATCTCGGGATAGGCGCGGCCGCTCACCTCGCGCGCGAGCATGAACGTGCTGATGCGGGTGAGGTCGGTCTGGTAGGCGAGGGCCAGCAGGTCCATCATCAGCCTGGCGTGCTCGGCGTAGTCGCTCGGCACCCCGACGGGCTGGTCGACCACCGGCAGCTCGCGGGCGCTCTGCTCCTCGGCCATCGTGATGCGCCGCTCGATGTCGCGGACCGCCTCGACGTACTCGTCGAGCCTGGCCTGGTCGCCCGGCCCCAGGACACTCCCGAGCCCCCGCAGCTCGTCGTTGACGAGGTCGAGGATGCTGCGGTCGCGCCGCATGCGGGCCATGCGCGCCTCGGGATCGGTGCTGCCGCTGGTGCCGAACAGCCGCTCGAACACCGCCCGCGGGTCGTTCTCGATGGGCAGCGGGGTGGTCGGCGTGCGCCACGCGATGGTGTTGGTGTAGGCGCAGCTGGCGCCGCCGTCGCAGTTCCCGACCATCGCGTTCGACTCGATGCCGAGCTCGAGCGACGCGAGCTGGGTCTCGTTCTGCAGCTCGCGGGCCGCGATCTGGTCCACCGAGACCGCGTTCGAGACGTCGGCGCCGTTCGTCATCTTGTAGGGCACGCAGGTCAGGAAGGTGCCGGCGGACCGGGCGTGGTCGCCGCCGCCCCTGACGAGGTTGGCGGGCTCGTCGTCGAGGCCGCCGCAGATCGTCACGCGGTCGCGGAACGGCTCGAGCGAGCGCAGGGTCGGGGGCAGGCTGTCGAGCTTGCCCGGCGCGTGCCGCGGGTACCAGTAGGGCATCGACATCCCGTTGGGCACGTAGAACACGCCGAAGCGCTTGATGGGCGCGGCGGCGGTCCGGCTCTGCGCGGTCGCGGCCGGGACCATGGCGTCGAGCAGCGGGAGCGCCACGGTGGCGCCGAGGCCACGCAGCACGGTGCGGCGGGGCAGATGGGTGCGGGTGATGAACATGACCATTCTCCAGAGGTACCGAAAGCTCTACGGCTGGGCGTCGACCAGGACCTCCGCCTCGGGTGCGCGCCGCATCAGGAACTGGTCGCTCGCTCGAGACGACGCCGAGGACCAGCGACGACCAGCGGTAGTCGTCGTGCTCCAGGTCCCGCACGATGCGCCGCAGGGTCGGGGCGTCGTAGTAGTCGAGGCCGCGGCCCAGGGCGTAGATCATCATCTTCTCCACGACCGTGTGCACGAAGTCGTGCCCCGTCGCCAGCAGCCCTTCGCGGAACGCGCGGGGGCTGTCGACGGTGGCGCCGTTCCACTCGATGGTCGCGTTGATCTCGGCCCCGCCGTCGCTCTCGCGCCAGCGTCCGACCGCGTCGAAGTGCTCCATCGCGAAGCCCAGCGGGTCCATGCGGGCGTGGCAGCTCGAGCAGACGGGGCTGGCGCGGTGCTGCTCCATGCGCTCGCGCAGCGACGTCGGCCGGGCGCGGTCGCTCTCGGGCAGCGGCGGCACGTTGGGCGGCGGGGGCGGCGGGGGCGCCCCGAGCAGCGTCTCCAGCACCCACAGGCCCCGCAGCACCACCGACGTCCGGTTCGCGTAGGAGGTGACGGTCAGCAGGCTCCCGTGCCCGAGCAGCCCGTGCCGGCGGTCGTCCTGCCACTCGTGCCTCCGGAAGTGGGTGCCGTAGAGGTCGTCGACGCCGTAATGGCGCGCGAGCTGCTCGTTCAGGAACGTGTAGTCGGCCCGCAGCAGGTCCTGCAGGGGGAGGTCGGCCCGCACCTGGCTCTGGAAGAACAACTGCGTCTCGCGGACCATCGCCTTGCGGAGCGAATCGTCGAACCCGGCGAAGAGGGCGCCGTCGGGGTCCTGCGAGAAGATGTTGCGCATCTGCAGCCACTGGCCCGCGAAGTCGTCCATGAACCGTTCGGCCCGCCGGTCGGCGAGCATCCGGCGCACCTGCGCGGCCAGGGTGTCGGGCTCGCTGAGCACGTCCCGCTCCGCGAGGTCGAGCAGCTCGTCGTCGGGGACGCTCTTCCACAGGAAGAACGACAGCCGGGTCGCCAGCTCGAGGTCGCTCAGCCGGTAGATCGCGCCGGCCGGGGTGTCGACGGGCTGCCGCTCGACCCGCATCAGGAACTGCGGCATCGACAGCAGGCCCTCGAGGGCCCGCTCGATCCCCGCGTCGAAGTCGCGCTCGCCCCGGCCCTCGCGGTAGAGGCCCAGCAGGGGGTCGACGTCCTCGGGGCCGACGGGCCGGCGGTAGGCCCGCCGCGCGAGGCGGCCGATGATCTCGCGCGCGCAGGGCTCCTCGTCCGCCACGCCCTCGGGGTAGCACGTGAAGATCCGCCGGCGGCTCGGGGTGTCGTCCGGCACCGTGCCGTCGAACGGCCCGGAGACGAACACCTGGTGGATGCCCGGCATCAGCCCCGGGGGATGCGGAGACGGGGCCGAGTCGGTGAACGCGACCGACAGCAGCCGGGTGCCCGCCTCGACCGGCACCCGCACCTCGAGGGCGCGGTCCGCCGTCATCCGGTACTCGTGAAGCCGCTGCCCCTCGACGTCGTCCTCGGGCACCGCGATGAGCGAGCCGGGGTCGGGGCCGGGGTACCGGCCGCCGATGGCGAACTGCTCGACGAGGGCGTGGTCGATGCGGATCTCGATCTGGTGCTCGTTCTCGGCGATGCCGTCGATGGTCTCGATGGTCTCGTTGCGCTTGAGGCGGATGGCGAAGAGGTACTCGCCGTCGAGCGGGAAGTGGTGGCGCACCGCGAGCCCGCCGTGCGTCGCGAACGGCAGGTCCTCGCCGGCCCGCACGTCACGCTGCTCGTAGCCCACCTCGTAGAGCTGCATGACGGGGCGGATGTCGGGGCTGCCCACCGCGGCCCGGCTGATCTTGGTCGCGGCCGCGATGTAGCGGGACATCAGCCCCGGCGTGATCGACAGCACCTCGGCGTTGTTGTCGAAGCCGAACCCCGCCATGTCCGAGGGCAGCAGCTCCTCGCCGTTGACCTCGAGGCCCAGCAGGTCCTCGATGACGTTGACGTACTCGACGCGGTTCAGCCGCCGCGACGCCACCCGGCCGGGATTCGGGTCGGCCGCCGCCGCCCTGTCGAGATCACGCTCGAGGCGGGTGACGAATGCGTCGATCTCTGCCCCGTCGGGGCGCGGCCGCCCCTCGGGGGGCATCTGCCCGGTGCGCAGCTTGTGGACGACCCTCTCCAGGATGGGGGCGTGGGCCGCGGCCTGCGTCGGGTCCACCTGACCGAGGTCGAGCCCGCCGGTCAGCAGGCGCTCGTTGTGGCAGGTGACGCAGTAGCGGTCGAAGATCTCGCGCGACGGCGGCCCCGCCTCGGTCTGCCCCCCCGCCGCGGCCGCGGGCCATGCCGCGAGGGCCACTCCCGCCACCAGCGCCGCACCGATGCCTCGCTTCAGCATGACCGTCACCTCTTCGTTCTCCGGTCCTGGAGCCCCCAGTATAGCGCCGGACGGCCGGCGGGAGCCCGGGGAGCCCGGCGGGCGCCCGCCGGAGCCTCGCGCTGGCGCGAACCCCGACCACTTGGCCGGCGCCTCGGACCGGACCCAGGCGCAGGAGTTCGGCACCAGCGAACCCCGACGCGACCGCAGGGTCCCGCCCGCCCGCGGCGAACCGAACCGGCCACGGAGCCGGAAGTCTCGCGTCAGCGAGCTACCGACGCGACCGCAGGGTCCCGCCCGCTCGCGGCGAAACCGAGCCGGCCGCGGGAGCTCGGGAAGTCGGCGTCCGCGAACTCCCCAACGCAGCCACAAAGTTCCCGCAGGCCCGCGGCGAAACCGAGCCGACCACGGGAGCCGAGAGGGTCCTCGTCGGCGAAACGCCCGTTGCGGCCGCACGTCGCGCGGCCGCAACGGGCGCAGCCGTCAGGCGATCATCACCGTCCTCGGGAACTGCGAGTTGTCCTCGAGGCCGGTCTGCTTGATGGCCGACAGCTCCTCGCTCGTCGGCTGCACGTTGCCGTCGACGTCGGTGACCCGCGACACCAGGGTGTGCTCGCCCGGGGTGGCGCCGTCCCACGCGAACCGGAACAGCTTCCACGAGTACTGGCCGCCGGTCGACGGGTCGAGCGTCGCCGCCTGCCACGCGCCGTCGTCCACCTTCACCTGCACCCCGCGCAGCGGCGTGCCGTCGTGCAACACGAAGCCGAGCACCTCGTGGCGGCCGCCGACCCGGGTCACCCGCGCGATGACCGACTTGACCCGCAGCCGCGACACCTCGGTCTCGTGCCACACCGTCTCGCCGCCGATCTCCTCCGACCACAGGGTGCGGTACCACCGCGCCTGCCACTTGCCGAGGAACCGCTCGGACTGCACGCGGATGTGGGAGAGCCACTTCACGTTGCTCACGCCGTACCAGCCCGGCACGAGCAGCCGCAGGGGCGCGCCCTGCTCGACCGTCAGGGGCTCCCCGTTCAGCGCGTAGGCGAGCAGCGGGCCGGTGGTCATGCCGTCGGCGAGGGACAGGCTGCGCGCGAACGGCTGGTCGATCTCGTAGGGGGTCCCGCGGAAGTCGACGGTCTCGGGCCCCTTGTCGGCGCCGAAGAAGACGACCTCGCGGGCCGACGGCTGCACGCCGACCAGATCGAGCACCGCCCGTAGCGGCACCCCCGTCCACCGCCCGTTGCTCGCCAGCCCCTGGATGAGCCGGCGCGAGTTGCCCGAGCACTCGTAGCCGGCGTCGATCTCGATGCTGTCCATGCCCCGGAGGTCGGCGAGGCTCAGCGTCGCCGGCCGGTCGACGAGGCCGGACACGCCGAGGCTGAACCCGTCGGCGTCGATGACCGGCTTGCCGAAGTGCTGGATGGTGTAGAACGAGTCGGCCGGCGTGTAGGGGCCGTCGATGTTCCGGACGTCGTAGATGCGGATGGCGGCAGCCGGGTTCGGCTGGCCGAAACCCTCCGGCACGTCGGTGAACGGCACCGGCGTCTCGTCCTGGGCGAGGGCCGGCAGGGTCCACCCGTGCACGCCCAGCGCCCCCGCCCCGGCCAGCGCCAGGCTCTGCTTCATCATCTCCCTGCGGGTCGTCTCCCGGGGGCTCGTTCCACTCGTCATCACGCACTCCTTCCGCCGGCGTCGCCGGCGAATATGGTCAGTTCCCTTCTTGTTCGCCAAGCGCGGTGTCCGACAATCGCCGGCCGGCCCGCTACTGCTCCGCCCCCGCCACGGCGGCGCCGGCGAGGATGTTGTAGAGGCCGTAGTTGCCTTCGTGGCAGGCGTACTCGTACAGCGGATACGGGTTCAACTGCATCGGCACCGAGTAGGTCCACGGCCGCGTCCACACCGTCGGATCGTCGACCGTCACGTCGTAGCGCAGCGTGTCGGCGTCCACGCGGGTGAGCCGCTCGATCAGGGTCAGGTTGGGGGTGGTCGCGCCCCGCTGGAAGTTCGTCTCGCGCAGGAAGTTCCTGGTCTCGACAACCAGGGTGTCGCCGTCCCAGTGCCCCCGCGAGTCGCCGGTCCACTGCCGGACCGAGTCCGTCAGATGGTCGCGCCCGTCGAGCGGCACGACGCGGGCCTCGTGGTTCATCTCGGCGAAGAGGACCACGGTGTCCTCGGTCTGGAACACCTGCACGTTGTTGTTGTAGGCGCTCGGGGCCATCGGCGGGCCGGAGTTGAAGCCGAGGATGCAGCGCACCTGGAGGCCGCCGGGACCGAGGTCCTCGACGAAGCCGCCGGGCGTCGGCTCGTGACTCGACACGGCGCTCCGCGCCTCGGCGAGGGCCGCCTGCCGCTGCCGGGCCTCGTCGGTCAGGGCCGGAATGCGGCCGTCGGGCGGATCGACGATGAGCGACGTGCGCTCGGTCGTCACCGAGGTCCCCTCGTCGAACCAGAAGTCGTTGTAGGGCACCACGCGGTCGGAGGTGTCGGCGTCGCGGCTCCGCGTGCGGATGGTCTCGGCCGCGAACTCCGCCGCCTGCTCGGGCGAGAAGCTCTCGTCGTCGGCCAGCTCCTCCGGGCGCTCCATCGGGGTCAGGCTGCGGAAGTCCCAGACACCCTGCAGGTCCGGGGCGCCCCACGCGGTCCGGGGGGCTTCCGAAGCCTCGGTCTGGGCGCCCGCGCCGGCCGGCGCCAGGGTCACGAGGGCTACCGCGGTCAGCGAGCATGCGATCAACCGGCTAGTCATCTTCCACCTCCAGGACAGTCCGAGGCCGCCGTCCTCGCGCACGGGGCGGCAACCCGAATCTCTCGGCGCCACGGCGGGCGCTCACGGATGGGGACAGGCCCCGCGACCGACGACGCGAACGCTATATGGTATACCCCTTGTCGCGCCCGCGGGTCCGGCACCGACCGGCCTCCGGCGGGCAGGCGCGGCACCGACGCTGTCGAGTTCGTCCCGTAGCGCCGTGTGGGTGGCACCAACCGGCCTCCGGCGGGCAAGCGCGGCACCTGCCGCCGGCGCGGCGCGGGCGTCCGAGACCCGCCGCGCCGTCAGCGGGCCGGCCAGGGCCGCTCGACCACCCGGTCGAACGGGCGCGCCACCCGCTGCACAAGACCACCCGACAACGACCCCCGCCGTCAACGGGCCGGCCAGGTGCGCTCCACCACCCGGTCGAACGGACGCGGCACGCGCTGCACGCGGTAGGCCTGCCGGCGCCTCAGGTCGTACCGGTCCCCCGCCCCCAGGAAGTAGAACCGCCCCCCCGAGTCGAGCAGCCGCTCGTGGTCGTAGATGACGACGTAGCTCTGCCCCATCACCTCGAACTCGTCGCCCTCGACGACGATGGCGGTGTCCTCGTCGATGCCGATGCCCAGCAAGTGCGGATGCGTCTCGATGACCTCGATCAGGTCGAACTGCCGGTTGCGCCGCAGCAGGTGCTGGTCGATGGCGGTGTCGCGGAGGAAGCCGAAACCCTCCTCGTGGTCGCCCATCATGATGGTGTTGGTGGCGGTGTCGCCGCGCACGAGGTACGAGCCCAGGATGGTCGCCCCGGCCGACGAGCCTCCGACCACCCCGCCGCGCTCGAGCACTCCGGCAATCTCCTCCTGCACCTGCGTGCCCAGATAGGCGTCGGCGAGGCGCCACTGCCGACCGCCCGGGAACCACACCCCGCGCGCCCGCCGTAACGGCGCGCTGAACTCGAGGTCGTCGGCCACCGTGCGATCCGTGGTGTGGAGCACCGTCAGGTCGGTGGCCCCGGCCGCGCGGAACGCCTGCAGGCCCGGGTAGAACCGGTCGTAGGTCTCCCCGCCGCCGGCGGTCGGGATGACCACGATCGGCACGTCGGGCCCGCCCGCGAGCCCGACGAAACGCTCGACGATCGCGGGGTCACGCATCGCCCCGCCGACGACCACCAGCGCCCCCCGCGCCGGCCCCACCTCCTGGGCGGCGGGCCGAGCCGGAGCCAGCCAGCCGAAGGTCCACACCGCGACGACGACGACCACGCCGATCCACGTTCTGCTCCGCATCACCGATCCTTCTCCATGAGAGGCAAATCCGAAAGCGGAATTGTACGATGGCTCCTGCTCCCCGCCCTCCCCCGGCGCATGACCCGCGGGCGTGCCGGCAGGCACGTGTTCGACGGCGTAATCGAGGCGACCGTTCGGTCTCAGGTCACGAAGGACGCGGTGGTTGCCGCGGGCCGGTCGCCGGAGGTCCTGCGTGATGCAGGGCACGAGGACGTTGGCGTCGAGACCGATCATCGGACCGACGAGCGGCGGGCGGCCGCAATCGCGACGGCCGCGTCCATCTCCCGGAGGCTGACCGGGACCGCCGGCTTCGGCGCCATGCCCTTCAGTCGCGTGACCGACGCGGCAACCGGCGTGACGCGCAGGCCGTCGCCTTCCAGCGTCAGGTCGACCCTGTCGCCGGGCTTGAGCTGGAGCTCGTCCCGAAGCGGTTTGGGCAGTGTCACCTGTCCCCTGCCGGTAATCGTCGCGCGCATCACCTTGTCCCTGATTCCCCGCCCGAAGGCAAGGCAACGGGGCGAAACCGTGGTCAAGAGACGGCTCCACCCGATCCTGCGTCACCGCGCGGACGGATCGTCCCGTTCTTCGGCGACACGACGCGCTGGATACCGGACATACGTCCGGCCGGACGCCGCCTGTCGAGCTTGAATGTCCTCGAAGATCGCCCTGACGTCGTAATCGAACCGGGCCGCGTGCGCATCGCGAATGGCGCGAAGCTCCGCGATTATCGGGTCGGTGGGAACCTCATCCATGTTCCAGCTCCATCAGTTCGTTGGGCGTGCAAATGACCGCGGGCGTGTAGCCCGCCTGCCGGCACACTCGCTCGATGCGGGATCGCAGAGCCGCGTTGGCGATGTGTCGGAAGTTCCACGTCACCAGAAAACCGACCTGGTTGGTAACGGCTATTGCGATGTGAGCCGCGTCGTCCGCCGCATTCCTTGGAACCGACCCCGAGTCGATGAGCGCCAGCGTCAGATCGGCGGCGTCCCCGGTCGCCTCGAGCAGCGTCACCGTCTCGAGGACCGCCAAGCGGGCGCGAGCTGCATCGGGATCGCCCATTCCAGCTTCCGCGACCACGAGATCGGACGCTACGAGCTCGAAACGATCCGATGCGTTGCGCCACCACTCGCGGGTCACTTGCTGATAGGCGGCGACCACGACATCGCGGGATGGCCGCGCTGTCAGGTAGCTGACCACGGATGTTTCGACGTACACAACAGGCTTCGCCTTGCCCATTGAGCCATCGAGAGTCAACGCAGGCTCCTGATGAAGTTCACCAGGTTCCAGACGTCCGTCTCGGAGAGCCGGTCGCCGAAGGCGTCCATGGCGAAGTCGGGGCCGATGCCGTCGCGGATGGCGGTGAAGATGTCGCCGTCGCCGCCGCCGTGCCGCCACGTCGGGTCGGCGAGGTTCGAGGGGCGCGGGCCGTAGGCGGCGGCGGCCGCGGCGAGGGCGCCGTCGCCCCGGCCGGTGGCGCCGTGGCAGGCGGCGCAGTGGGCGGCGTAGGCGGTCGCGCCCGCGGCCACCGACGCCGGCGTGGCCGCCACCGGGTTCGCCGGCGCCCGCGCCGCCGAAGGGGCATCGGGGGCGGCGGAGCGGGCGGGGGGAGCGACGGGACGGGGGGCGGGCGCCGCGTCGGCCAGCGCGCGCAGCAGCGCCGCCGTATCCTCCCGGACGTAGCGGTCGCCGGCGATACCGTCCGCGTAGACCGCGAGGTCGGCCGGGGTCTGCCCGCGCCGGTTCTCGGCGTGGAGGTCGGCGCCGTGGTCCGCCAACAGCTCGACGACGCGGTTCATGCCGTGCGAGGCGGCGGCGTGGAGGGCGGTGTCGCCGGCGTCGTTGGCGACGTTGACGCGAGCGCCGAGGGCGAGGACCGCCGCGACGGACTCGACGGTCCGCCGTTCCTCGTCGGCGGGAATCGCGGAACCGAGGGCGGCCGACTCGACGGGGTTGTACGACGAGAAGTCGCGGCGGTCGCGGATGAACGCGCTGCCGCCGCCCCGGTTGTAGCCGAGCCCGGCCGCGGCCATCAGCGGGGTGGCGCCGTCGCGATTCGGCGCGCGGGGGTCCGCGCCGGCGTCGGCAAGGACCTGCATCGTCTCCGTCTCGAGAAAGTGAGCCGCGAGCCAGAAGGGGGTCGCGCCGACCCAGCGGTCCATGAACGCGAAGTCGTGGCTCCAGCGCCGCACCGGCGTGCCCCTGGCGAGGCGGGGGTCGGGGTCGGCGCCGTGGGCGAGCAGCGCGCGCACGAGCGGCACGCCGGCGCCGGGGTCGTCGTTCGGGACGCCGCGGTCGCGCAGGGTGCCCCGCAGCACCGCCGCGTGGAGCGCGGTGTAGCCGAGAGGGGCGGCGTCGGGGTCGGCCCCGGCGCGGAGGAGCAGCGCCGCGAGCGAGCCGTGGCCGCCGTGGGCGGCGACGACGAGGGCGGGGTTGCCGTCGGCCGCCGTGTCGTCGACGTCGGCGCCGGCCGCGAGCAGCAGGCGAGCCGACTCGACGTCGCCCGACCGGGCCGCGAAGAGCAGCGCGGTGCTGCCGCCCTCGACCACCTTCTCGAGGGCGATGCCCCGCGACGCCGATCCGGCCGACCGGCTGCCCCCCATGTTGTAGACGCGCCGGCGGGTGGCGGTCCGGGCGCCGACGTCGGCGCCGTGGTCGAGGAGCGCCCGCGTGACGGCGGGCCGCCGGTTCGCGGCCGCCCACATCAGGGCGGTCTGGCCGCGCGTCGCCTCGGCCGCGTTCACCCGCGCCCCCCGCGCCAGCAGGGCGTTCACAGCCTCGACGCTGCCCGCGCGCGCCGCCGCCATCAGCGCGGTCTCTCCGCTCGGGAGAGCCGCGTTCGCATCCGCGCCGGCCGCCAGCAGTCGTGCCACGAGGGTGCCGTGGCCGCGCCGGCAGGCCATGAGCAGCGGGGTGACCCCGAGGTCGTTGGCCGCGTCGGCGTCGGCGCCGGCCCCGATCAGCAGGTCCGCCACGACCACGTCCTCGTGGTGCACCGCCCAGTGCAGGGCCGTCGCGCCGTCCGGTTGCCGCGCGTTCACGTCGACCGGCCCGGCCAGGCGCTCGCGCAACTCGGCCATGTCGCCGTTGCGCACCGCCGTGATCAACTCGGACACGCCGGGCGCCGCCGTCTGCGCACGCGCCGCACCCGACACGGCACAGATCACCACCGCCCACAGCGCGACCAACGCGGTTCGCCACCGGTTCGCCTGCAGCACCCCCAACACGTCGCCCCGCGCGTCGGTCGCCGACCGGGCCGGCGTTGACCGGAGCAAGAACAAGGACGCAGGAAGGCCTCGGTAGGAGGCCTTGGGGCATCCGATCGGCGACGCGTCCCGCGCCGACGGAGTTGCTGCGCGGACCGCGCTTGCTCCGTAGCCGCCTGTCGGGGACGAGCGTCCTCTCCGCATCACGTCAGACCAGAGCGCCCCGGAGCCGACTGGCACCCTCGTCGTTCCCGTTGCCACACGCGGCCTCACCACTAGCACCTACAGATCCAGCCGCCCGGTGCTGTCGTGGAGGCGGTCCACCCGCATCCCCAGCTTCTCGAGCACCGTCACGTGCAGGTTCGCGAGCGGCGTGCCCCCGTCGACCGACCTGCCGCCGCCGGTCGCGGCCGGGAAGCGGACATGCCGGCCGCCCGCGAGCCGTCCGCCGGCCCCGCCGGCCACCACCAGCGGCAGGTTCCACGGGCGGTGGTCGCCCTCGGCCATGCCCGCCCCGTAGTAGACGATGGCGTGGTCGAGCAGCGACCCCTCGCCGTCGGGGGTCGCGGCGAGCCGGTCGAGGTAGTAGGCGAACTGCTCGGCGTGGTGCTGGTTGATGCGGACGAGCTGCTCGCGGCTCGCCGCGCTGCCCTCGTGCGACAGGGGGTGGTGCCCGCCGGGGGCGCCGATCTCGGGATAGGTGCGGCTGCTGAACTCGCGGCCGACCATGAACGTGATGACCCGGGTGAGGTCGCTCTGCCACGCGAGCACCTGCAGGTCGAACATGAGCCGCGCGTGGTCCGCGAAGCCCGCGGGCACCCCCGCCGGCTGGTCGAACGCCGGCAGCTCGCGCGCCGCCTGCGCCTCCGACCGCTGGATGCGCCGCTCGATGTCGCGCACCGCGTCGAGGTATTCGCCCAGCCGCGCCGCGTCGCTCGGGCCGAGGCCGCGGCTCAGGTCGGCCGCCTTGCCGCGGACCGAGTCGAGGAGGCTGCGGCGCCGCTCGGCCCGCGCCCGGCGCGCGGCGGGTTCGGTGCTGCCGCCGTCGCCGAACATCCGCTCGAACACCACTCGCGGATTGTGCTCCATCGGCAGCGGGGTACGCGGCCCGCGCCACGAGATGGTGTGGCTGTAGGTGCAACTGTAGCCGCCGTCGCAGGTCCCCGCGCCCTTGTCGCCCGACTCCAGCGACAGCTCGAGCGAGCCGATGGGCGTCTCGCCGCCGATCTCGCGCGCGACGAGCTGGTCGAGGGAGACGTCGGCGAGGAAGTCGTTCCCCTCCTGCCCGAACGGCCGGGGGATGGCGCCGGTGAGGAACTTCGTGGCGCAGCGGCCGTGCACCGCCCCGCTTCTCGCGGTCAGGCCGTTCACGTTCTGGGTGAGGCCGGTCAGCACCAGCACGCGGTCGCGGAACGGCTCGAGGGGGGCGAGGATGGGCGAGAAGGCGAACCCCGCGCCGTCTTCGGCCGGGGTCCACTCGTCGATGACGACCCCGTTGGGGATGTAGACGACGCCGAACCGCGGGACCGGCCGCGCCGCCGTCCGGGCGAGGGCGGTCGCCGCCGGCACCATGCCGTCGAGCAGGGGCAGGGCCACCGCCGCCCCCACCCCGCGCAGCACGGTCCGGCGGGGAACCGCCTTCCTGGTGATGATCATGACTCCGGCCTCCCCGTCATCCCGTCGAGCCGCGGGGGCGCCCAAGGCGCACGCCACGCAACGCCGCTCGGGACGAACCGTCTTCACTGGCGCGTGTCACGACGCCGACCTGCCATCCCTCGGGGGCGGCGGCAGGGCCAACGCCGCGGCCACGCCCCGCTCGGCGCCTTCCGGCCGGGTTCGCCTCCCGTCGACGATCATGACTCCGACCTCCGCATGCGAAACGGCGCGCTCTCGACGATGCCCAGGACGAGCGACGACCAGCGATAGTCGTCCTCGGCCGCGCGGCGCACGATGCCGCGGATGACCGGGCGGTCGTGCGACTCGACGCCGCGCCCGAGGGCGTAGACGAGGAGCTTCTCGACCACCGTCTCCACGAACTGCTCCGAGCGGTCGAGCAGCACCCGCCGCAGCCCTTCGGGACCGTCGAACGTGGTGACCCCGTCGGCGAGCACGGCCGAGGCGTCGACGGGGAAACCGGCGTCGCTCGTCCGCCACCGGCCGATGGCGTCGAAGTTCTCGAGGGCGAAGCCCAGCGGGTCCATCGGCGCGTGGCAGGCGGCGCAGGCGGGGCTCGCGCGGTGCTGCGCGAGCCGTTCGCGGACGGTGCGGGGCTCGCCCGCCTCGCCCCCGGCGGGCAGGGGCGGGATGTCGGGCGGGGGCGGGGCGGGCGGCGTCCCCAGCACGTTCTCGAGCAGCCACTTCGCCCGCAGCACCGGCGAGGTGCGGTTGCCGTAGGAGGTCACGGCGAGGATGCTGCCGTGGCCGAGGAGGCCGAGGCGCCGGGCCGCGGCGGGTCCCCCGCCGGCGAGGCTCACCCGCCGGTAGTGGCTGCCGGCGACGCCGGGAATGCCGTAGTGGCGGGCCAGCCGCTCGTTCAGGAACGTGTAGTCGGCCGAGAGCAGCTCGACGACGCTGCGGTCCTCGCGGAGCTGGCTCTCGAAGAACAGCTCGGTCTCGCGCCGGAGCGCCTGCCGCAGGTTCTCGTCGAAGCCGGGAAAGAGGTTGGGGTCGGGGGCGATGCCCTCGACGCTGCGCAGCGTCAGCCACTGGCCGGCGAAGTTGTCGACGAGGGCCGACGCGCGGGGGTCGGCGAGCATGCGCCGCACCTGGCCCTCGAGGACGCCGGGGTCGGAGAGTCGGGCCCGCTCCGCGAGGTCGAGGAGCTCGTCGTCGGGAATGCTGCTCCAGAGGAAGAACGACAGCCGCGAGGCGAGCGCCAGGTCCGGCAGCCGGTAGGGGGCGCCCGGCGCCGCGCCGGCCGGGTCGCGCTCGATGCGGAACAGGAACTCGGGATCGATCAGGAGACGCTCGACCGCGGCCTGGATGCCCGCCTCGAAGCTCTCCGCCCCCCGTCCCTCCGTGTGGGCCGCCGCCCGGCCCTCGCGGTAGAAGGCCAGCAGCGGCGCGAGGTCGCCCTCGCCGACGGGCCGGCGGTACGCGCGACGGGCGAGGCGGGCGAGAATCGTCCGGGCGCAGCCCTCCCCGCGGGCGTCCGCGCGATCGGGGCGGCACACGAAGATGCGCGACCGGCTCGCGGTCTCGCCGGGCCCCGTCGCCGCGTACGGCCCGTCGATGGTGACGCTCCCCAGCCCGGGCCCCTCGGGACGCGACGACGTGTCGGTGGTCTCGGTGACGGTGGCGCCGTACTCCCGCAGCTCGGGTTGGAGCACCCCCTCGTGCTCCCATGACTTGTCGGCGAACGCCACCGCGACCACCCGGGCCCCGGCCCGCACCGGGACGCGCACCGCGAGGCCCGCGTCGGCCCCGGTCCGGTAGTCGTCCCAGTCCTGGGTCGGGTACTCCGAGGCCCCGGCCGCCACGAACGTGCCCGAGAAGCTGACCGGGGCGGGCTTGCCCGGCGCCGCACCGCCGACGGTGAAACGGGCCACCCGCCGGCCGTCGATCCTCACGTCGAGGTCGTGGGCCTCGTCGAGGTTGACGATGTACTCGTAGACGCTCCGCTTCAGCCGGACGGTGAGGACGTACTCACCGTCGAGGGGAAAGCGGTGCCGCACCGCGAGCCCGCCGCGCGATCCGAACGGCAGCGCCTCGCTCATGCGGTCGTTCTGGGTCATCGCGATCGGGACCGTGTAGGTGCGCGACGTCATGCCCGGCCCGATCGCGGGGTCGCCGACCGCGAGGCGGCTGATGCGCCGGGCCGCCGTCAGGTAGCGCTCCATCAGCGCCGGCGAGAGGGCGAGGGTGCCCGCGAGGTTGTCGAACCCGTGGCCGGTGTCGTCGGCCGGCAGCAGCGCCTCGGCGTCGACGTCGAGGGCCAGGAGGTCGCGGACGGCGTTGGCGTACTCGGCCCGGTTCAGGCGGTGGGTGGGCACCCGGCCCGGCTCGACGGTCGAGGCGGCGGCGCGGTCGAGCTCGGCCTCGAGCCACCCGCGCAGCTCGTCGAGGGCCGCCCCGGCGGGACGCGGCCGACCGGCCGGCGGCATCATGCCGCCCCGCAGCTTCAGGACCACCCGCTCCCAGACGTCGGGCGCCTCGCCGACGCGCGACACGTCCGCGACGTCGAGGGCGAGCCCCCCCGTCCGAAGCCGCTCGTTGTGGCAGGTGACGCAGTAGCGGTCGAGCAGGGTCCGTTGCGGCGACTGCGCGGTGCTCTGAACCCGGTTCTCGCCCCCCGGGTGCGGGCGCGGCCCGGCCGCACCGGCACCGGCGGGGGCGGGCCCAACCAGCACCGCGACGAGGGCGGCGGCGACGGCTCGAACCATGCCGCTCATCTTACATCGCCCACCCGCGGGGGCGGCGGCGGAGGCCCGGGGTCGACGTGTCGGGCGCCGCAAGGGCCTGCGTCCAGCAGGCCGCCGCGACAGCCCGCGGTTTCCCGGCGGGCTGTCGTGCTCCTATACTGAGGACACGGAATCAGTGGACGATCATCGGCCAGTGAATCGATGAACGACCCCCGGCGGTTGCCGGGGGCGACGCCAGGAACCCGCGCCGCCCGGCGAGGCCGGTTGGCCGCGATCCCGGAATCGAGGTGAGACGATGCCGAAGCAACCACGAACCTGCGGCGTCCGGCGTCCCGTCGCCGCCGCAGTCGCGGCGACGGCGATCCTGCTGGCGGGCGCCGGCCTGCCCGGCGGCACCGCCCTCGCCCAGGACGGCGCCGGCGTCATCGCGGGCCGCGTGACGGCCGACCACGGCGAGGTGCGCGCCCTTCGCGTGAAGGCGCACGACACCGTCCACCGCATCGCCTACACCGTCTACACCGTGGACGGCGGCTACCGCATCTACAACTTGCCGCCGAGCACGTACGACGTGTCGGTGATCGAGGAGGCGTTCGAGTCTCCGACCGAGACCATCCAGATTCGGGCCGGCGAGACCGCCACCGTCGACATCGGCCTGACGGCGCTGGGAGCAGGCCCCGAGGAGGGCGCGGCGGCGCGCGGGGCGTCGGCGCAACGGAACTACGGCGGCGGCGCCGCCGACGGCCGGACGGCGGAGATCGTCGACTTCGACACCCTCTATCCGCCCCACCCCGCCCGCGACATCATGCTGCGGGGCTGCTTCGGCTGCCACGGCCCGGCCGGGTTCCATCGCCGGGGACCGCGCAACGAGCGCGGGTGGCGGCAGGCCGTCGACCGGATGTTCGACGTCGACGGCCGCGTCGCCAACATGGCCCCCGGCGTGCCGCAGGTCACCCATGACCTCGTGTCGGTGGAGGAGAAGGAGCTCATCATCCAGTACCTGACCTCCCTCTTCGGACCCGGGTCGGAGCCCCGCGACCTCGAGCTCGACCCCCTCGTCCGCGACGAGGAGGCGTTGTCCGAGGCGGTCTACATCGAGTACGAGCTGAACCGCGGGCCGCAGCGCCTGCTCGCGAACGGCGCGCCGCCGCGCGGCAGCATCCACAGCGTCTTCGCGAGCCTCGCCGAGCCGGGGGTCATCTGGGTGTCGGGCAACGGCTCGAACTCGATCATCCGCATGGACAGCCGCGACCCCGATTTCGAGACGCGCACCGACGAGCTCTGGATCGAGAACCCCGAGAACATCAACGTCACTCCGCACGGCATCGTCGAGCATCGCGGTCGCGTCTACTGGGTCGAGCTGACCGGCGACCACTTCGGCGAGCTCGACCCCGCAACCGGCGAGATGACCCGCTATCCGATGCCGACCAAGGGGGCGGGGCCGCACAGCGTCTGGGTCGATTCGCGGGGGCAGTTCTGGTACACCTACTTCGCGTCGGCCGGCCGCATCGGCCGCTTCGACCTCGACGCGAACGACTTCACCGAGTGGGAGCCCCTGGCCGGGTTCAGCGGCTACGGCATCGTCGTCGACCGGCAGGACCGGGTGTGGGCAGTGGGCCTGCACACCCCCGCCATCTTCATGTACAACCAGGAGACGGCGGCGTGGCGGTCGTACCCGATGGCCAACCCGGCGCGGCGCCCGGCCATCGACTCCGATGGCAAGGTGTGGGCCGCCCACTACTTCGGCAACGCCATCTCGCGCATCGACCCGGTGACGGGGACCGTGACCGAGTTCGAGCTGCCGCTGAAGGACGGGAACCCCTACGACGTCTGGCCCGACGCCGACGACAACCTGTGGGTCGAGAACGGCATCTACAACTCGCTGGTGCGGTTCGACCAGGAGACGGGCGACTTCACCTACTTCCCGTTCCCCGAGCTGCGGGCGCACACGCCCAAGCTCGACCGCGACCGGGACGGGACGCTCTGGTTCACCCTGCGCGGGCCGTCCGGGGGGCCGGGGGTGGCCGCGCTCAAGCCGAACGGCAACGTGCCGCCGGCGGGAGCGTCGGCCGGACAGTAGCATCCGGCCGCAGTCTGGTGCCGGTCGGCCGACAGTACCCGAGCCGGTCATGCTGCCGGCGACCCGGCGGTTCCGACCGGACCGAGGTGCCGGCCGGCCGTTGGCACTGGTCGGTCGGACAGCGCCCGGTCGGCGGGGCAGTGCCGGCTGGCCAACCGCACCGGGCGGGAGTGTCGACCGCGGTCAGGTGACCGGCGGATCGCGCCGGTCGGAAATGGCGGCGGCCCGGCGATGGCGCCGATCGGGGCGCCGATGGAAGGCAGCGGGAGCGCCGGCCACGGGCTTCTGGAGAGGATCACGCGATGAGATGGTCGACGGCCGCGGGCGCGGCAGCACTGATCGGCGTCGTCACGGTTCAGCCGGCCGCGGGGCAGACCACCAGCCTGGCCGGGGTCATCGACTTCCACGTGCACTCCGGCCCCGACTCCAGGCCCCGCTCGGTCGGCGATCTGGAGATCGCGCGCATCGCGAAGCGGGCCGGCATGCGCGGGATCGTTCTCAAGAACCACTTCACCATGACCGCGGACCGCGCTTGGCTGGCGATGCAGGAGGTGCCGGGCATCGAGATCTTCGGCGGCGTCGCCCTCAACCACTCCGTCGGCGGGCTCAACGCCGAGGTGGTGCGTCAGATGGTGGCGTTCTCGGGCGGGCGCGGCAAGGTGGTGTGGCTGCCGACGTTCGACGCCGAGTTCTGGATGACCCGCGCCGGCGACCCCGGCGAGTTCGTGCCGGTCATGCGCGGCGGCGAGATGGACCCCGCGCTGGGCGAGATCTTCGACCTCGTCGCCGAGCACGAGCTCGTGCTCGCGATGGGACACTCGTCGCCCGAGGAGGTGCTGGCCCTCATTCCCGAGGCGCGCGCCCGCGGCGTCGAGCAGATTCTCGTCACCCACGGGCTCGGCCAGTCGCCGACCCCCGCCCAGCTCCGGGCGATGGCCGATCACGACGTGGTCATCGAGCTCGTGTGGCTCGCGGTGCTGAACGGCGAGTTCTCGTACGCCGACTACGCCGACGCCATCCGGACCTACGGCGCCCGCCACTTCCTGCTGGCGTCCGACCTCGGACAGGCGGGGAACCCGCTGCACCCCGACGGCCTGAACGCCCTCATGGACGGGCTTCGCGCCGAGGGCGTCAGCGACGCGGACATCGACGTGATGATCCGCGACAATCCCGCGCGGCTCCTCGGGCTCGATCCGTAGCGGGGTCTCGGAGGTCCACATGATGCGACGGCGTTTCTCTCTGTTGCTGCTCGCGGCGGCCCTCGCCGTCCCCGGCACCACCCTCGCGCAGGACGGGTGGACGGTGCCGCGGACGCACGACGGCCAGCCCGACCTGCAGGGCCTGTGGACGAACTCGACCACCACCCCCCTCGAGCGCCCGGAGAACGTGGCGGACCGGGCCGTCTACACCGACGAGGAGGTCGCGGCCATCGACGCCGCCAACGTAGGCCGCAACGACCGACCGCCCCCGCCCGGCGACCCCGGCACCTACAACGACTTCTGGTGGGAGCGCGGGACCGCGCTCGCCCGGACGTCGCTCGTCATCGACCCACGGGACGGCCGCCTGCCGCCGCGCACCGCCGCCGGGGAGACCCGGGCGGGCTGGACCCGCGACAGCGACAGTTGGACCGGCCGCACCATGGCCGAGCGCTGCGTCACCCGCGGCGCCCCCAAGCGCCCGGGCGGTTACAACAACCACTTCCTCGTCCTCCAGACGCCCGGGTACGTGGTGATGCTGCAGGAGATGATCCACGAGCCGCGCATCATCCCCCTCGACGATCGCCCGCCCGTCGACGAGCGGATCCGGCTGTGGATGGGCGACTCGCGCGGCCGCTGGGAGGGCGACACCCTCGTCGTCGAGACGGCGAACTTCCGCGACGAGATCTACACCAACTCCTTCAACTGCTGCCCCGGCGCGAGTGGCGGCCTGACCCTGGTGGAGCGCTTCACCCGGGCCGACGCCGACACCATCGAGCACCACTACACGGTGAACGACCCCGGCACCTACACGCGGCCGTGGACCGCGTCCGTGCCCATGCGTCGCTTCGCCGGCCCGATGTACGAGTACGCCTGCCACGAGGGCAACTACGGGATGGAGAACCTGCTGCGGGGAGCGCGGGTCCAGGAAGCCGAGGCCGCGGCGCGGTAGGCGGTAGACAGCCGCCATCGGTGCCGGCCAGGCGCAGAAGAAGCGCGGGTCAGGACGGGCGCCCGCGCGCCCTCCGGGCCGCCGGCCATTCACGCAGCAACGGCGGCACGACCCGCCGGGCGGCGCGCAGGACGGCGGCGGCCGACCGCAGACACCGGGCGTCCTTCGCGCGCCAGGGGAACCCGTAGGCGCCCCGGATGGGCTCGGGAAGCAGGCCTAGCGTCGTGAGGCGGCCGAGCCACAGCGCGGGGGCCACCCACCGCCTCCCCGGCGGCGCGAGCAGCGCCCCCGCGAGGCGCCGCGCACCGTCGCCCACCGCGAGCCGATCCTCCTGCTGCATCCGGTCCAGATAGCGGTCGAGCCGGTCCCTCGTGTCGGGCAACTCGCTCGCGGAAACGCCGAGCAGCGGGCCGACCTGCGCGGCCTCGGCGCAGTACCGGTCCTCCTCGTTCCGCCCCATCGGTCCCACGAACAGGGCGTAGGTGCGGAGCTGGCTGTCGATGAGGGTGGCGTGGACCCACGTGAGCAGCGCGGGGTCCGTGGCGTCGTACGGGGTGCCCGCCGGATAGCCGCCCACCGCGCGATCCAGCCGGCCGTGCACGCGGTGGTGGATGGCGTTGATGCGGCCCACCGTCTCCCGGATCTCCGACTCGGTGCCGAAGGTGAGCGAGAGCATCGCCCCGATGGTCCGGCGCATGCGCCGGACGTAGGCCAGCGCCCCGGCGTCGAAGCCGCTGTGGGCGCCCACGCCGGCCGCCACCAGGGGATGCGCGAGCTGCAGGAGGATCGCCCGGCCCCACCCCAGCACGACCACCGCCTCGCGGTTGACGCGGTGGGAGATCGGCGTCCGACCGGCCTCCGCGCACGGCGCGCCGTCGGTCGCCGGCGACGCAGCCTTCGTCACGGCTCCCAGCGTACAGGATTCCGCCGACGTGCAGGCAAAGCGACCGCGTGTCCAGCCTCGACGCGGCATCACAGCCGTCCCCCTCCCGCCCGGAACGCCGCGGACGTTCCGTCACGGCTCCCAGGTACCGGATTCCGCCGACTTGCAGGTTAAGATGCCGGCGTGTCCAGATTCTTGCGCGTCATCGCCGCCATCGTCCTCTTCCTGACCGCCGCCACCGTCGCCGCCGCCCAGCCGGCGGCGCGGCCCAACGTCGTCCTCGTCATCGCCGACGACCTCGGCTGGGGCGACCTCGGCAGCTACGGCAGCCCCATCATGCGCACGCCGCGCCTCGACCGGCTCGCGGCCGAGGGGGTCCGGTTCACCGCCGCCTACGTCGCGGCCGCCGTGTGCAGCCCGTCGCGGGCGGGGCTGATGACCGGCCGCTACCCGCAGCGCCACGGCTACGAGTTCAACACGTCGGGCCGCGACGTCGAGATCGGGCTGTCGACGGACGAGCGCACCCTCGGCGACCTCATGCGGGGGGCCGGCTACGCGACCGGCTACGTCGGCAAGTGGCACCTCGGCCGGCGGCCGGCCCAGCAGCCGCTGTCGCGGGGCTTCGACGAGTACTTCGGCCTGCTCACGGGCGGAACGACCTACTTCGCGGGAGACCACCCGGAGGCAGTCCTCGACCCGGACCGGCCCGCGGGCACCCGGGCCGGGCGAGAGATCTACCGCGGGCGCGACTTGGTCGAGGTCGAGGAGTACCTGACCGACGTCTTCTCGCAGGAGGCGGTCGACTTCATCGACCGTCACGCGGGCGGCGACGCCCCGTTCTTCCTCGTCCTCTCGTACAACGCGCCCCACACGCCCCTGCAGGCGACGCGCGAGTACATGGACACCGTCGCCCACGTCGAGGACTTCCGCACCCGCATCTACGCCGCCATGGTGTCGTCGGTCGACCGCGGGGTCGGGGCGGTGGTCGACCGGCTCGCCGCCCACGGCGTCGACGACGACACACTCGTCGTCTTCATGAGCGACAACGGCTGCGTCGGCTACGCGGCCATCGCGTGCAGCAACGGGCCGTTCAGCGGGACCAAGCGCTTCCACCTGGAGGGCGGCATCCGCATCCCGTTCATCATGCACTGGCCGAACGGCCTCGCCGGGGGACAGGTCTACCGCGAGCCGGTCATCAGCCTCGACCTCTTCGCGACCTTCGCGGGCCTCGCCGGCGCCTCGCTCGACGACGGCGTGATGCGCGACGGCGTCGACCTGGTTCCGTACCTGACGGGCGATGCCGACGGCCGGCCCCACGACGTCCTGTACTGGCGGGCCGGCCCGAACCGGGCCGTCCGCATGGGCCGCTGGAAGCTGTTCGAGGTCAACCGCGCCGACCCCGCCGCCACCCACTCGCGCGGCCGGCTCCTCCCGCTGCAGGACTATCCCGACGCGTCGCCCCACGGGCAGGTCTCGCTGCTCTACGACCTCGCCGCCGACGAGGCCGAGCGCGCCAACCTCGCCGACCGGCTTCCCGAGAGGCTACGCGACCTGCAGGACCGGCTCGACCGCTGGGAGTCGTCACTCGCCCGGCCCGTGTGGCCGTCCAACCGCTCGACCGTCACCGAGATCGACGGCGAGCTGGTTCAACTGTTCTTCTGAATCGCAGTCTGCCGACGCCTGAGCCCGCCGCGATTCACGCGGGCGGCCATCCCTGGGCACCCATCCAGCGGGCCGCCGTCCGCGGCCCCCGGCGGCGGCTCGATGCGCAGCGTGCAGCCCAGCGCCGCCAACACCGCGAGCGCCTTGCCGAGCTGGGCCGTAGCCTTCCCGGCTTCCAGTTCGACGAGGAACCGCACGCCGACGCCCGCGGCGCCCGCCAACTGATCCTGCCGGAGCTGTTGAGCGCGGCGCGTCCTGCGGATGAGCTGCCCGATCTGTGCCGGCGTCATGTTTCAATTCCCCGATCGGGAGATGTAGACGAAATCGACGGGGCCTGACGAGCAGTATTGTCCCGATCGGTGAATCAAGGGGCCGGGACGACGTGGATCAGGCCGACGCTACCCGATCGGGGAAGCCACTACCCGCGATCTGCCAGCGAAGTCGCCGGTGCCTGGTCGTCGTGCGGCGCCAGCCCTGGGTCGAGCCTCGACGTTTCGCACCGCAGGGGCCCTTGCCGAACACGAGTCCGACCGCGACCGGCACCAAGGGCCAGGGCGACGGGCTGCGTTCTCATCATCCCTCTGTCGGTGCTCGTCGCAGGCGCTGCCCGGCGCGCTAGCCTCGCTAGCCCTGCCCTTGCCCCGGATCTCGCCGGCTGGACTTCGTAAATGCGTGCAAGGTCATCCGAATTCGTCCCGCAGTTCGAACGCGAAGGTCATGGCGACGAGCTGGGTGTAGCCATGCCACAGGAGCTGCGCGCCGGGCGGGTCGCGCTTGCGCCCGAGCCAGCCGCCGAGGCGGGCCACCAGACCGACGGCTTCACCAAGGGGCGTCGGCGCCGGCAGGTTGCGGGAGCGGGCGAAGACCGCGAGCACGCGCAACTCGCTGTCGGAAAACAGCGAGTCCGGCGGCAGGTCGGGGGTCTCGCGCCCGAGCTGGACCATCAACTGGATTCGCCACCCCACGACCATCTTGATGGCGATGGCCCGCTCGAGACGCTCCGCCGTGTGGTGCTGCAACTCCTCCACCTTGCAGCCGGACTTGAGGACCCGGAAGTACTCTTCGATGCGCCAGCGCAGGGCGTACCAGCTCAGAATGCGCGTGGCGTCATCGGCGCTGGTCACCCGCATCGTGGTCAGCAGGAACCACTCCAGCGGCTTGACCGCGGGCGGCGGCTGTTCCTCGCGCGCATGGACGACGAACAGCTCGACCGGCTCGGCGCCGGGACACGGCAGCGTCACCGGCTGGTAGCGCAGGGTCAACTCGGCGTCGCGCTTCGCCCGGCCGTCCTTGGCGGGCTGTTTGCTGGCCTTCACCCGCGCGCTCAGCCGTCCCACCTCGACCGTGGCGGCGCCGCGGGCCGGCGCGTTGCGCACCTCGTCGAACAGACGGCGCGAGACCACGTGCCCGTCGGCCGTCTTCTCCCGGCCGAGGACGCGGTCCACCTTCGCCCGCACCAGCAGGTCGACCTGCGGGGCGTGCGCCCGGCGCTCGACGAACAGGTCGAGGAAGTCGGCCTCGCGGTCCATCGTGCACACGACCCGGGTCTCCTCACCCAACCGCTCGGCCGCCTCCGCGCAGTCGCGCAGCCCCTCGACCCAACGGAACGACTTCCGCTCCTTGCGCGGCTTCGGCCGGCCTTTCTCCTCGGGATTCGGGGGTTCGGGCGCGTCGAACGCGGCGCGCAGGACGCCCAGCGCCACGCCGTCCGTATTGACCGCCAAGGTCGTCTGCAGATCCAGGCCGCGGGCCACGGCGCCGGTCTGATTCGAGCCGATGACTCCCAGCCCCTCGGTCCGGCTCCGCCGGGTGAAGTTCAGGCGGGTGCCGTCCTGGATGCAAAGCACCGTGTCATGCGCCCGCATCCGCCGCAGCGTGCGCTCGCGATGGGGGGCGAGAATGTTCTCGACCGTCACCGCGCTCTCGGCGGGCTGGTCGATCAGCCGGTAATGTCCCTTCACCGATGCTCTCGTACCGTTCGCGGCCCCGGGCATGGCGCGCTGCGGGGACTCGCCCAGCAGATGGGCGCTCAGCACCAGGCGCGCGCTCAGCCGCGCGTCCCCCAGCCGCGCCCCGCCGAACTCGTGGTCCGCCCAGGATGCCGCGTCGAGCCCGTCGCCGACCTCGAGCGACGCCACGCCCGGCGCGGGCGCCTGGAGGGTGTCGCGCCACGCCGGCTCCAACACATACAGATACACGCCCTTGCGCGTTTCCGATGCCGCGTGCGTCCGGTCCTGGCGCCCGCGCCCGCAGGTCGCACCCACGCGGACCCAGTTCGCCGCCCGAAGGCTCGCCCCCGTCTGTGCGGTCTCGTCGACGAACGTCTCCAGCAGCCAGGGCCGATAGCCGTAGAGGCGCTCGCAGTCGTCACCGACCGCCCGGGCGGCCCGGCCCAACACGTGAGAGGCCAGATTGCGGCACGCGACGCCGGGGCGCACCAGCAACCGGCACAGGCCCAGCACCCGGTGCAGGTGGGCGCGTCGGCGCGTGTCGTCCCAGCCGATCCAGGCGTCGCGGTCTCGCAGGCGCCGCGCACTCGCGGCGAACCCCACCCCGCCCAGCCAACCATGCGCCGAGCCTACCAGATAGCGCAGTTGAGGACCGACAAACGGTCCGGCGCCGCGCGGGTGCTCATGCGCCATCAGCGTGTTCCAGATTCGGCGTTGCTCGTCGGTTTCCACCCGCACCAGCGCCAAGTCCCGGACCTCGCCGACCGTGGCCGGCACGTCAACCGCAGGAGCCACCGGCTGCGGAAACACACGCGGCCCCCGCGCACCGCCGCGGGACGGCCGGTCCCGAGGCAGAGAAACGTGGCCCGCCGCCTCGAGGTCGGCCAACGCCGCCGAGCAGCTCGCGCGCTGCCACCGGCCGCGTGCATCGCGGAAATCGAACGCCTCACAGACGCGGTCGGCAACCTGCCCGAGCCGTGAACGCCCTGCGCCATCGCCCCGTCCAGCACCTCGCGCAAGCGGGTGAGGTCGCCCCGCAGGCTGCGTCCAACCTGTCTCTGAATCTCCATGCCCGCCACCGTAGCGAGGTGGCTTCATGAAGTCCAGCGAAAAGTTACGGGGCAAGGGTAGGGCTAGCTCGCAGAGCCCCGGCGCGGCATGCGATAGCCGACGCCACGCTCGGTGAGGATGTAGGTCGGCTGGGTGGTCTCGTCGCCGAGCTTGCGGCGCAGCCGCCTCACGTAGGCGCGCACGAGCTTCGGATTGGCGTGGCTCCGCCCGCTCCACACTTGACGCAGCAGCGCGTCGTAGGTCGCGACCCGTCCCGCGCCGAGCGAGAGCACCCGCAGAAGCTCGTACTCGGTGGCCGTCAGATCCAGTGGGTGACCACCGAGGGTGACGCGGCGGTGGGTGTAGTCGATCGTCAGCTCGCCCAGCACGAACAGGTCGGGATGGGCGCGGCGGCGCAGCGCCGCCCCGATCCGCGCCGTGAGCTCGGTCTGGGAGAAGGGCTTGACGACGTAGTCCTCGGCGCCGGCCTCGAGCGCCCGCGCGATGGTCTCGTCGCGCCCGTAGGCGGAGATGAAGATGACCGGCAGGTCGGCAAGCCCCGGCACCGCCTCCAACAGCTCGATGCCGTCGGCCCCGGGCAGGATCAGGTCGAGCAGGACCAGGACGGGCCTCTCGGATTCGAGGAGGTCGGGCAGCTCGCGGTGGTCGGCGGCGACCACCGGGGCATAGCCCGCACCGAGCAGCGCGTCGCGCAGGTAACGCAGCATCTGGGGATCGTCGTCCACCACCAGGATTCGCGGCCGCTCTCCGGTCTCTTGTGGCATCGCGCGCCGCTCGGATGGCGCGCCGACGCCGGTCGCCTCCCCGGCGACCGGGACCGTGAAGGTGAACCGCGAGCCTTGGCCGGGCCCCGCGCTCTCGGCCCGGATGCGCCCGCCGTGCGCCTCCACCAGCCCCTTGCAGATGGCGAGGCCCAGCCCGCTCCCGACCCCGCGCTCGCCGTCGCCGGCATGGCCGTATTTGCGGAACAGGTGCGGCAGCCGCTCCGGCGACACCCCCCGGCCCTCGTCCGAGACCGAGACCGCGACATGCATGCCGTCGCGCTCCGCCGCGATACGGATCGGCGCGGTCTCCGGAGAGTGACGTGCCGCGTTGGCGAGCAGGTTGTTCAGCACCTGCACGATCCGCCCCCGGTCCGCCATCATGCGGGGAAGGTCCTCGGGAAGGTCGATGAGCACCGTGTGCCTGCTGTCGCCGGAGAGGAACGCCGTCCGCGCCTGCTCGACCAGCTCGCCCACCGCCGAGGGCTCGGGCGCGACCGAGAGCGTGCCGGCATCGATCCGCCCCGCGTCGAGCAGGTCGCCGATCAGCGCGCTCATCCGGTCGGCCTGTTCGTCGATGATGCGGAAGAACTGCCGCGTCTCCGTCGGACCGAAGCTCTGCGCCGGACCCAGCACCGTCGAGGTCGAGCCCTTGATGGCGGCCAGCGGCGTGCGCAGCTCGTGGCTCACCATCCCCAGGAAGTCAGCCCGCATCCGGTCGATCGCCTCCAGCGGCGCCAGGTCCTGCGCCGTGGCCACCAACGACCGGACCGTGCCGTCCTCGGCGTGGATCGGGGTCGCATTGAGCAGCACGCGGATGCTGCCCCCGCCAGGGGTCGAGACCACCATCTCTTCGGCGCGCACCGTCTCGGCACGTTTCAGCGTCTCGACCAGCGGGAATCGGTCGAGCTCGATCTCACGCCCGTCGGCGAAGTGGCAGGTCGCGACCTCGAGCACGTGCTCGCGAGGGT
The DNA here is from genome assembly GCA_965207675.1 of Vicinamibacterales bacterium. Classification (GTDB taxonomy): domain Bacteria; phylum Acidobacteriota; class Vicinamibacteria; order Vicinamibacterales; family UBA8438; genus JAJEEA01. The sequence goes on from CBDBMY010000008.1 coordinate 719,782, forward strand.
GGTCGGGGATGCTCAGGACCTCGAACATGCGCCTCGCCTCGCGATTGAACGATGTCGGATGGCCGGTTCGCGCATCGAATACCACGACGCCGACCGGCGAGGTCTCGACCAGGGTCTCGAGGTCGGCGCGGGCGTTTTGCTCGGCCCGGTAGGTGCGGGCGTTGACGATGGCGGCTGCCGCCTGCGCCGCGAACAGAAGCAGCACCTCCTCGTCCTCGTCGGTGAACTCGGCCTCGCCCTTCTTGTCGCCGAGGAAGAAGTTGCCGACATGGGTGCCCAGATGGCGCATCGGCGTGCTCATGCAGGCGCTCGACAGCACGACGTCCCAGGTCACGCCCAACGAACGCACGAAGGCGGCGAAGTCCGCGATCCTGAACGGCCCCGGCAGGTTGCGGAGCTGGTCGAAGAGCCGCGGGCCGTCGGGCCACTCCGCCACCCGGCGGTGGTCTTCCTCGGTCAGGCCCGAGGTGACAAAGTCTCCAGGCGTTCCCGACTCGTCGACGGTGACGATGCAGCCGCAGCGCGCACCGGTGAGCTCGCAGGCGCCGTCGGCCACTTCCTGCAGGACGGTTTCCAGGTCGAGGCTTGCGCTGATGCGCAGCAGCGCCTTGCTCAAGACGGACAGGCGTGTCGCGTCGGTCGCTGAATTCTCCGCCGGGAGGTCGTCGGGGCTCGTCATCGCGCGCTCCTCACTCCATGTGCGTCGCCTTTGGCCGGGGTTGTAGGCCACCAGTCTGGTTGCGAGCACGGCCCAAAAAAGTGGCTCTTTGTTCGCTCCCTTGGCCACCAAATTAGCACTATATTCGCGAAAAACAAATGTATAATTCCGGCCGCCGCCGTTGGATGACCTGCCGCCCGCGCCGATCCGGAGCCTGCCGGGCCACAGCGGCGTCGAACGCGCGTCAAGACCAGCATGGATCCCTGACCGACACCCGAGCCCGCGTCTCCGTTCCGCAATCGAGGCGGTGGTTCGCGATGGGCGGCGAAGCAGCGCGATTTCCCTGAACGGGCGCGCCACGGGAGGTATGAACATGGCAGCACCCGGCGAGGGCCAGGTTTCTGTCGTCGCGGACGGTTTCGGCATCGAGGCGGAGCTGGAGCAGCGGGTCAAGGAGCAGGCGGCGAAGCTCGAGACCTCCTACAAACGCACGGTGGAGGAGGCGTGGAAGCTCGGGCGCGAGCTACGCGAAGCAAAGAGCCAGGTTCGCCACGGTCAGTGGATCCCATGGATCGAGAACAGGGTCGGTCTGACCCCTCGAAGTGCCCAGAGACTGATGGCTCTCCATGAGGCGTACCCGCAAATGCGACACGTGTCGCATTTGCGGAGCATTTCTCACGCCTTGAAGGTGCTGCCCTCCGGGCCGAAGCCCGAGGTGCCAGCCGAATCCGAAGCAGCTTCAGGGCTCGGAGCCGTAGCGGGGTCGGGAGGTGTGTCGCCCCTCGGAAGTGAAGGGTCAGTGGACTCCGGTGGCGATCGCCTCGCGGCCGCTGTACGGGAGCTATCTCGTGTCGTTGAGCGTCTCGAGCCGATTCTCCACGAGGAACCTGAGATTTCGGCGGCTCGGCAGCCGTTTCCCGTTCTGTGCGAAGCGCTGCAAACGATCATCTCCGCCATGATCGATTGGGCGGAGACTGCGACGGACAGCCAACCGGGGCCCGCGAAGGAGCTCGTTGGGTCCCTGGAGGCGGCCCTCGCAAAAGCGCGCGAAGTCAGGGGCTCGATGCCGGCCCAGAGGGAGGCTCAGCCCCCGCTGAATTGACCATGACGAACCCGGTTTGGGCGGCGCCGGCGCGCCCCTCAGTCACGCCGGCTTCTCATTCTGATCCTGAACCGCTTGTCCGGAACGAAGGAGGGAAAGAGAACCCAACGGTCCGTCTTCAGCTCATAGGTCGGCGGAACCAGCTCCATGTCGACCTCGTGCAGCAGGGTCGCGACAATCAACGGCAGTTGCGTTTCGGCGAACCCGCGGCCGGCGCAGTGGTGCACGCCGACGCCGAAGGGCACGAACACGCCGGGCCGCTTGTGTTCGTCACGCCCCGGAAGGTACCGGTCCATGTCGAACCGCTGCGGACCGGGGAAGTGCTCCGGCAGGTCATGCGTGACGAAGAAGGCGAGGAACAGATCTTCGCCCGCGGGAATCCGGTGACCGGCGAAGTCGAACGAAGTGGTCACCTTGCGTTGAATCCCCGGGACCGGCGTATACATGCGCAGCGCCTCCAGCATGATCCGGTACAGCACGTCCAGCTCGCGCACCTGCGCCGCGTCCGGCGTGCCGCCGGCGAACAGGGCATCCGCCTCGGCCTGCGCCCGTTCCCGCAACTCGGGGTTCTTCAGCACCGCGTAGAGCATGCAGGCGCCGATGCTCCCCACCGTCTCGACGCCGGCGAACAGGGGCAGGAGCGCCGTGAGCGGCAGGTCGCACTCGGGGAGGAACGTCGGATCGGCGCGGTGCAGTGCGAGCATGTGGTCGATCGCGTTGGGCTTGCGGGCGTGCTTCCTCAACTGGTGTCTCGTCAACCACCTGTCCGACAGCTCTGCGGCACGGCGAAGAGCGCGTCGCAGCCGAGGCGTTCTCGGCAGCCGGGGCGTGTGCAGGAAGCCGCGGGTCACGGCCTCTCTCAGGACCAGGCGCACGTCGTCGATGTACTCCCCGGTCGACGACTGGGCGACGATCGCGCTCGTGGTCTCGCCGACCAGACGGAGCATGGCGGGCAGTCCCGGCACCGGCGCGTCCCGCGGCATCTCGGCCAAGGAACGCCGGATGACCTGTACCGCTTCGGGGATCTCCGATTCGATGAGCTGCCGGGAGAACCCGTCCGCGGTCTCGCGCCGCATCCGGACGTGGTCCTTGCCGTCCATGTTCAGCACGAAGCGCGAGGCGCCGAGCTCCGCACAGAGCGGGTCCCACATGTCGGAGGTATGCAGGTGCATGCGCTCCGAGCGAGACACGAACAGGTTGGCTTCCTGTCCGGCCATCGCGACGAAGCTGCGCGTCAACGTCTTGACCCTGAAGACAGGCCCGACGCGCAGGTACTCCTGAACGAAGAACGTCCTCGGGTCCCGCGCCACGGAAAGAGTGCTGCCCACCAGCGGCAAACCGCGGGCCAGCGGCAGACCGGCGGCGCGGTCGCGCGCGGCGCGCGCCGTCGGTCGCACGATTCGCACGAGCGTCGCGACGGCCCGCCCGATCAGGTCCAGGCGGCTGACGAGCTCGATCCGCTTTCGCGCCCTGGCGAGCTCCTCTGCCGTGAGGAGCTTTCGCCAGACGTCGCAGGCGTCCACCAGGCTGATGATCACGATGTCCGCGGGGTCCGGGATATCGTCGCTGAAGAGGACCCGCATGATGCGAAGCCTGACGTGCTCCGGCGCCGCTCCGTTCGTCGATGGATAGCGCCGCGCATGCGCCACCTCCGGCGTCAGCGACAGGAACGTGTCGTCGCCGGGCTCGCGGAGAATGCCCCGCGAGACCAGCCGGGCAATCGCGCGCTCGCGGATCTCGCGCCCCCGCCGGGCCGTGCGTTCCACCCAGTACAGCGCATCGTGCGTCTCCTCCGCGCCGGCGATCTCGGTCAGCGTGGGGTCGAGCACGTCGTCGCCGAGGGGCGTTGGATTGACCGGCGTCAGGTTGTCCAGGTCGGTGTCGATGCGATTCGCCAACTGCAGGTCCATCAACACGGCGCCCGCGAGAACCAGATGCTCCGTGCGTTCGGTCATCAGGAGGAGCGTGCCGTGTTGCTCGTCCAGGAGAAACAGCAGGAGCTCTTCGGCGGCAAGCAGCATCACCCGCGCTCCCGGTCAGTCACTCGATGCACCGCGGCGTTCGGGTGTGAGCGGTCCTGGCCGCCGCCGAGCTCCTCGAGCGCCTCGTTCTCGACCTGCAGCCGTGCGCGGAGCACCAGCAGGTTCAGCGCGGAGGCCGTTGCGGCCAGGATCCAGGCGCCGAACATCAGCGGCACCACGGCCATTTCGCCGCACACGATGACGTAGTTGGGATGCCTGAGGAACCGGTACGGGCCGCTGCGGATGGGCGCGGCGCCCGGCAGCACCACGACGCGCGTCGTCCAGCGCGACCCCAACGTGGCGATCACCCATACGCGCCCGCACTGCAGCAGTACAAAGACGGCGAGCAACGGCAACGACACCGCGGTCCCGGGATCGATCGTGGCGGCCAGCGCCAGCAACCAGCCGGCGTGCAGGCCGACCATCGCCGGGTAGTGCCCTTGGCCGACTTCAACGGCGCCCCGCGCCAGGAGCGCCCGGCGGTTGCGGCGGGCGAAGCCCAGCTCGGCCAGTCGTTGAACGACGAGGAAGCCAAGGATGACGTACGAGGCGGGCATCAGGCCGACTCCAACACCAGGTACCCGATCGAGAAGCCGGGACCCAGCCCGGTCATCAGATACCGGCGTGCCCCATCCTGCCGCCCGTTGTCGGCGGCCCCGGTCACGAGGGCGCGCTTCAGGATGAAGAGCACGGTGGCGGCCGACATGTTGCCGTAGTCGCGGAGAATCTCCCGCGACGCCGCGAGGCCGCCCGACGGGAGGCCGAAGGCGCCTTCGAGCGCGTCCAGCACCCTGGTCCCGCCGGGGTGGCAGATGAAGTCGTCGACGTCCGCGAGCTCCAGACCGACGGAAGCGAGAAACTCGTCGGTGACGCGCCTCACCCGGTGTCGGGCGACATCGGGAACGCCGCGCGACAGCCGCACCTCCAGCCCGTTCTTCGTGACGTACCAGCCCATGACGTCGAGGCTGTGGGGCCAGGTGTGCTCGCCCCAGGCCCTGACCACGGGCCCCGGCCCGTCAGTCGTCAGCACCGCGCCCGCCGCGCCGTCGCCGAAGAGAGCCGTGGCGACGACGTTCGCGGTCATCCGGTCGCCGCGGCAGAACGTGAGGGTGCAGAGCTCGACGACCAGGAACAGGATGCAGCTGCCGGGCTGGGCGCGCGCCCAGGCGGCGGCGCGCGCCAGCCCCAGGGCTCCGCCCGCGCATCCCAGGCCGAACAGCGGCAGGCGCTGCACGTTGCGCCGAAAGGGCAGCTCCTCCATCAGCCGGACATCCAGCGTGGGCACGGCGACGCCCGTCGACGAGACGGTGACGAGCGTGTCGACGTCGCCGCACGTCCGGCCGGCGACGGTCAGGCTGTCGAGGGTCACCTGCTTGAGGAGGTCGACCGCCTTGTCAATGTACAGGTTGTTCTTCACCTCGAAGCTGTGATCCCGCTCGTACCAATCGACGGGAGCCGCGGCGTACCGCGTCTCGATATCGGCGTTCAGAAAGAGCTGCTTCAGACGGCCCCGCGTGGCCGGCGGAATGTCGAAGGACCGCTGGAAGAACGCCATCGCCTCGCCCTGGGAGACCCGGTGGGGCGGCACCGCGGTCGCGAGCGACGCGATACGCGGCCAGGGCTGGTTGGACCCTGTCGCCATCAGGTGAGCTCCGCCCGCGTCGGGGCGCCGAGCACCGCTACCGGGAGCAGCTCGCGAGCCTCGACGCCAGTCGCCATCAGGTGAACTCCGCCCGCGTCGGGGCGCCGGACGCGCCACGCGCGCGGACGGAGCTCCGACCGGACGCGAACAGCCACCGGGTCAGCCTGCTTCGCTTGAGACTGCGTCGTCCGAACGCCCCGACCGCCAGGCCCCAGCCGACGGACCGCAGCAGCCCGCCCCACTGAACCGGGTCGAGCCACGACCGCACTCCCGCCGTCCACATGAGCGCCAAGCGCAGGGCGACGAGGTGGCGGAACATCCGGAACAACGAACGCGGGATCTCGTCGTCGCGGCAGTGCTCGAACCACGAGTGGTTGAGCGCGAAGGCAGACTGCACCCGCACGTCGGCGCCCGCCGATCGAGCGGCCCGTCGCGAGGCCACCCGGGCAATGAGCGGCTCGAAATCGCTCAGCTGCCGGTCCAGCCCGTGGGCGGGCCGTCCCAGACGGGCCATCATCGCCGCCCCGACCTCATCGGCGTGGTACCCGTTGAGCAGCAGCGGCAGCGCCATGTGAAAGAAACCGACGACCTGGAGGTGCATGCGCAGGCGGCACTGATAGCCGGCCTGCATGACGTCGTACAGCCTGGCGACCTGCCGTTCCCCCAGCTCCTGGAAGCCGGCGTAGGCCCGGTCGAGCCTGCCGGCGAAGCCCTCGGTCAAGCTGCCGGCCAGGTCGCGACGAATGACGGCCCCCACCTGCTGAATCCCCATGGTCGCCAGTGCAAGCCCCGTGCTGTACAGAGGATCCACCGTATCCGCGGCGTCCCCGACAAGGAACCACCCCCGGGAAGAGTATCGCCGCCGGGTGCGGTACATGTAGTTCTGGTACAGGTTGGTGTCGACGACCCAGCCACTCCGGACCAGGTCTCCCAGGATGGGATGCTCACCTGCCACCCGGTCGAGGAACTCCGGTATGGACGTCACGGGCTCGGGAAACAGGTCCGGCCGGCACGTCAGCCCGACGCTCATCATCCGCCTGCCCGTCTCCGCCCGCACCGGTATCAACCAGATCCAGTTGCCGCGCCCGAAGAAGTGATGCGCGGCATAGTACGCGTCAGGGCGGGGAGCATCGTCCGTGACGGCGTCGATGCGGTCGAGAATGGACGCGTCGAAGTCGGCCAGGCGGAACCAGAAAGAGCTGCGCTGGTGCGTTACGCTGTCCCCGAGATGCAGTTGGCGCGCCAGCAATCGGCGCCGTCCCGTCGCGTCTATCACCCAGCGGGCCGTGTGCCTCAGCTCCCTCCCGTCGTCGTCCCGCACCGTGACCCTGTGTCGCGCGCCCGAGCCCAGCTCGACCCGTACCACCCTGCCGTCGACGTGCTCGACGCCGTTGTCGTGATTGAGTTGCCGCAGCGCGGCGTCCAGGGTGAACCGGTTTACGAGAAACGACGGCAGCGGGGGATTGGTGGGGACGGCGTCCACGACGTAGCGCGGGTCCGCGCGAGCCGTGGGGTCCAGCTTGTAGTAGAACGTGAGGCCATACTTGGGAAGCTGTTCCTCGACGAGATGCCGTCCAAGACCGATTTCCTGGAGGAGCTGCGTGCTGAACTCGACCAGCGATTCGCCCACGACGGGCAGAGTCCGAGTCGCCGGCCCTGCGACGTTGACGTGCAGGGCGGGCATGTGTCGGGCGAACCAGGCAGCCGCGAGGTTGCCCACGATGCCGTTTCCCATGATCAGCAAGTCACAATCCACTCTGGCCACACGGCGCTCCTCGAAACGGGCCGGTTGCCTCGGCGACGCCCGCATCCCGGGCCGGCCGCGCAAGGCTGTCGTGCGGTTCCCTGTAGGCCGAGCTCATTGCCCGTCATCCGCGGCCGCGTAGCGCGCCGCAGGTGACGGCGACTTCCCACGGGGGGCCCGTGGGCGACCTCGCCGTCGAGACGGTTGCCGGGAGTTGCCGGGGCGACGCCGCCGTTCGCCGTTCCCGCTGTCGTCTCCCGGCCACTTGGGGCTGATGCCCCACGGAGGTCCCGCACTCGCTGGTCGGGCGCGCAACACTCCGGCCCCCCGGCGCGCGGGTCGATTTCGTCGCTCCAGACGGTTCGGTGTCCCGGACGGGATAATACACTAGGGCAAGCCCGTTGGCACTCGGCCAGTGCATCGACCCCCTGGGCACGCCCTTCGGTGGCTCCACCCGCTACCGTCGAGAGCGACGAGGCGGCGGCGCCCACCGCGCGGGCGATGGAGTTATCGAGATGAGACCGTTTCTTCCGAACGTATCGATCGCGCTCACGCTGCTCCTCTCCGTGTCGGCGATTGAACTTGGCGCACAGACCGCCCGATACGCGACCTGTACGCTGCCCGCAGACCGCCCGTTCCGCTCCATCCACATTTCCGCCCGCAGCCTGGGGACGTCGCCGTCGATGCCGCCCTTCCCCTCTCTATACAGCGGCGCCGCCCTCTCTCTCAGTACCAAGATTGGCACTCTCATCAGAGTGCCGGCCATCATTTGCCGGAAATGTACTGCCATGTTATCCCCAATTAGTACCGCGCCAATCGTTCTGCTCTTGGATTGGCACTGACCAAGGCTGTTCTCGGCTGGCCCTCCTCTATGCTAGAGTCCCCCGCGCGAACCATGCTGACCTCGTGCTGCCGAACGGCGACTTCCTCGGAGCCGGGGACCGTGGATCGGCTCGCGCCGCGCCCCCTCGCCGCCGCGCTGCTGCTCGTCTTCGCCGCGCTAGCGCTTCTGCCGGACGGCACGGTCTTCAACATCGGGGGGACGAGCTTCGAAGCCGCCAGCGGGAGGACCGTTGTACGCGGTTCTTACCGTTGGCGCCGCCCCCGCGGCTTCGACCTGCTCGACGGCCGGTTCGTCACCCTGAGCGCCAGGGTCCGCAACGCGCGGCTGTCGGTGAGAGATGCGGAGGCGACCGAGGGCGACGACGCGTCGCTGGACTTCGTGGTGAAGCTGTCGCCGGCGGCATCGGACACGGTGACGGTGGCCTATACGACCTCGGACGGCACGGCGACCGCCGGGTCGGACTACGAAGCGACCAGCGGTGAGCTCACCTTCGCGCCGGGTGAGACGACCATGACCATGTCGGTGCCCATCATCGACGACAACGTGGAGGACGACGGCGAGACGGTGAACCTCGAGCTGAGCGGCGCCTCGGGTGCGGATATCGGCGACGGCACGGCGGTGGGGACCATCCGGAACACGGAGGGGGCGCCGACGAGTGCATCGGGCGCCTTGACCGCAGCGTTCTCGGACGTACCGGCGGAGCACGACGGCGAGAGCCGGTTCACGTTCACACTGGCATTCAGCGAGGATGTCGGGGACCTGAGCTTCAGGACGCTGCGGGACTCGGCCTTCGAGGTGACGGGCGGGGACGTGAAGCGGGCGCTTCGGCACGTGGAGGGCAGCAACGAACGCTGGACCATCGAGGTCGAGCCCGATTCGCGCGTCGATGTGGTGATCACGCTGCCGGAGACGACGGACTGCGAGCCGGAGGGAGCCGTCTGCGCCCCGGACGGACGCATGCTGTCGCAGGCAGTGTCGGAAACGGTGTCGGGTCCGCCGGCGGAGACGCTGGCGCCGCTGACGGCGGTGTTTCAGGACGTGCCGGCGGAGCACGACGGCGAGGGCCGGTTCAGGTTCACACTGGCATTCAGCGAGGATGTCGGGGACCTGAGCTTCAGGACGCTGCGGGACTCGGCCTTCGAGGTGACGAGCGGGGACGTGAAGCGGGCGCTTCGGCACGTGGAGGGCAGCAACGAACGCTGGACCATCGAGGTCGAGCCCGATTCGCGCGCCGATGTGGTGATCACGCTGCCGGAGACGACGGACTGCGAGGCGGAGGGAGCCGTCTGCGCCCCGGACGGACGCATGCTGTCGCAGGCAGTGTCGGAAACGGTGTCGGGTCCGCCGGCGGAGACGCTGGCGCCGCTGACGGCGGTGTTTCAGGACGTGCCGGCGGAGCACGACGGCTCGACGAGCTTCACGGTGAGGCTGGCGTTCAGCGAGGAGCTTGCGTCCGGATCGGGTCGCAAGGTGGGGTCCGCGCTGACGCTGACGGGAGCCCGACGGGGCTACGTCGAGCGGGTGGGCAACGGGCGCGACCTCTACAGCTTCCCGGTGCGCCCGTCGGGAAACGGCGCGGTGACGCTGACGCTCTCGGCGTCGGCGAGCGACTGCGCGGCGTCGTCGGCGGTGTGCACGCCGGACGGGCGGATGCTGTCGGCGGCGGTGTCGGCGGCAGTGCAGGGTCCGCCGGGGCTCCCGGTGGAGGACACGGAGGTAGACGAGGGGAACCCGAACATCCTGCTCTACATGGCGGACGACATGACCTGGCGGGACGCGAACACTTTCGGCAACGCCGCCGTGCATACGCCGACCCTGGATCGGCTTGCCGAGGAAGGCACGACGTTCACGCACGTGTTCACGGCCACCGCCATGTGCTCGCCCACGCGTCACATGCTCTACAACGGGCAGTACCCCGTGCGCAGCGGCGCCTACCCGAACCACGCCAAGGCCAGGCTCGGCACGAAGAGCATGGTCCACTACCTGAGAGCCCTCGGCTACCGCGTCGGTCTGGCCGGCAAGTCGCACGTCGCGCCGGATTCCGTCTATCGGTTCGAAAGACTGTCGTGGGGCCACCCCGACCTGGACGCCATAAGAAGATTCATCACCCGCAGCACGAGTCAACCGTTCGCCCTGATCGTTGCCTCGCCCCAGCCCCACCGGCCTTGGCGGCACGGCGATGCGTCGCGCTACGATCCGGCGTCGCTCGAGCTGCCCCCGAACTTCGTGGACACGCCGGAGACCCGCGACGCCCTGAGTCGCTACTACGCCGAGATCACCTATCTGGACGATGAGTTCGGCAGCGTGCTCCGAATCCTCGAGAACAACGGCGTGGCGGACGACACGTTGACGATGTTCTACAACGAGCAGGGGATGGCCGCCCCCCTGGTCAAGGCGACGCTGTACGAAGCAGGCGTCCGCGGGTCGTTGATCGCGCGCTGGGGCGACCGGATTCCGGCCGGCCGCACCACGGACGCCCTGGTGCAGATCAACGACCTGCTGCCTACCTGGATCGAAGCCGCGGGCGGAGAGCCGGCGCCGGCAATCGAGGGCAGGAGCTTTCTGCACCTGTTGCTCGAACCAGGCCCGGGCCACCGGGACGTCGTCTACGGCATCCACACGAATACCGGCCAGGTCGCCAATCTGGATCCCTATCCGATTCGTTCGATCCGCGACCGGCGCTACAAGCTGATCTGGAATCTGGCGCACGAGAACCGCGTCACGAACCAGTTTACCGAGAGGGATCATGTCGGCTTCTACTTTTCCTGGCGCGCACGCGCCGAGACGGACGCTTACGCCAGGACGCTCGTCGAGCGCTACGAGAGGCGGCCGGAGTTCGAGTTCTACGACCTGCAGGAGGATCCGCACGAGACGATCAACCTCGCCGATGCGGAGGAGCATGGTCAACACGTCGCCGACCTGCTCGAACGACTCCGGGCGTGGATGGAGGATCAGGGCGACAAGGGCCTCGAGACCGAGTTGGAGGCCTACGAGTACCAGGTGGACCGCGGCGAGGGGGCACGCAGCAGCTTGGTGCCCGCCCAGGTGCCCTGCGCGTACACGGTGACGCCGTCGCACCGGGACGTCCTGTGGCCGGCGGGCACGGGCGAGGTGCGGGTGACGACCAGCTCCACCTGCGCGTGGACGGCGGCGAGCGAGTCGGTCTTCCTGGCAGTGACGTCGGGAGCCGCCGGCACGGGCTCGGGAACGGTGACCTGGGCGCTGGCGGGCAACGCGGGCGGCCCGCGAACGGGCTCCCTGGTGGTGGCGGGCGAGCGGGTGACGGTGTTCCAGGCGTCGCCGACCGAGTTCACGGACCATCCGATCGACCGCGGGGTGACACCGGTGCGGGCTATTCACTTCCTGGAGCTGCGGGCGCGGGTGGACGCCCTCCGCATGGGCGCCGGCCTGCCGGGGTCGGGGTGGACGGACCCGGTACTGGTCCCAGGGGTAACGCCGATCAAGCGAGTTCACCTCGCAGAGCTGCGCACGGCGCTCCTGGAGGTGTACGTCGCGGCCGGGCGTCCGGCGCCGATCTACAGCACCCGGGCGTTGACGCCCGGGACGACGGTCATCGCGGCGGTGGACATGATGGAAGTGCGAGCCGCCGTCTCGGCGCTCGACGACTGACGGGCCGCCAAGGGCAGTAGAGGGCGATCGTTCAACGAGGGTTTCGTGGAGGGCTTTGACCCCATGTCGCTGGAGGTTCTACGGATCGACGTGCCGACGAGCCGTCCCGCCGGCGGAGGCGTTCGGCCAACCGTCAAGTATGGCAGCCCGTGGTGAGATTCCGCGTGGCACCGAGAGCGGTGAGGCGCCCGCGTGGCAAGGCGCGACGAGGGGAGCATATAGAGGGCGGCGCGTCCACGACGAATCTCTCGTCTTCACCCAGGTGCGCAACTGGCTCGCGACGCTGACCGAACGGGTGCGGGGCTGGGGCCACCGGCCGGCCCCGCCCGGCGGCTGACGGCGCACCGGGCGCACGGCGTTCACTGCGCGAGCAGCAGATAGCAGCCGATCGAGCAGACGCTCACGAAGACCGCCATCGCTTTCGCGTGCTTCCAGGGCGTCATGTCCACCGGCGCCGCGCCGGGCTCCGCGTCGGGGCCTCGGGCGGGCCGGAGCCTGGCGGAGACCAGCATGAACGCGGCAACCACCACGAAGACGATCGCGAGGAAATGCAGGAAGTGGATCTCGTCGTTCGTGCCCAACACGCCCTGCAGGAACGATTGCACGGGATCGTCGAACGAGAAGACCGTCAGGAAGAACAGGACCGGGCCGCCGACGAGGCCCGCCTTCGCCGCGAACGCCGAGACCCGCGTCGAGAACATGCCCAGGCGGGGCGCGCCGGCTGGCCGATCCCGTTCCGACTCGCACCGACCGCCGATTGGCGGAGCAGTCCTGGAGTCCGCCCCGGGCACGTGGGTTCTCGAAGCGGGGCGAGAGCCCGGCCGTTCTGCTGCTTCGAGAGCGCTCACGGTTCGTGTGAAACACCGACCAGTGAGGCCGCCTCCTGCGCGCGAGCGCCGAGCAGCACGTTCGGGAGCGCGTAGTTCCCCTCGTGGCAAGCGAACTCAAAGAGGGGGCCCGGCGTCACCCCCTGCGCCGCCGCGTCCGCGGACAACGGGAAGCGGACGGTCCAGGGCCGGGTGAAGCGGGCGGGGTCGGCGATCGTCGCCTCGTAGTCGATCCGGCCGGCGGCGACCGGCGTGAAGCGCTCGACCAGATGCAGAGACGCGGTCGGCGCGCGCCAGACGTGGCGGAACCGGTCGGGCGACCGATCGGGGAAGTAACGGCTCTCGACCACCAGCGTGCTCCCTTCCCACCGGCCGCGCGCTTCGCCGTTCCACTGCGCGATGCCGGTCCGCGGGAGGCCGTCGATCGGGATGATTCGGCGCTGCCGGTACATCTCGTGCACGATCACCACGTCGGTCGGCGTCTGGAGGATCTGATGGTTCGGGTTGTCGCCGAACCAGATCTGCGACAGCCCGTCACTGAAGCATCGCTCGCCGGTGTCGAGGTCGAGGTGCGAGTCCCAGGGGCCGGTCCCGTACGGCCGCTCGCCGTCACGCGCCGTCGGCGTGTAGGGGATTCGGCCGTCGGGCGGGTCGACGATCAGCGACGTGCGCCCGCTCGGCACCCAGGCGGTGCCTTCGTCGAACCAGAACGCATCGGCGCCGAGGCTGCCGTCGGGCCGGTAGTCGACGTCCCCTCCCGCCGGCGCCCGCTCCGCCGGCCGATTCGACCGGCGTTCCTTCTCGGCGATCGCGACTGTCTCAAGCGCGGCGACTTCGTCTTCCGTCAGGAACGCCCGTCCCCGGTGCTCGGACGGTCGTTCCAGGGGTGTGAGGGTCGAACCGACCCAGATTCCCTGCAGATCGGGATCGCCCCATGGCGTCCTCGGCACTTCCTGAGCCGAGACGACCACGCCGAGCACGGCGGCCACGGCGCCGACGGCTGCCTTCACCGACAACGAACACCCTACCCTGCAGGACATCCTGGTCCATCTCACGAATCGCTCGGTGCAGCGGCGCAACGTCCGGCAGCGACAGCACCAGCCGCACCACGCCCGCCTGCCGGGAGGCGCGCCGCTTCCGCGAAGATCCGCCCCAGGTGCCTCCAGGTACCAGCGGACCGTGGTCTCCTTCCGGCGTGTGGCCGCCGCGATCGGGGCCGCGGTATCCGGCCAGCCGGCGTCGTCGAACGCAGCCTCGTGCAGCAACCCGACGATTCGGTCCTACAGATCCTCACAGGCCCGTGACGCGGCCACCCGGCACGGGCCGCCTCGACGCGCATGGCATCGCGGCGCCAGAGTCGGGCGCCCAATCTAGCACCCGAGCGGGACTCGGCGCCCCTCCCAAACGGGGGGGACAGGTGTCGCATGGTGGAAACGGACGCGGAGGCTGCCGTCGATCCGGCAGGCTTCGGGGGGCATGACCGACCGTTTTTGCCTCCGCCTGGGGGCACGCCGCGCTGCCCGGACACGGCAGGATGCCGGGTCGCCGCCGCGTTTCGCGTTCTGCCGGCCGTTTCCGACCCGTTCCGACCCGCACAGACCGCGGATTCCCCCAACAGATGCGGGGTTCCCTGGACGCCTCACACGAGCGCCCGGGTATCCACGGTCACCGTGAGCACGTCGAGGTCGTAGAACTGCTCGTGCTTCACCTCCTTCGCCACGTGGCGGAGGATGCGCGGTCCGACGTCCCTGACGATCTCGTGGTCCTCGTCCAGCTTGCCGAGGCGGTCCTCCAGGTTGACGTCGTCGGGACCGGCGACGAGCTCGATCTGGAGTACGTCGTCGACCGGCCGCACCGAAACGCGGACGGGTTGCGGCTTCGACTCCTCCTGGCGCTCGAGCAGGTACAGGAACGCCTCCTCGCCGGCGAGCTGCAGGCGGTTGACGGCCAGCTCGTCCCAGCCGGCGCGTTCCGCGGCACGGTCGAGGGCGGCGCGCAGCTTCGGGAGCGACCGCACGCTCGGCTCCAGCACGTCGCGATGGGACCGCTGCTTGAGCGACACCAGCAGGGTCAGGACCATGGCCACGAGGCCCCCGGCGGCCATGCCGTTGTCGAGGATGCCGCGGGACCAGTCGGGCACGTGGTCGGGGAAGATGGCGCCGTACTGGAAGCCGAGGCCCACCCAGAACGAGATGCACACGACGAGGCCGCGTTCGTAGCCGAACCCGCCGGTGGTGACCAGCCGTACCCCCTGGCGGAACAGCAGCACGACGAAGATGAAGATGTACGCGCCGGCGACGGGGCTGGGAACGACCTGCAGCAGCGCCGGCAGCTTGGGCACGAAGGCGGTGAGGACGATCATGATGCCGCCCCAGAGGGCCACCCGCCGCGCCGCGACGCCGGTCAGGTCGGCGATGGAGATGCTGCTCGAGTAGGTGGTGTTGGGCACGGTGCCGGCGAGGCCGGAGAGCAGGTTGCCCACGCCGTCCGCGTTCAGCGCCCGCTGGACGACCTTGAAGTCGACCGGCACCGCGGTGCGGTGCGAGACGCGCTGTATCGCGATGGCGTCGCCGTAGGTCTCGATGGCCCCGATGACGGTGACGATGACGAACGGGACGAGGAGGCCGAAGAACCGGCCGTCGAACGAGAGGTCCAGGCCGGGCCAGCCGCTTCGGGGCAGGCCGAACCAGGCGGCGTCGACGAGCGGCGTCCAGTCGAGCATGCCGGTCGGGACGGCGACGGCGGTGCCCACCACGATGCCGAAGAGGGGCGCCCACAGGCGGGCCGCGCCGTGCGCGTACAGCGACACCAGGAGGATGGTCGCGAACGACACGAAGGCGACCAGCGGCCCGCTCGGCGACGCGGGGTCGACGCCGGGGGGGACCTCCGACAGCATGTCCGTGGTGATGGGGAACACGTTGACGGCGAGCAGCATGATGACGGTGCCGCCGACCGTGGGCGTGATGAGCCGGCGGAAGAACGACAGCCGCGCGGAGAAGAAGAACTGCACCAGCGACGAGGCGACGACGAGGGTCGCGAGCAGCGACAGGCCGCCCGCCGCCACCGCCGCCGCCGAGACGCCGATGAACGCGCCCGACGTGCCCATGTAGAGGGGATAGCCGGCCCCGATGGGGCCCGCGGGCCGAGCCTGCAGGATGGTCGCGGTGCCGCTGACCAGGAGGGCCGCGAACACCGCCCACTCCACCCCTTCGGGGTAGTCGGCGGCGTTGAGGACGATGATGGGGACGAGGATGATGCCGGTCAGGACGAGGGTTACGACCTGCAGGCTGAGCCCGAGGGTCAACCCGTCCGAGGGCGTTTCGTCGACGGCATAGCGCAGCCGGGAATCCGACGTCGGCCCTCGTCGGGCGTCGCTCATGAACCGCTCCTTTCAGCGGGGAACACGACAGGCGGGCCGGTGCCGATTCACCCGACCACCCCGCGACTTCGCGAGACAGGAACGAGGGCGGTACCCCTGGACGACACCACGCTCGGCGACGCAGGCGACCCCGCCTGGAATCCGGAATCTGTTACTCGTTGCCCGTCTCGGGATCGTGGCCACAGCCGGTCGGCGCCGCGCCAACTCCCGCCGGCCGAGCACGCTCTCCGCCAATCAGCGCCGTGACGTTGTCACGCCCGACACCGACAACACCAATCGCACCACGTCTGCCTGCCGGCGAACGCGTTGCTTGGCGAAGATGTGCTTCAGGTGCCAACGGACCGTGTCGCCGGTTCGGCTCATGGCGTCGGCGATCTCGCGGACGCTGTAGCCGGTGGCCAACATCACCGCGATGGCACTCTCCGTGGGCGTCAGACCCAGTGCCGAGGCCACGATGTCCGCGTCGATGTGCGGCGTGTGCGCCGGGTCGACGAGCAGAACCATGGCGCCTGCACTCCGCATGCGAAAGCCCTCCAACAGACCGTTCACGGGGCTGACGTGCAGCACGAGCCGCGGCGAATCGAACGGCCCACCGACCGTCATCGAGCCGGCGACACCCCGTCCGCTGAAATGCGACGCGGCGCGGTCCAACAGTTGTTGCAGCTTCGCGTCCTCGGCGGGCTCGACCGCGCGCAGGTCACCGTCCCGGTCGGTCAACCCGCGGGGTCGTCGCAGCAACTCGATCGCGCGGTCGTTGGCCGCGACGATCAGTCCCGACCGATCCAGGTGGATGACCCCGATCCCCCCGACGGCCAGCAGCCCCGTCAGCGACTCCCCGAGCGCTCCGGCTTCGTTCAGTGCGTGCCGGACCACCATGCACTGCCGCACGTGGGGCAGAAGCCGCTCGACCATCCGGGTCCGAACGGTTCCCCAACCCCCGGCGTCGACGGGATCGGCGAGCGCCCACACCACCTGCGTTCCGCCGGGTCCGTCCAGACGCACGTTCAGGCTGTCCTGGGAGCTGGTGAGCGGCATCACTTCGTTGTAGGTCGCCGACGTCCTCCTCTCCGCCTCGGTGTAGAGCTCACTGACGTGAAACAGCCGACCGTCCGGCAGTTGCCTCAAGCGCGGGAGGCGTTCGTCCCGGGACCAGTAGTCGCCGAAGTAGAGCCTCTCGAAATCCTCCCGGCGTTGCCCGCGAAAGCAGAACTGGGCGAGGTAGAGCTCCGCGTCCTGCCGCGGACGCCTGCCGGCAAACACGAGGGCGTTGCCCTTCACGCCACAAGCGGCATCGATGAGGCCGGCGGCTTCAGGCCAACCGGCCGCGTCGAACGGCACGTCGTGCAGGGCTTTCAGGATGCGGTCGTACAGGTCCTCTTGGCCCACCCCTCTGACTCTAGCGCCTCGGGTGGGGCTGTCAATCCCACCCAAATCAGGGGGGGGGATCGACGCAACAAATTCGTCGTCACCATCCTGACGGCCGCCTTGTCACTTTGCGGTCCATCAGCGCGGGGAGTTTCACGCTGACTCTTGAGACATCCTGGCGGTACGGGCGAGGCTCCCGCGAGGCTCTCCCAAGGCGCCGGGGCAGAGGACAGCTGCAGCGCGAAGCCCAGCTTGTTGCCCGGGCTCCGACGCCAGCTCGACATGGACGGGGACGAACTCGTCATCCCGTCCGCACCGCCCCTCGTCGGCCCTTGCCAGAGTCGGCGGAGCACCGTCCGTCACGGCTTCGGATGCCCCAGCAGCCACTCGACGACGAGCCGGGTGAAGTGCGCGGAGAGGGCGGGCACGTGCCCGCCGCCGTTGATGGTCCAGAGCTCGGCCGACCCGCCAGGGCGGCAGCCGTCGGTGTAGCGGCGGACGTCGGTCTCGGGGCCGTCGATCCCGCCGTCGAGGTCGAGGGTGCCGCTGTCGGCACCGGTCACCGCGCAGCCGTTGTGCGCGGCCCAGCTCTCGACGCTGTCCCTCGCGCCGGGCAAGGCGCGGTCGCGAAAGCTCCCGCTCTCGTAGGGTATCGCCGTGTCGGCGGTGCCGTGGATCTGCAGCACGTGCACGGGTTCGGGAGGCGCGGGGCGGCTCTGGTCGGCGCCGGCGAGGCTGGCGATGGCGGCGATGGTCTCCCCGTGCTCGTGGGCCATGCGGTACGACATGAACCCGCCGTTCGAGTGCCCGAACAGGTACACCCGCTTGTCGTCGACGGCGTACTCGGCCTTGATCGCGTCGATGAGCCCGGCGAGGTAGGCGACGTCGTCGACGGTGCTGCCGCGGAAGTTGCAGCACGCGTCCGAGGCGTTCCAGAAGCGGGGCCGGTCACCGCCGTCCTCCCGCGTGCCGTCGGGGGCGACCATGATGAAGCCGTAGGCGTCCTTCAGGGCGCTGACCTGCATGTAGGTGTCCTGGCCCTCGCCGCTCGAGGTATAGCCGTGCAGCAGCACGATGAGCGGGGCCGGGGCGGCCGCGTCGTAGCCCGACGGGACGTGCACCGGCAGCTCGCCCCGGCCGGCGTCGACGGTCTGGGCGGATGCCGCCCCCGGCCCGACTACCAACAGTACCGCCATCACGGCCCAACAAACTCGACGCATCGTCATCTCTCCCTTCAGTCGGCAGGACGAATCGACCCGGCAGCGAACCGGCGCCGCACAGGTTAACACCGTACCGACCACCAACGCGCGGAGCCCACTGTTCGAACGCTGGCTCGGCAACCGACGATCCGTCGTCCGGTGCATGCCCAACACCCCGGCACTCGTGGGTGCGGGCATCAGCGGCCTGGTCGCCAATGCCGACGTGTCCCCGCGACAAAGACGTCTCGCCGAGGACGTGCTCGGCGCCGGCGGCGAAGTCGTATGGTTCGACTCCGACACCGATCTGGATGTCGTCACGGCGCTTTCGGGCAGCGGACCAGCCTACTTCTTCGCGGTCATCGAAGCCCTCGAGGCCGCGGGTGCGCGTCTTGGGCTCGCGCCGGAGACCGCGCGGCGACTCGTGGTGGCGACGGCCGACGGCGCTGCGAAGATGGCTCGGGACGACGACCCGGCGGAACTGCGCAAGCGCGTGACCTCGCCGGGCGGGACGACGGAGAGAGCGCTCTCTATACTTGCCGAGCGGTCACTGCCCGAGTTGCTTGACGCTGCCGTCGAGGGCGCGTTCCAACGATCCCGGGAACTGGCGCGCGAGTTTGCGGGCGAGCCCGGCCAGCCACCGGACGGACAACAGCAGGGAGCTTGACGAGATGGGTGAACCACTGACGTTCGTAGTCACCTTCGTGCTGCGGGTGGCCGCGCTGCTGTTCCTGCTGCGCTTCATCCTGCAGGCTGCTCGGGCGAGCTTCTACAACCCGTTCTCGTCGGGCGTCGTCCGCATCACGGACCCCGTGCTGAACCCGGTTCGCCTGATACTGCGGCCCTACCGCAACCTGGACATCGCCGCTTTCGCCACGGCCTGGATCGTCCACACCGTGGCGGTGGTGCTCCAGGTCTGGTCGGCGGGAATGCCCATGGACGTCCTCGCCATCCTCAACGACGGGCTGAGGGCAACGCTCGGCCTCGTGATCGGCATCTTCCTGGTGGCGGTCTTCGTGTCCGTCATCATGAGCTGGATCGCGCCGGGCGTGTATTCCCCGGCGGCCGGCATCGCCCGGGAGATCGCCGAGCCCATCTTGGCACCCGCCCGTCGGATCCTGCCCCCGCTAGGAGGCTTGGATCTGTCGCCGATGATCACCATCCTGGTCCTCATCCTGATTCAGAGCTTCGCCCTCAACGCCCTGTTGCCCTGCCGGCTGTGGTGCGGTTGACGGACGGCGACTCGGTCGGATTGGTCGAACCCCGGGTCGCGCACTTCGATCAGCCGTTCACCCTGCAATGCCGGGAGACGCTGCCGCGGTTCGACCTGGTGTACGAGACCTACGGCGAGCTGAATGCCGCGAAGAGCAATGCGGTGCTCGTCTGCCATGCGCTGTCGGGCGATCACCATGCGGCCGGCTACCACACCGCGGACGACACCAAGCCCGGCTGGTGGGACCTCTGTATCGGGCCGGGCAAGCCCATCGATACGACGAAGTTCTTTGTCGTGGCACTCAACAACCTCGGTGGCTGCAACGGCAGTACGGGACCGCGCACCGTCGATCCCGGCACGGGCGAACCCTACGGGGAGAACTTCCCGACGGTGACGGTGAAGGACTGGGTGAAGAGCCAGGCGATGCTTGCCGACGCTCTCGGCATCGACCGGTTCGCCGGCATCGTGGGCGGCAGTCTCGGCGGCATGCAGGCGCTGCAGTGGGCAATCGACTACCCGGACCGCATCGAGCATGCGCTGGTGATCGCGGGCGCCGCCAAGCTCTCGGCCCAGAACATCGCCTTCAACGAGATCGCCCGCCAGGCCATCCAGTCCGACCCGGAATTCCACGGCGGGCGCTACTACCAAGCCGATGCCATCCCCCGCAGGGGCCTGATGCTGGCGCGGATGGTGGGACACGTCACCTACCTCTCCGACGACAGCATGGGCGTCAAGTTCGGTCGCGAGCTGAAATCCGGCGACATCGAGTCCGGCCAGGACGTGCAGTTCCAGGTGGAGAGCTACCTGCACTACCAGGGCACATCCTTTTCCGAGCGGTTCGACGCCAACACCTACCTGCTGATGACCCGCGCCCTCGATTATTTCGACCCCGCGTTGGAATTCGACGGCGACTTGGTGCGTGCACTGTCGGGGGCCACGGCCAAGTTCCTCGTGCTGTCCTTCACATCGGACTGGCGTTTCCCGCCCGCGCGCTCGAACGAGATCGTCGACGCCCTGATCGAAGCCCGCAAGGACGTGGTCAGCGCCACCATCGACGCCCCCAACGGCCACGACTCCTTCCTGCTCCCCAATGACCGCTATTTCGACGTGCTGGGCGGGTACTTGGACACGGTCGCCCAATCCAAGGGCTGATCACATGCGCCCGGACCTCGAGATCATCGCTGCCCTCATCAACCCCGGTGCCCGGGTGCTCGACCTTGGCTGCGGCGGCGGCGAACTGCTTCACTACCTCGCGCGGGAGAAAGGCGTCAACGGCTACGGTGTGGAGAAGGATCCGGAACAGATCAGCGCCTGCGTCCGTGCCGAGGTCAACGTCCTCGAACATGATCTCGATGCCGGCCTTGACCGCTTTCCGACTCGAGCTTCGACATGGTGGTCATGACCGAGACCCTGCAGGCGGTGGCGGCACCTGCGGACCTGATCGACGAGATGCTCCGCATCGGGCAGGAGTGCGTGGTCACCTTCCCCAACTTCGGCCACTGGCGGTGCCGGCTGCAGTTGGCGACCCAGGGTCGCATGCCTGTCGCCCGGCACCTGCCCACCAATGGCACGACACGCCGAACATCCATCTATGCACCTTCGGGGATTTCGAGCGGCTGGTGAATGAAAAGGGGCTGCCGATCATCGAGCGCTTCGTGGTCGACGGTCACTACAAGGTGCGGCGGGGAATCAGCCGCTTCGCCAACCTGATCGGCACCATCGCCTTCTACCGGCTCGGGCGGGCGAATCGATGAACCGGCCCGGCGCGGTAGCAATCACGCTAGTCCTCGCCTTGGGTCTCGCCAAGGCCGACCAGTTCGAGCGCTTCGGCGACTGGCAGGTCCACTACATCGCGTTCAACGCCTCGTTGCTGTCCGCCGAGATCGCGGAGCGCTACGGCCTGGTGCGCGGACGCAACAAGGGGCTGGTCAACGTCACCGCCATCGGTCCCGCCGGTCGGGGCGAGAAGGCCAAGGTGGAGGGCAGCTTCCGCAATCTCCTTGATCAGCGGACTCGCCTCGACTTCCGCGAGATCGACGACGCCGGGACGATCTACTACCTGGCGGCTTTCGACTTCGACGAGGGCGAGAACCTGCGCTTCGAAATCAGCATCGACCTGCCCGGACACGGATCCGAGACGCTGCGCTTCCAGCAACCGCTGTACTTCGAGCGCCCACGCGAGGATCCGTGAACAAGCGCGTCGTTGTCGCCACGGGCAACGCGGGCAAGGTGCGCGAGTTGTCGGCGGCGCTGACGCCGCTCGCACTCGAACTCGTCACCCAGGCTGACCTAGGCGTAGACCCGATCCCGGAAACGGCATCCACCTTCGTCGAGAATGCGCTCGCCAAGGCGCGCTACGCGGCGTCCTCGTCCGGTCTGCCCGCCATCGCCGACGACTCCGGCCTGGTGG
>CBDBMY010000009.1:0-725654 GCA_965207675.1 Vicinamibacterales bacterium
GCCAACGGCCTGGCCCCCGTCGAGGCGTTCGTCGCTGCCACGGAGGGCGCGCTCGTCGAACCGGAACGGATGGACGAGTTGCTGACGGACCGGATCGATGAGCTGTTCTACTTGACCGGACGACTGCGGCCCGGCGTGACCGTCGCCGAGGCGGCCGCGCAGCTCGACGTGCTCGCCGACGCACTGGCCGCGGAGCACCCGGAAGCCAGCCGCCACAGCGAGCTTCATGTCGTGTCCGAGCGTGACGCCAGACCGTTCATCAATGCGTCGCGACACACCGCCCCCCTCATGACCGTGGTGATGGGCCTGGCCTCGCTCGTGCTGCTCGTGGCCGTCGCCAACGTCGGTACCCTACTGGTCGGCCACGGCATCGCGCGGCGGCAGGAGCTGGCCCTGCGCGCGGGTCTGGGTGCGACACGGCGGCGGCTCGTGCGGCAGTTGATCACCGAGAGCGTGCTGCTGGCGCTGGTGGGTGGCGTCGGCGGTGGACTCGCCGCGCTCTGGAGCGCCGATCTCCTGATGGCCCGCGGCGCGACGGAACTCAACCGCGCGATTGCGTTGCCCGATCTGCCCGTGGACTGGCGGATCTTCGGCTTCACGGCGACGAGCGCAATCGCCGCCGGCCTGCTCGCCGGCCTTGCGCCGGCGTTGCGCTCGACGCGGATCGAGCTCGCGCGCGCCCTCGGCTCCGGCGGCCGCGACTCCGGCGGGGGCGTTCCGGGAAGGCGCCTGACGAACGGCCTCGTCGCGATCCAGGTCGCGGTTTCCATGCTGCTGCTGGTTTGCGCGGGCCTCTTCGTGCAGAGCAGCAGGAACGCCGGCGCGATCGACGTCGGCTTCAGGACCGACGATCTCCTGGTGCTGTCCGTCGATCCGCTCGCGCAGGGGTACGACCCCGAACAGGCCGATGCGTTGTACCGGGACATCGCCGACGAGGTCGGGGCCCTGCCCGGCGTCAGGTCGGCGAGCTGGGCGCACAGAGCGCCGGTGCGGCTGGGCCGGGTCTGGAACCGCGTGTTCACCCTGGACGGCGGCACCGCGCCGGAGCCCGACGCGGCGAGGGTCGCCGTGAACTACGTCGACCCCGGCTTCTTCGACACCCTTGGCATTCCGGTGCTCCAGGGACGCGGTTTTCGCGAGGAAGACGTGGCGAGCGACCGCCGGGTGGCGGTCGTCAGCGAACGCGCGGCGCGGCAGCTCTGGCCGGGGCAGGACGCGGTCGGGCGACGGATCGCCCGGACGCGCGGCGCACCGTTCGAAGTGATCGGGGTCGCTCGCGACGCACACATGTCGGGGTCGCCGTTCGAGCAACCGCCGTTCGTCCTCTTTCCGTTCGGGCCCCGGTTCACGCTGTCGGCCACGCTGCACGTGCACGTGGACGGACCGCCGAGCGCCCTGATCCCGATGGTCACGGAGACGGTCCGCCGGCACGATCCGACCCTGGCGATACTGGAGGCCGGCCGCATGGACACCGTGGTGCGCTCGTTGGGGCTGCTGGCCCTCGCGCGCGGCGGCGTCGCGGTCATCGGCTCGTTCGGCATGCTCGGCCTGCTTCTCGCCGCCGTCGGGCTCTACGGCGTGGTGTCACACGCGGTGGTCCGGCGCAGGCAGGAGTTCGCCATCCGCGCCGCCCTCGGCGCCACCCCGGCCGCCATCACCCGGCTCGCCCTCGGTCGCGGTCTGGTCCTCACGACGCTCGGCCTCGCCCTCGGCGCCGTGGCGGCCGGCGCGGCGACGCGGCTCGTGGCCGGCTTCCTCGTCGACGTCAGTCCGACCGACCCCGTCGTGTTCACCGTGACGGGCCTCGTGCTGGCGGGCGCGACTCTCCTCGCCTGCCTCGTGCCATCACGCCGCGCGGCGAAGGCCGACCCCCTTGCGACGCTGCGCGCGGACTGAGCCCGCCGATTCAGCAGGAGCCGCCGACCAGGACCGCGGCCAGCCTCCGCGCTCGACAGCCTCCTCCGGCCGACGGCGACAGGTTCCCCGGGACCAACCGGAGGCTCATCGTGTGCACAGCCACCCACCATGGACCGAGCTCCGCGCTACACTGGTTGGTGCGGGAGGGCTCCATGGGCCGCATCAACGTCGAAACTACGATAGAGAACGGCACCGACGCGACCTTCAGCATCCGTTGTGACGCCCGGGTCGACACCGGGGCCGCGTATCTGACGTTGCCGAACGCCTGGCGCGATCGCCTCGGTGGGCTGACGCGGCTCGATACGGTCGACGTGCAGGTCGCGAACCAGGCCGTCATCAGCGGCGAGATTTGCGGGCCGGTCCTCTTGCGCATGGAGCGGTTCCGGCCGGTCCTGACCGAGGTGCTGTTCATCGACATGGACCCGACCGACGGGCGGTACGAGCCCCTGATTGGCTACATCCCGCTGGAGCAGGCCCACGCCGTCGTCGATCTCGTGGGCCATCGCCTGGTCAAGGTGGGCCTGGTCGATCTCAAATGACCCAGCCTCCTCCCCACCCTCGGCGCCCACGCTACGGCCCAGCCTCCTCGGACACCGACCCGAGAACTGGCCGACCCGGGAAGACCTCCTCCACCAGTTCCCCGTCCCGAACCACCAAGGTCCCGCCCACGAGGACGTAGGGAATGCCGTCCGAGTAGCGGTCCGGCGCTTCGTAGGTCGCCCGGTCGATGACCGTCTCCGGGTCGAACAGCGTGAGGTCGGCGTCGGCGCCGGCCTGGACGCGGCCCTTGGCGGCCATTTGCGGGGTCACCTGCTCCAGCCGTTGCGCCGGCAGCAGGGTCATCTTGCGCAGGGCGTCCATCAGCGACAGGGCGCCGCGGTCGCGGACGTAGTGGCCGAGGATGCGGGCGAAGGTGCCGGCGCCGCGGGGGTGGGAGCGGCCCTCGGTGAAGGGGATGCCGTCGCTGGCCGCGATGACGTCGGGCTGGGCGACGATCCACTCGTTGGTGGTCTCGGAGCGGCCGTGGGTGATGACCCAGCCGCCCTCCTCGCGGTAGCGGCCGAACGACTCCTCGGTCAGCCGCTCGCCGGTCTCGACCCACTGCATGCGGGCGTAGTAGTCGGGCGACCGCCCCCGCCACCCGTCGAACAGGGCCGACTCGATGAGGCTCGCGCTGGCCGTGTAGGGGTAGGCCTCGGTGGTCACGTCGACCCCCTGCGCCCGCGCCCCCCGCATCAGCTCGAGGGCGGCCGGGGCCGACTCGCCGGCGCTGCTGTTCATGTGCACGATGTGCAGCGAGGCGCCGGTGGCGGCGGCGTTGGCGATGGCCTCCTGGAACGGCGCGATGGCCTCGCGGCTCGCGAACGCGCCGGCCGACCGGAGGTGGATGAACACCGGCGCCCCGCGTTCCGCCGCCGCCGCGAACAGGCGCCAGAGCTCCTCGTGGCTCGCTCCCGGCGTGTAGGCGACGCCGAACCCGAAGCCGAGGGCGCCCTGGTCGAGCCCCGCCTGCATCAGGCGGGCGACCCGGCGCACCTCCTCCTCGGAGGCCTCCTCGTAGAGGTAGGCGCCGCCGCGCCCGAGGGTGAAGGTGCCCTCGTCGTTGCGCGCCGTCACGACCGCGCCGAACGCCTCGCGGCGCGCGCCCTGGTGGCTGACCGTCGCCCCGTAGTTGATCAGCGCCCGCCCCTCGCGCTCGGCGTACCAGGTGTCGACGGGATAGACGCCGATCTCCAGCTCCATCGCGGTGGTGACGCCGTCCCGGGCCTGGTAGCGCTGGCTCACCGGGTCCTGGCCGTGGGCGTGGAGGTCGACGAACCCGGGGGCGACGACGAGGCCGGTCGCGTCGAGGACCTCGCGCGCCTCGGGCCGCTCGTCGCCCACCGTGACGATGACGCCGTCTTGCACTGCGACGTTGGCGACCGCGTCCAGACCGCTCTCGGGGTCCATGACCCGCCCGCCCGTCACGAGCAGGTCTACCGGCCCGGGCTGGGTGCCGACACCGCACGCCCCCGCGAACCACAACGCCGCCACGAGCGCCGCCCGCCGCCATGCCGTGCTTCCGGTCGTCATGATTCCCCCCCGGCCCGACGGCTCACCACAGTCCGAGAATCTTCCACCA
Source organism: Vicinamibacterales bacterium (assembly GCA_965207675.1). Lineage (GTDB taxonomy): Bacteria > Acidobacteriota > Vicinamibacteria > Vicinamibacterales > UBA8438 > JAJEEA01. The sequence goes on from CBDBMY010000009.1 coordinate 4,040, forward strand.
CAGCAGCCCCACCGGGATCCAGATCGCCAAGTTCGCCACCGACGCGGGAAGCCGACCCGCCACCAGCCCTTCAGGCTGACGTAGCCCTCGACGAAGATGATCGGCGAGATCGTCGTCCCGTAACGGCTCACCACAGCCCGAGAATCTTCCACCACAGCAGCCCCACACCGGGATCCAGATCGCCAAGTTCGCCACCGACGCGTGGAAGCCGACCCGCCACCAGTCCTTCAGGCTGACGTAGCCCTCGACGAAGATGATCGGCGAGATCGTCATCCCGTAACGGCTCACCACAGCCCGAGGATCTTCCACCAGAGCAGCCCCACCGGGATCCAGATCGCCAGGTTCGCCACCGAGGCGTGGAAGCCGACCCGCCACCAGTCCTTCAGGCTGACGTAGCCCTCGACGAAGATGATCGGCGAGGTCGTCGTCCCGTAGTGGGTCAGCCCCGCCGTCAGGTTGTTGATGTACACGAGGCTGTAGACGACAACCGGGGCCGGCGCCCCCACGCCGACGAGCAGGGCGAGGAACGGCGGGTACATGGCGAGGGCGTGGACGGTGGTGCTCGCGAAGAAGTAGTGCGCGTAGAAGTAGATGACGAGGGCCGCGACGAAGACGACCGGCCACGGGACGCCGGTGAACCACGAGCCGAACCAGTCCGCGAAGAGGGTCGCGACCCCGGTGTCGTTCAGCACCCCGCCCATCATGAGCAGGCCGCCGTACCACACGAAGATGTCCCACGCGGACCGCTCCGAGAGGGCGCTGTCCCAGGTCAGGGCCTGGGTCGTGAAGAGCACCGCGATGCCGAGGAGGGCGACCAGCGTCGGCGACAGCCAGCCGACGTAGGACGAGAGGACCCAGAAGCCGATGAGTCCGATGAACACCGCCCCCACCACCGCCTCGCGGCCGCGGATGGGGCCGAGCTCGGCGAGCTGCTCGTTGGCGAACTCGGCGGCGGCCGGGGTCTCCTTCAGCGACGGCGGGATCACCCGGTACACGAGCCACGGGACGAAGGCGCTGGCCACGAGCCCCGGCAGAAGGCCCGCCGTGAACCAGCTCGCCCAGGTGATGGTCACCCCGGCGTACTCCGCCGCCAGCTCGCCCAGCAGCAGGTTGGCGGCGCTGCTGTAGTAGAACATCGCCGACGCGATGACGCTGCCCTGGTACATGCAGGTCATCAGGAACGTGCCGAGGATGGCCGACGACGGGCCGGGATGCGACTTGTAGAGGCTGCTGATGCTGCGGGCGATGGGGAAGACGATGCTCGCCGACCGCGCCGTGATCGACGGCACCCCCGTCGCCAGGGTGAGGTCGGTCAGATGCATCGAGTAGCCGAGCCCGAGCGACGTGCGGCCGATGGCCCGGATGAACCAGAGGGCGATGCGGCGGGCGAGCCCGCAGTCGCGCAGGGCGCGCGACATGAGCATCGCCATCAGCACCATCCACACCGACGAGGCCGAGTAGCCGCTCAGCGCCCGGTCCATGGGCAGGCCGCCGAGGACGATCATGCCGGTGATGCCCACCAGCACGACCTGGGAGCCGGGCATGGGCTGCAGCATCAGCCCCCCGATGGTGGCGAAGAAGACCCCGACCCGACGCCAGTCCTGGGCCTCGATACCCTCGGGCGGCGGCAGGACGTGGGCGATGGCGACGTAGATGCCGGCCAGCGCCAGCAGCCGCCAGGGTCTGACGGGGGATGCGGGGGGCGCGGTGGGGGGCGCGTCAGCCATGGCTGGGTGTCGCGTCACAGCCCATGCCAAGACCCCACGTCGTAGCGCGCCCGGAGGGCGCCAGCGGATCGCCGAGGCGCCTGCGTGGCGAAGGGTGACGAGGGAGCATATCGGGCATGTGTGGACCGAAGAACGACGCAACCATGAGTCTGCGCCGAACACGGCGCAGACTCACGGCAGGCGTGGTTGAGCGGCAATCGGAGCCGCAGGCGACGCTTGCCGGGCGCAGGCAGGGCGCATCGCCGGTCGAATGCCGCGGGGCCACTGGCCCACGAGCTGTCAGGACACCCGCTCCAGCACCGCCGCGAGTCCCTGCCCGACGCCGATGCACAGGGTCACGAGGGCGTAGCGTCCCTGGCACCGGTGGAGCTGCCGGGTCGCGGTCAGCGTCAGCCGGGCGCCGGACGCGCCCAGGGGGTGTCCGACCGCGATGGCGCCGCCGTTCGGATTGACGCGGCTGTCGTCCTGGTCGAGCTCCAGCGCCTTCAGGCACCCCAGCACCTGGGTGGCGAAAGCCTCGTTGATCTCGATGACGTCCATGTCGGCCAGCGACAGCCCCGCCCGCGCCAGCGCCTTGCGGCTCGCGGGCACCGGCCCCAGGCCCATGACCCGCGGCTCGACCCCCGCCGCCGCGGCCGAGACGACGCGGGCGAGCGGCGCCGCCCCCGCCCGCTCGCCCGCGGCGCGGCTGCCGACGACGAGGGCGGCGGCGCCGTCGTTGATGCCCGAGGCGTTGCCCGCCGTCACCACCCCGCCGTCGAAGAGCGGGCGTAGCGCGGCCAGCTTCTCGAGCGACGTGCCGGGCCGGGGATGCTCGTCGTCGGCTACCACGGTCTCCGCACCGCGCTTCCGCCCCGGCACCGTCACCGGGTCGAGCTCGTCCTTGTAGAAGCACTCGGCCTTGGCGGCCGCGAAGCGCTGCTGCGACGCGAGGGCGAAGCGGTCGCTGTCGGCGCGCGTGATGCCGAGGTCGGCGGCGACGTTGTCGGCCGTCTCCGGCATCGCGTGGTCGCCGTACTGCGCGGTGGTCCGGGGGTTCGAGAACCGCGACCCCAGGGTGCTGTCGTGCACCGTGAGCTGGCGCCCGAAGGCCCGCTCCGACTTCGCCATCACGAACGGGGCCCGGCTCATGCTCTCGACCCCGCCCGCGATGAACAGCTCGCCCTGGCCGCAGGCGACGGCGCGCGACGCGTCGACCACCGCCGCGAGCCCGCTCGCACAGAGCCGGTTGACGGTCATGCCCGCGACCTCCACCGGCAGCCCGGCGAGCAGCCCCGCCCGGCGCGCGACGTTCCGGCAGTCCTCTCCGGCCTGGTTCGTGCAGCCGGCGATGACGTCCTCCACGTCCTCGGGCCGGAACGGGCTGCGGGCCATGAGGGTGGCGACGGGGCCGGCCAGCAGGTCGTCGGGGCGCACGGGCGAGAGGCCTCCGGCGTGGCGGCCGAACGGGGTGCGGACTCCGTCGTAGATGTAGGCGTCAGTCATGTCGCGAGCACCGTTCGCTGGGCGAAAGGCACTCATTATACGTGGGCGGACCGGGGGAACGTGACGGCGCGCCGGGGATGGGTTGGCACCACCGGCGGAGATCGCGTGCCGGCGCACCGGTCGCGCCCCGCGGAACGGGTCGCACTCCGCCCAACCCCGCCTCGGGACGACGAACGGGCCGCGAATCGCATCCGGTATCATCACGCTTCATGCGCGGGCGACGCGGCGTCGTGGCGGCGGGGCATGCGCTGACGGCGGAGGCGGCGGGCGAGGTGCTGCGCGCCGGCGGCAACGCGTTCGACGCCGCCCTGGCCGCCCTCTGCGCCGCCTGCGCCTGCGAGCCGGCCCTCGCGTCCTTCGGCGGGGGTGGGTTCCTCCTCGCCCTGCCCGCGAGCGGCCGACCCCGCGTCTACGACTTCTTCGTGCAGACCCCGAAGCGGCGGGCCGCGGCGGAAGAGCTCGAGTTCGAGCCGGTCGTCGTCGACTTCGGTCCCGCTCGGCAGGAGTTCCACATCGGCCGGGGCACCGTCGCGGTACCGGGCATCGTCCGCGGGTTCTTCGATGTCCACCGCGACCTGTGCACGATGCCCGCCGCCGACCTCGTCGCACCCGCCTGCCGCCTCCTCCGCGACGGCGTAGTGATGACCGCGCTGCAGGCCCGCTTCCTGCACCTGTTGCGGCCGATTCTCCGCGCCACCCCCGAGATCCTCGCGCTCTTCTCGAGTCCGCGCGGCGGCCCGGCCCTGCTCGAGGAAGGCGAACGCCTGCGCAATCCCGACCTCGCCGGCCTCCTGGAGCTGATGGCCGTCGAGGGAGACGACACCTTCTATCGCGGCGCGGTCGCTCGGGCGCTGGTAGAGGACCTGCGCGACGGCGGCCTCATCGGCCTCGACGACCTCGCCGCCTACCGCACCCAGCTCCGAACCCCGCTCGCCCTCGACTACCGCGGGGTCTCGGTGCTGACCAACCCGCCGCCGTCGGCGGGGGGCGCGCTGATCGGTTTCGGCCTGGGGTTGCTGAACGGCCTGCCGGTCGCGCCACCCGCGACCGGCCGTGCCGTCGCGATGCTCGCCGACGTGATGCTCGCCACCCGTTCCGCGCGCGCCGAAGCGCATGGCGGAGAGCCCGCGGGCTCCAACGAGCGCATGCTCGACCCCGTGCTGCTGGCGCGCTGGCGGAACGAGGTCCGGGGACGGGCGCAGGCCGCCCGGGGCACGACCCACCTCGGGGTCATCGACGTCCGGGGCAACCTCGCCAGCCTCACCCTTTCGAACGGGGAGGGATCGGGGCGCGTGGTCCCCGGCACCGGCGTCGTGCTGAACAACATGCTGGGCGAGGAGGACCTCAACCCCGGCGGCTTCCACCGCTGGCCGCCCAATCACCGCATGGCGTCGATGATGGCCCCGAGCGCCCTGCGATGGCCCGACGGCCGCCTCGTCGCGACCGGCTCCGGCGGCTCGAACCGCATTCGCAGCGCCGTCCTCCAGGTGATCGTGAATCTCGTAGACCACGGGATGGACGTCGACTCGGCGGTGCGCGCGCCCCGCATCCACGTCGAGGGGCCGCTGCTCAGCGTCGAGGGGGGCCACGACACGGACGCCCTTGCCGAGGCCCTGGCCGCGTGGCCCGAGCACCAGTTGTGGGACGAGCGCAGCGTGTTCTTCGGCGGCGCGCACACCGCCGAGCGCCACGGCGACGTTCTCGGCGGCGCCGGCGACCCGCGCCGGGACGGCTTCTCCCTCGTCGTCTGACCGCGCCGATCCGCCCAATGCATGCACGAAGGGCCGCCTTCATGGCGACGGACCGGCCGGCGACGAGTCCGCCGCCCGACGCGGCTCGAACGCCCACTCACGCCTCCGGCACCGCCGCGACTACCGGCCGCCACTGTTCAAGGCAGTCCGTGAGTCCGCCCCGGGGACGCGCAGTTTGCTGCCCGAGGATTCCGGCGGCGCGGGTGCGGGACTCCCATCGGAGGGTCGCTCTCGCCGCCGCCCGGGCGGCTTCGCGATACGTTCTGCCAACGAGCCGGTCGTGGGTGGAGGGGAGGCTACGGCTCGCGGGTGGGCGCGTTCGTTGCGCCCGGGTAAACCCTCGCGGGGCCGATGAGCGCCGCCATGAGGGCCTGGAGGGTCGCCTCGATGGCGTCGACGCGGCCCTCCAGCCTGTCGAGCCGGCCGGAGAGCTTGGCGATCATCCAGCCGTTGAACAGGGCTCCGGCGGCCGCGAGCATTGCGGATATCGCGGATACCAGAGTCAAGGTTTCCATGGCGTTTTGATTCTACCACCTGGCCCCCCCGGTACCAGCCGCGGGAGCTCGCGGCCGAGCGGATGTGATCCCTCGCGGGCGCTACGCCTCCCCACAGGCCGGGGCGCGGTTCCCCGCCTCCGGAAGGGGGCGGACGGCGCGTCCGCCCCGATGCTCTTGCATGGAGCCGACGGGGAATCGCGGGGGGTGGACCTCTCAAGCTGTTCTCCCCCCGGAACGCCTGCCCCGGCCGTGGCGAAGCGCGTCCCGGAGGTCTGCCGGCCGCCGGCGTCGCGGCTCGCGGCCCGTGGCTGCCCCGAGCTGCCCCGCCAGCGCCGTGGGCCGTTGAGGTCGCCGCGTCCGCGCCGGCCGCCGACGTCGAGACCGACGCACAAACCGGCCAAGCAGAACCACAGGCGCGTCGGGCGGGCAGGTCGCGACTTCCGGGCGGCGTCGGACGCGGGAACCCGCTCCCGCCGACGCCGGGCCGGGTGAGCCCCGGGGAGGTTCCCGGTGGCTGCTCTCTCCACTTCCCTGACCCCAATCACCAGATCGAGCAGCTCGAGCCCGACCGGACCTGCTCACGCGGCGCGCCGTCGCGCAGACCTTCTGGGCCGAGTTCCTCGGCACCCAGAGGACCTGCAGCACCCCCCGCTGGGCGGACCGCGGCAGGGCGGACCCGGCCCGCCCCTTGGGTCGGATAACGGGGGAATCTGTTAACGTTAACCACCTGCCATGAGCCCCGGAACTTGTCACGTTCCGGCCTGCCGGACGTCTTTCCTCTGTAGAGTGGTGGTTTTGCTCAAGCCCCGCCGCGCCGAGTTGCGCCGGCCGCTGTCTGTAGTCAGCAAAAGCCATCGTTCTCCGTTCAACTCAGAGGTGGGAGATCGAGCTCGAGGACGAGTACGGCTTGGGCGGTGGACTGCGAGACGGCGACGATGTGGACCGACGACGGGCTGATCGTTATCGAGGGGCGGCGCGAGGACTGGCCCGGCGGTCCCCGGACCCTGACGCCGCGCTCCGGCGGTCGGGAGCCCAACGGGCGGACGCTCTGGTTCGGGGCCGAGCTCGACACCGGCAACCAGGTGTGGTTCCGGATCACTTCGGAGGCGGTCGGTCGAATGCGGGAGAAGACGCCGCGGGCGAGCGCCTGATCGTGGGCGAATCCGGCGCGGGGAAGAGCTCGCTGTTCAACCTCGCCCTGGGCCTCGAGGAGCCCATCCGCGGCGCCGTCTACTACGACGGAACCTGTCCCAGTCGCAACTGCAGGTGGTCCAGGACAGCGACTACGTGCCGGAGCACCTTTACTCGTACGCGGGCCGCCATTTCGGCTCGCGGTCGCATGCGCCGTGGCACAGCATGGTCGACCCGCAGAGGCTCGAGGCCTTCGTGCGCAACGGCGCCTCCGTCATCCTCAACAGCGTTCACACCATTCACGAACCGGTCCGCGTGCTGATCAGCGAGATAGAGAGCGGCTTGGCCAACTACGCCGGGGTGAACCTCTATGCGTCCTGGCGGTCCGCGCCGTGCTTCGCGAACCACTGGGACGATCACGACGTCTACATCCTCCAGGTGCGGGGGCAGAAGGTCTGGCGCCTCTGGGGAGAGGTGCGAAGGCAACCGCTGAGCCGCGATGTCGAACCCAACGAGGCCGCGCCCGCCCACCCCGTCTGGACAGGCACTCTCGACGAAGGCGACGTGCTCTACATTCCCCGCGGCTGGTGGCACAGCGCCCACGTCGCCGGAGAGAACGATGGACGCGGCACCATTCACCTCACCCTGAGTTCCCACTATTTTCAAGAGCGCGCAGCTCTTCGGCTGGCTGGAGGCGAAGATCGCCGGGCACGAGGGGCTGCGGCGCAACGTGCCCCTCTACGCGGACGAGGGCAGCCTGCGCGAGTTCATTCTCGAATACCGGAAGGTGATCGACGCGGCCCTGGTCGAGGCGGGCGAGGGAGCCTTGGCCCGTGACCTGCAGCGTTCCTGGCAGGCGCGGTCGCCGGGTCAGTTCCTGCAGGAGATCGAGCCGTGGCGAGGCGAGGCCTGGGAAGACCTGGAGCTGAGCATTCGCGGTTGGGAACAGGCGCGCCTGGTGACCTGCTCCGGGGAGGACGTCTTCATGCTCCGGGCGAACGGCCAGGAGTTCGAGCTGGACGCGCGCTGCCGGAGATTGGTGGAGCTGCTCCTGGATCGGGGCGCCATTCGAAACGGGGAGTTCCTCGAGACGGCGGGTGAGTCCTTCGTGGCGGGATTCGCAAGCGACTTCGCCGTGGGGCTCATCAAGGAGGGCATCGCGGTGGCGACGACGCCCGACGGAGCATCGCGGCCGGCAAGCTCACCGGTGGCCTCGGTCGCCCGTGCCAAGGCTGCGTCGTAGCCGGCGACGGCTATCGCGGGTTGAGTGTCGCGCTCGCGCGATCGAGCGCGGCGACGCAGCATGCGGTGTCGTAGCACCGGGATACGAACGCGAAGCGGCGCTCGTCGGGCCAGAGGGGACCGGAGGACAGAGGGCAGGCGGGCCAGCCGCCGTCGGCTTGCTGCTGCATGAGCAGCCCGTGGACCGATGCGGCGAGATCGTCGCGGGCAGGAGGGTAGCCGAGGAATTCGAGGGACAGCAGCGCGATGGCGGTTCGAAGGAGATCCCCGTAGGAGCCGTCGTGGACGCGCCGGTCCCGGATCCGCCTTGCGACGAGGGGCCGCACGTCGTCGAACAGCGTGGTTTGGATTTGACGCGCCTGCGCCATGGCGGCGTAGAGATCTACGGGGTCCCAGTAGTAGTGGATGGCTTCCCGTTCCCCGCCCGTCTCGACGAGGGAGACGAGCCAGTCTCGCACGGGCCGGGTGGAGGCCGTTTGGCCAAGATACGCGAGGGCGTTGGCGTTCACGACCGCGTCGGCGTCGAGGGACTCGATCGGTCCGTCGAGCAGCCAGGTGTGAAAGCGCCCGCTGCCGTCGCGGTTGCGGGTCAGGCGCTCTCGATTCCAGCCGGCCAGCAGCCAGGGATGGAATCCCAGGGCCAGGGAACAGATCGAGCTGGTGTCCACGTCGGCGGGCAGGTGAGGCCAGTACCGCCAGACTCCGGGGAACTCCATCGTGTCGGTGATGTGGCGCTTGGTGCGTGACACGACGGAAGCCGCCCGGGGATGCGCGACGTCGGCGAGCTTCAGGGATCCGAGGGCGCCCACGAAGGGGTTCGTGTCGGGCATCAGCACGAGCGGTCTGGACAGTGCGTAGTATTGGGCGGGCCACACGCCCTCGTCGGACACCGTCCCGTCGAGGAACGCGAGGCCGTGGTCTATCGCATGGCGGATCTCGGCGCCGATCGCTTCCGGGCGGGTCTTCATGACGCTCACGTCGGCAACAGGAACGCGCCCATGTAGGCTTTGGCGGCGATGCGGTCTTCGTGAAGCACGAGCTTGAGGTGATTGATGCCGGTCAGGAGCTGGTAGACGCCGTCTTCCGTCAACAGATAGTCTCCCGCCGGCCAGGACAGCAGGGCGTCAGCCTTGGCCCGGCTGCACCACCCCTGATCGACGAAGTGCCCGATCATGGGCGCCCAGAAGCGGGGGCTCCCGCGGTGCCAGCGGTCGCGGACGAAGAGCTCGAACGCCAGTCGGGCGGATGACGGTCGGCGTGACCACGAAGATTCAGTTGTGACACCGCACGAGTTCATCACGAAGTGGCGAGCCGCCGAGCTGAAGGAGCGCTCCGCGTCCCAGGAGCACTTCATCGACCTGTGCCGCTTGCTCGGCGAGCCGACGCCGGCCGAGGCCGACCCGGCGGGGGACACGTACTGCTTCGAGCGCGGGGGCGCAGGGACACCGGCCGCGACGGCTGGGCGGACGTCTGGAAGCGCCACCATTTCGCTTGGGAATACAAGGGCAAGCGGGCGAACCTTGACGCAGCGTTCGACCAGCTCCGGCAGTACGCCCTGGCGCTCGAGAACCCGCCGCTGCTCATCGTCTCCGACATGGTGCGGTTCCGGATCCGCACCAACTGGACGAACAGCGTCAGCCGAACGCACGAGTTCGAGCTCGACGATCTGGCCGATGCGGCGACCCGCGACAGGCTGAAGTGGGCGTTCTCCGACCCGGAGCGTCTGCGGCCAGGGGAGACCCGGCAGTCGCTCACCGAGCGCGTGGCGGCGTCGTTCGCGTCCGTCGCCCAGGCGCTCCGAGACCGGGGCCACGACCCGCAGGCGGTGGCGCACTTCGTCAACCGCTTGGTCTTCTGCATGTTCGCCGACGACGTCGGCCTGCTGCCGGACCACATGTTCACGCGCATGCTACGGCACGCGCTTCCTGCCCCGGCCCGGTTCGGCGAGCTGGCCGGCGAGCTCTTCCGGGCGATGGCGTCCGGTGGCCGCGTCGGCTTCGAGACAGTGGGCTGGTTCAACGGCAGCCTGTTCAACGACGACACCGCACTACCGCTCGAGAAGACGGACATCCAGACGGTGCTGGAGGCCTCCGACCTCGACTGGTCCGAGATCGACCCGTCGATCCTCGGCACACTGTTCGAGCGCGGCCTCGATCCCGACGCCGCGGTCGAGTGAGTGAAAGCGCTTCTGTCGGATGCGTTCGACCGGTTCCTGGAGGTGCCGCTGACAACCGGCGGGACGCGTTCGACGACCACGGGGTGGCGGCTGCTCGAGCATGCATCGCCCGGCGGCGCCGTTGCGGGATGCGGCCTGCATCGCATCACCGCGCCGCATCCGGCCGACGGAACGGGAGCCGCGGTAGTTGTTCGATGTCGTCCAGGACCAGATAGGCGGCCGGCACCAGCACCAGCGTGACGACGGTGGCGAACAGCACCCCGAACGCCAGCGAGATGGCCATCGGCTTGAGGAAGTCGGCCTGAGCGCCCTGCTCCAGCAGCAGCGGCGCCAGCCCCGCGAAGGTGGTGATCGAGGTCAGCAGAATGGGGCGCATGCGAGTTGCGCCCGCTTCCTGCACCGCGGCCATCAGCGTTCCGCCCCGCCGGCGCTCGCGGTTGATGAAGTCGACCATCACGAGGCTGTCGTTGACGACGACGCCCGACAGGGCCACGACACCCATCATCGACAGCATCGTCACGGCCTCGTTCATCACGACGTGCCCGCCGACGGCGCCGACGAACCCGAGGGGGATGGCGCCCATGATGATGAGCGGCTGCACGTAGGACCCGAGGGGAACCGCCAGCAGCGCGAAGATCGCGAACAGCGCGAGGGGAAACCCCACCTGCAGGCTGCCGATCACGGCGTCCTGGTCGGCCTGCGACCCTTCGAAGGAGTAGCGCACGCCGGCATGGTCCCGCGCCACGGCGGGCATGACTTCGCCCGCGAGCGCGGCGTAGACGGCGCCGGCCGAGGTGACCGTCTCGTCGAGCGACGCCGTCACGCTGATGGCGCGGCTGCGGTTCACCCGCCGGATGGTCGAGACGCCCCGGCCGCTCTCCAGGTCCGCCACGTAGCCGAACGGGACCTCGTCGGCGTCCGGGGTCCTGATGCGCATGTTCTCGAGCTCGGCGAGCGACCGGCGGTCGTCGGCGGGATAGCGGACCATGACCCGGATGTCGTCGCGGCCGCGCTGGATGCGCTGCGCCTCCTCCCCGTAGAACGCCTGCCGCACCTGCCGGCCGACGTCCTCCAGCCCGAGCCCGAGCGCCTCGGCCGCGGGCTTGATGCCGATGCGCATCTCCCGCGGTCCGCCCTCGAACGAATCGCCGACGTCGTGCACGCCGGCGAAGCCGCGCAGGCCGGTCTTCACGCGCTCGACGGCCGCCCGCAGCTGCGCCGGGTCGGCGCCGACCAGCTGCACCTCCACCGCTTCGCCCGGCAGCAGGTCGGACGCCGAGAACCCCAGCTCCAGGGCTTCCGGAATCGGGCCGGTCAGCTCTCGCCAGCGCCGGCCCAGATCGTCGGCGCGCACGCCGCGCTCGCCCGCCGGGGCCAGCTCGAGCATGACCTGGGCGACGTGACCCGACGCGTCGTCGGGGTCGCCCCACAACGGCCCCGGCGCCACCCCCAGCGGCTGGTTGCCGACGGCGGTCAGGACGTGCCGCAGGGGGTCGGAACCGGTCCCCTCGATCACCTCGCGGCGCAACCGCCCGGCGCTGTCCTCCAGGCGCCGCGCCACGCCCGCGGTGACCGCCGGGGGGGTGCCGAGGGGCATCGTCAGCGTGGCGTAGACGACGTCGGCCTCGGGGGCGGGGAAGAAGTGGAAGGCGACGCGGCCGCCCGCCACCAGCCCCACGGTGAGCACGAGCACCGACGCCCCCGCCGCCAGCGTGAGATAGCGCCAGCGCAGGCTCACCGCCAGCGCGGGGCGGTAGACGCGGTCGACGACCGATTCGAGCCCGTCGGCCAGGGCGCGCTGGAACCGCCGCCACCGGCCCCGCCGCTCCGGCCGCGGGTGGGCGAGGTGCGCCGGCAGGATGTTGAGCGACTCGACCAGCGAGAACAGCACGCAGGGGATGACGACGAGCGGCACGTAGCGCATCATCTTGCCGAGCATGCCGGGCACGAAGAGCAGCGGCGAGAACGCCGCCGCCGTGGTGAGGACGGCGAAGAGGACCGGCGTCGCCACCTCCCGCACGCCCGCCAGCGCGCCCTCCAGGGGGGCGCGGCCCCGCCGCTGGTGGCGGTAGACGTTCTCGCCGACGATGATGGCGTCGTCCACGACGATGCCGAGCACCATGATGAACGCGAAGGTCGACACGATGTTCGCGGTCACGTCGAACACCGGCATGAGCATGAACGTGCCCAGGAACGAGACCAGGATGCCCAGGCTCACCCAGAACGCGAGGCGCAGCTCGAGGAAGACGGCGAGCAGGATGAACACGAGCGCGAGGCCCGCGATGCCGTTCTCGAGCATGAGGCCCAGCCGGTCGATGAGCGCGTCGGCCTGGTTCATCCATTTCGTCAGCCGGATGCCCTCGGGCAGGGTGGGGGCCTTGCGTTCCAGGTAGGCGTCGACGGCGCGGGCGATGGCCATGTCGCTCTGCCCGCCGGTGCGGAAGACCGACAGGAGGACCGCGGGCTCGCCGTCGAGGCGGCCGAACTGATCGGTCTCGGCGAACCCGTCGACCACCGTCGCCACGTCGCCCACGTGCAGCCGCGTGCCGTCGGCGCGGGCCAGGAGCACCAGGTCCTCGAACTCCGCCCCCCGGTACGCCTGCCCCACCGTGCGCAGCCGGATCTCGCCGCTCTCGCTCTTCACCGAGCCGCCCGGCAGGTCGATCGACGACCGGCGCACGGCGCTGGCGACGTCGTCGAAGGTCAGTCCGTGGCGCCGCAGCGCCCACTCCGAGACCTCGATCGAGATCTCGTAGGGGCGCACGCTGGCGAACCGGACCTGGGTGATTCCCGGCAGGCCGAGCAGGTCGTCGCGCACGCCCTCGGCGATCCGCTTGAGGGTGAGCTCGTCGGCCCGCCCCGAGACCACGACGTCGACCACGCGAATCTGCGTCCGCCCCTCGGTGATGATCGGCTCCTCGGCCCGCTCGGGGAACGTCTCTATCGCGTCGACCCGGGCCTTGACGTCGTCGAGCACGCCGCGCGCGTCGGCGTGCGAGGCGACCTCGACGACCACGAGGCAGAGCCCGTCGTAGGCGATGGAGACGATCTCCTCGATGCCCTCGATGCCCTCGACGGCCTCCTCGATGCGGACGCAGACCGCCGCCTCGACCTCTTCGGGCGCCGCGCCCGGGTACGGCACCTCGACGGCCAGCGTGTCGAGCGCGACGTCGGGGAAGGCCTCGCCGCGCACGCGGTCCATGCCGATCAGGCCGCCGACGACGATGAACGCCATCAGCAGGTTGGCGGCCACCGGGTTCCGGGCGAACCACTCGCTTGCGCGCTGCATGACTTAGCCCGCCCATCGTCGCCGAACGCGACCGCAAGGTCGCGCTGCGGCCTCCGATGGGCGCCCAACCAACCCTCCAGAAATCCGCGCCGTTCTACGGCGCAGACTCCTGGCCTCAACCGAAACGCGCGTCGTGGCCGGCATCCGGAGACCCACCACGGTCCCGGCCGCCGTCGCCCCCCCCTCGACCGCGCCGGACAGCGGTAGGGAGCGCCCGTACCAACCCGGCTGCCACAGACGTCACACCATCTGGCGCCGCATCATTCGCCGGAACATGCCCTCCTGTTCGAACAACTCGTCGAAGCCGCCCTGCTGAACGATGCGGCCGGCGCCCAGCACGTAGATGCGGTTGGCGCGGCGGATCGTCGACAGGCGGTGGGCGATGACGACGCGCGTCACCGCGAGTCCGTGGAGGCTCTCCATGACCCTGGCCTGGCTTCGCGCGTCGAGCCAGCTCGTCGCTTCGTCGAACAGCAGGATGCGGGGGCTGCCGACGAGGGCGGCGGCAATCCGAATGCGCTGGGCCTGGCCCCCGGAGACGGCGCCGCCGCCGCCCATCGGGGTGAACATGCCCATCGGCATCGCCTCGATGTCGCGGTCGACGTCCGCAAGGCGGGCCGCGCGCCAGGCGTCCTCGACGGTCAGCTCGCTCGAGACGCCGACGATGTTGTCGAGCACGTTGCCGTGCCGCAGGACGCCGTCCTGCACGACGACGCCGCACTGGCGCCGAACGGCGTGCCGGTCGAGGTGCGCGAGGTCGCGGCCGTCCAGGTACACCGCGCCCACCGCCGGCTCCTCGAGCCCCAGCGCCAGCCGCAGCAGGGTGCTCTTGCCGGAGCCGGTCTCGCCGACGAGGGCGACGAACTCGCCGGGCCGGGCGTGCCACGAGACGTCGTCGAGAACGGGGCGGTCGCCCTTCGCGTAGGCGAAGCCGACGTGCTCGAATCGGATGTCGCCGCGAATCTCCACCCGCGCGCCGCCCGTTTCCGGCGCCCGCGGCGACGCCTCCAGAATGGGCCCGGCCTGCTCGGCGGCCGGGACGATGCCGGCCAGCGCCTCCGATGACTGGCCCAGACCGACGATGGCCGAGTAGAAGATCATCGCCGCCGCGTACACGACCAGGAAGTCGCCGACGGTGACGGCGGCCGGGCCGCTCCACGCCACCGCGCCGAACAGCACCGCGCCGCCGATGGCCGGCACGGCGGTGCCGAACGCCACCAGGTGCTCGCTCAGCCGGCCGATGCGCAGCCGGGCGCGCTGCTGCTCGCGGTAGCCGCGGGCCCAGCGGGCGAACGCCGAGTCCTCCGCCCCGAGCGCGCGCAGCTTGCCGATGCCGTTGATGAACTGGAACAGATCGCCCGAGATCTGCCGCCTCGCGCGGTTGAACCGGCGATGCAGCGGGACCTGGCGCAGGCCGACGATCACGAACGCGGCCAGGGAGAGCAGGCCGAGCCCGAGGCTCCACAGGCCGAGGCCGACGTCGTACAGGAAGACGAGGACGAAGGCCGGCAGCAGAAACACGACGGCCTGCAGGGCGGCGGCCACGGTGCCGGCGAGCTGCTCGCGCAGGGCCTGGAACACGGCGACGCGCACCATGAGGTCGCCGGGCGTGAAGCGCTCGAAGAACCGCCTCGGCAGGCCGAGCAGGCGGTCCCACGTCGCGGCCCCGATGCGGGCCGCGGCGCGGCCCTCGATGCGCATCAGCGCCGCGCCCTGCCGCATCTGCAGCAGGACGGCGGTGACGGCCAGCACGACCAGGGCCGCCGTGACCTGCGCCAGCGCGCCGCCGGCGGCGGCGGGGATCACCCGGTCCGCGAGCAGGCCCGCCGCGACGGCCGGGGTCAGCAGGACCAGGCCCGCCGCCGCGCCGGCCGACAGGAGCCTGAGGCCGTCGGGCAGGAGACGTCCGCCGGCGAGGCGCAGCAGGTCCGCCGCCCGGGCCCGCCGGCCGGCGGGCAGCGGCCGATAGAAGCACCACGCCTCGGGGGCCAGCGTTCTCGCGCGCGCGCGGGTCACGCGCGCGAAGCGCCCGCTCTGCGGGTCCACCAGGCGGTATCGTCCCCACCCGCCGGGCAGCAGCGCGACGGGTTGCGCGTCGGCGCGCCGGAAGGCGAGCAGCGCCCCGCTGTCTCCGCGCCACCAGCGGTCCTCGTCGGCCAGCCGGACCTGCCGGCACCGGGCCCCCGACGACCGGAGAATCTCGCGCAGCGAGGACGCGGCCCTGCGGGGCGCGCCGCCGTCGTCGGGGAACCGGAAGTCGATGCCCTCGTGCTTCCCGATGGACTCGAGCGCGGCGTGCAGCACCTCGTCGTGGCCTTCGGCCGGCAGGTCGCGCGCGAGCACCCCGAACAGCGCTCGCCGCGCGCTCGCCGCGTCCTGGCGCCGACGGCTGGCGCGGGAGACCTGCAGGTTGGCTTCGTCGATGACCGACAGGCGGCGGTTGAACCGCTCGGCGTCGAGGGCCAGGCGGTGGAACCCGGCCAGGGCCGGCAACAGCCTCCGCTCCGCCTGCAGGTCGCGGGACGACCTGCCGGCAAGCCGCGCCGGCCCGTCCAACCTGATCCAGCTCTCCAGGGTCAGCGGAATCGCCGCCGCGCCGTGCGGCAGCGTCTGGCCGGCGCCGATGAACTCGACGGTCCCGACCCCGGTCCCGGTGGCCCAGACGAGGCCCCTGTCGGCCGCCATCACGCAGCCCGGCCCGGCCTCGACCTCCTCGCCGCGGCCGAGCAGCTTCTCGGGATGCGGGGGCAACTCGACGTCGCGGGCCACCGCGGCCGAGACGGCGGAGATCCAGGCGTCTACCTGCCCGGCGACGTCGTCGCCCGCGCCGCTTTCGACCAGCGCGCTCGGCCGCACGCGGCGCAGGGCCGTCCCCGGCAGCGGCCTGGCCACGGCGGTCAGCGTCACTTCGCCGTCCGACTCCTCGCCCGACGGTTCCGCCGCTTCTCTCCGCCGGCCGCCCCTCCGCCGGCCGCCTCTTCGCGGTCCGTCACCTCGCCGGCCGCTTCTCCGCCGGCCACTTCTCCGCCGGCCACTTCTCCGCCGGCCGTCTCTTCGCCGGCCGCTTCTCCGACGCCGAACACCAGGCGCCCCGGCCCCGCCCGCAGCAGATGCTTGAAGCTCGACACGACGGCGCCGCCGCGGCACTCCACCAGGAAGACGTCGACCCCGCCCCGGTCGACGAACCACGCGAGGTCCTCGCCGGCGAGGCGGAGGAGCGCGTCGCCGCCGCCCGACGACTCGCCGAGCGACGCCGCGAGCCCGGCGAGCCGACCGGGCGCGGACCGCGTCACCGGAGCACCGGTGGCGGGCGGCACGCCGGACACGGACCGCGTCGTCGGAGCAGCGGTCGCGGACGGCACGCCCGGCGCGGACCGCGTCGTCGGAGCACCGTTCGCGGGCGTCGCGCCCGGCGCGGACCGCGTCGTCGGGGCAGCGGTCGCGGGCGTCACGTCCGGCGCGGAGGGCGTCGTCCGGCCATCGTTGGCAGGCGTCATGGGTCGTCAACCGGCGCGCACGAGCTGGTGGTACAGGCCGTCGCGGTCGGCGAACAGCTCGTCGTGGGTCCCGTGCTGCACCGCCTCGCCGCCATCGAGCACGACGATCCGATCGCAGTGGCGGATCGTGCTGACGCGGTGGGCCACCACCAGGCACGTGCAGCCGCGCCGCCGCAGCGCGTCCTCGATGTCCGCCTCGGTCGCCGCGTCGAGCGCGCTGGTGGCTTCGTCGAGGAGCAGCACGGACGGATTCGGGACGAGCGCGCGGCCGATCTCGAGGCGCTGGCGCTGGCCGCCGCTGAAGTTGCGGCCGCCGTCGTGCACCGCCGCGTCGTAGCCGGCGGGCCGGCTCGCGATCTCGTCGTGGATGCGCGCATCGACGGCCGCCTGGACCAGCTGCCGCTCGGGGACCGTCGGGTTCCACATGGTCAGGTTCTCGCGCACCGTCGCCGCGAACAGGAACGGATGCTGATCGACGAGGGCCACCGAGCTGTTCAGCACCTCGCGGGGGATGTCGTCCCGCGCCACGCCGTCGAACAGGATCTCCCCCGACCACGGCGCGTAGACGCCGGCCGCGAGCATCAGCAGCGTCGACTTGCCCGAGCCGCTCGGGCCGACCACCGCCACCTGCCGCCCCGGCTCGATCGTCAGGCTCAGGTTCCTGACCTGCGGCGGCCGGCCCGCCTGGTAGCCGAAGGTGACGTTGCGCAGCTCGATGCGCCCGGCCAGGCGCAGGCGGCCCCCGAACGTCTCGATGCGGCCGCCGGGGCGGGGCGGCCTCGACAGCGCCCGGTCCTCGGCCGCGTCGAACACGTCCCCCAGCCGCTGCAGGTCGGCGTCGAGCGTCTGCAGGAGGTCGGCGAGCTGCACGAAGCGCCCGACCGGCCGCAGGAAGCTCCCGGCCACCACGTGCAGGCCCATCAACGTGCCGAGGGTCATCCCGCCGGTCATGACCCGCCAGCCCCCGAGCCCCATCACCGCCGCCCCGCCCAGCATCATGAACAGGCCCGGCACGGCGGCGTTGAGGTGGCCCAGCTCCGAGAAGCGCTGGCGGGCCGTCAGCTCGCGCGCCTGGTACCCGGTCCAGCGCGAGAAGAAGTCGTCCTCGGCCGCCGTCGCCTGCAACGAGTCGATGGAGCGCAGCGCGACGCCCCCGAGACCCGTCAGCATGGCGCCCTCGCGCTGCATGTGCCGCTTTTCGTCGGTCCGCCGCCGCGACACCGCCCGCGTCGCGAGGGCGCCGGCCGCCGCGACGGCCGCCACGGCCGCCCCGATCAGCGGATCGACGGCCAGCAGCACGGCCAGGAACACCGCGCTCGTGACGAGCTCGATGGCAACGCCCACGAGCTGCGTGGACCCGACGGCGGCCACCTCGTCGACGAGCTGGACGCGCGACGCGAGGTCGCCGGCGAAACGATGCACGAAGTAGCGGACCGGCAGGCGGAAGAGGTGCGACAGCAGCCGGTCCGCCTGCACGACGGACAACCGTACGGCCAGCCGCCGCAGACAGCGCTGCTGCAGCCACGCCAGCAGGTACAGGGACCCCGCCGACCCCGCCGCCGCGAGCGGCAGGAAGCCCCAGCTCGACTCCCCGCCGCCGAGCACCTGGTCGACGAAGAGGCCCAGCAGCAGCGGCAGCGCGAGGCCCGGCAGGACCATCAGCAGCCCGCACGCCATCGCGAACGACAACGGCGCCTTCGCGTCGCGCAGCCACGGCCAGAGCTGGCGCACCACGCCCGGCCGGGCGCCCCCGGGCCGGAAGTCCGGCCCCGGCTCCAGCGTCAGCACGACGCCGGTGAACTTCCGGTCGAACTCGTCCGCGCTCACGCTGCGGCGGCCGTTGGCGGGATCGTTCAGGTGGAAGCGGTCGCGCCCGCAGCCCTCCAGCACGAGGAAGTGGTTGAATTCCCAGAACAGGATGGCGGGCGGCCGAATCCGGCGCAGCTCGGCCGGCTGCCGGCGCCAGCCGCGCACCCGCAGGCCGTAGCGCTCGGCGGCGCCGACCAGGTCGCCGGCGCTGCTCCCGTCGCGGCCGACGCCGCACGCGCCGCGCAGCTCCTCCAGACGCACCCAGCGCCCGTGGTGCGCGAGCACGATGCCCAGGCACACCGCGCCGCACTCGGTCTCGTCGAACTGCAGGAGGACCGGCGTCCGCACCGGCCGATGCTCCCGCGGCCGGGCCTCGCGCCGGCTGCCGCGCTCCGGCATCAGCCGCCCCCGGCCCGCGCCAGGAAGCGAACGGGCGCCTGGCGCCGCGTGACGACGTCGAGCCGGCAGGGCCCGCCGTCGGCCAGGGTCCGGTCGGGCGCGCTCCGCAGGGAGAGCCGGACTAGGTGGCCACGGCCGGGCGCCGCGAGCCCGAACGCGGCGAGCCAGCCGGGCGCGGCCGCGGGACGCGCCGAAACCTCCCGCAGGTCGGCCGCGAGCACGAGCGGGCGCCGCCCGTCCGGCGCCGGCACCAGCACCCGGGCGGCCATGCCCGCGGCGACCTCCGCGGCCTGCGCCGGCGCGATGAACGCCACCGCCTCCAGGCCGCCCGTGGTGCCGGTACGGACCCACGCGACCTCGGCCCCGGCCGCGACCGGTAGCCCGGGCGTCAACGCGAGCGTCGTGACGGTGCCCGCGTGGGGGCTGACGATGATGTCGCCGACGGCCTCCGTCATCTCCAGATCGGCCAGCTCCGCGCGCGCGCCCCGCAATCGCTCCCGCTCTCCCGCCGGGCGCGCCTCGAGCGCGTCGATGCGCGCGCGCGCGATGCGAATGGAACGGCGCAGCTCGGGGCGTCGCACGCGGGCCACGGCCTGTCCGGACCGCACCGCGTCGCCCGTGGCGACCAGCACCTCGGCGACGGTGCCCGACAGCTCCGCGAGCACCGCGCGGGGTTCTCCGGGCCGCACGAGCAGGCACTCCGCCGTCAGCCGGCGTTCGATCGTGCCGAACACGCACCAGGCCCCGGCGCCCAGCAGCACCAGCGTCAGCCCGGCCAGGACCACCCATTCGTGCGGGGCCGTCACCCGGGGCAGGACGTCCAGCCGCTCGGTCTTCCCGTGGCTGGCAATCGCCTCCTCGCGAAACAGCGACTTGTCGAACAATCGCACCCTGCTCTGGACCCCGTGCGCACCCCGCGCCACGCGCCCGTCAACCCTGCGCGCAACGTGGGTTTCGCGCTGAATGCCCACGGGGCAGCGGTCACGTGCCGACCAGCAACGGAACGAAGCTCATTCCGACGTAGCCCTTGGCCTCCACGACATCTTCGGCCACGGCAACCTTCACGTGGTTGATGCCCTGGTGGGCGAGGAAGACCGCGTTGTCGAAGTACATCTTCTGGTGACCGGGCCACGCCAGCAGCCCCCGTGCCTTCGACGCGGTACACCGACTCCTCTCTACCAGCCTGGCCACGCACGGTTGCCAGTCGCTGCGCCTGGTTTCCTGCCAGTTGCCGCCCCGGCCCGCGTAGATCTCCAACCCGAGGCGCGGACCCACGCCCCGGGCCGTCACGTCGAACGACAGCGCGAACCGGGGGCCGACCTCGAGCAGGTCGGTCAGGACGGCGCTGGCCGAGGCAATCCGGCCGGGCCAGCGCAGCCGCGCCAGGAATTCCGGCACCGCGGCCGCGTCGATGTCCCGGACGACGAGCCGGACGGCTCGTTCGGCGCGGTCCGGCATCGCGCCGGCCTGTGCGATTCGCGCGCCCGGCGGCAGGGTGTCGAAGGCGCGCTCCACCTCCCGACGTTCCGCGAGATCGGCGGTCCAGCCGCTGGCCCTCGCCAGCGTGCGCGCGATGTCGC
Organism: Vicinamibacterales bacterium; assembly: GCA_965207675.1. Classification (GTDB taxonomy): domain Bacteria; phylum Acidobacteriota; class Vicinamibacteria; order Vicinamibacterales; family UBA8438; genus JAJEEA01. Next base: position 24,623 of record CBDBMY010000009.1, read on the forward strand.
GGCGAGCACTCTCCCGCACGTCGTGCCCGGCCGGCCCCGGCTCTCGCCGCAGCCGGAAGTAGACTCCAGGCGTGCCGTGGTCGGCCGCGCCGGGAGCGGCGATGTCGTACTCGAGAAGCGCGGACTCGGCCCAGCGCGCCAGCGCCGAGTCCGCGCGCCCGAACCCGCCGACGCAGCGCGCGAGCGCCGCTCTCGAGGGTTGGAGACGGGCGCCGTTGCGGGCCTCTCGAATGAAGCCCCGAGCGACCGGGCTCTCCAACGCGGCGGGCGAGCCGATGCCCGACGCAGCGGGGACGCAAACGTCCGCCGATGGGTCCGGCTGGCCGAGCCGGAACTCGAAACCGAAGAACATCGCAGCGGCGGCGGGAAGCTCGGTGGCCCGATCGAGCATTCGCTCCCAGCCCTCGCCGTCGAGCAACGATGTGGGAAACAGGGGGCGCAACTCGCGCAGGATGTCTGCGAAGGAGGCCTGGCCGGGGCCCGCCAACGCGTCCCAGGGAGTACCAGAGCCCGGAGCCGCGACCATCGCGTCGTCGAGGGTCGAGGCGCCCGCGCCGCGGCCCCGCCGCGCGTCATGCGCCGCGACCATAGCGGATGAACCCGTTGCTGAGGATGGCGTTGGGATCGAACGCCTCCTTCCATTGCAGAATCGTCGCCCATCGCGGTCCGAAATGAGCCCGCCACTCGTCGTGGTCCCGCCGGACCCAGCCCGTGAGGTAGCGCTTGCCGCCCGCGGCGACGAGCCGCCGCCCCGCGTCTTCGACGACCGGCAGGACGGTACCCAGTACCGCCGACGGGATGTACGGGAACAAGCCGAAGCCGAGCACGGAACCCGTCCTCGGCAACATCAGCATCGGCGTCGGTTCGGCATTGAACGGCCGCAGCACCACGTTGGTGCTCGCCAGCAGAGGCGATGGCAGCGACTTCAGGAGACTCGTCACGCACGCTGCCGCGGCGGCCCACGGCAGATAGGCCTCGGTGAACGGGACGCTCAGGGCCGCGGCCGCGTACCGCACCGCCGGCAGCGGCCTCTGCTCGCGCAGATCGGCGTGTTCCACGATGTCGCGGTCGACGATGCCGACCACGCGGCGGTGATGCAGACCCGCCAGCAGCCCGGCTTCGTCAGGCTCGGCCTCGAACTCGACGCTGGCGTTCATGGGGTAGCACCAGTCCCCGGCCACCGGCCACTCGTCGTCCTCGGTCAGGAACCGCTGGTCCCGGTGCCGGCAGCAGGCGAGGAGATAGTCGAACCGGCCGCGCGACAGGATCTGCGCAAGATCGCGCATCAAGGTCTCCAGGTCGTCGTAGGCGAGACGGAACGTCCGCACGCGCGGCAGCACGCGGCGGATGCGGAGGTGGGCCCGGGTGATGAGCGAGAACTGGCCCAGTCCGGCCCGGGTCGCGTCGAACAGGGGCGCATTCTCCGCCGCGGAGCAGTGCAGCAGGCGCCCGTCTCCGGTCACCACCTCCAGCTCGTCGACGTTGTTGGCCTGGGTGCCATGGCGGTGCGAGGACTGCCCGACGCCCCCCGTCGAGAGCGTGCCGCCCACGGTGGTGTCCAGGTTGTTGGTCAGCACCATCGGCATCCAGCCGCGCGGCCGAACGTAGCCGACCACTTGGCGCCAGGTGGCGCCCGCCTGCACCCACAGTGTCCGCCGCTCATCGTCGAGCGGGCCGATCCGGTCCAGGCCCCGCATGTCGATCTGGACGCCGCCGTCGGTCAGCGACTGCCCGGCCTGGGTATGCCCCGTCCCGCGGAGCGCCACGGACGAACCCGTCCGGTTCGCCCAGCGCACGATCTCCAGCACGTCTCGCGCCGTCCTCGGCGCGGCGATCGCTCGAGGCCGCCTGACCAGGATGCGCCCGGAGTCCACGCTGCCGGCTCGCAGCGCCTCCTCGTCATCACGCGTATCGACCAACCCGGCCAGCTTGCGCACAGCCGTCGTATCATCCACGGTGACGGCTCCCGCGAAATCGCCACCCGCGGCACCGGTTGGCGCCCCACCGACCCGCCCGGAGTCCGCCCGCGCCGTTCTACGACCCGGACTCCTGGCGGCGAATCGGCAGCGGTCGACCCCGGCGATTCACCTGGGCGGCGCGGGGCGGTCGCCGTGCACCGCCAACGGGGCGCGCGGATCACCACTTGTCGTCGCAGTGCCCGCCGGCGATACGGTCCAGCTGCTCCTTGCTGAGCTCTGGCTTCGGCGGCAACACCACGTGGGCTTCGGTGGCCGACTCCTCGTGCACGTGGATGCGGTAGCCGTCCGGGAAACGCAGGCCGACTTCTTCCTCGACGGTCGCGCGGGGGTCGGCGATGAGGCGCGTGCGGAAGTCGTCGTCCTCAGCCGCCTTCATCGCTACGTGCGTCCTGACTTGTGCCTCTGACTGCATGTTTGTCCTCGGGCTAAGCGCGCGAAGGTCGTGGCGGTCCCGCGGTGCCATTCGCGTATCAGCGCGCGTCGTGACATCGACCGGGGGCGTCGCCTTGCTTCGGCGGCGTGCGAACTCGTGACCCGTCCGGGCGCCGTCGGCGTGGATCACCAGCAGAGAGGGCCGGCGCACCCGCCGCCAGCGATACGATCCAGCTGCTCCTTGCTGAGCTCCGGCTTCGGCGGCAACACCACGTGGGCTTCGGTGGCCGACTCCTCGTGCACGTGGATGCGGTAGCCGTCCGGGAAACGCAGGCCGACTTCTTCCTCGACGGTCGCGCGGGGGTCGGCGATGAGGCGCGCGCGGAAGTCGTCGTCCTCGGCCGCCTTCATCGCGACGTGCGCCCTGACTTGTGCCTCTGATCCCATGTCCACCCTCCGGATAGCGCGTCCTCGCAGGCGGCCATGTCGCTGACCACCCCCAACGACAGGTCAGCATCGACATACACCGCAGACGGCGAGAGCCCGCGACACGCGTGACGGGTCGCCTTCTCTACAGGGTACAGACGTTCGGCAGGCGGGAACCGGACAGCAGACGCAGGGGCTTGGCGGTGCCCGCCCAACAAGGCGGGCTTCGCAGAGTAGATGTCCGGCAGGCCGGAATCGGACAAGCCTCCCGCCCTGGCGCGCGTGCTCGCGGATTCGGCCGCCGCCGGCGTGTCCGTCGACCGGGGGCGCGCCCCTTGAGCACCTCCATCAGCTCGCGGGGCGCGCGTCGCGGAAGACGGCGCAGGCCTGCGACAGGTCGGTCGGCACCGGACCGCCTCCATCGATCTGTCCGATTTCGGCCGTTCAGACGTCAGCATCCTATAGGGGGAAGACGACCGGAACCGGCCACCTGAATGGCCCGGAAGCTCGTCGAAGGGCCCTTGTCGCTGCCGACTGTCTTCGCCGTCGGCATTGCGCGGAAGGAGAATCGCCATGACCACTGCTCCAGTTGCCGATTTGAGTATTCGATTCGCCAGCGACGGCACGCGCGAAGTGCTGCGGGACGCTCCCGAGGCCGATGGCGGCCCGCGTACGCTCAGCGACGACGAGCTCGAGGCGATCGTGGGTGGCAACATCAACTACCAGGTCACCTATCCGGACGGCTGCACGTTCAGACTCACCAACTACCCTGGCACTATCGAACAAGCTACGGATCTGGTGCATGAGTTGCACCAGGAGTCTCACGCCAGTTGACGGTTCGCCAGCTCGGCGAACCGTCCGTTCCGCGCGATCAGCTCGTCGTAGCGCCCGCTCTCCGCAATCCGTCCCCGGTCGAGGACGTAGATCCGGTCGACGTCGCGCACCGTGCTGAGGCGGTGCGCGATCACGATGCGCGTGATGCTCAGCCTGCCGAGCGCGTCCTGCACGACGGACTGGATGTGATTGTCGAGGGCGCTCGTCGCCTCGTCGAGCAGCAGGATGCGCGGCTTGCGGGCCAACGCGCGTGCGATCAGCAGCCGTTGGCGCTGCCCCCCTGAGAGGCCGCCCCCGCCCTCGTGCAGCATGGTCTGCAGTCCCAGCGGCATCTTCTTGACGTCGTCTTCCAGCCCGGCTGCGCGCAGCGCGTCCCACACGTCGTCGCCGTGCAGTGCCGATGTCCCGGCGACGTTGTTCAGAATGGTGTCCGGGGTCACCTGTCCGTCCTGCAGGACGACCCCCAGGTGCCGGCGTACGGCCTCGGCGTCGAGGCTCCGCAGGTCGTGGCCGTCGAACAGCACCGCCCCCGAGGCCGGGCTCTCGAAGCCGAACAGCAGCCGGAAGATGGTCGACTTCCCGGAACCGGAGGGGCCGACGATGGCGACGTAGTCGCCCGGTCGGATCCGCAGGGATACGCCCGTGAGCACCTGTTCGCTCTCGGGTGTGTACCGAAAGTGCACGTCGCGCAGCTCGACGTCGCCGGTCAGGTCTCCGGGGTCGGTGCGGCTCCCGGCCGTCTCGGGCTCGGCTTCGAGCAGCGGTCTGAGGCGCTCGAAGAGGGGTACGGCAGCGACCGCCCCGGTCGCGCCGCCGATCAGTCCCGTCATTCCGCCCGCGAGCTGGCCGAAGGCCGAGAAGGCGACCAGGACCTCCGCCAGGCCGAACGAGGGGGGCTCCTCGCCTGCGACGAGGAACAGCCAGATCACCGCGAGGAGGACGGCGGAGGCAACGGGCGTGAACAGGGCGTTGAAGGTGAGTTGCAGAGCCGCCCAGCGGCGGGCGCGCAGCGTCGCGGCCCGCTGCCTTGCGAAGAGTCCGCCCCAGCGCGCGAGGACGTAGGGCTCGGCGTTGGCGACCCGGAGCCTGGCCAGCCCCGTGATCATCTGGAACATCATCCCGTCGATGACTCCCTGCGTCTTCAGCGCCTCCCGGTGCTCTCGCAGCTGCAGGCGGCCCATAAGGAGGCTCAGCGATACGAGCACCAGCACGAGCGCGCCCGCGACCGCGGCGAGTCGCGGGCTGTAGTACAGCAGCAGCGCGAAGCTCGACAACGAGAACAGCCCGCCCACCATGGATTGGATCGCGGCCCCGGACAGGATGGAGCGGATTGCCGGCAGGCTGCCCAGCCGGTCCGCGAGATCGCCGGCGGCGTGCCCGCGGAAGAAACCGGGCGGCAGCGAGAGCACGCGGCTCCACAGGGCGCTCTGAAGACGCTCGTCGAGCCGGCCTTCGATACGCATCAACGCGAAGGACTGGACGATCTGGAAGACGGCGACCCCCAGCGCGCATACGAACAGGGCGGTCAGGCCCGCGATCCACGTCGGGGTGTCGGACCGCGGGATGACCGTGGCGATCAGGTTCCCGGTCAGAATCGGCGTGGCGAGCCCGACGAGGCTCCCGAGCACGCTCATGAGCAGGACGCTGCGCGCGTCTGCGGTGACTCTCCCGACGGCATGGCCGAGGGCCGCCGCGACGCCGCGGACGCCCGGAGGAAAGGGCGCGTAGAGCATCACCCCTTCGGTCGCGACGTCGTCCGCTTCCCGACGCCCGACCGGGAAGGACCGTTCCGCTGCCGGGTCCACCGCCCGGTAGCGGCGCCGTCCGTCCGAGAGCAGTGCGATTGGCCGCCCGTCTTGCCTCGTCACGCCGGCGAAGGAGGGCCCGTCGCGCCTCCACCACCCCGGCGCCAGCGTGATCCGGCGGGCGTGCGCGGCCGAGCCTCGGGCGAGGGCGAGATAGGCGTCGAGCGGATCACCGCCCTGCTTCATCGCCCGGCGCCGGGGAATCGCGACGCCGACCGAGTCGGCGAGCAACTGCATCACCGCCTCGCTCGGGGTGCGAGCACCTGGGGAGGCGGAGCCTGCCTCTTTCTCCGTTCCCAGGACGGACGCCAGATCGCGCAGGGCGCTCCCGCTCGCCGCCCGGTGGGCCTTCCGGACGCCACGATGGCGCTCCATGGTCGCTTCCGCGACTTCGCGCCGTACCGTCGCAGAGTAGAGAAGGACCAGGGTGCCGAAGCGATCGAGGGCCGGCCAGAGTGTGCCGGAAAGGAGCGCCTGGGGAGTGTGGACGGCGGACACCCGGGTCTCCTCGCTGCCCGTCTCGATCCAGGTGCGTTCGGAGAGCGGCAGGATGTCGCCGGCCTCGATCGTGAGTTCAGCGCTGTCCATGAGTCGGACCGTTCGGTCCGCCGACATCCAGACGAGGTCCAGGTGGTGCGCGCTGAGAGTGACGCTGGGGGGACAGGGGACGCCCGGATCGGCCTCGAGCAGCACGGTAGCGCGCGGCACCGGGCCTGCCCCCCGAGCCAGGAATTCAGACAGCCGGCCCGCCCAGTCGTCGATCCAGGCCACCAACCCCACGTCCAGGGAACCTTCGGTCAGGCGGGAGCGCGTTCCTTCGGCAATGACCGCGTTCCGGGACGGCACCCCGAGGAACCCGAACGTCCGGTCTTCCAGCACCGCGCGCGGCGCTCCGAACGCGACGGAGCCGGCGAGGACGCAGGTGGCGAACGGCCGCCGGTTCACCACCTCCGCGCCCCGAAGCTCGGCCGCGAAGATGTCCAGGTGACCGTCCTCGACCAGGTAGACCCGTTCCGGATCGTCCAGCAACAGCGGCCGGTGGCCGCCGGCCGCGAACCGCGCGCCGCCCAGGCGCTCGACGAGCTCCGGAGGCGCGGACATGCCTCAGCTCGACGCGACGAGCGACCGGTACCGTCCTTCGTCCTGGGCCATCAGCTCCTCATGCGTTCCGCGCTGGGCGACATGCCCCTTGTCGAGAACGATGATCTCGTCCGCGTCGCGGACCGTGCTCAGCCGGTGGGCGACGATCAGGCAGGTGGAGCCGCGACGGCGGAGGCTGTCGTCGATGGCGGCCTCGGTCACGGTGTCCAGTGAGGCCATCGCCTCGTCGAGGACGAGGACGGCGGGGTCGGGGGCGAGGGCCCGGGCGAGGGCCAGGCGTTGGCGTTGGCCGCCGCTGAAGTTGCGCCCGTTCTCCTCGACCGGTACGTCGTACTTGCCGGGCCGGCGCATGACCTCGTCGTACAGGGCGGCGTCTTGCAGGGCGCGGGTGACTTCGCGCTCGTCGATCATCGGGTTCCACAGCGTGACGTTCTCGCGAACCGTGCCTTCGAAGAGCACCACCGTCTGGTCCACGTGGGCCACCATGGCCGCGAAGTGGCTGGGCGGAATGTCCGCGACCGCGCGCCCGTCGACGGTGATCCTCCCCGACCAGGGCCGGATCAGGCCCGCCAACAACCGGGCGACGGTGGACTTGCCGCTTCCCGATCCCCCGACGAGGGCGACGCGCTGGCCCGAGGCGATCGAGAAGCTCAGCTTCTCGATCAGCGGCGGCTCGTGGGGGTTGTAGCCGAAGATCACCTCGTCGAAGACCACCAGCCCGCGCGCCGGCGGCGGCGGTTCGGGCGGCGGCCCGAGCAGAGCGAGGGCCGTCCGCTCGTCTGGTTCGTAACGCAGCACGTCGTCGAGCCGCGCGAGGTCCCCCCGGACCGTCTGCAGGCTCGCGCCCAGCCCGGCGAGGCGGCTCACCGGGGCCAGGAAGCTCGTCGTCAGGCTGAGGAACGCCACCAGCGACCCGACACTGAGGTCGCTCTCGAGCACGCGCAGGCCGCCCATGCCCAGAATGGCGACCGTGCCGAGCGACAGAATCAGCGGGGGAACGACGCCGAGCAGGCTGGTCACCCTCGTCAGGTCCTGCCGGGCCGCCAGCGCGTTGGCGTGCAGTCCCGCCCAGCGCGAGAACAGCCGCCCCTCCTCTCCGCCGGCCTTGATCGTCTCGATCATCGCGAGTCCGTTGAGGGCGACGCCGTCGACCTTGCCGCTCTCCTTCAGGAGGCGCCTGGCCGCGTTCTCCCTTGTGCGCGACACGCTCCGCAGGGCGGCGAGGTTCGCGAGCGCGAGCGCGACGACGATCAGCGTCAAGGCCGCGTCGTAGGAGAGCATCGCGCCAGCGTAGAGGGCCATCGTCAGGACCGCCATCGCTCCGCCCGCGAGTTCCGCCGACAGCAGACGTGCGATGCGGTCGTTGGACGCGATTCGCGCGGTGATGTCGCCGATGAACCGCTGCTCGAAGAACGTCATCGGGAGGGTCACGAGGTGCTCGACGAATCGCGTGGTCATCACCAGCGACAGCCTGACCTCGATGCGGGCCAGGCACGTCTGCTGGAGCCACGTCAGCCCCGCCTGAAAGCCTCCGGCTACGGCCAGGCCGAGCACGACCGGCATCGCCCAGGCGCCGTTGCCGGTTATCAGCACACCGTCTATGAAGACCCTGACGAGGGTTGCCGCGGCGATCCCCGGCACCGCGAGGGCTACGCTCGCCAGCAAAGCGAACCACAGCGCGGAGCCCGTCCTGCCGAGGCGCGACAGCAGGCCCCGCACCGCGCCCGGGCCCCTGCCGCCGCGCCGCCACTGCGGCCCCGGCGCGAAGGCCAGGCACGCGCCGGTGAATGCCTTGTCGAACTCCTCGAGCGAGATTCGTCGCGGGCCGCTCGCCGGGTCGACGATCCAGACGTGGTTCTTCCGGATGCCTTCGACCACCACGAAGTGGTCGAAGTTCCAATGGACGATCAGCGGGAAGGGCAGGTCGAACAGCTGGTCCGGCTCGCTGTGGAAGCCGCCCGCAATCAGGCCGCACTCGCGGGCCGCCCGGACGATCCGGGCGGCCCTGCTGCCGTCTCGCGACACGCCGCAGAGCACCCTCAGCTTTTCGAGCGACATCCAGCGCCCGTGGTAGGCGAGGATCATCGCGAGACAGGCGGCGCCGCACTCGGTCGACTCCATCTGCAGGATGACCGGCGCCTTCCGGCGGCCGCCGCGTCCGCGGCGCACGTTGGCTCTCGAGCGGAGGTCGTCTGCGTTCAATTCTCGAGGAACCCGAGCTGGGGCGCTATGAGGGTGATCGGCGCCCGGCTCTCGATCTTGATCTCGACGTCCACGAGCGTGCCGGGCGACACCGGAAGCCCGGCGCCCCGGGGCGACGTCCACGCCACGCCGCTCGCGCTCAGGGGATCCGTATGGAGCGTTACCCGGCCGGCGTAGGGCGGCCCGTCCGCCGAGAAGGCGTCGGCGAGCTCGGCGCTCTGCAGCGCCGCCACCATGCCGTCGAGGCTTGCCGGGAAGGCGGCGATCTCCGCGATCCGCCCGCGGATGGATCCGTGCTCTTCGCGGCGCGTACCGAGCGGAGACACCAGGACGTCCATGCCAGCCGCGATCCGCTTGCCGTCTCCGGGCGGGACGTAGATGAGTGCCTCTAGCGTCTCGCTCGCTGGCTGGATGCTCAGCACGGGGGCGCCGGCGCCGAGCACGGCGCCCACGCCCGCCTTGACCTCGGCCACCCGCCCCGACACGGGTGCGAGGATCTCGTGGGTGGCGAGCCGGGCTTCCAGCTCGCTCACCGCGCGCGCCGCGGCCTGCAGACTCGCCTCCTTCTCGGCGATCTCGGCCTCCTGCTCGTTCCGGCGCCGCATCTCGTCGTACTCGAGATCGTCGAGTTCGCGCAGGATCGCGAAGAGCTCCCGTTGGACTGCGTCGTACGTTCCTTGGCTCCGTTCGAGATCGATTCTCGTGACGAGGCCTTCGGCAACGAACCTGCGGTTCGCCTCGACGAATTCGCCGGCGATCGCGAGCGCTTGGCGGGCGCTCTCTTCCATCGCTTCGTAGCGGCGGCGTTGTCTCGCGACGTTCTCCCCTCGTACGGTGTCCTCGGCTTCTCTCGCGGCCCGAAGCGCCTCCAGCGCCCGGGCGTTCTCTTCGACGAGTGCAACCGCCGTGCGGTGGAGTTCCACGGCCTCGGAGTCGACGATCACCGCGATCGGGGTTCCCGACTCCACGTGGTCCCCAACGCGAGGCAACACGCTGCTGAGCGCCCCGTCGCCGGTGGCGACGGCGTCGACGATCACGCCCCCGCGCCCGAGCAGGATCCCCTGGGCCTGCACAAAGACCGATACCTCCCCCAGCACGGCCCAGCCGCCGATCGCCGCCGTCATCGCTCCGAGGAATACCAGGGCCAGCCATTCCTTGGGGGCCGAGATGGTCAGGGTCCGGTCCAGCCGTTCCGACGTGGACAGACGCGCGAGGGCCTGTTCGCGGAACGGTCCCTCGTGACCTGGTTTCACGGGCTAGAACCTCTCCCGCTCTTCGGGTTGACAGCGTGCCGGCCGGTGCTCCGTACGCTCCGCTGGTGGCGCGGTCCGGCGCCAGTCTGCTTGAGACCCTGCCGGGTCGCCCGGCCTTGTCGACTCAATGGGCTTCGTCTCACTCGGAGTCGGCGCAGGTGCGTCCCTTCGCGCTGCCGGCTGCCGGCGCTCACGCCGACGATCCCGTCTTGACAGCGTGAGAATCAGCCACGCACGTGAATTGCCAACGATGCCGAGCCCGCGCACCTTGGGTCGGCGGGCGGCGCGACCTTTCTCCAATAAATCAGGACGTTCGACAGGCGGGAACCGGACAGATCTGAGTACCGTTGCTGAAGATCCAGTCGGATGACCGGCCGCAACTGACCCTGCGGGCCGACGTACCGGTAGAGCGTCACCGGCCTGGATGCCCAGCTCCCGGCACAGCGCGGACGCCGAGCTTCCCGTGGGCGAAGGCATGATCTCGTCCGAGAGCCGGATGCGGGCGAATCTGCACGTCCCGGTTTCCGACGAACGGCAACTGGAAACGGAGACGCGGCGAGGAGAGGGCTTCGGCATCCGCGAAAGCCGCCGGGAACAGCGACCCCCTCCGCCTACCGCCACCGCGCCAGTCGCCGACTCTGCCGCGCGCCCGCAAACGACCCGAGATACCCTCGGTCGCCCGTTGCGCCCAGTCTCGTCCCCGACCGACGGCGGCGAGGAGCGGCATGGTCAGGACGAGGCGGCACCAGCCGGACCAGGTGCGCCCCGGCGGCCAGCAGGAGCGACGCCAGCAAGGCCAGCCACGCGGCAGGGGCGGCCGGCACCGCCGTGCAGGCCACCATCCGGATGGCGTCGGCCTGCGTATCTCTCGCCGGGTCCTGGTCCGGGTGCGATGTGTCGGCGGCGCGTGAGCCGTCGACCTCGCGGATGGAGCCGCCGCTGATCGCGTTGGCGGGAATGCCCACCCCGTCCGTGTCGCAGTCACCTTCCTGGACGGTATAGGTGAAGTAGACCCCGCCGGGGAGCGCCTGAAGGTCGGGACGGTAGCGCGCCTCCCGCATCTCTTCGCCGATGCGTTGCATCAGAACCGGTGCCCCGCTCACCGTGACCGCCTTGTGGAACCGGGCGAACCAGACGATCTCTTCATCGGGACGGTACACGCCGTCGGCAGGCACGAAGAAGAACGAGCTGAGCGCGATGCGGTCCATGACCGGCGCAGCGCCGCGGGAACCGCCGTCGACCGCGTAGGCGGTGACGGTGAAGCCGCTCAGGTCGACATCGACACCGGCCAGCGACACCTTGGCCATGCGGACCTCGTCGGCAGCGGCCGCGTCGTCGCTCTGCACCGCGTAGACGAACTGGGCCCGGCTGCCGTCCCCGAAGAAGCGGCCCTCGACCTGATGGGCCTTGTCGCCGATGACCAGCTCCAGCCTCGGACGATCACTCGCGGCCCCCGGGATCGTCCGGTCGGGCACGATTCGGGCGCGTATCACGTCGCCGCGGTGCCACGAGGTCCCGTCGTGAGGCTCGTCGAACCAGAGATCCATCACCTGGCCCGCTGCTGGCGGCGCGGCGACGACGCCGACCAGTACCGAGAACGCGAAGCTATAGCACACACGCCCGAACCGATGCATTTCGCTCCCGACCCTCTCTCAGAGCCGCCGCTCGCCGACGTCGGCGGATGATGCCTGCACCACGCGGCCACGTTCCAGACCGACGTGTCCGCGGAGGAGCCCAGCGATCCTGGCCTTTAGCCGATAAACTACCTTTATTGAGGATCGACGTCCGGTGAACGGAAACCGGACAGACCCAATAGCCGGCGGTAGGACTGGAGGATGTCGCCACGGGCCGCACCGCGACGCGGACGGCCGCCATGCCGTTGTCGAGGATGCCCCGGGACTAGTCCGACAGGTGGTCGGGGAGGATGGCGCCGTACTGGAAAGCCGAGGCCCACCCAGAACGAGGACGCAGACGATGAGGCGGCTCGCCGCGAGATCGACATGCGACGGGGCCGCTACAGAACCCGGTTCGGCAGCTCAGGGTCGGCCGTTACCGTGTATTTCCGAACGGATCTGGTCGGTACCCTGTCCACGTCGAACCCGATCCCCATCGGGTCGGCGAACCGCAGGCAGTCATCGAGCTCGTTGGTCTCGACCCACGAGACACCCGCCGACGCCACGCCGGTCGAGTAGCCTCACTTTCGGCGCGCGCCTCCTCGCCGTAGAACGGATGCCACATGGCAATAGGCCGCCCGTACGGGGCGTCCGCCTCCATGACGCCGTGTCCGTTGCCGAGGGACCGGCCGAACCCCCGGCGTTTGCCGACGGCCGGCAGGTCACTCCGGGCGACGCCGGCCATGTAGTCGAAGAAGCTCCGGTGCGTGAAGGGCGTGTGGTAGGCGTCGACGCTGTTCTCGCCGAGCAACTTCCAGTTGGCCTTGATGCTGTAGCGGTGGGAGCCAGGGATCTCGACCCGGGGCCGGCGTTCCCAGGGTTGCTGCTCCGGCCGGCGCCTCGGTCAGGCGGCCGAAGACGACCGGCAGGACGGTGGCCGGCTGGAGCATCGTCGGGCTCGTAGCGAACCGCCGGGCCGCGCTCCCCCTCACCGCCGGTGCTCATCCCGAGGCTTGGCCTGGACGCCCCGTCAGCCGGTCCCACCGTCGGACGCGGGTCTCCGCCAGGAAACCCGTCGCGCCATAGGGGCTGCCGGCAACGAATGCCCGGACCGCGTCGGGGGAGGTAGCCTCGACCACCAGGACCAGGCCGTCGGCGGTCTCTCCATCGTCGCCGAGCGTGGGTCCTCCGTGATTGTCAACAACCATCGAGAACTGACGATTATGACCAGCTGGTCATAATCGTCATCATGACCAGTGCCGCGTTATGACAAGTGACCGTCAGCCGATGCGGTGTGCTGCCGACGCCTCGGTGGACACCCAAAACCGGCCATTAGTGGACGGTTGAAAACCGGCCATTTCCGATAGCAGCCCGAGACGTTGACGCCGGCCGGGAACTGCGTGTTCCTGCGCGGCATGAGCAACGTCTTGGCTGAAGAGAAACGACAGCAGGTCCTGGCCCTGGGGCGCCTCGGTTGGTCGCTGCGGCGGATCGAACGGGCCACCGGGGTCCGCCGCGAGACGGCCAGCCACTACCTGAGGGCCGCCGGCGTGGGGGTGCGGGGCCGTGGCCGCCCGCCCGCGCATCCGGCAAAACCGGCCATTTCGTCGGAGGTGTCCACCGACTCTTCGAGGGCTCCGGCAGCCAGCGCGGGCACGACGCTCGTCGTGCCCGCGTCCGAAGACCGCCCTGGTCGGGCGCCGCAAGCGAGTGCCTGCGAGCCGTACCGCGAGCTGATCGCCGAGGCCCTTGGCCGCGGGCGCAATGCCATGGCCATCTGGCAGGACCTGGTCGACGACCACGGTTTCCCGGCTGGCTATGCAAGCGTACGGCGCTTCGTCTCGACGCTCCGACAGCAGCCCACCTTCGAGGCGCGGGCCGTCATCACCACCGCCCCGGGCGAGGAAGCTCAAGTCGACTACGGCGACGGGCCGATGGTCCGTGACCCCGACTCCGGCAAGTACCGGCGGACACGGCTCTTCGTCCTGACCCTGGGCTACTCGCGAAAGTCGGTGCGGCTGCTGGTCCGCCGGTCGAGTGCCCAGGTCTGGGCCGAGCTGCACGAGCGGGCGTTCCGGCGGCTGGGCGGCACCGTACGTGTCGTCGTGCTCGACAACCTCAAGGAGGGCGTCCTCACGCCCGACATCTACGACCCCACCCTCAATCCGCTCTACCGCGACGTGCTCGCCCACTACGGCGTCGTCGCCCTGCCGTGCCGCGTCCGAGACCCCGATCGAAAGGGCAAGGTCGAGGCCGGCGTCGGCCACGCCAAGAGGACGCCGTTGCGCGGCCTCCGCTTCGAGGACCTCGACGACGGCCAGGCCTACCTCGACCGCTGGGAGCGGCGCTGGGCCGACACCCGCAGCCACGGCACGACCAAGCGCCAGGTCGCCGCCATGTTTGCCGAGGAGCGCCCGGCCCTCGGCCCGTTGCCGCTCGAGCCGTTCCGCTACTACCAGTACGGCCACCGCACCGTGCATCTGGACGGCTGCGTCGAGGTCGCGGCGGCCTACTACAGCGCGCCGCCGGGCTGGATCGGCCGCCGCGTTCACGTCCAGTGGAACGCAGCCCACGTGCGGCTGCTTGACCCCCACACCGGCCAGCTCCTCCGTGAGCACCTGCGCGCGCCGCGGGGCTGGCATCGCATCGAGGACCGAGACCGGCCCGCACGCACTCCACCGAAGACCCTCGCCCTGCTCGCCGCCGCCAAGCGGGCCGGTCCGGCCATCTCCACCATCTGCGACCATATCCACCGTCACGACGGCGCCGCCGGCTTTCGCCGCATCCAAGGCGTCCTCGCCCTGGCCAGGAAGCACGGTCCCGCCGTCGCCGAAGAGGCCGCCACCGCCGCCCTCGAACTCGGTGTGCCCACCTACCGCTTCCTGCGGCGTTACCTCGACCGCCGGCCCGTCGCGCCCCTCTCGCTGCGCCAGGTCGACCCCCTCATCCGGCAACTGACCCTCTACCGCGATCTCATCGACCGCAGAACAGGAGACCCGTCATGAATCTCGTCGAACTCGACCAGGCCCTTCGCAAGCTCCGCCTTTCCGGCATGGCCGACGTCCTCGAAACCCGCCTGCAGCAGGCTCAGGCCGAGCAGATGGTCCCGATCGACCTCGTCGCCGCCCTCGTCACCGACGAGCTCCAGCGGCGCCAGGACCGCCTGCTCGCCCGGCGACACAAGCAGGCCCGCTTCCGCGACCCCGACCGCGCTCTCGACGGCTTCGACTTCGCCTTCAACAAGAAGATCAACCGCGCCCTCGTCTTCGAGCTCGCCACCGCCCGCTTCATCGCCCAGCGCGAGGACGCGCTCCTGATCGGCCCGCCCGGTACGGGGAAGAGCCACTTGGCTCAGGCCATCGGCCGCGCCGCGATCCAGCAGGGCTACCGCGTCATCTACCGCGAGGCCCACACCCTCCTCGAGGAGCTCGCCGAGGCGACGCTCGCCGAGACCCGAAAGGACTACTTGGCCGAGCTGACCCGGGTACCCCTGCTCATCATCGACGACCTCGGCATGCGCAAGCTGCCCCACACCGCGGCCGAGGACTTGCTCGAACTGATCATGCGCCGCTACGAGCGGGCCTCCACGATGCTCACCTCGAACCGGCCGGTCGACGACTGGGGGAAGCTGCTTGGCGACACCGCCGCCGTCACGGCGCTGCTCGACCGCCTCCTCCATCACGCGCACGTGCTGAAGTGCGGGCCCCGGAGCTGGCGCACCAAGGTCCAGACGACCTTGCGAACACAGGGGCCGTGAAGTAAAGATCAACGCCCGTCTCGGGCCGCCGGAAATGGCCGGTTTTGCGGTGTCCACTAATGGCCGGTTTTGACCCGTCCACTGAGGGCCGACGTCGCGGTCGTTGGCATCGCGGCGAGCTTCACATAGTACGCGTGGTCTCTGAGGGTCCCCAGACGGGGATCGAGGAGGAGACCATGCTTGAAACGCTCTCGGTTCACCCACGCATCTGCGAGCAGATCCGGTCAGGCCCGCTGGGCCGCTGGGTCGACGACTTCGTCGACGGACTCGCGGGGCGCGAGTACGCGACGAGCACGATCCGCCGGTATGTTCGAGCCGCCGCGATTTTCAGCGATTGGCTGGATCAGCAGGACGTCGCCGCGACCGACATCGACGAGACGCTGGTCAGTCGGTTCGTCAGCGAGTTGCCCCGGCGACCGTCCCCGGCGCGCCCGAGCGGCCGGCGGTCGGAGGTGGCGGGCGGCGTCCGTCTGCTGGCTGCACACCTGTGGGCGCGGGAAGTGGCAGCGCGCCGCCGGCCGGTTGCCGCCCGATGCGAGGCAGACCAGTGGTTGGAGCGCTTCGACGATCACCTCGTGCATGTGCACGGCCTGGTCGTCGGGACCCGGCGGATATACCGGCGCTATGCCGCGGCCCTTCTCGCCGAATGCGCGGGGACGCCGACGCCCGACTGGTCCCGGCTCACCGTGCCGACGATCGCGGCGTTCGTACAGACGCAGGCCAACCGACTCGGTCCGTCGGCACGGCGGAGCCCCGTCACCGCCACCCGGGCGTTTCTGCGCTTCCTCGCTACCCGCGGCGTGGTTCGGGCCGGCATGGAAGGTGGCGTGCCGACCATCCGCGAGTGGAAGCACGCCGCGCTGCCCCGCGCCATCGCCGACGAGGATGTCCAGAGGGTGCTGACCGGGGTGGACGAGACGCGCCCGGGCGGCCTTCGTGACCGTGCCATCCTGCTGCTGTTGATCCGGCTTGGCCTCCGGGCAGGAGAGGTCGCAGCCCTCGCGGTGAACGACGTCGACTGGCACAACGGGACCGTCCGTGTAGCCGGCAAAGGGGGACACGAGCGCCGGTTGCCCCTACCCGCCGACGTCGGCGAGGCCTTGGTCGCCGCGCTGCGCTCGCGGCCCCCGACCAGCCCGCCGGACGTGGTTTTCGCCACTGCGCGGCCACCGTATCGCCGACTCGGCGGCCCGGGCGTGACGGGCGTCGCCCAGCGGACGCTGCGACGCGCCGGCGTCACCGTCGAGCGGCCTGGCGCCCATGTCTTCCGCCACACCTTCGCGTCGCAGATGGTCCGCCGGGACGTCCCGATGAAGACCGTCTCGGATCTGCTCGGCCACGCCCGCCTGGAGACCACCGCCATCTACGCCAAGCTGGACCGCGAAACCCTGGCGGCGATCGCCCTGCCGTGGCCGGGAGGTGCGCGATGACCGGCGAGGCTTGGCGCCGGCATTTGGAGACCTACCTGGCGTTGCGCCGCGCCATCGGTTACGCCATGCGACGGGAAGCGCGCGTCCTGCAGGACTTCGTCGAGCATCTCGAACGGCGCGGCCCCGACGCCCCGGTCTCGCAGGCCGCCGTCGAGTGGGCCTCGGCGAGCGCCGAGAGCCAGCACGCGCGGCGGTTGAGCATCGTGCGTGGATTCCTCACGATGGTCCGCGCGGCCGAGCCCGGCGTCGACGTTCCCGGCACCGGGCTGGTGCGCACGAGCAAGCGGCCGACCCCGCGCATCCTGGCGCCCCACGAGATCCTCGCCCTGATGGAAGCCGCCCGGGCCCTCGGACCACGCGACGCCCTACGCCCGCACACGGTCGCCACCGTGATCGGGCTGCTGGCCAGCTGCGGACTCCGCGGCGGCGAGGCGGTTCGTCTCGACGTCGACCACGTCGACCTCGCCGGCGACCTGCCCTGCCTGCAGATTCAGCGCACCAAGTTCCGCAAGTCGCGCCTCGTGCCGCTGCACCCCACGACCGCCGCCGCGCTACGGGACTACGCGGAGCAACGCCGGATTCTGGGCTACGACGGCCTGTGCAGCGCCTTCTTCGTCTCTGAACGCGGCGACAGACTCAACTACGATGTCCTCGCCCGGTCCTTCGTGCAGTTGGCCCGACGGCTCGGGCTGCGCGGGCCGGTCGGCACCCCCGGGGTCAGCCTGCACAAGTTGCGCCACAGCTTCGCCGTGGGCCGGCTCGCCGCCTGGGCCGAGCAAGGCGTCACCGTCCGCGACCGAATCCCCGCGCTCGCCGTCTACCTCGGCCACGCGCATCCGAACGACACCTACTGGTATCTGACCGCCGCGCCGCCGGTGCTCGAACCCGCCTCCGCACGTTTCGAGGCGTTCGTCGACGGGAAGGGGGCGCCATGACCGCCCGCGCCCCCGTCGGCCCGTTGCTCCGCGCGTTCTTCGCCGACCATCTCGTGCAGCAGAAGGCCGCCAGCCCGCAGACCGTCCACGCCTACCGCGACGCCTTCCGCCTGCTGCTCGCGTTTCTCGACCGGCACCGCCGCCGGAAGCCCGAGGCGCTCACCCTGGACGACCTCGATGCCCCCGTGATCCTCGCGTTCCTCGATCACCTCGAAGAGGACCGCGCCAACAGCGTTCAGTCCCGGAACGCACGGCTGGCCGCCGTTCGCTCGTTCGCTCGGTTCGCCGCGTTGCGCGCGCCCGACTCCGTCGACCTGACGTCCCGCGTCCTGGCGATTCCCCTCAAGCGCGCGCCACGACGCCAAGTCCACTACCTGACGCGGCCGGAAATGGACGCCATCCTGACCGGCTGCGACCGCTCGACCCACGGCGGGCGCCGCGACCACATCCTGCTGCTGACCCTGTACAACACCGGGGCGCGTGTCTCCGAGCTCGTGGCTCTACGGCGCTCCCACGTACGCTTCGGCGCCGCCACGGTCGTCCAGCTCCTCGGGAAGGGCCGCAAGGAGCGGACCGTCCCCCTGTGGACCCGCACCGGTCGCTGCCTGCGCCAGTGGTTCGACGAAGAGGGTGAGGCCACGCCCGACTACGCGTTCCGCAACGCCCGCGGCGACCGCTTGACGCGACAGGGCGTCACCCATCTGCTCGATCAGGCCTGCCGACGGGCTCGCCAGCGATGTCCGAGCCTGGCCGCCAAGCGCGTGTCGCCGCACGTCATCCGCCACACGACCGCCATGCATCTGCTCCAAGCCGGCGTCGACGTGGCGACCATCGCGCTGTGGCTCGGCCACGAACGGCTCGAAACCACCCATCACTACGTCGAGGCCGACCTGCAGCTCAAGGAATCCGCCCTGCGGAAGCTCGAACCGCTCGGTCGACGAACCCCGCGGTTCAAGGCCGACTCCTCTCTGCTGAGCTTCCTGGCGGGACTCTGATTATGGCAAGCACAAGACACCCTCAACCCCGACCGCCGCCGATCTCGCCGCGCGCCGCTTGTCATAACGCGGCACTGGTCATGATGACGAATTCTCGACGCTCGTCGGTGCGCTGGCCCGGGCACCGATCTCTTCGTGTTGATCTTGATGAGGAGGAAGATCTCGGCTGTGGGCGCTGTGGGAAACCGCGTTCTTTGCGGTTTTCCAAGCTCCCTGTGGGCGCGCTCTTCGCGTCCATGGGGAGCGTCGGCGTCCACGGCCCCGGCGCTGGCGGTCGGCACGGCGTTCGGGTAGCGTAGGAGCGGATTCAGACGTGGGGTGAGGGCCCGGTGCTGCCCACCGGGACCCTCGTGACCGCCCCGAGCTCCGACAGATCGAGCCGATCACTGCTGTTGTGCCACGGTTCAGGCTCGTTGTCCAGTCGGAGACCGCCCCGCGCGCTCCGACGCCGTGGACCAGCCCCTCCGACAGAGAGCCTGTCGTCACTGCAGCCGTCCCTTCGCCGTCTGCGCGGCGTGTGACCGCGGCCACGCCTACTGCACGCCGTCGTGCCGGACGGCCGGTCGTCGCCGGTCGGTTCGAGCCGCCAGGACCCGCCATCAGCGCAGTCCGGAAGGGCGTCTCGACCATCGCGACCGGCAGCGCGCCTACCGCGCCCGGCGCCGCGTGACGGATCACACTTCCCCTGCCCCCCGGCCATCGGACAGACTCCCCGTCCCTGACGCCGCCCCGGTTCCCGCACCCGCGCGGTGCGTGGTCTGCGGCCGGTCGAGCCGGTGGCTGACCCCGATGCGGGAGCCTCGCGCCGTGCGGGGAAGGAGGGACGATGATCACGCCCGAGCAACGCGCCGAGATCCGGCGCCTGTACTACGGCGAGCACTGGAAGATCGGGACCATCGCCGCCCAACTCGGCCACCACCGTGAGACGGTTCGCGCCGCCGTCGAGCGCGAGTCGGGAGCCGGCCGCCCCGGCCTGTATCGACCCAGTGCCCTCGACCCCTATCTGCCGTTCATCCGCGACACCCTGGCCCAGTACCCCAGCCTCCGCGCCACCCGCATCCACGAGATGGTCCGCCAGCGCGGCTATCCCGGTTCGGTCAACCAACTCCGACGCATCGTCAAGCGCCTGAGGCCCGAGACCGGCCGGACCGTCTACCGTCGGGTCGTCACGCTGGCCGGCGAGTCGGCGCAGGTCGACTGGGGCTCCTTCGGCAAGGTCCGCATCGGACATGGCACCCGCGCCGTCTCCGGATTCGTCATGGTCCTCGGCTACTCCCGCGCCATCGCCGCCCTCTTCACCCTCGACCAGACCCTCGAGAGCTTCCTCCGCGGACACGTCGAAGCCTTCGACGCGCTGGGCGGCATCGCCCGCACCCTCGTCTACGACAACCTTCGAAGCGCCGTCCTCGACCGCCGCGGAACCGCCGTCCAGTTCCACCCCCGCCTGCTCGAGCTCGCCGGCCACTACCACTTTGCCCCCAGACCCTGCACGCCGGGACGCGGAAATGAGAAGGGGAAAATCGAGAGGCAGATCCAATACCTACGCCACGCCTTCTTCGCCGCCCGGCCCTTCCGCGACCTCGACGACCTCAACGCCCAGTTCCAACGCTGGCGGGACGACGTCGCCCACCAACGGCGCCACCCCGAGCAACCCGACCGTACCGTCGCCGAGGTCTGGGCCGACGAGAAGCCCCGCCTGCTGCCGCTCCCCGCCCATCCCTTCGAGACCGACCTCGTGCGCGTCGTCCGCTCCGGCAAGACCCCCTACGTCCGCTTCGACCGCAATCTCTACTCCATCCCCCACACCCACGTCCGAAAGCCCCTGACCCTGCTCGCCAGCGACACCCGCGTCCGCATCCTCGACCAGCAGACCGAGCTCGCCCGCCATCGCCGCACCTACGACACCGGACAGACCGTCGAGGACCCCGAGCACCTGGAAGGCCTGCTCGCCGCCACCCGCCAAGCCAACGTCCACACCACCCGCGACAGCCTCCGCGCCGCCGTCCCCGCCACCGTCATCCTCTTCGAGCGGCTCGCAGAGCGCGGCGAAGCGCTACGGCCGCACGCAACCAGGCTCCTCGCCCTGCTCGACGACTACGGGGCGCAGGAACTGGCCGCCGCCGTCGACGACGCCCTCCAACGAGACGCCCTCGGCGCCGGCTCCATCACCCACATCCTCGAAACGCGCCGCCGACAGCGCGGACTCAAGCCGCCGCTCCGGCTCACCTTGCCCGACCGACCGGGGCTGCGAGACCTCGACGTCCGGCCCCACGACCTGGAGACCTACGATGCCCTCGGACGAAACACCCCCGACGACGCTGCAGACTGACCTCCGACGACTCGGCTTCAATCGCACCGCCGACGACCTCAACGACCTCGTCGCCACAGCCACCCGCAAACGCTGGAGCACGACCGTGATGCTCGAACACATCGTCGCCGCCGAACTCCAGGACCGACAGCGCCGCAGCGTCGAGCGCCGCCTCACCTGCGCCCGACTCGGACGCTTCAAGCCCCTCGCCGACTGGGACTGGGACTGGCCAACCGCCTTCGACCGGCCAGCCCTCGAACGCATCCTCACCCTCGACTTCCTCGCCCGCGGCGAGAACGTGATCCTGGTCGGGGCCCAGGGCCTCGGCAAGACCATGCTCGCCAAGAACATCGCCCACCAGGCCATCCTCGGTGGCCACTCCGCCCTCTTCACCACCGCCGCCGACCTCCTGCTCGACCTCAACGGACAGGAGACGGCCCGAGCCCTCGAGCGACGCCTCCGACACTACACGCGGCCATCACTATTGGTGGTCGATGAGGTCGGCTACCTCGGCTACGACGCACGGGCCGCCGACCTGCTCTTCCAACTCGTCAGCCGCCGTTACGAGCACCGGTCCCTGCTCATCACCACCAACCTACCCTTCAAGCACTGGGACACCGTTTTCCCCAACGCCTCCTGCGCCGTCGCCCTCATCGACCGTCTGACCCACCACGTCGAGATCCTCGTCGTCGAAGGCCCCAGCTTCCGACGCCGCGAGGCCGAGCTCACGCAACAGCAGCGGAAACGCCGTCGCCGCACCGACCCCGCCCATGACGACGACCCGCCACCGCGTCGTCGTCAACGAGGTCCGTCGTCGAGTGTCAAGAAATGATCACTATTTCGAGGTTGCGAACAGTGATGAACGATCACGTCGGGATGGCGGGTGGAATCGCGAAGGTAGGCGGCGAACGCGTCCGCCGGGCGCTCGCGCACGCGTTCCGCATCCTCCGTGTATACCGCGCGGACGATGAAGTGCAGTGCAGTACTCTCCTCTCGGTTGCGGGTTGCCACATCCCTGGGCCTCCCAGCTACAGAATTAAGACGTCCGCCAGGGGCATAGCGGACACGGCGCGCCGCAGCTCCCGGCGCATCCTCGCGGGTCGATTTCCAGCGCGAGGTGCTGGATCGGCCGCAATCCGGACGCCCCGGGAAGTCCTCGCTGAACATCCGTGGAAACGCAGCCGTCAGCGCCGTTTCGAGTCCGAAGCCGGCGACACGCGGCTCGAACGGCTGCGGGTGGCGAGGAGGAGGATGGAATTTCTCTTGGGCTGCAAGGCTGGACTGCATCCGTTCAGACAAGGCGGCACTGCCGGACCCGATGCGCGCCGGCGGCCAGGAGGAACGACGCCAGCAGGGCCAGCCACGGGGCCGGGGCCGCCGGCACCGCCGCGCAGGCCACCTGCCGCGTCGCCTCCGCCTGCACGTCTCTCGCGGGGTCGTAGGCGGGGTGCCACGTATCAGCGGCGCGCGAGCCGTCGGCCTCCCGGATGGAGCCGCCGCTGATCGCGTTGGCGGGCACGCCGACCCCGTCCATGTCGCAGTCGCCCGCCTGCACGGTATAGGCGAAGAAGACGCCCCCGGGGCCGAGCGGCTGAGCGTCGGGACGATAGCGCGCCTCGCGCAGCCCTTCGCCGATGCGCTGCGTCAAGATCGGCGTACCGCTCACCGTGACCGCCTTGTGGAACCGGACGAACCAGTAGATCTCGTCGCCGGGACGGTACACGCCGTCGGCGGGCACGAAGAAGAACGAGCTAAGCCCGACACGCTCGATGACCGGCGGCACGCCGCGGGAGCCGCCGTCGACGGCATAGGTGGTGGTGGGGGTGAAGCCGCTCAGGTCGACTTCGACACCGGCCAGCGTCACCTTTGCCATGCGGACCTCGCCCGAGGCGGCCGCGTCGTCGCTCTGGACCACGTAGTTGAAACGGGCTTGGCTGCCGTTCTCGTAAGGGCGGCCTTCGACCTCCCGGCGCTTCTCGCCGATGACCAGCTCCAGCACCGGATTGACGCCTGACACGGGGGCCGCCGCGCTGGAGAAGATACGGACCCGCATCACGTCGCCGCGGTGCCACGTGGTCCCGTCGAAGGGCGGGTCGAACGAGACATTCGACACCTGCCCCGCGGCCGGAGGCGCGGCGAGGCCGCCCACCAGCATCGGGAACGCCACACAACAGAAGACACGTTCGAAACGTCGCATTCGCTCCACCTCATCTCGAAGCCGCAGGTACCAATCTCAGTCCCCGGGAAGATCGCCCTGACCCGCACCGCCATGTGCACCGGTCGACCCCAGCGGGCCTGGCTTGGATCGGGACTACCCGGGGTAGACGTCTGGCGGACCAAAACCGGACAGACCCAATCGTCGCGCGGCTGCGCCTGCTCGCCCTCGCGCAGCAGCAGCGTCTTCTCACCGACCGCCCGCACCCTGGCGGTCACCTCCTCGTTCCATCTGTTGCGCACGGCAAAACGGGAGAGCATCTCGTCGACCTTCGGATAGGCGTCGGCGTTCAGAGCCACTCTGAGACGCAGCCTTCGGGCCTAAGTGAGGTCCTCGAAGAGCGTCAGGTGCATCACCGTGAAGCCGCCGACGGTCATGCCGTTCCCGAGCAGTTCGCCCCATGGCCCCTGAAGGTACTCCGGGAAGATCCAGTTGAGCTGGAACGCGACGCCGAGCAGGAACCCCATGCCGACGATGAGGCTCTTCCGCTGGTCGAGCCCGTCCTGGAACACGATCTTCGTGCCGAACGCGAAGAGCAACGCGATCAGGACGATGCAAAAGGCGGCCACCACGGGCCCCGGAATCGCGACGATGGCCGCCGTGAACTTCGGCAGGAACGCCAGCACCGATCGAGGCGTCCCAAGGCGCTGCTGCATCGCCGAGCGCAGACTCCGATCCCAACGAGCCGGCTTCCGACTCAGCTCCACCGATCGAGACCAGGAGGCCGGCGTGAGTCTGATCGCCGGACCGACGGGATGCCACGTTCCGGACGGACGGTCGTTGCTCAGTTCCCGCATCTTCGCGAGTTGGCCGGGAAGCCGCCGGGAAGCTCGCGCCGGAGGTAGCCTCTGCGGGCGCCGAGTCAACGCGCTCCGCGCGTCCTGCGCTCCGCTACGTACGATCATTCTGAGGACGGTGGGTAACGTCCTCAAATGAGGCAACACGACCGGCAAAATAGTTGACGCCGAACACGAGTCGTAGCCGATACCTGGATCCGGGTCGACCGCTTGGCCTTGCGCCTTGAGCATGTCGTAGGGTACCGGCGCGGAGCCCATCTCGCGACGGGCGTTTTGAGGCATGATATGCGGCATCATGCCACCGGTAGAACGCACTCCCGCATCATCGCGCCCCGAGCCCGCTCCCGGCGACTCCTCCTCGGAGCGGCGTCTCCTCGACCAGGCGCGCCGGGGCAGCCGACCGGCCGTCGACGCCCTGTTCAAGCGGTACAGGACGTGGCTCCGGCGGTGGGCGCGGGGCCGCATGCCGACGTGGGTGCGGGGCGACCTCGACACCAGCGACCTGGTACAGGACACGCTGCAGCACACCTTCACCAGGCTAGCGTTCTTCGAGTCGAAGCACGCCGGCGTGTTGCGCGCCTACCTCCGGCACGCGGTCGAGAACCGCATCCGCGACAAGCTGCGGCACGCCACGCGTCGACTGGACGCGATCAGGCCGGACGCGCCGGTTCGGCTGTCCGACGCCGGCGCGCCGCAGTATCAGCGGCTTGTCGACGACGAAACCTGGGGGCGGTACCAGGACGGTCTCGCGCGTCTGACGAATCGCGACCGCCGCCTTATCGTGGGGCGCGCCGAGTTCGGCTACAGCTACCGGCAACTCGCGTTCGTCGAGCGCATGCCGAGCGAGGAGGCGGCGCGCAAGGCGCTGGGACGGGCCGTGCGAAGACTGATCGACGTCATGCCCAATGGGTAGAAGCTGATTCGGGGAACCCCGCGGCCTATACCTGGCTCGCCCCGTTCCTCCAGATAACGGTGCATTCCTCTCGTCCGGTTTCCGCGTTCCGAACGTCACAATTACCAGAGAGCAGGTGTTCAGCCGCCGGCCGACGGCCCACGGGAGTCAGGCGGTCCTGACACCCGTCTCGGCCGCCCTGGGCGACATCAATGGCGAAATGCGCAGAGACGACTCCAGAGACATCGTCGACGACGCGGTGGACGCCGTCACGCTGAACCAGGACGTGCAGTGGGAGCGGTGCGCGCAACTCGCCACTCCGCCTGAACGCCGGACCCTCGGGACGCTGCGGACCCTGGCGCCGCTCTTCACCGCCGGCGACGGCGCGGACCGTGCATCGCCCCCCTCGGCGACCGGGGTCGCCGTCCCGTTCGCGAGCCGGCCCGCTGCTCGCGTCGTCCACCTCCTCATGGCCTTCGCCGCGGTCGGGGTGGCGGCGGCGCTGCTGCTGCTGCCCTGGCGGTGGGAGGACTACCACCGGGCCCACGGCGACCTCGCCGTCTTCATGGTGTTCGTGCTCGTGGGACATGCCTCGAGCACCGGTCTGCTGCTGGTGGCGGGCCGCCGGGACCGGCGGACGTTACTGCTGGGCGGCTACTTCCTCTTCAAGGCCGTGGTTGCGCTGCCGCACATGCTCCCGGCCTTCTGGGGGCAGATGCCGCCGATTGGAGAGCTGGAGGCGTCGTTCTGGGAGATGCCCGCGCCGAGCAGAGCCTTCCTGTTCCTGTACGCATTCCCCCTGGTCGCGGTCGCGCCGGTGTTCCTGTGGGCTTTCGCCAGGGAGTGTCCCCGGGTTCATCGCGGGACCGTGCTCGACGACTTCGCGCGCCGCATGGTTCCCCTCAGCGCGGGAATCGGCGGCGTTATGTGGGTCGCCATGGCGTCGGCGTACCTGGCCGCGCCGGTCAGCGACGTCTTCGACAACGCGGACGCTTTTGCGGTCTTCGATGTCGCCGTCGCCACCCCGAACGTGCTGGCGCTGGCCGCGGTGGTCGTTATCGCGCTGCGCGCGCACACGGCGCCGCCCGACGAGGTGAGACGCGTCGTCGTCTTCAGCGCCGGGTTCCTGATATGGACGGGCGTGGCGACGGCGTACGACGTCGTCGAGGCGGTCTCGCCGGGAACCTGGGGGGCGAACTACCAGTCGGGTTCGGTCATCCTGCTGATTCAACCCCTCCGGTTCCCCGGGATGGTCCTGCTCTGGTACTCCGTGCTCGCGGCGCGCGTGCCCCACCCCCGGGAGGTGGTCCGGACCGGCTGCCGGCGCCTGCTGATGCGCCCTGGCCTGCTCGGCGGGGCGGCCGCCCTGCCGGCGACGGCGTTGGCCTGGCGGCTGGTGGGCAGCCCCGAGCAGGAGGTGGGCGCGGCCGTCGCGGACCCGCTGGCGCGGTCGCTGTTCGTCGCGACCGGGGTCATGGCGTTGCTGCTCGTCGGCCGAAGGACGATCCTGCGCCGCCTGGACGCCTGGATCTACCCCGATATCGCGGACCAGCGCCACGTGCTGGCCGCGGCCGCCTCGACCATGGCGAAGGCCGAGGCGATGAAGTCTATCGCGCGGACCGTCACCCGGGCGGTCAGGCGCGGCTGCGGCTCGCCCGCCGTCCTGCTGGCGACGGACGCGAGGGCGGGCGGGCACGACTTCCGTGCGGCGGACGCCGACATCGCGCCGTTGCCGCGGACATCGGCCATCGTCCACATGCTGGAGACGTCGGGGGGGGCGTTGCGCGTCCACCCGAGTGACGCGAAGTCGAGCTTCGAGCTGCTGCCGCGCGAGGAAGCCACATGGGTGGCCGAGACGGCGGCCGACGTGATCGTCCCGGTTCCCGGTCCAGGCGCGGAGGTCGTCGGCCTCCTCGTGGCGGGGCGGCGCTTCGACGATCGGATCGTGCGCCCCGTGGACGTGCCGTTCCTCGAGGTGCTGGCCGCGGCGGGGGGGCAGGCGGTGACGCGCCTG
The DNA here is from genome assembly GCA_965207675.1 of Vicinamibacterales bacterium. Classification (GTDB taxonomy): domain Bacteria; phylum Acidobacteriota; class Vicinamibacteria; order Vicinamibacterales; family UBA8438; genus JAJEEA01. Next base: position 51,551 of record CBDBMY010000009.1, read on the forward strand.
CGGCTGCTGCTGGATGGCGAGGCCGCGGGGCGGTCCGAGGCGCCACGAGCGGTGGAGTGTCCCGTGTGCCGATGTGTGGCGGAGACCGGCGGGGCGCCATGCTGCGCGTGCGGGGCGCCCTACGTGGAGGCGGACGGACCGAAGCTTCTCGCGAGCAAGTTCCGGCTGATGCGGCGCCTGGGCGCCGGCGGGACGGGGTCGGTCTATCTGGCGCGCGACATCGAGCTCGACCGCGATGTCGCGGTGAAGACCGTGGCCGGGGTGTCGGGGGACCGGTTGTCGGGACTCAAGTCGGAGGCGCGGGCCACGGCGCGGGTGACGCATCCCGCGGTGGCCCAGATCCACAGCGTCGAGTCCTGGCGGGGCCGCCTCTTTCTGGTCGTCGAGTTCCTGCACGGCGGCACCCTCGCGGACCGGCTTCGGCGCGGACCAGTCCCTGCGGCCGAGGCGGCCGACCTGACCACCGCCCTCGCCGACGGGCTGGCGGCGCTGCACCGCTACGGGTTCGTGCACGGGGACGTCAAGCCGAGCAACATCGGGTTCACGGCCGACGGGGCGCCCAAGCTGCTGGACTTCGGCCTGGCCCGGGCGGCGGACGACGCGACAGTCGCGGGCGGCACCCTCCGCTACCTGTCGCCCGAGGTGCTGGATGGGCGTCCGGCCGACGCGGCGGACGACGTCTGGTCCCTGTGCGTGGTGCTGTACGAGATGGTGACCGGCAAGCACCCGTTCGCGGGCGGCGGGGTCGAAGCGGTTGCAGACCGGATTCAGCATCGGCGCCTTCGCCGCAGCGCCCCGTCGGCCGGTGGGTCGGAGGAGCCGCCCGTGACCGCGTTCGCGGCGTCCGTGCTCACCGCCCCGCGCTCGATGCGTCCGGCGACCGCGACCGCGTTCATCGCCGCGCTCGCCATGGCCGGCAGGCGGTAGACAGCTGCTCGGTGCCGACCGCGGACCGGGAGCCCGCATGGCCGAGACGCACCGGCGGCCGCGCGGGCGAACCACTGTGTCGCCTGCCAAACCGGCGACCCCGAGGGCCGGACCGGGTCGTCGACGTGAGCAGCGGACATGACGCGAAGGAGGATGAGAACGACTCTCTCTGCCGGAAGCAGCGCAACTGGCTTGACCCTGCCGAACGCTGTCGCTTTGCGTACAAGCGCCGAGCCGCTTTCGTTGTGCCCTGCCGCCATCGCCGCGTCACGACGGCCGTGCACGCCTCGGCAGTCTCCCCGGAGCGGGGCGGCGGAGCTCATCGGCGGGTCGTTGCTCGCCCCGACCGGGAGGGCTGCCGCCGACACGGCGCGGCCGGCCGCAGTGGCGGTGGCCGCGTTCTTCTTGGCGTTCGCGGCCGGCGCGGCCGCGCAGGACGGCGTCGAGACGGATCGGGCGGCGCTCGAAGCGCTCTACGACGCCGCGGGGGGCGTGGACTGGAACGACAGCACGAACTGGAAGACGGCGGCGCCGTTGGGCGAGTGGCATGGCGTGACGACCGATGCCGACGGCCGCGTCACCGACCTGCTGCTGTCGCGAAACGGGCTGGCCGGCACGATTCCCGACGCGTTGGGGAGCCTCACCAGGCTCAGACATCTGAATCTCGCCGTCAATGGGTTGACGGGCCAGATTCCCGACGCGTTGGGCGACCTGACCGACCTCCAGTCGCTGTCCCTGGCCTTGAACACGTTGACCGGACCCATACCCCCGCGGCTGGGAGTCCTGTCCCGCCTCACGCGTCTCGATCTCGGCGTGAACCGGTTGACCGGCCCGATTCCCGACGAGCTGGGCAACCTCGCCAACCTCGATGAGCTGCTGGTGGGTCTGAACACACTCACCGGGTCCATACCGCCCAGGCTGGGCGATCTGTCACGTCTCCGCCGGCTCGATCTCGGCGGGAACAAGTTGACCGGCCCGATTCCCGACGAGCTGGGCAACCTCGCCAACCTCGATGAGCTGCTGGTGGGTCTGAACACACTCACCGGGTCCATACCGCCCAGGCTGGGCGATCTGTCACGTCTCCGCCGGCTCGATCTCGGCGGGAACAAGTTGACCGGCCCAATCCCCGATGGGTTGGGCAACCTGACCGACCTCTCCGAGCTGGGGCTGGACGTGAACGCACTGAGCGGACCCATACCGCCCTGGCTGGGGAACTTGACCCGCCTCAAGAGACTGAAGCTCCAGCAGAACGGGTTCTCCGGGTCGATTCCCGACGCGCTGGGCAACCTGACGAGCCTCGAGCTGCTTCTCTTCGGCGAGAACTGGGGCCTCACGGGACCCCTCCCGGACGGTCTCAGGCTTTCGCGGCTCCGCAGGCTGAGCACGTGGATGACCCGGGCGTGCGCGCCGGTCGCGTGGCGGGCGTGGCTGGAGACGATCGACTACCTGGGGTCCCTGTGCCAACCGGTGACGGCCGCGACCGTGGACGTGGCCGTCGTCTATACGCCGGCCACACGCCGGGCGGCCGGCGGCACCGAGGCCATCGAGGCCCTCATCGATCTGCTGATCGCCGAGACCAACGAGTCCTTCGCGGCGAGCGGCGTGCGCCACCGCGTGGCGCTGGCGGCGAGGGCCGAGCTGCCGTACGAGGAGTCTCACGACATCCGTGTCGATCTCTTTCGACTCAGGGACCCGTCGGACGGCCACATGGACGAAGCGCACACGCTGCGCGACCGGTCCCGCGCCGACCTCGTGCATCTGCTCGTCAACAGCCCCGGGGGCGCCGCCTTTCGCTCCAACGCCTACGGCGCGAGCTTCTGGAACTGGGGTACGGGCGCCTTCGCGCACGAGCTGGGGCACAACATGGGGCTGTCTCACGACCGGTACATCGCGCACAACTTGCTGCCGCAGCCCGGGTACGGCTACGTGAACCAGCGGGGGCTCGAGGCGGGCGCCCCGCCGTCGAGCCGCTGGCGCACGATGATGTCCTACGACAGGCAGTGTCGCGACGCCGGCTTCAGTTGCACCAAGCTCCTCCGCTTCTCGAATCCGCGGCAGGCCTGGAACGGCGACCCGCTCGGCGTGCGGTTCGAGCCCGACGCGTTCGGCGTGGCGGGCCCGGCCGACGCCGCGGTCATCCTGAACGCGACCGCGCCGCTGGTGGCCGAGTGGCGCGACAGGGTACCCAACCGCCCGCCGGCGGCCGTCGCCGGCGCCCTGCCCGATCGGAGGCTGGCGCCGAACAGCGCGGTGGCGCTGGACCTGTCGCAGGCGTTCGTCGACCCCGACGGCGACGCGCTGCTCTACACGGCGTCGTCGGCCGCCCCGGGCGTGGTCAGCGTGATCGCGGCGGGCGCACGGGTGACGCTGACGGGGGTGAGCCTCGGTACGGCGGGTATCCGGGTGACGGCCAGCGACGGCGCCGGCCTGAGCGCCGAGCAGCGGTTCACGGCGACGGTGACGGCTTCGGCGTTCACCGACGATCCGATCCAGCCCGGCGTGACGCCGATCAGAGCGGTGCACTTCACGGAGCTGCGGTCGCGGACAGACGGGCTGCGGAGAGGAGCGGGGCTGGCCGCCTTCGCGTGGACGGACCCGGTCCTGACGGCGGGGGCGACGTGGATCAAGCTCGCGCATCTGCTCGAGGTGCGGTCGGCCCTCGCAGAGGCGTACGCGGCCGCGGGCCGGCCGGCGCAGCGCTGGACAGACGCCGACCCTATGGTGGGAGCCCCGGTCCGCGGTGCGCACGTCATGGAGCTGCGCGCCGCCGTGCTGGCGCTGGAGTGAGACACACGGCACACGGGAACGATTTCGACCGGGGTGCTGCCCCGGCCGGCCCATACCCGGGGCGCTCCGCCGCCTCCCTGCCTGGCCCGCCAATCGTCGCCTTCGGCTCCGCTCGGCGCCCAACCAACCCTCCAGGAGTCCGCGCCGTTCTACGGCGCAGACTCCCAGCTAACTAACGCTCGAGAACCCGCCGCTGTTCGTCGTGTCCGACATGGTGCGGTTCCGGATCCGCACCAACTGGACGAACAGCGTCAGCCGAACGCACGAGTTCGAGCTCGACGACTTGGCCGAGGCGGCGACCCGCGACAGGCTTGAAGTGGGCGTTCTCTGATCCCGAGCGTCTGCGACCAGGGGAGACCCGGCAGTCGCTCACCGAGCGCGTGGCGGCGTCGTTCGCCTCCGTCGCCCAGGCGCTGCGAGACCGAGGGCATGACCCACAGGCGGTCGCCCACTTCGTCAACCGCTTGGTCGTCTGCATGTTCGCCGACGATGTCGGCCTGCTGCCGGACCACATGTTCACGCGGATGCTGCGCCACGCGCTGCCGGCCCCGGCGCGGTTTGGTGAGCTGGCCGGCGAACTCTTCCGGGCGATGGCGTCCGGCGGCCGCGTCGGCTTCGAGACGGACCTGGTTCAACGGCAGCCTTTTCAACGACACCACACTGCCACTCGAGAAGACGGACATCCAGACGGTGTTGGAGGCCTCCTCAGGAGGTCAAGATGTTCTTCAATTGCGAGCTGGAAAACCATCGCAATGAGAGCATGCGCATGTGGACGGAGCACCACGTCGACCTCGGCTCGTGGGGCATCCTGGGCATCAAGGATCGGGTCGTGACGCTGCGTCGCGAGTGAAGGACCACCCCGCAACCGGGGCACGCGCCGCCGGGCCGCGACGCGAACACGCGGCCCGCACCGACGGGGAAGCGGCCCGGAGGTGGCGAGCCCGGCCTGCCTCCGGGAGGTGGCCCAGGGCAGCTACGGAGTCGGTTCGGGGGCGGACTCCAGGACTGCCCCGCGGGGCGTCTGGCCCGCGTGGTCCTGGCACCCGGAACGCCCGCCATCCAACGACCGCACCCGTCTCCGCCGCCCAGCTCAGAGGCTGTCGATTATCGCGTTCAGGGTCGCGCTCGGCCGCATGGCCTGCTCGACCAGGGCGTCGTCGGGCCGGTAGTAGCCGGCGACGTCGACCGGGCTCCCCTGCGCGGCGAGCAACTCGGCGGTGATCGCCGCCTCGCTCTCGGCGAGGCGGGCCGCCGCCGCCGCGAAGCGGGCCTTCATCTCGGCGTCGTCGTCCTGGGCGGCCAGGGCCTGCGCCCAGTAGAGCGCGAGGTAGAACGTGCTGCCCCGGTTGTCGATCTCGTTGACCTTGCGCGACGGATAGCGGGCGTTCTCCAGGTACGCCCCGATCGCCTGGTCCAGCGTCCTCGCCAGCAGCCCCGCCCTGGCGTTGCCGGTCCGGTCCGCGACGAGCTCGAGCGACGGCACGAGGGCGCAGTACTCGCCGAGCGAGTCCCAGCGCAGGTGCCCCTCCCGCAGCATCTGCTCGACGTGCTTGGGGGCCGAGCCGCCGGCGCCGGTCTCGAAGAGGCCGCCGCCGTTGAGGAGCGGCACGATGGACAGCATGCGGGCGCTCGTCCCGAGCTCCAGAATCGGGAAGAGATCCGTGAGGTAGTCCCGCAGGACGTTGCCGGTCACCGCGATGGCGTCCTCGCCGCGGCGGACGCGGGCGAGCGAGAAGCGCATGGCGTCGACCGGCTTCAGGATGCGGATGTCCAGCCCGTCGGTGTCGTGCTCCGGCAGGCAGGCGCGGACCCGGGCGATGATCTGCGCGTCGTGGGCCCGCGCCTCGTCGAGCCAGAACACCGCCGGCGACCCCGACGCCCGTGCCCGGCTCACCGCCAGCCGGACCCAGTCGCGGATCGGCTCGTCCTTGGTCTGGCACATGCGGAAGATGTCGCCGGTGCTCACCGCCTGCTCGAGGAGGACGGCGCCGTCGCCGGCGACGACCCGGATGGTCCCGGGGCCGGGCCCCGTGAAGGTCTTGTCGTGCGAGCCGTACTCCTCTGCCTTGCGCGCCATCAGCCCCACGTTGGACACGTTGCCCATGGTCGCCGGGTCGAACTGCCCGTGCTGCCGGCAGTCCTCGAGGATGGCCTGGTACATGGTGGCGTAGGAGCGATCGGGCACCATCGCCACGGTGTCCTGCAGCTCGTCGGCGGCGTTCCACATGCGACCGCCGTCGCGGACGACGTTGGGCATCGACGCGTCGATGATGACGTTGTTGGGCACGTGCAGATTGGTGACGCCCTTGCGCGAGTCGACCATCGCGAGGGGGGGGCGCTCGGCGTAGACCGCGTCGATGTCGGCCTCGACGGCGGCGCGCTTCTCCGCCGGCAGCTTCGCGACCTTCTCGAGCACCCCGGCGAGGCCGTCGTTCACGTTGGCGCCGATCGCCCGCAGGGTCTCGGCATGCTTCTGCAGGGCCGGCTCGTAGTACACCGACACACAGTGGCCGAACATGATGGGGTCGGAGACCTTCATCATCGTCGCCTTGAGGTGTAGCGACAGCAGGGCCCCGTCCTCGCGCGCCTCCTCGATGGTCCGGCTGAAGAATGCCCGCAGGGCGGCCGCGTTCATGACCGCGGTGTCGACCACCTCGCCCGCCTCCAGAGGCACCCGGTCCTTCAGTACGGTGACCGCCCCGCCGGCGTCGACGAACTCGATGCGCACGTCGCACGGCCCCTCGACGGTGACGGAGCGCTCGCTGCCGAAGAAGTCGTTCTCCCGCATGTGGGCGACGCGGGCCTTCGATCCGTCGGCCGGCCACGGCTTCATCATGCGGTGCGGGTGCTTCTGCGCGAACCGCTTCACGGCGGCGGCGGGCCGGCGGTCGGAGTTGCCCTCTCGGAGGACCGGGTTCACGGCCGACCCCAGGGCGGCGGCATAGCGCGCCCGTATCGCCCGCTCGTCCTCCCCGGCCGGCTCCTCCGGGTAGTCGGGAACGTCGAACCCCTGGCCCCGAAGCTCCGCGATGGCCGCCCGCAACTGGGGGACGGTGGCGCTGATGTTGGGCAGCTTGACGATGTTGGCGGCCGGCGTCCGGGCCAGCTCGCCGAGCGCCGCGAGGTGATCGGGCACGCGCTGGTCCTCGCCCAGCCGGTCGGGAAACGCGGCGAGGATGCGCCCGGCGAGCGAGATGTCGCGGGTCTCGATCTCGACCCCCGTCCCCTTGGTGAACGCCCGCACGATCGGCAGCAACGCGAACGTGGCCAGGGCCGGCGCTTCATCGATCTTCGTCCAGATGATGGTGGAAGCTGACATGGTCTCCCCGAAATGGCGTCGAGCAGGCAGTGAACCGTAGCGGGCCGGAGCGGCGTGCCCGCCAGCGACGCGACTCGCAAGCCGCCACGGCGGCGTCTCCAGACGCGCACGGATCCCCCGATCGTACCCGATCCGGGTCCGTGGGCACACGCCGCCCACGCCGCCTCCGTCCGCCGGCGGCGCGGGCGCCGGAGCGTTCGAACGGTGGGCCGTACGGCCCGTGGCGCCGCCGCGGTTGCCCGAATGCAGCGGGAACATCCGCCGCGGGCTGTATAATTCCGTCCCTGCCATGCCGCCGCTGCACGGGCTGCGCGTCGTCGACCTGACCCGGGTGCTGGCCGGGCCCTACTGCGCCATGATGCTGGGCGACATGGGGGCCGACGTCATCAAGGTCGAGGAGCCCTCGCACGGCGACGACACCCGGGCGTGGGCGCCGTTCGCGGACGGCGTGAGCACGTTCTTCCTGGGCCTGAACCGCAGCAAGCGCAGCGCCGCCCTCGACCTCAAGACCCCGGCCGGGGCCGGCGCCCTGAGAGGGCTGCTCGCCGAGGCCGACGTCCTCATCGAGAACTTCAGGCCGGGCAGCCTGAGGAAGCTGGGCTTCGACTACGAATCGGTCCGCGACGACTTCCCCCAGTTGATCTACTGCTCGATCACCGGCTACGGCCAGCAGGGCCCCAGGCGCAACCTCCCCGGCTACGACGCGGTCATCCAGGGCGAGTCGGGGGTGATGCACGTCACCGGCTCCCCCGACGGCCCCCCGACCCGGGTCGGGGTCGCGATGACCGACTTCCTGGCCGGGCTCTACGCGATGAACGGCATCCTCCTCGCGCTGCGCGACCGCGACGAGACGGGGCTGGGGCAGCACGTCGACATCGCCCTCCTCGACTCGATGACCTCGACGCTGGCCCTGCCCGCCAACGTGCTCTTCGCGACCGGGGAGGAGCTGGGGCGCGAGGGCAACGACCACCATTCGCTGACCCCGTACGAGGCGCTCGAGGTGAGCGACGGCCTGGTGATGATCGCGGTCGGCAACCAGCGTCTGTGGCGCCAGTTCTGCCGGGCCATCGGTCGGCCGGAGCTGGAAGCCGACCCACGGTTCGTCACCAACACCGAGCGCATGCGGCATCGGGGCGAGCTGAAGGCCCTGCTCGGCTCGCTGCTCGGGACGTGGACCCGCGACGAGGTGATCGAGCGCCTGCGGGCCCATGCGGTCCCCTGCGGGCAGGTGCGCTCGCTGGCCGAGGCGCTCGCCGACCCCCAGCTCGCAGCCCGCGACATGGTGGTCGAGCTGGACCATCCGCGGCTCGGCGCCATCCGGGCGCTCGGGAACCCCATCAAGCTGTCGCGCACGCCGGCCGCCGTCGACCGCCCTCCGCCGGCCCTCGGCGAGCACACGGAAGAGATCCTGGCAGAGCTGCCGGGCGGCCTGCCGGCCGCGTCGGCGGCGGAGACGCCGCCAACCGAGACGGCGCCGGCCGCGGTCACCGCCGACGTCGGGGAGTGACGGATGGACCATCCGAGAACCACGCTGGACGAGCCCGGGCGGGACCGGCGGAGGGGCGGCAAGGCCGGGCCGGCGCGTTCGCCCGGCGGATCCGCGATCGGCCACACCCGTCCTGCCGGCGCCCGCCCCGTTCGGCGCCGCGGGCCCCTGGCCGGACGTCTCGCCTGCATCGGCGTGCTGCTGGCTGCCGCACCCGGCGCGCAGGCGCAGGACGGCGACCGCTTCTCGGGCCGCCTCTCGATAGTCCCCGTCGACTTCGCGACGCGGCCGAACGTGTCGGGCTCGGGCGAGGCCGCGGCCGTGCTCGAGGACCGCACCCTCACGGTCGCCGGCACGTTCGAGGGGCTGAGCTCGCCCGCCACCGCGGCCCATCTCCACCGGGCCCCGCCGGCCCGGCGCGGCCCCGCCGTGTTCGCCCTCGACGTCACCGCCGCCGCGTCGGGCCGCGTCGAGGGCGAGGTCGAGCTCGACGACACGCAGGTGGAGGCGCTGCGCCGGGGCGAGTACTACGTCCAGATCGCGACCCGGAACAACCCCGACGGGGAGATCCGCGGATGGCTGCTGCCCCGCGACGAGGAGGCGGTCGAGGCCGCGGCGCCGTCGCCGGCCCGCTTCCTCGCCAATCAGGCGCGGACCGGTGAGCTCGCCTACCGCGACGTCTGCGCCTCGTGCCACCAGCGCGACCTGAGCGGCGGCTTCGACACCCCGGAGCTGGCCGGATCCGCGTTCCGCAGCATGTGGATTGGCCGGCCGGTGCGCGAGCTGCTCGGCTACGTCAAGGCGGCGATGCCCCCGGCGGGCCGCCAGCCGGACGAGGACACCCTGGCCGCCATCGTCGCCTATATCCTGCGGGAGAACGGCGCGGCTCCCGGCGGCCCGGCGCTGTCTTCGGCATCGGCGGGAACAATCGGCCCCTGACGGCGGGAACGGCTGGCCGTACGGCGGGAGTCTGCTTTATCATGGACTGAGAGTCCGTGTCGAAGACCCCGCGTCGCACCACGGGCTCGCGGGGGGCGCAAGCGCCGCGCCGGGTTTCCTGATCGGGGTGTCGTGTATGGCGGTACGTCCGCGCGGCCGGAGCACCGGGCCGTTCGTCGGCGTTGTCGCACTGGCGATAGTCGCCGGCGTCGCCTCGTACGATTTCTTCCTCGCCGATCCGGACGTCGAGGAGGCGCCCTTCCGCGCGGAAGCGCCGGCTCCCCCGCCGGAAGCGGTGGACACAGCCCCTGCCCCCGCACCCGACCCGCCGCTTCCCCTCGACGAGAGCGACGGCCTGGTCCGGAACCTGGTGGCGAAGCTGTCATCGCACCCGGGCCTGGCCGCGTGGCTCATTCCCGACGATCTGGTCCGCATCTTCGTCGTGGTGGTGGACAACGTCGCCGACGGCCACACGCCCGACCGGCACCTGCCGCCGTGGCGCCCGACCCGCCGCTTCCAGACCACCGGCTCGTCCCGCGAGCTCCACGTGGCCCCCGTCAGCCACGCGCGCTACGACACCCACGCGGAGATCGTGGCCGCGATAGAGCCGGCGGCGGCGGCCAGGCTCTATCACAGCCTCCGGCCGCTCATCGCTTCGGCCTACGCCGAGCTGGGACGTACGGGGGACGAGTTCGACGCGACGGTGCTGCGCGCCCTGCGCAACCTCCTCGAGACCCCGGTGCTGGAGCGCGAGGTCCGGCTGATTCACCGCGCCCCGTTCTTCGAGTTCGCGGACCCCGCGCTCGAAGAGCTCCTGCCCGTCCAGAAGCAGTTTCTCGGCATGGGCCCGCGCAACGTGCGGGCGGTGCAGGCCAGCCTGCTGGAGATCGCCGAGGCGATCGGATTCGACGTCGCGAGCCTGCCGGCCCCAGAGGTCCTCCGATAGGGGCTCCCCGGCATCGACGACCCCATGCAGCTCATCGTGAAGCGCCTCGACCGGGCCGGGGCCCGCCTGCCCGAGCGCGCGCACCCCGGCGACGCCGGGCTCGACCTGTTCGCGGCCGCCGACGTCGACATCCCCCCCGGCGAGGCCCGGCTCGTCGGCACCGGGCTCGCCATCGAGCTGCCCCCCGGCACCGAGGGCCAGTTGCGGCCGCGGAGCGGCCTCGCGCTCCGCCACGCGGTCACCGTGCTGAACGCGCCGGGCACCGTCGACGCCGGCTATCGGGGCGAGGTCGGCATCCTCCTCGTCAACCACGGCCGCGAGGCCTTCCGCGTGCGGCAGGGCATGAGGGTGGCGCAGCTCGTGGTGACGCCGGTCGTCGACGTCGAGGTCGTCGAGGCGGACGCGCTGTCGGAGACGTCCCGGGCCGGGGACGGCTTCGGGTCGACGGGGTGATGCGGGGTCGACGGGGTGATGCGGGTCGACGGGGTGATGCGGGTCGACGGGGTGATGCGGCGCGACGGGTGATGCGGCGCGACGGGTGATGCGGGGCGACGGGGTGATATGGTGAGATTCCCGACGCCATGGCGATAGATCCGAACCGCCCCGGAGCCGACGGTGCCGCCCTGCGGGTGGCCCTCTGCCAGTGCAACCTGCCCGTCGGCGATCTCGCGGGGAACCTCGACCGGCTCCAAGACCTGATCGTCCGCGCCTCGGAGCGCGGCGCCGACCTGACCGTCTTTCCCGAGCTCTCCGCCACCGGGTATCCGCCGGAGGACCTGCTGCTGAACCCGCGGTTCACGGCGGCGGCGGCGGACGGGGTCCGCCGCCTCGCGGCGTCGGCGACGGGGACGGTGGCGGTGGTCGGGCTGCCGGACCTCGCCGGCGACCTCCACAACGCGGCGGCGGTGCTCGCGGGCGGCGAGGTCGCCGCCGTCTATCGAAAGCACTTCCTGCCGAACTACGCGGTGTTCGACGAGCAGCGGTACTTCGCGCGGGGCGACGCCGCCCTCACCGTCGACCTCGCCGGCGTCCGCGTCGGCGTCACCATCTGCGAGGACCTGTGGTACCCGGGGGGGCCGGGCCGCTGGGCGGCGATCGACGGCGGCGCGGTGGTTCTCGTCAACCTCGCCGGCTCGCCGTACCACCGGGGCAAGGGCGTCGAGCGCGAACGCATGCTCGCCCAGCGCGCGGCCGACTACGGCTGCTTCGTGGCCTTCTGCAACGCCGTCGGGGGCCAGGACGAGCTGGTTTTCGACGGCCACAGCCTCGTCGTCGACCCCGCGGGGCGGGTCGTGGCCCGCGGCGCCCAGTTCGAGGAGGACCTGCTCGTGGTCGACCTCGACACCGTCTCGGCCACCCGGCGGCGCCTCCACGACCCGCGGTGGCGGCAGGCCGGGGCAGACCGTGACCGGGTGCGATCGGTGACGATCGAGACTGCGGCTCCGTCGTCCCACGCGGCGGATCCGGCTCTGGGCGAACCGCGAGTGCGAATGGTCGAGACGGCCGCGCCGCCACCTCCCCCGGCCGGGCCGGCCGTCGGCGCCCGGCCATCGCGAGCGGTCGAGGCGGCCCCGCCCTCCCCACCCCCGTCACCGTCTCTCGGCAAGCGGCGATTGCGAACGGCCGAGATGGCCGCTCCGCCCAACCCGGCGACGGACCCGGGCCCCGGCGAACCGCGATCGTCCCTGGCCGAGGCCGCGGCACCGCGGACCCCCCCGGCGTCGGCCCCGCGGATCCCGCCGCTCCTCGGGCCCGAAGCCGAGGTCTACCGCGCCCTGACCCTCGGCACCGCCGACTACTTCCGCAAGAACCGGTTCCGCCGCGCGGTGCTCGGCCTCTCCGGGGGCATCGACTCCGCCCTCGCCCTCACCGTCGCCGCCGACGCCCTCGGCCCCGGCGCGGTCACCGCGGTCTCCATGCCCTCGCGGTTCACCGCCGCCGGGAACCGGGACGACGCGCGCGAGCTGGCCGGCCGCCTGGGGGTCGAGCTGCTCGAGCTGCCCATCGCGGACCTCGCCGGCGCCTACGACCGCGCCCTCGCCGGGCCGTTCGGCGACGCCCCGCTCAACGTGGCCGAGGAGAACCTGCAGGCGCGCATCCGCGGCAACCTGCTGATGGCCCTCTCCAACAAGTTCGGCTGGCTCGTGCTGACGACGGGGAACAAGAGCGAGATGAGCGTCGGCTACGCCACCCTGTACGGCGACATGGCCGGCGGCTTCGCGGTGCTGAAGGACGTCCTGAAGGGATGGGTCTACCGCCTGGCGCGGTGGCGCAACCGCGACGGCGAAGTCGTCCCGCAACGCATCATCGACAAGCCGCCGACGGCCGAGCTGCGCGAGAACCAGCTCGACACCGACAGCCTGCCCCCCTACGACGTCCTCGACGCGGTGCTCGAGGCCTACGTCGAGGAGGACCGCAGCCCCGAGGACATCGCCGGGGCCGGCTTCGACCCCGCCCTCGTCGACCGCATCGTCGCGATGGTCGACGGCGCCGAGTACAAGCGCCGCCAGGCCCCGCCGGGGGTGCGCATCTCGGTGCGCGCCTTCGGGCGCGACCGCCGGCTGCCCATCACCAACCGGTACACGCCGCGCTCGAGCGCCGGCGTGCTACCCTGATGGAGGATGGAGGCAATCACTCCCTGGCTCCTCCAACCCAATCATCCTGCCGTCCCGCATCCGGCGCACGAAGCGAGCGAGCCGCTCGTCGGCGGGCTCGACACGCGCCCCGAACGCCGACCGCATCGCCCGGGCTATCTCGGCCAGCGAGGTGCGGCCGTCGCACGCCTTCCAGACGAGGGTCCCCACCTCGTCGAGCCGGATCCGGTAGTACGGGTCGCCCGAGAGCCCGGCCAGCCAACGCCCCGGCCCGCTCGTGCCGAAGCGCGGGCGCAGGAGAACGCAGCGGCCGTCCTCCTCGCGCCACTCGAGCAGCCGCCGCGGCCGGGCCTCGAAGGAGATCACGACGGCGGCGCGCCCGGGCCCGCGTCCTCCTCGCTCGCGGCCAGGGGCACGCGGACCAGCAGGTGGTAGAGCAGGCCGAACACCAGCGCGCCGAGCAGCGACTGCAGCCAGGTCGGCAGGCCCGCCATCTCCGCGATCGACGGCAGCACCCGGTCGACCCCGGCCGTGATCCCGCCCAGGACCGCGAACGCCAGCAGCACCGCCATCAGCGCCTCGCCCGCGATGAAGCCCGACGACAGCAGCACCCCGGTGTTCTTGGCCTTCGTCACCGCCGCCTCGCCGGCGTCGCGGGCGGCGAGGGCGCGCGACAGCAGCCACGCGATGATGCCGCCGACGAAGATGGCGGCGGTGGCCGAGAACGGCAGGTACATGCCGACCGCGATCAGCATCGGCGAGGGCGACTGGATGAGGACGAGCCCCAGGGCGAGGAACATCCCCGCGATGACCAGCGGCCAGGCCATCTCGCCGCCCACGATGCCCTCGGCCATCAGCGCCATCAGCCCGGCCTGGGGCGCGGGCAGCTCGGCGCTGCCGATGGTGTAGACCTCGTGCATCGCCATCATCGGCAGGATGAGGACGAGCGCCGCGACGATCACCCCGATGATCTCGCCGACCTCCATCTTCCAGGGGGTCCCGCCGAGGATGTGGCCGACCTTCAGGTCCTGCAGCATGTCGCCGGCGACGCCGGCCACGCAGCAGACGACGCCGGCCACCCCGAGGACGCCGAGGATGCCGGCGGGGCCGGTCACCCCCATCCCCACCATGAGGAGCGCCGCGATGAGGAGGGTGCTGAGGGTCAGGCCGCTGATGGGGTTGTTCGAGCTGCCGAGCAGCCCAATCAGGTATCCCGCCACCGCCGCGAACAGGAACCCGAGAACGACCATGACCACGGTGAGCACGACGGCCCCGGGAATGCTGCCGCTGAAGAACCAGTAGAGCCCGAGCAGGGGCACGGCGAGGGCGGCGATGGCGATGCCGATCTTGCTGAAGTCGAGATCGAGGTTGAGCCGGTCGACCGTCCCCGCGCCGGCCCGCGCCTTGCGGATGTCGGCGAACGCACGTCCCATCCCCTCGATGAGCGCCGTCCGCAGGTTGAACAACGTGTAGAACGCGGCCACGATCATCGTCCCCACCGCGAGGGGGCGGATCTGCCGCAGCCACACCTCCTCGCCGAGGGCCATCAGGGCCGCCCCGTCCGCCGTCTCCGCCGCCGCATCCGGGTTGAGGAACAACCCCAGCGGCACCAGCAGCAGCCAGCCCAGCACCGCCCCCGAGAAGAGCGTCGAGGCGATGCGCGGACCGACGATGAATCCGACCCCGACGAGGGCCGGCGAGGCGGCCGGCGACTGCAGGAGAAACCCGCCGGCGTAGCTCACCGGCTGGCCGAGCATCTCGACGGTGGAACGCCCCAGGTTGACGAAGGTGGTGGCCGAGTCCCGCACGATCTGGAGGCCGTAGGAGTTCTCGACGAGCTCCCACGCCCCCGCGATGCCCATCGCCTGGAAGACGTACTTCGCCCCGGTCTGCCGGCCCTGCCCCGCCTTCACGAGCTCGGCCGCGGCCACGCTCTCGGGAAACGGCAGGTCCGCCTCGACGACCATGGTGCGGCGCAGGAAGATGATGAACAGCACCCCCAGGAGCCCGCCCACGAGCATGATGGCGGTGCTCTCCCAGTAGCGCAGCTCGTCCCAGACCCCGCTGATCACGAAGGCGGGAATCGTGAAGATCGCCCCCGCGACGAGGGCCTCGCCGACCGACGCGGTGGTGCGCGAGATGTTCTCCTCGAGCACCGAGCCCCCGACGCCCCGCAGGGCCGCCATCGCCACCACCGCGGCCGGGAACGTCGCGGCGACGGTCAGCCCGGCCCGCATGCCGAGGTAGGCGTTGGCGGCCCCGAGCACGATGGCCATGAAGACGCCGATGACCACGGCCCGGACCGTCAGTTCCGGCAGGTCGGTCTCTTCGGGGACGAACGGCGTGAACCGCGGCGGCGACGGGTCGGGTGCGCTCATGGCTGCCGGTCTCCCTGCGTCCGGGCCGGAAGTCCGCGCCGCAGAGCAGCAGCCGACTCCGCCGGGGTTGGTCGGGCGGCAAGCGGAGCCGCAGGCGACGACCGGCCGGCCAGGCCGCCCCGCGTTCCCGCATGGGCCGCGCGGTCCTGCAGAGTCGACGCGGCCCGCAATCGGCGCCGCCGACACGCCGCCACATCGGTGTGGAATCCTCTCGCGTCCCGCCTTTATACGGCCATCCGCGGCGGGACGCAACCGCCGGCCGCCTTGTCAGGCCGCGAAGCCGGATGGTACTGTCCTGTCAGCGACGCCTCGAACCGACCTGTATGGAATCAGCCACAGAACGGCGCTCCGACCCCGGCTCGGGGGGCGCCGCCGCCGTCCTCCCCGCCGCCCGTCTCGTCCGCGACATCTACGCCGAGGAGCGGCGGGCGGGCCGGCCCGTCGTGTCGATCGAGCTCTTCCCGCCCCGGACCCGCGAGGGGCTGGTCAACCTCTTCGAGCGGACCCTGCCGGCGATGCAGGCGCTCCGGCCGCACTTCTACTCGGTGACCTACGGGGCCGGCGGCAGCACCCGCGACAAGACCCTCGACATCGCGGACCGGATACAGCGCGAGCACGGCGCTACCGCGATGGCGCACCTGACGTGCATCAGCA
The DNA here is from genome assembly GCA_965207675.1 of Vicinamibacterales bacterium. Lineage (GTDB taxonomy): Bacteria > Acidobacteriota > Vicinamibacteria > Vicinamibacterales > UBA8438 > JAJEEA01. The sequence continues at coordinate 67,581 of CBDBMY010000009.1, forward strand.
CTCCGCGCCCCGAGATCGAGCGGTACCTGATCGAGGCGCGGGAGCGCGGCATCCGCAACATCCTCGCCCTGCGCGGCGATCCGCCGCAGAACGTGGACGAGCTGGCCGAGCTCGAGAGCGGATTCGAGTACTCGTACCAGCTGGTGACGTTCATCCGGCAGCTCGGCGGATTCTCCATCGGCACCGCCGGCTTCCCCGAGAGCCACGTCGCGTGCACGGAGGGCAAGCACGTCGACTGGCAGCGGCTCAAGGCCAAGATCGACGCGGGCGCGGACTTCGTGCTGACCCAGCTCTTCTTCGACAACGACGACTACTTCGCGTTCCGCGACTACCTGGTGGACACGCTGGGGGTTCGGGTGCCGCTGACGCCGGGCGTGCTGCCGATCCTCGGCACCCGGCAGATCAAGCGGTTCACGGCGCTCTGCGGGGCGACCCTGCCTGCTCCGCTGCGCGCGAAGCTGGAGAGGTTCGGCGACGACGCGGAGGCCGTCGCCGACTTCGGCATCGAGTTCGCGACCCGCCAGTGCGAGGCCCTGCTCGCGGGGGGGGCGCCGGGCCTCCACGTCTACTCGCTGAACCGCGCCCGCGCCGTCACGAGCATCGTCGACCGCCTCGGGTTGCGCGGCTGAGTCGCGGCCCGCCTCGCTGTCCTGACCGCGACGCTCTGCCCGGCGCTCTCGGGCAACCTCGGGACTGAACCACGGGGACCGGCGCGCGGGCCGCGAGCCGGGCGGCCGGGCCGTGGCGCCGCAGCGTCAGGAGCGCTCGATCCACTCGACGAACTTCGATCCGTCGACGGACGCGTCGACGATCATCACCCGGGTCACCCGGGCGTTCTCGTGGATCAGCGCCTTGGTGGCGTCGCGGGCCTCCTCGATGCTGGCGTAGCGGTTGAAGAGGATCGGCGAGTTGGCGGCGCCTCCGCGCACGGTGGGAATGAGCTTGAACATGGCGGGGAGATCATACCCCGGCCGGAGCGTGGGTCGGCACATCGCGGCAGCTCCTGCGTCACTCGGACCCGGCCGGTCCCGGGGCATCCGCCTCCGGCCACCTTCGACGCCCGAGATCCGTGCCCACCGCGAGCTGCAGGACCTCGCCGTAGCTCCGCACCCCGCCGGCCACCCGGTTCGCCCGGAGGTACCCGTCGTTGAGGCGGCGGGCGTTCCGTTGGATGACCGGCACGACCCGCCTCGTCCGCGCGCGGATCGCGGCGTAGTCGGCGCGAGGACCCGGACCGAGCCGCGCGCCGAGGGCCTCCCGCGACGACTCCGGGACCGCGCCGAGAAGCCGCCCCACCAGATTGAGCCACCCGCTGTACTGCATGCGCTCGTCGCCGGCCAGGCAGGTCAGCCACGCCAGGAAGTTGGCTTCCGCCTCGTGGGCGTAGCCGGCCACGTGGGCCCACTCGTGCGCGGTGATGAACGGCCGCTCGAACGGCAGCACGGTGTCGTTGACCAGCACCTGGAGCGAGAACGGGTCGGTCATGCCGTCGATGCCGGCGCGCCGGAAGTACGGGGTCAGCAGCGAGCGCCGCGGCACGACGGCGGGGGCGGGGCGGGACGCGCCGAGCTCGCGCTGCACGCGCTCGAACGCGGGGCCGAGCTCGGCCGGCAGCTCCTCGAGCTGCGGCCACGACCGCGTCTCGACGGCCTCGAACAAGCGGTTGAGGCGGGTTACGGCGGACGCGGTCAGCTCTTCCAGGACCGCCGGGGTCACCCGGTCTTCCGCGTAGCCCAGCTTCGCGGCCAGCGTCTCGCGCCGGTAGTTCAGTCCCCAGGTGGCGAGAAACACCAGGTAGAGCGCGGCGGCGACGACCGCGAGCCGCGCCGCGACGGCGACGAGCGCGCGCAGCCGGCCCTGCCCTCCCCGGCGCCACAACCGCCAGGCGCACCAGCCGAGGATGGCTGCCGCACCGCCGAGCAGCAGCCAGTCGAAGAGCACCAGGGGCACCCGATTCGTCGCCGCCGTCACGAGCTGCCTCAGAACGGGATACACCCCCTGCGAGTACGCGGACTCGACGGCGGAGCGCGAGACCGGCAGCACGGCCATGAGGATCGCGCCGCCGACGAGCGCCGCCGGCTGCCAGCCCGGCCCGCGGCGAACGGGCCCCGGTCGGGATCGACGCCGCGCCATGTCCGTACCCTACACCACGCGGCCAACTCGCCCATGCCCGGGTAGTGCCTCACCTTGAACTGAGACTCTACCCATGCCCGGGAAAGCGCCGGGGGGCGGCCGGCGACGAAGCCCGGCGCCGCACCGGGCGGGCCGGGCGCCAGCGTGCCGCCAGGGCGGCGCCTGCCCGACCGCGGCTGGCGAACCCGGTGCCCATGATGAGAGTCACCGCCGCATCCTCGCCGCTCCGGTTCAGCGCGGGGTTCGGGCGGCCGGCGCGGAGCCGGGAGCCGTGCCGTGGGCCGGCGCCTCCCGGTGTTACACATGATGAGAGGCGCCGCCGCATCCTCGCCGCTCCGGTTCAGCCCGGGGTTCGGGCGGCCGGCGCGGAGCCGGGAGCCGTGCCGTGGGCCGGCGCCTCCCGGTGTTACACTGGCCCGATGTCCAGACCCGACGACGAGCCGACCTGGGGCCGGTCGACGGTGCACACCGTATGCCCGCTCGACTGCCCGGACACCTGCAGCCTCGAGGTCGCGGTCGAGCGTGGGGCCGTCGTCTCCATCGACGGGTCGCGCAGGAACCCCGTCACCGACGGCTACATCTGCGGGAAGGTCCGCCGGTTCGGCGAGCGGGTGTACGGCGACGCCCGCCTGACCCAGCCCCTCGTTCGCCGGGGCCGCCGCGGCGACGGCGAGTTCCGGGAGGCCACGTGGGACGAGGCCCTCGCCCTGATCGCGGGGCGGATGATCGAGATCCGCGACACCGACGGGGCCGAGGCGATCCTCCCCTTCTCGTACGGCGGGTCCAACGGCCTCCTCACTCAGGACACCGTCGACGCCCGGCTGTTCCGGCAGTTCGGCGCCTCGCGGCTCGCCCGCACCGTCTGCGCCCTGCCGACGAGCACGGCCAACCAGGCCCTCTACGGCAAGATGCCGAGCGTGACCCCCGTCGACTACCGCCACGCCCGGCTCATCGTGGTGTGGGGCGCGAACCCGTCCAGCTCCGGCATCCACTTCGTACCGCCCATCAGGGCCGCGCAGGAGGCGGGGGCGGCGCTGGTGGTCGTCGATCCGCGCCGGACGAACCTGGCCCGGCGCGCCGACATCCATCTCGCGGTCAGGCCGGGAACCGACGTCGCCGTCGCGCTGGCCATCCACCGCTACCTGTTCGAGAACGATCGGGCCGACGAGGAGTTCCTCGCCGCCCACGCCGAGGGCGCGGACCGGCTGCGGGAGCGCTGCGCGGAATGGACCTTCGACCGGGCGGCCGAGGTCGCGGGGCTCGACCCGGGGCTGATCGAGAGCTTCGCCGAGATGTACGCCGACTTCTCCCCCGCCGTCATCCGGTGCGGTTGGGGGCTCGAGCGCAACCGCAACGGGGGCAGCGCCGCCCTCGCTGTGCTCGCCCTGCCCGCCGTCGCCGGCAAGTTCGGCGTCCGCGGCGGCGGCTACTCGATGAGCAACACCGCCGCCTGGAACCTCTCGGCCGAGTCGTGGATCGGCGCCCCCGAGCCGGACACGCGGGTGGTCAACATGAACCGGCTCGGGCAGGCCCTGCTCGAGCTGCGGGACCCGCCGATCCGGATGCTGTTCGTCTACAACTGCAACCCGGTGGCGACGATGCCGAACCAGAACCGGGTGATCGAGGGCCTCTCCCGCGACGATCTCTTCACCGTGGTGTTCGACCAGGTGATGACCGACACCGCGACCCTCGCCGACGTCGTGCTCCCCGCCACGACGTTCCTCGAGTCCTACGACGTCGCCCAGAGCTACGGGTCGACCAACCTGCAGCTCGCCCGCCCCGTCATCGAGCCGGTGGGCGCGTCCCGGCCCAACGTCGAGGTCTTCGCGGAGCTCGCGGGCCGGCTGGGCCTCGACGTCGGCGCCGGGTACGGAAGCGACGCCGAGGCCCTGCTCGAGCTCGCGGCGGCGCTGCCCGAGGAGGCCCGCGGCGATCTGCTCGAGTCGGGCATCGCCCTCGGGGTGGCGGAGGGCGCGCCCGTGCAGTTCGTCGACGTCCATCCCCGGACCCCGAACCGGAAGGTGCGGCTGTTCCCGGACGAGCTCGACCGCGAGAGCCCCGAGGGCATCTACCGCTTCCGGCCCGATCCGGCCACCGCCGACCATCCCCTCGCCCTCATCTCGCCGTCCACCGGCAAGACCGTCAACTCCACCCTCGGCGAGCTGCGCACGCGTGTGGCGAGCCTGCAGATGCACCCCGACGACGCCGAGCCGCGCGGCCTCGCCGACGGCGACACCGCCCGCGTCTTCAACGCCCTCGGCGAGGTGCACTGCCCGGTGGCGCTCGACGCCGGCATCCGCCGGGGCACGGTCGCCCTGCCCAAGGGGCTCTGGCGCATGAGCACCCTGAACGGCGCGACCGCCAACGCCCTCGTCCCCGACGACCTGACCGACGTCGGCGGCGGCGCCGTCTTCAACGACGCCCGCGTGCAGGTGGCCCGCGTCGTCACCGCCACCCTGCAGCTCGACCAGGCGGAGCGGCCGGCGCCCGACGCCATGCCGGACGCGTCGGTCCACTAGGCGGTTCCGTCACACTTCCCGCGGCGCCGCCGGGGCGGGCGCGTGGTCGGGGTGGACGAGGTCGGAGACCCGGCCGCCGGGCATGCGGACCGCCGCGATCACCGCGACTCCGGTGACGGCGGCGGTGAGCCCGAAGACCCGGTGAATCGCCTCGAGCATGCGGGCCTGCGAGGGTTCCGGGCTCACGGCCACGACGGCCGTGATGATCACGCCGAAGAGGGCGACGCCCACCGCCCCGCCGATGCTGCGGGTGAACTGGCCGAACGACGTGGCGACCCCGAGATGCCGCCGCGACACCCCGCTCTGCATGGCGAGCACGAGCGACAGCATCGCCGTCCCCATGCCCATGCCGATCAGGGCGAGGTCGGCCCGGAGGACCCAGGCGGGCGTATCCGGGCCGACGAGGGTCAGGCCCGCGAAGCCGAGAGTGACGCCGCCGAGGCCGCCGAGCACCATCGGCCGGTAGCCCGTGCGGTGCACCAGCCGGCCGGCGATCACCGACACCACGACCCAGCCCAGCACGAGCGGCGTCAGCGCGCGGCCCGCCTCGACCGCGGTGCCGCCCAGACCCTCCTGCACGAGGAGGGGCACGTAGGTGATGGCGCTGAACATGGCGGCGCCGACGAGGAGCCCGATGCCCGCGATGGACGCCACCATCCGGTCCGCGAGCAGGTCGACGGGCACCATCGGCTCGGCCGCCCGGCGCTCGACCCGCAGCAGCCACCAGCCGAACCCGGCCGCGGCCGCGCAGGCGAGTCCGGCCCACGCCCCGCGGCCGGCCACCCCGGTCTGGCTGACGGCCAGCATCAGCAGGGTGACCGACGTCGCGAGCAGGGCCGCCCCCGCGTAGTCGACCCGCCGCCGGACGCCCGGCGGCGGGTCCCGCAGGGCGGCGCCCACCGCGACGGCGGCGAGGATGCCGAACGGGATGTTGAGATAGAACACCCAGCGCCACGAGAGCAGGGCGGTGATGTAGCCCCCGGCGAGCGGCCCCACCACCGAGGCGACTCCCCACACCGCGCTCAGCAGCCCCTGCGTGCGGCCCCGCTCTTCCAGGCTGTAGTGGTCGCCGATGATGCTCATTCCCAGCGGCATGAGGCCGCCGGCCCCGAACCCCTGCAGCGTCCGGAACGCGATGAGCGCGGCCATCGAGGGCGCCGCTCCCGAGAGGGCCGATCCCAGCAGGAAGATGCCGACGGACCACAGATAGAAGCGCCGCCGACCGTACAGGTCGGAGAGCTTGCCCCACAACGGTATCGAGACGGTCGACGCCAGCAGGTAGGCGGAGAAGACCCAGCTGTACCAGGCCAGACCGCCGAGCTGGTCGGCGACCGTCGGCATGGCCGCAGCGACCACGGTCATCTCGATGGCCGCGAGGAAGGTGCCGCCGAGCACGCCGGCCATGGCCACCGCCCGGCGGGCGCCGCGGATGGGCTCGTGCTGGGTCATGCGCCTCGAATCCGTTCCCGTGGGGGTGGCGGAGCTCAGCCGGTTCGAACCGCCCCTCGGCCGTCTCCGCGTGCTCGCGGCCGCGCAACCCGCGATGGCCGTGCCGGGCCCGGCCCAACCTTCCCATGTTACGATTTCCCGCAGTCCTTCGTGAAACCGGCGCTCGACACGGTCGCCCAGGATCGGCGCCGCCAGCGCGACCACCACCATGCCTGAATCCGACACCCCCGTCCGAACCGTCAAGTGCGTGAAGTTGCAGCGGGAGCTGCCCGGGCTCGACGAGCCCCCCTGGCCCGGCGAGCTGGGCCGGCGCATCTACGAGCAGGTCTCCGCCGACGCCTGGAAGCAGTGGGAAGAGCGGATGACGATGATCCTCAACGAGTACCGCCTCATGCCCTGGCAGAAGGAGGCCCAGGACCTGGTGGCGAAGTACATGGAGGAGTTCTTCTTCGGCGAGGAATCGGCCCCGCCCCCGGACTACGTGCCCCAGCAGCAGAAGTGACCCGCCCGAGCCCGGGCCGGCGGCGGGTCGCGGCCCCGCGGCTCCCCCGATAACGGCTCTGCAGCTCTCAGCTTCACCCGGCGTTGCACCGAGAGCGGCGAGGCCCCTGTCGACCAGCGTGCTCTTCCGGTCCCGCGACGGGCGCGCGAGGCCGCGTCAGGCCGTCGCCGGGCCGTCGAGGGCCGCCGCCCTCGGCGCCGGCGGCGTCGCCAGGCTCACCACGACCAGAGTGCCGATGGACAGCGCGAGGGCCGGGTACGCCGTCTCGAGGCCCAGCGGATAGACGGGCGAGCCATCGACGCTGCGCAGGAGGCCCACGCTCTCCCACCCGAGGGTCGTGACCATGCCCACGAGGATCGACGCCACCCCGCCCGCCGGCGTCGCCCGGCGCCAGAGGAGAGCCCCGAGCAGGGCCGGCGTGATGCCCGCGCCGTACATCGTGTACGCCCACAGGGCCATCGCGAGGATGGTCGGGAAGAAGCTCCCCGCCACGTAGCCGAAGAGGCCGAGCACGACGACGATGACGCGCGTGTAGACGATGACCTGCGCCCCCGTGATCGAGGGGTCGACGAAGCGCTGGTACACGTCCCGGATGAGGTTCGTGGCCGGGGTCAGCAGGAAGCTGTTGGCGGTCGAGACGATGATCGCGGCCGCCCCGCACACCAGCACCACCCCCAGGAACGCCGGCAGCACGTCGGTCGCCACCCGGATGACGATCTCCTCCGACTGCGCCTCGGTCAGCCCCGGCGTGATGGTGCTGGCGAAGATGCCGGTCGAGTCGATCAGGGTCTCGACCACCATCGTCCCCACGATCCACCCCCCGACCGCGAGCCGCGCCGCCCGCTCGTCGCGGGCCGAGAAGAACTTCTGGTACATGTTCGCTTCGCCGAGCAGCAGGAACATGGTCGGCAGGAACAGGGCCAGCGACGCCTGCGGCCCCAGGTTGCCGAACAGCGACACCTGGTCGGGCCGGAGCGCCCCCACCGCGGCGCCGAGCCCGCCCGCGTCGCCGACCATGAACGTCACGGCCAGGATCACCCCGACCGTCATCAGCACACCGTTGCCGACGTCCAGGTAGGCGATGGACAGCATGCCCGCGAGCGCCGTGAAGAGCACGCAGAACGCCATCGTGATGAACGCCCCGGTGTCCGGGTCGATCCCCGCGACCGACGCGAGGAGGCGGCCGCCGCCCCGGAACTGGTAGGCGGCGATGGTCGAGTAGGCGAGCACCGTGGTGATCGTGCCGAGCACCCGCGCCGCCGGCCCGTAGCGCAGCTCGAGGATGTCGGGGACCGTGTACTGGGCGATGCGGCGCACCCGCGGGGCGATGAAGTAGACGAGGGCGATGCCCGCCCACGCGCCGGCGGACTGCCACAGGGCCGCGAAGCCGGCCCGGTAGCCGAGCCCCGCCCCCGCGAAGAGGCTGCCCGACCCGATCCAGGTCGCGAGCAGCGTGAACACCAGCACCCGCGCCGGCAGGGCCCGGCCCGCCACGAGGAAGTCGTCGCCGGTCCGCACCCGCCGGCTGCGGTAGGCGCCGACGAGGACGAGCACCGAGAGATAGAGCAGGACGGCCGTCAGCATCGTGTGTCTCCGCGTCCATTATGCGTCGAACGCACCGCCCCTTCGACGCAACCTCATCGAGAACCCTTTTTCCTTGACGCGAACGACACCGCGTAGCACACTGCAGCAGACTGCAGCACACGCTCCCGGCCGATTGGGGTGGGTGAACCGAGTGTCGGCAAAACACCGTCTGACCGTCAATCTCGAGGATCGCGAGTACCGGGAGTTGTCGGCGTTGGCCGAGAAGTACCGGGTCTCGCTCGCCTGGCTGGGCCGTCAGGCTACCATCGAGTTTCTGGAACGGCATGCGCAGGACGAGTTGCAGCTCCCCCTCCGTCTCTCTTCGCAACGCCGGACGGGCGGCTGACGCGCGCGTGCGCATCCAGTCACGGGGGCGTTGAACATGGCGGCCGTCGCTACGGCGATCCTCCCGGGACCGCTCCCGGCTGATGTGCGCGAGGCCCTGCTGACGGCCCGGCAACTGGCTACGGCCGTGAAGGACGAACATCGCCTGGCCTTCGCGCGGGCGGTCGTTCTGGAAGTCGTCTCCGCCTATTGGCGCGAGGCGCACCCCGCCCCCGGCTGCCGCTGGTCGCTGCACAGGCTCCCGTCCGGCGTCGACCTCACCTCGCTGACTGAAGAGACGGCGAACCTGGCCCGCACCGTCGGGAGCGCGGCGGCTGCGCTCCGGGCCGAGGATGCCGGGTACCTGGTTGGGGTCCTCTACACCGGCATGATGCCCGTCCGGTTCCGGGCCGAGCGGGGTGCCTACTACACGCCGCCGGCGCTGTGCGAGCGTTTGCTCGACCTCGCTGCTGCGGCCGGCGTCGATTGGCGGTCCGCACGCGTGCTCGACCCCGCCTGCGGCGGAGGCGCGTTCCTCTCGCCGGTGGCGCGCCGCATGGCGGAAAGTCTGAACGATTGCCGCCCCGCCGCGGTTCTGTCGAGCGTCCACCGCCGGTTGGCGGGGTTCGAGCTCGACCCCTTCGCCGCCTGGCTGTCGCAGGTCTTCCTCGACGCGACGCTGCAAGAGTGCTGCGGCGGGGCGGTCACCCCGCTCGATCCCGTCGTGCAGGTGTGCGACAGCCTCGAACGGCTCCCGCCGCCGGAGCGGTTCGATCTCGTCGTCGGCAATCCGCCCTACGGGCGCGTCAAGCTGTCACCCCGTCTGCGTGCGAGATTCAAGCGCAGCCTCTTCGGTCACGCGAACCTGTATGGGGTGTTCACCGACCTGGCCTTGCGTCTCGCCCGCCCGGGTGGGGTCATCGGCTACGTCACGCCCACCAGCTTCCTGGCCGGCGAGTACTTCAAGGCGCTCCGCGCCCTGCTCGGCCGCGAAGCCCCGCCGATCAGCGTCGACTTTATCGCGACGCGAACCGGCGTCTTCGCCGACGCGCTGCAGGAAACCCTGCTCGCGGTATACCGCAGCCGGGGGACGTCGGAGCCAGCGCGCGTCCATTTCATTTCTCCGCGCCCGGACGGCTCCATCGGGACGACCGCCGCCGGCTCTTTCCGTCTCCCCGACCCGCCCGCCCTGCCGTGGCTGGTTCCGCGTACGCGGGCCCAGACGGCTCTGTTGCGTCGGGTCCGCCGCTTGCCCTGCCGCCTCGCGGACTACGGTTATGCCGTCAGCACCGGACCCTTGGTCTGGAACCGTCACCGGGCCGGCCTCCGGGACGAACCCGGCCGAGGGTGCTACCCGCTGGTCTGGGCGGAGTCCGTGCGTCCTGACGGCGTCTTCGAGTTCCGGGCGGAGAAGCGCAATCACAAGCCCTACTTCCGGCCGACCGCAAAAGAGTCCTGGGTCGTGACGCGTTCTCCGTGCGCGCTGGTGCAAAGAACGACGGCCAAGGAACAGTGTCGGCGACTGATCGCGGCCGAGCTGCCGGTCTCGTTCATCGAGAGGCACGGCGCCGTCGTCATCGAGAACCACCTCAACATGATCAGGCCCCTGAACGGCACACCCAGGGTGTCTCCGGCCGCGTTGACGGCTCTGCTGAACACCGATGTCGTCGATCAGGTGTTCCGCTGCATCAACGGCAGCGTGGCCGTCTCCGCGTACGAGCTGCGGGCGCTGCCCCTTCCGCCGCCGGAGGCCATGCAGGAGATAGAGAGCCTGATCGAGTCCCGTGCGGAGCCTCAGACGCTGCGAACCGCGGCGGAACGTCTGTACGCCGCGCGAACGCCGGGATGACGCCCATGCCTCCCCTCTTGCCGCCGCCTGCGATCCGCGAGCGCCTGCAGATGATCTTTCCGGAGGGAACGGAAGATCGGAACTACGTGACCCGCGAGATCGCCGCCAAGACGATCTTCGTGATGCTTTACGTCGGCGCCGTAGAGGGAAACCGGACGTGGCTTCGCCCGGACCAAGTGACCCGGATGACGGATGCCCAGGCGACCTCGACCGACGAGGCTGACCGCGAGGCCCTGGGGGAGACAATCCGTACGACGGACGACAGCCGAGATCGTCGGCCGGTGGTACGCGACCAACACGCGGGAGCCCATTCGTGACGAGACTCTGCGCGCGGGACTGGTGCGACTCGGCGCCGTGGTGGAGCGCGAGGGATTGCCGACGACCTCACCGCAGGGACGGTATGCGCTCACGGAGGCGTTCGCAGCACTGTTCGATCCGGGCGTGACGGAAGGCGCGCTGCGAACGGCCGCGGAGGCATGGCAACGAGAGAGTCTGGCTCCCGGCGCACTGGCCCGAATCGCGATCATGCGTCGGGGCGCTGTCGCCGGCGTGGAGCGGGTGCTGGTGACCTTTCCGAATGGTGAAGCGCGGCACATGGAGCCCGGCCCGAGTTCCGTGATCTCGAAGGCCGTGATCGAGGAATTCGCCCGCCGGTTTCTCGAAGAGCCCGGCGTCATATGGTTGAGCGAGAGCCGGCATCGGGTTGTGGCTCGGGACGACGCTCTGGCCCTGGAGATCGGCTTGGTGATACAGCCGGATCGGAACCTGCCGGATGTGATCCTGGTCGATCTGGGTCCATACGCTCCGCTGCTGGCGTTCGTAGAGGTGGTGGCGACATCCGGTCCCGTAAGCGAGGCCCGCCGGACCGCGTTGATGACCATGGCCAGAGACGCCGGATTTCATGACGAACAGGTGGCGTTCGTGACTGCCTATTCCGACCGCAGCGCCGGCGCATTCAGCCGGTCCGTGAGCGAATTGGCTTGGCGCTCGTTCGCGTGGTTCATGTCGGAACCGGACCACATCATGGTGCTGCACCGCGGGTCTGCGGCAAGACAGGTTCTGCTGTCGCGGTTGATGCCGGAGACCGACGATGTCGAGTGACGGCGCGCGCGGATGGTCGTGGCGTTTCCCTGCTATGCTGCCGCCATGCCCCTCGACGAGTACCGGCGCAAGCGCGACTTCACGAGGACCCCGGAGCCGCGCGGGAAAGGCAAGCCGCGGAAGCGCGGGGGGGGCAAGCCGAAGCCGCTCTACTTCTGCGTGCAGAAGCACCTCGCGAGCCGCCTGCACTACGACCTGCGGCTCGAGCACGACGGGGTCCTGCTGTCGTGGGCGGTGCCCAAGGGGCCGTCGCTCGACCACCGCGACCGGCACCTCGCGGTGCGGACCGAGGACCACCCCCGCGAGTACGGCGACTTCGAAGGCGTCATCCCCGAGGGCTACGGCCAGGGCATCGTCATGCTGTGGGACTACGGGACCTGGCAACCGGAGATCGCCGACGTCGGCGAGGCCCTCGGCAAGGGCGACCTGAAGTTCGCCCTCGACGGCTACAAGCTCAAGGGATCGTGGGCTCTCGTCCGGACCCGCGACCGTCCCGACACCTCCCCGTCGCAGCGCGGCAGGAGCTGGCTGCTCATCAAGCACCGCGATTTCTGGTCGGGCCCCCTCGACATCACCACCTTCGCGCCCCTCAGCGTGAAGAGCGAGGGCGATTTCGACGACATCCTCGCCGCCGACCTGCCCGACGTCTGGGTGACGGGGCGCGCGGTCGCCCGCGGCGGCGCCACGGGCAAGGCGCTGCGCGAGATCATCGAGAAGGCCGCTGCCAAAAGGCTGGCGCGCAACGACCAGGAGTCTGCGCCGTAGCACGGGAGGAGTCGTGCAGGGCCGGCTCGGCGCGGGGCCGAGCCGGCCGCGACGATTGCCGCGCTATCCGCGCCCCCCGTCGTCCCACAGCAGGCGGCGCGAAAGAACACCCCACACCGCGTAGGCGAGGCGCCGCCGGGCATGTCGCGCGAACGTCCCCTCCCAGAACTCGCCGGTGACGACCTCGCAGCCGTCCGGGACGCGTCCCACCGGCAGGGGCCGCTTGTCCTCCGCGGCGTAGCGGTCGACGGTCTCGTCGTCGGGCCGCCCGGTGTTGACGATGACCGCGTCGACGCGGCGTCCGATGACCTCGCCGATGCGCTCCACCGCCGTCGCGGCGGTGAAGCCCTCCATGCCGCGGCCCTCGGTGAGCAGGTTGGCGACGAGCACGATCGGCCCGTCGACGGCGGCGAGGGCGTCTCGCACTCCGACCGGGAGCAGGGTCGGCACGAGGCTCGTGTGGAAGCTGCCGGGGCCGATGACGACCGCGTCGAAGCCGGGAATGGCGTCGGCCGCGGCGGGATGGATGGCGACCCCGGGGTCGAGCCAGATGCGGCGGACGCGGCGCCCCTCGCGCTGCCCGGCGTCGACCTCGACCTCGCCGCGGGTGGTCGACCCGTCCTCGTACTCGGCGCACACCGTCGCCTGCTCGACGCTGACCGGCCACACCAGTCCGACGCAGTCGAGCAGCGTGCGCAGCCCGTCGACGGCGGCGAGGAAGTCGCCGGTGTACTGCTCCATCATCGAGAGCAGCAGGTTGCCGCCGGTATGGCCGCCGAGCCGATCGTGCTCGAAGCCGGAGAGGCGGGTCAGCAGGATGCGCCGCGCCTCGGCCTCGTTGCGGGCGAGGGCCAGCGCGCAGCGGAGGACGTCGCCGGGAGGCAGCACCCCGAGCTGATCGCGCAGCACCCCCGAGCTGCCGCCGCTGTCGAACATGGTGACCACCGCGTTGACGCGCAGCCACGGGTTCTGCTTGAGGCCGCCGATGAGGCTGGGCAACCCCGTACCGCCGCCGAAGCAACCGATGTTGAGCTGCCGGAGCCGCATGGGGGTATTGTCCCGAATCGGCCGGCGCCCGGTCCAGAAGGCGCCGCCTGACCGTCTCCGGGCGCGGACGGGCGCGGTTCGCCGCCCCGGGCGACGCGGGTGCCGGCCTCGCCGAGCTTGGCCGCGTCCGCCACGCCGGGTTCCCGGGTGCAATTCCCGCGCGTCGGTCCAGGCCCATGCCGCTCATCGACATGCTTCTGCCTCAGCTCGACCGGGAGCTGCAACCACCCGGCGCCGAGCTCGCCGCGTCCGCCACGCCGGGTTCCCGGGTACAATCCCCGCGCGTCGGTCCAGGTCCATGCCGCTCATCGACATGCTTCTGCCTCAGTTCGACCGGGAGCTGGAGACCACCCGGCGCCTCATCGAGATCGTGCCCGGGGCGGAGCTCGCGTGGGGGCCCGGCGGCGGGGCCCGGACCCTCGCGGAGCTGACCGGCCATCTGGCGGAGATTCCCGCCTGGACCCGCGGCATCATGAACGAGGAGGGCTGCGATCTGGCCGACGTGCCGGTCGAGGGCGCCGTCGGGTCGGTGACCGAGGCACTCGACCGGTTCGACGCCGGCGCGGCCGCGGGCCGCCGCACCCTCGTCGGGCGCCCCGACGACGAGCTCGTCGCAGACTGGACCCTGCGGCGCGACGGCCGGGTGGTCTTCTCCCTGCCCCGGATAGCGATGGTGCAGGCGCTGGTGCTGAACCACCTCGTCCACCACCGCGGGCAGCTCAGCGTCTACCTGCGCATGCGGGGATGCCGGGTACCCCCGATCTACGGCCCCACCGCTGACGACCGGGAGCACGCGGCGAGGAGCCCGTCGTGAGACCCCGCGTTGCAGCGCGCCCGAAGGGCGCCGGAGAACAGCCGAGGCGCCCGCGTGGCAGGGCGCGACGAGGGCGCACATCGGGCATGGGCAACCGAGGAGCGACGCAGTTACCCGGCGTGCATCGCCGATCGAATGCGGCGGGGCTTTCGCCACGGCCTCCCGGGCCCCGACCATGACGACGACCGCGCCGTGCGGCGGCCCCGCAGACCGCTACGTGCCCCATCCCCGCCTTCGGGGCGGGCACCGCATGACCCTGTTCACGTGGGGCCGCCCCCGGCGCTTCCCGCGCCTGCCGTCACCCGTGCCCCGCTACTTCGACGTCGCCGCCGACGCCCGAGTGCTCGCCCACTGCCACTGGCAGGCAGAGCCGCGGCGGCACCCGACCCTCATCGCCCTGCACGGCCTCGAAGGCTCCAGCGGCGCCCACTACATGCGCGGACTCGCCGACAAGGCCCTCGCGGCGGGCATGAACGCGGTGCTGCTGAACCAGCGCAACTGCGGGGGCACCGAGGCGCTGTCGGCGGGACTCTACCACTCGGGCCTCTCGGCCGACCCGCGGGCGGTCATCGAGGAGCTGATCACGTTGGACCGGCTTCCCGCCGTCGCGGTCGCCGGCTACTCGCTCGGGGGGAACGTGGCCGTGCGCCTGGCCGGCGACTACGGGGGGGAGGCGCCGCCCCAGCTTCGCGCAATCGTCGCGGTGTCGCCCACGATGCACCTGGGGATGTGCGTCGAGGCCCTCGAACGACCGGCGAACCGACTCTACCAGTGGAACTTCGTGCGCAACCTGAAGCGCCGCATGAGGCGGAAGGCCCGGGCGTGGCCGGGCCGGTTCGACCTCGGCCGGCTCGGCTCGGTGCGAACGGTGCGGGAGTTCGACGAGCGCTTCACGGCCCCGCACCACGGGTTCCGGGACGCCGACGACTACTATCACCGGGCGAGCAGCCTCCGCGTCGTCGAGCGCGTGCGGGTGCCGACCTTCGTCGTCAGCGCCGCCGACGATCCCTTCATCCCACCCGAGCAGGTCGACCACCCGGGGATCGTCGAGAACCCGCATGTCGCCGTCCAGATCACGCCCCACGGGGGCCACTGCGGGTTCTATGCGCGCGCGGAGCCCGGCTTCGACGGCTACTGGGCGGAACGGCGGGCCGTGGAGATCGCGCGCGAGCTGACGTCGTCGGCGCCCTGGGAGTCTCGGCCGTAGAAGAACGGTGCAGATTCCGCGCAGGGTTGGTTGGGCGCCAAGCGGGGCCGAAGGCGACGATTGGCGGGGACCGTGGCGAAACCCCGCGCTGCAACGAGCCGGCGAGGCTCCCCGACGAGGCGCCCAGGAGCGCGGCGGCGGTTCCCGGGTCAGGGGGAACCAGGCAACGCCTCGATGAGCTGCCGGGCGAACTCGGGCCCCTTCCCCTTGTCCTCGTGCTTGAAGTAGACGAAGACCTCACGGCAGGCCCGGGTGGCGGCGGCGATCGCCTCCGCCCACCGGGCGATGTCGTCCGGTCCGTACCCCTCGTCGCGGAGCCGGAAGTAGCCGTAGTCGGCGGTCACCTCCATCGGCGTCGTCATTCGCTCGCTGTCGGCGATGCAGAGGGCCAGCCGGCGCGACCTCAGTCGCTCGAACACCGCCGGGTCGTGCCAGGATGCGTGACGGAACTCGAACGCCGCCCGCACCCCCGACGGCAGCACGGCCAGGAAGTCGTCGAGCACCGACAGGTCCTTCCTGAAATACGGCGGCAGCTGGAACAGAAGGACGCCCAGCTTCGAACCCAGCGACCGCGCCGCCCCGCAGAACGCGGCGGTGGGGTCCTCGGCGTCCCGCAGGCGCGCCTCGTGGGTGATGCGCCGCGGCGCCTTGAGGGTGAAACGGAAGTGTTCCGGGGTCAGGTCGGACCACCCGGCGAGCAGCCGCTCGGTCGGCATGCGGTAGAAGGTGTAGTTGATCTCGACCGTCGGCAGCCGCTCCGCGTAGAAGGGCAGCATCTTCTTGGGGGACAGCTTCTCGGGGTAGAAGCTGCCCCGCCATTCGACGTAGTTGTAGCCGGAGGTGCCGACGAGGATGGGCCGCGACGGGGCCGGGGCGCGGCCGGAACCGGCGTCCGGCGGGGGTGCGGGCACAGGCATCGGCGGAGTCTACCCCGACGCGGTCGTCTGCGCGTGGATCGTGGGCGGCAAGGAGGGCACGGCGGATGCCGCAACGCACTTCAGTCGAGGTCGAAGTCGCGCTCGGGACGCGTGACGGGCTCGTGGCGAGCCCGCTCGAGGGCTTCCTCGAAACGCTTGGAAAGGGCGTCGCCGCGGGTCCGTTCGTCGGTCACCGACTGCTGGAAGAGAGCCTCGCGCCGAGCCGCTTCCTCGGCGAGAATCCGCTGGGCCTGATCGATCTCGGGCTTGTCCTCGCGCTCCGGCTCCCGGTGGTCCACGACCCGCTTCAGCCGCGCGTCGACGGTCTGCACCGCGCCACAGCAGGGACAGACGACGTCGAACTCCGACGACAGCTGCGTGGTCATGGGCGAACCGCCCCGGCCGTCACCCTTCCTCTTCGTAGCCCTCTTCCTCCATGGGGCTGATGCGGGTCGACGGTCGCAGCGCCTCCCGATAGTCGTAGACGGGAAACCCCTGCACGTGCAGGGGGAGAACGCAGCCGGGCGCCTTCCGGTCGACGAAGACGGTGACCGGGCTGCCCTCCACCCCTTCGCGAAAAGCGAGTCGACAGCCGCAGGCCAACTCCGCGTGGACGAACCCTTTCAGCATCGGCAACCCTCACCCGGATCATACATCAGCCGACCGACCCCGCCGGCACTCGAACCGCCCTGCCCGGGCCGGACCACCCGATCCGAGCCGCCCGGGAGCCGGCGCCTCGGTTCCACCGGCGCATCGACCGACCCCGCCGAGACGCCGGATCCGGCGCGGCGGTCGGGAGGTCCGCCCCCGCCAATCGTCACCCGCCGCCCCCGGCGCCCAACCGGCCCTCCGGGGCTCGACGCCGTTCTGCGAGCGCACACGCCTAAAGCAGATCCCGAATGTCCTTCTCGAACTCGTCCTTGGTCGCGATGCCGGCATGCGTGCGGCACACCGTGCCCTCGCGATCGATGAAGAAGGTCATCGGCACGCCCCAGATCGGCCCGTAGGCCTCCTGGAAGTCCTCGCGGCCCAGGCCCACCAGCATCGGGTAGTTCACGTCGAAGTCTTCCGCGAAGTCCCGGATCTTGTCGACGGTGTCGTCCACCGACAGGCCGAGCACGACCAGCCCGTCGTCGGCGTACTCCTCGGCGAACTCGACGAACCACGGCACCTCGATCTTGCAGGGGCCGCACCACGTGGCCCAGAAGTTCAGCAGCACGACCTTGCCGCGCAACGACTCGAAGTCGACGTCCTGCCCGTCGTGGTCCTGCAGCACGAAGTCGTAGCTCGCCGGCTTGGCCCCGGCGTCGCAGGCGGCGGTCTCCCCGTCCTGCCCGCCCGGCGCCGCGGCGCCGCCCGCGTGCGGATGGGCGTGCGACGACACGAAACCGGCCGGAATCGTCGACATCGCCAACGCCAGCGCGGCCGCGGCCGCGACCATCCAACGCAACCTCATGGTCACTCGCTCCTCCCGTCGGCCGGCTCCCCCTCGCGGGACCGACGCCGCTTCCTGCAATAGCGTCGCACACGCGAGCGGACTTGTCCATGTCCTCTGTCGTGGTCGGCCTCTCACCTGCGGGGGACGCCGGCCCGAGGCCGGCGGGGGCGTCCCTGCCCCGCACGGACCCGCCGACGACGAACCGGGCGGCGCCCCCGCCGGGTTCCTCGGATGGCGAGGCCGTGACGGCCCGGCCCCGGAACACGGGCAGCGCTCCCCCCCCGCAATGCGCGCTGCCTTCCCCGTGCCTGTCGAGGCGGCCGCCAGCCCCCGGAACGCGGGCAGCGCGGCGCCCCCCCGCATCCCTCGCGCATCCCGCCGGCGAGACGCCGAGGGCCCCGCCGGGGCGCACCTCGCGAATCCGACCCGGCCGGGGCCCGGCCGGGCGCGGTTCTTGCTAAGATGGTACCGAGGAAGGAACCACGGCCCCCGGTCGCCCGCGGCGCGACCGCCGCGGCCGTTCAGTCAAGGTGAGACACACTCCCCGCCAGCTCCCGCCGCACGCCGCTGGCCCCTCACGAGGTGAAACATGAGTTGGTCCCCCCGCGGGCGCGCCCTCCGGAACCACGTCGTCCGTGCCGGCCTCATCGCCGCGCTGACCCTCGGCTGGACGGCCGCCGATGTCATGGCTCAGGCCGCCACCCAGTTCTTCCCGTACTACGGCAAGAACCGGGTCAAGTACGACGACTTCCAGTGGCACATCTACACCACCGACCACTTCGAGATCTTCTACTACCCCGAGGTCGAGGAGCACCTCGAGCGCATCGCCAGCTACGCCGAGAGCGCGTACGCCCAGATCAGCGCCGACCTGACCCACGACCTCGCCAACCTCGTCCCCCTCGTCATCTTCAAGACGCACAGCGAGTTCGAGCAGCAGAACATCATCCCCGGCGCGGTGTCCGACGGCGTCGCCGCCTTCGCCGAGCCGTTCCGGCAGCGCATCGTGCTGCCCATCGACGAGCCGCCCGACCAGCTCTACCGGCTGATCGCCCACGAGCTGACCCACCAGTTCGCGTTCGACATCATCCCCCGCTCGGTCATCCGGCGCGGCATCCCGCTGTGGGTCGACGAGGGGCTCGCCGACTTCCTGGCCGGCGTGTGGCGCCCCCTCGACCTGATGACGGTCCGCGACGCCGCCCTGTCGGACACCCTGCCGGAGATGAGCAAGTACGAGGGCTACGGCCTCAACGCGAGCCCCCGGCTCGTCTACAACCTCGGCCACGCCGCGTTCGAGTTCATCGAGGACCGCTGGGGCATGGCCGGCGTCCGGGAGTTCCTGTTCTCGCTGCGAAAGTCGGTGATCGGCGGGGAGAGCGACATCTACGAGGACGCCTTCAACATCTCCGCCGAGGAGTTCGACGTCGAGTACTCGTCCTACATCCGGCGCCGGTTCCAGGCCTTCCGCGACAAGGAGCGGCCCGACGACTACGGCCGCGACCTCGCCCCCGACCCCATCGAGACGCGGTACCTGGCCGTCTACTCGATCGAGCCGTCGCCCTCCGGCGACCTCCTCGCCGCCTACGCGGTCAACCGCAAGGACCGGGAGATCGACATCATCCTGCTGTCGACCGAGGACGGCGAGGTGGTGGGCAACCTCACCGAGGGCTTCAACCAGGACCTCGGCTACGAGTCGATTCAGCTGCCCGGCGCGCGGTGGAACGCGGTGCCGTGGATGTCCTGGTCGCCGGTCGACGACCGGCTCGCGTACTTCGTCCGCAAGGGGAAGTACCGGTCGCTGATGCTGCAGAACGTGGTGACGCGCGAGACCGAGGAGCTGATCGACCTCGAGATGGTCGACGCGCCGGAGTCGCCGGACTTCTCGCCCGACGGGCGCTACGTCGCCTTCTCGGCCCTGCAGAACGCGGTGGGCGACATCCACCTGCTCGACCTCGAGACCCACGAAGTCACCAACCTCACGCAGGACGACTTCGCCGACTACGCGCCGACGTTCTCGCCCGACGGCTCGTACCTCGTCTACGTCGCGCGCATCAGCGGCAACAACAAGCTGTTCAAGCTCGACCTCGAGACGCGGGAGAAGACGCAGCTGACGTTCGGCACGTTCAGCGAGGCGAGCGCCCAGTTCCTCGACGAGAACACGCTGGTTTTCGCCTCGACCGCCGTCGACCCCCTGGCTCCCGTCGACCCCGACGTGGCCGCCAACGGCGACATCTACAACGTGTGGACGCTCGACCTGAACAACGGCGAGCTGCGCCAGTACACCGACACCGCGACCGGCAACGTCTCGACCATCGTGCTCCCGGACGAGCCCGAGGCGCGCATCGCGTTCGTCACCTACTTCAAGGGCGAGTACGGCATCCACACCGTCGAGCGACAAGAGCCGTTGTACACCGCGTTCACCGCCGACTTCGGCGCCCCCGGCCCCAACATCGACTTCCAGGCGCCCCTGACGCACACCCTGGTGACCGACAACAACCGGCGCAAGGGACGGTTCGAGAAGATGTTCATGGACGGCACCCCGCCCATCAACGTCGGCATGACCAGCAACGGCGATTTTCTCGGCGGGACCGGCATCTCGTTCTCCGACGTTCTCGGCGATCAGGGCTTCAACCTGATGGCCTACTCCATCCACCAGTACCGGACCTTCTCGGGCTCGTACTTCAACCAGAGCGGCCGCCTGCAGTTCGCCCTGCAGGGGTTCTCGCAGGAGATGTTCTTCTACGGCGCGGCCGGCTGGTACGCTCCGTCGCTCGCCTTCCTCAGCCGCGACGACGCCATCGCGTCGCAGACGATACGGGGCGGCAGCGCCTACGGCATCTACCCCCTCGACCGCTACCGCCGCCTCGAGGTCAACGGCGGGATATTCCACTTCAACGAGCGGTTCAACGACCCGGTCCTCCAGCAGCAGTCCAACCAGTACCAGGAGCAGCAGTTCGGCACGCAGCTCTTCCGCAACGGCGCCCAGATGCCCGTCGGAGTCTCGTTCATCCAGGAGACCACGGTCTTCCGCGAGTTCGGGCCGGTGTCCGGCAACACCATGCGCTTCGCCTTCAACTACGCGCCGACGGTGGGCACGACGTTCCTCGGCAAGAAGACCCTCGACGCCGACGCCCGCTACTATCTGCGGATCGGCGAGACCGGCGTGCTCGCCCTGCGCGGCCGCGCCCTCAAGAGCTTCGGCGACTTCCCGGACTTCCTCTACTTCGGCGGCAACTCCGAGATGCGCGGCTACGAGTACCTGGAGTTCATCGGCCACAACGCCGCGTTCTTCAACGCCGAGCTGCGCTTCCCCCTCATCGAGGCGATGCTCACGCCCATCGGCCTGATGGGCGGCATCCGCGGCACCTTCTTCTTCAACATCGGCGGCGCCAGCCTGAACGACCGGCCGTTCACCTGGTTCGCCAGCGGCGGAGACACCGTGACCCCGACCATCGGCTTCGGTCAGAACCCGGTGACCGGAGAGTTCTTCGAGGTGTTCGGCGACCCGGCGCCGGTCTCCGGGTTCCGGCTGGTGGACGGCCGGGCGTCCTACGGCATCGGCCTGACGACGGCGGTCATCGGCATCCCGATGCACTTCGACTGGTCGTGGCGGACGCTGTTCAACGAGCAGTGGGAGGACATTCTCTTCGCGACCCGGGGGGGAAGCGCCGCCTTCCGCAACCCGCGCTTCGACTTCTGGATCGGGTTCGACTTCTAGCCCGCCCATCGTCGCCTTGGTCCGGTGGGCGTCCGACCGACCCTCCGGGAGTCCGCGCCGTAGAACGGCGCGGACTCCCGGCCGACCGTCGCCGGCGTCACCCACCACCCCTCCAGGAGCCCGCGCCCTCCGAGGCAGACTCCTGCTCCGCCAATCGTCGACGGTGGCCCAGCGAATTGCGTGCGGTGCGCAGAACGGGGAACAGCCCGGGGCGGAGCCCCGCGCCGGCTCCTCGTCACGGGCTGTCTCCGTTGCTGAAAGAACGTGGGAAGGAACCCGAGGGTCAGAGACGCGTCAAGCGCAGCTCGCTGCGCCCGAGGTCGAACACGACGCGGTAGTCGCGGAGGAAGTGGTGGCCCACCGTGCCTCCGATGTGGAAGCCGAGCAGGGCGCTGGGGCGGTGCAGGTTCAGCACCACCACCGAGTAGTTGGGATACAGCAGCTGGTCGAAGGCGAGCGACGTGCCGGGGCGCAGGTACGCCTGCTCGTCCCACCCGGACGTCCCGTACACGTTGACCGGCACCTGCCGCACCTGGAGCGGGGGCAGGAGGTTCGCGGTGCCCCTGCTGATCGAGATGACCTCGCCGCCGGTGTCGACGACGAAGCTCCGGGGAATCTGGTCGTTGACGATCCCGCGCACCACCGCGAGCCGGTGCTGCCTGAGCGGCATCGAGACGTCGAACGGCTCGTCCGGCAGCTCCTCGCCGATGACGACCTCCCGGCGCTCGTAGTCGACGATCATCGACAGCCCAACCGCGAGGGGGGAGAACGCCTCGGCCTCCGGCGTCGGCAGCCCGCCGAGGGGGGGACTCTTGATCAGGGCGGGGAGATTCCGGATGCCCAGGGAGCCGAACTCGATCGACTCGAGGCGGCCCGCCTGCAGGCCCCGGAAGCCGATCTCGCCGACCCCGGCGCTGAGGGTGGTGCTGACCGGGCGAACGCCGAGCTGCTGGGCGACGCGCTGCGACAGCACGGTCTGCTCGGCCCCGGTGTCCAGCACGAAGTCGACGATATCGCTGCCGTTGACCCGGCCCTGGACGATGACCTTCTCGTCGTCGAGCCTGAAGGGAATGGTGTGGAGCTGGCCGGGGGCCAGCAGCTCGATCGCGGGCCGATCGCCGAACGACCGCAGGAACTGCACTTCCGCCCGGGCCCAGTCCGCCTTCTCGGTCTCGGCCCAACCGGGGAGCATCTCGATGTACCGCTCGTAGGCGTCGGCCGCGTCGGCGAACCGCCGCATGCGCCGGTGGATGTACCCCAACGTGTGATACGCCGCGGGCAGATCGGGGGTCGCGTCGAGGGCGGCCATCACCCAGTCGAGCGCCTCCTCGTAGCGCTGTCTGGTCGTGAGGCTCTTCGCCACGCCGTGCCGGGCCGCGCCGGATTCGGGCTCGATGGCCAGCGCATCGCGATACAGCTGCTCCGCCTCGTCGAACAGCCCCCCGCCCCAGAGCGCGTCGCCGACCAGGGCGACCACGTCGGGATCGCCCGGGGCGAGCTCCAGCAGGGCCTGCGCCTCGATCTGGGCGCGGGTGAACTCGGCGACCGGCAGCAGCGCCCTCAACATGCCGGCGGAGGCACGAACGCGCTGCTCCCCGGTGGCCCCCTCCTGCGCCTCCTCGAAAGCGCGGACCGCCTCCCAGTAACGCAGATCGTCGAGCAGCAGACCGCCGAGCTGAATGCGGGCCTCCACTCGCGACGCGGACGGCGTCGGCTGCGCGCCGAGAACCACCGAAAGCGCCGCCAGCACCGCCGCGAACACCAGGGCGCGTGACGCCAGTCTCATAACACCTCCACCGGGTCGGACGAGCGGCCGCCGCGTCGAGCCGGGAACCCGCCTCGGCGGAAACCCCGCGGCCGCGGGGCTCCCAACGCGGCCACTGGCCGCGCCGTCCCGCCCATCGTCGCCGCGACTCCGCCGGGCGCCCAACCAACCCTGCCAGGAGTCTGCACCGTTGCTACGGCGCAGATTCCTAGCGCGAATACTGCTCGATGGCCACGCCGTCGTACATGTCGTCGACGCGCAGAATCTGCTTCTGGCGGTCGTAGCTGCCGAGCTCGTAGTCCTCGCTCATGATCAGCGCCTTGACCGGCTTGGTCGGGCACACCTCGGCGCACAGGCCGCAGAAGCTGCAGCGGGACAGGTTGAAGTCGAAGTAGTCCAGCACCTTGATCTTGTGACCGGGCTCCCGGTGCCCCCCCAGGAGGATGAGCTCGTCGGGGCACACCTTGGCGCACTGGTCGCACACGATGCAGGTCTGCGCGCCGGTCTCCGGCTCGACCTGCAGCCTGAGCACCCCCCGGAAGCGGGGCGCCACGGGGCGTCGCTCGGCCGGATACTGGAAGGTGAAAGCAGGTTGAGGGGTGTACCTGAGGGTGACGAGCAGGCCCTTGATCAGATCGACCAGGAACACCGTCCGAAAGAGCTTCGCCAACTGCTGCACGGCCGCTACCCCCGGTCCTCGACGAGAATCGGATCGCTCTGTCCCGCCATGATGACCCGTTCCTTTCGCAACACCGTGTTCTCGCGCCGGATCTTGTCCTGGAGGCGCAGCAACCCGTAGAGCAGCGCCTCGGGGCGGGGCGGGCATCCGGACACATAGACGTCGACGGGCACCACCTTGTCCACCCCCTGCAACACCGAGTAGGTGGGAAACGGCCCCCCCGCGTTCGAGCAGCTCCCCATCGAGATGACCCACTTCGGCTCGGGCATCTGGTCGTAGAGCCGCCGCAGGACCGGGGCCATCTTCTTGGTGACGGTGCCGGCGACGATCATGAGGTCGGCCTGGCGCGGCGACGCGCGGAAGACCTCGGCGCCGAACCGGGCGATGTCGAACCGGGAGGCCGACGTGGCCATCATCTCGATGGCGCAGCAGGCCAGCCCGAACCCCATCGGCCACAACGAGCTCTGACGCGCCCAGTTGAGGACCTTGTCGAGGTTCGTCGTGATGAAGTTGTCTTCGAAACGATGGTCAATCAAACCCATTTGGAGGCTCGCTCGGCTACCGGCCTTCGTACCAGTTGGCGTTGACCTCGATGAAGCTCTCCCACTGATCGGGCACTTCGTCGTTGGCGAATATCGCCTCGACCGGGCACGCGGGCACGCAGGCCCCGCAGTCGATGCACTCTTCCGGGTGGATGTAGAGCATCGTCTCGGCCTCGAACTCCTCTTCGTCCTTGCGCGGGTGGATGCAGTCCACCGGACACACGTCCACGCAGGCGGTGTCCTTGGTCCCGACGCAGGGTTCACAAATGCTGTACGCCATCGACTCCTCCGTGTCGTTCACTGGCCGCGGCGCCGTGGCTCACGGACGGCCGGGCCGAGGGGGTGAGAGCGGGTCCTGGTGGGCCGGCGCGCCTCCCGGCCTGACGGTGCCTTTCGTCAACCCGGGAAAAACGGCGCCGCGTCCAGCCTGCCGACCCCTCATCCCCGCTTGCCCGACCGTGCGTCCTGGAGCCACGCAAACGGGACGCCGGGGACCGGGCCGCGTCTCCCACACGAGCGGCTCTACGGTGCCCACACGACACCGGCGCCAGTGTACACGATTTTCGCTCGCCCGGCGAGTCCTGCTCCCCCCCAGGGAGCACGGCAGGCTGAAGTGAAGCGCCGGCGAGAACGACGCCGCAGCCGCCGACCCGACGGCGCCGGGGGCGCTCATCTCACCAATCCGGCGTGCACGCTCTCTCCGACCCGCTCCGACGGCCGCCGGAGGGCCGGGGCCGGACCCGCCGGCCGGCGGCAGGAACGGCCGGCATCGTCGGCGCATCCCCCACCGACGACGCGACGCGCCCGCGTTGCGCCGCGGCTCGGCGGCGCGGTACGATCCGGAGCATGGCGACCGTCGACAGCGGGAATTCCGTCGCCCCCCCCGTCCCGGCGACCTTCTACCGGGGGCGCCGGGTCCGCCCGGAGCCGACCCCGACCGGGCCCAAGCCCCGCTGGCTGCGGGTGCGCCCGCCCGGCAGCGCGGGCTACCGGCGCCTCAAGCGCCTTGTCCACGAGCAGGGCCTGCACACCGTGTGCGAGGAGGCCAACTGCCCCAACATCGGAGAGTGCTGGCACCACGGCACCGCGACCTTCATGATCCTGGGCGGCGTCTGCACCCGGGCGTGCGCCTACTGCAACGTCGAGCACGGCCGGCCCGGCCCGGCCGATCCGGGGGAGCCGGCGCGGGTGGCGGAGGCGGTGCGAACCCTCGATCTCGAGCACGCGGTCATCACGTCCGTCGACCGTGACGACCTGGACGACGGCGGCGCCGGAGCCTTCGCCCACACCGTCACCGCCATCCGTTCGCTGGCGCCGGCCTGCCGCATCGAGACCCTCGTGCCGGACTTCGGCGGAAACACCGACTCGCTCGACGTCGTGCTGGCGGCGGGGCCCGACGTCCTGAACCACAATCTGGAAACCGTCCGCAGCCAGTACCGCCGGGCCCGGCCCGGCGGCGGCTACGACCGCGCCCTCCGGCTTCTCGCCCACGCCCGCCGCCACCGTCCCCGGTTGGCGACGAAGTCGGGGATCATGGTGGGTCTGGGCGAGACCCGGGACGAGCTCGCGGCGGCGCTGGCCGACCTTCGGCGCGCGGGATGCGACATCGTGACGATAGGCCAGTACCTGCGGCCGTCGCCCGCGCACCTGCCGGTCGCACGCTACTACCACCCCGACGAGTTCGCGGCCCTGAGAGAGGAGGCCCTGGGGCTCGGCTTCGCGCACGCCGAGTCGGGGCCGCTCGTGCGCAGCTCCTACCACGCCCACGAGCAGGCCGACGCGATGGCGTCGGCGGGCCGCGCCGACGGCTGACGGCCAGGCCGGCGTCAGCGCTTCCGCTTCGGCCGGTAGACGTGGGTGCTCTGGCCGAAGAAGACCTCCGCCGACTCCATCAGGGTTTCGGAGAGCGTCGGGTGCGGATGGATGCACAGCCGCAGATCCGACGCGGTGGCCCCCATCTCGATGGCCACGACCCCCTCGGCGATCAACTCGCCCGCCCCGCTTCCGGCGATGCCCACCCCGAGAATGCGCTCCGACCCGGGCTCGACGACGAGCTTGGTCACCCCGGCCGGCCGGTCGAGGGTGACCGCCCGCCCCGAGGCCCCCCACGGGAACTTCGCCACCTCGACCGCGCGTCCCTCCGCCCGGGCCTGCGTCTCGGTGAGACCGCACCAGGCCACCTCGGGGTCGGTGAACACCACGGCGGGGATGGCGGCGGGCTCGAACACCGCCTTGTGCCCCGCGATGGCCTCGACCGCGACGCGCGCCTCGTGACTCGCCTTGTGCGCGAGCATCGGCTCGCCGACGAGGTCGCCGATCGCGAACAGCGTCGGCTCGGCCGTCCGGCCCTGGCCGTCGACGGTCACGAATCCGCGGGGATCGCGTCCCACCGCGGTGTGCTCCAGCCCCGGCACGTCCGAGTTCGGCAGCCGGCCCACCGCCACCAGCACGCGGTCGAACCGCTCCGTCGACTCGCCGGCCGCCCCCCGCAACGTCACCGAGACGCCGTCGCCGTCGTCGGCCAGCGCCGTCACCGTCGTCCCCAGGAGCACCGCCTCGCACATCCCGCCGAGCCGGCGGGCGACGACCGCCACGAGGTCGCGGTCGGCCCCGGGCAGCAGGCCGGCGGTCATCTCGACCACCGTGACCCTCGAGCCGAGGGCCGCGTAGACCGACCCCATCTCGAGTCCGATGTAGCCGCCGCCGACCACGAGCAGAGAGCCGGGCACCGACGGCAGCTCCAGGGCGCGGGTCGAGTCCCAGACCCGGTCGCTGTCGAGGGCGAGAGGCCCGGGCGCCGCCGGCCTCGATCCGGTGGCGAGAACCGCGTGCTCGAACTCGAGCGCGGTGACCCCGCCATCGGCCGCCGTCACCCGCGCCGACCTCGGCCCCGACAGCTCCGCCCGGCCCTGGAGATAGGTCACCCCGCGCTGACTCGAGAGCTGGCCGAGGCCCCCGGTCAACCGCGCGACCGCCTCGTCTTTCCAGCCCCGCAGCCGGTCGACGTCCAGGGCCGGCTCTCCGAAGTCGACCCCCCAGTTGCGGGCCTCGCGAGCCTCCGTCACGACCTTCGCCACGTGCAGCAGCGCCTTCGACGGCATGCAACCCCGGTACAGGCACACGCCGCCTGGGTTCGGCGCCTCGTCGATCAGGGTCACCCGCATGCCCAGATCGGCGGCGAGGAACGCGGCGGCGTACCCGCCCGGCCCCCCGCCGATCACCGCCACCTGCGTCGAGCTCGTCATGTACGCTCCTGCCGCTACCAGTGCTGCGTCATGGCTGAATGTTCGGGCATGGGTGCCGTGATTCGTCGACGATGGCCCGCGCCGAACCCATGTCGGTGTCGGAAGATTGGGACGTGACGCACCCTAGTGGCGCGTCACGCCATGGTCTTCGGGGCACGGACCTGACCTCACGGTCACATCGTCAACGACTCGCCGGCACCGCATGGCGGAAACGCCGGCTGTGGCACTGCACCAGGCCCCGCGGCCCGTCCGCGAGCCGGGACCGACCACCAGTGTAGCAATCTCCCCGTCTTGCCTCGGCCCGGCCGGCCGTTCCATGATGGTAGCGAGCCGGTCGATACTACTGGAGGGACAGAGGATGACGAAGTCGCGGAGACCGTTCGGCGGCGTCGGGACCGTCCTGCTGGCCGCCGCCGTCGCCGGCGCCCTCAGCGGCACCACGGCCGCAGCACGGGGCCAGGGCACCACGATGACGCGATTGTTCGCACCCGTCGACATCGGGGCGGACCTGTCGGGGCTGCCCGACTCGGAGCGCCGCGCGCTCGGCCACATCATCGACGCCGCCCGCGTGATGGACGGCATCTTCCTCGAGCAGGTCTGGGCCGGCAACCCCGCGACGCTGATCTCGCTCGCCGAAGACCGGAGCGCGGCGGGACTGGCCGCCCTGGACTACTTCCTCTTGAACAAGGGCCCCTGGTCGCGCATCGAGAACAATCGGCCCTTCGTCGCCGGCGCGCCGCCCAAGCCCGAGGGCGCCAACTACTACCCGGCTGGGGCGACGAGGGAGGAGGTCGCGGCGTGGCTGGACGGGCTCGAGGGGCCGGCCCGCGCCGCCGCCACCAGCTACTTCACGACCATCCGCCGCGCGCCGGACGGCAGGTTCACGAGCGTGCCCTACAGCGTGGAGTACCAGGGGCCCCTGGCCATCGCCGCCGCGCACCTGCTGGCCGCCGCCCGTGCCACCGCGGACCCGACGCTGCGGCGCTACCTGGAGACCCGCGCGGCCGCGTTCGCGAGCGACGACTACTACGACAGCGACGTGGCCTGGATGGAGCTCGACTCCGCGATCGAGCCGACCATCGGTCCCTACGAGGTCTACGAGGACGAGTGGTTCAACTACAAGGCGGCGTTCGAGGCGTTCGTCACCATCCGCGACGCGGCGGAGACGGCGACGCTTGAGCGTTTCGGGGCCGAGCTCCAGGGCCTGGAGGACACGCTGCCGATCGACCCGCGTTTCCGGAACCCCGCCCTCGGCGCGCTCGCCCCGATCCGCGTCGTCAACGTCGTGTTCACCTCCGGCGACGCGAACAGCGGAGTCCAGACCGCGGCGTTCAACCTGCCCAACGACGAGCGGGTGGTGCGCGAGCAGGGCTCCAAGCGGGTCATGCTGAAGAACGTCCAGGAGGCCAAGTTCCGGCGCGTCCTGACCCCAATCGCGCAGGTGACCCTGCGGCCGGCCGAGCAGCGGGAGGTCTCGTTCGAGGCGTTCTTCACCCACATCCTGATGCACGAGCTGATGCACGGCCTCGGGCCCGGCACCATCACCGTCGACGGCCGGCGGACCACCGTCCGGCAGGAGCTCCGCGAGACCCACAGCACCATCGAGGAGGCCAAGGCCGACGTCGCCGGCCTCTGGGCCCTGCGCGAGCTCATCGACCGGGGGGTGGTCGACCGGTCGCTCGAGCGCAACATGTACACCACGTTCCTCGCCTCGACGTTCCGCTCGATCCGCTTCGGCATCGACACGGCGCACGGCCGCGGGATCGCCATCCAGCTCAACACGTTCCTCGACGCGGGCGCGGTGACCGTCGACGTCGACGGCCGCTTCGCGATCGACCACGGCCGCATCCGCGACACCGTCACCGCCCTCACCCGCGAGATCATGACGGTGCAGGCCACCGGCGACTTCGACGCCGCGCAGCGGATTCTGGAGACGCGGGGCGTCGTGTCCCCCGCGGTGCGACAGGCGCTCGACCGGCTGGGGCACATCCCCATCGACATCCAGCCCCGGTTCGTCACCGCGGAGGCGCTGGCGGCGGACCCGCGTTGACGGGGCGCCGCCCGCGGCAGCGGTTTCCTTCGTCGGCGGCCGGTTGACGGCCCGGCGCCGCACCGGCGGCAGCAGGGCGCCCCCCGCGGGCAGCGGAGCAACCGCGGCGGGCGGCCGGGCGGCCGGACCGCGGGCTTGCTAAGATCGCACCATGCAGCTACCGGAACGTCTGGGAGAGCTTCGCGAGGCGGTCGCCGGGGGCCGCCTTCCGCGCCGCAGCGTCAGGGTCGAGATGCGGGAGAACCTCGTGCGCCGGCTCGCCGAGCCCGGCCCGCTGTTCCCCGGCATCGTCGGCTACGACGACACGGTGATCCCGCAGGTCGTCAACGCCATCCTGTCGCGGCACGACTTCGTGCTGCTGGGGCTGCGGGGACAGGCCAAGACCCGCCTGCTGCGCGCCCTCGTCTCGCTTCTCGACGAGGTGATCGCGGTGATTCCGGGCAGCCCGATCAACGACGACCCCCTCGCGCCCGTGTCCCGCGCCGGCCGCGACCGGGTGGCGGAGGCCGGCGACGACCTGCCCATCGCCTGGCTCCCGCGGGAGCGCCGGCTGGTGGAGAAGCTGGCGACGCCGGACGTCACCATCGCCGACATGATCGGCGACGTCGACCCCATCAAGGCGGCCCGCGGCGGGCTCGAGCTGTCGGACGAGCTCACCATGCACTACGGCCTGCTTCCCCGCGCCCACCGGTGCATCTTCGCCATCAACGAGCTGCCCGACCTCGCCGGCAAGATCCAGGTCGGCCTGTTCAACATCCTTCAGGAGGGCGACGTCCAGATCAAGGGCTACCCGGTGCGGCTGCCGCTCGACGTGGTGATGACGTTCACCGCGAACCCGGAGGACTACACCGCCCGCGGCAAGATCATCACCCCGCTGAAGGACCGCATCGGGTCCGAGATTCGCACCCACTATCCGCAGACGCGGCAGGAGGGCATGCGCATCACGAGCCAGGAGGCGTGGACCGCGCGGTCCGGCGACGCGGCGGGGGCGCCGCGCGTCCCGCCCTACATCGGCGAGATCGTCGAGGAGGTCGCCTTCGTCGCCCGCGGCCACGGCAAGATCGACAAGCGTTCCGGCGTCAGCCAGCGCATGCCGATCACCTGCCTGGAGAACGCGGTGTCGAACGCCGAGCGGCGGGCCTTCGTCAACCGCGAGGCCGCCGCCGCGGTCCGCATCGCCGACGTCTACGCGGCCCTGCCCTCGATCACCGGCAAGTTCGAGCTGGAGTACGAGGGCGAGCTGCGCGGCGCCGGCCAGGTCGCCCGCGACGTCATCCGCACCGCCGTCGGCCGCGTCTTCGAGGGATGGTTCGCCACCGTCGACACCGCGGCCGTGGTCGAGTGGTTCGACCTGGGAGGCACGCTGGATCTCGGCGACGCGACGTCCGCGGCCGAGCTCCTCGAGCAGACCGGCCAGATCCACGGGCTGCACGAGCTCGCCGGCCACTTGCGGGTCGATGCGGACGAACCGCCGCCGGTACTCGCCTCCGCCGTCGAGTTCATCGTCGAGGGCCTGTACTCGCAGAAGAAGATCAGCCGGAACGACACGTGGCAGTACAGCGCGGTCGAGACGAAGCGGCGAACCGCCATGACCCCGGAGCAGGCGTTCGAGACCGATGTCCGCGTCCCGCCCGGGAAGAAGAAGTACTACAACTAGGCGTCGGCTCCGCAGGACGGCTTCTCCTGTACGATTGGGATCGAGCGCCGGCGACGCTGCCGGACGAGGACTCGGAGCGGGAGCGTTTGCACGGGCAGGAAGGCCCCGGGAGTCCGCCCCATGCAACGGTGCAGACTCCCGACAGGGTTGGTTGGGCGCCCAGCGGAGCCGCAGGCGACGATGGGCGGGCCAGGCGCCGCCGACGATGAAGTACCGATACACGCGCTACACGGGCGACGAGCTCGACGGGCTCGACATCGAGGAGCTGGTGTCGAAGCTCTCGCGGCTGCTCCTCGACAGCGGCTTCGGCAGCGCCTCGGGTCGTCCCGGCGATCCGGACGCGGAGGACGGCCAGCGCTCGGAGCAGGCGTTGCGGGACGCCATTCTCGAGGCGCTGCTGAACGGCGGGATGCTGTCCGACGAGACGGTCCTCGACCTTCTCGGCGACGCCGCCGACGCGGACCACGACGGGGCATCGCGGCTCGAGTCGCTCATCGACCGGCTCGTCGACCAGATGGCCCAGCAGGGCTACATCACCCGCCACCCCGACCTCGAGGCGGCGGCCCGTGACCGACAGGGCCGCGGCGGCGGCGACGGACAGTCGCCGCCCATGCGGTTCGAGGTCACCGACAAGGGCCTCGACTTCCTGGGCTACCGGGCCCTGCGGGATCTGCTCGGATCGGTCGGCCACAGCAGCGTCGGCCGGCACGACACGCGCGACTACGCAACGGGCGTCGAGGCGGGAGGGGCCCCCAAGCCCTACGAGTTCGGCGACACCATGAACCTCGACGCCGCCGCGACCATCCTGAGCGCGGTGAAGCGGATGGGACGCGGCGCGATCGCCGGACCCGGCATCGAGGTCGAGCAGCCGGACCTCATGGTCGCCCAGGGCGAGTACCAGAGCGCCTGCGCCACCGTGCTCATGCTCGACTGCAGCCACAGCATGATCCTGTACGGCGAGGACCGGTTCACGCCGGCCAAGCAGGTGGCCCTGGCCCTCGCCAACCTCATCCGGCGCCAGTATCCCGGCGACACCCTGCGCGTCGTCCTGTTTCACGATTCGGCCGAGGAGATCCCGCTCCGCCAGCTCGCGCGGGCGCGGGTCGGCCCCCACTACACGAACACGCGGGAGGGGCTCCGGCTCGCCCGGCGCCTGCTGGAGCGGCAGCCGCGCGAGATGCGGCAGATCGTGATGATCACCGACGGCAAGCCGTCGGCCCTGACGCGTCCCGACGGGAAGATCTACCGCAACGCCTTCGGCCTCGACCCCTGGGTCATCTCGGAGACGTTCGCCGAGGTCGCCACCTGCCGGAAGGCCGGCATCCTCATCAACACCTTCATGCTCGCGCGCGACTACGAGCTGGTGAGCTTCGTCAAGCGGGTCACCGCGATCTGCCACGGGAAGGCGTACTTCACGACCCCCCATACGCTGGGCCGCTACGTACTGATGGACTTCCTCGACAAGAAGACCCGGACCGTGCACTGACCGGGAGGAGCACGGCGGGAGAGGCGTCACCGTCTCGACGCCGGCTGCCGGACGTCATGATGCTGCCCTCGACGATTCCCATCTTCCCGCTGCCCAACGTCGTCCTGTTCCCGTCGGTGTTCCTGCCCCTGCACATCTTCGAGCCGCGCTACCGGCAGATGCTCGCCGACGCCCTGTCGGGAGACCGCATCATCGGCATGGTGCTCCAGAAGGAAGGACGCGAGCCCTACCCGGCGCCGCCGGTCTACGACATCGGATGCGCGGGTCTCGTCACCCACGCGGAACCCCTGCCGGACGGCCGGTCCAACATCGTCCTGCGCGGCCTCGAACGCTTCCGCATCGTCGCCGAGGTCGGCGGCCGCGCCTACCGCCGGGCCGAGATCGCCCCCCTGCCGGAGACCGACTCCGAACGCATCCGCGACGATCTCCGCCGGCTTCGAACCCGCGTCGATCGCCTGGTGGGAGGCCGGTTCGACAACGCGAAGTGGCGGCGGATGGTGCCGGCGGCCATGGGGGACGACGCGCTCGTCAACACCCTCGCGCAGTACCTCGACCTCGAGCCGGTCGAGAAGCAGGCGCTCCTCGAGCAGGGCGACGTCGCCGGCCGCTCGCGCGCCCTCATCGACCTGATGGAGATGCACGCCTTCGCGGCGCTGACGGGCCGACCGCGGCCGCAGTAACCTCCATCGGCTCCCGCTCCCCGAAGGGCCCTTCCCCACCCCACCCTTGTGCAGCTTGCCCCCCAAGCTGTGCAAGTCCGCCAAACCTGGAGCACCGGTCACCGCAACACCCTCGCGTCACCCTTCTATCCGCCGCGACGAGTTCCGCAATGACCACTCGAGCCAAGCCCCCCGGGAGCCCCAGATGACCGACCTCCTCAGGGCTGGCCACGGAGAACCAACCACTACTCCCACCCCATTCCGCCACCACCGCCCTGCACCTCACTCCCATGCCGCCGCCCCCAACGTACTTCTACGCCGCCTTCCCAAATGTCATTACAACCTCCCGCCGCATCCGCCCGTCCAGCGCCCCTGACGCAGACCCTCTCCGCGGTGGCGGCAAATACCGCCGATTCGCCGCCAACTCCCGCGAACTCCGCCCATTGCATTGCAACCCCGCAGCGTCCGCCGCCCTCTCCACGATCCGTGAGTTCCGAATAAAAGTACCCCGCACTGTATTCTCACCGACCACGTAAACAGCCTTCCCCCCCTTCTTCAGAACTCTACTCGCCTCTGCCACAACCCGCCGCATGTCATCTATGTAACGCACCAACAGTGCCTGACGCCGCGCATCTAGCGCCGGTCTCAACTCCAACTCATCGAGGACATCGCGAATCCATCCATCATCCCCCAAAGCCCTCCCCACCTCCGTACCCACCGCAACCGATCGCAGGCGCCGTAGTTCTACTACACCATATCCCATCCACACCAGCGAAAACTTACTGCACCGAAAGTAGTCTATCGCGTTCATGTACGGAGGAGACGTAAGCACCAAATCCACCGAGTCGTTCCCAAGATCCAGCTCCCGAGCATCCCCTCTCTCAACCCGCGCCACCGGACCCACTCCCGCCACACCAACCTCCGGACAGCTCCGAACCACCCGTTCCGTGGCCTCGGCAAACTTTCCAAAGGGTTTCGCAGGCGCCCGCCCATACGCGCGATGTGGGCGACTGTGAGGCAAATCCCTCGCCCGAGACGCCCCCGACTGTTTCGCTATAATCAGCCGCGAAAACGCGCACCACAACACATCCCGAACCACTCCGTCCTCCACCTCCCGAATGCCCTTTGCCAGCAACGCCAACTGCCTACGCGCATAAGCGTCGAACCAGTACCTCACGAACCTCCTCGTCTCCCCGTCCGCGCCCTCCGGGTACGCGTCCCCTACCCGCATACCCTGGAACCCCCGACGCGCACCCGCGAGCACCTCCGTGCTCCTTTCCCGCACAATGCGCCGGTCGACACTCGTCGTCCATACCTTCGTGATCAGCACCGCCAGTGGATCAATATCCACGCCCATCGCTCGGTGTCCTCTCACTTGGGCTGCGGCTACGACCGTACCCGACCCCGCCATCGGATCCAGTACTCGAAGCGCCTCCTGCCCCGGTGCCAGCACTCCCCCAACCAAGCTCGGGGCCATTCGCGCAGGAAACGGATGGACCGAATTGCGCCCCAGGACTCCGAAGATTCCGCCCACGTCCGCTAGTTCCGCCATACTCCCTCCCACCGTCATTCCTGTCGGGGATACTCCTGCATCGCCGTTTCTATAAGCGCGACAACATTCTCCGCGCTTTGGTCGAGTTCCACTCTCTCTTCGCTCGCAAACATCGCCTCCGGCGCCATCTGAGCCATACCCTTACACAGTTCCACCAATTCCGCGTCCGTTTCATACCTAATCGCCGGCTCCAAGGTCGTCAGCTTCACACGCAGCGCGGAGTAACGGACCGCCTCTCTCTTGTATTCCCTCTGCAAGCTCTCGATGGTCCTAACGATCTCTGCATACGGTGGCTTCGCAACCGACGCTGCAACGATCGTCGCCACCCATTCTCTACTGTCGCCATCCAGGTTACACTCCTGCAATAGCTCGCGCAACTTCTGTAGACCCACCCGCTTTATCGGGCGAAGTCGAACAAGAGTCGCCAAGTCGTCTACAGTAATCAGCGTAATGGTCTTCGGCTCGCCTGACATCTTCGTGTCCCGCCGATCTCGACCGATGTCGGTCGCCAGTGCAGCGCCCTCGCCCTTCCCTGTCTGAAACGCCGGCGCCACGACAATCGCGTGTTCACATCCGTGTTGATTCCGATGGCGAACAACCGCTGCAATCGACACATCCTTAGCTGACACACGAGTCCCTTCGGACTTGGCGCTCTTTGCCTCCAGGCTAACCCGATAGTGTCGCGGAATCCCACTGTCATCCGCCGGCAGGTGCGCACTCGCCACACCATCCGGCTGACCGCTCTTCCCGAACGGCGCAACGTCAAACCCGAGGCTCCGGAACGCCCCGCACACAGCTCTCTCCAGACTGTCCGGATTGTTTCGTGCGTCCTTCAGCGCATTCGCAGCCGACAACGCGCTTTGTCGGCCCGACTCATCCGCGAGGCGTCGCAGTAGTTCGTCTCGCGCGGACAGCAACTCCTCGACGACGGGCCGCTTCACGTCTAGTCCGTAAAGATAGGCCTCTACCAAGACCTCGGCCATCGCAAACAGCTCCAGTGGCTGCCCGAGCTTCTTGTTGGTGAATTCGTCATGAAATCTCGCCACAAAGGGATGCAATCCGTTCAGCCGGAGGACGCCTGAGGTTGTATCGTATCTCACGATCCCATCCTGCGACGAGCCAGCAAGATCTATGGCTACCCCAGTAACGAACTCCCCCGCTCCTCCCGCCCGTCCGTCCAAGCTCTTCAGAAACTCCTCTCGTGCGCCCGCCGTCTCAAGACTAGGCACCACGAGATTCCTCGACCGAGTCTTGCCTTCCACTACCGCTCGGGACAAGTCCACGATCGGCCCCCGGGTGAGGCTCATTGGGCTCGATGCCAGCCTGCGAGCCAGCTTTGCTCCAGGCACCTCCCTCGAGTCGTGGGTCTCGAGTACGGGCCGGGCTGCATTAAAGATCGCGCGGAGCACGTTCCGCGCGGTTTCCAGTAGCGGTCCCTCGCCAATGGCCTCACGATTCGACCTAAGCCCATCGTCCAGCCCGTCCATATGGACTACCAGCCGAAACCGGCCGAAGGTCCCGTGCCTCAGTTCATTCGGCGATATTCCGAAGTGACCATCAGCAACATTGAGGAGTCGGCCGTACACATAGACAAAAAACCCATGGCTCCGACCGATGTCATCCGACTTACCACCGGTCAATAGGTCCTCGTAGACTTCCGCATACCCCGTGATCCGCCCCAACCCGGGCACGTGAAGTCCAAAGCGATGTTCGCCGGAGGCGTCAACCCGTGAGTTTTCAGACGCCGTGATTCCCTTGGGGCTCGGTTTCGGTAGGTCCACCAAATCCCTACCGAGAGTCCACCGGCGGATCCGGATCTTGTTTTCTTTCGTTGGCGCGAGGGCTCCAGGGGCCGCCGCCGGACCGCCGCCCGCTCGCCGTTGAGTGATATGTTGAAGTCCGGCCGGAGCGGCATTGCACTACGCGTTGAGTGATATGTTGAAGTCCGGCCGGAGCGGCATTGCACTACGCAGAATCCACCGCAGCAGCCCCGGCTTGATTTCGTGCACCTTGGCTTTCAACGCCGACATAATGCTCACCGTCCACGACCTAGAGGCACTTTTTCCGAAAGACAATGTCCCGCGCGTCGTACTATCCAACCACGGCTCCACAGCCGCGCGGGCTTGTTCTTTTGTTAGTTCCCGAAGCGCGATCTTCACGGGCGCCTGTGGCTCCACGGCTCGGCCGACTCGACGGTCGATGGCGCGGTAGTCCATAGACGTTGAGTGATACTCTCCGGCGCGCCTACTAATATGAGTGAGTCGATTCGCGAGTACATACGTCGCTAGTTTTCCGATTCCGAATTTTCCGATCTGTTTGCGGCCTCGTGGCGGCCTTGACAGCTCGCGCTTGTTACTCGTACCGATCCACCAGTGGCGGGTCAACCCCTCCGGGTCCATTCCCTCTCCATCATCAATCACGGCAATCGTAGCCCCTTGGTCGTGCAGGTTGTGGGAGAGCATAACGTGCACATGCCGGGCGCCGGCGTCGAATGAGTTTGCCACCAACTCTTCGACTGCTTTGTTGGGGCTGCCGTAAAGTCCCTCGGAAAATAGCTTTACGATCTTGTAGCTTAGACTAACGGGGATGTCGGTGGTCTTCGTGCCGATCGAGGCGAAAGTGGGGTCATGACTCATGGGAGCATTCCAAGTAGTTCACAAACTCAGGATTTTGCCGGTACGGCCCGGCTCAGCGTAGGTCCTGCGGTGAGGTCTTGAACGTACTGGCCGTCGGATGTGTACCTGCTCACAGGGAATCTCTCACCGGGAGAACGGCGGGCAGGTTCCACGAGTGATTGGGTGCGGGGTTGGCGGACGGTCCATGCGGCTGCTAGCGCGACGAGGCCGGCGGTGAGCAAGTGCGCCGCCTGTACCGTTGACGTCACCGCGACAGTAGTGCGGTAGGGGTCGGTTTGGACTGTCGATCCTCGACGGGTGCTCCGGCTTGGCGCCACCGCCCCCGTCGGTCTCCCCGGGCTACGGTTGACGGCGGTGAAGGAGGCACCGATGCGATTCGGATGCCGGTCCTCCATCATGTCGACACCAATGGGGAACTTCGGAAGCCAGGCCGGTGTTGGAATCCGTTCCCTGGGGCGCAATTGGGGTGATTGCGACATGGTCTCGCCTCGGTGTGGCGCTGGGTCCTGCGACGTGCTGCCCCTTACCGGTCACTGAGCGTATCACGCCGCTTCACGAGGGAGCGTTGGCCCGGCAAACTGGTCGGCCGGGCGACAGCATCACGCGGTCGATGGCGCAGGAGCTCGTGCGGGGGCGGCTTGGCCCTGCCTACCTATGGCGCGGCTGCGCTTCTCTTCCAGTGCGCGCCGGTCCACACCTCCAACCGAAGCAGGGCCAGCACCGTCACCACCTCGAGGCGGCCGATCCACATGGCGGCGGTCAGGGTCAGCTTGGACAACGGGTGCAGCTCGCCGTAGCTCGCCAGCGGACCGACCTCGCCGAAGCCGGGGCCGATGTTGCCGAGGCTGGCGGCGGTGGCGGTGATCGCGGTCTCGAGGTCGGCCCCGAGCTCGACGACCACCGCCACGCAGGCCGCGAAGGTTACGACGTAGAAGACGAAGAAGACGAGGACGGACCGGATCACGACCTCGGGCACCACCCGGCCGCCGAGCTTCACCGGCATGACGCCGCGGGGATGGAAGGTGCGCCGGAGCTCGACCCGGGTGAACCGGCCGGCGAGCATGTGCCGGAGCACCTTGGGTCCCCCCGCCGCCGAGCCCGCGCAGCCGCCGACGAACATTGTCGCGAGCAGCACCACCCTGGCCTGGTCGCCCCACAGCGCGAAGTCGGCGCTGGCGTAGCCGGTCGTGGTCAGGATGGAGAGCACCTGGAACAGCGCCGTCCGCACCGGCGCGCCGCCGCCCTCGACCCGCCACAGCACCACCGCGAGCAGCGCGGCCGCGGCGATGACGATGCCGGCGTAGACGCGGAACTCGTCGTCGCGGACCAGCACCCCCGGCCCCCGGCCGAGCGCCCGGTACTGCAGCGCGAAGTTGGCGCCGGCAAGGAACATGAAGACGCAGAGGATCCACTCGACGGCGGCGCTGTCGTAGCCCAGTATCGACTGCGGGTGGGGGGAAAAGCCGCCGGCCGAGAGCGTCGTCATGGCGTGACAGACGGCGTCGAAGAGCGGCATGCCGGCAAGGAGCAGCGCCGCCGCAGCCGCCACGGTCAGGCCGGCGTACAGGTACCAGAGGACAGCCGCGGTCTTCCGGATGTGCGGCCCGAGCTTCTCCTCCGCGGGACCGGGCACCTCGGTGAAGAAGAGCTGCCGGACACCGTCTGCGAGGCGCGGGAGCACGGCGACCACCAGGGTGATGACCCCCATGCCGCCGAGCCACTGCGTCAGCGAGCGCCAGAAGAACAGGCCCCGGCCCGGCGCCTCGAAGTCGGTCAGGATCGTCGCGCCCGTCGTGGTGATGCCCGACATCGCCTCGAAGAGCGCGTCGACCGCCCCGAGCCCGGCCCACGCGTAGGGCACCGCGCACAGGGGCGCGAGGAGGAGCCAGACGCCCGCCACCACCGCCAGCGCTTCCATGCGCCGGAGCTCGTCGCCGGCCCGGCCCGAGACGCCGACGAACAGTTGCCCGAACGCGGCGGCGGCCAGGCCGCCGGCGAGAAAGCCGCCCACGTCGGGCCACTCGCCGTAGCCCGCCGCGACGGCGGCGGGAGCCAGGAACGCCGCGCCGAACAGCCGGATGATCCGGCCCGCGACCTGGGCGACGACGCTGAGGCGCATGATCGCTCGCTCCGGGCGGCCCTTGTCCT
Source organism: Vicinamibacterales bacterium (assembly GCA_965207675.1). Classification (GTDB taxonomy): domain Bacteria; phylum Acidobacteriota; class Vicinamibacteria; order Vicinamibacterales; family UBA8438; genus JAJEEA01. Next base: position 107,364 of record CBDBMY010000009.1, read on the forward strand.
GCCAATCGCCGCCCTGCGGCGGGACTTCCCCCGCGGCCGTCAGGTCGCGCGCCCGTGCGAGAACAGGTCGCGCACGCCGCCCACCGCGGCCTCGGTGCAGCAGATCAGGAGGTGGTCGCCGCCCTCCACCCGGTCGTCGCCGCGGGGAACGATGACGTCGCCGCCGCGCAGCACGGTGCCGATGATGGACTGCTCCGGAAGCCCGAGGTCCCGGACCGCGGCCGCGGCGAAGCCCGCGGGAACGGTCACGTCCAGCACCTGGGCCTGCCCTTCCTGGAGGACCGCGAGCAGGACCGCCCGCCCTCCGTCGATCCGGTGCACCACCGACGTCACCGCGGAGCCGCGGGCGGAAAGCGCCACGTCGACCCCGACGCGCTCGAACAGGCGGTGATTCGGCCAGTTGCCGACCCGCGTGATCACCTTCCGGACCCCGAGCTGCCGACCCAGGAGCGAGGCGAACAGGTTGCGCTCGTCGTTGTCGATGACCGAGACGAGCACGTCGCTCCGCCCGATGTCCTCCGCCTCGAGCAGCTCCAGGTCGGTACCGTCGCCGCACAGGACGAGGGCGTTCCGCAGGGACGACGCCAGCAGCTCGCCCCGCCCGCGGTCCCTCTCGATGACCCGCAGCCGGATGCCGTCGGCGCCGTCGAGGCGTTGCGCGAGCCGCCCGCCGACGTCCCCGCCGCCGACGATGGTGACGAGCTGGGAGCGGGGGCGGGCGCCGGCCGACACGTGCCGTCGCGACGCCGCCATCCCCGGCCGCGTGCCCATCAGCACCACCCGGTCGCCCGGTGAGAGCCGCGTGCGCCCGCGCGGGATCGACGTCGAGTCCTCGTGCTTCGCGGCGACGATGACGACCCCCGGTGGCAGCTCGAGCGACGCCACGTCGCGTCCCGCCATTGGCGAGTCGGCGGCGAGCCGGAACTCCAGGAGCCGAACGCGGCCGCCGGCGAACTCCGCCGCGTCGGTGGCGTCCGGCTCCCGGACGATCCGCTCGATCTCGGCCGCGAGCTCCGCCTCGGGCCAGACGACCTCGTCGATCCCGAAGTGGCGCCGCAGGTGGCCGTCGCCGCCGTGCGCGTGGAGGAAGTTCTCCTTCGTGACGAAGCAGATGGTCCGCCGGGCGCCGAGCCGGCTGCCGAGCGAGCAGGCGACGATGTTGATCTCGTCGTGACGAGTGGCCGCGATGAAGACGTCGCAGCCCCCGGCCCCGGCGCGCCGCAGCACCTCGGGGTCCGCGCCTTCGCCGGTGACAAGCTCGACGTCCAGATCGGCGAAGCGCTCGGCCCGCGCCGGATCGACGTCGACTACGAAGACGTCGTGGTGCTCGGCGAGCCCCTCGGCGAGCGGATAGCCGGTCGACCCGCCGCCGACGATGATGATGTGCATGCGCGCCTCGCGACGGCTGCGCGGGGTGCTACGCCGGCACCGCGTCGCCGGCGCGCGCGAGGCGGCGGGCGATCTCGCCGATGACCCGCTGGCCGTGGAAGCGGCCGTTCTCGATGAAGATCCGCCCGCTGTGGATGCCGGAGATGACCTGCCCGGCGAGGAACAGGTTGGGGACGTTGGTTTCGTAGGTCTCGGGATCGTGGGCGGGCACCATCGTCGCGGCGTCGACATCGATGCCGAAGCGCCGCAGCATCGCGGTGTCGGGGTGATAGCCGGTCAGCAGGAGGACGGCGTCGGCGGGCAGCAGCTCCCGCCCCGCCGCCGACTCGACGACGGCCTCCCGCGGCCGGATCTCGACCACGCGGGTCTCGAAGCGCGCGGGTATCGAGCCCTCCGCGATGCGGTTCTCGATGTCGGGCCGGACCCAGTACTTTATGCCCTCCCCCAGCTCGGCATGCCGGTGCACGAGGGTGACGCGGGCGCCCGAGCGGTACAGCTCGAGGGCCGCCTCGGCCGCCGAGTTCTTGCCCCCGACCACGACGACCTGCTTTCGGTACCAGGGATGCGCCTCGGTGTAGTAGTGCGAGACGTGGGGGAGGTCCTCGCCGGGAATGCCCAACGTGTTGGGGCAGTCGTAGGCCCCCACGGCCACGACGACGGTCCGGGCGAGCCGCCGAAACGAGCCCTCGTGGGGGTTGTCGACGTCGACGGCGAGCAGCGCGGCGGCGTCCGGGCCGGGCTGACGGACGATCGAGGAGACCTCGTAGCCGAGCCGGACCGTGAGGTCGAACGCGTCGACGGTGCGGCGGTAGTAACGCAGGGCCTCGTCTCGCGTCGGCTTCGCGTAGGGGGTGACGAACGGCAGGTCTCCCAACTCGAGGAGCTCCGGGGTCGTGAAGAAGACCATGTTCGTCGGGAACTTGAGGATCGAGTTGACGAGGGCGGCCCGCTCGAACACCTCGCAGTCGAGCCGCGCGCGGCGCGCAGCGATGGCGGCGGCGAGACCGGCCGGCCCCGCGCCGACGACGATGACGTCCCTCACGCGGTCCGGATCGCTCCCTTGATGCCCCATGGTCTGCTACCGCGCGCGGTACTCCACGTTCACGTCGCTGATCAGCGCGATGGCGCGCCCGCGCGCGACCTGCGTTTCCTCGCTGTCGACGCGCCGTACCTCGAGCTCGAGCCCGACGATGCTGATTTCCGTCACGTTGGACGGCACGATGACGCGAACGCGCTCGGCCCCCACCGGCGCGATCGCCTTGACCCCGCCCGGCCCGGCTCCGCCGCCTACCCGGTCGACGAGGTCGGCGGCGCCGTGGAACTCCGCGAGGACGACGGGGCGCGCCAGCACCTCCTGGGCGCTCGCGACGGCCGCCGTCGCCAGATACCGCGCATACCCCCGGCCCCGCGCCACCTCGTCCTCCGAGTAGGTGTGCCGGCCATGCAGGGTGAACCTCACCGTCGCCGGTCCGCGGTGCGGGGGAATCCTGACGATGATGCCGTCGGCGATCTCGTCGCCGATCTGCACGTCGCAGTAGGTCCGGTCGGTGTCCACCCCGATACCGAGGACGGACGGACACTCGACCTCGGCGGGCTCGATGCGTCTCGACTGCGCCTCGGCCGAGGCGACGGCCGCAAGCGCCAGGGCGGCCGCCAGGGCCGCCGTCCCGAACCGCCGACGGCGACGACGCTCAGCTGTGCTCGGCATCGGTCGTATGCTCCCCGACGTCCCGGACGAAGGCGGCGCCGCCCCCCGGCCGCAACAGGTTCAGAAACTCCATCCGCGTGCGGGCGTCGGTGCGAAACACACCGTGCATGGCGCTGGTCATGGCCACCGAGTTCTGCTTCTCCACCCCGCGCATCGCCATGCACAGATGGGTGGCCTCCACCACCACCGCGACTCCCAGGGGCCTCACCTTGGCCGCGATGGTCTCGGCGATCTGGCTCGTCAGCCGCTCCTGCACCTGCAGCCGGCGGCTGAAGACCTCCACCAGCCGCGGCAGCTTGCTCAGTCCGATGACCTTCCCGTCCGGCACGTAGGCGACGTGGCACCGTCCGAAGAAGGGCAGCAGATGATGCTCGCACAGGCTGTAGAAGTCGATGTCCTTCACGATGACCATCTCGCTGTAGTCCACCGTGAAGAGGGCGTCGTTGATGACCACGTCGACGTCCCGATCATAGCCGCTGGTCAGGAACCGTAGCGCCTTCGCGACGCGGTCCGGGGTCCTGACGAGCCCTTCGCGCGCCGGGTCCTCGCCGAGCCCCGCCAGCAGGACCCGCACCGCCTCGACGATGCCGTCGCCGGCGCCGTCCGGCTGGCGAACGGCGGCCGCCGTCGCCTCAATACCTGAAGAAGCCATGACCGGTCTTGCGCCCCAGCCGCCCCGCCAGCACCATCCGCTTCAGCAGCGGCGGGGGGGCGTAGGCGGCGTCGCGGAACTCCTCGAACATGATGTTCGCGATGTAGTAGGTGGTGTCGAGGCCGATGAAGTCGGCCAGCGTGAAAGGCCCCATGGGATGGCCGCATCCCCGGGTCATCGCGGCGTCGATGTCCTCCAGGGTGCCGCATCCCTGCTCGTAGGCGCGCACCGCGCTCAACAGGTAGGGAATGAGCAGCCGGTTGACGATGAAGCCGGGCCGGTCCGGCGCGGTCACCGGCTGCTTGCCGAGCGACTTCGCGAAGGCGAAGGCCCGCTCGTGGGCGGCGTCGGAAGTGGACAGCCCGCGAATGACCTCCACCAGCGGCATGAGCGGCACGGGGCTGAAGAAATGCAGTCCGACGAACTTGTCCGGACGCCTCGTCGCCGCCGCCAGCTCGGTGATGCATACCGAGGACGTGTTCGAGCAGAGCAGCGTCTCGGGACCGACCACCGGCTCGACCGCCGCGAACGCGGCCCGCTTGGCGTCGACGTCCTCGACGATCGCCTCCACGATCAGGTCGCTCCCGGCCAGCGCCTCGAAGCGGGTGGTGCCGCTGAGCCGCCCCATCGCCGCGTCCCGCGCCTCGCGGGTCATCTTGCCGCGGGCCACGCCATTGTCGAGAAAACCCTCGATCCTGCCCAGCCCGGCGTCGACGGCGGCCTGATCGACCTCCCGCACGACGGTCCGATAGCCCGCCTGGGCGCAGACCTGGGCAATGCCCGAGCCCATGAGCCCGCACCCCAGCACGCCGACGACCTTCACCTGCGCGTTGTCCGCCATACCGCCCATCGTCACCCCGCCCGGAGCCCGAGCCCGCGGGAAGTCGGCGCCTCCCCGCAGGAGTCGGCGACCCCGGCTGGCGCCGAGGCCGCTCCGCGGCGCAGACCCCGGGTCCCGTTCACGTACGGACCCGCCGGAGGTTGTCCTGGAGCCTGGGAACCGTCGCCGCACGGTCTCGCCGCCGGCCATCTGCCCGGTCGGGGGGCCGGGACGGCGGGCGGCCAGGTCGACGCGGCAGGAAGCGGTGCCGGGCGGGTCGTTCACCGCAGAGCCGGATCATAGCAAACGGCTGCCCGGATGGGGTCGGTGCTGTCCGGTGCGCCGAACCGGATCGGGCGACCCGGGAGCCGTCGGCAGGCGCCCTCGACGGGGAACCCCGCCCGCCCATCGTCGCCTGCGGCTCCGCTGGCGCCCAACCGACCCTGCCAGCCAGCCCATCGTCGCCTGCGGCTCCGCTGGGCGCCCAACCAACCCTGCCAGGAGTCTGCACCGTTCTACCGCGCAGACTCCTGGTGCTGCCTCATGACCGGAACATTCAGGTACGCGGGCCGTGATGCATCGACGACAGCGGGCCAAGACCCATGTCCGTGCCCGAAGAATGGGACGTGACTCGCCACCGAGAGCCGACTCAGGACGCCTCGCCGGGAGCCACCATCGACAGCAGGAGCTCGATCGCCTCGGAGGGCACCTGGAGGGAAAGCGTCACCGCCGTACCGTCGCCGCCGGTCTGCAGCGAGTCCAGGATCGCCTGCAGATCGGGGTTGCCGAAGGTCTGCAGCTGCGCCAACGCCACGAAACCCCGGACCACGTCGCGCAGGTTCTGCGCCGCCGCCTCGTCGCGCCCCTCGACGGCCAGCGACACGCTGATTCCGCCGTTGATCCGGCCCTGCACCGCGAACGCGGTGACCGGCGGCAGCCGCTCCGACATCTGCTCCGGCACCCAGGCGAGCAGGCCCTCGTCGCCGAACCGCCCCACCGCCCAGAAGCTGCTTCGGGTGTCGACCCGGCCCAGGAGCCGCATCATGTCCGCATCGGCGTCGATGCCGGCTTCGCCGCGCCCGCGGCGGGCCGTCGACCGGACGGCGGCCAGATCCCCCACCGCCACGAGCCCCGGCCCGAGAAACGCCATCGCCAGCCGACCCGCGCCCTCGATCTCGCGGCTGACGATGCGGATGCCGTCCTCTTCGTCGACGTCGGCTCCACCGCGGCGGGCCACGGCCTCGAGCCGTTCCGCGTCCAGGCGCCCGCTGAAGAGGGCGAGCCCGGAGGACAGGTCCTCCGCCGCGGCGTCCACGCCCGGCTCCGGGGCCCAGAAGACCAGCACCCGGTCGATGTCCCGCTCGATGTCCAGGCCCAGATGCCGTTCGAGCTGCTCGCGCCCGACGCCGTCCGGCACGATGCGGCGGATCCGCTCCCGCAGCTCCGACCCCATCACCGCCCGCACGTCGGCGAAGGCGAGGGCCGTCGCATGCGGAGGCACGAACGAGAGCTCGGCGGGCGCGTCGGACGCCACCCCGCGCGCGGCATCGCGGTTGAGGTACGCGGCCAGTCCGCCGCAGAGCCCGACCGCGAGCACGCCGCCGGAAGCGAGGGCGACGTAGCGCGTCCTTCGCGACATGGAGGCCATCATCGATTCACCCGGCCGGCCGGAGCCGACTCCGCCCACCCGGCCGCCCGCGACGGGAGCCGAGCGAGTCCCGCAACCCGACCAATGATACCGTCGCGGCGGCCCGCCGCGGTGCGCTCACTGCTCCAGCACGTACTCCCGGCGTTCGACGAGCCGCACCGCGAGGGCCAGCCCGCCGATCGCGATCACGGCGAGCCCGACGAGGCCCACCGTCGCCGACGGCAGGACCTCGTTCGCCTGCAGCACCTGGAGGACGAGGTTGGTCACCCCCCCGTCCTCGGGCATCGCGTGGGGTGCCAGTCCCTGGAGGTAATACGACACCGTGAACCGCTTCATGTAGCCCGGCACCATGATCACCACCGGCTCCCAGCCGAAGATGAACACGAGGCCGGTCAGGAGAGGGCGCTTGAACAGGGCGCCGACGAGGGCGAACAGGGCGCCGTAGACGGCCAGCCCGACCGTGAGGAGGGCGAGGTCCTTCAGCAGATCGGGGAAGGCGGCGCCGATGCTCCCCCCGAGGAGCGGCACCACGAGGAAGAACACGAGCATCACCGAGGGCAGCACGAGCACGCCGGCGCACACCAGAAAGGCGAGGTACTTGCCGACGAGGACCGCGCCCCGCGGCACGGGGCGGGTGAAGAGGTAGGTGATGGTCCGGTCCTCGACCTCGTCCGCGATCAGCGACGTCCCGTAGAACACCCCCAGCAGCGGCACCGAGAAGCTCAGGTAGAAGACCCAGATCATCAGCCCGAAGATCGTCGGGCCGTCGATGGTCAAAGGACGGCCGTCGATCTCGCCGCCGGCGTCGAACAGGTCCATCGACACCAGCAGGCGCAGGATCGACGCCACCACCACCGGCCCCCCGACGACGAGGACCATGAACACCGTCCGGCGCGACCACAGCATCTGGCTGAACGAGAGGTCGTAGATGCGCGCCACCGACCCCGGGAAGGTGGGTCCGGCCGGCCTCGACCCGGAGGGCGGCGACTCCTGGGGGCTGGACATGGTGAGGCTTCCTACTTCACGAGGTAGTCGAACACCGCCTGCAGGTTGTCGTCCGGCGAGTCGACCTCGTGGATGTCGCCCAGGGCGCCGGTTGCCCCCGCCTCCGTCAGCCGGGCGTAGAAGGCGTCGGGGCGCCGGGTTTCCAGCACCACCGCGCCGTCCTCGAACTGCAGGCTGGTCACGTCGTCGTTGGCGATCAGGTCGCGCGCCAGCCCCCGCGGGTCGCCGGCGCGAATCCGCACCTGGTGGGGATGCTCGTCGATGAGGTCGCGAATCGTGTGGATGTTGCCCTCGGCGAGAATGCGGCCGTTGTGCATCAGGAGGATGGTGGCGGTCATCGCCTCGATCTCGTGCAGGATGTGACTCGAGACGAGGACGCTCCTCCCCCCCGCCGCGCGCTCCTTGATCAGGCGGATCACCTGGCGGCGCGCGATGGGGTCCATGCCCGCGAGCGGCTCGTCCAGCACCAGCAGGTCGGGGTCGTGGGCGATGGCCTGGGCCAGCTTGACCCGCTGGCGCATCCCCTTGCTGTAGCCCCCGATCTTGCGGTCGGCGGCCTCGAGCAGGTCGACGGTCTCGAGCGCATTCCGGGCCGCCTCGGCCGCCTCGGCCTCCGGCAGCCCGTTGAGACCCACCAGGGCCGTCACCCACTCCATGCCCGTCATGCGCTCGTAGAAGGCGTCCTGCTCGGGGCAGAAGCCGAGCCGGAAGAAGAGGGGCGGATTGCCCCAGATCGGCTCGCCGAGCACCCGGACGGCGCCCTTGCTGGGCCTGAGCTGGCCGGTGACGAGCTTGAGCAGGGTCGACTTGCCGGCCCCGTTCGGGCCCAGCAGCCCGGTGATGCCGGGGCCGACCTCGACCGAGACGTCGTTGAGCCCGATGACCTGACCGTACCACTTCGACAGGTGGTCGGCCGCCACCACCGGGGCGCTCACGTCACCACCTCCACCCCGCGCACCCGGCGCTCGAGCACCAGGGTCGACAGGCCGATCAGCAGCAGCACCACCAGCACCGACAGGGGCCAGGGAGACTCGAACCGGGGCGAGAGCCGGAAGATGACGTCGCCGACCTGCTCGACGTTGGCCCGCAGCGAGAGCCACGCCAGCGACGAGCTGGCCGTCACGCCGCGCAGGATGCCGTCCACCGCCGCCGTGAAGAACAGCGCGCCGGCGTAGAGCATCGCCGTGTAGCGGGCGCTGGTCGACAGCGACGACAGGGCGAGCATGGTGAACGAGGCCAGCGACACCTCCACCAGGGCGTACAGCGTGATCGCGGGCAGGAGGACGAGGTTGTCGAGAAGAAAGGCGAGGCTCGCCGAGAACATCACCTGCACCAGCAGCAGGGCCAGCGCCGGCACGAGGGTCACCATCAGCAGGAAGAACGCGAGGACGGCGAGCTTGCCGGCGACGTACTCGGCGCGGCTCAACGGCTTCGAGAGGTAGATCTGCAGGGCGTTCGAACGCCGGTCGTTGGCGATGAGGCCCGAGCCGACGTAGACGGTCACGAACAGCACGAAGATCTCCTGCATGTCGAAGAACTGCCGGAAGGTGTCGACCGACGGCGCGAGCACGTTCATCGTCGGGAAGTTCGCCGACAGGTAGAACATCACCGCGCGCACGAAGAACTGCCCCCACGCGGCCAGCATCACCAGGAGGAAGAGCTTCCGGCCCAGGAGAGTGCGGATGCCGGCGGCGGCGATGACGAGCCACGCCGACCCCGGCTCGTTGCGGCGCCCGGCGTAGCGCCGGTAGCTCTGATCGTGAACCGGCATCACTCTTCCCCGACCGCTTCCGCGAAGACGTCCTCGAGGGTCGGCACGCTCGGCCGCAGGTGCCGCACCTGCACCTGGTGGCGCACCGCCGCGGCGAAGAGGTCGCGCGGCCCCTGGCCCGGCTTGACGAAGACCCGCATCACCTCTTCGCCGGACCCCCGGCATTCCAGCCCGTCCGCCTCCAGCCCCCGGATGAAGGCGCCCGCGTCCCCCTTGACGCGGACCTCGAAGACCTCGCGGCGCCCCGACTTCAGGTCCGCGATGGCGCCCTGGGCGGCCACCGCCCCCTGGTACATCACGATGACCCGGGCGCAGGTGGCCTCCACGTCGGGCAGGAGGTGCGACGACAGGATGAGGTTGACGCCCTTGCGCGTCGCGAGGTCCCTGACCAGGGTCAGCATCTCGTCGCGGCCCTTCGGGTCCATGCCGTTGGTGGGCTCGTCCAGGAACAGCAGATCGGGGTCGTGGACCAGCGCCTGGGCCAGCTTGATGCGCTGCTTCATCCCCGTGGAGTAGGTCTCGAGGTTGCGGTAGCGCGCCTCGCCGAGGCCCACGTAGTACAGCACCTCGTGGGCCCGCTGCATCGCGTCGCTGCGCGGGAGGCCCGCGAGCTGCCCGCAGTAGGCCACGAACGAGACCGCGTTCATGCCGGGGATGTGGCCGTCCGACTCGGGCATGTACCCGAGACGGGCCCGGATCTGCATCGGGCTCGACGCCACGTCGAGCCCGAGTACCTCCATGCGGCCCGCGCTGGGCGTCACGAAGCCCAGCAGCGCCTTGAGCAGGGTGCTCTTCCCCGCCCCGTTCGGCCCCAGCAGGCCCACCGCTCCGGGGGGGAAGGTCGCGGCGACGTCGCGCAGAGCGGCCTGCTCGCCGTACCGAACCGACACCCCGTCGAGGCGGGCCACGGGCGGGACGTCCGCGGGAGGAGTCGTCATGCTACTGGTAGCGATACGGAGAATGGCGGCGCGAGGTTCGCGGGACGCTTGGATCAGGGCGCGGCTCAGAGACTGCCCCGCAGCCCGAGCTCGTCGGCGGCGGCCCGCATGAAGCGGATGACGTTGGCGATGTGCTCGTCGAGCGGAAGCCCCATCTCCTCGGCCCCCTGTCGGAGATCGTCGCGGGGCACGGCCCGCGCGAAGGCCTTGTCCTTCATGCGCTTCCGGACCGATCTCGCCTCGAGGTCGAGCACGCTGCGGGACGGCCGCACGAGGGCCGCCGCGGTGACGAAGCCGGCCATCTCGTCGCACGCGAACAGGGTGTGCTCGAGGCGCGACTCGCGGGTCACGCCGGTGTAGTCGGCGTGCGAGAGGATGGCGCGCATCACGTGCTCGGGATAGCCCCGCTCCCGCAGGATCTCGCATCCGCGGTACGGATGGTCCTCGGGGCTCGGCCAGCGCTCGTAGTCGAAGTCGTGCAGCAGGGCGACGATGCCCCACTCCTCCTCGTCCTCGCCGAGCTCGCGCGCGTAGCCCCGCACCGCGGCCTCGACGGCCAGCGCGTGCTTCAGCAGGCGATCGTTCTGCGTGTACTCGTTGAGCAGGCGCCACGCCTGGTCGCGAGTCGGTGTCATGCTGCTGCCCCTCCGGACTCCGGCCGAGCCGCCGTCTCCCTGTCCGTTCCCCCGCCTCGCCGCCACGGGGCGGCTCGCCCGCTCATCGTCGCCTTCGGCGCCGCTGGGCGCAACGAACCCTCCAGGAGTCCGCGCCGTTCTACGGCGACTCCTCGCCCGCCCACCGTCGCCTTCGGCTCCGCTGGGCGCCAAACCAACCCTCCAGGAGTCCGCGCCGTTCTACGGCGCAGACGCCTGCGGCCCGCCGTCGCCCTTGCCGGCCGTCGGGCGACGCCCGGCTCCGACGCCGCCGGCGAGCGGAAGGGCGGGATCGGCGTTCAGGTCGAGACGCGCCGTCACCCCGGCCGAGATCTGCCGGAGCCCCGCGGCCGCTATCATCGCCGCGTTGTCGGTCGACAGGTGCAGCGTCGGCAGCACCACCGGCACGCCCTTCTTCTCGCCGCGCTCCTGCGCCAGCTCCCGCAGCCGGCTGTTGGCCGACACCCCGCCGGCGATGCCGAGGCCGCGGGCGCCGAAGCGGCGAACCGCCTCGAAGGTGCGGTCGAGCAGCGCGTCGATGACCGCGCGCTGGAAGCTGGCGCAGATGTCGGCGAGCTCGGACTCCGACGTCGGGCCCGCGTCCTCGGCGCGGCGGCGCTGCAGGTGCCGCGCGACCGCCGTCTTCAGCCCGCTGAAGCTGAAGTCCATGCGCCCTTCCCCCCGCCGCGGAAAGCCGGGGGGGGTGACCGTCGCCGGACCCGCCGCGCGGTCGTCGTGGGTCATCCGCGCCACCGGAAAGCGGACGGCCCGCTCGTCGCCGCCGCGGGCGATGCGGTCGATGACCGGGCCTCCGGGGTAGGTCAGCCCCAGCAGCTTGGCGACCTTGTCGAACGCCTCGCCGGCCGCGTCGTCGCGGGTCCGGCCCACCAGCTCGTAGCGGCCCGCCTCGGGCAGGTGATACAGGTTCGTGTGGCCGCCGGACACGACGAGGACCACGGCCGGCAGCGGCAGGTCGGGCCGGCACAGGAACAGCGACTCGATGTGCCCGGCGAGATGGTGCACGGGAACGAGCGGCCGTTCGAGGGCGAGGGCCAGCGACTTCGCGAACGCCACTCCCACCAGCAGCGAGCCGACGAGCCCCGGCCCCTGCGTGACCGCGACCGCGTCCAGATCGCCCCACCCCACGCCGCCGTCGCCGAGGGCCCGCTCCGCCACCCCGCAGAGATCGCGTACGTGCTGGCGCGACGCGAGCTCCGGCACCACGCCGCCCCACTCTCGGTGGATGTCGACCTGCGAGGCGATGACGCTGGACCGGATCGCCCACGAGCCCGGCCCCGTCTCGTCGCCGGTGGCGACGGCGGCGGCGGTCTCGTCGCACGAGGTCTCGATGGCGAGCAGGGTGGTCATGCCGGGGTCGGGACGGAGGCGCAGACCGCCTTCAGGCTGTCGGCGAGGGGCGGCCGGCAGATGCCCCGTTCGGTGATGACGCCGGCCACGAGGCGGGCGGGGGTGACGTCGAACGCCGGGTTCCACACCGCGGCCCCCTCGGGCGTGAGCCGGGCCGAGCCCAGGTGCGTCATCTCCCTGGCGTCTCGCTCCTCGATGGGAATCGCGGCCCCGTCCGGGGTCTCGAGATCGATGGTCGACACCGGCGCCGCCACGTAGAACGGGACGCCGTGCTCCCTGGCGAGCACCGCCACCGTGTACGTCCCGATCTTGTTGGCGACGTCGCCGTTGGCGGCGACGCGGTCGGCCCCGACCACGACGACGTCGATCCGCCCTTCGCGCATCAGGGATCCGGCCATGCCCTCGGCGATCACCGTGGTCTCGATGCCGTCCCGGACGAGCTCCCAGGCCGTGAGGCGGGCCCCCTGCAGGAAGGGCCGGGTCTCGTCGGCGTACACCGCGACCCGCTTTCCCGCCTCGACCGCCGCGCGGACGACCCCGAGGGCGGTGCCGTAGCCGCCGGTGGCCAGCGCCCCCGCGTTGCAGTGGGTCAGCACCCGGGCCTCCGCCGGCACCACGTCGGCGCCGTGGCGTCCGAGGGCCCGGCAGCTCGCCACGTCCTCGTCGTGGATGCGCGCCGCCTCGGCGTCCGCGGCCTCGCGGATCTCGTCGGCCGACCGCCCCGCCCGCATCGCGTCGGCGAACGCCCGCTTCATCCGGGCGATCGCCCAGAACAGGTTGACGGCGGTGGGCCGGGTGGCGGCCAGCAGGTCGCAGGCCCGGTAGAACTCCGTGGCCAGCTGCGCGGTGCCCGACGCGGTGCTGCGTCGCAGCTCGAGCGCCAGGCCCATCGCGGCGGCGACGCCTATCGCGGGCGCGCCGCGGATGACCATCGTGCGTATCGCCCGGGCCACCTCCCGCGCCGTCCGGCACCGCACGTACGCCTCCCGGGCCGGCAGCCTGCGCTGGTCGATCATGACCACTTCGCCGTCTTCCCATCCGATCGTCGGCAACATCCGGTCCGGTCCTCCGCCACCCCCGCGACTACAGCAACACCGACGCGATGGCGGCGTTGATCAATGTTGCCAGAAACCCGCCCAGCAGCGCCACCGGCCCCAGGCGCGCCAGATCGGGGCGCCGCTCCGGGGCGAGGCCGCCGATGCCGCCGAGGAGAACCCCGATCGAGCCGAAGTTGGCGAAGCCGGTCAGGGCGAACGTCGCGACCACGCGGGTATGTTCGCTCACCGTGTCGGCGTAGCTGTTGTCGAGCTTGACGAAGGCCACGAACTCGTTGGTGGCGAGCTTGGTGCCGAGCAGGTCGGCCACCGCCGGCAAGTCGGCCGACGCCACCCCCAGCAGGGCCGCCACCGGCGCGAACAGCCACCCGAAGATCGCGGCCAGGGACAGTCCCGGACTGACGAACCCGAGGGCGTAGTCGATCATCGCGATGAACGCGAGAAACGCGATCAGCATCGCGGCCACGTTCATCGCCAGCCGCATGCCGTCCGACGCCCCGCCCGCGAGCGCGTCGATGACGTTCACGTACCGGCGCTCCACCGCCACCCGCACGGTGCCCGCGGTGGCGGGCGTCCCGGTCTCGGGCAGCAGGATCTTCGACAGGTAGAGGCCGCACGGCGCCGCCATCACGCTCGTGGTCAGGACCCCGACCGGATCGGCCCCGAGGCCAATGTAGATCGCCATCACCGTGCCCGCGATGGTCGCGAGCCCGCCCGTCATCAGGGCCAGCAGCTCCGACTGCGTCATGCCCGCGATGTACGGCCGGATCATCAGCGGGGCCTCGGTAATCCCGAGAAAGACGTTCGCGGCCGCCGACAGGCTCTCCGCCCCGCTCGTGCCCATGACCCGCGTCATCACCCGGGCCATCGCCTTCACCGCCAGTTGCAGGGCGCCGAGGTGATAGAGCACCGTGAACACCGCCGACATGAAGATGAGAATGGGCAGCGAGGCGAAGGCGAGCACGAACCCGTCGGGGAAGAGCGCGGACATCTGCTCGGGGTCGGCCAGCACCCCGAACACGAACCGCGAGCCGGCGTTGGTGAACTCGAGAAAACGGGTCGCCACCGCCGCGATGCCCGCGAAGAGGGCGTAACCCGGGCGCACCCCGGCGACCTCCACGTTCAGGATGAACACCGCGAGCCCGACCTGGAGCAGGAACCCCCGCGCGACGAGCCGCCACCTGACGTCGGCGAGCCGGGCCGAGCACGCGGCGGCGACCGCGAGGAAGGCGACGATGCCGGCGACGGCGCGCACCCGGGGGTCGACGAGGTCGCGCAGCCAGTACGCACCCCCGCCGAGCCCCGCCGCGAGGAGGATCGCACCGAGTCTCGGCCGCCAGTCGGAAGGCACCAGGCCTTCGAGCCGCCCCGGGATCATGGCGCAGCCGATCATACGCGTCCGGGTCGGTACCGGCGAACATCCCTCCCCCGGCGGGTGGTGAAGAACCCTGCGCCGCACCGAGGACGCCTGCCGCGGGGCCGGGCCGGGCAGGCAGCCGCAACGCGTTCCGGTCGGCACAATCGGGCAGGCGACCGACGCCGACGCCGAAGGGGCCGGGCCGCGGCAGGCAGCCGCGACCGGCCGGCGGGTATCATGGATCGAGGCTCCCGTCGGCGCCGCCGGACGGCGGCGGCGCGACGGCGGCCACCCCAACGGAGCGTGGACCCGTGCAACCGACATGACCGACAGCGCGCGCGCCTTGCTCGTCGCCGGGGCGGCCCTGGCGATCATCCTCGTCCGGCTCACCCTCGTCGCGGTCAGGGCGGATCCCAGCTCGCCGGCCCGCCTCGTCGCCGAGCTCCGCCTGGCCCAGTTCGCGGCGATGATGCTGACGCTCGACGCCGGGGTCTACGTCGGATTCGCGCTGGCCCAGGAATCGACCGCCGGCAGCGGACTCGACGTCGCCCTCGCGGTCGGATTCCTCGTGCTCGCCTCCGTCGCGGTGACCCGCGAGCCGGGTACGGCGCTGGCCCTGCTGGCCCTGGCGTTCGCGGCTCACGCGGGTCTCGGCCTGCTCCACGGGGCGGGGATCCTGCCGTCGGAATCGATGCCGCCCTGGTATGCGACGGCCTGCGCCGTGTACGATGTCGGGGTCGCCGGCGTCTGCTACTTCCCGAGGGTGTATCGATGAGCCGGACCGACGGGCGGCGGCGGAACCCACCGTCGCGCTGCGAGCTGCGCCGAGGTGGAACTCCTGCGCGTCCGCCGGCCGCGGCGACTCCGAGGCGAGGATTCGACGATGAGTGACGCTGGAAACCGGCTGCTGCTGGACACCGCCCGCAAGCGCCTCGTGGTGCACCAGGCGGGTCAGGTGCGGACCTGCATCGAGGCCCTGAACGACGGCCAGATCTGGTGGCGCGCCAACGAGGAGTCGAACGCCGTCGGCAACCTCGTGCTGCACCTGTGCGGCTCGACGCGGCTCTACATCGGCCACGGGGTGGGCGGAAACGGCTACCGGCGCGACCGCGACGCGGAGTTCGCGGAGCCGGGCCCGCTGCCGAAGGAGGACCTGCTGGCCAGGCTCGACTTCACGATGGCCGAGGCGGACCGCGCGCTCGCCACGTTCGACGCCGGCCGGCTCACCGAAACGACGGAGCTGAACGGCAAGACCCTCACCTTCGGCGAGCTCATCCTGAACCAGGTGCTCCACTTCACGACCCACGCCGGGCAGATCGTCTTCGCCACCAAGCTCATCCAGGCCGGCCTGATCCACGACGTCTGGAAGACCACCCCGACGGAGTAGCCTCCGTCCGGTGCCGCCTCACGGACAGGAGCTTGCGCCGTGGATCGGCGCGGGCTCCCGTCGGATCGGCAACGCGGTCGGGCGGGATGCATCGCCGCTCGATTGCGGGCAGGAACTCTCGCCACGGGCTGCCACGGTGTTCGCCTCCAAGACACCCACCGACGGCTCCTTTCGCGCCCGCGTGATGGCGATCGTGCGCCGCATCCCCCGGGGCCGGGTAGCCACCTACGGCGACGTGGCGGCCCTCGCGGGGCGTCCCCGGGCCTGGCGCGCCGTCGGCACGATCATGCGGAACTGCCGCCTGCCCAGCGTCCCCTGCCACCGCGTGGTCGGCGCCGGCGGCCGTCTCGGGGGCTACAGCGATCCGCTTCGAAAACGGCGGCTCCTTCAGGAAGAGGGGATCGTCGTGGGCCGCGGCACGATCCAGCAGTTCGACGCCCTGCGGTGGACGCCCCCCCGCCCCCGGGACCGGTGACCCACGGCGGCCGGGCCCGTCCGCCGTCACGTCGAACTGCTCTTCGAGCCCTGCGGTGGGCAGGACCGCCCCGGAGGCCGGTGCGCCCGCCCCCCCCGGCTACATCGCGGTCACGTCGAACTGCTCGTGATGCAGGATCGCGTCGGGGCGCAGCGTGACCTCGCGATCGAGGGTGCGCTCGATCTCCTTCAGCACTCCGCGCTCCTCCGACTTCAGCGCCCGCGCCACGTCCGGGTTGACGCGGAGCTGGATGCGGTGGCCGTTGAGGTCGCCGCTGACCTTCCGCAGCTCGGCGAGAATCTCGAAGCAGATGGTCGAGGTGGACTTGACCACGGCGCTCCCCGAGCAGTACGGGCACGGCTCCGTCAACTGCCGCTCGAGACTCTGCTTGACGCGCTTGCGGGTGGTGATGATCAACCCGAACTCGGAGACCTGCACCGCCTTCGACGGCGACCGGTCGCGACGAATCTCCTGCTCGAACAGTTGGTACACCTTCTGGCGGTTCTTCCGCTCCTCCATGTCGATGAAGTCGAGCACGATGATGCCGCCGAGGTCGCGGAGGCGGATCTGGCGGACGATCTCCTTCGCGGCCTCGAGGTTGGTCTTGACGATGGTGTCCTCCAGCCGCCCCGTCCGCTTGCCGACGTAGCGCCCGGTGTTGACGTCGATCGCCACGAGGGCCTCGGTCTGGTTGATGACGAGATAGCCGCCCGACTTCAGCCAGACCTTGCTCCGGAGCGCCTTGTCGATCTCCGACTGGACCCCGTACTCCTCGAAGATCGGGAAGTTCTTGTCGTAGTGGTGCACCCGGGACACGAGGTTCGGCATGATCCGCTGCACCAGCTTCACCGCCTTCCGGTACTCGCCCCGCTGATCGATGCGAATGGCCGAGAAGTCGTCGGTCAGCAGGTCGCGCAGCAGCTTGGCGACGAGGCTCTCCTCGCGGTGGACGACGGCGGGCGCCCGGCGGGACTCGCTCTTCTTGAGGGTGTCCGACCACAGCTCGTGGAAGTAGGTGAGGTCGCTGAGGATGTCCTCCTCGGGCCGGTCCGCGGCGGCGGTCCGGATGATCACCCCGCCGGGCATCTCGTGCTCGGCGCGAAAGTCGCGGACGATGCGCCGCAGGCGGCTGCGCTGCTCGCGCGACACGATCTTGCGCGAGACGCCGATGTGCTCGACCGTGGGCATGAACACCAGGAACCGGCCGGGAATCGTGACGTGAGACGTGATGCGCGCGCCCTTCGTGCCCAGGGGCTCCTTGACGACCTGAACGACGATCTCCTGGCCGGCGGTCAGCAGCTTGTCGATCGGCTGGTCGCTGGGGTTGCGGTCGCGCCCGCGGCCGCGCCCCCGCGTCCCGCCGTTGCCCTCGGGGGCGGCGGGCGCGTCCGCGGCGACGCCCTCCGTGTCGGCGGCGTCGATGCCGTCCAGCGACGCCATGGGATCGATGACGTCGGATACGTAGAGGAAGCCGTCGCGCTCGAGCCCGAGATCGACGAAGGCGGCCTGCATGCCCGGCAGCACCTTCGAGACCCGGCCCTTGTAGATGTTCCCCGCGACGCTGCGAGACTTCTCGCGCTCGACCGAGATCTCGACGACCTCGTCGTCCTCGAGAATGGCGGCCATCGTCTCGTGGCCGCTGGCGGAGATGATCATCTCCTTGTTCATCACTACCACTCCAGATGGGGTGACGCCGCGATGCCCCGCACCGCGCTCGGATGCCCGCCCTCGACAGGATGCGTGTCGGCGGTCAAGCGACGGCGGGCGGCGCGCTTCGCGCGGGCGACGCCCCTGATGCCCCGCCGGGCGGCCACCCCTTCGGGCGCCGGCCGGCCGGCGGCTCTACCGGATTCGCGTGCACCGGGCAGCGTGCCCGGCCAGGTTCAAGGCGGGTTTCCGAACGTCGCGGGACGGTGGGAGAGCTGCGCTCAGTTCGTGAACCTTCGCATTCGCACGTTGAGCACGAACCCGAAGGCCGCCAGCGTGGCGATCACCGACGAGCCGCCGTAGCTCATCAGCGGCAGGGTGAGCCCCTTCACCGGCGCCAGTCCGGCCGACATGGCGATGTTGTAGATCACCTGAAACGTGAAGCCGGCCATGATCCCGACGACGAGATACATGCCCAGACGGTCCTTGGCCAGTCTAGCGGCATCCATCCCGCGCAGGATGACGAACAGATACAGACCGAGCGCGACCACCACGCCCAGAAACCCTTGTTCTTCCGCAAGTACCGAAAAAACGAAATCGTTGTGCGCCACCGGGAGGAAGTTGTACTGGCTCTGGGTCCCCTTGAGGAATCCCTTGCCCGTCGCTCCCCCGGACCCGGCCGTGATCTTGGCCTGAAGCTGCTGGTACCCCGCCCCGCGGGGGTCCTTTTCCGGATCCAGGAAGCTCAGGATCCGCTCCCGCTGATAGTCCTCCAGGCCGTAGGCCCACACCGCCGGCGCGCTCAGCGTGCCGACCACGATCAGCAGGCCCACGTACCGCAGCGGGAGCCCGGCGAAGACGAAGATGACCAGTGCGACCGGCAACAGCGTCACGGCGGTGCCGAGATCGGGCTGCTGCGCGATCAGCACGAACGGAATCCCGACGATGAGCACGGCCAGCAGCCAGCCGAAGGGAGAACGCCCCTTCCACCCGTGGCGCGTGAACAGCGTCGCCAGCCCCAGGGCCACCACCATGCGGGCGAACTCCGAGGGCTGGAGGTTGAAGACCCCCAGATCGATCCAGCGCCGGGCGCCGCCGCCGGTGGTCCCGAACAGGAGGGCATAGGCGACCAGGCCGACCAGCCCCAGGAAGATGAGGACCGACAAGTCGGCGAACCACCGGTAGTCGATCGAGAGGGTGACGATGAGGGCCAGGAAGCCGAGGCCGAGCGCCCACAGCTGGATCGAAACCAGGGGGCCGGCGCCGCCCGTCGTGGGATCGTACGTCGTGCTGTAGATCATCGCCACCCCGATGGCCGACAGCAGGCACAGGGCTCCCAGCAGCAGCCAGTCCATGTGGCGATAGAGTCGTTGCTCCAGCATCTGCAGCCCGGCGTTACTGGTCCGCCGCCGCTGCCGCCGGGGCGGCCGGAGCGGCCCACGCCCTCCTCCCGAACGGCGGCACCGGCACCGTCGGACGCGGCAGCCCTTCCTTCTTGGCGAAGTACGTCTCGAGAACGTGCCTCGCGATCGGGGCCGAGAGATAACCGTGCTCGTTGTGCTCGCCGAAGACGGCGCCCGCGATCTCCGGCGCTCCGGCGGGGGCCGCGAAGACGAACCACCCGTGGTCCCGCAAGTCCTGCTCCGAGCTGCCCGCGGCCGCCGCCCGGCCCTGCAGGGAGATCACCTGGGCCGTGCCGGTCTTGCCCATCACGTCCCGCCCGTAGATCCGACCGCGCCGGCCGGTCCCGGCCCGGTTGACCACGAACCGGAGCCCTTCGGTGACCACGTCCAACGTCGTCTGGCTGATCGACACCCGCGAACGGGGCACGGGTCGGCGCACCCGCTCGAACCCCTGCCCCTCGTTGACCGCCTTGAGCAGGTGGGGAGTGACCCTGGTGCCCCCGTTGGCGACCGTCGCCATCATGACCGCCAGCGAAATGGGCGTCACCGACACCGCCCCCTGCCCGATGGCGACGGAGATGGTCTCGCCGGGGTACCACCGCTCGCCGCGCCGCTCCCGCTTCCAGGCCGTGGACGGCATCAGCCCCCGCACCTCGTGCGGCAGGTCCACGCCGGAGAGCTCGCCCAGGCCGAGGGCCGTCGCCCACTTGTGGATCTGGTCGATCTCCATTCTCTCGCCGAGGGCGTAGAAGTAGGAGTTGCACGACTGCTCGAGCGCCTCGCGCATGTCGACCGAGCCGTGCGTCGAGTGGCACCGGAAGAAGCGCCGGTGCACGACCCGCCCGCCGTTGCAGGCGACGCGGAAGTCGGGCGTCACCACCCCCTCCTCCAGCGCCGCGATCGCCATCGCCACCTTGAAGGTCGACCCCGGCGAGTACCGCCCCTGCAGCGCCCGGTGGTTCAGCGGGCGAAGCCGGTCGCGGTTGAGCCGCCCCCAGGTCTCGCCGTCGATGCCGCGGGCGAAGAGGTTCGGGTCGTAGGCGGGGCGGCTGACGAGGGCGAGGATCTCGCCCGAACGGGGATCGAGGAACACCGCCGAACCGTTGAACCCGGCGTCGCCGAAGGCATCCTCCGCCGCCTCCTGCAGATCGTAGTCCAGGGTGAGCTGGATCTGCCGGCCCTCGCGGGGCAGCCGTTCGTCGAGGACCCGGATCTCCCGCCCGACGTTGTCGACGACGACCCGCCGCGCGCCGTCGACGCCCATCAACGGTCCGTTGTAGATGCGCTCGATGCCGGACTTGCCGACGATCGCGCCGCGGCGCAGGTCCCCGAACTCCGGCGTCGCCAGCTCGGCCTCGCTGACCTCGCCGACGTAGCCCAGGATGTGCGCGCCCACCTCTTCTGCCGGATAGAAGCGGACGGGAAGCTCCTGCACGTAGATCCCCGGCAACTCCCGGGCGTGCGCGGCAACCGCCGCCACCTGCTCGAACGAAGCGTCGCGAATGAGGACCACGGGCCGGAAGGGCGGATCCCGGCGGTGGCGTTCCAGCGTGGCCCGGAGCTCGGACAACGGCACGCCGGAGAGGTCGGCGACGAGGGCCACGGTGCCCTCCAGGTCCTCGGCCTGCTCGCGGGACAACGTGATGTTGAGCGAGTTGCGGTTCTCGGCCAGCACGCGGCCGTCACGGTCGAGGACCGCACCGCGCGGCGCGGCCAGGACCAGGGTTCGCTGGTGATTGTTCTCGGCGCGCCGGCGGTACTTGTCGTAGTCGACGACCTGCAACCACCAGAACCCGGTCGCAAGGCCCCCGAACACGACGATGATGCCCCACCGCCACACCGCCAGCAGGGCGGCGAGGCTGTCGCGCGGCCGCTCTCGTGCGCCCGGTGCGAAACGGCTGACCATGCTCATCGGCTTCGGTCTCACCTCGTTGTCCGCCCGCCGGCCTCGCGGGGCGGCTACTCGACGTGGCGGCCGCCCGGCCAACGCCCGCGCAGACGCTTCCGCTCGACCTCGTCCGGAACCGTCTGCAACCCCACCGCGACCACCAGGCCGACGACGGTGTTGGCGGCCGCCTGCATCAGCAGATCGCGCGGGGTGACGACCACGCGGTCATCGAACAACAGGCCGTAGCCGCCGACGAACAGGACGGCGTGCAGCAGCGAGCCGCCCACGAACACCAGCGCCTTGTGCCACAGGCGCGTCACCATGAACTGGGCGGCGAACTGGCCGCCGAGATAGCCCACCACCGTCTTCGCCAGACCGCCCATCCCGATGACGCCGCCGGACAGCGCGTCCTGCAGCAGCCCGCCGCAGGTGCCGGTCCACAAGCCGGCCCGGGGTCCGTTCACGATGGCCACGACGATGACCACCATGAGCACGAGGTCGAGAGGCGCCCCGGTGCCCGCGACCATCCGGACCAGGGTCGTCTGAATCGCCAGCGCCGCCGCAAGGGAGAAAGCGATCCACGCGACCCTCATCCACCACCGCCCGCCGCCGCCAGGGGCACCGGAGGCGGCGATTCGGGCAGGATGACCAGTACCTCGTCGAGATCGCCGAACCTGATGCGGGGACGCACGTGGACGGTCCGATACAGCCCCGGCCCCCGCTGCACGAGGGTGACGTCTCCGATGACGAACCCCTTGGGATAGATGCCGTCGCTTCCGGACGTCACGACCGTGTCTCCCACCTCGACGTCCTCGAGATTCGACACGTACTCCATCCGCAGCAGCCGATCGTCCGCGTCGCCGACCACCAGCCCGGCCACCCGGCTCCTCTCGACGAGGGCCCCGGCCGCCGCGTTCCGGTCGATGAGCAACTGGACGCGCGACGCCCGCGGCCCGGGCTCGTCGACGACGCGCCCCACCACGCCCGCCGCGGACAGGACCGCCGCGTCCGGGCGGACGCCGTCTCGCCGCCCCCGGTCGATGGTCACGGTCCGGAAGTACGGCGTGGCGTCGCCGCCGATGATCCGGGCGCCAAGCGTGTTCAGGCGGGTGCTGTCGCGCAGCTCGAGCAACGCTTCCAGACCCCGCACCCGAAGGGCGCCGGCCCGGTCCATCTGCCACTGCAGCCTCACCGCGTCGAGCTCGCGCTGCAGCGACTCGTTCTCGGCGCGCACCGCCTGCAGCTCGACGTACGTGCTCCAGAGCCCGCCGACCGTCCCCACCGTCCCCGTCACCGCCCGCTGGACCTCCGAGAACACGCCGAAGGTGACGGTCTGGAGCACCGGCACTCCGGCGGCGGTGTTGGCCTGGGTCGACAGCAGCACGAGGTGGCCGACCACCACCACCAGCAGGGAGACGCCGGTGCGACGCGTCAGGTCAATCAATGGAGATCTTCCGCAGCAACCCGAAGTCCGACAGCATCCGGCCCGCGCCCAGCACGACCGATGCCAGCGGGTCCTCGGCCAGGGCCAGGGGGAGGCCGGTCTCCTCCCGAAGCCGCTTGTCCAGGTTCTTCAGCAGCGAGCCGCCGCCCGTCAGCACGATCCCCCTGTCGACGATGTCGGCCGACAGCTCCGGCGGCGTTCGCTCCAGCGCAACCCGGACGGCATCGACGATGACGCGCACCGTGTCGGCCAGCGCCTCGCGTATCTCCTCGTCGGTAATGGTAATCGTTTTCGGCACGCCCTCGACAAGGTGCCGCCCCTTTATCTCCATCGTGATGCGGCCGTCGAGCCCGCACGCCGACCCCATCCTCATCTTGATCGTCTCGGAGGTGCGCTCGCCGATCAGCAGATTGTAGGTCTTCTTGATGTACTGGATGATCGCCTCGTCCATCTCGTTGCCGGCGACGCGCACCGCCTTGCTGTAGACGATGCCGGCGAGCGATATCACCGCGATGTCGGTGGTGCCGCCGCCGATGTCGACGATCATGTTGGCGGACGGCTCGGTCACCGGCATCCCCGCCCCGATGGCCGCCGCCATCGCCTCTTCGACGAGATGCACCTCGCTGGCCTTGGCCCGGTAGGCGCTGTCCTTGACGGCCCGTTTCTCGACCTGGGTGATCTCGGACGGCACGCCGATCACGATGCGGGGCCGCACCCAGACGGTCCGGTTGTGCGCCTTCTTGATGAAGTACGTCAGCATCTTCTCGGCGATCTCGAAGTCGGCGATCACCCCGTCCCGCATCGGCCTGATGGCGACGATGTTGCCGGGCGTGCGTCCGAGCATCTCCTTCGCCTCGCGCCCCACCGCCTCGGTACGCCCGGTGACCTTGTTGATGGCGACGATCGACGGCTCGTTCAGCACGATCCCCTTGCCCCGCGCATAGACGCAGGTGTTGGCGGTGCCGAGATCGATGGCGAGGTCGCTGGAGAACAGCGAGAAAAGGGAGCTGACACTCAAGAGGGACACTCCTCCAGCATCGAGGGCGAATGGCGGCGGCGCACGGTTGCACCGTTCGTCTTCATGGCCCGCGTCGCCCCGACGCCCCGAGACGCCGTTGTCCGCGTGTCGTGAGAATACGCCCCGCCACGCCACCGAACGGTCATGACCATCTCGCGCCCCGCCGGCTCGTGCCGAGCGCACGGACCGCACCGAAGGGTGTCGACGAACCCGGCGGTGCGGATTCGGCCTCGCCCGCCGAAGAGCGGGTCGCCGGCGACGCTGTGAAAGGGCGGTGGAGCATCGGGCCCGGACGGCAGCGCCCCGGACGAAGCCGTCGTTGGACGCGGCCGGGCCGACGCCGTCGGGAACGGTGCGGGGACCGGTTGCCGTTCCAATCGACCATCAGAGGAACATCCGAAGCGGCAACGCCCCTCCAGCCAGGCAACATGGATTCCCCCCCGACATCGGAACACCTCCAGGCATGCCCGACGGGTCGGACAGACTATAGCATATTCGGCGGTCGTTTGCGCCCGTCTACCCAACAGGTAGTGGCTCCGGGCGATCCGACCCAAGGGGTAGTGGCCGAGGCCGCGCCCGCGAGCCCCCCGGACGGGGTCGCGCGCGTCGTGTCATAGAATGTACCGATCCGCGGTGGAGAGGACCGACGCCGGCGACGAGGCTGACCCGGAGCACCCGGCGGCGGGACGCCCCGCAGCGCACGACCGAAGAGTGCGGCAGTACAGGAGTTGAACCCAAGATGACGATGCTGGACCGCATGCGCCGCCACAAGGCGTGGCTGAAGTGGACCCTTGCCCTCGCCGGATTCGCCCTGCTGGTCCTCGGGTTCCCCCTGATCCAGCCGCCCCCCGAGACCCCCGGCGCCCTGACCGACGTGCTCGCCCAGGTCGGGGACCAGGAGATCACCGTCGGCGAGTTCCAGACGCTCTACCGCCGCCAGCTCCAGAGCTACCAGGTCCAGTCGGGCGGCGAGATCACGGCCGACCTCCTGCGTTCCATGGGCATCGATCGTCAGCTGCTCCAGCAGGTGATCGACGAGTACGCGGCGCTGCAGGAAGCCGCGCGCCTCGGCGTGACGGTCAGCGACGCCGAGGTCCGGGAGGCCATCGTGTCGCTCCCCGCCTTCCAGCAGGACGGCGAGTTCATCGGCGAGGCCGCCTATCTCCAGATGCTGCGGATGCAGCAGCCGCCGGTGTCCCCGGCCGAGTTCGAGGAGAACGTCCGGCGGTCGCTGATGCTCCAGCGGCTGCAGGCGGCGATCACCGACTGGATCACGGTCAGCGACGACGACGTCGAGCGCGAGCACGTGCGCCGCAACGAGCGTGTCCGCCTGAGCGCGGTCTCCTTCCGCGCCGACGACTTCCGGGAGGGGCTCGAGGCGACCGACGACGACGTCAGCGCCCTGTTCGAGCAGAACGCCAACGACTATCTGGTGCCCGAGAAGCGCCGGCTCCGTTTCGTGCTCATCGACGTGCCGGCCCTGAAGGCCTCGTTCACCCCGAGCGAAGCCGACGTCCAGGGCTACTACGACAACAACCTCGATCGCTACACCGAGGCGGTCGACCTCCGCGTCAGCCACATCCTGCTCCGGACGCAGGACGCGGAGTTGGCCGAGGTGCAGGCGCAGGCGGAGTCGATCGTGGCCGAGGCCCGGGGCGGCGCCGACTTCGCGGAGCTGGCGCGCCGGTACTCGGAGGACGAGGGCACCCGCGAGGCCGGCGGCGACCTCGGACCGATCGCGCGCGGGCAGATGGTGCCCGAGTTCGAAGGCGCCGCCTTCGCCCTCGAGCAGGACGAGATCAGCGATCCGGTCACGAGCATGTTCGGCGTGCACGTGATCAAGGCGACCGAGAAGACCGGCGGGACGACCCGGACCCTGGACGAGGTCCGGGACGGCATCGTCGATCTGCTTCAGCAGGAGAGCGCCGATGCGCGGGCCGCGGCGCTGGCGGAAGCCATGTCGCTGGAGATCGAACAGGCCGCCGACCTCGACGCGGCGGCGACGCGAAGGGGACTCGAAGTGCAGGAGAGCGGCTTCGCCGCCCTCGGGGAGCCGATTCTCGGACTGGGCTTCTCGTCCGAGGTGACCACGCAGGCGTTCCAGCTCGCGGAGGGCGAGGTCGCGGGTCCCATTCCGACCCCGACGGGGCCGGCCTTCGCGACCGTGACCGGCATCCAGGCGCCCTACGTGCCGCCTCTCGAGGAGGTGGAGACACGGGTGCGGGACGACGTGATACGACGCAAGGCGTTCGTCCTGGCCCAGGAGCGCGCCGACGCGGTGGCCGCGGCCCTGCAGGAGGCCGACGACTTCGGCGCCGCGGCGGAAGCCGAGGAGCTCGCCGTGAACGAGAGCGGCCTGATTGCCCGCGGCGCCGTGGTCCCCGGGGTCGGCGTCAACGCCCAGGTCGAGGCGGTGGCCTTCTCGCTGACCCCGGGAGAGACCAGCGAGCCGGTCCTGACCGGCAACTCCGCCGTGATCGTCCACGTCCACGAGCGCGAGGACGCCGACCGGGCAGACTTGCTGGCCAATCGCGAGCAGTTGCGGAGCGAGATGATCCTGGAGCGGCAGAACCAGTTCTACACCGCGTACATGGAGAACGCCAAGGCCCGCATCCCTATCAGCATCGACATGGGGGCCTTCGCCCTGGCGACCGCCTAGTGCGGTGCCACGGCCGGGAGTATGCGGTGCCGGCAAGTCGTCGACGATGCGACCATGAGGCCAGGTCCGCACCAGAAGGTCATGGCGTGACGCAGCATCAGGAGTCTGCGCCGTAGAACGGTGCAGACTCCTGCAGGGTGGCTTGGTCGCCCAGCGGAGGCCGTTGCGCGACCTTGCGGTCGCGTCGGGAGCTTCGCCGGCGCGAAGCTCCCGCGGCGACGATGGGCGGGCCAAGTACGACGCTCAGCGCACGAACGCGCCGGGCATGATCGCCAGCGGCTCGCCGGGGCGGTACAGCCGCGCCGGAGCCGTTGCCCGACCCACCAGCGCGGCCTCGGGAGCCGCCAGCCCGGCCCACGCCGCGGCGGCCCGCGCCATCGGGAACCCCTCGTCGAGCAGCTCGAAGAAGCTCTTCGGGCGCGGGTAGATGACCAGCTCGACCTCGTCGCCGGGGTCGATGCCGGCCTTCTCCTTGGCCAGCGCGATGGCCCGGCGGAGCCCGCCGACGTCGTCGATCAGGCCGTGCTCGAGCGCCTGCCGTCCGGTCCACACGCGGCCCTGGGCCACCTCGTGGAGGAGGTCCCGCGTGGTCCCCCGCCCCTCGGCCGCCTTGGTGACGAACTGCTCGTAGATGGCGTCCACGTGCTCCTGCACCTTGGCCCGCTCGGCCTCCGAGAACCGGGTCACCGGCGAGTAGATCTCGGCGAACCTGCCCTCGCTCACCGGCTCGACCCCGACCCCGAGCTTCTCGTAGGTGCCCCCCGTGGTGAACTTGCCGAACACGACGCCGATGGAGCCGGTCAGCGTCGCCGGCTGCGCGACGATGGCGTCGGCGCCCATGGCGATGTAGTAGCCCCCCGAGGCCCCCAGGTCGGACATCGAGGCGACGATCGGCTTGCCGCTCTCGCGGACCAGCGCCACCTCGCGCCAGATGACGTCGGAGGCGATGGCCGAGCCCCCCGGGCTGTCGATGCGCAGCACGATGGCGCGGACCGAGTCGTCCTCCCGGGCGCTGCGGATGGCGCTCGTCAGGGTGTCGGAGCCGAGCACTTCCCCGTTCAGGACGTCGAACGTGCTGGAGCCCGAGTTGATGGCCCCGACGGCGTAGACGAGGGCGATGCGCTCGCCCTGGTTCAGCCCCACCGACCGCAAGCTGATCTGCCGGTAGTCGCTGTCCGCGATCTCCCGCCTGTCGTCTGCGTCGAAGGGCTCCCGGTGCTTCACCTCGTCGGCGTAGACGAGCCCGTCGACCAGCCCCGCGGCGAGCGCGCCCTCCGGCAGGAACGGCCCCTCGTCCACGAGTCCGCGCACCTCGTCACCCGTGAGGCCCCGCGACTCCGCGATGCCCTCGATCATCTGCTCGTAGAGGTCCCGGTTGAGCGATTCGGCCATCTCGCGATGGGCGGGGGTCATCGTGGTCTCGGTGTACTGGTTGGCGGCGGTCTTGTAGTCGCCGGCCGCGAGCACGTCGGGATAGGCCCCGACCTTGTCCAGGGCGTTTCGGAAGAAGACCTCGTACTGCGCGCGGCCCACGATCTCCAGGGGGCTCCCGGGCATCAGGTAGACCTTGTCCGCCGCCGACGCCAGGTAGTAGTCCTCCGCCCCCCCGTACTCGAGAAACGCGGCGATCGGCTTGCCGGACTCCCGGTAGTCGACGACCGCGTCCCGGATCTCCTGCAGCTTCCCCCACAGGACCCGGGGTCCGAGCTGCGGCTTCAGAATCACCCCGCTGATGCGGTCGTCCACCTTCGCCTTGCGCAGGCTGTCGACCACCGAACGCACCGTCGCGCCGCCCGCGCCGACGAGCGGCGTCAGCAGCGCGTTCTGGCGGTACTCGGTCAGCCCCGCCGGGACCGGCAGCACCAGCACCGAGTCGGCGGCCACCGACGGGGCCCCCGACACCATGAGGTAGAGGACGGCGATGCCGGCCATCGAGACGATGACCGCCAGCGACAGAATGACCACGATGAACCGGACGCCGCGACTGACCCCCACGACTGACCTCCTTCATGCGCCGCCGCGCGACGACCCTCGGCGCGAACCGGCGACGCACGTCCGGGCATGCCTCGGTCGCCAGCCGGCGCCGGCCGGCGACCGACACGAGTATACGTGACGACGGGAGCGGCGCCCGGACACCCGGCAGATTCGCGAGATGAGCGCCCCGGGGCACCGTCAGGTTGACGGTTGCGGTGTCGCTCTCGGCGGCGCAGCTCTTCCTGTCGTGCACCCCGCCGCGCCCCGCCGCGTCACCGCCGCGCCCACGTGGCTGGCGCCCGCGTGCGCCTCTTCGGTATACTGGGGATTCTGCGAGGCGGTTCCCCCCGACTGCGGAAGTGGCGGAATTGGCAGACGCGCAGGCCTCAGGAGCCTGTGGGACCTAGTCCCATGGGGGTTCAAGTCCCCCCTTCCGCACCATCACCGGAATCACCGCCCTCGGTCGCGGTGAGCTCGCGCGCGGGCGGATGTCGCATTCCCCGATGAAGGGAGTGTGACGATGTCCGACAGCGTTGGGTCTCACGTCCGCGAAAACCGAAGCCTCCTCGCCGCGTGCGAGCGGCGCGTCCTCCTCTGGCTCGCGAGGCGGCTGCCGGGGTGGGTCACGTCCGATCAGCTGACCGCCCTCGCCCTCGCCGCGATGCTCGGAACCGGTCTGGCGTACTGGATGGCGAGCCTGAACCGGACCGGGCTCTTCCTCGTCGTCGCCGGCCTCGCCGTCAACTGGTTCGGCGACAGCCTCGACGGCACCCTCGCCAGGGTGCGGAACCAGCAGCGGCCCCGCTACGGCTACTACGTGGACCACGTCGTCGACCTGATCGGGGCGTGCGCCGTCCTCGGGGGCCTCGGCCTGTCGGGCTACATGAGCCCCCTCGTCGCCCTCGGGGTCCTCGCGGCCTGGCTGCTGGTCTCGGCCGAGGTCTACCTCGCCACCCACGCATGCGGCGTGTTCCGGCTGTCGACGTGGCGCTTCGGACCGACCGAGCTGCGCATCCTCCTCGCCGCCGGCACCCTCGCGCTTCTCGCCAAGCCGACGGTGGTCCTGATGGGGCAGCCCTATCGCCTCTTCGACGTCGGCGGCGTGGCCGCGATCGGCGCGATGACGGCCGTCCTCCTGTGGTCGGCGGCCCGCAACACGGCCGCGCTGTACCGGGCGGAGCCCCTGCCGGCCCGGGAGCCGTCGGCAGGGAGCGCGTAGCCCGCCAACCGTCGCCGCAGGAGTTTCGCGCCAGCGAGACTCCCAACGCGACCGCAGGGTCGCGCAGCGGCCTCCGCTCGGCGCCCGACCGACCCTACGGAGTCCGCACCGTTCCACGGCGCAGACTCCCCCCCGCCAGCCGTCGCCGCGGGAGCCTCGCGCCAGCGAGACTCCCAACGCGACCGCAAGGTCGCGCAGCGGCCTGCGCTCGGCGCCCAACCGACCCTGCAGGAGTCCGCACCGCTCCACGGCGCAGACTCCTGCCCCGCCTGCCCAGCGTCAGAACGGCCGGTAGACGACCATGGCCACGGCGACGACGATGGCGGCGGCCGCCACCGCCCGCAGCATCGGCATCCGCTCGGGCATCCGGAACGCCATGCCGGCGAGGCCGGACAGGACGAGCCAGCAGACGACCTTGACGAGGGCCCAGCCGGGGAATCCGAGCCCCATGATCCCCATGACCCCGAAGCCGCTCAGGAAGACGAGCAGGCTGAGCGAGCCGGAAGCCATGAGCATCCCGTGGCGTTTGTCGGGGTGGGGCGCCGCGAACGCGGCGAACGTCGCGCCGGACATCAGGAGGACGGCGATCAGGTGCAGGGTCAGGAAGGTCTGGTAGCTCATGCGATTCGCTCTGCGCAAGGCGGCGGATCCCGTGCGCCGACTGTCGCTCAGGAGTAACGGGTGGACGAGATCGTCGCGCCGCCGTCGACGACCAGCACCTGGCCGGTGATGAAGCGGCCGGCCGGCGAGGCGAGCAGAAGCGCGGCGCCTGCGACATCCTTCGGCTCGCCGATGCGGCCGAGGGGATAGGTGGAGACCGCCTCCCGCAGTCGATCCGGATCTTCCCACAGCTTGCGGGCGAAGTCGGTGCGGACGAGCCCCGGCGCGATGCAGTTCACCCGGATGTTGCTTCGCCCCCACTCGACCGCGAGGTTGCGGGCGAGCTGGTGGTCGGCCGCCTTCGAGATGGCGTAGATGCCGAGCGTGTCGTGCCCCTTGAGGGCGCCGATGCTCGACACGATGATCACCGACCCGTCGCCGCGCTCGGCCATCTGCGGCAGCACGAGGTTGCACAGCCACAGATTGTGCTTGACGTTGGTGGCCAGGATCTTGTCGTAGGCCGGCTCGGTCACGTCGGCCATCGGCCCGAAGTGGGGGTTGACGGCGGCGTTGCAGACCAGGACGTCGATGCGGCCCCACTGCGCCAGCGCGGCGTCGGCCAAGCCCCGCACCTGGTCGAGGTGGGACATGTGGCACGGGACGGCCGCCGCCTCGCCGCCGGCCGCGTTGATGGCGTCGGCCACCGGCCGGCAGCTCTCGAGGCGGCGGCTCGAGACGACCACGCGGGCCCCGGCCTCCGCCAGCGTCTCCGCGATGGCCCGTCCGATTCCCTTCGAGGATCCCGTCACCACCGCCACCCGCCCCTGCAGGTCGAACAGATCCCGATAGGCCATGCGGCTCGCGCCCTCCCCTCGACGCCGCAACCGGGCCTTCGAGGCACCGAGAGTGTGTCAAACGGGGTACGGAGCGTCAACTCGCCCCGACCGCCGGCCGGAGGATCTTCCTGACGCCAGTAATGACCCTCGTCACGACCACCGGCCCCGACCGGGCACGGACGGCGCCCCGGCCGACACAAGGGAGCCGCCTCGACTGGCCCTGACCGCATGCCCCGATGCCCGGCGCCGCAATGACGGGCCGGGGGCGATTCCGCTCAGGTGGAGACGGTGCGTTCCGCCAGCTTCCGCGAGAACCGCGCGAATCCGGAGTTCCTCTTGCGCGAGCCGGGAACGGCGCTCCCGCGCCGAGTAAAGGGAACCGGCCGCATCGTCCCGCGCGAGCCGGAACGTGAAGCACGCTGGTCGGTTCCGGCGGCCTCCGCGCGCCGGTCAGCGGCGCTGGTCGAAACGCCGGCCGACCAGGGCCGAGGCGATGTTCACCTTCTGGATGTCGATGGTGCCGCCGGCGATGCCCCATCCCCACGCGTCGCGCATGCGCCGCTCCATCGGGTACTCGCGCGAGTAGCCGTAGCCCCCCATCAACTGCACCGCGGCCCCCGTGACCTCGCGCGCCGCCTCGTTGGCGAAGCACTTGGCGATGCTCGAGTCGAGTATCGACGGCAGCCCGCCGTCGGCGTTCCGGGCCGCGCGGTGAATCAGCAGCCGCGCCGCCTCGACCCGCATCGCCATCTCCGCCAGCTTCAGCTGCACCGCCTGGAACTCGACGATGGGCTTCCCGAACTGCCGGCGCTCCTGCACCCAGGCGAGCGCGTCCTCCAGCGCCCCCGACGCCTGCCCGAGGGCCATCGTCGCGTTCCCGCAGCGCTCGAGGTCGAACGCCCGCATGAGCTTCGGGAAGCCGCCGGCCGGCACCACGAGCTGATCGAGCGGCACCGACACGTCGTCGAAGTAGAGGTCCGACTCGGGGATGCCCCGGAACCCCATCAGCCGCTCCTGCTCGCCGAACGTCAGCCCCGGCGTCCCCTTCTCGACGTAGACCGCCCCGATGCCCCTGGCCCCCGGCGCGTCCGACATGCGGCAGTAGACGAGGTACGCGTCGGAGTGCCCGCCGCCCGAGCACCATCGCTTGGCGCCGTTGACGACGACGCGGTCCCCGCGCACTTCGGCCCGCGTGCGCAGATCGGTGAGGGCGGTCCCCGCGTCCGGTTCGGACATCGCCACCGCCACGATCAGCTCGCCGCGGCACACGGCGGGAATCACGCGGCGCTTCAGGGCGTCGCCGCCGAAGTGCTCGACGGCCCGGACGGGACCGGCCACCGACTCGAAGATGGGGAACGCCACCGCCGAGGAGACCTTCGCGAACTCCTCGAGGACGAGGAACGCCTCGACGTTCCCGAGGCCGAGGCCGCCGTGCTCGGACGGGACGTTCACCCCGAGGAACCCCATCTCGGCGTAGCGCTTCACCCAGCTCCGCGGCAGCGGCGCCGCGTCGCGCTCGGTCTCCTCGGCCACCGCGGTCATCTCGCCGCGGGCGAAGTCGCGCGCCGCCGCCTGCAGGGCCTGCTGCTCCTCCGTCAACGCGAAGTCCATCCGGTTCCCTCCGTATCCGGCCGACCGGCCGCAACTGGCCCTCCCGCGCACGACCAAGACCGCCGCCACCCGGTGGCGCACTGCCGCATTCTGAGACCGGATTCGACGCCGACCGCCACCGCGCGCCGGCACTGCCGCACCCCGCGACCGGTGCCCGCACCCGACCCGGACTGCCGCCGACCCCGATCCCCCTGGGGCAGCGAAGCACTCGGCAGGGAACCCGCGTCCTGGATGCGGTCGCTCCGCGGCGGGCAGGTGGACTCGAATGGTACACTCGCGCCCGACTGCCGCTCCCCACGCGAATGCCCTGCCATGGCCACACCACTGGACGAAGACGGACTGAAGGCACGGCGGCGGGTGCTCGGCGACGAGTACGTCGACCGCGCCCTCGACGGGCTCGACGCGTTCAACGTCGAGTTCCAGCAGCTCGTGACCGAGTACTGCTGGGGCCGGGTCTGGACCCGGTCCACGCTCGACGACCGCCAGCGGAGCCTGATCAACCTCGGGATGATCGCCGCCCTCAACCGGAGCGGCGAGTTCCGCACCCACGTCCGGGGCGCGCTGCGCAACGGGTGCACGGTGGAGGAGATCCGCGACACCCTGCTGCAGGTCGCGGTGTACTGCGGCATCCCGGCCGGGGTCGAGGCGTTCAAGCTGGCCCGCGAAGTGTTCGAGGAGGAAGGGGTCACGCCGGATCCCGCGGGGACGGGGCCCGCTCCTGCATCGCCAGCCTGAGCGCCCGCCCGGCCCCGCCTGCGACGCCGACGAAGAGCGCCAGCCACCCGTTCCCCGTGGCGAGCCAGACCCCGAGCGTGCAGCACGCAACCACGAACGTCGACTCGGCAAGCGTCGTCCGGGGCAACCAGCGTCGCCTCTGCAGCCAGACGAGAAGCAGCAGACTGACGACCGTCAGCACGCCCAGCAACGAGGTCTTGGGCTCCATCTTCCTTCTCCTCGACAGCCGGGAGCCGGGTACCTCGACTAGGCGTCCCCGGCCGCCCGGAGGTCCGCCTCGGCCCGGCGCGCCGCCGCCTGCCCTTCCTCGACGTCGACCCGCGACAGCAGGAGGCCGCCGACCACGAAGAACGTGATGAGGGAGAGAATCGCGCCCCGGCTGGATCCGGTCAGGGCGATCATGAGCGCGAACACGCCGGGCCCGACGATGCCCGCGAACTTCTCGAACACCCCGAAGAAGCCGAAGAACTCCGCCGACTTGTGGCGGGGCACCATGCTGGCGAAGAGCGACCGGCTGAGGGCCTGGCTCCCGCCCTGCACCATCCCCACCAGCAGGGCGAGGGCGTAGAACTCGGTCGCCGTGGTCATGCCCCAGGCGAGCACGCTGATGATCGTGTACACCGCGAGCGACAGGAAGATGGCGTGCTTCGCCCCGATGCGGGTCGCGAGCTGGCCGAACACGAAGGCGAAGGGCACGCCCACGAACTGCACCAGCACCACCGCGGTGATCATGTCGCCCTGCTCGAGGCCGATCTCGGTCCCGAACGTGGTGGCCATCCGGATGATGGTGCCGATGCCGTCGTTGTAGACGAGGAACGCCAGCAGCATCACGAACGCCTGCCGGTACCCGCGCAGCTCCCGCAGCGTCTCGCCGAGGCGGACGAACGACGCCCGGATCGCGCTCTCCCCCGCCTGCTCGTCGGCCTCGAGGGTCCGGGCCGGCTCGGGCACCTTGCGGAACAGGGGAATCGAGAACCCCAGCCACCAGATCGCCACGCTCACGAACGACAGCCGGCTCGCGAGCGCCGCCCCGCTCAGCCCGAAGGCCTCCGGGGCCTGGATCCAGGCGAGGTTGACGACGAGAAGGAGGCCGCCGCCCAGGTAGCCCAGGGCGTAGCCGGCCGTCGACACCCGGTCCAGCTCGCTTGGGCTGGCGATGTGCGGCAGCAGCGAGTCGGCGAACACCAGGCTCGAGGTGACCCCGATGTTGGCGAACGCGAACAGCAGCGCCGCCAGCACCCAGTCGCCCTGCTGGATGAAGTACATGCAGGCGGTGGCGACCACCCCGAGCCCCACGCAGGCCCCCAGCATCTTCTTCTTGATGCCCGCAAAGTCGGCCAGCGCCCCCAGCACCGGCGCGAGAACCGCGACGAAGGTGAGGGCCACCGTCGTCGTGACCGCGAACCGGAAGCTGGCCGTCGCCGGCTCGAGGTCGGCGGCGGCCACCGACGAGAAGTAGATGGGGAAGACCGCGGTCACGATGGTGACCATGAACGCGGAGTTGGCCCAGTCGTACATCGCCCAGGCGCGCAGCTCGGGGCGGTGCAGCCCGAGGCGTTCGAGGATGGGGGTCGCAGGCATTGGCGGAAGCTACCACACCCGCGCCGGAAACACCCGGCGGCCGGACCGCGCTCCCGTGCGGGCGGCGGCCGCGTCCGGGGGAACGTGATATACAGGGTGCCGGTTCCAGCGTCCGAATCGCGGCGACCCCGCCGTAGTGAGCAGAGACCATGCCATCATTCCGCAGAATCGCCCTCGTGACCGCGGCGCTCGGCTGGGTGCCGACCCTGGCCCTCGTGGCCGTGCACTGGACCGGCGAGAGCCACGCCGCCGCCCAGGAGCGGACGCCGATCAAGGTGACCCGCATCTACACCGGGGAGGACGGCAAGACCCACGCCGAGGAGTACGACGTGCCGCTGGGAACGCAGCGCGGCGCGACGGAGCTGTCGGAGCCCGTAGACGTCACCAGCGTCCAGTTCCGGCGGACCTCGCCCGACTACTTCATCGACTGGCACACCGCGCCGCGGCGGCAGTTCGTCGTCACCCTGAGCGGCGAGAGCGAGGTGGTCATGGGCGACGGGACCGTGGTACGGCTGCACCCCGGGCACATCCTCCTGGCCGAGGACACCACCGGCCAGGGGCACATCTCGCGGGCGGTGGGCACCGAGGACCGGATCTCGCTCTTCCTGCCCCTGGCGGAGCAGTGAGCGGCCCGACCGCCATCGACACGGCCACGCTGTTCGATCTCGGCGGCAGGACGGCACTGGTGACCGGCGGCTCGCGCGGCATCGGCCGGATGATCGCCGAGGGCTTCCTGCAGGCGGGGGCGACCGTCTGGATCTCGTCGCGGAAGGCCGACGCCTGCGAGCGGACCGCGGCGGAGCTGTCGGCGGCGGGGCCGTGCCACGCCCTGCCCGCGAACGTCGCCGACGACGCGGACCGCGCCCGGCTGGTGCAGGCCCTCGGCGAGCGGACCCCCCGGCTCGACATCCTCGTGAACAACGCCGGCGCCGCGTGGGGCGCGCCCTACGAGGCGTTCCCCGAGTCGGGGTTCCGCAAGGTGCTCGAGCTGAACGTGACGGCGCTCTTCTTCCTGACCCGCGACCTGACCCCGCTGCTGGCCGCCGCGGCCACCCCCGACGACCCGGCCCGGGTCATCAACATCGGCTCGATGGACGGCCTCAGGGCGCCGACCGTTCTCGAGAACGGCACGTTCCCCTACTCGGCGAGCAAGGCTGCCGTCCACCACCTGACGCGGTCGCTGGCCCTCGAGCTGGCCCCCCGCCACGTCACCGTCAACGCGGTAGCGCCGGGGTTCTTCCCCAGCCGGATGACCGAGGCGACTCTGGAGACGTTCGGGGACGAGATCGTGCGCCGCGCCCCCCTGCGCCGCATCGGCCGCCCCGAGGACATGGCCGGCATCGCCATCTACCTGGCGTCGCGGGCCGGCGCCTACACCACCGGCGCGGTGATCCCCGTGGACGGCGGGACGTCGATCGCGTAACGGCCTGTGGGCGACTCCACGTCGGGCTCTTCACCCCGGCTGCCGGAGACGCGAAAGCCCGCGGCAAGGCCCTCCGGCCTCACCTCGGGCTCCCCATTGAAATGTTCCCGCGTAGGTCAGTCGAGCAGCCGGTACGCGAGCAGCTCGCCGGCCTGGCCGCCGCCGCTGACGGCGACGACGATGTACTGCGCCCCGTCGTGCATGTACGTCATCGGCGATCCCGAGACCCCGGCCGGCATCAACACCTCGCCGACCTCCTCGCCGGTCATCTTGTCGTAAGCCCGCAGCATCGCCCCGACCTCGCCCGACGGCGTCGTGAACGTGCCCGGCTCGCCCGCGATGACCAACGTCTTCGTGATGAGGGTGCCGACGCGGCCGACGCGGCCGGTGCGCGGGATCTCCACGCCCTGCAGGTCGGGGTGGTTGCGGACGTTGTCGGGCGTCTCGCCGTGCGGTATCTGCCAGAGGTGGTCGCCGGTCTTGAGGTCGATGGCGGTGATGCGCCCCCACGGCGGCTTGATGAGGGGCAGGCCGCGGATGGTCAGGGCCCGGTCGCGCGGCGCGACCCCGGCCGGGTTGCCGCGGATGAAATCCATGTCCGACCGCGCGGGATCGTTCACGAGCCCGAGCGAGGTCACGGTCGTGAAGGAGTACCCGTAGAAGATGTCGGTCTCCGGATCGAGGGACCCGCCCGGCCAGTTGGTGCCGCCCCCGGCCGACGGCAGCATGAGCGTCCCGTACGGCCCGTCCGGGTCGGCGACCACCGGCGGCGTGAATAGCGGGCCCATCCGGAAGTTGGCCACCCGCGCGAGGGCCTCGGCGTGCAGCTCGGGCGTGAAGTCGATGAGGTCCTCCACCCCCACGCCCTGCCGGTCGTAGGGGGCGGGGCGGGTGGGGAACGGCTGGGTCGCCGCGAGCAGCTCGCCCGGCACGTCGGACTGCTCCATCGGCCGCTCCTCGATCGGCCAGATGGGCTCGCCCGTCTCCCGGTCGAACACGTAGAGCCACGCCTGCTTGCTCGGCTGGGCCACGATCTTCCGCTCGACCCCGTCGATGACCACGTCGGCGAGGATCGGCGCGCACGGGAAGTCCCAGTCCCACACGTCGTGGTGGATGGCCTGGAAGTGCCACAGCCGGTCGCCGGTCTCCAGGTCCACCGCGACGATGCTGTCCGAGAACAGGTTGTCGCCGTGCCGGTGCCCCCCGTAGTAGTCGTTGGTGGGCATCTCCGTCGCCAGGTACACGATGCCCAGCTCGAGGTCGACGCTGGTCTGCCCCCACACCCCGGTGTTGCCGGTGTACCGCCACGAGTCGTTCAGCCACGTGTCGTTCCCGAACTCGTCGGCGCCGGGCAGAGTGTGGAAGATCCACTTCCGCTCGCCGGTGTCGGCGTCGAAGCCGCGGACGTAGCCCTTGGTGTTGCGCATCGACACCGGGGCGCTGCCGGGTACGTGGGCGGCCCCGATGACGATGGTGTCGCCGGCCACCAGCGGCGTCGAGTGCAGGCCGATGGAGCCGCCCAGCGGATCGATCTCCTGGTCCATGTTCTGCATCAGGTCGACGATGCCGTCGTCGCCGAAGGTCGCGATGCGCTGCCCCGTCTTCGCGTTGAGCGCGATCATGCGGTAGCCGGGCGTCACGTAGATGACCTGGCCGTCGTCGCCGTCGTCGCGGTAGGAGAGGCCGCGGCCCGACCGGCGGCGCGGCGCCACCTCGGCCCGCTCGCCCTCGTCGAGGCGGTGCATCCACAGGTACTCGCCGGTCGCCGCGTCGGCCGCCACGACCGCGCGGCGGGTGCCCGCGGTGGTGTAGATGACCCCGCCGACCATGAGCGGCGTGGACTGGAAGTTGTACTCGGGCTCGGGGCCGAAGTTGTCGGTCTTGAGCCGCCACACCAGCTCGAGCTCCTCGAAGTTGTCCCCGTCGATCTGGTCGAGCGGCGAGTAGCGCGTGTTCGCCTCGTCGCCGCCGTAGTGGCGCCACTCGCCGCCCTGGGCGCCGGCGCCGGTCTGCCCCCAGGCTACCGGCGCGGCCAGCAGGGCGGCGACGATCAGGCACGGGAAGCGCCGGCGGGCGCCGCCGCGTGCCTTCAGATGCGTTCGCGGGAAACGGTGGTTGCTTTGGATCATGTCTGCTGGACTCCTCGCGCGAGGCGGCGGTCCGCCCGCGCTCAACCGACCATCGACAACGTGACCTGGCTCACCCCGCTCTCGAGCCGGGCGCGATGTGTCGGAGGCCGCCGGGGCGCCAGTTGCCGGCGACGACATCGATTGCCGGCCCGGGCGGGCATGCCGGCTCCTCTCCAGGCCGCGTGCTTCCGTGTCCGATCCGTTCGTGCCGAGTTCAGCTCGCAACTCCGCAACGAGCGCCATGACCACGGGTTCTCAAGCACGCCCCGGGTCGGTTCTGGAGTTCATTCTGAGGCGAGACCGGGTCGGAAGGGCGTCTCATGAGGCGACTCGACGCCACGCCGCCCCCGCTACCCGGCGCCCGCCGACCGGCGGCGGCCCGCGACAGCCGGCACGATCTCGTCCTCCATCAGGCTGTACAGCGACCGCCGGTGCTCGCGCAGCGTCCTCCCGGGATTGGGCGACGAGGTCATCACGGTGACCAGCCGCAGGTCGGGCACCACGTAGATGAACTGCCCGCCGTAGCCCCAGGCGTAGAAGGCGTCGTAGCCGGCCAGCTCCCGCACCCACCAGCCGTAGCCGTAGGCGCGATCGGGGCTCCGGGTCCTCGTCGCGTGGGCGACTATCGACGTGTGCACCCAGTCTTCGGACACGATCTGCTTCACGCCGACGCGCCCGCATTCGAGGTACATCTCGCCGATGGCGAGCATGTCGCGCGGCAGCATCGACATCTCGTTCCCGCCGAAGTACACCCCCTGCGGGTCCCTGGTCCACCGGGGCACGGAGATGCCCATGGGCTCGCCCAGATAGCGCTGGGCGAAGCGCCAGGTGCTCATGCCGGACGCCTCGGCGACGATGGCCGACAGCAGGTGGGTGTTGCCGGTGCTGTAGATCATCCGGGTACCCGGCTCGGCCACCAGCGGTCGGGTCAGCACGTGGCGGACCCAGTGCCGACTCGCCACCCAGCGACCGTAGTTCCGGTTGCTGGTGGTCTCGAGGCCCGACCGCATGGTCAGCAGGTCCTCGACGGTGATGCCGCGCTTCTCGGGGTCGTCGATGAGGCCGGGAAAGAACCGGTCGATGGTGTCGTCGACCTCGAGGTGTCCGCGGTCGACGGCGATGCCGACGAGCAGCGAGACCAGGCTCTTCGAGGCGGACTTGAGGTTGGCGGCCCGGTTCGCCCTGGCGCCGTTGAAGTACTCCTCGACACGCAGGTCTCCGCCCACCGAGACAAGCAGCGACCGCATGCGCGGAAGCTCCGCGAGCCGCGACAGGGCCGGCTCGAACGCGGAGTCCGGCTCGACCCCGCCGCCGACCCCGGCGCGGACCGGGCCGAACAGGGCGAGGCAGGCGATG
The DNA here is from genome assembly GCA_965207675.1 of Vicinamibacterales bacterium. GTDB lineage: Bacteria > Acidobacteriota > Vicinamibacteria > Vicinamibacterales > UBA8438 > JAJEEA01. The sequence continues at coordinate 147,113 of CBDBMY010000009.1, forward strand.
CCCGCCGCACAGGCCGCCAGGAAGTTGCGCAGTCGCCGCAACCCGTCTCGCCGCTGGTGCATGACGCTCAACCCTCCCGCCGACCTCGCCTCGCGGGACGCCCGGTCACCTGTGGCGAGAGTCGCCGCTCCCTGCGGCGCAGAGTTCCGGAATAGGCGGCCGGCACGACCCGTAACCGGGAGTCCCGGTTCCGGCGTGGGCGCCGCCCTTCCCCCCGTCCGGACCGCCGGAAGACGATCCGCAGCCGGGGCGCCCGGACCTCGGCCGGACAACGCGAGCGGCAGCCATCCTACCACTGACGAAGCCGATGCGGTCAACGGCGGCCGGGGTGCGCTCTGCATGGCATGTCTATCGTCGCCGGCCGGAATTCGCAATAGAATCGGCAGCACGGCGCCCGCGGGGGGTGCCGGGGACGGACGGACGCGCGGCCGCGAGCTCATCGGAACGCGGCCGGTCCGGGGAGGTCGAGAAATGAGACGCACGATTTGCCTGACGACACTGACGGCGGTTGCCGTGCTGACCGCGGTCGCCGCCAACGAGGCGCGGCAGGACCGCTTCGGCATCCGCACGCTTGAGCTCGCGGACAACCTCTACGTGCTGACGTCCGACCCGGCCGAGCAGGGCATGCGCACCGGCGGGAACACCGCGGTGTTCGTGACCGCGTCGGGGGTGACCCTGGTCGACACGAAGATCCGCGGCTACGGCGAGGACATCCTGGCCGAGGTGGCTCGCATCACCGACAACCCGGTGACGACGATCATCAACACCCACACCCACTGGGACCACAGCGGGGCCAACACCGAGTTCCCCGACACCGTCGACTTCGTGGTGCACGAGAACACCGCCGGGCACATGGCGAGCACGGACTGCGACGACGGCGCGGGGTACCAGGGCGGGTCCATCAAGAACTGCGAGGCGTTCACCGGCGACGACGCGCGCTTCCTGCCGAGGATCACCTTCGCGACCCGGACCTCGCTCTACAGCGGGGCCGACCAGATCGACCTCTACTACTTCGGGCGGGGCCACACCGACGGCGACACCTGGGTCGTCTTCCGCGAGGCCCGGGCCATGCACACCGGCGACATGATGGCGCGCAAGGGGCTGCCGTTCATCGACGCCGACAACACCAACGGCAGCGCCACCGAGTTCGGCCAGACGCTGAAGAACGCGGTCGACGCCATCGAGGACGTCGACGTCATCATCCCCGGCCACAACGACGACCCCCTGACCTGGGACGATCTGGTCGACTACGCGGCGTTCTACGACGATCTGCTGACGCGCGCGCAGGCGGGGGCCGAGGCCGGTCAGAGCGTCGAGGAGACGGTGGCCGCGTACTCGGTGCCCGAGGAGTACAGCGACTTCCAGGCGCCGACGAACCGGGTGGAGCAGATCGTCGGGCTCATCTACGAGGGACGCTAGCCGACAGACTCGGGGGGTGCCCCGACCGACCGATTTCACGCTCGGGGACGCGGACCGGCCCGCTGCCGCCGCCCGAGCCGTTCGCGATCATCCGCGTTCGGGAGCGCGGACCGCCAGGCCGGGGCGCGGCTCACCCGTCCGGCGATGGCCTTCGCGTCCATGGTGGCGCAGGCTCCGCATCGAGGAGGACCGATGACCGTCTGCCATCTTACAGCGGCGGCTCGCGTACTGCTCGGGCCAGCGGCCTGCTGCCCCGCGACCGCCGCCCGGAGCGCGGTCGCCTGGCGCCGGGGCGGTGGAGTGGCCCTACGTCGGCGGCGACGCCGCGAACACCCGCTACTCGGCCGCCGACACCCTGACGCCGGACACCGTGGACCGGCTCGAGGCGGCGTGGACGTGGCGCCCCGCGGACCGGCCGCGGCAGGAGTTCGGCACCATCCCGGGGAGCTTCACGAGCACCCCGATCATGCTCGACGGCACCGTCTACGTCAGCTCCAACTACAACCGCGTCGCCGCCCTCGACGCCGAGACCGGGGCCGAGCGCTGGGTCTTCGACCCGCGCGCCTACGCCGACGGCATGCCCGCCCTCGGCGGCGGCTTCCGGCACCGCGGCGTCACGATGTGGCGCGACGGCGACGACCTGCGCATCTTCCTCGCGAGCCGGCACCGCCTGTTCTCCATCGACGCGGCCACCGGCGAGGTGGTGCCGTCGTTCGGCGACGGCGGCGTGGTCGACCTGAGCCGCGACCTCATCTGGCCCATCGACCGCAGCCACTTCGAGTTCAACGCGGCGCCGGTCATGTACAAGGACCTCGTCATCGTCGGCAGCGCCGTCGGCGACCGCGTCATCTACCGGCGCGCCCCGCCTGGCGACGTCCGCGCCTACGACGCCCGCACCGGCGCCCTCGTCTGGAGCTTCCACACCATTCCCCAGGAGGGCGAGTTCGGGAGTCAAACGTGGGAGAACGAGGCGTGGCGCCACATGGGCGCCACCAACGTCTGGGCCGGGGTGACCGTCGACGAGGCGCGCGAGCTGGTGTTCCTGCCCGTCGGCAACCCCACCAACGTCTACTACGGCGGCCAGCGGCTCGGCGACAACCTCTTCGCGGAGAGCCTCGTGGCCCTCGACGCCAACAACGGCGAGCGGGCGTGGCACTTCCAGATCGTCCATCACGGGGTCTGGGACTACGACCTGCCCACGCAGCCGATGCTGACCCCGATCACCGTCGGCGGCCGGCGCATCGAGGCCGTCACCCAGCTCACCAAGCAGGGGCTGGTCTTCGTCTTCGACCGCGTCACCGGCGAGCCCGTCTGGCCCATCCAGGAGCGCGAGGTGCCGCAGAGCGACGTGCCCGGCGAGCGCACGTCGCCGACCCAGCCGTTCCCGACGCGTCCGCCGGCCCTGCTCCCCACCCTCGGGATGGCGCCGGACGACGCCTTCGACTTGACCCCGGAACTCCAGGCGTCGGCACGCGCGGCGATGGACGCCTTCCGCACCGGCCCCCTCTACACGCCGCCCAGCCTCGAGGGGTCGCTGGTACGCCCGAGCGGCGGCGGCGTCGCCAACTGGGGCGGCGGGGCCTTCGACCCCGAGACGGGGATGCTCTACGTGAAGTCGTCGAACGTGGCCGGCGTGCAACGGCTGGTGAGGTTCGACCCGGAGACGACGAACAACCCCTTCGCCGACCGGACCGACCCCGACTACGTAGGCTACGACGCCGACCTCGGCGGCCGCGCCACCTTCGAGGGCGGCATCCCCCTGAACCGGCCGCCTTACGCCTACCTCGTCGCGGTGGACCTGAACGCGGGCGAGATCACCTGGCGGGTCCCCTTCGGACGCGGCAGCGACCGCCTGCGGGCGCACCCCGCCCTGCGCGACCTCGACCTGCCCGACCGCTTGGGCACCCCCGGGGCGCCGGGCGCAATCGTCACCCGCGGCGGCCTCGTCTTCGCCGGTGGCGGGGAGGACGCGCTCTACGCCTTCGACAAGACCACCGGCCGCGAGGTCTGGTCGACCCCCCTCGCCGAGCGCTCGACCGCGACCCCGATGACCTACCGCACGGAATCGGGCCGCCAGTTCGTGCTGATCGCCACCGGCTCGGGGGCCAGCCAGGAGCTCGTGGCGTTCGCGACGCCGTGATGGGGAGGAGGCGGGCCGTGGCCGAGCGCTATCCGGTGGTCGTCGAGCGCGAGAGCAACGGGACGTTCAGTGCCTGGGTGGCGGAGTTGCCCGGCGTATACGCGGCCGCGGACACCGCGGCGGATGCCGAGCGCGGCCTCAGATCCGCTCTCGCCGCCCATCTCGACGCGCAGACCGCACTCGGGCAGAACGTGAAGTCACCGGCCGAGCTGATAGCCCAGCGCGATGACGCCGCGCCCGAACGGCCCGCGGGCGTCCCTGCATCGTCGAATCGGGAGCGCTGATCGCCGGGGCAGTTCTCGTTGTCGGCCACGCCTCCGCCAAGCCATCACCGCTCGGCGAACTCGATCCGCCGCGCCGCCCGGCGACGCACTCCGCCGCGAGATGCCGAGCGCCGGAGAACTGGGTCCACGCCGGCAGACGCTCGGAGACATCCTCTCGGCCGGGTCCGGAACACCACTCGGCTCTCCGCACGCGCCGCGACCGTGGACCCGCAGCCCTGGGTGTCCCACGTGATATGGTTATCCATACCCATGAAGACGACCCTCAACATCGACGACTCGGTCATGCAGCGCCTGCGCGAGGAGGCGGCCCGGCGCGGGACCACGATGTCCGCCCTCGTAGAAGCCGGGCTCCGCCGCGTGCTCGCCACGCCCGACGTCCCCGGCGAGCCGCCGAAGGCCCTGCCGCCGCTCCCTACGTGGAACAGCGGCGGCCACCTGGTGAACATCGACGACCGCGACGCCCTCTATCGCGCCATGGAAGAAGAGTAGTTGCTGGTTTTCGACACCAACGTACTCATCCATGCGGCGGATGAGCACTCGAGCCTCGCGGAGACTTGTCGGCGACGCCTGGAGGATGCCCGTCGCGATTCCGCTCCGGCGTTTCTCACCTGGGGCGTCTGCTACGAGTTCTTGCGCGTCAGCACCCATGCCCGGGCCTTTCGTTCGCCGTGGACCGCTTCTTCAGCCTGGGAATTCATCGCCAGCCTGCTGCTCTCGCCCGGGTTCGAGGTGCTGGCACCGACCTCGCGCCATGCGGCCGTTCTTGCACAGACCCTGTCGGAGCTGCCCGACCTGCGCGGCAACGTGATGCACGACGTGCATACCGCGGTGCTGATGCGCGAGCACGGCATCAGCCGAATCTGTACCCGCGACGCCGACTTCCGCCGCTTCCCGTTCCTGACCGTCGTCGACCCGCTGACCGAAACGAGGGACGACCGGTGACTGCCCCCCGCGTCCGCCGGAAGCTGATCGAGGTGGCCCTGCCCCTCGACGCCATCAACGCCGCGGCCGCGCACGAGAAATCGATCCGCCACGGACATCCGTCGACGCTGCACCTGTGGTGGGCCCGCCGTCCCCTGGCTACGGCGCGCGCCGGCCGTCCGCTTTCGTGCGGCCGTTGCTGTTGTACTCTGCAGGGATCACCGCAGTATCCCGCGCCATGAGCGACTCGCCTCTTCCGTCCACCCGCTATTCGGATGCAGAGCTGACCTGCATGATGGCGGACCTGGAGTCCGACCTCGTGGAGCGGAAGGAATCGCTGCGGGGCGACGCGCCCGTGAAGATCCGACAAGCGGTGTGCGCGTTCGCCAACGACCTGCCGGACCATCGGCGGCCGGGCGTCGTGTTCGTGGGGGCGCGGGACGACGGCCAGCACGCGGCGGCATCGGTCACGGACGAGCTGCTGCTCCAGCTGGCCGACATCAAGACCGACGGGAACATCGTGCCGCCGCCCACCATGACGGTCGAGCTGCGCGTGCTCGACAGCGCCCGGGTGGCGGTGGTGACGGTCTGGCCGTCGGACTCGCCACCGGTGCGCTACCGGGGACGCATCTGGATTCGCGTCGGCCCGCGCCGCGCCCCCGCCACCGCGCAGGACGAGCGGATGCTGAACGAGAAGCGGCGGCATCGGGACCCGCATTTCGACGCCCGCCCGGTGCGCGCGGCCCGCCTGGCCGATCTCGGCCTGGCGCGTTTCCAGGAGGACTATCTTCCCGCGGCGGTCGACGCGGAGACGCTGGCCGCCAACGACCGCAGCCCGGAAGAGCGCCTCGCCGCGGCCAAGATGATCGTGTCGATCGAAGATCCGGTTCCCACCGTGGGCGGCATCCTCGTCCTCGGCCGACAGCCCCAGGACTTTCTGCCCGGCGCGTACGCGCAGTTCCTCCGGGTCGGCGGGACCGAGTTCGGCGACCCCGTCACCGACGCGGAGGTCTGCCGGGGCGCGATCGAGGACGTCGTGCGCCGGCTGGACGACAAGCTCATCGCCCACAACCGCACATCGGTCGATTTCCTGTCCGGTCCGGTCGAGATCCGCGATTCGACGTACCCGCTCGAGGCGGTGAAGCAGCTCGTCCGCAACGCCGTCATGCACCGCACCTACGAAGACACGAACGCGCCCACCCACGTCTACTGGTTCGACGATCGCATCGAGATCAACAGCCCCGGCGGTCCATACGGCGCCGTCAACGCCGGCAACTTCGGGCAGCCCGGGGTCGTCGACTACCGCAATCCGATCATCGCCGAGGCGATGCGCGTGTTCGGCCTCGTGCAGCGCTACGGGTTCGGTATCCCCGCCGCCCGCCGGCTCCTGCGCGCCGCGGGCCATCCCGAGCCCGAGTTCCGGGTCGACCCGAGCTGGGTGCGCTGCACGGTGCGGGCGCGTGCGTGACCCCGGTCGGACCGGCGAAGATGCAACCCGGCCCCCATGGTAGTAACCTTGCAATTGCGGACCGTATCTCCGGAATTGCAGGGTGATTGCCAGAGCCCTCGCGACGACCGTCGCCGCCCGTCTGCTCCAATTCCCCGCCGTCGCCCTCTGCCAACGTGCGCAAGCACCTCGTCAAGTCGCCGAAGGTCTATGTGCGCGACAGCGGCCTCGTACACGCGCTGCTGCGGCTCGACGACGAGGACGCGGTGCTGGGTCATCCCGTCGCCGGCGCGAGCTGGGAGGGCTTCGCGGTCGAGACGCTCGTCCGGGCCGCCCCCGCTCGGGCGCGGGCCGCCTTCTACCGCACGGCGACGGGCGTCGAGGTCGATCTGGTGCTCGAGCTGCCCGGCGGCCGGCTCTGGGCGATCGAGATCAAGCGGGCGTCCGCGCCCAAGGTCGAGAGGGGACTGCGAATCGCCCGGGACGCTCTGCGCCCGGACCGGACGTTCCTCGTCTATTCCGGCGTGGAGCGTTATCCGATGGGCGGCGGCGTCGAGGCGATCGGCCTGACGGCCCTGGCCGATGTCCTGGCTGCACTGAAACCCGGCCAGGAGTCTGCGCCGTAGAACCGCGCGGACTCCTGCAGGGTTGGTCGGGCGCCCGGCCGAGCCGCAGGCGACGATGGGCGGGCCAGTGCTCCCGAGTCACCGGGTCGCCGGCCGCGTCCACGCCCGACGGAGGGACGACGGAAACGGTTGTCCTTCGTCGTCCGCGCGCCCTCCCCGGATGGGCCGCGCCGCGAATCCGCGGGCGCCGTGCATCCCGGCGCGACCGACGCCAGGGCCGGCTAGAATGGAGCGTTGCGGCGATATCGGCGCACGTCCGCAACCACGCGAGGAGACGGCAATCATGTCGGCGACGCGGGAGCGGCCGAGGCGCAAGCTGCCGACCGGCATCCAGAATCTCCGCGAGATTCGCGAGGACGACTGCTACTACGTCGACAAGACCGCGTTCGTCCCCCGCCTCGTGGACGAGGGCAAGCACTACTTCCTGTCGCGACCCCGGCGCTTCGGCAAGAGCCTCTTCCTGGACACGCTGAAGGAGCTGTTCGAGGGCAACGAGGCGCTGTTCGTCGGGCTGGAGGTCCACGACGGCTGGGACTGGTCGGTGCGCCATCCCGTGCTGCGCCTCGACTTCAGCAGCGGCCACTTCGCCGAGCCGGGCTACCTGCATACGAACCTGATGACACAGTTGGCCGCCATCGAAGAGCTGGCCGCCATCGAACCGCCGACAGGCGTCGGTGCGCACCACGCCACCGCACCGGAGCGCTTCCGCCATCTCCTCGCGGCGTTGCGCGAACGCGCCGGCCAGCGCGTCGTCGTGCTGGTCGACGAGTACGACAAGCCGATTCTCGACGCGCTGGAAAACCGGAGGTCGCCCGGGCGAACCGCGATTACCTGCACGGGCTGTATTCGACCATCAAGTTCGCCGACGCGCATGTCAAGTTCACCCTGCTGACAGGTGTGAGCAAGTTCTCCAAGGTCAGCCTGTTCTCGGGCCTGAACAACCTCGTCGACATCACCCTCGAGCCCGAGTACTCGACCATCTGCGGCTACACCGACGCAGACCTCGACGAGGTGTTCGCGCCGGAGCTGCCGGGCCTCAACCGCGACCGGATACGCGAGTGGTACGACGGCTACGGCTGGCTCGGGGAGGAGAAGGTCTACAACCCCTTCGACGTGCTGCTGCTTTTCGCCAGCGACGCTTCGGGGCTTGGTGGTTCGAGACCGGCACCCCGACGTTCCTCGTGGACACGCTGCTCGCGCGCGGCTTCGCCTCGACGGAGCTCGACGGCATGCGCGCTGGCGACGAGCTTCTGTCCGCCTTCGACGTGAACGACATCGCCCCCGAGGCGCTGCTCTTCCAGACCGGCTACCTGACGATCACTGAATGACACGATGGAGCCCACGTTCCCAGTGCCGGTTCCCGCGCCCCCATCACCCCGCCCCTTCCGCCTTGACTCGCCGCCTTACGGATTCTGGACGCACCCGATCCGATGTAGTAAGATTGTTGTACTTTCCGACTGCCGAACGGACACGAGATCGATGCAGATCACGAGACTCCGCGCGAAGAACCAGATCACCCTACCGGCCAGCGTCGTAGCCGCTGTCGGCTTCAAGGAAGGCGATATCGTGCGTGTCGAAGCCGATCAGGATCGCGTCGTCATCACCGCCCAGGAGCTGCACGACCGCGGCCGGACCTACACGATGTCGGATCTGCTCGACGCTGCGTCCGGACTCTATGAGTCCGTCGACGATATTGACGCCGAAATCGTCGCCGGTCGCACCGAATGACGCTGCGGGACGCTATACCCGGCAGCCGCGTCTACCTCGACACCAATCTCTACATCTACCTGTTCGAAGGTGTCGAGCCGTACCGACAGGTGATGACCGAGTTGTCGAACGAAATCGACCGCCGAGGCATCGCCGTGATCGCCAGCGAGTTGATTCTCGCCGAACTCCTGCCCCGCCCCGTCAGGGAAGGTCGCCGTGAGTTGATCGCCCGCTATCTTGACCTGGTGCAGCGAACGCCCCGCATCACGCTGGTACCGGTTGATCGCCGGGTGATCCTCCGTTCCGTTCATCTCAGGGCCGATTTCGGCCTGCGCTCCATGGACGCCCTGCACGTGGCGACCGCGCTCGTTCACGGCTGCGAGACGTTCCTCACCAATGATGAACGCCTCCGAGCCGGGCGGCAGATCCGGGTGCTGGCGCTTCGCCAGTTGGCACGCAAGAGTAGCCATGACCACTCAAAGTAATGGTGTTGCGAATCCCAACTCGCTCGAACCGCCATCGAGGAACGCGCGCGATGCCGCTCATTCGCTCGTCAAGGTAGTGACGTCTGCAATTCCCGTGGTCGGAGGTCCAGCAGCGGAACTTTTTGCCGCCCTGGTTCAGCCACCATTGGAGCGTCGTCGCGATGAGTGGATGCAATCGGTAGGCTTGGCGCTTGAGAAACTCCGCCAGGAAGGTCTGGACCTGGATTCGCTCGGGAATAGCGATGCCTTCATCGACACCGTCCTGCATGCAACGCACATTGCACTCCGGAATCACCAGGAAGAAAAGCGGGCCGCTCTTCGCAATGCAATCATGAACACGGCGATCGGTACCACCCTCGACAACATGCGTCGCCATATGTTCTTGCGCTACGTTGATGAGTTCACTCTGGAGCATCTGGGTATTCTCGCACTGTTTGACAACCCGGTCGATTGGTTTGAGCGCGCGCAACGAGCTTTTCCAAAGCTGTACATGGGTGGCCTATCGCACGTGCTGGTGGAAGCGTTTCCGGCCCTCCAAGGCCAGCGCGAGATATACGAGCAAATCTGGAAGGACCTGTACCAGCGGGGACTGGTGAATACAGACGGTCTACACACCATGATGACAGGGCTTCAGGACAGCCGCACAACGGAACTGGGCAAGGCCTTTCTGGGCTTCATCCAACGCGACCAGGGCACCTGAGCACACGCCGCCACGAACTCGACCACGACCCTCGCGCCTCTTCGGGCCGGGCGTTTCCAGACCATTGCCGCTGCGATCGGATCCCGCGCGTGGGTGGTCACTCGGGGGAACTCTCCCCGGCCTACTCGTAGTACGCCGGCGACTTCTCCAGCAGCGCGTTCTCGGCGATGTCGTGCTCTATCCAGAGCCGGGCGCCGGTCTCGATCAGGAAGTCCTCGACCCGGTCCATCGCCTCGAGGGTCATCTCGGCGTCGAAGTTGAACGTGGGGACGCGCTTCAGCGATCGGCTCTCGGGGAAGTGGTAGAGGTCGCCGCTGAGGACCACGGGGCCGTACTCGGCGAGGTCGACGAAGAGCACCTGGTGGCCGGGGGTGTGGCCGGGGGCCGACTTGATGACGACGGCGCCGTCGCCGAAGACGTCGTGGTCGCCGTCGAGAATCAGCGTCTCGGCCGTCTCGAGGGCGCCGTAGTACTGCGGGTCGAAGCGGTACGCGGCGGGGTCCTCGCTGAACGCGGCCTCGTGCTCGGGGCGCTGCACGAGCCAGGTCGACGCCGCGAAGTCGTTGGCGTTGCCGGCGTGGTCGTAGTGCAGGTGGGACATGGCGATGTAGGTGACGTCGGACGGCTCGTAGCCGAGCTCGGCGAGCTGCGCCCGCAGGGTGGTGGTGACGGTGGCGACGCTGCCGCTCGACTGGGGGCTCGCGTCCTGGCCGGCGAGGGCGTCCGAGAGGCCCGCGTCCCACAGCAGGCTGCCCTCGGCGTGCTCGATGAGGTAGCACGGCACGGAGAGCTCGAGGGTCGACACCTCGTCCATGGTCAGCGAGAAGCGTCCGGGATCGCCGACCCGCAGATGTCCGCAGTCGAAGATGTAGAGGCGGGGCGATGCGAGGCCCGCCTCGGCCGCGCCGGCATCGGCCTCACCCGCGGGCTCGCCGCCGGAACAGGACAGGGCGCCGGCGGCAATCAGCACCGCCGACAGGATCGACAGGCATCTCGACATCATTCTCTCGCTCCCTCCGTCGCTCCGCGCCCCGCACGGCCGGCCGCGCTCGGCGCGGGAAACGTCATCGAGGATGAGGCGGACCCGCTCGATCGGCGCCTCTTCGCGCCGGCCAGCTCGACGTCATCCTCGCCGGTCCGAGGCTCTCTCTGCCCGCTCGACCGGCTCGCCCCTCGCGCCGGACGTTCGTCACCCTGCTGCTCACGCCGTCAACCGCGCGTAGACGTCGAGGGCGCGGGTGGTCATCTCGTCGGTGCTGTAGCGTGCCCGCACCCCCTCGGCCGCGCGCCGCCCCAGCTCGGACCGCCGCTCGGGGTCGGCGGCGAGCGCGGCGAGGGCCTGCTCCAGCGTAGCGGCGTCCTCGGGCTCGACCAGCACCCCGCCGCCGGTGCGCTCGACGAGCTCGGTGTAGGTGCCGCGGCGCGGCGCCACCACCGGCACGCCGCAGGCCATCGCCTCGATGAGCGACAGTCCCTTGGGGTCGTCGTACTCGGCCGGCACCACGAACAGGTCGAGGCCCTGCATGAACGCGACCTTCTCGCCCAGCTCGAGCTCGCCGCGGTAGTGGATGTCCGCCGAGAGGTCCCGGCCGGCGATCCCGCTCTCGATCTTCCGCCAGTAGTCCGTGTGCTCGGGACCGAGATAGCCGGCGAGCTCGACCCGGCACCCGTCGATCTCTCCCCGCCCGCGCAGCGCCGCGAAGGCGTCGCACAGCCGGTGGATCCCCTTCTCGGGGGCGATGCGGCCGAAGTAGCCGATGGTCAGGGGGCCGCCGGTCGCGCCGTCACCCGGCCGGAAGCGGTCGACGTCGACCCCCAGCGGCACGACGTGCATCTTCGCCCCGGGAATCTCGAGAAAGCGGCTCATGCACCCGGCGTAGTAGTCGCTGACCGCGACGAACGAGTCGACGTGCGCGACCTGCTCGCGGATGAGGGCCACCGCGCGCGAGCGGTACGGCTCGGGCAGGTGGTTCAGGAAGATGTTCTCGCCCTGCAGGGTGCAGTTGACGGGGCACCCGAGGGCCTGCCGGAGAGGCTCGGCGATGCCGATGAGCATCGAGTTCGAGATGTCGACGACGTCGGGGCGGGGCTGGTCGCGCAGCCAGTGGACGAGCTTGTCGAACTCCTTGCGCTGATGCCCGTGCGTCCCCTCGAGCATCGACACCGTCAGCCCGCCGAGCTGCCCGGGGTCGGTCTTCATGCGGCCCGAGACGAGCCTGAGCAGCCACGGCGACTCCCAGAGCCGGTCGAGCAGCCACGGCGTCCAGCGGAACAGGGAGACGTACTCCTCCAGGTAGACGCTGATGCCGCTGAAGAAGACGCGCTTCCGGCTGACGTTCTCCTCGTCGGTGCGGGTCGGCGTGTAGAGGGGCAGCAGGGTGACGTCGTGCCCGCGGCGGGTAAGGGCCGCCGCGAGCGCATTGTCGCGGATGCAGCTTCCGCAGTACATGCCGCTCGCGCCGGCCGTGATGCTGGTGATTCTCACGTGTCGCCCGTCCGCTGGTCAGTCCGCGGCGACGGCATACAGAAACTGCCGTCCCCGCAGGTAGATCTCGTCGCCGGCGATGGCCGGCGAGGCGTCGAAGCCGTCGTCGAGCGTGTTGACGGCGAGCACCTCGAACTGCGGCCCCGCCCGCAGCACCGCGGTCGCCCCCTCGCGGCTCGTCACGTACAGCCGCCCCCCCGCCGCCACCGGCGACGCGTAGACGTTGCGGATGCCGCGCAGCCGCTCGGGCCCGTAGCGCCGCGCGCCGGTGGCCGCGTCGTAGGCGGTCAGCACCCCCGAGTTGCTCTTGAGGACGTAGAGCTGGCCGTCGAGCAGGAGCGGCGAGGGCACGTAGGGGGTGTCGCGGTCCACCGACCACACCACCGCGTCCGACCCGCGGATGTCGCCGGCCGCCGCCGACAGGTCGATGGCGGCGAGCCGGCTGCCGCGGTAGCCGCTGGTGACGAAGACCAGCCCGCCGGCCGACACCGGGGTGGGGATGGCGTTCTCGGTCACCCCCCGGTCCCACCAGAGCAGCTCGCCGGTGGCCGCGTCGTAGCCGCGGACGGCCTCGGTCGCGCTCGTCACCACCTGGGCGCCGTCCTCGCCCTCGATCACGAGCGGGGTGCTCCACGAGGTCTCCTCGTCGCGGGACGTCCGCCAGCGTTCGCGTCCCGTCCGCTTGTCGAACGCGGCGATGAACGACTGGCCCTGATGGTCCCAGGGTACGATGAGGAGGTCGCCGTGGAGGGTCGGCGACGCCCCCTCGCCGAAGCCCAGCCTCGTCCGCATGTCGCCGAGGTCGGCCTCCCAGAGGAGGCGCCCGTCGAGGTCGTAGCAGTACAGCCCGATGGACCCGAAGGACGCGCAGACCACCTCACCGTCCGTGACCGCCGACGGCGACGCCCAGGTGTTGGTGCCGTGCCGGCCCTGATGCGGGGCCACCTCGCGGGCCACGCGCTCCCACAGCACGCTGCCGTCGCGCCGGTCGATGGCGAGGACGACGAACTGCTGCACGCCGGTCGCCGACGTCCGGCGCATGAACCGGTCGGCGAGGCGGGAGAAGAACCCCGGCCCCGAGCTCGCCCGCTCGCCGGTCGGCGCCGCGGTCAGGACGAACAGCCGGTCGCCCCAGATGACCGGCGTCGCCGAGCCCAGGCCCGGCAGAGCGACCTTCCAGCGCACGTTCGACGACTCGCTCCACGTGACGGGCGGGTCCCCCGCCGGCGCGACCCCGCTGTGCAGGGGCCCGCGCCACTCCGGCCAGAACCCGGCCGGGTCGCCCCCGACCTGCTGCCCGCCTCCGAACGCCGCGGTGGCCGTCAGCACGCAGACCGCCACGACACCCACCTGCACCATCCCACCGTCGTTCACTCGGAGCATCGGCTTTTCACCTCGAACAGAGCGCCGGCGATCGGTTGGAGCGCCGGCAGACGACCGACGTCAGCCGCCCCCGCTCATGGACTTCCTGGGCGGCCGCTTCTGAATCTCGTCGAGCAGCTTCTCGAGACGATCGCGCTCGGCGTTGCGCAGACGCCGGTTCTGCTGCGGCGGCCGGCGCTCGACGAGCGCCTTCAGCGCGAGCAGCCAGTCGAGATCGGCCCGCGTCTCGCCGTCCGCCAGCTCCGCCGCCCGCTCCCACCGGCCGGAGTTCCGCAGCACCCGCAACACGTCGGTGGGCCGGCCCGCGCGCTCGTACGCGGCCACCGCGTCGTCGGGCCGCCCCTGCGCCTCGCGCAGCCGGCCGAGCCGCACCGGGTCGGGGGCAATCGACTCCAGCATCGCCTCGGCCCGCCCCAGCCGCGTCCGCCGCGCCGACCGCGGCTCGTCTGCGCCGCGCCCCTTGAGCAGCGCGTCGAACGCCCTGCCCCGCAGGGCGTGAGCCCGGGCCGCCGCATCCCCGGCGTAGCCCGTCAGCCGCAGCCACTCCTCGACGTCGGCCCCCGTGAACGCCGAGGCCGACGCCGGGTCGGCGGCGGTGGCGCCCAACGCGTCGCGCAGGGCCTGGGCCGCCGACAGCAACGCCGCCCGCAGCCAGTCGCCGCCGCCCCCCGACACGACGTCGAGCTCGCGGGCGGACTCGAGCAGGTCGAAGGGCGGCGCCCCCCGGTCGCCCGACCAGTGCTCCAGCGCGCGGAACGCGATGGCCTCGTGCACCGACACCGCGGTCAGCGCCGCCCGGCCGGGGCCGCCGCCCCCCGCGGTACGCTCGCCGCCGGCATCCTCGTCCGCTCGCGCGGCGGCGTCCCCCGGCACCTCCTCCGTCCGCGCGACCGCCAGCGCCGTGAGCACCACGTCCCGGCGCTGCACCCCCTCGGGCACGCCGTCGACGAGGAGCCGCGCCGCCGTCGCGAGCAGGGTGGACCGGGCGTCGCGGCGGACGACGGGGTCCGACACGCCGTTCGGCAGGTCCGGCTCTCCGAGCAGGCGCACCGCCTGACAGGCCCGCTGCCAGGCCCGGCGCGGGGCCGAGTCGATCAGGGCGCGGGCGTCGCCGGTCCGCGCCAGCACCCGCTCCTCGGCCGAGGCATCGGCGTTGGCGAGATGGTCGAGCAGGTCCTCGGCGCTGTACGGCGCCGGGTCGCCCAGCAGCTCGCGGCTCTCGCGCAGCTCGTCGTCGCCGGCCTCGGCGTCCACGAACACCAGCGTCTCCGTCGCCCGACTCAGCGTCACGCGCAGATGGTCGATGGCGGTCCGTCGCGCCGGCTGGTCGAGCTCGGCGTCGAGCCCGTACGACGCGTTCTCCGGCCTCAGGCTCCAGAGCAGGCGCCCCGGGTCGAGGACGCAGACCGATTGGTACTCCAGCCCCTTGGTCTCCTCGGGCGTGAGCACGACGCCGCGCAGCCCGGCCGGCACCCAGTCGGGCGGGTCGTCCCGCGGCGACACGACGACCACGTCGTCGGTGTCGTCGAGCCCCTCCAGCAGGCGGACCGCCTCGGCCCGCGCCGGGAGGTGCACGTGCACGAGGTGCGCGTCGACGTGCTCGCCCCCCCGCTGGCGCCGCTGGCTCGTGGGGCGCGCCTCCTTCTCGATGTCGGCGTAGCGCCGCGAGGCCCGGTCGACGACCTCCGCGATGCGGCTCGGGCAGCGCAGGTGCTCGTCGAGATGGAACCTCTCCGGCCGGCGCAGCCGCTCCGCCAGCAGGTCGTTCAGGGGCGCCCACTCGAACCCCGTCGGCCGCACGGTCTGCCCGGCGTCGCCCGCCATCAGCAGCCACGGCGCGCGCCCGCGCGACCGCGCGACCGCGCGGCAGAGCTCCACCACCACCGCGGTCTCGAGCAGCGTCAGGTCCTGAACCTCGTCGACCACGACCCGATCGAAGTCGGCGAACCCCTCCGGGACCTCGTCGCGGCGCAGCCGTTCGATGGCCCGCGTCGCCGCGACCAGCTCGGGGAAGACCGATCCGACCCGTTCGCGGTCCCGCGCGAGGCGCTGCGCGACCTTCAGCAGGGCCTTGGCCGCCTTGGCGCCGACGCCGGCGGCGCCGCCGAGGCCGTCGTCGCCCCGCAGCGCGCCATAGGCCTCGTCGCTCAGGCAGGCGATGCCGTGATCGGTAACGCATCCGTTGTCGCCGGGAACCGCTCCGCCGAAGTAGACCGCGCGCAGCTCGGCGTGCAGGGCGTGCTGCCGCCGCGCCCAGGGTCCCGCCATGTCGCGCCCGAGCCGCGTGAGCACCTGGTCGAACCTCGCGCGGCTGGAGCTCAACGGCCGCCGCTCGACGTCGGCGCCCGAGACCTCGCCGAGAAACGTCGTGAAGTCGCGGGCGATCACCTCGGCGTCGGCCGGCGCGAACGACGCGAAGCGCTCCTCGGCGTGGCGCGTGAGCGCGCTCGACCACGTGAGATACAGCACGCGCTGGCGGCTGCGCGCCTCCACCGCCTTCCAGAGCACCGTCGTCTTTCCTGACCCGGGCCGGCCGAGGATCACGCGGACCGGGCTGGCGTCCTCGACGAAGTCGATCTGCTCGTCGGTCCACGGAGAACCGGCGATGTCCCCGTTCAGATGCTCGGGCGACGTCAGCGGCAGGTAGTCGCCGAGACCTCCGGCTTCCAGCGGGGAGTGGTCGTCGTGATGTCGGACGTCCCGCACCAGGATGGCGCGATCCGGGAGGTCGAGCGTCCCCGTGGCCGAGCTGCCGCACGGCGTCCACCACAGGTAGTACTGCATCCCGTTGTTGCCGCCCAGCGGCGATCGACGCCAGCCGCGGTTCGCGTCCCGGCACCCCTTGACCACGGTCGACCGGCCGTGCGCGGCGAGATGCTGGAGCACGATGCCCAGCCGCTTGTAGAGGTGCGTCCACTCGCGCAGGCGATCGGAGACCTCCGGATGCACCCAGAGCCCGTGACGCAGATCCCGAAGCTTCAGGTCGGCAGGGTCGGCCGGGGGGTCGGACGGGAATCGCAGCCGCCCTCGACCGGGCGTTCGGGGCGGAGGAGCGTCGTCGACCTCGGCGACACCGAGCAGCGACGGCTGCGGCTTCCTGCCGAGCGCGTCGGCCACCTGCCGGCATTGGGTGGACGACAGCATGAAACGGCGGTCGCGCGCGCTGGCGGAATCCAGGCCGAGCACCCGCCGCGCCGCCCGGGACACGTCGCGCAGCTCGACGTCGAGGCCGCGCGCCAGCTGCTGGATGGTCTTCCGCCCGTAGATCGCGCCTGCCCCGTGGGTGCCGTCGTCCACGCCGGTATGGTACCGCGAATGTCCTCCGGCCGCCGCCGGGATTGCGAGCCGGCTGTCGCGGCCACGCCTGCGGATGTGCGGACGGCGCGCTCACCCGTACCGAAACCGGCAATGACAGCCCCGCGGAAACGCGCACGGCGGCTGCCCCGGCCGGCAGCGCCCTCCACCCCCCTGACGGAACCGGCGGCGGCGGGCTTGCACGTCAGCCGGGTGCCGGGACCCGAGCGCCCCGCCCGCCCTCAGTTGACGATGGCGCTGTAGACCGCCACCTCGAAGCGGTCCGTCAGCCGCGACCGGTTGTTGGGATAGAGCTGGGTCATGATGATCGCCACCAGCTGCTCCTGCGGATCGACCCAATAGACCGTGTTGAAGAAGCCCAGCCAGCCGAACGCCCCCTCCGACCGGGGGCCGCCGGTCACGCCGGGGTCGCCCGAGATGGCGAACCCGAGCCCGAAGCGCTGGCCGGTGTCGGGCACCCCGAGCCCGGCCAGGTGGTCGCGGGTCATGAGCTGCACGGTGCGGCGCCCCAGGATGCGGGCGCCGTCGAGCTCGCCGCCGTTGAGGAGCGCGAGGAGGAAGCGCGCGTAGTCGGAGATGGTCGAGGTGAGCCCGGCGCCGCCCGAGTGGTAGGTCCGGGGGCCGTCGTAGGGGTATCCGGCCGAGTAGACGGTGCGACCGTCGGGGCTCGTCACCGGTTCGGCCGGCACCTCGACGAGGCCGTCGGCACCCGGCGCGTAGACGGCGGCGTAGCGGTCCGCGTCGCCGGGGTCGCGGAAGAAGCCGGTGTCGACCATGCCCAGCGGCTCGAAGATCTCGTCCCGCATGTAGTCGGCGAGCGACCGGCCGCTGACGACCTCGACGACCCGCCCCAGCACGTCGACCCCGAGGCTGTAGGTGAACCGCGCCCCCGGCTGATGCAGCAGGGGCAGCGTCGCCAGCCGGTCCACCATCTCCCCCACCGTGCCGGGCGCCTGCGCGAGCCCGTCGGTGATGCCGGCCTCGATGTAGCGCGTCGCGAGCTGCGGGGGCGCGAGAAAGCGGTAGCTGAGCCCGGAAGTGTGGGTCAGCAGATGCCGGATGGTGACGGGCCGGGCGGGCGGGGCGAGCCCGCCGGCGGGTACGAGCACCTCGACCGACGCGAACGCCGGCAGATACCGCGAGACGGGATCGTCCAGCATCAGCGCGCCCGACTCGTAGAGCTGCATCGCCGCCACGCTGGTGACCGCCTTGGTCATCGAGGCGATGCGGAACAGGGTATCGGTCTCCATCGGGGCACGCCGCTCGACGTCGCGCCAGCCGACCGCCTCGAGGTGTCCGACGCGGCCGAGGCGGGCGACCAGGGTGACCGCCCCGGCAACCTCCTCCCGGTTCACCGCCTCCTCGACGAGGGTCACGATGCGCTCCAGCCGGTCCGGATCCAGGCCGAGCTGGGCGGGCGGTGCGGTCGGCAGGTCCTGTGCGACCGCAACCGACCCAGCCGCCAGCAGCACCAGGAAAAAACACGTCCATCGCGCTGTTCGCGTCACTCGTTCGTACATGTGCTCAGTCTCCCGATGAGGGCCGCTCACGGCGCGAAGAGCGACCGATGCTCCTCGGCGACCGCCTCCAGCGCGGCGCGGTGCTCGGGCAGCAGGTAGCCGCCGGAGATCAACGGCTCGGCCTCCGCCAGGTAGCGGCCCCGGTAGTCGTCGAAGCCCGCGTACCGCTCCGTCACCGCGCGGCGCGGGTCGCCCGTCCGCTCCCGTTCCTGGGCCGTGACGGGGAACGGAATCCGCCCCCCCTGCAGATCGAGCAGCTCGGTGGGGGCGCCGATCACGGGGTTGCGCAGGTTCCAGCCGGTGTACGTCGCCACCGGCGCCCCGACGCGCGGGAGCCGCAGAGCCCCCCGCTCGTTGTTGTCGGCGTCGAGGGCGGGCACCCGCACCCCGTAGCGCTCCCCCGTCCGGCGGGGCGGATGGAGGTCGATGCGGCGCAGGCTCTCGAACTGTCCCCCGTAGTCGAGCCGTTCCGGCTGCTGGATGACCGTCGGGTACGAGACGCCGGGCAGGGCCCGCCATCCCGCGTCCGACGCCGCCCATCCCGCCAGCGTCCCGTCCGCAATGCGGGGATGCACGCTCGGCGGAGGCTCGACCCCCTCGGTCACCCACCGATCGAGAGCCAGGAACAGCGCCTCGCGCAGCGGCGCATAGTCGTTCGGGTTCACCGGCAGTTGCCCGCGGTCGGACGGGGCGCGGGCCGGACGGTGCTGAGCGCCGCCCACCACGTAGACCCGCACCTCGGGCGGGAGCACGGTGTCACGCTGGCCGAGGGGATCGGTGACCACCAGCGAGCCGCTACGGTGCCAGTACTCCGAGGACGTGTCGAGGTGCATGACCCGCGGTACCGTCCCGCTCTCCCGCGCGCGGCGCAACAGCCCGTCGGTCCGGCCGGTGAAGGGATCGGTCTCGTCGCCGTAGGTGAACGGGAAGTGGTCGACCGGGTAGAGGTGGCCGAGGTGCTGGGTGGCGGTGCGGGTCGGCGACGCGAAGCGGTGGTTGAAGAACCCGCGACCCGCGCCGGCCACCGTCGGCATGACGCCGTCGAACACGCGCCGGCCCCGCTCGTCGGCATTGAAGCCCTCGTAGAGGAACGTCCGCAGGGCCCGGCCGCTCTGCGACCGCCCCTGGCCGATGACCCGTTCGGCGAGCGGCGCCCCGTCGGGCCGCCGCAGGGGGTTCATGTCCGAGCGGTCGTGCTTGAGGAAGGAGACGAGGTCGCGGATGGCCGCGAAGCCGGCGCCCTGGACCACCGATCCCCGCGCCTCGTAGATGAGCTCGTAGATGAACCCGGGCTCGAAGCCGCCGGCGAGGGCCATCTCCAGCTCGACGAGGCCGCTCCCCTCGTCGCGTCCGTCGTAGCGGGCCCCGAGCCGCCACCGGTCGCGCGGCACCGGCTCGCGGGGGTCCCGCTCTCGCAGCCGGCGGGTCAGGGTCGCGGCGGGCAGGCCGATGATCAGCGGCTCGAAGGCGAGCTGGTTCCGGTCGCCGACGGGGAGGCGGTCGGTCGCGGCGTCCGTCGACAGCTCGGCCCGGACCGTCCCGACGACCGGGATCAGGTCGTCGGCGTCATAGGCCACCGGCGCCTCGAGCCGGAGCAGGTCCGGGGTCACCGGCACCTGGGCGATCCAGCCGCTCGACACGGTGACGTAGCCGCGCTCGAGGAAGAACGGCTCCCCGCCCCACGTCCGGCGCCCCCGGTTGTTCACGACGTAGAGGATGGTGGGTCGGGCGAGGGTGCGGTCGACCGGCGCGATGATCTCGACGTCGCCGTAGAACTGGACGCGGCCCCGCTCGTCGGTGAGCGCGAGGTCGAGATCGACGATGCCCCGGTTGGCGGCAGCGTCCGCATCGAGGGCGTAGACGACGCGCCCCCGCATCCGCTCGTAGGCGCCGACCCTCGACTCGACCTCCACGCCGAACCGCTCCCGCGACGTGATGTCGAGCCGGATGACCTCGGCGGCGGCGGTCGAGGCAACCGCCCCCCAGGCAGCCAGCGCCAGCCACGCAACGCGGCGCCGCGCCGCGAACACGGTCACGCCGGCCCCGGCGCCTCCTCCAACGCTGCTACCGCTTCTGGAGCTGCACACCGTTGTAGGTCATCGACAGGAACTGGTCGCTAGGGAACTCGACCATCACGGGGGTCTGGACGCCGAACCTGTCGTCCGGTCCGTCGTACTCGCGCACGGTGAGGACCGCGGTGAGGCCGACGATGCCGTAGGTGCCCTCGCCCTCGCCGTCCTCGTCCTCGAACTCGAACCGCTCGTCGTCCTCGAAGCGGAACCTCGGGGTGCCGCCCTCGGCCCGGAACTCCGTGCGCTCGCGGAAACGGCCCCCCGGGGGGGTGGCCGGCATCTCGAAGCGCAGCGGGCGGGTCTGCCCGGTCCGGCGAACGTTGGCGACCTGCGCCAGGCCCTGGTAGCCGTTGAGGAGAACGGTGAACTGCCAGTCTCCCGACCCCAGTCCGATGAACGAGAAGTTGCCGCCGCCGTCGGTCGTCGTGGTCTGCTGCGTCCCGTCGGCGCCGGCGGGGTCGGCGATCACGTTGACGCCCTGGAGCGGGTTGTCCCACTCGTCGGTGACCTGTCCCCGCTTCGCACCCTGGGCGTCGGAGAACGCCGCCGCACCCAGCACCATACCGAACGCCGCGGCCGCCGACACCGTACGCAAGAACGGTCGTCGCATCATCGACTCCTTTCCCGGAAGACCCGGGCTCCCTTACCCTCGCGCGATCGCGTGCCGCCGCGCGACCTTGCCGCCGCGCGACCCTGCAGTCGCGAAGGAAGTCCGCTGACACGAAACTCCTGCGGCTCGGCGCACGAGACCACCCTGCGTTCCGTTGGAGCCTCGCTGGCGCAGAACTTCCCCGGCGCTCGCCCCTGGCCGAGGGGAAATCGTCGCCGGCGGCGCCCCGTCCAACCCATCCTCCGGCAGTCGGCGGCGGGAGACGGCACCGTTCACGGCGCAGACGCTACGACCCCGGCTTGATCCGGTAGCCGTCCGCGGTCTCCTCCCGGTGCGCGTCGTGGCACGACTGGCACGTGGCGCGCAGGGCCCTGATGCCGGACCGCGCACGGCCCTGCTCCATCGCGATGCCGGCCTGGCCGATCTCCCGGAGCGCCTCGATCGTGGTCAGGGTCTTGGCCACCGCGTCGTCGTTGCCCCGCTCCGTCCAGAACGCCTCGATCTGGCGGAACATGGGGAACAGCTTGTCGAGATCCTCCCCCAGCTCGGGCCAGTACCGCGCGTCCGTGTGCAGCTCCGCATCGCCCACGATGAGTCGGATCTCGCTCATCGTCGGACCGTACGTCTCCTCGGTCAGCGCCTCCTGCGCCGCCGCGACCCCGAAGCCGCCGGCCGCGAGCGCCGCGGCGCAGACACCCGACACCAGAGCTCCCTTCGCACCAGACCAACGCATCGTCGACTCCCTTCCCCGGGCCGTAATCGGACATCGCCGGCAACGGCCGCTCTCAACAGGAAAGGCCGGCCCGCCGCGCGACGCGGGGACCGGCCTCGCCATCTCACTCACGAACGTCTCCCTGGGCGCCGCGCAACCGGAGCTCCGCACGAGCGAAACCCGACCCGACGTTCCCGCTGGACCCTGGAGCCTCGCCCCGGCGAACTCCCGACGCGACGCAGGGTCGCGCCGCGTCCATCGGGCCGGGCGTTGGGAGTTTCGCTGTCGCGAAACTCCCAACGCGGCCGTCAGGCCGCGCAGCCTCACCCTAGTTGCCGGTCGGCCAGAGCACGCCCTGGCTGTTGATGCCTTCCGCGCCCTCCGGCACCGGGCCGTAGCCCTTGAACACGAACTTCTGCAGCCGCGACCCCTCGTAGGTCTCGGTGGTGTAGATGTTGCCGTCCGAGTCGGTGGCGATGCTGTGCACGGCGAAGAACATGCCGGGCTGGCGCCCGCCGTCGCCGAACGCGGTCAGCACCTCCATGGTGTCGCGCTGGATGATGTAGACCTTCATGTTCTGGCCGTCGGCCAGGTACATCCAGCGCTGCCCGTCGTCGTGCGAGAAGGCGAGGTCCCAGGTCGACCCCTGCGAGCGGGTCAGCGGGGCCACGATGTGCTCGGAGACGAACGTCCCGTCCTTCTGGAAGATCTGGATGCGATCCTCAGCCCGGTCGCAGACGTAGACGAGGCCGTCGTCGGAGATCACGGCGCAGTGCACGGGGCCGCGGAACTGCGAGGCGGGATCGCCGCCGGGCTCGTAGCGGCCGAGGTCGAGGCTGTCGTCCGGCTCGTTGCCGTAGGCGCCCCAGAAGCGCTTGACCTCGCCGCTGTCCTGGTCGACGACCGCGACCCGGCGGTTGAAGTAGCCGTCGGCGAAGTACGCCTCGCCCGCCTCGTTGTCGATGCCGATCTCGGCGACACGGCCGAAGCTGTCGGTGGCGTGGCTGTCGCGCTGCGGGGTCGCCTGACCCGTGCGCTCGCTGACGGGACCGGTCATGCGGGCGCCGGCAACGCCGACCTGCATCAGGAAGTTGCCCTGGTGGTCGAACTTCACCACGTGCGAGTCGGTGCCGCCGTTGCCGCCGATCCACACGTTGTTCATGCCGTCGATGGCAATCCCGTGGTTCGACAGGGGCCAGGAGTAGTCACCGGTCTCCGTGCCGGGACCGCCCCAGGCCTGGAGGAGGTTCCCCTCCTGGTCGAACTCGAGGACGGGCGGGCCGGGCTGGCAGCACTCGGCGACCGGCGGGTCGGTGGTCATGCCGATCTCGGTGTTCAGCACGAACTGATCGGGGGTGTTCCGGTGCACGACCCAGATGTGGTCGTCGGCATCCACGTCGACCCCGATGGTCGGCCCCATCAGCCAGTGGTTGGGCAGGTTCTTGGGAAACAGCGGATCGACCTCGAACGTCGGCACGCCGTCGTTCGGATCCATCGAGAGCGCGGCGCTCCCGCCGCCCTGCTCCTGCGCGCCGGTGGCGGCCACCACGACCAGCGCCACCGCCGCCAGTGCGCCTGCGAAAAGAAGATGCTGCTTCCGATTCATCGAGACTCCTCCTTGAACCCGGCGCCCTGCGCCGACCCGCGCCGGCTACTTGCTGTAGCTCGGGCCCTTCAGGCCCGCAACGCGTACGACAGAACCGCAACTCGAACCGAGCCGCTCCGAACGACAATCGCGGCCGCCCGTACGAACCGGGAGCGCCATGACCCGCCGGCCGGGAGTCGCCAGTATACTTGTAAACCTCATGAATTGCGCTACCTTTTCCGTGCCGGCCCGTGAACGCCCCGTGCCGGGCGATTCCGCCCCCAACACCGTCTCGCCGAGGCCCGACCGCGGCGCCCCGACACCCGGCGCCGCCGGCGCCGGAGCCGCCGGATCGACCCGGCGCATGCCCCGGGGGCTCCTCGTACGGGGCCTCGCCATCATCGGCCTGCTCCTGACCCTGCCCGCCACCCAGTCGGCCCACGACATTCCCGGCGACGTGACGGTGCAGGCCTTCGTCAAGCCCGAGGGGCAGCGCCTGCGCCTCCTCGTGCGGGTGCCCCTCGAGGCGCTGTCCGACATGGCGTTCCCGACCTACGGGCCGGGCTACCTCGACTTCGAGCGGGCGCGCGAGCGGGACGAGTTCACCGACGCCGCCATGGTGTGGATGGGGCAGGAGGTCCGCATCTTCGAGAACGACGCCCCCCTGCTCGAGCCGACCATCACCGCCATCAAGATCTCGCTGCCGTCGAACCGCTCCTTCGAGACCTGGGAGGAGGCGCTCGCCGACGTCCAGGGACCGCTGCTGCCCGCCGACACCCAGATCGTCTGGCAGCAGGCGATGCTCGACGTCCTCTTCGACTACGACATCCAGTCCGACCGGTCGGACTTCTCGATCCGCCCGAGCTTCGAGCGGATGGGCCTGCGAGTCGTCACCGTCCTGCGGTTCCTGCCCCCGGGCGGAGCCGAGCGGGCGTTCGAGCTGCGGGGCGATCCCGGCGTCGTGGCTCTCGACCCCCGTTGGCACCAGGCCGCGTTCCGGTTCGTGGCGATGGGCTTCGAGCACATCCTCGACGGCACCGACCACCTGCTGTTCCTCGCCTGCCTCGTCATCCCGTTCCGGAAGTTCAAGCCCCTCGCCATCATCGTGACCGCGTTCACCGTGGCCCACTCCGTGACCCTGATCGCCTCGGCCTACGACCTCGCCCCCGACGCGCTGTGGTTCCCGCCGATGGTCGAGACCCTCATCGCGATGTCCATCGTGTACATGGCGATCGAGAACATCCTCGGGGCCAACGTGCAGCGCCGGTGGACCATCACGTTCCTCTTCGGGCTCGTCCACGGGTTCGGGTTCTCGTTCGCCCTGCGCGAGACCATGCAGTTCGCGGGCTCGCACCTCCTGACCTCGCTGCTGTCGTTCAACATCGGGGTCGAGCTCGGCCAGCTCCTGGTCCTGGCGGTGATGGTGCCGGCCCTGCACCTGCTCTTCCGCCACGTCGTGGCCGAGAAGGTGGGCACCATCCTGCTGTCGACGCTGGTCGCCCACACGAGCTGGCACTGGATGACCGAGCGGTGGGGGGTGCTGACCCAGTTCCCCATCACCTGGGAGGCGTTCAGCCGGGCGATGTTCACCGGCGCGATGGGGTGGATGATGATCCTGCTGCTGATGATCGGCGCCCTGTGGGCGGCGGCCAAGGCGATTCAGTCTCCCCCGCCCCGGGAGGCCGCCGCCGACTGACAGATCGCCGTGGTGGGGACTTGCGTCGAGCGGCACTGTCGGTGGATCGAGATATGGACTGGCAAACCGTGATTGACGTCCTGACTGCGGCTTGCGCGGCTTACGCCGCGATGGGCGTCTATCGTCTGCAGCGCGGGCAGGATCACCTCGCAGGCAAGGTAGAGGCCATCGAAGCGGCGCAGAACGCACACCTGAACGCACCCGGGCTCCACGGCCGGTGAAAACTCCCCGGTTACGGCAAGAACTACGGCTCGGCGAGGAACTGGATCGCGCCGAGGGGGCCGGCCCGGCTCGCCAGCTCCGCGTCTCCGGCGGGCATGCCGTTCGCCTCGAGCATGAACGCGAGGATGTCGGCCTTGTCCTGCCGGCTCACGCGGTTGGGCTGGTCCGGGGGCATCGAGACCCGCACCCGCTCGAAGAGGTCGCGGGCCGAGAACCCGTGCCAGTTGTAGACGAACTCCACCCCGGCGAGGCCCGGCGCCATGTCCCCGCCGCCGAGGTCCGCTCCGTGGCACTCGGCGCACGCCCGCTCGTAGGCCTCGGCGCCGCGGCGCGCCTGCTCGGCGGTGTAGACGCCGTCCCAGACCGTCCGCCCCTGCCCGGCGGCGACCGCGCCCGTCGCGACCGCGAGGGCCGCAGTCAGCAGAGCGGCAGGGAGGCGGCCACCGGCAGGCCGCAGGCCGCGCCCGCGTTGCGCCGGGCTCGAGAAGGGCGGCGACGGGCGCAACGAGCCGGCGCCGCCAGGCCTGACGAAAGAACCGATCGGCTTCACGGAATTGCTCCTCACCCGCTCGGCGTCGGCGAGTCCGTTCCAGTCGGCGCTGACGAAGGAACCGATCGGCTTCACGGAATCGCTCCTCACCCCGTCGCCCCCGTCACCCCCGGGCCGCGCGGGCGGCGGCGCGCTTCTGAATCAGCCAGTGCGGGCAACGGTCCTCGTCGGCGTAGAGGCGCTCGCAGTCGTCGCACCGCACGCACTCGGTGACGAGGATCTTCGGGCCGTCGATGGCCCCCCACTCGCACGTCTTCTCGCAGAGCTTGCACGTGTCGCACTCGCGCCAGCGCTTGATGCGGAAGACGGTGAGGTTCGACAGCAGCCCGAGGCCCGCCCCCACTGCGCACAGGTAGCGGCAGTAGAGGTTTCGCACGAACACCGTCGCCACGAGCAGCAGCGCGAGCAGCGTCCACATGACCGCGTTGCCGCTCAGGGTGAACATCCAGAACGGCTCGATGTAGCGGTACACGAGGATGTCCCCGCCCCCGAGGACGTAGAGGACCGCGCCCCCGAGCACGGCGTACTTGAGATAGATGAGACGTCGATCGAGCCACGCGGGGGGCTCGACGCGGAGGCGCGCCGGCACCACCCGGTCCATGAGCTGGGTGAGGGCCCCGAACGCGCAGATGCGCCCGCAGTACAGGCGCCCCCAGAGCACCGTCGAGACCAGCGTGAACGCGATGAGCAGGTAGTAGGCCTGCCCGTCCGTCCACGCCGGCAGGGTTCCGCGCATCGCCCCGAAGATGTCGACCACCGACACCAGGCTCGCCTTGACGAACCCGAGGTAGGCGACGGCCAGCACGAGGCTGACGACCTTCAGTCGGTCGTCCTTCCTCACGAAGCTGTACGTCGCGAACGCGAAGAAGAGCCCCAGGACCGCTACGTCGACGGCCGCGCCGGCATCGAGCAGCGCGGCGCTCTCCTCCGCCTCCTCCTCGAGCAGCGCGTCGAGCGCGGCCAGGTCGTCCAGCGACAGCGGCTGCGGCTCGGCCGGGGCCGGCTGGGCCGCCGCGGACGGAACGATGCCCAGCACGAAGAGCAGCACCGCGCCGGCAACGATCACGCGGGGAGAACCACAGGTCATGGAGACACCCGAAGGCTGCGGATGCGGGCAGAACGCCGCGTCGGCGGCAGTCGCGGACGGCGCGTCCCTATTCTGCCCCATCCGGCGCGGCCGGAGCCAACCCGGACGGATCGGACGTTCGTCGCCCGCCGGCCGAGACCGCGGAACGGCCCTCGAGCGGCGGACCGCCGCGGGCCCCGAGCCGCGACATCACGGGTGGCACGCTGCTTGCTTCACGTACGGGCCATGGAACCGATGATAGAATGCCCACCCGCGGGACGGCGGCCTCCTCATCGCAGCCAGGGCGGGCGAAGGAGGGTTGCCGTGGACGGCCGGACGATGGAAGAAGTTGTCGAGAACCTGAGTCGCCGCGTCGATCGGATCGAGCAGATCCTGCCAACCTTGGCGACGAAGGACGACCTCCAGAAGGCAATCGCCCCGCTCGCCACCAAGGAAGAGCTGCGGAAGGCGGTCGCCGGGCTCGCCACCAAGGAAGAGCTGCGGAAGGCGGTCGCCGGGCTCGCCACCAAGGAAGAGGTGAAGGCCGAGGGTGAACGCACGCGGGCGCACTTCGACGCGGTCGCCGAACGCCTGGAGCACCAGATTCGCCTTATCGCCGAAGGCCTGCTCGCGCTCGAACAGCGCATGACCCGGCTGGAGGCCCGAGTCGCCGGGGGCTGAGAGGGCCTCGGAGGCGCGGCGCCGGTAGCGTAGCGCCGGGGTCCCGAACCCACCACTCAACGGTCCGCGCTCTGCTCCGCGAGGAAGTCGCGGGCGAGCCGTCTCGCGCCCTGTCGGATGGCGCGGGTCGCCGCCTCCATGGTGATCGTGGCGCGCGAGACGGCGTCGATGTCCCCGCCCACCTCCAGCGGCTCGAGGATGCTCTTGCCCGCGAACTGGGGGGCGAAGCCGGGCAGGTCGATCGAGAAATAGCCGAACGGCTCGTAGTGGTGCACCACCCGGACCCCGATCAGGCGGCCGCCGGGGTCCATCGCCACCAGGCTCGTGATGCGTCCCTTGTACGCATAGATGCGGGGGGCGAGATCGGTGGTGAAGAAAGCCAGGCCGATCAGCCGGGGGGCGGCGCCGGCCTCCGACGCCGCGAACGCCCGGAAGTGCCGCGTGCCCCGGTCGTGCAGCTCGAAGTGGTCGGCCTCGGGCATGAGCCGGCGCAGCGCGGCCTCGTCCGCCGGGGAGACCAACTCCTGCGCGGACGAGGACGCCGCCAAAGCCGCCAGAGCCAGGGTCAGAAGCGAGGCGCGAACGATGGTGAACGCCATCACTCGCCCGTCGGCTCCGCCCCGTCGACGCCCACCCGGTAAACGCCGTTGCGGTGTCCCCGGAAGGTCCCCTCCGACAGCCACTCGAGCGACGCCCGGTGCATGAACCGGTACTGCGCGGTCTCCCAGTTGGCGAAGTGGGTCGCGCACTCCATGGTCACGAGGACGCGCGAGTCGGTCCCCGTCAGGTCCGCGTGCAGCACCCCGCGCGCTTCGGGGTTGTCCTGCGCGCCGACCACGATCATCGTGGGCGCGGCGACCTTCGCCGCGTACTCGCGGTTCCAGCCCCACGACGGGTTGCCGGCCCGCACCCGCATGACCCCCTCGGGCGGCCCCCACACCGACCCCAGCGGGTCGAACGCCAGGATGCTCCGCCAGATGGCCGCCCGGATGCCGGGGTCGACCTGGTTCTCGCAGGCGACGTTGTCCTCCCACCGGCCGTGCATCAGGGTGTCGCGCGTCTGCAGCCGCATCGGCACGCCCGCGGCGGGCAGCTTGCCCGGCGCCTCGGACGGCCCGTCGGGGCGATAGCCCGGCGCGAACAGGAAGAGCTTGTCCACCTTCTCCGGATGGCGCGCCGCGTAGCCGCCGGTGCGCGTGCCGCCCGCCGACCACCCGACGAGGCTCACCCGCTCGACCCCCCGCAGCTCGCGGATGTAGTCGACGACGGTGTCGATCTCGTCCCAGTCGGACTGAACCGTGGTCGACCCGAACGGGTAGCTCGGCTCGCACGGGGCCGAGAGCGGATGCGGCGTCACGATGGCCTGGTCCGCCTCGCCCATGTTGCAGGCGTCGTCCATCTTCGGGCGCGGAGACCGGCCGTAGCCGGTGTGGTCCATCGCGAAGGTGTCGAACCCCGCCTCGGCCAGATGGCCCATCCAGCTGTAGTCCTCGTAGTCGAGGTCGTAGTCGGGCACCGACGGCACCGAGCCGCCGTGCACGAACAGCACCACGCGCCCCTCCGGGGCCGCGCCGGCCTCGAACCGGGCCATCGCCTCGGCCGACGCCTTCTCCCGCAGGTAGAGGCCGACCCGCTGGCCCTCGTTGGCCGGCACGGTCGACGTGTGGGGCACGAAGCGCTCGACGGTCACCAGCCGCTCCTCCGCGGCGGCCGGGGCCGGCAGCAGGGCGGGAGCGGCGACGGCGGCGATCAGGACGAGAGCGGCGGCGGAGCGGATGCGCATGGAAACCTCCCGGAACGGTGTCCTGTGGTCCTCGGGATTATAGCCGGCCGGGAGATCCCACTTCCCCGCCGCCCGGCTGCCCGCCGGGCAGCCCGTGGCAGAAACCCCAGCGTTGCACCGCGCCCGCGAGGGCGCAGGCGGACGCCGATCGCGCCGGCTGGCGGCCGGGCGACCTCAGGCTGAACGCCGTGCCCGACCAGACGCGACGAGAAAGCACATCGGGCATGGCGGCCGCGGGCTGACACCCCGCCCGTCGGGAGAACGCGGCCAGGCAGGACGCCGCGCCGGAACATCCTCCGGACCCGGCAGGAAGACACCGTACTTCGCGACGCCCGCATCGCACCCTGTGCACTCGCCGACCGAACACAGCGGGGCCCTGCGCACGGGCTGCTATGATGCGCGTACCGTTACCGATTCGACACGTCGACCGTCGACCACCTCGAAGGGGACGAACATGAGCATGCGACACGCGCTCGGCGCCGCGGCGGCGGCCTGCACGCTGGCGGTCCTGGCGACCTGGACGACCGGGCCGGCGGCCCGGCAACTCGCGGACGACGGCGTGATCACCGGGGTGGTCCGCAGCGACGACGGCCCCGAGGCGGGCGTCTGGGTGATCGCCGAGACCGACGACCTGCAGACGAAGTTCGTCAAGATCGTCGTCACCGGCGACGACGGACGCTTCCTGCTGCCCCAGCTCCCCGAAGCCGCCTACGACCTCTGGGTCCGCGGCTACGGCCTCGTGGACTCCGACAAGGTCACCGGGCGGCCCGGCGACGAGGTCGCCCTGCGCGCGGTCATCGCCCCGACCCCACGCGACGCGGCGCAGATCTACCCCGCGAACTACTGGTACTCGCTGATCGAGGTGCCCGACGAGAGCGAGTTCCCCGGCACCGGCCCCGACGGCAACGGCATCTCGCCGGGGATGACGAGCCAGGCGCGGTGGGTCGACCGCATGAAGCAGGGCTGCCAGCTCTGCCACCAGCTCGGCAACCGCATCACCCGCGAGATCGACCAGCTCGACGACTTCGACTCGGCCCTCGCGGCCTGGGACCACCGGGTGCAGACGGGCCAGCGCGGCGCCTCGATGAACGCGGGGATGAACCGCTTCGGCCGCGAGCGCGGCCTGCAGATGTACGCCGACTGGACCGAGCGCATCGCCGACGGCGAGCTGCCCCCGGTGCCGCCGCGGCCGGCGGGGGTCGAGCGCAACCTCGTGCTGACGATGTGGGAC
The DNA here is from genome assembly GCA_965207675.1 of Vicinamibacterales bacterium. GTDB lineage: Bacteria > Acidobacteriota > Vicinamibacteria > Vicinamibacterales > UBA8438 > JAJEEA01. The sequence continues at coordinate 177,753 of CBDBMY010000009.1, forward strand.
TGGGGGCGGCCGACCGCCTACATCCACGACGAGATCGTGACCGACAAGCGCAACCCGCGCGTGAACGCGAACGGCCCCGTCTACTCGGTCGACGCCGGGCACGGCACCCTCGTCGTCACCGACCCGAACGCCCACACCTCGACCGAGATCGTCATTCCCGTGCGCGACGATCCGGAGACCATCGTGTCGCGGTTCCCCCAGACCCAGCTCCAGCCGTCCTACTACTACGGCGACGAGATCCTGTGGGGCAACGACCCCGACGAGCTCGCCGACCCGCACAACCCCATGATGGACGGCAAGGGACGGGTGTGGATGACCTCGACGGTGCGGGGCGCGCAGGGCCCCGAGTGGTGCGGCGAGGGGTCGGACCACCCGTCGGCGCAGTGGTTCCCGATGTCGCGCACGGGACGACGCCACGCGTCGTACTACGACCCCGCCACCGGTGAGTTCGCGCTCCTCGACACCTGTTTCAGCACCCACCACCTGCAGTTCGGCGAGGACCCCGACGACACGCTCTGGTTCAGCGGCAGCGGCAACGTGGTGTCGTGGATAAACACCCGCCTCTACGACGAGACCGGCGACGAGAAGGCGGCCCAGGGCTGGTGCCCCAAGGTGCTCGACACCAACGGCGACGGGCGCATCACGCGGCCCTGGAACGAGCCCGGCGGCGACGTCGACCCGACCCGCGACACCCGCGTCGGCGGCGGCTTCTACGGGGTCATCGCCAACCCCGTCGACCACACCGTCTGGGGGGCCGAGACGGGGCCGTTCCCGGGCCGCATCGTGCGCCTCGACCGCGGCGACAACCCGCCCGAGACGTGCATCGCCGAGGTCTACGAGCCGCCGTCGATCGAGAACCCCGACGTGGACCCGGCCCTGACCGGCCACGCGCCGCGCGGCATCGACGTCGACCGCAACGGCGTCATCTGGACGGCGCTGTCAGGGAGCGGCCACATGGCGAGCTTCGACCGCGCGAAGTGCGCCGTGCTGAACGGGCCGGAGGCGACGGGCCAGCACTGCCCCGAGGGATGGACCCTCTACCCGACCCCCGGCCCCCAGTTGAACGGGGTCGACGACCCCGGGAGCGGCGACTTCCACTATTACAACTGGGTGGACCAGTTCAACACCCTGGGGCTCGGCGAGAACGTCCCCATCGCGAACGGCTCGGGCTCGGACTCGCTGCTCGCGCTGCAGCCGGACACCGGCGAGTGGGTGGTGCTGCGCATCCCCTACCCGCTGGGCTTCTTCTCGCGGGGCCTCGACGGCCGCATCGACGACCCGGACGCGGGCTGGAAGGGCCGCGGCCTCTGGGCCAACTACGGCGGCAACTTCAACTGGCACATCGAGGGCGGCCAGGGCACGCCGAGCAAGATGGTGCACTTCCAGCTGCGGCCGCACCCGCTTGCGGACTGACGGCCAGGAGCCCGCGCCGATTCCTGGAGGGTCGGTTGGCGCCCGGCGGAGCCGCAGGCGACGACGGGCGGGCCGTGTCGTGACGCCGGGCGCCGGGCGGAACCGGCGCCGAGTTCCCCCGCCGCCCGCTGTCCGGGGCGGCGGGGAACACGATACACGGAGGCCGGCGGAGTATACTCCTGATATGGTCGATGCGCTGACAGCGGTGGCTGCCGTGCTCGGTGCGCTCGGTTCCCTGGTGGCGGGCGTGGGCGTGCTCATCCTCAACGGCAAGGTCGACCGGCTCTCCGGGCGGGTAGACCGGCTCGCGGGCCGGGTCGACGCCATCGAGGCGACCCTCCAGACCCTCATGTCGGCGCTCATCGGCCACGGTTGGCGAACCGACGACCTCGGCGGGCGAACCGCCGCGGCGCCCCTCGATCCGGCGAAATGAGATCCGCGACGGTCAAGGCCGGCGGCGTTCTTCACCCCGGGGAGAAGACGACGTGAAACCGGCCGCCTGGCTGGCCGCGACGCTCGTGCTGGCCGGCCTGCCCGCCGCGACCCTGGCGCAGCGGTGGCGGGCCACCGACGACATCCCGCGCTACGAGCTGTACCTGCGCGAGGCGCTGCCCGGGGCCGAGACGTTCCGCTTCGTCGAACGCGGCACGCCCCACTACCGCGGCTACCGGACGGGGCCCGACGGCGAGGAGATCCTGGTCGGCCTGGGGTTCTTCACCGTCGACTTCGCGCGGGACGTCCGCGGCTACAAGGGCGAGATCTGGATGCTGGTGGGCATGGCCCCGAGCGGCGTGCTGCTCGACGTCAGCATGGTGTACCACGACGAGCCGTTCGGCTACTTCTCGATCGACCTCCCCGAGTTCATCGAGCAGTTCCGGGGCAAGAGCGTGCTCGCCCCGATGACCGTCGGCGAGGACATCGACGGGGTGTCGCGGGCCACCATCACCAACGACGCGGCGGTGCGCTCCATCCGCGACAGCGCCCGCCGCATGGCCCGCGAGTTCATCGCCGAGCGGCGGACGGATCCCTGACCAGAGCGCGTGGTGAGAGTCTCGCGTCACACCCGGAAGGGCGAACGCGCCGGCGCGCGGAACGGCGCGGGGCCGGACCGCGATGACCGCCATCGGCCACGAGACACCGGCGTCACCCGCCGGCTGAACGAGTTGTTCGCCGATCCGGCACTGGCTCGGGAACAGCTCCTGGCCGCGGCCGAGCTGGATGCGGCGGGCACGGACTGGGGTGACGAGAACTGGTGATCCGGCCGGGCGTGTCGAGAACATACTGCGTGGGAACCCAATCGTCTGTCGCCCGACTGCCTGATGTCTTCACCCAGCACCGTGTCTCTCCTGCACAACCTCCCGTTGGAAAAGCTGACGCCGGCCCGCCTGTGGACGGCCCTGGACGAGTCCGTCCGACGTCTTGCGGTCGGGGCGATGTACGACGACGACCCGGACCTCCGCCGCGAGGCGGACCAGGCCCTCGCCGACGCCCTGCGCTTCCGGCCCGCCGGGGTCCGCAAGCTGCCGGTCGACAAGCGGGTCGACTACTTCGTGCGCCGCGTCCGCCCGGACAACTCGCTGGCCTCGACCCTGCTGACCACGCTGCACCTCGCCCACCGCAGGCCGCTGCTTGGCGCGTTTCTCGACGCGCTGGAGGTCCCGAACGACGACGGGCTGATTCCGCCGGGTCACGAGCCCGAGCCGTTCGAGGGCGACCGGCTCGCCCCGGCCGTGGACGGCCTGCGCGGGCGCTTCGAAGCGCCCGACGTCGACCTGTACCTGGCGACCCTGCTCGCGCTCGACCCCGACGTCTGGGGCGGGCTCAAGCCGCTGCTGGAGCCCGCCCCAGCCGAGTAGCGGGTCAGTGCACGGCACGGCGAAGGCGCCTCGCGACGAAGCTCTCAATCGCATCGGCCCGCCGGCGTGACTCCTCGAGCTCCTGCTCGCCGGGTTGGCGCATGCCGTACCGAGCCCCCTCGCTCCGAGTCCTGAGCCACCTGTAGGCCGGGTAGACGGGCTGACCCAGAGATCGCGGGCTCCGTGATCGGCGGGCACGGGCTGCCCGTGGCTGGAGACGTGCGCATTGACGTGGTGGAGGGCCGCGTAGAAGACGCAGGTAATGGCCCACTGGCGGCTGATCGGAGGATTGCCCTGCAGCAGCGCCTCGGCCACGCGACGATTGTGTCTGGCCTGCTCCAGAAATGCCTGCGGCGTCTGCGTCATCAACGGGCACGCTCGTAGATCGCGTCGCCCAGCGCGAGAGAGCGCGCAGCTTCCTGCGACACCACGTGGAACTCGACCGACGCCAGCCTCTCCCCGTAGTCGTCGTGCAGCTCCAGCTCTCGCTGGAACACGGCGTCGAGCGTCGCGTCGTCGTCTTCGACGAGAACGGTCCAGATCCGGATCATCCCCTGGGAATCGCTCGCATGGACGGCGACGACCGCAGGCACGCGGGCCAGCCTGGCGGCGATCCGCTCAGCGGCGATGCGCTCGCCGTCCACCTTCGCCCCTCGTTCAACCGCGACCTTCATTCTGCCCGTTCCTCGTTTCTCAGGTCGACTGTACGGGGAGCCACTCCGCTTCTCCCAGGCCGCGACAGTGAAGCGCGCTACCGCGGGAGCTCTCGCATACCAACAGGCTTTCAGCATAACCCACCCCGCCGGCCCCGGCGACCGCCTGACCGGTCTCCGGTCGACGGACTGCCAGAAGCGACACGGTAGAATAGGCGCCGAACGCGGCAGCCGAATCGCCGGTGCCTCGACCGGGGGAGAGGCGACCGGCGCGCAGCGGTGGCTGGCCACGACGCCAGGTTTCCCTTGCGAGCGCTACCGGCGCGAGCCGCCGCCGCACGCCGAAACCTTCTCGTTCCGCGACCGGGGAACCCGGCCGCCACCGCGGCTGCCCGACGGATACCGGGGCGGAGAGACCTGGGCCGCCTGGAGCCATCACCGTCGCCCCCGCAACGCCGTCATCCGCCGCGCGCCGCCCGAGACCCATGCACGCCGACCTGCAGGACGCCGTCGACTTCCACGACGCCATCATCGCGGAGGGGGGCAAGGCCCTCGTCGGCTACGAGCGCGAGAAGGCCCTCGCCAACATGGTGCTGCTGGCCGAGATCCCCACAACCTACGACCAGGAGGAGCAGCGGCAAGTCAACGCCGGCAACCTGCTGCTGCGCGGGGTGCCCGGGGTCGGCAAGACGTTCTTCGGGGTCATTCTCGCGGCCATCAGCGGGGCCCGGTTCGCGCGCCTGCAGGGCCGCGCCGACCTGCAGCCGACCGAGGTCGTCGGGTTCCAGATGATCAACCCCGCGACGGGCGAGTTCGTGACCGAGTTCGGCCCCCTCGCCTCGGCCGAAGTGATCCTGCTCGACGAGATCAACCGCATCCCCCTCAAGTCGCAGAGCGCGTTCCTCGAGGGCCTGCAGGACCGCTCGGTCACCGTCGGCAAGGAGACCTACCGGCTCCCCGCCTTCAGCTTCGCCATCGCCACCATGAACCCGATCGAGCTCGGCCAGGGCACCTTCCCCCTGTCGGAGGCGGCCACCGACCGGTTCGCGATCATGGTCAACATCGGCTACCTGCCCCCCGAGGAGGAGCAGAAGCTCGTGGCCTTCGACTTCAAGAAGGTGCACCTCGACGGCCTCATGCCGAAGGCGCGGGTGCTCGAGCTGCGGGCGCGAATCGGCGAGCAGGTGTTCCTGCACGAGGCACTCGGCAAGTACATCCGCCGGCTCGTGGCGGCCAGCCGGCCCTACAGCCCCGAGACGGAGTGGCGGCAGCACTCGCCGTCGCCCCTCGTCGAGCAGTTCGTCGACCTCGGGGGCTCGCCCCGCGCCACCATCTGCTGGGGCCGCCTCGTCAAGGTCTGGGCCCTGCTGTCGGGCCGACGGGCCGAGGTCTATCCCGAGGACGTGCAGGCCCTGGCCCCCTACGTGCTCGGCCACCGCATCTGGCTCGCCCCCCACGCGGCCGGCCGCGGCGTGCGGGTCGACGACGTCATCGAGGACATCGTCGACCGGGTGCCGATTCCATGAGCGCCCACGCTCACGACGCGTTCAACGCAACGCGGCGGACCGGCGCGTGGGGGTCGCCGCAGGTCGATCGGGTGCCGATGCCATGAGCGCCCACGCCGAGGACCCGTTCCGGCCGACGCCCCGTGGGGCGAGCCGGGGCCTGGGGATCGCCATCGTCGACCGGGTGCCGATGCCATGAGCCTCGACGCCGACGACTCGCTCGTGTCCTGGGAGGAGATCCGGGACGTCGAGCTCGTCATCCGGCGGCGCATGCAGGAGCTGATGGGGGGCATCCACCCCAGCCTCGTCCACGGCCCCGGCCACGACCTCGCGGGCCTGCGCGAGTGGGAGCCCGGCGACCGGCCCTCGGCCATCGACTGGGCGCAGTCGACCCTCACCAACTTCAGCCCGTTGATGACCCGCGAGTTCGACCAGGAGAGCAGCGCCTCGGTCGTCATCGCCGCGGACGTCTCCGACTCGACGCGGTGCGGCGCGGGGGGCGAGTCGATCGCCAGGGTCGTCGCCCGCGCCGTGGCGACGTTCGCCCTCGCCGCCGCTTTCTTCCAGGACCGGGCCGGCCTCGTCACCTTCGACCGCGACGCGCGCCGCATCGCGCTGCGCCCGCAGGTCGGGCGGAACCACGCCATCCACTGCGTGGACGTCTACCAGGACCAGCTCCGAGGCCGCTACGGCGCCGAGCCGGCCTCGCACCGCACCTTCGCCGAGCTGCTGCGCCGCCGGTCCCTCGTCCCGGTCATCTCCGACTTCCTCTTCGAGGACACCGACGTCTTCCTCACCGAGCTCGCCGACCTCAACAGCGCCCACGACGTCTTCGTCGTGCTCATCGACAGCGCGTTCGCGTTCGAGCTGCCGCCCCTGTCCGCGGGCTGGATCGAGGCCGCCGACGCCGAGACCGGCCGCACCCGCGTGCTCGCCGCCGACGACGTGCGGCAGCTCGCCCGCCGGATCGCCGAGTGGCAGGACGCGGTGGAGCACCAGGCACGCGATCGCGGGCTCGACGTGCTGCGGCTCGGCGGCGCGGGGCGGCACTTCCACGACACGGTGGTGGCGTTCCTGCTGGAACGGAAGCAGATGAAGCGGCGGTAGCCGACCAGCCGGCAACTTGTCCCGAAACGGACGACGGCATGCGCAATCCCAACGGCGAGTCGACGGAGCCGGAATTGACTACAATGGTGTGATATTTCTGACCTGAAGGGACCATGCAAACGACCACCGTCTCCCGGCTCAAGACGTCCTTGAGCGCCTACTTGCGTCAGGTCAAGGCCGGCGAGGAAGTCGTAATCACCGAGCGCGGTCGTCCCATCGCCCGACTCCTTCCACTCGCGGGCCCGGCGTCCGTACCCGAACACCTGAGAAACCTGGAGGCGCAGGGGCTGCTCAAGCGGGGACGGAAGACCTTGCCCGCGGATTTCTGGGATCTGCCGCGACCTGCCGACCCGCAGGGAGCCGTGCGCAAGGCGCTCGTACGGGAGCGGGAAGAGAGCCGGTGACGTTCGACCAGCGCCTTCGTGACGCGAGCTTTCGAGAAGGCTTCACCGTCCTGCCCGAGCCCCACTGACATCCCCGAGCGTCCTGCCGTCGGCCGGGGGCAGATGCTCCAGTACCAGGCCCGAGGGTCACGGCAGCGCGAAACACCAAGCCGCGGAAGACCTCGATCTCCTCGTCACTTCGCCCAGGCGACCCCCTCCGTGCGAGGGTCGACCCCGGCGGCCAGCACGCCGTGCTCGTGGTCGACGACGATGGCGGCGTTCGAGCCCATCGACCACTCCGGACGGACCCGCAGCGCGTGGCCCTTCGCCTCCAGCACCGCGCGCACCTCGGCGGAGATACCCCGCTCCACCGACAGGTCGCCGGGATACATGGTGTGGGGGAACGGCGAGGCCGGGAAGCTGCGCGTCGACCAGCGCGGCGCCTCTATCGCCTGCTGCACGTTCATGTCGAACTCCACCATGTTCAGCAGGGTCTGCATGGTCCGCATGATCTGGTCGTCCCCGCCGGGGCTGCCGAGGATGCCCCACGGCTGGCCGTCCTTCATGACCAGCGTGCTCTGCAGGGTGCTGCGCGGCCGCTTGCCCGGCGCCAGGGCGTTGGCCTCGCCGTGGACCAGCGAGTAGTAGTCGCCCCGGCAGGTGAAGCTGAACCCGAGGTCGCCGACGACCACCCCGGTCCCGAAGCCGCTGTGCAGGCTCGGCTCGAAGCTCACCATGTTGCGGTCGCCGTCGACCACCGCGATGTAGCTGGTGTCGCCCTCGTGATCGGCGTCCCCGGCGAACGTGACGCGCGGGTGGGCCGGCGTCGGCGGCGGGTTCTCCATGAACCGCTCGGGGTTGCCGGGCCGGAACTCCAGCGACGCCCGGTCCGGGTCGACCAGCGCACGGCGCTCGGCCGCGTAGTCCTTCGACAGCAGCCCCTCGTAGGGGATTGGGACGACGTCCATGTCGCCGAGATACTTGTCGCGGTCCGCGAACGCGAGCTTCAGCGCCTCGGCGCTCGTGTGGACGTAGTCGGCGCTGTTGTGGCCCATGGCCGCGAGGTCGAATCCCTCCAGGATGTTGAGGGTGAACAGCTCGGCCGGCCCCTGGCTGGCCGACGGGTTCTTGTAGACGTCGTAACCGCGGTAGCTCGTCGAGACCGGCGTCTCCACCTTGGCGGTGAAGGCGGCGAAGTCCTCGTAGCGGTAGAGGCCGCCGTTCTCCTCGAAGAACCTGCCCATGTCGCGGGCGATGTCGCCCTTGTAGAAGCGGTCACGCCCCGCCTTCAACGCGGCCGACCGGCCCAGATGGGCGTTCTCGCGCTCGGCCTCGACGATCTTCTCCAGCACGCGGGCCGCGTCGGGGTTGCGGAAGATCTCGCCCGGCACCGGCGCGCGGCCGTCCGGGAAGTAGACCTTCATGGTCGTCGGGTACTTCCGGATCTTGGACGAGTTGGAGATGGTCCGGCTCAGCCCCTCGCTGACGGGGAACCCCTCGGCGGCGACGGCGATGGCCCGCCGCAGCGTCTGCTCGAACGTCATCGTCCCCCAGCCGTCGAGCAGGAGGTACCAGGCGTCGACCACGCCCGGGGTGGACGCGGCCAGCAGCCCGTCGCTGCGCGGCAGCTCGCCGTCGTTGTGCTCTTCGTACCACTCGATGGTGGCGAGCGCCGGCGCCATCCCCTCCGCGTTGATCGAGAAGACCTGCTTCGCCTCCGCGTCGTAGACCAGCACCACCGCGTCGGCCCCGATGCCGTTCATCGCCGGGTCGACCAGGGCGAGCACCGCCTGCCCCGCCACCGCGGCGTCGAAGGCGTTGCCTCCCGCGTCGAGTATCTCGACCGCGGCGGCCGTCGCCTGCGCCTTCATCGAGCTGACCGCGTACTCCTGCCCGCGGATGACCGGCCGGACCGTGCGGAAGTCCGGCCGGGCACGCATGGCCGCCGACCCGGCGCTCTCCTGCGCGGCCAACTGGAGCGGGAAACCGATCGCCATGAGAGCCATCAGGAACGTCGCGCCGAACAGGGGGCGGGTTGCAGCCATCGCTGCCTCCTTCAGGAATTCGGCTACCGAAACGGAGGCGAGGGCCGACGCTCCGCACGTGCGGGACGACGGAAACCGTTGCACTCGGCCAAGTCTACTCCCGCGCCGCCCCGTTGTCGTGCGTCAATCGGCGTCGCGCCCCCCCGGGCCGGACCGCGATCGGGCGTTGACACGTTGCAGAGTCGTCGCGTACGGTGAAGGTCATTCCCATGCAGGTCTGCCACTCGTTGTGCTGGACCCTTCCCCAATTGCAGATCATCGATTCCGCTGGCAGTTCGACGACGGATGCCGCGAGCTGCTTCGAGCGTGGGGCGTTCAATCCGCCTCGACCGCGTAGCTCGCGGATGACCCGTTGCGCCGAGCGGTAGACAGGTCCTTGACGCGATCGCGGGCGAGAGACATGGTTCGCTCGCCACCGCACAGCCAGGACCGAGGAGTAGCGCAGATGTCCCTTTCCGCAACTCTCCGACGTGCGAGAACGCTGGCCGCCGTGCTGCTCGTCCCGGCGGGCGCGCTCGCGCAGGCCGAGGTCGAACAGGGTGGGCCGACGCCGGCGACCCTCTCCGTCTCGCCCGAGGAGATCACGCTGACAGCCGGCGAGGGCGCGCAGATCACCGCCACGGTGCTGGACGGCGACGGGAACGAGATGGAGGCCGAGGTCCTTTACCTGCCCCTGTACGGCCAGTACTGGAACCTCGAAGAACGGACGTGGGGCTTCAACATCTTCACGGTGACGGCCGACGGCCGAATCTCGACCCTGCGTCCGGGCCGGTACGCGGTGATGGTGCGGGTGGTGGACGCCGCGCCCGACCCGCCGGTCGGGGCTTCGGACGCGGAGGGTCGTCTGCAGCGGCGCATACCGCTCACCATCCTGCCGCGACCGGCGGCCTCGCTCGCCCTCGACGCCTCGGGACCGTTCTACGCCAGCACCGAGGTAGCCGTCCGGGCCGAGGCGCGGGACGCGACGGGGGCGGTCGTGGAGGACGTCGAGGTCGACTGGCGCTCCTCGGACGGGTCGGTGGCCCTGCCGATCGGGCAGCCGCCGGCCACCGAGGGCGCCGGCACTCGAGGGGTGCTGGCGCTCGGCGCGCCGGGAAGGGTCACGGTGACCGCCACCGCCGGCGGCGCCACCGCCGAGATGCTCCTCGACGTGGAGCCGAATCCGGCCGCGGGCATCGATCTGACCCCGGACCGGAGCACCGTTCGCACGGGTGACGTGACGCACCTGACGGCCAGGGTGACCGACGCCGAGGGCCGGCCGCTCGACGATGTCCCGATCGGCTTCAGCGTCTCCGCCGTCACCGACGACCTGAGCAGCGGCGGCCCCTCCTCGGGGCTGGTCACGCAGGACGGCCGGTTCGTGGCGGATCTTCCCGGAGTCTATACCGTCGTCGCCCGCAGCGGCCCGGTATCGGCGTCGACCGTCATCCGGGTCGTCGAGCGCGCGGTTCGGCGCCCCATCGAGCTGGTCGGGCACGGCCGGGTCCAGGACCGCGCCACCACCGACCTCTGGGTGTGGGAGGCTCCCGACGGGCGCGACTACGCGCTGACCGGCACCCACAACGCGGGCGGCCACGCCTACGTCTGGGACGTGACGGATCCGGCGAGCATCGATCTCGTCGACGTCGTGCACGTGGACGCGCGCTCGGTGAACGACGTCAAGGTCTCGGAGGACGGGAGGACGGCGGTGCTCTCGCGCGAGGGCGCCTCCAACCGCCGCAACGGGCTGGTCATCCTCGACGTGTCCAATCCGAACGTCGGGGTGCGGAAGATCGCCGAGTACGACGACCAGCTCACCGGAGGCGTGCACAACACCTACATTCATGACGGTTACGTGTACGCCCTCTCCGGCGCCCGGCGCTTCGACGTCATCGACATCGCGGATCGCGCATCTCCCCGGCGGGTCGGGAGCTTCGCCCTCGACAGTCCGGCGCGGTCGATCCACGACGTCGTGGTGGTGGACGGCATCGCGTACTCCGCGAACTGGACCGACGGGGTGGCGGTGATCGACGTGGGCGGCGCGGGCAGGGGCGGCAGCCCGCGGGACCCGAGGCTCATCGGGCAGTTTCCGTTCCCGACCGGCTGGAACCACGCCGTCTATCCCTACCGCAGCGTCTCGACCGGCAAGTTCTACATCTTCGCGGGAGACGAAGCAGCGCGCAGCGGCCCGAACTACAGCCCGCAGGCGGCCGTCGGCACGGGCACCCCCGGCTACGTGAACGAGCCCCATCGCTGGCGCGGCTGGATCCATATCCTGGAGTGGGACGAGCGCTTCGAGTCGCCGCCGCGCCTGGTCGGCCGCTACGAGGTGCCCGAGGCGGGGAGCCACAACATCTGGGTCGAGGACGACGTGATGTACGTGGGGTTCTACAACGGGGGCCTCCGGGTGGTCGACGTCTCGGGCGAGCTGCTCGGCAACCTCTACCGTCAGGGCCGCGAGATCGCCCGCTTCCTGCCCCTCGACCCCGAGGGCTTCGTGCCCAACGCGCCCCAGGTCTTTGGCGCGCACCCGCACAAGGGGACGATCTTCTTCTCGGACATGAACTCCGGCCTCTGGGCCGTGCGCCTCGGGGAGCTTCCGGGCGAGGGGGCGACCGACGAGCCGTAGCGCCGCGGGGCCTCGCAAACGCTGGACGCCCGGCGCCCGGGAGTCCACATTGCCGGGGCCCGGCAGCACCGGGCAGCAACCCCCGAGACGCAGGCAACCTCCAAGACACGGTGGCCGCGTTCCGGCCGGAGGACATGGCGAACCGGCGGCAGGGCCCTGCCGCGCGGGCCGGATGGGTTGCTCGTCAACGGGAAATTGACTACTATGGTCTGACGTCATTGACCTGAAAGGAACATGCAGACAACCACTGTCTCTCAACTCAAGATGTCGTTGAGCGCCTACCTGCGCCAGGTCAAGGCCGGTGAGGAGGTCGTCATCACCGAGCACGGCCGTCCCATTGCGCGCCTGCTTCCCCTCACGAGCGCGGCCTCCGTGCCCGAGCATGTGAGAGACCTGGAGGCGAACGGTCTGCTCAAGCGCGGGCAGAAGCCCCTGCCCGCGGATTTCTGGGACCTGCCGCGACCCGCCGACCCTGAAGGAGCGGTACGGGCGGCGGTTGCGCGCGAGCGCGACGAGAGCTGGTGAAGTTCTGGGACACGTCGGCGGTGGTGCCGCTCTGCGTTCAGGAGCCCGCCTCGGCGGTGGTACGAGAGATTCTCGTTGAGGACGCATCAATGGTGGTGTGGTGGGGCACACGCACCGAATGCGTCTCGGCCTTGATGCGCCGGACTCGAGAAGGCGGCACGACTCGGGCCGACGAGCGCGCTGCCCGGCACCTGCTGCATTCGCTCGCACGCGCCTGGATGGAGATGCAGCCCAACGCCGTGTTGCGCGACACGGCGGAGCGACTGTTGGCTGTACATCCGTTGCGGGCCGCGGACGCGCTGCAGCTCGCCGCCGCCCTGTCGTGGTGCGGGCAGACGCCAGCGGGACAGGACTTCGTCACGTTCGACCAGCGCCTTCGGGACGCGAGCTTTCGGGAAGGCTTCACCGTGTTGCCGGTAACCCACTGACATTCGGCATCGCGACGGTCAGCCGCGGAGCTGCTCGTTCCCGGCCCCGGGTCACGGCAACGCGAAGACGAAGATGTTGTTGCCGCTGCTGGGGCGCAGCTCCGGGGTCATCGCGCTCCAGCGCGAGGCGTTGCCGCCGGTGCCGGTGCCGGCGACCACGTACTGGCGGCCGTCGACCGCGTAGGTCACGGGGAACCCGCTCACCGGCGAGCCGAGGTTGATCTCCCACAGCACCTCGCCGGTCTCGTCGTCGAGGGCCTTGAACCGGCCGTTGACGTCGCCCACGAAGACGAGGCCGCCGGCCGTCGCGGCCAGCGACATGGTGGCGGAACGCTGCTCATGGGTCCACGCGACCGCGCCGGTCTCGGCCGAGATGGCCCAGACCGCGCCGAGCTGGTCGGTCCCGGGGGCGAGCTCGTTGCGCATGCTGAGGCTGTAGAGCGACCGGCCCCCGTCGTCGAGGGGGGCCATGCGCGCGCAGGCGTTGCGCAGCGGCATGTACATGTGGTTGGTCCGCGGGCTGTAGGCGCCCGCCTCCCAGTCCTTGCCGCCCATCGCGGTGGGGCAGGTGAAGACCTCCTGGCCGAAGCCGCGGAAGACCGCCTCGGGGTTCTCGGTCACCGCGCCGGTCGCGCCGTCGATGCGGCTCACCACGTTCTGGGCCACGGTGGGAGTCGCCCAGAGGAACTCGCCGGTCGCGCGGTCGAGGGTGTACACGATGCCGGTCTTGCCGGGGATGCCGGTCATCACCCGGCGTTCCCGCCCCGGCTGAAGGCTCGGGTTGATCCAGCTCACCGCGGCCGGGTCGGGACGAACGACGGTGTCGACGAGCAGCCGCTCGAAGGGGTGGTCGAGGTCCCAGTGGTCGTTCAGGTGCTGGTAGTACCAGACGATCTCCCCGGTGTCGGCGTCGAGGGCCAGCGTCGAGTTGTGGTAGAGGTGGGTCAGGTCGGCGCCCCCCACCATGAACTTCGGCGCCGGCGACGTCACCGACGTGCCGATGTAGAGCAGGTTCAGCGCGGGGTCGAAGCTCGGGGCCATCCACGTGCCGACGTGCCGGCGGTCCCGATCGGGCACGCCGCCCCACGTCTCGTCGCCGGGCTCGCCGGGAGCGGGGGTGGTGCGGCGCCGCCACAGCTCCTCGCCCGTCCGCGGGTCGTGGGCGGTGATGACGCAGGCCTCGGGCCCCGCCGCCGGCATGCAGCTCCGGCCCGAGACGACCTTGCCGTTGGCGACGATGGGCCCCGTGCTCTGGTTCGCGGGATGGGTCGTGTAGTCGAGGACCTGCGTCTCCCAGACCAGCTCCCCCGTCCGCGCGTCGAGGGCGAAGATGTACTCGTCGACGCTGGTGTCGATGATCAGGTTGTCGTAGATCGCCAGGTTCCGGTTGGTGGTGCAGACGCCGGGCATGATGCGCTCGCAGGCGTCGTCGGGGAGGTCGCGGCGGTACTCCCAGAGCAGGTCGCCGGTGGCCGCGTCGATGGCCTGGATGACGTCGCTCGGGTTGGGCATGTACAGGACGCCGTCGTAGACGAGCGGCGTGCCCTGCTGCCGGCCGCCGGTGCTGAGGGCGCGCGACCACACCATCCGCAGATCGCCGACGTTGTCGCGGTCGATCTGATCGAGGGGGCTGTAGCCCCAGCCGTCGAGGGTGCGGCGCCACATGAGCCAGTCGCCGGGCGCCGGCGCCTGCAGCATCGCGTCGGTCACCGGCACGAACTCGGAGGGGGCCTGCGCGAGGGCGGCAGGGACGTGGGCGGCGGCGACCGCGGCCGCCAGGACGAGCCCGCGGAGGCGGTGCTTTCGGCCGACGTTCTCCACATGGGCCGCCGGACCCGCGACACGCGCTTTCATCTGCATCGTCTGACTCCCGGAATGCGCGGCGAAGGCTGCCACTTCGCGACGCGCGGAACGCAAGGCGGCCAGCCTACCGCAAGTCATCGGGGGGTTCAAACGACGGCGATGGGGACGACGGTGGTCGGTTCAGTCGTCTGCCGCGGGTCGCCGGCGCTCGAGATGACGGCGGCAGGCGGCGTCGACGGCCCGTTCCGTGGTCTAATTCACCGTTCACGGAGTCGACGGTTCACGAGAGTCATGACACGGACGATGCCCCGATCGAGCGGCCCCTGGCTGCTCGGCTTGGCGCTGGCTGCAGCGCCTGCGCCGACGCCGGCGTCCACCGTACAGCCGAACGCCAGCGAGACTGCGGTCGAGGCGACCGTGGCCGATGAGGCCCCGGCCGACGCCACCGCGGTCGACGCGCTGCGGTGCTGGCGGCGGGTCGACCGGAACGCCGTCTTCGTCGGCGAGCGGTTCACGATGACGGTGACCTGCCGCACGGTGGAGACCGAGGCGGCCCGTACGCGTCTCGACGAGGCCGCGCTCGAGCCGGCCACCATCGACGCGTCTCCCTTCGAGGTGCTCTCCGGCGAGCGCTTCGACGACGTCGTGACCGGGCCCTACCGTTTCTCTCAGCACGACTACACGCTGCGCCTGATCGCCGAGAGCGGCTTCGGCGACGACGTGGAGATCCCCGCCCTCGACCTGCCGTACCGGATCGAGCGGCGGGTGGGCGACGGCCCGGTCCTCGCGGGTCGCGAGCTGACGTACATCCTGCCGGCCGAACCGGTCCGCCTCCTGGCGCTGGTTCCCGACGCGGTGGACGACATCCGCGACCTGCCCCCGGCCGGCTTCGCGGCCGCGCAGGCGGGCGAGCTGCGGGCCAGCCTGCTGGGGCTGCTGTCGGCGCTCTTCGGGGTCGCGGCCCTCGGCCTCGTCGCGCTCGGCGCCCTGCGCGTCGTGCGCGACCGCAGGGGCGTCGCGGAGGTGACCGAGAAGCGGCTCTCGCCCGCCGTCGCCGCCCGACGCGCGCTCGAGGAGCTGATCCGGGTACGCGGCGCCGCGGCCGGGAACAGCTGGACGCGGGACGCGGCGGGGCGCGCCCTCGCCGCCCTGCGCATCGCGAGCGCGGTCGCGCTGTCGCGGCCCGTCACCCAGTCGCCGATAGCCGCCGGGGAGGCGCCTCGCGACGGCCAGCTCCTGGTGCGCCACGCGCTGCTCGGCCGCCGCACCGCGGTCCTCTCGTCGAGCGTCACCACGACGGATTGGGACGAGGCGCTTCGAGACGACGGGGCCGAACCCCCGGCCGGCCACGCCGAGCACTCCGGTCACGCAGGACACCGTTCCGGGGACGTCGGACGCCCCGCCGGCGTCGGGGTCCGCCTCGACGGGGCGGGAACAGCGGCCGACCTGCATCGGGTCATGGCCCTGCTCACCGCCTTCCGCTACGGCCGCGGCGACGGGACCGTTGCCGGCGTCGAATCCGACGCGCTGACGCGGGCCCTCGACGCCGGCCTCGGCCACGTCGCGCGCCTCCGCTGGCGCGCGCTCGCTCCGGTACGGCACTTCAACGGTTGGGTCGACGCCGCCCGCCGCACGTGGCAGTCGGTGTCGAGACCCCGCGTCCCACCACTCTCGGAGGGCGGCGGCGAGCCGCCGGCGCGCCCTCCCGACACGCCGTGAGGAAGACGCAGCCCCTGCCCGCGCAGGCGACGAAGGAGCAGGGCGGATGCATCGCCGTTCGAATGCAGCGGAAACCGTCGGCGCGGGCGGCCGGGTCCGGCCGATGAAGGAAGCGCAGTGGAAGCCCTGACCGCGCTCGTCGAGCGCGTGCAGCTCACCCTGGCGGAGCTGGGCGGGATGTCCCTGTCCGCTCTCCCCCTGCCGCGGCGCGACGAGACGGTGATCGCGCTGGGCGTGCTGGCCCTGCTCGCGCTCGCCGCGCTGCTCGCTCGCGCCCTGTCGCGCGCGCGCGCCGGCCGCACCCATCTCGTGCTGCCGACGCTGCTTCCCGCCGCCGTCACCCGCCGCTCGGCCCTCGCGCCGCTCCGCCATGCCCCGTTCGTGCTGGTCCTGGCCGGCCTGCCGTTCTTCGCGGTGGCCCTCGCCGACCCCCACACCGCCCTCGTCCAGGAGCGCGCGACGTACCCGGGGCACCGCATCGCCATCCTCATCGACGCCTCGCTCAGCATGGACAGCTCGTTCGCCACCGACCAGCTCGGGTGGGGCAACACGTTCCTCGCCAACGCCGCCGCCGCCGAATACTTCGTGCGGCGGCGCATGGAGGGGTCGCACCGCGACCTCGTGTCGCTGGTGCAGTTCGGGGGCGAGGCCTACGTCGTCACCCCGTTCACCAACGACTACGAGAACGTGCTGCTGAGCATCGGCCTCATCGGCACCCCCGAGGAGTACGACCGCTTCCCCGACCACGGGACCCTCATCATGCGCGCCATCAGCCGCGGCGTGCAGCTCTTCCGCACCTTCGACTTCCTGCGGGCGCAGGGCAACCTGATGGTGGTGTTCAGCGACGGGCAGGACACCCACGCCGTCTACGAGGGGCAGTCGCTCGACGACATCCTGCAGGAGGCGGCGGACAACTCGATTCCCGTCTACTTCATCCGGACCGCCTACGACCAGGGGCTCGGCGACGTCCTGCCGGACATCACCTGGAAGCTGGCCGTGGAGAAGACCGGGGGCCGCTTCTACCCCGCCGCCGACGAGGCCGCCATCCTGCAGGCGGTGCACGAGATAGACGAGCTGTCGGCGGGAGAGATCGAGGTCACGCAGTACGTGGCCCACCAACCGCGCTTCCCGCCGTTCGCGCTCGCGGCGGCGGGCCTGTGGAGCCTGGCCCTGGTCCTGGGCCTGGGCCTGAAGCCGTTCAGGAGGTTCCCGTGAGCCCCCGGTGGCGTCGCTGTCGCCGTCCCCACAGGGGCTCGGCGCGAAGCCGTTCGGGAGGTTTCCCGTGAAGCGCCCGGCGACATCGTTGTCGCCGTCCCGGCCGGAACCGGGCGTGAAGCCGTTCAGGAGGTTCCCGTGAAGACCGCGCTGCGCCACCTCGTGCCCGCCCTGCTCCTCGCCGCCGCGGCCCTCGCGCTGCTCGCGGGCAGCCGGCTCGAGCGGCGGCTCGCGGCGGCCGACCGCGCCCTCGCCACCCTCGACCTCGCCGGCGCGGCGGCGGGGTACGACGGCGTCGCCGCGTCCCTGGCACCGACCGCGCGGGTCCCCGGGCTGCTCGGCGGCCTGCGCGATACGGTGGCGGTGAAGCAGGCCGCGGTGCGCTACTGGCGCGGCGACTACCTCCCCATCGTCACCTTCTACGACTCGCCCGACAGCCCCAGCATCGCGGGCAACGCCGACCTGCAGCTCCTCGTCGCCAACGCGCGCTACCGCGCCGGCCAGCGCCCCGACGCGAGCCGCGACATGGCCCTGGGCGCGCTCGACCGGGCCATCGGCGTCTACCGCCGCGTGATCGAGGCCAACGACGCCAACGTCGACGCCGCGTTCAACTACGAGCTGATGGTGCGCCTGCGGGCCCGCATCGCGGGCGGCGGACCGGTGCCGGAGGTGGCGCGGCCCAGCGTGCCGGGCAACGAAGGGGCGGACCCGGAGGAGGCGGACATGGAGGACATCCAGATCTACGTGCCGCGCGACCGGTTCGTAGAACCCGAGGAGACCGACGACCCGACCATCGGCGAGAGCGCGCCGATCCGCCGGCGCGGCTAGCTTAGCTAGCAGGAACGACGCGACACGAGGATCGGCCGTGACCCCGACGCAGCTTCCCGCGCTTCAGTTTCAGGAACCGCTGTATCTCTGGCTCCTGCTGCTGCCGGCGGGCCTCGGCCTGCTGTGGCTGTGGCAGCTCGCGCGGCGCCGGCGCGACGCCCGCGCGACGCGCCGAGGGCGGACGACGCCGGTCCCGGAGCGGTTCGCCCTCGCCGGCGGGCTCTCGTTCTGGCTCTGCCTGCTGCTCGCCGTCGCGGCCCTGACGCTCGCCCTCGCGCGCCCGCAGGCGCTGGTGCCCGTCACCCGGAGCGCCGGCGCCGACTTCATCATCCTGCAGGACGGCTCGGCGTCCATGCGCGTGAGCGACGTGGCGCCCGACCGCTGGCAGCGGTCGGTGGCGTGGATCCGGACGTTCACCGAGCTCCTCGGCTGGCAGGACCAGCGTGTGGCCCTGGCCCTCTTCGCCCACCGTGCGGCCCCCCAGGTGCGGCTGACCCGCGATCCCAACGCCCTGTTCTTCTTCCTCGACCACCTCGGCGACGAGCCGCCGTTCCGCCTCGAGGACGACACGAGCTGGGACACCAACATCGAGGAGGGCATCTACTGGGGCGTGCAGATGTTCGAGCGCGACGCCCAGCTCCACGGCGAACGACTCAGCGCCAAGGCGTTCATCGTGCTGTCCGACGGCCAGGCCTGGAGCGGCGAGGTGGACGACGCCCTGCAGCTCGCTCGCGACCGCCGCATCCGGGTGTACGCCGTCGGCGTCGGCACCACCGCGGGCGGGCTCATTCCCCAGCTTCCCGCCGGCCCCTACGACGCCCCCGAGGCCCCCATCCACTCGGCCCTCGACCGGCAGTCGCTGCGCGCGATCGCGGAGGCCGGCGACGGCGCCTACCACGAGCTCGGCGTCGACAGCGGGCAGGACATCGCGCTACGGATTCTCGGCGACGTCGAGCGCCGCGCCCAGGCGACGCACCGCGAGGAGACGTTCACCGAGCTCTACTGGTACCTGCTCGCGGCCGCGGCGGGCCTCGTCGGCCTCGGCACGCTGCTGCTCAGGGAGCGGGCCCAGCTCTGGTGGCAGCTCGCGACGGCCGCCGCCCTGGCGGTGCTGCTGCTGCGCACCTGACTACGGGGCGTTGTCGAACCTCAAGGATGGAGGAGGACTCGGCGACCGCTGACGATCACTGTCCGTGGTCGGCGCTCGCCAGCGGCTCGAGCCCCGTCTCGGCTATCGTCGAGGCCGCCGCGTCGGACGACAGGAAGTCGAGGAGCCGCCGCGCCCCGTCCGGGTTGGCCGCGTCCGCCGCGATGCCCGCCGAGAACGTCGTGACCCGCTGGTACTCGGCGGGAATGGGGCCGGCGTAGGCCGCGCCCTCGATGGAGAGTATCTCGCTGACCTGCTGGAAGCCTATCTCGACCTCGCCGCGCGCCACCACCGCCGCCACCCGCTCGCTGACGATGCGCCGGCTCTTCGGGGCCAGAGCCTCCGCCACCCCGAGCCGGGGGAACAGCTCGGTCGACACGTAGGTCCCGCTGACGCTCGCCGAGTAGCCGATGGACTCGGCCGCGAGCAGCGCCTCCACGAACGCCTCCGGCGTGCCGATGTCCGGCAAGGGCGCTCCCTCGCGCACCGCCATCCCGATCGACGAGCTGGCAAGGTCGACCCGGGTGTCGGGCCGGACCAGGCCGCGCTCGGCGAGCCCGTCCAGGCCCGCCTGCGACATGACGAGGACGTCGAAGCGCTCCCCGCGCTCGAGCCTCGCGGGAATCGAGTCGGGCGCCCCGCCCGTCGACGCCCCGTACGCGGTCGCCAGGCGGATGCCCGTCTCGGCCTCGAACCGCGGCGCCAGCGCGTCGTAAGCCGCCGCGAGGCCGCCGGACGTCACCACCGCGACCTCTCCGGACCCATCCGCCGCGCCGGCTGACGGCGGGTCGCCGGCCGGCGGCGCGCAGGCCGCGATCGATGCCGCCAGGACCAGGAGGAACGTGATCATCGAACGTCTGGGCATGCTCTGCGTCTCCAGGGCGCGGGCCGCCGGCCCCGGCCGATGGTATCAGGAAGTCGAGGAAACCGGCGGCCGCCCCGCGGCACTCCTCTCGCCGATTCCCCCGTACGGAATCGACACGCCGGCGTGCCTGCGCCCGGTCCACCGCCGACGATGGGCTCGGGCAGTCGAGGAATCGGCGACGGCCGCCGGCGGTCCTCCTCTTTCCGCGGTACGGAATCGGCACTCCGGCGGGCCTACGCCCGGCCCCACCGGCGAGGAAGGGGCTGCCGGGGGACGCGGCTTCGACGGCAGCCTCATGACGGCGAGAGCGGGCGGTATGCCACCGACCACTTGACGTATTACTACATCTGTAGTAAATAGACTACAAGCGTCATGACAGAGAAGAGCAATCCTCGGCGACCGCTCTCGCGCACCGAGTGGACGATCATGCAGATCTGCTGGAGGCTCGGCCGCGCGACGGCCCGGCAGGTCCATGAGGCCTCGGACGGCACGCGAGACTACCGCACCGTCAAGACCCTTCTCGACCGCATGGCCGCCAAGGGCTTCCTGCGCATCGAGAAGCTGGGCCGGCTGAGCCTGTTCGTGCCCGCCGTCGCCCGAGGCCGCGCGCTCTCGGAGGTCGTCACGACGTTCGTCGACGACGTCCTCGAACGGTCCGTGGCCCCGCTCTACCTGCACCTCGCGGAGCGCGACGACCTGAGCCCGGAGGAGATCGCGTTCTTCCGGCGGCAGCTCGAGAAGGACAAGGAGGCGGAGCCATGATCGAGGACCTCGCCCGACACTGGCTCGCCGCCATGCTCGGGGTGAGCATCCAGTTCACGGTGCTGGCCGCCATCGTGGCCGCCGCGCTCTTCGTGTCGCGCCCCCCGGCGCCCCGGGTCCGCCACGCCGTCTGGCTGCTCGTCCTGTTGCGGCTGTCCGTCCCCGTCGGCCTCGCGTCGCCGTTCGGTGCGGTGCCCGCGTCTCTGGTCGGACCGCCATCGACGGGCGCACCGCCGGTAGACGCCGTCCCGACGAACGGCCGGGTCGCGACAGCCACGGCGGTCACGAACCCCGCGTCGGCATCGGGAACGGGGTCGGAGGAAGGCAGCGCTTCGACGACGCGGTCGGCCCCCGCAGCCCCTGCCGTCGTGCTCCTCCTGACTTGGGCAGGCGGCGTTCTCGTGCTGGCGTCCGTGCAACTCGCGAGGGCCGCGCGCCGGCGGGTGCGTACCCGCGGGTCGACGGCCCTGCCGCCCCGCCTCGAACAACGAATCGACGAGCTCCGCCACGAGCTCGGCCTGCGCCGGACCGTGGACGCGCGGATGGTCCCGGACGACGCCGTGGCCGGACCGGTGGTCCAGGGGTTCGCGAGGCCGCGCGTCCTGCTGCCGGCGCGGCTGGTGCGGTCCTGGCGAAGCGAGGAGCTCGATGCGGTCCTCCTCCACGAGCTCGTCCACCTCCGGCGGCGGGACCCCGCGGTGCGCGCGCTCGCCAACCTGCTGCAGATCGTCTACTTCTTCCATCCCCTGGTCTGGTGGGTCGGCCGGCGCCTCGCCGCCGAACGCGAACGGGCGTGCGACGACGCCGTCGTCCGGCGTCTTCGGGGAGGGAAGCGGGCGTACATCGACAGCCTGCTGCGGCTGGTCGAGGAGCGCTCGCCGGCGTACGACACCCCCGGACTCGGCATGGCGCCCGGCCGGCGGCCGTTGGCCATGCGCCTCAAGCGCATGCTGCGGCGCCGCTACGAACCGGAGCCGGCTGCCGGGGTCCTGTCCCTGGCAACGCTGACCCTCGGGATCGGCCTCGGGCTTGCCCTCTCGACGGAGGCTCGTCCGCCCCGGCCGACCCAGTCCGAGCCGCCTCCCCGGATTCTGACGGGCACGTCCTGGCACGACGCGTTCCTCGTGGACTCGGTCGAAGAGGTCGACGGCGCCGAACGGGTGAACCTGGACGGGGACTTCACCATCGGTCGCGCGCTGACGCCCCTGACGCCCGACGCGGCCACGCTGGCGGCCAGCAACCCGGACCTGTTCGACCGTCTCGACGAGCTCGGACATCTGACGGCGACGCTCATCGTGGATCAGGCCGGCCGAGTACGTCGCGTCCGCTTCGGCGACGACATCGACGACGATCTGCGCAGGCCCTTTCTGGACGTGCTCGAAGCGGCGCGTTTCGAGCCCACGACGCACTTCGAGCACGGGGCGGTGATCGTCGAGGTGAAGGTCGACTACCACATCGACCCGGCCCTGCCGCGGCAGTCGCTCTACGACCCCGGCGAGACGTTCGTGGGCGACGAGGTGGGCGACGTGCTTCCCGGTCCCGGCCCGGAGAGGGAGTCGCGATTCGCCGGAATCCTGGCGAAGGGCGAGCCGCCGGTCCTTGACGTGGGCGACACGGAGCTGCTGCTTTCCTTCCTGCTGACCGTCGACAGCGCGGGCAACGTCGAGTCGGCCACCCCGTTCCGCGTTCCGCGCAGGGACCTCCTCGGGCAACCGGACTCGACGGCACAATCGGAGGCGCTCGTGGAGTACGTGGAGACGTTCCGCCTCGAGCCGATCCTCCGCGGCGGCGCCCCCGCCGCGGGAACCGTGATGGTCGACCTCCGCGTGTCCCCACGAGGCGTTGAGGTCGCGACGCGGCGGGTCGACGAGGACGAGCTGGACAGCCGTCTCGCCGAGATCTACGGGCTCCCCGAGGGGCGGAGTCTCGACCTCCTGCCGCCGCCCCATCCGCCCGAGCGCGGCGTGCTCTACCGCACCAGCAACCCCGTGCAGGCCCGCGCGGTTCCCTGGGGGGCCGACATGATGACCATCGTCTGGACGGCCGGCCGCCCGGCGTGGCGCGGAAGCTGCTTCGGGTGCGGGGACCTGCTCGCGGTGGTGGACGGCATCGGCTTCCGCCGCGCGTCCGTTCGCTTCGAGGGCGGCGCCCGGAACGTCCCCATCGGCGCCGACATCGTGCTGCGCGAGGGTGCTTCCCGGGACGCGCTCGTCGACGAGCTCCCGCGCGTGCTGCGGGACCGATTCGACCTGAGCCTCAACTTCCGAATCGCGGCCGAGCCGTCCCCGACGCTGGTCCTCGGAGGCGCCGTCGGCGACCCGCCGCCCGATGACGAACGCGGCGGCCGGGGCGTGCTGCACGTGTTCACGGACGGCCGGGACGAGGGTGGACGGGGCGGCGGAGGCACCATCGCCGACGCCGGGGCGCTGGCCGAGCTGTTGTCACGTCATCTCATGATGCCGGTGGTGGACGAGACCTCCGGCGCGGTCGACGAGCCCATCCGCGTGAGGCTCCACGGGTCGGCTCTCGGGACGCGGCGGCTGGACCTCCTTATTCGCAACCTGGAGTCGCAGACCGATCTCGATATCGCCGTCGAGGAACGCCCCCACGAGATCCTGGTCGTTTCCCCCGGACCGCGGTAGAGGGAGAGGCCGACTGCCGACGGCGTTACGGCCGGCCGGGGTCCCGGTCCGTGGAACGATGGTCCGAAAAGGCCGTCAGGGACCCACAACGCCGTCAGCTCAGAACGGAATCCCCCGCTCGCCCCCCTTGTGCGTGACCGACGCCTCCCGAAGCAGCAGGCCACGAGGCTGCCGGACAGGCCGATGGATCCTTGAGTGCCTTGCTACACTCTTCTCCTGTTCGTTGAGAGAGAGGCGCTCCATGAACGTCCCGGACAACAAGAGTGTCCTTCAGCGCGTCTGGATTCGCCGCCGAGGAAGACAGGTCGATCAGGGCCGCCACGCCGGCCCCTGAGCCTCATGCCGGCGCCGCGCGGCGGCGACAAGCCGCCTCCAGCGACTGCTGAACTTGTCGGACATCGCGAAGACCGCGCGAGGCGTCACCCCGCTGGACACGTGACCAACTGTATGACCGTTGATCCCCAACGCCGGCCCCTGGTCCGGCGGCGATGGCTGATCGCGTTCGCCCTCGCGTTGGCTGCCGGTCCGGCGCGGGCGCAGGAGTGGACCGGATGGCGCGGGCCGCAACGCGACGGGACCGTGCCCGCCGCGCACGCGCCGGCGACGTGGCCCGAGGCGTTCGCCCCCGCGTGGCGGGTCGAGATCGGCGAAGGCTACTCGTCGCCCGTAGCCTCCGACGGCCGAGTCTTCATCCACAGCCGGAGTGGCGACCTCGAGATCGTGACGGCCTTGGATCTCGAAAGCGGTGCGCGGCTGTGGCGACACGACTACCCCGCGCGCTTCGTTCAAAACACCATCGTCCCCACTGCCCT
The DNA here is from genome assembly GCA_965207675.1 of Vicinamibacterales bacterium. Taxonomy (GTDB): domain Bacteria; phylum Acidobacteriota; class Vicinamibacteria; order Vicinamibacterales; family UBA8438; genus JAJEEA01. Next base: position 202,069 of record CBDBMY010000009.1, read on the forward strand.
GCCGGGTCCCTTCGCGACCCCGGCCGTCGACGGCGGGCGCGTGTTCACCCTGGGCGCCGGCGGCATTCTCTCGAGCTGGGACGCGGCGTCCGGCGACCTGTTGTGGCGGAACGACTATTCCGCGTCGGTGCAGGTGACGGGGCTGTTCTGCGGCACCGCCGCCTCGCCGCTGGTCGACGACGGCAGGCTGATCGTCCAGGTCGGCAGCGACCCCGCGGGGGGCCGTATGCTTGCCCTCGACCCGGCGACGGGCGGCGAGATCTGGTCGTGGCGGGGCGTGGGTCCCGGCTACGCGTCGCCGATCCTGATCGAGGCCGACGGGCGCCGCCAGCTCGTGACCCTGACCGAGTCGTCGATCGTGGGGCTCGACGCCGCGGGCGGCACGCTGCTCTGGAGCGTACCGTTCACCGACGAGTGGCACGAGAACATCATGACGCCCGTCTGGACCGGCGCCCACCTGGTAGTCTCGGGCCCTCGCCGGGGAACGCACGCCTTCGCGATTCACCGCCGGGAAGACGGCTGGGAGGCCGCCCCGGCCTGGAGCGACACGGGCCTGACCATGTACATGACCTCGCCGGTCCTCTCCGACGGCATCATCTACGGCCACGCCTCGACCCGCGCCGGTCAATTCGTGGCTCTCGAGGCGGCGACGGGGACAGTGCGCTGGTCGAGCGAGGGGCGCGAGGGCGAGTTCGCGTCGGTGCTGCTGGCGGGAGACGACCTCCTGCTGCTGACCGGCGACGCCGAACTGCTGGTGGCGGAGCCGACCCCGACGAGGTTCGCGGTCTCGCACCACTACGACGTCGCCGACGGCGTCACCTGGACGGTGCCCGTCCCCCTGCCCGACGGCCTGCTGGTCCGCGACGCGACCGGCCTCGCCCGGCTCGTGGCGGCCGACTGATCCCCGATCGTCGCAGCGACGGGGTCGAAGGGCTTCCAGGTGTTTCGTGACGGCGTGAGGCGCTTGGCCGGCATCTGACCCACGAGCCTGGACTACACCGTCTTGTCCTCGAACTCGCAGAGGTCCGCGATGACGCACGACCTGCAGCGGGGCTTGCGCGCGGTGCAGACGTAGCGGCCGTGGAGGATGAGCCAGTGGTGGGCGCCGCGCTTGAACCGGGCCGGCACGTGGCGCAGCAGCCGGTCCTCGACCTGCCGCGGGGTCTTGCCGGGGGCGAGCCCGGTGCGGTTCGAGACCCGGAAGATGTGGGTGTCGACGGCGATGGTGGGCTCGCCGAATGCGGTGTTCAGCACGACGTTGGCGGTCTTGCGGCCGACGCCGGGCAGGGCCTCGAGAGCCTCGCGACGGGGAGGGACCTCGCCGCCATGTCGGTCGACGAGGATGCGGCAGGCCTTGATGACGTTGGCGGCCTTGGTGTTGAACAGGCCGATGGACTTGATGAAGTCCCGGACCCCCTCGACACCGAGCTCGAGCATGGCCCGGGGCGTGCCGGCGGCCGCGAACAGCGGGCCGGTAGCCTGGTTGACGCTGACGTCGGTGGCCTGGGCCGACAGCATCACGGCGACGAGCAGCTCGAACGGCGTGGCGAAGTTCAGCTCGGTGGTGGGTTCGGGGTTGCCGGTCCGCAGGCGGGTGAAGATCTCGGTGCGCTTGACCTGGTTCATGGGCGGGACCGGCGGGTGATTCCGGCTATTATAGGCGCCGCCCGGGAGGCTGCGCCGTGGATCGTCGAAGGCCGCGGCGCCATGGACTACGCGACGCCGCAGCAGACCTCGACGGTCCGCACGTGGCGGCGTGGGACCGCTCAGAGCCGCCGGCGTTCGGCACGGCGCCGCCTGCGCCGGGGCGGCGACTCCCTGAAGGGTCGGAGGGGCCGTAATCGACGACGGGCCGCTCGGCCCTGCGGCCGCGTTGGAGGTCCGCTGACGCGAGACTCCCGCGGCGCAGCAACTGGAAACGTGCGATGCAGACTGCGAGACTCCCCGAAGGCTGCACGGCCCTCGCGCCCGACGGATCGCAGATCCGCGAGCTGGTCACGGTGACGCGCGGCAGCCTGGTGCACTGCCTGCTGCCGCCGGGGGCGACGTCCCGGCCGGTGGTCCATGCGACGGTCGAAGAGGTCTGGTACGTCGTCCAGGGACGGGGGCAGGTCTGGCGCGCGGACGGGAACGGCGAGTCGGAGGTCGACGTGGCGGCGGGCGTCGCCCTGAGCATCGAGACGGGATGCCGGTTCCAGTTCCGCAACACCGGCGACGACGACCTCTGCATCCTCATCGTCACCATGCCGCCCTGGCCCGGCGCGCAAGAGGCGGGCCCGGCGCCGGGCCGCTGGCCAGCCGCGGGCGGGTAGCGGCGCAGACGGGGAACGATGTCCGCCGCCCCATCCGGAACACCCGCCCAGGACGACGCCCCGACCCCGATGACGGCCGCGTCAACCGGGACACCCGTCGAGGACGACGCCCCGACCCCGCCGGTGGTTGGCTCGCCGCTCGACTACGTCCGGGCGATGCGCCCGCACCACTGGATCAAGAACCTGATGGTGTTCGTGCCGCTGCTGGCGGATCACGGCACCGACGCGGGGCTCTACCTGCGGCTGCTCGGCGTGTTCGCGGCGCTGTCGGCCTGCGCGTCGGGCACCTACCTGCTGAACGACGTGGTCGACCTGCCCCACGACCGCCGGCATCGCCGCAAGCGGTGGCGGCCCCTGGCCGCGGGCCGGACGGCGCTGCTGCCATCCATCGGCATCGGCCTCGCGCTGGTGGCGGCCGGCCTCATCGCCGCGTTCAGCCTGTCGCCGCCCGCCGGGTACGGCGTCCTCGTCTATCTCGGCGCGACGTCCGCCTACTCCCTGTGGCTGAAGCGCAAGACGTTCATCGACGTCATCGTCCTCGCCCTGCTCTACGCCATCCGGGTGCTCATCGGGGCCGCCGCCATCTCCGTCACGCCCTCGCCGTGGCTGCTGGCGTTCTCGCTGTTCGTCTTCCTGGCGATCGCCATCGCCAAGCGGCAGACGGAGCTGGCCGCGGGAGAGGCCCTCGACGGGCGCGCCTATCGCGCCGAGGACGGCCCCGCGATGGCCGCGCTGGGCGCCGGCAGCGGGTTCGCGACGGTCGTGGTGCTGACGCTCTACGTCCAGAGCCCGGAGGTGAGCGCCCGCTACGCGCAGCACGAGCTGCTGTGGCTGGTCTGCCCCCTCCTCGTCCACTGGCTGGGGCGGCTGACCCTGCTCGCGGGACGCGGCGCGGTCGACGACGACCCCCTGGTGTTCGCGATGCGCGACCGGGACGAGCTGGCTGACCGCCCTGCTCATCGCGGCGGTGGTCGTTGCGGCCCGCCTGCCACGCGCTGAACCGAGCCCCGGCGGCGAGGTCCGGAGGAAGGCTTTGCCAGATTCCCGATCGAGCGCCGCCCGGGTGCGCGTACACTTGACGCTCCGCACACCGGCCGCCGAGCCGCAGAGATGGGCCGGACGGACGAAGAGTCGACGATTCCCGGGAAGAACCGATGAGACTGTCGGGATGGGGCCGCTACCCGGTGCTGGACTGCCGGGTCGCGAGGCTCCGCCGATGCGGAGACCTGAGCCCCCTGCTGGCCGACCACCGCACTCTCATCGCGCGGGGCAACGGGCGCGCCTACGGCGACGCGGCGCTGAACCCGGCCCTCACGCTTTCCATGCTGGCGATGGACAGGATGCAGGCGTTCGACCCCGACACGGGGCTGCTGACGTGTCAGGCGGGGGTGCTGCTGTCGGACATCCTCGCCACGTTCGTGCCCCGGGGGTGGTTTCCGCCGGTGGTCCCCGGCACCGAGCTGGTCACCGTGGGCGGCATGATCGCGGCCGACGTGCACGGCAAGAACCACCACCGCGACGGCTCGTTCGGCGCCCACGTGGAGTCGCTGACGCTGGCGACGGCGACGGCGAGACCCGGCGCTGCAGCCGCTCGGAGAACGCGGACCTCTTCCGGGCCACCCTGGGCGGCATGGGCCTCACCGGGGTGATCCTCTCCGCGAGCTTCCGCCTGCGCCGCATCGACTCCGCGTACGTGCTGGCGGAGACCGTCGCCACGCGCGACCTCGACGAGACCATGGCGCTGTTCGAGGCGTCCGGGGACCGGCCGTTCAGCGTCGCCTGGATCGACTGCCTGGCCCGCGGCGGCGGGCTGGGCCGCTCGCTGGTGTCCCGCGGGGCGTGGCTGCCTCGGGCTTCGCTGCCCGCGCGGCTGGCTGCGAACCCCTTGCGCACCGCGTCGCCGGCGAGGCTGGCGGTTGCCGTGGACGCGCCGGGCGGGCTGTTGAACCGGAGTTCGATCCGTCTGTTCAACGCGCTGTACCACCTGCGCGGGCGCCTCCGCCGCGGCCCGCGCCCCGTGCACTACGGGTCCTTCTTCTTCCCCCTCGACGGCATCGCGGGCTGGAACCGCCTCTACGGGCGGCGCGGCTTCGTGCAGTACCAGTGCGTGCTGCCGAAGGCGGAGAGCCCGCGCGGCCTCGCGGCCCTCCTGGCGTGCGTCGCGGCGGCCGCACCGGGCCCGTTCCTCACCGTCCTCAAGCTGCTCGGTCAGGCCGGTGAGGGGCCGATGTCGTTCCCCATGGAGGGCTACACCCTGGCCCTGGACTTCCCGATGCGTGCCGGCACCCCGGCCCTGCTGGACCGCCTCGACGACATCACCCACGACCACGGCGGGCGGGTGTATCTCGCCAAGGACGCCTGCGCGGCGCCGGAGCGCCTACGGCAGGGCTACCCCCGCCTCGACGAGTTCAACGCGGTCCGGACCGAGGCCAACCGCGGCGCGCACCGGTTCGCCTCGGCGCTGTCGCGGAGGCTGGGGCTGTGAACCCCCGCGGGATCCCGTCCGGCGGGCCCGCGTCGGACATCGGCGCGCGCCGCATCGCCTCGACTCCGCCGGGGAGGCCCAGGCCCGTGACACGCGCGACCGGCCTGATCGTCGGGGCCGCGGCGGACATCGGCGCGCGCCGCGTCGCCTCGGCTCCGCCGGGGAGGCCCACGCCGTGACACCCGCGACGGTCCCGATCATCGGGGCCACGTCGGACATCGGCGCACGCCGCCACGCCTCGGCCGCGCCGGGGAGGCCCGCGCCGTGAACCGCGAGACCGTCCTGATCGTGGGCGCCACGTCGGACATCGGCCGCGCCGTCGCCCGCCGCTTCGCCCGGGACGGCTGCGCCCTGCAGCTCGCGGCCCGCAACGCCGGGGACCTCTCCCGGGAGGTCCGCGACATGCGGGCGAGAACCGCCGCGGCGGTGACCGCGCACCGCTGCGACGTGCTCGACGCCGACGGCGGCGCCTCGCTGCTCGACGGGCTCGACGCCCTGCCCGACGTCGCGGTCTGCGTCGTCGGGCTGACCGGCGACCAGAAGGCCGCCCAGCGCGACGGCGCCACGGCCGAGCGGATCATGCGGACCAACTACGTCGGCCCCGCCCTGCTGATGGCGGCCCTCGCCGAACGGTTCGAGCAGCGCGGCAGCGGCGTGCTCGTCGGGGTGAGCTCGGTGGCGGGCGAGCGCGGGCGCGCCTCGAACTACGTCTACGGCTCGGCCAAGGCCGGCCTCTCCGCGTTCCTGTCGGGCCTGCGCAACCGCCTCGCCGGCTCCGGCGTCCACGTAGTCACCGTCAAGCCGGGCTACGTCCGCACCCGCATGACCGACGGCATGGACCTGCCGCCCCGGCTGACGGCCGAGCCCGACGAGGTCGCACGGGCGGTGGTCAGGGCGATCCGCCGGCGGCGCGACGTGGTGTTCGTGCGCCGTATCTGGCGGGTGATCATGCTGGCGGTGCGGGCGCTCCCGGAGTGGCTGTTCAAGCGCACTAGACTGTAGGAGCTCACGCCGGTCGAATCGGCGTCGTCTCTTGCCGGAAGCGCCGCTGTCGCGGGAAGCGCCGACACCCCCGGATGCGCCCCCCTTGGAGGAGCGATAGGGCGGCGAGCGAGAACCCAAGGACGATGATGGCCGGAGCCAAGTCCAAGCCGACCCATCTCGAATGACTCGACCGCTCCGCCTCGTCGCCGCGATTCTCTGCGCGGGCGCCGCGCTGCAGATCCTGCTGTGGTCGCGGCAGTGGATCTACGGCGACCAGTACGCCCTGCTGCTGTCCGGCATCGGGATTCTCGAGACCGGCGACCTGCCGCCGTTCGCGAAGACCATGAGCGGCGGCGGACGCGTCCCCGGCGCTCTCCTGCCTCTGCTCGTCGCCGCCCCGCTGCAGGTCTGGGCCGACTACCGCGCGCCGGGGCTGCTCATCGGCCTGTCCCACGTCGCCGCCGCCGCCGTTCTGGCCGTCTGCATCGGCCGCGCCCTCGGCCTTCGGTTCCTCGCCGCCTACCTCGCCGTGTACTGGCTCTCTCCGTGGCGGCTCTACCACGCCGGGTTCATCTGGGAGCCGGCCTACGTGTTCCTGCCGGCGGCGCTGCATCTCGCCAGCGCGTACCACCTGCGCGAGCGGCCGCACCCGGGATGGAGCCTGCTGCACGCCGCCAACCTGACACTGGCGCTGCAGCTCCACGCGTCGTTTGTGGTGCTCGCGCTGCTGACGGCGGGACTCGCCGCGGTCCGGCGCATCCGCCTGGATGCCCGGGGGTGCGTCCTGGGCGTGCTGGCCGGAGGACTCACCCTCGTTCCCACCGCGCAGGCGTTCGTCGCCGGCGCCCTGCCGCAGATTCTGCCCGGCCGCACCGACGAGCTGTCCCGGGCGCTCATCGCCCTCGTGAACCTGCCGAAGACCCTCGCCTACTGGTGGCGCCTCGGCTCGCTGTACATCGGCAGGCGGCTGGAGCAGACGGTCTACGCCGATCCCGAGGCCGCGGCCTCGGCCTTCGCCGCGGGAGCGACCAGCGTCGCCATCGCGCTGAGCACCGCGTCGGTAGCCATCGCGGTGTTCGCCTCCTGGCGCTACTTCCGGCGGCATCCGTCCTGCGAGCCCGACGACCCCGGCCGGGCATCGACGGCGGAATGGCTCCGCACCTACGCGGGATGGTGTCTGGCCGCCCTCTGCGCGGCAGCCACGCTCTCTCCCGTTCCCGTCCAGGGCTGGCACGTGGTGATCGCGTTCCACGCCGCCTGCCTGCCGGTGGCGGCCTGGATATACGCCGCGTTCAGGAGCCCATCGCTCCTGCCCCGGGCGGCAGCGGCGACGTTCATCCTGCTCGAGGTCGTCGTCGTGCTCCTGCTGGCCTTCGGCCACCCGATGTACCGGCCGGTCTCCGGTGAAGCACTGATACGGCAGGATCTGCCCGACGCGGTCCGTCCTCTCATTCCCGTGACGCCGCAGTGAGGCGCCGGCCGCACCCGGGGCCGAAGCCCCGCGTCTCGTAGAACTCTCCGACACCGAAACGACGGGCGGCGCGGCGCGAGGGTCGCGTGTGGCATGATCGAAGTCGGTCGGCGCGGCCGCCCGCGCCGGGACGAGGCGTACCGATGGCCGCCGCCTATCCCCGCATCCCCTACGGCGAGGCCGACATCCGGCGCATCCGCCTCAAGGGCTGGCTGTACGTCGACAAGACGCGCTTCCTCCGCCGGCTCGAGGATGAGAGCTACGCCTTCCTCATCCGTCCCCGCCGCTTCGGGAAGAGCCTCTGGGTGTCGGTGCTCGAGAACTACTACGACCGCACCCGCGCCGACGACTGGCACGCCGTCTTCGACGGCACCGACATCGGCCGCGGGCCCACCGAGGACCGGTCGCGCTACGTCATCCTGCGCTTCAACTTCTCCGCCTTCGACGACACGCTGGAGACCCTGCGCGAACGCTTCGAAGGCTACTGCCTCATCGAGATCCGCGCCGCGCTGGAGCGGAACGCGGACCTGTTTCCGGACGCCGCGGCCCGCCGCATCCTCGCCCATCCCGCCGTGGACGGCAAGCTCCGCGAGCTGTTCCGGTACGCCGGGGACAACGACATTCCGCTGTACGTGCTGATCGACGAGTACGACAACTTCGCCAACACGGTGCTGGCGCACCACGGCCGTGAGGCGTACGAGTCGTTCACGCACGGGGGCGGCTTCTACCGCAACTTCTTCGCCACCCTCAAGGCGGGGGCGGGCGAGAGCGGCGGCGGCCTGGAGCGGCTGTTCATCACCGGCGTCTCGCCCATCACGATGGACGACGTGACCAGCGGCTTCAACATCGGCAAGAACCTCAGCCTCCGGCCCGAGTTCAGCGAGCTGCTCGGCTTCACCGAGGGGGAGGTGCGGGGCCTGCTGGAGCTGTACCGGGACCGCGGCGCGTTCGACCAGGACGTCGACACGGCCCTCGGCGTCATGCACGAGTGGTACGACGGCTACCGGTTCGCGAAGGGCGCGCGCGACGACGTCTACAACACCGACATGGTGCTCTACTACCTGTCGGAAGCGGTGTCGAACGGGTCGATGCCCGACGACCTGATCGACGTCAACGTGCGCATCGACTACGGCAAGCTGCGGCACCTGCTGGTGGTGAACCGAGAGGCCGGCGCCCACTTCAACGGCAACTTCGACCTGCTGCGGCACATCGCCGGCGAAGGCGGCGCCGACGCCGACGTAAGCCTCAGCTTCCCGCTGGAGGATCTCGCCGAGCGGGAGAACTTCCTGTCGCTTCTCTACTACTTCGGCCTGCTGAGCATCCGCGGCGAGTCGCAGGGCAGAGCCCGGCTCGGCATCCCCAACCAGACCGTGCGGAGACTGATGTACGGCTACCTGCGCCGGGGCTACCGCGACAGCGGGGTCTTCTCGGTCAGCCACTACCGGTTCTCGAACCTGGTGGTCGACATGGCCTATCGCGGCGCGTGGCGGCCGGCAATCGAGTTCCTGGCCGAGGCCGTCGCGACGCAGACCGGCATCCGCGACTACCTGGACGGCGAGAGGGTGGTGCAGGCGTTCCTGGCCGCGCACTTCAGCCTGATCGGCCACTTCGTCATCCACTCCGAGCGCGAGCTGAACAAGGGCTACGCCGACCTGCACCTCGACCCGTTCCTCGCCCGCTACCCGGACGTCCGATACGGCTACGTGATCGAGATCAAGTACCTGAAGCGCGGCGAGACGGCAGACGAGGCGGCGGTGGCGGCGCGGCTGCGCGAGGCGCGGACGCAGCTGCAGGGCTACTTGGCCGACCCCGCCCTATGCGGCGAGCCCGCGGTACGGCACATCGGCTTGGCGCTGGTGTTCCACGGCTGGGAGCTGGCCGCCTGCGAGGCGATGGGCGACGAGGATCCGGCGGCTGGCACCCCAGCCGGCTGACCGGCAGCTCCGGTGCCGGCTCGATGTCCAGCACGGCGTCTGCTGCGTTCAGCATGATCGGTCCGGGCGACGGCCACTCGCGGGTCAAGACACGGCAGGCGGTCGAGGCCGACGGCGGCTGGCGCATCGCGCAGACGCCGCCGCACGTCGTGGGGCAGCGTCGCCAGGTCGCCGTCGCCGAAGAAGCACGACCGGGGGGCCGGCCTCGCGCCTGCCCCGCCTCCAGGTTGGCATGGACGCAACGGTAGTCGCCCTCGGCGCTGGTGCTACCCCGCCTTCTTGACGGTGCCGGCGATGAGCTCCTCCATCAGCTCCGGCCCGCGGGCGAACAGCTCTTCCTTGGAGACCTTCCCGGCGTCCACGTCAGCGAGCAGCTCGCGCTGGGCGGCGTAGTCCTTGTTGACCTTGCCCACCTTGCTCTGCAGCAGCCGCCACGCCTTCCGGCGCTCGACGCAGAACAGCACGAGCTGCCGCGACAGGACCCGGTACTCGGGCATGTTGTCCTTGCCGTTGACCTTCATGCAGACCCCGAAGTCGGGGACGTAGGCGCGGTGCTCGGGGTCGAGGTGGCGCCGCCAGACGACGTCCTGCTGGGTCAGGCGGAGCAGCATGTTGTCGAGCGGGATCATGTTGGCCGCCGCCTCGGGCTTGACCTTCTTGACGTGGTTCCGGAAACGGGCCTCGGTGGCGCACCAGTGGGCCACGGTGTACTGGTAGGACTCGCGGTTGCCCTTGAACCGGGTCTGGAACCAGTCGCGGTCGGGGGTGGGGTTGCCCTTCAGGTCGAGCGCCTCCATGTAGCTCTCGCCGAACTGCGGGTTGAAGACGAACTCGGGGGCGCCGCGCGAGTCGCGCACCCGCTGGGCCTGGTCGAGGGCCATGTCGTCGCCGACCCCGTGCTCGGGCTGGCAGGTGGTGAACGACTGGATGAACGCGGTGCCGCGGTACTCCAGGGCGTCGAGCAGGGCCCGGAAGAGCTTGGGCGCGTTGGCGATCGAGACCTGGGCCACGAACGGCGACCCGTGGCCGGCGAGGAACGTCTCGGCGACGGTCTTCTTCTCGACGATCTTGCCCTGGCTCGCCGCGCCGAACGAGTTCATGTCGCCGCCCCCGAGCATCGGGGTCGAGTCGGAGTTCTGGCCCCCGGTGTTCGAGTAGACCTGGGTGTCGAGCATCAGCGCCTTCACGTTGGGCCGGTTCTGCAGAATCATCTTCGAGACGTTCTGGTAGCCGATGTCGCCCATGCCGCCGTCGCCGCCGACGATCCACACCTTCGGCAGCTCGTTGATCTCCTGGTCGGTCATCACCGAGTCGCTGAAGTGCCCGAACTCGTAGTACTTCTGCTCGTCGATGAGCCCCTCGTCCTTGTGGAGGAGGGCGTCGGCGAGCCGCTCGGGGATGACCGAGCGCCGGGCGTGGTCGACCATGAAGCTCTCGCCGATGAGCCAGCCGATAGTCGAGCCGTCCTGGAAGAGCGAGTTCATCCACGGGTAGGGGTGCGGGTTGCTCGGCGGGGTCGAGCCGTACACCGTGTTGCACCCGGTGTGGGCGGCCATCGCCATCACCGACTGCCCGTTCGCGAGCCGGCCGTCGAGCGCCTGCAGGTTCTGGTGGTTGAACGCCTCCTGCTTCATGACGGTGGCGATGGCGTCGGCGATCTCCTCGTCGCTGATCTCGCCGTGGGCCTCGAGCCGCGCCGTGGTGTCGGCGTCGTCCTCGCCGCCGAGCCCCATCAGGAAGTGGGCGACGGCCCGCTTGAACAGCGCGTACTCCTCGGGGTTGCGGGCGGCGAGGGCGGCGAGCTTCATCGGCCCGAGCTCGAGCACCTCGTTGGCGACCCGCCGGAACCGATCCGCCTTGGCGTGGAAGACCGGGCGCATGTACGCCTCGGTCACCCCCGCGATGGCGCGCAGGACGCTCTTCTCGCCGCAGCCGGCGCAGGCGCCGTCGCCGGACACCAGCGCGTCGTAGTTGCGCCGCACCATCATCAGGTTGCGCAGGGTCGCGGTCTTCGAGTCGGTGGGGTTGGCGTCGTTGTAGAAGCCGAGGAACTTCTGCGACGTGTCGGGCAGCAGGTCGAGGAACGCGGTGCCGGTCTCGTGGTCGGCGTTGACCTGCTCGGTCTCCTGCACCATGCGCAGGGCGTCGTGGTCGCCGCACGCGGTCACGCACGCCGCGCAGCCCTTGCACAGGTCCGAGACGAAGATCGAGAAGATGCCGCCGCTGCCGGGGTTCTTCTTCTCGGGCCCGTTGAAGATGGCGTTCACCTTGTTGTAGGCGAGGGGCTGCTTCTCGATGACCGCGAAGAACTCGTCCTTCGCCTGGGGCGAGAAGCCGTCGACCTCGTTGGCGACGGTCTTGATGATCTCGGGCAGCGGCGTCCCCGCCTTGGCCTTGATGGACTCGCGCATCGCCTCGCGGGTGCGCGCCTCCATCTCGGGCACCTTGGCGAGCATCTTCATCCGCTCGCCCTCGTCGGTCACGTAGCTGCTGACGGCGGTGCGGAGGACCGTCTCGATGTCCTGCGAGCAGTTGGGCAGCGCGGTGTCCGGACACACCGAGATGCACTCCATGCACTGCGTGCAGTTCTCCGGGATGAAGAGCGGCGTCTCGCGCCGGGCGACGTACTTCGAGGAGGTGTCGCCGGTGCCGGCCGCCATCACCCCCATCGCGGCGTACTGGTTGGCGGGCTGGTCGTAGTCGTAGTCGGACCGGAACAGGGCGTCGAACTCGGTCACCTGAGTCACCGGCGTCCGCTCGCCCTGCCCCTCCGGAATCTCGTTCGACCGGCAGCCGCTGCCGCAGCCCTCCATCGGCAGGAGGGGGATGCCGCGCAGGGTCGAGCGGTCGGCCGCCTCCACCTCGCCGACCTGGATCTCGGTGACCCGCTCGAACCCCTGGGTCATGACCTCCATGTTCGACTTGACGACGGCGTCGCCGAGGCGCCCGAACTTCTTCTTGTACTGCTTGTGGACGACGTCGTGGAACTGCTCGGTGGCGATGTCGAAGTCCTGGAGCAGCGGCGACACCCTGAAGAAGGCGCCGAGGAACGAGTTGCCCTGCATCCGGAGCTGGAGGTCGGGACGGTTGGTGGCCTTGCGGGCGATGTCGAACCCGGCCAGGGTGAACACCCGGATCTTCTTGTCGAGAATCTGCTTCCGGGCCCAGATGGGCAGCCGCTCCCACGCCTCGGCCGGCTCCTCGTCCGACTCCCAGATGAGCGCCCCGCCCTCGGACATGCCGTCGAGGGGGTTCGTGTGGGTGAACGCCTTGGGGTCGCAGCAGAGCACGACGTCGACGTGGCGCAGGTCGCAGTTGACGCGGATGCGCTCGGGGGCGACGACGAGGAAGTAGGAGGTCGGCGCGCCCTTCTTCTCCGAGCCGTACTTCGGGTTCGCGCTGACGTGGATGACCTCCTCGGGGCGGCCGAACTCGTCGACCTTGGTGCTGCGCGCGGCGAGGAAGTCGTTGAAGTCGCCGATGATGGCCCCGAGGTTCTTGCCGGTGGTGATGGCGCCCCAGCCCCCGATGGAGTGGAAGCGGACCGCGATGGAGCCCTCGGGCAGCAGCGACGGCGTCTCGTCGGACTTCACCTCGTAGGGGTGGTCGATGCCCAGCGCGAAGAAGCTCGCCCCGTCGCGGGCCCGCTTGCCGTCGGTCCGCGCCCGGTCCTCCTTCACGAACTCCCAGGCGCCGAGGACGTGCTCGGGGCGGAAGTCGCGCGAGCCGAGGCCGTAGACCCCGTGGTACAGCCGCGGCATCTGGCCTGCCTCGATGACCGGAAACCCCGCCTCGACGGGCTGGCCTTCGATGTGCAGCGCCTTGTGCAGGGCGGTGCTGATGTCGCGCCCCACGGGGTTGGCCCCGGCCATCGCCTCGTCGGTCCGCTCGACGACGATGACGCTCTTCTTGCCGGCCAGCGCCTCGACCACCGCGCGCTCGGGGAACGGCCGGATGACGTTCAAGTGGATGGAGCCGACGCTGGCGTCCCGGGTCGCCCGCAGGTGGTCCACCGCCGCCTCGATGTTCTCGGCGGCCGAGCCGAGGGAGACGAAGACGGTGTCGGCGTCCTCGCACTTGTACTCGGTCACCGGCCCGTAGTAGCGGCCCGTCAGCTCGCCGAACTCCTTCCACGCCGCCTCCAGGAACTCGAGGATCGGCTCGGTGAAGTTGTCGCGGCGCGCCACCACGCCCTGCATGTAGTGCTCCTGGTTCTGCACGGGGCCCAGGAGCACGGGGTTGGCGAGGTCGATCATCGGCGGCACGCGGCGGCGGGTCGGCCCGAAGAGCTTCCGCTGGGCCTCGGTCGGGCACTCGATGACGTCGTCGGGGGCGCCGAGGAACTTGCGGATGAGCTCGGACTCGTGCTTGTAGAAGGTGCGCTCGAGGTGCGACGTGAGGAACCCGTCCTGCACGTTCATCCCCGGCGTCAGGCTCAGCTCGGTGACCTTGCGCAGGATCAGCGCCTGGTCCGCCGCCTGCTGGGCGTCCTTGCCGAACACGGTGGTCCAGCCGGTGTCGAGCGAGCCGTAGACGTCGTCGTGGCCGCAGTGCACGTTGAGGGCGTGCTTGGTCAGGGCCCGCGCCACCACCTCGACGACCATCGTCGAGGCCTTGCCGGGGGCGTGGTAGTACTGCTCGATGCCGTACACGATGCCCTGGCCCGAGGTGAAGTTGCAGACCCGGCGCCCGCACACCGAGTAGGCGATGGCCCCGCCCTGCGCCGCGTGCTCGCCCTCGGCCTCGACCGCCAGCGTGTTGCGGCCGAACACGTTCAGCCGGCCCTCGGCGAACGACTGCTGGTACAGCTCGCCGCCCTCGGTCGACGGCGTGATCGGGTAGAAGATCCCCGCGTCGGCGACGCGGGCCTCGGTGTGGTACGAGACGAGCTGGTTGCCGTTGGCGGTGATGCGGATGCCCGGATACGGCGGCTTCTGCCCGTTTGCGTTCTTGTCAGCCATGACGCGCAAGCTCCCACGCTATGTGAATGTCGTGACGACGGTCCTCTAGCGGCCCGCGGCAGTACGGCCCGCGGGGCTACATCTTACCCCAGTCGGGGCCAACCGGGGACGATCCTCCGGGGCGGGTCGAGCGGCACGAGGCCCCAGGCGACGGACGGTGCTCGGTCCGCGGGTGGGCTGCACCGGGCGACCCGCCGCCGCGACACCCCCCTCGCCGGCGGCGGGGGCCGGCCCCACGGTCGCGGCGCACCGCAATCGAACTCGTGTGAGGGGCTACCATAGATGCCGGGCGGCGCCCTCTTGAACGAGACGATGCCGATGGCCGAGTGCTTCTTCAACACCTCCGGGCCGGTGGTTGCCGAGGACCACTACTGCGTCCCGCCGCTCGGGCGGCTCGACCTCGACGAGGTCCTGCGCCTCATCGACACGAAGCGCTACTTCGTGCTGCACGCGCCGCGCCAGACCGGGAAGACCTCGGCGCTGCTCGCGCTGCGCGACCTGCTCAACGAGCGGGGGGCGCACCGCTGCGTGTACACGAACGTAGAGCCCGGGCAGACGGCGCGGGGCGACGTAGCCGCGGGGATGCGGACGGTGCTGGCGGAGCTCTCCGAGGAGGCGCTCATCGCTCTCGGAGACGGCTATCTGGACCAGAACTGGGAGCGGACGCTGGCGCGCGGGGGTCCGCACGGGGCCCTGCGCCAGACGCTGAGGCGGTGGTGCCTGAACGATGCCAAGCCGCTCGTGCTCCTGATCGACGAGATCGACACGCTGGTGGGCGACACGCTGATCTCCGTGCTGCGCCAGCTGCGCGCGGGGTACATCGACCGTCCCGCGGCGTTCCCGCAGAGCGTGATCCTGTGCGGCGTCCGCGACGTGCGCGACTACCGCATCCACTCCGAATCGGCGGGCGAGATCATCACCGGCGGCAGCGCCTTCAACATCAAGGCGAAGTCGCTGCGGCTGGGCGACTTCGACGAGGCCGACATGCGCGCCCTGCTCGGCCAGCACACCCAGGCGACCGGACAGGCGTTCACCGAGGGCGCGCTCGCCGCGGTGTGGGACCAGTCCCGGGGCCAGCCGTGGCTGGTCAACGCGCTGGCCTACCAGGCGTGCTTCGAGAACAAGGCCGGCCGGGACCGCTCGCGCGCCATCGACGGCGAGGCGGTCATGGACGCCCGGGAGGCGCTCGTCCTGGCGCGCCAGACGCACTTGCACAAGCTCGCCGACCAGCTCCAGGAGGAGCGGGTACGGCGGGTGATCGAGCCGGTGCTGAGCGGCGACGCCGCCGGGAGGGCCGGCCCCGACGATGTGGAGTACGTCCGGGACCTCGGCCTGCTGGCGCGCAACGGCCCCCGCCGGATCGCCAACCCGATCTACCGGGAGGTGATCCCGCGCGAGCTCATGTACGCCGACGAGGACATGATCCTCCACGAGACGGAGTGGTACGTGAAGCCGGACGGCGACCTCGACATGGACGGCCTGCTGAAGGGGTTCCAGGGCTTCTTCCGGGAGCACTCGGAGCACTGGATCGAGCGCTTCCAGTACAAGGAGGCGGGGCCGCAACTGCTGCTGCAGGCGTTCCTGCACCGGATCGTGAACGGCGGCGGGCGGATCGAGCGGGAGTACGCCCTGGGCCGCCGGCGCACCGACCTCCTGATCGTGTGGCCGCCAGTCCGCCCCGGAGCCGCCGCCGACCCCGGGACGCCGGCGCGCCGCCACGTGGTGGAGTGCAAGATCCTGCGGGGAGGCCTGGACGCGGCGATCCGCGAGGGCGTGGCGCAGACGCTCGACTACATGGACCGCTGCCGCGCCGAGTCGGGCCACCTGGTGATCTTCGACCGCGACGGGTCGAAGCCGTGGGACGAGAAGCTCTACCGGCGCGGGGAGTCCCTGGACGGACGCGCCGTGGCCGTGTGGGGGGCGTGAGCGGCCGGCCCGCTTCCCGCCGCCGGCAAACGGCCTGCGTCCCGCGATTCCGCCGTTTCGTGCAGCCTCCGGGACGCGGCGCCCTCGAGATGCCGCATCAGGGGTCCGGCGGTACCGGAAATCAGCGGAAGACGCAGCCCGGCGCCGCGGTCGATTCCACGACGAGCTCGCGGCCGAGCAGGCGCAGCGCCTTGCGGAGGCGGTTCGCGGCGGTGGCGTGGCGCGGATCGAGCATGCGGCGGACCACCTTGTCGTCGACGCCGAGGCGCCGGGCGAACGCGAGCCGGGTCAGGCCGCTGTCCCGGAACGCCAGCGCCAGCGCCGCCTTGGCCGCCATCGTCGGCGGCACCGCGACCCGATGCTCGCCGGCCCGCCGGGCGCTGGGCCGCGGAATCGGCTCTTCATCGACGATGCGCCCCGCGATGGCCTCCTCCAGGGCGTCCCCGGCTTCGGTCAGCGCCTCGACCTCGTCCCTGCCGGATGTCAGGCACTCGGGAAGGTCGCGGAACGACACGACGATCTCCTCGGGCCCGGCCCGACGCAGGCGTGCGGGGTACATGAAGCGCATGAGCGACCTCCGCGCTGCAGACGCCTACCGGACGTCTCGGTGGGTGAGTCCCAACTGGTGGAGCATGGCGGACAGCAGTCCGGGACCGATTTCCTTGCGGCGATCCTTCACCACGGTCTTGCGGTCGCCGAAGTGGAGCACGAGATGGCTGCCCTTGCCGCGTTTCCTGTCAATCCGAACCGGCACGCCCCGCTCGCGTCCGATCGCCACGACACGGTCGATGAACCGGCGCCCCTTCACGGATCGAGAATAGAATAGGACAGAAGTGTCCGAACAGCAAGCACGTCGAACCGCCTCGCGGAGACGCTCGGGCCGCTCGGTCTCGATACTCGGCAAGAACGGCCGGGTGACGATTCCGAAGTCTCTCCGAGACAGCCTGGGTTTCGAGCCGGGCCAAGAGATCGAGTTCGAGGAGAGAGAAGGCGCCCTGATCTTCAGGCAGCGGCCGCCACTCGAGTCGCTTCGAAGTCTCGTCGGCCTCATCCGCGAACGGATCGACGTGGACGCCTATCTCGACGAAACGCGAGGCCCGCGCTGGTTGCCCGACGAGATGCGGAAGCAGGACGGCGGCTCGTGATTGCGCGGCCGACAGCCTGGTCCAACCCCGAGCCCCGACCAGGGAACCCGTCGATGATCCGGCGGATCCGGGCTACCGCCCGGCGATGCGGTAAACGGCCTCCGCCGTGCGGATGATCAGGCTGTCGTCGAGAATGGCGGGGGTCGCCATGGTGAACTCGTCGAGGGGATTTTCGGCGAGGACGCGGAACTCGGGCCCCGCCTCGATGACGTAGGTCGTCCCCTGCTCGCTCAGGGCGAAGATCTTGCCGTTGTAGGCCCAGGGCGAGGCGGTGAACGCCTGGCCGACGTCGATCCGCCGGCGGCCGTAGACCTCGGCGCCGGTGCGGGCGTCGTGGGCGGTCATCATCCCGCGGTCGAGCAGGGTGTAGTAGTAGTCGTCGTAGACGAGCGGCGAGGGGTGGTAAGAGCCGCCCTGCTCGAGCGACCACGCCACATACTGGTTGGCGGTCTCGCCCTCGGCCAGCGAGATGTCTCCGCTGGCGCCGGGCCGTATCGCGTAGACGGGACGGAAGAAGTCGGCGATGTAGCCCGACTCGAGGTAGAGCAGCCCGTGGGCGGTGACGGGGGTCGGGATGACGATGGACGACATGCCCGACAGCCCCCACAGCTCGCGGCCCGCGAGGTCGTAGGACCGGATGCGGTCGGTACCGGTGGTGACGATCTCGGTGCGCCCGTCGTGCTCCCACACGAAGGGGGTCGACCAGTTGCTCCCCTCGTCGCGGTCGGTGCGCCACAGCTCGGCCCCGGTCTCGGCGCTCAGGGCCGCGAGGTAAGACTGCTCCTCGTTGTCGACGACGAGGTAGACGCGGCCATCGTGGAGCACCGGCGACGACGCCGTGCCCCACCCGTTGCGGGTCTCCGCCGGCGGCAGGTCGCGCGACCAGCGCACGGTGCCGTCGAAGCCCAGGGCGTAGAGGCCGACGTTGCCGAACAGCACGTAGAGGCGCTCCCCGTCGGTGACGGGGGTCTCCGACGCGAACGTGTTCTTGAGGTGGTGCGACGACGCGGGCACGCCGGCGTGGACCTCGGTCCGCCAACGCGTCTCGCCGGTCTCGAGGTCGAGGGCGTAGACCAACCAGTGGTGGACGTCCTGCGGTGTGGGGCGCTCGCCCCCACGGTACCAGCCGCTCTCGGGCGACTCCACCTCGCCGTCGCTCGCGACGGTGGTGACGAACACCAGGCCGCCGGCGACGATGGGCGAGCTCCACCCGAGGCCGGGAATCGGGGTGCGCCACGCGACGTTCTCGCCGGCGCTCCACCGCTCGGGCAGGTTCGGGTTGTCCGCGACCACGCCGGCCGCGCCGGGGCCGCGGAACTGCGCCCACTCCTGGGCCGCGGCGAGGTCCACGGACAGCGCCACGACGGCCGCGAGCATGGCCGCGCTCCGCGCTCGCGCAACGACGCGCCCGCCATTCAGGGTTCCTGCAATCGCCGTCAAAACCATGTCGTGATCTTCTCCTGGGCCTGACGCCGGTGTTCCGGCTTGACATGCGCCATCACCGTGGCCAGCGCCATGGCGAGCGCGCCCAGGTCATCGGAGAATCCGACGCCGGGCATCAAGTCGGGGATGGCGTCCAACGGAGCGATGAAGTAGCCGAGTGCGCTCACGATGACCGCCTTCGCCCATACCGGCGTATCGCCGTCCAGGCAACAGTAGTACAGGACGAGGACCTGCTCGATGGTCTCCCGACCCGCCCGCCCGGCGAAGGTGGCGATCTTCTGCCAGAGCGACTCTTCACTGTACTCGGAGCCGTAGTCCCTCTCCGGACCCGCACCGCCGGCGTCCGTCGTCATCGCGCTCCAGCCCGCCCATCGTCGCGTTCGACTCCGCTGGGCGCCCAACCAAGCCGCCAGGAGTCCGCCCCGTCTTACGGCGACTCCTCGCCCGCCCATCATCGCCTTCGGCTCCGCTGGGCGCCCAACCAAGCCGCCAGGAGTCCGCCCCGTTCTACGGCGACTCCTCGCCCGCCCATCGTCGCCTTCGGCTCCGCTGGGCGCCCAACCAAGCCGCCAGGAGTCCGCCCCGTTCTACGGCGCGGACTCCTGCTCTCGGCGGTAGACGCTGACCGCGTTCCCGCTCGCCACGAAGACGTGCGTCGCATCGACGGCCACCGGGCCGGTCGGCTCTCCGGTCTCCGCCGACGCCGCGAGCGCGGGCCGCGCCGGGTCGTTCAGGTCGAACGCCTGCAGCACGCCGCCCCCGGCCGCGTAGAGACGGCGTCCCCACAGCGCCGTCCCGCTCGGGCGGTCGCCGACGGGCACCGCGGCGGCGACGCGAGGCGCGGACGGATCGGAGACGTCGACCGCCTGCAGCCCGCCGCGCCCGCTCACGATGCAGACGACGGCCGGGGGCGCACCGCCGGTCGAGCGCGCGTCCGGCGCGAACACCTGGAGGACGGGGTCGCGCCCGAGCGACAGGCCGCCCTCGACCCGGGGAGAGGCGGGGTCGGACACGTCGACGACCATCAGCCCCGCGGGCTGGTCGGCGACGAAGACCCGCGAGCCCGCGGCCGCGATGCCCCGCGGGAACCCGTCGGCGAGATACTCCCCCGCGCGGGTCGGGTCGCCGGCCATGTCGACGATGTCGAAGCCGATGGAGTTGTCGGACGTGAAGAGATGGCGGCCCGACCCCGCCACCCCGACCGCCTGCCCGCGGGTGGGGGCGGTGCCGGTCAGCACCGGGGCGCCCGGGTCGGACAGGTCCAGGCGGCGGAGCCCGTCGTGGCTGTTGGCGACGTAGGCCAGCCGGCCGTCGACGACCACCCCGAGGGCCGGCTGGTCGAAGTCGTGACGCCCGACGACCTCGGGCGACTCGGGCCGCGCGACGTCGATGACGTGGACGCTCGACCCGACGGCCGCGACGACGAGCCCGTCGCCCGCGGCCAGGGCGGTCACCGGACCGGGGACCGGGACGGACGCGAGCCGGGCGAGCGCCGGCGCCTGGGCGGCAGCCGCGGCCGGCGCCGACAGGGCCAGCGCGATAACGGCCGCCCGCATGCCCCCCCGCACCACCGCCATTGCCGTTCTGCGCCCCTGCACCACGGCCGTCGCCCGCCCCTGCTGCGCGAGGGGACCTGCCCCTCGGCGCCCCTCCGGCAGACCCGGGCGAGTCGGACGTCGAGGCGGCGCGCCGACGGGCGCTGGTCGGCGCCCCGGAACCGCAGCCGTCATTGGCCGGCTCCCGTCGCGGATCGGCGACCCCGCACCGCCGCCAGCAAAGGACGGCTCCCCTGCACGAGGGCCCGCGCCGCTCGGCGCCCCCGCACGACGCCCGTCACCGTCCGGCGCCCCGGCCATCACTGGCCGGCACTCGCCGCGCCGAAGCGGAGCCAGGTGTCCGGCGGGGCGGTCTGGCCCACGCCGGGCTGCGACCAGTTGCAGACGCCGCCCGAGAAGATCTGCTCGAGCGTCGCGCGCTGCTCCTCCGTCAGGTCGGCGGCGTAGTCGTCAGGATTGACCGGCTTGAGCTGACACTTGAGGACGTCGCTGCCGACAGGCGCGCCGGCCACCTCGCGCGGCCCCGGCGCCGAGGGGTACAGCTCCTCGCACCGGCCGCTGCCCCGCACCATGGGCTCGGCGATCTTCACCGGGTCGTCGTCGCGGCTCCAGCACGCGTCGACCAGGTCGGCGGGCTTGGCGCTGGCGATCCGGTCGAGGGGCGGCGCCGATGACTCGTCGGCGGACAGCGCCCCGAGCCACTCGTCCATCTGGCGCAGCGCCTCCTGGGCGACGGGGCTGGCCGTCGAGTACAGCCCGTAACGGTCGTCCTCGACCAGCATGACGTGGTTGTCGGCCCGCCCGTTGGCCCGCTGCAGCCGATCGCGCAGCGAGAACGAGTGGTACCGCACGTGCACGTCGCCGTTGTCGCGGTCGTCGCTGTACGCCCGGTAATCGATGATCGGGGTCTCGGCGAGCCCCCCGCCGCCGTGGGTCACCCGGCCGCTCTCGTAGACGGCGCTGAGGGCCTCGGGGTCGGCCACCGTGCGCTCGGCCTGGAAGTTCCCGTCCCCGTCGAACCCGCCGACGCGCGCGTTGAGATCGAGGAACTGCTCGGCGGTGATGACCCCGGCGTTCAGCGCCTCGAGCCCGTACTGCACCCCGACGTTGTCGAGGGGGCGCCGCGCGAAGCCGGTCTCCGGGTCGCGGCCGAGCACGTTGACGGTGTGCTCGAAGACGTCGCACCGCGCGCCCCCGGGGTTGGTCTCGGGGTCGTAGCGCTGCTCCTCGGGCAGCACGTCGGGGCAGAACTCGCCGGTGGTGATGCGGCCCGCGTTGCGCGACACGTTCGGCATGGTGGCCAGCACGAGGAAGCCGGTCACCGCGCGCTGCTCCTCCTCGGTGAACGGCACCCCCGCGTTCTCCTGGAAGTAGTGGTTCAGCAGCCGCGCGTCGGTCACGAACGGGATCGTCCCCGAGATGACGTCGGGGAAGCTGCACCCGGGGATGATGCCGTCGAGCAGCCCGGGGTAGTTGTCGGCGATCTGGTGGTTCTGGTAGGAGCCGCCCGAGCAGCCCCAGCCGATGGTGAACCGGGGCGCCCCGTAGGCCTCGACGAAGCGCTCCTTCACCATCATCATCGTCTCGGCCGCGAGCAGGTCGTTGCAGTTGTTGCCGAAGACGTTGAGGCTCGCCGAGGCGACGGCGTAGCCCTGGCGCAGCATGACGTCGTCGGTGACGCCCCCGGTCGACGCCCCCTGGCGGAACCAGCCGTTCACGCAGCCGCCGCCGAACGTGTAGACGAGGCGGCGGTTCCAGCCCGCCGGCGACTGCCACGGGTCGGGCCCGGGCTCGTTCGCGGGGTCGTGGAGCATCGCGATCTGGTAGACGGCGCGGTTGATGGTCCCGGTCTCGATGCGCACGACGTAGGGCGCCTCGCTGCCGTCGAGGGTCGTCGTGCGGGCGAGATCGGCCGGCCGCGACGCAGGGTCGGCCAGCGGCTTGAGGCTGCCGTCGTCGGCCGACCGGTAGGCGTAGTCGACCCGACGCTCGACCGAGCAGTGGTCGTCGAGCGCCTCGCCGAGGGTCTCGCCCGAGACGAGCTCGAAGCTGTCGGTCTGGCAGACGAAGGGGGTCTCGTGGGGACCCGAGAAGACCGGCCCCGCGATCGAGTGGTTGACGACATCGATGCCCGCCGCCCCGCCGCCGGCGGCGCGCACCTCGATGCGATGCGTCCCCGGCGCGAGGCCGCTCACGAGCCCCTCGAAGGCGCCGTCGTCGAGCCGGCGGAAGTCTGCGGTCACGTCTCGGCCGGCCGCGAGCACCGTCAGTGCCTCGTCCGGGGCCCCCGGTGCGGGCGTCACCCGCACCAGGACGTCCCCGCCGCTCACCATGTCGGGGCGTGCGGACAGCGTCGTGATCTCGGCGGTCTGGGCGCCGGCGGAAACGGCGGCGCCGGCCACGGCCAGGACGAGAAGGGCCGCCACGCGCAACGGCCGGTTATCGATGAACGTCAGGGTCGGGATGGACACGGGTCGACTCCTTATGTCTTGCGCTCTTACGCTTCTCGACACGCGACGGGGCCGGGAAACCCGGCTCCGAACCGCGTAGGGCGGGCATGATACCAGACCCGAACGCGCCGGCCCGACTCGCGTCCGCACCGGCCCGCCGCGCCCTTGGTCTTTTGCGGAACCGGCGCGTATAGTGGATTCATGAGGGGACGACGACTCGCGTGGATGACGGTCGCGCTGGCCGCCGGACTCGCCGCTCCGGCCGTGGCCCAGCCCGATTCGTGGGCGGGCACGTGGCGCGGCGAGTTGACCTCGGGCTCCGACGCGGGCACGCCCGTGTCCCTGACCCTGGTCGCCGGCGGCGACGGCGGCTACACCGGGCTCGTGGACGGGCTCGCGCCCAACCACGAAGTGCGGCTCGACCGGGTCGTCGTCGACGGCGAGCAGGTGACGGTCGAGGCCGCCGCCGACACTGACTTCGGCCCCCTGTCCTTCGTCTACACGCTGATCCGAGACGGCAGCGACCTGTCTGGCATCGGCCGCGTCACCGCGGGCGGCCACGGCTTCGACGTGACGCTCGCCCTGGAGCGGGCGCGGCGCGCGGACGTGCCGCAGCCGCAGATCGAGCCCCGCATCGGCTACTTCAGCGGGAGCTGGCGCTTCGAGTACATCGGCGGCGAGTTCCCCCCGCTGAGCGTGGGGACCCGCGAGGGCACCGTCACCTTCGAGCCGCTGCCGGCGGGACCGTTCGTCCGCGGACGCGCCGAGAGCGACCTCTACGGCGAGCCCTACGCGGAGACCTGGACGATCGGCTTCGACGAGGCCACAGGGGCCGTCGTCTGGCAGGAGGAGCGGCCCGACGGCCGCACCCTGACCGCCCTGGGCAACTGGACCAGCCCCATCGCCATCACGTTTCTGACCGCCCCCATGGAGGCGGACGGCCGCGTCCACGTGCTGAGGCGGGTCGTCCGCACCACGTCGGACACCGCCTTCGCGGTGGTCGAGGAGTTCTCCGTGGACGGCGGACCGTTCCGTCGCCTCGGCGACGGCTCCTATCTCCGCATCGGCGACGCCGACCCCGGCCCCCGCTGAGGACCACGGGGCGACGGTCGTGCTTCGGCAGGCCGCCGCCCGCCGACCCCGCCGACCGCTGAGGAAGCTGACGATGAACCTGACGACCACCACCGAGACCGCGACCAACGCGGAGCTCGTCGCCCGCGACGCCGCCCACCTGATTCACCCCCTGCACGACGCCGCCGCCCACCAGGCGGCGCGGGTCTGGGTGAGGGGCGAGGGGGCGCTGCTCTTCGACGCCGACGGCCGGGAGTACGTCGACGGCCTCGCCGGGCTGTGGAACGTGCTGGCCGGCCACGGTCGCCGCGAGCTCGCGGAGACGGCGCGAGCCCAGATGGAGACCCTGGCCTACGCGTCGGGGTACACCGGCAGCTCGAACCGGCCCGCCATCGAGCTCGCCGAGCAGCTCGCGGCCATCGCCTACCCGTCGATCAACCGCTTCTTCTTCACGAGCGGGGGCGGCGAGGCCACCGACAGCAGCATCAAGATGGCCCGCGCCTACTGGAAGCTGCGGGGCCGGCCCGGCAAGACCAAGGTCATCTCCCGCATCGAGGGCTACCACGGCGTCACCCTCGCCGCGATGAGCGCGACGGGGCTCTCCGCCTACTGGCCCCTGTTCGAGCCGCGAGTGCCCGGGTTCGTCCACATCCCCTCGCCGTACCCCTACCGCTACGAGGCGCCGCCCGGGGTGAGCCAAGGTGTCGCCGCCGCCGACGAGCTCGAGCGGGCGATCGAGCGCGAGGACGCGGACACCGTCGCGATGTTCATCGCCGAGCCGGTGCAGGGGGCGGGCGGGGTCATCGTGCCCCAGGACGACTACTTCCCCCGCATCCGCGAGATCTGCGACCGCCACGACGTGCTGCTCGTCGCCGACGAGGTCATCACCGGCTTCGGCCGCACCGGCGCCCTGTTCGCCCTCGACCATTGGGGCGTCGAGCCCGACATCATGCAGTTCGCCAAGGCGATCACGTCGGGGTACATGCCGTTCGGGGGCATCGGCATCAGCGACCGCATCGCCGCCGCCCTCGACGCCGACGAGCGCGCGTGGATGCACGCCTACACGTACTCGGCCCACCCCGCGGGCTGCGCCGTCGCCGCCCGCAACCTGCGGATCATCCGCGACGAGGACCTGCCCGGCCGTTGCGCAGTCCAGGGGGACCGGCTGCTCGCCGGGCTGCGCGCGGCCCTCGGCGACCACCCCCACGTCGGCGACGTCCGCGGCAAGGGGCTGATGTGCGCGGTCGAGCTGGTCGCCGACCGCGCCACGAAGCAGCCGTTCCTCCCCGCCGACAAGGTCGGACCCCGCGTCCACCGGGAAGCGGCGGAGCGGGGCCTCATCAGCCGCGTCAAGGGCGACACCTACGTGCTCGCCCCCGCCGCCGTCATCACCGACGAGCAGATCGACCGAACCGTCGACATCCTCACGGGCGCCGTCCGCGCCGTTCTCGGGTAGCAGCCGCACCGCTTCCGCGTCGTGCCCGGCGCTCTTCCGCTCGCGGCGGAGGCGCCTGCCCGAACGTCCCTATCAAGATATCGATGTGATATCATTCTGAAATCACAACCGGATCGGTCCATCCCAGCGACCGGTCCATGACGGGAGTAGAGGCTCATGCTCAAGGAGAGAGTGCACGTCGCGTCGTCGGGCTGGCTCGCGCTGGCCATGCTGCTCGCCGCCCTCCTGGCGGTCATCGTCCTGTTCCTGTCCGACGTCGCGGACAACGGCCAGATCGGCTTCGCCGGCTTCACCGCGGTGCTCTCGGTGCCGATCATCGTCTTCCTGCTGATCGGGCTGTTCATCGTCAACCCGAACGAGGGCCGGGTGCTGCAGCTCTTCGGCCGGTACGTCGGCACCGTCAAGGACCCCGGCCTGCGCTGGGCGAACCCGCTGTTCACCAAGCGCCGCATCTCGCTGCGCGTGCGCAACTTCGAGACCGAGCGGTCGAAGGTCAACGACATCGACGGCAACCCCATCGAGATGGCCGCGGTGGTCGTGTGGAAGGTGGTGGACACCGCCGAGGCGAGCTTCGAGGTGGACGACTACGTCGACTTCGTGAAGGTGCAGAGCGAGTCGGCGGTCCGGAACCTCGCGACCCGCTATCCGTACGACACCCGCGAGCAGGGGCGCCGGTCGCTGCGGGGCGACACGGAGGAGATCGCCGGACAGCTTCAGACCGAGATCCAGGGCCGTCTCGACAAGGCAGGGGTGGAGGTGCTCGAGGCGCGCATCACCCACCTCGCCTACGCGCAGGAGATCGCGGCGGCAATGCTGCAGCGCCAGCAGGCGGGGGCCATCGTCGCGGCCCGGACGGAGCTCGTCGACGGCGCGGTGGGGATGGTCGAGATGGCCCTCGACCGCCTGTCGAGCCAGCAGATCGTCGAGCTCGACGAGGAGCGCAAGGCCACCATGGTCAGCAACCTGCTGGTCGTCCTGTGCGGCGACAAGAGCACCCAGCCGGTGGTGAACGCGGGGTCGCTGTACCAGTAGCGGGGGGACGGATGCCTGCGCGCAAGCCGTTCCTGCTGCGCACCGATCCGGAGGTCATCGCCGCCCTGCAACGGTGGGCCGCCGACGAGCTGCGCAGCGTGAACGGCCAGATCGAGTTCCTGCTGCGCCGCGCCCTGCAGCAGGCGGGCCGGCTGCCGCCGCCCGCGGGAGGGCCGCCGGGCGCCGGCGACGACGAATCGCCGTCGAAGCCATGAGCCGGGAGCAGCGGCGCGACGAAACGTCGTGCACCTTCCCCGGCCTGCCCGCGGTCGACCCGATAGCTGCTACCATACGAACGGATCGTTCGACTCACGGAGACGCCACATGCAGAACCGGTTGACCCCGATCATCGTCGCCTTCGCGCTCGCGGCCGGCGCCCCGGCCGGCGCGGAGGAGACGCCGACCTTCGCGTCCGACGTGGCGCCCATCCTCTACGAGGAGTGCGCGAGCTGCCACCGGCCGGGCGACATCGCCCCGATGTCGCTGCTGACCTATCCCGAGGTGCGCCCCTGGAGCCGGGCCATCAAGGACAAGGTGGTGTCGCGCGAGATGCCGCCGTGGCACGCGGCCCCCGGCGGCGTGCCGATTCGCAACTCGCGCGGGCTGAGCCAGGGCGAGATCGACACCATCGTCGCCTGGGTGGACGGGGGCGCGCCCCTCGGCGACGCGGCGAAGATGCCGCCCCTGCCGACGTTCTCCGACAACGAGTGGCACCACCCGAGCGGGCGGCCGCCCGACCACATCCTGCCGTTGCCGGTCGAGATGGCGATTCCCGCCCAGGGCGAGCTGCCCTACATCACCCTGTACTCGGCCATCCCGTTCGACGAGGACGTCTTCGCGAACGCCATCGAGATGCTGCCGTCGAACCGCAGCGTCGTGCACCACCTGTCGGTGAACGTCACCACCCTGCCCGAGGGCACGGTGCTCGTCGACGGGCTGGCCTACGACGCCGGGGGCGCTCCCCTCACCGGCGAGGCGATTCGGGCCGCCCGCGACAGCGACTCGAACGCGCTGGGCGGCGCCACCAAGCTGATCTGCTTCGTCCCCGGCCGCGGGTTCGAGATGTTCCACGCCGGGGTCGCCAAGCGGGTGCCGGCCGGCAAGGCGCTGCAGTGGAGCCTGCACTACAACGCGACGGGCCGGCCCGAGGTCGACCGTTCGCGCATCGGCATCTGGCTCTCCGACCAGCCGGTGACCCACGAGATGCTGTCCCGCACCATCGGGAGCCCCCTGCCGACGACGCCCGACCGGACCCTGCCGGTCATCGTCAACGGCGAGGAGGTGCCCCGGCGCGAGGTCCCGGTCATCCCGCCCTTCGCCGACGACTGGGCGATCACCATGCAGACCGACGTCGCCGAACCCATCACCTTCTATGCCATCTCGCCGCACATGCACCTGCGCGGCAAGGACATGCGGTTCCGGCTGGTGTGGCCGGACGGCCGCGACGAGGTCCTGCTCGACGTCCCCCGCTACGACTTCAACTGGCAGACCGAGTTCGAGCTCGTCGATCCGCTGCACATCCCCGCCGGCAGCCGGCTGATCGTCGAGGGGCACTACGACAACTCGCCCCGGAACCGGTACAACCCGGCCCCCCACCGCGAGGTCTACTGGGGCGAGCAGAGCTGGGACGAGATGTTCGAGGGGTGGATCAAGTACTCGATCGACAGCCAGGACCTGTCGAAGCCCGCGACGAATTGAGGACCGCGCCGGCGGGAGCGAAGCCCAACCGGCCGAACCCGGCGGCCGGAGTCGCGGTTGAAACGCGGGAGCAACGAGGCGGACGGTTACCGGCAGGCGCCGGTGACCGTAGTGCGTTACGGGAGTGGCTCGGAGCGGGCGGGCGCCGGCTCTACGGCTTGGCGCCCGCCCAGACCCCCAATCGTCCGTACCTCGCCGCCTACTTCGGCGCGATGGGTCCCGGCGCCGGCTTCTCGGTCTCGCCCAGCTCGTAGCCTCTCGACTTCCAGTCGTTCAGGGCGCAGAATTCCGCCGCCCGGTATCCGTTCTCGGTGAAGAGCTCCGCAGCACGGGAGCTCCGGCCGCCGGCGTTTCAAAAGAAGACGAGCCGCACGTCCTTGGGGATGTCCGGCATCCGGCGCTCGAGCTCGGCCACCGGGATGTGGATCGACCCCGGCATCGACCCGCTCGCCACCTCCCAGTCCTCGCGCACGTCGATGAGCAGCATGGTGGCGCCGGCGTCGAGCGCCGCCTTCAGCTCGTCGATGTCCGCGCGCTGCTCGGGCGGCGCCTGACCGCTCGCGGCGGCCGCCGCGAGCAGCAGACCGCATGCCGCCCCGAGCAGCACGCGCCCCTTGCCCTCGACCAGTTTCGGAATCATGTCAGTCCTCCCTCGCGCCGACGGCGGGCCGGCGATGGCCGTCACGCCGATGCGCCAATCAGGCCGCCGCCTCACTACGCACCTCGCGCCACCGGCGGCCCGCGATGGCCGTTCACGCCGCATCGAACACGTCCGCCACGTCGGTAGCGAAACCCTGCAGCAACGCCGACTCCGCCCGATCGCCTCTTCGAAACACCCCGTGCTCGGCGTATTCCGTGCCCGCCAGGGTCAACACGGTGATCGTCTCGTCCAGGGGATTGACGATCCAGTACTCGGGAATGCGCGCCTCCGCGTAGTCCCCGCGCTTGACCTGCGTGTCCCGCTGGGGATCGTCGGGGCTGACGACCTCCATGACCAGGTCGGCGCCGCGCCAGTAGTCGTTCTCCCGCCGCGGGTCGCCGGCGTCGCGCACGAGGAGCAGGTCGGGCTCGCGGAACTTGCCGTCGCGGATGCGAAGGCGCAGGGGAGCGTAGTGCACCTTGCCGCCACGGGCACCGACGAACGACAACAGGGCCAGGAACAGGCATTGCGAGATGGCCTGATGACGGTCCGTCGGCATCGGGAGAACCTCCAGCCGACCGTCCGTGAACTCGATCAGCAGCCTGGCGTAGTCCGTCAGCCGGAGGTACTGGGCCTGCGTCCACAGTCCTTGGAGCGGCTCAACGTCGATCTCGCTACGGCCGTCCGGGGTGGCAATCCGCAGTCCGAGGCGCCGCACGGCCGCGCCATGGCCGTGCTCGGTCTCGGCCGGCGGCACGCGGGGCGCCTGCGTCGAGGCGGGTGTGGCAGTCATCACCAAGCGCCGGAACGGTCGCAGTGTAGCACGTCGCCACCGGCACCCGGAGCCGCAGCTCTACTCTTCGGCGACCACGATCAGGGTGTTGACGTCGAGCGGCCCGGGCACGGTCTG
This sequence comes from Vicinamibacterales bacterium, assembly GCA_965207675.1. GTDB lineage: Bacteria > Acidobacteriota > Vicinamibacteria > Vicinamibacterales > UBA8438 > JAJEEA01. The sequence continues at coordinate 231,543 of CBDBMY010000009.1, forward strand.
CTCGGCCCCCGACGGCCACCGCACGTCGATGCGCTCGACCGAGTCGGCGGCGCCGAGGCCGAAGTAGAGCGGCATCGAGCTCTGCGACAGGTAGCCCGACTTGCCGTCGTGGAGCTGGGTGTAGGTCCGCCCCCCGGCCGTCACCCGCACCACGGCGCCGAGGCCGTCCCGGTTGGAAGCCGTGCCCGCGAGCCGCACCTTCAGCCAGCGGATGCCCTGCCGGTCGGCGAGGTCGCTGACGAGCACCATGGGGGCGGCGTTGAACTCGGAGGTCACGATGTCGAGGTCGCCGTCGTCGTCGAGGTCGAGGATGACGGCCGAGCGGGAGCCGCGCGCGGCCCGAATGGTCACGTCACGCGGGGTCCCGGTGAACCCCGGCAGGCGGTCCGCCTCGCCGAGCACGAACCACGGGGTGGTCAGGCCTCCCTCGCGCGGCTCGACCCCGAGGATGAACTCGGCGTCCAGGAACCGCGTGCCGGCGTTGTTCAGCAGCACCGTGTTGACGCCGTAGCGGAAGGGGAAGTTCATGCTCGAGGCCACGAACAGGTCCTCGTAGCCGTCGGCGTTCAGGTCGCCGGCGCTGGGGCCCCACGGCCAGTAGTTCTCGGCCCCGATCTCGTCCGACACCTCGCGGAACCGGCCCGACCCGAGGTTCAGGAAGAAGGCGTTGCCCCAGATGCTCGTGCTGCCGTCGCCCACCATCTCGCGGTCCCAGATCATCACCGCCTTCCGCTTCTCGTCCGCCGGCCCCACCTCCTGGCTCATGTCCGAGTGCATGTCGGTGACGTAGATGTCGAGGCGGCCGTCGTTGTTGAAGTCGAGGACCGCGATGCCCATGGCGCCCCACGAGGTCCGGGGGAACACCTCGCGGCCCCGCGCCACGAAGCGGGTCCCCCCGACGTTCTCCCAGTACTCGTCGTCGCCCTGCATGTTCAGCACGTAGAGGTCGGTCCAGCCGTCGTCGTTCAGGTCGACGAGGTTGGCGTCGCCCGACCACCGGCGGTCCTGGAGGCCGGTCGCCGCGGAGACGTCGACGAACCGGTTGCCGCCCTCGTTGCGGAACAGCAGGCTCTGCTCGGTCCGCTCCGGAAACAGGTGCCCGCGGAACGCGTCCTCCTCGAACCCGACGTAGTAGCGGTAGCCGTCGCCGCCGATCACGCCGGTCGTGTACACGCCCACGTTGGTCAGGAACAGGTCGAGCCGCCCGTCGCGGTCGTAGTCGAAGAACACCGCGCCCGACGAGTGGCCCACGTAGCCGAGCCCCGACGCGGCGGTGATGTCGCGGAAGGTCCCCGCGCCGTCGTTCTCGAAGAGCACGTTCCCGCCGCGGACGGTGGTGACGTAGAGGTCGGGGTCGCCGTCGTTGTCGATGTCGGCGAACGAGGCGGTGACCCCGATGCGCTCGGCGACGCCGACCCCCGCCGCCTCGGTGACGTCCTCGAAGCGCCCGCCGCCGAGGTTGCGCCAAAGCCCGTTGGCCCCGACCTGGGTCACGAAGTAGAGGTCGTCGAGGCCGTCGCCGTCGACGTCGGCCACCGCGATGCCGTTGCCGTGGTCGTAGTGCACCGCCTTGTAGTTGCGGCCGGCGTCGCTGACGATCCGGTGCACGAACGTGATGCCGCTCTCGGCCACCTGGTCCGTGAACCGGAAGTCGTGGAACACGTCGAAGTCGCCGGTGGTCCGCAGCTGCGCCTGACGACGCGGCTCGACCCAGCTCTCGTCGACCAGCACCGCCGGGATGTGCAAGATGTCCTGCGCCGGCTGGCCTTGGGGTGGCTGGCCCTCCGGGCCGGGGGCCGCGCTCCCGCCGCGCGGCGCGGCGCCGATGGCGACGACGCCGAGAATGCCGGCGAGGCCGGCGATGACACCGTAGCGAACCGGTTTCATGTCGAGGTCTCCTGTACTGCGCGTGAACCTGCATGCCGCGTGCTACCACACGCCGCGATGAAGGTGGGCGCCCGCGGCAACGGTCCAGCGACACGCGGTCTCGACGGCCCCCGGGAATCAGCCGCCGGAAACCGCCCCGCGACACGCGAGCATCGCGGCCCCCCGGAATCCCAGCCCGGAACCCGCGGCGGGGGTCCCGCGACACGTGTCTTCGCAGGCCCGGAATCAGCCGCCGGAGCCCATCCCGCGGCACGCGGTCTCGCGAGCCTCCTGGAAATCAGCCGCCGGGGCCGGGCGCCAGGAGGTTCGGCTCGACGGCGGGGCCGGGATTGTGCTCCGGCTCGTCGTCCCGCCACGGCGTCCGGCACGGCTCGCTGCGCTGATAGAGGGCCAGGTTGGCGCTCATCCCCCGTGCCACGGCGGCCTGGCCGGCGCTGGCGGCGACCTGCATCGCGCGGCCCTGCCACTCGACCGCGTCTGCGAACCGGCCCAGCTCGGCCAGCGCCATCGCCATCGTCTCCGCGACCCCGGCCGTCCGGTACCCGTCGGTCACCAGCCCCTCGACCAGCGCCAGCGCCAGCGCCCCCTCCCGCACGCCGTCGTCGGGCGCGGCGGCAAGGAGGCGGGCCCTGGCGTGCGGGAAGGACGGCTCGCCGGGATACCGCTCCCCGGCCGCGTCCAGCACCTGGAGGGCCTCGTCGTACCGGCCCAGCCGCACGAGAGCCATCGCCTCGCCGAAGCGGGCCTGCTCGCCCTGGACCTGCCGGTAGTGAGGCAGCGCATCCTCGAACCGGCCCGTGCGGCGCAGGGCGTCGCCCAGCCGGAGACGGGCGGCGCTCATGCTCGCGTCGGCGTCCGCCGCCATCCTGAACCGATCGATGGCCTCGTCGTCCCGCCCGCTGCGCTCGAGGAGGGTGCCGATGAGGAAGTGCGGCGCCGCGAAGCCGGGGTCGAGGCTCACTGCGGCCTCGAGCTGGGTCAGCGCGGCCGGGGCGTCGCCGGCCCGGATCAGCGCGGTCCCGAGGTTCAACCGCATCACGGGGTTCTCGGGCGCCATCCGCGCGCCGAGGGTGAACTGCCGCGCCGCCTCCCGCCAATCCCCCCGCTCGGCCGCCTGGAGACCGAGATCGCGATGAGACTGCGGGCTGCGGAGCAGCGTGTAGATCTCGGCCATCAGGGGATCGAACAGCACGCCGCCCTCGGCCCCGCGGCCGTCGCTCCGGGCGCCGCTCCGGTCCAGATGGGCCCGGGCCCGATCGAGGTCGCCGAGGCCCCGGTAGGCCATCGCGAGCGGATAGTGAATCACCGTCGCGGCCGGGTTCAGCCGCAGGGCCTCCTCGAGGCGCTCCGCCGCCGCGGCGTATTCCCGCGCCGCGAGGGACGCTCTCCCCCCCTGATACAGGAGGGCCGGCGTGCCGGGGTGGCTCGCCCACGCCCGGGCCAGCAGTCGCTCCGCCTCGGCCGGCTGGTCCAGGTCGACGTGCACGTGCACCAGCCAGACGAGGGCCTCCAGGTTGTCAGGCTCGATCGTGAGCGCGCGCTCGAACGACTCGACCGCCCCGTCCAGGTCTCCGAGCCGGATGTGGACGTGCCCGAGGTAGTAGGGCCAGCGGAACTCGCCGGGGGCGAGGCGCGCAGCGTCGCGCAGGCAGCGCCCCGCCGCGTCGGGGTAGTCGGCGGCGAGCAGCAGCGTGCCCAGCTCGCCGTGGGCCTCGGCGCGCCTGGGGTCGGGAGTCTCGGGCGGCGCGCCGGCGCCGCTCCCGGGCTCCAGCGCCTCCAGCGCGCGATAGGCGTCGCCGAGCTGCGTTTGGGTCGCCTCGTGCATGCGGCTCAGGTCGGGCAGCGTGCACGCCGAGGGGGCCGATGCGCCCGCCCCCGCCTGCCCCGGCCGCGCGGCGGTCGCGGAGCCCGCCCCCATGACGAGCGCGACGCCGATGCCGTGCACCAGACCGGCTCGGGTGACGACACCCTTGGAACCAAGCCGGAAAGTGCAGCGCATGTCCTCAATTATCCGCGCGGGGCGGCGCTTCCTTCAAGCCGCGGACGGCGGGGGCCTACGGAGTCCGGACGGTCTGGTGCCATGCTCGATTCGGGGATGTTCGATACGCATGCCAAGCGCTTGCGCCGCAGGAGTTTCGCGCCCGCGCCCCCCCCAACGCGACCGCAGGGTCAGCCCGCTGACCGATGCGAGCCCGGAACCCGAGCTCGCCGACGCCCTCACCGTTGCCGTGAGGCAGGCGGCCGACGATGGCGATCACGTGACCGCGACATCTCCGCACCGAGCTCGAGAGCTGGAGCGAGCCTCGACGGCCGGGCGCCGGCATCACGATTGCGGTCCTTCGTCTGCTCGGACAGACCCTGCATCGGCCGTCGTCGGCCGCGGCCGGAGACGGGAGCCGTCTCAACGCTCCACGGCGCGGCCCGTTCCCTGGACGAGCGTCGTCCACCGGTCGACGGCGACGCCGGCCCACTCCTCGGCCCCGCCGTCGGGCCAGATCACGCGGACCCGATCGACGTCGGCGTGGGGGCCGAGCCCGACGAGCACCCGGGGGTCGTTGGCCGAGACGTAGCTGCCGTCGGTGCGCGCGCGCCGCCACAGCGGCGGCCCTGCATCGGCGCGACCTTGGGGTCGCGTTGGGAGCGTCGCTGACGCGACACTCCTGCGGAACACCCCGACCCGGGCCCCCAGCATGTCCCGGCCCGAGGCGCCGACGAGCCGCAGGCCGACCCAGCGGTTGCCGCCGGCCGCCTCGTTGACGAGCAGCCGCACCGGCCCGTTGTTGTTCGTCAGCAGCACGTCGACGTCGCCGTCGTTGTCGACGTCGCCGAACGCCGTGCCCCGGCTGACCTCGGATAGCGCGAAGACCGCGCCGGCCTCGGCGCTCACGTCGGCGAAGCGGCCGTTGCCGAGGTTGCGGAAGAGCTGGTTCCGCTGGTGCAGGGGAAACGGATCGTTCACCCGCGCGAGGGCCTCCATGGTCCGGATCTCGCCGTTCGCGACGACGAGATCGAGCCAGCCGTCGTTGTCGAAGTCGAACCAGCCGGTCCCGAACCCGGTGAAGGGCAGGCTGGGCGGGCCCAGGCCCACCCGCACCGTCCGGTCCTCGAACAGCCCCAGACCGTCGTTGACGTAGAGGGTGTTCGTCTCGGTGGCGATGTGGGTCATGAACAGGTCGTCGTCACCGTCGGCGTCGAAGTCGCCGGCGTCGACCCCCATGCTCCCCTCCGGCCGCCCGTCGCGGTTGACGGCCGCCCCCGCCAGCCACGCCATGTCCTCGAAGGTGCCGTCGCCCCGGTTCATCCAGAGCTGATTGGGCTCGCCGTCGTTGGCGACGTAGAAGTCGGTCCACCCGTCGCCGTCGAGGTCGGCCGCCACCACCCCGAGGGCGGGACCGAACTCGCCGCCGCGCAGCGCCTCGAGGGTGACGTCGGCGAACGTCCCGTCGCCCCGGTTGCGGTACAGCCGGTCGGGCACCGGCGGGTAGCGGTTGGGCCCGCAGTAGTCCTTCTCGCCGGTGCGGCTGAAGCACTCGAGGTCGTCGTCGAGACGCGGGTTCACGTAGTTGGCGACGTAGAGGTCGAGGCGGCCGTCGCGGTCGAAGTCGGCGAACGACGCCGCCGCCGTCCACCGCGCGTCGTTCACGCCGGCGCGTGCGGTGACGTCGGCGAACGTCCCGTCGCCGTTGTTGCGGAAGAGGTGGTTGTCGCCGAGCCCGATGCGGTAGACGTCGATCCGGCCGTCGTCGTCGAAGTCGCCGGTCGCCGCCCCCATGCCGTAGGAGGCCACGTCGAGGCCGCTCCCCGGGGTAACGTCGGTGAAGCGCAGGGTGCGGGTGCCGTCGGCGTGAATCTCCAGGTCGTTGCGATAAAGCCGGTCGGTGAGGGGGAGACCGGCCTGGGGCGCCACCAGCGCCTGCGCCAGTGTGCGGCCGGGACCCAGCATCTGGCCCTGGACGAGGTAGACGTCGAGGTCGCCGTCGCCGTCGAAATCGAAGAGGGCCCCGCCCGGCCCCATGATCTCGGCCGAGTAGTACTCCCCCGACATGCCGTTGAAGTGGACGAAGTCGAGGCCCGTCGCCGCCGCGCGGTCGGTGAACCACGCCCCGTCGCCGCCGGGCTGGCCCGTCGCCGGACCGACGGGGGCGACGATCGCGCAGGCGACCAGACCCGCCGCCGCGACGCGAATACGCTGCCGCCGGAACCTGTTGCTCCCCCGTCTGGCTCGCCGGTCCGCTTCCCGATGAGATTCCGCGGCCGCGCCCACGCAACCGCTCCCACCGGCGCCATGGAGGCCTGAGGCGACAGGTCGCGACCGGACGAACGTGACCATCCCGCGATGATACCGCAACGGCCGCGCACCGGGCGCCGGGCAGTCAAGCGCCTGGCGTGTCACCGTCGCCAATTCACGCGGCGTCCGGCACGACGGGGCGCGCGAGGACTCCCCGCAGCGCCCGGCCGGCGTCGTCGAGGATCATGTAGGCGGTGGGCACCAGGACGAGAGTGATGACGGTCGCGAACAGTACCCCGAAGCCGAGCGAGACCGCCATCGGCACGATGAAGGAGGCGTCGAGGCTTCGGTTCCACATGAGCGGCGCGAGGCCGAAGAACGTGGTGAGCGAGGTGAGCAGGATGGGCCGGAAGCGGTGGACGCCGGCCTCCCGCACCGCGAGGGCGAGGCCCGCCGTCTCGAAGTCGCGCGGGTCCGCCGCGGCGGCGCCGGCCTCGCGCGCCAGGCGGCCGACGTCGGCGTGCACGCCGCGCGCCCGGTTGATGAAGTCGACCATGATCAGGCTGTCGTTGACGACCACCCCGGTCAGCGCGACGAGGCCGAACATCGACATGATCGACACGTTCAGGCCCAGGAAGACATGCCCCCAGACCGCGCCGATGAGCCCGAACGGGATGGCGCTCATGATGATGAGCGGCTGCACGTAGGACCTCAGCGGCACCGCGAGCAGCGCGAAAATCATGAGCAGGGCGAGCACGAAGCCGCGCTGCAGCCCGCCGAGGGCGTCGCGCTGCTCGGCCATCGCGCCCTCGAACGAGTGGAACACGCCCGGGTAGCGGGCCAGCACCTCGGGAAGGACGCGCGCGTTCAGGTCGGCGATGACGTCGCCCGCCGACGTCACGCTCGCATCGACCGAGGCGGTGACGTTGACCGCCCGGTTGCGGTCCACCCGCCGGATCGACGCGAACCCGCGCCCGGGCTCGACCGTCGCGACCTGGCCGAAGGGCACCTGGCCCCCGTCCGGGGTGCGGATGCGCATGTTGTCGAGGTCGCCGAGCGAGCGGCGCTCGTCGCGCGGGTAGCGCACCATGACGCGGACGTCGTCGCGGCCCCGCTGGATGCGTTGCGCCTCCTCGCCGTAGAACGCCTGGCGCACCTGGCGCCCGAGGCTCTCGAGGTCGAGGCCGACGGTCTCCGCGGCGGGCTTGATGCCGAGCTTCATCTCCGCCTTGCCGGCGCGGAACGAGTCGCTCACCTCGTAGACGCCGGCGTAGGCGCCGAGGCGCCGCCCGATCTCGGCCGCCGCCGCGCGCAGAACGTCGAGGTCGGGGCCGACGAGCTGGACGTCCACGTCACTGCCCGCGCTCAGGTCGCTCAGCGCGAAGTCGACCGCGACCGCTTCCGCAATCGGCTCGGTCGACTCGCGCCACAACAGGCCGAGCGCCTCGCTGCCGTAGGCGCGCTCCTCCGAAGGGATCAGCTCTATCGCCACCTCGCCGACGTTCGACGACGCCATGCTCCCGACCGCGGGGCCGGTGGGGCCGCCGCCCCGCGCCGCCAGCGGCTGGTCGCCGACCGCGGCCAGCACGTGCCGGAAGTAGTCGCGGCCGGTCTCGTCGATCAGCCGCTGTCGCAGCCGCGACGCGCCCGCCTCGAGCCTGGCGACCGCCGCCCCCGTGACCTCCGCCGGCGCGCCCTGCGGCATCGTCACCGAGGCGGAGATCACGCTGGCCTCTATCGAAGGCATGAAGCGGAAGCCGGGCCGGCCCGCCAGCACCATCCCGATGGTGACGATCATCACCCCGACGCCGGCCGCCGCCGTCACGTACCGCCACCGGAGGGCGGTCTCGAGCAGGGGGCTGTAGACGCCCTGCGCGAGGCGCTTCAGGCCGTTCGCGAAGAGCAGTTGGAAGCGGCGCCAAGGCCCCGGGCGGCCGCGCTTCGGCACGTGGGACAGGTGGGCGGGCAGAATGTTCAGCGACTCGATCAGCGAGAACAGCAGGCACGGGATGACGACCAGTGGAATGACCCGGAACACCTTGCCCAGCACGCCCGGCACGAACAGCAGCGGGCTGAAGGCGGCCACCGTCGTCAGGACCGCGAACGTGACCGGCTTCGCGATCTCGTACGCGCCCTCGATGGACCCGCGCAGGCCGTCGCCATGCTCCTCCTGGTGCCGGTGGATGTTCTCGCCGACGATGATGGCGTCGTCGACCACGATGCCCAGCACGAGGACGAAGCCGAACAGCGACAGCACGTTGACGGAGACGTCGAGCCCCGGCATGAGGGCGATGGCGCCGAAGAACGAGATGGGGATGCCGAGGCTGACCCAGAACGCGAGGCGCAGCTCGAGGAAGAGGGCCAGCACCAGGAACACGAGCGCGAACCCCGCGATGCCGTTCCGGAGCATCAGCGAGAGCTGGGCGTTGAGCGACTCGGCGTCGTTCTGCCAGACGGTCAGGGTCACGCCCTCGGGCAGGCGCGCCCGGGCCTCCTCGACGTAGGCCGTGGCGAGCGCGGCGATCTCGACCGCGCTCTGGTCCCCGGTTCGGAACACCGAGACCAGCATCGTCGGCTCGAAGTCGAAGCGGGCGTACTGATCGGTCTCGGCGAAGCCGTCGACGACCGTCGCCACGTCGCCCAGCCGCAGGCGGCTGCCGTCGGACCGCGTCCAGAGGGCCAGGTCCTCGAACTCGGCCCCCCTGTACGCCTGCCCGATGGTCCGCAGCAGTATCTCGCCGCCCTCCGTCCGCATCGACCCCCCGGGCAGGTCGAGCGACGAGCGGCGCACCGCGTCGGCCACCTCGTCGAACGTCAGCCCGTGTCGCCGCAGGTCGTTCTCGGAAACCTCGATCGAGATCTCGTAGGGCGGCGCGCTCACGATGTCGACCTGCGAGATCCCGGGAAGCGCGGTCAGCTCGTCGCGCACCCGCTCGGTGACCCGCTTCAGCGTGAACGGGTCCATGTCGCCCGAGACGGCGATGTCGACGACCTGCAGGCGGTTCGTCATCTCGCGGATGATCGGCTTCTCGGTCTCGACCGGGAAGGTGGTGATGGCGTCGACGCCGGTCTTCACCTCGTCGACGACGCGCCGGGCGTCGGCGCCCAGGTCGAGCTCGACCGTCACCACGCCCATCCCCTCGTACGCCGTCGACCGGATCCGCTTGATGCCGTCGATGCCCTGAATCGCCTCCTCGATGCGCACGTTCACCGCCGCCTCGACCTCCTCGGGGGCGGCGCCGAGATACGGCACCTCGACGCTGATGCTGTCGAGCTGCATCTCGGGGAACACTTCCTCGTTGCTGTTGACGGCGGCCAGGACCCCGCTGGCGAGGATGAACGCCATCATCAGGTTGGCGGCGACCCCGTTGCGCGCGAACCAGTCGATCATGCCCTTCACGGCGACTCCCTGCGGGGCATCGAAGCGCCGGCTTCCCCGCGACCCGTCCAGGCTACGGGGGGCGCCGTGAAGTCTGCGTGAGGGGAACGGCGGTGGACCTTCACGCCGATTTCACGGTCCCCGGCCGGCGCCCCCGCCGGCAGGCCGCGGGGCCGACGCCGCCGCGCAGAACGGCACCGCCGCCCCCCGACGGCACCACCCGGGGACGGCACCCCGGAACGGCACCTCTCGGAACGGTACCCCCGGAACGGCACCCCCCTCGGAACGGCACCCCCGGAACGGCACCCCCGGAACGGCACCCCCTTCGGAACGGCACATCCCCGTTCGCGCATTCACCCAGTGGACGCGCATTTCACCCAGCGGTAGTGAACCGGAAGGCGGCTTGGAACGTCGGTATATAATTGAAGGTTGGGCAGGTCACTCTAAGCCCTGCCAGTAACCCATGAGGAGAAAACATGCCGACACGACACGCAACCGGAAGGGCCCTCGCCCGTAATGTCCACCCGCGGCTGCGGCTCCCCGCCGCGCCGCTTCGCCAGCACCGCCGCGCATCGACCCGACCGACCGCCGGCGCCAAGCCTCCGCAAGACCTCCGGTCCATCTCCCTGCAGATCGTGCGACGCCTCCGGCTGATAGCGTCCTAGCCGGAGCCACCCCGTTCGCCTTCGCAGTTCGTGACTCGCCGGAACGGGCGGCATCCCACTTCGGATGTCATCCGCCCGGCGGCACGCGAGACAGCCTCGCCGAGGTGCGGGCGGAGCGCCGCCCTCGACACGCGGCTCTCGACCGGAGTGCGGCTCTGCGGCCCTTGGGTTCGGGCGGTCTCCGGCAACTCGCCGCTGCAATGCCAGGGGGCAGCGGACACACGGAGGCGGGACCCGCCGCTCGGGACCCAGGAGTTTGCGCCGGGGAACGGCGCGGACTCCCCCGAGGCCGGTCTGGTGCCCGACGAAGCCGCTGACGACTTGGGGCGGGTCAGGAGTCTGCGCCGGGGAAGGGCGCAGACTCCTGCAGGGTTGGTTGGACGCCCGGCGGAGGCCACGGCGCGACCTGCGGTCGTGTTGGGAGTCTCGACGCGAAACTCCGACGGCGACGATGGGCGGCTAACGCTCACCCTCGGCGTCCGGGTCCGGGAAGTACGCGATCATCCCGCCGCGGTTCGTGCCCAGCCAGATCTCGCCGGCGATGCGGATGGCCGCGGTGGAAGACGCGAACCCCTCCATTCGAGGGTGCTGGAAGATGCGCCGGACCTCCAGCGTCGCGGGATCGACGAGGGCCACGTTCGAGGTTTCCTCCGGCGTGCCGAAGTCGCCGTGGCCGGCGGCCAGGATGACCGCGCCGCCGTCGACCGACCGCAGGTTGTCGGGCCGGAACCCCATCGGCACCACGTCCTTCTGCTGCGGCGTCCGACCGCGCGACAGGCGCGTGAGCTTCTCGCCGCGCCACCCCGCGACGTAGAGCCACTCCCCGTCGGGGGAGATCTCGAGGCCGTTCGGGGTCGTGTCCTCGGTGCCCGCGATTAGCGACCAGCCGGCCCCGGCGCGCCACTCCCAGACGTCGCCGGTGGAGGTGCTCGTCGCCGCGAAGCCGCCCTCGGGCAGGGCCACCACCGAGTTGAGGCGCAATCCCTCCGGCGCCACCGCGCACCCGACCCACGCCAGCGAGATCGGCTGCGCCCCCGCGTTCACCTCGAAGACCTCGATCGACTCGCGCCGGCCGTGGTGCACCACGTACAGGTCATGGACGCCGCCCTCGCCGGGGTCGAGGTAGAGGCCGTGGGCGCGGAACTCGTCGTTGTCCAGCTCCCCGGGGTCGAGAGGGCCGGGGCAGTCCGGCCACGCCGACGCGTCGAGGCGCTCGGTGCGCGCGGAGGTCGGAAAGAGGACCGACGTCGACTTCTCGGCCACGTTGACGAGATGAATCCGGCCCCCTTCCTGATTGCCGGATGCGATGACCCACTCCTCGCCGGGCAGGATGGCGAGGTCCTCGGGGCCGATGAGATCGCAGATGAACCGGATGTCCCCGACCGGCTCGCACCCGGGCGTCTCCTGCTCCGCGAATCCTCCGGAACCCGACAGCACCACCGCAACGCAAGCGACCAGCCACATCCGTGCTCTCATGACGCTCCTCCCGGGTCGCTCGAGCCGTCGGCGCGGCGCCGCGACGGGCCGCGGCCGGACGAAGGCGACCGTCCCGCGATGATAGCCCATGCAACGGCCGCGCCAGACTCTTCCGCAATAGGAGACATCGGACAGCCACCGACAGCCACGCGTCATGCGTCGTGTTACAGTCACCGTATCGAGATCGCGCACAAGGGACTGCTGGCCTTCTTCGACCGGGGAGACGCCCGCCGCATCCCCGCTTCGCTCGCACCGCGCATTCGGCGCATTCTCTCGGACCTGGACGCAGCCGTGCAACCGGGCGACATGAAGCTGCCGGCTACCGTCTGCACCCGCTGAGCGGCGACCGGCGGGGCCAGTGGAGCGTGCGGGTCTCGGGAAACTGGCGAATCGTCTTCCGTTTCGAGGACGGCGAGGCGGTTGACGTCAACTTGGTCGACTATCACTAGACGACCGGAGAGACGGGTCCAACGATGGCGACGATGCATGACCCGGCACACCCGGGCGAGAGCCTCCGGGGCGCGCTGGAGGCCGAGGGTTGGACGGTGACGGAGGCGGCGGCGAAGCTGGGTTGCACACGCCAGACCCTGTCACGACTGCTGAACGGCCGTACCGGCATCTCGCCGGCGATGGCGCTGGCGTTGGAGCGCATCGGCTGGAGCAACGCCGCGTTCTGGGTGCGGCGGCAGGCGCAGTACGATTTGGCGCAAGAGCGCATCCGACAGGAACAGGCCGTCGCGTGATCGATCGCGGGGTGTGTCGGGCCAGGCTCGCCGGCGACGGCGGCTCGGGCACGAACGGACCACCCGCGTCACCGCCTCTCGGCATCGGCCTCGGGCAGCAGACTCGGAGAAAAGCATGAGACCGCGCCCATTCGTCCTTCCGCTCTTCCTGGGCTTCACGGTCGGCGCCGCGCCGGCGGCGGCAGAGGCGCCGGAACGTGCGGCACCCGCCACCAACCCGAACGTGGTGCTCATACTCGCCGACGACCTCGGCTGGGGCGACGTGGGGGCCATGCATCCGGAGTCGGCCATCCCCACCCCGCACATCGACCGCCTCGCCGGCGAGGGCATGCGCTTCGTCGACGCCCACGCGCCGGCCGCCGTGTGCACACCGACCCGCTACGCGCTCCTCACCGGGCGCTATACGTGGCGCACGCGGCTGACGAGCGGCGTGCTCGGCGGCTACAGCCCACCCCTGCTCGAGCCGGACCGGCCCACCCTGGGGACCCTGCTCCAGGCCCACGGCTACCGCACCGCGGCGGTCGGCAAGTGGCACCTCGGCATGGCCATGCCGTTTCTCGACCCCGCGTCGGCGCGCACCGGGCCGTGGGAGGGCGACCCCGGCATCGACTTCGCCGGCAAGATCGCCGACAGCCCCATCCATCACGGCTTCGACGAGTACTTCGGGGTGAGCGCGTCGCTCGACATGGCGCCCTACGTCTACGTCCGCGACGACCGCTTCACCGCCCTCCCCACAGGCGAGCAGCCGGCCGTCCCCTTCCCTCACTTCATCCGGCGCGGCCCGCGGGCCGACGACTTCGTGGTCGACGAAGTGCTCGACCGCCTGGTGGGCGAGGCGGTGGCGTTCATCGACCGCGCGGCGCCGGCCGCCGAGCCGTTCTTCCTCTACCTGCCGCTGACCGCGCCGCACAAGCCGACCCAGCCCCACCCGCGCTTCCGCGGGCGGACGGGCCTCGGCGAGTACGGCGACTTCGTGGCGCAGACCGACGACGCCGTGGGGGAGGTCCTCGCCGCCCTCGACCGCAACCGCGTCAGCGACGAGACTTTCGTCGTCTTCACCTCGGACAACGGCTCGTACATGTACCGCCTCGACGACGCCGAGCCCGACCACCTCGATGACCCGTCGGTGCAGGGCTACCGCGTCGGACGGCATCTCTCCAACGCAGGCTGGCGGGGAACCAAGGCGGACGTCTGGGAGGGCGGCCACCGCGTGCCCTTCGTGGTGCGGTGGCCGGGGGTCGTCGAGGCGGGGACGGAGACGGCGGCCACCGTCGTCCACACCGACCTCTACGCGACGCTGGCGGACATTCTCGGGACCGGGCCGGAACCCGACGCGGCCGAGGACAGCGTCTCGATGCTGCCGATGCTGCGCGGCGAGGCGGCGACGCGGGGCGTCCCCGTCGTCCACCACTCGTCGGGCGGCATGTTCGCGATTCGCGACGGCCCCTGGAAGCTGGTGCTCGGCAACGGCTCGGGCGGCCGCCAGGCGCCGCGGGGCGAGCCGTTCGCCCGGCCCTACCAGCTCTTCGACCTGTCGCGGGACCCCGCCGAGGGGCGGGACGTGGCCATCGAGAACCCCGAGGTCGTGGAGCGGCTCGAGGCGACGTTCGAGCGGCTCCGCCGCGACGGCCGTAGCGCACCGCGACACGCACGTTGAGCGCCAGAACGATGGTCTCCCCGTATGACCGAGGGCGATCCGTCCGGCAGAGCCGCGCATGAAGTCGCTGTGCGCCTCCCGTGGTCCGCCGGCCTGCGCCGGCCAGTAGCGCCGCCTCCTCGGCGCCGCCGTCACCCCGGGCGCGCCGACTGCGGCCGATCCGGTTCGAACGCGGCGTGCTCGCAGCTCGGGCTATAGAAGCACATGCGACAGTGCCGTCCCTGCCGCGGCGAATCGCCGCCGGACAGTCGCCGGATCCACCGACGGAGAGCGAGGTGAACGCTCGCCGCCTCGTCGCGACAGAGCAAGAGCCGGTCTTCCTCGCCGCTCTCGAGATAGTGCCGGCGCAAGAACACGTGCTGCGTCCGGTATTCCAATAGCGCAGCCACGCCGTACCCGGCGAGCTGCAAGAGGTCCGGAATCCGCGGTCGGGACGAAGTCGCCCGAGATACTTCTTCCAAGCCCGAAAGCGCGTCTTGTAGTCAATCACCTCGATGATCCCGCTCCGGGTTCGTGCGAGCCGGTCTATTGTCCCCGTCAGGACGACACCCCCACCGAGATCGAGTGCAACGCGCTTTTCCGTGCTCAAAGTCTCCCGGCCGTCGCAGGCGAACGCCGTTCGATAGTGGTTCGCTCCAGACCGCGCCGAACCCTCCGACCGGGACTCGGCGCGAGACAGGTCCAGAGATCGCGCACGACAATGCTGTCGTCTTCACGCACCAAGGTGGTCACTCTGTCACGGAGGGTAGGGACGAGCCACGCAAGCGCCAGCGCTGCCCGCCGGGCGGCGGCGGACTCGAGTGCGGGAACTCGGTCGAGGAAGTCACCGGCAAGCCGCGCCCGTTCTGCCGCGGGTGACACTCGCGCCAGGCACGCTTGCGCCGCGACCCGCGCAAGCGGGTGGCAAGGGCTCGAACCGAACGACGCGTCGAGCAAGGCAGGCTTGACTTCCAGTACGATCTGCGGCGAGGCGCAGTCGTTCAGGAGGGCGTTCAAGGCCGAGAACGCGAGTGTGTCGTGGGCCGGCTCGCTGACGGCTCGCAGCAGAAGCGCTCTACCCGGTTTGGGCCATCCGAGCGTCGCAAGGTAGCGGAACAGGCTGCGTTCGACCACCGGATAGCGATGGAGATCGGCCTCTGCTCGGCCGACCAGCGCCGGGGTCCGCGCCAGCGTCGCGAGGTTGTACACGCGCTTCAGCAGCCGCGCCGCGCCCTGACGGTCCGCGCTCCCCAGCGAATTCAGGGCGGCCGGAAGCACCTCGACTACCGACTTGGAACCCCCCTTCCGATGAACGGCGATCAGGTCGTTGACACTCTCGTGTTCCGATGCGAGATTGCGCGTTTGGTAGTCTTGCCACGATGAGAACACGCGCGTTTTTCGAGCGTTCAGCCTGAACCCGTTGTCGCCGGCGCACGTGGCGAGATGGTGCAACGCCTCGTGCTCGGCGCCCGGCCCCGCGGACAGGAGGAAGTCGTCGCTCCACCGTGTGTGCCCGACGACGTACGCCGCCCGCTCGATCTCCGCATCGACGTCAAGAAGGGCCCGATCAGCGACGAGCCAGAAGAAATCGCCTGGACAGACCGGCAGCCCGGCGCCGGGCTCCGCAGAGCAGCGCCCAAGCCCCCGCAGCCGATCGAGGACGCGCAAGGTCAGCCCCTCGATGTCCGGGTCGAGGCCGCTCCGCGCCAGGACGCCGGCGATGGCCGGCGCCGAGATGGACGGAAAGAAGTTCTCGATGTCGGCGTAGATGACGTTCCGACCTGCGGCCAGCTCCCTGCGAATCCAGGTTCGGACGTCGGACGACCACTCCTCGTACTGATTCACTGCCGCCAGGCGAACGCCATGCGGAACCTGGGGCGCCGACGTGGCCGCGCTGGCGTCGCGCCGCTGCAGGCGGTCGGCCACGGCCTGGAGGAGCGTCGCGGTGTGGGGGTCGGGGAACAGCTCAGTCCGAACGCCGCCGCTCTGCTTGGGGCGCGTACACTCGTCGACCTCGACCCGTTCGAGCGTGAAGTCCGAGCCTGGAGGCACATCCGCGATCTCGAACTCTGCATGCAGCAGCGGATCCGAAAACAGCTGTCCCTCACGCGCGGATCGACACGCAGTCCACGCGGACCACAGCTCGCCGGGTTCGAACGCCATCGCAGGACGATCCTATGCTCGAATGGTCGTCGAACAGAACGGGTCGAGCCTCACGCGAACTTCAGACGTGGAGAGCCTCGCCGGCGAACGGATCCGAAGGGGCCAGGACCCACCCGCCGCTTCGGCATTCCGCCCGGCGCCGTCCGTCGTGACGCCGGCCGGCGGCCCCGATCGCTCAGGGCGAGTCGGGAGGCGGCGGCGCGTTCGCCGCCCCGCGGGCGCCCTCGCGCTCGACCTCGATGGTGCAGCCGGTGACCAGGGCGGTCATCGCCCCGATGGCGGCGAGCAGAGGCGCGAACACCGCGCCGACCAGGCCCACCGTCAGATGGGAACTCCGCGATGACCTGACCCTTCTGCCGCACCCGCACGCGCCGGATGTTGCCTTCGTTCAGCAGCTTCCTGAGTTGATCGAGCACCGCGCTGCCGGTGCCTCCCACCGTCTCCCACCAGGTATTCGTCGACATGAACCCTCCTGCCTGACATTGGACGGACGCGCGGGGGGCGAAGTTCGCCGGCCCCGTCCGAACCGGCGTGTCACCCGGACACCGGCGAGGCGCCCGCCCGGCAGGGCGTGACGCGGGAGCGCCGCGCGCCGCCCTTGCCGTGCACCAGCCCGCCGCTGGCAGGGCGTGACGCGGCAACAGCCGGGCGCCGCCTTGTCTCGGGCGCCGCCCCCGCGGACAATAGCGGCATGGCGAAACGCTACTGGTTGATGAAGTGCGAGCCGAGCGCCTACAGCATCGACGATCTGGCGCGCGACGGGGAGACCTGCTGGGAGGGCGTGCGCAACTTCCAGGCCCGGAACTTCATGCGCGACGAGATGCGGGTGGGCGACGGCGTGCTGTTCTACGCGTCGAACGCCGAGCCGTCGGGGGTCTCCGGGCTCGCGAAGATCTGCCGGACCGCCTACCCCGACCACTACGCGTGGGAGCCCGGCCACAAGTACTTCGACGCCCGCAGCAAGCCGGACGCCCCGACCTGGTACATGGTGGACCTGGCGTTCGTAAAGCGGTTCCCGGAGACCGTGCCGCTGGCCGCCCTCAAGACCACGCCCGGGCTGGAAGCGATGAAGGTCGTCCAGAAGGGCAGCCGGCTGTCGGTGCAGCCGGTGACCAAGGCGGAGTACGACATCGTCGTCCGCCTCGGCCGTCGCACGGGGGGTTGATCGGGCGAGGTCCGCGCCGGCACCGGGGCGGAGCATCGCGCTCCGCCCCCGCCGGCGCACCGCAGGTCTGCCCGGAACGGGAATCCACGCCGCTTGCCGCCCATCGGCGCACCACCGCGCCCACGCCGGTGGCAGCGCAGACTCCCCGGACCAGTCGATCAGGCGGCGAGCGGCGCCGCCGGACGGAGGCTACTGCCCCTCGTCGGTCGGGACCCGCACCGCCTTCAGCACCTCGCGGACCAGCCCCCAGCGGTCGAAGCCCTGGCGCCCCCAGTCGAGGCCGCGGCGCACGATGACGAGGTCGTGCGACGGCACCACGACGGCGTACTGGCCGCGGTTGCCCGAGGTCGAGTAGGCGTCCTTCGGCACGTCGTTCCGGTTCTCGGGCACCAGCCACCACTGGCCGCCGTACTGGCCGCCGCGCCCGACCGTGGCCGGGGCCGGCGTGCGCACGAAGTCGATCCACTCCTCGGAGATCAGCCGCTCGCCGTTCCACACCCCGTTCTGCAGGTAGAGCAGGCCGAAGCGGGCGAGGTCGCGGGCGTTGGTGTAGACCTGGCTGCTGAGGATGAAGTCGCCGAAGCGGTCGGTGCTGACCAGCGTGTTGCGCATGCCGATCTTGTCGAGCAGCGCGCGCCGCGGGAACTCGCGGTAGGTCTTCTCGTCGCCCAGGGCCTGCTTCATCCTGAGGACCGCGAGCAGCGTGTCGTAGTTCTCGTAGTCCCAGTTGGTGCCGGGCTCGCGGATGAGGGCCTGCCGCAGGGCGCCGCGCACCGAGCTCGCCCCCGCCCAGTAGGACATGCCCGAGCCGGTGGCGTACTCGAGGCCGCCGTTGTCGACGACGTCGAGGCCGCTCGACATGTTGAGCACGTGGCGCAGGGTGATGGCGTTGCGCGGGTCGGTCTCGGGCGACGCGGCCCGACGGCAGCCACTCGAAGCCGAGGGGCTCGTCGAGCTTCAGCTTGCCGTCGTCGACGAGCATGCCGATGAGGGTGGCGGCGATGCTCTTGGCCGTCGACCACGTGCGGGTGCGGGTGGTCACGTCCACGCCGGGCGCGTAGCGCTCGTGGATGATCTGCCCCTCGTGCACGATGAGCAGGCTCAGGGTGTCCTGCTCGGGGGTGCCGCGGTCGAAGGCCCAGTCCGAGGCGGCCTGGATGGCGTCGGCGTCGATGGACGGCGAGAGGCCCGCCTCGGCGACGAGGTCGCCGTCCGGCCAGGGAATCCCGGCGGGGTCGCCGTCCGGGTACGGCAGCTCGAGAATCGGCAGCGAGTCGATGTCCTCGAAGGTCTGGTCGGGGGCGAGGATCACGCAGCCGACGCCCTCGCGGAACGCCGCCCGCATGACCGGGGTGCCCCCCGGCGTCCCGATGGCTACCGCCTTCCGCTTCTCGTCGATGACGTAGTCGCCGCCGCGCGGCGTCCCCACCGGCCGGGGCAGGAACGCGAGCTCCTGCGCGAAGACGTTCTCGAGGCTCCGGTTGGACGTGAACAGCCCGTTGCACATGAAGATGGCCTGTTGCCCGTAGCGGACCATCTCGCGCTGGAACTTCCAGTAGTCGTAGGTCTCTTCCTGCTGGGCCGCCGCCGGCATCGGGGCCGCCAGCACGGCCAGCATCAGCGCCGTCAGCACGCGCCTGGTGGTCATGGGTCCCTCCTCGAAGCTGCCGCGCCGTGGCGGCAGCCGATGGTTGCGTTGCGAAACGTCGCAGTATAGCGCGGTTCCGCCGCCGACCGCGCGACGCGCCCGAGAGGCGGCAGGATCGCCCAACACCGACCCCGCCCTGCTCGTCACCTCCGGCGGCAAGCCGAACCGGCGACCGCCGGACCCGCCGGCCGCAGAAGCGCGCCTTCACAGCGCCGGTCCCACATTCCGACGGTTGAACGAGAGCCATCAGGGACGCACCCCCCGCGGCGCCGCAGAGCGTGGGACGGTCCTGGAGAGGCCGTCCGCCAACCGGTTCTCGTCATGCCCGGTCGCGCGACCGGCCCGCGACCCGCTACGGCCGGTCGGCGCCTCCGCCGCGCTCCGCGCGCGACCTCGCCGCCGGCTCCCACCCGGGCGGCTCCAGCAACGCCCGCTCGGCGAGATAGAGCAACTGCGTGCCCGGGTGCACCACGTAGTCCTTGGGGGGGTTGATCACCTCGTCGCCGGCCTGGGTGCGCACGCCCACCACGAGACCCCCGCGCTTGGAGAGCTGCATCTCCACCAGAAGCTCGCCGAACGGCACCGGCTCCTTGCGATCGCCGGGCAGCACGCCGATGTAGACGTTGTGGTGGCCCGACATCAGCACCCGGCTCATGGCGGTGGCGGTGCCGTGGTAGCCGACCGCGTGCGCGATCATCGCGTAGCCGAGCTTGCGGGTCTCGAGCACCTCGTCGGCGCCGGCCTTGCGTGCGTGATCGACGTTCTCGGAGTCGAGGATCTCGACCACCACGTAGAGCGGGAAGCGGCGGCGCCGCACGTGGCCCCGCTGGCGGCTCAGGTAGGACCGGATGGTGAACGTGATGAGGATCGAGCGCGCGTCGGCGGCCTGCGGCGTGGTGTCGCGCTCGCCCGGCACGATGACCGCCGCCGCGTGCGTCAGCCGCACCTTGTCGAGCTCGCTCTCCTTGGTGGGGTCGCCCTGCACCCACACGAACTCGGGGGGCACGTCGCGCGGCCGCTCGTGGGTGTCGAACAGCACCACCCGGTTCTCCACGAGGTCGAGCTCGGCCCGCAGCGCCTCGAGCATCAGGTGGGTGCTCTGGTCGTACCCGCAGACGACGATGTGGTTGACGTAGTCGCTCATGCGGAACTGCTCCTCCCGGACGCTGACGACGCTGCTGACGAGGCTCGACCCGACGATGCCGGCGAACAGGGCCAGCGTGAACATGCCGGCGACCATCATCACCGCGCCAACCAGGCGACCGAGCCCGGTGACCGGGGCGATGTCGCCGAAGCCGACGGTCGTCGTCGTGACCAGCGCCCACCACATGCCGTCCAGGAGGGTGGCGATGTCGGGGTTGTCCCGGACCTCGACGAGGTACATGCTCGTGCCACCCGCCAGGGTCGCCATCCCCAGCACCCCGAAGGCCAGCGTGAACAGCACGCCGTTCTCCTCGAACGCCTGCAGAAAGATGGCGAACGGGTTGCGGTAGCGGAAGAGCCGGTTCGACCGCAGGAGCCGCAGCAGCCGCAGCAGCCGCAGCGCCCGCAGCTCGGGGAACAGCGCCAGCACGGCCAGGATGTCGACCAGCATGATGGGGCGCATCAGGAACTGAAGCCGCCCCCGCAGGTGGGTCCTGAGCCGCCCCCCCGGGGGGCGCCGGAAGACGGTGAGGGCCGGCGGCCGGTACGACCCGACCCGGAGGAGTATCTCGACCGCGAAGATCGACAGCAGCCCAACGTCGACGCGCCGCACCAGGGGGACGGCGGGGCTGTCCGCCGGCAGCAGGGCCTCGACGACGAGGAGGAGCACCGAGGTGAGGATGAGCGTCCACACCGTGCCCTGCGCGTACCGGTACAGCCGGGTGTCGCGTTTGTGGAACGCCGTGTGGAGCAGGTCGGCCAGGGCTCGCATGGACGTCAGCAGAGCCCCTCCTCACGCCTTGTCAGGCGGGCGCCTCGGCGTTCGCCGGCGCCCCATCAGGCGCGTTGCACCGCGGGGTTCCGCCACGGGCTGCGGGAGCAGCATCAGGCCGGGCTGCTCGAGGCAGGACTTCAACGCATCGAGCAGCCGGGCCCCGGCCGCGCCGTCGATGACCCGGTGGTCGGCGGACAGCGTGCAGGCCATGACCGTGCCCACCCCGACGCCGTCGCCGTCCGCCACCGGCCGCCGGGTCGCCGCCCCCACCCCGAGAATGCAGCTCTGGGGCGGGTTGACGATGGCGTAGAGGCTCTCGACGCCGTACATCCCCAGGTTCGAGACGGTGAACGTGCCGCCCGAGTACTCGGCGGGGGCGAGGCGCCCCTCGCGCGCCCGGGCGGCGAGGGCGCGGGTCTCGCGGGCGATGGACCCGAGGTCCCTTCCGTCGGCGCCGCGGACCACCGGCGCGACCAGGCCATGCGGCGTGTCGACGGCCACCGCGATGTCGACCCGCTCGTAGACGCGGACCGCGCCGTCGACCCACGCGGAATTGGCCTCGGGCACGACGCGGAGCGCGAAGGCGGCGGCCCGAACGACCAGGTCGGTGAGGGTGGGCGGCGCGTCCGGATAATGCCGCTTGGCGGCGGCGAGGAACCCCAGCGCCGCATCGACCCGGCATTCCGTGCGCAGGTAGAAGTGAGGGACCGTCTGCTTGGCCTGCTGCATGCGGGTCGCGGTGACCCGGCGCATGGCCGTGAGGGGCTGCTCGTGGTGGGGCGGTTCCGCGTCTCCCGGAGCGCCTGCCTCCGTCCGCGAAGGCGCAAGGATCGAGGGCAAGGGCGGTTCGACCGGCGCCGCCGCGAAGAGCCCACGGCCGCCTTCCGAGGGCGCACCGTCGCCGGACGGCGCTCCCCACGTTGTGGCTCGCTCTCCCGAGAGCGCTACCCGTGCCGAGGAGGCGTCCGCGTCACCGGGCGCGCCCCGCCGCTCGGCGAGCGCCCGGTCGACGTCCGCCTTGCGGATGCGGCCGTCGCCGCCGGCGGCCCGGACGGCGGACAGGTCGAGCCCCGCCGCGGCAACCATCCTGAGGGCCAGCGGGGTCGCCGCCGGAACCTCGCCTGCCGCCTGCGACGACTCGTCCCGCGCTGCCGGCGCGTCAGGCGGGGCGGCTGGGACCTCGGCCGGCGCCCCGGGCAACTCGTCCGCTGGTTCCATCGTCGCCGCGGCCACGGGCGGGACCGGCGCCGCACCGTCGGGCTCCCCCCGGGAGGGGGCAATCAGCCCGAGCACCGCCCCGGCCTCCAGGCCGTCCTCGCCCGGCGCGACGCGCAGGTCGCACAGCACACCCGCGGCCGGCGCCTCCAGCTCGACGGTGGTCTTGTCGGTCTCGACCTCGGCGACGGGCTCGCCCGCCTCGACCCGTTCACCGTCGTGCTTGAGCCACGCGCCGAACTTGACCGTCGTGACGGAATCGGCCAGCCGGGGCAGTCGAATCTCGGTCGTCTCGGCCATCGCGCGTGAACGTCAACCAAGAAGCCGCGGAGCCGCGATGACGAGGCCGGCGACGGCGAGCATGCGCCACGTGAGGTCGGGGCGGAGCTTGGCCAGCCCGGCGTCGGGCCGAGCGGGCGTGACGTGCTCCTCGTGCTCGGCAGCCTGGCGGATGCCGTCGACGATGGCGTCCGACCGGGCGCGGTCGATGCCGGCTTCGGTCAGCTGCCGGGCGACGGTGAGGGAATCGAACACGGGAACCTCCCGGCCGGGGGGCGGCGGAATGGCCGCGACAGTACCCATTATCGGGCATCGGGAACGCCGGGCGCTGTCACGACGGCACCTTCGCTCGCCTCACCTCGTTCAGTTGCTCAACGCCGGCCCCACGCACAGCCGCGCGGCGGCGTCGAGGATGGCGTCGACGTCGAGCCCGCAGGCCCGGTAGAGGTCGGGAATGTCGCCCGACTGCCCGAACTGGGTGACGCCGAGCGGCTGCACCCGGTGCGGCCGACCGAGCCCAGCCAGGAGAGGGTCGCGGGGTGCCCGTCGAGGACGGTGACGAGGCCCGCCGCCGGGGCCAGCGGCTCGAGCAGCCGCCGCACGCGGGCGCGTTCGGGCCGTCCCGCCCTGACCGCCCGCATCCAACCCTGCTGCAGCCGGTCCGCGGAGGTGACCACCAGCACCCCGGCCCCCGGCAGGTCCTCGGCGATCTGCCGGTGGGCCTCCGCCGCCTCGACGACCACCGGCCCCGAGACGACGATCGCGAGCTCGGCCCCCGGCGCGGGGGGAATCAGCCAGTACCCGCCGTCGACGATGCCGGCCCGGTCGGCGGGCGTGAGCTCGCGCCGCGGCTGCGCGAGGGGCCGGGTCGACAGCCGCAGGTAGACGGCGCCGCCGTCGTCGGCCTGGACGTGCTCGAAGCTCCAGCGCAGGATCTCGGCCAGCTCGTCCACGTAGGCCGGCTCGAACGAGGTCAGGCCCGGCTGCCCCATGCCGATGAGGGGCGTCACCACCGACTGGTGGGCGCCCCCCTCGGGGGCGAGGCTGACCCCGGACGGGGTGGCGACGAGGATGAAGCGCGCGTCCTGGTAGCAGGCGTAGTTGAGGGCGTCGAGGCCGCGGCTGATGAACGGGTCGTAGAGGGTGCCCACCGGCAGCAGCCGGGTCCCGAACAACGGCCCCGTCAGCCCCAGCGCGGCCAGCAGCACGAAGAGGTTGTTCTCGGCGATGCCCAGCTCGAGGTGCTGGCCCTTCGGCCCCATCGTCCAGTCCTGGGCCGACAGCGGCCGGTCGCCCCGGAACGCGTCGGCCTGCGCCGACCGCGCGAAGACGCCGCGGCGGTTGACCCAGCCGCCGAGGTTCGTCGACACGGTGACGTCGGGCGAGGTGGTCACGATGCGGTCGGCGAGGTCGGGGTGCCGGCGCGCGACGTCCGCGAGCACGCGGCCGAAGCCGGCCTGGGTCGACAGCGGGTCGCCGGGCGGCACTTCGATCTCGGCCGGCACCGCGATGCGCGGGGCGTCGTGCCGGCGCGTCTCCGCCTGGTTGAACGGCACCGCGTCGAGGAACGCCTGCAACACGTCCGGCGGGACGTCGAGGCCCGCGCACGGGTCCCACTCGTCGCCCTCGGTGATGCCCATCTCGTCGCGGAGGGCCGCGATCTGCTCGGGGCTGGTCAGGCCCGAGTGGTTGTCCTTGTGCCCTTCGAACGGCAGCCCGTGCCCCTTGATGGTGTAGGCGATGAAGCAGGTCGGGACATCGTCCTGCGCGGCCCGGTGGAACGCCTCGCGCACCGTGTCGAGGTCGTGTCCGGCGAGGTTGGTCATCAGCCCGTGCAGGGCGTCGTCGTCGTGCTCGTCGAGCAGCTCGCGGATGCCCGCGGTGTCGCCGAGGTCGCACACGAGCCGCGACCGCCACGCCGCGCCCCCCTGGTAGGCGAGGGCCGAGTAGGTCGAGTTCGGACAGTCGTCGATCCACTGGCGCAGGGCGCCGCCCCCGCGCCGCGTGAACGCCGCCTCGAGGCGGTGGCCGTACTTCAGGGTGACCACCCGCCACTCCATCGTCTCGAAGACGGTGTCGAGGCGGTGGAAGAACCGGTCGGCGACGATGGCGTCGAGACTCTGGCGGTTGTAGTCGATGATCCACCAGACGTCGGTGACGTGGTGCTTCCACGCCTCGAGCAGGGCCTCGAAGACGTTGCCCTCGTCGAACTCGGCATCGCCGGCGATCGCGATCATCCGCCCCGGCGGGGCACCGTCGGGAACGAGCCCGCGCGTGCGCAGGAACTGCTGGGCGAGGGCCGCGAAGCTCGTCATCGCCACCCCCATGCCGACCGACCCCGTCGAGATGTCCACGTCGTCCTGGTCCTTGGTGCGGGACGGATAGGACTGGGCGCCCCCGAACGCGCGGAACCGCTCGAGCTGGTCGCGGGTCTGGTTGCCGAGCAGGTACTGGATGGCGTGGAAGACGGGGCTCCCGTGGGGCTTCACCGCGACCCGGTCGGCGGGGCGGAGGACGTCGAAGTAGAGGGCCGTCATGAGCGTGACCATCGACGCGCACGATGCCTGGTGGCCGCCGACCTTGAGGCCGTCGCGGCTCGCCCGCACGTGGTTGGCGTGATGGATCATCCAGGTGCTGAGCCACAGCACCTTGCGCTCGATGGCGGCGAGACACCGGGCGGCGTCGTCCGCGGGCGCCCCGGACGGGGCGTCCGAAGGCGGGAACGAAGGTAAGGCGGTCATCGCCCTGTCTACTGCGTCGCGATGGCGGCGCGGCCGCTCCGCAGGACGTACTTCTGGATCTTGCCGGTGGCGGTCTTCGGCAGCTCCTCCACGAACCGGACCTTGCGGGGCACCTTGAAGTGGGCCATCTGCTCGCGCCCGTACGCGGTGACGTCGGCCTCGCTCACCGCCGCTCCCGGCGCCCGCACCACGAACGCGTGGGGGGTCTCGCCCCACTTCTCGTCGGGCATGCCGACCACCGCGACCTCCTGGATGCCGGGATGGCGCATCAGCACGCCCTCGACCTCGACCGACGAGATGTTCTCGCCCCCGCTGATGATGACGTCCTTGAACCGGTCGCGGATCTCGAGGTAGCCGTCGGGATGCACGACGGCGGCGTCGCCGCTGTGGAACCAGCCGCCCCGCATCGCCTTCGCGGTGGCCTCGGGGTCGTTGTAGTAGCCCTCCATGACCACGTTGCCGCGCACCACTATCTCACCCAGGGTCTGCGCGTCGCGGGGGACGGGGCGGTCCTCCTCGTCGAAGACCTGCAGCTCCCCCGACGTGATCAGCTCCACCCCCTGGCGCGCCTTGACCACCGAGCGGTCGGCCAGGGACAGCGCCCCGTGCTCGGGCCGCGGCTCGCAGACGGTGATGAACGGGGCGGTCTCGGTGAGGCCGTAGACGTGGGTCAGGTCCCACCCGAACTCGCCCTCGACCCGCTGGATGGTCGCGGCGGCGGGCGGGGCGCCCGCGGTCACCACCCGCACGCCGCCCGGCACCGCCCCCCGCTCCTCGGGCGGGCAACCGGCCAGCCCGATGAGCACCGTGGGGGCCGCGCACAGCATGGTCACGCCCTCGTCCCGGATCAGCCCGAAGGCCTGCACGGGGTCGACCTTGCGGAGGCACACGTGGGTTCCGCCGACGGCGGTGACGACCCACACGAACGTCCACCCGTTCGCGTGGAACATCGGCAGCGTCCACAGGTACCGGTCCGCGCAGGTCATCGGCAGGTGCACCAGGGTCCCCACCGCGTTCATGTACGCGTTGCGGTGGGTGATCATCACCCCCTTGGGCCGCGAGGTGGTGCCGCTCGTGTAGTTGATGGTCAGCAGGTCGCGCTCGTCCACGGGCGGGCGGTCCACCGCCCCCGACTCCCCGTCGCGCAGCGCCCGGTGGTCGAGCCAGCCGTCGCGGGCGCCCTCGAGGGCCACGTAGTGCTCGACCCCGGGGCACTCGCCGCGGATCTCGTCGACGGTGTCGAGGAACTCGGCGTGCGCGCAGACCACCTTCGCCCCCGAGTGCCGGACGATGTAGGCGATCTCCTGCGGCTTGAGCCGGAAGTTGATGGGGACGAGGACCGCGCCGATCTGCGGGACGGCGTAGAACGACTCCAGGTGCGACGCGGTGTTCAGCGAGAGGTACGCGACGCGGTCGCCCTTGCGTACCCCGAGGCGCTGCAGCGCCGCCGACCACCGGTCGCACCGGTCGAAGAACTGCGCGTAGGTCAGGCGGTCGCCGCCGTCCACCACGCACTCGCGGTCGGGGTAGAGCGCCCGCGAGCGGCGCTGGAACTCGAGCGGCGTGAGCGGTGTCTCCACGTTCCGGCGGCGTCCTCAGGAGCCTGGAAGCCCGTGGTGAAGCCCGCTGCATTCGTCCGGGGCAACGCCGGGCTTCACCAACACGGGCGCCTCGTGGTACGCGACGTCCAGGTCTTCGGACGCGGGCACGGGCTCGTGGTCCGCCCTCGGGGACGAACCACGGCGCCCGCATCGACAGACTTCAGCCACGACGAATCACCAGTGGCGCAGCACGCCCTGATCTTCGGAGACGGGCACGGGGACCAAGGCGCGCAATCGCTGACCAATCACAGCCTCGCCCCCGACACCCGGTCATGACGAACCGCTAGTCGTCGGTCCGGCTCGCCTGCCGGTCCGCGATGATCCGCTCGTAGTCCTCGTCGGTGAGGTAGGTGATGTTCACGTGCGCGTGGTACATGTCGTCGTAGCTGCGCTGGCCCCACCCCACCCACTGCGTATGGTCCGGGTTCGCCCGGTTCGCCTCGGTGTTGTCGTGCCACGCGGTCAGCTTGATGACCGTGCCCGCGGGCAGCACCGGGGCCGAGTCGTCGGTGTAGACGTAGTTCACGTGCCAGTTGAAGTCGAAGTTGGCGACGTGGTTCAGCATCTCGACCCGGCCGTTCGGGTAGATCGCCTCCATCGACATCGCCTTCCCGCGGATGTGCATGTGCGGCTGGTAGTTCTCGAGCCGCGCGGGCAGGGCCAGCGGCACGTAGGCGTGGTGCACGGTCACCTTGCCGGGCGGGATGTCGAGGGTGTCCATGGCCTGCCGCACGCCGAGGGCGCCGCCGTGGACGCGGTACTTGGGCACGAAGCCCTTCGGGTGGAACCAGACGCCCACCGCGGTCGAGTCGACCAACTCCTCGCCCACCGAGTGGTAGTGGTTGTCGAAGGCGAGGCGCGAGCCCGCCTTCATGAGCTTGCCGGTGTTCTCGCGGAAGACGTCGCCGATCTTGCCGACCGCGAACTCGGTCAGGTAGGTGCCCCGCCCCGGCACGTCGACCACCGCCTCGTGGTCGCCGGGCTGCTCCTCCTGCTGCAGGTAGACGACCGCGTGGTGGGTGATGCGCCGCTCCGACGGCCGCACCTCGATGCCCGACACCCAGCGGTCCTCGGTCAGGCCGGTCTCCATGATCGGCTGCCACCACTGGTCCTGCCCCTCGGCGCTCTGCGTCCAGGGCTCGGAGGCGATCACCAAGTCGGGCTGGCGGTCGAAGCGCTCGGCGAGGTGCCAGACGTCGCCGTCGGGCCACTCGACGGGCGGCGGCAGGTCGGCGGGGTTGCCGCGCGGGGCGCCGGCGTCGACCCAGCGCGCGACGGTGTCGATCTCGGCGTCGCTCAGCGAAATGTCGTTCTCGAACGCCTGGATGCCGACGGTCTTGTCGAGGTGCCAGGGCGGCATCGACCGCTCGACCACCTTGGTGCGGATGGCGCGGGCCCAGGGACGCACTTCCTCGTAGCTCGTCAGGGCCATCGGACCCATCTGGCCAGCCCGGTGGCAGCCCTGGCAGCTCCGCTGGAGGATGGGGGCCACGTCGCGGCTGAAGGTGACGTCGGCGGTCTGCGCGGCGGCGGTCTGCGCCCCCGCGGCGGCGGCCAGCGCGAACGCGGCGGCGGACAGTGCAAGCCGCGCGGGGCGGCGTCTCGTGGTCTGCGTCATCGTCTGTCTCCAGGCGTGTTCCGAATCCAGTCCAGCAACCGTCCGCCGCTTCCGGCGGCGCGTCGGGTCCCCTGCCGTTGCGGCCCACCCAAGTGACCGCCTCGCGGCGCCCCGGCCCACTCGCCGGGCTTGTGCGCCACCTCCGCGGCGTACGCCGTTCGGCGGCCCGGTCCCGCTCTTCGACCCTACTCGCCGACGTCGACCGTCAGGTAGCCGTTCGTCCAGCAGCAGAAGAAGCCGCCGGCCATGATCGCGGCCTGCCCGCCCGAGTCGTCCCACGCGAGCACGCGCAGGACGTAGCGCCCCGGCACGTCGAAGGTCGCCGTCGTCACCGCCTTCCCGGCGTCGTCGGTCGCCGGCCGGGCGTTCTCGAAGGCCACCGCGCCGGGCCCGCGGTACTTGCTCCACACCAGCCCGAACTGGTTGGGCCGATCCGCCGCGCGCCGCTTGCGAACACCGTCGTCGGTCGCCCACACCGCAATCTGCGCCGGCTCGGACACCGTGGCCCGCGCCGCCGACGCCGACCGGGTCCCGTACTGCCCCTGACCCCCCTCGCCGTCGGCCGACCCGAAGCGCACGACCGGCGGCTCGTTGCCGCTCGTCACCTCCTGCAGCGCGTCGATCTCCCACTCGGGGCGCAGGTGGCCGGGAATCGCGATCGTCTCGCCGTACGCGGTCAGCGACCACGTGAGCCGCCCGTCGAAGTCGGCGGGCACGACCACCGCGAAAGTACCGGTCTGCCGCCGGGGCAGGAAGTGGGTGGGCTGCCCCCGGTCGGCGGGACCGGGCTCGAAGCGGTTGTCGGGGCCGAGGGGGATGTCGAGGTGCTCGTCGTAGTTCCGGTTGAAGTAGCCGAAGACGAGGCTGCGGGTCCCGTCGGGGTTGCGGTACCAGCCCTCGAACGAGGGCGACACGCTCTGCCCCCGCACGTGCGGGATGGGGGCGTCCAGCCGGACATCCTGGGCCGCCGCGCCCGGCGCCGCCGCCAGCAGCACGAGGGCGACCAGACCCGCCGTCGATCGTCGTATTGCGCGCTGTACAGACTCGTTCACTATGGTTGAGAGTTTGAACCAGGACCGGAGTCGTGTCAACGCCGACGGGTGCGCGTCGGCGTGCCGGGGACGACGCCCCCGCCCCTGTCGGGCGTTCCGTCTCCCGGCCGCGGGCCGCCCCGAGCTCGCCTCGTTCCCGCTTCGGGGAGCACCCGGCGGCAACCCGTCGCGACTCCGGCGGGGCCGCGTCGCTCTCCCGACACGCACGCGACTCGGGCGCGGCGCGGTAAGATACCGGTCGTCAGCCGAACTCGTCCGACCTGCCCGCCGATGACGAAGACCTCCGGGGCCGCGGCGTCCGCGCCGGCCGCCCACACGACCGTGTCGGGGCGGCCCGTCGAGCCGCTGTACACCGCCGGCGACCTCCGGGGGATGGAGCCGCCGGCGCCGGCCGGCGAGTTCCCCTACACCCGCGGCATCCACGCCGGCGGGTACGCGGGCAAGCTGTGGACGATGCGCCAGTTCGCCGGCTACGGCACCCCGGAGGAGACCAACCGGCGCTACAAGGAGCTCCTGGCGGCCGGCGGCACCGGCCTAAGCGTGGCCTTCGACCTGCCCACGCTGATGGGCCGCGACCCCGACCACGGCTACTCCCGGGGCGAGGTCGGCAAGTGCGGCGTCAACGTGGCGTCGCTGGCCGACATGGAGCGGCTCTTCGACGGCATCGACCTCGGCGCCGTCACCACGTCGATGACCATCAACTCGCCGGCCGCGATGATCTTCGCGATGTACCTCGTCGTGGCGGAACGGCAGGGGGTGCCGTGGGCCGCCCTGTCGGGCACCCTGCAGAACGACATCCTCAAGGAGTACATCGCCCAGAAGGAGTACATCTACCCGCCGGCCCCGTCCATGCGCCTCGTCACCGACACCTTCGCCTTCTGCGCACGGGAGACGCCCCGCTGGAACACGATCTCGGTCAGCGGCTACCACATCCGCGAGGCGGGGGCGACGGCCCTGCAGGAGCTGGCGTTCACCCTGCGCGACGGCATCGAGTACGTGCAGTACGGGGTGGACGCGGGCCTCGAGGTCGACCGCTTCGCGCCGCGCATCTCGTTCTTCTTCAACGCCCACAACGACTTCTTCGAGGAGATCGCGAAGTACCGCGCCGCCCGCGCCCTGTGGGCGGCGGCGATGCGGGACCGCTTCGGGGCGCGGGACGAGCGGTCGTGGAAGCTGCGCTTCCACACCCAGACCGCCGGCGTGTCGCTGACCGCCCAGGAACCCCACAACAACGTGGTCCGCACCGCCGTGCAGGCGATGGCCGCGGTCCTCGGCGGCACCAACTCGCTGCACACCAACTCGCTCGACGAGGCCCTGTCGCTGCCCACCCGCGAAGCGGCGCTGCTCGCCCTCCGCACCCAGCAGGTCATCGCCCACGAGAGCGGCGTCGCCGCCCACGTCGACCCGCTGGGCGGGTCGTTCTTCGTCGAGCGGCTCACCCGGGACATGGAGGAGGGCGCGCGCGAGTACTGGCGGGCCATCGACGACCTCGGCGGCATGGTCGAGGCCATCGAGGCCGGCTACCCGCAGCGCGAGATCGCCGAGAGCGCCTACCGCTTCCAGCGCGAGGTGGAGTCGGGCGGAAGATCGTCGGGGTCAACGACCGCACCGGCGAGGCCGGGGCCGCGGTCGAGACCCTCTACATCGACGAGGCGGCGGCCGCCGCGCAGGGCGACCGGCTGGCGGCCCTGCGGGCGGACCGGGACGGCGCCGCCGTCTCCCGCGCCCTCGACCGCCTGCGCGAGGCCGCCCTCGGCACCGACAACCTCGTGCCACTCCTCATCGACGCCGTGCGCGCCCACGCCACCCTCGGCGAGATGTGCGACGCGCTGCGGGACGTCTGGGGCGAGTACGAGGAGCCGGCGTCGTTCTGACGGCGCCGCGCACGGCTCGGGTCTCCGCGCCGGATCCCTCCTGAACCACCCCTCGTACGGGTGCCGCGGAACGCGCCACGGAGAGATTGAGTCGATAATGCCTTGACAATCTATAGATCCGCGTGCATTGTCGATAGTCGAGGCATTAAGGCAGACCATGGGCAAACCGACCGGACTCGTTCAAGGGACCCTCGACCTGCTCGTCCTGCGCACCATCGAGCACGAGCCGAAGCACGGCTGGGCCATCGCCAAGCGCATTCAGCAGGTGTCGAACGAGGTCCTGAGGGTGCAGCAGGGCTCGCTCTATCCGGCGCTCTACCGCCTCGAGAAGGAAGGGCTGATCGCCGGACGCTGGGCGGCGACGGACACCGGCCGCGAGGCCAAGTTCTACGCGCTGACGCGGTCCGGCCGGACGCATCTGAAGCGCGAAGCCGCATCGTGGGCGCAGCTCTCCGCCGCCATCGACCTCGTCCTGCGGGAGGCGTGATGGCGTCCCTGTCGCGGCTCGTCCCGTGGATCCGGCGCCGCCGGGCGGAACGGGAGATCCGCCGGGAGCTGGCGCTGCATCTGGCGCTCGAGACGCGGCAGAACCGCGAGCGCGGCATGCGGCCGACCGAGGGCGGCGCGGGCCGCGCGCGCCGCCCTCGGCAACGCGCCTCCAGGCCGGACTCGCGGTGGCGCTGCTCGTCGTCGCCGTGGCCCTCTCGCGCAGCTTCGTGCGGCTCACCGCCGTCGATCATGCCTCTCGCGGACCGCCTCTCGCTGTCGGTCGCCCGTCCCCGGTTCGCCGCCGCGGTGCTGGGCGCGTTCGCCCTCGTGTCCCTGCTGCTCGCGACGGCGGGGCTCTACGGCGCGGTCTCCTTCGCGGTGGCCCGCCGGCGTCACGAGCTGGGCGTGCGCAGCGCCCTCGGGGCGGGCCGGGGCGCCCTGATTCGCCTCTTGGTCGGGGACGGGCTGCGGGTGACCGGCGTCGGCCTCGTCCTCGGCCCCGCGGCGGCGGGCCTCGTCGCCACACCTCTGCGCAGCATGCCTGCTGCCCGGCCTGCGAGCCACCGCCGGCGAACCCGCGCGCGTGCTTCGTCGCGATTGACCACTCATCCGGCGTCGTAGTTCTCGACGAAACCGAGGCGCTGCATCCGTCGAAAGTCGTTGTCCAGCGACCAGAGGGGCAGCCCGCGATCGGCGGCGATTGCCGCTATCAGGAGATCACCGACCCCGAACCGCTGGCCCCTGGCGCCGGCTCGCGCAACCCAGCCGTCGATACGGCCCCACGTCGCGTCGGTCGGGAACAGGACCGGCAAGCCGGACAGCGCCCGCCGCAGCCGCGGCCCCTGCGCGCGTGATACGCCGCTCAGCAGCTCCACGCGCACAGGGACCGGCAGCCCCACCTGGTCGCGATCGAGGAGCTCATCCAGGCAGTGGCCGGCGGCGGAATCGCGTGCTCGCAGCGCGGCGACCCAGACCGAGGTATCGACGCAGATCATCGGCGCGGGCGACGGCGGGATGCGGCGGTATCGACGTCCAGGGTCACGGACCCGAGGAGCTCCCTCAGCTCATCGATTCGCTTCCGGCGCACGAGCTCGCGCAGCGAGAGGACGACGGTGTCGGTCTTCGACTTGAATCCGAGCAACCGTTGTGCTTCCTCGAGCAGCTCCGCCGGGAGATCCAGGGTGGTACGCATACATTCATCCTGCACTGGTGTGCTTCCAGACGCACCATTATGGCCGCCTGCGTATGCAACGCCAAGTCGGGAGGCAGGATGCGGCTGAGCCCACGCCGCTGCCAGGCAGCCGCCTACTGCGCGCGGGAGTACACCGATCGTCCCCGCGAGAAGGTCTCGACCACGGTGACGTGCTCCAGGTCGGCCGGGTCCACCGTCAGCGGGTTCCGGTCGAGGACCACGAGGTCGGCCTGCTTTCCCACCGTGATCGACCCCTTCGTGTCTTCCTCGAAGTACTGATAGGCGGCGCCCAGGGTGACCGCGTGGAGCGCCTCCTGGACGGTGGCGCGCTGGTGCGGTCCGAGCACGTGGCCGCTGCGCGTGGTGCGGTTCACGGTGATGGAGACCAGCCGCATGATGTCCGGGGGCACGATGGGGGCGTCGTTGTGCACGGTGAAGGGCACGCCGCGCTCGATGGCCCAGCGCACCGGGCTGACGTTGTTGCCGCGCGCCTCGCCGAAGCTGCGCCGGTGCCAGTCGCCCCAGAAGAAGGCGTGCGCGGAGAAGAACGAGGGGACGGCCCCGAGGGCGGCGGCCCGGTCGAGCTGGTCGGCGCGCATGAGCTGGGCGTGGATGATGACGGCCCGGTGGTCGGGCATCGGGTCCCGGCCCGCCACCGCCGCCGCGACCCCGTCGAGCATCAGGTCGATGGCCGCGTCGCCGTTGGCGTGGACGATGATGGGCACGCCGCGCCCGATGAGGTGCGCGGCCCCGGCGCGCCAGGCGTCGGGGTCGAGGGTGCCGTAGGCGCGGTAGTCGGGCGGCGCCCCCGGCGGGCCCTCGGCGTACGGCTCGGTGACCCAGGCGGTGCGGCCCTGGGGCGACCCGTCGAGGCTGAACTTGACGCCGGCGACCCGAAGGCCGCCGCGGTAGGCGGGCTCCCAGGTCACGCCCTCGGCGTCGGCCATCGTCCGGAAGCGCGGGAACACCGCGACGTCGACCGCGAACGGCTCGCGCGCGGCGGCGGCGCGCAGCGCCCGGAGGACCCCGGCGCCGGTCGAGCCGTCCTGCACGGTGGTGGTGCCGTAGGCGGCGTAGACCTCGATGGCCCGGCGGGCCAGGGTCTCGAGCGCGGCGGCGGTCGGAGCGGGGGCGCCGCTGGCGACCAGCCCCCCCGCCGTCTCCTCGAGCACCCCGTCGGGCTCTCGCGACCCCGCGCGGCGGCGGATGATCCCGCCGGGCGGGTCCGGGGTGTCGGCGGTGACGCCGGACGCCTCGAGGGCGGCGGAGTTGGCCGCCCGCAGGTGCCCCGAGACGTGAGTGAGCACGATGCGGTGGCGAGTCGAGGCGCGGTCGAGGTCGTCGCGCGTGGGGTGGCGGCCCTCGGCGAGCAGCGAGTCGTCGTAGCCGCTCCCGAGCACCAACTCGCCGGGGGGGATGTCGCGCTCGGCGATCCACGCCCGGATCTTGCCCACGAGGCCGTCGACGTCGGTGACGTTGCCCACCGGCGGCGAGTGCAGCGACAGGGTGTCGAGGCCCCGCCCGACCCCGAGGAAATGGCCGTGGGTGTCGATGAAGCCGGGCAGCAGGGCGCGGTCGCCGAGCCCGACGACGCGGGTCTCGTCGCCGCGCCGCGCGAGGACTTCGTCGCGCGCGCCCGCCGCGGTGATGACGCCGTCGCGGACCGCCACCGCCTCGACGGCGGGCCGCTCCGGGTCCATGGTGACGATGTGGTCGCCGACGAAGATGGTGTCGGCGGCCTGAGCGGCAGAGAGGGTGGGCGCGCCCGCGACGAGGGCAACGGCGACGACTGCGACGACCGGGTTCGGCATCTCGACCTCCGCGCGCGCCACACGGTCAGTCGAAGACGATCAGCCTGACGACCATCAGGCCGACACCGACCAGCGCCGACGCGCCAAGGGCAACGAGGAGGTT
Source organism: Vicinamibacterales bacterium (assembly GCA_965207675.1). Classification (GTDB taxonomy): domain Bacteria; phylum Acidobacteriota; class Vicinamibacteria; order Vicinamibacterales; family UBA8438; genus JAJEEA01. The sequence goes on from CBDBMY010000009.1 coordinate 266,426, forward strand.
CAGCTTGTTCTCGATTCGACGCGCGCGCAAGGCGGCAGTGCTCGGGTCCTCTGTTGCGGCGCGCGCCTGCCCGCCGAACACGCCGCGGGCCGATCGCAACCCGTGGGACGTCTTTGGCGGCATGGCAAGCACTGTGTCACTGTACCACGCACCCGTGGTCGTCAACCTGAGGCGCCAAATCGTCACCCCGCGGCTCCGCTTCGTGCCCGACCAACCCTCGAAGAGTCGGCGCCGGTCCATTGGCGCAGACTCCTCGACCGACCTTGACGCATGCACGCCACGACCACGATACTCGGTGGGTCTACATCCACTACCGCCCTATCGGGCAACTCGTGCCCTTGCTGCGAAAGACTCCATGACCATCACCGACGCCGTCGCCCCCGCTCCCTCGCCCCTGACCCGGCTCTCTGAGGAGGAGGACCTGTTCCGCGCCAGCGTCCGCGCGTTCGCGGAGGCGGAGATCGCCCCGCTCGTGCGCGAGATGGACGAGCAGGCGGCCATTCCCCGGGCGCTCATCGACAAGCTGTTCGACCTCGGGGTGATGGGCATCGAGATTCCCGAGTCGCTCGGTGGCGCCGGCGCCCCGTTCTTCCTGTCGGTGCTGGCCGTCGAGGAGCTGGCCCGCGTCGACCCGTCGGTCGCGGTGGTCGTCGATGTCCAGAACACCCTCGTCATCAATGCCCTCCTGCGCTGGGGCTCTACCGACCTGCAGCAGCGGTTCCTGCCCCGCCTCGCGGGCGGCGCGGTCGGGGCGTACGCGCTGTCGGAGGCCGGCTCCGGCAGCGACGCGTTCGCGCTGAGGGCCCGCGCGGTGGAGGACGGGGACGACTACGTCATCACCGGCCGCAAGCTCTGGATCACGAATGCGCGCGAGGCGGGGCTCTTCATCGTCATGGCCAACGTCGACCCCGACGCCGGCCACCGCGGCATCACCGCGTTCGTCGTCGAGCACGACCGCCCCGGCCTCGAGATCGGCAAGAAGGAGGACAAGCTCGGCATCCGGGCCAGCAGCACGTGCGAGCTGCTCCTCGAAGGGTGCCGGGTGCCGAAGGGCCACGTCCTCGGCGAGCCCGGCCAGGGCTACAAGGTGGCCATCGAGACCCTGAACGAGGGCCGCATCGGCATCGGGGCCCAGATGGTCGGGGTGGCCCAGGGCGCGCTCGACCACACCATCCGCTACGTGCGGGAACGCGAGCAGTTCGGCCGGCCCATCGCCGGGTTCCAGGCCGTGCAGTTCCAGGTGGCGCAGGCGCAGACCGAGGTCGAGATGGCCCGGCTCGGCACCTACAACGCGGCGCGCCTGCGCGACGCCGGGCGGCCCTTCCTCACCGAGGCGGCGATGGCCAAGCTCTTCTCGTCGCAGGTCGCCGAGCGGGCCACGTCGCTCGCCGTGCAGCTCTTCGGCGGCGTGGGCTACACGAAGGACTACCCCGTCGAGAAGCTCTACCGCGACGCCAAGATCGGCCAGATCTACGAGGGCACGTCCAACATCCAGCTGCAGACCATCGCCCGGCAGATCCTGGGCCCGGTCAGTGGCTGAATTTCATCCATTGCGTGGTTGAATTTCATCCACCAAACGGCTAAAATCTGCGCGGCATGCTCCACCGCCACGCGACCGCCGCGCTTCTGGACGGGCTGCGGGACACCCCTGTCGTCTACCTCCAGGGCGCACGTCAGACCGGCAAGAGCACGTTGGCGCGCGCCGTTGCCGAACGCCGGCACCCGACCCGCTACGTGACGCTCGACACGGCGGCGGTCCTCGCCGCGGCGACCAGCGACCCCGAGGGGTTCGTGGCGGGGCTGGAGCTGCCCGTGGTGATCGACGAGGTGCAGCGGGCGCCCGCTCTCGCCCTCGCCATCAAGGCCGCGGTCGACGCCGACCGGCGCCCCGGACAGTTCCTGCTGACCGGCTCGGCCGGCGTGCTGGCGCTCCCGAGGCTGTCGGAGTCGCTGGCGGGCCGCATGGAGCTGCACACGCTCTGGCCCTTCTCCCAGGGCGAGCTCCGGGGCGTCCGCGAGACGTTCATCGACCGGATGTTCGCTACGAGCCTTCCGGCGCGAGGCGCGGCGTCGGAGCCCCGGACGGCGCCGGAGACCTCGGCGGCACCGGACACCGAGGCGGCCACCGAGACCCAGGCGGGCCTGATCGAGCGGATCTGCCGGGGCGGCTACCCCGAGGCGCAGGCGCGCGAGAGCCGCGCCCGCCGGCGCGCGTGGTTCGACGCCTACGTCGACGCCATCCTTCAGCGCGACGTCCGCGACCTGGCGAACATCGAGCGCCTGTCGGAGATTCCACGGCTGCTCGCGCTGCTGGCCTCCCGGGTGGCCCAGCCGCTCAGCTTCGCCGACCTCGCGAGGACCCTCGCGATCCCCCAGACCACCCTGAAGCGCTACATGGCGCTGATGGAGACGACGTTCCTCGTGAGGCTGCTTCCCGCATGGTCCTCGAATCTGGGGAAGCGCCTGGCCAAGGCGCCCAAGCTGCTGCTGGCCGACACCGGGCTGCTCGCGCACCTGTTGGGCGTCGATACCGACCGGCTCCGGCGCGACCGGACGCTCTTCGGGCACGTCCTGGAGAACTTCGTGGCGATGGAGCTGATCAAGCAGCTCGCGTGGTCGGAAACGCCCTGCCGGCCGTTCCACTTCCGGACCCCGGCCGGCGCCGAGGTCGACCTGGTCCTCGAAGACCGCGCCGGCCGCCTCGTCGGCATCGAGGTCAAGGCCGCAGCCGCCGTACAGCGGCGCGACTTCCGCGGCCTCGAGACGCTGGCGGCGCTCGTCGGCGAGCGGTTCGTCCGGGGAGCAATGCTCTTCACCGGGGCGGCCGCGGTCCCGTTCGGGCCGAAGCTCCACGCGCTCCCCGTGTCCCAGGTGTGGGCCTGAACCCAGGCGCTGGCGGGAGCGACTCTATGGACCGCCCACCCTCGACGCCGCTGACGCCGCAACGGCCAGAGCCAAGGGCCGGTCGGGACGACTCGCCGCTGACCGCCCACCTCGACACGCTGACGCCGCAACGACCGGAGCCCGGGGGGCGGTCTGGAACGACTCGACGGACCGCCTACCTCGACACCGCTGACGCCGCAACGACCCGCTGGACAGCCGGGAACCAGCGGGCGCGGTGCGACCGGACAACACCCTTCGCCGCCCGAAACGCCGTGCTACCATCCGCGGCATGACGGCCGAGCGCGATCCGATCGCCGCCTACCTGGAGACCTTCGAGCGCCTGCGGGCGCGCAAGCGCTGGAGCACCGACACCGCCACCTACCGCTTCGTGGCCCTCACCCTCGGCGCGGCCGGCGGCCGGGTCTCGCACGACCGGCTGGAGGAGGTCGCGACAGGGCTGCGCAAGCGGGCCGGCTGGACGAGCCCGCTGCGCTCCGAGATACGCTACGTGGTCGCGGCCATGATCCTGCGGCGGGACCTCGACGCGGCCGGGGTCCACCGCCAGGTCATCGCCACGCGCGACCGCTTCCGCGAGCACGGCGTCAAGCGCCTCGGCACCGGCGCGACCCTCGCGGCGCTGCTGCTGGTGCTGCAGGCCGAGGGGAAGCGCGTGCCGAATGCGCACCTCGATCGGCTTGCGCGCATCTACGCGCAGTGGCGCGCCGACCACTTCTGGCTCACCGACGGCAACGACCTCCCGGCCGCGGCCCTGCACGCGGGCCGCGACCTGTCGGTGGAGTCGCTGACCGAGGACGTTCGGCGAGCCTACGCCCGCCTGCGCGACGCCGGGTTTCGCCGCGGGAACCAACTGCAGCTCGTGTCGCACCTGCTCGCCGTCGATCCCCGCGGGACCGACAACGCGACCCAGCGCTTCGCCGTCGTCGCCGACCACCTGCGGGAGGCCGGCGAGCGCGTCGGTACCGGCCGCTACGACGAGGTCGCGGTGCTGGCCCTCACCCAGGGCCCGCCCGGACACGTCGTCGGCCGCGTGCTGCGTTACCGCGACCGCCTGCGAGGCGCGAGGCCGCGGCCCTCGAAGGACATCGCCTTCTCTCTCGCGGCCGGCGTCGAGCTCGCCGAAGACAGTGAGAAGGCGGGCGAGCGCAGCGCCGGCGACCTCGCGGCGCTGCAGTCCATACGCGCCATCCTCGACGCCCAGCAGGCCGCCACCATCGCCGCCGTCAGCGCCGGCGCCGGTGCCGCGGGGTCGAGTTCCTGATCGGACGCCGCCTGGCTGCGGGAACGATTCGGTCTGGACGAAGACTGATGCCGGTGTTCAAGTTCCGCCGCATCGAAGAGATGAAACGGCGCGCCCGGCGCGAGCCCGGCGATCCATCCCTCTACCGCGCAATGCGGTTCGTCCTCGAGGTCGGCCGCCGGACCCGTCCGCGCCGCTTTCCCCCGGGCGTGCACAGGCATCGCTCCATCGAAGCGCTGAACGCGCAGACCGAGCGCTGGCGTGCGAAGGCCATTCCGCACTCCTCCGGCTTCCAATCGGTCGTCGATCCCGACTGAGGAATCTACCGCCCGTCGCCCGTCCGCGCGCCCCGCGACTCGAGGAACGCGGCGACGGCGCGCATGCGGGCCATGCGGGCGCCGTCGAGGGCGGTGCGGCCGCCGAGGTCGGTGGCGTTGAGGTCGACGCCCAGCTCCAGGGCGACCTGGACGGCGTCGAGGGCGAGCAGCTCGGCGTCGGCGGGGTCGGGGGGCACCCACGCCCGCAGCCGTCCGCCGCCCATGCCGGCGGCGGCCATGAGCGCGGTCGTCGACTCGGTGATTACCTGGGTGTAGCGCTGCTTGTAGCTCGCGTGGTGAACGAACGCGGGGTCGGCGCCGTGCTCGGCGAGCAGGCGCATGACGTCGGGCGCCGCGAAGCGCGCGGCGAGCCAGAACGGCGTGGCCCCGATGAGGGCGGGCCGGAAGTTGAAATCGCGCGAGGCGCGCCGGGTGGGGGTCCAGGTGCGCAGCACCGCGTTGGGGTCGGCGCCGTGATCGAGCAGGGTCGCCACCATCTTCGCGTCGCGGCGCATGACGGCGGCGTGGATGGCGGCAAAGCCCGCCTCGGCCGCGCTGGGGTCGGCGCCCGCTTCGAGCAGGAGGGCCACCAGCGACCCGTAGCCGGCGTGCGCGGCCATGGTGACGGCGCTCACCCCCCACGCGTTCGTGTCCTCGACGTCGGCGCCGGCCGCGACGAGGAGGCGCGCCGAGGCGACGTCGCCGTTGCGCGCGGCGAACATGAGCGCGGAGTTGCCGCCGTGGGGGATGTCGGCGTTGTACTCGGGCTGGCCGTGCGGCGGCACCGCCATCATCTGGCTCCACACGTCGGAGCGCGCGCGCACGTCCGCCCCGTGGGCCAGCAGCACCGCGACGACATCGGCGTGGTGCTGCGCGACCGCCCACATCATGGCGGTCTGGCCGCGGGGGCCGCGGGCCTCGGTGTCGGCCCCGTGGGCGAGAAGCCGGCGGGCGACGTCGGGGGCGCCGGCCCGCGCCGCCACCATCAGCGCGGTCTCGCCCGCCAGCAGCGGCCGGTTCGGGTCGGCCCCCGCTTCGAGCAGGGTCTCGACCAGGGCGGCGCTGCCGTTCTGGCTCGCCGCCCACAGCGCCGTCACCCCGAGGTCGGTCGCGGCGTCGACGTCGGCCCCGGCGTCGAGAAGCCGCGCGACGGTCTCGGCGTCGTCGCGGTGACTCGCCCAGTGCAGGGCGGTCGAGCCGTCGGCGTCCGCTGACGCGACGCTCGCGCCGCCATCGAGCAGCGCCGCGACCGCCGGCGCGTCGCCCCGCTTGGCGGCGTCGACGAGCGGCGGGGTCTCCGCAAGCGCAACGGCACCGACGAGGGTCACGGCCGCCGCGACGGTGATGGCGCAGGCTCTCGGAAGGCGCTTGGTCTCGTCACTCATCCGGCTTCCCCCGACTGATTCCTCTTGACACGCGCCTCGAACGCCACCCGCGACCGCTCGCGAATGCTCCGCCGCTCCTGGTCGGTGAAGGCGACCACCCGCCCGCGCTTCTCGTTCCACTGCCCGACGAGGGGCATGTGCTAAACGGCGCCGCAACGCGCCTCGTAGCGCGCCACCGCCCACGCCACGCTGGAGACGCTGCACTGCAAGGCCGACGCGATGACCCGCATCGACTGGCCGGCCTGATGGCGACGGACGATAGCGCAGTAACGCCGCCACTTCATCGGCGTTCCTTTCACCGTAGCGCTCCGGCCGCCGCCAGGCGTGGGCGGCTCTTCGATCCGGGTAACCGGGAAGCTCCGTGGGCGCGGGCTCGTGACCGTCGCAAGCGCCCCGCGGTTCCCCGGTTACAACAACCCGGTCAGCGTGTCGACGGGGAGCGCGCCGGTGCTGCCGCCGATGCGCTCGACCGGCACGCCCATCTTGTCCATCAACGTGACGAGCAGATTCGCCATCGACGGCTCGTCGGTGTACCGGATGTGGCGTCCGCTCGGCAGCCGGCCCGCCCCGCCGCCGGCCAGCATCAGGGGCAGGTCGATACCCGAGTGGCGCGTGCTGTTCGACAGGCCCGACCCGTACAGGATCGTGATGTTGTCGAGCAGGTTGCCGTCGCCGTCGGGCGTCGCCCGCAGCTTCTCGAGATAGCGCGAGAAGAGCGCGGTGTGGTACGCGTTGATCTTCGACATGTGGGCGACGAGCGTCGGGTCGTCGTTGTGGTGCGAGAGCGGGTGGTGCGCCTCGGGCACCCCGATCTGCGGATACGGCCGCGCGCTCTGCTCCTTGCCGATCATGAACGCGATCACCCGGGTGAGGTCCGACTGCAGGGCCAGCACCTGGAGGTCCATCATCAGGTCGTAGTGGGCCTCGAAGTCGGACGGCGCCCCCTGGGGCTGCTCGAGGGTCGGCAGCTCGAGGTCGCTCTGCTCCTCGGCCTTCTCGATGCGGCGCTCGACGTCGCGGATGGCCTCGGTGTACTCCTCCATCTTGGTCTGGTCGCCGGGCCCGAGCTCGCGGCGCAGGGCGGCCAGCTTGTCGCCCACCGAGTCGAGCAGGCTCTTGTGCTGCTGCAGCCGCGCCGCGCGCGCCTTGCGGTCGGTGGTGCCGCTGTCGCCGAACAGGGTCTCGAACACCGCCCGCGGGTTCGACTCGGTCGGCAGGGGCAGGGTGGGGCTTCGCCACGACAGCGTGTGGGTGTAGACGCAGCTCAGGTTGCCGGTGCACGCGCCCGCGTTGTTGGGCGGGTCGAGCGACAGCTGCAGCGACGGCACCTGGGTCTCGTCCTGGAAGTGCCGCGCCAGGAGCTGGTCCATCGACACGTCGGCGATGATCTCGATCTCGTTCGTGCCGCCGCGGGTGGTGCCGGTCAGGAACGACCCGGACGCCCCGGCGTGGATGTAGTTCCAGCTCGCGTTGAGCCCGGAGAGGACGATCATCTGGTCCTTGAACGACGCCAGGGGTCCGAGAATCGGCGACAGCTCGTAGCCGGTCCCCTCCCCCTTCGGCTTCCAGTACGGGATGGCCATGCCGTTGGGCACGTAGAACGCCTGGAAGCGGGCCACCGGGCCGGGCGCCGCCCGGCCCCGCAGGGTGAACGCCGGATGCATGGCGTCGAGAAGCGGCAACGCCACCGTGGCGCCGAGCCCGCGCAGCACCGTCCGCCGCGGCAACGTCTTCGTCAGGAAGGTCATGGATGCCTCTCTCCTAAGCCCTGCCGGCGCATCGCCGGCCGCCCGGCCAATCCTACCGCAGCCCACGCGGCACCGTCCGCCGCGGGCTCCCGCCCCGGCGCTTCAGTTCACCGGCTCCGGCGACCGGACGCCGCGCATCCGGAACGTCGGACTCTTCACGATGCCGACGACGAGCGACGACAGCCCTGCCGGCGCATCGCCGGCCGCCCGGCCAATCCTACCGCAGCCCACGCGGCACCGTCCGCCGCGGGCTCCTGCCCCGGCGCTTCAGTTCACCGTTTCCGGGTCCCGGACGCCGCGCATCCGGAACGTCGGACTCTTCACGATGCCGACGACGAGCGACGACCAGCGGTAATCGTCGGCGGCGGCCTCCCGCACGACCTGGCGCACCGCGGGCCGGTCGTAGTACTCCAGGGGACGGCCCAGCGCATACGCCAGCAGCTTCTCGGTCACCGTCCGCGGGAACTTCTCGGGGTCGTCGAGCAGCAGGGCCCGCAGCCCCGCGAGGCCGTCGATGCTCTCGCCGGCCGCGGTGGTGCCGGTCGCGTCGACGGGCTCGCCCGCCTCGTCGATGGTGCGCCAGCCGCCGATGACGTCGAAGTTCTCGAGCGCGAACCCGAGCGGGTCGATGACCGCGTGGCAGCTCGCGCAGGCGGGGCTGCGCCGGTGCCGGGCGAGCCGCTCGCGGATCGACGGCGGGCGCACCCCGGGCTCCTCCTCGAGGGTGGTGTCCACCTCGGGCGGGGGCGGCGGCACCGGCAGCCCGAAGATGTTGTCGAGCAACCACTTCCCGCGCAGCACGGGCGACGTGCGGTCGGGATAGGACGTGGTGGCGAGCAGCGCGCCCTGGGCGAGCAGCCCCCCGCGCTGGCTCGAATCGGGCAGCGGCACCCGCCGCAGCCGGCTGCCGTAGATGCCGGGAATGCCGTAGTGCTGCGCGAGCCGCTCGTTGACGAACGTGTAGTCGGCGTCGAGCAGCTCGTGGACGCCGCGGTCGCCGCGCAGGGTGCCGGCCACGAACATCTCCGTCTCGTCGCGGAACGCCTCGAGCAGCGTCTCGTCGTAGTTGGGATAGATGATCGGGTCGACGACGACCTCGGCGACCCGGCGCAGGTTCAGCCACTGGGCGGTGAAGTCGTCCACCAGCGCCTCGGTGGCCCGGGGGTCGGCGAGCATGCGCCGGGCCTGCCGCTCGAGGACGGCGGGGTCCGACAGCGCGCCCTCCTCGGCGAGGGCGAGCAGATCGTCGTCGGGGACGCTGCTCCAGAGGAAGAAGGACAGCCGCGACGCGAGGTCGACGTCGTCGAGCGGGAAGGCGGCCTGCGCCGCCGGCAGGTCGACGGGGTCGCGGTGCACGCGCAGGAGGAAGTCGGGGTCGATGAGCAGGCGCTCGAGCGCGAACTGCACGCCGTGCTCGAAGCTGCCGGCCGCGGCCCGGCCCTGGTCGTAGAAGTCGAGCAACACCGCGACGTCGGTGTCGGTGACGGGTCGGCGGTACGCCCGCCGGGCCAGCCTCGACAGGATTTCGCGGGCGCACGCCCGCTCGTCGACCGCGGCCTCGGGCCGGCAACTGAAGATGGCCCGCCGGCTGGGCGTGTCGGCGACCGTGCCGGCGACCTCGTAGGGCCCGCCGATCTCGACCGCGCCGACCGCCGCGTAGCCCATGTAGATCTGGTCGTTGGTGAGCACCCGGCCCCGCTGCAGCGGCTGCGGCAGGCCCTCCTCCTCCCACAGCTCGCGCACGAACGACACCCCCACGGTGTGGGGGCCGGCCTCGACCGGCACCTGGACGAACAGGTGGTCGTCGCCGGTGAGCTGCATGAACGCTTCCCACTCGGGGTCCTTCACGAACCCCGGCTCGCCGGCCCCGGCGTAGCTGGCCGCGCCCGGAATGCCGGGGGCGTCGCCGCCGACGGTGAAGCGCCTCAGCAGCCGCCCGTCGAGGCGGACGTCGAGCCGCTGCGGCCAGCCCATCCCCATCAGGTAGGCCTGGTACTGGCGGCGCAGGTGGACCCGGATGACGTACTCGCCGTCGACGGGGAACTGGTAGGGCACCGCGAGGCCGCCCCGCGAGCCCAGCGGCAGGTCCTCGCTCTGCCGGCCGTCCTGCACGATGTGCAGGGGCACCTCGAACGTGTCGAACCCCGCCGCCGGCGGCGGCAGCCCCACCGCGAGGCGGGTCACCTGCCGGGCCACCGACAGGTACCGCTCGAGGTGGGCGCGCGAGATGGTGAGGACGTCGGCGAAGTTGTCGAAGCTGCCGTCGGCCGTCTCGTCGCCCGGCAGCAGATCCGAGACGTCGACGTCGAGGGCGAACAGGTCGCGGACGGCGTTGGCGTACTCGGTCCGGTTTATGCGGTGCACGGCGCTGCCGCGGCCCGGGAAGGGGTCGGCGGCCCACGCCGCGTCGAGCGCGCCTTCCAGGTGGGCGGCCACCGCCGTGTAGGTCGCCGGATCGGGCCGACGCCGCCCCGGCGGGGGCATCGACGCCGCCCGCAGCTTGGCGACGACCCTCTCCCAGAGCTCGGGGTCGGCCTCGGGATGCTCGGCGTCGACGCCGGCGAGGCTCAGCTCGGCCGTGCGCAGCCGGTCGTTGTGGCACGCGACGCAGTACCGGTCTAGCATCGCCCGCACGTCGGCCGCGCCCACCGCGCCAGTGGGAGCCTGCGCCGCCGCGCCCGCGGCCGACGCCGCAACGAGGCAGACGGCCCCGGCGAGCAAGGACATCCCGAAACGCCGCCAGCGACCGTCCCGACCGCCGTCACGCAGTAGCCGCATGCCTCTCCCCGTTCCCGTCCGGGTCGTGCTGCGTACCCGCGGGCACACTTGGACCGGTCAATTGTGCCCCATCGTCACCGACTTGGCAACGCGTATTCCCGGCGGCGTCGATGCGGGCGGAAGCGTCCTGCCCGCCGACTCGCCTCAGGCGAACGGATTCCGAACCGTCACCCCGGCGAAGTTCATGCCGGACTGCAGATCTTCGGTCAGCACCGTGGGGCAGCGCCCGATTCGCGCGGCCTCGACGATCGCGGCGTCCCAGTACGAGATCCGCCAGCGCGAGGCGGTCGCGATCGCGTGCTGGACCAGTGCCACCGTCGTCTCGATCACGCGAAAGCGCAGCCACGATTCGACCAGAGCCACCGCGGCCTCGTGAGCGAGGCGGTCGGGCTTCGTGGCGCGGGTGACCTGCACGTAGAACTCCTGCAGCACCTGGGCCGACACCACGAGGTCGTCCCGCTCGAGGATCGCCCGCGCCGTCGCCCGCTTGTCACGCTCCTCGACAAGGTCGCTGGCTGCGTACAGGAGCACGTTGGTGTCAACGAAGTCGGCCACGGCGATAGAGCTCCTCTCGCGGCAACCGGTTTCCGGCGCTGAACCCACTGATGCCGCGCAACGTCTCGTCCTGAAGCCGCTTGAGCCGGTCGAACTCGGTCTCCTCGCCCGACCAGCGGATCAGGAACTCCCGGACGGCGGCAGACACCGAGGTGCCGGCTTCGGCCGCCCTGATGCGCGCGCGCCGATGCACCTCGTCGTCTATCGAGACTGTGATATTTTTCATTTGCACAGTTTCACACAACTCGATCCCACCCTGCAACGCGAGGCGCGCCTGCCGGGTGCGGGAGCGCGCGTTTGCCTGTGGCTCCCCTGGTTGGCGCCCTTCCCCGCCCTCCTGCTTCGCCCCACTCGCCCCCTGTCTCGGCCTTCTATAATGGACGCTTCGACAATCTCGACCACGCACCCCGGAGGTCGCAGCATGAAGAACCGCGCCCTCGCGCTGCTCGCGGGGCTCGTCCTCGCCCCCGCCACCCTGGACGCGCAGCCCCGCCCGACGCGGCCCGACGCCCCCGGCCTCTCCGCGATCGTGAATGCGCGGGTGGTGACGGTGTCGGGGCTCGCCATCGAGAACGGCACGGTGGTGATGGAGGACGGGGTCATCACCGCGGTCGGGGCCGGCGTGGACGTGCCGGCGGGGGCCCGGGTGGTCGACGGCGCCGGCCGGACCGTCTATCCCGGACTGATCGACGCCCTCACCACCCTGGGCCACGGGCGGGAGCCCGAAGCGGGGGCCCGAGGCGGGGGCGGCGACGGCGACCGGCCCCACGCGTGGGGACCCGAGGACCGGCCGGGCACGACGACCTGGCTGACCGCGGCCGACGGCCTCGACCCCGGCGACGAGCGCTTCGCGCGGTGGCGCGAGGCGGGCTTCACGTCCGTCGTGAGCACCCGCCACGAGGGGCTGGTCCCAGGCCAGGCCGCGGTTCTGAACCTGGGGTCGTTCGAACGCCCGCGCGAGCTGGTGGTGGCGAGCCCGGTGGCGATGCGGGTGAACCTGCAGGACCGCAGCCGCACCTACTCGGGGTTCCCGGGCAGCGCGATGGGCGTCTTCGCCTACCTCAAGCAGCTCTACTACGACGCCGGCCACCACCGGGACGCCTGGGCGGCCTACGAGGAGAGCTCGCGCGGCCGGCGGCGGCCGGAGTGGGACGGGGCCCTCGAGCCCATCCGGCGCCAGCTCGACGAGGGCTGGCCGACGCTGTTCCCGGCGTCCAGCCGGTCCGACGTGGTCCGCGCCCTCGCCTCCACCGCGGAGATGGGCGTCCGGCCCGTCGTCTACGGCGCGCAGGGCGCGTGGGAGGCGGCCGACCTGCTGGCCGCGGGCGACGTGCCCGCCCTGGTGAGCCTGGACTGGCCGGCGCCGCCCCGCGACGGGGACCCCGACGAGGTGCCGACCCTCGCCGAGCTGCGGCGCTACGACCGCGCGCCCACTTCCCCCGCCGCCCTCGCGGCGGCCGGCGTGAAGTTCGCGTTCTACGCCGGCGGGCTCGACGATCCGGCCGAGGCGCTGCCGGCGGCGCGGCGCGCGGTGCTGCAGGGGCTCCCGGCCGACGACGCGGTCCGGGCGTTCACCCTGTCGGCGGCCGAGATCTTCGGCGTCGACGACCGGCTCGGCTCGATCGAGACGGGCAAGATCGCCAACCTGATCGTCGCCGACGGTGCGCTCCTCGACGAGGGCGCCGCCATCGAGACCGTCTTCGTCGACGGCGAGATGTTCAGGGTGTCGGACGGGGCGGACGCCCCCACCGAAGCAGAGGAAGACGGAGAGCGCGGACGCGGGACGCCCGCCCGGAGCGGCCCGGCGCCCGACCCCGCCGCCCCGCTGGTGCCGCTGGCCGCCGACCGCGGGCCCTACCGCGACGACCCGGTGACCTTCATCGCCGGCGCGACCCTCCTCACCGCCTCGCGGGGGACCATCGAGAACGGCGACATTCTCGTCCGCGACGGCCGCATCGCGGCGGTCGGCACAGGCCTCGAGCCGCCCGCGGGGGCCGTAGTCGTCGACGCGGCCGGCAAGTACGTCACCCCCGGCATCATCGACGCCCACTCGCACCTCGCCGCCCTCAGCATCAACGAGGGCTCGGTGAACGTGTCGTCGATGGTCACCATCGAGGACGTCATCCGCCCCGAGGACGTCGGGATGTACCGGGCCCTCGCGGGCGGGGTCACCACCATCAACGTCCTGCACGGCTCGGCCAACCCCATCGGGGGCGGCAACGCGGTGCTCAAGCTGCGCTGGGGCGCCGACGCCGGCGGCCTGCTGATGGGCGCGCACCCCGGCATCAAGTTCGCCCTCGGCGAGAACACCACCCGCGACCGCAACCCCGACCGCTACCCCGGAAGCCGCATGGGGGTGCAGGACGTCATCCGCCGGGCGTTCCTCGACGCCGGCGCCTATCTCGCCGAGCGGGAAGCGTACGAGGCCGGCGAAAAGAAGGGCCCCGCCCCGCGCCGCGACCTGAAGCTCGAGCGCCTCGGCGAGGTCCTGCGCGGTGAGCGGTGGGTGCACGCCCACAGCTACCGCGGCGACGAGATCCTGCAGTTGCTGCGGGTGGCCGAGGAGTTCGGGGTCACCATCCGCACCCTGCAGCACGTCCTCGAGGGCTACAAGGTCGCCGACGAGATCGCCGCCCACGGCGCGGGGGCCTCCACGTTCTCCGACTGGTGGGCGTACAAGGTAGAGGCCTACGACGCCATCCCCCACAACGCGGCCCTGATGGCCGAGCGCGGGGTGCTGGTCTCGATCAACTCCGACTCGGGCGAGGAGATCCGCCACCTGAACCAGGAGGCGGCCAAGACCATGAAGTGGGGCGGGCTCGACGAGGAGGCGGCGCTGCGGCTGGTGACCCTGAACCCCGCCATCCAGCTCGGCATCGACGACCGGGTCGGCTCGATCGACGAGGGCAAGGACGCCGACTTGACGGTCTGGGAGGGCCATCCCCTGACCATGTTCGGCAAGCCGGTGCAGACCTGGGTGGACGGGAAGCTGTACTTCGACGTCGAGCTCGACCGCGAGCGCCAGGCCGCCGTCGAGGCCGAGAAGCAGGCACACCTCGAGAAGCTCGGGCTGAAGCCGAAGGCGGAGGAAGACCGATGAGAGGCACCCTCGACGTCCGCGCCGCCGCCGCCTTTGTCACCACCCTCGCGCTGGGCGCGGCCGCGCCCGCCAGCGCGCAGACCCATGCGATCACCGGCGGGACGGTGCACACGCTGGCTGGCGAGCCGTTCGCGGGGACCGTCGTCGTCCGCGACGGCCGCGTCGCCGCGGTGGGGCCGGAGGTGGAGGCGCCGGCCGACGCCGAGGTCGTGGACGCGGCGGGGCGGCAGGTCTATCCGGGGCTCTTCGACGCCGTGTCGCGGCTCGGGCTCATCGAGATCGGGGCAGTGAGCGTGACCAACGACGCCCGCGAGCAGGGCGGCTTCAACCCCCACCTGCAGGCGGCGACGGCCATCCACCCCGCCAGCGAGCACATCCCGGTGGCCCGCGCCAACGGCATCGCCGCGACCCTGAGCGTGCCGCAGGGCGGGACCATCGCGGGGCAGGCGTCGCTCGTCGGGCTCGACGGCTGGACCGTCGAGGAGATGCTGATCGACCCCGGGGCCGCGATGGTCGTCAACTACCCGTCGCTCGCACGCGGCTTCGGCGACCGCGGCGACTGGTCCGATCGGCGGGAGCGGTACGAAGAGGCCGTCGCGCGCCTCGACGAGTGGCTCGACGCGGCGCGCGACTACCAGGGCGCCGTCGCGGCGGGGGCCGGCGTCCGCCGCGACCTCGAGCTCGAGGCGACCGCGAAGATGCTGGACGGCGGGATGCCCGTCCTCCTCGCCGCCAACGGCGAGCGCGACATCCGCAACGCCGCCGAGTGGGCGCAGGGCCGGGGCCTCGACTTCGTGATCGCGGGGGGACGCGAGGCGTGGAGGATCGCCGACTGGCTGGCCGAGCACGACGTCCCCGTCATCCTCGGGCCGACCCAGTCGATGCCGGCCGGCCCCGACGAGTCCTACGACGAGGCCTACGCCAACCCCGGCCGCCTGCACGCGGCGGGCGTGCGCATCGCCTTCGGGACGTTCAACTCGTCCGACTCGCGGACCCTGCCCTACGAGGCGGCGCAGGCGGTTCCCTACGGGCTGCCGCGCGAAGCGGCGCTCGCCGCGATAACCAGGAACGCGGCCGAGATGCTGGGCTTCGACGACCGGCTCGGGACGATCCGGGAGGGCCGCATCGCCAACCTCATCGTCACCGACGGCGACCCCCTCGCCATCCGCACGCAGGTCGTCGAGCTGTTCATCCTCGGCCGCCGCGTGAGCACCGACAATCGGCACCGGTCGCTGTACGAGCGCTACCGCGCGCGACCGCGCTGACTTGCCCGGGCGGGGGGAGCCGGCGAGGCTCGACCGGCGACTCAGGTTCGGCGGATCGAACGGCGCGGCGGCCCGAGCGACGTGGCAGAAATACCCAGGTGGTGTCGGTCCCGCCCAACGCTGTTCGTGGTCGGTTCACTGGAGCGCGCGAAGGATGATGCCGGCCAGGGTCGCCGTCACGGCCGCGATCCCGAGCCCTGTTCCGACCATCCACTTGATCAAGTCGACCTTCATCTCGGCGAGCTCCGCACGCAGCTCATCGCGCGTCACGTAATGCGGCTCCGCCATCGACTTCCTCCGTTCTGCCGATTCACCGACTCTGAATCGCTGTCGATGGACGACAGGGACGACCCGGGTGACTCAGGTCGCCGCTCCTCACGTATCACACCGTCTGCCAGCCCCGCCCCTCGCCCGCCGTGGTGCCATCTTCCTCCTGCTGTGCCCCGCCCCGCTCCCGGCGTCGAAAGTACGCGCCGAGGCGATCAGAGATGGCCAGCGTCTTCCACAACTCCACCGCCGCCTTGGTGACCGACAGCAGCGCAACATCCGCCAGCGCCGGCGTCGACGAACATCAGGCGTCCCAGCGGCCGTCTCGGCTCGGACTGCCCTCGGCCGCCGACCCCCATGGGCAGTCGCCGGCCAGCGACGCCGCCCGGCGGTTGCCGCGTGCGAGGTGCGAACGCACGAGGTCGGCGCGCGCCTCGCACGAGGCAGCGGCCAAGCCGTGATACCTTGAATACATGTACTCCCACGGCCACGTGTGAGGCGCGACATGCCGACATCGATTCGACTGGCCCCGGAGACCGAACGCCGACTCGACTCTTTGGCCGCGCAGACCGGGCGGACCAAGGCGTTTTACCTGCGCGAACTCGTCGAACGGGGCATCGAGGACCTCGAGGACTATTACTTGGCCGCCGAAGTGCTGGAGCGGATCCGGAAGGGCGAGGAGCCGGTTCACACGGCGGCCGACGTGAGACGTGATCTTGGCCTGGACGATTGAGTACACGGCCACCGCCAAGACCCAGCTTCGCAAGCTCGATCGGCAAGCGGCCCGGCGCATCGTCGACTACATGGACTCGCGCGTCGCCGAGCTCGACGATCCCCGCGCTCTGGGCAACGTTCTGACCGGCCCGCTGGAAGGCCTGTGGCGCTATCGGGTCGGGAACTGCCGAGTGCTCTGCGAAATCGAGGACCGGGTGTTGCGCGTTCTCGTCGTGAGGATCGGCCACCGCCGTGAAGTCTATCGATAGCCCGGCGTGTCACCCGTCGCTTGTTGTCCGCCGTTCGTGCGCCGCCCAGGCAATACCGCCACCCGTGTTGCCAACCGTCGTCGGGCGGGCCGGGCTCGGCGGCTGGATCACCGCAACGGCTCGATCCGAAACCCGCCGGCCAGAAGCTGGTGGTAGAAGCCCACCCACCCCTCGGCCGAAGGGCTCCTGAGCCCGCCCATCAGCGTCTCGTAACGATCCTCGCGGGTCACCCTGACATCGCCGTCGAACCCCATCCCCGATCTTCGAAGACGCTGTCCACGCGACTCGTCCCCTCCAGCACCCATTGGTCGAGGAAGCGGCTCGACTGAATCCAGTCGGGCGCGACGGGACCGTCGGGGGCGTGTCCACCCCAGAAGGCCCCCGCCGAGAAATCGAACGACCGTTGCGCAGCCGCCCCACCCGGAAGCAGGAGCAACACGGCGGCGACTGCTACCGCTCGACGAGGTCATCGCCCCCCTCGTCACGCCGACCCGCCGACTCCGTCGTCCACGCACGCTGCCGGGTCGTCCGCCGCCACCGGCGTCGCCCCGTGCGCTATCAGGTGGGCGTTGTCCGACGACTCCAGCGTGAACACCGGCTTGCCGGCCGCCAGGGCGTCCCGACACAACCGCTCCGTCTTGCCGCCCGGGGCCGCGTGCGCGACGTGCAGCCGATCCGCCAGCGCCGCCACGCAGGCGTTCCGCCTCCCCGCGATGGCCGCCGGGGGACGGCGCACCGCTTCGTCGAAGAACGACAGCACCAACAGGCGCCCGTCGTCGAGCGGCGCCCGCCAACCTCGGCGCAGCCGCATGACACCCAGCCCCCGCGCCGGGCACACCACCGCTCCGGCCGCGCCCCGCAGCAGCAGATCCAGGAACTCCTTCTCCATCGGCGACTGGAACCCGCCCACCAGCGTCACGCTCCTGCTGCGCAGCGCCCGCGCCAGGTCGTAGACCGTGAGCACCGAGTCGCCAGGGGCCCGCACCGAACAGAAGAACCCGAGCACGCGCTCTCCAGCAGGTGCAGGCTGCCCCACGCCATCACCGACCCCGGCCGCCCCTCCCAGAAACACCGCCGCACCGCCGCCGGGTACCCCGGTGCGCCCGGATCCAACCGCCTCCGTCCATCCGACTCCATCAACTTCCCGACCGATCCCCTCCACGGCCCATCGTCTCGGCCAGAGCCGGCCGGAGGCGCTGCTCGATGTTGTCGAAGATGCGGGGCATGCGTCGGTCGCGAAAATATCCACCGGGCGGCGCCCGGTCAAGGTCGAATCAGCGGGCCGAGAATGCGAACATGCCTGTGACGTCCGGCGTCGCGGGCAGCCCCGCAACCGCTCGCAGGTCCTCGCGCGGAGGCAGGGCGCGTCAGCCTGCTTCGGTGGCGGCGATGCGGAGCTTGCCGCCGGAGGCCGAGCTCGGCTGCCGGATGACGATGTCGACGTCGCGTCCGAGCCTGGTGAGGAGGCGCAACAGGCGTTCGAGCGAGTACTGGCGAAAGTCGCCTCGCAGAAGCCGCGATACATCCGGCTGGGACAGGCCGAGGAGACGCGCGGCCTCGGACTGCGTGATGCCGCGATGGCGGATGATCGCGTCCATGCGACTGACCAGCTCGGCCTTCACGAGGTGGGCGTCGGCGTCGGGCAGGCCGAGATCGGCGAAGATGTTGCCGCTCCCGCGTTCGACGGTGGTATCGGTGGATTCCATGGCGTCAGTCTCCACGATGCGTATCACGGTAGTGCCGTTCGGCAACGGCCAAGCGCCGCCGGACGAGGTCGCGCTCTTGCTTCGGCGTCGCGAGGCCTCGCCGGGCCTTCTTCTGGAAGGCATGCAGGACGTAAGACGGCGGCCTTGAAGCGGACCGTGTAGGCGGCCCTGAAGGTGTCGCCGTCGTGGCGCGGCACGACCTCCAGGACACCGGGGCCGAACCCCTTGAGCGGCTTCGCGTCGCGATGCCGGAGCCTGTCTGGGCTTGGTAGATCGCGAAGCCCATGAGGTGCCGCACGGGGTGCGGGAAGCGCTTCAGGTCCGCGTTGCTGGAACCGACCCATTCGACCGGTTTCAGCATGTTGCTCTCGAAGGCGATATTATAGTGGTTTCACCATAGTCCGGGCAAGGGCGCAGCGACCAGAACGCCCGGCGGGCTCGGCGCGAGCTTTTCGCGCGTTCCGTCGAGCGAAGTTGCGGCCAGGCCTTGATACCTTGAATGCATGTACTCTCACGGTCAGGTGTGAGGCGCGACATGGCGACGTCGATTCGACTGGCCCCGGAGACCGAGCGGCGACTCGACTTCCTGGCCGCGCAGACCGGGCGAACCAAGGCGTTCTACCTGCGCGAGCTCATCGAACGGGGCATCGAGGACCTCGAGGACTACTACTTGGCCGCCGAGGTGCTGGAACGGATCCGGAAGGGCGAGGAGCCGGTTCACACGGCGGCCGACGTGAGGCGCGATCTTGGCCTGGACGATTGAGTACGCCGCCACCGCCAAGGACCCAGCTTCGCAAACTCGACCGGCAGGCGGCCCGGCGCATCGTCGACTACATGGACTCGCGCATCGCGGGGCCCGAATACCGTTCACTGCGTGACCGCGGAGGCGGGTACCTCGCCCCCGAGCCGCTCGGTGTCGACGAACATCGTCAGGGCCACCCCGTCCCAGCGCCCGTCGCGGCTCGGGCTGCCCTCGGCCGCGGAGCCCATCGGCATGGACCCGGTCAGCGACGCCGCCCGACGGTAGGCGCGCGCGAGGTGCGAGCGCACGAGGTCGGCGCGCGCCTGCGACTGCCGGTACTCCAGGCCGGCGCCCCCGCCGTCGGCGTAGCCCTCGACCACGATGGGGCTGTCGCGGGGATAGGCGAGCAGCCCCGCCATCGCCTCGTCGAGCCGGGCGACGGCGCTCTCCGCCAGCGCGATGGCCCCCCCGCCGTCGGTCTCGAACAGCAGGTCGCCCTCGACCCAGATGCGGAGCGGCGTGTAGCGGTCGTCGCCGAGCAGCTCGCGGTACTCGTCGCGCGTGAGCTGATCGAGGTTGTAGAAGCCTCGGTCGGCGAAGAAGCCGCTGAAGGGCCAGCTCCGCTTGAGCGCCTCGGTGTTCTCGGCGATGTCCGCCATCGCGTTGCGCGCGAGGGCCGCCGCCTCGCCGGCGTCGGCCATCAGCCGTGTCGCGTCGCCCTCGGGGCCGCCGAGGCGGGCGACGACCCGCTCGAGCTGCTCGGCGCTCTGGCGGACCGCCCGCACCGTGGCCTCGGTCTCCGTCACGGTGCCGACCAGGCCGTCGTAGAGCGCGTCGTCCTCGAGCAGCCGGCCCACCGTGCCCTCGCCCTCCGACAGGCCGGCGACGAGCGCCTGCGTCTCGGCCAGCACCGTCAGCGCGCCCTCCATGACCCGGGCACTCGCGCCGGTGATGGCCTCGATGTCGGCGCCGACCCTCGTGACGAGCTGCGTGGTCGTCTCGACGGTGGTGCCGAGGTTGCCCAGGGCCTCGGCCATCTCCTCGCGCAGCCCGGTGAACTCTCCGGCCACGGTGGTGAAGGTCCGGCGGCCCTCCTCGATGAGATCGGCGATCTCGACCGCGTCGACCCCGCGGATGCGGTCGCCGTCCTCGACCGATGGCGCCCCGGCGCTGCCCGACCGGATCTGGATGAACACCGAACCCAGCAGCCCGTCGGTCAGCACCGCCGCCACCGAGTCGGTGCGCACGAGCGGCCGCAGGTCCTCGCGCACGCGCATGCGAACGAGGAAGCGCTCGCCGGGGTTCAGCGGAATCTCGATGCCGAGCACCTCGCCCGCGTCGAAGCCGGCCAGGCGCACCCCCGTGCCGATGGCGATGCCGGTGACGTTGCCGAAGTCCGCCTCGATCTCGAAGCGCTCGGCGAACAGCAGCCGGCGGTCGCCGATCATGAACAGCCCCACCGCGAACAGCAGGAGCCCGCCGATCACGAACGCCCCGACCCAGGCCAGGCGTGGGGAACCCATGCGTTCATCCCTCCCGTTCGACTTCGCTGAGGGTGTGCGTCCTGCCGGCCGCCAGGTCTTCGCGTCCCTCGTCCAGAAGGCGGCGTTCGCTCTCGCTCAGCTCGTCCTGGTCCTCCGGAGCCGCCAGCACGGCCCTGAGCAGCGGGTCGCCATGCGCCGTCAGGTATTGGAGATACCGTTCGGCGGCGAGCCCCTCCGCATCGGGCAGGCGATCCACGAGCCGGTACAGCCGATCCCGGAGATTGGCGTCCATGCGGGCAATTGTAGCGCTACGCTAACCGCCCGACTCCGACGCCAGGAACTGCCGCACGATGTCGTGCGGGCTCCGTTCGAGCTGCTCGGTCGACCCCCGCTCCAGCACCTGCCCCTTGTGGAGGAACACCAGCGTGTCGCCGATGCGGCGCGCGCTCGGGATGTTGTGGGTCACGATGACCAGGGTCGTGCCGAACTCCTGCTTCACCCGCACCAGCAGGTCGTCTATCTCCTCCGAGGTCACCGGGTCGAGCCCCGCGCTCGGCTCGTCCACGAGCAGGATCGACGGCTCGAGCACCATCGCCCGGGCCAGCCCCGCCCGCTTGCGCATGCCCCCCGACAGGTCCGCGGGCATCTTGTCGTAGTCGCGGGCGAGGCCCACCAGCCCCAGCGTCGCCTCGGCCCGGGCGCGGATCTCGCCGTCGGGCAGGCGGGTGTGCCGGCGCAGGGGGAAGGCGACGTTGTCGCCCACCGTCAGCGAATCGAACAGGGCGGCGTTCTGGAACAGGAACCCGATCTGCTGCCGCACCGCCGCGATGGCCGCGGCCGACAGCCGGGTGAGGTCCTGCCCCTGCACCAGCACCCGCCCCGAGTCGGGGGCGAGCAGCCCGACGATGTGCCTGAGCATGACGCTCTTGCCGGTACCGCTGCGGCCGAGGACCACGGTAGCCCGGCCCCGCGGCATCTCGAGGCAGACGTCGTCGAGCACGGTGAGCTTCCCGAATCGCTTCGACACGTGGTCGAGGCGGATAGGGGTCCCGTCTCCGGTCATTCGCGGGTCTCCGGGCCGACCCCACCGCCGCCGTCACCCATTCGGCAGTCTCCGGGAGCGCGAAAGAGACCAGGCACACCGGCACCACGTCGGCCGCGATCATCAGCATCGACGCCGGCACCGCCGCCGGTAATTCCGCCGTCTCCGGAAACACGAAGAAGACCAGGCACACCGGCACCACGTCGGCCGCGATCATCGGCATCGACGCCGGCGCCGCCGCCGGTCATTCCGCCGTCTCCGGGAACACGAAGAAGATCAGGCGCACCAGGACCACGTTGGCCGCGATCATCAGCATCGAGGCCAGCACCACGCTGCGCGTCGCCGACCGCCCCACCCCCTGGGTGCCGTGCGAGGTGTGCATGCCGATGTAGGAGGCGGTCATCGCGATGATGAAGCCGAAGACCATCGTCTTGAGGGTGCCGGGCAGGTAGTCGGTGAACTGCACGATCGAGAACGCGGCGTCGAAGTAGGTCCGGAACGCCATGCCGGAGATCGCGGCCTCGGCCACCCACCCGCCGACGATGCCGGTGAAGTTCATCACCGTGGTCAGGATGGGCATCGCCACCACGCAGGCCACCATGCGGGTGACCACGAGGAACTTGAACGAGTCGACCGCAACCGCCTCGAGGGCGTCGACCTGCTCGGTCACCTTCATCGCCCCCAGCTCGGCCCCGACGCCGGCGCCGACCCGGCCCGAGACGAGCAGGCCGACCACGAGGGGGCCGGTCTCGCGCACGAGGGCCAGGGTCAGGGCGGCGGGAATCAGCGCCTCGGCCCCGAAGCGCTGCAGCGAGGCGCGGGTGTGCATGGACAGGACGATGCCCACCGCGAAGCCGGCGGCGGCGATGAGAGGCACCGACAGCCAGCCGATCTCGTAGAGCTGGCGCGCCGTCTCCTTCAGCTCGAACGGCGGCCGGAAGGCCTCGCGCACCGCCCGGGCCGAGAAGAGCACGGCGTCGCCGGCCAGCGCCAGGGGCGCCACCACGTAGCGGTCGAGCAGATCGGCCATCAGAAGACCCACCAGGCCAGGCCCAGGCTCACGATGGCGGTGTCTGCGTTCACCCGGCGCGTCGTCACCGATCCGCCGCTCAGCACCGCCAGCTCGGGACGGGCGACGAGATAGCCGCCGAACAGGTTGACGCCGAGGCGGGGCGTGACGTCGACCCACAGCGACCCGCCGGCCCGCCAGACGAAGCTGTTCCCCGCCTCGACCGCCCACTCGGGCCCGGCGTGCTCCCGGTCCACCCTCAATCCGTTGAACGCATAGCCGGCGACGAGCGACGCGCCGGCGCTGACGCGCCGGTCCCCCATCCGGTACTCGACGCCGCCCATCACCGGGCGCACGCTCAGGCCGGTCCCCGGCGAGACCCCCGAGTCGTCGGCGAACCGCGTGTTCCGCCAGCTGAAGGCGAACACCGGCGCCAGGCCCGCCCGCGGCCGGAGCCGCAGCATGGCGCCGACCCCGACGGACCGGTCGAGGGCCCCGCGGGCCGGGAACATCGCCGTGCCCGACACCCCGACGCCGATCAGCCGCAACGGGTCGCCGCTCGGCGGCGGGGCGAGCGCGGGGAGGGTGGTCCTCGGGCGCTCGCGGGGCGGCGGACCGCCGGTGACGACGTCGAGCTCGGAGCTGACGCTCACCACCCCGTCGACGCCGCGCGCCAGGGTCACCGCGCGCTCGGCATCGGCGGCGGAGCCCACGGCGCCCCGCAGCGTCACCGCGCCGTCCCGCGCCACGACGTCGATCGGCATCGTGCCCAGCTCGACGTCGTTGACCAGGGCCGTCTTGACCCGGACCGCCAACTGCGCGTCCCGGGCCGCGTCCTGGACGCCGGCGAACGCCCCCGGCGCGACGAGCGCGCCGCCCAGCACGACGGCGAGGCACGCCGCGCCGGCGAGCCGCGGAAGCCCGCACCCGTGGTGCGGCGCCGGGAGGCAGGAACGCGCGCGATGCGCGTCGGTAACCATGGTTTCGCGTCGTCCTCGCGTCTACCCAATCGAGCCCCGTGCTCGCCGACTACATCCTGCCCGGCTCGCGAACGCCCCGCCAACCGGAACGCCGGTCCCGCGATCCCCGCCGAGGAACACCGAATCGGCCGGACCGTTGGACCGTGGGATCTCGACGTGTTATGCTAGACACATGGAGACCGCGCTGCTCACCGTCAGCGCCATCAGCGCCCTCGCGGCGCTGGTCGGCGCTGTTTCCGGCGTGTGGGCAGCCATCACGTCCTCACGAAACTCGAAGAGCATTACATACCTCACGGGCCGCGTCGAACACCTCACGGGCCGCGTCGACGCCCTTCAGGCCCTCTTCGCCGCCCACCTCAAGCAGCCTCAGCGGTCCTGACCGAACGGCGCTCGGCAAGGGTACTCCGCGCCCTCTCCCGCGCAGAAGCCCGCGCCCGCAAACCGTTGCCTGGCAGCCGCGATGCCGCAAAGGTACCCCGCCGGAACCCGGCTTCGACATCTCGATGCGCCCGAGGTCTGTGCCGCCCACGTCCGGTGCCGCAAACGAACCCGCCGGAACCCCAGCGTTCCACGGGCCGACCACCTACCCCTGCCGGAAGAACGTCGAGGTGATAGTGTCGCCGATTTGGTTCAAGCGGTCCTGCAGACCGTCGATGAACTCGTGGAGACCGCCGGCCATCACCTCGCCGGCGTCGGTGTAGTCGAGCTCCGACGCCAGCCGGCCCAGCAGTTGCTCGGCCCGGTTCGCGAAGCGGCGCATGGGGGTGCCCGTGACCCCGTGCAGCGAGACCTCGGCCTGCGTCACGCAGTAGCCCACCGAGCGCGGGAACGCCCGGTCGAAGAGAAGGAACGCCACCACCGACTCCGACGCCACGAGCCCCCAGGTGCGCCGGTAGGCCTCGAAGCCGCTGGCCGAGCGCAGCAGGGCGCTCCACTGCAGGTCGTCGACGGGCCGGCCGACGTCGGAGGCGGACGGCAGCAGGAGGAAGTACTTGACGTCGAGGATGCGGCTGGTCTGGTCGGCGCGCTCGATGAAGCGGCCGAGCCGGCTGAAGTTCCAGGCTTCGCCGTGCTCCATCGTCTCGCTTTTCGTGCCGCTGACGACATGGCACGCCCGCGTCACCGACCCGAAGAAGCGGACCGCGTCGTGCAGGGCGAACCGCCTCGCCTCGGGGGCGGTGACGTCGAGATAGAACTCGTTGATCTCCTGCCAGACCTCCGACGAGATGATCTCGCGCACCGTCCGCGCGTTCTCGCGGGCGGCCGCGACGCAGGACGCGATGGAGTTCGGGTTGGCCCGGTCGATGGTCAGGAACTCGATGACGTTCGACCGGGTCGGCGCCGCGTAGCGCTCGGCGAAGGCGGCCTCGTCGCCGCCGACCTGCACCATGGGGAACCACTGCTCCTCGGCGA
Organism: Vicinamibacterales bacterium; assembly: GCA_965207675.1. Lineage (GTDB taxonomy): Bacteria > Acidobacteriota > Vicinamibacteria > Vicinamibacterales > UBA8438 > JAJEEA01. The sequence continues at coordinate 291,341 of CBDBMY010000009.1, forward strand.
GGCCGGACAGGTCGATCTCGAGGTTGAGGTTCACCCCGACGACGCGGGCGACGTTGGCGGCGCGCTCGAGGTAGCGGCTCATCCAGTAGACCGACTCGGCGGTGCGGCTGAGCATGGGGCGGACTATCCGAGGACCCAGGTGTCCTTGCTGCCCCCGCCCTGGGACGAGTTCACGACCAGGGAGCCCTTCGTCAGGGCCACGCGGGTCAGCCCCCCGGGCAGGACGAACGGCGTGCTCCCCAGCAGGATGTAGGGGCGCAGGTCGACGTGACGGCCCTCGAAGCGGTCGTCGACGAGGGTCGGCACCCGCGACAGGGCCAGGGTCGGCTGCGCGATGTAGTTGCGGGGAGCGGCGGCGATGCGGCCGGCGAACTCGGACCGCTCGGCCGCGGTCGACCGCGGGCCGATGAGCATGCCGTAGCCGCCCGACTCGTTGGCGGGCTTCACCACCACCTCGTCCAGGTGGTCGAGCACGTAGGCCCGGTCGTCGTCGCGCCAGCAGAGCCAGGTCGGGACGTTGGGCAGTATCGCGTCCTCGCCGAGGTAGTAGCGGATCATCTGGGGCACGTAGGCGTAGACGACCTTGTCGTCGGCCACCCCCGTCCCCGGCGCGTTCACCACCGTGAGCCGCCCCTTGCGGTAGGCGTCCATCAGGCCGGGCACTCCGAGCACCGAATCGGGCCGGAAGCAGTCGGGGTCGAGGAAATCGTCGTCGATGCGCCGGTAGAGAACGTCGACCTGCTCGAGACCGCGCGTCGTGCGCATGAACAGCGCCCCGTCGTTCACGACGAGGTCGCGCCCTTCGACGAGCTCGACCCCCATCTGCTGCGCGAGGAACGAGTGCTCGAAGTAGGCGCTGTTGTGGACGCCGGGCGTGAGCACCGCCACGCTGGGGCGGCCCGCACCCGGGGGCGCCACCCCCTCGAGGGTGCCGAGCAGCCGGCTCGGGTAGTCGGCGACCGGGCGCACCGGGAGGCCCTCGAAGATCTTCGAGAACGTCTGCTTCATGACCGCCCGGTTCTCCAGCACGTAGGAGACGCCGGACGGGCAGCGCAGGTTGTCCTCGAGCACGTAGACGGTGCCGTCGCCGTCTCGGACGAGGTCGGTGCCGGTGATGTGGCACCAGACGCCGCCCGGCGGATCGAGGCGCATGCACTCGCGGCGGTACCCCTCGGAGCTCTCCACCACGTCGGCCGGCACCACCCCGTCGGCCACGATGCGCCGGTCGTGATAGACGTCGTCGATGAAGTGGTTCAGGGCGGTGATGCGCTGCGCGAGCCCCCGCTCGATCTCGCGCCACGCGCCCCGGGAGACGATGCGGGGAACGACGTCGAAGGGGAAGATGCGTTCGGTGCCGTGCCCGTCGTGGTAGACGTTGAACGTGATGCCCATCCGGAGGAGGGCGCGCGTGGCCGCCTGCTGGCTGCGCAGCAGCTCACCGTCGGCCAGGCCCTCGATGCGCTCGACGAGCGGGCGCGCCTCGGGCCGGGGCGTGCCGTCCGCATTGAACAGCTCGTCGTAGAACCCGCCGGTCGCGTACCCGTCGAACGTCACCGCCAGGTCGCGTCAGCGCGCAGCCGCTCGCGCATCGTCCTCGAGAATCCGGGCGCCGCGCAGGATCCCGCCGAACGAGTAGTTCGCCTCGTGGCAGGCGTACTCGTAGACCCGGTCGTCGCTCGCGGGCCACACGTACTCGCCGCTCCAGGGCGCCGTCCACACCGTGGGATCGTCGACGGTGAACTGGTACAGCAGGGTGTCGGCGTCGATGCGGCTGAACCGCTCGACCACGTGCAGGTTTCGCGACGCGCCGCCGAGGGCGGGGCGGTCGGTGAAGTTGGTGGTGTCGACGACGAGAGTGTCTCCCTCCCAGCGCCCGATGGAGTCGCCGAGCCAGCTCCGGATCCCGGGCGGGGCGTGCTCCTGGTCCATGCGCACCACGCGCGCGTCGTGGACCATCTCGACGAGGATGAGGACGGTGTCGTCGGTCTGCACGATGCGCTTCAGGTTGTTGTAGAGCACCGGCAGCATCGGCGGCCCCGCCGTCGAGCCGAACCCGAGCAGGCACCGCTCGGCGAGGGGGCGCTGCTCGGGGTTGTCGTAGGGGCCGGGGGCTTCGAGATCGTCCTCGAGCCACCACGCGGTCCCCGTGTTCGGACGCCCGAAGGCGGCGACGAAGGCGGCCCGGGCCGCCTGCGCCTCCGGGGTCGTCGGGGGCTGCCGGCCGTTGGGCGGGTCGGTGATGATGGAGGTGCGCCACTCGCCGCCGATCCGGAACCCGGCCGCGCCTCGGTCCATCCAGAACGAGTTGTAGCCGCCCACGTTGCCGGCCGCGCCGGTCGAACCGTCGCCGCCCACCGGGGGCGCCTCGCGCGGGGCCTCGGCCTCGACGTTCCGCTCGTCGGGAATGTTGAAGATGCGCTCGAGGGACTGGCCGCCGGCCGCGAGCGCGGCCGCCTCTTCCTCCGTCAGGGTCAGCTTCTCCCCGTACTCCGCCGGACGCTGAAGCGGGGTCAGGGTGGCGATGTCGTAGGTCCCCGACAGGTCCGGCCGGCCGTCGGGGCGGCGCGGAATGTCCTGGCTGGATTGCGCGAAGGCGACAGTCGCCGTAAACGCCAGGGCGAGGAGCCCACAGCAGAGTCCCCGCAGCATCATCGCCGTTGTTCTGCCCGACATCGTTGCCTCCAATCAGGACCGCGCCACGCGCGCTCCACGAAGCGCGCCCCGGACCCTCCGGGCCTCCCCGACAGTCTATCGCGGATGCGGGGGCAACCTCGTTCCGCGACCCGGTCCGCTCAGTCGGCCGGCGCTTCCGGCGGTAGCGCGAAGACGTAGACGGCGTTGGTCCGATCTCCGCCCACCGGCACCGCGAGGTGCTGCCGTCCCCCGACCGCGTAGGTGATCGGGAACCCCGACACCGACCCGGGCAGACGCGTCCGGAACAGCACGTCCCCGTTCGCCACGTCGTGGACGGCGAGGTTGCGGTCGGTGTCGGTGCTGACCACGAGGCCGCCGGCCGTCGTCAGCGCTGCGCCCCCCGGCCGGGTCATCGTCGAGTGGCGCCACAGGATGCGCCCGGTCGCGATCTCCATCGCGATGAGGTGGCCCCGGTAGGGCTCGCTGTCGGGATGGACGGTGCTGCCGCGCGACAGCCAGCCCGTGTTCTGGTAGTACCTCGCGCCGGGCACCAGCTCGATCTCGGTGAAAGCGCCGCTGACGCAGGTCGGGTGGATGGGGATGTAGAGAGCCTTCGTCTCGGGGTGATAGGCGGACGCGCGCCAGTTCCGGATGCCCCCGAAGTCGGGGCAGAACGCGAGCTCGACGTCCTTCACCGGGAGCTTCTCGGGCCGGTAGACCGCCCTCCCCGTCTCCGGGTCGACGTCGAGCACGTCCTGGTAGCCGAGATCGTGGGCGGCGACGAACGCGCCGGTGTCGCGGTCGAGCTCCCACAAAATGCCGAGCTTCCCCATCTTGAAGAGCGACCGGCGCCCGTCGTGGTCGATGAGCACGCTCTCGAACACGTCGTCGAGGTCGTGGGTCTCGGCCGGCGTGAACTGGAAGTACCAAGACAGCTCGCCGGTGTCGGCGTCGAGGGCGAGCACGCTGTTGCTGTAGAGCGCGTCGCCGTCGGTGCCGCGCGTGAGGCTGGCCCACGGCTTCGCCTGCGACGTCGACCAGTAGGTGAGGTTGCTCTCGGGGTCGAAGCTGCCGGGAATCCACGAGTCGGCCCCGGCGCGGTACAGCAGCGGCAGGTCGCCCCACGTGTCGCCGCCCGGCTCGCCGGGGCGCGCGATGGTCGACGTCCGCCACAGCTCGTCCCCCGTCTCGGCGTCGTGGGCCGAGATGAAGCAGACGTCCTCCTTGAAGCGCTCGCACCCCGTCATGCCGGCCACGACCTTCCCGTTGGCGACGATGGGGCCGCTCGTGTAGCGGTAGCCGAGGGCGTTGTCGGCCACCTCGTGGTCCCACGCCACCTCGCCGGTCCGCGCGTCGAGGGCGACGATGTGGGCGTCGGCCGCGTTCAGGTACACCTTGTCGCCGTAGATCGCGATCGACCGGCTGCGCGGGCGCAGCACCGACTCGGCCATCCCGCTCAGGTCGTGCCGGTACTCCCAGACGCGGTCGCCGGTGGCGGCGTCGACGGCCTGGACGACGTTGGCCGCGCCGGCGAGGTACATCACGCCGTCGTACACGAGCGGCGTCGGCTGGTTGACCCCCGCCGCCATCGACCACGCCCAGGCGAGCTGCAACCGGCCGACGTTGCCGCGGTCGATCTGGTCGAGCGGGCTGTAGCCCCACCCGTCCAGCGTGCGGCGCCAGTTCAGCCAGTCGGCCGGATCGGGGTCCTGGAGCATCGCATCGGTGACGGGCGCGAAGTCGCGGTCCTGCGCCGCGGCGGGCGCGCGGGCGGCGATCAGGGTTGCGACGGCAGTCGCCAGGACGGAGACCGCGACGAAACGACATCCACGACGGAATCCGATATGCATGGACAGGTGCCTCCTTCGCTCTCTCTGGCGCGAGCCGCCGCGCCGGTCCGCGGCGCGAACGAAACCGCGGGCCGTGGCGACCGGCTGATCCACTATACGGGCCTCGCCGGGCACGGGTCCAGACCCCTCACCTGCCGAGCGCCAGGACGCATGCCGTAGCGGAAGAACCTCGACCGCGTGGCGCAGGGCGCGGCTGCACCTGCCGAGCGCCAAGACGCAATGCCGTAGCGGAAGAACCTCGACTGCGTGGCGCAGGGTGCAGCTGCACTTGCCGAGCGCCAACGCAATGCCGTAGCGGAAGAACCTCGACCGCGTGGCGCAGGGGTGCGGCTACACCTGCCGAGCGCCAGGACGCAATGCCGTATCGGAAAGAAACTCGACCGCGTGGCGCAGGGTGCAGCTGCTCGCCGTATTGCGATCATGTGCGCGGAGAGAGTCGCCGGAGCGCCGCCGCTGCCGCTGGTGGCCTCGCTCGTGGAGGTGACCGGGCACGCGGCGGCGCTGCCGGCCGCGAGCTCTCGACCGAGTCGCCGTCAAGGCAGAGAACCCAGGATCGTGGACGCCTGCACCCCCTCCGGCGAGGCCCGATCCGCCTCGATCGCCTGCTTCAGCCACTGCTTCGCGCCCTCGATGTCGCCGACGTTGAGTGAGACCAGCCCCAGCTTGAACAGCGGCTTGACCCAGCCCCGATCGCGCTCGTGGGCCTTCGCGTACCAGTCGGCCGCCAGCTCGGCGTCCCCGGCGGCGAAGGCCGCCTCGCCCTGGTTGAACAACTCCTCGCGGCTGTTCCCCACGTCGTCGCCGCCACCGGCCGGCGCGACGGCTGCGGCGGGCCGCGGCCGGCCGCTCGCGGAGATGCTCAGGCCCACCCGCGCCCGGCGCACGGCGCAGGAGATTCGGGCCTCCGGGTCGGCGCCCGGCGGCGACTCGTAGGCGACGGCGTACTGGTGGCGGGTCTGCTCGTACTGCCGCGTGATCTCGGCCGCCATCTCCAGGAGCTTCTCGCCGATGGACTGGCTGGGGCCGGCGACCGTGTCGTACCAGCCGCCGGTGACCCGCGTCACGTCCTTCGCGATGCCCGTCTGGAATCCACGGCCGGCCGCGGCGCGCCGGGTGTAGAGGCCCAGCGCGTGGATGACCGCCCCCCGCTCGACCATCCGCTCGATGAAGGCGTCGTACCGGCCCTGGGTGAGCGTACGCTGGGCCGGTCCGTCGGTGGTGACCACCGCGAGCACCGGCCACCGCAGATCGTCGTCCCAGCGATCCACCGTCTCTTCCAGGCCCGCGAAGAACCCCGCGGCGTAGTCCTCTTGCACGAAGAACCGCGCAAGCTCGTCGAGCACCGCACCGTGGTCGTCGGTGAAGTCCACCACCATGCGCGGCCGGCCCGACAGCAGCACCAGCCCGATCTCGCTGTCCTCGGGCAGGGCCTGCACGAACCTCGGGAGGTAGACGCGGAGATACCGGAAGAACGGCAGCGCCCCGTCCGCGTCGTCGACGATCAGGGCCACCCGCAACGGCTGGTCGACGAGCTCGATGCGCGTGATGTCGACACGTTCGCCGTCGTGCTCGATGGTGAAGTCGCCCGCGCCGAGGTCGGTCACCGGCTCGCCGTCGCGGTCGGTCACCTTGATGAACCTTTCGACCTCCTTCGCCTGAACGATCCCGGAACCGACCAGGAAGACGGTCAGGACGACGCTGTACACACGCGCGAATCGTCGGCTTCCCATTGGATACCCCCCTATTCCGCTCGAAACAGATTCGCCGGCTTCGTCCGTAGCGCCCGTACCGTGGGCACGGCCACCGCGACCGCCGCAATGACCAGCAGGAGGAACGCGGCCTGCATGAGGACCACCGGATCTCTCGGGGACGTCTCGAACAGAACGCCGCCGAGCCAACGGCTGGCGACGATCACCAGCACTGACCCTGCGACGAGCCCGCCCGCCACCGCGGCGACTGTCTCTCCCACGGCTGCACCGACCACATGCGTCCATCGGGCACCGAGCGCAAGTCGGATGGCCATTTCCATCCGTCGAAGCGCGAACGATGCGTCGGCCATCCCGTACAAGCCGATCGAGGTAATCAGCAGGGCCACCGCGGCGAAGGCCGAGAACACTGTGGCCCCCAAGCGCCAGGGCCTGAACTCGGGAGCCACCATGTCTCGCGCCAGCACGCCTCCCGCGGCGGGCAACTCCGGATTGGCGCTCTGCACCATCGAACGGGCCTGCGCGACGAACGGCCGAGCGCCTCCCCTCGCCCGGACGAACAGTGCGCCGGGCGGCTCATCCGGAACCTGCGCCAACGGCAGGTAGATGGCCATGACATCGCGCCTCAGCGCACTGAACTTCCACACACCACCGAGCACACCCACTACACGCAGGCAGGTCGGCGCGTCCTCCAGCCACAGGCATTGCCCGAGGGCGTCCTCGGAAGGCCAGAGATGACGCGCCAACGGGGCGTTGACGATGGCCACGAGGGGCGCCCCGGCCCGATCCCCTTCGTCGAAGTCCCGGCCTCGGAGCGAAGCGGCGCCGACCGCCGAAAAAAACCCCGCGCCCACCGTGCTTCGGTAGGCCGGCTGCCGGCCCCGCGGCCACAACTCCGAGCGACCACGTTCGTCGGTCCACGGGCCCACCGCGGTGCCGGACCGGTACGGCGACCGTCCCGTGAGCACGACCCTTTCGACGTCGCGATGCCTTCCCAGCACTCCGGCCGCACGCTCGTACGTCGTCCGAATCTCGCTGGCCGTTCGGTCCCTCCGCGGAAAGTTGATGGTCAACCGAATCGTGCGGTCGAGCTCAACCCCTAGATCCAAAGACTCGGCCCGCCACAAGCTCGTCGCGAAAAGACCCGCGGCGGAAAGCAGCACGAAACAGAGGGCCGCCTGCACCACCAGCAGGGTGCGACGCGTGCCTCTGCCGAGTGTCCTGCGGTCCGCCGCCCGCGCGATTCCCCTCGTTTCCGTCGTGGCCGCACGGAACTGCAAGGCCGCCCCCGCCGCCCACACCAGCACGAACGCCAGCGCGGCGCTGCCCGCCGTGATGACCGCCGTCCGCCCGTCCCAGAGCTGCCGCGACACCGGAATCTGACCGGACAGGAACGCGGTTACCCCGTTCCGGACCAGAAACGACACCATCAGCGCGCCGGCCGCTCCCGGTATCACGACCAGGCACGCGTCGCACCACGACCGTCCGACGAAGTCCCAACGCGATGCGCCGAGCGCCAGCCGGATGAACGACTCCTGACGGCGAGCGAACACGCGGAGCAATACGAGATTGCAGACGTTGGCGCAGGCTATCAGCAACACGATCGCCGAAACGCCTGCGAGCCAACGCGACACCCTGCTTTCGAGCGACGGGTCCGCGCCGCGCCCCGGCACGACGGAGACCATCGACACCGCCAGCGGCCTGTTGCCGTCGCCGCGCTCCGCGCGGTTCTCCAACGTCGCTGTCGCCCGTTGTTCCCCAACGCCTCGACCCACCCCCGGCAACAGTCGTCCGACGACCCCGAGCCAACCTTCCCTGTCCGTGCGCCACTCGGGGGTCACGAAACCGACAGCGGGCCTGTGATCGAGCGAAACCCAGACGTCAATCGCCCGCGCACCGAGGGTGGGAAAACCGTTCGGCAACACCCCGACAACCGAATGGACGTGGTCGTCGATCGCCAGATCCGCACCGACCGCGCTCGGTTCACCGCCAAAGTGTCGTTGCCAGAACCCGTACGAAATGACCGCCCACCCCTCTCCACCGGGCCGGCCCCCGCCACCCACCGGAAGACCCCCGAGGCGAGGCACGGGCCGAAGCACCGTGAAGAAGTCGTCCGACACGAGCATGGCGTTCGCGAGCCGTGCGTCACTCCCGAAACCGACCGAAACCGACGCACTGTCGTAGGCCGCGATCGCGGCGAAGACGCCACTCGCCCGCAGGTCGACCACGTTCGGATAGTGCGTCCGCGGGACCAACGCCGACGCACCTTCCATGCGAAACTGAACTCGAATGACCTCCTCGGGCTCGGCGACGTGCGGCAGGGGACGGAACAGCAGCGCATCCATAAGCGCGAACATCGCGGCGTTGATGCCGATGCCGACGGTGAGCGTGCCGATGGCGAGAGCCGCGAAGCCAGGCGATCGAAACAGCCGCCGAGCCGCCCGCCGCAACTCTACCGCGAGTACGATCGCACTTCTCATCATGTTCATCGGTACCACCGCTCTGCGCTTGACACTACTTGGTCGGACCCTCGCGACAGAATGCAACAAGATGCGCCGGGAAGGAACGGAGACAATCTCCGTCCCTTCCTCCGCGATGCCTGCACTTTCCAATCTAGGAGCAGTCGACGCTGCATGTCTCAGAACCCGCAAGGCAGTCTGAATGGGTCGCGTCGTTGCACCTGTAGTCACCCTTCCCCGAGTCACTGCACCGGCAGCCTTCCTCGGCGGTCAGCGCGTCCTGCGGGCCCATCGCCGCCGCAAGCACCGCACCCAGCACGGCACCGCGGATGCCCACCAACAACAGCCTCCACATGAGATTCATGATGTCCTCCTGGCTAGGCAGCGTCAGCAACAGGCGCTGCGTCCCTTCTTGCTTGGATCACTGTGTCATGCTCCCTCCCCGGCAAGATGGACCGACATGCCCCGCTCAAGCCAATTCAGTATCTCGTGATGTCCGCGCGGGTTGGCGACAATCGTGTCATCCCGCACTCGAATCGTGGAATCGGACAGGTAGGATCCGGTGTCTACCGGACGCTCGATGACAACAATCTGAGGAGTCGCCGCCACTGCTACCCGCTCCCGCCAGAAAAAGCGCACGGCCTGTTCATTGAGCCAGGATCCACCCACACTGATCTGATCGAACGCCCCACCGGGGGTCCCAGCACCAAGATCTGCGAGGAACCTCAGCCCGGCGCGGAGGTCCGTGTCGAGTGCTATTCCAACTACGCTGACCCGCGCGTAGGAATCCCCATGCGTCGACTTCATCCGCGTTCGCAGGCTCCCGATCGCTTCCATTCCTTCGGGAAGCGTAGACCATCCGCAGTTGGATGCGGTCACCACGAAGGCGATCAGATGCATGCCGTTGGCCGAAATGAACGGATCGATAGGCGTATCGGCACTCACGTCGTCCTCGGTTTCGGGGAGAGGCACAACGTCCGGCGGTGCTTGCGACAGCCACACCCGCGTCGCCGTGTACGAGGCGATCATCGATCCAACCAGGACCAGGCCGGAGATCAACCGTATTGCTCGTCCCTTTCCGCTGTGACTACTGGTGCCGGTTTTCATTCCGTCCCCCCTTCCCCGCGGGTCGCGGGGCCGACGGCCCTACGAGCCGTTCCCCGCGGTTCACTCTATAAGAGTGTTTGGGGGACCGAAGTGTTACAGTTTTTTTTTGCCGCGAGGGACCGTGGCGGCGGGGACCGAGAGACGTCGGAGGAGTCGAGGGCGCAGCAACTGGTGCGCGCGGTGGAGGCGCACCCGGACGTTGCGCGTGGAGATGTGCAGCCGGCGGGCCACCTCGTCGGTCGGGCGGTCCTCGACATCCCGTAGCCGCACCACCTCGCGGAAGGTCGGCGGCAGCTCGTCGATGACCTCCAGCAGCAGACGGGTCAGCTCGCGGGTATAGGTCGCGGCTTCGGGAGACGCCCAAACCTCCCTCTCAGGCTCCGCCCGCCCCGGAGCCGAGCCTCCCTCGGCGTCGCGGGCCGATTCCAGCGCCACGTCGCGTCCCCGCGCCGTCGCGCCGTGTGCCGCCTCGTGGCGCACAATCGCCCCGACCCACCCGCACGCGGGAGACTCGCCCCGATACTGATGAAGCTTCTCGAGCACGATGACCCAGCTCTGTTGGAGCGCGTCGTGAGCGACGTCGTCGTCACGGGCCACGCGCCGAGCCAGCGGCAGAAACCGGCACGTGCAACAGCGGACCCATCGTTCGAGGTCGCGTTCCAGCAGGGGACAACGGACGGCGTCCTCCAGCTTGGGACTCGACGGCGGCTGACGCGGCCCGACCATGACACGTGCGATTCTCGTCACATCCCGTGGGCGATGTCAAGGCATGGTGCCACACCATGGAGACCCCTCCGGGCTGCCCCCAACCGACACTCGGCGCAAGGACGCCGCAGCCGGGAACGGCGCGACGTGCCGGTTCCGGAGTCCGGGATGGAGGAGGCCGACACCGTTCCCGCCCCCGAGTCGTCTACTCGGTCCGAAGCACGTCGGTGGGATCGACGCGCGCGGCGTACCGGGCGGGTCCCCGGCACGCGAGGAACGCCGCCGCGAGGAAGAGGACGGGCACCACCGCGAGGGTCGTCACGTCTCCCGGCCCGACCTCGTAGAGCAGCCGCGACAGCAGCCGGCCGGCGCCGGCGCTGGCGGCGAGGCCGAGGACGACGCCGAGCGCGGTGAGCCGGAAGCCCCGCCCGACGACGATGCCGTAGACGTGGCCCAGGGTCGCGCCCAGCGCGATGCGGATGCCGATCTCCCGCTCGCGCTGCCGGACCATGTAGCCCATCAGGCCGTAGAGGCCCACCAGGGCCAGGCTCAGGGCCAGCCCCGCGGTGACCGCGGCGAGGCCCGCGTGCACCCGCGACTCGCGGGTCGCGGCGCGCCGCAGCTCGGTGAAGGTGGCGGCCTCGGAGACGGCAATCGCGGGGTCGAGCCCGCCAGCCCGGCGGCGTAGCAACGCCGGCCCGTCCGCCGCGCCGCTCCGCGTGCGAATCGTCACGTACGCGCTGTCCTGCGGGTCGACGTGCGGCACGTACACCATCGGCCGCGGCGGGAGGCGGACGTCCAGGCCCGCGGTGTCGCCCACGACGCCGACGATGCGGCGGGGTTGCTCCTCATCCTGCACGCGCAGCGTCCGTCCCACTGCGCCCCGGCGGGGGAAGTGGTCGGCGGCGAGCGCCTGGCTGATCACCGCCACCGGCGCATCCGCCGCCGCGTCCGCCCGGTCGAGCACGCGACCCGCACGCACCGGGATGCCGAAAGCCTCGAAGTAGCCGCCGGTGACCGCGTTGAGCTGCGTCTCGACCGGCGTCTCGGGTCCCACCCGGGCCGAATCGGGCAACCGCGCCTCGAAGCGCCCGGGAACCGATCCCGGGCGGCGGGTCGAGGCGCTCGCGGCGGCGACGAAGCCCTCGGCCGTCAGGTCGTCGAGGAGCCGGTCCACCGCGGCGCCGGCCAGACCGGGGTCGTCCTCCCACGCCTGGGGAAACGACATTCGCAGGCTCGCGCCGTAGGGCGCATCGAACCCCTGGTCGATCTGCTGGGTGTTCCAGGCGCTCCGCAACAGAAGGCCGCACCCGACGACGAGCACCGTCGAGAGGGCCACCTGGGCGACGACGAGCGTGCTCATGGCGGTGGACCGGCCGGCCGCGCTGTAGCCGCGGGACAGCGACGCGGCTTCGGGCAGGTCGCGGAGCACCCGCCACACCGCGGGCATTGCGAACGCGAAGCCGGTCACCGCGGTGAGGACCACGCCGATGCCCAGCAGGCGGCGGTCCGGCACGAGGTCGAGCTGGTAGGGCACGGTCAGGGGCAGCAGCGGCGCGAGCGCGCTCGACCAGACGCCTAGCGCGAGCGCGCCGAGGCCGCCGGCCCCGATGAGCAGGGCGACCTCCACCCCGAGCCGCCGCACGAGGTCGGCCCGCGCCGCGCCGAGGGCCCGGCGAATGGCCAGCTCGTGCCGCCACTCCGTCGACCGGGCCAGCAGGAGCGTGGCCAGGTTGGCGCACGCCACCGCGAGCGCCGCCCCCGCCATGAGGCCCAGAATGGCCAGGAACCCCGCGACCTCGTCCCGGAACTCGGGCCACAGCCGCAGGTAGCTCCCGGGCAGGGCGCGCACGCGCCACGGCGCCCCCGTCTCCGGATAGTAGACGCTCTCGCCGCGATCCGGGGCGAGGACCTCGTCGACCGGGTCGATGCGCGCCTGCACGCCGGCCAGGGAAGCGCCGGGCGCGAGGCGCCCGACGGTCTGGAAGGTCGCGAAGAAACGGCCGTTCACGACGTCGCGGCCCCCGAAGTACTCGTCGGCCATCATCGCGGGAATCCAGAACGCGCTCTCGAACGACGGCCAGACCGCGCCGCGGAAGCCCGGGGGCGTCACCCCGACGACGTCGTAGACCGCCTCGTTCAGGCGCACCGTCCTGCCCACAATCGCGGGGTCGGCCGCGAACTGGCTGCGCCACAGGAAGTCCGAGAGCACGACGACGCGGTGCCCGCCGGGGACGACGTTGTCGGCGGGGCCGATGAGCCGCCCGAGGGCCGGACGGATCCCGAGCGCCGAGAAGAAGGCGCCCGACACCATCTCGCCCTCGTGGCGCTCGGGAAACGCCCCCCCGCCCACCGTCATGAAGACCCGGCAGAACGCCGCGAGGTCGACGCTGCCCTCGAGCGCGGCCCGGAGCTCGGCGTACTCGGGGTACGACATCGGCGAGTACCTGGGGCCGCTCGTCACGTACAGCGTGACCAGCTCGCCGCCGGCCGCGAAGCGCAGCGGCCGCACGAACGCCTGGTCGAGCAGGCCGGCGACGAGGGTCGAGCCGGCGACCCCGATGGCCAGCGTGAGCACGCCGGCCGCCGTCCACCCCGGCTTGCGCGCGAGGGCGCGGCCGGCGAGGCGCAGATCCTGCGGGAGAGCGCCGAGGGCGTAGCGGCTTTGCCGATGTTCTCGGAGGATCTTCACTCCTCGCCCTCGAACCGGCGTGCGATCTCCGCGGCTCCCATGCGGTCGAAGTCCGGCGGCACGGTGATCTGACCGGCCAGGAAGCCCAAGCGGCGCCCGGGCGGCGCCGGAACGTGCACGGCCGTTGCTCCGCCGGGCTCTCTGTCCGCGCTTGCGGTGACTACCGGGTCGACGGCGGCCGCCTCGGCGACACGCGAGGGATTCGTCTTCACTTCGTGCGGCTTGATGATGCGCATGCGTCGGCCCCTTGGACTCGATCCGATTTGAACTCAGTCTATAACGGAGACCGTACGTGTCCAGCCCGCGGTAACATCGGCGTCATGCCCTGGATTCGCACCGTCGGCCTCGAGGAGGCCTCCGGCCGTCTCGCCGACAGCTACCGGGTCGCGGTGGAGCGCGCCGGGCGCGTGTTCGGCATCCTGCGGACCATGAGCCTGCAGCCGGAGGTGCTGGACGCCTCGGTGGGGCTCTACATGGCCGTCATGAAGGCCCCCGGTGACCTGTCCCTGGTGCAGCGGGAGATGCTGGCCACGGTGGTGAGCCGCGCCAACGACTGCCACTATTGAATGCTGCAGCACGCCGACGATCTCCGGGCCGAGATCGCACGGGAGGGCGGCGACACGGGGCTGGCGGACGCGGTGCTCGCCGACTGGCGCACGGCCGCGCTCGGGCCGGTCGACGCGGCGCTCTGCGCCTACGCCGAGAAGCTCACGCGGGAGCCGGCGGCGATGACCGAGGTGGACCTGCACCCCCTGCGCGCGGCCGGCCTCGGGGACCGCGCGATCCACCTCGCGATCCAGGTCGTCGCCTTCTTCAACTACATCAACCGGGTCGCCGACGCGGTCCACGTCGAGCTCGAGCCGGAGATGCCGCCCTACCCCGACGGGACGCGGTGACGCCCGGGCAGAACGGGGCGGACCGCGCGGTGCTGGCTACCTGGCGACGACACGGTCCGGGCACGCGCCTTCGCAGCTCCGGCCCCGACCGGACGGCCACGGTGCCTCACCGCGGTCATCCCGGACCGACGATGCCGTCGCCGCAAGGGTGTCGGCCACCCGGCGGGTCATCGGATTCGTCGGGCGGCCGGTCGGCATACTAGAATCGGCCCAGGGTTCAGGAAAACTCGAACGGAGCACACGCATGAGACCCCTCGATGCACCATGTCTCTTCCGAACGCGCCGCCGGCCGGCGCTCAGGCGGTGTTTCCGGGTCGTGGCGACCGGCGCCGCGGTGTGGTGCGTGGCGGTGACGACATCCGCGCAGCCGGCCGGCGGCGCGCGCACCCCGTGGGGCCATCCCGACCTGCAGGGGGTGTGGGACTTCCGCACCATCACGCCGCTCGAGCGGCCGGCCGAGCTTGCCGGGACGGCCGTCCTCACCGAGGAGGAGGCGGCCGAGTATCAAACGCTCGAGAACCGACGCCAGAACCGCGACCTTGTCGATCCGGCGAAGGGCGGGGCGCTCTATCCGCCCGAGTCGGAGGGTGGCGTGGTGCCCTACAACGAGTTCTGGTACGACCGCGGGAACACCCTGGTCGAGGATCGGCGCACGTCGCTGATTGTGGACCCGCCCGACGGGCGGATGCCTGCGCGGCGCCCGGGCGCGCTCGAGCAGATCGGGTCGGCGGGCGAGGACCTGCCGGGGTCCCGGCCGGTCCGCTACCGGGCCGGCGGCATCGGGGCCGACGGCCCGGAGGACCGCGGGCTCGGCGAGCGGTGCCTGCTGGGGTTCAACAGCGGCCCGCCGCTGATTCCCGCCGCCTACAACAACAACATCCAGGTGTTCCAGACGCCCGCCCACGTGGTCATCTACAACGAGATGGTGCACGACGCGCGCTTCGTGCCCCTCGACGGGCGGCCGCACCTGCCCGGCGCGATCCGCCAGTGGATGGGCGACGCGCGGGGACGCTGGGAAGGCGGCACCCTGGTGGTCGAGACCACCAACTTCACCGACCGGACCGCGAGCTTCCTCCCCGCCATCACGAGCGCGGTGGGGACCGGCGCGACGCTGCACCTGACCGAGCGGTTCACGCGGGTGGATGAGGACACGCTGCTCTACGAGTACACCGTGCGCGATCCCGCCGTCTTCACCCGCGACTTCACCGCGGCCATTCCGTTGCGGCGCTCCGCGCTTCCGGTATACGAGTACGCGTGCCACGAGGGAAACCGGGGGCTGGAGAACATCCTCGCCGGGGCCCGGCGGTTGGAACGGGACTGATTCCGGCGGACGCACCGGCACGACCCGCGCGGGTCGGTGCGGATCACCAGGTGTCCCCGCCGTGAAGTACGCGGGAGGATGGATCGCGGCAAATGCCAGCAAGAAGCAGGAGAGCTGCCGCGTGGAATCGTTCCGCGAACCACGGTTGCGGGACACCGGGAGTCTGCGCCGTAGAACGGCGCGGACTCCTGGAGGGTTGGTTGGGCGCCCAGCGGAGCCGAAGGCGACGATGGGCGGGCTAGGGATGAGAGGCTACCGATGAAACGACTTCATCTGCTGGCGGCGGGACTGGCCCTGACGCTCACCGGTTGCGGCGAAGCCCCGCCTCCCGAGGGGGCGGGCGCGCTCGCGCTCGTCGGCGCGCAGTTGATCGACGCCACCGGCGCGCCGCCGGTGGCCGACTCGGTGGTCGTCGTCCGCGACGGCCGCATCGAGAGCGCCGGCGCGCGGGACGCGACGCCGGTGCCCGAGGGCGCGGAGACGGTCGACCTGAGCGGCAAGACCATCATCCCCGGGCTCGTGAACCTGCACGTGCACTACCGGGAGGGACCGGAGGAGATCGAGCGCCAGTTCCGCTCGCAGCTCCACTACGGGGTGACCACCGCGCGGAGCACCGGCAGCGACACGCCGGAGCGGGTCGCCTACCTGCTCGCGGCCGCCGGCCGCGCCGACGCCCCGCGCACCTATACGGCGGGCATGGGGTTCTCCTACCCCGGCGGCTTCAACGCGGCCGGCCGCAACGCCCCCGCCACCGAGGACGAGGCGCGCGCGCTGGTGCGGGACCAGGTCGCGCTCGGCGTGCACTTCATCAAGATGTGGGTGAACGAGGTCGCCGAGCCGGGCCTCAAGATCCCGCCCGAGATACGCGCCGCGATCGTCGACGAGGCGCTGGCGAACGGCGCCATCCCCGTCGCCCACATCGACGACGAAGCCGACGGCCGCCAGCTCGTCGAGGCCGGCCTGTGGGACTTCCTGCACAGCACCGTGCTGACCTTCGGCCCCGGCTCCGGCGTCCCCGTGGACGATCCCGAGCCCTCGGCCGAGTTCATACGGATGTGCCTCGACAACGACGTCTACTTCACCCCGACCCTGTCCATCGTCCAGAACCGCTGGCACTTCGCCGAGCGTCCGGAGCTCCTCGACGACCCCGAGCTGCGCACCGCGTTCGAGATGTTCAATCCGGATGCGCTGGCCCGCCTGGACGACCCGGCAGTCAGGGCGGAGATCGTCGACGACCCGGGCTTCGAGGACCGCAAGGCTGCGTTCCGGCAACTGCTGGACTTCGTGAAGACGATGCACGACGCGGGGGTCGCGGTCGCGATGGGCAACGACGCCGGCACCCCGAACGTGCCGTTCGGCTGGGGCATGCACCACGAGGTGGAGATGTACGTCGAGGCCGGCCTGACCCCGATGGACGCCATCGTTGCGGCAACCGCCACCGGCGCCGCGCAGATGCCCCCGGTGGGCGAGGCCGACTTCGGCACCCTCGAGGGCGGCAAGGTCGCCGACCTCGTCGTGCTGAACGCCGACCCGCTGGCCGACATCCGGAACACCCTGGACATCGACCGGGTCATGCGGCTCGGCGAGTGGGTGGACCGCTCGGGATTCGCGCCGGCGCCGTAGCCGGAACGACCGGCGCCCCGCGGCGCCGCGGGGCGCTGTCGAGATGGACCGGCCCGCCAATCGCCGCGGGAGCCTCGTGTACGAACTCCCAACGCGGCCGGAGGGTCGCCCCACGGCCTACGATCACGCCTCGGGATCGGTCATCACGAACCACGCCCCGCAGGCGGCGTCGGGCTCCCGGTCGAGGATGCTCCCGGCGAACAGGCTCGCAACGACGACGTCGCACTGGTTGCCCACCGAGATCCGCCCGCCCTGGAGCCGCAGCAGCGGGAGCGCCGGCGACCTCGCCGTCGCGCGATTCAGGCCGCGCTTCGGGTCGAGCCCGGTTTCAGGCTATCATCCGACCGTCGTCCGAGTGCAGGGCGGCAGGGAAACCGGGAACACGAGCTCGCTGAACGCGGGCCCAAGGAGAGAAACGCCATGTCAAGGCCACGAAATCTGATGTCCACGTTGTTCGTCTGCGGCGTCCTCGTGCTGGGCGCGTCGACCGCCGAGTCGCAGTCGGCGGGCAACACGATCACCGGCGAGGGCCTGCCCAACCCGACCGCGACGGTCACCGCGAACTGGGGCGACCTGCCCGAGGGCCGGGAGTGGGGCTCGACCGCGGGCGTCGACATCGACCCCATCGACGGCCAGCTCTGGGCCTACGAGCGCTGCGGCGCCGGCTCGTTCGGCGCGGGGGTGCCCGTCAACTGCGACTCCAACCCCGTCGACCCCATCTTCAAGTTCGACCGCGACACCGGCGAGGTGCTGGCGAACTTCGGCGGGGGCATCATGGTGACGCCGCACGGCATCCACGTGGACGCCGACGGCAACGTCTGGGTGACCGACTTCGCGGGGAACGCGGAGGGGACCAAGGGGCACCAGGTCCACAAGTTCAGCCCCGACGGCGAGCTCCTGATGAGCCTCGGCACCGCGGGCCAGCCCGGGACCGGCCCCAACCAGCTCAACCAGCCGAACGACGTGGTCACCGCGCCCGACGGCAGCATCTTCGTCGCCGACGGCCACAGCGGCCAGGGCATGACCAGCAACCAGGCGATAGCGGCGGGACGCGAGGCGGGCCTCACCGGCCGCATCCTGAAGTTCGCCCCCGACGGCACGTTCATCAAGGAGTGGGGACGCATCGGCACCCTGCACGGGGAGTTCCGCACCCCCCACGCCGTGGAGTTCGATTCGCAGGGGCGGCTCTTCGTCGCGGATCGCGGCAACCACCGCATCGAGATCTTCGACCAGGACGGCAACTACCTCGACTCGCTCTACTCGCACGGGCGCATCAGCGGCATCTTCATCACCCCCGACGACATGCTGTACTCGATCGACTCCGAGTCGAGCATGACGAGCCACGCGAACTGGATGAACGGCGTGCGCATCGGGCCCGTGGACGAGGATCGCGTCACCGGCTTCATCCCGCCGTTCGACGCGGAGACGCGGCCGTACCAGGGGGCGGCCGGCGAGGGCGTCGCGGTCGACGCGGACGGCAACGTGTTCGCGGCCGAGGGGCCGAACTCGCTGCGCTTCGCGGGGGGCGCATTCACGAAGTACGCGGTCGCCGAGTAGCGGAGGTTGGAGCCCCGCAGACCGGAGAGCGGCCCGGTCGCCCGACTTGGCGAGGGATGAACCGTCAGGGATCGCCGCCGGCGCGGGAACTACCGCGCCGGCGGCAGTGCCCAAGGCGGAAGCCGGAGGCGCCGGATCCGCGCCGGCCGGCGCGGTTACCGCCGGCCAAGGCGTTCGCGACACCGGGCCACGCAAGCGGTGCTTCCGGCGGGGCTCACCTGCCCTCCAGCAACCTGGTCCCCTCGCGGTAGTTGTGGCGCACCACTAGACCAAACACGGCGTTCGCAACGATGAGGGTCCACAACACCCGCCGGGGGTTCCTGCAGGCGTCCTTGTCGGCCAACCACCAGATTCCGGCTACAGCTCCTGCCTTGACGGTGTAGGCGCGGGCGTCGCTCGTCACCGCCCACCGCATGAGGGGGTTGGCCTCCCTTCCGCGCCCCCCGACCGCTTCGTTCGCCTCGTACGCCCGACGGGTGCTGTGGGCGTCGGCGATCTGGAGCGTCGCGTGCGTCGCGAGCATCGGCGTAAGCCAAGGGGACCGGGGCTCGCACTTCTTCTCGCCCTTCTCCGGAGCCTCCTGCACCGGCGCAGGGAGCTCAATGGTCCCGCCGAAGATCTCGAAGCGTGGCTGGGCGGCCGCACTGGCCGGGAACAGCAGCATCGGCATCAACGCCGCAATCACCCTTCTCATCTCCACTTCGCGCTCCCTCCGAGGCCGGGTCTGCCGCGCGAACCGCACCGTCGCCCTTGCCAGCATATCGCGTCTTTTCGGCAACCGACGGTCGATGGTGACGTCCTGGTCCAGGGTGCGCGCGCACGCGCGGACCGAACGCGACCGGTTCGCCTCGGCGCCGACCGGGATTCCAGACGACAACGTGAGCAGTCTGGCGAATAGCCGCCTGCAACATCGCGTAAGGTTCTGCGTATAGACAGGGTGAGCGGCACCCTCGGGGCCGGCGACCTCGCCCGAGGGGGGAGGAGCGGCGGAGACTCATGAACGGGAACACCCAGGACGCCGCGGCGCCTGCCGACGGGGCGATCGAGATACGGGGCCTTAGCCACACCTACGAGGGCGGCCACACCGCCCTCGACGGCGTCGACCTGTCCTGCGGCGCCGGCCTCTTCGGCCTGCTCGGCCCCAACGGCGCGGGCAAGAGCACCCTCATGCGCATCGTCTGCACGCTGCTCCCGCCCACCGCGGGGCAGGTCAGGGTGTGCGGGCACGACGTGACCCGCGACCCCCGGGCGGTCCGGGCGCGGCTCGGCTATCTGCCGCAGGACTTCGGGGCTTGGCGGCTGCACCGCGTCGAGGAGGTGCTCGACACCCTGGCGCAGCTGTCCGGCATGCTGGACCGGAAGAAGCGCCGGGCCCGCGTCGCCGAGGTCCTCGACCAGGTCGGCCTCGCCGAGGTCGCCCACCGCAAGGTGAAGAAGCTCTCGGGAGGGATGGTGCGCCGGCTGGGGGTGGCCCAGGCCCTGGTCCATGAGCCCGACGTGCTGGTGGTCGACGAGCCCACCGTCGGCCTCGACCCCGAGGAGCGCATCCGCTTCCGGCAGTTGATGAGCGGGCTGGGGCGCGAGCGGACGATTCTGCTGTCGACCCACATCGTCGCCGACCTGGGGGCGGGCTGCCGCGAGATCGCCCTGCTCGACGCCGGCCGCATCGCCTTCCAGGGCCCGCCGTCGAGGCTGCTGGGGCTCGCGGCGGGGCAGGTCTTCGAGATGACGGCGGAGCTCGCCGACGCCGAGGCCGTCGAGAGCCGCCACGAGATCGTCGCGAGCAGCGTCTCGGACGGCCGGGTGACGCTGCGCGGGGTGGCGGGCGGCCGACCGTTGCCGGCGGCGGCGACGCCGGTGGCCGAGCCCACCCTCGAAGAGAGCTACATCGCGTTCATGGCGGCCCGCGGCCGCACCGAGGCGGCCCGGCAGCAGGCCGGGACCGCACCCGGGGGGGAGGCGCAGTGATGCGGCTGCCGATGATTCTCGCCATCGCCCGCGCCGAGGTCCGCTCCGTGCGGCGCCTGGTCCGCTACTGGGTGTTCGCCGTCCTGTCGGTGCTCTTCACCTTCCTGGCCTACGGCTACTACGCGGTCATCCATACCATCGCGTCTCGGTTCTCGGCCACCGTCGGCGCCGTCGGGCCGCGCTACCTGATGTCGGGGGTGGGCCTGTACTTCGTGGCGATCTTCCTGGTGGGCCTGATCTTCCTGGCCTTCGACGTCAGGGCCCGGGACGAGCGAGAGCGCATCGCCGAGGTGCTCGACTCGCGCCCCGTGTCGAACCCCGAGTTCCTCGTCGGCCGCGTCCTCGGCCTGGTGGCGATGGCGTGGGGGCCCGTGCTCTTCACGGCGATGGCGCTGCAGGCGCTCGGGGCGCTGGCGGTGGGGCTCGACTGGTACGGGGGCGAGCCCATCGAGCCGTACTCCGTGGTCGGGTTCCTGCTCGCCGCGCTGTCGATGTTCGTGCTCTGGTGCGCGGTCGTCATGCTGCTCGCGGTCCTCGTCCGCAACCGGCTGGTGGTCGCGGTGGCGGCGCTCGCGCTCGCCGGGCTCCAGATCTGGATCCAGTTCCGGCTGCCGATCTACCTCCAGCCGGCGCTGGGCCTGCTCAACTTCGAGATGGCGTCCGACCTCGTCCCGAGCCTCGCCGGCGGCATCAGCCTCGCGCAACGCGTCGCCGCGGTGATCCTGGCCGCGGGGTGCCTCGCCCTCGCGGCGGCGTTCCATCCGCGCCGGGACGGCGGCCCGCGGTCTCGGCGGATCGCCCTCGGGGCCGGGCTCGTGGCCGCCGCCGGCCTGCTCGTGGGCACCCTGACGTGGCAGGCGGCCGGCGCCAGGGACGACCGCGCCGCCTGGCTCGCCGCGCACGAGGCGCGCCGCGACGACCCGCGCGCCGATCTGCAGGCCGTCGCCGGGACGGTACGCATCGAGCCCGACCGCGGCGTCGCCCTCGACCTCGAGATCACGGTGCAGGCGCCGCCCGACCGGGGCCTCGACACGCTGCTCTTCACCTTCAACCCGGGGCTCGCGGTAGAGCGCGCGGCGGCCGGCGGCGAAGAGGCGGCCTGGACGCACGACGCGGGGCTGCTGGAGATCACGCCCGCGCGCGCGCTGGCGCCGGGCGCGGAGACCACGGTCGTTCTGTCGGCCGACGGCCGGCCCGACGTCGGCTTCGGCTACCTCGACTCGGCGTTCGATCTGCCTGGCGCCACCATGATGGATGCCCAGATCGCCCTGATCGGGGCCGCCCCCGGCGTGTTCGACCGGCGCTACGTCGCATTGATGCCGGGCCTCGGCTGGCTGCCGCACGCCGGCGGCGACGTGCCCGCCGGCGACCCGCGGACGCATCCGGCCGACTACTTCGAGGTCGATCTCGAGGTCGAGGTCCCGGAGGGCTGGCTGGTGGCGGGCCCGGGGCGGCGGCAGACCCTCGGCTCGGGCGGCGGCGCGGCCCGCTTCCGCTTCCGGCCCGGCGCGCCGGTGCCGCACGTCGGGCTGCTGGCCTCGCGCTTCGAGCGGCGCGCGATCGAGGCGGCGGGGGTCGAGATCGAGATCCTCGTCCACCCCGGGCACGACCGCAACCTGCGCCTCTTCGCGGACGCGGCGGGCGAGATACGGCAGCGCATCGACGAGATCCTCAGCGACGCCGAGCGGCTCGGCCTGCCGTACCCCTACGACGGCCTGACCCTGGTGGAGTCGCCGACCGTCCTGCGCGGCTACGGCGGCGGCTGGCGCATGGACACGACGCAGGCGCTGCCGGGGCTGCTGCTGCTGCGCGAGAACGGCTTCACGACCTCGCGCTTCGAGCTCGGGTTCATCAATCCGGAGAGCTTCGAGGGGCGCGACGGCGGGCTGGCCCGCGCCAAGGTGGAGGCCCTCGAGCGGTTCTTCGAGAACGACGTCAGCGGCGGCAACCTGTTTCTCGGCGGGTCGCGCAACTTCCTGCTCTTTCAGACCGGCGCGCGGGGCGAGGGCGCCCTGGCCGTCGACTTCGTGCTCGACGAGCTCGTCAACCGGCTGCTGACCGGCAAGGCGGGCTACTTCTCGCCGTTCATGTTCGGCCAGGAGGGCAACGCCATGGTCGGCGAGATCATCGCCGACATGATGACGGGCCGCACGGGCACGGCCGCCGACGCGGTGCTGTCGGCGGCGTCCGACCGCCCCTCGGTCTGGGACCGCGCCCTCGGGGCGCCGCTGGCCGAGCTCGACCCGGCCGGGGACGCGGCGGAGGCGTTCAACGTCCTCGCCCTCAAGAGCCGGGCGATCGCACGCTCGATTCTCGACGGCCTGGGCCGCGAGAAGACGGCGGCGCTGCTGGCCGAGCTGCGGGCCCGCTACCGCGGCCGGCAGTTCACCGCGGCCGAGCTGGCTCGGCTCGCGGCGGAGCTCGACGCCGACCTCGAACCGTTGATCGGCGACTGGCTGCACGACGCGGCGCTGCCCGGCTTCGTCGCCTCGCCGGTCGTGGTCGAGCGGCTGGCCGACGACGAACGGGGCGTTCCCCGCTACCAGACGCGCGTCCACGTGCGCAACGACGAGGCCGTCCCGGGCCTGCTGCGCATGCGCTACGCCACCGCCGGGGACGACGAGGCCAACGTCTGGCAGGAGACCGCGCCGGTGCGGGTGGCCGGCCGCGAGACGGTGGAGATCGGAATGCTGAGCGCGGCGCCGCCGGTCGAGCTGTGGCTGCAGCCGTACCTGTCGCTCAACCGGCAGGACGTGCAGCTGACCCTGCCGCGGGTCGATGAGGAGGCGCAGGTCCGCGCCGAGCCCCTCCTCGGCAGCCGCCCCAGCGCGTGGCGGCCGGCGGCGACGACGGACATCGTCGTCGACGACCTCGACCCCGGATTCTCCGTCGAGTCCGACGAACAGCGGAACGGCGTGCGTCTCGCCGGCGGCCTGTCGAGCTTCTTCCTGCCGCCGGTCGACATGGACCAGGGGCTGCCGGAGGCGAACGGGTTCACCGGCTCGCCCACCGAGTGGAGCCGGCGGGAGGCGCCCGCGAGCTGGGGCAAGTACCGCCACACGATGGCCGTGGTCCGGAGCGGCGCCGGCGACCGTCGGGCCGTCTTCGCGGCCGAGCTCCCGCGGGCGGGGCGCTGGCGCCTGGCGTTGCACCTTCCCGAGCCGACGACGCGGCAGGGCGGCGGGTCGCCGGCGCCGAACGTCCAGATCAACGTCTCGACGGGACTCGGGAGGCCCGGGACCTACGACCTGACGCTGATCGCGGACGGCGAAGAGCGCGCCCTGGAGTTCGACGCCGCCGCGGCCGAGGCCGGCTGGAACACCCTGGGCGAGTTCGACCTGCCGCGGGGCGCGGCGCGGGTCGTCCTGTCGAACGAGACGACCGGTCGTGTCGTTATCGCCGACGCCGTTCGATGGCAAGCGATCGATGAGGATCCCCAGGAGTCTGCGCCGTAGAACGGCTCGGACTCCTGCAGGGTTGGTGGGCGCCCAGCGGAGCCGCAGGCGACGATGGGCGGGCCAGGAGTCTGCGCCGTAGAACGGCGCGGACTCCTGCAGGGTTGGTTGGGCGCCCGGCGGAGCCGTAGGCGACGATGGGCGGGCCAGGACGGTGATCGACGAGAAACCGCCAACTGCGATCAGGCCCGGCCCTCTTTCGGGCCTCGCGCGCCTGCCGCCGCGGCCAGTCACTTTCCGTCAGCGTCCGTAGAGGACCCGCAGATGCCCCACCGTCCGATCCGCGTCTCCCCGCCGGCAGCCCGGCTGCTGCCGGTCCTGCTCGGCTGGGCCGCCGCATGCGGCCCCGCCGGCGGCAGCGAGCCCGCGTCGGTCGAGTTCCGCATCCCGGTCGAGGTCGCCGAGGTGGGGATCGACGACGTCGAGGATCGCATCGTCACCACCGGCACCCTGCGCACCGAGGAGAACGTCGTCCTCAGCGTGGAGACCCCGGGCTTCCTGGTGCTGGGCCGGGACGGGACGGGGGCCCGGCTCGTCGAGGGCTCGGCCGTCTCCGAGGGGCAGCTGGTGGCCGAGATCACCGGCGAGGATGCCCGGCTCGCGGCCGGCCTCGAAGCGACCCGCCGGCATCTCGCGAACGCCGAGGAGGAGATGAACCGGCGCAGGATGCTGTTCGACCGCGGGCTCATCACCGAGGAGGAGTACCGGCGCACCCAGGTCACCTACGAGGACGCGCTGCGCAACTTCGAGCTCAGTCAGCGTACCGACGAGAAGACACGGCTGACGACGCCGATCGCGGGGGTCGTCCTCGAGCTGGCGCGTGACGAGGACGGCTTTCCGGTCGCCGACGGCCAGATGGTCCTGGTCGGTTTCGAGGTCGCCCGCATCGCACCCATCGGACGGTTGATCGCCGACGTCGATCTGGTGGGCCCGGAGCTCGCCCGGGTCCGGCCCGGCCAGCCCGTCCGCATCCGCCACTACGCCTTCGACGACCTGACGATCACGGGCAGGATCCTGCGGCTGTCCCCCACGATGGACGCGGAGACCCACACCTTCCGGGCCGAGGTCGCGGTCGACAACCGGCAGCGGCTCCTGCGGCCCGGCATGTTCATCGAGGCCGCGATCGTCGCCGAGCGCCGCGCGGGCGTATCGGTGGTGCCGCGCGACGCGGTCACCGAGCGGGCGGGCCGCGACGTCGTCTTCGTGCTCGACGGCCAGCGGGCGGCGCGCCGCAACGTCACCCTGGGCCTGGGCGACGATGACCGGGTCGAGGTGCGCGAGGGCGTCGAGCCCGGCGAGCGCATCGTCGTGCGCGGGCTCGAGACGCTGACCGACGGGACCCGGGTGCGGGTGGTAGGCGCCCCGTGACCGCCCGTGGCAAAGCCCCCGTCGCACCGGGACGGGCCAGGCACCCGGCCGACAACGCGTGACGAGAGACATACCGCCAGTATGCAAGCGAGGAACGACGACGTCAGGCGGGACGCAGCCCCCATCGAAGGCAGCGCGGACTCCCGCCACGGGCGGGCGGGCCCGCCGGCATCCGTCGCCGCCTTCGCGACGCGCCGGCCCGTCGCGGTCAGCGTGTTCGCCATCGCCGTGACCCTGGTCGGCTGGCTGGCCTGGCGGCAGCTGCCCATCGATCTCCTGCCCGATCTCCAGAGCCCCACCATCGTCGTCTCCGTGCGCTCCTCCGACCGCCCGCCGACCGAGATGGAGCGTCTCTACGGCGAGCAGGTCGAGCAACGCCTGTTCACGGTGCGGGGCATTCGCGAGGTGTCGCAGGTCGCGCGCACCGGCCGGCTCGTGGCCACCGTCGTGTTCGACTGGGACGCCGATCTCGACCTGGGCCTCATCGACGTCCAGAAGGCGGTCGGCCCGGTGAGCGCCGACCCCGACGTCGACGAGGTGCTGGTGCGCCGTCTCGACCCCCGGGAGGCGCCGATTCTCACCCTGGGCCTGGTGGCCCCGGCCGGGCGCCCCGATCTGGCCGAGCTGCGGCGGCTCGCCCGGCGGCAGGTCGCGCCCGGTCTCGAAGCGCTGCCCGGCGTGGCGGAGGTCCTGGTGACGGGCGGCCGGGAGCAGGAAGTGCGCGTGCTCCTGGACCGCTACCGGCTCGAGGCCTTCGGCATCACCCTGGCGGACGTCGAGAACCGGCTCGTCTCGGAGAACATGGACATCTCCGCCGGCACCCTCGAGGAGGGCACGCAGGTCTTCCTGGTGCGGGGAATGTCGCGTTTCCGGCGGCCCGCGGACGTCGAGCGGGTGGTGGTGCGCTACCTCGGCGGCGAGGACGGCAGCCGCCAGGCGATTCGCGTGTCCGACCTGGGCCGGGTCGAGATGGTCGATCGCGAGATCGATCACCTCGTGCGGGTCGACGGCGTCGAGGGGGTCGGCCTCGCGGTCTTCAAGGAAGCGGGCTCGAACACGGTGCAGGTGTCGGCGACCGTCCGCGAGGCGCTGGCCGGGCTGGCGGAGGACCTGCCCAGCGTCGAGCTCACCGAGGTGAGCGACGACGCGGCCCTGGTCGTGGACGCGCTGTCCGATCTGCAGAACGCGGCGGGGCTGGGGGTGCTGCTCGCGGTGGCGGTGCTCGCCGTCTTCCTGCGTTCCGCCGGCGCCACCCTCGTCGTCACCGCGGCCGTCCCGGTGTCGATCTTCGCCGCCCTCTTTCTGATGCGCTTCACCGATCAGAGCCTGAACATCGTCACCCTGGGGGGGCTGGCCCTGGGCGCGGGGATGCTCGTCGACAACGCCATCGTGGTGGTGGAGAGCATCTACCGGCGGCTGTCCCGGGGCGACCCGGCGCCGGCGGCGGCCGCGGCCGGCGCCGGCCAGGTGGCGGGCGCCATCACCGCCTCGACCCTCACCACCTGCGTCGTCTTCCTGCCGGTGCTCTTCGTCGAGGGCCTCGCCGCGCGGCTCATCGAGGGCATCGCCTTCGCCGTGGCGGCCTCCCTGCTCGCCTCTCTCGCGGTCGCGATGCTGCTGATTCCGGCCCTCGCGAGCTGGTTCCTGCCGCGGACGACCGCCCCCGCGGCAGCGGGGGCCGGGGTCGTCCCCGGCTACCGCCGCGGGCTCGAGAAGCTCGTCCGCGGGCTGCTGCGCCATCCGCTCGTCACGGTGCTGGCGGCGGCGCTCGTCGCCGGGTTCAGCGGGTGGCGCCTGCTGGGGCTCGGCACCGAGCTGCTGCCGCCGGCCGATCCGCGGCAGTTCTCGATGCGGGTCGTCGGCCCCCCGGGCCAGCGGGTGGAGTCGACGGCGCGGGTCGCCGAGGGCATCGAGTCGCTGCTCGAGCAGGCCGGGGGGGACGCGGTGCGGGCGGTGCTGTCCGAGGTGGGCCGGCTGCCCGAGGACGATCGCATGATCCGCAGCGAGCTCACCGAGGAGAACACGGCGCGGCTCACCGTCCGCATGGCGGGCGAGGGGCCGACCGGCCGCCAGCTCGCCACCCGGCTCTCGCCCGCGCTCGCGGGGCTGGAGTCGACCGACGTCGGTTGGGAGCTGGGCTCGTCCGCCCTCGCCGGCGCCCTCGGCGGCGGCGGTCCCCCCGTCGTCGTGGAGATCGCCGGGCAGTCGCTGCCCGATCTGCGGCGCGGCGCCGAGGTCGTCAGGCGGCGCCTCGCCCGGCTCGACGAGCTGTGGGACGTCCGCTCCTCGTTCGAGGGCGGCCCCCCCGAGCTGCGCGTCGAGCTCGACCGCGCCATGGCCGACGGCCTCGGGGTCGATCTCGAGACGCTCGCCCGCGTGCTGGAGACGAGCCTCGACGGGCGCGACGTGACGATGCTGGCGATCGGCGACGAGGAGCGCCCGGTGACCCTTCGCCTGCCCACGCCGCGGCTCGAGGATCTCCAGCTCGTGGTGTTCCGCACCCCCGAGGGACGGCAGGTCGCGGTCGGCGAGGTGGCCCGCTTCGCCGAGGCCGAGGGCGCCCGCGAGATCTTCCGCCGCGACCAGCGTCGCACCGCGCAGGTCACCGCCAACATCACGGACGGCGCCGACGCCCCGAGGGCCGTCGCCGCGGTGGCCGCCGCGCTCGACGAAGCGCCCCTGCCGCCCGGTCTGCGGGCCGAGCTCCGGGGCGAGGAAGAAGAGCGGGTCCGCACCGTCGGCGAGCTGCGGCTGGCCGGCATCCTGGCCCTGGTGCTCGTGCTCATGGTGCTCGCGGGGACCTTCGAATCGCTGCTGCACCCGGTGACGGTGCTGGCCGCGATTCCCCTCGCGCTGGTCGGGGTCGCCGTCGTCCTCGTGCCGGCGGGCCGGCCGATCGGGGTGATGGCGATGCTGGGATGCATCGTGCTGGCCGGCGTCGCGGTCAACGACGCGGTGCTGCTGCTGGCGACGGCGCGCCAGTCGATGGCGCGGGGCGTCGCGCGGGTCGACGCGCTGGTGCAGGCGGCGGGCATCCGGCTGCGTCCGATCGTCATGACCACGCTGACGACGGTGCTGGCGTTGCTGCCGCTGGCCCTCGGGGCCGGCGAGGGCGCGGAGCTGCGCGGCCCGATGGCGGTCACCATCATCGGCGGCATCCTGACGTCCACGGCGGGCTCGCTGCTGGTGCTGCCGTGCCTGTATCTCGTGCTGGACCGGTTGGGTGGCCAGGGTGAAGTCCTCCCCGGCGGGGAGGCCGCCGTGGCGCCCCGCTGACCCGGCGGCGGGCGAGTGAACATGCCGGCAACCTTCGACCGGGGAGGAACGCGACCGCCGACAGGCGCGCCGCGGCGCCCGTTGCATGCAGCCGGGCGCTCGCCGCGGGCAGCCGGACCCGGAGGACCGCCAGCGTGCTGAGCCTGCCCATCCGCCGGCCGGTGGCGGTGGCGATGTTCTTCCTGGGCATCGTCCTGGTGGGGGCGGTGGCCTGGCAGCGCATGCCCGTCGAGCTGTTCCCCGCCCTGGCCGGCGATCGCCTGTTCGTCAACTTCACGCGGCCCGGCAGCGAGTCGGAGGTCGTCGAGCGCGAGATCCTGCTGCCCCTGCAGGCCCGGGTCGCCGCCCTGCCCCGGGTGTCCGAGAGCTGGGGCGAGATTCGGGGCTCGTCCGGACGCTACCAGGTGCGCTTCGAGCCCGGCGCCGACCTCAAGGTGCGCGAGCTCGAGCTGCAGCGCATCGCGGCCGCCCTGCAGCGCGCGCAGCCCCGCGGCGCCACCGTCGGCGTGACGTCCTTCGACACCTCGGTGCTGGCGAGCTTCGCGATGATGATCCACGTCCTCGGCACCGAGACCGAGGACCGCAACGCGTTGCACGACCTGGTGGAGGAGCTGGTGGCGCCGCGGTTCGCGTCCATCTCCGGGGTCAGCCAGGCGACGACCGGCGGCGGGGCGGGGCGGCAGGTGACGGTGACGGTCGACCCCGATCGCATCGCCGCCCTCGGCGTGACCACCGACGCCGTCACCGAGTCCGTGAACGGCAACGTGGGTCACCTGCGGTTTCTCGGGAATCTGGAGAGCGGGGCGGGGCGCATGCCGGTCGTCCTCGACGGACGGCCTCCCGGGCTGCACTCGCTCGGCGAGGTCCGCGTCGACCCCGAACGCCCGGTGCTCCTGCGTCACGTGGGCGACGTGCGCTACGGCTCGGGGCGCGAGGAGGTGCGCTTCCGGGTCGACGGCCAGCCCGCGGTGGGCGTGATCGTCTTCCAGGAGGAAGGCGCCAACCTCGTCCGGCTCGGACGGCAGCTTCGCGCCCGGGCGGGCCAGCTCCGGGAGGAGCTGCGGCCGCTGGGCCTGGATCTGGTGATCGGCTTCGACGCCGCTGCACTCGTGGAAGACCAGATCGCCCGGCTGGCGCGCCTCGGGGCCTCGGGATTCGCCATCGCGCTGGTAGTGCTGTTCCTCTTCCTGCGGCGCTGGCGCGCGGTGGCCGTCGTCGCGGTGGCGGTGCCGGTGAGCCTGCTCGCCGCTCTCTCGATGCTGTATCTGGCGGGCCACTCCCTGAACCTGATCACGATCTTCGGGCTGGCCCTCGCGGTCGGGCTGCTCGTGGACAACAGCGTGGTCGTGTACGAGGCGGTGCAGCGGCGTCTCGAGCGCGGCGCCGACGCCGCGACCGCGGTGCGGGACGGCCTGCGGCGCACGGTGCGGGCCATCGTCGCGGCCAGCGCGACCACCGCGGTCGTCTTCCTGCCGCTCGGCCTCATCGAGTTCGACGACGTCCTCGTTCGGGAGCTGATCGAGGTCGTGGCCCTCTCCATCCTGCTGCCGCTCGGCGCGTCCCTGGTCGTCGCGCTGGGGCTGGTGCCCCTGCTCGCGCACCGCCTCGCCGCGCCGGCGGCGCTGCGCCGGCTCGCGGCGACCCGCCGCCGCCGGGCCGAGCGCGGCGACCTGGTCGCCCCGGACCGGGCCCGGCTGCTCTTCGGCGGCGTCGTGGCCGGCGCCCTGCGCCACCCGCCGGCCTGGATCGCCGGCACGGCGGCGGCGGTGCTGGTGACCATCGTCATCGCCCTGCCCTGGGTCACCGTGCAGACGGCGACGCAGGAGGCGCCGCAGGCCGACTCGGTGCAGTTCGCCACTCGGTTCTCCGCGGGTCGAGGCTCGATCGAGGCGGCCAGCCAGGCCATGGGCCGCCTGGAACGCGCGGTTCTGGACCTCGAGGGCGTCGAGCGGGTGGAGGCGATGGTCCGGGAGGACGGGGGATCGCTCACCGTGCAGCTCGTGGACGCCGCGGATCGACCTCGAGGGTTCGGCGCCCGGCGCGTGCGCGCCGCGGTCCGCGACGCGGCGGACGAGGTCCAGGGGCTCGAGATCCTGCGCCCGGGCGAAGACCAGCTGGGGGGCGACGGCGGTGGCGGGGCCGGGCCGGGACAAGGGGGGCTGGGGGGGCTGCTGGGCGGGTCGCCGGCCGAGGTGGTGCTCTCGGGGCCGGACAGCGAGCAGCTCGGAATCCTGTCGGAGAGCATCCGCGCCCGGTTGGAGTCGATGCCCCAGGTGGCCCAGGCGTGGATGTCGGCGCGGCCCGGCATGGAGGAGATCTGGGTCGAACCGAACCGCCGCGCCTTCGAGGCGTTCGGGCTGACCCTCGACGACGTGCTGCCGTTCCTGCGGCTGGCGGGGCGCGAGGGAGAGGAGATGCAGACCGGGTTCGTGCTGCCGACCGGCCGCGAGCTCCCCCTCGTCGTGGAACGCAGGGACGCCCGGCGACCGCGCGGGGCCAGCCGCGACCTCGCCCGCATGCGGGTCCAGACCGAGAGCGGGGTGGTGCCGGTGCTGGCCCTGGCCTCGGTGCGCCGCATGCCGTCGCAGCCGACGATCGCGCACCACAACGGACGCCGGGAGCTCTCGGTGCTCTACCGGCTGGCGGGCGACGTGCCGGACACCGGGCCCAACCGCCTCGCGATCGAGGACCAGATAGCCGCCGCCGTGCGGTCGGTGCCGCGCCCGCGCGGATTCACCGTCGAGACCCCGGGGCGGGACGAGGCCGCCGACTGGTTCCGGCGGATCCTCCTGCCGGTGGCGGCGCTGCTCTTCCTGGTGCTCGCCATGACCTTCGAGTCGCTCACCCTGCCGGTGCTCGTGCTGTTCGCGCTGCCGCTGACCCTGCTCGGGGCGACGTGGGCGCTGGTGTTCGCAGGCATGCCGCTCGACATGATGGCGATGCTCGGGGCCCTGACGCTCTTCGGCCTGACCGTGAACCCGGCGATTCTGCTCGTCGACCGCATGCAGCAGCTGGTGCTCGGCGGGGGGTGGAGCGCGGGCGCGGCGGCGCTCGCGTCGGTGCGCGAGCGGACCCGGCCGGTCCTGATGACGACGGCGACGACCGTCGCCGCGCTCTGGCCCCTGGCCCTCGCGACGGGCCGCGAGAACGAGATCTGGCCGCCCTTCGCGACCATCGTCATCGGCGGGCTCGTGACCTCGGCCCTGCTGACGCTGCTCATCGTGCCGGTCGGCTTCATCCTGCTGCGGAACCTCGACGAGCTCTTCGGCCGGGTCGGCCCGTGGCTGGTGCTGGCCTGGCTCGGGACCACCGTCGCCGCGGCGGGCGCGCTCATCGCCACGGGGACGGTCACGTCGCTGCTCTGGCAGGTGGTGGTCAGCCTGCTGATCGGCGGGGCCCTGCTCGCCCTCGTGGTGCTGATCTTCCGCCCGCGGGACCTCCCCGAGCCCGCGTGCGGGCCGGGCCCGCCGGTGCTCGACGTCCGGTGCCTGCGCAAGGTGTACGGACTGCCCGGACCGCTGCGCGCCACCTTGCGCGCCTCGAGGGACTTCGCGGCGCGGGTGATCGAGCGCGGCGGGCGGGCCTTCGACCCCGCCGATGCGCGCGACCGGCTGCTCCCGCTCGCCCTCGGCGCGGCCGGGGTGGGCTGCCTGGCCCTGCAGCTCCAGTCGACCCTCTGGCGGCTCGCCCTCTGGATGATGGCGGCGTCCCTGTGCTCGCGTCTGGTGCTGGAGGTGCGGCGGGCCCGGGGCCGGGCCGATGCGGCCGGCGTCGTGCAGCCCGGCGGCATCGAGGGCTGGATCGCCCGGGTCGTGCCCTGGGGCGCCATCGGCCTGTTCACGTGGGTCAACGCGTTCGGGCCGCTACTGTCGGGTCAGACGGCGGGAGCGACCTACGCCTCGCTCGTCCTCGTCTCGCTCTTCTCGCTCTGCCTCGCCGTGGGCCAGGCGGCCCGGCGCAGCGCCCGGCGGCAGTCGAGCGGTGCGCTCGGCCCGCGGGCCACCCGCGGATGGCTGCGCGCCCCCCGCAGTGCGTGGCGGCGGTGGGCGGTGCGCCTCGCCGGCTTCGACCTGCCGGCGAGCCCCGTCCTCGCCCTGGCCGGCGTCAGCTTCGCGGTCGAGCGCGGCATGGTGGGGATCCTGGGGCCCAACGGCGCCGGCAAGACCACGCTGCTGCGACAGCTGGCGGGCGTGCTCGACCCCACGCGCGGCACCATCGGTCTCGGCGGCGTGCCCCTGCGGGCCATCCAGCGGTACCTGGCCCGCTGGGTGGGCTACCTGCCGCAGGACGCCGGGCTGCCCGGCGGCATGACGCCGCGCGAGTACCTGTCCTGGTTCGCGGCGCTCTACGACCTGCCGCGGGCCGCGCGCCGGCAGCGGGTGGACGACCTGCTCGAGGAGGTGGGTCTCGCCGACAAGACCGACGAGCCGATCGAGGCGCTGTCGGGCGGCATGCGCCAGCGGGTGGCGGTGGCCCGCACGCTGCTGCGCCTGCCGCCGGTCATCATCGTCGACGAGCCCACCGTCGGCCTCGACCCTCGCGAGCGCATCCGTTTTCGCAACCTCTTGAGCCGCCTCGCGCGCGACCGCATCGTGCTGTTCTCGACCCACGTGGTCGAGGACGTCGAGGTGGCCTGCGAACGGGTGCTGGTGCTGGCCCGCGGCCGCCTGCTCTTCGACGGGGCGCCGGGTGCGCTCGCCCGCACCGCCCGCGGCCGGGTGTGGGAGCTGCGCTCCGCGCCCGGCGCCGAGCTCGAGCTGCCGGCAGGCGCGATCCGTGCCGAAGAGACGCCGGCCCCGGACGGTTCGGTGTCGCACCGCGTGCTGGCCGCCGCGCCGCCGGGCGCCGACGCCCGCCCCCTCGACGCCGGGCTCGAGGACGGCTACCTCTGGCTCCTGGCCGGCAGGGCCGGCGGCGTGGATGGAGCCCGGGCGTGAGCCGGCGCCCCGACCGGGGACTGCTGCGCCTTGCCCTCGTGGTGGCGGGCGGCCGCCGCTTCTGGCTGCTGCCGCTGCTGCCGCTGCCGTGGCTGCTGTTCCAGGCCGGGGTGCTCCTCGCCGGGGCCGGCGAGGCCTTCGGTCCGAGCTCGGCGCAGGGGACCCTGATCGGCCTGCCGATGACCCTCCTCGCCGTCTTTCTCGGCATCCGGATCATCGCGGGCGAGATCGACGGTCGCAGTCTCGAGATCGCCTACACGGTGCCGGGCGGCTGCGAGCGGGTGTGGCGCGTGAAGCTGCTCGCGGCGGCGCTGCTCCTGCTGGCGAGCGAGACGCTCCTCGCCGCCGTCACCTTCACCTTCTTCACGGTCTTCCCGTGGAGCGCCCTCTACGGCGCCCTCCAGGCCGCGCTCTTCTACCTCGTGCTCTCGATGGGCATGGCCACGCTGTTTCGCAGCGAGACCGCCGGGGCCATGGCCGTCGCCGCGATCCTGGGGCTGAACGGGCTCCTCTCCGGCTTCGGCGAGAACCAGATACGGATCTCCCCGTTCTGGAACCCCGCCGCCCTCCCGGAGGCGGACCCCGCCGAGCTCTTCGCGTGGACCCTGCAGAACCGTATCGGCATCGCGCTGGCAATGGCCGCGATCGTCGGGCTCGCCTTCATGCGGGCCAATCGCCGCGAGCGGATGCTGGGAGGCTGACGGCCAGGACGGCGGTCCGAAGCACCCCGTGCGTTGCGAGCTGCACATCGGGTAAGTTGAGGTCGTTTCGGTACACGCGACCGTCGGCGCTCGCTCCGCATCGAGCGCCCGCAAGAAGGTGCAACGATGTCGAAGAGAACGCTCGCGCTCGCAATCGCCGCCACGCTCGCCACGCCGATCGCAGGGTCGGCGCAGCCGCCGGAGGGGGTGGTCCTCCAGTCGGCCGAACGCGCGGCAGTCGGGATGGAGCTGCAGTCGAACGCCGCCGGCAGGCGGCGCTCGCGGGGCCGGACCTGGGCCGGGCTCGTCATGATCGCCTCCGGTGCCGTCCTGGCGACGGCCGTCAAGAGGACCGAGACCTGCGGCGGCGACCCCGGGACCTGCGCCATCGAGACGGAGCCGTTCAAGGCGTTGAGCTACCCGGGTATCGGGATGGCCGTCACCGGCGTGCTGCTCGCGACGGTTTGGTCGGACGTCCCGGCGAGTCCCCACGTCGACTTCGCGGTGACGCCCGACCGCATCCGGATAGGCAAGACGTTCGGATTCTGATCCCTGGCCGCGGCTCCGGGCCGTGAGCGCGTACCCGCGTGGCGGTGCGCGGCGCCGGGTCGATCCGGTGGACGCCTGAACGCCCGGCACCTCGTGTCTCGGTGCCCCGCCCGGTCGGGGCGGTTCACCGCTCCTGCATGTGCGGGTACCGGTAGCCGCGCACCGGCACGAACGTCTCCTTCGGCGGTTCACCGCTCCTGCATGTGCGGGTAGCGGTAGTCGCGCACCGGCACGAACGTCTCCTTCGTGGTGCGGGTGCTGACCCAGCGCAGCAGGTTCTGCGCGCTGCCCGCCTTGTCGTTGGTGCCCGACGCGCGCGAGCCGCCGAAGGGCTGCTGCCCCACCACCGCGCCGGTCGGCTTGTCGTTGATGTAGAAGTTGCCGGCGGCGTGGCGCAGCCGTTCGTGGGCGACGCCGATGGCCCGCCGGTCGCGCCCGAAGATGGCCCCGGTCAGGGCGTAGGGCGAGGTCCGGTCGCACAGGTCGAGGGTCTGCTCGTAGTCGCTGTCCTTGTAGACGTGGACCGTGAGCACGGGACCGAAGAGCTCGGTCTCCATGGTGGCGTAGCGCGGATCGTGGGCCTGGATGATCGTCGGCGAGATGAAGTACCCGGTGCTGTCGTCGCAGACGCCGCCGCAGATCACGTCGGCGTCGCTGTCGGTCCGCGCGGCGTCGATGTAGCGCTTCTGCTTGTCGAACGAGGCCTTGTCGATGACCGCCCCCATGAAGTTGGTGAAGTCGACGACGTCCCCGTAGCGGATCGCCCCCACCTCGCCGACGACCTCGTCGCGGCACCGGTTCCACAGGCTCTCGGGGACGTAGGCGCGGCTGGCCGCGCTGCACTTCTGCCCCTGGTACTCGTAGGCCCCCCGGATGAGGTTGGCGGTCAGCTCGTCGGGGTCGGCCGAGGCGTGGGCGAAGACGAAGTCCTTGCCGCCGGTCTCGCCGACGATGCGCGGATAGCTGCGGTATCCGGCGATGTTGCCGCCGACGGTGCGCCACATGTCCTGGAACACCTCGGTGCTGCCGGTGAAGTGCACGCCGCCGAGGTCGGGATGGGCCATGGCGGGCCCGCCGATCTGCCCGCCCGAGCCCGGCACGAGGTTGATGACGCCCGGTGGCAGGCCGGCCTCCTCGAGCAGCTTCATCAGCCAGTAGGCCGAGAACACCGCGGTGGACGCCGGCTTCCAGAGCACGGTGTTGCCCATCAGGGCCGGGCTCGTCGGCAGGTTGCCGGCGATGGAGGTGAAGTTGAACGGGGTGACGGCGAGGACGAACCCTTCCAGGGCCCGGTACTCGACGTAGTTCCAGATGCCGGCCGCGCTCTCGGGCTGCTGCCCGTAGATGTCGGGCAGGTACGAGACGTTGAACCGCCAGAAGTCGATGAGCTCGCACGCCGCGTCGATCTCGGCCTGGAACACCGTCTTGCTCTGGTTCAGCATGGTGGCCGCGTTCACGATGGGCCGGTAGCGCCCCGCGAGCAGCTCGGCCGCCTTGAGGAAGATGGCCGCGCGCGATTCCCACGACATCTCGCTCCACCCGGGGCGGGCCGCCGCCGCCGCCGCGATCGCCTGGTCCACGGTGTCGGCGTTGCCGCGGTGATAGGTGGCCACCTGCTTGCGGTAGTCGTGGGGCAGGACGCAGGCGCCGAGGTCGCCGGTGGTCACCTCGCGGCCGCCGATGATCAGGGGAATCTCCACCGACCCGGCCGCGAACGCGTCGAGCTGCGACTTGAGGGCGGCCTTCTCCGGCGATCCGGGCGCGTAGCTCAGCACCGGCTCGTTCCGAGGGGGGGGCACCGTGACACGAGCGTTGTTCATCGAAAGGACTCCTGACAGAACATCGAACACGAAGGTACCGGAAACGATCTATTGTGTCACAGACGGACTCTTCGACGCCGGAGGGGCGGGCTGCCCGGGGTCGAGGGTGAGGCCCCCCGGCCGGGTTGGCCGCTCGGCGCTCGCGAACACGCCGCCGTGGGGTCTCCGCTCTCGTATACGAGGCGCTACGTGCCGCTTGCGCGGCGGCGCACCACTCTCTTGTCGTGCCCCCATGCCCGGCGCGAGATTCAGCCCACGCGAGCCGCACCTCGGTCGACGGCTCCCGCCGGGCGTGCACGACGGATTCGTGGTCTTGACCGTCAGGCGACCCTTGCGACTCGTCGTTCCCCGGAGAATCGTCAACGCGGCCGCTGAGCTTGCAGCACCGCAGGGGATGATGACATTGGCGCCGGCCACCGGTCTGTTGACCGCCCCCCGCGTTCGGGATAGACTCGTCCCTCCATATTGAGACTCAGTTTCACTTGAGGCCGCCGAGTCACCGGCGCGAGGAGCCATTTTCCCGTGCACCAAGGTCTCCACACCCTCGACCAGCTCCCCATCGGCGACAGCGGCGTCATCCACCGCGTCGGGGGCCAGCCCCGGGTGGCGCGGCGGTTGATGGAGATGGGGCTGGTGCCGGGCACCCCCATCGAGTCGGTGGGCCGGGCGCCCCTGGGCGACCCCCTCGAGGTCCGGCTGCGCGGCTACCTGTTCTCGCTGCGCCGGGCCGACGCCGCCCACATCCAGCTCCTGCCGGACGGCCGCGCCGACCTCGCGGAGACCGGGGACGGCGAGGCGCCGTCCCACCTGCCGGCGCACGACCCGTCGGCCAGGGCGGCCCCGGACGAAGACGGGGGCGCCCGCGTCCCCCGCGTGCTGGTGGCCGGCAACGCCAACTCGGGCAAGACCACCGTCTTCAACGCCCTGACCGGGGCTCGCGCCCACATCAGCAACTATCCCGGCGTCACCGTCACCCGGGCCTCGCGCCGGGTCACCCTGCCCGACGGCGCCCCCGTCGAGATCGTCGACCTGCCCGGCACCTACAGCTTCACCGCCAACTCGCCGGACGAGCAGGTGGCGGTCGACGCGGTGCTCGGCCGGCACGACGGCCCGCCGGACGCGGTGGTGGTGGTGGTCGACGCCGGGGTCATCGAGCGGGCGCTGTACCTCGTGCTGCAGATCGCCGAGACGGGCATCCCGGTCATCGTGGCCCTCAACATGATGGACGAGGCGGAGGCGGCGGGGGCCGACTTCGACGCCGAGCGGCTCGCGGACTGGCTGGGCGCCAGGGTGGTCCCGACCGTCGCCTCGAAGGGCGTCGGGTTCGACGCCCTTCGCAACGCGATCGGCGACGCGGTGGCGCTGGCGCCGCGCCCCGACGAGGCGTGGACGGGCCTGCCGCCCGAGGCCGAGCGCGACGTGTCGACGGTGACCCGGGCGCTGGCCGACGCCGACTTCGGGAGCACCCCGGCGGTCCGCCGGTCCTGGGCGCTGTGGTCGCTGCTGTCGCTCGACACCGACGACGGCGCGGCGAGCGGCCTGCCCGCTCCGGTGCTGCAGAAGGTCCACGCGCTCCACCGGAACGCCGCGGCGGCCGAGCGGCGGCTCGACGAGGAGATCATCGCCGCCCGCTATCGCTGGACCGAGGCGGTGGCCCGCGACGTCAGGACCATCCGGCACCAGGACACCCGGACCTGGACGAAGAAGATCGACGACGTGCTGACCCACCGGGTCTACGGCATGGCCGTCTTCGCAGTGGTCATGGCGGTGGTCTTCGAGGCCCTGTTCACGTGGTCCGAGCCGTTCATGGGGGCCATCGAGACGGCGACGGCGTGGCTGCAGGGCGGGGTGAGGGCGGTCCTGCCGGAGGGGAACCTGGCCGACCTGGCGGCCGACGGGATCATCGCCGGGGTCGGCAACGTCGTGGTCTTCGTGCCGCAGATCGCGATGCTCTCCTTCTTCATCGCCCTGCTCGAGGCCTCGGGCTATCTCGCCCGGGTGGCGTACGTCATCGACCGGCTGATGGGCCGGGTGGGCCTGCACGGCAAGGCGTTCGTGCCGATGCTGTCCGGCTTCGCCTGCGCCATTCCCGCGGTCATGGCCACCCGCACCATCGAGGGCCGCCGCGACCGGCTCATCACCATGCTGACGCTGCCCATGATCTCGTGCAGCGCCCGCCTGCCGGTCTACGCCATCGTGACCGCGGTGGTGTTCGCGGGCGCCCCCCGCGTCTTCGGCGTCGTGAGCGCGGGGGCGGTGGTGCTGTTCTCGATGTACGCGCTCTCGGTGTGCGCCACCCTCGGGGCGGCGGCGGTGCTGCGCCGGACAGTGCTCAAGGGTCCCCGCCTGCCGCTGCTGCTCGAGCTGCCCCCGTACCGCATGCCGGTGTGGAGCAACATCTTCCTCGTCGCGTGGCGCCGGACGCGCAAGTTCCTCGAGGACGCCGGCACCATCATCCTGACGATGACGGTCATCCTGTGGGCGTTGCTCTCTTACCCCCACAGCAGCACCATCGACGCCCGGTACGACGCAGCGCGGGAGGGCGTGCTCGCCGCGACGACCGACGCCGCGGCGCAGGACGAGCAACTGGCCGAGCTGGCCGGGCAGCAGGCGGGCGAGCAGCTCCGCTACAGCCTCGGGGGCCGGCTGGGCCAGGCGATCGAGCCGGCGATCGAGCCCCTCGGCTTCGACTGGCGCATCGGTGTCGGCATCATCGGGGCGTTCGCGGCGCGCGAGGTCTTCGTGTCGACCCTGGGCATCGTCTTCGGCATCGAGGAGGCGGACGAGGAGAGCGTCAGCCTGCGCGAGTCGCTGCAGAACGCGACGCACGCGGACGGATCGCCGCTGATGACGCCGCTCGCCGGCGTCTCGCTGATGGTGTTCTTCGTGCTGGCCTGCCAGTGCATGAGCACCATCGTGGTCGTGCGGCGGGAGGCGGGGGGCTGGTACTGGCCTACTTTCATGTTCGGCTACATGACGGTGCTCGCCTACGTCGCGTCGCTCGTGGTGTACCAGGCCGGCTCGGCCCTCGGCTGGGGCGTCTGACCGGCCAGAGGAGTCTGCGCCGCAGCACGGCGCGGACTTCATGCAGGTTGGTTGGGCGCCAAGCGGAGCTGCAGGCGACGATTGGCGGGCCGGGCCGCGGCTTGGGCCGGGAGAACGGCGAAGGCGGACCGGCCGCGTTCGCGCGGCGCGCCCCTCGCGGTTGCGGCGGGCTGCGGCGGACGATGACAGGTGACCACCATGACCTGGACCTGGACCTGGCAGGATCCGATCGTCGCGCTCATCGTCGCCTACGCGGTGGTCGCCCTGGTTCGGCACATTCGCGCCATCGTCGGCAGCGCCGCCCCGGCCTCGAAGGCGCAGAGCTCCTGCCACGGCTGCGACGACGGCTGCGGAACCGACGACATCGCGCCGCCGCGTCGTCCCCCCGCCGCACCGCCGCTGCCACCGGGGAACCTCCGGGTGCACTGAGCCGGATCGCCGCTGCCGCACCGGCGATCTTCCAGTGCACCGAGCCGGATGGCGAGAGCGGCCGCCCGGTCGAACTAAAAAAACACAGCCGTGTTGCTTTCGACAAGGACTGTCGAGTAACATGAAGCGGCATGTCGGCACCGAGCAACGACGCGCGCTGGATCATCGGGACGATTATGGTCGCGGGGGGTCTGCTCTCCGCGCAGATCGCCACCCAGATCGGGGGGGTGAACGCCCGCCTCGACCGCATCGAGACCGACATCCGGGGCCTCGACGCCAGACTGCGTGCCGTCGAGGTCACCTTGGCCAAGCTGGACCAGCGCCTCACCACGCTGGAACGCCTCCACCAGCTCACACCGGCGCCGGGTCAGTGAATCGCCCGATCTGGTCTCCCCCGGGCGCCGGCGGTGCCCCCGCCAATCCGCCGAGTTCAACAACGCCCACGCCGGACCAGGACGGCTCGGGCGGCCGAAGCGGCGACCCGGGAGGCGCCGCAGCATTGCTCTGATGCTCGCCGATCATCACGCCAGCGCCGTCAAGGTGGCTTCGAGAAGCTGGTAGAACCGGCCCACCGACCCGACGTGGACCCGCTCGTCGGGCGAGTGCGGGAACTCGATGCGCGGGCCGAACGAGATCATGTCCATGCCGGGCACCTTCTTCCCGATGATGCCGCACTCCAGGCCGGCGTGAATCGCCTTGACCCCGGGGTCGCGGTCGAACGCGCGGCGGTGCACGGCCTTGACGACATCGAGGAGCGGCGACTCCAGATCGGGCTTCCACCCCGGGTACGCCTCGCCCTCGTCGACCGCCGCCCCCGCCAGCACCCCGATCGCCCCCACGCGGCGTCGCATCGCCTCGAGGGCCGAGTCGATCGACGACCGGCTGCTCAGGCCCACCCGCAGGGAGCCGTTGGCGGGGACGACGGTGGCGAGGTTGACGCTGGTCTCCACGAGGTCGGGAATGTCGTAGCTCATCGCCTCGACCCCGTGCGGCAGGGCGTCGACGAGGCGTAGCACCCGCTCGGTCGTCGCCGGGTCCCAGACCGTGTCGGGCCGGGTCACCGCGTCGGCGGTCAGGCTCATGTCGGGGTCGGCCGGCGCGTACTCGTCGCGGATGGCCGCGACCTCCCGGTCGAGCGCCGCGAGCAGCGCGCTCTGGCCGTCGGCCGGGACCACCACCGTCGCGAACGCCTCGCGCGGAATCGCGTTGTGGGCGCTGCCCCCGTCGAAACGGGCGAGGTCGTAGCGGTGCCCGAGAAGGCGGACGGCGCGGAGGGCCCGCCCCAGCAGCTTGACGGCGTTGCCCCGCTGCAGATGGATGTCGACGCCGGAGTGGCCGCCCTTGAGGCCCCGCAGGGCCACCGCGAGGGCGACGCCGTTCTCGGGCGCGGGCGCGACGCCGAGCTCCACGGTGAGCTGCGTGTCGCCCCCGCCCGCGCACCCGACGTAGAGGACGCCGTCCTCCTCCGAGTCGAGGTTGATGAGCCGCCGCCCCTGCAAGAGGCCGCCGTCGAGGCGGGCGGCCCCCGTCAGCCCCGTCTCCTCGTCGATGGTGAACAGCAGCTCGAGCGGCCCGTGCGGGAACGCCGTCTCGCCCATCACCGCGAGCATCGCCGCCACCCCGATGCCGTTGTCCGACCCCAGGGTGGTGCCGGCCGCGGTCAGGTGCTCGCCCTGCATCTCCGGCACGATGGCGTCGGTGGCGAAGTCGAACGCGACGTCCGCGTTCTTCTCCTGGACCATGTCGAGGTGGGACTGCAGGACGGTGATGTCCGCCCCCTCGTGGCCCTGGGTGGCCGGCTTGCGCACGACGAGGTTGCCGGCCGCATCCCCGTGATGGGCGAGGCCGAGGCGGTCGGCCGACGCCACGATGTGGTCGCGCATCCGGCCTTCGTCCTTCGACGCGCGGGGAATCGTGAGAATCGTGTCGAAGTGCCGCCACAGGGCGGTCGGCTCCAGGTCGCTGACGAAGGTCATGGCGTCTCCTCGAGGGTCGCGGAGTAGTCGAGTCCGGTATCCTACACTGCCCTCCGCCGCCCGGACGGGCATGCCGACTCCCTCGGCGCTCCACTTCACGAGGTCCTCGACCGGGCCTGCACCGCCCCCGCCGCCGGGCGGGCATGCCGACGGGGACAAGCGGGGGTCGCCGCCGCGCGACGTCCGCTGCCCCGCAGAAGGACCTGCGGCAGGTATCGATGTATCATGCCTTCATACCATCGCAGGCTCGCGTTCACATGCCCGAGTGTCAACGGACGACAGGTCGGATCGGCGCCGGGACGGGCGGCCCTCGCCGCGGACGATGCGATCGGCGCCGCCGAGCATTCGGACGAGCCGTCCTCGCGGCCGCCATTGCCGCCCTGATGACCGCGGCGCCGACGGGGGCGCAGACAGCGTCTTCCGGCGACCCATCGCCGGCCCAGGACGCGGTCGGCGCACTGAGCCCCGCGTCTTTCGCGCGCATTCGGGCCGCGCTCGAGGCCGACCGGCGCGCCGGAGGGGCCGCGCGGACGGTCTTCGGCGATCCCGACGACGGCTGGATCGTGCCCCCGAGGCCGCCCGTCGAGCTGGCGCCCGGACTGACCTTCGTCGAGGGTCTCGGTCTCTTCGACGACCTGACCCGCGCCCGCGACCCGGCGCCGTTGGGCGGACCGACCCACCGGGCCATGATGAGCCAGATGCAGCCCCGCGAGGTGACGGAGGTGGCCCAGACCGATGTCCTCGGCATCGGCACCGCCTCCGCCGTCGCCGTCGGGCTTCCGTACGTCTTGAGGAGAGTCGCCGGCTGGTTCTCCGGCGCCGGCTCCCGCTCCGGGTTCTCGACCCCGCCGGTGCTGACCTCGACGCAGGAAGCCGGCGTGCTGGAAGACATGCGGGCGGCCGCCGGGGTGATCGACGCGACCCTCTTCCAGCGCGGCCGCACGGTGGCGCTGTCGCTGGTCGTGCCCGCCGAGACCGAGCCCCGGGCCGCGCGCGCGATCGGCGAACGTTTCGTCCGCCTCGTCGGCCGGCGGTCGGCGGCAGGCCCCGACGCCTTCGACTACGTCATCAGCGTCCGCTCACCCGACGCCGTCATCGCACGCGGCGGCAAGCCGACGAGCGACCCCCTCGTCCGCTGGTGACGCCGGCCGCCCGGAACGCCTGCTGCGACGCCCGCCAGGCAGACTCTCTCCCGGCAGCCGACGAACGCCCGACCGCCGGCGGCAACATGAACCCCGCGTTCGACACTCACGCCATCTCACCCCCGCACAGGTCGACGCCATCACGGACGCCGTGCGGCAGGCTGCCGAACACGGGCGCGAGATGGTCGCGCGCGCCGAGCTCTACCGCGCACTCCCGCTCCGGGCCGGCGTACGGATCGGGAGCCTGAGCCGCTGCTCCAGAGTTGCTCCCCTGACTCCACCGCAGGGCGGCGCTCGCGCCACTTCCCACCCTTCCAGGCGGGCGCCCGCATGCCCGGGCCGGCCGGAAGCCCCGGCCGCCGCTACAGGTCCATCACCTCGTCGATGTCCGGGTCGAGGGCCGGGGGCGGCGAGGCCAGCGAGATCCCGAAGAACAGGGTCATCGAGAGCAGCAGGGCGACAAAGCCCCCGTTGATGCCCCAGGGCAGGACGATCCCGAACAGCTCGATGCCGAAGTTGACGACGAGGCTCGACGCGATGGCCGTGTTGGCGGCGGCGGCGGTGGCCCGCTTCCAGTTGAACCCGATGGCCACCGCGGGCACGAGGGCGGCCGCGAACGTGCCCCACCCGAAGGCGCCGAGCAGGGCCACGAGGTCCTGCCGCGAGTAGAGGACGAAGAGCGCCGACCCCACCGCGAGCCCCACCGTGGCCGCGCGCGCCCAGAACAGCTCGTTGGCCAGCGACCGGCCGTACAGGGCCCGCGGGATGTCGTGCACGACCGCGGCCGCGCCGAGGTTGAGGAAGCTGTCGGCGGTGGACATGATGGCCGCGAAGAGCCCCGCGAAGACGATGCCGGCCAGCACCGGGCCGGCGTGGAACTGCAGGAACTGCGGCGCCGCCTCGTCGGGGTTCGCCAGCTCGGGGTGGCCGCCCTGGATGACGAGGGCCCGCATCGCGAGCCCGATGCTCAGCCACAGCAGCGAGCAGATCGCGTAGCCCACGGCGCTGACGGGCAGGCTGCGGCGGGCGTCCTCGATGCGCCGGTTCATCATCAGCTTGGTGATGACGTGGGGCTGCCCCGCCCCGCCGAGGGTGAACACCACCAGCCACGACAGCGACCCGATCATGCCCAGCGTGCCCCACGGGCTGATGGCCTCGGGGTCGTCGGCGACGAGGGTGGTGACGATGCCACCGAGCCCTCCGTCCACCGCGGCGAGGCACGCGAAGAACACGAACACCGCGGCGACGATCATGATCGCGCCCTGCACGAGGTCGGTGTAGACCGACGCGAGGATGCCCCCGGTGACGCAGTAGAACACCAGCACCGCGCAGGCGACGGCCATGCAGGTGACGAGGGACACCTCGGGGATGAACGACACGTTGTTGAGGATGTCGCGCAGCACCGTGGCCATCGCCAGGATCTGCGTCCCCAGGTAGCCGACGACCCCGAGGAGGATGGCCACGGCGGTGAGCAGCCGCGCGAGCTCGCTGCGGTAGCGCGCGGCCACCGCGTCGGGCAGCGAGATGGTGTCGCGCAGCTCCGCCACCATGCGCAGGCGCTTGGCCAGCAGGTAGTAGACGCTGCAGAAGGCGAGGGGGCTGACCACCGTCATCCACGCCGAGCTCAGCCCCATGCGGTAGACGAGCCCGGGGCCGCCCACGAAGCCGAACCCGCTCATCACGCTCGAGAACACCGCGAGGCCGGTCACCATGACGCCGAGGTCGC
This sequence comes from Vicinamibacterales bacterium, assembly GCA_965207675.1. Classification (GTDB taxonomy): domain Bacteria; phylum Acidobacteriota; class Vicinamibacteria; order Vicinamibacterales; family UBA8438; genus JAJEEA01. Next base: position 336,283 of record CBDBMY010000009.1, read on the forward strand.
GCCCCGCCATGAAGAAGTCGCGGGTGGAGTTGGTACGGCGGAGGGCCCAGACCCCGACGCCGATGCACATCGCCAGGTAGGCGGCGACGAACGCGAGCACGACGAGGGAGCGCGAGTCGTCCATCGGGGATCAGCCGGCGGGGGGCGGGTTCCTGGCGAGGATCTCGCGGAAGCGGTCGAGGTCCTGCCGGGTCACGAGCTCGCGATCGAACAGCAGGACATAGAGCGCGACGACGAGGAACTGGGCCGGCCAGAACCCGTAGAGGAACCACGCGGTGGGGGCCGGCAGGGCGAGGAACACCGCGTCCGGGTCATCGAGGTAGGCTCCGTACGAAACCACCATCATCGTGACGATCGCCGCGAGCACCAGCCCGCCCGCGGCGAGCCGCGCCCGCACCCCGGCTCGCGGGGCCCCGAGGGCCAGGCACCCCACGACGAGGGCGAGCTGCAGGATGCCGAAGGCCCACGCCAGCCCCAGGACCGGCCCGTGCCGCTCCGGTCCGGACCCGCCGTGGTCCATCGACGGAAACCGCGGATGGGTGGCGCCGGACGCGGACACCGACCCGGCGCCGGCGTCTGGACCCGGTCCGCCCCCGGACCGGTCGGCGGGTTCCACCGCGACCGCCAGAGCCAGGGTCAGGCACAGGGCCAGCAGCAGGCCGAACAGGACGACCGGCAGCCGTGAGGATTGCCCCGACATGCGGCCCGCAGTGTACCCCGCGCCGCAGGCGAGGGTAGAATCGTGGCAGAAGCATGGTGAAGACGAAACGACGCTTGGCAGTGGGTCGGCGGTGGGCAGCGGCGGGGCTTCTGGCGGTCCTGGCCGCGGTATCGGCGAGCGGGCAGCGCGGCGGCGTGTTCCGCGAGTCGCGCGACCATCCCGCCATCGGCTACACCGACGGGGAGCGGAACGACGCGGTCACGGCCCTGAACGTGGCCCTGCAGTCGGGCGACGCCGAGCTGGCGTTCGACCCGACCAGCGGCTACCTGCGGTCTCTGCTCGACTTCCTCGACGTGCCCGTCGAGTCGCAGGTGACGGTGTTCTCCGAGACCAGCTTCCAGGCCCGCTGGGTCACGCCCGAGCGCCCGCGCGCCATCTATTTCAACGACACCGTCGCGGTGGGCTGGGTGCCGGGGGCCGACGTGCTCGAGATCGCGTCGCTCGACGCCGTCCAGGGCGTCGGCTTCTACTCGCTCGACCAGGAGCCGGCCGGGCGGCCCGAGCTGACGCGCAACGAGCAGTGCCTCGCCTGCCACCTGTCGTGGGACACCCTGGGGGTGCCGGGACTGATGACCCTCAACACCCTGCCCTTGCCGGACGATCCCAACGCCTACGCCGTCGGCTGGGTGACCGACCACCGCAGTCCCCTGGAGGACCGCTGGGGAAGCTGGTACGTGACCGGCGCGCCGCCGGCGCTGCGCCACCTCGGGAACCGGACCGAGCCGTTCGAGTACATCCCCGGCGGCGGCGATCCCGCGCCGGTGCTGGACACCCTCGACGGCGTCGTCGATCTCGACGGCTACCCCACCCCGTACAGCGACCTCGTGGCCCTGATGGTGCTGGAGCACCGCAACCACATGACCAACCTGCTGGTGCGGCTGGGCTGGCAGGCCCGCGTCGACGCGCACCCGGGCGCGGCGGGGAGGCGGCCGACCGGCGGCCAGAGCGCCCCCAGCCTCGAAGACGCGGCGGTCGAGCTGGTCGACTATCTGTTGTTCGTCGACGAGGCGCCGCTGCCGCCGGGCATCGCGAGCACGTCAGGCTACGCAGAGGTCTACTCGTCGCTGGGCCCGTTCGACAGCCGGGGACGTTCGCTGCACCAGCTCGACCTCGACGCGCGGCTGCTGCAATATCCTTGCAGCCCCCTCGTCTACGCCGAGGCCTTCGACGCGCTGCCGGCGCCGGCCCTCGACGCGGTGTACCGCCGGATGTGGACGGTGCTGTCGGGCGCGGCCGCCGAGCCGCGCTACGAACGGCTGTCCCGCGCCGACCGCGTCGCCGTCGTGGAGATCCTGCGCGACACCAAGCCGGGCCTGCCCGACTACTTTCAGGGCGAGATGCGCTGACGCCGATCCACAAGGGATCCCGCCGCTCCCAACGGAAGCCCGTTGTCCCGAGCCCGCCGCCCGGCCACCAGCGCTGTGGCCAAGACGGCGCCGAGCGGCCCGCCGCCTTCGTTCTCGGGCATCCCGCTGAAGGCGTCTGTCGGGCCTCCTGGCCCCCCTTGCGCGGGACGACATCTACGCGGCTGGGTTCGTCACCGTGACACGCCGCGTGGATCCGTTCCGCATGGACCGTCGCGCACCCCGGCGGGATTCGGGTGAGCCGTCGCGCGCCGCAGCGCCGACGGCGCCATCGGCATCAGTCGCGAGCCGCTCCGCCGGCGGCGTCCACGCGCGCGAAGGTCGCCTCCACGGCCGGGGCCTCCTCGCCGGCGGGCGTCACGTTGTGCATGACCACGTGCAATGCCGCCGGGTCGGCCGGCCGGATGACGATGCGCCAGCCCCAGTCCGGGCCGGGCGGCGCGGCGTAGCTGCCGCGCACGTCGATGTCGCCGCTCTCCTCGACGGCGCCCGTGCAGGCCAGCACGCCGTCCGCCATGTGCCACGAATCGATCCAGTGAACCGTCGTCCGGTCGAGATCGGATTGGCAGCCGATCAGGAGCGAGCCTTCCTGCCGTGCGCCCCGGTAGCTCCAGTCGTAGTCCAGACGAACGAACCGGCCACCCAGGAGCGTGGTCAGCACCGCCGTGGACGCGGAGTCCTCCGGCTTGCCCGAGTGGGGATCGTGCAGGCGGTTAGATCCTCGCCAGCGACCGGCGCACGCGGCCAGACGGTTCAGAGCGCTCATCGCTTCAGCTCCTGGGACATGGCGGGACAACAGTAGTCCCGGCAGCCTCCGAGCAGGACTCCCACCTCCGGGTCGGGCGATTGCAGGGTTGCAGATCGAACTCAAGGCTGCGAGGCCGTCAAGTCGATCTCGTTCGTCCCTGCCGCGATCTCGATCTCGTGCTCGGTGCGGTCGGGGCCCTGGATGACGGTCGCCGTGTAGCGGCCGGGAATGACGTCGGACAAGGCGAATCGTCCGTCCCGGCCGGCGACGACGGCGTAGGGGGTGTCGACGACGAGGATGTCGGCGAACATCTCGGTGTGGGTGTTGCAGATCACCGAGTATTGGTCGCCCACCTCGAAGGTGTGCTGGTAGGTCGTCCCCATCATGGTGGCGATGTTGAAGATCGACTCGCCGTGGCTGTCCTTCACGTGCACCGTGTGCAGCTCGTCCTCGCTGTTGGTGAAGTCGATGGTCTGGCCGGCCCGCACGAGGATGAACCCGGGCACGAACTGGCGGCCGATCTGGTCCATGACGGGCGTCTCGTCCGGCACCGGCACCTCGATCTCCGCGTGCGGGTGGAGGAGCACGATGGACACCAGCATTCCGGTCGCGGGCGGGGCCTGGCCGTCGACCTGGGCGAGACCGCCCGCGGCCGAGGGCGCACCCGTCCCCGCCGCGGCGGCCAGGGGCGACTCCGCGGCGCGCGCCGATTCCGCGGCCGGCGGCGTCGCGGCCGGCCGGACACGCTCCGCCGCTCCCCCGCCGGCCGGCGGGGGGCCGCCGCCGCAGGCGCCGAGCAGCAGGGAGCACGCAAGGGCAAGGGAAGGGGAAAAGGCGTGAAGCGCCCGCATCGGCCGATTCCCGGCCTCGAACATGCGGTAAGGTGACAGCAGCATCAAGCCGGTGATCGTACCAGAAGTCCGGCCTCCCCGAGGAGCCCAACGATGAAGACATCGACCATGCGACGTCTCGCCGCGCGAGCAGTGCCGGCCGCGGTCCTGGCCGCGGCGGTGGCCCTGCCGGCCGCCGCCCAGGACCGGCCCACCCTGACCACCGAGGCCGACTTCCTGCGGGCGATGGAAGAGCTCTCGAACTGGGGCCGATGGGGCCCCGACGACGGCCTCGGGGCCGCGAACTTCATCACCCCGGAGAAGCGCAGGGCGGCGGCGGCGCTGGTCACCGAGGGCATCAGCATCTCGCTCGCCCACGACGTGCTCCAGGAACCCGCGCTGGACGGCGGCACGTACCTCGACCGCCAGGTGATGCGGGTCAGCGACACCGGCGCCTCGGATCGCTACCAGTACAGCGACACGTATCACGGGGCCATCCACAGCCACCTCGACTCGGTCGCCTGTCACGTGATGTTCGAGGGGCGGGGCTACAACGGCGTGAGCCGGGAGCAGATCGAGGCCGCCGGCGGCTGTCCCCAGGGCAGCATCCACGAGCTGCGCGACGGCATCATGACCCGCGGCATCCTGTTCGACGCCACCCTGCTGCCGGGGCGGGCCACGCCCGAGGGCTGGCTGGAGCCCGGCGAGGCCGTCACCTGGGCCGACCTCGAGAAGCTCGAGGAGATTCAGGGCGTGCGGGTCTCCGAGGGCGACGTCATCCTTCTTTACACCGGGCGCTGGAAGCGGCGGGCGGCCCTCGGCCCGTGGCCCACGTCGGAAGGGGTCGCCGGCTACCAGGCCGACGTCGCCTACTTCCTCAAGGAGCGCGGGGTGTCGTTCATCGGGCACGACATGTTCAACGACGTGTCGCCGCACGGGTTTCCCGAGCGGGTCGGCCTGCCCCTGCACCGGCTCGCCCTGGTGGCCCTCGGCGTGGCCATCTTCGACAACCTCGACTTCGAGCGGCTCGCCGAGGAGGCGCGGCGGCTGAACCGCTACGAGTTCCTGTTCACGGCGGCGCCGCTGCGCATCGAGCAGGGCATGGGGTCGCCGCTGAACCCGATCGCGACCTTCTGACCCGGCGCGCCGTGATCGACCGGCGAAGCCGCGTCCGAGCTCACTCCTCCCGCGCCGGCGGCAAGTTGTCCGAAGGGTCGCGGAAGTAGACCCGCGACAGGTAGTTCAGGGCGACGGCGATGCCCTGGCGTTGCGGCGTGGTCGCCACCAGGGGCCCCGCCATCGCCACGAAGAAGAGCAGCGCCTGCGGCCAGGTCGGAGTGTGCAGGCCGAAGAAGTAGATCAGGATCAGTCCGATCCCAATGGGAATGCGGTCCATCACGATCACGTAGAGCCAGAGGTCGCCCTGGTTCTGCAGGTACCGCAGCCCGCAGACGTTGCACCGATCGTGCAGCGTGACCCACCCGATGAAGAGCGGTCCCCGGCCGCAGTGGGGGCAACGCCGGCACGCTCCCCGCCAGAGCGTGCGCCGAATCTCCGGATGCGTCGTCATACCCGCTGCTCGAGCCTCCGTGGTCGGTGTAGCGCATCTCGCCCCGAATCGCGTCGACGATTGCGCTTGATCCCGCGGCGCAAGCCGGGCCGACGCCGCCCCCGGAAGGACGACGACGCCCCCCACCATGACGACCAGAGCTCGCATCAGGCCTCCACGTCGAGCCCTCGGGAACGGGGAAGCAGGGTCCGACGGTCGAGTCGAGCACCGGTGGGCCCGGCCGCCAGCGAGGGGGGGGCGTCTCGCAACGGACCATCTTATACCGGTACCCGGGGACTCCCGCGGCTCCCGCCGGACCGATCCGGAAGGGGCGTATAATCACCGTCCGGACTCGCAACGAACGACGCGCGGCGCGGACCGCGCACATCGGGCGACGGCGCCCGACGGGGAGGAAAGCAGATGTCGATTCCGAAGAGAATCGTCCCGCTGGCGGCGGTCGCCGTGGTGGGGCTGGCCGTCGCCTGGGGCAGCGGCCTGGGGAACCTCGAGACCCCCATCCAGGGGCAGGGGAAAGAGGCGCCCATGTTCGAGGTCGATCCGCTCTGGCCGCAGCCGCTGCCGAACCACTGGCTGCTCGGCTCGACCATCGGCGTCGACGTCGACGCCCAGGACCACGTGTGGATCGTGCACCGCGCCTCGACCCTCGCCCGCAACGAGATTCCCGCCATCTCGGACCCGCCGTTCGCCGACGACTGCTGCGCCCCGGCCCCGCCGGTGCTCGAGTTCGACCCCGACGGCAACCTCGTCGGCCACTGGGGCGGCCCCGGCGAGGGCTACGACTGGCCGTCGTCGAACCACGGCATCACCGTCGACCACATGGACAACGTCTGGGTCGGCGGCAACGGGGCCGGCGACTCGCACGCCGTGAAGTTCACGAGCGACGGGCAGTTCCTGCTGCAGGTCGGCGTGGCGGGGCGCGCCCCCGACAGCCTCAGCCTCGACAGCTTCAGCCGCATCGCCAAGATCTCGGTCGACGGCGGCGAGAACGAGATCTACTTCGCCGACGGCTACGGCAACAAGCGGGTGGCGGTGGTCGACGCCGACACCGGCGACGTCAAGCGCTTCTGGGGCGCCTACGGCAACGAGCCCGACGACAGCCACGACGAGCGCTACGTGCCGGGCGGCCCGAACCTGCAGCAGTTCATGAGCCCGGTGCACTGCGCCGAGGTGTCGGCCAGCGGGCTCATCTACGTGTGCGACCGCGCCCACGACCGCATCCAGGTGTTCCAGAAGGACGGCACGTACGTGGACGAGATGCTGGTGATGCCCAACACCACGGGCTCCGGCGCGGCCTGGGACCTCGACTTCTCGCACGACGAAGACCAGACGTACATATACCTGGCCGACGGCGTGAACCAGCGCATCCACATCATCGACCGCGAGAACCTCGAGCACCTGACGAGCTTCGGGGACGGCGGGCGGCAGCCCGGGCAGTTCTTCGGGGCCCACAGCATCGCGGTGGACTCGGCCGGCAACATCTACACGACCGAGACCTACGAGGGCAAGCGGATCCAGAAGTTCGTCTACAAGGGCATGGGCGAGGTCACCACGATGAACCAGGGCGTGGTGTGGCCGACGAGCGGCGACTGACGATCCTCGACCGGTGACGAATCCGCGCGGCATCCCCTCCGGGGGTGCCGCGCACCGGCGCTGCAGCGGGGTCCTTCCCCGCGGTGAGTTCGAACGCCGAATCCGAGAAGGATTGTCGGTGAGCCGGCTGGCGGCGTGAGCAGAGTCGCGAGGCGGTTCAGCGATGGCAGTCGTCGGGCAGCTCGATCGCGACGCGGCCAGCGAGCTGCCGCATCGCGGGCATGCGGGCAGACCAGGACGGCAACCCGAAGAGCTCGTTCAGCGCGTCGCGGGTCACGCCCGGCAGCACGCGGCTGGCCGCGGCACGCCCGACCGCTGCCGACGTCTCCACGCCGGGAATCCAGATTGCGGCGCCGTCGCGACGGCTCCAGGTCCACGCCTCGCGCACACCCATCCGGAAGTAGGGCGCGAGCTTGCCCCTCGATTGGGTACTGCGATCGATCTCGACCACCAGGTCCGGCACCGGATGGCCGTGGCGGACGTCCAGCCAACCCCCGGCACGCTCCGCGGCGGCGATTCTCTCCGAGCCGATGAACAACCCTTCGTCCGGCTCGAAAGCGCCGTCGTCGCTCAGCAACCGGGTCGCCCGCGAGGCCTGCAACTCGATGGGCGACCCCGCCGCCTCCAGCTCGACGGCAACCCGCGCGAACAGCTCGCCGACGATAGCGGCCCGCGACTCGTGCGCGAACGTCGGCTCCGCCACGAACTCGGCCCGCCCCGTCGCCGTCTCGTAGCGGCACGTCGGCCCCTCGTCGCGGTCGGTCAGGCGGTCGAACAGGTCGCGCGGCATCGCGACTTCGACCCGGCCCGGCGCATCGGCACCAGCGCTCTCGGTCATGTGCTGTCCCGTCTCTTCGGTGGTTTCCGCCGACATCGATCGGACGGCGGCTGCCTGCGCCGGCCGACTCGCGCCGGACGCACCGCCCGCTTCGCACGATGTTACACCCGGGTCGTCGTGACGACGGGCTCGAGGGGCGTCCGGTAGAGCGCGTGCAGGAAGCACGTCTGCTCGCCCATGTCGAGACACCGACGCGCGAAGTCCACCCCCTCGCGGGTGTCGAGGTAGACGTGGGTCTCGACCGCGCCCACGGCTCCGGGGAGAGCCGCGCCGGGGGCCACGCCCGAGTCGAGCGGCGCCGGGCCGACGCTTGGAGCTGCCCCACCTGGTCCGCCACGTCCCGGAAAGCGCGTGTCCTGCACGATGCGGTAGCCGTGCAGGTCCTTCCCGAGGATGGCCGCGTAGCGCCCGAGCTGGGTCATGAAGCAGAAGGCGACGCCCGCCGCCATGTAGCTGGCGGCGGAGGGCGCGGCGCCCCGGCCGCCCTGCTCCGGCGGCTCGTCCGACAGGAACCGGAACGTCGACCCCAGGGGGCTGTGGAGCTGCTGCTCGATCTCCTTCACGCCGTCGGAACGCCGGCGGCAGACGGCCCGCAGGTGGAGCTGCCGGCGCTGCTCGGCCCGCAGGCTCGTGCCGGCGCCACCGGCCACGCCGGCCACCGGCTTCACGGCCTCGAGGCGCAGGAGGGGCACCCCGGCGGGGTCGGCTGGCGCGACCCGTGAGAACGCCGCGGCGGGGTCGGCCGCGCGCCCGCCGTCCAGCCGGGCGGCCCGACCCAACTGCGTTTCGACCCCGTTCACGGCGAGGGTGAACCGCGACGCGTGTGGCCGGCGCAGGACGTCGTGGACGGAGGCTCCCCGTACCGCCGCCGCCACCAGCTCGCGCACCGCTTCATCGCCGGCGTCGGCGTCGACGCGCACCTCGAGCTCCACCGGCAGGGCGCCGCCGGTCATCGTGCCGTTCAGGGCCGAGCCTTCCATGGTGTAGCGGTTGTCCTGCACCAGGACGAGGTCGCGGACGGTCACGCCGCGCGCCCGCGCCGCGTCGAGCATCGCGTTCATCCAGGACGAGACCATGCCCACGGTCATGAACCCGAGCGGGCACGGCGCGGCATCGAAGCCGTCGAGGTACGGCCCCTCGTCGCTGGCGAGCCGCCACACGCCGCCGGCGGTGGAGCGAACGACGGCCTCCTTCTGCATGCCGGAGAGCGATTGCGCCCAGACTCGGACCCTCTCGCCGCCGGCGGGCGGCGGCCCGTCCAGCCCGAGCGCGTCGGGCCGGTCGACCGCGAAGAAGACGGGCCGAGGGTCGCCGCCGAGGATGTTCTCGGCGCCGGCGGCGGAACCGGGACGTTGGGTGACCATGTCCTGTCGACCGGTGGAGTCGGGGCGGCCATTGTGACACACTGGCGCGGCGCTTCCGGTCCGCGCCGCGGCTCGCCGGCCGCCGTCGACGGACCGCGCCCGAGGAGATCAGATGCAGGCGACCGCCCCGACCGTGAACGAGCCCCCCGCCCCCACGACCCAGGCCCTCGTCGGGGTGGCGGCGGCGGCGGCGCTCGCCCTCGTGGTCCTCGGCTTGCCGGGCCCCGAGGCGCTGCCGCCCGAGGGCCAGCGGATGGCCGCCATCTTCGTGGTGGTGCTCGTGCTCTGGGTGACCGAGGCCCTGCCGGTGGGGATGACGGCGCTGCTCGCGGTGGTGCTGCTGCCGATCTTCGGGGTGGCCGACCTGCCCACCGCGTTCCGCACGTTCATCAGCCCCGTCTTCTTCTTCGTCCTCGCGATGTTCGTCGTCGCCCAGGCGTTCATCAGCTCGGGGCTCGACCGGCGCTTCTCGCTGTGGCTGCTCTCGAAGGCGGGCACCGACAGCCGCCGCGTGGTGTGGGTGTTCATGGTGGGTACGTGCCTCGTGTCGACCATCATGTCGGACGTGCCCGCGACCGCCATCTTCATGGCCCTCGCCGTCGGCCTCTTCGACAAGATGGGGCTGACCCCGGGCCGGTCGTCGTTCGCGAAGGTCGTGATGATCGGCGTCCCCTTCGCGGCCCTCATCGGCGGTGTGGCGACCCCGGCCGGCAGCTCCATCAACATCCTCGGCATCTTCTTCATCCAGGAGTACGGCAACGTCACCGTGCGCTTCCTCGACTGGATGGTCATCGGGGTCCCGATGGTCGTGGTGCTGCTGCCCGTCGCCACCCTCATCCTGCTGCGCTTCTACCCGCCCGAGATGGACCACGTCACCGCCGTCGGCGACGTCGCGGCCGAACGGTCCGCCCTCGGCCCCGTGAGCGGGCGCGAGTGGCGGGTCCTCGTCGTCCTCGGCACCATGATCGTGCTGTGGATCCTGAGCACCTGGTACCCCGCCCTGAACGTGGTGATGGTGAGCATCCTGGGGGCCGTGGTCATGTTCCTCCCCGGCATGCGCATCTTCACGTGGAAGGAGGTCGAGCGCGGCATCGGCTGGGAGGCGCTGATGATGGTGGGCGGCGTGACCGCCCTGGGGGCCGCGTCGGTCGAGACCGGCCTCGCGCAGTGGCTCGTCGACGGCTCCCTCGGGGGCCTCGAGGACTGGAGCGCGCTGGGCATCGTCGCCCTCGTGAGCGCGTTCACCGTCGTCATCCACTTGGCGCTTCCCATCGGCCCCGTGATCAACACGGTGCTGATTCCGCCCCTGGCCCTGCTCGCCCTGTCGACCGGGCAGAACCCCGCCCTCTACGCACTGCCGGTGGCGTTCACCGCCTCGTGCGCCTTCCTGCTGCCCCTCGACGCGGTGCCCCTGGTCACCTACACCAAGGGCTACTACCGCATGCTCGACATGCTCGCGCCGGGCACGCTGCTGTCGGCGGTCTGGGTGGTGCTGATCACGATCCTGATGGTCTCGCTGGGGTCGCTGGTGGGCTTCCTGTAGGAGCCCGCGCCGTAAGGCGGCGCAGACTCCTGGCAGGCTGGTTGGGCGCCAAGCGGAACCGAAGGCGACGATTGGCGGGCGAGGGCGAACGTCCGGGCTGATGGCGGCCTTCACGCGTCCGACCGGCGCCTGAACGGGTCGACGATGGTCAGTCCTTCCAGGCGTTGTCCATGCTGCAGGTCTTCGCTGTAGAGGGTCCTGCACCCGGCCTCGAGCGCCGCGGCCACGATCAGGCTGTCGTACACCGCGAATCCGTAGCGTGCCCGCACGTCGAGGCTGCGACGATACAGCGTCCGCGTGGGTTTGACCCGCCAGAGCGGGAACAGCACGTCATCCATCAACTGCCGCATCCGCTCCGGCGTGGCGCCGAGCTTTCCGATAACGACGTTCATGGTCTCCTGAATGACCTGATGGCTGATGCAACCGCTTCCATCGGCGACGCTCCGCCGAACCAGTCTCTGGGCGACCCGGCGCTTCCTGGGAGCGACTTCGTCGAACAGGTAGACGAAGATGTTGGTGTCCAGGAAATCGTCAGCGCTCATTCATCTCGTCCCTGGTGAATCGTCGTCCTCCGGTGGACAATTCCCGTCGCAACGCTTCGATCGTCGCGACCGCGGCTTCGGCCTGCCGCCTGCGGCCGACGTAGTCCGCCAGCCAGCGTCGGAACTGCTCATTCAGGGTGGTCTGCTCGTCCGCGGCCCTGTGGCGCGCCGCCTCGATCAGGTTCTCGTCTGCACTCAAGGTGATGTTCTTCATGACCTCCGCTCCCGGTGTGCCGCGGATCGAGTGCACACGATTATAGTGTGGGTCGAGCCAGGTTCAGCCGACCGAGCCGAGCGCCTGCAACTACGCGAACGAGGGAAGGTCCTCGCGGCGCGCACCCGCAAGCGGCTCGGACCGGAAGTGGAGCCAGAGGGCCATCAGGCCGAGCCAGAGCGCGTGGGCCAGGAAGAGATGGGCCATCTGCAGGCCGATGGGAGCCAGCAGCACCGCGTCGAGAGCCCCCACGGCCAGTTGCGCGGCCAAGACCGCGGCGGTCGGATGGAACGCCGCGGGCAGGCTCTGCGGCTGCGTCCCCGCAAGCCGCCGTCCCAACCAGATGAGGTAGCCGGCGAACGCGACGACGGCGACGGGGTGCCAGACCCGGAGGCGGATCAAGTAATGGGCGCCGCCCGCGAAGTCGCTGCGGACGCCGTCGAGGAACGACTCGGACGGGAAGACCGTCGAGGCGAGCGACGCGGCGGTGCCGAAGGCGCTGACCACGATCAGCCCGCCTAGGGCGGCGGCCACGAGCCGGTCGGGGCGGCCGGGATCGAGCACTGCGGCCGGCCGCCGGCGGCCTGACCACCACGCCGCGCACGCCAGCGCGCCCATGAGGAAGTAGGTGTTGGCGAGGTGGACCGGCTGGACGAGGGCGCGGGCGAGCGAGACGTTCATGTCGACCCACTGGAAGACGACGAGGGCGGCCCCGATGAGCGACTCGACGACCATGAACGCGAGGGACAGGGCGGCCCACCAGCGCGCGCGGTGGCCGGGGGGGAACCGGCGGCGCGACCAGACGGCGAGGCCCGCGACGGCGAGAAGGGCGAGCCCGCTCGTCGCCCGATGGGTGAACTCGACCAGCGTGTCGGCAGTGTCGGCGGCGGTCGCCCCCGCCGACGGCGAGAGCAGCTCGCCGCACAGCGGCCAGTCGTCGCCGCACCCGTCGCCGGCCCCGCTGGCGCTGACGAAGCCGCCCCACAGGACCACGAACAGCGTGAAGACGAGTGCGGCCCAGGCCGCCCCGGTGTAGGAAACTCGAGGGATCATGGTGAGGCTATCGGCTGCGCCGGCCCGCGCGCGTCACTGCTGTTCCCGGCCGAGGTACGGGGATGCTGCCCTCGACCGAGAAGCCCTCACGGCGGGGTCTGACGACCAGGCATGGCGCGGATGCGGACCCGGACCTCGCGGGCGGCCGCCGTCGAGCGCGAGCGCACCGTGCAGGTCGCCCGCATCGGCAACGACCTGAACCGCCCAGGACAGTCATCGATATAACCTTGCCAACTACGTTCAGGATGGTCCCGCTCGCCCGCGGTTCCCGTGCTCGGCCCGTGGCAAGGTGATTCTCGTCACCGTCCTAACTCGTACCGGTGCCGCCGGTCGGGCCCTCCCCATCCCGGCCGTACTTCCCCTGCCACTCGTCGACATGCGTCCTGTCCGACAGCGGGGCATTCATCCGGTACGCCGCGCGCGCGATCGCGTGGGCGGCGACCGGGGCCGTCACCAGCAGGAAGACGACGGTCAGGGCCGCGATTGTGGTCTCGGCCGTACTCCCGAAGTACAGGGCGGCTGCGGCGAACACCAGGCCGACGCCCAGCGTGCCCGCCTTCGTGGAGGCGTGCATGCGAATGAGCACGTCCGGCAGGCGCAGGATGCCGAGTCCGGCCACGAACAGGAAGAAGCCTCCGGCCAGAAGGCACGCCGCAACGACGAGGTCCGACCACGGAACGTCACCTGCCATCGGTCTCTTCCACCCCCTCGGTGGCCTCTCCGTCGCGATTGACCCGCTCGGTCGTGCGCTCGGCGTACCAGGCGAAGGCGACCGTCGCGAGAAAGGCCACCAGCGCCAGCGCCACCGCGATGTCGAGAAAGTCGGGCTCGGTGTGCGTGATGGCCAGCAGGCCGGCGACAGCGACGGCCAGCACGGTGATGAGGTCGACCGATACGACGCGGTCCGGCAGGCTCGGTCCCCTGATGAGGCGTACGAACGAGCAGGCCAGCCCCAGCACGGTCAGGGCCATGGTGACGTTCACCGCCCACGCGACGATCTGCGACTGCGCCTCCGGATCCGTCACTGCATGGCCTCCCGGACGAGGCGCTCGAAGCCCTCCTTGATGCTCCTGCGCGTCTCGTCCGGATCGTCGACGAACATGTCGTGCACGTAGAGCGTCCTGCCGTCCGGGCTGACGTCGAGGCTCAGCGTGCCGGGCGTCAACGAGATGAGATTCGCCAGCACCGTGATCTGTATCGGCTCCTCGAGGTCCAGCGGCACGGCGACGATGCCCGGGCGGGAGCTGTGCCCCGGCGTGATCACGTCCCACGCGACCTGCAGGCTCGATACCGTGAGCTCATAGTGGAAGTAGGCTCCCAGACGGGCCGCCAGCAGCACGCGCCTGAAGTAGGCCTGCCCGAACAGGGGGCTCGTCAGGCTCAGGACCACGAACGCCAGGAGGAAGCCCCGGGCGAAGGTCCCCGGGTCGAAGGTCCCGAACAAGGCGCACCAGCCGCCGCCGAGCAGCAGGTTGATCTGGAAGAGTCTCATTCCGCGTCGTCTCCGTAACCGGGCGCGGTGACCGCAGGACCGCGCCCGCCGAGCACGGCCTCGACGTAGATCGAGGGGGCCATCAGCTCGGTGGCGGCCCGTTCCGCCAGCACGTAGAGAGGCCGGGCGTAGAGACCGATGGCCAGCGTGATTATCGCCAGCGCCGCAATGGGCGCCAGCAGCAGCCGCCGCCGCGGCGGCGCGAACGAGGGCGGCGGCCCGGCCTCGTCCGGGCGGGCCTTCCAGAAGGCGTTCAGCCAGATCTTGGTCATCGAGTACGCGGTCAGCAGACCCACGGTCAAGGCGACGCCCGCCATGACGAACTCCTCGCGCTCGATCGAGGCCTGAATCAGCAGCAGCTTCGCCCAGAAGCCGGACAGCGGCGGGAAGCCGGCCAGCGAGAACGCCGGCACGAAGAACAGCGCCGCCAGCAGCGGCCTGTCGCGGTAGAGCCCGCCGAGCGTCTGAAGGTCGGTGGATCCGGCCAGCCGGTTCACGGCCCCCGAAACGAAGAAGAGGTTCGCCTTCACGACGATGTGGTGGATCACGTAGAAGATGCCGCCCAGCAACCCGAGGGTCGTGAAGAGCGCGAGGCCGAGGATCATGTAGCCGATCTGGCTGATGATGTGGAACGACAGGATACGCCTCAGCTCGTTCTGCGAGGCGGCCCCGAGAACGCCGGTGACCATCGTCAGGCCCGCCACCCAGAGCAGCAGCTCGTGCGTGTACCCGACGTCGTCCCGGAAGATCAGCGTGAAGAAGCGCATCAGCGCGTAGACGCCGACCTTCGTCAGCAGGCCGGAGAAGACGGCCGAGACCGCGGTCTGCGGCGTGTGGTAGCTGGCCGGAAGCCAGAAGAAGAGCGGGAACACCGCCGACTTCAGGCCGAACGCGATGATGAACACCATGGCGACCAGGGTCAGCAGCCCCTGGTCTTCGACCTCCTGCACGCGCAGGTGCAGGTCGGCCATGTTGAGCGTGCCCGTCAGTCCGTACAGCAGTCCGATACCGCTGAGCAGCAGGGTGGTCGCGATCAGGCTCAGCGCCGCGTAGCGCACGGCGCCGTCGAGCTGCGCCGGCGTCCCGCCCAGTATCAGCAGGGCCAGCGACGCGATGAGCATGATCTCGAACCAGACGTAGAGATTGAAGATGTCTCCCGCCAGGAACGCGCCGCACACGCCGGCCAGCAGCGCGTGCAGCAGGGGATGCAGGGCATGGGAGAGGCGGCCCGGCCGAACGTCTCCGAACGCGTAGATCACGGTGGCCAGTCCGATCAGGGCGGTGACCGCGACCATCGCGGCGCTCAGGTGATCGGCGACGAGCGTGATGCCGTAGGGCGCCGGCCACCTGCCTATCTGGACCGAAGCGATACCGTCGCGCCACACCGCCGACAGCAGGCCCGCGGCCGCCCCCGACAGGCCGACGGCTCCGGCGAGGCTCACGGCTCTCTGCGTGGTCTCGCTGCCGCGGCCCGCGAAGCCGATCACGGCCGCGCCCAACGGAATCACGATCGGAGCGACCAGCAGCCAGCTCAATCGACCGCCCCCTGCCCCGCATCCGCGCCCGCCGACGAGGGTTCCGCGGCCCGCATGCGGTCGGTGTCAACGGTCTCCAGCTCCTGATAGGTCCGGAAGGCGAGCACCAGCGTGAACGTGAGCAGGCTGAAGGAGATCACGATCGCGGTCAGTATCAACGCCTGGGGCACCGCGTTCGAGATGCCGGCGAGGGGCGCGGATTCCCCCGGTGCAATCAGCGGCGGCCGGGCGCGCGTCATGCCTCCGCTGGCGAAGATCACCAGATTGGCGGCATGGGAGAGCAGCGCCAGCCCGAAGATGAAGCGCACGAAGTTGCGACTGAGCATCAGGTAGACCGTCGCCGCCATCAGGACGCCGACCAGCACCGCGATGATTGGTTCCATCAGTGATTCCCCTGCCGCCCGCGCATCGCTGCTACTGCTCCTTGATGCCGAGGACGAAGGTCAGGACGACCCCGACGACGACGAGGTAGACACCGACGTCGAAGATCACCGGGGTGCCGATCGCCAGCCCCGCCAGGGCCCCCCATTGGCCGGTCAGGAACGGGACGCCCTCCCGGACGGATCCGACGAAGCCCGACGCGATGGCCACGGCCAGACCGACGGCGCCGACGACGCGCGGGTCCGCGCGCAGAATCCCTCGAGCCGCCTGCGGCCCGCAGACGAAGGCGTACAGGCTGAACGCGATGGAGGCGACCAGACCCCCGACGAAGCCGCCGCCGGGCTGGTTGTGGCCGCGCAGCAGCAGGAACACGGAGAACACGAGAATCAACGGGACCAGCCGGCGCGTGGTTTCCCGCAGGATCATGGTGTTCATGGTGCCGCCGTGCCACGCCCGGGCGCGCGCTACCGTTCTTCCCGCCCCCGGAGGGGCAACGCCCTCCCGCCGGGGGCCCGGCAGCAGCAGGGCGAAGACCGCCGCGCCGGCGATGGCGAGCACCGTGATCTCCCCCAGGGTGTCGAGAGCACGAAAATCGACCAGGATCACGTTGACGATGTTCCTCCCGTGACCGCCGGGCACGGCCGTGCGCTCGAAGTACTCTCTGAGATCCGGCTGGGGAGCGGACCCGGTGACGGCGAGCAGGAGCAGGGTGACGCTGACCCCGACCGTGACGGCGACGATGCCGTTGCGCAGTCGCGCGGGTCTCGAGAGCCAGATCTGGCTTCTGAAGTCCGGAAGCTTGAGCAGCACGACGGCGACGATCACCGTGACGAGCGTCTCGACGACGAACTGCGTCATCGCGACGTCCGGGGCCCCGAAGTTGAGGAAGATCAGCGCGGTGGCGACCCCCACCACGCCGAGGGCCAGAATGCCGAGCAGGCGGGACCTGGAGCGGATGATCACGACCGACGCCGCGGCGATCAGGGCTGCGAGCGCCCAATCGAGGAATGTCGGGTCGGACAACCGTACCGGTCCGGGGACCACGTCCTTGATCCAGAGCGTCACGGCCAGGCTCAGGCCGAGCGTGGCGAACACGATCAGCAGGTAGTGCCGCTGGACGCCGGACTGGAGCCGGCGGGTCTGCCAGGCCGCGACGGCGGCGATGCCGTTCATGGCCGCGTCGTACGCGCGGTCACCGCTCAGCGGAACCAGTCTCCTGCCAGCCGTGAGCGCGTGCGCGATCGCTGCCCGATTCCAGAATCCGAGGGCCGCCGCGGCCAGTGTCACGAGGGTCAGAGCAAGGGCCCCGCCCGTGCTGTGCCAGGGAGCGTGGTCGACCGGCAGAGGCTGTCCGGTCACCATGGTTGCCGCGGGCACGAGCAGGCTCGTGAACGGGAACTCCGGCGACAGCCCCCACCAGATGCCGACCGCACCGAGCACGACCGGCCCGCACCAGAGCGTCCAACGGCCTTCCCGCCCCGGCTTGCCGTAGTCGGGGCGCGGACCGAAGAACGGCCTGATCGCAAGAACCATCGCCACCGTCGCGACCGGCGCGGCGGCGAGGAACACCGCCCACGGCAGGTAGCCGGCGGCGTCGGGCGCGAAGCCGACGGTGTACAGGAGCTCCTTGCCGATGAACCCGACCGAGGGCGGCACGCCGGCCATCGACACGGACGCGGCCACCGCGGCCGCGAACGTGACCGGCATGGCCTTCCTCAGACCCCCGAGCCCCGTCAGGTCGCGGGTGCCGGTCGCCTTCTCGATCGTCCCGGCGACCATGAACAGGGCCGCCTTGTAGAGGGCGTGCGCGACCAGGAAGGCGAGTGCGGCCAGGACTCCCCGCGACGGCTCGCCCGGCTCCGAGAAGGGAGGCGAGCCGAGGAACATGACGCACACGCCGAGGGCCATGACCGTGGTGTAGGCCAGCACCTGCTTCAGGTCGGACTTGCCCAGCGACACGAACGCCGAGTACACCGCCGTCACCGCTCCCACGGCGGTCAGCGTCTCCATCCAGAGCGCGGTTCCGCCCAGGACCGGAGTCAGGCGGGCCAGCAGGAACACCCCGGCCTTGACCATCGTCGCCGAGTGCAGGTAGGCCGAGACCGGCGTCGGGGCCGCCATCGCGTTCGGCAGCCAGAAGTGAAACGGAAACTGCGCCGACTTGGTGAAGGCCCCGAGCAGCACCAGGACGACGACCGCCGTGTAGTGCGGGTGGTCCGCGAAATCCCCCTGGCCGGCCGGCATCTCCCGCAGGCTGAAGGTGCCGACGGCCTGGCCCAGGACGACGAAGCCGGCCAGCATCGCCAGGGCGCCCGCGCCGGTCACGAGCAGCCCCTGAAGCGCGGAGCGCCTGGCCGTGGCGTTCTCGTGCGAGTAGCCGATGAGCAGAAACGAGGTGATCGTGGTGAGTTCCCAGAAGACGAACAACGCGACGAGGTTGTCGGCCAGCACCAGGCCGAGCATCGCCAGCATGAAGCTGACGAGAAAGAGGGTGAACCGGCCGCGCTGCCGATAGCCCTTCATGTACTCGCCGGCGAACAGGAAGATGAACGCGCCGATCCCCGTGATCAGCAGGGCGAACAGCAGACTCAGGCCGTCGACCACGAAGTCGAGGTCGATGCCCAGTTGCGGCAGCCACGCCGTTTCCCAGATGAGGACCTCGCCGCCGGAGACGGCCGGAATCATCGTGCAGAACCACACGAAGAGCCCGACGGGCAGGGCGACGGCCAGACGCATGTAGGGCGGGTTCGTCACGCTCGATTCCCCGAGCCGCGGCTTCCCTGGCGCTGATGAAGATGTCGGAACCGCACGACCAGTGGTCACTCCGGCAGCGCGAACACGTACACCGCGTTGGTGCGTCCGCCGCCCACCGGCGCCGCCAGGTACTGCCGCCCGTCGACGGCGTAGGTGATGGGGAAGCCCTGCACCGAGCCGGGCAGGCGGGTGTGGAACAGGACGCCGCCGGTCTCGACGTCGTGGACGAACAGGTTCCGGTCGGTGTCGGACGAGACGACCAGGCCGCCCGCCGTGGTCAGGGCCGCCGACCCCGGCCGGGTCGCCGTCGAGTGGCGCCAGCGGATCTCGCCGGTGTCGATGTCCATGGCGATGAGGTGGCCGGCGTGCTCGCCGCTGTCGGGGTGCACCCGGCTGCCCCGCGAGAACCAGCCCCGGTCGGCGTAGTAGTCATTCCCCTCCACCTGCTCCAGCTCGGTGAACATGCCCCGCACGCAGGTCGGGTGGATGGGGATGTAGAGCAACTGCGTCCCGGGGTGGTAGGCGCTCGCCCGCCAGTTGCGGACGCCGCCGAAATCGGGGCAGAAGTCGAGCTCGACGCCGGCGACGGGGATCATGTCGGGCCGGTAGGTCACCTCGCCCGTCGCCGGGTCGACGTCGAGCACGTTCTGGTAGCCGAGGTCGTGGGCGGCCACGAACGCCCCGGTGGCGCGGTCGAGCTCCCACAGGATGCCGTGCTTGCCCATCTTGAAGAGCGACTTCCGCCCCCGGTGGTCGATGAGCACGCTCTCGAACACGTCGTCGAGGTCGTGGGTCTCGCCCGGCACGAACTGGAAGTACCACCGCAGCTCGCCCGTCGCGGGGTCGAGCGCGAGCACGCTGTTCGTGTAGAGGGCGTCGCCGTCGGTCTTGCGCGACACCCGGGCCCACGGCTTGGCCTGCGAGGTCGACCAGTAGGTGAGGTTGGTCTCGGGGTCGTAGGCGCCGGGGATCCACGAGTCGGCGCCGGCCCGGAACGTCAGCGGCAGGTCGCCCCAGGTGTCGCCGCCGGGCTCGCCGGGGCGCGCGATGGTCGAGGTGCGCCACACCTGCTCGCCCGTCTCGGGGTCGTGGGCGGAGATGAAGCAGACGTCGTTCTTGTAGTTCTGGCACCCCGTCATGCCGGCCACGATGAGGCCGTTCACCACGATGGGCCCGCTCGTGTAGCGGTAGCCGAGCCGGAAGTCGGCGACGGTGTGGTCCCACGCCACCTCGCCGGTCCGCGCGTCGAGGGCGACGATGTGGGCGTCGGAGGTGTTGACGTAGATCTTGTCGCCGTAGACGGCGATCGATCGCGTGCGCATGCCCGCCCCCACCGCCTCGAGCGCGTCCGACGCCTCGAAGTCGCGCCGGTACTCCCACAGGCGGTCGCCGGTCTCCGCGTCCACCGCCTGCACGACGCGGGGACTGGGGACGAACATGATGCCGTCGTGCACGAGGGGCGCCGCCTGGACCAGCCCCGGCGCGAGCGGCCACCCCCAGACGAGCTGCAGCTCGCCGACGTTGCCGCGGTCGATCTGGTCGAGCGGGCTGTAGCCCTGGCCGTCGAGGGTGCGCCGCCAGTTCAGCCAGTCGGCGGGGTCGGGGTCCTGGAGCATGGCGTCGGTGACCGGCGTGAACGCCCGCTCCTGGGCGCCGGCCGCGGCGGCCGCGAGCAGCACCAGGAGCGCCGCTCCGGCGGCGCGCGTCTTCCGTCCCGTGAACGAGCTCCGAGCCGGTCCCTTCATCGCGGTCATCGGCGACCTCCCCCTCGTTGCGTTCACCCCACTATAGCCGACGCGCTCCCCGGCCGGCGCGAGTCTCCGGCATGGCGTGGTGAGCTCGCGGTGGCGGGACGCCGGGCGACGGGCGTGGCGTACCGATCTCCATCGGCCGTACTACCCTCGAGCGGAAGTCCGAGGTCCGCTACTGCCGCCCAGGGAGCGACCGATCCACGGTCCGCTACGGATCCGTCACCCGGAGAGCGACAGATCCACAGTTCGCTTTGGATCCGCAGCAACACCACCGTGAGGAGGCCGGACGTCCTCGGGCAGGGCTCCTCCGACGGCCGCCCTCCCCCGGCGCCACCACGCCCACCAAGCCGTGGGCGGCCGTCGTGACACAGGTGTGAGAATCAATTATCATGTGGTTCCGGCTTTCACATCCTGTTTCCGCACTCCTGCCGTCGGCAACACCATGAAGAACTCTCTCGCAACCGTTCTGCCGAGCGCGTATCTGGCTTCCGGATCGCGACTGACAGCGTGCGCCGCGGCCTGGTGCGGCCTGCACTGCGCGCTCACACCGTTCCTGGTCGCGGTGGCGCCCGCCCTCGCGCTCTCCGAGGGCGTCGAGCGAGCCGTCTGGGTCGGCACCGTCTTCAGCGGCGCGGTGATGCTCGGCCTGGGCCCGGCCCGCAAGAACGCGGCCGTGATGCTCACCTTCACAGGGGGGGCCGCGCTCTGGGCGGCCTCGCTCGCCGGTTGGCTCGAGCCGCTGCCCGAGACCGTGACGTCGGTCGCCGGCAGCCTGATCCTGGCCGGCGCTCTGCTGCAGAGCGCCCGCGTCTGCCAGGCCGGCGCGTGCTCGGTGTGCGCCGACGAGGAGAACGCGCAGCGAGGTTGACGACGACCGCCCTCCGATCGTGGGGGTGGATCGCCTGGACCAGGGTAGCCGGGTAGCCAGCGTCTCGTCACCGAACGCTCTTCATCCCGCACTCCCACGGCAATGCAACGAGACACCCATCAGCGCAGGGCGATCCGCCGCGTGTTCATGAGCGTCGACCGCCCCCTCACGCCGGACGAGATCCTCGAGCACGGCCAACGGATCGTGCCGTCACTCGGGCTGGCGACCGTCTATCGGAACGTGAAGACCCTCGCCGGCGAGGGGTGGTTGTCGGAGGTGGCGCTTCCGGGCGGCGGGCTTCGGTACGAGTTGGCCGAGCGCCCGCATCACCACCACTTCCTCTGCCGCTCCTGCGATCAGGCCTTCGACTTCCACCGGTGTCCGGATGAAGTCGAAGCGCTCGCGCCCGAGGGCTTCGAGGTCGACGGCCACGAGCTGATTCTCTTCGGTCGCTGCGCGGCATGCAGGTGACGGGCCCCACGAACCAGCCGGACACTCTGCGAGTTCGGCGGCCTGGCCCACCTATCGTCGCCTTCAGCTCCGCCTGGCGCCCAACCACCCCCGCAGGAGTCCGCGTCGTTCCACCGCGCAGACTCATGCAGGCGATGGCGGAATCGATGCGCTTGCGGGACGACCGCATGAAACGCCTGGGAAACCACCTTGCAGCAGTTCACTATGGATCTGTCGCCCTCTCACCGTCGGCGACCGCCACGGACGGCGTCGTGGCGCGCGCCACGAGCAGCGTCAGGTCGTCGCTCTGGACCGCGCCGGCGAACCGCTGAACCTCGGCCTGGACCGCCGCCAGCAGCTCGGGCACCGCGAGTCCGCGACGGGCGGCGACCGCGTCGCGGAAGCGGTCCTCGCCGTACTCCTCCTCGTCGTCGCTTAGCGCCTCGGTCACCCCGTCGCTGCAGACGACCAGCGTGTCGCCGGGCTCGAGCGCCGTCACCGCCGAGTCGCCGAACCAGTCCTCGAAGAGGCCGATCACGGTACCGGTGGCGTCGAGCGTCTCGACGGCGCCGCCGGCGCGGGCGAGCACCGGCGGCACGTGGCCGCAGTTGACGTAGCGCAGCTCGCGGGTCGCCCGATCGAACTCGGCGAGGAAGAGCGTCGCGTAACGGTTGCCGGGGGTCGAGTCGAAGAAGAGGCGGTTGGCGCGCTCCAGCAACCGGGCCGGATCGTCGGCCCCGCCCGCGTACTGGCTGCGCACCGTCGCCTGCAGGTTGGCCATGAGCAGTGCCGCCGCGATGCCCTTGCCGGAGACGTCGGCGAGCAGGAACGCGATGCGCTCTCCCCCCAGCTCGACGAAGTCGTAGTAGTCGCCCCCCACCGACTTCGCCTGGATGCACGCCCCCGCGCACGCGAACCCCGGCAGGGCGGGGGCGGCCGCGGGCAGCAACTGCCGCTGCACCTCCTTGGCGATCTCCACCTCGTGCTCGGCCCGCCGCTCGGCCTCGATGCGGGCCGCCATCTCCTCGCTCAGGCAGATGGTCTGGACGGTCAGGGCGGACTGCAGCGACACCACCGTGAGCAGCCGGATGTCCTCGCCCGAGTAGGGCTCCTCCGACCGCCGGCCGCCCAGGGCCACGACGCCGACGAGACGTCCGTTCCTGTCGACCATCGGCGCCAGGCACTCCGGCCGCAGGGGTGCCAGCAGGCGGTGCAGCTCGTCGGCCGCGTCGTCGACGCCCGGCGGGGGCAGGACCGCGGGCCGGGCCCGCGTGGCGAGCGCCGCGAGGGCCTCGGCGTCGCGGGCGAGCACGTCGGGGCCCTCCGGCAGTTCCGTGGCCGCCAGCCGCCCGTCGGGGTCCTCGAGATAGACGGCCAGCGACACCGGCCGGAATGCGGAGCGCAGCATGGCCTCGAGCAGCGACGCGAGGGCAGGGCGGTCCTCGGCGGTCCGCGTGCGGTCGGCCAGCTCCTCGAGGGCGCGACGCGCCTCGTACCGTTCCGGGAAGAAGGCGCGGTCGATGCGGTCGGTGATGCGCCGCTCGACCCGCGCTCCCGCCCGCGCCACCCCTACCCCGAGCAGCCCGGCGGCAACGACCGCGACCGGCAGCCCCACGTCGGACCCCGCCGGCAGCCACCGCTGGGCGAGCATCGCCAGCACCACCGCCACCACGAGGCTCGACGCCACGCTGGCGACGGCCAGCCCGCGCTGCACCAGCAGGTAGCGGGCGCCGCGCTGCACCAGCACCGGGACCGCCATCACGCGGTGCCTGACGACGGCGTAGGCGAAGGAGAGGGGCATCAGCGGCAGCGCGAGCAATGCGCCCGCGCCCAGCCAGTCCGGCACGGGGCCGGCGAGCTCGGCCACCGCGACCGAGAGCGCCGGAGCGATTCCCGCGACCGTGCCCCACGCCAGGACCCGCGCCTTGCGCCGGATCTGCGATGTCGGGGAGCCGACCGCATGCCCGACGAGGGCAAGGATGCCCACGGCGATTCCCAGGAAGATGTTGCCGAACACGCCGTAGGCCCGCCAGAGGGCCATCGGGCCGGACAGGATAGTCTCGCCCGCGAGGTTGTTCGAGAACGGCTGCCCGAGGAGCGGCCGCCACGGACCGGCGGTCAGCACCAGGACCGCACCGAGCCCGACGAGGAGCCACTTCAGCCACGGCGCGCGTTCGTCGAGCCGCGAGCGGTCGGGGAACACGAGGAAGAAGAACGCGAACAGCCCCGGGGCCATCATGAGCAGCGTCATGCGGTACGCCATCATGAAACCGGGAAAGGCCGGCGACCCGCCTGCCGCCTGTGGAGCGAACAGGCTCATGAAGCCGCAGAACATGAGCGCCATCACCCAGGCGTTGCGGTCGCGCAGGCGCTGGAACAGGACGGTCAGGGCGACGAGCAGGAAGACGAGCGGAATCGCGCTGATCCAGAGCGGGAGCAGGGTCCAGGCGATGCTGGAGCGCTCCCAGGCCTGCGACAGCATCAAGCCGACCGCGTAGGTCCCCGAGACCCCCGCCAGCGCGAGGGCGGCGAGCCGCGGCAGCGTCGACGACTCGTTGCTCACGAGGACTCTCCTTGGGTCTGCGATACCCGACGGCCGGCGTCTCCCCGACGATGACACCGCGAACGCCCTTGGACGACGCCGGGGGGATGATCGACGTGTCGAGGGTGCCCGTTCGCCCAGCTTGGCAAGGTCGATTGTAGCCGCCGCACGCGCCCCGCCGATCCTCATGGCGGCAGGCGGCGGCGGCGGCAGTTTCGGTCTCCGGGTCGACCATCTGGATCGTGAAAATATCAGAACTGAAATTTTGTAGCCCAAGACACAGGTAAAACGCCATTTTTGATATTTTGCATTGCGACCATGCAGCCCTCGACTTTCGCACCTGTGGGCTGACCCATCCAAGACCACCAACTACATTATTTTGGTGTATTATGACCTTAAAGGCAGAACAGGAACTCATTATAGATATTTTATGAGAATCCCATCTCATCCATCGGATCACGCAGCCTTGCAGGCGCTGGGCCGCCGCCTTGCCCGCCATCGGCTGAACCGGAACCTCACCCAGGCCGCGTTGGCCGCGCAGGCAGGCGTCTCCACGCTGACCGTGCAGCGCATCGAGCGGGGGCGTTCGTCGCAGGCCGCGAACCTCATCAGAATTCTGAGAGCCCACGGGCTGCTGGACAACCTCGAAGCCCTCGTTCCCGAGCCGGCCATCAGCCCGGTCCAGCAGGCCCGGATGCATGGCCGGATCCGGCAACGCGCTTCCTCCCGGTCCGCGAAACCGGAGCCGCCCGCCGACTGGTCGTGGGGCGACGAACCGTGACCGTGGCCAGGGTCCGGCTGTGGGGAAGAACGATTGGGGCCGTGAGCTGGAACGACGACCGCGATTCGGCCCATTTCGAGTACGACCCGGCCTTCGTTCCCGGCGGCCGGCAGGTGGCGCCGCTCACGATGCCGCTGGCAAACGAGATCTACTCGTTTCCGGCGTTGCCTCGGCAGACTTTCCATGGCCTGCCGGGCCTTCTCGCGGACTCGCTCCCCGACCGCTTCGGCAATGCGCTCATCGATGCATGGCTCGCCAGACAGGGACGCGACCCGGGCGACTTCAACGCCGTCGAACGCCTCTGCTACGTTGGGCGGCGCGGCATGGGCGCCCTCGAGTTCCTCCCCGCCACGGGTCCGACGCACCGGTCTGCGCGCGTCGACGTCGCGGCCCTCGTCGAGCTCGCCAGCGACATTCTCACCAGGCGTACGGCTCTCGAAGGCTCGCTTGCGCAGGCTCGCCGGGAGCAGGCCTTGCAGGACATCCTGCGGGTCGGCACCTCGGCGGGCGGCGCCCGAGCGAAGGCGGTCATCGCCTGGAATCCCGAGACCGATGAAGTTCGCTCCGGCCAGATCACCGACGGCGACGGCTTTTCCCATTGGCTGCTCAAGTTCGACGGCGTGGCCGGCAACAGGGACAGGGAGCTGGAAGATCCCCAAGGCTACGGGCTGATCGAATACGCGTATCACGCCATGGCGCGGGCGGCCGGCATCCAGATGACCGAATGCCGGATCCTGCATGAGAACGGCCGCCGCCACTTCATGACCAGGCGCTTCGATCGCACGGACACGGGCCGCAAGATCCACATGCAGTCGTTGGGTGCCCTGGCCCACTACGACTTCAACCAACCGGGCGCGTACTCCTACGAACAGGCCCTGCGCGTCATCGACCGGCTCGGGCTCGGCAAGGACGCGGCGGAAGAGCAGTTCCGGCGCATGGCCTTCAACATCGTTGCCCGCAATCAGGACGATCACGTCAAGAACATCGCCTTCCTGATGGACCGCTCGGGCCGCTGGTGGCTCTCGCCAGCGTTCGACATGACCTACAGCTACAACCCGCAGGGCCGCCGGACCGGCGCCCACCAGATGACCCTGAACGGCAAGCGCGACGGTTTCGAGGTCGACGACTTCGTGGCTTGCGCCCGGAACGCCAGCCTGAAGCGCGGCCGGGCCACCGCAATCCTGCGCGATGTCCAGGGAGCCGTGTCACGCTGGCGCGAGTTCGCGGAGGCAGCCGCGGTGCCGGCGCATTCCGCGCAGAGGATCGGCGCCGCCCATCGTACGGAGCTTCTCCCGTAGGCGCCGTAGGTGGCTTGTCATGTGTGCGAACGTCTAGCCCCATGCGCCCGCTGGTCCGTGCCCGTGCTATAAGGAAAGAAGTGCTCTTTTGCGGCTGGACGTCCGCTGGAGGTGGTTGATGACCGACTGGAACCCGCGCGGAAGCCTCGTCGTGTGCGCGGTGCTGGCGGCGGCTCCGGCCGGCGCGCAGGCGCCGGGGGAGGCGTTCCGGGACTGCGACATCTGCCCGGAGATGGTAGCCCTAACCGAGGCGGACGTGGCCCTCGGCCGGTACGAGGTGACCCTGGAGGAGTACCGCGCCTTCGCCGAGGCGGTGCCCGGTGTCCCCGAGACGGGGTGCATCCGCGCCGGTAGTCAGAGTAATTCGACCGACGCGACCGCCCGTGCCTTCACTTGGCGGCACCCTGGGTACCCGCAGACGGAGGACCATCCGGTGGCGTGCGTGAGCTGGTACGAGGCGCAGGCGTACGCAAGATGGCTGTCGCTGAAGACGGGCCACCAGTACCGTCTGCCGACCGATGCGGAATGGGACCGCGCCGCGGCCGCCAGCCCCAGGGGATGCAATCAGCGCGTCCGCAATTCGGGCGGAACCTGCGCGGTCGGCTCCTACACGCCGAGCGACGCCGGCCTCTTCGACATGGTCGGGAATCTCTGGGAATGGACGGACGACTGCTGGGACGGGGACTGCAACCGAAGGGTGATGCGTGGGGGCGGCTGGCTGACCGCGGACTGGCAGTTGCGCCCGGATTCGCGATCTTGGGCCGGTCCCAACCGGAACGATGGCGGGATCGGATTCCGGATCGCCAGGACTCTCCCATGACTCCGAGGAGGTTGCCCATGTGCCGTCGATTGCCGAAGTCCGCCGGCGTCCTCTTGCTCGCCTCCGCCGCGCTCGCGCTGCCGCCGGCCGGCGCCGCCGCGCAGGCCCCGCCGGCGAGGACCGCCGACGGCCACCCCGACCTCCAGGGCGTCTGGAACTTCTCGACCGCAACGCCCATGGAGCGGCCCGACGACCTCGCCGAGCAGGCGACGCTGACGGCGGAGGAAGCCGCCACGTGGGAGCAGCGGCTCGCGGAGCGGCGCGCCGCCAACGAGTCGGAACGCGAGGACGCCCCGCTGGGCGCCCGTCTCGGGTACTCGGTCCGAATCTGGTTCGAGCATGGGCACACGCTGTCCGAGCAGCGGACGTCGCTGGTGATCGATCCGCCGGACGGGCGCATTCCTCCTACGCTCCCGGTGGTCGAGGAGCGGGCCGAGGCGCGCCGCGCCCTGCGCAACCGGCACGCCCACGGGCCCGAGGACCGCGGGTTCTCGGAACGCTGCCTCCTCGGGTTCAACTCGGGGCCGCCGATGACCCCGAGCGCCTACAACAACAACGTGCAGCTCTTCCAGACCGCCGACCACGTGGTCATCCTGAACGAGATGGTGCACAACGCGCGCATCGTCCCCCTCGACGGGCGCCCCCACCTGCCGGAACGGCTACGGCAGTGGGTCGGCGACTCGCGGGCCCGGTGGGAGGGCGACACCCTCGTCGTCGAGACGCGGAACTTCCTCGGAGAGACGTCGCTGGGGGGCTCGAGCGCCAACCTGCACCTGGTGGAGCGCTTCACGCGGGCGGACGCCGACACCCTGGTCTACGAGTTCACGGTGGACGACCCGACGAGCTGGACGCGGCCGTGGACCGCGCAGGTGCTGATGGGCCGCACCGACGAGCCGCTGTACGAGTACGCCTGCCACGAGGGCAACTACTCGATGGCCAGCTCGCTCTCGGGAGCGCGCGCCATGGAGGCGCGCGAGGCGGCCGAGGGCGGCGGGTCGCAGTAGCCGGCGGCCGTCGGCGTCGCGGCAGGAACGGGCGGAGGAGGTCGATGATGGACCTGCCGCCTGCGCGAGGCCGGTGCCGGTCAGCATCCGGGGCAAGTCGCATGCGTGTCGAGCATCGGGTCGGAACCCCGTCGACCTACTCGGCCGGGGCGACTGTCGGCGGCCAGAGATCGCCGAGGCTGAAGGTGACGGCGTCGAAGGGGCGGATGCGGATGGGGGCGTCGTCCTGTGCGGTGGCGATCAGCACCCATTCGCCCTCGCGCAGCTCGAAGGCCTCCAGGGTGCGGTCGGCCGGGTCGACGAGCCACAGATGACCCACCCGTTCGCGCCCGTAGGCGGCGCGCTTGCCGTGGAGGTCGAGCTTGCGGGTCGAAGGCGAGAGCACTTCGCACACCCAGTCGGGGGCCAGCGTGGCGTACGGCGCGTCGGGGAAGACGGGCATCCGCTCCCGCCGCCAACCGGCGAGGTCGGGCACGAGGATGTCGTCGCCCAGATGCAGCTCCGGCTCGTCGATGATCCACCAGCCCCCGGGGCCACCCGCGTCGTGGTGGAAAGGACCGCCGATCTTCGAGCCCAGCGACGAGCTGGCGTGCGCGTGGCGCATGGCCGGCCGAGGGCTCGTGTGGAGCACGCCGTCAACGACCTCGGCGACCCGATGGGGGGGGGCATCGAGCACGTCCTGGTAGGTCGCCCGCCGGCGCTCGCCCGGGTCCCGCCGCAGGGTCGCGGCGACTGCTTCGCTCATGTCGACTCCTGTGACGATTCTATCGCCCCGGTACGGTCGGTCAGTCCTCCTCGACCGTCAGCCAAGACACCACCTACGGCAAGCTGAACACGAAGAGGTTGTTGCCCAGGCTCGGGCGCAGCTCGGGGGTCAGCACGGACAGGCCGGCCGACGTGCCGGCGATGCCGGTGCTCACCGCGACGTACTGGCGGCCGTCGACGGCGTACGTGATCGGAAAGCCGGTGACCGGCGAGCCGAGGTTGATCTCCCAGAGGACCTCGCCCGTCTCGTGGTCGAAGGCCCGGAAGCGCCCGTTCGCGTCGCCGCCGAAGACGAGGCCGCCGCCGGTGGCGACGAGCGACATCGTCATCGCCCGCTGGTCGTGCTGCCACACGGTCTCCCCGGTCTCGGCCGAGATGGCGCGCACCGTGCCGAGCTGGTCGAAGCCGGGGGCGAACTGGTTGCGCACGGCCAGCGAGTACAGCCGGGCCCCGAGGTCGTCGTCCCGCGCCGGCGTCGCCAGCATCCGCGCGCAGGCGTTGCGGAGCGGGAAGTACATGGTGTTGGTCAGCGGGCTGTACGCACCCGCCTCCCAGTCCTTGCCGCCGAGCCAGGTCGGGCAGGCGAGCACCTCCTGTCCGATGCCCGTGAAGACGAGCTCCGAGTTCTCCTGCACCTCGCCCGTCGCGCCGTCGATGTCGCTGATGACGTTCTGGGTGATGGTCGGCGTCGCCCACAGGAACTCGCCGGTCTCGCGGTCGAGCGTATAGACCACCCCGGTCTTGCCGGGAATCCCGGTGACGACCCTCCGCTCCTCGCCGGGGCGGAGCCGCGGGTTGATCCAGCTCACGGCAGCGGCATCCGGCGCCACCGCGGTGTCGACCAGGAGGCGCTCGAACGGGTGGTCGAGATCCCAGTGGTCGTTCAGATGCTGGTAGTACCAGCGGATCTCGCCGGTGGCGCCGTCGAGGGCGAGGGTCGAGTTGTGGTACAGGTGCGCGTTGTCGGCGCCGCCGAGCAGGAACTTCGGGGCCGGCGAGGTGACCGACGTGCCGACGTAGACGAGGTCGAGCGCCGCGTCGTAGCTGGGCACCATCCACGAGCCCACGTGCGCGCGCTGCTCGAACGGCACGCCACCCCAGGTCTCGTCGCCGGGCTCGCCGGGGCCGGGGATCAGCCGCCTGCGCCACAGCTCCGCCCCCGTCGCCGCGTCGTGGGCGGTGATGACGCAGGCGTCGGGACCGCCCAGCGGCATGCAGCTGCGCCCCGAGACCACCCGGCCGTCGGCGACGATGGGGCCGGACGTCTGGTTGGCCGGCTGCGTACGGTAGTCGAGGATCTCGGTCTCCCACGCCAGATCGCCCGTCGTCGCATCGAGCGCGTAGACGTAGCCGTCGGCGCTGTTGTCGATGACGAGGTTGCCGTGGATGGCGATGTTGCGGTTGGTGGCCACCGCGAAGAGGTAGTCGTCGAGGTCGTCCGGGAGGTCGCGGCGGTACTCCCAGACCAGGTCGCCGGTCACCGCGTCGATGGCCTGGATGACGTCGAACGGGTTCGGCATGTAGAGCACGCCGCCGTAGGCGAGCGGCGTCCCCTCCTGCGTGCCGGCGTTCAGCGCGCGCGACCAGACCATGCGCAGGTCGCCGACGTTCTCGCGCGTGATCGAGTCGAGCGGGCTGTAGCCCCACCCGTCGAGCGTCCGCCGCCACATCAGCCAGTCCGCCGGATCGGGATCCTGCAGCATCGCATCGGTGACCGGGACGAACTCCCCGCCCTGCGCCTGCCCGGGCGCTTCGGCCGCGGCGACGATCGCCGCGCACGCCAACGCCGCCCGGCACGTCCGTACCAGCGCCGGTCGAGCTGAACCCATGCTTGCCTCCTCCGGAATCGGCGCCCGTCACCGCCGGGGCGGTCCGAGCTCTATCGATCGTCCGTCCCCGAGGTCTCGCCTGCCGCCTGGCGTTCCAGGTTGCGGTGGATCTCGAGGATGTGGCGAATGTCGTGGTTGCCCTCGTGGCAGCCGTACTCGAACAGCGGACCCTCCGTCCTGACCATGGGAATCTCCGCGCTCCACTCGCTCGTCCACGTCGCCGCATCGGTGACCGTGAACTCGTAGCGAATCCGGTCGGCGCCGGTGCGGGTGAAGCGCTCCACGACGTGGAGGCCGGCGCCCGATCCGCGGAAGCGTCGCCGCTCGGCGTAGTTGCGGGTTTCGACGACCAGCGTGTCCCCGTCCCAGCGGCCGCGCGAGTCGCCGGGAAACTGCCGAATCGCGTCGGGGACGTGCGGGCGCCCGTCGAGGGGGATGATGCGCGGGGGATTGTTGGCCATCTCGGAGAACACCACGACGTGGTCAGGCGTCTGGAGAATCTGGTGAATGTCGTTGTAGGACGGCGGCATCATGGGCGGGCCCTCGTGCGACCACGCGATGCAGCGCTCCGACAGGGGCCGGGTCTCGTGGCTGTCGAACGCGCTCGGGAGCGCCTGCGCGGCCGCGTCGGCCGCCCTGCGCGCCGCGGCCTCCGCCGTGAGCGGCGGGAACCGGCCGTTCCGCGGATGGGTGATCAATGAGGTTCGCCGACTCGACAACCCCTTGGGGACCGGCGTCCGCAGCCAGATCTCGTTGTCGTAGTGGATGTGATGGCGCTCGTCCCGCGTGCGGTTGCCCTGGAACTTGTAGCGCTCGAGCTCCTCGCGGTCGTCGATGTCGATCAGGGTGAGGATCTCGCGCGCGGACGGATCGACGCCCTCCGCAGTGAGCGTCTCCTGCAGCCGGGCCCACTCCTCCTCGGTGAACGATTCCCGGTCGGCCAGGTGCTCGGGCCGCTCGAGCGGGGTGAACGTCTGGGTCGTCCAGTAGCCCTGGAGATCGGGCGTGCCGTCGGGCATGCGGGGCAACGCCTGCTCCGCCGCCCCGTCCGGGCTGCTCCGGACCGGGGCCTGCGCGCCGGCGGAGACCGGCGCCAGCAACCCGAACGCGACGACCGCGACCGGCACGGCGAGAGTGGCGTGGCGCATCTGGTTCCTCCCGGGGTCCGCGGGTGACCGGCTGCGCCCATGATCGCCCGCGGCAGGGCCGTTTTCAAGTCGGCGGTGCGACCGCGACCGTCCGGCCGAGCCGGGGCGTCGGCGAGCACGATGACACCTCGGTCGTGCTCGGGCATGAACGAAACCAGTGCGACGAAAAGCCGCTGACCTGCCGGCTTCCAACTCCGGACTTGCCGGAACGGGCGCGGGTCGAAGGGCGAGGCCGGGCCGGAAGGCCGCTACGTCTCCTGCCCGGCGCCGGCCAGCGCCGGCTCCGAGGCCGGCCCGCCCGGCACGCCGGCCGGCCGCAGCATGCGCAGGCCGTTGAACGTGACGAGCAGCGACGCGCCCATGTCGGCGGCCACCGCCATCCAGAGGGTGGCGGCCCCGAAGGCCATGAACGCGAGGAACACCGCCTTGGCGCCGAGGGCGACGGTGATGTTCTCGATGATGACCCGCCGGGCTCGCCGCGCGTGATCCACCACGAACGGGAGCTTGCGCAGGTCGTCCTGCATCAGCACGACGTCGGCCGACTCGGCCGCGACGTCGGTGGCGTTGCCGCCCATCGCGACGCCGACCGAGGCGCGAAGCAGGGCCTGGCTGTCGTTGATGCCGTCGCCGACCATCGCGGTCGGGCCGTGGCGCGCGATGAGCTCGTCGATCGCCTCGGCCTTGCCGTCGGGCAGCAGCTCGGCCCGCACGTCCGTCACCCCCACGCGGGCGCCGACGCTGCGGGCGGTCGCGGCGTTGTCGCCCGTGAGCAGGGCCGATCGGAGCCCCTGGCGGTAGATCTGCGCCACGGTGGCCGGCGCTTCCGCGCGCACCGGGTCCGTCAACGCAACGAGCGCCCAGACATCGTCCCCGGCCCCGCACACGACCACCGTCTCGTCGGCCCGCTGCATCTCGGCGAGCTGCGGCTCGAACGTCTCGATCGCCGCCTGCTCCCGGGCGAAGCGCGTGCTCCCGACCCAGAACCGCCGGCCGTCGATCCGCGCTTCCGCCCCGCGCCCCTCGACGGCCGTGAAGTCGGTCAGGTCGGCCGGCTCGACCCCGCGCTCGCGCCCGTAGCGGACGACGGCGCGCGACAGGGGGTGCTCGCTGCGCAGCTCGACGGACAGCAGGCGAGCCAGCACCTCCTGCTCGGAGCGGCCGTTCACCGGCCGCAGCTCGCGGACCTCCGGCTCGCCGCGGGTGACGATGCCGGTCTTGTCGAACGCCACCGCGCGCAGGCGCCCCAGCTCCTCGAGGTGCGAGCCGCCCTTGATCAGCACGCCGTGCCGCGTGGCCGACGCGATGGCCGCGGCAATCGTCACCGGCGTCGAGATCACGAGCCCGCAGGGGCACGAGATCAGCAGGATGAGCATCGCCTGGTAGAACCACCGCTCCCAGTCGCCGCCGAACAGCAGCGGGGGGACCACCCCGACCGCGAGCGCCACCGCGAACATCAGCGGCGTGTAGTAGCGGGCGAAGTGGTCGATGAAGCGCTCGGTCGGCGCCCGGTGGTGGTGGCTCTCGCCGACCATGCGGGTGATGCGGGCCAGCATCGTGTCCGACGCGGCCCGCGTGGTGCGCAGCTCGACCACGCCGTGGCCGTTCACGGTACCCGCGAACACGTCGTCTCCGGCCGTCTTCCAGGCTGGCACCGATTCACCCGTGACCAGCGCCTGATCGACGTAGGAGCTGCCGTCGGTCACCTCGCCGTCGCACGGAATGCGCTCGCCCGGCCGCACCCGTACGTGCGCCCCCACCGCGATGCGGTCGACCGGCGTCCGGTGCTCGTGGTCGCCGTGCACCACCGCCGCCGTCGCCGGGGCGAGCCGCAGCAGCGAGCCGATGGCGTTGCGCGCCCGCCGCGCGCTCCAGCTCTCGATCACCCCCGACAGCCCGTAGAGGAAGGCGAGCACCGCGGCTTCCGCCCACTCCGCCAGGAACACGGCGCCGGTGACCGAAACCAGCACCAGCGCGTTCATGTCGGGGCGCAGGCGGGCCAGCGACGCCACCGCCTTCGGCGCCGAGGGAAAGAGCCCCGCGACGATGCCGGCGAGCAGCAGCACCACCACGGGCCCGTCGACGCCGTGCGCCCCGTGCGCGTGCCCCAGCAGGGTCTCGACCACGCCGCCCCCCGCCACCGCGACGTGCAGGACGAGGCCGGCGACGAGCGCAAGCCCGCTGGCCGCCACCAGCGCGTGGCGGCCGTGCGCCTCCCACCACGACTCGACCCGCGGCGCCGCGTCCCACGGCGTGGCCCGCATCCCCAGCCGGGAGACCGCCTCGGTCACCTGCCCGGGACCGAAGACGTCCGTGTCGGCGTCGACGGTCATGCGGCCGTCGACGACGTGGAACGACACCTCGCGGACGCCCTCGCGGTCCGCGAGCGCGTCGCGCAACAGGGTGGCCTCCTCGTTGCAGTCGAGGCCCTCGACGCGGTAATCCAGCTTCTTTCGGATGGTGCTCTCCTTGTCCCGAGTCCGTCGCCTCATACCATCATGCCCCGAACGACGCTCGCGCGTCGACGCGCAACGGAGCATGAAGGCGCAGGGCGAAGCGCGTCCGCACCCCCTCGGGAGCGGTCCGCGGCTAGAACCGGAAGCGCAGCCCGAAGGTCGGGACCCGGGGGAACCCCTGCGAGGGCACCTCGTTCAGGCGCGGCAGATCGGCGCCGGGGTCGTGCTGCAGCCGCGGCTCGAGGGTGATGGCGTTGTCGCGCCCGAGCAGGTTGATGACCTCGACGTAGAGCGACCACCCGCCGTCGGCGCCGCCGCGCTGGTAGGTGGCGCGGAAATCGACGCGCGCGTAGTACGGCAACCGGGCCGAATTCAGGTTCTCGACCCCGCCGTAGTCGACGGTGTACTGCAGGTTGCCCGCGGCGTCGGTGGCGGGCACGAGCCGGCCGCGGTCGTCCTCGACCGAGGCCACCCGCAGCCCCAGGGCCGGGGTGTGGGAGAAGCCGCTGGCGAGGCGCACCGTGGCGGCGAGGTCCCAGCGGCTGGTCAGCCGGTAGCGGCCGACCGCGTTGAACGCGTGGGGCCGGTCGTACTCGAACGCGTAGCGGCGGCCGTAGCTCTCGCGCTCGGCGCGGCCCCACGCGTACGACACCCACCCCGTGAGCCGGGCGGCGGGGTTGCCGTGGGCCAGGAAGACGTCGAGCCCCCACGCGTCGCCGGCCGCGTCGTTGGTGGGCGCGCTGAGGATGATGGGGGCGGCGGGCACGCTCTCGCGCAGGGCCTCGGGGAAGTCGTACCGCCCCACCCGCACCGCCAGTTCCGCCTCTGTCTCCAGGCGGCCGACGAGGAGGTCGTCGAACCGCTTGTAGTACCCCTCGACCCGCGCCGTCAGGTCGGGGCCGAGGTCCTGCTCCAGGCCCAGCACGAGGTGGGTCGCCCGCTCGTGGCGCAGCCCCAGCTCGCGCGCGCCGGACAGGTCGACGAAGTAGTCGGACTGGGTCAGCTTCTCGTATCCGGGGCTCTGCGTGTACAGCCCCCCCGCCGCCCGCAGCCGCGCCCCGCCCCCGAGCGCGTAGCTCGCGGCCAACCGCGGCGAGACGGTGGCGCCGCCGTTGATGGTGCTCCAGTCCAGGCGCAGCCCCGGCTCGAACGACGTGCGCTCGGACGGGGTCCAGGTGTCCTGAAGCCAGAGGCCGCCGCGGGTGCCGCCGAGGACGGAATCGAGGTCGTCGGGCAGGGCCGCGCCCCCCTGCACGCTCGACGCGTTCGCCTGCGTGTCGTTCCGGTCGCCGGCGATCAGCCACCGGTAGCCGGTCTCCAGGCGGTGCAGCTCGACGCCGGCGTTCAGGAGGTGCCGCGGCGTGACCTGCACGCTCACGTCCTGCCGCAGAGAGCGGTCGGCAACGACGATGGCGCGCTCGAACGCGACGGTCGAGCGGGCGAACGCGACGTCGTCGTCGGGGGCGTTGGAACGCGTGGCGGCGCGGATCTCCCCGTCGAAGCGCAGCGACTCGCGGTTGCGGTACCACGACACGGTGGTCGTGGCCGTCGCCCGCGGACCCAGCACCGCGTCGAACCGGGCCGACGCCAGCCCGTTGATGACGTCCGAACCCAACGTCGCGCGTTCGTCCGCGTCTTCGAAGTCGAACGAGAGATCGGCGTCCTCCACGCTGCGGAGCCCGGTCAGGGTGAGCCGGTGCCCGGGTCCGAGATCCCACCCCGCCTGCAACTGGAGGTCGGCGAACGACGGGAAGTTCTGATCGGCGATACGCCCCGCCACGAGGTCGTAGTAGGTGCGCCGGGCGCTCAGCAGCCACGTGCCGTCGGCGCCGACCGGGGTGCTCCCCTCGAGCACGAGGTTGGCGTCGGTGATGCTGGCCGCGGTCGAGCCCTGGAACCCGGGCCGGCCCGCCCGGTTGTCGACCACGAGGATCGACGACAGCCGGTCGCCGTACGCGGCCCCGAACCCGCCCGCGGTGAGCTCGAAGCTCTCGACCGTCTCGGGATTGAAGGCGCTGGCGATGCCGAACAGCCGGTAGGGGTTGTGCACCTCGATGCCGTCCATGACCGTCAGGTTCTGATCCGGCGTGCCGCCGCGCACCGCGAGCCGGCTGCCGAAGTCGTCGGTCGACGCCACCCCGGCGAGGGTGTCGAGGGTGCGGAAGACGTTGTCGATGCTGCCGGGGGCCCGGAAGACCGCCTCGGGGGTCACCGGCGTGGCGGACGGCCGCTCCTGCACCGCCATCTCCGACACGACCTCCACCGTCTCGGCGAACGTCTCGGGGAAGAGCCGCACCTCGAGGGCGGCGCTCTCGGCCGACCGGTCGATCTCGACCACCGTTTCGAGGTAGCCGTCGGCCTGGAATTGCAGGCCGGACGTCTCGCCGGCGAGGGCGATCTCGAAGCGCCCGTCCGGGTCGGTCTCGGCCGCGCGGTCGCCGGCGGCGACGCGCGCCCCGGCGATCGGCACCTCGGTCACCCCGTCGAGGACGACGCCGGTCACGGTCGTGGCGGGCTGGGCTGCCGCCGCCACGGGGCCCAGGAGGATCAACCCGAACAGGATCCAGCGTAGCCTCGATCCGGAGGGTCCAGCCATGCGGGAACGCGCGCACACGGTAGAATGCACTTGGTACGCCTTGGGAAAGATGCGGCGAGAACGAGGACGAGAATGGACATCACCCAGGATATCCGACCCCTGACCGAGTTCAAGCGCCACACCGTCCGCTTCATGTCCCGTCTCAAGGAGACCGGGCGGCCATCCGTCCTGACCGTCAACGGCAAGCCCGCGCTGGTCGTCATGGACGCCGAAGCGTGGCAGGACGTCAGCGAGCGGTTCGAGTACGCGCAGGCCGTCGCCGGCATTCGACGGGGTCTCGATCAAGCGGACGACGGGCAGGGCATCGAAGCATCGACGTTCTTCGCGAAGCTGGCGGGCGGTCCGGACGACCAGTGAAGCGCTACCGGGTCATCGTCATGCCGTCCCCGGCAAACGACATTTCGAAGGCGTACGAGTGGCTCGAGACAGAGCGTCCCGGCTACGCCGAGGCGTGGCTCGACGGAATCCGCGAACGGATCCTCGAGCTCGAGACTCTGCCGGAATCCCACGCGGTGGCGCCGGAGAGCGCGGCGTTCGAATCGCGAGGTGAGGCAACTGCTGTTCGGGCGAGGCACCCGCTGGCGCATCTTCTTCACCATCGAGGGGTCGACGGTCCGGGTCGTTCATGTCCGGCATGGACGGCGCGGCCATTGGCTCCCCTGACCACGGCGCTGTGCAGGCGTCACCCTGCGACGCCGTTCGGGCGCGCAGTCGACGCAACCCGGAGGACTCGATGTCACTACGTGCAATCGCCTGCACTGCGTTGCTGATGACCATGACGGCCGCCGCACCCGCCGCGGCCCAGCACGGGGCGCCCGGGGGCGAGTGGCCCACCTACGGGGGCGACCTCGGCCACACCCGCTACGCCGCCCTCGACCAGATCGGCGCGGAGAACTTCGGCGACCTGGAGCTGGCGTGGCGGTTCCGTACCGAGAACCTCGGCCCGGGCCCCGAGTACGTCTTCCAGTCGACCCCGCTCATGGTCGACGGCGTGCTCTACACGACGGCCGGCACCCGCCGCGCCGCGGTCGCCCTCGACGCGGCGACGGGCGAGCTGCTATGGGTGCACCGGCTCAACGAGGGCGAGCGGGGCGCGGCGGCGCCGCGGCGGCTGTCGGGGCGCGGCCTGACGTACTGGGACGACGGGGGCGACGGGGTGATCTTCTACGTCACCCCCGGCTACCGCCTCATCGCGCTGAACGCCCGCACCGGCCGGCGGATGGCGGACTTCGGCGAGAACGGCCTGATCGACCTGAAGCAGGGCCTCGACCAGGAGCTCGACCCCGTCACCGGCGAGATCGGGCTGCACGCGGCCCCGGTCATCGCCGACGGGGTCATCGTCATCGGCGCCGCCCACCTCGCGGGCGTGGCCCCGGCCACGAAGGAGAAGCCGACCGGTCACGTGCGCGGCTACGACGCCCGGACCGGCGAGCGGAGGTGGATCTTCCACACGATTCCCGGCGCCGACGAGTTCGGGAACGACACGTGGCTGGGCGACTCGTGGCGCTACACCGGCAACACCGGGGTGTGGGGCCAGATGACCATCGATCCGGAGCTGGGTTACGTCTACCTGCCGGTGGAGACCCCGACCGGCGACCTCTACGGCGGCCACCGGCCCGGCGACAACCTGTTCTCGAACAGCATCGTCGCGCTCGATCTCGACACCGGGGAACGGGTCTGGCACTTCCAGACGATTCACCACGACGTGTGGGACTTCGACCTCGCCAACGCCCCCATCCTCGTCGACGTCACCGTCGACGGACGCGAGGTCAGGGCCGTCGCGCAGCCGAGCAAGCAGGCGTTCCTCTACGTGCTCGACCGCGCCACCGGCGAGCCGGTGTGGCCCATCGAGGAGCGGCCGGTACCGCAGTCGGACGTGCCCGGCGAGGTGACCGCGGCCACCCAGCCGTTCCCGACGAAGCCCCCGCCGTTCGACCGCCAGGGCATCGGCGTCGACGACCTCATCGACTTCACGCCCGAGCTGCGCCGGCGGGCCCTGGAGACGATCGAGCCGTACCGCATCGGGCCGCTCTACACGCCGCCGTCGGTCGCCTCGTACGAGGGCACGCTGGGCACCCTGCACGTCCCCGCGCTGACCGGCGGCTCGAACTGGCCCGGCGGGTCGTTCGACCCCGAGACCGGCATCTTCTACATCTACTCGAAGACCGAGGTCCACGCCCTCGGCCTCGTCAGCGACCCGCGGCGCTCGAACATGGACTACATCATGGGCCGCCCCCGGCCTCCCGCCGGCCAGCGCACGCGCGCCGGCAGCGGCTTCGCGCTCAACGTGGAGGGCATTCCCGTCATCCAACCGCCGTGGGGCCGCATCACCGCCATCGACCTGAACGCGGGCGAGATCGTCTGGCAGGTCGCGCACGGCGAGACCCCCGACCACATTCGCGACCACCCGCTGCTCGAAGGCATCGACGTCCCCCGCACCGGGGTCGCCAACCAGCGCATCGGCACCCTGGTGACGAAGACCTTGGTCATCGCCGGCGACGGGGGCCTCTTCACCGGCCCCGACGGGACCCGCGGCTCGGCCCTGCGGGCCTACGACAAGGCGACGGGCGAGGAGGTCGGCTCGGTACCGCTGCCGGTCCCCGCCACCGGGTCGCCGATGACCTACGTCGTGGACGGCGAGCAGTACCTGGTGGTGGCCATCGCCGGCGGGGGTTTCCCCGGCGAGCTGTGGGCGTTCAGGGCGCCGTAGCGGCAGGCGCCGCACAACGGCGCCGGCTCCTGGAGAGTTGCCGCGAGCCCATGCACGCCATTGAGCAGCAACACGCCCAGGCACCCGAAGCCGAAAGTCTCCCATCCGCCCATGGACGCGGTCAGGTAGAGGTGCTGCGGTAGTGATCCAGCAGCCGCTCCATCAGCGAATGGCCTTCGCGATAGCGCTTGCGTGTCGTGAAGAGAGAACGCCTCTGTCGGTCGCGCGCCACCGATCTCACTACCGTTCGGCCCGCTTGAGACAGAAAACGCCGAATGTCTCCGCGTGGGATTCCGGTCTCGCGACTGATGCCGTCAACGGTTCGCCAGTCCCATCGGGCATCCTCGAGCGCGCGCATGATTCTGTCGGCGACCGTGCTCGGGTGTGACGAGGATCTGCTCACGAGTCCTCCGCTGTGCGATACATAGCAATGCTAGCACACCGGAGGCCAAGGGTCTCGCGCGACCGGCGCGAGCAGAGACCAGCCTGGGGAAGCAGAGCGATCTCCTCGACCTCGGGGGTCCGGAGGAAGTCCAGGCGTGTCATGGGTTTCACAGGCTCGCGCATCCGGTGAGGAACAGCACGTCGGGCCGGGTGCGCCGAGGCGCCGCGGGAGGATCGTGGGGCCGATCACCGGGCCGGCGTTCCGGTGACGGTCGGAAACCGGGTCTCGAACTGCCGACTGGCACGAAACGTGACCCTCCCGCCGTCACCATCGGGGCCAGCGGCCAGGAACAGGGCCGCGACCCCGCGCCGCTCGGCGTAGTCCAGGCCCTCGCCGGCCCCCATCACGTACAGCGCCGTCGAGAGGATGTCGGCGGTCAGCGGGTCGGCGTGCCAGACGGTCACCGACTCGGGACGATGGACCGGTCGTCCCGTCCGCGGATCGAGGATGTGCGCTACCGGGCGGCCCTCGACCACCCACGTCCGCTCGGAGGCGCCGCTGGTGGCGAGCGATCCGGCCGCGAGCACGAGCTCCAGCGCCGGCTGATGCCGCCTGGCGGGATGGGCGACAGCCACCGGCCAGCCCTCGCGGGCCGGCCTTCCCCCCACGGCGATCTGGCCGCCGAAGTCGACCATCCACGCACGGCCGTCCCCGGACACGGCCATCAACCGCCGCAGGGCCTCGCCCTTGCCGAACGCCCCGGCATCGAGGGTGGCGTCGGCCACACGCGTGACGCGACAGGTCTCCGGGTCGAACCGGAAGCGTGCGAAGCCGGTCGCCGCGAGCGCCGCCCGCAGGGCGTCAGGCGCCGGAACGGCGCCGCCTGCCCGCAGTCCCCACGCCTCGACGAGCCGACCGACGGCCGGGTCGAACGCGCCGCCGGTCAGGCGATGCCACCGCGCGAGCCGCGGCCACAGACCGCACAGCGGCGGCGGCAGCCCGAAGGCTTCGTCGACCGGGTGCCGGTTCAGGGCGCTCAGGACGCTGTCGGCCCGCCACGTGCTCAGCGACGCCTCGGTGTGCTCGATCACGCCGACCATCCGCTCGATCGCCCTCAGCCCCGCCCCCCGGTCGGCGGTCAGCGCGACCAGGGTCGCCCAGGTCCCCATCAGGTGGACGGTGCGCTCGACCTGGAACGGAGGGGCCGGCGTCTGCCCGGCCTCGGCGACGCCGCCCGCGCTTCGGGACCCCGCGAGCCACGGCGCGGGGTGGAATCCGGAAGCGCTCCCTGACGGGGAGGCCAAGGGACCGTTCGAGGGAAGTCCCGAAGCGCCCCCTGGAACGGAAGCCACCGTTCCTGAAACACCGTTCGCGACAAGTCCGAATGCGCTGCCTGGAAGGGCGGCCGTCGTTCGGGAAACACCGTTCGCGGAATGAAGGCCGGTCACCGCGCGCTCGGCGCCGCTTCCCTCCGCGGCCCGAAGAACCGAGGCCGTCGGAAAGACGCGCCACCGGGCCTGGGCAACGGTCAGCGCGACCCCGCCGCACGCCAGGCAGACCGCCGCGGCGACGGTCGCGGCTCTCATGGGGCGAGGGGCGCGGCGGGGCGGAGCGTGCCGGGACGGACGGCCGGCGCGCGGGTCAGCCTCCAGCCGATGACCATGTGGGTGGTGTAGCCGACGACGAAGACGGCGCTCGCGGCGACGTGGATCCAGATCCACGCCGTGATCCACGCCAAGCTCGCGGTGACCTGGATGAGATAGCCGGTCAGCGCCATCACGGAGAAGCCGATGAGCGACGTCCACCCCGACCGGCGGTTCCGGGGGCTCGCCGAGACGAGCTTGCGCAGGGTGTGGGTGCGGAAGAGCATGCCGAAGAAGACGACGAGGAACGGCGCGGCCACGATGTGCCAGGCGAGCATGGATGGCTGCCAGGGATGGTTGACGACCGCGAAGGGATCGGTCGGGGTGACCAGGTACTTCATGCAGAAGTAGGCGGTGCCGGTAACCGCGACCGCGGCGTGAAGGAGGTTGAACGCCCACTTCTCCCACCACGTCATCGCCATGGTGACGACCGGGCGCGGTGCGGCGGGCCGAGGGTGGTCCGCCGCGTCGTGCTTCGCCGGGCTGCGCATGACCGATCACTCGGCCGCGGTGCGCGCCAGCACCTGGTCGGTGGCCAGCACGCGCCGCACGGCCGCGTTCGTGGCGACCCCCGACAGCGTCGCGCCGGCAATGGTCCGGATCGCCCGGCGCAGCGCCAGGTCGTCGTCGAGCGGACGATCGTCGTACTGCGCGAGCCACCGCCGGGACGGCAGATACTCGATGGGCTCGAGGAACGCGGTGACGTCGATGCGCTTCACCGTGCCGTCCGCGTGGAGCGAGATCAGCAGGCTCTCACGCTTCGTGCGCACGACGTGCGTGTCGACGTACGCCCGCCCAAGAACGGTCCCGCCCCTCGTCGCCACGTAACGCGCGACGAGGCCGCTCACGTCGTCGACCCGGGCCAGCTCGCCGATCGCGCGGCGCTGGGCCCGGGTCAGGAAGACGCGCTCGGCCGCCACCTCGGCGCCGGGAAAGACGGCGGCCAGGGCCTCCTCGCGCGTGATGCGGCCGCCCTGCGCGGACGGCCCCGCGACGGCCGCCAACAGCATCGCCAACGTCATTCCGCCCGCCAGGCGTAATCGCATCGTCACCTCGCGCGCCTCCCGCGCACCGCGGGAAGCCGCCG
This sequence comes from Vicinamibacterales bacterium, assembly GCA_965207675.1. Taxonomy (GTDB): domain Bacteria; phylum Acidobacteriota; class Vicinamibacteria; order Vicinamibacterales; family UBA8438; genus JAJEEA01. The sequence goes on from CBDBMY010000009.1 coordinate 378,952, forward strand.
CTCTCCGGCCGAGCGCGCGAGCGGCAGGAAACGTCCACCGCCGCACACGGCCACCTCAGAACGCGTAACCCAGGTTGATGTTGAACTGGTTGACTCCGGAGCTCGCGTCGTTGCTCACCCAGGCATGGTCGATCTTGAGGACAACGCCCGGGTCGGGCTTCAGCTCGATGCCGAACGTCAGGTACGTGTTGTCGGTCGAGAGGCTGCGCTCGAACCCGGCCGGCATCTCGGCCTGCGTGTCGACCTGCTCGTAGCGCACGTAGGGCGTCAGGCCTACGCCTCCGGCCTCCCGGACCTGGGACAGCAGGTCGTAGCCGATCTGGACGTACTGGCCCGCCAGCCCCGAGCCCACGCCGCTGCCGCCGCTCTTCCCCAGCGCCATGTTGAGCATGGCCGCGTCGGAGAGGCTGGCGCGCGCCATGAGCGCCCGCAGGTCGAATCCGCGCACCTGCGCCTGGCCGTGCACGTCGAAGACGGTGGTCCCGATGCCGTACTCGGTGCCGTCGACGACGATCTCGCCCTGCCCGGAATCACCGGTGTAGAAGCTGGCCCCGAAGAAGACCCCCGGCGTGGGGGTGACGTCGAGGCGCCCGGTGAACGCCATGCTCGTCGACTTGGCCTTGCCGCCCTTCTGGCGGCCGCCGCGCAATCCGCCCGACGAGAAAGCCGACCCGTCGAAGCCGTTGAGGACGTAGGCCCGGAACGACACCTGGTCGAAGGCGCCGTAGAAGCCCCCGCCGTTCTCGCGCCAAGTCGACGGGATGATCCTGCTCTCGGTGACCGGCCTCTCCGCCCCCAGGAACACCGTCGGCTCATGGAACTCGTTCACCAGCCCCATCGGAACCAGCAGGAGGCCGCCCCGCAGCCCGAAGCTCTCGGTCGCCTGGTAGTCGACGTAGGCGAACTCGACGAAGATCTCCTTGGCGTGCTCGACCTCGATCTCGGAGTTGAACAGGAGCCTGTCGCTGAACCGGTAGCCCGCGTAGAGGATGGCCCGCAGATAGTCGAACTGCGTCGTCCTGCCGGTGGGGCTCCCGCCCTGGTTCACGTCGGCGTAGTTCTCGAGCAGCATCTCGCCGTACCCGGCGATGGACACGCCGCGGTCGATGGCATAGGCGGCGGCGGCCGAGGGAGCCAGCCCCAACCGCCGCGCCTCGTCGATGTCCAGGCGCTCGTCGTCCTCGCCGCTGCGCAGCCGCTCGATCTCCTCGGCGAGCACGTCGATGCGCCGCTCGAGCTCGGCGATGTCGGCCTCCTGCTCCAGCTCTGCCGTCTCGGCCTCCTCGGGCTTCCCGGCCTCGGGGTCGGTCTCGGCTTCAGGATCCGCGACGGCCTCCGCGGCCCCTGGCGCGCCCACGACGGCGGCCGGAGCTCCGGCCCCGGCCGGGCCCGTCCGCCCGGCCTCGGCCGAGGCCCCCTGCCCCGACGCGGTGGCGGCGGTGCCGCAGAGCATGGTCACGATGAGCACGTACTCGATGAGTCGGCGACGGTCGTTCGTCATGGGCATGTCTCCTCCGCCGGTTGCATACCCCGACCGTCGCCCTATAATGACTTTGCTGGACACGCCAAAGCCGCGACTTTGCTGAAGGGGTGGCGGTGCGTGACGTTCAGCCGGGCCCGCAGGGTGTTGCCGCACCCGCGGGCCTTCTTTCCGCTTCGGCCGGCCGACGGCCAGCCCCACCGCTGAAGTTGAGACTGATCTCAACTTTCGGGCGCAACTATACAGGCCCGTCAACCCGCCGTCAACACAAAACTGCGACTCGTCTCATTTCTTCGGCGGGACCGAGATAGCCAGGGGCGCGGACCGGGAGTCGGCATGACGTTCGGAGTGCCGTCTCGAGGACAGGAACGGGCAGGATTTCAACGATGAGGCATGCCGGCCGGTCGAACCGAGGATGTCCGGGACCGGGTGGGGACGAACAGCCCATGGATCAGTTCGACGTCCTCACCGCGCGGCCGCTCACCAGGCGGCCGACGGCCTTCATCTTGCTCCAGAAGAAGTCGAACTGTCCGAGGAGGGTGCCGTACCCGAGCAGCAGGACCTGATAGATGGGCAGCATGACGACCAGATAGATCGCCCACTGCAGCCACCCCGGCGTGGCATCGGAGAACATCAGCCCCATCACCGGGCCCTTCAGCCGAAGGGTGGTCATGCCGGCGAGCGAGAACGCCACGAGAATGGCGACCACACCGCCGGGTCCGACCCCCCAACGCGATTTCATGCGCTCTACAATCGTCATCAATCCACTACCGCACAGGGGTCCGAAGCGGCTTCGACTTCATCGCCCACGCGCACGCCCTGCTTGGCTTCAGCATGTCTGGCCGGAGGCATGATGCCGGTGGCGGCGAAGCGGCCGGCCGGGTGTGGCAGCACCCGGCGGGCCATGGTCGAGCGCCTGGTTCCAGAGAGGAACCCACCGCACCGAGCACGCGTGACGACGCTCGCCCTGCGCACAAGTGTAGGCAGTGAACGTCGTGACGTGCAAGCGAAGGGACGCCATCGCGGTCCAGGCGCCGGGTCCGCGCATGCGCTTGATCCACAGCTCCTGTCCTAGTGGGTACTGATGCAGGCGGCCGAGCGCTGGTAGTACCCGCGGGCGGGTGGCGGCACCTCGACCTTGCGCTGCCCGCCGACCTTCACGCCGTAGTACCGGCGGCGGCACCCGGCGCGCAGGAAGGGCGCCGGGTGCGAACGGGCGGGCGACGCCATTGGACGTGCCCGGGCTCGACCCGGACGGATCCCCGGTTCGCGGCGGCGCGGCAAGGAGACACGATGACGATGACCTCGCGGAAGGATCCGCATCAACCCGATCGAGCTTCTCGCCGCCCGCCTGCGACCGGATCCGGTGATAGAGAGCGCGACCGGCAGGAAGGCAGCCATCCCGAAGGCGAGGGTCAGCCGGAAGGTCAGGTCGTCAGCCATTGTCGGTTTGGCGCGCGTGGGATGCGGGTCAAGGAAGTGCGAACATCCGGTCCTTGTAATCAGGACGCGGCGGGTGTGGTCGTCACGACAGCCGACGGGCCCGCGTCTATCGTCTCCGGCCGCTCGCCCGGCTCCCCCGACCCGAACAGCCGCCGCAGCGTCCGCTGCACGTCGTCGAGGATCAGGTACGAGACCGGCACCAGGATCAGCGTGATGAAGGTGGCGAACAGCACCCCGAAGGCCAGCGACACCGCCATCGGCACCAGGAACGCCGCCTGCATGCTGCGATCCAGCATCAGCGGCGCGAGGCCGAAGAACGTCGTCAGCGACGTGAGCAGGATCGGCCGGAACCGGTTGCCGCCCGCCTCGCGGATGGCGAGCTGCAGGCCGGCCGACTCGAAGGCGTGGCGGTCCCGCGGCTGCCCGCCGGCCTGGCGCACCTTGGCCCCGACGTCGGTGTGGACCTTCCGGGCGCGGTTGATGAAGTCGACCATCACGAGGCTGTCGTTGACGACGACGCCGGTCAGGGCGACGAGGCCGAACATCGACATCATCGTCACGTCGAGACCCATCACGACGTGCCCCCAGATGGCGCCCACGAGGCCGAAGGGAATGGCCGCCATGATGATCAGGGGCTGCACGTAAGACCGTAGCGGGATCGCGAGGAGGGCGAAGATCATCAGCACCGCGAGGAGGAACCCCTGCTGGAGGCCGCCGACGGTCTCGGCCTCCTCGGCCTGGGCGCCCTCGAAGGTGTAGAACACCCCCGGGTGGCCGGCGAGCACCTCCGGGAGGATGCGGCTCTCGAGGTCCGCGATGACGGCGGCGGCCGACGTGATCGTGGGGTCGACGGCGGCGGTCACGTTGACCGCCCGGTTGCGGTTCACCCGCCTGATGGACGCGAACCCGCGGCCCGGCTCGACCACCGCGACCTGGCCGAACGGCACCTCGCCGCCGTTCGGGGTGCGGATGCGCATGTCCTCCAGGGTGCCGAGCGACCGGCGGTCGTCCTCGGGGTAGCGCACCATCACGCGGATGTCGTCGCGCCCACGCTGGATGCGTTGCGCCTCCTCGCCGTAGAAGGCCTGGCGCACCTGGCGGCCGAGGTCCTGCAGGGTCAGCCCGAGCGTCTCCGCCGCCGGCCTGATGCCGAGCTGCATCTCCTGCTTGCCGGCGCGGAACGAGTCCGAGATGTCGTAGAGGCCGGCGTACTCGGTCAGGCGCACCTTGACGGCGTCGGCGGCGGCCCGCAGCCCGTCGAGGTCGGCCCCCGAGAGCTGCACGTCGACGTCGTCGCCGGGGTCCATGATCGACATCGAGAAGTTGACGTCGACCGCCTCCGGAATCGGGCCCGTGACCTCGCGCCACAGGTTGCCGAGCTGCTCGCTCGTCAGGTCGCGCGTCTCCGCCGGCAGCAGCTCTATCGTCACCTCGCCCACGTTCGAGCCGGCCACGCTCTCGGTCGGGCCCGACGGCACGTCGCCGGCACCGAGCATCGGCTGGTCGCCGATCGTGGCCGACACGTGCCGGAAGTAGTCGACGCCCGTCTCCTGCTGCAGCCGGGCGCGCAGCCGGGCCGCGCCCTCTTCGAGCCTGGTGATGGCCCGCGACGTGGTCGCGACGGGGGTGCCCTGCGGCATCGTCACCGACGCGTACATGAAGTCGGCCTCGATGGACGGGAAGAACTGGAAGTTGAGGCGCCCCCCGAGCACGAGCCCGCCGGTCACGATGAGGGTGGAGAGGCCGAGTGCCGCCGTCGCGTACCGCCACTCGAGCGCGATCTCGAGCGCCGGCGTGTAGATTCTCCTGACGAACGCCTTCAGCGCGCCCGAGAACAGGCCCTGGAAGCGGCGCCAGGGGCCGGGCCGGCCGCGCCGGGGGATGTGCGACAGGTGGGCGGGCAGGATGGCGAGCGACTCGACCAGCGAGAAGAGCAGGCACGGGATGACGACGAAAGGGATGACCCGGAAGACCTTGCCCATCATGCCGGGCACGAACAGCATCGGCATGAACGCGGCCACGGTCGTGAGCACCGCGAAGATCACCGGCCTGGCGATCTCCCGCGCCCCCTCGATGCTGCCCCGAAGCCCCTCGCCGTGCTCCTCCTGGTGACGGTGGATGTTCTCGCCGACGATGATCGCGTCGTCGACCACGATGCCGAGGACCACGGTGAAGGCGAACAGCGAGATGACGTTGGCCGAGACGTCGAGCCCGGGCATCAGCGCGATCGCCCCGAGGAACGAGATGGGGATGCCGAGGCTGACCCAGAACGCGAGCCGCAGCTCCAGGAACAGGGTCAGCACGATGAAGACGAGCACGAAGCCGCTGGCGCCGGTGCGCAGCATCAGGCTCAGGCGGTCGGTCAGCACGGTGGCCTCGTCGAGCCAGACCGTCATCGAGACGCCTTCCGGCAGCGTGGGCCGCGTGCGCTCCACGTAGCTCTCGACCGCGGCCGAGATCTCGAGGGAGCTCTGCTCGCCGGTGCGGATCACCGTCACCAGCACCGTCGGCTCGTAGTCGAACCGGGCCTCCTGATCGGTCTCCGCGAAGCCGTCGACGACGTTCGCCACGTCGCCCAGCCGCAGCCGGCTGCCGTCCGGCCGCGTCCAGAGCACGAGGTCCTCGTACTCGTCGCCGCGGTAGGCCTGGCCGATGGTGCGCAGCAGGATCTCGCCGCCGTCGGTGCGGACGGAGCCGCCGGGGAGGTCGAGCGACGAGCGGCGCACCGCGTCGGCGACCTCGTCGAACGTCATCCCGTGCCGCCGCAGGGCGGTCTCCGAAACCTCGATGGAGATCTCGTAGGGCGGGGCGCTGACAATCTCGACCTGGGTGATCTCGGGCAGGACGGTCAGCTCGTCGCGCACCTCCTCGGCGATCGACTTCAGGGTGAAGACGTCGGCAGCCCCGGAGATGGCGATGTCGGTGACCCGGCTCTGGATGATCATCTCGCGGATGATGGGCTCCTCGGTCTCGATCGGGAACGTGGTGATGGCGTCGACCTGGTTCTTGACCTCGTCCACCACCCGGCGGGGGTCGGCGCCGAGCTCCAGCTCGACCATGACCGAGGCGCTGCCCTCGGACGCCGTCGACTGGATCTCCTTGATGCCGTCGATGCCCTGAATCGCCTCCTCGATGCGGATGACCACCCCTTCCTCGACCTCCTCCGGGGCGGCGCCGAGATAGGGGACGGTGATGCCGATCCAGTCGAGCTCGAGCTCGGGCATCACCTCTTCCTTGACGGTGGTGGTGGCGATGAGGCCGCTCAGGATGATGAAGACCATCATCAGGTTCGCGGCGACCGGATTGCGGGCGAACCAGGCGATTCCACCGTTGTTCATGGCTCTGTCTTCCCCGTCGTCCGAGCTGCGCGGCGCGGCGGATTTCAGGCGCGCGTGTGCCCGCGGTCCGGCTCTCCTCCCTGGCCCGTTGCCCCCGGCCCCGGTGGGGCGACGGGCAAACCGGTCAGCCTCGAGAACCTGCGGGCGGCGCGGGGCCGGCGGCGGCGCCGGCAGACTGAGCGCCCCGTGCGCATGCGACCGTGCGGCGTCGCGGGCCGCAGAGTCAATCGTTCCCGCCGCGCCAGACGTTGTCGCTCGGCGACCGCTCGAACGACGGCCAGGCGTCGATCAGCGTGAACGGCGCCCCGGGGTCGACCGTCGTCGGCACCGGGCCGATGCGCCGCCGCCCGCCGCTGTCGTCGTCGAAGCGCTGCGTCACGTGGATGGCGGCCGAGACCGGCTCCCAGCCGCCGTCGCGCCAGAGCCAGCGCTGGCCGGCTATGTCGAGGGTGCGCTCCGCGCGCGCGATGAGGACGTCGGACGAGGCCGGAGGTCCGAGGAGCGCCTCGGCCGCGCCGGCCCCGACCGCCTCGGCCAGGGCGTCGGCGAGCGGCGCGCCGGCCCGCACCGCCGCGGCGACGGCGCGGACCGCGTCGACGGCGGCGGCCGGGCCGACCGACTCCACCCAGCCGACGGTGGCCAGCGGCGTGTACTCCTGCACCCACGGCGCGTCGCCGGCCGCCGCGACCCCGACGGCGGGCGCGGCGAGGGCGCCGAGGGCCTCGACGACCTGGTCGCTGGCCCGCTCCTGCAGCGCCAGCCACGCGTCCGCCCCGTCCTCCCGGCGGACACACTCGAGGCCGACCCAGCCGGGGACGCCGACGCGCAGCCAGTCCTCTCCGGGCTCCTTCCGCAGATCGGCCCCGTCGGCCAGCTCGCGCGCGGCCAGCGCCGCCGCGATCGTCGCGCGGCGCTGCCGCCGGGCGAAGCCCTCGTCGGCGATGTCCCAGCCCTCGTGCTCGGGCAGCCACAGCAGGCCGCCGTGGAGGGCGGCCTCGCCGCGTTCGCGCGGCGCCTGCAGCACCGTGCCGACCGCGGGCGCGCGGCCGAGGGTCGCGGCGACGCAGGCGCGCATCGTCGCGACGTCGTCGAGGACCCCGACGGCGTCGCGCGCGCGCTCCGGCCCGTGCAGCGCGGCGAGGTCGCCGCGGCGGGTCTCGACCGGCGCGCCGGGCCACCACGCGGCGGCGAAGTCCAGGGGCCCGTCGGTGCGGCCCGTGGTGACGGCCGCGGTGCCGCCGGGGCGGTCCGAATCGCCACCGTCGCCGGCGAAGGTCACCGACCAGCGCCATTCTCCCGCCGGCGCCACCCCGGTCGCGGGCGCCAGCGCGCCGGGCGCGACAGCGGCGGGGACGGGGTCCAGACCGTGGGCCCGGCGTTCCCGGGGGGCGCGCACGAGGCGGTCGGGGTCGTGGCCCAGGGCCGGCAACAGGTCGGCGGCGCGCAGCCACACGCCGGAGGGGTGCAGCCACGGGATCTCCCCCTCGGCCGACCATCCCTCTCCGCGGGCGACCACCTCCAGCTCCACGATGCAGCCTGCCGCCGGCGGGCCGGACCCGTCGAGCTCCGGCGGAGATGCCTGCGATGCGGGGGCGGACGCTTCGAGCTCCGGCGGAGATGCCTGCGATGCGGGGCCGGACCCGTCGAGCTCCGGCGGAGACGCCTGCGAGACGGCGGCGGACGCTTGGCCCGCCCTGGTTGAACGCGCGGGTCCGCAGGCGCCGAGCGGCAGCGCGAAGTGATCCAGCTCCACGGTCACCGTTTCCTCGCGCCCGCCGACGATGGCGCGCGCGATCCCGACGCCGTGCGGGAGCGAGCCGTGCAGGGTCCGGGAGCTCGAGCGCACGCCCTCGAGGCGCCAGCGGGCCGTCGCGCGCCGCCCGGCCGGGTCGATCTCCATCGCCACCTCGCCGCCCGTCACCGCGAAAGGCGCCGCCGCGGCCCACCAGCGGGCCTCCCACGCCGCATCGTCGGCGGTCTCCGCCGCTACCGACTCGTAGCCGCCCATCACCACGAGCCGCTCGTGCAGCACGGTGTGGACCCCGATGGCGAGCGCGACGGCGGCCGCGGCCAGGGCGCCCGCGCCGCCCGCCAGCCTGCCCACGCCGGTCCGCCAGCGGAGCGGCACGGTGAGCGCGGTGCCCCGGGGCCAGGCGAGCCACGCGAGGGCGACGACGGCGGCCGCGACGGCCAGCTTGAAGAGGTCGGCGGTGAGCACGTGGCCCAGCCACGGCGCCCACCCGGAGAACTCCGACAGCGTGATGCTGGGCGGCACGCCCACCTCGGCCGGCGGGTAGGTGGTGAGGCCCAGCTCGTTGTTGACCACGATGAAGAACGCACAGATGACGCCGACCGCGTGCGCCGCCCCTGCGTGGCGGATCAGCGCGTGGGCCAGCAGCACCAGCGCGCACACCTCCAGCAGCGACGGCGCGAGCAGCAGCCCGAAAAAGAGGGCGGGGTCCAGCAGGCTGAAGGCGGCGGGTGTCGCGAAGACCGTCACCATCCACACCGAGAGCACCGGCGTCAGGGCGAACACCACGGTGACGGCGGCCGCCGCGAGGGCCCGGCCCGCCACCCGGCTGCCCAGGGGCGCGGGGGTGGCGTCGGCAATCTCGCCGTAGCCGGCGCGGTCGTCCCGGCGGGCCATGACGCCGACGAACCCGGCCACCATGAACACGATCACGAGGTAGTAGAACTCGATCAGCAACGGCTCGATGAGATCGGGGCGCGGGAGGAGGGGGCCGTCGGCGTGCAGGATGATGTGGACGAACGAGCTGCCCACGCCCATGAGGGCCAGGACGAACAGCGCGAACGGCGTCGTCCATCCGCGGAAGGAGAGCCCTACGTGCCAGGCCGCCTCGCTCCACGTGGCGCCGAGCCACGACGGCCGCGCGGGCGCGGGCGCGACGGGCGGAGTGACGCCGGGACCGGCCGGCTCGGCCCTCGTCTCGCCCGCGCCGCGGTCCGGCGCCCGCGCCGCCGGCGCCGGCTCCAGGGCCAACCGCTCACGCTCCAACCGGCGGAGGACGATGCCGAGCACCAGCATCGGCGTGAGCAACCAGAAGAGCCGGTTGGCCACGAGCGGCGGCGTGATCTGCAGCACCCCCGCCGCCTTCTCGCGCGGCGTCCAGGCGTCGGCCTGCTCCTCGACCTCGGAGAACGCGGTCGGGTCGAGGAGCGACGCGAGGGCCGGGTTGGCTTCGCCCCCGCGCAACACCACCATGGCCGCCATCCAGATCACCATCAGGGCCGCCGCGCAGGCGAACGGCCCGGCCAGCGTGCGCGTCCGGATCGCCGCGCACAGGAACAGCGCGCCGAGCCCCGCCGCCCCCGGCAGGGTCAGGACGAGCAGCGAGTGGCCGATCGCGAAGAGCGGCTGCGGCCCGACCGCGTCGGCAGGAAACACGCCGAGGGCACCGAGGGGGGGGACCATCAGGAACCCGATCCCCGTCGCGAGCGTCAGCACGCAGGCGAGGGCCACCGCGCCGAGGTAGCGGCCCGCGAGGAGGGCGGGCAGCGAGACCGGCGCCGACAGCACCACCTCGTGCAGGCCGGCCGTCCGGTCGCGCACCACGACCTGCGCGAAGAGCCAAGCCCAGACGAAGAGCAGCCAGACCGCCTGCCCGGCGACCATCAGGTAGACGAGGTGCGGGCTGTTGCGCGGCACGTCGGTGGCGCCGAGGTCGCGCAGGTAGTCCGCGTTCAGCAGCACCAGCATCAGGTAGGCGATCAGCCCCGGAAACGCGATGGGGATGAGCGGCCCCCGGCAGCCGGCGCGGAGCTCGTACCAGGCCTCGGCCGCCACGAAGCGCAGGGTCGTCCTCATGTCAGGCCTCAGGATTGCGTGGCTACCAGCCGAAGTCGGTGCCGATGCCGACCGCGCGCGGGTCGGCCATCCGTCCGTAGGCGCCCGGCAGGCCGAACGCCCGCCCGTCGAACAGCGCCAGCTCGTACTGGTCGTCGAGCAGGTTGGCGCCCCACAGGTAGACGGACCAGGCCGACCTTCCGTAGCCGACGCGGCCGCTCAGGAGCCTGCGGCTCGAGACCTGGGTGTAGACCGGCGCCGCGATCTCGGTGTAGGCGTCGTCGGTGTAGCTGAACGTCCCGCTCGCGAACCAGCCGCCCGGGTCGCGCCAGCCGAGGCCGACGGAGCCGTTCCAGGCCGGCGACTGGGGAAAGGCCCGGCCCGCGAGATCGTTGCCGTCGAGCACGAAGTCGATGAACTCCGAGTCGGTGACGCCGAGCGAGGCGAACACGTTCAGCGCGCTGCTGAAGTAGTACTCCGACTCGACCTCGACCCCGCGCAACGCCGACCGCCCCGCGTTGGTGATGAGCGCGTCGAACCCGGGGAAGCCGCCCTCGGCCGTGTACGGGATCTGCTGCTCGCGCCAGTCGATGGTGAAGACGTTCGCGTTCAGCGTCAGCCGGCCGTCGGCCGTCCGATGGCGGACGAACAGCTCGTAGTTGTCGGTGAACTCCTCGCCGTAGGCCTCGGCCACGCCGAGGAAGACCGCGAACGCGAAGCCGCCCGCCTTGTACCCGCGGGCGTACGAGGCCCCGAGGGAGGTGCTGGGGGTGAGGCTGAAGGCCACCGACCCGGAAGGCAGCACCTGGCTGAAGGTCTTCTCGGCGTTCAGATTGCTCACGAACCCGTTGTTGTCGGCGAAGTTGTCGTTCCGCCGCGTCTCGCGGTTCAGCCGCACGCCTCCCGTCAGGAGCACGCGGTCGCTCACGGTCCACTCCGCGCGTCCGAACACGCCGAGCTGGTCGACCTCCTCCAGCAGTCGGGTCTGGCGGTTGAAGGGCGCGACGCCGCCCATGCCGTCCGGGAAGATGCCCGAGCCGTGGAACCCGAAGGAGTAGTCGCCCTGGGAGTAGAAGACGCCGACCAGGCCGTCCACCGTCTCGCCCCGGTACGCCGCGCGGACCTCCTGGCTGAGAATGCCGTCGTGCCCCGCGGCGTCGACGTTGAGGAAGTCGAACGGCGACAGATCCGCATCGAACTTCTGCGTCATGTCGAAGCGGCTGTAGCCGGTGATGGCGTCGACCGCCCAGCGGTCGTCGAGGGCGACGTGGGTCTCGAGGTTCACGAAGTCGAGGGTGGACGGGTACTCGTCCGGCCGATTCCAGGGTTGCTGGCGGTCCTCGGTGGTCACTCCCGCCGCCTCGTTGGCGACCACGAGGGCGAACGGGTTGGAATCGGAGTCGTTGCGCAGCCAGGTCAGGTCGAACCGCACGCGGTCGTCGGCCCGGGGGCGGAGCGAGAGCTGTCCCCGGATGGTCCGCTGGTCGGTCCGCTGCACGTCGTCGTCCCCGGTGACCGTGTTGGTGACCGCGCCCCGGGCGTAGCGGTCCTCGACGGTCAGGCGCGCGGCGAGAACGTCGTCCACCAGCTCGGCGTTCTGCATGAGCTGCACGCGCCGCGTGCCGAGCCCGCCCCCTTCGAGACGGACCCGGCCGTCGTAGCCGTCGAAGGCCGGCTTGTTGTAGTTGATGAGCACCGCACCGATCAGCGAGTTGGGCCCCTGCAGGGTCGACTGCGGCCCGCGCAGGATCTCCACCGAGCCGACGTCGAAGAGCGACGGGTTCAGGTAGTCGCCCGTGCGCGGGCCGAGCGCGGTCTGGTTCAACAGGACGGACGCGAGCGCGTTGGCGTTGCCGAAGCCGCTGTCGAGGCCGTTGTTGTTCACGCCGCGGATGCTGAAGGCGCCGAACTGCGCGGTGCCGGTGAACGCGTTGGCGGTCCGGTTGAAGGCGTCCTCCACCGTGAAGATGGCGTCGGTCTCGATGCGCTCGGCGCTGAGGTAGGCGACGCTGGTGCCGAACTCCTGCCGGCCGGTGTCGAGCTTGCTGCCGACGACGGTCACGTCCTCGGCGAAGCTGGCGAACTCGAGCACCGCGTCGAGCGCGGCGCCGTCCGGCGCGGCCACCGCGACCCCGTCGCGTTGCAGTGTTTCGAAGCCGGACAGGGTGAACGACACCGAGTAGTCGCCGGCCGGCAATCCGTCGAGGACGTAGCGTCCCTCGCCGTCGCTGATCGCCACGCGCGATCCGCCCGCGAGCGCGGCACCCGCCGCCTCGACGGTCACGCCGGGCAGCACCCCGCCGGTCTGGTCGGCCACGGTGCCGGAGATGGCCAGGTCCTGCGCGAGGGCCGGCATCGGCAACGCCAGGAGCCAGGCGACGGCGCATGGCCCGAACTTCGTCACGACTCGTTTTTCTACACGCTCCACGTTGGAATCCTCGTTCGTCCCTCGCAAGGGCCAAGCGTCCTGCCTCGCCGGGCTAGGGGAAAGCGCCGCGCGAGCCCCGCGATGGGGCGTCGGACGTCCGGCGCATCGAAATCGATCGGGCACCGCGTTGCGTCGAACCTCCGCGGAACGACGACAAGGCTGCCGAACGCGGCAGTCGTCGCGGCGGTAACCGTGAGCTGCGAGCGCGAGGGCTCAGGCGGGTGGGCCGCGCGTGGGCCGGCTGCCGAGGACCGGGCCGCGCGCTCCCCTCGAGCCGTCGGACGGGACGGCATGCGCGACGAGATCCGGCGCCGACGGCGCGGGAGCGCTGTCGGTCTCGATCACCGGGAGATGCCGGAAGTGGCAGGCGTCGCAGTCGGCGTGACCGGCCGGTTGGTGCGTGTGGGGACCGTGCGGGTGCGGGGCGATGCCCGTCGAGGCGAGCGCCGCCACGACGACGAGCGCTCCCGCCACCGACGCCGCCCGCTTCAACGGCACCATGACCCTCGATCACGACAGAAAGGCGCACCGAAGTCAAGCGGCGCGGCCTCGCTGGGTGCACGACAAGAAAGTTGGACGGCGCCGAGCACCACGCCGAAGAGGACCGCAGGCTTGGCTCGCTTGTGCGGGCCAGCGGTCATCCAACAATCGTGTCGTGCACCCGGCCTCGCTTCGTTGGGGCAGGCTGCTACGATTCCATGCACGGAAGCAGAGTGGCTGCATCGGCGTGCAGCAGAGCGAAACCGGAATCGAGCGTCGCGACCCGGCCGCCGCGCCGGCGGGCCAGCTCGGCGAGCCAGGCGTCCGTCACCTGCCCGTGTCCCTGCAGGTGTCGGTGCGGCACGTCGAGGAAGCTCAGTCCGTCTTCCCACCACTCGTGCTTCGGATGCGCGGACACCCCGCGCAACGCGCGCCAGGCGCTGGCTGCGCTGTGGTCGGGATACGACTTCATGTGCACGCGGAGCAGCGTGCCCTGCGTCGTGGGGCAAGTGGCGAAGTGGTCCCGGCCCAACCTGGAGAACCAGCGGTGGACGCGATCGTGATGCAGGTGGGAGCTCATCGCCAGCGCGACGAGCGCGTTGCCGTCGAGAAGCCACGTCACGAGCCGTCGTCCTCTTCCTCGGTCCGGCGAATCGTGTCCGGCGTGATCGGCGCCCCCCCTACCGAGACGAGGATGCCGTTGCGTCTCCTGGTCCGGCCGGCCGGTCGTTGACGCCGGTCCCCGGCGGTTGGCAGGCCACGCCGCAGCAGCCGGTTGACGGCGGCGCTGATGCTGCAGTCTTCCGCCTTGGCGAGCGAAACGGCGACCGCGTAGAGGTCCGGCTCGAGGTTCACGGTCAGTCGCATTCCTGCGATTGTGGTGCACCGGTGCAGCGGTGTCAATGCCTGCGCTCAGAACCGCCGATGGAGACGGTCGGATCAGCGTGGTCCGCCGCGCTCCTCAGCCGTTTCGCGGTAAACAGAACGTTCTCCCGAGCTGCCGCCGAGGTCGCATGTGTTACACTCGACACGTTCGGAGATTCGCAGTCAGGAGGCGCGCGCCGTGAAGGACCGGGGATGGGACCGATACGCCACCCTTGCCGTCAGTGTGGTCACCCTGCTGGTTCTGCTGTTCGGCGGCGTGCGAGGTGTCGCCACCCAAGATGATCTTGCCGCCGTCGAAGAGCGGCTCACCGCCGCCATCGAGAGCCTCCGCGACGAGATTCGAGCGAACAACGTCCGCATCGACAGGCATCTGGAGATGCACGCGGCAGCCGGCGGCGCCGCCGCTTCCACCGCGTCCCCACCGGACTGATCTCCCGGGCGGATGCCTTCGACCCTCCACCTTCCGCACGGTGAACGGGACTGACGCGTCCGCATCCGCGATCTGGTTGCCGTGCGCAGGGGCTCGACGTCGAGGCATCGCGAGCGAGCGTCCGTCCGTCAGTCGCCCCCGCCGCCACGCCAGACGTTGTCGGCCGGCGTCCGCTCGAACGACGGCCGGGCATCGATGAGCGTGAACGGCGCCGCCGGCTCGGCCGTCGCCGGCACCGGTCCGAGCCGCGTGCGGCTGCCGCCTTCGTCGTCGAAGCGCTGCGTGACGTGGATCGGGACCTCCAGCGGCTCCCACCCGCCCTGGTTCCAGCGCCAGCGGCTTCCGCCGATGTCGAGAGACCGCCCCGTCCGCCCGACGAGGATGTCGGACGAGGCCGGCGGTCCGAGAAGCTGCGCGGCGACGTCCGCCCCCGCCGCGTCCGCCAAGGCGTCGGCCAGCGGCCGACCGCCGCGCACGCCGGCGACCACCGCGTCGACGGCCGCGCCGGCCCGCGCCGGCCCGAGCGTCTCGGCCCAGCCCGCGGTGGCCAGCGGCCCATAGCGTTGCAGCCAGTCCGCGTCGCCGGCCAGGGCGACGCCGAGGGCGGGGGCGTCCAGGGCGCCGAAGGCCGCCATGGTCCGGTCGCTGGCCCGCATCTGCAGCGCCAGCCAGGCGTCGGCGCCGTCCCGCTGACGGACGCACTCCAGCCCCACCCACCCGGCGGCGCCCCGCCGCAGCCACTCGGCTCCCCGCTCCTTGCGCAGGGCGGACGCTCCCGTGACGCGGGCCTCGGCGACGGCGGCGGCGATGGTCGCGCGACGGTTCCAGCGGCCGAAACCCTCGCCGGCGATGTCCCAGCCGGCGTCTTCCGGCAGCCACAGGAGATCGCCGTGGAGGGCGGTCTCTCCGCGCTCGCGCGGCGCCTGCAGCACCGTGGCGACGCGGGGCGCGGCGCCCAGCAGCCCCGCGACGCAGGCCTGCATCTCCGCGACGTCGGCGAGCACCCCGTCCGCATCGCGCGCGCGCGAGGGGCCGTGGAGGGCCGCGAGCCTGCCTCGACGCGTCTCGTCCGGCGCCTCCGGCCACCAGACGACGGCGAAGTCGAGCGGCCCGCCGGTCCGCCCGGCCGCGGCGGTTCGCGTGCCTGCTTCGTCGATGCCCGCGAAGTCCACCGTCCAGCCCCACTCCCCGGCCGGCGCCACGCCGGCCGCCGGCGCCAGCGCCGCCGCCGCGGCATCGGGAACATCGACCGTCAGCTCGTGCTCGCGGCGCTCCCGCGGGGCGCGGAGCAGTCGATCGGGGTCGTGGCCCAGCGTCGGGAGCAGGTCGGCCGCGCGCAGCCACACGCCGGCGGGGTGCAGCCAGGGAGTCTCTCCCTCCGCCGACCACCCGTCGCCGGCGACCGTCACCTCCAGCTCGATCGTGCAGCCCTCCGCGCCGCAGTCGCCGAGCGGCACGGAGAAGTGGTCGAAGGCCACGGTGACCGGCGCCTCCCGGCCGCCGACGGTGGCGCGCGGATCGGCGGAGCCGTGCGGCAGCGACCCGTGCAGGGCGGCCGAGGCCGAGCGGACGCCGTCGAGCCGCCAGCGGGCCGTCGCCCGCCGCGCGGCGGGCTCGACCACGACGTCCACCTCGCCGCCCGCGACGCTGAACGGCGCGGCCTGCGCCCACCAGCGCGACTCCCAGGCCGCGTCGTCCGCCGTCTCCGCCGCGTCCGACCGGTAGCCCCCGGCGGTGACGAGCTGCCCGTACAAGACCCCGTGCGTCGCGACGGCCAGCGCGACGCCGGCCGCGGCGAGGGCGCCGGCCCCGCCGATCGCCCGCCCCAGGCCCGTCCGCCAGCGGAGCGGCACGGTGAGGGCGGTGCCGCGCGGCCAGGCGAGCCACGCCAAGCCCACGGCCGCCACGGCCAGCGCCAGCTTGAAGCCACCGGCGGTGAGCACGTAGCCGAGCCACGACGCCCATCCCGTGAACTCCGACAGGGCGACCTGCGCTGGGACGCCGAATTGCGCCGGCGGGTAGGAGACGACCCGAAGCTCGTCGCCGACCACCGCGATGAACGCGCAGAAGACGCCGACGGCGTGCGCGGCGCCGGCATGGCGTATCAGCGCGTGCGCCAGCAGCACCGCCGCGCAGAGCTCGAGCAGCGAGGGCGCGAACACGAGGCTGAAGTAGATCACCGGGTCGAGCAGGCTGAAGGCCTCCGGGACGGCGAGGGCGGGCACGAGCCACACGGAGATGACCGGGGTCAGGGCGAAGGCCATCGTGACCACGGCCGCGGCGACCGCCCTGCCCGCCACGCGGCAGCCGAGCGGCGCCGGCGCGGCGTCGACGATCTCGCCGTAGCCGACGCGGTCGTCCCGGCGCGCCACGACGCCGACGAAGGCGGCCACCATGAAGACGATCATCAGGTAGTAGAACTCCGCCAGCAGGGGCTGGAGGATATCGGGACGCGGCACGAGCGGGCCGTCGGCGTGCAGGACGACGTGGACGAACGAGCCGCCGACGCCCATGATCGTCGTCAGGCCCAGCGCGAGGAGGGTGCCCCATCCGCGGAAGGCCAGCGAGAGATGCCAGGCCGTCTCGTTCCAGGTGGCCCGCGGCCACGACGGTCGCTCCGGGGCGCCGAGCAGCGGGGCGGCGTGCGCGGGGCCCGTCTCGGGTGCGTCGGCCGCTCCGCCCCCCGGCGAGACCGCGGGCGCCGGCTCCAGCGCCAGTTGCTCCCGGCCGATCCGCCGCAGCATGAAGCCCAGCAGCAGCACCGGTGGAACCGTCCAGACCACGCGGTTGACGAGCAGCGGCGGGGTCAGCTCGAGGACGCCGGTCCGCTTCTCGCTCGGCGTCCAGAGCTCGGTCTGCTCCTCGACCTCGGCGAACCCGGACGCATCGAGGAGCGTCGCGAGCCCGGCGTTCGCCTCGCCGCCGCGAACGATCACCATCCCCACCATCCAGATCAGCATGAGCCCCGACGCGACGGCGAACGGACCCACGACGCCGCGCGTCCGGATGGCCGCGCACAGCAGCAGCGCGCCGAGGCCGACGGCGGCCGGCAGGGTGAAGATCACGAACGTGTGGCCGATCGCGAACCACGGCTGCGGTCCGACGGCGTCGGGCGGGATGGCGCCGACGGCGCCGAGGAGCGGGACGAGCAGGAACCCGATCACCCCCCCGAGAGACAGCAGGCAGGCGAGGGCCAGGGCGCCGAGAAAGCGGCCGGCCAGCATCGCCGGCAGCGAGACCGGCGAGGACAGCACGATCTCCTGGAGCCTCGCCGTCCGGTCGCGGACGACGACCTGCCCGAAGATCCACGCCCAGACGAACACGAGCCAGAGCGGCTGCCCCGAGAGCATCAGGTAGACGATTTGCGGGCTGTTGCGCGCCACGTCGGTCGCGCCCCATTCGCGCAGGTAGTCCGCGTTCAGGACCACCAGCAGCACGTAGGCGATCAGGCCCGCGAACAGCATGGGGATGAGCGGACCCCGGCAGGCCGCGCGGAACTCGTGCCGGGCCTCGGCCGCGACGAAACGCAGCGTCGTCACGCCACCGCCTCTTCGTCGCGCACCCCGGCGTGCGCGATGGCCGCGTGATAGACGTCCTCGAGGCGCGGCGCCTGCGGGGCCCAGCCCTCGCCGGGGGCGGCGGGGGCTTCGACGACGACCAGCGAGCCGGCCGGCGTCGCCGAGACGTGCAGCGCCTCGTCCGGCAGGGGCTCGCCGCGGGGCACCACCCGCGACCAGAGGCGGCCTTCGAGCGGCGCGGTCAGGGCGGCCGGCGTCCCCTCGGCGACGATGCGCCCGCCGGCGAGGATGGACAGCCGCTCGCAGAGGCTCTCGACGTCGTCGACGATGTGCGTCGACAGCAGGACGATGTTGTCGGCCGCGATGTCGGCCAGCACCCGGTGGAAGCGGCTGCGCTCGGCCGGGTCGAGGCCCGCCGTCGGCTCGTCGACGATGAGCAGACGCGGGCTGCCGGCCAGCGCGAGGGCGATGCCGAACCGGCGCAGCATGCCGCCCGAGTAGGTGGCGACGGCGCGGTCCGCGTCGGCCCGCAGGTTCACCCGCTCGAGGAGCTGCGCGACCTCGCGCCGCCGCTCGGCCTTGTCGGTCCGTCCTTTCAGCCAGGCGAAGCGATCGAGGAGCTGCCGGCCCGTCACGGTGGGGTAGGTGCCGATCTGCTGCGGCAGGTACCCCAGCCGCCGGCGCACGTAGTCGGGGTCGGCGAGCGCGTCGACCCCGTCCAGCATGATCGACCCGCTGTCGGGCCTCTGCAACGTGGCCAGGGTGCGCATGAGGGTGCTCTTGCCCGCGCCGTTGGGACCGAGCAGGCCGTAGAGGCCCGGCGCCACCGTCAGGTCGACCTCGTCGAGGGCGCGGATGCCGCCGGGGTACGTCTTGGTCAACCGGGTCACCTGCAGGCCTTCGGTCGCGTTGTTCATGTCGTGCTCCAAATCACGTGCTTCGAGTCGAGGCCATCCGGCAGATGGCCGCGGGTCATCCCGCGCGGAGAGGGTCGCCGTCGGCGGCTTGCGCGCCGCCCTCGACAGTGGCCAGGTTCAACCGGTATATCGACGCCTGGCTCCGTAGCAAGAACGGGGCGTACCGCGCGGTCAGACGCAGCAGCAGGGGCAGCCTGTCGACCAGGTCGCGGTCGGCGTCGAGGAACGTCTTCGACGCCGCGAGGCGGAGGTTCGCGCCGGCCCACGACTCGATCTCGCGCGGCTCGTCGCACTTCCAGCGACACCAGCTCTCGCGCGGGAGGTGCCGCATCGCGTCGTGGCGGTCCTGGGTGTCGACCATCCGGGCCGCCGTCGTGTCGAAGGCGATGCGGGCGCCGGGGAAGCGCCCGGCGATGTTGACGATGGCGCGCTGCGCGTCCGGCGCGTCGAGATAGATGAGCACCGCCTCGGCGACGAACATCCAGGGGCCGCCGGTCGCCTCGACCCGGTCCATCCAGTCGGTGTCGAGGACCGACGCGGCGACCATCGTCCGCCGCGGCCCGTCGTCGAAGAAGCGGCGCCGCAGGGCCATGGTGTCCGGCAGGTCGAGGTCGAACCAGCGCACCCGGCCGTTGTCGACCCGGTCGAAGCGGGTGTCGAGGCCGCAGCCGATCTCGACGACGGTCCCCTCGGGATGCGCGGCCAGGAAGTCCTCGACGTAGTCGTCGAACATGCGCGCGCGGAGCACCGCGCCCTTCAGGCTGCGCCCGCCCTCCCACTTCGAGAAGTCGTAGTCGAGTTCGCGCACGATCTCGACCGCCCGCGGATCGCGCAGCAGGCCGCGCCGCATCTCCGTCTCCCGGGCGCGCGCCAGCAGCGGGATGAGCAGCGTCTCCTGCACGGGGCCGAGCTCGGGCTTGAAGGGCCTGGTCATTGGAGGCACTCCGAGGGTGCGATTCGCGGTGTCACGCGCGCTCGACCGCTACTGGTCGACGAAGAAGAGCCGGAGTCCCCGGCCGGCAGCCAGCGGGTAGATCCGAGCGTCACCGGCGCGCGGGTCTCAGTCGGCCGACTGCCCCACCCGGATGACCTCTCCCCCCGCCCGGATGACGATGGCATCGTCCACCGCCGCGAAGCCGGTCACCGGCGCGTCGACCGACAGGTAGCTCGTCGCGAGCACTTCCGGCGCGCCCGCAGAGGCGCGAAGCACCTGGGTGGTGCCCTGCTCGGTGAAGAAATACACGCGGTCGCCGTGACCGAGCGGCGTCGCCCACGTCGACGCCGGCAGGCGATGGACCCAGTGGACGGTCCCCGAGCCCGGCGCGAGGCAGCGGGCCGCGCCGGCCGGGTTCACCCAGTACACGCAGTCGCGGTACGCGAAGGGCGAGGCGAAGTTCGAGGCCGAACCCGCCGTCCACGCCACGTCCGTGCGGTCGAGGACGCCGGCCCGGCCGCGGCGCAGGGCGAGGTTCGCCTCGACCCCCAGGCCCCCGATGATGACGAGGTCGGCGGTGACGGTAGGCGACGGCACGTTGTTGCCCCGAAAGCCGGCGAAAGACCAGAGGAGGTCGCCGGTAGCGGCGTCGAACCCCTCGATGCGGCCGGAAGCGCTGACCACGATCTCGTCCCCCTCGGGGGCGAGCACCGGCGTGCTCCAGGCGACGCCGGGCTCGCGGTCGGTCTTCCACACCGTCTCGCCGGTGCGCGGGTCGACGGCCAGCAGGTACGAGTAGGTGCGCCGGGTCAGCAGGATCACGACCGCGTCGTCTGTCAGCAGCACGGAGTTGCCGACCCCATGATTGCCGCCGACGGTGCCGTAGTCGGCGCTCAGATCCCGATGCCAGACGGTGTCGCCGTCGTGCGTCAGGGCCATCAGGTCGCCGCTGTCGAAGAAGGCGTAGAGCCGCTCGCCGTCGACGGCCGGCGTCGGCGCTCCCTTCGACACGTAGTCGTTCCACTCGAACGCCTCCGCCGCGTCGAAGCGCCGGCGCCAGCGTTCCGAGCCGTCTTCGAGGTCGACAGCGGTGACGTAGATGGTCTCCTTCATCGCGCCTTCGAGCGACGTGAGGAAGACGGTGTCGTCCCAGATGACCGGGCTCGACTGGCCGAAGCCCGGGGTCGTCGTCCGCCACGCCACGGTGTCGTCGGACCAGGCGAGGGGAAGCCGCGCGGCGCGGCTCACGTTGGTGTCGCGCCCTCCCCGGAAGCCCGGCCAGCGCGTGGCACCGGTTGGACCGGCCGGCTCGCGGTCCGACGCGCCGACGTCCACGACCTCGATCTGCGCGAGGTGACCTTCGCGGCCTGCGCCCCCGACCGCCGGCAGATGACTGCCCGACCCGCCGAGGACGTCGTCCTGCGCGCTCGCGAGGCGGGAAGTGGCGAGCAGCAACGCGAGGACGAGGGTGAGGACGAGGCCGGCGCGACCCGGCAGCGTTTCGGTGTGAGGCATGAGTCTGCCCTGTCAACTGAGAATTGAGTCTGAGTCTCAATTTGCAACGTGACGCAATTCTATGTGCGAGCGATCCGGTCGATCAAGAGGAGAATGGACCACCTCAACGAGCTGACGAGGGCTGTTCTTGAACGAGTGAACGAGAAACCGGGGCAGGAAGAGACGGCGCCAGTCACGCCGTGCGGTTCATGGCCGAGTGGTGGGCGCGTGGTTCGGCTCGGCGGGTTGACCGGAGGCCGCCGCGATCATGCCGTCCGATTTGTGGCCGAGAGCCCGGGCATCGCAGCCCGACAGGAGTCCATGCGGTCCTGGGGTACAGTCCCCTCGGCCGAGACGTCGACGCGGCTCCCGAAGACCTGGCGGCTACGTGCCTGCGTACCTGAGACTCCTCAGCCGAGATGCCTGACCTCCACGCGGCCCCAGTGGTCACTCAGGTACTCCGCCACCAGCCGTCGGTGGCAATGGTGCGGCTTGTCTTCGCTGCACAGCAGACAGCCGTCCGCGATGATCTCCGGGGGGACCGTCCGTTCGATGCGCCGCTCGCGCATCAGGTCCAGAAACCGGCGCTCGTAGGTCTCCCAGTCGCCGCGCCGTTTCTTGAAGTCATCCAGAATGTCCTTCGTGGGCGCCAGCTCCGGGAGGTGGATGTACTCCATGCCGCAGAGCTCGGCGAGGAAGTACGCCAGGTCGTTCTTCTTGGCGAAGCCGGCGAGCTGCGACACGTTGTTGAGCCGCACGTCGACCACACGCCGCGCGCCCGAGCTCCGAAGCAGCCCGAAGAACCGATCCGCGGACTTGCGGGTGAAGCCGATGGTGAACACGTTCATGCGTCCCGCCCCGCCGCGGCCTGCGCCTCGTAGACGTGGCCGACCCGGCCGGCCTGCGCCATGACCGCCTCGGCGACGAGTTCATCCCGGGTCCGGAACAGGTCCCCGCGAGGACGCCCCTGCAGGTCGAGCAGCCGATCCATCGTCGCCCGGTGCGGCTCGATGCCGCCGTCGGCCAGGATATGCGTCACCGCTATGTTCCGCGCTTCGAGCACCGGCGCCACGAGCAGCGTGCGGTGACAGTCGAGCGGCTCCTTCTCGGCGCACATCAGGGCGATGCGCCGGCTCTCCGCCCCGCTGACGACGCGCTCGACCCCGCGGCGGAAGCGCTCCGTCCCGCGGAGGCGGCCGTAGTCGATGCGGCCGTCCCGATAGTCGGCCGGGTCGGCCGAACGCCCCCCCAGCTCCCGCCCCAGAAAGACGTACTCCAGCCCCAGGGCGCCGAGGCCGTCGGCCAAGGAGCCTCGTCGGAACTGCGGATTGAACCGGCTGTACGGCGCGGCGCGGACGTCCGCCACCGCCGTCACCCAATGGCGCCGGAGCAACGCGACGAACTCGTCGAGCGTGTGGGTGGAGTGGCCGATGGTGAAGACGGCGCCGCGCATCGTCGTCACGACGCCGACCGACCCCCGTCGGCGATGAATCGCCACGATCAACTTGTAGCACGCACCCTGGTACGGCTCGCCGAGTCTGATGGCCGGGCAGACTCCCAGCCCTCGGCCCATATCAGGAGACGGAGCTCACAGTCGTTGATGAGCGTGTACTCCGGCAGGCGGCCCGAAAGTGCCCGACTCTCCCTGCGGATGATCGGCACCCCATCGCCGCGACGGTCGATCAGGTTCGTCTGTCCGACGAGGCTCGCGGGGCAGCGAACCAGAAGCGACACGATCAGCTCGTTCCGGCTGGCCTGCCGCAGGTGCAGGCTGTCGGGAGTGAGGGTGTTCGCGAGGGCGCCGGGCACGTACAGCTCGAGGCGATCTCCGAACAGGTGCAGGCGCACGCGCGAGCCCGCCACCGAGTAGTCGCGATGGGCCACGGCATTCGCGAGGGCCTCGAACACCGCGCGCTCGCTGAACTGCGGGCGCTCCATCCGCCCCGTCACCTTCGCGGCGCGCACCAGCATGTTCCGGCGCACGAAATGCAGACCCTCGGCGACCTGGGCGTCGAGAGGGCCGCCGATGTCGCGGGCGTCGGTCTGGTAGTCGACGTCGGTCCGCTCGCCGGCGTAGCTGACCGCCTGGATGCAGGCATGGGGCAGCCAGCGTTGCGGCTCGCGCGTGCACATCAGCACGCCTGCGAGCGTGAGCTGCGCCGCGTCGTCATCGGCCACGAGACCGAGCTTCCGGGCCGCCTCTTCGGTCGCGCCCGTCTCCGCCGCCTCGTCGCTCAGGAATCGGCGCGTCAGCGCGTAGTCCAGGTCGCCCGGCCCCGTGCGCGGCACCGGCGATTCGTCGAAGCGAATCATGCGGGTCTGGCTGCGCTCCTGGAGGAGCCGGGCCAGGACCTCGACCGGCATCTCGCGCTTCGCGCTGCCGAGACGACGGAAGTATCCGCCCGGGCTCTTGTGCACGAACAGGCTTCGCGGCACCTCCACCACGATGACGGGCGTCGGCCGGCCGTCGGGCCCGCTCAATTCGAGCCGGTAGACGTCGGCGTCGAGCGGCGGCTTCACCGAGTCGTTGCAGACTTCGTGAAGCCAGCGTTCGACGGCGTCGAGACTGCCGAGTGCAATGCCGTGAATCTCGCGGGTCGTGTCGTCCACGCCGAGCACGACGGTGCCGCCGCGGGCGTTCGCGAGGGCGGCCAGCTCGTCCGCAAAGTCGGCCCGGCCCGGACCGGTCACCCACTCACCCGCGAGCACGACCCGCTTGAGCTCCAAGCTCGAGTCCTCCCCCAGGCGGATACGCCGGGCAAGGTCTTCCGAACGGCTCATCTCTCCGCTCCGACGCCGGCCCGGCGGTCTGCACCGCAGAACGGCGATGCCCCTGAAGGGTCGATAGCGCCGAGCAGTCGACGAGCGGCCGCCCAAGCCGGTCAGCACGCCCGGTCAAGATGAAGGCGCTCCCGCCGCCGCGCCGCTCCGCTCCCGGCGCGATCCCCTCACTCCACCCAGTCGGCGATGAAGACGTTCGTCTCGCCCTGCTCCTTCGCGTTGCGGTTCGAGGAGAAGATCAGCTTGGTGCCGTCGGGCGAGAACATCGGGAAGCCCTCGAAGACGTCGGTGAACGTGATCTGCTCCAGCCCGGTGCCGTCGAGGTTGATCATGAACAGGTCGAAGTTGCGGCCCTCGGGGTTGTGCTGGTTCGACGCGAAGATGACGCGCTCGCCGTCGGGGTGCCAGAACGGCGCGAAGTTGGCCCCGCCGAGGTCGGTCACCTGCTTGAGGTTCGAGCCGTCGGCGTCCATGACGAACACCTCGACGTCGCCGGGCCGCCACAGCCCCTGGTCGAGCAGCCGCTTGTAGTCGTCGAACTCGGGGCCGTCGGGGATCTCGCGCCCCCGGAAGATGATCTTCGAGCCGTCGGGCGAGAAGAACGGCCCGCCGTCGGGCCCCTGGCGGTGCGTGAGCCGGCGCACGTCCGACCCGTCGCCGTTCATCGAGTAGATCTCCTGGTCGCCGTCCCGCACGCTCATGAAGACGATGCGGCCGTCGGGGCCGATGGTCCCCTCGGCGTCGTAGCCGGGGGAGTCGGTCAGGTTGGTCAGGGTGCCGTCGGGCGACGCCCGGAAGATGTCGAAGCTGTCGTAGGTGGCCCAGACGTAGCCCATCCTGAAGCTGGGGGGCGGCGGGCACTCGGGCGAGCCGAGGTGGGTGGACGCGTAGAGGAGCGTCTCGCCGTCCGGGTAGAAGTAGCTGCAGGTGGTCCGCCCCTCGCCGCTGCTCACCATCCGCTGGTTCGACCCGTCGAGGTTCATCCGGAAGATCTGGTCGCACGGCACGCCCTCACGCGTGCTCTGGAAGATGATCTCCGTCCCGTCGTGCGAGAAGTACGCCTCGGCGTTCTCGCCGCCGAAGGTGAGCTGCCGGATGTTCTTCAGGCGGACCTCGGCCTCGATGACCGCCGGCCCCTCTTGCCCGGCGGCGGGACCGGCCGCTCCCCCCTCGGCCGACAGGCCGGTGCCCACCGGCGCGAACGCCAGCGGCAGCATCAGGATGGACAGCGGGATGAGACGGTTCGACATGGCTCCAGTCCTTTCGTTTGCGCGTTGCGGACCCGCCGGATGTCCTGACCGGACCGGCGCGCGCCCGCCGCCTGCGACGACCCTTGATGGTACGTCAGCCGTTCGTCCGACGCCAATGACAGTCTTGTCCAATTGAGGAAGTGAGCCTGAAGGAGGATTCGACCCTCACCCGGACCGTCCTGCCGCCGGGCGGCGGTGCGGGGCATCCCTCCGCCCGACGCAGCATCCGAACCGCACATCCCGTCTGATAGACTCGGACCCGCATACCGAGGAGGGCAGCCGTGTTCGGTGCGTATCAGTCGCTGAAGTTCCTGTTCATCGCTCCGCTGCTGATCGTCTTCCTGTTCTTCGTCAACCTGATGACCTCGCCCGGCGAGTGGTGGGTGCAGTGGGCCGCCCTCGGCATCGGGATCGCATGGGTCGTCAACCTGTTCAGGGTGGTGCGGGCCGTGATTCTGCTCGGCGGCCTCGCGGCGTTCGTCGCCTACCTCAACCGCCGCTGAGAGCCCCGCCTGGAAGTCCGGCCCGGGAGCGCGGGAGAGGTCGAACGATTCGGCCTCGACTTCCGCGGTCCCCCAGCGCTGGCGCTCACCCGCCCTTCTTCGGCCGCCGGTTGGCGGCCAGGACGCGCTTGCGGAGCCGGATGCTGCGCGGCGTCACCTCGACCAGCTCGTCGTCGTCGATGAACTCGATCGACTGCTCGAGATTCAGCAGGCGCGGTGGGACCAGCCGCAGCGCCTCCTCGGCCGTCGACGCCCGCATGTTGGTGAGCTTCTTCTCCTTCGTGACGTTGACGTCGAGGTCGTCCGGGCGCGCGTTCTCCCCGATGACCATGCCCTCGTAGACCTCGGTGCCGGGGGGCACGAATATCTCGCCGCGCTCCTGCAGGTTCGAGATGGCGTAGGCGGTGGTGCGCCCCGCCCGGTCCGCCACCAGGGCCCCGGTGGGCCGGCCCGCGATCGGCCCGTGCCAAGGCTCCCACCCCGCGAACAGGTGGTGCAGGATGCCGGTGCCCCGCGTATCGGTCAGGAACTGCGACCGGAACCCGATGAGCCCGCGGGTCGGAATGCGGAACTCCAGCCGCACCCGGCCGCTGCCGTGGTTGACCATCTTCGTCATGGTCGCCCGCCGCGTGCCGAGCTGCGCGATGACCACCCCCTGGTAGTCCTCGGCGACGTCGATCACCAGCTCCTCCACCGGCTCCTCGACGCGGCCGCCGGTGCGGCGGGTGACGATCTGCGGCCGCGCCACCTGCATCTCGTAACCCTCGCGGCGCATCATCTCCACGAGAATCGACAGCTGCAGCTCGCCGCGCCCGACGACCTCCACCTGCTCCGGCGACCCGGTGTCCTCGACCCGCAGCGACACGTTGCCCACCAGCTCGCGGGCCAGCCGGTCGCGGAGGTTGCGCGACGTGACGTACTGCCCGTCCCGGCCCGCCATCGGCGACGTGTTGACCCCCATGACCATCGACACCGTGGGCTCGTCGACGTGGAGGGGCGGAATCGGGCGCGGGTCCCCGGGGTCGGTGATGGTCTCGCCGATGGTGATGTCGTCGATCCCGGCCAGGCAGACGATGTCGCCGGCGGCGGCGGACTCCACCTCGATCCGCTGCAGGCCCTCGAACAGGTACAGCTTCGTGACCCGGGTGCGGTCGACGGTGCCGTCCAGCTTCGAGACCGCGATCTCGTCCCCCAGGGCGACCCGGCCGTTGACGATACGGCCGATCGCGATCCGGCCCAGGTAGTCGCTGGAGTCGAGGTTCGCCACCACCACCTGCAGCGCCGCCCCGGCATCGCCCCGCGGCGGCGGCATCCGCTCGGCGATGGCGTCGAGGAGCGGGCGCAGCGACCGCCCCGGCGCCCCGGGGTCGAGGCTCGCCGCGCCCGCCTTGGCGTTCGCGTAGATCACCGGGAAATCGATCTGCTCCTCGGCGGCGTCGAGGTCGATGAACAGGTCGTAGACCTCGTCGAGCACCTCGGCGGGACGCGCGTCGTGGCGGTCCATCTTGTTGATGACGAGGATGGACGGCAGCCCGCGCTCGAGGGCCTTCCGCAGCACGAACCGGGTCTGGGGCAGGGGCCCCTCGGAGGCGTCGACGAGCAGCAGGACGCCGTCGACCATGGTGAGGGTGCGCTCGACCTCCCCGCCGAAGTCGGCGTGGCCGGGCGTGTCGACGACGTTGATCAGGAGATCGCGGTAGCGGATGGCGGTATTCTTGGCGAGGATGGTGATGCCACGCTCGCGCTCCAGATCGATGTTGTCGAGGGCGCGCTCCTCGACCCGCTCGTTGGCGCGGAAAACGCCGCTCTGGTGCAGCATCGCGTCGACGAGGGTCGTCTTGCCGTGATCGACGTGGGCGATAATCGCGATGTTGCGGCGCAGGGGGTTGGCGACAGGGGAACCGGCCGCCTTCATCGTTCGTCAGGTCCGTATGAGAAAGAAGCGGGTGTCATGCCCCGATCGTATCCGAGACGGAGGGAGCCGGCGTCGGCCGCGGGGGCTGGTGGGAAACCGGCGGGACCGGGCAGGGCCGCGCAGAACGCGGCGCGTTGAGCACTCCCGTCGCCCGTGCTACGCTGGGAAACGATGGAGACAGCGTCCGGAGGGGGCGTGATGACCGAAAGGGCCTTGGCGCTGGCGGCGGCCATCGCCGCGCTGGTGGCGGCCGTCACGTCGCTGTTCAACGGCTGGCAGATTGCGCGGCTGACGGGCCGGGTCGATGCGCTCGAAGCCACGATGCAGACGGTGCTGACGCTGCTCGCCGGCGGCGCGTCATGAGCGGATGGCGCGTGAGCGCCGGCCCGACGACCGCCGTCCTACGGCGCCCCCGCCGGCCAATCCCACGGCCGTCCGCGCCGTTCCGCGGCGCAACGCCCGACTGACAGCGAGATCCCACTTTGCGTCGCGGGCCGCCCATGTCGGCCGGCGCGCGCACCGACACGCGCCAGACAGGCGCGTCGTGGAGGAAGGAGAAGCCCCGTTCATGCGTGTTGAGTTCTTGACCGTCGCCCTCGCCGCCTCTCTGGCCGCCGCGTGCGGCGCGGAAACCGAGCCCACGGACCCGGCGCCGGCGGCCGAAGGGGCGTCGCAGCCGGCGGCCCCGCCGATGCTCCCTGACGTCATCGTCGCCGAGCGCGGCGGGTTCATTCCCGAGGGTGTGGAGTACGACATGGACAACGGCCGGCTGCTCACCGGGTCGCTGTCGGAGGGCTCGGTGTTCCAGCTTCACGAGGACGGCCGGGTGACGCCGCTCGTGACCGATCCGGACCTCGTGTCGTCGGTCGGCATCGAGGCCGACGAGCTGCGCGACCGGCTGCTCGTCGCCAACTCCGACCGCGCGGTGTTCCAGGGCGGGACGCGCGGGCAGGCGATGCTCGGGGTGTACAACCTGACCACCGGCGAACGAATCGCCATGGTCGACCTCGCCGCCGCGGTCGAGGACGCCGGCGACGACGCGGCGTTCTTCGCAAACGACGTCGCGGTGGCCGACGACGGGACCGCCTATGTCACCGACACCCGCATGAACCTCGTCTACCGGGTCGGCACCGACTACGCGGCCTCGGTGTTCCACCGCTTCGACGACGACGGGGCGGGCCCCAACGGCATCGTGGAGCATCCCGCCGGCTACCTGCTCGTGGCGCGGGGCGCCGCTTTGTGGAAGATGCCGCTCGCCGACCCCGCGGCGGCCACCGCGGTGATGCTGCCCGAGGACATTCCGGGTCAGGACGGCATGGTGTGGAGCGCCGGCCGCCTCGCCATCGTCAGCAATTCCGGCAACCGGGTGGTGGCCCTGACGAGCAGCGACGACTGGATGACGGCGGACCTCGCCGGGGTCGCGCCCTACGAGCCGCAGGGAACCACCGCGGCGGTGGTGGGCGACGACGTCTACGTCGTGCACCCCCACTTCGCGGACGACGATCCCCCCAGCGTGACACGGGTCGAGTTCCAGTAGGCGCCCCGCCCCGGCGACCCGGCGCGAACTGCCCGAACCGCAGGAACCGGGCTGCAATCCCGGGCCCGTACAAGAGAACTCCCCGGCCGGCGACGAGGCCGGTCGGGGAGCTTCGAGACGCACGAGGCGCGGGCTAGTCCATCTGCTTCGCCACGTACTTGGTGATGCCGCCGCCGGCGGTCGGCCGCGACCCCGGACCCTCCGCGGCATAGACGTTGCCGTCGGCGTCGACCGCCACGCCTTCCCCGGCCACCCCCTGCAGCACCCGCACGCCGTGCGCGTGCGGCGGGATGAACCCGGTCAGCCGGTCCTCGCCGGCGGGGCCGATGCGGACGCCGGTCTTCCAGCCGGGGTGGTTGCCCACGCCCGACTCCGAGTCGATGGCGTAGAGGGTGTCGTCGTCGGTGATGAACAGCCCGCTGATGCGGCTGTACTGCATGTAGATGTCGAGCAGCTCGCCGTCCTGGCTGAAGATCTGGATGCGGTGGTTGCCGCGGTCGGCGACGAAGAGCCGCCCCTGCGAGTCCATCTCGACGGCGTGGGGCGTGCGGAACTGCCCGGGCCGGAACCCGATCTCGCCCCACTCCTTGATGAACGTGCCGTCGGGGGCGTACTTGAGGATGCGGCCGGTGGCGCCGGGCGGAGGATCGGGGTTCTGGCCGCTGTGGCCGTCCGAGACGAAGATGTCGCCGTTGGGCGCGGTGATCACGTCGCACGGCTCGTTGAGCTGGCCGGGTCCGCTGCCGGGCTGGCCGGCGACGCCGAGGCGCATCAGCTCCTCGCCCTCGGGGGTGAACTTGATGACCTGGTGGCCCTTGGTACCCGCCTCGTTGCCCTGAGAGTCGGTGACCCAGACGTTGCCGTCGGCGTCGACGTGGATGCCGTGCGGCAGCACGAAGAGGCCGGCCCCGAAGCTCGCCAGGATCTCGCCGGTGTCCTTGTGGAACTTGAAGATGGGATCGCGGTCGGGGTTCTCCTCGCAGCCCCCCGCGAGGGCCAGGCCCCCGCACCGGTCGTAGGCCCACACGTGGCCGTCGGGACCGATGTCGATGCCCGCGGTCGAGCCCCACTCCCGGTCGTCGGGCAGGGGCGCCCAGTCCAGGATCACCTCGCCGGTGGGGTTCGGCAGGGGGCGGTCGACCCAGTCGCTCTCGCCGTCCTGCGCGGCGGCGATCGAGGTGGTCCCCACCACGAACGCGGCCGCCGCCAGCACCAGGCCGGCGCGTGTCGATGCCCTTCTCGTGTCGATCATCTCGTTCTCCTCGTCCTCGGGCGGCCGTAACGACCCGGTCGCCCAGTTCACGTGCCCGTAGCCCGGCAATCGTCGCCGGAGAGTCGCGCCAGCGAGACTCGTAACGCGACCGCGATGGAGCTGCGGCCTCCGATTGCCGCCGCCCCGCCAACCCGGAGCCGCCAGCGTCGTCCACGACACTGACACGCGGCCGTCCTCGAAATCAGTCGAACTGCACTTCGGCCAGCGCGATGCCGCTCTCCCCCGCCACCGCGTAGAGCAGGAACACGCGGCCGTCCTCCTCGTAGATCGCGGGGTCGCGGAGCTGGTTCACGTGGCCGTAGGCGGTGCTTCGCACCGACGGCTCGAGCGGCGCGTCGGCCCCCTCCCAGTCGTGCTCCGGACGCAGCACCTCGACCCCGGGCGTCTCCGACCAGCTCATCCAGTCGCCCGAGAGGTCGATGGTGCTCAGCTTGATGTGCTCGGGCGCGTCGCCGACCTGGGTCCAGAACACGTACAGGGTGTCGCCGCGCACGAGCAGGGCCGAGTGCCGCATCCGCGAGTTGAACAGCAGCGGCCCCTCCTCGAACCCGCCCAGCGGGTCGCGCGACCGGTAGAACTGCCCCGGCATCGCCATCGAATAGGTCCAGTCGTCGCGCTGGAACACCCGCATGTAGGTCCGCCCCAGGCGCTCGGGTCGCGTCGTGAACGCGATGCCGTCGGTCGAGGTCGCCACGCGCGACACCTGCGTGGCGATGCCGTCGAGGCCGTGGAAGTACATGACGATGCGCCGGTCGGCGTCGTCGACGTGCACGTCGGGCGATGCGATGTGGACCGCCGACGCCTCGAACAGCGCGTCGTGCGACATCGGCGCCGCCCCCCGCGCCCGCCGCGCCGCCTGGACGCGCTCGAGCTCCTCGGGCGTGATCTCGGGCGGCTCGGTCAGGAAGTGCGAGTCGGCGATGTGCAGGCTCCCCGGCGGATGCACCCGCCACGGGCCCCGCAGGTCGTCGGCATAGGCGAGCCGGATGTAGCGTCCCTTGTGGTCCGCGAAGTACAGGTAGTAGGCGCCCAGCGGATCCGCCACCCAGTCGGGCACCCGGATCAGCGACGGACCCTGGATGTTCTCGCCGATGCTCGCATGCAGCCCGGGTCCGATGATCGGCGCATCGGCCAGCCGCTCCACCCGCACCGACTGCGCCGCCGCGCCGGTCCCGAAGGTCACGACGCCGGCCGCCAAGGCGGCGACGAGGGCGATGACCGGGGTGTTCTTGCTGATCACTCTCCCACCTCTCGCAGGGTCGTTGGCCATGTCGGGAACAGAACGGGCGCGGACTGCAACGCAGCCATCAGTACCGACGATTTCAGGTTAACAGAGTATGTGATCGGCCGCCGAGAAACCAAGCCCCGCCCAGCTCGGGAACGCCGACCCGAAGAGCCGACGGCGCGCAGACGCCTGCAGCCCTCATTGTCGCACCTGTCGCCGGCATGCACGAGGGGTCAGGACACCTCGATGCAACTCGATCGAGCCGGGCGACCCGGTCGCCACCGTGCTCGCGAGCCGGTCGAGGTCTGCTTCGATACGCTGGTCGCAACTTGGCCTCCGGCGGCCCGCGCCGGGCTTCCCACCGGAGCGAGCCCCCCGAAGGCCCCGCCAGACGACCGAAATCAGCGCGTTACGGCTGAGAAGCCATCGCCGCCCCGCCCTCGAACTTCACGGCCTACCGGGAAACGGTAGCGGACCATTTCTCGACGACCGGGGGCGCGTAGGCCTGCATCCGGTCGAGCAGGGCGGCGCCGTCGCTCTCCGCGAGGAGCATGGCCCGATGCTCGGGGGCGAGGAATTGCCGCTCGACCACATGGTCGAGAAAGGCGAGCAACGCGTCGAAGTAGCCGGCCACGTTCAGGAGGCCGCACGGCTTGCGCTGCAGCCCGAGCTGGGCCCACGTCAACGCCTCGAACAGCTCGTCGAGGGTCCCGAAGGCGCCGGGAAGCGCGACGACGCCGTCCGACAGCTCCGCCATCAGCATCTTCCGCTCGTGCATCGAGTCGACCACCCGCAGCTCGGTGAGGCCGGGGTGGGCGATCTCGGTCGCGGTGAGAAAGCCGGGAATCACCCCGATGATCTGTCCGCCGCCGGCCAGGACCGCATCGGCCAGCACGCCCATCAGGCCGACCTGCGCTCCCCCGTAGACGACGGCGTGCCCGCGCGCGGCGAGCAGGGCGCCCATCTCTCGCGTCGCCGCCGCGTACTCGCCGCCCGCCCCGACCTTCGATCCCGTGAAGACGCAGATTCGTGTCATGGCCGCCTGCTTCAACGGTATCATGCGGCCCGGAAGGCAGGCGCGGCGCAACCGGCCGTCAGCCTGCGGCCCCTTGGCCGGGACCGCTCGCCGCAACCGCCCGTGATGCGAGCGGTCAGGGCTTCCGGGCCGCTCTCGCTTTCCGTGTGATGACTCGCGACTCGAAACCACCGACAGTGCGTGCGCCGCTACCCCGGGGACTCCTGCGGGGCGGGTCGAGCGAAGAGCCGAACGGCAGGTCGACGGTCTCCCCGCCCGGTGCCACGCCCCCCGGGTACGGGTCATCCAGGGCTGAGGCAGCGAGACCGGGCCCGCCCGTCGTCGCCTTCGGCTCCGCTGGGCGCCCAACCAACCCTGCCAGGAGTCTGCACGGTTCTACGACGCCGACTCCCAGTGTTCGTTTCGGGTCGGCGCTTGTCCGGCTATGCGCCGCGACGGCGGGCGCTGTCTTCATCGCCGCGACGGCGGCCGGCCAGACTCGAGCCGCGTGGGAGGGCGTCTACACCGAGGCCCAGGCCGAGCGCGGCCGGGAGCGGTACCGCGCCATCTGCGGCTACTGCCACCGCGACGACCTGAGCGGCGGCGGCAGCGAGGCGGGGGCCCCCGCCCTGCGTGGCCCCTTCTTCATCAACCAGTGGCGGGACCGGCCCCTCGTCGACCTCTTCGTCACCATCGGCACCACGATGCCGCAGCAGAACCCCGACTCCCTGCGCGCCCAGGTCGTGATCGACGTCGTCAGCTACCTGCTGCAGCAGAACGGCATGCCGGCCGGCGAGAACGAGCTGCCGCCCCGGCTCGGCCCGCTGCGCGACATCGTCCTGGGCCGGCCGCCCGGCCGGTAGCGGACGGACTGGAGGCAGGCCGGCTGACGCCCGGACGTGTCCGCGGCATTGCCCGGCGCGAGTCGGACACAGTCGGCTTCAGGACTGTCCACCAGTGGCCCGTCACGTCCCCATCTTCGGACACGGACACGGGGCCGGAGCCCGGAATCGTTGACGAATCACGGCCTGCTCACTCGAACACTCGGTCATGACGCAGCACCAGGAGTCTGCGCCGTAGAACGGTGCAGACTCCTGGCAGGGTGGGTTGGGCGCCCAGCGGAGCCGAGGCGACAATGCCGGGAACGTCTCAACGTACCGAGCCGGCGGACCATCGCCGGCCCGGGCGGCTCGTTTCCGGCCCGGAGTCCTGCGTACCGTTCGACAGCACTGCACGCAGCCGCGGCGCCGCGCCCGGGGGATACGGGGAATTGGAGGTTGCCCCGGGTCCATACGGATCCTTGAACCGGAAGAGGGGCCGGGCCGCGCCGCCCGCGCTCGGCCGGCACTCGCCCACAACGGCGTCGCCCCTTTCCGTCCGGGTCACGGCGCACCGCCCCCCCAAAAATGGCACGGAGCTTGCTTCGCTCATCCCGAGGACTGAACGCAATCACCTCGTTCCGTTTCCGTGACTGTCGACGCATCGGCCGGTCGCCGCCCGCAGCTCCGGAGCGAGCCGGGAGGTCGAAGGACGCGCAAGGGGTGATGTTCGCGTGCGTGCTGTGGGCTGGACGGGGGAGGGTCGACACGATGATCGCGGGATGCTGCAAGGGGTTGATGTTCGCGTGCGTGCTGGCGCCCGGTGCCGCGGCCGCGCAGAGCTCGATCACGGGGACCGTGACCGACGACGCCGGCAGGGGGCTGCCCGGCGCAGCCGTCGAGGCAACGAGCGGCGGCCTCGTCGACGGGCGGCGCGCCGTCACCGACGGCGCCGGGCGCTACGCGATCACCGACCTGCGGCCGGGCGAGTACGCCCTCTCGTTCACGCTGCCGGGATTCGATACCGCGAGGCGCGACGGGGTCGTCCTCGCGGCCGGCGCGACCCTGCCCATCGACGTCACGTTGTCGGTCGCGCCTCCCCGGGTCGACCCCCGGCGAGCCCGGCGCGGCGTGGTGATGACCCGCGAGATGCAGGAAGCCATGCCGACCGGGCGCAGCCTGTGGTCGTACGCCCTGCTGATTCCGGGCGTCAGGGTCCACAAGCCGGACGTGGGCGGCACCGCCGGCGTGCAGCAGTCCGAGATGATGGGCCGCGGGCTCGACGCCGCGCACACCACGGTCGAGATCGACGGGATGACGGTCAACACGATGATCAGCGACGGCCGTTATCAGGCCTACCTCAACCCGATGCTCGCGGCCGAGACGTCGTACACGACGTCGGGGCACGGGTCCGAGACGCAGACCGGCGGCCTGCGCATCAACATGATTCCCAACGAGGGCGGCGACCGCTTCGGCGGGAACTTCTTCGTCGGCGGGGCGCCGCCGGGAGCCGACAACCTGAACCCGCGTCTCGAGGCGCTGGGCGTCAGAGGGCCGGCCGGGGCCACGCTGTACGACGTCAACGGGTCGTTCGGCGGCCCGATCCTCCGCGACCGGCTGCGGTTCTTCACGTCGGCGCGGCGGAACGGCGCCGACTCGGTGTACGGAACAGGGAGCTGGGACCGACCCAACGTCGTCGCAGAGAACCGCCTGGCCAGCGCGAACGTGCGGCTGACGTGGCAGGTGACGCCGCGGCACAAGCTCTCGGCGATGTTCGACAAGGCACGGAAGCGCCGGTTCGGCCAGGGGGGCCCGGACGTGGACCTCGGGACAGCGGCGTCGGCGTGGACCTCGCCGCACTACGACACGGGAACCGCGAAGTGGACCGGCGCGACGAGCGACCGGATGCTCGCGGAGTTCGGCTACTCGCTGTCGTACCAGGACTGGGGCACGAACTACTACCAGCCGTGGGGAGACGGCCCGAGCATCTTCCAGGCGCGGCCGGACGCCGCCGACTTGGCGGCGTGCTTCGAGACGCCGTGCTTCCCGCCGGTCGGCTCGGCCCGGCACGCGGCGCAGCTTGCGCCAGCCCTGGGCGGCGACGCCTGGTACAGCCAGGTCTCGACCTACGACGGCCTGCTCGGCCTGCGGTACGGCGCCAAGGCCGACGGCGAGAACAACCACTACACGCGCCGCTGGGCGTACCGGGGCTCGCTGTCCTACGTCACCGGCTCGCACAGCGTCAAGGTCGGGATGGACTTCTCCCGCGGCCGCAACCGCCACACCAACACCAGCAACGGCCACCTGGAGCTGCTCTACGAGGACGCGCCGAACCCCCGCGGGAGGCTGATCCAGGACCAGCACCAGGGCCTCCCCTGGTTCGACTGCAGCCACCCCCGGGCGCAGGCGAACCGCGACGCCGGGCGA
The DNA here is from genome assembly GCA_965207675.1 of Vicinamibacterales bacterium. Lineage (GTDB taxonomy): Bacteria > Acidobacteriota > Vicinamibacteria > Vicinamibacterales > UBA8438 > JAJEEA01. The sequence continues at coordinate 414,848 of CBDBMY010000009.1, forward strand.
CCCTGCGGCCTGCTGGGCACGCCCGACCGGGTCGTCGCCTACAACCACCCGTCGAACCTGGCCTACCAGCTGGACTACAACGGCGGCGTCTACGCGCAGGACTCGTGGACCCTCGACCGGCTGACCCTCGACTACGGGATGCGGCTCGACTTCGCCGCCCTCTCGGTGCCCGACGCCCCCCGGGGCATGGGCCGCTTCGTGCCCGCGCAGCTCCAGCCGGCGCGCCCGTCGAGCAGGCTGCCCCGCTTCGGCCCCGACCTCTCGCCCCGCCTGAACATGGCCTACGACCTGTTCGGCGACGCCCGCACGGTGCTGAAGCTCGGCTGGAACAAGTACGTGCGCGACGTCGGCGGCAACCTGGCGCGGCGCTACGCCTACGGGTTCCGCGCCGGGGACGGCCGCGACTGGTGGGACTGCCACATGACGGCGGGCGGGGGCGCCTGCTCGGGCCTCGACCCGTACGGAAGCAACCACGACGGCATCGCCCAGAACTGGGAGATCGGGCCGCGCGAGTCGTCGACCTTCGGGTCGGTCTCGGCCCCCAGCCGGCTACACGACATCACCGCGCGCGAGCACAACCGCATCTGGACCGTCGGCGTCCAGCGGGAGATCGTCCCGGGGCTGTCGTTGAGCGGCGAGTTCCGACGGCGCACGTTCCACGACACCTGGTGGGACGACAACCCCAACTGGACGTTCGCTCACTTCGGCGCCGACCCGACCGGCAACCCACGGCCCGAGCTCGCGGGCATCCGGCACTTCCAGATCGCGCGTCCGTACCCGATGGTCGGGCACTTCACCGCCTTCAGCATCGAGCCGTCGGTGCGCACGAACACGTCGGGCTTCACCGACCGCACCCGCGGCCCGGGCTACAGCAACGTCTACCGGGGCTTCGAGCTGAGCCTCCAGGGCCGGCTGCCGGGCGGCGGCGTCCTGTTCGGCGGCTGGTCGATGGAGGACACGGGCCGGACGTCGATCCACGGCTACGACACCAACAGCGGCGCCGGCAGTCGGTACGGCGGTGAGGTCGACGACTGCCAGGACGTCGTCGACCGGGGCGACGACCCGACCCGGCTGCGGTTCTGCGACGCCGGCGCCTACCCGCGTCCGTTCCGGAACGAATTCAAGCTGTCGGGCACGCAGCCGTTCTCGCTGCCGGGCCTCGGCGACCTGCAGCTCGGGGCCTCGCTGCAGGCGTATCCGGGCGGCCTCGGCGACTGGGGCGGCCTGCAGGAGGGCCTCTACGTCAGCCGCACGTCCACCAGCCACCAGTACGGCACCTACTCCGACGAGCTCTACGGGCAGCCCGGCCACTGCGTGGCGCCGTGCGCGCTCGGGCGGAACATCGTGCCCGACGGCGTCGCCACCGTCGAGCGCAGCACCGACGCCGCCTGGTACCCGATGATCCCGGTAAACAGCGTGAAGTTCCTGCCGTTCTGGACGCAGCTCGACGTGAACATCCAGAAAGCGTTCAACGTCGGCCGCTGGCGCTACGGCGTGCGGCTGGAGCTCTTCAACGCCCTCAACAACGGCGTGGACCTCGATCACGGCACGTCGCGGGACGCGAGAGGCAGCACCGGGGCGGCCTACCAGGCGCAGAGCGCCTGGGAACGAGCCAACCGCGTCCTCGAAGGCCGCGTCGTCCGCTTCGCGGTCACCGCCGCGTTCTGACGAACGACGCGAGCACTGAAGGGTCGGGCCGCCGCCCAGCGGGCCGGATTGGATGCGGGACCCCTATGAGCTCCCCGCCTCCAGGGAACAGGCAGCCGACCCTCGTCACTCTTGGCGGCCTGGACCGGAACCGGAATGCCGTGGGGGCGTTCGGTTCCTCCATCCGTTCGCGACCGAGGTCGGTTGCCGCGCGCCTCCGACTTCTGGATGAAACCTGCGCCGGCGGGGAATCGCCGACGCGAGCTGGAAAGGAGGCGCCCCCGTCCCCTTGAAGAGGACGTGGGCGCCGTGTAACGTCCGGCCTATTCAGGCACCGGCTGCGCCGAGTCCTGGGCGGCCGGCTCGACCTGCGAGGGAACGCGGTCGGGGGTCGGCTGGGCGACCCGGCGCCCTTCGGCGTCGCGGGCGTTGCCGCGGTTGCGGCCGCAGTCGAAGCAGGTGCGCAGCTCGTCGGCCATGCCCGCGGTCGACATGCCGCGCTCGGCCATGAGCTCGGCGAGGCGGGCCGCGGTGGCGGGCTGCTCCTTGTAGAAGAGCGAATAGAACACGCCGTTGGCGATGGTCCACGGGGTCCAGCCCTGGGCGCTCCGGGCGTCGAGCTGGGCCCCCTGCTCGACGAGGTAGTCGACGATGCTCGGGGCGCCGCGGTACGCGGCCCCGTGCAGCGCGGTCTCGCCGCGGTCGTTGACCGCGTGGACGTCGTTGCCGAGCGCCACCAGCATCTTGACGGCCTCGAGGGCCTCGGGCTCGTGCTCGACCGTGGCGCCGCCGTCCTCTCCGGGGTTCCACATGTCGACCCCGGCCGCGACCATGAGCGGGGTCGTCAGGTCGGCGTTGGGAACCAGGGGATCGGCCCCCGCGTCGAGAAGCACCCGCATGACCTCGGTGTCGACGTTCTTCGAGGCGAGGAGGAACGGGGTCGCCCCGACCCGGTTCAGCCGGTTGCGGTAGCCGTCGCGGAAGTCGGCGGTCATCGGCGCGTGCACGTCGGCGCCGGCGTCGAGCAACGCGTGGATGAGGTCCATGCTGCTCGCGTTGCCCCGGCCCTCGGGAGGCGGCATGTGTCCGATGTTGGTGCGGCGCAGCCGAATGACCTGGTGCAGGGCGTTCCAGCCCTGCCCGGCCGCGTTCACGTCGGCCCCCTGGTCGATGAGGTGAATGCCGACCTCGTGCTGCCCGTTCATCGCGGCCACGACGAGCGCGCTCGTCCCGTCGGGGAACGTGTCGTTCACGTCGGCGCCGAGCTCGAGGAGGGTTCGCACCGCCTTGAGCTGGCCGAGCTGCACGGCGAAGAGCAGGGCGGTGAACGAGGGGCCCGACCGGGCGTCGCGGGTCAGCCCCACCTCGGTGGAGAACACCCCGCCGGGCTCCCCGGCCGCGGGATCGCCGGTGCGCGCGGCGACGTCGGCGCCGTTCGCGACGAGGACGCGGATGGCCCCGACATTGTTCTCGGCCGCCGCCCACATCAGCGCGGTCTGGCCCCGCGCCGGCTCGAACGCGTTGGGGTCGGCCCCGGCCGCGAGCAGCGCCTGGACGACGTCGGGCCGTCCCGTGCGGGCCGCGGTCATCAGCACGGTCTCGCCGTCCGCGAGCCGCCGGTCCGGGTCGGCGCCGGCGTCGAGCAGCCGGCCGACGATGGCCGCGTTGCCGTTCATGGCGGCCAGGGTGAGCGGCGCGACCCCGTAGCGGTTCGGCGCCGTCGCGTCGGCACCGGCGTCGAGGAGCAGGCTCACGACATCGGCCGCGTCGCGCTGCACCGCCCAGTGCAGCGCGGTCATGCCGCCGGTCTCCGACGCGTTGACGTCGACCGCGCCGTCGAGCAGGACCTCGACCGCCGCGCCGTCACCGGCCCGCGCCGCCGCAATCAGCGACGCCTCGGCTTCCGCCTCCGCCGGCGCAGCCTCCGCCGGGGCTCCCGCCGCGATGGACAGGCTCATCCCGGCGACCGCGGCCGTGAGCCCCATGCTCCACCGTCGTCGATTCATCTCCATGGTCGATTCTCCGGCAATCCACGCGTCTGCGCCATCAAGTAGCGCGGCCCCTGAGGGCTGATTCGCGGCAATCGGATCCGCAGCCGACGACCTGCGGGCCAGGAGTCCGGCCCGTCGAAAGGGCGCCCTGGCGGTTTGTCGGCGGCCACCGAAGCCGCCGCGCAACTCTTCGATCTCGCGTTCGGCGCTTCGCCGACGCGAAGCTCCGGTAACCGATTCCGGCCTACAGATCCGACAACAGCCCGGTGGAGTCGGCCACCCGCTCGCGCTCCACGCCGACCTTGTGGAGCAGGGTCAGGCCGAGGTTCGTGAACGGCGTGTGCATCGGGTACCGGATGTGACGCCCGCCCGCGATGGCGCCGCCGCCGCCCACGACCACCGCCGGCAGGTTGACCGGCGTGTGGTGGTCGCTGTCGCCCATGCCCGTTCCGTAGAGCAGCAGGGTGTGGTCGAGCAGGGACCCGTCGCCGTCCGGGGTGTTCTTCATGCGATCGAGGAACCGGGCGAAGAGGGACACGTGGTACGCGTTGATCTTGGCCCCCTGGGCGATCTTGACGGGATCCATCTGGTGGTGCGAGACCGCGTGGTGGCCCTCCGGCACCCCGATCCAGGGATAGGGCCGCCCGTTCAGCTCCCGCGAGACCTGGAAGGCCACGACCCGCGTCACGTCCGACTGGAACGCGAGCAGCTCGAGGTCGAACATCAGCTTCGCGTGGTCGTCGAACGAGTCGGGCACGCCGACCGGCGGGTCGGCGATGGGCATCGGCGACACCTTGCTCTGGCGCTCGGCCCGCTGGATGCGCTGCTCGACGTCGCGCACCGAGTCGAGGTACTCGTCGACCATGACGCGGTCGCGCACCCCGAGGCGCTTCTGCAGGCGGGCCATGTCGGCCATCGCAAGGTCGAGGACGCTGCGGTCCCGCTCGAGCCGCGCCGCCTGCTCCTTGGGCGAGCCCCCTTCGCCGAAGAGCCGCTCGAACACGGCGCGGGGGTTGCTCTCCATCGGCATCGGGGTGGTGGGGTCGCTCCACGAGTAGGTGTGCTGGTAGACGCAGCTGTACCCGTTCTCGCAGCTTCCGACGATGTTCTCGTGGTCGAGCGAGAGCTGCAGCGACCGCAACGGGGTGTCGGCGCCGATCTTCGCCGCCGCCATCTGGTCGATCGAGGTGCCCGCCTCGATGTCGGCCCCCTCCGTCTTCTTCGGGCGCGTGCCGCTCAGCCACGCGGTGTGGACGCGGGTGTGGACGCCGCCGCCTTCGCTCTGCGTCTCGGCCCCCTTGTTGCTCAGGCCGCTCAGCACCACCATGTCGTTGCGGAACGGCTCGAGCGCCTGCAGCACCGGGGTCATCTCGTAGCCCTTCCCGGTGGTGGCGGGGTGGAAGTTCGGCAGGTACGTGCCGTTGGGCGCGTAGACGAAGCCCAGGCGGGTGACCCGGCCCTGCCCCGGCGCGGCCGACAGCGCCGGCACCATCGCGTCCAGGAACGGCAGGGCCAGCGTAGCCCCCATCCCCCGCAGGAAGCTCCGCCTCGGCAGCGCCATCTTCGTGATGATCATCCCGATCTCCTTCAGTCAGCAGGTCAAGTCGTCAATGATGGGTCGACTCGAAACGAATTCGGTTCACGAACGAACGGATTCGGTCACGGGCGAACGAGCTACGTTCAGCGAACGAACCGCCGTCGCCAACGAACGAACGCCGGTTGGCGGGCGCATCGCGTTCCGGTTCGCCAACGGACGACTCCCGGTCACCAACGAACGCGAGTTCGCGAACGCCACGCACGCCATCAGCTCACGAACCCAACGCCGATTCGCCGTCAGCGCGCCGCAGCCAGCGGCGCCTCCGCCGCGGCCGTGCGCCGCTCGCGGAACGGCAGGCTCTCGACGATGCCGAGGACGACCGCCGACAGGCGGTGGTCCTCATCCGCGGCCCTTCGTACTATCGCGCGCACCGCCGGCATGTCGTAGGGCTCGAGCCCGCGGCCCAGCGCATAGGTCAGCAGCTTCTCGGTCAACGTGCCCACGAACCGATCCGGACGCGCGAGGAGCGCCGACTTCAGCTCGGCGACGTCGTCGAACGGCGTCCCGTCCGGGAGCACCCCCGACGCGTCGATCGGCAGGTGCTGCTCGTCGACGTCGCGCAGCCGGCCGACGGGGTCGAAGCGCTCGAGCCCGAAGCCGAGCGGGTCGATCATCGCATGGCAGCTCGCGCACGCGGGGTTGTCGCGGTGCGCGGCCATCCGCTCGCGCATCGACGGCGTGCGGTCGGCGTAGGCCCCCGCCCGGTCCGGCAGGGCCGGGACGTTGGGCGGCGGGTCGGGCGGCGGCGTGCCGAGGATGTTGGTCAGTATCCACCTGCCGCGGAACACCGGCGACGTCCGCACCGGGTGCGACGTGATGGTCAGGATGCTGCCCTGCCCGAGCAGCCCGCCCCGGTGCCCGCTCACCGGCACCCGCCGGAAGTGGCTCCCCTGCACGTGGGGAATGCCGTAGTGCCGCGCGAGCCGGTCGTTGACGAACGTGTAGTCGGCGTCGAGCAGGTCGAGGACGCTGCGGTCCTCGCGTACGATGCTCTCGAAGAACAGCTCCGTCTCGCGTCGGAACGCCTGGCGCAGCCCGTCGTCGAAGTCGGCGAAGAGCACCTGCGACGGCCGCGCCGCCTCCAGGTTGCGGAGCTGCAGCCACTGGCCCACGAAGTTGTCGGTCAGGGCCCGGGCGCGGTCGTCGGCGAGCATCCGGCGCACCTGCCGCCCGAGCTCCGCGGGGTCGGACAGCGTGCCGCCCGCCGCCGCGTCGAGCAGCTCGTCGTCGGGCACGCTGCTCCAGAGGAAGAACGACAGCCGCGACGCCAACTCCAGGTCGCCGATGCGGTAGTTGGCGGCGGCCGCGGCCGGGGCGTCCGCCGGATCGGCCTCGACCCGGAACAGGAACTCGGGGCTCACCAGCAGCTGCTGCAGCGCGCGCTCGATGCCGGCCTCGAAGCCGCCGCCCTCGCGCCCCGCCGCGTAGGCGATGCGCAGGATGTCGAGGTCGGCGTCGTCGACCGGCCGGCGCCACGCCCGCCGGGCCAGGGTCCCGAGAATGGTGTCAGCGCAGGCCGCCTCCTCGCCGGCGTCCGCGGGCCGGCACACGAAGAGGCGCTGGCGGGCGGGGGTGTCGCCGGGGCCGGCCGCGTCGAACGGCCCGGTGACGGTGACACTGCGCAGGTACGGCAGGTCGCGCCGGCTCACCGTCGGGTTGAGGAAGAGGCGGCGCGGCGTCTCCGACAGCAGGGCCGGCGTCTTCAGGAACGCGACCCCGATCTCCCGGGGGCCGGCCGCGACGGGTAGCCGCACCTCGAGGTTGTCGCCGACCTCGTTCCCGTCGATGTCGAGCGACGGCAACCCCTGCTGCATGCGGAACAGCTCGACCCGCTCGCCGTCCACCGTCACCTCGAGCTGCGCCCCGCCCGACACCCGCGACACCTCGACCCGCAGCACGTACTCGGCGTCGAGCGGGAACCGGTGGGTGATCAGCGCGCCGCCGCGGGTCCCGTAGGGCAGGCCCTCGACGTGATCGTCCTGCGGCAGGGCCGGCGACACGGTATAGGTGCGGGCCACCGCGGTCGGCGGCGTCGTGCCCACCGCGGCGCGGCCGATGCGCCGGGCCGCGGTCAGATAGCGCTCCATGAGCGACTCGGAGACACGCAGGACGCCGGCGATGTTGTCGAACCCGTAGCTCGCGCTGTCGGCGGGCAGGAGCTCCTCGACGTCGACGGTGATGCCGAGCACGTCGCGGACCGCGTTCCGGTACTCGGCGCGGTTGAGCCGGTGGAAGGTCTGGGTGCGGCCGGGGTTCGGCGAGGCCGCCGACGCGGCGTCGAGCTCGGCCTCGAGCCAGGTCGCCACGCGGTCGTAGGTCGCCTCGTCGGGGCGCGGCCGGCCCGCGGGGGGCATCAGCCCCGCCCGCAGCTTCCGGACCACCATCTCCCACAGCTCGGCGTGGTCCCCGACCCGCGTCATGTCGACGTCGTCGAGGGCGAGCCCGGCGGTGAGCGTGCGGCCGTTGTGGCAGGCGACGCAGTACCGCCGGATCACGGTGCGGGACGCCTCGGCCGAGTCCGCGGCCTCCGCGAGGGCCTGCCCGGCACCGGCAGGTTCGACCGGGGCCGTCGACTCGGCCGGCCCGGAGGCCGCGCCGCCCGACGGCAACAACAGCATTGCGGCGGCGACGAACGCAAGCCAGGTGCGCATCGGTTTCCTTGTCGTCTTCAGAAGATTCACCGTCCCGTCGGCCGAGTCCGGCAGGCCCTCCGCCCCTGCCCCGCCAGGATCCCACGCCGGGAACCGTGCCATCATAGCGCAAACCGTGGCGCTCCGCGCCCTCGCGGCCACATCCGCGAGTCTCGGACGACCGTCCCGTCGAGACCTGGCACACGTCCATGAAACGGCCAGTCCGCCTGAACCTGCTCGTGCAACTGCTCGGAGGGCCGCGAGCCTGGCACCCCCAGGAGATCGCCGCCCGCTTCGGGATCTCCGTGCGCACGGCCTACCGCGACCTCGCGGACCTGTCCGAAGACCACAGCCTTCCGATCACGAACGACGACGACGGCCGCTACCGGCTCCTCGAGGGCGACACCATGCGCCTTCTCCCCCTGACCGCGACGGAGCGGGCGATGTTCACGCTGGCCCTGGACAACCCGGCGCTCAGGACGGCCCCGGACGTGGAGGCGGCTATTGATCAGGTCCGAGCCAAGCTGAACGCCGCCACGCGCCAGATCGAGGAGACCCCCAGCGGCCTCACCCTGACCGGACCGGAAAGGTCCGGCGGCATCAAGGAGGGACTCCTGCTGCTCCTCGAGCGCGCGGTTCGAGACCGGATCCCGGTGTCGTTCCACTACCGTTCCCTGTGGAGCGGCAGCACCACTCGGCGCGGCATCGACCCGTACAGGGTCTTCCATCGGGAGAACGCCTGGTACCTGGTCGGCCACTGCCACCTGCGCCAGGAGCTTCGGGCCTTTCGCCTCGACCGGATCGCCGACGCGGAGCCGATCGACGGCACGTTCGCCCCGCCGGACTTCGACCTCGACGAGTTCCTCAAGCACAGTTGGGGCATCTACCACGGCCGGACCGTCTACGATGTCGTCATCCACTTCGACGCCGCCCTCGCCGCGCTGCTCGAGGAGAGCGCGCTCCACCCGGACCAGCAGGTCGTCCGCCTCGGGAACGGCGACCTGGAGTACCGCGTCAGCCTGTCGCACCTCGAGGAGGTCGCCCGCTGGATCGTCGGCTTCGCCGGCGCCGCCCGCGCCGTCGAGCCGCCGGCCCTCGTCGAGCTGGTCGCCGACATGGCGGCCCGCGCCCACGAGGCCCACCGCCGCGACGACGCGCCCCCGCCATCCCGCGGGCAGCGCCACCTCCCGCACGTGCGCCCGGACGGCGGCGCCCCGCCCCGCCAGCGCTCGTTGATCTGACCGTCCGACCGGACTCGGATACTCCCGGCGCGGCCGGCGGGTCAGGTCCGCGGCATCTCACCACGGTCTGCACTGAATCCACGACATGCACGGACTGCGCAACCTCACTGACAAGTTCTGACACGCAGGTGACCGAGACTTGACCCATGTGCTTGCACGGAGCCAAGGACATGGCTCAGAGTATTCGTCGCTGCCCGACGGGCCGTTCCAACTCGCGGTGCCCCGGCGGTCCACCACGGCGCACACGCAGCCGTATCGACAGATGTCCGGCCCGCGGCGCTGAACAATCAGGCGACAACGACAACGTGAAACGACACGTTGACGCCGGACCGTTGACCCGACGGCAACACCTCATCCAACCGCACGACGCCCTTCGCGTACGGGAGTTGTCCAGAGAATGCAAGCGACGCTGACGTGGATCGACCTGACGGCCGGCGACCGGGACCGGATGCGCCGCGTCCTGGATCTCTTCAACGAGCAGGGCACGCTCGACGAGATGGGGCTCGGGAGCCTGCGGGACGCGATTTCCGACACGCTGTTCCCCGGCACCTCGTACATCCATACCCGCCTGCGGTACGTGCTGTTCATCCCCTGGATCTACCGGCGGCTGGAGCATCGGCGGACCAGGGCGGCCGACGTGGCGAGGGCCGCGCGCCGGGCCGAGGTCGACCTGATCGCGCCGCTCGAAGCGAACCCGGACAGCGACGGCATCATCGGGGTGCGAGCCCGGCATACCCTCGCGCGCCTGCCGAGCTCCGTCTACTGGAGCGCCCTCACGCGATGGGGCATCTTCATCCGCGAGCAGAGTCAGGGCTGGTACCACGCGCACTTCGACACCCTCGTGGACGGCCGCGGCGCCACCGGCCGCGCCGACGATCCGGGGGTCGTCTGGTCCAGCGAGCCGCATTGGCATCCGCGGCTGCCCGAGCCCCCGGAGCCCTTCCCCGGCGAGGCCTCGTTCGGGTTGACCGGGGAGGAGGCTGACTTCCTGCGCGGCCGCCTCGAGGAACGGTGCGCGGGCACCCTGCTCGCCTGGCTGGCCGGCAGGGGATCCGACCGACCGGCGAAGCAGCTCTGGGACGACCCCGCGGCGTTGAACGCCCCGGCCGGCATTCGCGCCGACTTGGAGCTCGCGAAACGATTCTCCCTCCACGTCGAGGGCATGCCGCTGCTCTACAACCTGCTCGTGGCGGAACACCGGCGCGAGGTCCTGGACGAGGAAGGAGACGAGTCGTCGATCGAGCAGTATCGGGCCGGGCTCGTGGAGTGGGCGGCCCACGAGGCCGCCGAGAAGTGCCGCTTCGAGCCGGACAAGCTGTGGGAGCTCGTCGCCCGGCGCGGCCGGCGCCTTCCATCACCGCAACGCACCTTCATCGAGACCTGGTCGCGGCGCATCGCCGAGCTGGCCCCCGACAGCGTGGCCGACGACGCTCGATTGCGGACGTTGATTGCCGACCGCGAGCTCCGCCTCAAGGGTCCCCGCGCCCGGCTGGCGAACCGCAACCGCCTCATGGACTGGAGCCCGGGGGTCGGCGTCGGCCGCATGGACTTCCGCTGGGTCCGCGTCCGGCAGCTCCTGACCGACCTGCACCGGGGGCTGGCCGCCTGATGCTCGCTCCCGATTCGCGCACCATTGCCTTCGACCTGCTCCGTGCACCGAGCGGCTACCGGCTCGACTTCGCGGTGCTGACCGCCTACACCCTCGATCTGGAAGCGCTGCTCGTGCTGCCGCTCTCGGTGGTCGCGTATCCGGACGGCGGCCTCGAGGAGCTGCTGAGAGATCCGTTGCGGCTGCATCAGGCCATTCGCGAGGCCGGCGACCGCGTGCACGCCTTCGTCGACGCCAAGGGGATCGCGGTTCCCCGCGGCGCGCGGTCGCTCTACGCGATGCTCGAGTCGAGCGTGCACGCCGTGCGCGCCCCGAACGGGGGCGCCTTCCACCCCAAGGTGTGGGCGGCGCGGTTCGTGGCCGAGAACGAGGAGGCGCGGGACCTGCTGCGGGTGGCCGTCCTGTCGCGGAACCTGACCTTCGACCGTTCCTGGGACGTCGTCCTGGCCAGCGAGGCGTCGCCGCGCAACCGGCGGCGCGTCGGTTCGAGCCGGCCTCTGGGCGACTTCCTCGCGGCGCTGCCGGGCCTGGCTGCGAGTCCGGTTGCCCCGGACGTTGCGCGGCGTGTGCAGGCGCTGGCCGATCAGGCGGCGCGATGCGAGTTCCCCTCTCCGGACGGCTTCGATTCCAGGGTCGAGTTCCACGCGCTCGGCCTGTCGGGCAGCCGTCGGACCTGGCGCCCGCCGTCGAGCGGGTATCGCACGCTCGCCGTGGCCCCGTTCGCCAACCGGACGGGGCTCGACGCGGTCAACCGGCTGAGCGCCCGGGACCGGACGCTGGTGAGCCGGCAGGAGGAGCTCGACAAGCTCCCGGAAGACGCCCTCGCCGAATGGGACGACGTGCTCGTCCTCTCGGACGACGCCCAGGGAGAACCGGAGGACGGCGGCGCCGACCGCGACGGACCGGGGCCCGGCGCCGGCGCCCGCCCGTCGGGGCTGCACGCCAAGATGATCGCGGTGGAGCACGGGCACGACGTCACGTGGACCGTCGGCTCCGCGAACCTCACCGCGGCGGCGTTCAGGGGCGCCAACGTCGAGGTGATGGCGTCGGTGACCGGCCGCAAGGGTCGCAAGGGAGGCGTCACCGGCCACGGCATCGACCGGTTCCTCGATGGCGGCTTCCGGCGTCTGTGCGTGCCGTACCGCAGGATCGAACCGCCGCCGGAGGATCCGCGCTTGACCAGCGCTCGGGCGCGCCTCGAGGCGGCGCGCGACGCCCTCGTGGATGGCGGCCTGCGCGTGACCTGCGTTTCCGCGGGGGATCTCTGGACGTTGACGGTCGACGGCGACGCCGCTCTGCCGGCCGGCGACGTCGAGGTCGCAGTCTGGCCGGTCTCCGTCGCCGAGGATCAGGCCGGCCCGTTGGAGGACCGGCCGAGCTGGCGGTTGCCGATCGCCCGCCTGACCGCGTTCATCGCCTTTCGGCTGAGCGTCCCGGTACGGGGCGTGGACGACGTCCGCCTGACCCTGCGGCTTCCCGCCAAGGGCATGCCGGCAGACCGGATGCACTACGTGCTCCGCGCCCTGCTCGACAGCCCAGAGAAGTTCCTCCGGTTCCTGCGGGCGCTGCTGGGCGGCCTCGACACCGTGCCCGACCTGGCACAGGAGGGCAGCGCAGGCGACGACGCCGCGTTCTGGGGAATCGGCCCCGGCGGCGAGACCCTGCTCGAAGACCTCCTCCGCGCCGCGTCCAGAGACCCCGATCGCCTGAAGCCGGTCCGCCGGCTCATCCGCGACCTCCGGAAGACGGAAGAAGGACGGCGCATCGTGCCGGACGATCTGTTCGGCGTGTGGACCGCCGTCGAGGAAGCCCTCGCGCGGGAGCCGGTTTCATGAAGCGACCGTCCGTCGAGTCGAGCCTCGAGCCGCTGAAGCCCTTCCAGCGCCGCACGGTGGAACACGCCTTCCACCGCCTTTTCACGGCGAAGGACGGCACCGGACGGTTCCTCGTGGCCGACGAGGTAGGTCTCGGCAAGACGCTCGTCGCCCGCGGCATCATCGCCCGCGCCATCGATCACCTCTGGAACGAGGTCGAACGCATCGACGTCGTCTACATCTGCAGCAACGGCAGCATCGCGCGCGCCAACCTGCCCAAGCTCCGGGTGGGCGCCGCCGAAGAACGGTCGTTCGCGCTGGCCACGCGCCTGACGATGCTGGCCACGGAGCTCGCTCGCCGGGAAGGCGAACCCGGCCTCGCCGGCAGCAGGCTGAACTTCGTCAGCTTCACGCCCGGCACGTCGTTCAACCTGGGACACTCCGCTGGCCAGGGCCGCGAGCGTGCGGTGCTCTTTCGACTGCTCGATCCGCTGATGGGCCGGCGCACGCCCCTCATGAACCTCTTGCAGGGATGGATCACCAAGACGGACGAGTGGCGGAGGCGACTGCTGAACTCTTCCCTACCCATCGATGAGGAGATCGAGAGGCGTTTCGAGGCGGCGTTCGACGCGCGGCCGGATCTCCGGCACAGGCTGCACGAGCTCTTCGACAGGTGGTTCCATCGCCACCGGGAGAATTGGCCGCCCGAAGCTCGGTACGAGCGGGACCGGGTGATTGCCGAGTTGCGCCGCCTGCTCGCCGGCGCGTGCGTCGGAGCCCTCGAGCCGGACCTGGTCATTCTCGACGAGTTCCAGCGGTTCAAGTCGCTGCTCGATGCGCAGGGCGCAGAGTGGAACGCCGGCGCGGAGCTGGCTCGGGAGCTGTTCCAGGCCGAGGCCCATGACGGCAAACGAGTACGCACGCTTCTGCTTTCCGCAACGCCGTACAAGCTCTACACCGCCGACGCCGAGATCGAGCACGAGGAGCACTACCAGGACTTCCTGGCCACGACGCGTTTCCTGCTCTGCGACGACGACGCCCGCGTCGCCGAGATCCAGCGGCGGCTCTCGCGCTTCGGGGCGGCGCTGAGGCGCGCGGCCGGCGGAGAGCCGGATCAGGCGGAGCAGGTCGAGAACGCGAAGCGAGCCGTCGAGGCTTCGCTGCGGGACGTGATGGCCCGCACGGAGCGGGTCGCCGCCAGCGAGGACCGGGACGCCATGGTCGCCGAGTGCCGACGCACGGCGACGGTCACGTCCAGCGACGTTCGCCAGTACCTGGCCGCCGACGCGCTGTTCCGCGCCGTCGGCGACCGCGATCCCATGCCTTTCTGGAAGTCGGCGCCGTACCTCGCCCACTTCATGCACAGCTACAAGTTCAACGACCGCCTCGAGGAGGCGCTTCGCACCCCCGATAAGCTGTTCGACGCGCTGCAACGACATGACCCGGCGTTCCTGAAGGCGGCCGACCTCGGGTCGTGGTCCCGCCTCGACCCCGGGCACGCGAAGCTCCGCGAGCTGGTGGCCGAGCTTCTCGACGAGGGGCTGTGGCGCCTGCTGTGGCTCCCGCCGACGTTGCCGTACTGGCCGCTCGAGGGTCCGTTCGAGGGGAGGGAGCCGACTACCAAACGGCTCCTGTTCTCGGCCTGGAACGTGGTGCCCGACGTGATCAGCGCGGTCCTGAGCTACGAGGCGGAGCGACGGATGATGGGGGGGCGACTCGACGACTACGAGAATCCCGCCGGTCAGCAGAGGCCGCTGCTCAGGCTGACGCAGGCGGCGTCCGGCGAGCGGTCGCGCCATCGTCTCCTCCTGCTGCTCCTGCCCTGCCTTCCCCTCGCCGACCGCGCCCATCCGCTCGAGGCGCCGGCCGGACAGGACCGCCGAGCCTGGGTCCGCGCCCGGGTGGAAGAGCTGCTGTCGGACCCGGAGCTCCCGGATCCGCGGAACGGCCCCGTCGACGATCGATGGGAATGGGTGGCCCCGCTCCTGTTGGATGGGAAGCTGGCCTCGTTCCTGCGCGGGTGGCGCGATGGCCGGCTTCGACGGTTCGACGACGACGAGCCGCTGCCGCAGCCCAACCCCGATTTCTTCGGCCCATACGTCGACGACCTGCTCGCCATCGACTGCGGAGAGCTCGGTCGACGCCCGCCGGACCTGGCCGATCTGCTGACGGACCTCGCCCTCGGCTCGCCGGCGGTTCTCGCGTCACGCTGCCTGCGAGCAGTGGCGAGCATCGGCGACGACACCCGCCGCCGGCTGGCGGTAGCGATTGCCGACGGCTTCTGGAGCCTGTTCAATCAGCCCGCAGTCATCTCGCTGATTCGTCAGCTCGGCGGCGGTGACGCGCCCTCGGAGCCGCGCGGCGGATTGACCCGTCGCTTCATCGCGCGGGTCCGGCAGCTCGGCGCAGGGGAACGCGCCTCCGGCGACGAATCCCCCTATTGGCGCCTCGTGCTGCGGTACTGCCGTCAGGGCAACCTGCAGGCGGTGCTGGACGAGCAGTGGCATCTGCTGTGGGAGCAGGACGCGTGGTCCGAAGAGGCCGGCGCGGAGGAAATCGCCGCCAGGTGCGCCCGCAAGCTCGTCCAGGTCGTACACCCGACGCGGGCGCGGGTCCATGCGCACTTCCTCCGCGCTCGACGAGGCGTGTCCGGAACCACGGTCGAGCGCGACGAAATCCGGGTTCGGACCGTGTTCGCTCTGCGCTTCGGCCGCAGCCGCACGGACGAAGACCCGCACGTCAGTCAGGACGAAGTCAGGGAGGCGTTCAACAGCCCCTTCCGGCCCTTCGTGCTCACCAGCACGTCGATCGGGCAGGAGGGGCTCGACTTCCACCCGTGGTGCCACCGTCTCATCCACTGGAACCTCCCGGGCAACCCGGTCGACCTGGAGCAGCGCGAAGGCCGCATTCACCGCTACAAGGGCCACGCCGTTCGCCGCAACGTCGCGGCCTGCCACGCTCGTGACGCCCTGGCGTCATGGCGAACCGGCGACGACATCTGGACGCTGGTCTTCGAGCTCGCGGACAGGACCGCCCGCTCCCGCGGCGGCAACGACCTGGAACCTCACTGGATCGCGCCCGGCGAGCACCGCGTGCAGCGTCACGTTCCCCAACTGCCGTACACGACCGAGATCGAGGCGTTCAAGCGCCTCAAGCGTCAGCTCGCCGCCTACCGGGTGGTCTTCGGGCAGCCCCGTCAGGAAGAGCTGGTGACCCTGCTCGATCGAGCGGACCTCGACATCGCGCGGCTCAGCAACTGGGCTGTCGATCTCTCGCCCCCGCCGACGGGTGGGTGGGGGGACGATTAGCCGGCCTTCTCGGCGGACGTCCTGCTGTCGGATACGCTCGCCGGCCCTGACGGCCATCTGGCATGGACACGCCGGTGGCCGATGAACACGCCGAGATCGTCACGGGCGCCCCCAGGTACGGGGCGGCCTTCCTCGGACGGCCGGCAGCGACGCCCCATCGTGCTCCGAGCGGCGTCGACGCGCCCGGCGGCGCACCGGCCGAGCCGAGCGGCGCCTGCGCCCGACCGAGCCCGGCCGCCAGACCGAAACACGGTAGGATGGGAACGGAGGAGGAACTGGCATGGCTGTCATGCGCATCGACACTCAGATCCCGTGGCGGATCGACCGCGCCGAAGGGGAGCGATGGGTCGGGATTTGCGATCCGCTCGACCTGACGGTCGAGTCCGAAACCTGGGCCGAGCTGATGGAGGACATCGCCCTCACGCTCGATGCGATGCTCCGTGACCTGCTCGCCAACAACGAGCTGGATCGATTCTTGCTTGATCGCGGCTGGACAGCAGACGGTCCGGCAGGCACCGAGACCGAAGAGGTCCGGTTCGATGTCCCGTTCATCCCCGCGCTGGTTCAGTCGCATGATTCCTCGGAAGCGCTTCATCGCTAGGATTCGGGCACTGGGGTACTCCTACAAGGCGAGGCAGAAGCGAACATACCTCTACCGCAAGGCCGGAGGCACCCACTACATCTCCGTGCCGATGCGCGACAACCTGACCGAGACATACGTACGATCGGTGCTCGCCCAGGCAGGATGTTCCGAGGACGACATCCGCGCATTCCTCGACGACGACGCCATCTCACCGTGAAATTCGCATTCGGCGCGGTGGACTTGGCCCGGGCTGCGCCGCCTCTCCCCGCCGGCACTCGCTGATCCGACCTTGCGGCCGAACGTCCGCTACCCCCGGCCTCGCCGTGGACACCGCCGGTCCGTCACCGCGCCCGGTCCGGCGAGGAGCCGGCAACGCATCCAAGGAGCGCTCTCCAGCGGGCGCTGACAGGTTCTGACACGTACGCCGCCTACGCTGCAGTCAGCGCCGAGCGACCCGTCCGCACGACCCGTGCGGAGGGCCCGGCCCAGCGTGTCGATTCGGTCGATCAGGAGGATCACCAATGCAGAGAACAGCCGCCTTCGTCGCCGTCGCCGCCGTCGCCGTCCTCAGCGGGTGCACCAGCTACTCCGCCCGACAGGTTCGCATCATGTCGCCGGACCAGTATCCGGCGAGGGCCGAAGTGGGCGACATCTCGATCGGCGCCGTCATGCTCGACACCGAGGAGCTGTGGCGGCAACAGTTCGACACGGCGCCGGCCTTCGAGCGCGGCTACGAGGCCGTCAACATCGTCGTGTTCAACGATTCCGACGAAGCCGTCACCGTCGACCCGAACGACGCCATGTGCCAGACCGCTCAGGCCGACATCGCGCCGGCCGACCCGGTGGGCGTAGCCGAGTCCGTGCTGCGGAGCACGACGGGCCGGTTCATCGCGGGCGGCCTCCTCGCTGCCGGTTCGAGCTCGTCGGCCAACGAGCAGATCCGGTCCGACTTCGTGAACAAGGTGTTTCCCGGGCGCGTGCGAGCCGGAGGCACGGCCTCGGGGTTCGTCTACTGCGCGAACGCGTCACCGGTGACCGGCGTGAGCTTGAGGGTGCAGACGGGCAGCGGTGACTCCGACGTCGACCTGGTGTTCCCGCGCTGAGGACCGTGAGGCACTCGACGCACCCGACGCCGGGTAGTGCGCTTGGGGACGGCCCTGCCCCGCCGCACGTCGTCCACCCGGGGGGTGATCGAGCCGACTCGGACATCGCGCGGCACAGGGGCCGCGCGGTCGATCTCCCGTCTCCGATGGCTGGCGACAGCTCCCGGTCGGCACCAGCCCCCCCGGACTGCTAGAATTCATGCGGAACGCCCGCGCATCCGGGCGCGATAGTCGGGGCCAGCCGCACCTTGGGCGACTCACCCGGCCCACCAATGCAATCGAAGGGAGCTACAGCAATGCGCAAGACTCACATCGCCGCAACCGCCCTCGCCGGGGCGGCCCTGCTGGCGGCGCCCTCGGCGGCCCCGGCCCAGACCGTCGAAGAGGAGATCGCCAAGGCCACCATGGCGGCGCCGGCCGCGCTGCGCGCCAACGCCACCGTGCTCCGGCTCGCGCCCGACGGCGCCGAGACGGTGCTGCGGGAAGGCTCGAACGGACTCATCTGCTGGGACCGCTCGGACGAGCCGAACCGCGAGTTCGCGGTGCAGTGCACGAGCCAGGGGAACCTCGCCCGCGTCAAGCAGAACCGGGCCTGGGCCATGTCGGACATGAGCGCCGACGATTTGCGCGAGACCCGAGACGCGGCCGAGGCCGACGGCTCGCGCGAGGTCTCTGAGTTCGGCTCGGTGTACTACTCCCTGAACGGCGCCGACGCCGAGTCGGCCAACCTGCACACGACCATCGCGGTGCCCTTCGCGACGGCCGAGTCGCTTGGCCTGCCCGATGCGGGCAGCTACACGCAGGCCGGCACCTGGATCATGGAGGCGGGCATGTCCGCCGCCCACATCATGCTCCCCGGCCAATAGCCGAAGACGGCCCCGGCCCGAACCAAACCCGCCCGCCCGCGGCGCCGGGCGGCGCCCGCGGGCGGGCCCATCAGGCGGACACGACGATGAGACTCACGACGACGGGATGCGCACTCGCCCTCTGCCTCGCCCTCGCGGCCGCCACCGCGGCGGCCGGGAACGACAACTGGCCGCAGTTCCGCGGGCCGACGATGAACGCGGCCGTCGCCGACAACCCCGACCTGCCCGAGCGGTGGAGCGAGACCGAGAACGTCGAGTGGGTCACGGACATCCCCGGCCTCGGCTGGTCGAGCCCGGTGGTGTGGGGCGACCGGGTCTTCCTGACCACGGTATCCGCCGACGGCGACTTCGAGCTGCCCAAGCCGGGCCTCTACGCCCCGCGGGGGCGGCCCGACCCGGTGCCCCTCGAGCACGACTGGCTGGTCTACTGCCTGAGCCTCGAAACGGGCGAGGTGCTGTGGCGGCGCTCGGTCCAGACCGGACGCCCCGCCTTCCCGCGGCACATGAAGAACTCGTACGCGTCGGAGACCCCCGCCACCGACGGCGAGCGCGTCTACGTGCGGTTCGGCGAGCTGGGCCTCTACACGTTCGACATGGACGGCAACGAGGTCTGGCGGCTCGAGATACCCGACCGGTTGACGCGCTCGGACTGGGGGTCGGCCTCGTCGCCGGTGGTGCACGGCGACATGGTGATCATCGTGTACGACAACGAGGAGGAGTCGTGGATCGCGGCGCTCGACAAGCGCACCGGCGCCGAGCTCTGGCGTACCGAGCGAGACGAGGTGTCGAGCTGGGCGAGCCCGTACGTGTGGGAGCACGAGGGGCGGACCGAGATCGTGACCTCGGCGGTGAACCGCATCCGCTCGTACGACCTCGACGGGAACGTGCTCTGGGAGATGGACGGCCGGATGTCGTGGGCGGCCATCGCCACCCCGTTCTCGAGCCACGGCCTGGTGTACGTCAACTCGGGCTACTTCCGCGACGAGCACCGGCCGGCGTATGCGATCCGGCCCGGGGCGAGCGGCGACATCACCCTCGCGGAGGGTGAGAGCTCGAACGAGTACGTGGCGTGGTACCAGCCGCGGGCGGGCAACTACAACACGTCGCCGCTCATCTACGGCGACATCTACTACAGCCTGCTCGACCGCGGCTTCTTCGAGGCCTACGACGCGAGGACCGGCGAGCCGGTCTACGGCCGGCAGCGCATCCGGGTCGCGGCCAGCTTCACGTCGTCGCCCTGGGCCTACAACGGCAAGATCTTCGCGCTGAGCGAGCAGGGCGACACCTACGTGATCCGGGCAGGGCGCGAGTACGAGGTCATGGGGGTGAACAGCCTCGGCGAGCTGGCCCTGGCGTCGCCGGCCATCGCCGGCGACCGGCTGCTCATCCGCACGCAGTCGAAGCTGTACAGCATCCGGAAGGAGTGATGCTCCGGGCCGGCGGCACGCGGCGCCGGTGGCTGCTCTGGCTGACGATCGGCGCCCTCCTGCTGTATCAGGCGGGCGCCATCGTCACCACTCGCGACGGGCAGATGCTGCTCCCGCCCGGGGTGCTGACGGGCGCATTGCTGTTCTGGGTCTTCGTCACGCTCGCGGTCCTGAAGCGCCGGTTCATGCGCCACCGCTACGACGCCAGGAAGGACTGAAAATGCGCCGCCACTTTCCGCACCGGTTGTCCCGCGCTCCGCTGCTCCTGATCGCCGTTTTGTGCGCCTTCGCGACGCCGGCCGCCGGCCAGACCCCGGCCGCCGGCCAGACCCCGGCCGCGCGGCCCAACTTCGTCCTCGTGTTCGCCGACGACCAGGGCTACGGCGACCTCGGGGTGTTCGGGGCCACCGACTTCGACACGCCGCGCATCGACCGCATGGCGCAAGAGGGCACGCGGTTCACGAGCTTCTACGCTCAGCCGGTGTGCGGCCCGTCCCGCACCGCACTGCTCACCGGCAGCTATCCGATCCGGGTCGCCGAGTACGGCAACCAGAAGAACAACTTCCCCTACGTCCACGAGCGGGAGATCCTGCTGCCGTCGGTCCTCCAGGCCGCCGGCTACACGACCGGGATGATCGGCAAGACCGACATCACCCAGCGGCGGCGCGGCTTCCGCCCCGAGCTCAACCCGGTGCGCCGCGGCTTCGACTACTGGTTCGGCGTCGTCGGGGCGAACGACAGCGGCGAGGTCCACTGGGTCTACCGCAACGAGGAACGCATCGAGGAGTCGGCTCCGCTCCACAATCTGACCCGGCGCTACACCGACGAGGCGCTCGCCTTCATCCGGCGCCACCGGGACGAGCCGTTCTTCCTCTACGTCGCCCACACCATGCCCCACGTCGTCCTCGACGCGAGCGAGCCGTTCAAGGGGGGCTCGCGGCGCGGGCTCTACGGCGACGTCATCGAGGAGCTCGACGCGAGCACCGGCGAGATTCTCGACCTGCTCGACGAGCTCGGCCTCGCGGAGAACACCATCGTCGTCTACACGTCCGACAACGGCCCCTGGAGCAACCACGCGCTGCCCCGCTACCGGGAGAACATCAGCGCCCACGCCGGCTCGGCGGGGCCCCTCCGCGGGGCCAAGGCGACGACCTGGGAGGGCGGCATGCGCGTCCCCACCGTGATGTGGGGGCCCGAGCGCATCCCCGCCGGCGCCGAGACGGCCGAGATCGCCACCAACATGGACCTCCTGCCCACGTTCATCGCCATGGCCGGGGCCGAGCTGCCGGCCGACCGAACGATCGACGGCCGCGACATCTCCGCGCTGATGCTGGGCAAGCCGGGCGCGGCGAGCCCCCACGAGGCCTTCTACTACTACCGCGAGACCCACCTCGACGCCGTGCGTAGCGGCCCGTGGAAGCTGGTGTTCCCGCGGCCGGGGCGCGACGACTCCGAGTGGCTGCTCTCGAAGACCGGCGCCTTCACCGGCGAGCTGCTCGAGCCGGTGACCGGCCTCGAGCTCTACAACCTCGAAACGGACATCGGCGAGACGCGCAACGTCGCCGCCGACCACCCCGACGTCGTCGAGCGCCTCACCGCCCTCGCCGACCGGGCGCGGGCCGAGCTGGGCGACCACGACCGCATCGGCAGCGGCGTGCGGTTCTTCGAGGACGGACCGAAGTGGCCACGCCGGCAGCCGTGGATCACCCGGTGACCCGAGGCCCGGCGGCCCTGCGCTTCCTCGCCGGCCTCGACGCCGACCTCCGGCAGTCGCTGCTGAACCAGATCCGGGACGCCTGGACCCACAACTCCACCGCCCTGGAGGGCAACTCCCTCAGCCTGGGCGACACCAAGTTCGTCATCGAGGAAGGGCTGACCGTCGCCGGCAAGCCTCTCAAGGACCACGAAGAGGTCGTCGGCCACGCCGCCGCCATCACGCAGATCTACGACCTGCTCGGCCGCAACGTCACCGCCGACGACCTGTTCGCACTCCACCGCAGCGTGCAGGCCGAGCGCGTCGCCGACATCTACAAGCCGCTCGGAAGCTGGAAGGTCGAGCCCAACGGCACCTACGCCGTGGACGACACCGGCGCCCAAGTCTTCGTCGAGTACGCCGCACCGGCAGACGTACCGGCCCTCATGGCCGAGGTCCTCGACTGCGTCAACGCCACCCGGCTCCGCCCCGACGACGCGGGAGAGGCCGCCCCCGCCTACGCCCGCATCCACGCCGGCTTCGTGTCCATCCACCCCTTCTGGGACGGCAACGGCCGGCTGGCCCGCCTGCTCGCCAACGTCCCCTTGCTGAACGCCGGTCTGCCGCCGCTCGTGATCCCCAAGGAGGAGCGCCGGGCCTACATCGACTCCCTGGCCCGCTACCAGCGCCGGATCGGCCGGATCACCCCCGGCACCGGCGTCTGGCCAGATCCCGCCCGGCTCGCGTCGTTCTCGAGTTTCTGCCAGCGCTGCTACGCGACCACGCGACGACTCGTGAACCTCGCCTTCGAACAGCAACGCCGCCGCGCCTGAAGGCCGCGATCCCGCGCCCGCCGGACGCGGCCGGCCCGTCATGCTCTGCAGGGCCGGCGGCAGTCCAGAGTTGCGTTCCCGCATCCCGCGCCAGCTCCGACGCGGCCGTCTGCGGTGATGCGCATCACGGTCGGACGCCAACCGGCAGTCCCGCCCCGCACCGCCGGGCCTCGACTCGACCCGTCCTTCACGACCTGCCGCCGATCGGTACCCGCAGCCTGCGGCCCCGCCACCCCGACCGCCGCCGGCCCCGCGGCATGCTCCTTGCTTTCCCAAGTCCCATGCACGACGAACACTACAAGCAGCTCTTCGCCTTTCCGCGCATGGTCGAGGACATGTTGCGCGGATTCGTCGCCGGCGACTGGATCGACCAGTTCGACTTCACGACCCTGCAGAAGCTCTCGGCCGAGTACGTCAGCGACGAACGCCGCACCCGCCACGGCGACACGGTGTGGCGGGTCCGCCACCGCGACGCCTGGCTGCACGTCCTGGTGCTACTGGAGTTCCAGTCCACCGACGACCCCGACATGGCCCTGCGCATCCTGGAGTACACCGCCCTCCTGTATCGGGAGCTGGCGCGCAACGACGCCCTCGGACCCGACCGTCGGCGCCCGGCGGTGCTGCCGGTCGTGCTCCACAACGGCGCGACGCCGTGGCGTGCAGCCCGGGATGTCGGCGACCTGATTGCCCCCGTCGGGCCATCCCTCTCGCCGTATCAGCCGTCGCAACGCTACGTCGTGCTTGACGAGCGCCACGTACGGGACCACGATGTAGCCGAGGGGAACCTGATGGCCGCCGTCGTCGCGCTGGAACAGAGCGGTTCGGCCCAAGACCTGAAACGCGTGGTCGAGGCACTGCAGCGACGGCCGTGGGCGCCCGGCGAGCGCGAGCTGCAACGCCTGTTCACCGGATGGATACGCCGGTTGGCGCGGCGGCTCGCACCGAACGCGACGACCCTGCCGCCCGCGGTCACACTGGAGGACCTGAAGATGACGCTGGAAGAACGTGTGAGCGAGTGGCCCAAGCAATGGCGCCAGGAAGGACTCGAACAAGGACTCGAACAGGGGATCGCGCAGGGACGCGAAGAAGGGCTCGAACAACAACGCGCCCTCCTGCGCCGCTTGGCCGCCGCGCGATTCGGCGACCCTACTGCCGAGCGGCTCGCGCCGGCCCTGGCCCGCATCGCAGACCCGAACCGGATCGCGGAGATCGGCGACTGCCTCATGCGTTGCGACACCGGATCCGAGTTCCTCGCCCGCATCGCCGACCCCGCCTCCGCCGGCAACGTCCCGCGCGAGACTTGACCCGGCGGCAACGCGTCCGCCTGGACACACTGTGGCGGGTGCGCCATCGCGACGCCTAGCTGCACTTCCTGGTGCTGTTGGAGTTCCAGTCCACCGACGACCCCGACATGCCCCTGCGCATTTTGGAGTACACCGCCCTCCTGTATCGGGAGCTGGCGCGCAACGACGCCCTCGGACCCGACCGCCGGCGCCCGCCCGTCCTTCCGGTCGTGCTCTACAACGGCGCGACGCCGTGGCGTGCGGCACGGGACGTCGGCGACCTGATCGCACCCGTCGGGCCGTCCCTGGCGCCGTATCAGCCGTCGCCACGCTACGTCCTGCTTGACGAGCGCCATGTCCGGGACCACGATGTACCTGAACAGAATCTGATGGCCGCACTGGTCGCCCTGGAACAGAGCGCGGTTCGGCCGAAGACCTGAGACGCGTGGTCCAAGCGCTGCAGCGGCGGCCGTGGACGCCCAGCGAGCGCGAATTGCAGAGGATGTTCACCGGATGGGATACGGCGGTTGGCGCGCCGGCTCGTGCCGGCCGCGAAGACGCTGGCGCCCGCCGTCACCTTGGAGGACCTGAAGATGACGCTCGAAGAGCGCGTGAGCGAGTGGCCGAAGCATGGCGCCGCGAAGGACTCGAACAAGGGCTCGCCCAGGGGCTGGAACAACAACGCGCCCTCCTGCGCCGCCTGACCGGCACGCGGTTCGGCGACGAGGCCGCCGAGCGGCTGGCGCCCGTCCTGGCCCGTATCGGAGACCCGAACCAGATCGCGGAAATCGGCGACTGGCTCGTCCGTTGCGACACCGGACCCGACTTCATCGCCCGCATTACGGCCGCTGCCTCCCCTGACAACTTCCCGCGCCAGAGTTGACGCGCCGGCACGCGTCGGCCTGCGGCCCGACCGCCGGATGTCGTGGAGCGTCCCCTGACGTGACTGGCCGGCCTGCCCCCGATCCGCCCGTGGAGATCTCCTGATCCCTCTTGGCTCAGACCCCCACACGGGCATCACAAAGCGCCGTTCCTGTCGCTCCTGTCCTGATCTTCGATGGTGTCCGGCCGCCCACCTCCGTACTTCCGACAAGGCGACACCGCGAGAGGCGCATCGCACAGGTCTACAAACCCGCCCCGCCGCGCGGTCACCGCCCAGGACCTGTTCGCCTAGCATCGCGCCCCGCAGGTCTAACACACCGCCGACATCCACAAGCGCCGGCCGATTGACAAGGCCTTCTAGCAGCAACGCCGGCCGCTCCCAACGTTCCGAGGATTGTTGTACCGCGCTGCCCCTACTCACTGCCTCGTCTCGCCAACCGCCGCCATCACGCGTCCCACAAACTTCTCGAACGCACCACCTGGATCCTCCGCTCTTCTGCAATCATTGTATGTAATACTCGTCTCCGATGCCAGTTTGTCTGGATCCAAGAAGTACATTCTCTGGTCAGCAACAACAACGCCCATCTCAAGGAGCACATCCAGTACAGCGCGCCCCCATCCCTTCGTCATACGCGCGTGCTCAATCTTCCCTTTATATCTCCCCAATTGTTTCCTCCCGTGACGCCGAAACGCCACGACAAACTTCCTAAGTCTTCGATATATCTCATCCACATCCCGGCCAAACCCGCCGTCGCCTCCGTCCCCAGACATTGTCTCAAATGCACCCCGGACCGAATGAGTAGACCACGGGTACGCATTCCCATAAGGCCAATTGACCTCAAGCGACGCGGGCCTGTGCACGAGCGGCGGCTTGGAGACTCGACTATCGATTTCATGAGCCTCCAAGTAAACCGCACTCGCAATGTTCCGCTGATCCGACACCGTCACACTCTCTGCGTCAATGATCAAGTTTTGGCACACAATAGAAACTGGACCAACAACGCTCACTTCTTCTTTTCCGCCCAATCGCACGACCGACGCCGGAGCATCTATATCGACATCCTCTACATGTGGTCCCAAATTAATCTCACCACCCGACGCGACGTTGCCCGAGAATAACCTTTCCTCTCCTCCTTCGTCACCGCGTATGACCACAATCTCAATATCCAACTCATCTTCGGCGCTTCCAGATTCCGAAATCGACAGAATGGCCTGCTCGTTGAGGGCAAGGCCGGATCTCACGGATCCATAGATGACCCCAACGTGCTCGGACGGAACGCTTGTATGTTCAAATACATCCCGATAAAACTCTAACACAAACGGGTTCGCCCGATGCTTGCCCAGCAACTGGTTCTTTACGGCAACCTCCGACCTCTTCAGTAGAGCGCGAACGCAGATCTGCGCCTCGAATACCGCAGACGACGCGCCATGAGTCGTTCCGTCAAAAAACGGGTGGTCCGGTATCCAACCCTCCAAAGCGTTGACATAAACGGACCTGTCACTGTCACTCATGGCCGTAGGCAGACCTGGACGCTCCGTTTGGTACAACTTCGCACTCAGATAGTCCAGCTGCTCATTCGGTGCATACAATTTGTCGCGATTCACTGAACCGCTAAAGTTCGGCTTATGCTTTAGCTTACCGTGTTCCCTCTCTAATATGTTGTTACTGATTTCAGCAAGCGAGATATTACTCACTGATTCCTGGATGTCAGGACGGCCCAGGAACTTCCAGGGATTTGTTTCCTCTGACACGCGATATGCAACTGCCGTCAAGACCGGCGCATACCCAGCAAATTTCCGCTGTTGGTCAGCGTCCCGTTCTGCATCGATTTTCTGTCGTAAGTTCTCGAGAATCAATTCTATTATTTTTCTCTCTCCATCCGCTGGTTCAACGTATCTCGCCTCGCCCTTGCTCCGTCGGTCTTGTCGGATTTTCTTGGTAACCCTAAAGCAGAACTCCGAAGCAGTTTCTCTATCGTAGCACTCGATCTCCACAACGCCGATCTCGCTTTCGTCGAACCAATCGTGCAAGAGTATCCACGTATCCTGGATGACACCGGTACGTCCGAACAACACGGGGTACGTTGCTCGGGCATCAATCCGGTCGTTTGCGATCTCCTTGACATCAAGGAGAAAATCTGTAAATCCCGCCTGATTGACGCGTAGTCGCCCTTCGTCAAGGGCATCAATCACTATACCCATCCGGCCGGACTTCCAGGGTTCTGTCGATCCAGTCTTAGCAAGACCACCCGTAATGAAGTTGCTTCCGACGACACCCGTTTCTGCAAGATTAATGTACAGGGCGTTTGTTTCTGAGCATATCTGTCTAGCTAACGTAGTTTTTCCAACCGCTCCTGGCGCAGACACCAGCAGTATTTTGAAATCCGCGATCTCCTGGCCAGAGTATTCCGCCAAACTCAGTGGGGCCTCGGTAAATGTAGCCAGTCCCTCCACCGATTCATGCCAACCCGCGAGCGGTCTCTCCAGATTGGTCGAATGTGGTTGAATGGACGGAAGAACTTCTTTCCAAAGGCTCTCGATTGTCAGGATAGATCCGCTCATAGCAAAGTGGTCCCCGATCCCCAAAGACGTACCGGTACCGAGAGGACGAGAGAAGTGCCGACGTGGAGCGCCAGGTCCCCCTACACCCCCACCAGCGGCCGGGTGTTCAGCAGCCCGGTGCTGTCGCCCAGCTTGTCGGCCGGCACCCCCGCCTTGTCGAGGACGGTCAGCAGGAGGTTGGTCATCGGGGTGTCTTCCGGGTAGGCGAGGTGACGGCCGCCCTTCAGCCGGCCGCCTCCGCCGCCCGCGACGAGGCACGGAAGATTGGTGTGCTCGTGCAGGTTGCCGTTGCCGATGCCGCCGCCGTAGACGGTCATCGAGTGGTCGAGGAGGTTGCCGTCGCCGTCGGGGGTCGCCCGCAGCTTCTGGAGGAAGCGGCTGAGCAGCGACACGTGGTAGAGGTCGATCTTCGCCTTCCGGGCCATGTAGTCAGGGTCGTCCCGGTGGTGCGACACGGTGTGGTGCTGGTCGGGCACCCCGATCTGCGGGAAGGTCCGGGGGCTGGTCTCGCGCGCCATCATCAGGGTGGTGACGCGGGTGACGTCGGCCTGCCAGGCGAGGGCCGTGAGGTCGAACATCAGGGTGGCGTACTCCTCGAAGTCCTCGGGGATGTCGATGGGCCGGTCGGGCAGGTCGATCTCGGCCTGGTCGTCGCGGGCCTCGGCGCGGCCGATGCGCTGCTCGAGGTCGCGCACCGAGTCGAGGTACTCGCTGAGCTTGGTGCGGTCGGACGGCCCCAGGGTGCGCTCGAGGCTCAGGGCCTCCTCCGTCACCGAGTCGAGGATGCTGCCGGCCTGCCGCGCCTGGGCGCGCCGGTCGGCGGCGGTGCCGCCGTCGCCGAAGAGCCGCTCGAACACCACGCGGGGGTGCGGCTCCATCTCGAGCGGGGTCGTCGGGTCGCGCCACGAGATGGTGTTCGAGTAGAAGCAGTCGCCCGAGTCGCACGAGATGGCCGTCGGCTTCTCGAGCACCAGCTCGAGCGACGGCAGCGGCGTCGCCTGGCCGAGCTCGCGGGCCGCGAGCTGGTCGGCGGTGGTGCCGAGCTTGATGGCGGTGGGGCCGATGCGCCCGCGGCGCTCCCACGCGTGCACCCCGCTCAGCCACGCCGCGGTCGCCCGCGGGTGGTCGCCGTTGCCGTCGCCGAACGAGTCGGCCTGCCGGTGGGCGAGGCCGCTCAGCACGAGCAGCCGGTCGTGCACCGGCGCGAGCGGGCTGAGGGTCGGCGACAGGGCGAACCCGGCCCCGGTGGCGGCGGGCACGAACTGCTCCTGGATGACGCCGTTGGGGATGTAGACGAAGCCCAGCCGCGTGGCCGGCCGCGCCGCGGTGTTCGCGAGGGCGGTCGCCGCCGGCACCATGGCGTCGAGGAGCGGCAGGGCCACGGCGGTCCCCATGCCGCGGAGGAACGTCCGACGGGGCAGCGCGAGCTTCGTGATGGTCATGACTTTCTCATCTGGAAAGGCGTGCTGTTGACGATGCCGAGGACGATGGACGCGAAGCGGTAGTCGTCGCGCTCGGCGTCCCGGACGATGGCGCGGATGGTCGGCGCGTCGAAGTGCTCGACGGGGCGCCCGAGCGCGTACATCAGGAGCTTCTCGGTCACGGTGTGCACGAACTGGTCGGGCGCGTGCAGCAGCGCCGCCCGCAGGCCGGCCGGCCCCTCGAAGCGGCGGCCGTCGGGGAGCACGCCGCTCGCGTCGATGGGGTCGTTCGACTCGCCCACGGTGCGCCAGCGCCCGACCGCGTCGAAGTTCTCGAGGGCGAAGCCGAGGGGGTCCATCTGGGCGTGGCAGCTCGCGCACGCGGGGTTGGCGCGGTGCTGCTCCATCGCCTCGCGCACAGACCGCGGCTCGCCGCTCTCGGTCGTCTCCTCCAGCGCCGGGATGTCCGGCGGGGGCGGCGGCGGGGGCGACGCGAGCAGGTTCTCGAGAATCCACTTGCCGCGCAGCACCGGCGAGGTGCGGGTGGCGTAGGAGGTCAGGGTCAGGATGCTCCCCTGCCCGAGCAGCCCCTGCCGCTCGGGCTCGTCGAGCTCCACCCGCCGGAAGTGGCTGCCGTAGACGTGGGGTATCCCGTAGTGCCGGGCGAGCCGCTCGTTCACGAACGTGTGCCGGGCCGTCAGCAGGTCGAGGACGCTGTGGTCCCCGCGCAGCACGCTGTCGACGAACAGCCTAGTCTCGCGCCGGAACGCGAGCCGCAGGTTCTCGTCGAAGCCGGGGAAGAAGCCCGCGTCGGGCTCCTTCGCGTCGACGTCGCGGAGGAAGAGCCACTGCTCGGCGAAGTTGTCGACGAGGGCGGCCGACCGCGGGTCGGCGAGCATGCGGCGCACCTGGCGGTCGAGCACCGCGGGCTCGCGCAGCTCGCCGCGGATGGCGGCGTCGAGCAGCTCGTCGTCGGGAATGCTGCTCCACAGGAAGAACGACAGCCGCGACGCGAGCTCGAGGTCGCTGACGGGGTACGCCTCGCCGTCGGCGACGTCCCCGGGGGCGCGCTCGATGCGGAACAGGAACTCGGGGCTGACGAGCAGCCGCTCGACCGCCCGCTGGATGCCGCGCTCGAACCCGCCCTCGCCGCGGCCCTGCTCGTAGAACGGCAGCAGCCGGTCGAGGTCGCCCTCGGTCACCGGGCGCCGGTAGGCGCGGCGGGCCAGCGTCCACAGAATGGAGCGCGCACACGCGGTCTGCTCGGCCTCGGGGGCGCCGGTCCGGGGGCGGCAGATGAGGATGCGCTCCCGGCTGGGGGTGTCGCCGGCGCCGTCGGCGCCGTAGGGCCCGCTGACGATGAGGCTGGCGATGGACGGCTGCCGGCTCCGCGAGCGGTACGACCGGACGAGCCCCTCGGGCACCGCCCCGCTCTTCGGCAGGAACGCCACCGCCACCTCGCGGGGACCGGCCCGCAGGGGCACCCGCACCTGCACGTCGGGGTCGGCGTCGAAGGCGAAGACGCCGGTCGCGAGCCGCTCGGGCGGGTTCTCGCCCACCGTGAACAGCTCGACCTGCCGGCCGTCCACGCTCACCTCGACGTCGTGGGGCTCGCGGGCGGCGCGGGTGAACTGCACCGTGATCAGGTACTCGCCGTCGAGCGGCAGGCTGGTCCGCACCCGGGTGCCGCCGCGCGTGCCGAGGGGCAGCCCCTCGAGGTGTCCGTCCTGCACCAGGTCGCGGTCGAGCTGGTAGGTGTCGACGATGGGCAGCATCGTCGGGTCGCCGATGGCGAGCCGGCTGATCTTGCGCGCCGCGGCGAGGTACCGCTCCATCAGGGTCGGCGACACGAACAGCAGCTCGGCGAGGTTGTCGAACCCGCTCGTCGCATTGTCGGCCGGCAGCATCACCGTGATGTCGAGCTCCTTCGGCAGGTCGTCGAGCCCGAGGAGGTCGCGGACGGCGTTGGCGTACTCGGTGCGGCTGAGCCGGTGCAGCGACGGCCGGCGGCCCGGGTCGGGCGCCGCCGCGGCGGCGCGGTCGAGCGACGCCTCCAGCCACGACGCGACCCCGGCGACCGTCGCCTCGTCGGGCCGCGGTCTGCCGATCGGCGGCATCGACCCGCCTCGCAGCTTGCGGACCACCGCCTCCCACGCCCCCGCGGCCCCGGCCACGTGCGACGCGTCGAGCCGGTCGAGGGACAGGCCCACGGCGCGAAGCTGCGACACCAGCGGCGAGGGCGCCGCCCCTTCGCCGTCGACGACCTGTGCGTTGTGACAGGTCACGCAGTAGCGGTCGAGCACCGCGGTCACGTCGCCGGCAGAACGCGCGGATTCGTGCCCGGCCGGCGTCTGGGGTTCGGCGGTAGCCAGTTGGCCGGCCGTGGCGGGCGACGCCGGCCACCCTCCCCAAACCAGCGCCGCGACGGCGAGCGCACCTGTCCATCTGTTGGCCATTGAACCCCTTTTAATACGCCCAATGCTCGACGTTGTCAACGCCTAGCGACGGCGCTGTCCGTCGTGGGGGCACGGGACCAATCGGAGGAACGGGCGACCTCGGACGCCACGGCACAGCCGGGGGACGGCGGCGACCGGGTACACTGACGCGACAACCGATCGAGGAGTACGAGGCGGTTTGCCAGAGCGCCCCGAAACCGTCGGCGCTGGAACTCAGGAGGTTGGGCGGCCCGGGCGGGGTTGCGAGCCGAGCGACTCGCCGCTGAGCGTCGCCGCGAGTCTGCAGCACGAATCCGTCTCCGCCGTACTTGGCGCAAGCCGAGAGGACCGTGCTATGCTGTGGCACACGAGAGTGGGGCAAGTGTGCGCAGGAGCCGATTCTTGCGGTACCGTCTGCGGTTCGATAGTCTGTTTGGGGAGAGGAGGTCGCAACGTCACGGTCCCACCCGGCACCGAGGAAGACCGGTAGCCGAGCCATAGCGCGTCGGAACGCCCTGCTGGTGAAGAACGATGGTTCGATCTCCATCGATTCGAGAAAGTTGCAGCCGCCGCCGAACATCTACGATGCCGATTCGGCGTACCTGGAACATCGGCGCGGCGATGTTCGCATTTTCTTCGGCAAACTGAAGCTCCCGAAGCGGAAGAGCTTGAGGACTCGGGTGGAGATCCGCTATCCGATTGAGGCCTTCTACTGCCACTTTTGGCAGAATTCGCGTGACTTCCACGAACGGGTGCGTACTTTCGCTCGAGAGCGGCAGCTCCCCGAACCTGGAGAGCAGCACAATCTGTGCGCTTTGGAGGCGGATCGAGACCACTCGGAGTGGGCGAACTTCGACTACATGGCCCACTCGGGTACAGAGGCCGTGATCGACTTCTTCCACCTCCCCCCCGCGGAGCTCGCGCGCTTCACGAAGACGGGGGAGACCGGGGGCCTCGACCTGGAGGCCATTCTTCGTATCCAGCTGGACGTCAGCCAGCTGCTCGGGCTTCTCGACAGTTGCGATGAGGCCATATCGGAAATCCAACGGCACCTTCCGCGCGGCGCTGCCGGTGCCGGAGTTCAGGAGGAGGAGCCATGAACAGCGACTTCTTCGCGCCCGAGGTGGAGTTCTCCGTCGGACTGCGGGAGTTGCCAGTCCGCCCCGCCCAGCACTGGCGCTGGGGTCGGCTCGGTGCAACTGCTGCGGCCGCAGCCATCTCGGGGATGCTCGCCTTCGTTCCCCCGCCGGCGGACCTGACGAAGCTCGACATCCGTCCGGCCGTCGTTCAGGGCGAATATCGGGCCCCCGCGTACGTTCCCATCCCTGAGCTGCATCGCAAGGCCGCTGAGCGGTTCGCAGCCCAGTTCGAGTACGTGCCGCCCACGGACGCCGACCGCACGATCTCGCCGGACTATGGGCTCTGACGAGGTTTACGTGCCCTGCGGGAGCGAGCTCTCGCAGGGTGACATTGTGGCGGCCCTCCCGTGGGGCGCAATCGACTCTCCGCTGACCATCTGCCGCCCCTTGAACGCCAAGGTGCCCAATGGGAAGGCTCGGTACGCCGACGCCTCCAAGGTCGATCGGGCGTTCAAGAAGCGCGACATGAAAGAGAACGTCCACGCCAAGGCGGGGCTGGGTCCTGGGATGGTGCTGTGGCACAGCTGTGAGATCGCTGACTACGTGCGCCGCGGTCAGGAGCGAAAGGCCGTAGTGGGGGTCGCGCCGATCTTCAGCATGGACGAGCGCCTGCCTGAGCCCCATCGGGAGCCCGTTCGCGAGCTGCGGCGCAGCGCGATGTTCCCGCTACCGCCTCTCAACATTGGCGGGACCAGCCTCGGCGAGGCGTACGTCGACTTCAGGTTGATCTGGAGCGTGAAGCAGTCGATCCTGACGGAGCGGTTGGCCTGTCTCAGCGAAGGCTACCTGCAGTCGATGTACCACCACCTCCTGTTGTTCCTCACCCGGCGGAGGGAGCAGGCCGCAGGGGCCTAGCCGCCTAGTCAGGGTCTCCGCGCCACCGCGTGGGCGCCTCTTAGTACCCTTCGAAGCTCCTCATCCTCTGGTGGCAGGGCACGCAGAGCGCCTCGCAGTTGTTGAGGCTGTGTGCCCCGCCGGCTGCCTGGGACAGCTTGTGGTGCGCGTGCCAGCGCGTGAGGAGCCTGTTGCAGCGTCCGCGGTGCCCGCAGTTGAGCCGGGCGCATTCGCACCGCCCGCCAGCGCGTCGGTACGCCGCGTTCTTCACGCTCTGAGAAAACGGCATCTCGTCTCCTCCTGCCGGCCAGCGTAGCACTGCCGGTCGGTGCGCGAAGAGGCCGATGACCCGCTTGATGAAGTCCCGCTCGGGGTCCTCCATCAGCAGGGCGCCTGCTCCAACCCGGTCGCGGACGGCGCAGAACGTCGGCTCGCCCGATGGCGTTTCGAGTCCATTATAGCTATTATGGCCTCATGAGAGAGTTCGCTGCCCGCGAAGCGAAGAACCGTTTCGGCCAGTTGCTCGACGCCGCTCAGACCGGGCCGGTCCGCGTGACCAAGAAGGGCCGGCCGGTGGGCGTCCTCATGTCGATGGAGCAGTACGAGCGGCTGCGGGGGGCGGCCTGGGCCCGACTGACCGAGACCATGGATCGCCTGGGAGCCGAGGCCGCCGCGCGAGGCCTGACGGACGACGAGTTGGACGCGCTCGTGGCCGATGAACACTGAGCGCTTCGTCGTCGACGCGAACGTGCTAATCAGCGCGGCGTTGAGACCGTCCGGCGTGCCGCGCGCAGTCGTGGACACGATCCGACACGCGAACGGCATCCTGCTCTTTTCCGACGAGACGTTCCGTGAGCTGGAAACGCGGTTCCGTCTGCCGAAGTTCGACGCGTACGTCAGCCGGGACAGCCGATCGGTGTTCCTCGCCCACCTCGAAGCCGTCTCGGAGTGGGTCTACATCGCGGGCGCCAAGTTGGGATGCCGCGATCCCGAGGACGACAAGATGCTCGAGACCGCCCTGCTCGGCCATGCGGACTGCCTCGTGTCCGGCGATCGGGATCTGCTGGCGATGTCACCGTTCCAGGGCATCCCGATCCTGACCCCCGCCGATGCGCTCCGCCGCTCCACGTTCTGCCGACTCCGCCGGTAGCGCGGGTGGCTCCGGTCGGGTCGCTATTGCTCGACGTGCTCCGGCCGGGCCCGAGGCGAAGCCGCAGCGCGCCGTCAGCGCCGGATCACGCGGTTGCGCCGCGCCTCGCGACTGCTGCACGCGCTGGCGTGGATCCCGTGCTGCTAGGGCTACCCTTGCCCCGTAACTTTTCGCTGGACTTCATGAAGCCACCTCGCTACGGTGGCGGGCATGGAGATTCAGAGACAGGTTGGACGCAGCCTGCGGGGCGACCTCACCCGCTTGCGCGAGGTGCTGGACGGGGCGATGGCGCAGGGCGTTCACGGGCTCGGGCAGGTTGCCGACCGCGTCTGTGAGGCGTTCGATTTCCGCGATGCACGCGGCCGGTGGCAGCGCGCGAGCTGCTCGGCGGCGTTGGCCGACCTCGAGGCGGCGGGCCACGTTTCTCTGCCTCGGGACCGGCCGTCCCGCGGCGGTGCGCGGGGGCCGCGTGTGTTTCCGCAGCCGGTGGCTCCTGCGGTTGACGTGCCGGCCACGGTCGGCGAGGTCCGGGACTTGGCGCTGGTGCGGGTGGAAACCGACGAGCAACGCCGAATCTGGAACACGCTGATGGCGCATGAGCACCCGCGCGGCGCCGGACCGTTTGTCGGTCCTCAACTGCGCTATCTGGTAGGCTCGTCGCATGGTTGGCTGGGCGGGGTGGGGTTCGCCGCGAGTGCGCGGCGCCTGCGAGACCGCGACGCCTGGATCGGCTGGGACGACACGCGCCGACGCGCCCACCTGCACCGGGTGCTGGGCCTGTGCCGGTTGCTGGTGCGCCCCGGCGTCGCGTGCCGCAATCTGGCCTCTCACGTGTTGGGCCGGGCCGCCCGGGCGGTCGGTGACGACTGCGAGCGCCTCTACGGCTATCGGCCCTGGCTGCTGGAGACGTTCGTCGACGAGACCGCACAGACGGGGGCGAGCCTTCGGGCGGCGAACTGGGTCCGCGTGGGTGCGACCTGCGGGCGCGGGCGCCAGGACCGGACGCACGCGGCATCGGAAACGCGCAAGGGCGTGTATCTGTATGTGTTGGAGCCGGCGTGGCGCGACACCCTCCAGGCGCCCGCGCCGGGCGTGGCGTCGCTCGAGGTCGGCGACGGGCTCGACGCGGCATCCTGGGCGGACCACGAGTTCGGCGGGGCGCGGCTGGGGGACGCGCGGCTGAGCGCGCGCCTGGTGCTGAGCGCCCATCTGCTGGGCGAGTCCCCGCAGCGCGCCATGCCCGGGGCCGCGAACGGTACGAGAGCATCGGTGAAGGGACATTACCGGCTGATCGACCAGCCCGCCGAGAGCGCGGTGACGGTCGAGAACATTCTCGCCCCCCATCGCGAGCGCACGCTGCGGCGGATGCGGGCGCATGACACGGTGCTGTGCATCCAGGACGGCACCCGCCTGAACTTCACCCGGCGGAGCGGGACCGAGGGGCTGGGGGTCATCGGCTCGAATCAGACCGGCGCCGTGGCGCGCGGCCTGGACCTGCAGACGACCTTGGCGGTCAATACGGACGGGGTGGCTTTGGGCGTCCTGCGCGCCGCGTTCGACGCGCCCGAGCCCCCGGCTCCGGAGGAGAAAGGCCGGCCGAAGCCGCGCAAGGAGCGGAAGTCGTTCCGTTGGGTGGAGGGGCTGCGCGACTGCGCGGAGGCGGCCGGGCGGTTGGGTGAGGAGACCCGGGTCGTGTGCACGATGGACCGCGAGGCCGACTTCCTCGACCTGTTCGTCGAGCGCCGGGCGCACGCCCCGCAGGTCGACCTGCTGGTGCGGGCGAAGGTCGACCGCGTCCTCGGCCGGGAGAAGACGGCCGACGGGCACGTGGTCTCGCGCCGTCTGTTCGACGAGGTGCGCAACGCGCCGGCCCGCGGCGCCGCCACAGTCGAGGTGGGACGGCTGAGCGCGCGGGTGAAGGCCAGCAAACAGCCCGCCAAGGCCGGCCGGGCCAAGCGCGACGCCGAGTTGACCCTGCGCTACCAGCCGGTGACGCTGCCGTGCCCCGGCGCCGAGCCGGTGGCGCTGTTCATCGTCCATGCGCGCGAGGAACACCCGCCGCCCGCGGTCAAGCCGCTGGAGTGGTTCCTGTTGACCACGCTGCGGGTGACCAGCGTCGATGACGCGATGCGTATTCTGAGCTGGTACGCCCTGCGCTGGCGCATCGAAGAGTACTTCCGGGTCCTCAAGTCCGGCTGCAAGGTGGAGGAGTTGCAGCACCACACGGCGGAGCGTCTCGAGCGGGCCATCGCCATCAAGATGGTCGTGGGGTGGCGAATCCAGTTGATGGTCCAGCTCGGGCGCGAGACCCCCGACCTGCCGCCGGACTTGCTGTTTTCCGACAGCGAGTTGCGCGTGCTCGCGGTCTTCGCCCGCTCCCGCAACCTGCCGGCGCCGACGCCCCTTGGTGAAGCCGTCGGTCTGGTGGCCCGCCTCGGCGGCTGGCTCGGGCGCAAGCGCGACCCGCCCGGCGCGCAGCTCCTGTGGCATGGCTACACCCAGCTCGTCGCCATGACCTTCGCGTTCGAACTGCGGGACGAATTCGGATGACCTTGCACGCATTTACGAAGTCCAGCCGGCGAGATCCGGGGCAAGGGCAGTGCTAGGGAGCGTCCACCCG
Source organism: Vicinamibacterales bacterium (assembly GCA_965207675.1). Classification (GTDB taxonomy): domain Bacteria; phylum Acidobacteriota; class Vicinamibacteria; order Vicinamibacterales; family UBA8438; genus JAJEEA01. Next base: position 451,516 of record CBDBMY010000009.1, read on the forward strand.
CGCAACGAGGACAGGGGCCTCGCCCCGCACGCTGACCATCAGCCCGCTCACCGCGCCGTCCTCGTCCTGCTCGGCCGCGAAGGTCAACGACGCGGCCGCGGCGAAGAACTCACCGTCGCCGCGCGCCAGCACCAGCGAGCGCAGGCCGTTGGGAAACTGGAGAACGAGGCGGCCGTTCATGGGTCGGAGCTCTATCGTGCGTCCATCCGGCCCGGAGTACCGGCCCGCGAGACGAGCCATGCCGGCCTCGTCGAAGGGCACCGGGACGGGTGGAGGGGGGTCGCACGCCTCGCCGGTCACGCGCGACCGCCATGCGCAGGCGATCACGCCGTGCACCCGGGCTCCGTTGGAGCCGTTGGTCATGACGACGAGGCCGTCGCCCGTCTCGGGCGCCAGGCTGAGCAACGCCATCCAACCCTGGTTGGCCCCGCCGTGACCGACGAGGGTCACGCCGCCGCGCACTTCGTGGCTGTACCCGAGGCCGTAGTCGTCGGCGGGCTCGACCGGGAGCTGCATGAGGGCCAGGGTCTCGGCACCGAGCACCCCGCCCGTCCCGTAATCGCCGCCCAGCCTGCCCAGGCCGGCCAACGCGAACCGAACGATGTCGTCCAGCGTCGTCTGGAGCCCCGCTGCCGCCATCGCCGTGAACCGCGGCCCCCCGATCGGCTCGCCGACCGACCCGTAGGGCGTCGCCGCGCCGCGGTCGACGTCTTCGCCCCAGACGAACGAACTCGAGCGCATGCCCAGCGGCTCGAGAACCTCGCTCTCCATGTACTCGGCGAACGACCGCCGGGTCAGCTCTTCGACGATCAGTTGGGTGAGCGTGTACCCGCCGCCCGAGTACTGCCACCGCGAGCCCGGCTCGTGCGCGACGTACACGCCGCCCGCGCCATTGGTCGCCCCCGACAGCGACTCCTCGACCGTGGGCAACGGCTCCCCCGGCTGAAACCCGGGATAGCCGGACAGCGACAGCCCCGCCGTATGGCTCAGCATCCGGCGAACCGTCACCCCGTCGTGGTCGAAGGCCGACTCGGGGAGCTGCCAGCGCGTGAGATGGGTGCTCGCCGGCGCGTCCAGATCGAGGTCTCCCGCTTCGACCAGCTTCAGAACGCCCCAGGCCGCCACGGTCTTCGAGATCGACCCGATGTTGAAGGCGGTGCCCGCGTCGACCGGGCGGCTGCTCGCGACATCCGCATAGCCGAACCCACGCTTCATCAGGATCTCGCCTTCGTGGATGATGCCGACCGCGGCGCCGGGCACCGCGAACGCTTCGAGCAGCGTCGGAACCAGCGAGCCGAGCTCCGCCTCGAGACCCGCCAGCGGTCCGGGCTCCGCGACCTGCCCGGATTCGGAACGGCCACACGCCGAGAGCGTGAGGCCCACGCATGACAGGGCGACGGTCAGCGCGCGCAAACGCGTCGTGGTTCGCATTGGTGTCTCCTCCCGGCCTGCGGGCATGATCGATAGTCGCCTTCCCGTCGCCGCGGGCCCATGCTACGACATCGCCCGCGGGCTCGGCGGCACCACCGCCGACCCGTGCCCCGCCTCGGCGGGTGCGTGCCCTGCCCGTCCCCGGATTGGGTATAGTGTGCGTGTACACTGGGCAGATCCGGATGAGGCTCGTTCACAAGGTTACGACGGCGCGTGACCGCGCACCTGATTCGAGGTCCGGCGGGGGTGGATTCATGAGCATGCGCGACGGTACTGGACGATGGCCGCAGGCCGGCATCATCGCCGCGGGCCTGCTGGCGATCGGTTGGGCGCAGCCGGCGGGCGCCCAGCCGGCCGACGCGGCGCTCGTCGACGCCGCGCGAGAGGGCGCCGTCGAGACCGCGGCAGCGATGCTGGAGGCCGGCGCGGACGTCGACGCCGCCGCCCCGGACGGGACGACGGCGTTGCACTGGGCGGCGCAGCGGGACGACCGTCCCCTCGCCCGCCGGCTCATCGCGGCCGGCGCCCGGGTCGACGCCGCGAACCGCTACGGGGTGACGCCGCTCGCCCTCGCCGCCGCCAACGGCAGCGCGCCCCTCGTGGCAGCCCTGCTCGACGCCGGCGCGGACCCGGGAGCCCCGAGCCCCGGCGGCGACACGCCCCTGATGATGGCGGCCAGGACGGGGCGGCCCGAGGTGGTGCGGCGGCTGCTCGAGGCGGGCGCCGACCTGCACGCGACGGAATCGTGGCGGGGGCAGGACGCCCTGATGTGGGCGGCGGCCGAGGGCCACGCCGACGCCGTCCTCGCCCTGATCGCGGCCGGGGCCGACGTCGAGGCCCGGTCGAACGGGCGCCTCACGCCGCTGCTGTTCGCGGTGCGCGGGGGGCACATCGGCGCGGTCGAGGCCCTGCTGGCGGCCGGCGCCGACATCCACGGCACGGCCCGCGACGGCACCACCCCGCTGGCCCTCGCCGTCGTCAACGCGCACTACGAGCTGGCGGGGCGGCTGCTCGAGCTCGGCGCCGACCCCAACCGGCCCGACCCCCGCGGCTCGGTGCTGCACGCGCTGGCGTGGATACGGCGCCCGGGCTCCGGGCGGCCCCCGCTTCAGACCGGCGATCTCGACAGCCTCGATCTGGCGCGCGCCCTCCTCGAGGCGGGCGCAGAGCCCAACGCTCGCATCGACTGGCGGGAGATTCCCTTCGAGGTCGACCTCGGCATCGTCAGGCCCCCGCCGGGCATCTCCGTCGGGCGCAACTTCCTGAGCTTCGTGGGGGCGACCCCGTTCTACCTCGCGGCCAAGCACGCCGACCTCGAGCTGATGCGGCTGCTCGTCCGGCACGGGGCGGACCCCCTCACCCCGACCGGCCAGCGCATCACGCCGCTGATGGCGGCGGCGGGGGTCGGCTTCTGGGACGGCGAGAGCCCCGGCCCCCTGAACGGGACGCCGGAGGAGACACGGCTGGAGGCGGTCCGCCTCGCCATCGAGCTGGGCAACGACATCCACGCGGCGGCCGACTTCGGCGACACGCCGCTCGTCGGCGAGGGCCGCGACCTGCTGCTGCGCCACCCCCTCAATCTCCTGGAGCTCGACGCGCAGCGCGACCGCGGCGACATGCGCTGGGGCGGCAGCACCGCCCTGCACGGCGCGGCGATGATGGGCTCGAACGTGATCGTGAGGTACCTCCTGGAGCAGGGCGCGGACATCGACGCCCGGAACACCATCGGGTGGACCCCGCTGATGGTCGCCCAGGGGGTCTTCGTGGCCAACACCGAGAAGGCGTGGCCCGACACGGTGGCCCTGCTCCAAGAGCTCGGCGCGGGATCGGATTAGGCGCCCGACCGGGAGAAAGGCCAGTTTGCGCACCGGCCAATGGCGAGGCTTCGGTTGGCGTCGGCCGGACGGAGGCGGAACGCGAAAGCGACGATTCCGGCCAGGACGAATCCGGTGGCTCCAGGCCACGGCGTTTCAGTAGTCGGATTGGGAGAAACGACATGATGCGAAGGATTTGCGCGCTCGCGGCTGCAGCCGCCCTCGCCGCCGGCGCGGCGAGCCTGATGCACGACGACGCCCTTTCGGCCCAGGCCAACGACGGCGTCATCACCGGCGCCGTCACCAGCGGCGACGGGGCCGAGGCCGGCGTGTGGGTGATCGCCGAGACCGACGACCTCGAGACGGTCTTCCGCAAGATCGTCGTCACCGGCGACGACGGCCGGTTCCTGCTGCCCGAGCTGCCCGCCGCCACCTACGACGTGTGGGTGCGGGGCTACGGCCTCGTCGACTCGACCCCGGTCGAGGCGGCGCCGGGGGCCGAGCTCGACTTGCGGGCGACGGTCGCCGCCACCCCGCAGGAGGCGGCGCAGGTCTACCCCTCGAACTACTGGCTCGCCCTCATCGACCTCCCCGACGCCCACGAGTTCCCCGGCACCGGCGACGACGGCAACGGCATCAACGAGCGGCTGCAGAGCCAGAACGAGTGGATCAACGTGCTGAAGGGCTGCCAGCGCTGCCACCAGGTCGGCAACGAGCGCACCCGGGTGGTGCCCGACCTCGACGACTTCGACTCGAGCATCGCGGCGTGGGACGACCGGACGCAGCGCGGCCAGCGCGGGTCGCTGATGGCCAGCTTCATCACCCAGTTCGGCCGCAGCCGCGGCCTCGAGATGGTCGCCGACTGGAGCGACCGCATCGCCGCCGGCGCGGTGCCCCCGGCCCCGCCGCGGCCCTCGGGCATCGAGCGCAACGTGGTGCTGACGCAGTGGAACTGGGGCGACAACGTCGCGTTCGTCCACGACGAGATCGCCACCGACAAGCGCAACCCGACGGTGAACGCGAACGGCCCCATTTACGGGGTCGACATCGGCAACGACTTCCTCCTCATCACCGACCCCAACCGCCACGAGTCGCGCATGATCAAGGTCCCGCTGCGCGTCGACCGGTCCACGGTGCCGTCGATGTTCCAGACCGAGGGCTTCAAGGCGTGGCGCGACTTCGGCGAAGAGGCGGTGTGGAACGACCCCGCCAACCCCCACAACCCGATGCTCGACGCCGAGGGTCGGGTCTGGCTGACCACCCGGGTGCAGTCCATCGACAACCCGGCCTGGTGCCGCGAGGGCTCCGACAACCGCTACGCGCAGTACTTCCCCGTCGACCGCGCGGGGCGGCACACCGGCTACTACGAGCCCGAGACCGAGGAGTTCGAGCTCATCCACACGTGCTTCGGCACCCACCACCTGCAGTTCGCCGAGGACGAGAACGACACGCTCTACTTCAGCGGGGGCGGACAGGTCATCGGCTGGCTCGACACGAAGATGTACGACGAGACCGGCGACGAGCAGGCGTCGCAGGGCTGGTGCCCGACCGTCATCGACACCAACGGCGACGGCGTGATCACCAAGCCGTGGAACGAGCCGGCCCGCGGCGGCGCCGAGGCCGAGCACGACCCCGCCCTCGACACCCGCATCATCGCCGGCGCCTACGGGGTCATCACCAACCCCGTCGACGACGCGGTGTGGATCGTCTCCGACCGCTACCCCGGCGACCTCGTGCGGCTCGACCGCGGCGACAATCCGCCCGAGACGTGCGTGGCCGAGCTCTACGTGGTGCCGGCCGAGCACGGCTACCGCACCCGCGGCCTCGACGTCGACCGCAACGGGGTGCTCTGGGCGGCGCTGGCCGGCAGCAGCCACTTCGCCAGCTTCGACCGCTCGAAGTGCACCGTCTTCGGCGGCCCCGAGGTGCGCGACGGCCGCCAGTGCGACGAGGGGTGGAGCTTCTACAAGGTGCCCGGCCCCGACTTCGAGGGCACCGACATCGGCACCGACTTCCACTACTACAATTGGGTCGACCAGTTCGACACGCTGGGGCTGGGCGAGAACGTCCCGATAGCCAACGGCTCGAGCTCGGACTCGCTGCTCGCCCTGCTGCCCGAGACCGGGGAGTGGGTGACCCTGCGGGTGCCCTATCCCCAGGGCTTCCACAGCCGCGGCCTCGACGGCCGCATCGACGACCCCGACGGCGGCTGGAAGGGGCGCGGGGTCTACGCCACCTACGGGGCCGACGCCGCGTGGCACGTCGAGGGAGGGCCGGTGGAGCCGGGCAACCTGGTGAAGTTCCAGATTCGGCCCCACCCGCTGGCGAACTGACGCTGCGCCGCGGCGTCTACGCCACCTGCGGGGCCGACGCCGCGTGACACGTCGGGGGGCGGTGGAGCCGGGCAACCTGGTGAGTTCCAGACCTCGGACCCACCCGCCGGCGAACTGACGGCTGCGCCGCGGGAGGTGCGGCCTCCCATACGGCTACGGGAGCCGGCGGCGACGATTGCCGGGCTCGGCGACTGTATCCGCGGCACGCTCAAGTGAAACGCAGACGACAGGTAGCAAGTAGAGAGAGAACAGCAAGCAGAGAGAACCGAAGGTCGAGAGAACAGCAAGGAGTGAATCCATGACACGTCTACAGCAGCTTTCGCGCATCGTCCCGGCAGCCCTGCTCGCCGCCATCGTGACCCTCGGGCTCGGCGCCCCCGCCGCGCACGCCCAGGACGAGGCGCCCGAGGGCGTCCTGAACTACACGCGCGTGGACGCCACCGTCGCGTGCGCCGGGGCGACCCCGGCCTCGGCGATGCCGGCCCTGAGGGACCTCGGCTTCGCGTCGGTCATCAACTTCCGCACCGCCGGGGAGAACGGCGCGAACATCGAGGGCAGCCGGGCCGCGGCGGAGGAAGCCGGACTGAACTACATCCACATCCCGTTCCGGACCCCCACCGACGAGCATACCGAGACGTTCCTGGCCGCCATCGCCGACCAGGCCAACCAGCCCGCCTACATCCATTGCGGGTCGGCCAACCGCGTGGGCGCGATGTGGTTCATCAAGCGCGTGGTGGGCGACGGCTGGGACACCGACCGGGCGATGGCCGAGGCGGAGATGATCGGCCTGCGCAGCGAGGCCCTGAAGGCGTTCGCGACGGAGTACGTGGCGAGCCGGTAACGACCGAGACCGATACGAGGGCGCCGCGTTTCGACCCCGGCCCCGGCCCGTGCACGCGGGTCGGGGCGTTCGGCGCGCGGCAACGTCGTTTCCTCACGTCCTGACCGGCCGGGGAACCCGCTCATGGGCTGCTGCGAGGCCACCAACCCGAACCTCCTCGGCGTCGTGTCGGATCCCGGGGCCGATTCCGGCCGGGCGGGCGGCGACCGGCCCGATCCGGGGGCGGACTGGGACCGGCGCACGGCCCTGAAGACCCTGCTCGGGGCGGGCGCCGTCATCGCCGTCAGCGGCGGGTGCGGATCGCGCCCGCGGGACGGGGCGACGCCGCTCAGCCTTGCGTTCTGCGGGCAGCTCCTGTGCGTCGTGCCCTACGAGGTGACGCGGGTCCGGGGGCACTTCGCCGACCAGGGGTTCGACGTCGAGCTGATCTACACGCGCGGCGGCAACGCCGCGGTCCAGGCGCTGGTCGGGGGCGCCGTCGACTACGCGGGCAGCTCGTTCGACGTCGCCCTGCAGGCGGCGGCCAACGGCGCGGCGATCCGCCGGGTGGCGTCGACGGGCCGGCTGCCGCTCTTCGCGCTCGCCGTCGCCCCCGACCGCAGCGCCGAGATCGACGCCGTCTCCGACCTCGAGGGCCGCACCGTCGGCGTCTCCGCCCTCGGCAACGCCGACCACGCGCTGCTGCTGTTCCTCCTCGACCAGGCCGGCGCCGACGCCTCGAGCGTGCAGTTCGCCACCGTCGGCACCAATCTCTTCGACGCGCTGCGCATCGGGCAGCTCGACGCGGCCATGGTGCAGGAGCCGGCCCTGTCGCTGATCACCGAGGCGGGAGGCCGAGAGCTCGTGAACTTCATGGAGCTCGACGAGGCCCGCCGGCACGTCGGCGGCGCCTACGAGTTCATGGGGGTCGCGGTGCGGGCGGCCGAGCGCGACGAGCGCCTCGACGAGATACGCCGCCTCGCCGTCGCGCTCGAGCGCGGCCTCGCCGACACCCGGACCCTCCCCCCGGCAGACATCGTGGCCGCCCTGCCCGCCGCCCTCGTCGCCGGGGGCGACCTCGACCAGCTCGAGGCGATCATCGAGCGCTATCGGCTCTCGCTGTATCCGGAGCGGGTCACCGTCGATCTCGACGCCGCCGGACGGGTGGCCAGGGCCCAGGAGATCGCCGGGCTCCTCGAGCCGGGGCAGGTCGATCTCGCCACCCTGGTCGACGCGGATGCCCTCGCCGGCTGACCCCCCGGCGCGGCCGGCCGGCCCCGAGTCGACGCGAACGCCGTCGAAGGCCGAGCCAGGCCCACCCACCGCATCAGCGCACCCCATCCCATCGATGCACCCTGACGAGACCACCCCCGTCGACGCCTCGGCCCGACGCGACCAGTCCCCCCCCCCCGCCGCATCGGCGCGTCCCGCGGCTCCCGAACCCCTGCTGCGCATCCGCGGCCTGTCGGTCGGCTTCGGCGGACCGCCGATCATCGAAGGCATCGACCTCGACGTGGAGGGCGGCCGGTTCGTCAGCCTCATCGGCCCGTCCGGCTCGGGCAAGACGAGCATCCTGCGGGTCGTGACCGGCCTCCTCGCGCCGCTGCAGGGAAGCGTCGACCTCCGCGTGACCCTCGGCGACGTGGGCTTCCTGTTCCAGGACGACGCGCTTCTGCCGTGGCGGACCGCCCGCCAGAACGTCGCCCTCGGCCTGCGCATCCGCGACGTCCCCCCGGCCGACGCCGACGCCCGGGCCGACCACTGGCTGGCGACGCTGGGCCTCGCCGGCTACGGCGACCGCTTCCCCGGCCAGCTCTCCGGCGGCCAGCGCAAGCGGGTGGCCATCGCCCAGGTGCTGGCCCTGCGCCCGAGGCTGCTCCTCATGGACGAGCCGTTCGCCGCCCTCGACGCCATCGTCCGCACCCGCATCACCCAGGAGCTGCTGGACTGGGTCGAGCGCGACCGCCTCACGGTGCTGCTCGTCACCCACGACCTCGAGGAGGCGATCTGCGCCTCGGACGCGGTCGCCGTGCTCGGGCACGGCCCCCGGGCGGCGATGCGCGCGCGGCACGCCGTCGACATCCCGCGGCCGCGCGACGTCCTCGACGCGAAGCGGCACCCCGCTTTCGGGCCGTTGCTTCGCACGCTGTGGAACGACCTGACGGCGGGAGACCCGACCGCCCGGGCCGCGATCGGCGAAGCGCCAGGCGGCAGGTCGAGCCCGGCGGGAGACTCGGTGGAGGGCTCACCCTCGCCCACCGCGTCCGACGAGGCGGTCAGATGACGGAAACCACCGGCGCGGCATTGCGGCGGGCCGGGGCGCTACTCGTGCTGCTCGCGGTCTGGGAGTCGCTCTCCCGGGTCGGCTGGCTAGACCCGTTCTACGCCCCGCCCCCGTCCGCGGTCGGCGGGGTGATGCTCGAGCTCGCCGGCGGCGAGCTCTGGCCGCATCTCGGCGCCACCGCCACCGCGGCCATCGCCGGCCTCGCGGCCGGCCTCGCCATCGGCATCGCCCTCGGCTTCGCGGCGGCCCTGATGCCGCGGCTCGCCGAGCTGCTCGAGCCGGTGATGATCCTGCTCAACGCCATCCCCCGGGTCATCCTCGCCCCGCTCTTCGTCATCTGGCTCGGCATCGGGCTCGCGTCGAAGCTGGCCCTCGCCACCATCCTCGTCGCGGTGCTCATCTTCTTCGCCGTCTTCAACGGCATCAAGGAGGTGGACCGCCGCCTCGTCGAGCGGGTCCGCACCCTCGGCGGCGGGCGCCGCGTCCTCGTCCGCGAGGTCTACGTCCCGTCCGTCACCGCGTGGGTGCTCGGCAACTTCAAGGTCGCGGTGGGCTTCGCCTTCACCGGCGCCGTCGTCGGCGAGTTCGTCGCGTCGAGCCGCGGCCTCGGCTACCTCCTCCAGTTCGCGCAGAGCACCTACAACGCCGCCCTGACGCTCGCCCTGATCATCATCATCATGACGTTCGTGCTGCCCGTCATCCAGCCGTCTTCGCCGCACTGTGTTGCAGGTCCTGCCGAATCAGAGCGAGAAAACTCGCAAGCCCGTCAACTCCGGACTGCCACTGTCCGCTCGTGAAGTGTCTCGACCAGCGTTGCCATTTGCGACCGAGATACCTTTCGACGACGTTCGTGGCGGGCAGAGCTGTTCCGTTCGCCAAGTGCACGGCCGGAGAGAACCACCACATGTCGGGGGGAACATCCGGATAGCCGGGACTGAGTCGAACCAGGAGATCGGCTGCATCGCGATCGAGCGCTTCCGGGAGCGGCCACCCTGGCATCACGACGCAGAGCATGCCGGACTCGGTCGCGATCCTGTGGGCAACGCCTCGTTCGGTCAGGTACGCGATGTCGGACTTGGGAAGAGTCATGGCGGTGCTACACGTGACCCTGGGCCGAGTTGACCGAGGGCACGCCTCGCTTCTTGGGCGCTCGCCCGACGAGCACACCTACTGTACGTCCCCTCGTCGGATCACACCTGCTCGGTTCCCAGCCATCGAGCTCGCCGCGCCGTACCGGATGGCGCTCGTAGCCCCGACGATGGCGCTCCTCCAGTGCCTCGACCCGCAGTCGCTCCAGCGCGTCGGTCAGCGCCTTGCGAGTGAACGCGGACCTCGTGGTTCCGAGCCGTCGTGCGGCGCCGTCCACGGCTTCCGCGAGCGCCCGATCCAGCGTCAGCCGAACGGTCGTCGTTGGACCCATGGTCAAATGAAGGCGAGGGCTCCAGGCTTCGGGCGCGACGCTCAATAGAGCCGGTTGCGAGCGGCCTCGTCCAGGGCGGCGTCGATGGCGGCGGCGTCGGCGCCCCGGATCTGGTCGGCCAGCATCTGCCCGTAGGTCGGGAGGCTCGAGCGTTCGACGTGGGCCGCGGGGTCCCACAGGCGGGCACGGATGAGGGCCTTGGCGCAGTGCAGGAACGCGCGCTCGACGGTGACGCGGAGGACCGAGACGGGGGGGCGGCCCTTCATCGACAGGGGGGCCAGCACGTCGGCGTCGGTCACGATCTCCGCCGTGCCGCTCACCCGGAGCGTCTCGTTCATGCCCGGCACGAGGAACAGGAGCCCGACGTGGGGCTGGACGACGACGTTCCTCAGCGAGTCGGTGCGGTTGTTGCCGGGGCGGTCGGGAATCAGCAGGGTCCGCTCGTCCGCCACCGCGACGAACCCGGGGACGTCGCCGCGGGGCGAGACCTCGGCCCGGCCGTCGGGGCCGGCGGTGCTGAGCACGCAGAAGGGCGAGAGGGCGATGAAGCGCCGGCAGTGCCGGTCGAGATGGTCGAGCACCTTCTGCTGCGACCGCTCGCTCGGCTCGCCGTAGACCCTGCGCAGCTCCGACTCGCTCGTGATGGGCATGACCGTGTCTCCCGCGGGCGCCGGCGATCGGTGAACCTCGCCCGCCCCCTCCGCCGGCCGGCTCCGCGGTTTCGAACGGTGGCGCCGCGCGAGTCGCGCCGGGGCGCCTCCGCACTCCACGGGCCCCGGGCGGCCGGACGGTTCACGAGTACCACACTTGCCGAGCCCTGTCGATATCCGTCGGGCCTGAGACGGCAGAATGGGGCCGTCCCCGAGACTATCGGTCGGGCCTGGGACGGCGGTGCGGGACCGTCTCCGGGAGTTGCGGGTCGGACCGCGACGGCGGGACGTCGACCGGACCGGCGGACGCGGCCGTCGTTGCGCGGACTGCTGCCCCGAAGTAGCAGATCGGACCTGCGACGGCGGGACGTCGACCGGACCGGCGGACGCAGCCGTCGTTGCGCCGGCTGCTGCCCCGAGGGTAGCGGGTCGGACCTGCGACGGCGGGGGGCCTGTCTTCCGAAAACGGAATGCACCGGGTGCAGGACGGATTCGTGAGGTGAGCACCCCAGGCACCGTCAGGTCGACGGTTGCGGTGTCGTTCTCGGTGGCGCCTCACTTTCCTCTCGCGCACCCGAAAATACCGTAGCCGTCGCACGCCGAATGGATCTAAGGTAGTGGGGAACGAGTTTGCCCGTCGACGAACCCGCATGCGGAGGAACCTGTGATGAAACCCACCCGACTCGTCGTCGCGCTCGCCGGGGTGCTGGCGGCGCTCGTCGCCATGCCCGCGACGGCCCAGGAGGCCGGCTTCCACCACATTCACATCACCGCCTCGAGCCCGACCGAGGGCGTGCGCTGGTACGTCCGGCACCTCGACTGCCAGCCCGTGGCCGACCGGCCCGACACCGCCGACTGCGGCAACGCCGAGCTGACCTTCATGGTGCAGCCGACCCTGGGCAGCACCCAGGGCACCGGGGTCAACCACATCAGCTTCTCGTATCCGGACCTGGCGGCCAAGATGGCCGAGCTCGAGGCGGTCGGGGTGCGGGGGTCGGGGGTGCGGCTGCAGCGCTTCCCCGACGGGTCGACCTGGCGCGAGGTGCCCGGCCTGTACAGGCTCGGCTACATCTTCGACCCTTGGGGCACCCGCATCCAGATGGTCGAGGACCCTGACACCCTGGGCTTCCACCACGTGCAGTTGAGCGCCGAGGATCCGGACGCGACCCTGGCGTGGTACCGCGACGTGCTCGGCGGCGAGCCGGCGAGCCTGCGGGGACAGATCGACGCCCTGCGGTTCGGCGACGTCTGGGTGCTCGCGTCCGAGCACGAGCTGGGGGTGCCGGCGTCGACGGTGGGGCGCGCCATCGATCACATCGCGTTCGTCGTCGACGACCTCGACGCGGCCGCGGCGGGGATGGCCGAGCTCGACGTCGTCTTCGAGCAGGAGCCGTCGGTGCCCGCGAACGCGCGCGCGCAGGTCCAGCGGGCGTTGCTCGTCGCCCCCGACGGCGTGCGCCTGGAGGTGGTCGAGACGGGCTGGGCCGGCCTGGAGATGGACCGCCCGGTCGAGGTCGCCACCGCCGACCTCGAGCCTTACGACGTGCCCCGCACCCCGTGGGGCGAGCCCGACTTCCAGGGCGTGTGGACCGGCAACTCCGCCCACGGCATCCCCCTCGAGCGCCCCGAGGAGCTGGAGGACATCGAGTCGCTGACCCCGGAAGAGGCCGAGGCGCGGCGCGAGCGCGGCACCCTGGGCAGCATCTGGGGCTACGAGCGCGAGTGGCGCGACACCACCCTGGGCTACGTCAAGACCGCGCCGTCGCGGCAGGTGGCGATGGTCGTCGACCCGCCCGACGGGCGCATCCCGCCGCTGACCGCCGAGGCCGAGGCGCGGCTCGCCAACCGCGTCGACACGTCGGGCGTGGGCCGCATTGCCGACGGCCCCGAGGACCTCAGCCTGTTCGTGCGCTGCATCACCCGCGGCCTCCCCGGCCTGATGATGCCGTCCATCTACAACAACGGCCTGCAGATCGTGCAGGGGCCGGGGTTCGTCGCCATCCAGAAGGAGATGATCCACGAGACGCGGATGATCCCGACCGAGCCGCGCCCCGCCCCCGGCGCCGGCCTCAGCTCCTGGCTGGGCATCCCCCAAGGCCGCTGGGAGGGCGACACCCTGGTCGTCGAGACCACGAACTTCAACGGGCGGGCGCCGTACCGCGGGTCCACCGAGAACCTGCGGCTGACCGAGCGCTTCACCCGGCTCGGCCCGACGGTGCTGGAGTATCAGTTCACGGTCGACGACCCCGCCACCTGGACCCGGCCGTGGACGGCCATGTTCCGGTACGACAAGGACGACGAGCAGTACGAGCTGGTCGAGTACGCGTGCCACGAGGGCAACTACGGGATGACCAACATCCTGAGCGGCGCCCGGGCGCGCGAGCGGGCGGAAGAGGGCGGCCAGTAGGGACGGTCGGTAAACGACCCTGCCACGGTGCCAGGCGCACGAAACCGCGGGAGCGGGTCGTGTGCGGATGCAGTTGGCAGGCTCATGCCGATTCACTGTCCCGCGGAGATCAGCAGGATGCACATCGTACGCACCACGGGGCGGCGGGCCGGCGCCGCCCTGATCGCCACGATTCTCGCGGTTTCGCTGGCCGCGCTGCCTCGCCCGGCGGCCGGCCAGGGGGCCGAGCCGGTGAGTCGGGCCGAGTTCGACCGGTGGATGGAGGAGATCTCCAACTGGGGTCGCTGGGGCCCCGAGGACGAGCTGGGCACCCTCAACCTGATCACCGACGAGACCCGGCGGGCCGCCGCCGGGCTCGTCGAGGACGGCGTCTCGGTGTCGATGGCCCTCGACCTGAACACCGAGCGGCACGCCCTGAACGCCAACCCCTTCGAGCACACCCTGTCGACCTCGCGCTTCGCCGATCACGAGGTGGCGGGCGACGTCTACAGCGTGCAGTACCACGGGTTCGCGCACTCGCACATCGACGGCCTGCCCCACTTCGCCCACAGGGGCCGGATGTACAACGGCTTCCCGGTGAGCGGGCTGCGCGAGGACGGGGCCGAGAGGCTCGGCATCCACAACGCGCGGAACGGCATCGTGACCCGCGGCGTGCTCATCGACGTGCCGCGGCACCGCGGGGTCGACTACCTCGAGCCGGGAACCGCCCTCACCGCCGAGGACCTCGAGGCGTGGGAGGAGGCCACCGGCGTCCGCGTCGGCAGCGGCGACGTGCTGCTCATCCGGACCGGCCGCTGGGAGGCGGTGCGGCAGCTCGGGCAGTGGAACTTCGTGGAGCGGGCGGCCGGCTCGCACGCCTCGGTCGCGAAGTGGCTGAAGGAGCGGGACGTCGCGGTCATCGGCAGCGACGGGGTCAGCGACGTCATGCCGTCGGGCATCGACGGGCTCGCCAACCCCCTCCACGAGCTGGTCATCGTGGGGCTGGGCATGCCCATTCTCGACAACCTCGACCTCGACGCGGTCGCGGAGGAAGCGGCCCGCCGTGGCCGGTGGGAGTTCCTCTTCGTGGGGGCGCCCCTGCGGGTCGTGGGCGGCACCGGATCGCCGCTGAACCCGCTCGCCGTGTTCTGACCCGGCGCGGCGTGACACTCGCTGAGGGGTTGCGTGTGAACCTGGGGATCGAGCTGGAACGCGAGGACGACGGCCGGTGGCTCGCGGAGGTGCCGGCCCTCGCCGGGGTGATGTGCTACGGCAAGACGCGGGATGACGCCATCGCCCGGGTCCAGGCGCTGGCGCTTCGGGTCAATGCCGAGCGCCTGAAACGCGGCGAAGCCGGGCCGGCGCTCCTCCAATCGCCCTTCGAGTCGGCGTGAGTCGTTGTCCGGCGGGCCCGCATCGCCCGCCGGACACTCACTCCGATGATCTCTACTCCCTCCCCGCCGCGCGGCGCCCGACCTCGATCATCTCCGGCCCGCCGATCAGCACCCGGAACCCCTCGCGGATGCGCCGCTCGACATCGTCCGGCCCTGCCGTGATTGCGCACGGCAGCCCCGCCGCGGTGGCGGCGCGCAGCACCGTCTGCAGCGCCTCCTCGGTCGCCTCGGCGTCGCCGCCGTAGGCCATGCCGAGGTCGCCGGGGGCCGCCATCAGCATGCTGACCCCGGGCACCGCCGCGATCTCGTCCACGTTGGCGATGCCGATCTTGTTCTCGATCTGGATCATGTTGAGCAGCTCGCCCTGCGGGTCGAGGGGCCACACGTCGGCCTTCGCGATGTAGTCGGCGCCCGGGACGCCCCAGTAGCGGACGGCGTTGCCGGGGCCCGAGCCGCGCAGCCCCTCGGGCTCGGCGTCGGCGGCGCCGACCCGCTGCGGATAGCGCATCGACCGCACGACGTGCAGCGCCTGCTCGGCCGTCTCGATGTGCGGCGCGATGATGCCGTGCGCCCCCTGGTCGAGCGCGTTCTTGATCATCCACTCGTTCATCTCGCGGCCGTTGGCGGGAATTCGGACCCACACCGCCTTGTCGGTGCCGGGCCGGCCGCGGCGCAGGATCTGCGCGGGGTCGAGCAGGTACTGCATGTAGTCGCGCAGCTCGACCATGTCGAGGGGCCCGTGCTCCATGTCGAAGAAGATGTAGTCGGCGTCGGACCGGGACATGTCGACGGCGCCCGAGGCGCCCGACTCGACGTTGGCGAACGAGCCGAAGACGACCTCGCCGTCGGCGAGGAGCTGGACCACGTCGAGCAGGTGGTCGGGCCCCTGCGCGGCGGGGCGGGCGGGGGCGCTGGCAAGGGCGGCGACGGCGATGAAAGCGGCGGCGAGACAGGCCGTGCGGCGGGCGGTTGGCGTTGCGGTCATGATCGGTTCCCTTCCCGGGTGATTCCGCAGTTCATTCGGTCGAGAGGATGAAGCTCGTCATCGGCGCCGGTTCGTCCGGGTGGTGCCCGAGCTCATTCGGTCGGGAGGGTGTAGCTCACCATCCAGTTGATGCCGAACTTGTCGGTCCAGTGCCCGAAGTACGAGCCCCAGAACGTCTCCTGCAGCGGCATCAGGACGTTGCCGCCGGCCGACAGCGCCGCGAACACCTCGTCGCAACGCTCCCGGCTCTCGACGTCGATGGAGACGGAGAAGTTGTTGCCGACGACGACCGGCGGCCCGAACCCCTTGGCGCTGTCGCTGCCCATCAGGACGCTCGACCCCACGGGCAGGGACACGTGCATCACGCGGTCCTTCTCGCCCTCGGCCACGGGCATGTCCGGCGGCCCGTCCCCGAAGGTCTGGAGCGTCTGGAACTCCCCGCCGAAGACCGACCGGTAGAACTCGAAGGCCTCGCGGCAGTTGCCGTCGAAGGTCAGATACGTGCTCAGCGACATGTGCTTCCTCCTTGGCCGATCAGCATAACCGACAGAGGCCGGGCCGTCGCCGGCGGGGTGGATTGGCAGCGGCCGGGTGGCCGCCTCGATCCCGTGGTCCGCGCCACGAGACGGTGCGATTCCGAGGAGGGGTGGAGCCCGAGCCTCCCGTATCGGGAATCAGGGCCTCCAGGGAGCCGGACCGCCATCCCGTGCGGTGAGGAACCCGGCGTCGACGTCCCGGTACCAGGCGTGCAGCCGCGCTCGCAGGTCGGCCACCCGCGCCGACTCACGTGCCGCCAGGTCGGCGCGCTCACCGAGGTCGCCGGCCAGATCGTGGAGCTGCACGCGCCCGTCCTCGTAGCGTTCCAGCAGCTTCCACCGGCCGAGCCGGATCGCGCCGCCGGGAAAGCCGCCCTGATTGGAGTAATGGGGATAGTGCCAGTAGAGGGCGCGCTCGGGGAGGGGCCCGCCCCGGAGCGCCGGGAGCAGGCTGACGCCGTCGAGATGCTGCTCGGGCCGCGCCGGCAGTCCCGCCAGTTCCAGGATCGTCGGGTAGAAGTCGGTGGTCAGGGCCGGGGCCGACGAGACGCTGCCCGGCACGGTGACCCCGGGCACGCGCGCCAGGAACGGCACCCGGATGCCGCCCTCGTACAGCCAGCCCTTGCCGCCCCGCAGCGGCAGGTTGCTGGTCGGCAGGCCCTCCGCCGTCGACAGCCCGCCGTTGTCGGAGACGAAGAAGACCGCCGTCCGTTCCGCCAGGCCCGTCTCGTCGAGCGCGTCGAGCACGCGGCCGACGGCGCGGTCCATCGATTCGACCATGGCCGCGTAGACGGGGTGCGACTGCACCACCCGCACCCGTCTCGGCGCGTCGATGGGCCAGACCTGCTCCTCTTCCAGGAACTCCGGCCCGGCCGCCCCGGACGCGTCCGCCGCGCGCGCCTTCGCCTCGTACTTGGCGACGAGATCGGCGGGCGCCATCAGCGGAATGTGCACCGAGTAGAGCGACATCACCGCGAAGAAGGGCTCGCCGGCCTGGCTCCGCACGAAGTCGGCGGTCTCTGCCGCGAGGCGGTCGGTGAGGAACTCGCCGGGGGCGTCGGCGTCGAGGCGGGGGTTGTCCCAGGGGGCGAAGTACCGGCCGGGCCCCGGCGGGCTTCCGCGGTGGTGACCGCCGAGGTTCACGTCGAAGCCCTGCGCCTCGGGCCACCAGCCTTCGTCGGGGCCGAGGTGCCACTTGCCGGCGAAGAACGTCGCGTAGCCGGCCGACCGGAGGGCCTCGGCGATGGTCACCTCCTCGAGCGGCATGCGGTCGCGCAGCGGCGCCGGCGCGAACCGCTCCACCCGCCGGCCCGTGAACCAGTCGGTGGCGTCGACCCGCGACGGGTAGCGCCCGGTCATGATGCTGTAGCGCGTCGGCGAGCACACCGGGCTCGCCGCGTAGCCGTCGGTGAAGCGCATGCCCCCGCGGGCGAGGGCGTCGATGTTCGGCGTCTCGTAGAACGTGTCCGGGTTGTAGGCGCCGACGTCCCGATAGCCGAGATCGTCGATCAGGAACAGGACGATGTTCATGCGCTCGCCGTCCTGTGCGCGGACGCCGGCGGCGGCCAGCGCGCACGCCGCGAGCGCAAGCGCTACGAGGGCCGGCGCCGGGATCGATCCGCGACCGGATCTCGTTCGGGCGTGGAGAGCACGCATCAGAGCCATCCCTTCGTGCGGGCGAGGCGCGCCGCCTCGACCCGGTTCCGCGCCCCCAGCCGGGAGATCGCCTCGGAGAGGTAGTTGCGCACCGTCCCCTCCGAGAGACGCAGGGCCGCCGCGATCTCCGGTCCGGACCGGCCCTCCCCGGCCAGCCGCAGCACCTGTCGCTGGCGGTCCGTGAGGGGATCGGGTCCGGTCCACGCCTGCGCCGCGAGGTCCGGGTCGATGGCGCGCCCGCCAGTATGCACCGTCCGGATCGCGTTCGCCAGCGTCGCCGACGGGGCGTCCTTGAGCAGGTACCCCGCCGCCCCGGCGTCCAGCGCGCGGCGCAGGTAGCCCGGGCGGCCGAAGGTGGTCAAGACGATGACGCGCATCGAGGGGTCGCGGCGCGCGAGCTCGGCCGCGAGCTCGAGGCCGCTCATCCGCGGCATCTCGATGTCGGTCAGCACGACGTCCGGGCGCAGATCGAGGGCCTGCGACAGCGCGTCGCGCCCGTCGCCCGCCTGGGCCACGACCTCGATGTCGGGCTCGGTGCCGAGCAGGGCGGCGAGGGCGCCGAGGACCATCGCCTGGTCCTCGGCGATCAGCACGCGGACCATGAAGCTGCGGGAGCGCCGAGCGCGTCCTTCGGGGGGAACGGGGAGCCGGCGCCGCCGGCGGGGACGGAAACGGCGAGAAGCCAGCCGTCGCGGCCGTCGTGCTCGACGGAGCCGCCGACCGCGGCGATGCGCGCCCGCATCCCGGCGAGGCCGTTCCCGCCGGCCGGCGCCCCGCCGACCCCGTCGTCCTCGATCTCGAGCCGGATGCGGTCACCGTCTTGCCCCAACCGGATCGCGCACCGGCTGGCGCGGGCGTGGCGCACGACGTTGGTGACGCCCTCGCGCAACGCCAGCGCCAGGGCGGCTTCCTGGACGGCGCTCAGCTCCACCCGGTCCACGGCCGACGACACCGCGACCCCGACCCCGGCCAAGACCCGGCGCGCGTTGTCGAGCTCGCCGGTCAGGCCCCGCGCGCGGTAGCCGCTGATGGCGGCGCGCACGTCCGCCAGAGTCTCGCGGGAGATGCGCTCGACGTCCCGGATCTCGGCGACGGACCGTTCCGGATCGGCTTCGGCGATCTTGGCCGCGAGCTCCGATTTCAGCACGATGACCGAGAGGGTATGCCCGAGCAGATCGTGCAGGTCGCGCCCGATCCGCTCGCGTTCGGCGAGGGCCGCGAGTTGCCCGATCTCGTCGCGCGACCGGCTCAGCTCCCCCTTCTTGCGCTGCAGCTCGCCAGCGTGGATACGGTGCCCCCCCACGATCAGCATGATGACGGGCATGCCGAGCATGGGAACGAGCTCGTACCACCACAGAGCCGCTCCCGCCGCCGCGGTAAGGGCCAGGAGCCAGACGCCGGCTACCCGTGGACGCTCCACACGGTCGAGAAAGCTCGCGGCGTAGATGAAGAACGTCACGCCCCCGGGGGGATTGCTCGACAGCAGCGCGGCGCCGAGCACGAAGATCCCGCCGATGCAGGACGCCAGTGCAAGCCCGGTCGCGCGCTGAACCCTCGCGTACAGCCAGAGAAAGACGAGCAGAGCGATCCCGTTGACGGACCAGAGCCACAACGACCCCGGCGGCTGGACGAACAGCGGAACAACGAAGAACACCAGGTAGACGAGCCGCAGGTGGCGGCCCATCCAGCGGCTCAGCTTCGATCCGTCTTGCGCCATTCTCGACTCCCACCGGGGCCCGCCCGACGGCGCCCGCTCGCCCGGCCGGCGATCCAGGTCCGCTGAAAGGAAACAGCCTGGCCGGAGCAACCCGGGATTCGCGCCGGCCTCTCACCCCGGTAGGCCGCGCCTACCGCAGCTCGACGTTGTCGATCTCGAGCCGGAACGGACCGAGCGCCCCGGGGCCACCGATCAGGAAGCCCATGGCCCCGGTCGGGTCGAGCCCGTCGATGCCGCCGAGGGGGACGACGACCCGTCGCCAACCGGCCCCGGCGGAGAACTCGATGGTGGCCGGCATCGGGCCGAGGCTCTCGGCGAACGCGAGGACGCGATAGGTCGCGCCCTCGCCGCGGGCGTCGAAGACGAGCGCGGTGATGTCGCTGGCGTCGACCGGCTGCATCATGCCCGGCGCGAGGCCGATCATGACACCGGCCCAAGGCGCGGGGAACCCGGCCGCGATCTCGCCGCTGATGGCGAGCGCGCCGCCGTTCGCGGCCGCGCCGTCCGCCGTGACGCGCAGATCGACGGTCGAGCCGCCGCCGAACATCGTATCGGTCGACGGGATCCACCCGGAGGCGGCGAGGCCGTCGCTGGTCAGATCCTCGAAGTCGGTCAGCACGCGGGGGACGATCCGGGGGCGGCCGGCCGGCACCGCCTCGGGGCGGACGCGCTCGAAGCGCACGCCGTCCTTCCAGATGCCCGCGAAGTCGCGCGTCGCCAGCACGTCCCGCGTCGCGTCGCCGCGCACCAGGACGAGGTCGGCCTTCATGCCGGGGGCGATGCGGCCCCGGTCGTCGAGGCCGAAGGCGTCGGCGGGGGCGGCGGTGGCGGCGTGCAGCGCCTCGACCGGGGAGAGGCCGGCCCGCACCAGGAGCTCGAGCTCGCGGTGCACGCTCGCTCCGTGGGCCGTGCCCGGGTTCGGTGCGTCCGAGCCGGCCAGCAGGGGCACGCCGGCCGCGTGCAGCGCGCCGACCCTGTCCAGCACCCTGCGCATGGCGTCCGGCGAGGGCGACCCCCCGAAGCCGCTCCGCAGTCCACCCCCCTGCGCCGGCGTCAGGAACGGCGTGACGCGGGGGTCCTCGGCCAGCTCGGCCCCGCCCCCCATGTCCAGAAAGCTCTCGGTGATGGTGAGGGTGGGGACGACGAAGATGCCGGCCCGCACCGCGTCCGCCACCGCCTCGCCCGCGTCGGCGCGGTCGTGCCACAGGTGCACCAGCCCGTCGGCCCCCGCCGCGATGGCTTCCAGCGCCTCGCGGGCCGTGCTGACGTGGAACACCGCCAGCTTGCCGTGCGCGCGGGCCGCCGCGACGATGCGCGGCAGCGTCGACGCGTCGAGGGTGGGCACCGGCCGGCCGGACGTCTCCCCGTGCTCGTAGACCACCTTGATCCAGTCCGAGCCCTCGCGAACCCGGGCGGCGATGAACGCCTCGGTCTGCCCGGGGTCGTCGAGGGTCGGGATGGGCACCCCGAACTGCGTACCGTGCCCGTTCTCGACGGTGACCAGGACGCCGGCCGAGAACAGGTCGGCCCGGCCGGTGACGGGGCCCGCCGCCTGCTCCCGCCGCCACGCCGCGGCCTGGTTCGGTTCGGTGAACATGTCGAGGACGGTCGTCACCCCGAAGTTCAGCGCGTCCTCGAGGGCGGGGCCGAAGCTGTGCGTGTGGGCGTCGATCAGGCCCGGCAGCAGGGTCATGCCCCGCCCGTCGACCACGGTGACGTCGCCCCCGGCCGCGGGCGGCAGCGCGTCGCCCACCGTGACCGCCTCGATCGTGCGCCCCCGAATCGTCACCGTTGCCGTCTCGAGCACGTCGTCCCCGGTGAAGACGACAGCGCCGCGAATGACGGTGGCCGGCTCCTGGGCGGGCGCCGATCCCGGCGCAGACGCGAGCATCTGCGCCGCCGCGAACGCCAACGCCGCCTGCCGTCGTATCCGGAACCCTCGATGCATCATGACCTCCCGTTGTCCATGGAGACCATCGTGGGGCAGGCGACGCCTGTCTGCCAGTGCGCTTCGTCAGGAATCGAACGTGACGACTGTCATGACCTTGGGGTTCACGCAGGAGGCCGACCAGGCGGGGACCGTCTGCGTCCCGCCTGCAGACGACCCGTCAGGCGTCGACACGAACCGCCGTTTCTCGCGGCCCTGGAGGCGGTCGAAGAGGTCGCCCGCCGCGCCCGACCAACGCCCGCTTCGACCACCGTCCGCAACCCGCCTGCATTTCGCGGTCAGCGGCGGCCGGAAGCCACGAAAGCGAAGACCGCGGCGCCGCCCGGCGTTCGCGCCGTCGATGGTATAATGCCGCGTTTGGTCACCTGACGAGGAGCAGACAGTGAGGGCTGGGATTCATCCGCAATACCACGAAGTCGAGGTCCGTTGCGCCTGCGGGGCGACCTGGAAGACCCGATCGACCCGCAAGGAGGTGCGCCTCGAGATCTGCTCCAACTGCCATCCGTTCTTCACGGGCCGCCAGAAGCTCGTCGACACCGAGGGGCGCGTGGAGCGGTTCACGAAGAAGTACGGTCAGCAGACCGTCGCCGCCCTCAAGGCCCGCCAGCAGCAGGCCCGCCAGGCGGCCGCGAAGGCCGCCGCCCCGGAGCCCAGGCGCGCGGAGGCCGAGCCTGCCGCCGAGGCAAGCCCGCCGCCGGACGCCACGGCCACGCCGGTCAACTAGATTCAATCGGCGTGATCGACCTCCGGCGAGCGACGGCCGACTACTCCAGCTCGTCGACGATCACCTGGATGTTGCGCCGCACCCCCGCCTCGGCGGGTGCGTCGTAGTGCGAGTAGGCCTCGGGCAGCGACCACCCGGCCGCGATCTCGTCGACCGACTTGCCCTCGGCCCGGCCGTCGCGGACCATCTGCAGGAAGTCGCGGTTGAAGGTGGCCCACTCGTTCAGGTCGGCCCACGTCATCTGGCCGCTGTGCCCGGTGATGATGGTGTCGATGCCGCCGATGTTGTCGTGGGCGTTCTGCAGGGTGTCGGGAATGTCGACGCCGCTGCCGCCGTTCTCGGCGTCGAGTTCAGGAACGGCACCCGCTGGCCCAGGAAGACGTCGCCGGCATGGAGGGTGCGCAGCGCCGGGAACGCGATCCAGGCGTCGCCGCCGGTGTGGCCGCGGCCGAAGTAGTAGAGGTCGACCCGGTCGTCGCCGCTGCCCAGCGACATGCGGTCGGAGAAGGTGATGGTCGGCAGCCCGTGACCGTTCGAGTCGGCGAACACGTTGACGGGGGGCTCCGTCCGTCCCGTGTAGGGCCGCATGACCTCCATGTTGGCCTTGGTGGTCTCGTGGGCCACGAACTGCACGTCCGCGAACGCCACGTTGCCGCTCACGTGGTCGTGGTGGCTGTGGGTGTTGATGAGGGTCGTCACGGGGTTGTCCGTGAGCTCCCCGATCGTCTCCAGGATCGGGGCGCCCCAGCCCGGGTTCTTGCTGTCGACGACGACCACGCCGTCGGTGGTCACGAACACCGCGGTGTTGCCGCCGCCGCCCTGGCCCCTGAGCACGTACAGATTGTCCTCGAGCTGCTCGACCTCGATCTCCATCGGGCCGTCCTGCGCGGCGACCGCCGCGAGAGAGACGGCGCCCACTCCGACCAACAAGGCGAGAACGATGCTGCGCTTCACGTCATGCCTCCTGACTGAACCGACGCGGCGGGCTCCGCCGGGTCTCGCCCGATGGTCG
The DNA here is from genome assembly GCA_965207675.1 of Vicinamibacterales bacterium. Lineage (GTDB taxonomy): Bacteria > Acidobacteriota > Vicinamibacteria > Vicinamibacterales > UBA8438 > JAJEEA01. The sequence goes on from CBDBMY010000009.1 coordinate 474,626, forward strand.
CCCGCCTCGACTGCCCGCGCTCCGCCGCCAGGGAGCCGGGCATGTGGTGTAGTCTCCCGCCGAAAGGGCTCGACCGTCAACTCGCGGGCAGCCGGCCCGGCACGAGGCTGCGCCGTGGAACGGCGCGGACTCCCGGGGTCATTCCGGCTGCTTCTCGATCTCCAGACGCAGCACCGCCAGGGCCTCCCGCGACCGGGCGTGCAGGCCCAGCGGCCCCGGCGCCCCTTCCCAACGGCGCACGGTCGCGGCCGAGACCCGAAGCAGCTCGGCGAACTCGGCGACCGAGAACCCGCCCCGCTCGCGCAGTCCGGCGATGAGCGCCCCCGTGGGGCGGAACCGGGGCACCGCGACGGCGTCCTCCCGCCTCGGGGGCGCCGTCGGCGGTTCGGCCCCGGGCAAGCGTGGGATCGGCGCCCTCTTCGCCTTCTTCGGTCCTGGCGCCGCGCGCGCCGCCGGCTGCCGTGCATTCGGCGCCGGCGCAACGCCGGCCCCGTCCGAGTCGACGCCTGCCGCCGGCTGCCGCATGCTCGGCACCGGCGCGCTGCCCGCCGGGTCGAGATCGATGCCGAAGATGTCGCCGAGGTCTCCGTCGGCCAGGGTGTCGGCGGTCGTCGCCCCCTGCGGCAGGGCCATGTCCGCGGCGATCAGCTCCGCCTCGTCGACGCCGCGCAGGCGGAAGAGCAGCTCCGGGCTGTCGTCGAGACGGCTGCCGACGCCGTAGAGCACCGCCGCCGCGTGCTTGCACATCGTGGCCCAGTCCGGGCAGTCGCACGCCAGCTCGATCTCGCCCGGTTGCGGAAACAGCCCGGTGTCGCGATGGGCGACGATGTCCATGACCCGATCGGAAAGCCGGCCCTGCAGCAGCTCGAGGACCGATCCGATCCGCCCGGCGCACGCCTTCCGGATGGCCTTCCAGGTCGGCCGCTCGAGCGGCCGGATGCGCACGGCGACCTGGTAGAGCTCCTGTCCGATGACCATCGCCTCGACGCTCCCGGGCGCTATCGCCAGATGGCAGACCGAGCCGTTGCGCACGTAGGTGCGGCCGCGCGGCAGCCGGTTCTCGTAGTCGGAGAACGACTCCAGGTGCTCGCACCAGCGCCGACCCCAGAAGGTCCCGGCGATGTCGCGCCCCGGGAGCTCGACCGGCTGCACCTTCAGGCCCTGCGCGCGCAGCTCGCGCAGCTTGAGATTGGCCCGGGCACGCCGGACGCCGACCGGCACGTAGCGTGGATACCAGTACATCGTCGAGTCCCGTCGGTCAGTCCTCTGTCTGTGGGTTCGAGCGCGTGACGTCGAGACGGACGAGATCGATCAGCTCGTCGTCGGAGAGCCCGGTGAGGTCGATCTCATGGTCGCCGTCGAGCAGATCATCGGCCAATCGCCGCTTTTCGGCAATCATCCGATCGATCCTCTCCTCGATCGTACCCCGCGTGACGAACCGGTGCACCAGCACGTTGCGCCGCTGGCCGATGCGGAAGGCGCGGTCGGTGGCCTGATTCTCGACCGCGGGATTCCACCAGCGGTCGAAGTGGATGACGTGGGACGCCGCCGTCAGGTTCAGCCCCGTGCCCCCCGCCTTGAGCGAGAGCACGAAGAACGGCGGCCCGTCGCCGCGCTGAAACCGGTCCACCAGCTTCTGCCGTTGCCCGACCCCGGTCCCGCCGTGCAGCACGAGGCCGGCCCGGCCGAAGACCGTTGCCAGGTGCTCCGCCAGCGGATCGATGATCTCCCTGAACTGCGTGAACACCAGCGTCCGTTCCTGGCGCTCGGCCAGCTCCTCGCCGATCTCGGCCAGACGCGCGAACTTGCCGCTGTCGCCGGGCCGGTAGTCGCCGTCGCCGGAGAGCTGGCTGGGATGATTGCACGCCTGCTTCAGGCGCATGAGCGCCCGCAGCACCACGCCGCGCCGGGCGATGCCGTCGACGGATTCCAGCTCCCGCTGCATCGACCGCACGACGCGTTGATACAAGCCGACCTGCTTCCGGGTGAGCTGGCAGTCGCGCGTCGTCTCCGTCTTGTCGGGCAGGTCGGCGATGATGCGGCGATCCGTCTTGAGACGCCTGAGAATGTAGGGGGCGACGAGCCGCCGCAGCGGCGCGAACGGCTGCTCCTCGCGCTGCTGCAGCTTCTTGACGAAGCGGTTGAACACGTCGCGCGAACCGAGCAGTCCGGGGTTGAGGAAGTCGAAGAGCGCCCACAGGTCGCCGAGGCGGTTCTCGATCGGCGTGCCGGTCAGGGCGACGCGGGCGCGCGCCGGCAGCGCCCGCACCGCCCGGCTCTGGCGGGTCGCGGGGTTCTTGACGGCCTGCGCCTCGTCCAGGATCACCAGCCGCCACTGGACGTCCGCCAGCCAGGGCTGCCGGTGCAGCATGGCGTAGGTCGTCACCGCCAGATCGACCCCGGCGAGATGCCGCGACGGCGCCGCCGAGACGTCGGCCAGCGTCTCCCGATCCGTCTCCGCCGGGTGCAGGAAGCGCAGCGCCAGCGACGGCGCGAACCGCTCGGCCTCGCGGCGCCAGTTCCCGAGCAGCGAGGCCGGGATCACCAGCAGCGACGGCGCCGGCCGGGACGCGCCCTCGCCGCGGCCGACGAGCAGCAGCGCCAGCACCTGGATGGTCTTGCCGAGTCCCATGTCGTCGGCGAGGCAGGCGCCGAGGCCGAGCCTCGACAGCAGCCGCAACCACGCCACGCCGTCGCGCTGATACGGCCGCAGCGTGGCCTGCAGCGCCCCGCCGACGGCCACCGGGTCGAGCGCGTCGGGCTGGCGCATGTCCGCCAGGAGCCCGCGCAGGGCGTCGCCGGCGTCGACGTGCACCCACGGGCGTTCCGCCTCGGTCTGCTCCTCGTGACGGAGATCGGCGGAGGCGCCGGCGAGGAGCCGCATGCCTTCGACGAACGAGAGCCCGTCGTCGCCCGCCTGCCGGCGCACCGCCTCCCAGTGCTCGATCGCCTGCCGCAGCCGGTCGCGGTCGACCTCGACCCACTGGCCCTTGAGCAGCATGAGATCGCCGTCGCCGTCGAGCAGGGTCTCCAGCTCCGCGCGCGACAGCGGCTCGCCGCCGAGGGCGACGTCCACGTCGAAGTCCAGCAGGGCGTCGGCGCCCACCATCGACGGGGCCGCATCGCCGATGGTGACCCTGACCTGCGGGCGCGGCCGCTTGCGCCACCAGTTGGGCAGCCGCACGGTCAGGCCGCTCGCCTCGAGCGCGGGCACGCTGCGCAGAAGCCGGTAGGCCCGATCCGGCGTCCACGCCAGCGCCTGGTAGACGTCGCCCGAGTCGACGAGCTCCTTCACCCAGCCGCACGCCTCGGCCGCCTGCTGAATCGGCGACAGCAAGGCGATGAGCGCGGCCCGGTTCTTCGCCCCCGCGTACTCCTCCAGCGCCCGGCGCAGCGGCAGGTGCTTTACCCGCCCGGCCGCGCCGAACCCGGAGGCATAGGTGGCCATGAACGCGAACGGCCGCGCCTCGTCGTTGCGGTTCTCGGCGAGGTGAAAGCAGACCCGCCCCACCTGGTGCCAGCTCGCGGCCCGGGCGCGGAGGAACGCGGGCAGGCCGCCGGCCGCCGCGACCGCCTCGCCCACCCACGCGTCGAGATGGCGCCAGACGCCGTGCAGGCTGTCCTCGGAGAGATACTCGCCCCCGCGCATCGGCGGGGCGGACAGGATCCAGGCGGCGCGGTCGGCCGGCGGCGGCGCCGCCACCTGAACGTGCGCGTCCTGCTCGGGGAGCTGGCACAGCGCCGTCAGGTAGCGCTCGGCGATCTGCTGCCAGAAGCGCGCGGGGGGCGACGCCTGCGTGTCGATGCGGTCCGCCGCCAGCGTGAAGAGCGCCTCGCGCCAGTCCGCGGCCACGGCGGACTCGAGTCGGGCGACGGCGGGGGGAACGGGGTCGCCGTCGACAGGCGCCCACCGAAGGTGCCCGGCCGGCGTGAGTCCGAGGCTCATCTCAGGGACACGCCGTTCGAATGTCGGTCCGGGCTCGGGTGTCGAGCCACCGGGTGCCGGAGTAGAGGCTCATCTCGGGGACACACCGTCCGAATATCGGGGAGACGTCGCGCGCCGCCGCGATCGACGTCGCGCACGACCGGGAGTGGGTCCGGTGCCTGCTCGGGACCGACGTGCCCACCGCCGTTTCGCCGCCGGGTCGCGGCGGCGGGTCGTGGCCATGCCGACCCACGAAGCGGCCGGGCTCGGAGCCGGGGTCCATCCGGCGGAGTCAGAACAGCGACCGGGACTGCCCACCGTCGACGGTGACGCAGGCGCCGGTGACCCAGCTCGCGCGGGGGGAGGCGAGGAAGGCGACCACGTCGCCGACCTCCTCGGCGCGCCCGAAGCGGCCGAACGGTATCTCGCGCCGGACGAAGGCGGCCATCCCCTCGGGGTCGGCCGCCTGCCGCTTCGCCCACGAGCCGCCGGGGAAAGAGATCGAGCCGGGGGCCACGCTGACGACCCGGATGCCGTCGGCCGCGAGCTGCCCGGCGAGGGACTTCGCGAGGCTGATCTCGGCCGCCTTGACCGCGTTGTAGGTCATTCGCCCCCCCGACTCGCGGCCCCAGATGGAGGCGATCATCAGGATGACCCCGCCGCCCCGCGCCCGCAGGTGCGGCACCGCGAGCCGGGAGGCGCGGATGGCGGGATGCAGGGTCTGGTCGAGCGCGGCCTGCCACTCGGCGTCGGTGGCCTCGGTTATCCCCCCGCCGCCGGCCTTGCCGACGTTGTTGACGAGGATGTCGAGGCCGCCGAACGCCTCGACGGCGCCGTCGATGACCCGGGCCACCCCGGCCTCGGTGCCGAGGTCGGCCTCGATCCCGATGACGCGCTCGCCCGCGCCTCCGCCGGGCGCGTCGACGGGCGCGCTCCCCGGCTCGACGGCGGCGCCGGGTCCGGCCGCGGCGCCCCGCGCCACGGCGCGCAACTCGGCTACCGCGTCGGCCAGCCGCTCGGCGCCGCGGGCCGAGATGCACACCCGGGCGCCCTCGGCCGCGAGCGAGCGGGCGCTGGCCAACCCCAGCCCGCGGCTCGATCCGGTGATGACGGCCACCTTGCCGTCGAGACGCAGATCCATGTTGTCGTGGCGGTCCCACCGACGGACCGTCGCGGAGAAAGGCTGCCGGCGGGACCGTCGTCTCTACGTCATAATAGGCGACGACTCAGATGCTGACTGCTGCCACGCTCGGCATGACGTGCTACGGGCTCTACTCGCTGGGTACCGGACTCGTGGACCTGTTCGGGGCTTCGCAGCTCGAGTTGCTGGCCAACCTCGCGCTGATCCTGCTGGGCGCGATGCTCGTGCTGGCGGGCCTGCTGATTCGGGTCGGCCTGCCCGGCAGCCTGGCCCTGGCCCTGGCCGCGCTCTTCGGACTTCAGTCGCTCGCGCTGCACAACGCGGGGCAACTGTACGGACAGATCGCGCCCGAGCCCCAGATCGCCCGCGCCTTGTTCGCGACGGTCCTCGTCGCCCTGGCCTACTTCGGCCGAAGCGACGAGTCCTCCCCGTGACGACCCCACTCCCCGCACTTCGGTCGTGGTATCAACCCGTACTTGAACAGCATGCTCCAGGTGGCGGAACGTCAGGCGGTGCCATCCTCTTGAAGATGACCGACACGATCTGATAGTCGTCGTCATGCAGCAGGCAGTGGTCGTCGGGGCAGTTGCATACTCCGCAGGGGCGAATTGTGCGGTTTTTTTCGCTTGCAGAAACACAAACGTGTCTGCTATTGTCCATGGCGTTGAACCTCCAGCTGGCGACGCGGTCTGAGCCCAGGTACGCCAGCACATAAGGGGGGATCTACGAACGCTCCGGCCTCTGATCAGGTTGGGGCGTTCGCCTGTACGGCAGCCCCTCCCAAGCCGGGCGTTCAGTTACGGAAACCAAGTCTAGCACGGGTCGACTGCGACAAAACAACAGCCGAGATCTGGATCCGCGCTGTTTTCCCGTGCGAGAGCCACGAACGGGGATGGCGACTCACGTTTACAATCCCCGTCGCAATGGGGCTGGCGGACGGCCCGCGGCAGGCGTCAGGCGCACCCGCTGGTGGCGCCGCAGTTGACGCACTTGTAGCAACTGCCGTTGCGGATCATGATGGCGCCGCAGGTGGAGCACGACGGCGCGTCCTGATCGTTCTGGATCGCGAACGGCGTACCCTGACCCGCGCCGGCGCCCCGCCGGTCGCCGCTGCCGGCGGCCAAGCCGCCGCCCCAGCCCGCCGGCCCCGTCTCTGCCGCCGACCGCTCCGCCGGGTCGTTTCCCCGACGCGGCCCCGTTTCGGCGGGACCGACCGGCTCCCCGGCCGGCTCCCCGGCCGGCACGTTGACGCCCGCGCGGAACTGCGCCTCCGGGGACAGGAACTTGGTCGCCATCCACCGGAAGATGTAGTCGACGATCGACTTGGCGATCGCGACGTCCCGGTTCCGGGTCCGCCCCGACGGCTCGAACCGCACGTGGCTGAACTTGTCCACCAGCACCTGGAGCGGCACGCCGTACTGCAGCGCGTAGGACACCGCCTGCGCGAAGGCGTCGGCGAAGCCGGAGATGGTCGAGCCCTCCTTGGCCATCACCAGGAAGATCTCGCCGGGAGCGCCGTCCTCGAAGAGCCCGACGGTGATGTACCCCTCGTGCCCGGCGATGTCGAACTTGTGGGTGATGGCCTGGCGCTCGTCCGGCAGGCGGCGGCGGGACGGCCCCGCGCCGGCGGCCGCGGTGTCCGTGGACGCCTCGGCGCCGGTGGACTCGCCGGCCGGCCCCTTCCGGGTGGTGTTCAGCGGCTGGGTGCGCTTGCTGCCGTCCCGATAGATGGACACCGCCTTCGTGCCGAGGCGCCAGGCGTCCAGGTACGCCTGCTCGATCTCCTCGACCGTCGCGTCGGGCGGCACGTTGATCGTCTTCGAGATGGCGCCGGAGATGAACGGCTGCGCCGCCCCGATCATCCGGATGTGCCCCATGTGGTGGATCGACCGGCTCCCGCGGGCCGGCTTGAAGGCGCAGTCGAACACCGGCAGGTGCTCGAGCTCGAGATCGGGAGCGCCCTCGATCGTCTCCTGCTCGTCGATGTACGCCACGATGGCCTCGACCTGCGGCTCGTCGTACCCGAGGTTGCGCAGGGCCATCGGGACGGTCGTGTTCACGATCTTCATCAGCCCGCCGTCGACGAGCTTCTTGTACTTGACGAGGGCGATGTCCGGCTCGACCCCGGTGGTGTCGCAGTCCATCATGAACCCGATGGTGCCGGTGGGGGCGAGCACCGTGGCCTGGGCGTTGCGGTAGCCGTGGGCCTCGCCCAGCTCGACCGCGTCGTCCCAGGCGCGGGACGCCGCCGCGAACAGCGAGCCGGGGACGCGCTCGGAGTTGACGCCCCGCAGCGCGTCGCGGTGCTTGTGCATCACCCGCAGGAACGGCTCGCGGTTCCCGTCGAACCCCGCGAACGGGCCGCCGTGGTCGCGGGCGATGCGGGCCGACTGGGCGTAGGCCTCGCCGGTCATGAGGGCGGTGAGGGCGGCGGCCCAGTCGCGCCCCTCGTCGCTGTCGTAGGGAATGCCCCGCGACATCAGCAGCGCCCCGAGGTTGGCGTAGCCGAGGCCGAGGGGGCGGTAGTCGTGGCTGTTGCGCTCTATCGCCTTCGTCGGATAGCTGGCGTTGCCGACGATGATCTCCTGCGCGGTGATCATCGTCCGCACCGCGGCCGCGAACCCCGCGGCGTCGAACTGCCCGCCCTCGTCGAGGAACTGCATGAGGTTGAGCGACGCCAGGTTGCAGGCGGAGTCGTCGAGGAACATGTACTCCGAGCACGGGTTCGAGGCCCTGATGCGGTCGGTGGTCGGGCAGGTGTGCCAGTCGTTGATGGTGGTGTCGAACTGCATGCCGGGGTCGCCGCACACGTGCGTGCCCTCGGCGATGAGGCGCATCAGGTCGCGGGCCCGGTACGTCGACATGACCGTCCCGTCGGTCACCGCCCGCGTCTCCCACGCCTCGTCGTCGACGACCGCGCGCATGAAGTCGTCGGGCACCCGCACGCTGTTGTTCGAGTTCTGGAAGAACACCGACGAGTACGCGGTGCCGGTGAACGACCCGTCGTAGCCGGCGTCGATCAGCGCCCAGGCCTTCTTCTCCTCGTCCACCTTGCAGTTGATGAACTCGACGATGTCGGGGTGGTCGGCGTTGAGCACCACCATCTTGGCGGCCCGCCGGGTCTTCCCGCCCGACTTGATGACCCCCGCGAAGGCGTCGTACCCCTTCATGAAGGAAACCGGCCCCGAGGCGGTCCCGCCTCCGCCGAGCAGCTCGCGCGACGAGCGGATCGACGACAGGTTCGTGCCCGTCCCGGACCCGTACTTGAACAGCATCCCCTCGGTCCTGGCCAGGGTCAGGATCGACTCCATCGTGTCGTCGACCGAGTTGATGAAGCAGGCCGAGCACTGGGGCGCCTTCTCGAAGCCGCAGTTGAACCAGACCGGACTGTTGAACGCGGCCTTCTGGAAGACGAGGAGGTGCTTGAGATCGTCGCTGAACGCCTGCAGGTCCGCGTCGCCGGCGAAGTAGCGGTCCTTGCGGGCCCACCCGGTGATGGTGTCGACCACCCGCCCGATGAGCTGCTTGACGCTCCGCTCGCGCTCGGGGGTGCCGAGCACGCCGCGGAAGTACTTGGACACCACGATGTTGGTGGCCTGCTGGGACCAGAACGCGGGGACCTCCGCGTCGCGCTGCTCGAAGACCACCTCGCCCTGCTCGTTGCCGATGACCGCGCTGCGCGCCTCCCATTCGATCTCGTCGAACGGATCGGACCCTGATCGCGAGAAGTACCGCGGGAACTCCAGGCCCTGGCGATCGACCGCCGACGGCTGCGCGTCTACCTGCGGCGCGGCCGCCTCGGGCTCATGAACGGCGCTTCTCTGCATCGGGCAACTCCTCTCGGTGCGGCACTGCGATGCGTGCCGGACACCGGGCTCAGGATTCTACGGCGCGCCGGGCTGTCGGACGGCCGCTCGTGAAGACCTCCGTTCCAGACCGACGGCAAGGCGGGGCGCGAAAGGAAGGGCGCATCGCAGGCGTGATCCGGAGACCGGGCTATCGCATCCGGTCTGCGACTCGATACCGCCGGAGCATACGGGTCTTGCCGGAATCGTGGTGCGAGGCATCCGCATGCGGGTCTCGGAAACGGTTCCTCTTCTGGTCAAGGCACTAGATGTTGTGGCCTGGGGGGGGAAGATAGCCTAGATATAGACGGTTTGTCAACAGATCCAACCTCGGGCGTGTGGTAGAGTCCGGTTCATGTCGCACGGAGCGCCGCCAGAGGATCCGTCAGCCGGAGTCGACGTGCCGACCCCCGAGCAAGGCGACCTCGCGGTCGAGCCCACGCCGTCGCCCCTGCCGTTCCAGCGGCGCCTCGCGGCGGCCGGCGAGGTGGTCCTGTGCTCCGGCTTCCCGACCCAGTTGACTCTCGTGGTGATCCTCGGGATGTTCGGAGCGGGGCCGACCGACGGCTCGGGGGACCTCTCGCTCGCTTACGTCGTCACCCTGTCGCTCGTCGACGCTGCCCTGATCCTGGCGCTGGTATGGATGCTCATGCGCGCCCACGGCGAGCAGCCGGTCGCGGTGATGGTGGGCCGGCGGCCGATTCGATCCGAGCTGCTGCTCGGGCTGGCCCTCGTGCCCGCCGCGCTCCTGGTCGTCGCGGCGGCGTTCGCGGTCCTGTCCCGCGTCGCTCCCGAGCTGCGCAACGTCCCCGAGAATCCCCTCGAGGCGCTCATCACGACGCCCGCCGCCGCGGCGACCTTCGCCGTGGTCGCCATGGTCGCCGGCGGGCTGCGGGAAGAGGTGCAGCGCGCCTTCATTCTGCGCCGCTTCGAGCAGCACCTCGGCGGCGCGGCGGTCGGACTCGTGGTGTTCAGCGTGGCCTTCGGCCTCGGCCACCTCGTGCAGGGTCGCGACGCGGCCATCATCACCGGTCTCCTGGGGGCGCTGTGGGGGGTGCTCTACCTGGTCCGCGGCAGCATGGTGGCGCCATTCGCCTGTCATGCCGGCTTCAACGCCATGGAGGTGCTCATCGCCTATGTCGGGGGCGGGGGAGGATGAGCCGGCGCCCATGGCCCGGGAGCCCGGTCCCCCGATGGGAGCGTGCGCCGTAGACGGCGCGCTCCTGAGGGTCGGGCGGGCGCCGGGCGGACCCCGGGCAACCATCGCGGACCGGCGGCGCGCGGCCGGGGCGGGGCGGCGGAACCGGGCGTTCGGCTCCCGGGTCAAGGCGTGACGCGGATGACGGCCGAGCGAGCCGGGAGCGACGCCAGCCAGTCGTCGATCAGGGCCTGCCGCGCCGCCCCCGCCGGCAGGGGGAACCGCCGCGCCAGGTAGCGCTCCATGCGCAAGTCGTCCTGGACGACCTGCTCAAGGTCCTGCGACGCGTATCCGGTCGCGGCCAGCAACGCGGCGAGCGAGCGGGGGCCTCCGATGCGCCGCTCGATCTCGCGCAGGCGGGCATCGACCTCGGCCGGGGACGGGTCCTCGACCACATAGCGGGCCGCCTCGTCCAGAATCAGCCGTCGATCGATCAGGCGCTCGAGCGCGGAGCCGGCGGCCCCCGACGGCTCCACCAGCCTCGTCTCCAGGAACAGGCGAACGTCCGACAGCAGGATGACCTGTCCGCCGACCACCGCCAGGACGCGGTCGACGAGCTCCCCGGCGTCGGGCGGCGACTGCCCGGCGCCCATCGCCGGGGGCCGGTCGCCACCCGCGGCCAGGGCGGCCACGAGCACGCACAGCCGCACGACGTCTCCCGACCGCTTCGGCACCCTCGACCGCTCCCGCGCCACCCCGGACGAGCTCCCCGACCTCGGCCCCGGCCCACCCGCCAATCGTCGGCCGCGGGTCCGCCCGGCGCCCAACCCACCCTCCGGTCCGCCGCGCCGTTCTCGGCGCGAACTGCTAGTAGTGGTGCGTCACGTCCCGATCTTCGGACACGGACATGGGTTCAGCGCGCGCAATCGTTGACGAATCACGGCACCCATGCCCGACATTCAGCCAGGACGCAGCACTAGAACGCCTGGCCGATGCTGAGGTGCAGCGCGGTCAGGCTCTCCCGCTCTCCCGCGAACTCACGCCGGTCGAGCTTGAACCCCAGGTCGATCCGGATCGGGCCGATCGGCGAGCGATAGCGCACCCCGAAGCCGGCCGCCCCGCGAATGCGCGCCAGGTCGAAGTTGCCCACCCGGTCTATCACGTCGCCGGCATCGAGGAACCCCACGACCTGGAGCGGCCCGAACACCGGCACCCGCAGCTCCGAGTTCAGCACGATCATCGCGTTCCCCCCGGTCGGGAAGCCGTTGGCCCCGATGGTCGTCTCGTCACCGAGCCGGTCGAGGGCGAACCCCCGCACGGTGGAGTCGCCCCCGGCGAAGAACCGCTCGCTCGCGGGCAGGGTGTGGATGAAGGTCAGCTCGGCCACTTCCCGGAGCTCCGGCAGCCCCTGGTCGTTCAGCACCAGGGTCGACGCCTGGAGGAACGTGGTCGTGTAGCTGCGGGCCAGCCCCAGGCGCGCCCCCGCGGCGAAGACGGCCTCACCGGGCATCCGTCGGTACACGAAGCCCTGCAGGACGGTCTTGGCGAACCCGACGGCCGAGCCCAGCACGGACGAGGACGCTTCCACGTCGACCGCCAGCAGGGTGCCCCCCGTCGGCTCCAGCGGGTCCGTCCGCGTGTCCCGGATCAGCCCCGCGGAGAGGGTCGACAGCCTCACCTCGGGAAACAGCCGGTCGACGAGCGGGCGGTCCGCGGACTGCAGCTGCTCGTTCGCGATCCGGTTCACCCCGTAGGTATGGCCCAGCCGGGCCGTCATCGTGGTCCCGACAGCCCGCCGCAGCTCGGTGTTGACGCCGCGGCTTATCAGGTCGAAGCTCGGGCGAATGACCTGCTCGGCGAACCCGGACACCAGGAGGTCTCCGGACTGCCCGAACGCCCGGGGCTCGCGGAAGTTCAGGAGAAACCGGTACTCGTTGAACCCGAGGTCGGTCCGCGAGACCTCGCCGGCGGGGGCTCCCTGGGGCCACAGGCTTACCCGGGTGTACAGATCGACGGACCGATTCTTGCCCCAGAGATTGCGCCGGCCGATCTCGAAGAACCCGCGCGGGGCGAACTCGAGCTGCTCGGCCGCCACCCCGCTGGCGGCGGCGCGAAGTCGCTGGCTCGCCTCCAGCCCCCCGCCGTAACCGACGCTCGTCGCCGGAGCCTCCTCGACCACCACCACGACGTCGCGCCGATCCGAGGCGCCGTGGCTGAACTCCCGGAGCTCGATGCGCCGGAAGATGCCCAGCGCGGTGAGGCGGCGCCGGGTCTCGTCGATCTCGTCCCGTCCCAGCGGCTCGCCGGGCCGCAGGGCGAGCTCGCGCCGGATGGTCGAGGCGGAGATCTGCCGGTTCCCCACGATCAGCACGTGGTCCACGAAGACCTGGGGGCCTTCGCGCACCAGGAACACGACGTCGGCGGTCTCGCCGGACTCGTCGAAGCGCGGCTCGACGTCCACCTGCGCCGCCTCGTACCCCTCGTTGAGATAGCCCAGCTCGATCGCCGCGGCGGCGGCCCGCGCCCGCGGAGCATGGAACGGCTCGCCGGGTCGAACCTCGATCGAGGCGGCGAGCTCGGCCTCGGTGAAGGCGGTCACTCCCTCGAACGTGACGGCGCGAACCCTCGTGGCCGGTCCTTCGGCGATGTCCACGAGCAGGCTCACCGGCACCACCGCGGGCCCGCCCCCGTCGGGCGAAGCCGCCTCGGCGAGCTCCGGCCGCACCTCGACGTCAACGCCGCGGTAGCCGCGCTGCTCGTAGGCGGCCCGCACCGCGGCGGCACCCGCCTCCACGCCGTCCATGACCAGCGCCGCCCCCGCCTCAACGTCGAAGAGCGCGGTCAGCTCCGCCGCCGGCATCACCGCGTGGCCGGTGAACTCGACCCCGTCGACCACGTAGCGCGCCCCCTGTTCCACCGAGAACACGACAGCCAGCTGACCCGGCTCCTCGAGGCGGCGATGGGTCACCCGCGCGTCGCGGTAGCCGAGCTCCCGCAGATGGGTCCTGATGCGCAGGCCGGAGTCTTCGAGCAGGTCCTCGTCGATCGAGCCTTCCCGGGCGATGGGCACGAGCTCGTCCACCTGCGCCCCGGGGACCGGATCGCCCTCGAAACGGATGGCGACCTGCGCGCCGGCCCGGACGTCGAGGTCGAGCGACACCACCCGCCCGTCCGGGCTCGGCACCACGGCGTGGGAGAAGCGCGCCGCGTAGAACCGGCGGGACCGGACCTCGGCCTCGTAGTCGGCGAGGCGGCTGTCGAGCTCGACCGGATCGTAGGGACCGCCTTCCCGCACGCCGAGGCGGTCCAGAACGACGGATCGCCGGGGTGCCTCGGCCCCGCGGACCTCGATGTCCCCGATGCGCGCGGCCGGGCCCGGGTCGACGTCGATGACGACGCGGCCGTCCGGCCCCGGCGGCCGCGGCGTGATGCGCGCCACGAACCGGCCCACGTCGCGATAGTACTGGTCGAGGAGGGCCGCGGCGGCGCCGACCTGGTCGGGCGCCACCCTGCTTCCGAGCCGGCGTCGGACCAGGGCCGCCGCCTCCTCGACGGGCCGGCCGCGGGGGTCGAGCACCTCCAACCCGCCCGCGCCGCGGAAGGGCACGAGGTCGTAGCGGAGGCTGATGCCCGCCGCGACGGCGGCGGCGCTGGCCCGAACGTCGACGAACTCGCCGAGGCTGAAAAGGTGGGTGAGGCTCTCGCGGACCTGCCGCATCGACAGCGGCCGGCCGGGACGGGTCTCGATGAAGTCGAGCAGCGACGGCTCGTCGACGAGCCGCCCGTCACGGAACAGTCGCACCTCGGCGACGTTCTGCCCCGCGAGCGCCGCGGGGTCGGCGGCGCCGGCGGGCGGCGCGGCGAGGGCCAGCACCGCTCCCGCCGCGCCGGCGAGGAGGGCACGGCAGCTCAAAATGCATGCCTCACGCGAAAGTCGAGGGCGTAGGTGCGATCCTCGTTCTGCGAGAGGATCCAGGTCAGCCGGTCGCTCTGGTCGTGCTCGAGGACGACGAGGAGGTCGCGGTTGGCGCCGCTGATGGCCCGCGAGAGCGTGATGTGCGTCCGGTCGGATATCCGCTTGCCCATGAGCACCCGCGCCGTCGGGCTGAGCTCGGCCGATTGATGGGAGGTCGGGTCGCCGAGCGACGGCGTGATCTGGAACGTGTCGACCCCGAAAGAGTCCTGGACGACGCGGCCGACGCTCGAGGACAGGGGGCTCGTCAGCAGGCGCGCGGCGCCGGCCTGGAACCGCTGCTGCTGGGCCAGCTCGGGCGCGCGCGCGGCCCGGAGGTCGGCGCCGAGGGGGTCGCGGATGTCGCCGAGCAGCAGCGAGAAGATGTCGACCTCCGGCAGGGGCGGATCCGAGGACAGGGTGGGCACCAGCCCGTCCGGCGTGCCGGTCGCCCGGACCATGACCCGATACGTCTGCCCGGGCACGCGGACGTCGGTCTCGACCTCGATGTCGACGAAAGGCTCTATGCGGTTCAGGTTGGCGAACCCGATGGTCCCGTGGTTCAGGCGGTAGCGGTTGCCCTCGAAGAACGCCGTGCCCCGCTCCAGCTCGACCGTCCCGAGCAGCACCGGCTGCTCGAAGGTGCCCTGCAGGGTCAGCTCGGCGCTCGACACGATTCGGGCGAGGCTGTTGTCGATGCGCAGGGTGGACGGCGCCTCGATTCGGACGTCGAAGCGCAACGGCAGCCCCGTCTCCACCGCCTCGACGCCGGCGGCGTCCCCCCCGAGCAGCCCGACCGCGACCTCGTCGAAGCCGCCGAGGAGCACCGCGTCGCGCACGTTGACGTCACCGTCGAGGACCGGGCGGTCCGGGGGGCCGCGCAGCACCAGGTCGGTGTCGACGTTCGACCGGAACCCCTCGGGAAACCGCAGCTGCATGTCCCGCCCGGCCGCGGTGATCTCCAGCTCGCCGAGCGAGAACCCGTCGATTCCGGCCCGCCCGCCGAGCTGCACGGGACCGGATCCCATGGAAGCCGTCAGCTCGTCGAACCGGACCGCGCCCCGCTCGAACACGATGCGGCCGTTGATCTCCTCCAGCGCGTGCGGCAGCGAGATGTGCCGGATGCGCCCGTTCCGGACCGCCGCCTCCCCGGTCAGCACGGGCTGCCGCACGGTGCCGACGACCTCGGCGTCCACGACGGCCGAGCCCGACCCCCGCAGGCTCTGGAACATCCCCTGGAGGATGTCGAGGTTGGCGTTGCCGTCGACGCCGACCGAGACCTCGTCGGCACCGAGATCCACCACCCCCGCGAGATCGAGGGCGGTGCCGACGCCGGCCAGGCGCAGCCGATCGATGCCGACGATCCGCCGGTCGAGGCTCAGCCGGATGGGGCCGTCGTTGCGAACCTCGTAGTCGAGGAGGCTCGCCCGCAACCGCTGGACGGTGGCCGTCGCGTCGAGGCGGTCCCAGTCCCGCAGCGGGCCGACGACGTCCAGCGAGCCGCTCAGCACCGCCCGGGTGTAGGGGGACCACTCGGGGACGAACATGCGGACGTAGGGGTCCAGCGACCAGTCCGCGACCCGCAGCGACAGGTCGGCCTCCTGCGTCCCCGAGAGGGTCACGCGCCCCGCGGCGGAGAGCGCGACGGTCGACGACGCCCCCTCGAGGTCGAGCCGGAGCTCCCCGTCCCGGATGTCGAGCTGGCCGGTGATGTGCCCCACCTCCTCGTCCCCGATGCGCAGATCGCTGACGGTCGCGCGTACCTCGTAGGTCGGGTTGTCGAGGGCCCCGACCCCGGACGCGGTACCCTCGATGGTCCCGGACGGGGGGCGCGGCAGCTCGGGCAGGAAGGCCAGCGAGGCGACGTCGACGCCCCGGGCGTCGAGATTGAACGAGTAGGAGGCGTCCCACTCGATGAACGCGGCCCCCGTCGCCGAGCCCGGCCCCTTGCGGATGTCGAGCCCGTTCAGCCGGACGCCGCTGCCTTCGAAGCGCAGGTCGGCGGCGGCGGAGTCGAAGGGCTCGCCGTAGGCGGTCGGCTCGTCGAGCCGCAGCCGCCCCACCCCGAACAGGCGGCGGTAGGCCCCGTAGAGGCGCATCTCGCCGGTGGCCGGCCCCTCGATGAGATAGCCCTCGGTCAGCCCGAACGCGGCCCGGATGCTGGCCGCGGGGAATGACTCGAGCCGCACGAGCGCGTTCATCTCCTCGCCGCCGTCGCGCCGGGGCCGGCTCAGCGAGAACCGTCCGTCGATCGCCATGGCGCTGTCGCCCCGGCGGAAGTCCCCGTCGATGACGTCGAGATACGAGTCCTCCACCACGAACTCGCCGCGGCCCGTGCCCCAGTCGACGTTCCAGGCCCGCACGTCCTCGCCGGCGAAGGTGGCCTCGACGCGCGGCGACGCGAGGTCGCCGAGAAGCACGCCGTCGAGGGTGCCGTGGCCGTCGACCGCGAAGGCGCCGGTGGGTGTCCCCGCCGCGGTCATGATCGCGGCCATCAGGCGGTCGCTCTCCTGCCAGTTCGCACTGGCCACGTCGAAGGCGATCCGGGTGTCCGCCCCCCACGCGGTGCGTCCCCCGAAGACGATGTGGGTCGACGGCGTGGCCAGATACGCGTCTCCCACCTCGAGCCTCTCGCCGGTCGCCCGGTACTCGACCTGTCCGCCGAGGGCAAAGGCGCGCGTCGTCAGGTCGGGTGGCTGGTCCCGGCGGGCCGCCACCCCCGTCGCCGCCCCGGGGTCCGGCTCGGGGCCCGCGAGCCGCACGCCTGCCGGGGGCGCGAGCCGGACCGCGCCCTCGCCGGCGAAGTCGGCGAAGCGGCCGATGGGCCACTCGAGGCGGTTGCGGCCGGACGCCCGCCCCGCCGGTCGAATCGCGCGAACCTCGAGGGCCCGCGCGAGCGGCGCGAGCCCGATGCGGGTGTAGCGGACGTCGAACACCGCGTGCCCGGGCTCGCTCGCGCCGAGCGGCGCCATCGTGAAGTCGAACGCCGCCTCCCCCCCGTAGGGCGACGCCTCGGCGTTCCGGACCTCGAAGAGGTCGTGCCGCCACCGCAGGTCGCCGGTCATGGCCGGGAAACGCAGCTGATTGATGCCTGCCTCGTCGCTCGTGAACGATCCCCGGAGGTCGTGGCCCCCCTCGAACTTGTGGAACGTGCCGCTGAAGCGCGAGAAGCCGGCGGCCGTGAAGTCGTCGGCGGCGAAGAAGATCTCCCGCATGCGGGCGAGGTCGATGTCCGACTCGAGGGTGTAGAACATCTCGGGGAAGTTCGACAGGTCGACGTCGCCCACGAGCCGCGTCGTCGCGCCGTCGGTGACGAGGTCGATGCGGGTCAGCTCGACGTCGGACCCGTCGATCAGGAAGTCGGTGTCCAGGTCGATCCACATCGGCTCGAAGTCGCCGATCTGCAGGACGCCGCCCGCCGAGGCGGCATGGCCGCGGTAGTCGAGGACCTTGGTGATGGTGAAGTCCATGTCCGGCAGGTCGACGTTCCAGTTCGACCCGTGATCCTCGTAGCGGAACTCGCCGTCGGACGCGCTCAGGTACTGCAGGGTGGTGACGAACCGCCGCCCCGCTTCCGCGTCGAGCCCGACCGCGTCCGCGGGCGCCGGGTCTCCCGCGACGCCGGGGGGCCCGCCCGGGTCCCCGGCGTCGGGCTCCCCGCCCGACTGTCGCACGAAGGCGGGGAAGCTCTGGCGACCGTCGGGGAACGACTCGGCCAGCATCCGCCAGTCGCGCATGTGCACCGCATCGGCGAGAAACTCCCCTTGAAGCAGCGCCGACCAGACCACCGACAAGGTGATCTCGCCCGCGACGAGGAATGGCCGATCGCCGGAGTTCAGCCCCCCGATGGTCAGGTCCTCGACGAGGAACTCACCGCTCGCCAGATAGATGCCGACCCGGCCGATGCTGACGTCGCGGTCGAGATAGCCGCCCAACGCCTGCTCGGCCCGAGCCCGCACGGCGGGGCCGAGGTCGATCGTCACGAGCCCGACGAGAGTCGCCGCGACGACGACGGCGCCCCCAGCGACGCCCCGGCGCACGTACCGGCGGGACCACCACCGGGCCCACGCGGCCCGGAGCACCCGCAATGGGCTCGTCGGCGGCGGCGACGGCGCCCCCCGCTCCTTCGGGCCCGCATCCGGGTCGAGCGGCGAATCGGCGACCGGTGGCGACGGAGCAGGGCCGGGCACACCGCCGCCGGGCGCCTCCCCTTCCCGCGCGATCGGGCGCGCGGGGGCTCGCGGACCGGCCGGGGACCGGCCCGCACGGGACTCCTGCGCCGGCGGCGCCGCCCGACGGCCGGGCCGCCCGGACGCAGTCGGCGGGCTTCCGGGACGGGCGTCGCCAGACCGGGAATCGTCGGCCGCGGGCTCGTCCCGCCCCGCCGGACTCGGCGGGCCGCCCAGGTTCAGGCTGGTCACGCGCCCTCCTCGGCGGTCAGCGTGACCAGCACTCCCCCCGCCTCGACCGAGCCTCCCGGGGCCGCCCGTACGTCCGAGACGACGCCGGCGGCCGGCGCCACGACCTCGTTCTCCATCTTCATCGCCTCGACCACCGCGAGCCCCTGCCCCGCCGCCACCCGATCCCCGGGCTCGACGAGCACCCGCACCACGCGGCCGGGCATCGGCGCCGCCACCGCGTGGTCGCCGCCGGCCTGCGACGCGGCCGCGCGACGGCGGCGGCGCCCGTCCGAGACGCGGGCGCGGACCTGACGCCCGCCGAGGCCCACCACCCAGTCCCCGGGGGCGGGCTCGTCGCCGCGCACCGCGCGGCTCGCCCCGCCCGACCCCGGCAGAATCATCGAGAGGCGTCCCGGACCGAGCGCCGACACGTCGACCTCGCGCGTCGTGTCGTCCCAGTGCAGGGCCAGACGGGCGGCGTCGCCGTCGGCTCCGACAGGTTCGACGACGACGAGCCGCCGACGGCCGGCCACGTCGACCTCGAGCCGCATCGGGCCGCGGTCCTTGACGGTCATCGTCGCAACCCCTCGAGCCGGGCCGCCCGCCGCCACGGCGTCGGTCCCGCCGGTCCCCCGCCCGCGGGCCGGTCGGAGCCGGACAGGTAGCCCAGCAGCGCCGCCGCCATGACCGCCACGTCGACGTCCCCGTCGGGCAGCTCGGAGAACGATCGCCCGCGGCGTTCGGCGAGCACGCGGTCGAGGTAGGCGGTGTCGAAGTCGCCGGCCGCGAACACGTCCTGCTCGAGAATCCACAGCAGCGCGGGAATCGCGGTGGTGATGCCGCCGATCTCGTACTCGCCGAGGGCGCGCCGCAATCGGGCGACGGCGCCGGCGCGGTCGGGGGCCCACGCCACCACCTTGGAGATCATCGAGTCGTAGTGGACGGGGACCGTGAAGCCGGCCTCGACGCCGCTGTCGTCCCGCACCCCGGGGCCGGACGGGCTGCGCAGGAAGGTGATGCGGCCCGGCGCGGGGATGAACCCGGCGTCGGGATCCTCGGCGTAGACCCGCGCCTCGATCGCGTGCCCCTGCGGGGCGAGGGCGCGCCGGCGGTCCAGGGTCAGGCGCTCGCCCCGCGCGATCCGGATCTGCCAGTGCACGAGGTCCACCCCCGTCACCATCTCGGTGACCGGATGCTCCACCTGGAGCCGCGTGTTCATCTCGAGGAAGTAGAAGCGGCCGTCCTCGTCGAGGAGGAACTCGAGGGTGCCGGCGTTCGTGTACCGCACGGCCGAGCACAGGGCCGCCGCGGCGTCGGCCAGCGCCGTCCGAATCGACTCGGTGACCGCGACCGAGGGCGACTCCTCGATGACCTTCTGGTGCCGCCGCTGGATGGAGCACTCGCGCTCGACGAACGGCACCACCGTGCCGTGCTCGTCGCACAGCACCTGAACCTCGATGTGACGCGCCCGCTCGAGGAGCCGCTCGAAGTAGATGGCCGACTCGCCGAAGGCGGCCCCCGCCTCGGACCGCGCGCTCTCGACCCCGGCCGCCACCCCGTCGGGACCGGCGACGCGGCGCATGCCCCGACCGCCGCCGCCGGCCACCGCCTTGATGAACAGCGGATAGCCGACCTCGTCGGCCCGCGCGCGCAGCTCGGCCTCGGAGAGGGTGTCGGGCAGGGCCTCGGTGCCGGGCACCACCGGCACCCCCGCGGCGACGGCCGCCCGCCGGGCCGCCGTCTTCCCGCCCATGGTCTCGATGACGCCGGCGTCGGGCCCGATGAACGCCAGACCCGCGGCGCGGCAGGCGCGCGCGAACGCGGGGTTCTCGGCGAGGAACCCGTAGCCCGGGTGCACCGCCGTCGCGCCCGTCCCGGCCGCCGCCGCGAGCACCCGGTCGATGTCGAGATAGCTCCCGGCGGCCGGGCTCGGCCCGATGGCCACCGCCTCGTCGGCGTGGCGGACGTGGGGCGCGGTCCGGTCGCACTCGGAGTAGACGGCGACCGAGGGGACCCCCATCTCCCGGCAGGCCCGCAGGATGCGGACCGCGATCTCGCCTCGGTTGGCGACCAGGATCTTCATCTGACGATTCGCGGCGTGCCGGACCGGATGCGTCGCATCCGTCCATTCTACCCCTCGGTGGCGCCGCTCGCCTCAAGGGACTGTCACGCGATGCGCTAGAATGCGAGCGTCCTCTGCCCCGCGACCGAATGCACCGAGACTCGCGCTGCGATCGTCGCACACGTGGACGCGACCGGAGAGAGAATCCGTCGCCCCCCACGCCCCGGCGGGCGAGCGACCCGCTCCTGCTCTTCCTCGTGCTCGGCATCGGCGTGTTCGCGCTCGATCTCTGGCCGGCCCGCGGCGGGAAGGAGAGCCACGTGATCGAGGTGACCGCCGACGAGGTCGAGGGGCTCCACGCCCGCTGGACCGCGCAGTGGGGCCGCCCGCCCACCGGGCCGGAGCTGGAATCGCTGATCGCGGAGGCGGTGGACGAGGAGATCCTCTATCGCGAGGCGCAGCGGCTGGGGCTCGACCGCGAGGACGCCATCGTGCGGCGCCGGCTCGCTCAGAAGATGACGTTCGTCCTGGAGGACGCCGGCGACGCCACGCTCTCGGGCGACGAGGTCGAGGAGTACTACGCCCGGCACGCGGAGCGCTACCGGCGGCCGGCGCGAACGACCTTCGATCACGTGTTCCTGTCAGCCGATCGCAGGGCCGACCCGGCGGGCGACGCCGCCGTCCTGCTTCGCGGGATGGTGGCCGACGACCGCGGTTGGACGCAGGTCGGCGACCCCTTCATGCTGGCGCGCACCTACGCGGCGAGAACCGACCCGCAGATCGCCAGGCTGTTCGGGGCGGGATTCGCCGATGCCGTGTCCTCGCTCCCGGCCGGCGGCTGGCACGGACCCGTCGAGTCGACCTACGGAATGCACCTCGTCCGCGTGCGCGAGCGGACCGCGTCGCGGACGCAACCGCTCGACGAGTTGCGCGATCGGGTCGCGGCGGATCTGCACGAGGAACGGCGGCGCGAGCGGGGCCGGGCCGGCTACCAGGGGCTGCGCGACGACTACGAGGTGCGGCTGCCGCCGCAGGACGGCATCGCTTCGGCGCGAGACCAGGAGTCTGCGCCGTAGAACAGTGCGAACTCCTGCAGGGTCGGTTGGGCGCCCAGCGGAGCCGTAGGCGCCGATGGGCGGGCCAGGCGTTGCGGTGGAGAACGGCTGCTCCCGGACCACACGTAGGGCATCGAACGGCGCGGACGCCGCCGGCTTCCGGGCAGCCACGGACCTGCATGTACCACGGCGAAGCATCACACGGACGCGCGGGAGAGTTCGCATGACGACACTACGACAGGGAGTTCACCGCGGGCTGCTCGCGGCCGGCTTTGCGACTATTGCCGGCCTCGCCTGCACGCCGGCCGGCGACGGCGAGCCGTCCGCTACGGCGCCGGAGCGCCCCGTCGTGGAATGGACCCCGCCGAGCGCGCCGGCCCGGGCCGCCGATCTGGTTGCGCGGGAGCCGTGCGCGCACCACGACCCGCTGCGGCAGGTGTTCTTCGGCGACCTCCACACCCACACCGCGTTCTCGCTCGACGCCCTCGGGCGCGGCGGCTTCCAGACCCCGGACGACGCCTACCGCTTCGCGCGCGGCGAGGAGATCGGCCTGAGCCCGGTCGACGCCGAGGGCCGGCCAACCCGCACCGCCCGCCTCGAGCGCCCCCTCGACTTCGCGGCGGTCACCGACCACTCCGAGTGGCTCGGCGAGGTCGCCGTGTGCACCGACCCGTCGTCCCCCGTCTACGACACGGCCGCCTGCCGCGGCCTCCGGCCGGGCGGCGCCGCGGACGATCGAGCGGCGTGGCAGGCGGACCGGCTGGCCGGCCGCGGCCCCGCCGTCTGCGGCGAGGACGGCAGCCGCTGCCGCGGCGGCCTCCTCACCGCCTGGGAGGCCACCCGCGAGGCGGCCGAGCGCCACTACGACCGCTCGAGCGACTGCGCGTTCACGACGTTCCACGCGTGGGAGTACACGCGGGCGCCGGGCCGCTCCAAGGTGCACCGCAACGTCATCCTGCGCAACGAGATCGCGCCCGAGCTGCCCATCTCGTGGATCGACGCCGACCGGCCGCGCGACCTGTGGACCCGGCTCAAGGCGCGCTGCAACGACACCGGCACCGGCTGCGAGGCCCTCACCATCCCCCACAACCCCAACATCTCGAACGGCCAGATGTTCACCCTCGACTGGGGCGGGCTGCCCCTCGACGAGCAGCGGGCGAGGGCGGCGCTGCGGACCGAGATGGAGCCGCTGGTGGAGATGATGCAGGCCAAGGGCGAGTCCGAGTGCCGCCGCGGCATGTGGAACGTGGTGGGCGGCGAGGACGAGCTGTGCGACTTCGAGAAGGTGCGCTACGTCGACGGCGAGCGCCCGCCCGACTGCGAGGACGGCACCGGGGAGGGCGGGCTGCGCGGCGAGGGCTGCCAGTCGCGGCTCGACTTCGTGCGCTACGCCCTCATCGAGGGCATCGCGCAGGAGGAGCGCATCGGCGTCAACCCCATCCAGCTCGGGCTGATCGGCAGCACCGACGGCCACAACGGCCTGCCCGGCGACACCGACGAGTTCGACTACCAGGGGCACAACTCGAACGTCGACTCGGACCTCGAGAGGCGGCTCACCACCGACGCCTACGCCCCCCACCCCCTGCGGAACCCCGGCGGGCTCGTCGGCGTCTGGGCCGAGGAGAACTCGCGCGACTCGCTGTTCGACGCGATGCAGCGAAAGGAGACGTTCGGCACGAGCGGCGTGCGCATCCAGGCGCGGCTCTTCGGCGGCTGGGACCTGCCCGACCTGTGCTCGAGCAGCGACATGATCGCCGACGCCTACGAGGCGGGCGTCCCGATGGGAAGCGTGCTGCCTCCGCGGGACGGATCCCAGGCGCCCCGGTTCTTCGTCACGGCCCTCGCCGACCCGGGAACGGAGGCGTATCCCGGGACCCCGCTCCAGCGCATCCAGATCGTCAAGGGGTGGGTCGGTGACGACGGCCTCTTCCACGAAGCGATCCACGACGTGGCCGGCGACGCCGACAACGGCGCCGACGTGTCGCGCAACACCTGCGAACGGAGCGGGACCGGCGCCGCGTCGCTGTGCGGGGTCTGGGCCGATCCCGACTTCGACCCGTCGCGCCCCGCCGTCTACTACGCGCGCGTCCTCGAGAACCCGAGCTGCCGGTGGAACGCGCTGCAGTGCGCGGCCCTGCCCGAGGACGAGCGTCCCGCGGCCTGCGGGGACGCCGAGCTGCCGTGGCGGATCCAGGAGCGGGCGTGGACCTCGCCCATCTGGTACCAGGCTGCCGAGCAGTAGATCATCCGGGGACGACCTGGATCGCCCCCATCGACCCGCCGCCGGGCTCCGGTGGGTCCGGGCACTCCCAGCTACGACCCGGGCGGTCGCGGGACGGGAGTCCGCGCCGCGGGCGGCGTGGACTCCTGGACGCCCCGTCACCCCATCCAGCTCCGCGCGGCCGGCGCGATGCGCAACGTGGTCGCCCTGGCGTCGGGACGATCGTTCGGGCGCCAGGCTGTGGCCGTGGCGCGACCTTGCGATCGGGTTCGGCGACGACAGGCGGGCTACGGCTCGGCCACCTCCGCCACCGGCTCGAGGCGCAGCAGGGCCCCGTCGTCCTCGTCGGTCAGGACGTACAGGAGGCCGTCCGGGCCCTGGCGCACGTCGCGGATGCGCTGCCTGAGCTCGGCCAGCAGCCACTCGCGGGCGATCTCCTCGCCGACCTCGTTGAAGACGATCCGCTCGAGGTGTCCGGTCCCGCGGATGCGGCCGGTCATCATCGCCCCGACGAACAGGTCCCCCTGCCATTCGGGAAACCGGTCGCCGGTGTAGAAGGTCAGGCCGCCCGGTGCGATGGACGGCGACCAGAAGACCAGCGGCTCCTCCATGCCCGGCGCCCAGAACCGGGCCGACACCCGCTCGCCGTCGTACTGCCGCCCGTAGGACACGATGGGCCACCCGTAGTTCTTCCCGGCCTCGATGACGTTCACCTCGTCCCCGCCCTGCACCGCGTGCTCGGTCGTCAGCGGGGCGCCGGTCTCCGGGTGCAGGGTCAGCCCCTGGTGGTTCCGGTGCCCCAGCGAGAAGATCTCCGGCAGGTAGCCCTCCCGGCCGACGAACGGGTTGTCCTCGGGCACCGAGCCGTCGTCCCGCAGCCGCAGCACCTTGCCCGCGTGGCTGCCCGGGTCCTGGGCGCGCGACTCGGCCGGGTCGGTGCGGAAGGCGCCGCCGACGGTCAGGTACAGCGAGCCGTCGGGCGCGAACCCCATGCGGGCCCCCGCCGTCGACCCCCCGAACGGCTCGGCCACGAACACGTCCTCGACGTCGCGCAGGGCCATGCCGTCGAGCCGCCCGCGGATGAGGGCGATGGTCGCCTCGTCTTCCGACAGCGGCCGGGTGTAGCTGAGATAGACGAGCCGGTTCTCGTCGAAGGCCGGATGCAGGGCCACGTCCATCAGGCCGGCGAGGCCTCCGGTGAACACCTCCGGCACCCCGGCGACGGGCTCGGGGTCGAGCACCCCGTCGCGGACCATCCGGAGCTGCCCGCTGTCGCGCTCGGTGACGAGGATGCCCCCGTCGGGCAGGAACGCCATCGCCCACGGATGCGACAGCCCCTTCGTCACCACGACCACCCGGACCTCCGCGATCGCATGGGTGTTGATGACGAACGGCCCGTCCGGCACGGTGACGCGGGGAAGGCCGGGAGGCTCGGGCTCGGCCTGCTCCTCCTGCGCGGCCTGCGCGGCGGCGACCGGAGGAACGAGCAGGAAGACGGCCAGCGCGAGCCAGGGCGAGACACGACGATGCGCCGCAGGGTGGGTGCCCATGATGGTGACCTCCGGGTGACCTGACGGGATCGCGCAGCCCATTCTATCCGGATCGGGACTGGGCACGGACCATCTGCCCGATGTCGTGCTCGAGGTCGACTACTCGACCGACGTGCGGCGCGGCAAGCTGGGGCTCTACGAGGCGTGGGGCTTCCCCGAGGTGTGGGTCGAGGTTCCGGAAGCGGAGTCTCCGAGCCGGTCGTCGAGGCGCCCGTCCGGCCTGGCCATCCGCGGGGTGCTGTCGATGACGGCCGTGCCCGCGCTCCTCGGAACGGGAGTGCCGGCGATGGCCCTGGTCGTCGGCGGTGGGGTCGCCGGCGCCCTGCGCGCCCGTCAGACGCGGGATGGATGACCGACCCGCTATCGGTACATCGGGATGTCTTCGCATCGTGGATCGTTGCCTGCCGAGTTCTGCTTGGCGACCTCCTTCCCAGGGTCGCGCGGTGTAACATGGCGGTATGGCTCCTTCGATTCCCGCGCCGCCGGCCACGCCTGACGCCGCGCGGTTGCGCGGTGCCGCCGAGACCGCGGCGCCGGAGTTCCCCGGTTGTCGCGCAGTGCGGATCACCCGCGAGGCCATCGCCGACTTCGAGGGCCGGTTCGAGTACTGGGACGGCGATACCGAGACGGCGTGGATGGTGCGCGAGCCCACCACCGTCTACCACGAGGGCCCCGGCCAGCGGCTGGCCCAGCTCGCCGCGCTGATCGCGGCGGGGCGGGGGTCGCCCATCACGACCCTCGGGACGGCCGACCTGCTGGTGCGCGACCCCCACGGTCAGCGGCACCGCATCATGCAGGCCGACCAGATCGTCTACCTGCGTCCCGTGGAGACGGCACCGCGCGGCGCCGCCGTCGAGGTCGGCACGGACCACCTGCCCGACGTCGTGCTCGAAGTCGACTACTCGACCGACGTGCGGCGCGGCAAGCTGGGGCTGTACGAGACGTGGGGCTTCCCGGAGGTGTGGGTCGAGGTGCCGGACGTCGCATCTCCAAGCCGACCGCGGCGCCGCCCTTCCGGCCTGACCATCCACCGGCTCGGCCCCGGCGGCTACCGCCCCGCGGCGGCGAGCGCGGCGTTCCCGGGCTGGACGGCGGCAGAGATCCACGCCGCCCTGAACGAGCCGCGGCTGTCGGAGGGGACGAGCGCCGTGCTCACCCGCGTCGGGCGCGCGCTGGGCGAGGCCGAGGGTACCGTCCCCGACGACGACCCGTGGCTGCGCGAGCAGCGCCGGGAGGCGGCGCTGCAGGCAACCCGGCAAGCGACGCGGCAAACCACGACGGACGCGGTCTTGCAGATCCTTCGCGCCCGCGGGATTGCCGTCCCCGAGCGCCTCGCCGAGCGTCTGGCGCACGTACCGCCGGACGATCTCGTCGACGCCGCCCTCGCCTGCCGCGACGGCGCGGACCTCCTCGCCCGCGTGACGCGGCGAAACCGGTCTCCCTCCTGACGGCGGAGCGTACGGCTCCGCCGTTGCGGTCAGCGGTCAACGAGCCGGAGGGGGCCGGACGCCATCCCTCACGCCGGGGCCGGGCGCCGTCAGGCCCGCCCCTCGGCGCGGAGGGTCTTCATGTCGATGCCGGCCGCCCCGACCCGTCGCTGACGCCCTGCAGGGGACACTTCCGGCCGCGGGAGCTCCGCCCCCGCGCGCTACAACGGGATGTTCCCGTGCTTCTTCGGCGGGTTGCGGTCGCGCTTGCCGTCGAGGCTGCGGAGGGCGGCGATGAGCTTCGGCCGGGTCGCGCGCGGCGGGATGACCTCGTCGATGTAGCCGCGGCCCGCAGCGACGAAGGGGTTGGCGAGCTTCTCTCGGAACTCGGCGATCTTCTCGGCCCGCAGGGCCTCGGGGTCGCCGGCCGCCTCGAGCTCGCGCCGGTAGAGGATGTTGACGGCCCCCTCGGGCCCCATGACCGCGATCTCGGCCGTGGGCCACGCGAAGTTGGCGTCGGTGCGGATGTGCTTGCTCGCCATGACGCAGTAGGCGCCGCCGTAGGCCTTGCGGGTGATGACCGTCACCTTGGGCACCGTCGCCTCGGCGAACGCGAAGAGCAGCTTGGCGCCGTGGCGGATGATGCCGCCGAACTCCTGCTGCGTCCCGGGGAGGAAGCCGGGGACGTCCTCGAACGTCACCAGGGGAATGTTGAACGCGTCGCAGAAGCGGACGAAGCGCGCGCCCTTGACGGAGGCGTCGATGTCGAGAACGCCCGCGAGATGGGCGGGCTGGTTGGCGACGACCCCCACCGACTGACCGCCGAGGCGCGCGAAGCCGACGAGGATGTTCTTCGCGTAGTGCTCCTGCACCTCGAGGAGCTCGCCGTCGTCGACCACCGCGCGGATGACCCCGCGCATGTCGTAGGGCTGGTTGGGCTGCCCGGGCACGAGGTCGTCGAGGGCGGGGTCCTCGCGGTCGATCGGATCGGTGTCCGCCCCCCGGGGCGCGTCGTCGAGGTTGTTGCCGGGCATGTACCCGAGGAGGTCGCGGATCAGCGCGAGGCACGCGTCGTCGTCGGGCACCACGAAGTGCGCGACGCCGCTCTTCGCGTTGTGGGTCATCGCCCCGCCGAGCTCCTCCTTCGACACCTCCTCGAGGGTCACGGTGCGGATGACATCGGGCCCGGTGATGAACATGTAGCTCGTCTTGTCGACCATCACCGTGAAGTCGGTGATGGCCGGCGAGTAGACGGCGCCCCCCGCGCACGGCCCCATGATGGCGGAGATCTGCGGCACGACGCCGGACGCCAACGTGTTGCGCAGGAAGATGTCGGCGTAGCCGCCGAGCGACAGCACCCCCTCCTGGATGCGCGCACCGCCCGAGTCGTTCAGCCCGACGACGGGCGCGCCCGACTCCATCGCCATGTCCATGATCTTGACGATCTTGGCGGCGTTGGTCTCCGACAGCGACCCACCGAACACCGTGAAGTCCTGGGCGAAGGCGTAGACCAGCCGCCCCTCGACCCGCCCGCGCCCGGTGACGACGCCGTCGCCGGGCACCACCTGCTCCTCCATGCCGAAGTCGCGGCAGCGGTGGGTGACGAGCTTGTCGACTTCCTGGAACGTGCCGGGATCGAAGAAGCGGTCGACGCGCTCGCGCGCGGTGAGCTTGCCGGCCGCGTGCTGGCGGGCGAGGCGGGCCTCGCCCCCGCCCTCGTGGGCGCGGCGCTCGTAGTCCTCGAGCAGCTTGTGCTTGTCCATGGTCGATGCGGCAGGGGTACGATGGGCCGGGTCGAGGGCAGTGATCGCTACCAGTCTGCCACCTGCATGCGGACGCAACCCGTTCTCTGCGATTCCCGGCGCTTGGCGCGTGGCAAGGTGGTTTCCAGGACCGTCCTAACCGACGGGCTGGCGGGCCTTGGCCCAGTCGGCGAGGAAACGCTCCAGGCCGATGTCGGTCAGGGGGTGGTTGAACAACGCGTCGATGACCTTCGGGGGGCAGGTGCAGACGTCCGCCCCGAGCCGGGCCGCCTCGACGATGTGCATGGGCCCCCGCGTGCTCGCCACGAGCACCTCGGTCGACAGGGGGAAGTTCTGGAAGATGTCGACGATCTGGGTGATGAGGTCCATGCCCGGGGTGGCGATGTCGTCGAGCCGGCCGACGAACGGGCTCACGAAGGTGGCCCCGACCTTGGCCGCGAGCAGGGCCTGGGCGGCCGAGAAGATCAGGGTGACGTTGACGCGGATACCGTCGTCGGTCAGCTCGCGACAGGCCTGCACCCCCGGCTTGCCGAACGGGACCTTGACGACGACGTGGGGGTCGATGGCGGCGAGCTCCCGGCCCTCGCGCACCATGCCCGTCACGTCGGTCGCCACCACCTCGGCGCTCACAGGGCCGCCGACCGCGTCGCAGATGCGCTTGAGGACGACCCGCGGGTCGGCCCCGGCCTTCGCCAGCAGCGACGGGTTGGTGGTCACGCCGTCGATGATGCCGAGCGGGACGAGAGCCTCGAGCTCCTCGACGTTCGCCGTATCTGCAAACAGCTTCATGCCATCCTCGAAATGATGTCTCGCAGCCCCGGACGCCGGCCCCGCCGGTCTCACGAGAGCGCTTTACGCGGTCCTCCAGAACCGTGTTCCCGCCGGCATCCTTCGCGGTCCGGGACGCCGGCTCGCGCGCCGAAAGCCGCGCGGGCGGGGCTACGGACCCGCGCCCACTCCGCCGGCGACGACGTCGTTCTCAAGCTCGCCCACGCCCTCGACGACAATCACCACCCGGTCTCCCGGCGCCAGCTGCCCGACCCCCGGAGGCGTCCCCGTCGACAGGACGTCGCCCGGCAGCAGCGTCATGACCGCGGTGACGAACTCGACAAGCTGCCGCAACGGGAAGATCAGCTCGCGGGTACTCGAGTGCTGCCGCCGCTCGCCGTTGACTCGCGTCTCGATGCCGAGGGGCCGATCCAGGTCCGCGGCGGCGATGCACGGCCCCACCGGGGCGAACGTGTCGAAGCCCTTGGCGCGCGTGTACTGGACGTCGCGGCGCTGGAGGTCGCGGTCGGTCACGTCGTTGACGCAGGTGAACCCGGCCACGACCTCGTGCGCGCGATCCGCGGGCACGTTGCGGGCGGTGCGGCCGATGACGAGCCCCAGCTCCGCCTCGTAGTCGACGCGGCCCGCCCCCGGCGGCAGGACGATCGACTCGCCGGGCCCGATCACGGCGGTCGAAGGCTTCAGGAAGATCAGCGGCTCGTCGGGCAGCGCCTTGTTCATCTCGGCCGCGTGATCCCGGTAGTTCAACCCCACCGCGACGATCTTGGACGGCGCGACCGGGGCCAGGATACGGGGCTCCGCGCCGTCGAGGCGCGCCCCGACGGACGAAGCGCCGAAGGGATCGCCCTCCAGCCCATGCCACGCGCCGTCCCCGCGGACGGCGTGGAGCACGCGTCCGTCGTGCTCTACTCGGTAGATCGGCTCCATGGGGAAACCTGGGGCCATCCGGCCCGCCGAATCGCGCCGCGGGACAATGACCTTCGCTCGGCGTCCGGGCCAGCCCTCCAGCGGCCCGCGCCGTCCCGCGGCGCCGAGTGTTCAGCGCGCTGCCGCCTCCACGCGATCGGACGGCTCGCTCGGATTGGGGGCGGTCGCATTGTCGACCGCGAGCACCGCGTAGACGTGACGCACGCCCGGCTCCGCGGTGAGGTCGCGGTAGGTGTTGTCGACCAGCGGCGCGTCCGTCAGCGGTTGCAGTGTCTCATCCCCCGGCAGGCCGCGCAACACCAGATACCCCGCGAGGTCGTCCTCACCGTTGGGCCGCCACAGCAGGCTCACCTCTCCCTCGCTCCCGACCGCCGTCAGCGCCTCGGGCGCGGCGGGCGGAAACGTGTCGACGAACGTGACGCAGGTGGCCGGCGACAGCCGGCTGCGCACCTGGAACCCCGCGACGACGTCGAGGGTCCGCACCGCGTAGCAACGCTCCGCGCCGTACTCGCCCCGCGGCTCCGAGTACTCGGGGGCGTCCAGCGGGGCCGCGCTCAGCCGCACCGGAGGGGCCGGAGGGTCATCGTCCGGCTCGGCGATCTCGAACAGCTCGTAGGTCGACGCGGGCGGCCACTCGACGATCGGCCGGGACTCCAGCGGCGGCGGCAGCCCGGCCGGCTCCTCGGCCTCGTCCTCGCCCGCCTCGTCCTCGCCCGCCGTCTCGTCCTCGCCCGCGGCCTCGTCGTCCTCGCTCGCCGCCTCGTCCTCCCCCGCTTCCTCGTCCTCCTGCGGGTCGTTCTCGCCGGACGTGGGGCCGCCATCGTCCCCGGTCGCCGCGATCTCCGTGGCCGGCGGCGTGTCGGTGCCGGCAGCGTCAGCCCCGGTGCCGCCGGCAGCGTCCGCCCCCGCCGTCGGCAGCGTCAGCCCCGGTGCCGCCGGCAGCGTCCGCCCGCGGCCGCCCCTGCATCGGCGTCCGGCGCGTCATCGGAGGCCACCGCGTCGCCGGGGTCCGGCGCGTCGTCCGGCGACGACGGCGCGTCGTCCGCCTCGACGTCCTCCCCGGCGCCCGCCGCTTCCTCCTCCGCCTCCTCGGGCGGTTCGGCCGTCGCCGGACCCTGAACCGTCTCCCGCGCGCCCGGCGGCAGATCCCACGTCACGTCGACCGTCGTCTCGGTGTAGGCCACCTCCGGCGCGGGCGGCGGCTCGGGCACCCTGATGCCCAGGGGCACCGCGATCCGCTCTCCGCCCTCCGACTCGTCGCCCGCCTCCGAGACCTGCACCACCACGTACTCGCGCTGCAGGGGCCCGGGCAGCGGCGGGGTCATCAACGGCACCATGACCGGCCGCGCCGGCTCCTCCGCGACGTCCTCCTCCCCGTCCCGCTCCGCCTCGGCCGCCTCTTCTTCCCTGAGCCGCCGTTCCTCCTCCCAGGGGTCGACGGGCGCCTCCGTCTCTGCCGTCAGCGCCTCCGTGAGCAGCACCGGGTCGCCCTGCCCCAGCGGCCCGTCCGCCGCGGGCGCCTCGTCCGCGGCCGCATCGGGGGGCGCCGTCTCCGCCGAAGCCGTCCCGCCCCCGGCCTCACCCGCCGACTCGGGGTCTTCCGGGTCCGGCGGCGGGGCGACGTCGAAGGAAGCGACGAGGGTCGCCGCCTCCATGAACTCCTCCAGCTCGAGGGTCCGGTCGGGGATCAGGCGGGGCTGCGTGGTCATCGCGTAGACGTCGACCCGCGCCAGCGACGCCGGCTCCGAACGGTCCTCGTTGGTGGTCGGCAGGGTGAAGCCGATGGACACCTCGTCGCCGAGGCGCTGCACCGCGAGCTCTTCCACCGCGGCCGGCACGCGCACGAACGGGGCCTGCGGCGGCCCCTTCATGCCGCACGCGCAGAGGGGCGCGGCGGCAAGAAGCATCCCGACCGCCAAGCCGTTCCGGCGCCCGAGCACGGTCACAGGATATAGCGGGAGAGGTCCTCGTCGTCGACGACGTCGGCGAGCATCCGGTCGACGTAGGCCGCGTCGATGACGATCTTCTTCTCGTCGAGGTCCGGCGCGTCGAACGAGACGTCGTCGAGGAGCTTCTCCATGATGGTGTGGAGACGCCGCGCGCCGATGTTCTCGGAGCGCTCGTTGACCCGGGTCGCGAACTCCGCCACCCGGTCGACGGCGTCGGGCCGGAAGGTCAGCTCGACCCCCTCGGTCTCGAGCAGCGCCGTGTACTGCTTGACGAGCGAGCCCCGCGGCTCGGTGAGGATGCGCACGAAGTCGGCCGTCTCCAGGGCGTCGAGCTCGACCCGGATCGGAAAGCGCCCCTGCAGCTCGGGAATCAGGTCGGACGGCTTGGCGACGTGGAACGCCCCCGCCGCGATGAACAGGATGTGGTCGGTGCGCACCATCCCGTGCTTGGTGTTGACGGTGGTGCCCTCGACGATGGGCAGGATGTCGCGCTGCACGCCCTCGCGGCTGACGTCGGGCCCGTGCCCGCCCTCGCGGCCCGTCACCTTGTCGATCTCGTCGATGAAGATGATGCCCGCCTCCTCGACCCGGTTGACCGCCGCCGACCGCACGCTGTCGGTGTCGACCAGCTTCTGCTCTTCCTCCTGCACCAGGTGGCCGAGCGCCTCCGGCACCCTGACCCGGCGCTTCCGGCCCCGACCCTGGAACAGGGTGGGCAGCATGTCCTTGATGTTGATGTCGATCTCCTCGATCGACGACCCGGAGATGACCTCGAACGAAGGAAAGCTCTTCTGGTGGACGTCGACCTCGACCTCGCGCTCGTCGAGCCGCCCCTCGGCGAGCTGCGCCCGCAGCCGCGCGCGGGTCCGCTCGTGCTGCTCGCGCGCCGGCCCCGGATCGTTCTCCTGCACCGGCTTCGGCAACGGGGGCAGGAGGAGATCGAGCAACCGCGCCTCGGCGTTCTGCCGGGCCTTGACCCGCACCCCCTCCACCCGCTCCTCGCGCACCATGTCCACGGCCAGCTCGACGAGGTCGCGCACCATCGACTCGACGTCGCGGCCGACGTAGCCGACCTCGGTGAACTTCGACGCCTCGACCTTGATGAAGGGAGACTGCGCGAGCCGCGCCAGGCGTCGGGCGATCTCGGTCTTCCCGACCCCGGTCGGCCCGATCATGAGGATGTTCTTGGGCGCCACCTCCTCGGCCAGCTCCGGGGACAGCTTCTGGCGCCGCATCCGGTTGCGCAAGGCCACCGCGACCGCCCGCTTCGCCTGGGCCTGGGAAATGACGTACTTGTCGAGCTCGGCGACGATCTGGCGGGGAGTCAGCGTGTCGACCGGCGGCTCCTCGGCTTCCGGCTCGGGCCGCGCCGGGGGCGCCAGCGACTCGGGAAGATAGATCGGCATCGGGGTCAGGGGTGCGTCCTGATACGCGGGACGTATCCGCGGGGGTGAGGGCCGTCGCGGCCGGCCTGGGCGCAACGCGGCCCCGTCGGCCGCGGAAGGCGGCGACCTCGCGGGTCGGGGTTCCGCGGTTCGCTACAACTCCTCGATCGTGACACTGGCGTTCGTATAAATGCAAATGGACGCGGCTATCGCCATCGCGTGCTCGACGACCTGTTTCGCCCCGAGGTCGGCGTGGAGCGCGAGCGCCTTCGCGGCGGCAAGGGCGTAGGCCCCGCCCGACCCGATCGCGACGATGCCGTCGTCCGGCTCGATCAGGTCCCCGTTCCCCGACAGCAGGAACATCGAGTCGGCGTCGAGCACAATCAGCATCGCCTCGAGTCGGCGAAGCAGGCGATCGGTGCGCCAGTCCTTGGCGAGCTCCACCGCCGACCGCTCCAGGTTGCCCCGGTACTGCTCGAGCTTCGACTCGAACCGCGAGAACAGGGCGAACGAATCGGCGGCCGAGCCGGCGAAGCCGGCGAGAATCCGATCGTCGTACAGGCGACGGATCTTCCGGGCGCCCTGCTTGACGACGGTCTCGCCGAACGTCACCTGCCCGTCGCCGGCCATGACCGTCTGCCCCCGGTGCCGGACAGCCAGAATGGTCGTGCTCCGAGTAGTGGACATCACTCCAGCCTATCCGCTGCGCGACGACCACCGCAACCGGAGTCCCGCTCGTCAGGGTCCCGGGGAAGCGCTCCGCCGGGTGAGGAGGTAGATGGGAATCCCCGCCGCGATGAGCGCGACACCGGCCAGCGAGGGCCCCGGGTTGATGCGGATCGCGTTGACGACGAGGGCCGCGCTGACCACGACGAAGACGAGGGGGGCGGCCGGGTATCCCCACGCGCGGAACGGCCGGTGCGCGTCCGGCTCGCGGAAGCGCAGCACGAAGAGCGCGCCCACCGCGACCCCCGCAAACAGCACGACGGCGAACGCGGTGTAGTCCACCAACTGCTGGAACGTACCGCTCAGCACCAGCACCCCCGCCCACACGCTCTGCGCCGCAATCGCAACCGCCGGCGTGCGGAACCGGGGGTGCACGGCGGCGGCGGAGGCGAAGAACTGACGGTCGCGGGCCATCGCGTAGTAGACGCGCGGCCCCGCGAACACCATGGCGCTGAGGCTGGCCGCGATCATCACCGCCGACGCGGCGGCGACCGGGGCCGCCGCGGCCGGGCCGAACAGACGCTCGGCGACCCCGTCGGCCATGTGGCCGGCGGCGCCGAACTCCGTGACGGGCAGGGCGTAGACGTAGAGCAGGTTCAGCAGCACGTAGAGCACCACGACCGCGGCCGTCCCCAGCCCCAGGGCCAGCGGCACGTTGCGGCCCGGGTCGCGGATCTCCTCGGCGAGGTAGGACGCGGCGTTCCAGCCCGAGTACGCGAACATGACCGGCAGCAGCGCGAGCAGCCAGCCGGAGCCCGTCACCGCCTCGCCGGTCTCCGCGAAGTTCGCGCCCGAGCCCTCGCCGAGGGCGAAGCCGAGCGCCACGAACGCCGCGAGCAGCGCCACCTTCACCACCGCCAGCAGGTTCTGGACCACGCGGCCGGGCCCCAGCCCGACGAGGTGCACGGCGGTCAGGACACCGATGACGGCGAGGGCCACGACGGCCTGGGGCGAGACGCTGAGGGTGACGACGCCGAGGGGCAGGGCCGCCCAGGGCTCGGTGTCGCCGGCCGCGGGGAGAAGTCGGCCGAGATAGCTCGCGAAGCCGACCGCGCCCACCGCGATGGCCCCGCTGAATCCGGCCACGAACGACACCCAGCCCGTGAGGAAGGCAGGGAGCGGGCCGAAGGCCTCGCGCAGGTAGACGTACTCGCCGCCGGCGCGCGGGCGCAGGGCCGCGAGCTCGGCGTAGGCCATCGCCCCCGCGAACGCGAGGGCACCCCCGGCCGCCCACGCTCCGATCATCCACCAGGGATGCGGCGTCAGGCCGGCGACGACGGCGGGAAGCAGGAAGATGCCGCTGCCGATGACGTTGGAGACGACGACGGCGGCGCCGTCGAGGGGGCCGAGACGGCGGTCGAGACCGGACATGGCGCTGGCTCGAGACGAGTTCGGACCCCGGTTCCGGCCATCGCGGCCGGGACTCCAGCCCGCGGCACCGGCACTCTTCACGAGATCGTCGGATCGCTACGGAGGAGCGGGCCGCGAACCTCTCGCGCCAGCGCCCTTCCCCCGACCGCCAGGTCGCGCGCTCGCGCCAGCCCGCCAATCTTGCAGGAGTCCGCACCTTTCCAGGGCGCAGATTCCTAGCGGGTCAGAAGCTGGCGATCCACGGGGACGTTGTCCAGGAACACCCACTGATCGCCGCGGTGCTTGACGAACAGCTCCATCGTGACGTCGACGAAGTCGCGATGGGTCAGCATCTCGGCGCGGGACTGCTCGCCCGTATAGCCGCGCCCCGACTCGAGCCGCAGGATCTCGGTGGTCTGGCCGGCCGCGAGGCCCGCCGTGCCCACGGCGCGCACGAACGCGTTGCCCCACTCCTCCGTCTCGTTCTGCCGCTTGAACACCGCATTGAGTTGCAGGTACTGGACCGTGTCGGACGTCAGGTTCTCGAGGCGGAACGAGACGGTGGGCACCAGCTTGTTCCGGCCCAGCGGATCGAGGCCGGCGTCGAACCACCCGCTGGATACCTGGGTGACCTGCAGGGCCGTGGGCACGTCGATGGACGGCCCGCACCCCGTCGACAGCACGAGGGCGACGAACGCTCCGAGCCATGGCCGGCGCGCACCGGCGCGGCCCCCCGGTTCAGCAGTCATGAGCAGATTGTAGATCATGCGATCGCGCGGGCTCCGGCCCGTCGCCCTCACCGACTCTCCGAGACCCGACGCACGTACTCCCGCAGCTCCTGCCGCGCCGCCGCGTCGTCGCGAATCAACGCGCGAAGCTGCTGCAGCAACACGTCGTCACCCGCCATCGGATCGGGCTCCGCGTCGGCTCCCGACCCAGGGGCGGGGATGGGCGCACCTCCGGCTCGCAGCCCCGCCGGCGTGCCCCGCAGGGTCGGCCCCGGCGGCGGCTCCACCGCCGAGGGCCGTGCCTCATCGGGCTCGGCCGGCGGCCCGCCCGGGGCGGCCGGGGCCGGGGTCCCGCCGCCGCTCCAGCCGATGTGCAGGACCGTCTCGCCGCTTCTCACCTCGATCTCCGGCCGGAAGACCAGCGCCGACGCCAACACCAGCGCCGCCGCGGCGGCCAGGGCCCACGTCGGACGCCAGCCCATGCGGGCCGGGGCGGGCGCATCGGCCACGACGCGGAACCCGAGATCCGCGTCGGGAGGCTCCCAGGCCCCGATGGTCCGCCGAACGTCGGTCAACGACCTGATCTCGCGGGAGCAGCGTTCGCACGATTCGAGGTGCGCGTCGATGCGGCGTCGCGCATCGGCGTCGGACTCCCCGTACAGGTAGTCGATCAACGTCTCCTTCTCGATACAGTGGCTGTTCTTGCTCATCTCTCTCGCGACTCTCCGTTGACATCCGAGATCCGGCGCGGGCCCGGCTGGCCGCGGCGAAAGCCCCCGCCGCTCCCGGCGCCCCGCGGGGGTCCACCGCGGGCCGCCGCCCGCCGTCCGACCAGATCGGCCGCGCCGTGCACGCCGTCACGCTGCAAGTGCCGCCGCAGGACCCCGAGTCCCTGGTAGAGACGGGTCTTGACGGTGCTCAGGGGGCAGCCCTGCAGATCGGCAATCTCCCTGAACGTCAGGCCATGGTACTCCTTGAGCACGATGGTGATGCGCTGGTCGTCGGACAGGGCCGACATCGCGTGGGTGATCACGCGCTTCATGTCCTGCCGCACCGCATGGTCCTCGGCCGTCTCGGGCCGCACCGCACCCGGCGACGGGGCCGGCTCCGCCTCCTCGTCGAGCGGCGTCAGGGTGGCGGAGCGGCGCTCCCGGCGCATCCAGTCGCGGCAGAGGTTGAGGGCGATCCGGTACAGCCACGACGAGAACTTCGACTGGCCCTTGAACCCCTTGATGCTGCGGAATGCGCGGAGGAACGTCTCCTGGCAGACGTCGCGGGCGTCCTCCTCCCGGCCGAGAACGCGGAACGCCAGCGCGAAGATCGACCGTTCCCAGCGCACGATCAACTGGTTGAAGCTCTCCGGATCGCCGGCCGTCGCCAGCGCGACCAGCTCCTCGTCGGTTCTCTGCATGCCCACCGCGGCCGCCCGCGTCGCGCTCATCGTGTCGCACCCGTTGTGACGTGTCGGTTCCGCCTCGGGTTCCGGCCGGTGCGCCCGCCCCGCCGGCGCCGGGGGGGGCGATGCGTCCGCCGCCGCGCTCCCGGCACGGGCCCCATGCCGGCGGCGTCACCCGCCGCCGACGGGGGTCGACAAACCCGTCGGACATGCCCCCGATGCCCGTCGCCCAGGGGGGAGGCTCGAACGATTGGACGCCTGCCCGGCTCGACATGCCGGCGGCATCACGCGCCGCCGACGGCTTGGTCGCCCCCCCGTCGACATGCCCGGGTATCCGCCGCTTGGGACAGTGATCGATGTGGATCTGCCGACCGGCACTCCGACGCGGCCCGTCTCCGTCGGTTTCCTGCCGCCTGCGTGGCAGGTTGATTCCCGTCACCGTCCTTGGCGGGGAACTCGAACCATTAGACGCCGCCCGGCCGGAAACGGTCTGCGGCACGGACCGCCGGGCGGCTCCGCCTCGAACGCCGGCCCGAAGCGCGACCGGCGCCGCGGCCCTCGCGCATCGCCGCGGAGCGGCGGTGCGGTATCATTTTGCCGGGACTCCTCGCGGGCGCCCGCCGCAACCCGAACATCCGCCACCAGACCCTCTCCTGACCGAAGAAGACCTCGATGCTCCAACTGTCGTCGCTGACCAAGGGGTTCGGCGGCCGCACGCTGTTCGACCGGGTCACGTGGCAGGTCTCGGCCGGCGACCGCGTCGGCCTGTGCGGCCCCAACGGGTCCGGCAAGACGACGCTGCTGCGGATGCTCGCCGGCCTCGACGAGGCGGACACCGGGACGATCGCGAAGCGCAGCGGGCTGACCCTCGGCTATCTCCCGCAGGACGGCCTCGGCCACTCGGGACGCTCGCTCGTCGACGAGGCCCGCACCGCGTTCCAGCCCCTGCTCGACGTCCAGCGCACCATGGGGGACCTCGAGCACCAGCTCGCCGACTCCCGGTATTCGCGCGAGGAGCACGACGCCATCCTCGAGCGCTACAGCGAGCTGCAGCACCGCTTCCGCGACGAGGACGGCTACGCCATCGACCTCAGGGTCGCGGGGGTGCTGAACGGGCTCGGGTTTTCGCCGGCCGACTTCGAGAAGCCCGCCGAGACCTTCTCCGGGGGCTGGCAGATGCGCATCGCCCTCGCCAAGCTGATCCTCCGCCGGCCCCACGTGCTGCTGCTCGACGAGCCCACGAACCACCTCGACCTCGAGGCCCGCAACTGGCTCGAGGACTACCTCGCCGACTATCCGCACGCCCTCGTGCTCGTGTCCCACGACCGGTACTTCCTCGACCGGGTGGTCACCCGCATCGTCGAGATCGACCGGCGCGGCCTGACCCCCTACGTCGGCACCTACTCCGAGTACCTCGTCGAGCGCGACGCGCGGGTCGCGGCGCTGCGCGAGCAGAAGAAACGCCAGGACGAGGAGATCGCGCGCATCCGGCACTTCATCGACAAGTTCCGCTACAAGGCGACGAAGGCCGCGCAGGTCCAGAGCCGGGTGAAGATGCTCGAGAAGATCACCCTCATCGAGGTACCGCCGGAGCGCAAGCGGGTGCACTTCTCGTTCCCCGAGTGCCGCAAGAGCGGACGCGTGGCCCTCGAGCTGCAGGGGATCCGGAAGGCCTACGGCCCGACCGTGGTCCTCGACGACGTGGACGTGCACGTGGTGCGGGGCGACCGCATCGCGATCGTGGGGCCCAACGGCGCCGGCAAGTCGACCCTGATGCGCATGCTGTCGGGGGCCGAGCCTCCCGACCGGGGGTCGCGGGTCGAGGGCCACAACCTCGTGGCGCAGTACTTCGCGCAGGACGAGGCCGCCCGTCTCGACCCCGACCTGACCGTCTACGACACCCTCGGCGCCGCGTCGTCGGTCGAGATGCTCCCCGCCATCCGCAACATCCTCGGCGGCTTCCTGTTCTCGGGCGACGACGTGACCAAGCCGGCGCGGGTGCTCTCCGGCGGCGAGCGCACCCGGCTCGCGGTGGCGCGCATGCTCCTGTGCCCCGCCAACACCCTGCTCCTCGACGAGCCCACGAACCACCTCGACATCGACTCGACCAACGTCCTCCTCGACGCCCTCGCCGACTTCGACGGCACCCTCCTCTTCGTCTCCCACGACCGGTACTTCGTGGACCGGCTCGCCACCACCGTCATCGAGGTCGGCCACGGCGCCGCCGTCCGCTATCCGGGGACCTACGAGGAGTTCCGCTGGAGCAAGGCCCACCGCGAGGAGGCCGCGCGCAACGGGGAACGACGCCAGGACACCGCCGGGCCGAGCACCGCCGACGCCCGTCCCCAACCAGCCGACGCCGTGGCCGCCGGGCGCGCCGACGGCCCGCCCTCCGCGAAACGCGCTACGCGGGCCGCGGGCCGGCAGGACCACGAGGAACGCCGGCAGCGCGCCCAGGCCGAGCGCCGCCTCAAGCGGGCGCAGGCGGCCCGGGACAAGCGCATCGGCGAGCTCGAGCGGCGCATCGCCGAGCGCGAGGGCAAGATCAAGGAGATCGAGGCCACGATGGCCTCGCCCGGGTTCTACGACGACCGCAAGGCGGCCCAGCCGGTGGTCGACGAACACGAGAACCTGATGTGGGAGGTCGGCGACCTCATGGGACAGTGGGAAGCCCTGCAGCAGGTCGACGGCGAGTCCGGTCAGGCCTGACCGCGGCCGGCGCCCGGAGATGTCCCAGCTCGACGAACCGAAGGAGCCTGACATGAAGCCATCCATCCGCCGCGTGACGACCGTCGCCGCCATCGCCTGCGTGCTCGCGCTCGGGACCATCCCCGGGCTCGCGCAGCCCGCGACCACCCTCACCCACGGCTCGGCGGGGTCGGTCGGCATGGACGCCGACCTGCTCGAGGAGGCGGCCCGGCTCTACCGCGACGCGGTGGACCGCGGCGACCTGAAGGGGGCGGTGCTGATGGTGGCGCGCCGCGGCGTCGTGGTCCTGCACGAGGCCGTCGGGTGGCGGCACGAGGCCTACCGGCTGCCCATGGAGCCCGACACGCTGTTCCGGATGGCCTCGAACACCAAGCCCGTCATCGGTACGGCGGTGCTCATTCTGCAGGAGGAGGGCCGGCTCTCGCTCGACGACCGCGCCGCCGACCACCTGAAGTCCTTCGACAACGTCAGGTCGCGCGACATCACCATCCGCCAATTGCTGAGCCACGCCTCCGGGCTGCGAGTCCGTCCCATCTTCTATCCGTTCGAGCCCGACGAGACCCCGACCCTGCTCGGCGCCGTCGCCAGGTTCGGCGCCGAGGGGCCCGAGGTGGAGCCCGGCACGTCGTACAGCTACAACAACGCCGGCTACAACACCGTCGGCGCCATCGTCGAGGTCGCGTCGGGCCTGCCCCTCGAGGACTTCCTGCGAGCCCGCATCTACGACCCGCTCGGCATGGCCGACACCCTCAACCACGAGGACGAGACCAAGCTGCACCGCATGGCCACCGTCTACCGCGGCCGACGCGGAGACGACGGCGGGGTCGTCTTCCGCCAGGGCTTCACCCCCGGCGACCCGCCCGATTTCCCCGTCGTCCGCGCCTCGGGCGGGATGATCTCCACCGCGCCCGACTATGCGCGGTTCCTCCAGATGTTCCTGAACCGCGGGCGGTACGCCGACGCGCAGATCCTCTCCGAGGACTCGGTGGCGGCCGCGACCCGCGGCTACATCGCCAGC
Organism: Vicinamibacterales bacterium; assembly: GCA_965207675.1. Lineage (GTDB taxonomy): Bacteria > Acidobacteriota > Vicinamibacteria > Vicinamibacterales > UBA8438 > JAJEEA01. The sequence goes on from CBDBMY010000009.1 coordinate 516,082, forward strand.
GGCGAGCGCACCACCTACGGCCTCGGCTGGCAGATCGCGCCCGACGGCGCCTACTCCCACTCGGGCTCCGACGGCACCATGGGCTGGGTCGACCCCGCCCGCGAGATCATCGGCATGGTCCTCACCCAGAGCCCCGGCGGCCGCAACCCGAGCCGCGAGTTCCGCCAGCTCGTCCGCCGCGCCGTCGACGACGCAGCGGATCGGCAGTAGGGCACCGAACCAATCCGGCTCTGGTCCATCGCGTCGCCCTTCCGCGCATCATGACGCCCCGCTGTACATTGACGCATCGTCACCACTTGACACATGACCGAGAACATCCGAACCGCATCCGAAGCCCGTGATGTCTGGCATGTGGCACCTGAGGTGTGGTGCAAGCGCAACGACCCGGCAACGTGCAGCATGCCGCACGCAGAAACAGCCTATGCATGGCTTCATCTGCTGGAGCGGTATGTGCGAACGCAGTTCGTCCACGATCGCGCGCGAAGTTCGTGTCCGGAGGAACGGCGGGGAATCGACTCTACTACGCCTTCGGGTGGGTCTTCTTGTAGACCGACAGGAGCTGCGCGGCGCTGACGTGGGTGTAGCGCTGGGTGGTGCTGATGCGGGCGTGGCCGAGCATCTCCTGGATGGCGCGCAGGTCGGCGCCGCGCTCGAGGAGATGGGTGGCGAACGAGTGGCGGAGGGCGTGGGGGCTGATGCCGTAACGGGTGCTCGTGGCCGCGGCGTAGCGCCGAACGAGGCGGTCGACGCTGCGGGCCGACAGGCGCCCGCCCCGGTAGTTCACGAACAGGGGCTCCGCCGCCGCCCGCCCCCGCCGGCCACGGGCAGAGGCCGCCCCGTGGTCGCGGCACGCGAGGGACCCGCGGTCCGGCAGCCAGGCGCGCAGGGCGGCGGCGGCGGCGCGGGTGAACGGCACGATGCGCTCCTTGCCGCCCTTGCCGAGGACGCGCACGAGCCGGTTGCCGAGGTCGACGTCCTCGAGACCGAGCCCCACGAGCTCGGACAGGCGAAGGCCCGAGGCGTAGAAGAGCTCGAGGATGGCGCGGTCGCGGCGCCCCAGCGGGGTCGAGGCGTCGGGCGCCTCGAGCATCCGCTCCATCTCGCGCTCCTCGAGGCGCGCCGGCAGCTTGCGCTCCTGCTTCGGGGTCGCCATCAGCGCGCCGGGGTCGCGCTCGACGTGCTCCTCGCGCCGCAGCCAGCGGCCGAACGAGCGGATCGCGGCGAGGCGCCGCGCCGCCGACGAGCGCGCCTGCCCGCGGTCGTACTGCTCGCGCATGAACGCGCGCACCGCCGGATAGTCGACTTCGGCGGGGGCGATACGGTCCTCGGGGCGGTCGAAATGCCGCTCCAGGAACTCGAGGTACTGGTTCAGGTCGCTCTCATACGCGCGGACGGTCCGCGCCGAGAGGTTGCGGTTGAACCGCAGGTAGTCCAGGAACTGCCGCAGATGCGTCCTCATTCGCGCCACCCGGACCCTCTCGGGCCGCCCGCCATGCCGCGATGTGCGCGAGCGCGCGCGCGGCGACCGCGCGCCGGCGTTCGCGGCGGCGGCGCGGGAGATCGCCGGTCACCGGGATCAGCCCGAACGCGATGTTCGAGGGCTGGTAGTCGGTGCGGTCGGCGTGCGACACGTAGTGGCCCAATGCTCCGATCGCGGTGGTCCGGGGCGGCGCGTCGGGCACCCGGCCCCGCGCCAGGGCGGCCGCGTTGAGACCGGCGACCAATCCGCTCGCAGCGGACTCCACGTACCCTTCGACCCCGGAGATCTGGCCCGCGAAGAAGAGGCCCGGCCGATGCCGCGACTGCCACGTCGGCAGCAGGGCGGCCGGCCCGTTGATGTAGGTGTTGCGGTGGATCATGCCGAACCGGACGAACTCGGCCTCTTCGAGGCCGGGAATCGTGCGGAAGATCCGCTTCTGCTCGCCCCACTTGAGCTGGGTCTGGAAGCCCACCAGGCTGAAGTGGTCGCCGGCCAGGGTGTCCTGCCGCAACTGCACCACCGCGTACGGCCGCCGGCCCGTCCGCGGGTCGGTGAGACCGACCGGCTTCATGGGGCCGAACCGCAGGGTGTCCACCCCGCGCCGCGCCATCACCTCGATCGGCAGGCATCCCTCGAAGAAGCGTCCCTGGTCGACGGCGTGCAGGGACGCGAGCTCGGCCTCGCACACGGCCCGGTGAAAGTCACGGTACTCGGCCTCCGTCATCGGGCAGTTCAGGTAGTCGCCCTGTCCGTCGTCGGTCCCGCAGGCGGCGCCGGGCGCGGCCGCAGCGACGCGGTCCGCGCCCCGGGCGGCATCCCCGGCGCCCCGGGCAGGATTGCCTGCCCCCCCGGCGAAGTCCTCACCGCCCCGGGCGGCGTGGTCCGCGCCCCGGGGAACATCATCCGCACTTGCAGCGACGGCACCCTCCGCGTCGAGCCGCGCGGCGGTCGCCGGGGAGTCCCGCCCCCAGCGCGACGCCCGGAACGCGACGCTCCGGTCGATCGACTCGGCCAGGACTATCGGACTGATCGCGTCGTAGAAATAGAGATGGTCCCGTCCCACGAGGGCGGCGACGGCGGCGGACAGGTCGGGCGAGGTCAAGGGGCCGGTGGCGACGATGACCGGCTCGTGCGGGTCGCCGGAGCGGGAAAGGTCCCGGACCTCCTCGCGCCGGACGGTCACCAACGGCTCCCGCTCGAGGGCCGCGGTGACGCCCTGCGCGAACCGCGCCCGATCGACCGCGAGGGCCCCGCCCGCGGGCACGCGGGTCTCGTCGGCCACCCGCATCACCAGCGACCCGAGCTGCCGCATCTCCTCCTTGAGCAACCCCACCGCGTTCTCGATCTGGTCGGCGCGGAACGAGTTGCTGCACACGAGCTCGGCCAGCCGGTCGGTGTGATGGACCGCGGTCGGCCGCACCGGCCGCATCTCGTAGAGGGTGACGGGGACGCCGTGCCGCGACGCCTGCCACGCCGCCTCGCTGCCGGCGAGCCCCCCGCCGATGATGTGGATCACGCGCGACTCCGAGAATCCGGTGGATTCGGCAGAAGCGGTCCCCCGACCGCCCTACGGGACCGGACGCACCAATGCCGAAACGAGCTCTCGATGGCCTTCGGACAGCTCGTTCACGCGTCCGGACAAGACCGCCACGTCATGCCGCGTCCACCAGATACCGATCAAGGTCCCGGCCATCAACAGCACCGACACCCATCGGTACGTTTCTTCGGTCATGTTGCCCTCCGAATCGCCGCCTCGGCGGCAACCGAGTCCATGTCCGAGGACATGGCGTGATGGACCACTAGGCCACCCGCCGGCGCGTGCGCCCGCCCGGCCGCTTCGGGCGGCCCTTGGGGCCCGCCTTCGGCGCCGGCTTCGCGGCCGGCTGCTCCTCGACCCAGCGGCCGTCGCGGTAGACGGCGCGCCACCGGGTGGCCCGGCCGCCCTCCTCCGACGTCACGTACTGCTCGCCCGCCTTCCTCGAGAACCGGATCACCGCGGGCCGCCCCTCGGGGTCCTCGGTCGGCGCCTCGAGCAGGTAGCGGAACTTCGGATCGAGCTCGTCCGCGTGCGGCCGGAGCTCCGACACCTTGGGGGCGCGCGTCTCGCGGTGGCGCGGGAAGCCGCTCGCGGCCAGGAACAGGCCGGCGGCGCCGTCGCGCAGCACGTAGTGGTCGTCGACCGTCTCGCAACGCAGCTCGGGCATGGGCACCGGGTCGGCCTTCGGCGGCGCAGGCTCGCCGTTGCGGAGCAGCTTGCGGGTGTTCCCGCACTCGCGGTTCGAGCAGCCGAAGAACTTGCCGAACCGTCCCGACCGCAGCGCCATCTCGGCGCCGCAGCGGTCGCACTCGATGGTCCGCTCGGGCGCCGCGCCGGCGCTGAACGTCCCCTCCTCGATCTCGTGGCCGGCGCAGTAGGGGTTCTTGCCGCACACGTGCAGCTTGCGCCGGGCGTCGACGACGTAGCTGTCCATCCCCGTCCCGCACGTGGGGCAGCGGCGCTTGGCCCGCAGCAGCCGGCTCTCGCCCTCGTCGTCCCGGTCCGCGTCGACCGCCTCGTCGGCCGGAGTCAGGTCCATGGTCTGCTTGCACCGCTCCTTGGGGGGCAGTCCGTATCCCGAGCATCCCAGGAACACGCCGGTGCTCGCAGACCGAATGTGCATCGGGCGGCCGCAGGCGGCGCAGGCTATCGCCGTCTCCGTCGGCGTGTTGGGGCGCATGCCGTCGGGCCGAGCCGCCGCCTTCAGCTTGCCCGAGAAATCGCGGTAGAACGTGTCGAGCACGCCGAGCCACTCGCGATCGCCGGACGCGACCTGGTCGAGGTCGCGCTCCATGCCCGCGGTGAACGAGTAGTCGAGGAGGTCGGCGAAGCTCTCGACGAGGCGGTCGGTCACGAGCTCGCCGATCTTCTCCGCGTAGAACCGACGCTTCTTCAACGACACGTAGCCGCGTTCCTGGATGGTGGAGATGATCGCGGCGTAGGTCGACGGCCGCCCGATGCCGCGCTTCTCGAGCTCCCGCACGAGGCTGGCCTCGCTGTAGCGGGGCGGGGGCTTGGTGAAGTGCTGAACCGGATCGAGCTTCGCGCAGTCGAGCCGTTCGCCCGCCGCGTAGGCGGGGACCTCGGCGAGGTCGGCCTTCCGCGACGCGGGGGGCAGCACGCGCGTGAAGCCGTCGAAGCGGACCACGCGTCCCCGGACCCGCAGCTCGAACGGTCCCGCCTCGACCGTCACCGTCGTGCTCAGGTACTGCGCCGGGGTCATCTGGCAGGCGATGAACTGGCGCCGGATCAGGTCGTAGAGGCGGCGGCCGTCGGCGTCGGCCCCGGACAGCGCCTCGGACGGCGCCGCGACGTCCGTCGGCCGGATCGCCTCGTGCGCCTCCTGGGCGCCCGCCTTGCTCGCGTAGACGTTGGCGCGCGCCGGCAGGTACTTCGGGCCGTAGGCCGAGCCGATGTAGTCGCGCACGCCGGCCACCGCGTCGCGCGAAAGGGTCGTGGCGTCGGTGCGCATGTAGGTGATGTGGCCGGCCTCGTACAGACGCTGGGCCAGCGTCATCGTCTTCCGCACCCCGAAGCCGAGGCGGGCCGAGGCGGCCTGCTGCAGGGTCGAGGTGATGAACGGCGCGCCGGGCCGGGCCGTCGTCGGCTTGCTCTCGACCCCTGCGACCGTGAACGCCGCGGGGCCGAGGCGCGCGAGGGCGTCCTCCGCCTCCCGCCGGTTCCGCGGCCGGAAGGCCTCTCCGTCGGCCTTGACGACCTGGAAGCGGCAGGGGTCCCGGCCGTCCGCGCGCCTCAGGTCGGCGAAGACCTCCCAGTACTCCTCGGGCTCGAAGGCACGGATCTCCCGTTCGCGCTCCACCACGAGCCGCACCGCCACCGACTGCACCCGGCCCGCCGACAGGCCGCGGGCGACCTTCGCCCAGAGCAGCGGGGACACCTCGAAGCCGACCACGCGGTCGAGGAACCGCCGCGCCTGCTGCGCGTTCACGCGGTTCGCGTCTATCGCCTTGGGGTGCGCGAACGCCTCGCGGATGGCGTTGCGTGTGATCTCGTTGAACACCACCCGCCGGAAGCGGGCGGGGTCGCCGCCCATCTCCTGCTGGAGATGCCAGGCGATCGCCTCCCCTTCGCGGTCGAGGTCGGTGGCGAGATAGACGGGGTCGGTCTTTCCGGCCAGCCGCTTGAGCTCGCCGACGACCTTCTCCTTGCCCGGCAGCACCTCGTAGTGGGCGCGCCACCCGCGGTCCGGATCGACGCCCATGCGGCGGACGAGCTGACGGCGCGCCTGCCGCTCGCGCTCGGCCGGGGTCGGCCGCTTCGCGGTCTTCCCGCCGCCCGCCGCCGGGCGCCGTTCCCGGGCGCCGCCCTTGCCGCCGACGGGGAGGTCCCTGATGTGCCCCACGCTCGACTTGACGAGGAACTCGGGACCCAGATAGCGGTTGATGGTCCGCGCCTTGGCCGGCGACTCGACGATGACCAGGGATCGTGCCATGGCTCTACTGTAACGCGACTCGAACGGTGACTGTCGAGAGCGGCGCAGCCCGCCGCCGGCCCGGAGACGCCCCCGCTACCGCCGCGGCCCGCCCCGCCCTTCGTCGTGCGCGGACCGGCTTCGCTCCCGGCCGGCCCCGCCGGGCCGTCCCGCGGAATCCGGTCCTAAGTTACCATCCCGGCCCGCACGAACCGGCCGGCGCCGGCCCTGGCGACCCGCCCCCGGAGCTCGAGGTCCGTGAGCCGGGCGAGCAGCGCCGCGCTGTCGAGGCCGCTTCGGGCGGCGAGCTCGTCGATGCCGTAGACCTCTCCGGCGTCCATGTGGCGCAGGACGGGATCGGGCGCGTCCCGGCATCCGGCGGCGCCCCGAGACCGTGCCGAATCCGCCCCTCCGGCCGCGGCGGCGGTCGCGAGGCCGATCTCCTCCAGTACGTCTTCCGCGGTCTCGACGATGCGGGCGCCGTCCTTGAGCAGCGCGTGGGCCCCGCGGTTGCGGCCGGTCAGCACGTTTCCCGGCACCGCCATCACGTCACGCCCCTGCTCGAGCGCGAGCCGGGCGGTGATCAGCGATCCGCTGCGCTCGGAAGCCTCCACCACGACCACCGCCCGGGACAGGCCGCTGATGAGGCGGTTGCGCAACGGGAAGTACGCCGGACGCGGAGTGGTGCCCGGCGGAAGCTCGCTCACGAGCAGGCCGCTCCGGGCGATCTCCCCCGCGAGACCCGCGTGCTCGGGCGGATACACGACGTCGACGCCGGAACCCAGCACCGCGATCGTCCGCCCCCCCGCGGCGAGCACGCCCCGGTGTGCGGCGGAATCGACCCCCCGCGCCAGCCCGCTGACCACGCAGACGCCCTGCGACGCCAGATCGGCCCCCAGGCCGCGGCCGACCTCGCAGGCATACACCGTGCCCGCGCGGGAGCCGACGATCGCGACCGCCGGCGGGTTCAGGGCGGTCACGTCGCCGCGGAGCCACAAGACCGGGGGCGGGTCGGCGATCGCGGCCAGCAGCGCCGGATACCGCGAGTCCGACCAGGGCACGGCCTCGATGCCGACGGCCGTCGCCACGGCCATCGCGGCCTCGGCCCGGTGCCGCGCCGCCGCCAGCCGCTCCGGGCTCGCCAGCCGGGGGGCGATTCCCCCGACGACGGCGGCGAGCGGGGCATCCGACGCGTCCCCGAGCCGCGCGGCGCCGTGCGGGTCCGAGAGCCAGCTCGCGATGGCGCGGCGACCGCGGCCGCGCCACCAGAGCATGGCCAGGGCAACCCAGTCGTCGAGCGTCATCGTCCTCGCCTCCCGGGGCCGCGGCGCCGCGGCCCTCGCGGATCACGCCGCGCGGAACGCAAGGACCCCCTCGCGACCGCGTCGCGGATTGAAGCAGCGTCGAGCTGGAGGAGACGCCCGGACGGACCCGCCCGGCGAACGGCACCCCGACCGCGTTCAACGCGCAACCGGCGTGCCCGACCTGCCCGCAGTATAGCGCGGGTCAGCCATGCCGCAGGGCCGGCCCGCGTCCCGGTCTTCCCGCCGCTCAGGCTTGCGCCGACGGTGGACGACTGGCTATAGTGGACTCGAGCGGATGCGAACGACACTTGCCGTACTGGCCCTCGCCATCGCCCTCGGCGGGACCGTGCCCCGCGCCCAGGACCGGTCGGAGGCGCAGGCGCAGGTCGACTTCGGCATCGAGGTGGCCAGGCGCGGCCTGTGGAACGAGGCCATCTTCCGCTGGGAGCGCGCCATCGACATCGATCCGACCTACGCCGAGGCCTGGAACAACCTGGCCATCGCCTTCGAGCAGCAGGGGCTCCTGGACCAGGCGCGCGAGGCGTACGAGACGGCCCTCGACCTGGCGCCGGACAACCTGGCCATCGAGCAGAACTACGATCTCTTCCTGGAAGTGAGTGACCGTGTCAGCCAAAGCTCTCGCTAGTCTCGGTTGTGTCGGGCTGCTCGCCGGGTGCACGACGTTCTACGACGTCGCCATCGAGACGCCGCTGACGCCGAAGCTGGACATCTCCAGGTTCCAGCGCGTGCTCATCGCCGGCTTCGTCTCCGGCGGCTCCGACGACGTCGACGCCAACCTCGAGACGGCGCGGCTGCTCCGAAGTCAGCTCCGCCGAAACTCGGACCTGCAGGTCGTCGACGCGGACGTCCTGCCTCTGCTCGAGATCGCGGCCGAGCAGGGCGGCGGGCCGGACACCGTCCCCGACGGTTTCGAGCCGGCCGAGGGGTCCGGCGAGGCCGAGCCCATCGACGACGACGACTCGATGAGCGAAGAAGACCTGGAGAGCTACGAGACGATCTTCGCCGACATCGGCTTCTGGCGCGATCTGGGCGAGGAGTATCAGGATCCGCTCATCCTCACGGGCACCATCTACTTCTCGCCGCACGCCCGTTCGGGCATGGAGACGCGCCAGCGCGAGGTCTACGACTCGTTCGGGCGGCGCCGCACCGTGCCGGTCCGCACCTACCGGGACCGCCGCGGCTTCGTCCTGAGCCCGAAGTTCATCTTCATCGACGGCTCCACCGGGTCGACGCTCTACACCGAGCGTCACCGCGAGGAGGTCCTCTACGACGCGTCGCAGAACACCCCCGCCCTGTCGTCCTACTTCGAGTTGATGGACCGGCTGCTGCCGTCAGTGCTCGGGGCGTTCAGCACGCAGAGCGTACGGGGAACCCGCACGCTCCTCCGCTGACGGCGCGACCTGCGGTCGCGTTGGGAGTTTCGCTGGCGCGAAACTCCTGCGCGGCGGGCTGCGAGGAGGCCTGCGATCGCATTGGGAGTCTCGCTGGCGCGAAACTCCTGCGCGGCAGACTGCGACGCGGTGAGGTTTGCCGTGGTGTCGGGAGCCTTACCCCGGCCCTGAACTCCCCGCGCGGCAGGCGTCGACACGGCAGTGTGCCGGGGGCAGCTTTACAGACGCGTCGGCGCCGAGTACCCTGAATGGCTGGTACCGAGGCGTCCCAAGCGCCTCCTGACACGAACGAGAGGTCCAGCGCGTGTACGCCATCATTCAAGCCTCCGGACACCAGTACAGGGTGGAGCCGGGGCAGGTTCTCGATATCGACCGCATCGGCGGGGAGCCCGGAGAGACGGTCACGTTCGACCAGGTGCTGCTGGTCGGGCGGGACGACGGCTCGGTCACGGCCGGAGACCCGACCGTCTCCGGGGCGACCGTCACCGGGTTCGTCGACTCCCACGACCGCGGGCCGAAGATCCGGGTGTTCCGACACAAGCGGCGCAAGGGGATGCGGCGCACCCGCGGGCATCGCACCGATCTCACCAGGATCCGCATCAGCGACATCTCCGATTCCGACTGAGGCAGTCATGGCGCACAAGAAGGGACAAGGCAGCTCGCGGAACGGCCGTGACAGCAACGCCCAGCGTCTGGGAGTGAAGCGCTTCGACGGCAACATCGTCACCGGCGGCTCGATCCTCGTGCGGCAGCGCGGACAGCGGTTCCGGCCCGGCCTCAACGTCGGCCTCGGCAAGGACGACACGCTCTTCGCCAAGATCGCCGGCCGAGTGCGGTTCGAGGACCACGGCAGCCGAGGGCGGGCCATCAGCGTGTTGCCGCTGGAGTCCTGAGGGCCGGATACCCGCCGCCCCCGCGAACACGGGCACTCGCAAACCGACCGCCGGGAACCGAGCTCCTTCAGGCATGTTCGTCGACGAGGTCGACATCCACGTGACCGCCGGTGACGGCGGTCACGGGTGCCTGAGCTTTCGTCGCGAGAAGTCGGCGCCCCGTGGGGGTCCCGACGGCGGTGACGGCGGCAACGGCGGTTCGGTGTACCTGGTCGGCAGCTCTCACCTGAACACGCTCGTCAACTACCGTTTCCATCCGACCTACGTCGCCCAGCGCGGCGCCCACGGCAGCGGGTCCACCCGCACCGGCCGCAACGGCCGGGACCTGCAGCTCGAGGTCCCGGCGGGCACCGTCGCCTTCGAGCACCGTGACGATACGCTCGTGGAGCTGGCGGACCTCGTCGAGCCGGGACAGCGCGTGATTGTGGCCCGCGGGGGGCGCGGGGGCCGCGGCAACCGTCGCTTCGTGAGCGCGACCAACCAGGCCCCGCGGCGCACGGAGCCCGGCCGGCCGGGAGAGCAGCGCCAGCTGCGACTCCAGCTCAGGCTTCTCGCCGACGTGGGACTGGTCGGTTGCCCGAACGCCGGGAAGTCCACGCTGATCGCCCGCATCTCGGCTGCCCGACCGAAGATCGCGGACTATCCCTTCACCACCCTGAGCCCCAACCTCGGCGTGGTCGACCTCGGCGACGACCGGAGCTTCGTGGTCGCCGACGTCCCCGGCCTGATCGCGGGGGCCCACGCCGGGCACGGTCTCGGAGACCGGTTCCTGGCGCACCTCGAACGCACCCGCGTCCTCGTGCACCTGGTCGACGTCTCGTCGCTCGGCGGGCGGGACCCCTGCGAGGACTTCGAGGTCGTCTGCCGGGAGCTCGCCTCCTTCGACGAGACCGGCGCCGGCAACGGGGTCCGGAGACGACTGTCGGACAAGCCGCAGGTCGTCGTGGCGAACAAGGTCGATGCGCTCGACGAACCCGACCGGCTCGAACGGCTCCGCACCCACGTGCGACGCCGCGGGGTCGACCTCCACGCGATCTCCGGGGTCACCGGAGAAGGAGTCGCCGGCCTCCTCGAGGCGGTCTGGACCCGCTTCCGGGACTCGGACGGCGGCAGCGAAGCCGGGGCCGGGCACCCTCGCGGTAGAACGGGTGGGACTCCCCGAGGGTCGGTTGGGCGCCCGGCAGAGCCGTCGGGCGACGATGGGCGGGCGGCACGCGAATGAGTGCAACACCGCCGCGCATCGGCATCCTGGGAGGACGATTCGATCCCGTTCACCATGGTCATCTCGCCACCGCCGCGCTGGCGCGACGGCGCCTGCGGCTCGAACGCGTGCTCATGCTGCCCTCGAGGCTCTCGCCCCACCGGAAGCGACCGGCCCGTGCCAGCGGCGCCGACCGGCTGGCCATGGTGTCCCTCGCCGTGCAGGACGACCCGTGCCTGGAGCCGTGCGACCTGGAGCTGACCGCCGAAGAGCCCTCCTACACCGCGACGACCCTGCACCGGCTGCGCGAGCGGGGGCACCCCTGCACGTCCCTGTTCTTCATCGTCGGGGCCGACGCCTTCGCCGACATCGCCTCCTGGCACGACTACCCGCGCCTGCTCGACGCCGCCCACTTCGTGGTCGTCTCCCGGCCCGGATACCCGGTGGCCTCGCTCCCCGGCGCCCTCCCGTCCCTGCGGCCGCGCCTGCGGGTGGTCACCGGCGACGCGGCCCCCCGGGCCGACGAGACTCTGCGAACGCCCGTCGTGTTCCTGGTGGACGCGGACACGCCGGACATCTCGTCGACCGACATCCGCGTGCGCCTGGCGAACGGACGCCCGCTCGGGGAACGCGTGCCCGCGCCGGTGGCCGAGTACATCGAACGACGTCGGCTCTACGCGCGACCCGATGGCGAGAAAGTTGCATGACTGACCACGAGGCCGCCGCGCACGGCACGACGGCGGAACCGCTGCCCGAGCCGCTACGCCACGCGGTCGAGGCGGCGCGGGACCGAAAGGCGGAGGATCTGCTGGTTCTCGACCTGCGGGGGTCCGACGCCTTCACCGACCACTTCCTGATCTGCTCGGGCCGGAGCCCGCGGCAGGTCACCGCGATCGTCGACGGCGTTCTCGGCCGGCTCAAGACGCTCGGGGTACGGCCGGCGAGCGTCGAGGGCTACACGGGGGCCAACTGGGTGCTCATCGACTGTTTCGACTTCATCGTCCATGTGTTCACCCCGGACACCCGACGTTTCTACGCGCTCGAGCGGCTCTGGGGCAACGCCGTCCGCCGGGAGGTGTAACCCCCGTTCACCCCGGACATCCGACGTTTCTGCGCGCTCGTGCGGCTCCGGGGCAACGCCGCCCGCCGGGGGGTGCAACCGCTGTTCACCCCGGACGTCCGGCGTTTCTGCGCGCTCGTGCGGCTGCGGCGTAGCGCCGTCCGCCGGGGGGTGTGACCGCGCGACGGCGGGGCGCTCGCTCCGCCCCGGGCTCGCCCGCGATGCGGCCCGCGTCGCGCGCCGGATGGCGGAGGCGGGGCGGCAGGGCGTCGACGCCCTGCTCGCGGTGCTCCTGGCCCCGGCGTGCGCGGTGTGCGGGGCCGTGCTCGACGCGCCCACCCGCGGCCCCGTCTGCGCGACGTGCTGGCGCGCCGTGCCCCGCATCACCCCACCGGTCTGCGACCGTTGCGGCGCTCCGACGCCCGCCGGGGCGCCGGCGAACGCCGCGACCGCGCTCTGCCGTCGTTGCCGGCGCCCGCACGCGCTCATATCCCGTCGGCGAGCGGTCGGGCCCTACGAGGGAACCCTGCGCGGGCTCGTGCACGTCCTCAAGTACGAGCAACGGCATACGCTCGCGCCTCGTCTGGGCGGGCTGATGCGGGAGTCCGGGGCAGGAATACTGGCCGGCGCAGACTGCGTGGTGGCGGTGCCGCTGCACCCGCGGCGGCAGCGGGCGCGGGGCTTCAATCAGGCGGCGGAGCTGGCCGTTCAGCTCGGGCCTCCGGTCGTCGGCGCGCTGCGGCGCATCCGGGCCACCGCGCCGCAGACGGAGCTCCCGGCGGGACGCCGCCGCGCCAACGTGCGGGGGGCCTTCGCCCCGGCCCGCCGGTTCGGCCGGTCGGGCGGGACGGCGGTCGAGGGCGCGTGCGTGCTGCTCGTCGACGACGTCACCACGACGGGGGCCACGCTCGATGCCTGCGCCCGCGTCCTCCGGCGGGCCGGGGCCCGCGAGGTGCGGGCCCTCACGCTGGCGCGAGCCGCTCGCCGAGCGCGGCCATGACCGCGTCCGCAACCTCGGCCCTGGAGGTGCGGGCCCTCACGCCGGCGCGAGCCGCTCGACGAGCGCGGCCATGATCGCGTCCGCAACCTCGGCCCTGGAGGTGCGGGCCCTCACGCCGGCGCGGGCCGTTCGCCGAGCGCGGCCATGATCGCGTCCGCAACCTCGGCCCTGGAGGTGCGGGCCCTCACGCCGGCGCGAGCCGTTCGCCGAGCGCGGCCATTATCTCGTCGGCGACCTCGGCCCTGGCCCGGCTGCCGTCCACCCGGATCCAGCCGTCCTGCTCCGCCTGGCGCAGGTAGCTGGCCCGGACCCGGGTGAGGAGGGCGAGGTCGCGCTCGTAGCGGTCGAGCCCGATCGACTTCCGGGTCGCCGCGAGCTCCGGGGGAATGTCGAGGAGAAAGGTCACGTCGGGCGGGGGCAGGAACCGTTGCATCTGGCGGAGCCACTCGACGTCCAGCTCCTGCGCTTCGCCGTAGGCCACGCCGGAGGCGACGTAGCGGTCGCAGATGACGATGATGCCCGCCTCGAGCCACCGCAGCAGGTCCGCCTTGCGCTCGTAGCGGTTGGCGACGTAGAGGAGCTGCATGACGTCGGAGCCGTAGTCGCGTTCGCCCTGCAGCGCGCGGGCGATCTCCTCCCCGATGGAGGTGCCGTAGTCGGGGAACGACTCGAGCCGGGCGCGCCGTCCCTCGGCCCGCAGCCCGTCGCGCAGGAGCTGCCCCTGCGTCTCCTTTCCCGCCTGATCGAGTCCCTCCAGCGCAATCAGCATCGGCACATCGTCCCCATCCGGGCCGGCGGCTCCCCCGCCCCGCCCATCGACGCTTCCCCTCGCGTCGCCGCCTCGCCGCGCCGCAACCCTGCCGACCCGCCCGCCGACCGGCCCGGCCGGCAGCTCTGCGCGATTCCGCCGCACCTGGCCCGCCCACGTCCCCGTCGACTCCGCCGGGCGCCCTGCCGGCCCGCCGGTGAGTCTGCCCCCCTCTGGAGGCAGCGCCGTTCCAGCCCGCCCATCGTCGCCTTCGGCTCCGCTGGGCGCCCAACCAACCCTGCAGGAGTCCGCGCCGTTCCACTGCGCAAACTCCTAGGGCGGAGACCCGAGCGGCGCCGGCACCGCCACCTCGCCGGCGAGCTGCTCGTCCATCGTCTGCCGGCGGCGCACCACCCGCCAGCCCGATGCGTCGACCATGACCTCGGCCGGCAACGGATGCCGATTGTAGTTGGATGCCATGGCGGATCCATAGGCGCCGGCGTCGAACACGGCCACCAGCGCGCCCACCGCGGGCAACGGCAGCCGCCGCTCGACCCCGAAGACGTCCGACGACTCGCAGATCGGGCCCACGACGTCGCAGGTCACCACGTCGGCCTCGCACCCCTCCACGAGGTCGATCCGGTGGTACGCGCCGTAGAGGGCCGGCCGCATCAGCTCGCTCATGCCGGCGTCGAGCACCACGAACCAGGTCCCGTCGGCCCGCGGCTTCACGTCGACCACCGAGGCCAACAGGACCCCCGCGGGGCCGACGATGGCGCGGCCCGGCTCGACGATCAGGTTCAACCCCGTCGGCCGCACCGCCTCGACGAGGGCCGCCGCGTAGGCTTCCACCGGCGGCGGCTGCTCGCCGCCGGCCCCGTCGTAGGCGATGCCCAGCCCGCCGCCGAGGTCCAGGTGCTCCAGCCTCACGCCGTCGCCGGCCAGCTCGCGGGCGAGCTCGACCACCGCGGCCGCCGCCCGGCGCAGCGGTGCGAGCCCGAGCATCTGGGAGCCGACGTGGACGTGGAGCCCGGTGAAGCGCAGCCCCGCGCGCCGGGCGGCATCGCGCACGACGGCCCGCGCGTCGCCGATCCCGACCCCGAACTTGTGCCGGCTGAGACCGGTGGAGATGTGGGGATGGCTGTCGGCGGCGATGTCCGGGTTGACGCGAAGCGCGACGCGCGCCGTGGTGCCGCGCCGCCGCGCCGCGCACGATATCCGTTCCAGCTCGCCCGCCGATTCGGCGTTGATCGCCTTGACCCCCAGCTCGACCGCCCGGTCCAGCTCCGCCGGGGCCTTTCCCACGCCCGTGAAGACGATGTCCCCGGGGGCGAAGCCGGCCCGCAGGGCAACCTCGATCTCCCCCCCCGAGTTGGCGTCCACGAGGCCGCCGGCGGCCCGGACCTCCTCGACCACCGCGAGGTTGGAGTTGGCCTTCAGCGCGTAGTGCACGGCGTGCGGCCACGGGTCGAGGGCGGCGCGGAAACCACGCACCCGTTCGCGAATGGCCGCCGCGCTGTAGACGTAGACGGGCGTTCCGACCTCGGCCGCGATCGCGGCCAACGACACGCCGTCGCATTCCCACCCCCGGCCGCGGCTCTGAACGAATCCCGACATGGATGGCGCATTGTACGGCACGGCGGCGGGCCCCGCACCGCCCCCCGTCCGACCCGGCGGCCGGAAGCGCTCGATCGGACCCGCATTGACCGCCCCCGGCGCCGTCGCTATACTCCGGCGATCCGCCTTTCGCCGGCCCTCCAGCCACCCATGCTCGCGAGCTCCGCACCCTCCCCATCCGAGTCGATCGACGAGCTGATTGAAAGGTGCCTCGCGGGAGACGAGCGCGCCTGGGACCGGATAGTCACGCAGCACTGGCGCAGGGTCTTCAACGTCGCCTACAAGTTCGTGGGCCGCCACGACGTCGCCGAGGACCTCACCCAGGAGATATTCCTGAAGATCTTCAGGGCCCTCGGTACGTTCGACCGGCGCGCCAACTTCCAGACGTGGCTCATCAGCGTCAGCCGCAACCTGTGCATCGACCACTACCGCAGCGTCCGGAAGGAGCGCGAGCTGGTGGACCGCAGCGTGGACGCGGAGGACGCGTCGCCCGTCAGCCGGGAACCGGACCCCCTGACCGCCCTGGAACGGAGCGACCGACGGACGCTGCTGCGCACGGCGCTCGAGCTGCTGCCCGACACCCTGCGCACGGCGGTCCTCATGCGCGACATCCAGGAGCGGTCCTACCGGGAGATCGCGCGGACGCTCGACCTCCCCGAGGGTACCGTGAAGTCACGGATCAACCGCGGCCGGCACGAGCTGGCCCGGCAGATTCGCCGCCTGACCTCCGAGGCCGAGGCACAGAGCGCCCGGGCCCGCGGCCGGCAACCGGGGGCGAAGCACCGCGATGCACGGCGCCCGGAGGGCCCCGGCGGATCGCCCGCGGCGGCGGCGGGCGAACGGCGCCCGGAGCCTGACAAGGCGTGAGGAGGGCGATGGCGGACATGCGGCAACCGCGGACCGGCCACGCGGTCCGTCCGAACAACGCAGTCAGGCGGGAGGCGCCGCCGCCCGAAGCGGGGCGTCCGCCGCGGGCTGCCAGGAGCGACCCATGAAGCTCACCACCGAACAGAACGGCAACGTCGCCATCGTCCGCGTCGGCGAGGAGCGGCTGGTGTACCCCCTGTTGCCGACGTTCGCGGACGCGGTCACGACGATGATCGAGGGCGGCGCCCACAACGTCCTCATCGATCTGTCGCCGGTCGTCTACGTCGACAGCGCCTCCATCGGGTGCCTGATGGATCTGTACCGAAAGTCGTCGGCGGCGGGCGGAACGCTGAAGCTGGCGAGGGTCCAGAAGCGCGTCGAGACGATGCTGACGATGACCGGGGCCCAGCACTTCATCGAGATCCACGGCGACGAGCCCGATGCGCTCGCCGCCTTCGGGGTGTGACATGCGCAGCATCACGACGACCAGCGGGATTGCGCTGCCGCTCGACGGTGATCTGCTGGCAATGCTGGAGACGCTGTACAAGGAGCTCAACACCCGCTACGCCCTCGATCGCACGTTCGAGGACACCGTCCGCGAGATCGCCCACCTGCTCGATCAGATGACCGAGGAGGAACGGCGCGACTACCTCGCCGAGAGCCTCTTCCTCAATACCGTGACCTACGAGAACGAGCGTCTGGGCGCGTACGTGCGGAAGGTCACCGGGAACCCCTGAAGCCGGGCGCCAGCCGGGCGGCGGGTCAGCGGGTGACGAAGTCGGGCGCCTCGGCGGCGACTGCCGCGGCGGGCGCGTCCTCGAGCCCCGGCGACTCGACGATCCGCCATGCGTCCGACTCGCGCAGGATCTTCTCCGCGAAGGCGGTATGCAATCCGTGGCCGCCCCGGTGCGCGACGAGATGACCGATGACGGGATGGCCCACCAGGGCGAGGTCTCCGATCGCGTCGAGAATCTTGTGGCGGACGAACTCGTCCTCGAAACGCAACCGGCTGTTCAGGATCCCGGTGTCGCCCAGCACCACCGCGTTCTCGAGCGAGCCCCCGAGGGCGAGGCCCTTCCGGCGGAGCATCTCGACCTCCTTGAGGAACCCGAAGGTGCGGGCCGGCGCGATCTCGTCGACGAACGACGCCTCCGTCACGGTGAGGGTGCGGCTCATGTGCCGGAGCAGGGGGTGGTCGAAGCTGATGCTGTACGACACCTTGAAGTGGTCCGACGGGTACAGCGCGATGCGCTTGTCCCCGCGCGACAGCGACACCGGCCGGAGCACCTTGAGATAGCGCCGCGGCGCGGCCAGCCGGCGAAGTCCCGCCTCGTGCAGCAGGTACACGAACGAGGCGGCGCTGCCGTCCATGATCGGCACTTCCGGCTGGTCGAGCTCGACGACCACGTTGTCCACGCCGAGGCCGATCAGCGCCGCCAGCAGGTGCTCGACGGTCCGCACGGTCTCGGCGTTTCGCGACAGCCCGGTGGCATAGTGCAGCCGGTCGACGTTGTCCACGGTCGCGGATATCTCGACGCCGTCGAGGTCGGCGCGGCGGAAACGGATGCCGCTCCCGGCCACGGCGGGCCGCAGCGACAGCGTGACCTTCCGGCCGGAATGCAGCCCGATCCCGGTGCAGGAGACGGAACGTCGGACGGTGTGCTGAAAATCAGTCACGGAGCGGCGACCTCCAGGGGGGCGGGAGCGAACGACCGACGAAGACAGGGCACCGTCCAGGGCGTTCCACTGAACCGGTTATCGGCACGTGCCGCGATTTCATGCACGACTGATCCTCCGTCACGGTAACACATCTGTCACGCACGCGGCGGCCCGGCCGGCGAAGCCGCTGCCTTCGGCTGCCGCGGCGGCGCGCTCCTCCCGCGAAGGCGACGGCGGCCCGACGAGGACCGGCTCACGAACGGCGCGGCCTCCCGCGAGGGCGACGGCCCGAGGACCGGCTCACGAGGCGAACAGCTCCGCCAGGCATCGGCCGGTGGCCGACGCGGACTCGGCCGCGACCTCCTCCGGCGTTCCCGCCGCCACCAGACGGCCGCCGCTCTCGCCGCCGCCCGGGCCGAGGTCGATGACGTGATCGGCGCTCTTGACGACGTCGAGCTGGTGCTCGATCACGACGACGGTGTTGCCCTGGTCGACCAGCTTCTGCAGCACGTCGAGCAGCTTTCGGGTGTCCTCGAAGTGGAGTCCGGTCGTCGGCTCGTCGAGGATGTAGACGGTGCGGCCGGTGCTCCGGCGCGACAGCTCCTTGGCCAGCTTGACCCGCTGCGACTCGCCCCCGGACAACGTCGTGGCCGACTGCCCCAACGCGATGTAGCCCAGGCCGACGTCCAGCAGGGTGCGCAGCTTCGCGGCGACGGCGGGCACGTTCTCGAGCAGGGGCAGCGCCTGGTCGACGGTCAGCTCCAGCACGTCGGCGATGGACGCCCCGCGGTACCGGACCTCCAGCGTCTCCCGGTTGTATCGGCGTCCCTTGCACTGCTCGCAGGTGACGTAGACGTCGGGCAGGAAGTGCATCTCGATGGCCTTCACCCCGCCCCCCTGGCACGCCTCGCAGCGGCCGCCCTTGACGTTGAACGAGAACCGCCCGGGCCGGTAGCCGCGGGCCCGCGCCTCGGCGAGCATCGCGAACAGCTCGCGGATGAGGGTGAAGAGTCCGGTGTAGGTGGCGGCGTTCGAACGTGGCGTGCGGCCGATGGCGCTCTGATCGATCTGGATGACCTTGTCCACCAGGTCGGCGCCGTCGATGCGCCGATGGGCACCGGGCGGCGCGGTGGCGCGATAGAGGTCGCGGGCGAGGGCCCGGTACAGGATGTCGTTGACGAGGGTCGACTTCCCGGAGCCGCTCACCCCGGTGATCACGTTGAACAGCCCGAGGGGGATGGCCACGTCGACGTTCTTGAGGTTGTTGGCCCGCGCGCCCCGGATCACCAGGCCCCCCCGGAGCGGGGGACGGCGGGCGCGGGGGACGGGAATGCCGAGCTCGCCCCGAAGATAGCGCCCGGTCATCGACGGATGCCCGTTCGCGGTCAACTCCGCCGGGGTCCCCTGGAACATCACCTCTCCGCCGTGGACCCCGGCCCCCGGCCCGAGATCGACCACGTAGTCGGCGGCCCGAATGGTCTCCTCGTCGTGCTCGACCACCACCACCGTGTTCCCGAGATCGCGCAGCCGCCCCAGCGTCGACAGCAGCAGCCGGTTGTCCCGCTGGTGCAGGCCGATGGAAGGCTCGTCGAGCACGTACAGCACGCCGGTGAGGTTGGCGCCGATCTGGGTGGCGAGCCGGATGCGTTGCCCCTCGCCCCCCGACAGGGTGGCCGCGCTCCGGGCCAGCGTCAGGTAGCCGACGCCGACATCGGTGAGAAACCGCAACCGGTCGCGGATCTCGCGGAGCACGCGGCCGGCAATCAACTCCTCGCGGCCCGACAGCTCGATGGCGGCCAGCGCCGCGTCGGCCTCGGCCAGCGGCAGCCCGGTGTACTCGGCGATGGTGCGTCCCTTCACGCGCACCGCCCGGCTCTCGGGCCGCAGGCGCTCGCCCTCGCAGGCGGGGCAGGCCTGCAGCGAGCGGAGCGGCTCGAGCAGCTCCTGCTCGGCCCACGTTCCCGTGTCGTACCGGCGCCGCAGGTTGGGCAGGATCCCCTCGAAGTCGCGCCCGAACGGGTCGCGCCGACGACCGCCGCGCCGGGCTCCACCCTCCTCGGGTTGCGGCGCGGAGGCGCGGGGGCCGTGCAGCAGGCTGTCGCGGTGCCGGCGGGGAAGCCGGTCGAACGGCGTATCGAGATCGATGCCGAAGTGTCGGTTCAGCCCCGAGAGCGCCTCGCGGACCAGCTTCGCGTCGCCGTCGGCCCACGGCGCGATCGCCCCCTCCAGCAGCGACTTCGAGCCGTCCGGCACGATGCGGGCGGGGTCGAAGTCGTCGACGGCGCCGAGGCCCTGGCACTCCGGGCAGGCGCCCTGCGGCGAGTTGAACGAGAACACGCGAGGCGTGATCTCGGGTACGCTGACGCCGCACTGCACGCACGCGAGCCGCCGCGAGAACAGCCGGTCGCCGCCCTCCAGGGTGTTGATGATCACGACGTCGTCGGCGAGGCCCAGCGCCAGCTCTATGCCGTTCCGCAGGCGCCGCTCCACGCCGGCGCGGACCACGAGCCGGTCGACGAGCACCGCGACGTCGTGGTTTCGGCGGCGTTCGAGCCTGATGTCCTCCTCGAGGGAGCGGACCCGCCCGTCGATTCGCACCTTCGCGAAGCCCCGGGCCCGGAGGGCCGCGAGGTCCTTCCGGAACTCGCCCTTCCGGCCGCGCACGATCGGGGCGAGCACGTTGATGCGCTCGTCGGTCGGGCCGCCCAGCACCATCTCGACGATGCGGTCGACCGACTGCCGGGTGATCGGCCGGTCGCACCGCGGGCAGTGGGGCACGCCGACGTTGGCGAACAGCAGGCGCAGGTAGTCGTAGATCTCGGTGACGGTCCCGACGGTGGAGCGGGGGTTCGAGCCGGTGGTCTTCTGCTCGATGGAGATTGCGGGCGAGAGGCCGTCGATCAGGTCGACGTCGGGCTTCTCGACCTGCTCGAGGAACTGGCGGGCATAGGCCGACAGCGACTCTACGTACCGCCGCTGCCCCTCGGCGTAGATCGTGTCGAAGGCCAGCGACGACTTGCCCGACCCCGACAGCCCGGTCACGACGACGAAGCGGTCGCGCGGCAGACTGACGTCGATGCTCTTCAGGTTGTGGACGCGGGCTCCCCGTACCTCGATGCGATCGTGAGCCATCGCCGTGATCAGCCCCGTCGGGCCGCGCCCGGCCGCCGTCGCGGGCGCGGCCCCAACCCCTGATGCTATCACGCCCCGGCGGGCTCGGGCAGGCGCTCGAATCGGTAGACCCGATCGTCGGAAGCCACCACCGCGCCGCCGTGCCGGTCGAAGGCGACGCCGACCAGAGACGGGGCGGCGACGACCTGCTCGGCCTCGTCGGCCCCCCGGACGCGGTAGAGGCCGCTCGCCCCGGCCAGGGCCTCGACCACGTGAAGGGTGCCCCGAAGGTCGAAAGCCAGGCCCTGGGGCCGGCCGAACCCCCGGTGCACGGTGGTGACGACCCCCGCCGGGTCGATGCGGTACACCGCATCACGGGTGGCCAGCGTCGGCGCCGTCACGTAGAGATCGCCGGTAGGGGCCATGCCGAGATGGAACGCGGCCACGCTGGGCGGGAGGCTGGCGAACGGCGACACCTCGCCCGACCGCGTGACCTTGAAGATGGTGCCGGACCGGTCGCCGACGAACAGCGTGCCGGCCTCGTCGAACGCCAGCCCGCAGGCCACCCCGAGCTCCGCCGCCAGCTGCTTGCGCTGCCCGTCGGCATCGACCCGGAACACCGCGCCGTCGAAGCGGCTCGAGACGAACAGCCGGCCGAGGGGATCGAGGGCGAGAGAGGTCGGGTTGGTGATGCCGGTCACGAACGGCTCGCGAAAGCCGTCCCGCCGGAGCCGGAACACCGACACCGGCGCCGACTCCCCGCGGGTCCCGCTGTAGGTCAGGAACAGGGTCCCGCCGGCGTCGATGACCGGGCTGTCCACCTGGTGGACGCCGGTAGCGACCTGCGCGCCGACCTCCAGCCGGGCCGTCTCGCCGGGTGCGGTGCCGAGCCGCACGGGCAGCGAGCCGCCCGCCGCTTCCGGTGGAACCAGGCAGGCGACCCTGTCCCTGCCCGTGTACACGACCTGCGCGGGATGGTCGCCGACCCACACCTCCGGCCATCGGCGGCCGTCTCCCCCGACGCCGGGTCCGAGGACGGCGATCCGTCCCCCGGCGACCGCCGCCGGCGGATTCACGGAAGTGATTCTGGGGCTGGACGCCTGAGTCATCGACGGCGGCGGGAGCGGACGGCCGGCGGCCCGCGGCGACGCCGCTGGGCCGCCTACGCCGGATCCAGCTCGACGTTCCAATAGAGGTAATCCCGCCAGCTCGCGGGCGTGTCGCGCAGGCCGACGGCGATGCGCACGGTCGCGGGCCGCAGCGGGCGCCGGGGCGACCGGATGACCCGCATGCCGGCCTCGGCGGGCGTGCGCCCGCCCTTCCGCCGGTTGCACGACACGCAGGACGTGACGATGTTCTCCCAGTCCTTGCGCCCGCCGTAGCGCACCGGAACGACGTGATCGAAGGTCAGGTCGGCGGGCGGGAACCCCCGGCCGCAGTACTGGCACACGTGATCGTCGCGGGCATAGATGTTGGCGCGCGAGAACGGCACCAGATTGAAGTGGCGCTTGATGGTGATGTAGTTCAGCAGCCGAATCACCGAGGGCAGCTTCACCGTCAACGACACCGAGCGCACCTCCCGGTCGTAGACCGAGAGCACCTCCACCTTGCCCTGACACCAGAGCCTGATCGCACGCCGCCAGTCGACGACCTTCAACGGTTCGTAGGTCGCATTGAGCAGCAGAGTGTGCTCCATGGGTACCGCACCGTTCCGGCTCGCGAGCCCAAAAAGTCGATTGTGCCCGAGTCCGGCGCTTCGTGTCAAGCCGCTCAATCTACTAAAGTCTTGCCGCGTAACGAGTTATGGCACCATCGCGGTCGCTCCTCTATCCGCCCCGGAGAGAGGCGCCGACAAGGGAAACGATGGGCCGCTTCGTCTGGTGTCCGCTGCTTCTCGTCCTCGCCGGATGCGCGATACGCCCCGGCGCGACGCCCCAACCGTTCCCCAGACCTCACCTCGCCCCGGCCGACCTGCCGATGCCCGGGGCCGGGGGCCGGCCCGCGCCCGACGCGCTCACCGCCACCGCCCTCGAGTATCTGGGGGCGCCGTACCGATGGGGCGGAAGCACCCCGCGCGGGTTCGACTGCAGCGGATTCACCCACTACGTCTTCAGCCGCCACGGCATGGCGCTGCCGCGGGTCGCCGCCGACCAGTACCGGGTCGGCGAGCGGATCGACCGCAACGCGATCCGTCCGGGCGACCTGCTGTTCTTCGAGACCATCTCCGAGGGGCCGTCGCACGTGGCGCTGGCCCTCGACGCCGATCGGTTCGTCCACGCGCCGGCGAGGCGGGGGAAGGTCCGGGTCGAGCGCCTGAGCTCGCAGTACTGGGCGAGCCGCTTCCTCGGCGCCCGGCGCGTGCTGTAACGTCCGGGCAGAACGGCGGGCCACGCGAAGGAGTCGCAGGCCCCGAACGACCTCGACCGGTGGCGCTCGTCGGGCCCCGAGTCCGCGGCGAGCCGTTCCGCTGGGTCCCCCGGCGCCCGGGCGCGGGCTCACGCGCCCGCCGGCGTGGCCGAGAGCTGCTCGATCTGCCGGCGAATCTCCCGCGCCGCGTCAGGACCGACCGGCGCCAGCGGCCGCCGGGGCCGCCCCCCCACGTAGCCGAGCTCGTCGAGGGCCGCCTTCAACCCCGGGATGCCGTGCCTGGTGGTCAGCAGCCGGGCGAGCGGGACCACCTGCCGCTGCAGGGCGCGCGCCTCCTCGTGGCGGCCGGACGCCATGTGCTCGTAGATCCGCACGCAGGCGTCCGGGATCGCGCAGGCGAGGGCCAGGATGCCGCCGCTCGCGCCGAGCGCGAGGCTGGCATAGAACGTCGGCGCCGACCCGACGAGAACGCTGAAGCCGTCACCGGCCACGCCGATGAGGTCGCCGACGTAGCCCATGTCGGGGCCCGACTCCTTCAACCCCACGATGTTCGGGTGATCGACGAGTCGGGCGACCGCGTCGACCGGCAGGGTGACGCCGGTGAGGGCCGAGAAGTTGTACAGAACGACGGGCACCGGCGACGCATCGGCCAGCGCCGCGTAATGGCGCACGAACGCCTCGGTGGTGAGCTGCTTCTTGAAGTAGGACGGCGTGCGGACGAGCACGCCGTCGGCCCCGGCGTCCGCCGCCCGCCGGGCGGCGGCGATGGCGGCGCGGGTCGACTGGCGGCCGGTGCCCGCGAGCAGCAGGCGGTCGCCGGGCACCCGCCCGCGAGCCTCGCGAATCAGCCGATCCGCCTCGTCGTCGTCGACGAGCGGCGCCTCGCCGGTCGACCCGAGCACCACGAGCCCGCGCAGCGGGGTATCCATCCAGCGATCGACGTTGGCGCGCCAGGCGCCGAGGTCGATCGTCTCGTCGTCGGCGAACGGGGTCGGAATGGGGGCGAGCACGCCGCTGATGGTCATGATTCGGCTCGTTGCATGAGACACGAGACTGAGGATGAAGAGACGGCGACTACGGTAGCGACGCGGCACGGCGGTTGTCAAACGCGCCCCCGTGAGCCGCCGGGCGTACAAGGCAGGACCCGGCGGCGCCGTCTCGAGACGGGTCCGGCCGGGTCGGGGGTGGGTCACGGGCGGATGCAGGCCGTGGCGCCGCCGATTGACTACCGGCCGGCCACGGCACGTGAGGCTTGTAGAGGTGACGTTCGCCCGGCTCGCCGCGTCGCGACACCCGGACGACGGATGTCAATTGCTCATGCAATCGGCGCGCCAACTCTGCCCCACGGCAACCGAACAAGCTGTAAATTACTCCAAGGCAAGGGCTTGTTCCGTTTCGCGCGGCAACCTCGGGTGCGCTGCCCGGGACCGGCACACCCGTGAGGGCAACCATCGTTCGCCAACGATGTCGGCGTTGCTCTCCGACGGGTACACAATTGGCGGGACGTTGCGGCCCTCCCGCGGTCGGCGGGCGGGAGAAGGAGACGCACGCCGGACTCAGCGCGGCGGATCGCCCGAGGGCCCCTCCGGCCGCAACGGATGCGTGAGGATGCGCGCCTCTTCGACCACGCCGCCTGCCATCAGATGCCGCTGGATGATCCGCTCGAGGACCGGCGGATCGCACGCGCGGTACCACGTCCCCTCCGGGTAGACGACGGCGACGGGCCCGCCTTCGCAGACCCGCAGGCAGTTGGCCTTGGTGCGCAGCACCCCGCCCTGCTCCGAGAGCCCCAGCTCGCGCAGCCGGCGCTTCAGATAGGCCCAGGCGGCGAGGCCGCGCTCGCGTTCGCAGCACTTCGGGTTGGTCTGGTCGGCGCAGAGCAGGACGTGCCGCCGGGCCGCGGTCACGCCGACGGCGGCGGCGGCGCGCCGCTGGCTCTCGACCGAGCCCTTCCCGGGGTCGGAAGCGTCCACCTGCGCAACCTGATGCTCGGACGGGCAACTCGTGGAGGCCCAGCCCGGAGAGCGTCGCCTGCGGCTCCGCTCGCCGCCCAACCAACCCGCCGGGAGTCTGCACCGTTTCACGGCGCAGACTCCTGGCGCGGCATCGACCCGCGGCGGGAAAGACCAAACCGGCCGCAACGCGGGTGGCGGCACTGGAACGAGCCGCGCGACCCGCGTAGCATAGCACGCCATGAGCAAGCGCCCCACCGCCGTCCTCGACCGCGCCATGACCGTCTTCCTCGCCGCCGTCGAGCGAGGCGGCAACGCCCTCCCGCATCCCGGCACGCTGTTCGCCCTGCTCGCGGGGGTCATCGTCGTCATCTCGGCCATCGCGGCCCGGACCGGCGTCGAGGTCGTCCACCCCGGCACCGGCGAGCTGATCCGGCCGGTCAGCCTCGCCACCGTCGAGGGGCTGCACCGCATCCTCACCGAGATGGTCACGAACTTCACGAGCTTCGCGCCCCTCGGCACGGTGCTGGTGGCGATGCTGGGCATCGGCGTCCTGGAGAGCAGCGGGCTCATCGCGGCCGCCCTGCGCCTGCTCGTGCTGTCGGCGCCCAAGCGGCTCCTCACGTTCGTGCTCGTGCTCGCGGGCGTCCTCTCGAACACGGCGAGCGAGATCGGCTACGTGCTGCTCGTGCCCCTCGGCGGCATCATCTTTCTCGGGGCGGGGCGCCATCCCATGGCGGGGCTCGCGGCGGCGTTCGCGGGGGTGTCCGGCGGCTACAGCGCCAACCTGCTCCTCGGCACCATCGATCCCCTGCTGGCCGGCCTCTCCGAGGAGGCGGCCCGCATCGTCGACGACGGCTACCGGGTCAACCCCGCCGCCAACTACTACTTCATGGTGGTCTCCACGTTCGTCGTCGCGGGGGCGGGAACCTGGGTCACCGAGCGGGTCGTCGTCCCCCGGCTGGGCCCCTACAAGGGTTCGACAGAGACGCAGGAGGGCGATTCGGACGTCATGCGGGCGCTCTCCGACGTGGAGAAGCGCGGGCTCTACGCCGCCCTGGCCGCGACGGCGGTCTTCGTGGCGTTCCTGCTCTGGGGCACGGTGCCCGCCGACGGGTTCCTGCGCAACCCGGACGACGGCGGACTGCTGCGCTCGCCGTTCCTCTCCGGCATCGTCGCGTTCATCTTCCTGGGGGGGCTGGCGATCGGCGTGGCGTACGGGGCGACGACCGGCGCGTTCCGCAGCGACACCGACGTCATGAACGGCATGGGCAAGACCATCAGCACCCTCGGCACCTACCTCGTGCTGGTGTTCTTCGCGGCCCAGTTCGTCGCCTACTTCAACTGGACCAACCTGGGCCTGATCATGGCCGTCAAGGGCGCGGAGTGGCTGCGCGGCTCGGGGATGGGCGGCATTCCCCTCATGCTCAGCTTCGTCGTGCTCT
This sequence comes from Vicinamibacterales bacterium, assembly GCA_965207675.1. Taxonomy (GTDB): domain Bacteria; phylum Acidobacteriota; class Vicinamibacteria; order Vicinamibacterales; family UBA8438; genus JAJEEA01. The sequence goes on from CBDBMY010000009.1 coordinate 542,667, forward strand.
CGTCGATCATCAACCTGTTCATGGGCAGCGCATCGGCCAAGTGGGCAATCATGGCCCCGGTGTTCGTCCCCATGTTCATGCTGCTCGGCTACACGCCGGAGCTCACCCAGACCGCGTACCGCGTCGGCGACAGCACCACGAACATCATCGCCCCGATGATGTCCTACTTCGCCCTCATCGTCGCGTTCTTCGAGCGCTACGACCGGCGCTCGGGCATCGGCACGGTGGTCGCCACCATGCTGCCCTACACGGTCACGTTCCTCGCCTGCTGGTCGGTCCTGCTCGTCGTCTGGATGCTGCTCGGCCTCCCGGTGGGACCGGGGGCGGGGCTGCGCCTCGAGCCGTAGGCGTCTGCGCCGCGGCGAAGGCGCCGCCTCCGCCGGGAGGCGCAGATTTCGCGGCGGGTTCGCCGGGGCGCGGAACGGCGGCGCGTGACCTTGCCGTCGCGTCGGGAGTCGCGGCGCGGAACTCCCCCAGACGACCGGCGGGCGAGGCGAGGACGGCGCCGGCCCCGAAGCCGGCGCCCTCGGCACGGCGCGGACTCCTGCCGGGTCGCTCGGGCGCCCGGCAGAACCGCGGGCGACGACGGGGGGCCGGGAAGCCGGCGCCGTGGAACGCTACGGACGCCTCAGCGCACGCCGGGCCGGCTCGAGCTGGCTCCGAAGTAGGTGTAGTGGGAGCGGTGCTGCACGTCCACGGGTCCCCGGCCCCGCACGCGCACCAGCAGCCGCCGGGTCCGGACCGTCGGGTCGGGATTGGTCAGGGCGAAGCCGAGAATGTAGTAGTCGCTCGTCTCCGCGTCGATCTCGCGGAACACGCCGTCGAAGTCGTTGCGGTTGACCATGGCCCGTCCGCCGGTCTGCTCGGCGAGCGACCGCAGGCTGTTCTGGGTCGTGAAGCTCCACTCGGTGTACGAGCCCCGACCGGTCAGGAGGAAGTCCGCGGCCCCCGGCATCGCGGGGACCAGGCCGCGGGGGTCGACCGTGTAGAACGCGGCGTTCGCGCGGTTCGCGGCCTCGGCGAGCTCGTCGATCCGCCTCGCGAGGTCCCCGTCCCCCTCCAGGCCGTCCACGTCCCCTATCGGGGCGTCCTGGCGCAAGAGGCGAGCGAGGCCCTGGTTCGTCATCCCCGGCTCCCCGCCCGCCTCGCCATGGTACCCTCTGCGCTCCGCCAGGAACGGATTCAGGTCATAGCCGCTGCTGAAGTAGACGACCACCTTGCGCAGGTGCTGGACCTGCTCGAGGCTCTCGACGACGTTGCTCACGGTCGCGAACGAGACGCCGGCGCGCGCCATGAGCTCGGGCGTGTAGCCCGGCCTCGGCGGGAAGTTCTGGATCAGCTCGGCCGGATCGAACCCGTCGCCGGTGATGCGATCGGCGAGGGACGGGAGCAGGCTACGGTCGGTGCTCACGCCCATCGCGATCGCCGACGGTCCCGTCGACACGACGGCGAACTGGTCGCCGTCGTGAATCAGGTTGTCGACCATCTGCGCGAACGCCGTGCGCGCGCGCGGTGTGAGGGCCGCCGGAATGTGCAGGTCGTCGACGAGAATGATGAAGAGGCGGCCGGACAGATCCCCGGGGGGGGGCGGCGGAGGCGGCAGGAGGAGCCCGTTCTGCGACCTCAGGCCCGGCGCGAGCTGCCCGCTCATGCGCCCGGCCTGCACGCGCACCAGCGAGGCGACCTCGCGCACCTCGCCCTCGTCCACGACCACGAAGTCGCGGGCGGCCAGGTCGTCGAGGAAGAGGCCGTTCCGATCCCGGGGCACGACGACCAACGTCACCAGCGTAACGCCGGATCGGAAGGTCGGGTCCCCGGCCCCCGGACGGTCCGTCGGCCGTATCGTCTGCGACGGCGCCTGAGCGGCCGCCGGGGCGCCGAGCGCCGCCGACACCAGCGCCGCGGCGAGCGCCAGACGCCATCCGGGGCGGGAGCTTGTCGTCGTCATTTCCCCTCCATTCTCTCACTCCGCCGGCCAGACGAGCTCGGCGCGGATGCCGGGGAGGTTCCCCGCGACGTGCACGGCGGCATAGAGCTCGCCGGCCCGCAGGCTCGCGAGGTCGCGGGCCGACAGCCGCAACCGGCCCGACGCCCGGGCGCGCCCGGGCCCGCCCAGCAGATGCACGACCGGCCCGGCCCCGCCGCCCTCGACGGCACGATGCACGTGGGTGAAGAGCACGTCCGCGCCCGCGACGCCATGGACGGAAACGGAGTAGACGAGCTCGCGGCGGGCCCGGTCGAGCTCGAACCGGCCGCGCAGGCCGGCGCCGTTCGCCTCGGCCGCGGCCTCGATGACCACCGGCGGCGGCGGCGACACCAGGCTCGGGGTGCTGTCGGGCGGGCGGCGGTGGCCGGTCGCCTGCTCGAAGGCGTAGGCGAGCCGGAGCAGGTCGGACTCGGCGAACTCGCGGCCGATCATCTCCAGGCCCACCGGCATGCCGTCGGCCGCGTACCCGGCGGGAACGGTGATGGCGGGCAGCCCCGTGATGGCGCTGAGGGCGCAGTTGCTGCCGGGCTGGGCCAGGCCCACCGGGCGGGCGGTCTGGCGAATCGTGGGGTAGATGAACGCGGCCAGGTCGTGCTCGTCGAGGAGCCGCAAGACGGCGGCCCGCGCCTCGACCCGCCGGACCAGCCGGTCGCGATAGTCGTCGGTGTCGAGGGTCTCCACCTCGAGCGACGAGCGGAGACCGCCGTCGATGATCTCGTGGTAGAGCCCCTGCTCCACCAGCTCGGCGAGGGTGCGCACCGGGGCGCCGGGGGTCGCCTCCAGATAGGCGTCGAAGTCGCGGCGGAACTCGAGGCCGATCACCGACGCGTCCTCCAGAAACGAGCGCAGGTCGGTCTCGCCCACGTCGACGATCTCCGCCCCCGCCTCGGCCATCGCCTCCGCCCCCGCCTCGATGACGGTGCTGACTTGGCGCTCCGCCCCGGAGTCGCCCAGCAGCTCGTCCAGCACCGCGAGCCGGGCTCCCTGCAGCCCGTCGGCATCGAGCGCGTCCAGGAACGAGGCGGGAATCCGGCCCTCGCTCCGGGTCGTCACCGGATCGGCGGGGTCGGGCCCCACGGTGGCGTCGAGCGTGATCGCGAGGTCCCTCACCGAGCGCGCGAGGGGGCCGCCGATGTCCTGGGTGGTCGAGAGCGGCACGATGCCGTCGCCGCTCGCCAGCCCCCGCGTCCCCCGCAGCCCCGCCAGGGCGTGGTGGGCGGACGGGATACGGATCGACCCGCACGTGTCGCTCCCCATGCCCACGGCGCCGAAGCTCGCGGCCACCGCGGCGCCGGTGCCGCCGCTCGACCCGCCGGGGTTGCGGGTCGGGTCGTAGGGGTTGCGGGTCTGGCCGGTGATGGAGCTGACGGTGGTGATGCCGCGGGCCAGCTCGTGCATGCTGGCCTTGCCGAGGATGATCGCCCCCGCCTCGCGCAGGCGCCGCACCTGGGTCGAGTCGTCGGGCGGCACCGAGGTCGCGAGGCCGATGGCTCCCGCGCTCGTCGGCATGTCCGCGGTGTCGTAGTTGTCCTTCACCACCACGGGGATTCCGTGCAGCGGACCCCGCACCTGACCGGCCGCGCGCTCCGCGTCGAGCCGGTCGGCCTCGGCGGCGGCGTTCGGGTTGAGGACGACCATGGCGTGGAGGGCGGGTCCGCGCCGGTCGTAGGCGTCGATGCGGGCCAGGTAGCCCGCCACCAGCTCGCGCGAGGTCACCTCGCCGGCGTCGAGGGCCGCGGCGAGCTCGGTGATGGACCGCTCCATGACGTCGAAGGCCGCGCCTCCGGCCCCGGCGCCCACGTCGCCGCACCCGGCGCCGGCGGCGGTCAGCAGCAGGACGAACGCGACGGCGAACGCCGGGCCGCCGGACCGGACTCGCCGCGTGGCCGCGCGCACCGTCATCTGTCGCCTCCTTGGTTTCACGTTCGCGGACGGTGATGGTACACCAGACCGTCGCGCCCGGCTCGAAACACGCGGCCGGGACGCCGCACCAGCCAACCGCTTCGTTCACCGCCCCCGCCCCGCGCCGGTCGTGACTGGCCCGCCCATTGTCGCCGGCTCCGCCGGGTGCCCAAGCGGCCGTGATGCCGCGCCAGTCGACCGCGTCGTTCGCCGCCCCCGTCGCGCGACGGCAGTGCCTGGCCCGCCCATCGTCGCCTTCGGCCGGCTGGGCGCCCGGAGTCCGCGCCGTTCCGCGGCGCAGACTCCCGGGTTCGAATCGAGCCACTGACTTGCCGGTGTCGGCCAGGAAGTCCACCACGAGCACTACGTGGAGCGAGGGCGACGCCCGCGGGTACAATGGCCCGATGACGACGCGCTGGGCGGCGGCAACGGCGGCGGCGATCCTCGTCGCGGCGGCGGTGGTGGCGCAGGACCCCACCCCCGCGCCGGGAAACGGGTCGATCCGGGCCGGCGACCTCGAGGCGGACGTCCGGTTTCTCGCCGCCGACAGCCTGCGGGGCCGGCTGACGGACACGTCCGAGAACCGGATCGCGGCCGACTTCATCGCCTCGCGCTTCGCCCGGCACGGCCTGGCCCCCGTGGGCGCCGACGGCACCCACTTCCACCGTTTCGATCTGCTCACGACCGCCCTCGGCCCCGACAACGCCCTCGGCGTCACCGGCATCGGACAGACGGACCTCGCGCTCGGCGGGACGTTCTATCCCGACCCCGCCAGCGCCACCGGGAGCGCGGCGGGCAACGTCGTGTTCGTCGGGTTCGGCATCGACGCCCCGCCGCTCGGCCACGACGACTACCGCGAGGCGGAGCTCGCCGGGGCCGTCGCCCTGATGCTGGATCACGAGCCGGGCAGGTTCCGCCGCGACAGCCCCTTCGACGGCACCACGCGCTCGGAGTCGTCGCGGCTCGTGCGCAAGGTCCTGGCCGCCCAGGCCCGCGGCGCGGTCGCGGTGCTCGTGGCCCCCGACAGCCACAACGTGCGCACGCGGGGACCGGCCAGCCCGATGGGCACGGTCTGGCCGTCGCGGCCGCCCCGGGTGCCGCGCTACGCGCTCGGGAGCTGGGTCGAGGCGGTGGACGTGCCCGTCGTGCACATCTCGGGCGACCTCGCGGAGCGCATCGCGGAAGCGGCGGACCGGTCGTTCGACGAGCTGACGGAAGCGGCCGAGCGGCGCGGGGGGGTGGCGGCGGTCGCGCTGGCGGGCCCGCGCGTCGAGGTCACGGCGTCGGTGCGGCGGACGACGGTGCCGAACCGCAACGTCGTCGGGCTGATCGAAGGGGCGGACCCCGACCTCCGCGACGAGTGGATCATCATCGGCGCCCACTACGACCACGACGGCGCGAGGGGATCCGTCATCTACAACGGCGCCGACGACGACGCGTCGGGGGTGGCGGCCCTCATCGAGATCGCCGAGGCCTACGGCGCGGCCGCCCGGAACGGGAACAGGCCCGGGCGATCCATCCTCCTCGCGGCGTGGAACTCGGAGGAGCAGGGCCTGTTCGGCGCGTGGGCCTACACCGAGGCGCCCCTGCATCCCCTCGAGCGGACCGTGGCGGTCCTGAACATGGACATGATCGGCCGGGACGAAGAGATCCCGCGGATCGGGGGTGCGCGGTTCCGCGGCCTCGAGCCGCAGACGGCCGAGAGCAACCGCAACGCCGTCAACGTCCTCGGCTACAGCCGGTCTCCGGACCTGCGGCGGGCGGTCGAGCGCGCCAACCGAACGACGGGGCTGGAGGTGCGGTTCCGCTACGACGACAACCCCTCGAACCTGCTGCGGCGCAGCGACCAGTGGCCCTTCCTCTACCGCGAGATCCCCGCGCTCTTCGTGCACACCGGGTTGCACCCCGACTACCACACGGAAAGGGACACGCCGGAGAAGCTCCGCTACGACAAGATGACCCGCATCGTGCGGATGGTGCACCAGCTGAGCTGGAATCTCGCCGGCGACGCGCAGCGCCCGGCCTACGTCCGGCCCTGAGCCCCGGCCCGCCCATCGTCGCCTTCGGCTCCGCTGGGCGCCCAGCCAACCCCCCGGCAGTCCGCGCCGTGCTACGGCGCAGACTCCTGCCCCGCCGACCGTCGCCGAACGCGGCCGCAAGGTCGCGCTGCGGCCTCGGTTCGCCGCCGGCTCGACCCTCCGGGAGTCACGCCGTCCACGGCGCGGACCCTGGGCCCCGAAGCGACAGCGGCAAGCCCCGACCGATGCTGTCCGCGAGCAGGCGCCGAGCCCCTGCCGAGGTCGCCCCTCACCGGGACGGGGAACCGGACCCGCCAGGCCCCGGCGGCGGCGCGGCGCGCCCGTCCTCGAACGTGCAGGCGCGCCGCATGCTACGTTCGAGGAGAGCCAGGTAGCGGGCGCGGGGAATCTCGACGGCGCCGAACCGCTCCAGGTGGGGCGTCACCCACTGCACGTCGAGCAGTCGGTAGCCGCGGTCGCGCAGGCGCGCGACGAGGCAGCTCAGGGCCACCTTCGAGGCGTCCCGGACCCGGTGGAACATCGACTCGCCGAAGAAGGCGCCGCGCAGGCTGACGCCGTAGAGGCCGCCTGCGAGCCGGTCGTCGGCCCACACCTCGACCGAGTGGGCGTGACCCGCCTCGTGCAGGAGGCAGTAGCTCTCCCGGATCTCGTCGTCGATCCAGGTGCCGTCGGCGTCGTCTCGCGACGCACACGCGATGACGACGTCGCGAAACGCCTCGTTCACGGTGCAGCGGAACCGCTCCTGGCGCAGCAGCCGGGCGAGCCGCCGGGAGATTCGGAAGCGGTCGATCGGAATCACGCCCCGCCACTCGGGCGAGAACCAGCGGATCCGGCCGTCCACGGCCATCGGGAAGTAACCTGCCCCATAGGCGCCGAGTAGAGTCGCGATCGGGATCATGACGGCCGCGCTACTCGACGACCTCGCCGTGTCCGGTCACCCCGGCGTCGGTATCGAGCCGCACGAGGGTGCTGTCGACCGTGACGGTGTTGCCGCCCGACCACTTGTATGCGCCGTCGGCGAGGGGCAGATCGACGCGAAGGGCGCTGATCCGGGTAATCTTCATCGACTCGTTCCGCGGCCCGTACGCCGAGACTTACAATAGTCGACACGCGGCCGCCGTCCCCGGACGTCCGTTGCAGCGCGCGGCGCCCGCCGGCCGGGGGCGCCGGCGGCACCGGCCCGCGGGCCGTCCCGGCGGGCGCGCGTTCGGCTGGCCTGACGACGATACTTCGAGGACTCGATGCGGAACAGCGGCATCCACACGTCGGAGGCGGTGACCCGGGGCATCCGGGTCAGCGTCACGTCACGATTCTCTCATCTCGAACCGCAGCAGAACCGATGGTTCTTCACCTACACGATCCGAATCACCAACGAAGGCCCGGAGACGGTTCAACTCGTGAGCCGGCACTGGATCATCACCAACGGATCCAACGAGGTGGAGCAGGTGCGGGGACCCGGCGTGGTCGGGCACCAGCCAACCCTGTCGCCCGGACAGTCGTTCGAGTACACCTCCGGCTGCCCGCTGTCGACGCCCTTCGGGTCGATGCGCGGCACCTACCAGATGGTCACCGGGGACGGCGCGACGTTCGACGCCGAGATCGCGGAGTTCGCGCTGACCGAGCCGTACACCGTGCACTGACGGGGCGGTCCCTCCGCCGTGCCGAACGTCGGGCTTTCGCAAGACCGCGGGGCCTCAGGCCTCCGACCCTACCGGCGCGAGGCGAACCCCGGCCCCTTCCAGCCGCGCCCGCACCGCCGTCGCGAGGTCGCCGGCGCCCGGGGTGTCGCCGTGCAGGCAGATGGTGTCCCGGCGGAGGTGAACGACCTCCCCGGTGACGGTCGCGACCTCCCCGCTCTGCACCAGGCGGAGCGCCCGGTCCGCCACCGCCGCGGGATCGGTGATCACCGCGCCCGGCTCGCGCCGCGGCACCAGCGAGCCGTCGGGGCGGTAGGCACGGTCCGCGAACACCTCGGCCGCCGTCTGCAGCCCGAGCGCGTCGCCGGCCTCGACGAGGCAGGACCCCGAGCCGCCGAACAGGATCAGCCGGGCGTCGACCGCGTGCACCGCCCGCGCTATCGCGTCGGCCAGCGGCCGGTCGCGGGCCGCCCGGTTGTACAACGCCCCGTGAGGCTTGACGTGGTTGAGCCGGGTCCCCTCGGCCGCCGCCATCCCCGCGAGGGCCCCGATCTGGTACACGACGAGGTCCTCGAGCTCCTGCAGGTCCATGGCGATGTCCCGCCGGCCGAACCCCATCAGGTCCGCGTATCCCGGATGCGCCCCGGGGCTGACGCCGCGGTCGACGGCGAGGCGCACCGTCCGGCGCATGACCGACGGGTCGCCGCCGTGCGACCCGCAGGCGATGTTGGCCGACGTCACGTGCCGGAACATCCGCTCGTCGCTGCCGATGACGTAGGGGCCGAAAGACTCGCCGACGTCGGCGTTCAGATCGATGCGCTCCATGACCGGAATCATACGCCGGGTTCCGCGAGCCCGCGCCAGCGGCCCCGCGGCTTCCGACCGGCGAGCGGCGCGTCCCCGCCGCGCGGGCTCTTGGGACGGAGATCGACGCCAGGAGTCTCCGCCGTAGAACGGTGCAGACTCCTGGCAGGGTTGGTTGGGCGGTGAGCGGAGCCGCAGGCGACGCTCTCCTGGCCAGGTCGCCAACTGCACCGCGGATGCAGCCGGCTTTCGGCGGTTCCTGCGTCGGGCAGGTAGCAAGGTGATCTCCTTCACTGTTCCTGGCGGCTCGCCCCCCGCGGACCCCGGAGCCCGCGCACCCGCCTGCCGTCGACCGGTGCCGCGCCCGATTCGCCGACCGCCTGCGCGCCGCCCCCGGGGCCGGAATCGCGAGTGGGACGATCCGGTAAGATCATGCTCTCTCGAACGCCTCGACCCGGCGTTCGGCATTGGCATCGCAAGACGAGAGCAGAGGACAAGCAGATGACGGACCGGGTGAACGCGGGAGGCCTCCAGGTCGCCAGGGAGCTGTACGACTTCATCAACGACGAGGCGCTGCCGGGCACCGGCATCGCCCCCGAGGCCTTCTGGTCCGGCTTCGACCGCCTCGTGCACGACCTCGCGCCCCGCAACCGCGAGCTGCTCGACACCCGCGACGAGCTGCAGAGGCGCATCGACGCCTGGTACCGCGAGAACCGCGACCAGCCCATCGACCTCGACGAGTACAAGGCGGTGCTCCAGGAAATCGGCTACCTCGTGCCCGAGGGCGACGACTTCGCGGCCGAAACCGCCCACCTCGACCCCGAGATCTCGACCATCGCCGGCCCCCAGCTCGTCGTCCCCGTCACCAACCCCCGCTACGCCCTGAACGCCGCCAACGCCCGGTGGGGCAGCCTCTACGACGCCCTCTACGGCACCGACGCGATTCCCGAGGACGACGGGGCCGAGCGGGGAGGGGCCTACAACAAGGTCCGCGGCGACCGGGTGATCGCCCACGTGCGCGGCTTCCTCGACCAGGCGGTCCCCCTCGCCGCGGGCAGCCACGCCGACGTCACCGCCTACGCAGTCGCCGACGGGGCCCTCGCGGCGACCCTCGAGGACGGGCGCACCACCGGCCTCGCCGACCCGTCACGGTTCGCGGGGCACCGCGGGGACGCGAGCGCCCCGTCGTCCGTCCTGCTGAAGAACAACGACCTCCACATCGACCTCGTGATCGACCGCACCCACGCGGTGGGCCGCGACGACAAGGCCGGCGTCAAGGACGTCGTCCTCGAGGCGGCGACGACGACGATCATGGACCTCGAGGACTCGGTCTCGACGGTCGACGCCGAGGACAAGGTCGTCGCCTACCGCAACTGGCTGGGCCTCCTGAAGGGCGACCTGACCGACCGGTTCGAGAAGGGCGGCCGCATGGTCGACCGCGCCCTCAACCAGGACCGCACCTACACCGCGCCGGACGGGTCGGAGACGACGCTGAAGGGCACGAGCCTGATGCTCATCCGCAACGTCGGGCACCTCATGACCAACCCCGCGATCCTCGACCGCGACGGCAACGAGGCCCCCGAGGGCCTGCTCGACGCGATGATCTCGACCGTCATCGCCGTCCACGACCTGAAGAACCGGAAGAACAGCCGGGCCGGGTCCGTCTACATCGTCAAGCCGAAGATGCACGGCCCCGAGGAGGTCGCCTTCTGCGACCGGACCCTCGCCCGGGTCGAGGACATCCTGGGGCTCGACCGCCACACCCTGAAGATCGGCATCATGGACGAGGAGCGGCGGACCACCGTCAACCTCAAGGAGTGCATCCGCGCCGCGAAGGACCGCGTGTTCTTCATCAACACCGGGTTCCTCGACCGCACCGGCGACGAGATGCACACCGCCATGGAGTCGGGGCCGATGATCCGCAAGGCGGAGATGAAGTCGGCCCCGTGGATGACCACCTACGAGGACTACAACGTCGACGTCGGCCTCGAGTGCGGCCTGCCCGGGCACGCCCAGATCGGCAAGGGCATGTGGGCCATGCCGGACCTCATGGCGGCCATGCTGAAGGCCAAGATCGGCCACCCCGAGGCGGGGGCCAACACCGCCTGGGTGCCGTCGCCCACCGCCGCCACCCTGCACGCCACCCACTACCACCAGGTCGACGTGAACGAGCGCCAGGAGGCCCTGAAGTCGCGCCCGCGGGCCGACCTCGACCGCATCCTCACCATCCCCCGCGAGGAGTCCCCGAACTGGTCGGCGGAGGAGATCCAGCAGGAGCTCGACAACAACGCCCAGGGCATCCTCGGCTACGTCGTGCGCTGGGTCGAGCAGGGCATCGGCTGCTCGAAGGTCCCCGACATCAACAACATCGGCCTGATGGAGGACCGCGCCACCCTCCGCATCTCCAGCCAGCACATCTGCAACTGGCTCCACCACGGCGTCTGCACCGAGTCCCAGGTGCGCGAGACCCTGCAGCGCATGGCCGCCGTCGTCGACGGCCAGAACGCCGGCGACCCCGCCTACCGGCCCATGGCCCCCGACTTCGACTCGAGCGTCGCCTTCCAGGCCGCCTGCGACCTCATCTTCAAGGGCCGCGAGCAGCCCAACGGCTACACCGAGCCGATCCTGCACGCGCGGCGGCAGGAGGCGAAGGCGAAGTTCGGGCGGTAGGCCGCGGGCGCACGGGCCGGGGGGCAGGCTGTCGAGGAGGAGCATGAATGCCGGAGAAGCCGATTGCCCGGGATTCCCCGCATAGAGTCTCGATCGAGGATCTGGGCAGGGGGCGGCACTGGAGAATCGTGTCCGTCGAGCCGGCCCGCCTTCATAGAGACCCATCGGCGTACCCTCACCTTCGCCGGGGCAGACGAGGCATCTACGCCTGGTACGCAGACACCCGCGCCCAAGCCGTGTTGCGAGGGGCAGGACTCGAGGTCAGGCCTGACGGATTGGTTTACGTCGGCATGACGAGAAAGAAGGGACGGAACTTCCGTAAACGACTGCGCCAGCACATCAGGGGCGACGGTGGCGGCGGTCTGCGCAGGAAGCTGAGCTGGGTCCTCGACGCCAGCCCGGATCCGGCGGGCGCCGACCTGGACGAGTTCATGCGCGAGCACTTCACCGCGGTCACGCTACCGATGCGAGTGCAGCCTCTCCCTGGCGAAGAGTGCATCCCCAAGGCCGAGCTCCGGCTCATCAAGAAAGCGAAGCCATGCCTGAACCGTAAGGGCCTCGACACTCCGAACGTCAGGCGGCTGCGGCTGTTGCGCGCCGAAGCGGAGGCGGCGGGGGCGCCCGGCGCGGAGGACGAGCCGACGAGCGGCGACCGCGCCGAACTGCCCGAGGGCGGCGGAGACGGACAGGAGCCGGCGTCGTCCCTATCGCTCAGCGCTCTCGGTCGATTTCGCCGAGACTTCTGGGACCACTGCTCCCGCCTGCATCCGGGGATCGCGCCGAAGGGATGGGCCGCCAGCAACGTCCGTCACCCGGTCGACACCACTGGCCGGCGCTTCTCTCTGTACGTCGCCCAGGAGGGCGTGGGAGTGTTCTTCCCCCGCGAGCGCGGTGAGACATTCGCCGCGAGAGCGGCCGCGGTGAAACCAACCGTGGATTGGCTTCGCACGACGACCGGGGACGCGGAGATGCCGGACAACGGCTGGTCGTTCCTGGAGTTCGACTCCCGCGCCAAGCGCCACTGGGACCGCATGGCGAACTGGCTGCACGAGCGCCGCTCGCTCTACGAGCGCGCGCTCCGCGAGACCGGTGACACCGGGTCGAGGGGGCGTCGATAGGGGTATCGTCGCGCGACGGCGTCGCCCGCGCCCTCGGGAGGCAAGGCCGCGGCCGGCAGGGTCCTGCCGGTCGTCACCTGCCACCACAATCGACCGCGTCGCCCAAGGACATCCGGAGAAGACACGTTGACGGACAAGGTGCTCGCCGGCGAGACGACCGAGCCCCTCGGTGACGCGGCCGAGATCGCGAGGCTAATGGGCCTGCCGTCGTGGCAGAGGATGAGCAGTCTGTCCCTCGTCGACCAGATCGAACGGGGACTGCCCCTTCAGGCCGCCGAACGGATCGCGCAAGTCATGGCCCCGGGCGACCCTCGCGAGAAGTACACGCTGGTATCGCGCTCGACCTGGTCGCGTCTTCGGACGCGGCCACGTCGGCGTCTGACGCGCGAGGTGAGCGAGCGCGTTCACCGCGTTGCGCGCGTCCTGCTCGAAGCGCGACGGCTCTGGACCGACGACGACTCGGCAGTGGTACGGTTCCTCAACCGGCCCCACCTCCTGCTCGGCGGGCGTACGCCCCTCGACGCCACCCGGGAATCGACGGCCGGTGCCGACCTGGTCGTCCGCATCATCGGCCAAGCAAGGGCCGGCGTCGCGGTGTGATGCTCATCGGGCGGCTCTTCTGCGGCGTGAAGGTCCCCGATTGAACCGGCTCCTCGACGGACGGGCCTCAGCGCCGACCACGTTACATTTCTGCCCCTGAAGACGTTGCATTTCTGCCCCTGATGCGGGGCGGCCGACTCATCGGGCCATCGCGGAAAACGGCGACCGCCTGCCCCGACAGCAGAGCCAGATCGCCGGCCACCGCCAGCTTCAGCACCCCCGTCGCGCAGACGCCTGCAACTGTCAATACGCGTCGAGGCCCAACTGGCGGCGCCAGCCGGGGCCGAGGCAGCCAATGCGCGGAGCCGGTACGGGCAGACGGACCAAGCGGTATTCTGAACATGCATAGCATATGCTATATTGCATTTCTGGGCTCACGCGTCGACCGACGACATGCAGCGCCCCTCCCCCGGCCTCCCCGCTGACTACCCCTCTCGCGTCAGGTCCGTCCGCGAACGCCTCGATCTGACGCAGGTCCAGCTCGCGGAGCGTATCGGGGTGTCGTTCGCGACCGTGAACCGTTGGGAGAACGGCCAGACGAAGCCCGCGCGGCTCGCATGGCGGCAGATCCTCGATCTGGAAGCCAAGTTGGCGCCCGGGATCGCGGAACCCCGGGAGGTCGCCGGCACACCGCCGGCCCCAGGTCTCGACTTCACGGCCCGGCCGGCGGTCGTCTCGGCTGTCGCCGAGGCGACGCGGCTGTCGTACGGCCACCTCTTCAACCCCGCCTTCGCGACCGAGGTCTCGCTGATCGACCCCCTGCCCCACCAGCGAATCGCCGTCTACGAACGGATGCTCGGCCTGTCGCCGCTCCGCTTCCTGCTCGCCGACGACGCCGGGGCCGGCAAGACGATCATGACCGGCCTGTACCTCCGCGAGGTGCTGGCCCGCCGCCTCATCCGGCGCGTGCTCGTCGTGCCGCCGGCCGGGCTGGTCGGCAACTGGGAGCGGGAGATGCGGACGCTCTTCTCGCTGCCGTTCCGGATCGTCAGGGGCGAGGACGCACGCGGCCGCAATCCCTTCGCGGAGCCGGAGAGCGACCGGGTGATCGTCAGCGTCGACACCCTGGCCGGCGAGCGCATGTTCGGACGCCTGCGGGAGGCCGCGGCGTCGGGGGCGGCGCCGTACGACCTCGTGGTCTTCGACGAGGCGCACAAGCTGGCCGCCCACCGGCAGCCCGACTTCTCCGTCCGCAAGACCGACCGCTACCGCCTCGCCGAGGCGCTGGCGGGGCTGCCCGCCGACGAGCCGCGGTGGGAGCTGGGCTGGTCGGCGACGCACGTCCTGCTGCTGACCGCGACGCCGCACATGGGGAAGGACTTCCCCTACTACTGCCTGTGGCGCCTGCTGGCCCCGGACGCGCTGCCGACGCTCGACGCGTTCCAGGCGTTCCCGGAGACGCAGCGCCGCCGGCACTTCATTCGGCGGACGAAGGAGGAGATGGTCCGCTTCGACGGCCGGCCCCTCTATCCGCAGCGGCGGTGCGACACCCTCAGCTACGGGCTGGGCCCGTCCGAGCAGGCCCTCTACGACGCGACGACCCGCTACATCTCGGAGATCTACAACCGCGCCCGCGTGCTGAACCGCTCGGCCGCGCGACTGGCGATGAGCGTCTTCCAGCGCCGACTGGCGAGCTCGACGTACGCGCTGATGCGGTCGTTCGAGCGCCGGCTCGGCCGGCTCGACGAGGCGATCGACCTGGTGCGCGCCGGCCGCGTGGACGAGCTGGAGCGCGGCCAGCATCGTCTGGCCTCGACTCCGGACTTCTTCGAGACCCGGACGGCGGACGAGGACGCCGACGAGTCGGGTGAAGGCGAGGGTCACGAGGCGTTCGAGGACCGCGCCCTGGGCGGCATCGTCGCGCCGGCCCTGGCGCAACTGCGGGAAGAGCGCCGCGAGGTCGAGGCGCTCCTCGCCCGGGCGCGGCGCCTCGCCGACGAGGGCGAGGACTCGAAGTTCGAGAAGCTCCGCGGGGTGCTGCGCGGTTCCCGCTTCGCCCGCGAGAAGTTCATCGTCTTCACCGAGCATCGCGACACCGCCGAGTTCCTGGTCCGGCGCCTCGAGGGGCTGGGCTTCACCGGACAGGTGGCGTCGATCCACGGCGGCCTCGACTACCGCGAGCGCGAGGCGCAGGTCGATCTGTTCCGGCGGCCGCTCGCCGACGGCGGCGCCAACTACCTGGTCGCCACCGACGCCGCCGGCGAGGGCATCAACCTGCAGTTCTGCTGGCTGATGGTGAACTACGACGTGCCCTGGAACCCGGCCCGCCTCGAGCAGCGCATGGGCCGCATCCACCGCTACGGGCAGCGGCACGACCCGGTGGTCATCGTCAACCTCGTCGCCGGCGAGACGCGCGAGGGCCGGGTGCTGACGACGCTGCTCGACAAGCTGGAGGCGATCCGCAACGAGCTCCAGTCGGACAAGGTCTTCGACGTCGCGGGTCGCCTGTTCGAGAACGTCTCGCTCAAGGAGTATCTGGAGATGGCGGCGACGGACGAGGGCGCGAGCGCGGCCGTCGACGGCATCGGCGGCCTGCTGACGGCCGGGCAGGTGCGCGCCCGCGCCGACCGCGAGCGGGCGATGTTCGGCGGCGGCGACGTCAAGGGCAGCCTGCCCGCGCTGCAGGCGGCCATCGACCGGGAGCAGTACCGCCGACTGCTGCCCGGCTACGTCCGCCGGTTCGTCACCGCCGCGGCGCCGCTGATCGATATCCGGGTCGAAGGCGACCCCGACGGCGTCTTCCAGCTCGCCCAGGCGGGCCGGCGCGGCCTCGACCCCGTTCTCGACGCGATGGAGATCTACCCCGCCGGCTCGCACGGCCGATTCACCGTCTACCGGCCCGAGGATCGCGCGGACGTCATCTGGCTCCACCCCGGCGAGCCGGTGTTCGACCGCTTCTGCGCCGCCCTGTTGTCGCGCCACGCGGACGAGGCCCGGCGCGGAGCGTTCTTCGTCGACCCGCATGCCACCGCGCCGTATCTCTTCCACCTCGCGCGCGTGGCCGTGGTGCGACGTCCCGCCGCGGGCGTGGCCGCCGTGCGACGTCCCGTCGCGGGCGTGGCCGCAGACCGCGACGCCGGCCACCGCGACGGCGGGACCGATGTCGGACCACGGCGGCCGGAGGCTCCAGAGAACCGCCTGACTCGGCCGCGCCACGATGACGATGACCGCACGGGCGGGGAATCATCGCCGTCCCGGACCATCGAGAACCGCCTGATTCGGCCGCACGATCACGATGACCGTACCGGCGCCAAATCATCACCGTCCCCGACCATCGAGAACCGCCTGATCGGGCTGCGCCAGGACGCGGACGGCGCGGTCGAACTCTGCCCTCTCGAGCACCTGCTGTTGCTGCGCGGCGCCCCCGACGTGGCGCCCGGCAGCGTGCCCCTGGCCCGGGTGGCGGGCCGCCTGACCGACGCGGCCCGCGCCTGGACCGACGGCGAAGCGCTCGCCCGCCTCGTCGACGAGCACCGGACGCGCATCGAGCAGTCGCTTCCCGAACGGCTCGACTGGGTCGCCCGCGGCTGCGACCACCGCGCGGCCGAGCTGATCGCCCGGCGCCAGCGCCTCGGCCGAAAGGCCCGCGCGGGCGACGACGCCGCGGAGCGGGAGCTCGCCCGCGTCAAGGAAGAGCAACGCCGCCTCGCCGCCGACAAGGACCGCCGGCTGCGACAGCTCCAGATGGAGCCGTCCAGCGTCGTCGCGGGCGATGTCGAGCTGGTCGCCCACGCGCTGGTGCTGCCCACCGCCGACGCCCGCGAGCGCCGGCGTCACGACGCCCGGGTGGAAGAGATCGCCATGCGGGTCGCCCGGGCCCACGAGCAGGCGACCGGCGCCGACGCCCGCGACGTCTCCCGCCCCGACCTGGCGCGCCGCGCCGGCCTCGGCGACTGGCCGGGCTTCGACCTGCTGTCGGTCACCCCGACCGGCGCCCGCCGCGCCATCGAGGTCAAGGGCCGGGCCCGTACCGGCGACATCGAGCTCTCCGAGAACGAGTGGGCCAAGGCGTGCAACCTGCGCGCCGGCTACTGGCTCTACGCGGTCTACGACTGCGCCACCCCCCGGCCGCGGCTCGTGCGGGTGCGCGACCCGTTCGGGAAGCTGCTCGTGAGGAGCCGGGAGCTGTCGGCCTACTCCATCCCGGCGTCGTCGGTGCAGGCGGCGGCCGAGGAGAGTGCAGGAAGTGCACAATAGTGGTTCCGGCGGCGGGCCGCACCCGGTTCGCCCGCTCGATCCGCTCCACCCGAGAGGAGTTGAACATGGGCGCAACCCACGTCACCGTCACCATCCGCAATCCTGCCGATCCGGACAGAACCTGGGAAGGACTCTTCCTCGTCGACACCGGCGCCACCGACTCTCTGGTCCCGCGACCGCACCTCGAGTCGATCGGTCTCCGGCCCAAGGGCCGCCGCGTGTACGAGCTGGCCGACGGCAGCGAGATCACGATGGAGATTACTGTCGGAGAGATCGAGTTCATGGGCGAAACCGTCGGCGGCACCATCCTGTTCGGTGAACCCGACGCCGAGCCCCTGCTCGGCGTCACCGCCCTGGAATCCGTCGGGATCGAGGTCGATCCCAACAACCAGCGACTGAAGAGACTCCCGGCCGTGCGGCTCAAGAGTCTCCGCTAGCCGAAGCGACTACCCGATACCCGACTGCCTGTTGCCGAAACACAGAGGACGTGGAAATGCCGTTCGAGTCCAGTCGCCGCGCACCGCCCGGATCCGAGCCATAGGGAATCGGACATGAAGAGGAGAAGACGGTGACCACGAAGTGCCTGGTGTGCGGCGCGGCGCTTCGCAGCGTCACGACGGATCTGCCATGGAAGGTGAGCGGCCGCACCATCGTCGTCATCAAGAAGCTGCCCGTCATGCAATGCGAGGGGTGCATCGACTATCTCATCGAGGATGCGGTGATGGCGAGGGTCGACGAGCTGCTGTCCGGGGTCGACCGGTCGATCGAGCTGCAGACCGTCCCGTTTCCCGCTTGACGAGCGCGCCACCTCAAAGGGCACCAAATGCTGCCACAGCGGAAACGACCCCACGGAGTCACCGGATGAGGCTGTCCGCCGACGGAGCATGACCATGCTCGATCTCGACTCCTTGAACGCCAACCAGCGGCGGGCCGTCGACTGGAACTGCGGCCCGATGCTGGTGCTCGCCGGGCCGGGGGCCGGCAAGACGCGTGTGCTGACGACACGCGTGGCGCGGCTCATCCAGGAGACCCCCGACAAGCGCTTCAGAGTCCTCGCGCTCACGTTCACGACCAAGGCGGCCGAGGAGATGAGGGGTCGAGTCGCCCGACTCCTCGGCCCTCGCATGCGCCGGGCTCGCCTGACGACGTTCCATGGCTTCGCGGCCGACGTGCTGCGCCAGCACGGCAGCCACTTCGGGCTGCGCCCGGACTTCGCGATCCTCAACCAGGACGAGGATCGGCATCTCCTCCTGCAGGACGCCATACAGGACGCCGGTCACCCCGGAATACCGGCGGGCGCCACCGGCAAGGGTCTGCTGCCCATGGTCGATCGCCTGCTTCGAGACGGCCAGGACGGCGCCGAGAGCCACGACGCGCCGCTGCCGTTCGCCGCTCCCCGCAAGGAGTGGATTCGTCCCATCTACAGGGCGTACATCCGCCGTCTGATCGAGGGCAATCACCTCGATTTCGGTGCGCTCCTCGTGTGCTGTCTCCGCCTCTTCCGTGAACGCCCCCCCATCGCCCGGGATTACCGCATCGTGTACCCGTTCGTCTGCGTGGACGAGTATCAGGACACCAACAAGGTCCAGGATCTTCTCCTGCGGGCGCTCTACCCCGACCGGAACAGCAACCTCTTCGTGGTCGCCGACGATGACCAGACCATCTACCAGTGGAACGGCGCCAGCCCCGAGCGTCTCCGCCGACTCCGGACCGACTACGCCATGGAGGTGGTCCAGCTTCCCGAGAGCTATCGATGCCCGGCGGACGTCGTTCGTCTGGCAAACAACCTCATCGCTCACAACGCCGACCGGGCGCCGGGCAAGCGGCCCTTGGTGTCCGCAACCGGGACGGCCTCGGGCTCTCCCGCCGTCCGCGTCCGCCGATTCATCGACTGCGCAACCGAGTTGTCGTGGGTCGCCGAGGACATCAAGACGACCTCCGTCGACCCCGGCGACTGCACCGTCCTCGCCAGCAGTACGAAGCTCGTCCGTGCGGTTGCCGCCGCCTTGTCCCGAGCCGGCGTAGCGTCGTACGTGGTCAAGCGAAAGGCCGAGTTCGAGTCGCCGCTCCTGCGCTTCCTGCACTCGTCGTTGCGCCTCGTCCGTCGCCCCGGCGACACGGAGCAGCTCGCCTTTTTGTGCGGGGCCTTCCACGAGCTCACCACGGCCCGCGTACAACCCATGGACGCAGAGGCGGAGAGCGCCCTTTCGGGAGACCCTCTGCTCGTGGGGTTCGTGACCGTTGCTTCCTCGCATGCACCCGCCCCCGCAGAGCCCTTGCTCGAGACCCTGCGCAACGACCTTCTCGCCGACCGCGGGAAGTACTACGACTTCATCAAGAACACCTTCGCCTGGCGTGATCGGACACCGCGAATGGCGGGTATCGACAGCGACGAGGAATCGGACGAGAGGAACATCTGGAGGGCTCTGACCACCGAGATCCGACACCACCTCAGCGCCGACCCGCCGTTGAGCCAGTTCCTCCAGCAACTCGACCTCCGCCAGAAGACCTCCCCTCCGAGCGCGGGTGACGTTCAGTGTCTGACGATTCACCTCGCCAAGGGCAAGGAGTTCCGCCACGTCTACCTCATCGGTCTCGCGGAAGAACAGTTGCCCTCGTTTCACGCCGTGCGGGGCGGGCCCGCCGCCATGGAAGAAGAACGCCGCAACTGCTTCGTGGCCATCACTCGCGTTCAGTCCAGCCTGACCCTGACCCATGCCGACTCGTACTTCGGCTGGGCCAAACAGCCGTCACGGTTTCTGCGGGAAATGGGCCTGCACTCCGGAGACATCGCGTGCTGAAGCTCCTGCACATCAAGGGCTACAAGTCCTTAGCCGACGCCGAGGTGGAACTCGAGCCGCTGGTCGTGGTGTTCGGGCCGAGTGCCTCCACCAAGACCAACTTCCTCGACCGCTTCCAGTTGGCGTCGAGGCTCGAAACGAGCCGACGCGCTGCGACACATTCGAATCTTGGTACCGCGCCACGGCGGTCGTCTTCTTCGACGCGGGGCAGGCCGCTCTCAATAGTCGCACCACCAGGTCCAATGTCCGTTTGCACGCGAGGCGGCTCCAGACAACGGAGCCGCGGCAGGATTCACGTTGAGAATACTCTGCGATGAAGCGCCTTAGATACGATCCAGAACGGTTCGGTGTTCTCGACACAATGGACGCCATTGGAGCCCGCCATAATCTCTCCATAGATCGCACTGATGAGATCCTGCGTGCCATTAAGGCTTCCGCGGCCAAGGGACAACCGTCGACAATGCTACATGGAAGACGGATTGAAGCCATGTTTGGCTATGTTGCGGCCGCACTTGGACAATGCTCACTGATTAAGAAGGAGGATTGTAGACCTGTATTCGTAAAGCGCGTCGATGTAAAGATGCCAGATTATCGCTTGGTAACTGCCGACGGCGCGCAGATTCTTGTAGAAGTAAAGAACTGCCACAAGCAGGAGCTCCATTCACGCTTCACCATCAGATCACGCGACCTCGACGGCCTTAGAGCATACGCCAGTCTTGTCCGGGTTGATTTGAGGTTTGCAATATACTGGTCGCGGTGGAAGGTGTGGACGCTTATTGCACCCGGCGATCTGCAGTCGGAAGGACCTGTGTGGGTAACAGATTTTGGCAGCAGAATCAAATGGCCATGCTGGGGGACGCCATGTTTGGAACGACCCCTCCGCTGGTATGTCGGTTGTTGACCGATCCTGAACAACCACCAACTGTCGGGGCCAACGGCCAAGTCGAGTTTATAGTTCATCGAGTGGAGATCGAATGCGCCGGTCGGCGTGTTACTAAGAGGAACGAGCAGAACATCGCGTTTCGATTCATGCTTTGCGGTGAATGGCCCGACAGGCAACGAGCGCTTGTCGAGAACGGGAAGCTGTTAGGAATTGAGTTTGTGGCCGAGCCCATTCATCGCACACCGAAGCAGGGATTCGAGATCGTCGGCACTCTTAGCCGAATGGCGTCTAGACAATTCGATGAGTTGACAGCCCCCGCTGGAGCGATAGAACGGCTTGAACCCAACGTTGGGGATCCGGAATCGTGGACCCCTTCGGTTCCTGGCAGTTACGTCGGGAAGGACTTGCCATTATGGATCTTCCGTCAAGAGCCCACCGAGAGGAGGGAGGGTCACTCACGTGACTGATTGGGGCCGTCGCCTCATCGAGGTCGCGTTCCCCTTGGAGCAGGTCTCCCTCGACTCCGTGCACGAGAAGAACGTCCGGCACGGGCACATCTCGACGCTGCACATTTGGCCGGCTCGGCGGCCGTTGGCGGCGAGCCGGGCCGCCCTGATCGCTACGCTGCTGCCCGACCCCGGCGGTGCGCGGGAGCGGCAGGCCGTCGGCGGGCGGACGGTGGCGCGGCGGAAGCGCGAGACGCGGGGCGGCATCCTGCACTGGAAGCGGGAGGGCGGGCCGGACGCCGAGTGGTTCCGGGCGCGGATCCGTGACGCCTTCGGCGGGCGGGCGCCGCGGGTGCTCGATCCGTTCGCCGGCGGGGGCGCGATTCCGCTGGAGGCGATGCGGCTCGGCTGCGCGGTGACCGCGGCCGACATCAATCCCGTCGCGTGGTTCATCCTGAAGTGCACGCTCGACTACCCGCGGAGGCTCGCGGGCGCGACGCGGCCGTTGCCGGCCTTCGCCCTCGGCGACCGCGGCTTCATGGCCGCCTTCCTGAAGGCGGAGGGCGGCAAGGGCCGCGCGCTCAAGCGCGAGCTCGCCGAGCTCTGCCTGGGCGACGACCGCGAAACCGAGCCGACGCTGCTCGATGCCGGGCCGGCGCGGGAAGCCGACCTCGCGTGGCAGGTCCGGGCGTGGGGACGCCGCGTGCTGGCCGGGGCGCGGCGGCGGCTTGCCTCCCGCTATCCGACCTACGCGGCGTTTCAGGCCTTGAAGCCGGGAGGCCGGCCGTTCGAGCCGAGGCCGATGACGCTGCTGACCCCGGACGCGCGGGGCGACACGAACGTCGGCGCGCTGAACGCGGAGCTCGACGCGGTCTACCTGAAGGACCCGCGCAACCCGCGGTGGGTGGCGAAGCCGGCCGTCGCGTACCTGTGGGCGCGCACCGCGCGCTGCAAGGGTTGCCGCGCGACGGTCCCGCTGCTCAAGACCCGCTGGCTCGCCAGGAAAGGCGCCAAGCGGGTGCGGCTGACGATGACGGCGAACGCGGAGAAGACGGGCGTGGCCTTCGGGGTCGAGGCCGATGTCCCGCGGGGGGAGGGCAACGCGGCGCGGCGGCGCGAGCACGACCGGCGGGTCGGCGCGGGCACCATGAGCCGGTCCGGCGCGCGATGCCCGCTCTGCCAGGCCATCCTGACCATGCAGGACCTCCGCCTCGACGGCCGCGCCGGGCGCCTGGGCGAGGTGATGACTGCGGTCGTGGCCGACGGTCCGCACGGCAAGGAGTACCGGCCGCCAACCGCGCTGGAGCTCGAGGCGGCGCGGGTGGACGAGGCGGAGATCGAGGCGCTCTACGCGGAGCTGCCGTTCGGCGTGCCGGACGAGCCCACGCCGAAGGCGGGCGTGGGAGCATCGCGCGCGTTCTCCGTCGACGGCTACGGTTTCGACAAGTGGCGCACCCTCTTCACGAACCGCCAGCTCCTCGCTCTCGGCACGCTGGTTCAGGAGATACGCCGCCTTCCCGAAGCCATGGCGGCCTACCCCGACATGTGGCGCGAGGCGGTGGTCGCGAGTCTGGCGCCGACGATCAGTCGCCTGGCCGACCGCGGCAGCAGGCTGGCTACCTGGACCAACTCTCCCGAACAGATCCGCAACACGTTCGCCCGCTTCGCGCTGCCGATGATGTGGGACTTCGTCGAAGCATGCCCCCTGACGGACACCGGCGGCGGCTTCATCCAGGCGGTGGAGTGGACGGCCGAGGTGTGCGAACACCTGCTTGCCGCCACGAACGGCGCGCCCGCGCCGTCCGTGCTGCGCGGTTCCGCCGCCGAGCCCCAAGCCGCCGCCGACGCGCAGACCGCCGCGGAGGACCCGGGCTTCGACCTCATCTGCACCGATCCGCCCTACTACGACGCCATTCCCTACTCCGACCTGATGGACTTCTTCCACGTCTGGCTCCGCCGCATTCTGCACGGGCTGTCGCCGGAGATCGACAGGGCCTTCGAGACGCCCCTGGGCCCCAAGTGGAACGCCGCCGCCAACGACGGCGAGCTCATCGACGACGCGGCCCGCTTCGGCGGCGACCGCGCGGCGTCCAAGCGCAACTACGAGGACGGCATGGCGCGCGCGTTCTCGAGGTTCCACGCGGCGCTGCGCGACGACGGCCGGCTCGTCGTCGTCTTCGCCAACAAGTCGCCCGACGCCTGGGAGACGTTGGTCTCCGCCCTCATCCGGGCCGGGTTCGTGGTGGTCGGCTCGTGGCCCATCCAGACCGAGCGCCTGGCGAGGACCCGCGCCATGCAGTCGGCCGCCCTCGCCTCGTCCATCTGGATCGTCTGCCGCAAGCGCCCCGCCGCCCGGGCCGGCTGGGACGCGGCGGTGCTCGACGAGATGCGCGAGAACATCACGCAGCAGCTCCGCGACTTCTGGACCGCCGGCATCCGCGGTCCCGACTTCGTGTGGGCGGCGACGGGGCCCGCCCTGGAAGCGTTCTCGAAGCACCCGGTGGTGAAGAAGGCTGACGCACCCGGCCGTCAGTTGACGGTATCGGAGTTCCTGCGCGAAGTGCGCCGCTTCGTCGTCGACTTCGTCGTCGGCCGAGTGCTGACGCACGACGGCGCCGCCGATGCCACGAGCGGCCTCGACGACGTCACGACCTACTACCTGCTGCACCGCCACGACTTCGGCCTCCGAGAAGCCCCCGTCGGCGCCTGCATCCTGTACGCGATCTCCTGCAACCTCTCCGACCGCGACCTGACCGACCGTCACGACGTCCTGTCGCGCGGCAACCGCACGTCGCCCGAGCCGGACGATGACGACACCGACCCCGACGACGACACCGACGCGGCGCCGGGCCCCGCCGCCGGCGGCGGCCGGCTCCGGCTGAAGCCGTGGAGCCGGCGCACCGCGAAGGGCCTCGGCCAACCGACGCCCGACGGACTTCCCCCGCCGCTGATCGACTCGGCGCACCGGTTGATGCACCTCTGGCGCGCCGGCGACGAAGCCGCCGTCAACGACTATCTCGACGACCGCGGCTTGAAGCGCCACGCACTCTTCGCTCGACTTCTGCAGGCGCTGATCGAGTTGGCCGACGCCGGCTCCGAAGAACGCGCAATACTGGAGTCGCTGTCGAACCACGTCGCCGCCCGCGCCGGCCTGGCACCGCCGCGCCAGCCGTCGCTGCAACGGCTCGGAGAGGAACGCTGATGCCGACCCGAACGCATGGACTCCCGCGCGCCCGCCATGCTAGTTTCAAGCCGTAGCCATGATCACCTCGCTTCGACTCGTCGACTTCAAGAACTTCGCCGACGAGACGCTTCGCGTCGGTCCGTTCACCGTGATCGTGGGCACGAACGCCAGCGGCAAGAGCAACATCCGCGATGCGTTCCGGTTCCTGCACGGCATCGGGCGCGGGTACACCCTAGCGGAGATTCTCGGCGGCAAGTACGGACCAGGCGGTCAGGCCGAGTGGCAGGCGGTTCGCGGCGCCCCCAACGAGATCGGCCGGCTGGCTGACGCCGAAACCGGACCCCGATTCGCCCTTGAAGTCCAACTGCAACTCGGCGGTACGCGCACGCTACCGTATCGACGTGTCCCGAAGTGCGACGGACTCCGGCAATTTTCGGATTACCCGCGAGGAGCTCTCGACTTGGGAAGGCTGGGAACCGATCTACACGAGCGACCCGCACCACCCGGATCCCGTCCGACACCAGGAGGACGACACGCATCTGCTGCTTCGCATGGAGAAGACTGGAACCCAGCGCAAGTACGGTGACCGAGTCGCCGTCCGGCCGGACCAGCCTGCTCTGACACAGATCGGAGAACACAAACGCGTGGTCCGCGCCCACAAGGACTTCGCGAAGAGCGTGATCGACGCCTTCGCCAATATGCGCTTTCTCGACCTGATACCCGACCGCATGCGGCAGGCGGCGTTTCCCGGGCAGACCGTCCTGGGCGACAGCGGCGAGAACCTCCCGACCGTGCTGCGACAGATATACGGTGACCCGGAGCGGGCCGACAGCCTGGTCGGCTGGGTTCGCGAGCTCACGCCCATGGACGTCACCGACTTCGAGTTTCCCGTCGACCCGGTGACCGGACTGGTTCAACTCGTGATCCGCGAGTCCGACCAGAGGAGACTTTCGGCGCACAGCGTTTCGGACGGAACGTTGCGTTTCCTGGCGATGCTTGCTGCGCTGCTCGCGGAGAACACGGCCGGGCTGTATTTCTTCGAGGAAATCGACAACGGCATTCATCCTGTCCGGCTCGGACTCCTGCTGGACCTGTTCGAGGGACCGACGAGAGGCGCCACCCAGGTAATCGGAACCACGCATTCACCGACCCTCCTGACCGTGATGAAGGACGACACGTTCGAGCATACTTCCGTGACCTGCCGGCTCGAAGACACCGCCAACGGCGTGATCCGCCCCGTCGCTGATCTTCCCAAGGCTCGCGAGCTGCGGCAGGACCAGGGACTGGGAAGGCTGCACGAGTCGGGCTGGATGGAGACGGTGCTCGCCTTCACCGAAGACAGCCGGGGGGATCACCAGTCGTGAACGTTCTCGTCATTCCGGAGGACTCCCGAAAGGACAAGTACATCCTGAAGCCGCTGTTCAAGTCCCTCTTTCGCGCCATTGGCAAGCCAACGGCACGAGTTCGGGTATGCGAAGACCCCGTTCGAGACCTGGGTGCTCGCGGGCCTCGATCTGCCCGACGAGTGGCGTTGGCGGGACATTCGCGCGGAGGTTCACGTGAAGGAACGCTACTTCGATAGAGTCGCTCGAGACCGCGGGGTCTACCGCGCACCGGGCGGCGGCCGGAAGCCCTTGGGCGAAGCGGCCGCCGGCCGAATCGACGCGATCCGCCGGAAGTGCCCCGAGGACTTCGACGCCTTGGCCCGACGGCTGGAGGCCATCGTCGTCAACTGAACGAGACCGTCAGATGCCCTTGAAGCTGCATGTCGACAAGGAAGCGGACGCCCTCTACCTGCGTCTCGACGACTCCGACATCGTCGATTCCAGGGAAGTGTCGCCGGGCGTGGTGCTCGACTACAACGAGTCGAATGAAGTCGTGGGGGTGGAAATGCTCCATCTTTCGAAACGATCCGCCAAGCTGAACCTCTCGGCCCTTCAGTTCGAGACGGCGTGAACACCAGCAGACCCCGATTGGCAGGCGACCGAAGCGAGATCGACCGATGACCCCGAAGCTCCCCTGGACCCCCTGGCACCGCGTCGTGAAGCTCCGCGAGGACGTGCGCACCGGCGAGCTGTCGCTGGCCGACTTCGCCGCCGACCTCCACGACGTGATGATGCAGCGGGGGGCGCGCCCGATCTACGAGCATCCCGATCGGTTCTTCGCGCTGACCTACCCCACCTTCTCGCTGCGCGAGCTGGCCCGCGACGTCATGCTGCGCCTCGCGGGCCGGAACACCAAGGCGGTGCGGCAGCTCGAGCTGACCTACGGCGGCGGGAAGACCCACACGCTGGTGGCGCTGCGGCATCTCGCGCACGACCCGGCGGCGCTGCCGGACCTGCCCGCGGTCGAGCAGTTCCGGTCCGACGTCGGCGCGCCGTTGCCGCCGGCGCGGGTCGCGGCGCTCGCCTTCGACAAGCTGGACGTCGAGAAGGGCATGGAGGTGCGCGGGCCGGGCGGCGAGCTGCGCTGGCTGAAGCATCCCTGGAGCGTGCTCGCCTTCCAGGTCGCGGGGGCGGCCGGCCTCCGGGCGCTGCACGCCGAGGGCCGGGACGAGGAGCGCGAGACGGCCCCGGCCGAGCCGCTGCTGGTCGACCTGCTGTCGCGGCCCCAGGCCGAGGGGCTGGCGACGCTGGTGCTCGTCGACGAGGTGCTGATGTTCGCGCGCGGCAAGGTCGCGGTGGACGAGGCGTGGCGCGGGCGGCTCACCGATTTCTTCCAGTACCTGTGCCAGGCGGTGACCAAGGTCGACCGCTGCGCGCTCGTGGCGTCGCTGCTCGCCTCGGACCTCGACAAGAGCGACGACACCGGCAAGGCCGTCAGCGCGCAGATCGGCGAGGTCTTCAACCGGCAGAAAGAGGAAGGGGTGCAACCGGTCCAGAAGGAGGACGTGGCCGAGGTGCTGCGCCGGCGCTTCTTCACGCCCGCGTCGATCGCCGACGCCGACGCCTTCCTGCCGCACGTGACGACCGCCGTGCGCAACCTCGCCGCGGTGGACGACGTCGTGCGCAAGGACCGCAGGAACGCCGAGGAGCGCTTCGCCCGCGGCTATCCCTTCCACCCCGACCTGACCGACCTGCTCTACGTGCGCTGGACGCAGCTCGACCGGTTCCAGCGGACCCGCGGCATCCTGCGGACGTTCGCCATCGCGCTGCGCGACGCCGAGGGCTGGGACACGTCGCCCCTGGTGGGCCCCAACGTGTTCCTGCCGGCGCCCGGCCGCGACGGCATCGCCGAGGCGGCCCGCGAGCTGACCGGCGTCGCGACCCGCGAGTCGACCGAGAGCCGCGGGCACGACTGGGCGGCGGTCCTGGAAGGCGAGCTCGCCAAGGCGCGGGCCATCCAGGACGAGCAGCCCGGCCTGAAGGGCCGCGAGGTCGAGCAGGCGGTCTGCACGGTGTTCCTCGCCTCGCAGCCGATCGGTCAGAAGGCCCAGACACGGGACCTGGTCGGGCTGGTGGGCGCGACCCGCCCCGACCGCATCGAGCTCGAACAGGGGTTGCGCCGCTGGGCGGAGCTGTCGTGGTTCCTCGACGAGAACGAGTTCGGGAGCGACCCGGCGACGGACGGCGGCCCCCCGCCGCTGCCGAAGGCGTGGCGGCTCGGGAACCGGCCGAACCTGAAGCAGATGCACCACGACGCCTGCACGAACCGGGTCACCGCGGAAGCGGTCGAGGTGAAGCTGCTGGCCGAGATTCGCGCGACGAAGAGCCTGACCCATGGGACGCGGACGTTCGGCGTGCGGGTGCACATGCTGCCCGAGCGGCCCCGCGACGTCGAGGACGACGGCGAGTTCCACTTCGCCGTCCTGCCGCCCTCGTGCGTCTCGAACGCGGGACGGCCGAGCCGCGCCGCGCGCCGCTTCATCGACGAGACGACCGGACCGGACCGCCCGCGCATCCGCCGCAACGCCGTCGTGCTGGCGGCGCCGTCGACCGACGGGCTCGAGGTGGCGCGCACCCGCGTCCGCGACTATCTCGGGTGGGACGACGTGCAGGGCCAGCTCAGGGGCCAGCCGCAGGACCCGGTGCGCGAGGAGATGCTGGCGACCTGGACCGAAGACGCGCGCCGCCGGGTTCCCGAGGCGATACGGCAGGCGTGGACCATCGTGGTGACCGTGAACCCGCAGAACGAGGTCCAGGCGTTCCGGGTGACGGTCGGCTCCGACCCGTTGTTCGCGACCGTCAGGGCCGACCGGCGGGCGCGCGTCCAGGAGACGGCCATCAACGCCGAGGCGTTGCTGCCGGGCGGACCGTACGACCTCTGGCGCGACGACGAACCCTCGCGCCGCGTCAAGGATCTGGCCAGCGCGTTCTCGGAGAACCCGCGGCTGCCCAAGATGCTCCGCGCCCAGGAGATCCTGGCCACCATCGACCGGGGCGTGCAGGACGGCCTGTTCGTCGCGTCGCTCCCGCGGCCCGACCGGTCGGTCAAGACCTGGTGGCGGGCGCCGATCGACGAGGCGGCCCGCTCCGAGCCGGCCCTGGAGCTCTTCCTGCCCGCGGCGGCGACCCTCTCCGACCTCGACCCTGGCGTCCTCGCGCCCGGCGTCCTGCCGCAGCTCTGGACCAGCGACTCGATCACCGTCGCCACCGTCGTCGACTACTTCTCCGGCGGCCGGACCGTCACGGTGCTCCGGGAGGGCTACGAGGAGCCGATCGACATCCCGGCCTGTCCCGCGGACGCTGTCGAGACGGCCATCGCCGCAGCGGTGAAGCAAGGCAGCCTGTGGCTGCTGAACGGACCGGCCAGCTTCCAGGGCGAGTCGCTTCCGGCGGGAGTGCTGACCCCCGCGGCCACACTGCGGGCGCCGTTCGAGCCCCTGCCGGTGCAGCGTCTGCTGAAGGACGCCATGCCGGACGCCTGGAAGACGGACGAAGCGACGGTGCTGGCGCTGTCCGTCGCCCTGGCCAACCAGGACGGCAATCCCGTCCCCTGGGCGGTGCTGCGCCGGGCGGTCGACGACGCCATCGCGTCGCGCTGGCTGGAGACGACGCCCGAGAGCGGCGCTTGGCCGTGCGAAGTGGCCGCCGCGGGAACAGTCTCGCTGAGGCCGCCGGCCGGGTTCGATCCGACCTCCGTCACGCCGGCGGTCTCGACCACCACGGCCGGGTACGGGTCGTCCGCGGTGCTCGATCCCGCGGCGCTGCAGGACCTGGTCGACGTGCTGCCGGAGATTGTCAAAGCCGCGGCCGGTTTGCCGCTGGAGTTCCGCCTCGACGTGAAGCTGGGAGCCGGCGTGAAGGAAGTCGAGTCGAGCACCGTGGAGTCGATCGACAAACTGCTCCACGACGTCAGCCCCGATCTGGGTCTCAAGCGCTGAAGTGGCGCCCTATCCGTCGGTTGTGGATCCCTCCCGGAGCACCTGTAGAGCTGGCTACATTCTGCCAACGAGAGCGCTACATTTCTGCCGATGAGAGCGTTGCATTCCTGCCGTTGTCGTCGGACGTACGTCGAAGGCAGCCGACTCACCGCCCGTCGCCCGCTGGCTGCTGCGGGAACGCATCATCCCGACGCCGGGACCTGGCAACCGGGCCGCGTTACGCGAGCAGCTCGCCGCGCAGGACGGTGACCGCCTGCCCCGACAACAGGACGCGGTCGCCCGCCACCGCGACCTTGACCACCCCGCCGCGCGCCGACGCCTGCCACGCCGTGAACGCGTCGCGGCCGAGCCGACCGCGCCAGTAGGGGCCGAGACAGCAATGGGCGGACCCGGTGACCGGGTCCTCGTCGACGCCGGCGCGCGGGGCGAAGAAACGCGACACGAAGTCGAACTCCCCCGTCTCGCTCCGCGCGGTGACAATGACGCCGCGGACCGGCAGCGCGGCGAGACCGCGGATGTCGGGCGCGAGCCGCCGCACCGTCTCCTCGCTGTCCACCTCGACCAGGCAGTCGAAGCGGTTCCGGCCGAAATAGACCGGCTCGGCGCCGAGCGCGTCGGCCAGCCCCTCCGGCACCGGCGCCGGCCGGGCCGGCTCGGCCGGAAAGTCCATCTCGATCCAGTCGCCGCGGCGCTCTGCCGACAACCGGCCCGAGCGGGTGTGGAAGACGGCAGGATCGCTCGGGAGGAGGTGTCCGTCCTCCCACAGGACGTGGGCGGAGGCCAGTGTCGCATGGCCGCACAGGTCGACCTCGACGGCGGGCGTGAACCACCGCAGGTCGTACCCGCCCGACTCGCGGCCCACCAGGAACGCCGTCTCCGACAGGTTCATCTCGCGCGCGACCCGCTGCATCCACGCCGGGTCGGCCGGCCTCGACAGCACGCACACGGCGGCCGGGTTCCCGCCGAACGGCTTGCGGGTGAACGCGTCGACTTGCACTATCGTCAGACTCATGCCTCGCACACCATCGTAGTATTGAACCGGCGGACGCGCTCAACCGCCTGAGGGAAAGACCATGAAGAAGAGCAACTTCGCGCTGAGGCTCCAGCCCACGCTGCTGGAGGAGGTGCGGAAGCTGGCCAAGGCGGAGGGCGTGGCGGTGAACCAGCTGATCAACGTCGCCGTCGCCGAGAAGCTGTCCGCGCTTCGAACCGAGCAGTACTTCGCCGAGCGGGCCGCCAGAGGCGATGTCTCGGAGGCACGCCGCATCCTCGAACGGGCGGGCGTTGGCCAGCCGCCTGTGCCGGGAGACGAGAGGCCCTGACCTCGCCGGCAGATCCCGCCCTGTCAGGTTGCGCCGCGGTCAATCTGTCGCCGCATCCTCCCGCACGAACTCCGCCCCCTTCTCCGCAATCATCACGGTGGGCGCGTTGGTGTTGCCCGACGTGATGCGCGGCATGACCGAGGCGTCGATCACGCGCAGGCCGGCGACGCCGTGCACCGCGAGCCGGTCGTCGACCACGGCCAGAGGATCGCTCCCCATCTTGCACGTGCCGACGGGGTGGAAGATTGTCGTCCCGAGATCCCGGGCGGCGGCGGCGAGCGCCTCGTCGCTCTCGACGGCGGGGCCCGGCTTCCACTCCTCGGGCTCGAACCGGGCCAGGGCCTTCGCGGTCATGATGCGCCGCGTGAACCGCAGGCCGGCCACCGCGACCCGGAGATCCTCGTCGGTGGACAGGTAGTTGAGGGTGATGGCCGGGGCCTGGAGCGGATCGGCGTCCTTGATGCGGACATGCCCGCGGCTGGTCGGCTGGAGGTTCGCGACCGACGGGGTGATCGCGTTGAACCGGTGCAGCGGGTCGCCGAACTTGTCGAGCGACAGCGGCTGCACGTGCCACTCCATGTTCGCCGACGCCCGGGAAGGGTCGCTGCGCGCGAAGGCGCCGAGCTGCGACGGCGGCATCGTCAGGGGGCCGGTCTTGAACAGCAGGTACTCGAGCCCCATCGCCGCCTTGCCGAACAGCGAGTTCACCCGCAGGTTCAGGGTGACGGTGTTCTTCACCTTGAAGATGGTGCGGATCTGCAGGTGGTCGTGCAGGTTCTCGCCGACCCCCGCGAGGTCGCGGACGACCTCGATGCCGTGCGCCTGCAGCAGGGGTCCCGGACCGATGCCCGAGAGCTGCAGGATCTGCGGCGAGCCGATGGCCCCGGCGGCCAGGATGACCTCGCGGCGCGCCGAGAGCCGCTCGCCCGTCACCAGCTCTATCCCCGTCGCGCGCGGCCCCCCGTCGCCCGGCTCGACCGCGATGCGCCGCACCTGGGCGCCGGTCCGCACGGTCAGGTTCGGCCGGTGCATGACCGGCCGCAGGTACGCCTTGGTGCCGCTCCAGCGCCGGCCGCCGCGCTGGTTCATCTGGAAGTAGGCGTTGCCGAAGTTGTCGCCCCGGTTGAACTCGGCGATCTTGGGGATGCCGCACTCCTCGGCCGCGTCGCGCCACGCGTCGAGGATCTCCCAGCTCACCCGGCGCTCCTCGACCCGCATCTCGCCGCCGACCCCGTGGCATTCGTCGGCGCCGTGCTGGTAGTCCTCGGACCGCATGAACACCGGCAGCACGTCGTCCCAGCCCCAGCCGCGGTTGCCGAGCGACGCCCAGTGGTCGTAGTCGCTACGCTGCCCCCGCATGTAGATCATCGCGTTGATCGACGAGCAGCCGCCGAGGACCCGGCCGCGGGCGTACAGGATGGTCCGGCCGTTCAGCCCGGGGTCGGGCTCGATGCGGTAGCACCAGTCGGTGCGGGGGTTGCCGATGGTGTAGAGGTAGCCGACGGGGATGTCGATCCAGAAGTAGTCGTCCTTGCCCCCCGCCTCGAGCAGCAGCACGCTGGCGCCGGGGTCGGCCGACAGCCGGTTGGCGAGCACGCAGCCGGCGCTGCCCGCGCCGACGATGACGTAGTCGTGAGTCACGCGGAGATCGTACACGTTTGGAGCGGGGGCGGATCACCGCCTGGACCGGCGGCGGTCGGAGATGTCCGGGCGGCGGAAGGGAACCCGGAACGCGGGTCCCCTTCCGGCCCGATTACAGGAGCTCGACGGGTGCGGTTACTGCTGCGTGGCCGCAGCCGCCGCCGCGTCCTCGGCCCGGCCCGCCCGCAGGCTGTTCTCGAGCCCGTAGTTGCCCTCGTGGCAGGCGTACTCGAAGAGCTGGTAGGTGGTGTCCCGGTTCAGGGGCATGGCCACGGTCCACGGCGAGGTGAACACCGTGTTGTCGTCGACGGTCACCTCGTAGCTGATGGTGTCGTCGTCGCCCCGCGTGAACCGCTCGACCACCCGCAGGTTCTCGCTCTGGGGAATGCCGCGCACGCCGCGGGTCGCGATGTTGGTGCCGATGGTGCCCTGGTCGTTGTAGTTCGTGGTCTCGACCACCAGGGTGTTCCCCTCCCAGCGCCCCCGCGCGTCGCCGTTCCACTGGCGGATGCTGTCGGGCAGGTGCGGCGCGCCGTCCACCGGGATGATGCGGGCCTCGTGGATCATCTCGTAGAAGAGCACCACGTAGCCGGGAATCTGCAGGATCTGGTAGCCCGCCCCGTAGCCCGGCGGGAAGATGCCCCCTGGCACCCCACGGGTGATGCACCGCTCCCACGGGGTGTGGTTCAGCCACGAGTCGGTGAGGTTGATCAGGTTGTAGTCGCGGATGGCCCGCGCTTCGTCCCGGACCGGCAGCCGGCCGTTGGGCGGGTCGACGATCATCGACCGGCGACGCTGGTTGCGCAGGGCGTCGCCGGGGCCGTCGCCCCACGGGCCCTGGGGGGGACGGGCCCGCTGCTCGACGGACTGGGGCATCGCCGGCATGCGCTGGGGCTGGTTGCTGCCGGGGAACCACGCGGCCAGCGGCGCGAGCCGCTCGACGTCCGCCTCGTCGGGCGCCTCGAACGGGGTCGGGTCGAAGTTGGTCCACACGCCCTGGATGTCGGGCTGGCCGTCCGGCGTCAGCGGGCCGGTGTAGTGCTGCGCCCCCGCCGGCGCGGCGCCGAGGGCGACGATCGCGGCCAGGACCGCCGCGGCGCAGGCTGTGCGACATGCCGTGCTCATCAGAGAACTCTCCTTCCATCGGCGACGCGGCTCGTCGTGCGCGCCGATCCCTAATGGTACGCACTCCGCCCGCGGGAGCCAACCTCCGAAGCGTACCCGCACTCGCGCGGCGGGAGGTGACGCGGGTTGAGGAGGCTGTCGCCCTGGTCGGTGTAGCGGCTCGCGCGGCAGAGGGTCCTTGCGGTGGATGGTGCCGGCCCGCCCGGGAGCGTGCCGGCGCCCGCGCGGCAGGAGGTGACGCAGGTCGAGGAGGCCCGCCGCATTCGACCGGCTACGACGAGGGGTCCGGTCGCGTCAGGACCGGCGTGCTAGACTCGTATTACGATTCGTCGATCGATACTCGGCAACGCGTCATCCCGGCAACGCGTCATGGACCAAGTGACAATCTCGCCGAAGTTCCAGGTGGTCATTCCCAAGGCCGTGCGGGAATCTCTCGGCCTCAAGGCCGGCCAGCGACTCCAGGTCCTTCAGTTCAGGAACCGCATCGAGCTCGTGCCGGTGCGCGACATCCGCGAGATGCGAGGCTGGCTCGCCGGCATCGATACGCGCCTCGAGCGCGAGCCCGATCGCCCGCTCTGAGCCCGGCCGATGGACGGGCTGCACGTCGTCGACTCCTCCGGCTGGCTGGAGTACCTCGCCGGCGGGCCCAACGCGCGCCACTTCACGGCGCCACTCGGCGATCCGAGTCGGCTCCTCGTCCCGACCATCAGTCTCTACGAGGTCTTCCGGGTCGTCCTGCGCGAACGGGGAAAAGACGATGCGCTCCAGGCGGCCGCGGCGATGCGCCGGGGACGGGAGATCGCCCTGTCTCCGACGCTGGCCCTGGAAGCGGCGTGGCTCGCGCACGAGCGCGGCCTCGCGATGGGCGACGCCGTCATCCTGGCCACCGCTCAAGCCAACCGTGCGACGCTGTGGACCCAGGACTCCGACTTCGAGGGCGTGTCCGGCGTACGGTACTACGCGAAAACGGCTGCGCCCTGAGACTCGCCCAGGAGTCTGCGCCGTGGAACGGCGCGGACCCCTGGAGGGTTGGCTGGCGTGCCCGGCGGAGCCGCAGGCGACAATGGGCGGGCCAGGTCTCGTGCCGGATAAACGGCACCGGCCGGAGGGCCGTAATACACTCCACGGTGTCGATGCACGACCGACAACGTCGGGAACGAGGTTCGGACCCAGCCGTCTCGTGCGCGGTTGCGTCACGACGCCCTCCGACAGGCTCGCCGGTCAGATCGCCCTGGCCGGGGGCGGGAGAACACGATTCTTGACTGGCACCCTGCTCCGCCGTCGCTGCGTCCCGACCTTCATCGCGGCCCTGGGCCTGTGGTGGCTCGCTCCGCCACCGCCCGCCGCGGCCCAGTCCGAGCCCCAGACCGCCGGCCTGCGCCGGATCGAGTCGCGCGAGCTGACCCCGGCGGGGTTCCCCCTGGTCCGCGCCCTCGGCGTCGAGAGCCCGCCGGCGGTTGACGGCGACGTCCTCGGCGACCCCGCCTACGACCGGGCGATGCTCGCCACCGGCTTCGTGCAGAGCCGGCCCTTCGAGGGCCAACCGGCCTCGGAGCGCACGGAGGTCCGCATCGTCTACGACGCCGACACCATCTACTTCGGGGTGGTCTGCTACACCGACGACCCGGGCACGATCATCGTCGCCGACAGCCGCCGCGACTCCGAGCTCACCGAGACCGACAGCTTCCGGGTCATCCTCGACACCTACCTCGACGGCCAGAACGGGTTCGTCTTCGGCACCAACCCCGCCGGCATCGAGTACGACGCGCAGCTCACCAACGAGGGCTCGGGCAGCGGCCGCTTCGGGGGCGGGGGCAGCGGGCGCCCCAGCAACAGCCGGCAGCAGCGCGGCTCGGGGGGCGGCCTCAACGTCAACTGGGACGGCGCGTGGGAGGTGGTCACCCGCGTGAGCGACATCGGGTGGACGGCCGAGATCGCGATTCCGTTCCGGACCTTGCGTTACCCGACGAACGAGGTGCAGACCTGGGGCGTGAACTTCCAGCGGAACATCCGGTTCAACAACGAGCAGGTGTACTGGTCGCCCCTGCCGCGGCAGTTCAACCTCAACCGCCTCTCGCTGGCCGGCGAGCTCCAGAACATCGCGGTGCCGCCCCAGCGCAACCTGCAGCTCACGCCCTACCTCCTCGGCTCGACCCTGCGCCGCACCGAGACCCGAAGCAGCTCGAACACCGGGGACCTGGGGGCGGACCTGAAGTACAGCATCACCCCCAGCATGACCCTCGACCTGACCGCCAACACCGACTTCGCCCAGGTCGAGGTGGACGACGAGCAGGTCAACCTCGACCGCTTCACGCTGTTCTTCCCCGAGAAGCGGCCCTTCTTCCTCGAGAACGCGGGCCTGTTCTCGGTCGGCCAGCCCGGCGCCGTCGACGTGTTCTTCAGCCGCCGCATCGGGCTCGGCGAGAGCGGCGAGCAGATTCCCATCATCGGCGGGGGGCGGCTGTCGGGCAAGGTGGGCAACAACACCAACATCGGCCTGCTCAACATGCAGACCGCGTCGGTCGGCGGGCCGGGCGACGACGGCGCCACCCCGGGCCAGAACTTCACCGTCGCCCGGGTGCGGCAGGACCTCGCCAACCGGTCGAACGTGGGCGCCATGGTCGTCACCCGGAACGGTACCGGCGATCTCGCGGTGGGCGACGACGGCAACCGGACCGTCGCCCTCGACGGGCGCTGGGGCATCGGGCAGGGCGGCACGGTGAGCGGCTTCATGGCGGACAGCGGCGCCGTCGACGACCTGACGTCGGCCGCGCCGGGCGGCTCGCACGCCTACGGGCTCAGCGCCCAGCACCAGTCCGAGCGCGCCCGCCTCAGCCTCGGATTCACCGAGGTGGCGCCCGACTTCAACCCCGAGGTCGGCTTCCTCGCGCGCCGCAGCTACCGGCGCATGAACGGCAGCGTGTTCACGACGTGGCGCCCCGAGAACTTCGGGGGCGTCCACGAGTTTCGGCCCCACGTCTCGCACTACACGATCTTCGACTTCGCCAGCGGCATCCAGGAGACGCAGTTCACGCACATCGACAACCACATCGAGTGGCGCAACGGCTACGAGATCCACACCGGCGTGAACGTCACCCGCGAGGGCGTGTTCCACCCGTTCGAGATCTTCCCCGGCGTCTGGGTCCCGCCCGGCAAGTACGACCACAGCGAAGCGCAGATCGCCGGCAACACCAACCTCGGCGCGCCGATCAGCTTCAACGTCAACAGCATCGTCGGCGGGCTGTTCGGGGGCGACCGGGTGACGATCACGCCGTCGCTAGCGGCCCGCGCCGGCGAGACGTTCAACGCGATGCTCGAGTGGAGCTACAACGCCCTGCGGCTCCCCGGCGGCGACTTCACCACCAACCTCATCCGCCTGCGCACGTCGTACTCCTTCAACACCCGGATGTTCTTCCAGGCCCTCGTCCAGTACAACGACCGCGCCGACCTCTGGTCGTCGAACCTGCGGTTCGGCCTGCTGTCGGACGCCAACACCGGGCTCTTCATCGTCTACAACGACATCCAGGGGCTCGGGCGGGGGCTCGACGGCCGCCAGTACATCCCCCCCGGCGCGGGGCGGACCATCACCGTCAAGTACAGCTATCTCTTCGACCTGCTGCGGTGACCCGAGCGCCGGCCTCTCTGCGGCGGCCGCGTGGGTTTCGAGGAGGCCGGAAAGCGGAGCGAACGCCTCGCAGCCTCTCCGTGCGCGTGGTAGACTGACTGTGTGACCAACAACACGAAATGGATCGTCGGAACGGGTATCGCGATCATCACCGCCGTCGTCGTTCCGCGGTGGCCGTGGTCGCGGTCGTGGTCACGCTCTCGGGCGATATTCGGGCCGATATCCGGGACGTTCGCGCCGACTTGCGGACCATGACCGCCCGCATGGACGACCTCGACACCCGCCTGCGCGCCGTCGAGGTCGCCCTCAGTCGGGTCGAACAGCGCCTCGACCAGGTCGAACAGCGCCTCAACCAGGTCGAAAGGCGCCTCGATGCGCTGGAACGGCCGGACCCGCCCCCTCAGTGAGCCCTGCGAACTGCAGCCCCCCTTTGGGCGGGTTCACTCCGCCCGGCGCTATAATCCGATTCCGATGCCGGTTCGCGCCTTGATGTGCGCACTACTACAGGCCTGTACGCAGATGACCATTCGAACACGCTTGGCCATGGCCCTCCTCCTCGCCGCCGCCGTGGCCGCGGGTTGCGGCGGCGACGCTCCCGAATCCCCGGCCAGCACCGTCGTCGCCTACCAGGGCGCGACCCTCATCACCGGAGACGGCGGCCCGCCCATCGGGGGCGGGGTGCTGGTGGTCGACGAGGGGCGCATCGCCGCGGTCGGCCGGGCCGCCAACGTGCCGGTTCCCGAGGGCGCCACGGTGGTCGACCTCACCGGCAAGACGGTCATGCCGGCCCTCGTCGACCTCCACGGGCATGTCGGGTTCCAGCGGGGTCTGACCTACGACTACGCGAACTACACGCGCGAGAACCTGATCGACCAGCTCAACCGGTATGCGTACCACGGTGTCGGCACCATCGTCTCGATGGGGACCGACCCCGGGGAGCTGGCGTTCGAGCTCCGGGCCGAGCAGGAGGCCGGCACGCTGGGCGGGGCCCGGCTGCACACCGCGTTCCGGGGCATCGCACGGCCGAACGCGGGGCCGGGGGCGGCGACCATGCGGCCGACCGCGCTCGGGGTGTCCACGCCCGACGAGGCCCGCGCAGCCGTCGACGAGATCGCGGCCACCCGCGCCGACTTCGTCAAGATCTGGGTCGACGACCGGGGCGGCTCGGTCGAGAAGCTCACGCCGGACCTCTACGAGCCGGTCATCGAGGCCGCGCACGGGCACGGCCTGCGGGTCATCGCCCACGTCTACTACCTCGACGACGCCCGCGCCCTCGTCGACGCCGGCGCGGACGGGTTCGCCCACCTGCCGCGCGACCTCGAGATGGACGACGCGCTGGTGGCCGCCGTCGTCGAGAACGACGTGTTCGTCATGCCGAACCTCAGCATCTCCGAGCGCGGCCGGCACGTCGAGCCCCCGGCCTGGGTCGAGCACCCGCTGCTGCTCGAGTCGGTGGCCGGCGACGTGTTGGCGCGCATCCGCGCGTCGTTCGAGAACCGCTCGCCGGAGGCGGCGGCGCGGGCGGCCGGGTCGTGGGCGGCGATGGAGGGCAGCCTGCGGAAGCTCGCCGACGCCGGCGCCCGCCTCGTCCTCGGCGCCGACACCGGCGTGCAGGACCACGTGCCGGGCTTCATGGAGCACCGCGAGCTCGAGCTCTTCGTCGAGGCGGGGATCTCGCCGGCCGAGGCCATCCGCATCGCCACCAGCGCCTCGGCCGAGGTGCTCGAGGCCGACACCGGCCTGCTCGAGGCGGGCCGGCGCGCCGACTTCGTGGTGCTCGACGCCAACCCGATGTTCGGCATCGCGAACACCCGGCAGATCGTGGACGTCTACCTGAACGGGGAAGCGGTCGACCGCGCGGCGTTGCGGGCCGGCTGGCAGGAGCCTGCGCCGTAGCAGGGCTGGAACTACTGGAAGTTGGCCGGGCCGGCAGCGGCACCGCAGGAGACGATGCCCGGGCCGGGAGAAACGTCATGCAACGAGCCCTGATCGCCGGCGTTCTCGCCGTCGCGACGGTGGTGGCGGGCGCGGCCGACGCGCACGCCCAGGCGGGCCGCTACCCCGCGTCGCGCCACGGCGGGAACTACATGCACAACTTCTACTTCCCGCCCGCCCCGAGCTCGACCCCGTGGGCGCCGAGCTGGGCGCCCGACGGCGAGTCGATCGCGGTGGCGATGAGCGGGTCCATCTGGCGGGTGGACCCCGGCACCGGGGTGGCCGAGGAGCTGACCTACAGCCCCGACGCCTACCACTCGTCGCCCGACTGGTCGCCCGACGGCCGGTGGATCGTCTACACCGCCGACCACGACGGCGACCGCGTGCAGCTCGAGCTGCTGGAGGTGGCGACCGGCGAGACTCGGGCCCTGACCGACGACGGCCACGTCTACGCGGACCCGACCTTCTCGCCCGACGGCGACCGCATCGCCTACGTGTCGACCCGCCCCAACGGCTACTTCAACGTCGCCGTGCGGCCGGTCGAGGACGGCCGGTGGGCCGGCGACGAGATGCCCGTCACCGCCGACCACGCCTATCCCGCCAACCGGCTCTACTTCGGCCCGTGGGACATGCACCTGACGCCGGCGTGGCTCCCCGCGGGCCCCGACAGCACCGAGAGCGACGAGCTGCTGCTGGTCTCGAACCGCGACATCCCCCTCGGCTCGGGCAACGTCCTCCGCGTGCCCGCCGCCCCCGGCGGCATCGTCGACGCGGTGACGGTGCTGCGCGAGCAGACGCTGTACCGGACCCGGCCCGACGTGGCGAGCGACGGCCGGCGCTTCGTCTACTCGTCGACGCGGGGGGCGGCCGACCAGTTCAGCAACCTCTACGTGCAGCCGACGGTGGGGGGCGAGCCCTACAAGCTGACGTTCTTCGAGCACGACGCCTTCCATCCGCGCTGGTCGCCCGACGACGAGTGGATCGCGTTCGTCACCAACGAGGGCGGCCTGCCGCGGCTCGCCCTCCTCGAGACCCACGGCGGCGCGCTGCGCACGGTGGAGATCACCGAGCGGCGGTGGCGGCGCCCCATGGGCACCCTGTCGGTCCGCACCCGCGCCGCGGACACCGGCGAGACGACCGGCTCGCGGGTCCACCTGACCGCCGCGGACGGGAAGTCCTACGCCCCCGCCGACGCCTACGCGCGGCTGAGCGCGCGCGGCGACCACGTCTTCCACCACCCCGGCGCGTTCATCGTCGAGGTGCCGGCGGGGCCGGTGGAGCTGACCGTGGTCAAGGGCTTCGAGTTCCACCCCGCCGCGGCGACGGCCGAGGTCGCGGCGGGCGGCACGACCGAGCTGACGGTCGAGCTCGACCGGATGACGGACATG
This sequence comes from Vicinamibacterales bacterium, assembly GCA_965207675.1. Classification (GTDB taxonomy): domain Bacteria; phylum Acidobacteriota; class Vicinamibacteria; order Vicinamibacterales; family UBA8438; genus JAJEEA01. Next base: position 583,294 of record CBDBMY010000009.1, read on the forward strand.
GCCGCGGCCGGCTGGGTCAGCGCCTCGACCCACGTGCACGGGAACTACGGCGGCAACCTGCGCAACTCGCTCGAGAACCTCGTCATGATGTCGGAGGCGGAGGACCAGGACATCGTCCTCCACCAGGTCGCCAACAAGGACAACCGCATCCTCGACTACCAGTGGTTCGAGCCCGGCGGCGGCGCCCACTCGGCGTCCACGCCGGCGCACCCGGTGGTCGTCGGGCAGGAGTACCGGCCGCCGTTCTACGGGCACGTCTTCATGTTCGGCATGCGCGACCACCTGATCTCGCCGTTCACGATGGGCTACGAGGGCACCGCCATCGAGAGCCTCTACCCCAGCAACACCGACATGTTCCGGAAGGCGAAGGCGCAGGGGGCCACCGTCGGCTACGTGCACGCGTTCGGCGGCGAGAACGACCCCCTCGACGGCAACCTCGGGGGCGGCAAGGGGTTCATCGTCGACGCTGCCCTCGGGACCACCGACGCGGTGGAGTGGTCGGACGCGGCGCGGGCCGGCTTCTTCCCCCTCTACGCGGTGTGGAGCAACGGGCTCCGCATCACCGCCACCGGGGGCGAGGACTCCATCAGCAACCTCCACCGCTCGAAGCTCGTGGGGTCGGTGCGGACCTACGTCCACACCGGGTCGCGCGGCCTCGACGTCGACGCCTGGCTCGGGGGGCTGCGGGCGGGGCGGGCGTTCGTCTCGTCGGGTCCGCTGCTCGAGCTGACCGTCGACGGCCGGATGCCGGGGGAAGAGGTGACCCTACCGGCCGGCGGGGGCGAGGTGCGGATTGCCGGCCGGGTGCGGTCGGTCACGCCCCTCGACCGCGTGTTCCTCGTGTGCGACGGCGAGACCGTGCGGGAGGTGCCGCTCGGCACCGACGGCCGGACGGCCGCGTTCACCGTGGGTCGGCGCGTGACCGGCAGCGGCTGGTGCCACCTGCGGGCCGAGGGCGCCCCCGCCGAGCGGTTCCCGATGGACGTGACCTACGTGCAGGCGTTCACCAACCCGGTGTGGCTGCTCGCCGGCGACGAGCCGATCCGGGACGCGGCGGCGGCCGACTACGCCCTGCGCTGGATCGACCGGCTGCAGGAGATGGCGGACGCGTGGCCCGGCTGGCGGGCCGAGCGGGAACGCGCCCACGTCTTCGCCCAGTTCGACGAGGCGCGCGAGATCTACCGGGGCTTCGCGCGCGAGAGCTCGGGCCTCGCGGGCCCGCGGCCCTGACTGGAGGCACTTCCCATCGAAGTCTTCGGCGACAAGCACGGCCTGAAGGCCAGCCAGACCCGCCAGCTCGAGCGCCTGTTCCGGCGCCGGGTTCCCGCGGACCGGCTGATTACCCACGAGCTCGCCCGTCACCTGACCGAGATCAGCCACGAGATCCGGCGCCAGGTCGGGGTGCTGCTCGACCGCCGCGGGCTCGTCCAGCACGTGATGGTGGGCGACGCCCACTCCATCTCCCTCCCCGACTGGGGTCGCCTCCGCGCCGGCCGCGGGCGCCTGCGGGGCCTGCGCTGCGTCCACACCCATCTCGCGCACGAGGGGCTGACGCGGGACGACCGCACCGACCTGCTGCTGCTGCGCCTCGACGCGATGGTGACCGTGGGCGTGGACGACGAAGGCCTGCCCGCCCTCGCCCACGCCGCCGCTCTCGCGCCCGCCGGCGACCGCGACCCCGGAGACCGCAACGCCGGCATCGAGCGTCTCGACCCCCAGCCGCCGGCGCAGATCGCCTTCGACTTTCAGGACTGGATCCGCGAGCGCGAGGCAGCCCTCGCCCGCGAGACCGACGGGCAGCGCGTCGGAGACCGCGAGCGCGCCATCCTCGTCTCCGTCACCGCGGGCCGCGGCCGGAGCGAGATGCAGGTCCACCTCGCCGAGCTGCGCGAGCTGGCCCACTCGGCCGGGGTCGACATCGTCGACGCGGTGACCCAGAACCGGCCCCGCGTCGACCCCAAGACCGTGCTCGGCTCGGGCAAGCTCGACGACCTCGCCATCCGCGCCTTCCACAGCGGCGTCGACCTCGTCATCGTCGACCAGGACCTGACCCCCACTCAGGCCCGCAACCTCGGCGAGCGCATGGAGCTGCGCGTGATCGACCGCACCCAGCTCATCCTCGACATCTTCGCGCAGCACGCGACCACCCGCGACGGCAAGCTGCAGGTCGAGCTGGCCCAGCTCAAGTACCTGCTGCCGCGGCTCGCGCAGCAGGCCGAGGTCTCCCTGTCGCGCCTCGCCGGCGGCATCGGGGGCCGGGGCCCGGGCGAGACGAAGCTCGAGGTCGACCGCCGGCGCACCCGCGACCGCGTGACCCGGCTCGAGCGCGAGCTGAAGAAGCTCGCCGCGCAGCGCGAGAACCGGCGGCAGCGGCGGGGGCGGCGCGCGGTGCCGGTGCTCTCCATCGTCGGCTACACCAACGCGGGCAAGAGCACCCTGCTGCGGTCGCTCACCCGGACCGAGGTGCACGTCGCCGACCAGATGTTCGCGACCCTCGACCCCACCTCGCGCCGCCTGCGCTTCCCGCGCGAGCGCGAGGTCATCGTCACCGACACGGTGGGGTTCATCCGCGACCTCCCCGCGGACCTCGTCACCGCCTTCCGCGCCACCCTCGAGGAGCTGGCCGACGCGTCGCTGCTCCTCCACGTCGTGGACGCCGCCACGCCCGACTGCGAGCGCCGCATCGAGGCCGTCCGCCGGGTGCTGCGGGACATCGACGTCGAGGCGCCGGAGCTCCTCGTCTTCAACCAGATCGACCGCATGGCGGACGGCGAGGGCGATGCGCTGGCGCGCCGGCACGAGGGCGTCGCGGTGTCCGCCCTCCGCCGCACCGGCCTGCGCGGGCTGCTCGAGCGGGCCGAGCGGATGCTCTGGGCGGAGGACGACGCAAGGCCCGACCGGCCCCGCAGCCTCGTCGGCCTTGCCGGGGCTCCGGAGGCCGGCGGCCCACGGTAGAAGACGGCTTCGGCAGGTTGCTCCGAGATGATTGCATGCAATCATCGGGGAGGTTGGGAGGAAGCCATGGCCAGCATCACGATTCGAAACCCGTCGCCCGAATCGAAGGCACGGCTCAGACGGCGGGCTGAGGAGCGCGGCTGCAGCCTGGAAGCCCTGGCGCAGTCCATCCTCGACCAGGCCGCCGAGGAGGCCCCGCCGGCGACCCGATTCCCCCATGAATTGATCGCTGTCGTCGAGCCGGGCGAGGACATCGAGCCGTTCATCCGCGAGCGCCGGCAGCCGCGGGCACCCGTGGACCTGACGTGATCAGTTCTCCGCTGCCGGGGCGGTCCGTGGCGGCCGCCACGAGGCGGACTGCTAGAATAGGCATCCCGGCCGCGGGGCGGCCGGACGTTGCACCGACCAATTCCAGGAGGACTTGCCGTGTCCCAGGCTGACGGATTCGACGCGTTGCTGCAGGAAGACCGGGTATTCGAGCCGCCGGCCGAGTTCGCGGCGCAGGCCAACGCCAACGACCCCGGCATCTACGACGAGGCCGACCGCGACCACGAGGGGTTCTGGGCGAAGTTCGCCGGCGAGCTCGAGTGGAGCCGCCCGTGGGACACGGTGTGCGAGTGGACCCCGCCCACCGTCAAGTGGTTCCTCGGCGGGCAGATCAACGCCAGCGTGAACTGCGTCGACCGGCACGTCCGCACCGCCCGGCGCAACAAGGCCGCCCTCATCTGGGAGGGCGAGCCCGGCGATCGGCGCACCCTCACCTACTGGGACCTCTACCAGGACGTGAACCGCTTCGCGAACGCCCTGCGCGACCTCGGGGTCGAGAAGGGCGACCGGGTCGCGGTGTACCTGCCGATGACCCCCGAGCTGCCCATCACCCTGCTCGCCTGCGCCCGCATCGGGGCCGTGCACAGCGTGGTCTTCGCCGGCTTCAGCGCCGAATCGCTGCGCGACCGCATCAACGACATGCAGGCCAAGGTGGTGGTGACCGGCGACGGCGGCTACCGCCGGGGCGGGGTCATCCCCCTGAAGCAGATCACCGACGACGCCCTCGACGGCGCCCCCAGCGTCGAGTCGGTGGTGGTGATGCACCGCGAGGGCCTCGACGCCGACATCAACATGCAGGACGGCCGCGACCACTGGTACCACGACCTGATGGCGAAGGCGGGGCCGCGGTGCGACCCCGAGCCCATGGACTCCGAGGACCTGCTCTTCACCCTCTACACGTCGGGCACCACCGGCAAGCCCAAGGGCATCGCCCACGCCACCGGCGGCTACCTCGTCGGCACCTACGCCACCTCGAAGTGGGTGTTCGACCTCAAGGAAGAGGACGTCTTCTTCTGCACCGCCGACATCGGCTGGGTCACCGGGCACAGCTACCTCGTCTACGGACCCCTCGCCAACGGGGCGACCTGCGTCATGTACGAGGGCGCGCCCGACACCCCGCACCGGGGCCGGTTCTGGGAGATGGTCGAGCGCTACGGGGTCACCGTGTTCTACACCGCCCCGACCGCCATCCGGGCGTTCATGAAGTGGGGCACGGACATCCCCGCGAAGTTCGACATGTCGACGCTGCGGCTGCTCGGCACCGTCGGCGAGCCGATCAACCCCGAGGCGTGGATTTGGTACCACGCCAACATCGGCGGCGAGCGCGTCCCCATCGTCGACACCTGGTGGCAGACCGAGACCGGCGCCATCTGCGTCGCCCCCCTGCCCGGCCTCGTCGCCCTGAAGCCGGGCTCGGCCACCCGCCCCTTCCCCGGCATCAAGCCGGTGGTGGTGAACGAGCAGGGCGAGGAGGTGAAGGTCGGCGGGGGCTACCTCGTCATGAAGCGCCCCTGGCCGTCGATGCTCCGCACCATCTACGGCGACCACGAACGCTACGTGAAGACCTACTTCGGGCGCTGGGGCCCCGACGTCTACGTGACCGGCGACGGCGCCAAGATCGACGACGACGGCTACCTGTGGCTGCTCGGCCGCGTCGACGACGTGCTCAACGTGTCGGGCCACCGCGTCGGCACCATGGAGGTCGAGAGCGCGCTGGTCGACCACCCCGACGTGGCCGAGGCCGCCGTCGTCGGCAAGCCGCACGAGATCAAGGGCCAGGGCATCGCCGCGTTCGTCACCCTGAAGGAGGGGGTGACCCCGCACGACGGCACCATCGGCGTCCTGAAGCAGCACGTGGTGACGAAGATCGGCGCCATCGCGCGCCCCGACGAGATCGTGCTCGCGGCCGACCTCCCGAAGACCCGGTCGGGCAAGATCATGCGCCGGCTGCTGCGCGACGTCGCGGAGGGCAAGGCCCTGGGCGACGTCACCACCCTCGCCGACCCGACAGTGGTGGCGAAGCTGCGCGACCAGTACGCCGACAAGGAAGGCTAGACAGCCCGCTGGTGGCATGCAAGTGGGTCACCCCGCGGGGCGCGACAGCCCCGCGGGGGCTTGGTCAAGCTGCCCGGTAGGATTAGGACTAGGCGACGACCTTGAACCTGCCGTACCCGATAGCCGTAGCGGCAACCATGATGGCCAAAAAGCAGAGGAGCAGTCCCAGGCCAACGAGACCTCGTCCCATCACGGACGATATCGACTCTGGCTCGTACGTGAAGACCGGGATCGAGTCGGCCTGCCGGCTATCGACCGGCGCCGTTCTCGCCACTCTGGGCCAGAAGAACGCCCTTTGGGCAGTCTGGTAGCGCGCGACCTGGTCGAAGAAGCGCCGGTAGTATCGATACCCGGTCTCTGTGAAGTCCCGCAGACTCCGTTCGACCAACAACGGAGGCAAGATGACCGCCGCCCGGTCCATCCACTTGTGACGTGCAGCGATCATCGTGGCCGACCGATCCCGCAGCGCCTGTGTCCCTTGCTCTACGTGCTCCTCCTGGGCGGCCAGCAAGACGTAGAACAGTTCGGTGTGCGTGAAACGCCGGTTGCCGGCGATCTCCGGATGGCGTTCCAGGAATTCGTCGAGCAATGGACTCCCGACGGGCGCATCTTCGACAATCGAACGCATCGCCTCCACCATCGTTGCCTGATCGTGGAAGTCGGCGGTGTGCCGTTCGAGGAACGCCCGCCGCAGCTCTTCCTCGTTGGCACTCGCCCGAGCGTCGTTCCTGGCGACACGCGCCTGGTTCGCGAGCTCGATGCCGGAGGGGACCGGGTATCGTGCGTCGGCCACGATCGACGCAAGCGCGGGCAAGACCACGACCGTGCCAACCCATGCGACAACCAGGGCGATGGCGTTGGCACCCGATCCCCGCTTCGCCACGTTCACGGACACCGCCAGCACGAACCAACAGGCGGCGTAGGCCACCGCGAGCGCCAACCACAGAAGCAGGCACTGCATTGCGCCGGGACCGGCAAGGCCGGTCGATGCGTGCACGGCACCCACCGGCAGCACGATCAGTGGAGCGATCACCACGGTTCCTCGTACCAAGACCTTCGCGGCGACCATTCTCCACAGCGGGACCGGCTGGGCGAGGACAAGCGTCAGGGTGCCCCGTTCCCGCTCCGCCGCGACGAGGTCATGCCCGAGCGCGATAATCACCAACGGGCACACGTAGACGAGGAGGAAGACCAGGTCCAATGCGGCCCCACGACGCGTCAGCGGATTCGCCACGGTCTCGACGGCGCGTCCGAAGACGGCCGCCGATCCCGGCGACGCGTGCGCATCGCCGTAGGGGTTGAGCCCCACCTCAAGCGTCATCACCGAGTAGACTGTCGGAATCGACTCGCCACGCCCCGCCGACAGGGCCGTGTACGAGGAGGGGGGGCGCACGACATTCGAGGTCCGCGTTGCGGCGAGGACGTACTCGGGATCCCGTGGGCCGTAGGCCGCGCGGGAGGACGCTCCAGACGGCACCGATGTCCGCGCGTCCTCCTCGGCAATCCGCTCGCGGACCCGCTGGAGCGACCGACGCGCCTCTCGCGTGGCGATCGAAGCCAACTCCTGCCCGGCGCGGGCACGCTCGACCCCGTCAACCGCCGCGTAGCCTCCAAGGACGACGAAGATGGCCAGCGCGACCATGGGCGTCCGGTCGGCGCGCAGCAGCCGGCATTCGTGACGGACCATTCTCCAGAACATTGGATTGTCCCGGTCAGCAGGCCCGCAGTCGGCGAACGGCGACGCTCAACCCTGCGAGAGCCGCCACGCCCCAGACGATTCCGGTCAGCAACGATGGGAAGGTGTGGGCCAGCGCCCAGGAGAGCGGCGGCGCCTCGTAGGTGAACGGCGGGACCTGTTCCCACAGCTCTCGCCCGGCCAGGTACCGTGAGTACAACGTCGTGTCCCCGGGCTGACTGGCGATCTCGTCGTTCACGGCGATGGCCCGATTGAGCCGCTGCACGAATTCCTCCCGGTAGGCGTCTGCCGCTTCCGCAAACCGCCGATGGTGGGCGATGTCGGTGCCCGCGAGCGCCATCGACAGTCGTTCGACGGCCACACCGGGAGCGATCGCACCCGTGAGTTCATAAAGACGCTCTTGCGCCAAGTAGGTGTCGAACAGTGCCGCCATGTGACGTCGATAGATCTCGGTGCTCTCGCGCTCACCCTCCTCCAGCGCCACACCCACCGGGTCCACAGCGAGCTCGCCGGGCGAAGCCACGCCATGTTCGCGGACGAGGCGGCTTGTCGCCTCGGCCACGCGAGCCTCGAACGACGGCATTCTGGCGAAGTCCCGTTCGAGGCCCGTTTCGAACTGAGCACTCGTGGGTACGGGTCGCAGGCGGGCTGCCAGGTCGATCGCGACCGTCGGGACCATCACGGAGTTGGCGAACCACATCGCCAAGAGCCATGCCAGGGCTTCACGACTCGACCGCGCAACGACGGAGACCGCCAAGCCAAGCACGATCAGGATGCCGTAGTAAGCCAGATACATCGTGAGCCAGGCGACCAGCCGCGGCGTCGTTCCCGCCAGACCGTGCATCCCCGCGAACGCCACCATCGCCAGGGTGCTCACGACGGCGGCCGAAAGCACGACGCCGACCAGCGGCATCGCCGATCCCACCAACTTGCCCACCGCCAGATCTCTCGGGCGTATTCCAGTACTCAAGGTAAGCCCAAGCGTCTGCTGCTCACGTTCTCGGCTGAACGCCGGGAAAACGAGGAGCAAGACGAGCAGTGGCACCACGAGCTGCAGCAGGCGGGCCACCGTTGGCGTCCCGAACCCACTGTCCGCCGCCACGCTGTGCGCCGCTCGACCCGAGAAGTGGTTCTGGCGATGCGCCTCGAGAAAGACGAACCCGCCGATCTGAGTGTCTACCCCGGGATCGAGCGCGGCAAGCGGCTGCATCGGCTTGAACACGAATGTGCCGTAGTGCGCCGCCATGTGGGGATGCATCGGCCCCTTGTCCAGCCACTCTTCACGCTGGATCGCGGCAGCCCGGGTCCGCAGCACCGTGTCGGCCGTCCACTGCCGCCACGCGGCGACCGGTGCCACACACAGCACGGCGAGCAGCCCGGCCGCCGTCCACCGAAAGCGGCCATCGCGCAGAATTTCACGCGTCTCCTTGCGAGCGACCGTCCATACCACCGACCGCATGGGCCTGCTCAGAACTCGAGGCGGACGCCGAGTTGCGTGGAGCGCGGGCCGCCAATCTGGTAGACCGGATTGAGGCCGCCCAAGCCGCGATTCAGCATCCGCGTCGACTGGCCGAAGAAGGGGCTGTTGGGATCGCCGATGGGCGTCGCGAAGTTGGCATGGTTGAACAGATTGAATACTTCCAGGCGCGCCTGCAGTGTCAGGCCCGAGGTGAGCCCGAAGCGACGACGGAGCCCCAGGTCCACCTGCCAGACGGGAAAACCCCGGAGCGTGTTGCGGCCGAGCGAGCCGTGCTGCTCTCCCGCCGGAATGACGAACGCCGCCGGATTGAGCCGGCGGCCGCCGGCGACCGACGGGTCATCCAGGTAGAGGGGCTCGCCACCGACGACGTCCGCGCGCACGTCGAAACCGAAGCCCTGATTGTCGGTGATCACGGTCACGGGCAGCGCCGAATGGGCTCTCGCCAGCACATCGACGGACCAGTCCCTGCCGATCGCGGCGAGAGGGCCGCCGGAGCCGAAGACAGGCAGATCGTAGCTCACCGCCGCGCTGAGCGCGTGCCGCACGTCGAAGTCCGCCGGTCCCCTGTCGAGGCTCGCCGGCCAAATCTCCCGGGGCAGCGCACCCGAGAAGTCGTTGACGTCGCCCGATGCGGTGTCGGTGGCCAGCGACCACGTGTACGAAGCCAGCGCCTGCAGTCCCCTCGAGAGACGGCTGCTCAATTGCACCTGCAGGGCACGATAGTCCGACCGGTCATCGTTCCGGATGGAGTGGAAGTTGTCGAAGTCGGCATTCGGCGAACCGTAGAACGCCACCCGATACAGGTTCCGGGCCGCGGCCCCGACATACGAGACGGTGAGCATCTGCCCGGTTCCGAGCGCTTGATCGACGCTCGCATTCCACTGCCACGTGACCGGCAGCTTCAACTCGGGATCGAACCCGTACACGTAGTTGTACGGCGGGTCGGTCGTCAGTGCCGGCGGTGCTGCCTGGTCCGCCGGGATCGGGAATGGGACACTGCCGAACAAGAATCGCCCCGATGCGTGCGGATACGCGAACGAGTCGTACGCACCCGCGACGCTGCCGGTCGTCACGTCGTAGAACGCGCCGACGCCGCCACGCAGTGCCGTCCCGAACGAGTTGCCCGAACGGAGCTGGTACGTCAGCCCCGCGCGCGGAGCGAGGGTGCCGTACTGTGTCTTCCAGAGGGGCGAGCCCTCGGGCGCCAGCGTCATCGTCGCCGGATCGTCGAGTCCGCGAACCGTCCGCACGTCGCGGCCGTTGGCTTCGTGCGGCGGCGGGTTCAGTTCCCAGCGTGCCCCATACGTCACGGTCAGGCGGGGGTGCGCCGTCCAGGTGTCCTGGGCAAACACCGACAGGCTGTGGAAACGCGGGTTGAGAGGCTCGCCGTTCGCGCCGACCAGGCCGAACGAGCCGATTCCCTGCGCGGCTGCGCCGATCGTGTCGAAGGCAATGACCTGCTGGTAGGACTGATGGTCGACGCGCGGCGACAGCCATCGATAGTCGACACCGAACTTCAGCTGATGACGGCCCCGCAGGACCGACACCGTGTCCACGATGTTGACCTGCGTGGAGGTCGTGGCGGCTACTCGGCCCGCGCGCAAGTGGAACGCGAATCCGTTGAAAAACGCGCGAAAGAGCGAGTCGTCGGCCGGGGCTACGGCTGGGAACAGCACCGAGGCCGAGGGCGGAATCCCGCCACCGAAGTCGTCGATATCGGTCCGCGACCCGCCGGAGACGTGACTGACGTTCACGCGAAGGTCGTTCACCACCGTCCCGCCGAGGACGCCCGTCGTGCCGAGCGTCAGGGTGCGCGTATCGACCTCCGTCCGCGTTACGCTGCTCGGGCTGGCATTCAGTCGCCCGCGCGTCGAGGCGCTCGTGGCCGCCTGGTTGTAGCGGCCGAACAACGACCACCGCGAATCGAGGCGATGGTCGATGCGCAGGCTCGCGGCGTCAAGGCGCGAGGGCTCCGAGTAGATGCCGGTGAACTCGGCCGTGCCATCGCCGAAGTCCTGGCCGGTCGGCAGAGGAAAGGCGCGCAGCAGCTCACCCGCCGGTCCGACGGCGGCGTCCCGTGCTGCCTGCGTGGGCACGGCGCGCAGAGACGTCTGCGGAAGATCCAGGCGCAGACCCTCGTACGACGCGAAGAAGAACGTGCGGTCGCGGCGAATCGGCCCACCGAGAACACCCCCGAACTGATGGTTGCGCAGGTCGGCCTTCGGAAGACCGTCCCGCTCCGCAAACCAGTCGTTGGCATCCAACGCGTCGTCTCGAAAGAACTCGAACACGGACCCGGTCAGCCGATTGGTGCCCGACCGCGTCACGATCGAGATTTGCGCGCCTGGCGATCGGCCGAACTCCGGAGCGGCCGTGGACGTCTGGATCGTGAACTCCTCGAGCGCATCGGCGGAAACCAGACTCGTGGTGCCGCCGACGGCGTTGAAGCCGGGATACTGGCCACCGCCACCGAACGGGCTCGCTCCGTCGACCGCGATACCGATGTTCGCGCTCACACCGTCGACGGTGAAGTAGTTGGTGCTTTCGCGCTGACCGTTGACGCTGAATTGGCCGAAGCGATTGGCTGTCGCCGGCACCGGCACGGCGCCGGGCGCCAGGAGGACCAGCGACTGAAAGCTGCGCCCATTCATCGGGAGGCCCTCGACGAATCGTCGATCGACCGACGTGCTGAGAGCGGGCGACAGATTCCGAAGCGGTACGCCGTCACCTACGACGGATACCGTTTCGGTGACGGCGCCCACCCCCAGAGTGATTCGCACCGTCACGGTGTCGCCGACATTGAGCACGATGTCCGAGACCTGTCCCGGAGCGAAGCCATCCCGTTGGGCCGTTACGGCGTAGCGGCCCGGTACGACGAAGGGAAAGGCGAAGCGGCCCTGGCTGCCGGCCGTGACCACTCGTTCGTTCGCGGTGTCCACATTGACGAGCGTGAGCACCACGTCCGAGATCAGCGCATCCGAGTCGTCGACGACCATGCCCGCCAACGTCGCCGTCGCCGTCTGCGCCGACGCCGGAACCGCGAGGCCGAGGACGGCACCCGGCAGGAACAGGAGAGCTGCGAATCGGAGCGACATTGGCGAGGGATCTCCCAGTAATGGCACTACGGCTGAACGCGGTCGAGAAGTCCACGTGCCGTGCTGCGGGCACGCTGGACGTGCTGGAGGGCATCGAGGCCCGGGACGGACTCGACCGGAATGTCCGGCGTGCCGGTCGCGCTGAACGCGGCGGTGAGGAGGTCGGCGATGGTCAGGGTCTCATGAGACAGGCGACGGACCTCGGACTCGAAGGAGTCGCGGTCGGTTGGCGCAGTGGCGCCGACGCGGGCGGCTGAGTCGAGGTAGGGCGCGAGTGCTGCCTCCAGGGCGTCGAACGCCTCGACGGCAGCCCCCAGGCGACGGCGAGCCAAGGCCTGCCACGCCGATCGACCGTCTGCGTCGAGCGACGCGATCACGCTCTCGGGAAAGCGGTCGATCAACGCCCCGAGGGCGACGGCCTCGCGACGCGCGCGGCGGGCGTGGCTCAACACGCGAGGCGCGAGGTCATGAACCAGGGCCGCGACATCGACATCGGCAGGGACCCTCCGCTGCAGGAAGGCGTGAATCGGCGCGCGGCCGGGTGTGGCTTCCCAGACTTCGACACGCGTGGAGCCTTGAGTCGACGGATTCGACTGGCGACGGGCCGCTTCAGCAAAGGTGGAGACCTCCGTTCCGACCGGTGCACCTGGACCGAGTCGCTGAAGGGCCCGCATGACCGCCCGCCGTTGCTCTGCGCCGGGCACGAGACCGGTGACGATCAGGCGCTCGTTACGTCGCGACACCGACAGGTACTCGTTGTCGGGCAGCCGGTCGACAAGGTCGACTAGCTGCACCTCCAGGGAGGGCGTCACGCGGCCCAGGGCCACCGCGGGGGGCACCGTCTCGGCAGCTTCGGGCGCGGTAATCGGTGTGAGTACACCGGACGGAACGCTTGACAACGGCACCCGTTCGAAACCTCGCTCATCGAGCGAGGCGATGCGCTCGACGCCGCCGTCGTTCAGGTGCAGAGCAAGGCGGACAGCACGCGAGTCACGTCGACGGACGACAAGGGTCGACCGCGTGGGGTCGAGCGGGCGCGATTGGGCGTGCAGAGCAGCTGTCAGCAGGTCCAGGAGGCCCGTCACACCCGGCTGCGCGGGACATGTGATCGTGAGGCTGTCGGCATCGGCCGTGGTCGCACACGCACGGGACGCATAGCGGTCGCGGAAGCGCATGGGTGACAAGCCGTCCTGCCAGGCCTCGTCCCACGCACCCAATCCGACGGTCGTGATGCGGGCGGATGCGTCCGTCCATTGACCGGCCACGACGTCACCGGACGCGTCGAGGACGCGCGTCACTCGTCGCACCGAGTCACCGAACACCCAGCGGTCGATCTGATGATCCGCGTCCACGCTGCCGGTGTCGGTCCGACGCACTTGGAATCGCAGTGTCTGGCGCGTGGCCTCATCGGCACCGGGTGCAGCCGAGGTCTCCGCATCGACCGCCATGGCGACGACCGCGATTGCGTCGGGTGGCCGTTCAGCATCGGGCTGGGACAGCCACCATGCCGACAGTGCGACCACGACGACCGCCACGACCGCCGGCACCCATGCCACAGGCCGACACCACCAATGGCGAAGACGCGCCCAGCATGAACCACGCGATGCGATACCATCGGCAGCCGACGCCATCGGCCCACCCGAGGGCGGCTGGCTGGGCGCCGGCATCGGCACCGCTTCCTCAGCCACAGACGGATCGATGTACTGAACCGTCAGCGTGGGCTGCAGCCCGGCGAAGTCGAGCGTCGCTTCGATCAGCCGGTCGTGCGTCAGGCGGACACTGGCACGCTGGACGACACCGCCATCCGCCGGCGACGCGACGTTCAGCAACAACATCCGCTGGCCTTGCTCGCTGTGGACTTCGATGAAGGCGAGCGGCTCCTCGAGCCGGAGGGCCCAACGTACGCGGTTGTCAGCGGCCGCGACCCGCAGGCTCCCTGCCGGCAAGCCGTTCACCGCGATCTGAAGCTCCCGTGGTTGGTGCTCGAGGAGATCACGAAGCCCACGACGCTTGGCCTTTCGGATGGGACGCGGTGCCGCGACCGTACGAGCCGCACTGTCGCTCGAGCCGTTGTCGTCCGGCGGCTCGAAGGGCCACCTCTCGTCCGGCGGCGGTACGCCGAGGGTTGCGCAGATCCGCGTGAGACACCGTCGGCAACTCGCGACGTGGGCGAGATCACCGGTCTCCAGCATCGTGCCCGGCCGTCGATACCAGTTCGCGATCGTGGACGGCGCGGGACACGGCGGCGTGCGCGTCTGGAAGATCGCCTCACGAAGCGCGCGCACCATGGCTGCTGGGTCGAGGCTCGTCAGCGCCGGCAACGATGGCACGAGCACGTTGTCGTTTCGACCCGCCTCACGAGGACGGGGCGAGGCCGTCAGGCTCGCGCGAGCCTCGACTCGGGCATCGGCCAGGAGACGCCGGATTGTCCTCGCCGGGCCGTTGGCTATCCGCTCGACCTCCGTCGGGTAGAACCCATGGAAGAACCGCAGGATGAGGATGGAGGCGCCCCTCGAGGTCGCCTTGCGTTGACACGCGAAGGTGCAAACGCGCATCAAGGCATCGCGCGCGGCCAGCGCCTGATGCGGGTCCACCTGCTCCAGCGCCCGATCGACCGAGTCGTACTCCTCGACAGCTACTTGCGCCCCGGCCTGATTCGCCCGACGCCGCAACCGCGACACGCGAAGGTTGCGGAGCAGCGTCGTGAGGTAGCCATCGAGATGCCCGATGCCGCCGAGATCGGGCTGCGCCCCGACGAACTGCACAAACGCGTCGTGCAGCAAGTCGTCCGCGGCTTCCGAGTCACCCTCGGTCAGCCGGCGCGCGGCACGTAGCAGCAGCCGATACCGGCTCACGAAGGCCCGTTCGTGGTCCTGACGCCCATTCGGCCGTCGTTCCGGGTGTATCGGGAAGATCTTGGGCACAGGCCGACATCCGCGAGAGATGCGCTGTCTGATGAGACGCAGCAACGCGCGCTCGACGGCCACACAATCTCACGAACAGTTCAAGTTGCCAGATGAATGGGTGCTACGGAGCCTCCAGCGGTTGGCCACGCCAAGCCCCACCAGGCGGCGCCCGCAATCGAAGCGCTGCGAGAGCAACCATCGAGCGTGTCGGATGCTACAGATCGGTCGCGCCCTGGAGTTGCGCCCCCGATGCCTGAACGCCACGGTTCGGAGAACCGATCGAGGCGGGCATTCAAGGCGGGGACCAGGGGCTGTGACGGGTGGCTATCGTCCGTCCCAGTGGCGCACGGCTTCAGACACCATAGGCCGGACGGGCTAGACCGAAGTTTCAGGCTCCGAAACTTCGGGCTAGAGCTTCAGAAGCGTCTCGCGCAAGATGCGCGACTGGAGGCGGCTGACCGGCAGCTCCTGGCCGTTCGACAGGGTCGCCAGATACGTCCCGCCCGACCTTGGGCTGACCGTGGCAATGGCATCGATGTTGGCGAGCACGCCGCGGCCGAGGCGAACGAAGCGCTTCGGGTCGAGCCGCCCCTCGAGCAGGTGCAGGCGGTGGGTGATGCTGTAGCGCTCATTGGACAGGGTCACGACGTGCAGGAGTTCGCCATCCGAGACGACCGAGGCGATGCGCCTCACGGGTAGGATGACGATCTCCGAATGAAGTCGGATCGGAATGCGCTCGAGATAAGCGCGGCGGCTCGACTGCTCGCAGGTCCGGGCGGCGCCCGACAGGGCCGCCGCGCGCTCCTCGGCCGGCTCGGGCCGCTCGAGGCGCTGACGAGCCCGATCGAGCGTCGCTTCCAGTCGCCCCGCGTCCACCGGCTTGAGCAGGTAGTCGACCGCGTTCAGCTCGAAGGCGTCGATGGCGAAATCGTCGAACGCAGTGACGAAAGCGACGAGCGGCAGCGAGGCGGGGGCAAGCCGCCGCACGACGTCGAGCCCGCCCAGCTCCGGCATTTGCAGATCCAGCAGCGCGAGGTCGGGCCGTTTAGCCTCGATAAGGGTGACGGCTTCTGCGCCGGTGGCGGCTTCCCCGACGAGCTCGACGCATTCGCAGGTCTCGAGCAGGCTCGACAGGAAGCGGCGGGCCGGCCCTTCATCGTCAGCGACGATCACGCGAAGCGGCGGGACGCTCATGGAACGGCGCTCCGTGGCAGCACCTCGACGGGCCGATCATCGGCGTCCGCCACCGGCAGTCTCAGCTCGGCCACCGTGGCGCCTTCGGCGTCGCGGGCGACGGTCACGGAGGCTTCCTCGCCGAAGTAGTGCTGCAGCCGCCGCCTGACGTTGTCGAGCCCCACCCCCGACCCGGGCGCGGTGCGCGCGCCGAGTGGCGCGCCGGTGTTGCGTACGACGACCCGCAGGTCGTCGTCGAGCGTCGCAGTCATCGCGATGGTACCGCCGTCGCGTGCGCCGGCGATCCCGTGCTTGACGGCGTTCTCGACCAGGGGCTGGACGATGAGTGAAGGAACGGCCAGCTCGAGCAGATCGTCCGGAATGTCGACCGTGAACTTCAGGCGATCCTCGAACCGCTCGCGCTCGATCCGCAGGTAGCACTCGACGAGTGCGCGCTCGCGGCCGAGCGTCGTGAAGTCGCCCTCCGAGCGCAGCGTGCTGCGCAGCAGCGTCGTGAGGTTCATCAGCGTCTTCAGCGCCCGCGGCGGCGCCTGTTGAATCAGGTAGCCGATGGTCGTCAGCGCGTTGAACAGGAAGTGGGGGTTGATCTGCGCCCGCAGCGCCCGGAGCTCGGCCTCGGTGGCCAGGGTCCGCATCTCGCGCTCCTGCAGCATCCGCTCGTACCGCTCGCCTGTGAGCCGCAGGGCGTCGATGCACCGGGCGAGGAGAAAGGCGGCGCGCTCGAGCATTGCCAGATCATCGGAGAGCAGGCGCCTGCCGCCCAGCAGCGGGCCGATGCGCAGCAAGTACTGTGGGGGCTCGGCGGTCCACACCGCCACCGTATGCGGCGGAACGTCCGCCGGGGACCCGAGCTTCCGCTCCTCCCAGGTGACGGCGGTTGCCGACAACGCCGGCGCGACGACGCGGCACGCGCTGTCGAGCACCGCCTCGGCGGACTCGCGCTTCTGAATCTCTTCCGCGAGCCGCCCGAGCAGCCGGCCGTAGTCGGCCCGCGCGAGGACGACGCGGTCGACGAACCACGCCACGGCGCGGCGGCAGAGCGGGAGTAACAGCGCGGTGCCCATCCAGAGTGCCAGAAGAAGGGCGATCGCCGAAGGCGGCACTCGTCCGCCGACAGGGAGGAGGAGCGGCTCGAGGATGGAGAAGCCGCCGAAGACGAGGGCGACCAGCACGAGGAACGCGAGCGCCTGCCTGAGGAACAGGTCGGCCAGCGCGAAGCGGTAGTCCTGGTGCAGGATGGCGAACGCCAGGACGACTGACGCATGGTGCCCGAACAGCTCGACCGGCCACGATTCCTGCGAACCGTGGAAGCGCCCCACATGGAGGGCGGAGACCGCCACCACGGCGAGCGCAGACATCCATAGCGCACGCCTGCTATTGGACTGCTGCCTGGTGAGAACCACGAGCGGCGGGATGATGACGATCAGGCCGACGGTGAGCCACGTCAGGCCCGACGCCGAGGGCGGGCTCGTCCCCGCGGCGGCGGCCGCGAAGTGCATGGAGGCGGCGATCGCCGCGCAGCCGTAGACGACGACGGCGATCGCGCTCCCGAGAGCCCGGTGCCGGCTCTCGAGCCGTCTCGGGGTGCGTGCCACGGAATGGACCACGACCGAGGCCAGCAGCCCCAGCGCTGAGAACGAAGCGGCATGGATCCACGAGGCGAGCGTGAGGAGACTCGCGGTGCGCGCCGCGTACGCCCCGAGCTGGCCGACGTTCCAAGCGACCCCCAGCACGCCGGTCGAGACGGCAAAGGCGTCGGCGCCGGCGGAGGGTCGCGCCGCCATCGCCAGCAGCATGCCATAGAGCACCGCTCCGGTCAGAAAGCCGACCAGGTGCAGGAGGTCTGACGGGCCGGCGCCCAGCATCAGGCCTCAATTGTATGCGTGTCTGCGGCCGGGCGGATTGTGCCGCCCGTCGACGAGTGGGCGCTTCCGGGCCACGAGCTGTCCGTGCAGCTGGTCGAACGGAGATCGACGTTGCCCTCGATCCTGACCACCCACGCCATCCAGGCGGAGCTCCCGAACGATGCCTGATCATGCGCCGGCCGCTACGGGACGTCGCGGAGGGCAAGGCGCTCGGCGACGTCACCACCCTCGCCGACCCCACGGTGGTAGCGAAGCTGCGCGACCAGTACGCCGACAAGGAGAATTAGCGACGATCGCAGCAAAGTTACGCGACCGACAAGCCGATAAGCAGGACAGCACCCAGCCGCAAGAGCGGCACACCTCCTACAGGGACGGCCCGGCGGGGGCGGGAAGCCCCCGCCGGGTCACGAGATAGGCGGCGAAGGTGCCCAGCCAGTGGCCGCCCTCGTAGCGCTCGCCCGTCACCGAGGCGAGGCCGGCGTCGCGGTGGCGCGCGGCGGCGTCGAGCAGGGCGGGCCGGCGGATGTCGCCGGCCGGCAGCGCGGCCGAGATTCCCTCCAGCATCCACGCCCGGCTCAGGTTCAGGCCGTCGAGGTGCACCAGCTTGCCGTCGCCGGCGTCGGTGACCACCGCCGGCTCGATCCAGCCCGCCCCGTCGCCGTCGGTCGGAATGCCCGGCAGGAACTCGCCCAGCCAGGCCGCGAAACGGTCCGGCTCGAGCACGCGGCGCAGGAGGTCGGCCTCGGCGAGGCACGGCGACAGGAAGTCGTGCCCCGACGGCTCGTAGGCGAGGGGACAGCCCCGGTCGTCGAGGTAGTAGTCGGCGATGCGGGCTTCCAGCAGGTCGAGCATGGCGGTGTCGCTCGCGCGCAACGCCCAGTCGTGGACAAGCCCGAAGGCGAACGCCGTCTGCGAATGCTCGCCGACGCGGATGGGGTGGCTCAGCCTCGGCAGCCACGACTTGATCTGCGCCGAGGCGATGAACTCGAGGGGCTCCAGCGCGGCCCGCCACCGCCGCGCCACGGGGTCGTCCCACTCGCGCAGCTCGGCCGCGAGCTGCAGCAGCCACGCCGTCCCGTAGGGCCGCTCGAAGCCGGCCCGCCCCGGCCCCTGGAAGTAGCGGACCTCGGCCGCGATGTTCTCGACGGTCAGGCTACGGTCGAGCGCGGCGCGGGCCGCTGGCGCGAAGTCCGCGTCGGGATAGAGTCGCGCCAGCCGCGCCAGCAGCCAGTGCCCGTGCACCGCCGAGTGCCAGTCGAAGCACCCGAAGAACGCCGGCGTCAGCTCGCGGGGCGGGCGCGCGTCGCCGTCGCCGTTGAGCACGTGGGCGATCTTGTTGGGGTACTCGCGGTGCACGCACTCTAGGGCCAGCCGTGCGAAACGCTCGACGACCGGCGCGCCGACCGGTTCCGGTTGCGAGGCGCCGACCGGACCCGCCAGCAACCCGACGAGGGCCGCCGCCGCCCCGACCGGCAGCCGCGGCCGTGTGGTCGCGACACTGCGCTTCGCGGGCGTCCCGAGGAGCGCCGCCTCCCCGGCCCACCGCCACCGACCGCCGCCACGCCATCCATCTGCACGCGCAGTCATTCGGAACATGCCGCACAGGGTAACGGATCAGCCGGCCCCACGAACACCGAAACCCGCGTTGCGGCCCCGGAGCGCCGGCCCGCGGAAGACACGGGCCGGCGTATACTGCGCGCATGCCGACGTTGCGCCACGCCCTCGCCGCCGGAAGCCTCGGCCTCGCCCTGATCTGGACCGCCGCCGGCACAACCGCCCAGACCGGCGACGCGCTCTACGTCTGCGCCGACCCCGACGCCACCCGCGCCATCGACATCGGCGCCACCATCTGCGACGCGATCCCCACCGACGCCCTGATGACGCGCCTCGAGCCCGACTACCTCCAGCTCCGCGAGGGCGCGCTCGTCACCGAGGTGTCCCCCGGGGGCGTCGCGCAGGTGGCGGGGCTCCGGGCCGGGGACGTCATCTACCGCGTGGGCGGCGTCGACGTCGAGGACAACGTCGAGGCCACCGCCCGCCTCAGCCTGCTCGTCGAGAGCGCCGACACCGTGGTCAACTTCCTGCGCGGGGGCCGGCCCTACCTGGTCAGGCTCCGGAGACCCTGAGTGGTTTGGCAACGCTCGTCTCTCGTTGGTCGACGGGCTTGCTCGACCCGGTCGCCATGCTCGCGGTGAACGGCAGGCTCGACCGCGTGGACGCCCTGGAGAAGGCCACAACGCGCATGTCGAGAGCCCCGCAATGCACGCGCGCCGGCGGCCGGAACCTGCGCCCCGCCGCCGACGATCGACCTCCGGTCCCCACCGCCATCGTAGGATAGTCGGATGACGTGGACCTCGCGGCTCAGGCCACTCGCGGCCGCGATGCTCGCCCTGCTGCCGGCGGCGGCCGCCGCCCATCCCCTGACGTTCACCGACACCACCGTCGTCCTGCAGCGGGACGGGACGTTCCGGGCGGACTTGGCGGTCGACCTCGACGCGCTGGCCCTCGGGGCGCCTCAGAGCGCCGACGACGCGGAGCTGGCCGCGGCGGTGCGCGCCCTCTCGGCGGCCGAGCTCGACGAGGCCCTCGACCGGCTGCGGCGGCTCTTCGAGCGCCGGGTCCGGCTGCGTTTCGACGGCGAGCCGGCCCCCTTCGAGGTGTCGTTCCCGGACCACGGCACGCCGGCCGCGACCGAGTCGGAGATCCCGACGGTGCTCGGCGTGACGGCCAGGCTGACCGGGGCGGTGCCGGCGGGCGCAGCCGAGCTGGAGTTCTTCGCGTCGCGCGCGTTCGCCGAGGTGAACCTGACGATCCGTGACGAGCGCCGGGGCGTGACACGCCAGGCCCTGCTGGAGCGCGGCGCCCGCAGCGACCCGTTCCCCCTGACCGGCCCCGCCGCGCCGACCGGTGCATGGTCGACGGCCGGCCGCTACCTGCGGCTCGGGTTCGTGCACATCCTCCCCCGAGGGCTCGATCACATCCTGTTCGTGCTCGGCCTGTTCCTGCTCGGCGCTCGGCTCGCCCCCCTCGTCTGGCAGGTGAGTGCGTTCACCGTGGCGCATGCGGTGACCCTCTCCCTCGCCGTCTTCGACGTGGTCTCCCTGCCGCCGCGGGTGGTCGAGCCGCTGATCGCGCTCTCCATCGTCTACGTGGCGGTCGAGAACGTCCTCACCGAGCGGCTGACCCCGTGGCGGCCGGCCACCGTGTTCCTGTTCGGCCTGCTCCACGGGCTGGGGTTCGCGGGGGTCCTGCGCGAGCTGGGGCTCCCGGCCGAGGAGCGCTGGCTGGGGCTGCTGACCTTCAACGCGGGCATCGAGGTCGGCCAGCTCGCGGTCATCGGCATCGCGTTCGCCGCCGTTGGCTGGTGCCGGTCCCGCCCCTGGTACCGGCGCCGGGTGGCCATCCCGGCCTCGGCCCTCATCGCCGCCGTCGGGCTGCTCTGGACCGTGGAGCGGGCCCTCGGCGCGGGGTAGCGACAGGAATCGTACTTGAGCGGGCAGCCGGTGGTGCTCCGGACCCCGGAGCGGTTCGGCGCAGGTGGCCCGTGACCGGCGCCGCAGCCGGGCCGGATCGGATGCCGGCGGACGCGCGCCATTCCACGCCCGCGTCTCGAAGGGCGGTCCCCACGGACCCGGTCGTGATGGATTTTGATCAATATTAGGGAGTTTATCCAGCCAGCATAAACTGCCTAATATTCGTATAATCGCCCTGTGGACCCGATCCGAAACCCCTACGCACCGGGAGCCGGCACCCCCCCTCCCGAGCTGGCCGGGCGGGACGAGCTGCGCGAGACGGTCAGGGTCGGGCTGGCCCGGGTTCGACTTGCCCGGCCGGCCAAGAGCGTCCTGATGGTCGGCCTGCGCGGCGTCGGCAAGACCGTCCTGCTCGACCGGATTCGGGAAGAGGCAGAGGCGGCCGGCATGCACACCCTGTTCGTGGAAGCCCCCGAAGACCGGTCCCTGCCCGCGATGCTGGCGCCCCGGCTCCGGGAGGCCCTGCTGAAGCTGTCCAGGCACGAGAGGGCGCGAGACCTGGCGCAGCGGGCGTTGAGGGGACTGGCCGGTTTCGCCGGGGCCCTCAAGATGAAGTACGAGGACATCGAAGTGGGCCTGGACCTCGCCCCCGAGCCCGGGCTGGCCGACAACGGCGACCTGGAGCAGGACCTGACGGAGCTGTTGATGGCAGCCGGAACTGCGGCCCGGGAAGCGGGAACGGCGTTGTCCCTGTTCGTGGACGAGTTGCAGTACGTCGACGAGGAAGAGCTGGCGGCGCTCATCACCGCGCTGCACCGCGCCGCGCAGCGCCGATCGCCGGTGACGCTCGTCGGTGCCGGCCTGCCGCAACTGCGCGCCCGCACGGGACGGGCCAAGTCGTACGCGGAACGGCTGTTCGACTTCCCGGAAGTCGGGCCGCTCGCTCAGGAGGCGGCGCGAAGCGCCATCGAGAAGCCCGCGCAGCAGGAAGGCGTGACGATCGCCGGCGACGCGCTGGAACGCATCCTCACGCAGACCCACTGTTACCCGTACTTCCTGCAGGAATGGGGCAAGCACGCCTGGGACGCCGCCGACGCGTCGCCCATCGACCTCGACGACGTCGAACGAGCGTCCGGGACCGCCACCGCCGCGCTCGACGAGAGCTTCTTCCGGGTTCGCTTCGACCGCCTGACCCCCTCGGAACGGCGCTACCTGCGGGCCATGGCCGAGCTCGGTCCGGGGCCTCATCGGTCGGGCGATATCGCCCGGATCATGCAACGGCAGGTCACTTCGCTCGGACCGACGAGAAGCCAGTTGATCGCGAAGGGCATGGTCTGGAGCCCGAGCCACGGCGACACCGGTTTCACCGTGCCGCTGTTCGATCAGTTCATGCGGCGCATCATGCCGGATGACGACTGGCGGCTCTGATCCCGGCCGTCGGGGACACTTGGCGTATCGCTTCGTACCGACCCGGCACCGCTGAAACGCCCCGGCCGCTGTAGTATGATTTCTTGTTTCAGATCGCCATGAACGGCTTGATTCACTGGGCCATGAACTCGATGCTTCAACGAGGGTTGACGGGATGAACACCGCTGCACACGGCACGGCACGGAGGGTGGCCGCGGCGCTCGTCGCCGGACTGCTGGCGGGCCTGCTCGCCGGCCCGGCCGCCGCGAACGACTGGCCGAGCTGGCGCGGGCGCGCCCAGACCGGCGTCTCGGACGTGACCGGGCTCGTCTCGAGCTGGTCGCCCGACGGCGAGAACCTCATCTGGTACGACCGCTGGGTCGGGCGCTCGACCCCCGCCGTCTTCGACGGGCGGGTCTGCGCCAACGGGCGCACCGGCGACGGCGTCGACAAGCAGGAGGTCGTGGCCTGCTGGAACGCCGAGACCGGCGAGAAGCTCTGGCAGCACAACTACAACGTGCTCAACACCACGGTGCCGTTCAACCGGGTGGGCTGGGGCAGCGTCACCGGCGACCCCGAGACCGGGTACCTCTACGCCATGAACATCGACGGCCACCTGAACGTGTTCGACCGCGACGGGGCCGTCGTGTGGAGCTGGCGCCTCGCCGAGGAGCTCGGCCGCGCCTCCGGCTACGGGGGGCGCACGTCGACGCCCCTCGTCGACGAGGACCAGCTCCTGCTGAGCATCATCGGCGCGGGCTGGGGCAACCTCGGGGGCCCGCCCCGGCACCGCTACTTCGGCTTCGACAAGATGACGGGCGAGGTCCGCTGGCACTCGACCCCGGGCGGCAACGTCGCCGACATGAATACGCAGTCGGTCGGCGTGGTCGGGGTCGTCGACGGCCAGCGCCTGTGGATCGACGGCAACGCCGACGGCCACATCTACGCCCTGAACGCGCGGACCGGCCGCAAGGTGTGGCAGTACCAGCTGAGCAAGCGCGGCATAAACGTCTCGCCGGTGCTCGCCGGCGACACCGTGTACGCGGCCCACAGCGAGGAGAACGTCGACTCCGGCATCATGGGCCGGGTGGTGGCGATAGACGCCACCGGCGAGGGCGACGTCAGCGCCACCCACGAGCGCTGGCGCACCGACGAGCTGGCCGTCGGGTTCTCGTCGCCGCTGCTGCACGACGGGCGGCTCTACGTCATCGACAACTCCGCGAACCTCTTCGCCCTCGACGCCGAGACCGGAACCGTGGCGTGGGAGCAGAGCGTCGGCACCGTCGGCAAGGCGTCGCCGGTGTGGGCCGACGGCAAGCTGTTCGTCACCGAGACCAACGGCAACGTCACCATCCTCGAGCCGGGGCCCGACGGGGCGACCGAGCTCGACCACGACGAGCTCGCGGTCGAGGACGGCCGCTACGCCGAGATCTACGGGTCGTTCGCGGTGGGCTACGGGCGGCTCTACGTGACCGCCGAGTCGGGCATCTACGCCATCGGCGACCCCGACGCGCCGTTCGCCGTGACGGCGGGGAGCGCCCCCGAGCTGCCCCCCGAGACCGCCCCCATGGAGACCGCGGCCAGCCTGCAGGTGGTGCCGGCCGAGGTCATCGCGTCGGCCGGCGACACCGTCGAGTTCAGCGTGCGCGCCTACGACGAGAACGGCCGGTTCATCGGCGCCCGCGACGCGGCCTGGGCGGTCGACGGCCTCGCGGGGGCCAGCATCTCCCAGAGCGGCGTGCTCGCCACCGACGACCGCGCCTCGAACCAGGCCGGAACCGTGACCGCCAGCGTCGGCGAGCTGAGCGCGGTGGCCCAGGTGCGGGCGTACTCGCCCCTGCCGTGGTCCGAGAACTTCGAGAGCGGACGCCCGCCGCACTGGATCGGCGGCGGCGGCAGCCTCGCCGTCGTCGACCTCGACGGCGACCAGGTGTTCCGGAAGGGCGCCTCCCGCACCGGCATTCACCGCCACGCCACCTACCTCGGCCCGACCGACATGTCCGGCTACACGGTGCAGGCCGACGTCAGGGCGTCGCAGTGGCGCCGGCGGCGGCCCGACATCGGGCTCATCAACAGCGGCTACACCATGGACGTGCAGGGCAACCGGCGGAAGATCCAGATCCAGTCGTGGGCGGCCGAGCTGCGCATCCGCGAGGAGGTCGACTTCACGTGGGAGGCGGAGACCTGGTACCGCCTGAAGCTCCGGGTCGACGTGGAAGGCGACCGGGGGCTGGTGCGCGGCAAGGTCTGGCCCCGCGACGAGCCCGAGCCGGCCGAGTGGACGATCACCGCCGAGGACCCCATGCCCAACCGCAACGGCAGCCCCGGCATCATCGGCTACTCGCCGATCGACATCTACTTCGACAACGTCAGCGTGATGGAGAACCAATGACTCGACACGGTGCAACCCGTCTACTGCTGGCCGGCCTCGTCGCGGCGACGGCGGCCCCGGCCGCGGCCCAGAACGAAGTGGCGATGTTCGGCAACACGCCGTCGCGCAACATGGTGTCCGACGAGACCGGCGTCCCCGAGAGCTGGGACCCGCGGTCGGGCGAGAACATCCTGTGGACCCAGCCGGTCGGCTCGCAGGCCTACGGAGGCCCCGTCGTGGCCAACGGCAAGGTCTACGTCGGCACCAACAACGAGGGCGTTCGCAACCCCGCCTACCAGGGCGACAAGGGCGTGGTGATGGCGTTCGACGCCATGTCCGGCGAGTTCGTCTGGCAGATGGTGCACGACAAGCTGTCGGCGGGCCGGGTCAACGACTGGCCGCTGCAGGGCGTCTGCTCGACCGCCTTCGTCGACGGCGACCGCGTCTGGTACGTCTCGAACGAGGCCCACGTGATCTGCCTCGACGCCAACGGGCTGGCGAACGGCAACGACGGGCCGTTCACCGACGAGCCGGGCACGGATCCCACCGACGGCGACATCATCTGGTCGTACGACATGATCGGCGAGCTCGACGTGTTCCCCCACAACCTCGCCACCGGGTCGCCGCTCGTCATCGGCGACGTGCTCTACACGATAACGAGCAACGGCGTCGACGAGGGGCACGTCAACATCCCGTCGCCGTTCTCGCCCCACGTCATCGCCCTCGACAAGAACACCGGCGAGCTGCTGTGGGAGAACACCGACGTCGGCGAGGGGGTGCTGCACGGAAGCTGGACCAACCCCGCCTACGGCGTCATCCAGGGCCGCGCGCAGCTCATCGTGGCGGGCGGCGACGGCATCGTCTACAGCCTCGACCCCGACACCGGCGAGCAGCTCTGGCAGTTCGACGGCAACCCCCCGGACTCGGAGTGGATTCTCGGGGGGCGCGGCACCCGCAACAACATCCTCTCGACCCCGGTCATCTGGGAGGACAAGGTCTACGTGGGGGTCGGCCAGGACCCCGAGCACGGCGAGGCCCCCGGCCACTTCTACGTCATCGACGCCACCGGCTCGGGCGACGTCACCGACACCCACAAGGTGTGGAGCCGCGACGGCGAGGACTTCTACCGCACCATGTCGACGGCGGCCATCGCCGACGGGGTGCTCTACATCTCGAGCCTCTCGGGCTTCCTCCACGCCCTCGACCCGAACACCGGCGAGTACCACTGGACCTACGACACGTTCGCGGCCGTCTGGGGCTCGCCGTTCGTGGTCGACGGCAAGGTGTTCCTGGGCGACGAGGACGGCGACATCGCGGTGCTGCGCGCCGGCACCGAGATGGAGCTGCTGGCCGAGGTCAACATGGGGGCCTCGGTCTACAGCACCCCGGTGGTGCGCGACGGCGTCATGTACCTGCTGACCCGCAACCGCCTCTGGGCGGTACAGGCGGGCGCGCAGTCTGAACCGCTGGGGAACTGAGCCGGAAACGGATACAGGCGGGAGAGAACGACGGGCGCCGCCGCGGCCGACTCGGCGGCGACAGGGCGCCCGAATTGCGTACGGCTAATCCTGTTGCTGTTGCTGCTGCTCGGCCGCGGCCCGCGCCTCCTCGGCGCGCGCGCCCGCGAGGATGTTGAACAGGCCGTAGTTCCCCTCGTGGCAGGCGTGCTCGAAGAGCGGCCCGCGCGACCTCTTCATGGGCATCTCGGCCGCCCAGGGACTGACCCAGGTGGCCGGGTCCTCCACCCTGAACGTGTACAGGATGTCGTCGTCGGCCACGCGCGTGAACCGCTCGACCACCCGCATTTGGTCGCTGGACCCCCGGAACGGGTTCTTGCCGTTGATGTTGGTGGTTTCCACGACCAGGGTGTCGCCCTCCCACCGGCCGCGCGAGATCCCCATCCACTGCCGGGTCGCCTCCGGCGGCTGCGGACGGTCGTCGATGGGGATGATGCGCGTGTTGTGGAGCTGCTCGAGCAGGATCATCACGTGGTCGGGACCCTGCACGATGTGGAAGTTGGCGTTGTAGCCCGCGTTCAGCATGGGCGGCCCGGCGCTGCCGGTGATGATGCAGCGAGCCCCCAGCGGCAGGTTCTCGGCCCGGTCGTACTGGCCGCCCCTCGCCTCCCGCGCCGCCCGGCGCTCGGCGGCACGGCGCCGGCCCTCGGCCGTCACCTCCGGCAGCCTGCCCGTCGGCGGGTCGACGATCAGCGACGTGCGCAGGTTGGAGGTCATCGTGGACTGACTGCGGTCGAGCCCGAACTGCGTGAAGTCGTAGTGCACGTCGGGAATCGTGCCCGGCGTGGTCAGCGACGACTCCCGGCCCGCCCGCCCCTGCCAGATGGCCGCCATCTCCTCCTCGGTGTAGAACGCCTTGTCGACGTCCCGCGGCCGCTCGAGCGGCGTATAGGTCTGGTTCGTCCAGAACCCCTGGAGGTCGGGGTGACCGTACTCCGTGCGCGGCGCCACGTAGTCGCCTTGGGCGGCGGCCGGGCCGGCAGAGCCCACGACGAGCACCGCGGCGGCGGCCAGGACACCGATCGAGACGAGGGATTGTCGAGTCACTTGACGTCTCCTTGTCACCGCGTGAGGGGCGGGAGATCCCGCCGCCGGGTGCACGATCAGGACGGTTATACCAGAACACGCGCCCCGCCGGGGGCGCGACATCCAGTGCCGAACCGAGGTGCCCAAATGGGGGAATCGGCTTCCGACTCCCCTACTTCGTGCAACGGCGCCCGCGTGTGCGCCACCATGCGGACAAACGTGGGCAGTGGCAGAAGGAACTGCAGCCGCCAGTAGAAGTCGTTCACTGCGGGAATCGTCAGGAACACGATGGTCGGCGCCAAGGCGGACCGCAGCCACTCTGCGCCGAATGTCCTGTCGCTACGAGGGAGCAGCTCCACTTCACCACATCCCGTTCGGGTTTCGCGAAGCGGGGTATCCGGCTAGTCCCGGGCCAGGGGCACGAGCTGCGTCTCCAGGCGTTCCCCGTCGCGCATGAAGACGACGGCGGCCGGCTCGTCGGGCTTCAGCAGGTCCAGCGCGCCCATGTAGTCGTAGATGTTGCCCACCGCGACCCCGGCCATCCCGACGATGATGTCGCCCGCCTCGAGGCCGGCCCTGGCGGCCGGGCCTCCGGCCATGACCCCCGACAGCCGCAGTCCCTCGATCTCGGCGCCGTAGTCGGGGATGGTGCCGGTGGTGATGCGCGTCATCGCCCGTCCGGGCTGCGCGGTCCGCTCCACCGCGACGAAGTCCGGGGGCGCCGGCTCGTCGATCAGGAGCGCCGCCACCGCCGCGCCGTAACCGGCGGTGCGCTCCAGGTCGGGAAAGTTGATGGTGTGGGTATCGTCGCTCGGGCGGTGATACTCGGGGTGGCTGCCGGTGAACAGGGCCAGGCTCGGCACGTCGGCCTCGACGAAGCGGATCGAGTCGGTCGGCAGGTAGGGGTCGTTGACCCGCTGGAGATCGAACCCGAACGCGCCGTTGGCCTCGTCCACCAGGCCCGGCCAGACGCTGCTGCTCCCGAGGCCCTGCACCGTCAGCGCGTTGTCGCGCATGCGCCCGACCATGTCGAAGTTGACGTAGGCGGCGACATCGTCCATCGCCACCGGCCCGTCGCTCACGAACTCCTGCGAGCCCAGCAGGCCGATCTCCTCGCCCGACCAGAAGGCCAGCACGACGCCGCGGGCGCGGTCGCGGCCGGCCAGCTCGGCCCCCGCCGCGAGCACCGCGGCGACCCCCGACGCGTTGTCGTCGGCCCCGTTGTGCACCTCGCCGGCCGCGTCGGCCCCGGCCAGCGAGCCGCTCTCGCCGCGCCCCAGGTGGTCGTAGTGGGCGCCGAGCGCGACGTAGGGCTTGTCGTGCGGCTCCGCCCCCGTCGGCGGCAGATACCCCACGACGTTGTAGCCGGTCCGCCGCTCGCGGCTCACCCGGGCGTCGACGGTCGCCTCGACGGGAATCTCGAAGCCGGCCACGTGGGGGTTCCCGTCGTCGAGCTCCCGCTGCGCGTCCTCGAGGGTCCTGTCATCCACCCGCTCGAACAGCGCCTCGGCCACCTCGCCGGTCACGCTGACGGCCGCGATGCCGGAGTCGGCGACGGCCGCGTCGGCGGTCATCCGCACGAGCCGGCCCGCCCCCGGCGACCGGGGGCCGGTCACCACCACCATGCCCCGCGCGCCCCGCTGGCGCAGGGCCGCCGCCTTGAACCGGAGGTCGGAGTACCGCGAGAACAGCGCGCGCAGGTCGCCCTCGCTGTCCTCGGGGAAGTACCGCAACACCAGCACGATCTTGTCGGCGACGTCGAGGGTCGCGTAGCTGTCGTAGCTGAACCCGTCGGTCTCGGGTATCACGAGCCCGTAGCCCGCGAACACCAGAGGCCCGGTCGCGGTCGTCGATTCCGAGAACGAGAGCCCGCGCACCGAGTCGGCGAAGTCCCGGCTCAGCCCGTCCGCCGTCTCGAGCCGCAAGGTGCTTCCCCCGTCGCGGGCCGAGCCGGTGTACTCGAACGGCAGGCGAAAGTCGCCGACCCCCGGCACCGGCCCCGCCCCTATCGCCTCGAGCTCGGCGATGATGTGGTCGGCCGCCTTGCGGATGCCCTCGCTGCCCGTGAACCGCCCCTCCAGCTCGTCCGAGGCCAGGTACTCGACGTTGGCCCGGATCGACGACGGCTCCCCGTCCGTCCCGGCGGACTGGGCCAACGCCCCCCCGGATGCGAGGGCCAGCACCGCGAGACTCACACCGACGACGGCTGCCGATTTGTTCATTGGACTACCTTGCCTTGTACCCGGCCGCGCGCTCGCGCTGGAGCCGCCGGCCGCGGGTCGCGACTCTCGAGGAATCACCCGTAGCGCCTTTATGCCCGCCGTCGCTTCCGTGCGCGTTCCCGCCCGGATCGTAGCGCGGCGACGGCCGGCCGCACAAGGCAGCCCGCCGCGCGCGGCGCGCCGGCCGGAGACTGCCCAGACGACGACGCCGGTCGATTCAATCGGCTTGTCGGCCCCGGTTGATGTGTGCCAACGCCGCCGTCGCAAGAAACGCCGAACGGCTGGTTCCGGCGAGCTTGGCGGCCTCGTCGATACGTTCCAGTGTGCGGCGCGCCATCGAGATGTTCAGCCGGACCGTCTCGCGGAGCGCCTCCAGCTCGGCGAGGTCGACCTTGACGGCGCCGACCATCTGGCCGGGGCCGAGCGGGGGCACCATGCCATTGGGCTCCGGGACGGGCTTTCCGTCCTCGACCATCACCTCCAGGTGGCCCAGGATTGCCTCTCCGGCGTTGGCGAGCGCTTGTTCCAGGGTGTCACCGGCCGACACGCAGCCCGGCAGGTCCGGCACCGTGACGCCGTAGTCGGTGCGATCCGCTTCGGTGTGCAGGACGACAAGAAACTGCATTTACCGATCCCTCCAATCCCAGCCTGCCTGACGGTAGATATCTCGCAGCGTGTCGAGCATGATGTCTCGACGCGGGTGTGGCACGGTCACGACGCCGGGCCTCGTCGGGTGGGTGAAGTGATGGTGGCTGCCCTTCACCCGCCGAAGCACCCAGCCGGCTCGCCGGAGCCGCTTGATGACTGCCGCACTGTTCATGTGTAAACACTACACATCGGACCGTGCATGTCAAACCGGGGAGGCACGCCCGATCGGTGTTGACGAGAACGCGGCGACGCGCCGCCCGCCCGCATTGTCCGGGCCTTCCCACCGTGGTAGAGTCGGCCGAAACAGGCATACGGGGACGCGCCATGAGAGTTGGACTCCTCGCGGCGGGCTGCGTGGCGGCGTTCGCGGCGAACGTCTGGGCTCAGGCGAGCACACCGACTTCGCCCGCCCCGGAGCCCGCCGCCGCCATGTCCGCGGCGGACGCGCGGGCGCTGCTCGACGAGTACTGCGCACGCTGCCACAACCAGCGGTCGGCGATCGGACGTGACACCGGCGTCATGTGGGACGCCGTCGATCTGGCCCGCGTGGCGGACCACGCCGAGGTCCTGGAGCGGGGCGTGCGGCGGCTGCGGGCCGGCATGATGCCGCCGGCCGGCTCGCCGCGTCCC
The DNA here is from genome assembly GCA_965207675.1 of Vicinamibacterales bacterium. Classification (GTDB taxonomy): domain Bacteria; phylum Acidobacteriota; class Vicinamibacteria; order Vicinamibacterales; family UBA8438; genus JAJEEA01. The sequence continues at coordinate 614,161 of CBDBMY010000009.1, forward strand.
GACCCGGAGACCTACGCCGCTCTGACCGAGTGGCTCGAGGGCGAGCTCGACCGCCACGCGGTGCGCCATCTCCCGCCGCCGGGGCTGCACCGCCTGAACCGCACGGAGTACGCCAACGTCGTCCGCGACCTGCTGGCGGTCGAGATCGACGCGGCGCGGCTGCTGCCCGCCGACGACTCCAGCCGCGGGTTCGACAACCAGGCAGGGACGCTGAGCCTGTCGCCGGCCCTCATCGAGGCCTACCTGACGGCGGCGGCGCGCATCAGCCGGCTCGCCGTCGGCAACGTGACGACGCCGACCCAGACCGTCTACCGCGTCGCCGAGGACGCCACCCAGAACTACCACGTCGAGGGGCTGCCGTTCGGCACCCGCGGCGGGCTGCGCGTCGATCACCTCTTCCCCGCCGACGGCGAGTACGTCCTCCGAGTGGTGCCGGTGAACATGGGCAACATGGGCAACACCCGGCCCTTCGGGGAGGTGCGCGGCGAGCAGCTCGAGGTCCTCCTCGACGGCGAGCGCGTGGCCCTCGTCGACTGGGACGACGCCCTGGGGGTGGGGCGGTTCGGGCGCGGCGCCCGCGAGCTCGCCATCGACCTGCGGGTCCCGGTCACCGCCGGTCCCCACACCGTCGGCGTCACGTTCCTCGCCACGAACCTCGCGCCCGGCCTCGACCTGAACGACGCGTTCCTGCGCAGCACCATCGAGACGGGGGGGCTGCCGGGCTTCACTTTCCTTCCCCACGTCGGCAGCCTCCGCATCGACGGCCCCTACGACGCGGCCGGGGCCGGCGACACCCCGAGCCGCCGGCGCATCTTCGTCTGCCGCCCGACCGGCGCGGACGACGAGGAAGTCTGCGCGGAGGAGATCCTGTCGACCCTGGCCCGCCGCGCCTATCGGCGGCCGGTGAGCGCCGCCGACCTCGACACCGTCATGGGCTTCTACCGGCTGGGCCGCGACGACGGTGGCTTCGAGGCCGGCATCGAGATGGGGCTGCAGCGGATTCTCGCCGACCCGCGGTTCATCTACCGCGTCGAGGTCGAGCCGGCGAGCCTCGCGCCGGGAGACGCCTATCCTGTCGGCGACCTCGAGCTGGCGTCGCGGCTGTCGTTCTTCCTGTGGAGCAGCAGCCCCGCCGACGAGCTGCTCGACCTCGCCGAGGCGGGCCGCCTGCGCACGCCGGCGGTCCTCGAGGGCCAGGTGCTGCGGATGCTGGCCGACCCGCGGTCGGCGGCGCTGACCGCCAACTTCGCCGGCCAGTGGCTGACCCTGCGGGGCCTCGAGAGCCACGTGCCGGTCGTCGAGCGGTTCCCCGACTTCGACGACAACCTGCGGCAGGCGCTCCGCCGCGAGACCGAGCTGCTCTTCGCGAGCCTCGTGTCCGAGGACCGCAGCGTGCTCGATCTCCTGACCGCCGACTACACGTTCGTCAACGAGCGGCTCGCGCGCCACTACGGCATCCCGGGCGTCTCCGGCAGCCGGTTCCGCCGCGTCGCGCTCGGCGAGGCCCACGACGCCCGGCGGGGGCTGCTGGGGAAGGGCGGCATCCTGACGGTGTCGTCGCAGCCCGGCCGCACGTCGCCGGTGCAGCGGGGCAAGTGGGTGCTCCAGAACCTGCTGGGCGTCCTGCCCCCCGACCCGCCGCCCGACGTGCCCGACCTGCCGCCGCCGTCCGACGACCCCGCGGGCAACGCCCGCGAGCCGACGATGCGCGAGAAGATGGAGGCGCACCGCGGGAACCCCGCGTGCGCGGCGTGCCACCGGCTCATGGACCCGATCGGGTTCTCGCTCGAGAACTTCGACGCCATCGGCCGCTGGCGCGACCGCGAGCAGGGCGTCCCCGTCGACGCCTCGGACGTGCTGTACGACGGGGAGGCGATCGACGGCCCGACCGGGCTCAGGCGGTACCTGCTGCGGTACTCGGATCAGTTCGTCCGGACGGTGACGGAGAAGCTGCTGACCTACGCCCTCGGCCGCGGGGTCGAGCACCACGACATGCCGACGGTGCGGGCCATCGTGCGCGAGGCGGCGGCCGACGACTACCGTTTCACGGCGCTGGTCCTTGGCGTGGTGCAGAGCGAAGCGTTCCGCATTAACACGAAGGGCGGCGGCGACGAGGCGGCGGCCGGGGATCAGGGAGGCTGACGATGTTCATCGCGAAGCGGCGCCTGCCGCGCCGGACGGTCCTGCGGGGGATGGGCGCGACGATCGCGCTGCCGTTGCTCGAGTCGATGGTGCCGGCGGCTACGCCGCTGAGGGCCGCGGCGCCGACCCCGACCCGCTTCACCGGCATCTTCATCCCCCACGGCGCCGCGCCCGGCTACTGGATTCCCGACACCGTCGGCCGGCACTTCACGTACCCGTACATCTGGGAGCCGCTCGAGCCGTTCCGCGAGCAGGTGGTCCTGACGAGCGGGCTCTGGTCCCGCTCGGCCGAGTCGCCGCCGGGGGTGACGGGGGCCGACCACTTCGTCGCCGCGGCGTATCTCGGCGCCGAGAAGCCGAAGAAGACGACGGGCGCGGACATCCGCGCCGGCACCACCATCGACCAGCTCATCGCGCAGCGCATCGGCCAGGACACGCTGCTGCCCTCGCTGCAGCTCGCGGTCGAGGACCCCGGCGCCAACTCGAGCAACTGCGGCGAGGGCTACAGCTGCGCCTACACGAACTCCATCTCGTGGCAGACGCCGACCCGGCCCCTGCCGATGGAGATCAACCCGCAGGTGGTGTTCGAGCGGATGTTCGGCGACGGGAGCACGGCCGAGGAGCGGCTCCGCCGCCGGGAGCAGCAGCGCAGCATCCTCGACTCGATCACCGGGAGCCTCGCCCGGCTGCGGGTCGACGTGGGGGCCGGGGACCGCGTCCGGCTCGACCAGTACCTGTCGGACGTGCGCGAGATCGAGCGGCGGCTCGAGGTGGCGGCGCGGGCGTCGGTCGAGACGCCGGACGTGACGATGCCCTGGGGCGTGCCCGAGTCGTTCGACGAGCACATCCGGCTGCAGCTCGACCTGCTGGCACTCGCGTTCCAGGCGGACATCACCCGCGTGGCCACCCTGCTCTACGCCCGCGACCTGACGGGCCGGGTCTACCCCGAGAGCGGCACCAACGCCAGCTTCCACGGGGCGTCGCACCACGCCGAGGAGCCGAGCCGGGTGCGCGAGTACGCCAAGCTCAACCGCTACCACGTGGCGACGCTGGCCCGTTTCATCGAGAAGCTGCGCTCGACGCCGGACGGCGACGGGACGCTGCTCGACCACGCGCTCGTGCTCTACGGCTCGAACATGGGGAACTCCAACCAGCACCTGCACTACGACGTGCCGCACGTGCTTATCGGCGGCGCCTCGGGGCAGCTCGCGGGCGGGCGTCACCTCGCCTACCCGCAGCGCGGCGTGACGAGCGGCAACCTGCTGCTCAGCGTAAGCGACATGTTCGGGGTGCACCTCGACCGCATCGGCGACAGCACCGGCCGGCTGGCCGGGCTCTGAGGGCCATCATGCACCAGCGAGCTCTCCATCCGCTCACTTCCGTGCTCACGACGCTGCTCGTGTGCGCCGGTACCTCGTCCGCGATGGCGGCCGACCCGCCGTTGATCGAGGCAGCCCGCGCCGGCGACTCGGCGGGCGTGCGCGCGTTGCTCGAGCAGGGAGCGGACGCCGGCGGGCGCGCCGCCGACGGCGCGACGGCGCTCCACTGGGCCGCGTACTTGGACGACCTGACGGCCGCCGATCTCCTGCTCGACGCGGGCGCCGACGTCGCGGCGGCGAACCGGGCCGGTGTCACGCCGCTGTCGCTCGCCGCCGCGGGCGCGGGGGCCGCGCTCGTGGCGCGGCTGCTCGGCGCCGGAGCCGACCCGAACGAGCGGCAGCCCGGGGGCGAGACGCCCCTCATGTTGGCGGCCCGGACCGGCCGCCTGGCGGTGATGGACGTGCTGCTGGACGGCGGCGCGGACATGAACGCGGCCGAGGAGCGCCGCGGCACGACGGCGCTGATGTGGGCGGCGGCGAACGAGCAGCCCGGCGCCGTGCGCCTCCTCGTCGAGCGCGGCGCCGACGTCTCCGCCCGCTCGAGGACCGTGCCGATGGGCCGGGGACCGTACCTGGCGCCCATCGCCCGCGACCGCATCGAGGACGCGCGGCGGGGGGTCGGTCAGGCGGGCGCCCCTGCCCGCACCGCGGATCTAAGCGACGTGCCGCCGCAGACGCGGCCGGATCGGGACGCCGACCCCGGCGCCGACGATCCGGACGACGCGGCGGTCGGAGCGCGGATCGACCCGGACGCCGGGCGCGCCGCCGGGCGCGCCGATGCGGGGTCGGCGCCGCCGCGCGGGCCGCGCCGCCGTACGCGCCCCCTGACCGGCGGCCTCACCGCGCTCGTCTTCGCGGCGCGGCAGGGCGACCTCGAGTCGGCCCGGCTGCTCCTCGACGCCGGCGCGGACGTGAACCAGACGACGGAGTACGGCTGGACGCCGCTGTTGACCGCCGTCCACAACCGGTACTACCGGCTCGCCGCCTTCCTGCTCGAGCGGGGCGCGGACCCGAACATCGCCAACCAGGGGGGGTGGACGCCCCTCTACATCGCGACGGACAACCGGAACATCGAGTCGGGCGACTACCCCACCCGCCGGCCCGACCTCGACCATCTGGATCCGATCACCCTGCTCCTGGCCGCCGGCGCCGACCCCAACGCGCGGATGGCGTCGAGCACCGAGACCCGCACCATCTTCACCCACCAGTGGCTGTACGAGCCGGGCGCGACCCCGTTCCTGCGCGCCGCCCAGTCCGGCGACCTGGCCCTGCTGCGGCTGCTGCTGGAACACGGGGCCGATCCCGCCCTCGCGACGACCAACGGCACGACCCCCCTGATGGTCGCGTCCGGCATCGGCTGGGTCGAGGGCGTGACCTACGAGTGGTCCGAGGAGGACAACCTCGCCACCGTCCGGCTGCTGCTGGAGCTCGGCGCCGACGTCAACGCGGCGGACGGAGACGGGCGCACCGCCCTGCACGGCGCCGCCCACAAGGGCCGCAACGACGTCGTGCGGCTCCTCGTCGACCACGGCGCCGACCTCGCGGCCCGCGACTACGGCAGCCGCGACAGCATCCACGCCCTCGCCGGCGTCACCTGGCAGGCCATCGACTACGCCGACGGCCTCGTCCGGATCGGCGTTCAGTCGTCCATCGCCCATCCGGAGACGGCCGCGCTGCTGCGCGCGATGATGACCGAGTCGGGTCTGCCGGTCCCGCCCGAGGGCCGCACCCTCGACTCCGTCTGCGTGACCGCGGTCTGCCGCTAGAATGCCGGCGGGCCCGGCTCCGCGGGACGAGGTTGCCGGGCCGCTCGCATGCTCCCCTGAGCAGATGGGTTTCGCAGGAGTGGGCCGGATCCATCGCATGGTACCGGCGCCACGCGGGAGCCCCGGCGCGACGGCTCCCGCGGCAGGCCGCTGACTGGAGGAACGGCATGACGCTGGCCGCCGACCTCGCCGCGACGGCGCAGGTTCTCGTTCACAGACCCGTGGCGGACGTCTTCGACGCGTTCGTGAATCCGGACACCATGAGCCGGTTCTGGTTCACGCGGCGCGACGACGGCCTCCGCGCAGGCGAAACGGTGACCTGGTATCTCGGCACGCAACCGGATGCGCCCGGGTTCGAAGTACAGCTGACTTCGCTCGAGCGCCCCAGCCTGATCGTCATGGAGTGGGAGAACGCGGCAGGCTTCACCACCGTCGTATGGACGTTCGAGGCGAAGAGTCCGGACACCACGCTTCTCCGTGTCGAGGAGACCGGCTACTCCGGCGATCCGCAGACCGTCATCGCGGCCGCGCTCGACTCGACCGGCGGCTTCAACCAGGTGATCATCGCGGCCAAGGCGTGGCTGGAGCATCGCGCGCCGATCAACGTGGTGGCGGACCACGCCGGGCATTCGTGAAGCGGTCACGGGCGGGAGAGAGAACCAGAAGGGGCGACGCCTCGCACGTTCCCTGGCGGGACATGCATGTCCCGTCTCGGGACGGAGCAAGGAGGCGGTCCGCGCGCCCGACGAGAGCCGCGCGGACCATGACGCCGAGCGCGGGCCGGGTCAGTCCCGGGGCAGCGCGAAGACCTGCATGACGGAGCCGGTCCCCGGCGGGCGCTGCATGGTCTCGGGGAACGCCAGCCGCGCGTTCCGCCAAGAGATGCTCCAGCCGGGTCCGGACGGCACGGCGAGATACTGGCGCCCGTCGACCGCGTAGGTGATCGGGAAGCCGTCGGTCGCCGTCGGCGTGCGCGTGCGCCACAGCTCGGTGCCGTCGCGGGCGTCGAAGGCGTACATGTAGCGGTCGATGTCGCCGACGAACACCAGCCCGCCCCCGGTGGTGAGGACCGCCGTGCCGTACTGCCACTGGCTGCGCCGGCGCCAGAGCAGCTCGCCCGTGCGGCTGTCCATCGCCACGAAGTCGCCCAGCTGCTCGGGGCTGTCGGGATGGACGACGAAGCGGCGGTCGTTCGGGCCGACCCCGCCGCCGCCCAGCTCGGGCGGGGGCATCTCGCCGAAGACGGAGTGCGCGCAGCCCGGTGTCAGCGGGACGTAGAACGCCTCGGTCTCGGGGTGCCAGGCCATGGCCCAGAGGTTCTTCAGGCCGCCGGGGCCCGGGCAGTAGTCCACCGGCACGTCGATCTGCGGGATGCGCTCGGGGACCAGGATGCCCTGGCCGCTCACCGGGTGGATGTCGACGATGTTCTGGTAGCCCAGGTCGAACGCGTTCCGAAACGCCCCGGTGCGCGGATCGAGCTCCCACAGGACGCCGATCTTGCCCATCTTGAAGAGCGACAGCCCGTCGCCCCGGTCGACGAGGACGATCTCGAACACCTCGTCCAGATCGTGCGTCTCGGCGGGGATGTGCTGGAAGTACCAGTGAATCTCGCCGGTCTCGGGATCGAGGGCCAGCGTCGAGTTCGTGTACAGCGCCGCGCCCGCGGTGCCGCGCTGCACGATGGCCCACGGCTTGGCCTGGGCGGTCGACCAGTAGATCAGGTCGGTCTCGGGGTCGTAGCTGCCCGGAATCCACCCGTCGGCGCCGGCGCGCCAGCTCAGCGGCAGGTCGCCCCAGGTGTCGCCTCCCGGGTCTCCGGGCCGCGCCACGGTCGACGTGCGCCACAGCTCGGCCCCGGTGTCGGGGTCGTGGGCGGAGATGAAGCAGACGTCGTTCTTGTACCGCTCGCACCCCGTCATCCCCGCGACGACCTTGCCCCGCACGACGATGGGGCCGCTGGTGTACCGGTAGCCGAGGCTGCTGTCGGCCACCTGGTGCTGCCAGACGAGCTCGCCCGTCCGCGCGTCGAGGGCGATGAGCTCGGCCCGGCTCGTGCCGGCGAAGATCCTGTCGCCGTAGATGGCGATGCTGCGCCGGGCCATGCCGGGGCGGCGGTTGATGGGCAGGTCCTCGTCCTCCGGGACGGCTTGCCGGCGGGAGTAGTCCCAGAGGAGGTCGCCGGTGGCGGCGTCGAGCGCCTGGACGCCGCTCCGGCTGGGCACGAACATGACGCCGCCGCGCACGAGGGGCGTGACCTCGTCGGTGCCCGGCTGCATCGCCCAGGACCAGACGAGCTGGAGGTCGCCCACGTTGTCCCGGTCGATCTGGTCGAGCGGGCTGTAGCCCTGGCCGTTCAGCGTCCGGCGCCAGTTGAGCCAGTCGCCGTCGTCCGGGGCCAGGAGCTCCTCGGTGGTGACCGGCTCGAAGTCGGTCACCTGGGCACGGGCGGCGGTAACGCCGGCGCCAGACAGCAGCATCGTGACGAGCAAGGCGAGGGTCGCGCGGGTCATGCGGTTCGTTTCCCTTCTCACGTCATGCGTGGCCATCGAGTTGCCTGCGTGGCGAACCGGGAACCTCCGGTGAGCGATCATCGCCCAGAACAGCAGACCGCCGAGCGGATGGAGGTGCCAGAGATCACGCCCGGCTTGCGCGAAGATTATCGGACGGCCTCGACTCACCATTCGCCCGGAAGCCGGCTTGGCTGGGAACGGCCCAGAAGGACCACGGCGTCAAACGACATTACGAGATTCCAGTACTCCCACCCAGCCGGATAGGACTGCAATGCGTTCAGCCGCGCTTGCCTCAGCGGTGCGCGCAGCCCTCGAAGGTCGAACAATGTCCAGTCTGCTACGGCGGCGGCGCGAAATGGCCGTAGGGCTTCCTGTTGCTCCCAGGTGCAGGGTCTGGGAAAGCCCCCGGGAGAAGTATCCTGGCAGTTGATAATCGCGAGGTTCAGCATCCTCGTTCCCTCCGCGATCGCGAACTCCGCCACAAAATTCGCGAGCGTAGAGGAGCCGAAATCATGCATCAATCCGCGGGCGGCATGGTAGGCGCCGAGCCGGAACATCACGCGCGGCCTCGGTTCGCCTTCTTCTTTCGCAGCCTGGTATTGGTGAAAGAACAACTCCTTCTTGAGGTCGCGGTTCAAGTGTTCCTGGGGGGCGGCAATTCGCCAGCGCAGCGCATCGAGCAAGTAGCGCAGCTCAGCCCCCGGCTCGACTCGCGCCTCCTGGACGACTTGCTCGATCGCATCTCGGAAAGCACGAGTGTTGTAATCGCCGCTTCTCTCCGCCGCCCCTACTTGCTCCATCAGGGATTGTGCCGCCTGTCGCTTGGCGAGCTCCGGCGAAAGTTCCGCCAGCCGTTTCAGCAACGGAGCGGCTCGATACTCGGCATCCACTCCCCAGATCAACGGAGCTGCAGACCTGCGGTGCGGGCCGCTGACGCTGCCAAGCATCTCGTAGAAGACAACGTCCTCCTCCGAGATCGGCGGCACGCTGTTGTTCGGCAGCCGAGGCAATGTTGCCCCCCGGAAATGAGCGAGGGCCTCTTGATCGGCGAATCTTGCGAACTTGTCGAGCCTGTCGCCGAGCCAGGGGCCGGCTTCGATTGCTACGTGCCTGTAGCCCAGAGGGACGAGCTCCCGCCAAAGAGCGCCCACCAGAACCGGGACCTCCCGGACATCATGCTCCTCGCCGATGAATACGAACCGGGCCTCGGCCGCCTCGGCGCGAAACCATTCCGCCGCGGGTCCTTCCAGCCCTCCCTCGGCACTCAGGGCGACCTCGAGGGCGCTCTGCTCCAAGTAGGCGGCGACAGTCTCGTGAATGCCCCCGCTTGGGCCATCCTGAGCTGCGGTGGTTTGGCAGAACGCGACACAGATCAAGAGTCGGAGCAGGAATCGCATTGGCGCCTCGCGTTCACCGACCAAAGAGTCGTGATGCCGTCCATCCGGGCACCCGTGGCGAGTGTCGCCGCCGGACGGCGATGCAACGCGGAGTTCACCACGGGCTCCTGACCCACGGGGATCGAAGAAGCCTCAGCGCCGCGCGCCCGCGGCGAGCACCGCGCTGCGCGCCGCCGCGTTCGCCGCCGTCAGGCCGCCGTTGGCGCCGCCGAAGTTGAGGATCCGGTACCCCTGCTCCATGCGGAGGGCGGCGTTGGCCGGCGTGACGGTGCCTCCGCAGGCGAGATCGTGCGTCCGGCAGACCTCCAGGAGGTGCTCGAAGGCGGCCGCCACTTCCGGGTCGTCCGCGCTCTCGGCGCCGTAGGAGGAGCTGAGGTCGCCGCCCGCGCCCAAGTAGAAGCCGCCGACCCCGGGCACCTGGGCGATGGCGTCGGCGTTCTCCACGCCTTCGCGCGTCTCGATCATCGCCCAGAAGACCAAGTCTCCCTGCGGATTGAGCGGCCAGAGGTCGGCGCGTTGCCGGCACTCGGCGCGCCCGATGCCCCAGAACGGGCACTGCACGGTCCCCCGCACGCCCGGCGGGTCCGGAATGGCCGACGTTCGAAGCTGCCGGGGACGGATCGTCCGCACGATGTTCTCCGCCTGCTCGGCCGTCTCGATGTTGTTGATGAGGATGCCCATCAGGCCGATGTCGAGCGCGTGCTTGACGATCCACTGCGTCTGCTCGCGGCCGTAGGGCGGAAAGCGCGCGAACACCGGCGGGCTCGCCTGCGCGTTGCCCCGCTCGACGATGCCGGCCTTGTCACTGGCGACCAGGAAGGCCACGAACTGCTCGAGCTGCTCGAACCGCAGCGGGTTGTGCTCCATGTCGACGTAGACGTAGTCGATGCTCGGATCCCCGGCCAGCGACCGCGCGTTCTGGAGCGACAGGTCGGCGGTGCTCACCCCGAACACGTGATTGCCCTGCTCGAGCTTCTCGATCACGGGGTTCAGGTGAAGGTAGGCCTCCTGGGCCGAGGGAACGGACGCGAGCAGGGCTGCGGCGAGGATGCCCGCCGCGAGAAACGGGATGGCAAGGCGCGGACGAGATGAGAGCGGCATGGGAACCTCCTGCTACCGAGTCCACGCCCGCAGAAGCGCCGACGCAGACAACGTCGGTCTGGCGGCTGGCTGACGCCGACGGGGCCTCGGAACAGCCGCCGGGCCAGGACCTCGGGAATCCTCATTGGGCTGGCAGCGTATCACGTGCGCCCGCCGACGACATTGAGGCTGACGACCAGAATCTCGAGGCAGTCAGACCGACCTGCCCGTGACCGCAGCCACTTGACAACAAGACTGTTTGCCAACGTTATTGATGGCAACAGAATTGCTGGAGATGTGATCGTCGAACGGGTTCGATGGGGACGCGTGTATACCGGCGAGATGCTTGGGACCCATCCCAAGGGGGGCCCTCATGGCCCTGATGGACTTCAGCGTCGCTCTCGGAACGCAGCGCAGGCGCGAGCTAATCCAGGCATCGCCGTCGCCGCATCTTCTGTTGCCGTTGGCGACGGCGCTGGAACGGGAACTCGGGCGTGAACCCCGGGCGGCGCGAGGTTGACGAGGTTGCTCGGGACAGCCAGCGGGCGCTCGCAGAACTGCGAGCGAACCCGCCCGCTCAAGCAGGCAAACGAGACGATGAACCTGGTGGCGCTGTTTGCGACGAACTTCGAGCGCCAGCGCCGTAACCGAACGCCACTTGGGCACTATACCCCACCCCAACGTCGAGGGTCCGGGCGCGGGAACCACCGGACGGGCCTACCGAGCGCCGCCACCCCCCTCCCGAAGCGTGAACACGTACAGCGCGTTGCCGGTCAGCGGGTGGTGGATGTCGGGCGCCAGGGCGCGCGGGGCCGCCCGCGGGCTGCCGCCGCCGAGGCCGGTCGAGACGGCGACGTACTGCCGGCCGTCGACCGCGAACGAGATCGGGAAGCCCTGCACCGACGTGCCGAGCCGGGCCTGCCAGAGCACCTCGCCGGTCCGCACGTCGAACGCCCGGAACCGCCGGTCGAGGTCGCCGGCGAAGGCGATGTCCCCGGCCGTCGACAGCACGCCGGTCAGGAACGGCGCCCGCTGCTCGACGCTCCAGACCTCCTCCAGGGTCTCGGCGTCGAACGCCGCGAGCTTGCCGAGCCGGCCCTCCGTGTCGGGCATCTCGAAGAAGGGGCGGGCGCTCATCCCCACGCCGCCCGAGCCCGGCACGAGGGCGACCTCGCGGGCCGACAGCTCCATGCAGGTCTGCGAGAGCGGGAGGATGAGGAGCCCCGAGCCGGGGTGGTAGCTCATCGGGTGCCAGTTCTTGCCGCCGGCGGTGCTGGGGCACGAGGGGACGAGCTGCTCGAACTGCGCGTCGACGATGTCCTGGCGGTAGGTGACGGCGCCGGTCTCGGGGTCGATGTGGTCGAAGACGTTCTGGAAGACGGTCTCCTTGTGGCCGAGAAACTCGCCGGTCTCGCGATCCAGCTTCCAGAGGATGCCGTGCTTGCCGGCGCTGAAGACGGTCTTCCGCCCGCCGACGTCGACGAGCACCCGCTCGAAGACCTCGTCGAGGTCGAGGCTCTCGCCGGGGACGTGCTGGAAGTGCCAGGCGAGGTCGCCGTCCCCCGGCCGCAGGGCAACGGTCGAGCTGGTGTAGAGCGCCGGGTCGTGCACGGTCATGCCCCGGCTGACGGCGACCCACGGCTTCGCCTGCGCCACGCCGAAGTAGACGAGGTCGAGCGCGGGGTCGTAGCTGCCGGTGATCCAGGTCTCGCCGCCCCCGCGCAGGTAGTCCGGCAGGTTCGCCCAGGTGTTGCCTCCGGGCTCGTCCGCGCGGGCCACGGTGTTGAACCGCCAGCGCCGCTCGCCGGTCGCGGCGTCGTAGCCGCTGATGAAGCAGCCCTCGCGGGTGAACTGCCCGCAGCCGCCGAGCCCCTGCACGATCGTGCCGCCGGCGACGACCGGCCCGCTGGTGTTGCGGAAGCCCTCGGCATCGTCGGCGATGCGGCTGGTCCAGACCTCGGCGCCGGTGCGCGCGTCGAGCGCGATGAGCCGCGCGTCGGCGGTGGCGAGGTAGAGCTTGTCCTGGTAGATGGCGAGATTGCGGCTCGAGCTGGCGAGCTGGCCCGCCTCGACGCCCACCTCGTGCTCCCAGATCAGGTCGCCGGTGCGCGCGTCGAGCGCCTGCACCACGGGGCCGAAGCCGGCGAAGTAGAGCACGCCGTCGTGCGCGATCGGCGAGGGCGCGTTGCGTCCGCCCTCGTTCATGGCCCACATCCATTGCAGCTCGAGCTCGCCGACGTTGTCGCGGGTGATCGCGTCGAGGGGGCTGTGGCTCCAGGCCTGGTAGTTCCGCCGCACCATCAGCCAGTCGCCGGGATCGGGATCGCGCAGCATCTCGTCGGTGACCGGCGTGTAGCCTCCCACCTCGCCCGCGACGGTAACGCCGCCGGCCACGGCGGCCTCCGCCGTGCGCGTGTCGGGTCGCCGCGCCCGGCCCTGGGCCGCCGCCGTTATCGCCGGCGCGGGGGCGGTCTCGCCCGTCGCCACGGCCCCGATGGGGACGGCGGTGGCGGCCGTCAGCGGCTCGTCCCCCGCCGGCGCCCCGTTCGCCTCCAAGAGGTACGCAACGATGTCGAGATAGGTCCGGTCCCCGAGGCGCCCCGGCCGGTCGGGGGGCATCGTGTCCCGGATGCGCTCGACGAGCTCGAGCGGGGTGAGATCGCCCCAGAAGCCCAGGAAGTTGGGGCCGGCGAGCGGCGGGGCCTCGAAATTGCCCCGCAGATCGGTGCGATGGCAGATGGCGCAGCTCCGCGTGTAGGCGGCGCGGCCGTTCTCGGCCTGACCCGCGGTATGGATGCCGCCCTGAGCGGGCTGCGCCGCGGCGAGCGCGGCCCCGCCGCCGAGACCGACGGCAACGATCAGTGCCGCCGCCGCGGTGGCCGCCGGACGCCGGAGGAGCCCGCTCGCAACCGCCGCCGCCGGACGCCGGAGGAAACAGCTCGCAGACATCATCTCGCACCCCCTGTTCGGTCGGTAGTGTCTCAGTTTGATTCGCAGGCGGCAAGCGGGGCGATCTGCCAGTGCAGCGCGAGAACGCCGTCAAGGGGACTTGGTGTATCGTGGTGGAGTGAAGGGGACATGCCGAAGGAACCGAACGGGGAGTGGAGCGGCCCACACTCCAGATGGACGGCCGCCGAGGTCGAGGCGGCGCGACGGGCTTTCGTGGAGCGGCTGATCGAGATCGACAACGACCACTTGCTGAGCGCGTTGAATCACGGGTGCGGCCCCGAGCACGATACGGTGGTGCGGGCATACGTGGACTTTGCGAAGAGCCGGCTTGAGGAGGACGACGCAGAGTGACTCCGGAATTCTGGGCCATCATCGGCGTCGGGGTCGGCGTCGCAGGGCTGTTCTACCGTCTCGACACGCGTCTCGGCCGTCTGGACTCGCGGATCGACCGCCTGGACGACCATGTTCGCGGGCAGGGCGAACGACTGGCTCGCCTGGAGGGGAAGGTCGACACCCTCATCGCCGTGTTCGTAAAGCCGGAAGCCACCTGAGTTGAGCGCATGGTCGACTTGGCATCGCGTCTCCGGAAAGCCGGGCTGACTCGGCGGAGCCTGTTGCAGAGCGCGGTCGCGGCCGGCGGCTTGCTCGGGACCGGGATCGCGACGCCGTTCGCCCCGGCCGCGCGGGCGATGCAGCCTGGCGGCGCTTCTCGAACCGACGCGGCCGACCCCATCAGCCGGCAGTTCGCCCGGTGGGTCACGGCCTGCGCTACGAGGACCTGCCCCCGGAGGTGGTCGACCGCGCGAAGGGGCTCACGCTCCAGGCCCTCGCGTCGGCCCTCCTCGGCTCGCAGCTCCCCGCGGGGCGGCAGGCCGTCGAGCTGGTCGTCCGGGAAGAGGGCGGCGCGGCGGCCGGCGTCACCGTCATGGTGGACGGCGCGAGGGCCACGAAGGCGGGCGCGGTCTTCGCCAACGCCGAGCTGATCCTGGCCGGCGGCAAGTGGGACACGTTCCGCATGCTCCTGCATCCCGGCACGTGCATCGTCCCCTGCGCCTTCGCGGCGGCGCAGGCCGAGGCGCCTCCGGGCGCGACCTCGTCACCGGCCTCGCGGCCGGCTACGAGGTGATGGAGCGGATGGCCGCCGACTTCATCCCGACGATGATGGCGCGCGGCTTCCACGCCGGACCGGTCTTCGGCATCTTCGGGGCCGCCGTCGCCGCCGCGAAGATCATGCGCCTCACCGAGGACCAGACGACGAACGCCATCGGCCTCTGCGCCAACCTCGCCGGGAGCAACCTCGAGGCCCGCGGCCTGCGGGAGAGCGCGGCGGCGCGCAACGCCATGCTCGCGGTGGCGCTGGCGCGGCAGGGCCGCGCGGCGGGCGAGGCCGCCATCGAGGGCGACGCCGGCTTCTACCACGCCTACGCCGGCAACAACCGGGGCGACCTCACCTACAGCTTCGTCGGCGACACCCGCGCCAGCCTCGACGCGCTGACCACCGGGCTCGGCGAGGAGTGGCTGCTCCTGGAGACCCTGTACCGCATCTACTCGACGGCGGGCTACAACATCGCCCACGTCGACGTCACCGCGCAGCTCTGCGAGGAGCACGGCATCACCTACGAGGACGTCGACCGGGTCGAGGCGGTGGTGAACTGGCTGGAGACCCAGTACCCGAGCCCGGCCTTCCCCACCCGGCGCGAGGACCTCGGCGAGGCCACCGTGGGCAGCACGCGGTACTACGCCGCCTACGGGGTCGTGCGGCGCGGCTTCCCGCTGCTGGCGGGCGAGCCGGACCCGCCGGAGGTGCTCGACCTCATGCAACGGGTCACGATCATTCCGTCGCACGAGATGACCCTCTTCGGGCCGCGCATCACCGTCTTCACGAAGGACGGCCGCAGCTACACCCGGCAGGCCACGGGCCGCGAGTTCATCTGGGACTTCGAGGAGGAGGCGCGGCGGATTCGCGACGTCGTCCCGGGCCTTCCCATCCCCGCGGCACGGTTCGAGGACATCATCACGAGCTGCCGGGGCCTCGACGGACTCGACCCGGCTCACCGGCTCGTCGAGCTGACGGTGGCGTAAGGACAGTGATCGATATAACCTTGCCAACTGCGTTCAGGTTGGTCCCGCTTGCCCGCGGTTCCCGTGCGCGGCACGTGGCAAGGTAATTCCCGTCACTGTCCTAAGGACAGTGAATCGATACAGGGTTGCCGACCACGCCCGGCCGCAGCCCGTTTCCGCGGGACGACGCGCCCGGTACGCGCGGCAAGGCAATTCCGGTGAGCGTCCTCGGATGCGTCGACATCGAAGACGCCAGCCGCACCCGGGCGTGGCCCGTCTGCGGCGGCTTCGCACGATTGGCACACGGCGAACGGAAATCCCCGTCAGCCTCCTGAGAACCGGCGACAGCCGAACCGTGAGCGCCACCATGTCCGGGTGCGCAACAGACTTCCGAGGTTTCCGATGGTGACAGGCATGGTCCGCCCGGTGGTCGTCGCGGCCCTCGGTCTTCTCCTGGCGGTCGAGCCGGCGGCGGCCGCGTGCGGAGAGACCGGCGTGCAGCTCCAGATCCTGGGCTCGGGGGGACCGGGCGCGTCCTCCGGACGGGCCTCGTCCGGCTATCTCGTCTGGATCGACGGCGTCAGCCGCATCCTCGTCGACGCCGGCGGCGGCATCAAGCAGCGCTTCCATGCGTCCGGCGCCGATCTCGGCGACGTGGGGTTGCTTGCGCTCAGTCACTTTCATCCCGACCATTCCGCCGAGGTCCCGGCGCTGCTGTGGCCCGGCGGGGGCGGGTTGCGGGTCGCCGGCCCGTCCGGCAACGGGGCGTTCCCGTCGCTGGACGACTGGCTGGACGGGCTGTTCGGACCGGGTGGGGTCTTCCGGGTGCTCGGCGCCCGGCTCGACCTCGATGCCGTCACCGTGGACGTCGGGACGGGCGAGCCCGCCGAGGTCTGGCGCGACGGCGACGTCCTGGTGCGCGGCATCGGCGTGCCGCATGCCGACGTGCCGGCCGTGGGTTACCGCGTGGACGTGGGAGACGTCAGCGTGGCGTTCAGCAGCGACCAGAACGGTTCGGATCCCGCCTTCGTCGAGCTCGTGCGAGACGTGGACGTGCTGGTGGTGCATCTCGGCCGCGCCGAGGCCTCGACCGGCAGGGGCGTCGACCTCCATGCCCCGCCGAGCGTCTGGGGCGCGCTGGCCGCGGACGCGGGCGTCGGCCGGGTGGTCGCGTCTCACGTTTCCACCTCCTCGCCGCAGGTCCTGGCCGACAGCCTCGAGTATCTGCGCGCGGCCTGGGCGGGGCCGGTCACGGTGGGGGAAGACCTCCTCTGCGTGCCTCTGCCCTGAGCGCGCCGACGGCCGTACCGACGCGCACCGCGGGCCGGCCGCCACCGTGCGAGGCGAGAGGTTGGGGCCTGATGCCGCGAAGATCCGGGACGGAACCCGCTACGGTCGAAGTACCCCGCCCGGCTCGACGGGCTCGGGCCCTTCCTCCTGCAGTTCGCCAGGAATGACCGCGGGCCGTGCGAGTGGACGACGGCAGGATTGCCGCCCGGGAACGGACCCGCGAGAATCGCCTGTACGGGCGTTTCGGGCAGGGGGGATGCTGAGGCCCGGACTCGGTTGCGTTCGTTGAGTTCTTCCCGAGGGCCAGCCACTACGGGCAACTGGAGCAGCCGGGGCACGTCGCTCTCGCGAATCGTGACGAGGCCGCGCGGGCCGTCGTGAGCTGCCACGACGGCCCGCGCGCGTCTTGTCGAGCCGGTTCGATCTTCCTTCGGGCAGACTCCTACCGCAGCTCGTCCAGGGCCACGCCGCGCGCCTCGAAGGCGGCGGTGAGCAGACGGCCCGCGTTCACCGCGGCCGGCCATCCCGCGTAGAAGGTGACGTGCAGGACGACCTCGGAGAGCTCCTGCGGCTCGACGCCGTTCTGGTCCAGCGCCCGGTCGATGTGCAGGCGCAGCTCGTTGGTGACGTAGAGGGCCTGGTTCACGGCGACGGTGATGAGGCTGCGGTCGCGCTTGGAGAGCAGCGGCCGCTCCCAGATGTCCCCGTAGAGGAGGCTGTTGCGCAGCGCCCCCAGCCTGGGCACCGCCGCGTAGGCGTCGCTGAGCCCGCCCGGGGTGGTCACCTCGGCCTCGAGCGCCGGGGCCCGCGGCAGGTCGCCGAGGGTCAGCCCGCGCGCCTCGAACGCCTCGGCCGCGGTCAGCGACGCCTGCACGCCGGTCGGCCAGCCCGCGTAGAAGGTCACGTGCAGGATGATCTCGGAGACCTCCTCCGGCGTCAGCCCGTTGTCGAGCCCGCGGGGAATGTGAATCGCCAGCTCCTCCCGGGCCAGGGCCTGGAGGACGGCGATGGTGATGAGGCTGCGGTCGCGCTTGGACAGGTACGGGCGCTCCCAGACCTCGCCGTAGACCAGCGAGTTCCGCAGCTCGCGGAGATAGGGGGAGCCCGCGTACAGGTCGGGGCTCGGCACGGCCGGGACGTCTGCCTGCTGGGCGGCGGCGGTCGGGGTCGACGATCCGAACGGCAGTCCGGAGAGGCAGAGCACGGCCACGAGGAACAGGAGCGTTACGCGGGTTCTCTTCAGCATCGTTCAGGACTCCTTCGGGGTTCCGGGAATCGCCCGCCATCCGCGGGCGCGAGCATTCGGACGCGCCGATGATAGCCGGGCGCGTAGATTATCGCGCCGGCGCTTCTTTCACATCCCGCGGCACGCGATCGGCGGGCGCCGGGACGTCTCTCGCGGACATGCCTGCGCGGAGCGTCTCGGGCGAACGCCCGGCGGTTGGGGCGGCGAGCAGCGCGATGATGGCAGTGACGACGACGGTCGCGGCCTCTCCCGCCAATCGTCGCCTGCGGCTGCGCTCGGCGCCCGACCGACCCTGCCGGAGTCCGCGCCGTTCCACGGCGCAGGCTCCTGGTCGAAGGGTGGGGAAGGAGCTTCCGGGTGGGCGAGATGCCAGGGGCCAATGGGTCATTCGCCAGGCGGGCGTCGCGCGTCACGCCGTCCGCGCCGCGCCGGCTCCGCCGGCAGCAGGAGATTCGCCCGGCTCGGCGCCCGCCCCGGGCAGCAGCTCGACGGTCCCGCCGGACAGCGCGCTGACCCGGGGGCCGGGCAGGAGCACGCCGGTGAGGTTCAGGGGATCGGCGGCCGAAACCCGGATCGGGTCGGGCGGGGCGTCCTCGCGGCGCACGACGCGCAGCAGCTCGACCGCATCGGGACGGGCGAACTGCTCCCCCACGACGCCGGCGACGAAACGCCCGCCCCGGATCTCGCCGCGCGCCTCCATCCGGCGCAGGGCCCGAAGCAGGTCGCGCCACGGCGGGGCAAGCGTCTCCCGGGCGGCCAGATCACGACAGACGACCCCCCAGCGGTCCAGGAGCTGCCGGGCGAAGCGGGCCACCTGTTCGTCGTAGTGGCGGCGCGCCTCGTCGTCGGCATCCGGAGACGCCGTCGCGGCGGTCGGCGCACCCACGCCGCGGTCCGGCGCGGCCGGCCCCGCGGGCGGCGCGGCCGGCCCGCCGGTATCGAGCAGCGCCCACCGGCCGGCGGCATGGCGCGGCCGCGCCGCCCGCCCCCGCCCTTCGCCGCGGCGGCGCTTGGGGTCGACGAGCGCCCGCAGGTTGTCATATCCGTCGGCGCTCACGAGGCCGGCCGCCACGAGCTCCCACAAGCCGTCCTCGACCTCGCTCGGCAGGCGGCCGGTCGCGCGCACGAGCTCGGGCAGGAACGAGGCGCCGCGGCCCGCCAGGGCGTCGCGAACCTCGCGCGCCGGGTGAGACAGCGCCGCGTCGTCCGCGCCGCCGCCGCGGCCGGCCGCGGCGAGCAGCCAGTCGGCGTCGGCGCGCAGGAAGAGGGTGATCGGGGCCACCCGCGTCGGCCGAACGCGCGCCGGGCGCGCCGCCGCCCCGCGCCGCGCGCCGGACGGCCCGGGCTGACCGCCGGGCGGCGGCGGCGCGCCGAACGGCCGGGACCGAGCGCCGGACGGCAGCGGCCGCGCGCCGGACGGCAGCGGCGCCGCCGACGAGTGGGGCCGAGCGCCGGACGCCTGGGACCGGGCACCGGGCGCCTGGGGCCGGGCACCCGGCGGCTGCGACCGAGCACCGAGCGCCTGCGACCGAGCGACGGGCGCCTGCGACCGGGCACCCGACGGCTGCGACCGAGCGACGGGCGCCTGCGACCGGGCACCCGGCGGCTGCAACCGAGCACCGGGCGCCCGGGGCCGGGCACCGGGCGCCTGCGACCGCCCGTTGTCGGCCGCGGCCGACCGGATGGAGGCCGGCGACTCGAACGCCGGATGCGGCGACAGCCGCCCCCACATGACCTCGCCAGACAGGCACAGCCGGTCGAGCAGCTCGGGGTCGTACGAAGCGACGCGGCGCGCGACGACCTCCCGCTCGAGGGCGGCGCCGGAGATCTCCCAGCCCTGGAGCTGCTTCAGGATCTGCAGCAGCCCGTCGGCCCCGTGCATCTGCGTGCCCGGCGCGAGGTGCTGCCAGCGCAGCAGGAAGCGGACGAAGTCGGCGGTCGAGACCGGCTCGATCTCGCGGCGCAGGCTGCCGATGGTCAGGCGGTGGATGCGTGCGAGGACCCGCCGGTTGCACCACTCGACCTCCGCCGCGCTTCCGTCTGTCGTTCCCGCGCCGATGAACCGCCCGCGCAGCACCTGCCCTTCGCCCTCCAGGCGCGTCAGGCCGGCCTCGACGATCGCGGGCGGCAGCGCGAGCCGCCCGGCCATCGCCGACGCGGTCACGGGCCCGGTGGACTCGAGCCAACCTCGCAGCAGCTCCGCCGCCGCGGTTTCCCGGTCGGCGACACCGGATTGGCCGATGTCCGGGAGAGGCGGCTCGACGGCCTCCCCGGGATAGAGGCTGCGGACGAGGCCGAGGCGCTCGGTGGGCACCCACAGCCGGGTCTCGCCGACCCGCAGCACCCCCGCCCGCCGCGACGCGGCGAGGGCGTCGAGCCAGCTCGCCCACTCCGGAACCGGGGGCAGGGCCACCAGCGTCAGCAGGGCGTCGTGCAGCTCGTCGGGGTCGCGTACCACCGGCCACGACTCGTCGGCGACGGTGGCGATGGCCGCGGGGTCGAGGGCGCCCATGCCGCCGGGGTCGCTGCCCAGCGAGCGCCGCAGCTGCACCGCGCGGGCCCGGCGTTCCTCGAGCGGCGCGTCGTCGAGGAACGCGTAGGGGTTGGCGTTGAGAATCTCGTGACAGAGGGGCGAAGGCTCGGCGGTGTCCACGGCCACCGTCCGGATGGCGCCCGACTCGATGCCCGCGAGCACCGCGCGCAGCCCGTCGAGGTCCATCGCCTCGTGCAGGCAGTCGCGCACCGTCTCGTTGACGAGGGGGTGGTCGGGAATGCGGATGTCGCCGGTGAGGTTCTCCTGGCAGGCGGCCTGGTCGGGGAACACCGAGGCGAGCAGGTCGTCGGAACGCATGCGCTGGATCGGCGGCGGCACCTTGCGACCGCCCGCGAACCGCAACACCGCGAGGGCCCGCGACGCGTTCCAGCGCCACCGGGCGCCGAACATCGGCGACGGCAGCATCGCCTGGGTCAACACCTCCTCCACGGTGTCGACGTTGAGGAACCGGAAGATGACCTCGAGGGGGAAGCTGTGCTGCTCGGCGAGCGAAATGAGGACGCCGTTGTCGGTCGCCGCCGCCTGCAGCTCGAAGTTGAACGAGCGGCAGAACCGCTTGCGGAGGGCGAGCCCCCACGCCCGGTTGATGCGGGCGCCGAACGGGGCGTGCACGACGAGCTGCATGCCCCCGCCCTCGTCGAAGAACCGCTCGGCCACCACCGTGCGCTCGGCCGGGACCGCCCCGAGGGCGGCGGCGCCGGCCCGCACGTACGCCGCGGCCTGCTCGGCGCCGGAACGGTCGAGACCGCAGGCCTCGGTGAGCCACGCCGCCGCCCGGTCGAGGCCTTCGTCTTCCGCGCCGCCGGCTCCGGTCTCCTCCGGCGCCGGCCCCTCGCGGCCGGCATGACCGCCGGTCTCGGCCGATGCCGGCTCGGGGCGGCCCGCGTGACCGCCGGTCCCGGCCTCCACCGATGCCGGCCCGGGGCCGCTCGCATGACCGCCGGTCCCGGTCTCCATCGGCGCCGGCTCGGAGCGGCCCGCATGACCGCCGGTCCCGGTCTCCGCCGATGCCGGCGTGGGGCGGCTCGCATGACCGTCGGTCCCGGTCTCGGGCCCGCCCCCGGTCATCTCCGCGATCCGCTCGCGCAGGCGCGACACCTCCTCCGACAGCTCGGGGGTCCGCCCCGGGGCCTCCCCGCGCCAGAACGGCAGCGACGGCGCCGCGCCGTGGGCGTCCTCGACCCGCAGGCGGCCCGATTCCACCCGGCGGATGCGCCACGAGGTGGTCCCGAGCAGGAAGATGTCGCCGGCGAGGCTCTCGACCGCGAAGTCCTCGTCGACGGTGCCCACCGTCGTCTGGTCCGGCTCGGCCACGACGAGGTAGTTGGCGTTGTCGGGGATGGCGCCGCCCCCGGTGATCGCGGCGAGCCGGGCGCCGCGCCGGCCGCGGACGGTGCCGTTGACCCGGTCCCGGTGCAGGTACGCCCCGGCGCGTCCCCGCGACGTGGCGATGCCGTCGGCGAGCATGTCCACGACCGCCTCGAACGCGGAGCGGGGCAGCTCCGCGTAGGGCGCCGCGGATCGCACCAGATCGAACAGGTCGTCGACCGGCCAGGCCTCGGACGCGCAGGCGGCCACGAGCTGCTGGGCCAGCACGTCGAGGGGCCACTCGGGAATCTCCAGGTGGTCGAGGCGCCCCTGCCGGATGGCGTGGACGAGGGCGGCGCACTCGACGAGCTCGTCGCGGGTTGTCGCGAAGAGCCGCCCGCGCGGCACGTGGGAGCCGTCCGGCGTGTCGACGTGGTGGCCGGACCTGCCGATCCGCTGCAGGGCGACCGCGATCGACCGCGGCGATCCGATCTGGCAGACGAGGTCGACGGTCCCGACGTCGATGCCGAGCTCCAGCGACGCGGTGGCGACGACGGCGCGCAGCTCGCCGCTCTTGAGCCGCCGCTCCGCGCCCTGGCGAATCCGCCGGGACAGGCTGCCGTGATGCGCCAGTACCGCCTCCTCGCCCAAGCGCTCCTCCAGGTGGTGGGCCACTCGCTCGCACAGCCGCCGCGTGTTGACGAAGACGAGGGTGGTGCGGTGCGCGAGAATCAGCTCGGCGATGCGGTCGTAGATTTCGCCCCACATCTCGTTGGTGGCCACGACCCCGAGCTCGTCGCGCGGCACTTCGACGGCGAGGTCGAGCCGCCGCCGGTGCCCGCTGTCGACGATGGTCACGGAAGCGGCGGCCGGGTCCGGACCCAAGTTCCGAGGGGCGGCACCCACCGAGCCCGCCGGCCCCCCGGCGCCCCCGGGTCCATCGAGGGCGTCGGCGAATACGGTCCCCGGCCGGGACGGCTCGCCCTGAGAGACAGGCGCCGCGATCGGGCGCTCGGGAGCGTCGGGCGAGGCGGTCCCCTGCCCAGCCGCCCGCCCTGGAAGCACGGCCGCCGCGGCAGGGCCCTCGGAGACGCTGGCGGGAACCGTCCCCTGCAGGAACCGGGCTACCGCGTCGATCGGCCGGACCGTGGCCGACAGCCCGACGCGCTGGGGCCGCGGGTTCCCCGCCTTCCGGACCAGATCGTCGAGCCGGGCGAGGGTCAGCGCGAGATGGGACCCCCGCTTGTCGTCGGCCAGGGCGTGGATCTCGTCGACGATGACCGCCCCGGCGTGGCGCAGCGCGGCGCGACTGCGCTCGGCCGTCAGCAGGATGAACAGCGACTCCGGGGTGGTGACGAGGATGTGCGGCGGGCGGCGCACCATCCGCTCGCGCTCCCACGCCGGCGTGTCTCCGGTGCGCACCGCGGTGCGGATGCCGGGGGCGGGCAGCGCCCGCTCGAACGCGAGCTGCTCGAGCTCGGCGAGCGGGGTCTCGAGGTTGCGTCCGATGTCGTTGCTGAGGGCCTTGAGCGGCGAGACGTAGACGACCTCGACGCGATCGTCGAGCCGCCCCGCGAGGCCCGCGGTCACCAGCCGGTCGAGGCAGATCAGGAAGGCGGCGAGGGTCTTGCCGGAGCCGGTGGGGGCCGACACCAGGACGTCGCGCCCCGCCCGGATGGCCGGCCAGGCCTGGAGCTGCGGCGCCGTCGCGGCGGCGAACCGCCCCCGGAACCACTCGGCGGTGAGGGGATGGAAGTCCAGCATGACGGGGCTACCGGCCTCGGGAGCCGGTCGGGACCCGCTCGACCGTCAATCGCGGCGCCGACGTCCGCCGCCGCGGGACCCTTCACCGCGACGGGACCCGCCGCCGCGCAGCTTCGACGTCCCCGGCGGCGGGGGCGGGGGCGGATTCAACTTGAAGTAGCGGTCGCACGCCGCACGGAACCGCTCGGAGAGCTGTTGCCCGGTCTCGCCCGGTATCACCCCCAAAGCCCGCCGCTCCGCCTGCAGCCGCTTCACGGTCTCCGCATCCTCCCGCCGCTTCGCGTCCGCATCGGCCCGGCCGCCCATCGTGTTGCTGGCCAGCGCCTCCCGCAGCCGCGCGGCGAGAATCTCCGACGGCGACCGCTCGTCCGCGGGCGCGGCGCCCGCCCCCTCCCGGAGCATCGACTCGACGCGTTCGCAGAGCCGCTCGAGCGCCGGGACATGGCGCAGGGGATCGAGGTCCGTGCCGGCGAAGGCGCCGGGGAACCGATCGACGACGCGGCCGACGGCGGCGTCGAACCGCGCCGTCAGGCTGCGCTCCTGAGGCCGCGGTATCGGCTCCATGGCGCGCCACTCGGTGCGTGCCGCCTCCACCGCCGCCGCGGGATCGGGCGGCGGGCCGGCATCCGCACCCGACTCGCCGCCCGCGCCGGCCGCCGGAACGGCATCCGCACCCGACTCGCCGCCCGCGGTGGCCGGCGGAACGGCATCCGCACCCGACTCGCCGCCCGCGGTGGCCGGCGGAACGGCATCCCCACCCGACTCGCCAGCCGCGGTGGCCGGCGGAACGGCATCCCCACCTTCCTCGCCGCCCGTGGTGGCCGGCGGAACGGCATCCGCACCCGCCTCGCCGCCCGCCGTGGCGCCCGCGCTCTCGCCGCCCGCGGCGGTCGCCAGCGCCTCGAGGCGTTCGCACAGGGCGGCCCGGGCCCGGATGTGCTCGACGTAGGGGGCGTCCACCACCTCGCGCGCCCGCGCGTAGACCTGGTCGCAGGCGGCCCGAAAACGTTGCCACAACGTCTCGGAGCGCGACCGCCGCACCGGCCCCACCGTCTTCCACTCCGCCTGCAGCTGCCTGACCGCGGCCTTGGCCGCCTCGAGGTCGGTCTCGTCGGCCAGCGCCTCGGCCTTCCCGCACAGCTCCTCCTTGAGCTGCGCATTCTTCGCCCAGACCTCCTTGCGCTCCGCGAGGTCCTGCCGGCGGCGCCGGAAGAAATGGCCGCAGGCGGCCCGGAACCGGTTCCAGACCTCGCGCTCGTCCTTGCGGGCCGCCGACCCGACTTCCTTCCACTGCTCCTGCAGCTCGGTCATGCGCTGTGCGACCTTGATCCACTCGGTGGAATCGGCCAGCCGCTCGGCCTCCTCGCACAGCGCGACCTTCCTGGCGAGGTTCTCGCCGCGCACCGCGTCCTGGGCCGACCGGAAGGTCTCGAACCGGGGATGCAGGGCGTCGTGGGCGGTCTTGAAGCGCTCCCAGACGTCGCTCTTCTCGTCGCGGGCGACATCGCTCGCCTGGCGCCACTCGCTCATGATCTGCCGGAACTCGCGCGCGAATTTCTCGTCGTCCTCCTCGCCCCGCTCGGCGAGCGCTTCGAGTCGCTGGCACAGCGCCGCCTGCACGCCGACATTGGCCCACCGCTTCCACTCGACGAGCGCCCGCAGCTCCCGCACCCGGCCCGTCAACGCGGTCTGGGCGGCGCGGAGCCGCGACGTGAGGGCCTCGCGGTCCTGGCGGGTGGGCAGCCGCCCCAGATTGCCGAGCAGGGAACGGGTGAGACGGAGAAAGTGCTCGGCGTCCTTGAGCGCCAGCTCCTCGTCGGCGAGGGCCCGCTCGATCTCGTCGCACCGGGCCTTCTGCTTGACGAGGTTCGCCTGCTCGCGGCGACGGCGGGCCTCGCGGGCGGCGAACAACCGGTCGCCCCGCTTCTGCTCCGCCGCGGCCGCCCGCGGTGCCACCTCGGCCAGCTCGGCGGGCGTGGACTCCGCCGCCAGCGCCTTCCACTCGTCGTGCGGCGCCTTCCATCCCCTGGTCAGCTCCTCGACGTCCTGGGCCACGCTCACCGCCTCGAGCTTCTCCGCCGCCGCCGTCAGCCGGGCGACGCGGTCCGCGGCGCCGCGGCGGCGCTCGGCCTGCCGCCCGGCCGACGCCGCGAGATCGGCGAACCGCCGCTCGACCTGGGTCGAGGCGTCTCCGCCGGCGCGGTCCTGCCCGGCCGGCCCGTCATCGGCGGCAGCCTCGTCGCCGGCGGGCGGCACGTCGGGCAGCGCGGCCCACTCCGCGCGCACGACCCCGATCTCGGTCGTGAGGGCATCGGCGTCCCGCGTCTCGTCGGCCGCGATCGCGATCAGCCGGTCGCAGAGCGCGACGCGCGCGGCCAGGGCGTCGCCGCGGGCCTGGCGGCGCAGGTCGGCGGCGCTCCGGGCCGCGTCGAGCCGCGCGAGGTGGTCGAGCCCGGCCGCCACCGCCGCCCGCCAGCGCACCGCCACCTCGGCGTCCGCGGCGGCCGTCGCGTCGATCGCAGCCCCGGTTGCCGGTGACGCCTCACCCTCGGCCGCGGCCGGCTCTTCGGACGCGACCGGCTCCGCGGAGGCGGCATGCGCTTCGGAGGCGACCGGCTCCGCGGGTTCGGCGGACGCCTCGGCGCCACCGGACGCCTCGGCGCCACCGGGCGCCTCGTCCTCTTCCGCCAGGTCCCGCCAGTCGCGCTCGGCCTGATCCAGCGCGGCGGTCACGGCGTCCCACTGCCGGACCCCGACCAGCGCCTCGACCCGCTCGCACAGATCCCGGCGCCGGCGATTCCGCTCGTCCGCGGTCAGGGGGACGGGCCGGGTCTCGAGCTCGGCGAGGGCGGTCCTCGCCCGGCGCGACACCGGCTTCGTGCGGGCGCGGACGGCGATGGCCCTCAGGAGATCCCGGTCGGCGGGAGCCAGGGGAGCGAGGCGCTCGAAGGCGGCCAGCGCGATCTCGCGATGATCGGTCTTGACGGCCACCGCGACCAGCTCGTCGCGGTCGTCGAGCCGGTCGAGGGCCTCGCCGCGCACCGCGCGATGCGTCGACCGCCGGGCGACGGCGCCAATCGCCTTCTGGGAATCGAGGCGCGCGAGAGCCGACCGGCTGACCGCTTCGACGCGGGCCGTCCGGGCCACCTCGCCGAGGTCGCGGGCCTCGGACAGCCCGGCCAGGGCGGCCTCGCCGGCGTCGAGCTCCGTCGCCTCGACCGCGATCGCCCGCAGCATCGAGATCGCCTCGTCCCGGACCTGGCCGTCCGAGTCCGTCCGCGCGATCCGCCCGATGGTCGCGGGGTCGGACAACCGTACCACCGCGGCCAGCCGCACCCCGGCGTCGGCGTCCTCGGACGCAATCGCCGCGAACACGTCCTGGGCGTCGTTCTCCAGGTCGTCCACGGCCGAGGCCCGCACCAGCGGATCCTCGTGTTGCCAACCCGGCTGGCCGCGCAATCGGTCGAGCAAACTCATGAGGCTGTATGGTCCCGCTCAGTTCGTCCGAGGTGGTCCGGGCCACGTGGGCCGGCGACGACCGCCGTCGGCGCCACTGGACAGCGCCAAGGGGAATTATGCATACTCGGGGCCAAAAGTGGAGGGTGACCGGTACGCGGGGCGAGACAAGGCGACCCGGCTTCTGTCGGGCCGGGCGGCGGGACCGGAAATCCATCCGATTGGATCGAACATATCAGATATTGGATGACGGAGTCGGCCGCTCCCAGACGCGGCGACTCGCCGCTCCTCATCGTGCGAGACCCGCTCACGCCGTGCGGGCCGCCGTTCCCCGCGGACGGATTCGTCGCTTCCGAACGAGCGCACCGCCGCTCCAAACGGCCAAAGGAGGCCATTTCATGTCGCATCGACCTCTCTCTGTCCTCGTGATCTGCGGCCTCGCCGCCATCCTCGCCGCCCCGCCCGCCGCCGCCCAGGATCCCGTCGTCGTCATCGAGACCAGCCTCGGCAACATCACCGCCGAGCTCGATCGCCGCAACGCGCCGGTCTCGGTGGCCAACTTCCTCGCCTATGCCGAGAGCGGCTTCTACGACGGCACCATCTTTCATCGCGTCATCCGGGGGTTCATGATCCAGGGCGGCGGCATGACGGCCGACCTGCAGAGGAGGGAGACCCGCGCGCCGATCCGCAACGAGGCGACGAACGGGCTCTCGAACGACCGGGGCACGCTGGCGATGGCCCGCACCAACGTCGTCGACAGCGCTACCGCGCAGTTCTTCATCAACACCGTCGACAACCCCGGGCTGAACAATCGCGGCACCGACCCCGGCAGCTACGGCTACGCCGTGTTCGGGCGGGTGATCGACGGCATGGACGTCGTCGACGAGATCGAGGGCGCGTCGACGGGGCGCCGCGGCCCGTTCAACGACGTACCGAACACGACGATCGAGATCCTGTCGGTGACCGTGCAGTAGCGCGACACGGACCCGTGACCACCCGCCGGCCCGCCGGTCGGCGGGAACTCCGCGAAACCAGTGAAGGAGCCTGTAGTGCATCCACCCCTCTGCCCGACACCCCGGACGAAGCCCCCTGTCGGCCTCCGCCAGGCCAACCGTCGAGGAGTTCGCGGGGCCGCGATCCTGCTCGCGACGTGCATCGTCGCCGGGATGACGGCCGCGCCCGCGACGGGCCAGCAGATGCCGCCCAACCCTCGCGTCCTGGTCGAGACCAGCATGGGGAGCTTCGAGATGGAGCTGTTCCGGGACCGCGTTCCGGCAACGGTGGTCAACTTCCTGGTCTACGTGCGGGACGGGTACTACGACGGCACCGTGTTCCATCGGATCCTCCGCGACGTGATCGTGCAGGGCGGCGGCTTCATGCCGGGCGAGGACGACCAGCTCGAGCCGAAGCTCGAAGGGCTCCGCGGGACCATCATCAACCAGGCGAGCCGCAACCTCCTGAACCTCCGCGGCACGGTGGCGATGGCGCGGGGCTCCGCGCCCGACAGCGCGCGGCAGCAGTTCTTCATCAACCTCGACAACAACGACAACTTCAACTATCGGAACCCCCTGCCGTCGGGCGTGGGCTACGCGGTCTTCGGCCGGGTGACCGAGGGCATGGACGTCGTCGACCGGATCGGCCGGGTCCGGACCGGCCGCCAGGGCGGGATGCAGGACGTCCCGCGCGACCCGGTCGTCATCCACACGATCACCCGGGTCGAGGCCGGCTAGTGTCCTGCCACCATGGTTCGTGGAACAATTGTTCGCGGCATAACTTCCGTTTTTACGGGCACTTGCCGAGATTCAAAAACGTTCACGAACTTCACTGCCGGGACACTAGGAGTCTGCGCCAGGACTGGAGGTTCGGGTGTGCGGAGCCGTGATTCGTCGGCGACCCTGATCCAGTGTCCGTGTCGGCAGACCCGGGCGTGGCGCATGCTGGTGCTGCGCGCCATGATCTTCGGGTTACGGGCCTGACCCCATGGTCACATCGTCAACGACTTGCCGGCACTGCACACGCGAACCTCTGGCTGTGGCACTGCACCAGGAGGGCCGGAGCCCCGACGCTCCGCCCGCCCCGCGTCGGGCCCGGTCCGCACTCCGCTGTCCCATCCCGCGACCGCCCGCCGCGGGATCGAGGCACGATCCGACAACGCTGAAGCCCGCTGACCATGCCGGATCGCACTCCCCCGCCCGGCGATGACACCGCGCTCGAACGCCGCATCCTGGAGCTGGTCGGGCAACTGACGGCGGAGCTCCGCCCGGGGTCGGCCGCCGCCGGCGTCAACCCGGACGATTCGCTGGAACGCGACCTCGGGCTGAGCTCTCTCGAGCAGGTCGAGTTGCTCAGCCGCATCGAACGGGCCACCGGCATCCGGATCTCCGACACCGTGCTCGGGGCGGTCGACACCCCCGCGGACCTGGTGCGGGCGGTGGTCACGGCCGAGCCGGGGGTCTCGGAGACGCTGCCCTCGGTGCGGGCGGCCGTGGGGACGGCCGCCGCCGCCCCGGACACCGCGGAGACCCTCGTCGACGTCCTCGAGTGGCACGCCCGCGCCTCGCCCGCCCGTCCCCACGTCAGGCTGCGGCCCGACGACGGCCCCGAGCGGACCCTCACCTACGCCTGGTTGTGGCGCCGCGCCGCGGCGGTGGCCGCCGCGCTTCGCGCCCGCGGCATCGGCCAGCGCGATACGGTGGCGATCATGCTGCGGACCGAGGCGGCGTTCTTCCCCGCCTTCTTCGGGGCGCTGCTCGCGGGAGCGGTACCGGTCCCCGTCTATCCGCCGTTCCGGCCCGACCGGATCGCCGAGTACGCGCAGCGGCAGGGGCGCATCCTGTCGAACGCCGGGGCCCGCCTGCTCATCACCTTCGCCGCCATCGAGCGTCTGGGGACCCTGCTGCGGGGACAGATTCCGACGCTGTCCGACGTCGTGACCCTCGACGACCTCGCCCCCGAGGGCCCCGACGATGGCCCCCTGCCGGACCGCCCCTCGAGCTGGCTGACCGGCGAGGACCCCGCGCTCATCCAGTACACGTCGGGCAGCACCGGCCAGCCGAAGGGGGTGCTGCTGACGCACGCGAACCTGCTCGCCAACATCCGCGCGATCCGGGATGGACTGGGCATCCGGCCGGACGACTCGGCCGTGAGCTGGCTGCCTCTCTATCACGACATGGGGCTCATCGGCGCCTGGCTGGGCTGCCTCTACACCGGCATCCCGGTCGCCATCCAGTCGCCGCTCGCGTTCCTGTCGCGACCCGCCCGCTGGCTGTGGGCCATCCACGAGCATCGGGCCACCCTCTCGGTGGCGCCGAACTTCGCGTTCGACCTGTGCGCCGCCAAGGTCGCCGACGAGGAGATCGCGGGCCTCGATCTCGGGTCGCTCCGCATCCTCCTCAACGGGTCGGAGGCGATCGTGCCCCGCACCCTGACCCGCTTCGCCGAGCGCTTCGCCCCGGCCGGGCTGCGGCCCGACGCCCTGCGGCCTGTGTACGGGCTGGCCGAGTGCTCGGTCGGCCTCGCCGTCACTCCGCGGCGTCATGCACCCCGCGTGGATCGGATCGACAAGGCGTTCCGCACCACCGGGCGGGCCGCGCCGAGCCGCGACCCGGATGCGCTCGAGTTCGTGTCGTGCGGCGTCCCCCTGCCGCGGCACGAGATCCGCATCGCCGACGCGACGGGGGCGCGGCTCGGCGAACGGCAGGAAGGACGGGTGCAGTTCCGCGGCCCCTCGACGATGGCCGGCTACTACCGCAACCCCGACGCGACCCGGGCCGTCACCACCGACGATGGCTGGCTCGACTCGGGGGACCTCGGCTACGTCGCCGACGGGGAGCTGTTCCTGACGGGACGGCGCAAGGACATCGTCATCAAGGCGGGACGCAACATCTATCCGCACGAGGCCGAGACGGTCGTCGACGCCGTGGACGGCGTGCGCAAGGGCTGCGTCGCCGCGTTCGGGGTCGCCGACGCGGCCCTGGGGACGGAGCGGCTCGTGGTGGTGGCCGAGACCCGCGTCACCGACCCGGCCCGGCGCGGGCAGGTCCGCCGGGAGATCCTCGAGCGGGTGGCCGGCGCCCTCGGCGTCCCGCCGGACACCATCGTGCTGGCCCGTCCGGGGTCCGTGCTCAAGACATCGAGCGGCAAGGTGCGCCGGGGCGCGACCCGCGACGCCTGGCTCGCGGGGGCGCTCGAACGCGGCCCCGACTCGATGGCGCGGCAATGGGCGGCGATGGTCTGGCGGGCGGCGGGCGGGCACTGCGGCCGCGCCGCGGAGGTCCTGCTGAGCTCCGCCTACACCCTCTACATGGTCGTTCTGCTGGTGTTGCTGGTGCCCCCGCTGTGGCTCCTGGTGCGAACCAGCCCCCGGCCCGCCGCGGCCCGGCGCCGGCTGGGCCGGTTCGCGCGGATTCTCGCCGCGGCCTCGCTCTCCCGGGTCACCGCGGGCGGGCTCGATCACCTTCGCGATCTCGGGCCGGCCGTCTTCGTGGCCAACCACGCGAGCTTCGCCGACGTGGCGGTGGTGCTCGCCACCCTGCCCGCCAGCTTCCGCTTCGCGGCGAAGGGCCGGCTGGCGACCTACCCGATCCTCGGGACCATCATCCGCCGCTGCGGCTACCTGCAGATCGAGAAGACCGCGCTGTCGCAGCGAATGGAGGGCGCCGACGAGGTCCGGGCCACGCTGGCCGAAGGCGATTCGATGTTCGTGTTCCCGGAAGGGCGTTTCGTCCGGGCGCCGGGCCTGCTGCCGTTCCGGCTGGGGGCGTTCCGCGCCGCGGCCGAGGCGGGGCGCCCGCTCGTGCCGGTGGCCCTGGCCGGCACGCGGCGGATGTTCCCGGCGGGAACCCTGCTGCTGCGGCCCGGCCGCATCCGCGTCGTGGTCGGGCCGCCGCTGCGCCCGCGGAGCGCCGACTGGAGCGAGGTCGTCCGGCTCCGGGACGAGGCGCGGCGGATCATCGCCAAGGATGCGGGCGAGGAGGCGGGGGCGTAGAGGTCGGCGCCGTAGACGGCGCGGGCTCCCGGAGGTACCGGTCGGGGCGCCGGGGGGGCACCCGGCGACGTTGACGCGTCGGGGCGCGACGCCCTCCGTCAGGATGCGGGCGCGATCCGGCCGACCGCGCGGCGAACCCGGAGCTCGTCGAGTGCCGCCTGCACCGCGGCGAAGGGACGCCGCTCGCAGCGCTCCGCGCCTCGATGTTCGGATACGGGCGCCGATGGCGGCCGCCCAATCGACGACCGGTCACAGCCCCGGCTGCCCCGACATTCGGTCATGACGGGCCACCCGCCCCTTGTCCGAAGAGCCGCATGACGGTCAGGACGAGCCCGAGCACCACGATGCCGACGCCGATCACCCACCGTATGGCGGCGAGCTCCGAGTTCTGCGCCTTGAGTCCGGCGTCGAGCTTGGCGCTCTGTGACTCGAGCTTGGCGCTCTGTGACTGGAGCTCGGCGGTGAGCTCGGCCTTCTGAGCGTCGAGCTTCGCCTCGAATCTGGCGATGAGGTTCGCGGCGGCCATGTTCTGAATCTCCTGCACCACAGTCATACGCCTCTTCTTCGCTGAGCTCGGTGTTGCGAAAGCAGCAGGAACAGGCGTTTGTCGTCGGTGTCGGGAAGGTCGGCCATGTCGTCCCTCGCAGGGCGGCGGCGCATTCCCGCGCGACCTGCATGCGCCCGCCGTCGTCAGGACGCCAGCACGATCCGTCCGACCGCGCGGCCGGCCCGCAGGTCATCGAGCGCGGCCTGGGCGTCGGCGAGGGGCCGCGGGGCGATGGGTATCGACGGCGCCCGCCCGGTCCCGGCCAGTTGCATCAGCTCGCGCATCTCCGCGAGGCTGCCGACGTACGACCCCTGCACGGTGAGGCTGCGTAGCGGCCAGAGCGGCAGCGACGCCCGCAGCTCTCCCCCGAAGAGCCCCACGACGACGAGCAGGCCGCCGGTGGCGAGGACGCCGAGCCCGAGGGCGGCGCTGCGCTCCGACCCCACGAAGTCGATGGCCGCGGCGGCCCCGCCGCCGGTGGCCCGCCGGATCCGCCGGGCCGCGTCCGGGGCGCGGGCGTCGACGACCTCGGCCCCCGCCGCGGCCCCCGCCTCCAGGGTCGCGTCGTCGACGTCGGCGACGACGATGGAGGCGTCGGTCAGCGCCTGCGCGAGGCGCAGGGCCGCGAAGCCGACGCCGCCGAGGCCGATGATGACGAGCGGGCGCCCGTCGACCCGCGCCCGGACCTTCCGCACCGCGCCGAACGCGGTGAGCCCCGAGCAGGCGTAGGTGCAGGCGAGGGTCACCGGCAGGTCGCCGGCGGCGAAGAGATAGCGGGGATGCGGGACGAGGACGTGATCGCCGAACCCGCCGGCCCGGGTGACCCCGAGCGCCCGCGGCTGCGCGCACAGGTGCTCGTGCCCCGACCCGCACGTGTCGCAGCCGCCGCAGCCGATCCACGGGTACGCCACGTACCGCGCCCCCACGTCGACGCCGGCGACCTCGGGGCCGCACGCCGCGGCCACGCCGGCGATCTCGTGTCCCAGCGTCAGCGGCAGCGCCCGCCCCTTCGACAGGTCCAGCCGCCGGCCGCCCCCCATGTCGAAGAACCCGTCCTGCAGGTGGAGGTCGCTGTGGCACACGCCGCAGGCCTCGGTCCGGAGGAGCACCTCGGTCCCCGCCGGTTCCGGCGGCGGGGACTCGACGCGCTCGAGGGGATCGCCGAACCGGGTGAGCTGATAGCTGATCATGTCTCGTCCGCCAGCCGGTCGAGAGCGGCGCCGGTCACGCGATAGACCGTCCAGCCGTCCATCGGCACTGCGCCGGCCCGGCGGTAGGACCGGATCGCCGGCTCGTTCCAGTCCAGCACCGCCCACTCGAAGCGGCGGCAGCCCCGCTCGCACGCGAGCCGGGCGAGGTGGCGGAGCAGGCGGCGCCCGACGCCGCGTCCCCGGTGCTCCGGCCGCACGTAGAGGTCTTCGAGATAGAGACCCCGCTTCCCCGCGAACGTGGAGAAGTTGTGGAAGAACAGCGCGAAGCCGACCGGGCGCTCCTCGACCTCGGCTATCACCGCCTCGGCGCTCGGAGCGGAACCGAACAGCGCCTCCCGGATGTCGACCTCGGTGGCGGTGACCTCGCCGGCGAGCCGCTCGTACTCCGCCAGCTCCCGGATCAGAGCAAGGACGAGCGGCGCGTCCGCCTCGACGGCGGGCCGGATGCGGCACGGAGCCGCTTCGCGTTCCCCCATGCCCCTGCTCACCCCGACGTCGACGCCAGCGCCCGGTCGAGGTCGGCCAGCAGGTCGTCGACCGCCTCGATGCCTATCGACAGCCGCAGCAGGTCGTCGGGCACGCGCGTGCCCGGGCCCTCCACGGGGGCCCGGTGCTCCACCAGGCTCTCGACGCCGCCCAGCGACGTCGCGTTCCGGAACAGCCGCAACGAACCCGCCACGCGCCTGGCGGCCGCCGCGCCGCCCCGGGGGCGGAACGACACGAGCATGCCGAACCCGCCGGACATCTGCCGCGCCGCCAACGCGTGCCCCGGGTGCGACGGGAGCCCCGGGTAGTGGACCTCCAGCACCGCGGGATGCGACGCCAAACGCTCGGCGATGCGCATCGCGCTCGCCGCCGAACGGGGGACCCGGAGGAACAGGGTCCGCATGCCCCGCAGCAGCAGCCACGTCTCGAACGGGCCGAGCACCGCGCCCCGATAGCCTCGATCGTGGGCGATCCGCTCCCAGAACGCGTCGCGGCGGGCGGTGACCACCGCCCCCGCGAGCACGTCGGCGTGCCCGTTGAGCTGCTTGGTGGCCGAGTGCACCACCAGATCGGCGCCGTGCTCGACGGGACGGCACAGCACCGGGGTGGCGAGGGTGCCGTCGGCGACCAGCCGGGCCCCCGCGGCGTGGGCCGCCTCGGCCGCCTCCCCGATGTCGGTGATCGCGGTGCCCGGATTCGCGGGGGTCTCGATCCAGACAACCTTGGTCCGGCCGGGCCTCAACGCCGCCTCGAGCGCGCCCAGGTCGCCGTTGGGCACGAGGTCGAGGGCGATGCGCCCCCGGCCCGCGAGCTCCTCCAGCCACCGCTGGATCGTCCAGTACATCTGCTCGGGGGCGACGACGTGGTCGCCGGCTTCGAGGGTCTCGAACACCGTCGTCGCCGCCGCCATCCCCGAGGCGAAGAGCAGCGCCCCCTCGCCCCCCTCGAGACGGTTGAGCAGCGCCTCGGCCTGGTCGTAGGTGGGGTTCTGGTCCCGCGTGTAGGTGTGGCCTCCCGGGTAGCTGCCGTCCGGCGCGCGCTCGTAGGTGGTGGACGGATAGATGGCGGGGACCACCGACCGGGTGGTCGGCTCGACCCACCCCAGCGCCTGCGCGGCCAGCGTCTCCGGGCGGTCGGCGGACGTCGCCGCTCCGGTCGTGTCCGGCCTCCCGTCCGGACGACGTCGATCCTCGGTCACTGGGCTCCCATGCTATCCCAACGCCCTCGCGTGCGGCGCGGCCGGCAGGCTCAGGCCCGGGCGGGGCCGATGTCGACGGCGATGTGCCGCCACTTGCCCTGGCGGAAGCGGACCACGCTGAGCCCGCACCGGGTCACGTGGCCGATGACGATGGCGAGCCAGATGTCGCGGGACTCGAGGCCGGACGTGGCCTGGAGGACGGCGCAGATGCCGAGGGGCACGATGACCTGCGAGACGATGGAGATGTACAGGGGGCTCCGGGTATCGCCCGTGCCCTGCAGGCCGCCGGTGTGGGCCAGCGCCACCGTCACGAAGAGGCCCGAGATGGCGAGGTAGCCGAGCAGCTCGACCCCGATGTCGACCACCGCGCCCTCGTGCATCCCGAAGATCGCGAGGAGCGGCCGCGGTATCGCGACGAACAGCAGCCCCACCCCGCAGGCGACCATCAGGCCCATCCCGGACGCGACCCACGTCGAGCGGGCGCTGCGGTCCGGGAACCCGGCCCCCAGGTTCTGCCCCGCCACCGCCGCCGTCGCCCCCATCAGGCCGACCGAGGTCCACGTGATCAGCGAAAACAGCTCCGTGTAGCTCACCGCATAGGCGGCCTGGGCGGCGGCGCTCTCCTGGAGGGAGCCGATGAACCGGAGCATGAGCACCCCGCCCAGGTTCATCACGATGCCCTGGAACCCGGCGGGCAGGCCGAACCGGAACAGCGACCGGATGATCTCCAGGTTCGGCCGGTACGACATCGTCCGCGAGAAGTGGATGACGAGCCGGTCGGAGAACAGCAGCCACAGGAAGACGGCGGCGGTGATGCCGCTCGCGATGGCCGTGCCCATGGCCGCGCCGCGGGTGCCGAACGCGGGGATCGGCCCCAGCCCCCGGATGAGCACCACGTTGAGCACGATGTTCATCGCGGTCATCGCGATGCCGAGGCGCATCGGGGTCTTGGCGTCGCCGGCCGCCCGCAGGGCCCCGCCGAACATGAAGAACAGCAGCATCCCGATGCTGAAGACGAACAGGATGCGGATGTACGGCAGCGCCTCGACCTGCACCTCGGGGGCGGCGTTGATCAGCGTCAGCAGGGTCGGGGCGAGCCAGTAGCCTATCGGGGCCATGACCCCGACGGCGAGGGCGACGGCGACGATGAACGCCTGGTAGACCGACTGGTTGACCTTGTCGGGATCGTCCGCCCCCGCGAACCGCGCCACCAGCACCCCCATGCCCGTGAACACGGAGGCCACGAACACGATCACGAGGATGAAGATCTGGAGGCTGACCCCGATGGCGGCGTTGCCGGTGTGGCCGACGAAGTTGCCCACCATCGCCTGGTCGATGATGCCCTGCAGCCCGCCGATGACGTTCTGCACCATCGTCGGCCACGCGAGGCGCCAGACCGCGGGGGTCAGCGGACCCTCGACGATCGACCGGTCGAACCTGGACTTGGCGGCGGTCTCGGTCATGCGATGCTCAAGGGAGCTCGGACGGGGGCCGTCCCCGGAGTGACGGCCGGCGCGGGCCCTGGCGGCGACGCGCGAGCCCCGCCGCACGCCGGTCAGGACGGGAACGGACTGGTGCCGGACTCCCTCATCGGACGCGCCGGGAGTCTGCGCCGCAAGCGGCGCGGAATGCCGGCAGGATTGGCTGGGGCTGCGTTGTTCGTCGGTTGCCTATGCCCAATATGCGCCCTCCTCACGCCTCGTCAGGCGGGCGCCCCGTCCCTCCGCCGGCGCCTTCGGCGCGGTGCAACGCGGGGTTCCAGCACGGGCTGCTAGGATAGAAGCCCGGATCGTGGAAGCAGCCCCGACACTCTATCAGATCGAAGATCGGCTCCGCGCCGCCCTCGCCGACCCGACGCCGCGTCCGGACGTCCACGACGCGCTCGCGCCCCGGCCCCGGCGGAGCTGGCGGGCGGGGGTCATCCCGTCGCCGACGCGTCCCGCCGCCGCCCTCGTGCTCCTCTACCCCATAGACGCGCGGGCCCACCTGGTGCTTACCCGGCGGGCGGCCACCCTCGGCCGTCACGCCGGCCAGATCTCACTGCCGGGCGGCGCCGTGGACGGGCACGAAACCATCGAGGCGGCGGCCCTGCGCGAGGCGCGCGAGGAGGTCGGGGTCGGGACGGACCCGCGCGTGGTGGGGCGGCTGACCGCGCTGCACATCCCCGTGAGCAACTTCGCCCTGCATCCCGTCGTCGCGGTCGCCGACCGCCGCCCGCGGTTCGTGGCCGCCGCGGGCGAGGTGGCCCACGTGCTCGAGGTGCCCCTCGACGATCTCCGGGGGGCCGGGTCGCGCCGGAGCGGATGGAGCTGGCGCGGGGACGAGATGATCGCCGTGCCCTATTTCGAGGCGCACGGGGAACGCGTGTGGGGGGCGACCGCGATGGTGCTGGGAGAGCTGATTCACCTGCTGGACGCGGACGGCGGGGACGGAGCGTGACGCGCGACGGCCACGGGCTCGTCCGGCAACGGCAGCACGCGGACCCGCACCGGAGCCGTGCGCGTACCGGCCGGCGGTTCACCGGCTTCTCGGCTTGGCGCGTGGCAAGGCGACGTCCGACGCCGCCTTTGCCGCGGGCTCCGCGTGGTGGAGCGATTCCGGACCTGATCGCAAACCACATGTAGTAGTCTGTATCAATCGGTACCCCTACATGTGGGGGCGCGTCGTTCCCGCGGCGCACACGACCCGCCGATGGCCAAGAGACATCCCCAAGGGACCCCGCTGTTCGACGATCCGGAGCCCGGCGGAGCGACCACCCCCCCCGGACCGCCTCCGATCGAGACGGTCGAGCTGACCGACGCGGCGCAGGCGCGGTACCTCAACTACGCGCTGTCGGTGATCACGGCGCGGGCCCTGCCGGACGTGCGCGACGGCCTGAAGCCGGTGCAGCGGCGCATCCTCTACACGATGTGGGAGCAGCGGCTGAACGCCGACGCCAAGCCCCGCAAGTCGGCCAAGGTGGTGGGCGACGTCATGGGGAGCTACCACCCCCACGGCGACACCGCGCTCTACGACACCCTGGTGCGCATGGCCCAGCCCTTCGCCCTGCGCTATCCGCTGGTGGACGGGCACGGCAACTTCGGGTCGCTCGACGGCGACGCCGCCGCCGCCATGCGCTACACCGAGTGCCGCCTCGCCCCGCCGAGCGCCGAGCTGCTCGACCAGATCGACCAGGACACGGTGCCGTTCCGGCCCAACTACGACGGCACCCGCGCCGAGCCGGTGGTGCTGCCGGCAAGGCTGCCGAACCTGCTCGTCAACGGCGCCACCGGCATCGCGGTGGGCATGGCCACCAACATCCCTCCGCACCACGCCGGCGAGGTGTGCGCGGCCCTGCTCGCGCTGCTCGACGACCGCGAGCTGAACAGCGCCGGGCTGTGCCGCCACATCAAGGGCCCGGACTTCCCCACCGGCGGGCAGATCCTGAACACGCCGGACGAGCTGGCCCGGATCTACGAGACCGGCGGCGGGGCGGTCCGGATTCGCGCCACCTGGGAGCCGGGGCCGAAGACCCGCGGCGGCCGGACCCTCCACGTCACGAGCATCCCCTACGCGGTGAACAAGGCCCAGCTCGTGGAACGGATCGCCGAGGTCATCCTCGCCCGCAAGCTCCCGCCCCTGCTCGACGTGAAGGACGTGTCGACCGACGACGTCCGTATCGCCCTGGAGATCAAGCGGGACGCCGACGAGCGGATGGTGATGGCGTACCTGTTCAGGCACACGCCGCTGCAGACCAGCTTCGCCGTCAACCTGACCTGCCTCGTGCCCACCGAGCAGCCGGAGGTGGGCCGGCCCCAGCGCCTCGATCTGCACGAGGCCCTCTCGTACTTCCTGCAGTTCCGGCTCGAGGTGGTGACCCGGCGGCTGGAGCACGAGCTGCGGGCCCTCGAGCGCCGCATCCACATCCTCGAGGGCTTCGAAACGGTGTTCGACGCGCTCGACGAGGTGCTGCGCATCGTGCGGCGGTCGGACGGGAAGGCGGACGCGGCCCGCCGCATCATGCGGCGCTTCGAGCTCGACGCCGAGCAGACCGACGCGATCCTCGAGCTGAAGGTGTACCGGCTGGCGCGCCTCGAGATCATCGTCATCCGCGAGGAGCTGGCCGGGAAGCGGCGCCGGGCGCGGGAGATCGAGGAGCTGCTCGGCAGCGAGGACCGGCGCTGGGGGCTGGTGCGCGAGGAGATCGCCGCGATACGGGAGGCCTACGGCGAGACCGCCAACCCCCGCCGGACGCTCATCGAGGGCGCCGGCGAGGAGGCGGAGTACAGCGCCGACGACTTCATCGTGGCCGAGGACGCCATCGTCCTCGTCACCGCCGACGGCTGGATAAAGCGGCAGAAGGAGGTGCGCGACCTCGCCGCCACCCGCCTCCGCGAGGGCGACGCCCTGCTCGCCGCCCTCGCCGGCAGCACCCGCGCCACCGTCGTCTTCTTCAGCAACTTCGGCGCCGCCTATACCGCGCGCATCGTCGACGTCCCCGCCACCACCGGCCACGGCGAGCCGGTCCAGCGGCTGTTCAAGCTCAGGGACGGCGAGCGCGTCATCGCCGCGATGAGCCTCGACGAGCGGGCCGCGCCGGGCATCGCGGCGGCCGGCGAGGGGGAAACCC
Organism: Vicinamibacterales bacterium; assembly: GCA_965207675.1. Taxonomy (GTDB): domain Bacteria; phylum Acidobacteriota; class Vicinamibacteria; order Vicinamibacterales; family UBA8438; genus JAJEEA01. The sequence goes on from CBDBMY010000009.1 coordinate 654,101, forward strand.
CGCCCCTGCACGCGGTGGCGGTGACCAGCGACGGCTACAGCCTGCGCTTCGGCCTCGAGCCGTTCGCGGAGCCGAGCACCCGCGCCGGCCGGCGCTTCGCGCGTCCCGCCGCGGGGGCCGAGGTGGTCGGGGTGGCGGCCGCCACGGGGGCCGAGACGATCATCGCGGTGACCGCACGGGCCCGGGCCATGCTGTGCCCGGCCGGCGAGATCAACTTCCTGTCGGGCCCCGGGAAGGGCGTCATCCTGATCAAGCTGCCGCGGGGGACGGACCGTGTGCTGGGCTTCGTCGCGTCGACGGGCGACAGGGACCTGCTGACGGTCGAGACGAGCCGGGGGGCCAGCCAGACCGTGAGCACCGCAAAATACGGGGTCTCGAGCCGGGGCGGCAAGGGGCGGGAGCTGCTGCAGCGCGGGCAGTTCAAGCGGGTGATCCCGCCGCCCGTGAGGGTGCCTGCGCTCGACGACTAGCGTCCCGGCAGTGAAGTTCACGAAGGCTATGGATCGCCGCAAAACGCCCGTAGAACACTGGCGAGCTGCGGCTTGGAACTGTTCCGCGAACCACGGTTGCGGGACACTGAAGACCCGTGGAGAGACTCCCGGTCGCACCGCGCCCTAAGGGCGCCGGCGGGCTGACTGGCGCCCGAGCGCGACGGGCGCGAAGAGGCGACCGAATCACCGACTCGATCGACGTAACGATCGGGTGACGACCGACCCATGGCGAACAGCTACAGCGCGAAGGACATCACCGTTCTCGAGGGCCTCGAGCCGGTCCGGCGGCGGCCGGGCATGTACATCGGGGGGGTCGGGCCGGCCGGGCTGCATCACCTCGTCTGGGAGATCATCGACAACGCCATCGACGAGGCCATGAACGGGCACGCGGCCCGCATCGGCGTCACCCTGCACGCCGACGGGTCGTCGGTGACCGTCACCGACGACGGGCGCGGCATCCCCGTCGACACCCACGCGCCGAGCGGGCGCGGCGCCCTCGAGGTGATACTCACCACCCTCCACGCCGGCGGCAAGTTCGAGCACCGGACGTACCGCACCGCGGGCGGGCTGCACGGGGTGGGGGCGAGCGTCGTCAACGCCCTGTCGAAGGAGCTCGTCGCCACCTCGACCCGCGACGGCGCGCGCTGGGAGCAGCGCTTCGCCCGGGGCCGAGCGGTGACCCCGCTGCGGCGGCTCGGCCCGGCGCGCGGCAGCGGGACGACGATCTTCTTCCGGCCCGACGCCACCATCTTTCCGTCCACGGCCTTCGATGCCGACGTCATCGCCGAGCGGCTGAAGATCGCGAGCTATCTCCACCGGGGGGTGACCGTCACCTTCGCCGACGAGGCGGCGGGACGCACCCACCGCTTCCATCACGAGGAGGGGCTGGCCGACTACGCGCGACGGATCGTGGCCGACCGGCAGGCGGCCCCGGTGCACGAGGCGCCGTTCGGGCTCACCCGCGACCACGACGGGGGCGGCGCCCGGATCGACCTCGTGCTGCAGTGGACGGAGGCCACCGACGAGCACCTGCGCAGCTACGTCAACGGCATCCCCACCGGCTCCGGCGGCACCCACGAGAACGGGCTGCGGGCCGGCATCGGCAAGGCCGTCCGCAACTTCATCGAGACCCACGGCCTCACCCCGAAGGGGGTCGCGCTCACCACCGACGACATCCGCGAGGGCCTCGTCGGCGTGCTCAGCGTCTTCGTCTCCGACCCGCAGTTCCAGGGGCAGACCAAGGACCGGCTGAACAACCCCGAGCTGACCTCGATGGTCGACGGTCTCGTGCGCCCCGCCCTGGAGCACTGGCTGAACCACAACATCACCGTCGCCGAGTCGATCGTGGCGCGCATCGTCCTCGCGGCGCGGGCCCGCGCCGCGAGCCGGGCCGCCCAGCAGGCGGTGTCGCGCAAGAGCGCCACCTCGAACCGCCTCAACCTGCCCGGAAAGCTGAGCGACTGCACGTCGCCGGGCAAGGCCGGGAGCGAGCTGTTCGTGGTGGAGGGCGACTCCGCCGGGGGCTCCGCCAAGCAGGGGCGCGACCGCGCCCGCCAGGCGATACTGCCGCTGCGCGGGAAGGTCCTGAACGTGGAGAGCGCGCCCCTCGCCAAGGTGCTCGAGAACAAGGAGCTCTCGGATCTCGTGACCGCCCTCGGCTGCGGCCTCGGCAAGACGTTCGACCTCTCCAGGCTCCGCTACGACCGCATCATCATCCTCGCCGACGCCGACGCCGACGGCAACCACATCGCCACCCTGCTCCTCACGTTCCTCTACCGGCACCTGCCAAGGCTGATCACGAGCGGCAAGGTGTTCCTGGCCCAGCCGCCGCTCTACCGCATCGACGCCGGCAAGCAGACGCACTGGGCCCTCGACGACCGGCAGCGGGACGCGACGCTTGCCGCCGTCGCCAAGGGCAACGGGCGGGTCCGGCCCGAGGTCACCCGTTTCAAGGGCCTCGGCGAGATGATGCCGAAGGTGCTGTGGGAGACGACGCTGAACCCGAAGACCCGCCGCCTCCTGCGGGTCGACATCGCAGACCAGATACGGACCGACCGGGTCATCGCCGACCTGATGGGGCGCGACGCCTCGGCCCGGTTCCGGTTCATCATGGACCGGGCCGAGGACGCCGACGGCCTGGACGTGTGAGGAACGCGGGCGTAGACGCGATGGTCGAGCCCCGCGTGGTGGCTCGCACTCGTCGCCGCGGGCGACGCGTGGCACTCCTGGCGCTCCTGCCGACAGCTCCGATCCATGAGACATGCGGTGATGATGAAGTGCCGCCTTGGGCTGGTCGCGATGTGCCTCGGGCTGGCAAGCGTCACGGCGCTCGCCGGCGCTCAGGACCGAGAGCCGGCGACCGCGGCTGACCTTCGCAGCCGCGCCGAGCAGGGTGACCTCGAGGCGCGGTTCAGCTTCGCCGTCATGCTCGGCCAAACGAACGCCACGGGCGAAGTAGTGCCGGAGGGCCTGTCCCCCCTCGCCGACGCGACCCGCTCTCCGGCTTCTCGGAGGTCCTCTCGATCTCGCCGGTCAGCACCGTTCATGACGTGCGCCGAGCACCGGGTCCGGCCATGCTGGCACCGTCACCGGCACCTCGGCATCTACCTGCCTACGCGTGTCACCGCAACCTGACACCGAATTGCTATGGGCTCCCGCCGGACAGCGGCGCGTGGGCGCTCGTTGGGCACGCGTGGCCCGACCCGGGCCGGTCGCCGAGTGCGACACCCAATCCCAAGGAGAATAGGCGAGAGTTCCGCACCATCACGTGCTGCTCTCTCGCAACGGGTCCGGTGACCACTACCGGCCGAATCGCCGTCACCGTCCTGAGGAAACGCCAGTTCACTATCCAAGGCGAATAGCGCCTCTGCGGCTTCCTGGCAAGCGTACGAGACGCGAGCCCGGCGGCGGGCACGGCGTTTGCACTTCACCTGCCGGAGAACCAGCCCATGGCACGGGGCGATCCCGGTGGCGCCGGAGAAGATGTACGACGAGACCTACAAGAGGCTGTTCGCCTTCCCGCGCATGGTCGAAGACCTGCTGCGCGGCTTCGTGGTCGGTCTGCGGGTGGACGACATCGACTTCTCGACGCTGCAGAAGCTGTCGGCGGAGTACGTCAGCGACGAGTTGCTCAAGCGGCACGGCGACGCGGTGTGGCGGGTCCGCCTGCGCGGGCGTTGGCTGTATCTGGTGGTGCTGCTCGAGTTCCAGTCGCGGGACGAGCCGTGGATGGCCCTGCGCATCCTGACCTACACGGGCCTTCTGTACGAGGAGCTGGTGCGGAACGGGGCGGTAGCGTCGGGCGCACCCCTGCCGGCCGTGCTGCCGGTGGTGATGTACAACGGCGCGCGGCCGTGGCGTGCGGCTCGGGAGATGCGCGAGTTGGTCGCGGCGGTGGGGCCGGAACTGGCGCGGTATCAGCCGGCTCAGCGGTACCACGTGGTCGACGAGCGGCACTTGGCGGCGGCGGGGCTCCCGGGCGACAATCTGATAACGTCGGTTTTGGCGCTCGAGCAGAGCGGCTCGGCTCAGGACCTGGCGCGAGTCGTGGAGGCGCTGCAGGCGAAGCTCGGTGCGGACGAGCGGGGTCTGCGTCAGGCGTTCGTGGACTGGGTGCGTCAGGCGGCGGAGCGGCTGGCGCCGCCCGGCGGGGAGTTGCCGCCGGTCCGGACGCTGGAGGAGCTGAGAATGACGCTGGTCGAACGCGTGGCGGAGTGGCCGAAGCAGTGGCTCCGGGAAGGTATCGAACAGGGCATCGCGCAGGGCATCGCGCAGGGCCGCGACGAGGAGCGGGCACTCCTCTGCCGGCAGGCGGCTCGGAAGTTCGATGCGACCGCGGGGGAGAACTTGGCCGCTGCCCTGGCCGGAGTCACCGACGCGGAGCGGCTCGGGCGGGTCGGCGACTGGATCATCGAGTGCGCGACCGCGTCGGAGCTTCTCGCCCACGTCCGCGACGATGGTCGAGCGCGCGGTTGACAGCGGCGCCGAGATTGGCCGCAGCCGTCAGCGCCGTGCCGAGACTCGACCGCCATCCCGAGTGGTCTCGCCGGCCTCCGGCTGGAGCTCATGGCGCTCGGTGGTAAGCTGCGCCCGATGACGGAGCCGCTCGGCCGGGTCGGCCCTCGAGTCGGTTGCCGTGTTCGCGCCCCGCGAGCGGTTGCACCCCGTGGGGTCGAGCCGGCTCACCGGCTGGTCGTCCTCCTGTTGGCCGGGCTCCCCCTGGCCTCGGGGACGGTGTCCGCCCAGACGTCCGAGGTGGACCTCGGGCCGCTGCTGGCGCGGGTCGGCCACCGGCTCGAGCGCCACTTCCAGCGTTCCCAGAGCATCCTGTCCACCGAGACGGTGTCGGTGCGCTCGTTCGACCGGAACATGCGGTCGAGGGGGCGGCCGCGGCGCCTCGCGTACGAGCGTCACGTCGAGTGGGACGCCGCGGGCGCCGACGGCCTGGGGTCGGTGCGGATCGCGCGCGAACTGCGGTCGGTGAACGGCCGCCCCCCCGGCCCCGGGGACGAGGACGCCTGCCTGGCCCCCGAGACGGAAGACGACGACCCCCTGTCGGTGCTGCTGCCGGCCCGGCGGGTCGGGTTCGACTTCAGACTGAACGAGGTGGAGATCGTCGACGGGCGCCCCGTCGCGAGGCTCTCGTTCACGCCGATCGACGTCCCGCCGGGCGAGGTCGAGTGGGAAGGCGACTGCGTGACCATGGAGCTCGAGGGTTGGTACGGCGGAAACGCCTGGGTGGACGTGGAATCGGGCGACGTGCTGCGCCTCGACCGGCGCCTGACCCGACAGTTCGAGTTTCGCGAGCCGGCGGGGCGCCGGGGAGCCAGCCTGCGCTGGAACCGGCTGGAGCGGGACGACAGCAGCATCCGCTACGAGCGCATCGCGTTCGAGGATCCCGACGAGACGCTGATGCTCCCCCGGTCGATCGATCACAACTGGTCCATCGAGGGCGGCGGCTTCATTCCCCGGTACTTTCGCACGCACCGGTTCTCGGGCTACCGGCGGTTCGTCGCCGAGGGCCGACTGGTGCCCCCCGGGACCCGGTGAGGGCGGTGACGAATCACCTTGCCACGTGCCGCGCAGAGGCACCGCAAGCAAGCGGGACGGTCCCTGAACGTGGTTGGCAGGGCCATGTCGATCACGGTCCCGAGCGCGCTCCGGCGGCCGCCCGGCCCCCGCCCACGGCGCCGGCCGGCGTGACGGGCGCCTTCCCGGCGATCTCTCCGATGCTCCGGGACCCGGCCCCTTCAGGCTCGTTTCACGCTGGAATCGACCCTCCCATCAGGCTCGCTTCTCGTTGGACTGGACTCGAACTGGCGTCCGCCCGGCGGTCGTTGATAGGATAGGCGATTGTGGTGGAAGCTGGACGCTCAGTCCGGCGCCGCCCGCCCGGCCGCCCCCGACGCACTGGAGAGAGATCGCCGATGCGCTGCACAACCCCCCTCGTTCGGATGCTCCCGCTCGTTCCGCTGCTGGTACTCCCCCTGGCGCCCGCCGCGCCGGCCCAGTCCGCCGGCAAGGCCGCGGGCGCGGCCCCCGCCGACGCGTGGCCGCAGTTCCGGGGCACCCCGTCCCTGAGCGGGGTGTCCGAGGCCGAGCTGCCGGCCGAGCTGACGCTCAAGTGGACGTACCAGGCGGACGACATCATCGACTCGTCGGCGGCCATCGCGGACGGGACGGTCTACGTCGGCAGCTACTCGGGCAACCTCATCGCCCTCGACCTCGAGACCGGCGGCGAGCGCTGGAAGTACTCGACCGGCAACATGGGCATCGGCGAGTCGTCGCCCGCGGTGGCGGACGGCCTCGTGTTCATCGGCGACCTCGGGGGGGTGTTCCACGCCGTCGACGCCGCGACCGGCGAGGCCCGCTGGACGTTCGAGACCCTGGGCGAGATCAAGTCGTCGCCGGTCGTCGTCGGCGACCGCGTGCTCATCGGCTCGTACGACGGGTTCCTCTACGCGCTCGACGTCGCCGACGGAACGCTGGTCTGGCAGTACGAGACGCTCAACTACGTGCACGCGACGCCCGCCGTGTGGGACGGCGTCGCGTACTTCGGCGGGTGCGACGAGGTGTTCCACGGGGTGCGCGTCAGCGACGGGGCCGAGATGGTCAGCCTGCCGGCGGGCGCCTACACCATCTCGTCCCCGGTGATCGACGACGGGCAGGTCTTCTTCGGGACCTACGACAACGAGGTCATCGGCATCGACCTCGCGACGCAGTCGCTGATCTGGCGCTACGAGCACCCGCGGCGGCACTTCCCGTACTACTCGTCGGCGTTGGCGACGCGGGACACCATCGTGGTCGGCGGGCGCGACAAGATGATCCACGCCATCGACCAGCGGACCGGCGAGGCGCGGTGGACGTTCACGACCCGGGCGCGGGTCGACTCGTCCCCGGCCGCGAGCGGCGACCGGGTGTACGCGGGGTCGAGCGACGGCCGGCTCTACGTGCTGGACCTCGATAGCGGCGAGAGGCTGTGGGAGTTCGACACCGCCGCGCCCCTCGTGGCGTCGCCGGCCATCGCCGAGGGCCGGCTCGTCATCGGGTCCGAGGACGGCGTGCTGTACTGCTTCGGGTGAGGCCCGGGCGGCCGGCTCGCCCGGTCGCGCTCCGGCAGGACGGACTCGGCGGCCCGCGCGGTCGTGCCGTCGCGAGTTCGTCGCGGCCGACACGGCTTCCGGGAACGACCGCGAAACCGCCGCTGAAGCCCGACGGGTCGGTTTGCACGCCGGGCAGAGCCGGACGGGACGATTGGCGGGCCAGGACGGATGACCGAGACAACGCAGACGGCGGCGCCGGAGCAGACCGAGGTCGGCAGCTACTTCGTCGCCAACTATCCCCCGTTCTCGACGTGGACGCACGAGGCGGTGGCGGCCGACGCCCTGCCGGCGCTGGCGCAGCCGCCCGCCGACGTGCCGCTCGGGCTCTACCTGCACATTCCGTTCTGCCGGAAGCGGTGCCACTTCTGCTACTACCGCGTGTACACCGGCAAGAACGCCGGCGAGGTGGCCGAGTACCTCGACCTGCTGGGCCGCGAGTGGGAGCTCTACGCCACCCAGCCCGCGATCGCCCGGCGATCCCTGCGGTTCGTGTACTTCGGGGGCGGCACGCCGTCGTTCCTGTCGGTGCGGCAGCTCCGCGGGCTCGTCGACCGGCTCTCGGCGGTGACGCCGTGGAGCGAGGCCGAGGAGATCACTTTCGAGTGCGAGCCGGGCACCCTGACCGAGTCGAAGCTGGCCCAGATCCGCGAGCTGGGGGTGACGCGGCTGAGCCTGGGCATCGAGCACTACGACGACCACGTCCTCGAGCTGAACGGCCGCGCCCACCGGTCGGCCGAGGTGTTCCGGGCCTACCGCTTCGCGCAGACCCTGGGCTTCCCCCAGATCAACATCGACCTCATCGCGGGCATGCTCGGCGACGACGACGCGAAGTGGCGGGCGGCGGTCGAGCAGACCATCGAGCTCGACCCCGACAGCGTCACCATCTACCAGATGGAGCTGCCCTGGAACACCACCATCAGCCACGACCTGCTCGAGAAGACCGGGCAGTTCACGGAGACGGTGGCGGGCTGGCCGACGAAGCGGCGATGGGTCGACGAGGCGTTCGCCGCGCTCGAGGACGCCGGCTATACGGTCGGCAGCGCCTACACCGCGGTCAAGGACCCCGCCGCGACCCGCTTCGTCTACCGCGACCAGCTCTGGCGGGGAGCCGACCTCGCGCCGCTGGGGGTCGCCTCGTTCGGGCACGTCAACGGCGTGCACATGCAGAATTTCGACGGCTGGGGACGCTACGCGGCCGCCATCCAGCGGGGCGAGATTCCCTTGAACCGCGCCTACCGGCCGACGGACGAGGAGCGTCTGATCCGCGAGTTCGTGCTCCAGCTCAAGCTCGGCTCGGTGCGGCCGGAGTACTTCCGGACCAAGTACGACGTGCCGGTGCTGGAGCGGTTCGCCGGGCCCCTCGCGGCCCTGCGCGACGACGGCTACCTCACGGCGGCCGACGAGGACCGGATCGCCCTGACCCGCGACGGGTTGCTCCGGGTCGACAGCCTGCTGCCGCGCTTCTTCCTCCCCGAGCATGTCAACCTCAGATACACGTAGGGGTCCGCAGAGCGAGGCGGCGCGGACGCCTGCGGGACCGGTCGGGCGGCAAGCGGAGCCGTCAGGCGATGATCGCCCGGCCGGCGCGGTCTCGCCCGATTCGCCGTACGACGCGATCGTCGTCGGCGGGGGACCCGCCGGGGCGACCACCGCGACCGTCCTCGCCCAGCACGGGCGCCGGGTGCTGCTGCTCGAGCGCGAGGCGTTTCCCCGCTACCACATCGGCGAGTCGCTGATGCCCTGGACTTGGTTCACCTTCGAGCGCCTCGGGGTGCTCGACTGGCTGAAGCAGTCGGGCAGCCCCCTGAAGCACAGCGTGCAGTTCGTGTCGACGAACGGCAAGGTGTCGCAGCCGTTCTACTTCTTCCAGACGATCGAGCACGAGTGCGCGAGCACGTGGCAGATCCTGCGGTCGGACTTCGACGCCATGATGCTGCGGAACGCGGCCGAGAAGGGTGCCGAGGTCCGGCAGGGGGCGACGGTCCGCGAGGTTCTGATGGAGGACGGCCGGGCCGTCGGGGTGCGAGCGGCCCTCGCCGACGGAGGCACCGCGACCTGGCGGGCCCGCGTCGTCGTCGACGCTACCGGGCGCGACGCTCTGCTCGCGAGCCGGCTGGGCTGGAAGCGGCGCGACCCCGACCTGAACAAGATCGCCATCTTCACCTACTTCACCGGCGCCATGCGCGACCCCGGGCTGGACGAGGGGGCAACCACCGTCGCCTACATCCCGGACAAGGGCTGGTTCTGGTACATCCCGCTCGTGGACGACACCGTGAGCGTGGGCGTCGTCGCCGAGCGCGACTACCTGTACCGGGACACGCGCGACCCGGAGGCCATCTTCTTCCGCGAGGCGGCCGACTGCAAGTGGATCCGCGAGCACCTCGAGCCCGGCGCCCACCGGGGGCCGGTGCGGGTCACCGGCGAGTTCAGCTACCGCTCGACCGCCGCCGGCGGCGACGGCTTCTGCCTGGTGGGCGACGCCTTCGCGTTCCTCGATCCGGTCTTCTCGTCGGGCGTCTTCGTGGCCCTCAAGAGCGGCGAGCTCGCGGCCGACGCCATCCACGCCGCCCTCGACCGCGGCGAGGACGTCACCGCCGCGACCTTCGACGGCTACGCCCGCGACATCCGCTACGCGCTCGACAGCTTTCGCAGGATCGTCATCGCGTTCTACGACCGGACGTTCAACTTCGGCGAGTTCATCGGCGCCTATCCCGACCTGCAGCCGCGGCTCGTCGACCTCCTCGTGGGCAACGTGTCCCGGGACCTCGAGCCGCTCTTCGAGGCGCTGGCGGAGTATACTCGACGTACGGTCTCGATCGAGGCGACGACATGACACGCTACAGCGCTTCGCCGAGTACCCTTTCGGCATTCTGGTACCTCGTCAGCTTCCCCGGATCGTACGTAGTCAGGGTGGCGGCTGCGCTCGCCTTCCTCCTGTGTGTGGTCTATTCCATGGGATTGGGGGGCATCGTCCTGTGGATTTCGAGCTCCACGGCATCGTTCGTCGGAAGCGAGTGGTCCCCGGACGCTCTTCCGCCACTGGCGCGGACCGCCCTGGGAACGACCTGGGTCGTCTCCTTCACCTTCGTGTTCATGAAGATGATGCTGTCGACTCTCTTGCGGCAACCCCCCTTCCCTTCTCTGCTGCAACTGCTCCGGTCAGGCGGAGCACTCAGTCGTGATCAGGTGTCGGCGTTCCTGGACGATTGGCTCGACACGTCGACCGTCGGCGGCCGCCCTGCCGTAGCGGGGCGGACCCGCATTGCCGGTCAGGTCGATGCAAGGTAAGTCTGCCGACCAACCGGATTCGCCGCTCGGCCGCAGTATTCCCGAGGGAACGGCTTCCAATGCGGCCGGCGCCACGGGGATCGTTGCGATTGGCCAGACTCTCGACGACCCCTGGCGGGGAGTCGTCTCGGTCGCGGGTCCCTGGCTGGTGGTAGCGTGGCGTTGGGTCTTTCCAATACTGAAATCGGCGTTTCAACTCCGGGGACTGGCGTTGCTCGAAAGAAAGGCGGAGAAAGACCTCCGCGACGACCACAGGAGCCAAATCCAGGAAAAGATACAGCGTGTCCGATTGGCCGTCATCGAGGAGCTGACGCGAAGGATTGGCGGCGACAAGTCCGGCTAGCTCAGTTCACCCTCAACCTGCCGTCGAGAGCCCACACCGCGCAGAACCCACCGTGGTCAGCGAGTTCCGCCTCACCCGGCGCGTGCAGTTCCACGAGACCGACGCCGCCGGCATCGTCCACTTCAGCTGCTTCTTCCGCTACATGGAGGAGGCCGAGCACGGGCTGTGGCGGGCGGCCGGCCTGAGCATCGCCCCGCCCGACGCCCGGGTCGGGTTCCCCCGGGTCGCGTCGAGCTTCGAGTTCCTGCGGCCGCTCCGGTTCGAGGACGAGTTCGAGGTCCTGCTGCAGGTGACGAGGAAGTCGGCGAAGAGCCTGTCCTACCGGGCGACGGTCACGAAGGACGGCGACGTCGCGGCCCGCGGCACGCTCGCCGTCGCCTGCGTCGCCAAGGCGCCCGGAGGAGCGATGCGCAGCACGCCCATTCCCGCGGATATCGCATCCCGGTTCGCGGTGGCGCCTGCCGCGGCGGCCGCCGCGGCACCCGTGAACGAGGAGGATCGCCGATGACGGGTCCGGCCCCGGCCCCTCCGGACACCGAATGCCGGTCGCGCGCGGCGCTTCTCGAGCGGCAGGGCCGGGGGCTCGCCGCGCTCCTGGCCGCCGTCGACGGGCGGAACCCGTTCTACACGCGAAAGCTCGCGGAGGCGGGGGTGGACCCGGCGGGGTTCCGCTTTCCCGACGACCTCTCCTCGCTGCCCTTCACGACCCGGCACGAGCTGGCGAGCGACCAGGAGGCGGATCCGCCGTGGGGCACCGCCCGCACGGAGCCCCTCGACCGCTACACGCGGTACCACCAGACGTCGTCGACCACCGGACGACCCCTGAGATGGCTGGACACCGACGCGAGCTGGCAGTGGATCGTCGACTGCTGGAAGGCGGTGTACAGGGCGGCGCGGGTCACCGACGCCGACCGCATCTTCTTCCCGTTCGGATTCGGGCCGTTCATCGGCTTCTGGGCGGGGTTCGACGCCGCCGCGCAGCTGGGGGCGCTGTGCGTGCCGGGCGGCGCGATGTCGAGCGAGAGCCGGCTCCGTCTGCTCGACGCGGTGAGGCCCACGGTGGTCTGCTGCACGCCCACCTACGCGCTCCGATTGGTGGAGGTGGCGCGGGCGGGCGGACTCGTCGACCTGGCGGCGGGACCGGTGCGCACCGTCATCGTCGCGGGCGAGCCCGGCGGCCATGTTCCCGCCACGAGAGAACGGATAGAGCGCGGGTGGGGCGCCCGCGTCATCGACCACCACGGCCTGACCGAGGTCGGCCCGTTGAGCTTCGAGTGCCGGGAGGCGACCGACGCCCTGCACCTGAACGAGAGCGAGTTCGTCTGCGAGGTGGTCGATCCGGCGAGCGGGACCCCGGCCCCGCCCGGCGACGCGGGCGAGCTGGTGGTCACGAACCTCGGCCGCACGGCGAGCCCGGTCATCCGCTACCGGACCGGCGACATCGTGCGGGTGAGGGAGGGGACCTGCGCCTGCGGCCGGACCCTCGCCCGCGCCGTCGGCGGTATCCTGTCGCGCGCGGACGACATGGTCTGGGTGCGGGGCGTCAACGTGTATCCGACCGCGGTCGAGGCGGTGGTCCGCCGGTTCCCCGAGGTCGTGGAGTACCGTTGCACGGTGTCGACCCGCGGCGCGCGCACCGAGCTGTCGGTGGAGGTCGAGCTGCAGGGGAACGCGACCGACACCGGGGCGGCGGACGCGGTGGGCACGGCCCTGCACGAGGCGCTGGGCCTGACCGTGCCGGTCCGCGTGGTGGACGCGGGCGCCCTGCCCCGGTTCGAGCTCAAGGCGCGGCGGTTCGTGGTGGACGGACGGATGCCGGGAGCCCCGGCTACAGGAGCACGGCAATGAGCGAAGTCAAGCTGTCGCGGATCGCCAACGTCATGCTGGGCACGACCGACCTGGCGCGATCGGTGGCCTTCTATCACGAGACGCTCGGGCTCGACATCCGGTTCGAGTCGCCGGGCTTCGCCTTCCTCGACGGCGGCGGCGTGACTCTCGCCCTGAGCGAGGCCCACGCGCGCCTCGCGGATCCGGTGGCGGGGGGCACGGAGATCGTGTTCGGGGTCGAGGACGTGACCGCCGCCCACGCCGCCCTGGCGGCGCGCGGAGTGGCGTTCCTCAGCGAGCCCCGCAACGTCACCGGCGACCAGTGGGCGGCCAACTTCCGCGATCCGGACGGCCACCTGCTGTCGGTGTTCGGCCCGCGGGGCGGCGGGGCCTGAGCCGATCGGCGACATCCGGGCCAGGGAGTGTGCGCGACGACGCGGACTCCAGCAGGTGCGACTGCGCGGGCGTCGCCGTGAGGCGACGTCCCGGCGGGGCGAAGGCCGAAACCACGGTGCGCGCGCTGGCGCCGGAATGTCCGCCGGGGGCGCTACTTCCCGTCGCGCCCCGGCCGTTTCGGCACTATGGCACTATAGTGAGCGGGCCGACGCGGGGGCTCCCCGGTGCGACCCACGACCCCCGGTCCTCCGCTGCGGTCGGGCGAGGTCCGCCGACGCCGCGGAACCGGCAACCCGGAAAGACACGGATGGATACGCGCATCTCTCGGCGCCAGTTGCTGAACGCGGTCGGCGCGGCCGGCGGGGCGGCGGCCGTGCACGCCGCCGCCACCGCGCTGGGGCTGCTGCCGGAGGTGGCGCGGGCCGGCCAGCTCGCGCTTCGCCCCGCGGGGGGCCGGCCGCGGCACGTCGTCGTCATCGGCGCCGGCATCGCCGGCCTGACCGCGGCCTGGGAGCTGCGGAAGGCGGGCCACCGCTGCACGGTCCTCGAGGCCTCGCACCGCCCCGGGGGGCGCAACCTCACCCTGCGGCACGGCGACGTCGTCGACGAGCTCGGCGCCCGGCAGGTCTGCGAGTTCGACGACCACCCCGATCTCTACTTCAACGCCGGGCCGGCGCGGATTCCCGGCACCCACGCGAGCTTCCTGCGGTACTGCCGCGAGCTCGACGTCGCCCTCGAGATCTTCGTCAACGACAACCGCAACGCCTGGGTCCACGACGACGCCGCGTTCGGCGGGCGGCCCATCCGCGGCCGCGAGTACATCACCGACGCCCGCGGCTTCCTGGCCGAGCTGCTGGCGAAGTCGGTCGACCCGCGCGCCCTCGACGCGGGCCTCGACGCCGACGACCACGAGCGGCTGCGCGAGTTCCTGCGCGCCTACGGCGACCTCGACGAGACGCTCGCCTATCACGGCTCGGACCGCGCCGGCTACGCGAGCGGCGGCATGACGTCGCCCGGCGTCAAGAAGCCCGTGCGCGGCTTCCCGGAGCTGCTCGACGCGAGCTTCTGGCGCGAGTACATGCACTGGGGCGAGCTGGCCGACCAGGCCGCGCCCATGCTGCAGCCGGTCGGCGGCATGGACCGCATCGTCGACGGCTTCATGCGGCAGGTGGGCGACGCGGTCGAGTTGAGGGCGGCGGTGCGCGAGATCCGGCTCGGCGAGGCCGGCGTGGAGGTGGCGTACACCGGCCCCCGCGGCGAGATACGGGCCGTTCGGGCCGACTACTGCCTCGACAGCATGCCCTGCCACCTCGTGGTGGGCCTGCGGCACAACTTTCCCGCGCGCTACGTGCGGGCGCTCTCCGCCCCCGGACGCGGCAGCCTCTTCAAGCTGGCGTTCCAGGCGAAGCGCCGCTTCTGGGAGGACCAGCACATCTACGGGGGCATCTCCTGGACCAACCAGGACATCACCCAGATCTGGTATCCGCCGCACGGCATCCACGGCGATTCGGGGGTGATTCTCGGCGCCTACGCCTTCGACGACGGCCCCGGGCGCCGGCTGACGCGCCTGTCGCCGGCCGAGCGCATCGAGGCGGCGCTGGCCCAGGGCGGGAAGGTCCACCCCGACTACCGGCGGCTCGTCGACCGGGGGGTCAGCGTGGCCTGGTACCGCATGAACCACGTGCTCGGCTGCTCGACCCGGTGGACCGACGAGGCGAGGCGGGACTACTTCGCGACGCTGCAGGACCCCGTCGGCCGGCACTACATGGTGGGCGATCAGATCAGCTATCACCCGGGCTGGCAGGAGGGGGCCATCCAGTCGGCCTACCACGCCCTCCGGGACATCGACGAGCGCGAGCGGGAGGCGGGGGCCGCCGGTTGACGCCGCGGAGAAGCCGGCAGTGCCATCCCGTCGGCACATGGTGGGCGATCGGAGCAGCTGTCACCCAGGCTGGCAGGAAGGGGCCATCCAGTCGGCCTGCCACGCCCTCCGGGACATCGACGAGCGCGAGCGGGAGGCGGGGGCAGCGGGCTGACGCCGCGGAGAGGCCGGCAGCAGGGCGCCATCCAGTCGGCACATGGTGAGCGATCGGAGCAGCTGCCAGCCGAGCTGTCAGGAGGGGGCCATCCAGTCGGCCTGCCACGCCCCGCGGGACATCGACGAGCGGGAGGCGGGGGCCGCCGCTTGACGGGACGGGCAACCGAGAGGCCGGCCAGGAGCCATGAAGTACTTTCTGCAATCGACTGCGCCCGTCCGCCGGCGGGCGCCGGCCCGATGGGCGCCGCTCGCCGGAGCGACGCTCATGGCCGCCGTCGCGGGAGGGGCGGCGGCGCAGGCGCCCGACGCCGCGCCGTCCACGGCGCGGACGCTGTACGTGGCCGTCGGCGCGGGAGGGGCCGCAACCCAGGCGGCGGACGCCGCGCCGTCCGCGCCGAGGGCGCTGTACGTGGCCGCCTGCGCGTCCTGCCACGGCGCCGACGCCCAGGGCAATCCGCTCATCGACGCGCCGGTGCTGGCGGGGCTGGGCGCGTCGTACCTGGAACGCCAGATCGCCGGCTTCCGGCAGGGCTGGCGGGGCGCCCACCCCGGCGATCCAGAGGGTCGGGAGATGCGCTCCATGGTCGACGGGTTCGCCGATGCGGACCTCGCGGCGCTCGCGGGGTGGCTGGCGTCGCTGCCCCTCCCGGCCCCTGCCGGCGCGGCGGCGGCCGGCGTGGAAGCGACGGCCGGCGAAGCCGCACCGGAGGGGGACCCGTCGCGCGGCCGGACGCTCTACGCGGCCTGCGCCGTCTGTCACGGGCGGTCCGGTGAGGGCAACGAAGCCCTCGGGGCGCCCCGCCTCGCGGGCCAGGCGGGCTGGTACACCGCGCGGCAGCTCCGCAAGTTCATCGACGGGGTGCGGGGCTCGCATCCCGACGACTCGTCGGGCGCCTCCATGCGCGCGAGCGCCGAGGGCCTGGAGCCGGGCGACGTCGCCGACATCGTGGCCTGGATCGAGACGTCGCGGGAAGCGGGACCGTGAGACTGGGGTAGGATCGAGGCTTGTACGTGTCCACCGCGCCCGTTGCGGGTGGATTACGCGGAACATGCGGCCGGCATGCGAGGCAAGAGGCGCGCGCCGGCTCGAGAGGCAGGTTGCAGGCATGCGTCGAAACGGACTGGTGGCGGTGGCACTGGCGTGCGCCCTGGCCGCGTCGTGCGGCGGGGGCGGCGGCGAGGGCGGGGACGCGGCGCCGGAGCGCGTGTTCCTGAGCATGGGCACGGCGCCGCCGGGGGGCGCCTTCTTCGTCGTCGGCAGCGCCCTCGCCGAGGTCCTCAACGAGTTCGGGGCCGGGTTCGGCTGGAACGCGACGGCGGAGGCCACGAGCGGCTCGCAGGAGAACATCCGGCGGCTCGACACCGGCGAGCTCGACTTCGCGATGTCGAACGCCGCCATCACCTACTTCGCGGTCCGGGGCGGCGACGGCTGGGAGAAGGCGTATCCGATGCGGACGGTGATGACCCTCGCCCCGAACGTGGCCCTGTTCATCAGTCCCGAGGGATCCGGCGTCGAGGCCATCGGGGACCTGCGCGGCGAGCGGGTGGGGGTGGGGCCGGCCGGGGCCGGGTTCGAGTACTTCGTTGGGCCCCTGCTCGGGGCGCACGGCCTGACCTACGACGACTTCTCGCCCTTGAACGCCACCCAGTCCGGGGCCGTCGACCTCATCGCGGACGGCTCGGCGGCGGCGGTCTTCGTGGGCGGGGCGGTGCCGACGGCGTCGATCACCCAGGCCTCGGCCTCGCAGGACATCCACTTCATCCCGTTCGACGAGGACGCCCGGCGGCAGCTCGTCGACGAGTACCTCTTCTTCCGCCCCGCGACGATCCCCGCCGGCACCTACCGAGGGCAGGACGAGCCGTTCGAGGGACTCGACGTCGGGTCCATGCACCTCATCACCTCGGCGGCCGTCAGCGACGACCTCGTCTACAACGTGACCAGGACCCTCTACGAGCAGCGGGAGAGCGTGGTCGAGAAGCATGCCGCGGGCCGGGCCATCAACCCCGGCAACGTCGTGCGCGATACCGGGACCGAGTTCCATCCCGGCGCGATCCGCTTCTACCAGGAGATCGGGATCTGGCCAGGGGAGGAGTCGGCGCAGTAGGCCGCCTCGCCTCCCGCGGACGGCGCAGACCTCCTGCAGGGACTGACCGGGCAGCCGCCGGCGACGACCGGGCCCGGCGTCTCCGTCGACGAACGTCCAGGGTCGGGCCTCGGCGCCGGTGACCGCAGGGCCGACGGGCGCGCCGGCCCCACCGAGAGAACCATGGCAGAGACAACCGCAGGCCCGCCGAGCGGGCCCGAGCCCGACGCCCCGCGGGAGACGGTCACCCGCGTGCTCGCGGTAGGCCTGTGCGTGTTCACCCTGATCCAGGTGAACTACCCCATCCTGGCCCCCCAGCCCCAGCTCGCGGTGTTCGCCCTGCTGGGGCTGGTCATCTGCTTCCTCAACGTCCCCGTCCACCCGAGCCTGAAGAGCCACCCGGCGGCGCGGGCGAGCGACCTCGTCCTGGCGGGGCTCGCCGTCGTCTGCTGCGGGTGGATCCTCGTCCAGAACGAGCCGTTCTTCGAGGGCCTCTGGCAGGGCGGATCGAGCCTCGGCAACCGCGCCGGTTTCGAGACCGGGACCGACATCCTGATCGGCGTCGTCGGCCTGCTGCTCGTCATCGAGGCGGCGCGCCGGTCGCTTGGGCTCGCCCTGCCGATCCTCGCCGGCCTGTTCCTGATCTACGCGTACGTCGGCGCGGCCATGCCCGACTGGTTCTTCCCGCACCGCGGGTACTCCATCGAGCGCATCGTCGCCCAGGCGTTCCTGCAGGCGCAGGGCACCTTCGGGGTCGCCCTGGGGGTGATGTTCACCTACGTCTTCCTGTTCGTCATCTTCGGCGCCTTCCTCTCGGCCAGCGGCGCAACCCTGTTCATCATCGACTTCGCGCAGGCGGTCTTCGGCCGCAGCCCGGGAGGGCCCGCCAAGGTGGCGGTGCTCGCCAGCGGCCTGATGGGGTCGCTCTCGGGCAGCGCCGTCGCCAACACCGCCACCACCGGGTCGTTCACCATCCCGATGATGCGCAGCGCCGGTTTCAGGGCGACCACCGCGGCGGGCATCCAGGCCGCGGCGAGCTCCGGCGGGGCGCTGATGCCCCCGGTGATGGGGGCCGGCGCCTACATGATGCTCGAGATCGTCGATCCCCCGGTGACCTATCTCCAGATCATCCGGGCCGCGCTGATTCCGGCGGTTCTCTACTACCTGTCGCTGCTGCTCATCACCCACTTCCAGGGGCGCACCACCGCGCCCGTCGACCCCGACCAGGCCGGCGCCGGGGAGTCGCGGACCACCTCCCCCCTGGCCGAGTCGCGGCCCGAGGGCATCGTCTTCGCCACCGCCCTCGGCACCCTGATCCTGCTGCTGGTCCTGGGCTACACCCCGTTCCGGGCGGTGACCGCGTCGCTGGTGGGCATCGTGGTCGTCGGGGCGTTCAACGAACGGACGCGCCTTTCAGTCCAGGACGTCGTCAGGGCATTCGTGAAGTCGGCGCGCGACGTCGTCTCCCTCATCGCCGCCTCCGCGTCGGTGGGCATCATCATCGGCATCGTGACTCTCACCGGCATCGGCACCCGCCTGCCCGCCACCATCCTGCCCCTGGCGGAGCAGAGCCTGTTCCTGGCCCTGGTGCTGATCATGGTCTCGTCGATCATCCTCGGCATGGGCCTCCCGTCGGCCGTGTGCTACCTGCTGCTCGCGACCCTCATCGGGCCGGTGCTCGGCAACCTCGGAGTGGTCCCCCTCGCCGCCCACCTGTTCATCTTCTACTTCGGCATGATGTCCATGGTGACCCCGCCGGTCGCCCTCGCCGGCTACGCCGCGGCCTCGATCGCCGGCACCAACATCATGGCGACGAGCTTCGCCGCGTTCCGATTCGCCCTCGTCGGGTTCACGCTGCCCTACATCTTCGTCTACCGCCCCGAGCTGCTCATGCTGACTCCGGCCGGCGAGACGGCCGGGCCCCTCGCGATGCTGGTTCCGGTGGCCATCGGCACCCTCGGGGTGCTGTGCTTCGCCTCGGGCATCACCGGCCAGCTCCGGACCGCCCTGCCCCTCCCCCTCCGCCTCGCCATGTTCGCCGCCGCCGCCCTGCTCCTCGCCCCCGGCCCGACGGTCGCGTTGGCGGGCCTGCCCGTGCCGGTGCTGGATGCGGCCGGCGTGGTCCTGTTCGGCGTGATCTTCGCGATGAACCGGGCGCGGTGAAGCGGTCGCTCTCCTGGCGCAGGTCGACGATCGGTGCGGCGCAGGCGAGTTCGGCTCCGGGATCCTCTTCCGAGTCTTGACATGGACCCGTGGCCATGGCTATATGGCGCCATGCAGACCATCGGGGCGGGCCGCTTCAAGAACATCTGTCTGAGGTTGCTCGACGAGGTGGCCGCCACGCGGACTCCCATCGTCATCACGAAGCGGGGTAAGCCGGTCGCTCAGCTCGTTCCCTATTTGGCGCCGGACCGGGTCGGGAGCCTCGCGGGCAGCATCCTGCGGGAAACCGGCGACCCCTACGGTACCGGCGAGCAGTGGGACGCGGACCGAGATGCGGGCGGTTCTTGACACCCACGCCTGGATCTGGTGGGTCACGGAGGACTCGAGGCTCTCGAACCCGGCGCGTCGCGCGATCGAGCACGCACGCGGCGAGAACACCCTCTGGCTGTCCGGGTTCTCGATCTGGGAAGTGGCCAAGAAAGCGCAGAAGGGCCAGCTCCTGCTGGACCGTCCGCTCGACGATTGGATCGACCGCGCCACCGACCCGGCCGGACTGCACGTCGCCGAGCTGACGCGGGCCGTCCTCGTCGAGAGCTGTCGCCTGCCCGGTGGATTCGACGGAGACCCCGCAGACGGGATCATCGTCGCGACTGCCCGGTCCTTCGGCGCCGCATTGGTCACCAAGGACCAGCGGATCCGCAACTACGAGCACGTCCGCACGATCTGGTAAGTAAGGCTGCTCGCACCAGTCACACCGGTTCACCCCAGGTACCACGGCAACACTCGGAAGCCCCGGAACTCGAAGCGCTCGGCGCCGCCGTGGACGAGGACGCCGCCGCGGTTCGGGTTGCCGGGAAGCGCAGTCCACCAGGCGAGGGTGTCCACGGCGTCGGCGGGCACCGTCCGCCCCGACTTGACCTCCACTGGTACGATGCGGCCGCCGGCGTCGATCAGGACGTCGATCTCGCGGCCCGCCGAGTCGCGCCACCACGACAGCGGCGGCTCGCGGCGCCCCGCGGCGAACGCCTTGACCAGCTCCGAGACGACGAACGACTCGAAGACGGCGCCGCGCAGCGGGTGACGCTCCAGGGTGCGGGCGTCGGGAATGTCCAGGAGGTAGCAGACGAGGCCGGTGTCGAGGAAGTGGAGGCGGCGCCGCTTGCGCAACCGCTTGCGGTAGCTCGCGTGATGCGGCGGCAGCGTCGTCGCGAGAAAGCCGATCTCGAGAGCCGCGAGCCAGCGCTTCGCGGTCTGCTGAGTCACGCCGGCGTCGGCGGCGAGGGCGCTGAAGTTGACCTCTTGCGCGGTCCGCGCCGCCGCGAGGCGGAGAAAGTTCTCGAAGCTGCGCGGGTCCGACACCTGCAGCACCTCGCGAAGATCCCGCTCGACGTAGGTGCGCACGTAGTCGGCCAGCCACGGCTGCGCCGGCAAGCGGTGGGCGTGGATGCGCGGATAGAACCCGTTCACGAGGGTTTCCCACAGATCCTGCGGCGGGGGGCCGGCCGCCGCCTCGACCGGCGGGCCGGCGGCGCCGTCGAGGTTCAGCGGATCGAGCGGCGGCCGTTCGCTGAGCTCCGCGATCGAAAGGGGATGGAGACGGAGGAGCGCCGTCCGCCCCGCCAGCGTCTGCGAGACCGACTCCATCAGCAGCAGATTCTGCGAGCCCGTCAGTACGAAACGGCCGGGTTCGTCGCGCTCGTCGACGAGCACCTGGACGTAGGACAGCAGCTCGGGCGCGCGCTGGATCTCGTCGAGGATCAGGCCCCCGCCCCCTGCCGCGGCCAGCACGCTCCGCGGGTCGGCGAGAGCGCGCGCCCGTTCGTCCGGCGCCTCGAGCGACAGGTAGCGGTGCGCGGGGAAGGTGGCGCGCACCAGCGTCGTCTTGCCCGACTGGCGGGGTCCGGTGATCGTGACGACGGGATTCGCCGCGGCCGCGGCCTGCAACGCGCCGGTCAGGTGCCGCGGCAGCATGCCCGATCGTGACATGCCATTCGATGCGGCGTCAAATTAGTGATCCGATCATCAAAAAGACACACGCATCGGCCCACAGGCAGGTCCTCACGCTGCCGGGTTCTCCCCGCGCGAGCCCGTGACCTTCACGGTGACGACATCGATGCCGTGGTACTTTCCGTGGCGCACCGACGAAGCGTAGTGCCGCAACAGCCGGAACGAGATGTCGGTTTCGGTCTCTTCCGGGGTCGCCGCACGGTCGCCGAGATACGTCAACCGGTCCTCGAGGTTCTGATCCTCGAAGACGGCCAGGAACTCCAGCTCGATGGTCTCGCGGTCGGGGCGCGCAACGAGGATCATGCGCGGGGACTTGTCCGCGGCGCGGTCCCCGCGCACCTGCAGCAGACACATCAACGCCTCCTCGCCGGCGGCGCGCAGCTGCTCCACGGACGCGTCGCTCCACTGCAGCCGGCCTCCCAGCTCGCGCAGCAGGGCGTCTATCCCCGGCAGGGCCGAAACGTCGAGCGCCGCCTCGAGCCGCCGGCGCCGCGGACGGCTGAGCTCCAGGAAGGCGGTCATCAGGACCGCGGTCAGCACCCCGACGGTCATGCCGTTGCCGAGCGAAGCGCTCCATGTCTCGCCCAGCACGCCGCTGAAGGCGCTCCCGTCGTCGAGGGCCACCCCGAGGGCGAGCGCCACGCCCACCACGAGGCCCTTCGACGGATCGAGGCCGTCCTGCACCACGGTGCGAATGCCCTCCACGAAGAGCAACCCCATGATGATCAGCAGAAAGGCCCCCATGACGGCGCCGGGAACGGCGAGCAGCATGGCCGTCAGCTTGGGCAGGAATGCGAGTGCGAACATGATGCCGCCGATGGCGAACCCGACCGTCCGCGCCGCGACCCCGGTGAGATTGATGAGGGACACGCTCGACGGCAGGTACACGATTACGGGCGGCGTCGCCGCGATCCCGGAGAGCAGGATCCCGACGCCGCTCGCGTTGAGCGCGCCCTGCACCAGTCGAAAGTCGGTCGCACGAGGGAGGCGGGACGAGGCTCGTTGAATGACGACGCCGTCGCTGCTGGTCTTGATGGCGGCGACGACGGCCACGATCACGAAGACCGGAAGGAGCGCCCAGAACCGCGCGTCCAGTGTCACGTCGAGCCCCGGCCAGCCGGAGAGCTCCGGGCCGTCGAACCACGAAGCCGCGCTCACCGGCCGAACGTCGTACAGCCCGAAGAACGGGGCGACGGCGCTACCGGCCAGGATTCCGCTGAGCGGCGCCCACAGCCGCCAGACGCCCGTTGCGCGCAGCGCCATCGCGGTGGTGACCATCAGAGTCACGCAGGCGACGATCAGGGAACCGGCGGCTGGCGCGCCCTCGGGCGAATCCGTGATCCTGCCGACGGCGATCGGCATGACCGTGACCGCTATCAGCATCAGGGCGGTGCCGGACACCACGGGTGTGACCAGCCGTCGCAGAAACGGCAGCCACTTGGCCATTGCGAACTGAAACAGCGACGAAACGACGATGAGGCTCGCCAGCGTCGCGAGCCCGGCCTGCGTCAGGGCGACGACCGAGATCGCGATGAAGTGGGGGCCGGCGCCGGTCATCAGAACATGGCCGGCCCCGAACCGGCCGACGCGGGCGGCCTGAAGGGCGGTGGAGACCCCGGCGATTACCAACGCCGCGAAGACCGCCCAGGCAAGGTAGGAATCGTCCTCACCGGCGGCCCGGACGATGATGGTCACCATCAGGACCGTGTTGGCGAGGACGAGAACGACGCCCTGCATGGCGACGCCGAGCGTCACGAGGGGCGGACACCGTTCATCCGGCTCGTATCGGATGCGCCGGTTGACGCGAGCCTTGCCCATATCGTCCAAGCTGCGGCGCGGCCAACGGGCCGACGCAACATGCAGGCGGTCGCACGCTCGTGCGCAACCGCCCCTGGTTGCGGGACCGTCCTGGGCGCACTTTCAACGACAAGACGGGGGCCGAACGGCGCAAAGAAAGTACGCCGGCGACCTCACACGACGGCTTACCAGGGCCGACCGGGAAGGCCGTTGAAAGAGTCCCGCGCCGCGATCGCGCCTCGACGCCGCGCGCGGAGGCCCCGGGCCGGCGTCCTCGCCACCGGACGGCCGACCGGCTAGAGCCCTTCGACGATGGTCCCGTCCCGCGTGCACGCCCCGGCCGTCAGACGCAGGGACTCCTGGACCCTCGGATCCGCGGCAAACGCCTTTGCCGTCGCGAAATCGGCGAATCGGACGAGGACGTTGCGGCTTCGGCCTTCGCCGGTCGTGTGCTCGCAACGGCCGCCCTGGGCCAGGAGCTCGCCACCGAAATCCTTCAGCGTCTCCACGGCCTGCCCGATGTGTTTCTCGTAGACCTCGGCGTCATGAACGTCGACGCGCATGATGAAGTACGCTGGCATTCGTCATCCCTCCAATGGTCACCGAACACGGTGAGGGGACATCGACCGCGGGTGGGTGCAACCGTGCGACAGCTTCCGCTCCCGTTCCCGAGCGACTCCGACCGGCAGATGATACACGAGCGTCGGGCGCGTATGATACAGTGCGCGCCGGAGGGAAGCCGATGAAACGCCTTGTCGTGGGTCTCGTTATCGCCGTCGCCGCCGTCCTTCTCGTCCCCGGCACCGGGCTCGTGACGCCCGCCCAGGAGGCGATGCCCTGGATGCGCGTCGACATTATCGAAGTCCTCCCCCGGGAGATGGAACAGTTCATCGAGGTGCAGAGCAGGGACGTCAACCGAGCCATGCAGCAGGCAGGGGTGCCATGGCGCTCGGCGTGGCGCACGGCCGAGTTCGGCAACCTCTACGAATGGATGTTCGTGACGCCGATGGAGGATCTGTCCGATCTCGATCGCGGCGGTCTGCTGGCGCTCACCCTCGATCGACGGGACCTGGAGCGCATCGACGAGCGCGTGCGCCGCACCATCTCCGGTCATCGGAGCTACGCGCTGCGCTACCGCCCCGAGCTGAGCGTCGAGGCCGAGAACGCGGGCAACCTCTCGCTGGCCTGGATCACGACGCTCGAGGTGGCCCCGGGACGCCTCGCCGACTGGCAGGCCTTCATGCGGCAGGCGCTTCCGCAGTTCCGCGGAAGCAACGTGGTGTTCGGCATGTACGAGCGCTACCTGGGATCGGGAGCGGCGGTGTGGCAGCTCGTCGAGAACCACTCGAGCTTCACCGAGCTCGAGCGCCCCACCATCATGCAGCTCGCCCTCGGCGATCGGACCAGCGCAACCGCGGCCGGGCTGGCCGGCGTGGTCCTCTCGGTGGAACGCACCGTGTTGCGCTACGACGCCCGAATGAGCTACTCGGGAGCGGGAGCGTCACCCCAGGGCGGCCGGTTCCGGTAGGGATTCCCCGCTGCGACGCACGGAGCGCGACCACCGACGCGGTCGCGTAAACGGACGCCGGCATCACGTTGCAAGAACCCGGTCGAGCCGCCGCTCGGGCGGGAGGCGCACTTCGAGAGCCGCCGCCTGCCCGGTGGATTCGGCGGCGGCCCCTCGGACGGGATCATCGCCGCCGCCGCCCGGTTTCTCGGCCCGCGGGAAACGCCGCCAGCGCGAGCGTCGTCTTGCCTGACTGACGTGGTCCGGTGCGTCCGACGACATCAACGGACGCTTCGACGACATCAACCGCCGAATCGACGCCGAGCAAGACCACGGTCGCGCCGACATGTGCGAGATCCGCTCCCTGCTGCTTCAGCTCATCGAGCGCACCCCGCCCGCCGACTGACCATCACCAACCGAACGTCCGCCGCTCCCATGCCCCCCTCCGAAATCCCCTATAATCGCTCGCGGTTCTCGACCCGCCTCCCCGAGCACCGGCTCTACACGGCCGGCCACAGCTGGCTCGAGCGGGAGGACGAGGAGGTCTGGCGGGTCGGGTTCACGAAGTTCGCGGTGCGCATGCTCGGCGAAATCGTCGAGCTCGGATTCGAGGCCGAGCCGGGCGCGGCGGTGGAAACCGGGGAGGTCGTCGGCTGGCTGGAGGGCTTCAAGGCGGTGACCGACATGTACTCGCCGCTGCCGGGACGGTTCGAGGGGTTCAACCCCGCCGTCGACGAGGAGGCGGCGCTGCTGTCGAGGGACCCCTACCGCCGGGGCTGGCTCTTCCGGGTGCGTGGGCAGCCGGGCGACGACTGCCTCGACGTGCAAGGGTACGTCGCGCTGCTGGACACGACGATCGACAAGATGCTGGGGCGGCGGCATGGCTGACCCGGTCGACAGGACGATTCACGGGATGCCGGGAACGGCCGAGCTGGCGCGCTACGTCATGATCGGCGGCTTTCTCGGGGCGGGCAAGACGACCGCGGTGGCCCGGCTCGCCCGGCACCTCACGGACCGAGGCAGGCGGGTGGGGCTGATCTGCAACGACCAGAGCAGCGGGCTCGTCGACACCACCCTGCTGCGGTCCAAGGGCTTCCCGGTCGAGGAGATCACCGGCGGCTGCTTCTGCTGCCGCTTCAACTCGCTGCTCGAGGCGGCCGAGAGCCTGACGCGGGACTCGCGGCCGGACCTGTTCCTCGCCGAGCCGGTCGGGAGCTGCACCGACCTCGTGGCCACCGTCTCCTATCCGTTGCGCCGCATCTACGGCGACCGGTTCACGGTGGCGCCGCTGAGCGTCCTGGTCGACCCGGTGCGGGCGGCCCGCATGATGGGCCTCGTCGAAGGCCGGAGCTTCTCGGAGAAGGTGACCTACGTCTACCGCAAGCAGCTCCAGGAGGCGGACGTCATCGTCGTCAACAAGTGCGACGCGCACCCGGCCGACCTGCTCGAACGGCTGTCGGCGGCCCTGGCCGAGGAGTTCCCGCAGGCAACCGTCCTGACCTGCTCCGCGAAGACCGGAGCCGGCGTCGACGCGTGGTTCGAGACGGTGCTCGCCGAGAATCCCGCGTCCCGGGCGCTGGAGATCGACTACGATATATACGCCGAGGGCGAGGCGCTGCTCGGCTGGCTGAACTGCACCGTTCAGCTCAGCGCCGAAGAACCGTTCGACGGCAACCGGACGCTGGTCGATCTGGCCCGGCAGGTACGCGAGCGGCTCGCGTCGGCCGGGGAGGAGATTGCCCATCTCAAGATGACGCTCGACGCGCGGGACGGATCGGGCACGCTGTCGGTGGTGAGCCTCGTCGGCAGCGACCGAGAGCCCGACCTCCGCGAGTCGCTGCTCGACCGTGTCGACGCGGGCGAGCTGGTGGTGAACCTGCGGGCCGAGACCGACCCGGTTCGGCTCGAGGCTGTATTGCGCGAGATCCTGGCCGCCCTCGACGGCGTCGAGGCGCGGGTCGAGCACCTGGAGCAATTGCGGCCGGGACGGCCGGTTCCCACGCACAGGATGGCGTGACGGCGCGGCGGATGGCGCGATGAAGATCCTGTACTGCAACTGCACCTACGCCAAGGTCGTGCCGGCCGACGTCAAGAAGGACGTGCTGCGCCGCCTCTGCGACTCGGGTCAGGCTTTCGACGCGGTGGCGGATCTGTGCGACATGTCGGCGCGCAAGGACCCGGCGCTGCGGAAGATCGCCGAGGCCGGCGACACGAAGATCGCGGCCTGCTACCCGCGTGCGGTGAAGTGGCTGTTCCATGCGGCGGGTACCCCGCTGCCGAGCGAGGGCGTCGACGTGCTGAACATGCGCGAGGACTCGGCCGACGACATCGCGCGGGAGCTGCTCGCATGAGCCGCACCCAACGCGCCGAGAGGGAGTGGCCGGCATGAGCCGCATCGAGGGACGCAACCTGCGGGTGGTGCTGTACGAGGGTCCGGGCAGCCGGGCCCTGGCCGACGAGGAGCGCTACCAGGCCCTCTCGGCCCTGCTCGACAACGGTTTCGAGGTCACCCGCCCGATGGCCGGACAGGACGTGGCCCCCGCCGACGGCGCCCCGGTGCTGGTGCTGGGCCGCCTCGACGACGCGCCGGCCGCGGACCCGGAGCAGGAGGTTCACTTCCGCGACCTCGGCGAGGTCGACGCCCTCGAGGCCGCGCGCGAGGTGCGGGAGGCGGCCGGCGCGCGCAAGCTGGAAGCGTGGAAGCCGTGGTTCCCGGTCATCGACTTCGACCGCTGCACCAACTGCATGCAGTGCCTGACGTTCTGCCTCTTCGACGTGTACGGCGTCGACGAGAAGAAGCAGATCACGGTGCAGAACCAGGACAACTGCAAGACCGACTGCCCCGCCTGCTCGCGGGTCTGCCCCGAGGTCGCGATCCTGTTCCCGAAGTACGGCAAGGGCCCCATCAACGGCGACGTCGTCCGCGAGCAGGACGTCCAGCGCGAGGCGATGAAGGTGGACATCTCCACCCTGCTCGGGGGCGACCTCTACGGGTCGCTGCGCACCCGGCAGCGCGACGCGCGGAAGCGGTTCTCGACGGAGCGCGACGAGTCGAAGGCGCTGCTCGAGCGGAAGCGCTGCCTCGGCAAGCTCAAGAAGGACCTGGACATCCCCGACGAGGTGCTGATGACCCTGCCCTCGGCCGAGGACATCGAGGAGCGGGCGGCCCGGGCCAAGGCCAAGATGGAGAAGCGGCTCGCGCGTTCGCAGACGGTTCAGGACACCCGGCCGGCACCAACGGAGCGGGAATGGGGAATCTGATCCCGCGCGGAGCAGGACGATCATGTTGAGGGCGGCGGCCGGTCTCGGCTATCGCACGGTGCGCTCGACCGATGCGCGCGTGCTGCGGAAGTTCGCCTGGAACTTCGGCTACAAGGGCGTCCGCTCGGTCCAGAAGTTCAAGAAGCGCCTGAAGGCCGGGGTGTCGTTCCCCCCGTTCCTCTACATCTCGATCACCAACGCCTGCAACCTGCGCTGCCAGGGGTGCTGGGTCGACGTCGACAAGCCGCAGCACGTCATCAGCTACGACGACCTGAACCGGCTCATCGACAGCGCCAAGGCGCACGGCAACAGCTTCTTCGGCATCCTCGGGGGCGAGCCCTTCATGCACCCCGACCTCCTCCGGGTCCTCGAGGCGCACCCCGACTGCTACTTCCAGATCTTCACCAACGGCCACCCCATCACCGACGCCACCGCCGAGCGGCTGCGGAAGGCGGGCAACGCGACGCCGCTCATCAGCGTCGAGGGGACCGAGTCGATCAGCGACGAGCGGCGCGGCCGCGAGGGGGTGCTGAACCGCACCCTGGAGGGCATCCGGGCCAGCGTGCGGCACGGGCTGATCACCGGCGTCTGCACCAGCGTCTGCCAGTCGAACATCGACGACCTCGTGCGCGAGGCGTGGATCGACCGGTTGATCGGCATGGGGGTGCACTACTGCTGGTTCCACACCTACCGGGTGGTGGGGCCGGTGCCCAACCCCCAGCTCGCCCTGACCCCCGAGCAGGTGTTGTCGGTGCGGCGCTTCGTGATGGACATGCGCAACCGCAAGCCCATCGGCCTCATCGACGCCTACTGGGACGACAAGGGACAGGCGCTGTGCCCGGCCGCCACCGGCATCAGCCACCACATCGGCCCGTTCGGCGACGTCGAGCCGTGCCCGATCATCCAGTTCGCGAACGAGAAGATCCAGGACAACGACGGCGACATCTACAAGACGATGACCGAGTCGCCGCTCCTCGCGGACTTCCGCCGGACCGCGGCCGACGCGACGCGGGGCTGCATCGTGCTCGAGCGCCCCGACCTCCTCCGGGAGATCGTCGAGCGGCACGGCGCCGGCGACACGACGATACGCCAGACCGCGGCCCCCGAGCTCGAGGCGCTGCGGTCGCGGCCGAGCCAGCACAACCCCGGGAACGAGATTCCCGAGGAGAACTGGGTCTACCGGTTTGCCAAGAAGCACTGGTTCTTCGGATTCGGTGCGTACACATAGAGGATCGATCGGATCCATGGCCACCGACACTTCCAGCTACGCCGAGCCCCAGGTCATCCCCCTGTTGCAGCTCCCGGCGCAGGTGCCCCGGCAGACCTACCGGCAGGCGCAGTCGAACATCCCGGACGACAAGGCGGTGCGGGTCCGCCTGAAGCAGCTCACCGAGGAGCACGTCAAGCGGGCGGGCGCGGTTCCCCCGCTCACGCTGGACGAGCTGACCGAGCACACCGCGGCGGTGCTCGCCGAGGCCGGCCTCGACCCGATCTACGGCGACTACACCTCGATCCTCGTCAGCAACGCCGCGTGGCGGGACTCGCTCGCGCAGATTCCCTACGAGCGCCGGCTCCTGCTGATCCCGAAGTGCCTGCGGGTGGAGGAGAAGTGCCCCGCCCCGTTCGACGAGTTCGGCCTGCTCTGCAAGGAGTGCGGGCTGTGCTCGATCCAGGACCTGACGGTAGAGGCCGAGCGGCTCGGCTACGCGGTGCTGGTGGCGGAGGGATCGGCCATCGTCCGGTCGATGATCGAGACCGGCAAGATCGAGGCGATCGTCGGCGTGAGCTGCATCAACGTGCTGGAGAAGTGCTTCCCGCACATGGAGGCGGCGGCCATCCCCGGCGTGGCCATACCGCTGCTGCAGGACGACTGCGTCAACACCACCGTGGATCTCGACTGGGTCTGGGACCTGATTCACCTGACGAGCGACGACAAGACCTACCGCCTCGACCTCGACGCGCTGAAGACGAGGGTGCGCGACTGGTTCGGGTCCGACATCCTCGACGCGATCATGGGCCCGGTGGACGCCGACGACGCCACCGCCCGCATCGCCCGCGACTACCTCGAGAAGGGCGGCAAGCGGTGGCGCCCCTATCTGGCGACGTGCACCTACATGGCCCTCGAGACCGACCGCCGCGGCACCGAGCCGGATCTGCCCGAGGCGGTCCTCAAGGCCGCCGTCGCCATCGAGTGCTTCCACAAGGCGTCGCTCATCCACGACGACATCGAGGACGGCGACGAGCGCCGCTACGACAGCCCCGCCCTGCACGCCGAGGTCGGGGTCCCGGTGGCGCTGAACGCGGGCGACTTCCTGGTGGGTGAAGGCTACCGGCTGCTCGCCGAGGCGGGCCACCCCGAGGCCGTCGCCATCGCGGCCGAGGGCCACGTGACCCTGAGCCGGGGCCAGGGCCGCGAGCTGCTGTGGGCCCGCGACCCGCGGCCGCTGGCGTCGCTTCAGGTGCTCGACATCTTCCGGCAGAAGACGGCGGCGGCCTTCGAGGTGGCGCTGCGCATCGGGGCCGTGCTCGGCGGGGCCGACGCGGCGACCCACGACGTGCTGCGCAAGTACAGCGAGTCGCTGGGCATCGCCTACCAGATCAAGGACGACATCGACGACTTCAAGGGCGAGGCCGACTCGAACGACCTCGACCAGGTGCGGCTGTCGCTGATACTCACCATCGCCCACAAGCGGGCGGAGGGGGCCGAGCGCGAGCGCGTCGCCGAGGTCATCCGGTCGGGCGCGGGCGACCGCGGGGAAGAGCTGCGCCGCATCGCCGAGCAGTGCGGCGCCCTCGACAAGGCCGACGACCTCCTCGAAGCCTACCGCGAGGACGCGGTCCGGTCGCTCCGGTTCCTGTCGAGCCCGACCCTCAAGGGGCTGATGCGCCGCATCGTGGGCAAGATCTTCGGCGAGGCGTTGATCGAGGGCTACTGCAGTGAGTTTGAGACTCGAAATGCTGCAAGTCGCACGGCTGGCGCCGAAGCTGCTGCAGGAAGCCTCTGACCCCGTCGCCGGGTTCCTCCACTCCCAGTTCAACGACGACGGCGGCGCCGCCGACCGGTCCGGGCAGAGCGACCTCTACTACACCGTCTTCGCGCTCGAGGGCCTCATCGCGCTCCAGCACGAGCCGCCGGCGGCGGTCGCCGGCTTCCTCGAGTCGTTCGGGGACGGAGAGGACCTCGACCTCGTGCACCTCTGTTGTCTGGCGAGGTGCTGGGCGGCGGTGAAGCAGCCGGGCCCCGACCTCGCCCCCCGCATCCGCGCGCAATGGGACCGCGGCAGCGTGTACCACAGCTTCCTGGCGTGGGGCGCCCTGGAGGACCTGGGACAGCCGGCCGAGCCGTTTCCCATGCCGGGGCCGGGAGACGCGGGGGTCCGGACCACCCCGACGACGGCGGCGGCGGTGACCCTGCTCCGCCGGATGGGCGTCCCGGCCCCGGCCGAGGCTACCCGGTGGCTGCTGGCGCGGGCCCACCCCGAGGGCGGGTTCCTGGCCACCGAGGCGGCGCCCATGCCCGACCTGCTGTCGACCGCCACCGCCCTGCACGCCCTCGCCGGCGAGCACGTCCCGTTCGCGCACCTGAAGGAGAAGACCCTCGACTTCCTCGACACGCTGTGGACCGGCCGGGCGTTCTGCGGCACCTGGGCCGACGATGAACCCGACGCCGAGTACACGTGGTACGCGCTCCTCGCCATGGGCCACCTCAGCCTCGCGTGAGCCGAGGACCCCGCGGGGCGTGCCGCGGCGCCCGGACGACCGACGATGAACCCGACGCCCGGCACACCCGGCACGCGTTTCTCCCCATGGGCCGCCTCGGCCTTGCGTGAGCCGTGGACCCGGCCGCGCGTTCGGCGGCACCCGGACCGACGATGAACCCGACGCCGAGCACACCCGGTACGCGCTCCTCGCCATGGACCACCTCGGCCTTGCGTGAGCGGCTGCTCGCCGCGCGCACGCCGGCCGGGCACTGGGAGGGCGAGCTGTCGTCGAGCCCCCTCTCGACCGCCACCGCGGTCACTGCCCTGACCCTCGCGGGGGGGCACGAGGGGTTCGTGCGCGGCGGGCTCCGCTGGCTGGCCGCCCACCAGAACCCGGACGGCGGCTTCGGCGACGCCGACGGCTGCCCCAGCAACATCAGCACCACCACGCTGGCGTGGGCGACCCTCGGCCAGCACCGCGCGGTGGGGCGGGAGCGCGCGGAAGCGTGGCTCTCGCGGCGCGTGGGCCCTCTCACGGCGGAGTCGCTGGCCGCCGCCATCACTCACGTGTACGGCGACGACCGCACCTTTGCGGTCCCCATCCTCACCCACTGCGCCCTCGCCGGGCGCTTCGGCTGGGCGCACGTGCCCGTGTTGCCGTTCGAGCTCGCCGCCCTCCCCCACGCCTGGTTCAAGTGGATCGGCCTGCCGGTGGTGAGCTACGCGCTGCCCGCCCTGATCGCCATCGGGCAGGCGCAGCACCACCACCACCCGACTGCGAGCCGGACCGGCCGCGCGGTGCGCGACGCGGTCCGCGCGCGCACCCTGCGCATTCTCGAGTCGATCCAGCCCGCGTCGGGCGGGTTCCTCGAGGCCGCCCCCCTGACGAGCTTCGTCACCATGGCCCTCGCCGGGAGCGGGCTCGCCGGCCACCCCGTGGCCCGGCAGGGCGTCGCCTTCCTCACCGACTCGGTCCGCCCCGACGGAAGCTGGCCCATCGACACCAACCTCGCCACCTGGCTGACCACGCTGTCGATCAACGCCCTCGGGGGGGCCGCGTTCACCCCGGAGGAACGGCGCTACCTGCGGCGCTGGCTGCTCGACCAGCAGTACCGCGTCGTCCATCCCTACACCCGGTCGGCCCCCGGCGGCTGGGCCTGGACCAACCTGTCGGGCGGCGTGCCCGACGGCGACGACACCCCCGGCGCCCTCCTCGCGCTGGCCGAGCTGGCAGCGGCGGACGATGGCGCGCGTCGCGCCGGGACCGGTGAAAGCGTCGGCGGGGAAACGGCGCCGGCGGCGCAGGGCGCGACCGCGGCCTCCGCGGAACCTGGAAGACCCGGGACCGAGCGCAGGGCGACGAGCAGCACTGCCCACGCGGTACACGGCGCGGGTCGAATGCGGCGGCACTCCCGCCACGGGCTCCCGGCCCATGATGCCGAGCTCCTGGCGGCGGCCACGGCCGGGGTCGGCTGGCTGATCGACCTGCAGAACGACGACGGCGGCGTCCCGACGTTCTGCCGGGGCTGGGGCCGGCTGCCGTTCGACCGGAGCAGCCCCGACCTCACCGCCCACGCCCTGCGCGCGTGGCACGCATGGCGCGCGGTGGACCCGCGGGTCGACCGGGCGATGGAACGGGCGGTCGCGTACCTGGTGCGCCACCAGCGCCCCGACGGGTCGTGGATTCCCCTGTGGTTCGGCAACCCGTGGACCCCGGACCAGACGAATCCCGTCTACGGCACGGCGCGGGTCCTGGAGTGCCGGGACCTCCTGCCGGCGGAGGCGCGACTGCGAGGCGAGGCGTTCCTCCGGTCGAAGCGGCACGAGGACGGGAGCTTCGGCACCATCGAGGAAACCGCTCTCGCCGTCGCCGCCACCGGCGACCCCCGCGGCCGGCAGTGGCTGCTCACCCGGGACGCGGTCGGGCCGGCCCCCATCGGGCTCTACTTTGCGAAGCTGTGGTACTTCGAGAAGCTCTACCCGCTGATCTTCACGGTGGCGGCGCTGGCCGCGGGCGAGCGCGCTTGATGGATGCACCCAACCCGGCACGCACCCACCTCATCCCAGGTCCTGGGCCCTGGAGAGACGTTCACTCATCGGATGCACCGTCCAGCCCCGGGGAGCCACCCGAGATGTCGTCGAGGAAATCGTCCCCGACGATCCTGCAATCGTCGAAGACACACTCCAGGTATAATCTGCCGACTCGCAGCAGCTTGTGCCCCTCGAACCCCTGCTGGTCGGTGACGAGCAGCGGCTGAGGGCCAAACGCGGGAGGAGCTGCAGCGACTGAAAGCGGAGACGAGACCATGAGCATGGCTCAGTACGTCCTGCGATGCCTCGGGCTGGCCGGCGCCCTCGCGGCGCTTCCGTGCTCGGCGCCGGCGCAGCCGGCCGACGAGGCGGGCCCGCCCCGTACGCCCTGGGGCGTGCCGGATCTCCAGGGGACCTGGTCGCTTCCCACGATGACGCCCCTCGAGCGACCGGCCGAATTCGAGGACAGACTTCGTCTCACGGAAGAAGAAGAGGCGGAGTTTCTCGCCACGCGGCGGAGCAGCATCCGCGAGGGGCTCGATCGGGCCCTGAGCGCCGACTTCGAGCTGGGCGATGGCGGGGTCGACCAGTCCATCTACGACCATCCGCTGCTGGACGGGCGCACGTCGCTCGTCGTCTCACCCGAGAACGGGCGGATTCCACGCACCGAGGAAGGCCGCTACCGGGTGGGCATGCCAGGTCGGCGCATGAGGGGGATCCCGGAGGGGCCCGAGGACCGGGCACTGGACGAACGCTGCTTGATAGGCGGGATGCTGCCGCTCCGAGGGAGTGCGTTCCCGGCCCGGATCTTCCAGACCCCGGATCATGTGGTCATCCACTACGAGTTCGTCAACTCCACGATCACGGTCCCGCTGGACGACCGGCCACGGGTGTCCAGCGCCATCCAGCAGTGGACCGGGACCTCGCGCGGCTCCTGGGACGGCGACACCCTGGTGATCGAATCGACGAACTTCGACCCGCGCTGGACCTTTGCGGGGTCCGGGGCGGGTATGCGTCTGGTGCAGCGTCTGACGCGGATCGACCAGGCCACGATGCATCAGGAGTACACCGTCTACGACCCGGACTCGTTCACGGAGCCGTGGTCGGCGGAGTACCCTCTGACCAACACCGAGGAGCCGATCTACGAGTATGCCTGTCACGAAGGCAATCGGAGCATGACGCTGCTGTTGAACGGCGCGCGGGCCACCGAGCAGATGGCCCGGTTCGTCGGCGCGTTCGGTCTCTCGTCGTTCGAGCGGGTCGGTGGGGCGGCCGCGGACGGTTCGGCGTTCACCGACGGGATGCTGTCGCATGACGCCAGCGGCCGGGTGTCGGTCCAGCTTTCAAGCCGTGAGGGCTATCTGGCCTACTTCGGCCGATATGACGTGAACGTCTTTCGGAGAGTCGTCGAGCATGAGGTCGAGGGCGGGTCTCGACCGGATGTGCGGGGCAGGACGCTGAGCTACTCGTACGACCTCGCGGACGACGGCGACACGCTGGTGCTGTCGCTGACGGGTGACGACGGAGTCGAGAGCCGCGCCACCTGGCAGCGTCATCGCTAGTTCCTCCGGACTGGGGACCTCGCGGATCAGCGTCATCTCCCGCGCGCTGAAGGTGCGTCCAGTGACCCTTCGTCGTCGCCGTGGCCATCGCCGCGGGGTCTCCCTTCCCGACGACGCCGTACCAAAACGCCGTGGGAATGTCCAGGGGGGGCGCACCGGAGGCGAAGACCGGAGCGTGCCGGCGTCGTGATCAGGCCGGGCAGGGGCTCGAAAGTAGCGGGTGGGACGCTGGCCGCAAGCTGTCCCCGGCCAAAGCGCACCGGTGAGGGGGCGCCCGTTGGCATAACTCCTTATGAATGAGCCAGATAGCACTCTACGCAAATGAGCCGCACCCTTTCAGTTGCCATTTCCAGGCTGGCCCGGTTCGGGGGATAATGGAACGATGACGAAACGGATTTCCCGCCGCGAGGCGATCACGGCCGGACTCGCCGGCGCCGCCGCGTTCAGCGCCTACGGGAACGACGCCGGCGAAACCGGGACACCCGAGGCCACACCGGCCACGAGCCTGCCGCAAACCGGAAGCGGCGTCCGGGCCGCCGTGATCGGGGCCGGCGCCTTCGGCGGCTGGACGGCGCTCTGGCTCCGCCGCGCGGGCGCCGAGGTGACGCTTGTGGACGCTTGGGGGGCGGGCAACGCCCGCGCGAGTTCGGGGGGCGAGAGCCGGCTGATCCGGGCCTCCTACGGGACGCGGCGGATCTACAGCGCGATGGTGGCCCGGGCGGCCGAGATCTGGAAGGAGTACGAGGCGCGCTGGGACGACCGGTTGCTCTTTCCCATCGGCATGCTGCGGATGAGGAGCGGGGAGGACGAGTACACGAAGGCCGCGGTGCCGATCCTCCGGGAACTCGGCCTCCCGGTCGAGGAACTCGACGGCGACGAGCTGGCGCGCCGCTTCCCCCAGATCAACCCGGAGGGCCTCTCCTACGGCGTGTTCGAAAGGGACGCCGGCTACCTGCTCGCCCGGCGCGGCTGCGAACGGGTGCTCCGGGAGTTCCAGGAGGCAGGCGGCAGTTTCCGGCGGGCGGAGGCGGCGCCGGGCGGGATGGACGGAGGCCGCATGCGGGAGATCCGCCTTTCGGACGGCGGCGCGCTGGAAGCCGACCTCTTCGTCTTCGCCTGCGGGCCCTGGCTCGCGAAGCTCTTCCCGGAGTTCGACCCGCCGCTCGTCCGCTCCACCCGGCAGGAGGTCTTCTATTTCGGTCCCCCGGCGGGCCGCGCCGACCTGACCGAGGCGGAGTTCCCGACCTGGATCGAGGGCCCGTTCTACGGCGTACCGGCGACCCGCTTCCGGGGCTTCAAGATCGCGGACGACCGGCGCGGCGCCGACTTCGACCCCACCGACGGTGACCGGACGCCCTCACCGAAGGGCATCCGCGAGGCGCGGGAGTACATGGAGCACCGCTTCCCGG
Source organism: Vicinamibacterales bacterium (assembly GCA_965207675.1). GTDB lineage: Bacteria > Acidobacteriota > Vicinamibacteria > Vicinamibacterales > UBA8438 > JAJEEA01. Next base: position 690,608 of record CBDBMY010000009.1, read on the forward strand.
GGCTCAAGGGAGCGCCGCTGATCGAGGCGCGCGTCTGCCAGTACGAGCAGAGCGCCGACGGGAACCTCATCGTGGACACCCATCCGGAAGCGGAGAACGTCTGGATCGCGGGCGGCGGGTCCGGCCACGGCTACAAGCTGGGCGCCTCGCTCGGGGAGATGCTGGCGGAGCAGGCGCTCGGCGAGCGCGAGAAGGAACCCTTCTTCGGGCTGGCGCGGCTCGTGGGCTGATCGACAGCGGTCCTGGCCCGGACTTCTCATACCGCCGGGGTCGGGTCTGGGCGGTATTGGAGGAGCGGGGAAGCGGCAGAGGCGGTAGAGATTGCCCTGCGAATCGGTCGCGAGGGGTGAGCCTCGTTCCCCTGGGCCGAACTCGAACGGTCCCACCAGTTGCGCAAGGGCCGGCCGGGTCTCACGTCGGCCAATTGCAGGTCGGCCTACGGCAGCGGCATCTCCGGGCTGTCCTCGTCGCGCGCCCGCTCGAACGCCGGGCGCGGCGTGTCGGAGCGCACCTGCTCCAGCCAGAACACCCCGTCGTAGGGCGCACTGTTGCCGCGCGTGCCCAGGAAGTCGACGTCGCCGTCGCCGTCGACGTCCCGAGCGATGAACTTGTCGTACATGCCCCGCTTGCGGCGCGAGACGTCGTGCCGCCGCCACTCTCCGGCGGCGTCGCCGGGGTGCTCGAACCAGCCGATGCGCCCGAGGGCGTCGTCCTTGTCGACGTCGCCGTCGCCTTCGCGGGGGCCGCGGCTGTAGCTGCCGGCCATGACGTCGAGGTGGCCGTCGCCGTCGATGTCGGCCACCTCGAGGCCGGTCATGCTGTCGGGGGCGAAGCTGCCAATCCGGTGCGCGTTCCACGCGTCGTCGATGCGCTCGGGCTGTTCCAGCCAGGCGAGGCCGCCGGCGGCGGCGCCGATGATGTCGAGGCGCCCGTCCCCGTTCAGGTCCGCGTACTCCAGGTTGAAGCCGGCCGCCCGCGCGCCGTAGATGCCGATGGCGTGCTCGCGGAAGTCGAGGCTGCCGTCGCCCGGGTTCTCGAAGAACAGGATGCGGTTCTCGCCCCGCGTCCCCACCACGACGTCGAGGTCGCCGTCGCCGTCCAGGTCGACCGGCTCGGCGTTCTGCGGCACGCTGTAGCGTCCGAGCACCGTCTCGGTCCAGTTCCCGCCCTCGAGCGGATCCCCACGCACCGAGAAGATGGAGACCGGCGTGGAGCGCGCGAAGTCGGCCGGCGCCGGCCGTTGCGCGCCCTTGTTGGGGGCGGTCATCTCGGGGACGCCGTCGCCGTCGAGGTCGGCCAGGAAGACGCGGATGTACGATCCGCGACCCTTCGTCATCGGCAGTATCAGCCGCGGCCACTCGGCACGGCGCACGTCCGCGCCCGGATTCTGCAGATAGATGAGGTGCGAGAGCTCCGCCGCCACCACGACGTCGAGGTGCCCGTCGCCGTTGACGTCGGCGATGGCCGCGTCCTCCGGCGCGGGCGCGTCCGCTCCCTCCGCGATGGTGACGTTCGTCCACCCGTCGGGGTCGGCCGAGCCGAACGCGACCCGCACGTGGCCCTCGGCGTCCGGCACGTAGTCGGGGTCGGGGACGGTCGAGTCGTACTCGCTGTCCGACTCGTGCACCGACACGATGTCCTCGTGGCCGTCGTTGTCGAGGTCCGCCATCACGAGGCCGTCGCTGCCGCTCAGGCCGAACCCGGCGGTGGCGGGCTCGTCGATGATGTGCTCCCGCCAACTGATGTAGCTCCCGTCCGCCGCCCGAGCGGCGGTGGGGGTGTCGCCGACCACGGGCTGCGCGCCGGCCCCCTGCGGCCACAGGCACACGAGGCAGACGAGAAAGAGCCCGCGACAACCACGGCCCGTTCGGAACCGCATCGGCGCGCCGGCCGGCTGTGCTTGCTCGACGGTCATGGTGATCCTCCTCCTCGTCACTGTTCGCGGGACATCCCCCTGAATGTCAGCTTCTGCATGCCCGCGCCCGTCGCCGCGAGGTAGAGATTGCCCTGCGAATCGGTCGCGATGTGGTGGCCGGCGCCCAGGATGCCCTCGGGGCGGACGGTCCCGAGGATCTCGAGCGTCGCGCGGTCGACGACGACGATGCCGTCGTCGCCGCCGACGTAGAGGAACTGCTGCTCGGCGTCCGGGGACAGGGCCAGGTTGCGCGCGAAGGGTGCGTCGGGCGTGATGACCTGGCTCACGAACGCGCCGCCGAGCGTGAACACCTGCACGCGGCGGTGCTCGCGGTCGGCCGCGTACACCAGGCCGTCGTTCGACACCCGGATGGCGTGGAGGACGTTGAAGTACGAAGGGCCCGGATCGGAGAAGCTGGTGGGGTTCTGCACCTGACACTGGTCGTCGTCCACCGGCGTATCGCCGAAGGCTCCCCACCTGCGCTTGAACCGGCCGGTCTCGGCGTCGAACACGGCGATGCGGCGGTTGCCGTAGCCGTCGGCCACGAACAGCTCGTTGGTCGGTGGATGGACCTGCTGGTCGGCCGGCCGGTGGACGTTCATCATGTCGGCGTTGCCCCGGCTGCCGTCGGTGCGGCCGATCTGCAGGACGAACGCGCCGTCCCGGGTGAACTTCAAGAGCTGGTCGTCGTGGACCGGCTCGACCCTGGGCACGCCGTTGGTCGGGCAGTTGTTGCCGCCCAGCCAGACGAAGCCCTCGTGGTCGATATGGAGCCCGTGTTCCCGCTGGGGCCACTCGTACCCGTCGCCGGGGCCGCCCCAGGCCCGGATGAAGTTGCCTTCCGCATCGAAGACGACGACCGGCGGCGCCGCCATCGCGTCCTCCTCGGCCGGGAGCGTCAGCGGGCGGTGCAGGACCCAGACGTTGTCCTCCGCGTCGATGGCGATGCTGGACGGCGCGCCCAGCCTCATCCCGGCCGGCACCGCGGGCCACGCGGGGTCGACCTCGAAGACCGGCAGGCTGCGACCCTGCGCGGCGGCCGATTCGGCGGACGGCCCCGAACCGGACAGCCATGCCGGCGCCGCGGTGGCGCCCGCGGCCGCGACCAGGGCCATGAGAACCGCACGAGACAGTCTCCTGCTCGGCATGCCGACCTCCCTCCCCCTCGCAACACGAGGGCGACGACTATCACAGCACCAGCCCGACGGGGGATGCGGCTGGAACACGGCTATCGGGTTCATCGCCGAACCGGCGCCGTTCGGCACCGCGTGGGGCGATGCGGTGAACAGGAACTCCCAACGGCCCAGCGCGCTCGCGGTCCGGGTCAGGCCCGGTCCCGACACATGATAGCGCCGAACCCCGTCCAGCGCGCGGTCCGGCGATCGCGTCGGTCGCGCAACCCACGCCCGGCGCGCGAGCGCTTCCCCGATCGGCGCGATGCCCGCCCTGCGGAACGGCCGCCCTGCTCTCCGTATCCTCGGCACCGTATACACTGAACGTGACGACCGACACGGGACCGTACGCCACCGCCCGGCGAAACCGTGTCGTTCAACGGCTTCCACGAATACGAGAGTCGGCTCCGGCAGAACCCCCACGGGCTCGAACCGCGCGACCCCACCGTCGCGGAGCCGCTGAACTCCCGAGATGCCGATGATCTACCTGGACCACAACGCGACGACGCCCCTCGACCCGCGGGTCCTCGAAGCCATGCTGCCGTTCCTCACCGATCGCTTCGGCAACGCGGCGAGCCGGCACCACGCCCTGGGCTGCGACGCGGCGACCGCCGTCGAGACCGCACGCGAGCAGGTGGCGTCGGTCATCGGCGCCGACCCGCGGGAGATCGTGTGGACGAGCGGCGCGACCGAGTCGGACAACCTGGCCCTGCAGGGAGTCGTCCACGCGCCGGCCTATGCGAGGAAACGGCACGTGGTCACGGTGACGACCGAGCACCGCGCCGTCCTCGACGCGTCCGAACACCTCGAGCGACAGGGCATCGACGTCACTTACCTGGGAGTCGACGGCGACGGACGGCTGGATCTCGACCGGCTCACGGCGGCGATCACTGAGCGGACCCTGCTCGTCTCGGTCATGCACGCCAACAACGAGACCGGCGTCCTGCACCCCATCGCCCGCATCGGGGCGCTGTGCCGGGAGCGCGGGGTCCTGTTCCACACCGACGCCACGCAGTCCTGGGGCAAGGAGCCCATCGACGTGAACGCCATGCACGTCGACCTGCTGAGCGCCAGCGCCCACAAGATCCACGGGCCGAAGGGCGTCGGCATGCTCTTCGTCCGCCGCCGTGGCCCCCGCGTGCGCTGCGAGCCGCTGGTGCGCGGCGGCGGCCACGAGCGCGGCCTGCGGTCGGGCACCCTGAACGTCCCCGGCATTGTGGGCATGGGAGTGGCAGCCGCCCTCGCCAGCGGCGACGATGCGGTGCAGGCCGGCGGCGACGATGCGACGCGGGCCGCGGCGACGACGCGGTGCGGGCCGGCGACGACGCGGTGCGGGCCGGCGGCGACGACGCGGTGCGGGCCCTGCGCGACCGCCTGGAGACCGGCGTGCGCGCCCGCGTGGACGGGGTCGCGATCAACGGCCACCGCGTCGAGCGCCTGGCCAACACGACGAACCTCAGCTTCGCGGGGGTGGACGGGGCGAAGCTGATGAAGCGGATGCCGGAGCTGGCGGTGTCGTCGAGCTCGGCCTGCACCAGCGCCGCTCTGCAGCCCAGCTACGTCCTCGGCGCGATGGGCTGCGACGACGCGCGCATCCGCGGCAGCGTCCGCTTCTCGCTCGGCCGCTTCAACACCGCCGACGAGATCGAGACCGCCATCGAAACCGTCGCCGGCGCGGTCGACGCGCTGCGGCGTGGATTAACCGCCGTCCCGTGATAGGCTGGCGCGTGCGGCGGCGATGCCCCGGACGCTGGGCATCCCCTGCACGAGACGGCGGCAGGGCTCCTGCACCGCCTCCCGGGCCCCGCCGCGGTCAGCGTCGTCCGCCCGATCGGAACAACACCGCCGCGAACGAGGCTGGTGCCGCGGCAGACCGGCGCCGGACGAGGCCACCGCGAACGAAACCACCGCCGGAACCCAGATCAGGAGCGTGGCATGACCGCCAGACGGCTGCTCGGCGTCGTGGTCGGACTCGCAAGCGTGCTGTGCTTTCCCCTTCTCGCCGGGGCGCAGGAAACCGCCCGGGCCGCCGGGGCGCAGGCAACCACTCGGGGCTTCGCCCCGGCGACGCTCCCGCGCACGATCCCGATCTTCCCCTTGCCGGACGTCATGCTGTTCCCGGGCGCCACCCGCCCCCTCCACATCTTCGAGGCGCGCTACCGCGAGATGGTCGCGGACGCGCTCGAGGGCGACCGCCTGATCGGGATGGTGATGCTCGAGCCCGGCTACGAGGCGGACTACGAGGGGCGCCCGCCCGTCCATCCCGTCGGCTGCGTCGGGGTCATCGCCGAGGCCACCGAGCTTCCGGACGGCCGCTACAACATCCTGCTGGGCGGCCTGACCAAATTCCGGATCCTCCGCGAGGACGACAGCCGCGCCTACCGGCTGGCCGACGTCGAGCCCATCAGCGACGCCATCGGCGCCGCCGACCGGAACCGGCTGCGCGACGTGCGGGAGGACCTCGCGGCCCTGATTCCCCTCGGCATTCCCGGGCTGCAAGTGCCGGACGGGCTGGACGACGAGGACCTAGTCAACGGCATCTCGCAGCTCATCGACATCGCCCCCGCCGACCGGCTGGGGCTGCTCGAGCAGCCGGGGCCGCTGGCGCGGGCCGAAGCGCTCATCGACCTCATCTACATCCGCTCCGCGCTGCGGCAGTGAACGCCGACCGACGTCCGTGAAGCTGCTCGTCTACCTGTGGGCGCCGTTCGCGAACCTGCTCTGGTACGCGCACACGGTGGTCATGGCGAGCCTGTCTTTCCTCATCTGGCCCTTCGACCGCACCGGCGACCGCCAGTTCTGGTGCGCGCGCTGGTGGTGCCGGCTCGTGGCGTGGTCCATCTTCGCGCGCATCCGGGTGCACGGCGCCGAGCACGTGCGGCGGGACGGGACCTACGTGTACGTGGCCAACCACGCGAGCCTCATCGACACCCCGGCGCTCTTCGCGTACCTGCCGTACCCGTTCCGCATCGTGGCGAAGCGCAGCCTCTTCCACGTCCCGTTCATGGGCTGGCACCTGTGGACGGCCGGGCACTTCCCGATCGACCGCAGCGACCCGCGCAGCACCGCGCGCAGCCTGCGCCGGGTCATCGACGGGGTGCGCGGCGGCCGCTCGCTCGCCGGATTCCCCGAGGGCACGCGGACCCGAGACGGGCGCCTCCAGGCGTTCCAGCCGGGCCTGTTCCGCATCGCCCTCAGGGCCGGCGTGCCCGTCGTCCCCGTCGCCATTCGCGGCACGTTCGCGCTCCTGCCCCGGACCACCCTGGCCCCGCGGCCAGGCTCGGTGGACGTGATCGTCGGGGAGCCGATCGCCACCACGGACTACGGCGAACGGGGGGTGGACCGGCTGATCGACCGGGCCCGGGCGGCGATCCAGCAGGCGCTCGACGCGGGTCCACCCTCCGATTCCGGCCCAGGCTTGCCAATCCCCCCGGACAACGAGTAGCCTGATACGGCGACAACCAAGAAGGAGCCTCCATGCGCACGCTGCTCGCCGTTCTCTCGTTGCTGGTGGTCGGCCTCGGGGTCCACACCGCGGTGCAGACCCAGGAACCGGTCATCGAGGTCTACAAGTCACCCACCTGAGGGTGCTGCGTGGGATGGGTCTTGCATCTCAAGGACGCGGGTTTCAACGTAAAGACCACCGACGTGCCTGACGTGACGCCGCTCAAGCAGGAGAAGGGGATTCCGCAGCGGCTGTTCTCGTGCCACACGGGCCTCGTCGACGGCTACGTCATCGAGGGTCACGTGCCGGCCGAGGACATCCGCCGGCTGCTCGACGAGCGCCCCGACGTCGCGGGCATCTCGGTGCCGGGCATGCCCATGGGCTCGCCGGGCATGGAGGGGCCGAAGTCCCTCTACCGGGAGTATCCGGTCATCTCGTTCACCGACGACGGCGAGCTCGCGCTCTACAACACCCACATGCCGCAGTAGCGGCGACAGCGGACCCGACTTGCGCGCCCTCGGGGAGACCATGGTGAAGCACGGATCCTCGAGGGCGCGTCTCCTTGTACGCATCCGGCTCGTCGCCGCGGGGGCCGCCACGTTCGCGTGCCGTTCCCGCCCCGGCCGCCGGCGCCCTCGTCACGCCGCCCCGGCCCGGTTGCCGGCCGCCGTCTCCTGACGAGGGCGGGATGCCTCGACCCGCGTATTCGCTCGGGGACCCACCGCCGCAACAGGCGGCGGCCATCCCTTTCAGAATTCGCGACGGCGCGGTCGAGATCTGCGTGATCACGACCATCAGGGCCGGTCGATGGACCGTGCCCAAGGGGTTCATCGATCCCGGCGAGACCGCGGCGGCTACCGCCGTCAAGGAAGCTCGGGAGGAGGCGGGCATTCACGGGCGTGTCGTGGGCGGCCCGGTCGGTTACTATGACATCACCAAGCAGGGGGGGCGTTACCGCGTCGCCGTCTACCTGATGCACGTCGATCGGGTGGACGACGCCTGGGAGGAGCAGGCCCTCCGGCAACGGCGCTGGACCAGCGTCCGCCGCGCGGAGAAACTGCTTGCCGGCCGACCCCTCGAGGCCGTCTTCCGGCAGGCGTTGACACGAATCGTCAGCAAGGAGCCATCATGACCATCAGGACCCGCCATCTCGTCGTGTTCGTCCTCGCCGTGTTCGTCGCCGGCTTCGCGGCCGGAACGCTGTGGCAGGCGGACACCGCCGTCCACGCCCAGGGCAGCAAGGTCTTCGAGCTGAGGACCTACACCGCCCCCGAGGGCAAGCTGCCGAACCTGGAGGCCCGGTTCCGCGACCACACGATGCGCATCTTCGAGAAGCACGGCATGAGCAACGTGGGCTACTGGGTGCCGCAGGACGCGCCGGCCTCGGACAACACCCTCATCTACATCATCTCGCACGACAGCCGGGAGCAGGCGGCGGAGAACTGGGACAGCTTCCGCGGCGACCCCGAGTGGGCGGAGGTGTCCCGCGCCTCGCAGGTCGACGGCCGCATCGTGAGCGGCGTCGAAGCGGTGTTCATGGACGCGACCGACTACTCGCCCCTGAAGTAGGCCGGTCGCAAGCGGCCACGAGGCAAGCGCACTTCCGAACCGGCGGCGACGACGGCCGTCGCCGCCGGTCCCATCTGCCCGGACCCTCCGGGGCCGCGCGCGATGCCGGCGGCGGCGGCCGGGTTTCCCGGGGAGCGCCGGCACAGGGTCCCGGAGGAGCGAAGCTGCGCGGCGGCGGCCGGGTTCCCGGGGCGCGCCGGCACAGGACTCGGGAGCAGCATCGTGAGCGAAGCGGACGGATACGTCGTCATCTCCATCGTGCAGGGCCAGTTCGTCGAGGCGCAGATCAAGGCGTTCCTCGAAGCCCACGGCATCCCCTGCGTGCTTCGCGGCGAGGCGTTGCGGGTGACCCACGCCATCTCCATCGACGGCATCGGCGCGGCCGAGGTCCTGGTGCCGGCGGACCGGGCCGAGGAGGCGCGCGACCTGCTGGGACAGGCCGAGCGGGGCGAGCTGGCCATCGACGAGACGCCCCCGGAGCCGCCCTCCGAGTCCTGACCGGCCGCCACCACCCGACCGGATCCGCCTCGCGCCCCATGGGCACCCGCGCGGCGGCTCGACCCCACCAGCCGCGAACGAAAAGGGTCCGCCGGACGCCCTCCGAGCACGCCCGCAGAGGTCGACGACACAGGCAGCGTCGACCGGTCGCCCTCAGTCCGGTGCCCCACAAGGTTGACGATGAACGACTCCGTGCAGCTCATCCCCCTGACGCGGCTCGCCCTTGCGTTCCTTCCCGTCCTCGCGGTCCTCGTCATCATCCACCGCTGGTCGCTGGGCACCCGCACCGCGGTCGTCGCGGTGCTGCGCATGGTCACCCAGCTCCTGCTGGTGGGCTACGTGCTGACGTTCATCTTCGGGTCGGAGCGGGCGATGGTCACCCTCGCGGTGGTCGCCGTCATGCTCGCCGTCGCCGGCTGGATCGCGCTGCGCCCCCTGGGAAACGAACGGGCGGGCCGCTACCCGACGGTGCTCGCGGCCATCGGCGTCGGCGCCCTGACGGTGCTGGCCCTGGTGACCCAGGGCGTGCTCGGCGCGAGCCCCTGGCACGACGCCAGCGTCGTGATTCCCCTCGCCGGCATGATCATCGCCAACTCGATGAACACCGTCAGCCTCGCCGCCGAGCGGTTCAGGACGGAGCGCCGGCGCGGCGCGACCTACCCCGAGGCGCGGCACGCGGCCATGAGCACGGCCCTGATCCCGATGACCAACTCGCTGCTCGCGGTGGGGCTGGTGTCTCTGCCGGGGATGATGACCGGCCAGATCCTCTCGGGCGTCGCCCCCCTCGTCGCCGTGCGCTACCAGGTGCTCGTGATGTGCATGATCTTCGGGTCGGCGGGCCTGGCGACGAGCTGCTACCTCGTGCTGCAGCGGCCCCGCTGACGTCCCCCGCCCGCGGCACGGTCCGCCACGACCGGCGCCGGCGCGAACCCTTGCGCCCACCGCCGAGGCGGTCAGGTCGGCCTGCCCGCGACGCGCCGATCTTGACGCAGCGAGACGGACTGCCTCCGACTGGGAGGGGGGGGAGCCGCAGGGATGCCGCAGAGGATCAACTGGACCGCCGTCGCCGCGACGGCTGCGGTCGCAGCCATTCTCGTCGCACTGTGGCAGTTCTCCGTGGTGCGGCAAGACGACCTCGGCACCCAGGTAGAGGCCACCCGAACCGAGCTCGGACAGGACATCGAGGACGTCCGAACCGAGCTCGGACAGGACATCGAGGACATCCGAACGGAACTCGGCCGGGAGATCGAGAACCTCCGAACCGAGCTCGGACAGGAGATCGAAAAGGTCCGAACCGAGCTCGGCCGGGAGATCGAGAGCCTCCGAACTGCGCGGCGTTTCCGAGATCCGGTCCAACCGCTATCCGAGCGCCGCGCTCTCCGCGGTTGACGACCGAGCTGCGTGAGGAGATCACGGACGTACGGACCGACCTCGGCGGCCGAATCGACAGGATCTACGACCTGTTGGTCGAGCGCGACGGCTTGGTCGCGGCCCCCTGATCGGGGCGGATCGACGCGCTCCCCACGGACACCGCGCCGAACACGCGATCGAAATTCCCGCCGAAAACAGCAGCCCGGCCCGCGGCATCAGGCCCGATCGCGTCCGCCACCCCGCATTGCGCCTCGTAGACCGGCCGCTGCCATCCCCGCGGGAAGAACGACGAGTCCGAGCCGAACAGGATACGCTCGGGGCCGAGGACCGACAGGGCCTGCCGGAACACATCGTCCAGCGTGAGCGGCGGGGCCTGGTACTTCACCCAGCCGTTCGAGCTCGACGTGTCGACGTGGACGTTCGGGCAGAGGTCGGCGGCCATGAGCGTCTCGCGGAAGAGGCCGGCGCCGAAGTGCGGAACGATCACCGGCACGGACGGGAACGCGGTTGCGGCCGGGACGAGGTCGAGCGGGTTGCCCCGCCGCACGTCGAACCGGCACGGCAGGCCGAGCTTGCGGCGGACGCCGACCGAGAGGACCCCGCAGTGCACGAAGACCGCCCGGCCGTGCTCGGCCGCCGCCTCGAAGACCGCGAAGACCCGCGCGTCGTCGAGGGCGAAGTGGTGCATGGCGGGGAAGAGGCAGGCGCAGCGGAGCCCGTGCTCACCGAACGCCCGGCCGAGGCGGCCGGCCACGTCCGGTGCCGTCGGGTTGAACATGAAGCTGCCCGCGAGCCGCGCCGGGTGCCGCGCCACCGCGGCCGCGACCGACGCCTCGTCACCCGGAACGCTCGCCATCAGCGCCGCGCGCGCCACGCCGTGCCGGTCGAGCTCCTCCACCCAGCGATCCGCGAGGGCGGCGGGGCTTCCCGGCGCGTCCCAGCCCAGCCGCGCCGGCAGATCGACGGCGGGGTCGGCCGCCGGCGGCGCCGCGGGGTCCTTGGCCAGGGTCTCGAAGAAACCCGCCGAGAAGAAGTGGCAGTGGGCGTCGTTGAGCGCCTCGGCGGAGGCCGGAGTGGTCATGCTCGTCGTCTTCCCGCTGGCGGCCGCGCCGCCCCCGGGCGATCTCGAGGTGCGGCGGCGACCTCCCCGGTGCGCCGGAGCGGTGCTCGCCAGCCGAGACAAGTATAGGCGACCGCCGGCAGGTTCATTCCGGCGGGAACCAGTCCCTGCGCGGTCGTTAGAATACGGCGAATGCAGCCACCGCATCCGATGCGTCCGGCAGGAACCCACCTGACGCAGGTCTCTCTCGACATGCTGGTCCTGCACGCGGTCGCGGCGGGGCCGGCGCACGGCTTCGGCGTCATGCAGCGGCTCCGTCAGCTCTCGGGCGAGGTGTTCCAGGTTTCCCCGACGACCCTCTATCCGACGCTTCACCGGCTGGAGAGCACGGGACTGCTCGCGGCGGCCCGGAAGACGTCGGGCGGTCGACTCGCGAAGTTCTACCGGTTGACCGCGGCCGGCCGCAACCGGCTCGGCGACGACACGGGCTGGAAGCTGCTGTCGGACGCCGTCGGCCGGATCGCGAAGCTGCAGCACGAGATGGAGACGGCGGCGGCGATCCAGAGGGCGCTGCTGCCGACCACCCACCGGGCCGGCCCGTTCTTCGACGCCGCGGCGACGACGCTGCCGTGCCGGTCCATCGGCGGCGACTTCTTCGACTACATGGACCTGCCCGGCGGCGCGCTCGGCTTCGCGCTGGGCGACGTCGCCGGCAAGGGACCGCCCGCCGCCCTGCTCGCGGCGCTGATGCAGGGGTCGCTGGCCGCGCACGCGCACACGAGCGACGGGCCGGCGGCCACGATGGCCGCGGTCAACGCCGCCATCGTCCGCCGGGGGATACAGGGGCGCTTCGTCACGCTCTTCTACGGCGTGCTCTTCCCCGATGGCAGGGTCACCTACTGCAACGCCGGGCACAACCCGCCCATTCTCGCGGGCGACTCCGGCGTTCGCCGGCTCGAGACCGGCGGCATGGTGCTCGGTTTCTTCGAGGACGCGCCGTACGCGGAAGGCTCCGTGACGCTCCTTCCGGACGACTACCTGGTGCTGTTCAGCGACGGGATCTCCGAGGCGATGAACGACGAGGAAGAAGAGTTCGGCGACGACCGGCTCGTCGGCTGCCTCGCCGGGGTCGCGGAGGCCGAGGCCGATTCCCGCCTGCGCCACATCTTCGCCAGCGTGAAGCGGTTCACCGCCTCGGCCCCACAGCACGACGACGTGACGGCCATGGTCGTGGCGTATCGCTCGTCGGCGGCCTGACCACGCATCTCGCCACGTGTCCCGGACCTCCTCGGCGGCGTCGGTGTCCGGCAGGACTCCGGCGATGCCGGTCCGGCCCACCCTCGGAACCAGGCACGCATCGGAACAGCCCGACCCGCAACCCCTATCGCCGCACGCCACCCTACTCTTGTTTACCGAGAGGATCGGTGCGACAATACACGGTAACCGAGGGGGACATGGAACCGAGGCGGCAACCATCGCGATGATCGGGCCGTCGTACCTGTTGCACGGGACGGCCGACTGACGGAGGTGGGTCATGCCTTTCCAGCGATGGCTCTACGGGTGGCGGGTCCGTTTGCGAACGCTCGTCGACCGGGACCGCGCCGACCGCGAGCTCGACGATGAGCTGCGGCACCACGTCGCGCTCGAGACCGAGTCGCGGCGTGCGCAGGGGGTCGCGCCGGCCGAGGCGCGCCGGCAGGCGCTCGCGACCCTCGGAGGGCTCGAGTCGGCCCGGAACCACGTGCGCGAGGCGCGGTTCGGGGCGGCGCTCGAGCACGTGCTGCAGGACGTCCGCTACGTCCTGCGGGTCCTGCGCCGGAACCCGGGCTTCACCGCCACCACCGTCCTGACCCTGACGCTCGCGATCAGCGCGACCACCGCCACCCTCTCGGTGGTGGACGCGGTGCTGCTGCAGCCGCCGCCGTTTCCGGAGCCGGAGCGCCTCGTCACGTTGTGGGAGACCGACCCCGAGAACGGCAACCAGCCCGCCGAGGTCGCCTCCGCGAACTTCCTCGACTGGCGCGAGCAGGCGACGAGCTTCGAGCACGTCGCGGCCCTCGAGCCGTGGTCGGTCGACCTCACCGGCGCCGACGAGCCCGAGGTGCTCTACGGGTGGCAGGTCACGGAAGGGTTCTTCGAGGCGCTCGGCGCCGGCGCCGCCCGCGGGCGCACGTTCCTCCCCGACGAGCACCGGCCGGGCAGCGGCGTCGTCGTCATGACGGACGGACTCTGGCGGCGCCGCTTCGGCGGCGACCCCGCCATCGTCGGCCGAACGCTGGTGCTGGACGACGAGCCGCACACGGTGGTGGGGGTCCTCGCCCCGAGCTTCGAGCTCCGCCTGGAGGCGGTCGAGAGCGACCGGGACGTCTTCCTCCCCAAGGCCATCGCCGAGTACGAGACCTACATTCGGAACGGCGGGTGGTGGCAGGTGATCGCCCGGACCCGCCCCGACGTCACCCGCGCCGAGGCCCAGGCCGAGATGGACGCCGTCGCGGCCCGGCTCGCCGCCGACCATCCGCGCACCAACGCCGGCGTCGGCGCGCGCGTCATCCCCCTGCAGACGCGTCAGGTCGCAGCGGTGCGCCCGGTGCTGCTGTTGCTGTGGGGCGCCGTCGTCTTCGTCCTGCTCATCGCCTGCGTCAACGTCGCCAACCTCATGCTGGCCCGCTACGCGCGGCGCGAGCAGGAGTTCGCGGTCCGCTCGGCGGTGGGGGGCGGCCCCGGGCGCCTGCTGCGCCAGCTCCTGACCGAGAGCGTGGTCATCGCGGCCCTCGGCGGCCTCGGCGGGCTCGTGGCGACGGCCTACGCCCTCGACCTGCTGGTGGCGCTCATGCCGGCCGACGTGCCCCGCCTCGCGCAGATCGCGGTGAACGAGCGGCGTCCTCGGGTTCACCGCCGGCCTCGTCGTCCTCACCGCCCTGGCGTTCGGCTGCGCGCCCGCCGTCCGGATACTCCGGCAGGACGTCAACGGCCCCCTCACCCGGGGGCGCCGCGCCGGCGACACGCCGGCCCAGCAGCGGCTGCGGCGCACGCTGGTGGCGGCCGAGGTCGCCCTCGCCCTCGTGCTCCTGGTCGGCGCGGGCCTCCTCCTGCAGAGCTTCGTGCGGCTGGTCAACGTCGACCTCGGCTTCACCCCGCGGAACACGGCGGTGCTGCAGGTGTTCCACTACGGCGACGGCGGCGCCGAGGCCACCCCCAACTTCTTCCGCGAGACCCTCGCCGGCATTCGCGCCCTCCCCGGCGTCGCCGCCGCCGGCGCCGTGTCGGGGTTCCCGCTCGGCCTCGCCGACCTGAGCGGCGCAGAGCCCCCTGACCCTGCACGACCGGCCGCCGCCCCCGCCCGGCGAGGAGCCGTCGACGGCCGTCTCCATGGTCACCCCGGGCTACCTCGACACGATGCGGATCCCGCTCCGGGCCGGACGGTGGTTCGACGAGCGCGACGACGCCGAGGCGCCCGCCGTCGCCGTCGTCAACGAGACGCTGGCGCGGCAGCACTGGCCCGACGCCGACCCGATCGCCCGTCGGGTGACCGTGCAGCTCGTGGGGGGACAGGCGTTCGAGGGTACGTTCGAGGCGGAGATCGTCGGCGTGGTCGGGGCAGTGCGTCCGCGGGGCTTCGACAGCCCCCCGCGCCCGGAGGTGTTCGTCCCCCACGCGCAGGCCCCGAACGGCGGCGATGACCTACGTGGTGCGAACGTCGGGGACCCCGCGGCCGGCATTCCCGCCATCCAGGCGTGGTGTGGGACGCCGCACCGTACCTCACCTTCTACAGCGTCGCGACGGTCGAGCAGCTCCTGTCGGACACCATCGCGGCGCGGCGGTTCACGACCCTGCTTCTCGCGCTGTTCGGGGCCGCCGCCCTCGCCCTCGCCGGCCTCGGCATCTACGGGGTCATCGCGGTGGCCACGTCCCAGCGGACCCGCGAGATCGGCCTGCGCCTCGCCATGGGGGCCGAGCCGCGCAACGTCGTGTGGATGGTCGTCCGCGGCGCCGTCGGCCTCGCCGCGGCCGGGGTCGCGGCCGGCCTGCTCGCGTCGCTCCTGTTCTCGCAGACCCTCACCACCCTGCTCTTCGACGTCGCCCCGTTCGACGCCGCGACGCTGGCCGCGGTGTCCCTGCTGCTGCTCGCGGTGGCCGCGGCCGCCGCGTGGTCCCCGGCCCGGCGCGCGAGCCGGGTGGATCCGCTCGTGGCGCTTCGCACGGAGTAGGTCTCTCGGCCGAGAACGGCGGCCATCACTCCCGAATCGGGCAGCTACAATAGGAGCGCATGGCGCCCGGGACCAGGACCTCCGCCGGAGCCGGGACGGACGCGGGCTCCACCACCACGCCGATGACTCGCCCTGCCCTGCGGAACGACATCCCGCGCGCCGGACCCGAGGCGCACCACGGCGCCCGCCACGACGAGGGCCTGCACGCGCTGACCGAAGGGGGGCGAGGGGCGTGATCGACCGCATCGTCATCGAAAACTTCAAGAGCCTGCGCCGCGTCGATCTTAGGCTGGGCCGGATGAACCTGCTCGTGGGCACGAACGGCAGCGGCAAGTCGAACCTGCTCGACGCGCTGCGCGTGCTGCAGGGCGTGGGCAGCGGCTTCACGATCAGCGAGATCCTCGACGGAAAGCCCAGGAGCACGACCGGCGCGGCGTGGGACGGCATTCGCGGGGGAAGCGGCCACGCATGCTTCGCCGGCGGCGGAGGAAGCGGCGCCGGAACAGGAAATGTGACGTTCGAGGTGCGGGGTGACCTCGACATCGACCGCATCGGGACGGGCAAGCACGCCTCCGAGGGGGGGAACCGCTTGAAGTGGGAGCTCCTGAGCGAGTTCTCGCCGAAGTCGAGCTGCGTGACCCGCGAGCGTCTCGAAGGGGGGGGGACCGTCATCTACGACACCGACCGCATCGAGGGCTTCTCGCAGACGGACCCGAAGCTCCCGGTATGGTGCCCCATGGACGACGAGGCAGTCTGGTCCGTCCAGTTGCAGCGGACGCGTCCGGCACTGGGGCAACTGGCCGGCCCCTGGCGGCACGAGGGCGGCGCCGCACGAAGCGCGGGCGACGCTGCGAGTCCGGAGTCGCCGCCCCCGTGGGACCACCTGGCCTTCGACGTGGCCGAGGTGCTCGCCAACATCCGACAGGTGGAGCCCGAGGTGCGCCTGCTGAGGCAGTATTCCCAGGTGGCCCAGGTGCGGCAGATGGGCGACCGGGGGGAGAACTTCGCGGCCCTCGTGCACGCGATATGCCAGGACGAACAGACCAAGGACGCCTATCTGTCGTGGCTCCGGCAACTTCGCCCCGAGGAGATCGACGACGTGGACGTGCTCCGCGGCGCCGTGGACGAACCGCTCTTCATGCTGCGAGAGAACGGCCGACAGTTTCCGGCGATGGTCCTCAGCGACGGCACCTTGCGCTTTGCGGCACTCACCGCGGCTTTCTTTCAGCCGGACATGCCCAGCCTCATGATGATGGAGGAGATCGAGAACGGCACTCATGCGAGCCGAGCCCGGCTCCTCCTCGAGCTGCTGCGCAACCAGTCGACGGCCGCGGCGACGCAAGTCGTCGCGACGACGCATTCGGCGACGGTGCTGGACTGGCTCGGGGAGGAAGACTACCGAACGACGTTCGTCTGCAAGCGCGATGAGGGGACCGGCGAATCGCGGATCTGCGCCCTGGCGGACGTACCGCATTTCATGGACGTCGTCAAGAAGCGCCCCCCGTCCGAGCTGTTCTCGGAGGGCTGGCTGGAAGCGGCGCTGTGAGCTTCAAGGTGCTCGTCGTCCCGGAGGATCCACGCCTGAACGGACACATCCTGAAGCCGTTGACCGAGGCGTTGCTGGGCGACGCGGGCCGATCCAGAGCCAGAGTGACGGTGCTTGCGAACCCACGCGTCCGCGGTTACGACCACGCAGCGCGGACCATCGGCGGTGACGAGCTCCATGCCAGCTACGCGTTCTACCACCTCTGGCTGTTCATTCCCGACGCCGACCGTGCGAAGCGCGACGCCATGGACCACCTGGAAGCCGTCTCGAGATCCCGAGGAGTTTCGCTGCTCTGCTGTCCGGCCCAGCCGGAGGTCGACATCTATGCCTGCGTCCCGTTCCGCCACGAACTGCACATGACGTGGCAGGAGGTTCGCAACCACCCTCGGATGAGAGAGGAGGTGTTCGAACCGCTCCTCGCGAGGCACGGAAGCGCGCGCAGACCCGGGGGCGGCAGAGACTTGATGATCACGAGGTCGCTCCAGAATCTCCCACTGCTGTATCGACTATGCCCCGAGACGAAACGCCTCCGCGACCGAATCGCGGCGCATCTCGAGGCTCGCTGACAGGCGGCGCGGCGCCAACCACGATCCGGACACGGACGCCGGGCAACCTCGACCCCGCATCGGCAAGCCGTCATGCGGCCGAGGCCGCGCATCGTCGAGCCGGGTGGGCCGAGGGTGCGAAGAGTGCTGCATCCGCCACGGACCGGACGTGGGCCACGGCCCGATCATCCAGCCTCATCGGGGGAGCGGTGAGGGGACAGCTACCGAGGTGCACCGTCAGTTCCTCGGGCAGGACTCCCACCTGCTGGATGACGACGTCCTTCACGGCGCCCCTGACCGAAGACCGCACCCCGTTCGAGCGCAGCCAGTGCCGGGTTCCTTGCCGCGGCGGCTGGCGATATGATTGACACGTCCGCCGTAACCGAGCGGGCCATCCGCGACGTCGCAACCCACCACACAGCCAACGGAGCCGCTATGCACCTCGCACGATCGCTCGGAACCACTGCCCTGATCCTCGCCGCCGCCCTCCCGGCCGCGGCGCAGGTGGAACCCCTGGCCGACCCCATTCCCGACCCGATCCTGAAGGGGGACCTCGTCGTGGAGGCGACCGAGTTCGTCCGCGCGCCGCGGACCTCGGATTCCGCCGTGGACGCCATGACGAACGAGGCCTACGCGCGCATCCAGTACCTGACGCCGATCGGAGACGGCTCGGGGCGCCTCGTCCTGAACGACCTGCGCGGGCCGCTGTACATCACCGACGAGGACGGGGCGGAGCCGGTCACCTTCATGGACATCCGCACCCTCGACGTCGGGTTCGACGACTCGATGTTCCCGAACGAGACCGGCCTGGTCGGGGTGGCGTTCCACCCGCAGTTCGCCGACGCCGGCACGCCCGGGTTCCGCAAGTTCTACACGGCCTACAGCGCCCGGTCGGACAGCGGAACCGCCGACTACCTGGACGACGACGCCGGGAGCCACGAGAGCGTGATCCGGGAGTGGACGGTCGACGATCCGGCGGCGAACGCGTTCAGCGGCACCTCGCGCGAGGTCTTCCGCATCGGCCAGTTCGCCCCCAACCACAACGTCGGCACCATCGCGTTCAATCCGAACGCGGCCCCGGGATCGCCGGAGTACGGGTTGCTCTATGCCAGCCTCGGGGACGCCGGGGCGGCCCACGATCCCCGCGACTTCGGCCAGTCCCTCGCCGCGCCCCACGGCGCGATCATCCGCATCGACCCCCTCGGCGGCGACGGCAGCCGGGGATACGGCGTTCCCGCCGACAATCCCTTCGTGGGCGAGGCGGGCGTCGCCCCCGAGATCTGGGCCTACGGCCTGCGGCACGCGCAGCAGTTCTCGTGGGACACGGACGGCCGGATGTTCATGGGCGACATCGGCCAGAACGTGGTGGAAGAGGTCAACCTGGGGGTGCCCGGGGCCAACTACGGCTGGCGCCTCCGGGAGGGCACGTTCGGCACCGGCTACACGCTCACGCCCCGGCGTCCGGGACCGGCGTATCCGCCCCCGGCCGAGGACGACCGTCCCTTCGTGTACCCGGTGGCCCAGTACGACCACGACGAGGGCTACGCCGTCAGCGGCGGGTTCGTCTACCGCGGCGAGGCCATTCCCGAGCTGCAGGGCCAGTACGTGTTCACCGACTTCCCGCGCGGCCGGGTGTTCTACATCGACGCCGACGGGCTCGTGCCGGGCGAGCTCGCCGAGATCCGGGAGCTCCGGCTGGTCATCGACGGCGAGGAGCGCGACCTCGTCGAGGCGGCCGGCATACCCAACACGTACGCCCCCGGCGACCGGGCGGACGCCCGGCTGGGCATCGACTCCGCGGGGGAGCTCTATCTGCTGACGAAGAGCGACGGCTGGGTCCGGAAGCTGGAACCGGTGCGAGCGCGGTAGGAGCTGGGGCCGGTGCGAGAACGGTAGCGGACTCCTGGAGGGTTGGTTGGGCGCCAAGCGGAGCCGTAGGCGAGATTGGCGGGCGAGGTCGCCGGGACGGCCCCGATATCCGCTGAACCGGGCCCTCTGTCCCGGCCGAGATGCAGGCTCGCGGCTCGCGCCGGGCTGACCGCCGGATCCAAGTCAGGTGCAGCCGGCCGCCGCGCTCACGAGTACAAGTCACCGTCCCCGGGGGCTCGACGCGGGGCAGGGGCTCCAGGGCTGCGATGGCCGCCGCGCGCGCCGGACCGCCGCGTGCCAGAGGTCCCAGTCCTGCTGCAGGCCGAGCCAGAAATCGGCGCTCATGCCGGTGACGCGGGCCAGCCGCAACGCGGTGTCGGGGGTGACGCCGCGCCTGCCCCGGACGACCTCGTTGAGCCGCGGGTACGAGACATATCCCGCGGTTTCTCCCAGCAATAGCTGCTTGCAGGCGCTTCTCTCAGGGAGCCGAGGCCGGCATACCCCGCCCTGCCGCGAAACTCTCGGCAGTCCCCGAGCGTATGTACTCTCGGCGAACGATCTGATCACCGGTTCGGATTATAAGGGCTGCTTCCTCATCTCGTTATATGCTCAGGAACCGTGACCACTCAGCACCCGCAGGTCAGCCGATACGGACGGCTCGAGAAGCGCCGGCTCACGCTTCTGCTCGCCGCCGGCCTGCTCGGCGCGGCCGCCCTCGCCGGGGCCGGTCTCGCGTCCGGCATCCTGGGCGGATCGCCGGCGCCGGAAGGCGCGTCGACGGTCATCCTGGCCCACGGCCTGGGGCGGACCCCGGTGTCGATGGCGATCCTCGCCAGCCGCCTGGAACAGGCCGGGTTCAGGGTCGTCCGGTTCGGCTACCCGTCGCGCACCGAGCCGATCGAGACGCTCGTCGATCGCCTGGAGGAAGCCGTCGCCGAATGCTGCGGGGACAATCCCGGGCCGTGCACTTCGTCACCCATTCGATGGGCGGCGTCCTCGTGCGCAGCTACCTCTCCGAGCGGCCTGAGCCGCATGAGGGACGCGTCGTGATGCTGAGCCCGCCCAACCGGGGCAGCGAGATCGTCGACGCGTTCGCCGACTCCGACCTGCTCCGGTCGTTCCTCGGCCCCGCGGGTGAACGGCTCGGGACCACCCCGGACGGCATCGCGAGCCAGCTCCCGCCGGTCCGGTTCAGCCTCGGCATCATCACCGGCAGCCGCAGCATGAACCCCGTCGGTTCCTGGCTCATCCCCGGGCCCGACGACGGCACGGTCGGCGTCGACCGCGCCGACGTCGAGGGCTCGTCGTCGTTCCTCGTCCTGCCCGCCACCCACACGTTCATCATGAACCGTCGCGACGTCGCCGACGAGGTGGCGCACTTCCTCCGGCACGGACGGTTTCGGCGGGAGAGCACCTGAGGGGGCACACCGGTTGCGCGCCTCGCCGCCGAAGCGCCGGGGCCCGCGCCGGGCAGGACAGCCCGACAAGGGCGACAACCGACCACGCGGCGCGTTCCTCCGGCCGCGCACACGGACCTGCAGGCTGCACCGGAGTTGGTCCGACCATGGCCGCGTCGGGCCGCGGAGCCCGACACGGCCCGGCTACGGACTCGCAGGTGGCACCGGCGTTGGGGGAACCGACCATTCGGGCCACGGAGCCCGTCACGGTCCACCGGCCGCCCCTCAGTCCCCGGCCCCGTGGCGTTCGCCGATCGCGTAGAGATGGCCGGTGGTGCGCAGGAAGATCTGCCCGTCCGACACCGCGATCGAGCTGAGCACGTAGTCGTCCAGGTCGTTCTCGGCGAGCAGCTCGAACTCCGGCCCCGCCCGGAAGACGCTGGTCAGCCCCCCTTCGCTGGTGATGTAGACCTTGCCGTCGGCGAGGACCGGCGAGGCGCTGTAGGTGCCGGGGCGAAGCCGCCGGCGGCCGTAGATCTGCTCCCCGGTCCGCGCATCGAGCACCCACACGATGCCCTGGTCGTTGACGATGTGGAAGTACCGGCCGTCCGTCACGGGCGTCGGCACGTCGGGGCCGTTGTCGGTCTTCCACACGAGGTGCGACGTGGTGACGTCGCCCCGGCCGCCGGCCCGTAGGGCGAGGAGGGGGCGGACCCGGGTCGGCGCGTAAATCATCTCGCCGTGGACCACCGGCGACGCGATGATGCGGTAGGCGCCGTTGTTGCGCGGGTTCAGGCCGTCGGCGCGCCACAGCTCGCGCCCCGTGGCGAGGTCGTGCCCGGTCACCACGTCGCCGCCGGTGATCACAATCTCGCGCGTCCCGTCGTATTCGAGCAGGGCGGGCGTGGTGTACGAGTCGGGCGACTCGCGACGGGCGTTGGTGGGCCGCTCGACCCGCCACAGCGTCTCGCCCGTGTGCCGGTCGATGCGCAGGACGTAGGACGGATCGTCGGTCCGCATGCCGTGGATGACCTGGACGAACAGCGCGTCGTCCACGAGAAGCGGCGACGACGCGTATCCCCAGTTCAGGCCGAACCGGCCGTAGGACGCCTGGATGTCGCGCTGCCAGAGCTGGTTGCCGTCGAAGTCGAAGGCGGTCAGCCGGCCCGTCCCCGTCATCACGTAGACGTGCTCGCCGTTGGTCACCGGCGACGGGGACGACATGTTCTGCTTGCGCAACCGCCGGTCGCCGTCGCTCAGGTGGCGCACCCAGAGCGTCTCGCCGCCGTTCCTGTCGAGGCACCACAGGCTGATGTTCTCGCCGTCGGCGACGTTCAGGAAGATGCGCTCACCCCAGATGATCGGCGTCGACCCCGTCCACGCGGGCATCTCCACCTTCCACGCAATGTTCGTGTCCGGGCCCCACGCCACCGGCAGGTTGGTCTCGGTGCTGACCCCGTCGGCGGACGGCCCGCGCCAGTGCGGCCAGTTCTCGCCCGCGAGGGCGCCGATGGGGACCGTCAGGCCCGCGAACAGCGCGACGGTCACCAGGCCGAGACGAACCTCGGCGCCCCATGTCCGGACCCGACGAGCGGCATCCGCCGCCCACTGCTGCTGTGTCACGTCAGTCATCTCCCTGGAAGCCCATGGGATGGGCAGCGATGCGCCGGCCGTCGCCGTGAAGACGACGGGCGGCGCCACGGCGTTTCGTCGGATGCGGCGGATCGATCGGGCGCCGGATCCCGGCCGACTACTGCTGCTCGGTGGCCGCGGCCCGCTCCTCCGCGCGCGCGCCGCTCAGCAGGTTGAACATGCCGTGGTTGCCCTCGTGGCAGGCGTACTCGTAGAGCGGCGCGTCAGACCGGTTCAGTGGGAGCCGGCCGGTGAACGGCGCCGTCCACGTGTCGGGGTCGTCCACCGTGAACTCGTACCGGATGGTCTCGCCGTCTACCCTCGTGAATCGTTCGACGAGCCGCGTGTTCTCGGCCGATCCCCACGACACGAACGAGGTGTTGAAGCTGCCCGTCCCGTCGGTGAAGTTCGTGGTCTCGACCACCAGGGTGTCGCCCTCCCACCGGCCGCGGGAGCTGCCGAGCCACTGCCGGACGCCGGACGGCAGGGCGTCGCGGCCGTCGAGGGGCACCACGCGCACGTCGTGCACCATCTCGTGCAGCAGCACGACGTAGCCGGGCGACTGGAAGATCTGCACGTTGTTGTTGTAGCCGCCCGGCAGCATCGGCGGCCCGGTGCTGAAGCCGAGCAGGCAGCGCTCGGCCACGCCGCGCGCCTCGGGCCCGTCCTCGTTGAGGCCACCGACCCGCACCCGCACCGGGTAGCCGCCGCCCGCGCGGTGCGCCTCGGCCGCCGCCTCGGCCTGCGCCGTCAGGGCCGGCAGCCGGCCGTCGGGCGGATCCACGAGCAGCGAAGACTGGGTCAGCGCCGTCGCCCGCGCCCGGTCGGTCCACACCTCCTGGCTGTACCCGCCGACCTCGCCCGGGGGCGGCCCGTCGCTGTCACGCGCCAGGGCCTCGGCGTTGCCCTGCTGCGCGACCACCGCCGCCTCCTCGGCCGTCAGCTCGCCGCGCTCGCCGAACTCCTCCGGCCGCTCGAGAGGCGTGAACGTCCAGTAGTCCCAGACGCCCTGCAGGTCCGGGTCCCCCCACGGCGTGCGGGGACCCGCTGCCCCGCCCTGCCCTGCCGCCAGCACCGGCGCCATCATCAACCCCACCACCAGCACCGCGACCCCTGCCGATCTGGACAATTGCTTCATCACGGATCCCCTTTCCCGCCAGCCTGCTGATCCGAAACCCGGAAACCCAGGTCGAGTCGACTTCCGATCCTGCAATTATGACTCATGCCGGGTAGCCAGCCGGAGCCGGGCCCCGAGAATGCGGACACCACCGCCTGCCATGCACGCCGACGAGTTGTGATAAGTTGTTCTTCTGACAACCCGTCGAGGCAACCGTGGCGACAACGACCGTAGGCGTCAAGCTGGACGACGAGACCCGCGCCCGCCTCAAGGACCTCGGCCGGGCGAAGCAGCGCTCGACTCACTGGATGGTGAAGGAGGCCGTGGCGCGGTATCTCGAAGTCGAAGAACGCTACCAACGGGAAAGGGCCGAGGACCTGGCCCGCTGGGAGCGCTACGTCGAGACCGGCCGCGCCGTGCCGCACGAAACCGTCACGGCGTGGCTCGACGAGCTCGCCGCCGAAGCCGACCGACGGACCGGTGATACATGACCGTCCGCTGGCTCGAACCGGCCCTGGACGACGTCAAGCGCCTCTACGACTTTCTGCTCGACAAGGACCCGGCCGCCGCCGGGCGCGCCGCTCGCGCGATTCGCGCCGGCGCCGACCGGCTCCTCGACTCGCCCGAAAATCGGCCGGCCCCTCGCCGACGGCACGGGCCGCCGGGAGCTCGTGATCCCCTTCGGCGCGGGCGCCTACGTCCTGTGCTATCGCATCCACGACGAAACCGTGGTGGTTATACGCGTCTGGCACGGTCGCGAAGACCGCTAGCGCTAGCAGTTAGCCCGTCGCCGAGCCGTACGGAACCGGGCGGCAATCGGAGCCGAGGCGACGGGTCCGGGCTCACGCCACTCCCGCCTCGCGGAGCAGGAAGGCGTACTGCAGCGCTGTCTCGCGGTAGCGGCGGTAGCGGCCGGAGACGCCGCCGTGGCCGGCGTCCAGGTTGGTCTTGAGCAGCAGCGGCCGGGCGTCGGTCTTCAGGGCCCGTAGCTTCGCGACCCACTTCGCGGGCTCCCAGTACTGCACCTGGGAGTCGTGCAGGCCGGCAAGGACGAGGAGGGCCGGATAGTCCCGGGGGGCGACGTTGTCGTAGGGCGAGTAGCCCAGGATGTCGTCGAACGCCGTCCGCTCGTGGGGGTTGCCCCACTCGTCGTACTCGCCCGTGGTCAGGGGAATGGAGTCGTCGAGCATGGTGGTCAGCACGTCGACGAAGGGGACCTGGGCGACCGCGCCGGCGAACAGGTCGGGGCGCATGTTCAGCACCGCCCCCATCAGCAGCCCGCCGGCGCTGCCGCCCATGGCGTAGAGGCGCTCGGGGCGCGTGTACCCCTCGCTGACGAGGTGCTCGGCGCAGGCGATGAAGTCGGTGAACGTGTTGCGCTTGCGGCGCAGCCGGCCGTCGTCGTACCAGTGCCGGCCGAGCTCCTGTCCCCCGCGCACGTGGGCGATCGCGAAGCGGAAGCCGCGATCCAGGAGGCTCAGCCGCGCGGAGTTGAACGCGGGGTCCATGGAGATGCCGTAGGCCCCGTACCCGTACAGCAGCAGCGGTCCGCTCCCGTCGCGTGGCGCACCGGTCCGCGCGACCAGGGAGATGGGAACCTGCCGCCCGTCCGGCGCGGTCGCGAGCACCCGCTCGGCCGCGTACTCCGCCGGGTCGAACCCGCCCAGCACCTCCTGGCGCTTCAGCAGGGTGCGCGAGCGGGCGTCCATGTCGTAGTCGTAGACCGACCGCGGCGTGGTCAGCGACTCGTATCCGAACCGCAGCACGGGGGTGTCGGCCTCGCGGTTGACCGACACGTGCACGTCGAAGACGGGTTCGTCGAAGGCGACGTCGTGCGCGCCGTCCCCCGACCACGGCCGCACGTGGAGGCGGGTCAGACCGCCGCGGCGCTCCTGCAGCACGAGGTGGCCGCGGAAGAGCGCGAACGACTCGAGGAGCACGTCCTCGCGGTGTGGCACCACCTCGACCCAGCGTTCGGGCGGGGTCCCGGCGGCCCCGGTCTCCGTCAGCCGGAAGTTGCGGGCGTCGTGGTTGGTGCGGACGTAGAACCGGTCGCGATAATGGTCGAGGTCGTACTCGTGGCCGCGCGCGCGGGGCCAGAACGGCTCGAACGCGCCGTCGGGCCGGTCGGCGTCGAGAAAGCGGTACTCGGTGGACACCGTCTGGGCCGACGCGATCAGCAGGTACCGCTTCGACCGGCTCTTCCCCACCTCGCAGTTGAACGTCTCGTCCGCCTCCTCGTAGACGAGGACGTCGTCGGCCTGCGCGGTGCCCAGCACGTGGCGGTACACCCGGTGCCAGCGCAGCGTCTCCGCATGCTGACGCGTGTAGAAGAGGGTGCGGTTGTCGTTGGCCCAGACGAGGTTGCTCGTCACGCCCCGCAACTCGTCCTCCAGCAGGGCGCCCGTCGACAGGTCCTTGACACGGACGGTGTGGATGCGCCGCCCCTCGAGGTCGACAGCATAGGCCAGCAGCCGCCCGTCGGGGCTGACCCCGAGCGCCGACACCTGGCAGAAGTCGTGGCCCTCGGCGAGCACGTTGACGTCGAGCAGCACCTGCTCCCCGGCCGCGGCCGCGGTCACGGCGCCCACGACCGCGGGCTCGACCGCCGCCGGCGCGTCATCCGTCGCCGGCGCGTCATCTGCGGCGGGCGCGTCCACCGGCCGCCGGCAGTGGATCGGGTACTCCCGACCGTCCTCGTAGCGGGTGTAGTAGAGGTAGTCC
Organism: Vicinamibacterales bacterium; assembly: GCA_965207675.1. GTDB lineage: Bacteria > Acidobacteriota > Vicinamibacteria > Vicinamibacterales > UBA8438 > JAJEEA01. Next base: position 716,676 of record CBDBMY010000009.1, read on the forward strand.
CCCTCTCGGTACGGCACCGACATGTCGGTCTGCTTGATGCGCCCCTTGATCTCGGAGAACAGAGTCTCCTGCAGCGCGTCGGTCGGCGCCATCACCGCTTGCGTGTAGGTGTTCTCCGCCTCGAGATAGGCCGTGACAGCGGGGTCGCCGCGCTCGCGCAGCCAGTGGTAGTCGTCGACGCGCACCACCCCGTGCGCCTCGTGGCGCACGGGGGAGACCCGCGCCCGCGGCGCGGGAATCCCTTCGGTGGACAGCGGCTCCAGCGAGGCGTCCGTGACCGCCGTCACGGCGTCTTCACCGGCGGGGCGGGGCGCGTGGGCAGGGGCCGCGGGTCGTCCCGAATCATCCGGGTGATCTCGGCGATGGCCCGCTCGAGCTGGGGGTCGCCGCCCGCGATGACCGACTTCGGGTCGTTCTCGACCTCGATGTCGGGCTCGACGCCGTACCCCTCGATGACCCAGCTCCCGTCGCGGCCGGCGGTCCCGAACTCGGGCACGTTGACGCTGCCGCCGTCGATGAGGGGACCACGGTTGGTGATGCCGATGACGCCGCCCCACGAGCGCTTCCCGATGAGCGGCCCGAGGCCCGCCTCCTTGAAGCGGGCGGGGAAGATGTCGCCGTCCGAGGCGGAGTCCTCGTCGAGGATGCACACGAGGTGGCCGGTGAACACCGTCGTGGGATAGGTCTCGGTGTTCTCCACCGTCCGGGAGAAGCCCGTGCCGAGCAACTCGCGGCTCAGGCGCTGGATGAGCATCGCCGACACGTTGCCGCCCCCGTTCCCGCGCACGTCGATGATGAGCCCGTCCTTGCGGATCTGGCCGTAGAAGTACTTGATGAACTCCTGAATGCCGGCCACGCCCATGTCGGGGATGTGCAGGTAGCCGACCCGCCCGTCCGTCGCCTCGTCCACCTTCATCCGGTTCGCGGTCACCTCGGCGAGGTAGCGCAGGTTGGTCTCGCTCGTGATGGGCCGGAGAGTGACCTCGCGGGCGGCCCCCTCGGCGGCGGGGAACGCCGGCGCCGCGCTCAGGGTCAGCCGCACCGGGCGGTCCGCCTTGTGCCGCAGCAGGCGGTAGGGGTTGTCGCCGCCCGCGAGCTCCTCGCCGTCGATGGCCAGCACGTAGTCGCCGACGCCGGCGTCCACCCCGACCTCGGTCAGCGGCGCCCGGTAGCGCGGCTCCTCGTTGTGGCCCTCGAAGATCTCGGCCAGCCGGTAGCGCCCGGCGTCGCGGTCGAGCTCGAACACCGCCCCCGGCAGGGCGACGGGGGGCCGGTCCGGGGTCTCCCAGTCGCCGCCCGCGATGTAGGCGTGGCTGACGTTCAGCTCGGCCACCATCTCGCCGATCACGTAGTTCAGGTCCGACCGGTGGGCGACGTGCTCGAGCCAGGGGCGGTACTGTTCGCGCAGGGCCTCCCAGTCGTAGCCGTGCATGTTGTCGACGTAGAAGAAGTCGCGGAAGCGCCGCCACACCTCGTCGAAGATCTGCTCCCACTCCTCTTCCGGCACCCGGTCCACCATCAGCCCGCTCGTCGAGACGGTCTGCGGGTCGCCGGCGCCCGACGCGTTGTGCAGCTCGAACCGCCCCCCTGTGGCGATGAGCACCTTCTCGCGGTCGCCGGAGACCGCGTAGCCCCCGGCCGCGGCCAGCGTCTCGGTCTCCCGGTCCTCGAACGAGAACGTGCGGACCTCGGTCGGCACGTCGCCGCCGCGCCCGTAGAACTGCGCGCCGGTGCGGAAGAAGAACACCCGGTCGTTGCCGGCGCTCAGCCCCACGTAGTTGTCGAACTCGACGGGCAGCCGCACCACCCGCCGCGCGAGGCCGTCGAAGTCGATGGAGATTGGCCCTTCGTCCCCGCCGTCCTCCGACGCGTCGTCACCGCCGTCCTCGTCATCGGCGTCCTCGTCGGCCTCCTCCACCGTCACCTCGTCGCTCTCCGGCGGCAGGGGATGGGGCACGTCCTTCCGCAGGGCCAGCGCGTAGATGCCGGTCTCGCGGTCGACGAGGTAGTTCCACTCGAACGACCCGAGCTGGGGCGTGAACGAGCGGTCCGACAGGTAGTAGAGGAACTCGCCGTCGGGGTCCCAGGCCGGGTTCCACTCGTGGAACAGGTCGCTCGTCACCTGGCGCGACTCCCCGCCGGCCCGCTCCCAGACGTGGATCGAACTGAAGCCGGTGTCGTCGGTCAGCGAGAACGCGAGGTAGCCGCCCCGCGGCGACCACACGTGGTCCTGGAGCTGCCCGTTCGCCGCATCGGCGACCAGCGTCGTCTCCCGCGACTCGACGTCGAGGACGTAGAGCCGGCCGTCCTTGTCGCTGAACGCGAGGCGGTCCCCGTCGGGCGACCACGCGGGGGCGTAGCGCATCGCCTCGCCGCCGTCCGTCAACTGCTCGGGGGGACTGCTGCCGTCCTGGGGCACCACGTAGATCTCGTCCTCGCCGTCGCGGTCCGAGACGAAGGCGATGCGCGAGCCGTCGGGCGACCAGCGCGCCCACTTGTCGTGGGCGTCCGAGCTCCGCGTGAGGTTGCGGGTCGGGCCGTTCTCGATCGGCGCCGTGAACACGTCGCCGCGGGCCACGAACAGGGCGCGCTCGCCCTTCGGGCTCAGCTCGAAGTCCTCGATCTGCCCCGCCGCCGACACGCGCGCCGGCCGGGCCGCCACCCCGTCGTCGGGCACCACGATGGGGATCGGCCGCGACCCGCCGTTGTCGATGTTGAACAGGTGCAGCTCGCCGTTCATCTCGTAGACGATCTGGTTCCGGCCGTCGTCCCCGGGCCACCGTACGTCCCACAGGGTGCTGTCGGTGAGCTGCGTGGTCTGGCCGGCGCCGAGGTCGAACCTGTACAGGTTCAGGGTGCCGTCGCGGTCGGACGTGAAGTAGATGGCGTCGCCGATCCACATCGGGTCGCGGTCGGCGCGGGGATGGTCGGTGACCCGCTCGACGTCGTGGGTCTCGCGGTCGAACACGTAGAGCTCCTGCGCCCAGCCCCCCTCGTAGCGCTTCCAGGTCCGGAAGTCGCGGAAGAGCGGGGAGTACACCACCCGCGTGCCGTCCGGGGAGAGGTCGCCGGCCCCCGACTCGGGCATCGGAAGCGGAACCGGGAGCCCCCCGTCGATCGAGGCCAGGAAGAGGCGGCTGTCCGACAGGTCGGTGCTGTAGCGCAGCGATCGGAACAGCACCGAGCGGCCGTCGGGGGTCCAGTCGTAGACCTGGTTGTCGTAGCCCCAGCGCGGGGCCAGCGGCCCGCGGGCCGGATACCACGTCAACTGCCGGGGTACGCCGCCGGAGGCGGGAACGACGTAGACCTGCTCGTCACCGTCGTACTGCCCGGTGAACGCGATCCATTGCCCGTCGGGCGAGAACTTCGGGAATATCTCCAGGCCCGGATGGGCGGTCACCCGGATGGCGGTGCCGCCGGTGGACGGCACCGTCCACAGGTCGCCCGCGTAGACGAACACGACGCGGTCGCCGTGCACGTCGGGGAACCGCAACAGCCGGGTCTGGGCCTCGGAGGGCGCCGCCACGCCGACCAGCACTCCCAACGCCAGCACGCATCGAACTGCACTCATGAACTCTCTCCCGGCGCCGGACTCTTCGCGACGCCGCCTTGACCTGATCCGCGCCATGACCGCGGACCAGTGGCTGCCAGCCTGACGCTCCTCACATCGGGAAGGGCGACGCGACCGTTCCGGCGGTCACCGCCGTGCGGCCAACCCCTCCAGTAAGTCTCGACCGTTTCCGCCGATTCCTGCACCGCTCGTGCGTCGACCGCCGAGGGAATCCCCGGCCGGGCCATGGTCGCCAGCACGCCACGCAGGCGCCCGGCCAACCCTCGGGGAAGTGCGCGCTCCACGGCGCAGACGCCCGAAAAACAGCCCACGGGCGCTCTCTAGCCCTACCCTTGCCCCGTAACTTTTCGCTGGACTTCATGAAGCCACCTCGCTACGGTGGCGGGCATGGAGATTCAGAGACAGGTTGGACGCAGCCTGCGGGGCGACCTCACCCGCTTGCGCGAGGTGCTGGACGGGGCGATGGCGCAGGGCGTTCACGGGCTCGGGCAGGTTGCCGACCGCGTCTGTGAGGCGTTCGATTTCCGCGATGCACGCGGCCGGTGGCAGCGCGCGAGCTGCTCGGCGGCGTTGGCCGACCTCGAGGCGGCGGGCCACGTTTCTCTGCCTCGGGACCGGCCGTCCCGCGGCGGTGCGCGGGGGCCGCGTGTGTTTCCGCAGCCGGTGGCTCCTGCGGTTGACGTGCCGGCCACGGTCGGCGAGGTCCGGGACTTGGCGCTGGTGCGGGTGGAAACCGACGAGCAACGCCGAATCTGGAACACGCTGATGGCGCATGAGCACCCGCGCGGCGCCGGACCGTTTGTCGGTCCTCAACTGCGCTATCTGGTAGGCTCGTCGCATGGTTGGCTGGGCGGGGTGGGGTTCGCCGCGAGTGCGCGGCGCCTGCGAGACCGCGACGCCTGGATCGGCTGGGACGACACGCGCCGACGCGCCCACCTGCACCGGGTGCTGGGCCTGTGCCGGTTGCTGGTGCGCCCCGGCGTCGCGTGCCGCAATCTGGCCTCTCACGTGTTGGGCCGGGCCGCCCGGGCGGTCGGTGACGACTGCGAGCGCCTCTACGGCTATCGGCCCTGGCTGCTGGAGACGTTCGTCGACGAGACCGCACAGACGGGGGCGAGCCTTCGGGCGGCGAACTGGGTCCGCGTGGGTGCGACCTGCGGGCGCGGGCGCCAGGACCGGACGCACGCGGCATCGGAAACGCGCAAGGGCGTGTATCTGTATGTGTTGGAGCCGGCGTGGCGCGACACCCTCCAGGCGCCCGCGCCGGGCGTGGCGTCGCTCGAGGTCGGCGACGGGCTCGACGCGGCATCCTGGGCGGACCACGAGTTCGGCGGGGCGCGGCTGGGGGACGCGCGGCTGAGCGCGCGCCTGGTGCTGAGCGCCCATCTGCTGGGCGAGTCTCCGCAGCGCGCCATGCCCGGGGCCGCGAACGGTACGAGAGCATCGGTGAAGGGACATTACCGGCTGATCGACCAGCCCGCCGAGAGCGCGGTGACGGTCGAGAACATTCTCGCCCCCCATCGCGAGCGCACGCTGCGGCGGATGCGGGCGCATGACACGGTGCTTTGCATCCAGGACGGCACCCGCCTGAACTTCACCCGGCGGAGCCGGACCGAGGGGCTGGGAGTCATCGGCTCGAATCAGACCGGGGCCGTGGCCCGCGGCCTGGATCTGCAGACGACCTTGGCGGTCAATACGGACGGCGTGGCGCTGGGCGTCCTGCGCGCCGCGTTCGACGCGCCCGAACCCCCGAATCCCGAGGAGAAAGGCCGGCCGAAGCCGCGCAAGGAGCGGAAGTCGTTCCGTTGGGTCGAGGGGCTGCGCGACTGCGCGGAGGCGGCCGAGCGGTTGGGTGAGGAGACCCGGGTCGTGTGCACGATGGACCGCGAGGCCGACTTCCTCGACCTGTTCGTCGAGCGCCGGGCGCACGCCCCGCAGGTCGACCTGCTGGTGCGGGCGAAGGTCGACCGCGTCCTCGGCCGGGAGAAGACGGCCGACGGGCACGTGGTCTCGCGCCGTCTGTTCGACGAGGTGCGCAACGCGCCGGCCCGCGGCGCCGCCACGGTCGAGGTGGGACGGCTGAGCGCGCGGGTGAAGGCCAGCAAACAGCCCGCCAAGGACGGCCGGGCGAAGCGCGACGCCGAGTTGACCCTGCGCTACCAGCCGGTGACGCTGCCGTGCCCCGGCGCCGAGCCGGTCGAGCTGTTCGTCGTCCATGCGCGCGAGGAACAGCCGCCGCCCGCGGTCAAGCCGCTGGAGTGGTTCCTGCTGACCACGCTGCGGGTGACCAGCGCCGATGACGCGATGCGCATTCTGAGCTGGTACGCCCTGCGCTGGCGCATCGAAGAGTACTTCCGGGTCCTCAAGTCCGGCTGCAAGGTGGAGGAGTTGCAGCACCACACGGCGGAGCGTCTGGAGCGGGCCATCGCCATCAAGATGGTCGTGGGGTGGCGAATCCAGTTGATGGTCCAGCTCGGGCGCGAGACCCCCGACCTGCCGCCGGACCTGCTGTTTTCCGACAGCGAGTTGCGCGTGCTCGCCGTCTTCGCCCGCTCCCGCAACCTGCCGGCGCCGACGCCCCTTGGTGAAGCCGTCGGTCTGGTGGCCCGCCTCGGGGGGTGGCTCGGGCGCAAGCGCGACCCGCCAGGCGCGCAGCTCCTGTGGTATGGCTACACTCAGCTCGTCGCCATGGCCTTCGCGTTCGAACTGCGGGACGAATTCGGATGACCTTGCACGCATTTACGAAGTCCAGCCGGAGAGATCCGGGGCAAGGGCAGCTCTAGCCCGCCCGCCGTCGCCTGCGGCTCCGCCGGGCGCCCAACCAACCCTCCAGGAGTCCGCGCCGTTCTACGGCGACTCCTCGCCCGCCCGCCGTCGCCTGCGGCTCCGCCGGGCGCCCAACCAACCCTCCAGGAGTCCGCGCCGTTCTACGGCGACTCCTCGCCCGCCCGCCGTCGCCTGCGGCTCCGCCGGGCGCCCAACCAACCCTCCAGGAGTCCGCGCCGTTCTACGGCGACTCCTCGCCCGCCCGCCGTCGCCTGCGGCTCCGCCGGGCGCCCAACCAACCCTCCAGGAGTCCGCGCCGTTCTACGGCGCAGACTCCTGCCCTACTCGGATCGCAACGACGCCAGCAGCGGCGACCGGACCGCGGCGGCGGTGGCAGCGAGGGACGAGGCGAGGCCGGCCGCGGCCACCGCGAGCAGCATCCCGCCCAGCCCGACGACCGGGAACTGGCCGCCGCGCTCGATCCACGCGGGGGCTATCGCCACCACCGCGCACACCGTCCCGATGGCGAGGCCGCCGAAGAGGAGCAGGCCGTTCTCGACCAGCACCATCAGCGAGACGTGCCGCGTGTCGTAGCCGACGGCGCGCAGCAGGGCCAGCTCGCGGCGCCGCTCCAGCACGTTGCGCAACAGCACCGCCCCCAGCCCCAGCGTCCCCAGCAGGAGGCCGAGGGCCCCGAGGGTCTGGAACGTGGCGAGGTACGTGTTGTTGACGCGGTGGAAGGCGGCGAGGCGCTCCGGCGTCGAGGTCACGTCGAACCCGTAGTCGGAGAGCCGGTCCTCGAGGGCCGCGGTCGCCTCCGCGGTCCGGTCGGCCGGCGCGTCGACGAGGAAGAACCGGTACCCGTCGTGCTCGGGGAACAGTCGCAGGAACGCCGCTTCGCCGACGATCAGCTCGCGCTGGAAGATGCTGTCGGAGAGGGCCGCGACGATGCGCAGCCGCACCGGATTGTCGCTCTCCCGGTTGAGCACGAAGTCGTCGCCCACCGACAGGTGCAGCGCGTAGGCCAGCGACGTCGCGTCGGCGATGGCGGGGACCGCCCCGTCGTCGAAGACGCGGTCGAGCAGCAGCCACGGGTTGGCGGCCTCCTCGTCGGTCTCGGCCAGCGTCGCCCCGAACCGGAAGCGCCCCTCCGGCAGGAACGCCGCCTCGGGCGCGAGCACGCGCGGGTCCTTCGCCTGGTAGAGGTTGAGGCAGCTCGCGTCCTCCCCCGGCCGCAGGCGGAACCGCGCGTAGGACACGTCGGCGAAGATCTCGTCGTCGAACGACGACACGCCCAGCTCTTCCCGTTCGGCCTCCGAGCCCAGGTCGCGCACGATGGGCAGCAGCGACTCGGCCAGCAGCGGGTAGCCGCCGGTCCCCGACGACCGGTCGCCGGCGTCTCCCCCGCCCTCCAGGTGGAAGGCGTCGACGGCCACGATGATGAACGAGGCGAACGCGATGAGGGTGATGCACAGGACCGACCGGCCGGGCCGGGCCGTCGTGTTGCGCAGTCCGACCCGGGAGACGGTCCACGTCGACGGCGCCGCGACGCCGGCCGGCGCCTGACGCCCCAGCCACGACCACGACAGGGTGAGCAGCGAGGCCAGCAGCAGCATGCCCGCCCCGAAGAAGCCGGCGGTGTCGCCGACGGCGCCGGCCAGGGTCAGGGCGAGCGCCGCCGCCCCGAGCAGCCCCAGGACGGCGGGGGCGTGGCGCGCGAAGGCGGCGGCGCGAGACGGCGGCGCGTCCTCGCCGCCGTTGCCGCGCGACACGGCTCCGGTCGAAGGCAGCACCCCGTGGATGAGGGCGCGGGGCGTCGCCCGGGCGACCATGCGCAGGCTCCAGGCGATGGACACGACCGCGGCGATCATGCCGCCGCCGATGCCCGCGACGAGGGCGAACGGAGAAACGTGCAGCACGAGCAGGGTGGTGCCCACCGCGTCGACCCACCACGTGCGCAGGCCCCACATGATCAGCTCGGCGTAGCCCACCGCGCCGGCCGCCCCGACGAGCCCTCCGGCGAGGGAGAGGGCCCCCGCCTCGGCCCAGAAGAGCCGCCGCACGCTCCGCTCGTCGAAGCCGAGGGCGCGCAGGGCGCCGATCTCGCGCAGGCGCTGCTCGACCCCGAGCCGGAAGAAGAGGCTCGCGAGCAGCAGGGCGGACACCACGAGGAAGAAGCTGAAGTAGGTGAAGTACTCGCCGAAGTCGGTCACCCCCGCCGACGCCTCGAGGGCGAGGTCGCGGGCCGGATACACGACGAACCCGGCCGCCAGGGGGTCGAGCCGCGACCGAATCGCATCGCGGAACGCCGCCGCCGCGAGGTCAGAGACCCCGTCCGGGGGGGCGACCCGCAACGAGGTCACCTGTCCCCACCGCGACCCCCAGAGCCGCTGGCCGTCCCCGAGGGCGATGAAGCCCTTTGACGCGGTGCGGTATTCGTCCCAGTAGTCCTCGTCCTTCGGGCGCACGAGGCCGAGGTCGATGGGGAACGGCGGGTCCCAGTCGGACAGGTCGGTGGCCTCGGTGATGCCGGGGTACTCCGGCGCGAGGTCCCGGTCGACCGCAAGCCCCTCCATCGGAACCACGCCGGCCACCCGGAAATCGGCGGCGTCGGTGACCAGCGCGCCCGCCTCCTCCCACAG
>CBDBMY010000010.1:0-1321418 GCA_965207675.1 Vicinamibacterales bacterium
GACATGGCGTTCCCGCGGCTGAACATGGCCAGCTACTGGGCGTTCTTCCTGGGCGGCGTGGTCATGTTCGCCAGCTTCTTCGTGCCCGGCGGGGCCGCCAACTCCGGCTGGACCTCCTACGCCCCGCTGTCGGTCATCGCCCTCGAGGGGCAGACCTGGTGGCTCGTCGGGATGATCTTCCTGATCACCTCGTCGCTGCTGGGCTCGATCAACTTCATCGTCACGACCTTCCAGCTCCGGGCCCCGGGGCTGAGCTTCACCCGCCTGCCGTTCTTCGTGTGGGCGCAGCTCGTCACCGCGTTCCTGCTCCTGCTGGCGTTCCCGCCCCTCGAGGTCGCGGGCATCCTGCAGCTCATGGACCGGGTGGCCGAGACCAGCTTCTTCATGCCGAGCGGGCTCGTCACCACCGAGGGCCCCCTCGACATCAGCGGCGGCGGGAGCCCGCTGCTCTGGCAGCACCTGTTCTGGTTCCTGGCCCATCCCGAGGTCTACGTCCTGATTCTCCCGGCGATGGGCATCGTCGCCGAGATCCTCGCCAACAACACCCGGAAGCCGCTGTGGGGCTATCGGGTCCTCGTGGCGTCGGTCATCTTCCTCGGGTTCATGTCGTTCATCGTGTGGGCGCACCACATGTTCCTGACCGGCATGGGCACCACGATGAGCGCCTTCTTCCAGACCACGACGATGATCATCTCGGTGCCGTCGGTGGTCATCCTGTCGGCGTTCTTCATCACGCTCTACGGCGGGTCCATCCGCTACAACGTGCCGATGCTGTTCGCGCTCGCCTTCCTGCCGATGTTCGGCATCGGGGGGCTGACGGGGCTGCCGCTGGGCCTCTCCGCCCCCGACCTGCACCTGCACGACACCTACTACGTGATCGGCCACTTCCACTACGTGGTGGCCCCCGGCACCATCTTCGCGCTGTTCGCGGGCCTCTACTACTGGTACCCGAAGGCGACGGGCCGGGTGATGAACGAGGTGCTCGGCAAGATCCACTTCTGGGGCTCGCTCATCTCGATCAACGTGGTGTTCATGCCGATGTTCATCACCGGCCTCGTCGGGGTGAACCGGCGGCTCTACGACGGCGGCATGCAGTACGCGCACGCCCAGGAGGTCATGGAGTGGAACGCCGTGATGTCCTACGGCGCCTGGGCCCTCGGGTTCTTCCAGATCTTCTTCATCGTCAACTTCTTCTGGAGCATCCGGAACGGGAAGAAGGTCGACGACAACCCGTGGGAGGCGACCACCCTCGAGTGGCAGGCCCCGTCGCCGCCGCCGCACGGCAACTTCTCTGCGCCGCCCGAGGCGCACCGGGGGCCCTACGAGTACAGCGTGCCCGGCGCTCCGAAGGACTACTCCATGCAGGGACAGGCGACCGGCGCCTGACCCGAACCGCGAAGCTGCAGAAGCTGTAGAAGGTAACCAGGATGGAGATTCCGTATACCGTAGCCGAACGGCCGGACACCGGCTTGAACAACGTCAAGCTCGGCATCTGGCTGTTCCTCGCCTCCGAGGTGATGCTGTTCGGCGGGCTCTTCTCGACCTACGTCATCCTGCGCGTGGGCGGCGTCGACTGGCCGCTGGGGGCCGAGTACCTGAACATCCCGATCGGGGCCTTCAACACCGCGGTCCTCATCGGGTCCAGCGTCACGATGGTCATGTGCTTCGCGTCGCTGAAGCTCGGCGACTTCGCCAAGTACAAGACGTACATGGGCGTGACCATCCTGCTCGCCCTCACCTTCCTCGTGGTCAAGTTCTTCGAGTACTACGAGAAGGTGACGCACGATCATCTGCCCTCGCACAGCACCTTCCTCGCCATCTACTGGACGATGACCGGGCTGCACGGGCTGCACATCGTGGGCGGGGTCATCGTGAACGGCTACTTCTGGGGCCCCGGCAGCAAGCTGTGGCACGAGAAGCGGGAGATGTTCGAGAACCGGATAGAGGCGGCGGGCCTTTATTGGCACTTCGTCGACCTCGTGTGGATCTTCCTGTTCCCGGTGCTCTACCTGCTGTAGGAATCTGCGCCGTGGAACGGCGCGGATTCCTGGAGGGTTGGTTGGGCGCCAAGCGGAGCCGGAGGCGACGATTGGCGGGCGAGGAACCTGTGCCGTGGAACGGCGCGGATTCCCGGAAGGGTCGGTCGGGCGCCAGGCGGAGCCGGAGGCGACGATTGGCGGGCGGGGCCGGATGAACGGCAGCCGGGGCCGGCGGATGTCGCCGGCCCGATCGCCCCGGGCGGGCCCGGGACACTGCGGAGGCGTCATGAGCGGAAGCCCTGAAGAAGCCAAGAAGCACATCGACATCTACATGAAGGTCGCCGGCGCCCTGGCGGTCCTCACGGTGGTGACCGTGCTCGCCTCGTACATCGAGGTGGCGGTGCCGCTGGCGATCATCATCGCCCTCATCATCGCGACCGCGAAGGGGTCGCTGGTGGTGAGCTACTTCATGCACCTGGTGGACGAAAAGAGCCGGGCCCTCGCCATTTCACTGGTCCTGACCGTCGTCTTCTGGCTGGTGCTCATGCTCGTGCCGATCCTGACGGTCTCGGACACCTACGGCGTCCACAAGCCGCTGCCGAACGCGAACGCGACGCACGCGGGGGACGAGGCGCACTGATGTCGCTGCGCGGCTTCCACATCCTCTTCATCGTGGCGTCGATCGGGCTGGCGCTGATGATGGCGGTGTGGGGCGGCGTGACGTGGGGGTCGGCCCGCGGCACCGGGTGGCATCTCGTCACCGCGGTCGGATCGCTGGCGACGGCGGGGCTGCTGTCGGCCTATGCGGTACGTTTCGTTCGGAAGACACGCGAGATCGGGCTCGAGTGAGCCCGGATGGACACGAGGCGCTGAGATGCTGGGACACATGCTGCGGACGCTGGCGGTGGCGGCGGGGTTCGTGCTGGCCGCGCCGCAGACCGGATGGGCCTGCCCGGTCTGCTTCGGCGACCCGAACTCGGCGATGTCGATCGGCGCGAGCTGGGGCATTCTCGTGATGATCGGCATCACCGCGGGCGTGCTGGGCTGCTTCGCCCGCTTTTTTCTCTATCTCTTGAAGCGATCGAGGATGGCGATCGGCGAGCGCGTCGACCTGTCGCCGTCGTCGCAGGCCGGGAGCCACTCGTAACCCCGCGGCGGCGTTCGCCGCGCGGCTCCGTCAGGAGTTTGCGCCGTAGACGGCGCGGGCTCCTGGAGGATTGATTGGGCGCCAAGCGAAGCCGAAGGCGACGATTGGCGGGCCAGGGGCCAGGCGCCCGCGCCGGGGGGAACGGCGCGAGCCCACGGTGAGGTTGGTTGGGCGGAAGGCGGAGACCGTAGCGCGACCTCGATGTTCGCGCTCGTCACCGGTTTCCGGGCTGGGAGCTTATCGATGCAGGAATTTCTCGGACTGCCGCTGCAGGCCTCGGCGCACGCCGCGGAGATCGACCGGATCATCGTCATCGTCCACTGGCTCATGGCGGTGCTGTTCGTGGGCTGGGGGATCTTCTTCGTCTACACCCTGATCCGCTTCCGCGCGTCCGCGAACCCGAAGGCGGACTACACCGGCGTGACGAGCCACACCTCGACCCGCCTCGAGATCGGCGTGGCCGTCGTCGAGGCCATCATCCTCATCTTCTTCGCGATCCCCGCGTGGACGGTGCGCGTCAACGCGTTCCCGCCCGAGGACGGGGCGACGGTCGTGCACGTCGTGGCGAAGCAGTTCGAGTGGCACTCGATCTACCCCGGCCCCGACGGCATGTTCGGGCGCCGCGACGCGAGCCTCATCACGCCGACCAACGCGACGGGCCTCGACCGGAGCGACCCCGCCGGCGCCGACGACGTCGCCACCATCAACCAGCTCAACCTGCCGGTCGACGAGCCCGTCATCGTGTACCTCTCGAGCCTCGACGTCATCCACAGCTTCGCGATCCCCCAGATGCGGGTGAAGCAGGATGCGATACCGGGCATGGAGATCCCGGTGTGGTGGGTGCCGACGGTGGCCGGCGACTACGAGGTCAACTGCTCGCAGCTCTGCGGGCTCGGCCACTACCGGATGCGCGGCTTCGTCACCGTCCAGAGCCGCGCCGAGTTCGACGACTTCCTCGCCACCGAGGGCGCCCGCATCGCCGCGGCCGCCGACTGACCTCCGACACGGAACGCGCCGGCCGGCGCTGATGGCCGGCCGGCGCCGATTCTCCTCACCGCGCCCTCGTCCGGAACGAACCTCCTCGAACACGAACTATCGGCCGCACCCGGCCGGGCAGCCGGCGGGCCACTCACCGATCCGGCTCCGTCCCCGGGCGGTCTGCGACTGCTGGCCCTCCGGCAGTTCGAGCATCGACAGCCACCACGCGGCCGGGTAGACGGCGCCGGCCCCGAACATCTCCGTCCGGCGCGGCCGGCGGGGCGTTCACCGGGCGCGGTCCAGCTCGTCCCGGACGATCTCGTCGAACACCTCGTAGGGCGCCGCCCCCATCACCGCGCGGCCGTTGATGAAGATGGTGGGCGTCGACTGCACGCCGAGCGACTCGCCGTAGCGCAGGTCGGCGCTGACCTGCCCGGCGAAGCGGCCGCTGTCGAGGCACGCGTCGAACGCGTCCTGATCGAGGCCCAGCTCGCCGGCGTGGCGCTTGAGGTCGTCCACCTCCAGGTCGTCCTGCTCCGAGAACATCACGTCGTGCAGCTCCCAGAACCTGCCCTGCACGTTGGCGCACAGTCCCGCCTCGGCCGCCTTGAACGCCTCGGCGTGGTTGGGCAGGGGGAAGTCCTTGAAGACGAGCCGGATGTCGTCGCCGTACTCCGCCTTCAGGCGGTCGAGGGTGACGGTCAGCCGCTGGCAGAACGGGCACTGGAAGTCGGAGAACTCCACGATCTCGACCGGCGCGCCGGCGGGGCCGAGGACGGGGTCGCCCTCCAAGACCTCGACGGGGGTGCGGGGCGGCTCGAGCTCCACCCGGATGTCTTCGGCGCCGGTCCGCAGCTCGGCCATGTACGCGTGCAGGGCCTGCATGGGCCGCTGCTGGGCGAGGAAGGCCCGGATCTGCGGCGCCATCTGCGCCTCGGTCATGTTGGGGAAGGCGCGGCGGTTCTGCTCGTAGACGCGGGTGACGTCCTCGTCGGTGACGGGCAGGGTCCTCGCCGGCAGCTCCTGGGCGAGCAGCTCGTCGCGGGACGTGCCGCGGGCGATGGCCTCGCGCTCGATGAGGATCTCGCCGATCACGATGTCGAGCGTGCGCTTGCGGGTCTCGTACAGCTCCTGCAGCATGCGCATCCGCGAGGCCGCGTCGTTGCTGCGCCACGCCTCGTCGAGCTCGGCCATGGTGACGGCCCGGTCGCCGACGCGCCCCACCACCTCGTCGTCCGACTGCGCGAGGGTCGGCGCGCCGCAGGCCGCGGACACCGCGATGACGGCGCCGAGAACGCAAAACCGCTGGAACATTGGGGATACCTTTCTGTAACGGGTCCGCAAGGGGAGTCGACGGCCCCCGTACCCACGATATGACGTGTCCGGGTCGCCCTTCGCGCTCGATCGACCGCGGGGAATCGACGGATCGCGACGCTCCGACGGCGCACGGCGACGGGCGAAAGCCCGCGGCACCGTTGACGGCGCAGGCTCCCGGCCTGTTCCGGAACGGGCAAGCCACTCTATCATGATCAGCGGGGCCGGCCGGCGACCTGCGGCCGCTCCGAATGCCCGGACGCCGGAACCCTCGATCCGTCTGGATGCCTGGACGCGCAGCAGCCCTTGGACCTGCCCGACGAGCATGGCGACCAACCGCGTCCGAACCCGACCTCCACGCGCCGCCCGCCGGGCCCCGCCCGGCCCGCTCCCCGTCAGCGACGACGTCTCCGGGTTCCTCGACGACGCGGCGCACTACCCCGGCGGCCATGCGCCGGCGGTGGCGTTCCCCCGCGACGAGGCGGAGTGCGCGGCGCTCGTGCGCGACGGCGCGCGGATCCTGCCGATCGGCGCGCAGTCGTCCCTGACGGGCGGGGCGACCCCGATGGGCGAGCTGGTGCTGAGCTCGTCCAGGATGAACGCTGTCGAGGACCTCGCGGACGACCGCATCACCGCGCAGCCGGGCGTCGCCCTGACTGCCCTGCGCGAGACCCTGGACGCCGCCGGCAAGGCGTACCCCCCGGTCCCCACCTTCGAGGGTGCGACCGTCGGGGGCGTGGTGTCGACCAACGCAGCCGGGGCCGCGACGTTCAAGTACGGCTCCACGCGCGACTGGGTGCGCCGCCTGACGGTGGTGCTCGCCTGCGGCGAGGTGCTCGATCTCGAGCGGGGGGAGGTGCGCGAGGCGGCCGGCCGGTTCGTCATCGAGACGTCGCGGGGCGAGATCGTGGTCCCCGCCCCGACCTATCGCCTGCCGCGGGTGCCCAAGCACTCGGCCGGATACCATGCCGGTCCCGATCTCGACCTCGTCGACCTGTTCGTGGGCGCGGAGGGCACCCTCGGAGTGGTCACGTCCGCCACTCTCGACATCCTGCCCCGGCGGCCCGAGATCGGCGTGGCGCTGATCGCGCTCGACGGTGAGGAGCAGGCGATCGCGATCGCGGCCCGGCTCCGCGACGTCTCGCTCGACACCCGGCGCCGGGCCGACCCGGCCGGGCTCGACGTCGCCGCCATCGAGTACCTCGACCGGAGGTCGCTCGAGCTTGCCCGGGCGGCGGAGGCCGGCCGCGGCTCCCGGGTGTCGATTCCGGAGACGGCCGGTGCGGTGCTCCTCGTCCAGATCGAGCTGCCCCCGGGCACGACGGCCAGGGAAGTCCACGAGCAGATCGGCCTCGCCGCCTCGGCGTCGCCGCCGCCCGATCCCATCACCGCCGGCGAGGTCCACGAGCAGATCGGCCTCGCGGCCTCGGCGTCGCCGTCGGCTGGTCCCATCGTCCAGCTCTGCCGCCTCCTCGAGTCGGAGGACCTCCTCGACCGCACCGAGCTCGCGGCCCCCGGCGAGGCCGCCCGGGCGGCGGAGCTGCTCGCTTTCCGGGAGGCGGTGCCCGAGGCGGTGAACCGGCAGGTAGCTGTCGCCAAGCGCACCGTCGATGGCACAATCGAGAAGACCGCGGCCGACATGATCGTGCCCTTCTCGAAGCTCTCCGACTTCGTCCGCCTCTTCCGCGCCGCCTTCGAGGCCCGCGGCCTCGACCACGCGGTGTGGGGGCACCTGTCCGACGCCAACCTGCACCCCAACGTCATCCCCCGGTCGGCGGATGACGTCCGGGCCGGGAAGGAGGCGATCCTGGCGTGCGGGCGCGAGGTCGTCCGCCTCGGGGGATGCCCCCTCGCCGAGCACGGCGTCGGCCGCAACCCCGTCAAGCAGGCGCTGCTGCGCCTCCTCCTCGGCGACGCGGGCATCGATCGGATGCGGGCCGTCAAGCGCGCCCTCGACCCCGAGAACAAGCTGGCCCCCGGGGTACTGTTCCCGGCCGCGACCGGCGGGAAGGCACCGGCATGAGCACCCTGTTCCTCGCGCACTGGCTGACCACCGCCGCCGCCCTCGCGGTGACCGCCTGGGTCCTCCCCGGCGTCCGGGTCGATGGCCTCTTCTCGCTCGGCCTCGCTGGGCTCGTCCTCGGCTTCGTGAACGCCGTCGTGCGCCCGCTGCTGCTCCTCGTGACCCTGCCGTTCACCGTGCTGACGCTGGGGCTGTTCTACTTCGTAGTCAACGGCCTCGCGTTCGGCCTCGCCGCGTTCCTCGTCCCCGGGTTCAGCGTCGCGTCGTTCTTCTCGGCCGTGCTCGGCGCGTTCGCGGTGGGACTCGTGTCGTGGCTCATCGGGTCGTTCACCGGCGCGCGGCCGCCGACCCGAGGTGCGATGGTGGTCGACGTCCGGCGCGGCACGGACGGCCGGTGGGGCGCCTGATCGTCCATCGCGGCGGCGACGACACGCGCCAGGAGCCCCCAGCGCCTGGACTACCATGAAGCGGAGCCGTAACCGAGATTCTGAACGGCCGCAGCGCGGTCACCGGCGACACCGCGCGGCGCCTGGGCGCTACTTCGGCACGTCGGGCGAGTTCTGGCTCAACCTCCAGAGCCTCTATGAGCTGCGATGCGCGGAACAGCGGCGCGGCGCCGGAGAGCTTCTACGCCGATCGTCACCCGGGCCCGGCGACGTCCTCCCCGTCGTCGAGGTCGCCGATTCCCCCTTCGCTACGACCGGGCCGAGAAGATGCCGCGGTACAGCAGGGCCGCCATTCCGGAGATGTGGCTGGTCGAGGTCGAGCACGAACGGTCACGGCGTACACCGACCCGCGCTCGCAGGGATACGCGCAACAGCAGGTCTGGCACCAAGGCGAGCGGATGACCGCTTGCAGCGTTCCGGACCTCAACCTTGGAGCGAACGACTTCTTCGGCGAGTGAAGCGGCCGGCCCGTCGGCCGACCGAACCGCGATCGTCGACCTGCTCGCCGACCGGAAGCGGGTCGGAGTGACCGCCGACAGCCACAGCGTGCACCCGAGCATCTGCGAGTCGCCGCCGGCACACGGTGCCCGCACCCGGGCCGCTAGCCCGGCACGGCCTGCGCTTGATTCCCGTTGGAGCATGCCCGCAACACGAACGCCTCCGCCGAGGCGCCCGATTGCGTCGCGGGGCGATCCGCGAGCTGCTCGACGCCAACGCCATCTGGATCGACACGCGGGGTGCCCCGCCAGCGGCTGGCGCTCGACGAGGTCCTCGTCGTGGCCCCCGACAACACGCACGTCGCGATCCTGCGATCGACGCCGCCGGCCGCGCGCCGCGACCTGAGCACGCCGGTCGAAGTTAACAGAAGCCGCGTTATTCGACCCAAGGCAACCGCCCGTGGGGCGGCACGCGTGGCCCCACCGCGGGGTACGCGAAAGACCGGGTGCGACAGGTTCTATTCCAGTGCCATGACCGCAGCGCGCAGTTCCATCAGGTGCACCGCCTGGATCGGGGTCGTTCCCGCCATCGGCGACGCGTCGGTCCACAACGGCGCAAGCCGTCTCACCGTCACATACGCCGCGCCAAGCGCCGCCCGCAACTCCAGCAAGTGTATGAGCTTGACCCGTGTCACCCCGGCCCACAGACCCGGATCTGTCCAAGGATAGCGCGCTAGACCCGCCGCCGCCCGCACCCCGTCGATCCGT
The DNA here is from genome assembly GCA_965207675.1 of Vicinamibacterales bacterium. Taxonomy (GTDB): domain Bacteria; phylum Acidobacteriota; class Vicinamibacteria; order Vicinamibacterales; family UBA8438; genus JAJEEA01. The sequence continues at coordinate 9,093 of CBDBMY010000010.1, forward strand.
GTCCGGAGTTCCGTGAAATGGACCGCCTTGACCGGTGTCACTCCGGGCACGATCGGGTGGTCGGTGAAAGGCCGCGTCACCGTCACCGTTAACGCCTGCGTCGCCGACGTGTTCGAGCCGCTGAGGTCGGTCGCCGTCACCGTCACCGTCGCCGTCCCCTCCGAAACCGGCGTCACCTCCACCCAGCTTCCTGCCACCTCCACCGCCACCACCGACGGGCTCGACGAGCTCGCCCCATACGTCAGACGGTCTCCGTCCGGGTCCCGAAACGCGCCCGACACCTCTACCAACCCCGTCACGGGTACCGTGTCGTTGAGCTCAAGGGTCAGCGGCCTCAACGTCCCCACCGGCTCCGGCGGCCGATTCACGGGGCAGGTGTTCCCGTTGAAGTGCTCGATGGTCGCGACCCACCTCTGAAACGCGGCATGCGCGGGCACGCAGACACCGGTATCCTGAATCATGAAGACGTCGAGCGACAGCCGAGTCAGGCTCTCCGGGACCGTTCCCGTCAACGGGTTCCCGTAGAGCCTCAGGCGCCGCAGGTCGGCCAGGTTGCCCAACTCGGATGGAATCCCGCCGGTCAATCCGTTGTGAAAGAGACTCAGATCGCTGAGGTTCTCGAGGCTACCCAGCCACGCCGGCATCGGGCCGGTCAGGTTGCTCCCGGAGAGGTTCAGCAGCTCGAGTTCCCCGAGGCTCGCCAGCTCCACCGGAATCGGACCGCTCGCGAAGGCGTTGAAACTGAGGCTCAGCCACCGCAGCCGGGTCATGCCGCCCAACCACGCCGGGATGGGACCGCTTAGCTGATTTCCCCAGAGGTAGAGCAGCTCGAGGTTTCCGAGGCTCGCCAGCGCCGCCGGAATCGGCCCAGTCAAGGCGTTACGCCCGAGGTGCAGCCACCGAAGCCGGGCCATGTTGCCCAACCACGAGGGGATGGAACCGGTCAACTGGTTATCCCAGAGGTACAGCCGCTCGAGGCTCGCCAGTCCCTGCAACGCGTCCGGGATGGGACCGGCCAGGCCGTTTCCAGTGAGGTCCAGCTCGGTGACCCGGCCGGCGGCGTCCGTCGTTACCCCGAACCACTCGCCCAGCGGCGCCGACGTCTTCCAGTTCCTGCTGTTCGTCCAGTTCGGACCGCCGGTCGCGTCGTAGAGCGCCTCCAGCGCCTCACGCTCGGGCACGTCCTTTATGTCCCCTATGTCTCCTAAGTCATACGAAATACTCCCGATGGGTGTACCGTTTCTCTTGGCCGTCATGTATAGTTGAACATTTCCTCGACCCGCTCTCTTAACCAAAAGCGTTACACCATCTTTCTCAAAAACCTCAATAACACTTGGATCGGACGATACTATTTCTAAAGTAACATCCTCAGTTGCCAGAATACTCGCGCCTGCCAGAAGACTCGCGCCAAAGATAGAAGTAAAACAGTCGCTCACAGTCTCTGACACATTAAACAGCCTATTGACGTATATAGCTCCGCCTGCACCTGCAGCGAGAAGAGCAACTGTACCATTACTAAGAGTGCCCGCATACGCAGCGAGCGCCACAGGGCCCACTGAGACCCCGACTACACCTGCCGCGGCCGCTGCGACGGCAACCCCCCCGAGAATGGCAAAACAGCGCGTGTTGCAGTTTTCGCATACGGGAATAGAATTATCATGCACGGTTGCGAATGTGCCGCCGGCACTCGATCCGGCAGGGACCGCGATTTGGCATGGCGATTGGGGGGTGACCGGGCAGTATGGAGCGTCGGCAACGACTGCAATTGTAAACGGGATTGTCGCGGTCGCACCGGCAGCGTCCGACGCAATGTACTCGTACCGTGTCATTGGTTGGGGAGCGAGCGGAACGCCTGTCACGGTGAGCGTTGTGGCATCAAACCTAGTATCGAGCGGAAGGGTCGGAGAAATCGAATAGCGGATCGGAGGCATGCCTCCAGTGGCCGCCGGAAGCTCAAGAGCAGGCGCGAGCGGCTCATTCGCCGTCCATACTTGTGGCGCAATGTCGAGATCGCCAAACGTGAGCAGCGCTTCCGGAGGACCGTGGTCATAAAGCACGTGGATTGCATCGAGGTCGTAGTAGGGGTTGTCAATCCGCAGATCCTCCTTGTGTTGGAAATGCATATCCACCTTAGCGAATCCACCTCCCGCTCCCGGGGGCGTCTGAGCTGTAAAAGTAGTCGCGTCAACAGAAAGCTCATGCACTTGGCGTTCTGCGAAATCTCCTTCTGAGTCAACTATTAACCAGTCAAGTTCTATATATGCCGGTCGGTACCGGCTGTCGAGTAGGGACTTTTGCCACTGCACCCAACCTTCATCCCAGGAAAAAGTAGTTGTTGCAGTGGACACAAGCGCTCTCATGCAGTACTCGTTTGCGCTTCCACTTCCATAACCTACATGACAATTTTCGAACTGTTGCGCCGCCGCCGGCGCGCCGACCGTCAGAACCGCGAGCGCCGCCGTGATCATCAGTAAGCTCATGGCAATTGTCCCCCTTGCTTCCGGGAACCGGCCCATCCGGTCCCGCCCACCGCCCGCCATGCTCCAGCCGCTCGCCTTGCGCAGGTCTGGTGGCCCACCCGTAAAGCGCAGCGGCCGTGACCGCGGCGGCTCCGGCAGAGGGGCGTCCGCGAAACGCGAAAACCGTTGTTGTCGTTCCGGTTGGCGGTGGTGTTCCTGTTGCGCGCGCCAAGGCCGGAGGTTCTCGACCGTAGACTAGCGCCGCCCCCCGTTATTTCGCGCCTCTAAACTTGGAGGGGTCCGGTTAGTAGAGTCGAGGAGAGGCGCGTGGCCCGTAGGGCGTCGGTGGCACTTCCGTGCGCTTTCGCGCCGGCCCGTGCGTAACGCACGCCGCGCATGATTCTTCGGCGACGGGGCGGCGGCCTTCGTCGTGGCCCGGGCGCCGGAAGGGGCGCCGGGGGACGTGGACGTGCTGCAGATCTACGCCAGCGGCCCCGAGAGCCAAGTGAACGACGACCCTCCTTGCTCGTCTTCCAGGTTCCCGGCGAGCAGCACGTCGGTGGTCAACGCGCCCCGACTCGTGAGTTCCGACGGCAGCCCAACTCGGCCCGAGACGCGCCGTCTCCCCGCGATCGCCGATCCCAAGATGGCGGCAGGCTTGGTTGGGCACCGGTCCGCCTCGTCGAGGGCGTCTTGGACGAAGCGGCGGCGAGCGGCCCCCGGTCTGGACGACGACGCTGGAGACGAACGGACGCCCACGGAGCGCCTGCCCCGGGCGCGGCGACCGGGGAGGCCGTAGCGCCGGTCACTGCTCGGGGGGATCGGCCGTCCAGGTGAGACGGAGCACCGGCGCTGCAGGTCCGAGGCCAGGTCGGCCCGCTCGAACCCGGGACGGCATCTCGGTCACGATGCCGTAGTGGGTGACCGGCCCGCCGGGTTGTTGCACGCGCGTCACCGTATCCGCCGTCCGGTCGTAGAGCTTCGTCGTCTTCGGAGACGCGTGACCCGCGATCTGCTGCGCGCGCTCAAGCGTCCCCCCGTTCGACAGATACGCCGTGATCCCCGTCGCCCGGAACGTGTGGCAGCACGTCGAGGGCGGCAGCCCCGCGGCCGCGGCGCGCCGCTTGATCATCGCCAGGACGAGCCGCCGATCGAGCGCCCGGCCCGTCAGCCGCCGCCCCGCCGGGTCGACGGTCTGGAAGAGCGCCGCCTTCGGCTCCTCGAGTCCGCCCGCCTCGACGTAGGCGTCGAGGGCAGCCGCCGCCCGGTGGTGGGCCGGGACGTCGTGCCGCTTCCCGCCCTTCTCGTGGAGCCTCAACCAGCCCCGGCTCCCCTGCCCGAAGTAGTCCTGCCGCCGCATCCCCAACACCGCGCTCACCCGCGCGAAGCTGTAGAGCATGACCGAGAGCAGCGCCCGGTCCCGGAGCCCGGCCAGGGCGCCCGTGTCGATCGACTCGAGGAGCTTCCTCGCCTCCGCCGGCGAGAGCACCGGCGTCGCCCCCTTGGTGACGACGTGCTTCGGCCCCCGCACCGCGGCCGCGGGGTTCACCGGGAGGACCTGGCTGACGACGAGCCAGTCGCCGAGCATGCGGATCGCGGCCAGGTGCTGCTTCACCGTGGGGGCCGACCCGGGGTGCGTCCGGATGTAGGCGGCCACGTGGAGCGGCGAGACGTCGCGCAGCCCGAGGCCTCGCGCCTCGCACCACCCGAGGAATTGCCCCACCGCCCGCCCGTACGCCGCCCGCGTCCTGCGCGTTCGCGATCCGCCCCGCGAAGAACTCCAGGAACCGCGCCACCGCCGACGGCCCCGCGTCGACGATCACCTGCGGCAGGACGATCTCCCTCCCCCGCCCGTCGCGATCGCCGGCTCCGCAGCCGCCGGCACCAGAGCCTCGGTCGTCATTCCGTCACCACCTCTCCCCCGCCGGCTCAACGACCGACGAGCGCCTGGAACCGCCCGAGATCGTTCCCGAGCGCCTGGGCCAGCGAGTACAGCCGCGCCAGGGCGTCCTCCGCCCCGTCGAACCGCACCTCGATCCGGCCGCGCTCGACCGACACCCCCTCGGGCAGGTCCGCCAGCTTCGCGCTCATGGTCTCGGCGGGCACCTTGAACCGGTACCCGGTCAGCCGGGCCTGCTGGAGCTCGGCGACCAGGCGCGCGCGTCTCTCCTCCTCGACGCGGAACGCGGCCCGGCCGCGGTGCTTCTTGAGCTGCTGCAGGAGCTTCGTCCGCGGCAGGGTCCTCTGGTTGCCGACGAGCTCGGCCCCGAAGGTCTTCATGAGCGCGGCGGCGCGCACCTTGCCGACGCCGAAGAGCCGCTCGATGTCGCGCCGCGTGAGCAGGGGCCGGTCGAGCTGCTCGAGCTGGCTGATGGCGTCGGGGATGGCGAGGAGCCACCGGGGCTTCGCGGGCACCGTGCAGGTCCTCAGCGCCAGGTGGCTGCCGTGCCGTCCGGCGGCGGCGTGGACGGGTTCGCGCGGGCGACGTCGGCCCGGACGTCGATCCGCCGTCCGACGCGCCTGTGGCCGCGCCTGGCCGGTTGTGCGTCCGGCTCGACGTCGGGGCCGGCGGCGGCGACGGTTTCGGGCCGGCTGGAGGCCTCCGTCTCGACGCCGGCGGCGGGCGCGGCCGCGGCGACCTCGACGGCCTCGACGCCGGCGGCGCGGTCCGAGCAGCCGAGGGGCGCGACGAGCTCGTCGACGTCGGCCGGCAGACCTCCGGACCGGCCCGGGGCCGCCGCGGCCGAGGCGGGCGTTCCGGGGGCGAAGAACCTCCGAACCCCCGCTCTCGATGACCTCGCAGGCCTCCGCGCGGTCCCGTTCGGAGCCGATCCGGGCCGCTCCCCCGCGGCTCCCCCGCCGTTCGGGGTCAACCTGCTCTCGGTGTTGAAGTTGGGACGATTTCTAGCGCTCATGTCTTTCGACATGTTAGTGAACGATGGTTCAAAAAGCAAGATCCGGTGGGTCAGGGGGGAGGCTATCCCATAAAGGGGGTTATGGGATAGCCTTGGGCGCGCTCGACGACGAACGCGAAAGGACGGCCGCCGAGGAACGGAGACCGCCGAAATCTCGCGGAAAACGGCGACCGGGGCCCGGCGCCCCTAATCCAGCGTCCTCGACACGCGAAAACCGACGGTGACGACCCGACGCCGGGCGCCGGCCCTCTCGCGGACGGCAGAGCGGAGGCGCCTAAAATCGTTGAGCCAGGAACCGCCGCGCAACACACGACGGCTACAGTCTCCCCCCCGGGTCCACCAGGAACCGTCCGAGGGTGCACCCGCGTAGTCGTCGTGCCAGCAGTCCCCTACCCACTCCCACACGTTGCCCAGCACGTCATGAACGCCAAAGTCGTTCGGCGAAAACGAACCCGCAGGCGCCGTTCTTGCGCCGTCCCAACGGCCTCCGCAGTTGCGGCAATTCGCCCGGTTCTCCCGCCTGCGAAAATCGCCCCACCAGTACGGCGTCCTCGTGCCCGCTCGCGCCACGTACTCCCACTCCGACTCGCTCAACAACCGGTACGACGCCCCCGTGCGAGCAGACAGCCATCGCACGTACGCCTGCGCATCCTCCCAACTCACGCCCGTCACAGGGCGCGACCCACGGCCCCAACCACCGTCATCCGGCCGATACTCGCCGCAACCCCCGGCCAAGACGCACTCGTCCCACTCCGAGAACGTCGCCTCATACACTCCAACCGCAAACGCCGACGGTATCGTCACTCGATGCTGCGGACCCTCAGACCCCGACCGACTCCGCTCCGACGACGGAGAACCCATCGTGAACGTACCCGCGGGAACCACGACCAGCTCCGGGCACTCCGCGCAGTCACGGAAAACGTCCCCAGGACGCCGCGGCGCGTCCACACCGGCCGCGCCTCCGAACGACGCGCCACCGCCGCCGAACACCCGGGAGCCGGTTGCCGGCGAGCCCGCGCCGCCAGCAGGGCGGCCGACCGCTGCGGGTGGATCGTTCGCTGGCGCCCGTAGCGCCGCCAGCCGCGCCTCCGCCAGCGACCGGAACACACCGTTCGGGAACTGCGCCACGTACGCTTCGAACTCCGCCGGGTTCGTGCTGTCCGCGATCGACTGCCAGAACACGAGCTCCTCCGCGCTGGCCGCCGGAGGCTGCTGCTGCGCAGCGGAAACCGCAGGCGGCGCAGCCGGGGCCGCGCCCGGCGTCGCGGCCGCGCCCGCCGGCGACCGCTCCCGGAACGTCGGCTGCCCCGCCACCGATAGACGCAGCGCCGCCACCGACGCGCCGTCCAGGTAGCCCGTCGCACGAGTTCCCCGGGACGTCTGCCAGCTCCGGATCGCAGCCCTAGTCCGTGGCCCGAACATCCCGTCGGCGCCACCCGGGTCGAACCCTGCAGCCTGCAGGCCTTCCTGAACCTGGCGACGCGCCGCACGGTCCAGACCCAGCCCTTCCTCGACTACCGGTCCGTTGCAGCCCCACACCCGAACCGTGCACCCAGAACCCCGGGAGCCGCACTCGGCTAGGGCCCGCTGCCGCGCGCCGGCCGACGAGTCGTACGACTCCGCCCACCCGTACACCGTGCTGCCCGCGTCCTGGTCGGCCGCGTAGGCCGCGCACCGCTCGAACGTCAGCACCACCGAGCACCCCGAGCCGCACTCCGACAGCGCGCGCTGGCCCGCCGTGCCCGCCGTCTCGTAGTCCACCGCCCAGCCGTACTGGTCGCCCTGGCCCTCATCGATCGCCAGAGCGCCCACCAGCGTCTGCGCCGCGGCCGGCGCCGACAGGCACACGAACGCGCCGAGAACGAGCGCCGAGCCGGCAATGGTCTTCATGGCTCCTCCTGGCTTTCGGAGAGAAACCTATCACGGGCGGGGCGGCGAGGAGTCAACGAGCTCCGCGGAGTTCCGCCGCCGCCGCCCGTCCGGCGGCGGACCGGCGAGTTAACACAATCCCCCCTTATCCGACCCAAGGAGAGCGAGAACTGCGCGTCGCCGGGGAGCGGCAGACCTTCAGCCTGCCCTGAAGGAGGTCCCTTCGAAGAAAGCGGCTCTGCCCCCGAACCGTGGACTCGGCCGCCAAGATTGCAGAGAGGGACGAACTCGCGGCCGCGGAACCGGAAATCGAGGGACCTTCTCACTCCAGCGCCAGCACCGCGGCGCGAAGCTCCGTCACGTGCAGCGCCCGGATCGGGGTCGACCCCGACGCCGGCGACGCGTCCGTCCAGGACGGCGACGACCGACCCGCCGCTCCGTACGCCTCGGCCAGCGCCGACCGCAGCTCGAGCAGGTGAACGCGCCGGACCCGCGTCACCCCCGCCCGCAGGACCGGGTCGGTCCACGAGAACCGCAGCAGACCCGCTCCGTTCCGCAGGGCGTCGATCCGCGTCCGGAGCTCCGTGAAATGGACCGCCTTGACCGGCGTCACCCCAGGCTGGAGCGGGTCATCGGTGAACGGCACCGACACCGTCGTCGACACCGTCACCGTGAACGATTGGATGGCGCTCAGCCCCCCCGGGTCGGTCGCCGTCACCCGGATCGTCGCCGTGCCCTCTCCCACCGCCGTCAGCGTCACCCGGGCGCCCGCGGCGCGGGCCGCCACCACCCGCGGGGCCGACGACGACACCGTGTACGTCAGCGCGTCGCCGTCCGGGTCCGCGAACGCCCGCGACACGTCCACGGTCAGCGTGCCGTCCGGGGCCAGAATCCGGTTCGGCAAGGCCCCCGCCGGCGCCGGCGGCCGGTTTGCCGGGTCGCCGCAGCGGATGGGGCCGGGGGGCGTGATGTTCAGCAGCGTCACGAGCATCGCGAGACCGTTGTTGTGATGAGGGACCACGAAGTCGATCGCGCCGTCGCCGGTCACGTCGGCAGGCACGGCGCCGCCCCCAAAGTAGCGGGACGATCCGACGAACGGCACGGGAGACATCGCCCGGAACCGGCCGCTTGCGTCGTTGCGGTACACGAGCGGCGACTCGGCGTGCACCGAACCGCGGATTCGTAACATCAGGAGATCCGCGCAGCCGTCGCGGTCGACGTCGCGCATCACCGGCTCGGCGGCGTTGTACAAGAAGTCGCCGTGCGCATCGCGCTCTGCGGTCGTGGCGCTCTGATCGCCCATCCACCGGCGCGTCTCGTCGCCGAACGACGTCCCGCCGCGGTTGATGAGCACCTGAACGTAGCGACCCGTCCACGGAATCACGTCCGGCGGACCATCGTCGTTTCGAGGGTGCACGAGCAGCAGGTCCTGGAACCCGTCGGCGTTGACGTCGAAATGCGCCTGCCCTACGACCGACGTGAAGCCGGCAGCGAAAGCGGGCCGCGGTAGCTCGATGCGTGCCGTCGTTGATCGGGTAGTTTGCCGGTGCCGTCGCGTTGATCAGAACGATGCTGGACCCGCTTGGTTGATGCTAGCTCGGGCTACCGCGCTGGCTAGCTGGGTCGCGGCCGCGGCGTTCTGCGAGCGCAAGGCGAGATCGCCGTCGTTGTCCAGGTCTGCCGCGGGACCGGCCGTCCCGCGGCGGTGCGAGCCGGTGGCTCCGGCGTTGACTGCCGGCCACGGTCGGCGAGGTCCGGGACTTGGCGCTGGTGCGGGTGGTCCTGGAAGCGCAAGTGACCGTTTGTCGGTCCTCAAGATCTGGTAGGCTCCGGGCGCCAGTTGTGGGCCTGTGCCGGTTGCGCGCCCCGGCGTCGCGTGCCGCAATCTGGCCTCTCACGTGGGCCGGGCCGCCCGGGCGGTCGGTGCGGCGCGCCTCTACGGCTATCGCGAGCGTTCGTCGACGAGACCGAAGACGGGGGCGAGCCTTCGGGCCGCGAACTGGGTCCGCGTGGGTGACCTGCGGGCGCGGGCGCCAGGACCGGACGCACGCGGCATCGGACGCGCAAGGGCGTTGGCCCCGCCGGCGTGCCGGGCGTGGCTGCTCGAGGTCGGCGACGGGCTCCCGGCATCCACGAGTTCGGCGGGGCGCGGCAACTGAGCGTCTGCCGTCGCCGAACGATTACCGGCTGTCGACCAGCCCGCCGAGAGCGCCCGAGAACATTCTCGCCCCCCATCGCGAGCGCACGCTGCGGCGGATGCGGGCGATGACGGTGCTGTGCATCCAGGACGGCACCCGCCTGAACTTCACCCGGCGGAGCCGGACCGAGGCCACGGAGTCATCGGCTCGAATCAGACCGGCGCCGTGGCCCGCGGCCTGGATCTGCAGACGACCTTGGCGGTCAATACCGACGGCGTGGCGCTGGGCGTCCTGCGCGCCGCGTTCGACGCGCCCCGTCCCGAGGAGAAAGGCCGGCCGAAGCCGCGCAAGGAGCGGAAGTCGTTCCGTTGGGTCGCGACTGCGCGGAGGCGGCCGAGCGACCCGGGTCGTGTGCACGATGGACCGCGAGGCCGACTTCCTCGACCTGTTCGTCGAGCGCCGGGCGCACGCCCCGCGTCGACCTGCTGGTGCGGGCGAAGGTCGACCGCGTCCTCGGCCGGGAGAAGACGGCCGAAGCCGGCCGTCTCGCGCCGTCTGTTCGACGAACGGTCGAGCTGAGCGCGCGGGTGAAGGCCAGCAAACAGCCCGCCAAGGACGGCCGGGCGAAGCGCGACGCCGCGTTGACCCTGCGCTACCAGCCGGTGACGTTGCCGTGTCCCGGCGCCGAGCCGGTCGATGCGTCCATGCGCGGTCAACGCTGGAGTGGTTCCTGTGACCAGATGCGGGTGACCAGCGCCGTCGCAAGCTGGTACGCCCTGCGCTGGCGCCGAAGAGTACTTCCGAGTCCGGCTGCGGCACCACACGGCCGTCTCCGGGCCATCGCCATCCGTTGAATCCAGTTGAGTCAGCTCGGCGAGACCCCCGCTACGGACTCGCTGTTTTCAGGATCGCGGCGCCCGCGCAACCTCTGAAGCCGTCGGTCTGGTGCCCGTCGGCGGCTGGCTCGCAAGCGCGACCCGCCCGGTCCTGTGGCATGGCTACACCCAGCTGCGTCGCCATGACCTTCGCGTTCGAACTGCGGGACGAATTCGGATGACCTTGCACGCATTTACGAAGTCCAGCCGCAAGGGCAGGGCCTGGGTCGCGGCCGCGGTTCTGCGCTAGCGCAAGGTCGAGATCGCCGTCCAGGTCCACCAGGTGTCCAGACAAGTGATACCAAGCTTCCGGCCAGTTGTAGCGCAGCGCGGGCGGCGCGCGAGCCTCGTCGACGGTGAACGTGCCGTCTCCGTTGTTCACCATGAAGTGGCTGGAGACGTTGGCCCCGCCGATGCTGTCGACCCACAGGTCAACGTCGCCGTCGCCGTCGATGTCGCCCGACGTCGCCGACTTGAGATGGAGGTCGGCCGGCCCGGAATAGCGAGGGTCCGGCCGCATCTCGTGCTCGCGTCTGACCGCGTCCGCCAGCGCGTCCGACGGCCGAAGCCGGCCGTCCCGGCCGCTCAGGAACAGCTGCGGCGGATTGCCTACTCCGATGCTCTGCGCGACCACGTAGACGCCGCCGTCGAAGACCGCGAGGTCGGCCCGTCCGTCGCCGTTGAAGTCGTCGGCGACCACGATCGGATGGCGCGCGTCTATGGTCCCTTCGACGAGTTCCGGTGCGTAAGTGAAGCTGCCGTCCCTCTCGCCGACGAAGATGCGTCGCGTCGCTCTCGTGAACCGTTCCTCGGGCACATCGACGTTGTATTCCTGGTCCTCTCCCACGAGGAGGTCGTCCCTCCCGTCCCCGTTCAAGTCCGCGACGGCGTGCACGGCATTGAGCGCGCCGAGACCGGGCACTGTGACGACGCGCAAGAAGTCCGGCGGCCCGACGCAGATCGCTCCCTTGAATTCGGAGATCGAGGCCAACCAAGCTCGTGCGCCGGGCGTATCCGGTACGCACAGGCCGCTGTCCTCAAGCGGCAACCAGTCGAGGGCGGTCAAACGGGTGAGGCTCTCGGGGAGCGGACCGCTCAACATGGTGTTACGGAAATCCAAGGCCGTGAGGTTGACCAAGTTCGCCAATTCGGGTGGAACTCGACCACTCAGCGGGTTGTTCCCGAGCAAGAGTCCTCTCAGGTCGGCCACTTGCGCCAGCTCCGACGGGACCGCACCCATCAACCGGTTCGTCTGCAGGATCAGCGACTCGAGATTGGCCAAATCGCCCAACTCCACCGGGATGGGCCCCGTCAACCCCCGGTTGCCTCCAATCTCCAGCCACCGCAACTCGGACAGCGCACCGAGCTCGGCCGGCAGCGTTCCCGTCAACCCGTTACCGATGAGTCCCGGGCCGTCTCGACCCAGCCGCCGAGGCGCAGCCCGGTGACCCGGCCGTCCTCGCCCGCCTCGACCCCGAACCAGTTCCCGAGCGGCGCGTCCGTCAGCCAGTTGGTGTTGTCGGTCCAGCCGTCGCCGCCGGTCGCGCGATAGAGCGCCTCCAGCGCTGCCCGGTCCGTCGCGGCGCTCCGCTGCGCAACTGCTTCAGCCGCAAGACCCATCAAGACGGCAACGACCGCCAAGAAGAACGTCGACATCGTTCTCACAGCTGCGCTCCCCCCAAGCACGACCCCGACGCGTGCAAGTGATCACCGCTACAAGTTAACCGAAGTCGACCCAAGGGCGGGCCAGGTCCGCCCTGCCGCGCCCAGCGGGAGTGCTGCGGGTCGCGCCGCCGGCCACCGACCGCGCCGCCTCTCCCCGTGGCGCGCGTCCGGCCCGGATCGGCTGGATGCTCGTGCCCCGCCTCGGGGCGTCGGACCGCGGGGTGGCTGCGTGTCGCCGGGCGTGACCCGTGACTTGGCCCGAGCCGCCGTCACGTCTGCCAGTCCGGGCGCTTGGGGAGTATGTCCCGGCGGTCGCGTGGACGCCATGCGCCGCCTCATCGGCCGCCGTTGAACGCTCGGGCTGGTGCTTGCTGCTCGACGCTCGACCGCTACGCAACCTTCGGCGTGACGGGTCCGGCGCCCTCTGAGCAGGGACTCCCCCGCCCCGGCCGGTTGACAGAACCCCCCTTATTCCGACCCAGTAGGGGGGGACGGCAGCAAGGTCCGACGACCGCGCTGCCCCCGGGACTCGGGGACCGACGGCGAGACGCTCGCCGACGACCGAGCCCTGGTCGTGCAACTCGGCGAGGGTAGGCGGCCAAGGGTCGTGTCGACCGGCCGTCGGAGCCGGGCGTCGGAGGCTGCGGAGTGCCCCGGCCCGCGGGTGTTCGGGCTGATGGAGGTCCTGGGCGAGGCGGCGTACCGCCTCCAGCACATTGTGGACGCCGAGCTCGTCGCGGACCTGGTCGTCATCCTCGAGGGCCTTCCTGGAGCCCGCCCAGCGGGGACTTCTCACTCCAGCGCCAGCACGGCGGCGCGGAGCTCCGTCACGTGCGCCGCCCGGATCGGGGTCGATCCCGCCGTCGGCGACGCGTCCGTCCAGCGCGGGGCCGCCCGACCCGCCGCTCCGTACGCCTCGGCCAGCGCCGACCGCAGCTCGAACAGGTGCACGCGCTGGACCCGCGTCACACCCGCCCGCAGGACAGGGTCGGTCCAGGAGAACCGCGGCAGACCCTCTGCGCTCCGCAGGGCGTCGATCCGCGCCCGGAGCTCCGTGAAGTGGACCGCCCTGATCGGCGTCACCCCAGGCTGGAGCGGGTCGTCGGTGAAGGACCCCGACACCGCCGTCGACACCGTCACCGTGAACGATTGGATGGCGCTCAGCCCCCCGGGGTCGGTCGCCGTCACCCGGATCGTCGCCCTGCCCTCCCCCACGGCCGTCAGCGTCACCCGGGCGCCCGCGGCGCTTGCCGCCGCCACCCCCGGGGCCAACGACGACACCGTGTAGGTCAAGGCGTCGTCGTCAGGGTCGGTGAACGCCCGCGACACGTCCACGGTCAGCGTGCCGTCCGGCGCCAGAGTCCGGTTCGGCAGGGTCCCCGCCGGCGCCGGCGGCCGGTTCGCGGGGTCGGCGCAGCGGATGGGGCCGGGGGGCGTGGTGTTCAGCAGCGTCACGAGGATCGCGAAGTCGTCGGCCGTGCCGTATTCGCGGTCAGGACCGTTGTTGTGAAGCGGGAACACGAAGTCGATCGCGCCGTCGCCGTTCACGTCGGCAGGCACAGCGCCGAACCCGAAATAGCGGCCCGATCCCACGAACGGCACGGGAGACATAGCCTCGAACCGGCCACTTCCGTCGTTGCGGTACACGAGCGGCGATTCGGTGCGCACGTCGACGTTGCCTTGTGTGACCAGATCGGCGCACCCATCGCGGTCGACATCGTGCATCCTCGGCGTCGCAGCGTTGTGCAGCGCCTTGCCGTCCGGGCCCCGCTCGGGCGTCGTGGCGCTCTGATCGCCCATCCGGGCGGGAGTCTCGTCGACGAACGACGTCCCGTCCCGGTTGACGAGCACCTGGACATAGCGGCCCGTGTGCTCAATCACGTCGGGCAGCGTATCGCCGTTCCGCTCGTGCACGAGCAGCAGGTCCTGAAACCCATCTCCGTTGACGTCGAAGTGCGTGAGCGCAGGCACGGACGTGTATCCGTCGTAGAACGCCGGGTGCGGCAGCTCGATGCGTGTCGAATAGTGTCCGGTGCCGTCGTTCACGAGGACGATGCTGAATTGATTGACGTGGGTCGGGTCGAAATCGCGGATCTGGCCGAGCGCGAGGTCGAGGTCGCCGTCGTTGTCCAGGTCCGCAAGAGCGTTCCCGACGTGCCGCCAGTATTCCGGAGGATTGTTGCGCAGCACCTCGTCGGTCGCTCGGGCGACCTCGATCGCAAACGTCCCGTCGCCGTTGTTCACCATGAAGTGACTCAAGACGTTGGCGCCGCCGGTGCTTTCGACCCACAGGTCGATGTCGCCGTCGCCGTCGATGTCACCCGACGTCGCCGATTTGAGATGCAGGTCGGCGGGGCCGGAGATTCCCTTGGCTGGCCCCTGAGGATTCCGCTCGTGCTCGCGCCTCACTGCGTCCGCCAGCGCCTGCGACGGGCGCAGCCGGCCGTCCGGACTGCTCAAGAACAACTGCGGCGGATTGCCGTATCCGTTCAGCTCCGACAACACGAAGACGCCGGCGTCGAAGACCGCGAGGTCGGTTCGGCCGTCACCGTTGAGGTCGTCCGCGACCACGATCGGCCTGCGCACGTCGATCCTGCCTTCGACCAGCCCCGGCGCGTGCCTGAAGCTCCCGTCGTCCTCGCCGACGAACACGTGTAGCGGCGCCTTCGTCAGTCGTTCGGATGCCGCAACGTTGTACTCCAGATATACGCCCACGAGGACGTCGTCACGACCGTCACCGTTGAGATCCGCGACGGCGAACACGGAATCGTTTCGGCCGAGATCGAGCTGCGTGGCCACGCGCGAGAAGCTCGCCGACCCTTCGCAGACAGCGCCCCTGAAGTCGGCGATCGCGGCCACCCATGCCTGCATGGCCGCCGTGTCGGGCACGCACAGACCGCTACCGTCGACATCAAACCGCTCAAGAGCCGATAAACCGGTCAGGGTCTCGGAAAGCGGCCCGCTCAGCATCGTGTAGTTGAGATCCAGATGGGTCAGACTGGTCAAGTTCCCGAACTCGGGTGGAAGCCGCCCGGTCAGCGGGTTGCCATAGAACTCCAGCAAGCGAGCCCTGCTGAGGTTGCTCAGCTCGGCCGGAATCGAGCCGGTCAGCGCGTTACCCCCGAGGACGAGGAACTCAAGCTCGGTCAGGCGCCCCAACGCGGCGGGGATAGAACCCGTCAGCCAGTTCGACTGGAGATTCAGCGATTCGAGGCTGGCCAGATTGCCTAACTCAGCCGGGATGCTGCCGGTCAAGCCGCTGTTGCCCCCGATCTCCAGCCACCGCAACTGGGAGAGATTCCCGAGTTCGGCGGGAAGCGACCCGGTCAACCCGTTGTCGACGTGTCTTTGTGCGATCCCGTCCCAGCCCCCGAGGCGCAGCCGGGTAACGCGGCCGTCGGTCACCTCGACGCCGTACCAATCCTCAAGCGGTGTGTTGCTCAACCAGTTGGTGTTGTTCGTCCAGTCGTCGCCGCCCGTCGCGCGGTAGATCGCCTCGAGCGCCGTCCGATCCGCCGCAGTGCTTCCCTGCCCAGCCGCGGCGGCGGCCAGACCCGCCCAGACGGCAACAGCACCCAACATGCGCAAGTCCCTTCAGCCGGCCCGCCCCACCGCGTAGCGCCGTTGCTTGCAGCTCCGCAAACAGGCCGAGGATCCCCCTCGGTCTCCAGAAACCTGTCCACCCGGCGGGGCCCCTCTCACTCCAGGCCGTTCGCGAAGAGCAGTTGGAAAGCCACGCCGAGGCTCAATCAAGTTCACCCGACGCCACCGCAGCCGCAAGAGACGCGGCATCATACGACCTTTGAGCGACGAGGGTAAAGAACATGATTCAACTGTCTCTGAGGAAAAATGAAGCTTAGCCGGAATGCGCTCCCCAAGCTCAGCCGGGGGCCAGCAACCGGGGGAGCCGTTGTAGCACCACGATCGATGCTCCTGCCCCGACAGTCAACCACCGACGCGTGCCCGGGCCAGCACTCCCCTGTCGACCCGCCGTCGGGACCACGCCCGTTGATCGCCGAGATCGCAGTTAACGTAGCCCCCCGTTATCCGACCCAAGGCGGCCCGGTCCGCCCTGCCGCAGTCCGCCCAGCGGGGGTGCTGTAGGCCGCGCCGCCTCAAGAACGTCACTCCTGGCGCAATCCCCTACCCGCGGCGGTGAGTGTTTCCCGGCCAAGGTCGACCCTCGCCGACCTGATCAGCCGCGGGAGGTCGCCCGTGTGCTTCCCCGAGCCTGCCCGCGCTGCGGCAAGTTCCGGTCAGGGCGCGGCGCTGTCGCGGCCAGGCGACTGCCGGCGTCGAGTCGACCTCGACGGGATGGAGGGCCGGACTCGTGTCCGGCCAGCATTCCCCTGTCGACCCCGACCCCGCCGTCCGGACCACGCCGGCCGAGCGGGGATCAAGCCCCGAACCGCGGGTTATGGGATAGCCTCGGGCGCCGGGATTCTGAGAAGGTGAAATCGCGGCCGCGGGACCCGGAATCAGGGCCTCACTCCAACGCCAGCACCGCGGCGCGAAGCTCCGTCAGGTGCGCCGCCCGGATCGGGGTCGACCCCGCCGCCGGCGACGCGTCCGTCCAGCGCGGCGCCGCCCGCCCCGCCGCTCCGTACGCCTCGGCCAGCGCCGCCCGCAGTTCGAGCAGGTGCACGCGCCGGACCCGCGTCACGCCCACTTGCAGAACCGGGTCGGTCCAGGAGAACCGCAGCAGACCCGCTGCGCTCCGCAGGGCGTCGATCCGTGTCCGGAGCTCCGTGAAGTGGACCGCCCTGACCGGCGTCACCCCAGGCTGGAGCGGGTCATCGGTGAACGCCACCGACACCGTCGTCGACATCGTCACCGTGAACGACTGGATGGCGCTCAGCCCCCCCGGGTCGGTCGCCGTCACCCGGATCGTCGCCGTGCCCTCCCCCGCCGCCGTCAGCGTCACCCGGGCGCCCGCCGCGCTTGCCGCCACCACCCCCGGGGCCGACGACGACACCACGTAGGTCAAGGGGTCGCCGTCCGGGTCCACGAACGCCCGCGACACGTCCACGGTCAGCATGCCGTCCGGCGCCAGAGTCCGGTTCGGCAGGGTTCCCGCCGGCGCCGGCGGCCGGTTCCCCGGGTCGGCACAGCGGATGGGGACGGGGGGCGTGGTGTTCAGCAGCGTCACGAGCATGGCGAGGTCGTCCGCCGTGCCGTAAAGGCCGTCGGGTCCCGCGTGGCGCTGCGGAACCACGAAGTCGATCGCCATGTCGCCGTTTGCGTTGGCCGGCACGGCGTTGAACCCGAAATAGCGATCCGACCCGGCGAACGCAACGGGAGACATCGCCTGGAACCGGCCACTCCCGTCGTTCTGATAAACCAGGGGCGATTCGGTGCGCACGTTCGCGTTGACTCGCCACATGACCAGGTCCGCGCAGCCGTCGCGGTCGACGTCGTGCATCCTCGGCATGCGCGTCGAGACGTTGTGCAAGGGGTCGCCGTTCGAGTCGCGCTCCGGCGTCGTGGCGCTCTGATCGCCCATCCGGGCGGGAGTCTCGTCCACGAACGACGTCCCGCCGCGGTTGACGAGCACCTGGACATAACGGCCCGTGTGCTCAATCACGTCGGGCAGTGTATCGCCGTTCCGCTCGTGCATGAGCAGCAGGTCCTGGAACCCGTCGGCGTTGACGTCGAAGTGCGTGAGCGACGGCACGGACGTGTATCCGTCGTAAAACGCCGGGTGCGGCAGCTCGATGCGTGTCGAATAGTGTCCGGTGCCGTCGTTCACGAGGACGATGCTGAACTGATTGACGTGGGTCGGGTCGAAATCGCGGATCTGTCCGAGCGCGAGGTCAAGGTCACCGTCGCTGTCCACGTCCACGAGGGCATTCCCCACATGCCGCCAGAACTCCGGAGGCGGGTTGTGAAGCAGCTCGTAGGGAGCGCGATCGGGGTCGATCGTGAAGGTCCCGTCTCCGTTGTTCACCGTGAAATGACCGATGACGTTGGCGCCGCCGGAGCTCTCGACCCACAGGTCGATATCGCCGTCGCCGTCGATGTCGCCTGACGCCGCCGTCTTGACGTGGAGGTCGGCGGGTCCGGAGTAACGGGGTTCCGGCCTCGACTCGTGCTGGCGCCTGACCGCGTCCGCCAGCGCGTCCGATGGCCGGAGGCGGCCATCCCGACTGCTCAGGAGCAACTGCGGCGGATTGCCGTATCCACCCACCCCGTCGGCCACGTAGACGCCGGCGTCGAAGACCGCAAGGTCGGCTCGGCCGTCACCGTTGAAGTCGTCCGCGATCACGATCGGCGTGCGCACGTCGATCCTGCCTTCGACCAGCCCCGGCGTGTGCCTGAAGCTTCCGTCCTCCTCGCCAACGAACACGTGCAGCGGCGCTTTCGTCAAGCGCTCCTCAGGCGTACCGACGTTGTATTGCAGGTACTCGGCCACCAGGACGTCGTCGCGGCCGTCGCCGTCGAGATCGGCGACCGCGGCTACCTCATCGAACCCACCACCGAGCCCGGCCAGCGTGACGACGCGCTCGAAAGCCGGCGACGACGCCCCGTCGCAGACAACCCCCATGAAATCCTCGATGGTCGCCAGCCACGCCCGCGCGGCGGCCGTGTCCGGCACGCACAGGCCGCTGTCGTCGAGTTGCAGCCGGCCGAGAGACGACAGGCGGGTCACGGTCGAAGGAAGCGGACCGCTCAGTTCATTGCCGCCGAGGTCCAGGTTCAGCAGGCCGGTGAGACTTCCCAGCTCGGCAGGAACCTGCCCGCTCAGCAGGTTGCCATACAGGCTCAGAACGTCAAGGCCGACCAGGTTGCCGATTTCGGCGGGGACGGAGCCGTCAGTGCGTTCCGGTCCAGTGCAAGCCACCCGAGGCTGGATAGACCTCCCAGCGCCGCCGGGATCGAACCCGTCAACCAGTTCGCCTGGAGACCCACCCCTTCGAGCTCGGCCAGATTGCCCAACGCCGCCGGGATGTGCCCGGTCAACCCCCGGTTGCCCCCGATCTCCAGCCACTGCAGACGGGACAGCGTCCCGAGCTCGGCCGGCAGCGACCCGATCAACCCGTTGCCGACGTGTCTGCCCTCGCTCTCGACCCACCTACCGAGGCGCAAGCGTGAGACGCGGCCCTGCTCGTTCGTCTCGACCCCGTACCAGTCTCCGAGCGGCGCGGCGCTCAACCAGTTGGTGTTGTCTGTCCAGCTGTCGCCTCCCGTCGCACGATAGAGCGCCTCGAGCGCCGCCCGATCCGACGCAGCGCTCCCCTGCCCCACCGCGTCGGCGGCAAGACCCGCCCAGACGGCACCCACGAACAACAGCGCCGATCGCAGACTCGGGAATCTCAAGGGAACTGTCCTCAGCAGTGCGGACCCACACCATCCTGACTGCGCCGCCCTCACGTCGCGGGTGAGTTCCTTGGGGCGTGTCCGAGGAGCCAGTCCCGAAAGGCCTTCACGGCTGGCTTGCCGCGCGAGTGCGGCGCGATGACCAGGAGGTACGGGGCGGGTGCCGCCACCGGCGAGTCGAACAGGGCGACCAGTGCGCCCTGATTGAGCTCCCGCGCGATCATCACCGAGTGTCCCAGGGCGACCCCGAGCCCGTCGACCGCGGCCTGGACGACCATCGTATAGAGACGAAAGCCCGAAGCCCGGGACAGGTCCGCCGGAGAGACGCCGTGATGACTGAACCAGTGCGTCCAATCGGTCGTCCAGTGCAGGTCGTACACCAGCGGCCAGCTCTTCAGATCGCGGGGTTCCCGTGGCCGGCCGCGCGCGGCCAGGAGCGCCGGACTGCAGACTGGGAACAGCGTTTCCTCGAAGAGCTTCTCCGAGTGCAGGCTGTGCGGCACCTCGTCGGTGAAGGCGATCCAGACGTCGAAGTCCCGGCGCTTGGGGTCGACGGGACCGTGGTCGACCTCGAACTCGATGGCGATGTCGGGGTGGGCGGTCCTGAAGTCCCCGAGAAGAGGCATCAGCCACTTTTCGGCGACCACCTCGATGGCCACCAGCTTCAGCAGCTCCGTTTCCTGACGGCCGCGCCGCCGTTCCGTCACCCGGTGGAGCTCGGCGAAGATGCGCTCGAGATCCCTGAGGTATGCGCGGCCCTGGACGTTCAGACTCACGCCGTGCGCATAGCGCTGGAACAGCTCCGCGCCGAGATGCCGCTCCAGGGCCTTCACCCGGTAGGAAACGGCCGCGGCCGAGACGCCCAACTCCCTCGCAGCGGCCGCGAAGCTGCCATGCCGAGCGGCGGCTTCGAAGAAGCGCAAGGCCTCCAGAGGCGGAAGATCAGTCATCGACATCTGCTCAAAACGATATCGAAACCTGCCCGATGATGCCACCGGCGGCTACCGGCGGACGGCCTTTTGCCCTCAGGCTCAAATGTACTTTGTATTGTGCCTGCCCGCGTGGCCGTTGTAAGGTTAATGTGGGAGGCGGCAAGAGAGCGGGACTCGGTCCTGGACTCCAGGTTCCGACCCGTTTCCGCGCCTGCGTTCCTTCCCGACGACCCTCGATCAGCCTCGGAGCTTCGCCGCTGACCTTGACGCGGAGGTGCGGTTCCACCTCGAGGCCGAGGCAAACTACCTGATTCAATCCGGACTCGCGCCTGCGGAAGTCACGCACCACGCCAAGCTACGTTTCGCCAGCATCACAACCATGAAGGACCAGTGCCGGCAGACCCGTGACTTGGCCGCCATCGACGGATTGCGGCAGCGCTTCAGCGATATCGCGCCAGTAGTGCGTCGCACGAGATCTCACAGTTACCGACCGGCTGGTTGGCTCCGACTACAGACATGACCTCGACCAGAGACATGACCCATTGCTGTGCTACGTTCACGGGCTCGTTCGGGCGACTCACCAAGGCCGCGGCGGCCATCGCCGGCCTCGTCGTGCTGGCGGCGCCGAGGGTCGCCGCCGTCGACGACGAGGCGGAGCGCCTCGACGAGGGAATCGTCGTCCTCCAGGAGATCATGGCGGCCCCCGACTCCTCCATCCCCGAGGCGCTCCTCGACCGCGCCGTCGCCATCGCGGTCTTTCCGTCCACGATTCGCGCCGGGTTCATCTTCGGCGGCCAGCGGGGCCACGGGTTCCTGTCGGCGAGGCACACCGACACGGGCCGCTGGTCTCCACCCGCTTTTCTGACGCTGACCGGCGGCAGCTTCGGCCTGCAGGCCGGTGCACAGGAGGCCGACGTCGTCCTCCTTATCCAGAACCGGCGCGGCCTGGACCGCCTGCTCGGCAACCAGTTCACGCTGGGCGGGGACGCCGCGGCCGCGGTGGGACCGGTCGGCCGCAGCCTCGAAGCATCGACCGACCTGCAGATGACGGCCGAGATCCTCAGCTACTCGCGTTCCCGCGGCGTCTTCGCGGGGGTGACGCTGGGCGGCTCGACCCTGCGGGCGGACCGCGACGCGAACGAGCGCTTCTATGGCGTACGGCTCGACTCGCGGCAGATCGTTCTGGAAGGCCTGACCGGCCCGTCGTTGCCCGAGGCGGCGGTGCGGGTCCGGCGCGCCCTTGACCGCCTCGCCCCGGATGAGGAAGCGCGGGAGTAGCCCTGGGCATGCCGGGAGCACCCTGCGGACCCTCGCCGCGGAACTCGACGAGTCCGCGGTCGCGGCTCAGCACCGACGCTGGGCGACCTTCTTCGGGCTCGATCAGGGAGGCGCAGGGGAGGCGCAGGGAATGGGACGGTTCGGGTCTGCTTTCAGTAGCGTGACGCTGTCGGTGCTGGTCGGCGGTTTCGCCGCGCCTCTGGCGGCGGGGCAGGTGTCGGATGTCTGGTTCGACGAGCCCCACGATGGAATCACGTGGCACCGCGGTGATGTGATACAAGCCCGGATCGTTCCCGTGGTTCCGATCTCGTCGTCAGGTCTTCATCCGGTACTACAGCTGGTCATCGGCGAGAACACCCGGGAGGTCGAAGGGCGCTTGTACCAGAATGGCAGCCGAGCCCAGTTCTTCTATCCGGTGCAGGGCAACGACGCGGCGGCGATGGACGAAGTCCGCATGGTCAAGGTGTCGCTGGCCGGCGTCGACGTCGATCTGAGCGCCTTCACCCCCACCACTTATGCGGTCGACGGCAGCTCCCTCGGCGTTCCGCCCGTCATCTGGGCCCTCGGACTCAGCTCGTTCTACTTCGTGCCGGCCGACGGCATGTATCGCCCCGGCGACGAGGTCTATTGGTTTGCGCGGTTCCACAAGGCGGTCATGGTGAGCGGGGCGCCGGTGCTGGCGCAGCGCATTGGCGACGAGATGCGGGAGGCGCGCTACCGCCCCGACGTCCAGGTGCCCCCCGGCGGGCTCATCTTCAGCTATACCGTGCAGGCCGGCGACTGTGACGTGGACGGGGTGGGCATACCCGCCAATGCGATCAGCGGGGGCTTCATCCGCGAGGCCGACGGCTCCCGCGCCGCCGACACGTCGCATCCCGCGCAGGACCCGGCGAGAGATCGGCAGGCGGACGCCACCCGGCAGGTGACCTGCGCGGTCGTGCCGGTTGCCCCGGCGCCGTGGCTGGCCCTGCTGGCGTCGCTCTTGCTGGCCGCCGGCCTGCACTTGGTCCGGCAGCGCCGCTTGCGTTCGAGTTCAACGAAGTGGAGCCCGGCATCTACGAAGTCGAGGTGACCCAGGACCTCAGCGCCGGCGAGTTCTGCTTCTTCCCGATTCTGGCCGGTAACGTGTCTGGGGACATGGGTGGCGCCGCCGTCAATCAGATCTTCGACTTCAGTGTCGGGCCGTAGCACGGGACGCGGAGGGCCGCCGGATTCGGGGCACGCCGGGACCGGAACCGCCGTTCCCTCCGCACCCACGGCCTCAACGGCCCGGCGGGCCGCCGACGGGAACCGGCATCGCGGCTCGACCGCGAGACCGGCCGGCCACCCGCGCCGGAACGAATGGAGCACCCCAGCCGCCGGTGGGGCGGCAGACCGAACCGCTACGGCGGTTGGCGCGCCGGGAGTCTGCCTACAGCGCCGCTCTCAGGTCGGAGATTCGGAGAATCAGCATGAGAGGCTCGCGACTCGAGAACGACCGGAAGCCGAATCGCTCGTAGAAACCCCTGGCTTCGTCGTCGAGCGCCTGGACGACGAGCGCACGGGCACCGATGACGTCGGCCGCCGCCAGCGCTCTCCTTGCCGCATCGCTCAACAGGTCGGCGCCCAGGCCTCGGCCACGGTAACCGGTGTCCACCGCCAACTGGCCGAGCAGGATCACGGGAATCGGTTCGGGCATGCTCCGCCCGACGCGTGACGAGACTCGCTGCCGTTCCACGGAGCTGGCGGCGAGGCTGTAGAACCCGATCACCCGGCCGTGGTCGCAGACGACGTACGTCCGCGAGCCGCCCTTGGCCTCGTTCAGTCGGGCCTTGCGCTGCAACCAGATATCGAGGCTCTCTGCTCCGGACTTGAACCGCGAGACGTCATGTCGCTCGCTGATGGGCTCGGGCGCGGTCATCGCTCCCACTGCGGCCGCCGCGCCAACTGTCTCTTCAAGCGGGCGTTCGGCGCCACCGGTGCATCGAGGGCGGCAACGAACGCGTCGTACGCCTCGTCGTCGAGCGCGATGATGGGGCGCTCGTTCAGCGTCTCTATCGCCGCCGCTTCGCTCGACCGGAGCACGAACTCCGTGCGGGTCACCCCTCGGATCGCCGCGGCCCGGTCGATGAGCGACAGGCGCTCGTCCTTCATTCGAAAATTGACCTGCCCCATGTGACCACCCTGCACCCTGCCCGGCACGCCCGCGGTCGCCGAACGTGCGTATACCATTTGTATAGATCGTTCGTACGGGTGTCAAGGTCGAATACCGGCGGCACCGCACGCGCCCGCCGTCTCGAGCGGATGCGGATCGTCAAGCGCGCCCGCGGCCACGAGAGGGCCTCTTCTCGCTCGGCCTCGCCGGGCGCTCGTCCTCGGCTCGTCAACGCCGTCGTGCGCCCACTGCTGCTCCTCGTGACGCTACCGTTCACGGTGCTGACGCTTGGGCTGTTCTGCTTCGTCGTCAACGGCCTCGCCTTCGGCCTCGCCGCGTCTCTCCTTCCCGGGTTCAGCGTCGCGTCGTTCTCTCGGCGGTGCTCGGGGCGTTCGCGGCGGGGCTGGTGTCGTGGCTCATCGGGTCGTTCACCGGCGCCCGGCCGCCGGCCCGCGGCTAGATGCGGTCGACGTCCGGCGCGACCCCGACGGGCGGTGGAGCGCTTGATCGCACTTGCGTGGTCGGGGCCAACGATCCGCGAAGCCCGATGCGTTATGCTTGACGTAACGTGGATACCCCCGCTGGGGTCGGAGCGGTCCGGTTGCCGCAAGACCGGAAACATCGTGATCGTCGGCTTCTCGGACAAGAGAACCGACGCGTTCTACAGGGGCCGCCGGATCGCGGCCTTCTCGGGCATCGCCCGGACCGCCTCTCGGAAGCTCGACCAGCTCGACGCGGCCACCAACCTCGGCGACCTGGCGAGGCCCGGCAACCATCTGGAAGCGCTGAAGGGCCGCCGCAAGGGCCAATGGAGCATCCGCATCAACGACCAATGGCGGATGTGCTTCAAGTGGCCCGAGGGGAGCACCGGACCAACCGAAGTGAGAATCGTCGACTACCATTGAGACGGAGCCGTGACCATGCGCGACCCCATCCATCCCGGCGAGACGCTTCGCGACGACCTCGACGCGCTCGGCATGAGCGCCGCGGAGCTGGCGCGGCGGATCGAGGTGCCGGTGAACCGCATCACCGAGATTCTGAACGGCCGGCGCGCCGTGACCGGCGACACCGCGTTGCGCCTGGGGCGCTTCTTCGGCACGTCGGGCGAGTTCTGGCTCAACCTCCAGAAGCTCTACGAGCTGCGGTGCGCGGAACAGAAGCACGGCGCGGCGATCGCACGACTGCCGACCCTGGGTGCCCGCGACGACATGCACGCAACGGGGTGAGTGGCGGCCGCGACCCACTCCAGCGGACACGGAAAGACAAGCCGGTCGACACTCGACAGTAGCGTACCCATGGCCGGTGACCGTAGGTCAAGACCGCATGGCGGACGTCCAGCGGTACCGCGAATGGGGCGTGAAGGCGGAACCCTTCCTGTACGACGCCGACGAACGATTCACGAGCTGGACGACAGACCCGGTGAGCCTCGAACGCTGGATTCAGGCCGGGCTCCTGGCGTGCTGGCCCCCGACCGACGACGCCGATCCGATGATTGTGATCGAGCGGACAATCGGCGGGATGGAAGCTCTCCGGCGAGGGATCGGGGGAAAGCTCACGTCGGCAGCAGAACGGTTGCTGAATGGACTCGACAAGCATCCGGCCCCTGTCGAACTCGTGGAACGAACCCGCGCGAAGCTGCCGAGCAAGACAGTCGAAACCGACCGGCTACACCCCGCGTACCAGTACGAGGCGCCGGCGGCAGGTGGTACAGCCCCGGGGCCGGTAGCGGCAACGTGAAGGGACTCCAGGCGGGATACAGCGCGGGATCTGCCGGGCGAGCCTCGGGGACTACGATGAAGACGGCCCGAGCCGTCTACAGCTCGACCCGGCGGAGCCGCAGGGCGTTGGCGATGACCGACAGCGAGCTCAGGGTCATGGCGGCGCTGGCCCAGATGGGGCTGATGAGGAGGCCGAGGAACGGATAGAGCAGCCCGGCCGCGACCGGGACGCCGACGGTGTTGTAGACGAAGGCGAGGAACAGGTTCTGCCGGATGTTGCGCATGGTGGCCCGGCTGAGCCGGCGCGCCTGCGCGATGGCCCGCAGGTCGCCGCGCACGAGGGTGACGCCGGCGCTCTCCATCGCCACGTCGGTCCCCGTGCCCATGGCGATGCCGACCGCCGCCTCGGCCAGGGCCGGGGCGTCGTTGATGCCGTCGCCGGCCATCGCCACCACCCGGCCCGCCGCCTGGCGCTCGGCCACGATTCGCCGCTTGTCGGCGGGGAGGACGCCGGCGACGACGTCGCGGATGCCGAGCCGGGCCGCCACCGCCTCGGCCGTCACCGGGTTGTCGCCGGTGACCATGACGAGGTCGAGCCCCTCTGCCCGCAACTGACGCACCGCCTCCGGGGTCGTCGCCTTCACGGGATCGGCGACCCCGATCAACCCCGCGAGCGCGTTCCCGACCGCCACGAACACCACCGTCTGCCCCTCGCGGCGCAGCTCGTCGGCGCGGGCGGCGAGGGGCGCGACGGCGGCGCCGACCTCCGCGAGCAGCTCCGGCGTTCCGAGCGTCACTCGCCGTCCGTCGACGGTTCCGCGGACCCCGCGTCCGATCTCGGCCCGGAAGTCGGCGGCTGCAGGCACGGTCAGACCCCGGCCGGCGGCGGCCCGAACGATCGCGTCGGCCAGGGGGTGCTCGCTGCCGCGCTCGAGGGCCGCCGCCATTCGCAGCAGCCCGTCCTCGGGGGCACCCGCGGTCCCGCCCGAGAAGTCGGCGGCCATGCCAGGATCGGCGGGCAGAACGGTCACCACCGCGGGACGGCCCTCGGTCAGGGTGCCGGTCTTGTCGACGATCAGCGTGTCCACCCGCTCGAGGGTCTCGAGCGCCTCGGCGTTCCTGATGAGCACGCCGACCCCCGCTCCCCGGCCGGTGCCCACCATGATCGACATGGGGGTCGCGAGCCCGAGGGCGCACGGGCACGCGATGACGAGCACCGCGACGCTGCTGACGAGGGCGAGGGCGAGGCGCGGCTCCGGCCCCCAGACCGACCAGGCGGCGAAGGCGAGCCCCGCCACCGCCACCACCGCCGGCACGAAGACGGCGGCGACGCGGTCCGCGACGCGCTGGATCGGGGCCCGGCTGCGCTGCGCCTCGCCGACCATGGCGACGATGCGGGCCAGCAGCGTCTCGGCGCCCACGCGCTCGGCCCGCATGAGCAGCGTGCCGTTTCCGTTCAGGGTGCCCCCGACGATCCGCGCGTCCGGCCCCTTCTCGACCGGCAGCGGCTCGCCGGTCAGCATCGACTCGTCGACGGCGCTGGCCCCGTCGACGACGACCCCGTCGACCGGCACCCGCTCGCCGGGGCGCACCCGCAGAAGGTCGCCGGCCGCGACCGCCGCCAGGGGCACGTCCTCCTCCCGGCCCTCCGCCTCCCCGGGTCCGCCCGTGACGCGGCGCGCGGTGGCCGGGGCAAGGCCCAGCAGGGCCCGCAGGGCCGCCCCCGTCCGGCCGCGCGCCCGCTGCTCCAGGACCTGCCCCAGCAGCACGAGCGCGACGATGACCACCGCGGTGTCGAAGTACGGCTCGACCCCGCCGGCCATCCGGAACCCGTCGGGAAACAGGCCGGGCGCGAGGGTGGCCGCGAGGCTGTAGAGGTACGCCGCCCCCACCCCGAGGGCGATGAGGGTGAACATGTTGGGGCTGCGGTTGACGACCGACGCCCAGGCGCGGGCGAAGAACGGCCACCCCGCCCACCACACCACCGGGGTCGCGCACGCAAGCTGCACCCAGTTCGACGCGGTGCGGCCGAGAGCCGCCGGCATCCGCTCGCCGAGCAGCATCTCCCCCATCGCGAGGGCGAAGACCGGGAAGCCGACGAGGGCGGCCCACCGGAACCGCCGCGTCATGTCCTCGAGCTCGGGGTTGGCGGTGTCGGCGACCACCGTCCGCGGCTCGAGGGCCATCCCGCACTTCGGGCAGCTCCCCGGCCCGTCGCGGACGACCTCGGGGTGCATGGGGCACGTGTACTCGACGGTGGGCGCCAGCGTTCCGATCTCGGCGTCGAGGGCCATCCCGCACTTGGGGCAAGCCCCCGGCCCGAGCTGGCGCACCTCGGGGCACATCGGGCACGAGTACCAGGTCTCCGCCGCCCTGTCAGCCGGAAGCTCGGCCGCCGCCGTGGCACCGCGATCCGGCTCCGCCGACGGGGCGGCGGCCACGAACCGGATCGGGTCGGCCTGAAACGCCGCGTGGCACCCGCCGCAACAGAAGTAGTACCGCTGTCCGTCGTGCTCGTGGCTGAACCGGCTCTTTGCCGGGTCCACGCGCATTCCGCAGACCGGATCCCGAACTTCGCTGTCCATCTCGCTCTAGAACCCCGCCTTCGAGCCCAGCCACGCGGCGCGGAACCGGCCCTGGGTCGCGGTCGGACGGCGACCGAGCTGCTCGAGCGACACCAGCTCGCGGGCGGGGTCGGGGACGACCTCCACCGTGGCCGTCATCGGCTCGCCGCGCCGTTCGTAGCGAACCGTCACCCGCCGGCGGTCGCCGAGGTCGCGAAGCACGCGGTCGAGCCCGGCCGGCGACGACAGGTTCCTCCCGTCCAGCGAGATGATCAGGTCGCCCCGCGCCACCCCCGCGTCGTGGAGCGGTGTCCCGAACCGCAGCGGGGCCGCCACCCGCGCCCCGCCGCGCTCGAAGCGCAGCGCCGGCGCGCCCAGCCAGGCGCGGCCGGGGGCCCGCGGCCGCAGCACCAGCCCCGCGCGCTCGAAGAGCGGGGCGAAGTCGACGACCTCGTGCCCGTCGACGTAGCGGTCGAAGAACTCGCGGGCGAACGCCTCGTCCCCGGTCAGATCGGCGAGGGCGGCGCGGGCGTCGGCCGGCGTGTAGGGCCGGTCCACCACCCCCGGCGTCGTGGCCCCGCGCCGTCCGAACCGCTCCCAGAGCAGCCGCATGTAGTCGTCGAGGGTGACGGCGGGGCCGACGCCGTCGGCGGCGCGGGTGCGCAGCAGGAGGTCGAGCCCCAGCCCCAGCACCTCGCCCCACGTGTAGTAGGAGATGAAGAAGCTGCCCCAGTTGGTGGGGTCGATGGCGGTCGCGGCGTCGGTGAACGGGGCGAGGCGGCTCATGTCCGACGCCGACCGGAAGCGCCGGCCGGGGCCGCGCTCGACCGTCTCGATGGCCGACCCGAACCGGGCCAGGGTCTCCGGCAGCGCGGCCAGCCCCGCCCGCTGCAGGATCAGCGCCCCGTAGTAGTTGGTGAACCCCTCGGCCAGCCAAAGCTCGCCCGAGGGGTTGACGTCCTCGAAGTCGAACGGCTCGAGCGAGCGGGGGCGGATGCGCTCGACGTTCCAGACGTGGAAGAACTCGTGCGACACCGAGCCGAGCAGGCGGCGGCGCTGGCCGGCGAGCGTCGCCGGCGCGCTCAGCACGGTGCTGTTCCGGTGCTCCATGGCGTCGCCCGACGCCGCCGGCAGGTAGTCGGCGATGAACGTGTAGCGGCCCGTCTCGAACCGCGGGAACTCGCCGAACACGGTGACCATCTCGCGCACGATGCGCTCGACGTCTTCAGCGTAGCGGTCGAGGTCGCTCTCGCTGCCGTTGTGATGCATGGCGATGCGGAACGCGGGCCGGTACGCGGAATCGGCGGGGTCGGCGACCGTGAACGTCCGCTCCGCGAAGGCGCTCACCTCGGCCGGGCTGTCGAGCAGATACTGCAGGTTGGGCGCGGTGAAGACGAGCGGATCGCCGGTCGGATAGAGCTGCGTGGCCACCCGCCAGCCGCTGCCGGGCGGCGGCTCGAAGCGCACGGTGGCCGGACGGTCCTCGAGCCCGTCGCCCCACATGAGGCTGGCCGGCATGTTGAGGTGGGCGTGGGTGTCGTCGATCGCCAGGTACGTGCCGTCGACGCGGTCGCCGTAGACGCGGTAGGTGAACCGGACGGTGCCGTCGTGGCCCGCCACGTCCCAGCGCGCCATCGCGGAGCGGCCGGGGTCGAGGGCGTTGCCGGCGCCGTCCGCCGCCCGCACGTCGAACACGTTCTTCGCGAAGTCGTGCCTCGCGTAACGGCCGGGCGAGGCGGTGCTCATCCGCATGCTCAGGGGCCCGGACGGCAGGTCTGTCGCCGTCACCGCGACCTCCATCCAGCGCTGCTGAGGCCGGGGGAAGCGCAGCTCGTAGGCGACCGGGGGAGCTTCTGCGCCGCCCTCGCCAGCCTGCCCGGCCAGGCCGGTCTGCCCGCCGGGGCGCGGCATGAACCACGCCGCGGCGAGGCCCAGCGCGATCAGCCCGGCCGCCCGCAGCGCCACGATCCGGCCGCCCCGCGCCGTCGTCCGGCCGCTTCCCGCCGCCGTCCGACCGCCCCACGCCGCCGTCCGACCGCTCCCCACCGCCGTCCGGCCGCCCCGCGCCATCGTCCGACCGCCCCGCGCCGCCGTCCGGCCGCCCCGCGCGGTCATCCCACCGCCCCCACCACCTGGCTGACGAACTCGGCCTCGGGCACGGCGCCGAGAATCTCGGTGTGCTCGTTGACGACCGTCTTCGGCACCCCGGTCACGCGGTACTGGTGCACGAGGTCGGGGTACTCGGCCGCCGCGACCGCCGCGGCGGTGACGTGGGAGCTCGCGAGGGCCATGCGGTGGGCCAGGCTGACCGCCCGGGGACAGTGCGGTCAGGTGGGGGTGACGAAGACCTGGATGTCGATCGGCTCCTCGACCTCGGCGAGCCGGGCGCGGCTCTCGTCGCTCAGGCCGGAGTCGCGGGAGGCGACGAGGAGGATGGCGTCGACGAGCGAGACCAGCTCGTGGCCCTCGGGAACGCCGTAGAACCTGATGCCGGTGTCGGCCTCGCCGACGACCGCGATCGCCGGCGCGCGCCGGATGCCGTAGCTCCGGACCGCGTCCTTGTCGAGCACCAGGTTGAACTCTTCGACGGCGATGCGTTCCGACAGGGCGGCGATCCCGTCCACGATCCGCCGCGCCGGCACGCAGGTGTCGCAGCCGAAGGTCTGGGTGAAGAACAGCAGCTTGACCGGCGCCGCGAGGTCCGCGAGCGCCGCTTCGAGATCGGCGGGGTTGCGGGCGTTCATGTCTAGATTATGTCAGTGTCGCCCGCCCCGCCGGCGAGCCCGTGGCGAGTCCCCCGCCACATTCGACCGGCGATGCAACGCGGGGGGCTCACCACGGGCACCTCGAAACGCCGCTCACTTGAAGAGATCGTCGAACGCCTGCCGGGCGCTCCGGGGACCGGCGGCGGCCTCCGAGCGCGTCTGGCGCTCCACCGTCACCTGCGGGGAGAAGTAGGTGCAGTCGTTGCGCGCGTCCTTGGGGAACACCCGGGCAGGGACGGGCTGCAGGCACTCGAAGCGGCTGCCGCTGTCGAACGAGGCGCACTGCGCGCAGCAGTGCAGGGGCGACCCGCACGCGGGGCAGTTGGTGGCGGGGCCGATGGCGGTCCGCAGGGTGCGGCGGCAGCGAGCGCACCGCATGACGTCGTGGAAGCCCGGCATGTTCGGCGGCCGGTGCTGCCGGTTGATGACGCTGCGCGGGGCGCCGTCGCCGCGCGGTGGACGGGGCCGCTCCTCCGGTGCGCGGCCCGAGTCGTCGTCCTGATAGCCTCGCTGCCGGTACTTGCGATCGCTCATGCTCTGGCCCGTTTCGTGATGCGGCCGGGGTCCGTGGAACCGAGCGCCCCTGAAGGACTCCCGATCGAGCCCCCGCCGCCTTCGACCGGGGGCCACCGGAAAGCAGCCGAACCCGCCAATCGCCGTTTGCGGCTCCGCCCCGCCTGGCAGCCCGTGGCGGCAGTCCCCGCCGCCTTCGAGCGGCGGCGCGTTCCGCGCTCGCCGCAAAGCCGGTCTTCACGACGGGGTGCCAGGAGTCCGGTTCGTTCTACGGCGAGGAACTCCCGGTTTCGGGAACTGCCGGAACCGGCGCCTCGTCCAATACGCCGACCGGTGCCACGCCGTTCACCCGGCATGGTACAGTTAGTTGATCGCACATTTCGGCCGAAGTTCCAACGAAATTCAGACCCGTGGCTGCCGCACCCCCTTCGCTCGACGGCCTGAGAATCGAACGCCGGGACGACGCGGGCGGCCGGCCGTGGCGGTGGCCGGCCCTCCTCGTCCTGCTGCTCGCGGCCGCCGGCGGCGGCTGGTGGTGGTGGACCGGACCGGCGCAGATCGCGGCGGTGCGCACGGCGACGGCGCGCGAGACGACGGTCGCGCCCGCCGACGCCGCCGTCCTCAACGCCTCCGGCTACGTCACCGCGCGCCGCCGGGCGACGGTCTCGTCCAAGGTCACCGGCAAGCTCGTCGCGGTGCCGGTCGAGGAAGGCATGGCGGTGCGCGAGGGGCAGGTCCTCGCCCGCCTCGACGACTCGACGGTGCGCTCGCAGCTCGCCCTCGCCGAGGCCCGCCTCGGCGCCTCGCGGCGGGCGATCGCCGAGCAGGAGGTGCGCCTGCACGAGGCGCAGCTCAACCTCGCCCGCACGCGGCGGCTGGTCGAGGAAGGGGTGGTGGGCGCCGCCGACCTCGACACCGACACCGCGGAGGTCGACTCGCTCGCCGCCCGCATCGCGCTGTCGCGAGAGCAGGTCGTGGTGGCCGAGCGCGAGATCGACGTGTTCCGCACCCAGCTCGACGACATGGTGATCCGCGCCCCGTTCGACGGCGTGGCGATCTCGAAGGACGCCGAGGAGGGCGAGATGATCTCGCCGGTGTCGGCGGGGGGCGGGTTCACCCGGACCGGGGTGAGCACCCTCGTCGACATGGACTCGCTCGAGATCGAGGTCGACGTCAACGAGAGCTACATCAACCGGGTGAGCGACGGCCAGCGGGTGGTCGCCAACCTCGACGCCTATCCCGACTGGGACATCCCCGGGGCCGTCATCACCACCGTGCCGGCGGCCGACCGGCAGCGGGCGACGGTGCTCGTGCGCATCGCCTTCGACGAGCTCGATCCGCGCATCCTGCCGGACATGGGCGTCAACGTCGCCTTCCTCGAGGACGATCCCCCCGAGCCCCGGGCCGGCGCCACCCGGCTGCTGGTCCCGGCCGGGGCGGCGCGCAGCCGGGAAGGGCGGGACGTGGTGTACGTGGTGCGCGGCGACCGGGTCGAGCGCCGCGCGGTGCGGCTCGGCGCCGCCGTCGGCAACCAGATCGAGGTCGCCTCCGGCCTCACCGCCGGGGAACGCGTGGTCGTCGAGGGCCCCGAGGATCTGGTGGACGGCGATGGGGTGACGGTGCTCGAATAGCCCGCCGCTCGTGCCCGCGGCTCCGCCGGGCGCCCGAACGACCCTCCGGGGCGTCTGCGCCTCCTCCGGAGGCGGCCCGGCACGGGCGCGATCCGTCGCTGCTCCGCGCGGCCGTCGCGTTGCGGCCACGCCCCGGACCCGCGGCAACCGCGGGATGCGCGCGGGCCGCCCGACCACCCCGTTTCGTCGAAGTCATGTTAATGTTGCGGTAGATTAGTGGCCGATACGTGCAGCCAGAGGCTTCAGCCATGCCTGCGAGACTCGTTTTTCTGCTGGTTCTCCTGTCGGCGTTCATGGTGGTGCCGTCCGCGCTGGACCTGCTCACAGAGTGGCTGTGGTTCAGCGAGGTCGAGTACACCGGCATCTTCATGCGCACCCTGGGCACCCGGCTGGCGCTGGGCGCGGTGGTGTTCGTGCTCGCGTTCGCCGGACTGGCCCTGAACTTCCGCCTCGCCCTCGGGCGCTTCCGACAGCCCTACACCCTCTTCCCCGGCAACGGCGAGATTCAGGCGGTGGTGCTGACGCCGCAGCAGTTGCAGCGGCTGGGGACCGGGGTCGCGGCCCTGATGGCGCTCTTCCTCGGCGCCTTCGCCTCGAACGAGTGGCTCACGTGGCTGCAGTTCCGGAACGCGGTGCCGTTCGACCAGGCGGATCCGCTCTTCGGCCGCGACATCGGCTTCTACATTTTCTCTCTTCCGTTCATCGACCTCGTCCGGTACCTCGCGCTGGCCGTGGTGATGCTCTCGCTGCTGGGGTCGGCCGCCATCTACGTCATCTCGAACCAGCTCGGCATCGACCCCGCGCGCGGGCCGATCGTCAGCGACGGCGCGAGGCGCCATCTGGGGCTCATCGTCGCGGGCGTCTTCGTCCTCCTCGCGTGGGGCGCGTACCTCGACATCCCCCGGGTCCTCACGACCTCGGCCGGGACCGTTTACGGCGCGTCGTACGTCGACGTGATGCTGCGGGTGCCGGTCTTCCAGGTGCTGCTGCTCACCGCGCTCGTCGGCGCCGGCCTCAGCGTCATCTCGGCCCTGACCCCGCGGAACCGGCCGCTGATGGCCGCCATCGGGCTCTACGCGCTGATCTCGGTGGGCGGCAACGTCGGCGCCGTCGCCCTGCAGCGCCTCGTGGTGACCCCGGACGAGCAGCAGCGGGAGGCCCCCTACCTGACCCACAACATCGCGGCCACGCGGCAGGCGTTCGGCCTCGCCCGCGTCGAGGAGCGGGAGGTGTCGGGCGACGCCATCCTGACCCTGGCCGACATCGAGAACAACCGGGACACCATCGACAACGTGCGGCTCTGGGACCACGAGCCGCTGCTCGACACGTTCGGGCAGCTCCAGGAGATACGCACCTACTACGACTTCGCCTCGGTCGACAACGACCGCTACTTCATCGACGGCGAGTACCGGCAGATCATGCTGTCGAGCCGGGAGCTCAACTCGGACAGCCTGCCCAACCGGTCCTGGATCAACGAGCGGCTCCAGTACACGCACGGGTTCGGGGTGGCGATGGGCCCCGTGAACCAGGTCACGCAGGAAGGGCTGCCGGTGCTGTTCATCGGGGACCTGCCGCCCACGTCGTCGGTGGACCTCGAGGTCGAGCAGCCGAGCATCTACTTCGGCGAGCTGTCGAACGACTACGTCATCGTGAACACCGGCACCGACGAGTTCCACTATCCGCAGGGGGACGACAACGTGTCGACCCGCTACGACGGGTCGGGCGGGGTGGCGATGCCGTCGCTGCTGCGCCGGCTGCTCTTCGCGGCGCGGTTCGGCGCCTACGAGATCCTCGTGAGCAGCCAGCTGACCAGCGAGAGCCGCATCATCTATCACCGCAACATCATGGACCGGGTCACGACCATCGCCCCGTTCCTCCGCTACGACACCGACCCCTACCTCGTGATCTCCGAGGGCCGTCTCGTCTGGATGGTCGACGCCTATACGGTCAGCGGCGAGTATCCCTACGCCACGCCGGCGTCCAACGGCATCAGCTACATCCGCAACGCCGTCAAGATCGTCGTCGACGCCTACCACGGCACGACGACGTTCTACCTGGCCGAGCCCGACGAGCCGATGGCCCGCACCCTCCAGGCCATCTTCCCCGGCTTCCTCCAACCGCTCGACGCGATGCCCGAGGACCTGCGGCGGCACATCCGCTACCCGGAGGGGCTCTTCACGCTGCAGACAGCCATCTACTCGACGTTCCACATGACCAATCCCGCCGTCTTCTACAACCGGGAGGACCAGTGGGAGGTGCCGGTCATCGACGGCGAGCAGATGCAGCCCTACTACACGATGATGCGCCTCCCGGGCGAGCCGCGGGCCGAGTTCATCCAGATGCTGCCGTTCACGCCGCGGGGCAGGAACAACATGGCGGCCTGGATGGTGGCGCGCAGCGACGGCGACCAGTACGGCAGGATCCTCGTGTTCCAGTTCCCGAAGCAGAAGGTCGTCTTCGGGCCGAGCCAGATCGTGGCGAGGATCAACCAGGACCCGGAGATCTCGCCGCAGCTGACGCTGTGGGACCAGCAGGGGTCGGAGGTCATCCAGGGCACGCTGCTCGTCATCCCCATCGAGGAGGCTCTGCTGTACATACGCCCCCTGTACCTGCGCGCGTCGGGCGGGCGCATCCCCGAGCTGAAGCAGGTCATGGTCGCGTACCAGAACGAGATAGCGATGGAGGAGACGCTCGACGGCGCTCTGAGCCGCCTCTTCGGCCGGGGAGCCGGGGCGCCGCCGTCGAGAGCGCTGCCCATCGGGACCCTGATCGCCGACGCCGGGCCGGCGCAGCCGGTCGGGGAGCCCGCGGCCGCGCCGTCCGGCGGGCTCGTGTCGCAGGCCGGCGACCACTACCGGCGCGCCCTGCAGGCGCAGCGCGACGGCAACTGGGCGCAGTACGGCGAGGAGATCGAGCAGCTGGGCGAGGTGCTCGAGCAGTTGGGCTCGGGGGTCATCGAATGACGTCGCCCCCGGCGGCCTGACCGCCGGGGCGCTCGAAGGGATGCCTGCGGGAGGAGAAGGAATGCACGCAAGGAGTGTTGCCGTCCTGTTGGGGTTGGGAATCGTCGCCGTCGCCGCCTGCGGCGAGGCGCAGGTCCAGACGACGCCGGGCCTGCAGGCCTTCGTGGGAGCGCGCATCATCGACGGCACGGGCGCCGACGCCGTCGAGAACGGCGTGCTCGTCGTGCGCGACGGCCGCATCGAGGCGGTCGGGGCGGCCGACGCGGTCGAGGTGCCGGCCGACGCCGAGCAGATCGACGTCAGCGGCAGGACCATCATGCCGGGCCTCGTCAACGCGCACGGACACGTGAACAACGTGCGCGGCCTCGAGGCGGACGCGTCCTTCTACACCGAGGAGCACGTCGAGGCGCAGCTCGGCCTCTACGCGCGCTACGGCGTCACCACCGTGTTCAGCCTCGGCGGCGACGGCCCCGCGGGGGTGGCCGTGCGCGACCGGCAGCGGACGGACCCCGACATCGACGAGGCGCGCTTCTTCCTCTCGGGGAACATCCCCACCGGCCCCTCGCCCGAGGAAGCCATCGACCAGGCCAACGCGGCGATCGCGCTCGGGTCCGACATGGTGAAGATCCGCGTCGACGACAACCTCGGGGCGAGCACGAAGATGACCCCCGAGACCTATCAGGCGGTCATCGACACCGCGCACGAGAACGGCCTGCGGCTGGCCGCGCACATGTACTACCTCGAGGACGCCAAGGGGCTGCTCGCCGCGGGCGCCGACCTGCTGGCGCACAGCGTGCGCGACGCCGCGGTCGACGACGAGCTCATCGCCCAGCTCCGGGAGACCGGGGTCTGCTACTGTCCGACCCTCATGCGCGAGGTCTCGACCTACGTCTACGAGTCGCGGCCCGACTGGTTCGACGACCCGTTCTTCCTCAAGGAGGCGGACCCCGACGTCGTCGCCGCCCTCGAGGACCCGGCCTACCAGGAGCGCCTGCAGAACAGTCGCAGCGCGCAGACCTACAAGGCCCAGCTCGAGGTGGCCAAGGCGAACCTGAAGGCCCTGTCGGACGCCGGCATCCCCATCGCGATGGGGACCGACACCGGCCCCGCCGCGCGGTTCCAGGGCTACTTCGAGCACGGCGAGCTCGCGATCATGGTCGAGGCGGGACTGACGCCGATGCAGGCGATCGTCGCCTCCACCTCGGACGCCGCGCGCTGCATGCAGGTCGACGCCGACCTCGGCTCGCTCGAGGCCGGCAAGTGGGCCGACTTCCTCGTGCTCGGCGCCAACCCGCTCGACGACATCGGCAACACGCACTCGCTCGAGTCGGTCTACATCGCGGGCAACGCGGTACCGGGAGTGTAGGGGAGGCCGCAGGGGACTGCGCCGCGGAAGCCGCGCGCCGAGTCCTGCGGGGTCCGGCGGGGCCGCCGAGCGGGGGCCGCGGCGTGATTCTGCCTGCGCCCGCCCGGGAGTGAAGGAGAACCCATGCACCGCCATCTGTCCGCCGCCGTTTGCGCCCTGCTCGCCCTGGGCATCCTGTCGACCGGGGCCGCCCCCGCGTCGGCGCAGCCGTCGGAACGGCTCGAACGCGTGCGCGACGAGTTGCGCCGCGAGCGCGGCCTCCGGCGGCTGGAGATCGCGGTCGACGGCAGCGAGGTCACGTTGTCGGGGCGCCTCGACAGCTTCTGGCTGAAGAGCGAGGCGATACGGCGTGCGCTCGACGTCGACGGGGTCGAGACGGTGGCCAGCGAGATCACGCTGCCGGAGGGGAGCGACGAGAGCATCATCACCGGCGTCTCCCGCGCCGTCCTGAACTATCCCTACTACACCGTCTTCGACTACCTCGACGGACGGGTCGAGAACGGGGTCGTGACCCTGATCGGCCGGGTCACGAGCGAGCGCGACAAGCGCGACGAGGTCTTCGAACGGGTGGCGAAGGTACGCGGCGTCCAGGACGTGCAGAACGAGATCATCCAGATGAGTCCGTCGACGGCGGACAACCGCCTACGGAATGCCCTCGCGCAGCAGATATTCAACAACATCCACTTCCAGCGGTTCGCGTCGTACAAGAACCCCCCTTTCCGCATCCTGGTCGACCGCAGCGTGGTCATCCTCGTCGGGTACGTCCAGGGCGAGATAGAGCGCCGCGAGATGGAGAACATCGCCCGGCAGACCTTCGGCGTGCTGCGCGTCCACAACCAGTTGCAGACCATGCGGTGAGCGGGCCGCGTCGCGCCGGCCATCGGCGTCTCCAGCCGGAGGCGCCAGCCGCCGGTGGGTCGGTCGGACGGCAATCGGAGCCGCAGGCGACGATTTCCGGGCCATGAACGTCGCGACGCGGAGCCATCTCGTGGAGACCGCCCCTCTCGAAGCAGCCGAGCGACAGGCTCGCCTCGCACCCGTCCATGCGGCGCTGCATCATCGGCGCCGCCACCCTCTCGAGGCGGCCAAGCGCCAGGCCCGCCCTGCATCCGGCTGGCACGCTGCCGCTGTACTGGCGGCCGCCTTGGCCGGCGCCTGCGCCCCCCCGGGCGATGATGGCCCCCGGCAGTCGCGCGGCATCGACACCTCCGGCGTCGCCTACGTGGCCGACGCCGACTGCGCGACCTGTCACCGCACCGAGCTCGATGCCTGGACCGGCTCGCACCACGACCTCGCCATGCAGGTCGCGACGCCCGAAACGGTCCTCGGCGACTTCGACGACGCCGCCTTCACGCACCACGGCATCACCTCTCGCTTCTTCCGGCGCGGCGACCGGTTCTTCGTGAACACCGAGGGCCCGGACGGGACTCCGGCCGACTTCGAGCTGACCCACACCCTGGGCGTCGAGCCGCTGCAGCAGTACCTGGCCCCGTTTCCTGGCGGGCGCCTCCAGAGCCTGCCCATCGCCTGGGACACGGCGCGCAACGCGTGGTTCCACCTCTATCCCGAGCGCATCGAGCCGGACGACGCCCTGCACTGGACCGGCCGCTACCAGACGTGGAACCTGCAGTGCGCGGCCTGCCACTCGACGGACCTGCGGAAGGGCTATGACGTCGAGTCGGACACCTACGACACGACCTGGGCCGAGATCGACGTCGGCTGCCAGGCGTGCCACGGCCCCGGCGAACGGCACGTCGCGCTGGCCCGTGAGGCCGTCGGCGGGAGCGACGGGGGCGATCTCCCGCCGGGCGCCGACGGCCGAAGCGCCGTCCCGCTGGCCCGTGAGGCCGTCGGCGGGGGCGACAGGGGTGATTTCCCGCCGGGCGCCGACGGCCGAAGCGCCGTCCCGCCGGACGGCGGGGGCGATGGGGCGGGGGTGACGGCGCCCGGCACGGCCGGCGCGATGGTCGAAGCCGCCGCGTACCGGGCAGAAGGCGCCGAACCGGCCGGCGGGTGGGGCCTCGTCGCCCCGTTCTCGGCCGGCGACCCCGGGGCGGAGCTGGAGGCGTGCGCCCCCTGCCATTCGCGCCGCGAGCAACTGACCCCGGTGCCAGCCCACGGCGGTCACCTGCTCGACGACTACCTGCCGGCGCGGCTGGCCGAAGGGCTCTACCACCCCGACGGCCAGATCCTGGACGAGGTCTACGTCTACGGCTCGTTCGTCCAGAGCCGGATGCACTCGGCCGGCGTGCGGTGCACCGACTGCCACGATGCGCACCGCCTGACCCTGCGGGCGGACGGCAACGCCGTGTGCACGCGGTGCCACCGGGAACGCCCCGTCGACCGGTTCCCGATGCTGGCGCCGGGCCGCTACGACACGCCCGCCCACCACCGCCACGAGCCGGGCTCGGCGGGCGCGCAGTGCGTGAGCTGTCACATGCCCGACCGGACCTACATGGTTGTCGACCCCCGCCGCGACCACGGCTTCCGCG
This sequence comes from Vicinamibacterales bacterium, assembly GCA_965207675.1. GTDB lineage: Bacteria > Acidobacteriota > Vicinamibacteria > Vicinamibacterales > UBA8438 > JAJEEA01. The sequence continues at coordinate 48,687 of CBDBMY010000010.1, forward strand.
TGCCGCGGCCGGACCTGTCGGCGACCCTCGGCACCCCCAACCCCTGCACAGGCTGCCACGACGACCGCGACGACGCATGGGCCGCGGCGGCGGTGGCCGGCTGGTCCGACGCCCCGCCCCCGCCGCATTTCGCCCCCGCCTTGGCGGCCGGGCGGGCCGGCGACGCCGCGGCGCAACCGGACCTCGCGGCCCTCGCGGCCGACCCCGACCAGCCCGCCATCGTGCGCGCCACCGCCCTCGAGCTGCTGCGCCCGCTCGGCCGGACCGGCGTCGCCGCCGCCCGCGCCGCCCTCGACGACCCCTACCCGCTGGTGCGCGCGACGGCGGCGGGCGGGCTCGAGCCGCTGGGGCTGCCGGCAAGGCGAGCGGCCCTCGAGCCGCTGCTCTCCGACCCGGTTCGGGCGGTGCGCGTGGAGGCGGCGCGGGTCCTCGCCGAAGCGTGGAGCGGCGACGGCGCGCCGGTGCCGGGCGACCCGCTCGCGGCCGTCGCCGCCGAGTACCTCGACGCCCAGGCCGCCGTCGCCGACATGGCCCCGGCCCGTCTCGGCCTCGGCGCCGTGCGCGAGCGCCAGGGCGCGCACGACCAGGCGGAGGCCGAGTATCGCGCCGCCCTCGCCCTCGACCCCCGATTCACCCCGGCCCGGTTCAACCTCGCCAACCTCCTCAACGCCCAGGGGAGGAACCCCGAGGCCGAGACGGTGCTGCGGCGGGGCATCGACCACGACCCCGACGAACCGGAGCTGCACTACTCGCTCGGCCTCCTGCTCGCCGAGGAAGACCGGCTCGAAGAGGCGCTCGAGAGCCTCGCCCGGGCCGCCGTCCCCACCGCCCGCGCCCGCGTCCACTACAACTTCGGGCTCGCCCTCCAGCTGGCGGGGCGCCTCGACGAAGCGGAGGCGGCCCTCGGCGAGGCCCGCCGGCGCGACGACCGCGACCCCGATGTCGCCCTCGCCCTCGCCCGCCTCCTGATGGACCGGCAGCGCTGGAGCGAGGCGGAAGAGCTCGCCGCCGCCCTCGTGCGACTCGTCCCCGGCGCACCGGGGCCGCAGCGCCTGCTGAACGAGATCCGCCTCCGGGAACGCCGGAGCCGGCGGTGAAGGAGAGCCCCAGCATCAACTGGCTTGCCAGTCGGCCGCGCGTCTCGTCGCAGGCGCGGGCCAATCCCGGTGCAGTTGGCGCTCCATGTCAGATCACTATCCCATCAAGCCGACCGCCCGCGGCCCGTCCCGATGTTCGCCATTGCCGTTGTTCTCGGCGAGAACCCAACCGTGCCGGGAGGGTACCCAATCAGGCAGAGATCAACGGCGGAACGTCGCGTCACTCAACGCCGCGGCGGCATGTCGGTCGAGCAGGTTCGCCGTGAACTGCGTATCGGCCGTCAGCAGGCAGCCGTGGCATGCGCGGTCGCAGTCGTCGTTCCGGCAATCGAGCACACGCCGCGCGATCTCGGCGGCCCGGCCGAGCTCATGTCGCAGGGCGGCGGTGTAGCCCGCGCCCGCAGACGACGCGTCGAACAGGAAGGCGGATCGGGTCACCTCTCCCGCGTCCGTCCTGCTGCTGGCCGCTGCGACGCCCAGCTCGCGTTCGTCCACACCCAACAACTGCGTCAGGCCGCCCCGCAGGGCCACGGCCAGCGAATACACCGCGGGGCGTGGAGGATTGCGGCGGAACTGCAACTCGAAGACGTCCGTCCGGCGCGAGCAACCCAGATGCACTCCCCGCTTGACCGCCCACGGCAGGTCGTTGCCTTCGCAGATGGAGATCCCCGTCGGCTTCCGACCGCCGCGGAGTCGCTTGTGGTTGGCTTCGAGGGGATTGTCGCGCCCGCGGTCGGGCGCCGCCCGACCGCAGCGCAGGCACACCGCGTAGCCCTTGCCGCTCGGGCCATCGTTGACATGGAAGATGTGCCCGTCCTCCGCGTACCGAAAGCGGCCGCGCGTCGGATCCTCCAGCGGCTCCCAGTGGCGGGTGGGGCAGCTCACCCAAGGTTCGTGCACGCGCAAATAGGTGGCCGTGGTCACGTCGTTGTGCGGCTGACTCTGGAAATCCACCGCGAATCCGGCCGGCTCCAGGAACTCCCGCGACTCGATAGCCGTGGACTCGCACACCTCGCAGTGCGCGGGCCGCCCGGCCCGGTCGCCGGTCGCGCCGCACTGGCGGCAACGCCAGGCGGAGCGGAACGACTGGATCTCGCGCACTCCTTCCACGTCCGCCGGGAAGCGCCAGTTCAGCGTCACGCCCTCCGACCGGTGGACCCGCCCGTCGATGACGACGTCGGCGCCGGGCGCGTAGTCCCGAATGGCGATCGACGCCGAACGGGTGGGGAAACCGTGTCGCTTTCCGAAGGACTCGTCCCGCTGCCGCGCTTCCCGCTCGCGTCGTCGCACGTCCGCCCGGGTCGTCGTCACGAAGCTGACGATGCCGGTGGGAAAGCCGTGGCCGGGGAGCACGGCTCTGCGCACGAGCTCGCCGAGGAGGTACTCGCCTCGCATGCGCTCGATCTGCCTGCTCACGGCGATGAATGCCGGGTTGCTCTCGTACCTCGGCGCGTCCTTGAACGACTCGGCGTCGGCCTTGAGAGCATCGAGCTCCTTCGTCCACTCGGTACGGGCCTCTTCCACCGCATTCGCGGCGCTCTTGCACAGCAGATCGATCTCTTCGTCGTCGAGGGCGCTACGCGCCACCAACGACCCGAGCCCGCGCACGGTTTCCGGCTCCCTCCGGGCCGCGGCCCGGCACCACGCCCGGAAGCGATCCGCGGACGCCGGCGTCCCGTCCGCCGACTCGAAGAACCACCCCGCCTCCAGGCGTTGGGCGTCCTCATTCTCGAAGAAGCGCGCCAGCAGGAGCGCATTGACGTGCCGCTGGACGAGGCGCCGGCTGTCGAGACCCACGCGGGGCGGGCTGATCCGCGCCTCGAACGGCCAGCGCGGGTTCTTGAGGATCTCGACGCCGTGGGGGGTGTTCCGGCACAGCGTCAAGGCGAGAGAGCTGCCCTCGCCACGCCGCCCCGCGCGCCCCGCCCGCTGCCGGTAGTTCGCGGCGTGCGGAGGCGGATTGCTCATCATCACGGCGGTCAATCCCCCGATGTCGATGCCCATCTCCATCGTGGTCGAGCAGCTCAGGACATTCATCGCGCCCTTCTTGAACCCGGCCTCCAGCTCCCGCAGACGCGAGCCGCTGATCTGCGCGGAATGCTCGCCGACGGCGAAGTACGGGCTCGTCGCCACCGCACGGTCGTTCAAGTTTGACCAGAGACCGCGGGCGCGTGCATCGCGCACATCGGGATCGGCGTCGAGCCATTTGACCGCCGTCGACTCCGGGAGCGACCCGCCGTCACGGTCCCGCCAGAACGGATGCGGCAAACGCGGCATACGGATCTCCTCGCACCGGTCGACGCTGCCGGGCGGCGTGTACGGCGACCAACGCTCCAGGGTCGTGTCGAGCATGCGCCGCGTGAACGGGCATACGTGCAGATCCCGCGCTTCCTCGATCACGCAGACGTCACTCAGGCGCAAGAGGTACCCGCGCTCGACCTGCCGCAAGTGCGGCGCCACTACCGTCCAAGCCGCGCTCAGACACATCGCGACGGCGTCGCGGGTGCTCGGGTCGGTCAAATCCAGCGTATACGCACGGGAGAGCAGGTCGATCACCCCGGCGCGGTTGCCCTTGGCGCGGGCGCGGGGCCACATCGTCTGCCCGGGATCGAGCGGACCCTTGAAGCCCGGCCCCTGCACGTAGCTGCGGTACGTCTTCGTGCCCATCCACTGCAGGTAATCCTGCCGCACGTCCGTCGCGCTTCGCGCCCGCAGCACGAAGTCGAGCAGCAGCTTCACGAATCTCGGCCACGCCTCCGGCGGCGCGCCGAGCTCCCCGGTCCAGGCCGCCGGCGTGTGCTCTGCCGCCCGTTTCTCGATCTCGGGATAGCGCAGAACGACGAGACCGAGCGTCTCGGCCGAGTTCATCCGCTTCGGCCGCCGGAAGAACTCGCGGAACAGGCAGAACTCGGCGTAGTCCGTCGCCGGGATGTCCATCCCGCTCAAGCGCAGGAACTCCGCGCGCATCCTCCCGATGTCGCTGCTGTCGGCGAGCAGCGACTTCGCGTCCGGCCAGGAGAGCCGCCCTAGCGATTCCCCCGACGAATCCTGCGCCTGTCGCAACTGTTCCTGCTTCTCGGCGAGAATGGCCTCGATGATAGGGGAACGCGGTGTTACCTTCTTCAGCTCCTCCACCTCGCGCTCGAGCTTCCTTGTCTCGTCCTCCGACATGCCCGCCCGCGGACGGGAGGCCGCGACGCCGTGCAGCAGTTGGCTGCGGACGTAGTTGCGCTCCGATTCCTGCTGGAGCCTGACCGCCAGCCGCGCCGAACCTTGGCGGGAGTCGCTGAAGGCGAGGAGCCGCCGACCGCCGAAGGGAAAACGGGTCGACCGCTCGGCCGCGGGCGTGTGCTCGAGCATCGCCGGGGTAACCGTGGAGAGGAGGAACGGCGCCCCCAGCCGCAGCGGTCGGAACAACGGGTTGCCCCGGTCGCCCCCTTCGGCTTCGCGTGCCTCGCAACGTCGACACCGCAGCCGTTCTTTCTCGTCCGGCTCGGCGACCGAGACCGACACCCCGACCGAGGACCGTGACACCTCCCACGTGCGGGCATTCAACCTCACGGCATTCGTGTTCGCCCCGCCATTGCTCGTAACGAGCCGACGCCCGGTCATCGTCGTCCCCGGGACCGCCGCTTCCGTCCGATCTCCGGGTGCATCCGCTTCATCCCTTTCGGCCTGATCCTCAGGTGCCTCGTCGCCGGGAGGCACATCGGAAACGGCGTCCTCCACTTCGAGCCGGAACTCATCCTCGTCAGCCCGCGCCTCGGGCGGCCGCAGCGTCATGACGCCACTATCGGCGTCGAAACTCTCCTCCGCGTCCAGGTACAGCTCACCGCAGTCGCGGCACTGCACGATCTCGTAGACGGGATGTTCGCAGTGGCGGCAGAAGTCCCGAGGTACCGTGCAGACTGCGCCGAACGCCCATTCGCCACCCAGGCTCCCTTGGCACCGTCGATTCGCGCAGGCCCACAGACCGGCCTGGGTGCGGCAGAACAGGTGGCCGCGCAGAGGCAGAAAGACCTGCTCTCCGCGCCGCGCCGTCGTGCACAGATCGATCAACCGCAGGGTGTCGGCAACCGTGACGTCGGCGCCCAACACCTCGCGCACGTCAGAGATCGTCGCCACGTTGGGCGACGACGCGAACAAATCACGCAGCCGTCTCGCCCGACCATTGGCGACGAGACAAGAGAATCTCTCCTCCTGCGGCTGACGGGCCAGACCGTCGATGTCGAGCGTGGCCGCGTCGCGGCTCGCCGGCAGATCGGGTACGACGCGATCGCCCGCGACGACATGCACGCGTTCCGGCGGCGAGCCGGAAACGTCGCACAGAAAGCGCCGCAGGGCCTCGCCCTCATCGCCGCTGCCGCCGAGCGTCGCGGACGTGGCAACGAATCTCACCTCGCGCGGATCCGCGCCGAAGCGGTGCAGCACGCGCCGAATCAGCAGGGCCATCTCTGCCGCCCGCGAACCGATGTAGGTGTGCGCCTCGTCGAGCACGATCCACCGCAGCGCGCCCTGCGACTTCGCGATGATCGGCGCATCCGCGTTGCGGACCAGCATGTACTCGAGCATCGTTGCGTTCGTCACGAGTATCGGCGCGGGGTCCTCCCGCAGGTGTTGCCGCGTACGCTGCTCCGCAGGAGGCAGGTTCCTCAGCGTGCGCGCGGGCAGCGTGTCGGGCGTCTCGCCGTTGTACAGGCAGAACCGGACGGCACCGTCGAAGGCCGACGCCCACGCCCGCAGCCGGTCGCGCTGACTGTTGATCAGCGCGTTGAGCGGGTACAGGAAGAGCGCCCGCACCCCCGAGATGCGCCCGCCGGTCGCGCACTCACGCGCGAGCTGATCGAGTATCGGCACCAGGAAACACTCGGTCTTCCCCGATCCGGTCCCGCTCGTCACCAGCACCGACCGGGCCGGTTCTTCCGCCAACAACCGCCAGCAGCGCAGTTGGTGTTCGTACGGACGCCAATCACGGCCGAAGCGGTGGTCGGCGCAGTCGGGGGGCGGGTCGTCCATCGCGGCGACGAGCCGTCGCGAGAGTGTGCTCGACTCTGCGAGATCCGCCATGGTCTCGTCCGCAAGGCGCCAACCGAACGTCGCCTCGAAGACCGGATCGGCGAGCAGCGCGTCATCGCTTCCCGGGGGCGCCTCCAGTTTCCCCATCAGGTAGCGCCGGAGCTCGGGCGAACGCACGGCAAGCTGACTCGACAGGGCCCGGGACGAACGCACGGACAGATCGCGAACGAGGTCGGCGAAGGAGAGAGGCTGTTCAGTCATGGTTTCTGCGAGTCTTGGTCCACACCGAGAATCCACGCGAGGGCGGCGGCGTAGGCGGTGTCGAACCACTCCGGCGCGTGCGACCGGAGCAGTTTCGTGGCGTGGACCAGCGGCCGGGGCACTCGGACACCGCAGGCGGCCGCGAACGCGGCCCCGAACGGCGCGTCGCTGAGGGGCCGCCGAAATCCGACCCCCCGGCAGTCCGCCCAGATTGCGTCGCGCCAGTCGGATTCGTTCAACAGGTCGATCGACGCCGCCCAATCATCGCGATCGGGGCCGGAAGGCCATCGGAAGTCGCTACGCTGCAGGAGGGCCTGGTACGGATCGTTGCGGAACAACCCATCAAAGGCGCCTCGCGCGGGCGGCTGCAAGGTACGCTCCGGGGCGACCTCGCAGCCGAAGATGGCGTCCTCGGCGAGATGCTCCAGCAGGGTCACTTGTCCGACGTCCGCCTCGTTCACGCGACGGCCCCAGGCGGGACAGATGCGCGCCGCCTCAATCGCCACGCCTCTGATGCGACCTGCGGCCCGCCGCCGCACCTCGTCCGCCGTCAGGATCCCGATCTGCTCCAGCTCCGTCGTGATCGCCTGATGCGTTCGGCCCATCTCTTCACGCCACACCGCGAGAGGTACGAGGAGCCAACTGAACGGCAACTCGTGCTCCAGCCTCCAGATCCGGGCGCGCCGCTCTTCGTCCGGCGTCCGGAGCACGAGCTGCACCAACGCGCCGGAACTGTCCGACAGACAATCCAAGGCATCGAAGGTCGTGGCCGGCAGCCCGCGGCTCACGTCGAGAAGCTCCCACAGGTATTCCCAGCTCTCGTCGCCGCCCTCTTCGACCATCTGATCCAGGATCCGCCTCATCGCGCCGATTCGGTCCTCCATTTCGGGGATCGACGCGGCGTCCGCCAGGGACCGCGCTTCCGCGGCGGCGAGCGCCGGCCGGGCGCTCGGATCGACGAAGGGTCGGGCGAAGTGCTGGTCTCCCCGGCGCGCCAGTACGACTTTCGTGTCCTGCGGGAACGCTGTCTCCGGGAGCCTCCCGCCCGACTGATCGGCGTCGTCACCGGCCGGTTCGAACGGCGTCCGCCCGAGACCGGGCTTCTCCAGACTGAACGCCTCCAACGTTACGGGTGTCTCCTGGTCCGGCCCGCGCGGAGTCGGAACTCGATAGACGCCCGCATCCGACGTTTCCACGTCACACGCGAACCTGCGCACCGCGGTCTTCGCCTCCGTGAACCCACCCGACGTCAGCTCGAGATCGACCCGCGCATCGAGCAACTTCGTGGTTGCGAACAAGGACTCCAGCACGTCGTGGACCTCGATCAACGGCAACTCGGAAACGCCGTCACCAACCTCCGGCAGCGCAACGTCGAAGCAGGCCGCGCCCCTCATCCGCTCGTCGAGGTCAGCGGCCCGCAACTCGCCGACGAGCCGAAACGTGCGGGGCGATCTGGGAGACACCGCCAGCGCCCGCCAGCCGTACAGCGACTGCACCGACAGCCCGCGACGCCTGTCGGCTTCCGCGCGGCCCGGGTGGGCGAAACGCGCGCCCCTGCCCGGAAATGGCACGGTCAGAGTCAGGGTCGATCCGTTCGGCCAACGCGTCGCGAGCACAACATGTGAAGGTGTATCCCCCCAGTTGAGCCCCCCGGCGGCCGGCTCCGCCGCCAGTTGCACCGTCACGCGCAGCCCGTCGGCGTTCCTCTCGGTCCGGACGTCCACCTGCGCTTGCTCACAGGCGACATCGAGGAGCGTGCCCCTGATGTCGACGAAGCCTCGCGAGGCGTTCCTACCGGGCACGATCCTGACGCCGAAGTCGGCGTCGGCCAGACAGATCTTCGAGAGGAACACGGTCTCGCCTTCCACCACCCGGCGAATCCGCCAGACGCCCGGCAGGTCAGGGCTGCCCATCCATTCGTCGCCACGCGCCGCGAGCCAAGTGACCTGGGCCGCGGGAACCGTGCGCTGCTTGCCGTCGGGCTCGACGCAAGACACGGTGGGCTTGCGGCGGTAGACGGGCAGCGGCGCGTCAACATCGAGACAAGGCGCACCCTCGAGGCGATGCTCGTACTGCTGCTCCTGCTCCTGTGCCGTGCGAATCCTGCAGATGCCGACGGACGTGTCCAACCTGACGTCCCCTTCCACGTCGAACATCGTGCGACCGGCGACGGGCTGGACGCGCCACTCGCGACAGTCGGGATGGCCGCGCAGCGTCTCGGCCACCTCGGTTCGGCACGCAACCGCAACGCGGGGGAGACGCGTACGCACCGAACCCTCGGCGTACAGATCGAAGCGCGTACCCTGGTCCTCCAGGGCGGCGAACACCCACGGCAGATCGTCGGCGGGAGCGGCGCTTCCGCGGGGAGTGAAGCTATCTCCGATGCGACGGCCCGATTGAATGAACCAGCGAATCTCCTTGTCCGCGAGGGAAGCCAGGTGCTCCGGCTCGGCGAGCGGGCCCGAGAACACCACGTGGTCGCCGGTCACCCGGCCGTTGGCGATGGGAATGGGCGCCGGCCCGTCGACGCGCAGTTGGAACCGACCGGGCAGCTCTCCCACGCGCACCCGCTTCGCCAATGCCGCCGCCGGCATCTGCCTGGGCACGCGGGGCTCGACGACGAACCGGGGGCCACCGGACGTGTCGGCGATGTAGCGGAGCACCTGGAACTGCTCGGTTCCTGGGTGGGTTGGCTCGACGGCGCCGCGCAACAGAGAGACAATCAACCCGCACGCCTGCTCGTCCCCGATGTCGATCGGCAGGCGCTCCCGCCATCCGGGCCTGTGCCGGTCCAGAGCGACCAGCAGATCTTCTTCGTCCGAACCGATGTCCTCCCGCAGATCCCAGATCTGCTCCATGATGTCGGCGCAGAGGCGGTAGACCGGCTCCTGACGCAGAGATCGGGGCAGGTACGATCGGAGCGGCTCTGCGAGCAGGTAGCCGTCATCCACCACCCCGCGGAAGGTGCGGTACTCGCGGAGCAGCGCCCGGAGGAACTGGCGGATGTTCGAGTTCGGACTCGACACCAAGTGGAGAGGGAGCCCGCCCTGGCAGGCGCAGGTGCCGAGATAACGGACGCTCGCCCCGAGCACGACCGGCGTGACGCCCCACCAGCGCCAGGCGTTCCTCAGCGGCCGGTAGAGTTCCGGAAACCAGACGTCGCACCCGATGGAGTCCAGCAGCGGCTGCCACGCCCAGGGACCGCCGTCGAAGTGCCGCCGCCACCACTCGGCTGCGTAGACCGCGAAGGCTCGGCCCCCGACGGAGTCACGCGGACGCCACCCGGTGAGCAAGTCGCACAACTCATCGAAAGACTCGTTCGCGCACCGGTACGCGTACAGAGGTCGTCCATCGGGAATCTCGATGTTCACGGACCTCAACAGATTCGCGGGCCAATCTCGGAGCGTGCTCATGTCCATGCCCTCGCTCATGTGAGCGGCTGACTGTCGTCGTCCAGGGACTTCAAGTCAGCGCATTCTACAAACCCGAACACGAGCCAATGACAGAACGTGGCAATCCCGTCTCGGGATATCCACCAGGATGTGCAGTCGGGGGTCGACCGGACGGGCGCGAGATGAGCATCCGGATCGGAAGACGTCTACACCGGACATGACCGGCAGCCGGGTGGGCCGGGTGGGGAACCCCAGCACGGGAGATCCGGCGCGTCAGCCGCGCACCGCGTCCGTTGCGGCCGGCCAGTCCGCCATCGATTCGGTCAGCAAGTCCGGCGAACCGTCGGACGGTCGAGGGGTGTGTCCCTGCAGCCGTGGAGGGAAACCGGCGTGAACGATGCAAGTGCATCAATGTATCATCGTGCGATGCGCACGACCGTGACCCTCGACGACGACGTCTACGAGGCGGCCCTCGGTCACGCCCGCGCCACCGGTCAGCGGCTCGGACGCGTCTTGTCGGACATGGCGCGGCAGGCGCTGCAGCCCGAGCTGCAGGGTCTCGGGGAACGCAGGAGCACTGGACGCTTCGCCACGTTCGACGTTCCCCGAAACGCCGGCGTGATTCCCGCCGCCCGGATCCAGAAGGCGCTCCACGACGATGGCGTCGTCTGAGAGCCGCCCGCTGCTCCTCGACGTGAACGCGCTACTGGCGCTCGCGTGGCCCAACCACCAGTTCCACCGGACCGTGCTGGGCCGGCTCGAGCGCCGGCCCACCATGACCCGTCCGGACAAAATGGTCCGACGGCGGTAGCGGTTGGCGGCTCGGGGATGGACCGACCGCTTTCTTGACCGATATCCCGATTCAGAGACCGAGCGCGGCCGGCAGGTCCGCCACCGAGTCGATCACGAGCGCGGGCGAGACCGCCGGGTGGTCGAGGTCGGCCTCGCGGAACTTGCCGGTCCTGACCAGCATGCCCGTGGCCCCCGCGGCGCGAGCCCCCTCGACTTCCGTCCGCACGTCGTCGCCGACCACCAGCACCGCGGCCGGCGGCAGGCCGAGCGACGCCGCGGCGGCACGGAAGAACTCCGGGCTCGGCTTGCCCGCCACCACCGCGGCGGCGCCCGCCGCGTACTCGATGGCCGCCACGAACGGTCCCGCGTCCATGCGGAGCGCGCCCGCGTGGAGCCAGTAGCGGTTCTTCTGGATCGCGAGCAGCCGCGCGCCCCCGAGCACCTGACGGAAGAGGCGGTTCAGCCGGTCGACCGTCCAGTCGTCGCCGAGGTCGCCGACGACCGCCGCCTCCGGGTGCGCGTCGTCGACGTCGAAGGCCGCGAACTCCTCGAGGGTCGGCGCGGGGACATGCAGCGCGACGCGCGACAGGCCCTCGGCGACGAGCCAAGCCGCGGCGGCGCGCGGCGCGGTGAGCACGTCGTCGAGCCCGGCCGCGATGCCGAGTCGGCGCAGGCGCTCGACGAGCATGCCCCGCGGATAGCGGGACGTGTTGGTGGCGAACCGCAGCCCGACGCCGGCGGCACGAATCGTCGCGATCGCCTCGGCCGCCCCCGCCACGACGCCGCGGTCGTCGTACACGGTCCCGTCGAGGTCGAGGACGACCCCGCGAACCGCCTCCACTCGACGCCGTTCGGACATTGGACTCTCACCCATCGGCGCGGCCCGAGAGACGACCCCACAACCGCCTCCACTCGACGCCGTTCGGACCTTCATCTATCGGCGCGGCCCGGAAACGCCGCCCCGCCCCGTTCTCCCGTCGACGCACGACGGACGCCGGCTGCGCAACCCATCCGTCCGCCCGCGGGGGCGTCGCCCGCCGATCCCCGCCGCAACACACCCGCAACGCGCATGAGGTATAACATGCGCCACCGGACCCAGTGATTCCGCAGGAGCAACCAAATCATGAGACGACGGACGTTGATCAATCTCGGCGTGATTCTCATCGTGGCGGCGGCGTTCGCGCGGCCGGCGGCAGCGCAGCCGGAGGCGGGCGAGGCGGGGACCGTCGAGCGGCTCGATCCGCGCCTCGACGACCTGGTGGCGGCCGATGCCACGGTCGAACAGGTCGCCGACGGGTTCCAGTTCATCGAAGGGCCGGTGTGGGTCGGCGACGCGGCCGACGGCCACCTGCTCTTCAGCGACATCCCCGCCGACACCGTCTACCGGTGGTCGGAGGCGGACGGCACCAGCGTGTTCCTCAACCCGGTGTTCCTGCCCGAGCTCGAGACCGGCGGGCAGGGCGGCTCGAACGGGCTGACCCTCGATCTCGACGGCCGCGTCGTCCTGTGCGAGCACGGCAACCGCCGCCTCGCGCGGATCGAGGCCGACGGCTCGCGGATCACGCTGGCCGACCGCTACGAGGGCCGGCGCCTCAACAGCCCCAACGACATCGTCTACCACTCGAGCGGCGCCGCCTTCTTCACCGACCCGCCGTACGGCCTCGCCTCCCCCGAGGCGGCCGAGCTCGACTGGAACGGTGTCTACCGCCTCGACCCCGACGGCTCGGTCCACCTCCTGGCCGACGGCCAGACCCGGCCCAACGGCATCGGGCTCTCGCCGGACGAGCGCACCCTCTACGTCGCCAACTCGGACGGCGCGGCGCGGAACTGGATGGCCTATCCCGTCGACGACGACCTCGGGGTCGGCGAGGGCCGCGTGCTGCTCGACCTGACGGACAGCCCCGACGGCGGCGTGCCCGACGGCTTCGCGGTCGACACGTCGGGGAATCTCTGGGCGAGCGGCCCCGGCGGCATCGTCGTCATCAGCCCCGAGGGCGACCATCTCGGCACCGTGCGGGTGGCCGAGCAGCCCGCGAACGCGGCGTTCGGCAACGACGGCACGACCCTTTACATGACCGCGCGGACCGGCCTCTACCGGGTCCGCACGCAGGTCGCGGGCCTGATGCCCTGACGCCCTGACGCCGGCGCCGACGACCGGCGGCCGTTGCGCGAGGGGGTTGCTTGCGGTACGATCGGAGCACCATGAAGGTATCGATCAGCTACTGCAAGGTTTGAAACTACCTCCCCAAGGCCACCAGTCTGGCGGCCGCGATTCAGGATGCGCTCGGCGTCGAGACCGACGTGGTGGTCGGCGGCCGCGGACAGTTCGACGTGGTCGCCGACGGCGAGCTGATCTTCTCGAAGCAGAAGGAGCAGCGGTTCCCCGAGGCTGACGAGGTCATCGGGGCGCTGCGGTCGCTCGCCGTCCCCACTGCCTAATCCGCCGGCGGTCCGCGCCGTTCCACGTCGCGGACTGCCGGTCGGGTTCCCCGCGCCCGCCTCGGGGCGCTCGCGGTCGAAGTGCGTCATAATACCGGCGGACAACGCAAGCCGGCGCCGGCCCGCGGCCGTACCCGCACGGGCGCCGCGAATAGACGGTGGACAACGCGGCACCGGTCTGCGGCGGTACCGCCCGTGGGGCCGGCCGCGAATCGGCGGTGCGCAACGGCGCCGGCCCGCGGCCGCACAGCAGGCGGGCCGGCTGCGAACAGACGGCGGACAAAGGGGGTGGCTCGGCCATGGCGCACCGCGAACGATCGGCAGACTCCTCTCGACCGCGGCAAACGGGCCTGACCCGCAGGGAAGTGCTCGCCGGGACGGCCGGCGCGGTGGGGGCGGCGGCGGTCCCGGCGGCCGCGCAGCAGGCCATCGAGACCACCCGGCGGCCCGGGCCGCTGCCGAGCGAGCGCGGCGAGCGCTCGCCCTTCGTGGACCCGCGGCGCGACCCCAGCTCGACGTCGTCGCGCACGCCCCTGCAGGACCTGCGAGGCACCATCACCCCGGCCGACCTTCACTTCGAGCGGCACCACGGCGGCATTCCCACCGTCGACCCCGACCGCTACGAGCTCCTCGTCCACGGGCTCGTCGACCGCCCGACCGTCTTCACCCTCGACGACCTGAAGCGCTTTCCCGCCACGTCGCGCATCTGCTTCCTCGAGTGCTCGGGCAACCTCCGCCGGGGCGGGCCGGAGACCCTGCCCCAGATGGTGTGCGGCCTCACGAGCCAGACCGAGTGGACGGGGGTGCTGCTGTCGACGGTGCTGCGCGAGGTGGGCGCGCAGGCCGCCGCCACGTGGTTCCTCGCCGAGGGGCAGGACGCGGCGGTGATGACCCGCAGCGTCCCGATGGAGAAGGCGTTCGACGACGCCATGCTCGTCTACGCGCAGAACGGCGACGCCCTCATGCCCGGCAACGGCTACCCGGTCCGGCTGCTGCTGCCGGGCTGGGAGGGCAACGCCAGCGTCAAGTGGCTGCGCCGCATCGAGCTCGCCGACGGCCCGTTCATGACCCGCGAGGAGACGTCGAAGTACACCGACCCCCTCGGCGACGGGAGCCGTTCGCGCCAGTTCAGCTTCGTCATGGACGCGCGGTCCATCGTCACCGACCCCGCCTTCCCCCGCGTCATCCGACCCGGCTGGCACGAGATCCGCGGGCTGGCCTGGAGCGGGCGCGGGCGCATCGACCGCGTCGACGTCAGCACCGACGGCGGCGCGACGTGGCACGAGGCGGAGCTGCAGGCGCCGGTGCTGCCGAAGGCGCACGTGCGCTTCCGCACCCCGTGGCGCTGGGCGGGCGGCGCGGCCGAGATCATGAGCCGGGCGACCGACGAGACCGGCTACGTGCAGCCGACCTGGGAGGCGCTGGTCGCCGCCCGGGGGCTCGGGACCCGGTATCACTGGAACCCCATCACCTCGTGGACCGTCGGCGCCGACGGTCGGGTGCTGTTCGGGGCGGAGAGGCTGCGGTCATGACGCGGACGGCGACGTGGTGCAGACCCGGCGGCCCGGCGCCTGGAGGCCCCGACCGGACCGCGGGCGGCGCCCGGGCGGGACGCATCGCCGGGGGAACGCGGCGGGGACGCATGCGCTGGCTCCTGGTACCGGCGCTCCTGCTGGCGGGCATCGCGGGGGCGACGGCCGGGCAGGCGCCGCAAGAGGCCGCGGCAGGCCCGCTGGGGCTGGGGCGCGCCGCGACCGCGGAAGAGATCGCGGCCCTCGACATCGACATCCGGCCCGACGGCGCCGGGCTCCCCCTCGGCGGCGGCACCGTCGCCGACGGCGCGCGCGTCTGGGACCGCGCGTGCCGCGCATGCCACGGACCGGAGGGCGAAGGCGGCATCGCCGCCCCCGTCGTCGGCCGCGACCCGGCCGCGCGCCCGCCCACCGTCGGCAACTACTGGCCGTACGCCACGACCCTCTACGACTACATCTACCGCGCGATGCCGGGCAACGCCCCCGGGACGCTGACACCGGACGAGGTGTACGGGCTCGTCGCCTGGATCCTGAACAGGAACGACATCATCGACGACGAGGCGGTGATGAACGCCGCCACCCTGCCCGACGTCGTCATGCCCGCGCGCGACCGGTTCGTCCCCGACGACCGCCTGGAGAGCGACGAGGTCCGCTGACCCCCGTCCGGGCGCCCGTGGCGAGGCGCCGGGCTGCCCCCGGACCGGCCAGCGCCCCGACCGGACCGGCGTGAGTAAAGGCCCGTATCGGGGACTTTGCCTCGGGCCCTCGGGCCCGCCACCGCGATGCCGAGTCAGCCGCCCTGCAACCTCCCGCCGCACGCGGCGAGTCGAAGGCCCGGGACGCTCCCGCGCACCGCGGCCGCGGCAGCCGTACTGCTGGCGAGTCTGTGGCTGCCGACCGGCGCGGCCGCGCAGCCGCCGCCCGATCCCGCCGTCGGCCAGGAGGGCAAGGATGTCCCCTGGGTGCCGACCCCCGACGTGCTCGTCGACAAGATGCTCGAGATGGCCGAGGTGACGGCGGACGATCTCGTCATCGACCTCGGGTCGGGCGACGGCCGCCTCGTCATCGCGGCGGCCCGCCTCGGCGCCCGGGCCGTCGGGGTCGAGCTCGCGCCGAATCTAGTGGCCCTGTCCGAGCGACACGCGGTCGAGACGGGGGTGGCGGACCGGACCGAATTCGTCGCCGCCGACCTGTTCGAGTTCGACCTGTCGCCGGCCACCGTGGTCACGATGTTCCTGCTGCCCGACATCAACTACCGGCTGCGCCCCGCCCTCTTCGACCTGCGCCCGGGCACGCGCATCGTCTCGAACACGTGGGACCTGCGCGGGTCCGAGACCGACCCCGACGCCCCGGGATGGGTCGCCGACGCGACCGTCGTGCTCGACCCCTGCCCCACCTGGTGCACGTCGCTGCTGTGGATCGTCCCCGCCAAGGTCGCCGGCGCCTGGCGGATGGACGCCGGCGAGCTGGTGCTCGAGCAGCGCTTCCAACAGGTGTCCGGCGAGCTCCGGACCGCGGGCGGGACCGTCCCGATCACCGACGGCCGACTGCGCGGCGAGGAGATCGACTTCGAGGCGGGCGGCGTCGCCTACGCCGGCCGCGTCGCCGGGTCGACCATGAGCGGCACGGCGCGGACGCCGGCCGGGGTCACCGCGTGGCGCGCGGCGCGGCCCTGAGCCCGGGTCCGAACCGCCGCCGGAGCGTGGTCCGCAGGCCGGCCTCGAAGCGCAGCTCCATCAGGTCCCGTTCGGTCAACCGCCCCTGCGCGACGAGATCGCCCTTGCTCAGCCATTGGTCCCAGATTCGTATCTCCCCGTCCGCGATCTCGAAATGCCGGCGGTCGAGGACCCCCTCCTCGTTCATGAACACCACCATGCAGGCCCGGTTTCGCTCGAAGAAGGCCCGGCTGATGCCGGCGTTCCGGTCACCGACCACTTCCCAGGTGCCATCGATGGCGGTGGGGCGGCGGTTGTTGTAGTTGGCGATCCAGTACGTCGCCGCGAAGGCAAGGATGCCGGCGGCCAGAACGCCGCCGACTATCTCCGTCAGCGCGATGAACCCCTTGTACAGGTCCGAGTAGCCGAAGAAGTACCACGCCAGCCAGAATGGGTCGGCGTCTCCGAGCGGCGTCGCGAGTTGCGAATCCAGAACGGTGAACTGCGCGCCGTTCAGCTTCGCGAACCCGTAGGTCATGAACGAGACGCTGCACAGCCAGCGGACAACTGCTCGCATGACGCGTCACGATTCCCCTCCGCCGGCCGGCGGGCCGGCGGCGCGCCGCTCCTCCCTCGCCTTCGCCACGAGATAGGCCCCCAGGCCGACCAGCCCCAACGGCCACCAGCTTGCCAGCCAGTCGAGCGAGAACCCGAACAGAGTGTTCGACAGCAGGACGACGCCGAGCGCGATCAGCGCCGCGCCGCCGGTCACCGACCCCTGGAGCTGGAGCTTCGGCAGCGACGCGTTCATGTCCGGCAGCTGGATGCCTTGCACACCGTCGAGGGCCAGGTTGTAGAGGACGGCGCGCCGGCTCGCGTCGACGATGTTGTAGACGATGAAGAAGCCCAGGAACACCCCCAGCGCCGGGGTCAGGGCGCTGAACGAATTGATGCTCATGCGGACCAGAAGGAAGATGGTGGTCACGAACACGGCGATGTGGATGAAGCCGAGCGCGTAGTACCCGACGTAGATCTGGCCAATCCCGGGCATCAGCGACAGCAGGCCCGCGAGGAACGGCGACTTGCGCTGCAATCGGGGCATCGCGCCCGGCATGCCCGCGGGAACGGCCTGGCCGACGTGGGGCGGAGGCGGCGCGGCGAACGTCGAAGCGGCCGGCCCCGGGGCCTGCCCAGCCGGGGCTGCACCCGCCGGCGCGCCCGGGGCCGGAGCCGCGGGGGCCGCCGTGGAAGGGGCCCCCGGGGTGGCCGGAGAGGGGGCCGCGGGAGGCGCCTGCGCGGGGGGGGCAGGAGGCGTCGGGGACGCCGCCGGCGCATCCGGGTGCTCGGGGGAACCGTTCATGGTCTGCTCCTTTCGGCCGGACGCGAAGCGTCGTCCGCGGCCGGGGTGGAAGAGTAAGGGGAAAGCAGCTCGGCCAGCATCGCGCCGACGTCCCGGGTCAGCGACCGCAGCGCGTCGACGCCGCCGAACAGGTCGCGGTCCTCGAGCGCCTGGGCGAGCTGGCGCCAATGCCGGCCGAGGTCCGGCGCCGCCGCCGCGACCCGGCGGTGCCAGGGAGCGGCGAACCGCCCCGCGGCGTCGCTCACGTCGTGGGCGGCGCGAACGGTGCGCTCGCTCACCGCGGCGATCGCCCGGTTGACGGACGCGACCGAACCGGCGCCCGCGTCGCGCGCGACGGACACGCCCTGCTCGAGCAGGACCCGGGCCTCGAGCGCGGTGGCCCGCAGCGGCGACCACGACGCGCCGAAGGCCAGCCAGACCAGGAGCGCCGCGACGTAGCCGGCCTCCCAGGCGATGCGGGGTCTCGCGAAGAGCCGACGGACGCCGTCGCGCCATCGATCCACCGCCGCGCGCCGGCGGGCGGCAGGCCGGCTGGTCCGCGCGAGCACCGCCTCGGCGAGCTCCGGCGGCGGCGACAGCTCCGCAAGGGCCGGCAGCTCGCCGACCAGCCGCGCGGCGGCGGCGGCCAGCGCCGCGCAGTCGGCGCAGTGGTGCAGATGCGCCTCGACCAGCTGACGGTCGACCTGGTCGATCGTATCGTCGAGAAGGTCGCCGAGCCGGGCGCGCGCCCGCTCGCAGGGCTGCCCGCTCGTTCGCGACAGGACGGCGACGGCGAGATCGCCCGGAGCTTCGGCCGGCCGGCGTCCGGATATCCCGGCCACCAGACCGTAGACCTCCCCGCACCGCGGACACTCCGCGGCGTGCGCCGCCGCCCGCGCCTGATCGGCCGCGGGAAGCGTGCCGGCGAGCAGCTCGTCGAGGCGCTCTTCGAACCAGGAGCAGCTCATCGTCCACCCCCGGTCCGCGGCGCGTCCGCATAGGACGGGTCTATCGCGACGACCTGCCGCGCCAGCTCCAGGCGCGCCCGGTGCGCCCGCGACTTCACGGTGCCGATCGGCAGCCCCAGCATGCCCGCGATCTCGCCGAGCTTCAGCCCCTGGATGTCCTTGAGCAGGATGACCTCGCGGCTCGCGCCGTCCAGGCGCCGCAGCGCCTGGTGAATCAGCCGCTGGCGCGCGTCGGCCAGCCACGCCTGCTCGGGGTCGGGCGCGGCGTCGCGCGGCGCCGCGGCGGCGGCGCCGTCGGCCCGCAGATCCTCCGCCGGGGGACGGGTCTTGCGGCGGCGGAGCTGGTCGATGCAGAGGTTGCGGGTGATGCGCAGCAGCCACGCCATGAAGCGGTCCCCTTCGAAGGTCCCGAGCTGCCGGTAGGCACGCACGAACGCCTCCTGCGCCACGTCCCGGGCGTCCTCGACGCTGCCCAGATAGTGATAGGCCAGCCCGTAGACCCGCCCCTGGCAGCGCCGCACCAGCCACTCCCACGCCAGCTCGTCGCCCCCGCGGCACCGTTCGACGAGCGTTGCCTCGTCAATGTCCATCGAGAACCCGTGTCTCCGGGACGCCCGGTCTCACTCGTTCCGGGCCCTGTGGAGAACAACGCATGCGGTCGGAGAAGGTTCGCCCGCCGCGAGCGCGGACGGACGCACCCAGCGCAACACCGGCCAGGGCGCGGAGCAGGTCGCCCGCCGCGAGCGCGGACGGACGCGGCACGCGCGCATCGGGAAGGCGAACGCCCGGGGACCCCACGTGCGCTTCAGCCCGGGGCCGCCGTGACGGTCCGCCGGTTCAGACGCGGGCGAGCTGCGGCAGGCGATCGAAGTGCTTGTCCCGGTCGTGCAGCACCAGGTCGTGCTGCAGCACCGGGGCCGCCAACCACATGTCGTTCGTGGGAATCGGCGTGCCCTGTTTTCTGAGCTGGCGGAAGACGGCGGCGTAGTGGTGGGTCGTCTGGTCGTCCGCGTACAGGACACTGACGCCGTTCTTCAGGAGGAAACGCCGGAGAAGCCCCTCGTTCTCCGGGGTACGCCGCCCGTGGGCGAAGCCGGCCCGAAGCCCTCCGAGCACCACGAACGGCAACAGGACCTCTTCACACGATTCGAGGAGCTCCACCGTCTCGGCGACGCCCTTGCGGAGATCGACGTAACGGTTCGTGTCGAGCGCGACCCTCATCTCCAGAGGTCCTCATCCGGCTCGTCCTGTGCGGCGAGCGCCGACTCGACAGCCTCGTCGGTCTCCCACGTGCCGGCCACGTCACCCAGATCCCGGCGCTTTCGCGGCGCCGCGGTCACGCCGGCACCCGCCGCGAGCGCGTCCACGACGACCTCGTTCAGGCTCTTGCCGGCCGCCCGCGCACGCGCGCGCAAGGCGTCGTCGACGACAGCCGGGATGCCGCGGATGGTGTACTGCATGCATCAAGCATAGGCACTGCATACTCTGGCGGCAAGCAGACAACCGCCGCGTCCGGCCTTGCCGGCCGCCCGACCGCGCACTTGTGGAGTGCCGGATCGCGGTTCCCCGATTCACGGCCGCTTCGAGTCGAGTACCGCTCGTGCGGGGGAAACGGAACCGCGACGAGGCCGTCAGGTCGCGACTGGCCCCGACGTGGAATCGACGAGGGCGGTGACCGCGGCCACGATGTGCCGGGCCGAGATGCCGAAGCGGTCGAGCAGCTCGGCCGGCTTGCCGCTGCGGGGAACGTCGCGCACCGCGAGCCGGTGCACGCGGATGCCGTGGGGCGCGACGGCGTCGCTCACGGCGTCGCCCAGGCCGCCCGCCGCGTAGTGGTCCTCGACGGTGACGAGGCGTCCGCCGGTGGCGCGCGCGGCGGCGGCGAGGCCGTCGGCGTCGATGGGCTGCAGCGAGTAGGCGTCGACGACCCGGATGCGCACCCCGGACTCGGCCAGCGTGTCGCAGGCGGCCAGCGCCTCGAAGACGGTGACCCCCGCCGCGACCACCGTGCACGAGTCGGACGCGCTCTCGCGCAGGGTCTTGGACCCGCCGATGGGAAACGCCTCGTCGGCCGCGTAGACGATCGGGGTCTTCGGGCGCGAGGTCCGGATGTAGGTCATGCCGTCGTGCGCCGCCGCCGCCGCGACCAGCGCCGACGTGCTGACCGCGTCGCACGGATAGAGCACCACGCACCCCGGCACCGCCCGCATCATCGCGAGGTCCTCGAGGGCCATCTGCGACGGCCCGTCCTCGCCGATCGACACCCCGGCGTGCGAGCCCGCGAGCTTGACGTTGACGTTGCCGATGCCCCCCATGCGGATGAAGTCGGCGGCCCGGGTGAGGAAGGCCGCGAACGTCGACGGGAACGGAATCGCGCCGCGGCTCGCGAGGCCGAGGGCCGCCCCCACCATGACCTGCTCGGCGATGTGGGTCTGGTAGAAGCGCTCCGGATGCCGCTGCTCGAACCGGTCGCTGAAGGTCGAGTTCTTGACGTCGGCGTCGAGGGCGACCACGCGCGGGTCGGCCGCCCCCAGCGCGGCGAGCGCCGCGCCGTAGGCCTCGCGCGTCGCGACCTTGGCGCCCGGCTCGTACGACGGGAGGCTGAGCGCCTCCCCGGCGGCCGGCGCGCCCGCCCGCACGGGCGGCGGCGGGATCGGCGGGTTCCCGGTCGGCGCGCCGAGCTGTCCCTCCAGCTCCCGCAGCGCGCGCTCGAGGTCGTCGCCCTTGAACGGTTTGCCGTGCCACCCGTCGCGCCCTTCGGCGAAGGACACGCCCTTGCCCTTCAGGGTGCGCGCGAGAATCATCGTCGGCCGCCCCGTGGTGCGCGCCGCCTCGTCCAGCGCGTCGAGGAGCGCACCGAGGTCGTGCCCGTCCACCACCAGCGCGTGCCACCCGAACGCCCGCCACCGCCGCTCGTAGGCGGCCATGTCGTGCCCCCACTGCGTGGCCCGGCTCTGCCCGAGGGCGTTGACGTCGGTGATGGCGCACAGGTTGTCGAGCCCCATCGCCGCCGCCGCCTGCGCCGCCTCCCACACCGACCCCTCGGCCGACTCGCCGTCGCCGAGCAGCACGTAGGTGCGATAGGCCGACCCGATGCGGCGCGCGTTGAGGGCAATGCCCACCGCCGCGCAGATGCCCTGCCCGAGCGAGCCCGTCGCCACGTCCACCCATGGCAGCCGCGGCGTCGGATGACCCTCCAGGTCCGAGCCGATCTCCCGCAGCGTGGCGAGCTCGTTGCGCGCCATCGCCCCCGCCTCGGCCCACGTCGCGTAGAGCACCGGGGCCGCGTGCCCCTTCGAGAGCACGAAGCGGTCGTTGTCCTCATGGGCCGGATCCCGCGGGTCGAAGCGCATCTGCCCGAAGAACAGCGCCGCCATGATCTCGGCGGCCGAGCAGCAGCTCGTGGGATGGCCGCTCCCCGCCCGGCTCGTGGCCCGGACCGACTCGATCCGGAGCCGGGTCGCGAGGTTGCGCAGCGCGGGTAGCGTGGAGCGATCGATGGTCACGGCACCTCCAAAAACGGCGCAGTGTACCACGGCACACTCGCGGCCGCGGCGGGTCCCGCGGCACCGCTTCCAGCGCCCCGGATGGGTCCGGCGCAGACCGGACACCGCGCCAGGTCGTTGTCGAGGAGACGAGCATGGCGCGCCGTGAGAAACGGCGCGGGCGGCGAGGTGGCGTCGGTGGCGAATGGGGGCCGAAGACCGGACACCGCGCCAGGTCGTTGTCGAGGAGACGAGCATGGCGCGCCGTGAGAAACGGCGCGGGCGGCGAGGTGGCGTCGGTGGCGTGATGTCCGGCGTTGCCGGCCTTCGAGAGCATCCGCTCCAGATGGCGGCCGTGCTCCCTCCTGGTTTCTCGCACGAACCGAACCGTCGGCGGGCAAGCCGCTCATCGTGCGGAAGGCGCGCCGGACACCGCGTCGGCCGCGAGGAGGTAGGCGGCGCCGTCGAGCCCGAGGCCGCGGTACGCCGGCATCTGAAGCGTCAGGGTGCAGCGCGCGAGGTCGAGACAGGCGGGCTCCTCGGCGAGGTCGGCGAGGCGGGCCAGGACCATCGCGGCGCGGCAGTTGAGGTCGAGCGGGTAGACGGGGTCGCGCAGCAGGCCGACCGGGGCGTCGGGTCCTTGAAGCGTCGGGTCCCGGTCGGCGAAGCCCGCGGCCTCGTCCCACATGGCTTGGCGGCAGTAGGCCATCAGCTCGCGGGGCATGTCGAGATAGACGGGCTGGCCGGTCGCCTCGTAGAGATCGAGCAGCGCCGCGCTGGCCAGCACCTGGTCGGCGAGGAGGCCGCGCGGGCTCGAGCCGCCCGTCGCCGTATGCCCGACACCGGCGCCGCGCTCGTAGGTGTCCATCACCACGCGGTCGACAGACTCGGCCGCGAACTCGAGCAGCGAGTCGTCGTCGAGCACCGACGCGCCGCGCACGTAGGCGGAGGCCATGACCGCGGTCGCGTCGGTGTAGACGGTCCGGTCGACGGCCCCCGCCCCCGGCGCCGGGGAGCGGCCGGGGCGGTCCGGGTCGGGAGCCCCGCGCTGGCTGGCGAAGAACCCGCCCTCGGGGTCGGCCAGGGTCCCGTGCGCGAAGCGGACGAGGGCCCGAGCGCGGTCGGCGTAGTCCTCGCGCTCGAAGAGGGTCGACGCGGTCAGGTACAGGTCGAGGAGGCGCGCGTTCGGCGCGAGCAGCTTTTCGGGCGCCGGGTCCGACCAGTCGCGTTCCGCGCAGTAGCGGAAGAACCCACCGTCGACGGGGTCCCACAAGCCGCCGCCGGCCATGGCGTCGAGGGTGCGGGTGACGATGCGGGCGAGGTCGGGGTCGCGGGTCTCGCGGCACAGGCGAAGCGCGGCGGCGAGGGCGTCGGCCTCGACCCGCTTGGGGCCGTCGCCGAAGCCGGCCGAGGTTTCGTCGAAGCGCGTCAGCAGCAGATCGTGGAGCCACTGCCCGGCGCGGTCGTCCAGCCCGGCGCCCCCGGCCGGAAGGCGGTCGGTCGCCTCGGCGCCGGCGGGGCGAGCCGCCGCCGCCCCGCGCGCCGACTCATGCCCGGACCCCGTCCTGCCGCCGGCCGCCGCCCCTTCGCCGGGGTTCACTCTTCCCCCGGGGTCGGCCTTCCCGGGCGCGGCGGTCCGGGCCGCGGCCGCGCGGACGTCGATGTCGGCTCTCCGCTTGGCGAACGCCTCGGCCACGTCGGCGAGCACCGTCGCCAGGGCGTCCGCATCGAGATACGTGCCACCTCCAAGCAGATCGCCGTCAGGGGTGAGGAACGCCGTGGTGGGCCAGCCGTCGAGGGTATAGCGCGCGCCGACGTCGGGCCGCCGCTCGGCGTCGACCCGCACCGGCAGGAAGCAATCGGCCACGAGACGCACGACGCGCGGGTCGCGATAGCTGAACCGCTCCATCTCCGCCGTCCACCGGCACCACGCGGTGCCGATGAACAGCAGGACCGGCTTCTGTTCCGCCGTTGCGCGCGCGAAGGCGTCGGCTCCCCAGTCGAGCCAGGCGATCGATTCGGCCGCAGGCATCACGGTGTGTGGACCGACACCTCCATTGGCCGCACCTTCAAGCCCGGAGCCGCTGCCTTGCGAGGGCATTCGTCGCGCGACCGCGTCCGGCGCCTGACGAAGGCGGGAACGCGGGATCGGCGGACGGTACTTGGCCACCGCCGTTGCCGGCCGCGCCAACCACGGTTTCCGCGATATCGCGCGGCGCGGCTACGGGTTCGCCTGGGCCAGCAGCAGCTCGTACAACCGGTCGATGCGCTGTCCGTTGCTCTCGATCTTCCGACCCAGCTCGGCGTGAGCGGCCCGGTTCTCCACCTGCGCAGCTTCGATCAAGGCCCGGTTCTCCGCTTGCGTAGCTTCGATCGACGTCCGCATCTCCACTTGCACTGCTTCGATCGACGTTCGCATCTCTGCCCGGACGGCGTCGATGGATGCCTGCACGTCTGCCGTGAACCCGGCCGCCAACGAGACCATGCCGACCACCAGGAGCCCGACCGCCGCCATCGCGGCGACGACCGCCGCGCCGGCATTCACCCATTCACGCTTGAACATCGCTCCACCCTCCCGGACGCGGGCGCAACGCCGGTCGCCGCGCCGCCGCGATTCCGGAGACATGCCAGAAGCATGCCGCGCGACGGCGACGCGGCGGCGATCACTCCTCCGTGATGTCGGCGTCGATGTCGAGGTCGATGCACCCGCGCACGCTGTTGGCGGCGGGGCACTTCGTCGCGTGCGTGTCGACCGCCCGCTGGGCCCGATCGAGGGTGCCGGCGGGGACGCGGATGCGGTAGCGCACGCGGATCGTCGTGATGCGCAGCACGTTGTCGATGGCCTGGATGTCGCCCTCGACGCTGGCCTGCAGCTTGTCCGTCGGCGCCGGGATGTCGCGCACCTCCAGTGCGCGTGCAAGGGTGCCGAGCAGTCAACCGCCGACCGAGCCGACCATGTAGTCCAGGGTCGCCGGCACGTCCTCCGGCGGCTCGACGCCGTAGAACGCCTTGATGCCCCCGTGGACGCCGAACCGGATAGGCTCGTCGAAACCCTCGAGATACGCATGCCGCAGCGGACCGCCGATTCGCTCGATCCGCAGCCGGCTCGTGTGCACTACTGCTGCTTCTGACACCAGATTCCCTCCGTGCGCCCGCGCCTGGGATCCCCGGCTGCATCCGAGCGGCGATGCACCCCGCGTGGCGCGCCTCTCCGCGGACCACGTGAAGTCCGCGGTTGCCCGTGCCCACGATGCGCCCTCGCCTCGCCGTGCCGCGCGGGCGCCTCGGCAATCCGCAGGCGGCCTCGGGGCGCGGTGCATCGCGGGGTCTTCGCCACCGGCTCCCGGCGTGCGCCGACATGGCCGGGCCGCGGTCGACCCGGGGACGTCCGCCCCCGGTCCCCGCCCCGGCACCTCCGGAACCTGATGCTACAATTTTCGGTCCTCGCACACCAGGGACCGATGGCCGAACACCCACCCGGCGCCTCGCCGCCTCCCCCGTCCCCACCCCACCTCGGCGACATGGACGCGGCCGCGTTCCGGCAGGCCGGCCACGAGCTGGTCGACTGGATCGCCCGGTACCTGGAAGAGGCCGAGCGCTACCCGGTGCTGTCGCGGGTGAAGCCGGGCGAGGTCCGCGACGCCCTGCCCCCGGCCGCGCCCGACGGCGGCGAGCCGTGGAGCGCCATCCGCGACGACGTCGAGCGCATCGTCGTCCCCGGCCTGACCCACTGGAACCACCCCGGGTTCTTCGCCTACTTCGCGATCAGCGCCAGCGGCCCCGGCATCCTCGCCGACTTCCTGAGCGCCGGGTTCAACGCCCAGGGCATGCTGTGGCGCACCTCGCCGGCGGTGACCGAGCTCGAAGGGGTGGCCCTGGGCTGGCTGCGGCGCCTGCTCGGGCTGCCCGACGGCTTCGAGGGGGTCATCTACGACACCGCGTCGATCTCGACCCTGCACGCGCTGGCCGCGGCCCGGCAGGCGGTGCCCGAGGTGCGCGAGCGCGGGCTCGCCGGCCGCCCCGAGGTGGCGGCGCCGCGGATCTACTGCTCCGAGCACGCCCACTCGTCGGTCGACAAGGCGGTGATGACGCTGGGGTTGGGCCACGCCGGGCTGCGGCGCATCCCCACCGACGAGCGCTTCCGCATGCGGCCCGACGCCCTCGCCGCCGCCGTCGACGAGGACCGGCGGAACGGGATGACGCCCCTGGCGGTGGTGGCGACGGTGGGCACGACCGCGGTGACCAGCGTCGACCCGGTGCCGGCCATCGCCGACGTCTGCGCGAGCGAGGGGCTGTGGCTGCACGTCGACGCCGCCTACGCGGGGGCCGCGGCCATGGTGCCCGGCCACGAGGACACGCTGGCGGGGTGCGACCGCGCCGACTCGCTGGTCGTCAACCCTCACAAGTGGCTGTTCATCCCCTTCGACCTGAGCGCGCTCTACTGCCGCCGCATGGACCGGCTCGAGGAGGCCTTCGCCCTGACCCCCGACTACCTGCAGAGCCGCGAGCCGGGGGCGGCGCGCAACCTCATGGACACCGGCGTGCAGCTCGGGCGCCGGTTCCGGGCCCTCAAGCTGTGGATGGTGCTGCGCTACTTCGGGGCCGACGGCATCCGCCGCCGCCTCGCCGAGCACATGCGGCTCGCCCGGCTCTTCGGGGAGTGGGTCGACGCCGACGGCCGCTTCGAGCGGCTCGCCCCCGCCCCCTTCTCGGTCGTCTGCTTCCGCGCGCACCCGGCCGAGCCGGTCGGCGACCTCGACGACCTGAACGCCCGGCTGCTCGACGCCGTCAACGCCACCGGCGAGGTGTTCCTGTCGCACACGCGGCTCGACGGCCGCTTCGCCCTGCGGCTCGCCGTCGGGCACATCCGCACCGAGGAGCGTCACGTCCGGCGGGCGTGGGAGCTGCTGCAGGAGCATCTCGACCGGCTTCATCGGGGCCCGCGGCCGGCCTGACGGGCCACCCCGAACACCGTCCTCGACCACGGGGCTTCACGGTCAGGGTCGACAGCCCGGCGCGGTGACGACCGGCTTCGCAGGCAAGACGCCGGCCCGGAGTCTGCGCCGCAGGACAGCGTGGACCTGGAGGATGGGTAGCGCGCCCGGCGGAACCGAAGGCGACGATGGGCGGCCGAGCGCAACGCCCCGCACCGGTCGCGCTGGCGGACAGGGACACGGCAGCGCTCGCCTACCCGACCCTCGAACGCCACGGTGGCGAATCGGCTCACGCCCGCGGCGCGGCGAGGCGCCAGCGCTCGACCCACGCGTCGTCCACCCGCTCCAACGCCACCAGCCCGTTCACGGGGAACGGCGACAGGCCCTCGTCCCCGCCCAGCAGCCGGCGCAACAACCGGTCGACGTGCGGCATGTGGCCCGCGAGCATAACGTCGCGCGTCTCCACCTCGAGCAGATCGGCGAGCCGCGGGGGGTCGCCGGGCTGCGCCCAACGGGTGGCCGTGAACTCGGCCAGGGGGTTGCAGGCGCGCCAGTACGCCTCGGCCGTCTGCCGGGCCCGCAGCTTGCCGCTGTGCCAGATGACGGCGGGGCGCACCCCCCGCGCGGCCGCCCGGGCGGCCAGGTCGTCGACCTGCGCGCGGCCACGGGGGGACAGGGGCCGCTGGGGGTCGACCTCGGGTCCGAGGGCGTCGCCGTGGTGGGCGAGATAGAAGAACATCAGCCGGCCGTCAGAGGATGGCGCGGCGGGGGCGCGGGGTCAACCCCGGCGCGGCGCGCCGCCGGCCCGGTTGCGTGGCGAGGGCTGATGATGGGCCCGGCCCCGACCGCCGGCTGCGCGCCGGCATCCGCGATATGATCGCCCGCCATGGACCTGTTCAGCTCGGTAGACCCGGTCGCGGCCATCTCCCTCGGCGCGCTCGCGGTAGCCATCGTCGTCAGCTGCACCATCCGGCTGCACGTCGGCTTCCTGGCCATCTCGCTCGCCTGGCTCGTCGGCGTCTACGCCGCCGGGATGAGCGCGCGCGAGGTGATGGCGGGCTTCCCGGCCCGGCTCTTCCTGACCCTGGCCGGGGTCACCCTGCTGTTCTCGATGGCCCAGCTCAACGGCACCCTCGACCGCATCGCCCACCGCGCCGTCAGCTACGCCCGCGGCAACGTCGGCGTCATGCCGATGATGTTCTTCCTGCTCGCGTTCCTCCTCGCGTCGATCGGGCCCGGCAACATCGCCGCGACCGCGATCATCGCCCCCATGTCGATGGCGGTGGCGGGACAGGTGGGGGTGCCCGCGTTCCTCATGGCGATCATGACGGGCATGGGGGCCAACGCGGGGTCGCTCTCGCCCATCGCGCCGACCGGGGTCATCGTCAACGGTGTGATGGAGCAGTTCGGGATGGGCGGGTACGAGGTCTACAACTACCTGAACAACATGATGGCGCACACCGTCGTGGTGTTCACCGCCTACTTCGCCTTCGGCGGGCTGAAGCTGCTCGGCCGCTACCACGAGGGCGCCGTGGACGTGCCGTCGAGCGACGGGACCGACGCCGTCGACGACTCCGGCTCGGTCACCTTCACGCAGACGCACCTCGTCACCCTGGCCGTCATCGCGACGCTCATCGTCAGCGTCATCTTCTTGGACGTCGACGTCGGTCTCGGGGCGTTCGCGGGGGCGGTGCTGCTGAGCCTGCTCAAGGCCGGCGACGAGCTCGAGGCGGTGAAGATCATGCCGTGGCGGGTCATCATGATGGTGTGCGGGGTCACCGTGCTCATCGAGGTGCTCGGCCAGACCGGCGGGCTCGACCTGTTCACCGACCTCATCGAGCGCCCCGCGGCCATCGCCCCCACGTTCATCATGGCCGCGTCGACCGGGTTCATCTCGATCTACAGCAGCACCTCGGGCGTCGTGCTGCCCGCGTTCCTCCCCACCGTGGCCGATCTCGGGCAGCGGCTGTCGGTGGAGCCCATCGCGCTGGCCTCGGCCATGAACGTCGGCGGGCACCTCGTCGACGTCTCGCCGCTGTCGACCCTCGGCGCCCTGTGCATGGCCGCCGCCCACCCCAGCGTCGACACGCGCGACCTGTTCAACAAGCTGATGGCGTGGGGTCTGTCGATGACCGTCGTGGGGGGGCTGGTGTCGTGGCTGCTGTTCAGCGTGCTGGGCATCGGCGTGTAGGAGCGCGCGTTAGAGCCCCGGCGGGGTACCGACCGGGGCAGGACGCGGTCTCGCCACGGGCTCCCCGGCGGCGGCTTCCCGGCCGGCCGGTGGGGCGCCCGATCCGGACCGCGGGCACGGCTGGTGGACATCGTCGGCGGCGAACCTGGAGGCTATAGATGAGAATGCGTCTGACCCTCGTGGCCTTGGTCGGCCTGTTGCTGATTCCAGGCGTCCGCGACGCCGCGGCGCAGGTCATGAGCTGGCAGGTCGACGGCGAGACGCGCCAGGCCATCGTCCGCGCTCCCGCGTCACCGGGAGCGGAGGGATCTCCGCTGGTCCTGTCGTTCCACGGGTTCGGCGACAACGCGCAGAACTTCCAGTACACGAACCTCCACGCGGCGTGGCCCGAGGCGATCGTCGTGTACTTCCAGGGACTGCCGACGCGCCGCGGCCTCCCCGGCTGGCAGGTGGAGCCCGGCGGCGGCAACCGCGACCTCGCGCTCGTCGACGCGGCGCTGGCATCGCTGCGCGAGACCTACGACGTCGACGACGATCGCATCTACGCGACGGGCTACTCGAACGGCGGGATGTTCACCTACCTGCTCTGGGCGGAGCGTCCCGGCGTGTTCGCCGCGTACGCCCCGGTGGCGGCCCGGCTCCGCCCCTCGGTGCGGCCCACCGAGCCCCGTCCCGTCTTCCACGTGGCCGGCGAGAGCGATCGGGTAGTCCGCTTCTCGGATCAGGAAGCCGCGATAGCCGTCGCCATGGACGTGAACGGCGTCGATGCGGCGACCCCCTGTGGAGCCGGCTGCGCGGAGTACGGAGCCGGCACGGCGGCGCCGGTCATGACCTGGATCCATGGCGGCGCCCACGTCTACCCGCGCGGGACCAGCGAGCGGATCGCCTCCTTTCTCCGCCAACACTCCCGCGCGCGCTGATCCGCGGGCTCGACGGCGGCACGCCGCGACGCGCCGTCCGCCAGGACGTGCCCGCGGTCGGACAGCCATCGAGACCCTGGATGGGGGCAAGCAGGCCAATCATGATGCCGACGGGCCGCCAGCGATCCCTCGATGGCCGCCCCGCGGCTGACAACGACGTCCGAGACCCGGCGCCGCCCATGATCCGCGAGCCGATCGCCGGTCCGCGGGCCTGGACCCGCCGCACTATCCGCGAGAGCGACTGGCGCATCCCGCTACCGTCGAGCTGCCTCGACGAGATCGAGCGGCTCGCGCGCGCGCTCGAGCGCGACCCGGTGCCGACGTGGCTGCTCGACCCCGGGGACTACGAGCTCGACGCGTGCCGCGACCTGCTCGGCGAGGTGCGACGCCGCCTGGACGAGGGGCCCGGCGTGGCGGTGGTGGATCGGCTCCCGATCGAGAGGCTCTCCGGCCGCCCGAAGATCGAGGCCGTTTTCTGGCTGCTCGCGTCGATGGTCGGTCGTCCCGTGGTGCAGAGCCGCGACGGCGAGATCCTGGTGGAGGTCACCGACACCGGCGTGAAGAAGCGCATCGGGGTCCGCGGGTTCCGCACCAACGTCGCACAGCCCCCGCACGTCGACAACTCCTTCAACCAGGCGCCGCCCGACCACGTCAGCCTGCTCTGCCTCCGCGCCGCCCGGGAGGGCGGGGCGAGCCGCTTCGTGAGCTTCTGCTCGGTCCACAACGCCCTGCTCGCCGAGCACCCGCGGCTGCTCGAGCGCCTCTATCGCCCCTTCCACCAGGACCGGCAGGGCGACTTCTGGCCGGACG
This sequence comes from Vicinamibacterales bacterium, assembly GCA_965207675.1. GTDB lineage: Bacteria > Acidobacteriota > Vicinamibacteria > Vicinamibacterales > UBA8438 > JAJEEA01. The sequence goes on from CBDBMY010000010.1 coordinate 79,518, forward strand.
AACCGCAGACGGTGTTCTTCCCCGTCTTCGAGCTGCGGCCCGACCTGCGCTGCCGGTACACCCACTTCACCATCCCCGCCGGCTACGAGACAGCCGGGGTCCAGATGGACGAGGTGACCCGTGCCGCGTTCGACACGATGACCCGCGTGGTGCAGGACCCGGACCTGTGCTGCGAGTTCACCCTCAGGCCGGGCGAGCTGCAGTTCGTGAACAATCGCTGGTGCGGCCACGGCCGCACCGCCTACGTCGACGACCCCGAGCGGAGGCGCCTGATGCTGCGGCTCTGGCACCGCGACAGCGGGTCGCGCCGCTACCGCGGCTGAGCGGCCACCTCGCCTGCTCGTCTGAGCTTCAGTCGTCGGAGGACGGCTTCGGCGTCGTCGGGTTTGTGACTATCGGCCTCGGTGGCTCCGGCCTCACCTTGACCTTGGACACTTCGGGATTGAGGCCCCGCTTCTCGACGGCAACGTCGGCGAATCTAGTGCCAGAATCACGGGTGTTACTGACAGCGTCACGCGTGTTCGTCATGGTGTCCCTCCTGCGGTTCCACTGCCGGTCGGTTCGCCCGATACGGAAACTCTATGTGCATGTTGCTGCCGTCTCGGGCGAGATATAGTAAAGGGATTTCAATCTCGTTGTTCGCCTTGTCCCAAACAATGACGTCCCTGAGCAACAATTCTCGCTGTTTACCTGTTTCGGAGTACGCACGGACCCAGCCAGCATAGGTAATGCCTCTTTCAAAGTCCCTGACATGCACGTACTCGACCTCAGCCTGCAGGCGGCTGAATGTGAGGTCCCATACGTCTTCCTTTCCGTGTGTCGTGGCCGCGCCAATGTAGTTCAGGAAGCGGGTCATCCACCTGCGCGTGGATCCGTAGATCCAGACAAAAGAAAACGCGACGGCTGCGACGGAGGACGACAACAGCTCGTCCACGAAGTCGACAGTGAGAAATTGTTGAGAGTCGCCGACGGACGGTTCCGAGAATTCTAGTCCAAGAAATTCATACACCAAGTAGATCGCCATGTAGGTAAGAAGGCCGAAAATAAATGCACGAACCAAAAACTCCGCCGGGCGCGGCCTCTCCTTCATGGCATATGTCGCCGCGAGTTGTGTCCAGATCAAGCCGGGAAGGAACACGACAGCGAGTTGAATGAACAAGAGATCTATGCGCATGGGCCTCTGCCTGAACGGGAATAGTACCACGTTCCGGGGAGGCAGGAAGAGCTGTCCAGCGCGCGGAACTTCAACGGTACGGGTCGGCCCGGCGGCGCGGCCGCTTGCGCAGATAGCGGTCGACGAGGCCCCACGCGATCATCAGCGGCATGAGCCACATCGCCGCGAAGATCGCGATGCTGTTCCGTCCCGGCCCCGTGAGGAGCCCCCCTATCTGGTCGCGGAACGGGTTGTCGCTCACCACGTAGGTCCAGGTCGACGCCGGGCCCTTGATGCCCACTTCCCCGAGATCGACGCGGCCGCCGACGACTCGCACGGTGTCCAGCGCGCCGCGCACCGCGTCGTCCATCTCCACCTCCATGCGCTCGTAGAGGTCGACGGCCTCGTCCGTGAAGCGCCTCAGCGGGTCCTGCTGGCCGAGCTGGACGAGGTGGATGCCCTCGCGCAGGTCCGCGCAGCGGGCGAGATGCTCGGCCCAAGCGCGATCGAGGTGGTGCAGGGTCACCGCGACCTCGGCCCGGCGCACCGCCTCGACGCCGCAGGCTTCGACCAGGGCGCGGTGACGGCCGGGGACGCCGCGCCAGACGTCGGGCGCGGCCGAGCCGTCGAGCAGCGCCTGCCGGCGGTCCATGAGGCGCCGGCGCTGCTGCTCGACGATCTCGCTGTAGCGCGAGAGGGTGCGGCGGATCTCCTGGTTCTGGCCCTCGACGATCCGCTGCGCGCGGGCGATCTCGCGCCGGATGACCGGGTGGCGAATCGGCCGGTTCTGGCGGGCCGGCATGAACCGCGCGGGAATCAGGTCGTGGATGCCGTAGCGCACGAGCAGGTCGTCCTCGAGGCTCACGAAGAAGCGCGACTCCCCCGGGTCGCCCTGCCGGCCCGCCCGGCCCCGAAGCTGCAGGTCGATGCGCCGGCTCTCGTGCCGGTTGGTGCCGATGACGTACAGCCCCCCGAGCGCGACCACCCGCTCCCGCTCGGCCTCGTCGGCGCCCCCGAGCCGGATGTCGGTGCCGCGCCCGGCCATGTTGGTCGAGATGGTGACCGCGCCGGGCCTCCCCGCGCGCGCCACGAGGCGCGCCTCGGCCGCGTCGTTCTTCGCATTCAGCACGTCGCACGCCACGCCTTCCCCGCGCAGCCGCTCCGCCAGGCGCTCCGACTCGGCGACGGTGAGGGTGCCGACGAGCACCGGCCGGCCCTCCGCGTGCACGCGGCGTATCTCGTCGACGACCGCACGCTCCTTCGCTTCGCGGTGCGTGAAGACGACGTCGGGCCGGTCGACGCGGATCATGGGGCGGTGCGTGGGAATCACCACGACTTCCAGGTCGTACAGCTCCTCGAGCTCGGCCGCGGCGTCCTGCGCGGTCCCCGTCATGCCGCACAGGAACGGGTAGCCGCGCAGGTAGTGCCACAACGACATCGAGCCCAGAATCTCGCCGGCCGCGTCGGGCTCGAGGCCCTCCTTCGCCTCGAGGGCCGCCTGCAGCCCGTCCGGCCAGTGGCGGTCGGGGACGACGCGGCCGGTGAATTCGTCGATCATCCCGATGCGCCCCTCGCGCACCAGGTAGTCGACGTCGCGGCGCAGCAGCACGCGGGCGTGCAGGGCGCAGTTGATCTCGGTCAGCAGCGGGTAGTGCGCGGCGTCGTGCAGGCTGGGCACGTCGAGCTCGCGCTCGACCCGGGCGAGCCCCGCCTCGGTCAGCTCGACGCTGCGGCCGTACTCGTCGGTGTCGAAGTCGACGCCCGGCGCGAGACCCGCCGCCACCCCGGCGAGCCGCCCCGCCCTCGACTCGCGCGGCTCGGCCCGGCCCGCGATGACCATCGGCACCCGCGCCTCGTCGACGAGCAGGGAGTCGGCCTCGTCGACCAGGGCCATGTGAAACGGCCGGTGCACCACCTCGTCGGGATCGGTGGCCCGCAGGTCGCGCAGGTGGTCGAAGCCCGCCTCCTTCGCGGTAACGTAGGTGACGTCGGCCCGATACGCGCGGCGCCGGTCCGCCGGGGCCATACCCTGCCGCACGGCGTCCACCGACAGGCCGAGCATGCGGTAGACCGGTCCCATCCATTCGGCGTCGCGGCGCGCGAGGTAGTCGTTGAACGTCAGCACGTGGACACCCCGGCCCGAGAGCGCATGGAGGGCGGCGGGCATGACCGCGGCCAGGGTCTTGCCCTCGCCCGTCTGCATCTCGACCACCCGGCCCTGCGCGAGGGCGAGCGCCGCGACCACCTGCACGTCGAAGTGCCGCAGGCCGACGGTGCGCGCGGCGGCCTCCCGCACCAGCGCGAAGAGCGGGGCCTGAAGCTCGTCCAGGTCTTCGCCGGCGCGAGCGCGGGCGCACAGCTCGGTTGCCCGCCGTGCGATCCGCTCGTCGGGCAGGCCGGCAACGTCGTTCCCGAGCCGGACGATCTCGTCGAGCGGCGCGTCGAACGCGCGCAGGTCGAGATGGACCGGCGAGCCCCCGAGGCGCGCGACGCGGTGGCGCCATCCCACGCGGTTGCGCACGCGGGGGCCGACACGAGGCGATGCGGACATGGAAACCTCCTGCGGATTCACCCGTAACGCGACGACCCGCCGCCGCGGGGCGGGACGGGCTCGCCGGCCGTCAGGACGACGGCGACAGCACGAGGGCGAATCGCGCGGGAGGCGCGCGGGACGGAACGAGCGCGAGCAGCGCGAGGAGACGCTCGTCGGGGCGCACGGCGCCGCGCCGGCGCAGGCGCGCGGCGAGATCCACGCACAGGAGCCACAGCGGCGCGAGCAGCGCGGCGATCTCGCCGGCAGCCGTGGCGGTGACCGCCACGAACACCACGAGGCCGATGCACAGCCACGCGACGGACTTCTGCAGGTGGATCATGGTGAAGCGGCCCGATCCAGTGCGGCACCGGTGCTACGGCGGGTTGCCTCGCTCCCCGGCGTCACTCGACAGTTCATTCCCGCAACCGGATTCTCGATTCTTCCACGATCCAGAGCTGGCCGTCCAGTGACGTACGCGAAAGTGCCCGGAGGAACCGCGACCCGACACGCAGAACATGGTCCCGCGCCTGATATCGAGCCGAAACACTACGATCCCCGCGTACTCGGGCGGTGGATACGCGCGGATGTCCGCGAAATCCATGTCGAGCGTAACGACGGCCCGGCGTTCGCGAACGCAGACCGACGCGATCTCGGCGTCTTCCGCCCCGGCAAGCCCTTCGTCGAAGACGGTCTGCGCATCATGTCCGCTCCGGCGGAACAGCTCGGCCAGCTCGATCGGCAGATTCTCATCCAGCTTGAATCGCAAGCCGAGCTCCTATCCGGACATCGGAATCACGCGCTCCTTCGCCAGCTCCGCGGCGTAGCGAACCGCAGCCTGGATGGACTCCCGAGTCAGGGACGGGTAGCTTCTGGTGATTTCGTCGGGATCGAGCCCGGACGCGAGGTTGTCGAGAACCGTCGTCACCAGAACCCGGGTACCCGTGATGCAGGCCCTGCCGTGGCAGATTCGAGGATCGACGGTGATGTGGTTTCGCCAGTTCATGGCCCTCGTTCCCCGTTGCGGCCCGTGGGCTGGACAAGGCCGTCGGTCCGCAGAAGCCCGAAGTCAGCCATCCTCCGGTCGGGTCACGCGGTCCCTGATCTCCGCGAACACCCGATCCTGCGTAGTCGTCCGTCCCGCCCGGATGTCGGCCTCACCTTGCACGATGAGCTTCAACATGAGCAGCGCGTTCTGACGGCGCTGGTAGGCATCGAAGTCCTGTACGACCGCGCTTGCGGTCCCGCGCTGCGTCAGGATGATCTCGTGCCGCGCCGCCTTCATGTCGGCGAGCATTCGCGCCGCCCGAGCCCTGAATTTGCGCAGACTGACGACTACGGTCGGCATTGGCCACCTCGGCAACGGTCTGACCGAGGTCCGATCATAGCGCCTGCGGCGAAGCCGGGGTACCGGAGTAGAGCACTGCAGGCCTGAGCGATTCGAACCCCGCCGCCAACGTGCGGGGCCTCCGGCATGTATTTCCACGTCACAACCCGGCCCCGGATCGCAGGACGCGGCCGGCGTCGAGCACCACCACCCAGTCGGCGAGGGCGCGGACCTCGGCCTCGGCGTGGGACACGTAGAGCATGGGCGTCGCGAGCTCGTCGCGGATGCGCTCAAGGTACGGGAGGATGCGCGAGCGCAGGGTGGCGTCGAGGGCGGCGAGGGGCTCGTCGAGCAGGAGGAGGGCCGGCGACGCGGCGAGCGCGCGGGCGAGGGCGACGCGCTGGCGCTCGCCGCCGGACAGGCCGGTGACGGCGCGGTCGAGCAGGGGGTCGAGCTCGAGGAGGTCGATGACGTGCTCGAGCTCGCCGCCCGGCCCCGAGCCCGCGCCGTAGAGGATGTTGCGGCGCACGCTCATGTGGGGGAAGAGGGCGAGGTCCTGGGGCACGTAGCCGACGCGCCGGCGGTGGCAGGGCACGTCGACCCCGGCCTCGGTGTCGAAGAGGGTGCGCTCCCCGATGCGGATGACCCCGCGCCGCGGCCGCCGAAGCCCCGCGATCGACTCGAGCACCGTCGTCTTGCCGGCCCCCGACGGGCCGAAGAGGGCGACGACCCGCGCCTCGATGCGCTCGCGCATCTCGAGCACGAAGCCGCCCTGATTCAGTGCGAAGTCGAGGGTGATGGGCCCGGGGGCCGGCGCGTCGCCGGTCATGCCGCCGCCGTCAGCCGGTTCGACGCCAGGAGGGCGCCGAAGGCGATGGCCGCCGACACCGCCAGCATCACCGCGGCGGCGGCGTCCTGGCCGGTCTCGGTGTAGGTGTAGATGGCCACCGCGATGGTCCGCGTGCCCGGCAGGGCGCCGGCCACCATGATCGTCGCGCCGAACTCGCCGAGCGCCCGCGAGAACCCCAAAAGCGACCCCGCGAGCACCCCGCGCCGGGCCAGGGGCAGGCTCACCGTGAAGAAGACCCGCGCCGGGCGCGCCCCCAAGGTCGCCGCGATCTGCTCGTAACGACGGTCCACCTGCTCGAACCCCGCTCGCGCCGAGCGCACCAGCAGCGGCAGGCCCATCACCGCCATCGCCACCACCACCGCCCGCCACGTGAACATCACCTCGATGCCCATCCGCTCGAGCACCCCCCCGAGCACGCCCCGCCGCCCGAGGACAGCGATGAGGATGAGCCCCGTCGCCACCGGCGGCAGCACCAGGGGCAGCGACACCAGGGTCTCGAGCACCGCGTGCCCCGGGAAGCGGCGGCGGGCGAGCACCCACGCGACGGCGAGGCCCGGGGGCAGCATGACGGCAGTGGCGACGGCCGCCATGCCCGCGGTGAACAGGGCGACCGAGAGGACGTCGTTCATGGGCCGGTCGCCTCGTCGTCGATGACCGTCCTTTCGGCCCTGGTGAACACGGCGCCGGAGAGGATGTCGTTCACGCCGGCCGCCTCGTCGCCATTGGCGTCCCTTGGTCTGTCTTGTGAACAGGCGACGGACAGGATGTCGTCATGGGCCGGTCGCCTCGTCGTCGATGACCACCCGTTCGGCCACGGGTCGAAAGGGGCGGCGGGAGAGTGTGTGGTTCATGGCGCCGTGGCGCGGGAGACGGGCCGGCGCTCGGGCACGATGAAGCCGGCCTGCCGGAACGCGCCGCGGGCGGCCGCGCCCTGGAGATAGACGAGGAACCGCGCCGCCCCCGCCCTGTTCGGGGCGTCGGCGAGCACCGCGGCCGGATAGGCGATGGCCGGCCCCTCGTCCTCCGCCACTTCGAACGCGACGGCGACCTCGTCGGACGAGAGCGCGTCGGTGCGGTAGACGATGCCGGCGTCGGCATCGCCCGCTTCGACCACGGCCAGCGCCGCCCGGACGCTGCGGGTCGGCACCACGCGGGGGGCGAGCTCGTTCCAGAGGCCGAGCGACGACAGGTAGGCGCGGGCGTAGACGCCGGCGGGCACGCCGGCCGGGTCGCCGATGGCGATGCGGCGGAACCGCGGCTCGCTCAGCTCCACCGGCTCGTGCGGCGCCGGGGGCCCGTCGATCGGCAACACCACCGCGAGCCGGTTCGACAGCAACACCACGCGCGTACCGGCGTCGACCAGCGATTCCGCCGCCACCCGGTCCAACTGGCGCTCGTCGGCGCTGACGAACAGGTCCACCGGCGCCCCGGCCAGGATCTGCGCGGCCAGCGTGCTCGAGCCGGCCAGGTTCAGCTCGACCGCCGTCCCCGTGTCGCGCTCGAAGTCACCCGCCAACCGCTCCAGCGGGCCCGTCAGGCTCACCGCCGCCGACACCCGGACACGGTCCGGCGGCGCGTCACCGCCGCCCCCACAGGCCATGAAACCGATCAACGCGAGCGGGGCCACGCCCGCCCTCAGTCTCGCGGGTGCCCGCCCGATCCCGCCCCCGCGCGCGGCGGCCCGCGGTGCTCCCGGCCCCGCCGCTCGCGCCCGCCGGCCGCGTCCACCCGCCCTTCGGCCGGCCCGGCGCAGCCGGTCCGCAGCGCAGAGGCCCCTCCGAACGCAAGTCATCGGCGCAATATAGTATGATTCGATTCGATTCACCAAACGATTCAGCATGATTCACATTGACCAATGCCCGGTCGGCACGCGATCGCGGCACGGAGGAGCGACAGCGGAATGGCGACGCTGACGGTGCGGCAGGCGGCAGAGCGTCTCGGTATCGGCTACTCCACCCTCAAGCACTGGATCTACCGGGGCGAGGTCCGCACCACCCGCACCGCCGGCGGGCATCACCGCCTCGCCGACGCCGAGGTCGAACGCCTGCTCGCCCGCACCGGCCGGCCGCCCGACCGCACCAGGAGCGCCGCCCGCCCCGGCGGCGTGCTCGTCCGCATCAGCGGCCGCAACCGCCTGCAGGGCATCGTCGACGAGGTGCGGCGGGAAGGGCTCGTCGCCCAGGTGCGCCTCCGCATCGGCGACCAGTGGCTGACCGCCGTCATCACCCGCGACGCCGTCGACGAGCTGGGCCTGAAGCGCGGCGACGAGGCGACGGCGCTGATCAAGGCGACCGAGGTGATGATTGCGAAAGAGGCACCGGGGGACGAGCACGCCGCGCCGCGCTCACCTCCCCCTCGGTCCACCGGACCATGAAGCCCGCCATCCGCGGCCGTGATCTGGTATAACATGTTCGGGTAGAACCATGCCGAACACGAGCGTTCATCTGCCTCAGGCGCTGCTGACCACTCTGGATCGGATCGCAGCGGAGCGCGGCACGAGTCGGAACCGGTTGATCGTGGAATCATGCCGGCGTGCGGTCGAGGAACTCTCTCGCTGGCCCCCGGAGCTGTTCTCGAACAATCACCTGAGCGACGCCGATCTGAGGGAGCTCCAGCAGGGTGAACAGGACTTCCGGAAGGCCGTCGACAACGCCCGACGGAGTCGCACCCGCCTGCCGTTCTGATGCTCCTCCTCGACACGAGCGCCGCTTCGGCGTTCATGCACCGGCGCCCGCACGCCCTGCTGCTCTTGCGCGAGCAGGATCCGTCGACCGTCCACCTCTGCGCGCCCGTCGCGGCCGAAATTCACTTCGGCCTGTCGCGCCTGCCGCCCGAATCGCGTCGCCGGCGACTTCTCGCGAACGAGTTCGAGCGCCTGCGCACGGCGGTGCGCTGGACCGACTGGACCGAGGCGGCAACGCGGGCGTTCGGACACTGGAAGGCCACCTTGCAGCATCGCGGAACGCCAATCGAGGACGTGGACCTCGCCATCGCATCGATTGCCCTCAGCCTGCCGGCGCAGCTCGCCACCGCGAACATCCGACACTTCGCGAGAATCGACGGCCTCGACATCGTCGACTGGTCCGAACCCGGAACGCAGGCAACGAGCCACGATCCGTCAGGATCGGGCTGACGCGCTCTCTCCCAACACGTCGGAACCCGTCCCCGCCTGCCGCAAGCACTGGATCTACCGCGGCGAGGTCCGCACCACGCGCACCGCCGGTGCGGGTCGGTGGCCGGCCCGTGCGGGCGAGCAGGAGCGCGGCGACGAGGCGACGGCCCTGATCAAGGCGACCGAGGTGATGATTGCGAAGGAGGCGCCGGGCGACTGACGGAAACCGCGGATCCGCCAGCGACTCACGCCGTCCCGAGTACCACACTTCGGGGATGGACGGCACCGCTTTCAGCGAGATTCCGCCTCCGGGTCGGGGAAGAGGTTCCGCTGCGGGTCCACGGCTGGAAGGGGCAAGTCGGCGACGCTCCGAACAGCAACGCCGTCGGCCTCTCCAAGACGGCGCACGTCATCGTCGTCGGAGTACAACTCATCGACGGCGTGGACCTTGGCGATGGCGACGATCTGCCGATCCACCTTCACCTTCTGCCATGGGCCGGTCGCAGCCGACTTCTTGCTCCCGGCATCCGTTGCCCGCCGTTGAGACTCGGCGGCCTCGATGGCAGCCTTCAAGTCGAAGGGCTCGACGACGAAGACGGTGCTCCTGGTCAGTTCGGTCAAATAGGCAGGTGCATCGCTGGCAGCGAGGACGAGAAACTCGCTCAGCGCCGGCGTTGGGACGATGATCTTCGCGTGCGCGGCTTCGAGTGTCTCCACGAGATGGTTCAGGCGTTCGGGCACCCGATCGACGGGCCTCGGATACGCCGCTTCGGGGTGGAGGTAGGCCCCGAGGACCACGGAGTCGAACGCGACGCGCACGCCGGCTCTATCCCTCCAGCTTCCGCAGAGCGGCCAGATCGCCCAACGGATCGGGGCGCTGCTTCCACCCCGCGTCGATCGACCGCAGACGTCGCGTGGCGTCGGTCAGCGAGTCCGTCGGCAATTCCTCGAAATCCTGAATACGGAAGGCCTTCATGGTCCAAGCGCCATCGCGGTCGCGAAACCAGCGCCCCACACCCGAGACACGCAAAGGGGTCGTGAACAGATGCAGGCCGATCTGCTTGGCCAGGGCCCGCGCGGCGAGGCAGTTGTGCACGCGGTCCGAACTCTCCAGGTGGACGGGGACCGGATCGTTCTCGCCGCCGACCACGATGGGGACACCGTCCAACACGCCCGGTTGCCAAAACGGGCCGTATTCGGGGTCGTCGCGCCGCGACACACCGGCGAAGCGCAAGATCTGTGTGCCGTGGTGGTCGATAACGTCGGCGTGGCGCGCGTTGTCGGCCGCCAAGTCCGCCTCGATGGCTCGACTGGCCTTCAGGACGCCGGGGGGGACCTCCTTGTTGTGGACCTCGGCCGCGCGCTGCCTCACCTTGCCGTACGCCTCTGGATCGACTGCCAGCACGGGAACCGTACTCCCTTCGTCGACGCTCACCAGATGCACGCTACGGGTCTCTCCGAGAACCGTGGCGAGGTTGTCGAGGTAGCGCGCCAGTCGTGCCATCGGCATGGTCTTCGGCGAGTAGGCACCGATCTCGAAGCGGAGCTGCACGGCACCGGCGCTCCGGGGGCGAGCTTCGTCTTCTGATCGTGCCATGTCTGCCTCGGGCCACCGGTCGGATGCCGCTCCGACCTCACGCCTTCCAGCGTCAATTGTAGCGGACGACCTCGGAGGAACGCCTCGACCGCGGCCCGGGTCGAGGCCGCAGTCGAGCGGTGTGGAGCCCGCGACCCGCGCGCCCGGTGGTGCCGATGTCAACGACATGGCGGGTGATGGACGCCCGCAACCCGCGCTGGACGTCGACTCGCCGGCTCATGACGGACGCCGCCGCACCGCGCGCGGATGATTGCAAACCGGCAGCAACGGCGTCATAATGACAGCATGGCTGTTCAAATCACCGTACGCAACGTCCCGGAAGCGGTGCGCGACGAGCTCGCCGCCCGCGCCGCTCTGGCCCACAAGTCGATGCAAGAGTACTTGCGCGGCGAGCTCGAACGGGTTGCGATTGCCTGGCATCGAAGCCCTCCGTAGATCAATGGCTCGCACGGGTGCGCGAGCGCCTGGACGCCGCGCCCACCCGCATGCCCGCCGCCGACATTCTCCGCCACCTCGACGCCGGCCGGAGATGACGAGATGCCGCCCGTCGTGGTCGATGCCTCCGTCCTCGTGGCGGCCGTGATGGACACCGGAGCCCACGGCGACTGGGCTCGCAGGATCACCGCCGAAAGCCACTTGCTCGCGCCCCAGTCGGCCCCGATAGAGGCCGGCAACGTATTGCGACGGGCCGAGTTGGCGCGCACGCTCTCCACCCCGAAGGCCACGGCCGGATACCGGGACATCGTCGACCTCCCGATCGACTTGCTGAACTTCGAACCGTTCGCTCGGCGCATCTGGGAGCTGCGCCTCAACCTGACCACCTACGATGCTTGGTACGTCGCCTGCGCCGAGGCGTTGGGAGTGCCCTTGGCGACGCTCGACGCCCGCCTCAGCCGCGCGCCCGGCCCCTCGTGCCGATTTCTGATGCCCGACCACGGCCCGGCCCCATCAAGGAAACCGCAGTGACCGCACGACCCCAACCTACGGCGGTAATCCGCACGCTCGGTTCTCTTCCGGACGATGCGGGTTCCCGTGCCACTGATCCCCCGACATAGGTCGAGACGCTTCAGCGGGTGCGAAGCGACGTGCGAGAAAAACGCCCTCCGGCAGGTGATCGACGAGATCGGGTCGACCTGCACCCCGACTTCGACCCGCGTCGCGACTACGCCCTCACCCTGAGCAACGGGGAGTTGACCGAGGTCGAGCGGAACGCGCGCGCGGCCCTCACGCCGGACGACATCGCGCTGGAGCAGTGAGCCGACTCGCGTGAAGCGTTATAATCCGCGCAATCTGGACATTCATCCGATATCGAACCATGAGCGACAGTCGAGCCGAAACGCGCCGGAAGCTCCGAGAGCTCCTGGAAACCCGTGCGGCGCAGAAGCGTGACGTCACGCTCACCACCGGCGCCAAGTCGAGCTTCTACTTCGACTGCAAGCCGGTGACGTTGAGCGCCGACGGCGCCTATCTGACCGGGACGGCCTTCCTCGATGCACTCGAGGAGCTTCCTGAGCACCCGGAGGCCGTCGGGGGGTTGACGCTCGGCGCGGATCCGATCGTCAGCGCGATGGTCGTGCTGTCGCACAGGCGCGGCAAGCCGATACAGGGTTTCTATGTCCGCGACAAGGCGAAGGGCCACGGCACGAAGCGCCTCATCGAGAACCCGCCGAAGTCGGCCGCCAAGGTGGTCATCGTCGATGACGTCGTCACGAGCGGGGGGTCGCTGCTGAAGGCCGTGGAGGCGGCCCGCGCGGCCGGCTACGAGGTCGTCGCCGCGATGGCTCTCGTCGATCGCGAGGAGCAGGACGGCGAGGCCAACATCCGGAGGGAAGTCGATACCTACGTCTCCCTCTACACGCGGCGCGATTTTCCGCGCATCGCCGATGCGGCGGATGCAAGCCGCAAGACGATGAAGTCCGGGCAGCCCTCGGTCCCGGAGCCTCGGCCCTGACGGCCACCGGCGCATGACCCGCCGTCGACCGGCGTCGAAGCCGTGAACCGCGAGTCGTGAGCCACGAATCCGCGTTCGACCGGCTGCACCCGCCCTTCAGCACCACATCGTCAACTCGCTCGGGTGGACGTCCCTCCGGCCCCTCCAGCCAGGAGCGCGCCATCCCTCCCGTGCTGGAAGGGGACCATGCCCTGTTGCTGGCGCCCACCGCAGGCGGCAAGACCGAGGCCGCCGTGTTCCCGCTGCTGTCGCGCATGTTGACCGAGGACTGGAGCGGGTTGAACGTGCTCTACATCTGTCCGATCAAGGCTCTGCTGAACGACCTCGAGTCACGCCTCCGGGCCTACGGCACCCTCGTCGGACGCCGCGTCGATCGGTGGCACGGGGATGTCGGCGCTGCGCGACGGCGGGCCATCCTGCGGGAACGGCCGGATCTGCTGCTCACCACGCCGGAGTCGATCGAGGTCATGCTCGAGCCGATCCGAGCCGCGGGTGCTCTTCCGGGATCTCCAGGCCGTCGTCGTCGACGAGCTGCACGCCTTCGCCAGCGACGACCGCGGCTGGCATCTCCTCGCGGTCCTGGAGCGCGTGCGCCGCCTGGCGGGGCGCGAGATCCAGCGCCTCGGCCTCTCGGCGACCATCGGGAATCCCCGGGCGCTCCTCGATTGGTTGGCCCCCGCCTCGTCAGGGCCCCGCCGGGTCGTCGCACCGGGCGGCGATGCGGCCGGCCCGGCGAGCGCGCATCTCGACCACGTCGGCAGCATCCGCAATGCGGCCAAGGTGATCTCGGCACTGCACCGCGGCGAGAAGCGGCTCGTGTTCTGTGACAGCCGCGCCGGCGTCGAGGCACTGTCCGCCGAGCTCCGTCAATGCGGCGCGGAGACCTTCGTCTCCCACAGCTCGCTCGCCCTCGACGAGCGCCAGCAGGCCGAGGAGGCGTTCTCAGGAATCCGTCGTCGGACGTGGCGAGGAACAGGCAGTTCCGGGCGGTGCCGGGCCGGAGTCTTGCGGTAGAGTGGTGAAGGAGATCTGCGATGGGCGAAATCGTCGTCGACGTCGGGCTGGAGAACGTGGGGGATCGCGAGTTGGCCAAGGCGGGGCATCTGCAAGAGGCCGACATCCGGCGCGCTACCGTGAAGGCCGTCGCCGATACCGGCGCCGTGATGCTCGCGCTGCCCGAGGACGTCGTGGAGCGGCTCGGCGTGGAGATAGTGGGCAGCGTCGCGTGCGCCTATGCTGACGGACGCCGGGGCGAGCGGTCGGTCGCCGGCCCTCTGACCGTCCGCATCGGCGACCGTTGGACGCATACCAACTGCGTCGTCGTGCCGACGGGCACCGACGCGCTGGTCGGTCAGGTCGTCATGGAACAGCTCGACCTGGTGACCGACTGCGTGACCCGGACGCTCGGCCCGCGCCCCGAATCGCCCGACCTCCCCTTGCTGAGGCTGTAGCGGGAAGGCTGAACCACCTCAGGCGTCGCAGGAGTCTCCGCTGTGGAACGGCGCGGACTCCTGGAGGGTTGGTTGAGCGCCCAGCGGAGCCGCGGGCGATGATGGGCGGGCCAGAGGCCCTTCGTAGAATCGGCGAACTGACGACAGCCCCCGACCCGAGAGCGCAGTTGCCTGACCAACCCCTGCTGAGCCAGGTCGCCGTCGTCGCCGGGGCCACCCGCGGGGCCGGGCGCGGCATCGCCCGCATGCTGGGGGCGGCCGGCGCCACCGTCTACTGCACCGGCCGCAGCGTGCGGGGGCGGCCCGCCACCGCGGGGCGGTCCGAGACCATCGAGGAGACGGCGGAGCTGGTGACGGCGGCGGGGGGCCGCGGCATCGCGGCGCGGACCGACCACACCGTCGAGGCCGAGGTCGAGCGGCTCTTCGCCCGCGTCCGCGAGGAGCAGGGGCGGCTCGACGTGCTGGTCAACGACGTCTGGGGCGGCGACGCCCTGACCGAGTGGGGCAAGCCGTTCTGGGAGCTCTCCACCGCGCAGGGGCTCGAGCTGCTCGAGCGAGCCGTCCACAGCCACATCGTCACGAGCCGCCACGGCGTCCCCCTGATGGTCGAGCGAAACGCCGGGCTCGTCGTCGAGGTCACCGACGGAGACACCCTCGGCTATCGCGGCAACCTCTTCTACGACCTCGCGAAGAACGCGGTCATCCGGCTCGCCTACGCGATGGCGGCCGACCTGCACGCGCACGGCGTCACCGCCCTGGCCCTCACCCCGGGCCTGATGCGGTCCGAGGCGGTGCTCGACCACTGCGGGGTCACCGAGGCGAGCTGGCGGGACGCCATCGCCGACGACCCCTACTTCGCCGAGTCCGAGACGCCGTGCTACGTCGGGCGGGCGGTGGCGGCGCTGGCCGCCGACCCGGACGTCGGGGCCAGGAGCGGCGGCCTGTTCTCGAGCTGGGGGCTGGCGAAGGAGTACGGCTTCACCGACGTGGACGGCCGCCGGCCGGACTGGGGCACGTTCTTCCCGCGCAAGGTGCGGGAGATCGTCGAGCGCGACGCGCCGCCGAGCGAGAAGGACATGGACCTCTTCGTGGTCCGCACCCGGCTCCACCAGGTGGAGAACGACCCCGCGGCGGCCGACGAGGCGGCGCGGCTGCGGGCCTGGCTCGAACGCCACCGCTGACCCGGGCGTGAGACCTGCTACCGTCATGGTCGGCCGCTGGTCGGTGCTTCACCACGACGTCACGATACCCGCGGTTGCCGCCGCACTGCCGATCGCGGCGCAGGTCAGCGGGAGGCCGGGCGGCTTGGGGGCCGATGCAGCCCAGAGCGCGGACGACCGCTGACGTTGGCCGCTACGGGATTCCCGCCCTCCCGGTCGCAGCCCGTCTGCTGTTGCCGACCAACGACCGGCAATCGGCAAGGTCATGCCGGCCGGCGCCCCAACCTCAACCGACTCGACGATACACCAGGGCGTTGCCGTCCTTGCCGCAGACCTCGGCGACGCCGCCCTCCCGGAAGCAGAACGCGGCCACCTGGCCGAGGCGACGCGGCGACCTCATGGCCGTGGCGACGTCGCGGGTCGTGAACCGATCGGGCAGGTCGGCGTCGAGCAGGGCGAACAGGTCGGCCATCGTCGACACGGCGACCGTCTCGACGACATCCACGAGCCGCCGGTCCAGGATGGCCCAACCCCGGCGGCGCCAGTTGCCGCGTCCGTTCGGCGCGCGGACCTCCTCCTCGACGGTCATCACGACCTCGAGCGTCAGGTTGGGATGCGCGAGCAGCGCCGGGATACTGGCCAGCGCCGGGAAGACCTGAAAGACCGAGCCCTGCTTCGGCGACCTGCGGCGGGTCGGGGGCACGGTCGGGTCGGCCGACATCTTGACGATGTAACGGTCGCGGGCGACGGGATGCACCAGGGTGACCGGATGCCGCTCGAGCAGCCGCGGCAGCTTGCGCCTGAGCGGCCGGAAGCTGCCGGTGTGAATCTCGATGACGCGGCCGCCGGCGACCACGTCCGCGACGAACCCGTCGACGGCCTGCTCGGTCACACCGCCAGCGATGGCGTAGCGCGCCTTCAGGGCCCGGTGCAGCGACCGCTCGTTCAGCTCGCCGATGGACGCCGCGCCGGCCGGGCGCGGCGCACGCCCGGGCGCCAGGAAGGCCGGGTGCAGGGACATGGAAACCGCTCAGTGTGGTTTCGGCCGTCCCGTCCCCGGCCTTTACGCGGTCGCCAGCAGGTCTTCCCCCGTGTCAAGGGGTCGCGCGTCGTGGAGGCCGTTCCAGAACGCCCCCACCGCGTCGAGCATCTCGATCCCCGCGGCGATGAACGCGTCGCCCTCGAACGCGGGCGAGTCGTGGCACGCACGCAGCTCGTGCCAGACGTGCTCGCGGTGGTTCTCCTCGAGCCGGTCGTGCCAGGTGAAGAACGCCAGGGGCAGGGCCGGGACCCGCTCGGCCTTGACGCGCTCGAGCCCCCGGATCAATTCCCTCCAGAAACCGGCGGCGGCCCAGTTCTCGACCGCGAAGGAGGCCCCCATCGCCTCGTTGTAGTCAGCGCTGCCGTAGAGCCGGAACAGCTCGTCGCAGAAGAACAGGGTGCTCGGGTCGCCGTGGCGGCGCTGGCCCATGTCGCCGAACCCCAGGCCGAGGGCGGCGCCGAACCGGAGCAGCCACTCGAAGTGAGCGGCGCGGAAGCGGAACGTGCCGGCGTCGACGGTGCCGGTGGTCGACACCAGCGCGGGGTCGCCCTCGCGGTCGGCGTTGGCGGGCCCCACGCCGGCGCGCACGCCCACGGCGTCGGACCCGCGCCCCCCATCGGACGCGCGCCCCCCGTCGGACGCGCGCCCCCCGTCGGCATAGATGACGCCGAGCTCGTTCAGCAGTATCTCCTTGCTCTCGCGCGCCGCCTCGAGCGTGCCGGCGTTGATGACGCGGTTGAGGGCGGCGAGCAGGAACTGGTTGGAGAACACCGAGAACTGCACGGTGAAGTGGCGGAGGTGGTCGAGGGGAACGCGGCCCCCGGCGAACCACGCGGTGTAGGCGTTGTCCGTCACCACCGGGTGGCCCATCAGCTCGCGATGGACGACATCCTTGAACGTCTCGAAGCTCCTGCCGCTCATGGTCTTCCTCCTTCGTCACCGCGCCGCCGATCGGCGGCCGGCACGGGTCTCGCCCTCGAAACGCCGCCACCCCGGCGGTTGCGGGCGACCCGGCACGTGGCGAATCGTCACCGCGATCGACCCGGCGCTCGCCGCCCTGCGGCCCCGCGCGACGGCCAACCCTCCCGGAGCTTGCGCCGTCCCAGGGCGCCGATTTCCGGTCCGCTTTGGCGGCCGCTCATGACGCCGCCGCCTCGGCGAGGTTGCCGCGGCGCGCCTGCTCGCGCTCGATCGCCTCGAAGAGCGACTTGAAGTTGCCCTGCCCGAAGCCCTTGGCGCCGCGCCGCTCGATGACCTCGAAGAAGAGCGTCGGCCGGTCCTGGACGGGCTGGGTGAAGACCTGCAGCAGGTACCCGTCCTCGTCGCGGTCGGCGAGAATGCCGAGGCGGGCGAGCTCGCCGACGTACGGCGCGACGGCGGGGACGCGCGCCCCGAGGTCGTCGTAATACGCGTCGGGCACGGGCAGGAACGCGAGGCCGCGCGCGCGCATCCGCGAGACGGTCTCCACGATGTCGCGGGTCGCGAGCGCGACGTGCTGGACCCCGGCCCCCCCGAAGTAGTCGAGGTACTCGGCGACCTGCGACTTGCGGCGGCCCGCCGCGGGCTCGTTGATGGGGAACTTGATGCGGCCCGCGCCGTCCTGCATGACCTTCGACATGAGGGCCGAGTACTCGGTGGAGATGGCCTCGTCGTCGAAGTGCAGCAGCTCGCGGAACCCCATCGTCTCCGCGAAGAACCGCACCCAGCGGTCCATCTCGCCCAGCTCGACGTTGGCGACGACGTGGTCGACGGCGGCGAGGCCGACGTCGTTCGCCGGCACCTCGGGTGCGCCGTGCGGCTCGAAGCCCGGGGCGAAGACGCCGTCGTAGCGTCGCCGCTCGACGAAGCGGATGACGGTGTCGCCGTAGGCGCGCACGCCGGCGGACCGGAACACCCCGTGCGCGTCGCGTTCCTCCACGAAGGCGGTCGCTCCGGTCGCGCCGCGCCGCCGGGCCTCCACGAAGGCGAACGCGGCGTCGGGCACCTCGAGCCCGATGACCGCTACCCCGTCGCCGTGCGCGTGCGCGAACCGGGCCGCCGGGTGGTCAGCGGCAAGGCCGCTCGTCAGCACGATGCGGATCGCCCGGCACTCCAGGACGTACGAGGTCGTCTCGCGGCATCCCGTCTCGAGGCCGCGGTAGGCGGCAACGCCGAAGCCGAACGCGTGGCGATAGAACGCGGCCGCCTGCCGGGCGTTGCCGACGTAGAGCTCGATGTGGTCGATGCGGCGGATGGGGAAGCGGTCAGGCATTGTTGCAGCCTCCGATGGAGCTCGATGTCGTCGATGCGGCGGATGGGGAACGGTCAGGCATCTTGCAGTCTCCGATTCAGCAGTTTTCCGAGGCGGGCGACGGCGGCCCGGATGTCGTCGGGCGCGGCGCTCGAGAAGCTCAGGCGCAGACGGTTCGCGGGCGCCCCCCCCGCCGCCGCGAAGGCGGAGCCCGGCACGACGGCGACGTGGGCCTCGGTCAGCGCCTCCTCGCACACGCGGTCGGCGTCGAGCCCCCGGGGCAGCTCGACCCACACGAAGAAGCCGCCGGGAGGACGCGTCCACCGGGCGCCCTCGGGGAAGTGGTCGCCCAGCGCCGCGAGCAGGACGTCGCGCCGGCGCCGGTAGGCGGCACGGACGCGGTCGAGATGGCCCGCGAACCCGCGGCGGAGCAGCCGCGCGACCGCGCGCTGGGTGAGGGCCGAGCACTCCAGGTCGGCCGCCTCCTTGAGGACCGCGGCCCCGGCCGCGAGGCGCGGCGGCAGCACGAGCCAGCCGAGGCGCAGCGCGGGCGCGAGGATCTTCGAGAAGCTGCCGGCATAGACGACCCACTCGGGGTCGAGCGCGCGCAGGGCGGGCAGCCACTCGCCGTCGTAGCGCAGGAGCCCGTAGGTGTCGTCCTCGACGACGGGGACGCCGAACCGGCGCGCCAGCGCCACGAGCCCCCGCCGCTGCTCGCGGCCGAGACGGACGCCGCACGGGTTGTGGGTGTCGGCCATCGCGTAGATGAACGCGGGCCGCGCCCCTCCCGCCAGGACGGCGCGGACGCCGTCGACGTCCATGCCGGTGTCCCGGTCGGTGCGGACGGTCAGAATGGACGGCCGGTACGGCCCGAGCGTCTGGCGCAGGCCGGCGTAGACGTGCTCCTCCGTGAGCACCTCGGCCCCCGGCGCCAGCAGCGACCGGGCGGCGAGGCTCAGCGCCTGCTGGGCCCCCGACGTCAGCAGCACCTGCCGGGGGTCGCAGTCGACGCCCCGCTCGCGCATCAGCTCGACGATGCGCTCGCGGAGCGGCTCGTACGGCGGGCGGTACTGCAACGCGGCCGGGTCGTCGGCCAGTACGTCGGTGAGGGCCCGGGCGTAGGCGGCGCGGGGTAACAGCTCGGGGGCGGGAAGACCCCCGGCGAGCGATACGAACCCGGGCCGCGGGGGCAGCAGCGCGAGCTCGCGGAGACGCGAACGGGCCGTTCCGGGCGACGGTGCGGCGCCGGCGGTGCTCCCCGGGTGATCGAGCGTGGCGACTGGCATGTACTCACGATAGCAATGTATTCTTGAACTACGCAACGACAAAAACCGCGTATTGACATAATCATGTCCGTTAATTAACTCTAAAGGCCATGATTACTAAAAAACAAAACAATCCAACCGAAACGCACAGACCGAGGGCGACGGGGGCGCGGGCCGGCGACTGGCCGCCGCGGCTCGACGACCTCGATCGCCGGCTGCTCACCCTGCTGCAACGGGAGGGCCGGGCGACGAGCGTCGATCTGGCGAGACGGCTCGGCCTGTCGCCGCCAGGCCTCCAGCGGCGGATGCGGCGGCTCGAGGCGGCGGGGGTCATCCGCGGCTACACCGCGCTCGTCGACCGCGAGGCGGTCGGCCTCGACCTGCTCTGCTTCGTCGAGGTCAAGCTGGCCCACCACCGCCCCGACTGCGTCGCCCGCTTCCGCGACGAGGTGCAGGGGATTCCCGAGGTCCTCGAGTGCCACTACCTGACGGGGGAGTCCGACTACCTCATCAAGATCGTGGTGCCGAACCACAAGGCGCTCGAGACGGTGCTCTTCGAGGGGCTCATGCGGATCGACGGGGTAGACCGCATCCACACGAGCATCGTCGTCAACGAGGTGAAGGCGTCGACCGCACTGCCGATGGAGGGGCCATCACGCGCGCCCGGACGAGGACAGTGAACCGCGAGAACGGAGGGGCGCGAGCCAGTGTAACCGCACTTCATCGTCGTACCGGAGGAAGTGCCGTTGACAAGCGGCGCCCTCGTAGCGCCGTCCACGCGGCAGGAGCTACGTGTCGGCGGCGATGCCCTCCCGCGTCTCGGCGACCACCAGGTCGACGACGGACCGCAGCGCCTCCTCCTCGGTGTCGCCCTCCAGCCGGCGGAGGCGGAAGTGGTCGATCTGCCGGTCGGCGCCGGTGCCGTCGTGGATGATCTCGAGCACGCGGCGCAGCTCCGGCTCGCAGCCCAGGGCGCGGGCGTCGTCGGCGAGCTGCTCCACGACGAAGGCCGCGTACTCCTCGATGTCCACCCGGCCTTCGCTCCCCTCGTTGCCGAAGAACGCGAGCACGCCGTAGCGCTGCGCGAGCCACCGGTTCTCGGCGATGATCTCCGTGGGCGGCTCGGGGGGCAGCCGGCCTTCGCGATCGAGTCGCATGAGGCGCCGGACGAGCGACGAGTACAACGCCGCGATGCTCACCGCGTCGTCGATGCGCGGGCAGGTGTCGCAGATCCGCATCTCCACGGTGGGAAAGGCCGCCGAGGGGCGGATGTCCCACCACAGCTCGCTCGCGCTCTCGATGAACTTCATGCGCTGATAGGCCCCCACCAGCCGGTCGTAGTCGGCGCGGGTCGACAGCGGGCCGGGCAGGTTGGTGCGCGGGATCGCACCCATGATGGTCAGCCGGTAGCTCTTGAACCCGGTCTCGCGGCCGCCCGTGAACGGCGACGAGGTCGACAGCGCGTGCAGCAGGGGCAGGTAACGCCGGAGCGCGGTCATGACCCGGATCCGCGAGTCGGGGTCGCCGAAGCCGGCGTGGATGTGCATGCCGCCGACGACGAGGCGCCGCAGGCTCTCCTGGAACGTGACCACGAAGCGCTCGTAGCGCTGCTTCGGGGTGACCATCTGCGCCCGCCAGGCCGCGAACGGGTGCGTCGAGGCGGCCATTACCGACGCGCCGTACTCGGACGCCGCCTCGATGACCAGGCGGCGGGTCTCGCGCAGCGCCTCGCGCGCCTCGCCCACCGTCCGGCAGACCTTCGTGCCGGTCTCGATCTGCGAACGGAGGAACTCGGGCACCGCGTTGTGCGATCCGCGGTTCCGCTCGCACGCCTCGAAGATGCGCCGGTCCGGATCGGACAGCAGGTCGCGCGTCTCGGGATTGACGAGAAAGAACTCTTCCTCGATGCCGAGGGTGATGCCGGGATCCGATTCGCTCATGGGGCCTCCCCTGCGCGGCCGGCCGGGTGGTCGGCGCCGTGCCGCAGACGGCACGGCCGGCGACGCGGAACGGCGAGGTTCAGACCTGGAACAAGTGGATGGACGGCGTGAAGGTCAGTAGCGGAACAGATACGAGATCTTCCCGAAGAACGCGCGGTTCGTCCGCAGCAGCTCGGTGGTCGGGAACAGCAGGCTGTCGATGAGCATCCCCTGCCGGTAGCGGTCGTCGTAGCCGAGAAAGATGACGGTGCCGGCGTTGACCCGGTAGGTGAAGAGCACGTTGTTGCCGAGGGTCGCGGCCGCGGTGTTGTGCTCCATGATGTAGCGCGCGAGCAGCCGGTCGGTGAACTGGTACGTGGTGCGGGTGCGGAAGATCTTGACGTTGAAGATGTCGGTCTGCGAGATCGGCTCGACGAAATCGCTCGACACCATGTTGAACTCCGTCCGCAGCCGCGACGTGGGCTGGAAGCGGAAGTTCACGTTGCCGACCGTCGACCAGCCGAGGTAGGGGCTCTCGCTGTCGTAGAGGATGCCGTCGCCCCAGTTGTAGCCGCCGTAGATCGAGAGGATGCGCGCGCTCATGACCCCGAAGAAGCCGAAGCCGGTCTTCCGGAAGTCGATGGCCCCGTAGCGCTCGAGGTCGCGGTTGACCATGCCGGTGATGGCCATGTTGTTGCGGAACGAGAAGTTGGCCATCGCCTGAATCTGCTCGTCCTGCAGCAAGCCCGAGTGGTCGTACAACCGCAGGTAGGTCACCGAGGGCCCCCACGTCATCAGGTTCGACTCGGGCCACCACCGGTAGCCCGCGGTGCCGCTGGTCTGCTGGAGGTCGACGCGCGGCAGGAAGCCGGTGCTGGTGAGGAACCCCGGATCGATGCGGCTGTGGGCGACGTTGTAGCTGACGTTGCGCCCCTGCTTCGAGAAGTCCGCCTCGAACGCCCCCCCGGATAGCGAGCCGAGGGTCTCGTCCTCGGTCTCTGAGCCCGCCGCGAGGAAGCTGATGCGGTGGGTCCGACCGAGCCGGAACCGCCCGTCGACGCCGGCCACCCGGTTGTAATCGGCCCCGAACTCGCGCGCCGTCATGATGGCGCCGAGATACGACTCGGCGTAGAAGTCGTAGCGGGCGCGGCCGAGCACGGTCTGGGCGCTCGTGCCGTAGAGCGGGTGGGCGGTGTCGTCGAGACGGCCCGCCGCCTCGTCGTCGGCCACCACGACCCCCAGCGTGGTCTGGCCGACCTTGCCGGTCAGCTTGCCGCCGAAGCGGGGGTCGACGATGGTGCGGGTATGGACCAGGGTCAGCGGCGTCGCGGTCTGGAAGATCTCCTGCCCCTCGAGAAAGAACGGGCGCTGCTCGGGATAGAAGAGGGCGAACCGCTGGTTGGTCTCGATCTGCGGCCGGTCCGACTCGATCTGCGAGAAGTCGGGGTTGTAGGTCATGTCCGCCGTCAGGTTCGGCGTGAGGCCGTACTTGACGCCGAACCCCAGCTCGCCGGTGGGGTCGTCGGTGGAGTACTCGCCGCTGCCGGTGTCGAGCGAGCCGAGCCGGAACCCGGTCACCTCGGGCAGGAGCTCGAGGTTGCGGCTCAGCGACATGTCCGACAGGCCCTCGAGGGTGCCGAACTGCGTGAGCTGGCCGGCCACGCCCCGCGAGATCGGCGACCACGACTGCGCCTCGGACTTGTCGCGGATGACCCGGGTGATCTGGAACCCCCATCGGTGGCCCACCCCCGCCGCACGGGACGGATAGCGGAGGCTCTTGAACGGGATCCGCATCTCCGCCGTCCATCCGTCCGCGACGACCTGGCCGCCGCTGTCGAACAGCGCGTTCCACGAGTCGTCGCCGCGGATGCCGAACTGCCCCGAGCTGCTCATGCCGCTGCCGCCGCTGCGCCGCGGACCGCTGCCCCGGCTCGCCGACCCGCTCGCGCTCGACCGCGAGAACCCGGTGCTGCCGTCGGCGTTCACGAGCGAGTCGGCCTGCACGCCGTAGCCGTTCACCTCGAACTGGTAGGCGCGCTGCTGGTCGAGGAACGGGTCGAACAGGATCGACATGCGGTCGTCGCCGCGAATCTCCTCGCGGTCGGCCCGGTTGATGCGCATGGTCTCGGGCCGCGTGTAGTGGGCGTAGAAGGCGAAGTAGAGGTGGTCGCTGTCGTAGGCCATCCACACCTCGGTCTCCTCCGTTCCCGGCGCGCCCTCGATCGGCGCGATCTGGACGAAGTCGGAGATGTGGGTGGCGGTCTCCCAGACCGAGTCGTCGAGCCGGCCGTCGATCTCGGGCGGGTTGTTCGTCCGCCCGATGACCGCGGTCGGCCGGCCCAGCGGGGTGGGGGCGAAGCCGCCGCCCCCGCCGCCCGTCGGGCGGCGTCGGGGGCCGGCGTCGGGGGCCGGCGCGGACCCGGCGGGGGCAGAGCCGAAGGCCAGGGCGCCGTTGACGGGCTGCTCGGACCCGGCCGCGGGCGCCGCGGGCACATCGGGGTCGGCGGGCCGAGGCTCGGGCGCGTAGGACCGAAGCCGGGGCGCCACGGGAGGAACCACGGCGCCGACGCGCGGGACCGGCGCGTTCCGGGGCGCCACCGGAGGAACCGCGGCGGCGACGGACGGGGCCGGCGCGCTCCGGGGCGCCCACCGGGACACCCGATCGGCCGGCGCGTTCCGGACCGCCGCGAAGGACCCGTCGCCCGCGCTCCCGGAGAGCCGGGCCGCGAGCGCCGTCGCGATCTCGTCCTGGACGTCGAACAGGTCGGCGACGTCGCCGTCGACCCGGGCGCCGAACTCGACCGCGCCGGTCGCGACGTCGACGATCCGGGTGGTGATGCGCAGGGCGTCCCCCATCCGCTGCAGGGTGCCGTCGATCATCCACGCGACGCCCCGGCGCCGATAGGCGTCGAGGTCGGCGGACGGGTCGGCACCCCCCGGAGCGCCGCGAGCGCCGAGCCGCCCCGGTCGGGGGGCGCGATGCTCGACGACGTCCAGCCCCGCGTCCTGGAGGTCGATGGCGATGGTCTCGGCGATGCCCGCGCCGATCCACTCGTCGGCCGGCTGCCGGCTCACGTTGGTGAACGGCGCCACGACCACGGTGGAGGACACCTGTCCGGCCGCGGGCCACGCCGAGGCGACGAGCCCGACGACCGCCGCGAGCGCCTGCGACCGCAGGCGGGCCCCGACCGGCGCCGCTGCCGACGGGTACGGTCCGTATCGATGTTCCGGTGCCCGCGATGTCTCGTCGTGCATGCCGCCTCGACACGAAAGCCCCGCGGCTCGCGTATCCGCTTTCGTACGATCCGACCAACCGGTGAACGCCTGACCCGCCCATCGTCGCCCTTCGGCTCCGCCGGGCGTCCAACCAACCCTGCCGGCTGCACCGATCCACGGCGCAGACTCCTGGCTCCGTCGCCAGGGCAAGTCCCTAAGTCTATCGGCAAACCCTCCGTTGTGCGAACGTCACGGTAACGGTGCACGACGCGAAGCGAAGGCGCCGCCGAGAACGAGATCGCAAGCGTCGACCGGCGCCGGGGGCGCTCATCTCGCGGATCCGTCGTGCACGCCGTGTCGGCGGGACGTCCATGCCCGCCGCACCGCGGTGCTGCCGGCCCGCGGCGACCCGGCAACGCCGTGGACGCGACCGTCACCGGCCCGATCAGCGCCTCGGGCGCCGCTCCCCACCGTCAGGGAGAGCTCCGCGCGGCGACGAGACCCTCGCGCCGTCCGGCAACCGTCGAACGCGGCGGGACTCCGCCACGCGCGCCTACACGCCGGCGTACCAGTGGAATCCCCAGTCGGAGTTGATGCCGCCGGTGCCGCGACCGAAGCCGGCCATCGAGTCGACGGCCTGGATGGACTTCAGGAACTTCAGGTTCTTGTAGCCGCACTGGCGCTCGACCCTCAGCCGCAGGGGGGCGCCGTTGCCGACGGGAAGCTCGCCGCCGTTGAGGCCGTAGGCGAGGATGGTCTGCGGGTGCACGACCTCGAACAGGTCGATGCCCTCGTACCAGCCGTCGACGGTGTCGAGCATCACGTAGCGCGCCTCCGGCTTCAGCCCGCCCGCCGCCTCGAGCACGCGCAGCAGGGGCGCGCCCGTCCACTCGGCGATGGCCGACCAGCCCTGCTCGCAGACGTGGGCGGTGATCTGTGTGCGCGACGGCAGCCGCCGGATGTCGTCGAGCGAGAACGACCGCGGCCGGCCCACGAGGCCGCCCACGGGCAGGCGCCAGTCGCGGAACCCCTCCCGCCGGTGGCGCTGGTACTCGTCGTCGTCAGGGTTGGTCTGGCCCCAGGTCGGAAAGTCGGGGGCGATGTCGTCCGGCCCGTACTCGCGGGCGAGCGGCTGGTCGCGGAGCAGCAGGCGGTTGGTGCTCATGGTGAGCACGTCGGCGGCGCCGACGAGGCCGCCGCGGACGCGGGGCGGCACGTACACGTCGCGCGAGCATCCGGCCGCCATCAGCGTGCCGAGGGCGGGCACCTGCGCCAGCAGGCGGCGCCGCGAGAGGGCCCGGGGGCGGACGGGGCGGCGCGGGGCGGCTATCGGCTTGCTCATGACTCCTCCGCGGGCAACCGGAACCTGCCGGTGATCATCGCACGGATGCGGTTGACGGCGCCGGCCGCCGCCACCTCCAGCACGTGGACGAGGACGAAGAGGACGAACACGACGGTGCCGACGGTGTGCAGGGTCCGCGCCGACTGCCGGCCGCCGAAGATGTCGAGCAGCCACGGCATCGCGGCCGTGAAGCCGGGCGACTGCGCGAGCCCCGTCAGCGTCATCAGCGGAACGTAGACGACGAGCAGCAGCAGATAGGAGAGCTTCTGCAGCGCGCCGTAGCTCGTCGCCGTGGCGCGCGCGCGCAGGTGCCACGGGAGATGCGCGCGCAGATCCCGCCGCAGGTTCGCGGCGGTGAGCTCGTCCCGGCGCGGCACGAGGCGCTCGCGGAAGCCGCCGGTCGCGAGGTTCCAGCCGAAGTAGACGAGCCCGTTGACGAGGAAGACCCACGCGAAGGTGAAATGGTAGTTCCGCCCCCACCGCCGGTCGCCCATCGCCCCCGCCTCGTCCCACGAGATGCCCCAGTCGGCGAGCCGGAAGATGGCCGGATAGCCCTGGTAGCCGGTGTGGCCCCAGTAGAGCTCGGGAAAGTCGAGAAAGATGTGGATGCCGCTGAGCAGCAGGTAGGCGCCGGCGACGACGTTGATCCAGTGGCAGATGCGGACGTTGTACGAGTGGAGGGCCACCCACCGCGGACCGGCCCGGGAATCGTCCGCCGCGGCTCCGACCGACCCCGTGTTCTCAGGCATCGCGCTCCACCGCGTCGATCTCCGGACGCCGACAACGACCATCTCAGCGGGCGTTCGTGCGTCGATGCGTCCCGCCTCGCCACCCCGGGCGCCCGGGACGACAAGGCTCCCTGCATTCGCCCGGGGCACGCAGGCGTTGACTACGGGCTCCCGGTATGGCACGCGTTCCTCCGCGAACTGGCGGCCCGGGTCGGTCGTGGCTGCACGACGAATCCGTGAGATGACCACCTCGACACCGGCCGGGCCGGCGATTGCCGTCGTTCCCGGCGGTCTGTCACTTTACTGGCCGTGCGCCCGTCGGTCGTCGCCGATTTGACACCCCAGACCGCGTCGGATAGGGTACTCCAGATCATGACGTTGCGGCACGGCCACCACACGGCGCAGCCCTCCGTCCACCGGGGCGGGGCTGCGGATCTGCATGTGAGGTAACGCGACCGCCCGTCACCGCCAACGCATGCGACCGCCCCGCCGACGAAGCCGGCGGGGCTTTTTTTTTGGAGCCCCATCGGGCAGCGCTCCGCGCACCGGTCGACGCGCCGGCCGCGGCAGGACACGACATGGACTTCTCGAAACTGGACGGACTCATCCCCGCCGTCGTGCAGGATTCCTCGAGCGACGAGGTCCTCATGGTCGGCTTCATGAACCAGGAGGCGCTGGACCTCACCCGCCGCTCGGGCTTCGCCACCTTCTTCAGCCGCACCCGCGGCAAGCTGTGGATGAAGGGAGAGACCTCCGGCAACACCCTCGCCGTCGAGCAGATCCTCGTCGACTGCGACGACGACACGGTGCTGCTGCGAGTCACCCGCAACGGCGACGGCAACGTCTGCCACACCGGCGAGCGGACGTGCTTCTACCGGACCCTGGCGGAGCCCGCGGACGACTCCGCCACGGCGACCTCGCCCCGCTGATCAGCGGCTAACGCATTCGATTCATGGCTGACAGGACGCTTCGGCTCGGCATCCCCAAGGGCTCGCTGCAGGACTCGACCATCCAGCTCTTCGCGAACTCGGGCTTCAACATCTACACCAGCTCGCGCTCCTACTACCCCACCATCGACGACCCGGAGATCGAGTGCACGCTCATCCGGGCCCAGGAGATGGCGCGCTACGTCGCCCACGGCGCCCTCGACGCGGGGCTGACCGGCCAGGACTGGATTGCCGAGCACCACGCCGCCACCGGCGACGAGGTCGTCGACGTCGCCGACCTCGTCTACTCGAAGCAGAGCTTCCGCAAGGTGCGCTGGGTGCTCGCCGCGCCCGAGGACTCGAAGTACCGCACCCCGCAGGACCTCGCCGGCGCCACCATCGCGACCGAGCTCGTGCGGGTGACGGAGGCCTGGTTCGAGCGGCTCGGGATTCCCGTCAACGTGGAGTTCTCGTGGGGCGCGACGGAGGTCAAGCCGCCGCTGCTCGCCGACGCCATCGTCGAGGCGACGGAGACCGGCTCGACCCTCCGCGCCAACCGGCTGCGCATCATCGACACCGTCATCGAGTCGAACCCCCAGCTCATCGCGAACCCCGCCGCCCTCGAGGACGCGTGGAAGCGCACCAAGATAGACAACATCGCGCTGCTGCTGCGGGCGGCCATCGAGGCGCAGGGCCGCGTGGGCCTGATGCTGAACGTGCGGCGCGCCGACCTCGACGCGGTGCTCGGGCTGCTGCCGGCCCTGCACGACCCGACGGTATCCCCCCTCAGCGACGACGCGTGGGCCGCAGTGTCGACGATCATCGAGGAATCGTCGGTGCGCGAGCTGATACCGAAGCTGAAGGCGGCGCGGGCCGAGGGCATCGTCGAGTTCCCACTCAACAAGATCGTGCTGTGATGCCGACCATGGACACGCCCGATCGCCCTGCCGGACGGCGCCGAGCGGCGCGGGCGGAGGAGATGGTCGACTCCCCGCTCGACAAGATCGTGCTGTGATGCGGAACAACGACTCGTGGGATCACCCGGCCGTCCGACCCCATGCGACGGGGACGGACGACACCGCCGGATTCCCGATCGACCGGATTGTGCTCCGATGCGGATCGTAGACTCGTCGGATCGGACGGCGGTCCGGCGCCTCGTCGACCGCCGCGACGACGTCGCCCCCGGCCTCACCCGCCGGGTCGCCCGCATCGTGAGCGCGGTGCGCCGCTCGGGCGACGAGGCGCTGCTGCGCTACGCGCGGCGCTTCGACGGCCTCGACGGCCCCGTCGAGGTGTCGCCGGAGGAGATGCGGGCGGGGCTCGAGGCGGTCCCCGCGGAGCTGCGGGCGGCGCTTCGGACCGCGGCCGGCCACATCCGGCGCATCGCGCGGCGCCAGCTTCCGCGCGGGTGGCGCACCGCGATCACCGGGGGCGTCGAGATCGAGCAGCGCGTGACCCCGCTCGAGCGGGTCGGCTGCTACGTCCCGGCCGGCCGCTACCCGTTGCCGTCCTCGCTGCTGATGACCGCGATCCCCGCCCGCGTCGCCGGGGTGGCCGAGGTCGTCGTGGCGTGCCCGCGCCCCGACCCCGCGACCCTCGCGGCGGCGGCCGTCGCCGGCGTCACGCGGATGTTCCGGCTCGGCGGCGCCCACGCCGTCGCCGCCCTCGCCTACGGCACCGCCACCGTCCCCCGCGTCGACAAGATCGTCGGGCCGGGCAGCGCGTGGGTCGCCGCCGCCAAGGCGCTGGTGTCGGCCGACTGCCCCATCGACTTCCACGCCGGCCCGACGGAGATCGTCATCGTCGCCGCGCGCGGCGAGACGCGCTGGATCGCGGCCGACCTGATCGCGCAGGCCGAGCACGACCCCGACGCCCGGTCCATCGTGCTCACCCCCGACCGCCGCTTCGCGGCGCGCGTCGCCCGGCAGGTCGAGAAGCGGCTGCCGGCGGAGGGGCCGGCGCGGACGTCCATCGAGCGCAACGGCGTCATCGTCGTCACCCGCTCGCTCGACGAGGCGGTCGATCTGGCCAACGACATCGCGCCCGAGCATCTGGTGTGCCTCGACGAGGAGGTCGCGGTGCGCGCCACCCGCGCCGGCACCGTCTTCGTCGGCCCTCACTCGGCGCAGGCGGCCGGCGATTACGCGACGGGGTCGAACCACGTGCTGCCCACCGGGGGCGCGGCGCGGTTCCGCGGCGGGCTCAGCGCGTCGGACTTCGTCTCGGTGCAGAGCGCGCAGCGCATCACCCGAGAGGGACTGGAAAACCTGGCTCCCACCATTCTCACCCTCGCCGAGGCGGAGGGGCTGACCGCCCATGCCGAGTCGGTACGGGTGCGCGTGAAGAGAAGCCGATGACGCCGCCGGCGCGCGGTGCGGGGTGGCGACGGCGGAGCGCCGGCGAGGCATGGCCACGGCAAGATCCTGCCGGCGTGACCGGCGTGAGCTGCCGCCATGAGACGCGCACGGATCGAGCGGCGGGATGCGGTTGCGATGAACGGCGGGATGCCGCTGGCACGAGGCGCGCACGGATCGAGCGGCGAGATGCTGCTGCCCTGACCCGCGGGACACTGCCATGAGACGCGCACGGATCGAGCGGCGCACGACCGAGACGCAGATCACGGTCCGGCTGGGCATCGAGGGGCAGGGCCGGTACGAGGTAAGCACCGGCATCCGCTTCCTCGACCACATGCTCGAGCTGGTGGCGCGCCACGGCGCCTTCGACCTGCGGATCGACGCGGCCGGCGACCTCGACGTCGACCAGCACCACACCGTCGAGGACGTCGGCATCGCCCTCGGCGAGGCGGTCTCGAAGGCCGTCGGGACGCGGCGCGGCATCAACCGCGCCGGCTACTTCGTCATGCCGATGGACGAGACCCTCGGCGTCGCCGCCATCGACCTCGGCGGGCGCCCCCACGCGGTTGTCGACCTGCGCCTGCGGGTGAGGCTCGTCGGCGACCTGCAGTCCGAGCTGCTGCACGACTTCTTCGAGGGGTTCGCGCTGGGCGCGCGGGCCAACGTGCACGTGAAGGTGCTCTACGGCCGGTCGAGCCACCACCAGGTCGAGGCGATCTTCAAGGCGTTCGCCCGCGCGCTGCGGGTCGCGTGCGACAAGGACGACCGCATGGCGAAACGGCTGCCGAGCACCAAGGAGCTGATGTAGGACCGCTGACGGGAATCGGATCGGTCTTGTAGTCGCGCGCGGTCGCAGAACGGGGCTGCGCCCCCCGGGGCCCCCGACGCCTCGAGTGACGACCGACGGTCCTGGCGAGTAGCGGGTATTCCCCATGATTGCATTGATCGACTACGGCGCGGGGAACCTGACGTCGGTGCGCAAGGCCCTCGCCCACCTGGGGGCGCCGGTGACGACCCCGGCGGCCCCGGCGGACCTGGAAGGGGCGGCCGGCGTCATCGTGCCCGGCGTCGGCAACTTCGAGGTGACGGCGGCCCTCGGCGACGACTGGCGCGCCGCCATCCGCGGCCACATCGCGGGCGAGCGGCCCATGCTCGGCATCTGCGTCGGCATGCAGTGGCTCTTCGACGGCAGCGCCGAGGCCCCCGGCCATCCCGGTCTGGAGCTGCTGCCGGGCACGTGCCGCCTGATCACCGACGAGGCCGGCGACGGAACGGGGACCGGAGCGGAGCGGGCTGGCGGCGATCCCGCCGAGACCGGCGACGGCGCCCCGGCGCGAGCGGACGGCGGCCCCGCGGAGGCCGGTGCATGCGCCGCGGGGACCGGCGGGAGCACCCGCGCGTTCAAGGTGCCGCACGTGGGCTGGAACTCGCTGCACCGCACCCGCGACTCGTGGCTGCTCGACGGTGTGGACGAGGGCGACCAGGTCTACTTCACCCACTCCTACGCCGCCCCCGTCACCGAAAGCTGCGTGGGGTCGACCCGCTACGGCGTCGAGTTCGCGGCCGCGGTCGAGCGCGGCGCGGTGGGCGGCGTGCAGTTCCACCCCGAGAAGTCGTCCGACGTGGGCCTCCGCATCCTCCGCAACTTCCTGCGCCGGGTGCCCGGCTAGTGGTGTGCCCGAGAAACGACCTGCAATTGTTCCCATGCAGCGGACGGACCGTGGAACCGCCCATTTCCGGGACCGAAGCCTCGGGCTGCTCGTGGGCCAAACCATGAACTCGATCCTGTGACACACCACCAGGAACCGCCATGCTGTCGAAACGCATCATCGCCTGCCTCGACGTTCGCGACGGCGCCGTCGTCAAGGGCATCAACTTCGAGGGCCTGCGGAACGCCGGCGACCCCGCCACCCTCGCCACCCGCTACAACCGCGAGGGCATCGACGAGGTGGTGATCCTCGACGTCACCGCGACCATCGAGGGGCGGAAGGCGCTGGCCGAGACCATCCGCGCCGTCGCGCGCGAGATCTTCCTGCCGCTGTGCGTCGGCGGCGGCATCCGCGGCGAGGACCACGCCGAGGCGGCGATCGAGGCGGGCGCCGACAAGGTCGGCATCAACACCGCGGCCCTCTCGCAGCCCGGGCTCATCACCACCCTGGCCCGGCGCTACGGCAGCCAGGCGGTCATCGTCGCCATCGACGCCAAGCGCGAGGGCGGCCGCTTCCGCATCTATGTCCGCAGCGGCCAGCAGGGCACCGAGCGCGACGCGGTGGAATGGGCGCGCGAGGCGGCCGACCGCGGCGCCGGCGAGATTCTCCTGACCTCGATCGACCGCGACGGTACGAAGCAGGGGTTCGACTGCGAGCTGACGGCGGCGGTTTCGGCGGCAGTGCCCATCCCCGTCATCGCGTCCGGCGGGGCGGGCGACTTCGACCACTTCGTCGACGTCTTCACCGCGGGCCGGGCCGACGCCGCCCTCGCCGCCTCGATATTCCACTACGCCGAGCACGCGGTCGAGGACCTCAAGGCGCACCTGCACGCGCACGGCATCCCCGTGCGGCTGCCGGGGCCGCTCGGGGCCGCGTCTGGCGCCGCCCCGCGGTGACCCCGAGCTCATGCCCATCCCGTCCATCGACATCGAGAACGGCCACGTCGTGCCGCGAAGCCCCCGGGGGGGCGCCGCCGCTCTCCCGGCGGACCCCACGCCATGCTGATCCCATCCATCGATCTCAAGAACGGCCGCGTGGTGCAGCTCGTGCAGGGCGAGCGGCTCGCCATCGAGAGCGACGACCTCGACGGGTGGGTCGAGCGTTTCTCCGGGTTCGCCAAGGTCCAGCTCATCGACCTCGACGCGGCCATGGGGTCGGGCGACAACGACGCGCTGGTCCGGCGGGTCGCGCCGCGGCTGCCCTGCCGGGTCGGCGGGGGCATCCGCTCCGTCGCGCGCGCCGAGGCGGTGCTCGGCTACGGCGCGCAGGCGGTCATCGCGAGCTCGGCGCTCTTTCGCGACGGCCGGCCCGATCTGGACTTCGCCCGGTCGCTGGCCGCCGCGGTCGGCGTCGAGCGCCTCATCGGCGCCGTCGACAGCAAGGCCGGCCGCGTCGTCATCCGCGGCTGGACCGAGCCGGTCGAGGTGACCGCGGTCGAGGCGGTGCGGCAGCTCGAGCCGTACTGCGGCGAGTTCCTCTACACGCACGTGGACCGCGAGGGGCTGATGACCGGCACGGACCTCGACGCGGCGCGCGCGGTGGCGGCGGCGACGAACCGGCGCGTCACCGCGGCCGGGGGCATCACCACCCGCGAGGAGATAGACGCCCTCGACGCCGCCGGCATCGACGCCGTCGTCGGCATGGCGATCTACACCGGGGCCCTGGCCCTGGACGGCGCCCGGCATTCGACCCGGTAGGAAGGGGTCCCGATTCCTGGCCGGGCTGCTTGCCGGCCTCTGCCCCAAGAGCAGTCCGCCGCACGCCATGGACCGACGCCACGACGGAACCTCCGCGGCTCCGAAGTCACGGAAGAGACCTGGCGACCCGGAAGCCGATCGTATAGTCCTGTCGGCCGGGACCCGACCACGCTCGCGTGGCCGCGTGCTGAGACCAATCGGCGCGCCTCCAGTCGGCACCGCGCAGCACCTTTCGACCGCAGTCCCCGTCCCAGCAGCTGTCCGTCCACTCCTGCAGATTGCCCACCATGTCGAAGAGGCCGGCGTAGCTCGGCCCGTAGGCGCCGACCGCACAGGTTCCGCCATCGCCGGGGAAGCGCATGTAGCACCCCCTCGGACTGCCGGCCGCGCCTCGCTCCCACTCCGCCTCGGTCGGCAGACGGTAGTGGTGGCCCGTCTCCAGCGACAGCCACTCCGCATACACCTGTGCTTCGTTCCAGCTCACGCACGCCACCGGATGTCGCCCGGTCTGCACGTATCCCGGAGCCCGCCAGCTCTCGCGGCCCCCGTTGTCGTGGGCAAAGCACCTTCTCTCTCGCGGGTCGGTCAGCTCCTCGGCAAAGGCGCGGTACTCGTCCAGGGTCACCTCGTACCGCCCGAGGGCCACGTCGCCCTCGGGCAGGGCGACCATCTCTGGGCAGACGTCGCAGTCCCGGAACACTTCGCCCGGGGCCTGCCCACCTGCCGGAATCGCCGCGGCCAGCACCGCGCATGCGACGAGCCGACCGCTCGTGCGCCGCTCACTCATCAGTCCACCTCCAGTCGCATCGGCCCGCCCTGCCTCGAAGCCGCCGTTCTTCGACTGGCGGGCCCGCGAAGCCCCGCCGCCTCCGGATAGCGTCGGTCTCGTTCATCGTGGAGAGTATTCTGGTGTTTCCATGAAGGGGTCAAGAAAGCGTCTCAGGAACCGTGGCGAGCAGCTCGCGCAGCGCGCCGAGGGTGACCGGCGGCGGAAGGCGGTCGCACGGCTCGACCCGCTCTCGTTCGCGCCACCCGCCACGGGGACCACTCTCGACCTGCTCCGCGACCCGCGGTCATCATTCGGAGTCGACGCGTCATGACCCAGCAATGGGACCCCGAATCGTACGCCGCGCACGCCCGGTTCGTGTCCGACCTCGGCGCGCCGGTCGTCGACCTGCTGGCCCCGCAGCCCGGCGAGCGCATCCTCGACCTCGGGTGTGGGGACGGCGCCCTCACCGAGCGGCTGCGGAACGCCGGCTGCCTCGTCGTCGGCGTCGACAGCAGCCCCGAGCAGGTGTGGGCGGCCCTCGAGCGGGGGATCGACGCCCGCATCGTCGACGCCCGCGAGCTTCCGTTCGACGCGGAGTTCGACGCCGTGTTCAGCAACGCCGTCCTGCATTGGGTCCGGGACGCCGATGCGGCCATCGACGGCGTCTGGCGTGCCCTGCGGCCGGGGGGCCGGTTCGTGGCCGAGTGCGGGGGCGCCGGCTGCGTCGCCTCGGTGCGAGAGTGCTTCGCCGAGGCGTTGCGCGCGCGGGGCGTCGACAGCGCCGCCGCCGATCCCTGGTACTTCCCCACGGAAGAGGAGTACCGCGCCCGCCTCGAGCGGCGCGGCTTCCGGGTCGACTCCATCCAGCGGTTCCCGCGCCCCACGCCGCTCCCCGGCGACGTGGTCCACTGGCTGGAGGTGTTCGCCCAGCCGTTCATCACCGCGGCGCCGGAACCCGAGCGGCCGGCCCTGCTCGCCGAGATGCGGGAGCGGCTGGCCCCGCGCATCCGGCTCCCGGACGAAACCTGGGTCGTCGACTACGTCCGCCTGCGGTTCGCCGCCACCCGGCCGTAGCCGCGGGCGCCGGGCCGACCCCTATACTGATAGCTGCTTCGAGAAGGCGGGGACCCTGCATATGAGGCGCGAGCAAGCACTGGCCGCGTTGGCCACGTTTCTGATGGCGACGGCGTTCGGCGGGCCGGCGCAGGCATCGGCGGAGACAGGCGCCGCCGCGATGCAGGAGGCCGGCCCGGGGGACGAGCAGAGCACGGCGCTGCTCGAAGAGCTCGGCCGCGCGCTCGAGATGACGCCGGCCGAGGTCGAGGCGCTGGGGCTGTCGCCGGCCGAGATGCAGAGCCTGCTCGCCGGCTTCACGGAGGAGACGGTGGTCGTCGGCTCCCGGGCGGAGCCGCGCAGCGCCACCGAGTCGGCGGTCCCGGTGGACGTCCTGACGGTCGCGGACCTCGGCCGGCAGGGCGGGGGAGACCTGAAGGACCAGCTCCGCAACGTCATTCCGTCGTTCAACGTCAACACCCAGCCGATCGGCGGCGCGTCGACGGTGGTCCGGCCGGCCATGCTCCGCAACCTGGCGCCCGACCACACGCTGATCCTGGTCAACGGCAAGCGGCGCCACCGCGCGTCGATCATCGACTGGCACGGCGGCAACGGCGTGGCGTACGGCTCGCAGGCGCCCGACATCTCCACCATCCCGTCGATCGCGCTGCGGCAGGTCGAGGTGCTGCGCGACGGCGCGGCGGCCCAGTACGGCTCGGACGCGATTGCCGGCGTCATGAACTTCCAGCTCAGGGACGCGGCGTCGGGCGGGTCCCTGCAGCTCGACACCGGCATGTTCGGCGCCGGCGACGGAGAGACCTGGCGGCTGGCCGGCAACGTCGGCCTGCCTCTCGGCCCCGACGGGTTCGCCAATCTCAGCCTGCAGGTCGGCGAGTCGAACCCGACCAACCGCGCCGCGCCCCGCCGCGACGCGATCGCGCTCATCGACGCCGGCAACACCCATGTCGTCTCCGAGGCGCCGCAGCTCTGGGGCGCGCCGGACGTCGACGACGACCTGGCCCTCTTCGGGAACTTCGGCTACGCCCTGCCGGTCGGGGTCGAGCTCTACGCGCACACGAACTACGCCAGCAAGACGGTCACCGGCGGCTTCTTCTTCCGCAACCCGAACGTGCAGCGCGGCATCTACAGCAACGACAACGGCCGGACGCTGCTGATAGGCGATGCGCGGGCGGCCCGCGGCGAGGGTTCGGCCGGCTGCCCGACGGTGACCGTCACCGACGACCGGCCCGATCCGGTCGCCCTGCGGCGCGTGCTCGACGATCCCGACTGCTTCTCCGTGCAGGAGGTGTTCCCGGGCGGCTACACGCCGCGGATGGGCGGAACCGTGACCGACACGGCGATCGTCGGGGGCGCGCGCGGCACGGCCGGTGATCTCGGCTGGGACGTGAGCGGCTCGCTCGGCGTCCACGACGCCGACCTGTTCAGCTACGACACCGTCAACGCCTCTCTCGGGCTGGACACGCCGACCTCGTTCGACCTCGGCACCAACCGGCAGCGGGAGATCAACTTCGGCGCCGACGCGTCGTACGCGGTCACGGACCGGGTCAACCTCGCCGCCGGCATCGAATGGCGCGACGAGCAGTTCGGGGCCGGCCGCGGCGAGCCGGCCTCCTGGGCCGTCGGCCCGTTCCACGAGCAGGGCTTCTTCGCCGGCGCACACGGCTTCCCCGGCTACGGGCCGCTGGCCGTCGGCGAATGGAGCCGCAGCAACTTCGCCGCCTACGGCGACCTCGAGGTGACCGGTGCCGACGGCGACTGGACGGTCGGCGGGGCAATCCGGGCCGAGCGCTTCGAGGACTTCGGCGCGACGACGAACGGCAAGCTGTCCGGCCGCCTGGGCTTCCTGCGGGGCAGCGTGAGCACGGGATTCCGGGCGCCGACGCCCGGCCAGCAGAACGGGTTCAACCTGTCGAGCTGGTTCGACCCCTCCGTGGGCTACCTGATAATCAAGGCGGTCATTCCGCCGAACTCGGCGGTGGCGCAGCTGCGCGGCGGGGCGCCGCTCGGGCCGGAGGAATCGATCAGCTACACCGGCGGCGTGGTGCTCGACCGCGGCCCGTTCACCCTCACGGCCGACTACTTCCGCATCGAGGTGTCCGACCGCATCGGCGTCACGAGCATCTTCACGCTGTCGGACGCGGAGGTCGTCGGCCTGCTGGCGGCCGGGGTGGAGTCCGCGCGCGACCTGCGCTACTTCCAGTTCTTCACCAACGCCTTCGGCACGACGTCGCAGGGCATCGACGTGGTCTCGACGTGGACGCCGCTCGCGCTGCGCGGCAACACCGTGGTCAGCGCCGCCTTCAACTACACGCACACCGAGGTGACCGACAACGACCGGGGACTGCTGAACGCCCGGCGCACGGCCGAGTACGCCTACGCGCTGCCGCGCACGCGGTGGAACGCGGCGGTGACGCAGCGCCTCGGGCCGGCCAGCCTGCTCGGCCGCGTGAGCTACTACGGCGGCTGGTACGACTTCGACAGCGGGCTCAGCCGCGCGACCGGGATCTACGTGCCCGCCGGCGGCCTGCACAACGGGTTCTTCGAGGGCCGGCCAATCGTCGACCTGGAGCTGAGCATCGATCTCGGGCGGGGAACGACGCTGGCGATCGGGGGCCAGAACGTGCTCGACACCTATTCGCAGGTCTCGGAGTTCGCCATGGACGTGGGCGAGCTGTACAGCGAGTACACGCCGTGGGGCTACAGCGGCGCCTATTACTACACGCGGATCGGCTACGACTGGGGCGACTAGTGCTGCGTCACAGCCAAAGGTTCGGGTATGCGCTGCTGGCAAGTCGTTGACGATGTGGGCACAGGGTCAGGTCCGTGCCCGAAACGGCGGCGCCCGTAGAACCGCGGACTCCTGGGAAGCGGCGAGCGGAGCCGAAAGCGACGAGATTCGCGGGCTGGCCGCGCCACGGAACCGCGCGTGGTCAGCGGTGCGGCGGCCGGTTCATGGGCTGCGGCTTCCGGGCAGGAGTCTGCACCGCAGAACGGCGCGCTGGAGGGTCGAGAGCTGGTCGAGGCGCCAGGCGGAGCCGCAAGCGACGCTCTCCGGGCTAGAATGCGCCCGTCATGACCCCGCGGGAAGGGAAGGCGCCCGGCCGCCGATATCCCGGCAGCCCGGTGCTGTGGCGGCTCGCGGTGCTGGGGACGTCGATCTTCTACCGCATCGACCGGGTCGGCCCTCCGCTGCCCGAGGGCCCCGCCCTCCTCGTCGCCAACCACCCCAACACCGTCCTCGACCCCGCCGTCATCCAGGGGACGGCGACCCGGCCCGTCCGGTTCCTCGCGAAGTCGACCCTGTTCGAGCGGCACGTGCTGAGCCCCTTCGTCCGGCGGTCGGGGGCAATACCCGTCTACCGGCGTATCGACCCCGGCGTCGACACCTCGCGCAACGCGGAGACGTTCGCGGCGGTCGAGCGGGCCCTCGCCGGGGGCGACGCCATCTGCCTCTTTCCCGAGGGCATCAGCCACGTCAGCGGCCGCCTCGAGCCGCTCCGAACTGGCGCCGCGCGCATGGCGCTGTCCGCCGCCGCGGCCGGCCGCCGCGTCGCGATCGTGCCGGTCGGGCTGAACTTCGACCGCCTGCCGATGTTCCGGTCGAGGATGACCGCGATGTACGGCCGGCCGTTCGACGCCGCCGACCTCGTCGACGCGTTCCGCGCCGACCCGCACGGCGCCACCCGCGTCCTCACCGACCGCATCGCCGCCCGGCTCCGCCGCGTGATGATCGAGGCCGACCCGCGGGCCGACCTGCCGCTCGTCGACCGCGTCGACCGCCTCTACGCCGCCGCCCGGGGGGTCTCGCGGGACCCCGCCGAGCGGGTGCGACGTCGTCGGCTGATCGCGCGGGGCATGGACCGCCTGCGGGAGGAGCACCCCGACCGCTACGACGCCATCCTCGCCGACGTGCTCGCCCACGACGAGCAGCTCCGGGCCCTCGGCCTGCGAGAGCAGGACCTCGACCGGCGGATGCCCGCGGGCCAGGTGCTGCGGTTCGTCCTGCGGGAAAGCGGCCGGGCCCTCGTGACGGGCCCCCTCGCCGTGCTCGCCCTGGCGTGCTTCGCAGTGCCGTACCACGCCACGTGGGCGCTCAGCGGCCGGGCCCCCGACCCGCAGAGCCGCGCCGCCTGGGAGGTCGTGGGCGGCGCCGTCGTCTACGGGGCATGGATCGCGGCCCTGTCCGTCGCGAGCGGACTGTGGTTCGGAAGCGGCATCGGGGCGGCGACGGCGCTCGGGCTCGTCGCCCTCGCGTTCACGGGGCTGAGCGCGATCGAGCGGCAGGCCGCGGTCGTCCGGCTCGTCCGGGCGTTCCTGGCCACCCGGCAGACGCCGCTCCGGGCGCGCGCCCGGCTGAAGCGCCAGCGGGCGGCGATCGCCACCGTGCTCGAGCGCGTCCAGGAATGGCTGAGCGCGCGGGAGCCCGGGGCGGGGCCGGCGGCCACCCCGCCCGTACCGGCCGGCGCGGAACCGCGAGCGGAGGCGGACCCGGGCCAGGAGCCGGGAACCGAGCCACCCGCGTCCCCACCCGCATCGGACGACCCTCGACCGCGAGCGAACGCGCTCTCCGGCCACGAGGCGGACACCGAACCGCCCGCGCCCGCCGGTCCGGCACCGGCGCCGGACGGTCAGGGTCCCCGGGCGGGAACGACGCCCGGCCCGCGCGCCGGAGGCGGGTGAAGTAAACTCCCATACATGGCCGATGCGGATCCGCACGCCCTGGAGGCGCTGTACGACCGGCACGTCCGGGCGATGTACGGGCTGGCCCTGCGCGTCCTCGGCGACCACGGGGAGGCGGAGACGGTGGTTCAGGCGGTCTTCGCGGACGCCTGGTCCCGACTGCAGGGGGCCGACGGCGCCCCCGAGCCGACCGCGTTGCGGTTGCTCGCGGCGACCCGCCGCCGCGCCATCGATCAGCTTCGGGCCCATTCCGTGTCCCCCCCGGACGACCCCGCCGGCGTCGATCTGCCCATGCCCGCCATCGCCGACGAGCGCCCGTCCCTGTCGGCCGAAGCGGTGGCCCGGCTGCGGGCGGCGCTGGCCGATCTCCCCGTCATCGAGCGCACCGCCATCGAGCTCGCCGGCCTCGAAGGCATGACCGCGGTCCAGATCGCCGAGCGCCTCGAGCAGCCCCCCGAGACGGTCCGGACCCGGATACGCAACGGTCTGCTGAGCCTGCGGGAGGCCCTGACGGCATGACCGATCGGATCGACGACAACTCCGCCCTGTACGCGCTCGGGGCCCTCGGCGAAGCCGAGCGGAGCCGCTTCGAGGAGCACCTCGAAACCAGCATGGACTGTGTCCGGGAGGTGAAGTCGCTGCTGCCGGTGGCCCACCACCTGCTGCAGACGGCGCTTCCCATCGATCCGCCGCCGGCCCTGCGCGAACGGGTGCTGCGGGAGGTCGCGGGCTGGACGCCGGCGCACGACGGGCCTTCCGCGCCCGCGCCGGCCCCGAGTCCAGCGCGTGCGCCGAGGAAGTCGGGGCTCGGTCCCCTGTTCTGGCTCGTGGCGCTCCTGCTCGTCGCCGTCGCTGGCGGCGGCGGATCCTACGTGGCTGCGCTGCACCGGGACATCGCGGACCTGCGGGCGGACGCGCAGTCGGCCAACACCCGGGCCGACATCCTGGAGCTCGAAGCGACCGTCGCCGGCCTCGAGGCCGCCCGGCGGGATGAGGTGATCGCGATCGCGATCGACCCGACGGTCAGGTCCCTGACCCTCGCCGGGCAGCCGCTCGCCCCCGTCGGCACGGGGCGCGCCCTGTGGACCGAGTCGGGCCTGATGGCCTTCCTGGCCACCGGGCTTCCTCCCCCGCCCGAGGGCCAGATCTATCAGCTCTGGTTCGTCACCCCGGAGGCCGCCCCCGTCCCCGCCGCGCTGATCCTCCCCGAGGCCGGCGGCTCCGCCACCGTGACTCTGCAGATCCCCGAAGGGGTGACGCCGGCGGCGATGGCGGTGACCATCGAGCCCGCCGGCGGCGCGTCGCAGCCCACCGGCGACGTCTACCTGCTGTCGGAGCCGTAGCGGCGCGGACGCCTGCCCCGATTCACTCGGCCGCGGATTCGCCGCCCAGGCTCAGCAGGTTCGCCAGCAACTGGTAGGCCCCCGGGGTGCCGGCGGGGAGCTGGCGCCAGAGGCCGAGGCCGACGTAGAGCCAGCGCCCCTCGCCGTAGCGGGCCTCGACGAGGGCCCCGCGCTGGACGCCGGGGTTGAACGGGAAGGTGTCGCTCAGCTCGACGAGGTCGGCGTACGCGCGGTCGCGGTCGGCGAGGAAGTACAGCCCGCGCTCCTGCACCCAGCCGCTCCAGGTCGCGTCGGAGATGGCGTTCGGATAGCCGAACACCGGGTGGTCGGGCGCGATGATCCGCACCGGCGCGTACTCGTCGGTCACGCGGCCGCGGCCGACCCGGGCCGGATAGGGCCCGTACTGCGCGTCGTTGAACTCGAACTTGTTGTACTGCACGACCATCGTCCCGCCCGCCTCGACGTACTCGAGCAGCCGGTCGTTGTTCGCCCGCAGCACCAGGTTCCGCTCGTAGGCCCGGACCCCGGTGACGATGACATCGTAGCGGGAGAGGTCGCCGAACCTCAGCTCGTCTCCGGTGATGTGCTCGAGCCGCGCCCCGAGCTGCTCGATGGCCGGCGGCACCTCGTCGCCGACCCCGTCCACGTAGCCGACCAGCAGATCCGGGTCGAGCCGCACGTCGAGGACCTTGATGGCCGCCTCGGCCGCGTGGACGAGGTGCCGCCGCGCCACGTGGGGATACTCCACCACCTGGTAGCCGCGGTCGAATCGCTCCCCGCCGGACTCGAACCGCGCCCCGATGCGGTAGTCGCCGGCCGGCACGTCGGGGGGCGGCTCGACCGCGAAGCGGACGGTTCGCGCCTCGTCCTCGCGGGTGAAGGCCACCGGTATGCGGTCCGGCGTCTGCCGCCAACCGTCGGGCAGGTCGAGGGTGACGACGCCGCCGGCGGCGCCGACCCCCCCGTTGCGGACGGTGACCCGGACGTCACGGGGCGCGGCCGCGCCTACGGGGGCGATGGCGATCTCGGGCGCGATCTCGACCGCGAACGGCGGCACCACGTGCAGCTCCATCCGCTTCTCGCCCGCGAAGATGTCGCTGCCGTAGCGGAACGTGACGGGCCGCTCCACCGTGATCGAGGCGGTCCCGAAGTCGAGCTCGAACGCGGCGAGGAACGGCGTGGGCCGGAACGGCGCCCCGAACGGCACGTCGGCGTCGACCCGGTACCGCGCCGCGTCGGGCAGCTGCTCCCAGTAGATGTCGGTCGGCGCCGCCGTCGCGGGCAGGCTCAGCGAGGTCTCGCAGCGGTACACCGCGCCGGGGACGAGGGCCCCGGTCCCGCACGACGACTCGGCCGCTTCGAAGCCCTGGAGGCGGACCCCCTCGACGGTGGCGCGGTCGCCCCCGTGGTTCGCCACCTGGGCCATCACCGTGACGCCCTGGCCCGGGGTCACCACGCCGTCGTCGGCGAAGACGTCGAGGCGCAGGCCGTGGGCCAGCACCACCGCGCGCTCGTACTGGGCCTCCTTCCGGGCGAGCCGGAAGTCGATCTCGAACGCCGCCTCGTCGGACAGGCCGAACGTGCCGAGGTCGCCCCGCAGGGCGCGCACCGCCCCGAGCCCGGCGAGCAGGGTCACCCGCTGGGCCTCGGTCGCGCCCCGCTCGTAGACCTGGAGGGCGGTGGCGGCATGGCGGGCCAGCCCGGCCAGCCCCTCGACGAGAGCCGGCGGCGGCTCGGGGCCGGCGTGGCGGGCGAGGCCCGCGATGGAGGTGTCGACCCCGTCGAAGAGCGAACGCTCCTCCCGCTCCGCGTGGCCGGGGATGACGGTGGCGTCGAGCCGGTAGCGGATCGACGCCGGCCCCGGCAGGCTGACCAGAGGCGACATCCCCTGGCACTTGTGCATGCCGCGAGCGTGGCTGCCGATCTCGGCGTAGGTCCGGCCCAGCAGCGGGTCGAACCGGCTCAGATTGATGGAGACCGTCGCCGGCCGCGCCGTGCTGCGGCCGAAGCCCGGGGGCGGTCCGCCGGGTCCGCCGCCGACACGGCCGAACCCGCCGGCGAAGCGGAAGGCGGGGAACCCGTCGCGGAAGTAGAACTTCTTCGGCTGCCACGGCCGCAGCCCGTCCGCGAGCTGCTCCGGAAACCGGGCCGGATCGGCGGCGGCCGCGTAGGCCTCCCGCGCGATGATCGCCGAGGCCTGGTGGTGCTGGCCCCCGCCCTCGCCGTCGGGGCTCATCGCCACGATGACGTCGGGCCGGATGGTGCGGATGAGGCGGACGAAGTCGCCGAGGATGATCTCGCGCCCCCACTTCTCGAACGTCTCCTCGACGCTGAACGAGTAGCCGAAGTCGACGGCGCGGGTGAAGAACTGCTCGGCCCCGTCGAGGCGGTGCGCCGCCTCCAGCTCCTCGCTCCGCAGCACCGCCAGGGCGTCGAAGAGCTCGGGGCCGATCTCGTTCTGCCCGCCGTCGCCGCGGGTGGCGCTGACGAGGGTGGTGCGCACGCCCTCGCCGTGGCTCAGCAGCGCCAGCAGGCCGTTGATCTCGTCGTCGGGGTGCGCCACCGCCGACATGAACGTCCCGACGTTGTTGAGCTGCCGCAGCACGAGCCCGAGCTCGGTCCGGCCATTGGCCGGCTCGAGCGGCTGCGCC
Source organism: Vicinamibacterales bacterium (assembly GCA_965207675.1). Classification (GTDB taxonomy): domain Bacteria; phylum Acidobacteriota; class Vicinamibacteria; order Vicinamibacterales; family UBA8438; genus JAJEEA01. Next base: position 123,594 of record CBDBMY010000010.1, read on the forward strand.
CGCGGGGTCGCCCCCGGCACGGTCAGAAAAACGAACAAGGCAAGGCTTGCCGCCAGTGCGCGCGTCTTCATCATGATCCTCCGAGTATACCCGGTGCCGGGGCGCCGATAGCCCGGGTCCCCCGGGTCCTCCCGGGTCCGCCCCGCGGCACGGTGCGCATTCCCCGACGGCCGGCGGCGGCGGAGCCGACCGGCGACCATCAACCGGGCCACGCCCGCCCATCGTCGCCGAACGCGACCGCAAGGTCGCGCTGCGGCCTCCGCTGGGCGCCAACCAACCATGCAGGGAGTCTGCGCCCCCTCTGGAGGCGGCGCCGTTCTACGGCGCAGATTCCTGGCCCGCGAGCGCCGGCTCGCGCGCGAGCACCTCGGCGTAGAAGGCCTCGTAGCGGGGCACGATGGCGTTGACGCAGAACCGTTGCTGGACGGCGGCGAGCCCGGTCGCCTCGACAGCCCGGTGGAGCTGCCGATCCGTCAGCAGGGCCGCGCCGCTCGCGGCCATGCCGTCGAGGTCGTCGGGGTCGTGCAGGAAGCCGGTGAACCCGTGCTCGATCACCTCGGGAAGCCCCCCGACTCGGGACGCCACCACCGGCACCCGGCACGCCATCGCCTCGAGCGCGGCCAGCCCGAAGCTCTCCTGCGCCGACGGCAGGAGGAACAGGTCGGCGACCGACAGCAGGGGCACCACCTGCTCCTGCTCGCCGAGGGGGACGACGGCATCGCCCAGCCCGAGGTCGCGGGCCCGGCGGACCGTCCGGTCGAGGTCGGGCCCGTCGCCGACGAGGAGCAGCCGCGACGGCACGCGCCGGCGGATGCGGTCGAAGACGTCGATCACTGCCTCGGTCCGTTTCACCGGCCGGAAGTTCGAGACGTGGATGACGAGGCGCACCGCGTCGTCGCCCCCCGCGAAGCGGCCGCGGAGGGCGGCGTCCTCCGAGCGGCGGTGGATGTCGCAGTCGAGGAAGTTGGGAATGACCCGGATGTCCGCCCGCACCGGAAGCTGCCGGTAGGTGTCGGCGCGCAGGCTCTCGGACACCGCGGTCACCCCGTCGGACTGGTCGATGCAGAACGCCGCAGTCTCCGAGTACGAGGCGTCGCTGCCGATCAGGGTCACGTCGGTGCCGTGCAGGGTGGTGATGACCCGCGGCACGCGCGCCCCCGCCGTGTTCGCGAGTATCTGCCGGGCCAGGTACGCGGCCGCCGCGTGCGGGATCGCGTAGTGGGCGTGGATGACGTCGAGGTGGTGCTCGCGGCTCACCTGCACGATCTTGTTGGCGAGCGACAACAGGTGTTGCGGCTCGCGAAACAGCGGATACCCCGGGGTGTGGACGGCATGGAAGACGAGCCCGACCTGGAAGTCGGGCACCCGGAACGGCATCTCGGTGCTGATGAGCCGCACCTCGTGCCCCCGCTGGGCCAGGGCCTTGGCGAGCTCGGTGGCGACGATGCCGCTGCCGCCGACGGTGGGATAGCAGACGATGCCGACGTTCATGCGCGCGGTGTCTCCCCGGCGCGACCGCCCCCGGCGCGGCAAGGGCGCCGCCCGCACGTCGAAGGACGAGCCGGCGGCCCGGATCGTTTCACCGGCATGGTTCCTGCAACCCTACAGAGGTCCGGAACCGGAGGAAACCACATGAAGCCGATCATGTCTCACGTCCTGCCCGCGCTCGTCTTCGTCTCCGCGGCCGTCGCGGACGCGACCGCCCAGTCCCTCGTCGAGGTGGCGCGGCAGGAAAGGCTGCGGCGCGAGGCGCTGGCGCGGCAGGCCGGCCCCGACGCGCCGCCGCCGAGGGTCTACACCGACGCCGACCTCGTGTACAGCGGCAGGCTCACCATGCGGATCGGCGACGACGAGCCTGACGCAGGGGCCGGGGCGGCCGCAACGGAGCCGGCAAGCCCGGCTGCGCCCCCCGAAACCGCAGCCGGCGGCGATGAAGAACGGTGGCGCAACCGCATGGCCGAGGCCCGGCAGGCGGTCGAGCAGGCCGAGCGCCGCGCCGCCGAGCTCCAGACCCGCGTGAAACGGCTGTGGGCCGACTTCACCGCCCGCGACGACCCTGCCCAGCGCGCCGCCATCGAGCAGGATCGCCTGGCCGCGCTGGCCGAGCTCGAGGAGACCCGGGCCGAGGCCGGGGAGCTCGCGCAGGCAGTCGACGACCTGCGCAACGAGGCCCGGCGGGCCGGCGTGCCGCCGGGGTGGCTTCGGTAGCGCGCGCCCTGCGGCAGCCCTGGGGGGTTCCGTCGGACGTGAACCGCCTGCCACTCAAGCCCCCGGGATCCGACAGCGACGCCGGCCGGGTCCCCTCCGGCACCCATCCCGCCGGCCTCTGCCAGCGGCGCCGGCCGGTCCCCTCCGGCCGGCCCTCCTACGGCATGCGCTTCCCGGAGTACTCCAGCATCTGTGCGGTCAGATCCATCGGATAGGAGATCGCCACGTCGACGATCTCCCCCGCGTCGTCGAGCACCGGCTGGAGTCGGGGCTGCACGAACCCCGAGTACGACGGCAGCCCGACGGCGTCGACCCGGGCCACGACCTCGTCGCGGAGGGCGGGGTCGAAGTAGATGCCGTGGGTCTCGAACAGGGTCCGGGCCGCGTCGTAGTCGCCCTCCGACTTGATGCGCTGCACCTCGGCGAGCAGCGTCGCCACCCCCGCCCGGAACGCCTCGGCGTCGACCATCACGTAGTAGGTCTTGCCGTCGCGCGTCCGACGGTCGATCGCCTCGGTGTTGGCCATCAGCCAGTGGACGATCAACTGGCGGTTGCGCATGTGGTCCTGCTCGATCTGGTTCCCCTCGCGCATGCGGCGGAGCTGGAGCAGGGCGTTGCGGGTGTAGGCCTCGTACTGGGCGAGCACGATGTCCTCGTGCGCGTCGGCCGGGAGCACGCCGATCTCGACGAGCTTGGGGTCGGCGATGAAGTAGAGGCCGATCAGGTCGGCCCGCGCCTCCTCGAGGGCCGAGTACTGCTCGTTCAGATACGGCTGGGCCGAGCCGCCGAGCCGCTCCGCGAGCTGCCCCGACGCGTGGCCGATGACCTCGTGCATGTTCGTGGTCATCTCGCTCGCGAGGCTGCCCCAGACGCGCGAGCGCTCGGCCTCCTCCTCGGTCCACGCAAACTCCTGCCGGTAGCCCCCCGGCTGCGACAGGTCGTAGCCCTCGATGACGTTCGCGAGCGAGATCGACTTGCTGCCGTACCGCTCGCGCACCGTCTGGTCGTTGGGCAGGTTGATGCCGATGGGGGTCAGGGGGCCGGCGTCGCCGATCTCGATGACCACCTCGATGGCGTTGGCGGTGATGCCGGTCACCCCCGCCTTGCGGTAGCGGGGGTCCCACGGCATGCGGTCCTCGAACCACTGGGCGTGCTCGGCGATGGTCCGGATGGCCCCCGTCTTCTCGGGGTCGACGTAGAAGACCAGGGCCTCCCACGCCCCCTTGGCCCCCCGGGCGTCCATGTACACCTCGGTGAAGCCGTTGATGGTGTCGACCGACGAGTCCTGGTCGGCGACCCAGGCGATGTCGTAGACCCGCTGGTCGACCGGCGCCCCCGTCTTGTAATAGGCGACGTTGGCGCGCAGGGCCTCGGCCATCGCGTCGCTCGCGTAGGGGACGGCCGCCTCCAGGTGTCGGATGATCTCGGCGATCTCGTCGCTGTACTTGCCGCCGATCTTGTAGACCTCCTCGACGAGCCGGCCGTCGACCTTCACGAGGCGCGAGGTCAGCGGATACTCCTCGTCGAACGTCTCGAGGTCGGCCATCGACACGCCCTTGTAGAAGTTGTTGGCGCTGGCCAGCAGCATGTCCTCGCCGGGGCCCGGGGTCTTGTTGGTGACGATGGGCTCGAAGTCGGGGTCGAAGAAGAGCGGCGTCATGCGCTCGACCATCGCCCCGAGGTCCTCGCCGTCGCGCACGGGGAACCCGGCCCCGTCGGCGGCCGCCGCCCGCACCGCCGCGCCGAACGCCTCGGGGGTCGTCTCCATGGCGAAGCGGCGGGCGGTGAGGTTGTTGAACGGGCCGGTGTTGATCCAGAAGAGCTTGGCGTACTTCTCGACCGCGGCCAGGGTCCCCTCGTCGACCCCGTCCGGATGGGTGACGATCTCCTCGAGGACCTCGCGCATCTCGAGGTTGTGCTCGTAGCGCTGGTCGTAGTAGATGTCGCGCCCCGCCAGGGCGGCCTGGTAGAGATGCCAGATGAGGGTCTTCTCCCGCAGCGAGAGCGCCTCGAATCCGTCGGCGTAGAGCTGCACGACCGAGGCGTCGTCGATCCGCTCCAGCAGATGGCGCCGCTCGCCCTCCTCCTGCGCCGCCGCGGGCGCGCCGCCCGCCGCCGCCAGCATCGACACCGCCGCCATTCCGAGCCATTTCTGATACCGCATGGAGCCTCCCCGACCGCGGCCCGTCGCCGCGTTCATCTCTGCTAAGCTAGCAACTTCGTGCGACCGTCGGCAAGACCGAGGCTGCCAGCAGTCTACACGCCCCCCGGCGCGGAACATGCAACCCGGTGGTCCCGGCGCGAGGGGGCTTGCCGAGGGCAGTCTACCGCGGGCAGCCGCCCCCCGGCGCGGGACACCAACTTGGTGATTCCGGTCGCTGGTGATCCCGGTCGCTGAGGGGCATGCGGCGCCCGCGCGACCTGACGGTCGCGTTTGGAGTTTCGCTGGCGCGGAACCCCTGCGAGTGTATCCCCGTACGGAACCGCCCGGTCCGAATCGCAAGGAGAGGCACGATGATCCGTTGGTATCGAGGAGCCCGCCGCGAAATCGCACGTTGCGCCGAGACCGGCGAGGGGTCCGCGTCGCAGAGCGCGACGAGGGTGAGGTTTGGACACCGGCGGCCGCGGATCGCCCACGGGCGGCCGGGCAATGCGGTCCACGCGGGATGCGCCGCCGCGCTGGCGGCCCTCGTAGCGCTGGCGTTGGCCGCACCGGCTGCGGCCCAGCAGCAGGCGCTGACCATCGACGCGCATCTACCACCCCGACCGGCGGGTCGACTTCAACGGCGACGTCCCGATCGGGCTCACCTGGATCGACGATGCGCACTACCTCCAGCGGGAGCGCGGCGGGGGCCGGGATCTCCTGTCGGTGAACGCGGAGACCGGTGACGCCGAGCCGTTCCTGGACACCGGCGCCCTCGAGCGGGCGCTCGCCGGCCTGCCGGGGATGAGCGCGGCCGCGGCGCGGCGCGCGGCACGGGGGCGGCTCGTGTGGAACGCAGACCACTCGGGCGCGGTCATGAACATCTCGAGCGACCTCTACCACCTCGACCGGCGGAGCCCCAGCGAGGTGCGGGTGCGGCGGCTGACCCGCGACCCCGCCGAGGAGAAGATGCCCGCGTTCAGCCCCGACGGCCGGACGGTGGCCTTCGTCCGCGACTACGACCTCTTCGTGGCGGACGTCGACACCGGCCGGGAGTGGGCCCTGACCGAGGGCGGCGACGGCGTCGAGCTCCTCAACGGCGAGCTCGACTGGGTGTACCAGGAGGAGATCTACGGCCGCGGCAACTTCAAGGGGTTCTGGTGGAGCCCCGACTCGGCCCGGCTCGCCTACCTGCAGACCGACGAGAGCCCCGTCCAGGCGTTCACCGTCGTCGACCACCTGCCCTACCGGCTCGGCCTCGAGCACACCAACTACCCCAAGGCCGGCGACCGCAACCCGCTCGTCCGCCTCGGCGTCGTCCCCGCGGCGGGCGGCGAGACGACGTGGGTCGACCTGGGACGCTACACGCCGACCGACATGCTGGTGGTCTCGGTGGGCTGGGCGCCCGGCGGCGACGAGGTCGTCTTCCAGGTGCAGAACCGCGAGCAGACCTGGCTCGACCTGAACCTCGCCGAGTCCGCGAGCGGCGCCATGACCCACCTCTTCCGCGAGACCACCCCGGCCTGGGTCTCCGTCAACGGCGACCCCCGGTGGCTCGAGGACGGGACGTTCCTGTGGCTCAGCGAGCGCTCGGGGTGGAAGCACGCGTACCACTACGAGGCCGACGGCGACCTCGTCCGGCAGGTCACCGAAGGCGAGTGGGAGCTGCGCACCCTGCACGGCGTCGACGAGGACGACGGGTGGGTCTACTTCTCGGGCACCCGCCGCAGCCCCATCGGCGGCGACGTCTACCGCGTCCGCCTCGACGGCGACGACCTGACCCGGCTGTCCGAGCGCCCCGGCACCCACGCCGCTCGCTTCAGCCCCGGCTTCACCTGGTACATCGACACATGGAGCGACGTCGAGACCCCGATCCAGGTGCGCCTGCACGCGGCCGACGGCGACGAGGCACGGGTCATCGCCGAGAACCGCGTCCGCGCCCTCGATAACTACCGCCTGTCGAGCCCCGAGTTCCTGCAGGTGACGGCGCGGGACGGCTTCGTCATGGAGGCCATGCTCATCCGGCCCCCCGACTTCGACCCCTCGCGCCGCTATCCCGTGTTCCAGCACACCTACGGCGGCCCCCACGCCCAGCAGGTCCGCAACCGCTGGGGCGGCACCGCCAACCTGTTCTACCAGCTCCTCGCCCAGCACGGCATCGTCGTCTGGGTCATGGACAACCGCACCGCGAGCGGCAAGGGCGCCGTGTCGACCTGGCCCGTCTACCAGCAGTTCGGCAAGCAGGAGCTCGCCGACATCGAGGACGGCGTCGCGTGGCTGCGCGGGCAGCCGTGGGTCGACGCCGACCGCATCGGCATCGAGGGCTGGAGCTACGGCGGGTTCATGACCAGCTACGCGCTGACCCACAGCGAGAGCTTCGCCATGGGCATCGCCGGCGGCACCGTCACCGACTGGCGCGACTACGACACCATCTACACCGAGCGCTACATGCGGACGCCCCAGAACAACCCCGACGGCTACCGCGAGAGCTCGCCCCGCTTCAACGCCGCCGACCTCCACGGGGCGTTGCTCCTCATCCACGGCACCATGGACGACAACGTCCACATGCAGAACACGCTGCAGTTCGCCTACGAGCTCCAGAAGGCCGGCAAGCAGTTCGACCTGATGCTCTACCCGCGCCAGCGCCACGGCATCGTCGACCCCGACCAGAACGCCCATCTGCGTCAGAAGATGCTCGACTTCACCCTGGAGCACCTGCGGCCGGGTGGACACGCCGCGAACTGAATCGCACTGCAAGGAATTGGGGGCTTGAGGATTCCGAGGAGGCCCACGGCCGGACGGGGGAGCGGCGAACTGAATCGCACGGCAAGGGTGGGGCTTGAGGATTCCGAGGGGCCCCGCGGCCGGACGGAGAGCGGCGAACCGAACCTCGGGCCAGAGGCACTGCCGTCCATGGCTGAACTCGACGTCACTCCACGTTCCAGCCCGCCCGGGCCCGCGCCGCCGCACGCTCCGGCGTCGGAGGCGCCCGCCCTGGAGAACGGAGACCGGCTCACCCGATGCGAGTTCGAGCGGCGCTACGCGATGCGGCCGGACCTCAAGAAGGCGCAACTGATAGAGGGAATCGTCTACATGCCGTCGCCGGTCGGCCTCGTCCACGCCGAGGCCCATTCCGCGATCCACGCCGTGCTCGGCGTCTACGCCGCCTCGACCGCCGGGGTCCGCGTCGCCGACAACGCCACCGTTCGTCTCGACCTCGAGAACGAGCCCCAGCCCGACGTGCTGCTGCGCATCGAAGCGCCGGCCGGCGGCCGAGCACGAGTGAGCGACGGCTATCTGGAGGGAGCGCCGGAGCTCGTCGTGGAGGTCTCCGCGAGCAGTGCGTCGATCGACCTCCACGACAAGCTCCGCGCCTACCGCCGCAACGGTGTGCAGGAGTACGTCGTGTGGCGGACCCGGGACCAGCGCATCGACTGGTTCGAGCTGGCGGACGGCGAGTACCGCCTCCTGCCCGCCGACGACGCCGGCGTCGTCCGCAGCCGCGTCTTCCCCGGCCTGCGAATCGCCTGCCGCGACCTGCTGGCCGGCGACCTCGCCGCCGCCCTCGCGGAGCTTCAGAAGGGCCTCGACTCCGACGAGCACCGCCGGTTCATCGCGCGGCTGGCCCAAGGCGCCTGAGCGCGCCGTAGCGACTGCACCGGCTTGGCCGCTGGCGCCGATGAGCGAGGCCAGTGCCTACCGGGTGGCCGCGCCGCGCCAGGAGCGATTGCCCCGGTGCACCTTGCGAGTGGCAACGGCAGGACACGGCGGGCCGATGCGGGCGGACGCCCGGATCAGCGGTAGCCCGCCCGTTCTCCCGGCAGGACGCGCCGGGCGCGGTGACCGGCGTACGGACGACGGCCGGGGCGAGCTCCCCTGCCCCGCTGCGTGTCGTTGAGCTCCGCCCATTGCCTTCGGAAGCCCTTCCCATCGCATCCGACTGGTCACCGGGACCGCCTCGCAGGGCGCGACCCCACCCGTGCGGGAACGATGTCCCCACCGCTACCGTCGTTACACATGTAGGGCAAAGTGGCGAGCCGTTCGCCAGCGGCAAAATAGTGAGGAGGATCTCATGCGGAACAAGGTCGTCGGAGGGCTCGTCATCGCGTGCGTCGCGGTGACCATGACGGCGGCGGCGCGCGGGGCGTCAGCGCAGGAACCACCGGCCGCCGCGATTCACCTGTCGGCGAAGGAACTCCCCTGGGCACCGCTGACGCCCGACAGCGGGCTGCAGTCGGTTCGCCTTTGGGGTGATGGTTCGAAGCCGGACGAGGACGGGTACGGGATGCTGCTGATGGTGCCGGCCGGTGTCGAAGCCGGGGTGCACGCCCACAGGGACCACCGCCACGTCATCAACATGCGGGGTACCCTGGTCCGCATCGTCGAAGGCGACGCCGCCCCGATAGAGCTGCCGCCGGGCTCGTACGTCTACCAGCCGGGCGGGCAGTTCCACAATGAACGCTGCAAGGGCCCGGAAGACTGCGTGCTCTTCATCCACCAGCACGGCCACCAGCCCGGCGCCGCCGACATGCTGAAACCTCACGCGAAACGCTGATCCGCAAGCCTGGCAGCCCGCCGCAGCCCGCCCGCGTCGCACCGAGACCGGCGAGGGCGCCGACGGGCTGCCCGGGCGCCCAAGACAGCCAAGCCGCCACGCCGGTCTCGCGCCTTCCCTGTGGCGCTACCACTCCCATTCCTCGTCGTCGAAGGTGCTCGACTGCGGCGGGTCGAGGAGCTGGTCTTCGCCAGCCGCGTGCATCCGGCGCGCGGCGTCCGCCCAACCGGTCCGTGGCTTCCGGACGGCGGCAGCGTCCATGGAATGCGGCGGCGCGTTCTTCGGCGCGTTCTTCATGGAACCTTACGACGTCGGCACATGCGGTCGGGCATCCGCTCGCCGCCCGCGCCTCGCCATCTACTTTGCGTCCGAGCGGCCGATCAGGCCGACCATGAGGGTCTGCAGGGTCGATTCGACGGCGTCGACACGGCCGGTGAGTCGGTCGAGCTTGCTGTTGACGACCAGCACGCCCGCTCCTGCCGCGAGGGAACCGACGGCGCCGACCACGGCCGCAACGGCGGTGAGGGTCTCGACCACGTGTCGCGCATAACACGGGGCCCTGTTCCCGACTACGGCGCCGGCACCTGCAGGTCGGGCATGGGCTCGGCGGCGAAGAGCCGGTGGGCCGGCTTGGCCATCAGGCGGGCCCAGCGGGTCGAGCGCGACACGCGGGCGCTGTCGGTGGAGAGGCCGGTGTTGGCGAACATCTGGCGGTAGAGCTTCGAGACCAGGATGAAGGCGAGGCGGGCCTTCAGCGACTTGACGACCGACGAGCGGCGCCAAGCCTCCCTGACGCTGTAGAAGTGGTCCCACACCTCCTGGGTGTGGACGCGGATCTCCTCGCCCGACATCACCGGGTGGGGGGTCATCAGCTTGGGCCGCTTCGACTGCGGGATGAGCCAGTGGCGCGAGATGGGGATGCCGTCCACGTGCGGCATGTTCTCCGCGTTCTCCTGCTCCCACCGCTCGAAGTCGATCGTGCCCGGGAACGGCGTCAGGGTCACGAACTGCGCGAAGGTGATGTCGGCCCGGCGGGCGAGGTCGAGCGTCGCCTTGAACGTGCTCGGGCGGTCGCTGGGCAGACCGAAGATGAACGACCCGAGGACGTGCACGCCGTGCGCCTTGAACAGCTTCAGCCGCTCGACGAGCTCCTCGCCGGCGAGGTTGAAGTCCTTGTAGACGTCCTTGAGGCCGTCGGGGGTGACCGCCTCGACCCCGACGAGGGCGCCGTAGATGCGGGCCCGCCGCATCGCCTTGAGGAACTCGGGGTCCTCGGCCGCCTCCATCGTGATCTGGGTGTAGAACACGAGGTCCTTCGGCAGCTTCTCGAGCTGGGCCATCAGCTCGAAGCGCTCGTCGCGCAGGGCCTTGAGCTGCTCGTAGCGGGTCTTGTCCTCGCGCCGGTCGGCCATCCGCAGGTCTTCGAGGGTGACGGGATAGAAGTTGTCGTCGGCGAGGGCGATGAAGCGGAAGCCCATGCGCCGCAGCTCGACGATCTCCTCGACGACGGGGTTCACCGGGCGCTGGCGTGGCTTCTGCCCGTCCGTCCGCCACACCGAGCAGAACGAGCAGTGCTTGGGGCAGCCCCGCACGGTCTGGACCGACGCCCACATATAGTTCTCGCGCTTCAGCAGGTCCCAGCGCGCGGGCTTGAACCGGTTGGCGTCGACCTGGCCGGCGTCGTAGATGGGCTGCGGCTCTCCCTTGGCGCAGTCCTCGATGACGGTGCCCCAGGCGAGGTCGCCGTCGCCCGTGACCACGGCGTGGGCGCCCCCGCGCTCGTGGGCCTCCTCGGGGTAGAGCGTCGCGTGGATGCCGCCGTACACGACCCACGCCCCCCGCTCGCGAATCCGCCTGCCGAGGGCGTAGCCCACGAGCGCGTTGCCGGTGTGGATGCCGATGCCGACGACGTCGCCGGGCTCGATTCGGCTGTCGTCGAAGGGCTCGAGGCACTCGTCGACGAGGATCGGATCGCCCCACTTGCGGGGGGTCGCGGCCGCGAGCACGTACAGCCAGCGGGGGGTGATGACGGATACGCCGAACGAGAAGTGGCTGGGGTTGACGATGAATACGCGCACGGAATCCCTTCCTGGGTCCTGCCGCCTTCCGGCGCCGCCGCCCGGCGGCAGGCCCGTCGTCACGCCGGGGCGGGCGCGATCGGCCGCCGCCGGCACGTCCCGCCGCCCCCGAGACGCAAGCGCCGGGAGGGCCGGGACGGGTCCGACACGCCGGCAACGGTCGATTGTAGACCGTCGGCTGACCGGCGGCAACCACCGGCCCCGTCCGAATCCGTTCGAATCGAGCCGACAATCGTCGGCCGATGGCTCGGCGCCCAGCCGACCCGACAGGCGTTCGCGACGCGCGCCGGGCGGATTCCCGGCCGGGCCGGCGCCTGCCGCCGACGACCGTCCGCCCGGCCGGTGCGGCGCGTTTCAGCGGGTTGCCGCGTTCCCTGCGGGTGGTCCGCCCGAGGCCCGCACGAGGGCGCCGGGCGTCCGGCCGACGGGCGGCGAAATGCGGCTGGCGGACCGCCCGGACCGCGCCGGGCGGCACCCGGCGCCGGTAGTATGATGCCGCCGTGGACAGGCGCCGACTGCCGACCGGCATCCAGACGTTCCGCCAGATCCGGGAAGAAGGCTATTACTACGTCGACAAGACCGCCTACGCCCGCCGCCTCGCGGACTCACCCGGCAAGCACTACTTCCTGTCGCGCCCGCGTCGGTTCGGCAAGAGCCTGTTCCTGGACACCCTCAAGGAGCTGTACGAGGGCGCCGAAGCGCTGTTTCGGGACCTCGCGGTCCACGACGCGTGGGACTGGTCGAAACGCCACCCGGTCGTGCGGCTGGACTTCGCGGGCGGCAACTACAAGCGGCCGGGCGCGCTGGACGCGCGCGTCGGGGAGCAACTGGACGACATCGAACGCGAGACGCGGACGCCGAGCTCCGAGGGGGCCACCGCGCCGGGGCGCCTCGCCCGCCTGCTGGCGGCGCTGCACCGCGGCACGGGCCGGCGCGCGGTGGTGTTGGTGGACGAGTACGACAAGCCGATCGTGGACGCCCTGCACGACGCGCCGGAGACCGCCGGGGCCAACCGCGACGACCTGCGCGGCCTGTACGGCGCGCTCAAGGCGTGCGACGCCCACGTCGAGATCACGTTCATCACCGGCGTGACCAGGTTCAGCAAGGTGAGCCTGTTCTCCGACCTCAACTTCCTCACTGACCTCACCCTCGACCCGCGCTACTCGGCCGTCTGCGGCTACACCGAGGCGGATCTGGACCGGGTGTTCGCGCCGGAGCTCCCGGGCCTCGACCGCGCCCGCATCCGCGCGTGGTATAACGGCTACAACTGGCGGGGGGACGATCGCGTGTACAACCCCTGGGCCATCCTGCACCTCTTCGACCGCCGCGAGTTCGCGGCGCACTGGTTCGAGACGGCGACGCCGCGGCTCCTGATCGACACCCTGCTGCGGCGGAACTTCCCGGCCCCGGACCTCGAGGGAGTCCACGCCAGCGCCGCCCTGCTCTCGGCCTTCGACATCGACGCCGTGGCCCCCGAGGCGCTGCTGTTCCAGACCGGCTACCTGACGATCGTCGAAGAGGAGGAGGATGCGGACGGTCTATCGTCGTACCGGCTGGGCTACCCGAACCGGGAGGTGCGGCGGAGCCTGAACAGCAGCCTGCTCGACGCGCTGGCACCGCGCTGGCGGGCGGCGGGTAACGGCGCGGCGCTGCGCCGCGTGCTGGCGGCGGAGGACTGGACGGGGCTGGAGGCGCTGTTCCGGCGCCTGCTCGCGGGCATCCCCCACGATTGGCACCGCCGGAACGAGATCGCCCGCTACGAAGGGTACTGGTCGAGCGTGTTCTACGCCTTCTTCCAGGCGTCGGTGGACGGCGTGGCGGTGGAGGACGCCACCAGCCGCGGGCGTCTCGACCTGGCGGTGAAGCTGGACGGGAACGCGTACCTGTTCGAGTTCAAGGTGACGGCGCGCCCGCGGGCGGATGCCGGCGCGGGCGGGGACACCCTGCCGACGCGCCCCGGCCCCCGGCCGGACCCTTCGGAGGAAACCGCGGCCCTGGCGCAGTTGAAGGCCCGCCGCTACGCGGACAAGTACCGCGCGCCGGACTGCACGGTCCACCTGATCGGCGTGGAGATCAGCGCCGAGGAGCGGGACATCGCGTCGTTCGAGGTGGAGTCGGCCTGAGTGGGGCGCCTGCGCCGTCCTCAACAGCGTGAACCAGCGCCGCCCAGGATCGGCCCGAGCCTCCGGCGGAGGGTCCCGACTGACCCTCACGCCACCGGCTCAACTGTCGACGGCGATGTCGCCCGTCTCGTCCTGGTGCGGACCGGCCGGGCCATCACGGCGCCGGCTCGACGGTGACCGCGACCCGGTTCGAGCCCTCGAGCTCGCCGTCGCCGGCCCACAGCTCGAGCTCGTAGCGCCCCGGGACGCCGAACGAGGCCAGCGTGCGCGGCTCGTCGGGCGCGCTGAACGCCACCGCGTCGGGGCCGCTCAGCACCCGCCAGCGCGTGACCAGCGTCCCCTCGCGGGGCAGCCCCTCGTCGCGGACGCTGCCGAACAGCTTCAGCTCCTCGCCGACCGCCGCCGACACCTCGGGCGGGGCGCCCCCGGGGCCGTTCCGCAGCCCGAGGAACCGCACCGTCGGCGACCGGTTGAGGCAGACGCCGCGGGGCGCCCCGGCCGGCTCGACGTCGCGCATCAGGTTGCCCATCGAGCGCTCCTCAAGCTCCCAGTTGTACTGCAGCATGTCCTCGCTGGTGGCGGTGGTGACGCCGGCATGGTCGAGCGTCCACCGCAGGCCGCCCGCGAAGTCGGGGTCGAGGACCATGACGCACTGGAACCGGTGGTGCCCGGGCAGGAACGTCGTCGGCTGCCCGCGGTCGGCGGCGTCCGGCTCGAACCGGTTCCGCGGGCCGGGAGGCACCGTCACGGGCTCGAAGTTGTGGCTGAAGTAGGCGAACGCCACCACGTAGAGGCCGTCTTCAGTGACAGTGAACCCGTCGTAGACGGGATACACGGGCTCGTTCTGCGCGAAGGCGGGCGGCCCCGGACCGGCGATCATCGCCGCCGCCAGCACGAGAGCCGCTGCCGGCCCCGACGAAAGACGCGAGCCACGAACGGTCATGGCGTTCATTCTCCCTGCTTCCTCCTGCGCCGTGGGTGTGGGCCTGGGCCGTCGGCGGCCCGGCCGCCGCTTCGAGCGGCGTTCCGATCGAACCATTTATCACGACGCCGCGACTCGCGACAAGCGGCGGTGGCGTCCGTCTGAGCCGGATCCCGCCCCATTCGCGCACTTCCTGTTCGAAGGAGGGCATCATGACGATGACCAGAACGGGAGGGTGGATTCTGCTCGTGTGCCTGGCCGCGCCGGCAGCCGCGCAAGACGTCGGCCGGTTCGACGACCTCGCGCGGCTGATCGAGGCGGGAGACGACGTCAGGGTGACCGTCAGCGGCGGCCGGGACGTGAAGGCGCAGGTGGTCGGGGTGACACCGCTCGAGCTGTCCGTGCTTGCCCGCGGCGCGCGGCTCGACCTCGGCGAGGCAGATGTCTGGGCCGTCCACCGCCGGGTCGACGACCCCACGCGGAACGGCGCCATTATCGGATTCGCGGCCGGCGCCGGCTGCGCGCTGTCGTCCCTCGTCCCGGTGTTCACAAGTGGGGACATGGACCTCACGGGTGCCGAGCTCGTGGGGGTGGCCGCGCTGAACGCCTCCTTGAGCGGCCTGTTGGGCTGGTGGATCGGCGGCGGCGTGGACGCCTTGATCAAGGCAGAGGAAGTGGTCTACGGGCGGGGCGGCCGCCGGCCGCACCTGACCGTGGCTCCGCTGCTGTCGTCCGGCCGCCGCGGCGCCGCCGTCTCGCTCGGCTTCTGAGCCGACTGGAATCGGCATGCCGTAGTAGATGCCGCAGATGCCGAGGAGGCGCCGGCGCACGGTGGATTTCGGCGAGGCAGTCCACTAGACTGGACGGACATCGGCCCGGTCGCATCATCATCGGAGGTCATCACCATGCGCGCCGCCCCGACACGCGTCGCCGTTGCCGCCGCCATCGCCCTCGCGGCCGGCCTGTTCGGCCCGAACCTCGCGGCCGCGGGCCAGGCCGAGGACGGCGCCACCTTCACCCGCGACGTGCTGCCGCTGCTGCAGCGCTCGTGCCAGAAGTGCCACCGGCCGGGCACCGGGGCCCCGATGTCGCTGCTGACCTACGAGGAGACGCGGCCCTGGGCGCGGGCCATCCGCGACCGCGTCGTCGCCCGGCAGATGCCGCCGTGGCACATCGACCGCGGCATCGGCGAGTACGTCGCCGACCCGTCGCTGAGCGACGCCGAGATCGCCACCATCGTCGACTGGGTCGCGGCCGGCGCCCCGCGGGGCAACCCCGCCGACGCGCCGCCGCCGCTCGAGTTCGCGGCGCTCGACGAGTGGACCTACGGCGAGCCCGACCTCGTGGTCCAGATGGAGAAGGGCTTCGAGATTCCCGCCGAGGGCCCCGACTTCTACCCGTCCGAGATCGTCGACCCGGGGCTGACCGAGGACCGCTACGTGAAGTGGGTGCAGATCATCCCCGAGGCGTACTGCTGCGTGCACCACTCGCACGTCTACGTCAGCGTGCCCGAGACGGTCGAGAACCGCGAGGAGTTCCGGCTCGGGATGGGGTCGAACACCCGCGAGATCGACCTCATCGAGTACGCCATGGGCAGCACCGGCCAGTACTACCCCGAGGGCACGGGGCGGAAGCTGCCGGCGGGGGGGCTGTTCCGGTTCGCCCCGCACTACCACCCGTGGGGCGAGGAGACCATCGACCGGCAGAAGGTCGGCGTGAAGTTCTACCCCAAGGGGCAGGTGCCCGAGCTCATCGTCACCGCCCACCGCATCCGCACCGGCATCGGCCACGACTGGCGGCTGAACCGCGAGGCGGTCGAGGACCGGCTGCTCGCGGCCGGCTACGACCTGCCGCTGCACGCGGACCGGATGCCGACGGGGCTCCTCATCGACGACAACACCCTGAACGGGGTCGCCCTGCTGAGCATTCCGCCCAACACGGTGGCCCGCCACGAGCGGTTCTGGCCGCTGCCGCAGGCGGCGCTGATCCTGAGCTTCCAGCCCCACATGCACTTCCGGGGCAGCCGGATGCTGCTCGAGGCCATTCACGTCGACGGCCGCCGCGAGGTGCTGACCGACGTCGTCAACTACGAGCAGACCTGGCAGATCGTCTACGCCTACGACGAGCCGCACGTGTTCCCGAAGGGCACGATCCTGCACACGGTGTCGTGGCACGACAACACCGCCAACAACCGGCACAACCCCGACCCGTCGGCGTGGATCGGCTGGGGCTCGCGGACCATGGACGAGATGGGCCATGGCTGGACCGACGTCGCATTCATGACCGACGAACAGTACGAGCGGTACCTGGCCGGCGAGACCCTGCAGCGCATCGAGACCGACGACGGCGACGAGTAGCCGGGAGCGCAACCCACCGGGCCGTCATCCGGGGAACTCGGCGGAAGGACCGATCGGAGCGATGGGCCGCCGCTTGCTCGCCGCACTCTCCTGTCTCGCGGGAGGACTCGCGATCCCGCCAGCGCCGGCGGCCCAGCCTCACCAGGGGCTGACGGCGGTCGCCGGCATCGAGGTGGGGCACCACACCCTCGCGTCGCGCCCCACCGGCTGCACCGTCGTGCTGGCCGAGGCGGGCGCGGTTGCCGGAGTCGATGTTCGGGGGGGCGCCCCGGGAACGCGCGAGACCGACCTGCTCGATCCCGCCAGGACCGTGCAGAGAGTGCACGCCGTCGTCCTCGCGGGCGGCAGCGCATTCGGGCTGGACGCGGCCGCCGGGGTGGTCCGGTACCTGTCGGAGCAGGGCATCGGCTTCGAGACCAGCGTCGCGAGGGTGCCCATCGTGCCGGCGGCGATCCTCTTCGACCTCGGCATCGGCGACCCCGCGATCCGGCCGACGGCCGATTGCGGCTACCGCGCCGCGGCCGCCGCTTCGGCCGGCCCGGTGGCGGAGGGCAACGTCGGCGCGGGGGCCGGGGCGACGGTCGGCAAGCTCGGCGGCGCGGAGCGGGCGATGAAGGGCGGCGTCGGCTCGGCCGCGATCACCGTCCCGGGCGGACTCGTGGTGGCGGCGCTGGCCGCCGTCAACGCCGTCGGCGACGTCGTCGATCCCGCCACCGGCCAGGTCGTGGCGGGGGTGCGGACCCCCGACGGCAAGGGCTTCGCCGACGCGCGCACCCTGCTGCGAGCGGCGCCGGGCGGCGCCGGGCGGCCTCGCGAGAACACCACCCTCGGGATCGTCGCCACCAGCGCCGCCCTGACCCAGGCCGAGGCGACCACGGTGGCCCGCATGGCCCACGACGGCCTCGCCCGGGCCATCGTCCCCGCGCACACGCCCGCCGACGGGGACGCCATCTTCGCCCTTGCGACGGGACGGCACGACCAGCCGGCGGCGGTCGGAACGGTGGGCGCCCTCGCGGCCGAGGCGATGGCCGAGGCCATCGTGCGCGCCGTGCGCGCGGCCCAAGGCATCCCCGGCTACCCCGCCGCGCGGGACCTCGCGCCCCGCCCGTGATCCGGTGAACCTCTACCTCGCCGTCATCCTCGCCTACGCCGGACTGCTCATGGCGGTGGGGCTGTGGTACGGCCGGCGGGTCACCGGCCCCCGCGACTTCTTCGTCGCGGGCCGGCGCCTCGGGCCCGGGCTTCTCTTCACCACCCTGCTCGCGGCCAACATCGGGGCCGGCTCGACGATGGGGGCGGCCGCCCTCGGCTATCGCGACGGCCTCAGCGCGTGGTGGTGGGTAGGGTCGGCGGGCATCGGGTCGCTCTTCCTCGCGTTCTGGGTCGGCCCCCGGCTGCGGCGCCTCGCCGAGGCCCACGACCTGCACACCGTCGGCGACTTCCTCGAGCACCGCTACGGGCGCGAGGTGCGCGCCCTCATCGCGGCCCTGCTGTGGGTGGCCACCCTCGCCATCCTCGCGGGACAGATCATCGCCATGGGCGGCGTGCTCCACGCGGTGAGCGGAATCGATCCGTGGGTCGGCTCGCTCGTCGGGGGGGCGGCGGTGACCGTCTACTTCACGGCCGGGGGGCTGCTGACCTCGGTGCGGGTCAACGCGGTCCAGCTCGTGGTGCTGCTAGCCGGCTTCCTCGTCGTCAGCCCCCTCGTTCTCGCGTCGGTGGGCGGGCTGTCGCAGGTCGCCGCCGAGACCCGCGGCATCGACGGCTACTGGAACCCGTGGCGGGGCGGCGGCTCGGGCTGGTTCCTGCTCTTCATGATCGGCCCGTCGTTCATCCTGTCGCCGGGCATCCTGCAGCGAGTCTACGCGGCCCGCGACGACCGCGCGGTTCGGGTGGGGGTGGGGCTGAACGCCGCCGCCCTGCTGGTGTTCGCGGCGGCCCCGGCCCTGCTCGGCATGATGGCGCGCACCGTGGCGCCCGACCTCGACGACCACAACCTGGCCCTGCCCACGGTGCTCATCGAGACCCTGCCGCCGCTGCTCGGCGCCCTCGGGCTCGCGGCCGTCTTCTCGGCGGAGCTCAGCTCGGCCGACGCCATCCTGTTCATGCTCGCCACGTCGCTGTCGCGCGACCTATACGCGCGGTTCCTGAACCCGGGGGCCAGCGACGCCCGGGTGCTGCGGGTCGCCCGCGGCGCCGCGGTGGCGGGCGGGGCGGGGGCCACCGCCCTCGCCATCGCGCTGAGCTCGATCATCACGGCCCTCAGCATCTTCTACACGGTGCTGACGGTGACCCTGTTCGTGCCCATCATCGTCGGGCTCTACGTCGGCCGGGTGCGCACGCCCGAGGCGGTCGCCTCGATCGCGGCCGGCGTCACCGTGTTCGCGGCGGTCCGCCTCGCCGGCGGCGAGGGCGGCCTCGCGGGGCTCGACCCAGCGATGCTCGCGCTCGGGGCGGCGCTGGCCGCCACCCTCGCGGTGATGGCGGTGCGCCGGCCAGCGGCGGGCGGCTCGCGGGAAGACTGACGCCCAGGGGGCCGCGCCTCCGCAGTATCATTCCCCGCGCTTCCGATCCCGCTTCCGGAAACGGCCGGCGCGGCCGGAGCACTTGCAGCGAAGGCGTCGACCATGTCCACCCCCAACGCACCGACCAGCGACTACCGCGCGCTCCTGATCCTCGTGGGCGCCACCGCCCTGATGGCCGTCGTGCATCTGCTGCCGGTCCCCGCCCCCCTGGAGCGGGCGGGCGAGCTGATCCCCCTGACCGCCGAGGGCAAGACCTGCCTGGCGATTCTGCTCTTCGCGGTCACCCTGTGGGTCGGCGAGGCGATGCCGTTCGCGGTCACCTCGCTGCTCGTCGTGGTGCTCATCGCCGCCTTCGGCATCACCGACTTCGCGTCGGCGGTGAACGCCGGGTTCGGCAACCCCCTCATCGTGTTCTTCATCGGGGTGCTCTTCCTCTCGACCGGGTTCACGTTCTCGGGGCTAGGCACCCGCATGGTGCTGCACGTGCTGCGGTGGGCGGGCACGCGGGCCGACCGCGTGCTGCTCGGCTTCCTCATCGTGGGCGCGCTGCTCTCGATGTGGATCACGGACATGGCCGTCGCCGCCGTCATGCTGCCCCTCGGGGTCGGGGTGCTGAAGGACGCCGGCCTCAAGCCGCTCCAGAGCAACTACGGCCGGGCCCTGATGATCTCGTGCGCCTACGGCCCCCTCATCGGGGGCATCGGCACCCCCGCCGGCACCGCCGCCAACGTGCTCGCCCTCAGCTACCTGGAGGAGATTTCCGGGGTGACCGTCTCGTTCGGGCAGTGGATGGTGCTCGGGGTCCCCGCCGCCATCCTGATGATCCCCGTGGGCTGGTGGCTGCTCCTGCGCATGTTCCCGCCGGAGATCGAGACCCTGCCCTACGGCGAGGGCGAGATCGAGGCCAAGATCGAGGCCCTCGGCCCCCTGAAGCCGGTCGAGCGCAAGACCCTCGTCATCTTCGCCCTCACCATCACCGGGTGGCTCGTCACGCCCTGGCTCGCCGACCTGACGGGCGGCCTCGTCGACCCGCCGGTCCAGGCGGTGGCGCTGGCCGGCGGCCTGACCCTGTTCCTTCCCATGATCCGGGTCATGTCGTGGAAGGAGGCCCAGGCCAACATGGACTGGGGCGGCGTGATGCTCATCGTCGCCGGCCTGTCGCTCGGGCTGATGGTGTTCGAGACCGGCGCCGCCCGCTGGCTCGCCCAGCTCCTGCTCGGCAACCTCATCCTCATCCCGCCGGTGCTGCGCCCGTTCGTCATCGTCCTCGCGGTGGCGGCGCTGCACCTGCTGTTCTCGAGCAACACCGTGACCGGCTCACTCATCATGCCGATCCTGCTCGCCCTCGCCCTCGACCTCGGCCTCGACGCCTGGACCATCGCCGCCCCCGCCGCCTTCACCTCGACCCTCGCGTTCATCCTCGTCACCGAGAGCCCGACCAACGTGCTGCCCTACTCGGCCGGCTACTTCTCGATCCGCGACATGGCCAAGGTGGGCCTCTGGATGACGCTGGGGGCCGCGGTGTGCGTGACGGTGACGATCACCGTGGTGGGCCTGTTCGGCGGGTGACAGCATCCACCGCGCTCCACGTGACGCAACGACCCACGCGCCCAACGCTCATCGCTCTCTCTCCGCCTTCGCATAGAACTCCCCACTCCTGACCCCCGTTACCTCCCCAATCGCCAACCGCGCCACCCGTCTCACCGGCTCTACATGCTCCGAAAATGCAAAGATCCGAACGTTGTAGCTGTATGACGTGTAAGCCTGCGTCCACTTGTCCACCGGGAAAACGTGCCGTATCCCGACACTGCTATCGCCCTCGGACCCACTTGCAACCTCATCAATATCCGCGAACTTCGGCGCCCGAGGAACATCAAGCCACACGCCCGCCGTACTGAGAGCGCTCTCTACGGTCCAACCAAACGTCTCACCATCTTCCCGGATCAAAGCCTCACCCATCAATCTCTCGATTCTCTGAACAAGCTCATCCCGCCTGTGTCGATTCTGAAGATCGGCCATTAGATCATTAACGGGCGTCCGATCCCCATGCGTCGCCATACTGGAGTTAATCCGGACTACTTCCCGCGGAACAAGCCTGTTTACTATACGATACGCGTCCCGCTTCACGGCAGAGTCCGGCGACTGCAAGAAATGCGCCCGCAAGGAAGAATCTGACAATTCCAAATAACGACAGAGAACCTGAAGTTCACTTAGTTTTTCTTCTTCCATCCACGCCTTCTGGACTCGTTCAAGCATCCGCTCAAACAACCCTTCGGTCGCCCTCACCTTGGTATGGTGATACAAATAACTGAATAGCATCATTTTGCAGATAACGATCTGTTCAATGACATTGAGTGCCGACGCCGGAAGGCGCAGTCTGTAGGCTTCATAGTGACCGTATCCGCGACCGTCCGTCGTCTCCCTCCGTTCCACCTTGCCCTGGCCTACGACATCGTACAGCCCTCTCAACTTCTCCTCGCCATCTGCCATTCGTGACCGGTTCAGGCGCACCGCATGCAAGTACCGGTCGAGATCGTATCGCAACGGCAATCCCGCCGCGACGGCATCGCGCAGAAGATAGTCGAGCTTATCCGCATCAAAGGCCGATGACACTATGTCTCCAAGGAACTGAAGGTACGGATGCCAAGCGCGTCCAATGATCATCAACGAAACATGATCAAGGTTCACATCGCCCCCCACGCACTCTTCGTCTTCTCCCGTTGCACCTATCAGCTTGTGTCGTCCACGCTCGATCAGTCTCCTCAACGCCGTCGTTCGCGCCAGACAAAACGAAATGACTTCCCCCGCCCCTTTCTCTTTCCCAGCGATGTCGGTAAGCTCCGCTGATGCCTCCCGCAATAGAGGTAGACGTGAATACACCTTTCCGATGCATGGCTGAACAAGCTGTGACCCGTATCGTGGAGGAGCGCCGCTAAGCGCAACTCTTGCTTCACGCGCCTTATGCATGCCTCGTACGGACGATCGTACAAGCGAGGAAGAAAAGTCCTAAGGTCTCCGGAACTATTGGAAACACATGCGTCGAACGTCTTTGATGCTAGAGTCAGAACGCCAAGCGAGTGCTCAAACCGCTGATGATGTGCGCATGGGTAGACCTCAAAGGCCAAGCCAACCTGGCGAATATCTTTGAGGCGCTGCATGATCGGCGAATCGATCAACAGGCACTCTATCCAGGTAAACTTGTTCGTTCCCCACAGGTTGTCATGGATGACTTTGTATCGCTTCAGACCCAAGAATGGATGGGAGGCATCGTTACCAAAAAACTCCCCATGCGTAGTGCAAAGATATTGGTCGAAACCGAGTACTATCTCGTTCAGCTTCTCGTAGGCACTCAAGCCCAACCCGCTAACCATCTGCGCTACACCGTGGGAAACTCAGCTCTCGCTTGCTCCAGCGCCCGCTCGTGAAGGACAGTTTGCTCCGAGGGCCGCCAGAGTTCGGCAACATCCTTACTGATCTGGATGGCTTCGTAGGAGGGGTTGTTGGCAGTCACGGCCGCACTCCAGTGGAGGGCATGCAGAAACTCTGAGAGTTCCTGACACTTCGGGGTAGGACCATCCCAGTCGAACACGAGGCTATCGAGGAAAGCCGGGCGCTCTTCGATATCCGTCGCCTGCTTAAGGTGAAAAAAAAGATGGTGCCAAGGCCTCTCATCCTTCAAGGGGAGCTGCAGTCGGGCGTCTGCCATCAGGACAGCAAGTTCCTTCATAAAGTCACCGAGCGTGACCATTGGTCATCCTCCCATATTCGACTAACGGCTCGTGGCTGAAACACTCTATTGGACCAAACACGACTGGCGCCCCATCTGCAGTCTGCGAACAATCCCTTCTGGTGCCTCGCTATCGCCCTTCCCTGGTGGTTTCCTCGCAGTTCGCCGGCTCCCCGCACGGATTCCGCCCACTGCAACTTGGGCGGGAGTATAGCTCAAGCGCGCGAGTCTTGCGCGCACTTCTTGATCGACCCGCAATACTCTTGGGCGAAATGCGGAAATGCAGGACACCTTTGGAGATTTGGACGTGGCCTGAGGCGAACATGTTCGCGAGCACGCTCGTTGGGTATTTATCTGCTACGGAGGCACTGAGATAAGCTAACAGCGCCAGCAGCAGGCAAGGGCGCGTGCCCGATGAGCGTGTGGGGGCCCTTTGAGTCGGGTTGAGCCTGGCGCGCTTGGGGCTCGCTGCCGCTGCCAGAGGCAGATCCAGGGCGTCGTCGAACGAGTTGTCCCGAGTCCTGCACTCATTCGCCGCAGACCGGCGGCGCCGCGTAGTCCAGCCCCAGCAGCCG
Organism: Vicinamibacterales bacterium; assembly: GCA_965207675.1. Taxonomy (GTDB): domain Bacteria; phylum Acidobacteriota; class Vicinamibacteria; order Vicinamibacterales; family UBA8438; genus JAJEEA01. The sequence continues at coordinate 146,807 of CBDBMY010000010.1, forward strand.
GAAGTAGTTCGCGCCGAGGGCGATGTTCCTGAAGGCCTCGTCGTCGAGGTGGCCGAGGATGCGGCTGTTGACCTCGAGCTCCTCGCGGTAGACGTCGAAGTCCTTGTCGCGCGACGCGAGGAAGTCGGTGCCGGGGAGAATCCGCTCGGAGTGGGCGTTCAGGAACGGGACGTAGGCGGCGCGGCCCTCGGGGGTCGAGAAGTAGGCGTCGTCGAGGACGCGCCACGTGATGTCGAGCATCAGGTTGGGGTAGCGCTCGAGCATCGACGCCATCAGGGCGGCGTGACGGGCCGGGTCCATGGTGGTCAGCTCCCGCGACAGCCCCATGTGGACCCAGACGATGGCGTTGTCGGGATAGGCGTCGAGCACCATTTCCATCAGCGGCAGGTAGAGGGTCGGCTCTGCGTCGCTGCCCAGGTCGGAATGGATGGCGATGGGAATGTCGCGCTCGCGCAGCACTGTCATGAAGTCGGCCCAGCCGGCGATGGCCTCGGCCGGGACCGGTCCCCGCCCGTTGGCAAAGACCGCCTGCTTGACGAGGTTGACCTCGCCCATCCAGCGGAACAGACCTGGGTACTCGTGGTCGAGCAGCGCCATGCCGGCGAGGACCGAGTCGGGATCCGTGAGGTCCGGGAAGGTCATGGCCAGCGTCAGGTGCAGGCCCTCGGGAGTCTTCACCACCGCGTTGGCGGCGTTGACGAAGTCGTTCCGCAGGGTCGGCGCCAACGGCGTGCCGGGGCAGTCGAGGTAGTAGGTGCACGGGGACGACGCGGGCAGCATCTGGCCGATGCCGTAGACGTTGGCGAACAGGACGCCGGTCGCCTCGAGGTACTGCACGATCTCCTCGAACGGGACGGCGGGCCCGCCGAACGGCCGGAAGTGGATGTGGCTGTCGACGACCGTCGTCTGCGGCTGCGTCGACCGGTCGTAGCACGCGGCGCCGTCGCCCCGGAACGCGTCCAGGATCAGCGGGGCCGGCACGGAGGCTGCGGCGGGCTGGGCGGATGCTCCGGTGGGTGCCGCAACCTGAAGCAGGATCAGGCCCGCAACCGCCGCGCTGGCGGCGACGAGCCACCTTTTTCTGTCGCTTCTCATGCAGCACAGCGTAGCACGTGCAGTACCGGCGCCAGCAGCAGTCAGCTGACGGCGGGGTGGACGTCCTGACGCCTGACGATAGCCGCGAGCTCGACGGCGACTTCGATGTCGTCCACGCCGTAGCCAGAGACGCCGGCATGCGATGGGTCGTCGGCGAGAGGCCGATGCTCGATGCTCAGCGGTGATCCCGTTCGGTCACCGACGGCGATCTTGGCCGCCCCGCACGGAAACACCGCGAACCGACCGCCCGGGCGAAGCCGATATGCCTTGTCATGGAACGCGCCTCGAACCAGCTGCATGGCCGCGGCCACGTCGGCGACCCCGAAGTACTCGAGCCAGTTCACCGACAGATGGTCCTCGCCGGGACGAAGCTCGAAGGCACTCGCGGTCGGCAGACCGTCGTCGACCGTCGAAGGCTTGCAGTACCGAGACAGATGGTCGTCGTCAGGGATGGTCCTGTCGCTCATCGGCAGGCCGGACGAGAAGGTCGGTGAACATCCGGACGGCATCCGCCACGTCGTTCGCGGGCAGGGTTCCGTTGACGCGCCGGCGCTCGATGCCGGGCCGGGCGGGGGCGGAAACGGCCGCGAATCGAATGAACCCGGACGGCAGGAACTTCAGGGCGAGCAACCCGTCCTCGGGAACACGCCACTCCGCCTGCATGCAGCCCTCCGGGCCGACGCCGAGACGTGGGCTCGGCAATCGAGGCTCCTTCAGCAGAAACGACGCCAGTCCTCGCAGCGACTCGATGGGGATGCCGGGCTCTTCGGGGTCCTCGTCGACGAGTCGATGCAGGTGAACGAGCCGGGCGGCGACCGCGCCGTGGCCCGACTGATCGAGAGCGGTTGCGATGTCCCGATGGTCGCTCGCCGCATCGACCTGAGCCGCCGCTCTCGATGTGCTTCGGGCGCCGGGGGCCGGGCGAATCTCCGCGACGGGGACGCTTTGCCTGCACAGCACCACCGTCTCGCCGTGCTCGACCGATTCGAGATAGCCGGCGAGCCCGTCGCCAGCATCGGCAACGTCCACTCGAATCATGCCGCGATCATAGCTCCGTTCCATCACGGCGCAGGGGCATGCGTCGCCCCCCCTCACATCCCTCCACCGGACCACCGCGTCAGGCCCCGGCACCCAGTTGAACGCGGTTCCGCCCGTTGGCCTTGGCTTCGTAGAGCGCCCGGTCGGCGCGTTCGACGAGCGAAGCCGGCGTGGCGTCGGGGCCCGACACCGCCACCCCGAAGCTGGCGGTGACGCGCAGACCGGCGGGCCGGGGCGGGACCGAGTCGGGCCAGTAGTCGTGAACTCGCTTCCGAATCCGATGTGCGCACCGGCACGCGCCGGCGCCGGTGGTCCGGGGCATCACGATGGCGAACTCGTCGCCGCCGAACCGCGCACAGAGGTCACCCGCCCGTGACGAGTCGTTGAAGATGGCGGCCAGCCCCTTCAGGAAGGCGTCGCCGGCGGGATGGCCGAAGGCGTCGTTCACCGACTTGAACTCGTCGATGTCGATGGCGATCAAGGCCACCGGCTCGCGGTGCCGCCGCGCCCGCTCGAGCTCCTCCGCAAGCCGGGCATCGAGCCCGCCCCGGTTGAGGAGCCCGGTGAGGGGATCGACGGTGACCGCGTGCTCGAGGCGGTCGTTGACCTGCTGCACCCGTTCGTAGGCGAGGGCGAGGGCGGCGGTCGCGGCCAGCCCCTCCACGACCGGCAGGTCGGCCGTATCGAACGGCCGCCCGTCGGCGCGGTCGTTCAGGGTGACGGCGCCGAGCACCGACCCGCGAGCCACCAGCGGCACGGAGAGGCAAGAGCCGTCGCGAGACGACAACCACGGTTCCCCCGGATCCCGGGCCGCGTCCGGCACGATTCGGGAGCGGCGGGTCGCGAACGTCCGTCCGGTGACGCCCGCCCCGGGCGCGATCACGGAGCCGGTCACGCATGGAGCCGGCGTCCCGCGGGTCGCGGTGACGGTCAGCCCCCCGCCGGCGTCGTCACCGACCGCGAGCACCGCCCGCCGCGCCGTGACCGCGCCGGCGATGGTGTCGACGATGAGCTGATGGAGGTCCTGCCGCCGGCTGGCGAGGGCGTGGACGAAGCCGTCAACGTCGATGGCGCTCGGCTCGCGCGCCGCCCGGTCCACTGCGGATCCGCTCATGGCCTTCTTCGCTCCATGCCATCACGGAAGCAAGGACCGCGCCAGAACCCGAGCCGTTCTAGCCCGCCTGCGCCGACGCCTGCGCCTGGCGCGCGCCAAGCGCGTAGAAGGGCCGGTCGCCCTGGATCGTGACCCGGTAGCCGTGGCGGACCTCCGGAAAGTAGTCCCAGACGGCGTGGTGCTGGGTGCAGCGGTTGTCCCAGAACGCGATCGAGTCGGCGCGCCAGCGGAAGCGGCACTGGAGCTCGGGGGCCGAGCAGTGGCGCACGAGGAACGCGAGCAGGGCGTCGCTCTCGGCCCGCTTCAGCTCCTTGAACCCGGTGGTGAAACCCTCGTTGACGTAGAGGGCGGGCCGGCCGGTCTCGGGATGGGTCCGCACCGCGGGGTGCTCGGCCGACGGGTAGACGCCGTCGCGCAGGTTGTCGCCCCCGTAGCGGCCGATGTAGTACTGCCGGCCCTCGTGCACCGCCGTCAGCTCCTCGAGCAGCCGCTGCATGCGGTCGGAGAGGGCCTCCCAGGCCGCGTACATGCTGGCGAACAGGGTGTCGCCGCCCGACGGCGGCGCCTGCTCCACGCGCAGGATGCTCCCCATCGGGGGGTCGACGTCGCACGAGACGTCGGAGTGCCACAGCTCGCCGGACACGAACTTCGAGTCCCCGTCGGCGTGCACGACCAGGATCTCCGGATGCTCGGCGTCCTTGGGAGCGGCGGGATGGACGTGCAGGTCTCCGAAGAGGCGGCCGAAGGCCTTGTGCTCGGGCCAGGTCAACCGCTGATCGCGGAAGAAGAGCACCAGGTGCTTCATCAGCGCGGTGCGGATGGCGTCGACGGCGTCGGGGGCGAGCGGCGCGCTCAGGTCGACCCCGGACACCTCGGCCCCGATGACCGGCGTCACCGGCTCGACCCGAATGTGATTCTCCAATACGGACCTTCCGTCTTCCCGGGACCCGGGCCCCGTCTTCCATTCCCGACCCGCGGCTTCCGACCGCCCGAGGCGGCAATCCCGTCGAACGCGGCGCGGCCTCACGCCGCAGCTGCCGTCGTTTCGACAGCCCGCGGCTTCCGCCACCCCGCGGCTTCCGACAGCCCGCGGCGGAAGTCCCGCGCCCAACGCGGCGCGGCCTCACGCCCAGGCTGCCAACATTGTCGGCGCACCCGGCGCCGGAGGCAAGCCGGACGGCCCCGACCGGCGTATCATGGCGCTCTTGAGGCAGGTTCACCCGATGCCCGGCGCGGGGGCAGGTGGCACCCTCGCCGCCGATCCGCCGGGCCGGAGGAGCCACGTGGGTCGCACTGCCGAAGCTTTTCTTGCAGCCGGCAGGCCGCAATCGTGATATGTACGCGGAATCACGGCGACCACGCTGCGGGCGGCGTCGACGGGTCGGACCGAGTTCACGTACGCGTCGTGACGACGGGACGGGCGCTGCCACGCCCCGCCCGTCGTGGTCCGGATCCTGAGTGGCAGGAACAGACACCTCAAGGAGGCCACCATGACGATCGTCCTGGCTCTGACCGCGCTGCTGGCGTTGCCGCAGGAGGAACCGCCGACCCTCGACTACGACTACTACGTGCAGAACGTGGAGCCGATCTTCACGGAGAGGAAGCCGGGCTTCACCCGTTGCGTCGTGTGCCACACGGAAGGCCGGGTCGGGTTCCTGCAGGAGCTCGAGCGGGGCGCCGACGGCTGGACCGACGAGCAGTCGCGCATGAACTTCGAGGCGGTGTCGAGGCTCGTCATCCCCGGCAAGCCCCTCGAGAGCCGCATGCTCATGCATCCCCTCGAGCCCGATGCCGGCGGCGACGAGTTCCACAACGGCGGGCGCCAGTTCACCTCGCAGGAGGACCCCTGGTTCCAGACGCTGGCGGCCTGGGTGCTCGGCGAGACCGTTCAGTAGCAACCGACGGAACGCGCTTCACGGAAACCGACGGAACGCGCTTCACAGAGAAGGAGTTCGAGCAATGTTCACCACACGCAGACTGGCGGCCCTGGCGGCGATCGCCGCCCTCCTCGTCCCGGCCGCGGCGGCGGCGCAGACGGTCCGGATCATCCAGACCAACAGCGCCGGCGACAACGTGCACGTCATCGACCCCCTCACCAACGAGGTGATCGGCGTGATCGACGGGATCGAGCGCGCCCACGGGGCGGCGCCGTCGCCCGACGGCAAGAAGCTCTACGTCGCCAACGAGTCCGACGACACCGTCGACATCGTCGACATGGAGACCCTGAAGGTCACGAAGAAGGTCGAGCTCATCGGCCGTCCCAACAACATCGCCATCACCCCGGACGGCCGCAAGGTCTACACCGCCATCGCCCAGGCCCCGGGGGCCCTGCAGGTCCTCGACACCGAGACCGAGGAGATGACCGCGGTCATCTCGGTGCACGGCGGCGTCCACAACACCTACGTGACGCCGGACGGCAAGTACGCCATCGCCGGCATGGTCGGCGGTCGCAACATCACCGTCGTGAGCACCGAGCAGGACTTCCCGGTGTGGACGACGTACTCCGACCTCGGCATCCGCCCGATGACCTTCGAGGTCAACGAGGACGGGTCGACGAAGCACATCTACGCCCAGCTCTCGAACTTCAACGGGTTCGGCGTGCTCGACTTCGAGACCCGCAAGTGGGTCGACCGCGTCGAGTACCCCGAGCTGCCGAACAACGAGCGCACCCCGGGGCACGGCGGCAACACCGCCCACGGCATCGGCGTGACCCCCGACGGCAACTACCTGGTCGCGAACAGCAGCCTGAACAGCAGCGTGTACGTCTACAGCCTGCCCGAGCGCGAGCTCGTGGGCGGCGTGCGCGTGGGCCACTCGCCGAACTGGGTCACCATCACCCCCGACAGCAAGTACGCGTACATCTCGATGTCGGGCGACAACAACGTCGCCGTCATCGACATCGCGACGGTCGAGCTGGTGACCAAGATCGAGACCGGCGGTCAGGTGCCGAAGCGGAACGCGACGCTGATCGTCGACAACGACTAGACTCGCCGAGCCGGGGCCTGTGCCGTACAGCGGCGCGGACTCCGGCAGGGCTGGTTGGGCGCCAAGGCGGATGCCGCAGCGTGACCTCGCGGTCGCGTCGGCGGCGATTGGCGAGAGGAACGGTCGCCGCCTCCCCATATGGCGGGGAGGCGGCGATTCCCTTGAGGGCTCGGTCGGGGCCAACGGGAGCCATAGGCGACGGTTGGTGGACCAGGACCGGTTTCCGAAGCACGCGGGAGCGGGAGCCCTCGGGTTGCCCCCGCTGTCACCCGGGACGGAAGAATGCGCGCGTTTCCTTTCGCGGCGGGCTTGGCTCTCGCCGTGTCCGTAGTGATTGCGGCCAACGGCCAGGCCCCCGCGGGCGCCCTCTACACGTCGGCGCAGGCCGACGCGGGCGAGGTGCTGTACGACGAGCAGTGCGTCTCGTGCCACGGCACCCTGAGCGCCTTCTTTCCCGAGATGGCGGCCCTGCTCGGCGACCACACCTTCCGGCAACGGTGGGAGGGCCGTTCCATCGGCGAGTTGTTCCAGTTGATCCAGGAGGAGATGCCGCAGGACGCCCCCGGCAGCCTGTCGAATGACGAGACCGCGAGCCTCGTCGCCTTCATCCTCGCCGGCAACCGGTTCCCCGCCGGAGACACCGCGCTGTCGAACGACCTCGAGGCCTTGAACGACATCCCGTTCTCACCCTGACCGCCGGCGGCCAACCCTTCCGCGAGCCGGTGGTGAGACCCGCGTCGCGCCGCGCCCGGAGGGCGCCAGGCGAAGAATCGTGAACTCCTCGCCGATGCTGGTGGTGGCGGTGCTCAACGAGCCGAGGCACCCGCGTCGCAGGCCGGATTCCACACCATGATCTCGACCCGCTTCACCGAAATCTTCGGCATCGAGCATCCCATCGTGCAGGGCGGCATGCAGAACGTCGGCGTCGCCGAGCTCGTCTCGGCCGTCGCCGACGCCGGCGCCCTCGGCTTCCTGACCGCGCTGACCCAGCCCTCGCCCGAGGCGCTGACGCGCGAGATCGCCCGCACCCGCGGCATGACCGACCGGCCGTTCGGGGTGAACCTCACGATTCTCCCGACCCTGAAGCCGATCCCCTACGAGGAGTACGCCCGGGCCATCGTCGAGTCGGGCATCCGCATCGTCGAGACCGCCGGCAACAACCCGCAACGCTTCCTGCCCGGGTTCAAGGCGGCCGGCATCAAGGTCGTCCACAAGTGCACGTCGGTGCGGCACGCCGTCAAGGCCGAGAAGATCGGCTGCGACGCCATCAGCATCGACGGGTTCGAGTGCGCGGGGCACCCGGGCGAGGACGACATTCCCGGGCTCGTCCTCATCCCGTGCGCGGCCGACCGCGTCAGCATCCCGATGATCGCGTCGGGCGGCTTCGGCGACGCCCGCGGCCTCGTCGCCGCCCTCGCCCTCGGGGCCGACGGCATGAACATGGGCACCCGCTTCATGGCCACCCGCGAGGCCCCGATCCACGACAACGTCAAGCAGGCCCTCGTCGCCGCCACCGAGCGCGACACCGCCCTCATCTTCCGCTCGCTGCGCAACACCGCGCGGGTCTTCCGCAACGCCGTGTCGGACGAGGTCAACGCCATCGAGGCCGGCGGCGGCGCCACCATCGACGACATCAAGCACCTCGTCGCGGGCGAGCGCGGCAAGCAGGCCCTCGAGACCGGCGACACCGACGCCGGCATCTGGTCGGCGGGCATGGTGGCGGGGCTCATCCACGACGTCCCCACCTGCCGCGAGCTGGTGGACCGCATCATGCGCGAGGCCGTCGCGATCATCGACGCGCGCCTGGCCGGCATGCGGCCGGCGGTTCCGGCGGCCACGGCGTAGGCCGAGGGTCACCCTCGCCAACACCCCACGCTGCTGACGGTGATGCAGCTTCGGGACTGGCGCCGGTGGCAGATCATCTCCCCGTACGCGGCGCCGAACACGGCGTCGACGTTTTGAACCGTCCTGTTCAGCGGGCCTTTCGCCAGACGTGGCTGTCGCGGGCAACGTCGCGCGGGTTCCGCAAGATCCACCCTCCTGCTCGGCCCCCAAGGGATCATCGATGGCCGGCAGATCGCCGAACTCATCAGCAACGTGCTGACACCATGACGAGAGCCATCGTTGACGGAGAGATGACGGGCGGCAAACCGGAGGACGCCCTGCCCTTGTCGGGAGCAACCAGTCAGTGCAAGCGCGAATGAAGCCTGATCTGACTTTAGCATTCATGCAATGAATGTTATGGTGCCAACACCGCAAACGTCCGCCAAGCGACGTGGGTTGACCGCATGTCGAGAGTCAAACGGTCCGGCCGAGTTCGCACGTGGACACCGGGCATGGTCGACTACGCGCGCGTGCTCGTCGAGCAGAATCCGTGGCACGCGGCCGGCGAAGCCCCCGGAGAGTGGGCGCCACCGGTCGAACGGCGGCTGGCCGCGCTGTTGTGCGACACGCTGCGGGACGCCGAAGCGAACCGGTTCCAGCTCGTGCTCGGGCCGCGTCGCGTCGGCAAGACCACCTGTCTGTACCAGACGGTGCGGCGGCTGCTCACGGGCGGCGTCGCTCCACAGCGCATCTGGTGGTTCCGGCTTGACCACCCCCTGCTGATGCCGCTGGACCTCGGAACGCTGGTCGATCCGGTGCGACGGGCGGCCGGCCCCGACGCGCCGGCGTTCGTCTTCCTCGACGAGCTGACGTACGCCCGCGACTGGGACCTCTGGCTGAAGACCTTCCATGACGAGCGATGGCCGATCCGCCTTGCCGGTTCGTCGAGCGCGACCGCCGCCCTGCGGGAACGCCGTCTCGAGAGCGGCGTCGGGCGCTGGGAGGAACAGTACCTGGCGCCGTACCTGTTCGGCGAGTTCCTCGCCCTCGTGGGGGCGGACGTCCCGCTGAAGGTCGAGGGGACGCTGGCCGAGACGCTGACGGCGAACGTGGCAGACCCGCCCGATCTGACGCGGCTGCCGCCGCTCCGGCGCCGCTTCATGCTGTCCGGCGGCTTCCCGGAACTGCTCACTGCCGTTCGCCCGCGGCGCGGCTGCATCCTCGTCGGAGGCCGGCACCGACTCGCCGGCCGGTTCCGGGCCAACCGCCGAACTCGACGAGACGTCCATGCTCCTCCGCTCGCAACGCATCCTGCGCAGCGACGCCGTGGAACGGTCCATCTACAAGGACATTCCGCAGGCGTTCGGCATCGACAACCCGATGATGCTCGAAAGGCTGCTCTACACCCTCGCGGGGCGGGTGACGGGCCGGCTGTCTCCCCAGCACCTGTGCCAGGAGCTCGACGGCCTGTCGCAGCCGACGTTCGACCGCTACCTGTCCTACCTCGAACGCGCCTTCCTCGTCTTCACGCTACCCAACTACTCGGGACGGGAGGGCACGGTGCAGCGGCGCGGACGGCGCATCTACTTCGTCGACGGCGCGGTCCGCAACGCGGCCCTCCAGCGGGGAGTGGGCCCGCTGACGGATGCCGAAGAGATGGGATTGCTCTTCGAGAACCTGGCCGCGGGTCACCTGCACGCGCTCGCCCGGCAGACCCAGGTGCGTCTCTACCATTGGCGTGAGGGCCGCCACGAGGTCGATCTCGTCTACGACCATCCCGAACACCCCCTGGCGTTCGAGATCGCCTCGTCCGTGCGTCATTCCACCGCCGGGCTGCAGCGCTTCGTCGAGCGGTTCCCGCGGTTCCGCGGGCGCTGCCATCTCGTCAGTCCGGATGCGCCGGCGGCACCCCCGGATCGGCGGACCGGTATCGGCCTGCTGCCACTCGACCTGCTGTTGCTGGCGGCCAGCCGACAGGCGGATCGCGCGCTGGCGTTGCGGCTCGCAGGCTGAGTGGGCGCCCGATCAACGGCGGCCGGGTCGGTCCGCTCGGCCCGCACCGCCTGAACGCACCCGGGAGCGCGCTCGTTCCAGGCGGGCCGGCACGCCGATGGCAGCGCGCACGGCGTCACCTTCGGTTGACTGCGGCCGGCGGGCGGCGACCCCGCACGGCCAGGCGACCAGGAGCACGCTCCCGGCGTCGCGCAGCACCACGTCGACCCGGCCGGCGCCGTGCTCGTGCAGCCACCGGACCGCCGCGGCCAGCCGGCACGGCGCGCCCGCCGAGTACCTGCCGAACGCCAGGATCACCGGCCCCACCAGCACTGCGCCGCCCACGGCCCTCCGGCCCGGCGCCCGCCCTACCACGGCCGGCCCCGCCCCGAGCGCGGCCGCCAGCACGGTGCGCGCGTCGCACCGATGCCGCCGCCGGCCGTGTCGCAGCCTTCACGTCGCACCCGTCGTCAAGACCTGTCGTGTCCTTCATGAGGCTGATACGTGCATTTTTCGTGCCCGACTGATCGACGACAACTATTCTTGCCGGTCGCCGACGCGGCGATCGACCGATTCGCGACGGCGGACCGGAGGCCAGGCGCAGCGCGCACCCCGGCCGCGTGCGGCAGGATGCCGCGGACCGTGTATGGCATGATCGACGTGCCCGCCGACACCGGTCCGACGACGAGGACCGCCACGGCCGTCGAGCGGGACGAAGTGCGGCAGGGCACGACCCCTCGCCCGAGGCCCGGACCCGCGAGATAGCCCGGACCCGTCGTCCCGCGCCGGCAACGAGGACCGCCACGGATGGCCACGGCCCGCCCCCGCATCCCCTACGGTGAAGCCGATATCAGGCGCATCCGCCTGAGGGGCTGGCTCTACGTCGACAAGACGCGGTTCCTCCGCCGGTTGGAGGAGGAGAGCTACGTCTTCCTGATCCGCCCCCGGCGCTTCGGCAAGAGCCTCTGGGTGTCGGTGCTCGAGAACTACTACGACCGCAGCCGCGCCGACGAGTGGGGCGCCGTCTTCGACGGCACCGACATCGGCCGGGAACCGACGGACGACCGCTCGCGCTACGTCATCCTGCGGTTCAACTTCTCGGCCTTCGACGACACCCTGGAGACGCTGCGGGAGCGCTTCGAGGGCTACTGCGGCAGGGTGATCCGCCGCGCGCTGGAGCGCAACGCCGACCTGTTTCCCGAGGCGGCGGTCCGCCGCATTCTGGCGCCGCCCGCGGTCGACGGCCGGCTCGGCGAGCTGTTCGACTATGCCGGCGACCACGGCATCCCGGCGTACTGCCTCATCGACGAGTACGACAACTTCGCCAACACGGTGCTGGCCCACGGCCGCGAGGCGTACGAGTCGTTCACCCACGGCGGCGGCTTCTACCGCAACTTCTTCGCCACGCTGAAGGCGGGCGCCGGCGAGAGCGGCGGCGGGCTCGAGCGGCTGTTCATCACCGGGGTCTCGCCCATCACGATGGACGACGTGACGAGCGGCTTCAACATCGGCAAGAACGTCAGCCTCGGCCCCGGGTTCAACGAGCTGCTCGGCTTCACGGAGGCCGAAGTGCGGGGCCTGCTCGCCACCTACCGGGACACCGGCGCTCTGAACCAGGACGTGGACACGGCGATGGGCGTGATGCGGGAGTGGTACGACGGCTACCGGTTCGCGGAGGAGGCCGAGGGCGCCGTCTACAACACCGACATGGTGCTCTACTACCTCAAGGAGGCCATTTCGACCGAGCGCGTCCCGCGGCGCCTGATCGACGTCAACGTGCGCATCGACTACGGCAAGCTGCGGCACCTGCTGGTGACGGGCCGGGAGGCCGGCGCCCGGCTGAACGGCAACTTCGACCTGCTGCGGCACGTCGCCGGCGAGGGAGGCGCCGACGCCGACGTCAATCTGAGCTTCCCGCTCGAGGAGCTCGTCGAGCCCGACAACTTCCTGTCGCTGCTGTACTACTTCGGCCTGCTCAGCATCCGCGGCTCGGCGAACGGCGCCACGCGGCTCGGCATCCCCAACCAGACGGTGCGTCGGCTGATGTACGGCTACCTGCGCGACGGCTACCGCGACGTCGGGGTCTTCTCGGTCAGTCACTACCGGTTCTCGAACCTGGTGCGGCACATGGCCTACCGCGGTGCGTGGCGGCCCGCGCTGGAGCACCTGGCCGAGGCGATCGGGGCGCAGACCGGCATCCGCGACTACCTGGACGGCGAGAAGGTGGTGCAGGCGTTCCTGGCCGCCTACTTCAGCCTGGTCGACCACTTCCTGATTCACTCGGAGCGCGAGCTCGGCAAGGGCTATGCCGACCTGCACCTGGAGCCTTTCCTGGCGCGGTACCCGGACGTCCGCTACGGCTACGTGATCGAGGTCAAGTACCTGAAGCGCGGCGAGGCGGCCGACGAATCGGTGGTGGCGGCGCGGCTCGAGGAGGCCCGGACGCAGTTGCGGGGCTACCTGGCCGACCCCGGTCTGCGCGGCGGCCAGCCGGGGGTGCGGCACGTCGGCCTGGCCGTGGTGTTCCACGGCTGGGAGCTGGCCGCCTGCGAAGCAGTGGGCGACGAACGCACCGACGACCGGGCGCCTGCACCCTGACCGGCCGCCTGCACCCTGACCAGGCGCCTGCACCGTGACCAGCCGCCTGCACCGTGACCAGCCGCCTGCGCCGTGACCAGCCGCCTGCGCCGCGGACCGGCGCCGTCGTCTGGTCCGTGGGGGAGTCCGGCAGTCGCCTTGCGCGAAATCGGGAACGGTTCAGCGCCCGAACCGGATACAATGCGCGTGCCGTGAAGATCCGCCCATCGCCGCGAGGCGGCCGGTGGCGAGACTCCCGGCGTGCTTCAGTCTGCCCGTTCGTTTCATCAAGCGTGCGTTCCGGCCTGCGCCGGCTCCGGGAGGACCCAGTCGATGAACCCGATCCTGTTGGTGCTGCTCGTCACCGCGGGGGCGTTCCTGCTCCACATCCTGATGATCTTCGTGCTCGTCGGCAAGAAGAAGTAGGCCCCTATCCGCCCCCCAGCTCCACGCTGCGGCGGTAGGCGGCGGTGACCGCCTTGTTCAGCACGGTGCGGAAGCCGCCCTCCTCCAACTGATAGATCGCATCGGCGGTGGTCCCCCCGGGCGACGTCACCCGGTTGCGCAGCTCGGCGGGGTGGAGCGCCGTCTCGCGGGCGTAGACGGCGGCGCCGAGCACGGTCTGGATGACCATGTCGTGGGCGGCGGCGCGCGACCAGCCGAGGTGGACGGCGGCGTCGATCAGCGCCTCGATCAGCAGGAAGACGTAGGCGGGGCCGCTGCCGCTGACCGCGGTGGCCTTGTCGAGGAACTCCTCGTCGCCCACGTACAGGTGCTTACCCAGCGCGCCGAGCAGGGTTCCGGTCTGCTCGCGCTGCTCGGCCGACACCGCCTCGGTGGCGGTCCACACCGTCATCCCCTCGCTGACCTGGGCCGGGGTGTTGGGCATGGTCCGTACGATGGCGTCGTGCCCGAGGCCGTCGGCGATGGACGAGATGCGCGCCCCGGCGATGATGGAGATGACCAGGGCCTCGGGCCGCAGCACGCCCCGCAGGTCGTTGCAGACCGCCGACAGCACCTGCGGCTTGATGGACAGCACCACGAGGTCGGCGTTCCGGGCGGCGTCCCGGTTGTCCCCGGTGGTGCGCACCCCGAACCGCTCCTTCACCGCGCCGAGCCGGCTCTCGTGGGGGTCGGACGCGGTGACCGCCTCCGGCGAGACGAGGTCGTGGTGCACGAGGCCGCCGATCATCGCCTCGCCCATGGCCCCCGCCCCGATGAACGCGCACGACGTGTTCCGCAACGCTGTCAACGAACTGCTCCTTCCTCTCCCTACCCGGCATCCCCCGGACCGCCGTCGGCGGCGGCGCCGGTCTCGGGCCGGTAGGTCCCGAAGCTCCAGAAATGCCCCTCGGGGTCGCGCGCGGCGTACTCGCGCGAGCCGTACTCGGTGTCCTCGGGCTCCATGACGATCTCCGCCCCCGCCGCCTTCGCCCGCGCGTGGTGGGCGTCGACGTCGTCCACCTGCACGTAGATCCCCTGCGTGACCGCACCCACCGCCTTCGGGCTCTTCATGTTCATGAAGTCGTCCTCGGCCGTCCCGATCATGACCACGCTCCCCCCGTAGCGCAGTTGCGCGTGGGCGATGGTCCCCTTCGGCCCCGGGACGAGCATCTGCTTCTCGAACCCGAACGCCCGATGGAGCCACTCGAACGCGGCGGGGGCGTCCTCGTAGCGCAGAAACGGAAAGAACCGGGTCCTGTCCTGCATCGCTCTATCCTGTGCTCGTGTTCACGCGGCCGCAGTCGCCGCCGCGGCGGCGGTGGGACCGGCGGGCCGGTCCCGGAAGAACAGCGCGAACAGCGCCAGCACCGCCGCCGCCCACACCGCGGGGACGACCCAGATGCGGCCCCACGCGTGCCCGTCTCCCTCGACGTAGAGATCGACGACCAGCCCCGAGAGCCACGACCCCACGAACATGCCGACGCCGAGGGTCACGAACGCGATGAGGCCCTGGGCCGCCGCCCGCAGGTCCGGCGGGGCCTTCTCGTCGACGTAGATCTGCCCCGTCACGAAGAAGAAGTCGTAGCAGATGCCGTGGAGCAGGATGCCCCCGTAGAGCATCCACACCATCGACCCGTTGTCGCCCCACGCGAACAGCAGGTAGCGGGCGACCCACGCGGCCATCCCCACGAGCAGCATCCCCTTGACGCCGAGCCGGCGGAAAAAGAACGGCATCGCGAGCATGAACCCGATCTCGGACATCTGCCCGAGGGTCATCTTGCCGGCCGCGTTGACCACCCCGATCTCGTTCAGGAACGGGTTGGCGAATGCGTAGTAGAACTGCAGGGGCACGCACAGCAGCATCGAGCCGGCCACGAACACCGCGAACGACGGCTCGCGCAGCAGGCGCAGGGCGTCGAGCCCGAGGACGTCCCGCGCGGTGACCCGGGCCGCCGCCCGCTTCGGCGGGGTGTGCGGCAGCAGCAGGCAGTAGAGGCCGAGGACGACGGAGGCGGCGGCCGCGATCTGCATCGGCCGCTGGGTGTCCTCGAGCCGCAGGAACCCGACCGCGAGGCCGGCGACGATCCAGCCGATGGTGCCCAGCACCCGGATGGGCGGGAACTCGCGGGCCGGCTCGGCCATCTGCCGGAACGACAGCGAGTTGGTCAGGGCCAGGGTCGGCATGTAGCAGAGCGCGTAGAGCAGCAGCACGCCGTAGACGGCGGGGAACGAGGTGCGCGTCGACGCGAGGAAGAGCACCGCCCCGCCCGCGACGTGCAGCCCCGCCAGCAGCTTCTCGGTCGCGAAGTAGCGGTCGGCGACCATCCCCACGAAGAACGGCGAGATCATCGCGGCGACGGCCGTCGTCCCGAACACCAGCCCGATCTGCTGCCCCGGGAACGCGAGGGCCTCGCCGAGGTAGGTCCCCAGCGGCACCGACCACGCGCCCCACACGAAGAACTGCAGGAACATCATCGCCGAGAGCTTCGCGCGGGTCAGTGGAGTCATCGCTCGGTCCCTCGGTCGCCCCACCGGCTATCGCCAACCAAAGAGCACGCGCCGGATGCGCGACTTGCCGCCCGCTGCCGCCTGCCCGCCCCGCGCCCGGGGCGACCGGCCGGCCGCGCCGGCCAGCAGACCCGACGCCATCAGCTTGTGCCATTCCCGTCTCGTCAGCATCTTCATTTCCGGATCCTCGTCAGCCTCCTCATCACCGGATCCTCGCCCGCATCCTCGCCAGCGTCCCCTTCTCCGAATCCCCCGTATCGCGCGCCGCGATCCGGGCCTTTATTACGTCGCCGCGGTGCCACGTCATCCCGTCGAGCGGCCCGTCGAACCAGAGTTCCTGCACCTGCCCCGCCGCCGGAGGCGCGGCGAGCCCCCCCACCAGCACCGAGAACGCCAGACAACGAAGGACACGCCCGAAACGTCGCATCGGCTCTCCTCGCAACACAAACCGTGAACATCGTCCAGCGGGGTACCCGAGCCCCATGAGCGCCGGCGATGGGTTCTCGCGAGCGGCCGCGCCCGCTGCCGAGCCCGGCGCCGCGACCGCGTGCGCCGCCGCGCGCCCGATCCTCCCACACCCCCCCGGCAGGCCGGTCGCCGCAAGACGGCGGCCGGTGCCCGAGATGGCCGAGCGGGCCTCCCGCGAGGGGGCGAACCCGGGAGACTGCCGGCGCGCGGCCCGCTCCCCCACCCGGCGCCCCGCCGCAGCCCGGCCGGTCCTGCCATGAGGACCCACAGGATGCCGTACTATAATGCGCCGATGCCCGAACGCCGGAATGCCGCGCCGAACCGCTGGGGAAAGCTGCCGGCCGTGGTCTGCGGCCTCGCTCTGCTCGCGACGGCGGGCCGCGGCGCCGCCCTCCCCGCCGGCGAGACCGCCGGCCAGCCCGGCGGTGTCCGGCCGCCGAACATCGTCATCATCACCGCCGACGACCTCGGCTGGGGCGACCTGGGATCGTACGGTCACCCCAACATCCGCACCCCGAACCTCGATCGCATGGCGGCCGAGGGGCAGCGGTGGACGAGCTTCTACAGCCAGGCGCCGGTGTGCTCGCCGAGCCGGGCGGCCCTGCTGACGGGGCGAATCCACCTGCGGAGCGGCCTGTTCGGGCGGCGGCAGGGCGTCTTCTTCCCCGACTCGCGGGCCGGGCTCCCGGCCGGGGAGATCACCCTGGCCGAGGCGCTGCGGGACGTCGGCTATGCCACCGGCATCGTCGGCAAGTGGCATCTCGGCCATCTGCCCGAGTACCTGCCGACGCGGCACGGGTTCGACTCGTGGTTCGGCATCCCCTACTCGAACGACATGGACTGGCGGGTGCCGTCGGGCCCGACGCGGCGGGCCGCGATGTTCCATCCGCGGACGGAGTACTGGCACGTCCCCCTCATGCGGGACGAGACCGTCATCGAACGCCCCGCCGACCAGCACACCGTCACGCGGCGCTACGCCGAGGAGGCGGTGGCGTTCATCGAGGCAAACCGTGACGGGCCGTTCTTCCTGTACCTTCCGCACACCATGCCTCACATGCCGCTGTTCCGGTCCGAGAACTTCCGGGGCCACAGCACCGCCGGCGTCTACGGCGACGTCATCGAGGAGATCGACTGGGCGGTGGGGCAGGTGATCGGGACGCTCGAGCGCCTCGAGCTGACAGAGCGGACCCTGGTGGTGTTCACCAGCGACAACGGCCCTTGGCTCAGCTACCGGTCCCACGGCGGCTCGGCCGGCCCGCTGCGGAACGGCAAGGGCACCACCTTCGAGGGCGGCATGCGGGTGCCCGGCCTGTTCCGGTGGCCGGGGACGATAGCGCCCGGCGTGGTCCAGGCCATCGGCTCGGCCATGGATCTGTTCACTACCGCCGTCGTCCTCGGGGGCGGCGCGGTGCCGGACGACCGCCCCATCGAC
This sequence comes from Vicinamibacterales bacterium, assembly GCA_965207675.1. Taxonomy (GTDB): domain Bacteria; phylum Acidobacteriota; class Vicinamibacteria; order Vicinamibacterales; family UBA8438; genus JAJEEA01. Next base: position 164,284 of record CBDBMY010000010.1, read on the forward strand.
GGGGTCGACCTGAGCCCGGTGCTGCTGGGCACGGGGCCTCCCCCGCGCGAGACCATGGCCTACTACCGGATGGGCGAGCTGTACGCCTTCAGGCTGGGCCGCTACAAGGCGCACTTCACGACCGAGAGCCGCTACGGCGCCCCCAGGGCGTGGATGCAGCAGACGGACCGCAGCCGGATCGTGGGCAACCCCCCGACCGGCCGGATGGAGCACAACCCGCCGCTGCTGTACGACCTCGGGGCGGACCCGGGCGAACGCTACGACATCGCTTCCGAGCGCCCCGACGCGCTGGCCGCGGTGGTCGCCGCAGCCGAGGCGCACCGGGCAGGCATGACGGTGGCCGAGCCGCTCTTCGACCTGCGGGGGCCCGAGCAGGAATCCGGGCCGCAGAACGGCGCCGCCTCCGGAGAAAGCGCAGACTCACTGGAGGGGTCGGTCGGGCGCCAAGCGGAACCGTAGGCGCCGATTGGCCGGAAGCGGCGCGGCGGGCGATGCCAAGCGGAACGGCATCGCGACCTCCGGGAGTGCCAGCCCACCGAGGAACAAGTCGAGGCGGCGGCGCCCAAAGGCGGCTGTAGCGGGCAAGGATCGGATCGCGCGAGAACGACGAGCAAGGATCGGCAATAGAGGAGAAGGCTCGATGGACACCGGCATCCGGCTTCGATTCCTCGCCCCGTGCGCGGTGCTGGCCGCCGTGGTGGCGCTCGCTCCCGCGCCCGCCGGCGCCCAGTCGCGGGTGCCCGACGGCGAGTGGCACCACTTCGGCCGGGACGCCGCCAACACCAAGTACTCGCCGCTCGACGACATCACCGCGGAGAACTTCGCCGACCTGGAGGTCGCGTGGCGGTGGACGTCGCTGTCCCGCGCGGTGGCCGAGGAGCACGACCGCATCCGCCCCGCCGCGTTCAAGTCGTCGCCGCTGATGGCGGACGGGCTCGTCTACGTCAGCACCGCCCTGGGGCAGGCGGCGGCCCTCGACGCGGGCACCGGCGAGACGGTGTGGACCTACGACCCCCGCATCTACGACGACATGGACCGCCCCCCCAACATGGGCTGGCACCACCGGGGCCTCTCGTACTGGAAGGACGGCGAGAGCGGCGACGCGCGCATCTTCATGAGCAACCACGACCTGAAGCTGGTCGCCCTCGACGCCCGCACCGGCGAGCTCTACCCCGGCTTCGGCGAGAACGGCTACGTCGACCTGACGCAGGGCTACAACCGCGAGATCGACGCGTCGCGCATGACCTACTCGTCGCCGGTGGCGGTGGCCGGCGACACCATCATCACCGGCAGCATCATCCAGGACACCTACATCACCCTGCGCGAGGCGTCGCCGGGCGACGTGCGCGCCTACGACGCCCGCACCGGCGAGATGAAGTGGATCTTCCACACCATCCCGCAGGGCGACGAGTTCGGGGTCGATTCGTGGCAGAACGAGTCGTGGCGCTACAGCGGGCACACCAACGTCTGGTCGTACATGGCCGTCGACGAGGAGCTCGGGCTCGTCTACCTGCCCACCGGCACCCCGTCGAACGACTGGTACGGCGGCATGCGGCCCGGGGACAATCTCTTCGCCGAGAGCATCGTCGCCGTCGACATCGAGACCGGGCAGCGCGAGTGGCACTTCCAGGCGGTGCACCACGGGCTGTGGGACTGGGACTTCCCGACCGGGCCCAACCTGGTGGACATCACGGTCGACGGCCGCGAGGTCAAGGCCCTGGCCCAGGTCAGCAAGCAGGCGTTCACCTACGTCTTCGACCGGGTGACGGGCGAGCCGCTCTGGCCCATCGAGGAGCGCCCGGTGCCCCAGGGCAACGTGCCCGGCGAGTGGTACTCGCCGACCCAGCCGTTCCCCACGAAGCCGCCGCCGTTCGACCGCCAGGGCATCGCCATCGACGACGTCATCGACTTCACGCCCGAGCTGAAGGCCGAGGCCCTCGAGCTGGTGAGCAGCCGCGCGCGGTTCGGGCCGATCTTCTCGCCCCCGGTGCTGCGCGGGGCTGAGACCCCGTTCATCCAGGTGCCCGGCGCCGGCGGGGGCGCGAACTGGCAGGGGGCGGCCGTCGACGTCGAGACGGGGCGGCTCTTCGTGTCGTCGTCGAGCACCCTCATCGTCGTCGAGGTGGTCGAGTACGAGGCGCCGGCGACGGTCGGCTACTTCACCGACCCGTGGGGCGTGGGGCTGCCGGGGCCGCGGGGGCTGCCCCTGTTCAAGCCGCCCTACAAGCGGGTGACGGCGATGGACCTGACGACCGGCGACCAGGCGTGGATGACGCCCCACGGGGACGGCCCTCGGAACCATCCCGCCCTCGCCCACCTGAACCTGCCGCCTCTCGGCGGAGGCGGCGGCATCAGCTCGGGGCCGCTGGTGACCCCGTCGCTCCTCATCATGAACCACGGCGGCCGCGGCTACGAGGACGTGGCGGCCGGCTCGCGCACCATCAGCGCCTACGACAAGGCCACCGGCGAGCACCTCGGCTCGGTCGACCTGCCGGCGCCGCCGGGGGGCAACCCCGTGACCTACCGCCACGAGGGCCGGCAGTACCTGCTGGTGGCGGTGGGCAGCGGAGGGAGCAACGCCGAGCTCCTCGCGCTGGCGCTGCCGGAGGAGCCGGCGTCGTAGGACGGCGCCGGGGTCTTGACGAGTCGGTGGGGAAACTGGCGGGCGGCGGACTACCGGGCTGTTGGCGTGCGTGACCGTCCTTTGACCCTCGTCGGGCTTCTGCTGTGCCCCGTGCTGGCAGCCGGGGCGGCGGCCCAGTCCCCGGACGACGACGGCGCCGGAGCCCCTGCGACGATCCAGGAATCCGCCCCCGAGACGGACGGGGGCCAGCTCGTGCCGGCGGACGACGAAGACGCGGGCGCCCCCGCCGCGGTCCAGGGCTCCGGCCCTGAAACGGGCGCGAACTGGTTCCTGCCGAAGGTGTTCCGCGCCATGCATCGCAAGCTCCGGCCGGAGACGCCCGAGGACTGGTCCCTGCGCTTCGACCTGCAGCCCGGCGTCGTCGGCAAGACGCACCCCCTGCCGCGCAACTCCTTCCGGTCCTATCGCGTCGAGCTGGTGAGGCGCACCGACGGGTCGGCGCTGTGGCACCACACCTACCGCTTCCCGTCCTACGGCGCGGGCGTCCAGTTTGCCGACTTCGGGGGCGGTCCGACGGACCGGGGCCGGCCGGTGTCGGTGTACGGGTTCATCCAGACCCCCATCCTGCCGACCATCGCCACCGTCGACATCCTCACGACCATCGGCATGGGGGTGACGAGCGGCTGGAACCCGCCCGCGTTCGAGGACTTTCCCTTCGAGCGGCACCCGACGACCCGGCTCACGAGCTACATCGACCTCGGCTTCCAGGCCCGGCGGCGCCTCTCCGACCGTCTCGATCTCCTCGCGGGGTTCTCGCTCAACCACTTCTCGAACGGCGGGGTCGGCAGCCCGAACCGGGGCCTGACGGTGACCGCCCCCCGCGTCGCCGTCCAGCGCAGCCTGGGCGTGCGCGGGTCGCCGCGTCAGCGCGAGGACCGGCCGCCGTTCGTCGACCGCTGGGAGACGCGCCTCGACGGCGGGCTCGCGGTGCGGGGGGTCGGGTTCTTCTGGCGCGAGGAACGGTTCGGCCCGCGGGGGTACGTGCAGGTCGCCGCCCTCAAGGGGTCGGTCTGGCGCCGGTTCTACCGCCTCGGCCAGGTCGGGGGCGGCGTGGAAGGGTCGCTGGAGACGGGCCGCCCGCGCGGCACCGCGCGTACGCCCGACGCCGATCTGAGCGGCGGCGGCAGCCTCGGCCTCTACACGGGGTACGAGCAGATCGCGGGCCCGTTCTCCATCTACCTGCACTTCGGGACCCACCTCGCGCGCACGCGGTCCGACGAGCGGCCGGCCCCGTACTACCGGGTGGGCACCATCATGCGCCTCGGCCCACGCTGGTTCAGCGACGTGAGCTTCCGGTTCATGAGCCGGGGCAAGGACTTCAGCCACGACTACATCGCCTGGCACCTGGGGTACCGCTTCGACGGGCTGCCGTTCCCCTTGAACAGGTGAGGCGGCGCCCGCCTCCGTCGCGCATGCGAACCCGCCTGCCGGAAGTCTGCGCCGTGGAAGGGCGCGGACTCCAGGGGGGTCGGGCGGGCGATCAGCGGAGCCGAAGGAGACGATGGCCCGGCCAGGAGTCTGCGCCGTGGAACGCGCGCCCCCCCGAGGGCTGGTTGGGTGCCCGGCAGAGCCGGAAGCGACGACGGGCGGGCCGGGCCTCCAGTTCGTCGAACACCCCGACCGACGGGGACCCGGGGGCCCTCGCGCGGGCCCGGCGTGGTCACCCCGACCACCGAGGAAGCGAGGCGCATGGCATCCGGCGGCCGGTGCGTGTAGGATGCAGTTCTGGGATGCGGCGAGCACGGTACGGGACGGCGGGCGCACGAGGGGCGCCGCGCCGGCGTCGGGAGGGGCGACGATGACGAAGACGGCGGCACTGGTGGTCGGCCTCGGGCTGCTGGCAGGTTGCGGCGGCGCCGCGCCCGACCCCATCACCATCACCAACGGCCAGGGCGAGATGTCCGGCGAGGTGACCGCGGACAGCGTCATCCTGCAGTCGCGGCTGACCACGCTCGACGGCCTCGTCGACGGCGACGTGGCGGGGGCGCCGGGGACGGCGCGGTTCGAGCTGGCCCTCTCGGACGACTTCGCCGACTCGACGACGACGGCGTGGCTCGACGCCACGGCCGAGGGCGATTTCATCGTCAAGACCGCCGTCGACGGGCTGAGCGCGGGCACCCGCTACTTCTACCGGCTCGAGTACGGCGCCACCGCCGAGAACACCGCGCTCGGCCCCGCCCGCTCGTTCCGCACCCTGCCCGGGGCGGACGCGGCCGAGGAGGTGAGCTTCGTCGTGGTCACGGGCATGAACTACGCCCTCTTCCACGGGGACCGCCCGAGGTCCGGCTCGCCCGAGGACCGGCCGCTGGGCTACCCCGGGCTCGCGTCGATCCTCGCCCGGGAGCCGGCGTTCTTCGTCGGCACCGGCGACAACGTCTATTACGACGCCCCGTTCAGCGAGTTCGAGCGGACCCAGTCGTTCATGCGCAAGAAGTGGCACCAGCAGTTCGTGCAGCCGCGGTTCATCGACTTGTTCGCCTCGGTCCCCACCTACTGGGAGAAGGACGACCACGACTACCGCTTCAACGACAGCGACAACACCGTCGAGCTCGAGCCCGACCCCTCGCCCGAGCTGGGCCGGGCCACGTTCCTCGAGCAGGTGCCGGTGGTCGACCCGAACGACCCCGACCCGCGCACCTACCGGACCCACCGGGTCTCGCGCGACCTGCAGATCTGGCTCACCGAGGGGCGCGACTACCGCAGCCCGAACATGGCCGAGCCGGGGCCCGACAAGACGATGTGGGGGGCCGAGCAGCTCGCGTGGCTGCAGGAGACGTTGCTCGCGAGCGACGCCACCTTCAAGATCCTCATCTCGCCGACGCCGATGATCGGCCCCGACGACGCCAACCAGGCCGGGCGTCAGGCGCTGGGCCACGACCCCTTCAAGCGCGACAACCAGTCGAACCCCATGGGGTTCCAGTACGAGCGCGACCGGTTCTTCGACTGGCTCGAGGAGAACGGCTTCCTCGACGGCGGGCACTTCTACATCGTGAGCGGGGACCGGCACTGGCAGTACCACTCGGTTCATCCGCGGGGGTTCGAGGAATTCTCGACCGGCGCGCTGGTCGACGCCAACGCGCGCCTCGGCCGGGCGCCGGGCGACCCCGACTCGAACGACCCCGACGGACTGATCGTGCAGCCCTTCTCGTCGCCCGAGCCCACCGGGGGCTTCCTGGAAGTGACGGTGACCCCGGGCGACGCGCCGACGGCCGCGTTCCGCTGGTTCGACGAGCACGGCGTCCCCACCTACGAGACGGTTCGGACGGCCGGATGAGGGTGCGCCATGCCGCTGCTGATTCAACTCATCGACATCTACTCGCTCATCGTCCTGGTGGCGGTGGTCACCTCGTGGATGCAGCTGCCCCCGTCGAACCCGGTCGCCAACTTCACGAACACGCTGACCGAGCCGCTGCTCGATCCCATCCGGCGCGCCCTGCCCCCGATGGGCGGGCTCGACTTCTCGCCGATGGTGCTGCTGATCGGGCTGCGCATGGTCCGGAGCCTGTTCTGGTGACGGCGCCGGCGGATCCGCCGGCGCCGCGGCAAGAGGTTGACCGCCTGGCAACCCCCTTGTACGCTGGCTGTGGGAGCAGGCGACATGGACTTCAGGGTATCGAGAGCAGCCGATGATCTGCTGGAGAGCTTCGCGAGGGGAAACGGCATTTCCAAGGCGGAGGCTCTGAGTCGTGCGATAGCGTTGCTCGCCTTGGCCAAGGATCAGCGGGAAAAGGGGAGGTTCCTGGGAATCGTGGAAGAAGACGACAACAGGAAGCTCCACGCGGTCGGCCTCGTCAGCGGGGTGTTCAACGGTCAATAGGCACAGGTGACCGATGGAATGGTGGAGATCCGCCGCAACGCCGCCGATGGCGCCGATGGGAGACCCGCCTCTTCCGATGCCGACCTGTCGTCTCCGACCTCCGAGCACGCCGTTCATTCCGGCGATGCTCAGAAGTTCGGGATCGCCAGCCGCGCCTACGAGGTCGACGAACTCCCCGCGGTCGAGCGCCTCAAGCTGGCCCGGCAGTTGCTCCTGTTTCTGGGTGTACTGACGGTTGGCGTCTTCGTCGCGTACCCCATGGATCCCGAGAACGCCGCTCTCCAGGCTATCTTCGAGCTGTTCAAGATCGGCGTGCTGCCGCTGATTACGCTGATCGTGTCCTTCTACTTCTCCAGAACGGATCACTGATGACTATCCTGGATGTTCGCCTCAGACCGGCATCGGGACGTTTCGCACCTGCGTGCGCGCACATCGCCGGGGCGGTGCTGATCGTACTGGCGGCATCGGCACCGCGCGGTGCCGACGCGGGGCAGGCGCAGTCGCTCGACACGCTCGCGCAGCGCGCCCTCGCCACCATCGACGGCGAGCTGGCCGTCCCCGGCCTGAAGGCGCCGGTCGAGGTGATCCGCGACGAGTGGGGCGTGCCCCACATCTACGCGGAGAACGACGACGACCTGTTCTTCGCGCAGGGCTGGGTCATGGCCCAGGACCGGCTGTGGCAGATGGAGATGTGGCGCCGGTGGCGCGAAGGGCGGCTCGCCGAGGTCTTCGGGCCCGAGGCCCTCGACTACGACCGGCGCACCCGGCTGATGATGTTCCGGGGGCCGTTCGACGAGACCGAGTGGACCAGCTACCATCCAGACGCCCACCGCCTCTTCACCGCCCACGCCGCCGGGGTGAACGCGTTCGTCGAGCAGAACCGCGACAACCTCCCGGTGGAGTTCCAGCTCACCGGCGTCGAGCCCGAGCCGTGGACGGCGGAGACCGCGGTGCTGCGCTGGGCCTCCCTCGGGGTGCCGAGCGTGCGGGGGCACGCCCTCCACGAGATGCAGCTCGCGCTGAACGTGGCCCGCTACGGGGCCGAGGAGGCGAACCGGCGCGCCGCCCCCGACCCGTGGGACGACCTCGTGGTGCCCGACGGCCTCGACGTCTCCATCATCACCGAGGACATCCTCGACGCGATGCGGGCCGGCGATGGCGATCCGTTCACGGCGGGGCGGCTGCCCGCCCTGGAGATCGTCGAGCCCTGGCGCGACCTCGTCAGCCCGCGAGAGCCGCGGGCGGCGCGGGTCCTGCCCGGCGTCGTCGCCACCGAGGGGAGCAACAACTGGGTGATGACCGGCTCGCGGTCGCCGACCGGGGTCCCCATACTCGCGAACGACCCCCACCGGCGCATCGAGATGCCGGCCCTGCGCTACTTCGTGCACCTGAACGCGCCCGGCTGGAACGTCATCGGGGGCGGCGAGCCGCCGTTCGCCGGCGTCGACGCCGGCAGCAACGCGCGCATGGCGTGGGGCTTCACCTTCGCCGGCACCGACATGGTCGACGTCTACGTCGAGGAGCTGCACCCCGACGAGCCCGACCTGGTGCGGTGGCAGGACGGCTGGGAGCCGTTGCGCGTCATCGAGGAGGAGATCCCCGTCAGGGGGCGGGACCCCGAGCCGATCGTGCTGAAGTTCAGCCGGCACGGCCCCGTCTTCTTCGAGGACCTCGAGAACCGCGTCGCCTACGCGGTGCGGTCGGTGGTGCAGGAGCCGGGCACCGCCGCCTACAAGGGCAGCTTCCAGCTCGCGCAGGCCGAGAGCTGCGCCGACTTCTTCGAGCGGGCCATGCACTGGCTGGTGCCGACGCACAGCCTCGTCTGCGGCGACGCCGACGGCAACATCGCGCTGCAGGTGACCGGCCTGACGCCCGACCGCGACGGCTGGAACGGGCGGCTGCCGGTGCCCGGCAACGGCGACTACGAGTGGAAGGGGTTCCGCGAGGACCTGCCGCGCGAGTTCAACCCCGAGCGCGGCTACGTCGCCACCGCCAACAACAACGTCCACCCGCCCGACTACGAGGGCCGGCCGGTCTTCTACCACTCGTCCCGCGGGGTGGAGACCTCGCGCATCGCCCGCCTGCATCAGATCCTCGGGGCCGGCGAGGTGCTCTCGGTGGACGACCACAAGGGCATCCAGCACGACGCGCGGCTGCTCGCGGCCGAGCGGGACATCCCCGCGTTCCAGGGGTGGACGTCGGACGACCCCGACGTCGAGTGGGCCCGCGGGCTGATCGCCGGGTGGGACGCCACGGTCTCGAGCGAGAGCACCGCCGGGGCGCTCTACGTGCGCTGGAACGCGGAGGTGGACGCGGCGGCCCGGGAGGAGAGGACCCCGGAGGCCGAGCGCCGCGCCCTGATCGAGCAGGGGCTGACGGCGGCGATCGAGCGGCTGACCCGCGAGCTCGGCCCCGACCGCGGGGAGTGGCGGCACGGCCGCGTCCACGCCAGCGCCCTGCAGCACATGTTCGTCCCCGAGTTCGACCTCCCCGCGGTCGAGCGCCCCGGCGGCTTCGGCGCCCTCAACGCCACCGGCGCCAACTTCCGTCGCATCATCGACCTCGCCGACCCCGACCGGTCGGTGGCCAGCAACGCCCCCGGGCAGTCGGCCCAGCCCGGCAGCCCGTTCTACGGCAACCTCGCCGACAACCTCGGGAACGGCGAGTACTTCCCGCTGCTCTACACGCGGGAGGCGGTGGAGGAGCACGCCGCGCACCGGCTGACGCTGCATCCGGGCGCGCGGTAGAACGCCGAGAGGAGGACCTGCATTGACGAAACTCTTGCAGGCACCGGGAAACACCCCACTTGCGGGGACTACCACCGCCGCCCCGTGACCCGTCAGAGGGATCTGAAGCCGGCATAGACGCTGTGGGCTCGCGGCAGGGCATGAAACCGAGGAACGCTCTGACCGTTCCGCGGCCGCATCGTGTGGAGCCAGTTGTGAACCTGCAATGCACGGCGGTGTTCCGGAAGGTCCCTGAAGGCTATATCGCCTTCATTGAGGAGTTCCCCGGCGCGAACACCCAGGGCGCCACCCTGGAAGAAGCCCGCACGAACCTCCGCGAAGCCGTCGCCCTGGTGGTCGAAGCCAACCGCATCCTCGCCCGGGAGGATGCTGCGGGCGCAGCGGTGATCAAGGAACCTCTCACCGTGACGGCGTGAAGCGCCGGGACCTGCTGCGGCACTTGGCGCGACACGGCTGCGCCCTCCTGCGCGAGGGCCGCAGCCACACCGTGTACGTCAACCGGGCAGCCGGGAAATCCACGACGATTCCCCGCCACAACGAGATCAACCAGGACCTCGCGAGAAAGATCTGCAAAGACCTGCAGGTGCCCCGGCCGGAGGGCTGACGCCGGGTACCCGGCTGACCGGCACCCCGCTCCGCGCAACCGACGACCGGATCGTCTGTCGCCGCCCCACGGTACCGATCCGCGCACGTCGGATGCGCCCCGATCGCCCTCAACCGGGGCGATTTCCCCGTAACGGCGCTCGCGGCGGCGGAACGCCTCGACCGCGCGGCGCAGGTCGCCGCCGTCGAAGTCCGGCCACAGCGTCTCGGTGAAGAGCAGCTCGGCGTAGGCCGCTTCGAACAGCAGGAAGTCGCTCAGGCGCTGCTCGCCGCTCGTGCGGATGACGAGGTCGACCGGCGGGGTCGCCGGATCGGAGTGGCACGCGCGGTTGACCCGCCGCAGGAAGCCGCTCTCGTCGCACGGTTCGTCCGGTCCCAGGGTCCCGGCCGCGGCGAGGATCGCCGCGCGGGCCGAGTAGTCCACGGCCAGCCGAAGGTAGAGGCGGGCGCCGTCGTGCGTGGCGCGCTCCGTTTCCTCGATCGCACGGATCAACGCCGGCGACAGACGGTCCCGCCGGCCGATCAACGCGAGCCGCACGCCCTCCTTCCGGCAGCTCGCACGCTCGCGGACGAGGAAGGACTCCAGCAGCGCCATCAACGCCGACACCTCGGGCGCCGGCCGGCGCCAGTTGTCGGCGGAGAAGGCGTAGAGCGTCAGCGTCGTGACGCCGAGCCCCGGCGCCGCCTCCACCGCGCGCCGCACCGCGTCGGCCCCCCGGCGGTGTCCCTCGGTGCGCCGGAGGCCGCGCGCCGAGGCCCAGCGGCCGTTGCCGTCCATGATCAGGCCCACGTGCAGGCCGCCGTTCATCGTCCGACCCATCCCCTTCGCCTCAGCCGGCCACCGACACGGCCAGGCGGTCGACGAAGGTGACGACGGCGAGGAACGACAAGGCGAGCAGAACGAGAGCGCCGACCGCGAACGTCACCTGCAAGGGCCGGTTCCGGAAGGGAGCGGCGGCGGCCAGCCGGCCGAACTGAGTGACCACCCGTACCGCGACCCAGATCGTGATGATCGCGGCCGCGAGCTCCAAGGGGGGCGCGTCATCGATCCACGCCGAACCGACGAGCGTCGCGGCGGCGAACACCCGCGTCAGCCAGGTGAAGAAGATCTCCTCGGCGGGAGCCAACCGGTCGTGCAGAGAGCTCAGCGCTTGTTGCATCGTGTCACTCCTGAGCGAGGGCCGCAGCCGTTGCGGCGTTGAAGAGGACGTCGCAATGCCATTCGTTCTCGCTCCTTGTCGGCGGTGGGGCCGCGTTTGGTTTCGCTCGAGGCCAGTATGGGCGGAGGGCCGGCCCGAGACATGAGCGAGAAGTGACGGGTCGGTGATATTCCGCTGAGAGGGGCCGAAACGGGCCGGGGCCGGCGGAACAGGAGGGTCAGCGGGGCCGTCTCGTCAGCCCCGCGCACAGGCCCGAGCCGAACATCAGGCCCTCGAACGCGCTGATCGCGACCCCGGTCACGACCCCGGGCGACGGCTCGCCGAGGAGGCGGGCGAGGGGCGCGAGGCCGACCTGCGAGCCGGGAAAGCTCTGCGCCATGAAGTCGAGGCTCATCGCCCCCAGGAAGCGGCCGCTCCAGCCGAGCATCCCCGCCGCGAGGGCGCAGGCAAGCCCCGCCAGGAGGGCGGCGCGGACCCGGGCGAGCCCGTGGGGGGTGGCCATGCCGCCCTCGGCGGTGGGCGTGGCGAGCCCGTACCCGAGCCCGACCGCGCCCCCGAGGACCAGGCCCTCCACGGCGCCGGCCAGCGGCGAGAGGTCGCGGCCGAACAGGCCCTCGAGCACGAGCCGCCCCAGGAGGTGGGCGGCGGCGCCGATGGCGAGGCCGCTCGCCGCCCCCGCCGCGGCGAGGGCCAGGCGCCGGCGTGCGCGAAACGCGGCCTCCGCAGCCGCGAGGCCGGCCCCGACTCCCGCCGCCGCGACGCCGCCGGTCGCGGCGCCGAGCAGCGGCAGCATCGCCAGCACGCCGTCGCCGGCCGTCGACCCGGGCCCGAAGCGGAGGACGAGCCCGCCGAGGAAGCCGGCGACGGCCCCGGCCGCCGCTCCTCCCGCCGCCGCGGCCACCCACCGTCGCCCGGCCAGCCGGGCGACGCGCCGGATGCGCAGCAGGAACAGGATTCTCGCGGCGGCCAGCCAGCCCGGATGTCCCAGCAGCGGGACCGGCCCCGACCCCGGGACGTCCCACCGCGTCTCGCGCAGGTAGGCGCGGGCCGCCGCGTGCCCGGGCCGGCGGTCCAGCCGGTCGAGGGCCTCGGCCGTGCCCAGCCGGTGCAGGGTCTCGGCCGCCTCCCTCCGCCGAACGTCGTCCTCCTCGGCATCGCCGGAACCATCGTCCAGCAGCGCCTCGAGGGCATGGTCGAAGGCGGCCTCCGCGCCGGGCCGCCCCGCGGCGGCGCGCCCGGGTCCGGCCGGCGCACCCCCCGGCTCCGCGGCACCCCGCACGACGGGCCCCGGCGGTCCCGCGTCGGGTTCCTCGACGACGTCGCAGACGAAGCGGTAGCCATGCCGCGGCACGGTGCGGATGAAGGACGGCTTGCGCGGATCGTCGCCCAAAGTGCGGCGGAGGATGCGGACCGCCTGGCTCAGGGCGCCGTCGGTGACGACCACGTCGCGCCAGACCGCGTCGAGGATGTCGTGCCTCGACACCGCCTCGTTCCGCCGCTCGACGAGCAGGACGAGCAGGTCGAAGCAGCGCGGGATGAGCGGCAGCTCCCGGCCCTCGCGGACGAGCGTCCGCCGGGCAGGGGACAGCGTATGACCGGCGAACCGGTAGCGGGGCGTGCCGGGGGACGAGGGCATCGACGGTCGGCAGTATACGCGGCATCCCGTCTTCGGGGATCGAACGGCGCCGCCGAGCGACACGAGTGCGAGAACGCCCGACGGACCTGTTTCAACGTCCGCAAGAAGCGGATATGCTGAGACGGATGTTGGCCAAGTCCGAGATTCAGAGACAGGCGCTCAGTCTTCCCGCCCGGGAGCGCATCGAGCTCGTCGTGGAGCTCTGGGACAGCTTGGCGCCGGGGGAGATTCCTGTCCCCGACTGGCAGCGGGAACTGATTCGTGATCGCCTGGCGGCGCTGGAGGACATCCCGTCGGAGCAGCGTTCCGTGCCTTGGGAAGCGGTCCGCGGGCGGGTCTTCTCCGACGAATCGTGATCCTGCCCGTCCGGCTGACGTCTGCCGCGGTGCGCGATCTGACCCTCGCCGAACGGTGGTATCTCGACGAGGCCCCAGGCGTGCTGGCATCGTTCGAGAGAGAAATCGACGGGGCCTTCGACCGGATCTCCGAGCGACCCGAGTCGTATCGGATCGTGGCGTCGACCGTGCGCCGCGCCCCGATGCGGAAACTCCCGTTCTCGGTCTTCTATCGGATCCTTCCCGAGTGGATCGAAGTCGTCGCCGTCGTGCACCAATCGCGTGACCCGAGGACATGGCAACGGCGAGTCTGACCCGGCGAGCCGCTCGCCGCGGCGGCGCGGGCACGCGCGCCGACACGTGGCGCGGGCGGCGCGCTGCGTGATATCGTCAAGCCTCGACGGCTTTGCCGGCAGGAATCGTTCCCGAAGGCCGTGCCCCCAAGGGCGGGACGCTCTCGCTCCGGGGGGGCGGTTCATCCCCCTGGATGCTCCAGGCAGCTTGGGCGACTGCCGGCGAAGCCGCCTCGTGATACCAGTGCGTGTCGACGTGCGGGCGGGACCGCACCGAGACCAAACCGACTTCCCGGAGGGCATCATGCGAATGCGCAGCCTGTGGGTGGTTCCTGCGTCGGCGGTGCTGGCGGCCGCCGTCCTCGCGACGGCGCCGGCGACCCCCCGCGCTCAGGAGACCACCGAGAACCCGTTCACGACAACGCTCGACATCCGGATGGGCCAGCGGCTGTACCAGCAGCAGTGCACCCGCTGCCACGGCCAGACCGGCGACGGCGGCGAGCTGGGGCCGGCCCTGACCAACGGCTTCACCAGCGCCAGCACCGACGCGGGCCTGTTCCGCATCGTCCGCGAGGGCATCCCCAACACCCAGATGATCGGCATCAGCCGCAACGCCACCGACCAGTCGGTGTGGATGGTGGTGAGCTACCTGAACTCGCTGAACAGCACCCCCGCCGTCGACCTGCCGGGCGACGTCGCCGCCGGCCGCATGGTGTTCGAGGGCAAGGGCAACTGCGCGAGCTGCCACATGGTGAACGGCGCCGGCGGCCGGCGGGGCCCCGACCTGAGCCGGGTGGGCGACCGCCGCGCCCCCGACGAGCTCGTCAGCGACCTGCGCACGCCCGACGAGGACCTCGCGCCGCGCTGGTGGACCCTGCGGGTGACCCGCGAGGACGGGTCGGTCGTCGAGGGCCTGCGCATGAGCGAGGACACCTTCACGATGCGGGTCATGGACGAGAACGAGGACCTCTGGTCGTTCTCGAAGGGCGGCGTGCGGTCCTACGAGCGCGTCACGAGCTCGATCATGCCCAGCGTGAACGCCCTCCTGACCGGCAACGAGGTGGAGGACCTCATCGCCTACCTGTACTCGCTCCGACGGGAGGAGACCTGATCATGAAACGGCTTGCCATCGTCCTCGCGGCCGCGCTCGTCGCCGGGCCGGCCGCCGCCCAGGAACCCGGGTCCGGCGACGGCCCCTCGTTCTCGCCCGTCACCTGGGAGCGCCTGCTGAACGCGGCCGACGAGCCCGAGAACTGGTTGATGTACTCGGCCACCCTCGACGCCAAGCGCTACAGCCGGCTCGACCAGATCCACAACCGCAACGTCGGCGAGCTCGAGCTGAAGTGGGCCTACCAGATCCCGCAGCTCGACCGGGCCGAGACCGTCCCCCTCGTCGTCGACGGGGTGATGTTCATCACCGAGGCGCCGAGCAACGTCGTCGCCGTCGACGCCGCCACCGGCCGCCAGTACTGGCGCTACGACCACCCGCTGCCCGACGACCTGCGCATCTGCTGCGGGCGTAACAACCGGGGGGTGGCCATTCTCGGCGAGACGCTCTTCATGAGCACGCTGGACGCGCACCTCGTCGCCATCGACGCGCGCACCGGCAACCTCGTGTGGGACCGGGAGACCGCCGACCACCAGTCGGGATACAGCAAGACCGCCGCGCCCCTCATCGTCGGCGACCAGGTGGTGACGGGCATCGCAGGCGGCGAGTACGGCATCCGCGGCTTCATCGACTCGTACGACGCGGCGTCGGGCGAGCAGGTGTGGCGGGCGTGGACGATTCCCGGCCCCGACCATCCCGACAACCAGACGTGGGCCGGCGACTCGTGGCGCACCGGCGGCTCGGCGAGCTGGATCACCGGCGCCTACGACCCCGAGCTCGACATCGTCTACTGGGGCACCGGCAACCCGGGCCCCGACTGGAACGGGGACGTGCGGCTCGGCGACAACCTCTACTCGGACTCGGCCATGGCCCTCAACGGCACCACCGGCGAGCTCGAGTGGTACTTCCAGTTCACGCCGCACGACGTGCACGACTGGGACGCCATCCAGGTGCCGATTCTCGCCGACCTGACGATGGACGGCGAGGAGCGCAAGGTCATGATGTGGGCGAACCGCAACGCCTTCTTCTACACCATCGACCGCGTGACCGGCGAGTTCCTCCTCGGGAAGCCCTACGCCAAGCAGACCTGGGCGGTCGGGCTCGACTCGAACGGCCGGCCCATCCGCGTGCCCAACACCGCGCCGACGCCGGAGGGCACCCTCGTCTCGCCGCCGGTCGGCGGCGGCACCAACTGGTTCTCGCCCGCCTTCAGCCCCCGCACCGAGCTCTTCTACGTGCAGGCCTACGACGGCGAGGACATCTTCTTCAAGCGCGACGAGGAGTACGTCGAGGGCGACCAGTTCACGGGCGGCGGCTCGCAGCGTCCGCTGCCGGCCGACAACTACCACAGCGCCATCCGCGCCATCGACCCGCGGACCGGCGACGTGCGGTGGGAGTACCCGATCCAGCCGCGCTCGACGGCTGGGGTCACCGCCACCGCCGGCGACCTCGTGTTCAGCGGCAGCGTCGACGGCTACTTCTACGCCCTCGACGCGGTCAGCGGCGAGGAGCTCTGGCACATGAACGTGGGCCGGCGCGTCCACTCCGCCGCGATCACCTACGCCGTCGACGGGCGGCAGTACGTGACCATCGCGGCCGGCAACGTCGTCTTCACCTTCGGGCTGAGGGACTGAGCCGTGGCGTTCCTCTCGCCCACCGACATGGCCCGCAAGGAGCCGATGCCGGGCTTCGTGGGCCGGTTCGCGAACGGGGTCACGATGACCTCGGTCACCTGGACCATCGCGGCCGGGGCCGAGCTCCCCGAGCATGCGCATCCCCACGAGCAGGTGGCGCACGTGCTCGACGGGGAGTTCGAGCTGACCATCGACGACAAGACCCAGCGCCTCGGGGCGGGCATGGTGGCCATCATCCCGCCCAACGCCGTCCACTCGGGCCGGGCGATCACCCGGTGCCGCATCATCGACGTGTTCCATCCCGTGCGGGACGACTACCGCTGACCCCACGGACGGGGCTCGGACGGCGGCCGTTTCGTCGAAGGGGCGCTCCCCGCCGGAGCGCCCCTTTCGTTTTCGCGGAGGGGACCGCGACCGTCGTCCCGCGGGGGCCGCGGGCGCCTGCCGCGGGCGGCAGGAGGGGTGATACTGTAGCGGCCCATGCCGAACCACCCCCGTTCATGGTGCGTACGGAACCGTCTCTACCCCGGCCGGGCCCGGCCGGCCACGGTCCGGGCCGTGATCCTCGCACCCGCGAAGGCCGTGGCGACGGCCCCGCCGGGGGCAGCCCCGGGGCGGGCAGCCGGCCGGCGAGCTGGCCCGACGTCCCGCGGCCTCCCGGTGTGATGCCGTTCATCGCGCCCCTGACGGACGGGCTGCGGCGCGTGGCGCGGGCACCGATGGTCCTGGCCGGCGCCGCGGTGCTGACGGCGGCCGTGGCCCTGCCGCCGGGGCTGCTCCTCGGGGACCGACGGCCCGGGGCCCTGCCCGAGAACGGGGCGGCCGCGGGTGCCGCAGCCGACTGCATCCCGCTCCAGTGGTGGCGATTCCCGGCCGCCGAGTACTCGGTCGACGGCAGGCCCTGCGCGGCCGGGGCCGGGGGGACGGACGCCGTGCTCGCGAGTCTGCGCACCCTGCTCGACGGCGAGAGCCCCGACCCCGCGCTCGGCGCCGTCGCCGTCGTCTTCATCGCGGCCTGGACCCTGTTCTCGGCCGGCGCCATCGACCGCCTCGCTCGGGACCGCCCCACCCGCGGCCCCGGGTTCTTCGCCGCCTGCGGCGCCTACGGGCCGCGGCTGCTGCGTCTGGCCCTCATCGCCGGCGTCGTGTACTGGGTGCTCTTCAGGGCCGCACAGCCCTTGATCGTCGGCGCTCCCCCCCCGCCCGGCACCGGCGTGCCCGCGGGCGGGGCGCTCCGATATCTCGGGTTCGGGCTGCTGCTGGCGGCGGCCGGCCTCGTTTTCGACTACGCGCGGGTGCGGGCGGTGGTCGAGGACCGCCGCAGCATGCTCGGGGCCCTGCTCGCCGGCTGGCGCTTCGTGCGGCGGCATCCCGCCGGCTGCCTGGGACTGTATGCCGCCAACGGCCTGGTGCTGGCCGCCGTCATCGTCGCCTACGCCGCCGCGGGGCCGCCGCCAACCGGCCCGACGTGGGGGGCGTTCCTCGCCGGCCACCTCTACCTCGTGGCGCGCCTGGCGAGCCGGCTGTTGTTCTACGCCACCGAGATCGCCTGGTTCCAGAGCCGGCTGGCCCACGCCGGCTACGTCGCGGCCCCGGCCCCGGTTTGGCCGGAGTCGGCCTCGGCGGAAGCCCTGGGTCGCCTCACGGGAAGCACGGAGGGGCCGAGGGCGTCGCCCTCGGCGTGAATGCCATGCTCGAGGTCCTGGTCGTCGCCGCGGTCGGCTTCGTTCTGACCCTCGTTCTGCCCGTCGTCGCCTTTCTGTACGCATCGGCGGTGCGAGCGCGCGTCATCGAGATCGAGCAACGCCTCGCCCGCCTCGAACGATGGATGCTGGGCGAGGCGCCGACGACGCCGGAGGCTCGGCCGCCGGAGCCGACCGGCATCGCGCCCGGCGGGGACCGCCTGTCGACATCGCCCCCGGCGCCGGCCGCGCCAGCCGCCCCCGCGTCCGCCTCTCCGCCGGCGTCACCGGCGGCGGAGGCCCCGGCCCTCGCGTCTCCGGACGTTCAGCCCGAGCCGCTGCTCCTCGAGACCCGCATCGGCACCCGCTGGATGCTCTATGCCGGCGTGGCGACCCTGGTCGTCGGGGTGGGCCTGTTCATCCGCTACGCGTTCGTCAACCAGTGGATCACGGAGCCGATGCGGGTCGGCACCGGGGTGCTCGCGGGCGGAATGCTGATCGTGTCGGGCCGGCGGTTCGCGGCCCGCGGCCACGGGCGGTTCGGCACGACGCTCGCAGGCGGGGGCGTCGCGGCCTGGTACCTCGCCGCCTACGCGGCCCTGAACCTGTACGGCCTCGTCGACGCCGCCACCGGGTTCGCGATGCTCGTGGCGGTGACCGCCCTCGCGGCGTTCCAGGCGGACCGGCTGCGCGCCCAGCCCCTCGCGATGATGGCGGTGGTCGGCGGGTTCGCCACCCCGTTCCTCGTCGGCGGGGGCGCCGACGCGCAGATGGTCCTGTTCACCTACGTCGCCCTGCTCGTCGCCGCCATCGTCTACCTGGCCCACCGGCGCGACTGGCCCGCCCTGACCCTGGCCAGCTTCCTGCTCACAGGGCTGACCGTCTCGGTCTGGTACCTCCGCTTCTACGAGCCCGGCGCCTGGCTGCGGACGGAGCTGTTCCTGACGCTGTACGCAGCGCTGTTCCTCTGGGTGCTGTACCGGTCGCGCGAGTCGACCCGCCCGTACGCCCGCGCGACGCGGTGGGCGCTGGCGACCACCCCGCTCTGGTATCACGCCGCCTCGCTGAGCATCCTCGGCGACCACTGGCTCGCGTTCCTCGTCTACCTGATCGCGGTGACGGGCGCCGGGGTGGCCATCGCCGCCCGGGCGGGCGCGATGTGGGCCCGCCTCGGGCTCTGGGCCCTCGTCGCGGGGCCGCTGCTCGGCTGGACGGGCGCCGGCCAGGACGGCTCGTGGCTGGTGCCCGCCGTCGTGACCTGGATCGCGGTCGCGGGCCTGCACGCGGCGGCCCAGATCGAGCTGCTGCGGCGGGAGGGCGGGCGGCTGCACGCGGCCGACGTCGTCCTCGTGCCCGTCAACGGGTTCGGCCTCGCGTTCGGCCTGCAGGCGGTGATGGAGCCGCACTTTCCCGCCGCGACCGGGTTGGTGACGGCCCTCCTGGCGGTGGCGTGGTGGGGGTGGCGGCCGGGGTGCGGCGCATCGAGCCCGGGGCCGCGATGCACCTGCGGGTGCTGGCCGCGGCCCTGGCGGTGGCCGCGATCGGCGTGCAGCTCGACGGTGCATGGGGCCCCCTGGCGTGCGCGGCCCAGGCGGGGGGCCTGGCGTGGGTGGGCATCCGGGAGCGGCGCGCGTGGATACGCGCCGCCGGCGCGGGACTGCTCGCGACGGCGGCGCTGCTGGCGATGGCGGCGATGGCGGCGCCGGTGCCGGCCGCCCATGCCGTTCTCGTCAACCGGCGCGCCCTTCTCGGCCTCTTCGTCGTCGGCGTCCTGGCCCTCGTCGCGTGGCTGCACCGGCGCGAGGACGACCGCGACGTCTCCCACCGCGAACCGGCTCTCGCCGCCGCCGTGGTCGGCGCCAACGGGCTGCTGCTGTTCACGCTGTCGATGGAGATCCGCGCGTTCTGGGAGCTGCGGCAGGGCATCGCCGCCAACGCGGAGCTCGCCATGCAGATGATGCTGTCGGCAACCTGGGCCGCCTACGCCGCCGCCCTGACCGCGGCGGGCATCCGGCGACGGTACGCGCCCGTCCGCTACCTCGCCATCGTGATCTTCGGCGCCACCGTGCTCAAGGTGTTCCTGGTCGACTTCTCGCAGCTCGACTCGGTCTACCGCATCGCCAGCAGCGTGGTGCTGGGGCTGCTGCTGCTCGCCGCCTCGTACCTGTACCAGCGGCAGAGCGACCGCCCGAACGGTCCCGCGGCGGCGCCCCGGGCGGCGACCCCAGGGCCGTCGGCTGCCGAGCCCCTCGTGCCCCCGGCGCCTCCCGTGCCCGCGTCACCGCCGCCCCCCACCGAATCAGCGACACCCACCGCACCCGCGTCCTCCGCCGACGACGATTGACCAGCGGCGGCCGCAAACAGTACATTTGTTGGCATCTGTACATCGATAGGCAAATGTGACAATGGATGCATTGAGCATGGCGACGGTTCGGAAGGACCTCGCGGAGCTGATCGGCAAGGTCCAGTACCGCAAGGAACGCATGATCATCACTCGGCATGACAAGCCGGTCGCGGCTCTGGTGCCGGTCGACGACGCGACGCTCCTTGAAGAGCTCGAGGATCGCCTCGACATCGTCGAGGCGCTGGAGGCCATCGAAGACTACGACGTGAACGGGGGCATCAGCTTCGAGCGCCTCAAGGCGGAGCTCGATCGTTGACCTATGGAGTCGAGTTCACGAGGCGAGCCGAGCGGGATCTGCGCCAGATCGCCGATCGCGTCGTCAGGCGCCGCATCCTGTCGCGCGTGTCGAAGCTGGCAGCCGCCCCCCGTCCGCCCGATGCCGTCAGGCTCAGAGGACCGAAGGACGTCTGGCGTGTTCGTGTCGGCGATTGGCGCGTGTGCTACCAGGTTCGCGACCGCGTGCTGCTGGTCCTGATTGTCGTGGTCGGACGGCGGGGCGACGTCTACGAGCGGTTGACCCGGCGCCTGCGATGACGCGGCTACCCCGGCGTGGCCACCCTGGTCATCGGCGCCGGCCTGTTCGTCCGCTCCGCGAGTACACCGCGGTCCCGCTCGGCGGACTCACGCTACGGGATCGACGACGCGAACACCGCCTCCTTGTCGGCGTGGTCCACGCGCGCGTGCATCGGCTGACTGATCCAGCCGAGCTCCTGACGGACCGAAACGGCACCGCGCATGCGGAGTCCATCCGCCACGAGCCCCGTGACCAGCTCCCCGAGCGTGCCGCCCTCCCGCTTCTGAAGGCGCTTCACCTCGTCGAGAATCGGAGTGGCGATGTCGATGGTCGTCCGCATGATTTTGATGTTGGATTTCTGGAGCAGCAGATGTCAACCCGTGACGAGGGTGGGGTTGCCGTACAATGAGCCGACTTGGAAAGGAAGGTCCAGATGAAGACTCTCGCTTGCGCCTCGCTGCTCGCGTTGGCGGTGCTCGCCGGCGCGCCCGCGCTCTCGTCGGGGCAGGACTGGGAGCCCCCGCGGCTCGCGAACGGGCACCCCGACATCAACGGCATGTGGAACAACGTGGGCTCGTCGCACGTGCCCCTGGAGCTGTCGCCCGACCTGGTGGGCCGGGACCTGACGGCGGAAGAGCGCCTCGAGCTGTTCACGGCGCGGTCGGACCGGGCGAAGGCGGTCGAGTGGGAGGGCCACGAGAACAGCCGCGGCGTCGGCGCCTACGCGAACTACTGGTTCGACTGGTTCTGGAAGGAGCCGGTGGCGGGCGAGGCCCCGGCCCTCATCGTCCATCCCCCGGACGGCCGGAGGCCGGACCTGACGCCCGGGGCGCAGGAGAGCGTGCGGTACTACCGCGACCACCTGCACGACCAGGCCGCGAACATGGAGTCGGGCGACCGCTGCCTGTCGCGGGGGGTGTTCGGCATGATGATGCCGACCGCCTACAACAACGGCAAGCTGATCGTGCAGAACGAGGACCACATCATCATCCACAGCGAGATGATCCACAACGCGCGCATCATCCCCCTCGAGGGCGGCGACCACGTCGATTCGAAGATCACCCAGTGGGAGGGCGATCCGCGCGGCCGCTGGGAGGGCAACACCCTCGTCGTGGAGTCGGCCAACTTCAAGGCGGTGGGCAACATGCGGGCGCCCGGCTCGCGCGCGCCGCAGCACGAGGGCCGGCGCATGGTCGAGCGCTTCACCTTTGCCGACGCCGACACCCTGAACTACTCGCTCACCGTCGACGACCCCGAGACCTACGCCGAGCCGTGGACCGTCGCCTTCCCCTACAAGCGCGACGACGCCTACCAGCAGTACGAGTACGCCTGCCACGAGGGCAACTGGGCCGTGCCCAACTCGCTGGGCGGAGCGCGGGCGGAGGAAGCGGCGGCGGCAACGGAGCAGTGACGACGGAGGGCCACTAGGGCTTACGAATGACCGAGCGGGCGGCGAAGCGGCGCCGGCGCCTTCCTCGTCCCGTCACCGCTCCGAATACCGGCACGAACGACAGCGCCGCGCGGCGCCTCGTGCCCGATCGAGAGGCCCGAGGAGGACCGGCGATGGACATCCCGGGCCATACCAGTGGGGTTTCGGCGGCGCGCAAGTCACCGGCTGCGGCGTCGGAATCGTCGGGCGGGCCGGGACTCTCGGCTGTCACAGGAGGAAGGGTGAAACTCGCAAGCTACATCGCCGTTCTGCTCGTGCTCGCGGCGGCGGCCGGCGGCGCCCCGTGCGCATGGGCGCAGGCGCCGTCCCTCGACTGGTCGAGCCAGAACCTCAACCTCGACAACAACCGGTTCGCGCCCCTCGAAGAGATCGACGCCTCGAACGTCGGCGGGCTCGTCGAGCGGTGGACGTGGGTGGCGGGGCCGGCCGACAACATCACCCAGGCCACGCCGCTCGTCGTCGACGGCGTGATGTACCTGCACTCGCGCTCGACCCTCTTCGCCCTCGACGCGGCGACGGGGGCCGAGCTGTGGTCGTCGCCCCTCGACGCGGGGTCGCCCGGCGGCAGCCCGGTGCGCGGCCCCACGTTCGCGGACGGCAACGTCTACGCCTACCGCGGCAACGACCTCTACGCGCGCGACGCCGGCACCGGGGCCGCCGTCGAGTCGTTCGGCGACGGGGGCGTGCTGCCCGTCGTCAGCAACGCCCTGCAGCTGAAGTACCCCGACGACTTCCCGCCCACGCTCGACCCCGTCCAGATCGGCTACCGCATCACCACCCCGCCCGCCTTCCACGACGGCACCCTGTACGTGGCGGCGGCCCTGTCGGAGGGGCACATCCCCGGCGGGCTGGTCATCGCCACCGACGCCGGGACCGGGGCCATCCGGTGGGTGTTCAACACCATTCCCCAGGGCCCGCAGGACGAGGGCTGGGAGATCGCCCGCGACACCTGGGGCTACGGCGCCCGGGCCGGCGGCGGCATCTGGACCCAGCCCGCCGTCGACCCCGACCTCGGCCTCGTCTACGTCAACGCCGGCAACCCGTCGCCCGACTACGACGGGTCGGCGCGGGCCGGCATCAACCTGTTCACCAACGCCACCATCGCCCTCGACCTCGAGACCGGCGCCCTGCGCTGGTACTACCAGGCCGTGCACCACGACCTCTGGGACTGGGACCACGTGACGGGGCCGGTGCTCTTCGACGTCACGGGCGAGGACGGCGAGACCATCCGGGGCGTCGCCGCGGCCGGCAAGAACTGCCTCTTCTACCTGTGGGACCGCGAGTCCGGCGAGCCCCTGCACCCGATGGTGGAGACGGTGGTGCCGACCGAGACCGACGTCCCCGACGAGCAGGTCTGGCCGACGCAGCCCATCCCCTACAACGCGGCCGGGGTGCCGATGACGCCCCTCTGCGCCACCTTCGTCGAGGTCGACGACCCCGAGCTGATGGCCCGGTCGAGCCAGCTCTACAGCCCCTACTGGATCAGCAAGGAAGTGATCGTCCCCCACGGCGGGTCGAGCTTCGGGGCCCCGTCGTTCAGCCCCGCCACCGGCCTCGTCTACGTCACCGGCAAGAACGGGGCGATCGCCCTCGTCGTCAACCCCGTCGGCGACACCCTCGAGCCGGGGCCCGACTCGCGCGGGCACACCGAGAGCCTGTCGAGCCTCGACCGCCTCACCGAGGCGTTCCCCCCCGAGGTCACCGTCTCGGCCTACGACCCCGTCACCGGCGAGCAGACGTGGCAGACCATCCTGCCCGCGCAGAGCGCCATCGGGGCGAGCGGCAACATGGTGACGGCCGGGGGCCTCGTGTTCCAGGGGGTCGAGGACGGCGGGTTCTACGCCCTCGACGCGGCGACCGGCGAGATCCTGCTGCGCCACGACGCCCCGCGGCCGATCCGGGCGAGCCCGATGACGTATCAGCTCGACGGCAGGCAGTACGTGACGGTGGTCGCGACCAACACCGTCCTCAGCCTGGCCCTGCCGTAGCCGCGGGGACAGAGCAGCATGCACGGCGGCATCATGCGACCGGGAGCGGCGTCGATCGTCATCGGCGCCGCCCTCCTGCTCGGGACCCTGCCGACCGACACCGCCCTCGTGAGCGCGACCGGGCCCGCCCCGGAATTCACGCAGGACACCGCGCCGGAATCCACCTTCAGCGTCTTCGGCCTCGTCGAATCCCCCGGCCGCTACGACTGGTCGGCCGGCATGACCGTCGGCCGGGCCGTCACTGCCGCCGGCGGGTACGCCGACGGCGGCTCCCCCGAGGAGCTGCAGATCCAGCGCATGGTCGACGGGCGGTTGGTCTCGCGTGCGGTCACCGAGGACGAGCCGGTGCGGCCGGACGACGTGATCATGGTGCGCGGGAGGGCCGTCGAGCGGCCCGGCGGCGACGGCGGCGATCGGAGTCGAGCCCGGGCTTTCAGATGTCGCGGAGCAGCTCGTTGCGGAGCACGACCTGCAGCACCTTGAGCACGTCGCCCCGCTCGACACCGAACTCGTACGCACAGGCGGCGACGCCATCCTTCAGGTCGTCGTTCAGGTTCGTCTGCACGTAGCTGCGGCTGAATTCGTCGACCTCGAACGGTCGTTTCCCGGCGACTTCGATGCGCAGGGATGGTGCGACCTCGGATGCCCACCGCTTCGCCTCGATGAAGTCGGCCATCCTCTCGCCGAAATCGGTGAGCTGGAGCGGGCTGCCGCCGGCGAGGGGTACGGGCGGAAGCCGCAGGAAGATCTGCTTGACGTCGTTTCGCAACTCCTTGATGTCGTCGCGCACGTCCCTGGTGAAGGCCGTGAACTGCTCCAGCCTGAGATCGACCGCCGCGGTCCAGCGCATGACCTTCACGACGGCAACGATGACCGCCAGTGAGGCCGTCACGATCAGGGGAGTGCTCAACCAGTCCGCCATCGTCCGTCTCGCGGCATCGACCCGCTCGCGGGGGGCCGCTGATCCCATTCTTGATCTACCCGCTCGCCGGCTGCAACGCCGAGTCCGATTCTCGATCCGCCCGCTCTTGCCGGCTGCAACGCAGCAAGATGTGGTACGCGGACACCTTCTTCCGCCGCGGCTCCCGGCCCGACGGCGACCGACGATGACCGGGGACCGATTCCGGCGGGACTCGTGCCCTTCGGGTCAGTCCAGGTCCGCGAACACCGGGGCGTGGTCGGACGCGATGTTGCCGTCCTTCTTCTTGCGGTAGTCGCGGTCGATCTCGACGTGGCGCACGCGGGAGGCCACGGCGGCGGTGCCCAGCAGGTGGTCGATGCGCAGCCCCATGCCGCGGTGGAAGGCGCCGCCGCGGTAGTCCCACCACGAGAACTTCCGCTCTTCCGGGTGCAGGTGGCGGAACAGGTCGCTGAGCCCCAGATCGAGGAGGGCCCGGTACCGGGACCGCTCTTCGACCGTGCAGAAGATGGAGCCGTCGGCGTCCTCGCCCTCCCAGCCGTCGAGGGGGGCGGGGACGATGTTGAAGTCGCCGCCGATGACGAACGGGGCGTCCCGGCTCACCCCCGCGAGGTAGTCGCCGAGCGCCTCGAACCAGGCGAGCTTCATCGCGTAGTCGGGATGGTCGAGGGTCTTGCCGTTCGGGCAGTACACGGAGGCGAAGTGGAGGCCGGCGACCCGGACCTGCAGCAGGCGGGCCCCGTCGTCCTCGCGGCCGGGCAGCCCCCGGGTCTCCGCCTCGGCCGGCGTCCGGCTGAGCACCGCCACGCCGTTCCAGCTCTTCTGGCCGTGGACGACGGCGTGGTAGCCGAGGGCCCGGAAGTCGTCGTGGGGGAACTCGTCGTCGGTCGCCTTCAGCTCCTGCAGGCCCACCACGTCGGGCTCGCGGCTCTTCAGCCAGTGCGCGATGAAGTCCATTCGGGCGCGCAGGCCATTGATGTTCCAGGTCGCGATGCGCATGGCCCGTCAGTATCGCACTTCCGGTCGCCGGAGCCGCCGGTCTTCCGATGCGAGTGAGCCTGACCGAGAGTCGATTCCAACGTGAGACGAGCCTGAAGGGGCCGGTTCCGGCTCGTCCTCGTCCCCGCGACGCCTCGTCCGCCTCGCCATGGTCATGGTGACGACGCTCGCGACCCCGCCGCTGATGCGCGCCGCATTTCCGCGACCGGCGGGGACCGCGCGGAAGTCCCCGGGGCGGCCGGTTGACATGCGATTCCCCTGACCGTAGCGTGTGCTTCATGAACGTCACCCTGTCGATCGACGATCGCGTCGTGGCCAAGGCTCGCCGCATCGCAGCCGCGCGAGGAACGACGCTCGACCAGCTCATCGGTGACCATCTCGACGAGTTGACGCGCGTCGACGACGCGGACTCGATGGTTCGCGAGCTCGACGCGATGTGGTCCGAGCGGACATATCGCTCGCAAGCGCCCTGGTCGCGCGAAGAAGCGCATGAGCGGTCGTGAGAGACGTGCAACCGGGTGGGTGGTCGACGACCGTCGCTCGCCGGTCCGTTCGACGGCACTGGCTGATCCGCATGACCTGGACGCCTGAGCCCTCGTGGCGGCCGCGGCGGCCCCTGCGGCCGTATCCGCAGACCGACCCCGCCGAGCGGCGGGCGCTCGACGGGTGGGTGCGCGCGGCCGGCGTCGTCGTCGTGGTGCACGCCCTGCTGATGCTGACGTTGTGGGCCCGCCCGGGGTGGATCGCGCTCTGGATCTGGTACGCGGGTCCCATCGCCCTCGCCGTCGTCACCGCGGGGCTGCTCGTCGGCTCCCTGCGGTCGGCCCGCCGCTGGAAGCACGGCATGAACGGCTGGCACGTGCTCGGCTACGTCGGGCTGGTGACGGTCATCTTCACGCTGCCGGTGTACGACCCGTACCCGTCGTCCCACGACGACCGGCCGAGCCGCGTCCGGTTCCGGCTGCCCCTCGACGGCCCGGTGACCGTCGCCTGGGGCGGGCCGACGGCCGAGGTCAACTACCACGTGTACCTGCCCGACCAGCGTTGGGCCTACGACCTGGTGGTCACCCGCGGCGGGCGGACGTTCCGGACCGACGGCGTCGCCCTCGACGACTACCTCGCCTACGGCCTGCCCGTGTACGCCCCGGCCGCGGGAACCGTCTTCGCGACGCTCGACGGAGAGCCCGAGGTCGCCATCGGCGCACGGCGCTGGAGCCTCGCCGGGCTCGGCAACCACGTCGGCATCGAGGTCGCCCCCGGGGAGTTCCTCTTCATCGGCCACCTGCAACCCGGCACCGTCGCCGTCGAGGTCGGCGACCGGGTGGCGGCGGGGCAGCGGCTCGGCCTCGTCGGCAACTCCGGCAACAGCAGCGAGCCCCACGTGCACCTGCACCTGCAGGACTCGCCCCGCCCCTGGTTCGGCGAGGGGATTCCGTTCCACTTCCACGGGTACCGGCACGAAGAGCGGCTCGTCGAGCGCGGGATGCCCCGCGGCGGCCGGCGGCGGGGCGAGTACCGGGGCGAGCGCATCGAGCACGCGGGCGCGGAGGTGGCCGCCGGCGGCGGGTGATCACCCGCCCAGGGCGCCGATCTCCCGGTAGAGCGCGGCCGAGGCGATCGGGCGGGGCGCCGACGCCGACGGGGGCCGGCGAGGCCGGTGCCGGATCAGCCGCCCAGGGCGCCGATCTCCCGGTAGAGCGCGGCCGAGGCGACGATGCCGTTGTGGAAGTTGCCCAGGTCGAGCTTCTCGTTCGGAGCGTGGGCGTTCTCGTCGGGCAGGCCGACGCCGAAGAGGACGGCGGGCAGGCCGAGGACCTCCTGAAAAGTGGCCACGACCGGGATCGACCCGCCCTCGCGGTTGAACACCGGGGCCCGGCCGAACCCCGTCTCCATGGCCCGGCCGGCGGCGCGCACGAACGGGTTGTCGAAGTCGGTCATCCACGGCTTGCCCGTGTGCATGCGGGTGACGTCGACCTCGACCGTCCTCGGGGCCACCTTCCGGGCGTAGGCCTCGAACAGCTCGCCGATCTTTCCCGGATCCTGGTCGGGCACGAGGCGCATGCTCACCTTGGCCATCGCGGTGGCCGGGATCACCGTCTTGGCGCCCTCCCCCGTGAACCCCGCGAGCACGCCGTTGACCTCGAACGTCGGCCGCCCCCACAACCGCTCGAGCGTGGTGAACCCCGTCTCGCCGAACAGCTTCGGGGCCCCCAGATCGTTGCGGTAGCGCCGCTCGTCGAACGGCAGCTTCGCGAACTCGGCCCGCTCGGCGTCGGAGAGGGTTCGGACGTCGTCGTAGAAGCCCGGGATCTTCACCCGGCCGCCGCGGTCCTTCATCTGCGCCAGCATCTGGGCGAGGACGAAGGCGGGGTTGGCGACGGCGCCCCCGAACGAGCCCGAATGCAGGTCGCTCGCGGTGCCCCGCACGTCGATCTGGCAGTAGGTCAGCCCCCGCAGGCCGTAGCAGATCGACGGCACGCCGCGGTCGAACATCGGCGTGTCGGAAATGACCACGACGTCGGCGGCGAGCTCGTCCTCGTGCCCGCGGACGAAGCCGTCGAGATGGGTGCTGCCCACCTCCTCCTCGCCCTCGAGAATCAGCCGGATGTTCACCGGCAGCCGCCCGCCGTCGCGCAGGCAGGCCTCGACGGCCTTGAAGTGCATGAAGATCTGGCCCTTGTCGTCGGCGGCGCCGCGGGCGTAGATCTCCCCCTGCCTCACCGTCGCCTCGAACGGCGGCGACTCCCACTGGTCGACGGGGTCGACGGGCTGCACGTCGTAGTGCCCGTAGAAGAGGATGGTCGGGGCGCCCTCGGCGTGCAGCCAGTCGCCGTAGACCACGGGGTTGCCGGGCGTCTCGACGAGGCGGACGTTCTCGAGGCCGACGCGCTTCAGCTCGGCCGCCGTCCACTCCGCGCAGCGGGCCACGTCGGCGGCGTGGTCGGGAAGGGCGCTGACGCTGGGGATGGCGAGGTACTCGGTGAGCTCCCGCACGTAGCGGTCGCGGTTGGCGTTGATGAAGTCGGTGACGGCGTCGAAGGTCATGGTGTCGGTCTCGGAGCCCAGCTACGAGTGTACACCGCCGTGCGGCGCCGCCCCCCGAACGCGGCCGGTCGCCGATCGTCCGATGCCGTCGGCCTGCGCGAGTCGCCGTCGCCGCCCGTTGCTCGTCGAGACCGGACCGTCGGCCCGGTTCAGCCGACGGTGCGTGCCTCCGGCGTCCCTTTGCGCTGGACCTCTCACAGCAGCTCGTTCAGCCGCGCGTAGCCGCGGCGGCTGACCGGCAGCTCGGTTCCGTCGGCGAGCACCGCGACGTAGCTGTCGCGGGTGGCCGGCCCGAGCCGGGTGAGGCGGTCGACGTTGAGCAGGTACGACCGGTGGATGCGCACGAAGCGGGCCGGGTCGAGCTGCCCTTCGAGCTCGGTCAGCGTCTGTTGCTTCAGCCGCTCCCGGCCGCCGGCGACGACGCCGACGTAGTCGTCGCGGGCGCGGACGTAGTCGACGCTGCCGACGGGGACGACGTCGACCCGCGCGCCGGTGCGGACGAGGATGCGCCGGAGGTACGCGCCGGCCGGCCGCGCGCTGGCGACGACGCGCGAGACCGGCGTCGGCCGCGGCCGCGCGAGCCGCCCCCGCGCCTCGTCGAGGGCTTCGGCGAACCGCTCGGGGCCGAAGGGCTTGAGCAGGTAGTCGACGGCGTGGACCTCGAACGCGCGCAGGGCGTGCTCGTCGTGGGCGGTGACGAAGATCACGCCGACGTCGGGCCCGATGAGCTCGAGCACCTCGAACCCGTCGAGCTTCGGCATCTGGACGTCGAGGAAGACGAGGTCCGGCTCGAGGTCGTTGACGGCCCGGACCGCCTCGAACCCGTTGGCGCACTCGGCGACGATCTCGACGTCGTCGTGCGCCGCGGCGTACTCGCGGACGAGCACTCGCGAGAGCTCCTCGTCGTCGACCACGACGGCCCGGATGCGGCCCCCAGGCGCGCTCACCGCTCGCCTCCTCGGGATGCCTCTCCCGCCGCGCGGGACGCCTCTCCCACGCGGGCGTCCTCTCCAATCGCGCCAGCATCCGCTCCGGTCGCACCGACTTCTTCTCCCGCCACGTGGGCTTCTCCCTTCGAGGGGGCTCCTCCTCCCGCCGCGCCGCCATCCTCCGCCGCCGCGCGGGGATCTTCTCCCGCCTCGCCGCCATCCTCCGCCGCCGCGCGCGCATCCTCGATGCGCGGGAACTGCAGGTAGACCTCGAACCAGCCGTCCGCGCGCCGCCAGCGCGCGACCGCCTCGCGGCCGAAGCGGGCGGCGAGGCGGCGCTCGACGTTGGCGAGGCCGACCCCGGTCCCGGGCAGCGGCGCCGCCTCCGCGTCGAACGGGTTCCGGACCCGCACGCGCACCGCGGCCTCGTCGCAGCGCGCCGTCACGCGGACGACGCCGCCGTCGACGAGGGGGCGGATGCCGTGCCGCACCGCGTTCTCGACCAGGGGCTGGAGAATGAGGGGCGGGACCCGGCACGAGCCGCACCCGGGCTCCAGCACGACCTCGCTGTCGAGACGCGGGCCGTAGCGGACCCTCTCGATGTCGAGATAGGCGCGGACCATCGCCATCTCGTCCTCCAGCCGTATCTCGTCCTCGCCCCCGAGCCGCACGCTGCTCCGGAAGAAGTCGGCCAGCCGCAGGCACATGCGCCGCGCGCCGGCCGGATCGGCCGAAGTCAGGGCGCTGATCGACTGGAGGCCGTTGAAGAGGAAGTGCGGGTCGATCTGCGCGCGCAGGGCCTTGAGCTCGGCCTCGCGCGCGAGGACCTCCAGGCCGAGCTCGCGCGCCTCGGCGCGGCGCGACTGCTCGAAGGCGGCGAGCAGGTAGTGGAGGAGGCTGGAGAGCCAGAACAGCAGCACCCCGGCGGTGGCGACGACCGCGAGCTGCGCGGGCGTGAGGCGCACCGCGCCGCCGAACGCGGGGAGGCCGGCCAGCACGCCCGTCCAGCCGGTCCACACCGCGGACCACACCGTCGCCGCCACCATCCCGGCCCCCGCGTGCATGGCGAGCGTCCGGGCCAGCGACCCCGCCTCGAGCGGGGCGGCGCGGCAGGGGTAGCGGGCGGACAGGCAGACGAACGCCTGGACCAGGCAGGGCGGCACGACGACGGCGAGGGCAACCGCGATGCCGGCGCCGGCGTTCGCCGCCGACCAGGCGACGGCCCCCAGCGACCCGATCACGGCCCACGACGCCAGGTAGAGGTTGCGCCGCCGGGTGGATCCGAGGATGGGATGCACGGCTCGGCTCTCGACCACCACCGTCCCCATGAGCATCCGTTCCTGGAGCTCCGGGAGGATTCGGAGAGGTTGGTTGCGCCCGCGGCTCAGTTCTCGACCGCCACCATCCCCATGAGCATGGGCCCGCGCAGGGTCAGCACCGGCGCGCCGGCCATCGCCTCGGGGCGGGCGGCGCGAATCCTGGACGCGCCGCCCAGCCCCGGACCCAGGTTCGACGAGACCGCCCAGTGGTCGGGCACCCGCAGGTCGACCCGGCCCATCGCGACGCGGACGTCGATGACGGCCGTGTCCCCGTCCATCTCCGCCTCGCGCAGATCGACGGTCAGACGCCCCATGACCGCCACCGCGTCTCCCCCGCGGAACGCGCCGGTCACGATGCGCTGCTCGTGCCGGCCCATGAAGGCGAAGGCATCGACACGGCCGGCGCGCGACACGGCCGACTCCTCGCCGCCCGGACCTCGCGTGGCGCCCATCTCGGCGAGCGCCGCGCCCAAGACAACGATCGCCGCGATTCCCAGCAGCCCCCGTCCCACGTACGGTCCTCTGGTCATTGTCCTTCCCCTGGCCGCCCGGAAGCCCCGCTGCACTCGAGCCGCGATGCACGTCCGAGCCGCGATGCACGCCGCCTGCGGCCGGCCAATCGTCGCCTGCGGAGCTTCGCGCCAGCGAAGCTCCCAACAGGACCGCAACGGTAGCGCCACGGCCGCCGCCTGACGCCCGATCCCTCCATGCATCCACGGCGCAGGCTCCTGTTCGACGCCGGCACGCCGCACGACGGCGCCGGCGACTGCCCGGCCCGTCAGTTGCGGATCTCTATCCCGCCCATGAACACGGTCCCCTTGAGCACCAGCCGCTTGGACGCCATCGCCGGGCCCCGCGTCTTGTCCTCGACCCCGCCCATCAGCGACGTCACCCCCAGCTCGACCGTCCAGTCCTCGGGCACGCGGATGTCGACGCCGCCCATCATCGCGAAGACGTGGATGACCGCCCGCCCGTCGACGATGTCCGCCTCCCGCAGGTCGAGGTCGACGCCGCCCATGAACGCCGACGCGGACCCGCCGCGGAAGTCGGCCGACCGGTTCCGGCGCTCGACGGCGCCGAGGAACGCCGCGGCCGACTCCTCCGACTCGGAGGCCTCGGAGAGCCCCTTCGTGTCCGACAGCACGTTGATCAGCGCCCTGACGCCGACGGCGACGAGGACGAGCGGCCAGAGGTCCCAGAGGTCCACGTCGATCAGGTTCAGGCTGTTCAGCAGCAGCAGCGCCCCCGCCGCGGCCAGCAGGGTGCCGCTCACCGCCGACGCGCGGTCCCGGGCGTCGGCGAGGTTCCTGAGGCCGACGGCGAGCAGAATCACCGGCCAGAACCGCAGGATGGCCCAGCTGTCGACGAGGCCGAGGTTGTCGAGCAGGAACGCGAGGCCCACCGCGGTCAGGACGATGCCCGGCAGGAGCGGTCCGAACGCGATTCGCCGGCGCCCCGGGCGCCGCGCTTCGTCGTGGTCCGGGATCGAATCGGTCAACGCGCACCTCCCTCGGTTGTCGTCGGCGTCCATCCTGACGCCGACCGCACGGCGGCGCCAGCGCCTTTCGGCGAGCGGCGGATCCGCACCGGCGAACGGCGACGACAGTCGTCGGGGCCGGTCTCGCGCCACCACGGCCCCGAGGTCCCCGACGAGGCGAGCCGCGAGACGGGCAGCCGCGCGCGCGAGCCGGCTCCGAAGCGGCCTGCCACGCTCCATCGCCGCCTTGAAACGGCCCCGCCCCGCTCTACGCTCGCCCCTGCCAAACCGCGACACGCACGGCCCGGCGACACCGGGCCGCCCGCCGAACAGGCCCGGACTCCGGGGTAACATACGGGGTCGCGCTACTTGCGGCTGCCGCAGGGCGGCCTTCTCGTGCATCCTCGCCGGCTCACGCGCCGCGTCCCGGGCGATTCGACGGGTGATGCATCCCGACTGGAGGTAGTCGCCATGCCGCGTCCCGCCCGACCCGCGCGCTGGTGCCGCGCGTTTCCGTTCGTGTTCCTGGCGGCTGTCGCTCCGTCCTCGCTCAACGGAACCACGGTGGTGAAGATGACCTTCTCGGAGGTCGTCGACGCCGCCACCGTCATCTCCGTCGCGACGGTGTCGTCCGTGCAGTACGACTGGGACGCCGAACGCGGCACGCCCTTCACGGTCGTGACGTTCACCGATCTCGACGTGCTGCACGGTTCGGTGACGGGCTCGGACCTGGAGCTTCGCTTCGCCGGGGGGCCGACCCCTGACGGGCTCGTGCTGGCGATTGCCGGCATGCCTCGCTTCGCGCCGGCACAGCGCGTGGTGATCTTCTCCGACCCGGCGGGCGGTGGCATCTGTCCGCTGGTGGGGTGGTGGCAGGGTCTCTACCGGGTGGCGCGGGACACCGGGCGGGGCGTCGACGTCGTGTTCGACCACGCTGGGGTCCCGGTCGTGGGGCTCGACGGCCCCGCCGGCGAGCTCGTCGCCCGGGTCTCGGCCCAGAGCGGTGGCGCCGCCGGATCGTCGCAGTTGACCCTCGACGCCTTCACGACATCGATCAGAGCGGAGTTGTGACGGTGTTCCGGCCCGGCGCCCGGTCGTCGGGCTCCCGCCGGCTCGGGGGTTTCTGCGTCGTCGTCGCGATCGTGCTCGTCTTCATCGCCGAGGGATTGTCGTGGGTCCGGTGGAGCAGTGTCTGGCCGTCGGCCGGCATCCCGGTCGAGATGGTGCTGGCCACGGGAGCGGACAAGTGGAACCGTGCCGCCCGGGAGGCCCTGGACGCGTGGAACCAGGCCGGGTCGAACTTCCGTTTCACGTCCACGACGTCCTCGGCCGGCGAGCGGGGGTCCTGTTCAGCCTCGGGGGTCGACAGACGCAACGTGGTCGTTTTCGCGTCCACCGTGTGCGGCGATTCCTGGTCTTCCACGACCGCGGCGATCACGAGAGTCTGGTACTCCACCGCCGACAACCTGACGGTGGACGCGGACGTGTTCTTCAACGCCGAACGCGACTGGGATGTCTACGAAGGTCCGGTCCAAGACGAAGCGGTGGACTTTCGCCGTGTCGCTCTTCACGAGTTCGGCCACGTTCTCGGCCTGGGTCATCCCGACGACGAGGGTCAGTCCGTCGATGCGATCATGAACTCGCATGTCGACGATCTGGATACCCTCCAGGCCGACGACGAGGACGGCGTTCGGGCTCTCTACGGGCCGAGCGCCACGGTGAGGCCCGATCTGGTGGTCCTGGGCGCCGCGGTCGACGAGTCGGTCGCGACTCCGGGTCAGCCGCTCCGCATCACCGCGACGGTGGAGAACCTGGGTTCCGCTCGTTCTCCCGTGACGACCCTCGAGTACCTGAGCCGCCCGCGGGGCGGCACGTGGGCGGTCTTCGACGTCGACGTCGTCAACGCGTTGCCTCCGTCGGGCACGAGCGCCGAATCCGTCCGTTTCTCCGCGCCTTCGGAACCCGGCGCCTACGAGTACCGGGTTTGCGTGGAATCCGTCGACCGCGAGCAGGACGCGACGAACAACTGCTCGCTCCGCCTGCCGCTGGAGGTCCGGGTGGAGTGCGTCGTGGAGCCTCTGGGGCCGGCCGACCGGGAGCACCGTGTCGCCGCGTCCTGGGACGGGGCGTGCATCTCCCCGCGGGCCGCGGCCGCCGACGCCCCGGCGCGCTACTACAGCTTCTCGGTGCAGGGCGCGCCCCGGGTCCGGGTCGGGCTCTCGTCCCGCGAGCCCGCCTCGCTCTACCTGCTTCGAGGGGAGGCCGTCGACGGCGGCCTGGTCACGCTCTCGAGCGGGGCCGACCCGCGCATCGTGCGAACTCTGAGCTCGGGGACCTACACCGTCGAGGTTCTTCCGGCCCGGGCGGGCGTCACCGCGGCGTTCGTCCTGCGGGTGGGCGCCCGGGAGCCGTTCGTCGACGATCCGCTCCGGGCGGGCGATCCGATCAGGGCGGCGCACCTCACCGAGCTGCGGGAACGCATCGACGTCCTGCGCGGGACTGCCGGGTTGAGGCCGTTCCGCTGGACCGATCCCATGATCGTTCCGGGCGTCACGCCGATTCGGGCGGTGCACCTGACGGAGCTGCACACTGCGCTGAACGAGGTGTACCTGGAGGACGGCCGGTCCCGGCCTGCCCGCGCCGGCGACGTTCGAGAGGGGGTTCCCATCGCGGCGGACCACTTCAACGCCATCAGGCGCGCCATCGAGGACCTGTAGCCGCGACCTCGACGCGCCGGTTCAGTGTCAGGACCTCCGGCACGTCAGCGCTGGCACCTCGGAGACCGGCCGGCTGCCGATGTGCGGGAGGCGTGGCGCTGCAGGCCGTTCAGCCAGGTTCGCACGCGGACGCGACCGGCAGCTTGTGTGGGCGGTGGACGACGGCCAGTTGGAGACGGGCTCCGAGTCCACGAGCTCGTCGGTCAGCCGCTCGATCGCGGCGGTCAGGCCGGTCGCGATCAAGCCGCGGCGCTCAGCCTCGCGTTTCTCT
Organism: Vicinamibacterales bacterium; assembly: GCA_965207675.1. Classification (GTDB taxonomy): domain Bacteria; phylum Acidobacteriota; class Vicinamibacteria; order Vicinamibacterales; family UBA8438; genus JAJEEA01. The sequence goes on from CBDBMY010000010.1 coordinate 199,975, forward strand.
CCGGATTCCGCGAGCCGGATTGGCTTCGGGCGCATCGACGACGGTCTTGGCGACGCGGAACCCGACGGTGTCGCGGCGTTGCGACGGGAAGTACGTATGGCGACTCGCGCCGCCCCGGTGCGCGGAGCGCATGACGTCCGCCCCGTACGGAAACGAGCCGCCACGTCTCGTTCGGGCCACCTCGTCGCTCACGACGAGCACGGGGTCCTCGGCATCCACCCGCCCCACCCCCGTCGCGTAGTCCCGGGCCCGATCGTGGACCCACTCCCAGACGTTGCCGTAAACATCGAACAACCCCAGCCCATTGGGCTCGAGCTGGCCGACGGGCCAGGCGCGCCGCGGATCGGCGGGGTCGGGGACGTCGCCCTTCCGCCGAATCGGATTCTTCGCGTACCACGCGAATTGGTCCAGGCCTTTCTCGGACTCCCCGTAGAAGCGGGCCGTGCCCGCCCCCGCGCGAGCGGCGTACTCCCACTCGGCCTCGGTCGGCAGTCGATAGCCGAGACGACCCAAATGGTCGTCGGGCAGCACCATGCCGTCGGCGATCTCATGGAACCCGGTCGGGTAGACCCACTCCGACTCCGGCAGTCCTGCCTGCCGACTGAGCCAGTTGCAGTACATGGCGGCTTCGTACCAGGTCATCATGGTTCGGGGGCCGTCGTCATCCGGGCTCAAGCGCTGGAGAGCCTCGGCGATCTGGCCGGGGTTGTCGAGCCGGGTGTGCCGCGCCTTCACCTCGGGATTGGCGTCGAGAAACTGCCGAAACTGCGCCACCGTCACTTCCGTGGTCGCAATCGCGAACGACCGGGGAATCCGGACCCGGTGCCTCGCCTCGTCCGGCGTCCTCCCCGCCTCGTCAGGGGGCGATCCCATGATGAACTCCACCGGCCCCCGCACGACTGTCATCGTCTGACCGGTCGAGGTCACGAACCAGTCTCGCTCCGCCCCGACTCGGCCCGCGAGGTCTCGCTCGATTCGCCCGAGCGCCTCGGCCTGGCCCCAACCGGGCGCACGACGCCGCTCCCCCTGCCTGTCGTGGCCGAGCAGCCAGCCGATGGCCGAGTGCGTCCCCGGATCGGGGTCCTGCCGATACATCTGAAGCAATCGCCGGGTGGCGAAGGTCCTCGCCGGATCGGTGAGATCCTCATCGCCGAGGTCCGCCAGACTCAGGATGAACGTCCGTCTGGCGGAAGCGCTGGAGTCGTTCAGTCGCTGCCTGATCGTTTCAACCGTGATCGACGCTCCGCCCTGAGCAACCACCACCGTGCCGGCGACCAGAGCCGTCGCCAGCCAAGACGCTCTCGGAACCCAAGCCCGAAGATGGGCCTGCCGCAGATCGTCCAGCTTCATTGTGCCACCGGGCGCTCACTCAGGCAGCGATAGCACGAATACGCGAAAAACCACCGGATTCATTGGGGTTTCTGTCAGAACGCGGCGGGTACGCCCACGATTCCACCCACGCACGACAGTCGCTCACGCCCGCGGCCGTTGTCACCGGGGGCGTGGGGCCCGGGGGCCGTGCGGGCCCGGCGCGTCACGCCAGTACAGAACGCCCGCCGTTGCGACACCAGCCCCCAAGCCCGAACAACTCCGCTTAGCTGAAAGGCTCTTCGTCCGCCCATGCGTAAGCCATCAAGGCGCCGCCCACGGCCGCATGACGGGAGACTCCACCGCGAGACCGACGGCCCGGCGTAGTCGAATCCGCACACCGCCCGCGCCTCTGACTCGCCCGCCCGCCATCGCGAAGCTGCAGGAACGCCCCAGCCCCGCCCTGGAGCCGACCCGACAGCCCGACCCGCTCTAGCTCCGCGCCGACCAAGGCCGCGACCGGCCCTAGCGTACCATGAAGGAGTCGCCGCCAGCCCTCCGGAGCGTCGGCCCTCGCCGCCGGTATCACCAGACTGACTCCGACGGGAGCGAGATCGTGCTCGGCGAGCTGCCGCTGCCGCAGGTGCTCTCCGGCGCCCGGACGCTGCGCGCCGAGGAGGTCGTGATCGCGCAGGCCCTGAAGGCGGCGCCGCCGACTACCTCGTCAAGCCCTTCTCGCCGACCGAGCTGACCGCCCGCGTCGGGGCGGCGCCGCGTCGCGCGGCCCGAGCCGTTCGCCCTCGGCGAGCTGGCCATCCACTACGAGGCGCGCCGGGTGACGGTGGCGGGCCGCCCGATCGAGCTGACCGCGACCGAGTACGAGCTGCTGCGCGTGCTCTCGCTCAAAGCGGGACGCGTCGTCGCCTACGACGCCCTGCTGCGCCAGGTCTGGAGCGGTCGCGAGACGGGCGACGTCAACCTGGTGCGCAACTTCGTCAAGAAGCTCCGCGCGAAGCTCGGCGACGACGCGCAGAGCCCGGCCTGGATATTCAGCGTGCGCGGGGTCGGCTACCGCATCCCGAACCTCCGCGACGCCTGACCGGCCGTCCCGCCCTTGGCGGCGCGCAAGCGAGGCAGCGCCGAAGCCACTGGTGGCAAGCGCCCCCACGAAGCCCCCTCGATGCGCCGCGCCGGCGCGGAGCCTCATCCTCACCGCCGAGTTGACGGCCGCGGCCTCACCCGCCCGCACGCCGCCGGCTTCGGACACCGCCGTCGCCGCGGGGCGGATGCTCTGCTCCTCGAGCCGCGCCGTCTCCACGTCTGCCGCAGGGTGGCCCCGCAAGAACAAGAACGCCCGGCAGTCCCATCCCGAGAATCGCCGAAACGAGCACGCTGCGACCTCCCGCCGGCAGTCCCCGCGCGGCCCGCGGAGAGCCTCTCCGGCGACGCTTGCGGGGCCGCCGGAAACGCGCCTCGGTTCCTGCCCCCTCAGCGCCTCGGTTCCTGCCCCCAGGCCGGAAACGCCCCAAGGCCGACGTACGCCGTACCGCGGACCCTGAGTCATTAGTGTCCTGTCCGGCAAATAGGGTTACCTAACCTTGTTGTGCGGTCAGACTGGCGCGTGCATGCTGGATTTTGCGAAAAATGGCCTCGCCCGTGGCCTTCCACTTGTAGGGCTTGGGCGTCAGATTCCGATCAGCGAGGTAGCCCTCAATGTCGGCCACCAGCCGCCTGACGCTGTCGAAACTGCCCTCTCGGATCACGTCCTGGGTCAGGTCCGCGAAGAAGCGCTCGACCAAGTTGAGCCACGACGCGCTGGTCGGCGTGAAGTGCAGGTGGAACCGCGGATGCTTCGCCAGCCACGCCCGTACGCGGTGGTCCTTGTGGGTGCAGTAGTTGTCGACGATGAGATGCAGATCCAGCCCGGGCGGGGTCTCCCGGTCGATTTGCTTGAGGAAGCGGAGCCATTCGACATGCGTGTGCTGCGCCTCGGTCCGCGCGATGAGCTTGCCGTCCAGGTAGTTCAGAGCGGCGAACAGCGTGACCGTCCCGTGGCGCCGGTAGTCGTGCGTCCGCGTCCGGGCCGCCCCGGCCCGCAGGGGCAGGCCCGGCTGGGTGCGCTCCAAGGCCTGACACTGGCTCTTCTCGTCGCAACAGAGCACGAGCGCCCGCTCGGGCGGATCCAGATACAGGCCGATCACGTCCCAGAATTTCTCCGCGAACCGCGGGTCGTTGGACACCTTGAAGGTCTTCACCACATGCGGCTTGATGTCGTTGGCGCGCCAGATCCGGTGGACGCTGTCCGGCGACAGCCCCGCCGCGGCGGCCATGGTGCGCACGCTCCATCGCGTCCGGGGCGCGGGCGGCTGGGTAGCCCGAAGGATGACGTGTTCGACCTTCTCCGGCGCGATCGAAGGTCGCCGCCCCCGACCGGGCCGATCCTGCAAGCCTGCCAACCCCTCCCGGTCGAACCGTTGCGACCACTTGTTCACACAAGCCTTGCTGACGCCGAGCTCCGCCGCCACCTGCTCTTGCGACAGCCCGGCGACCCGTCGCAAGATGATCCGTGCGCGCAGATGGTCCCGTACGGCGGTGGTGGGCGCCTGTAGGCGCCGCTCCAACTCCGCGCGTTCGGAGTCGGTGACTTCAAGGACGGAGACCGGACGGGCCATGCGGTGTACGATAGCGTGTGAAGTCAATTAGGTCAACTCATTTATCGGACAGGACACTAGCTCCCGGTTGGCGACTCGGCACCGAGGATGGGGCCGCATTATGGGCTACACTGGTCCCCCATGATGATCGCCGTGTCATCGAGGCGAAACACGGCCGAGAGGAGGAGGTATGGTGGACCCGATCAGACGCAAGCTGCTGAAGACTGGCGCCGCGGCGGCGGCAATGGCCGCTACGCCGGGGGCGCTGTTCGCGCGGCAGGGCGGCAATGACGATGGCGGACGCTTCTACGAAAGGGGGAATGTCCGCATCCGCTATGAGGAGACAGGGTCGGGCTTCCCGCTGTTGCTCATCTCGGGCGGGGGGTTGAACGGCTCGACGATCGAGGGCATCCGGCGCCGCAATCCCTTCAACACGATCGAGGCGTTCAGCGGAGAGTTCCGCTGTATCTACGCGGACTTGCGCCACGCAGCCGGGCAGTCCACTGGCCCGCTCGAGGTCGACCGGCCGTGGGATGCCTACACCGACGACCAACTCGGCCTGATGGATCACCTGGGGATCGACAGGTTCATGGTGCTCGGTTTCTGCATTGCGGGACCCTTCATCTGGAACCTCATCAAGCGGGCGCCGGATCGCGTGGTCGCGGCCGTGCCGGCGCAGCCGGTCGGGTTCCGCCCGGAGTTGCCGAACGCCATGTATGAGAGTCAGAGCAACTCGTGGGGTGCAGAAGTGGTCGAGCGGAACCCCGACATCACGACGCAAATGGCCGACCAATTCCTGAACCGACTGTTCCGCACTGACCCTGACTTCGTGTTCACGGTGACGCGGGACTTCGTGAGGCAGTGTCAGACGCCGGTTCTCGTCCTGCCGGACGATACCCCGGGACATTCGTACGATGCCGCGATCGAGAGCGCGATGCTGGCGCCAAACGGACAGCTGAGCATGTACCCCTGGAAAGACACCCCGGAGAAGATTCCGCTGGCGGTGCGCCACGTTCGCAGCTTCCTGCGATCGTATCGGCCAGCCTAGCCTGCCTAGCCCTACCCTTGCCCCGTAACTTTTCGCTGGACTTCATGAAGCCACCTCGCTACGGTGGCGGGCATGGAGATTCAGAGACAGGTTGGACGCAGCCTGCGGGGCGACCTCGCCCGGCTGCGCGAGGTGCTGGACGGGGCGGTAGCGCAGGGCGTTCAAGGGCTCGGGCAGGTCGCCGACCGCGTCTGTGAAGCGTTCGATTTCCGCGATGGACGCGGCCGGTGGCAGCGCGCGAGCTGCTCGGCGGCGTTGGCCGACCTCGAGGCGGCGGGCCACGTTTCTCTGCCTCGGGACCGGCCGTCCCGCGGCGGTGCGCGGGGGCCGCGTGTGTTTCCGCAGCCGGTGGCTCCTGCGGTTGACGTGCCGGCCACGGTCGGCGAGGTCCGGGACTTGGCGCTGGTGCGGGTGGAAACCGACGAGCAACGCCGAATCTGGAACACGCTGATGGCGCATGAGCACCCGCGCGGCGCCGGACCGTTTGTCGGTCCTCAACTGCGCTATCTGGTAGGCTCGGCGCATGGTTGGCTGGGCGGGGTGGGGTTCGCCGCGAGTGCGCGGCGCCTGCGAGACCGCGACGCCTGGATCGGCTGGGACGACACGCGCCGACGCGCCCACCTGCACCGGGTGCTGGGCCTGTGCCGGTTGCTGGTGCGCCCCGGCGTCGCGTGCCGCAATCTGGCCTCTCACGTGTTGGGCCGGGCCGCCCGGGCGGTCGGTGACGACTGCGAGCGCCTCTACGGCTATCGGCCCTGGCTGCTGGAGACGTTCGTCGACGAGACCGCACAGACGGGGGCGAGCCTTCGGGCGGCGAACTGGGTCCGCGTGGGTGCGACCTGCGGGCGCGGGCGCCAGGACCGGACGCACGCGGCATCGGAAACGCGCAAGGGCGTGTATCTGTATGTGTTGGAGCCGGCGTGGCGCGACACCCTCCAGGCGCCCGCGCCGGGCGTGGCGTCGCTCGAGGTCGGCGACGGGCTCGACGCGGCATCCTGGGCGGACCACGAGTTCGGCGGGGCGCGGCTGGGGGACGCGCGGCTGAGCGCGCGCCTGGTGTTGAGCGCCCATCTGCTGGGAGAGTCTCCGCAGCGCGCCATGCCCGGCGCCGCGAACGGTACGAGAGCATCGGTGAAGGGACATTACCGGCTGATCGACCAGCCCGCCGAGAGCGCGGTGACGGTCGAGAACATTCTCGCCCCCCATCGCGAGCGCACGCTGCGGCGGATGCGGGCGCATGACACGGTGCTGTGCATCCAGGACGGCACCCGCCTGAACTTCACCCGGCGGAGCGGGACCGAGGGGCTGGGGGTCATCGGCTCGAATCAGACCGGCGCCGTGGCGCGCGGCCTGGACCTGCAGACGACCTTGGCGGTCAATACGGACGGCGTGGCTTTGGGCGTCCTGCGCGCCGCGTTCGACGCGCCCGAGCCCCCGGCTCCGGAGGAGAAAGGCCGGCCGAAGCCGCGCAAGGAGCGGAAGTCGTTCCGTTGGGTGGAGGGGCTGCGCGACTGCGCGGAGGCGGCCGGGCGGTTGGGTGAGGAGACCCGGGTCGTGTGCACGATGGACCGCGAGGCCGACTTCCTCGACCTGTTCGTCGAGCGCCGGGCGCACGCCCCGCAGGTCGACCTGCTGGTGCGGGCGAAGGTCGACCGCGTCCTCGGCCGGGAGAAGACGGCCGACGGGCACGTGGTCTCGCGCCGTCTGTTCGACGAGGTGCGCAACGCGCCGGCCCGCGGCGCCGCCACAGTCGAGGTGGGACGGCTGAGCGCGCGGGTGAAGGCCAGCAAACAGCCCGCCAAGGCCGGCCGGGCCAAGCGCGACGCCGAGTTGACCCTGCGCTACCAGCCGGTGACGCTGCCGTGCCCCGGCGCCGAGCCGGTGGCGCTGTTCATCGTCCATGCGCGCGAGGAACACCCGCCGCCCGCGGTCAAGCCGCTGGAGTGGTTCCTGTTGACCACGCTGCGGGTGACCAGCGTCGATGACGCGATGCGTATTCTGAGCTGGTACGCCCTGCGCTGGCGCATCGAAGAGTACTTCCGGGTCCTCAAGTCCGGCTGCAAGGTGGAGGAGTTGCAGCACCACACGGCGGAGCGTCTCGAGCGGGCCATCGCCATCAAGATGGTCGTGGGGTGGCGAATCCAGTTGATGGTCCAGCTCGGGCGCGAGACCCCCGACCTGCCGCCGGACTTGCTGTTTTCCGACAGCGAGTTGCGCGTGCTCGCGGTCTTCGCCCGCTCCCGCAACCTGCCGGCGCCGACGCCCCTTGGTGAAGCCGTCGGTCTGGTGGCCCGCCTCGGCGGCTGGCTCGGGCGCAAGCGCGACCCGCCCGGCGCGCAGCTCCTGTGGCATGGCTACACCCAGCTCGTCGCCATGACCTTCGCGTTCGAACTGCGGGACGAATTCGGATGACCTTGCACGCATTTACGAAGTCCAGCCGGCGAGATCCGGGGCAAGGGCAGGCCTAGCCCGCCAATCGTCGCCTGACGGCTCCGCTCGGCGCCCAACCCACCCTGCAGGAGTCCGCGCCGTTCTACGGCGCAGACTCCTGGCGATGAAAGTCGAGCACTTCCTGTTCGACCCAGCGGAGCGTGGCCGGATGCCGTACGCCGGACGAGTTGGGACCGACGCTTGACGCTCCCGCGCCTCCTACACCGAGACGAGGGGGGAAGCCGCTGAACAGAGGCCGATGTCGGAGTCGGCTGCGTCACGATTTCGCGTCCGCGCCCGCAGCAGCCACCGCGACCGCCGAACGACTGTCAGCTTGGCGTGAGCGATCTCCGTCGCATCTGCGGCTAGCGACCCGGCAACGCGAACACGAACAGCACGCTGCCCACGCTGGGGCGCAGCTCCGGCGTCATCCGGAGGTTGATGCCGCCCCCGGCGCCGGTGTTGACGGCGACGTACTGGCGGCCGTCGACGGCGTAGGTGATGGGGAAGCCGACGACGGGCGAGCCGAGGTTGATCTCCCACAGCACGGCGCCGGTCTCCTGGTCGAGGGCGCGGAACCGGCCGTTGACGTCGCCGCCGAAGACCAGTCCCCCGCCGGTCGCCATGACCGACATGGTGGCGGCGCGCTGCTCGTGCAGCCACACCGTGCGGCCCGTCTCGGCCGACACCGCGTAGACGGTGCCGAGGTCGTCCTCGCCGGGGGTGATCTGGTGCCGGGCCGCGAGGGCGTATATCTCCAGCCCCCCCTGGCCGCCCGCGGTCAGGGCACGCGCCCGCTCGCTGCGGACGTCGTCGGTGGCGAGCATGCGCGCGCAGGTGTTGCGCAGCGGCATGTACATGGTGTTGGTCAGGGGGCTGTAGGCGCCGGCCTCCCAGTCCTTGCCGCCGGCCCAGGTGGGGCACGCGAGTACTTCCTGGCCCAGGGCGGTGAAGGTGACCTCGGCGTTCTCGGTCACCGCACCGGTGACCCCGTCGATGTCGTTGATGACGTTCTGCGAAACGGTGGGGGTGGCCCATAGGAACTCGCCGGTCTCGCGGTCGAGGGTGTAGACAACGCCGGTCTTGCCGGGGATGCCCGTCACCACCCGGCGGACCTCGCCGGGCTGCACGCGCGGGTTGATCCAGCTCACGGCGTCGGGGTCGGGGGCGACGGCGGTGTCGACGAGGAGGCGCTCGAAGGGGTGGTCGAGGTCCCAGTGGTCGTTCAGGTGCTGGTAGTACCAGCGAATCTCGCCGGTCTCGACGTCGAGGGCCAGCGTCGAGTTGTGGTAGAGGTGCGTGTTCTCGACCCCGCCGAGCATGAACTTGGGGGCCGGCGAGGTGACCGACGTCCCCTGATAGATGAGCCGCAGCTCGGGGTCGTAGCTCGCCGGTATCCACGAGCCCACGTGGACCCGGCGCTCGTAGGGCACGCCGCCCCACGTCTCGTCCCCGGGCTCGCCGGGGGCCGGCACCGTGCGCCGCCGCCACAGCTCCTCGCCGGTGCGGGCGTCGTGGGCGACGACGACGCACGACTCCGGCCCCCCGGCCGGCCGGCAGCTCCGGCCCGAGATGACCCGGCCGTCGGCGATGATGGGTCCCGAGCTGTGCCCGGCGGGTGTCTCGCGGTAGTCGAAGATCTGCGTCTCCCAGACGAGGTCGCCGGTCTCGACGTCGAGCGCGTAGGCATAGTCGTCGTCGCTGACGTTGATGATCTGCCGGTCGTAGATGGCGATGTTCCGCATGCTGCGCGAGTTGCCGCCGACGAACTCGTAGACGTCGTCGGGCAGGTCGCGGCGGTACTCCCAGATGAGGTCGCCGGTGGTGGCGTCGAGGGCCTGGATGATGTCGGTGAGGGTGGGCATGTACACCACGCCGCCGTAGGCGAGCGGGGTGACCTCCTGGGTGCCCTGCGGGAGGGCGCGCGACCACGCCATCTGCAGCTCGCCGACGTTGTCGCGGTCCACCTGGTCGAGGGGGCTGTAGCCCCAGCCGTCGAGGGTGCGGCGCCACATCGGCCAGTCGGCCGGATCGGGATTCTGGAGCATCTCGTCGGTGACCGGCACGAAATCACCGGCGGGCTGGGCCTGCGCGGGAACCGCGTGCAGGGCGAAGGACGCGGCCGCGGCGGCGCCGAGCAGGGCCGGGACGGAGAAACGCGGTTGCGGCATCTTGACGACTCCCCTCGTTGAAGTGCGGGCGGCGCCTATTGATCGACGGCCACGTAGGCGTCGATGACCGCGCGCTCGCCGGCCCGCCCCTCGCCGGCGTTGCCGTGCTCCATGCCGACGATGCCCTCGTAGCCCTTGCCCTTGAGGTGGCGGAACACGTTCAGGTAGTTGATCTCGCCCGTGGTCGGCTCGTTGCGGCCGGGGTTGTCGCCGACCTGGATGTAGGCGATCTCGTCCCAGGCGCGATCGAGGTTGGGGATGAGGTTGCCCTCGGTGATCTGCTGGTGGTACAGGTCGTCGAGGATCTTGCACGACGGGCTGCCCACCGCCCGGCAGATCTGGTACGCCTGGGGTATGCCGGTCAGGAACACGCCGGGGTGGTTCGCCCAGTGGTTCAGCGGCTCGAGCACCATGGTCAGGCCCGCCGGCTCGCAGATCTCGGCCGCCCGCTTCAGGTTGTCGATGACCGTGGCGGTCTGGTAGGCGCGCTCGACCCCGCGGTCGTACTCGCCGGGGACGATGGTGCACCACCGCGCGCCGACCCGCCCGGCCACCTCGACCGCCTGCCGGATGTCGCCGAGAATCTGCTCGCGCACGTCCGGGTCGCCGGAGGCGAACGACACCGCACCCCACGCGGTGTGGGCCACGAACACCCCCATCCGCATGCCGAGCCGGTCGAGCTCGGCCCCGATGCGCTCCTGGACCGCGACGGCGCGCCGGGGCAGGCCGTTGTCCTCGAGCGACCGGAAGCCCTCGTCGTGCATGAACCGAAGCTGGTCGACGAGATCGTCGCCGGCGTGGTGGCGGAACATGCCGAAGTGCGGGGCGTAGTCGAGCCCGAAGCGCCGGCCGGTCGAGCCATGGGCGCCGCCGGAACGCCCGGCGCCGGCCGGATGCGCGGCGGCCCGAGACCCGGTGGCCGCCAGGCCCGCCGCCGCGGAGATGCCGGTCGCGAGAAACGATCGTCGATTCATCGGTTGCTCTCCTGCAGTCCCGCTCACGTGGCGGAGAACGCCGGGCCGATACTGTACTTCGAAACGGTCGCCTGGCGGCCACGCGCGCCGGCCGGGAGCGGCGAGGAGCCGCTTGATGGATCGAGACATGGTCGTTCTTCGTGTGACCATGTCGATACGGGGAACTCGAACCTGGTGATCGACCATTGCCCCGGTACGAGAAGGGTGGGGTGATGCCATCCACGTGTCGCCCAGTGGAAACAGGTTGCGCCCGGCGAGAGGAGCCCGGCGACGCGAGCCTCGAGGGCGGGTGCGAAGCGAGGTCGTCGTATCCGACGCCAGCGGACACCGCCCCGCGGACCCCGGCGCTAGCGGGCACCGCCCGGCGGAGCTATGATGGCAACACGATCAGGCGTACCCGTCTGCGTCGTCGAGGAGTAGTCGACATTGACCGAACGGGACCTCGTGACGCTCGTCTTCTGGCTCGCCGGCGTGACGCTGATGGTGTGGCGCGCGCGGGGCGGCAGCCGTCTGCCGTGCGTCGTCGGCGCCGCCGTCTGGCTTGCGCTTCCGCTCTGGGAGCCGTCGCTGCGCACCGCCTGGCACTTCGGCCTGACCGCCGCGTTCCTCGTCGGCGGGCTCGCCCGCTGGCCGGGGCCGCCGGTCGCGGCCGGAGAGCGGTCGGCGCAACGGGAATCGCGTGGAGGAGAAGACCATGACCCAGCCGATTCGTCCGTTCCCGCGCGGTGACCGGCGGCCCGGCCGCGGACTGCCGCGGCGCGTCTTCCTCGAGCAGGCGCTGCGGGCGGGCGCGGTGAGCGCCGCCGCCCTGTGGACGCCGGGGGTGCTCGCCCAGGAGCTGACGGCGACGCCGAGCAGCCGCTCGCTCGAGGGGCCGTTCTACCCCGACGTGATGCCCCTCGACACCGACAACGACCTGCTCATCGTCAACGACTCGATCACGCCGGCGGTGGGCGAGGTCACGCACCTCACCGGCACCGTCACCACCCGGGCGGGGACGCCGCTGCGCAACGCGTTCGTCGAGATCTGGCAGTGCGACGCGAACCAGAACTACCGGCACAGCCGCGGCCTCCACGACGAGCATGCGCCCGACGCGAACTTCCAGGGGTACGGCCGCTTCCTCACGAACGTGAGGGGCGAGTACTACTTCCGCACCATCAAGCCGGTGCCGTACGTTGTCGGCAACACGTTCCGCACCCCTCACATCCACTTCGGGGTGAGCCGAAACGGGGAGCGGGTCTTCACGTCGCAGATGCTCGTCAACGGCCACCCCGACAACGCCCGGGACGGGTTGACGCGGCGCATCCAGGATCCGGTGGCGAAGGAGACGATTCTCGTCGACTTCAATCCCTTGCCCGGGTCGAAGATCGGCGAGCTGACCGCCCACTTTGACATCGTGCTCGGCCGGACGTTGGAGGAGCTGGAGGACGGGTCCCTCGGCTGGGGGCTCGGGCGGGTGTAGCCGTCGCGCGCGGCGCGCCGATGAACCGACGGCGGTGACCGGCAAACGGCAGCTCGGCGTGGAGCTCGGCCGGGAGTGGAGTGTCGCGCCCGAACGGCCGAGCCCCGCGGTGGGGAGCCCCACGGGAGGCGACGATGCGATTGCGGGGCCTGACGTTCGGAGCGGCGACGTTGGCGGCGGCGCTGGGGCTGCACGGTTGCGCCGCGGCGGACCAGGAGCCCGGCGGCGGCCCGCCCGGGGCCGTGGACGGCGACGAGGCGTTGCGCCGGCTGCCGGCCTTCCGTGCCCTCGACACCGACGAGGACGGCACGATCTCGGCCGGCGAGATCGACGCGGCCGCGGAATCGCTCGCCTCGCTCGACGCCGACGGCGACGGACGGCTGTCGGCGGCCGAGCTGCGGCCTCCCCGCCGGGGCGGCCCCATCGGCGGCCCGGCGCGGACGCCCGAGGAGGCGACGGCGGCGTTCATGGCGATGGACACCGACGGCGACGGCGCCCTCGCCGGCGAGGAGCTGGCGTCGCAGTTCCGGAGCCTCGTGTCCCGCGCCGATGCCGACGGCGACGGCGCGGCCACCGAGGCAGAGATCCTGGCGTTGATGACGGCGGAGGCCGAGGGGCCGGGCGACCCCGAGCGGGGCCAAGCCGACGGGCGGCCGGGAGCCGGGGGCGGCGGCCCGCCTGCGCAGCCGGCCGTTCCGCTCATGGCCGCGCTCGATGCCGACAGCGACGGCGCGGTCTCCGAGGCCGAGATCGATGCGGCCGCCCAGGCGCTGCGCACGCTCGACGCCGACGGCGACGGGGGACTCGCGACCGGCGAGCTCCGGCCCCCGGCGGAGAACGACTAGAGCGGCGGCGCCCGGCCCGCAGCGATACGCCCGACCCACTCGGATGCGCTATGATTCGGGGTTGCGGGAGAGAGTCTCCAGACGGACGGAGGCGCCCTGGAACCCAGATGAGACCGACAGCACTGGCGGCGGTCGCTCTTGCCGCGTCCGCGGCACTGGCCGCCCCGGACGCGGCGGCGCAACGGGCGTCGGAGCGGCGGGTGGCCAACCCCGGCGAGACGCAGTTCGAGCTGCAGCTCCTTCGACCGTCGGGCGGCCCCGTGGTGCCGATATTCGAGGGGTGGTACCGGAACCCCGACGGCACCTTCGAGTTGTCGTTCGGCTACTTCAACGTCAACACCGAGGAGACGCTGGAGATTCCCCTCGGGCCCGGGAACTTCATCGAGCCGGCCGAGTTCGACGGGGGGCAGCCGACCCGGTTCGAGCCCGTTCCCGAGAACGACCGGCGCCACGGGGGCGCGTTCACGGTCACGGTGCCGGCCGACTTCGGGAGCCGCGACGTGGTGTGGACGCTGCGCGCCCACGGGCAGACGCTGTCGGTGCCGGGGCGGCTGACGAGCTCGGCCTACGAGCTGGCGGGCTGGGAGTTCCCGGGGCGGTCGAGCGTCTCGCCGCGGCTGCGCCTCGCGCCGGACGGGCCGGAGGGGCGCGGGCCGCGGGGCATCACCGCCGCCGAGAAGCGGCGCGCGACGGTGGGCGAGCCCCTCGATCTCGCCGCCTGGGTGGCCCGCGACGCGGAGGCGGGCGGAGAGCGCCCCATCAACGTAAAGTGGTTCAAGCACCAGGGGCCCGGCGACGTCGCGTTCGCGGAGCGGACGGTCAGCGTCGAGCCCGGGGCCTGGGCCGAGGCGGGCGGGGCGCGGGTGGCCACCACCGCGACGTTCTCCGCGCCCGGCGACTATCTGTTGCGGGTGCTCGCGTTCAACGTGATCCGGGACTTCGAGTTCCAGTGCTGCTGGACCAACGGGTTCGTGCCGGTCACGGTTTCGCCGTGACCGCCGGTCGGGACCGCGCGGGGAGAAGACGATCATGGCCAAGTCGAATACGTTCGGGAGCTGGAGTCGGGCGGCGTTCACCGGGCTGGCGGCGGCGATGCTGCTGGCAGGCGCAGACCAGGCCCGCGCGCAGAGCAGCGGCGCCGGGGCACCGGGGGCGACGGCCGACGCGGCGCCCACGTTCAGCCGCGACGTCGCGCCCATCCTGCAGCGGTCGTGCCAGCAGTGCCACCAGCCGGCGGGCATCGCGCCGATGTCGCTGCTCACCTACCGCGAGGCGCGACCGTGGGCGCGCAGCATCCGCGACCGGGTGGAGCGGCGCCTCATGCCCCCCTGGCACCTCGACACGACGGTGGGCATCCAGGACTACAAGAACGACATCTCGCTGACGCCCGGCGAGATCGACACCGTGGTCCGGTGGGTCGACGCCGGCGCGCCCGAGGGCGACCGCGCCGACCTGCCCGAGCCGCTCGAGTTCCCGCGCGCCGACGCCTGGGAGGTCGAGGCGATGCTGGGCCGGCCGCCCGACTTCGTCGTGCGCTCGACCCCCTACGACGTGCTGGCCAACGGCCAGGACCAGTGGTGGAACCCGGAGATCGAGTTCGAGGGCTTCGACGAGCCCCGCTACATCCGCGCGGCCGAGTTCAAGCCCTCCTACCCGGTGGGCATCAAGGTCACGCACCACGGGCACGCCAGCCTGCGGAGCACGCCGGCCGAGGGCGAGGAGTCGGTGCGGACCCATGTCGTCGGCATGGGCATCGGCAAGCGGTGGGACCTGCTGCCCGAGGGGGTCGGCAAGCTCCTGCCGCCGGGGCCCGCCACCCTCCGCTTCAGCCTGCACTACTTCCCGGTGGGCGAGCCGGTGACGGAGGTCGCCGAGGTCGGCGTGTGGCTCTATCCCGAGGGCGAGGAGCCCGACAAGATCACCGCTGGCGAGCGGCAGTTCTACGTCGACGGCACCCACCGCGAGCGGCTGCGCGCGAGCGACATCCTCATCCCGCCGCACGGGCACCTCGTGCTCGAGGACCAGTACGTCATGGACCGGCCGGCCCTCATCCAGAGCTTCCGGCCCCACATGCACATGCGCGGCACCGAGATGTCGATGACCGCGCTCTACCCCGACGGCCGCCGCGAGCTGCTGAGCAACGTCAACCGCTATGACCACAACTGGCAGATCGCCTACATCTACGACGATGACGCCCAGCCCTTGCTGCCCAAGGGCACGGTGCTGATGCTGCGCGCGAAGTGGGACAACACCGCCGCCAACCGCATCAACCCCGACCCCGACCAGTGGGTGGTGTTCGGCGCCCGCGGCGTCGACGAGATGTCGCACGCCTGGATCGGCATCACGTATCTCGACGACGCCGAGTACGGGGAGATGGCCGCCGCGCGCGCGGCGGCAGAGTTCGCCGGGGACGACTCGCCGTAGGCCACGCTGGGAGTCTAGGCCGTAGAACGGTGCAGACTCCCAGCGGGGTTGGTTGGGCGGCGAGCGGAGCCATAGGCGACGCTCTCCGGGCTAGCGCGGACCCATCTCCGCGGGCGTCCGTCGCACCGGCTTGTGTTGCACTCGCCGGTTAGACCGGCGAATGATCCGTGCCGCTGCCGACGCAGGAGAAGTACGGATCGCGGCGATCAACGAGTGGGCCGACACGAGGACTGTCCCGTGCGACTCGGTGCGTTCTAAATCTAAACTGGCGGACGAGGTCACCGGTGCACAACTCGCGATGATCGAGTTGGTGTCGCCTGTACCGGTGCCCTGGGATGGACGATGGGACCCCGACCGTCGACGACGTGACCCAGCGGCGATAACAATATGGCCCGGCGACCTGCTACGATGCACCGCATCGAGGAGGATGCGGCACATGGCGACATACGCGATATGGAACAACAAGGGAGGCGTGGGGAAGAGCTATCTGACGTTTCAGTTGGCCTGCGAGTACGCCCGTGTACACCCAGCGGAGCGCGTGCTGGTTGTGGACTTTTGTCCGCAAGCCAACTCTTCCGGCATGCTTCTCGGCGGCATGGAGGCCGGCGAAGTTGTGCTGGAGGATCTATCGAGTCGGACCCCGCCAAGAACGATCTCCGGATATATCGAGGATCGAATCACGAGTCCCTACTTGGATCCCCACACCGGCCTGAGTTACGTCACCCGCGTGTCGTCCAGAAACCAGCACGTTCCCACGAACATCGACCTTGTGGCCGGAGATGAACAGCTCGAAATCCAGGCATCCCGCGTGCTTGCCGCAACCAACCCCGGCCCGCCGGACGCCTGGCGGGCGGTACATACGTGGGCCAGTGATCTGATTGAGGACATCAAGAAAGCTACGGGTCAGGAAAGCACGACGGTGTTTCTCGACTGCAATCCAAGCTTCGGAATATACACCGAACTCGCTTTGTCCGCTGCGGACAGGTTGATTGTGCCGTTTTCCGCTGACGGTGCCTCCCGCAGGGCGGTAAGAGCCGTTTTGGCACTGGTCTACGGGATTGCGCGCCGGCCGGGAGCTCAACAGTCGCAGTACTTCATCAACGCTGAACAATTCCGCATGCGTGTTCCCCGCATATACAGCTATGTCGGCAATCGCTTGACTCAGTACATTCGGTCAGCCAAGGCGTTCAGGTCGGTCGTTCAGGAAATCGGCGATGAGATTTGGAGTGTATGGAGTTCGAACCCGAATCTGTTTCACGTGCAGTTCCCGACGGCTCCTCTGCTCCAGGTCGCCGGAGGGACTTTGAGGCGATGTTCCAGGCGGAAGTGCCTGACGCGAACACCGCCTCGGTCGTTTCGACCTCGTTCGGAATACCAATTTGTGTGCTGTCAGCCGGCCTGAAGTTCGTAGCCGGCAGGCAGGTCATGGTGAACCAGAGTCAGTTGGACAGGCAGCAACCCGCAATGCGTGCGCTGGCGGAATCTATCGAGTAAGTAGATGAACGGCCAGCGGCGCATCGACATGACCGCGTTCGGCGTCCGGCGACCGTCGCCCTAACCAAACGCTCATGGCCACGCTTCGCGCGGCCGCCCCCGAGCGCATGAGAGTACGGTACTCTACCCGCGCTCACGGCACGCTACGCCGTCGAAGGCCACATGGGCAGCCTCGAGAGCGAGCGTCGCCACGTAGCGCATGAACCGCCGCTCCTTTTGCGGCCCCCCGTCGCGTCGGTAGTTGTGTGTCTTCACGACCGTGTACTTTCACGGCAAACTAACCGCCTTGGCTCAAGCGGACTCCCTGGACGGTGGGCGTCGCTTGAGCCGCGGCGGGTGTGTCGGCGGATTTACCTCGGCACCCACTTCTGCAGGCAGCCGCCGGACGGGCTGACGTCGCAGCCGCTGGTCAGGCCCGCGAAGATGTTGCCGGCCTCGTCGGCCGCCATTCCCTCCGGGCGTGTGCCCGGGATGAAGTGGTGGAGCGACCCGTCCGTCGCGCTGCCGATGCGGATGCCCACCTGCCAGCCCGGGTTGCGCGGCGATCGTCCGGGCCCGTCTGGCGCGACCGGGGGACCCGGGATCGACGCCCCCGACTCGGAGTCGGCCACGATCATCGTGTCGTCGGCGAGGATGGTGATGCCGCTGGGCCGGCCGAAGTGCCGCCACTCGTCGACGAAGTTCAGATCCCGGTCGAGAACCTGGACGCGGTTGTTCGACCGGTCGGCGACGAAGAGCCGTCCCTCTGAGTCGAACGCCAGCGCGTGCGGCCCCATGAACTCGCCGGGGCCGAGCCCCAGCCGCCCCACCGCCCGCACGAACTCGCCGTCGGTGGTGATCTCCACCAGCCGGTCGCCGTCCTGCTGCGCGTCGGAGGGCCGCGGCCAGTGCCCGTCGGCGACGATGATGTTGCCATTGGGCGCGATCGCGCAGGCGGTGGGGCCGATGAAGGTGTCCTCGCCCGCCGCCGACACGCCGGCCTGGCCGAGGCTCATCAGCAGCTCGCCGTCCTGGCTGAACTTGTGGAGCTGGAAGCCGCGTCCCGCCGTCGAGGGATCGTCGCCGAACGGGCCGCTGTCGCCGGCCCACAGGTGGCCGTCGCCGTCCATGCAGAAGCCGTGGGCCTGGACGATCAGACCGTCGCCGAAGCTCTTCTCGATCTGCCCGTCGGCGTTGATGTAGTTGATGGGCGGCTCGGAGCGGAACATCATCCACGTGCCGCCGGTGCCGTCGGGGATGAGCCCGATGGCGGCGCCCCACTCCATGCCCGGACGCAGGGTCGGCCAGTTCTCGATCAGGCGGTAGGGGTTGGACATCGTGCTCGTGGGCCGCCGGGACAGCTCGAACAGCGGCGACGGCTCCTGGGCGGACAGTGCGATGCCCACCCCGAGAACGGCGGCGAGCGCCGCGCCGGCGGCGAGCTTCGTGACGGTGCTTCGTGACATCGGGTGCCTCCTCCGGACGACTCGGCGTCCTGCTGGGGGCCGATGTTACAGTTGACGGGCGGCCGGGGCCAGCAGTTTGCGCCCTGGAACGGCGCGGACTCCCGGGAGGGTGGTCGGGCGCCAAGCGGAGCCGAAGGCGATGGGCGGGCTGGCGCCGAAGCGCCGATTCCGTCGGAGTGCGGCGGGAGCGATCCGACGACGTGAGCTTCCGTTGCGGGCGGGCGGCGAACGAGGCAGGCGGCCGGAAGGCGGTCCGAGCCTCGCGGCAGGGAAGACGGAAGACCGGCAGGCGCGGACGGCCGGCGTGCTCGAGGCGCCGCGGCGGCCGACGACGCCGTCCGTCGACAACCAGGGAGGACAGCTCATGAGGCAACTGATGCCTTCTCCGATGACCGGTGGCAGGATGGCCGCGTTGACCACCGGCGCGCTGGCCGGCACTCTGCTGCTCGCGGCGGCCGCCGCACCCGCGGGCGCCCAGCTCCGGGACCAGACCCGGGTGGCGCCGACCAACGACCTGCCCAACCCCTACGCCCGGGTGCACCCGTGGGGCGAGCTGCCCGACCCCTACGTGCCCGGCGCCTACGACGAGCGGGCGTCGTTCATCGGGGCCGACGAGGGGCCCGACGGCAACATCTACCTGCTGAGCCGCTGCCTCCAGAACTCGTGCACGGGGCGCACCGAGCCGGCGGTGCTGAAGCTCGACCCGTCGGGCCGGCTCCTCGCGAGCTGGGGCTCGGGGCTGTTCGACTTCCCGCACGGCATCGACGTCGACGTCGACGGCAACGTCTGGGTGGCCGACCAGCGCGGGCACCAGGTGGTGAAGTTCGACGCCGAGGGCAACCGCCTCATGACCATCGGCGAGCGGGGCACGGCGGGGGACCCGCCGCTGTTGAACGAGCCGACCGGCGTCGCCGTCGCCCCCGGGGGCGAGATCTTCATCCCCGAGGGGCACAGCTTCGCGTCCGGCGCCAACCGCGTCACCAAGTACGCGGCTGACGGCACGTTCCTCCTGTCGTGGGGCGGCACCGGCTCGGGGCCCGGCGAGTTCAACGTGCCGCACGCCGTCGCCCTCGACTCCGAGGGCCGCGTCTTCGTGGGCGACCGCGCCAACAACCGCATCCAGATCTTCGACCAGGAAGGGACGCTGCTCGACGTCTGGTACCAGTTCGGCCGGCCCAGCGGCATCGCCATCGGCGCCGACGACCGCATCTACGTGGCCGACTCGGAGTCGTACGGCACCGACAACCCGGGCTGGAAGAAGGGCATCCGGGTGGGGAGCGCGCGCGACGGGTCGGTCGAGTACCTCATCGAGGACCTCGAGCCGACGGCCATCGAGCACAGCGGCGCCGAGGGCGTGGGCGTCGACTCGGCCGGCAACGTCTACGGGGGCGTCGTGCGGCGCCGGATGATCGAGAAGCACGTGCCGAACGGCGAGGCCACCGCCCTGCCCGGCGGGGACGCGCCCGCCCACGTGGGGCACGTCGCCTACGCCTTCCCCGGCGCGCCGGGGGGACGGAGCCTGGCTGCCACCGCCGCGGCCGAGATCGGCACCCTGGTGCTGCACGCCAACTTCGCTGCCGGCGACCTGAGCGACTACGCCGCCATGCGCCGTCACGCCGGGCACGTGCTCCACCTGCTCGAGCCGGCCGAGGGTGGGTCGGGACCCGGCCTCGGGTTCGGGGTGATCCCCGCCGTCGAGGCGCTGGTCAGCCACCTCGAGCGGGCGGCCGCCGAGGGCGGGGCCTCGGACAACCTGCGGACCCACGCCGGACACGTCTCGGCCATCGCGGCCGGCCTGCTCGCCAACGCCCGTCAGGCCGCCGGGCTCGCCCGGCAGCTTGCCGACGCCGTCTCCATCCGCCGCGCGGCGCCGCTCGTGGCCCGCGTCCGCGCCCTCGCCTACCAGATCGCGGAGGGCTTCGACGTCGACGGCGACGGACAGATGTCGTTCGACGGCGAGGCCGGCATGCAGCAGCTCGAGGCCCACCTCTACCTGCTGCTGGAGGGCGAGGCCCTGCCGCGCGAGCTGCGGTGAGGCGGCGCTGGCTGGCCGCGGTCGCGACGACCGCGGTCGTCTGGGGCGCCTGGGGCCAATCGGCGCGGGCGCACGAGCTCGAGCTGACCGAGGTGCACGTCACCTTCGAGAGCGACGGGACGTTCCGCATCGAGGTGATGAACGACCCCGGCTGGCTGCTCATGCGGGTGGAGCCGTTCTCGGGCCTGGGAATTTCGGGGCGGCTCGACCCCCCGGACCGGGACGAGCGGCTGGTCCGGATGGAGCCGACCTTCGCCGAGTGGGTGCACCTGTATTTCGACGGCGAGCGCGCACCGATCTCCGCGACCTACGCGCCGCCCGCCGACGACGGCCCCACCGCGCCCGACGGCACGCAGCTCGGAGTGATGCGGCTCGACGGCCGCGTGCCGCCCGGAGCCGAGACCTTCAGCTTCGCCTACGGGCTCATCATGGATCCGTATCCGCTGCTCATCCGCGACCGCGGCGACGAGGTCATCACCTACTGGAACGTCGGCGAGTACGAGACCGAGCCGATGCTGCTCGGCGAGCTGACGCCGCCGACCCGGTGGCAGGTCGTGGGCACCTACCTGGGCCTCGGGTTCACCCATATCGTCCCCAAGGGGCTCGATCACATCCTGTTCGTGGTGGGCATCTTCCTCCTCGGCACCCGTCTGGCCCCGATGGTGGCGCAAGTGACCACGTTCACCGTCGCCCACACCATCACTCTCGGGCTCAGCATGGTCGGGGTGCTCTCGCTGCCGGCCCGCGTCGTCGAGCCGCTGATCGCCCTGTCCATCGCCTACGTCGCCATCGAGAACATCGTGACGAGCGAGCTCAAGCCGTGGCGGCTCGCCCTCGTCTTCGGGTTCGGGCTGTTGCACGGACTGGGGTTCGCCGGCGTGCTCGCCGAGCTGGGGCTGCCCCGCGGCGAGTTCGCCTCGGCGCTGATGAGCTTCAACCTCGGGGTCGAGGGCGGGCAGCTCGCGGTCATCGCGGGGCTCTTCGCCGTCCTCGGCTGGGCCCGCCACGCCCCGTGGTACCGCCGCGCCGCGGTGGTGCCGCTGTCGCTGGGCATCGCCGCCGTCGGCGTCTACTGGACCGTCACCCGCGCCCTGGCCGGCCCCTGACCCGCGGCGTCGCGCGCCCGCCGCGTGGGCGCGCCCGTCGTCCGGTTCGAGCCGCCGGGGCGACTTCGGCCCGGAAACCGCCGCGGGGCGCTCCCGCGCCGCGGTTCGGGTTTGACGATCGCCCCTGGTGTCGCTATCGTGGGGCGAATCCGACGCACCGCGCCGCCTGGGGCCCGTCCCGCGTGAAGACGACCGGCGTTCCGTCCGGTTCGAGGCAGCGGGGAGCCGGGGTTCCAGGGAGAGCGGGATGACCGGGAGGGGGGCAGCATGACCGGAAAGCGCGCTAGTACCGACCATCGTCTGGGAACCTGTCTGGCCCGTCATGCGCTCGCGCGGCCTCACCGGCTCGCATCGTGTGCCGGTGTCCTGGCCAGCCTCCTCGTGGTCGGATGCGGGCCGACGCCGAACTTCGAGAGCGCCGGCATAGGCCAGACCGGCGAGGCCGGCGCGGGGGAGGTCTCGATCTCGATCCCGACGCGAGAGAACGGGAGCGGGGACCTCCTCGTGGCCATCCTCGGCGCCCCCGGGAACCCGAACACCTCGGGGCCCGAGGGATGGACGCCGGTGCTCGGCTTCCGCGGCTTCAACGACGCCATGTGCCAGGCGGACGGGCAGGGAACCTCGTGTCAGATGGCCGTCTTCTACAAGATTGCCGACGGCTCGGAATCCGCCGCCACCTTCTCGTGGGGCGGCAGCCGGCAGGCGGCGGCCACCGTGCTGCGATACTCGAACGTCGACGCGAACGAGCCGATCGGCTCGTCGAACCAGCAGCGCGGGTCGGCGGACACGGTGACGGCGCCGGTGGTCGAGACCACCCGCGACGGGTCCCGCGCCCTGCGGATCGCCGTCGTCGAGCTGGACGAGGCGGGGGCGTTCGTCCGCGAGGCGGAGGCGATGTCCGACGTGCCGCCGGGGCAACGCGTGAACTTTCTCTCGTTTCCCACCGCCGCGGACGATCCCGACGGCTGCGGCCCGCCGATGGCCGGGTGCGACACCGACCGCGCGGTGGCGCTGGCGGTGTCGGACACGCGTCACCGGACCGCCGGCCCCACCGGCCCCGCGTCGTGGGAGCTCCCCGCCGCCGACCAGTGGCTGACCGCCACGATAGAGATCAGGCGGCCGCCGGGGCAGTAGCGCCGGCGCGACGAACAACGACGGCGGAGTGGAGTGAGGAGAACGGATATGAGCAGGCGGATGACCGGCGTGTCGTGGGCAATCGCAATCGCCGCCGCGGCGTTGGCCGCGGCCGTCCCCGCGGCGGCGCAGCAGAGCTGGGTCGAGCGGGCCGTGCACAACTTCGGCGAGCCCATCAACACGCTGTGGGCCGAGGGCGAGCTGTCGTTCGCGGCCGACGGCACCATGGTCTACTGCAGCGCCCGCGAGGACCTCGGCGCGGCGCCGGGCGACCCCAAGGACCTCTACATCGCGACGTTCGACGCCGACACCGGGCGCTGGAACACCCCCGTCAACATGGGGCAGCCCGTCAACTCGGCCCCCGCCACCGAGGTCGACCCGCTACGGCTCGGCGACGACCGCGAGCCGTGGATCACGGCCGACGGCAACACCATCTACTTCAAGTCGGACCGGCTCGCGACCAGCGAGCCCCGCAACGCCAGCGACCTGTTCGTCACCCGCAAGGTCGAGGGCGCGTGGACGACCCCCGAGCTGCTCCCCTATCCCATCAGCACCGACGCCGGCAACGAGCACTGCCCCGCCATCATGGCCGACGGCGAGACGCTGTGCTTCGCCTCGCGGCGCGAGGGCGGCTACGGCGGGTCCGACATCTGGTGCTCGCGGCAGGACGCCGACGGCGTCTGGCAGGAGCCCGTCAACCAGGGCCCCAACATCAACACCGCGGCCGAGGAGTTCCACTTCTCGCAGGACGCCAGCGGCCGCGTCTACTTCACCTCGGCCCGCCCCGGCGGCCAGGGCGGCATGGACATCTGGTCGGCCATGCAGACCGGCCCGAACAGCTGGGGACCCGCCGTGAACCTGGGGCCCCACGTGAACACCCCGGGGCAGGACATGTGCCCGGCCCTCCCGCCCGACGGCGCCACCTTCACGTGGTTCTCGAACCGCGACGACAACAGCCTCGGGGGCATCGACATCTTCTGGACCAACCGGCCGGTCATCTCCGCGGGCCACGCGGCAAGGGCGAATCGGCGGCGCGGTACAGCGCCCGGGACCGACTCCGCGGTAAGGCGAGTCCCGAGCGCCATTCCGGGTGATTCGGAACGATGGCGGATCCGAGCCCGGCCCACCAGCTTCCCCGCGACGACGGTGCAGGAACGTGCCTGGAGTGCGGCGCGACGGTCACGGGCAGGTTCTGCGCCGACTGCGGCGCAGAGAAGCGCGCTCCGCTGCTGCACTTCCGGCAGTGGTTCAGCGACATCGTCGGTCAGATCGTCGACCTCGACATCCGACTGCTTCGAACCCTTCCGCGGCTGTTCTTTTCTCCGGGGTGGCTCACGGTCGAGTACTCCGCCGGCCGGCGGCGCCCCTACACCTCGCCCGTGCGGCTCTACGTCGTGGCGAGTGCGGTCGTCATCGCGGCGATGAATCTCATCGGCACCTTCCAGCTCGACGAGATGCTCGCCGGCCAAGGCGAGGAGCAACGGGATGCGCTGGCTGCGACGCTCGGGTTCGCCGACCTCTCCGATCCGGACCTGCAACAGAGCTTCAACCGGCGGATGGACTTGGTCTTCCCGCTCCTGAACCTGTTCAGCCCGATCGGGATGATGATGCTGCTCAAGCTGCTGTACCCGGGGCGGTACCTGCAGGAACATCTCGCCTTCGGCTGCCACTACGGGACCTTCATCGTCTTCGTCTGGCTGCCGCCGTTGCTGGTGGAGGGCGTCGCCCTCGTCATCGTGGCCACCGCGGTGACGGTCGCGTCGCTCCTCTACCTCGGCGTGGCGATGCGCCGGGTGTACGGCGGCGGCTGGGGCGGGGTGATCGCGCGCCTCCTCGCTTTCTCCCTCGGGATTCTCGTGATGCTCGCGGCCATGCAGGCCCTGACACTCGTCATCACTCTCGGCACGATCTGATCCTCGCGCCGCGGGCGGCTCCTCCACACCGTCTTCATGCTGGTCGCTGCGCGCCCCACAGCCATCGAATCACGCCGCCGGCCGCCGCGATCAGCGCCATCAGGATCAGCACGCTCTTCAGCAGCGTGAAGGCCGCGGCCACTCTCGTCCAGGACGACAGCGCGCCGTCATAGGTCGCGGCCAGCAACGCGATGGAGATGTTCTCGAAGACGTCCGCCCCGGCCCCGGCGATCGGGAGCAGGTAGAACGGCCGTGCGTCCCCGAAGAGGCGGAGCAGCGCGACGGCGAGGAGCAGGCCGTACGCAATCGGGAAGATCAGGTCGACCGACACCTCGGTCCAGGCGTAGACGGCCCTTGCGCGCGAGTCGAGCCGATCGAGCGCGCCG
Source organism: Vicinamibacterales bacterium (assembly GCA_965207675.1). GTDB lineage: Bacteria > Acidobacteriota > Vicinamibacteria > Vicinamibacterales > UBA8438 > JAJEEA01. The sequence continues at coordinate 224,801 of CBDBMY010000010.1, forward strand.
AACAGGGCGGCGGCCTGCTCGGGGGTGTACCACTGCCTGGTGTCGAGGAGCTCGAGGCCGCCCAGGCGGGCATCCCGCCACTCGGAACCCAGCCAGACAGAGGAGCGCGGCCAGCACCGCCGGGACGACTACGCGCCGCGTGGCGAGCCGTTGCAGTGCAGGGCGAATCCCGTCGCGCATGGTTCACCGGGTCAGTCAGCCACCAGCTCAGAGCGTCACGCCGGATGCCTTCCCAGGACGTCTGCGAGCTCGCGGTGGCGCGGGCGACCATGCCGCATTGGAATGGCCGAAGCCGTGAGCCGACTGTCGCGCATGGCTGAGGCTCCGTTCCAGTCGTTGTCGGCAAGTGACAGGCAAGAGATGCTGAGACCCACGCAGGAACCGAGCGGGCGGCGAGCGTGCCTCCGCGCAGCAGGACGTTCCTCAGGCAGCCGTCTGTACCAATCGCAGGTCCCGAGTGTGGTGAGCCTTCAAGTCCCGCCCGCCGTCCCGTTCGCGGTAGATCACGATGGCCTCCTCGCGGCCCGCCACCGACGACGACTCGAGCTCGCTCACCCACCGCTCCATGCGCGACCCTACCGGGGCGAAGTCCTCGTCCAGGATGGTGTCCACCGCCCCTATTGTCCCGGCAAGACTCCGACCGCGTCCAAGAGCTCGGAAGAACCAGCCCAGCTCGTCCAGCTCGGCCTGCAACTGCTTCCGGAACGACTCCACCGGATTGCGCTCGAGTATTCCCTTGAACGTGTTTCCGCACTGTTCGACTCTCCTGCGCAGCACCACCGCTCGACGCTCCGCGTAATGCGGATCATCCTGAAGAGTCAACTGGAGGCGGAGCGCATCGGCCCGTAGATCCGTGAGTGTCGACAGCACGAACAGATTGATGTCGGACACGGCCAACTTGGCGTCCTGATCCGACCGAACCTCCCTCATGACGAGGTGTCCGAACTTGCGGCGCAGCCGGTTGACGTCACGTTTGGCGAGCAGGAGAACGATCTTCATGCCCTCGGTGAATCGCTGGCCATGTTCGAACTGCGAGCCGACCTCGTCGAGCTGTTCGGCGGCGCTCTCGAGCCGGGCGTAGTCCTCGGCTTCCATCAGGTGACGCACCCGTTCCAGCCCCTCGGAGATCGCGCCGAGAGCCCGTTGCACCCGGTCCAGCCGGGCGCCGGTCATCGCCGACGAGACGGTCATGAAGAGCATCACCGGCGCCACGACCGGCATGAGGGCGGAGCTGGCCGCAATGAACGGCGCCTGCGCGATGATCCCGGTCGGCCCCATGACCGCCGATCCCACCCCGGCGCCGATGGTCATCAGCGTCGCGGGATTGGCGGTCGCCAGGAAGACGTTCCCCGCGAACAGGGACGAGGCCGCCGTGCTGCCCGCGCCAATGAACGGGAGCAGCCACGCGCTGTCGATCGCGCCGCCGGACTGGAACGGATGCCGTGCGGACCACGATGCGCGCACCGTCTCGCTCACTTCCCTTCCGAGATCGACCATGGCGATGTTCGGGTAGCCATCGCGCGTGTGCACCTGCCCGACCGGACCCCGCGGCACTTCATGCTTCAGCCCCAGAATGTCCATGCGTAATCCTCTACCTGGTTCGGGTGCCCATTCCCTCCCGGCCGCCGCCGACGCGGAATGCCGGGTCGCTCCAACTCCGGTGAATCCGCCCACCCCACCCGGGGCGGAATTCCCTGCCGCTGATCGACCCGCCGACACCGAATCGTGTCGTCGACTGACCCACGCCCACGCGGAGCCGACCACGATGTCCGGGTGCACCGACACCGCCCACCTCGATCTCCTGGACGATGGGTGGAAGACAGCGAGAGCGCCCCCCGGTTCAGGCTGCACGTCACAACGGGGGCCCCGCCCGCCCCCCGAGCTCCGGTGTCGTCGTCCCGGCCGAGCAGTCCCGCCCCGCCCCGCGAGCAGATCACCCAGTGCGCGTGCGAGGGTCCCCGTCGCCAGCGGCAAGCACGTGCGCCCGACCCGTTCCCCAGGCACCCCGCCGCTGCCGCCATCGCGAGGAATTCCCCGACCCCCTTGGTCGCAACCCGCCTCTCTCACTCAAGGGCCCCGTCGCCCGCACCCCACGTCACGCCGAGTCTGCCGGCCCTCCACGACGAACTCCCCTCGCAAACTCCTCCACCTCCTCCTCCGCCATGCTTGCGAGCTCCTCCTCAAGTTGATCGGCCTCCATCCAGAGCGCGAATGCTTCACTGGCCGCCTTCGAAATCTCACGCTCCAACGTCGAATCCAGCCGCGGAATCCCAAATGCCCTCAGATCCTCAACCTCGATGCACGGGACGCTGGAGCCCCACGCCAGAGCCTTCACCCGCCAGCGACCCAGGACGGGATGTCCCATTGCTACGTAAACGTAACCCGCCTCCAGCCCACCGCCTGGTACGATTCTCGTCACGTGGTCCGAAACCACCTTCCCCCTGTGCAGCTCCGTCGCCAACGCAACCGAACCGATGAGTCCGTAGATCTGGCCCGAGCGCGCCATCATGAGCCAACCCGGCTGAACAGTGCCGCCCTCCTTGTCAGAAATACCAGACGGCGATATCCGCTTCCCATAGTCGGGGTTGATCTCGAAGATCTGTGAACTGTCGACCAAGAGCGCACCGCTCTCAGCCGGAATGCGCCTAAACCGATTGGGAAGCCAAATGTCACAACCCGCCTCCTCGAGTGTCACCCATTCTCGGCTGTACTGCCGCAAGCAACGCTCGATCGCTTCCTTGCGTGGATTATGGTACCATGCATCAAACCTCCGCCGCGATCCAAACATCTTGTCCCGCGCGCTCACAACAAAGCCCGCCTGACTACCCGTGTCCCGCAAACCTGGAAAACAATTTCCAAACAGCGTCTCCGCCTCTCGGTTCTTGTGTACAGCCTCATTGCGACAAGCGATAATTCGCCTCAATCTCCTATCGCATTCTCGTAATAGCATCACGTCTGGCGGAAAGACTACCGGCAATTCGTCCAGGTGTTGTGTCTCCAGATGCTTAACGATCTGTCCGTAGTCCGTGGACTTCATCATCCGCCGCACCGTCGGTGCTCGAAGGTAGGCGTACAACCACCCAGCGCAGTTCTCTGATTTTGGCTCTACACGAAGGAGGTCGTGTGAAACCAGAACTCCTGCCGTGGCCGCGTGCGCCACCGTGGCTCGCCCCACGTTGCCAGAGCACGTCACAACAATGGCACCTTCCGAAACGATCCGCTGCTCAGAGTCCGGAGTCCGATTCAAGGACAACCACTTCCGCGCGACCGGCCGAACGTCGTACATCTGACCCGCCGTAAGAAACGGCGTGCCAAAACGTGACTCTACCTGAATCCCCTTTAGCCGAGACGGCTGCCAAACCCGTGCGAAGTCGCTCAGCCGCGCCCATCCCGACTGTTGAGACTCAATAGCAGCCCGCGTCGCCGACGCGCCCGCGAGTATGTTGGCCGCCTCCAGGCGACGCTCGCGTACCGATAGTGACGACGCGCGAACGGACGACCATTCGACGTCGTGCCACGGCCAGTACGTCCGGGACTCCCGCGGTGGCACTAATCGGGCGCGCTGAGCCATGATCGAAACGCCTGTGCGATTTGGAGGGTGTTATCGTCGACCACCTTACGTCGAATCCGTTGCTTTTTGTAGATGGGTCGGCCCGTAGCGTACTCCTTTACAGTTTCCTCCGCCTCCTCAACAATCTCGTTGCCTTGTTCATCACGGACGTAGGTGACGTTGCCACGCTTATCATGACCGATGTGATCCGCGACCGCCATGTACACCTGGTAGTCGTTTAGGCGACCCGCGGCTCTCTCGATAGCGATTTCTTCGTCGAGCTTACGCTCCAGCACAAGCACGCTGGTTTGAACGCTCACATGGGGTTGAAAAGTATCTGGATGGAGGTCAATGCTAGCGAGAACTCGAGTGTTGCGTAAGATCCACTCACGGACGTAGCCCATACCAGGCGCGCCCAGGATTCCATCTGGAAGCACAATGGCTGCGCGGCCCGTCCCCGGCTTCAGAAACCTCACGCAACGCTCGATGAACAGGACTTCCGGCGGTTGTGATTTCTGCAGTTTGCCGGACATCGTCCAAGAATCATCGGCAGCTCTATAGTGCCAGATGTGGCCCAATTCATAGGCTTCCAGGGTGGAGGGATCGTCGATGGGGATCTTCGTGCCGAAAGGGGGATTCGTGAAGAGTAAATCAACTTGCCCCGGGAGCTGTCGAGCTCGAAGAGCGTCGTCCCAGGTAGCCGGCGTCTTGAGGGCGTTCGCCTGAAAGAGCCCGCCCGTGCCATCGTTGTTCATGACCATGTTCATTTTGGACGCCCGGACCAGATTCGGATTGAGGTCCATTCCCACAATGTACTTCTGGGCGAATCGTTCGACACGGTCTCGAACGGCGCTTTCCGCGCGCTCAATGTCTCTCCATTTGCCGATCTCAGCTGCTCGAATCTTGTCTATCACGTAGTTCATTGCCGTTATCAGAAATCCGCCGGTGCCACAGGCCGGATCCAATATGAGATCGCGCTCGCTGGGATCTAGCATATTGACGGCCATTTGGCATATATTGCGAGGAGTAAAGAACTCGCCGCGGTCACCGCGGAGGTTGGAGCCGACTATTTCCTCATAGGCTCTGCCTTTGACATCGATGTCGCTCTCTAACAACGAGTACATCTGAAGCTGGCTGACTATGTAGGCAAGAACGTCCGGATTGAGTTCGATTACTTCGCTCAGGCGGAATATCGTTGGGTATTCGATCTTCAGTTCGCCGAACAGCGCGTCGACGCGTTTCTTGGCCCTCGGAGGACCGTTGAGGCCATGACGCTCTTTAGAAGTGGCATAGAACGCAACCGAGTCCGAGCTACGCTCGTCGTGTATCTTGCAGAAAATTACCTTTAGAAGTTCCCAAAACGCCTCGGGTTTTTGGAGTCCTTGGTTCCCGGCGATGTAATTGTGGCAACGCCGGAAGGCGAAAAGTAGCGCATCGGAGGATGCAGCCTTGAGTTGGTCGAAGCGCGGCCGTTCCGCGTCCTGCAGTGTCCGGCCCTTGCTGGGTATATCGGGTACTTCTACAAAGGAAACGGATCCAGCCGTGTGAGTCCGTTGATAGCAAAGGCGCTCAATGCCGTTTGTCCACATCCCGTAATGCACGTTGGGGCATGCGGACATATAGCTATGAAGTTGACCGACGCCGTCTTTTCGGGCTGTGGACTTAGTCTTCTGTGCCTTGCACTCGACAATTACCTGGGCGTGGTCCTGAGTATGGGTGTCATTATGGTCAAAGACAACCAGGTCGGCCCGAGGACGTCGTGATCCGAGGCGCAATCCAAACTCGATGGAGATATCGTTCTTGGCGTAGCCGTACTCTCGCACGAGGGACTTGGCGATCTCCTGTCGTACATACTCTTCAGGGGTTTCGTCGCGCTGCGTGAGGCCGTCGATATAGTCCAGGATCTTACCTTGCTGGACAATGACGGCTGCGGGTCGTGGCGTTGGCCCGTTTGGGGATGTCGTCGGGGGGAACATGCTCGTCTCTCCCGTGCTGAAGTCAGGCGCCGGTTCGGTCGGCTAGACCCACAGCTCGAGATCTTTAAGATCGGTTACAGTCGTCCGGTTCGCCGAAGAGGTCGTCGATCTCATCGCGTTATGCCAGAGCCCGGCGGATAACGCTGGCGCCCTCGGTCGACAGTCAGGTCCACCATCAGGCCCTTGGGCGAGCCGATCCGCTCGGACCTGCGGTCCGGGCAAAGCGAGCGTCGGGTCGCCGGGCGAACAAGCGGCGCGAGGCCATCAACTTCCTCTGAGCGGAACCCATGGAGGTGGCGCCCAAACGCTGTTTCGTCGACCCGCACGACATCCACGCGGACGAGCTTTGCCGGTTGTGCGACGGCTCGGACCATCCGTGACACCGTCGGTCGTCCCCAAGGAATCATGTGCGGGGGGACTGCTGAGTGGGCACTCTACGGCCCCACCGGCACGAACTTCTGCACGCGCTGGCCGTAGGTGTCGGCCGCGTAGACCGCGCCCTGGGTGTCCACCGCCATGCCGTGCACCCAGTCGAACTGGCCGGGGCCGCGGCCGGGCTCGCCCCAGGTGGCGAGGATGCGGCCGTCGTCGAGGGCTATCTTGTGGACGCGCTCGCCGGCGTGGTCGGCGATGTACGCGAAGCCGTCGTCGCCGCGGCGCGAGATGGCGATGTCCCAGGGGTTCCAGCCCTCGTTGGCGAACTCGCGGACGTAGTTGAGCCGGTTGTCGAGCACCTGGATGCGCCGGTTCTCGCGGTCGACCATGTAGAGGTTGTCGTCGGCGTCCACCGCGCCCTGGTGCGGCAGGTCCCACTCGCCGGGCCCGGCGCCCTTGTCGTCGGGGCCGCCGCGCCCCCTGGCGATCTGCTTGATGAGGGCGCCGTCGGGCCCGTAGAGCACCACCCGGTTGTTGCCGTAGCCGTCGGTGACGACGATGTTGCCCTCGCGGGTGAACAGGATGCCGGACGGGCTGTTGAGGTGGGTGGCGTCGTTGCCCGGCTCGCCCGTCACGCCGATCTGCATCAGCGCCCGCTCGAGGGTCGGGTCGAACTTGATGATGCGGTGGTTCATGCGCTCGACCACCCACACGTTGCCGTCCCAGTCGACCTCGCCCGAGTGCAGCCAGCCGCCGGCCACCCGCTCGCCGTGCATGTCGCGCTCGGCCCCGGCCCGCACGAGCTCGCCGTCGCGGTCGAAGACCATCACCGTCTGCTCGCCGCGGTTGAAGACGTAGATGTGGTCGTCGCCGTCGATGGCGATGCCCGAGATGCCCTGTCCGTAGATGGGGGGCATCGCCGGCCGCGCGCCGGGCCCTCCGCCGCCGCCGGCCGCGCGCCGGGCCGCCGCGGCGGCGTCGCGGGCCGCCTGGTCGGGCCAGCCGCGCTGCTGCCCGAAGAAGACCCCCTCGGGCAGGGTCGGCCAGTCGGCCACGAGCCGGTAGGCGGCGTCCTGGGCCCGCCCGACCTCGGCCGGGAGCATGCCGAAGGCGACGACGGCGGCGACGAGAACGGTGAGGAGAATACGCATCGTGCTCTTCCTTCGTGTATCGCCCGCTGCGGCGGGCCCCGGCCGGAAGACACCTTAAGGCCGTGCCGCGGAGGGTTCGGGTCGCGGTCAAGCCACCGCACGAACTTCTCACCTGCCGGCCCCATCGGCCGCGCAGACGGCCCCGTGACGGCCATGCCGTCCCGGTCGAGGTCAAGCACCGGCCGCGGGGTGTATATTTCGAGGCATCGAGGTCGACCGCGGGAGCGCTCCCGGCCGTGGCCGCGGCTCCGCCGAGGCTGCCGTCACCCTGCCATGCCGGGCATCCCCGAGGAGGACTGTATGACCGCAGCACCCCCGTGTTCAACACGGCCGGGCCGGCGTGGCGCGATTCCGGGCCGGCGCGGCGCGATGCTGGCGGCGCTGGCGGCGGCGGCGCGGTGTTGCTCTCGACGCCCGCGGCGGCGTTCGCCCAGATGGACCTCGGCCCCCGCGTGGAGAAGACCTACGGCTCGGGGCTGCCCAGAGACCGCGACCGGCTGATCTTCGACGACGACCAGTACCCGGTGTGGCCGCTGACGCCGGATCAACAGCGCTACGCGGGCATCGACGGCGCCCGGATGAAGCGGCACGTCGTCGAGCTCGCGCAGATCGCCCTTCGCTATCGCGACGCCGGCCACAAGTGGTGGGGACGGCTGCCCGGCACCTCCGGCCGACCGCGAGGGCATGGCGTACATGACGCGCGCCTTCGAGGCCCTCGGCCTGACCGTCGAGCACGTCCCCTACGTGCTGCCCTACGACTGGCGGGCGACCGACTGGGCGGCGAGCTACCGGTCGGACGACGGCCCGGCGACCGCCCTCGCCACGGCGTTTCCGGTGGCCCGCACGAAGGCCACGAGCCCCGGGGGCGTCACCGCCGAGGCGGTGTGGGTCGGCGTCGGCTCGGGGGCCGATTTCCTCGGCCGCGACGTCGAGGGCAAGGCGGTCGTCGTCTACAGCGTCTTCGTCCCCGGCGGACGCAGCCACTCGGCCAGCGGCCGCGCCGGGCTCTTCGACGCCAACCGCCGCGCCGTCGCCCTGGGCGCGGCGATGGTGGTGAACGTGATGGGCGTGCCCGGCAACGGGCAGTTCCAGCCCGAGGGGGGCCTCGGCGAGGTGCCGCACTTCACCCTGAGCATGGACGAGGGGTTCGCGCTCAGAGACCGGCTGGCCGCGGGCGAGACCGTCGAGCTCTCGTTCCGGCTCGAGGCGGACGAGCCGCGCGACATCGCCACCGCGTACACCGTGGCCACGCTGCCGGGCGTGTCCGACGAGCAGATCGTCGTCATGTCGCACACCGACGGGTACTTCCAGGCGGCGACCGACAACGCGGCGGGCATGGCGAGCGCGCTCGAGCTGGCGCGCTTCTTCGCCGCGCGGCCCCTGCGGGACCGGCCGCGCACCATGAAGTTCATCCAGTTCCCCGATCACCATCACGGGGAGGTCGCGCGCGGCCGCGCCGGCGTCGGCATCGACGCCACCTGGCCCTGGGACCGGGTGGCGGTGAAGCTGACGATGGAGCATCCGGCGCAGACGCTGCTCTACATGTACAACGACACGCTGACCCCGACCAACGCCGTCGGCGCGTTTCGCTGGAACGCGCTCGGCAGCGCGGCGTTCGAGCAGATGATCTTCGACACGCTGCGCGAGTTCGGGGTGTCGGTGTACGCGCTGGAGAACGGCCCCAAGAACGGGAACTACGCGCCGTCGTTCCACATCATCGACCACGTCATCTACCACACCTCGCTCGACGCCCCCGAGCTGGTGCCGGCGAGCGGCCTCGAGCGCAGCACGCGCGCGTTCGCGGCCGCCCTCGATCGCGCCAACGCGATGACGATGGCCGAGCTGCGCGGCGAGGGCTTTCCGCCCGCCGCCGGCCAGGGCACGCTCGACGGCACGGAGTCGCTGGGCAGATAGCGAGCCCCGCGGGGCGGAACGGGTGCGCGGACATCGCGCCGCCGCACCGCTCCGCACTATTCGGCGGCCTCCCGCTGCACGAACCGCAGCGACACGCCGCACGCAGCCGCGATCTTCGTCACCGTCCCCAATCGGGGGTCACGGTTTCCCGACAGGCCGCGGGAGAGGGCCACGCGGTCGACCTCGGCTCTCCGAGCGATGGCGGAAACGCCCCCCTGGGCCGCCGCGACGTTGCGAAACGCCTTCATCAACAGTCGCGGGTCGCCGTCGGACTCCTCGATCGCCGCGTTGAGGTACGCCGCGACGTCCTCCGGTGTCCGGAGATACTCGCTGGCCTCATGGGCTCTGACGGGCATGCCGCTTCTCCTGTCTGTATGCCTTCCAGAGGGCGTGCGCCGTCTGGATGTCGTGCGTCTGACGCTTCTTGGTGCCGCCGGCCAACAGGACGACGAGGTCCTCTCCGTCCCGACCGTAGTAGACGCGGTAGCCGGGGCCTCGGTCGATCCGCAACTCGAAAACGCCCTTGCCGATTCCGCGGTGGTCCCCGAAACTGCCCAGCTCGACACGGTCGAGACGCGTCTGGACACGGGCGCGTATCTCGGCGCTCTGGAGCCGAAACCAGGTATCGAACGCGTCCCTGCCGTCCGCCGTGACGTAGCGGACAATCCTGATCACCCGGTTCATTGTGTAGCCATCTGGCTACACCGAGTCAAGTGGCAGGCGGGGATGGTGAACTCGCGGACCGCCCCTGGGAGCTCCTGGCCGGCGGCTGCGCGAGCTCGGCGCCGCCGACGGGCCGTTCAGTTGGCTCATCGCTCGCGCCCCTCGCGACATCTGGCAGCGGTGAGTGAGGCCGAGAGTCACGGACACCCTGCGGACGGGCTCCCGGCGAGGTCAGGCTGGGGCAGCCCCGCTGGCGCAACTTGCCTTGATGGCATCGCAATCGTGATGTAGGTTGGGACCCTCTGCCTGAGCCAGAGGCGGAAACCCATGGCGAGAGTCACGATCCGGAAACTCGACGACGACGTGAAGAGCCGTCTTCGGAAGCGGGCGGCCGGGAACGGCCGCTCGATGGAAGAGGAAGCGGGATTGATCCTGGCCCAGGCGGTCGAGCGGGAGGCGGTTCCGGCGAGAGGGCTGGGGACGGCGATCCACGAGTTCTTCGAGCCCTTCGGCGGCGTGGAGCTGGAGCTGCCGCCGCGCGGGCCGATGCGCGAGCCGCCCCGGTTCGATTGAGGCGGCGGTGTTGATCGATACAGGTTGCCAACTGCGCGCAGCACCAGCCCGTTTTCTGCGGGACTACGCGCTCGACAGGTGGCAGGGTACTCCCGTCAGCGGCCAAACAGGGAATCCGGCAGCCGCGGAGCAGTCATGATGCGAACACGATCGAGGCGGGCGGCGCTGGTCGCCGTGGCGGTGGTCGGGGCGGCATGGGGCGGGCCGCCGGTCGCGGCGGCGCAGGACGCCTACACGCTCGACGAGAGCTGGCCGCGGTACCCGAGCGACATGGTGTTCGAGATGGGTACCGGCGTCGCGGTAGGGCACGACGGGGTCATCTACACGATCTCGCGTGACGTCGATCACTGGGCCGCGCACCCGCTGGCCATGAGCCGCTACAGGGGCAAGGGCACGGTGGCGCGGTGGGACGCCTCGGGCCGGTTCCTGGGCACGTTCGGCGACGAGCAGGAGTTCATCGGTCCGCACTCGATGTACGTCGATCCGCAGGGGTTCGTCTGGGTCGTCGACCGGGAGGGCCACCAGGTCGTCAAGCTCACGCCCGGCGGCGACGCGGTGCTGGCGCTGGGCGAGTACGGCGTGTTCGGCGACGACGAGGGCCACTTCAACGGGCCCACCGGGGTCGCGTTCCTGACGGACGGCCGCGTCGTGGTCTCGGACGGCTACTGGAACTCGCGGCTGGTGTGGTTCGACGAGGACGGCAGCTACCTGAAGGAGGTCGGCGGACTCGGCGCCGACCCCGGCCAGCTGGCGCTTCCACACACCATCGCCCTCGACCCGGCCGGCCGTCTCATCGTGGGCAACGTGTGCGGCACGGCCCTGCACCCGTACGTGACGGCGCGGGGGCAGATCGCGGCCGAGCGCCTGGAGCCGATACCCGGCTGCGTGAGCCGTTTCGAGCTGTTCACGCAAGAGGGGGAGTACCTGGGCCCCTGGGACGGCGTGCCCGAGCCGGGGCTCCCCCTGAGCGTCGCGGTCTACGGCGACCGGATCTACGCCGGCGTGACGGGGTCGCAACGGGGGCGGCAGGACCTCGTGGTCGTCGACGCCGAGACCGACGACGAGGTCTTCCGGATTCCGAACGCCAACGTCTACGTCCACCAGATGGCGATGGCGCCCAACGGCGACATCTACGTGGCGTCGGTCTACCCCGAGCACGGCGGCGAGCCGCGCGGCATCGAGGGACCGTCGTTCGTGCGCTGGGCGGCGGATCGATAGGGTGCCCGGGAGACCCCGCCGGTCGCCGCACCCCGCGCGAGGAGCAGGAATGATGAAGAGTGGCCGCGCCAGAGCCGCCAGCTTCGCGGCGGTCGGCCTGTCGGTGCTCGTGCTCGCTCCGGCGCCGGGGGCCCAGCCGCCCACGCCGGTCCGGAACGACGTGCCGCGGGTGGGGCAGCGGGAAGTCGTCATGATGCGGCACGCCTATCTCGAGGCGGGCAGCTACGAGGCCTGGCTCGAAGCGAGCCGGTCGGGCGTGTGGCCCTGGTTCGAGCGGCTGGGCGCCCGCATACTGGGCGACTTCGAGGTCGTCTATCCCCAGGGGGCCGACGCCACCCCCGGCCGGGACGAGGCGCTGCGCTTCGCGCGCTACGCCAGCTACGAGCACTGGCAGGCCACCCGCGGCGGCGCCGCGGCCGGCGACACCGGCGGCGCCGGGCGGCTCGGCGGCGACGGCGGCTTGAGAGACGCCTCGGGAGAGGGGCTGCGGACCCGACGGCAATACGCGCAGGGGTCCCGCGGGGGCGTCTTCCTGCAGGGCCACTTGGCGGAGACCCGGCCGATCTACATGCCGGGGCTCGTCGAACGGTACGAGCGGATCGACGGCAGCCCCGATCCGGATTCCTCCGCGCCCCGCCCCGTCCGGCTCGGCCGGGCACGTCCGGGAGACGGCATCCTCGTTCTCGAGTACTCCCGCATCAGGAAGGGCGCCTTCGAGGAGTATCAGGCCATCGCCCGCGATCGGGTCTGGCCCCACGTGGAGAAGATCGGCGTCCGGCCGGTGGGCATGTGGCGGGTCGTCTACCTGCCGAACGGCGACGCGGTCGAGAGCGAAGCCTACGACGAGGTGTACTACCTGGCCCGCTACGCCAGCTACGAGCACTTCCTCGCGGTGCGCGACGACGCGGTCGGCATGGGCGGCGACGGACCCGACTTCCGGGCGTTCACGAGCGCGACGGCCCGGCTGGACGGCCTCACGCAAGGGCGCTCCATCGAATTCCTCCGGGGCGACCCGTACGGCAGCCCGCCCCAGTATGCGCCGGGCCTCGACGAGAGCTACCGCCTCGTCCGGTAGCGGCCACCGAACGCCTGCTGGAACCAGCGGACACGGGAGGCGCCGAATCGTGCGCCTCCGACGTCCGCGCGGCGGGCGGCTCAGCGCCCGCCGGCCGCGGGCCGGCTCGCGGCGATCGACAACCCGGGCATCACTGGCGCGCGGCCGGTTGGGCCTGCGACGCGGCCTCGTCCATCAGCGGCGCCACCTTGTCGGGGTCGACCCGCATCATGGTCGCGAGCGCCTCGCGGTGGAGCACGTCAATACTCGATGGTCTCGCCCGGCAGGGGCGGCGCCAGCGGCGACGGGCGCCGCATCGTCGTGGCCTGTTCGTAGTCGAAGGCGTAGCCGATGAGCTTCCCCTCTTCGTAGGGCCGTCCCAGGAACCCGACGGCCATCGGCAACCCCGCCGAGCCGAACCCCATGGGGACGACGATGCCGGGGAAGCCGACCGAGCTGTACCCGGCCAGCGTCGCGGGGCTCCGCACGCCGCCCGTCGGCACGTACGTCGGATCGTCCACGGTGACGGTCGGGTCGCGAACGGGAGGCGCGAAGGCGGGGTGGTACGGGAAGACCAGGGCGTCGAGGTCGTGGGCGTCGAAGACGGCGAGCTTGAGCCGCGTGTTCCGCGGCAGGACGTTCTCGACGAGATCGACGTGGTCGGGGTGGTCGGGCGACGTCCGGCTGGCGCGACCGAGCAGATCCAGCACCGACGCCTCGGCCGGAAGCGCCGAGCCGGCGACCTCCGTCTCGTAGATCTCGATGAACCGCGCCACCGTCCGGGGCACGCCGGGCCCGAACGTCCGGAGATAGGCCTCCCAGTCTTCCCTGAACCGGTAGTCGGCGATGACCCTGACGCCGTCCACGAACGAGCCGTCGAACGTCACCGGGTCGACTATCTCCGCCCCCAGCCCGCGCATCGCCGCGATGGCGGCCTCGGCGAGGGCGTCGACCTCGGGGTCGCCTCCGAAGTAGTCCCGCGCGACGCCCAGCCTGGCCCCCCGCAGCGAGCCCCGCTCGAGGAACCGGGTGTAGTCGAGGCGCGCGGCCTCCGGGCCGGCGGGATGCGCGGCAAAGACCTCGCCGCTGCGGCCGTCCGGATCCGCCGGGTCGGGGCCGGCCATGACGCTCAGCAGGATCGCCGTGTCGGTCACCGTCCGCGCCATCGGGCCCGCGGTGTCGAACGTGAGGTTCTTGGGGGCGATGCCGTCGCGGCTGACGAGCCCGGTCGTCGGCCGGAGGCCGACGATGCCGCTGAACGCGGCCGGGTTGCGGACCGAGGTGCTGGTGTCGGTCCCCACCGCGGCCACGGCGAGGTTGGCGGCGACGGCGACGGCCGAGCCGCTGCTCGAGCCGCCGGCCCCCCGCCGCAGGTTGTAGGGATTGAGGGTCTGCCCGTCCACCGAGTTGTAGCTGTTCCCGCCCGCGAACTCCCCCAGCGACGCCTTGCCCAGAATCAACGCCCCCGCGTCGCGCAACGCCCGCGTGACGTACGCGTCGTCGGGGGGCGTCGCGTCCCTCAGGATGACCGACCCGTTGGTGGTCGGCATGTCCGCGGTGTCGACGTTGTCCTTCAGCAGGACGGGAATGCAGTGCAGCGGGCTGCGGCGACCGGCGGCCGCCCGCTCCTCGTCGAGCCGCCTCGCCGCGGCGACCGCGCGGGGATTGACGGTGATGATGCTGTTCAGGCGCGGGCCCGCGTCGTCGTAGGCGGCGATGCGGTCGAGGTACCGCTGGACGAGCGTCTCGCACGACAGGGCGCCGGCGTCGAACGCGGCGCCGATGTCGGCGATGGTGGCTTCCTCGAGCGTGAACGTCGCCATGGCACGCGCCTCCGGCACCGGTGAGCAGCCGCCCGCCGCCACGGCGAATCCCGAGATCAGCGCGGCGGCGAACGGCCCGGCTCTCATCGACATGGAAGCCCTCACGGCAGCCGGCCCGCGGCGGTGCGGCCCGAGGCCGCCCGGTCTACCGGCTGCAAGCCTGGCGAGAGTCCCCGCCGCGTTCGAGCGGCGGTGCATCCGCCTGACTGCGTTTCTCGTCGGTCCAATATGCCCGCTACTCTCAGTCGTCGCGCCTTGTCAGGCGGGCGCCTCGGTCTCTGCGGGCGGCCTCCGGGCGCGGCGCAACCCGGGGTCTTCACGGGTGCCAGGAGTCTGCGCCGTAGCAAGGCGCAGACTCCAGCAGGGTCGGTTGGGCGCCGGGTCAGTTGCCGTCCGCGGCGTCAGGCAGCGCCGCCGGCAGCCCGAACGCGGCGAGCCCGTCGTTGAGCTGGACCAGGATGACCTGGTGGCCGTCGTGCTCCCAGCTCGACATGCCGTAGCGGGGCAGGCCGGGCAGCTCCACCGCCCCGACGCGCTCCCCCGTCTCCTTGTCGATCGCGAAGAGCGAGGGCGTGTTGTCGGCGGTCACGCCGGTCGCGAAGAGCAGGTTCGGCGAGACCACCAGCGTCGCCTGGCCGCCGCGCCCGCGGTTGTAGATCGACGCGTCGACCTCGACCCCCGCGAGGAGCGGGTGGTTGCGGATGAGGTCCTGCTCCTCCTGCGTCGCGTCTCCGTTGGGGATGGTCCACTTGATCTCGCCGCGGTTCAGGTCGTAGGCGACGATGCGCCCGGGAGGGCCCTTCCAGATGGGCAGCCCATCCACCGTCTGGTCGACCCGCGGGGGGCGGGCCCCCCGGCCGGCCGCGTTCGACCACGCGGAGTAGGTCCGGCCGGTCTGCTCGGGGCTGTCGAGCGGCGACTCGCTGGCCGGCATCAGCGACAGGCGCCCGCAGCGATTGCTGGAGGGGACGAACATGACCCCGCCGGCAGGGTCGGCGGCCACGTTGCCGAAGATGTTGGCGCCGCCGCCGCCGCTCGGGCACTGCCAGGCCGGGCCGGCGGGGTCGCCCATGACCGTCGGCGGGTCGAACAGCGGCGCGAACAGGTCGTTCTCGCGCGCCACCTCGAGCGCCCGCGCGTAGATCTCCGGCGTGTAGTCGATGAGCATGCTCTCGTTCCGCCCCTGCAGATCGAACGGCGGGGGCTTGGTGGGGAACGGCTGGGTCGGCGAGAGCCGCTCGCCGGGCACCGTCGACGCGGGCACCGGCCGCTCCTCGATGGGCCAGATGGGCTCGCCCGTCTCGCGGTCGAGGGCGTAGAGGAAGGCCTGCTTGGTCGCCTGGAAGAGCCCCTTCACGGGGCGGCCGTCGACCTCCACGTCGAGGAGCATCGGCGGCTGCGGCGTGTCGTAGTTCCAGATGTCGTGGTGGATGAACTGGTAGTGCCAGCGCCGCTCGCCGGTCTCGGCGTCGAGGGCGATGACGCTGGTGCTGAACAGGTTGTCGCCGGGGTGATGCCCGCCGTAGTAGTCGATGGTCACCCCGTTGGTCACGACGTAGACCAGCCCGAGCTCGGGGTCGGCGGTCATCGGCGCCCACGACGAGACGTCGCCGGTCCACTCCCACGCGTCGTCCTCCCAGGTCTCGTGGCCGACCTCGCCGGGCCGCGGAATCACGTGGAACTTCCACTTGAAGTCGCCCGTCGCGGCGTCGTAGGCGAGGATGTCGCCCGGCACGTTCTCGACCCGGGTCTGGTTGTAGCCCTGCTCGGCCGAGTTGCCGACGACGATGGTCCCGTTCACCACGATCGGCGGCGACGACGACGTGATGTAGCCGATCGGCTGGGGGATGCCCATGTAGGGGTCGTAGCGCCCGTCCCAGCTCTCCCACGGCCCCCAGCCCCGGATGAGGTCGACGACCATGTCGACCCCGCCGGTCTGCGAGAACCCGGGGACGGCGATGGGCTGGCCCCAGTCGGAGAGGGGGTCGCCGGTGTCGGCGTCGAGGGCCCAGAGGAAGAAGCCCGGGGTGGAGATGAAGACGACGCCCCCGCGCCCCGGCACCTCGGCGTAGGCCACCCCCTTTCCGTAGCCCTTCCGCATCGAGTACTCGTAGCGGTGCGTGTTGGGCTCGGTGAAGCTCCACAGCAGCTCGCCGGTCTTGGGGTTGAGGGCGATGACGTGCCGGCGCTCGCCGGTCACCGTGATCAGCTTGCCGTCGACGTAGGTGGGCGTCGCCCGCGACGTGCTGGGGCCGAAGCTGCCGGCGTCGAAGCGCCAGAGCTGGGTCATGTCGCCGAAGTTGTCCCCGGTGATCTCGTCGGCCGGCGTGTAGCGCGTGTGCCAGGCGTCGCCGCCGAGGTGGGTCCACTGGCCGCCCTCGACCCCCGGCCCCTGGGCGGGCGCCGCGGGGGGCGCCGAGAGCAGGATTCCGAGCGCGAGGGTCGCGATCGTGAGTGGGGTGCGGATTCGCGAGCAGATGCTCATCTCGGTCCCTCCAGATCCGCCGGCGAGTGCGGGCGGAGATGGCGTTTCGTGGCCGGCGCGGGCGCCTTCCGGCTCCGGGCGGCGGGCGCCGGACGAGGAGCGCGGGATCGTGCCCGAATACCCAACGACGCGCCGCCCGTCGTCGGTCTCGACGAGCGACCAGCTCCAGCCGGCTCACCCGACAATACCGCCGGCCGCGAAGATCCGTTTCTGTCCTGTCGCCACCCGGTCGGCGGGGCCGGCGGCGGCTCAGCGCCCGCCGTCGGCGGCCAGCCAGCGGTACACGCCGCGCACGTTGAGGGGGAACCACTGCTCGTAGTTGCCCCACCCGGCGTACGCGTCGAGCCGGACGCTCTCGGCCGCCTCGTCCTCCGTCAGTCCGGCCTCGACGGCGCCCCGGACC
Organism: Vicinamibacterales bacterium; assembly: GCA_965207675.1. Classification (GTDB taxonomy): domain Bacteria; phylum Acidobacteriota; class Vicinamibacteria; order Vicinamibacterales; family UBA8438; genus JAJEEA01. Next base: position 241,986 of record CBDBMY010000010.1, read on the forward strand.
GCCGACGTGAGGTCGTCGTAGTAGGCGATCTGGCGCTGGATCGAGGCGCGGTCCCCGGCCGGCCCGTGGCCGAAGACGATGGTCTCGAACGGGATGCCGAGCAGGCCGGCCAGCGCGTCGAAGAACTCGGGGAAGTACCAGGTCGCCAGGTCGCGGAACCCCGCCCGGTCGTTCGAGGCGAAGTCGACCGCGAACGCGACGCCGACGTCGGGGATGAACGGCACCGCGATGTTGTCGGTGTGGCTGGGCCCAAGGTAGTGGAGCTCGATCCAGCGGCCTCCGATCTTGAAGCGGAGGGTGTCGGCGAACGTGACGGTCGGCGCCGGCTGGTCCGCGCTCGCGCGAGCCTCGATGGGCGCGACCGCCAGCTCGTGGGCGATGATGGGGACGCCGCTCTGCCCCATCGCCTCCATGAGGGCGCCCGCCCCGGTCGCGTGGTCGGCGTCGCTGTGGCTGTAGACGATGGCGATGAGGGGCGAGCCGGGCGCCGTGCGCTGGATCTCGGCCGCGAGCTGCCGGGCGGCGTCGACGCTGATGGTGTCGAAGACCACGACCCCTTCGTCGGTGGTCACGAACATCGCGTTGTGGGCGATCCAGCGGAACTGGTGGACGCCGTCGGCGATCTCGGTCGTCTCGTAGTTGTCCTGCGCGGCGGCGCCCATGGCGGTCGCGAGCGAGAAGGCGACCGCGAGGGCGGAGCGGGCTGCGACGCTGGTCATCGGTTGTTCCTCCTTGACGGGCGCGCCGGCGCGACCTCCCGGGCACCTCTCGCCGACGCCAAGCTCGGCGCTGGCGCCTCCTGGACCACCGCGGCAGCGGGTGGCCCGACACAGGCGCCGCTTTCACAGGAGACGACCGCGGCAGGGGCGGCCTTTACCTCGACAGCCCTCCAAGACGCTGCGCGGTAGAACACGGCGCGGCTCCCTGCAGCGTTGGATGGGTCGCGAGCGGAGCCGTCGGGCGACGATCGGCGGCCTGGGAGCCTGCGCCGTAGAACGGTGCAGACTCCCAGCAGGGTCGGTTGGGCGCCCAGCCGGAGCCGAAGGCGACGATGGGCGGGCTAGTCGACGATCGCCTGCATCACCGCATTCTGGAAGTCGGCCCGCAGCGGACCGCCCGGCGTCTGCACCATCAGAATCGCGGTCAGCTCCTCCCTGGGATCGACCCAGTAGGTGGTGCCGAAGGCGCCGCTCCAGCCGAAGCTGCCGGTCGACCGGTGATCGCCGCGGGCCGTGGCGTTGTCGAGCACGACGTCGACGGTCAGACCGAAGCCCTTCCCGGGGGCCCCGCCCGTGCGTCCCGCCTTTTCGTAGAGGTCGCCCACGTGGTTCGACCCCATCAGGTCGACGGTCCGCGAGCCGAGCAGCCGGGTGCCGTTCAGCTCGCCGCGGTTGACGAGCATCTGCGCGAACTGCAGGTAGTCTCCGGCCGTCGACCAGAGGCCGCCGCCGCCCCCGTGCAGGGTCGTCGTGGCCACCCACTCCGGCACGGGGCGGAGCTGAAGCCCGTCGGGGGTACGCCCGTAGAGGGTCACGACGCGCGACTTCCGGTCGTCGGGCACGTTGAACGCGGTGTCCTTCATCCCCAGCGGCTCGAAGATCCGCTGCCGGAGAAACTCGTCGAACGTCAGCCCCGAGGCGACCTCGACGATGCGCCCGAGGGTGTCGATGCCAGCCAGGCCGCTGTACGCCCAGCGCGTGCCCGGCTGGAAGTCGAGGGGGGCGGCGCCGAGCGCGGCCGTCCAGTCGGCGACGGTGCCGGTGGTGTCGCGGGGTGCGATGCGCCCCGCCGCCCGGCTCCCCGCGCCGCCGCTCACCAGGCCCGACGTGTGGGTGATCAGGTCGTGCACCGTGACCTCGCGGTCGGCCGGCACGGTGTAGATGGCGCCCTCCCCGCCCGCCGCGTCGGTTCGCGGCATCGCCACCTTCGTGTCCCGGAACTCCGGAATGAAGCGGGACACGGGGTCGGACAGACGGACCTTCCCCTCTTCCACCAGCATCAGGATGGCGACGCCGGTCACCGGCTTCGTCATCGAGGCGATGGGGAAGATGGTGTCCTTCTGCATCGGGGCGGCCGCCTCGATGTCCATGAGGCCGTGCGCCTCGAAGTGCGCGACGTGCCCGCGCCGCGCGACGACGGTGACGGCTCCGGAGATCTGCTCGGCGTCGATGGCGCGCCGGATCATCTCGCCGATGCGCTCGAGGCGTTTCGCCGACAGCCCCACGTCGTCCGGCTTCCCGGCCGGCACCTGGGCCCGCGCAGCCGGCGCCGCGAGCAGGACGACGAGCACGAACATCGACGACAGGCGGGCCACGAGGCGGGCTGCGTCACGGACACTGTTGGCGCGCACGGCAACTCCTTTGCTCAAGATGGACTGCGGATAGCCCGTAGCTTACCGCATCGCCGCCGCCCACCATCTGACACCGGGCGGCGGGATGAAGCATACGCACCGCGCCACGCAGCAGGGGGTAGCACATGCAACGCGGGGCCTCGCCGAGAGATCAGCTTCGGCTACGGGCACCGCACGGCGAGCGCGGGATCGTGCCCGAAGATCGAGAGGATGCGCCAGCCGTCGTCGGTCATGACGACCGTATAGGTCCAGCCGTACTCGCCCAACAGGCCGCCGTCCCTGTGGTAGCGCACGCCCCGCCCGCTGACGATCGCCGCGCCGGCGCCGAGGATGCAGATGTTGCGGTCGGGCATGTCCGACCCCGCGTACCCCTGGGCGTCGAGACGCGCCCACGCGTCGGCGACCCACTGCCGGACCTCGTCCCGGGTCCCGAGCGCGCTGCCGTCCCCCCGGACGTACGGGACGTTGTAGGCATGGCTGGCGATCTCGTCGGCCGCACCCGCGGAGTACCAGGCGTAGTACTGGTCGAAGAACGCGTCCACCTCGGCGCGCAGGGCCTGCCGCGCGGCCGGGTCGAGCGACTGGGCCTCCGCGGGCGCCACGATCGCGAGGAGCCCGACTGCCATCAACAGAATCGACCACCGTTTCATTCCTCTTCCTCTCTTTCTTCCTCTCTTTCCGACCCCCGGTGCGGCCCGGCCCGTGTGAGCCGATGGTCCGCGACCACCCTCAATCCTGTCCCTTGAGCCTGGTTCGGTCCTCCCGACGGGCACCTCCCACGATGTTCGGCGTGGCGTGGACCGGACCACTCCTCCAGCGACCCGGGCCGGTCCGGTACGAGCGCGGCGCGAGCCTGTCCGCAACGTCCCGGGCCGGTCCCCGCCAGGGGCGCGGCCGAGCAGCCGGAGCCTCCCAGCGACCCGGACCTGCCCGGGGGGGGCGCGGCGCGCGCCTGCCCGCAACGTCCCGGGCCGGTCCCCGTCAAGGCGCGCGCCCGAGCAGCCGGAGCGCCTCGTCGATCGACGCATCGAGCGCCTGTCGGCAACGTCCCGGACCGGTCCCCGTCAGCGCGCGCCCGAGCAGCCGGAGCGCCTCGTCGCAACGCGCGCCTGTCGGCAGCGTCCCGGGCCGGTCCCCGTCAGGGCACGCGCCCGAGGAGCCGGAGCGTCTCGTCGATCGAGGCGTCGAGCGCCTCCAGCAATCGGTTGCGCTCTCGCACCAGCGTGACCTCGGCGAATCGGTACGCGTCGCCCCCCGGATCGGACGTCGCGAGCGTCCGCAGGGGCGAGAGGCCGGGCAGCGCGCTCGAGTCGAGGCCGGGATCGGGGTGGAACGGATCGGAAGGCGAGTAGAGCACCCGGTGCAGCGGCCGGAGGATGCGCACGAGGGCCAGATCGAGCGAGGCGCCGGGCGGCAGCGACGCGGCCCGTCGACCTCCGACACCAGCTCGAGCAGGCGCCGTTGTCGTCGGATGACCTCGGCCAAATCGAAACGGGCGCCGGCCTCGCCGGCCCTGCGCTCGAGCGCCGCTCCCAGCGCGGCGACCTGGCTCACGAGATCGACCGGGAGCCGCGAGGCGCTCAGCAGCCGGGCCAGCGCGTCCGCGTAGAGGTCCGTGTCGGTCTTCAGGACGTCGAAGTCGATCTTGTCGAACGTGTCGTCCGGCGTATGCCACCACCAGTACCCGCCGTCCTCCGCCAGCCGCTGGTGATCGAGCTGCAGCAGCGGGAGGCCCACGCCGTTGAACGACTGGTCCGAGTTGCGCCCCGGCCGCGACGGTGCGACGACCTCCCCCGTGAGACCGGCCACGACGTCGGCGGCGAGGCCGCCCAGGGCGGCGCTCGTGGTGGCGCCGAAGCGGCGGGCCCCGGTCTGGCCCATGCCGTCGATGTTGAGGTAGGCGACGCCCCGGGTGCGCAGCTCGTCGAAGTAGTGGTCGGCGAACCAGGTCGAGCCGCCGTAGCGGGCGTTGCTGTGCCCCGGCCACCATGCCACGACGAGGCCGCGCCGAAGGCCCTGCCGGTTCGCGTGGAAGGCCCGGGCCAGCTCGACCATGGCCGCGTTGGACGCCCCCTCGTCGGTGCCGCCGAAGTACCACGAATCGATGTGCCCGCCGAACAGCACGAACGGGGCGTCGGGGTCGGGGGCCGGGATGCGCGCGACGGCGAGGTGGTGGGGGCGCCACCCGACGTCCACCTCCGCCGTGATCCGCACCCGCGTCTCACCCTGTTCCAGGCGGGCGCGGAGCGCGTCGCCGTCGCTGCGTCTGACGTGGACGGCCGGGATCGAGGGCAGGCGGTGGTAGCTGCGCAACGAGGGGGTGCCCCACGTGCTCGTGACTATCAGATCGTTCAGCCGCTCTTCCAGATGCGCATAGACGACGCCGACCGCGCCGAGCATCGCCAGTCGATCGAGCGACGCCCGTCCCGGGTTGCCGTCGACGAGGACGATGGCCCCGGTCACGTCGGGATAGCGGCTCCGGGCCGTGCCCGGGGCATCGATGTCGCCGGCCAGCACCAGGCGCTCGCCGGTGCCCGATTGGAGGGCCGGAATGTCGCGAACGGCCCCCCCGTCGACCAGCTCGGCCTCGAGGCCGTCGGCGGGGGCCGAGAACGAGTAGGTGATCGCGTCCGGCGAAAACGACGAACCCACCACGTCGAGGCTCGCCGCGATCGGGGTGCTCGCGTACGCCTGATACGTGTGCACCTCCACATCGACACCGTCGGCGCGCAGCGTCTCGACGACGTGGTCGATGGCGGCCCGCTCGCCGGCGCTGCCCGAGGGGCGCTCGTGCCGCACGATGGCGGCTGCCTGCCGCTCGAGTCCCTCGGGCGTGACCGCCGCCCGGACGGCGGCGGACAGCTGCCCCGGCGGAGAGGCGTCACGTTCCGGCGGTTGCGCGGACGCCGAGCCCGCGCACAACATCGAAACGGCCAGAGCGCCGGCGACCCGGTGTCGGTTCATGTCGTCCTCCTCGTCACGCGTTCGGCGCCCGGGGGGGCAGTTGACATCCTGGCCCGCCAATCGTCGCCCGCGGGTCCGCTTGGCGCCCAACCAAACGCTCATGGCCGCGCTTCGCGCAACCACCCCGACCGCTTGAAAGTACGGCAGCCTGTCCGCGCCGACGGCATGCTACGCCGTCTAGGCCGCATGGGCAGCCTCCAGAGCGAGCATCGCCCGTAGCGCATGACCCGCCCCTCCTCGCGATCCTCCCGTCGCGCCGTGGTCGTGGTCTTCACCCCCGTGCACCTTCACGGCAACCCTCCGGGCGTCCGCGCCGTTCTGCGGCGCACGCTCCCGGCCGGGAATCCTCAGCGCCCGGCGACCTGCGGCGGTTCGTTCTTGTAGACCCGCCCCGCGCGCATGACGAAGACGGCGCGGCCCAGGGCGGCGGGGTCGGCGAGGGGGTCGCCGTCGAGGGCGATGACGTCGGCCTCGTAGCCGGCCGCGATGGCGCCGATGCGGTCGCCGAGGCCCAGCGACTCGGCCGCGAGGGAGGTGGCCGAGACCACCGCGTCCATCGGGGCCTGGCCGCCCTGCTCGACGTAGGCCACCAGCTCGTCGGCGTTCGCGCCGTGGCTGCCGGCGTTGGCGTCGGTGCTGTAGACGATGCGCACCCCGGGCGTGGCCACCGCCCGCCGGAACACCTCGAGGGCGCCGGGCCGGGCCGCCTGGAGGTTGGCGAACCCTTCCGCCGTGTAGCCGCCGACGCCGGCAAAGCGGTCGCCGTTGTCCTCGTAGTTGCGGAAGAGCAGGTCGATCTGGTTGCCGAGGTACATGCCGCTCTCGACGAACACCTCGACGTCGGCCGGCTCGAGCAGCCAGCCGTGCTCGACCTGGTCGCACCCGGCGTCGGCGGCGAGCCGCAGCGCGTCGGAGCGGTGCAGGTGGACCACCGCCTTCAACCCCTGCGCGTGCGCCTCGCCGCAGGCGGCCTCGAGCTGGGGCGCCGTCAGGTTCGTCACGCCGCCGAAGCGGATGCTCGTCGACGCGAAGACCTTGATGACGTCGGCCCCCGCCGCGGCCCGGTCGCGCACCCAGGCCCGGATCTCGTCGGGCGTGCCGGTGTCCTCGTTCACCGCCCCGAGCGACGTCAGCAGGCGCGGGCCGGGGACCTCGCCGCGGTCGATCCACGCCCGGAGCTCGGCGTCCCGCGGCGAGCCCAGGCTCTGCATGGTGGTGATGCCGTTCATCAGCGTGCGGTACGCGTTCTCGGCCCCGTGCAGCGTCATGTGGGCGACGCTGGGGTCGTTCTCGGCCCGGTGCACCCGGCCGTCGTCGTCGAAGTGGTTGCCGATGTGCACGTGGGTGTCGATGTAGCCGGGCAGCACCGTCAGGGCGGTGAGGTCGTAGACCCGGTCGCCGCGGCCGGCGCCGCGCGGGACGATCTCGGCGATGAGCCCGTCGCGCACGACGAGGTCGCGGTCCTCCAGCACGCCGCCGCGTCCGTCGAAGATGCGGGCGGCGCGCAGCACCGTCGTCTCACCCGCGGGCTGGCCGAGCGCGGGCGCGCCCGCCCAGGCGGCGCACAGGATGGCCGGCAGCACGCCGGCGGCAGGCCGCCGGACGGCGGCGGAAGAAGTTCGATGACGCATGGGTACGCTCCTGATCCGACCGTTCGTGCCGGCGTCGAGATTGAGGTGCATTCTAACGAACGTGCCGTGGCCCGGCGCCCCGGATGCCGCGGTGGCGCGAAAACGAGCGGCGGCGCCGCCTGACGTGTGGGACGGTGCGGCGCCCCCGGCCGGACCGGGAATCGTTGTGCTCGAAGTCGAGGTCGCCACCCCGGCGGACCGCGGCCGACCGCGGGTCGCCCTCGAGCTTGCACTTGCCGCAACCATTCGGCTAGGTTGCATGCGACCAAGGAGCAGCTGCCACGCCACCAGAGACGCCAGGGAACGCCCGATCGATCGAGAAGGCGCGAGCCTATCGCGAACGAATGCGGGCCCGCGGGTTCAGGCCGGTCCGGCTCTGGGTGCCCGACACGAGAACGGCGGACTTCCGCGCCGAGGCTCATCGCCAATCCCGCGCCGTGGCCCGCAGCGCGAGTGAACGCGAGGACCAGGCGTTCATCGACGCGATCTCGGACCGCGGGGCGGAATGAGGCGGCGAGGATGCCGTCAGCGGGCGATGACGTCGAGCAGCGCCTGCCGCCGCTCGCGCCGGACCACGTCGAGGGCGCGCGCGAGCGCGGCCGGCAGCTCGGCGGGGTCGTCGACCCGCTCGCCGTACCCGCCGTTCGCCTCGCAGATCCGGTCGTAGGCGGGGGAAGGCGCCAGATCGCACAGCGGCATCGACGGGTTGCGGGCCGCCCAGCCGTCCGGGGCGTGCTCGAGGGTGGCCTGCCGGGTGCGTTCCCAGCCGGCGTTGTCGTAGACCACGAACAGCACCGGCAGATCGCAGGCGCGGGCGGTGTGGTGGGTCGACGTGGGCACCCCGAACACGTGGCTGCCGTCACCCACCGCGCAGACCACGGTGCGGTCGGGATGCGCCATCTTGGCCCCGAGCGCCGCGCCCGGGCCCCAGCCGAGCACCGCGGAGTGGGCATGGTTGAAGAACGTGCCGGGACGGGTGGAGCGGGCCTGCGTGGGGTCGAGGACGATCTCGGTGATGACGATGTCCTCGGAGTCGAGCACGTCGCCGAGGCACCTCGAGATCCAGGCATAGTCGAGAGGCGTCGTGCCCCGCGCCGCCTCGCCGGCCGCCCGCCAGGCCTCGCGCCGCCGTTCGTGCGCCTCCGCCCACCGGCGCCGCCGGGCCGCGATCGCGGGCTTGTCGAGGGGGAGCCGCTCCAGCTCGGCCGCCAAGGCCCGCAGGGTGCTCGCGGCGTCCCCGGCCAGACCGATGTCGCTTGGGAAGCCCCGGATCGGATAGGCCGCGTAGAGCGGGTCGTCGTCGACCTGGATGACGACGGCGTCGCGGGGCGGCTCGGCGCGGGCCGGGAACCACGGCGTGTCCGATTCGACCGCGAGGACGACGTCCGCTTCGCCGACGAGGGTCCCGGCGTCGAAGCCCTGGTGCATCGGATGGTCGCGCGGGAAGTTGAGATGGGTCGGCCACGTCTCGACCACCGGCAGCCCCAGGCGGTCGGCAAGGTGGACCAGCGCCTCGGGCGCCGACGGGTCCCGCCCCAGCGACGAGGTGATCGCCAGCGGGTTGGCCGCCCCCGCGAGCGTCCCGGCGGCCTCGCGCAGGGCGGCCGGGGTCGGCTGGGACGGGCGTGACGGCCGGAGACGGGGTGACGCGCCGATCGTCAGCGGGGGCATCGGCGCGCCGATGACGTCGACCGGCAGGGTCAGGTAGACGGGGCCGGCCGGCGGACTGCACGCGATGGCGAGGGCCCGGTCGATCACCGTCTCGAGCTGATCGCCGCGGCGCAGCTCGTAGTCCCATTTGACGAACTCGCGCACCAGGCCCCCCTGGTCGAAGGACTCCTGCGCCCAATGGATGCTCAGGCTGCGCGAGTCGGGTAGCCCGCGCTCGGTGATGGCGGTCCGCCCGGCGAGCAGCAGCATCGGCACGCGGGCGCGCGCGGCGTTGACGACCCCGCCGAGCGCGTTGGCGGTGCCGGGCAGCGTGTGCACCATCACCGCCTGCGGCTCGCCGGTGACCATGGCGTAGCCGTGGGCCATCGCCACCGCGGTGATCTCGTGGGCCACGGTGACGGGCCGCAGCCCGCCGGACCGGCCGAGGGCCTGCCGCCTCGCGAACGCCTCGATGACGGGGGGAAAGTCGGTGCCGGCGCCGCCCCCGAAGAAACAGCGGACCCCGCGCGACTCGACGAGCGCGAGCAACCCCTCGGCCACGCTCTCGACGTCGAGGCGGCGCGTCGACATGGTCGGGTCGAGCGCGCTCTCGACATCCGGGTGGCGCGTCGACATGGTCGCGTGGGCCTCGCGTGATCGTCGTCGGGGTACGGCGCCGGTCCGACTCGCATGGCCCGGGCCGACCCGTCCACGGTGTTCGTACCCCTATCGTAGTCCAGGGGCGGATGCGCAGCGCGTCCCGCTGCCGTCGCTCGTGGCGCGACCGCGTCACAGGCAGGACCGACTGGCGTACCCGATCACCGGACGCGCTCCCAGGGTAGAGCGTGGTCGACGCCACGGCCCGGGGGCTGCCCGACCAGGTCGACCAGGGTGCTGACGGCATTGCCGGTCGACGGGCGCCTCCTTGGGACGGTACTGTAGAACCGTTTCCTCGCGACCGACCGAGAGGCCGCGCTCGGAGACCGGGGCCGCCATGACCACCCAGCCGCCTGACACCTCCACGGAACCGGGCGCGCCGGCGCCGCTCACGCCGTCCGATCTCGAGCCGGCGGCGCGGCGCCGGATGTGGCGGCGGGCGCTCGCGGCGGCGACCATCGGCACCACCATCGAGTGGTACGACTTCTTTCTCTACGGCATCGTCGCGGCCCTGGTGTTCCCCCGGCTGTTCTTCCCCGAATCGGACCCCTTCACCGGCACCCTGCTCGCCTTCTCGACGTACTTCGTCGGGTTCGCGGCGCGGCCCCTGGGCGGGGTCGTCTTCGGGCACGTGGGCGACCGGCTGGGGCGCAAGGCGGCGCTCGTGGCCACCATGGTGCTCATGGGAGCGGCCACCGTCGGCATCGGCCTCGTGCCGGGCTACGACGCCATCGGCATCTGGGGCGGCGTGCTGCTGGTGGCGGGCCGCGCGCTGCAGGGCGTCGGCCTCGGCGGCGAGTGGGGCGGTTCGATTCTGCTCGCGGGCGAGTGGACCGACCCCAGCCGCCGCGGCTTCGCCATGAGCTGGCCCCAGTGGGGCGGACCGGCCGGGCTGCTGCTCGCCAACGGCGCCCTCGGACTGATGGCCGGGCTCACCACCGAGGCGCAGTTCGCCGCCTGGGGCTGGCGCGTCCCGTTCCTGGCCAGCGTCGCCCTGATCGCGGTCGGGCTCTACATCCGCGTGGGCATCCTCGAGACCCCCGTCTTCGCCCGGCTCCGGACGCGCGGCAGGGTGCGGAGGGCGCCGGTGGTGGAGGTGATCCGCCACAACTGGCGCGAGATCCTGCTGGTGGCGTTCATGCGGACCGGTCAGATGGCGCCGTTCTACATCTTCGTCACCTACATCCTGGTGTACGGCACGCAGCAGCTCGGCCTCGCCCGCGGCGCCTTGCTCAACCTCGTCATGCTGAACGCGGCCGCGTCGCTCGTCGCCGTGCCGCTGTGGGGGCACCTCTCGGACGTCTACGGCCGCCGCCGGCTGATCATGCTGGGCTGCGGCGTCATGGTCATGTACCCGTTCGCGTACTTCGCGATGGTCGACAGCGGCGTGCTCGCGCTGCTTGCCGTCGCGATCGTCCTCTCGGGGCCGGTGCACGACATGCAGTTCTCGCCCCAGGCGGCGTTCATCGCCGAGACGTTCCCGGGGTCGCGCCGGTACAGCGGGGTGTCGCTGGGGTACCAGCTCGCGTCGATCACCGCCGGCGGGCCCGCGCCCATCGTCGCCCTCTACCTGTTCGAGACGTTCGGGACGTCGACCGCGATCGCGGCGTTCATGTCGGCGAGCGCGCTCATCAGCCTGGCCGCGCTCTCGGCGATGCGGGACAAGGGAGGCGAGCTGGACCAGCACTGAGCCGAACGGCCGCCGCCGTCGGGTCCGCTCGCCGCCCCGACCGCGCGTGGGAGGGTCGTGAACGCCCGCTCGCGGGCGGTGACACGCAGCTGACCCGTAGCAGCTCGAGCTCGCGGGACCCCTGTTCGTGGCTGGCCTGCGCCGAGCAGGCGTCGAGACGGATGCTCTCGGTGGAGCGGGGCTCATGCGGCGTCGCGGTCGCGGCGGCCGGCCAGGAAGCCCTCCAGCGAGCCCTCCATCTTCGCCATGCGCTCCCGCAGGTCGCCGATCTCCCGCAGCACTGCATCGAACCGCTTGTCCAGGCGGTCGTGGATGTCCCTGATCGACGCGTCGAGGCGTTCGTTGAAGCCGTTCGCGACTGCGTCGAGGCGCGTTGAAGCCGTTCGCGACTGCGTCGAGGCGTTCGTTGAAGCCGTTCGCGACTGCGTCGAGGCGTTCGTTGAAGCCGTTCGCGACTGCGTCGAGGCGTTCGTTGAAGCCGTTCGCGACTGCGTCGAGGCGCTCGTTGAAGCCGTTCGCGACTGCGTCGAGGCGCTCGTTGAGGCCCTTGGCGGTCGAGTCGAGGCGGTCGTGCAGCTTCCGGATGTCGCTTCGGAGCCACGCGAACAGGGCGACCACCAACGCGGGCGTGAGGAGGTTCGTGATCTCCGGCATCTTCGACAACTCTACCGCTTGGTGAGATCGACACGGCGAGTCGACAACCGCGCGTCGCGGGGGACGTGGTGCCCGCGTTGGCAACGCGGGTCCACCGGGACCCCGCGGCGGCTCACTCCGGCGTCACCGCCACCAGCGGCAGCACCACGTGGGACGGGTAGGCCGGCTCGTGGTGGATGGCGTTGTCGGCGGGCACCGTGCGCCGGTGTTGCCCCAGGGGCTCGCCGGTGTTGGGGTTGACGTCGAAGCGCGGGAAGTTGCTGCTCGAGACGTCGATGCGGATGCGGTGCCCGGCCTTGAAGCGGTTCGCGGTGGGATAGGGCTCGATGACGAGCTCGTAGACCTCGCCCGGCGTCATCGGCTCGGGCCGGCTCGGGTCGTTGCGGTAGCGGGCCCGCAGGATGCCGTCGGTGAGGTTCATCTCGAACCCGGTCGGGAAGTCCTGCGACGGGGGGTAGACGTCGACGAGCTTCACGGTGAAGTCGGTGTCGACGGCGGTCGACGACGCGTACAGGACGACGCGGATGGGGCCGACGACCTCGACCGGGGCCTCCAGCGGCCCGGTCTGGAAGACGACCACGTCGGGCCGCGTCTTGAGCGGCAGGTACGGGGGCCGCGAGCCGTAGAAGCCGTTCTCCGAGCCGCCCCCGAGGCTTCTGAACTCGCGCTCGCGCTGGTCGTAGGCGCCGCGCTTCAGCACGCCCGAGAACGAGCCGCCGATGGTCGGCACCGGGTGCTCGGGGTCGTAGGTGTAGGTGGTCGGCGGTGCCTCGGCGGGCGGACGGGGGCTCAGGGTGCCTTCGGCGTGGAAGTAGTACCGCGTGGGCTCGGCCTCGGGCAGGGGCCAGGCCGGGGCGTCGCGCCAGTAGCCGCCGTGGACCAGCCGGCCGTCGGCGTCGCGCTGGCCGTCGCCGGTGCCCATGACGAAGAGGCGGATAGGCGGCCAGTCGTCGACCCCGGTGGGCATCTGCTTGAGGTGTCGGTCGAACCACTGCCGGTGGAACCCGGTCGCGAAGTCGGGGAGCGCGGCGTCGGGGCCGAACTCGACGTCGCCGGCGTAGGACCGCGTGTTGGCGCCGTGGGTCCAGGGGCCGACCAGCAGATGGATGGGCGAGGTCTTGACCCGGGTCAGCCCGGCGAAGTTCTCGAACATGCTGCCGACGTAGGGGTCGTACCAGCCGGCGACGTGCAGCATGGGGACGTCGGCGGTGCGGCCGTAGTAGGCGCTCCAGTTGACGCCGAGGCGGGTCCAGTGCCGGACGTCGGCGTTCGGCCGGTCGTGGTCGGCGCGGGTGAGCTGGTCGAGCACGTAGTCCTCGAACTCGGGCGCCGCCGCCAGCGGGCTGAGCCCGCGCCGGAGGGGCATCGCCGCGAACCAGTCGGCCACGCGCTCGGCCTCGAAGGCGGCCCGCACCACCGGATCGGGCGACAGGCGGAGCTGGTCGAAGGCCCAGCCGAGCTGCTGCCCCAGCTCGAACGCGCCGTGGTTGCGCACCTTGTGCAGCCACGGGTCGGAGATGCCGCCCTGGTTGAGGAGCAGGGCCCCGAGGTGCGGCGGGTTCATCTTGGCCGCGTCGGCCTGGGTGTGGGCCCCGTACGAGGTGCCGAACATGCCGACGCCGCCGGTGGTGTAGGGCAGGGCGGCGATCCACTCGACGGTGTCGTAGCCGTCGGTGGCGTCGAAGTCGTGGTACTTCGAGAACGTGCCCTCCGACGCGTAGCGGCCCCGGGTGTCCTGCAGCACGACGACGTAGCCGTGGCGGACGAAGTAGGCGGCGCGCTCGACGAGCCCGCGCCCCTCCTTGCCGTAGGGGGTCCGCTGCAGAAGGACCGGGAGCGGGGCCTCGACGGCGACGCCCCCGCGGGCCGGCCGGTATACGTCGGTGGCGAGGCGGACGCCGTCGCGCATCGGCACCATGACGTCGCCGGCGTGCAGAACGACGTCGTAGCGTTCGGGGGCCTGCGCCGCGGCACCGGCGGCCAGGACCAGCGCGGCCAGAGCCAGCGCCGGGAGCGCCGCCATTCTGTTGGTGCGTATCTTCATGGTCGTCACCCCTCGTGTCGGTGGTCCGCGCCGCGCGAGTCGGCTCCCGGTGGACGCGGTGAACCCGCCAGCGTTCCCAGGGGGCTGCCAGCCCGACGGCCTCTCGATCCCAGCGTGACGCCCGTCGGTCCGGCCATGGCCCGAGCGCTCGGGGGGGAGCCCAACTCTGCACCGAGGCCCGGCGCGCGCGGCCGTCGACCGCAGCCGGGGCTCCGGCCACGGAGGCCCGCCACCCCCCCTCACGGTGTGTAGACGCGGCCGTCCTTCACCACCGCGACCACGTGCCGCAGGTCTCGCATGGTCAGCAGCGGATTGCCGTCGACCACTATCAGGTCGGCGAGCTTGCCGCGCGTGACGGTGCCCAGCTCGCCGCCGCGGCCCAGGTACTCGGCGTTGCGCCGGGTCGCCATGGCCAGCACCTCCATCGGCGGGTAGCCGTACGACGCCAGCAGGTCCATCTCCTGCCACAGGGCGTCGGTGTGGAAGTTGAGCGGGGTGCCGCTGTCGGTGCCGACGAGCACCCGGACGCCGGCGTCGCGAAGCTGGCGCAGCTTCGTCTCCATGTCGGCCATGCGCCGCACCCGCAGGCCGCCACCGAAGTAGCCGAACCGGCGCGGGTGCTCGATGCTGCGCCGGATGTCGGCCCAGATCTCGGGCGGCGTCAGGGCGCGGGCCCGCGGGTTGTCACGCCAGTCGGGCCACTCGACGGCCCGGCCCTGGATCATCGTCTGGATCATGGTGGGGATGACGTAGGTGCCCTCGTCCACCAGGCCCTGGAGCACTTCGGGCGCGATGACGGGGCTGGCCCCGGCGCCGAGCGACATGTGCTCGATGCCGTCCTGGCCGGTGCGGATGCGCATGAGCAGGTCGTCGCGGGTCCCGACGTGGCCGGTGATGCGGAGGCCCGCGGCGTCGGCCTCCTCGCGGATGGCCCGCATCTGGGCCTCGGTCAGCCCCGTGTGCACCTTGATGATGCCGGCGCCCTGCGCGATGGCGGTCCGGGCCGCGGCGCGCGCCTCGTCCACGGTGCGCACGTTGACGGTGTGCGAGCGGCGGTGATGCCGGGCCACCTGCCCGTCGGACCAGTTGGTGATCCACCCCATGCTGGCGACCACGCGGGGTCCCGCCAGCTCGCCGCTCTCGATGCCCTTCTGAATCTGCCCGAGGGCGTCCGGCTGCCCGGCCAGGTCGACCACGGTGGTGACGCCGCTCATGAGGAGCTGGCGGGTCGAGACGGCCATGATCTCGGCGTAGCGGCCGTCGCGGTACCGGCCGTGCCAGTGCTGGTAGTCGGAGTGGCCGAGGATGTCGAGGTGCACGTGGGCGTCGATGAGGCCGGGCAGGATGGTCATGCCGCGGGCGTCGACGACCTCGGCCCCGTCGGGCACCGTCAGCGCGTCGCGGCTGCCGACGGCGACGATGCGGTTGCCCTCGACCAGCACCACCGCGCCCGGCAGCGGCGGCCCCTCGTGCCCGTCGATCAGCAGCCCGCCGACGATGGCGAGATCGGCCGCCGCGGGCTGCGCGTCGGGCTCGCCGTCGAAGGTCTGCGCGCCCGGGACGGCGACGGCGGCCGCGGCCAGCGCCGCCGCGAACAGGAACCGGAGGCGGGTGCGGAAACCGGTCGTGATCATCGGATCGCTCCTGGCCGGCCAAGCGTCGCCGAACGCGATCGCAATGTCGCGCCGCGGCCTCCGCCTGGCGCCCAACCCTCCAGGAGTGCGCGCCGCTCTACGGCGCAGACTCCCGGCTGACTTCGGCGTGCCTGAGAAGATACCACCGCGCCGGCCGGCTTGGCGGTCACTCGCCGGCAACCGGCCGAACTCGTGAGCGACCCGGGCGGCCGCGAGGGGGCGGGCGGCCGTCCCGGCTCCCGTGGCGTCAGGAGCGGGAACGGGTGTATAAGTGGTCTGATCCCAGGCAGCCGGTCGGGGAGAGGAATCCGGGACCGGAGCCTCCGCAGGCGGCAGAGCGAGCGCGGCGGCGGCAGGGGAACGCGCCGTCCCGGGGGCACCGCGGGAGGAGATTGAACATGAACGCAAAGTCACGGGCCGCCGGCCTGTCATCGAAGTCCGTCCGGCAGATCGTCCTGGGCGTCGCGATTGCCCTGGGGGTGATCGTCGTCGCCGGGGGGGTCGTCTGGACCGTGAACTGCCCCTGCGAGACCACCCCGGGCTTCGTGCTGCTGGGTGACGCCCACGAGGAGCCGGTCGACGACTGGAGCTTCGCGAACGACGTCTCGCTGTGCGCGATCCAGATCGGCATCTGGGGGAGGCCCCATTCGGTGAACGTCAACTGCATGGCGACGCCGGAGGGCGAGCTCTTCATCAGTTGCTCGGTCGGCGACCAGAAGTACTGGTGCCCCCGGGTGGGCGAGGACCACCGGGGCCGGCTGCGGCTCGACGGCGTCGTCTACCCCGTCGTCCTGAACCGCGAGATGGACCCCGCGATGCTCGACCACGTCTGGGCTTCACGAATCCGCAAGCTGCAGAAGCCGGCGGTGCAGGCGCGGCAGCCGGGGGGCGGCGGCGAGCCGCCTCCGCTCGACACGCCCCGGCCCGAGAGCTGGTGGACGTTCCGCGTCGAGTCGCGCGGGTAGCGTACGCACGCAACTGCGATGGGAGCTCTTCGGAGGTGACATCACCCGCTCCGACTGGGTGATGGCATTGATGCATGGGTAGGCTCACGACTCGACCGACAGGCAGGAACCGTGCTCGGCCGCGCGCCGTGGGGCTGTTGGTGCTCGCGCTCCTGACGGGCATCCCAAGGGGTGTGGACGCCCAACCGCCGGATCCCACCGCCTCGACCCCGGCGCTCCGCGTGTTCACCGGTGCGCGCGTCATCGTCGGGGACGGCCGGGTCATCGACGAGGCCGCGTTCCTCGTCCGCGACGGCGTGATCGTCCGGGTCGGGAGCGCCGGCGAGCCAGCGGCGCCGGAGGCGACGGTCGTCGACCTGTCGGGGCGCACGGTGATGCCGGCCCTCGTCAACACCCACGCGCACCTCGGCTGGGAGGCGTACACGAGCTGGGGCTCGGAGAACTTCACGCGCGAGAACCTCGTCGACCACCTGCACCGCCACGCCTGGTACGGCGTCGGCACCATCATCTCCACCGGCAGCGACCTCGAGGAGATCGCCCTCGAGGTCCGGCTCGCGCAACGGGTGGGCGAGGTCGGGGGCGCGCGCTACCTGGTGTCGCCCGGCGTCGGGACGCCGGGCGGCGGACCCAACCCCCGGTTCACGGACGACGCGGGATGGTGGGGCCTGCACGCGGTGACGACCCCCGCCGAGGCGCGCGAGGTGGTGCGGGCCGCGGCCGCGCGCGGCGTCGACATCCTGAAGATCTGGGTGGACTCGCGCGACGAGCGGCGGGGCGCGCGGGTGAAGCTCCACCCGGACATCTACGCGGCCGCCATCGACGAAGCCCAGGTGCGGGACGTCCGGGTCATCGCGCACGCGACCACCCTGGAGGACCACAAGGGGCTGCTCCGGGCCGGCAACCGGCGCTTCATCCACATGCCGTACGACGTGCCGGTCGACGACGAGTATCTCCGGCTCGTCGCCGCGCGCAACGCCTTCATCGTGCCGACCATCGGCATGGTCACCCGGCGCGAGCCGTTCCGCCGGCCGGTGTACGAGGACCCCTTCTTCCAGGAGCAGGTATCCGACGAGGTCGTCGCGATGCTGCGGGACGCCGCGGCCGGCGACGGCGCCGCCCCTCGGACGGCCGGCGACGAGGCGCGGGCCCGGGTCATCCGCAACAACTTCATGCGGCTGCGCGATCATGTCATCATGGGTACCGACGCTGGCGCGGTAGGCGACTTCTTCGGCTACGCCGACCACCTGGAGCTGGAGCTCTTCGTGCGGCTGGGGATGACGCCGGCCGAGGCCATCGTGGCCGCCACGTCGCGGGCGGCGCGGGCGTTCGGGCTGACCGGGACCGGGAGCATCGAGGCCGGAAGGAGCGCCGACTTCGTGGTGCTCGACGCCAACCCGCTCGACGACATCATGAACACGCGGGAGATCGCCGCGGTGTACCTCCGGGGCGTCGAGATCGACCGCGAGGCCCTGCGCGCGCGGTGGACGGAGTGATCCCCGGTGAACCGCCCGGGCCGGCTTCCATCCTGCGCGGTACGCCCCGAGCGCACCGCGAGTCGACGCCCCCCCGGCGACGACATCATTCGTCCCGCGCGGCACGCCCCGGGCGCACCGCGAGTCGACGCCCCCCCGGCGACGACATCATTCGCGGACGGAGAGCCATCATGAAGCTGACGCCGAGTCTGACGGTGCTCATTCTGGGCCTGGCCGCGACGGCCGCGGGACCGGCGCGCGCCGCGCAGGACCGCGCGGCGGACGCCGAGCCGGTGGTCTTCCGCTGGGTGGGAACCACAGCGCACGCGTGGGGAGCCTGGGTCACGCCCGGGGCCGCGGTGGAGGACTGGGTCGAGGAGGCCATCGCGCTGTGCGCCGGGGAGGACCTCTGCGAGATCAACGTCTTCGACGGGCCCGAGCACGCGACGCACGAGATTCCCGTGCCCGAGGCGAACCGGGCCGGCCTGAAGTGGGTCCTGCGATACCAGCGCGACGGGGCGCCTCGCGTCGTGGTGGAAGAGGTGCGGGCGGAGCCGGGACATGAGCCCCGCACGTGGACCTTCGATCGGTGACCGGCCGCCCCGGGGCGGCCGGCCGTAGGCTGCGACTTTCCGGAGTACTGGATCCTCGCCCTCCCGGACCGACGTCTGGAAACCCACCGCGACCCGGCCGGCGGCGGCTATCGATCGGGCTCGATCCTGGCGCTGGCGAGTCCGTCGCTTCCTCGCCCATCCGGACGCGGCCATCGCCGTCGACAGCCTGCTCCCCTGATTCCGTCGCGAGCGCCCGGCCGCTGCTTCTCGGCGCGAGCGCCCAGGCCGCTGCCGTCGCAACGCGACTCTCCGGCAACCGTCGCGGTATGATGGGCTCATGCGTCGTTTGGTGATCCTCGCGACAATCGTCGCGCTCCTGGGCTCGTTGGCGACGGCACTCGGGCCCGTGCCGGCCGCGGACCCGGCCGGTCGGCAGGCGGCGGGCGCCGGTCCCGCGCCCGCGACGTCCGACGACCACTCCAGTACCAGCGCCGATCCGCCGGCGCCCGCCGGCCGCGCTTGGCGGGCGGTCCTCGTGGACGGCGCGCAGGCCGGCGGCGGCGCGCTCCGGGCGGCTGCCCGCATCCACCCGGAGCGCCCGCGGCCCGTCTCGTCCAGGTCCTCCCGCGGCCCGGACCCCCGTTCCCGCCAGCACATCTCCCCGCTGACCGTCAGTCTCCGGATCTAGCTGCTTCGACGGGGCTTCGCCACGAACCCGTCGCGGGGTCGGTGGGGACCCTTGCGCCCCACCTCGCGCCCCGCGGTCGCGCCGTGCGCGCGGCCGGGCCGGGAACGCCTCTCCGGTCCGGCGTCTCGACCGGGCTTCGTTCCGGACCCCGCACCCACGCCTGAAGACGGCCACCGGTCTCCGCGCGAGTACGCGGTCCGGCTGGTCCGGTGCGTCCGGCGGAAGCAGAAGACAGGGGACGGCGATGAAGAAGCAGCTTCGGTGGCGGGTGCTCGCGGTGCTGGTCGTGGTGGGCGCCGCGGTGGGCGTGGTCTGGCCCCCGGGCGAGACCATACGGCTGGGCCTCGACCTGCGCGGCGGGGTCCACCTCGTCCTCGGCGTCCACACCGACGAGGGGCTGCAGGTCGAGGCGGAAACCGAGGCGCGGCGGCTGAGCGAGCGGGCCGGGCTCGACGGCATCGCGCTCGGATCGGTCCGGGCCGCCTCGCCGACCGAGATCCTGGTCGACGGCGTGCCCCCCGACCGCGATGCCGAGCTCCGCCGCCTCGCCGACGACCAGCTCGCCGGCTACGACCGGGTCTCGGCCGCCCGCGGCGTCCACCGCTATCGGCTGCGGCCGGACGTCGAGCGGGCCCGCCGGGACGAGACGGTCCGCCAGGCGCGCCTGACCATCGCGCGGCGGGTCGAGGCGTTCGGGGTCACCGAACCGATCGCGCGGCACGGCGCCGCGGGCGACCAGATACTGGTCCAGTTGCCGGGGGTGGAGGACGTCGCGGGCGCGAAGGCGGTCATCCGCTCGACCGGGGTCCTCGAGATCAACCTGATCGAGGCGGGGCCGGCGCCGTCCCGGGCCCGTCTCCTCGAGACGACCCGGGGGGTGCCGCCGTCCGGGCTCGAGGTCGTGCCCGGGGACGCCCCGGCCGGCGGGGGGCCGGACGTGTTCTACCTCGTGCCCCGGGCCGCGCCGATCTCCGGCCGCGACCTGCGTCACGCCCGGGCGACGGTCGACGAGCTCAACCGGCCGGCCATCGGGTTCTCCCTGAACCGGGACGGCGCGCGGGCCTTCGCGGCCCTCACCCGGGCCAACGTCGGCCGCGACCTCGCCATCGTCCTCGACGGCCGCGTGCAGTCGGTCGCCGTCATCGAGGAGCCGATCGCCGGTGGCGAGGGGCGGATACGCGGCACCTTCACGGCAGAGGAGGCGTCCGACCTCGCCCTGATCCTGCGGTCGGGCGCCCTGCCGGCTTCGCTCGACTATCTCGAGGAGCGCACCATCGGCGCCAGCCTCGGGGCCGACTCGATCCGCGCCGGACTCGCCGCGTCGATGGCCGGCCTGATGGCGGTGGCCCTCTTCATGCTGCTCTACTACCGCGCCTCGGGCGTCAACGCGGTGGTGGCGGTCGCCCTGAACCTGCTGATCCTGCTCGCCGGCGTCGCCGCGGCCGGGGCGGAGCTCACCCTGCCGGGCATCGCCGGGCTGATCCTGACGATCGGCATCGGCGTCGACTCGAACGTCCTCATCTTCGAGCGCATCAAGGAAGAGCTGCCGACCGCCAGGGGGGCGCGGGCCGCCGTGGCGGCCGGCTTCGACCGGGTCTTCCTGACCATCGTCGACACCCACATCGCGTCGCTGATCGCGGCCGCCTTCCTGTACCAGTTCGGGTCGGGGCCGATCCGGGGCTTCGCGACGACGCTGTTCTTCGGGCTCGTCTCGAACGTGTTCACCGCGGTGTTCGTGTCGCGCACGCTGTTCGGTCTCGTCCTCGCCCGGAAGCGGGAGTCGACCTTGAGCATCTGACGGTGGTGACGAGAGGCATCCCGAGTGCGCGACGCCCGGGCCGCCCTGGACGGGGCGTGAACCGCAAGCTGTTCGGTCTCGTCCTCGCCCGGAAGCGGGAGCCGACCTTGAGCATCTGACGGTGGTGACGAAGAGGGATCCCGATTGCACGACGCCCGGGACCGCCCTGGACGTGGCATGAACCGCAAGTCGTGACGAACCGGAGCTTCACCCGCGCAACGCGACCGTGCGGGCGCGGACCGGCGGGGCGGCGGCGCCGGTCACTTCTTCCGACCTGTCCGGGACCGTCGGGCCTTCGCGTTCTTCTCGACGCGAAGCCTCCACGCGGTGCGGAGCGCGCCGGCCAGGGTCTCCTCGCCGGCCGCTTCCAGGCGGACGTGCGTCGCGCCCATGCGTCCCCAGCCGCCGGCGATCGGCACGAAGACCCCGGGCGCATCGCCGACGAACATCGCCTGCACCTCGGGTGTGAGCATGAGGTTGCCGTAGCCCTGCGCTTCGTGGGCGAGGGTGGCGAAGATGCGGCCGCCGACGCGGAAGTCGGGCGCGCCCATGTGCGAGCGCTCCTCCGCCCCGTCGAGGCCGAGCGCGAGCCGGCGGAAGTCGTCGGCGGTCGCCATGCCGTCCATCCTCGCAGGTTGAAGGCAGCCCGTCCAGGGCGGCCCGGCCCCGACGCAACCGCGCCTGCGGCCATTGCCCGGTTCGAGGATACGACACGCCGGTAGGCGTATGATCGGGCCTCTACGGTGCCGGTGGGCGATGAACCGAACCCGGTCGGCGCACGGCGCATGATCGTCCGTATCGTCCCTGCGAGGGCTGCATGGTGAAGAACACCCTGTCGAAGAACGCGTGGTATTTCATTGTCGGTACGCTGGTCGGCCTGGCGGCGGCGGCGTACGCGGCCACGGCGCCCTACGAGCGGTTCCCCGGCGTGGTGATCGGCGGCGAGTTGACGCCGCCGCCCGCGGACTGGACCACGGTCAACGACCACGGGGAGGTGCTGATGAAGCTCGCGGGGTTCCCCCCGTTCGTCATCCGCATCGTGTACTCGACCGACGAGGGCGGGGTCATCACCGCGACCCGGCCCGACGGCGGCTACTGGGCGGCGCGGGTGCGGGGCGGGCGGCGCGACGGGTGGATCCGGCTCGGCGACGCGACCTATGCGCTGAGGGGGACCGAGATCGTCGGCGACGAGCGCATCCCGTACCTCGAGAGCTACGCCGGGAAGAACGGGATGAGCATGGGGTACGACTTCGAGGGCGAGATCATCCCCAGCGTGAACGAGCCGGTCCACACGTGGGAAGTGTTCTACTGGACGCCGCGGTAGGAGCCTGCGCCGCAGAACGGCGCGGAGGCGACGGTAGGCGGGCCGGGGCGCACAGAGCGATCGCCCGGCCCCCACGCCGGCTCGCGCGCAGCAACCGCGCGCCGGCGAAACCGAACGCGCCCGTCAGCACCTCCCGCACGTGTTCCGCTCCAGGGAACCTGCCGACGGGCGCTTCAGCCGCGCGCAGGAGCTTCGCGTCGGCGTAGCTCCCAACCAGCCCCGTCAGGGCGCGCAGCCGCCGCAGGGAGTGTCGCGCCGGCGTGGCTCCCCACGCGCCCCGTCAGGGACGCCAGCCAAGCGCAGGAGTTTCGCGCCAGCGAAACTCCCAACGCGCCCCGTCAGGGGCGCGCAGCCTCGGCCTCCTGCCGCTCGATGTTGCGGTAGACCTCCTGGATGTGCCGGATGTCGTGGTTGCCCTCGTGGCAGGCGTACTCGTACATCGGCCCCTCGGTGGCCATCATCGGGACCTCGGCGCTCCACGGCCGGTCCCAGGTCGCGGGGTCCTCGACCGTGAACGTGTAGTGGATCGCGTCGTCGGCGACCCGGGTGAACCGCTCCACCACCTTGAGGTCGCGGCTCGAGCCCTGCCACCGGTTCTTGTCGTTGAAGTGACCGCTCTCGACGACGAGGGTGTCGCCCTCCCAGCGCGCCCGGCCATCGCCCGGCCACTGGCGGATCTTGTCGGACATGGGCGGCGTCCCGATGGGGACGATGCGCGGCCCGTTGGTGCTCTGCTCGGTGAAGATGACGACGTGGGTCGGCGTCTGCAGGATGTGGTGGATGTCGTTGTACGAGGGCGGCTGCAGCGGCGGCGCGTTGTAGCGGTAGTTGAGGCAGCGCTCGCTGTGCGGCCGCAGCTCGTAGCCGTCGAAGGCCCCGCGGTCGCCGCGCTCCGCGCGAATGGCCGCCGCCCGCGCCTCGGCCTGCTCGTTGCGCGGCGGGATGCGGCCGTTCGGCGGGTCGACGATCAGCGACGTCCGCCGGGTCGACAGTCCCTTCGGCACCCGGGTGGCGAGCCAGATGGCGTTGTCGTAGTGCACGTAGCTCTCGTCGCGGTGGGTCTGGTCGAGCACCCGCGCGCGCTCCTCGGGATCGTCGATCTCGATGACGAAGCGGGCCAGGGGGTCGGCCCCGTCCACGGTGAGCTGCGACTCGAGCAGCGCGAACTCCTCCTCGCTGTAGAACGCCTGGTCGCCGAGGTACTCGGGGCGCTCCATCGGCGTGAAGGTCTGGGTGGTCCAGTAGCCCTGCAGGTCGGGCTGGCCGTCCGGCAGTCGGGGCATCTCCCAGCTCGCGTCCGCCTCGGGGGCGCTCTGCGACTGGCTCTGGGCGAAGGCCGGCGCCGAGGCCAGCACGGCGATGGCGAGCAACGTGGCGATCGTTCTCAGACGAAGGTGCATGTCAACCCCTCCCTGGGAGGCTGCCGTCGATATCCTCAGAGCGGCATGATCGCTCAGGTTCCCGCCGTTCGCAAGCCCGGCGGCGCACGACGGTCGCCGACGGGGAACCGCTGCAGGCGCCGGGGAAATCCGCGCCGCGGAAGGGGTGCCGACTCGCGGTCCGGCGGAATGCGATGCCGGCGGCGGCGGTTTCGGGCTAGGATCGGCAACCACGCAGACACTCTGGAGAGGAAATCCATGACCATCGAACGCACGCTCCGCGCAGGCCTCGCGCTGATTCTCACCGCCGTGCTGGCCCTCGTGCTGCCCGCCGCGGTCTCGGCGCAGTCGCACACCCCGCCCCCCGAGCCGCCCGCCGACTGGGGGCCGATCTCGATCAACCTGGAGGGGTACGAGTACCCGCACCCCGTCGAGTTCATGAACTTCCGCGTCTTCGGCCAGGACGTGCGCATCGGCTACATGGACGTCGCGCCAACGGGACCCGCGAACGGCCGCACCGTCCTCTTCAAGCACGGCGGCAGCTACTACGGCTGGTACTGGGCGAGCCAGATCGAGGCCCTCGCCGCCGCCGGCTACCGCGTCGTCGTGAAGGACCGCCTCGGCTGGGGCAAGTCGTCGAAGCCCATCCTGCCCTACAGCATGAGCCTGCACGCCTCGAACACGGCCCGGCTCCTGGACCACCTCGGCATCGAGAGGGCGGCCATCGTCGGGCACTCCATCGGCGGGCAGATGGCGACCCGCTTCGCCTTCCTCTACCCCGAGAAGACCACGCACCTCGTCACCGTCAACCAGGTCGGCCTGACCGACCGGCGCGCGGGGCGCGGCTACGCCGCGTTCGACGGCGAGATCGACGCCGACCCCGACCTGCAGGCCGCCTACGAGAGGGACGTGCGGACCGACGTGAACCGCTACGTGGAGTGGAAGCCCGAGCTCATCGAGCACCTGCGCATCCGGCACGGCCAGCGGCTGAGCGGCGACTGGCCGCGGCTCGCCTACGTGCGCCGGCTCGGCGGCAACCTGCGCTCGATGGACACGGTGGTCGACGACTGGCCCCACATCCAGACCCCGACGCTGATCCTGGGCGGCGAGATCGACGGCCCCGGCTTCCCCGACAACGTGCGGCGGGCGGCCGAGATCCTGCCCAACGGCGAGGCGTTCCTCATCCCCAACGTGGGGCACAACCCCCACGAGGAGGTGCCGGACATCGTCAACGCCGAGCTGATCCGCTTTCTCGCCACCGGCGCGGCCACCACGGACGGTCAGTAAGGGACTCGAGTCGGGCGCAGCCGGTCGAGCGAGGCTCACCGGCGGCGCCCTGCTCCCGCTCGGCCCCGCCCGCGGTGGCGCCGGCGGTCGTCGACGCCGAGCCGATCCGGTTTCTCGCCACCGAGCCGACCGGGACCACCGCGGAGCACTGAGGGTTCGCGGAGGGGTCATACTCGGTGCCCTGTCGGAGACGGTGCCGGCCTGCATCGACGGGGCCGAGGGGCTGTACCACCAGCTGATGGACAAATCCAAAGTGCGGATCGTGGTCGAGTGACCCAGACTGCGCATGGCCGGGACGGTGCCTGCGGCCCCGGCCATCGCCCGACCCCAGGCCCCTCCACGCCGTTCACCCGCCCGGCCGTGAACCTGCCGCGCCGCCCGGCACGACTTGTGCACCGACCTGTCCTGACACCGGCGGGTGCGCCACGCGACCGGGACGCACCGCCGCCCTTGATCAGTCGGCGCCGCGACCACCTGCCGGCGGGTAGAATGCGCCGGAGGGGGTCGACCGGCACCCAACCGAAGGGTGGACGGCATGACACGGGACGAGTTGATCGAACTGCTTCATCGGCACGAATGGCGCGACGTGGAGTTCAAGGAAGCGCAGCGGGCGGCACCTCGCGACGCCTACGAGAGCGTCTCCGCATTCGCCAACACCGAGGGCGGGCATCTCGTCTTCGGCGTACGGAAGAGCGGGCAAGAGATGGAGATCGTCGGCGTGCTCGACGTGGACAAGGTGCAGAGCGAGTTCCTGTCGACGTTGCGGCAGCCCGACAAGCTCAGCGTCATGGTCGACGTCGAGGAAGAGCTGCACCGGCACGGCGAGGCGGACCTGCTCATCTTCTACGTTCGGGAAGCCCATCGCTCGCAGAAGCCGGTCTTTCTGAACGGCAACATCAACCGATCGTTCGTCCGGAGCGGCGGCAGCGACGTCCGCTGTTCGGAGCAGGAGCGCAACCGGTTCCTCCTCGACGCCGCGACCGAGCGCCCCGACGGTCAGGTAGCCGATCTGGACTTGCGCACGGCGTTCGACACGGACGCCGTCCGGTGGTACCGGGCGGCATACGAGACGCGGCCGGACAACCGCTCGTGCAAGGCGTTGTCGGACACGGACTTTCTTGCCGAAATGGGTCTGATCGTCGAGCACGGCGGCGAGCGGCGCCCGACCCGCGCAGCCATACTGCTGTTCGGCGCGAACCGGACCTTGCGGCAGCTCCTGCCGCGTCCCGTGGTCGACTGTCAGCGATTCATGACGACCCGAGAGGCGGCAGACACCGAGGACCGCTGGTTCGACCGCGTGGTTCTGGAGGAGAATCTGGTTCGCACGTGGCGGTTCCTCATCGAGGACTGGTACCAGAAGTTCGCGGAGCATCCCTTCCGGCTCGACCCGGCCACGATGCAGCGGGACGACACGCCGCCCGACTACCACGCCTTTCGGGAATCGATGATCAACCTGCTCATGCACCAGGACTACGCCGATCATTCTCGACAGGCGGTCATTCGGCACTATCGAGACCAGACCGTCTTCTGGAACCCCGGCGACGCGTTCACGGTCGACCCGGATCTGCTCGAACCCGGCGAGCGGGAGGTGCGCAATCCCCGACTCGTGCTGGCGTTTCGCCGCATCGGCCTCAGCGAGCACGCGGGGTGGGGACTGCGCGACGTGTTCCGGAACTGGCGGCAGTTGGGATACGTGCCGCCGCGGATCGTGAGCGACCGGCGCCGCAAGGGCTTCGAGCTCGTCCTGACCAAGGAGACGCTGCTCTCCGACGCCCAACTCGCCTGGCAGCGGGGCCTCGCCGTCGGCCTCCTCGACGAGGAGGCGCGGACGTTGGCCCTCGCGCGTCGAGAGCCGGCCATCGCGCTGTGGCAGATCAAGGCCGTGACCGGTCTTTCCGGTCCCGAGTCCACCGTTCTCGCGGATCGCCTGGTGGATCGTGTGCTGATCGCGCGCGCGGGCCCCGACCGATACGTCCTCGCCGAACACCTGCGCAGGCGCCGGTGGAGGAGTGACCAGGTCACTGACCAAGTCCGCGAGCGGCCGGATACCGCCGATGACCATGTCCGCCCCCATCGGCCCCGCATGGTCACTGGCTACGCAGCATCGCCGATGACGGCGCACCAGCGTCGCATCGTCGACTCCTGCGACGTCCCGCGGAGTCTTCTCGACCTCATGAAGCGCGCCGGGGTGACCCACCGGACGTTCTTCCGCCGCAGGCACGTGCAGCCGCTGATCGACGCCGGCATCATCCGCATGACGAATCCCGACCGTCACAACGCCGCCGACCAGCGGTACGTCCTGACCGAAACCGGCGTCGCCCTCAAGGCGGCCCGCATCGGCGCTGTGACCGGGTCACCGCCGTAGCCGCCGCACGGCTCCGACGGCTCGTTCGGGACGACGGGCTCGCCCTGATGGGAGATTCAGGGCGTCGTGGAAGCTGAAGTCGTGCGACCGGGCGAGGTCGACGGCGCGCAGGTGCGTGTCGACGTCGACGGGGCGCACGGGGCCGAGCGCCTCCCGGATATCGGCGATGGCGTCCACGACCAGGTCCCACTCCAGCCGGAACTTGCGGCGCAGGACGGCGGCGAACTCGTTCAGAACCTGCACGCTGATGACGCCGGCCGCCAGGACGACCTGCCGCGCCGTCTCGCTCTTCGCGCCGGTGCCCTGGGCGTGGATCAGCACGTTGGTGTCGACGAACGCGCTCATCGGTCGTTGGCCTCGTCGCGGTGGAAGGCGTATCCGGCCGGAAGCCGCAGCCCCCGGGCGCGCATGCGGTCGACCGCCCGCTCGCGGCGCGCGTCCTTGACGACCTCGATTCGCGTCGACGTGGCCGCCACTATCTGCAGGCGGAGACCGAACGGCAGCCGGCGCGGGCGACGCGCCGTGGGATATGCTGTTTCGCAGGATTCGGAGCATCGCGACCGATCAACGCGGGCGGGCGCGTGCCGGCCCGGCTGGTACGGGCGGACTCCTGCATGCTCAATGACGTAAGGACGGCCGCAAAGAACGAGCCTCCGGTTCTTCCGCGCCGTGAACCCTCCGTTGCGTTGGGGGGAGCCCGAGATTCGGACTTGACAGGCGGAACCGGGCTCCGGCTGCTGGCGCCGGCCCACTCGGGGCGCCGCTCATCCCGGTCGCAACCGACGTTGGCGACGCGGGTCGAGAGCGTTCGACGACGGTCGCCCGCCACGCGCAGACAGGAGCATGTCGCCTTGGCCGAGCAGCACCGCACCCGCATCGACCGGAACATCGCCCCGGCATCGCGCGCCCGCCGCCACTTCATCGTCCGGACCGCCGCCGCCCTCGCCGCAGCGCCCTTCGTCCGGCCCCTGGCCCTGGCCGGCCAGCCGGCGGTGCGGCCGGCGCCGGGCATGCCCGAGCCGCAGTTCGTGAACACCAACGGCATCCGGATGGCGGTGTACGAACGCGGCGAGGGCCTGCCCGTCGTGTTCGTCCACGGCTTCCCCGAGCTCGCCTACTCGTGGCGCAACCAGATGCGCTCGTATCCGGCGGCGGGCCGGCGCGCCATCGCCCCCGACATGCGCGGCTACGGGCTGACCGACCGGCCGGCGGACGTCGCCGGCTATGCGATTCCGAACCTGTGCGCCGACCTCGTCGGGCTGCTCGACGCCCTCGACGTCGAGCGGGCCCTCTTCTGCGGCCACGACTGGGGCGGGGCGGCGGTGTGGGCGATGCCCCGGCTCTACCCCGACCGCGTGCTCGGCGTCATCGGCGTGAACACCCCCGCGTCCGGCGGCCCCCCGCCGAGCGAGCCGCCCGAGGAGCCGCTGATCGTCTTCACCGAGAACTACTACGCCGCCACGTTCCTCCAGCCGGGCCGGGCCGAGGCGGTCATGTCGCGCGACGTGCGGCGGGCACTCGAGATGATCTTCCGCCGGGGCTGGTACTGGGACGTCGAGAACATGCGCGGCTACCCGCCCGACTCGGCCGAGAAGACCATGGACATGCTGCGGATGATCGAGGAGGGCAACTACCAGGGCGAGCTCATCATGCCCCCGGACGTCCTCGACTACTGGGTGGAGACGTTCGAGGCGACCGGGTTCACCGGGGGCCTCAGCTACTACCGGGCGAACATGGGTGGCGGCGCGGCGGCGCCGGGCGGCGACATCGAGGTGCCGTGCCTCTACGTGGGGGCCGAGAACGACACCATCCTGCGCCCGTCCTCGTCCGACCGCATGCCGTCGTTCATCCCCGACCTCGAGCGCCACGTCATCGCCGACTGCGGCCACTGGACGCAGCAGGAGAAGCCGGAGGAGTTCGACCGCGTGACGCTGGACTGGATCCGCCGGAAGTTCGGGGACGCCTGACGGCCGGCAATGACGCTCGCGCGGGCTGGGGATCCGGTGTCGAGCAATAGCGTCAAAGCTCGACGTCCCGGCCGAAGTCGCGGGGTCGTGTGACGTCGACGCCCTCGAGCGGACAGGAGGCGAGAAACTCCTTGAACCCACGGGCGGCGGGAGCAGCGAAGCGCGCGCGCAACGCGACGACCAACCGAGACAACTTCACCAGCAACCTCACATCTTCAGGATACTTCCGAACAAGGCGTGGCAAAAGGACGAACGAGTGGGGTGGCTGCCGTCGGTGTCGCCGAGCACGGCAACTCGGCTGTGCTCGTCACCGTCGGGCCCGACTGCGAGCTCCTCGACCGCCGCAGCATCGACCTGACGAGTGGACTGCCGACTCATCCGCATCACCACGAAGGGTCGTGGGCGGTGGGCCGCTACCGGGACAGCCCGTGGGCGCGGGAGATCTCGCTCGCCGAGGCCGTCGAGCTCGTCGAGCGCGTGCGGGAGTCCGCGGCGCGCCGGGCGCGCGAGGGCCTCGACGCGCTGGCCGCAACGGTGCCGGTGCCGATTGCCGCCATCGCAATCCGCGTCTGCCCCGCGCTTCCGCCGACGACCGAGGAGCGCATCGCCGACAACCGCGCGCAGGCCGTCGCCGACTCCGTCATGTATCGCGACGCTCTCGCGGCCGCGGCCGACGCGCGCGGCTGGTCGGTGTGCCGGTACGACCGCGAGAGCGTGTTCCGCGACGCGGCGGCGGCACTCGGACGCGAGGACAGCGCCGCGGCACTCTCGGCCATGGGTCGATCGGTCGGGCCGCCCTGGCAGGCCCGGCACAAGCTCGCGGCGGCCGCAGCGCTCGCCGCTCTGGCGCGGTCCGCGCGCTGAACGAAGCTGCGACAGCGCCAGCCCGGACGCAACCCGCGCGCCGCGCGCCCGCCGTTCCGCGGTGGCGTCGGAAGCTCACCACCCGCGGATCGGCGGGCGCCGCTTTCAGGCGCCGCGCGGCCTCGTTCGTCCGACACCCGCGGCCGGGCTGTCCCCCCGGACAGGTCCCGCCCCTACCGCGGGAACGCCGGCAGACCCGGCTCCACCCCGTCCGGCAGCGGCGTCCGCGCGGTGTTCATCACCATCGCCAGCATCTGGTAGTAGCCGAGGATGCCGATGGCGTCGATGACACCCTTCTCGCCCAAGTGCGACACCATGCGCGCATAGGTCGGGTCGCTGACGCCGTGGTTGCGCAGCAGCTCCATGCAGAAGTCGTAGACCGCGGCCTCGTCGGCGGCGAGGCCCTCGGGACGGCGCCCCTCGGCCACCGCCTCGACGATGGCGGCGTCGAGCCCCTCGCGCACGGCGATCGGCGCATGCACGTACCACTCGTAGTTCTGCGTCCAGTGGCGCGCGGTCAACAGGATGACGAACTCGCTGAGCCGCGGCGGCAGGGCGCTCCGGAAGCGCACGTAGTCGCCGACGTTGCGCGCCCGGTTCATCATCTCGGGGCTCCGCAGCATCACCATGAACGGCCCGCCGACGCGGTCGGTGTTCCGCGCCTCCTTGAACACCTCGACGGCGGCTATCTGCTCCGGGGTCATCTCGGCCTCCGTCAGCGGAGGCATGCGGTTCTGGGCGGTGGCGGTCATGGCGTGTGTCAGGGTCAGCAGTACGGCGGTCACGAGTGCGCCGGCGGCGGCGCGGGGCGGCTGCGATCGTCGATTCTGAATGTACATGGGCTGTGTCCTCACTCTTCGGCGGCGGCCGGCGATGCGCCGGGCGAGCCGCCCGGCCCGCGGTGGCGCCTTTCGGCCGGCCGACCCGGCGTCACCACCGGATCAACTCGCACGCGGGATGGGCTTCGGCAACTCCGCGACATCGCGCGACGCGCGGTAGATATCGACCGCCCTCTGGGCGTTCAACCAGAACTCGGGTGTCGTTCGAAGGGCGGCGCCCAGCTTCAGGGCCATCCCCACGCCCACCGACGTCCTGCCGTTCACGATGCGGTTGACCACCTTGGCGTCGCAGCCGAGGTGGTCGGCAAATCGCTTCTGCGTCATGCCGAGTGGCAGGAGAAACTCTTCTCGGAGGATCTCTCCCGGGCTCGTCGGTTGACATCTTACGCGCCGAATCGTCATGGGTCCTCCGTTCCGGATTCAGTAGTAGTCGAGAATGGCAGGAAGGCGGGCAGCGTCGTGAGCCGCAGGCCCCGGCTACCGCATCGCACCGGGGAATGTTCGGGCCAGCCGTGCCGGCCGTCAACCAACCGGCTGCCGGCCGTAGCGGCCGCGAACGCTTCTCGAATCGCTGGTCGACGTCGGGTGCTCCCGGTCGCTCTCGATGGTCGCGCTCGGCAGTAGCGCTCGTGTTCGTTCGACGAGTCCTTCTCGATCGGGGTGGTCTCTGAGCATCTCGACCAGGCGTGCTCCCGCGTTTCGCAGTCGCCCCTCGGTACCGCTTGCCATCCTTCCGACTTCGTCGATCGTCTTGTCGACCACTTCCAGGGCTGGAGCATCGTCTCTCGACGGCCAGCAGGCCATGAGCCCCGACTGCAACCACCGTTCAAGTCCTGCGGGGTCGTCCGTCCATCGCAGCAACGTCTCGTCGGCCTGGTAGAGCACCGGCTCTGGTCGGAACCCCAGCCGGTCTCCGTTCGCCACGGTCCAGTCGTTTACTCTCTCATGGTCGATTGTGCGCATGTTGCTGGTGAGCAGGACCGTTGCCCTCAGCGCGAGACTCTCACAGATGATCTGTGTGTCGCGGTGGTCGCTGACGTAGCCGGGTCTTGCCGCCGGGAAGCACTTCGGATCGATCTGGCGGGCGAGCTCCGTCGCCAGCCGGTCCTGTTCGTTCGAGAGTTCGGCCAGCAGGTACGGCGACTTCTCGTCGCGCCACATGCGCGCCCACCAGCCTTGGATTCTCAGTCGCGTCTCTTCGCGCCTCGTCAGCGTTCCGTCGTTCTGTCGCAGCATCCGCTCGGCGGCGCTCACCCCGTCGAACGCCCTCGTTCGTCGGCCTTCGGGCGCCAACTCCTGCGCCACCGTCGGCGACATCGCCGTCCTTCGCCCGTGTATTTCGGCCCAGGCCGTGTGGAGCTTTCGCGGCAACGGTCGCAGCAATTCACTCGTGTCAAGCAGTCTCAGGGTTCCGGCACTCCCCATCTGTCGATCCTCGCGAGTTCCAGGGCGGTCTCGCGTTCACGCTCCCTGCGTTCGACTGCTGTCTCCTCCCGGTTGTGCACGTTCTCCCGACCGTGGTACATCTCCTTGGCATACGCGTCGATCTCTTCTTTTGTCGCCGCGGCTCCCAGCGCCTCGCTCGCGGTTGCCCGTAGCTCGTTCTCGAGTTCCCGCTCCGCCTCGATCACCCGCGCTATCATGCCGCGTCTCCTCTCTGCCTACGGCTGCGGTGTCATGCTCCCAACATGACGGGGATCGCCGCGTTCCCGTTCGCGGTCTTACGACCGCGAGCCCATGGCCCGAGTCTACCTGCGGATCGCCTCGGAGGCGTCCCGGATGGGCGCGCACAGGCGCTCGAACCGGCATTGCGTGAGCCGGTCGCCGTTGTCCGGCGCCGGGGAAGGCGCCGCAGCCGGTCGTCCGGCCCCACCGGCCGCTCTCGGGCTCGATGTGAGC
Organism: Vicinamibacterales bacterium; assembly: GCA_965207675.1. Taxonomy (GTDB): domain Bacteria; phylum Acidobacteriota; class Vicinamibacteria; order Vicinamibacterales; family UBA8438; genus JAJEEA01. The sequence continues at coordinate 274,661 of CBDBMY010000010.1, forward strand.
CGAGTTCAGCGGGCGGGCGATGACCACACGATTCATCATGCCACACCGGCGAGGGGACGGCGCAACCCCGAGCACCCTGGTCCGGTTAGGCATCCGCGAGAGCCGGGCGCATCGGGTCACGCAGGGTGGTCAACCCGTGAAGAGCGCGTGACCCTGCGTCGATGGAGCGACACCGGGTCCACGGCTCTGACTCCAACTGCCCGTTCCGACTCGACGGCAGCGAGAACCGAACGCATCGCTCACAGCACCGTCGTGAGCTTCACGAACAGGGTGTGGCCCTGCTCGGAACGCTGGCCGAACTCGGCCGTGCCGCGCTGATAGGCGACCTGAAGGGTCCCGAACGGGGGGCGGTAGCGGTAGACGAAGACCGCCTGCACGTTTCGCCGGTCGATGGCCGAGTTGGTCTGGAAGAACAGGCGCAGGAAGAGGTCGGGCGTGAAGAACTGGTTGGCGCGCACCACGTGGATCCACGTGCCGGCGCCGCCCGGGTCGGGGTCGAGGGTCAGCCGCTGCAGCTCGTACTCGGTCGAGGTGCGGTCGGTGGGCTTGAACTGCGCCACCGCGCTCGCCAGCACGAAGTCGGCGTCGAAGTTGCGGCCGGTGGAGACGCCGCCGCGGAAGGACTGGTACGAGCGGGTGTTCCAGCCGATCTCGAGGCCGGTCTGGCGGTTGCGGAAGTCGCGCTCGAAGCGCTTGAACTCTTCGGTGTGCCGCGCCGTGGCGGTCCAGCGGTTCCGGAAGTCGACGGCGAGCGACTCGTCCACCTGCCAGCTCCGGAGCACGCCGGTCTGCCCCCAGTAGACGTCGTAGGCCGAGTCGTACTGGACGCGCTCGACGGGGCCGTCGGGCAGCCAGACGGTCTTGTTCAGGGCCGAGTCGAGCTGCCGCCGGTCGTCGTCGAAGATGAACCCGATGGCGTTGACGTTGTCGGCGAGGCGGTCGCCGAGGTGCGTGTAGCCGACGTGGAAGTGGGCCGTCGCCGAGTCGTAGGCGGGCCGCGCGAAGAACGCGGTGGCCCCCTCGGCGAACCGCCCGTAGCTGTGGACGAGCTGGCCCGTCAGGCCCCAGTTCTCGGTGAAGTACAGGCTGGTGTCGGCGCCGATCGAGCCCTGGTTCAGGCCGTCCAGCGTGCGGTTCGCGAAGAGGACCCCGACGTTCGACCGCGACCCGACGTCGCGCTGCGCCCGGGCCACCGCGTAGCCGGCGCGGCTGCCGGCGAGGAGCGGCTCGGCCCGCGCCGCCAGCACGTGCATCGCCCACGGCCCCTGCTTGCCGAGCAGCTTGCCGCCGCCCTCGATGTCGCTGATGCGCCGCGAGTAGAAGGTGCGGATGCGCTGCCCGAACTGCTCGCCCCCCTCGAGGAAGAACTGCCGCTTCTCGGTCAGGGAGACCTCGAAGCGCGTCAGGTTGACCAGCTCCTGGTCGGCCTCGACGGTGGCGAAGTCGGGATTGACGGTGCCGTACGCCGACAGGTGCGGGGTCAGGGCGTAGCGCACGTCGAGCCCGACGGCGCCGAGCGGCGACTCGCGCTCCTGGGCGCGCGACAGCGCGTAGGGGATGACCTGGTGGCGGCGCGACTGCCGCGGCACGTCGAGCCCGACGAGGGTGCCGGCCATCGACAGCCGCGCCCAGTAGTCGACCGGCCCCGCCCAGAAGGTGCGCTCGAGCGACCGGCGCCGGCTGCGGCCGAAGTTGATGCCCCAGGTGACGTCGGCGCCGGCCCGGTACTGGATCGAGGCCAGGGGGATGGCGATCTCGGCCGACCAGCCGTAGTCGGTGCGCTGCGCGCGCGACCGCCACGGGGCGTCCCACGCGCCGTCGCTGCTGCCGCCGTCCTCGCCGATGCGGCCGTCGGTCTGGGTCCCGAGCCGGTTGACCATGAAGTAGTAGCCGGTCCGCCGGTCGTGGAAGGTGTCGAGGAAGACCTGCACCGAGTCGTCGTTCCAGATGGGGTCGTCGCGCTCGATCATCTGCGACAGCGGCGGCTCGGGGTCCCACGCCTGGAAGCCGGCGTAGAGGAACTGGTCGTCGTAGAGGACGTGGACGACGGTGGGGAGCTCGGCGGGGGCGCCGCGCCGCGGCTGGAACTGCAGGAAGTTCTCGGCGCGCGCCGCGCCCCGCCATTCGGGCTCGGTGACGTGGCCGTCGATCACGGGCGGCCGCACCGCCCGGCGCGCGGGGATGCTGAACTCGCCGTCCGCCGCCAGCGCCCGGGCCGGTCCCGCGGGCGGGGCCGCCAGCAGGAAGGCGAGCACCGTCGTGAGCCGCAGGCCCCGGCTGCTGCATCGCACCGGGAGATGATCGGGCCTGCCTTGCCGGCCGTCAACCGGCTGGCTGCCGGCCGTAGCGGCCGCGAACGCCCCTCGAATCGCTGGTCGACGTCGGGTGCTCCCGGTCGCTCTCGATGGTCGCGCTCGTTCGCACTGTCGCAGCATCCGCTCCGCGGAGCTCTCCCCGTCGAACGCTCGCGTTCGTCGACCCTCCCGTGCCAACTCCGGCGTCACCGTCGGCGACTTCGTGCTTCAGGCGTTCGACGGGTCCGCGAGCCAACGCTCGACGTGGCGGGCGAACGCGTCGAAGTCGTCGCGGTCCTCGGCGAGCATGGTGGCGACGCGGTCGAGGTCGACTTCGAGATAGGCGCGCGACGAGCAGCCGGTCCCAGTTCTCCTGTTCTGTCGCGACGCGCCCGGCCGCGGGCGCAGCCGAAGAGTTCTCCTGTTCCATGCCACGACACCCCGGCGGGCAGGTTGCCGGACGGCCCCGCGGCCCCGGATGGCCGACCGGCGGGCGGTCGAACCACCGGGGCTGCGCGGCCGGTTCGCGGACGGGGGCTACAGCCCCCGGATCATCACGTTGCGGAACTTCACGACGCCGAAGCCGTACTGCAGGGCGATCGGCCCCGAGGCGAACTGCTCGTCCTCGACGTCGACCATCTGCTCGCCGTTCAGCCAGACGCGCAGCCGGGGCCCCTCGGCCCGGATCTCGTAGGTGTTCCAGCGGCCGGGGCTGTCGACCTGGCTGGCCGGGGCGGCGATGTGGACGATGCCGCCGGTGCGGTACGTCTGGTCCGGGCGGGTGTCGAAGATGTTGACCTCGTACGAGTTGCGGTCGGTGACGCTCATGGCGTCGGCGCAGCGGATGAAGATGCCGCTGTTGGCGGGCTCCTCGACCGCGTACTGAAGGACGAGCTCGAAGTCGCCGTACGACTCGGGGGTCACGAGGAACCCGGCCCCGCTGTCGGCCTGGGCCGCGCCGTCGACGATCGACCAGTTGGCGTCGCCGATCTGGTTCCAGCCGTCGAGGCTCGAGCCGTCGAGCAGCGTGGTCCAGCCGGCGTCCTGGGCCGATGCCGGGGCGGAGAGCCCGAGGGCGGCGGTGAACAATGCAAGGACGAAAACGGTGGTGCGCTTCATTTGAATGGTCTCCTGTTGCGTTTCTGACGCCCCTGGATGGGACGCCGGCTTCCAGTGCGATGGCCGTCTCTACTGCCCCGATTCCGCCAGCTCCTCCGCCCGGGCGCCCGACAGCAGGTTCTGCATGCCGTAGTTGCCCTCGTGGCAGGCGTACTCGAACATCGCCGAGCCGCGCTTCATCGGCAGCGCCACCGTGAACGGCCGCGTGAAGGTGGCCGGGTCGTCGACGGTGTACTCGTAGAGCAGCGTCTCCCCGTCGATGCGGCTGAACCGCTCGACCAGGTGCAGCGTCTCGCCCGAGCCGATGGCCACCCGGGTGGACGGGGCGAAGCTGGCGGTGTTGGCGGTGAAGTTGGTGGTCTCGACGACGAGGGTGTCGCCCTCCCAGCGCCCGCGCGAGCTGCCCAGCCACTGGCGCAGGTCGTCGGGGAGCGGCGCGCGCCCGTCGAGGGGCACGATGCGCGAGTCGTGGACCATCTCGTTCAGGATGACCACGTGGTCGGCGGTCTGGAAGATCTGGATGTTCTGGTTGTAGCCGCCGGGCACGATGGGCGGCCCGGTGTTGAAGCCGAGCAGGCACCGCTCGGCGACCCCGCGGTCCTCGGGGCCGGCGGCGCCGATGCCGCCCACGCGGATGCGCACCGGCCACGCCGGCTCGGCGCCGTCGCCCTGGCGTTCCACGCCCGGCCGCGTCTCGGGCAGCCGGCCGTCGGGGGGGTCGACGATGAGCGAGGTCCGGCGGTCGTCGACGACCCCGGCCCCCCGGTCGAACCAGAAGTTGTTGTAGCCGCCCACGTTGCCGCCCACCGGCAGCGGCTCGGTGCGGATCTCGCTCGGCCGGTCCGCCTCGATCGCGCGCTGCACGGCCGCCGCTTCGATCTCGGCCGCCTCCTCCGCCGTCAGCTCGGCCTGATCCGCCCGGTCGTCGGGGCGCTGCAGCGGGGTGAGGGTGCGGAAGTCCCACACGCCCTGCAGGTCGGGGGCGCCGTCGGGCAGGCGGGGCACGTCGGACGCGGGCTGGGCGCCGGCGGGGACGGACAGGACCACGGCCAGCGCGGTCAGCGCCAGCACGGATCCGAAAGCTCTTTTCTGCATCTCGTACACTCCCGACTTCTCCTGCTGTCTCGCGCCCACCGTCCGGGGCGCCGATGGCCGCCCTGCCGACCCTTCGAGATTCTCCGCCACACCCCGCCGCAGAGTTTGCCGCGAGGGGCATCGTCAGGACGCGGCGCCGGCCGGCCTACCCCGACGCTCCGGGAATCGGCGCCCGGGCGCGCCGCGCAGATTCGCGCGCGGCAGAGTCCCGCAACGACCGCACCCGGAGCGCGGCTATCGTTACGCTTCACTCCAGCGCGATCACCGCGGCCCGGCCGGTCGCCGCGGCGAAGGCAACTCGGAGCGCGGCCATCGCTACTGCCCGGACTCCGCCAGCTCTTCCGCCCGGGCGCCCGACAGCAGGTTCATCATGCCGTAGTTGCCCTCGTGGCACGCGTACTCGAACATCGCGGACCCGCGCTTCATCGGCAGCGCCACCGTGAACGGCCGCGTGAAGGTGTCGGGGTCGTCGACGGTGTACTCGTAGAGCAGCGTCTCCTCGTCGAGCCGGCTGAACCGCTCGATCAGGTGCAGCGTCTCGCCCGAGCCGACGGACTGCACCACGGACGGGTTGAAGCTGGCGGTGTTGGCGGTGAAGTTGGTGGTCTCGACGACGAGGGTGTCGCCCTCCCAGCGCCCGCGCGAGCTGCCCAGCCACTGCCGCAGGTCGTCGGGGAGCGGCGGGCGGTCGTCGAGGGGCACGATGCGCGAGTCGTGCACCATCTCGTTGAGGATGACCACGTGGTCGGCGGTCTGGAAGATCTGGATGTTCTGGTTGTAGCCGCCGGGCACGATGGGGGGCCCGGTGTTGAAACCGAGCAGGCACCGCTCGGCGATGCCCCGGTCCTCGGGGCCGTCGCTGCCGATGCCGCCGACGCGGAACCGCACCGGCCGCGTCGCCCCGGGGCCGGGGCCCTGCCGGTCGGCGTCGGGCTGCGCCTCGGGCACGCGGCCGTCGGGGGGATCGACGATGAGCGAGGTCCGGCGGTCGTCGACGACGCCCGCCCCCCGGTCGAACCAGAAGTTGTTGTAGGCGCCCACGTCGCCGCCCGCCGGCAGCGGCTCGGTGCGGACTTCGCTCGGCCGGTCGGCCTCGACCGCGCGCTGCACCGCCGCGGCCTCGACCTCGGCCGCTTCCTCGGCCGTCAGCTCCGCCGCCGCGTCCTCGGGGCGCTGCAGCGGGGTCAGGGTCCGGAAGTCCCACACGCCCTGGAGGTCCGGGGTGCCGTCGGGCAGGCGGGGCACGCTCGACGCCGGCTGGGCGGCGGCGGGGACGGACAGGACCACGGCCAGCGCGGTCAGCACCAGCACGGCGCCGAAGGTTCGTCTCTGCATCTCTCTCTCGCTCCTGACTGTCTTCTCACCGACCTGGAAACCACCGTGCGAGCCGCGCCGCCGCTACGCGCCGGCGCCCATTCCAACCCTGCCCGGCAATCTGCCCCGGTCTTCCGGAGCAGACCCCCTCGCTTCCCGGACATCGCCGAGATCAGCGACTCACTCGGCACCGACCCGAGAACCCGCAACGCCGCTCCCGGGGCGGCGTTGACGAGCCCGATCGGCCTGGTCGTCGCCAGCGGCACCGACCCGAGGAACCCGCAACGCCGCTCCGGGGGCCCGCCATTCGGCAGGCGCCGAACCGCGAGCTCGACCGGCTGCCGCGCCTCGAAGGCGCTCTGCCGAATCGTGTCCTCAGTCCGCCGCGACGCACGCGAAGTTCGCGGCGTCGTCGATGCTGCCGCTGCCGGTATACCGCGCCACCTGCGGGTAGGGGCACAGCGGCCGCGTGCGCGTCACCTCGCCGTCCGTCACTTTCGACGCCACCATCCGGTCCGGCGCCACCCCGTCCTCGACCCAGCGCTCGAGCGCGGTCACCGCGTCGAAGCGGTCGGGCCCCGGCCCGCCCCGGCAGTGGGCGACCCCCGGGGCCATGAACAGGCGGTAGAAGTCGGCCGTCTCTTCCAGGCCGCCCAGCTCCGCCATCACGCTCTCGTAGTACTCGACGGCGTAATAGCCGGTGATGAGGGCGTCGGCCCAGCCGTGATAGCTGACCAGCTTGCCGCCGCGGGCCTTGAACGCCGAGAGGTCGGGGTCGACGGCGTTCAGGGCCGAGCCCAGGGTGTCGTCGGCGCCGGCCCCGAGGGGCCGGTTGTTGGCGAGGACCCAGTCGTCGTCGAAGTCGAACCGGGTGATGTCGTAGTCGGGGTCCTCGAACACGCTGTAGCGCATGAAGTCGGCGGTGCTGCCGCCCGGGCGCTCGATGCCGGCCCAGTAGCGCCCCCAGCCGCCCCGGCCGTCGGGGGCCTCGAACCACTCGCTGCCCGGGGGATAGCCGGGGAAGATCTGCTCGCCGGTGCTCGGCCGCACCGGGCCCGCGTAGATGGCGCGGGCCGCCGCGACCTGCCCCGCGGTGAGGCAGTCTTCGCCGTCGGTGCCGGCGCACTCGAGCACGCCGGGGTCGAAGTCGCAGGCGCGGGGGTCGTCGATCAGCCCGTCCTCGAGCCCGTCGATCGCGTCGCAGGCCTCGATCACGGCGGCGCCGAGCAGGGGCAGCTTCTCGCGGGGGAGATCCTGCCCGGGGGTCCTCGTGGTGGCGAGCCCCGCCCACAGCTCGCCCGTCATCAGGCCGACCCAGTAGTTGGCGGGGGCGCCGGCGACGATGCCGTCGTAGTCGTCTGGGTACCGCTGGGCCTCCATGAGAGCGTGGTGGCCGCCCTGCGAGCAGCCCACGAAGTAGGAATAGTCGGCGGGGCGGCCGTAGTAGGCGCGGGTCACGGCCTTGCCGGCCACCGTGGCCTCGTGCTGGGCGCGGTAGCCGAAGTCGACGAGGCGCACCGGGTGCCCCAGCGACCAGCTCCCGTCGAAGCCGCTCGTGCTGGTGTGGCCGTTGTCGGTGGCGACCGCCGCGTAGCCGTTGCGGACCGCGTCGGCGAGCTGCGGATAGCGGATGGCCCCGGCCGAGCCGCCGGAGCCGATGCCCTGGAACCGCCCGTTCCACGCGGCGGCCGGGGGCAGCCACACCTCGAACCGGATCTCCGAGCCCGCCTCGGGGCTCGACGTCCCCGCGACCCGGCAGAACGACACGTCGTCGACGGTGAAGCCGCGCGACGAGAAGGTCTCGGGCGGCGTGAACGGCGGGGTGACCGCCTCGGCGGCGGTGATGGTGGTGTACGGCAGGCCCAGGGCCGCCCCGGCGATGCGGGCGCATGCGTCGCCCGCCTGGGCCGGCCGCACGGCGGACGCTCCTGCCGCCGCGGGCGCCTCGCCCGACGCACCGAGAATGCCGGCCCCGGCGAGGACGGCTGCGGTCCCCGCCGCCAGGAGAGCGGACAGGAATCGGGTCATCATGGGCCCCAAGGATACCCCACGCGCGGCCGGCCCGGCGACTCCGGACGGGCCGGGCGAGTCCTGGCGCGCGGTCCGTCGCCACCCCCGGCAGCGGCGGAACGACCCGCAAGCCCGCCACTCGATCGCGATTCGAGAAGGCCGGAGGGCCGCCGGCCGGCAGTCCGGTGCAGCCGCGACTCTTCCGGGCGCCGACGACGACCGGCCCGTGTCCTCGATCCACCGCGGTGGACGGAGAACCGACCGAGTCGCCCTCATGTTCTCGATCACGGCGATGTGCGCCGAAGGATCGTCGCGGTCCACCCGAACCGGGCGTCGAGAGCCTCAGCGGGCCGCGGGCGCAGGGCGCTCCCCCGCCGGCGGCCGTACCGGCGCCGCGAGGCGCTTCTCACTTTGCCTGGTCGGACGAAGCGTCGGTCGCGGCGCCACTCATCTCCTCGATCAGCGTGATCAGCGCCGACAGGTCGTCGCGGCCCCGGTCCCGCCCCATCAGGGCGTTGACGAACTGCATGGTCAGGGACGCGGCGGGCAGGGCGGCGCCGCGGTCGTGGGCGAGGCGGAGGGCGATGTCGAGGTCCTTGTGGTACAGCCGCGACTCGATGCCCGCGCTGAAGTCGCGCGACGCCATGCGCGCGCCGAACACGTCGAGCACGCGGCTCGAGGCCATGCCGCCCATCATCACCTGGCGCACGCGCTCGACGTCGAGCCCGCAGCGGCCGGCGAGGGCCAGCGCCTCGGCCGCGCCCAGCGCGTTCACCAGCAGCGCGAGCTGGTGGCACGCCTTCGTGGTCTGGCCGGTGCCGGACCCGCCGACGTGGATCACCTTCGGCCCCAGCCGCGCGAACAGCGGCTTCGCGCGCTCGACCGCGGCCGCCGCCCCGCCCACCATCATCGTCAGCGTCGCGTCGCGCGCGCCCTGCGGCCCGCCCGACACCGGCGAGTCGAGCATGTCGACCCCGCGCTCGCCGAGCCGGGCCGCGATGGCCCGGGTGGCGGTGGGGTCGATGGTGCTCATGTCGACGACGAGGCTTCCGGGGCGCGCGCCGTGGACGACGCCCTCCGGGCCGAGCAGCACCTGCTCGACGTCGCGGGTCCCCGTCACCATGGTGAAGACGACCTCGCTGCGCCCGGCCACCGCCGCGGGGGTGGGGCACACGGCCGCCCCGGCGTCGGCGAGGGGGCGCGTCGACTCGGCGCGGCGGGCGAACACCGCCATGTCGTGGCCGCCGCCCATCAGGTGGAGCGCCATCGGGCGCCCCATGGTCCCGAGTCCGATGAAGCCGAGTTGCATCTGGGGTCAGCCTGCAAAGAAGGGGATCCGCGGAGGCCCGTGTCTCCGCCTCACCTCCGTAGCGCAAACAGCGCCGCTGCAAACAACGCGAACCCGACGGCCGCCATTGCCAGCATCAGCCACCAACCGTAATACCGCCAGCCGATCAGCCCGAGTGGGGAGCAGAAACCATAAGGGCTCCGGTGGACACGACGAGCACCCCAGAATCTGGTGGATCGGCAGTGATTGCCACCACGAGCCCACACGCGGTCAAGTACATCCACATCAGCAGCACGGAAGACGCTGCCGACCCCCAAAAGCGCGGGTGGTCGCTCATCCACTTCATCCCGGGGCGGCGCCACGGTCAGCGCGCGCCCAGGCCCTGCTTCTTCCAGTAGCGCGCGAGCCCGAGCCAGCACATCGAGAACGGGGCGGCCATGTCGTAGAGCGCGGCCTGCGCCTCCGGCATGTGCCGGCACAGGTAGCGCCGGGTGTCGGCGACGAAGCGGTCCGCGCGCTCCTCGGCGGGGACGTCCTCCTCGATGATGGCGCGCGCCAGAGCGGCGAGTCCGTCGAGGTGCTCGCTCATCCCCGCGAGCTGGTCGGGGGCGTCCTCGTGGGGGCCGAAGTGGGTGACGAACAGCGTGTCCGCCTGCCAGTCGGCGATGCGCCGGAGGCTCTCCTTCCACGTGTCGAGGTCGATGTCGGGCGGCGGGGTCGGGGGCAGGACGAAGCGCTCGGGGCCGACCCTCACCCCCGCGGTGTCGCCGACGAACGCCACCCCGCTCGCGCGGTCGAGGAAGCTGACGTGATGAGACGCGTGCCCCGGCGTGTACGCGACCTCGAGCTGTCGGTCGCCCACCGTGAGGCGCTCGCCGCCGGCGAGAACGTGCACGCTTCCCTCGGGCACCGGCAGGAACTCGCCCCACAAACGGTCCATGTCGTCGCCGTAGAGGCGGCCCGCGCTGTGCAGCAGCCTGGCGGGGTCGACCATGTGTGGCGCCCCCGCCTCGTGCACGCAGACCCGGATGTCGGGGTTCTCTCGCACCAGGGTGCCGGTGGCCCCGGCATGGTCGAGATGGATGTGGGTGAGGAGAATCGTCCGGACGTCGGCCGGCGCGATGCCCTGCTCGCGGAGCGACGCCCGCAGGGTGTCGAGGCAGGTCGACGGACCGGGGTCCACGAGGGCGGCCCCGCCGGCGTCCTGGAGGACGGCGGTGGCGATGACCCGGGGCTGGCCGAGGAAGTTCAGGTCGGTGTAGTTGATGCCGCGCGCGATCGTTGGCATGGGAGCGGGATCTTACTATGGCGTCGGGGCGGGAACCCGCGGCGAAGGGTCCGCGGCACTCGGGCCGGCCGGGCCGAGCGCGGTCGTCGCAACCCGTCTGCTTCGGGTCAGCGGTGGCGGAGACCCCGCTGCGTCCCACCGGCCGGCCGAGGGCCTCCGGGCCGGCCCTCGGCCGCCGCCCTGCCTTGACGCCGCCGCCGTCTCCATAGTCTGATGGCAGGAGAATGGCGCAAGATCCACGCACCGGCCACGGCGTGCTCGACGAGACCCGCCGGAAGACCCGCGAGCCGACCCGCTTCCACGTCACCCTGCTGAACGACGACTACACGACGATGGAGTTCGTCGTGCAGGTGCTGGAGTCGGTCTTCGACAAGGGCCCGGCCGAGGCCCACGGCATCATGATGCAGGTCCACACCCAGGGCCGCGGGCGGTGCGGCACCTACACGCACGAGATCGCCGAGACCAAGGTCGCCACCACGCGGGCGCTGGCCAAGCGCGAGGGGTTCCCCCTGCAGGCGGTCCTCGAGGAGGAGTGACGGGCCGGACCATGTTCAGCGCCGCCATCGAGCTGATCCTGAACGTCGCGTACCGCGAGGCGACGGTGCGCCGGCACACGCACCTGACCCTCGAGCACCTGCTCTACGTGCTGGCCCACGACCCGGAGGGCGAGAAGATCCTAACTGCCTGCGGCGCCGACCTGCCGGCCCTGCGGCACTCGCTCGACACGTTCCTCGACGGGCTCGAGCAGTCGAAGAAGGGCCGCCAGCGCGAGCCGCAGCAGACCCTGGCGTTCCAGCGCGTGCTGCAGACCGCGGTGCTCCACGTCCAGAGCGCGGGCAAGGACGAGGTCCGGTTCGGCGACGTGCTCGCGGCCATCCTGCAGCAGCCGAACTCGTACGCGGCCGAGCTGCTGCAGTCGCAGGACGTCACCCGGCTCGACGTCCTGAACTACATCTCGCACGGCATCACCAAGGCGCCGGCGGGCAAGGACGAGCCGCGTTCCGCGCCGGCGCCGGCGGGTCCGGCCGGGGACGGCCCAGCCCCGTCGCGCGACCCCCTCAAGGCGTTCGCCGTCAACCTGACCGAGCGCGCCCGGCAGGGGCGTCTCGACCCCCTCATCGGGCGCCTCGACGAGCTGCGGCGCACCCTGCAGATCCTCTGCCGCCGCCGCAAGAACAACCCCGTCTTCGTCGGCGACGCCGGCGTCGGCAAGACCGCGCTGGCGGAAGGGCTGGCGCGCCGGCTGCTCGACGACGACGTCCCCGCGCGCCTCGAGGGCGCCGAGATCTTCGCCCTCGACACCGCCGCCCTCCTCGCGGGCACCCGCTTCCGGGGCGACTTCGAGGAGCGCTTCAAGGCCGTCGTCGACGCCCTCGCGGGGCGCCCGCTGCCCATCCTCTTCATCGACGAGGTGCACGCGACGGTGGGGGCGGGGGCCACCACCGGCGGCACCATGGACCTCGCGATGCTCATCAAGCCGCTGCTCGCGGCCGGCGACCTCCGGCTCATCGGATCGACGACGTTCGACGAGTTCAAGCAGATAGAACGCGACCGGGGGCTGGCGCGGCGGCTGCAGCGCGTGGTCCTCGAGGAGCCGAGCGTCGACGAGACGGTGGAGATACTGACCGGGCTGCGGTCGCGTTACGAGGAGCACCACCGGGTGACGTTCACCGACGGCGCCCTGCGCGCCGCCGCGAAGCTGGCGCGGCGGCACCTGCGCGACTCGCGGCTGCCGGACAGCGCCATCGACGTGCTCGACGAGGCGGGCGCGGGGATCACCGTCGGGGCCGACCATGCGCCGGGCACGACGGCGGCAGGAGCGGCGGACGGCGGCAGGGTCGCAACGCCGGACGAAGCAGCAGACACGGCGGCCGAGGCTCCGAGCGAAGGGGCGAACGTTGTGACGGAGATCGCGGCGGCGGCCGGCTCAACCGACGCGGCGGCGGCCGACGCGGGGGACAGGACGGCCCGCGTAGCGGACAGGACGGCCGACGTAGCGGACAGGGCGGACGAGGCGGCCGGCAGAACGGCCGACGCAGCGGACACGGCTGGCGAGGCGGCAGACGGGGAGCCGGAGCCGGCGGACACACCGCCGGAAGTCGCGCCGGACACCACGACGGGAATCGCGGCAACCCCCGAGGCCGGGCCGGCCGACGCGGCGGCGAGGGCGGCCGCCGCCTCCGCGCCGGCCGCAGCAGCCGCCGCCCCGGATGGCGTGGCCGCGCCGGACACGGTTGACGAGGCCTCCGCGCCGCTCCCCCGCGTCACCGCGGCCGACATCGAGCGCGTCATCGCGCGCATGGCCCGCATCCCCGAGAAGCAGGCGACGGCGTCGGACAAGGAGCGGCTGCGCACCCTCGACGAGGCCCTCCGGCGGGTGGTGTTCGGCCAGGACGACGCCGTCGCGTCGGTGGTGACCGCCATCAAGCGGGCACGGGCGGGGCTCGGCCAGCCCGAGCGCCCCGCCGGCTGCTTCCTGTTCACCGGCCCCACCGGCGTCGGCAAGACCGAGCTCGCGAAGCAGCTCGCCATCCACCTCGGGAACGAGTTCATCCGCTACGACATGAGCGAGTACATGGAGAAGCACGCGGTGGCGCGGCTCATCGGCGCCCCGCCGGGCTACGTCGGCTTCGAGCAGGGGGGCCTGCTCGTCGACGCCGTGCGCGCCCATCCCTACGCGGTGCTGCTGCTCGACGAGATCGAGAAGGCCCACCCCGACGTCTACAACATCCTGCTGCAGGTGATGGACCACGCGACCCTGACCGACAACAACGGGCGCAAGGCCGACTTCCGCCAGGTCGTGGTCATCATGACGTCGAACGCCGGGTCGCGCGAGGCGAGCGCCGCGCCCATCGGGTTCGGCGACGACCGCGCGAAGAGCGGCAAGGGGCGCACCAAGGCGGCCATCGAGCGCGCCTTCAGCCCCGAGTTCCGCAACCGGCTCGACGCCATCGTCACCTTCGACAGCCTCGCCCCGGGCGTGGTGGAGACCATCGTCGAGAAATTCATCCTCCAGCTCGAGACCCAGCTCGCCGAGCGCCGGGTCGCCATCACCCTCGAGCCCGACGCCCGCGCCTGGCTCGCCGGGAAGGGCTACGACCCCACCTACGGCGCCCGCCCCCTCGCCCGCCTCATCCAGACCGAGGTGCGCAACCCCCTCACCGACGAGATCCTCTTCGGCCGCCTCGAGCACGGGGGAACGGTGCGCATCGGCCTCGACGGCGAAGCCTTGCGGTTCGAGGTCGAGCCGAACCCGCCGGCCGACGACCCGGACGACGACGAATAGGGCGCCTCACCCAACGGCACCCGCATCCGCGGCGGCCCCCTTCGACCCCATCAGGCGCCGAACGGGCCGGAAGCTGGTATGATGAATTCACACTCGGTTCAGGGTGCGAGGTCACCATGGCGACCGCCGTCAAGAAAACCATCTCCCTCCCGCCGGAACTCGCCCGCGCCGCCGAGCGGATGGCGCAGGACGACGGAAAGACACTGAGCGCCGTCGTTCAGGACGCCCTGCGCGCGGCGCGGGCCGTCCGCTTGCGCAATGAACTGGAGGCGCTGCAAGATTACTGGAGCCGCCGGGCGAAGGAGCGCGGCATCCTCACCGAAGAGGACCTCGAGAGATACCTCCGGTCGTGAAGGTCGTCTTCGACACCAACGTCTTCGTTTCTGCCTTGACGCTACGCGGCGGCCGTGCCGAACACGCACTCGGCAGGATCGTCGCGGGTGAAGACTCCATCGCGATCTCCAGGCCGATCATCGACGAGCTTCTGTCGGTGCTCGCCCGCAAGTTCGCCCGCGACCCGGAAGAGCTTGCCAGAATCGCCCTCTTCCTTTCCGACCTCGCGGAACTCGTCGAACCGTCGGACTCGGTTTCCGTCCTCCTCGACGAACCGGACAACCGCATACTGGAATGCGCGCTTGCGGCTCACGCGGACGTCATCGTGACCGGCGACCGCGCGATGCTGGCGGCGGGCGAGTTCGAGGGCATACCCATCGTCTCGCTCAAGGACTACTTGGCGTGAGAACGACCCGCGGAGGAGGAGCACCGGCCGTCCTACTCGCCTGCCGGTGTTGTCCCGCCGAGGCGACGCTGCTCGGCAAGACCCGCGGTGCGGGTCAAGGCACGTTCGACGAGGCGCGGCGGAGCGCCGCACACCTCGAGCAGGGCTATCGCGTTCCAGGACCGCGCGGGCCCTCGACGCAAGCGATACAGCACGGCATCCACCTCGTCCCGATAGTAGCTCCGGCCCGCCGTCAGATCGCCGCCGCGAAACGCCCGGCGTCGGCCTCGCCCCGCAGGATCGCGACGAGCGCGGACGTATCCACGACGATCATCGGGGCAGGCCCCGTTCGTCGTACAGCATGTCTTCGGGGCTCCGCTCGTCCAGCACCGGCAGCGCCGCGCATTCGCGGCCGATCTGCAGAAGCCGGTCCACCCTCTGCGTTCGATTGCCAGCCCTCGCCAGCCGATCGAGGCGCTCGCTCACGGCCCGGTCGACGGCCTGCCTCATCGTCTCGCCAGCCAAACGGGCCAGCTCGCGGACACGGTGTGTTTTTTCGTTCTTGATGTTGAGGCTCACCTGCGTTTCCGCGGGTAGAGAGACCGCGTGGGGAACACGGTCGCCGTTCGTTCAGGCGCGAGACGTTCCCGCCTCACTCCACGCGGAGGGCCTGCATGGGGTCGATGCGGGCGGCGCGGCGGCCCGGCAGCCAGCAGGCGAAGAGCCCCGCCGCGACCAGCACGAGGGGGGCGGCGGCGAAGGTCAGCCCGTCGTTGGTGGCGATGCCGAAGAGGAAACGCTCGAGGACGCGCGCCGACGCCGCGGCCGCGAGCAGGCCGACGGCAGCGCCAGCGGCCACGAGCCCGCCGCCCTGGCGGACGACGAGGGCCAGGATGTCCGCGCGCCGCGCGCCGAGGGCCATGCGGACGCCGATCTCGCGGCGCCGCTCGGAGACGGTGTAGCTGAGCAGGCCGTAGACGCCGAACGCGGCGAGGAAGAGGGCGAGGGCCGCGAACGACCCGACGAAGACGGCGTAGAAGCGCGGCTGCGCGACCGCCGCCGACAGCCGGTCGGCCATCGTCATCACACTGCCGAGGGCGGCGCGCGGGTGGGCCTCGGTCACCGCCTCGGCGAGGAAGGGGACGACGGCCAGGGGGTCGCCGCCGGTCCGGACCGCGATCATCGGGAGCGCGACGGAGCCGGCCATCCCCGCCGCCTCGGCCTGATCGAGGGGAATGAACGCCTCGGCCTGCGGCTCCTCGATGGCGAGCCCGCGGTACTCGACGTCATCGACGACGCCCACGACCTCGGCCGGCTCGCCGGCCTGGGCGAACAGCACGCGCTCGCCGACGGCCCGCCCGCCGCCGAAGAGCTGCCGCGCGAGGGTCTCGTTGACGACGACGACGGGCGGCGTGTCGGCGCGGTCGAGGCGGGTCAGGAGGCGTCCGCCGCGGAGGCGAAGGCGCATCGCCTCGAGGTACCCCGGAGTGACGACCTGCACCGTCGCCTGGGGGACGTCGGCGGCGTTGGGCGCCACCGGGCGGCCGGCCACGCGGAACTGCGAGCGCAACTGCAACGCATCGGTGACCGCGAGGGGGATGCGCGACGTCACCCCCACCGCCTCGACGTCGGGCAGGCGGTCGAGCCCCGTCACCGCCTCGACGAGGGCGTCCTGGAAGCGCCGGTTCGCGGCCCGGGCCTCGGCCATCTCCGCCGGGGTCATCCCCGCCCTCCGCGGGCGGAAGTCGGGGTTCCGCGTGACGGCGGTGACGACGTTGGCGGGGTCGTAGCCGCGGTCGGCGGTCACGAGCCCCACGAAGCTGCGCAGGAGCAGCCCCGCCCCGACCAGCAGCACGAGGGCGAGGGCGACCTGTCCCGTCGCCAGGACCGCCCGGATGCGGTTCGACCGCAGCAGCCGGAAGCCGCCGGGCGCCTGCACGCTCCCTTCGTTGAGGCTGCGCACGAGGTCGAGCCGCGACCACTGCAGGGCGGGGGCGGCGCCGAACAGCAGCCCGACCACGACCGACAGCCCGAGGTTGAACGCGAGGGCGGCCCCGTCGACGGCCACCTGGTCGAGCCGCGCGACGTTGCCGGGCACGAGCGCCGGCACCGCGTGCAGGACGAGGGCCGACGCAGCCAGGCCGAGCGCGCCCCCGAGCAGGCCGAGCACCACGCTCTCGGTCAGGAGCTGCCGGACGAGCCGGCCGCGGCCGGCGCCGAGGGCCGCGCTCACGGCCAGCGCCCGCTGGCGCGTCACCCCGCGCGCGAGCATCAGGCCGGCGACGTTGCTGCACGCGATGAGCAGCACGAGCAGGGTGGCCCCGGCCAGGGCCAGCAGGGCCGGCCGGTACCCGCCGACCATCTGCTCGAGCAGGGGGACGACCCGGGCCTCGACGGCGGGCGGGCCGTCGGCCGCCCGGCCGGGGCCAGCGGCCCGCGTGGCGAGGAAACCGTCGTCGTCGCGCTGCAGGATGGCGCCGGCCTCGGTTGCCGCCTGCGCCGGCGACAGCCCCGGGGCGAGCCGTCCGAGGGCGCTGAAGGCGATCACCGAGACCGTGAACCGCCCCGACGGGTCGAGGGTCGGCGGGGTGAACGGCGGCACGACGAACGGCATCCAGAACTCGCCGTCGGGGTTCGGGAAGTAGAATCCCTCGGCGAGCACGCCGACCACGGTGTAGGCGTCGCCCCCGAGGTCGACGGGGGCGCCGACGATGTCGGGGTCCGCCCCGAAGCGGTTGGTCCAGGCGCCGTGGCCGAGCAGCACCACCCGGTCGCCCCCGGCCCGGCCCTCCTCCTCGGTGAACAGGCGGCCGAGGTGCGGCGCCGCCCGCAGAAGGGGGAAGAGCGACGGCGACACCCGCGCGCCGCGCAGGGTGACCGCGCCGTCGGGACCGGCCCAGTCGACCGCGGCGGCCCGGTAGGCGGCGAGCTGCTCGAACGACTCGGCGTTCTCCTCGAGCAGCGCCATCGACCGGTTCGAGAGAAACGCTCCCCGGCCGCGTCCCCCGAACGACTCGCCGATGCGCACGATCGCCCCGGCGTCCGGATACGGCAACGGCCGCAGGAGGATGCCGTAGACGATGCCGAACATCGCGGTGTTCGCGCCGAGGCCGAGCGCGAGGGTCGCGACCGCGGTGGCGGTGAACGCGCGCTGCCGCGCGAGCTGACGGACGGCGTGGCGGAGGTCGCGATAGAGCGTGTCCATGGCGTCCGGCCTCCTCGTAGCGGCGTCGAGGCCAAGCGGCCCGGCTCCGGCGGCGAAGCGCCCCCGGGCCCACGGGCAATCGCCGCTCTCGCCCTCGAGCGCGGGCACGTCCTGCAGCCGCTCGATCTCCATCTGCGCGGCGTGCAGGATCGCCCGGCGCTCCTGCAGCGTAGGCGACGACAGCCCTCGCCGTCAGTCGCCGCTCTCGCCCTCGAGCGCGAGCACGAGGTCCTGCAGCCGCTCGATCTCCATCTGCGCGGCGTGCAGGATCGCCCGGCGCTCCTGCAGCGTAGGCGACGACCAGCCCTCGCCATCCAGCTCGACCCGGCCATCGTGGTCGTAGTCGACGAGCACCGCTTCCATCGTTTCGATATAGAGGCGCATCTCCAGGCGCTCCTGCCGGCGCGGGCGGGGCGGCGCTCGCCGGCACTTCGCAGATGGCCGACCGGCTCGCGCGCCCGCTGGCGCGAGCGGGCGGCGCCGGCGGGGCCGACCCCGGTTCACATGCCGGCCGCTGTCGAGGCGCGCTGCGCGTCGCCGACGCCGACCACGACAGCGGTCATGTCGTGATCGGCGAGGGCCGACGCGAAGGCGTAGTCGATGTTCACGGCGGCGGCGCTCAGCATGCGGGTGGCCGAGGCGAGCGCGCCGGGACCGTTGGGCACCGTGACGTACAGCACCTCCCGCTCGTCGACCGCGTAGTCGCGCCCGCGCAGCAGCCCCGCCGCGTGGACCGGATTGTCGGGAACGAGGTGCAGGACACCGGAGGCGTCGAGGCTCAGGGCGAGGATGTTGACTTTCTCGTCGCGCAGGGCCTGGCACAGCCGCGCCAGCGCCCCGGGCGAGTTCTGCAACCGCAGGGTGAGCTCGGTACGAATCGCCATGCCCGGGAGCATACCACCGCGATCGCGGCCCCGGCCGTGCCCGTGCCGGCCTGCGGGAGCGGCCGCGGCGGAACGACGCCGCCGCCCTCGAAGGGCCGCAACTCCCTGGTCTCGGCGCAGGCCACCGGATGGGTGCACGTCAGATTCGTGAGATGAACGCGCCTGCCCCTGCCGGGATGACGGTTGCGGAATGGCGCCGGGCGACGCCGCGCCTTCCTGTCGTGCACCCCCACCGGATTCCAGGCTCGATTTCGGATATAAGATGGGGCAGGGGTGAGCCAGCCATGAATTTCTGTCGACTGCTCGGCGCGGCGGGGCTCCTGCTTCTGCTCTCGCATCCGGGCGGCGCCCAACCGCTCGACGACGGCGCGGGAGCGCAGGCCGGTTACGAACCGCTCGTCGAGGCGCTGGAGGAGGCGATGCTGTCCGGCGACCCCGGCGCCTACGCGGCCCTGGCGTCGCCGGCGGCCGACCGCGACGCGACCGTGCGGTTCGCGAACGAGCAGGTGCGGCCCGGCGTCGACCGGGTCACCGCGACACCCCGCTTCGAGACCGCCCTCGACGGCCATCCCGAGGGCGACGGCTATCGCGTGACGGTCGAGCTGTTCTTCGAGTCGGGCGCGCGCGGCCGGCTGGAGACGTGGCAGCTCGACGTCGTCCGCGAGGACGAGGGCCGCGGATGGCGCATCCTCGACCAGGACGCCGTCGACTCGATCGACAACCTGCGCCACCTGCGCCTCAATCCCGCCATGCAGTACGCCGCCGACGACCTGGTCGTCACCGGCGAGGACCTCACCCTGACGCTGGAAGAGGGGTCGGTGTTCGTGGCGGAGACCGAGGAGGGGGTCACCGGCCTCGTGCTTCTCGGCGACGGCGTCATGCGCTTCTCCCCGGAGCCGGAGGCGGAGCGCCGGCAGGTGGAGATCTTCGGCGGACGCGAGGTGCTCGAGGCCGATTTCGAGGCGGCCTTCGTCCGCCTGCACCCCGGCGCGTACCGGGCCCGGGTGTCGACCGGCGCGCTGCGGGCGCGCGGCGTCGACCGGGGCGCCCTCCGTGACGCCGAGGCGGTGCTCGACGAGTTCGTCCCGCTGTCGTTCACCCTGGATCTGTCGGACCTCAGCGACCGCGTCTGGTCCCTCCCGCCGGGACGCGGCGACTTCCTCGCGGAGGTCCGCACCCGGCGGCGCGGCACGTTGACCTACGCGCAGTCGGTCCGGCTGCCGGAAGACATCTCCCTGTTCGAACGGGAGACGAGCCGGATCATCTCGCTGTACGCATCGGCCCGGAAACGCGCGACCCGTGGACGCTACTTCGGGGACGACGACTCGGTGTCGCTCGACATCCTCGACTACGAGGTCACGGCGTCGTTCGAACCCCTGGGCTTCACCCAGCAGCGGTTGCGCGCGAGGCGCGAGTTCGTCGAGTGCCGCATCGCGGGCACCACCCGCCTCGCAGCGCGGGTGAAGGGGCTGCCGATCACGTCGTTCAGCCTGCGCCTGGCCGACGAGCTCGCGGTGCGCTCGGTCACCTCGAACGAGTTCGGCCCCCTGCTCTTCTTCCGGATGAACGGGCAGAACAACCTCGTGGTCAACCTGCCCGAGGAAGTCGCGGGCGGCACCGAGTTCACGGTGACGGTGACCTACGAGGGCGACCTCGCGGCGCAGGAGCTCGACGAGAACTGGATCGGGAGGCAGACGGTCCGGCTCGAGGACCGCGAGCGGCTGTTCGGCATCGGGGAGCCCCGCTACATCTACAGCAACCGCAGCTACTGGTACCCGCAGGCGCTGGTCACCGACTACGCCACCGCGACCCTCGATCTGTCGGTGCCGCCGGGGTGGGGCGTCGTGGCGAGCGGCGTCCCGGCCGGCACCAACCCGCCGCTGGCGGACGACGCAGCGGGCGGCGGACGCCGCGAGTTCTCGTTCACGGCCCTCCAGCCCGCGCGCTACCTGTCGGCGGTCATCTCCCGGTTCGACGAGCACACCCCGCCGGTCCGGCAGATCCGGCTCGACGACCCCGCGCCCCGGCCGGCGTCCGCGCCGGTCGAGGGGGGCGTCTTCTACGGCTCCCTCGCGATAGGCGCCCACGGCACGCCGCGGAGCGCGGACGACATCGACGAGACGGCCGAGCGCGCCGCGGACATCGCCGCCTTCTACGCGTCGGTCCTCGGAGACATCCCGTACCCCTCGATGACCCTGGCCCTCACCGACAGCCGCCTCCCCGGCGGGCACAGCCCCGCCTACTTCGCCCTGATGAACCACGAGCTGCCCCGGCAGCCGGGCGCCGTCGTCACCTGGCAGACCGATCCGGCGGTCTTCACGGGGTTCCCGCCCTTCTTCCTCGCCCACGAGATCGCGCACCAGTGGTGGGGACAGGCGGTCGGCTGGAAGAACTACCACGAGCAGTGGCTGAGCGAGGGGCTGGCGCAGTACTTCGCGGCCCTCTACGCCGAGCACGCCGAGGGGCCGGAGATCTTCCAGGACATCATCGAGCGGATGCGGAGCTGGGCGATGCGGCACTCCGACGAGGGGCCGGTCTATCTGGGGTACCGCCTCGGCCACCTCGAGCGCGAGCCGCGGATCTTCCGCGCCCTGGTCTACAACAAGGGCGCGATGGTGCTGCACATGCTGCGCCGGCTGGTGGGAGACGACGCGTTCTTCGCGGGGCTGCGCCGCTTCTACCACGAGTGGCGCTTCCGCAAGGCGGGCACCGACGCGCTGCAGCTGGCGTTCGAGATCGAGGCGGGACGATCGCTGAGCCGGTTCTTCGACCGGTGGATCCACGAGTCGGAGCTCCCGGAGGTGCGGTTCTCGTCGCGCACCGAGGCGAACGGGAACCGGCGGGAGGTAGTGCTCCGCTTCGAGCAGTCGAGCGACCGGCTCTTCGACCTGCCGGTCACCGTGACCGTGCAGTACCGGTCGGGCGAGGAGCAATCGGTGGTGGTGCCGGTGAGCGAGCGCGTGACCGAGCACCGCCTGCCGGCGCGGGGCCGCGTGCGCCGCGTGTCGGTCAACCGCGACCGCATGGCGCTGGCCAACATCGACCGGTAGTCTGCGCCGTGGAACGGCGCGGACTCCCGGGGGTTGGTCGG
This sequence comes from Vicinamibacterales bacterium, assembly GCA_965207675.1. GTDB lineage: Bacteria > Acidobacteriota > Vicinamibacteria > Vicinamibacterales > UBA8438 > JAJEEA01. The sequence goes on from CBDBMY010000010.1 coordinate 296,253, forward strand.
GCGCCCAGCGAAGCCGTCGGGCGACGATAGGCGGGCGAGCCGGTCTGCCCGGTGTTCCAGCGCCGCCTCGTCCAAGGGGCGGCAGGCTCCGGAGCGGGAGGCACAGGCTCCGGGCGAGGCGGCTTCACGCCGATCGACGATTCAGCCGGGCGCCCGCGGGCCCGGCGCGCCGAGCCGCCCGCGCCGTCGACGGCGATATGATGAGGGTGCGTTCCGGGGTGCATGGGAGGAAACGTGAGCTCGACAATCTCGTTCCGCGGCTGGACAGGACCCGTCCTGACGCTGCTGCTCTCCGGCCTGGCTGCTTCCAGCCTGGCCCAGCCGCCGACCGTGCTGATCGACGAGGTGACCGAGACCGACGCGGTGCACGCGGGCACGACGGCCCGGGTGGGGCTCGACGTCATTCTCGACCCCGGCTATCACGTCAACTCCGACGCCCCGCTCGACGACCTCCTGATACCGACGGTGCTGAGGCTCGATCCACCCGAGGGGTTCACCCTCGAAGGGGTGGCCTTTCCCGAGGCCATTCTTCTCGAGCAGGTCGGCGTGGATGAGCCGCTCGCGGTGTTCGAGGAGGAGTTCACGATCGGGGCGGCGCTGCGCGTCGACGCGTCCCTGGCCCCCGGCGCCTACACCGTGCCCGGCACGCTGCGCTACCAGGCCTGCAACGACCGGATGTGCTTCAACCCGACCAACGCCGACGTGGCGTTCGCGTTGACCGTGGCGCCCGACGGCCGGCCGCTGACGACGGTGCGGGCCGACCTGTTCGCGGGGCTGACGTTGGCCGACCCCGGCGCCCCGGCGCCGGCGGCGCCGCCCGCGGTCCCCGCCGCGGTCCTCGACGACCTGTCGGTGATGGCCGCCCTCGAGGACTTCGAGGTGCTCGGCAGCACCGGGGGGTACCTCGGCACCGAGGCGTTCCTCGACTTCATGGCCGCGTCGGAGTCGGGCGAGGGCGAGCGCGGCTGGTTCGAGGGCCGCGGTCCGCTCGCCATCCTGCTGCTCATCCTGGTCGGAGGCCTCGCCCTGAACCTGACCCCCTGCGTGCTGCCGATGATTCCCATCAACCTCGCCATCATCGGCGCCGGCGCCAAGGCCGGCTCCCGCCTGCGGGGCTTCGCCCTCGGCGGGGCCTACGGGGCGGCGATGGCGCTGGTCTACGGCGGTCTCGGGCTCGTGGTCATCCTGACCGCGGGCTCGTTCGGCACCATCAACTCGTCGCCGTGGTTCAACGTGGGCATCGCGGCCCTCTTCGTCGTCCTCGGGCTCGCGATGTTCGACGTCTTCGCCATCGACTTCTCGCGGCTGCAGTCGCGGTTCGCGGGGGGGGCCGACCGGGCCGGGTCGTTCCTCGTCGCGTTCGGCATGGGCGCGGTCGCCGCCCTGCTCGCGGGAGCGTGCGTGGCGCCGGTGGTCATCCAGGTCATCGTGTTCTCGAGCAACCTCTACGGCACGGGCACGACGATCGCGCTCGCGCTGCCGTTCGTCCTCGGCGTCGGCATGGCCCTGCCGTGGCCCATCGCGGGGGCGGGGCTCTCGTGGATGCCGAGGCCGGGGGCGTGGATGGTCCACGTCAAGCACGCCTTCGGCGTGTTCATCCTCGGCACCGCGGTGTACTACGGCTACATCGGCTACGGGCTGTTCGCGCAGCGGTGGGTCGATCCCGACGAGGTCGCGAGCAGCGTCCAGGCCCTGCTGGAAGAGGGCTGGCACGCCTCGCTCGGCCAGGGGCTGGCCGCGGCGCAGGCCGAGGACAAGCTGGTGCTCGTCGACATGTGGGCCACGTGGTGCAAGAACTGCCTCACCATGGACCGCACCACCCTCAAGGCCCCGGAGGTCGAGGCCGGGCTCGACGACTACGTGAAGGTCAAGTTCCAGGCCGAGGACCTCGACGCCTCGCCGGCCCGTGACGTGCTGAGGCATGTCGACGGCATCGGCCTGCCCACGTATGCGATTTTGCGCCCCCGGTCGGACGTCCGGACCGCCGAGGCCGGCGACTAGTGCAGTGCCACGGCCAGAAGTTCGGGTATGCGGTGCTGGCAAGTCGTTGACGATGTGACCACGGGGTCAGGTCCGTACCTGAAGGTACCCGAAGATTGTGGCGCGGCGCGCCACCAGGAGCCTGCGCCGTGGAACGGCGCGGACTCCGGAGGGTCGGCAGAGCGCCCAGCGGAGCCGCAGGCGCGACGATGGGCGGACCGGAGTCTCCGCGGGTCTGCGCGGTAGAACGGCGCAGACTCCGGAGGGCTGGCAGGGGCGCCCGGCGGAAGCGTGATGGGCCGGCCGGCGGCCCGATGGAGTCACAGGGAGGGACAGAGCGGTGACTGAGCGTTTGCGGAGGCTGCTGCTGGTCGCGGCCCCGGTGATGGCGGCGTGCGCCATGCAACCGGGCGAGGTCAACCTCGTCGGCTCGTTCGGCGAGCAGATCGCGGCCGTCGACGGCGTGACCGACTTCGAGCGCGACGGCAACGAGCTGACGTTCATGGGCCCGGACGGCGAAGGCGGCATCGCCTCATGGCGGGTGCTGATCGGGTCGACCGAGCTGGTGTCGAACGAGGGGCGTCCGCTCGAGGGCCACGTGGTCTCGTCCTGGTATCGGGACGGAGAGCTGATAGAGCCGGACTACAGCATCGGGATGTCGATGCTCCCCAACGAGTTCGTCGACGCCGGCCTCGCACAGGTGTGCTACGCGTTCTGGGACGAGGCCGAGAGCGGCTGGGACTGGTAGCCGTCGCCGCGCCGGGGCGCTCAGCCGTCGGACGCGGCCGGCACCCGGACCCGCAGGGCCTTCGGGTGGATCGTCGCCGACAGGGAGCGTCCACCCTGCACCACTTCTCCGTCGACGTGGAACCGGAGCGGCCCGTCGGGGGCGCTCGACCGTCAGGGGCGCTCAGCCGTCGGACGCAGCCGGTACCCGGACCCGCAGGGCCCTCGGGTGGATTATCGCCGACAGGGAGCGTCCACCCTGCACCACTTCTCCGTCGACGTGGAACCGGAGCGGCCCGTCGGCGGTGATCGTCACCTCGCCGACCCGTGAGCAGTGCACGTAGGGGTGGCGGTCGATGGTGCCGTTGAAGAGGCGCCAGAGGCCCCACGCGGCTCTCGCGGGCCCGATCGGATCCACCGAGACGAGGTCGAGCAGGCCGTCGTCGAGACGGGCGTGCGGCGCGATCACGGCCCCGTTGCCATACTGCCGGCCGTTGGCCACCTCCACGAGAAGCGCCGGCCGCTCGATCGTGCGCTCCCCGGTGATCAGGGTGTACCGCCGGCTCTGGTACGCGACGAGCTCCCGCGCCGTCGCCCTCACGTAGCCGGCGAGTCCGCGGCCAGCCAGGAGCCTGGGCCGTGGAACGGCGCGGGCTCCGGCAGGATCGGTCGGGCGCCGGGCGGAGCCGTCAGGCGACGATCGGCGGGCCAGGCGGGCGAACAGCTCGGCCACCGACGCGGGCAGCCCCACCCCCGCCAGGTTCGCGAAGGGGCGCCCGGCCAGCTCGCCCACGTCGATTATCCGGTCGCGGCCGCGCACCGCCGCGGCAATCGCCTCCCCGGGTCGGCGGCTGATGCCGAGCGCCCTGGCCAGACCGTTCCCGGAGCCCGCCGGCACGATGCCCAGCACCGCCTCCCGATGCATCAGCGCCGAGGCCACCTCGTTGACGGTGCCGTCCCCTCCCCAGGCGACGATCGTCGAGAAACCGCGGGCCACCAAGGCCGCCGCGAGCTCACGGGCGTGACCGGGGCGCTCGGTGAAGCTGACCTCGTGGGTGACGCCAGCGGCGTCGCAGCGTTGTCGCGCTGTCTCGACGAGACCGCCGATGTTCCGCGCGCGGGCCGCCGAACCGGCGACCGGATTGATGATGAACGCAAGCGGAGACCGCACCGTCACGAGCCTTCTCCGCGCCGGCGCGGGAACGACCCGCGGCGCGGTGAGCGAGAGTCCGCCGCCCCCATCGGGCCGCGGCCGGCGGACGACGGGCCGACCACCGGCGGCAACGGTGGTATAGTAGCTGCCCAATCATGGGGAGCCGATGGGTTCGTACCGTTGCCGTCATCGTAGCACTCGCGACGCTGGGCTTCGCGGGTAATCAGATCCGCCTCTCGAACGCCACTCTCGCCGACGAACAGGGCGGTGAGCGGGTCTTCACCGATCTCGGCTGGGCGCTCCAGCTCACCCTGGCCGAGTTGAGAAGCGCCCAGCAGGCCTATGTCGCGGACGGTCAGGACGGCGAGTACTGGACCTCCCAGGTCGACGCTCATCTCGAGGCAATCCTCGGCAGCCTCGACAACCTCAAGCGTCAGGTGGCCAACCCGGACACCCTCGCCTACCTCGAAGATGCCGTCGCGGCGGTCGGCGACATCAGGAGCCTCGACGAGGACGCCCGCGAGTACACCGGCTCCGAACAACCGCTGCAGGCCTCGGACCTGATCTTCGACCAGGGCCTGGACCTCATCGATCGGGCCACCGCGCACGTGCAGGGAGCCTTGCAGGCCGAGCGCACGTCACGTCTCGACGTGATGGGAATCGCACGGGCGACACAGGCGAGGATGATGTTGACGGCCGCGGTCGTCATCGTCCTGTCGATGCTGGTGCTTGCGCCGGCGGGCGCGTCCTCCGGCCGGGACGACCCGTCCGACGACGACGAGTACCGCGTCCCCGATGCCAACGGACTGTCGTTGTTGTCGCTCGAGGGCGATTCGGGCGACGAGCTCGACCTTCCGCCGGCCGCCGGCGCAGACGCGGGGGCGGCCGCGGCCCTCCCGGCGGCCGGCGATGCCGGCAAGGCTCCGGCCGAGAGAGCGCCGGCCGCGGAGGCGGCGCCCGATCTCGCCGCCACCGCTGCGCTGTGCACGGATTTCAGCAACCTGACGAACCGGGATCAACTACCCGGCCTCCTGGCGCGAACCGCCTCCCTGATGAACGCCAGCGGCATCATCATCTGGGTCGGCAACGAGAGCGCGCGGACGCTTCAGCCGGCCCTGGGACACGGATACGCCCCGGGAACGCTGGAGCGCATCGGTACGATCCCTCAGGTCGGCGACAACCCGACGTCCACCGCGTTCGCCACCGGTCGCACCCAGGTCATCGAATCGGAGGGGCCCGACACCGGCGCCCTGGCCGCGCCGCTGATGGTCTCGAACCGCTGCATCGGGGTGCTCTCGGCCGAGCTGCGCGAGGGTTGGGAATCGAGCCGCGCGGTCCAGGCGACGGCCTCGATCGTCGCCGCGCAGCTGGCGCCGCTGCTGCCTTCCGACGTCCCCGCGGCCGAGGCGCTCCCCACCGCCGCCACCGGCACCCACGACAAGACGGGTTCCGCCACGGGAACCGGCGCCGTCAAGCCGTCGTCGTCCTGACGGTGCCCCGATGAAGCCGTTGAGCCTGCCGCTCGACTACGCCGCCATCGAGCGGATTCTCCCCCATCGCTACCCGTTCCTTCTCGTCGATCGCATCACGGAGTTCGAGGTCGACAAGCGCATCGTCGGCGTCAAGAACGTCTCCCTGAACGAACGGTACCTCACGCGCAGGCCCCGTGAGCGCCCGGTTCTGCCGCCGACCATCCTGACCGAGGCGGTCGCCCAGGTCGGGGCGATTCTCATTCTCTCCAAGCCGGAGAACCGCGAGAAGCTCATCTACATCGTGGGCATCGAGCGGGTGCGCTACCGCCAACCGGCCCATCCCGGCGACGTCGTCCACATCGAGGTCGTCGTGAAGCGCCTGCGCAGCCGCATGGGCCAGCTGCACGGCATCGCGAAGACGGCCGACGGCAGGACGGCGCTCGACGGCCGCATGACCTTCGCTCTCGGCCCGGCGCAGTGACGGCGCGTCTCCTTCTGATAGAATGCGCCAATGGCTTCCAAGCAACGTCGCAAGCTGCCCAGGCAGCCCCCTCCGGCGCCCCCCCCGGTCGAGCCCCGCTCGAACGGCGGGCGGTGGGCGCTGATCGCTTTCGCCGTGGTCGCGGTCGCCGGCGCCGGCGCCTTCTTCCTGCTGGGGGGGGACCGGTCCGCGGTGGCCCCCGAGCAGGCCGGAGCGGCGTCGTCGGCCCCTGCGCCCTCGACGACCGCCGCGAGCGCCGGCGCGCCGGCGTCGTCGGCCCCGCAGTTCACCAGCGAGGACCTCGAAGGGCTGCCGATGCCGCCGCTGCCGTACGTCCCGCAGACGGCCGGCCCCGCCGACCTCATGAGGCAGGCCTACGTGTTCGCGGCCCGGAACCCCGACGTGCTCGACTACGTCCCCTGCTACTGCGGCTGCGGGCAGACCGACGGGCATGTCGGCAACACGGACTGTTTCGTCGAGTCGCGGGCCCCGAACGGGGCCGTGACCGAGTGGGACGTCCACGGCATGACCTGATCGCACTGCCTGGCTGTCGCGCGTGACGCGATGCAGATGCATGCCCTCGGCGCCTCCCCCTCGGACATCCAGGACGCGGTCATGAACAAGTACGCGTCCCAGTCGGCTTATGCCACGCCGACGCCGCCTGCGCCGCGTGGCAACTGATGTCCTGACCGCCCGGGTGCGTTCGCGGTCCGCGTGACCGTACCCGGGCGGGCGGCATCACCGCCACCACCCCGCATGGGCCCGCGCGGTTCTTCCCCTCCGCCGACGGAGCTTCTCTCGGGGCTGTACGAGTCGATCCCCGAGGGCATTTACGTCGGCGCCCTCGACGCCGCGGGCGTCCACACGCTGAGCGCCAACCCCCACCTGAAGCTCCTGTTCGGGTTCGACCCGGACGAGCCCGACGACAGGGTGCGGCCGTTCGCGGCCGACCGGTTTCTCGACGAGCGGGCGCGCGCCGACTTCCTCGAGAGGCTGCAGCGCGACGGCGCCGTCAGCAGCTACCTCGTCCGCCTCCGGCGGGTCGACGGCAGCTCGATGTGGGTCGAGGTGACCGCCGCCCTCCGCACGCCGGAAGACCCCGGTTCGCCGCGCCTCGACGCCATCGTGCGCGACGTCAGCGAGCGGCGGAAGCTCGAGGCGCAGGGGCGGGACCCGGGCCACGAGCTGGTGCAGTCGGAGAAGATGGCGGCCCTGGGCCAGACCATCTCGGGCGTGGCCCACGAGCTCAACAACCCGCTCGCGACCATATTGACGTGCGCCGAACGGTTGGCGGCGCGTCCGGTCGAAGCCGAGACGAAGCGCGGGGTGGAGACGATTCTCGGCGAGGCGGAACGGGCCGCCAAGATCGTGCGGAACCTGCTGACGTTCGCCCGGAAGCGCAACACTACCCGGGCCCTCGTCGACATGAACGAGCTGGTGCGCGACACCCTGATCTCGCGCGCCTACGAGCAGCGGGTGTCGAACATCACGACCCTCGACGCCCTCGCCGGCGGGCTGCCCCACATCTTCTCCGACCCCCACCAGGTGAAGCAGGTGCTGCTGAACCTGATCATCAACGCCGAGCAGGCGATGCTCGCCGCCAACGGGCGCGGGTCGCTCGTCGCCCGCAGCTGGTACGACGAGGCCCAGGACATGGTCTCGCTGGAGATCAACGACGACGGGCCGGGGATTCCCGAAGAGGTCCGGAGCCGAATCTTCGATCCCTTCTTCACCACCAAGGCGATCGGCAAGGGCACCGGGCTCGGGCTGACCGTGGCCTACGCCATCGTTCAGGAACACGGGGGGCGGATTCGGGTGGACTCGACGCCCGGGGCCGGCGCCTCGTTCTTCGTGTCGTTTCCGTCCCGGGCCGGGGTGTCGCGCGCGGCGCCGGCGGCAACGCTCCTCCCCGCGCCCACGGTTGGGGCCAAGGTGCTTCTCGTGGAGGACGAACCCGCTCTCGCGGCGGCGGTGGCCGACTCGCTGACGGACGCCGGCTACCGCGTGGAGCGAGCCGCCGACGGGCTGGAGGCGCTCGCGCGCATCGAGGACCAGCCCTTCGATCTCGTCGTCTGCGACTTGAAGATGCCGCGGCTGGACGGGCGCGCGTTCTACCGGCGGCTGTGCGAGAGCAATCCCTCGCTCGCCCGCCGCATGATCTTCGTCACCGGCGACGTGGCGGGCACCGATGCCGAACGTTTTCTCGTCGAGAGCGGATGCCGCTGGCTGGCCAAGCCGTTCCGGCTCCGCGACCTGCTCCGCATGGCCCACGAGGCGATGGGTTAGCGAAGCCGCCGCCCCGGCGGCAGGTCACGCGGCGTTCGACTTGGCGACGGCGGCTGGCACCCGGGCCTTCGCCATGTTCAGGCGCCGACGGCCCGCCGGCCTCCCGCCGGTCATCGTTGCGCCCATCGCCCGGGGATTGAGGTCCGGACCCAGCTCCTTGCGCAGGCGCTGCACCGCGCGCGCGTGCAGCTGCGACACACGGGACTCGTTCACCCCGATCTCGGTGCCGATCTCCTTCATCGTCACGTCGCCGTAGTAGTAGAGCCCGATGACCTTGCGCTCTCGGGCCGGCAGCGCCTTGATGGCCTCCCGCACCCGCTTGGCCACGTCGCCCTGCTCGCAGACGCGATCGGGCCCCGGCTGCTCCGGCGGCACCATGACCGGGGGCAGGTTGGCGTCGTGCGCAGGGTCGACGGAGGCGAGTGGCGACGTCGACTCTATGGCCCTGATGCGGACGATGGTCCGGTTCAACGCCGCTTCATTGCACCCCATGTGCTCCGCGAGCTCCGCGAGCGACGGTTCCGCTCCGAGCTCGTGACGCAGCTTCTCGCGGGCCGCCTCGAGCTCCCGCCGGACCCTCCGGACGCCGCGGGGCCACGCATCGCGCCGCATGGCGTCGATCATCGCGCCGCGGACCCGGCGCTCGGCGAACGTCTCGAACTTGATGCCGCGCCCCTCGTCGAACCGGTGGGCCGCGTCGATGAGCCCGATCATGCCGTCCTGCACGAGGTCGCCCAGGTCGATCGAGTGCGGCATTGAAGAGGCCATGCGCCGGGCCATCGCTTCCACGAACGACACCCCTGCGGCGATGCGGTCGCGGTCCTTGCCGTCGGATGCTTGCGCCTTCATGATGGTCGTCTCCCGGGACATCGGTTCAGCGCGGAGTCCCGCCTCCGGAAGAGGCAGTCGCCACGCAGGAGACTGAAGTAGCAATCGGCGTGCCACCTCTTGCGGAGCTGCGCCGGCACGAGAGGCAACAAGAACCCCAACCTCGATTAAACTATTGCCAGAAAAGCAACTTGTCAGCCTGCCTGGACCCGCCGCCGCTAGCTGCCGGCCCGAGCGGAATCCTCCGCGGCCGTCATCGAATTGACATTCAGGTGGCCCATTTGTCATCGTATTGACGGTTCGACGGGCTGGCTCGATCGAGGGTGAGGCCGGCCGAGTCGGCTCTCGTTCTCTCCAAGGATGAGGCGTGGCTGCCCTGCGGGCTCGGCGGCATGAACCGGGTCGATTGGGCGGCGAGCGGAAGGCGGCCGATCGGCAGGGCCGGGCGATTGCACAGGGTGCGCGGACTTCCGGGAGGGTCGTTCGAGCGGCGCGCGGAGACGAAGGTGGCGGCCGTCGGGTCAGTCGCGGCAGCGCTCCTGGATGTAGCGTGCAGCGCTGATCGCTTCGACGACGCTCGTCACGATCTGGGAGGCGCGGGCGCGGCTCGCGTCGTCCTCCAGATGTGCGTCGAGGAGTTCGGCGTTCGCGAGAATGATGCCGAGCTGGTTGTTCAGCCGATGGAAGAGGGCGCCGAGTTCGGCCGGCTGGTCCATCTGGGAAGCGTCCATCGTTGCCCCGGCACGGGATTGAGCGATGCGCGGGACCGACCGCCGTCAGTCCGCGTGCGGCGGCTCCGTCGGGGCTGCTCCGGCACGCGGATCGCGCCACAGCGTATCGACGAATATCCGCACCGAACCACCGGCCGTCCGCACGTACTCGACCTTGCCGCCGGCAATCCAGTTGTAGATCGTGCGGCGGCTGACTCCCACCAACTCGCACGCTTTCGCGATCGAGAGGGTTTTTCTATCGCCAATCATGACAGACGCTCGCGTTTCGCCCACCCCGGATTCCTCGTCGTCATCTTCACCCCCGGACAGGCTCAAGGATGGTATCGGCCACTGACGGCCCTTCCATTAGCCGAGCCGCGCCGTCTTCGCCGCCGCCGGCCCCGGAGGCCCCGGCCGGGCCGGGCGGGTGCGCCGGGCCGGGGCGGCGGGGCCCTCGGCTCGACCCGGCCCGTCCGGCGGGGGAGGAGGAGAGAGGCCGCCGACGATGCCTGAACGCGAGATCCCGGTGCTGCTGGTCGAGGACGAGGCCTCGTTGCGGGAGGTCACCGCCCGCCGGCTCGCCGACGAGGGCTACCGGGTGGTCGAGGTCGACAGCGGAGAGGCGGCGGTCGAGCACCTCGCGGAGTGCGCCTTCGACGTCGTGCTGACGGACCTGCGGCTGCCGGGCATCGACGGCACCGCGGTGCTCGACGCCGCCCTCGAGCGCTATCCCGACATCGTGTGCATCGTCGTGACCGGCTTCGGGACCGTCACCGACGCGGTGGCCGCGATCAAGCGCGGGGCCGCCGACTTCATCACCAAGCCGTTCCAGTTCGGCCAGCTGCTGCACGTCGTGCGGTCGGCCCTCGAGCAGCGCCGCCTCCGGTCCGAGAACGCCTGGCTGCGGTCGCAGATCCAGGAACGGTACAGGTTCGAGGGCCTCGTGGGACGCAGCCCCAGGATGCGCGAGCTGTTCGACCTGCTGGAGACGGTGGCCGCCAGCCCGAGCACCGTCCTCATCACCGGCGAGACCGGCACCGGCAAGGAGCTCGCGGCGAGAGCGATTCACCACAACGGCCCCCGGCGCGGCCATCGTTTCGTCGCCCTGAACTGCAGCGCGGTGCCCGAGACGCTGCTCGAGTCGGAGCTCTTCGGCCACGTCCGCGGCGCCTTTACCGACGCCGTCGCGACCCGGAAGGGCCGCCTGGAGTCAGCGCACGAGGGGACGCTGTTCCTCGACGAGGTCGGCACCATGAGCGCCCCCCTCCAGGCGAAGCTGCTGCGGGTGCTGCAGGAACGCGAGTTCGAGCGCATGGGAGACGACCGCTCGATCCGGATCGACGTCCGCGTCATCGCCGCCACCAACGCGGATCTCGTGCAGATGGTCCGGGACGGCGGATTCCGCGAGGACCTCTACTACCGGCTGAACGTCATTCCGATCTTCCTGCCCCCCCTTCGGGAACGGCGCGAGGACATCCCGTTGCTCGTCCGCCACTTCGTCGAGGCCCTCAGCCGACAGCAGGGCCGGTCGCGAGAGGTGACGGTGACGCAGGCCGCGCTGCGCCGGATGATGGCGTACGGGTGGCCCGGCAACATCCGCCAGCTCGAGAACGCGATGGAGCGGGCGCTCGCGCTGAGCCGGAACCGCGCCTCGATCGACGTCGGCGACCTGCCGCCGGAGCTGCGGCAGGCCTCGCTGTCGGAGCCGGCGGCCCTGCCCACCATCCCCGACGACGGCTTCGACATGGCCGCGTACATCGCCGGCATCGAGCGCGAGCTGATCCGGCGTGCGCTCGACGAGTCGGGAGGGAACCGCCAGCAGGCGGCCCGCCGCCTCGGCCTCAAGCGGACCACCCTGGTCGAGAAGCTGAGGCGGCTGGGGGAAGCCGACGGCGAACGGGCACCATCCCGCCGCGACCCCTGAGCGGGCCCGCCGGGGGAAGGCGGTCGGGGGCCGCGACGGAACGCCGCGGCTCCTCGCCCTACGCGAACAGCCGCATCGGCTCGAACGAGCCCTTGAGAATCGACGCGCTGTCGTCGAAGCCGAGCCACCCCTCGATCATCGACGCGTAGACGCGCCGGAAGTCGGTGGTCATCTTCAGGTTGCCGTCGTCGAGGTCGGTCAGGCTCGGGTGCCGGCCGTGCAGACCGCCGGCGACGCCGGACCCGATGACGAACATCGGGGTCGCGGTGCCGTGGTCGGTGCCGAGGCTGGCGTTCTCCTCGACGCGGCGGCCGAATTCGGTGAACACCATCATCGCCACGTCGCCGGAGCGGCCGATGCGCTGCAGGTCGTCCATGAATCCACGGATCGCGTCGGCGGTGTACGCGAGCAGGCGCGAGTGCGGGTCGGCCTGGTGCACGTGGGTGTCGAACGAGTTGCCCTGGTAGGCGACGTAGTAGAGCCGCGTCGGCATGCCCGCGTGGATCAGCGCCGCCACCTGCCGGAGCTGCGGCGAGAGGCCGCCGATGCCGTAGTCGACGGGGGTGCGGTAGGCAGCGGATGCCTCGCGGACGAACTGCGAGCTCTCGACCGCGTTGGCCGCCGTCGACGCCAGGAACTCGAGGGCGGGATTGTCGGCCGCCGTCGGCCGCAGCCGCTCGATCGCCTGCTGCTCCGTCTCGGTGCCCACGCGGCGGAAGCTGCGCGGGTTGTTGAAGACCAGCGGCTGGTGGTGGCGTGCCTGCACCGCCAGCGACTGGCGGGTCCCGACGTTGACGATCATGTTGCCCCGGGCGTCGTGGTCGTAGGCGCCGTCGGCGAGGCGGCCCAGCCACCCGAGGGGCTCGCCGCCGTTGGGCACCCCGGTGTGCCAGAACCCCATCGACGAGAAATGCGACAGGCTGGGGTTGTCGTACCCGCACCCGTGCACGACGCCGAGCATGCCCTCCTTGTACAGGCGCTCGAAGCCCGTCATCGACGGGTGCAGCCCGAAGCCGTCGGCGATGGGGATGACGTCGGCGGGCCGGACCCCGAGGTTCGGCCGCACGCGGTAGTACTCGTCGTCGCCGTAGGGAACGACGGTGTTCAGGCCGTCGTTGCCGCCGGACAGCTCGACGACGACGAGGATGCGCTCGGGACGGCTCTCGGCGCTCGTGCCCTCGAGGGCCTGCGCGGTCAGCGCCGCCGACGTCCGGTCGAGCAGCACCGGCAGCCCGGCGGTGACCCCGATGCCGTACAGGCCCTTCCGCAGGAAGTCGCGCCGCGAGCACCCACAGCCGTTGAGATGGCGGATAGTCATCGTTCTCTCTCCATTGCGCTACGCGCGAGCTGGTACCCCGGCGCGCTCAGCACGAGATAGAGCAGCGAGCACAGCGCCCCATTGCGCTACGCGAGCTGGTACCCCGGCGCGCTCAGCACGAGATAGAGCAGCGAGCGCAGCGCCCCTTCCACCCGCGGGCCCGGCGCCGGCAGGCGGTCGCCGCCCAGGTCCTCCCGCAGCCGCTCGACGAGCACCGCGCGGGCGGTGTCCCCGACGGGAGCGCGGAGGAACCGCCGCACGAAGTGGTCGACGACGGCCCCGGCCGTCGTGGCCTCGGCCGCCGTCACCATGGCGAACAGGTCGAGGTCGGCGGTTTCCCTCGGAATCGGGATCAGCCGGTCGAAGGCCATGACGTAGCCCATGTAGCCGCCGTACCGGGTGTTGTATTCCTCGTCGCGGTCGACGAGGCGGCTCGACTCGGCGTCGCCCCCCTCCCGGGTGGCGGCGGTGATGTTCATGCCCTGCTCGATCCGCCGGCCGACCCGTGCGTAGATGCCCGGGACGTTCCGGTCGGGCGCCCAGAACCCGTCGCGGTCGGGGAACAGGACGCCGCGGAACAGGTTGCCCCGCTCGAGGAGCAGGGCCGGCGTGATCCAGGTCCGGCCGCCGGCCCACCCCGCCACGTTGGGCGGATTGAACAGCGTCTGCCCCAGGCCCGCCGTCAGCCGGTTGAAGTCGGGGATGGTGGGCAGCCGGGTCAGGCCGAGCTTCCGGTAGGTCGAGACCACGAGCTGCACGGGGCTCTTGATCTGCGTCGCCACCGAGGCCGGGCTGTAGAAGTCCCTCGACAGGAAGATGCGCCGCAGCAGGGGTCGCAGCTCGTACCCGGCCCCGCGGAACGTGTCGCCGAGGGCGGCGCGGGTGGCCGCGTCGAGCTCCTCGCGCACGAGGAACCGGTACAGCTTGCCGGCGATGAACTCGGCCGTCACCGGCGCCTCGAGGATGATGTCGATGATGTCCTCGCCGTCGAAGGCGCCGGTCCGTCCGAGGAAGGTCTTCTCGCCGAAGTCGTGGTTCTCGGCGTCGAACCGAAACTCCACGCCGTCGTTCGTCCACCCCGTGAACGCGCGCGAGGCCTCGCGGATGTCCCGCTCGGTGTAGTTGCCGACCCCCATCGTGAACAGCTCGAGCAGCTCGCGCCCGAAGTTCTCGTTCGGGTGGTCCTTGCGGTTCTCGCCGTTGTCGAGATAGACGAGCATCGCGGGGTCGGTGAGGATGCCGACCAGCAGGTCGCGGAAGTTTCCGGCCGCGTTGGCGCGCAGCATCTCGTTCTGGCGGTGCATCATGCGGGCGTCCCGCACCTTGCCGGCGCCGGTGGCGAAGTGCCCGTGCCAGAACAGGGTGAGCTTCTCCTCGAGGGGCCGGGGGGTCGTCAGCATGCGCCCGCCCCACCACGTCGCGAGCCTCTGGGTCTCGATGGCGTTGGCGCGCAGGCCGTAGAAGAACGTGTTGACGACGGGCTGCAGCCGGCGCGACTCGCCCTCGGGCAGCATCGCCACCCCCATCGACGTCCCCGTCTCGCGCGCGATGCGCACCGCCTCGGCCCGGCTCTTCGGAAACGGGTCCATCCCCGGGTCCCAGATCGGCGAGGGCTCGAACGCGGCGGCGGCGGTGCCGTCGACGGCGGCGAACTCCACGAGGGCTTCGACGACGGCCTCGGGGGTCATCGCGGCCAGCCGCTGGATCTCGGCCGGCGTCGCCCCGAACCCCGCCCGCTCCACGAGGTGGGCGGCCCGGTCGTAGCTCCAGTCGGCGGCGGTGATCGGCGTCAGGTCGTCGACCCACTCGTCGGGGCCCGACTCCGCCGCGAGGACCGCGGCGGCGCCCAGGCCGGTCAGGAGGGCGGCGGCGAGCAGCCAGGCGAGGGGCCGCAGCCTCGCCAGGGGCCGGAGCATCGCCATGCACCAGCAGTCGGCCCCCGCGACGTCGGTGTCGTAGTCGTTGCGCAGCTTCGTCATGACCGACCTCCGAAACGGGCACGCCCGGGCGCGCGGCGGGGAGAGGCGACGCCGGCGGCGGCCGACCTGGCCGCAGCCTTCTGCTCGCCCGACGGCCAATTGGGCGCCGCCGCCCCGTGCGAACGGGGCCGCCCGTGCATGATACGCCAATCCCCGTGAATCGGCATCGGCGCGTCGACCCTGCCTTCGCGCAACCTCGGCACTCGCCACCGCCCTCGGCGAACGAAAGGAGCGGCGATCGGATTCCCCCGACCGGGCGCGACGGTCGCCCGAGCGGGAAGGTCCCGACCGCCGGAGACCCCCGGTCGAGAGCCCGTTGCCGCCTTCGGCCGCAACGCGGCTTTCGCCGAATGGACCGCTCACGCCGGGTCGCGGTGGACGGTGCCGGGGGCGAAGGCCGGCATGCAGACCGCCACGTACTCCGCCCCGCCGGCCTCAGGGCTCGAGTAGCGGATCCACTCCCCGGGCTCGGCGACGATCGCCTGGCCGGCCCGTACGTCGATGACGCCCGCCTCGTGCTCGACCCGCAGCAGGCCGCGCAGTACAACCGTGAACTCACGGAACTCCGGCCGCTGCCCCGGCTCGCTCCACCCCTCGGGAGAGACCATCCGGGCGACGCTGAGGTCCTCGTGGCCGGTGTTCACCCGCCCGGCGTACTCCTCGATGCGCTTCGGCAGATTGCCGGCCGCCTGGACGACGGTGGGGTGCTCGATCAGTCTGGGCATTCGCTCGACCATCCTGGGTGATGGGTTTCCGGGACGCGACGAGTAATCGCCGATGCCACGCGACCCGATGAACCCGGCGGACGCGGGCATCGCAGGAAAGGTCCGGCCGGCTCGGCTCGCTATCCTCCCGCCGAGGTCAACAGCGAGCTCACATCGCGCCAGAGCTTGTCGAACGAGGGCGCCGCCCGGGCCGCGTCGAGATCGAAGACCGCCGTGAGCGCGGGTTGGTCGAGCGTTTCGCTGTACGGCTGGTCGGGCATGAGCCTGCTCAGCCGTTCCTTCGCACCCCGAATCGACTCCGGTGCGGGCTGCGGGCCGACGGACTCGGAGATGCCCCGTTTCCCGGCGAGAGACTCGATGGCGGCCAGAAACCAGGCTTCGTACTCCATCTTCGCCAGCACGGCCCGGATGGCCCGATCCGACCGGGTTGCCCTCGCGCGCCGCAGGATCTCCGGGGCAAGCTCTCCGGGACAATCCCCCTCCGCGTCGATCAGGATCAGGACGCCCCCGTCGGCGCCCGCCCGTCGGGCGGCGAGCTCGACGGCCCGCTCCAGCTCTCCCTCCCTGAGGAACCGCTGCCGTCTTACACGAATCGGTCGAAGGGCGTCCAGGGCGCGCGCCGGCACGACACGGGCGGCGATCCGCCGAAGCAGGATCGGAACGGCCTTCACGTCACCGTGGCCTTCGACGATGGAAGCGATTCTGGGCACGGCTCACGACCCGCGGCCGAAGAGGTCGAGCTGGTTCGGCTTGAGGTTCGAGAGGGCAGGGTCCGGATCCAGCTGGTTCATTCGGAGGAGCTCGCCTGCCGTGAACAGATGTTCCCTCAAGGCCGAGCGTCCCACCGTATCGAGCGGGCCGATGTGAGTCTCCCCACCCTCCGCGACGACGGCGAGAACGGATTCGTCGGAGATGTCGGAATGATCGAGCAGATCGGGGCTGTGGCTCGTGACGAGAACCTGCGCGTGCCCCGCGGCTTCGCGCAGTCCGTCGATGAGGACCCCCGCGGCCGCCGGATGGAGTGCCGCTTCCGGCTCTTCGATGGCGACCAGCCGCCGGATCGATCCATCGTCCCCGGCTCCCTGAAAGAGCGCCAGCAGAACGCCGAACGCTCGCAGGGTGCCGTCGGACATGTTGCTCGCGAAGAAGCGCCAGGGGTGCTGCGCGCCTCGGACGACCTGTCGGAACTCGAGGGCTTCCCGGGGACCGATCAGGCGCCGGGCGACCGCGGTCAAGCCCGGAACGACCTCACCCAGGTACTCCTCGATGCGGGCCTTGAACCGGGGCGAGCGCATCGCCAGGTTGGACAGAACGCTGGCAGCGTTGCTCCCGTCCCGCTTCAGCAGGTCGCCAGGATCGGGCGGCTGCAGGTCTCGGATGGCCGCGGGGTTCAGGTTGTAGAAACCGGTGCGGGACAACGCATCGTAGACCGGGCGAAACGCGCTGCTGCCCGATACGGCGACGAGATACAGGCGGTCGACGGCGGCGGCCGGGGGCGGAGACAACGTGCTCCTGAGGACGTGCCCCCGCTCGAGCTCGTAGAACTCGGCCCCGTCTCCGCTCCGATGGGCCACGTAGCACTCTTCCCGCTGTATCTCGAAGCCGCCCCGCGGGCGGGCTCCGACCGTGAACGCGTAGTGACCCCGCGATTCTGCGAGCTCGAAGGACACTCGAATTCCGAAGTGCGTCGGATGCCCTCCGGAACGCCTTCGAACCTCGCTTATCCCGCCCCGGTCGCGGAGGGCGTGATCGAGGGAGAAGCGGAGGGCGTCGGCCACGAAACGAATGGCGTCCAGGAAGTTGCTCTTGCCCGAACCGTTGGGGCCGACGAGAAACGAGAGTTGGGCGGGCGAGACGTCGCACGCGGCGATGCTCTTGTAGTTTCGAAGCACGATGCGCGTCATCAACCTCCGATCCGCCGTCACCGCCTCCTCCTGATCGCTCTGCCACCGCGCGAATCACGGCCCGGTCGGCGCGCGAC
Source organism: Vicinamibacterales bacterium (assembly GCA_965207675.1). Taxonomy (GTDB): domain Bacteria; phylum Acidobacteriota; class Vicinamibacteria; order Vicinamibacterales; family UBA8438; genus JAJEEA01. The sequence continues at coordinate 313,816 of CBDBMY010000010.1, forward strand.
CGGCCGACGGAGCGCCGGCGCCGGGGACCGGGCCCGGCGCCGGCGAAGGGTCGTCGAGCTCGAAGAAGTCGCGGATGACCGCCCGCAACGCGTCGAGCGACGGAGAGGTGTTGATCGCGGTGCGCAGGTGCGACCCGCGGTCGATGCCCTTCGTGTACCAGGATCCGAGGGCCCGCAGCTTGTTGACGATCCACCGCTCCCGGCTCGCCGGGCTCCGGCGCTTGGGTCCGACCTGCCGGTCGATGCCCGCGGTGTGGCGGAAGCCCTCGCGCTCGATCTCGGTCGCCTCGCTCAGGAGCAGGTCGATGTAGGCGAGCAGGAACCTGCCGCGCTCGTGCAGCGACACCGGGGGCGGGGCGCCGCCATCCCACGCGGCCCGCGCCTGGTCGAAGATCCAGGGGTTGCGGAGCGCGCCACGGCCCACCAGCACCCCGGCGACGGCGGTCTCGCGCATCCGTTCCACGACGTCGCCCGGGGTGACGCAGTCGCCGCTGCCGAACACGGGGATCGACACCCCGCGGGCCACCTCGTCGATGAGCGACCAGTCCGAGCGACCGGTGTAGGACTGCGCCGCGGTCCGGCCGTGCACCGCCACCGCGGCGGCGCCGACCTCCTCGATCCGCTTCGCGACGTCGGGTGCGTTGACGTGCTCGCCGTCCCAGCCGGCCCGCATCTTGACGGTGACGGGAATGGACACCGCCCGCGTCATCGCCCCGACGACCTCGGCCGCGTGCTCCGGCGTCCGCATGAGGCTGCACCCGGCGTGGTGCTTGGCGATCTTGGGCACCGGGCAGCCCATGTTCACGTCGACGATGTCGGCGCCCATGCCCTCGACGATCTGCGCCGCCGCCGCCATCTTGCCGGGGTCGCCGCCGAAGATCTGGATCGAGACGGGCCGCTCCTCTTCCGTGTACTCCGCGTACTCGAGGGTCCGGTCGATGCCGCGCACGAGCCCCTCGGAGCTGACCATCTCGGTCACGACCAGCCCGCACCCGCCGCCCCGCTTGACGAGGCGGCGGAACGCGGTGTCCGTCATCCCCGCCATGGGGGCGAGGGCGAACGGCGAATCGAGGGCGACGGGGCCGATGGTGACGGGTGGACGCGGCTCGGCGTCCGGCGCCGGGTGGGGCATGTCGTTCATCCGGGCCGCGACCGGGTCGCGACCGGAGCCTCCGAAGTCCGGGGCGGTCAGAATCCCGGTGGGGGGGTCCGCGGGCGGGTCAGACGATCCTCGTAGAGCGCCTGCATTCCGTCGTCGTTCCACTCGATGATCGCGTCGTTCCGCAGCGTGGTGAGGTACCGGTCGAGGGCCTCGAGCCGCCGCTCGTTGAACACGCTGTTGACGATGCCGTCGCGCACCTCCTCGAACGGTGCCGGGGTGGCGGGGGTCGACGACTCCAGCTTCAGGATCTGGTAGCCGGCCGGGGTCCGGGCGACCTCGCCCGCCTCGCCCACCTCGAGCGCCTCGATGCGGGTGCGGACCTCCACCGCGAGGTCGCCGAGGGCGATCGGCCCGATGAGGCCGCCGTTCGCCCTCGAGACCCCGTCGGAGAGCTCGGCGACGACGGCCTCGAACGCCTCGCCGCCGCGCACCCGCGCGAGGGCCGACTCGGCCCGGGCCCGCGCCAGGTTGTCGCGCGCCACGTTGAACGTCCCGCCCTCGGCCGGCACCGTGACCAGGATCTCCCGCAGCATGACGGTGGCGGGCTCGGTGAACTGCTCCAGGTTCGACTCGTAGTATTCCTCGGCTTCGACGTCGGTCATCGAGACCCGCCGCAGCACCTGGTCCTGCTGCACCTGCCCGACGAGCATCTGCTCCTCCATGACGACGCGCAGCTCGGCGAGGCCCATGTCCTGCTCCTGCCGCAGGGCGACGACGAGCTCCTCGTCCGTCATGTCGTTGTCCTGCTTGATGCCCTCCAGAAGCTCCTCGAACGTCTCGTCGTCGAGCGAATACCCCATCTCGCGCCCGCGCTGGACGAGCAGCTTCTGGTCGACGGCGTTCACGAGAACGTCGGGGGTGATCTCCTGCAGCGCCCTCTGCAGCTCGGCGTCGGTCTGCGGCGGAATGGGGCGCGCCCGCAGGGCGTTGATCTGCGCCTGCTCGAGGTCGGTCTGGGTGATGAGGTCCCCGTTGATCTTGACGAGGATCCGCTCGAACACCACGGCGCCCGGCATGCCGGACGACAGGCCCTGAGCGGCCGCGGCGGGGGCGCCAGAGAGGACGGCGCCGAGGACGAGGAGCGGAATCGCGGATCGAAACGGGTTGCTTGGCATGGCGATCACCTTCTTCACGATTCTACCGCCTGGAGCCCGCGCAACTCCACCAGCAGGCCCCCGACCCGGGTCAGGAGCGAGACCGGCCCGTCCCGGTCGCGCCGGGCCCGCTGGAACTCGGCCCGCGAGAAGCCTGCCTCGACCTCGCCGCTGCGGGCGCGGGCCGTCCACCACGACGGCGACTCGCGAGGGCCCCGGGCGGGGCCGGCGGCGCGGAGGTCGGCGGTGAGCATGGCCGGCGGCTTCAGCTCCAGGTCCCGTCTCCGCTCGACGAACCGCATGAGCCGCACCGGGTCCACCGTCGTCGTGGTCCTGAACTTCACGACGAGCTGCGAGCCGTTCCGATCGAGCGACTCGATGCCGAGCTCGTCGGCGAAGAGGCGGACGCGCCCGTACTCGACGAGCATCGAGATCGAAGGCGGCGCCGGCCCGTAGCGGTCGCGCAGCTCGTCGGCGAGCGCCGACAGGTCGGCCTCGCTGCGCGCCGAGGCGACCCGGCGGTACACCGTCAGGCGCTGGTTGGCCTCGGGGATGTAGTCGGCGTCGATCTTGAGATCGACGTCGAGGTTGACGGCGGCCCGGGTGGGCTCCTCGACCTCCTCGCCCTTCAGCTCGCGGACGGTCTGATCGAGCAGCTTGACGTACATGTCGAACCCGACCGCCTCGATGTGGCCGCTCTGCTCGCCGCCCAGGAGGTTCCCCGCCCCGCGGATCTCGAGGTCGAGGGCGGCGACGCGGAACCCGCTGCCGAGGTCGCTGAACTCGCGGATGGCGGCCAGCCGCCGGCGCGCCACCGGCGACAGCGATCCCTCCGGCGGTACCAGCAGGTAGGCGTAGGCCCGGCGGTCGGAGCGCCCCACCCGTCCCCGCAACTGGTAGAGCTGGGCGAGGCCGAACCGCTCGGCGTGGTTCACGATGATGGTGTTCGCGTTGGGGATGTCGAGGCCGTTCTCGATGATGGTGGTGGCCAGGAGCACGTCGTACTCGTGCCGCACGAAGTCGACCATGCACCGCTCGAGCGCGCCCTCCTCCATCTGCCCGTGGGCCACCGCGATGCGCGCCTCGGGGAGAAGACGGGTGAGCAGCTCGCCCATGGCGTAGATGGAGGTCACCCGGCTGTGCAGGAAGTAGACCTGGCCTCCCCGCTCGAGCTCGGTGCGGATGGCGCGGACGATCACCTGCTGGTCGAAGCGGACGACGTTGGTCTGGATGGACTGGCGGTCCTTCGGCGGCGTCTCGATGACCGACATGTCGCGGATGCCGGCGAGCGACATGTTCAGGGTGCGGGGTATGGGGGTTGCGGTCATGGTGAGCACGTCGACCCGGCGGCGCATCTGCTTGATGCGCTCCTTGTGGGCCACGCCGAACCGCTGCTCCTCGTCGACGATGAGGAGCCCGAGGTCGCTGAACCGCACGTCCTTCGAGAGCAGCCGGTGGGTGCCGACGATGATGTCCACCCGGCCCGCCTCGAGGTCGGTCAGCGTCTGCTTCTGCTCGGCCCGGGTCCGGAACCGGCTGACGAGGTCGATGCGGACGGGGAACGCCGCGAACCGGTCGGTCAGGGTCTTGTGGTGCTGGAACGCGAGGACCGTGGTGGGGGCGAGGAAGCCCACCTGCTTGCCGTCCATCACCGCCTTGAACGCGGCCCGCATCGCCACCTCGGTCTTTCCGTACCCGACGTCGCCGCAGAGGAGCCGGTCCATCGACTCCGGCGACTCCATGTCCCGCCGGATGTCCTCGATGGCGACCTGCTGGTCCGCGGTGAGCTCGTACTCGAAGGCGTCGTCGAACTCGCGGTGCCAGTGGGCGTCGGGGCTGAACGCGTGCCCGGACATCGCCTTGCGGGCGGCGTACAGCTTCAGCAGCTCCTCGGCCATGTCGCGCATGGCGCGGCGGACGCGGGTCTTGGTCTTGGCCCACGACGCGCCGCCGAGCCGGTCGAGGGCCTTCGCGGCCCCCGAGTACTTCTGCAGCAGGTCGACCTGCTGCACCGGCACGAACAGCTTGTCCTCGCCCGCGTAGCGCAGCTCCATGAACTCGTGGTGCTCGAGCCCCACGGGAATCTGCTTCAGCCCGACGAAGACCGCGACCCCGTGGTCGACGTGGACGACGCGGTCCCCCGCCTTCAGGTCGCGGAAGTCGGAGAGGAACGACCGGGCGGGGCCCGCGGGGCGGCGCTCGCGGACCCGGCGCTCCTCGTCGAAGACGTCCGGCTCGGCGAAGATCTGCAGGCCGGCGTCCGGCAGGCGGAACCCGCGGGTGAGCTGGCCCGTCGCCACCAGCAGGGCCGCGCCCCCGGTCTCCTCCGCGTGGTCGATCGAGAGAGCGGTGAGGTCGTAGTCGGCGAGCAGCTCGATGACCCGCTCGGCCCGGCCGGGGGTGCCGGCGACGAGCAGCGTCGTGTCGCCCCGCTCGCGGCAGCGGGCGATCTCCGCCGCCCAGTCGCCGATGCGCCCGTGCATCTCGACCACCGGCTGACAGGCGACGTGACGGGCCCCCGAAGCCGTGTCCTGGTCCTCCCACAACTGCTCGAGCCGCGGGAGCGACGCGAGCCAGGCGTCCAGGACCGGCCACTCGACGAGCAGCTCCTCCGGCGGAAGCGCCGGGTCGCCCTGCGCCTGCGCGTTCGCGAAGCCGGCCGCGGCCTGCTCGGTGCGCGATTCGATGGCCGCCCGCGAGGCCTCGCTCTCCGACAGGAAGACGCGGACGCCGGGCACGCGCCGCAGGTAGTCGCGCAGCCAGGCGGAGCGATCGGGCTCGGCGCCCGCGGCGCCCTGCCCCGGCGCCGGCTCGAAGAGCTCGCGCAGGGGGAAGACCTCGGCCTGATCGAGGGTCTCCGTCGAGCGTTGCGTGGCCGGGTCGAAACGCCGCAGCGACTCCAGGCTGTCGCCGGCGAACTCCGCCCGGATCGGGTGCTCGTCCCCGGCCGGGAAGAAGTCGACGACGCCGCCGCGCACGCAGAACTGGCCGTGCCCGTCGACGGGGTCCTCGGGGACGAACCCGGCGTCGGCCAGCAGATCGCCGAGGTCGGGAGGCTCGAGGAACGCGCCCGCGACGAGCCGGGCCCCGGCCGCGAGGAGGCGGTCAGGCGGGCCCACGCGGGGCAGGAGCGCCGCCGCCGCCGCCACCAGCACCCGTACCGTTCCGGAGGCGAGGCCGTGCAGGGCCCGCCCCCGCGCGGCCGCGACGTCGAAGTGGGGGGCGAGCCCGCGGTACGGATCGACCTCGTGGGCCGGGAACGGCAGCACCTGGTGACGCAGCTCGTGGGCGGAGGCGGCGGTCAGGCTGCCGAGAAAGAAGCTGGAGTCGGCCACCATCTGCTCGACGTCGGCGGCGCCGGGGACGATGACCACCACCGGCGCATCGGTCGCGCTCGCCGCCGCCGCGAAACCCCTGGCCGAGGCCGACAGCCCGGCGAGGGACCGCGCGGGGCCCCCGAGCCCGGCGAGGGCCGCCGCCGATCTCAACGACGCCTGGAGGGCGAGCGACGTGCCGGTCACCGGCGGCCGATCCGTTTCATGGCTGGAGCGGCTTCGGGCGGATGCTGCCGCTGAACCGCCAGGGGTGCCGGGGACGGTGGATGCCGGCGGGTGGTCCGTTTCATGGCTGGAGCAGCTTGAAGCGGATGTCCCCGCTGAACCGCCAGGTGTGCCGGGGACGGTAGATGCCGACGTCCCGGGTGCTCGACTTCACCCGGAACGTGTGGAGCAGACGATGATAGTCGTACGAGAAGCCGTCCCGCTTGTGCACGGCGACGTCCAGCTTGTAGGTGCCCGCCACCAGATCGAGGCGGTCGATGACGAAGGCCACCTCCCCGTCGCCGCCGAGCCGGTCGGGCTCCAGCTCCTCGAGATGGGTGTTCGTGCCGTAGCAGCACACCCCGTCGGTGCTGAAGATGCTGATGCCGAAGGCGAAGTCGGCGACCGGTCGGTCGGCGGCGACCCGCATGCGGACGGTCATCGGCTCGCCGCTCTGGAACACGTGCGCGACACCCTGCCGGCCCTCGAGGGTCACCCGCTCGATCCGCACCGCGCCCGAGCCCCACCGGCCCTCCCTCGCCTGGAACATGTCGGCCGGCGGCGCGTCGACGGCGGCATCGGGGGCCGTCGCGGGCGGCGGGGCCTCGTCCGCGGCCGCGGGCGGTGACGACGACGGCGATGGGAGCTCTCCCGCGGCAGGCGGGGCACCCTCGGCAGGCTCCGCCCGCGCCGGGGCCGCCGGTGCCGCCGTCGGGGGCGCCTCCGCGGGGCGCGGCGATTCCTCGCCCAGGGGCGACACCGCGGCAGCCGCCGGCGACGACGACACCGCCCTGGCCGGCGGCGCTTCCGTCGTGGGCGGCGGCGCCGTGGCAGATGGCGCTTCCGCGATGGGCGGCGGCGCCGCCGCGGGCGGAGACACCGCGGCAGGCGGCGCTTCCGTGGCGGGCGGCGGCGACGGGACGCCGGAAACCGCGGGGCCCCGCTGCGCCTTCGCGTCCTCGGCCGCGAGATGCGCGTCCTCGGCCTGCTCGACGTCCGCGAGGTACATCTGCACGACCCGCCTGGGATCGCCGACGAGGCGCTTCCGTCCCTCGTCGAGCCACACCGCCTCGTCGCAGAAGCGCTCGACCATCGGCAGCGCGTGCGTGACGAGCAGGATGGTCTTGCCCCGGCGCTTGAACTCGGCGAACTTGTCGAGGCACTTCAGGCTGAAGCCCTCGTCGCCCACGGCGAGCACCTCGTCGACGAGCAGGATCTCGGGGTCGACGTGCACCGCCACCGCGAACCCGAGCCGCACGTACATGCCCGACGAGTAGGTCTTGACCGGCGCGTCGATGAAGTCCTCGAGCTCGGCGAACTCGACGATCTCGTCGAAGCGCCGGTCGATCTCCCGCCGCGAGAGGCCCAGCATGACGCCGTTGATGAACACGTTCTCGCGGCCGCTGATCTCGGGGTGGAAGCCCGCCCCGAGCTCGATGAGGGCCGACACCCGCCCGGCGACCCGCACCTGCCCGCCGGTGGGCCGGGTGATGCCGGCGACCAGCTTCAGCAGGGTGCTCTTGCCGGACCCGTTGCGGCCGATGACGCCGCACGTCGCGCCCGCCGCGACCGACAACGACACGTCGTCGAGGGCCCGGAACGACTCGTCGGGGCGCAGGTGCCGGACCAGGCTGCCGGTCAGCAGCGCGCTCTTCAGGGTCGCGAACCGCCGCTGGTAGCCGTACCGGCGGTAGACCTTCGAGACGCGTTCGAGGGCGATCGCGGACAAGGCCCCTACACCTCCTCGGCGAACGAGTCGCGCAGCCGATCGAAGAACCAGTAGCCGAGGAGGAACAGCCCCCCGCCGGCTGCGGCCAACGCGCCCAGCCACGGTCCGTGCCCGAACGCCTCCTCGTGGAAGAGGATCTGCTGGTACGAGACCGCGAGGTGCGCGAAGGGATTCAGGTTCATGAACGCCCTGGCGCCTTCCGGCATCGCCGACATCTCGTAGAGGATCGGGGTGGCGAAGAACCACAGGGTCAGGGCGTTCGCCAGCAGGTCCTTGACGTCGCGGAAGTGCACCGTCAGCGCGGCCAGGAACATCGCCAGCCCGAGGGTCAGGCAGAGCTGGACCGCCACCGCCGCGGGAAACCAGACGAGGTCGGCGAGGCGTAGCGGAACGTCGTACCAGACGAGGAAGCCGAAGAGGATCGGCAACCCGAACACGAAGTGGCACAGGTTCGAGGCCACCGCCACCACCGGGAGGATCTCCACCGGGAACACGACCTTCTTGATCAGGTTGCCGTTGACGATGAGGATGTTGGCGCTCTCGTTGAGCGACGAGGAGAACCAGGTCCAGGGCAGGAGGCCGCAGAAGAGGAAGACGGCGTAGGGCTCGAGGCCGGCGAGATCGCCGCGCGGGATGATGTTGGTGAAGACGAACGAGTAGACGAGCAGGAGCAGGAGGGGGTTGACGAAGGACCAGAAGAACCCGAGCGCCGACCCGCGGTAGCGGGCCTTGAGCTCCCGGGCCACCAGGATCTGGACGAGGCCTCGATAGCGGAACAGCCGGATGAGGTTAGCCAGCATCGAACTCGATCACGACGGCGGTCGCGTTGTCGGGTCCTCCTCCCTCGTTGGTCTCCTCGATGAGGGCGTTGCACACCTCGTCGAGGCCGGCGCCGCCCCCCAGGACCTCGCCGATCCGCTCGTCGCTGAGCACCGAGAAGATGCCGTCCGTGCACAGCAGCACGCGGTCGCCCGGCTCCATCCGCAGCTCCCGGACGTCGACGTCGAGATCGGCCGCCCCCGACAACGCCCGCGTCACCACGTTCCGCCAGGGGTGGCGGCGCGCCGCCGCTTCCGTCAACGTGCCCGCCTGTATCTGCTCCTCGACCCAGGAATGGTCCCGGGTGAGCCGCGAGATCTCCCGTCGGCGCAGCAGGTAGGCGCGGCTGTCGCCGACGTGGGCGAGGGTGGCGGCGGCTTCGTCGACGAGCATCGCGACCGCCGTGGTGGCCATGCCGCGGAGCTCACGCGACGACGCGACCTCCGCCGAGAGGCGGCCGTTCGCCATGCAGAAACCGGCCCGCAGGCGGTTCGCGTTGACGCTCTCCCGCGCATCGAAGGGCACCGGCCACGTCTGATCCGGCGCCACGGTGACGGTGGCCTCGACGAACGCGGCAATGCCCTCGACCGCCACCTGCGATGCGACTTCGCCGGCGGCGTGCCCCCCCATGCCGTCGGCGACGACGAAGAGCCCCAGGTCGCTCCGCACCAGCAGATTGTCCTCGTTCGTCGACCGGCGAAGGCCCGTGTCGGTGGCGGAACCAGAGAAGACGGGCATGGGGTCCTGTCCCTTCTCACGGCGCATGGCCCGTGCCGCTGCCGCGATCGGGAGCCGGAGGCGGAAGGCGCCGTCGGCGAGCTCCCCGCCCGGCCCCGCGAAGCGCCGCAGCAGGCCGCCGGTGGCCGCGCCCAGCCCGCCAGGAGTCGCCTGACGGCTCTGCTGGGCGCCCAACCCAACCCGCCGGGTGTCCGCCTCTCGCCCTAGCGCCCTCTTCTCGTGGCCACCTGAAGCCGGACCAGCGACTTCAGCAGGGTCAGTCGAGCCCGCTCGTAGTCCAGCTCCGCCACCGGCCGCTCGAGTCGCGCCCGCGCCCGCTTCACCGCGGCCTCGGCCCGGGTCACGTCGATCTCGTCGCTCGCCTCGGCGATCTGGGCGAGGATGGTCACGCGATCGGGAAGGACCTCGGCGAACCCGAACGACACCGCGACGTACGACGTCTCGTCGCCCCGGCGGTACTCGACCTCGCCGACGGTGAGGGTGCTCAGCAGCGGCGTGTGGCCCGGCAGGACGCCGAACGACCCCTCGGCGCCCGGCACCACCACCTCGTCGACCTCCCCGTGGGCGATCGAGCGCTCGGGGGTGACGATCTCCAGCGTCAGGTGATCGGGTATGGCCACTATGCCGCCTCGCTCTTCATCCGCTCGGCCTTCTCCACCGCCTCCTCGATGCTGCCCACGAGCAGGAACGCCTGCTCGGGCAGCTCGTCGTGCTTGCCCTCGACGATCTCCCTGAAGCCGCGGATGGTGTCGGCGATGGGCACGTACTTGCCCTCGAGGCCCGTGAACTGCGAGGCGACGAAGAACGGCTGCGACAGGAACCGCTCGATGCGCCGCGCCCGCGCCACGGCGAGCTTGTCCTCCTCGGACAGCTCGTCGATGCCGAGGATGGCGATGATGTCCTGCAGGTCCTTGTAGCGCTGCAGCACCTGCTTGACGTCGCGGGCCACGTTGTAGTGCTCGTCGCCGATGATGTTGGGGTCGAGGATGCGCGAGGTCGACGCCAGGGGGTCGACGGCCGGGTAGATGCCCTTCTCGACGATGGCCCGCGACAGGTTCGTGGTCGCGTCGAGGTGGGCGAACGTGGTGGCCGGGGCCGGGTCGGTGTAGTCGTCGGCGGGCACGTAGATGGCCTGCACCGAGGTGATCGACCCCTGGGTGGTCGACGTGATGCGCTCCTGCATCGCCCCCATCTCGGACGCCAGGGTCGGCTGGTAGCCGACGGCGGAGGGCATCCGGCCGAGCAGCGCCGACACCTCCGACCCCGCCTGCGTGAACCGGAAGATGTTGTCGATGAAGAGAAGCACGTCCTTGCCCTCGGCGTCGCGGAAGTACTCGGCGACCGTGAGCGCCGACAGCCCTACGCGCTGGCGCGCGCCCGGGGGCTCGGTCATCTGCCCGTAGATCAGGGCGGCCCGCGACTTTTCCCGCTCCTCGATGTTGACGACGCCGCTCTCCTGCATCTCCAGCCAGAGGTCGTTCCCCTCGCGCGTGCGCTCGCCGACCCCGCCGAACACCGACACACCGCCGTGCTTGAGGGCGATGTTGTTGATGAGCTCCATGATGATGACGGTCTTGCCGACCCCGGCGCCGCCGAACAGGCCGATCTTCCCGCCGCGCAGGTACGGCTCGAGGAGGTCGATGACCTTGATGCCGGTCTCGAACATCTGCAGCTCGGTCGACTGGTCGTTCAGCTTCGGCGCCGGCCGGTGAATCGGCCACCGCTCCTTCGTCTCGACCGGGCGATCGGGGAAGTCGACGGGCTCGCCGAGCACGTTGAGCACCCGGCCAAGCGCCTCGGGCCCCACCGGCATCGATATCGGCTGGCCCAGGTCGACCGCCTCCATGCCGCGCTGCATGCCGTCCGTGGGCTTCATGCCGACGGCTCGGACCCGGTTCTCGCCGAGATGCTGGGCGACCTCGGCGATGACGTCGATGTCGACCCCGCCCGCGCTCGACTTGACCTGCAGCGCGTTGTAGATGGCTGGCAGCCGGTCCGGGAACTCGACGTCGATGACCGGTCCGATGATCTGCACGACCTTGCCGATGTTCTGCGCCGCTGTCTCGTTCGCCATGTCTGGAAACGCCCTCCGACTCGTTCCTGTCCGTCCGCAAGTCAATGGGTCCTGGACCCTTCGACCCGCCCGACTGTCGCCGCGCCAGCCCGCAACCGTCGCCAGCGGCTCCGATGACCGCCCCACCCGACCCGGTCGGGAGGGCCGCACCGTTCCACGGCGCCGACTCCTAGAGCGCCTCGGCGCCGGACACCACCTCGATGATCTCCCTCGTGATCGTGGCCTGACGCACCTTGTTCATGTAGAGCGTCAGGTCTTCGATCATCTCCGTCGCGTTGTTGCTGGCCGCGTCCATGGCCGTCAACCGGGCCGCGTGCTCGGCCGCCGCCGACTCGAGCAGCGCCCGCCAGAACTGGATCTCGACGTGCCGCGGAACCAGCGAGTCGAAGATCTCGTGCGGGGCCGGCTCGTAGAGGTAGTCGGGCAGCCGCTCGCCCCCGCCGTCGTCGGGCTCCAGCCGCTGGATGGGCAGCACCTGGTCCACCACCACCTGCTGCCGCAGCACGCTCTTGAACTCGTTGTAGACGAGCTTGACGCTGTCGACCTCGTCCCCCGTGAACGCCTCGATCGCGGCGCGGGCGATGGCCTGGGCGTGGCCGTACTGCAATTGCGAGAAGAGGTTGACGAGCTCGAAGCGGACGTCGAAGCCGCGCCGCTCGAAGAAGTCCCGGCCCTTGCGGCCGACCAGCCCCAGCGAGACGCCGGGCCCGGTGCCCGCGGCGATGACGCCGCCGGCCTCCTTGATGATGTTGGTGTTGAACGCCCCGCACAGGCCCTTGTCCGCCGTCACGACGATTACCAGGGTGGGACGGGGCGGGGCGTCCGGCTCGCGGCGGGCCAGCAGCGGGTGCGCGCCGGTGTCGACGTGGGCGGCGAGGCCGCCGAGCACGCGCTGCATCTGGATCGCGAAAGGCCGGGCGCCGAGAATCCGGTCCTGCGCCCTGCGAAGCCGCGAGGCGGCAATCGCCTTCATGGCCTTGGTGATCTGCTGCGTCGACTTGACGGCGCGAATGCGTCTGCGAAGGTCTAGAAGAGAAGGCACTGGAGCTGCTCTCGGGCTGGGGTCCGCGGGCTCGGTGACCGGCGTCAGGCCGCCGCGGTCTTGCGGGCGGCGACGAACTGCTCGGTGAACTCCTCGAGGGTGGCGACGATGCGCGCCTTGAGGTCGTCGTCGATCACGGCCCGCTCCGCGAGATCGGCGAAGAGCGCCGGCTCGCGGGCCTCGACGAACTGATAGAGCTCGGTCTCGTACTGCCCGACGTGGTCCTCGTGGACGGCGTCGAGATGGCCGTTGGTTCCCGCGTACACGATGAGGACCTGCCGCTCGACCGCCAGCGGCGCGTACTGGCCCTGCTTCAGCACCTCGACCAGCCGCTTGCCGCGGTTGAGCTGGTCCTGCGTCGACTTGTCCAGATCGCTGGCGAACTGCGCGAACGCCGCCAGCTCGCGGAACTGGGCGAGGTCGAGCCGCAGGGTGCCCGCCACCTGACGCATCGCCTTGACCTGCGCCGACCCGCCGACCCGGGACACCGAGTTGCCGACGTTGATGGCGGGGCGCACGCCCTGGTGGAACAGGTCCGACTCGAGGAAGATCTGCCCGTCGGTGATCGAGATGACGTTCGTCGGGATGTACGCGGACAGGTCGCCGGCCTGGGTCTCGATGACCGGCAGCGCCGTCAGCGAGCCCGCCCCGAGCTCGTCGCGCATCATCGCCGCCCGCTCCAGCAGGCGCGAGTGCAGGTAGAACACGTCGCCCGGGTACGCCTCGCGCCCCGGCGGGCGCCGCAGCAGCAGGGAGATCTCCCGGTAGGCCTGGGCGTGCTTCGACAGGTCGTCGTAGATGCAGAGCGCGTGCTTGCCGTTGTCGCGGAAGTGCTCGCCCATGGCGCAGGCGGCGTAGGGGCTGAGGAAGAGCAGGGGGGCGGGGTCGGCGGCGGCGGCCGCGACCACGATGGTGAACTCCATCGCGCCGGCGTCCTCGAGGGTCTTGACGACCTGCGCGATCGTCGACTGCTTCTGGCCGATGGCGTTGTAGATGCAGACGACGTCCTGGCCGCGCTGGTTCAGGATGGTGTCGACGGCGACCGCGGTCTTCCCGGTCTGCCGGTCGCCGATAATCAGCTCCCGCTGCCCCCGGCCGATCGGCACCATGGTGTCGATGGCCTTCAGGCCGGTCTGCAGCGGCCGCTTCACCGGCTGCCGGTCGACGACGCCGGGGGCGATCCGCTCGACCGGGGAGGTCGCCGTCGTCGCGATGGGGCCCTTCCCGTCCACGGGCTGGCCCAGCGCGTTCACCACGCGGCCGAGCATCGCCTCGCCCACCGGCACCGAGATGATGCGCCCGGTGCGCTTGACGACGTCGCCCTCCTTGATCTCGGTGCTCTGCCCGAGCAGCACCGCGCCGACGCCCTGCTCCTCGAGGTTGAGGGCCATGCCGAAGATGCCGTGGGGGAACTCGAGCATCTCGGTGGCCATGACCCGCTCGATGCCGTCGATCTGGGCAATGCCGTCCCCGACCGACACCACGGTGCCGACCTCGGCCACGTCGACGTCGACGTCGTAGCTCCCGATCTGCTCGCGAATGATCTTCGTTATCTCGTCCGCCTTGATGGTCATCGCAGAAGCTCTCGTCCTGTGTGGTCCGGTCCTCGCGTGCGTGTGGTCGCGTTCCCGAAGAGGAAGTTCCTGGTTGGAGGCGCCGGCGTCATCGAGCGAGGAGGGTCTGCCGCATCCGCTCGAGATGCCGCGCAACGCTGCCGTCGTACACCGTCGAGCCGATCCGCGTGACCACTCCGCCCAGAATGCCCGGATCGACGATCGTCGTGACCCGCACGTCGCCCGCGCCCGCGGCCGCGAGGCGCTGCCGCACCGCGGCGTCCTGGGCGGGGCTGAGCGGCTGCGCGGTCGTCACCTCCGCGTCCACGACCCCGAGGTGGTCGAACACGCGAGCCCGGTAGAACCGCAGGATGTCCGGCAGCAGGGCCAGGCGCCCGCGGTCGGCGAGCACCGTCAGCAGCCGGGTGACGGTCGGCGAGACATCCCGGAAACGGTTCCGCAGATCGTTGATGATGGCGCGCTTCTTCGGCGGCTGAATCGCCGCCGCGAAGAGCACGCGCCGCAACCCCTCGTGCTCATCGACGAGCCTCGCGAACAGATCCAGGTCGGATTCGGCCTTCCGCAGGTCGCCGCCGCTCTCGAGGTTGACGTCGAAGAGCGCACGGGCGTAACGCACGGCCGCCGTACGATTCGTCATGGTTGGTCGGGTGGCCGCCTCGATCGCGACCCGGACGGCCGGCGCGGCCGGAAACACCGCCGCCCCGCGTCACCGTCATCCGAGCTGTCCGCTCGGACGCGCCGAGCCGGCCAGCTCATCCTGCACGAAATGGGAATCCGCCCCGGAGCCGGCAAGCTCCGGCTGGCGCGACCCTCGCGGGAGCGACGCATGGCGCCTGTCAGAGCGCGGCTCTGAACGCACAAACGTCCCATTCTAACATTCCCCGGTGCGGCCGGCCAAGGGCAACGTCCACCGCTCCCCCGCGGGGTGTACGACAGATTCGTGAAGACGACTGCCTGAGCACTGGTCATGTCGGCGATTCCCGGTGTCGTTTCCCGGCGGCGTCTCACCTTCGGGTCGCGCACCGTCGACCGCCTTCGCCCGGGATCCCCGCGTTCACCGCCGCGGGGCGGAGCGCCGGACGGTCGGCGCTCCGAGCGTTTCGCGGGGCCCGGTCACGAGTCGGTCAGGCGCTCGAAGAGGCGCTGCAGCTCGTCCTCCGATGCGAAGTCGATCTCGATGCGGCCCTTCCGCCCCTTCCTGACGATGCGGACCCGCGTGCCGAGGGTGACGCGCAGCCGGTCCTGCGCCGCCTGCGTATGGACGTCGACCGTCGCCGCCTTCGGGCCCGGCGGCGACGGCGGCGCGGCGATCTTCTTGACGAGCGCCTCGGTCTCGCGCACGGAGAGCCCGGCCGCCACGACCTCGCGGGCGGCGCGGCGCTGCGCGTCCGCCTCGGCCAGACCCAGCAGCGCGCGCGCATGGCCCATGGCCAGCGCGCCCGACGCCACGTCCGCCTGCACCTCCGGCGGCAGCAGCAGCAGCCGGGCGTAGTTGGCGACGGTGGCGCGGTCCTTGCCGACGGCCGCGGCTATCTCCTCCTGGGTCATCCCGCGCTCGTCGACGAGGCGCCGGTAGGCCTCCCCCTCCTCGATCGGGTTGAGGTCCTCACGCTGCAGGTTCTCGATGAGGGCCACCTCCAGCAGCCTGTCGTCCGGCACGTCGCGCACCACGATGGGCACGCGCAGCAGACCCGCCATCTGCGCCGCCCGCCACCTGCGCTCGCCCGCGACGATCTCGAGACGATCCCCTGCCAGGGGGCGTACCACGATGGGCTGGATGACGCCGCTGCCGCGGATCGACCGGGAGAGCTCTTCGAGCCTCGCCTCGTCGAGGACCGTGCGGGGCTGGGCGCGACTCGGCGTGAGCCGGTCGAGGTCCACCTCGGCCACCCGGGGGGTCGGGGCCGGGGCCGGCGCGGTATCGGGAATGAGGGCGCTCAGCCCGCGCCCCAGCGCACGTCGCGTCTTGGCCATCTCGAATCCTGCCGCGCGTTCCCGTCTCCAGGGTCGCGGGTCATCCCCGTTCGATCACGCCGGGACGAATCGACGCGGCGCCTCTGCCGGCATGTCCGTGGTCCCGGGACGAGGATCCGCCCCCGTGACGACGGGCTCGACGGGTGGCTCTGGGTCGAACCCCATCGCCCGGCGGGTGGCACCCGCGCCGGCGGTGATCCTGGCCGCCGGGTCGAACCGGCGCGCGGCGGGACCACGGACCGGTTCGGACGAAACGGCCCCGTCCCAGCGACGCGGTCGGTTGCGGTGCCGCCACCTCTCCCCGAGCCCGACGCGACCCCGTCCCTCACATCCGGGCCCGCGGCTCCGCGGGCACGCTTCGCCTCACCGCCCCGCGAGCGGGCCCCAGCATCTCGCGCGCCAGGGCCAGGTAGGCCTCGGCCCCCGTCGACCTAACGTCGTAGAGAATCGCCGGCAGACCGTGGCTCGGCGCTTCTCCCAGCCGCACGTTGCGGGGAATGACCGTACGGTACACCTTCTCCCGGAAGTGGGCCCGGACGTCGCCGGCCACCTGCTGGCCCAGCCGCGTCCGCGAGTCCGACATGGTAAGCAGGACGCCCTCGAGCTCGAGCTCCGGGTTCAACCCGGCCCGCACGCGGCCCATCGTCGCCCTCAGCTCGGTCAGCCCCTCGAGGGCGAAGTACTCGCAGTTGAGCGGTATCAAGACGGAATGGGCCGCGACGAGAGCGTTCAGGGTGAGCAGCCCCAGGGAGGGCGGCGTGTCGACGAAGATGTAGTCGTACCGGTCGACGGCCGCGCGCAGCAACGGGCGCAGGCGGCTCTCGCGCCGGGGCAACCCCACGAGCTCGACCTCGGCGCCGGTGAGGTGATGGTCGGTCGGAATGAGGCGCAGGCCGGTGACCTGCGTGTCGAGCGCGAGATCCTCCGCGGCGGCCGCCTCCGAGGTCAACCCCTGGTAGATGTTGCGCCGCTCGCCGGCCTCGTCCCTCAGCCCGAGGCCGCTCGTGAGATTGGCCTGCGGATCGAGGTCGACGAGGAGCACCCTCTGATCGCCCATGGCGAGAGATGCGGCGAGATTGATGGCCGTGGTCGTCTTGCCGACGCCCCCCTTCTGATTGGCGATCGCGATAATCCTGCCCATCGGCAACCGGCGCTGTTTTTCTGGCAAACGGCTTAATGGTGATCTGGCTGGGTGAACTCGTTGCGTGATGGTAACCGCGATGCCGTTGTCGGACAAGCCGGCGGCACACCCGGTCGTCGATGCCGGCCCGTGCTCCCGTCGGCTGCGACGGTCTCGGGGGACGGTGGAGCAGATTCCGTTCGTCGAACCCTGCCGGCCGCCGGGTGCGAGCCCTTCGCGATCACTCGGTCTCGGGTGGGACCGCGTCCATCTCGTCGATGATTGCCTGCGCGGCACCCGCGCGGTCGGGCGCGTTCAGTATGGGGCGGCCTACGACGACGTAGTCCGATCCCCAACGGACCGCCTGCGCCGGCGTCGCCGAGCGCTTGTGATCGTCCCGGGTCGCGTCCGCCGGCCGGATTCCCGGGCTGACAATCAGCACCCCCGTCTCCCGCGGCCACGCTTCGCGGCAGAGTCCGATGGTCTCTCCGGACGCGATGACGCCGTCGCATCCGTGATCGAGGGCATCCCTCGTTCTGGCGAGGATCCAGTCGTCCAGCGTGACGCCGCGCGCAGCCTCGGCGGGGGCGATTCGAGAGAAGTCGGCGGCGTCGAGGCTGGAGACGAACGGCACGGCGAGGAGGGCCGGCCATCGGCTGCCAGCCTTGGCGTCGCGGGCCATCGCGATGTCCCGCAACTGCATGTTCTGGTGCAGGGTCAGGAACCGGATGCTCGGGTCTCCGCGCAGGTCGCGAACGACGTCCGCCACGGTGTTGCCGATGTCCGGCACCTTCAGATCGACGAAGATCCGCTTGCCGTCGCCGGCAATCCTCTCCCACAGCGCCGCGAGACCCCTGGCCCGCAGCCCGGCCATGAGAAGCCGCCAACCGATCTTGTACGACTGGACGTTCGACAGCTCGTCGACGATGGCGTGCGCGGTCTCGACACTCGGAACATCCAGGGCGACAATCAGGCGGTCTCTACCGGTCAAGTCTCTCTTCCTTTCGGCCGGCCCTTCTCGCTCGGGCTTGGCAGGCGGTCCGAGTCGGTTACGGGGAACGACGGTCATAATCTACACGACAGTCGACTCCGACCAGGAACGCCGTTGAAGCCGCAGCACCGAATGCCCGGCCACCCGGAGCGTGTGTTCCACGTGGAACATACGCATGCGCTGGGCGTGCGGCCGACGCCCGACCGCCGGGCGACCAGGAGCCGGGCTGGAAGACCGTGCGACGCCGACCGGGAACGCCGCTGAAGCCCGGAGCCCGATGACTGACCACCCGGAGCTGGAGCCGCCATGTTCCACGTGGAACATCCGCACGCCGCGGCACCGCCACCGCGACAACCGGAGCCGACCCCTGGTCGACGCGGCGCGCCGGCCTCGGGAGAAAGGCCGGCCGAGGTGCGACGCAGCCCGGCCGCCGGCGCCTTCGGCTTCACGCGGCGCCCAACCGATCCTTCAGGAGCTCCCGCTCTTCGACTACGCACATTCCTCTGCCTTCCGATGACGACCCCCGGAACCGGGCGGCGACAGGTGACCGACCGCATCGCCCGGCGCGCGAACCGGGCGGGGCTGTCGATCGACTCCCCTCTCGGGGCAGCCCTCGCCGGCTACGTCGACCTCCTCATGCGCTGGAACCGGCGCATCAACCTGACCGCGCTGGCCGCTGACGACAACGGCATCGACAGGCTCGTCATCGAGCCGCTCGTCGCCGCGCAACGTCTGCCGAGATCCGACGCGGTCATCATCGACATCGGATCGGGAGGAGGCTCTCCGGCGGTCCCGATGAAGCTCGCCGTCCCCTCGCTGCGCCTGCGCATGGTGGAATCGAGAACGAGAAAGGCCGCGTTCCTGCGGGAGGTCGTGCGCCGGCTCGCGCTGCAGGAGACGACGGTGGAGGCCTGCCGGTTCGAGGAGCTGGCCGACCGGGAGGAGCTCGCCGCGCAATTCGACGTCGTGAGCCTTCGTGCGGTCCGGACCGATGCGCGGATGCTGCGCGGGATCGAATCCCTGGTCAGGACCGACGGCGTCGTCTTTCTCTTCGGGCGCATTCGCGGGAACGACGACGCGGTGCCGGCCCCATGGCGGGTGGACGGCGACTATCCGCTGCTCGCCACGGCCAGCCGCCTCCTGATCCTCCGCAAGCACCGCCGCGGCTGAACGAGCGCCGGCGGGAGGATCGGCTCCCGGACACCGTCGGCCGCGACAGGAGTCTGCTCCCTGGAACGGCCGCGGCCTCACTGGAAGGTCGGTTCGGCGGCCGGCGGATCCGATGGCGAGGACGGGCGGGCTCGGACGGGCTCCGGGTCGGCGTCCCCGGCGCCGGCCCCGCGGCCGCTCCACCGCTTGACGTAGGCCCCGAGCACCGCGACGGCGGCCGGGGTGACGCCGGGAATGCGACCGGCCTGCCCCAGGGTGGCAGGCCTGGCCGCACCCAACCTCGACACCACTTCCGCCGACAGTCCCGGCACGCCGGCGTACGGAAAGCCGGCCGGGATGAGCCGCTCTTCGTCCTTCGCCGAGCGGGCTATCGTGGCTTCCTGCCTGCGCAGGTACCCTTCGTACTTCACCGCCGTCTCCACGCTCGACCGCTCCGCCCCCGCCGCGTCCTCGCCGACCTCGAGCTCGACGACCCCCCGCTCGGCCAGCGACGCCAGGCTGACCCCGGGCCGCCGGAGCACCCGGGCCGCCGCGACCGTGCGGGTACCCTCCCGCACGCGCGCCGCCCGCACCCTGGCCAGGTTCCCCTCGAACCTCGCGCGCCGGTCGCCAAAGCGATCCCAGCGCTCGTCGTCCACCAGGCCGATCTCGCGGCCGCGGGGGGTCAGTCGCAGGTCCGCGTTGTCGATCCGCAGCAGCAGGCGATGCTCGGCCCGGGACGTGAACATGCGGTACGGCTCGAGACATCCCCGGGCCGTCAGGTCGTCGACCATGACCCCGATGTACGACTCGCTGCGCCTCAGCACCCAGCCACCCTCTCCGCGGGCGCGCCGGGCCGCGTTGACGCCGGCCACGAGCCCCTGCCCGGCCGCCTCCTCGTACCCCGAGGTGCCGTTGATCTGCCCCGCGAGATAGAGTCCCGCGATCTTCCGGGTCTCGAGGGTCGGCGTCAGCTCGGTCGGCTGGATGAAGTCGTACTCGACCGCGTACCCGGGGCGCAGCATGACCGCGTTCTCCAGGCCCGGCAGCGCGGCGATGACTTCCTGCTGCACCTCTCGCGGCAGGCACATCGAGCAGCCGCTGACGTAGATCTCCGGCACGTCCAGCCCTTCCGGCTCCAGGAAGACCTGATGGCGTTCGCGGTTCGGAAACCGCATCACCTTGTCTTCCAGCGAGGGGCAGTATCGGGGTCCGATGCCGGTGATCCGCCCGTTGTAGAGCGGCGAGCGGTCCCGGTTGCGGCGGACCAGCTCGTGAACCCCGGGTGTCGTATGGACGATGTGGCAGCAGATCTGGCCACGCTCGATCGCGCCGCTCAGGAACGAGAACGGCACCGGAGGGCGGTCTCCCGGCTCCTCCTCGAAGCGGCTGAAGTCGATGCTGCCGCGGTCGAGCCGGGGCGGGGTTCCGGTCTTCAGCCGCCCCCACGCGAGGCCGAGGCGCTTCAACGATTCGCCCAGGACCCGGGACGCCGGCTCGCCGACCCGCCCCGCCGACCGCTGCTCCGGACCGACGTGAATCAGGCCGTTCAGGAACGTGCCGGTGGTCACCACCACCGCGCGGCAACCGATCCGGGCGCCGTCCTCGAGCTCCACGCCGACGACGCGCGCGCCGTCGACCACGACGGCGCCGACCCGCCCGATGATCCAGTCGACGTTGGGCTCCCGCTCGAGCCGAGACCGCATCCAGGCGCCGTACCGGTGCTTGTCCGCCTGGGCCCGAGGCGACTGCACCGCCGGGCCGCGGCTGCGGTTCAGCAGCTTGAACTGGATGGCCGTGGCGTCGATGGCCTCACCCATCAAGCCCCCGAGGGCGTCGATCTCGCGAACCAGGTGGCCCTTGGCCGTGCCCCCCACGGCCGGGTTGCACGGCATCTGGCCCACCGTCTCCCGCGAGAGCGTGCAGAGCCCCACCGCGCAGCCCAGGCGGGCGGCCGCGTGCGCCGCCTCGATGCCGGCGTGTCCCGCCCCGATGACGATGACGTCCCGCTCCGTTGCCATGGCTCCTCGACGATCGCCCGGACCGCTCGTTCGCGGGGGCGGATCGACGCCTCCGCCCCGGGGCTACTTTCCGATGCAGAACCGCTCGAAGATGTGGTCGAGCACGTCGTCGGGCGTCCGCCGGCCGGTCAGCTCCTCCAACGATCGGCGCGCCCGCTCGAGGTCCGCGAGCACGAACTCCTCGGTTGCGCCCCCTGCCGCCGCCGCGGCCGCCGCCGCCAGCGCCGAGTCCGCCCGCTCGAGCAGCTCGATGTGACGGATGTTCGCCACCATCGGGGTCTCCCGGATCACGGTCTCCCCCACCAGCACTCTCCGCAGCTCGTCCCGCAGCCCGCCGAACCCGTGGCCGGTGCGGGCCGAGACCTCGACGCGGGCGGCGCTCCCGCCCACGGGCAGGGCGGCCGGCGACCAGGCGGGCGGACGATCGACCTTGTTCACGACCACGACCCGCGGCGAGGCCGAGGTCTCCCGCAGCACGTCCCGGTCGTCTCCGCCGAGTGGCTCCGACCGATCGAGGACCACGAGGGAGGCGGCGGATGACCCGAAGGCCCCCCGGGCGCGCGACACCCCCTCGGCCTCGACCGGATCGCCGGCCGCGCGAATGCCGGCGGTATCGATCAGGCTGACCGCGAGGCCTCCGAGATCGATGGTCTCGGTCACGAGGTCGCGGGTGGTGCCGGCCACGGGGGTGACGATGGCGCGCGGCGAGCCCAGCAGCCGGTTGAAGACGCTCGACTTGCCCACGTTCGGACGCCCGAGGACGACGACCCGGCACCCCTCCCGGATCAGCCGGCCGGTCGTGGCGCCCGCCAGCAGGGTCTGCACGCGTTCGCTCAGCTCGCCGATGCCCCGCGTCACCTCCGAGGTCTCGATGAAATGGTAGCCCTCGTCGGGGAAGTCGAGCGACGCTTCCAGCCGGGCCGTCAGGTCGAGCAGCCCCCGGTCCACGGCGGCGATGCGCTCGGTCATCGTGCCTTCCAGCTGGTCGAACGCCACCCGCGCCTGCAGCGGCGTGACGGCGTCGACGAGATCGGCCACGGCTTCCGCCTGAACGAGATCGACGCGGCCGTGCAGAAACGCCCGGAGGGTGAATTCCCCCGGGTTGGCCGGCCGCGCGCCCGACCGGCGGGCGAGCGCGACGATCCGCTCCAGGAGCAGGGGGCTGCCGTGGGCGGTAATCTCCACGACGTCCTCGCCCGTGTACGACCGCGGGCCGGGGAACGACGTCGCCACCACCCGATCGATGGCGGTCGCCTGGTCCCCCTCGCGGGCGACGAGGCGCGCCACCGTCGCGCGGCGCGGCTCGAGCGACCTCCCGTGGTCGAGCAGGGCGGCGGCGACCGCGCCCGCCTGCGAACCGCTGATGCGCACCATCCCGAGGCCCCCGCGGCCGGGCGGGGTGGCGATGGCGACGATCGTATCGTCGGAGGCGAACATCGGCTGCCGCGCTGCGCATGCCGACGAGGACGAAATCGGACGGCTCCCGCCCCGCCACGGGCTACGGGCACCCGCCCGAGCTGCGGCGATCCAGGGGGCGGGGGCGGACGGGCGGCGGCGTCGACCCCGGCGCGGGGCTCTTCACGGCCGGCGTGCCGGCGAGATCGACACCGTCTTCAGGAACGCGTCCCCCATGCTCTCCGAGGAGACGTCCGGGTTGTCGGCGACCGCCAGGTGCACGATCCGGCGGGCATACGGGTTCAAAGGGCCGATCTCCTGGGTCTCTCCGGTCCTGAGGGCCTTCTCGGCGAGGAGGACCGCCGTCTGTCGAAGCTCCTCGTCCTTGCCTTTCCGATAGTCGAGGCAGTCGACGACGATCCGTCCCTTGCCGTGCTCGCCCCGGAACGCCGCGTTGACGACGTGCTGCAGCGCGTCGAGGCCCTCGCCCTTGCGACGCAGCAACACCTCGCCGCCGGCTCCGTTCAGGGTGATGCGGGTCCCGTCCTCGAGCGGCGTGCACTGCACCTCGAGCGACAGTCCCAGGGCAGCCGCCACCGCCTCGACGAAAGCCTCCATCCGAGCTTCGAGATCCGTTGCCACGCCAAACCTCCCGGTCGCTCGAGGATGATCCGCACCGACCCGGAACGACCGCGGCCGAAGCCGCCGCCTACCGACCCTTCCCGCGCGAACGCCGCGCTCCCTTGCCCTGACGCGCCGCCTTCGACCCGGACCGGTCCGATCCCCGGCGGTCCCCGGCCTTCGGCCGGTGCGGCTCCGGCCCCGCCGTCTCGCCCGGCGGCGTTTTCTTGACCTGCCGCTCGGCCGGCGGCCGCACCTGCTTGACCCGCGGCGGGCCCGCGATGCGGTTCGTCACGACGGTCTGCCCGATGCCCAGGAGGTTGCTCGTCAGCCAGTAGATGACCAGCCCGCTCGGCGCCCACAGGAACATCACGGTGAAGAGCACGGGCATGAGCGTCATGATCCGCTGCTGCTCCGGGCTGGCCGCACCGGCCGGCTGCAGCCGTTGCTGGTAGACCATCGACGCGCCCATGATCAATGGCGTCACGTAGAACGGATCCTGCACCGACAGGTCGTCGATCCAGCCCACGAACGGTGCACCCCGCAGCTCGACCGCCATGGACAGCAGCCGGTAGAAGGCGATGAGGATCGGCATCGTCATCAGCATCGGCAGGCACCCGCTCGCGGGGTTCGCACCGTGCCGGCGATACAGCTCCATCACCTCCTGGTTCATTTTCTGGCGGGCCGGATCCGTCGCCTTGAGACCGGAGTACCGCGCCTGGATCGCCTTCATCTCGGGCTGCAGCTCCTGCATCTTCCGCATCGAGACGACGCTCTTGTGGCGCAGCGGGAAGATCACGATGTTGATCAGCACCGTGAGCAGGATGATCGACCACCCGTAATTGCCGACGAACCCGTGGATCCACTTCAAGGTCCGATGGAGGGGGACGACGATGACCGACAGGAACCCGAAGTCGATGGCCCGGACCAGGTCCGGATGCACCGCCGCGAGGAGATCGAAGTCCTTCGGGCCGATGAAGAACGGGAGCCCGCCGGCGCCGGGCTCGAGGGTGACCCCGTACTCGACGAGGTCGTGCTCCAGCTCGATCACCGAGAGAGGGCGGTAGTCGACGCGGCTCGCCTGCGCGCCGGGCAGGGCGACGGAGAGGAAGTAGTGGTTGTCGATGCCCGCGAAGTCGAACTGTCCCTCGTAGCTCGGCCGCTCCGGCACGTTTGCCGGCGAGGATCGGTACACGTCGACATCCTGCGCGAGCCCGTTCTCGAGGGGGCGCCCGTACAACACCGCCGCCGGCAGCTGCTGGAACACGAACCACGACGTGTCGGCGCGGACGCCTCCCAGACCCGGGCCCCAGGCCATGGTCACCGGCTGGACGCCCCCGTCGGTCGTGACCGCGGCGTCGAACTCCACGACGTACGGCTGTTCCGGAGACGGCTGGAAGCGGAACGTCTTCCGGGCCCGCAGGCCCGAGCTGTCCTCGTACTCGAAAGTGAGCGCCGCCGGTTCCGTGCCTGGCCGCAGGCGGTCGTCCGACGGCCGGAACAGGGCGGCGTCGAGGCGCGCCGTCAGGTCCGGATTCCCCGGCACGATCAGCGAGAAGGGCCTCGGCCGGCCCGACGCCATCCCGGGCATCGCCAGCTCGACCGGATCGCCGTTCTCGTCGGCATAGTCCTTGAGCTTCCAGCTCACGAGCTCGGCGCCGCGATTGTCGAACTCCGCGAGCACGAAGTCGCTCTCCACCACGACGGATCGCTGCCGGTCGTCGGCAACGACCGGGACGATCGGCGCACCCGCCGGCCCGACGCTCGCCGCTTCGGGGCCGGCGGCGGCACCGGGCGGCGCCCCGGTCGCCGGCGCGTCGCCCACCGGGGCGAGGGCCGCCGCCGCGCCCGAGACCCCGCTGCCGTCTGCAGCCCCGGCGACGGGCTCGCCCGGCACGCTCTCGACCGCGGGCGGCGGGCCAATCCACTGCTGGTACAGCACCAGGACCAGAAACGACAGGGTGACCGCGAGAAGGACTCGACGCTCCATGACAGATCAGACGTCCGCCCGTTCCGGAGCAGGCCGCCGCGCCGGCGATGCGGGGCCGCCGGACGGCGGCACCGGGTCCATTCCGCCGGGGTGGAACGGATGACAGCGGCACAGGCGCGCGAGGGTGAGCCAGGCGCCGCGCAGGCTTCCGTGCCGCCTGATCGCTTCCTCGGCGTAGCGCGAGCAGGACGGTTGGAAGCGACAGGCCCCGACGAACAGATGACCCAAGGTGAACCGATAGGTGTTCAGAAGTGCCGCCGACAGCGAGATCAGCCCCCGATCCACGTGCCGCCACCCGGCCCGAAACAGTCTCACGCCACCCTCATCGCGGCACACGCGCGCGGATCTGCCGGCGCAGGGTTCGATGGTAGTCGCTCCGCAGCGAGTTGAACGGGACATCGGGGAATTCCCGGAACGGCAGCACCACGAGGTCGGTCACGGGAATCGGCTTTTCGTGGCGGAAGAGTTCGCGCACGAGGCGCTTGATGAAACTGCGGCGGACGGCGTTCCCCAGGCGGCGGGGTGCGACGATGCCCAGGCGGCTGCAGCCCTGCTCACCGGGGAGCCCGATCAGCGTCATGTAGCGACCCCGGATTCGCGTGCCACCCCGTTGTATTCGCAGGAAGTCGCGCCGGCGGCGAATCCGCTCGCCACGCGCCAGCGTCCGGGTCGCAGCCGTCACGGCCCCCCGCGCATCGCCGCCCCGCACATGCTCAGTCGACCGCCAAGCGGCGGCGCCCTTTCGCCCGGCGGCGGCTGAGCACTCGCCGCCCCGCGGGCGTGCTCATGCGGGCGCGGAATCCGTGCGTCTTCTTGCGGTGGCGGCGATTGGGCTGAAAGGTGCGCTTCATCGAACCGGGCTCCTCCGTTCCTGCGGCAACCTTTTACACTAGGTCGTCCCTCATGCGATGTCAAGAATCACGCCGCTCGGTTCGGCGCTCGGGGTTGTTGAAATCCTGCCTTTCCGACCCCGGAGCCGCTATCGGGAGAACCGTCCGAACTCCGGTTCAGACTGCGGCGAACGCCCCGACTGCCCGCTTCCCCGCCCACGTTTTCCACACCTGTGGAAAACGGTACGGAAAACCGACACCTCGTGCATGTTTCCCGTAGTCCGGAAACGAAGGTCATCGCGGAGAGCCGAACAAGTATCCTGTTTTCAGTCAGTTGCAGACTCGGGCAACCTCGCCGGGAGCCCGCCCCGCTGACGCGCGGACTCCGTGGCGCATGCCATACCGCGCCGCCGACAGACCCCCTCCGCCGCGATCGGACCGGGTCGTCAACACCCGTCGCTCGCGTCCGCGGATCCTCGACAGCCCAGGAATTCCGACATCGCGCAGGCTGTGGTATGTTGTCGGCCTTTGCACCTCGCGCCTCCTCGACGGCAGACCCGGGTCGCGTCCGCACAGAGGCGCTCAATCGGCTCAACCGCAACGTTCCACCGAACGGTCCACGGTCTCCCGCTGACGGGTCGGCCGGAGTACCGACGCGAGTGGCGCCAATGTCGAGCAACGTCTGGGATGAGATTCTGACGCGCGTCGAGAACAAGGTCAGCCGGTACATCTTCCACACCTGGTTCAAGCCCACCAGGTTCCTCGAGAACGACGAGAACGCCATCACGGTGCTGGTTCCCAACGATGGCTTCAAGCACTGGCTGACCCGCCACTACGCCGGCGTCATCAAGGAGGCCGCCGACGAGCTGGGCCGGCCGGGAACCACCATCTCGCTGATCACCGGCGACTCCGCCCCGGCCGCCGCGGATCGGGCCGCACCGGTCTCGCCGAGTCCCCCCGAGCCCACCCCTCGACCGCCGGCGCAGCAACGCTACACCTTCGAGGAGTTCGTCGTCGGGCCCTCGAACCAGTTCGCCCACGCCGCCGCCCGCGCCGTCGCCGAGGCCCCCGCGCGGTCCTACAATCCGCTGTTCATCTACGGCGGCGTCGGCCTCGGAAAGACCCACCTGATGCACGCCATCGGCGAGTACCTCGACGTCCACTCGCCGCAGTCCAGCCGCACCTACATCTCGTCCGACCGCTTCATGAACGAGATGATCAACGCGATCCGGTTCGATCGGACGATCGACTTCCGGGCGCGCTACCGCAGCACCGACATCCTGCTGGTCGACGACATCCAGTTCCTGGCCAGCCGGGAGGGCACGCAGATCGAGTTCTTCCACACGTTCAACTCGCTCTACGACGCGCAGAAGCAGATCGTCATCAGCAGCGACTGCCCCCCCCACGAGCTGCAGTTCCTCGAGGAACGGCTCAGGTCGCGCTTCGAGTGGGGACTGACCGTCGACATCCAGCCTCCGGATCTCGAGACCCGGGTCGCGATCCTCAAGAAGAAGGCCGAGCACCTGGCTCCCGCCATCCCCATCGGCGACGACGTGGCGCTCTACATCGCCGAGCGGATCAAGTCGAACATCCGTGAGCTCGAGGGCTCGCTGACCACGCTGATCGCCCGCGCCTCGCTGTGGCGGCAGAAGATTTCCCTGTCGCTGGCCCAGGAGGTGCTGCCCAACATCGGCGAACGCGACAAGCCCGTCGTGACCGTCGAGATGATTCAGAAGCAGGTCGCCAGCCACCACTCGCTCAAGCTGAGCGACCTGAAGTCGCGGAACAACACGCAGGCCATCGTGCTGCCGCGCCAGATCGCCATGTACCTGGCCAGGACGCTCACCGGAGCCTCGTATCCGGAGATTGCCCGGAAATTCGGCAAGCACTACTCCACCGTCATCTACGCGTACGACAAGATCGAGCAGGAGCGCGGGAAACAGCCCCGGCTCAACGCCCTCATCGACGGCCTCGTCAAGTCGATCAAGAAGTCGGTCAACTAGGAGTCTGCACCGTGGAACGGCGCGGACTCCCGGAGGCTTGGTCGGACACCCGGCGGAGCCGAAGGCAACGATGGGCGGACCAGGGGTCGCCTGGAACGGCGCAGGCTCCTGCGGGGCCGGCTGGACGCCCGGCAGAGCCGAAGGCGGCATGGGCGGACCGGCCGCACCGCTCCCGGCGAGTGGGCGGCGGCGGCGCGGGACTTTTCCACAACAACCGTTCCACAGGGTCGGCCGGTCATCCCGTCTTCCCCGTCACGGAGCCGACCTGTGGATGGCGCAGATCACGGTCCACACGAAATCCGGAGGGTTTTGAGCAGCGTAAACTACTGATCGTAAAGAACTTGACTCGGAAACAGCCCGGTTTTCGACACGCCTTGCTGATGTTATAATCAAGAGATCCGTGTCTACTGACGGTCGACGACAACAACCCCGAAGGCCTCTTCCTTGATGGAACTCAATATTCGCCAGACCGAACTCCTCAAAGAGCTGCAACTCCTCCAAGGCATCGTCGAGCGGAAGAACACGATTCCCATTCTCGCCAACGTCCTGATCGAGGCGGAGGACGGGGCTTCCGAGATTCGCCTCGCCGCGACTGACCTCGAGGTCGGCCTGCGCAGCCGATGCCCCGCCACCGTCGTCGAGGGAGGCTCGGTGACCCTGCCGGCGAGGAAGCTCTACGAGATCGTCCGCGCGCTGCCCGACACCGAGATCCGGATCGCCGAGCCGGCGGCGGGGACCGTCAACGTGACGGCCGAGCGGTTCAACTCGCGCATCCAGACGCTGCCGCGGGAGGATTTTCCGTCGATGCCGGATGCGGCCGGCTCCGCCACCGCGCGTCTCGCGGCGGGGCGGCTGGCGGAGATGATCGCCAAGACGCAGTTCGCGATCACCGGAGAGGACACCCGGTTCTTCCTGAACGGCGCCCTCTTCCTGCTGTCGCCGTCCTCGATGAGCCTGGTGGCCACCGATGGGCATCGGCTCGCGCTCGCGTCGGCCGCCGGCGAGGCGGGGAAGGAAGGGGCGGGGAGCGGCCCCGGGGAGGACGAGGGGGAGCCGTCTCGGGTCATCCTGCCGAGGAAGACGCTGTCGGAGCTCGCCCGGCTCCTCGGAGACGACGAGGCCGAAGAGGTGTCGTACGAGCGGGGCGAGAATCACCTGTTCTTCGACCTGGGGGCACGGCAGCTGATCTCGCGGACCATCGACGCGCAGTTTCCCGCCCATGAGCGCGTGCTGCCGAAGGGCAACGACAAGCGCATCGAGTTCGACCGCGATCGATTGGCGGGCACACTCAAGCGGGTCGCGCTGTTGTCGAACGAGCGGTCGCGGGCGGTCAAGTTCCAGATCGACGCAGGCGGCGTCGAGATCTCGTCGAGCAGCCCGGACGTCGGCGAAGCGTCCGAGGTTCTGGCCGTCGAGTACGAGGGCCCGCAGACGGAGATCTGCTTCAACGCCCAGTACGTTCTCGATTTTCTGGGGGTCGTCGATTCCGACAGCATCGTGCTCGAGTTCAAGGACGAGGTGAGCCAGGCGCTGCTGTCGCCCTTGTCGACGGAGGGATGCGAGTACAAGTACGTGATCATGCCGATGCGGGTCTAGAAGCCCGCGGGCGAACCCCCGGGGTCTGCCCGCCACGGGCTGCCGGGCGTCTCCATCGGAGGAGGGCCGGTCGGGAGCCGCGGGCAAGGCTGGCGGGCCGGGCGTCCGTGTCGAGGAACGACGTTGATCGGCGTGCCGGGGGTCGTCGGGTGAGGTCCCGCCCCGGGAGAGGGCGGGGAGGCCGCCGAGCCGAGGTGACGAGGAACCCAGGATGACGCAGCTGGAGGAGAGCAAGCAGGCGGTCGACGTGGTGCCGTCGTCGATGGGCGAGGGAGATGCCGTGGCGACGGCGGCCCCGGAGATCACGTCCGCCGATCTGGCCGACTACGGCGCCGACAAGATCAAGGTGCTCGAGGGGCTCGAGGCGGTCCGCAAGCGTCCCGCCATGTACATCGGGTCCACCGGCGCGCTGGGGCTGCACCACCTGGTGTACGAGGTGGTCGACAACGCCATCGACGAGGCCCTGGCGGGGTTCTGCGACACCATCCGGGTCACGATTCACATCGACAACTCGATCACGGTGGTCGACAACGGCCGCGGCATTCCCGTCGATCTCCACGCCAGCGGCCGGCCCGCGGCCGAGGTGGTGCTGACGGTGCTGCACGCCGGGGGGAAGTTCGACAACGAGAGCTACAAGGTCTCGGGCGGGCTGCACGGGGTGGGAGTCTCGGTCGTCAACGCCCTGTCGGAGTCGGTCGCCCTGGAGATCTACCGGGACGGGAGGGTCTACCAGCAGAGCTATACGCGGGGTGTTCCCGACGCCGACCTCGAGGTCTCGGGGACGACGCGGCGCCGCGGCACCCGGCTGACGTTCAAGCCCGACGCCGACGTGTTCGAGACGGTGGAGTACAGCTTCGACACCCTGGCCCACCGCCTCCGGGAGCTCGCGTTCCTGAACGCCGGCGTGCGCATCACCATCGACGACGAGCGCGAGGACGGGAAGCACCGCGACTTCCGCTACGAGGGCGGCATCAACTCGTTCGTCCGGTACCTCAACGAGAACCGGGTGGCGGTCAACGCCGAGCCGATCTACATGCGGGGCGAGCGCGACGGCATCGACGCGGAGATATCGCTGCAGTGGAACGACGGGTACTCCGACACCCTGCACGCCTTCGCCAACAACATCAACACGCAGGAGGGCGGCACCCACGTTTCCGGGCTCCGCGCCGCCCTGACGCGCACCCTGAACAGTTATGCCACCCGGCAGAACCTGGCCAAGGACCTCAAGGAGAGCATCGGCGGCGACGACATCCGCGAGGGGCTGACCGCGGTCATCAGCGTCAAGATTCCCCATCCCCAGTTCGAGGGCCAGACCAAGACCAAGCTGGGCAACACCGAGGTGAAGGGCATCGTCGAGGCGATCGTGAACGACTGCCTCGGCGCGTTCCTCGAAGAGAACCCGGCGGTGGCCAAGCGCATCGTCAACAAGACCATCGACGCGGCGCGGGCCCGCGAGGCGGCCCGGAAGGCGCGGGATCTGGTGCGCCGCAAGGGCGCCCTCGACAACAGCAGCCTCCCGGGCAAGCTCGCCGACTGCCAGGAGCGGGACCCCGGCAAGGCCGAGCTCTACATCGTCGAGGGCGAGTCGGCCGGCGGGTCCGCCAAGCAGGGACGAGATCGACAGTTCCAGGCGGTGCTGCCCATCAAGGGCAAGATCCTCAACGTCGAGAAGGCGCGCTTCGACAAGATGCTCGGCAGCGACGAGATCCGCGCGATGATCGCGGCCCTCGGCTGCGGCATCGGCAAGGACGACTTCCAGCCCGACAAGCTGCGCTACCACCGCGTCATCATCATGACCGACGCGGACGTCGACGGGTCGCACATCCGCACGCTGCTGTTGACGTTCTTCTACCGCCAGATGCGGGAGCTCATCGAGCGCGGCCACATCCACATCGCCCAGCCGCCGCTCTACCGCGTCAAGCGGGGCCGCAGCGAGACCTACGTCAAGGACGACCGCGACCTCGAGTCGTGGCTCTTCAAGCGGGCGGCGGAGACCCGCGTGCTGCGGCTGCCGGCCGACGAGCTGACGGCGGAGCGCCTCGAGGATCTGCTGCACCGCCTGGTCGCCTTCCAGCGCTATCGGGCCATCGTCGAGCGTCGCGGCCCCGCCGCCGACATCGTCCAGGCCCTGCTCGCCGCCGGCGCCGTCGACAAGACGTTCTTCGAGGCCCGGGCCGCCCTCGAAGCGCTGGCCGCGGAGCTGACCACCCCGTTGCGTACCGTCCGGGTGGACGTGGACGAGGAGCACAACGCGTACGGGTTGGTGGTCGAGGACCGGAGCGGCGGGTTCGCCCGTCGCCAGTCGGTCGGCGTCGAGTTCGTCGAGTCGGCGGAGTACCGGGCCCTGTCGTCCAGCTTCGAGGCAATCAGGGGCGTCGAGGGCCCGATGCGGGTCGGCAGCGTCGCCCGCGGGGCTGCCGCCGACGCCGAGGAGTCGGATGATGCGGCGACCCCGCCGCGGGAGGTGGAGGTCGGCGGCGTCGACGAGCTGCTCGACCACTTCCTCGCGGCCGGGAAGCGGGGCGTGGCCATCAACCGTTACAAGGGGCTGGGCGAGATGAACCCCGATCAGCTCTGGTCGACCACCATGGACCCGGAGAACCGGACACTGCTGCAGGTCAGCGCGCAGGACGACACCGAGGCGGACGTGATGTTCACGACGCTGATGGGCGATCAGGTCGAGCCTCGGCGGAAGTTCATCGAGGAGAACGCCCTCGACGTCAAGAACCTCGATGTATAGCGCCTCACGGGCTGCCGGGCACGAGCGGGTGCCGCCGAAGGGCAACGACGAGCGCATCGAGCTCGACCGCGATCGCCTGGCGGGCACGCACGAACGGGTAGCCCTGTCCGCAGCGGTCCCCGGCGCGGCGGCGGGCCGCGCAACCTCGCAACCGCCGAGCTCCTCTCCGCGTTCCGGAAGCCCGCGATGGACGCCGGCGCTGCGCTGGTGAAGGCGGCGGGCTCCCTCCCGGGGCGCGCCTAGAGCTCCACTCCCCCGGCGGCCCGCGGGCTGCCGGCAGATCGGATCACCAGGATCAGACCCACCATGTCCGACGTTTCAGACACCCGGCCGCCGGTCAACATCGAAGACGAAATGCGGCGCTCGTACATGGACTACGCCATGAGCGTCATCATCGGCCGCGCCCTGCCCGACGTGCGGGACGGGCTGAAGCCGGCCCACCGGCGCGTGGTGTACGGCATGCGGCTGATGGGGCTGGCGTCCAACCGGGCCTACCGCAAGTGCGCGAAGATCGTCGGCGAGGTGATGGGGAACTTCCACCCCCACGGCGACGCCTCCATCTACGACACCCTGGTGCGGATGGCCCAGGAGTTCAACATGCGCTATCCCCTGGTCGACAGCCAGGGGAACTTCGGCTCCGTGGACGGGGACCCGCCGGCGGCGATGCGGTACACCGAGGCCAGGCTCAAGCCGATCTCCGACGACCTGATGGCCGATCTCGACAAGGAGACGGTCGACTTCGTACCGAACTACGACGAGACCACCGAGGAGCCCACCGTCCTCCCGACGCCCTATCCCAACCTCCTCGTGAACGGCTCGGCCGGCATCGCGGTCGGCATGGCCACCAACATCCCGCCCCACAACCTGCGCGAGGTCGTCGACGGGATCGTCTGGACCATCGAGCACCGCGCGGACGGCGAGGACGAGAAGCGCCGCGGCCTGAGGGCCCGCATCAGCGGCCCCGATTTTCCGACCGGCGGGTTCATCGTGGGGCACGCGGGCATCGACGCCGCCTACCAGACGGGACGCGGGTCGCTGACGGTGCGGGGCCGCGCCGAAATCGAGGACATCGGCAAGGGAGAGCGCCAGGCGATCATCATCACCGAGATTCCCTACCAGCTCAACAAGACCCGCCTCATCGAGAAGATCGCCGAGCTGGTGCGCGGCAAGGCCATCGAGGGCATCAGCGACCTCCGCGACGAGTCCGACCGCCGCGGCATGCGCATCGTCATCGAGCTCAAGCGCGGTGAGGTGCCCGAAGTCGTCCTCAACAACCTGTACAAGCACACGCCGCTGCAGACCACGTTCGGCGTGATCATGCTCGCGATCGTCGACGGGCGGCCCCGCGTCCTCGGCCTGCTCGATCTCGTCGAACGTTTCATCGCGTTCCGCCACGACGTGGTCCGGCGGCGCACGGAGCACGAGCTGCGCAAGGCGGAGGCCCGGGCCCACATCCTCGAGGGGCTCAGGATCGCCCTCGACCACCTCGACGCCGTGATCGCCCTCATCCGGGCCGCCGGCAACCCCGCCGAGGCGCGCGAGGGCCTCATGGAGCGGTTCGAGCTGAGCCGGATTCAGGCCCAGGCCATCCTCGACATGCAGCTCCAGCGCCTGACCGGGCTCGAGCGGCAGAAGGTGCTCGACGAGCTGGCCGAGCTGCAGGGGGTCATTCGGCGCCTGCGCGAGATTCTCGGCAGCGAATCGCTGCTGATGGGCATCGTGGTCGACGAGCTGCGGGCGGTGCAGGTCAAGTACGGCGACGAGCGGCGCACCGAGATCGTGGACGACCCCGGCGAGCTTCGCATCGAGGACCTCATCGCGGAAGAGGACATGGCCATCACCGTGAGCAACACCGGCTATGTCAAGCGGACCGCGCTCACCGAGTACCGGGCGCAGCGGCGGGGCGGCAAGGGGCGGCTCGGCATGCGCACCCGCGACGGCGACTTCCTGACCCACCTCTTCGTGGCGTCGACCCACGCCTACATCCTCATCTTCTCGGACCGGGGCCGCCTGTACTGGCTCAAGGTGCACACGATTCCCGACGTCGGTCCGAGCGGGCGCGGCAAGTCCATCGCCAACCTCGTCTCGATGGAGCCCGACGAGCGAATCGCCGCGCTGCTCGCGGTCCGCGAGTGGCCCGAGGCCGAGGGAGAGCGCTACATCCTGACCGGAACGCGGCGGGGCATGATCAAGAAGACCGACCTCCAGGCCTTCCGCCGCCCGAGGCAGAAGGGCATCATCGCGGCGGGGGTCGACGAGGACGACGCGTTGATCTCGGCGGAGATCGGCGACGGGCGCGCCGAGGTGTTCCTGGGCACGCGGCGGGGCAAGGCCATCCGTTTCGCCGAGGGCGACGTCCGGTCGATGGGGCGGACCGCGCGGGGCGTTCGGGGAATCCGGCTGCGCTCCGACGACGAGGTGGTGGCGATGGCCGTCGTCCGGGCGGGGGGCACGCTGCTCACGGTGACCGAGAACGGTTTCGGCAAGCGGACCGGCATCGACGAATACCGCGTGCAATCGCGAGGGGGAGTCGGTATCATTAACATCCAAACCACCGAACGGAACGGCTCGGTCGTCGGGATCGCCCACGTGGAGGACCAGGATGAGTTGATGCTCATCACCCAGCAGGGGAAGGTGCTCCGCATGGACACGAAGGATCTCCGGACCATCGGGCGCGCGACGCAGGGGGTGCGGCTGATCGGGATCGACAGCGAGGATCGGGTCGTGTCGCTCGCGCGCCTCGGTGACCTGAGCGCGGACGAAGCGGGAAGCGACAACGGAAGCGGGACGGCGTCGGACGCGGACGAGAGTTGAGCCCGCCGGCCGTCTGGAATGTTCGAGGGACGGAGAGACGCAGTCGTAAGAGGACAACGCGGTCAGCATGGAGCGGCCGGCCGCCGGCCGGCCCCTTCCGTGGTGGCTGCCAGTGCAAGGAGGCGGTGAGATGGCTCGATCGAGGATGAAAGTGCCGGTGCTCGCGCTGTGCATGGGGATGTTGTTCGGCGCCTGCGGCGGCGGGGGAGAGGAAGAGACGCTCATTCGGTCGTACTTCCAGGCCGCGCGGTTCGGCGACCGCGACTCGCTGAACAACATCGCGATGTATGCCTGGGACACCCAGACCCGTGGCATCGTGTCCAGACCCAGCGTCGAGAGCGTGGCCGAAGAGGTGAGCCGCCCGCTCCGGATGGTGGAGCTGAGCCAGACCCTGGCCGAGGCGGAGGAGGCCGAGGAGGTCTTCACGCAGGAGAAGATCGTCTACCAGGACGAGAACTTCGACGCCATCAACCGCGTCCTCGAGGCGGAGCGCGAGGGCAACAACCTGAGGCGGCGCGCCGACCGCGAGGTCCAGGAGGCGTGGACGGACTGGCGCGACCGCACCATAGAGCACTCCCGGGCGGTGGCGGCCGCGCGGGACGAGCTGAACGCCGAGCGGAACGAAGCCCAGCTCAGCATGTTCGATCCGAACAACCCC
The DNA here is from genome assembly GCA_965207675.1 of Vicinamibacterales bacterium. GTDB lineage: Bacteria > Acidobacteriota > Vicinamibacteria > Vicinamibacterales > UBA8438 > JAJEEA01. The sequence continues at coordinate 349,489 of CBDBMY010000010.1, forward strand.
ATCGACGTCACGCAGTACGAGGGCGAGCTGGTGACGAAGGAAGTGGAGCTCTCCGCGCGGATCGAGCTCGACGGCAACGAGACCGAGGAGATGCTGACCATCACCCTCCAGCGAACCATTCTTGCCGGCGACGACGGCATGCCGATGGAAGGCCGCTGGGTGATCCGGAACATCAGCTAGGGGAGGCGGCGCCGCAGGGCGGCGCGGACTTCCCGCACGGCTCGCGCACGGGCGTCCAGGGCTCTGCGTCGTTGGGGCAACGCGCTGTCCGTGCGCGCATCGCAGACAGGAACGGCTCGGCACCGTGCCGCCGGATGCGGCATGGGGTCGGGCCGTTTTCATTCCGGCGCCGGAAGTCCGGCCCGCGCGTGCGGGTGGCGGGGAGGAGAGCCACGGCGGGCGGATCTCCTGCGCGCGGCGAACCGCGAGGCACGCCGCCCTGAACGCCACCACCGCGGTCGGCGTAGTTGCAGTTGCGCCCGGAGGGCGCCGGCGGACTGCCTCGCCGCTCGAATGCAGCGGGGGCTCTCGCCACTGGCCGTCAAGGGGGCGGCGATGCCGTCTCGCCTCGGGCAGGCTGGCCGCGGCGCGCCCGGCGTCCGCGCGGGGCGGAGCCGTCCCTCCGCGGGTCAGGCGAGGGTGAGCTTCGCGAAGCTCTGGCGCAACGTCTTGCGACCGATGTCGCGGAACCTGACCGTGAGCTTCATGTCGTCGGTCAGCGGCTCCACCGAGATGACGGTGCCCACCCCGAACGTCGGATGGCGGACGTGGTCGCCCGGCGAGATGCTGACGACCGACTGGTCCTCGTTCTCGTAGGCGTAGCCGTAGTCGGGCTGGATCTGCTCGTCGGCATCCCGACGCCGCCCCCGGTAGGCGCCCCGCCCGTAGGTGGCCGGTGACCGGACCGGCGTCGAGAAGACCGGTTCCACGACGTCGACCAGCTCGGCGGGAATCTCGTCGAGGAAGCGCGACGGCTTCGTGTCACGGTACTCGCCGTACACGCGGCGTCGCGCGGCGCTCGTCAGCACGAGTCGGGTCCGGGCCCGGGTCATGCCGACGTAGCACAGCCGGCGCTCCTCTTCCATCGCCTCGTCGGGCCCGTCGTCGAGGCGTGCCCCGCCGTTCGCGTCACCCTCGCCGCGATCGTCGTTCCCGACCGGCTCGTAGCGCTCGCCGCCGACCGCCCGCGTGTGGGGGAACAGCCTCTCTTCCAGTCCGACCATGAACACGACCGGGAATTCAAGGCCCTTGGCGGCGTGCAGGGTCATCAGCCAGACGCCGGCGTCGTCCGAGCCCTGCGACTCGTCGGCCTCCGACAGCAGCGACTGGCCGTCGACGAAGCCGGTCAGCGAAGGCTCGGTTTCGCGGATCTCGTAGTCGCGGGCGGCCGCGACCAGCTCCATCAGGTTTTCGATGCGGTTCTCCGCCTCTTCCGTCATCGCCTCGCGGAGGTTCTCCAGGTAGCCGCTCCGGCCCAGCACCTCGCCGATGGCGTCGGAGACCGGCCGGTCGCCCGCGAGGCCGCGCAGGCTCTCGACCAGGTCGCGGAACCGCCGGAGGGCGGCGACCGCCCGGGGCGGCACCAGCTCCTGGTTCACCGCCCGATTCAGCCGTCCCCAGAGCGAATCGGCTACCCCCGCGTCCCCCGGGGCCGGCGCGAACAGCGGTCCCGCTCCGGCCGGCTCGGGCGCCAGCTTCTCGAGGGCGGCCATCACCCCCTTGCCGATGCCCCGCCTCGGTTCGTTGATGACCCGGCGCAGGCTCACGTCGTCGTCCAGGTTGATGAGCAGCCGGAGATAGGCGAGCGTGTCCTTGATCTCCTTGCGCTCGTAGAACCGGACGCCGCCGACCATGCGGTAGGCGATGCCCGCGCGGCCCAGCGCCTCTTCGAGGACGCGGGACTGGGCGTTCGTGCGGTACAGCACGCCGGCCGGGGTTTCTCCCGCGTCGAGCGCCTCGCGGAGCCGCACGGTGACCCAGTCGGCCTCCTCCAGATCGTCGCCGGCCCGGAAGCAGCGCACGAGGTCGCCCCCCGTGCGGTCGGTCCGCATCCGCTTGCGGAGGCGGCGCCGGTTCCGTTCGATGACCGCCCCGGCGGCGTCGAGAATGACCTGCGTCGAGCGGTAGTTCCGTTCGAGCCGGATCACCGTCGCGCCGGCGAAGTGCTTCTGGAAGTCGAGGATGTTGTTCAGGTCCGCGCCCCGCCACTGGTAGATCGACTGGTCGGGGTCGCCCACCACGCACAGGTTGCGGTGCTCGCGGGTGAGGAGTCTCACGAGGCGGAACTGCGGCGGGTTGGTGTCCTGGTACTCGTCCACCATGATGAACCGGAAGCGCCCGCCGTAACGGTGCCGCACCGCCTCGCGGTCTTCGAACAGCCGCGTGGTCTCGAGCAGCAGGTCGTCGAAGTCGAGGGCGTTGGCGGCGTCGAGAGCGCGCTGGTACCGCTCGTACGCCTTGGCGAGCAGGTCGCCGCGCGCACTCCACGACTCGCCCCGCAGGCTCGCGGGGGAGCGCATGTGGTTCTTGGCCTCGCTGATCTCGGCGAGCGCCTGCCGGGCCGACAGCAGCTTGTCGTCCACGTCGAGGTCGCGCAGGATGCGCTTCATGGCCGCCGACTGATCGGCGCTGTCGTAGATGACGAAATCGCGGCCGACCCGGACCCCGCCTTCGCGGCGCAGTATCCGTGCGCACAGGGCGTGGAACGTGCAGATCCACGGGCGCCGCGCCCCGGCGTCGGCCAGCGATTTCACCCGCTCCCGCATTTCCTCGGCCGCCTTGTTCGTGAAGGTGACGGCGAGCAGCTCGCCGGGCTCGGCCAGCCCGTCCGCGATCAGCCGGGCGGCGCGGCAGGCGATGACCCGGGTCTTGCCCGAACCCGCCCCGGCCAGGACCAGGAGCGGTCCGTCGGTGTGGAGCACCGCCTGTCTCTGCTCGGCGTTCAGATCCGAAATGAAGTCCATGAGTCGTCGTTCGTGCCCGCGCGGGGCGGGCGTCGGCGCATCGGCAGGCCACGGTACTCCGGAGGTCGTCCTCCCCGGATCATTCCACACAGACCACAGGATTCGGAGGGTCGCCCGTCTTCCCCGGTTCACTCCACCGTGACGCTCTTGGCGAGGTTGCGCGGCTGGTCGACGTCGCAGCCGCGGCGGACGGCGATGTGGTAGGCGAGCAGCTGGAGCGGTACCGCCATGACGATCGGGGTGATCAGCGGAGGCGTCGCGGGGATGGTGACGAGCGCGTCCCGGTCCTCGTCGACGAGGGTGTCGATGGCCGGCTGGCGGTCGTCGGCCCCCACTGCGATGATCGATCCGCCGCGCGCCCGGACCTGTTGCAGGTTGGACGCCATCTTCTCGAAGACCGACCCGTCCGGGAGCAGGGTCACCACCGGCATCTGCTCGTCGACGAGGGCGATGGGGCCGTGCTTCATCTCGCCGGCCGGGTAACCCTCGGCGTGGATGTAGGAGATCTCCTTCAGCTTCAGCGCGCCCTCGAGGGCGATCGGATAGTTGATGCCGCGGCCCAGGTACAGGAAGCTCCGGTGCTGGTGGAACCGCTGCGCCACCGCCTTGACGACGTCCTCGCACTGCAGGGTCTCCTCGATCCAGCGCGGCAGGTGGTCCAGGTCCTCCAGGTGCCGCCGGGCCGCCTCCGGCGGCAGCGACCCGCGGACCTGGGCCAGGTAGAGGGCGAGGAGGTGCAGGGCCACGAGCTGCGACGTGAACGCCTTGGTCGACGCGACCCCGATCTCGGGGCCGGCGTGGGTGTACACGGTGAAGTCGGCCTCGCGGGTGGCCATGCTGCCGACGACGTTGCAGACGGCGATGGTGGCGGCGCCTCGGCCGCGGGCCTCCCGCAGCGCGCCCAGGGTGTCGGCGGTCTCGCCCGACTGGGTGATGACCACCGCGAGGGTCGTCGGGGTCACGATGGGGTCGCGGTAGCGGTACTCCGAGCCGTAATCCACCTCGACCGGCACCCCCGCGAGCCGTTCGATCAGGAACTTGCCCACCAGGCCGGCGTGCCAGGAGGTGCCGCACGCGAGGACGACGACCCGGTCGACGGCCCGCAGCCGCTCGACGGGAATCTCCAGCTCGCCCAGGTAGACCCGGCCGGATTCCACCGAGGTTCGCCCCAGCACGGTCTCTCGGGCCGCCCACGGCTGCTCGAAGATCTCCTTCAGCATGAAGTGCCGGTAGCCGGCCTTCTCCGCCATCACCGGGTCCCAGTTGATGTGCTGGGTGTCGGCGGCGACCGGCGCCCCCTCGAAGTCGGTGTAGGTCACCCCGTCGCGGGTGACGACGGCCATCTCGCCGTTGCCGAGGAACACGACGTCGCGGTTGTGGCTGAGAACGGCGGGGACGTCCGACGCGACGAGATAGCCCCCGTCGCCCTCGGTCACGAGGATCGGCGGGCCCTGCCGGGCCGCCACCAGCTTCCCGGGGTCGTCGGTCGCCAGCAGCAACAGGGCGAACAGCCCGCGCACGCGGGCGAGGGCGCGCCGGACCGCCGCCTCGAGTCCGTCCCCCCGCCACTCGCGCTCGACGAGATGGGCGACGACCTCGGTGTCGGTCTCCGTCGCGAAGCGGTGACCCTCGCCCTCGAGCTCGCGCTTCAGGGCCAGGTGGTTCTCGATGATGCCGTTGTGCACGACGACGATGCGCCCCGTGCCGTCGCGGTGCGGGTGGGCGTTCTCTTCCGTCGGCCGGCCGTGGGTCGCCCACCGCGTGTGGCCGAGGCCGTAGTCGCCGTCGACGGGATCGTCCTCGAGGGCCTCGACCAGCCGGTCGAGCTTGCCGGCGCTGCGCCGCAGCTCGACCGTGTCCCCCCGGACCAGGGCCACCCCGGCCGAGTCGTAGCCGCGGTACTCCAGACGCCGGAGCCCGTCGAGCAGGACCGGCACGACCGGCTTGGGGCCGATGTAGCCGATGATTCCGCACATCTCTTCGAGGCTGATCTTCCGCGCCAGGCCTTTCCGGGCTTCCGCGGCTTCGCTGTCCGGGGCCGATCTTCCGCGGCTGTGCTTCTCGGGCCGATCTGCCGGGCCGATCTTCTGCGGCTTCTCTTCCGGGCAGGTCTTCCGCGGCTTCGCTGTCCGGGGCTCGGCCCGGTCAGGCGTCGGGCGCGTCGCCCGGCCCGGCCTCCCGGCGGCCGCTCCAGCCGTCCTTGACGACCTGCCGGTTGCGGGCCACGGCCAGCGCGCCGGCGGGGACGTCGTCGGTGACGCACGACCCGGCGCCGACGTAGGCGTCGTCGCCGAGGGACACCGGCGCGACGAGCTGCGTGCCGCTGCCGATGAACACGCGGTCACCGACCCTCGTCGCGTGCTTCCGCTTCCCGTCGTAGTTGCAGGTGATGGTGCCGGCGCCGACGTTGACGCCCTCGCCGATGGTGGCGTCGCCCAGGTAGCTCAGGTGGTTGGCCTTCGATCCCGGGCCGAGCGCCGACTTCTTGATCTCCACGAAGTTGCCGACCTTCGCCGTCTCGCCGATCTCCGCCCCGGGGCGCAGGTGGGCGAACGGTCCCACCTCGGCGCCGCGCGCCAGCGTCGCGCCGTGGATGACGCAGTGGTTGCGCACGGTCACGTCGTCGCCCAACGTCGAGTCGACGATGCGCACCCCGGCGTGGAGCTCGCACCGCGCGCCGACGCTGGTGCGCCCCTGCAGGAATACGCCGGGGTGGATGACGGTGTCGGGGCCGACGGTGACGTCCATGTCGACATAGGTCGTCGCGGGGTCCTCGATGGTGACGCCGGCCGCCATCAGCTCTTCGTTCCTCGTCTGTCGCACGATTCGCTTGACCTCCGCCAGCTCGGTCTGGCTGTTGATGCCGCGCACCTCGTCCGGGTCCGCCACCCCCACCGTCTCCACCGGCAGCCCGCGCTGCCGGTAGATGCGCACCAGGTCCGGCAGGTGGATCTCGTTCGAGGCCCCGGCCGGCGGAATCTCCTGGATGGCCTCGAACAAGGGCGGCAGATCGAGGGCGTAGATGCCGCCGTTTATCTCCTTCAACTGCCGTTGAGACGCCGACGCGTCGCGTTCCTCGACGATGCGGGCGAGGCGCCCCCCCGCCCGGACGATGCGCCCGTAGCCGTACGGCCGGGCCACCGCGGCAGTCAGCACGGTGAGGGCGGCCCCCGCGTCCGCGTGGGCCCGGACGAGCGCCTCGAGGGTGCCGGGCCGAATCAGCGGCACGTCGCCGGACAGCACGACGAGGGTTCCCGCCAGGCCCGCGAACATCGGCTCCGCCTGCAGCAACGCGTGGCCGGTGCCGCGCTGCTCGTCCTGGCCGGCGAAGGCCAGCGTCGGGCGGTGCGAGAGGGCGGCCCGCACCCGCTCCCCCTGATGGCCGATCACGAGGCCGACCCGCACCGGCTCCAGGCGGTCGGCGGCGCGCGCCACGTGCTCGATCAGGGGCAGGCCGGCGAGGGGATGCAGCACCTTGGGCCGGGCGGACCGCATGCGCGTGCCGCGGCCGGCGGCCAGGATGATGACGTGGGTCGGCACCGCGCCCCCCAGTGTAATCGAACCGCGGGAGGTCACGGGCCGGTTTCGCGCCTGGCCGCCTCCACCGCCGCGTACAGGGCCCGCGCGCTCAGGCCGTATCTGGCGGCCAGAGCCCTCACCGCGTCGCGCCGCGAGCCCCCGTCGCGGGACAGCCGCTCGAGCTCGTCGAGCAGCTCCCGTCCCTCGGGCGCCGGCGGAGGGGCGTCCGCGTCGCGCTCGGCCGGCCAGACCACGCACGTGTACTCGCCGCGCGGCCTTCCGACGGACTGGAGCAGCGATGCCGCCGGTCCGACGAGGGTGCTCTCGTGCAGCTTGGTCAGCTCCCGGCACAGCGCGAGGGTCCTCCCGCCGAGGCGCTCCCCGAGGAGCCCGAGGGTGGTGACGAGCCGGTGCGGCGCCTCGAAGAACACCAGGGTCCGCGGCTCGCGGGCCACCTCGTCGCACCAGCGCGTCCTGGCCCTCAACCCCCGGGGCGGGAAGCCGAGGAAGGTGAAGCTCGCGACCGGCGCGCCGCAGGAGACGAGGGCGCTGATGACCGCGGAGGGGCCGGGGACGGCGGTGACGCGAACGCCGGCCCCGAGAGATTGACGCACGAGATCGAAGCCGGGGTCGGACACCAGCGGGGTCCCGGCGTCCGACAGCAGGGCGATCGGGTCGCCCCCGAGGAGGCGCTTCACGAGGCCGGGCGTCCGACGGCGCTCGTTGTGGTCGTGGAGGCTGATGGTGGGCGTCGAGATGCCGTAGTGCCGCAGGAGGCGGCTTGTCCGCCGGGTGTCCTCGGCCGCGATCAGGCGCACCTCCTGCAGGGTGCGCACCGCCCGGTACGTGATGTCCTCGAGGTTGCCGATGGGCGTGGCGACGAGATACAGCGTGCCGGGCATGCCGGGGCACGGCCTGGCAGCCAGTGGTGGAAGTCCCCGCTGCATTCGAGCGGCGATGCGTCCCGCCTGACTGCGTTGTTCGTCGGTTACAGATGTCCGATATGCGCCCTCCTCACGCCTTGTCAGGCGGGCGCCTCAACTGCCTGCTGGCGCCCTCCGGGCGCGGTGCAACGCGAGGTTCCACCATGGGCTGCCAGAGCGTCGGTCCCGCCCGACGTCGCCTTTCGGCTCCGTTCGGCCCCCGACACGACCCTCCGGGAAGTCCGCGTCGTTCCGCGGCGCAGGCTCCGGGCGGACTGCGGTATTGTAACATTCAGAGGATCGCCGCTTTGCCGGCCTGAGCCCCCGGCGGCACCGTCCGGCCACGCAAGACTCGGGCCGACACCCATGCACACTTCGGAACCGCTCCCGCACTTCATCGACGAGTACCTGGAGTTTCTCTACGAGAACGCTCCCACCGCCGCGTGCGGCGACGGGATGCACGCGCACGACGACCGTCTCGAAGACGTGTCGCGCACGGCCATCGACGCCCAGGCGCGCGAGCTCGGGGGGTTCGCGCGGCGCCTCGACCGCATCACCACCCGCAGCCTGACGGCCGAGGAGCAGCTCGAGCGGCGCATGCTCGCCGACCACATCCGCGGCCGGCTGTACGAGGTGGAGGAGGTCAGGCCGTGGGAGCGCGACCCCCGCCATTACGCCGAGCTGCTGGCCACCTCGCTCGCTGGCCAGGCCCTCTTCGACCACGCGCCGGTCGAGGAGCGGGCGCGGCGCGTGGTGTCCAAGCTGCGGCAGACGCCGCGCTTCCTCGAGGCGGCCGCCGCCAACGTGGAGGACCCGCCGGGCATCCTCATCAAGACCGGGGCGGAGATGTTCGACGGGGTGGTCACGTTCATCGAGCGCGATCTGCCGCGGGCCTTCCGGCGGCTCGAGGACCTGCACCTGCTCGGCGACCTCGCCGACGCCGCCACCGAGGCGACGGAGGCCATCGAGCGCCACAACGACCACCTGCGCGGCACCCTGGCGCCGCGGAGCCGGGCGACGTTCCGTCTCGGTCAGGAGCGGTTCGACGGCCGGCTGCGCCACCGGGAGGGCATCGGCGTGGGGGCGGAGGCGCTTCTCGCGATCGCGGAGCGCGAGCTCGTCCGCGAGCAGAGCCGCTTCTGCGAGGTCGCGGCGCGCATCGACGCCAGGACGGAGCCGGCCGACGTCTGGCGCCAGGTCAGGGCGCGGCACCCCGAGCCCGGCGCGCTCGCGCAGACGGTGGGCGACCAGCTCTCCGACCTGGTGTCGTTCATCGAGCGCAACGCCCTCGTCACCGTCCCCGCCGACCGTTCGATCATCGTGGCCCCGACTCCCGACTTCCTGCGCTGGACCCAGGCCGGCGTCTGGTCGCCGGGGCCGTTCGAGCCGAAGGCGCTACCCTGCTATTACTACCTGACCGACGCCGATCCCGCGTGGCCGGCCGAACGCCGGGAAGAGCATCTGCGCGACCTGAACTTCGCCACGCTCTGGTCGGTGTCCGCCCACGAGGCCTATCCGGGCCACTACCTGCACTTCCTGCACCAGCGGGGCATCCGGAGCACGTTGCGCAAGTCGCTGCTGTTCGCGCCGGTCTCGTTCGTCGAAGGATGGGCGCACTACGCCGAGCGCATGGTGATGGAGGCCGGCCTCGCCCGGGGAGACGACGCCGTCGAGCTCGGGCAGATCGTCGAAACGCTGCTGCGCCTGGCCCGGCTGGTGGTGGGGATCCGGCTGCACGCGGACGACCTCTCGGTCGAGCAGGGGGTGCGGTTCTTTCGCGAGGAAGCCTATCTGGACGAGGGCGGCGCGCGGCGCGAGGCGGAGCGGGGAACGTTCGACCCCGACTACACGCTGTATTCCGTCGGGCGGTTGATGCTGTCGAAGCTGCGCGACGATCTCGAGACGCGCGAGGGCTCGGCGTTCTCGCTGAAATCGTTCCACGATCGCCTGCTGGGGCACGGCTCGATCCCGCTCTGGCTGCACCGGACGCTGTTCCTCGGCGACACCGGCGACGATCTCCTCGATTGATCCCCGAGCCGCCGGCCGGGTATCATGGGCGGTTGGTCCGTCTCGTGGCGGACCGCCGGCGGGGACCAGGAGTCTGCGCCGTGCAACGGAGCGCACTCCTGGCGGGTTGGTCGGGCGCCCGGCGGAGCCGAGGGCGACGATGGGCCGGGCCGGGGCCGCGTTCGGGTTCATGACCCATGCCACTCTACGAATACCAGTGTGAAGCCTGTGCGCATCGGTTCGAGCAGATCCGGAGGTTCTCGGATCCGCCGCTGACGGCCTGCCCCGAGTGCGGGGGCGCGGTGCGCAAGCTGCTCTCGTCGCCCGCCATCCAGTTCAAGGGCTCCGGCTGGTACGTGACCGACTACGCCAGGCAGGGCAGGAAGGACCCGGCCGAAGCGGGCGAGTCGAAGGCGGGGGCGCCGCCGGAAGGCGCGTCGAAGTCCGAGAAGAAGAAGTCGGAGAAGCCGGACTCCGGGAAGTCCGGCGGCTCGTCGAGCACGTCCGATGCGGCGGCCGGGTCCGCCAAGCCGGCATCCGCCGGCGCCTCGTCCTGAAGTCCCGCCGCCGCGTCCGCGGGGCCGGCTGGCCCGCCCAATCGTCGGCTGCGGATCCGCTTGGCGCCCGCCAACCCTCCAGTCCGCTTGGCGGCCCGCCAACCTCCAGTTCGCTTGGCGCCCGCCAACCCTCCAGGGAGTCTGCGCCTCCTCCGGAGGCGGCGCCGCGCTACGGTGCAGGCTCCTGGCTCGCCGCTTCCGCCAGCACGCCGCGAAGCTCGGGGTGCTTCCGCGCGAAATGGAGGATCGCGCGCAGATAGCCCGGCTTGTTCCCCGCGTCGTGGCGCACCCCGTCGAGCTCGACCGCGAAGATGGGACGCTGCGCCAGGAGCCGGCGCAGCCCGTCGGTCAACTGGATCTCGCCCCCCCGGCCCCGTTCCGTCCGTTCCAGCGCGGGATAGACGTCAGGAGTGAGCAGGTACCGGCCGATGATCGCGAGGTCCGACGGCGCTTCTGCCGGGGCCGGCTTCTCGACCAGATCGGTGACCTTGTAGAGGCCGCCGCCCAGCGGCTCCCCCGCGATGACGCCGTAGCGGCCCACCGCCTCGCGCGGCACCCGCTCCACGAGCAGGACCGGACCGTCGACCTCGGCGTAGGCCGCCAGCATCTGCCGGAGCGCGGGCGGGTCGGCGTCGATGACGTCGTCGCTCAGCACCACCGCGAACGGCTCGTCCCCGACCCTCTCGCGGCTGACCAGCACCGCGTGGCCGAGGCCGAGGGGCTCGGCCTGGCAGGCCGTCGACAGCTCGATGCCCGCCGTCAGGTGGCGGAGGCCGCCGAGCAGGGCCGACTTCCCGCGCCGGGCGAGCACCGCGTCGAGGGCCGCGTGCGGGGCGAAGTGGTCCTCGAGCATCCGCTTGCCCGGGCTGTTCACCAGGACGATCTGCGACAGTCCGGCCGCGGCCGCCTCCTCCACCCCGTACTGGATGATGGGCTTGTCGACGATCGGCAGCAGCTCCTTGGGGAGCACCGCGGTCGCCGGCAGGATGCGAGTGCCGAGCCCGGCGGCGGGGAAGACGGCTTTCCGGATCGGGCGGGGGGTCGGCATGGCGGCGCATGATAGCAGGCCCGGTCGCCGGCGGCAGCGCCGCGCGTCGCCCGGAGGGGCGGCGCCACCCGCATCGCGAGGTAGCCGTGGGCGCCCGCCGAACGCCGAGGGCGCCTGTCGCGGCCGGGCCGGGGTGGTCCGCGCTTGCGGGGCACCTTCCCGCGGTCGGCGGCCGGGTACAATGTCGGGATGCTCGATCCAGGGTTGTTCCGGGAAGATCCCGCCGCCGTCGAGGCCCGTCTCGCGGTGCGCGGCGACGGCCTCGCCGACGTGCTGGCGGAGGTGCGCCGGCTCGACGGGGAGCGCCGGACGATCATCCCCCTGCTCGAAGAGGCCCGGCACGCCAAGAAGACCATCGGCGCCCGGATCGGCAAGGCGAAGCGCGCCGGCGAGTCCGTCGACGACCTGATGACGGCGGGCCGCGCCCACACCGCGACCATCGAGGCGCACGAGGGGCGGCTCGACGAGGTCGAGCAGGCACGGAGCGCGCTGCTCCTCAAGCTGCCGAACCTGGCCCACGAGAGCGTCCCCGTCGGCGCCGGCGAGTCGGACAACGTCGAGGTCCGCCGCCACGGCGAGCCGCCCGCGTTCGACTTCGAGCCGCGGTCCCACGCCGAGCTCGGCCCGACCCTCGGCATCGTCGACTTCGAACGGGGCGTGCGGCTGGCCGGCGCACGGTTCACGGTGCTGACGGGGGCCGGGGCCCGGCTGTCGCGGGCCCTCATCGACTTCATGCTCGACCTGCACACCGGCGAGCACGGCTACGTCGAGGTGGCGCCGCCGTTCCTCGCCAACCCCGACTCGCTCGTCGGCACCGGGCAGTTGCCGAAGTTCGGGGAGGACCTCTTCAAGGTCGACGGCTGGGACCTGTACCTCATCCCCACCGCGGAGGTGCCGCTGGCGAACCTCCACCGGGGCGAGTTCCTCGACGGGCGGGACCTGCCGCTGCTGTACACCGCCTACACGCCGTGCTTCCGCAGCGAGGCGGGGTCCTACGGCGCCGACGTGCGCGGGCTGATCCGCCAGCATCAGTTCGACAAGGTCGAGCTCGTCGCCTACACCCGGCCCGAGGACTCCTACGCGATGCTCGAGACCCTGACCGGCCACGCCGAGGCGGTGCTGCGGCGCCTGGGCCTGCCCTACCGCACGGTCACCCTCTGCACCCGCGACATGGGGTTCGCGGCCGCCAAGACCTACGACATCGAGGTGTGGCTGCCGGGGCAGGGCAAGTACCGGGAGATCTCGTCCTGCAGCAACACCGAAGCGTTCCAGGCGCGCCGGGCCGGCATCAAGTACCGACCCGACGGCAAGGGCAGGGCCGAGCTCGTCCACACCCTCAACGGCTCGGGCCTCGCGGTGGGGCGCACCCTGATCGCGATCCTCGAGAACTGCCAGCGGGCCGACGGCTCGGTCGTCGTGCCCGAGGCGCTGCGCCCGTACATGCGGGGCCTCGAGGTCATCGCCCCGCGGTGAGCCGGTCCGGGGCTCGACGCGGCGAGGAGTAGCTGGTGATCGTGGCGTTCGACGCGGACATCCTGTGTCTGCGGTTGCGCCGTTGCGCGCCTGCGGCCGGTTCCCGCGCGTCGAGCGTCTCCGCATCGACCGGCCTTGGTCGAATCGTGCCCGGAGGAGCGGACGCGGCTAGCCGGCTAGCCCTGCCCTTGCCCCGGATCTCGCCGGCTGGACTTCGTAAATGCGTGCAAGGTCATCCGAATTCGTCCCGCAGTTCGAACGCGAAGGTCATGGCGACGAGCTGGGTGTAGCCATGCCACAGGAGCTGCGCGCCGGGCGGGTCGCGCTTGCGCCCGAGCCAGCCGCCGAGGCGGGCCACCAGACCGACGGCTTCACCAAGGGGCGTCGGCGCCGGCAGGTTGCGGGAGCGGGCGAAGACCGCGAGCACGCGCAACTCGCTGTCGGAAAACAGCGAGTCCGGCGGCAGGTCGGGGGTCTCGCGCCCGAGCTGGACCATCAACTGGATTCGCCACCCCACGACCATCTTGATGGCGATGGCCCGCTCGAGACGCTCCGCCGTGTGGTGCTGCAACTCCTCCACCTTGCAGCCGGACTTGAGGACCCGGAAGTACTCTTCGATGCGCCAGCGCAGGGCGTACCAGCTCAGAATGCGCGTGGCGTCATCGGCGCTGGTCACCCGCATCGTGGTCAGCAGGAACCACTCCAGCGGCTTGACCGCGGGCGGCGGCTGTTCCTCGCGCGCATGGACGACGAACAGCTCGACCGGCTCGGCGCCGGGACACGGCAGCGTCACCGGCTGGTAGCGCAGGGTCAACTCGGCGTCGCGCTTCGCCCGGCCGTCCTTGGCGGGCTGTTTGCTGGCCTTCACCCGCGCGCTCAGCCGTCCCACCTCGACCGTGGCGGCGCCGCGGGCCGGCGCGTTGCGCACCTCGTCGAACAGACGGCGCGAGACCACGTGCCCGTCGGCCGTCTTCTCCCGGCCGAGGACGCGGTCCACCTTCGCCCGCACCAGCAGGTCGACCTGCGGGGCGTGCGCCCGGCGCTCGACGAACAGGTCGAGGAAGTCGGCCTCGCGGTCCATCGTGCACACGACCCGGGTCTCCTCACCCAACCGCTCGGCCGCCTCCGCGCAGTCGCGCAGCCCCTCGACCCAACGGAACGACTTCCGCTCCTTGCGCGGCTTCGGCCGGCCTTTCTCCTCGGGATTCGGGGGTTCGGGCGCGTCGAACGCGGCGCGCAGGACGCCCAGCGCCACGCCGTCCGTATTGACCGCCAAGGTCGTCTGCAGATCCAGGCCGCGGGCCACGGCGCCGGTCTGATTCGAGCCGATGACTCCCAGCCCCTCGGTCCGGCTCCGCCGGGTGAAGTTCAGGCGGGTGCCGTCCTGGATGCAAAGCACCGTGTCATGCGCCCGCATCCGCCGCAGCGTGCGCTCGCGATGGGGGGCGAGAATGTTCTCGACCGTCACCGCGCTCTCGGCGGGCTGGTCGATCAGCCGGTAATGTCCCTTCACCGATGCTCTCGTACCGTTCGCGGCCCCGGGCATGGCGCGCTGCGGGGACTCGCCCAGCAGATGGGCGCTCAGCACCAGGCGCGCGCTCAGCCGCGCGTCCCCCAGCCGCGCCCCGCCGAACTCGTGGTCCGCCCAGGATGCCGCGTCGAGCCCGTCGCCGACCTCGAGCGGCGCCACGCCCGGCGCGGGCGCCTGGAGGGTGTCGCGCCACGCCGGCGCCAACACATACAGGTACACGCCCTTGCGCGTTTCCGATGCCGCGTGCGTCCGGTCCTGGCGCCCGCGCCCGCAGGTCGCACCCACGCGGACCCAGTTCGCCGCCCGAAGGCTCGCCCCCGTCTGTGCGGTCTCGTCGACGAACGTCTCCAGCAGCCAGGGCCGATAGCCGTAGAGGCGCTCGCAGTCGTCACCGACCGCCCGGGCGGCCCGGCCCAACACGTGAGAGGCCAGATTGCGGCACGCGACGCCGGGGCGCACCAGCAACCGGCACAGGCCCAGCACCCGGTGCAGGTGGGCGCGTCTGCGCGCGTCGTCCCAGCCGATCCAGGCGTCGCGGTCTCGCAGGCGCCGCGCACTCGCGGCGAACCCCACCCCGCCCAGCCAACCATGCGCCGAGCCTACCAGATAGCGCAGTTGAGGACCGACAAACGGTCCGGCGCCGCGCGGGTGCTCATGCGCCATCAGCGTGTTCCAGATTCGGCGTTGCTCGTCGGTTTCCACCCGCACCAGCGCCAAGTCCCGGACCTCGCCGACCGTGGCCGGCACGTCAACCGCAGGAGCCACCGGCTGCGGAAACACACGCGGCCCCCGCGCACCGCCGCGGGACGGCCGGTCCCGAGGCAGAGAAACGTGGCCCGCCGCCTCGAGGTCGGCCAACGCCGCCGAGCAGCTCGCGCGCTGCCACCGGCCGCGTGCATCGCGGAAATCGAACGCCTCACAGACGCGGTCGGCAACCTGCCCGAGCCCGTGAACGCCCTGCGCCATCGCCCCGTCCAGCACCTCGCGCAAGCGGGCGAGGTCGCCCCGCAGGCTGCGTCCAACCTGTCTCTGAATCTCCATGCCCGCCACCGTAGCGAGGTGGCTTCATGAAGTTCAGCGAAAAGTTACGGGGCAAGGGTAGGGCTAGCCGGCCGGGCACTGCGGGGCCGGGCGCCGGCACGGGGTAGGATGAAGGGGCGGCGACCCCCGCGCGGAGGGATGGCCGAGTGGTTGAAGGCGGCGGTCTTGAAAACCGTTGGGCGCGAGAGCGTCTCCTGGGTTCGAATCCCAGTCCCTCCGCCAACACGCGCTCTCGAAGCCCGGACGCACACGCTCCCGGCCAAGGGGGGTGACGGTGGCAAGCGGAAAGCTGCTGCGACAATTGGTGAAGTACGGCGCACGCGGCGATATCGCGGCCTTTCGGGCCGCCGCAGAAGCGGCGATCTCGGAAGAGCGCCACAAGCAGCACCACCTGCTGGCGAACGATCTCGAGCGCCTCCTCTATGCCGACCACGTGGCTCTGGACAGCAGGCTCCGACAGCTGCACCCTCTCGCCGAGCTTCCGCGGGCCGCCGGTGGGGAGTTGCCGCTTCTGGAGGAACGTCCTGTCGTGCGGGAAGAGGATGACATCGTCCTGACCCACGCCACGATGCACGCCGTGACCGGGATCATTCGCGAACATCATCGCGCGGACCTGCTTCGCGCCCATGGACTGCAGCCGGCGCAGAAGCTGTTGTTTGTCGGTCCCCCTGGATGCGGGAAGACTCTCGCCGCAGAGGTCGTCGCCGGGGCGCTCTCGCTGCCGTTCGTGCTGGTGCGCCTCGACTCGTTGGTTTCGTCTTTTTTGGGCGAAACCGCCTCGAACCTCAGGCGCGTCTTCGACTTCGTCTCCACCACCGCTGTCCTCGCCTTGTTCGACGAGATCGACGCCCTCACGAAGGACCGCGGAGATAGCGCCGACCACGGGGAGCTGAAGCGCGCCGTGAATGCGGTGCTGCAGATGATGGACGGCTATCGCGGACCCAGCGTGTTGGTCGCCACGACCAACTACGAATCCCTCTTGGACCGCGCCGTGTGGCGGCGGTTCGACGAGGTCCTGCGGTTCGACAAGCCCGACGAGAGGCAGATTGTGCAGCTGTTGAAGGTGAAGCTGGCCGGGGTGAGGCGGAACTTCGACCTCGACGACGACGCGGTGCGGAAGCTGTTCGCGGGGTTGTCTCACGCCGATGTCGAGCGGGTGCTTCGCCGTGCCGTCAAAACCATGGTCCTGTCCGGGAACGAGTTTCTGGAAGTGCGCCACATCGACGATGCGAGGGCGCGCGAGCGGCACACCCAACGGCCCTGACGCAGTCCGAACCGAATGCCCGAACACCTCCGCCTGGAAAGGGAGGTGCCGATCACCGAACGGCACCGGCGACAGGACAAGCGCCCGCGCTTCCGTCCGGATGACCCGCGGCGGTTCGGCCAGGAGCTCGGCGCAAAGTTGAGGGCAGCGCAGCCCGGCCTCGACGAGGATCTGGCCGGATACGACCAGCGTCTGCTGCTGAAGATCGTGCTTCGTGCCGGCGAGTCGCTGCCGGATATCGAGGCGATTCCGGGCTTGGAGCTGGTCAGCCAGGAGGACCGAGCCGTCGTGCTGGCCTTCGCGACAACCGAGGGAATAGCGGAGGTCGAGGCGCGGCTCAGCATGCTCGCGAGAGACGGTGCGGTGACCCGGGCGCAGCTGCTGTACGCCATCGAGGACTTCAGCCACTGGACCCCGGACGACCGCAGGGGGAACGCCCTGCGGCAAGATGGCTTTCCGGACGACGAGCCCTTCATGCTCGACGTCGAGCTGTGGCCGCAGGAACGGGCCGATCGTCGAGACCTGATGCTGGAGCGCTTTGCAGGTTGGCTCGACGCCGAGGGCATCGAGCGCCTCGACACGCTCGCGCAGCCTTCGTTGGTGATGGTCCGAGTGCGATGCAGCCGTCAGCAGGCGGCGGAGCGGCTGCTTCGCCATCGAGATGTTCGTACGTTGGACCTCCCGCCGCGATTCGGCGTAGAGCTGAATACGCTGCAGACGGACATCGGCGGGATTCCGCCGCCGGTCTTGAGAGCCGGTGATGTGCCGTCCGTAACGGTCCTCGATTCCGGCCTGACGACGGGACACCCGCTGATCGGAGCCGCAGTGGGGGACTCACAAGGATTCGTTCGGCCGGATCGCCGCCCGGATGATGTGGTTCCCATGGGCCATGGCACGTTCGTGAGCGGTCTCGCGCTGTACGGTGACGTCGCCGCGTCGATTCGCCGTCGCCGCTTCGTCCCCGTGCTGCGCCTGTTCTCCGGAAAGGTGTTCAAGGACGACGGAACCGATCAGGCGGACTTCGTTGAACGTGCCGTGGAGGAGGCGGTTCGGTACTTTCGCGCCGAGTACGGTTGTCGGGTCTTCAACCTCAGCTACGGTGACCTGCACAAGGTATATGACGGCCGTCATCTCCGCGGCCTGGCCTACACGTTGGACCATCTTTCTCGCATTCTGGACGTGCTGTTCGTCGTTTCTTCCGGCAACCGCATGTTGAATTCGTTGCCGTCGCCATTGAAGGACCATTATCCGGCGTACTTGTGCGGCCCGGAGAACCGTATTCTGGATCCCGGCACCGCCCTCAACGCCGTGACGGTTGGAGGGCTCGCACGGCACGAGGCGACGTTAGACGCGCAACGCCATCCTACGACGGTGGAGACGGTCCCAATCGCGCGACGAGACCACCCGTCGCCGTTCACGCGATGCGGGCCGTCGGTGAACGATGCGGTCAAGCCGGACTTCGTGGAGCACGCCGGAAACGTCGCCACTGATCGGTCGGGGAATGCGCGGACGCGGGGGTTGGGAGTGGTGTCGCTGAACAGCGGCTTCGCAAGCGGTGGGGCCTTTGGTGAAGATGTGGGGACCAGCTATGCGGCCCCGCGCGTGGCGCACAAGGCCGCCCGGTTGCTCGCCGAACTTCCGGATGCGTCACCGAATCTGCTGCGCGCGTTGCTGGGGGCGCACGCGAGTTGGCCCGAGGCATGCGTCCAATTGCTGGACCCCCAGAAGAACGCGGATGGGAGAGAGAGACTGCGGTGCGCGATAGGCTATGGGCGGGTCGATGAGAGGGCTTTGTATCGATCTCTCGACCGCACGGTCACGCTCGTCGCGGAGGAGAGCATCGATGTCGACCGACATCATTTCTTCCATGTGCCGGCTCCGGACAACTGGTGGCGCGGCGGCCGAAGATGGCGGTCGGTGCAGGTGGCGTTGGCCTATGCGCCGGAGACCCGCACGACGCGGCTCGACTACCGTGCGACGAAGATTCGCTTCTGGTTCGTGAACGCAGATAACCTGGACGACGTGGTCGGGGCCTTTCGTCGACACCGCGAAAACGGCATGGCCGAGCGAGGGGGCGACAACCGCTGGATCAGCGGAGAGAAGAGGAATGGCGGCACCCTGCAGGTGTCTCGGTGGCGCTTCGGGCGTCGCCCGCAACGGAACGGTCTGTTCGTGGTCGTGACACGGCAGGACGCGCCCTGGTCGCCGGTTTCCGACCGGGTTGAAGGATACGCGATGGCGGTGGTACTGGATGATCGGGAGCGCGCCGACGCCAACCTGTATGCGGAAGTGCGTGGTGTGCTCCACGCGCGCGCCCGCCCGCGGATTCGGGTGTGAGAGGTGTTTCTGGAGACGTGCGGCATGCCGGAGTCTCGGGATGGGCAGTCTTGAGACGGCGGAAGACACGGCTTCGCAAGCGAAACCGCGCGACCTTGATCGGTCCGCGGTGCCGAGCGGTTCCGGGTGAATCCGCACTCGCCGTTGGCGGGGTCGCCCACCCGTCCCCGCCACCAGGGGCCGGCACCGGGGTGTCACGGATGCGAAGGTTCGGCGATTGCGCGAGAAGCGGATGGCAGGGTGAGGCCGGTGCAGGGGTCAGTAGTACTGTCGGATGTAGCCGTAGGCCCGGTCGAACAGCTCCTGGTGCAGGCGGTACTTTGAACAGCGTCTTGCGGAGCGCCTTCTTCACCTCCCGCTCGCCGGCGTGGGTCGTCTGCCAGCCCTCGAAGCGGACGTGCCGGACGATCTCGTCGATGTCGTTCACGACCCGCTCGACGATGATGGGCGTGCGGTCGTTGCGGGCCTCCTCGAAGAGCTCCGTCAGCGCGGCCCTGCCGCGTTCCTCGGATGTCGCGGGCTCGACGGTCCGCTCCGCCTCGACCACGTCCCAGGCCAGCTCGAGCAGTGACTTCAGGAACTCGATGCTGACCAGCAGGCCCTGCTCGTGCTTCTGCCGCAGCTCTTCGAGCCGCTCGCCGAGGGCGCGGAACCGGGGTTCGTGGTGGTGTTTGCGGAGACGGTGCCCGACCTTGATCTCGATCTCCTTCGACTTCCTGTCGGGGTCGGGCGTGCCGAGCACCGCGTCCAGCACGTCGGCATCGAGCACCAGCGTCTCCAGGTCGTCGCGGACGGCGTCGACGTGGACGTGCCGGTGGATGAGGTCGACGGTCTTGGAGCCGAGGGTGTGCCAGATGAGCTTGCCCGTTCCGGTTGAGGGCTTCACCGATTCGTAGACCTGGCTCAGCCAGCGGTAGTCGGTCTCGTACGGCTCCAGGCTCGCATCGGGCGAGATCGCTTCCCAGAGTCGCGCGAGGTAGCTGTAGGCGGCGGCGAAGCCGTCGCGCGCCGCATTGTCGGGAAGGCACTCCTGGGCGGCGATCAGCCCCTCATAACCGGTCACGGTGCGGTCGACGCCGGGGAACCACGCCAGGCACTTCTGCACCGCCGCGGGCAGCGCGGCGACCCAGCTCGTTGATGTTCGTGACGTGTGGCCGCTGTCGTCGGCGAACTGCTTGACGAGGTACTCGTAGGCGTTGCCCAGCTCGTCTTCCGGCACCGCGGCGAGGCTCAGCGTGTGCTTCGAGAAGTGCTCAATCAGGTTCTTGAGCGTCGCGTCCGGCATCTGCGCCTTGTCGGTCCACGGCGCGTTCCCGAAGACGCCGACGAGTCGTTCCGGATTGGCCGTCTCGATGGCGCGGAACGCGTTGCGCAGCGTCCGGCCCACGTCGCGCGCTGCACAGCGGACATCGGACCAGTGTGCGCCGGGCGGGATGACGAACCGGTCGTTGGCGGTCGCCTCCGCGTACCCGCGGTCGCCGGTCTCCTCAAAGGCGCTCCGGTGGTCCTCGTCCCATACGTCCGAGAGACGCTTGAAGAAGAGCAGCGGGAAGACGTACTGCTTGTAGTCGCCGGCGTCGATCAGTCCCCGCAGGAGGTTCGCCGCCCCCCAGAGGTACGACTCCAGCGCCTGCTGGCCCAAGTGTCCGGGGGAGGGATGCGCGTCAGCCACGTTTCTGTGCTCTCGTTCGGCCGTTGGCCGGCCGGATTGAGTCACTCCAGCCAGCCATCCTCGACCAGCACCCGCCGCAGGTGGTCCTCGGCGGAGCGGGCTTCCGTCAACGCCGTCTTGAAGGCGGCCAGTGCCTCGGGCAGCGGAGGCACGTCCTCGCCGACGGGCGGCAGCACGTAGCGGGAGATGTTGAGCGTCCAGTCCTCGCCCTCGATCTCCTCCGTCGAGACGACCTTCGCCCGGTCCTCCACGTCTCGGAAACGCCGTACCCACCTGACGATCTGTTCAGCATGCGCCGGGTCGAGGAAGTTCTGCGCCCGGCCCTTGCGAAACAGGCTCGACGCGTCGATCACTATCACCTTGCCGCGCCGGCCGCGTCGCTTCGCGCGGCGCAGCGTCACCACCGCCGGGGCGAGACCCGTGCCGTAGAAGATGTTGGGCGCGAGCCCGATCACCGCCTCGATCAGATCCTGCTCCAGCAGTGCCCGCCGGATACGGCCCTCCGCGCCCTTGCGGAACAGCGCGCCCTGCGGCAGCACCACCGCCATCCGGCCCGAGTCGTTTGCCATCGACGCCACCATCTGCTGGACCCAGGCGTAGTCGCCGTAGCTCGCCGGCGGCAGGCCGAAGGCGGCACGGCCCCAGGGATCCGCCTCCCACACCTCGCGGCCCCACTCCTTGAGCGAGAAGGGCGGGTTGGCGATGACGCAGTCGAACGTCGCCAATGCGCCGGACGTGTCGGTGAAGGCCGGGTCGCGGAGCGTGTCGTTCTGCTCGATCCGGAAGTCCTCGACGCCGTGCAGCACGAGGTTCATGCGCGCGATGGACGACGTCGTCAGGTTCTTCTCCTCGCCGAAGATGCGCCCGAAGAAGGTCCGCGCGTCGCCGCCGGCCCGTTCGACGTGCTCGATCGCGCCGAGCAGCATGCCGCCGGTGCCGCAGGCCGGGTCGTAGATGCTCTCGCCCTCTCGCGGATCGAGCAGCTCGACCATCATCCGCACCACGCTTCGGGGCGTGTAGAACTCGCCCGCCTTCTTGCGTCGCGTGATGTCGGCGAACTTGCCGATCAGGTACTCGTAGGCGTCGCCGAGGATGTCGGACGCGACCGTCGTGTTGCCCAGCGGCACCACGGACAGTGCCTCGATGAGGTCCTTGAGCAACTCGTCGCCGAGCATCTCGCGGTTGCCCCAGTCGGCCGCGCCGAAGACGCGCGTCAGGGTGTCGGGGTTGGCCCGTTCGATCGCCCGCATCGCCCGCGCCAGCGCGGCGCCGACGCTTGCCGGCGTGTCGCGGACGTCCCGCCAGTGACATCCATCCGGCAGCTCGAAGCGGTGCAGCTCGGGGAAGTCGCCCAGGTCGATGTCGCCGTATTCCTCCCTGGCCTCGGCCGTCTCCTCGTCCCAGACGTCGCTGATCCGCTTGAAGAAAAGGAGCGGGAGGATGTAGCCCTTCCAGTCCGTCCGGTCGACGGCGCTGCCGCGCAGGATCTGGGCGCAGTTCCAGAGGTGGGACTTGAGCTCCTGGAGGGGCAGCACGCTCGCGGTCGTGGGCGACCGGGAATTCTACACCCACTGGTCGGCCTCGGCATCTAAGCCCATGAAAACAGGCTGTTTGCGTGCGTTTTGGGAACGGTCTTGGAAGTCTACGAACAGATCGGGTAGGGTGGACAGTCCGTTCGCGAAAGTGCGGCCGCGGAGACCCTTCCGGCCGGCCGCTCCAGGAGCGGGCGAGACAGGTTGCATCCATGAAGGCCTTTCTGGCTCTCTGCTGCGGCGCCGCGATCTGCGCGACGCTCGGCTGCGGTGCATCCCCGCCGGAAACCGAAACGCGACCGGCCTCCGAGGCCCTGGAGCCGTTCGCGTTCCTCATCGACTGGCAGGCCGAGCCGACCTACATCGGCGTGTACCTCGCCCGCGAGACGGGCGGGTTCCGGCGGCTCGGGCTCGACGTGGAGATCGTCGAGTCGTCGGGTGCGGACGCCGCCGCGGCCGCGGTGGCGGACGGCCTCTATCCCATCGCCACCGCGTCGGGGGGCGCGACGATCACCGCCGTCGGCCGGGGCGCGCCGCTGGTGTCGACCGCCGTCCTCTACCAGAGACTGCCCACGGTGGTCTACGGCCTCGCCGCGCAGGACGTCGACGCCCCCTCGGACCTGGCCGGCAAGCGGGTCGGCATCTATCCCGACAGCACGACGCGGCACGAGTTCGCCGTGCTCCTGAGCCGGGCCGACATGGGAGCGGAGGAGGTGGAGACGCTGTCGATCGACGGGCCGGACTTGCCGCTGATTCGGAGCGGCGAGGTGGACGCGGCCGTCAACTACGTCGAGATGAGCCCCACCGAGCTGGCGCTGCAGGAAGAGACGTTCGAGGTCCCGCTCGCCGATCACGGCGTCGACGCCTACGGGCTGAACGTGATCGCGTCGCGCGCCGTCTACGAGAGCGACCGCGGCCGTATCGAGGGGCTGACGGCGGCGATCGTGGAAGGGTACCGGAGCGCGTGCGCGGATCGGCCCGCGGCCGCCCGGGTCTTCCTGGAGCTCTTTCCGGACCGGGGCGCGCGCTACGTCGACGCGAGCCTCGAGCGGGTCTGCGCGCTGGTCGGCGACGACGTCGGGCTCCAGACCGCGGAGGGCTGGCAGAGGACGATCGACGTCTACGCCGCTGCCGGGTTGCTCGAGGGGCCCGTCGAGCCCGGCGACCTCCTGCCCGGTTCGAGATAGCCGCGCACGCAGCCCGATGCACTCGTCGGGCCGGCCGGAGACCCCGCAATCGAGGACCTGCTGGTGTGTCCGCGAAATGTGGCTTACATCGCACCGCCGTGGTCGACAAGGACGGAAAGCCCCCGATTCTCGGGCGCCAACCGCGTCTGGCTCACGGAACCTGAACTGTAAGTCATTCGAGTGACACACCACTACCGCCCTCCGGCCGCGGCGGACCACACGGCCAGCGTCCGCTCCGCCGTGCGCCGCCAATTGAAGTCGCGGACGCGGGCGGTGCCGCGAGCCGCGAGGTGGCGGGCACCGTCCGGGTCGGCGAGCACCTCGCCCACCGCCCGCGCCCACCCCGCCGCATCGTCGGGCGGCACGAAGAGCGCGGCGTCGGCGGCGACTTCCCGGAACACGGGGATGTCGCTGCAGACGATCGGCGTGCCCGCCGACATCGCCTCCACCAGCGGCAGGCCGAAGCCCTCGTAGTGCGACGGGCAGACCAGCAGGGCGGCGCGGTCGTAGAGGGCGGCCAGCGTCTCGTCCGGCGCGTAGCCGAGCCACAGCAGCCAGCCCTCGGCGGCGGCCCGGGCCAGGTCGCCCTCGATCGATTCGGGCCGCCAGCCGAGCTTCCCGCACAGCACGAGCGGCGGCGCGTCCGGCATTGCGGCCCGGAGGCGGGGCCACGCCGCGAGCAGTGTCGCCACGTTCTTGCGGGGCTCGAGGGTGCCCACGTGCAGGACGAAGCGGGCCGGGACGGCCGGGGGCAGCTCGCCGGGGGCCACCGGGTCGAGCCGGGCCGCTTCCTGGATGGCCCGAACGGCGCCGGCCGGACCCCCCCAGCGCTCGAGAAGCTCGGCGCGGACGGTCTCGGTCGGCGTGATGACGGTGTGGGCACGGGCGATGGTGCGCTCGAGCTTCCGTTCCAGATCCGCACGGGTCTCTTCCCGCATGGCCCAGGGCGTGCGGTGCAGGGTCATGTCGTGGACGGTGGCGACGAGCGGGCCTCTCGAGGCGGCGAGAGGCCGCGGCGGGACGAAGTTGGGGGCGAAGACGACGCGGTTGCCGTCGGCCGCGACCAGCCGGGGCTCGACGACGCGCATGAGGGGCGTCAGCCACGGCCGCCGCACGAGGAGATCGTCGCCGACCTCGTGGCGTACCCACTCGACGGCCCGGCCCTCGGGGAGGGCCGCGGCCGGCCGCGGGCCGTCGGGGCCGACGAACATCGTGGGGCCGTAGAGCCGCAGGCGCAGGCCGGGGCGGTCGGCGAGCTCGCGCAGCAGCTCGTGGAGGTACCAGCCCACGCCGGTCAGCGAGTCGAACAGGGGCGAGACGTCGACGGCCACCGTCAGGCCGTCCTCGGCTCGCCGGCGCCGGATGTCGGCGGCGAGGCGCCGTCCCCAGCGCCACGTGGCGGCGACGCGGCGCGGCGTGGGCCACGCCAACGGGAATCCCGTGCGGGCGATGCGGTACGATCGCCTCGCGATGTCGACCAGCACGTGCGAGCCCCGGGTGAACGGATGATGCGCCGGCATCGACGGTGGTTGCTCCTGGCGCCGGTGGTCATCATACCCGCGGTGCTGGGGGTCGGACCGGCCCTGGTGTGGCGGCCGCCGCCTCTCGAGGGCGAGCCTCCGGGCGACGGGTGGGAACGCATCTCCGGCGTCGTGCACATCCACACCACGCTGTCCGACGGTGCGGGCGCGCCCGAGCAGGTCGCCCGGGCGGCCCGCGAGGCCGGGGTGTCCTTCGTCGCCATCACCGACCACGACACCGACGCCGCCCGGCCGTTCGCCGGCTATCGGGACGGGGTCCTGGTGCTCGTGGGCGCGGAGCTCTCGACGCATCAGGGCCATCTGCTCGGCCTCGGCATGCGACCGCTCGCGTTCCCCCCGGGCGTGGACGCACGGAACGCGCTCGACGACGTGCACCATCTCGGCGGCGCGGCGTTCGCCGCCCACCCGACGAGCCCGCGCGACGAGCTCGCGTGGCACGGCTGGGGCCTCGGCGGTGCCTGGGGGCTGGAGGTGCTCAGCGCCGACAGCCAGTGGAGGCGGGCGTCGTGGCCGGCCGTGCTCGCGGCGCTCCTCGCCTACCCGTTCGATCCGGCCTACGCCCTGGCGAGGGGGCTCCGCCGCCCCGGGGACGCGATCGCGCGCTGGGACGCGCTGCTGCGCCGCCGCGCCGCCCCCGGGCTCGCCGGCGTCGACGCGCACGGCTTTCCGTCGTACGAGAACCTCTTCCGCCTGCTTCGGAACCACGTCCTCCTCGACTCGCGGCTCCCGCAAGAGGCGGGGCGCGCCGCCGCCGCGGTCCACGACGCGCTGGCCCGCGGCCGGTCCTACATGGCCGTCGACGCCATCGCCCCGGCCGGCGGGTTCTTCTTCCACGCGGTGCGCGGGAACGAGACGTGGCAGATGGGCGACACCGTCGCGCCCTCGGCAGACCTGGTTCTGCGCGCGGGCGGCCGACTCCCGCGCGGCGCGCGCGTCGAGCTCTACCGCAACGGGGAGCGCGTTGCGGCGGGGCGGGGCGCGGTCGAGGCGCCGGCCCGCCGCCCCGGCGCCTACCGGGTCGAGGTGCGGGCGGCAGGGTGGGAGGTTCCCTGGATCCTGTCCAACCCTATCTACGTCCACGACGCCGTCGACGCGGTCGTCCGCGCCCGCCGGGCCGCATGGCCGCCGCCCGTGCCCCCGCCCCCGCCCCCGTCGGACGCCCGCTCCCTGGGCGCCTTCGCCGACGGATCCGCGCTCGCGGCCGAGTCGTTTCCGGGCACCTGGGTGGATCCCGAAGTGCGGGTGGCGGCCGAGCGCGCGCCCGGCGAATCGGCCGCCCGGCTCCGCTTCCGCCTGACGCAGCCGCGGCCGCATCCGTCCGCCGTCTGGGGCGCGCTCGTCGATCGGTCTCGCCGGGACCTGTCGCGCGACGCCGGCCTCCTCGTCGAGGTCAGGGCCGACGGCGTCTACCGCGTGTGGATCGGGCTCTGGGAGGAACGCGACGAGGACCCCGGCGGCGAGCCGGACTGGTGGCAGACGTCGGTCCGCACCTCGACGGCGTGGCGCCGGCACGCCATTCCCTTCGAGCGCCTGCATCCCGCCGCCACCAACGTCGACCGCGTGCTCGACCGCCGTCGCGTCGTCGGGCTGGTGCTCTACATCGACCCCCGCACCGACGATGCGGAAGGGAGCGTCCAGTTCGAGCGCCTGGGTGTCTACTGAGGCCCCGCCGGGACCCGGCGGCGCCGGCGGGTGCGGGCCTCCGTTATGATCGGCGCGGCGGCGACGGTTGTCGGCGCCGCGCCGTTCTCCGGGCGCGGCCGGCGGACGGGCCGCGCGGGGAGGGGAGTGAGAATCGGGCTCGACGGCAA
The DNA here is from genome assembly GCA_965207675.1 of Vicinamibacterales bacterium. Lineage (GTDB taxonomy): Bacteria > Acidobacteriota > Vicinamibacteria > Vicinamibacterales > UBA8438 > JAJEEA01. Next base: position 375,895 of record CBDBMY010000010.1, read on the forward strand.
GGTGCTGACCCTCCGGGCCGGGGGCATCGGGCGGTACGCGATCAACCTGACGCGGGCGCTGCTCGCCGAGGCGGCGGCGCGTCGGCCCGACCTGGAGTTCGTCGTCTTCACCGGTCCCCAGACGTCCCGCGACGTCATGGAGGAGTTCCGAGGGGCGTGCGAAGAGTGCTTCCTGGACGCGAAGAGCAGCGTGATCCGGTCGCTGGCGCTGGTGCCGGCCGCGCTGCGCCGGGTGGGCGTCGACGTCTTCCACGGCATGGACCACGTGGGCGTTCCCTTCGTCGGCAGGTCCGGCCGGTACGTCGCGACCGTGCACGACGTGATCGCGCTGTTGTTGCCCGAGACCTTCACCCCGCGCCACCGGCTCGTCGTCCGGACCGCCCTCGCGATGGTTCGGCGGCGGGCCGATCTCGTCATCGTGCCCTCGCGCGCGGTCGAGCGCGACGTCGTCGAGCGGCTGGGACTGCCCGCCGACCGGGTGGTGGTGACGCCCGAGGGGTGCGAGCCGCGGTTCCGGCCGACGCCGTGCGCGGAGGTCCTCGCCCGTTACGGCCTCCCGTCGCGCTACGTGCTGGCCGTGGGCACGCTGGAGCCCCGGAAGAACCTGACCACCTTGCTGCAGGCCTTCGCCCGCCTGCGGCGGGAGGACGGGATCGACCCGACGTTGCGGCTCGTCCTCGTGGGCGCGCGCGGGTGGCTCGATGAACCCATCTACGAGACGGTTCGGTCGCTCGGGCTGGAGGGGACGGTCCACTTCGCGGGCTTCGTCGACGACGATGACCTGCCCGCGGTGTACAGCGGGGCGGCCCTGTTCGTGTTCGCCTCGCTGTACGAAGGATTCGGCCTGCCCCTGCTCGAGGCCATGGCCTGCGGCGTGCCGGTCGTCACTTCCAACGTCTCGGCCATGCCCGAGGTGGCCGGCGACGCAGCCGTGCTCGTCGATCCGCGCGACGTCGACGACCTCGCGGGCGCGATCGCGCGGACGCTGCGCGACGACGCGCTGCGCAATCGCCTGCGCGTCGCGGGCCTGGCGCGGGCGAGGCAGTTCCCGTGGGAGGCCACCGCGCGCCGGACGCTGGACGCTTATGCATCCCTCGTGCAGTAGCGCGCGCGTGCCTGCGCGCACACGCGGGGCGCGACCGGGGCGCGGCTGAGCGCGCGGACCCCAGGCATACCGAGTCGACGATGCGTGTGGCCATCGACATCCGCAAGCTCCACGACTATGGCATCGGCACGTACCTGCGGAACCTGCTGCGGCAGCTCGCGCGCATCGACCAGGATACGGAGTACGTCCTGCTGCAGGGGCGCGGCGGGCAGGGGCTCGCGGCGCCGCCGGGGCGCAACTTCCGCTGCGTCACGGTGGCGGCCAGGCCCTACTCCGTCGGCGAGCAGCTCTCGATTCCCTTCAGGCTCGCGCGACTGTCGCCCGACCTGTTCCACGCGCCGCACTACGTGCTGCCGCCGCTGGCGCCGTGCCGCGCCGTCGTCACCATCCACGACTGCATCCACCTGATATTCCCGCAGTACCTGCGGCACCGCCTGGCCCACGCCTACGCCCGCACCATGTTCTGGACGGCCGTGCGGCGCGCCAGCCGCATCCTGACCGATTCGGAGGCCTCGAAGAACGACATCCTGCGCTTCTTCGACGTGCCGGCCTCGAAGGTCACGGTCATCTACGCCGCGGTCGACGACCGGTTCTTCGAGGAGCCCGGGGATGAGGAGCTCGCGCGCGTGCGCGAGCGGTACCGGCTTCAGCGCCGCTTCGTGCTGTACAGCGGCAACGTGCTGCCGCACAAGAACGTCGAGCGGCTCATCGATGCGTTCGCGCTGCTGCGCGGCGACGGCCTCGACGACATCGAGCTGGTCGTCTCCGGCAACGACGCTTCGCGCTACTCGTCGCTGCGGCGCGCCGTGCATCGCCACAACCTGCACCCGCACGTCCGATTCCTCGGCTATCAGCCCGAGAGCGTGCTGGCCGCGCTGTACCGGCTCGCCGACGTGTTCGTCTTTCCCTCACTGTACGAGGGGTTCGGCCTGCCGCCGCTCGAGGCCATGGCCAGCGGCACGCCGGCCGTGGTGTCCAACGTGTCCGCGCTGCCGGAGGTGGTGGGCGACGGGGCGGTGCTGGTCGATCCGTACGAGCCGCGCGACATCGCCGACGGCATGCGCAGGGCGCTCGACGACGCGGCGCTGCGCGAGCGGCTGCTGGCGCGTGGCCTGGCCCGAGCCCGGTCGTTCTCGTGGCCGGCATCGGTGAAGCGGATCCACGCGATCTATCGGGAGATCGCGGCGGGTGAGGGTTGACCGCGACGATGGCCGTCGGCGCCGGAAGCGACAGCGGCAACGGGCGCAGGGTGGCTTGCGGCGGTACGTCCTGCGGATAGGCGAGCGCGACGGGGGTTGACGGACCTCGACCCGGAAGGCAAGCGGCATGCTCGCAGTGCATCCTACGGATGGGTGGGCGCGCGGGGTTGGGGACCTCGACTCAAGGGAACGGCATGCAGCGGTACGTCCGGCGGATGGGCCGGCGCCCGTCCGGGGCACGTGGTCGAGAGGCCGTAGTCGGGCGGCGGCGTGTGGGGGCGCCTTCGCGGCCGGATGGCTTCCGGATGAGCAGGAGGAGATCGGATGACCAGCGGAACCGCGGCCTTGCTCGGGTTGATCGTCGGGTTCGGCCTCGGTGCCGTCGTGGCGGGCTGGTACGCACGGAGGCAGACCGAGGGGTTCGCGATGCTGTTCAAGGGCATCGCGGCGGAGGTGACGGCCTCGACGCGGGCGGCGTTCGTCGACGAGTGCCGCGGGCTGGCCGCGCAGCAGGCGGAAGGCGCGGGCGCCGTCGTCAAGACGCTGGTCGAGCCCGTTCGCGAGCAACTGGAGCACCTGCGGCGGTCGGCGGCGGCGAGCTCGGCCCGGACGTCGCAGGAGGTGGGCCGGCTGGCCGAGGAGACGGGCCGGCTGCAGCGGGTCCTCGGCAACGCGAGGATGCGCGGCGCGTGGGGCGAGCAGCACCTGCGGAACGCCATCGAGGCGGCGGGCGTCTCGCGGCACGTGGACTTCACCGAGCAGGCGACCACGGGAGGCGAGGCCCGGTTGCGGCCCGACGTGGTGGTGTCGGTGCCGGGCGGCGCGAACGTCGTGATCGACGCCAAGGCGCCGCTCGATGCCTATCGCCGGGCCGTGGAGGCGGCCAGCGCGGCGGAGCGGAAGGAGGCGCTCGAGGCGCACGCGGCGGCGCTGCGCGCACACGCGAAGGCGCTGGGCCGCCGCGACTACTCGCGGTACTGGCGCGACTCGCCGGGCTTCGTGCTGATGTACGTGCCGACGGACCCGATGCTGGACGCTGCCGTGGACGTCGACGGCGAGCTCTGGCAGCGGGTGTGGGCGGAGCACAAGGTCCTCATCACGACGCCGGGGCTGCTCATCGCGTTCCTGCGGACGGTGGCGATGGCGTGGGAGCGGCAGGACGTGCAGCGCAACGCCGACGAGATCCTGAAGACCGCGGGAGAGCTTCACGTGCGCCTGGCCCGGCTCGGGAACGACCTGGACGCGATGGGGAAGGGGCTCGCCAAGGCCGTCCGCTCGTTCAACGACGGCGTGGGCGCCTACCGGTCGCGGGTGATGGTCTCGGCGGGGCGCCTCGCCGACCTCGGCGCCGGCACCGGCGCCGCGGAGGGGCTGAAAACGCCCGATCCCGTCGACGTCGAGGCGCGGGACGTCCCGGCGGCGACGGTGCGGGACGGCGGCGCACGCCTGCGGTCGGTGCCGTCGGGCGAGCGGCCGGGGAAGGCGACGGCCGGTTGACCGCCGGCGATGCTGGCCGGGATCAGCTTCGGCCATCGACCGTCGGAACGTGCAGGCGCCTTCGTCTACCGCTCTTGGACCGCGATCGGTTGGCGGGCACGCTCAAGCGGGTCGCGCCTGTTTGTCGAACGAGCGGTCGCGGGCGGTCAGGTTCCAGATCGACGCCGTCGGCGGGCCGCTCGCCGTCTCGGGGAACCTGCAGGTCGTCTGTCAACGCGGCCCGGCCGAGTTCGGCCAGTGCTCCGACCAGGCCACGCGCAGTTCCTGTTGGTCACGACGGTACCGACCATCCTGCCAGGCGGCCTGCACCGCTCCAGGGCGCGAACCCTCGCCGCGCCCGGCGGGCGCGGCGCGACGCGGGGTCCGCGAACGGGCCGCCAATGTCAATAGCCCGGAGCCGGCCCGGAAGCGACCGGCGCCGCGGCGCGGTAGCGCTCGACCGGCCGGTCATCGATCGGCAGATGAACGAGCGCGGCGGCGAGGCCGAGGACGACGCCGGCCCACCAGATGGCGTCGTACGACCCGGTGGCGTCGAAGAGCCGGCCGCCCAGCCAGACGCCGAGGAAGCTGCCGAGCTGGTGGCTCAGGAAGACCAAGCCGAACAGCGTCGCGAGGTAGCGCAGCCCGAAGATGCGGCCCACGATGCCCGTGGTCAGGGGCACCGTCGACAGCCACAGCAGGCCCATGGCGGCGGAGAACGCGTAGATCACCCCGGTGGTCTTGGGCGCGAGCAGCAACGCGGTGATCGCGACCGCCCGCAGCGAGTAGATGGCGCTGAGCCCGTACTTCCGGCTCCAGCGCTGGCCGATGGCTCCGGACGCGAGCGAGCCGACGATGTTGAACAGGCCGATGACCGCGATGGCGCCGGCTCCGACCGCGGCGGGCAGGCCGAGGTCGAGGACGTAGGCGGGGAAGTGGACCGTGATGAACGCCACGTGGAACCCGCAGACGAAGAAGCCGGCGGTCAGCAGGCCGTACCCGCGGTGACCCATCGCCTCGCGCACGGCGGCCCCGAGCGACTGCTCCGGTCCGGTCGCGGCCGACTCCGCCTCGGCCGACTCCGTTGCGCCCGGTCCCCTCGCGGCCGGGCCCGCCGCGCCCGGCCGCTTCCCGACCCCCGGCAGCAGCATCGCCAGCGGCGCGATGACGATCACGGTGGCCGACAGGCTCACGAGGGCCGCCTCCCACCCGTGGGCGGCGATGAGCGCCTGCCCCAGCGGCGAGAAGACGACCTGCCCGAACGATCCGGCCGCGGTCCCCAGCCCGAGGGCCAGCGAGCGCCGCTCCGGACCCACGACCTTCGCCATCGCCGCCAGCGCGATGGTGAACGCGGTGAAGGCCACGCCGACCCCCACCAGGATCCCCGCCGTCAACTGCAGCAGGGTGGGGCTTTCGGCATAGGCCATTGCCCGGATGCCGACGGCGTAGACCACCGCGCCCGCCGCCAGCACGCGGGACGGTCCGAAGCGGTCGCTCAGGGCGCCGGCGACGGGCAGGCTCGCACCCCACACGAGATTCTGTATCGCCAGCGCGAGGGCGAAGGTCTCGCGTCCCCACCCCCGGGCCGCGGACATCGGTTCGAGGAACAGCCCGAAGATCGAGCGCGCGCCGAAACCGACGACGGCGATCGCGCAGGCCGCCGCCATCACCAGGGCGGGCGCCCGCCAGTCGAACCGCGCGGGCGTCGGACCGGCGTGGCGGCGCTCAGTCACAGACGATCAGCTTCCCGGCCGGGTTGGCCATTATCGCGAGAATGCGCCAGCCGCCGTCGAGCCGGGCGAAGAGGTAGCTCGACGCGCCCCGCGACAGCACGCTGCCGTCGGTGCGGTAGCGGGTGAAGTGCGCGCTCAGCAGCGCCGTGGCCGGGTTGATGACGCAGATCTCGGCCCGGTCCGTCTCGGAGCGGTCGTAGCGCTCGGGGGCAAGCTGCCGGTGGACGGCGTCGAACGCGGCCCGCGTCTCCGCCGCCTCCGACCGCACCGCCGCGCCGGCCGCGCCGAGCTGGAACGACGGGGCCGCGTATACCTCGCTGGCGATGACGTCGGTCCGCCCGGCCGAGAACGCCTCGATGTAGGCGTCCCAGGCGGCGCGCACCTCGGCCTTCACGTCGGATTCGGGCGGGGCCTGGGCCGCGGCGGCGGCCGGAAGGCAGGCGATCGCGAGCAGGATCGCGGTAGTGGTCGAAGCGCGGTCGGTCATGTCGGTCCTCTGTCGTGCCGGTTCGGGGCGGCCGCCGTTGCCTTTTTCGCGGTGCCGGGACGATACTGAGAATAGCAGGGAGGGTCTCCACCATGCGAACCGCGTTGATCCCGTTGTTGGCCGCCCTCGTGTTCGCGCCCGGTTGCCGCGAGGCGGCGCTGGAAGACCTGCGGGGAGACGCCCAGGACGTGCTGGACGAAGCGCGAAACCGGGCCCAGGCCATCGGCGAGCTGTCGGCGGACGAGATCAGCGAGATCTGGGCCATCGAGTACCGGACCCTCCTCGTGCCCCATGCCGACCTCGGGACCCTCGACGAGCAGTTGAACGCTCTTGGCCAGGAGCGGTGGGAGGCCTACCACGTGAGTGACGAGCCGCAGGGCAAGAGGTTCTACTTCAAGCGCCCGAGGTCGACGGCGATCTCCAACCTGACCCACCTGCTGCGGTTCGGGTCGTTCGTCTTCTGACGTGGAGCGCCCCATGACCGACGCCGTCTCTCCGGCCGCCGGAGCCGCGGCCTCGCCCACCGGCACGACCAGCCCGAGGGCCCGGCTGGCCGTTCTGCTCGCGGTGGCGGCGGTGGCCGTCGCCGCCTACCTGCGGTTCGGCGATGCGCTCTCGCTCGCGGCCATCGCCGAGCAGGAGGCGGCGTTGCGCGTGTTCCAGCAGGACCATCCCTGGCTGGTCTACGGCGCCGCGTTCCTCGTCTACGTCGCGGTGACCGGCCTGTCGCTGCCCGGCGCGGCGGTGTTGACCCTCGTCTTCGGCTGGTACTTCGACTTCCTGCGGGCCGTCGTCCTCGTCAGCTTCGCGTCCACGACCGGCGCCTCGCTCGCGTTCCTCCTGAGCCGGTACGTGTTCAGGGACGCCGTCCAGTCCCGGTTCGGCGACCGGCTGCGCGTGTTCAACGAGGCGCTGGCCAGGGACGGGGCCGTGTATCTCTTCACGTTGCGCCTGATTCCGGCGGTCCCGTTCTTCGTGATCAACCTCGTCATGGGGCTCACCCCGCTCCGCGCCGCCACCTTCTGGTGGGTGAGCCAGGTCGGCATGCTGCCGGGCACCGCCGTCTATGTCTACGCCGGGTCGGCGGTACCGGACCTTCAGCTCCTCGCCGAGCGCGGCCTCGGCGGCATCGTCTCGCCGCAGGTCCTCGCCGCCTTCGTGCTGCTGGGCGTGTTCCCCCTCCTGGTCAGGACGATCATGCGCCGTCTTCGCCCCGGCGACTAGTGGTGTGTCCCTGGAATGACTTTACAGTTCAGCTTCCGTGGGCCAGACGGCGGTTGGCGCCCGAAAATCGGGGGTTTTCGGGCCTTGTCGACCACGGCGGTGCCATGTAAAGCCATTTCGCGGACACACCACTAGAAGCCGACCAGGGTCTGCAGCTCCACGACTCCTGTCACGTGCCCGGTCGGCTCCCACGTCAGGTCCCACCGGAACCGGGACAGCACGAACCCCTCGTCGTTCCCGGCCCGGGACTCGTCGAATCCGAGTCGTCGCGGCCCTCCGCCCGCAGGCGGAGCTGCGAGCCCATCGTCAGCCCGGGGAGGATCGCGCGCGGGGGCGCGGAGCGGCGCGGAGGCCGGCCGGACAGGGAATGGCGTCCTCGGCGATTTCCCGCGCGATGTGGGGGAGCCCGATCGCCGCGGAACCATGTCCCGGGGGCGGGCGTTGTCTGTCACGCGACACCGCATGACACGAAATTGTCGATTCCTGCCGTCGACGGGTCGTCGCCACGCTTCGATGCCGGCCTGATGTCCAAATCGCCCGCACAATTGTGTGGCTCGTCGGCGATTCGGCAACAGGGATGTGGGGAATCCTCGTCTCTCCCCAGCGCCCCCTGCGGCTCCGCGTTGCCGGAACCCCCCGCTTCTTGCGCGATTTCTGCGTCGCTCGCTCCCGTGACGCCTCTTGGCCCCGTTCTTGCTACGAGCATGCTGGAGACTGCCCGGACGCCGGCGCCGCGTCGGCGGGCCCGTTCGGGGGGACGCGAGAGGCGGTCAGGCTCGCGGCGGCGTATTGGACGCTTCGGCGCGGGCGCAGCCCGGCCGAGGCGAGGACCCCGCTGGAAGCAGCGGGCGTCGAGCCCCGGGGCCGGCAGGAACGGAGGCGGTAGTGGAAGTCAACGGCAAGGCGACGCGCATTCGACTGTTCAGCGTGTCGACACCGCAGATGCGCGCGTTCCACATGACGTGGTTCGCGTTCTTCCTTTGCTTCTTCGCGTGGTTCGGCATCGCGCCGCTCATGAAGGTCGTGCGCGACGAGATGGCCCTGACGCAGTCGCAGATAGGCTGGTTGGTCATCGGTTCGGTGTCGATCACGGTCGTGGCGCGGCTGTTGATCGGATGGCTGTGCGACCGCATCGGCCCGAGGCTCGCCTACACGTGGCTGCTCATCGTGGGATCGCTCCCGGTCATGGGCATCGGCCTCGCGCAGGACTTCGAGGCCTTCCTCGTCTTCCGGCTGCTGATCGGCGTCATCGGCGCGTCCTTCGTCATCACGCAGTACCACACCTCGGTGATGTTCGCGCCCAACGTGGTCGGTACCGCTAACGCGACGACGGCGGGATGGGGGAACCTCGGCGGCGGCGTCACCCAGCTCGTGATGCCCATCGTGCTGGGCATCCTCACCGTCGGGGCGTACATCCCGTTCACGAACGTGCAGTTCCTGCCCGGCATCGGGCTGAGCGACGCGGCGGCGTGGCGCGTGGCGATGGTCCTCGCGGGCGCGATGTGCGCGCTCGTGGGGGTGGCCTACTACTTCCTGACCCAGGACGCGCCCGAGGGCAACTACAAGGCGCTGCGGGCGGCTGGCAAGCTGCCGCCGAAGCAGACCGTCAAGGGATCGTTCGCGGCCGCGACGCGGGACCCGCGGGTGTGGGCGCTCTTCCTCATCTACGGCGCGTGCTTCGGTATCGAGCTGACCGTCAACAACGTGCTGGCCCTCTACTTCATCGACTACTTCGACTTCTTCCAGTCGATGGGGGCGATTCAGGCGGTGCAGTGGGCGGGCGCGGCGGCGATGCTCTTCGGCCTGATGAACGTCTTCGCGCGCACCCTCGGCGGTGTGTTCGGCGATCGGTTCGGGCGGCGCTGGGGCCTGACCGGCCGGGTGCGGTGGCTGTTCATGGTGCTCTTGGCGGAAGGCCTCGCGCTGATGCTCTTCTCGCAGATGTCGGTGCTGGCGATGGCCCTGCCCGCCCTCGTCGTGTTCAGCCTGTGCGTGCAGATGGCGGAGGGGGCGACGTACTCGGTCGTGCCGTTCATCAACAAGAAGGCGCTGGGCTCGGTCGCGGGCATCGTCGGCGCGGGGGGCAACGCGGGTGCGGTGGCGGCCGGGTTCCTGTTCCGGGGCGCGATTCCGTGGCCGACGGCGTTCTTCGTGCTGGGCGCGCTGGTCACCCTGGTCGCGTTGGCGACGTTCGCGGTGCGGTTCGACCCGGCGACGGAGACCGATGCGCGCGAGGCGCTCGATGCGGCGCTGGCCGAGCGCTACGGCGCGCTGCCGGGCGCGCGCGGCGCGGTCGAGGCGGCGGGGTAGGCGGGGCCATGGCCAATGCACCTGTTCGCGCGACGGTGGTCGACTACTACCTGCGCCTGCAGCGTCAGCCGGTGGCGGCCGGCGGGCGCGGACTCGCGCAGGAGGCGGCCGGCGCACCGGTGTCGTTGGGAATGGATGTGGAGCAACTGGTGGGCGCGCGCGGCTCGGACCGCGGCGGGAGGGGTCGCCCCGGCACCGGAGACGGCGTGCCCGTGCTTGGACCCGACGACACGCCGGCTGCCGACTGGTTGGCGCGCGCGGCCGACGGGGCAGCGGGGGGCGAGACGGCGGTCGACCGGTTCGCGCAGGCGCACGACGAGGCGGTGGGGTCCGGTGCGCCGGCGGCCGGCGGTCGCTACTCGGCCCTCATGCCGGCGACGCCGCCCGGTGAAGGCCGGCAGTACGCCTTCGAGGTCGATCTCGACGCCTGCTCGGGGTGCAAGTCCTGCGTCGCCGCCTGTCACGCGATGAACGGGCTCGAGGACGACGAGTCGTGGCGCGACGTGGGGCTCCTGCACGGCGGCGGGGAAGGCGAGCCGGTGCTGCAGCACGTGACGACCGCCTGCCACCACTGCCTGGACCCGGCGTGCATGCACGCGTGCCCGGTCGACGCCTACGAGAAGGACCCGGCGACGGGCATCGTGAAGCACCTCGACGACCAGTGCTTCGGGTGCCAGTACTGCACGCTGGCCTGCCCCTACGACGCCCCGAAGTACAGCGCGGCGAAGGGCATCGTCCGGAAGTGCGACATGTGCAGCGACCGGCTCGCGGAGGGGGAGGCCCCCGCGTGCGTCCAGTCGTGCCCGGGCGAGGCCATCGGCATCCGGGTGGTGGACGTCGATCAGGTGGTGGAGGAGTCCGAGACGAACCTCTTCGTGCCGGGGGCCCCCGAGCCGGGGATCACGCTGCCCACGACGACATACCGGACGGCGCGGGTCCTGCCGCGCAACATGATGCCGGCCGACTACTACTCGGTGAGCCCCACCGCGCCGCACTGGCCCCTCATCGTGATGCTCGCGCTGACGCAGATGTCGGTCGGCGCCTTCCTCGTGGAGCAGGTGCTGGGGCTGGTGGCGCCGTCGGCGCTCATGGCGAGCATCCGGCCGCTGCACAGCGCCAGCGCCCTCGTGTTCGGCCTGCTCGCCCTGGCGGTGAGCGTCCTTCACCTGGGGCGCCCGCGGTACGCCTACCGGGCCGTCATCGGGCTGCGGCACTCGTGGCTGAGCCGCGAGATCGTCGCGTTCGGCCTCTTCGCGGGGCTGGCCGTGACCTACGCCGCGTGGCCGTGGGTCGGCGCGCACCTCCTCTCGGCGCGGGGGACGGCGCCGCCGTGGCTCGGATGGACCGTAGCCGGCTTCGGGGTGGCCGGCATCGGCTGCTCGGTGATGGTCTACCAGTTCACGCAGAAGGACTTCTGGAACGGGTGGTCGACGGGGTGCAGGTTCCTGCTCACCGCCGCGGTGCTGGGGCTGGCCGCCGCGTGGCTCTCGCTGATGGTCACCGCGGCGTGGACCGAGAGCGCGGCGTCGGCAGCGGCGCTCGAGCGCTACGGGCCGGTGCTGTGCCGCGCCCTCATCGCCGCCGCTGCGTTCAAGCTGGTCTTCGAGGCCGCGCTCTTCCGCCACCTCGCGGCGAGGTCCACCACCTCGCTCAAGCGGACGGCGCTGCTGATGTGCGGCGCCCTGTCGCAGGTGACGGCGGCCCGTTTCGCGGCGGGCGTCGTGGGCGGGGTCGCGATGCCGGCCCTCGTGCTGCTGAGCCGGACCCCGGCCGGCGAGGTGGTCGTGCTCGCCCCGTTGGTGGCGATGCTCTTCGTCGCGTGCCTGGCCGGCGAGCTTCTCGAACGCTACCTGTTCTTCGCGGCCGTGGCGTCGCCGAAGATGCCGGGAGGGGTCTGACGATGGTGCCCCAGCGCTACGGGCACCTGGCCCGGAGAGCGTCGCCTACGGCTTCGCTTGCCGCCCAACCAACCCTGCGAGGAGTCTGCACCGTTCTACGGCGCAGGCTCGTGGCCCGCAACCTGGTTCGGACGCCGGGCGGATTCGGCCGCGGGCGGATGGCGGGAGGGGTGTGACATGCTGCGCCAACGCGACGGGCATCTCACCCGCGACCTCGTTCGGACGCCGGGCGGGTTCGGCCTCGGGCAGGTACCGGTCAGGCACAAGCCCGACGCCACCGCCGACCTGGTGTGCGGCTACTGCTCCACCGGCTGCCGCCTCACCGTCCACCTGAAGGACGGCGCCGCCGTGAACCTCACGCCGTCGCCCGCGTATCCGGTGAACCGCGGCACCGCCTGCCCGAAGGGCTGGGAGGCGCTGACGGTGCTCGACGCGCCCGACCGCGCCACCACCCCGCTCCTGCGTGACGCCGGCGGCAACCAGCGGCCGGTGAGCTGGGACGCGGCGCTCGGCACGATGGTCGAGCGGCTCAAGGCCATCCAGGTCCGCCACGGGGCCGAGTCGCTGGCGTTCCTCAGCACCGGCCAGATGCCGACCGAGGAGATGGCGCTGCTCGGCGCCCTCGCCAAGTTCGGCATGGGCATGCTGCACGGCGACGGCAACACCCGGCAGTGCATGGCGACGTCGGTCGTCGCCTACAAGCAGGCGTTCGGGTTCGACGCCCCGCCCTACACCTACCGGGACTTCGAGGAGTCGGACGTCATCGTGTTCGTCGGCGCGAACCCGTGCATCGCCCACCCCATCCTGTGGGAGCGCGTGCTGCGGAACCGCCGCAACCCCGCCGTCGTCGTCGTCGACCCCCGGTTCACCGAGACCTCCATGCAGGCCGCGCAGCACCTGCCGCTGCGGCCCAAGTCGGACCAGTCGCTGCTCTACGGGGTCGCGCGCATCCTGATCGAGCGCGGCTGGGTCGACGCCGGCTACGTCGAGGCCCACACGAGCGGCTACGACGACTACGCCGCCTTCGTGCAACAGTTCACGCTCGACCGCACGGCCGCCGACACCGGGCTCGAGCCGCGCGAGATCGAGCGCCTCGCGGCGACCATCCACGCGGGAGAACGGGTGTCCTTCTGGTGGACGATGGGCGTCAACCAGAGCTACCAGGGGGTGCGCACCGCGCAGGCCGTCATCGACCTCGCGCTGCTGACCGGCAACATGGGCCGGCCCGGCACCGGCGCCAACTCCATCACCGGGCAGTGCAACGCGATGGGGTCGCGCCTGTTCAGCAATACCACGAACCTGCTGGGCGGCCACGACTTCGCCGCCGCCGGCGACCGCGCGAAGGTCGCCGGGGTGCTCGGCATCGACCCCGGCGTGATTCCCCGCGAGGCGAGCTGGTCGTACCACGAGATCGTCAAGGGCATCCTCGAGCAGCGCATCAAGGGGCTCTGGGTCGTCGCCACCAACACCGCGCACTCGTGGATCAACCAGTCGCAGGTGCGCGACATCCTCGGGCGCCTCGACTTCCTCGTCGTCCAGGACATGTACGCGTCGACGGAGACCGCGCGCATGGCCGACCTCGTGCTGCCGGCGGCGGCGTGGGGCGAGAAGGACGGCACCTTCATCAACTCGGAGCGGCGCATCGGCACCATCAGGAAGGTGGCGGCGGCCCCCGGCGAGGCGCTGGCCGACTTCGCCATCTTCAAGCTGGTCGCCGAGTACTGGGGCTGCGGCGAGCAGTTCCGCGAGTGGGAGTCTCCCGAGGCGACCTTCCAGATCCTCAAGCGGCTGTCGGCGGGCCAGCCCTGCGACATCACCGGCATCGCCGACTACGCGATGCTCGACGAGCGGGGTGGCATCCAGTGGCCCTGCCCCGCCGGCGGCCCGACGCCCGCGCCGGGGTCGGAGCGGCGCCTGTTCGAGGACGGGCGCTTCCATCACCCCGACGGCCGCGCGCGGTTCCTCTTCGAAGAGCCGCGCCCGCTGCCCGAGGCGCCGGGCGAGCGCTACCCGTTCCTGCTCCTCACCGGCCGCGGCACCGCCGCGCAGTGGCATACGCAGACGCGCACCGCGAAGTCGGCGGTCCTGCGCAAGCTCTATCCCGACGGCGTGTACGTCGAGATCAACCCCGCCGACGCGCGCGCGCGCGGCATCCGGCCGCACGCGCGCGTCGAGGTCCGGTCGCGCCGCGGCCGCATCAGGGCGACCGCGTTCGTCACCCGGTCGGTCCAACCCGGGCACCTGTTCGTGCCGATGCACTACGCGGCGACGAACCGGCTGACGGACGCCGTCTTCGATCCTTACTCCAAGCAGCCGTCCTACAAGGCCTGCGCCGTCGACGTGGGACCCGTGTAGGTCGAGGAAGAAGGGAACGGCATGGCAGACGAGGCACGTCCACGCAGCCGTCCTGCAAGGCCCGCCCCTTCGACGTGGGGCGCGTGTAGAGGAGCAGTGGCATGACCGATACAGCGCGCGTTCCGTATCCTGCTCGCTCCCCTGCGTCGTCCAACCGCGCAATGGACGGCGGCATGAGGGATGCGGCGCGCGCGCCGTCCCCGAGCCGCCCGGAAACCGCCGTCGCGAACAGCGGCATGATCGATACAGCGTGCGTTCCGTCTCCGCCCTGCGCTCTCGCGTCCCTGAACCGCGCGATGAACAACGGCATGGCAGATACAGCGCGCGCGTCGTCCCCAGGCGGGCCCGAAACCGTCGTCGTCATCGGCAACGGCATGGTCGGCCACCGCTTCTGCGAGAAGCTCGTCGAGCTCGACGCCGGCCGCCGGCACCGCATCGTGACGTTCTGCGAGGAGCCGCGCCCCGCCTACGATCGCGTCGGCCTGACGCGGTTCTTCGACGAGCGCGACCCGGCGCGGCTCATGCTGACGAGCACCGATTGGTACGACGAGAAGGGCATCGAGCTGCACGTCGGCGACCGCGCGACGGCCGTCGACCGCAAGGCCCGGGTCGTGCGGTCCGCGTGGGGGCGGGAGATTCCCTACGACCGGGTGGTGCTGGCCACCGGCTCGGCCCCCTTCGTGCCGGCCATCCCCGGCGTCGACAAGAAAGGCGTCTTCGTCTACCGCACCATCGAGGACCTCGAGGCCATCATCGCCTACGCCGAGGGGGTCCGGAGCGCCGCCGTCATCGGCGGGGGGCTCCTCGGGCTCGAGGCGGCGAAGGCCGCCCACGACCTCGGCCTCGAGACCCACGTCATCGAGTTCATGCCGCGCCTGATGCCGAGGCAGGTGGACGATGCCGGGTCCCGGCTGCTCGTCGAGGAGATCGAGAAGCTCGGCGTCCGGGTGCGCGTCGGCGCCGCCACCAGGGCGATCCTCGGCAACGGCCGGGTCCAGGGCATGGCCTTCGACGGCGGCGGCGAGCTCGAGGTCGGCATGGTCATCGTCTCGGCCGGCATCCGCCCCCGCGACGAGCTCGCCCGCGCGTGCGGTCTCGCGGTGGCCGAACGCGGCGGGGTCGTCGTGGACGACCGCCTCGAGACCAGCGACCCCGACATCCACGCCATCGGCGAGGTCGCGCGCCACCGCGGGATGGTCTACGGCCTCGTCGCCCCCGGCTACGAGATGGCCGAGGTGCTGGCCGCCCGGCTCGGCGGCGATTCGTCGCGCGTTTTCACCGGGGCCGACCTGTCGACCAAGCTCAAGCTGATGGGGGTCGACGTGGCGAGCTTCGGCGACCACGAGGCGGGGGCGGACGCCGCGAAGCCGCTGACCTACGAGGACCCGTTCGGCGGCGTCTACAAGAAGCTCCTGTTCAGCCCCGACGGCAAGCGGCTCGTGGGCGGTGTCCTCGTCGGCGACGCGTCCGACTACGGCAGCCTGATGATGCTCGCGAAGAACGGCACCGAGCTGCCCGCCGAGCCGGGGGCCTTCGTGCTCGGCACGGGGGGCGGCGGGGTGGCGGTGTCGGCGACGGAGATGCCGGCGGAGACCCAGGTGTGCCAGTGCAACGGGGTGAGCAAGGGCGACATCTGCTCGTCGGTCCGCGACGGCGACTGCGCCACGGTGGGCGACGTCAAGGCGGCGACGCGCGCCGGCACCGGCTGCGGTGGCTGCCTCCCGCTGGTCACCGACCTCCTCAAGCAGGAGCTCGAGGCGGCGGGCCGGAAGGTCGGCAACGATCTCTGCGAGCACTTCCCGTACACGCGGCAGGAATTGCTGGACATCGTCAAGGTCAAGGAGATCAGGACCTTCGCCGACCTCATCGCCGGGCACGGCCGCGGCCACGGCTGCGAGATCTGCAAGCCCGCCGTCGGCTCGATGCTCGCGAGCCTGTGGAACGAAAACATCCTCGGCGACGCCCACCAGACCCTGCAGGACACCAACGACCGCTTCCTCGCCAACATGCAGCGCGGCGGGGTCTACTCGGTCATCCCGCGGGTGCCGGGGGGCGAGATCACCCCCGACAAGCTCATCGCGCTCGGCGCCATCGCCAAGAAGTACGGCCTCTTCACCAAGATCACCGGCGGGCAGCGCGTCGACATGTTCGGGGCCCAGCTCCACCAGTTGCCCGACATCTGGGAGGAGCTGATCGGGGCCGGGTTCGAGAGCGGCCACGCCTACGGCAAGGCCCTGCGCACCGTGAAGAGCTGCGTCGGCACCACCTGGTGCCGCTTCGGGGTGCAGGACTCGGTGAAGTTCGCGATCCGGGTCGAAGACCGCTACCGGGGCATCCGCGCGCCGCACAAGATCAAGTCGGCGGTGTCGGGCTGCGTGCGCGAGTGCGCCGAGGCGCAGGGCAAGGACTTCGGCCTCATCGCGACCGAGGACGGCTACAACCTGTACGTCTGCGGCAACGGCGGCATGCGTCCCCGCCACGCCGACCTGCTGGCGAGCGACCTCGACGAGGACACCGCCATCCGCTACATCGACCGGTTCCTCATGTTCTACATCCTGACCGCCGACCGCCTCACCCGGACGTCCGTGTGGCTGGAGCAGATGGAGGGCGGCATCGACTACCTCCGCGAGGTCGTGATCGACGACAGGCTCGGCATCTGCGACGAGCTCGAGCGCCGCATGGCCCACCTCGTCGACACCTACCGCTGCGAGTGGAAGGAGGTCGTCGACAACCCCGAGCTGCGCCGCAGGTTCCGGCAGTTCGTGAACACCGACGAGACCGAGGTCGGCATCGAGTTCGTCGACGAGCGGGGGCAGCAGCGGCCCGAGTACTGGGACAAGTCGCTCATCCCCGTCGAGGACGTCGCGCGGCCGGCCGAGGAACGCACGCGCGCGTTGCGCGACTCATCGGGCAAGCGCTGGGTCAACGTGGGGCGCGTCGCCGACTTTCCCGCCGACGGCGGCGCCGCCGTCAAGTACGGCCGCACGCAGATCGCGGTGTTCAACTTCTCGTCGCGCGGCGAGTGGTACGCCACGCAGAACATGTGCCCCCACAAGCAGGCGTTCGTCCTCTCGCGCGGCATCGTCGGCGACGCGCAGGGGACCCCGAAGGTCGCCTGCCCCCTGCACAAGAAGGTCTTCGGCCTCGAGACCGGCGCCTGTCTGAGCGGAGAGGGCTACGAGCTGACGACGTTCCCGGTCAAGGTCGACGACGACCGCGTCTACCTGGAGCTGCCGCCCGAGGAGCAGATCGATGCCTTCCTCGGCACCGACACCGTCTGCAGCGCCGCCGCCCTCGCCCGGGGGCCCGCGCGGGGCGCGTCGAAGGACCCGGCCGCCCCCTACCTGCGCAGCGAGCGCCCCGACGGGCAGGTCGACTACTTCGCCGAGCGGCACGGGGCCGGCGCGTAGAGGGTCCCGCGCGGCATCAGGTCCCGCCGGGCCCGGACCCGTCCCTGACGGCCGGCAGCGCCTACTTGAACTTGGAGTAGTCCGTGGCGCTCATCATGAATACCTCGGCGTCGAGCGGCACCTCGTACTTCGCGCGCAGCTCGTGCCACTCGGGGTCCGCACGGAAGTCCGCGAACACCTGGTCGCGATGGGCGCGGTCGCGGTAGGCCAGCATCCAGATCAGCGTATTCGGATTGTCGAGGCTCTGCCAGGACCAGACGATCTCGGCGCCATGCTTCTCGAACAGCGCCGCCTCGCCCTCGCGGAAGCGCCGGTGCAGATTGTCGATGCCGCCCTTGCCGTCCATCTCGGGCTCCGCCGTGTACATGCGGATCTCGAAGCAGCGCGAGTCGGCGGCTACGTTCGTGGAGAATTCCATCGCGAGGTCGCCGGCCGGCCCGCAGGGAGGCGGCGCGTCGTCCTGGGCGAAGGCCAAGCCGCTGAACGCCAGGCTGACGACGACGGTGAGCAGCGCTGTTCTCATCTTCTCTACCCCTTCCCGAGTGGTTACCAGCGTCCGTGTCGGGCACGGATCCTAACACCTATGGACGGCGCGCGTCGCCGCCGGGGCCTACCTCGGCAACGCGGGGGCGATGCTACCTGGTGGCCTCCCGCTGCACGAACCGTAGCGACACGCCGCACGCCGCCGCGATCTTCGTCACCGTCCACCGAGTCAAGTGGAGCATCACCTGAGCGGCGGCGAGAACGTGCGGGGCGCGCCCGACCTGGTGGTTGAGATGGTCCTCTTGACATCTAGAGAAGCTGCAGGCTATCGTTCCTGTAGATGGCTAGAAAACAGGACGATTTTCGAGGCTCACTCGACCTGGTGATCCTCAAGACGCTCTCGCTGGCGCCGATGCACGGTTGGGGCATCGGCCAGCGGATCCGGCAGATGTCCTCGGGGGTGCTCGAGGTCAACCAGGGCTCGCTGTATCCGGCCCTCCAGCGTCTCGAGAAGCAGGGGCTGATCGGCAGCGACTGGGGAACGACCGACAACCACCGGCGGGCGCGCTACTACCGGCTGACGCCGTCGGGCCGGCGGGCGCTCGGCGACGAGATCGACCGTTGGGAGCGCTTCGCCGAGGGTCTCGGCGCGGTGCTGCGGAGCACGTGATGCGGTGGGCGTACGCGGCCCGCGCCCGTCTCCGCCTTCTGCTGTTCCGGGAGGAGGTCGAGCAGCGGATGGACGAGGAGTTCCGCTTCCATCTCGACATGGAAGCGGAGCGACTGGTGCGCGAGGCGGGCGTCGAGCCGCGGGAGGCGCGTCGACGGGCGCGCGCCACGTTCGGCGGCGTCGAAGCCCACAAGGACGCGGTGCGTGACGGCCGCGGCTGGGCTTGGCTGTCGGGACTCCGGCGCGACGTCCGCGACGCCGTTCGGTTCCCGCGCCCGCTGTTCGCGCTCCTCGTTACCGCGATGCTCGGGCTGAGCCTCGGCCTCGCCACGGTGGCCTTCAGCCTGTTCGACGCGATTCTGCTGCGACCGTTGCCCTACGCCGACAGCGATCGCCTGGTTCGCGTCTTCACGTTCAACCGGGACGCGCCGCAGTCGTTGCATGGCGCCTCCCTCCCCGACTTCGAGGACTGGCAGCGGCAGGCGCAGGGTCTCTCCGGGATCGCGGCGTGGGTTTCAATGCAGACGCACCTCGCCGGTCGCGGCCCGGCGCGGATGGTCAGGACCGCCTTTGCCACGCCCCGGCTGTTCGAGACGCTCGGCGTTCGGCCGATCCTGGGCCGCACGTTTCGCGACGACGAGAACGTGCACGGAGGCGACCTCCGCAAGGTCGTGCTGGGGTATGGACTGTGGCAGGACGCATTCGGCGGATCGCCGGACGTCATCGGCCGGCAGGTCCGGATGCGCGGCCGCCCGCACGAGGTGATTGGCGTGCTGCCGCCGCGGTTCGACTATCCCGATCGCGCCCAGGCGTGGATGCCGCTCATGAGCCGCTACGTCATCACGGAAGTCTGGTGGAAGCGGCGAGACCTGTACTCGCACGGCGTGATCGCCCGCCGCCGGCCCGAGGTGACCCTCGCGCAGGCGCAGGCCGACATGGATGCCATCGCCCGCCGGCTGGCGGAGGAGTATCCGGCCACGAATCGCGACACGCGTATCCGCGTTCGGCATCTGCGCGAGGCGGAGATCGGACAGCTCGGATCCCGGGTCTCCGGCGTCACGGCGGCGGCGGTGCTGCTCTTCCTGCTCGGGTGCGTGAACGTGAGCGGCCTGTTCGTGGCGCGCGCGGCCGGCCGCGCGCAGGAGGTCGCGGTGCGTACCGCGCTCGGTGCCGAACCCGGTCACCTGATGCGCCGACACGTCGTCGAGGGCCTGATGTACGGGCTTCTCGGGGGCGCGGCGGGCGTCGCCGTTGCCGCCGCGGCCATTCCGGCCCTGTACGCCCTCATCCCGGTGGATCTCCCCGCGTGGATGCAGTTCCGCCTCGATCGCCGGACCATCGCGTTCGCGGCTAGCGCCAGCGTCGGAACCGGGCTCGTCATCGGCGCGACATCGCTCGCTTGGCACATGCGCCCCAATCTCGCCGACGCGCTGCGGCAGGGCGACAAGGGAGGTCTCGAAACCGGTCCGTCATCCCGATTGCGCCGGCAATTGATAGTGGTGCAGGTCGCACTCTCGGTTGCGCTGCTCGTTGGCACGGGTCTGACGGTGCGGTCTCTGCTGCACCTCGGCCGGGTCGACACGGGTATTCGCACCGACGGTGCCCTCGTCGCGTCGGTCACGGGCGACGTCGTGCTGAGCGCCACGCGCGAGGAGACCATCGCCCGGCACGCGCGCGGGTTTCGGCAAATGCGCGACGCGCTGGAGATGTTGCCCGGCGTTCACGCCGTGACCGCCGCCACGAGGATTCCGTTTCTGAACGCGCCCGAAGAGCGCCCGGTCTACGAGCTCTATTCGCGCCGGCGGGACACGCCGGCGACAGCCTATCGCGGCGCCGTGCGAACGTCGAATGCCATGCCGGAGTATTTCGCGAGGCTCGGCGTGTCCATTCTCGACGGGCGCGACTTCGCGGATACCGACACGCTCGAGACGCCGCCGGTGGCGATCCTCAGCCGGCGGGCGGGCGAGCTCCTTTTTCAAGGCGAGCATCCCCTGGGGCAGCAAATGCGGTGGGGCGTCGATCCGTACTTCTGGACGACCGTCATCGGCATCGTTCCGGACACGACATGGCACCAGGCCGATGACGGCGGCATCGAGATCTATTTCCACCACGGGCAGTTTCCCGCGGAGACCATGCGTTTCCTGATCTCGACGAGAAACGACCCGGCGTTGCTGGCGACCTCCGTGCGGCGCACGCTTGAATCGGTCAACGCGAACTTCGTCGTCGAGCGCGTCGTGCCCTTCGATCGCATTGCCTACGAGGCGCTTTGGCAACGTCGCCTGTGGACGTTCCTGTTTCTCGTGTTCGGGACGGTGGCCGTCGTCTTCACGAGCGCAGGGCTGTTCGCGATCATGAGCTATCTCGTCACCCAGCGCACCCGCGAGTTCGGCGTACGGACGGCATTGGGCGCGACCCGCTCCGATATCGTCGCCACGGTCCTCCGACATGGGGCAGGCATCGCGGCCGTGGGTACGGCATGCGGCCTGCTCGTCGCGCTTGCGATGGGCAGCTATCTCGAGGCGCTGCTGTTTCGGGTGTCCCGCTTCGACCTCGTGACGTTCTCGAGTGTCCCCATCGTCATCGGTGTGGTCACCCTGATCGCCTGTGCGCTGCCGGCGTGGCGCGCGTCGCGCGTGGACCCGCTGATCGCACTGCGTGACTGATCCCGTGGACCCGGAGCTGCGGGAGAGCATCAATCGGGCCCTCGAGCGCGCCGAGCGCCCGAAGCGCTGGCCTCGAAGACCCTGACGGACCGGCTCGGCATCCGGGGCGGCATCAGCCTGGTCGTACCCATCCACGTGAACCCGACGGTCCTGCCGGCGTGGCGGCTCTGAGACGTTCGAGGTCCGCCCGGGGGCGCCGGCGCGGCGCGAGCTGTGCCACGTCTCGGAGTCAGGGAAGCAGATCGTCGACGACGATCCGTGCGTCGGGGCGAGCGAGCGGCCCCGCTTGGATTCGGCCAACACCGAGGTCGGGCCGACTGGCCTCCGTCGTCACCGACATCCCGCCCCGAGGGAACGGTGACAGCAGGAGGTCTCCGAAGTCGATGCCAACGGACGAGTCGTCACCGACATCCCGCCCCGAAGGAACGGTGACCGCCGGAACTTCGACGCTGGTCGGATCGTCACAGGGACTGACGAGTCGCGTACGGGTCGGCCCGGCCCGCGCCGTCGTCCCGTATCCGGTCCATGCCCTGTTCTCATCGTTCCATTCGGAGGAGCCTCATGCGAGTCGTTGCCGCAGGTACTGTTCTGACCGCCCTCGCCCTGATCGGACCGTCGTCGCCGGCCGCCGCGCAGCCGGAGGGGGAGACGGTCACGTTCACCGAGCACGTGGCGCCCATCTTCTACGAGAGCTGCACGACCTGTCACCGGCCCGGTCAGGTGGCCCCGATGTCGCTGCTGACCTACGAGGACGCCCGGCCCTGGGCCCGCGCGATCCGCCGGAAGGTCGTCGACCGCGAGATGCCGCCGTGGGACGCCGACCCCGCGGTCGGTGCCTGGGCCAACGACCGCAGCCTGAGCGACGAGGCCATCGCCACCATCGCGGCCTGGGCCGACGGCGGGGCGCCGCGCGGCGACCGCGCCCTGCAGCCGCCCCTGCCCGCCTACGCGGACAGCGAGTGGACCATCGGCGAGCCGGACGCGGTCTTCGCCATTCCCCCGTTCGACGTGCCGCCGGAGGGGACCGTCGACTACACCTACTTCGAGGTGCCCACGAACCTGACCGAGGACAAGTGGGTGACCGCGGTGCAGGTACGGCCCGGCGCGCCGGCCGCCGTCCACCACGTCATCGTCACCGCGCGGGCCGACCGGACCCCCGAGGAGCGGGAGGCCCGGCGCCGGGTCGATCCCGGCTTCCGCCTCGACTGGGACATCCTGCCGGGCGAGGAGATCGAGTGGAACCCCGGGGTCGCGCAGCTCGAGGGCCGGGGGAAGGGCGACCCCCTCGGCGGCACCACGGTGGGGAACGACGGGGTGTCGGTGTTCCAGCCCGGCACCGCGCGCCTGCTCGAGGCGGGCACGACGCTGGTGTTCGAGATGCACTACACGCCGACCGGCGAGCCCCACGTCGACGAGACCCGGATCGGCCTCGTCTTCACCGACACGCCGCCCCGGCAGCAGGTGTGGGACGGCGCCATCACCCACGGGCGGTTCGTGATCCCCCCCGGCGCCGCCGACTACAGGATCGACGCGGACCTGACGTTCACCCGGGACGTGAAGCTGCTGAACCTGTTGCCGCACTCGCACCTGCGCGGGGTGCGCTGGGAGTACGAGGCCGAGTATCCGGACGGCCGTCGCGAGACGATTCTCTCGGTGCCCGACTACGACTTCAACTGGCAGATCGACTACATCTTCGACGAGCCGCTGGCCCTGCCCGGCGGCTCGAAGATCCATGCCTCGGCCTGGTACGACAACTCGGCCGCCAACCGCTCGAACCCGGACCCGACGGCCGAGGTGCGGTGGGGCGAGCAGACCGACGAGGAGATGATGTTCACCGCGCTGTCGTACCTGATCGACGACGAGGCGGCGGCGGAGACGACGCAGCAGCAGTAGGACCGCCTGCAGCGCCGTCCGAGTGTGACCAGGGGGCCGTGCGATAGACCGATCGCACGGCCCTCGTGCGTTTCCGGCCGCGAGGGGGGGCATGGCCTGGGCGTCAGGCGCGGGATGTGATGGAACTCGCGCTCTTCACGAAATCTTAAGGTTCGTCTCCAGCACGAAGCGGTTAGGGTTCTTCCACCGAGGACGGTACCGTGTCGGCCCAGATGACGCCGGGCCGTCTCCCGCGCCCGCGATCGAGGTGAGCCGCTCGATCCACGCGCTCCTGGGGACGCGCGGGCCGGCCTCGGTGATTTCGACGCCACGGGCTGGGCAACTTCCGATGGCTCTTGAACGCCGAGCTGCACGACTCCGCCATGATGCTCTATCTCGACAGGAGGAGATGACCGGCGAGCGACACAACGAGAATCTCGCCCGGGAGCTCTGCGAGCTCTTCACCCTCGGGGTGGGCAACTACCGCGAGGCGGACGTCCGGGAGATCCCGGCCGGGGCCGGACCGCACCCTGGTGATGCCGGTCTCCGAGTTCGGTCGTCGCGTGGCCGAGCGGTCGTCTCGGCTCGGACCAGGACCACCCGCGGGTGACGATGCGATGCTGCGCGCCCTGATCTTCGTGCACCGGTGGGTGGGGGCGGCGCTCTGCCTCCTCTTCCTGCTGTGGTTCCCGTCCGGCATCGGGATGATGTACTGGGGCTTCCCCGGCGTGACCGAGGCCGATCGGCTGGCCCGGGCGCCGGCGCTCGACGCCGGGCAGGTGACCCTCACCCCCCAGGCCGCGGCCCGGACGCTCCTGCTCGACCCCCGGCGGCCCGATCAGGTTCGCCTGACGACGGTGGACGGACGGCCCGCCTACCGCGGCGGGAGGGGCGGCCGGCTGGTGGTCTATGCCGACACGGGCAAGGAGCGAGGCGACGTGTCCGCCGGCATGCGCGACCGGGCGGCCGAGGCCTGGACGGGCCAGCGCGTACGGGACGGAGTCGTGGAACCGGTGCTCGAGGTGGACCAGTGGACCGTCCAGGGGGCGTTGCGCAACGAACGGCCGCTCTGGAAGTACTCCTGGCCCAACGGCGAGCAGCTCTACATCGGCGAGACGGGCGAGGTGCTGCAGTACACCACGACCGCCTCGCGGTTGGGGGCCTGGGTCAGCGCAATCCCCCACTGGATCTACTTCACCGCCATCCGGCAGCACCAGACGGTCTGGATCCGGTTCGTGATCTGGACGTCCGGCATCGGCACCGTGCTGGCGCTCATCGGGCTCGTGGTGGCGGTGTCGCGGTACTCGCCGGGCCGGCGGTATCGCCAGGACGGACGCCCGGCCCGGCTGCCCTATCGGGGCCAGCAGTGGTGGCACGCGATCCTGGGGTTGATCTTCGGGGTCGCGACCGCGACCTGGGCGTTCAGCGGCATGCTGTCGCTCGACCCGTTCCCGTCCGCGACGCCGCGCGGACCGGCCGGCGGCGGGCCGAGCCTGGCGGAGGCGCTGCGGGGCGATGTCGCGCTGGACGATTTCGCCGCCCTGAGCCCGCGGGATCTGCTTGCGCGGCATCCCGATCTGGAGGTCAAGGCGGTCGAGCTGACCGCGTTCGACGGCCGGCCGCTGTACGCCGCCCGTCTCGGCGACGGCGCCACGGTGATGTTCGGGATCGACGGCCGCCGGGTGGACCGGTTCTCCCACGACGCGATCGCCCGGATCGTACGGCGTGTCGCGCCCGACGCCGACGCCGTCGAGACCCGCCTTCTCGACCGCTACGACCGGTACTACCTCGATCGCCGCCGCGCCCGGCCCTTGCCGGTGATTCTGGCGCAGTTGCACGACGACGCGGCGACCCGGTACTACATCGATCCCGCGACTGCCCGCGTGGTCGGGCAGTACAGCAACCGCCGCTGGGTCGGCCGCTGGCTCTACAGCGGCCTGCACTCGCTCAACTTCCCGTGGCTCTACGACAACCGCCCCCTCTGGGACATCGTCGTCATCACCTTCATGCTGGGCGGAACCGCGCTGTGCGTGACCTCGCTCGTGCTCTCGTGGCGCGTGCTCGGCCGGTCGCTCCGGCGAGCCCTCCCCGAATGACGCCGACGCGGCGAGCCCGGCGGACATCACGGCGCCATCCGCGATTCGTCAGGAACTGTTCAGGAACTCTTCAGGCGGCGCGGGTGCCGTCGCGTGGGCGACGCAGGCGCCGGCGGCGCGCAGGGGGAATGCCGCCTCCCGCTCGTCTCGTCGAGTCTGGCCTGCCCGGCTTGCCTGCCCCGAAAATCGCTCTGGCTTGGCGCGCCCCCACGGCCGCGTTCACGCGCGCGAAGCGTTGACAACGGCTGGCGGATCGGCATAGGGTGTGCCCATCGGCTAAAAAAGGCGGTGTGTGTCGTTCGGCGCGCTTCTTCCGCTGCCGCTGGCAGCACGTTCTTCGGGACGGGAGGGTCGTGACCATGTCGTGGCTGTTCAAGGTGACGGGCGGAGTCGGCGCCGCCGTGCTGCTGGGCGCCCTCGCACCGCCGGCGAGCCATGCCCAGGCGGTTTCCGACGGGGCATCGGCGCGTGAGTTCGTGAACCGGTACTGCATCGCCTGCCACAGCGACGCCGGCTTCGAGCGCGGCACCGTGCCGGTCTCGCTGCAGGGCGTCGACATGACGGACGTCGGCGCCCATGCCGACATCCTCGAGCGGGTGGTGCGGAAGGTGCGGGGCGGGCTGATGCCGCCGCCGCAGGTGCGGCGGCCGGACGACGCCGTCCGCGTCTCCTTGGTTTCGTGGCTCGAGACCGAGCTCGACCGCGCCGCCGCCGACCGTCCGCCCGTGGGGCGGCCGATGACCGCGCACCGGCTGAACCGCGCCGAGTACCGCAACGCCGTGCGCGACCTGCTGGGCATCGACGTCGACATCGCGGAGCTGCTGCCGCCGGACGACGCCGACGCCGAGGGCTTCGACAACAACGCCGAGGTGCTGTCGGTCTCGACGACCCTGATGGAGCGCTACCTGACGGCGGCTCGGCGCATCAGCCAGCTCGCCGTCGGCGACCCCGGCCTGACGTCGCGGTCCGCCAACTACCAGGTGCCCAACCTCGAGGACCAGGACTACCGCACCAGCGACGACCTGCCGTTCGGCTCGCGGGGCGGCCTCGCGGTGCGGCACTACTTCCCCCTCGACGGGGAGTACCTCTTCAAGTTCGACCTGCGGCGCAACTTCTACAACTACATCGTCGGCCTCGGCAACGTGCCGCACCAGCTCGACCTGCGTATCGACAAGGCCCACGTGGCGACCTTCATGGTCGGCGGCGCGTTCGAGGGCACGCGGTGCGCGACGAGCTACTGCGGCTCGGGCAGCGGCGGCTTCCCCGAGTGGGGGGCGTACTCGGTCGACGCCGACAACGAGCTGCAGGTCCGGTTGCCGGTGAAGGCGGGCATGCGGCTCGTGGGGGCGGCGTTCCTCCGGCGGCCGGCCGTCGACGAAGGCGTCCTGCAGCCGCGGCCGAGCCCCGCCACCTTCGGGTACAGCACCGACGACCGGCAGGACGGGAACCCCGCGCTGTCCAGCCTCACCATCACCGGGCCGTTCGACGGCGTCCAGCCGGCGTCGACGCCGAGCCGGGAGCGCATCTTCGTCTGCCGGCCGGCGGGCCCGGGCGACGAGGCGGCGTGCGCCGACGAGATCCTCACCAGCCT
This sequence comes from Vicinamibacterales bacterium, assembly GCA_965207675.1. Taxonomy (GTDB): domain Bacteria; phylum Acidobacteriota; class Vicinamibacteria; order Vicinamibacterales; family UBA8438; genus JAJEEA01. The sequence continues at coordinate 402,467 of CBDBMY010000010.1, forward strand.
GGCGCGGCGCGCGTACCGGCGCCCGGTGACCGACCGGGACGTCAACCTGCTGACGAGCTTCTACGAGGCGGGACGCAGCGAGGGCGGTTTCGAGGCGGGCATCCAGTCCGCGCTCGAGTTCCTGCTGACCGATCCCGAGTTCGTGTTCCGCGTCGAGAACGCGCCGGACGGGGTCGAGCCGGGCATCGCCTATCCCGTGAGTGACCTCGAGCTCGCCTCGCGGCTCTCGTTCTTCCTCTGGGGCAGCATCCCCGACGACGAGCTGCTCGACGCGGCGGTCGCCGGCACGCTGAAGGAGCCGGCGGTGCTCGAGGCGCAGGTGCGCCGCATGCTCGCCGAGCCCCGCGCCCGGCGCACGCTCGCCAACAGCTTCGCGGCCCAGTGGCTCGGGCTGAGCCGGCTCGGCAACGCGAGGCCGGACCCGACGGTGTTCCCCATGTTCGACGAGAACCTGCGCACCTCGATGCAGCGCGAGACCGAGCTGTTCCTCGAGGCGCAGGTGCGCGACGACCGGCCCCTGGCCGAGCTCGTGACGGCCGACTACACGTTCGTGAACGAGCGCCTCGCCGACCACTACGGCATTCCCGACGTCCACGGGAACCACTTCCGCCGGGTGACGTGGCCCGACGACCGGCGGGCGGGCATCCTGGGGCAGGCGAGCATCCTGACCCTGACCTCCTACGCGAACCGCACGTCGCCGGTGACCCGCGGCAAGTGGGTCCTCGAGAACCTGCTCGGGGCCCCGCCGCCGCCCCCGCCCGCCGACGTGCCGGATCTCGAGGCCCGGGGGGAGGGCGAGCCGCCGACGTCGCTGCGCGAGCTCATGGAGGTGCACCGCGCGAACCCGGCCTGCGCCGCGTGCCACCGGACCATGGACCCGCTGGGCTTCTCGTTCGAGAACTTCGACGGCATCGGCCGCTGGCGCACCACCGAGGACACCGGGGTGCCGGGCGAGCTCGGGCCCGCCATCGACCCGTCGGGGGTGGCGCCGGACGGTACCCCGTTCGCGGGCGCGGACGGCTTCCGGCACATCCTGGCGAGCCAGGGCGAGTTCATCCACACGTTGACGGAGCGTTTGCTGACGTACGCCGTCGGGCGCCGGCTGGAAGCGGCCGACATGCCCGACGTGAGGCGCATCCTGCGGGAGGCCGAGGAGGAGGACTCCCGCTGGTCGGCGGTGATTCTGGCGATCGTGAAGAGCGCGCCATTTCAGACGAGGAGGATAGGCTGATGATCGTGACCAAGACGGTAATCCCGCGCCGGACGGTGCTGCGCGGCGTCGGAACGGCGCTGGCCCTGCCGCTCCTCGACGGGATGGTGCCGGCGCTGACCGCGCTGACCCGGTCGGCGGCCGCACCCACCAAGCGGCTGGGCGTGGTGGTCGTGCCGAACGGCGCGCCGGTCGAGTACTGGCAGCCGAAGGCGGCGGGCGCCGACTTCGAGTGGACGCCGAGCCTGAAGGCCCTGGCCCCGGTTCGCGAGCAGGTGCTCGTGATGACCAACCTCGACAGCGTCGGGGCCGAGCCGGGCCGCGGCACCACCCATTCCCAGGCCGCCTCCGCGTTCCTCACCGGCGCGCGCCCGAGGCGCACGGCGGGCGCGGCCCTCGAGCTGGGCATCTCGATGGACCAGGTGGCGGCCAACGCCGACGCCGTGGGTCGCGCGACCCAGCTGCCGTCGCTCGAGCTGTCGCTCGAGGGCGGCGACACCGTGTACGGGGTGTCGACCTGCGACGGCGGGTTCAGCTGCGCGTACCTCAACAACTCGTGGGCGAACCGCACGACGCCGATGCCGCGCGAGACCAACCCGCGCATCGTCTTCGAGCGCCTGTTCGGCGACGTGGGCAACACGAGCGCCGAGGCGCGCCGCCGCCGCATCGAGCAGCAGCGCAGCATCCTCGACGCGGTGAAGGGCAAGGTCGGCCACCTGGAGACGGGCCTCGCCCCCTACGACCGCCGGAAGCTCGACGAGTACCTCGAGGCCGTCCGCGGCATCGAGCGGCGCATCCAGCTCGCCGAGCAGCAGGCCGACCGCGAGCTGCCGGAGGTCTCGTCGCCGGCGGGCATTCCGCTGTCGTACGAGGAGCACGCGCGGCTCATGTTCGACCTGATGATCCTCGCCTACCAGACGGACATGACGCGGGTCATCTCGTTCATGGTCGGCCGCGAGGAGAGCGGCGTGACCTACCCGCAGATCGGGGTCACCGAGCCGCACCATCCGCTCAGCCATCACCGGGACAACCCCGAGAAGATCGCGAAGCTGGCGCGGATCAACGCCTATCACATGCAGTTCTTCAGCGACTTCCTGCAGAAGATGCAGTCGACGCCGGACGGCGACGGCACGCTGCTGGACAACGTGATGGTGATGTACGGCTCGGCCCTGCGGAACTCGAACCGGCACACGACCCAGAACCTGCCGATTCTGGTCGCGGGCGGCGGCGGCGGGACCCTCAAGGGCGGCCGCCACGTGGTCTGCCCGGAGGGCACCCCGCTCACCGATCTCCAGTACACGATGCTGGCGAAGCTGGGCGTCCCCGTGGACGGCTTCAGCGGGACCAAGGGCCTGATCCGCGAGGTTTCGGAGATCGCGTAGGGAAGGTCGGCCGGGCGGCAATCGGAGCCGCGGGCGACATTGCCGCCCGGCGTCGTTCTCGTCTCTCGCTTGCGGCTGGGGAGCGCCGTCGGCAGGCGGTCCCCGGCCGCCGCATCCCGGTGGGCCGGGCGCTGCCGCCGACGGTCCGCGGCGGAACGCGGTGCCGCACTCGAAGGCGGCGCGGATTTCCTACCACCGAGTGCCGGCCGGCGGATCACGGGCGGAGGGAGGATCGGCATGCGGCTGAACGGCAAGTGGATGGCGTTGGCGGCGGTTGCCTGGCTGTGCGCAGCCGGTGTGTCGGCGCAGGACACCGACCTCCGACTGATCGAGGCGGTGCAGGGCCAGGACCACGAGACGGTGGGCGCGCTGCTCGAGCAGAAGGTCGACGTCAACGCCCGCGAGGGCGACGGGGCGACGGCGCTGCACTGGGCGGTCCTGCGCGACGACGCCGCGCTGGTCGGGACCCTGCTCGGGGCCGGCGCCGACCCCGACGCCGCCAACGACTACGGCGTGACGGCCCTCAACCTCGCCTGCACCAACCGCAGCGCGGCGGTGGTCGGGAAGCTCCTCGACGCGGGGGCCGACCCGAACGCGGCGACCTCGATGGGCGAGACCCCGCTGATGACGTGCGCGGGGACCGGCACCGCCGATGGGCTGGCCGCGCTCATCGACCACGGCGCCGACGTCGACGCCCGCGAGAAGTCGCACGGGCAGACGGCGCTGATGTGGGCGGCGGCCCAGGCGAACCCCGAGGCGGTGCGGGTGCTGCTGGCGCGGGGCGCCGACGTCGGGGCGCGTTCCGACAGCCACCTCCTGCCGGTGAACCGCGGCGTGGGGAACGCTTTCGAGCAGTCGGTGCTCGAGCCCCAGCGGGGCTCGACGCCGCTGCTCCTCGCGGCCCGCAACGGCCGCGTCGAGAACGCGCGGCTCCTGCTCGACGCGGGCGCCGACGTCAACGAGCGGGCGCCGAACGGCCAGTCCGCGCTGGTGATGGCCAGCTTCAGCGACCAGGGCCGGCTCGCCGAGCTCCTGCTCGAGCGCGGCGCCGACGCCGGGGACGCCACCACCGGGTACACCCCCCTGCACACGGCGGTGCTGCGCGGCGACGGGGAGCTGGTGAGGGCCCTGTGCGCGCACGGCGCCGACCCCGATGTCCGCCTCACGGGGGGGAGCCGGCTGCAGCGCAACCTCAACTACTACTCCCTGTCGGCGACCCTGGCGGGGGCGACGCCGTTCTGGCTCGCCGCCAAGTTCGGCGAGGTCGACATCATGCGCTCTCTCGCCGAGTGCGGCGCCGATCCCCTCCTGTCGCCCGACAACGGCATCACGCCGCTGATGGCCGTCGCGGGGGCGGGGTGGACGACCCGGTCGAGCAACCGCCGCGGCATGGGCATCGGCGTCGACGCGGCCCGGCTGCTGGTCTCGGCCGGCGAGCCCCGGACGCGGGAGGGCGTCCGGCTCGCCCTCGAGCTCGGCAACAACGTGCACGCGACCGATCCCGACGGCAACACCGCGCTGCACCACGCGGCGAGGCTGGGCTACCCGGCGGTCGTCGAGGTCCTGGTCGAATACGGCGGGGAGCTGTACTGGAACAACAACAACGGGGCGTCGCCCTCCGACCTGGTGTGCCGCGACGCCGCGGGCACGCTGGTGCGCCGGTCCGACGGCGGCTGTGTGGACTGATCCTCGACCGAGGGCCGACCAGGACCGGCGACGGGCGGCGCCCTCGCCCGCCCACCGCCGCCTTCGGCTCCGCCGGGCGCTCAACCAACCCTCCAGGAGTCCGCGCCGTTTCACGGCGCAGACTCCCGGCCGGTCGCCGGCCCCTCTCCGGCCCGGGCACGGCCGATTCGACCTCGTGGCCCGCCCTGACGATTGCAGCGACAGGCGAATCGGACGGGCGCGAGCTCCCGAAGGGTCGAGCTCGCCCGCGAGCTCGCTCCCGGCGAGCCGGTCGGTCCGTGTCAGGTCCGGCTCGAGTCGCGAATCCGCAGCCGTTTCACGGGCTCGAAGTGTCTGCGGTTGCGGGTGACCAGGATCAGGTCGTGCTGGATGGCGGTGGCCGCGATCAGGGCGTCGGGTGTCGCGATGCCGGTGTCCCGGCGGATGCGCCCCGCGCGTTCCGCCACATCGCGGTCGACGGGCAGCTCGCGGAAGGGCTCGAGGAGCTGCTGCACGAGCGCCGATCCGACGATGCCGGACAGCAGCTCGCACCGGGTGATGACGGAGTAGTGCAGCCGGTGCCTGCCCGCCGTCAGCTCCCGCGCACCGCGGAGATGGTCGATGAACACGTCGGTGTCGACGAGCAGTCCGGCCACCGCGTCACTCGCCGGTCCCGTGCCGGTCGTCACGCGCCGTCCAGTCGTCGCGGGCCGGTGCCTCCGCGTCCGGCGCAGCCCCGAAGGTGCTCGCGAGCGCTCGCGTCGGGTCGACGGGGGCCTGCTCGATGTACAGGTCGACCGCTTCTCGCACTATCGACGCGAAGCTGCGCCCCTGCGCGCCCGCGATCTCGTCGAGCCGCCGCCGCTGGCGCGGCTCCAGGTATACTTGCGTGCGCGTGGCGGACATACAGCGCAGTATACAGCACCGACCTGATCCGCACCCTCCATCGGTACAGCGCACGTCGAGGAAGGCGATAATGGGCAATGTCGCTTCGGTGGCGGCGAGGGGTCGCGGCTGGGCCGTTCTCCGGCGCACCCGCACGCAGGCGGGAGGTGAGGATGATGCAAGCTCCCCCTGCACCCACGCGAGGATGGCGCACCCGCACGCAGGCGGGAAGGTGAGGGGCATGGAGTCGAGAATCCGCAGGCGAATCGGAACCGCGGGCGCCCTGGCGCTGACGCTCGCCGTGCTGGCCGGGTGCGAGGCCACCCTGTCGCCGTCCGAACGGGTGTTCTTCACCGTCGACGACGTCGTGGTCGGCACCGGCGAGCAGGCGATCCCCGGTGACATCGTCCGGATCCGCTACGTGGCGTGGCTCTGGGAGGAGGACGGCACCGACCGCAAGGGCCAGCAGGTCGATTCCGGGGAGTTCGAGTTCGTGCTGGGCGTCGACCAGGTCTTGCCGGCGTTCGAGCAAGGGCTCAACAACATGCGGGTCGGCGGCCTGCGGCGCATGCAGGTGCCGCCCGAGTACGGCGTCGGCGGGGAGGGACAGGACAACATCCCGCCGAACTCGACGCTCGTGATCGAGGTGGAGCTGCTCGAGGTGCGCCTGTACGTCACCGACAGCGCGCCGTTCCAGGTCATCGATCTCAGGGAGGGAGACGGCGAGACGGCCCTCAACGGCTACGTGCTGACGGTCGTCTACGCGGGCTGGCTCTACGACGCGAGCCGGCCGGACGGCAAGGGCCGTCAGTTCGAGGTGAACAACACCGGGTTCAGCTTCAGCCTCGGGCTCGGGGACGTGCTCGAGGGTTGGGAGCAGGGGCTGGGGGGCATGCGCGAGAACGGCGAGCGGAGGCTGATCATCCCGCCCGAAATGGCCTACGGAGAGATGGGGGCGAGGCCCCGGATTCCTCCCGACGCCACCCTGGTGTTCGACGTCACCCTGAACAGCGTGCGTATTCCCTGATCGGGGGTTGCGTGCGCCGCTCGTCTGCCGGGGTCGCGGATTCCCCGCGACCCCGGTGTCGAAGACCGGCGGACCGCCGGCCCGCCCGCGTTCGGGCCGTCCCGTCCAGCGCATGTGCCCAGAATCCGCCTGATTGCGCTCATCGTCTGGGCGGCGAGCGTGGTCGCGCTGTCCGTGCTCTACGTGCTGCGGCCCGAGCTGCTCGATCCGGAGCGCGTGGCCGGCGTGCTGCGCGGCTCGGGCCAGCCCGTCCTGCTCGGCTACGTCCTCCTCAACGTGGTGCGGGCGTTCACCCTCGTGCCCGCCACCGTGCTCGTCGTCGCCGGCACGCTGCTGTTTCCGGACCGGCCGTGGTTCGTGATGGCCAGCGCCCTCGGGGGCGCCGTCGCCTCGGCCCTCCTCATCTACTACCTTTTCGACTTCCTCGGCCTCGGCGATCTCTTCGAGCGGCGCCACGCCGCGCGGGTGCGCCGGCTCGAGGCGCAGATGGCCCGCCGGGGCGGCTTCTGGCTGGTGGCGGGCTGGTCGGCGTTCCCCCTCACGCCGACCGACGTCATCTGCTACGTGGCGGGGACGCTGCGCATGCCCGTCGCGAGGTTCGCCGCCGCCGTCGCCCTCGGCAAGCTCCCCCTGGTCGCCTTCTACGTCTGGGCGACCGGCACCGTCGTCGAGCGGCTATTCGCCCGGTAGGCGTCTGCTCCGTGGAGAACGGCGGTGTGCCGTTCAGCGCCCGGATCGGGTAGATTGATGGGCACCCAAGGAGGAACCATGCGCCATCGCCGCTCCCGCCGCCGCCCCCTGCCCGCACTCTGCGTCTGCCTCGCCGTCGTCCTCGCCGGCGCGGTCGCGTCCGCCCAGCGCCGGGACGGGGTGCCGGCGGTGCCCGCCCCGACCGCGGCGCGGGTGCTGCACACGGCCGAGGTGCCGCGCATCCGGGTGGTGCCGGTGGCCACCGGGCTCTCGCATCCGTGGGGCATGGCGTTCCGCGGCAACGGCGACATCCTCGTCACCGAGCGCGACCGCGGCGCCCTGCGGGTGGTGCGGAACGGGCAGCTCCTCGAGCGGGACGTCCCCGGCGTGCCCGAGGTCTTCGCCGAGTCGGACCGCGCCGGGCTCATGGACGTGGCGGTGCATCCCGACGACGACCGGCTCGTCTACCTGACCTACAGCAAGTCGATCGAGCGCGACGGCGAGGAAGGGGTGACGGTGGCCCTCGCCCGCGGGCGCCTCGACACCGGGGCCCTGACCGAGGTGCGTGACATATTCGTGGCCGAGGGGCTCGACCGCGGCATCGCCGCCTCGCGCATCATCTGGGGCGCCGACGGCTCGCTCTACATGACCGTCGGCGGGTCCTACGTCTTCGCCGACACCGGCAGCTACGCCCAGGACCCGCGGAATCACTTCGGCAAGCTCATGCGGCTGACCGAGGACGGCGCCGCCCCCGCCGACAACCCGTTCGCGGCCGATCCCGACTACCTGCCGGAGATCTTCTCCCTGGGCCACCGCAACCAGCTCGGGCTGGCGTGGCACCCCGAGACCGGCGAGCTGTGGGCGACCGAGAACGGGCCCCAGGGCGGCGACGAGGCCAACGTCATCCGGGCCGGGGCCAACTACGGCTGGCCCCTCGCCTCCTACAGCCGCGAGTACTCCGGCGTGCGGGTCAGCGAGACGCCGTGGCGGCCCGAGTTCGAGGACCCCGCCGTGGTCTGGTGGCCGTCGATCGGGCCGTCGGGGCTGACGTTCTACACCGGCCCCCACTTCCCCGAGTGGCAGGGCAACCTCATGGTCGGCTCGATGATGGAGGGCCGCATGCCGCGCACCGGCCACGTCGACCGCGTCGTGTTCAACCGGCGCGGCGAGGAGATCCGGCGCGAGTCGATCCTCACGGAGCTGCGCCAGCGGGTGCGCGACGTGCGGCAGGGCCCCGACGGCTACCTCTACGTGCTCACCGACGAGGACGACGCGGTGCTCTTCCGCATCGAGCCGGCCCGCGCCGTCGTCGATCCGCCCGGGAGCGCGATCTTCGTCGAGCGGGCCGACGAGCCGCGGGTGGCGCCCCTGCCCGAGCCGGAGCGGACGGCCGAGCAGCGGGCCGTCGTCGAGCGGTACGCGCCGGACGGCGGCGCGGGGAACGCGGTCCGCACCCTCGCGCGGCTGCCGGTCCTCGCCGACCGGGTCATGCCGTTCCTGAGGTACGTATCGAACGACTCGACGCTCTCGCCGCGACATCGCGCGCTGCTCGTCTTGCGGACCGCGTGGCTCGCACAGAACGGCTACCTGTGGTCGTCGCACGCCGGCCGGCGCGACCACGGGCTGACCACCGACGAGGTGCGCCGCATCGCGGAGGGACCCGGCGGCGGGTGGAGCTCGTTCGAGCAGACCCTCATCGGGCTCGCCGACGAGCTGTTCCGCAATGCCGCGGTGACCGACCGCACCTGGGCCGAGCTGACGCGGATGTACTCGCTCGAGAATCTGGCCGACGCGGTGGTGACCGTCAACGAGATCACCGCGGCGTCGGTCCTCTTCAACTCGCTCGGGGTCCAGCCCGACGCGGGGGCCGAGCACCTCATCCCCACCGACGACGTCGCCTACCGCATCGACGCGCCCGACCGCGAGCCGCCCCTGACCGCCCCCCGCATCGACCCCGTCCCCGGCGACGGGCTGCGGGTCGGCCGCACCCTGCGCCGGCACCCCGCGATGGCCGACGTGTGGTACTCGAATCCCCGCTACGTGCTCGACGAGGAGCAGTCGCGCCTGACCCCCCACGACCGCGAGCTCGTCATCCTGCGCACCGGCTGGAACGCCCAGGCGGTCTACGAGTGGGCCAAGCACGTCGGCAGCGTGGGCCGCGCCCGCGACCACGGCCTCGAGCCGCTCTGGATCGCCCAGGGGCAGGACGCCCCCGGCTGGAGCGCGCGCGAGCGCCTGCTCATCGACGCCGCCGACGAGATGTATACCGACACCATGATCTCGGACGAGACGTGGGCGGCGCTCGCGGAGCACTACGACGAGCACCAGCTCGTGAGCATCGCGGCCACCGCGGCCCGCTACCGCAAGGTGTCGATGACCCTGAACGCCTTCGGCGTGCAGCCGCTGCCCGACGACGAGCGGCTCCCGGTGCTGGAGGGGTACTGAGGCACCGGTCACGAGCCGTACGGCCCGCACCTTGCCTCGCCGTGGGCGTGCTCGCTCTGTGCCGACCGGGCTCGTCGCGCGGGCGGCAGACCCCGCCGACTTCGTTCCCGGACGGCAGCAGGCGGCGGTGAGCACCGGCTCGGCCGCCGCCGCGCCCGGCTTCATCGGCTTGACCCGCGAGTTCCGCCCGAGTGCCGGCACGCCGGATTCGAGTCCCCCTTTACCGGGCGCGCAGTGACCACCGGCCGGCAGCTCGTTGCCGCCTCGCAACGTCTCTGCCGCCGCCGCCGGGCGGCGTGCTTGTTTCCCGGGCTCGCTATGCGCTAAATTGCACGCACGTGAGGTATTCCGCCCGAGTGACTTTCTGCGGCCGGGGGAGCGCAGTGTTCAAGTGGAGAAGGCGCCGGTCGAAGGGGAACCAGGGAAGCCGCGACCTGGAGGAAGCGGCCCGGGTTCTCGAGGAGGCCGAGTTCGGAGATTTCCTCGGCTTCTCCGATCGCCGGTCGGGCTCTTCCGGCCCCGAGGGTGACGGCAACCCCGGCGGCGAGACGCCGCCCGACCCGACGGTCACGAGCCCGGACCCGGCGCCGGGAAAAGACGCGGACTAGGGCCGGGCCGCGTCACCAGCCGTACTGCCCTTTCGATACCCGTTCGAACGACTCGCGGACGAGCTCGCGCAGCACGTCCGTGTCCACGTCCTCGAGCTTCTTCACGTAGAGGCAAGACTTCCCCGTCTTGTAGCGGCCGAGCTTCTTCATGAGCTCTTCGTGCCGCGGGAAGCCCGTCATGATGTAGATGGTCAGGCTCTGCTTGCGCGGCGAGACGCCGGTCGCCATCCAGTCGCCCTCGCGGCCGGTGGGGTACTTGTAGTGGTAGCTGCCGAAGCCGATGATGCTGTCGCCCCACATCGCCGGCGGCTCGCCGGTGACCTCGGCCATCAGCCCGACGACCGCCCGGCAGTCCTCCCGCCGCTTCTCGTTCTCGATGCCGTCGAGGAAGGTCCCGACGTCCGCGGTGTTCTTCTTGGTCTTCAGCTCCGCCATGCCGCCTGTGGCTCCTCCTGCGGGCCGCCGTTCCAGGTCCCGAGGGCGTGGGCTTCCCCGAGTAGGCGCTGCCCGGCCTCGGCGGGCCCGCCCGTTCCACGGTAGCACGCCCCCGGGCCTTCGAGGAGATCGGCGGCTCCCCGCGCTCCGCCGCTCCACCTCCGCGGCGATGGGCGCGACCGCCGGCCCGCGAGGAAACCGCGCCCGGACGCGCCACCTTGTGGCAGAATGGCGGCATGAAGCGGTTGACCGTCGCGGGCACGGCGGTGGCCGTGATTCTGGCCATCGCCGCCGGGGCCGTGTCCGCGCAGTGGGGCTGGCGGTCGCGCTATCCGCCGCGCATCCGCCCCCCGGAGCAGCGCGACGCCGGCTTCTCGTTCTGCCGGCTGATGTACGCGAGCGAGTACAGAGGCCGCGGCATGGGCCGCTGGTCGACCGACTACCCCTACGCCGACATCAACTTCATGATCCGGCTGTCGGAGATGTCGACGGCCGCCGTCAACTTCGACCCCGACGACGAGCCCATCCACTGGGTGGTCCCGGTCACCGACGACGCGCTGTTCGGCTGCCCGTTCATCATCGCGTCGGCGGTGGGGTCGATGGTGCTCTCCGACGACGACGCCGGCCGCCTGCGCGACTACCTGCTGAAGGGCGGCTTCCTCTGGGCCGACGACTTCTGGGGAAGCTGGGAGTGGGACCAGTGGGTGAGCCAGATCAGCAAGGTGCTGCCGCCCGCGCAGTACCCCATCGTCGACCTCCCCATCGAGCATCCCCTGTTCCACACGATGTTCTACATCTGGGAGGTCCCCCAGATCGCCAACATCGGCTTCTGGCGGCGCTCGGGCGGGCGCACGTCGGAGCGCGGCTTCGACAGCGCCGAGCCGCACTTCCGGGCGATTCTCGACGATCGCGGCCGCATCATGGTCGCGATGACCCACAACACCGACATCCAGGACGCCTGGGAGCGCGAGGCCGACGACCCGCGCTTCTTCGAGTCGTTCGCGCCCGACGGCTACTCGCTGGGCATCAACGTGCTCGTCTACGCAATGACGCACTGAACGCCTGGCCTGGAGCTCGCGGCCGCCCCGGCTGACGGCGGCGGCCCTCGCCCCCTCCCTGGTTCCCCGCCTGCGGGCCCGATCGAAGCCGCACGCCTCCGGCCACCGGAAGACCGGGCCAGCCGTCCCGCCCGCCGTGGGCCATCGACTGAACGACCGCGGGGCGACGCCGGGGCGCATCACTTCCCCTGCGTCTTCTTGGACACGAGGTCGAAGAACGAGAACAGGTGCCCGACCACCCCGGGGTCCCTCGAGATGAACAGCGAGTGGTCGCCGCCGGGGATCTCGATGTAGAGGTGCTGCATGCCCAGCTCCCGCATCTTCGCCACCGACTCGCGCACCCCCGCGGTGGGAACCACCCGGTCGTCCGAGCCCTGGAGCACCAGGAAGGGGATGTGCCGGATGGCCTCGGCGTCGACGTAGCCTGCGTTCATGCTGCCGCCGGCGACGGCGGCGAGGCCGGCCCAGATGTCCGGGTAGCGGCTGGCGAGGTAGTAGGTGCCGGCGCCGCCCATCGAGTGGCCCCAGAGGTAGATGCGGTCCTCGTCGATGGCGAGCTCGTCGGTGACGAGCCGGAAGACGTTCATGACGTCCTGCTCGGCCCGCCGGTCCTGCTCGGAGTCGCCGCGGTAGCCGTAGCCGCCGCGCCGCGTGTAGCCGAGCGGCGTCACCACCACGTAGCCGTGGCGCTCGGCCCGGTCGAGGAAGCCCGCGTAGTTCATCAGCCAGTCGTACTGGCGCCCCGCCCCGTGCAGCGAGACCATCAGCGGCGCGGGGGTCGCGGGGTCGTAGCCCGAGGGCACGAACAGGGCATAGGGGATGGTCTCGCCGGTCTCCTCCATCACGTAGGTGCGGTGCTGCACGCGCGGGTCGTTGACCGCGTACTCGTCGTCGCGCGCCTCGCGCTGGGCGAGGGCGTCGGCGGGGGCGAGGGGCCCGAGCGTGAGCACGGCGGCGAGCGTGACGACCGGGCATGCCGAGCGGCGGATGGTCTGCATGGCTTCCTCCTTGCGGACGGCGGTGGTTAGGCACGGGCGGGCCGGGACGGATGGTCTCGTGGAACGTCCCCGTTTCGATCGGCCACTGTTCGGGGTGTTCTCCGACCCTCCACCCGGCGAGACGGTACGGTTGGGATCATACGGCGGCGTCCGGCCTGCGCGAAGCGAGGCGCGGTTCCGCCAGCCGCGCGCGCGTGTGCGCCCCCAGGTATCCGCCGAAGATGACCGGCCCGCCCCGCCGCCAGCCGCGCGCGCGTGTGCGCCCCCCGGCTTCGGTAAACGCGCCGCGGCCCGCCGGAGTCGTCTGCAATGGGCGGTTTCGCATTAGTATTGACAACCCGGCGTCCCGCGGGACGCCCTGGGAGCCGTCGTGAAGCTCGGCGTTGCATCGTGGCCGGCGAGGCGCCGATGCGCGGGACGCCCGCCGGCCGAATGCAGCGGGGACCCGTCGCGGGCTCCCAGGCAACCACGTGAGGTGCACGATGAGGAAGAGCATTCCGGCGTTGTCGGCGTTGATCATCGCCCTGGGGTCGTTCGGCACCCTGGGCGCCCCCGCGGCGCCGGCCGAGGACCTGGAGATCACCGAGTGGGTCGTGCCGTGGGAGAACACCCGGCCGCGCGACCCCTACGTGGACGGCCAGGGGCGGGTGTGGTTCGTGGGCCAGGTGGGCAACTACCTCGCCTATCTCGATCCCGAGACGGGCGATTTCAGGCGCTACGAGCTCGACCCGGGCACCGGCCCCCACAACCTGATCGTCGACGACGACGGGATGGTGTGGTACGCGGGCAACCGGGCCATGCACATCGGCCGGCTCGATCCCGAGACCGGGGAGATCGAGAAGCACATGATGCCGACCCCCGACGCGCGTGACCCCCACACGCTCATCTTCGACCAGAACGGCGACATCTGGTTCTCGGTGCAGGGCGGCAGCTTCGTCGGCAAGCTGGGCACGCGCACGGGCACGGTCGACCTGATCCCGGTCGAGGGCGAGCGCCGGCGGCCCTACGGCATCGTCGTCGACGCGAACAACCGCGCGTGGTTCTGCCAGTTCGGCACCAACAAGCTCGCCTCGGTCGACCCCGAGACGCTGGAGCTCGAGGAGTTCGAGCTGCCCCGCGCCGAGGCGCGGCCGCGCCGGCTCGCGGTGACGTCGACCGGCCAGCTCTGGTACGTCGACTACGCGGGCGGCAACCTCGGCCGCTACGACCCCGACACCGGCGAGGTCGACGAGTGGCCGGTCCCCGGCGGCGCCGAGGCGCGGCCCTACGGGATGGCCGTCGACGACCAGGACCGGATCTACTTCGTCGAGTCGGGGGTGCGCCCGAACCGCTTCGTCGGGTTCGACCCGGCCACCGAGGAGTTCTTCACCGAGACCGCGATCGCGAGCGGCGGCGGGACGGTGCGGCACATGTACTTCCATGCGCCGACGCGCGCGATCTGGTTCGGCACCGACACGAACAACATCGGGCGCGCGATGGTGCCGTAGCCCGGGAACGTCCCCCGCGGCTCCGGCTGCCGCCGGACCGTCCCGGCCAGGCGCCCGCCCGGTTCCATGGCGCGGGCGCCTGGCCCCGGAAGAGCGCCGGCCGGCGGCTCCGGTCGCCGCCTGCCCGACGCGGCCGTCCGCCCGCATCGTTCCACGGCGCAGGCGCCTGGCCGCGGAAGAGCGCCGCGAGGCGGCTCCGGCCGCCACCCGGCCGACCCTGCCGGGCGTCTGCACCGCTCCTTGCGGCCGCGGGCGCCCGGCCCGGTAGACCCGTCGGGTGCGGCCCCGCCGCCTCGCGGCGCCGACGTCCGACCCACCTGCCGAGGCGCCTGCCCGTGCCGCGGCAGTCTCCCGGTGCGGAGTCACGTGGCCCAGTACGACGACATCGCCGAGGTCTACCAGGACTCCAAGCAGCTTCCGTTCCGGAAGGCCATCGAGCGCCACACGCTGTTCGAGGCGCTGGGCGACATCCGCGGCCTGACGGTTCTCGACCTCGCCTGCGGCGGGGGCTTCTACACCCGGTTGCTCAAGCGGGCCGGCGCCGGGCGGGTGACCGGGGTCGACGTCTCCGCCGAGATGATCCGCCTCGCCCGGCGCGAGGAAGAGCGGCAGCCGCTGGGCTGCGCCTATGACTGCAGGGACGTCGCGGACCTCGAGCCGGACCCCGGGTCGGCGGACCTCGTCGTGGCCATGTACCTGCTCCACTACGCGGGGAGCAGGGAGAAGCTCCTCCGCTTCCTCCGGGTCTGCCGCCGCGCGCTGCGGCCGGGGGGGCGGCTCGTCGGCTTCAACGACAACGTCATGAGGCCGCCCCGGGGAACGGTGTCGTGGCTGAAGTACGGCATCGAGAAGACCGGCCCCCTCACGCCCCCGAACGAGGGCGACCCCATTCGCTACCGGTTCGTCAACCCCGACGGGCGGCAGTTCGGGTTCCACAACTTCTTCCTGAAGCCCGAGACCTACCGCGACGCGTTCCGGACCCTGGGTTTCCGCGACTTCCGCTGGCTCGGCGTCTCGCTCGAGCCCGGCGAGCGGGGCAACCCCTTCTGGGACGACTTCCTCGACAACCCGCCCGTCGTCGCCTACTCGGCGACGAAATGACGTCATATAGACTTGAGCGTCTTCGACCTGCCCCGACGAGGGGCGGGCGCCGGCGATCCGAACCCACGGAGGAACGACACGATGAGCCGTTTTCGCGCCGGACCGGGCTTCCTGGTCGCCGCCGCCTTCATCGGACCGGGGACCCTCGTCACCGCGAGCCGCGCCGGCGCGGGGTACGGGACCGCGCTGCTCTGGGCGGTCCTCTTCTCGGTGGTCACCACCGCCGTCCTGCAGGACATGGCGGCGCGCGTCGGCCTCGCGGGCCGGCGCGGGCTCGCCGAGGCCATCCGCGACAGCCTCGCCAACCCGCGGATCCGGGCGGGTGCGCTGGGCCTCATCGCCACGACCATCCTCGTCGGGAACGCCGCGTTCCAGACCGGCAACCTGCTCGGCGCGTCGCTCGGCGTCACCCTGCTCACGGGGCTGCCGCAGGTGCTCCTGGTGGCGGCTATCGGCGGGCTGGCCGGCGCCCTGCTGATGACCGGCACCTACAAGACCATCCAGAACGCCCTGGTCGCCCTCGTGGGGCTGATGAGCGTGGTCTTCGTGCTCACCGCGGTCCTCACCGCGCCCAATCTCCTCGATCTCTTCTCCGGGCTCCTGGTGCCGCGCGTGCCGCCGGGGGCGCTGCTCACGGTGCTTGCCCTCATCGGCACCACCGTCGTGCCCTACAACCTGTTCCTCCACGCCAGCGCCGTCCTCGAGCGGTGGCCCGACGCGGAGAACAACGACGAGAACCTCCGCGAGAGCCGGCGTGACACCCTGTTCTCGGTGGCCCTCGGCGGCCTGATCACCGCGGCGGTGGTGATTGCCGCCTCGCCCCTGATGGGCGAGGGCGGCGACGCCGACGTGGCGGCGGTGGCGGCGCGCCTCGAGCCCGTGCTCGGGCCCGCGGCGCCGCTGTTCTTCGGGGTCGGGCTCTTCGCGGCCGGCCTGACCTCGTCGGTCACCGCCCCGCTGGCCGCCGCCTACGCCGCGAGCGGCGCCCTGGGCTGGGGCTCCGACCTCAAGAGCAACCGCTTCCGCCTGCTCTGGGGCGCGGTGCTGCTGACCGGCATGGTCTTCGGCATCTTCCTCGGCGCGTCGCCGTACCAGATCATCCTGCTCGCGCAGGCCGGCAACGCGGTCGTGCTGCCGCTGACCCTGATCCTGCTCCTCGTCGTCGTGAACCACACCGGGATCATGGGGAAGCACCGCAACTCGCGGGTCGCCAACATCGCCGGGGCGCTGGTCGTCCTCGTGATCCTCGGGCTCTCGGTGGTGCAGCTGGCCCGCGTCTTCGGGGTGGGGGGGTAGGACCTGCATCGTCGGACCGGTGCCGTTCCCCGGCCGTCGCCGACTCCCTCGCGGCGTTGGGCGGCGCTGTCGGAACACGCTTTCACTGGCGGGTGCACGACAAGTCGGTGAGACGACCGCCCTGGCACTGGTCAGGCCAGCGGTTTTTCGTGTCGTTCTCGGAGGTCTCCCACCCCTCGTCGCGCACCCCTTCCCGGCCGGAAGCCGGCCCGGGACCCGGCGCTCGTCACCGGCCGCACCGCATCCCGCGCGCATGCCGTTGGCACGGATCCGGAGACCGCCGGTATGATCGGTTCCGCTTCCCCCGGTTGCATCTGAGAGAGGACTGCCATGCATGTCGCCAGGCCATCGACCGCCGACCCATCGCGGAGCCGGCCGGCAATGCGAACCGTTCTCGCCGCCGCGCTGGCCCTGGGCCTGTTGACCGCCGCCACCGCCGGTGCCCAGGACTGGGAGAGGCTGCCCGACATGCCGGTCGAGAAGTGGGAGCCCGGCACCGTCGTCCTCGACGGCAAGCTCTACCTGTTCGGCGGCTACACCGACGGGGTCCGGTCGAGCAAGCTCTCGCACGTCTTCGATCCGGCGGACGGGAGCTGGACGCGCATCCAGGACCTGCCGAGCGCCATCACCCACATGAACATGGTGCTCGACGGCCGCACCGTGTGGTTCGCGGGCGGGTTCAAGGACGGCTACCGCGGGCACACCATCGCCGAGGTGTGGCGTTACGACGTCGACCTCGACCGCTACACGGCGGCGCCGCTGCTGCCGGAGACGCGGGGCGGCGGCGGCCTCGCCCTCGTCGGCCGCCGGCTGCACTACATGGGCGGCGTCGAGGAGGACCGCGACACCGACTCGCCCGACCACTGGGTGCTCGACCTCGACGCGTGGGAGGCGGACCGCCGCGCCGGGTGGACGCCGGCGGCGCCGATGCCGGTGCCCCGCAACCAGTTCTCGTGCGTGACCTTCGACGGGAAGATCTACGCCATCGCGGGCCAGTTCCACCACGACAGCGAGCAGCTCGACCAGGCGCGGGTCGACGTCTACGACCCCGCCACCGACACCTGGACGAGCGGCCCTCCCCTGCCCAAGGGCCACTCGCACGCCGAGGGCTCGACCTTCGTCCACGGCGGCCGCATCTACATGGCGGGCGGCCACACCACCGCCCCGGGCGAGTCGAAGCAGGTCGACCCCGACATCCTCGCCCTGTCGCCCGGCGGCGAGTGGGAGGTGGTGGGGACGCTCCCGATGCCCCTCTCCTCACCCGCCGCCGCCATCATCGACGGCCGCTTCTACGTCGCCGGCGGCTCGCCCGGCCGCAGCGCCGTGCAGGCCGACATGTGGGTGGCCGACGCGCCGTGACCCTGGTGCGTCGGCCGGCCGGTGTCCCAACGGCGAAGGCGCGAAGCGGGGTCCCTGCCTGCGGCTCCCAGGTGCGGCAGCGGTGCTCCCGGCCGCCTCGGGCCGGCTCGCGGCGCCCGTGCGCGACACCCGGTTCCTCGGGTCGGGGCTCCTTGCCGTGATCGAGACCCCTGCCGACCTCACCGACCTCGCCGCGCGCATCACCGCCGCCGGCCGGATCGGTGTCGACACCGAGGCCGACAGCATGCACTGCTACCGGGAGAAGGTGTGCCTGGTGCAGGTCGGGCTGCCCGGCGCCGACGAGCTCGTCGACCCGCTGGCCGGCTCCGAGCTGGCGTCCCTTCTCGAGGCGTTGGCGGCGACCGAGATGGTCATGCACGGCGCGGACTTCGATCTGCGCATGCTCTACCGCCTCGGCCTCGGCGCCCCGCGCGCGGTCTTCGACACCATGATCGCGGCGCGGCTGACCGGCGCCGCGAAGTACGGCTACGCCGCCCTGGTCGCCGAGCACTTCGGCGTCGCCCTGCCCAAGGGCCTGCAGACGGCGAACTGGGCGCGCCGGCCTCTGGCTCCCAAGCTCGCCGAGTACGCGCGGAACGACACGCGCTTTCTCCTGCCGCTCGCGGAGCGGCTCGAGCGGCGGCTCGGCGAGTTGGGGCGTCTGTCGTGGCTTCAGCAGTCCTGCCGCCGGGTGGTGGCCGCCGCGCGCATCGTTCGCGAGCGCGATCCGGAGACCGAGTGGCGCGTAAAGGGCAGCTACACGCTCGGACCGCGAGCGAGCGCGTTCCTCCGCGTGCTGTGGCGCTGGCGCGAGGACGAGGCGCGCACCGCGGACCGCCCGCCGTTCCACGTCATGTCCAACGCCGATCTCGTCGACGCCGCGCATCGCCTCGATCGCGGAGAGCCGGTATCGCCGCGCGCGCTGCGGGGAACGCGCCGCGCGCGTTTCTCGCAGGCTGTGGACGCCGCCCTCGCCCTCGAGCGCTCGGAGTGGCCGAAGCGCCCCGCGGGCAAGTTGCGCACGCGGCTCACCAAATCGCAGGAGAAGCACGTGGCCGCCCTGAGGCAGCGGCGCGACGGGGCGGCGAAGGAGCTGGCCATCGATGCGGACCTGATCGCGCCGCGCGCCGCGCTCGAGCGCATCGCCACCGAGGGCGACGAAGGGCTCGACGCGCTGATGCCGTGGCAGCAGGCGTTGCTCGGCCACTCCGGCTGAGGATGCTCGAGATCATCGGTACACGTGGCGCCGGTTGCCAATCCTCACGACGAGCACGCGCACGGCGCTGTCCTCGATACGGGCGATGATGCGATAGTCACCTACTCGGTACTTCCAGAACTCGCCCAACCGGGACCCCTTCAGGGCCTCGTCGATGCTCCGCCGGATCGTCCAGTGTGCCGACGCGCCCATGCAGGAAGGTCAGGATGCGGCGCGCCGATTGCCGGTCGAGCTTGCTCAGGTCCCGCACCGCGGCGCGGTCAAGCTCGATCGTTCATCCCATACCGCTTCATCACTTCCCCCAGCGGCACGGTCCCGGATTTCCCGGTGCGGAGGTCGATGAGCCGCTGCTCGGCGAGGTAGAGGTCCTCCAGATCGTCGAGGTGCTCCTGGATGGCCTGGAGCATGTAGAACGTCTTGCTGCGACCCGTGCGATCGGCCAGTTGCTGCAAACGACGGGAGACGTCGTCGGGCAGGCGAAGGGAAACGGCACCCATCGGATCCTCCTCTGTCCAGTGGAAGATACAAGTATCTCATGCCGATCCCCAAGGCATCGCGGGCTGAGGCAACGCCACCGCGGCCCGGCAAGGCGTTGCGGGCCAGGAGCGCGGTCAGCGGCGCCGGTTCCGCGGGATCGATGGCCGTGGCCTTGCGGGCGGGCCTGCTCAGGGCGCCGCCGGCACCCAGGCCGGGGTGCCCTCCTCCCAGCGGTTGTCGGTGAGGGCGCGCTGCTCCGAGCCGTCGGCCCGCATGATGAAGAGCTCGCCGTAGGGCTGCGGGATGTCGTGCATCGGGGCCTCGTCCTTGAACCCGTGGCGCGAGCTGCTGAACAGGATGTGGGCGCCGTCGGGGGACCACGCGGGGTGGGAGTCGCCGCCGGGGGTGGTGGTGAGCTGCCGCAGGCCGGTGCCGTCGGGCCGGACGGAGAAGATGTCGAAGTCGCCGCCGGCGAGGCGGCTGAACACGATGAGGTCGCCCGCCGGCGACCACGCCGGGAAGTTGTCGTAGCCGGTGGTCAGGGTGCGGACCGCGCCGTCCGCGAGACTGACGATGCGCAGCCCTTCGGCCGTGTCGCCCCAGACCCGGTAGACCACCTCGTCGCCGTCCGGCGAGAAGCTCGGGAACCCCGCGTTGAGGGGACCCTCGGTGACGGCGCGCGGGTCCGACCCGTCGGGCCGCACCACCATCACGCGGCCGGGGCGGGTGCGGCGGGCCCCGAAGTAGCCGCCGGCCCCGAAGACGATCCACTCCCCGTCGGGCGACCACTGCGGGCTCATGACCGACCCGTCGCCGCGGAAAATGCGTCGGGGGTCGGCGCCGTCGGTGCCCCAGACGGCGAGCCCCGTCCGGTCGTCGGGCCGCCCGCGGCCGGTGCGCTCGCTGACGACGAGGCGGCGCCCGTCTGGCGACACCGCGGGGAAGCCGCTCGCGTAGCGCAGCTCGAACCCCGGGTCGCGGCCGGCCAGCACCTCGCCGGGCGCGCGCGGCCTCGCGATGGTCGCTATCGGCCCCTGCTGATAGACGACGCGGCGCCCGTCGTGCGACCACGAGGGGTTGCCGATGTCGCCGGTGGCGCCCTTCCCGCCGTCGCTGAAGGCGATGGTCGCGGCCGGCCCCGACTTGGCGAGCCAGCCCACGCGGTCGGCCGCGAGGAACTGCGGCGACAGCTTCAGCCCCGGCCCCGACGCGTGCTCGGTGCGCTCGCCGCTGCCCACGTCGACCGACACGACGCGCGACTCGACGCGGGCCTGACCGCCCCGCCCGCGCGCCCGGAACGTGTCTTCGACGGCGAGCTCGTAGAAGACCACGCGCCGGCCGTCCGCCGACCACCGGGGCGACCCCGCGAGCTGGCCGTCGCCGGTCAGCCTGCGCGCCCCGCCGCCGTCCGCCTGCATGACGTACACGCTCGGCTCGTGGACGTGCTCCCAGCGCCCCGCCGCCATGCGCGGCGGCTTCCCGCGCTCGGACGAGAAGGCCAGCATGCTGCCGTCCGGCGACCAGCTCGGGCGGTAGTCGCCGCCCGTCGCGTCGGTGAGGTTCCGCACCTCGCCGGTCTGCACGTCCAGGAGGTGGATGTCGGTCGAGCCGTGGTCGCGGGTCGAGACGAAGGCCAGCGACCGGCCGTCGGGCGACAGCGCGGCCTGGTCGTCGAAGGCGGGGTGGTCGGTCAGCCGCTCGAGCCCCGTGCCGTCGGCGCGCACGCGGAAGATGTCGGCCGAGCCGTGGCGCTCGGAGGTGAACACCACCCACTCGTCGTCGACCGAGAACGACGCGTTGTAGTCACGCTCGGATCCCGCGACCAGCTTGCGCGGGTTCGCCCCGTCGGCGTCGGCGATGTAGAGCACCGACTCGGTCGGGCTCCACTGGTCGACGAAGATGGTCTCCTGCGCCGCCGCCGCGCCGGCCGCGAGCAGGGTGAGCGCCGCCGCAGCCGTGCCTGCAAGGATCGAGCGCATGGTGTCCCTCCCGTCGTCACGATATCAGAGCCCCGCCACCGGAGGGCCATTGTCCAACCGGGAGCGGATCACTATGATCGTCGGGTCAACTCTGCCCGCACGGCCCGCGTCGAGTCGCGGGCCGCCGCCGGCCGTTTCGGGGAGGTCGGGAACATGAAGCGACGACTGCTCGATTCACTCCGTGTCGCGACGGCGCTGGCCGCCGTCGTCGTGGTCTTCCCGCTCGCCGCCGCCCCGGCGGCGGGGCAGGACATCGCCAGGACCGAATGGGGGCATCCGGATCTCGGGGGTATCTGGCTCGACGTCTGGGACACGCCCTTCCAGCGGTCGCCCGACCTGGGCGATCGCGAGTTCGCGACCGATGAAGAGCGCGCCGCCCGCGATCTGTCGCGCCAGGTCGACCCGGGGCGCAACGTACGCGGCCCGCGCGGAAGCGCGCAGGACGTGTCGGGGGCCTACAACGCCGTCTTCAGCTCGGCGAAGCCGGCCGGCCCGCGCACCTCGCTCGTCGTCGATCCGCCGAACGGGCGCATTCCCGCCCTGACCCCGGAGGCGCAGCGGCGGGAGGACGTCAAGCGCGACTGGCGCACGATGCTGATGCGGAACACGCCGACCTGCGAGCAGCAGGCGCCCGGCTGCGAGGGCGGCGAGTACGGGCCGGTGTCGCCGCGCCGCTTCGACATCCCGCCCTTCTACAACACGCTGCGCATGAACCGCCACGACGGGCCCGAGGACCAGAGCCTCGGCGACCGGTGCATGCTGGGCGGCACGCCCGACTTCAACGGGCACCGGCGCATCACCCAGGGCGAGGACGCCCTGGCCATCGCCTATGACGTCGGGCAGGGCCAGGGCTTCCAGCGCGTCGTCAAGCTGAGCGGGAGCCACCCGCCGAGCCGGGTCCGCCTGCGCCACGGCGACTCGCGGGGGCGCTGGGAGGGCGACACGCTGGTCATCGAGACCACCAACTTCTCGCCGAAGTTCCCGTATCGCGCCTCGGCCGAGAACCGGCGGCTCGTCGAGCGGTACACCGTGGTCGACGCGGACACGCTCACCTACGAGGCGACCCTCTCGGACCCGACCACCTGGACGGCGCCGTGGACGGTCCGGCAGGAGCTGAGGCGCCAGAGCGACCTGCAGAACCGCATCTACTACGAGCCGCGGTGCCACGAGGGGAACTACGGGCTGCCCGCGATGTTCATCGGCCACCGGATGATGGAGCAGGAGTTCGCCGACGGGCGCGGCCCCGATCCGTTCTCGCTGGACACGACCACGGGCGGCGGCGGCGCCCGGTAGCACCGGACGACCGAACGAGCCAGCGGTGAGCTGCGCGTGACCGTCGTCTGGCTCCGGGCCGCCCTCAGGGCGCAGCGGCCGCGGTTCCCCGCCGTGGCCGCCGCGCCTTCGCGCTTCCTCTACTCGCTCCTCAGTGACTGCGCGGGGTCGAGCCGCGAAGCCCGGACGGCCGGCCACAGCGACGCCAGGAGTCCGGCCGCGGCCAGGCAGCCGGCCACCGACGCGTAGACGGCCCAGTCGAGCACCGCGACGTCGACCAGGAGGTGAGCGATGGTTCGGAGAGCTCCCGCCGAAAGCACCAGCCCGACGGCGAGTCCCAGCAGGACCAACGCCATTCCGCGCCGAACGACCATGGCCCGTACGCCCGCCGGCGTCGCCCCGAGCGCCAACCGGATCCCGATGTCGCGCGCGCGCACCGAAACCGAGTAGCTCAGCAGTCCGTACAGCCCGACGGCGGCCAGCGACAGCGCCAACGCCGCGAACACCGAGAACAAGACCCCCCACAGCCGGCGCTGCCACAGCGCGGCGTCGATTCGCTCCGTCATGCTCCGGATCGAGACGACGGCCGCGTCCCGGTCCTCCTCCGTGACCGCGGCCCGAATCGCCCCCGACACCGCGGTCTGGTCCAGGTGCGTGCGCAGGACGTAGTAGCCGCCGCCCACCGGCCATTGCGTGAATGGGTAATAAAGCTCGATGGCGTCACGCTCCGCGCCGTCGTGTCTGACGTCGCCCACCACCCCGACGACGCGGCAGTACGGGTTCGACGGCCCCACCGTGTCTCCCCACTGCACCATCTGCCCGATCGGGTTCCGCTCGCCGAAGAGCGCCCTCGCGCCGACCTCGTTGACGATGACCACCGGAGCGTTGTCGCTCGCGTCGGTGCGGTCGAAGAACCGACCCGCCGTCAAGGGAATCCGCATCGCTTCGAAGTAGTCCCACGAGACATCGGCTCCGGCCGTCGGCAGCAGGAACTGCGTCTCCTCCTCCGACCGGCCCTGGACCCGAAGCCGCCCGTGCCGCAACGCTCCGCCCGCGTAGGGGAGCGAGTTGGTGACCGCGGCGCTGTCGACCCCGGGGATGGCGCGCAGTCGCGCCAGCACGCGCTCGTGATGCGCCGCGAGCAGCGCGGCCCGTTCCGCGCGCGGCGCCTGCGGGAAGAGACTGTTGCGCGCGCTCGCCACGATCAGGTTGTCGGCCTCGAACCCGTGATCGGCGTTCTGCATCTGCACGAACGTCTTCATCAGGAGCCCCGCGCCCAGCAACAGCAGCAGCGAGGCGGCCACTTCCGCCACGACGAGCGCGGAGCGCCCCCATGAACCGCCCGGGCTCCCCCGCGTCCCGTCCTTCAGCGCCTCGGTGAGGTCCACTCGCGAGCCCATCGCCGCGGGCGCGACCCCGAGCGCGAGCCCGCTGACCACCGTCGCCGCGAAGCAGAACGCCAGCACGTAGGGGTCGACCGCGAAGTGCATCCACATCGGCAGCGAGTCGGGCAGCAGCGTCTGGAACGCGCGGACCGCCACCCACGCGATGGCCGCGCCGCCGGCGCCCCCGACGGCGGCGAGCAGCAGGCTCTCGGCCAGGAATCCCTTCGTCAGCTCGAACCGTCCCGCCCCCAGCGCGGTCTGCAGCACGTACTGCTTGTGCTGCGTGAGGGCCCGTGCGACCAGCAGGTTGGCCACGTTGAAGATGCAGATCAGCAGGACCAGCGACACGCCGGCGGTGAGCAACATCAGGTAGGGACGCACCTCGCCCACCTCGGCGTCGCGCAGAGGCACGAGGCGAACGCCGACGTCGCGGTTGGTGGCGGGAAACTCCGCCGCGAGCTGCCGGGCCACGCGGGCCATCTCGCCCTGCGCCTGCGCGAGGGACGCGCCGGGCGCGAGGCGCGCGACGGTCGCGTACCACCGTTGATCGCGCTGTTTCTCGCGATAACTCTCCAGCCCCAGCGCGTACCAGGCCTCCATCGTGAGCCACAGCGTCGCCCGGTCCGGGTACCCGAATCCCGCGGGCATCACCCCGACCACCTCGAACTCGCCCATCGGCAGCCGGATCATCTTCCCCAGCACGTCGGGCGCACCGCCGTAACGACCCTGCCACAGCCCATGGCCGAGCAGCGCCTTGTTCACCGGTCCGCCCCTGCGATCTTCCTCTTCGGTGAAGAGCCGGCCCAGGACCGGCTGCACGCCCACCGCATGCATGGCCTCCTGGTTCAGTTGCGCGATGACGACGGCCTCCGCCGGACCGTCGCCCTCGATCTGGGAATTGAAGACCGTGTAGCCGCCGATGTTCTCCAGCAGGCTCGAACGGCGGTTGTAGTCCTCGATATCGAGCAGGGAGGCGTTCCTCTCCGCCCCCTGCTCGCTCTCCGCCACCGTGAACACCCGCACCAGGCGGTCCGCGTCGGGATAGGGGAATGGACGGAGGAGTATGGCGTAGACCAGGCTGAAGACCGCCGTCGCGGCCCCGATTCCCAGGGCGATGGTCGCCACGGCGGGAACGGTGAAGGAGGGCGTGCGCCGCAATGCTCGCCACGCCAGCACGAAATGCTGGAGCCAGCCTCGTGAGGCGCGCGGCGCGAACCGATGTGTCGTTTGCGTTGACATCACGTCTCCCTCGCTGTCGGTAGGCGTCCGCTCGAACGACGGCCAGGCGTCGGTCGCCGCGAACGGCGACTCCGGTCGCCGGCATCCGGCCGATGCGCCGCCGGTCGCTGTCGTCGTCGAAACGCTGCGCCGCGTGGATGGCGGGCGGAGAACGGCTCCCAGCCGCCGTCGCGGGCCGACGAACGACATGCCTTCGAGGACGCCCGACCCGTCCAGGCCGGCGGAAGCGGCCGGGGAGTTCCCGACCGGCTCGAGTCAGTGGGGCCGCGTCATCGGGCGACGCCACTCGTGCGCGCGCGTTCTGCACCACCGTCGAACACAGCGTGACGCGAGGTGCGTGTGAGTCGTGAACGAACCGGAAGGGAGACTACGCCGGTGGGCCGCGCGTGGGTCGGATGACAACGGCCGGACCGTGTTCGCCCTGCGGGTGGGCGGACGGTGCGGCGTGCGCGACGAGGTCCGGCGCGGAAGACGCGGGGGCCCTGTCGGTCTCGATCACCGACAGATGCCGGAAGTGACAGGCGTCGCAGTCGGCGGCGCCCTCCGCGTCGTGGCCGTGTGCGTGCGGGACCACGCTCGTCGCGGCGAGCGCCGCCAAGAGCAGCAAAGCTGCCGCGACCGCCGCCGCCGGCTTCAACGGCGCCATGCCTCTCACTAAACCAGACGCGCACACCGTCGTCAAGGACCGGGCTCCGCCGGCCGCCGGCGCGTGCCGCCCATCGCGGCGATCGGCGCACGGGAACACGGCGAAGACCGCAGTGGTCGCGGACCGCTTCCACGTCCACCGGGCACCGGAGGGTCGGCCGACACGACACGAACGAAACGCCGGCCGGGCATGTGCCGTCCTGATCCATGGGAACCGGTGGCGGTTCCCCATGGATCCGCGGCGGCGGGCGCGCGGCGAACCGGCCTCGGCGTGCCGCGCGCATCGAGGCGGCCGCGGCCGGTCGCGGGTTCGCCCGCGGCGGTTAGAATGTGTGCTTCCGGAAACACGGGCCGACCCCCAGGTTGGTGGAGACAACCCATGACCCGACAGACTCTCTCGTTCCCGCTGCGCGCCGCCGTCCTCGCGGCGGGCATGGCGTTCCTGTCGCTCGGCGCGGCGTCGACGCAGGCGCAGCCCCCCATCGTCCAGCCGGGGGCGCCCGGCGAGCCGAGCCGGACCATCTCGGCCGCCGAGGCGTCCGACCTCGCGGGCATCCGGTTCACCGAGGCGGACGTGCGGTTCATGCAGGGGATGATCTCGCACCACGCCCAGGCCCTCGAGATGACCGCCCTGCTCGACACCGCCACCGCCAGCGACGCCATGCGGGCGACGGCGCTGCGCATCGAGCTCTCGCAGGAGGACGAGATCGAGATGATGCAGGACTGGCTGCGCGAGCGCGGCCAGGACGTCACCGCCGTCGACGCGCACCACGCCGACGGCTTCCAGCCGATGCCCGGCATGCTGACGGCCGAGGAGATGGCGAGCCTCGCCGACGCCGAGGGCGTCGCTTTCGACCGGCTCTTCCTCGAGCTGATGATCAAGCACCACCGCGGCGCCGTCACCATGGTCGAGAACCTGCTGCGCCAGCCCGGCGCGGCTCAGGACTCGGTGCTCTTCGGGTTCACGTCGGACGTCGTCGCCGACCAGACGGCCGAGATCAACCGCATGGACGCGATGATGGCCGGGCTGTCGACCGACCCGCGGGTCGGGCTCGCGGCCGGCTTCCAGGACGCCGAGCAGGCGCTGTGGAACATGGCGCTGGTGGCGACGCGGCCGATGCCCGAGGGGTTCTACGATCCGAACTACCCGGCGGGGCGGCCCATGCCGGTGCGGCCCGACCCGGCGCCGGAGGCCGAGGCGGCGGAGGCGGCCGAGGCCGGTGACGACGCTGAAGAGGACGAGGGCGGCGAGGAAGGCAACGCGGCCGAGGAGGGCGAGGACGCCGACACCGAGGAAGGCGACGATGCGGAGGCGGACGCCGAGGAGGCCGAAGAGGAAGAGGGCGGCCCCGAGCGTCGCGGCCTCCTCAACTTCGGCAACAGCGACCTCGCGTTCGCCGGCGACCAGGTCTTCGTGGGCAGCTACCACGGCTTCAACACGTACCGCATCGAGGTCCCGGCGTCGCCCACCCTCGTCAGCTCGGTGGTCTGCCCCGGCGGCCAGGGCGACGTGTCGGTGGTCGGCAACCTGCTCATCATGTCGGTCGAGCAGACCCGCGGGCGGCTCGACTGCGGGCTGCAGGGGGTGGCCGAGCCGGTGAGCGAGCAGCGGTTCCGCGGCATCCGCATCTTCGACATCAGCGACATGCGCATGCCGCGGCAGCTCGCGGCGGTGCAGACCTGCCGGGGGTCGCACACCCACACCGTCGTCACCGACCCCGACGACGAGGGCAACATCTACGTCTACGGCTCGGGCACCGGCGCCGTCCGCTCGGCCGAGGAGATGGCGGGCTGCTCGGACGAGTCGCCGGCCGAGAACCCCGACAGCGCGCTCTTCCGCATCGACGTCATCCAGGTCCCGCTGGCCAATCCCGAGGACTCGGCCGTGGTCAACCGTCCGTTCGTGTTCCGCGACCCCGAGACGGGGCGGGCCGGGGGCCTGTGGCCCGGCGGCGATCACGGGCCTGGCACCCAGAGCACGGCCGAGACCAACCGCTGCCACGACATCACCGCGTTCCCCGACATCGGCCTCGCGGCCGGCGCGTGCTCGGGCAACGGCATCCTGTTCGACATCTCCGACCCCGTGAACCCCGTCCGGCTCGACGACGTCACCGACCCGGCGTTCGCGTACTGGCACTCGGCGACGTTCAACCACGACGGCACCAAGGTGCTCTTCACCGACGAGTGGGGCGGCGGCGGGCGCCCGCGCTGCCGCGCGTCCGACCCCCGCGAGTGGGGCGCCAACGCCATCTACGACATCGTCGACGGCCGCATGGAGTTCCGCAGCCACTACAAGCTGCCCGCCCCGCAGACCGAGACGGAGAACTGCGTCGCCCACAACGGCTCGCTCGTGCCCGTGCCGGGCCGCGACATCATGGCGCAGGCGTGGTACCAGGGCGGCATCTCGGTCTTCGACTTCACCGATTCGGCGAACCCGGTCGAGATCGCGTTCTTCGACCGCGGCCCCATGAACGCCGAGCGCCAGATGAGGGGCGGCCACTGGTCGGCCTACTGGTACCGCGGCTACATCTACGGCAGCGAGATCTCGCGCGGCCTCGACGTCCTCGAGCTGCTGCCGAGCGAGCACGTGACCGAGAACGAGCTCGCCGCCGCCGCGTCGATAGTGCCGGCCGCGTTCAACGCCCAGCAGCAGCGGGCCATCGACTGGCCGGCGCGGCCGGTCATCGCGCGCGCCTACCTCGACCAGCTCGAGCGCAGCGACACGTTGGGCGCCGACCGGCGCGCGGCGCTGTCGGCCCTGCTCGACCGGGCGGGCGGGACGGACACCGACCCGGCGCTGGCGGCGGAGCTGACGTCGGCGGCGGAAGCGCTCGGGGAGGACGCGGGGGCCGCCAGCGGCCGGACCGAGCAGAGGCTGGCCGCGCTGGCGGAAACGCTGACGGGTCTTGCCGAGCGCCTGCGGTAACGTGAAGGTGAAGATAGCCGAGGGTAGCTGCCTGCACTCTTCCGGCGGTGCCTGGGCATCGAGGCCGGGTTCCAGATCGGCATCAGCGCCGCCGCGCGGGCGAACGGCCCCGCCCGCGCGCGCGTCCGGATCGCCGCGCACAGGAACGGCGCGCCGAGCCCGGTCGCCTGGATGGGCGGCGGCCCGACGCCGTCATCCCGGCAGTAGAATGTGAGTTTCTTGGAACACGGACCGACCCAGGTCGGTGGAGACTATTTCATGACCCGACAGAACCTCTCTCGCCCGCTCGTTGCCGCGGCCCTCGCCGCCGGCATGGCGTTCCTGACGCTCGGCGCGACGTCGTCCCCGGCGCAGCCCCCCATCGTGCAGCCCGGCGCCCCCGGCGAGCCCAGCCGGACCATCTCGGCCACCGAGGCCTCGGACCTCGCGGGCATCCGGTTCAGCGAGGCCGACGTGCGGTTCATGCAGGGCATGATCTCGCACCACGCCCAGGCCCTCGAGATGACCGCCCTGCTCGACACCAACACGGCGAGCGACGCCATGCGGGCGACGGCGCTGCGCATCGAGCTCTCGCAGGAGGACGAGATCGAGATGATGCAGGACTGGCTGCGCGAGCGCGGCCAGGACGTCACCGCCGTCGACGCGCACCACGCCGAGGGCTTCCAGCCGATGCCCGGCATGCTGACGGCCGAGGAGATGGCGAGCCTTGCCGAGGCGGAGGGCGCCGCCTTCGACCGGCTCTTCCTCGAGCTGATGATCAAGCACCACCGCGGCGCCGTCACCATGGTCGAGAACCTGCTGCGCCAGCGCGGCGCCGCCCAGGACTCGGTGCTCTTCGGGTTCACCTCGGACGTCGTCGCCGACCAGACGGCCGAGATCAACCGCATGGACGCGATGATGGCCGAGCTGACCCCCGACCCGCGGGTGCAGCTCGCGGCCGGCTTCAACGACGCCGGGCAGGCGCTGTGGAACATGGCGCTGGTGGCGACGCGGCCGAAGCCCGAGGGCTTCTTCGACCCGAACAACCCGGCGGGGCGGCCCGTGCCGGTCCGGACGGACCCGGAGCCGGAGGCCGAGGCGGCGGAGGCGGCCGAGGCCGGTGACGACGCCGAAGAGGGCGAGGACGCCGAAGAGGGCGAAGGCGCCGAGGAGGGCGAGGGCGCCGGCGCCGAGGGAGGCGAGGCGGCCGAGGAAGAGGAAGGGGAAGACGGGGACGAAGGCGACAGCCCCCAGCGCCGCGGCCTCCTCAGCTTCGGCAACACCGACCTCGCGTTCGCCGGCGACCAGGTCTTCGTGGGCAGCTACCACGGCTTCAACACCTACCGCGTCGAGGTCCCCGCCTCGCCCACCCTCGTCAGCTCGGTCGTCTGCCCCGGCGGCCAGGGCGACATCTCGGTGGTCGGCAACCTCCTCATCATGTCGGTCGAGCAGACCCGCGGGCGCCTCGACTGCGGCCTGCAGGGCGTGGCCGAGCCGGTGAGCGAGCAGCGGTTCCGCGGCGTCCGCATCTTCGACATCTCGGACATGCGCATGCCGCGGCAGGTCGCGGCGGTGCAGACCTGCCGGGGGTCGCACACCCACACCGTCGTCACCGACCCCGACGACGAGGGCAACATCTACGTCTACGGCTCGGGGGCCGCCGGGGTCCGCTCGGGCGACGAGATGGCGGGCTGCTCGGACGAGTCGCCGGCCGAGAACCCCGACAGCGCGCTCTTCCGCATCGACGTCATCCAGGTCCCGCTGGCCAACCCCGAGGACTCGGCCGTCGTCAGCCGTCCGTTCGTGTTCCGCGACCCCGAGACGGGGCGGGCCGGGGGCCTCTGGCCCGGCGGCGACCACGGTCCGGGCACCCAGCGCACGGCCGAGACCAGCCGCTGCCACGACATCACCGCGTTCCCCGACATCGGCCTCGCGGCCGGCGCGTGCTCGGGCAACGGCATCCTGTTCGACATCTCCGACCCCGTGAACCCGGTCCGGCTCGACGACGTCACCGACCCGTCGTTCGCGTACTGGCACTCGGCGACGTTCAACAACGACGGCACCAAGGTCGTCTTCACCGATGAGTGGGGCGGCGGCGGGCGCCCGCGCTGCCGCGCTTCCGACCCGCGCGAGTGGGGGGCCAACGCCCTCTACGACATCGTCGACGGCCGGATGGAGTTCCGCAGCCACTACAAGCTGCCCGCCCCCCAGACCGAGACGGAGAACTGCGTCGCCCACAACGGCTCGCTCGTGCCCGTCCCGGGTCGCGACATCATGGTGCAGTCCTGGTACCAGGGGGGCATCTCGGTCTTCGACTTCACCGACTCGGCCAACCCCGTCGAGATCGCGTTCTTCGACCGCGGCCCCATCAACGCCGACCGCTTCGTCATGGGCGGCCACTGGTCGGCGTACTGGTACCGCGGCTACATCTACGGCAGCGAGATCGCCCGCGGCCTCGACGTCCTCGAGCTGCTGCCGAGCGAGCACCTGACCGAGAACGAGCTCGCCGCCGCGGCGTCGATCGTGCCGCCCGCGTTCAACGCCCAGCAGCAGCGGGCCATCGACTGGCCGGCGCGGCCGGTCATCGCGCGCGCCTACCTCGACCAGCTCGAGCGCAGCGACACGCTGGGCGCCGACCGGCGCGCGGCGCTGTCGGCCCTGCTCGACCGGGTCGGCGGGGCGGATACCGACCCGGCGCTGGCGGCGGAGCTGACGTCGGCGGCGGAGGCGCTCGGGGACGACGCGGCTGACGCCAGCGGGCGGACCGAGCAGCGGCTCGTCGGCCTGGCGGAGACGCTGACGGGAATCGCGGCGCTTCTGCAGTGAACGCATAGCTGTCGCCGTCTGTGATGCGACGTGCTTGACGCAGGTCAATGGATTCGGCCGGTATCGGCGCTACGGTCGCCGATCTCGGGGAACAGGAGCGGACGATGAACAGCAGGTCTGTCTTTGCGCGAAGCGTGCCGCTGATTGGTGCGGCCGTCCTGACGGTTGCATCGGGCGCTGTGTCCGTTCAGGCACAGCCTTCCGGCGACTTCGTGCCGGTCACCGACGCCATGCTGCAGGCGCCGGCCCCCGAGGACTGGCTGACGTGGCGGCGCACCACCGACGGGTGGGGCTACAGCCCCCTTGACCAGATCGACCGCGAGAACGTCGGCGACCTGCGCATGGTGTGGTCGCGGGGGCTCACCCAGGGGTTCCAGTCGGGCACGCCGCTCGCCTACCGCGGGGTGCTGTACATGCCCAACCCCAACGACGTCATCCAGGCCATCGACGCGGCGACCGGCGACCTCATCTGGGAGCACCGGCGCGAGGTGCCCGACGACGTCGGCGAGTACCTGCTGGGCGCCCTCTCGACCAACAACCGCAACATCGCCATCTACGACCGCCTCATCATCGACACCAGCGTCGACACCCACGTCTTCGCCCTCGACGCCGAGAGCGGCGAGATGGTGTGGGAGACGCAGGTCCTCGACTACCGCGAGAACGCCGCCATGCAGGGGGCGGGGCCGATAATCGCGGGCGGCAAGGCCGTCTCGGGCCGGAGCTGCCTGCCGCGGGGCGGGCCCGAGGCGTGCGTGGTCGTCGCGCACGACGCGCTGACCGGCGACGAGGTGTGGCGCCGGAGGCTCATTCCCGGGCCCGGCGAGCCCGGCGACGAGAGCTGGGGCGCCATTCCGTTCGAGGAGCGCTCGCACGTCGGCGCGTGGATGGTCCCGAGCTACGACCCCGCGCTGGACATGATCTACGTGGGGACGTCGGTCACCTCGCCGGCCCCCAAGTTCATGCTCGGCGGGGTCGACCTCCAGCACCTGTACCACAACTCGACACTGGCCCTCGACGCCGGCACCGGCGACATCCGCTGGTACTACCAGCACCTGAACGACCACTGGGACCTCGACCACCCCTTCGAGCGCATCCTCGTCGACACCGCGGTGGCCCCCGACCCGTCGCAGGTGAGCTGGATCAACCCGCGGCTGCAGCCGGGCGAGACGCGCCAGGTCGTCACCGGCATCCCCGGCAAGACCGGCGTCGTCTACACCCTCGACCGCGCGACGGGCGAGTTCCTGTGGGCCACGCCCACCGTCGTCCAGAACGTCATCAGCGGCATCGACGGGGCGACCGGCGCGGTGACCGAGAACGCCGAGGTCACCTTCACCGCGGTTGGCCAGCAGGTCTTCGCGTGCCCCACCTGGAACGGCGGCAAGGACTGGGAGGCCGGCGCCTACAGCCCGCTGACCAACACGATGTTCATGCCCCTGCGCAACACCTGCGCGCGCATGATGGCGACGCGGGTCTTCCCCGAGGACGCGCCGCCGGCCGAGCGCAACGAGAGCCGCTCGGAGCTGTACGCCATCGCCTACCGCCACCAGCTCGCGCCGGGCAACGAGAACGCGGGCACGGTGCGGGCGATCTCGGCCGAGACCGGGGCCACCCTGTGGCTCCACGAGCAGCGCGCGGCGACGATGTCGCTCGTGACCACGGGCGGCGGGCTCGTCTTCGGCGGCGATGTCAACGGCCGGTTCCGGGCCTTCGACCAGGAGACGGGCGAGGTGCTGTGGGAGATCAACCTGGGGTCGGCGGTGACGGGGTTCCCGATCACCTACGCTGTGGACGGGCGGCAGTTCGTGGCGGTGAGCACGGGGTCGGGGGGGACGTCGTCGCACTTCACCGGGTTGACGCCGGAGCTGCGGCCGAGTGCGGGGAACAATTTGTTTGTGTTTGCGCTGTCGAAGTGAGCCGCCATCGCGGCGCAGGCGCGATGGGACGGACTGGCGCTCGTCGCTGGCCCCGACCCATTCCCTGCTAATGGCGACTATCCGATCGGGTTTCGGCTCAGTACGGGTCCTCGCGAATCTAACCCGAGCATTCTCCCTGGATTCGTGCTCTCACTCTACCGGGGGCCGATACGCCCATCCAGTCGTGGGATGAGGTTGACTATGTCGACAAATGGCTGGCCACCCGAATTCAGTTTGGAACAGGAGAAGATTCTCAATCTGCTGACGGGGGATCGCTTTTACTCGAATCCAAGCGCCGCCCTGCGAGAAGCCGTCCTAAATGCAATCGACGCTGTACATCGCCGCCGACAAGACCACAGAGTCATAGACCCCGACATTGAAGTCCTATTTGACCGTGACACACGTACCCTCACGGTATCCGACAACGGCGTCGGTATGGGCAAAGATGAAGTATCCGCACTATTTGTCAAGGTGGGTGCGTCCGCGGCAACGAAAGAAGCAAAGAAACAATCTGTCGGCGAATTCGGAATAGGCGTCATCAGCTACTTTATGGCCGGCGACGCCTTTACCCTTCACACGTACGATGGCCGGACGGAACCCATAGGCCTGTCCTTTAGCCGTGAGATGTTATCCGGCGGTAGAGCTACTGAGCTGGCCCCCGACCGTGACGTGCAAGGAACCACGGTCCAACTCCAGGTCAGAGACGGCTCGACTTTCGAACTGCTACTTGACAACTTTCAACACTGGTGCCGCGACGTAGCGGGCCTGTCGGCCGTCATCCTCCCGGACCGACGTGAACTCCGCCAGAAGGGTTCGTCCCTGTCATCTGAACTTTCCGGCGTGCCTCTCCCGGACTGGGTTGAACGCGCCCACCTGGGTCCCGTTTCGGGGCTGAATGGTTGGGAAGCAATGACAGGAACATCTACCGTTGCAGTACTCTACCGTGGCGTATTTGTGCAGAAGTTCGACGTAAAGGGACTCTGGGGAATCGAGGGCACCATTGACGTTGACCCGAAGCACTTTAAGCCACGCCTGAATCGAGAGGGCTTTGTGGAGGGTCAGTTTCAGTCAGAAGTAACCGGGTTTCTTCAGGCATGCCATCCAACCATTCTCGATGCGCTCGTACGTCAGCTCAGGTTGGCATTCGAGAGAGGCGCCCTTAGTCGGTGGACCGTGAAACGTTGGGCAAATCTCTGGCTGTCCTTGCCGAGAAACGCCGCCTATCACAGTACTTGCCGGTCTTGGGATGCTTTCTTTCGTTCTATTCCGGCCTTTGAGGTCGCGGTTGGCGACAAGTGGCGACCTATCGCGTTCGACGAGATTAGGAGCTATTCGTCGGAGATATATTTGGCACCGCTACCCGACGAGAAATCAGATGATGTTACCCAAGCGGCGTTGCGCCTGTTGAGGAGCACTGGTCGTGTCGTTATTCGCGGGATTCGTCACGACAGGGGATGGATGCGATATGCTGGTCGGTCCTTTGGTACGACGGCCGACCTAATCTCGAGCGTGTTCGGGGATCAAATGCCCGCCCTGGTTCCAATCGCGCAAAGAGCGGAGCAGGTACTGGCGGAGATCGAGCAAGTCGCACGGTTGTTCAGCGGGCCGCCGACTGTTGACCTGGTGCGTCTGGGAGGCGATAGCCTGCCTGTTCTTCGACTAAAGGAACGGCTGATCATTAACGTAGACCATGATTCAGGGCGGGCGTTGGTCAAGAATGTGTTGGCGGAGAACACTGGGCCCATGGGGATGGTTGCCGCCGCGGCTCGCCACACCTACGAACAGCTAACGCAAGTGGCGGCGGTAGCGAGAAGCATGGGAGGGGAACCGGAGATACTGGGTCCAATCAGGCGGCAGTACATTCTGGGGTTAGTGACGTGAAGATCTTGCTGTTGGCGGGTGCGGGCACGTCGGTGGAGCTCGGCGTCCCTAGTATGCCGGGGCTGGCTAGAGAGTTCTTGGAGTACTCTCGGCAGTGGGCGATCGAACCGGAGCTAGTGGACGAGATCATGAGGGAAAACCTGGATGTCGAACACCTGATTGAGGAGCTGGACCGCATATGTGACTCGGGAGCGTCGTTGAAACGGATTGGTCGCGAACTAGGCGAGTTGGAGAGGGCTGAGAGAGTGCGCACGGAGGTGGATTGGTTTGTACAGCACGCGGCGGAGCGCATCGTAGCCGAGGACGCACGGCTAATGTGGGGGCCGCTCTTGAATGCGGCGAGGGAATGCAGTCTTACTATTGTTACTACAAACTACGACCGAGCTATTGAGTTGGCGGCGAACGGAGAGAAGATTGAACTGGACGATGGCTTTAGTTCGTTCGGCGAGGACGAGAAGGCTGGGTGGGTTGGGTTTGACGTGGATGGGTCGATTGCGACACTCATAAAGCTACACGGTTCCACCGATTGGTTTGTGGACAGGGAGGCGGGGAATCCACTGAAGATGCGGCATCCGATGGCGCTATTTGGACGGGCGACGCTTCAGCTAGAGGAACTGGAACTTGGTTCGGCTCTCGTGTTGCCGTCGCGGGAGAAGTTGTTGAACCGCGCGCCCTACCCGCGGTTGTCGCAGGCGTTTCTCAATGGGGCGGACGAATGCGATGTGGGTATATTTGTGGGGTCCTCGCTGCGCGATAACCACATCAGGAATGCGGCGAGGGAGCTGGCGGGACGGGTACCGGTTTTCGTGGTCAATCCTAGTAGGGTTGACGGCCATGGTGTGGATGGGGCTGATGTAATAGGGGAGTGTGCGAGTACCTTCTTGATGTCGACGTTGCCGAACGCACTCGGCTCGATTGGGGTGGTGGAACGACTCAAGAGGAAAGCTGTGGAGGGCGGCGGGGTAGGGGGAATCCTGCGAATTGTACAGGAGCTGCGAAACAAGGACGCAGATGTGCGACGGAGATGTGAAGCGGCGGAGATGTTGCATGAATGGAAGGTGACGTTAGCGCCGGATCTGATTCGGGAAGTACTGGATGACGCAGAGGAAAGGGTGGCGCGATACGGGTTAGGATTGGTTCCATACTCTGTGTTTTGTAGAGCCTTGATAGAGAGTGCGAAGAAGTCAAGGCATCGGGAACGTGCGGCATTTCGGGCGGAATTGGGCGTTCTGGAGCGGGTGGTTGAAGGGACACATGGGGAGGGGGCGGTGGTGATGGAGGCCTCGGAGCAATAGGGTGTGTGTTGCAGGAGGTCGGCGGTGTTGAAGCGGACGCGCGGGCGGGGGTCATGGCCAGCGGAACTATCTCGCCGGGTTTAGCGCCCAGCATGTCCGAGGGTGGTCGGAGATGTTCGATTTTGGACAAGGACAGCATGTCGAAGGGTCGACGATGCGGGGCCGCTGGGGGGGCGAGGTGGTGCGGAGGTTCGGCGACCCGAAGGTCGACGGCCAGCGCGCCGCGGTCGACAACGCGGCGAGGGGCACCATTGGGAAGGGGGGTCATCGAAGGCGCGCTACGGGCCGAACGAGAACGCTGGGGAGTACCGTCGGCACGCCGGGTGACGTGGTTCATCTCATGGTCGACGGTGGTGTTCGGGGGCGACCGGAGACGGGCCCGCAGGAGGCGGTTGTGCGGAGCGTCTACGGCCGGCGCTGGGGCTCGTGGGGCATGTTGACCCATGGCCAAGGAGCACATCGCCGGGAGAGAAGCGCCCGACGGGGGGCGGTTC
This sequence comes from Vicinamibacterales bacterium, assembly GCA_965207675.1. Taxonomy (GTDB): domain Bacteria; phylum Acidobacteriota; class Vicinamibacteria; order Vicinamibacterales; family UBA8438; genus JAJEEA01. The sequence continues at coordinate 439,640 of CBDBMY010000010.1, forward strand.
GCCGGGGACAGGGACCGCGGCGTGGCGCGGACCGCGACGAGATGAGGGGGAAGCCACGCTACAGGAAGGGCGGGAAACGCGACGAGTACGGGGTGGGGGCGAGCGGGGCCGGGACGCGGGCGGCCGGGTCGGGCTGGGCGGGCGGCGCATCAGAGCGACGGCGAATCGGGGTTCGGGCTGGACATGGTCGCGCAAGCGCGGAACTGGCGGAGGGCGACTCGCGGGTCGCGATGTCGTGGAACGGCTCACCGCTGGTTGACGGGCGACCGGAGGAGCGGCGAGAGGGAGGTCGGCCGCGGGATGTCGAGAAGGGCGTGCTCGAGGCTCATCGGGCTGCTCGATGTGGACGAGGCGGCGTTGCTGTACGTCGGCGGGCACACGCACAGAAGGCTCAGCGCGTTCGGCGACGTCTTGGGGGCTCGGGCCGCGGCTGTGCGGAGCGTAGCGGGTCCAGACGAAGGTGAAGCCTCGCGCGCAGCGTGAAGTACTGCAAGGCGGATTTCCTGTTTGGACGGCGACTTCGGGACGATCTCGAGCACCAACAAGGGGTGGACGGTCGCACAATTGAGGTGGCGGGCTTCGCGCGGGCCACTGAAAGCCGCGGGAAGCCAAGCTCTCAGGCGCGCGGTGGGGAACAAGGATGGAAGGCCTTTTTGAGTTTCTGTCGAGCGAATCGCAGGTCGTAGGGCTCATTGTAGGGACCGTTCTTGGTCTGCTCACGGTGGTCATCGTGGTCGGCCTTGTTCAAGGGCGCGAGATGAGCTTTTGGCCGCCTCGACTCGGGCCGAAACCGGGATTGGTCGATCGGGCGCGCCGAGGGTCTCCATCGGCGCCGAGTCGACCATTCTGGGTGGAGAATTCTCGAACCGTTGACGAGCGAACGCACTGGCTCGAATCGGGAATCCTTGTTGTCGGTGTTCAATACTCACCTAAGTTCTTCAAGGATTTCTTTAATGTGATCCGATCGAGATCTGAGAAGGGTAAGACGACACTTGCGCTAGTTGTGAGACCGGAGAGTCCGGCGGCGGAGTATCTCTCGGAAAACACCGTGGGTGGGCCGAATGTCGGGGAATGTGTACGGGAGATTGAGCGCCTATTGCGAGAGGCTGACGAAGGGCGGGGTTATGTGAGGGTTAAGATGCATGACCGTGTCATGAGGTATTCGTTCATACGGGCGGAACGCCAGATCTGGATAAAGTTCTTCACGAACGCATCTTATCGAACGATGGTGCCCGCCGTGAGAGTGGACAGCGGCAGTGAATTGTTCGGCTTTTTTGAAACCGATATTCGTAAGCTCGAGGAAGTGTCCGATGACTAGTCGCGCCGACCTGAGTGGCTTGGTGGACACGGCAGTGGGATCGGCTGGCGCCGAGCGAGTGGCGGAGGTTTTGAGGGGCCTTGTGCGTGGGGGGAACGAGGCTGACACTCTGACGCTTATTGCTAACGCAGGGGTCCATACGATTCCGGATCGGTACCTGCGCGGGGACGTTTACGAAGTCAGTCGGGGTGACTGGTCGGTGAGTACGGCGGCCGAGGTGCGAGAGGAATTGATGGTGCTTCTGCATAGTCTTGCACGGAAGCTGCGATCTCGGGCCTGGAGGCGGGTATATCTGGTACCCACTGGGCATCCGGTTCTCACGGTGAATGTCAAACTACTTGTCTATCGACTCCTTCGAATCAATACCATTGACCTGTACTACAAGGCGGGGCAGTACCTCGAGGTGGAGATCGATCATCGGCGGCTGTCCTTGCAGACGGAGAGCGACGACAGCACGGGAGGATAGAGGGCGGGACGGTCATGCGTGAGGGGATCCGACGGAACATCGGATCGCGGAGCCGTCGACTGGACGGCGAGCTGATCTGGGCTCCGGTGTTCGCGGAGCGGGAGCGGCGAAAGGGTCGCCACGCGGGCGCCGGCTCGTTTGGGTCGGCGACGCCACGGGTTGGTCGGCCCCCTTCCAGGGGACGGAGGCCGGTCGAACGATTCCCCGAGTCGACGCGCTCATCTCGTTTCCTCGCGGCCTTGAGACGATCGAGGTGTTGATTTGGAAGCGTCGTCGTCGCCCTTGTCGATCAGTCGTCGGTAGAGCCGTGGGTCGGCGACCCCCGACTTGCCCGCGGTGTCCAGCAGGACGGGCTTGCGCTCGGGATCGGGGCAAGGGCGGTCGGTGTCGCGTTGGAACAGGACACGCGGGCGGCGCGGCGGTCACAGGAGGTCGAACGAGCCGCACGTCGAAGGCGGTGGTGAGATTCTTGAGCGCCTTCACCGATCGACCGCCTGGTCCACCACGCGGTCGTAATCGAGTTCGACGTCCGGAGCTATCGAACGGACCGGTCCCGCCGGAAATCACCACCCGCACCTGCTTCCCGCGGACGTGCCCCGGGTCCGCTACTGCCCCGAGCTCGCCGCCGGTCGACCTCGTGAACGCCCAGCCGGTGCCGTTGCGACCGTCGTCTCCCGTTCGGACCGCGTAGCTGCGGCCCGGCCGGCGTGTCAACGCGCTGGCGCGCGTCCTCCGCTCCGCTCCGGCGCGTGGGGTGACACACCGCCCGCCCCGCCACTCAGATTGCAGTTATGGGCCTTGCGGCTCGGCCTGGACGAGGGCGTCCCGGCCGTCCCATGGCGTCTCACGTCACCGGCAAGAATAGTCGGCCCGAACCGGCAAAAAAGTTGACGCTGAACACCCGAGGCGCTCTCGCAACCCCGGCGCGAGCCCCGCACGCCGCGGGTCCGCCTGACTCGGGACCGATGAAGGTGCGGAAATGCACGACCCCGCCTACAAGCTGTTGTTCTCGCGCCCTCGGATGGTCCGCGACCTGCTCGACGGCTTCGCCGCCCGCGGCTGGAGCGGCGCCCTCGACTTCGATACCCTGGCCCCCCTGCCCGCCAGCTTCGTCAGCGAAGACCTCCGGCAGCGCCACGGCGACCTCGTGTGGCGCATTCGCTTCCGCGACGACCGCTGGCTCTACCTGGTCCTGCTGCTCGAGTTCCAGGCCACCGTCGACCGGGCGATGGCGCTTCGCATGCTGACCTACACCACGCCGCTCTGCCAGCGGCTGGACGCCGACGGCGTGCTGCGAGACCACGGGGCTCTGCCGCCGGTGCTGCCGGTCGTCCTCTACAACGGCCGCCGGCCGTGGACGGCGCCGGTCGAGATGACGGACCTCGTGGCGGTGGGGAGCGACCTGCTGGCGCCGTACCAGCCGTCGCAGCGATACTATCTTCTGGACGGGGCGCGTATGGCCGGCGCGGACCTGCCGGCGGACAACCTGGTGTCGGCGCTCATCGCTCTGGAGAAGACGCGCGACGCGGCGCGTCTGCGCGACGCGCTGCGGTCGCTGAGCGACCTTCTGCGGGCGCAGGGGGACGACCACTTGACCCAGGCGTTCGTGACGTGGCTCCGCCAGGGGCTGCGGTTCGCGGGTCGGCTGCCGGCGGGCGAGGGGGACCCGCTGGCCCAGTTGCAGGAGACGCAGACGATGCTGGAAGAGAACGTGCGGGAATGGACCCGTGAATTGCTCGAGCAGGGCCGCGCCCAGGGCATCGAGCAGGGCCGCGCCGAGGGCGTTGAGCAGGGCCGCGCCCAGGGCATCGAGCAGGGCCGCCACGAAGAGCGGGCGTTGCTCTGCCGTCAGGCGGGGCGGAAGTTCGATGCCGTCGCCGCCGAGGGGCTGGCCGCCGCCCTCGCCGGCGTCACCGACCCCGGTCGCCTCGCGCGGGTGGGCGACTGGATCATCGAGTGCGCCACGGGGTCAGAGTTGCTCGCCCGCGTCCGCGGCGACAACGGGTCGGGCGGTTGAGGCGCCGTTGGCGCGGACCCGCCAGCGGCGCAGCATCGGCGTCGAACGGGAGACCGATCGGTCACACGAGATCGTCCAGCGGCACGTCGAGAGCGGTGGCGAGATTCTTGAGCGCCTTCACCGATCCGGGCTTCACGCCGCGCTCGATGGCGGAGAGGTAGGAGCTCGGGATGCCCGCGGCGACGGCCAGCGAGCGGGCGGTCATGCCGCGGTCCGTGCGCCAGACGCGCACGGGGTGTTCGCCGTCGACAATGCGGCGCACGGGCTCTGCCGGCGCCCAGGTCTCGTCGGGGTCGTCGAGGACGCGCTGGATGGCGGCGACGTCGGTGGCGTCTTCATCGGCGGCGGCGCGCAGGCGCTCGTACTCGTCGCGGGGGATCACGACGTAGTCCTCGCCGGCGAGGGTCAGGGTCTGCGGCGTGGTGGTCATCGGTACGCCTCCCCGCGTGACAGTATCGCGGCCACGCGCAGCAACTTCTCGGGCGACTCGGCGACGCACGGCACGCCGGTCGAGACCGTCTGGCGATCCCTTGGCGGAACATAGCAGATCCGCTATATTGCTGTCGACGGGCTGGAGGGTCGAGACTCACCCTGCGGTGGACGCCGAGATCGAGGCTCTGTCGGTGAACGCATGAAGCAGGTGACGCCATGACGAAACTCGAGGACTTGAAGAAGCGTCTCCTGGAGGACCCTGATTTTCGGAGGGAGTACGCCCGTGTCGACGAAGAGTTCGCCCTCATCGAGGCGCTGATTCGTGCCCGCACGACGGCGAGGTTGACGCAAGAGGAACTCGCTCGCCGACTCGGCACCACCCAGTCTGCAATCGCACGTCTGGAGGGGGGCCGCGTGTCGCCCTCCTTTGCGACCTTGCGCCGGTACGCTGAAGCCACCGGCACGCGGCTCACTGTAGGCCTGATACCCGCAGACGGATGAACGGCTCGCTGCTGTTCACCGGAGACGCGGGCAGCAGCGATGCGTACGATGTCGACTTGGTCGACCATCACTGAAGTGAGAGGCGGCGACATGGCGATGAGCAATCCCCCGCACCCCGGACTCAGCATCCGGCGGAACTGCCTGGAACCGCTCGGTCTGAACGTGACCGATGCGGCGAGGGTGCTCGGAGTCGCCCGTCACACCCTGTCGCGAGTCCTGAACGGCCACTCGGCCATTTCCCCGGAGATGGCCATTCGACTGGAGAAGGCGGACTGGTCCAATGCCGAGTTCTGGCTGCGCCGACAGACCACCTACGGTCTCGTCCAGGCGCGCAAGCGTGAAGACGGATTCTGCGCCGGCAAGATCGAACCGGATTGGCGCGGCACTTGAGCGGAAGGGGACGGGCTTGCTGGGCGACACGGAGCTGATCGAGCGGATCGAGAGCGGCGAGAGCGACCGTGTGGAGTTCACCGCGTCCACAACCGATCTCGACAAGTTCAGGCAGGCGGTCTGCGCGTTCGCCAACGACCTCCCCGGGAACGGAGAACCCGGGCTCCTCTTCATCGGACTGGAGGACGACGGACGCTGTGCGGGCTCGGCCATCGACGACGACTTGCTGAAGACGCTCGGCGGATTGCGGACCGACGGGAAGATCCTGCCGTTCCCGTTCATGGAGGTGGCGAGGAAGCGCCTGCGTGACTGTGACGTCGCCGTGGTCCAGATAGAACCCGCGGACAACCCGCCAGTGAAGGTGGATGGCCGCTGCTGGATTCGCATCGGCCCCCGTCGAGGGCAGGCCACGGCGGAAGAGGAACGCCGTCTCACCGAAAAGCGCCGTTGGGGGAACGTCCCCTACGACATGCAGGGCGTGTCCGGGGCGACGGTAGAGGCCGACCTGGACATGCGCGCGTTCGAGAACGACTACCTGCCCTGCGCGGTGTCCCCCGAGGTGCTGGCCGAGAACCGGCGCGACCGGGAGGAACAGTTGAGGGCGCTGCGTCTCGTGACCCGGAACGGGGCCCCGACGGTGACGGCCGTCCTCGTGCTGGGCAGGGACCCGCGGTACTGGTTTCCCGGGGCGTACCTGCAGTTCGTCCGCTACGACGGGACCGCGGTAACGGACGGCATCGTCGACCATGCCGAGCTGTCCGGGCCGCTACCCGAGCAGTTGCGTGATGCGGACCGCCTGCTGAGATTGAACGTTTCCCATGCACTCGACACGCGGGGAGAACGACACGTCGAGCAGAGAAGCTATCCGTACGAGGCCCTCCGCGAGCTCCTTCGCAACGCGGTGATTCACCGGAACTACGAGAATTCGAACACGCCCGTGCGGATGTCGTGGCTCGCCAACCGCGTGGAGATCCTGAGTCCCGGGTCGGCGTTCGGAGAAGTCGGCCGCGACAATTTCGGACAGGGCGCGACCTCGTACCGCAACCCTACCATCGCGGAAGCGATGAAGAACATGGGCTTCATGCAACGCTTCGGAATCGGCATCGAGACCGCGCGCAAGGCGCTGGCGGAGAACGGCAATCCGCCTCCCGAGTTCGACGTTCAGAACGCGTTCGTGCTGGTCACCGTCCGGAATCGGTCATGACGGACGAGACATGAACCACAGCCAGATCGTCAGCTTCATCTGGGGGGTGGCGGACCTGATCCGCGACACCTTCAAGCGCGGCAAGTACCAGGACGTCATCCTGCCCCTCACCGTGCTGCGCCGGCTCGACTGCGTGCTGGCCCCCACCAGGCGGAAGGTGCTGGCCGTCCAGGCCCGGTTCAAGGGCAGGCTCGACAACCTCGACCCGCAGCTCCGGCGCGCCTCCGGGTTCGCCTTCTACAACACGTCGCGCTACGACTTCGGGAAGCTGCTCGCCGACGCCCCCCACGTGGCGCAGAACCTGCGCAACTACATCGCGGGGTTCAGCCCCAACATGCGCGAGGTGCTCGAGAAGTTCGACTTCGACAACACCATCTCGAAGCTCGACGAGTCGGGGCTGCTGTTCCAGGTCGTGCAGCGCTTCGGCGACCCCAGGGTCGACCTGCACCCCGACGCGGTCGACAACGCCGCCATGGGCACCATCTTCGAAGAGCTCATCCGGAAGTTCAACGAGGCGCTGAACGAGAACCCGGGCGAGCACTTCACGCCGCGCGACGTCGTCCACCTCATGGTCGACCTGCTGCTCGCCGGCGACCGCAGGCGGCTGCGCACGAAGGGGGTGGTGCTCAGCGTCTACGACCCGTGCTGCGGCTCGGGCGGCATGCTCACCATCGCCAAGGAGCACATCACCGCCGGCGAGACGCGCGCCGGCGAGCCCCGCGCCCCGGCCGTGAACCCCGGCGCCGACGTCCACCTGTTCGGCCAGGAGGTGAACCCCGAGACCTTCGCCATCTGCAAGTCCGACCTGTTCATGAAGTCGGGCGACGGCCGCGACGCCGACAACGTCGTCTTCGGCAGCACGCTCTCGAACGATCGGCACGCCGGCGCCGGCTTCGACTACATGATCGCCAACCCGCCCTACGGCAAGGACTGGAAGCGCGACCAGGACGCGGTGCGCGACGAGCACGACCGGGGCGCGGCCGGCCGCTTCGCCCCGGGGCTGCCCCGCATCAGCGACGGCCAGCTCCTGTTCCTGCTGCACATGCTCGCGCACGCCCGGGAACGGGCCGAGGGCGGCTCGCGGGTCGCCATCATCATGAACGGCTCGCCGCTCTTCACCGGCGACGCGGGCAGCGGCGAGAGCGAGATTCGCCGCTGGATTCTCGAGAACGACCTGCTCGAGGCGCTCATCGCGCTGCCCGAGCAGCTCTTCTACAACACCGGCATCGCCACCTACGTCTGGGTGCTCACGAACCGCAAGCGTCCCGCGCGGCGCGGCCGGGTGCAGCTCGTCGACGCCACCGCGTTCTGGACGCTGCTGCGCAAGAGCCTCGGCGCCAAGCGGCGCGAGGTCCCGTTCGAGCGCAAGCAGGACATCCTGCGGCTGCTCGCCGGCTTCGAGGACGGCGCGACCCGCCGGGTCGAGCGCGACGGCGAGGAGCGCGACGCCGTCGTCAGCCGCGTCTACCCGACCACGCACTTCGGGTTCCGCAAGATCACCGTCGAACGGCCGCTCCGGCTCGACTTCCAGGCCAGCGCCGAGCGCATCGCGCGGCTCGACGACGAGCGCGCCTTCGCCAACCTCGCGGTGTCGCGCAAGCGGGGCGAGGCCAGGGCCAGGGACGAGGAGGCGGGCCGGAAGCAACAGGCCGCGATACGCGCCATGCTCGGGAGCCTGCCGGACGGGCTCTTCCTCGACCGGGCCGTCTTCGAGGACGCGCTCTCCGAGGCGGCGCGCAAGGCCGAGCTCAAGCTCGCCGCCCCCATCCGCAGGGCCGTTCTCTCCGCCCTGTCCGAGCGCAACCCCGAGGCCGAGATCTGCCGCGACCGCGACGGCCGCCCCGAGCCCGACCCCGAGCTGCGCGACACCGAGAACGTGCCCCTCGGCGAGGACGTCGAGTCGTTCTTCGCCCGCGAGGTGAAGCCCCACGTCCCCGACGCGTGGATCGACACGACGCGCCGCGACCCCCAGGACGGCGAGGTCGGGCTCGTCGGCTACGAGATCAACTTCAACCGCTACTTCTACGAGTACCGCCCGCCCCGCCCCCTCGAGGAGATCGAGGCCGACATCCAGCAGGTCGAGAAGGAGATCGTGGCCATGCTGCAGGAGATGTCGAGCTGATGGCCGACAGGGCGCTCACGTCCTCTCGGACGGCGGAGGCGGCGGTGGTGGAGGTGGCGGGGGAGGTGGAGCAGGGACGTTCGGCGGCCGACTCGGGCCGCCGCCGGTGCGCTCCTCTACGCTACGGCGAGGAGGCATACTGTTCTCTCGTAACCTGGAAGGCAGCCCTCGTGCAGCGCACGTTCGTCCTGTTGCTGACTCGAACCTGTTCATCCATGGGCGAGGTCGCCCGCTCGAACTGCCGGCCGAGCTCCCGGTTGCGGCGCCGGATCTCGGCGTCCGTGGAGTCGGGCGAGTCCACGTCCAGCCAGAGCTCCCGCCATTCGGCCTCGAGGACGTTGCACTCCCTCTTCGTGGAGCTCAACACGGCGATCTTGGTCGCGTAGTCGAGCATGAAGTCCGCCGCGATCAGGGCGGCGATCGTCAGGCCGAAGCCGATCCGCCACTGACCGCCGATGGCGTCGAGAAACGTCGCCATGCTGCCCGACGCGGCGACCAGCAGGCCGAGACGAATGCACAGATGACGCATACGGTACAGGGATCCCATCGCCTCCGCGTAGCGAGCCACCCTGGACACGTCCAGCAGGTCATTCCAGACGGCGCGGCGCGTTGCCTCCGTCACCATGGCATTCCCTCTCAAGTCCAGCACCCAGAATACCACCATCCTTGGGCGGGAAGGCGAAGTGGCGGGGGGGCACATGCGACGGATCAGGGTCGATCAGCAGAGCGATCAAAAACGTATACAACCGTCCACGCTTGCCGACATTTTGATCCCCACCACACGGCGAGGTATGCTGGCAGGGATGCCCGATCCCACCCGTGGACAACTGGCTGCATCCGTCGCGATGTCCAGCCGGCGTCCCGAACCCGGTGCCGTCGGCGTGCGGACCCTCGGCGCGCGGAGCTTCTTCCGCCCGCGCGACGCGGCCGCCGTGGGCGTCGACGCCCGGGCGCTGCGGGGGCTGGTGGGCAACGGCTCCGTCGAACGCGTGGCCCGCGGCCTCTACCGCGTGGCCGCAGCCGAACCGACCGAGCACTACACCCGGGCGGCCGTCTGCGCCCGGGTCCCGAGCGCCGTCGTGTGCCTGCTGACCGCCCTGAGCGTGCACGAGCTCGGCACCCAGCTCCCGCACGAGGTCTGGATCGCCATTCCGCACAAGGCCCGCACGCCCCGCGTGCCCGGGCTGCCGGTTCGGGTGGTGCGCTTCTCCGGCGCGGCGCTGCGCTACGGCGTGGTGAACACGACCTTCGAGGGCGTGCCCGTCCGCATCACGAGCCCGGCCCGCACCGTCGTCGACTGCTTCCGCTTCCGGCGGCTGGTCGGCAAGGACGTCGCGATCGAGGCGCTGCGCGACGCCCTGCGCGACCGCAAGGCCAGCGTCGACCAGATCTGGCGGGCCGCCGACGTGTGCCGCGCGAAGTCGCTCGTCGGCCCGGTGCTCGATGCGCTGACGGCATGACTCCTCGAAGGGCGATCCGGGACGTGCCCGCGTCCGTTCGCCAGCGCCTGTTGAACGTCGCCCGCGAGCAAGAGGTCGACTTCGAGCCTGTGCTCCAGCGCTACGCCATCGAGCGCTTCCTCTACCGCCTCTCCGCCTCCGACGAGGTGGACCGCTTCACCCTGAAGGGCGCGGCGCTCCTCCGCATGTGGACCGGACAGGAGCTGCGGCCGACCCGGGACATCGACTTCCTCGCCCGCGGCGCCCGGGACGAAGCCGCCATTTCGCACCGCCCTGCGGGCCGTTTGCCGCATTCCCTGTCGAGAGGACGGCGTCGTCTTCGACCCCGCCACGATCTCGATCACGAGCATCCGCATCGAGCAGCCGGACGGCGGCTTCCGGGTGCGCATCCGCGGCGGCCTCGGCCGGGTCCGGCTCGCGGTCCCGGTCGACATCGGCTTCGGCGACGTCATCACCCTCGGCCGCAGGGAGGACGACTACCCCACCCTGCTCGACCTCCTCGCTCCCCACCTCTGGACGTACCCGCGTGAGACGATGATCGCCGAGAAGTTCCACGCGATGGCCAGCCTGGGGGACAGGAACTCACGCGTGAAGGACCTCTGGGACGTGGCGTGCCTCGCCCGCCGCTTCGCGTTCGACGGCGACACCCTGCGGAACCGAATCGCGGAGGACCTCCGTTGTCGACGAGACCTCATCGGACGCGAGAGGCCCGCGGCGCTCCTCCCCGCCTGTTACGACGACATCGCACCGGCGCGGTACTGCCCGGTGCTGCAGCGGCGGACCGCGACGGGCGCGGACGGCCCGGCCCGGCTCGCGGATGCGCGCCAGAAGCGGCGGCGCTTTCTGGGGCCAGTCTGCGGTAGCATGATCCCACAGTGCCCGTTCACGCAGGCTTGGCCGCCCGCGGACCGTGGTTGTCTGGAATGAGGCCCAGAAAGGGGCCAGGGTCGTGATTGAGTCGAATGGCCGCACCCAGACCAAGCACAAACCCGCCGATTCCGGTCGTACCGTACAGTACACCGACTCCGGGATTGAGCGGATGGGGCGACACTCCCGCGGATTGGAGGCTGAACTTCTTGGCACTTGCGCGAACCCACAAGCTGGGACCGACCCGGAGGCAGCCCATGTGGGGCGTCGAATCGTGGGCTGGGCCATCACAACCCGAAGACCTAGCCCGAGAGTGAGGACGCATGAAAATCCTTGGCATTACTGCTAGCTCCACCCACCTCAAGTGGGCACTTCTCGCAGGTACGCGGCGCAATCCCATCGTCATACGGTTGCCCTCTACCTCCCAGAAGCTACCGGTTGACGAGTGCGAAGGCCACGCGCTGCTGAGTCTTCGGCGATTGCTCGCGACCTTTTTGCCGGAGCAGGGCGTTGAGCATATCTGTATGCTGCAGGCAGGCCAGTCACAATTCCGCGGGCCGTCGGCGACGCGAATAAAGGCGGAGGGCATCATTCAGTTGGTCGCCGCAGAGCGCGACCTTTCTGTGGACCTAGTGGCGCCCCAATCACTGCGCGCCCGCGAGAAGCGGTTTGCCACGATCGCTTCGGGTTCACCCGAGAGCGTATTGAACGGTGGCGCAGACTTCAAGCCGAAGACTTGGCGGGACGCTGTGCTTGTGGCGTGGTGGGGACTCGCCGAATGATACCACCCCAAGAGCACATCCGGCGGCTGATTGCCGCTACCGGCAAGTACGAGCTCTGCGCGGAAAACACCGAGGGCGCTAACGCGTATGCCTTCCGTGCCCATCACCTGCTTCTTGACCAGCCGGTGTTCCTGAAAGTACTCGACGTCATGCCGGACGAAGATTTCCTCGCAGAACCTCGTCTCTTGGTGGAAGCGACCAAGGCCGCGGGTGACGACAGCAATCTCGTGAGGGTGTACGATGCCGAACGACTTGGGCCCGAATACGTCGTCATCGCGATGGAGCACGTTGAACGAGGCAGCATCCTGTCTACATTGGAGTCCGGGCCTCTGTCTTTGATGGAGGCTGTCCGGGCAGCGGTCGGCATTCTCCACGGACTGGCTCAACTTCATCAGGCTCTTCTCGTGCATCGAGATATCAAACCGGCGAATGTACTGCTCTCAAAGCGCCACGGTCGGATCTGGCCGAAGATTACAGATTTCGGCTCCGTTGCCAAGCTCGCCCACGTGGGGGCGAGCGTAACGGCATCGCGGCACAGCGCCCTCTACGTTCCTCCTGAGGGTTGGGCGGCACCGAGTCGCTACGATGTTCGATCGGATCTTTATCAGGTCGGCCTAGTGTTGTTCGAGATGGTTCATGGAGCACTTCCGTACGACGCCAGCGCCTACATGGACCGAGAGGCGAAACGGGAGCTAAAAGACCTAGACACTGCCGCGTACGGAGACGACCAGTTCCAGCGGAGTCAAGTCGTTGAGCGTGCCCTGGCGCGAGCCACATCCGGAAAGGGTGTGATCGCCTTCGGCAAAGTCCAACCGTACGCACCACGGAACCTGGGAAGAATCATCAAGAAGGCCCTCGCGCCCGACCCGAAGGCGCGCTACCAGCGACCGTCCGACATGATTGGCGACTTGGAAGCGCTCCGACTTCCGGATTGGCGGCCGTCGGCGTGCGCGCAGCGGTACGCGGCCCACGGGTGGTCCGGGTGGGATTGGGCAGTCGAACAGGATGCGAGGAATCCCGGGCGGTGGGTGATCTCTCGCCGGCGCCAGACGGCGGTGGGTTTTCGGCGTTGGGCCACGGCCAAGAATGCACGGGAGGCGTGTCGGCGTGTGGGAGGGGTTGCGGCCTGAGCAACTCGGACGGGGTGCGAATTTCGTGCGCGCGTTGTGGCCACGGAGAAGTTGGGTCTGGTCCGAAGCCGGCGCCTCCGGTCTGGGGTGCGGCGGCGCGCGGACTTGCTCCGCCCGTGCGGCGCGGCCGCAGTGGGGGTCGAGTCGTGGGCGTGGCGGCGGGTGCTTGGCGACGGCGCTGTCGAACGCGTGGCGCGCGGCCTGTGCCGCGCGGCGGAAGCCGAACAAACCGACCACTACACGGTGGCCGCCGTCTGTGTGGGTGTCCCGGGTCGCATTGTCCGCGTGCTCTCGGCTGAGCGGCCACGAGCTCACCACGCAGATTGTGTGGCAGGAGCAGATCGGCATTCCGCGAGAGGCCGGCACGCCCCGCGTGGCCGGGCTGCCGATCCGGGTTGTGCGCTTCTCCGGTACCGCACCGTGGTACGGCGTCGTGAATACGACGGCGTCGGTCTTCGACCCGGCGAGGATTTCCGATCACGAGCATCCGCATCGACCAGCCGGACGGCGGTCTCCGGGTGGAGATGCGCGGCGGCCTCGGCCGGGTCCGGCCCGGTCCCGGTCGACATCGGCTGCGGCGACGTCATCACCCTCGGCCGCAGGGAGGAGGACTACCCCGCGCTGCTCGACCTCCCCGCTCCCCGCCTCTGGACGTACCCGCGTGAGACGATGACCTCCGAGAAGGTCCACGCGATGGCCAGCCTGGGTGGCAGGAACTCGCGGGTGAAGGACCTCTGGAACGTGGCCTGCCTCGCGCGCCGCGTCGCGTTCGACGGCGACACCCTGCGCACCGCCATCGCCGAGACGTCGCGCCACGGCAGCACGTCGCGCACCGCCGGGCGGCCGACGGCGCTGCGGGCCGGCTACTACGACGACCACGAGGCCCCCGAGGGCGGGCAACGGTGGGGCGAGATGCGACGGCAGATCGGCACCGTCAACGACGGGGCGGACCACCTCGTGGAAGCCGGGGAGGAGCTGCGTCGCTTCCTGGGGGCCGGTCTGCGACAGCCTAACCGAGGAGAGCCCGTTCACGCAGGCGTGGCCCGCCGGAGGTCCTTGGCGGCCGAGGGTTCAGGCTCGGACGGGAGGTGAGGGCGATGACTGAGGCGACCGGCCAGACCACGGACACCCCGTCGCGGCGCTTCCGTCCGTACCCGGAGTACAGAGACTCCGGCATCGAATGGCTGGGCGGTATCCCGGCGCACTGGGAGGTGAGGAAGTGGCGGTATTGCTGCCACGTTACGGAGGGACAGATCGCACCGGACGACGAGGAGTTTCGTGAGAAAGTCCTGATTGCACCCAATCACATCGAGTCGGGGACCGGTCGGCTACTCCATCTGGAGACGGCACATGAGCAGGGCGCGATTAGCGGAAAGTACCTGGTCGCCCCGGGAGACATCATCTACTCCAAGATCCGACCCGCCCTCAACAAAGTCTGCATCTCGACCGGGGATTGGCTGTGTAGCGCGGACATGTACCCTGTCTCAATCACGGAGAAGCGACTTCAGACGCGGTTCCTGCTCTATTTCATGCTTTCAGCGCCGTTCGTTCAACTCATGGTAGATCAGTCCATGAGGGTCGCGATGCCCAAGGTCAATCGCGATAAACTCGCCGCCTGTCAACTTCTGGTTCCGGACCCCGCGGAACAACGGGCCATCGCTGGATTCCTCGACCGCGAGACGGCGAAGATCGATGCGCTGGTGGCGAGGAAGGAGCGGCTGATCGAGCTGCTTCAGGAGAAGCGCATCGTCCTCATCACCCGCGCCGTCACCCGGGGCCTCGACCCGAAGGTCCCCATGAAAAACTCCGGTGTCGAGTGGCTAGGCGAGATCCCGGCGCATTGGAAGACTCTGGCTCTTGGCCGCGTGACGACCTCGCGATGCGACGGTCCGTTCGGTAGCAGCCTGAAGTCCGAGCACTATTCCGAATCGGGCATTCGAGTGGTGCGTCTCCAGAACATCGGGTGGGCCGAATTCATGAGCTCAGATGCCGCGTACCTTGACGAGGCGTATGCGCGTGGACTTGGCGACCATGGCGTCAAGGGAGGGGATATTCTCATCGCGGGCCTTGGAGACGATGGACATCCGGTTGGTCGTGCTTGTGTGGCACCAGTCGAAATCGAACCGGCAATGGTGAAGGCAGACTGCTTTCGCTTTAGAGTAGACCGACAACTCGTAGTGCCTGACTACGCTGCATTTCAACTGTCTGCTACTGCCTCGGCGGTCGCGAGGAGTCACGCGACTGGAGCGACACGAACGAGGATGAATCTTGCGGCGAGTGCAAGACGCAAGATAGCCCTTCCACCACCGGAAGAGCAAAGAGCCATCGCCATCTTCCTGGACCGCGAGACGGTCCAGGTTGACACCCTTGTCGCCAAGGTCCGCCATGCCATCGACCGCGTGAACGAATACCGCACCGCCCTGATCTCGGCGGCGGTAACCGGCAAGATCGACGTGCGGGAGGCAGCGCCACGATGAGCTTCGAGCCGAGCATCACCGCCACCCACGCCATCACGGCCGGTCTCACGCGGATGGAGCGGGCGCAGGGGTTCCTGGAGGCGGCGACGCTCTCCGAGGACTGGATCCGCGAGATGAGTGCACGGGCGCTCCTCCTCGAGGCGCACCATACGACCCACATCGAAGGCACCAAGCTGACGTTTGGAGGAGTTCGAGCAGCTCCTCGCCGGGGAGGCGGTGCCCGAGGCGGATCCCGACGACGTGCGCGAGCTCCTGAACCACCGGAAGGCGTTCGAGTTCGTCTCCACGTGGCTGGGCGGCGGGCCGGTCACGGAAGGGCTGGTCCGGGGAGCTCAACAAGCGTCTCGTCGAGGACGTCCGGGGCGGGTCGGCCGCGCCGGGAGAGTACCGGCGGATCCAGAACTACGTCGTGAACGCCGCCATCAGTGAGGTGGTGTACACCCCGCCCCCGGCGCACGACGTGCCGATCGCGGCCGGAGCTGTGACAAGCTGTGACATCGAGCTGTGACACCGGAGTCGCGGCCGGGGCTGTGACAAGCTGTGACATCGAGCTGTGACGCTGCGACCCAGGACATGTCGTCGGAGGCGAAGGGGCTCGAACGTGTTGATGGAACAGAGGATTCGCTGTTGACGACGCGGCTGTGAAGGCGGCCTACCGAATGGGCCAGGACTGATGATGCGGGCGGTGGCGCGGCCTGTGCGCTACGGCCGCGGCCGAATGCCGAGCCGCTGCCGGACTTCCTGGTACACCGGCACGCCCTCTCCTGCCTCGATCGTCACTGCCAAGCCGTACCTGATCTGCTGATCCAGCGAGCCTCCTTGCTCGCGACAGAACACGCGGAACCGGACGTGCTCCTCGTCGACGAAGGACACGGCCTTGTTGCCCTCATAGCGGACGTGGAACAGGGACCCGCGCGGCACCGACTTGTCGGACGGCTGATTGGGCGCGCGGCTGACGCCGGCCGCGGTCATGCGGTCGAGTGCCTGGATCTCGAGTTTCGCCCGGCGGTACGCGCGGTGGCGAACATTGACGGGGGAGAACCAGGCGAGGGTCATCGTGATCGAGCGGGGCTCCGTCACCCGCTGCAGGCTGGCGGGCAGCGGCACGCGGTACAGGCGGGCCGAGCCGTCCGCGGGAACAGAACCGTGACCGACCAGTATCGCCCGGTTTGCGGCGCAGGTCATCGCGTCCTCGACGCGGGGCCGACCGTAGCCGAGGACGCGGGCGACGTTGTCCTTGCGCGCAACGTGCGTGCCCTTTCCCTTCGGTTCGTACATTTCGTCGAGCAACGCGCCCTTCGAGCCCCACTGCGCGCGATGGACCAGAAGAGCCTTGACAACGACGCCATAGTACGCTGGGTCCACGCCCTCGAGGATCGCCCCGTTCTCGTCGTCCATCAGCGCATCGAAGAGGCGATGCGCGGCGCGGGTCGCCAAGGCCGTTGCGGCGCTCGTGCCGGCCGACAGTCCCTCGTGGTCTCCCCGGCCGTCGGCGTCGGGAATGGCGGCTTTCAGGCCGTAGAGCTGTCCGGGGTTTACTCGGCGTACACGCAGCCCGTGGTCTGCGCCCGCGAACGTGAGATGTTCTCGGCCGCCCGGCATGAAGATGTCAGGCTTGATGACCTTGCGGTGTCCGAGCCCCATGGCCGACGTGATGTTCGGACCCGGCTCGTCTGCGTAGGGCGCGAACGTCCAACCCGAGTGGCTGGCCGTGTCGGCTCCGTCTTCGTGCCAGGCGCCGACTGTCACGACATTGAGCGCTTCCGCTGGCGAGAGCAGGGTTCGTTGGGAGCGCTGCGCGGCGAGCGCCTCGAAGATCGCGCGCTCCCGCTGGGCGGCGGTCGCGTCCTCCAACCCGGTCATCCCGCTGAACGCCGGGACAGGCAAGGGCTCAAGAACATTGCCCGCGCTGACCAGGAACAGAATCCCGAACCGGTCGGCCAGATGGTCGAGGAGCCGGCCCCACGGGCTCATGGGCTTGGTGAATGGTCGATTCGGGTCTCCGAGCGAGAGATTGACGAGGAACACGTCGGGTGCAGTGGCGTCGCCCTCGACATCTCCGTCCTTCATCCGCACGACCGCGCGGTAGATCGTGTCGAGCAGGAGACGGTCGGGGTGGGGCCGCTCGTCGGCACCGTTGCCAGGCGCGTAGAGAACTGGTCGGACGAAGAGCCGGCGCTGCAATGGCGGCCCCGGCATATTGCGGTCCCCATGCAGAATGAGCGAAGCCATCTCGGTTCCGTGGCGCCGGTCGGAGACGACGCTGAGCGGCTCGAGATCGTCGGGATCGTCGAAGGTCACGCGGCCGTCGAGCAGCCGGTGTCCGAGAACGGGCACACCGTCGAAGATCGCTGCTATCGGCGGCCGCTCGGGCGCGGGAGCCGGCTCGACCGGCCCGCCGGGGCCGAGAGTGTCGACGGCAGTCGGAAACTCGGCCGTCGACTGCGGCAGGATGAGCATGGCGTCATCGCAGATCGCCAGCGGCGATTCCTCCCGCTGGCTCAGGCGGCGAGCTTCCGCCGCCGGCAGATCGACCAGGGCCGCCTGATAGGCAATCTCGGGAATCGACGCCCAGTGCAAGATCTTTCCGCCGACCGCGCTGAGGGCGTCTTCCAGACGATCCGGCAATCGGCGGCGCGGTTCCGCGGTCGGGAGGCTCCAGAGCTCGATTTCCACCCGAACCGGGTCCCTTCCGGTTTCGAGTTCAACCGCGAGCCAATCGGTCGTGGTCTCCGGAATGCGATCTTGCGGCCCCCACGCCCGCAATTCGCGAAGACGGTCGAACAGGCTGAACCATGGGGCGAACCCGGCTGACGGTTGCTCGCCCCGCTGATAGCGATCCCAGAGACTCAAGAGTTGCCGGAGCGCCCCTGTGTCCGGCATGGCCAGGTACAGTCGGCCGCCAACCGGCCTGTCGGTTCGGTACTCGCCTTCCGGATCCTTGCGGGTGTCGGGTTCGGCAAAGTCCTCGCCGGCCTCGAATGCCGTCTCCTCGTCGCCGAGGTATTCGAGGCCTTCGATGCGCTGTGTTGCACGGTAGAAGTCGTCAATGGTGCCCGCCACGTCCAGCACGAGCGCACGCTCGGGTGCGATCCCCGCCGAGTCCTCTTGGAGGATTACCGGATTGACGCGGTCTTCGAACACGTCCCGCAGGCGCTGGAAGACAGGTCCGAGACGTTCGCCCTGCCTCGCCCGACCCGGTAGGCGCAGGTCGTCTCCGCCTCCCTGACCACGCGGTCGTCGATCAGAGCCCGGGTTCGGAATCGGCAGCAGCGGGAACTCCGCCATTCGGCTTGTCTCCGTCTACAGAGGCCCGCAACCGTTCCCGCCAGAGGGTCAGCCGTTCGGCGACGATCGCGGCGAGCGTCTTCTCGCCCATCGTCAACACGGCGCGCCGCCGCACGTCGCGGCAGAACTCCTCGGCCTCGGCGTAACTGACGGCGCCGAGCCGCCTTGCGATCGTGGCCGGCGTCCGCCCCAACGGCTGGTCGAGCGATTCGGCGAATCGGGCGAGGTAGGCGGTGAGGTCCTTGCGCGTCGGGGGGTCGAGAGCCAGACGCACCTGAAAGCGCCGCCAAGCCGCCCGGTCGAGGAGTTCGGCGTGGTTCGTGGCCGCGACCACCACCGTGTAGCTCGGCAGGTCGTCTACCTGCATGAGCAGGGAGGACACGACGCGCTTGATCTCGCCGGTCTCGTGAATGTCGCCGCGCTCCTTGCCCACCGCGTCGAACTCGTCGAAGAACAGGACGCACGGTGTCGTGCGGGCGTAGTCGAACACGCGCTTGAGGCGCGACGCCGTCTCGCCGAGGAAGCTGCCGATCAGCGCCTCGTACCGCACGACGAAGAACGGTGTCGACAACGCCTCGGCGATCGCTTCGGCCAGGGAGGTCTTGCCGTTGCCGGGCGGCCCGACGAGCAGTACGCGGTGCCGCGGTTCGAGCGAATGGGTGCGCAGGACCGAGGCCCGGTGCTGCTCCTCGATCAGCTCCTCGCAGGCCCGGCGCGCCGGGGCGGTCAGGACCAGATCGGCGAGCTTCTTCCGCGGCGTCAACTCGGCGAGGAATCGGCGGTGCGGCCGCTGGTCGGGGTTGATGAACGCGGCGGCGGAATCGGCGCCGTTCACGCGCATGGCGTCGGTCAGGCGATCCGCCAGGACGTTGTGTCGCTTCACCCGCTCTTCGGCGATGATCGCCTCGGCCACGGAACGCGCCTGCGCCGTGTCGCCGCTCGATCCGGCCTTGACGAGCGAAACGAGGAGGTCGCTCCGCGCCATTGCTGCTCCGCAGTCCGTGGGCCGTCGCCCGCGCCGTCGCGTCTCCGGTCGGGACCGACAGCCAGGACAGCCCAGTCTACCGCGAATCGCCGCCAACGGCCCCGGCCTGCGGCCCGCCAGCCCCGGCCACACGCCAGACGAGGACACGATGCGCTTGAGCGTTGCAGACATCGCCGATTGCGAGCACATCAGTGATTTGTGCTAGCGTTTCGAGGAACCAGAGGTGCGGTACCGTGGCGAGCTTGACCGAACGCCGTCTGAACGGGGAGGTCATTCGGCGGCTGAAGATCCGGGCGCAACGCGACGGCCTGTCCCTTGAAGAGGCCGTGCGCCGCATCCTGGCCGACGCCGTCGTGGACGTGGAGCCGGCCGGCGCGATGATCCGCCGCATCATCGGCGACGATGCCGTCGACCTCGCCCTGCCGGCGCGCGACCTCGACTATCCGATCGACTTCACATCAGGCGATTACGGCCGGGACGATCCCGAATGATCTCCGCGGCGTTCACGGGAAAGGTCGACGTGCGGGAGGCCGTGCCGCGATGAGTTCGGAGCCGATCTTCACGGTCACCCGCGCAATCACGGCCGATACAGGTAGTAGCATGTATGTGCGATATGCCTCCGGTGACCATCTATCTGCCGGGCGACCTGATTGATGCCGCGCGCAAGGAGGCGCGCGGCCGGAACCGCAGCCTGTCGGCGTGGATCGGCGGACTGGTACAGGACGCCGTGACGACCGACTGGCCGCAGAGCTTCGTCGATCTCCTGCGCCAGGGCGGCGGCGAGCTGGTCGAACCCGACGATCCGCCGCCCGAGGACATCGAGCCGCTTCGATGATGCGGCTCCTCGACACCAGCATCTGCACCCCGTTGGGCCTCGATGTCGAAGTCTGGTGAGGAGGCGACGCGCTTGACAGGTCGACGGGCACGACCGCGCGTCACCGTCCCATGACTCCCGACATTTCCGAACGGGCTTTCGAGGCGGCGATCGAATGCGCGCTGCTGCGCGGTGGCCCCGACGCCTGCCCGGGCGACGTGGCGGCGGTGCGAGAATCGCCCCCGACGTTCGGCGACGACCCGGCGCCGGGCGGCTACCACCGGCGCCGGCCGGACGACTACGACCAAGCCCTCTGCCTCATCCCGGCCGACGTCGTCGACTTCCTCCTCGCGACCCAGCCCAAGCAGTGGAAGAAGCTCACGCAGCACCACGGCGCCGACGTCAAGCCGCGCTTCCTCACCCGGCTCTCGCGCGAGATCGCCCGACGCGGCGCGCTCGACGTGCTGCGCAACGGCGTCAAGGACTCGGGCTGCAAGTTCCGGCTCGCGTACTTCCGCCCCGCGAGCGGCCTCAACGAAGAGCTGCAGCGCCTGCACGCGGCCAACCTCTTCGCCGTCGTGCGCCAGCTCCGCTTCAGCGGGCACGACGAGCAGAGCCTCGACCTCGCGCTCTTCCTGAACGGCATCCCCATCTTCACGGCCGAGCTCAAGAACCCCCTCAACGGCCAGGACGTCCGCGACGCCATCCGCCAGTACCGCGAGGACCGCGACCCGCGCGAGCCGCTCTTCGGCTACGCGCGCTGCCTCGCCCACTTCGCCGTCGACCCCGAGCAGGTGTTCGTGACCACCCGCCTCGCCGGGCCGAAGACCCGCTTCCTGCCCTTCAACCGAGGCCGCTTCGGCGGCGCGGGCAACCCCCCGGTCCCGCCCACCCGGGACGGCTTCCCCACCGACTACCTGTGGGAGGAGGTATGGGCCCGCGACAGCGTCCTCGACCTCGTCCGCCAGTTCATCCACGAGGTCGAGCAGGAGGACGACCGCGGGCGCAAGACCGGCGCGCGCTTCCTCATCTTCCCGCGCTACCAGCAGCTCGACTGCGTGCGCCGGCTCGTGCGCCACGCGCGCGACCACGGCGCCGGCGAGCGCTACCTCGTGCAGCACTCGGCCGGCAGCGGCAAGAGCTTCACCATCGCGTGGCTCGCCCACCAGCTCTCCGTGCTGCACGACCGCGAGGACCGGCGGGTCTTCGACTCCGTCGTCGTGGTGACCGACCGGCGCGTCCTCGACCGCCAGCTGCAGCGCAGCATCCGGCAGTTCGAGCAGACCCTCGGGGTGGTGGAGAACATCGACCACACCTCGCGCCAGCTCAAGGAGGCCCTCGAGGCGGGCCGGACCATCATCGTCACCACCCTGCAGAAGTTCCCGGTCATCGCCGAGCAGATCGGCGAGCTGCCCGGCCGGCGCTTCGCGGTGATCGTGGACGAGGCCCACTCGTCGCAGTCGGGCGAGAGCACGAAGAGCCTCAAGGCGGTGCTCGCGGCCGGCAGCCTCGACGAGGCCGAGCGCGAGGAGGCCGGCGCCCGGACGCCGGAGGAGGAGATCGACGAGCGGGTCCTCGACGAGATCCGCAGCCGCGGGCGCCTGCCCAACCTGTCGACGTTCGCATTCACCGCGACCCCCAAGCCCAAGACCCTCGAGCTCTTCGGCCGGAAGCGGCCCGACGACGGGAAGTTCGAGCCCTTCCACCGCTACAGCATGCGCCAAGCCATCGAGGAGGGCTTCATCCTCGACGTGCTCGGCAGCTACTCGACGTACAAGGCCTACTGGCGCCTGCTGAAGACGATAGAAGACGACCCGCGCTACGACCGGGGCAAGGCCGAGTACCTGCTCAAGTCGTTCGTCGAGCTGCACCCGCACGCCATCGGCGAGAAGGTCGCCATCTGCGTCGAGCACTTCGCCGCGCAGGTCGCGGGCGCCATCGACGGGCGGGCCAAGGCGATGGTCGTGACCCGCTCCCGCCTGCACGCGGTGCGCACCCGGCTCGTCCTCGACGCCTATCTCGCCGAGAAGGGCCACCCCTGGAAGGCCCTCGTCGCCTTCTCGGGCACCGTGAAGGACGGCGGCGAGGCCTGGACCGAGTCGGGCATGAACTCGGTCGGGCAGGACCGGGTCATCGGCGAGCGGCAGACGGCGGCCGAGTTCGAGAAGCCCGAGTACCGCTTCCTGGTGGTCGCGAGCAAGTTCCAGACGGGGTTCGACCAGCCGCTGCTGCACACCATGTACGTGGACAAGAAGCTCGGCGGGGTGAACGCCGTCCAGACCCTGTCGCGCCTCAACCGCACCCACCCCGGCAAGCAGGGCGTGATGGTGCTCGACTTCGCCAACGAGGCCGAGGAGATCAGGAAAGCCTTCGAGCCCTACTACGAGACCACTCTGCTCTCGGAGGCGACCGACCCCAACCTGCTCTACGAGGTGCAGGACCGGCTGCTCGGCTTCGGCGTGTTCGCGGAGCGCGACGTCGAAGCGTTCGCGCGGGTGTGTTTCGACCCCCGGGCCACGCAGGACAAGCTCTACGCCGCGCTGGAGCCCCCGCGCCGGCGCTTCGGCGCCCTCGCCGCCGACGAGGGCCAGGACTTGCGCGGCCAGCTCGGCGACTACGTGCGGCTGTACTCGTTCCTGTCTCAGGTGCTGACGTTCGCCGACGTCGACCTCGAGAAGCTCTATGTCTTCGCCCGGCACCTGCGGCGCCTGCTGCCCGCCGACCGGGACGAGCTGCCGCGCGAAGTCCAGCAGAACATCGACATGGAGTCGTTCCGCATCCAGCAGACCAGCCGCGGCCGCATCGCGCTCGAACGGCAGGGCGGCGCGCTCGACCCGGCCGGGAGCAAGCCGCGCGGGGGCCCCGCCGCCGATGAGCTCGAGCCGCTCTCGCGCATCATCGAGGCGCTGAACGAGCGCTTCGGCCTGCAGCTCGGCCCCGAGCACCGCCTCACCCTCGAGCACCTCCGCACCGCCCTCGACGGCGACGCCGCCCTCGACGCCAGCGCCCGCGTCAACACGCGCGAGAACGTGCGGCTGACCTTCGACCCCAAGGTCGAGGACCGCATCCAGGAGATCGTCGAGACCAACTTCGACCTCTACAAGCGCATCACCGACGACCCCGACTTCGGCCGGGCCCTCAAGAACTTCCTCTTCGACGACTACATCCGCCGGCACCGGCGGGCCGAGGAGCTGCTCAAGCTCCAGGAGTCGAAGACCCTCGAGTTCAAGTCGAGCCTGCGCTGGAACCTCGCGGAGGACCGCAAGGACGACCGGCACGTGACCCACGCCGCCCTCGAGACGATCGCCGCGTTCCTCAACACCGAGGGCGGCGACCTCCTCATCGGCGTCGCCGACGACCGCACCGTGCTCGGCATCGACCACGACCGCCTGGAGAACGACGACAAGTTCATGCGCCACCTCGCCCAGGCCGTCCGCAACGGCCTCGGCGACCGCGCCGGGACGTGCATCGACCCGAAGACGCAGATCGTGGGGGGGAAGACGGTCTGCCTGGTGAGCTGCCAGCGCAGCCCCGAGCCGGTGTATCTGCGCTGGAAGGGCTTGGAGAAGGCGGCGAAGGGTGATCTCTACGTGCGGAGCGGACCCGGCACGATGCGGCTCGACGCGGGGGATGCTGTGGAGTACGTTGCCACTCGATTCGGCTCCAAGTGACGGCGACCGAGTGGCAGCCGGTGTCCGAGGTGGTCGGTCGTCGCGACCGTCGCCATCTGGTGCGGACAATCCGGCAGGGCAAGGACTTCGGTGCACCCCATCGATCTCGTCCAGGCGCGCAAGCGTGAAGACCGAGTCAACGTCGAGCGCTGCGAACGACAGCCGAGCGCGTGAAGTCCGCGGCGGCAAGCCTCCGATTCCTGATCGACGTTCCTGACGACCGCCGTGGTGCTCGGCGTCGACGCCGAGCGCCAGGAGAACGACGACAAGTTCATGCCCACCGATCTGTTCTTCACCGGTGCCTTCGGAGCGCTCAAGACGTTCTCTGATCGTGGCCATGCTGCAGGAATCGTCGGGCTGATGACCCATCAGGCGGCCCGTGGGGGCCGAGTGAAGCGTGGAAGTTGTGATTCACGACGAGTAAACTCGCGGGTGCGTTGGTTGAGATTCAGTCATTTGCAGCGGAACGGCCAGGCGCTCGCAAGGAGCAAGGAGTGACGACCATGGATGACATCACGAGACGGACGTTCTTCGGTCGGGCGGCGGCGGGGGCCCTCGGGGCGGCGGCGGTGACGGCCGGCCTGCCCGGCTCGACGGGCGCTCGTGCCCAGACCCGGCGCACGGCGGCGCCGAGCGGTCCTCGCGCCGACTGGCTGGCGCTGACCGACGAGGCGGTGCTCGAGCCGGAGCTTCCCATCATCGACCCGCACCACCATCTGTGGGACCGCCCCGGCAACCGCTACCTGCTGGAGGAGCTGCTCGAGGACACGAACACGCACAACGTCCGTCAGACCGTGTTCGTCGAGTGCAGCTCGATGTATCGGGCGGACGGTCCCGAGGAGCTCCGGCTCGTGGGCGAGACGGAGTTCGTGGACGGCGTCGCCGCCATGAGCGCGAGCGGCCAGTACGGTGAGACCCGGGTGGCGACCGGCATCGTGGGTTCGGCGAACCTGCTTCTCGGCGACCGCGCGGCGCCGGTGCTCGAGGCGCAGATCGCGGCCAGCCCGCAGCGCTTCCGGGGCGTCCGCCATCGGGCCGCCTGGGCGGAGCCGCCCGTCGTGGCGCGGCGTTCGACCGGGCCCGAGCATCTGCTCCTCGATTCCGAGTTCCGTCGCGGCTACGCGCACCTGCGCCCCTACGGGCTCACGTTCGAGGGCTGGCTCTATCACACCCACATCGCCGACCTGGCCGACCTCGCCGACACGTTCCCCGACACGACCATCATCTTCAACCACCTCGGCGGGCCCATCGGCATCGGGCCCTGGGCCGGACGCCGCGACGAGGTCTTCGAGGTCTGGAGGCCGGCCGTGACCGAGCTGGCCCGACGTCAGAACGTGGTGGCGAAGGTGGGCGGCATCCAGATGGTGGTGAACGGCTACGGCTGGCACGAGCGCGACCGACCGCCGACCTCGGACGAGCTTCTCGAGGCCAACGGCGACTGGTATCGCCACATCATCGAGGCGTTCGGGCCGCGGCGCTGCATGTTCGAGAGCAACTTCCCGGTCGACAAGCTGTCGTGCTCGTACACCGTGCTCTGGAACCAGTTCAAGAAGCTGACGCGGGGGTTCTCGGCCGACGAGCGGGCGGCGATGTTCCACGATACCGCGATGCGGGTCTACCGGCTCCCGCGGGTCTGACAGGACGGGAGACGACGGTCGTGGCCATGCTGCAGGAGATGTCCGGCTGATGGTGCGCCGCAGACCCGCGGCGCCCGACACCGACAGTTGCGAGCGGATGCGGGAGAGCGTGGCTCTGCTCGAGATGCTGGCGCTGGGCAACCGGCAGATCGAGGCCGGCCAGATGCAACCCGCCGGCAAGGTCGTTGCGCAGCTTCGGGACCGGCGACAAGGCCGACCGAATGCCCTTCGCGGTCCAGTGGACCGATGACGCTCCGCCGTCGATCTGCTGAAGGAGGTCTCATGACCAGCCGGC
The DNA here is from genome assembly GCA_965207675.1 of Vicinamibacterales bacterium. Classification (GTDB taxonomy): domain Bacteria; phylum Acidobacteriota; class Vicinamibacteria; order Vicinamibacterales; family UBA8438; genus JAJEEA01. Next base: position 465,496 of record CBDBMY010000010.1, read on the forward strand.
TCATTTCCCGCGGGGTCGCGATTGCGGTCTGCATGGCGGCCCTGTCGACCGCGTCCTCCCTCCCGGCTCAGGAGCGCCCGCACCGGCTCGTCCTGCTCGGCACCGGCGGCGGCCCGGCGGTCAAGGCGTCGCGCGCCCAGCCGGCGAATGCGGTCGTGGTGAACGGCGCCGTCTACGTCGTGGACGCCGGTGACGGCGTCGCGAGGCAGATGGCCCTCGCCGGGCTGCCCGTCGTCGACATTCGGGCCGTCTTCATCACCCATCACCACTCCGACCACAACGCCGACTACGGCACGCTGCTGCTGCGGGCCTGGGCGAGCGGCCTGCGGCGGCCGGTGGCCACCTACGGACCGCCCCCGCTGGAGCGGATCACCCGGTCGTATCTCGAGTACATGGACTGGGACGTCCGGCTTCGCGTCGAGGACGAGGGCCGGCCGGTGCTGGGAGACCTGATTCAGGCCCACGACATCGGCGGCGACGGGCCCGTCTACCGGGACGAGAACGTCGTGGTGACCGCCGCCGAGGTCCCGCACGGGGCGGCCGCGCCCAGCTACGCCTACCGGGTCGACACCGCCGACGGCTCGGTCGTGTTCTCGGGTGACACGACGATGAGCGACGCGCTCGTCGAGCTCGCGGCGGGGGTCGACGTCCTGGTGCACGAGGTCGTCAGCGTCGAGGGCGCCGCCGCCATCGTGGAACGCCTCGACCCGGGCAACGAGGCACTCCTGCGCCACATCGTCGAGGCGCACACGACGGCCGAGGACGTGGGGCGGGTCGCGGCGCGGGCCGGCGTGGAGCGGCTCGTGCTCACGCACTTCGTGCCCTCCGGCCTTCCGGAGTTCGATCGGCCGGAGCTCTGGATCGAGGGCGTGCGCCGCCACTTCGCAGGTGAGGTCATCGTCGGACGCGACCTGATGGAGATCGCGTTCTGACCCCGTCGCCCGGCCGGTCGGACTGCGGGCCGAGCCGCCCGCGCGGGCCCGGGTCGGGTTGGTCCGCTTTCGCGCCGGCCCGGGCGGGCTTTCCCGCGCGGCGCACTTGCCGCACTCGCGGACGCGCGGGCCCGGGTTGGGTTGGTCCGCTTTCGCACCGGCCCGGGGCGGGGGGATCCGAATCCCGTTCACGTCGCTTCGAACGTGGTGATGGGACAGTGGCCGCTGTTTGACGACGCGGCGGGTGCACGACAGATTCGTGATCGAGGCGGCCGTGAAGTTCCGCGCCACTCAGCCGGCGCGCCAGCCGACGCTTGCCGCCCATTCGTCGCGCGCTTTCGCGTACGCCTGATGATCGACCGGCGGCCGCTCCCCCTCGGCCGTCGCCCGGCTCCGCGCCTTCTCGATCTGTTCCTCCAGCGGCGGGAGGCCGGCGGCGAGTCGGCGATCGGCCAGCCCTCGCGGGTCCTCCACCTCGCCTGGAGACAGGTGCCCGTCGGCGTCCCAATCGAGCTGGGTGCCGTAGCGCTGGGGCCGGCCCTCGAAGAACCGGATCCGGTCATCGAGCATTGCCGCGTGGGCAGGGTCCGCCCTTCCTGCGCGTGCGGCCGTCTCGAGGAGAGGCAACGCCCGGCGGAGCAGGTCGGGCTCGGCGATGGCGTGCTGCAGCACCAGCCAGGCCGCCTCGGCGCCGTCAGGACCGACGAGGTCCGCGCCCGGCCATCCGACGGACTCGATCACGCGCCGGAGGCGTTGCGCATTCCGTGCGTGAACGCGGGCCATCCGGGGCTCGTAGCCGGTGCCGAACAGCTCGCCCGAGGCGGCGAGCTCGGCCCGCGTCACGCGGTCGAGCCGAGCCATCTCCAGCAGCTCCCGCCTGAGAGGCTCGTTCGTCGGCATCGTCGAGCCGCCCCCCCCACGGCGGCTGGGTGCGACAGCGTCGCCCGGGCCGTGTCAATCGACGATCGCCTACGGCGTCACGTTCCACGGCCGCTCCCAGGGCCGGAGCAGACGCCGGCGGGCGATGAGGGGCAGATCCTGCCGTTGCAGCTCCAGGAGGACGCGCACCTTCTCCTGCAACGGCGCCGCGGCCCGTGCCCGGTGCCAGGCCCGCTTTCGTTCCAGGAGTTCCTTCACCTCCTTCGGTACCGGATCAGGCATCGTCAGGGACCTCTGCCGCGATCGCGTGGGTGGTCAGAATCTGTCGCAGCCGCTCCCGGTCCACGGCGCCCGCCTCCAGCAGTTGCCAGGCTCTCTCGCGCCGCCGCGCGCCGCCGGCCTGCAGGGCCAGGGCGACCAGGTGCTCGGGGTCCACGACGCGGACCGGGACACCGCCGTAGTCGTGCAGCCGGGCGGTCGCGAGCGCAGCTTCCACGAGCGCATTGTAGGCGGGCAGGAGCTGGACGGGAACGCCCGCGATCAGCAGGTGCTCGGCCTGCAGGCCGAACTCTTGCTCTCGTGCCCATTCGTAGACGCGCGACAAGGGCGCGAGCAGGTCCTGCCCGGTCGCTTCCAGGGTGACGAACACGTCCAGATCATAGGTGCGGGTCGGCTCGGCGTAGAAGAGGACGGCGGTCGCGCCGCAGACGGCGTACTGCGCCACGATGCCCTCGTCGCGGATCCGGTTCAACACGCGGAAGACGTCGGCCAGGGAGCTCATAGAGTGGTCGGCTCGCCCGGCCGGGTGATGCTTGACGGGGCCTGAAGCTGCTCGAGCATGGGGAGATGTCTCTTGAATCGACCTCCGATTGGACCAACGTACCCAAGGGTTGCAGCAGTGGTCAAGCGCGACTCGGCACAGCTCGACCGTCGGCGATGTCGGTACCGGCGGAATGCGCCGTAGAGCGGCGAGCGTTGTTCTCGACACCGGACTAGAATGGGAGCCGGCAACATGGTGATGAACGATTCCCCCCGTCCCGGTCGCAGCGTCCGGGAGAAGCGCCTGGATCCGCTCGGTCTGAACGTGACCGATGTGGCAAGGGTGCCGGGCGTGGCCCGCCACACCCTCTCGCGAGTCTTGAACGGCCACGCGGCCATTTCCCCGGCGATGGCCATTCGACTGGAGAAGGCGGGCTGGTCCGTGCCGAGCTCTGGATTCGCCGGCAGACCATCCCCACGACCTGATCCGGGCCTGCAAGGCGTGAAGACCGAATCAACGTGGAGCGCTCCGAGCGACAGCCGACCGTGTGAAGTTTCGAGGCGGCGAGTCTCCGACTCCTGATCGGCGTTGCCGACGACCGCACGGTGTTCGGCGTCGACCACGAGCGCCAGCCAGGAGAACGACGACAAGTTCATGCCCACCGATCTGTTCTCACGTCTGTTCCGGTACCGTCCGACGCATGGCCGAGTGCCTTGGGAAGACTGGTTCACCGAGTCCTTCGCGGCCGTGCTGGACCGGTATCCGAAGCTGGGCGCTGCGTACGCCGGTTATCTGATCGGCCGGGACGTGGAGACGGCCGACGTCGAGACGCAGAGGACGTTCGACAACGCCCGGCCGGACATGTGGGTGGATGCTCGTGACACCGACGACGGGCGTCACGTCGTGATGGTCGAGCACAAGATGGGCGCGCCGGCCGAGGGTCCCCAACTGCAGGCCTACGAGCGGTGTCTTCGGGGACTGACCGCGGATTCGAGAACGCTCGTTCATATCGCGGGGAGTTCCATCCTGCCGGATTTCGAGGTGACCACCGACGACGTCAAGTTCAAGTGCCTCAAGTGGTTCCAGATTCACCGATGGCTTGCGCGCTGGGCCTCGGGCGCAGGGACCGGCGGGGACGGCACCGAAATCGTGGACGAGTTGCTGAAGTTCATGGAGAAGTGGGGGATGACTATCGAGATCAGCATGAACGAACTGGTGGCCGCTACGGCTTACCGGACCAGTCAGGTGGAGCGGCGGCTCTTGCGGATACTGGACGCGGCATGGGACGACTGCGGGATGACGGACGCTCTCGGCGAGACTGACGGGCGACGGTGGTCCAAGACGGACGTCGAGCATCAACGGTCGCCCAGAATAGTCCGGCACGATGTCCATGTTGAATTGGGGTTCGATTTCTCCAGAGAGGATGCCGACTGGGATGTGAGCAGGCTGCAAATGCCGTCGGCCTGGGTCGGGATCTGGATGCGCGATGCAAACGGCACTTGCACGCTGGACTGCCCGTCAGGCTGGAAGGAACCTCCGAAGACGTGGGAGGACGGCGGCGGGCGCTGGGTGTGGGTCTGCGAAATCGGTGAATTGCGCATGCGCGGCGAGTCGTTGAGCGCGTTGTACGTGGAGTTCTTCACCGGCGCCTTCACCGCGCTGAAGGCCGTTCTCCGATGAGCTCCCGTGCGCCCGGTGGGCCTCGCCGGGCTGCCGGACAGTCCCCGCCAGCGCACCGCCGTGACAATTGCACGGCGCCGCCTCAAAATTGCCCGCTACGGGATTCCGCGTGGGATGGATCCTCAGAACAACTGTGCAAGTGCTTCCCGTGGGGTCGTGGCCGGGATCGGCGACCGAGCGAAATCCCTGACGTACTTGCGGGCGAGTGCCTCGTAGCGGCCGTCGTTCCGCCGGGCCGCCTCGAACCGGCCCCGCCACCGCGACGTGAACGAGGGAGTGTCCTCTGCCGCCATCTCTCTGAGCGATGCTTCGATGAGCGAAGACAGCGAGACGCCGCGAGAACGCGCGAACTGCTTGGCTCTCGGAAGCAGCTCGCCGTCCACCGTAATCGTCAGCTTTCTCTTCATCGTGGGTCACCGATCATCGGAGCACGTATAACGTGCATCGTATACGTATTCTGCCGCGGACACCACCGGGCGGCCCCGACAATGACGCCGGCCCGTGCCCGCCCCCCGGCTGCCGCGTCGGCACGACCGGCGGCTGGTCGCGTTCCCGGGGCACGCGAGGATGAGTGATCGCCGCTCGAATGCAGCGGGGACTTCGCCGCGCGCTGCCACGTACGGTGCCACCGCGCGAGCCCCGCCGGGCTGTTCACATCAGCCCGACCAGTCAGAGCGACAGGGATTGCGCCCGCGAGCCCCTACCCGACATCCGGCCTTCCCGACCCGTAGCAGCCATCCGCTCCGCGGCACTCCGATCGGATCCGCCACCGGTCGACTCCTCGGCCTCGATGGCCTCGACGACGTTCACATCAGCCCGACCAGCCAGAGCGACAGGGAGGGCACCGCGATCAGCAGCAGCAGGCGCAGGATGTCGGCGATCCAGAAGGGCACGACCCCGCGGAAGATGATGTTCAACGGCACGTCGGGCAGGACGTTGCGCAGGACGAACACGTTGAGGCCGACGGGCGGGGTGATGAGGCTGATCTCGGTCGCGACCACGACCACGATGCCGAACCAGATGATGGCCGCGTCGGGGGTCGCGAGGGCCGTCGACGCGAAGTCGAGCTCGAACATCAGGGGGGCGAAGACGGGGACGGTCAGCAGGATCATCGACAGGCTCTCGAGCACGCAGCCGAGGGCGAGGTAGATGAGGACGATGCCGGCCATCACGACCCAGGCGTTCACCCCGAGAGAACCGATCCACGCGGCCAGGGCCTCGGGCAGCCCCGCGAAGTTGATGAAGTTCGAGAAGATCTCGGCGCCGATGAGAATCGCGAAGATCATCGCCGTGGTCCGGGCGGTCTGGACGCACGCGTCGAACAGCCGGCGGGCGGTCACCCCGCCGGTCGCTACCGTGATGCACAGGGCGGCGCCGGCGCCGACCCCCGCCGCCTCGGTGGGGGTGAAGAGGCCGCCGTAGATGCCGGTCAGGATGAGGACGAACAGGCCGGCCACCGCCGCGACCCCGAAGCGCTCGCGCTTCGAGAACGGCTCCCGGTGCTCGGTGCGCGGCGCGGCCGCGGGGTCGAGGCGGACGACCACCGCCACCGCGAGGACGTAGAAGACGACGCCCACGATGCCCGGCACGACGCCCGCGATGAAGAGCCGGCCGATGTCGGCCTCGGTCAGCAGCCCGTAGACGATGAGGATGACGCTCGGCGGAATCAGGATGCCCAGCGTGCCCCCCGCCGCGATCGAGCCGGTGGCGAGGCTGTCGGCGTAGCCGTAGCGGCGCATGGAGGGCATGGCGACCTTCGACATCGTGGCCGCGGTGGCGAGCGACGAGCCGCACACGGCGCTGAACCCGCCGCAGGCGACCACCGAGGCCATGGCGAGCCCGCCCCGCACCCGCCCGAGCAGGGCGTTGGCGGCGGCGTACAGGCCGTGGCTCACGCCCGAGATGGTCAGCAGGTTGCCCATCAGGATGAACAGCGGCACGACCGACAGCGAGTAGGAGAGGCCGGTCTCGAAGGCGACGTTGCCGACCATCGCCCAGGCCGCCGTCCAGCTTCGGAGCATGGCGAAGCCGACGGCGCCGACCGCGGCCATCGCGAACGCGATGGGAACCCGCAGGAAGACGAGCGCGAGGAGGGCCCCGAACCCGAGCAGCGATGCGGTCACGAGGCGCTCCGTTCGGCCCTGGCAGGTCGAGGCCCGGTACCGCGCTGACGATGGACGAACAGCGATGCGGTCACGAGGCGCAGGCACTCGGCGTTGTCGTCCGGCGAGCGGCCGCCCAGACGCTGGACGAGCGGCGATACGGTCACGAGGCGCGGGCACTCGGCGTTGTCGTCCGGCGGGCGGCCGCCCAGACGATGGACGAGCGGCGATGCGGTCACGAGGTGCTCCTGACGGACGGCGCCACGAGCTTGGCGACGGCCAGGAGGCCGCTGAGCGCCGCCATGCCGGCCGCGAACCAGCCGAGGGGCGCGAGGGGCACGAGGAGCGCGTCGGTCACGGCCTCGTCGTTGGCCAGCCGCGCGCTGTAGACGACGAGCCGCCACGCGATGATCCACAGCGCGGCCGCCGACGCGAGGCCGCCGAGCCACGTCAGCGCGGTCCGGACGCGGGGCGGCGAGGCGTCGAAGAGCGCGTCGACGGCGACGTGCTCGCCGGTCATCGTCGCGAGCGGCAGGGCCGCGAAGACGAGCGCCCCCAGCATGAGCTCGGTGAGCTCGAAGGCGCCGGGCAGGGGGGCGGTGAGGACGTAGCGGCCGACGACGTCGACCACGGTGAGGGCCACGAGGCCCATCAGCAGGAACGCGCAGCACCCGCCGAGCCAGAGATCCAGCCGCCCGCAGCGAGAATCCTCGCTGCGTTCGGGCGGCGATGCATCACGCCTGCCTGCGCTGTTCGTCGGTTGCATGTCCCCGGTATGCGCCCTCCTCACGCCTTGTCAGGCGGGGTCCCCGGTTGTCCGCCGGCGCCCTCGGGCGTCGTGCAACGCGGGGTTTCGTTCCGGGTCGCCAGCGCGCGGAGCAGCGGGGTCCCGGCGGGAGGCATCGCGCTACCTGCCCATGTCCGTGCCGCGGCGCAGGGCGGCGAGCGCGGCCCGGCCGTCGTAGCCCCGGGTCGCCACCCTCGCCGTCCAGCGGGCCTCGTGCTCCCGCGCCTGCGACCGGATGGCGTCGAGCATGGCGGGCGGCGCGTCGTAGATGTCGATGCCCGCGGCGCGGATCGCCTCGACGGCCCGCGCGTCGGCGTCGTTCCACGCGCGGCCCACGAGGTCGGCGAGCGCCTCGCCCGAGACGGCCTCGATGGCGGCGCGGTCCCGCGACGAGATCTTCCGCCACGCGGCCTCGTTGGCGACGACGTACCAGGTGGTGTTGTAGATGCCCCCCGGCACCCGCATGGCGTACCGGAGGTGGGGCGTCAGGCGGAAGGCGGTCGTCGCCTCCCAGGTCATGGTGAGGCCGTCGATGACGCCGCGCGAGAGCTTCTGGTAGACGTCGCCGCTGTCCATGAACAGGGTCGTCGCGCCGAGCTCGTCCATGAGCTCGGCGACGTAGCCGCCGGGGGTGCGGATCTTCAGCCCCGCGAGGTCCGCGGGCCGCTCGATGCGCCGGACGTTGTTGTAGAGGATGCCGGGGCCGTGGACGAAGAGGCCCAGCAGCTTGACGCCCTCGTGCTCGGCCTGGGCGTCGAGCCGGCCGGAGTACACCCGCCAGAACGCCCGCGAGCCCGCCGCCGCGTCGTCGCCGATGAACGAGAGCTGGGCGAACCGCGACCGCGGGAACCGGTTGTCCCGGGTGAACGAGTGGAGGCCGTAGGTGATGTCGGCGACGCCGTCGACGGCCAGGTAGTAGTGCGACGGCGGCGAGCCGAGCGGCCTCGCCAGCAGGCGCACCGTCACCCGGCCCTCGGTCACCGCCTCGATCCGCTCGCTCCAGGGCACGAACGCGTTCACGACGATGGGGTGCCGCGGCGGGAGCCACGACGACATCACCAGCTCGGTCTGGCCGCCGGTGGCGAGATCCTGCGTGGCGCCGAATGCAGCGGGGCCGTTATCCCGGGCGCAGGCCGCGGCGGCGACGGCCTGAAAGGCCGCGAGCGACAGCAGGGCCGTCCACCCCCGGCCGGTGCGCCCGCGCATCACTTGTCGAGCTCCTTCCGGTCCTGCGGCGCCCGCAGGGCCGTCCACCCCCGGCCGGTGCGCCGGCCCGCCACTTGTCGAGCTTCTCTCGATCCTGCGGTGTCGACAGGGCCGCCCGCCCGCGGCCGGTGCGCCTGCTCGTCACTCGTCGAGCTGGTCCTGCAGGGCCGGGAGCGCCGCCGGTACCCCCGCCTGGGGCCGGTGCGCCGGCTCGTCACTTGTCGAGCTCCTTCCGGTGCATCCATGCCGCGTGCTGCGGCGCGCGCTTCGTTTCGGACCACTCGCGGAGCATATCCCACTTCACCGCGTCGAGCCTGGCAAGCTTGGCCTCCTCCTCCGGGTCCGGGCACGCGAGCTCGACGCGGTGTCCGTTGGGGTCGAAGAAGTAGATCGAGTGGAAGATGGCGTGGTCGGTCACCCCGAGCACCTCGACGCCGTTGGCCTCGAGATTCGCCCTGAACGCGAGCAGGGTCTCGCGGTCCTTCACCTTGAAGGCGATGTGCTGCACCCACTCGGGGGTGTTGGGGTCGCGCCCCATCTCGGGCCTCGTGGGCAGCTCGAAGAAGGCGAGCACGTTGCCCTGCCCGGCGTCGAGGAAGACGTGCATGTAGGGGTCGGGCTCGTGCGTGGACGGGACGCGGTCCTCGGCGATGGCCAGCACGAAGTCCATGTTGAGGTTCTTCACGTACCAGTCGACGGTCTCTTTGGCGTCCTTGCAGCGGTAGGCCACGTGGTGGATCCGTTCGAGCTTCATCTACGTCCTTTCTCGGTCAGCATCGCACCGAGGGCCGCCGGGCATCGCCGTCCGTCGGCCTTCCGCGCGTCGCCGGCCCCTTCTCGGTCAGGCATCGCGCCGAGGGCCGCTCCCGGCATCGCCGTCCGTCGGCCTTGAGCGCGACGCCGATGACGTCCCGGCGATCTCGCGCCGGGCGCCGCCCTCGCCATCGCGGCCGGTCGGAGACCCGGCGGCCCGGAACGCCTCGCGCAGGACCTGCCGGTCGCCGATGTGGTTGGCGAGAATCAGCACCAGGCGGGCGTTGACGGCGTCGCTCTCGGCCTTGGAGCGGCCCTCGTGCAGAGACAGCAGCTCCTCGTAGAAGCCGTCCGGATCGTCGAGGTTCGGGTCGGTGCGCAGCCTGGTCATGCCGGGTGCCCCATTGCGGCCCGCAACGCCCGCCAGACCGCCGCCTCGTCGAACGACACTCGGCGCCTGCTCACGCCCGGCGCCCCACCGCGGCCTGCGGCGCCCGTGAGACCGCCGCTTCGTCGAACGATACCCCAGCGCTGCTCATGCCGGTCGCCCCACCGCGGCCCGCAGCGCCCGCGCGACCGCCGCCTCGTCGAACGATGCCCAGCGCGCGGCGACGTGCTGGTCGGGACGGACCAGGTAGACGGCCGAGGCCGCGTCGCCCAGGTACCGCTCGCGCAAGGCCTGCGAGGGGGCCGCCGCGGTGTCGAGGCTCAGCCCGTCGATGGGCACGCCGTCGACCTCGAGCCGGGCGGGCGCCGGAGTGTCGATGGCCAGGAGCCGGAAGCGGCCGCCGAGGGCGTCGACGAGCCAGCCGTCGTCGAGCGGGGCGTCCGACGCCGGTGCGCCGGGGCGCGTCCGCCGCGGCAGGGCGGAGTGGTCGGGGCCGTTCAGGGGCGAGCCTTCGTGCACGCACGGCACCGACAGGCGGCCCGAGTTGACGAGGGGACGGGCGAACGGCAGGCCCTCGGACAGGTCGAGCACGGCGTCGCGGAAGAGGCGGCTCGTCTCAGACTTGGGGGTGATGAAGTCGGTCGACCGCGTCGAGGCGACGAGGTTCTCGTCGGCGGCCTGGACGCGCTCGTGGTCGTAGCTGTCGAGCAGCCGCTCGGGCGCGCGCCCCTCGATCACCAGCCTGAGCTTCCAGCAGAGGTTGTCGGTGTCCTGGAAGCCGCTGTTGGCGCCCCGCGCCCCGAACGGCGACACCTGGTGGGCCGAGTCGCCGGCGAAGATGACGCGGCCGTGCCGGAACCGCTCCATGCGGCGGCACTGGAAGGAGTAGACCGACACCCACTCGAGCTCGAAGCGCACGTCGGGGCCCAGCATCGCGCGCAGCCGGGGGACGACGTTCTCGGGCTTCTGCTGCTCGTCGCGGTCGACGCCGCGGCCGAGCTGGAGGTCGATGCGCCAGACGTGGTCGGGCTGCTTGTGGAGCAGCGCCGACTGCCCGCGGTTGAACGGGGGGTCGAACCAGAACCACCGCTCGGTCGGGAAGTCGGCCTCCATGACGACGTCGGCGATGAGGAAGTTGTCCTCGAAGACGCGGCCGACGAAGTCGGCGCCGAGCATGCGCCGCACCGGCGAGCCGGCCCCGTCGCAGGCGAGGAGCCAGCCCGCCTCGAGCCGGTACGCGCCGTCGGGCGTGGCGACCTCCACCCCCACGCGGTCGGGGCGCGGGTCGACGCCCACGACCTCGTGGCGCCCCCGCAGCTCGACGGGCTTGCCGAGGCGCTCGAGGGCGCGCAGCCGCTCGACGAGGTACTGCTCGCAGTAGTACTGCTGCAGGTTGACGAACGCCGGCCGCTTGTGCCCCGCCTCGGGCAGCAGGTCGAACCCGTAGACCTGCCGGCGGTCGAAGAAGACCTTCCCCCGGCTCCACGTCACGCCCTTCTCGACCAGGCGGTCGCCGCACCCCAGCCGATCGAGGATTTCCAGGGGCCGCTTGGCGAAGCAGATGGCGCGCGAGCCGCCGCTCACTCGGTCGTTGTCGTCGAGCACCACGACCGGCACGTCGTGCTGCGCGAGGTCGATGGCCGCGGCCAGCCCGATCGGGCCCGCGCCGACCACCACGACGGGGTGGAACGCGACGGGGTCGGCGTCCTGGTCGGGCGACCGCCGGTAGGGATAGAGCGGCGGCGGGTCGGGCGCCGGGGCGGCGCTATCCATCGCCCTGCAGCTCCGCGTGCATGCGCCGGTCGCGCTCGGCCGTCCGGATGCGCGGGGTGTCGATGCAGGGCGCCTCGTCGCAGGCGATGCCCGTGTTGCTAACCATCGCCCTGCAGCTCGGCCCACATGCGGCGGTCGCGCTCGGCCGTCCAGATGCGCGGGGTGTCGATGCCCATCGCCTCGTCGTAGGCGCGGGCCACGTTGAACGGGAGGCAGTGCTCGTAGATGGCGTAGTCCGAGAACCGCGGATCGCAGGCGGCTCGGCAGGCCTCGAACGCCTCCTTCAGGCTGCCCCCCCGCGCGGCGACCCGCGCCACCGGGCGGTACGTGCTTCTCAGGAAGTCCGCGGTCAGGTGCAGTGCCTCCCTGACCTTGTCCGGCCCCACGAGGGCGTCCCCGCGGCCGGGCATCAGCGCGTCCGGCGCGAAGCCCTGGACGGCGGCCAGCGTCGCCGGCCAGTCGCCGAAGTGGCCGTCGCCGCAGTAGCAGGCGGACCGGTACTCGACGATGTCGCCGCTGAACATGACGCCCGCGTCGGGCACCCAGGCGACGATGTCGCCCGCCGTGTGGGCCCGCCCGAGCCACGCCAGGTCGACGCGGCGGCGGCCCAGGTAGAGGGTCATGCGCCGGCGGAACGTGACCGTCGGCCACGTCAGCCCGGGTATCGACCCGGCCGCCCGGAAAAGCCGCGGGAAGCGCGCGTACTCGCTGTCCCAGTCCTCCTGCCCGCGCTCGCGGATCATCGCGCGGCAGGCCTCCGACGCGATGATCTCGCTCGCCCCGTAGGCCGAGGCGCCCAGCACCCGCACCGCGTGGTAGTGGCTGAGGGTGACGTACTTGATGGGCTTGTCGGTCACCCCGCGCACGCGGTCGATGACCTGCCGCGCCATCTCCGGCGTGGCCTGCGTGTCGATGACCATCACCGAGTCGTCGCCGATGATGACGCCCGTGTTCGGGTCGCCCTCGGTCGTGTAGGTATAGAGTTCCCGGGCGATCTCCGAGAAGGTGACCGTCTTCTCGGTCAGGTCGCCCGTGGACGCGAAGGCTCTGGGCACCGTGTAGTCCTCAATGGCTTGGCGGGTTCGGGGCCGGAAGGACCTTGCCGCTACAGGCGCCGAAGCCGATGCGATGGCCGTCGCCCTGGGCCCAACCGCGGAGGGTCATCGTGTCCCCGTCCTCGACGAAGCTCCGGGTCTCTCCCGAGTCCAGGGTGATCGGGTCCTTGCCTCCCCAGGACAGCTCCAGCAGCGACCCGTACTGTCCTCTCGCGGGGCCCGAGACCGTCCCCGACCCCAGCAGGTCGCCCACGTTCATCCGGCAGCCGCCGACGGCGTGATGGGCGAGCTGCTGGGCCGACGAGTAGTACATGTGGCGGTAGTTCGTCCGCGCGATCGTCGTCGCCGCGTCCGCCCCCTCGGGCCGCATGTCCACCTCGAGCTCGATGTCGTAGAGCATCGGGCCCGGCTCGCGGAGATACGGCAGCAGCGGGCGCTCGCGGTCGGGCGTCGCCACCCGGAACGGCTCGAGCGCCGCCTTGGTCACGACCCAGGGGCTGATGGACGTCGCGAACGCCTTGGCCTGGAAGGGGCCCAGCGGCTGGTACTCCCACGCCTGGATGTCGCGCGCGGACCAGTCGTTGAGGAGCACGTAGCCGAAGATCATCTCGTCGGCCTCGGCCACGCTCACCGGCTGCCCCATGGGGTTGGCGGCGCCGACGACGGCGCCCAGCTCGAGCTCGACGTCGAGGCGGCGGCTCGGCCCGAAGCGCGGGCGGTCGGCGCCGGGGGGCTTCGTCTGACCCAGCGGCCGCCGCACGTCCGTCCCGCTCACCACTACCGTCGACGCGCGTCCGTTGTAGCCGATGGGGATGTGCAGCCAGTTGGGCGGCAGCGCGTTGTCGGGGCCGCGGAACATCGTGCCGACGTTGAACGCGTGCTGGCGGCACGCGTAGAAGTCGGTGTAGCCGGCGACCGAGAACGGCAGCTCGAGGCGGACGTCGCGCCGCGGCACGAGGGCGCGGCCGCGGAGGGCGGCGTCGCGCTCCAGCCTGGGGTCGCCGCCCACCGCCAGGAGCTCCGTGAGCCGCGCCCGAACGGTGGACCAAGCCGGCGGCCCGAGGGCCATGAAGTCGTTCAGCCCGGGGCCGCCGAAGACGGGCGCGGACCCGCCGGCGTCGAGCACGCCCTCCGCTTCGAGCGCGGCCAGGTCGACGACCGCGTCGCCGATCGCCGCCCCGCACCGCGGCGTCTCCGTTCCCCGAGCGAACGCGCCGTAGGGCAGGTTCTGAACCGGGAAGTCGCAGTCGGGCTCGTCGGCCCGTTCCAGCCAGCTCTTCAGCGGCAGACTCATGACGATGGTTCGATTCTAGCCCGCCCACCGTCGCCTTCGGCTCCGCTGGGCGCCCAACCAATCCTACAGGAGTCCGCGCCGTCCTACGGCGCAGACTCCTGGCGCGGGTCAAGCGTGGCAGCGTTGAACGCACGAGACGGGAACTCAACGGCCGGATCGTTGGTCGCGAACTGCGTCCGGGGGCTCGTGGCAAAGACGACGCGTGCTGTCTGGTCTGTTCATGGACTATATTTGGTTCCCATGGAGGTGCCCATGTCCCTGTCCGAACGGATCAAGCCGATCAGCTATCTGAAGGCCCACGCCGCCGAGATCCTCCGTACGCTCGGGGATCGGCCCGGGCCCCTGATCATCACCCAGAACGGCGAGGCCAAGGCTGTCGTGCAAGACATCGACAGCTACGAGCGGATGCAGGAGAGCGTGGCTCTGCTCAAGATCCTGGCGCTGGGCAACCGTCAGATCGAAGCCGGCCGGGTGCAGCCCGCCGCCGAGGTCGTGGCGCAGCTTCGGGACCGGCGACGGGCCGACTGAATGTCCTTCGCGGTCCAGTTGACCGATGACGCCGCCCACGACCTCGAAGGGATCTTCGACTACGTCTCCCGCCAGGACGCGCCAGGCAGGGCGGAGCACGTGCTCGAGCGGATCGAGCAGGCCTTCCACGCGTTGTCCGCGTTCCCCGAACGCGGCAGCCGTCCGAGGGAACTGCTGGAGCTCGGGATTCGGGAGTACCGGGAGGTGTTCTTCAAGCCGTACCGGATCATCTACCGCGTGATGGGAGACGACGTCTACGTCCTGCTGATCGCGGACGGACGGCGTGACATGCGAGCGTTGTTGCAGCGGCGTCTGATGCATGTGTGAGTGCCGCGGAGAGCCGCAACATGATCATGTCGTCGCCCTTCCCGAGCTCCGCACGCACGAAGTTGCCGGAATGGCAGTCTTCGCAGAGAGCGGAGCGCCGATGCCCGGAGGGGTGCTCGTGCGGACCCACGCCGCGGTCCGTCGTGGACCGCAGCGTGGACCTCGGATCGTGTGGGGTTGCTGCTATCCCTCGCTCAGCTCGTCGTACGCGACCCCGAGCACGCCTTCCAGGCTGAGCAGCGCGAACGGCGACACGTGGTCCTCGAACCCGGGCAGGGCCTCGGTGCCGATGATCTCGTCCCGCGACCGGCCCGCCTGCATCTCGCGGCGCGTCAGCTCGAGCGCCGCCGTGAAGTAGTCGCGCAGGTGCGCGAGCTCGCCCTGGTCGCCGGTCACGCCGGCCCCCGGGGTGCCGTGCCCGAAGACGTAGATGGTGTCGGCCGAGTGGGCGGCGGCCACCTGCTCGAGCACGTCGATCCAGCCCGAGATGCGCGCGCCGGAGGCGCGGTCGACGAACGGGTGCAGGCGGTTGAACATCAGGTCGCCCATGTGCACCACGTTGGCCTGCTCGAAGGTCACCACGCAGTCGCCGCTCGTGTGGCCGGCGCCGTGATAGCGGGCCACCACCGTCTCGTCGCCGATGGTCGTCCGCCACTCGTCGGCGAAGGTCTCGTCGGGATAGGCCTGCGAGTCCTCGTTCCCCGCCTCCTGCGCCGTCCGCCGCTGCCACTCGGCGCTGTTCTCGTGGGCGACGATGGTGCCGACCACGGGGCGGAAGGTCTGGTTGCCGCCGACGTGGTCGCCGTGGTGGTGGGTGTTGACGAGGATGTCGATGGCGTTCGACGACCGCTCCTGGATGCCCTCGATGCAGGCCGCCGCGGCGGCGGCGTTCTGGCTGTCGATGACGAGGATGCCGTCCGCGTTCACGAGCCACCCGATGGTGCCGCCCTGGCCGTTGAAGATGCCCACGCCGCGCCGCAGGTCCTCGAACGAGGTGGTGAGCTGCAGTCCGGCGAGCGGCAGCTCCCTGAGGGCGGCCGCCATCACCGTCATGCCCGACGTGGCGAGAAACTGGCGTCTGTTCATGGTTCCGTTCTCCCTCTTCTCCGCGACATCTTGGCGTCTTCTCGTGGCGCCTCGCCTGCCGCCCGGTTGGTCAGGGCAGCGCGTTCCCGGTGTCAGGCTCCGGCGTCAGGGCGTTCCGCTCCGGCGCCGGAGGTTCGACCCACTCGTTGCTGATGCGGCGGCGTATCGTCTTCAACCCGAAGAACACGCCCAGCTCTATCTCCACCAGCGTGCGGTCGGGAATCCAGAGGCCCGATTCGATTCGGCGGAAATCGAGCTGGCCGGTCGCGCGGCGGAGGGTGCCGGCGATTCCCCACAGCCAGCGGACGGAGCGCTGCATCTCGAACTCGGCCCGCCTCACGCCGTAGTCGTGCTGCGCAATCCAGAGGCGGCCCGTCGAGCGGTTCATCGCCCGGTCGAGGCGCCGGTTGTCGGGCAGCCGTCCCTCGCGGGGCTCGAACCCGATGACCCAGCAGACGCTGCCGTCGACGACATCCGTGCCGACGAGCGTGGTGACGTAGCGGTCCATCAGCTCGCGGTCGAAGTCGACGCGCATCTCGTCCGGCTGGTAACGCTCGCCCCGCTCGGCGTGGCGTCTCGCCTCGCGGACGAAGTCGGACCTCTTCTCCCGCTCGTCCCGGGCTTCGTCCGCGTCGAGAGGCTGGCCGTCGCGCCCGATGACCTCCGAGTAGAAGTGACCCTCCAGAGGATAGTGGCGGTTCCGGGTCGTCTCGGTGTCGGTCACGCGCCCGTCGCCGTCGAGCGATTCGACCCGGCCGTCGGTGAAGTACTCGAAGCCGAGCTCGAACGCCGCCGCCCGCTGCCCGACGGCCTGTTCGAGAGCGCGGCCGATGATCTGGTGCGCCTCGACCGAAGCGTCGAGGGCGGGGTCCGGGGTCGGGTCGAGGGCGCCGCGATCCGGTGACGCGCCGGGCGCGCCGGCGTCGGGCGACGCGCCGAGGGCGCGGGCGTCCGGGGGCGCGCCGAGGGCGCCGGGGTCGGGGGACCCGTCGAGGCCGTGGGCGTCCGGGGGCTGAGCCGCCGTGACGAGAGGAACGGAAACCAACCCGAGACACCACGCGATCGCCGATAGTCGAGTCGTCACCGGCCCACCTCCAACGTTGCCGCACGCTCCCCCGATCTTTCGGCAGAATCGGCCCCGGGGAATACCGGCGGTCCGGGAGTCCGTCTCGGCCCGACCGGCGCCAATCCAATCGTATCCGTCCGGCCGACGAGCGCCAAGCGGCGAGGCTGCGGGCCGGCGCGAGCCGGCAGATCTCCGGAGCGACCGATTCCGACGAGGCGTTGACGACCGAGACCCCCATCCCGTGCGTCCCCGGTGGCTGCGGCGCGAGCCGTTTCCGGCGGGCGCACCGTCGGGTGCGAGAATGACCCCATGACGGAACGGCGAGTCGCGAGCATCGACGCCCTGCGGGGGCTCGTCATGCTGCTGATGCTGGTGGACCACGTGCGCGAGACGGTCTACCTGCACGCGCAGGTCGGCGATCCGGTCGACGTCCTGACGACGCCGGCGGGGCTTTTCCTCACCCGCTCGCTGAGCCACATCTGCGCGCCGGTGTTCATCGCCCTGACCGGGCTCGGCGCCTGGTTCCACGGCTCGACCCACACGCGGCGGGAGACCTCGATGTTCCTGCTCGAGCGAGGCGCGTTCCTCGTGCTGCTCGAGCTCACCGTCGTCGGGTTCGCGTGGACGGCGGAGTTTCCTCCCTCGCGGTTCTTCCTGCAGGTGATCTGGTGCATCGGCATCTGCATGATCGCGCTCGCGGGGCTGCTGCACCTGAGCCGGTCCTGGCAGCTCGTGGTGGGGCTGGTGCTGGTCGCGGGGCACAACCTGCTCGACGGCGTCGTCGTTTCCGGCGAGTCCCCGTTCTTCGTCCCCTGGGCCGTCCTGCACCAGCGCGACGTCATCGAGCTCGGGGCCGGCGTGACGGCGCGGACGAGCTATCCCGTCCTGCCGTGGATCGGGGTCATCGTGCTCGGCTACGCGATGGGGCCGTGGTTCGCGCGCATCCGCGCCGAGGGAACGGCGGTCCGGCGCCTCCTGGGGCTGGGCGCCGCCCTGCTCGCCGCCTTCGTGGCGATCCGATGGCTGAACGTCTACGGCGACGCGCCCTGGTTCGTCGGCCCCGATGTGGCGACGACGCTGATGAGCTTCCTGTCCCTCACCAAGTACCCGCCGTCGCTGCTGTTCCTGCTGGCGACGCTGGGGGGCGGGTCGGTCCTGCTCGCGCTGTTCGACGCAACGGAGGACTGGCGCATCACCGCGGCGGTCGCGACCTTCGGGGCGGCCCCGATGTTCTTCTACGTCTTCCACTTGTATGTGCTGAAGGCGGGGTACCTCGTCGCCTACGCCCTGTACGGCCCGAACCAGGGCGACTATCTGAGCGTGCCGAACTTGGGAACCCTGTGGCTCCTGGCGGCCGCGCTCGTCGTGCCGCTCTATCTTCCGACCCGCGAGTTCGCCCGCTGGAAGCGGAAGCGCAGGGATCTCGCCTGGCTGCGTTACTTCTAGGGTCCGGCGGGAGCGGCGCGGCCCGGGTCGGTGCCGGCGTTGCGCGCCGCCGCCCGCAGCCGTCGAGTCGGCGCCGTCTCGGCCGCCCCGGCGCCGGCGGCTCCCGTCGAATGCGGGGAGGCGGTGGAGGCGGGTTGCGACTGTCGTGCGCCTTCGCGGGCGGACAAGAAAAGCCCCGGTTCCCGTGGGGAACCGGGGCCCAGGTCGGTCTGCGTCAGCGACGTTGGGTTACCCCGTGCGGGGTCCCGGCGCCGCGTGTGCGCTGGAGGTCCCTACGAGGACGCCACCTCCGCAGAACCGCTGCCATAGTCGTCCACGGGATCACCTCCTTTTGGGGCGAGCCATCTGGGTGTCGGGTCCCAACCCGGCCGGCCGCCGATCCGCCCCGCATCGACCGGAGACCGCCGCGCCGTCGCGCGGGTCAACACTGATCCCATCGTCGGACAAGCCGCGTTCCCTTGTCAAATCGTCGCGCCGGCGCAGGCCGACGCGCTTTGGCCGCGCGGGTCGAGCTGCCCACCTGCTTCGAGCGCGCCGAAATAGTCGCCGGTGGCATGCCGGCGGGAGGCCTGGCGCCGCCGGTGGAGCACCCGGCCGGCGGCGCGTCCGTCGAATCGTCGCCGGCGGCCGACCGATGGCGCGTAGAATGGCACCGTGATCTACCGAGACGAGAGCGGCGTCGAGTACGTCCCGGTGCCGCTTCCCACCCACGAGGTGACGGACGCGGTCGCCGTGAACGCGCGCCGGGTGAGCCGTTCCCACGTGCGGAAGCCGACGCCTGTGTACGCCGGCACCGACGGGGCGGAGCTGGCGGCCCAGCCGCGGAGCCACCGGCGGCGCTGGACCGACCGGCAGTGGCTCGCGTTCGAGGAGCACGTGCGCCACGAGACGGACCTCGCGAAGTGCGACCCCCCGGCCGCCGCGGTCTGGGTCGTCCGGCCCCACGACCGCGGTACGGCCTGACCCGCTCGGGGCCGTCCCGCGGCAGGATGGACGCGTGCATCCCGTCGACGCCCTCATCGTGCTGGCCTTCGTGGCCTATGCGGTCAGCGCCGGCGTCCGCCACCGCCGGCAGGCGTCGAAGAACCTCGACGAGTACTTCCTCGCGGGCCGGACCCTCCCGGGTTGGAAGGCCGGCCTCAGCATGGCGGCGACGCAGTTCGCGGCCGACACCCCGCTGCTCGTCACCGGCATCATCGCCACCGCGGGCATCTTCGGGCTGTGGCAGCTCTGGATCTTCGGCGTCACCTTCCTCCTCCTCGGCTTCGTGCTCGCCGGGGCGTGGCGGCGGGCGGGGGTGGTGACCGACGCCGAGCTGACCGAGGTGCGCTACGGGGGGACGCCGGCCGCGGTGCTGCGCGGCGTCAAGGCGTTCTACTTCGGCACCGTCATCAACTGCGTCACGCTGGCGTGGGTGCTCTTCGCGGCCGCGAAGATCGCCGAGCCGTTCCTGCTGTGGCACGCGTGGCTGCCGGGCGCGGCGTTCGAGCCCGTCGTCGTGCTGGTCGAGGCGATCGGCACGCCGCTCGCCATCGGGGGTGCCGACGACCCCGAGGTGTGGGTCAAGACCGCGAACAACCTGCTGTCGCTGGTCCTGATCCTCGCCGTCGTGGCGTTCTACTCGGCCACCGGGGGGCTGCGCGGGGTGGTCGCCACCGACATGGGGCAGATCGCGGTCATGGGCGTCGGCACGGTGGCGTTCGCGGCGTTCGTGGTGGCCGAGGCGGGCGGCCTCGGCGCGCTGCCCCGGCGGGTGCAGGAGACCTTCGCGGCGGGCGGGCCGGGGGGCATCCGGCCCGACGAGATCCTCGCGTTCACGCCCGGGCACGGCAAGGACGTCACCTTCACGGTCCTCTCGCTGCTGGGGCTCCTGTGGCTCATCAACGCGGTGTCGGACGGCAGCGGCTACCTCGCCCAGCGGTCGATGGCGTGCCGCACCGACCGCGACGCGAAGACCGCGGCGGTGGTGTTCACGTTCGCGCAGGTGCTGGTGCGCAGCCTGCTGTGGCTGCCCCTGGGGGTGGGGCTGCTGGTGCTCTTCCCCCCCGACCCGGGGCTCGCCCCGGGCTTCGTGCAGGCCGATCGCGAGGCCAGCTACGTCCGCGGCATGGCCGAGCTGCTGCCGGCCGGGGTGCGCGGCCTCATGCTGACGGGGATGCTCGCGGCCCTCGCCTCGACCGTCGACACCCACCTCAACTGGGGGGCGTCGTACTGGACCAACGACATCTACAAGCGGTTCATCTGCCGCGCGTGGCTGGGGACGGAGCCGAGCGGCCGCGCCCTGGTGTGGGTGGCCCGCGCCGCGGCGGTGCTGACCCTGGTGATCGCCCTCGCCGTCATGACCCGGCTCACCTCCATCAACCAGGCGTGGCAGATCAACCTGCTCTTCGGGGCGGGCCTCGGGGTGGTGCTGGTGCTCCGCTGGATCTGGTGGCGGATGAACGCGTGGGCCGAGATCGCCGCGATGGTGGTATCTTGCGGGGTAGCCCCGTTGCTCATCTTCTTCCTGGATGACGGTCAGCAGCCGTTGCGGCTGCTGCTGGCGGCGGCGGCGTCGACGGCGGCGGCGCTGGCCGCCATTCGCTTCACCGCTCCCGAGGACCCGGCGCGGCTGGCCGCGTTCTACCGGCGCGTGCGGCCGGTCGGGTTCTGGGGACCGGTGGCCCGCGCGGTCGACGGCGCCGGGGTCGGCGCGGAGCACGGGGCGCGGCGGCTCGGGCGCGCCGTCGCGGCCATGGCGTTGTGCTCGGCGACCCTGTTCTGCCTGCTCGTCGGGCTCGGGACGTGGCTGGTCGGCAGCCCCGCCCCCGACTGGGTTCCCGCCCGCCCGCTCTGGATCGGCGGGCTGCTCGCCGTGGGGCTTGCGCTGTGCCCGGCCTGGTACCGGTTGGGTTACGGAACGCCCGGCGAGACTGCGCCGGCTGGCCCGGCGGGCGGGTGACGGCAGGAGACGACGAATATGGCTCGACGGTGGCTGCTGGCCGGTCTGTGCGTGGCGCTCGCGTCGCCGGGGGCCGCACAGCCGCTGACCGAGGCCGAGGCGGTGGCGAGGATGCGGGCGGAGTATCCGCACGTGACCGCCCTGCGGCTCGGCGTGCGCGAGCTCGAGGCGGACGCCCGCGAGCGGACCCTGCCGGCCAACCCGGCGGTCGCCTACACGCGGGAGGAGGCCGGCGCGGTCGCCGACGACTTCCTGCTCGTGAGCCAGGAGCTGCCCCTGTGGGGCCGTCGCGGGCTGCTGGTCGAGGCGTCCGGACACGAGGTCGCGGCCCGCTCGGCCGACGCCGACGGCCGCCTGCTGGCGATCGAGGCCGAGCTGCGCCACGTGTTCGCCGATCTCCTGCTCGCGCAGGACCGGGTGCGTTCGCTCGAGGCCGGGGTCGACCGGCTCGACGCGCTCATCGCGGTGCTCCGGACGCGCGAGGAGGAGGGCGAGGGCTCGCGGTTCGACCGGCTGCGGGCGGAGCGCGAGGTGGCCGAGGTCGACGCCGACCTCGCGCTGGCCGGCATCGATCGCCGGCGGGCGCAGGCCCGGCTCGCGGCGTTCTTCGCCGAGGGGACCGACCCCGACGGGCTGACCGCGGCGGGCCGTCTCGACGACCATCCCGCTCTGGCGGTCCCGGTCTCCGCGGCGGGCGAGGCGCCCGAGCGCCGCCCGGACTATCGCGCGCTCGGCCTCGAGGCGGAGCGCTGGGGGGCGGAGGAACGCGCGGCGCGGCGCCTGCGCCTGCCCACCTCCCAGGTGACGGGGGGGATGAAGCGCAGCGGGGTGCTCGGTTCGATGGAGACGGGGTTCGTGTTCGGCGCCTCGCTGTCGGTGCCCTTCTTCAACCGCGGCCAGGCGCAGGCGGCGCGGGCGGCGGCGGCCGGCGCCCGGGTCGAGGCCGAGCGCCGGAGCCTCGCGGCCCGCATCGCGGCCGAGGTCCACGCCGCGTCGGCGGCCGCGTCGGGCGCGCGCGAGCTGGCCGCCCGCTACCGCGAGGACTCGGTGGTCCGCGCCGCCGAGCTCGTCGCCATCGCGACCGCGGGCTACGAGGAAGGCGAGTTCGGCATCCTGGAGCTGCTCGACGCCCATCGGGTCAATCTGAGCGCGGAGCTGCGGTCGCTGGAGCTCTCGGCGGCGGCGCGTCGGGCCGCCGTCGAGCTCGACCGTGCGTCGGGTCGGGAGATGACGCCGTGAGCTGCCGGCGGCGGCGCGTCGGGCCGTCGAGCCCGGTGAGGCGTTCAGTCGCATGGAACGGGCCAGGCCCCGCGTCAGGGCTCGACCGTGCGTCGGGTCGGGAGACGACGTCGTGAGCTTTCGGCGGCGCGTCGGGCCGCTGTCGAGCTCGACCGCCGTGGTGGCGTTCGCACCAGCAGGTTCACCGGTCGCGTCGGGCGGGAGATGACGCCATGAGGAACACCAGGCACGCGTCGGGCTGGTCGTCGTCGGCGTTGTCGGCGGCGCTGATGCTTTCGGCGTGCGGGTCCGCGCCGCCGGCGGAGCTGGTGGCGGCCGAGGAGCCGGCGCCGGTCGTCGTGAGCCAGTGGACCGACCGCAGCGAGCTGTTCGTCGAGTTCCCGCCGCTGGTCGCAGGGGGGACGAGCCGGTTCGCGATCCACTTCACCGACCTCGCCACCTTCGAGCCGTTGCGGGAAGGCCGGGCGACGGTGCGCCTGAGCGGCGCGCGGGTGGAGGAGTTCGAGGTCGACGCGCCGGGGAGCCCCGGCATCTTCGGGGTCGACGTCACCCCCTCCGCGGCGGGCCGCGCGCGGCTCGAGCTGCTGCTCGACGCGGCGGCGGTGCGCGACCGCCACGACCTCGGCGAGGTCACGGTGCTGACGGCGTCGGAGGCGGCGGCGCTGCCGCCCGAGGCCGAGGAGGAGGACGGCACCGTCCCCTTCCTCAAGGAGCAGCAGTGGTCGCTCGACTTCGCGACCGCCGTGGCCGGCCGCCGGTCGATGGCCGACAGCATCGACATCCCGGCCCAGATCCGGCCGCGAACCGGCGGCGAGGCCGAGGTGACGAGCCCGGTGGCGGGCCGGCTCGCCGCCGACCTGCCGCCCCGGCCCGTCGGGTCCGTCGTGGGCCGCGGCGACGCCCTGGCCCAGGTCGTCCCCCGCAGCGAGCACGCCGACGACCGCCCCGCCCTCGAGCTGGCGGTGGCCGAGGCGCGCGACGCCCTGGAGCTGGCGCGGGCCGGGCACGCGCGGGTGGAGCGGCTGGTCGAGGTGGGCGCGCTTCCCGCGCGCCGCCGGCTCGAGGCGCGGCTGGCGTCGCAGACCGCCGAGGCCCGGCTTACCGCGGCCGAGGCCCACCTCGCCCAGCTCGACTCGACGCGGCGGGGCGAGGGCGAGGGCACGGCCGACACGCGGTTCGTCCTGCGGGCGCCGATGCGCGGTGTCGTCGCCGAGTCGGCGGCCACCCCCGGGGCGAGCGTCGACGAGGGCGCGCGGCTGTTCAAGCTGATCGCCGTCGATCGCGTCCATGTCGTCGGGGCGTTGCCCGAGGCGGCCCTGTCGCGCCTCGACGACCTCGCCGGGGCCGAGCTCGAGGTGCCGGGGGCCGGCGCGCCGCTGCCCCTCGAGCGGCTGGTGACGGTGGGGCGGGTGGTCGACGAGGACACCCGCACCGTCCCCATCATCTACGAGCTGCCCAACCCCGACCGCCGGCTCGCCATCGGGCAGGCCGTCACCCTGCGGGTGTTCGGCGCGTCGAGGACCGACGCGGTCACCGTGCCCGAGAGCGCCATCGTCGACGACGGGGGTCAGCCGGTGGTCTTCGTGCAGGTCGGCGGCGAGAGCTTCGAGCGGCGCCCCGTCCGGCTCGGCCACCGCGAGGGCGGCGACGTCCAGGTGACCGGGGACGTGGCCGAGGGCGACCGGCTGGTGACGGTGGGGGCCCCGCTGATCCGCCTCGCGGCGCTGTCGCCGCAGGCGCCGGCCCACGGACACACGCACTGATGCCGGACGGGCTGATTCGCTGGTCGTTACGGAACCGCCTCGGCGCGGGGGCCCGGGTGTTCCCTGTGTGGGACGTCGTCGTCCTGGTGCCGGCCCACCGAGACACGGACTGATGCTGGACGGGTTGATTCGCTGGTCGTTGCGGAACCGCCTCGGCGCGGGGGCCCGGGTGTTCCCTGTGTGGGACGTCGTCGTCCTGGTGCCGGCCCACCGAGACACGGACTGATGCTGGACGGGCTGATTCGCTGGTCGTTGCGGAACCGCCTCGCGGTGATCGCGGCCGCCGCCATCTTCCTGGTGTGGGGCGGGGTCGTCCTGCGGCAGATGCCGGTCGACGTGCTGCCCGACCTGACCGCGCCGACGGTGACGGTGCTCGTCGAGGGGCAGGGCATGGCCCCGACCGACATGGAGGCCCTGGTCACCCTGCCCATCGAGGCGGTGATGAACGGGGCGTCGGGGGTGCGCCGGGTGCGTTCGGCCACCGCGGTGGGGCTGGCCGTGGTGTGGGTAGACTTCGACTGGGGGGAGGACATCTACCGGGCCCGCCAGACCGTCAGCGAGAAGCTGTCGTCGGTGCTGCCCTCGCTGCCCGACGGGATTGCCGCGCCGGTGCTCGCGCCGCTCTCCTCGATCATGGGCGAGATCATGTTCGTCGCGCTCGATTCCGCGGCGCACTCGCCCATCGACCTGCGCACCACCGCCGACGTGGTGGTGCGCCGGCGGCTCCTCGCCACCCCCGGCGTCGCCCAGGTGACGGTGATCGGCGGCGAGCGCCGGCAGTTCGAGGTTCGGGTCGATCCCGCCCGGCTCTCCGACTACGGGCTGTCGCTGACCGCGGTCGAGGACGCGCTGCGCCGCGCCAACCGGAACACGTCGGCCGGCTTCCGGCAGGCGGGGGGCCAGGAGTACCTGATCCAGGGAGTGGGCCGCCTCGCCGACGTGGACGCGATCGCCGCCACCGTCATCGGGGCGCGCGGCACGCGCCCCATCCGCGTCGCGGACGTGGCCGCGGTCGGCATCGGGGCCGCCCTCCGGCGCGGGGACGGTTCACGCAACGGGGATCCCGCCGTCATCCTCGGCATCCAGCGGCAGCCCGACGTAAACACGGTGGGGCTGACGCGCGAGCTCGACGGCGTGCTCGACGCCATTCAGGCCGATCTGCCGGCCGGCATGCAGCTCGACACGCGGCTGTTCCGGCAGGCCGACTTCATCGAGCTCGCGGTGGGCAACCTGACCCGCGCGCTGCGCGACGGGACCCTGCTCGTGGTCGCGGTGACGCTGCTCTTCCTCGCCAGCCTGCGGGCCGGCGCCATCACCCTGCTCGCCATCCCCCTGTCGCTGCTCGCCGCCGTCGTCGGGCTCCGTGCCCTGGGACTGTCCATCAACAGCATGACCCTCGGGGGCATGGCCATCGCGGTCGGGGCCCTCGTCGACGACGCCATCATCGACGTCGAGAACGTCGGCCGGCGTCTGCGCGAGAACGCCCGCCGCCCCGCCGCGCGGCAGCGCCCGGTGATCCGGGTCGTGTTCGAGGCGAGCAGCGAGATCCGCACGTCCATCGTGTTCGCCACCCTGATCGTCGGGCTGGTGATGCTGCCGATCTTCTTCCTCTCCGGCGTCGAGGGCCGCCTGCTCGAGCCGCTGGGGCTCGTCTATCTCATCGCGCTGGCCGCGTCGCTGCTCGTGGCCCTGACCCTGACCCCGGTGCTCTGCTACTACCTGCTGCCCCGCAGCCGCAGCGTGACGGACGGCCATGAGCCGGCCCTCGCCGCCGCGGTGCGGCGCCGCTACTCGCGGCTGCTGCCGCATGCTCTGCGCCACCCGCGCACGGTGCTGGTCGCGGCCGGCGCGCTGTCGGTGGCGGCGGCCGCCTCGACCCCGTACCTGGGGCGGGCGTTCCTGCCCGCGTTCAACGAGGGCGCGCTGGTGATCAGCGCCGTGACCCTGCCGGGGACGAGCCTCGCCGAGTCGAGCGCGCTCGGCAGCGCCATCGAGCGGCTCCTCCTCCAGGTGCCCGAGGTGGCCGGCACGGGCCGGCGGACGGGGCGGGCCGAGCTCGACGAGCACGTGCAGGGGGTCGAGTCGGCCGAGATCGACGTGCAACTGGAAGAGGAGGGGCGGCCGCGCGAGGTCGTGCTCGAGGAGATCCGCGAGCGGCTGTCGCTGGTGCCCGGCACGAACATCACCATCGGCCAGCCCATCTCGCACCGCATCGACCACATGCTGTCGGGCTCGCGGGCCAACGTGGCGGTCAAGATCTTCGGCGACGACCTCGCGGTGCTGCGCACCCTCGGCGACCAGACGGTCGCGGCGATGCAGGGCATCCCCGGCGTCGTCGACCTCGCCCTCGAGCCGCAGTCGGACATTCCCACCGTGCGGGTGGGGTTCGACCGGGCGGCCCTCGCCCGCCACGGGCTGCCGGCCGGCGAGGCGGCGCTGACCCTGGAGACGGCGCTGCACGGGCGCGAGGTCGGGCAGATCTTCGACGGCCGGGTCGCGGTGCCCCTGGTGGTGCGCTACCCCCGGGCCGACATGGCCGACCTCGACGCGCTGTGGGACACGCGCATCGACACCCCGGCGGGCCCCCGCGTCCCCCTCGGCAGCCTCGCCGGCATCGTCGAGGACCGCGGCCCCAACTTCATCGGCCGTGAGAACGTGCAGCGCCGGCTGGTGGTGACCTGCAACGTCGCGGGGCGCGACCTCGGCAGCACCGTCGCCGACATCCGGGAGCGGGTGGAGGCCGCGGTCGCGTTGCCCGAGGGCTACCGGGTGGAGCTCGACGGGCAGTTCGACGCCCAGGCCTCGGCGGCGCGCGTGCTCCTTCTGCTGGGGCTGGCCGCGGTCGTCGGCATCTTCCTGCTGCTCGTCAGCGCCCTGCGCTCGCCCCGCGACGCCGCCATCGTGATGATCAACCTGCCCCTCGCCCTCATCGGCGGCGTGGTCGGCGTCGCCATCGGCGGCGGCACCCTGTCGATTGCCGCCCTCATCGGCTTCATCTCGCTCTTCGGCATCGCCACCCGCAACGGCATCATGGTGGTCACCCGCATCCGCCGGCTGCAGGACCTGAGGGGCAGCGACGTCCCGGCGGCCGTGGTGCGGGGGGCGGTGGACCGCGTGGTCCCGGTCCTGATGACCGCGCTCTCCACCGGCCTCGCCCTCCTGCCGGTGGCGCTGGCCTCCGGCCAGCCCGGCAGCGAGATTCAGGCCCCCCTCGCCCTCGTCATCGTGTGCGGCCTCGTCTCGTCGACGATTCTCAACATGATCGTGGTGCCGACGGCCTACCTCGCCGCGGCGACGGCTCGGGGGTCGGGCGGATGAGCACGACCGGAGTTTCGGTCCGACACCGACGCGATCTTGAACCTGTTGGGCTGGTCGCTGGGAGTAACCTTGCTGATGGGCATCGAGTGACCCGATGAGTGGTGGTTGACGTGCGGACCCGTCCGCGCCCGAAGGGCGAGAGCGTCATTATCTGGCGCACTACCGGCCAACCCTCGGCGACTGTGGTCCGCCCGCTACCGGGAGATCCCAGTTCTTGACGAACATGGTGTTCAAATCGGAAAGCACTACCTTGGCCGCGGGACCCTTCTCGATGGCGATGGTTACCAAGTGGTAAAGCGTCAACACTGCGTCCTGCAACTCCTGACTATCCTCGAGATCTTGGATGTCGAGTCCCTGTGCCCGGGCCTCTTCACGGTCTATTCGTCGCC
This sequence comes from Vicinamibacterales bacterium, assembly GCA_965207675.1. Taxonomy (GTDB): domain Bacteria; phylum Acidobacteriota; class Vicinamibacteria; order Vicinamibacterales; family UBA8438; genus JAJEEA01. The sequence goes on from CBDBMY010000010.1 coordinate 493,208, forward strand.
CATGGCTCTTGTGTTTTGGAGCGTCGTTGAAATGAGCAGCTACCGCCTTGGCGAGCCTCTTGGCGTTGGACTTCCCTTTGAACATGTACTGTTCTAGCCACTCTGCAACCATTTGCTCGCCGTAATCAAGAGCGTTCCTGGCGTCCTGCAATAGCGCTGGACCTATTGTCTGTAGAATCGGGAACCAAACCCCGGCAGCGGCGGCATTGTCCAGAGTGTCGGCTTTTGCATTTTCAAACTGATCTACGATGGCGCGAGCGGACTGGGCGCTGGCTCTGCCGGCCCATTATGATGCGATCGGCCGCCAAACTGATCATCGTGCCCGCGGACATGCGTAGGTGGGCACGACCACCTCGATATCATTGAACTTCGACCGCAGATACGCGACGATGGTCTCGGCGGCATTCGTGACGCCGCCTGGCGTGTGCAGTACGAGAGTGAGATTCTTGCTCCACGTCATTCCGAACATAACTGACATGAACGAATTCAAGTCCTCATGCGTAATCTGGAGACGGTCTGCGGGTGCGGCGGGTTTCTGCAGGAACGCGGAGCCATAGAGTATTACATGGCGGTTGGAGCGGAGACGGCTTATCTTGCGCAAGCACTTAAGCGTTTCGGAACGAATATACGCAGCGTCGTCTGGCCTATTGTTGAGCTTGTTCAGCAGTTGGTTCCAAGAAGGCATTTGTCGTTAGCGGAGGACTTATCTGTTGGGGCGAATGGTCAGCGAAAGAGGAAGGTCAGGCGAGGGTGGTACGGCTGGCGCTTCAAGCACGGCGATCGATGGAGTCTTGTTGATGACCTCCAGGTACCGGTCGTACTGCTGCCGCGCCTCGGCCAGCAGGCGAAAGACATGGTCGTCGTCTTTGGCGATCGACGGGGACGTAGGGTTCGTACGTGGCATCTTGGAGAATCCCCAATTGCGGTGGCCGTCGTGGGCAGAAAACCGACGATATACTACTATACACCCATTGCGGTAGCGCGGCCATCGGGAGGCCGGGGGAGTTCCCGATACCCGCGGCTCTCTGGGCAGGCTTACCGCTATATGTAGGTGTCTACAAGCGTGTGACGGCTACATGTGGTGGCTACGCGCGGCCGTGGGTCTGGCGCTCAGCTCAATGACTCCTCGGTCGATCGGGCGGCGATGGCTGGCGGGCAGCAATGATCTGTCGGAGACTCCTTGCCGAGCGCAAGAGCGACGGCGTGACGCGGCAGCAACTTCTTCGGCGGGTCGCGACCGCTGTCGATGTGCGGAGTCGGGGCCCCTTGAGGCGGTCGCCGGGAGCCCACGTCGCCGCGGGCTCCCGGACGGGTCGTGTCACGCGGTAAGGTGCCGGCGGAAGAAGCCCACCGTCAGGTTCCACGCCCGGTTGGCCGCCGTCTCGTTGTAGCGCGGCGTCGAGTTGTTGTGGAAGCCGTGCAGGGTGCCCTCGAACATGTGCATCTCGTGCTCGACGTTGTTCGCCTGTAGGGCTGCCTCGTACTCGGGCCACATCGCGTTGATGCGGGGGTCGGTGCTCGCGTAGATGATCATCATCGCGGCCTCGATGCTCGGCACCCCCTCGGTCGGGGCCGAGGCGCCGTAGAAGGGCACGCCGGCCTGGAGGTCGCTGCCCAGCTCGACCGCGAGGCGGTTGGTCATCCCGCCGCCCCAGCAGAACCCGGTCGACCCGAGGCGGCCGTTCGACAGCGCGTGCCCCTTGAGGAAGCGCGCGCTGTTGATCATGTCCTGGTCGAGCTGGTCGGGGTCGAGGCCGCGCTGCAGGACGCGGCCGTCGTCGTCGTTGCCGGGGTAGCCGCCCACCGGCGACAGGCCGTCCGGCGCGAGGGCGAGGAACCCGGCCACGCCGGCGCGGCGGGCGACGTCCTCGATGTGCGGGTTCAGGCCGCGGTTCTCGTGGATGATCAGCACCGCCGGAAACGGCCCGTCCCCGGCCGGCTGCACGAGGTAGCCGCGCATCTCGCCCGAGGTGCCGCCCGGCGACGGGTACTCGACGTAGGTCCCCCTCATCCGCGAGTCGGTGAACGAGATCGTCTGCGCGTCGGCGTAGCGCGGCAGCAGGGCCTGCGCCATCCACAGGGCCGAGACGCCGCCGATGGTCATGGCGGCGGAGCGGTGCAGGAACTCGCGCCGGGTGATCCGGCCGTGGCAGTACTCGTCGTAGAGATCGAAGACGCGCGGGTCGATCTTCTTCTGTTCCTCGGTCATCGGATGCTCCTCTTGCTGTGTGACACGACGCTGGTTGATGACGAAATCCTACCCGCCGTCCCGGTCACCGTCAACGCGATTCGGTGCCCGTGGCGTCGCCGGCCTGCTCCTCGACGCGGTGGCCGGCAAGGATGCCCTCCATGCCGATGTTGCCCTCGTGGCAGGCGTACTCGAAGATGTCCTCGTCCTTCCGCGTCAACGGAATCATGGCCGTCCACGCACCCGAGTAGGTGCCCGGGTCGTCGACCGTGAACTCGTGCTCTATCGTGTCGGGGCCGACCCTCGTGAAGCGTTCGACCAGGCGCAACTGCTCGGCCGACCCGCGGATGCGCTCGTAGAGCGCGGCCGGCGAATCGCTCTTGGCCGAGAAGTTCCGGGTCTCGACGACCAGGGTGTCGCCGTCCCAGTGGCCGCGCGCGTCTCCGTGCCACTGGCGGATGGCGTCGTCGACGTGGGGGCCGGCGTCGATGGGGACGATGCGGGCGTCGTGGATCATCTCGTGCAGGAACACGACGTGGTCCGGGGTCTGGACGATCCGGTAGTAGGTGTTGTAGCCGGCGAACAGGTTCGGCATGCCGAAGGTGATGCACCGCTCCTGCAGCCGCCGGTCGGTCCACGACGACGCCGGGTTGTCGGCGAGGTGGGCGGCCCGCGCGTCGACGTTCCGTTGCGCCTCCGGCGTCAACGGCGGCAGGCGTCCGTCCGGCGGGTCGACGACCAGCGAGGTGCGGTTGTCGAAGTCGCGGTCGACCAGCCAGAACTGGTTGTAGTTGCCGGTCGCCGTGTCCCGCGACGAGAACGAGTCGTCGTCGCCGAGGGCGGCGGTGAACACGCTGTCCGCGAACGCCGCGTCGCTCTCGCCGCTCGCGAAGATCTCCGCGTAGCGGGCCTCGAGCCGCGCCAGCTCCTCGTCGGTCAGCACCGCCTTGTCGCCCAGCGACTCGGGCCGCTCCAGCGGTGTGGCAGTGTTGTTGGCCCAGACGCCCTGGAGGTCGGGCCGGCCGTCCGGCGTGCGCGGCACGTTCCACGATTCCTCCACCGCCTGCGCAAGGCCCGTCGCCGGCGCCGCCGCCATCGCGCCCGCGACCACCGCGAGCGCCGTCCACCACGCGTTCCGTGACTGGTTCATCGTCGTCTCTCCCGAAGTGTCGTGCCGTGCATTATGCCAGTCTTCGACCGGCTGCGCCGGCGACCAGCCTTGCTCGTCCGCGACCCGCCGCCTGCGATCTGGGTAACGCCCGTAGCGCGCCGGACGGACGGGACGACCGTGGATCTCGGTCAACGGCCGAGGACGACATCGAGCCCCGACAGAAGCAACTCGAGCTTGGCCCGTGGCAGCTTGCCGGCCCGTTCATCGAGCAGGCCTCTGTCGAGAGCGACGACCTGCGAGGCGTTGGCCACCGAGTCTTGCGGAAGGCCTGTCGTTCGTGCGGCCAGAAGCACGTTGCCCGGCGCGTCGGCCCACCGCAGGTTGCTCGTGAGCGGCACGCACACCGTGGTGGCGAGGCGGCTTCGATTCAGGGCATCGCCTTGCACCACCACGACCGGTCGTCGAAACCCGGGGCCCGATCCGACGGGGGCCGGAAGACTGGCCCACCAGATCTCGCCCTGCGAGATCACCACTCGACCCGCTCCAGGACGCGGCGCGCCGCCACGGCCAGGAACTCATCCGGCTCGTCGCCGACCTGATCGCATACCCGATTCATGGCTTCGGTGACTTCGTCCGGTGCGTGGCGGGCCACATACTCCCGTAGCGCGGTGCTGTACAGCTCGCTCCGTGACCGCTGCTCGCGCTCGGCCAGTCGCTCGACCTTCTCGAAAACCTCGTCCGGGATGGAAACCGCCGTCTTCATACCCCGAGTATAACCGGGCTCGGGGTTCAGGGGGAGGGCGTTCGCGATCACGATCGCTCACAGCCGATCCTGCCACAGCTCCGTCAGGAAGAACTCCAGCGGCCAGATCTCGATGCCCCGTTCGAGGCGCGGGCGGTCCTCGCGGCAGACGATGATGGAGCGTTCGACGAGGCCCTCGTCGGCGAGGGCCAGCAGCCCTCGCAGGTGCTTGGGCTGCACCCGGCGCGTCGCCTTCGCCTCGATCGCGACCCGGTCGTCGAGGATGAAGTCGACCTCGTGGCCGGACCGGGAACGCCAGTAGGCGAGCGCAGTGCGGGGGCGCCGGTAGTCGATCCAGGCGCGGAGCTCCATGAACACGTAGTGCTCGAAGAACTCGCCGAAGTCGGCGGACGTCTCGCCGATGCGGGGCAGCCGGCGCAGCGCCCGGACGACGCCGGTGTCGAAGAAGTAGAACTTCGCGGTCTCGACCGCCTTGCGCCGGACGGTGCGCGCCCAGGCCGGCAGGTCGAACGCGATCAGCGTGTCGCGCAGCACCGCGTACCACTGCACGACGGTCTGGCGGGGCACCTGGGCGTCCCTCGCCACGTTCGAGTAGTTGAGGACCTGCGCGTTGGTCAGCGCCGCCGTCTGCAGGAAGCGGGCGAAGCCGGGCAGGCTGCGCGCGAGGCCCTCGGCCGCGATCTCCTCGGTCAGGTACCGGTCGACGTACGACGCGAGGCCCTCGTCCGGGTCGTCGGACAGGTAGTGCGGCGGCAGCAGGCCGTGATTGAGGGCCCGGTCGAGCGAGAACCGGTCGCGGATCTCCGACCACGAGAACGGGTGCATGACGCGGTCGCTCCCGCGCCCGCCGAGCATGTTGACGCCGCCGCGCCTCAGCGCCCGCGCGCTCGACCCGGTGAGGAGGAAGCGGAGGCCGCGTTCCTCGATCATCAGGTGGACCTCGTCCATCAGGGGCGGGCACTTCTGGATCTCGTCGATGCAGACCACCGCCTCGCGCACGCCGCGCGCCTCGATCTCCCGCCGGATGCGCGTCGGATCGGCCAGGACCGCGGTCAGCAGCCCCTGATCGAGGAGGGAGAACGTGAGCGCCACCGTGCGGTCGAGCTGGCGCCGGACGTACGTGGTCTTCCCGGTTTGCCGAGGCCCGAACAGGAACACCGAGCGCCGGGCCAGGAGACGTTCGATGTCCAGATGCCGCGGGATCCACGGCATGGCGCTGTCAGACATGGCGACAAGTCATGATAATCGCTATGTCTGATGGCGACAAGCGGGGAATTGCCGCCAGGAAACCGACTGAGCCGAACTCTGCCGTTGGCCGCTCGCCGAGGCGGGTAACCAGCCGTTGGCGTCAACGATAGCCGCGGAATGCCGAGCCGCAGCCGGAATCGCCGGTCGGCTTCAGGCCGGCGCCACGTCGAACGCCGCGAGCGTCCGCGTCTCGCGGCTGAACTCGATGCCGACGAGGTGGATGGGCGCGCCGCGGCCGCGGTACTTGTCCGCGTAGCCCCTGGCCTTCAACTGCGACAGCGCGGAGCCGGCGCCGGCCAGCTCCGTCACCTTGAACTCGAAGACGTACACCGCGCCGCCGAAGCGCAGCGTCAGGTCCGCGCGCCCGCGGGCGCTGCTGTCCTCGGCCACCACGTCGAACCCGAGGGCGGCGAGGCACGAGTAGAACACGCTGGCGTAGTAGCCCTCGTAGTCGGCGATGTCGTTCCGCACGTGCCACTGATGCGGGATGCCGTCGAAATGGGCCTGGATCAGCTCTCTCAGGCCGGCGAAGTTGTTCGTCCCGAGCAGCTCCCGGAACCGCGCACCGCTCGAGAGCTGCGCCGAGGCGTTCGGAGCCAGGGCGTCCAGCAGGCTCCCGTTCAGGCTCTGGCGCACCTCCTGGTTCGGATAGCCCAGGCGGTAGCGGGCCAAGCCTCCCGCGTCTCGCTCAACCCCCTTGATGGTCAGATAGCCCGACTGGAAGAGCAGCGCCTCGGTGCCGACATCGCCCACGTCGAACTTCGACAGCAGCGAGCGGTCGCCGGTCATCGCCTCGAGGTCGAGCGAGCTCACCCGGCGCTCCCGCAGCGTGTTCACCAGGAAGGCCGGCGTGCCCGTCTCGAACCAGTGGGCCTCGAACTCGCGCTGCCTGAACAGCAGGAGCACGTCGTACGGGTTGTAGACGTTCTCCTTGCCCAGCCAGTTGTAGCCGTCGTACCAGCGGCGGATCCGCGCGCGGTCGAGATCCGGCAGCTCGGGCGCGAACACGGTGTCCAGATCCGCCTCGGTATAGCCGCAGACGGCGGAGTACGACGGGTTCAGGGTCAGGTCTTCCGGGCTGTTGAGGCCCGAGAACATGCCGGCCTTCGAGAAGCGGCTGACGCCGGTGAGGAAGCTGAACCGGACGTGCGCGTCACAGTCCTTGATGGTCCCGTAGAGCCCGCGCAGCAGGTTGCGGTTGCGGCGGGCGAGCTCGGGAGCCTCGAGGGCGTCGAGGATCGGCTTGTCGTACTCGTCCACCAGGACCACCACGCCCCGGCCGGTGCGTTCGTGCAACGCCGTGATCAGCCGCCGCAGGCGCACCGGCGCGCTGGCCGCCCGTACCGGGACGCCGGCGCGTTCCTCGTGGGCCTCCAGTTGATCCGCGAGGTCCTCCTGCAGGTAGTCGGGCTGCGTGAAGTCGCCGGCCCCGAAGCTCAGGCGGACCACGGCATGGCTGACCGACCAGTCCCACCGGTCGTGGACGGCGAGGCCGCGGAACAGCGGCTCGCTGCCCTCGAACAGCTCCTTCAGCGTGTCGAGGAACAGGCTTTTGCCGAAACGCCGTGGCCGCGAGAGGAAGTAACGGCTTCCTTCGTCCGCCAGCCGCTTCGCGTAGCCGGTCTTGTCGACGTAGTAGCAGCCTTCCTCCCGAAGGGTGCGGAAGGTCTGGATGCCGATGGGAAGCTTGCGTCTCATCATGGCGCTGCGGCCGCTGTGCAATTATGCCCGTCTTCCAAGCGCCTCGCCCATTCACGGCGGGAGGATTGCCATCACCGCCCTGCCCGGTCCAAGCCCGGGCAGCGATCGTGGGCGTCCGCTTCGGCCTTCCCGGACACCCGAATCGTCGTCAGTTACGTGATCCGCCGGGAATCGCCCAGAAATAACCCAGCGCTGCGGCGGCGAAGTCACAGCCGTTTCGCACAGTTCCCTGTCAGCGGACATTGGGCACAGTCCGGTTTGGTCTGGTGGCACCAACGGCGGCCGATCCACCATGCTGGCCTATCGAGTTGGCCGGGAAACTCGGGGTTCAGGCGCCGAGCCTCCCGTACCGCCTCGTTCGCGGAGGCGCCATTGATGATCCCAAGACGCCGGAACACGCGCACCACGTGGACATCCGGCTTGACGTCGATCTGCGATTCCTGCCCTCTGAAGCGGCCGAAGTCGTCCCCGAGTATCCGCGTGGCCATCGACGCGATCCCGGCCCCGACCCCGTGGACTTCCTGCAGCGTCTTCTCCACCTCAGCGGGAGACCTGTCCCTCCAGAGGCCGGCGTCTCCGCCGAACCGCTCCCGGACCAGTCTGGCCGCGTCTGACAACGTCCTGGCGCCTTGCCGTGCGCCGTACCTGGGCCGCACTGCCAGACTGTCCAGTAGCCCAACGAGCTCCGCCTCACTCTTGGATGCCAACAGCCTCGGATCCAGAAGACCGTGGCGATGGATCTCCGTCGGAATCCGCCATGCGTTCTGAAACGGCACGCCCCGATCGAAGGCCACAGCGATCAGAAACGCGAAGGGGTTCTTTCGAATGAGCCTTCGGGTTTCCGGGTCCAGCTCGTTCCAACCGACACCAGTAAGGGTCCGGCCGTATGCCTTGAGTCGCTCAACGGCCGGCGTCAGTTCCATCGGTGGTACAGGCTCCATACTCAGCTACTTTGGGCGTCGCAGCCGAGATCGCGAAGTGATTTCACTCGCGCGTTCCGGAGACGATTCAACTGAGCCCGGATCAACTTGTTGGGGTCTGGATGCCCGTCGAGGTAGTTCCACTCAAGAGTATCGTAGCCCGTCGGCGCCTCCACACGATTTTCGCCAACTGGCCGCCAGCCGTAGACCGCGTCCGCATGATGCCGCAATGCGGGCACCAGCGGTCCTACCTTGTCACTCAAGCTGGCAAAGCACTCCGGCATCAGGACGAGGTTCGCCACATGCGTGTACACGTCGGGATTCTTCGTCTGAGGCCACACATGCGCGATTGTCCATCCCTTCGGGTGGCCGGTCCCGCTGAAGCCGTGCGACCAGAGAATGGCCCACCGAGGCGTGGTGTTGTCGTCATACATGATCCTCCGGCCATTCTCCGTCGTGCCGATCTTCATGCGTTTCGCGAGGTCCCGGATGACGGGGAATACCGCACCACGTAGTGCCTTCACCACGTCCGGGTTGGGGAGCCGGCAATGACGAACGACAATACTGCGCAACTCGGTTGCGTCGTCCGTGCCGATACTCGGTTGCTCCAGGGTCGTTAACGGCATGTCTCGCAACTGCTGGCTACGCGTTCGGGTCGGGAATGCAGCCGTGAGTGGGCTGCCCCAAGTGCTCCACTCCTGGTCCGACTCGGTTGGCGAGGTCGGCCCGGACGTACCTATTCCGGCAAGGTTGTCGCCACGGAACCATCGTCCTGTAGAACAGCCTTGAGCGCGGTGAACGCGCCGGTGAAGAACTCCAGGTACGACGCGCTCGGCGGCTTTCCCCGCAGATGCTGTTCACCGATTTCGCAGACCCAGACATAGCTCTTCGGCCATGTCTGCGGTGGTTCCTTCCAGCCCGACGGGCGGGGCAGCCTGCAAGCCCCCGCCGACTTGGGCTTCGAGATCCCGACGTAGGCCGACGGCATGCGCCGTCCGTCAGCGCGCCATTCGGGATCGTTTCGCTTGTAACTGTACCCGTAGATGACCGTCGCGTTGTGGCGGCAGATTCTGGGGGAGACCCAGTAGATCGACTTCTTGTTGGGCCTGCGCCGCCTTCCCACGGTTTTGCCGAGGGCGGCCGACATCCCGCAGTCCTCCCAGGCCGCTTCGAGCAGCTGTTCGAGTCGCTGCTCCACCCGGCTGACCTTGCAGAGGGTGTAGGCGGCGAGCTCTTCGTCGTCGATCTCGATGGTCATGCCCCGCTCCTTCATGAACTTCAACAGTTCGTCCACGAACTCGGCGCTCTCGCCGCCACGCCGGCGCAGCTCGGCCTCGCGGTGCAGCCAGCGGCAAACCTCGAACCACCTGAAGTGCCTGAACGTCACGCCCTTGTACGGCTCCAGGTCAGGCTTCCTCGGAGCTCGCGCGACCAGTACTAGAGTTCTCGTCTCCGTCTGCGCCTCCGTCGCTATCCGCTGAAGGCACCGCGCGTAGTCTTTCAGTTGTTGGAGATCCTTCTCAGGCTTCCGGCCCGTCTTGTGCTCGACCATCACGACATGACGCCCGCCGTCGGGGTCACGGGCATCGATCCAGATGTCCGGCCGGGCGCGGACGGGGAACGTCCGTTGCGTGTCGATATCGGCGGTCTCGACGTCACGTCCGATCAGATGGCCGGCGTACGCAGCACCCAGCCGAGCATCGTGGCGGAGCACGGCGGCGAACGACTCGGTGAGCCAGTCCTCCCAGGCTCGGCGCTTGTCGGTCGAACGGTAGAGGAATAGACGCTTGAACAGACTTTCCATGCGCAGGTGTTCCTTGCCCCGGAGGCGGCCGCGGCGACATCGTCGAGAGCGCCGTCGGGGCACGCCCGTCGGTTGTCAAGGCAGCGCGAAGACGAACAGCGTGTTTCCTGCGCTCGGGCGCAGCTCGGGGGTCAGGCGGTTGAAGGCGCCCGAGGTCAGCGAGCGGCCCGTGCTGACGGCGACGTACTGGCGCCCCTCGTGGGCGTAGGTGACGGGGAAGCCCGTGACCGGCGAGCCGATGTTGATCTCCCAGAGGACCTCGCCGGTCTCGTGGTCGAGGGCGCGGAAGCGGCCGTTGTAGTCGCCGCCGAAGACGAGGCCGCCGCCGGTGGCCAGGAGCGAGCTGGTGGCGGCGCGCTGCTCGTGGATCCACAGCAGCTCGCCGGTCTCGGCCGAGATGGCCTGGACGGTGCCGACCTGGTCGGTGCCGGGGGCGATCTCGGTGCGGACGCCGAGCCCGTAGAGCGAGCCGTCGTTGGTCGCCATGATGCGCGCGCAGGCGTTGCGCAGGGGGAAGTACATGGCGTTGGTGAGGGGGCTGTAGGCGCCCGGCTCCCAGTCCTTGCCGCCGGTGAGGGTGGGGCACGCGAAGACCTCCTGGCCCTCGCGGCGGAACACGACCTCCTGGTTCTCGGACACGGCGCCGGTCGCGCCGTCGATGCCGCCCACCACGTTCTGGGCCACCGTCGGCCGCGCCCACAGGAACTCGCCGGTCGCGCGGTCGAGGGTGTAGACGATGCCGGTCTTGCCGGGGATGCCGGTCATGACCCGGCGCACCTCGCCGGGCTGGAGCCGCGGGTTGATCCACTCGACCGAGTCCGGGTCGGGGCTGACCGCGGTGTCGACGAGGATGCGCTCGAACGGGTGGTCGAGGTCCCAGCTGTCGTTGAGGTGCTGGTAGTACCAGACGATCTCGCCGGTGTCGGCGTCGAGCGCGAGGGTCGAGTTGTGGTAGAGGTGCTGGAGGTCGGCGCCGCCGATGAGGAACTTGGGGGCCGGCGAGGTCACCGAGGTCCCGATGTAGACCAGGTTCAGCTCGGGGTCGTAGCTCGGCACCATCCACGCGCCGACGTGCTTGCGTTCCTCGAACGGCACCCCGCCCCAGGTCTCGTCGCCGGGCTCGCCGGGGGCGGGGATCGTGCGCCGCCGCCACAGCTCCTCGCCGGTGACGGCGTCGTGGGCGACGATGACGCAGGCGTTGGGCCCGCCCCGCGGGGTGCAGCCGCGGCCCGAGACGATCTTGCCGTTCGCGATGATGGGGCCCGAGCTCTGGTTGGCGGGGTTCACCCGGTAGTCGAGGATCTCGGTCTCCCAGGCGAGCTCGCCGGTCGCGGCGTCGAGGGCGAACACGTAGTCGTCGCCGCTCGTGTCGATGATGTGCGTGCCGTAGATGGCGAGGTTGCGGTTGAGGTCGGTCAGGGCGCCGAGCATGTAGTCCCGGAGGTCGTCGGGCAGGTCGCGCCGGTACTCCCAGAGGAGGTCGCCGCTGGCGCCGTCGATGGCCTGGATGACGTCGCGCGGGTTCGGCATGTACATCACGCCGTCGTGCACGAGCGGGGTGCCCTGCTGCAGCCCGGGCCCGAGGCCGCGCGACCACACCATGCGCAGGTCTGCGACGTTGCCGCGGTCGATCTGGTCGAGGGGGCTGTAGCCCCAGCCGTCGAGGGTGCGGCGCCACATCAGCCAGTCGTCGGCCGGCGGGTCCTGCAGGATGGCGTCGGTGACGGGGACGACGTCGTCGGCCGGCACCTGCGCCTGGCTCGCGGGCGGCGGCAACGCCGTCGTCGCCAGCAGCAGGAGGGCGAGCCGGATGGTGGCGGTGGACTGCGTGTATCGGTTCATGGATGCGTTCCTTTCCGGCCCAATGATATACTCGTTCGTCATTGAAAGGCACATAGGTCATTACTGCCGATCGAGATGAAGGAAATCACCACCACGATTACGCAGCGGAGCCAGGTCACCGTTCCCGCCGAGGTCCGGCGCGTGCTCGGCGTGAAGCCCAGGGACAGGGTCACCTTCACCATCGCCGATGGCGAGGTGCGCCTGAGGCCCGTGTCATACAGCCTCGAATCCGCGTACGGATCGGTCGAGCCGGCCGGCGATCCCCAGGACTTCGACGAGCTGTCTCGGGCCGCCAGGGACGCCAGGGCCGAGCGGACCCTGCAGAAGATGAGCGGAACGTGAGGTTCCTCGACGCGAACGTCATCCTGCGCTACCTGACCCGGGATGACGAGGTGAAGGCGAGGGCCTGCTACGAACTCTTCCAGCGCTTGCAGCGGGGAGAAGAGGAGCTCGCGACTTGCGAGGCCATCGTCGCCGAGGTGATCTACGTGCTCTCCTCGCCGCGACTGCCCTATCGGTTGGGCCACGAGCAGATTCGCGCCCGGCTCCTGCCCCTGCTGACGCTCCGCGGCCTCAGACTTCCGCAGAAGCGCGTCTGCCTGGAGGCGCTCGACACTTACGGAGCATCGCCGACCCTGGACTTCGAGGATGCGCTGGCCGCCGCCCACATGGCGCGACGGGGAGTCACCGAGATCGTCAGCTACGACCGGGACTTCGACCGGGTGGCCGGTGTTCGCAGGGTAGAGCCCTGACGGACAGGCGTCGTCGTCGAGGCATCGCGGACCGACGATGTCTGCCTCCCCGCAGGGCCTCATGCCCGCAGGCGTCCATCACCCTCGTCGCGCGGACGGCGGGCGACCCGAAGGCCGACGCGGCCGAGGTGGGGCCCACATCCGCGAGGTCGCCCCGCACGTCTTCGTCACGGACGTCCGCTCGATGGATGAGGGCGTCGCGTCGCCGGCCGAGCGGCCCGTCGGCACGCCGATGATCGCCCTGTTCGGGACGCTGGCGCTCGTGGGTGCCGGCGTCCACGGCGTGATCACGCAGGCCATCGTCCCGCGCGGTGCAATGGCGACCCCTTCAGCGTACTCTGATCTACTGCCGTTCGCAGAACGCCTTTACCGAGTCCATGTCCTGCTCGACCGCCTTCCGGACCGCGCCAATGACGAGCGGCAGTGTCATCCGGGCGCTCGTGGTCCGGGGTGTGGCGTCCATCACCATCTTGAGCTCGGCCCCCTCGCCGTCGGGGGCGACCGTGAACACCGTGTCCCAGAGCGCACCGCCCGCCTCGGACGCGATGCGCACCCGCTCGTTCTCGACGTACTCGGTGACCTCGAGCTCGGTCGACGCCTCGCGCCCCATCATCATGCGGGTCTCGCGGAAACGCGCGCCGACGCCCGACTTCACCTCCGTCAGGAACTCGACGCGCAGGATGTGCGGCACCGCCTGAGAGAACTGCTCGACGTGCGCTACGGTGCGGAACACTGCGTCGACGGGCGCATCGATCCGCCGGGTCACGGTCACGTTCGCCACGGCGCCTCCCGTCTCTCCGTCTTCTACCTGCGATGGTGCGTGCGACCCGAGGCAGCGCTTACGCCGCGATGGCATCCGTCGCGGGGGCTCGCGGCCGGTCGTCCGGCACCGAGCCAGGTCACTGGTAGTCCGCCGCGCGCAGCGACACGCGGATGATCTCGTTGTCGTTCCGGTGCACGATGTGGCCGTTGGCATAGGCCGGGTGCGACCAGTTCACCTGCCGGGCGAATCGCCGGGAGGGGCCGAACGCGGCATCGCCGGTGGCCTCGATGAGCTTGATGCGGCCATGCTCGACGTAGCCCTCGGGCGTGAACTGCGCCAGAATGAGGAACCCCTCGTCGTTCACGACGAAGTAGCGGTCGCCGTGCTTCACCATGAACGCGGTGCCCCAGCGGGCCTGCGCGGTCATCTCGTCGCTCATCCACAGCCGCTCGCCGGTGCGGGCGTCGAGCCCCCGCAGCTCGCCGTAGCTGCCCACCCCGTAGAGGTAGTCGCCCTCGATGAGCGGCGTCGTGATCATCGCGTGCAGCCCGTCGGTCTCTCCCGGCAGCTCGCTCCGGCTCCGGCCGCGCCACATCAGGGTCGCGTCGGGGCGGTCCTGGCTGAGCTGCATCATCATCGAGCCGCGGTAGAACTGCGACACCACCAGGTAGTTGTCGCTGCGGACGGGCGTCGCGACGGACATGCCGGCCCCCGCCTCCCATTCCTCGTCCCAGTAGACCTCGCCGGTCTCGGGGTTCAGCGACACCAGGGCCGCCGCGTGCCAGACGATGAGCTGCCGGGCGCCGCCCGCCTCGATGAGGATGGGTTGGCCGTAGCCCATCTCGCCGACGACGTCGAGGGCGCGCCAGATCTCCTCGCCGGTCCGCTTGTCCCACGCCATCACGAGGCCGCCCGGCTCGCCGCCGACCACCGTGATCAGCCGGTCGCCGTCGACGATCGGCGCGCTGGTCACCCCCCAGGTGGGGATGAAGCTGTCGTAGTCGGCGATGTAGTGCTTCTCCCACAGGACGTCGCCGGTCTCGACGTCGAGGCAGTAGAGGTCGCCGGCGGCACCGACCACGTACACGCGGTCGCCGTCGACGGTCGGGGTCGCGCGCGGGCCGATGGCGTACGAGAACATCAGCATGCGGTAGGTGGTGGGCCATTCCTGCACCCACAGCACCTCGCCGGTCTCCTCGTCGATCGCGATGGCCCGCTCGGTGCCGTCCATCGTCCGCGACTCGGGGTCCTCGGCCCAGTCGGTGATGAAGACGCGCCCGTCGGCCACCGCGGCGCCCGAGTAGCCCGAGTTGACGGGCACCCGCCACGCCACCTTCAGCTCGTCGGGCAGCGCCTCGACGATTCCGGTCTCGGTCCACTCCCCGCGCCGGTCCTCGCCGCGCCACTGCGTCCAGTCGTTGGCGAAGCCGGGGGCGGCCACGAGCAGGGCGAGCCCCGCGCCGGCCAGAGAACGAAGGGTGCGGCGGGCGAAGTGGTCGACGTCGTGCAGTCTCATGCCATGCTCCTCACGAATCTCCTCCCGCCGGGGCGGGGTCGGGCGCTGTCGTACGGTCCGTTTCCGGTGAAAGTCTATACCGACTTGCGATGTCGCCGGCAGGCGCGCGTCGGCGGATGGCGGCGGGCCATGAACAACCGCCGAGGCGCGGGGCAGGGCCGCGGGGAGACGCGGGCGGCTTCGCTGCCGTCGCCCGATGGTACGATGGTTCGTGCGGGTCGGCGACGGGGGAGCGGAGGGACGAGACCCGGGCCGTGCAGACCGCGCCTGCCGCCCAGCCCGCGCTCCAGAGCCGGGACCTTCGACGGAAGCCGTGTACAGGCGCACGGGCGGGCCGAATCGACCGACGCCGGGAGACCGGGAGAAGAGCGGATGGGACGCATCGTCGTACAGACCAGGGTCACCAACGTGTTCGACGAAGACAAGTCGATCGAATGCGGGATGTTCGTCGATACGGGGGCCGGCGCGCTGATCCTCCCTACGGCGTGGAAGGAGCGGCTCGGCCGGTTCAAGCGCTCCGAAGCCGTCGAGCTGCTGATGGCCAACCGGGAGGTCGTGCGGGGAGAGGCGTGCTCGCCGGTGGAGGTGAAGATCGAAGGGTTCCGTTCGGTTTCGAACGAAGTGATCTTCGTGGACATGAAGCCGGAGGAGAACGCGGATTACGAACCGCTCCTGGGGTACGTCATTCTCGAGCAGGCGCAGGCGGCCGTGGACATGCTCGGCCATCGTCTGGTCCCGGTTCGGTACATCGACATGAAATGACCGGCCGCTCTCCCTCGCCTGATTCTGCCCGCCAGATCCTCGACGCGCTGGCCAGTGATGCCCGGGCTTCGGGGTCAATGCCGCTGTCGACCGGGTATCTGCGGGCCGTCGAGCGGGTCGAGGCGCTGCCCGCCAACCGTACCGGCGCCGACAAGTCCTGGGTGCTGCGCCAGTTCCGCGCCGCAATGCGGGTTCGCGCCGGGGCGAAGCGTCTGCGCTGAGTGCCGGCCATGGCCTCGTTTCCGACGCTCGTCGGGGCCCTCAATCGTCGGGGCGTCCGGTTCGTGCTGATCGGGGTGTGGGGCGCCAACTTCCATGCCCAGGACGCTTCGGCCCTGTTCACCACGCTCGACCACGATCTGTTCCTGCCGCCTTCCGCCGACAATCTCCTGGAAGCCTGGCAGGCATGCGACGAGATTGGATTGTCCCTCCAGGCCGGCGGAGAACCTCTCGATACGCCGCGAGACCGCGCGCTCGCCGCGGCGGTAATCCGGCAGCGGGCATCCGTGAGGGCTGTCGGCCCGGACGAGCTCACCGTCGATCTCTCGCTGGTGATGACCGCCTTCGAGTTCGAGGCGGTCTGGGACGAGCGCCGCGTGTTCCTGGTCGAGGGTGAGGAGTTGCCGGTCGCCCGACTCAGCCACATCATCCGGTCGAAGGCCGCCGCCAACCGGCCGAAGGACCGCCTGTTCCTCGCCACTCACGCCGAGGCGCTACGCCAGATGCTCGATGGAGACGAAGAGTGAGGCCGCCTGCCGCACGACGGTTCTTCGGTGCAGACTCCGAGCGACGGACGGCGGTTCCCCCGCGGCCGCCGGCCGGGTCGCCGGACCGATTTCGCGCACGGCTATCGTGCTAGCATGAGCACCATCCACGCCGCTCGCGAACCCGCAGGCCGGTCACCCGCGACACGGGGTCTCACCCGGGGCCGGCCCGTGGCCTGGACAGTGACTCCGTGAATCGACGGCGCCAAGGAAGCGCAAAGGAAGAATGCGGTGCAACAGAGAGTCTTCCAGCTCCTGACGTCCGCAGCCGGCGGCGGGGCGACGATTGCGGTAGTGACGGGACTTCTCCTGACGACCGCGGCCCCGGCCGTCGCACAGACCCTCACCTCCCGGGTCGAGGGCACGGTGCGGGACGAAGCCGGCGGCGTCATCCCGGGCGCGGCGGTGACGATGACCGAGGTCGACACGAACGTGGTGCGGGAAGCCTTCACCAACGACCTCGGCCTCTACCTGTTCCCCCAGGTTCCCGCGGGGACCTACCGGGTCGCGGCGGCGGTGCCGGGCTTCAGTACCACCGTGATCGAGGACGTCCGGGTCGTCCTGAGCGCGCCCGCGTCCATCGACGTCGTCGTCGCGGTCGGGGGGGTCACCGAGACGGTGCTCGTCTCGGCGGCCGAGGCGCAGTCGCTGATGAACACGGTCAACGCGGAGATCAACACCAACCTCACCCGGGAGCAGGTCGGCGATCTTCCGCTGAACGGCCGCAGCGTCGTCCAGCTCGCCCTCACCCAGGCCGGGGTGACCGGCCCGGGAGGCGCGCGCACCGCCTCGATCAACGGCACGCGGGGGACCTTCAACAACTACACGCTCGACGGCGTCAACAACCAGGACGGCTTCATCCGGACGGACTCCCTGTTCGGGATCATTCCCCTCAAGGAGAGCTTCATCGACGAGATCAACATCACCACCGCGAACTCCGACGTCGACGCCGGCCTCGGGGCGTCGCAGACCCAGTTCGTGACCCGCTCCGGCAGCAACACGTTCAACTCGGAGGTGTTCTTCTACCACCGGAACGAGGCCCTCAACGCCAACAGCTACTTCAACAAGGCCGCCGGCCTGGAGAAGGAGCGGACCCGGGTCCACGAGTTCGGGGTCAACGTCGGCGGGCCCCTCGTCAGGGACCGGTTCTTCTTCTTCGTCAACTACGAGGAGGAACGGGAGCCCGCCACCGCGTCGGTCGTGCGGCGCGTCCTGACGGACTCCGCGCGGCGCGGCGACTTCAGCTACATCAGGCAGGACAACGGCCAGGCGGCCACCGTGAACCTGCACCGGCTGGCGGGCATCGGCCCCGATCCCGCCGTCCGGTCGCTGGTCGACATGACCCCGGCGCCCAACGACGCCAGCGTGGGCGACGGGCGGAACACGGCCGGGTTCCGCTTCAACGCCTTCGACGAGACCAACTCCGACTGGCTGATCTTTCGGGGAGACTACGTGATCGACCCGAGGCATTCGGCGACGGGGACCTTCCACCAGTTCCGCCTCGACACGCCGAACTCCGTGTTCAACGGCATCGATTCCGTGTACCCCGGGCTGCCCGGAGCCGGTCAGGGCTCGAACCGCCGGCTCGGGTCCTTCACGCTGAGCAGCACGCTCGGCCCGAGCGTCGTGAACGAGGCGCGGTTCGGCGTCCAGACCTACGCCGTGAGCTTCTTCAACAACGAGACCTTCCCCGGCGGCTATCGACTGAGCTTCGGGGGGTTCGACAACCCCGTCCGGAACTTCCTGGCCCAGGGACGCGACGTCCTGACCCTGGAGGCGAGCGACAGCCTGACGTGGGTCGGGGGGGCGCACACGGTCAGGCTGGGCGGCGGCTTTCGGCGGACGCGGGTGGACGCCTTCAACGACGGGGGGCTGCTGCCGACCTACTACCTCGGCTTCGGCGCCGGGAACCCCGATCCGCTGGTCCCCTCGCTGTTCCCCGGCGGGATCTCGTCCGACGAGCTGAGCGCGGCGGCGGCGCTGCTGGCGACGCTCGGGGGCGTCGTCGACTCGGCCGATCAGACCTTCAACGTCGCCTCGCCGACCTCGGGGTTCGTGGACGGGGCCACGGAAAGAAGGGTGCTGAACCAGGACTTCCTGCACCTCTACGCCGGCGACACGTGGCGGGTCGCCCCGGAGACGAGCCTGACGATCGGCGTCCGGTGGGAGCTGCACGGCGTGCCGGACGAGGCGCAGGGCCTGGCGCTGCTGCCGGTGGGCGGGGTCGCCGCGGTGCTCGACCCCGACGCCGTCGTCGACTTCGCCGGGTCGTCCCACGGCAGGCCCTTCTTCAACCGCGACTGGAACAACTTCTCGCCGAACGTCGGCCTCGCCCACCGACTGACGGACACGATGGTCGTGCGCGGCGGCTACGCCCTGAACTACGTGCTCGACAACAACATGACCACGGTGTCGAACACGATCGGCAACAACGACGGCCTGGCCCAGACGGTGTTCCTGCCCGGGCTCGGCGGCACCGTCAGCGGCGGCGGGCTCGTTCCCGTGTCGGAGCCCGAGTTCAACATCCCGCGGACGGCGCGGGACGGCATCCTCGCCGATCCCACCGCCGCCCTCTTCACCTTCGATCCCGACCTGCGGACGCCGTACGTTCAGCAGTGGAACGTCGGGTGGCAGTTCGAGGCCCTGCGCGACACCGCGGTCGAGGTGCGCTACGTCGGGAACCGCGGCACGGACCTCGTCCGGGCCATCGACCTGAACCAGCTCCTGCTGCCCGACGCCTTCGTGGAGGACTTCCGGCGCGCCCGGCGCAACCTCGCCGCCAACGGGGACCCCGCGATCGGCGAGCCCCTGCTGGTCTTCCCCCGGCTCGGCCTGGGCGGCTACCTGCACTCCGGCGCCGTGCAGAGCTGGATCAGGAACGGCGAGATCGGGCAGTACATCGGCGGCTTCCTGGCCCCCAACCGCAGGTTCTTCTTCGCCGGGGAAGGCGGGGAGGCGTTCGGGGCGACGCTGCCGATCGGCTACTTCTACACCAATCCGAACACCTACGTCGGCGACGTCGTCGGGAACTACTCCTTCTCCGAGTACAACGCGCTCCAGCTCGAGGTCCGACGCGCGTGGCGCTCGGGGTTCACCGGTCAGCTCAACTACACGTGGGGCCGGGCGGTGACGGACTTCGACGGCAGCCAGGCGAACTTCCGCGCGTACTTCGACAACGCCCGGCCCGAGCTCGAGATCATGCGGTCCGATTCCGACATCACCCACACCATCAACGCCAACTGGGTGTGGGAGTTGCCCGTGGGCGAAGGGCGGCGCTGGCTGGACGATGGGGGCCTGTTGAGCTCCATCGTCGGGGGATGGGGGCTGAGCGGATTCGTCAGGATCCGTTCCGGCGAGGTGATCAACATCGTCTCCCAGCGGGGCACCATCAACCGCGGGTCGCGGGCGCTGGTCAACACCGTCCATCTCGACGGCATCGGGGTCGGTGACCTCCAGAACCGCACGGGCGTGTACCGCCATCCCGACGGGCGCGTGACCCTGTTCGACGACAGCCTGCTCGGCGCCGCCGGCGGCAATCTCGACATCTTCCGCAACCCGGGGATGCTCGAGGCGGGGACGCTGCCGCTGTCGCCCATCAGCGGGCCGTGGTACGCGACGGTGGACCTCGGGCTGCGCAAGAACATCGCCCTGCCGTTCTCGGCCGGGTCGCGGATGCAGGTTCGCGTGGATGCCTTCAACGTCTTCAATCGCGCCAACTTCGACATCGGCCGCTATCACAATCCCAACAGCCGGGAGTTCGGCCTGATCAGCTCGACGTTCGCGGCCCGGCAAATCCAGGTCGGCATGCGGCTCACGTTCTGAGCGCGCGGGCTTCTGTTGCGGCCTCGCCGGATCCGCAGCCTGCAAGTCGTGCGTCGACCCGTCGGCCCCCGCGGCGGTTTCGGGCGCCCGGCGGGTTCGGGGCCGTCGTCCGCCGCCGACGGGGATACGGTCTGCACCCGCACCGCCTCCCACAGTGGCGGTCGGGTTCCAGGTCCGCCGTCGCGGAGTCGGAGGCTCCGCGGGAGTTGGCGTTCGTCAGCGTCGGCCCTGTCCGGTGGCGGGCAGGAACGGGTCGGAGAACCGGGGGTCGGCGAGGAACGCGGGGTCGGTGAGCGTCTCGAGGAAGGCGATCAGGTCGGCGATCTCGCCGTCGGTGAGGCCGAGACGGATGGGCCGGACGGGCCCGCCGGTGACGACGAGCCGACGGTCGAGCAGGTGCATGTCGAGGAACGGGTGCGGCGCCACGTCGGCGTCGTAGTGCTCGATGACCTCGTGCAGGGTCGCGAAGCGGCCGTCGTGCATGTAGGGCGGTCGGACCGCCACGTTGCGCAGGGAGGGGGCCTTGAAGCGGCCGTCGCCGGCGCCGGGGTCGAACCCGCCTGGTTCGCCCCCGCCCACGCGGTGTAGTGCTTCGAAGCTCTCTTCGACGTTCCCTTCGAGCTCGTCGAGGCCGATGTTGCGCGGCGCGAGGCTGATCTGCGCGTCGCCGGCGTGGCATCGGGCGCAGCCGCCGCCCCGGCGGCCGGGCCCGGGCGGGGTCGCGAACAGCAGATAGCCTCGCCGCGCGGTCGGTGTCAGGCGGTCGAGGAAGGCCGGCGACCCCGGCGGCCCGGCCGCGCGCGCGTCGTCGTAGGGCGCGCGATAGGATACGAGCGCCCGCACGAACTGCGCGAGGGCCCGCGCCATGCGGTCCCGCGTGACGTCCGGGCTGCCGAAGGCGCGCTCGAAGAGCGGCGGGTAGAAGGCGGTCGCGGCGAGCCGGGCCTCGACCGCGTCGAGCGAAGAGCCCATCTCCAGCGGGTCCTCGATCGGGGCAAGCACCTGGGCCTCGAGGGTCTCGGCCCGCTCGTCCCAGAAGAACCGGCCACGGGCGTAGTAGCGGGCGTTGGCGAGGCTCATGGCGTGGCGCCGGGTGGGCCGCCCGTCGAAGCCGATGCTCAGCCGCCGCGGGTCCGAGAACCCGTGCGCCTGGCGGTGGCACGACCCGCACGAGACGCGGCGGTTGGCCGACAGGCGGGGGTCGTAGAAGAGCACGCGGCCGAGGGCGGCGCCGGCGTCGGTGACGGGGTTGTCGGCCGGCGTGTTGTCGGCGGCGGCGATGCTGTAGGGGCCGTCCGTGGCGCTGAAGTGCGGCGGCAGCTCGACGGCGTACCGGTACGGGGTGGACGGCAGCCGTGGCTCGTCGAGCCGGCCGGACGCGGCCGGCTGGGCCGGGGAATGGGCGCCGCCGAGGGGCGCCGGGCCGAACGCCACGTTCAGACTCAGGGCGATCGCCGCCGACAGGCCGGTGATTGTGCGACCTCGCATGAAGTCGACTCTACCGCGTCCAGAGCCGGCCGGTGCGCGCAACCTGGAGTCCGCGCGGCGCTCGCGCCGGTCGACGCAGCAGATCCGGCGTTGCAGCAAGGCCGCATGGGCCAATATGCTGTTGTGGATGCGAACCAGGATTCCCGTCTTTCGCGGGCGGGGGGTGCAACCCGGCGTGGACCTGACCGACAACGCGGCGCTCCGGGATCTCCTGGATTTCGAGGACCCTGACCTCAGCGTCCAGGTGCGCGTGTCTCGCGTCGGCGCAGCGAACGAACCGACTTCCGCAATTGCCCCGGAACGACCGGGGAGGAGAACGCAAATGAGAACCAGGATCTTCATGGCGGCGGCGCTGGCCGCGTTGGTGGCGGTGTCGGCGAGCGCGCAGTCGCGCGACGTCGACCTCGAGGCGGCGGACGGGGTGACCCTCAAGGCCACGTACACGTCGCCCGGCCAGCCCGGGCCGGGGATGCTGCTGGTCCACCAGTGCAACATGGACCGCACGTCGTGGAACGACATCGCGGCCGAGCTCGTCGGGGCCGGCGTACACGTGCTGACCCTCGACCTGCGGGGCTTCGGCGAGAGCGGCGGCGAGGGCATCCGGGCCAGCGGATTCCCCGCGTTCCTCGAGACGTCGACGGCGGACGTCGACATGGCCTACGACTACCTCGCGTCGCAGTCGGGGGTCGACGCGTCGCGCATCGGCGCGGGCGGGGCGAGCTGCGGGGCCATGCTGACCGCGGACCTCGCGGCGCGCCGGGACGTCGAGGCCCTCATGCTGCTGTCGGGTCCGCCGAGCGAGGCGGCCGTCGCCAACATGGCCGGCGACGCGGACCTCGCGGTGTTCGCGGCGGCGGCGACCGAGGACCCGGTCACCGTCGGGGTCGCCGACGCGCTGCAGGGCGCCGTCGACGGGTCGCCGCATGCCAGCTCCACCGCGAAGATCTACCCCGGGCCCGAGCACGGGCTGCCGATGTTCGAGAAGAACGCCGATCTCGAGCCGGCGCTGCTCGCGTGGCTGAAGGGCGAGCTGGTCGGCAACTGAGGTATATTCGAGCTTCCAGGCTCGAACCGTTGTTCCCGGCAGGTCGGATCGGATCCGGCCTGCCGGTTGTCGATGCCGGCGGGGGCGTCCCGCCGATTCCGCGCGACCTCGCAGAATCGGGCGGCGGACGTTGAGACGGGCAGTGCGGCGAGGAAGAGCGCGCCGCACGAGTCCGAATGGTCGAGTGGCGACGACTCCGGCAGGGTCGGTCGGGCCGCGGGCGCGGCCGCATGGCGGCGCACCCGGGCCAGGGGAGGTTCAGATGCGCAAGCGAACTGTTTCGGCGTTCGCAGCGGTGGCGGCGGCGCTGCTGCTGCCGGCGGCGGCCGCGGGCCAGGCGGCCGGCGAGAACGAGTTCCGCACCCCGTGGGGCGACCCGGACCTGATGGGCACCTGGTCGTACGCGTCGCTGACGCCGCTCCAGCGCCCCGAGTCGATGGCCGACCGGGAGTTCTTCACCGCGGAGGAGGCGGCCGAGCGGAACCTCGCGGTCACCATCGACCGTGAGCCGCCGCCGGGGAGCGTGGGGTCGTACAACGCGCTGTGGTTCGACCGCGGCCGGGTGAGCTCGGACATGCGGACGTCGCTCATCGTCGACCCGCCGACCGGCCGGCTGCCGCTCAGGCCCGAGACGGTCGAGGCGCAGGCGGCCCGGCGCACCTACCTGCGCGACCACCCCGCCGACTCGTGGCTCGACCGCAGCAACTGGGACCGGTGCATCACCTACCACGGGGTGCCGCCCATCTCGACCGGCTACAACAACACCTACCAGATACTGCAGACGCCGACCCACGTCGCGATCCGGGTCGAGAACATCCACGACGTGCGCATCATC
Organism: Vicinamibacterales bacterium; assembly: GCA_965207675.1. Classification (GTDB taxonomy): domain Bacteria; phylum Acidobacteriota; class Vicinamibacteria; order Vicinamibacterales; family UBA8438; genus JAJEEA01. Next base: position 516,532 of record CBDBMY010000010.1, read on the forward strand.
CCCATCGACGGGCGCCCGCGGCTCGACGACGGCATCCGCCAGTGGAACGGCGACTCGCGCGCGCACTGGGACGGCGACACGCTGGTGGTCGAGACCGCCAACTTCAGCGACCAGACCGTGCACCGGTTCCCGACGTCGCGGAACACGAGGGCGGTCGAGCGGTTCCGCCGCGTGAGCGCCGACCAGATCGACTATCGGTTCACCATCGAGGATCCCACCGTCTACACGCAGCCGTGGACGGCGGTGCGCCCGATGCCGCGGCTCGACGGCTACATCATCTACGAGTACGCCTGCCATGAAGGCAACTACGCGATGACCAACATCCTGACCGTCGAGCGCGTGCAGGAGGCGCAGGCGGAACACTAGGGGACTCGCGCCGTGGAACGGCTCCGCCTGCTGCCAGGAGGGGCCCCTCCCGGTGGGTCGGTTGGGCGCGGGCGCTACCCGGTGCTTCCGGGATCCGCGACGAACCCGTAGCCGGGCTCTTGCCGCGAGCTTCCGACTCCCGGTCCGGCACGGGCCGGTCGCGTGGTGATGCGAGCGACACGCGGGTTTCCGAGGGCCCGCGGCGAATCCCGAGCGGGGACTCTTGCCGCGGGCTTCCCGGCTACCGCTCCGAACCCGGGACGCGGGGTCACGTGGTGATGCGGAGGGGACTCGAAGTGAGGAAGGAACCGGCCATGGTGCAGTGGGTGCGGGCAGGGGCGGCGGCAGGCGTGGTGGTCCTGGTCGCGGGGCTTGGCTGGGCGCCGGCGGCCGGGTCCGGTCAGCAGAACGACCGCAGCCAGCGGCTCTATCCGTCGCTGCAGCGCCCGCCCGGCGATCCGGAGGTGGTGGCCCGCGGCGAGACCCTCTACGGCATCAACTGCCGGGCGTGCCACGGCATGGACCTGCGAGGCGGCGACCTCGGCGGGCCCAACCTGCTGCGGTCGCAGCTCGTGCTGCGCGACGAGGCGGGCGAGCTGATGGGGCCGGTGATCCGCGACGGCCAGTCGGGGCCGGGCGGGTCCTACATGCCGCCCGTGCCGCTGTCCGACGAGGACGTCGAGGCCGTCGTGACCTACGTGCACGACGTGCTCGGCACGGCGTCCCGGCAGGGCGGCCCGCCGCTCGGCGAGGATCTCGAGCTCGACATCCTGGTGGGGGACGCCGCCGCCGGGCGGACCTACTTCGCCGAGAAGTGCGCCGCCTGCCACTCGCCGACGGGCGACCTCCAGGGCATCGCCACCCGGATTCCGACGCCCAAGGAGCTGCAGAACACCTGGGTGCGAGGCGCGAGCCGCAACACCGAGCGCCCGCCGGTGACGGTCGCCGTCACCCTCGCCTCGGGCGAGCGGATCGAGGGCGAGCTCGAGCGGCTCAACGACTTCCTCGTCGTGCTGACCGACGGCGCTGGCCGGCACCGGTCGTTCGGCCGCGAGGGCGACACGCCCCGCGTCGAGCTCGACGACCCGATGGCCGCCCACCGCGAGATGCTGCAGGTGTACCGCGACGCCGACATCCACGACGTGACCGCGTACCTGGTGACCCTGAAATGACTGCCGCCCGCCCTGCTGCCCGCTGCCTGCCGGCACGTGCGCCGCGACGTCGGGGCCTGCGGCGCAACCGCCGGTCCCGTCCCGAAACGACCACCATTCGCCTGCTGCCGCCGTCTGCCGTCGGGCGAACCGCGACACCGACTCCACAACGTGGTGACGCCGAAATGACTGTCAACCGCCTGCTACGCCTACTGCCAGCCGCCTCCCTGCTCGCCGCCGCCCTAGTCGCCGCCCCCGCCGCGGGGACCGCCCAGGAGGGCGGCCTCGACCCCGCGTCGCTCGACGAGCCGCTCGAGGAGTCGTGGCCGACCTACTCCGGCGACTACAGCGGCCGCCGCTACAGCCGGCTGAAGCAGGTGTCGACCGATAACGTCCGGCAGCTCTCGCTCGCCTGGACCCGAAACTTCAACACCGGGATGCCGCCGCTGGCGGGGCCCAACGCCCCCGACTTCACCGGCGGCGCGGGGGGCGGCGACTACACCATCGGCGCGCAGCGCATCAAGGGCTCGATTCTCCAGGTCGGCGACCTGCTCTACGTCACCGCCCCCGACCACGTCTGGGCGATCGACGTGCGGGACGGCGGCACGCGCTGGCACTACTTCTGGAAGACCCGCGGCGGCCCCCACATCGGGAACCGGGGCGCGGCGATGTGGCGCGACTCGATCATCTTCGAGACCGTCGACAACTACCTCGTCTCGCTCGATGCGCGCACCGGCGAGGAGCGGTGGCACAGCGAGATCGCGAGCTTCGAGGAGCAGTACTTCTCGACGATGGCGCCCATCGTGGTCGGCGACCTCGTGCTCGTGGGCACCGGCAACGACCTCGACGCCCCGGGGTTCCTGCAGGCGTTCGACCCCGCCACCGGCGAGCTCGTGTGGCGCTTCTACACCGTCCCCATGAGCGAGGACGACCCAGGCATCGAGACGTGGCCGAACCTCGACGCGGCCATGCACGGCGGCGGGCAGGTGTGGGTGCCGGGCTCCTACGACCCCGAGACCGACCTCTACATCTTCGGCACCGGCAACCCCACCCCCGGCTACACCGGCATCGCCCGGCGCGGCGACAACCTGTTCACGTGCACGCTCGTCGCGGTCGAGGTGTCGACCGGGAAGATGGCGTGGTGGTTCCAGACCTCGCCGCACGACACCCACGACTGGGACTCGGCCCAGACCCCGATCCTGATCGACGGGGTCATCGACGGGGTGCCCCGCAAGCTCGTCTCGACCGCCGCGCGCAACGGTTTCTTCTTCACCGTCGACCGCGTGACCGGCGAGCACGTGGTGACCACCCGCTACGGCGCGACGTCGAACTGGGCCAGCCACATCCGCGAGAGCGGATCGCCCCAACCGAACCCGGCGAAGGAGGCGATCATCCCCGGCGCGCTCGTCTCGCCCGTCGAGGGGGGCGTGGCGAACTGGCAGCCGCCCGCCTTCAACCCCGACACCGGCCTCTTCTACACGCAGGAGAACAACGGCTTCAACCTGCTGTACCTGACCGATCCCGACCCCCGCGGGTCGATGGGGCTGGGGGGCAAGGACCGGGTCACCGTCGGCACCGGCGGGAACGCGTTCACCGCCATCGACTACCGGACCGGCGAGCCGCGGTGGCGCCACGCCTGGCCCATCGGCGGGGGCGGCGGGGCCGGAGTGCTGACGACGGCGGGGGGGCTCGTCTTCACCGGCGACGGGAGCGGCAACTTCGTGGCCTTCGACGCCGCCGACGGCGAGCTGCTCTGGCACACCCGCATCGGCAACATCTCGAACGCGCCCCAGACCTACCTCGTCGACGGGCGCCAGCACGTCCTGGTCGCGGCCGGCCAGCAGCTCTTCGCCTTCGTCATGTACTGATCGCCGGGCGCCTCCTGCCCTCCCGAACTCTCGACCCGCGTCCGATGCAACGCCATCGATGAGTCCAGGCGGCGCGCCGAACCCGACGACCGCTCTGCGGTACCATCTGGCCGAGAACAACCTCGCGTGGATGCGGTACCCGTTCGACGACCCGCGCATGGCGGGCATGCGGGACCAGATCGACCGCATCAACAAGCTCGGCGACCGCTCGCCGGGCTTCGTGTGGCGCTTCGAGACCGCGGCCGGAGACGCGACCGACGTGCGGGTGCTGGACGATCCCCGGATACTGTTCAACCTCACCATCTGGGAGACGGTCGAAGACCTCCGGCGGTACGTCTACCGCACCGAGCACGTCGACTTCTTCCGGCGCCGGCGCGAGTGGTTCCTGCGCCCTCCGCGCGAGCCGGTGGCGCTGTGGTGGGTGCCCGAGGGCGAGCGGCCCAACGTCGACGAGGCGATGGCCCGCATCGAACGGCTGTGGCGCGACGGCCCGTCGCCCGAGGCGTTCAACCTCAAGCAGATCTACGGCCCCGACGGCGCGTCGGCGTCGCCCGTGGCGAGGAGCACTCGATGATCACAGTCGGGACCCCGCGACTGCGTCACGCCGGCTGCCCGGTCGATGCGGAGGGGGTGACGGATGTTCACCACCGTGACCCGTGAGCCGCGTTCCGCCGGTTGCCCTGCCCGGCATGAGGAGCACAGATGATCACGACCGAGACCCGCGCCCGCGTCACCATCGTCCGCATGGCGCACGGCAAGGTCAACGCGTTCGACCCCGAGCTGATGAGCGGCCTCATCGACCAGTTCGCGGCGCTGGAGGAGGCGGACACCTCGGCCGTGGTCCTGACTGGCACCGGCCGCGTCTTCTCGGCCGGCGTCGATCTGCGCGGCCTCACCGGGGGCGGCCCCGACTACGTGAAGAAGCTGCTGCCGCTGCTCGGCGGGGCCTTCTCGAAGGCGTTCACCTTCCCCAAGCCCGTCGTCGCCGCCGTGAACGGACACGCCATCGCCGGCGGCTGCGTCCTCGCCTGCGCCTGCGACTACCGCATCATGGCCGACGGGGGCGGCCGCATCGGCACCCCCGAGCTGTCGGTGGGGGTGCCGTTCCCGAGCATGGCCCTGGAGATCCTCCGGCTCACGGTGCCCGCGCACCGGCTGCAGGCGCTGATATACCGCGGCTTGACGTGCACGCCGGCCGAGGCCGTCGACAACGGCCTCGTCGACGAGACGGCCCCTCCCGAGGCGGTCCTGGACCGGGCGGTCGAGATGGCCGCGCACCTCGGGGCGCTGCCGCCGGCGTCGTTCGCCCTCACCAAGCGCATCATCCGCGAGCCCAGCCGGGCCCGCGTTCGCGAGATGCAATCGGCTGACGAGGCGGTGACCGAGGCGTGGATGTCGCCCCGCGTGCAGGAGGCCGTCCGCGCCTACGTGGAGCGCACCCTGGGAAAGTAGGCATTGAAGAGGCCGTTTGCCGCCGGCCCCCCGGTCGGGTGGATCGGGCGGGAGCGGAGCCGTGAGCTGGTGCGGCCGGAGGTAGAGGGATGTCACGCTTCCTGCAGATTCGTCTCCTGTGGCGGCGCGCCGCCGCCCACCCCGGTTTCACCCTCGTCGCCCTCGCCACCCTGGCCGTCGGGATCGGCGCCAACGTGGCCATCTTCGCCGTCGTCAACGCGGTGGTGCTGCGGCCGCTGCCGGTGCCCGACTCGGAGCGGCTGGTGATGCTGCGGCACGCCGCGCCGGGGCTGTCGCAGCTCGACGAGCTGCCGACGTCGGACGCGCTGCACTTCCTCTACGCCGAGGAGAGCCGCACCCTCGACGGGGTGGCGGCGTACCGCGACGGGCAGGCGAGCTTCACCGGGCCGGACGACCCCCAGCGCGTCCAGGCCGCCTTCGTCACCGCGTCGTTCTTCGACGTCATGCGGACCTCGCCGCGGCTCGGACGGGCCTTCACCCCGGAGGACGACCGCCCCGGGGCGGCGCCGGTCCTGGTGCTCGGCGACGGGCTGTGGCGGACCCGCTTCGGGGCCGACCCGGGCGTGGTGGGCACCGTGGTCGACCTCGACGGGGGAAGCGTCGAGGTCGTGGGGGTGATGCCCCCGGGGTTCAGCTTCTCGCGGCCGAACGCGGAGCTCTGGCGGCCCCTGACCCTGAACCGAGACGCCGCGCAGCTCGGCGCGTTCGGCATGAACGGCGTCGCCCGCATCGCCGACGGCTCGACCCTGGAGCAGGTGCGGGCGGAGCTCGGCACGATGATATCGAACCTGGCCGAGCTCCTGCCGGACCAGCCCGCGGCCCAGGTGCTCATCGGCGCCGGCCTCGCGCCCGTCGTGGACCTGGCCCGCGAGGTGGTGGTCGGCGACATCGAGGCGACGCTGTGGATCCTGCTCGGCGCGGTGGGCTTCCTCCTGCTCATCGCGTGCGCCAACGTCGCCAACCTCTTCCTCGTGCGCTCCGAGGCGCGGCACGGCGAGGTGGCGGTGCGCTCCGCCCTCGGCGAGGGCCGCGGGGAGCTGGTCGGCTCGGTCTTCCTCGAGAGCGTGGTGCTGGGCCTGGCCGGCGGCCTCGCGTCGCTGCCGCTGGCCCTGCTGGCGGTGCGCCTGGTCGTGAGCTTCGGCCCGCGGGCGCTGCCGCGACTCGACGAGGTCTCGGTCGACGCGTGGGTGCTGGCGTTCGGCCTCGCGGTGTCCGTCGGGGCCGGCCTGCTGTTCGGCGTCCTGCCGGCGTGGCGGGCGACGGCGGTGGCCGCCGCCGGCAGCACCACCGCCGGCGCGCGCGGGGCCACCGCGGGCCGGGAGCGGCAGTGGGCCCGGCGGGGGCTCGTGGTCGTCCAGATTGCCCTGGCCCTGACCCTGCTCGTGGGGTCGGGTCTGGCCGTGCGCTCGTTCCAGCGGCTGGCCGCGGTCGATCCGGGCTTCGACCCCGTCGACGCGCTGACCTTCGGGCTGTCGCTGCCCCAGCGCGACTACGAGACCCCCGAGTCGCGGCTCGCCTTCCACCGCCAGGTCGTCGACCGCCTGCGGGCCCTGCCCGGGGTCGTCGAGGCGGCGGCGGGGACCACGGTTCCCCTCGGTGGCGAGATGACGGGGTCGGGGCACGCCGTCGAGGGCCGGTCCGTGGACGTCGAGCAGGGGGAGGTGCCGCCGGTCTTCATGTGGAAGCGCGTCTCGCCCGCGTGGTTCGACGCCATGGGCATCGAGCTCGTCGAGGGCCGGGCGTTCGACGCCCTCGACGGCGAGCGCGACGCCCCCGTGGTCGTCGTGTCGCGGACGGTGGCGCAGGCGCAGTGGCCGGGCGAGAGCGCCCTCGGCAAGGGCATCCGCCAGGGCGCGCCGCCGCCGGAGGGCGAGGACTGGACCCGCGTCGTCGGCGTGGTCGACGACGTCCACGAGGTCGCCCTCCACGAGGACCCGCCGGCGATGGTGTACTACCCGTTGCCCGAGTTCACCGCGGGCGTCGGCGTGCCCGACGCGATGCGCTACGTGGTGCGCACCCCGAACGCCACCGCCCTCGCCGGTGCGGCGCGCGAGACGGTGCGCGAGGTCGACCGGACGCTGCCCATCACCGACGTCGAGACGCTCGAGACGCTCGTGGGGCGGGCGCGCGGGGAGCGGGCGTTCGTGATGGTCCTGCTCGTCATCGCCGCCGCGCTCGCGCTGCTGCTGGGCTCGATCGGCCTCTACGGCGTCGTCTCCTACCTGGTGGCGCAGCGGCGCCGCGAGATCGCCATTCGCATGGCGGTCGGCGCGCAGGTCACCGACGTGCGGCGGCTGGTTCTCGCCGACGCGGGCGCGATGGCCCTGATCGGGGTGGTCGTGGGGGTGGGGGCGGCGGTGGCGCTCACCCGCCGGCTCCAGGCCCTGCTGTTCGAGACGGCCGCCCTCGACCCGGTCGTCTTCCTCACCGTCTCGATGCTGCTGGCCGCGATCTGCCTGCTCGCGAGCTGGCTGCCGGCGCGCCGCGCCGCCGGGATCGACCCGATGACGATCCTGCGCGCCGAGTAGCGGTCCCGCGCCGCATCCCGTCCGCGCCCGTGGAACGACGCCGCTTCCCTTCGGAGGCGCCGACTCGCTGGCGGGTGGTTGGGCGCCGAGCACCGTGAGCGCTGCACGGTTGCCAACTGCACCCAAGGGCAGCCCGTTGTCTGCGGGTTGGGGCCCGCGCCACTTGGCAGGGTGATTCAGCGCCCCGAGCGGAGGCGAGTGACGATTGGCGGCCGGGGGGGATTCCGGGAACGCCCCTCCGGCGGCTCGTGCACGTTACCAGTCGTAGGCGAGAGAGGTGATGACGCTGACCCCCGGGCTCGAGTACCGATCGATGACCGGATCGCCGGCCCCGCGGCCGCGGACGTTCCACCACTCGAAGTACCTGGCGTCGGTCAGGTTGAGCAGCCCGAGGCGGAGCTTGAGGGCCTCGGTGAGGGAGACGAAGCCGACCACGTCCACGATGCGGTAGGCGTCGGGGGCGAACTGACGGGCGTTGTCCTGCGGGTACGCTTCGACGAGCCGCAACGACGCCTCGCCGCCCCACCGGCCGGAGCGCGGCACGTAACGGAGCCCGACCACGCCCTCGTTCGGCGCGATGGAACCGAGCGGCGTCGCCTCGGCGAGCGGGGGGGCGTCTGCCGCACCCTGCAGAATCTCGTTGCCGTCGACCCGCGCGTAGCTGCCCCGAACGACCACGGTGTCGCTCAGGTAGGCCTCGCCGCGCAGCTCGATTCCCCGGATGGCCGCCTGGTCGAGGTTCCGGCTCTGGAACTCGAGCAGCCGGGTCAGCGGGTTGTAGCCGAGGTCCGCGAGCTCGATGAAGTCGTCGTAGTGGTTCGAGAAGGCGGCGAAGCCGAGGCTCACACGGTCGAGCGCGGCCCTCGCGCCGACCTCGAAGTTGTCGCTCGTCTCGGCCCGCAGCGCCGTGTTCGGCAGCGTCGTGTAGCCCCCGCGGGGATTGGCGAAGCCGGTGTTGACGGCGCTGTAGGGCGGGGCCCGGAAGCCGCCGGCATACTGGGCGTGCAGGGTGACCGCGTCGGTGAGCCGTGCCGCCGCGCCGATCTTCGGCGACAGGGCGCCGTCGGCGAAGTCGGCCGCCTCGGGGTTGAGGCTCGCGACGAAGACGGGATCGGCCTGGTTGGCGTCGAGCGAGAAGTGGTCGTAGCGCACGCCGGGCACCAGGGTGACGCGGCCGAACCGGACCTCGCCCTGGAGATAGACGCCCGCCTCGGCGAGGTCGCTCTCGGGGAAGTACTTGTCGGGGAAGATGAACTCGGACGGCACCGGCTCTCCGGTGACCGAGTCGGTCTCCGTCCGGTCGCGCAGCATGTCGAAGTAGTCGGTCTTGTAGCTGGCGCCGAAGGTGAGCATCAGGCCGTCGTCGGGGTCGCCGAGCCATTGCCGGCCCTGCACCGATCCGCCGTAGCCGGCCTGCTCGTAGTCGAGGGTGCCGCGGCGCACCGACGGGAACGTCGGCCCGAAGCCCGACGTCACCCGCGCCTCGTCGACGACCTGCGCGGTGTCGTTGAGCTGGCCCCAGACCTGCCACGACAGCAGATCGAGGCCGCGCTCGGCGAGGGTGTGGTCGAGCGAGAGCCGCTGGCGCCGCTGCGTGTCGAGGGCCGCCGACTCGTCGATGAGATAGGAGAACCTGACGAAGTCGAGCAGCCGGTTGTTCGAGAGCCATTCCGTCTCGACGCGGGTGTCGTAGAGCTCGGCGGTTGTGCGGAAGCGGCTGCCCGGCGACGCGTTGAAGACGAGCTTGGCGAGGACCTGCCGGCCGTCCACGTCCTGCGGGTTCGGCGCGGTTCGGGTTTCGTCCCGCGTGTCGACGGTGCCCTTGTTGCCGATCTCGCCGCCCCGGTTGAGGCTCGCGAACACCGACGCCTGCACCCGCTCGCCGCCGCCGGCCACGGTGAGGTTCGCGCCCACGTCGTCGGCGCGGCTGTCCCAGGTCGTCTTGCCGCCCAGGTAGAACCGCCGGTCGCGCAGGTAGTCGGCGGGGTCCTTGGTGAACAGCGACACGACGCCGCCCAGTGCGTCGCTGCCGTAGAGGGCGGAGTTGGCGCTGCGCACGATCTCGACCGTCTTCAGGACGTCCACGTCGAGCCCCGCCTGGTGGACGTTGAAGGGGCCGAAGTCGAACTGCTCCGAGGTCTGGACCCCGTCGACCAGCGTCATCACGCGGTTGCCGCCGATGCCGCGGATGTTGAAACCGTTGAGGCCGAGGCGGGTCACGTTGTTCTCGACGTAGACCCCCGGCTCGTACTTCACGAGGTCGGCGAAATCCTCGACCATGCGCTCCTGGATCGTCTCGGCGTCGATGACCGACACCATGCCCGGCGTGTCGCGCACGGGGGCCGGCCGGAGGGTGGCGGAGATGGTGACGGAATCGAGAAAGGTCGGTGGTCCCTCGACGGGCGGCCCGGCGTCGGGCCCGGCCTCGGGCGAATCCTGGGCGTCCGCGGGCGGGGCCGAATCGGGCTGAGCGAGAGCGGCGGCGGGGCACGACAGCCCCAGGACGAGCGCCGCCGGTACGGCGGCAACGAGGGCGAGGGCGCCTTCGAGGCCGAATCGGTTCACTCCTGCATTATCCCTGCTCGCGGTCGAGCCCGGCAACGCGCCCCGGACGCCCGCCCTCGACACGCGCACTCGCTCGGAAACCGGCGATGCTCCCGCGAACCGGATGCCGGCTGGCCATCGACGCGTTCCCCCCGCGGGCACGTCGAAGGGCGGTGTCGACCGTACGGTCACGCTCTGGTGGGCGGTTCCGGCGCCACGCCCCATCGCTCGCGCGGCCGGCGGGAGTGAGGCGGACGTGGCAGGGGGGAGAAGCGAAACCGGGTCGGGCGACGGGTGCCGGCCGTCGCCCGACCCGGTGGGGGTCAGGGGAGTGGGTGGTGCGCGACCTGTGGTCGCGTCGGGGCTCTCGCCCGCGCGGAACTCCCGCGGCGTCGGGGCCTGGCTACCCGCCGAGCCGGACGCCACCCGGCGCCGGGGCCGCCGCGGTGGCGTCGAGCCCTGAACGCGCGTTCTCGAGCGAGTCGGCCAGGCGAGAGAGCCACTGCGGCACGCGGCTCGGGAGGCGGCCGCCGAGCGCCCGCCCCGACAGATCGGCGGCGGGGCGCCGGTCGCCCCCGGCCGCCGCCTCGGCCGCGTCGTTCCCGGGCGCGGCCCGGCTGCCGTCCGGCGCGGGGCCCGGGTCCGGCTGCGCCGCCGGGAGCTCCGCGGCCGCGTCGCCCGGCGGCTCGGCCGGGGCCAGCTCCGTCACCGGCTCCGGCGGCGCGTCGGCCTTCGCTCCCGGCGGCATGGCCCCGATCGCCGGCGTCAGCGCGGCCGCCGCCGTCTCGGCGATGGCCGCGAGCGGCGCGGACGTGTTCAGGTTCTGCACGTCGGCGTCCACGCGCTGCGCGATCTCGGCCGAGATCTGCCGCGCGACGATGGTCATCTGGGCCTCGGCCAGCCGGCTCACGGCCTCCCGGATCGGGGCGAACACCTCGGTCAGGTCGATCTCGACGCTGTTCTCCTGCAGCCGGCTGAGCTGCATCTCGCGGATCTGCTCCTCGAGGGCGGCGATGCGGTCCTGGGCCGCCGCCTGGTCCTGCATGAGGGCGTCGCTCTGCAGCCGGGCCTCCTGGTCCATCACGTAGTAGCCGCCGACGAAGGAGCCGGCGCAGAAGATGGCCAGCATCAGCAGCCGGCTGAAGAACCGGCCGACCCGCGACGGCCGGCGCATCTCGGTGTCGGCCCGCGGTGCCGGGGGCGGCTGAACCGTCTTCGCCTTGGCGGGCTCGGGCTGGTTGGGTGTGGTCGTCATGGTCCCCTCCTACTGGGTCAACGAGAGGCGCGGGCCGACCCGGCGGATCATCCGCCCGGCCGTTGGCGCCGTCACAAGCGTGAATGACATGGAATGTCCGGACGAGGTCGCTGTCGAACCACGGTTGCCGCGGCGGCCGTTCGAACACACCTTGCCGCCCGCGACACGCGAATGCCTCGTTCCGGAGGAGAGGAGCACGACGCGATCCCGGCGGCTGGGACCGTCCGGGGGGAAGGAGGAGCGATGACCGGTACCCCACAGCGATGATTCAGGACAACCGCCGTCATGTCAAGGAAAACCTGTCGGGCCACAAGATATTGTGGTCGTCGGGGGCGCGCATGCCTGCGCCGGGCGTACCGTTCCGATGGACACGCGCCTCGTCGCGCCTTGCCGCGCGCCGACGCCGTCCGCTCCTCTGCCGGGCCCGGGGGCAACGCGGGAGTCTCCGCCGCGGGCTCCCGGGGCGACCGAACGGCCACCCGCCCGGGGGGGCACGTCAGGATTGACCAGGACCCCCGAACACGACCGCTCAATGGGGTCCGGCGCCCGCCCGCGAGGCTGCGCCCCGTCTGGCGTAGCCCCGCCACCTTCTTGACGTGCACCCCCCGCCCGGCGGTACGGCTGCGGTACGGCTGCGCACGTCGGACCGTTCTGATAGGATCCAACGGCGTACCTGTCCCGTGCGGGCGGTGTGCAGTTCCCGTCCGCCAACCGGTAACCAAAGGGGAAGCCATGCGGTCGATCGTCGCGCTCGCCATGCTCGTGCCCGCCGTCGCCGCCGCCGAGACGCCGACGTTCACGGCGGACGTGGCGCCCATCCTGTTCGAGAGCTGCGTGGTCTGCCACCGCGAGGGCGAGGTGGCCCCGATGGCCCTCACGTCGTACCGCGCGGTGCGGCCGTGGGCGCGGGCCATCAAGGACAAGGTGGTCAGCCGCGAGATGCCGCCGTGGCACGCCGACCCCTCCGGCTCGCTCGCCTTCAAGAACGACCGGCGGCTGAGCCAGGCCGACATCGACACCATCGCGGCGTGGGCCGACGGCGGGGCGCCCCGGGGGAACCCCGCCGACCTGCCGGCGCTGCCGCCGATTCCCGCCGGCTGGCAGATACGGGACCTCGGCGAGCCCGACGCGGTCATCCGGATGCCGGTGGCCGAGCAGATCCCCGCCTCGGGCGAGCTGCCGATGACCAACTACTACATCCCGGCGCCGTGGGACGAGCCGAAGTACGCGCGGGCGCTCGAGTCGAAGCCGGGCAACCGCGAGGTCACCCACCACACCGTCGCCTACATCCGCTCGGGGCTGCCGCCGGGGACCCGGCTGAACGAGAAGGGGCTCGCGGTGCGCGACCCGTCGATCGAGGTCGACGAGAACGCCTCGTTCGAGTTCGCGCAGCGGTCGGTGAAGCTGACCGGCTATGCCCCCGGCAAGGGGTACAAGCGGTATCCCGAGGGGGCGGGGCGGGTGCTGCCGCCGGGGTGGTACTTCGTGCTCAACCAGCACTACCAGCCGACCGGCCGGCCCGAGACCGACCGGTCCGAGCTGGGGCTGTGGTTCCACGACGATCCGGTCGACACCGACGTGCACGAGATCGTCGCCAGCGACGGCATCGCCATCGTGGGCGGGGTCGAGGTGGTGACCGGGGCCGGCCAGCGCCGGCCGGTCATCCCCAACATCCCGCCGTTCGTGGACGACTGGAAGATCGTCACCATGAAGCTCTTCCACGAGGACACCACCGTCTTCTCGCTGTCGCCGCACGCCCACCTGCGCGGCAAGCGGTTCACCTATACCCTGGTGCACCCGGACGGCCGGGAGCAGATCCTGCTGACGGTGCCGAGCTACGACTTCAACTGGCAGACCTTCTACGAGCTGGCCGAGCCGATGGTTTTCCCGGCGGGGTCGAAGCTGGTGACCGTCGGCTACTACGACAACTCGGTGCGCAACCGCTACAACCCCTCCCCCGACCGGGAGGTCTACTGGGCCGAGCAGAGCTGGGACGAGATGTTCAATCCCTTCTTCGAGTTCGGGGTCGAGGCGGAGGGCGCGAAGGGCAGCACGAACGACTGACCATGCCGCGGCGCCCGGCGCGCCCGATCGCACCCATGACGTCGACGAACGGCGGCCGGGCCGATGTCTCCCGGCTTCTGACGAGGGTCCTGCTGGCCCTCGTCCTGTCGAGCGCGTGTCTCGTTCCGGCGGAAGCGCAGGAGCGGGAGGCGGCGTCTCCGTCCGCGGGGTTGGCGCTCCCGCCCGCCGCCTCGGCGCCGTCGCCGACGGGGTCGGGCTCGCCGCCCGCCGCCGGCGAAGCGGCCCCGGTCCAGCCGCCGCCGATGGCCGGCTTCGGGCTCGTGCCGGGCCGACCCACCGTGCGGCCGACGCGCACGGACACGCCGCCGGAGATCGACGGGCGGCTCGACGACCTCGCGTGGCGGACGGCGGCCACCATCACGGAGTTCACCCAGCAGGCGCCGATCGAGGGCGCCCCGGCGACCGAGGACACCGAGGTCTACATCGCCTACGACAGCGACCACGTCTACTTCGGCTTCTACCTGCACTACACCGACCCGAGCATCATGCGGGCGAACCGGGTCGACCGCGACACCGCCTGGGCGGACGACCTCATCACCATCTACATCGACACCTTCCTCGACCAGCAGCGGGCCTACGACTTCGACCTGAACGCCTACAACGTGCAGGGCGACGGCATCGTCAACGCCGGCGGCATGCGGGGCTCTCCGATTCCCTTCGCGGACCGGACGTGGGACGCGCTCTTCCACAGCGCCGCGAGCATCGTCGCCGACGGCTACATCGCGGAGATGGCGATTCCCCTCAAGAGCCTGCGCTATCCGCAGCGCGGGCCCGGCGAGCCCCACCGCTGGGGCTTCCAGATCGTGCGCGAGATCAAGGGCAAGAACGAGGAGAACGCGGTGTGGGCGCCGATGTCGCGCGACGTGGCCGGCTTCCACCGCCAGATGGGGCTGATGGAGGGGATGACCGACTTCTCCACCAGCCGCAACCTCGAGTTCCTGCCCACGTTCACGGGCATCGACTTCGGGCGGCTCGACCGGTCGACGGGCGGGTGGAACGACCTCGGGATGAATCCCGAGGCCGGCCTCAACGTCAAGTACGGGGTGACCTCGAACCTGACCGCCGACTTCACCCTCAACCCCGACTTCTCGCAGATCGAGTCGGACCAGCCGCAGATCGAGGTGAACCAGCGCTTTCCGCTGTTCTTCAGCGAGCTGCGGCCGTTCTTCGTCGAGGGGGCGGAGATCTTCGACCTCCCGGGCCCCGTGACCTTCGTGCACACGCGCACCATCGTCGACCCCACCTGGGGGGCGAAGCTGACCGGCAAGGCGGGCCGCTTCACCATCGGGCTCCTGAGCGCCGAGGACGAGGCGCCGGGGAACGTCGGCGACGCCGACGACCCGCTCTTCGGCGAGACCGCGCAGAACTTCATCGGGCGGGTGAAGTACGACGTCTACTCGGAGTCGCACGTCGGCGCCATCTTCACCGACCGCTCGTTCATGGACAGCAGCAGCCGGCTGGGGGGCGTCGACGGCAGCTTCCGGCTGTCGCGCACCATGTCGACCAACTTCCGGCTGATCGAGTCGCGGCACCGCGACCTCGACGGTGAGGAACGCTCCGGCCACATCTACGACGCGAGCATCCGCAGCAGCGGGCGCAACGTGCAGTGGTTCGCGGCCGCCTACGAGCTGACCCCCGACTTCCGGACCGACGTCGGCTTCGCCCGGCGGGTCGACCAGCGGCGGTTCATCACCAACGGCGGCTACCGGTGGTGGCCCGAGAGCTGGCTCATCAACTGGGGGCCGCAGCTCAGCTACGGGCGCAACTGGAACTTCGGCCGGGTGCTCGAGGACGAGAACGCGCAGGTCGGCCTGAACTTCGACTTCGCGAGGAGCATCCGCTTCAGCGCCGACGTGCAGCGGGACATGGAGCGGTTCGGGGGCATCGCCTTCCGGAAGAACGTGGTGTCGGTGAACGGCGGCGTCAGCAGCTCGCGCGCCTTCTCCGTCAACGCCAGCTACCGCCGGGGGGACGAGGTGTTCTACGACTGGGACAATCCGTGGCTGGGGCACGGCGACACCGCCCGGTTCAACGTCACCGTCCGGCCCCTCGCCCGCCTGAGCTCGCAGCTCGGGGTCAACACAAGCCGCCTGACGGATCTGCGCGGCGGCACCGCCGAGCGGGTCTTCGACGTCCAGATCTACCGGGCGCAGAGCGTCCTGACGTTCACCGACCGGCTGCTCATGCGGAACATCACCGAGTACAACACCTTCGACAAGGACCTCGACTTCAACGTGCTCTTCACCTACCGGGTGAACGCCGGCACGGTGTTCTACATCGGCTACGACGACCACTACCGGCAGGCCGACCGGCTCTACGGCGACCCGGACGGCGACGGCTTCGACGAGCGGCTCTTCTTCACCAGCGACCTGCGGCGCACGAACCGGGCGATCTTCACGAAGATCCGGTACCTGTTCAGGTTGTGAGCGATGTTGCCGCAGCGCCATCCCCGAGCCTGCGTGCCGCTCCGCGCCGCATCGGTCCGGCTGCGCCCGCAGCCCGGTTGGCCCGCGTGGTTGCCCGGGCCAGGAGTCTGCGCCGTAGAGCGGGGCAGACTCCTGGCAGGGTTGGTTGGGCTCCCGGCGGAGCCGAAGGCGACGATGGGCGGGCTGGTGGTCGTGCTGCTCCTACTCGGGGCGGCAGTCCTTGCCTCGCCGGCGGCGGGGCAGACGCTCGAGCGGCGGGTGGTCGTGGTGGCGCCCGAGGCCGACGACCCGCGGGTCGCGCACACCCGGGCCGCGATTGCGTTCTGGAACCGCACCCTGGCCGACCTCGGGCTCGACGTCCGGCTGCGCGAGGCGGCGCTCGTCGCCGGCCCGCCCGGCATGCGGGCGATCGAGACGTTCGCCCGGTTCGTGTCGCAGCGCGGCGGCCGCATTCCCAAGGGGCCGGACGGCCCCCAGCCGCCCCCGGAGCTGACCGCGCTCGACGGCGACGTGGTGGTGCTGCTGTCGCGCCAGCCGCTGCTGCCGTTCGCCTGGCCGCTGATCGGATCGCCCGACCACCTCGTGGCGATCCGGACGGCCCGGATCGGCCGGCCGCGCGAGGACACCGTCCTCCGCAACGTCATCGCGCACGAGCTGGGCCACACCCTCGGGCTGAGGCACAACCGCGGCGGCGCCTCGCTGATGTGCGGCCCATGCTCGTCGCTCGCCGCCCGGGAGAGCCCCGGCGGGTGGCTGCCGCTGACGGCGCGCGACCGGGCCCTGCTGCTGGCGCTGCACGGGGGCGGTGACACTGCCGGCGAACCCGGGGCTCGTGGCGCGACCGATGCCGCGCCCGAGTGATTTTCGGGCGGTCGCCGTCAGTGCGGCGGCCCGCCGGGCGCATGCTAAGATGGACCGTCCTCGGCTCCCCGCTTCGCCATGGGATCGGCTCCGCAACGCGACCTCCGCGCTTCACCGCGTTCCACGGTCGCCTCCGGTCGGGCTCGGGGGCAGGCATCGGTCGTCGCGCGACCCCTTCGGCCCTTCCTGAAATGGGCCGGCGGCAAGCGGCAGCTCCTGCCCCGGCTTCGCGAGTTCTACCCGGCGGAGTTCGAGAGCTACCACGAGCCCTTCCTGGGCAGCGGCGCCGTCTTCTTCGACCTCGCCAACGCCGGCCGGCTGGCCAGCCGCCGGGTCCGCCTGACCGACGTGAACGCCGATCTCATCGGCTGCTGGCGTCAGTTGCGCGACGCCCCGGACGCGATGGTCGAGGGCCTGCGTTTCCTCGAAGCCGACGAGGCCGCGCCCGGCTCGCGGTACTACCGGGTCAGGGCCCGGTTCAATCGGGCGCGCGCCGCGATCCGGAACGGGGGCGGCCCGCGCGCCGAGGCCTACTCGCCGGACCTGGCCGCGATGTTCGTCTACCTCAACCGCACGGGGTTCAACGGTCTCTTCCGGCTGAACGCCGGCGGGGGGTTCAACGTGCCGCGCGGGAAGTACAAGAGCCCGCGGATCTGCGACGAGGACAACCTCAGGCGCGTGTCCACGACCCTCGCGGCGCGGTCCGTGAGCGTGGAGCACGCCGCGTTCGACGCCGTGCTGCGCGCGGCCCGCACCGGGGACTTCATCTATCTGGATCCGCCGTACGCCCCGCTCAGCGCGACGGCGGAGTTCACGTCGTACACGGCGGACGGTTTCGACAGCGAGGATCAGCGCCGCCTCCAGCGGGTGGTCGTCGAGCTGGCGGAACGGGGATGCCACGTGCTCCTCAGCAACTCGACGGCGCCGGCGATCGCCGCCCTCTACGACGGCAACCCCGACGCCGAGCGAGCCGGCCTCCGCGCCCACACCGTGCCCGCCCGCCGAGCCATCAACTCCAACGCCGCCCGCCGGGGCGGCGTCGCCGAGTACGTCATCACCAACCTGCCGAGGCGGGCCGCGTAGATGTCTGGCGGGCAGATGGCGACATCCA
Source organism: Vicinamibacterales bacterium (assembly GCA_965207675.1). Taxonomy (GTDB): domain Bacteria; phylum Acidobacteriota; class Vicinamibacteria; order Vicinamibacterales; family UBA8438; genus JAJEEA01. The sequence continues at coordinate 534,200 of CBDBMY010000010.1, forward strand.
GCGGTGGCGACCTCGAGCGGGAGGTGGCGAGCCTGGCTGACAGGCTGGGGCTGCGAGTCGGCAAGCAGATCCGGGTGGGCCGGAGACTCTGGGGCGCGGAGCGTCGCATCGACCTCGTGTTGCGTCATCCTGATTCGGGAGGAAGTCTCGGCATCGAGTGCAAGTACCAGGGCGTCAGCGGCTCGGCCGAGGAGAAGATCCCGGCCACCATCCAGGACATCGCGGCGTGGCCCATTCCCGGGATCGTCGTCTTCGCGGGACCCGGATTCTCCGACAACATGAGAGCCTATCTCCACTCGACCGGCAAGGCCGTGGCTCAAGAGGACCTGCACGGCTGGCTCGTGCTCTTCTTCGGTCTCGCGGACGGTGATGCCCAATAGGGCGCGCCGCCTGCTGGCCAAGGCCTGGCAGGCCAACCTGTGACGACACGGACACGCCGTTTCCGGATGCCAAGGCGACCCGGGGCAACGACACGGCGTCAAGACGAGGACAACGATGAGCCACTTGCGGCAAGCGAACGGCGACGACTACCCGGAGGCGGCAAGGAAGCACCTTCAGGACTCAGGGTCGCTTCTGGCAGGGGGACGCCCCGACGGCGCCGCGTATCTCGCGGGCTATGTAGTCGAGTGCGCACTGAAGACCTTGATTCAACTGGAAGCGGGCCAGGTGGACCGCCGCCACCGCCATCACGACTTGTCGAGACTCGACCGGGATCTCGACCTCCTTGCGGTTCAAGCGAGCTCTGTTGTCGGCAGGTTCTATCTCAGGGCCCAGGCGTCGTTGCGAGCGTCGACTATTCTCAGCGGCTGGATGGCGGAACAGCGCTATCGCAGCCCAGGAGTCAGCGCCACCACTGCAGCGAATTGGCATCGGGAGGCCGCGGACGTCTATCGGCGGGTCATCGGCCAGCTCACACTCGCGGGAGTGATCTGATGCAGCACCTGGATGCTGCCCACGAGCGGGCGGAGGAACACTTGGCCACGTGGCTGATCAGCAAGCCCGGTGAGTGGCGCGCGCTGTTGGTCAAGGACGTGCTCGCTCGACTCCGGCTGGTTCTCTGGTGCCCGGACAGGAGCTGGGAGTCGGCCCGTGGGGAGATCGACGGACAGTTGAACGAAGCGGCGTCCGTCTACTGGTCGAAGTCCGTTCTTCGAGGCGGCACCGGAGAACATCCGGACGCGGCTTGGCAGGAGCAGGCGTGGCGGACGGCGCGACCGCACGACGCGACGGATCGGCTCCGGGTGGTTGAGAGGCACCTGACGAAGACGGGGTGGTTCGATGCGCCGACGGAACCGCCGTGGCGGCTGGGCGCGAAGGCCGGTCCCGCGATCGCCTCGTTCTATTCCTTCAAGGGTGGAGCCGGACGGTCGACGGCGCTTGCCGCTACCGCCCTGTATCTGGCCGCGGCCGGTGAACGGGTCGCGGTCCTCGACATGGACCTGGATGCGCCCGGTGTGGGTTCACTGCTTGCCGGCTACGACGGCGCCGTGGCGTCATGTGGAATCACCGACTATCTGCTGGAGCAGAGGATTCTGGGTGACCCGGAAGGGATCGGCACGGAGGATTACCATCATCGCTATGCGGCCGGTGGCGGTACCGAAGGGGAAGACGTTTTCGTGTATCCCGCTGGTGGCTTCGATCCCCGGTATATCGAGAAGCTCGCGCGGATCGATTACGGAGCGGCACCAGACGGTGCGCCGCACCCGTTTGTCGTGCTGCTGGAGCGTATTCGCCGGGATCTCGCGCCACGGTGGATTCTCATCGATGCACGTGCAGGACTGGGCGATGTGTCGGGTTTCCTGACGGGGGGCGTGTGCCATTTCCATGTGCTTCTGGGCACGCTCGCGGAAGCGAGCTGGCGGGGGCTGGAGCTGGTTCTGGAGCGACTCGGCGGCGACCGGGTGAGGCGGGGCGGGCCTCAGGCGGAGTGCATGCTGGTCGCCTCCATGGTGCCGCGATCCGACGCGGCCGTTTTCAGGGGTTGTGTCGAGCGGTTCAGGGACCGGGCGCGCGAGGCGTTCAGTCAGCACTACTATGCAGAGCCCGAAGGTGGGGACGAATTCTGGAATCTGGACGATCTGGAAAGCGCGGACGCGCCGCACGTTCCCGTCGTGTTGCCCTATGAGGAACGTCTGGCCACTTTCCGGGATCTGACGGACGTCGCGGAGTCGATTCTGCTGCGGGGGCCTTACCGCGAGCTCGCCGAAAGGCTGCGGACCGGCGTCAGGAGGGCCGGGGGACGCGACAGATGAGCATCACGTCGAGGCGTCTCACCAAACGGGACTGCGTGGACCTGCGGGTTCAGCTCGGGGATCTCGGGTACGGGCAGGCCGAGGCGGAGACGCCGGAGCTGTTCGCACGCCGGCTGTACCCCGTGTCGGAGCATCTGCGCGCCCTCGATCCGAACGTCGTGTTGGTGGTGGGGCCGAGAGGGTCGGGGAAAAGCGCACTGTTCCAGGCTTTTTTTTCGGAAGACCGCGCCGTCGCGGACGCAGTCGCCGAGTGGCGGCCGCGGGCTCCGATGCTGGAAGCCCAAGCGGCGACATCGGAATGGAGGGGGGCGTACCCGGCCGGTATCGATTTTCCCGATACTCACGCGTTGGCGAAATGGACGGACTCGGACGAGACGGCGAAGAAGATCTGGCACGTGATGCTGGTGCGGCAACTCGCTGATCGGTTCGAGCCGGGGCAGCGAGAGGCGTTGAGGACCGTGCTGAGCCCACCCGCGGTCGCCGTCGGCGATCTTCTGCGGGCGTACGACATGCCGGAGACGAGTCCGACCGCAGCGCTGGACGAGCTGGAGCAACGGCTGCGGCGCGAGGATTCGCGAATATACGTGGGTTACGACGAGCTGGATACGCTCGGGGGCTTCGATTGGGCGGTCATGGCGCGGATGGTACGGGGGCTTGTGGCGTTCTGGTCCGACTACAGCCGCCGCTGGCGGCGAATTCGCGCGAAGGTTTTTCTACGCTCGGACCTCTTTCGACGCCACGCGGGAATGGGGACGGCGGACTTCGCGAAGCTCGCGGCGAACCGGGCGGAGCTGGCGTGGTCGGATGCGGCGCTTCTGGCCATGCTGGTGAAGCGCATTGCGAATACGTCGAGCGGTCTTGCCACCTACTGCCGGGGTGCCCGCATACGGTTCGATGAGCACGGGGTGCTCGGACTGATTCCGGAGATCAGGGAAGCCCGAAGCGCTCATCGGCTGCTGGAGCGATTGTCGGGCGAGTTCATGGGGGCCGACAAGAAGAAGGGGTTCGTGCGCAACTGGGTGTTGGCTCACTTGCGGGACGGCAACGATCGGGTCAGCCCCCGGACCCTGGTGAGGCTGATCGAGCAGGCCGCGGGCAAGGAAGCAGTGAATCAGGCGGCGAGCCCGCCGCGGCTGATTCATCCCACGGCGCTCCGGCAGGCGCTCGACGACGTTTCCGACAATCACGTGACACAGGGGATCTCGAACGAGTGGCCGTGGCTGGACGGGTTGAGGGCGAGACTGGCGCGGAACAGGCTCGTTCCCTGGCTGCGGAGGGAAGTCGTGGACTTGTTCGACGCCGGTTGGACGGGAGCATGGGGACGGAGTGAGGGAAGGGACGTTCGGCCACCGGTGGATCAGCCGGCGGACTTCGTCGATTGCCTGATTGACCTGGGAGTGTTTCGGCGGCGGTCGGATGAGAGGATCGACGTGCCGGACCTGTACCTGTCGGGGCTGAACCTGCGGCGCAAGGGAGGCGTCAGGAGAGGTCCCCGAGGCGGGGCTGGAGAATGAGGGCAAGTGCGGGACGAAGCCCGGGAGCCGGCGGATGGCCCGGACACATGCGCATGGTGGCCGTTGGCGAGGCATCGACGATGACCTCGACGGGTTGCGGCTGAAACGGGCGGGGCTCCGGCGGCGGAACATGAGGGAGGAGACCATGAGGGGATGCATCCTGTTCATCGTCGTGCTGGCGCTGCTCGGCGCCGCGCCGGCGGCCGCGCAGCGGAACTGGAACGCGCCGTTTCCGGCGCATCACGTCATCGACAACATCTACTTCGTGGGGACCGAGCAGCTCGGCACGTTCCTCGTCACGACGCCCGAGGGGCACATCCTGATCAACAGCGACTTCGAGTCGACGGTGCCCCTGATCCGCGAGGGCGTGGAGCGGCTGGGGTTCGAGTTCAGCGACATCGAGATCATCCTCGGCAGCCACGCGCACGGCGACCACATGGAGGCCGACGCGCTGGTGAAGGAGCTGACGGGGGCCGAGGTCATGGTGATGCGCGAGGACGTCGAGCGGGCGCGCACGCTGCGGCCCGGCGGCAAGGAGCACCCCATCGACCGCATTCTCGACGACGGCGACGAGGTGACCCTGGGCGGGACGACGCTGGTCGCGCACCTCACGCCGGGGCACACGAAGGGGTGCACGAGCTGGGCGATGAACGTCGAGGAGGCGGGGCGGAGCTACCTGGCCCTGATCGTGTGCAGCTTCGGCGTGAACCCCGGCTACATCCTCGTCGACAACCCCGACTACCCCGAGATCGCCGACGACTACCGGGCGACCTTCGCGAAGGCGCGCTCGCTGCCGGTCGACGTCTTCCTCGGCTCGCACGGCTTCTGGTACGACATGGAGCGCAAGCTCGAGCGGGCGATGACCCGGGCCGAGGGCGACCCCAACCCGTTCATCGACCGCGAGGGCTACCTCGCCCACGTCGACATGCAGGAGCAGCGGTTCCTGGAGATGCTGGCCGAGCAGGAAGCGGCCCGGTAGGCGGGCCCTCCCGCCCCGCCCCGCGAAACGTCGGCTGTGCCGTGCCTGCCGGTCAGCCGTCCGGCGGCAGGCCGGGCCGTCCCCGCGCAGCCGTCGCGGTTCCAGGGATGCAAGCGATCGGCGGCTCGTTCCGCCAGCGGCCCGGCGGCGCCCGATCGACGGCTCATTCCGCCAGCGGCGCGGCGACGCCCACGCCGTACTGGTAGACGAGCCGGCCACCGAGCTCGGCGGTGGCCGCCAGCAGCAACAGGCCCGCGAGCCCGGCCGCGCCGAACGCGAGGTGGGCCACCCGCCGGCGGGTCGCAGCCGGCCCGGCCGGCGTCTCGCCGGTGCCGCCCGCAGGCGCGGGGCGGCCGGGAACTCCCAGCCCCCACAGCCGTCCTGCGGTCAGGGCCCCGAAGTAGAGAAGGCACCACAGCGCCACGGTCCAGTGACGGTCGACGACGGGCACCGCGAGGGCCGGCGTGTAGACCTCGGGGGCGGCGGCGCGCCCCGTGAGGTAGGCGGCGGCGAGGGTCAGCCAGCCCGCCGCGTAGAGGGCCGTCGACACGCTGGCGACCGGCTCAGGGCGACGCCGCAGCAGGGCCACGAGCTCGGCCGCGAACGCGGTGACGAGCAGGCCGATCGGCAGGTGCACGATCAGCGCATGGGCGTTGGGAGCCCAGTCGGTCAGCCCGGTCATGGGCGGTTTCCGTCTCCGTGTGCGAGGCGCATGGTGGTGACGATTATCGGCGAACGGTCCTGCGGCAACACCGAGGGTGTCGTCGAGCGTCGTGTCCGACCTGGGCCGTACCAGGCGTCCGGCAGGACACCCGGCGCGCCCGGCTTCATCTCGGGACTGGACCCGGCCGGCGCCGGGCGTCCAGCGTTCCCTTGCAAATTGTCCAAACCGTGGAAGGATTGCAAGGATAATGCGTCGTGTCGGTGACGGAGAGGATGGGGCGCGGCGGGCCCTGCGAGAGCCTCGGTGCGGGTCGCGGGCCGTGATGGGTTGCGCGGAGCGGCCGCGTAGCGCACGCGGTGCCCCCCCGAGACAGGGAGTGTGAGATGAGCGACAGAGGCTGGCGCCGGAGCGGCGCGCGTTGGGCGGCGGGTCTTCGTGGCGGGTGCGGTCTGTGTGGTCGGCTTCGGCCTCGTCCTGCCTTCGACCGCCCCGCTCGCGGCGGAGGACCTGCCGCTGGCCCCGCCCGAGTCGGTGGGCATGTCGGCCGAGCGGCTGCAGCGGGTCGACGAGTACTTCCAGCGGTTCATCGACGACGGGCAAATCGCGGGCGCGGTGACCCTCGTGGCCCGGCGGGGCGAGGTGGTGCATCACTCCGCCCTCGGGTGGCGGCATCGGGAGGCGGAGGTGCCCATGACCACCGACGCCATCTTCACCCTGATGTCGATGACCAAGCCCATCGTCTCGGCCGCCCTCATGATGCTGTTCGAGGAGGGGCGCTTCCGCCTCGACGATCCGATAGCCGACTGGATTCCCGAGTACGCGGACCACATGGTCCTCGAGCGCGACGGGCCGCGCCGGCGGCGGGTCACCGAGGCCCGGCCGGTGACCATCCGCCACGTGCTGACCCACACCTCGGGCCTGACCCTGAACCCGAACGACGCGGGGTTGTCGGACGAGGAGCGCCGCCACGTCACCAACGACGGGGAGCCGTTCGCCACCATCGGCGAGCGGGTCGCGCGGGCCGCGGGCATTCCGGGGGCGTTCCATCCCGGAGACGAGTGGCAGTACGGATCGTCCACCGACTACGTGGCCGTCCTCGTGGAGAAGATATCGGGCCAGCCGATCGACGTGTTCCTGAAGGAGCGCATCTTCGAGCCCCTCGGCATGCACGACACGTTCTACAACGTCCCCCGCGAGAAAGTCGATCGGGTGGCGGCGGTGTACCGCCCGACCGACGACGGCAAGTCGGAGCTGATGCGGGCGCCGGAGTTCCGCGAGCCGACGACGTACTTCCCGGGGGTGGCCGGCCTGAACGGCACGTCGGCCGACTACTTCCGCTTCGCCCAGATGATCGCCAACGGCGGCGAGCTCGACGGGGTGCGCCTGCTCGGCCGGATGACCGTCGACCTGATGATCAGCAACCACACCGGCGCCAAGGACGTCTACGTCCGCGGCCCCGGTTACGGGTTCGGGCTCGGCTTCGGGGTGCTCGTCGACCCGACGAAGTCGTTCGACGCGCTGTCGCCCGGCAGCTACGGCTGGGGCGGCGCCTACGGCACCCTCTACTGGGCCGACCCGGTGGAGGACCTCGTGGGCCTGATGTTCATCCAGCTCCCCGGTCACGGGCCGCTGAACATCCGGCAGCGGTTCACGAACGTCGTCACCCAGGCGGTGGTCGACAGCTGGGCCGACCAGCGGCCCCGGATCATGGGGTACGACATCCCGCGGTGACAGCCGACGGCCGTTGATCCGTTCGCACGAGACCGGCGAGCCGCAGGAGGCTCGCCGGTCGACTGCTGTTACGGTCACGGGATTGCCCGGTGCCTCCGGTTACCGGTCGGGCCGTTCCCCACCGCGGATCACGGGTATCGCGGCCGGCGGGCTCGCCGCGCCCCCCCGGTCCCATGCCGCAGGGCATTGCGCCACGGGTCGCGCGGGCAGAATCAGTCGGCGTGACGCAGTAACGCGGCCGGCGGGCTCGCCGTGCCCCGCCGCAGGGCACCACGCCACGGCGTGCGGCTTGCGGATCAGTCCGGCGTGACGCAGCGGAAGCTGGCGGCGTCGTCGGTGCTGCCGGCGCCGTCCCACCGCGCCACCTGCGGATAGGGGCAGAGCGGCCGGGTGCGCACCACCTCGCCGCCCTCGAGCTTCGAGGCGACGATGCGCTCGGGCGCGCGGCCCTCTTCCACCCACGTTTCCAGGGCGGAGAGGGCGTCGAACGTGTCCGGCCCCGGTCCGCCCCGGCAGTGGCCCATGCCCGGCGCCATGAACAGGCGGAAGAACGCCTGCGTCTCGGCGAGCGCCGTGGCCGCGTCCGCGCCCTCCCCCACCGTCCGCACCGCTTCCTCGTAGTAGTCGATGGTGCCGAGGGGCGAGATGTCGGCGTCGCTCCACCCGTGGTAGAGCAGCAGCCTGCCGCCGGCGTCGCGCAGGGGGCGCAGGTCGGGGTCGTTCGCGTCCAGCGCGGGGCCGGTGCGTTCGAGCGCCACCGGCAGGTCGCGGCCGTAGTCCCACGAGCGGAAGTTCCAGTCGGGGTCGCCGAACACCATGTAGCGCATGAAGTCGTTGGCGGCCAGGTAGTGCGTGCTCCGGAACCGCTCGGGGCCCGTGACCCAGCGCGACCAGCCGCCGGGGTCGTCCTCGCCGCCGGGCACGAGGCCGGGGTAGATGACCTCGCCGTCCGCGTTCGTCGGCCCGCGCCAGATGTCCTTCACCGCCTGCACCTGCTTCGGGGTCAGGCAGGCCGTCTCATCCTGGCCGGCACGGCACGTCAGGACCGCCGGGTCGAAGTGGCAGGCGCGGGGGTCGTCGAGCACGCCGTCCTCGATGCCGTCGATGGCGTCGCAGGCGGCGGTGACCGCGCGGCCGAGCAGCACCGCCTTGGCCGGCGGGATCCAGCTCTCGGGGTCGTCGAGGGTCGCCAGGGCGTACCACAGATGAGCGCCGGCGTAGAAGCGGGTCCAGTCGTGGGCGGGGTTGCCGACGACGAGGCCGTCGAAGTCGTCGGGATACCGCTGCGCCTCCATCAGGCCCTGCTGCCCGCCCTTCGAGCAGCCGACGTAGTAGGCGTGCGCGGGCGCGGCGCCGTAGAACGCCTCGGTGATCGCCTTTCCGTGAACGGCCGTCAGGTGCAGCGACCGGTGCCCGAAGTCCTCGACGAGGTCGGGGCGGCCGAGGGCCCAGCTCGCGTCGAACCCCCCGGCGCGCTGCACGTGCCCGGTGTCGGTGCTCGACGTGGCGTAGCCGCGGCCGAGGGCGCCGGCCATGGCCCCGTAGCTGATCGTCCCCGCCATGCCGCCGTTGCCGGCGGTGTGGAACTTGCCGTTCCAGGTGTCCGTGGGCAGCCACACCTCGAAGTTGACGGCGGGCTCGCTCGTCGCGGCCACCCGGCAGAACGCCGGCACCTCGAGCGGCCGCGCCGCCCCGGGCGGCGTGAACTCGCCCGCCGGCACCGCCTCGGCGAGCCGGATGGCGGTGTCGGGCAGGGCGAGGTCGGCCAGCGCCGCGCAGGCAGCGGGTTGCGCGGGCCGGGCCGTGCTCCCCGCCTGGGCGGTCTCCCGGGTGGATGCCGCCGTCACGGCCAGCAGCGCCGCCGCGGCGGCGCTGCCAAACAGCGTCGTCGATCGTGTGATCATCTCGTGCCCCCGGCCCTTGCGGCCTCTCTGGCCGCTCGAATCCTCGTGGTCACGCTTCCGAGTGACCATCCCGATGCGCGAAAGTGCTGCGAGGCAGATTGTAACGGCAACCAGGAACAGCGTTCGAGCCCCCCGTCGAGCTGCCGTGACCTTCGTGGAGGATCGCGGCGTCAGTACGGCCACCACGGTCATCGACTACCGGGTCGAAGGAGGCTCGCGACGCGGCGGTGGCGACCGGCGTGACCGACGGGATGGAGCTGCCGACTGCACGATCGGTGTCGAGGGAACGGTCCCGCCGACGAGCAGTCGGAAGGGTTGCGCGGGTGCACGACATCATTGTTGGATGGCGGTCCCCAGCGCTGTCGGATGCTCGATTCACGGAGAACGGCTTGGGCCAAGACCCCCGCAGCAGGCCGATCCATGGCTGCCGCGCTCGCACACGAGGTGGCGCCCCGTCTTGCGTGGCGGTGCACAACTTCCTGTCGTGCACCCAGGGTTGCGCCGTCCGTTGACAAGCGCCGTTACAATACGGGCACATCGGGGCGCGCCGCCTCCGTCGCGGCGCGCTTCCAGAGGCCGCCATTCATCGGCTTGCCGAATCCGTCGAGGAGGAACGACGACATGAAACGCCTTCTGCCCGCCCTGTTCGCCCTGGCCGCCGCACTCGTGGTGCTGCCGGTCGGCTCGCAAGCGCACTTCCAGCTGCTGGAACCGGCGCCCTGGATCAACCTGGACCGCCTCGGGAACCCCCAGAAGGTCGGACCGTGCGGCGGCAACCCGAACGGCGACAACGCCGAGATTCTCTCCGGCATCGTCACCGAGGTCACCGGCGGGTCGAAGCTGCACCTGAAGATCCAGGAGACGGTCTTCCACTCGGGCCATTACCGCGTCGCGCTGTCGGTGAACTCGCGCAACGAGCTGCCTGCGGATACGACCGCGGTCGAGAAGTGGACGGACCGCGGCCTCTACTCGGTCTGGGGCGTGATTCAGAGCCCGCCGCAGATTCCGGTCCTCGCCGACGGCCTGTTCCCGCACTATCCCGTCGGGGACCAGCGCGCCTCGTTCCGGCCCGAGACCCCGATGGACCCGTGGGAGGCCGACATCGACATCCCGAACATCAACTGCGAGAAGTGCACGCTGCAGGTCATCCAGTTCATGGCCGATCACGTGTACAACACGCCGGGCGGCTACTCGTATCATCACTGCGCCGACCTGAGGATCACCGCCGACCCGTCGAAGCCGATCGACGACCGCTGGCCGGCGGCGCAGATGACCAACGACTGACGGCGCGGCTCGGCCGCGGCGAGGCCCGTCCTCGTCCGACGACTCATGAGACGAGGCTTCCCCTGAGTCCTCACGAGGCGCCGGCGATCCGCCCCGAGCGGCAGGGAGCTGCCGGGGCGGACGCCGGCGCCGTTCGACCACTCCGGTGCAGGGGAGGAGGTGCGTCATGAGGTCGACGAGCGCCGTTGCCCCAACGGCCGACGGAGTGGGGCCGTTCGGAGGGAGCGCTCGCTCCCTTCTCGCCGTCTTCGGGTTGGCGACTGCGTTCCTCGTGGGCGCGCCGGCGGCTCCGACCGACGCGCAACAGACGACCTCGACGTGGCGCGCGGCCCGGACGCCGTGGGGCGACCCCGACCTGCAGGGCACGTGGACCAACGTCACCGCGACCCCGCTCGAGCGGCCGCGGGACCTCGCCGGGCAGCCGGTGCTGACCGAGGAGGAGCGGGCCGAGCGGTTTCGGCAGTTCACCCTGGAGACCAGCACCGACGCCGTGCCCCCCGCCGGCAGCGCGGGCTCTCACAACGAGTACTGGCGCGAGCGCGGGGTGCTGCTCGAGCGGTCCTCGCTGCTCGTGGACCCTCCGGACGGGCGGCTGCCGCCGCTGACGCCGGCGGCGGCGCAGGCGCGGTCCCGGCGGGCGGCGGCGCGGAGAACGGCCCCCGCCGATGGACCGGAGAGCCGTGACCTGTTCGAGCGGTGCGTGACCCGCGGGCTGCCCGGGACGATGATGGGCAACTTCTACAACCACAACTACGAGATCCTGCAGACGCCGGACCACGTCGCGATTCTCGCCGAGATGATCCACGACGCCCGCATCGTCCCGCTGGACGGGCGGCCGCACGTGGACCGGCGGATCGGGCAGTGGCTGGGCGACTCGCGGGGGCGGTGGGAGGACGACACCCTGGTGGTCGAGACCACCAACCTGCGCGCCGTGGATCTGACCACCATCAGCCGGGGCCTCGGGGTCATCACCCTGGGCACGAGCGCCGCGGCCCGGGTCGTCGAGCGCTTCACCCGCCGCGGCCCGGACGCGATCGACTACGAGGTGACGGTCGACGACCCCGCCGTCTACACCGCGCCGTGGACGGCGGCGGTGCCGATGGCGACGCGCGAGGGCCCGCTCTTCGAATACGCCTGCCACGAGGGCAACTACGGCATGCCGGGCATCCTGGCCGGCCATCGCGCCGAGGAGCGCGCCGCCGCCGCGGCCAACCGGCCGTGAAATCGCGGAGCTGCCGCTCGACGCCGACGGCGGGTCCCACCGAACGAGCTCCGGTCTGCTCCGAGCGGTGATTCGAGCGGCGGCGCCCCGCCGGACTCATGCGGCAAGGGGGTGACGCCCGCGCATGTAAAGCCGGCGCCCCGCGAGCGTCACACCTCCAGCGTCGGGCCGTTGAACCGGCCGACCGCCCGCAAGCAGGCGTAGTTCTGGGCGGGGGTCGGCGCTTCCAGCTCTTCCTCGAACACCCGCAGGCACTCGGCCGTCTCGAACCCGACGCGGCGCAGCATGTCGATGTGCGTGGCGATGGGGAACCGGCCGGGCTCGTACTCCTGCCGCGCGCCGTCCGGCTTGATGAAGTCGCCGTTGAGCAGCAGCCCCCGATCGGCGAGGGCCTTCGCGCACCCGGCGTAGACGTGCTCGACCTGGTCCCGGCCACCCAGGTCGTGCAGGGCCCAGGTCGAGACGATGGCGTCGACGGGGCTGTGCAGCGCCTCCCACCACCCGTCCGCCAGCAGGTCGGCCTGCGTGAAGGCGGCGCGGTCGGCGTGGCGTCGCAGCCGGCGGGCGGCGATGTCGAGCATGGGGCGGGAGAAGTCGAGGCCCTGGTAGCGGGCGGCAGGCAGGGCGTCGAGGAGGTGGGCCGCGAGGTAGCCGGGGCCGATGCCCAGCTCGACGATGCGCCCGTCGGGCGGTACGCGCTCGCGCAGCTCGGACAGCATGAGGCCGAACAGGGCGAGGCGGTCGGGGGTCGGCTCGAAGCGCCCCGCCCAGTCGGCGGCGTACTCGGGGTCGTGGAACTCGTGGTCCGCGCCGACGATTGGCGTCATTGTGCGTCTCCGCTTCGGGTGGTGAGCGCGAAGACGACTCCAGCCTCTCTTCCACGCCCTCGCAGGTCTTCAAGCGGTGCGTCTCCGCTCCGGGTGGCGAGCGCGAAGACGACGGGCCGCGGGGTCGCTCCGACGATCGGCGTCATGCCTGTGCGTCTCCGCCGGCGTCCGCGGCGGCCAGCTCCGCCGTCGAGATGTCGCGCATGCGGTACTTCTGGATCTTGCCGGTCACGGTCATCGGCCGGTGTCCGCGGCGGCCAGCTCCGCCGTCGAGATCTCGCGCATTCGGTACTTCTGGATCTTGCCGGTTACCGTCATCGGGAAGCCGTCGACGATCTTCCAGTGCCGGGGGATCTTGTAGGTGGCGATGGCGCCGCGGCAGAACGCGGTGAGGGCGTCGCCGTCGAGGGTCGCGCCGGGCCTCGGCATGACCCAGGCCGCCACCTCCTCCCCGTACCGCGCCGAGGGCACGCCGATGACCTGGGCGTCGGCCACGTCGGGGTGGGTGTAGAGGAACTCCTCGATCTCGCGCGGGTAGATGTTCTCGCCCCCGCGGATGATCATGTCCTTGATGCGGCCGACGATGCTGACGTACCCGGCGTCGTCCATGCACGCGAGGTCGCCGGTGTGCATCCAGCGCGCGTCGTCGATGGCCGCGCGGGTGGCCGCGTCGTCGTTCCAGTACCCCAGCATGACGCTGTAGCCGCGCGTGCACAGCTCGCCGCGCTCGCCGCGCGGCACCACCCGGCCGCTCTCGGGGTCGATGATGCGGATCTCGACGTGCGGGTGAATCGGCCCGACGGTGTTGACGCGCTTCTCGACGGGGTCGTCGACGCGGGTCTGCGTCGAGACCGGCGCGGTCTCGGTCATGCCGTAGCAGATGGTGATCTCACGGATGTTCATGCGCTCGCGGACCTGCTTCATGATCTCGGCCGGGCACGGCGACCCCGCCATGACCCCGGTGCGGAGCGACGAGAAGTCGGTGCCCTCGAAGTCGGCGTGGTCGAGCTGGGCGATGAACATCGTCGGCACACCGTAGAGCGACGTGCACCGCTCGGCCGCGATGGCGGCCAGCGTGTGGTCGGGCCGGAACGCCGCCCCCGGCGTCACCATGCACGCGCCGTGGGTGGTGCACGCGAGGTTGCCGATGACCATGCCGAAGCAGTGGTAGAACGGCACCGGGATGCACACGCGGTCGTGCTCGGTGTAGCCGAGGACCTCGCCGCAGAAGAAGCCGTTGTTCAGGATGTTGTGGTGCGACAGGGTTGCGCCCTTCGGGGTGCCGGTGGTGCCCGAGGTGTACTGGATGTTGATGGGGTCGTCGAAGGTCAGGGTGGCCTCGCGCGCCGCGAGCTCGCCGTCCTCGACCCCCGCGCCCGCTTCGAGCAGCGCCTCCCACCCGTCGTCGAGCACCACCGTCTCCTCCAGCCCCCGGCACTCGGGGCGGACCCGCTCGACAATCTCCACGTAGTCGCGCTCGCGGAACCCCTGCGACAGCAGCAGGAGCCGCAGGCCCGACTGGTTCAGCGCGTGCTGCAGCTCGCGCGCCTGGTAGGCGGGGTTGACGTTGACGAGAATGGCGCCGACACGGGCGGTGGCGTACTGGGTGACGACCCACTCGAAGCGGTTGGGGGCCCAGATGCCGACCCGGTCGCCCCGTTCGATGCCCCGCCGCAGGAGGGCCTTGGCGAGGGCCGTGGTGGCGTCCCAGAGCTGCCGGTAGGTGGCCCGGTAGTCCTGCGACGGCACTACCAGCGCCTCGCGGTCGCCGTGGCGCTCGACGGTGCGGCGCAGGTTCTCGCCGATGGTCTCGCCGAGGAGGGCCACGGGGCTGGCGCCGTGCACGTAGGATGGCAGGCTCATGGCGTTGCGGTCCCCGATGCAGCCTCGGAATCGTCGTCTCGCGTCGACCGGTCTCCCGCGGTCCGCGCCGGCCGGGCAAGGTCCCGGCGCGGAGAATCGAGAATACTGCGTCGCCGTCGGCGATTGCAAAGCGGAACGATAGACAGTGACCTGTCCCGCTGGAGTGCCGCGCCGCCCGCCGGACTCGCGCTGAAAGAGCGCCGGGGGTGGTGGGGGCGGCTCAGCCGCGGCTGCGCGGCTTCATGTGGAACTTGAACGACCGGGTGCGATGGCAATCGAGATGGGGTCGATCTGAGGTGGCATCCCGGCTCAGCCGCGGTTGCGCGGCTTCATGCGGAACTTGAACGAGCGGGTGGGATGGGCGATCGGGATGGGGTCGATCTGGGGTGGCGTCCCGGCTCAGCCGCGGTTGCGCGGCTTCATGCGGAACTTGAACGAGCGGGTGGGGTGCGCGATGGGGATGGGGTCGATCTTCAGCTCGTAGCCGGGCGGGTCGAGGGTCAGCTCCGCCTCGTGCACGAGCGTGGCCATGGTGACGGCGATGCCGACCTCCGCGAACCCCGCCCCCAGGCAGGTGTGGGCCCCGAGGCCGAAGGGAGCGTACGCGCCGACCTGGTGGTGCTCGTTGCGCGGGGGGGCGTAGCGGTCGATGTCGAAGCGCTCGGGGTCGGGGAAGTACCGCGGCAGGTAGTGCGGCACCGCCACCGCCATGAGCACGTGGTCGCCCGCGTGCACGCGGTAGCCGCCGAGCTCGAACGAGTTGGACACGGTGCGGTGAAGGGCGGGCGCGGTCGGGTACATCCGCATGGTCTCGAGGGCCGCGCGGTGGGTGACGTCGAGCTTGCGGATGTCCTGCACCGTCGGCCCGCCGTTCGCGAAGATGGCGTCGGCCTCGGCCGTCATGCGCTCGAGCACGTCGGGGTGCTTCAGGAGCGAGTAGAGCATGAACGAGCAGACCCCCGCCATGGTGTCGAGGCCGGCGATGAACGGGCCGAGGACGCTCGGTCGCAGGTCGGCCTCGGGCAGGAACGCGGGGTCGGCGCGGTGAAGCTCGAGCAGGTCGTCGAGCAGGTCGGGGGCGGCGTCGCGGCGGCGCGCCGGATCGTGCAGGGCCGACACCTCCCGGAACAGCTTCTCGACCCGGGCCCGGGCCCGCCGGAAGCGGCGCCGCTTGAGCAGGCCGCGGGGGCGCTGCCGGGTGACGGTCGCGAGCAGGAGGCCGCGCACGAAGACGATGAGGTCGTCGAGGTAATCTCGAGGCGAGGCTCCCGCGGCGAGAGTGCCCAGCTCGTCGGTGGCGATGCGCTGCAGCGCGTAGTGCGCGGGTATCGGCCGGCCGGTCGGCCACGCCGCGATCTCGCGCCGCACGATCTCGACCATGGCGGGGATGCACCGCTCGGCCGCGGCCCTCGAGTACCCGCGCTTCTGCGCGTTGCGCATGCGGTCGTGCTCGGGGCCGTCCATGCCTATCGACACGCGCTCCGCGCCCAGCTCCGTCGCGAAGTCTCTCCAGGCCGCGGCGCTCCGCAGGTGGGTCCGGCCCTCCTTCACCATGAACATGTTGGCTTCGGGGCCGGCGAGGACGGTGAGCCTGCGCTTGAACGCGCGCACGCGGAAGACGGGCCCCAGCCGCTGGTACTCGCGCGTCAGGTAGGCGCGGATGTCGCCGGCGAGGCTGAAGGCGTTGCCGGCGAGGGGGATGCCCGGCGACGCGGGAGGCGTCAGGCCCGCCACCGACCGCTCGACGGCGGCGGCGACCGCGTGGCCGGCGAGCGTCTCCGCGCGAAGCTCGTTGATGCGCTGCCGCGCGCGCGACAGCTCGCGCGGCGGCACGAGCTGCTCGAAGCGGCCGCAGGCGTCGACGAGACGGATGAGCGCGACGTCCCGCGGAGCGGGGACCGCGCCGTCCGACAGCCCACCGGCGAGGCGTTGCCGGAGGCGCCGATCGGCGTCGTCGTCGATCAGGTCGTAGCGACGGCCGCGAAAGACGGGGCCGCCGTGCTGCCCGACGGCGAGAATGCCGCGCGCCACCAGCCGGTTCAACGCGTTCGCTCGTATCTCGTGCGCGCGCGCGGCCGTCTCCTCCACCCAATCTGCAACGCCGCGCCCGTTGGCGTCGGCGTCGATGCGCGCGAGCGTCGGATCGAGGAGGTCGTCGCCGAGAGGAGTGGGGTCGGTCGAGCGGACTTGCGCGGGGCCGGCGCCGATGCGATTGGCCAGGGCGAGATCGACCAGCACGGAGCCGGCGAGGGCATAGTGCACGGCTCGCCGGCCGGTCGGGGGCAACCGGCCGCTGTCAGGGTCGAGCAGCAGCAGGCAGAGCGCTTCGGCGCAGGTCGGCTCGGGCCGCCCCGCCGCGACGTCTGCCCGCGGGTCGTGTCCAGACATCGGAGCGCCACCACAGGGCCGCGGTTGCGCCGTGCGCCGGGAGCGAGGTCTCGCGCCGCTTCCGAGCGGACGCGGCGGCGCGCGACGATGGGATCAGGGGCGCGTTCCCCGCGGCGGTCGATCGAGCGATGATCCGATTATAGATCGCCTCCATCGACGGGCGAGTCGGGTGCGCCCCGGCCGCGAACCCGCCGGGCCAGCGCGGCCCGGTCGACCTTGCCGACGGCGTTCTCGGGCAGCGCCGCGACGAGGTGGATGCGGGCGGGGACGTGGGCTCTCGACAGCCGGGCGGCGACGAGGGCGTCGAGCTCACCGGCGTCGGGCGCCGCTCCCGCCCGCGGCTGCACGAACGCGACCGGGACCTCCCCGAGATCGACGTGAGGCTCACCGACGACGCAGCACGACTCCACCGCCGGGTGCCTCTCCAGCTCGCTCTCGATGGCCCCCGGCGACAGGTTCTCGCCGCCCCGGACGATGACGTCCTTGAGGCGGCCGGTGATGAACAGGTACCCGTCGGCGTCGAACCGGCCCAGGTCGCCCGTCCGCAGCCATCCGTCCCGGAGGACCGCGGCGGAGGACCCGTCCACGTAGCCCTTCATCACCGCCGCGCCGGCGATGCAGACCTCTCCCTCGGCGCGGCCGGGGACCGCCTCCCCGGTCCCCGGCCGCCGCAGCCGCACCTGCTGGCCGGCGAGCACGGTGCCGACGCTGCCGATGCGTCGGGCGCCGGGCGGGTTCATGGTCGACGTGCAGGTGGCCTCGGACAGGCCGTACGAGACGACGAGCGGCACCCCGAAAGCGGCTTCGACGCGCTCGTGCAGGGCGGCGGAGATCGGCGCCGAGCCGCAGCGCAGGAAGCGCAGCGATCGGCGCCGGCCGGGGTCACGCAGGTGCGGCAGCATCCGCGAGAACATCGTCGGCACGCCGGTCGCGTAGGTCACGCCGTACTCGGCGATCTGGTCGTCGACCGCCTCGGCGCGAAAGCGGTCTGCGAGCACGACCGTAGCGCCGGCGAGGAACGGGGCGATGAGCTGGTTGTTCACGCCGTTGGTGTGGTGGAGCGGCATCAGGTGCAGGAGCCGGTCGGCCGGGGTGATGCCGGTGCGCGCGACGATGCCGCGGGCGTTGCACAGCAGGTTGCCGTGCGTGAGCACGACGCCCTTGGCCTCGCCGGTGCTGCCCGAGGTGAGCTGGAGCATCGCGGGGTCGGCGCTCGTGAGCGGTTCGCGGAACGCGCCGGGAGGCCGTCGGGTCGTCGCCGCCGTCGCCGCGGCCGGCTCGCCGATCGTGCGCGGCCGTGCCCCGGCCGCGCGGCGCGAGGGCGGCTCCGTGGCGAGGCGCGAGAGTCGGTGAGTGCGGAGGCCGGCGCGGACGAGAGCCGGCGCGAGCGACTCGTGCTCGCCTTCCAGGCAGACGCGGCGCGCGCGGGCGGCGTCGAGACGGTCGCGTACCGTCTCGACGCGCGCATGAGGCTCGAGGAAGCACGGGCAGCCGCCCGCCTGCATGATGCCGAGGAACGCGGCCACGGTATCGGGCGAGCGAGACCCGAGCAGGCCGACGATCTCGCCGCGGGCGACATCCTCCAGGGCCTTCGCGATCCAGTCGATCCGCTCGCCCAGACCGGCGTACGACACCGGGTCGAACCGGCCGAGCAGCGCGATGCGCCCCGTCTTTGCGTGGCGGGCGATGCGCTCGCGCAGCAGGCGGCTCAAAGAGGGACCGTCGAACGACATTTGCATCCGGCCCGGGTTCGCGTGGCCGGGTGTCATCGAGCGTGCCCGGCCCCCTGGTCGACGGGCCTCCTCTAGCGGCTTGTGCCGTGGACGTTTCGTGCCGGCCGCCTCTCTGCGCGAACAGGTTGCGCGGCCCGCCGTTCCAACCCGCGCTCCGGTCACCCGCGTCGCTACGCGGCGGGCACTCCTCCCAGTGGTCCGTCACGTCCCAGTCTTCGGACACGGACACGGGTTCAAGGCCCGCAATCGTTGACGAATCACAGCCCACGCACCCGAACATTCAGTCACGACGCAGACTAGCGGATGGAGACGCTGGCATCGCGCTCGAACTGCCCGTCGGGGTCGAGAGCGCGCAGCGCGGCGGCCTCGCGCTCGGTGGGCGGCGCCGTAGGGACCGCCGCGGCCGCGTCGAGCTCGAACCCGGTCCGCCGGCGGACGTCGTCGAGCGTCACCGCGGGATGCCAGGACTGCAAGGCCAGCCGGCCCTCGCGCCGCGCGAAGACCGCGATTGGGGTCACCACCCCGTGCAGGCCGCCGGCCGCGGTCACGAAGTCGAGGCGGTCGACGAGAACGCGCGTGGAGTGCTCGGTGCGCCACGTGACGGCCCGGCGCGCCGTCGGCAGCATGACCGCGCCGCCGCCCCCGCCCGGCAGCCGGACCTTCGGGCGGTGCCAGTCGCCGATCACCGAGACGTTGGTGCGGCCGAGGCCGTCGACCTGCGCGGCGCCGAGGAAGCACAGGTCCATGCCCCCGCGCGTGCACAGGTCGTAGAAGTCCTCGTTGGCGAAGATCGCGGTCGAGCCCTCGGCGAGCACGGGGTCCGAGCTCGACAGGGGAATCTTCGAGGGCCGCGGCTGCACGCCGCCGGCCACGTTGAGGTACACGAAGTCGAAGTCGTAGGCCCGCTTCGCGAGCAGGCAGGCGAGCATCGGGGGCGTCGAGTTCACCCCGCTGAACGTCACCTCGTCGGGCCGGACGAAGCGGGCGAGGTTGGTGACGATGTACGAGAAGCCGGACCAGCCCTCAGGCACGCACGGGCTCCGGCGCCGCTTCCGGGGCGAGCTCCAGGTGGGCCTCGAGGGGGCGGCCCGGGTCGAGGTAGCTCTCCACCGCCGGATAGTCGATCTCGTAGTGCGGCCAGCACGACCCCGGCCACGCGCCGCCCGGCGCCACGGTGACGGCCTGGACCATGAAGCCCGGCACGAGGGTGAGCTCGGGGCAATCCTCGAACGACGCGGCAGGGACGAGCTTCTCCGCGACCACGAACACCTGGCGGGCGGCGCGAGTGAGGATGCGGTCCCAGTGCGTCGTGCCCCGGACCCGGGCGTCGCCGCGCTCGTCGGCCTCGTTGACGTGGATCACCGCGACGTCGGGGCGGATCGCCGGGATCACCCAGACGTCCTGCCCCGACCCGTAGGGATCGGCGACCGACGCCCAGCGGTTGAGCGGGGCGAGGTCCGAGCCGTGGACGCCGCCCACGGGCTGGAACGGCACCCCGTAAGCGGCGGCGCGCAGGCCCGCCGTCAGGGTCATGCAGGCGTGCTCCTCGAGCTCGATCTGCTGCGTCTCGACCGCGCGGCGGTACCAGGGGGCGAGGCCGAAGTTGCCCTCCATCGCCACGATGCCGGCGCGCGCCCGGGCCACGCACCCCGCGCGGCACAGGATGTCGATGTCGTAGCCCGGCGACTGCTTGACGATCTCGAGTCCGCGCCGGCCCTGGCGGATCAGCTCGCGCACGAAGGCGAACGGGCCGCGGTGGAGGAAGCTGCCCCCCAGCGCCACCGACGCGCCGTCGGGCACCCGCGACACCATCTCGGTGAGGGAGATGACCCGGTTTCCGGAAGGCGGTGTCGGCTTCACTCGACCTTCTCCCCTCGGGTCGGCCGATTCGACGCTCGGCTTCCCGCTATCGGGCCGGACCGCGGATGCCGCCGGACCACTGTCGTGCGCCGGTCGCGAACCGCAGAACGGGCTGTGACTGCGTGCGGGCGGCGACCCGTCGGTGACTGCCTGGCCCGCCAACCGTCGCCTTCGGCTCCGCTCGACGCCCAGCCGAACTTGCCGCGAGCCTGCCCCTGCTACTCCAAGGGGCAGACTCCTACGGCTGGATCTCCGGCGCGTCGTAGCTCAGCTCGACGTACCCGTCGCGCGGAGTCCACTGCACGCGGCGGGCCGGCAGGTCCGAGTCGTCGCCCATCCGGTTGACGTAGACGAGGATCTCGGCGTAATCGTCCTTGATGGGCTCGATCAGCGCGCGGGATATCGTCTCGGTCTGCTCGGGGTCTTCCGCCTCGACCTCGATCACGAACGCGCCGTGCGCCGTGGCCATGTTGCGCACGTACCACCCCTCGTTGACGAGCGACGGCTCGTCGGGGTCGGCGCCGGGGTCCGGCGCCGGTCCAGGCAGGGCGTCGAGGGTGACGATCTCCAGCTCGCTCTCCGCCTCGCCGGCCGGGGCCTCTCCGGCGTTGTCCAGGGGCGCGCGGCGGAGGTTCCAGTTCAGCACGAGGAGGGCGACGGCGCAGCCGACCAGCCCCAGCCGGAGCCACGCGTGGAGGCCGAGCCCGAGCAGCTTCGGCGCCGGGGTCCGTGGTATAAGTGCCATGACGCCGTCCTGATGTCGTTTCGAGGGTGGGAACCCCTCGCCCCCAGGCTCGTATCTTTACCGAGGATGTCCGCCAGGCGATCGGCTCTCGGCCGTCGCCGGCGGCCGGCGCGCCCCGTCAGGTTAGCACGCCGCGAGCGAGGGAGCGCCGTCCGGGGGCCATGTCGGCGGCCCGGACGGCCGGACTGGAGCATGACTGCAATGATGACGGGAAGATTCCATCGCGTGACCGGCCTGATTCTGGCGCTGTCGGTGTCGTCGTACGCCGGCGCCGCGCGTGCGCAGACGCTGGAGGAGATTGCCGACGGGAGCCTGGAGGCGACGGGCGGGCGCGACGCCATCACGAGCGTCGAGAGCGTGCGCCAGACGGGCACGTTCACGATGAGCACCCCGTTCGGGGACCTGGAGGGCGACTTCGAGAACCTCGTCATCCCCAACCAGAAGCTCTACCAGAGCTTCGACAGTGAGTTCTTCCAGCAGAGGACGGGCTGGAACGGAGTCGCCGCCTGGCAGTCGGACAACACGCAGGGCGTGGTGGACGTCACCGGGCCGCAGCTGGCGGCGCTGGTGGCGCAGTCGTCGCTGCACCCGTTCTGGGACTACGGCGGCTCCGGGCCGTTCGCGCCGACGTACAGCCGGCTCGACGACGCCGAGCTGAACGGCCGCAACCACCACGTCGTGCAGGCGAGCTGGCAGGGCGTCGACTTCCAGGTCCTCGTCGACGCCGAGACCCTGCTGGTGTCGCGCATCCAGTTCGCCCAGGAGGTGCCCGGCATGGGCACGGTGGCGGTGACCGCGGACGCCTCCGACTACGAGGAACATGGCGGCGTGCTTTGGTCGGCCAGCAACACCGTCGAGGTCCAGGGCGCGTTCAGGATCGACATGCGCATCGACGCCGTCGAGATCAACGGCGAGGTGGACCACTCGGTCTTCGAGAAGCCCTGAGCCCGAGCGGAGCGCGCGACTGGCGGCCGGTCCGGATCCGAGATCGTGGTCATCCGCGCCCCGTCGGGCGTGGCAGCGCGAAGGCCCCGGCCGCACCGGCTGATGGACGCCTTCGAGCATGTCGTCCTCGACCGACGTTCTGGTGCGCCGTTGGGGCGAGGCGCACCGGTCCCGGGTCCGCCGGGCCGTGCTCAGGTCGACGAAACGACGATCGGACCGGGGATGCGGCCCGTCGCGAGGTCGTCGATCTGTTCGCGCCCGCCGCCAATGCCCACGTGACCTGAACGCAGGTACTCGTCGAGTCCAGACGCTTCCAGCGTATCGCGGAACGTTCCCGGTGTCGCTCGCACGGTGTGTCGACCGCCGCCGCTGGTCGCTGCGCGGATTGCGATCGTCTGTTGGCGACGGGAGATCTCGATGACCGTGTAACGAGCGTCGAGGATGGCCTGCGAGGCTACCCCGACGAGGTCGCTGAGCAGTCGTCGGTGCTCCGGATCGACATCTTCCAGGGCGTTGACGGCTTCGTGCCGCAGCCTGTGCCCGTTCTGCCGCCACTCGTTCGCGAGCTCGCGCACGGCTTCCGGCGGCAGCATGTTCACGGCCTGGGCGAGCGACTGCGGGTCGAGGCGGGCCGCGACGGCGGTGTCGTAGAGGTCTCGTGCCGGCGCCTCGTGCCGCAGCGACCGTTCGAGCTTGCCGCGGATTATCTGCGTGTTCGTGCAGACGAAGACCTCGCTCGTTCCGCACCGCATCAACGTGGCGCCGCCGGCGGGCCGCAGGTCCATCTCGGTGATTTCCAGGCTCCCCGTCGTTCCTGAGAACTCGATGACGTGGTGTCTCGTTCCGAGCGCCGTCCGGCGGGCGCCGGCGGCCATCATCTGCGCCGTGAAGCCT
The DNA here is from genome assembly GCA_965207675.1 of Vicinamibacterales bacterium. GTDB lineage: Bacteria > Acidobacteriota > Vicinamibacteria > Vicinamibacterales > UBA8438 > JAJEEA01. The sequence continues at coordinate 557,005 of CBDBMY010000010.1, forward strand.
GAGGCCTCGTCGGACAACGCGTGGATTCCCGAACCCTGGGGGACGGTCAGGTCGATGTCGTTGCTTCTGCGGTGAAGCCAACGCGCCGCCATGACGGTCCCGCCGCCCAGAGTCCACTGGACTCCGGCCGTTCTCAAATGGCGTAGCGCGAGGCTCAACGGCTGCTCGACGCGCATCCAGAGCGCGTGGGCCGCGTGGGGCAGCGTCAGCCGCTCCACAGTCGCACTCCGTCGTACTCCGGGACCAAGGCCCGGCGGTTCAACCAGCGGAACGTCGCGAACGTGGCGAAGGGCCCGCAACGGTGCAGCGCGGCGACGAGCCTGCGCCACGAATAGACGCGCTCGCCGTGGGCGTCGAGCATGTCCAGACGGGAGGCTTCCACCGCCCACATGCCGACGATCGCCCTCTGCCGTGGTGTCGGCCGTTCGGCGCGCAGCGCGTCGTAGAACTCCTCTCCCGTCGGCCGATGCGGCCAGCCTGCGCAGCTCGAGGCGATTCGCCGGGCGACGGCCGCGCTCTCCGCGCCCATGCAGGCCGGATCGTGGTCCGGCCACAGGTCGAAGTAGTCGGCCGGCCCCGGCTCGTCGCTGAACGCCTCGGGCGGACCCAGCTCGCAGGGCCAGCGGCACGGGTACGGCAGATGCCGGGCAATCAGCTCGGGCGGAGTCGGCCGCCAGGCGGCGTCAGCTTCGAGCAGGCGGCGCCGCGCCTGCTCGTGGAGCGTGGCGGCCGCCGGTGTCACGAACGGGTCCTCCATAACGGGTTCCAAGCTCCGCGTCGGATCTCCCTCTCGGGGATCTATCAAGACACTGCGAGGATCTTCCTTCGACCGGCACTGACGGCCCCACGGCGACACTCCGAGGCCCCCGAGACCGGAGAAGCGCCCGTGTAACGCGCCGCTACGGCGGCCCCGCGAGCTGCAGGAGGTCCCGGTTCGCCGGCCGTCATATGTGCAGATTGCCTCGCCCGGGTCCCGCGAACGAGTAGAGGGTCATTCCCGCCGCCGTCGCCATGTCCACGGCGACGCTCGACGCCGCGCCCACCGAGATCATGGCGGGGATGGCCGCCATCAGCGCCTTCTGGACCAGCTCGAAGCCGGCCCGGCCGCTGACGACGAGGATCCGATCGCGCAGGGGCAACGCGTCGCGCAGCACGAAGTGGCCGATGGCCTTGTCGACCGCGTTGTGGCGGCCGATGTCCTCGCGCGCGCACAGCAGTTCGCCGTCCAGCGTGAAGATGCCCGCGGCGTGGATGCCGCCCGTCGCGTGGAACAGAGTCTGCTCGGCCCGGAGGCGGTCGGGCAGCGCTTCCCAGAGCGCCGGCCGGCAGGCGACCGGCGCGATGGGCGGCAGCTCCTGATCGAGATCGTCCATCGACGCCTTCCCGCAGACCCCGCAGGCGGCCGTCGCCCGGAACTCGCGCGCCGGCTCGACGGTCGGTGAAGCCGGGGCGGCCCCGCCCGCCAGGGTCACCTCGACCCGATCGCCTGCGAAATCGGTCACCTTGATGCGGGCCCCGCCGCCGTCTCCGCGCGCGCGGTTTCCGGCGACGGCCCGGAGTGACGCGATTCCGGCGCTCCCGCCGACCATCCCCTCGGCGTGGAGGAAGCCCGCGGCGAGCTCCTCGTCGTGCCCCGGCGTACGCATGGTCACGACCAGCGGCCGGCCGTCGACGCGGATCTCCAGCGGCTCTTCGACGACGACGACGTCCTGCTCGGTCCGCTCGCCGCGCCTGCGCACGGTCACCGGTCTCAGGGCGGGCGAGAGGGCGGCCTCGATGGTCACGCCGCGATCATAGCCTGCCGGTGTCCCAGGCGTCGCCAGCCGGGGGGACGCGCTCGACGGCCCGGCCCGTGTTCCGTGCCGCTCGCTCCGATACGTTGTACGTTGTAGGCGAGGTCCGTTCGGCCCCGGGCCGGACTACGTCTGACGCCGCCCCGCCCAGTTGGCGAGGCGGCTCGAAGGCGCCACGCATCGGGGGCATCCATGAGCCGCGCCAACATCCTGAACACGGGGACGACCAGCTACCTGGACCTGATCGGCAACGGCAAGGCGTACCGGGTGCCGCCGTACCAGCGCGACTACGCGTGGACGCAGGAGGAGTGGGAGGACCTCTGGAACGACATCGTCGAGCTGCGGGGCGAGCCCGACGGCCGGCATTACATGGGCGCCCTGGTCGTCCAGGCCCACGGTGACCGCGAGTTCCTGGTCATCGACGGCCAGCAGCGGTTGGCGACGATCTCGCTGCTGGCCCTCGCGGTCATCGCCAGGCTTCTGCGCATGGCGGACTCGGGTACGGACGGCGAGCGGAATCGGGAACGGGCGAAGGAGCTGCGGAACCGCTTCGTCGGCGAAAAGGACCCGGCGTCCCTGGTGGAGAGCAGCCGGTTGCGGTTGAACGAAGTCGACGATCCCTTCTACCAGGACTACCTGGTGCAGCTGAGGGCCCCGCTCAATCCCCGCGGCCTGCCGCGATCGAACGCCCTTCTGTGGGAGTGCTTCCGCTACTTCTCCAAGCAGATCGACGAGTTGAGAGTGGAGGTGGGCAACGAAGGCGAGGAAATCGCGAAGGTCTTGTCGGAGACCATCGCCCGCCGCCTGCTGTTCATCCTCATTACGGTGGACGACGAGCTCAACGCGTACACCCTGTTCGAGACGCTCAACGCCCGGGGCCTGGAGCTCACGGCGACCGATCTGCTGAAGAACTACTTCTTCTCGAAGGTACGCACGGAAACCGATATCGAGTCGCTCAAGCGGCGGTGGCAGGCGCTGATCGCCACGGTGAGACAAGAGCGCTTTCCCGATTTCCTGCGCTACCACCTGCTCTGCGAGCAGCCGCAGATCCGTCGGCAGAGGCTGTTCAAGCTGGTGCGCGACCGCGTTCGGACGGCAGACGACACGTTCGGGTTCATGGACGCGCTGGAAACGCGAGCGGAGCTGTTCGCGGCGCTGGGCGACGTCGGCCATGGGTACTGGGTCGATCTGCCCGCGGCCAGGCCGTTCGTCCGGGAGTTGAACCTGTTTCGCGCCCGACAGTTGACGCCGGTCTTCTTTGCCGCCTGGCGGCGGTTCTCGGACGACGACTTCGTGCGACTCCTCAAGCTCGCCGCGGTCATCGCCTTCAGGTACTCGGCCGTCAGCGGCCTGAACCCGAACCTGCTGGAACGTGTCTGCCACTTCGCGGCCAAGGCGGTGATCGACGGGAGCGCCGCGCGCCCGGGTGCGGTGTTCGCGCAGCTTCGGCCGATCTACGTGGAGGACGACCGGTTCGAGAGCGACTTCGCGCGGTGGACCGTCAGCACGCGGGGCCAGCGGGCGAAGCTCGGTCGGTACGTCCTCGCGCGGTTGGAGAGCGATTGCGGGGAGCGCGCGGTCGACGCGGACACCGACCCGGGAACGGTGGAGCACGTGCTGCCCGAGAATCCGGCCGGCGGGTGGGGCGATGTCTTCCCGCCGGACCGCTGGGAGGGGGCGGTCGAGCGTCTGGGGAACCTGACGCTGCTCGAGCGGGCCCTGAACCGGGAGGTCGGCAATGGGCCGTACCCGACGAAGCGGGCGGCCTACGAATCGAGCATGTACTCGCTGACTCGGGAGATCGCCGACCTCGCGCCCGAGGAATGGACCCCGGCGCTGCTCGACGAGCGCCAGCGGCGGCTGGCGGCCCGAGCCGTCCGCCTGTGGCGGTCGGACTTCGCGTAGCGGATTCCCGAGTACGACTGCCGAAGCCCGGCGGGCGTCGCGCGCGTGCTGCCGCCAGTTGTGCTCGAGCAGGTCGCCGACGGTCTCCGCGTCACGGTCGCTTCCGTGTGGGTCGGCGAGCCGGTCGCCGCCGCAGTTGACAAGGGTGCCGGCCCCGTCGTCGACGAGCCGCGTGAGGGCCGTGGTCGTCGCCGGCAGAGCTCTGCCCGTCGCCGCCGCGCGGGTGCCGCCCCGTCGCCGGCGAAGCCGTACCCGTCGCCGGGCCCGCCGCCGCGGTCCGCTCCGCCGGGCGGGTCCGCCGGCCGGGCAGAACGTTCAGGGCCAGAGATCGCCGAGGCTGAAGGTGACTGCCTCGAAGGGTCGGATTCGCACGGGGTCGTCGTCCTTGGCGGTCGCGATCAGCACCCACTGTCCCTCGCGCAGCTCGAACGCCTCCAGCGTGCGGTCCTTCGGGTCCACGACCCACATGTGCCCCACGCCCTCCCGCCCATAGATGGGGCGCTTGCCGAGCAGATCGAGCCTGCGAGTCGACGGTGAAAGGACCTCGCACACCCAGTCCGGCGCGAGCGTGCAGTACGCGGCGTCGGGAAAGTCGGGCATCCGTTCCCGGCGCCAGCCCGCCAGGTCAGGCACGAGGATGTCCTCGCCGAAGTGCAGCTCCGGCTCGAAGATGATCCACCAGCCGCCCGGACCGCCGCGGCCGAACTGGAAGGGGTTCGAAAGGTCGTTCCCGAGCGATGAGGTCGCCAGCGCATGCGGCATCGCCGGCCGCGGGCTGGTGTAGAGCACCCCGTCGACGATCTCGGCGACGCGGTGGGGCGGTGCGTCGAGCACGTCCTGGTAGGTCGCCCGCCGTCGCGGGGCGGAATCGCGCCGCCGTGCCGTCGTGCTCATCGCGCCTCGTTGCCCCCGCCGGCCATTGTAATGCGACCGTTCGGACGACTTCGCGGTGGTCGGCCGAGTGCCGGCATCGGAGATGCTGTCGGCGGTCGAAGGACTGATGAAGCGCCTGACGTTGCCGATGAACGCCGAGAAGACCCGCTGCTGCCGGCTGCCGGAGGAGGGCGTTCGAGGCGCTCGAAAGCACTGGCCATGGAGGAGCCCGGGAACGGGGCGCGGTGCTCGCGGGGGGGGGGGGTGCGAGCCGACGACGGAGCGTGGAAAGACGGTACGGGGATCAGCCGGGACCGTCGCGGTCGGACCGCGCCGGCCCGGCGGCCGGCGCCCCGTGCACCCCGCTGGTGAAACGCCGCGTCGCACCGAGAGCGGCGGGATGCATCGCCGCTCGAATGCAGCGGGGATCTTCGCCCCGTGCAGCGTGGGGTGGCGCCGCGTGTTCCGCGGGCCGGCGGGCCATGCTGGCCCACGACTGCGCAGGTATCTACCCCGGTGAACGAGCACGTCGGGTGTTCCGTGGGCCGGCGGGCTATGCTAGTCTGTGGTCGACATGGCTGATACGGCGATATCCCGGCGCACCTTCCTCAAGGCTGCGGCGGGCGGCGCGGTCGGCATCAGCGCCCTCGGCTTCGATCTCCGGCCGGCCCACGCCGCCGTCCGCCAGCTCAAGATCCGCAATGCCACCGAGTACCGCACGGTCTGCCCGTACTGCGCGGTCGGCTGCGGCACCATCGCCTACGTCCACGGCAGCGGCGGCCTGAACACCAAGAACACCGTCATCCACGTCGAGGGCGACCCCGACAGCCCCATCAACGGCGGCACCCTCTGTCCCAAGGGCGCGTCGCAGATGGAGCTCGCGATCAGCCCGCGGCTGCGGCACCAGCCGCTGCTGCGCCGGGCCGGGGCCGCCGACTGGGAAGAGGTCGACTGGGACACCGCGATGGACTGGTTCGCGCGGAAGTTCAAGGACTCGCGCGACGCGTCCTTCCGCGAGCGGGACGACGCCGGCCGCGTGGTGAACCGCGCCGACGGCATCGCCTGGGTCGGCAGCGCCACCGTCTCGAACGAGGACGCCTACCTCATCACCAAGACGATGCGCGCGATGGGCCTGGTCTACATCGACCACCAGGCCCGCATATGACACAGCCCCACGGTGGCCAGTCTGGCCGCCACGTTCGGCCGCGGGGCGATGACCAACCACTGGAAGGACATCAAGAACACCGACGTCATCCTGGTGATGGGGGCCAACCCCGCCGAGAACCACCCCTGCGGCTTCAAGTGGGCGGTCGAGGCGCGTGACGACCGGGGCGCCAAGCTCCTGACCATCGACCCGCGCTTCACCCGCACGTCGGCCGTCGCCGACCGGCACATGCAGATCCGGCCGGGGTCGGACATCGCGGTCCTCGGCGGGCTCGTCCGCTACGCCCTCGAGAACGACCTCCACCACGCCGACTACGTGCGCGCCCACACCAACGCGACGTTCGTCGTCGGCGAGGAGTACGGCTTCGCCGACGGGCTGTTCGCGGGCTTCGACGAGGCCGCGAGCAACTACGACAGGACGGCGTGGGACTACGAGCGGGGCCCCGACGGCTACGTGCGCCGCGACCCCTCGCTCGAGCATCCGCGCTCGGTCTTCCAGCTCCTGAAGCAGCACTACGACCGCTACACGCCTGCCGTCGTCGCCGACATCGCCGGCTGCACGGAGGAAGAGTTCCTGCAGATGGCCGAGATCATCTGCTCGACGGGCCGCGCCGACCGGGTCGGGACGATCATGTACGCGGTCGGCTGGACCATGCACACGGTCGGCAGCCAGATCATCCGGACCGCGGCCATCCTGCAGTTGCTGCTCGGCAACATCGGCCGGCCCGGGGGCGGCATCAACGCCCTGCGCGGCCACGCCAACGTGCAGGGGGCGACCGACCACGCCATCGTCGCCGGCATCCTCCCCGGCTACCTGAAGGTGCCGACGCCGCCGCAGACCTCGCTCTCCGCGCACCTCCGCGACTCGACGCCGCGGCCGCTGGTCGCCGACACCGTCAACTACTGGGGCAACTACCCGAAGTTCTACGTGTCGCAGATGAAGGCGTGGTTCGGCGAGCACGCGACGCCCGAGAACGACTTCGCCTACCACCACCTCGCCAAGCAGGACGGCGACGCGACGTGGCTGACGATCTGGGACAAGGCCCGCGAGGGGACGCTGGAGGGCTTCGTCGCCCTCGGGTTCAACCCGCTGCTGGCCGGCCCCGACGTGCCGCGCCTGCTCGACTCGATGTCGAAGCTGAAGTGGAAGGTGGTCATCGACCCCTTCATGCTCGACTCGGCCGAGTTCTGGAAGGCGCCGGGCATGGACCCCGCCTCGATCGACACCGAGGTCCTCTACCTGCCGTCGTCCCACTGGATCGAGCGCGACGGCTCGTTCACCAACAGCGGGCGCTGGGCGCAGTGGAAGGAGAAGGCGGTCGACCCGCCCATCGGTGTCCAGCCCGACACCTGGATCCTGTCGGAGCTCTTCTGGCGGGTGAAGGAGCTCTACCAGGCCGAGGGCGGGGCCTGGAACGACGCCATCCAGCACCTGACGTGGGACTACCTGAACCCGCGCGAGCCGACGATGGTCGAGCTGGCGAAGGAGATCAACGGCTACGACCGGGCCACGGGACGGCTGCTCTCGTCGTTCGGCGAGCTCGCCGACGACGGGACGACGACGTCGGGCAACTGGATCTACACCGGGAGCTACACCGAGGCCGGCAACCAGATGCAGCGCCGCGGCACCGCCGACCCCACCGGCCTCGGCATGCACCACGACTGGGCGTTCAGCTGGCCCGCCAACCGCCGCGTCCTCTACAACCGCGCGTCGGCCGACGCCGAAGGGCGGCCGTGGGACCAGAGCCGGGCCGGCATCGCCTGGAACGGCCGCGAGTGGATCGGCGACGTGCCCGACTACGGGCGCACGACGCCGCCCGACGCGGCCGGCGCGTTCATCATGACCGAGGAGGGCGTGGCGCGGCTCTTCAGCAGCCAGCACCTCGCGGACGGCCCGTTCTCGGAGCATTACGAGCCGGTCGAGAGCCCGTCGCCGAACGTGATGCACGACAACGTGGCGGTCAACCCCGTCATCCGCTGGTACGACGGGGTGCGCGAGACGCTCGCCAACGGCGACGACGACTATCCCTACGCCTGCACCATCTACCGCGTCGTCGAGCGCGAGCACTTCGTCACGAGCAACGTGCCCCTGCTGGTCGAGGCGATGCCCGACTTCTTCGTCGAGCTGCCCGAGGGGCTGGCCGAGGAGAAGGGCATCCCGAACGGCAGCCAGGTGCGGGTGTGGTCGAAGCGGGGCGAGGTGCAGGGCACCGCCATCGTCACCAAGCGCATCAAGCCGCTGCGCGTCAACGGCAAGGTGGTCTGGACCGTCGGCATCCCCGTGCACTGGGGTTTCGTCGGCATCACCCAGGGGTCGATGGCCAACCTGCTGACGCCGTTCATCGGGGACGCGAACACCCGCTGCCCCGAGTTCAAGGCGTTCCTCGTGAACGTGGAGCGCGCCTGATGCAGACCGGAGGCAGAACGCGCGTCCCGTGCCCGTGTTCGGAGGCCGACGAGTAACCGCCCATGGCCGACACGCTCACCATCCGCCGCGTCTCGGCGAGCCCCGACGCGTTCATCCCCATCAGCGCGTTGCGCTCGGGCGGGCCGACCTACGCGAAGCTCGTCGACATCGGGGCCTGCATCGGCTGCAAGGGGTGCGAGGTCGCCTGCAAGGAGTGGAACGACCTCGGGGTCGAGCCCACCGCCAACTTCGGCAGCTACCAGAGCCACCGGGACCTCAGCCCGAAGACGTGGCTGCTGATGCGCTTCAACGAGGTCGAGGTCGACGGCAACCTCAACTGGCTGATCAAGAAGGACGCCTGCCTGCACTGCGAGGACCCCGGCTGCCTGTTCTCGTGCCCCGCGCCGGGGGCCATCGTGCAGTACACGAACGGCATCGTCGACTTCAACCAGGAGAGCTGCATCGGCTGCCAGTACTGCGTCACCGGCTGCCCCTTCGACATCCCGCGCTTCGACGCCAACACCCGCAAGGTCTCGAAGTGCAACATGTGCGTCGACCGGGTCGAGGCGGGGCTCGAGCCGGCGTGCGTGAAGACGTGCCCGACCAACGCCATCTCGTGGGGCAGCAAGCACGACATGCTGGCGCTGGCCGACCAGAAGGTGGAGACGCTGCAGTCGCGCGGGTACCAGAACGCGGCCGTCTACAACCCGGCCGGGGTCGGCGGCACCCACATGATGTACGTCGTGCCCCACGGCGACCGCCTCGCCGACTACAGCCTGCCGTCGGACCCGACCGCGAGCCCCGCCCCGATGACCGGGCTCATGTTCCTGAAGCGGCTCGGCGCGTGGATGATGGGCTTCGGGGTGCTCGGGGCGCTGGTCCACTTCCTCCGCTACGGGCCCGAGCGGCTCGACGAGCACGACGAGCACGACGGCCACGGGCATCACGGGGACGGCCCGGCCGCCGAGACGCCGTCCGCGCGGCTCGGCGGGCACGAGGGTCACGGGGACGGTCCGGCCCGCGAGGCGCCGTCCGCCTGACCACGACACCGGGCTGACGCCATGGCCGAACGGTTGCCAACCGCTTTACCTTCAAGGGGGGCGAGCCGGCCCGCGAGGCGCCGACCGCCTGACCGCGACACCGGGCGCTGACGCCATGGCCGAACGGCTGTTCCTTCGCTTCACCTTCTTCGAGCGCATCCTCCACTGGGTGGTCGGCGTGACGTTCGTGCTGCTGCTCGCGACCGGCCTCGCGTTCGCCTACCCGGCCCTCTTCTGGCTGACCGCGCTCCTCGGCGGGGGGCCGTCGGCGCGGGTGCTGCACCCGTGGGTCGGGGTGCTGTTCACGGCGGGCATGGCCGCGATGATCGTCGTCTGGTTCCGCGACATGTTCCTCGGCGACGCCGACCGGCGCTGGCTGCGCGCGGTGCGCGCCTACGCGACGCGCGACAGCGCCAACGTGCCGCCCGCCGGCAAGTACAACGCCGGCCAGAAGATGTTCTTCTGGGTGCAGGGGGCGCTGGCCGTCGTCTTCGTCGCGAGCGGCGTCGCCCTCTGGTTCCCCGCCGCGTTCGGGGCGTCTTTCCTGCAGTGGATGCGCCTCGCCCACTACCTCGCCACCCTCGGCGGCGGCCTCTTCCTCATCGTCCACGTCTACCTCGGCACCGTCGCCTACCCCGGCACCGCCCGCGCCATGATCGACGGCACCGTGACCGAGCGCTGGGCCCGCCACCACCACCCGCGCTGGCACGAGGAGCAGACGCGCCCGTAGCGGAGCGGTCCGGTTGCCGCCGGGTATTCCGCGCGAGGCCACGTGCGGGCCGGGGTTGCCGTCGCCCGAACGCGTGCGCAGATTCCTGCTCCGTCTCCGCTCACGAGCGGTTGACATACTGACATATCCCGCCTAGATTGAAGAGCATGCGGACCACTGTGCGGTTGGACGACCGGCTCCTCGCGGATGCGAAGCGCTACGCGATGCAATCGGGCCGGACGCTGACGTCGCTCATCGATGAAGGGCTCCGGGACGTGCTGGCGCGCAGGGCAGCGCCGAGCCCGGCCGCGCCGGTGAAGCTGCCCACCGGCGGCACCGGCGGCTTGCAGCCCGGGGTCACCCTCGACAGCAACGCAGCCTTGCTCGAGGTCATGGAACGGGAGCCGTGATCCTGCCGGACGTGAACGTCCTCGTGTATGCCTATCGCGAGGACATGGCCGACCACCCTCGTTACCGCGACTGGCTCAGCCGGACCGTCCGCGCGGGCCGTCCGTACGGTGTGTCCGAGCTCGTGCTGAGTGCGTTCGTCAGGATCGTGACGAACCGCCGCGTGTTCAAGAACCCCAGCACGCCGTCCGAAGCACTGTCGTTCACGCGCCGACTGCTCTCGCCGGCCAACTGCGTGCCGGTCAGGCCCGGGCCGGGACACTGGGCTGTCTTCGACCGTCTGTGCCGGCGGCACGACGTGGCCGGCAACCGTGTCGCGGACGCCTACCTGGCCGCCATCGCCATCGAGGCCGGCTGCGAGCTCGTGACCGCCGATCGAGATTTCGCGAGATTCACCGGCTTGCGCTGGCGCCACCCCCTGACACCCTGACGGCATCGGGGCCCGTTCCACGATCGTCCAACCCGCCCGCCGACCTTCTTTTGACAATCTGGAGAAAAGGTGTCACGATTCCTTTGGATCAGCAAAAGGAGTCTCCGCCATGACCGCCGACCGATCCGACGTCCTGCAGGGCACGCTCGAGCTGCTCGTGCTCCGCACCCTCGCCCTGGAGCCGATGCACGGCTGGGGCCTCGCCCAGCGCATCGAGACCATGTCGGGCGACGTCTTCGCGATCCAGCAGGGCACGTTGTACCCGGCGCTCCAGCGCATGAGGCGCAAGGGCTGGGTGCAGTCGGAGTGGCGGGTCACGGAGAACAACCGCCGGGCCCGCTACTACTTCCTCACCGACGTCGGTCGCCGGCAGCTCGAGGCCGAGCGGGCCGAGTGGGAGCGGACCGTGAACGCGGTGAACGGCGTGCTGAACTGGGCGGGAGGGACGAAGTGAGCCGGCTCGCGGCCTTCGTCCGGCGGCTGCGGGGCCTCTTCCACCGTGGGCGCGAGGACGCCGAGACGCGGGACGAGCTGCGCTTCCACCTGGAGCTGGAGACCGAGAAGAACCTGCGCGCCGGCATGGACCCCGGCGAGGCCCGGCGGCGGGCGCACGTTCGTCTGGGCGGCGCCGACGCCATCCGCGAAGCGGTGCTCGACGCGCGCGGTTGGCGGCGGCTGGAGGACCTGGTCCGCGACGTCGGCTATGCGCTCCGCGGATTGCGCCGGAACCCGGGCTTCACCCTCGCCGCCGTCGTGTCGCTGGCCATCCCGATCGGCTTCAACACCGCGGTCTTCACCATCGTCGACTCGGTCCTGTTCGGTCCGCTGCCGGTGGTTCGTCCCGCGCAGCTCGTCGACGTCTACACGAGCCACCCCCAATTCGGTCAGCACGCGCCGAGCTCGTATCCGGACTACCTCGATTTCCGGGCGGCGAACGACGTGTTCACGGACATGGCCGCGCACGCGCCGATGCGCGCGGTGGTGCGGGTGGGCGAAGACGTCGACCTCGTGATGGGCGAGGCGGTGACCGGCAACTACTTCCGGTTTCTCGGCGTGCAGCCCCTGCTCGGCCGGCTGCTCGCGCCGGACGACGATCGGCCCGCCGCCCCCCGCGTGGCCGTGATTTCCGCCGCGTTGTGGGAACGGGCGTTCGGCCGGGACCCGGCCGTCGTCGGACGCGACCTTCACGTCGGGTCGCAGCCGTACGTGGTCGTCGGCGTCGCGTCGCCGGACTTCTACGGCATGCCGCCCATTCCCGGCGGGGACCTGTGGATTCCCGTCACCCGGGTGGACGACGTGACGCCGGCGGGCCCAACGATGGTCACGCCCTCCCCGGGGGAGACGCGGCTCGAGCGCCGCGGGCTGCGCTGGATGTTCATCAAGGGAAGGCTTCGGGACGGCGTCGGCCCGGCGCAGGCCGACGCGAACCTCGACACGATCATGGCCGGTCTGGCCGCCGCCTTTCCCGATTCCAACGAGAGCCTGCTGGTGTCGTTGACCCTGACCGACGACGTGCGCCTGGAGCCGTCGGCGGCAGGCCCGGCCTACGGCGGCGCGGCGGCCGTCATGTTCATGGTCGGCGTCGTCCTGCTGGTCGCGTGCGCGAACGTGACGGGCATGCTGCTGGCCCGCGCCGCCGCGCGAAGGCGCGAGATCGGGATACGGCTGGCCATCGGCGCGAGCCGGCCGCGGCTCGTGCAGCAACTGTTGACGGAGACGCTGGTGCTGTCGTCCCTCGGCGCCGCCGCGGGGCTCGCCCTGGCGTGGAGCATGCTGCGCGTGCTCGGCGCGGTCGAGTCGCCGATCCGTTCGCTCCCGTACACCTTCGAGTTCGTGCTGTACGGGCGCGTGTTCCTGTTCACGGCGGCGCTGGCGGCCGGCGCGGGGGTGCTGGCGGGCCTCGTGCCGGCGCTCACCGCCACGCGGCCGAACCTGGTGCGCGACCTGAACGGCGCCGTCGCCGTCGCGCGGGCCGGCGGCCGTCGCTGGTTCGTGCGCGATGCCCTGGTGGCGGCGCAGCTTGCGGTCACGGTCCCCCTGCTGGTGCTCGCCGGACTCCTTGGACGCAGCGCGCTGGCCGCGACGGCCGGCGTCTCGCTCGGGTTCGACCCGGGCCGGGTGCTGGCGGTCAGCACCGACCTGAAGATGAACGGCTACGATCCGGAGCGCGAGCAGCGCTTCATGCGCGACGCGCTCGAACGGGTGCGGTCGATGCCGGGCGTGACGGCGGCGGCGTTGACGACCCGCGCTCCTCTCGACGTCATCTCGTACGCCACGGCTCCCCTGCTGGTGTCGGGTGTTCACGGCCCGGCCGATCGTGGCGCCCTGATGCCGAGGGTCGCCGTGTCGCCGGACTACTTCGAGACGCTGGGGGTACCGCTGCTGCAGGGGCGCGCCTTCACCGCGGCCGACACGCCGGAGACGCCGCTCGTCGCCGTCGTCAGCGAGGCGCTGGCCGACCGCTACTGGTCCGTCGAGACGGCAGTCGGACAACGCCTTCGTTTCGGAGACTGGGACGGACCCGAGTACGAGATCGTCGGCGTGTCGGCCGACTACAAGGTCCGGTTCCCGACGGAAGAGGCTTCACCCTACGTACATGCCGCCCGGTCGCAAACCGCGGTGACGGGCGGCGTGCTGCTCGCCCGCATCGAGGGCGACGCGGCGTCCGTGGCCGCCGACATTCGTCGCGAGCTCCGCCGGATGGAGCCGGACCTCTTCTTCTTCTTCGAGGGCGACACGCTGCGGGAGATTGCCGGCGTCGCGATGCTGCCGTTCCGGATCGCGGCGTCGGTATCGGGCGCGGCCGGCATCGTGGCCATGCTGCTGGGCGCCGTCGGGCTCTACGGCGTGATCGCCTATGTCGTCGCGCGGCGAACGCGCGAGCTCGCCATCCGTTCGGTGCTGGGCGCGCGCTCCGGCTCCCTGCTCCGCCTCGTCCTGGCCGGCGGCGCCTGGGTGATCGCGGTCGGCGCCGGCGTCGGCGCGGCCCTCGCCGCCCTCGTCACTCGCCTCGCGGCACAGGTGGTGCCCGGCATCGCGCCGGGCGACCCCGTGGTCTGGGCGGGTGTTCTCCTGGTGATCGCCGGCGTCACCGCGGCCGCCCATGTCGAGCCCGCACGCCGGATCCTGAGGCTCGACCTGACGCGGGCCCTTCACGTGGAGTGAGGGAGTGAGAATGAACCTGCTTGCCAACCTCGCCGCGCGGCTGCGGAACCTCTTCCGCCACCGGCGCGAGGACATCGAGACACAGGAGGAGCTGCGGTTCCATCTGGAGATGGAGATCGAGCAGAACCTGCGCGCGGGCATGGACCCGCGCGAGGCGCGGCGACAGGCGCACGTGCGCCTGGGCGGCGTCGACGCCATCCGCGAGGCGGTCCGGGACGCGCGCGGCGGCCGGCCGCTGGAGGACCTCGTGCGCGACCTCGGCTACGCGCTGCGCGGCGCGCGGCGGAACCCCGGGTTCACGCTCGTCGCGGTCCTGACCCTCACCCTCGGGATCGGCGCGACCACCGCCGTCTTCACGGTCGCCGACAACTTCCTCCTCCGCCCGCCGCCGTTCGCGCACGTCGACCGCCTCGTGGGCATCCGCGACGTGAACCCGGCGCAGGGCTGGACGGTGGACGACAACGTCCCGGCGTCGCCCGGCAACTTCCTCGACTGGCGCGCGCAGGGCCGGTCGTTCGACCACATGATCGCGTGGCGCAACTGGTTCTACTCGGTGGCGGGGCCGGCGGGCGGCGACACCGTCCCCGAGCAGATCCGGGGCGTCCGCGTCTCGCCGTCGTTCTTCACGATGCTCGGCGTGCAGGCGGCGATGGGCCGCACCTTCCTGCCCGAGGAGGAGACGCCGGGACGGGACCGGGTCGTCGTCCTGACCGACGGGCTGTGGCAGCGCCGCTACGGCGGCGACCCGGGCATCGTCGGCGAGACGCTCCTCGTCGACGGCGAGCCTTTCACGGTCGTCGGGGTGCTGCCGCGCGGCTTCCACTTCCTGCAGACGGACTTCGAGATGTGGATGCCGCTCGCGGTCGACGAGCAGTTCCAGGTGCGGGACGACCACTCGGTGTCGGTGTGGGCGCGCCTCGCCCCGGGCGTGTCGCGCGAGGCCGCGCAGGCCGAGCTCGACGCCATCACCCGCCGTCTCGAGATCGCCTCCCCCGACACCAACGCGGGCTGGGGCGCGGCCCTCGTGCCGATCCATCCGCAACGCCACTACGGCGGCGCGCTCGAGCGGGCCCTGCTCGTGCTGCTGGGCGCGGTCGGGTGCGTGCTGCTGATCGCCTGCGCCAACGTCGCCAACCTGCTGCTCGTGCGCGCCGGTGCGCGCCGGCGCGAGCTGGCGGTGCGGGCCGCCGTCGGCGCCTCCCGCGGCCGGCTCGTCCGGCAGTTGCTGGCCGAGAGCGGGCTGCTCGCGGCGCTGGGCGGCGCGGGCGGCCTCGTCCTCGCCGGCGTCGGGGTCCGGCTGATGGCGCCGCTGCTGCCGGTCGTCGGCAGCTATACGCACCCGTCGCCGCAGATCGACTACCGGGTGCTGGCCTTCACGGTCGCGGCGGTGCTGCTGACCACCGTGCTCTTCGGGTTGCTGCCGGCGCTTCGCACCAGCCGCACCGACACGCTCCGCGTCGCCGCGAGCGCGGGGGGATGGTCTACCGGGCGCGCCCTCCTCGTCGTCGAGCTCGCCCTCTCGGTCGTCCTGCTGGCCGGGGCCGCGCTCCTCGTCCAGTCGCTGTGGAACCTGCAGCGGGTCGAGCCCGGTTTCCGGACGGACCGCCTGCTGACCATGCAGGTGTGGCTGCCGGAACGCAAGTACCCGAGCCCCGCCGGCGTGCGGACGTTCACCGACGACGTGCTGCAGCGGGTCGAGGGCCTGCCCGGCGTGCGCAGCGCGTCGACCGTCAACACGCGGCCGTTCCTCGGCTGGGCTCTCGGGCTGCCGCAGGTCGAGGTGCCGGGCTACCTCCCGCCCGAGACGATGGAGGACGGCGACATGCTGACCTACCGCGTGGTCTCGGACCGCTACTTCGAGACGCTCGGCGCCGAGCTGGCGGAGGGCCGGGCGTTCTCGACCGCGGACCGCGTCGACGGCGCCGCCGTCACCGTCGTCAACGAGGCGGCGGCGGCGCGGTACTGGCCCGGGGTCGAGCCGGTCGGCCGGCAGCTCCGGCCGCGGTTCCAGCCCGGCGCGGCCCCGTGGATCCCCGAGGGCAGGACCGACTGGTTCACGGTGGTGGGGGTCGTGCGCGACTTCCGCGAGCATCAGATCGAGGAGCCCGTGGCGCCGGTCGTCTATCTCTCGCAGCGCCAGAACCCGTCCCGCCTGATGAGCCTGATCGTGAGCACGCAGGGGCCGGCGACCGGCGTCGCGAACGCCGTCCAGCGCGAGATTCGCGCCGTGGACGGCGACCTCGGCGTCTACGACCTCCGGACGATGGACGCCATCCTGTCGGACGTCGTTGCCCTGCCGCGACTCAACGCGCTGCTCGTCTGGCTGTTCGCCGCCCTGGCCCTGTCGCTGTCGGCCATCGGCGTCCACGGCGTCACGTCGTACCTCGTCGCGCGGCGGACGCGCGAGTTCGCGATCCGGATCGCGGTCGGGGCGAAGCCGGCGGCCGTCTTCCGCTCGGTGGCGCTCGAGACGGCGCGGGTCGGGGCCGCGGGCGTCCTCGTGGGCCTGGCCGGCGCCCTGCTGCTCGCGCGCGCGATGGCGAGCGTCCTCCACGAGGTCGCGGCGACCGACGCGATGGTCCTGGCCGGCGCGTCCGGCGCGGTGCTCGCGGTGGCCCTCGCCGCCTGCTGGCGCCCGGCGCGGGCGGCGATGCGAGTCGATCCGATGCGGGTGCTTCGGGCCGAGTGAGCCTCCGGGCGCGTGCGTAGGCGCACGCCGAGCGCACATGCGCGGAACCGTCCGAAGCTGCCCGCGCCCTCACGAGGAGGATCCGAAATGAGCCTGCTTGCCAACTTGGTCGCGCGGCTGCGCGGCATCCTCTGGCGCGGACGAGAGGATGCCGAGACGCGGGAGGAGCTGCGGTTCCATTTGGAGATGGAGACGGAGAAGAACCTGCGCGCGGGCATGGACCCGCGCGAAGCGCGCCGGCGGGCCCGCGTTCGGCTGGGCGGCGTCGACGGCATCCGCGAGGCGGTTCGGGACGCGCGCGGCGGGCGTCCGTTGGAGGACCTGCTCCGCGACCTCGGCTATGCGTTGCGGGGCGCGCGCCGGCGCCCGGGCTTCACCCTCGCCGCCGCCGTGTCGCTGGCCATTCCCATCGGCTTCAACACCGCCGTCTTCACCGTCGTCGACGCGTTGCTGTTCGGGCCGCTGCCGGTCGCCCGTCCCGGGGAGCTCGTCGACGTCTACACGAGCGACCCAGGCGGCGAGCGGTACTCGACGACCTCTTATCCGGACTACCTCGACCTGCGGGCCGGGAACGACGTGTTCACGGACATGGCCGCGCACTCGTCGATGGTCGCGGCGGTGCGGGTGGACGCGGGCGTCGACCGGGTGATGGGCGAGATCGTGACGGGGAACTACTTCGGGCTCCTCGGCGTTCGGCCGCTGCTGGGCCGGCTGTTGGCGCCGGAGGACGATCGGCCGGGGGCCGAGCGCGTGGCCGTCATCTCGACCAGGCTGTGGGGACGGGCCTTCGGACGGGACCCGGGCGTCGTGGGCCGGACCCTGCGCATCCGGTCCGAGCCGTACCTGGTCGTGGGGGTCGTGCCGCCCGATTTCGCGGGCATGGTGCCCATGCTCGAGGCGGACCTGTGGACGCCGTTGACGTGGGTGGCCGACGTGGGCACGGTGGGCATCCGGTCGTCCGTGGATTCCCCGGGCGGGACCGTGCTCGAACGGCGGGGAGAACGCTGGTTGTTCGTCAAGGGGAGGCTCCGCGACAGCGCCACCCCGGCCCGGGCGGCCGCGGGCCTCGACGTGATCATGACCAACCTGGCCGCCGCCTGGCCCGAGTCGAACGGAGATCGGGAGGTGTCCCTGGCGCTGACGGAAGACGCGCGCCTGCCCCCGCAGGCGGCGGGCCCGGTGCGCTTGCTGACGGCCGGCCTGACGCTGGTGGTCGGGGTCGTCCTGCTGGTGGCGTGCGCGAACGTCATGGGCATGCTGCTGGCGCGCGCGGCGGCGCGGCGGCGGGAGATCGGGGTGCGGCTCGCCGTCGGGGCGGGGCGCGGTCGCCTGGTGCGGCAGTTGCTGACCGAGAGCCTCGTGCTGTCGTTCCTCGGGGCCGGGGCGGGGCTGGCCCTGGCTTGGGTTCTGCTGCGCGCGCTCGCCGCGGCGCCGTCTCTCGCCGGCGGGTTGATGCCGCTCACCCTCGAGTTCGCGCTCGGCGCGCGCGCGTTCCTCTTCACGGCGGCGCTGGCGGTCGGCGTGGGGGTGGTGGCGGGCCTCGCGCCGGCCCTCCGCGCCACGCGGCCGAACCTCGTGCGCGACCTCAACGGCGCCGTCGCGGTGGCGCGCGTCGGGGGTCGCCGCTGGGTCCTGCGCGATGCGCTGGTGGCGCTGCAATTGGCGGTCACCGTGCCCCTGCTGGTGCTCGCCGGTCTCCTGGCCCCGGACGCGGTGGGGGCGGTCGGCGCCTCGCCCGGGTTCGAGCCGGACCGTGTTGCGGCGGTCGGCCTCGGCCTGGACGTGATCGGCTACGAGCCGGAACGCGTGGACCGCTTGCTGCGTGACGCGCTCGACCGCGTGCGGTCGATGCCGGGCGTCGAGTCGGCGTCGCTGGCGTCGCGCGTTCCCTTCGACATCGTGTCCAGCTCGGAGGACGTCCTCGTTCCCGGCGTGCACGGGCCGGACGGCCGTGGTACGCCGGTGGACACGACGAACGTGTCGGCGGACTACTTCGACACGCTGGGCGTCCCGCTGTTGCGGGGGCGGGCCTTCACCGCCGCCGACACGCGGGAGTCGCCGCGCGTGGCCGTCGTCAGCCAGGCCATGGCCCTGCGGTTCTGGCCGGCGGGGACGGCGGTGGGGCGGCGGTTCCGGCTGCACGAGTGGGACGGACGGGAGGTTGAGGTGGTCGGCGTGTCGGCCGACTACGAGGTCAATGCCCCGGAAGAGGACCCCGCGGCCTACCTGCACCTCGCCGCGTCGCAGCAGTTCGTCGTGCGCCCGGTGCTGCTCGCCCGGACCGCGGGCGACGCCTCGGCGCTCGCGGGAGGCATCCGCGGCGAGCTCCGGCGGATGGAGCCGGACATCTTTTTTCCCAACCAGGGCGACACGCTCCGGGAGACCGCCGCCGTCAGGCTGCGTCCGAACCGGATCGCGGCGTCCCTGGTCATCGCCTCGGGTCTGGTGGCGCTGCTGCTGGGCGCCGTCGGCCTCTACGGGGTGGTCGCCTACCTGGTCGCGCGGCGGTCGCGCGAGTTCGCGATCCGGGCCGCCCTGGGCGCCGGCCCGGGCGCCCTGCTTCGCCTCGTGCTGGCCACCGGCGGCTGGGTGGTCGCCTTCGGGGCGGGGAGCGGCGCCGTCCTGGCGTTCGTCGCGACGCGCCTGGTCGCGACCATGACCGGCGGCGGCCTGTCCGTCGACCCGGCGGTATGGGCCGGCGCGCTCCTCCTGATCGCCGCTGTCGCCGCTGCCGCCCACGTCGGGCCCGCGCGCCGCGTCGTAAGGGTCGACTTGATGCGAGCGCTTCAGGTCGACTGAAGCGGGCGCGTGTCGGTCGGCCGATCCTCGTGTCGGCGCACTCCGCGTGCGAAGGATCGACGATGTTGCCGGAGATGGCCCGGGAGAGCGCGCCGACGAGTGTCGCCCCGGTGGCGGAGCCTGTCAGGCGGTAGCCGCGGGCCGGACCTGTCGCGCAATCTCGCTGCCGCGTTCCCGCTCGATCGTCGCGATGTCGTACTGGCCCTGGAGTCCGAGCCAGAACCGCGCCCCGTTGCCGAAGTAGCGGCCCAGCCGCACGGCCGAGTCGGCGGAAATCGATCGCCGGCCGTTCAGGATGTCCGTGATCCGTCCCGACGGCACACCGATGTCGAGCGCCAGACGGTTCGCGCTCAGGTTGCGGGCCTCGAGCTCCCTCTTCAGCAGCCGGCCGGGGTGGGCAATCGGGGGCATGTCGTCATCCCTTGTGATAGTCGACGATCCCGACCTGCCACAACGAGACGAGCGTGCAGCCGAGGAAGAGGCCGTCGGCGACGAGGTTGACGGTCCCGGAGAGCCCCGACAGGGCCAGGAGATAGATCATGACGTAGATGATTCCGCCGCCGGCCACGAACGCCAGGACGCTCCCGAGCCAGTGTCGCCGCCAGAGGAGCACGGCCGCCGCCACGTAGAGGGGGACGAAGAACACCTCGGGCCAGACCAGCGAGTCGTAGACGGCGCCGGCCGGGAACGCTTCCGGCTGCACCCAGGTCCCGTTGAGCACGGAGACGACCGCGAACGTCTGGAAGAGACTCCAGAGGAGAAACCAGCCGATCGCGAACCAGGGTCTGGTCATTGTCGTTGCGCTCGAGAGGCTCCGGGTGACGCGATCGGCAGGCCCCATTATAGGATGTTCCCGGTGTTCGGAGGCACGCCAAGAGGGAACGCGGGGGCACGCGCGGACCACTGGGAGCGGATGCTCGAGTTCCTGGACGAGAATCTCGCTGACGCATCTCGACCGTAGCTCGGTGCCGCTGCCGCTCCCGGCAGACCGAACGAAGCACCTCCCGCGTGGACCCGATGGGGGATGCCGAGCACGAGGCGCCCCGGCACCAGGCACCAGTGACCCTGGGAGCCGGTGACGGGATTCCCCGCAGCCTCAGCCCTCGGAGCCACGCGACGTCCTGCGTGGTGGAGTCCTGCCCGGCCCTCGCCATCGCGTACACTCGGTAGCGTGGAGGGCGCCAGGAACGACCGCCGTTGCGCGCGCGGCCTGCGGCTCGCCGGCGAGTTGCGCCAGGACGGCCGGTACGCGCTGCGCGGCCTGCGCCGGAGTCCGGTGTTCGCGTGGGTCGCGGTCGCCTCGCTCGCGCTCGGGATCGGCGCCAACACCGCCATCTTCTCCTTCGTCGACGCCGTCCTCCTCCAGCGGCTCGCCGTGACCGAGCCGGACCGCCTCGTCACCTTCGCCCGGACCCATCGCGGCGAACGCACCGGCGTGGTGTGGACGACGGGGACCGTCGACGCCCTCGCCGAGCGGACCCCGGCGTTCGCCGGCGTCTTCGGCTGGTTCTCGAGGCCGATCAACCTGTCGGCGGGTGGCGACGGCGGCGGGTGGGTCACCGGCGAGCTGGTCACCGGCCGCTACTACCGCACGTTGCGCGTGACCCCGGCCGTGGGGCGCCTGCTCGACGACGACGATGTGCGGAACGCGGGCGCCGACCCCGTCTGCGTCATCGGTCACGGGCTCTGGCAGCGCGCGTTCGGCGGCGACCCCGGCGTGGTCGGGCGGACGGTGTTCCTGAACGGTCGCGGCTACCGCGTCGTCGGGGTGACCGAGCGCGGCTTCCACGGGGCCGAGCTGCACCGCCGTTTCGACGTCGGGGTGCCGGCGACGCGGGCCGGCGACTTCCTGCCCGCTTTCAGCGGCGCCGCGGGGGCGTTGCGCCTGGACGGCCTGTCCTGGCTCGTCCCCATGGCGCGGCTGCAGGACGGCGTCACGCGGGCCGAGGCGGAACGGCAGGCCCGGCTCGCGCTTCGGGCGATCGACCCGGGCAGACAGGGCGAGCTGTGGCTGGACGCCGGGACCCAGGGCTTGAACACGGCTGGATCGACGTTCGGTGCACCCGTGCTGGCGGCAATGGGACTCGCCTCCCTGGTCCTGCTGGTGGCGTGCGCCAATCTCGCCAATCTCCTGCTGGCCCGGGCGCAGGCGCGCGCGGGGGAGCTCGGCGTGCGCCTGTGCCTCGGCGCCTCGAGGGCGAGACTCGTACGCCAACTGCTGGTGGAGGCTTCCGTGCTGGCCGCCGCCGGCGGGCTCGCCGGGGTCGCGTTGTCGTTCTGGATTCGTAGTGCGCTCATCGGCATGCTGAACGCGGGCCGCACCGCCGCAACGGCGGTGCAACCACCGGTCGACGCGGACGTGCTCGTGTTCTCCGTCCTCGCGACCGGCACGACGGCGATTCTCTGCGGCGTGGTTCCCGCGTGGCGGGCGACGGGCCCGGATCTGGTCTCGGGCATCGAGCGAGCGCCCGCGGCGGGCCTGTCCGCGGGCCGCGCGCTCATGTCCCGGGCGCTGGTCGTCGTCCAGATCGCGGTGTGCCTGGCCGTGGTGTTCGCGGCCGGGTTGCTGACGCGGACGCTGGCGACGCTGGCCACCGTCGACCTCGGGTTCGAGCCCGAGAAGGTAATCGCGCTGCGGGTCGACCCGGCGGCGACGGGCCGTTCCGGCGCGGAGGTCTCGGCGGTCTTCGACGAGATGCTGTCGCGCGCCCGCGAGTTGCCCGGCGTCGCCGCGGCCAGCCTCGCGGCGAGCCCGCCCTACGGCGCGATGTCCGTCACGATGGGCATCGAGGTCCCCGGCCACGTTCCCCCGCCGGGGCGCGGGGACACCGTCGTCGCCTTCAACTTCGTCAGCTCGCGGTACTTCGAGACCCTGGGTCAGGCCCTGGTCCTCGGCAGGGACCTCGACGAGCGCGACGAGCGCGGCCGTCCGCTGGCCGCCATCGTGAACGAGACGTTCGTCGATCACTACTTCGACGGCGCGAACCCCTTGGGGCGCCGGCTCCGAGGGGGTTCAGAAGAGCTGGAGATCGTCGGCGTCGTCGCGGACTCGAGGGACCGGGCGGTCAGGAGCGGCCCCGCGGATAGCGTGTACGTCCACCGCAAGCGGGGGCCCCCGGCAGGGATGACCCTGCTGGCGCGGGCCGGCGACGACGCGGCGCGCATCGTTCCCGTCCTGCTCGCGCTCGCCGGCAGCATCGACCCGCGCATGCCCGTCACTTCCGTGCGCACGCTGGACGAGGACGTCGAGGCGGGCTTCTCGTCGGAACGCATGCTCGGTTACCTGGCGGCGCTGTTCGCGGGGCTCACCCTGCTGCTCGCGGGCATGGGGCTGTACGGCGTGCTCGCCTCCGCCGTCGCGCGCCGCACTCGCGAGATCGGGCTGCGGCTCGCCCTCGGCGCGCAGCGACGCGACGTCGCCCTCCTGCTGGGCCGCGAGAGCGCGGTCCTGCTGTTCCTCGGCGTGGCCGCGGGCGGGTTCCTGGCCTTCGCCTGCGCGCGCGTTCTGAGAGGCGTCCTCTTCGGCGTTGCCGCGACCGACGCGCCGACCCTGGTCGCCAGCGTCCTGTTGCTCGGCGCGGTCGCGCTGCTCGCCGCCGTCGCTCCGCTGCGTCGCGCGTCGCGCGTCGATCCGATGGTCGTCCTGCGCTCGGAATGAAGCTCACGGTCATCGTTCCCGCCTTCAACGAGGAGGCGTCCTCTCGCCGACCCTGGGGAGGTCCTGTCTTGCCCTTGTCCTTCGACAAGAGTCCGTGCTACGTTCATTCTTGTCGAAATGAAGGGAGGGGGGAGATGAAGAGGAGGAGATCGAGTAACTGCCTGGCCGCGGCCGCGCTGGCCGCTTCCACGGGTTGCGCCACGCTGATGAACCCGTCCACGCAGCCCGTCACCATCGTGTCCGATCCCCCGGCGGCTGAGGTCCTGGTGGGGGCGGAGGACGCGGGGCGGACGCCCACCGACGTGCGGCTCGACCGCGGCGACGGCGAGGCCGCCCTCCGGCTCCGGAAAGACGGCTTCGCACCGCGGGTGGTTCGGCCGCGCAGGTCGCCCAGCCCGTGGCTGATCGGCAACATCGCGGTGCCGGCGCTGCTGACCGCCATCGGGGGCGGGAACAAGGAGACCTTCCTCGGGCTGGCGGGCTGGGGCTTCGTCATCGATCTGTTCCTTACCGGCGACGGGTTCGAGTATCCCGACACGGTGCGCACCCGGCTCACGCCGTGGCCCGACCGGTCGGCACGAGGCCGTTCCGAGCTCGACACGCGATTCGCGCCCGACCTCCGCCTGCGCGGCCCCGGCGCCGCGCCCTCGGAGCCGCCGGCCTCCTCGGACCATCGAGAGGCGGCCCGATGACGGCCGACCGGCTCGACCTGCCGCAGGGCACGCTCGAGCTGCTGATTCTCAAGACGCTGGTCCCGGAGCCCCGGCACGGCTGGGGCATCTCCGAGCGGATCCGGCAAGTGTCGCGCGAGGCCCTGGAGGTCCGCCAGGGGTCGCTCTATCCGGCCCTGCACCGCCTGGAGCGGCGGGGCTGGATAGCCGCGTCGTGGGGCACGTCCGACCACAACCGCCGCGCCAAGTATTACCGCTTGACGCCCAAGGGCCGGCGGCAGCTCGAGTCCGACGTCGAGGCGTGGCGCGCCCTCACGGTAGCGGTGGGCCACGTTCTCGACGCCGGGTAGCGAGCAGCTCGGATGCTGGACGATCTTCCCGCCCCCTCTCCTGGTGCAAACACGCGACTCGTCGCGTCACCCCGGAACCAAGAAACAGCAGCCCGCGTGCCACTCACGGGCTCTTCGGGAAGACGGAGACAGCGTATAGAATGCGTGCGGCTCGGAAGAGGGAGACCGGTTCGGTCGCCCCCGGCCGGCCTTGGGGGAGAGAGACGATGACACGATGGACATTTCTGGCGTTCGCGCTGCTGCTGGCTCCCGCCGCGGCGGCGGCGCAGGACGCCGCGCCCGTGCGCGCGGCGCACGAGGGCCTGGAGCCGGGCACGCGCACCGACGACCTCGGCATCACCATCGGCATGCCCGCGAGCTATCCCGCGCGGCGCTACCCCGCGTCGCACGAGTTCCCGACGGGACCGGAGATCGGCGAGCGGCTGCCCGAGTTCTCGCTGCCGAACCAGCAGGGGCGCCTCGTCGACTACCACGCGGACCGGGGCGGCTCGAAGTCGGTGGTGGTGTTCTATCGCTCGGCCGTGTGGTGACCGTACTGCCGAACGCAGCTGGTCGAGCTGCAAGAGAACCTGGGGCTCTTCGATGAGGCGGGCATTCGCGTCTACGGCATCAGCTACGACCGTCCGGATCAGCTCCGGACGTTCGCCGACGAGTACGGGGTGACTTACGATCTCCTCTCGGACGTCGACTCGGCCGTGATCCGCGAGTTCGGCATCCTCAACACCCTGATATCCCCCGACGATCCGGAGCAGGGCGCCGGCCGCAGCTTCTACGGCCTGCCGTTCCCCGGCGTCTACGTGACGGACGGGGACGGCGTCGTCACCGAGAAGTTCTTCCACCGGCACTACGCCACCCGCGAGTCGGCCGGGACGATTCGCAACTCCGCCCTCGGAGAGATCCTCGCGCGCCACGAGGTCCCCGTGATCGAGCTCGGAAGCGACCAGGTGCGGATCTCCGCCTTCCTGTCCGACGCGGCGATGCAGTTCGAGACCCAGTCGACGGTCCACGTGCGCTTCGAGCTCGAGGACGGCCTCCACATGTACGGCCGGCCGCTCCCCGACGGCTACATCGCGTCCGAGGCGACGATTCCCGACACCCCTGGTCTGCGGGTGGGGGCCGCGCGGTACCCGCCGACGCACCCGAGAGAGTTCCCGCAGCTCGGCGTCACGCTCAACGTCTACGAGGGGAACGTCGACGTGGCGATTCCCGTCACGCCGGACGTCGAGGTGTTCCACCGGTCGAACCCCGACCGGCCGGACGTCGTCGAGGTGCCGGTGTCGGTGCTGTACCAGGTCTGCAGCGAGACGATCTGCTACACGCCGAGGACAGAGACGCTGTCGCTGGCGGTACCGTTTCAGCCGCTCCTGAGCCCGGGGGCCACGAGAGCGAGGTAGCCGGGGACCCGTGGTGAAGCCCGCGTTGCTCGATGCAGCGGGAGCGTCGCCACGGGCCCCCGGCCCACCATCGCCGCCTTCGGCTCCGCTGGGGGCGACCCTCCCACGAGTCTGCGCCTCCTGCGGAGTCTGCGCCTCCTGCGGAGTCTGCGCCTCCTGCGGAGTCTGCGCCTCCTGCGGAGGCGGCGCAGTTCCACGGCGCAGACTCCCGGCCCGCCCGCTGGCGCTTTCGGCTCCGCTGGGCGCCCGACCAACCCTGTAGAGGTCCGCGCCGTTCGACGGCGCAGACTCCTACCCCTGGCGCAACACGGCGGCCGGCGCGGTCCGGCCGGCCCGGCGCGCCGGGAACCAGGCCGCGCACAGGGCCAGCACGAGCAGGAGCGCGCCGGCGGCGGCCATCGTCACCGGATCGGTCGCCGAGACGGTGTAGACGTGGCTCGCGAGGACCCGGCCGGCGGCCAGCGAGCCCGCCGCGCCCAGGGCCACGCCGGCCGCCGCGATGATGAGGCCGTCGCGCACCACGAGCCCGACGAGGGCTCGGGCCGGAGCGCCCACGGCCGTCCGGATCGCGAGCTCGCGGCGGCGCTCGTGCACGGCGCTGCTCAGCACGCCGTACACGCCGATGGTCATCAGCACGAGGGCCAGGGCCGAGAACATGTCCATGGCCACGGCGCCGACCCACCGTCCCCGGACGGTGGCTCGGGCCGAGGCCTCGATGCGCCGCAGGCCGTCGATCGACGCTCCCGGGAGCGCCGGCCCGAGCTCGGCCCGCAGGCGCTCCCGCACGCCTTCCGGGTCGGACGCGCGCATCATCAGATCGAACCCGACCGGGGGCTCCAGCTCGATGTTCGCGTACACCTGGGGCCGCTGCCGGCCGTCGAGCCGCCAGATCTTCTCGTCGCCCACGACGCCGACGATCACGGCCGCGGTCACCTGCGAGCGGTCCATGCCCTGTTGAAGCTCGGAGAGGAGATTCACGCCGGCGCCGACCGGATCTTCGTCGCCGAAGTGCCGGCCCGCGAAGGTCCGGTTGACGACGATCGGCAGCGCCCCCTCGGCCCGCGCCGGCGGCGGGCTTCCCCGGAGCACGGGGATGCCGAGGACGTCGAAGTAGTTGCGGCTCACCCGCCGGTAGTCGGTCAGCGGCGGTCGGTCGGCGTCCGCGGCCGGCCGTCCCGCGATCTCGTAGAAGCGGGCCCGGCCGCGGTTGCCGAAGGGGCCGGAGGCGGCCAGCGCGGCGGAATCGCCCGGGACGGCGCGGTCGGCGAGGTCCCCGACCTCGCGCAGGGCGGCGGCAAGGCGCTCCGGCTCGTTCCGAAGCTCTGCCGGCGCCTCGATGCGCAGGGCCGTCAGGTTCTCCATGTCGAACCCCACCGGCTCGGCGACGGCGGCCCGGAGGCTGACCGTCAGCAGGACCGCGGCGAAGACGACCACCATCGAGACGGCGACCTGAACGCCCAGCAAACCCTCTCGCAGGACAGAGCGACGCGGCGCTCCGGCGGAACCCGTGGTGACGGACGCGGTGTCCCGGCCGGGTCGCACGCCGGCGATGAGGCCGAGCGACGTCAGCAGCGCGGTCGCGGCGGCGACCGCCGCCATGACCGCGAAGACGCGGACGTCGACCCGGGGGCTGTCGCTCAGGAACGCACCGCCCTCCGAGAACGGCCGCACGAGCAGCGGCAGCGACAGGTGGGCGAGGACGAGGCCCGCCCCCGTGCCGGCCGCGAAGAGCAGTCCGACCTCGGCCGCGAGCTGCCGGGCGAGCCGCAGCCGGCCGGCGCCGAGCGCCGAGCGCACCGCGAGCTCGGTTCGCCGCCGCAGCGCGCGGCTGACGAGCAGGCCGGCCACGTTGCTGGCGGCCATGAGCAGGGCCAGCGCCGCGCCGAACAGGACGACCGGGAGTCCGGCGACGAGCCCGTCGACCCAGAGGTGCTCGAGCGGGCCCATGCTGACGCCGGTGGCCCGGTTCGTCTCCGGGTACGCGCGCTCGAGACCGCCCGCGATGGCGTTCAGCTCGGTCAGCGCCTCGTCGATGTCCGCGCCCGGCGAGAGCCGGCCCACCGCCCACAGGTCCCGCGCGCCGCGGTCGTCGCGGGCGGCGGGGTCGAGGCTGTGGTCGAGCGAGACCCAGGCCTCGGGGCCGAAGCCGGGGGGGATGGGCGGAAACGCGAAGCGCTCGCCGAGGATGCCGACGATGGTGAAGCTGCGGCCGTCGAGGCGCAGGGTGGAGCCGATGACGTCCGGATCGGCCCCGTAGCGCGCGTTCCAGAACGCGTGGGTCAGAACGACGTCGGTCTCCGACCGCGGGAGGGCGCCGAGATGGGGGGCCGCGCCGAGGAGCGGATACAGGTTGGGGCTGGCGGCGCCGACGCGCATGCGGGCCCGCAACTCTCCGTCCGAGTGTATCCGCATCTCGTGCCGCCACGCGGCGAGGTCGTCGAGGCTCCGGCTGCGTTCCCGCCAGTCGCGGAAGTCCGGATGGGACACCGGCAGCCGCGGCAGTCCCCGCTCCGTGTCGCTCCCCCGGACCCAGACGAGCCGGCCGGCGTCCTCGAACGGGAGGGGGCGGAGCAGCGACTTGTCGGCGAAGCTCCAGATGGCGGTGGCGAGGCCGAGGGCCACGGCCAGAATGAGCACGATGCCGAACGAGAGGCCCGCGTCGCGACGCAGGAGCCGGAAGCCGTAGCGGAGGTCCTGGCCCAGCTGCTCGCACCATGCGCCGGGCCGGCCGTCGCGCACCTCCTCCTTGATTCTCTCGAGGCTGCCGAGCTCGCGGCGGGCCTGCCGGCGAGCCTCCTCCCGCGGCAGTCCCCGGCTCTCCAGCGAGTCGGCGTGCGACTGGAGATGGAAGGCCAGCTCGTCCGCGAGATCGCTCTCGAAACGGCCGCGTCCCACGAGGGTCCTGAACCAGAAGCGCGCGCGTGTCCACATGCCTGACCTGCCTCCGGGGCGCAGCGGGTGTTCCGGGGGCCGAGCGTGCTCGTTGTCCGCCGGAATGTCAAAGACGGAAATCAAGGCCGGTGGGCTTTTGCGCCGGCGGCCGGGGCGGGGTTCTCGGACGGTCGATCAGCTGCCTCGGCGCGTCCGGCGAGGGGGCTTTCGGACGGACTCGGACGGTCCGAGCAGCGCGAGGCCGTGCTAGGATTCCCTGACGCTTCCATGTTCGGGACCGTAGCCGGGCGAGGCGCCAGCCTCCCGCCAATCCGTGCTGGCGCCCGCTGGCGCAGCGAGTCGGCCCTCGGTCGTCGCATGTCATCTCATCCCGTCTGGGCCGCTCGTTGCAGGCGCGTCGAGCGGTTGCGCGGCGAGCATCCGCACGCGGCGGAGCTGCTGGCCTTCTACCGCGACGTGCTGGCGCTGCAGGAGCCGCTGTACGCGAAGGCGCTGAGGTCCCGGTGGCTCGCCGCGGTCGAGGTCGCCGACGGCGTTCGGCCGCGCCTGCGTCTGTCCAGGCTGCCGGAACGGCCTCGCGAACGGGCCTTCGCTCGCTTCGTGCGGGCCGTCCCGGCCTCGGCGACCGACCTGCTGCGGGCGGTCGCGGGGCGGTTGTCGACGGAGCCCGCCGCGATGTCGGCGTTGCTCGGCGCCGCGTTGGCCGGCCGGCCGGTCGCCGCCGTCGCCGAGTCGCTCGACTGCGAGGCGGCCGCGCTCGAGTTCTTTCCGCGCGCATTCCTGCAGCCCATCGCCGAGGCGCTGGCGACCGGCGTGGCGAGCGGCGCCGCCGGCCCCGCTTCGGGAGATCTCGGCGCCCGCGCCGCGTGCCCGCACTGCGGGGCGGCGCCCGTTGCCGCGGTATTGCGCGACCTGCCCGAGGCCCGGGGAAGGCGCACCCTGCTCTGCTCGCTCTGCCTGACGGAATGGGGGTTTCCGCGGACGCGTTGCCCGGCCTGCGGGGAGGAGCGCCCCGACCGGCGCCCGCATCACGTCTCCGAGTCGTGGCCGCACGTCCGCCTGGAAGAGTGCGGGTCGTGCCGCACCTACGTCAAGGCGATCGATCTGCGGGAAGCCGGTCTCGCCTCGCCCGTCGTCGACGAGCTGGCGTCGGTCGAGCTGGACCTGTGGGCGGCCGGGCAGGGGCTCTCGAAGGTCCGGACGAACCTGCTGGGGCTGTAGCGACCGCTGGTGACGCCGCGGGCGCCGGGCGTCGTCTCCGCGTTCCGGCAGAGGGTCGTCGCCCGCCGCGTGGCGCCCGGCGCGGGGAGTTGTTACAGTAGTTGCGACCCTGCCTTCTTCGCCCGGGAAGGGACGCACGCCGAAGGCGTGTGCCCGGCGCGGAGCCGCACCACGAGGTTGCGAATCGGCGCGTCCCGAGCGGGGTCAGGGAATCCGGATGCTGAAGGACGAGCTGCGCATTTCGCTGTCGCCGCCGCGGTTGTCGGCGCTTCACGACGTCTCGAGGATGGTGGAGGCTTTCGGCGTTGCGAACGGGCTGCCCGAGTCGAGAGTCTACATGCTCAACCTGGCTCTCGACGAGCTGATCACGAATTCGGTGAACTACGGCTTCGACGGGGTCGCCGATCCCAGGATCGAGATCACGCTGTGGGCCAGCGGCAGGTTGCTGGTCCTGACGATTGCCGACAACGGGCGCCGTTTCGATCCGACGGAGCGGGCCCGACCCGACTTGTCGCTGCCGCTCGAGGATCGGCCCCCCGGCGGCCTCGGACTTCATCTGGTCCGAACGTTCGCCGACCGCGTGACGCACCAGTTCACGGAAGGCGAGAACCGGTTGACGCTGGAGCACAACTATGCCCCGGTGGAGCGGCCCGACGGCCTGGGCATCCCGCCGCCCATCGAGATCGCGGAAGAGCGGGACGACGGCGTCCTGGTGCTGTCCCCCGTCGGCCGGCTCGACAGCGGGAACGTCGGCGCCTTCGAATCGAGAGTCATGAAGCGCATCGGCGGCGGGGAAAGGCGCCTGATCGTCGACTGCGACCGTCTCGACTTCATCAGCAGCTCGGGCCTGCGGGTGCTGATTCTCGCCGCGAAGGCGCTGAAGGCGGACTCGGGGACCCTCGTCATCTGCCGGATGAAGCCGCACATCGAGGAAGTGTTCCGGGTCAGCGGCTTCGATCGGATCATCCCCGTGCGGGCGACGCGGGCGGCCGCGCGCGAGTCGTGCGCCTGACGCGGGCGGGCCCGATGCCGTCGCGAAGCCGGGGGGGGAATGAGCGACACGAGAGCTGACGCGATGGCTGACCCACCGCCGCCGGACGCCGATCGCGCGGGCATCGAACCGCCCGACGGCATGAAGCACGTCTGCGTGTACCTGGGGGGCCACGTCGGCTACCGGAAGCGGTACGTGGACGAGGCCGAGAGCCTGGGCCGCCTGATGGCCGCCGAGGGCGTCGGACTGGTCTATGGCGGGGCCCGCGTCGGCCTGATGGGCGTGCTGGCCAACGCCGTGCTGTCGAACGGCGGCTTCGCCACCGGCGTCGTCCCGCGGCAGCTGGCGTACCAGGAGCTCGCGCACGAAGCGCTCAGCCGCCTCTACGTCGTCGACACCATGCACCAGCGAAAGTACAGAATGCAATCGCTGTGCCACGCGTGTCTGGCGCTCCCCGGCGGCTTCGGCACCATCGAGGAGATCTTCGAGGCCCTCACCTGGGCGCAGAAGCCGCTGTTTCTGCACGAGAAGCCGTGCGTCTTCGTCAACGTCGACGGCTACTACAACCACCTCTTCCGGTTCCTGGACCACGCGGCGGCCGAGGGCCTGCTGCTCGAGGGCAACCGCGCCCTCGCCCGCCAGGCGCCGACCGCCGCGGCGGCGCTGCGGGAGATTCAGGCGGCCTGGGACGCCGAAGAGGAGGCCCTGCAGCGGATGCTGCGCGAGTACCAGCAGTGACGCGCCCGCCCGCGCCGTCAGGGTTCGGCCACTGCCGCCCTTCCGCCGCCCGCCCCCTCCTCTTCGTCCTCCAGCACGACCGCGGTGCCGTAGGCGAGGAGCTCGGCGGCGGCGCCCATGATCATCGACGTCGAGAACCGCAACGAGATGACGGCGTTGGCGCCCAGCTCGTGAGCCTCGTCCACCATCCGGTCCAGCGCCTGCTCGCGCGACTCGGCGAGCAGCTTGGTGTACTCGGCGACCTCGCCGCCGACGACGTTGCGCAGCACCGCCATGATGTCCTTGCCGAGGTGGCGGGTCCTGATCGTGTTCCCGCGCACGAGCCCCAGCGTGCGGGCTATCCGCTTGCCCGCGACCCGATTCGCCGTGACCACGATCATCTGCGCACCTCGCGGTAGCGGTCGGTCTTGGCCGCCTTCAGCCGGTCGAGCAGCACGCCGAGGAACAGCAGCCCGAATCCGGTCACCCCGCCCAGCAGCAGGAGCCGCTCGACGAGGTTCTCCGTCTCGTGCCAGCCTTCCCACAAAGCGTAGCCGATCATGAGGACGGTCCAGGCGGTCACCAGCGGCCACCCCAGCCCGACCAGCATCCGGCTGGACTCGGTACGCGGGGTCTCGGACCACTCGTCGTCCCGCGGCGTCAGGAATTCGGACGTCATCGTCGCCTCCCGCACCGCGCGCAGGTCCTCGACCTCGGCGCGGCAGACCGCGCACTGCTCCAGGTGCACCCGGATCCGTTGCTCGTCGCGCTGCACCAGCGCCCGGTCGACGTATCCGGAGAGCAGGGCCTCGTCGAACGTCCGCCCACAGGGCTCAGGCATGACGTCCCCCTTCTTCGAGCCGCGCCCGGAGCTGCCGCCGGGCGCCGTGCAGCCGCGACATCACGGTCCCGACGGGGATGCCGAGCACCTGCGCGATGTCGTTGTAGGACAGATCGTGGAAGTCGCGCAGCACGATGATCTCGCGCTTCGCGGCGGGGAGGGCGGCGAGGGCGCGCCAGACGCGCTCCTTCAGCTCGCGGCGCTGAAGATCCGCCTCCGGCCCCGGCTGCGGGGCGGCCAGCTGCCCGACCAGGACGTCCGACTCGCCGGCGGCGTCGGCCGGGCGCCGCTGCCGCTGGCGCCAGAGGTCGCGCACCTGGTTCCGCACGATGGTGAACAGCCAGGGCTGCACGCGGCGGGTGGCGTCGAAGCTCTTCAGGGTGCTGAAGAACCGCAGCATCGCGTCCTGGGTCACGTCCATCGCGTCGTCCCGGTTGCCCAGCATCTGGAGGGCCAGCAGGTACGCGGCCCGGCGATGGCGCCGGGCCAGGGCGTCGCACGCCGCGCGCTCGCCGGCCTTGGCCTGGTCGATGAGCCGCCGGTCCGATTCGGCGTCGCCGCCGACCAGCGTCGCCGGCGCGGTCTCAACCATCACGGTATGCACTATCCCCTTCTACGTATCGGCCGGTCCTCTATTCGCGGCGTGGCCGGACCGGCGCGAGCCGGCGCCTCTGGCCCGACTTACGGCCAGGCCGGGGCGGTGGTTCCCTCGGGCCGTCGGCTCGGCGACGGGGCCCGGGCCGCCGTTTCCTGCCAACGCCCGCCATGGCCCGGGATTGCACGCAAATCGTCCGCGGCGCCCGTAGAGCACCCCGAGCCGTCCAGAGACAACACGGTTCGGCGTCGGCTCGGCGACGGGGCCCGGGCCGCCGTTTCCTGCCAACGCCCGCCATGGCCCGGGATTGCACGCAAATCGTCCGCGGCGCCCGTAGAGCACCCCGAGCCGTCCAGAGACAACACGGTTCGGCGTCGGCTCGGCGACGGGGCCCGGGCCGCCGTTTCCTGCCAACGCCCGCCATGGCCCAGGATTGCACGCAAATCGCCCGCGGCGCCTGTAGAGCGCCCGATCCGTCCCGATACAACACGGTGATGCTGTGGTTCTTCAAGGCGGCCGAGGGGCCGCCCCGGTTCATCGGCATCCACTGCGACTCGCGCCCCGACGCCTGCGAGCTCGTGGTGCTGTATCCTGATGGATCGGAGGAGAGCGAGCACTACGACGACCTCGCGGCCCTGACCGAGGCGGCCAGGAACCTGGGCCGGGACCTCGTCCGCCTGGGCTGGGAGCCCTGCCCCACCGCCGCCACGCCGACCCGCCGCGAGAGCTGAGCCCCACGCTCCAGCGCGCATGAACGTGTTCCTGATCGACGGGACCTACGAGCTGTTCCGCCACTTCTACGCGGTGCCGCCGGCCAGGGACGTCGACGGGCGCGAGGTGGGCGCCGTCCGCGGCGTCCTCGGCTCGGTGCTGTCGATGCTCGAGGGCGACGTGACCCACCTCGGGGTCGCCACCGATCACGTCATCGAGTCGTTCCGCAACCATCTCTGGCCGGGCTACAAGACCGGAGACGGGGTCGACCCCGCCCTGCTCGGCCAGTTCGGCCTGCTGGAGGAAGCCCTCGACGCCCTCGGGGTCGCGGTGTGGCCGATGACCGACCTCGAGGCCGACGACGGCCTGGCGTCGGCCGCGGCCCGCGCGGCCGGCGACGCCCGCGTCGAGCAGGTGTTCATCTGCACCCCGGACAAGGACCTGGCGCAGTGCGTGAGCGGGACCCGGGTCGTGCAGTTCGATCGGCGGGCCGGCGCGCTTCGCGACGAGGAGGGCGTGCGGGCGAAGTTCGGGGTGGCCCCGGCGTCGATCCCCGACTACCTCGCCCTCGTCGGCGACGCCGCCGACGGCTTCCCCGGCCTGCGGGGCTGGGGAGCCAAGTCGTCGGCGGCGGTGATCGGGCGGTACGGGCACATCGACGCGATACCGGACGACGCCGCCGACTGGGACGTCGCGGTCCGGGGCGCGGGCCGTCTCGCGGCCGAGCTCGCCCGTCACCGCGACCTCGCCGGGCGCTTCCGGGACCTCGCCACGCTGCGCACGGACGCGCCGTTGTTCGACTCGGTCGACGACCTCCGCTGGGGAGGCCCGCGGCCGGCTCTCTTCGACCTCTGTGCCCGGCTCGACGCCCCCGGCCTCTTCGAGCGCGCCCGGACTCTGGCGAACCGGTCCGTCAAGGGGTGAAGGACCTCCCGCGTCGCGAGCCGGGAGCCGTCGACGCGCGCCTGCCGCCCGGCCGCGATCCGGAGGTTTCCGCCCGGCGCGGTTTCTAGTATCCTGCACCGTCCTTCGGGCCGTGGGGGCCCGAGGGGCGCACACGCCATGCTACGACCCGCGAAGCGACGACTGCCGCAATGGGCGCGCGAGCTGATGGACGCGAACCCCGGGGCGGCGCCCCCGACCCCCGACGACCCGCTGCCGGCGTGGCTCGAGGAAGAGCTCACCCGCGTGCCGCTGTGGGCCCGAATCCGGGGCACCACCGACATTCGGCAGGGGCATCCGTATCTCCTCATCGAGGACGTCCGCCGGCAGCCCGCGCTCATGCGGCAGGCGGCCGACCTGCGCCCGGAGCTCGCCGCCCTCGCCCGGCGCCTCGTCGAACGGGGCGTCCGGCGCCTCGTCTTCACCGGGTGCGGCTCGGCCTTCCACACCGCCGAGCTCGGGGCGTTCCTGTTCCGGCAGTGGACCGGCTGGTTCACCGAGTGTCACGAGTCCCACGAATTCTCGAATCACTGGCGCGGAGGCGCGGAGCCGACCGCCCTCGTCCTCCAGTCGGCGACGGGAGGCAGCGTCGAGACGCTCGAGGCCTGTCGGCTGGCCCGGGACCGCGGGGTCTTCACGGTCGGCCTGACCAACACGCCCGGGAGCCCCCTCGAGGGGCTCTGCGACGACAGCGTCTGCTTTCCGAGCGGCCAGCGCTGCGGCCCCGACGTTTCGGTCCTGTCGACCCGTCTGGTGGGCCTGTACCTGCTGGGCCTGGAGGTCGGGGCGGCCGCCGGGGCGCTCGGCGCCCGCGAGGCGGAAGCGCTGGGCGCGGCGGTCGCCGAACTCCCGGACGCGGCGGCGCAGTTCCTCGAGGAAGAGGACGTGAACGTGTCGCAGATCGCCAACGCGCTCAAGGACCAGCGGGCGCTGCTGATGTCCGGGGGCGGCGCCAACTGGTTCTCCGCCCGCGAGGGCGCGCTGAAGATAGAGGAGGAGAGCAGCCTGCTGTGCAAGGCGTACCGGCCGGCCGAGTACGCCCACAACGCGATCTCGCTGCTGTCGGAGGACGTTGCCACCGTGGTCGTCGCGCCGCGCGGGGGTTCCTACGCACGGCTGCACGACGCGGTGCGGACGGCCCGGGCCGCCGGCTCGCCGAGCCTGGCCCTGGTGGTCGAGGGAGACGACACGGTGGCCCCGGACGCGACCTTCGTCATCGCCGTGCCGGGCACGATCGGCGAGCTGCTGATGCCGCCCCTGGCCGCGATCGCGTTTCAGCTGCTGGGCTACTACCTCGGGGCGGAGCGCGGGTGCAACCCGGACACGCTGCGCACCGACGACATCGACCACGCCCGGGCCTGGCTCACCGCGTTCCCGTTCGGGTCGCACTGAGATCTGCGCCGTAGAACGGCGCCGCCTCTGGTGGAGGCGCAAGACTCCCCGGAGATCCGGCTGGGAGCCAAGGCGGACGCCGAAGCGCGACCTGCGCCCGCGTTCGGCGTCGGGCCAGGCCGGGCGTCACGGGCCGCAGGCAGTCCGTGTGGGGGCTCGCCGCCCGGGCTGCTAGAATCTGGAGGTCCGCGCCTTGCCGCGGAACCTCGACGGGGCGGATAGCCGCTCCGTCGTCCACCGTCAGCCCGGTCGATCCGGGTCGCCATCGAGAGGAGGACCACAGATGCTCCCCGAGCCGAGTGCTCTCGCCACGTACGTGTTCGCCGCCGGCGCGGTGCTCCCGTTCGTCGTCATACTGGGCTGCGCCCTCGTCAACCTGGTCAAGCGCTGATCGCCGCCGATGGCCAGACTGGCTTCGCGCCGATTGCTGGCGCTGGCTCTCGCGCTGGCCGCGCCCTCGTACGGGGCGGCCGGTCAGGACGAGGCGCGCGCCGACGGGCCCCGGCATCTGCTGATCGTGCTCGACGGGCTGCGCCCCGACTACGTGCAGCCCCACTTCATGCCGGCGCTCCACGCCCTGGGGCGGCGCGGCGTCGTCATGACCAGCCATCACGCGGTGTTCCCGACCGTTACCCGGGTCAACGCCG
The DNA here is from genome assembly GCA_965207675.1 of Vicinamibacterales bacterium. Taxonomy (GTDB): domain Bacteria; phylum Acidobacteriota; class Vicinamibacteria; order Vicinamibacterales; family UBA8438; genus JAJEEA01. Next base: position 593,409 of record CBDBMY010000010.1, read on the forward strand.
CGTCCATCTCCACCGGGGCCTGGCCGGAGACCCACGGGTTGCTGGGCAACTCGGTGTTCTTTCCCGGGGTCGACGCCGCCCGGTTCCTCTCCACGAGCGACCGAGCCAACCTGCTGCGCATCGAGGCGGCCGGGGACGAGCGCCTGCTGACGGCGACGACCCTGGGCGAGGTGCTCCAATCGGCGGGCGGGCGGCTGCTCGTCGCGAGCGCGGGCTCGAGCGGGTCGTCCTATCTGCTGAACCACACCGTCGCCGGCGGAGGGATCCTCCACTACGAGTACGGCCTGCCGGCCGATCTGCACCGGCGGGCCCTCGAGCGCCTCGGTCCGGTACCCGAGGCGGGCACCCCCAACCACGCGAGGAACCGCTGGATCGTCGACGCGCTCCTCGAGGTCGCCCTGCCCGCGGTCGACCCCACGGTGACGGTGCTGTGGCTCAGCGACCCCGACACCACCGCCCACCGGCACGGCATGGGCCACCCCCTGATGGTCGAGGCCCTCTTCCGGCTGGACGCCGAGATACAGCGCCTCCAGGACGGCCTCGCGGCGGCCGGCCTGTCCGAGTCGACGAACATCTGGGTGACCTCGGACCACGGGTTCTCCGAGCACACCGGCGGCATCGACCTCGACGCGGTGCTCGAGCCGTTCGCGGGGTCCCCCGCCGGCGGCGCTCCACGCATCGTGGCCGGCGCCGGCGCCGTCTACGTGCGCGACGCGGACCCGGCCGCGGTCTCGGCCGTCGCCGCCGCCCTGCAGGCGACCGAGGGGGTGGGGGCGGTCTTCACCCGGGGAGCGGGTTCCCGCGCCGGCGAGGGCTCGGCGCCGGGCACGCTGTCGTTCGACCTCGCGCGATGGGACCATCCCCGCGCCGCCCAGGTCCTCTACTCGCCCGACTGGACGGCGGCGCCGGGCCGCTACGGCTTCCGCGGCACGGCGGCGCAGCCGGGCGTCGCCGGCCACGGCAGCTCGAGCCCGTTCGACATCCAAAGCACGCTGGTGGCGGCGGGCCCCGACCTGAAGGCGGGCGTCGAGAGCCCGGTGCCGAGCGGGAACGTCGACTTCGCCCCCACGTTTCTCCATACCCTGGGCATCGGGATCCCCGCGTCGATGCAGGGCCGCGTGCTCCACGAGGCCCTGCGCGAGGGTCCGGACCCGTCCGAGGTCGCGGTCGGGCTGTCCGAGGTGCGGGTCGAGTCGGCGGACGGCCGGTACCGGCTCGCGGCGATCGTGTCGGAGGTCGACGGCCGTTCGTACCTGGACTACACCGCCGTCGAGCGCCCCGAGTAGCCGGCCGGGCCGGACGCACCGCACTGCACGCCACGGTCGAAGGGCCCGGGCCGCCGAGCCCGGCCGGGGGTTCCGATGCCGGCCATCGGGGGCGGGCGGCGTGTCTGGAGCCTGCGCCTTGAACGGCGCCGGCCCCGGGGGTTGGTTGGGCGCCAGGCGGAGCCGAAGGCTGCGACTGGCGGGCCAGGCTACGACGCAGACGCCTGCGTCGTCGGCGGCTTACCCTCGTCCAGAGGGCCGTCCACGACCCGTCCGTCGAACAGGTGCACCTCGCGGCCGGCGTGCAGGGCGTAGCGGGGGTCGTGGGTGACCATGCAGATGGTCGACCCCTCGGCGTGCAGGCCCGCGAGAAGCTGCATCACCGCCTCGCCGTTCTTCGAGTCGAGGTTGCCGGTCGGCTCGTCGGCGAGCAGGATCGAGGGCTGCCCGGCGACGGCGCGCGCCACCGCCACCCGCTGCTGCTGGCCGCCGGAGAGCTGGCTCGGCAGGTGCTTGGCGCGGTGGGCCATCTCGACCTTCTCGAGGGCTTCGTTCACCCGCTGCCGCCGCTCGGCCGGCCGCATGCCGCGGTAGGTCAGGGGCAGCTCGACGTTCTCGTAGACGGTGAGGTCCCCGATCAGGTTGAAGCTCTGGAAGATGAACCCGATCTCACGGTTCCGCGTGCGGGCGCGGTCCGACATCTTGAGGCTCGCCACCGGCCGGCCGTTCAGCTGGTACTGACCGTCGGACGGCGAGTCGAGCAGGCCGAGAATCGACAGCAGCGTCGACTTCCCGCAGCCCGACGGCCCCGAGATGGCGATGTACTCCCCGGGGTAGATGTCGAGGTCGATCTCCGCGAGCGCATGGGTCTCCACCTCGTCCGTGAAGAAGATCTTCGTCACCTTGTCGAGGTGAATCAGCGGCTGGGCTGCGTCGTTCATTTTGGTGGATTCTCCTGAGCGCTCCCGGAACAGGCGGCGCCGGTCCCGCCGCACCCGGCCGGACGCGCGGTTGCCCCTGGCAGCCCGTGGCGAGAGTCCCCGCTGCATTCGAGCGGCGATGCATCCCGCCTGACTGCGCTGCTCCTCGGTTACATGTGCCCAATATGCGCCCTCGTCACGCCTTGTCAGTCGGGCGCCTCGACTGGCCGCCGGCGCCCTTCGGGCGCGGTGCAACGCGGGGTTTCACCACGGGCTGCTAGTTCAGCTGGATGCGGTCGAACTCGTCCCACTGGGACATGTCGGACAGCACGACCTGATCGCCGGGTTGCAGTCCCTCGCGCACTTCGATGGTGTTCACCGAGCTGCGGCCCAGGCTGACCCGGGTCCGCAGCGCCTCGTCGCTGTCGGGCTGCAGCTTGAACAGCGTGACCACGCTTTCTTCCTGGCCGTACACCGGGCGCCCGACGTAGACGACGTCCACGAGCCGCTCGAGCTCGATCGTGCCGTCCACGGTCAGGTCCGGCCGGGCGCCGCGCGGCAGCTCGCCGTCGAGCGACACGTCCACGGTGACGGTGCCCTGCTGCACGGCGGGGTCTATGCGGATGACGTGTCCGGGAATGATGCCGTTGCGGGTGTCGATGGCGGCGGGCTGGCCGATCTGGACGTCCCTGGCCTGCGTCTCGGCGATCCGGAGCTCGGCCATGAGCTGCGTCGGGTCGCCGACCCGCGCGAGGTTGGTTCCGGGGGTGACGCTGGCCCCTTCCTCCAGGGGAACCTCTTGCAGGACCCCCGCCACCCCCGCGGTGACCCGAAGGTCCGCGACCTCGTCGCGGCGGAGCTGGTGGATGGTCTCCAGGCGGTCGACCTCGGCCTGCTCGGCCGCGAGCTCGGTCTCCATCGAGTCGATCAGGATCTGGAGCCGCTGCTGCTCGAGCTGATGCTGGTTGCGGGCCTGAGTCGCGACCGTCTGCTTCTGCCGGAGCTCCAGCTCAGAGACGAGCTGGTCCCTGAACAGCTCCTCGTCGAGCCTCGCCTCGTACTCGGCCTGATTCAGGGAAGACTCCGCGGTGGCGACGGCCGCGCGCTGCGTCAGCACCTCCCGGTCCAGCTGTACCTGCCGGCTCTTGAACCGGGCCCGCGCCGCCTCGAGCTGGAGCTGCGCGTCCAGGGCGCTCTGCTCGAGCTGGGGGTTGCTCAACTCGACGATGACGGTGCCGGGCTCGACGGTGACCCCGGGTCGGAGAACGATGCGCTCGACCGTGCTGTTGGTGATGGCCGAGATCCAGCGGATCTGCTCCGGCACGAGCGTGCCGGTCCCCCGGACCTGCCGCAGCATCTCGCCGCGCTGCACCGTGTCGGTGTAGACGGTGTCCCGGTCGACGCTGGGCGCCGCCGGCTCGAGGCGCGACACCCCGACCGTGATGAGGATGACGACCACGCCGGTACCGACGCCGTACACGATCTGGCGCATCCGTTTGGCACGGGCGATGTCAGGACGTGCGATGTCGACCATCACGAGTTCCTCAGGGAGCCGCGGGGGCCCGAGCGGCGTTCCTGCCGCGCCCCCGCGAGATTAGACGCTGACCCGATGCCGAAAGTTGCGCGCCGGTTGGCCCGCCAATCGTCGCCTTCGGCTCCGCCCGGCAATCGACCTCCAGGAATCCGCACCGTCCCGAGGTGCGGGGCTCCTAGGCTTCCACGATGCCGGCTACGGCGGCCGAGATCCGCATCCAGTTCTCCGTCTCCACGTTCAACTGCTGCCGGCCCCCCGCCGTCAGCTCGTAGTACTTCGCCTGGCGGTTGTTCTCCGACTTGCCCCACGAGGCCCGAATCCACCCCTGTTGCTCGAGGCGGTGCAGCGCCGGGTAGAGCGACCCCTGGTTGACCTGCAGCACGTCCCGGGACATCTGCTGGATGCGCTGCGAGATGCCCCAGCCGTGCATCCGGCCGGTGGACAGCGTCTTCAGGATCAGCAGCGCCAGGGTGCCCTGCAACAGGTCGGACTTCTTCGCCGGCACCAGACCCTTCCGTAGAACTCCGCCCGCGGCCCTGCCCGAGCGGCCGACCCTCGGGAGCCGGCGCCCTTCCGCGGCGGCGACCCCTAGATACCCGACAAGAAGTGTGGCACCCGTCGGGCCGGGATGTCAAGGAGGCCGGCGCGGATCCCGCGTCGCGGCGGGGGCGGCGGAATGCCGCCCCGCTCGAATGCAGCGGCGACGCTCGCCCCGGGCGGCGGTTCCGCGGCGCGGCCCGATCTCTCGACGGCCGGTTTGGGGTAGGCTTATCGGGTCGTGCCATCACTGCGCCTCTCGGGATCGGGGGTCCGGCGCGCGGCCGGGCGTGGCGCACGAGGTCCGGTGGCCGCGTGACACGCGGGCCATGCAGGGCGCTTGAAGTCCGTTCCGTCCAGGAGTCATCACCATGCCAAGAGCTGCCATACGCCGTTTGCCGATTCTCCTCCCGCTGGCCGCGCTGGTCCTCGGAATCGGGCTTCTGCCCGCCGGGCCCGCTTCGGCCCAGGGCCACCACGGGCACCACGGCCTCGCGCGCGATCTGGGCCACGCCGACCCCGCCGCCGTGGGCCTGTCCGCCGAGCGCCTGGAGCGGCTCGACGCCGGGATGCAGCGGATGGTCGACGAAGGCGAGCTGGCGGGCGTCGTGACGATGCTGGCGCGGAACGGCAAGATCGCCTTCGTCGACAGCGTGGGGGTGCAGGACGTCGAGTCGGGGACGCCGATGGCCGAGGACTCCATCTTCCTCATCTACTCGATGACCAAGCCCATCACCGCCGCGGCCCTGATGATCCTCTACGAAGAGGGCAAGTGGCAGATCGACGAGCCGGTGTCCAACTTCATCCCCGAGTTCGCGGACCTCAGGGTCCATGCCGGCGAGTACGCCGACGGCTCGCCGGTGCACGAGGCGGCGACCCGCTCCATGACGATGCGCGAGCTGCTGACCCACTCGGGGGGGCTCGACTACGGGTTCGACAACCACCCCGTCGCGCGCGCGTACCGCGACAAGGGCGTCCTCGACGCCGACGCGCCGCTGCAGGACATGATCGACAAGCTCGGGGCGCTGCCGCTGCGGTTCCAGCCGGGCACCGAGTGGTTCTACAGCATCTCGGTCGACGTGCAGGGCTACGTCGTCGAGAAGCTGTCGGGGCAGCCGTTCGACGAGTTCCTGCTCGAGCGCATCTTCGAGCCCCTCGGCATGGTCGATACCGCGTTCTTCGTGCCGGCGGGCGACGTCGACAGGGCCGCCCGGATTCACCAGGAAGGCGACGAGGGGCTCGCGCTCGCCGACAACGAGGTGCGCACCCTGCCGCCGGCCGGCCCGTCCGGGGGCGGCGGCCTCTACTCGACGGCCGGCGACTACATGCGGTTCATGCAGATGCTGCTGAACGACGGCGAGCTGGGCGGGGTCCGGGTGCTGTCGCCGCGCTCGGTCGAGATCATGGAGACCAACCACCTGCTGCCGGGACCGCTCGGCACGCGGCCCGCCGGGCGGGGCTTCAGCTTCGGGTTCGAGGTCGTCACCGACGCCGCGGCGGCGGGCGAGGCGTACGCGGACGGCACCTACCGCTGGGGCGGGGCGGCCGGCACGTGGTTCTGGATCGATCCGAAGACCGACCTCGCCTTCGTGGGCATGATCCAGCACCGGGGGCGGGCGGTCGGCGAGGTGCAGTCGATTTCGCGCAACTTCGTCTACGGGGCGCTGACCCGCTAGTCGCCCCTCGGCGCCGCCGTCTCGCGGCGTTGCCGCCCGACCGGATGCCGGAAGCCTGAGCCCCTCGCGGGACAGGCTTCCGGCCGGCATTCGGCGGTGGGCGGACGGAGCCGGCGCGGCCTCCTTCGCGGCGTTGCCCGCCCGACCTGGACGTCTGGAGTCCGGGCCCCAGCGGGGCAGGCTCGCGCGACCGGCATTCGTTGGCCGGTGGACGAAGCCGTCGTCGCAGCCCTGCCGATTCCGACGCGCCGACGGCGTCGCGTCCCGGGGGCGCCGGACCTTCTTGCGAATCCGTCCGTCAGTCCGCGAGCTCGAACTCGCTCCACTGCGTCGTCGTGTTCCGTCGGGTGGTCCGGAACAGCACCCGCACGTGGAAGTAGACGTCGAACTCGGTGTTCAGCCAGACGTCGCCGGCGACGGGCCGGCGCTCGAGCCGCCCGGTGGCGTTGGAGATGGAGCCGAGGATGCCCCACCACAGGCGCACGCGGTCCATCAGCTCGAAGCTGACCTGCGCGATCTCGTAGGTTTCGCGGTCGATCCAGGCCTCGCCCCGGGAGTTGTTCAGGGCGTGGTCGATGCGCCTGCGCACGGGGAGGTTCCCCGGCCGGGGCTCGAACGAGATCACGTAGCTGGGGCGGCCCCGCAGGTCCTGCACCCCTTCCAGCCTGGCCGTGAACCGGCCGACCATCTCTTCGTCGAACTTGATCTCGTTCTCCGCCGCTTCCCGTTCCCGCTCGGCGCGTTTCCTCGGGTCGGCGATCTCGGCCTGGAACTCCTCCCAGCGTCTCTCCTGCTCTCGCCGGCCGCGCGCGTCGAGCGGTGCCCCGTCCCTGGCCTTCAGGCGGCTGAACAGGGCGCCCTGGTACGGTTCCAACCGGTAGAGCAGAGTCTCGTCGTCGGTGACCTCGCCGTCTCCGTCGAACTGCTGAATCCGCTGCGTCATGGCGCGTCGGTAGCGGGTCTCGAAGCCCTCTTCCTCGGCCCAGGCCGCGCGCTCGAGGGCCCGGTCGATGATCTCGCGCAGCTCGGGGTCGACGGCATCCGGGGAGATGGCGGGCTGACCTCCGGCGAGGGCCACGACCGCGAGGCCGGCGACGAGCGTGACGGTGAGCAACCAGGAAGACGGTGAAAGGCTGTGCTGCATGGTCGGCTGAGGGCAGAATCCTGCCGATCCTATCGCACCGGCGGGGTCGCGACCGGCCGGAGGGTCGAAAGCGGGTGCACGACAAGAAAGTCGGACGGCGCCGAGCACCACACCGAAACTGCAGGCTCGACCGGCTTGTGCGGGCTGAGGGCGGTCATCCAACAATCGTGTCGTGCACCCGTCGGAAGCGCCCGCGGCATTCGACCGCCGCAGGTCCCGCCGTTTCCGTCCGGGCGAGCCGGGCCCGGAGTCCGCGCCGGGCTCCTGGCGGGTTGGTTGGGCGCCCGGCGGAACCGCAGGCGACGACGGGCGGGCGAGGAGTCGCCGTGGAACGGCGCGGGCTTCCGGCGGGTTGGCTGGGCGCCAGGCGGGGCCGCAGGCGACGATGGGCGGGCGGCACTTGATGGCCGTCGGCTCGATTGACTAAGCTCTTGGGTTGCCGACTGAACTGAACCGGACCGCTCCGAGACGCGGGATGGAGTCGGGGAGGTCGGCCGATTGAACGCCGCCCCGACCAATCGGGTTCCGGATGTGTCCGGATGGCGACAAGGCGCGAGGCGCTGCCGCCCGTGAGAGTGTGAACGTGGTCGCCCGTGCGCCGTCGGCGCGGAGGGGCGACGAGGCAGATCGACATGGTTGAGGAAGTTGCAGCGAAGGAGAGCCCGGCGGCGGGGCCGGCCGCGGCGTCGGCGGACGCCTCGGCCATGATCGACGCGCGCGGACTGAGCAAGTACTACGGGCCGTTCGTGGCCGTGCACGACGCCTCGTTCTCGATTCCCCAAGGGCAGGTCGTGGCGTTCCTGGGGCCGAACGGGGCCGGCAAGACGACCCTGATGCGCATGCTCACGGGCTTTCTCGCGCCGAGCGCCGGCGACGCCCGGATCGCCGGGTTCGACGTGCGGAAGCAGCGCATCGAGGCCTCGAAGCGGCTCGGCTACCTGCCCGAGAACGGGCCCCTCTACCCCGACATGACGCCGCTCGAGCTGCTCGGCTTCTTCGGCGAGGCGCGCGAGATGGCCCCGCGGACGCTCGGGGACCGCATCGAGGCGGTCGTCGAGATCTGCGCCCTCGGGCTCGTGCTCGAGAAGCCGATCGGCAAGCTCTCGAAGGGCTACAAGCAGCGGGTGGGGCTGGCCCAGGCGTTGCTGCACGACCCGGAGGTGCTGATCATGGACGAGCCCACGGCGGGCCTCGACCCCAACCAGATCAAGCAGTTCCGCGAGAACATGCAGCGGCTGGGCCGCACCAAGACCCTCCTCATCTCGACCCACATCCTGCAGGAGGTCGAGGCGGTGGCCGACCGCGTGCTGCTGATCCACAACGGCCGGCTCGTGTTCGACGGGCCGGTCGCGGAGCTCGAGGAGGACGGCTCGCTCGACCGGCCGTTCTACCGGCTGACCCGCGAGCCGCAGGAGTCCGCGCCGGCGCAGGAGGCTGCCCCGTGAGACGGCGCGGACTCCTGTAGGATTGGCTGGGCGCCGCGCGGAGGTCGCGGGGCGACCTCGCGGGCCGCCGGCGCAAAACCACGGCGGCGATTGGCGGACCGCACCGGCGCAACGACCCCCGAATGGGAGACGACTAACGAACGATGGGCACCAAGGTCAACTTCGCAATCGTCCGGGCGCTGGCCAAGCGGGACCTGCGGCTCTACTTCAGCAGTCCCTCGGGCTACGTCTTCATCACCCTGTTCATCTTCCTGAGCGCGGCCGCCGCGTTCTGGCAGGACCGGTTCTTCCTCGACAACCTCGCGAACCTCGATCAGCTCAACCGGGTCTTCCCGTTCCTCCTGCTGCTGTTCATTCCCGCCCTGACGATGTCGGTGTGGTCGGAGGAGCGCCGGCTGGGGACGGCCGAGCTGCTGTTCACGCTGCCCGCCACCGAGCTCGAGGTCGTGCTGGGCAAGTACCTCGCCACCCTCGGCATCTACACCGCCTCGCTGGTGCTGTCGCTGAGCCACGTCGTGGTCCTGTTCTTCCTCGGCAGCCCCGACCTCGGGCTGATGCTCGGCAACTACGTCGGCTTCTGGCTGGTAGGGGCGGCGCTCGTGCCGGTGGGCATGCTCGCCTCGTTGCTGACCGCCAACGTCACCGTCGCGTTCATCCTGGGGGCGGCGTTCTGCGGGGCGGTCATCTTCGTCGACTCGGTGGTCGCCGCGGTCAGCGTCGACGCCGGCCGGCTCGCGGCCCCGTTCAGCGTGTTCGCCCCGTTCTGGGACTTCTCGCGGGGCGTCCTGACCCTGTCGGGCCTCGCCATGTTCGCGTCGGTGGCCGCGCTCTTCCTCTACCTGAACACGATGATCGCCGCCCGGCGGCACTGGCCGCGCGACCCCGACGGGTTCCCGATGTGGGCGCACCAGGCGATACGGGTGGTGGCGGTGGCGGCGGTGCTGGTGGGAGTCAACATGCTGGTGGCGCGCGCCGCGGTTCGGCTCGACGTCACCGCCGAGCGGCTCTCCTCGGTCAGCGCGGAGACGCGGCGGCTCCTCGACGAGCTGCCCGCGGACCGTCCCGTGTTCATCCAGGCGTTCCTGAGCCCGGTGGTGCCGGAGCTCTTCGTTCAGGCGCGGTCCAACCTGATTCGGACCCTCGAGGAGATCGACGCCCTCGCCGGGCCCCGGGTCGAGGTGCTGATCGAGGACACCGAGCAGTTCTCCGACGCCGCCATCCGGGCTCGCGAGAAGTTCGGCATCGGCCCCCGCCAGATGCGCGACGTCGCCGGCGGGCGTTCGGAGATCGTCGACGTCTTCCTCGGCGTCGCGTTCACCTCGGGGGCCGAGCAGCAGGTCATCCCGTTCTTCGACCGGGGGCTGCCGACCGAGTACGAGGTGGTGCGCACCATCCGGGTGGTGTCGGGCACCGCGCGCCAGCGGGTCGGCGTCGTCGACACGATGGTGAAGATCTTCGGGGGCCAGAACCTCGCGAGCGACCAGCAGCTGCCGCAGTGGTCGGTGGTGAACGAGCTGCGCAAGCAGTACGAGGTGGTCGAGGTCAACGCCGAGTTCCCGATTCCCGAGGACATCGACGCGCTCCTCGTCGCCCTGCCGTCGTCGATGCAGACCGACCAGATGGCCAACGTCGCCGAGTACATCCGCCGGGGCCGTCCGGCGATGATCCTGGTCGACCCGTTCCCGGCCGTCAATCCGACCCTGGCCCCGACCGAGTGGGTGGGAGAGGGGAACCCGTTCACCTATCCGCCGGGCTCGGCCCGGCCCGGCCCGCGGGGCAACGTGCGGCAGTGGATACGGGACCTCGGGGTCGACTGGGAGCCCACTCGCATCCTCTGGGACAGCTACAACCCGCACCCGGACCTGTCGTACATGCCGTCCGAGGTGGTGTTCCTCGGCCCCGGCAACGAGAACCCCGAGACGTTCAACCCGGACGTGGACGTGGTGCGGGACCTGCAGGAGCTGGTGCTCCTGTATCCCGGGTTCCTGCGGCCGGCGAGCGGCCCCGACGTCGATCCGGAGATCGAGTTCGAGCCGCTGCTGCGGACCGGCGTCGTGTCGGGGCACACCGGCTACTTCTCGATCGTGCGGCAGAGCTTCTTCGGCCCCTCGATCAACCCCAACCCGGTCCGCGAGCAGGAAGACGAGGACTTCGTGGTGGCGGCGCGCGTGAGGCGGGCGGGTCCCGACGCGGCGGCGCCGGAGGCGGCCGGGGAGGCCGCGAGCGAGGAGTCTGCGGGCGACGAGTCGGTGGCCGGGGAGGCCGCGAGCGAGGGCGCCGGGGAGGCGGACGAGACTGCTGCAGAGGAGTCGGAGGCCGCCCCGGCAGGGCCGGCCGGGTCCGGCGCGGGGGCGTCGGGCGAGCCCGAGGCATCGGCCGGGTCGGAGGCATCGGCCCGGTCCGCCGCGTCCGCCGAGTCCGGGTCATCGGTCGAATCGGGGGCGTCCGCCGAGTCGGAGTCGGCCGAGTCGCAGGCGTCGGCCGAATCGGGAGCCTCGTCGCCGGTCGCGCCTTCGGAGACGCAGCCGCCGGCCGAGCCCGGCGCGCCCGCCGCGTCGGGCCGGGAGCCGCAGGGGACGGCCGAGGCAGAGCCGGGTGCTTCCGCGCAGGACGACCCGGCCGCCCCGGAGGCGCAGGCGGGAGGGGTGGCCACCGCCGACCAGCCCGAGGCGGCCGAGGCCGAAGCGGCTGAGCCCGAGGCCCCGGCTGCGCCCGAGTCGGCCGGGCAGGGAGCCGAGCCCGAAGGGCCGGAGTCGGCCGAGTCGGGCGAGGCCGGTGCCGGCCAGGCCGCCGCGGCCGAGGAGGAAGACGCCGCCGCCGAGGCGGACGAATCGGAATGGACCACCGAGGGTCCCCTGAACCTCGTGGTCGTCGCCGATCTCGACTTCATCAGCGAGCAGTTCTTCCAGATTCGCGAGGTCGCGCCCGGCAACCTCAACTTCGACAACGTCACGTTCTTCCTCAACGCGATGGACTCGCTGCTCGAGGACGACTCGTTCATCGGGCTGCGCAGCCGGCGCGCCCGCCACCGGACCCTGGAGCAGGTCGAGGCCCAGACCGCGGAGTTCGTCGAGCAGCGCACCCTCGACGAGCAGCTGGCGGAAGAAGAGGCGGAGCAGGCGCTGACCGACGCCCAGAACCGGCTGAACGAGCGGGTGGCCGAGGTGCAGAACCGCACCGACATCGACGCGCAGGCCAAGCAGATCATGGCCCGCAACCTCGAGGAGGTCGAGAACCGCCGGCTGGCGGTGCTCTCGACCAACATCGAGGCGGAGAAGCAGACGAAGATCCGGGCCAGTCTCGAGCGGATGGAGACCCAGGTCCGGCGCATCCAGAGCACCATCAAGACTTTCGCGATCCTGCTGCCGCCGGTGCCGGTGTTCGCGCTCGGGGTGGCGATCTTCGTGCGCCGGCAGCGGCGCGAGCGCGAGGGCGCGGCGGCGGCCCGGCGCCTGCGCGACTGACCGTTTCCGCTTCCTGGGGCGGCGGCGTATCCAGGCGGGGTGGTTGGGCGGCAATCGGAGCCGCGGGTCGCGGTTTCCGGTTCGGCCGCCCTCGATCGACGGGGTACGACCATGACGGAACTGGAGAAGACCACGGCATTCGGCGGGGCGGCCATCCTGGTCGTCGCCCTCGCCCTCACCACCGCGCCGAGCCGCTCGGCGCCGGACGCGTTCTTCGACGTCGGCGAGACCTTCTTCCCCGACTTCACGGACCCCGAGGCGGCCACGTCGCTCGAGGTCGTCGAGTTCGACGAGGACACCGCGGCCGCCGCCACTTTCCGGGTGATGAACCGGAACGGACTGTGGACCATCCCGTCGCACCACGACTACCCGGCCGACGGGGCGGAGCGGCTCGCGAGCACCGCGGCCGGCATGATCGCCATCACCAAGGACGACTTCCGCTCCGACAACGTGACCGACCACGAGGCGTTCGGGGTCATCGATCCCCTCGCCGAGGGCGTCAGCAGCCTGCGCGGACGCGGCCGCCGGATCACCTTCCGGGGAGGGAGCGAGGAGGTGCTGGCCGACCTCGTCATCGGCAACCCGGTCGAGGGGCGGCCGGGGCTGAACTTCGTGCGGGTGCCCGACCAGAACCGCGTCTATGCGGCGAGGACCGACATCGGCATCTCGACCGACTTCAACGACTGGATCGAGACCAACCTGCTCGGCGTCGAGCGCGACGACGTCAAGCGGGTCGAGTTGAACGAGTACGAGGTCGACGAGCGCACCGGGAGCGTGGTGCGGCGTGGCGAGTTCACCGTCGACTGGGTCGAGCAGGACGTGTGGGCGGGCAGCGACGTGCCCGAGGGGAAGGAGGTCGACTACGTGCAGATGAACCTGCTCGTGGGCGGCCTCATGGGGATCCGGATCGTCGGGGTGCGCCCCAAGCCGGAAGGCCTGTCGGGCAACCTGCGGCAGGCGTTCGAGGCGCGCACCATCACCAACGCCGACCTGCAGACGATGCAGGCGCGGGGGTTCTATCCGACCCAGGCCGGCGAGATGCTGTCCAACGAGGGCGAGCTGAAGGTGCGCACCGACCTCGGGGTCCTCTACACGCTGCGCTTCGGCGAGATCCTCTACGGCAGCGGCAACGCGGTGTCGATCGGCGACGAGACGAGCGACGACGAGGAGGCCGGCGGCGGCGAGAACCGCTACGTCCTCATCAACGCCGAGTTCGACCCCGAGGCCCTGCCCGAGCCCGAGCGGCCCGCCAACCGCGACTTCGAGAACAAGGCCGAGTCGCAGTGGACCGACGCCGACCGCGAGAACCGCGAGCGGGCCGACCTGCACGCGCAGTGGGAGCGGCGCAGCGCCGACGGGCGCGCCCGCGCCGAGGAGCTCGCCACCCGCTTCGCGAGCTGGTACTACGTGATCTCGGCCGGCAGCTACAACCGGGTGCACAAGACCCGCGACGAGCTGCTGAAGGACATCGAGGACGCCGACGCCGCCCTCGACGACGAGGTCCTGAACCTCGAGTCCGAGGACATCCTCGTGCCGGTCGCGCCGGCGGACCCGGCCGCGCCGGCGGAGCCCGTCGATTCGGTGGACCCGGTCGATGCCGCGCCCGCGACGCCGGCCGAACCCGCCGCGCCCGCGACGCCGGCTGAACCCGCCGCGCCCGCGACGCCGGCTGAACCCGCCGTGCCCGCGGCGCCGGCTGAACCCGCCGCGCCCGCGGCGCCGGCTGAACCCGCCGTGCCCGCGACGCCGGCTGAACCCGCCGCGCCCGCGACGCCGGCTGAACCCGCCGTGCCCGCGACGCCGGCCGAACCCGCCGCGCCCGCGGCGCCGGCTGGACCCGCTGAGCCTGCGGCGCCGGCCGAACCGGCCGAGCCCGTGGCTGAGCCCGCCGCGCCCCCGGCGTAGCGCGCCGTCCGGACATCACGTCCCGCGCCGTACCTCGCCGCCGCGACGCGGGTTGCGGGAAGCAGGAAAGCTGCATGGGCAGAACACTACTGAGGAAGGTCTGGGACCTCCACGCGGTGCGTCCCCTGTCGACGGGTCAGACGCAGCTCTTCATCGGCCTGCACCTGATCCACGAGGTGACGACGCCGCAGGCGTTCGACATGCTGCGGTCGCGGGGCATCGGGGTGGCGTTTCCCGAGCGCACGTTCGCCACCACCGACCACATCATCCCCACCCTCGACCAGGCGCGGCCCTTCGCCGACCCCTTGGCCGAGGCGATGCTCTCGGCCCTCGAGGGCAACTGCCGCGAGTTCGGCATCCCGCTCTGGAACCTCGACAGCGACCGCCAGGGCATCGTGCACGTCATCGGCCCCGAGCTGGGGCTCACCCAGCCCGGCATGACCATCGCCTGCGGCGACAGCCACACCTCGACCCACGGCGCCCTGGGCGCGGTCGCGTTCGGCATCGGGACGTCGCAGGTGCGCGACGTGCTGGCGTCGCAGTCGCTGGCCATGAGCCCGCTCAAGGTGCGGCGCATCTCCGTCGACGGCGAGTTGGCGGCCGGGGTGTTCGCCAAGGACGTGGTGCTCGAGATCATCCACCGGCTCGGCGTCAAGGGGGGCGTCGGCCACGCCTACGAGTACGGCGGCCCGGTCGTCGACGGCATGAGCATCGACGAGCGGCTGACCGTCTGCAACATGTCGATCGAGGGGGGCGCGCGCGTCGGCTACGTGAACCCCGACGAGACGACGTTCGACTACCTCCGCGGGCGGCCGTTCGCGCCGGCCGGCGAGGCCTTCGACCGGGCCGTCTCGTGGTGGCGCTCGATGGCCTCCGACCCCGGGGCCGACTACGACGACGTGGTCGAGATAGACGGGGCCGGGATCGAGCCGCGGGTGACCTGGGGCATCAACCCCGGCCAGTCGGTGGGGGTGAGCGGGCGCATCCCGGCCGCGGGGTCGAACGGCGGGGTGGCCGAGGCGCTCGAGTTCATGGGGCTCGCCGGCGGCGACCCCATCCGGGGCACGAAGATCGACGTCGCCTTCGTCGGGTCCTGCACCAACTCGCGCCTGTCGGACCTGCGCGAGGCGGCGCGCATCGCGAAGGGACAGCGGGTGGCGCGCCACGTGAAGGCGCTGGTGGTGCCGGGCTCCCAGGCGGTGCGGGCGGCGGCCGAGGCGGAGGGCCTCGACCAGGTGTTCCGCGAGGCGGGGTTCGAGTGGCGCGGCGCGGGGTGCTCGATGTGCCTGGCCATGAACCCCGACCGGCTCGAGGGCCGACAAATCTGCGCCTCGTCGTCGAACCGGAACTTCAAGGGGCGCCAGGGCAGCCCCACCGGCCGCACGTTGCTCATGAGCCCCGCGATGGTCGCCGCCGCCGCGCTTGCCGGCGAGGTGACCGACGTGCGGACGGTGCTGTAGCGGGCAGGTTGCCCTGTCCCGGGGCCTTCGCCGCGGGCGCCGCGCCGACGCGTGACAGGGTTCAATACGGGGGCGTGGCATCGCAATCGGCGATGCGGCGGGAAGGGAGCTGGCGGCGGCTCGGTGGGTTGGCCGGACGCCGACGGGGCGTCGGGCCAGGCGGGGGCTGCCGGCTCGCCAGGATGGTCAGGCCGGTCGGCGGCGGCTCGGCAGGCGGACGGGGGGGAGCCATTGTCCACGCGCGAGATCGACCGTATCGAAGGCACCGGGATACCCGTGCGCGGCGACAACATCGACACCGACCGCATCATTCCCGCGCGGTTCCTGAAGGCGATCACCTTCGACGGGCTCGGCGACCACGTCTTCGAGGACGACCGCGCGGCGATGCCCGATCATCCGTTCTCGAACCCCGCCTACGCGGGGGCGCGCATCCTGCTCGTCAACGAGAACTTCGGCTCCGGCTCGTCCCGCGAGCACGCCCCCCAGGCGCTGAAGCGCTGGGGCATCGGCGCCTGCGTCGGCGAGTCGTTCGCCGAGATCTTCCGGGGGAACTCCCTCGCCATCGGCCTCGCGTGCGTGACCGCGCCGCGTGACGTGATCGGCGGGCTGATGACCCGGGTCGAGACGGCTCCCGCCACCTCCCTGACCCTGTCGCTCGCCGAGCGCGTCCTCGACGCGGCCGGGGAGCGCGTCGCCGTCACCGTCGAGGACCAGGTCCGCGACGCTCTGCTTTCGGGGACGTGGGACGCCACCGGGCTGCTCCTCGACGACTTCGACGTCGTCCGCGGCGTCGCGTCCCGCGTGCCCTACGTGCGCGGCTTCTGACTCGCGTCGCCGCCCGCCCGGTCCGGCGCGACCCGGCCCCTCGTCTGCCCTTTGTCCCCTCGACGGTCCGGCCCGCGGGTCGTCGCCTCGATTCCGCTTGGCGCTCGGCCAACCGTTCGGGGATGGTGCCGTTCCGAGGGCGGATCGCCGATATCGTCACCGCGGCTTCCGGGACGGGCGCCGCCCGGTCGCCGCGGGCCGTCTCGGGTCGGCCGCATGGGCCTGGGCCGCCTCGAGGAAGGCCCCGGCCGCGTGCGACGACTCCCCGGTCCGGCGATACACGAGCCGGAGGTCGCGGGGCGCGCGCAGCTCGGGCACCCGCACCGCCGCGAGCTGGCCCCGGGCGATCTCCGAGAGCGCGCACCGCCGCGGCAGCAGCGCCACCCCCAGGTCCATCTCGACCGCCCGCTTGATGCCGTCGAGGCTCGGCAGCGACATCTGGATGTTGATCGGCGCGTGGTGCTCCTCGAAGAGCCGCAGGACGAGATCGCGCCGGGGCGACGGATCGTTGTGCGCGATGACCGTCTGCCGCCCGAACTCGCTCATGGTGATGGTCTGCCGGCGCGCCAGCGGATGCCCGGGACGGGTCAGCATCACCAGCTCGTCGACGCCGAGCCCCACCGACCGCAGCCCCCGCTCTCCCGGAGGATAGGTCACGAGCCCGAAGTCGAGGCTGCGGTCGAGGACCTGGCCGGGAATCTGCCGCGAGTGCACGCGGCGCATCTCGACCTGGGCGTGGGGGTGGGCCTGCCGGAACTGCAGGACGATGGGCAGCAGCACGTGTACGGCCGCCTCGTTGACCCCGACGACCACCCGCCCGCGCCGCAGCTCCTGCAGCTCGCGCACCGCGTCGACCGCCTCGTTCCTGAGGCGCGACATCCGCTCGGCGTAGTCGAGCAGGACGGCGCCGGTCTCGGTCAGCCGCCCGCCCTTCGACGACCGGTCGAACAGCCGCTCGCCGAGCTCGTCCTCGAGCCGCCGGATGGCCTGGCTCACCGCGGGCTGGGTGCGGTGCAGCCGCGCCGCCGCCCGCGAGAAGCTCCGCTCGGCCGCGACCACCTGGAACACCTGAAGCTCGTGCAGATCCATGCCGGGAACACTCCATAAACAAGATTTATTGAATGGTAACGATTATAAGCTTGACTTCTCGGCTGGGTGAACGTGAACTAGGAGTCTGCGCCGCAAGAGCGGCGCGGACTGCCGAGGAGGCGCAGACTCCCTGGAGGGTTGGCTGGGCGCCCGGCGGAGCCGAGGGCGACGACGGCCCGGCCGGAGGCGGAACCGCGCGCGAATCCCCCCAGTGGCGTTCGGGGCGGCGATCGGAGGCTGCGGTGCGACCGCGCGGTCGCGTTCGGCGGCGGTTTCCGGGTTAGTATCGACAAGACACAATCGAGGGAGAGACGCCGTGGCGGACGACAGACTGATCATCTTCGACACCACCCTCCGGGACGGCGAGCAGGCCCCCGGCTTCTCGATGAACACGGCCGAGAAGCTGCAGCTCGCGCGCCAGCTCCAGGTGCTGGGGGTGGACGTGATGGAGGCCGGGTTTCCTATCGCGTCGAAGGACGACGCCGAGGCGGTCCGCCTCATCGCCTCCGAGATCGACGGGCCGGTCATCGCCGGCCTCGCCCGGTGCAACCCCGCCGACATCGAGTGCGCGGCCGAGTCGGTGAAGCCGGCCCGGCGTTCGCGCATCCACACGTTCATCGCCACCTCCGACCTGCATCTCGAGCGCAAGCTGCGCATCTCTCGCGACGAGTGCCTGCGGTCGGTGGTCGACAACGTCAAGCTGGCCCGCACCTTCACCGACGACGTGGAGTTCTCGGCGGAGGACGCCACGCGCAGCGACACCGAGTTCCTCTGCCGGGTGGTCGAGACCGCCATCGACCAGGGGGCGACCACGATCAACCTGCCGGACACCGTCGGCTACTGCACGGCGGACGAGATAGAACAGTTCTTCCGCGACGTCATCGGCCGCGTCCCCAACGCCGACAAGGCCGTGTTCAGCGCCCACTGCCACGACGATCTCGGCCTCGCGGTCGCGAACTCGCTCGCCGCGGTGCGCGCCGGCTGCCGCCAGATCGAGTGCACCGTCAACGGCATCGGCGAGCGGGCCGGCAACGCGTCGCTCGAGGAGCTGGTGATGGTGACGCGGGTCCGGAACGACCGGATGCCGTACGCCACCGGCATCCGCACGACCGAGATCTACCCCACGAGCCGCCTGCTGTCGGAGCTGACGCACGAGCCGGTGCAGGCCAACAAGGCCATCGTGGGGCGCAACGCCTTCGCCCACGAGGCGGGCATCCACCAGGACGGGGTGATCAAGGACCGGCGCACCTACGAGATCATGCGCCCGGCCGACGTCGGGGTCGCGCAGTCCACCCTGGTGCTCGGCAAGCACTCGGGCCGGCACGCGGTGAAGCAACGTTGCGGGCAGCTCGGTTTCGAGCTGAGCCGGCTCGAGCTCGACCGGGTGTACCGGGCCATGATCGACCTCGCCGACCGCCAGAAGACGGTCGAGGACACCGATCTGGCCGCCATCGTCGCCCGCCTCCAGGCCGACCGGTCGGCCGGCGCCGCGTAGCGCGATGCAGGCGACGATTGCCCTGCTGCCGGGCGACGGCATCGGACCGGAGGTCACGGCGGCGGCCGAGCGGGTGCTGCGCGCGGTGGCCGGGCGCTTCGGCCACGCGTTCACGATGACCTCGCACGCGGTGGGCGGGGCGGCCCTCCGCGCGGGCGGGCCGCCGCTGCCCGACGAGACCCGCGAGGCGTGTCTCGCCGCCGACGCGGTGCTGCTGGGGGCGGTGGGCGACCCGGCGTTCGACCGCGGGTCCAGTGAAGGCCGCCCCGAGACCGCGCTCCTGCAGTTGCGCCGCGCCCTCGGGGTGTTCGCCAACCTGCGGCCGGCGCGGGTCTGGCCCGGGCTCGAGGACGGCGGCGCGTTCAAGCCCGACCGCGTGGCGGGGGCGGACCTGCTCATCGTGCGCGAGCTGACGGGCGGCATCTATTACGGCGAGCCGCGCGGGGTGGCCGACGACGGGCAGTCGGCGTTCAACACCATGCGCTACTCCCGGCCCGAGATCGAGCGCATCGCCGAGGTCGCCTTCGAGAGCGCGGCCGTGCGCCGGTCGCGCGTGACGTCGGTCGACAAGGCGAACGTGCTCGAGACCTCCCGCCTCTGGCGCGAGGTGGTGGCCGATGTGGGCGCGCGGTACCCGGACGTGACCCTCGAGCACCAGTACGTCGACGCCTGCGCCCTCCTGCTCGCGACGACCCCGAAGCAGTTCGACGTGGTGCTGTCCGGCAACCTGTTCGGAGACATCCTCTCGGACGAGGCGGGCGCCGTCGTCGGGTCGCTCGGGCTCCTGCCGTCGGCGAGCATCGGCGGTCGCGGCGGGCTCTTCGAGCCCGTCCATGGGTCGGCCCCGGCGCTCGCGGGCCGGGACGCGGCCAACCCCATCGGGGCCATCGCCTCGGCCGCCATGCTGCTGCGGCACGCCCTCGGGGCGCACGCCGAGGCCGACGCCGTCGAGCAGGCGATAGGCTCGGCGCTGGCCGACGGGCTTCGGACCGCGGATCTCGTGAACGACGGACGGACGACCGCGGTGAGCGGGTCCGCGATGACGCGAGAGATCGCGGCCCGCGTCGGGGACGGCGCGCCGCCCGCGGGGTGACCGGCGGGTTACGCGCGGCTCGCGAGGACCGGCGGCCACTGCGGGGACTCGCACATCAGGGAATCCGTACCTGCGACCATGGCCGACTTCCACTACCGGCCGCGCTTCGAGCGGGGCGCCGAGGACACGCCGTGCGTCCGTCGCGCCGGGAGCGACGCCGGCGGTGCGGCCCGAACGGGAACCGGCCGTGAACGCCCGGTAAACGGCGCGATTGCCCGATCCGTCTGAACGTCAAGGGTTCCCTGTGCTCCGTCGACGGAGCACAGGGATGGTCGACTGGGCTCCCCGCCGTCTCATCGACGGAACCACGGGACATCGAAACGGCGCATCATGAGAATCCGCTGCCTCGCCGGCGTCCTCGGCCGCGTCACGTTGCCGATCGCGGCTTTCACCGTTGCGACGGCCGCCGTCGCGGGCCAGGTCAACCGGTTGCCCGGACCCCCCGCCGCCCAGGCCGTCTCCGGCGGGGGCTCCGCCGCGTCGATGGCGGGTGAATCGGTGGCGGTCGTGCCGTTCACCAACATCTCTCGCAACCAGCGGGACGACTGGCTGGGGCACGGCATCGCGGAGACCGTCGCGGCCGACCTCGAGACGCGGAACGCCTTCACGGTGGTCGCGCTCGAGCGCGTCTCGGCCGCGATGGGAGGCGGCGCCGCCAACCGGGACGACACGGTCGTGGCGGCGCTGGGACGTGAGCTCGGCTCCCGCTGGGTGGTCGCCGGCGGCTACCAGCGCATCGGCGATCGGCTGCGCATCACCGCGCGCCTCGTCGACACGCTGAACGGCAACCTCGCCGCCACCGCCCGGGTCGACGGCGCCTTCGCCGACATCTTCGACCTGCAGGACCGGATTGTCGGCGAGCTGACCCGCAGCGCCGGCGCGCGGGCGGCGCTCGGCGCCGCTCCGGCGTTGCCCCCGGGGGGCGGCGGCCGCGCGCCGTTCGGTGACGGGCGCGCCGACCTCGGGCGCCTCGCCCGCGGGGGCGGCCGCGCCCCGATCGGCCCAGCCAGCGAGAGGGACGTCGGCTTCGGCTCCGGGGCCGGCGGGGGTCGCCCGGGGTCGTTCGGCGAGGGAGACGTCGGCTTCGGCCCTGCGGCCGGCGGGGGTCGCCCGGGGTCGTTCGGCGAGGGGGACGTCGGCTTCGGCCCTGCGGCCGGCGGGGGTCGCCCGGGGTCGTTCGGCGAGGGAGACGTCGGCTTCGGCCCTGCGGCCGGCGGGGGTCGCCCGGGGTCGTTCGGCGAGGGAGACGTCGGCTTCGGCCCCGGGGCCGGCGGGGGTCGCCCGGGGTCGTTCGGCGACGGTGCGGGCGGCTTCGACTTCGAGCGCGCCATCCGCGCCGGCCTGACCGGCCGGGTGGAGGGGTTCGAGTCCGCCGCCGGCGAGGCCGCTCCTGCGGCCGGCGCGGACAACGGCGAAGTGACCGGCGGCATCATCCTGCCGCCGAGCGATTCGGCGAGGCGCGCCGCCCCCGGCGGGTTCTCCCGTCGCGGGCCCGAGACTCCCGGCGGCCGGCCCTTCGGCGGCCCGACGTCCGGTGCGGCGGCCCGACTCGGCGCGGGTGGGCCGCGGCCCGGCGGTCCCTCGGCGGCGGGGCCCGCCGCCGGCCTCGCCCCGGCCGCCTCGCTCGGCATCCTCGCCGGCCGGCCGAACGTCACCGCCGTCCGGACCGCTCAGCCGCCGCTGATCGACGGCAATCTCGACGACGCGATCTGGCAGCGGGCCACGCGCATCACCGAGTTCGTGCAGCAGAGCCCGCTCGAGGGGCAGCCGGCGACCGAGGACACCGAGGTCTACATCGCCTACGACGACGATCACCTGTACTTCGGCCTGTACGCGCACTACTCCCAGCCCTCGATGATGCGCGCGAACCGGGTCGACCGCGACCAGGCGTTCTTCGGCGACGACCTCATCTCGGTCTACTTCGACACGTTCCTCGACCAGCAGCGCGCCTACGTCTTCTCGGTGAACGGCTACGGTGTCCAGAACGACTCGATCCTCGAGGCGCGGGGCGGGGGCGGCAGCGGCCGAGGCGGCCCGGGCGGGGGCGGCGGCCGAGGCGGCGGCGGCTTCGGCCGCGGCGGGTTCACCGGCGTGCGCTGGGGCGACCGGTCGTGGGACGCGCTGTACGAGACGGGCGGCAACGTCGTCGACGACGGTTGGACGGCCGAGATGGCCATCCCGTTCAAGAGCCTGCGCTATCCCAGCAACCCGACCCACCGCTGGGGGTTCCAGATTGCCCGGCGTATCCGCGGCAAGGACGAGACGGTGGTCTGGTCGCCGATGTCGCGCGACGTGTCCGGCCTGCTGCCCCAGATGGGCGTGCTCGACGGGCTCAGCGACCTGTCCACGAGCCGCAACCTCGAGATCCTGCCGACCGCCACCGCCATCCGGGTCGACACCCTCGACCGCAGCGCGGGAGGGCTCTCGCAGGAGCAGCAGCCGGAGGGCGGCGTCAACCTCAAGTACGGCGTGACGTCGAACCTCACCCTCGACGTCACCTACAACCCCGACTTCTCGCAGATCGAGTCCGACCGCCCGCAGATCGAGGTGAACCAGCGTTTCCCGCTGTTCTATCCCGAGATGCGCCCCTTCTTCCTCGAGGGGCAGGAGATCTTCAACATGCCGGGGCCGGTGAACTTCGTGCACACGCGCACGATCGTCGACCCCCGCTACGGCGGCAAGCTCACCGGCAAGGTGGGCAACACGACCCTCGGCGTGCTCGTCGCCAACGACGAGGCGCCGGGCAACCTCGGAGACGCCTACCGGGACAGCGACTTCCGGTACGGCAAGACCGCCGACGTGGTCATCGGGCGCGTGCGCTACGACCTCTACGCGGAGTCGCACATCGGGGCCATCGTCACCGATCGGGAGTTCCTCGGCGGCTACAGCCGCCTGGGCGGGCTCGACGGCAACTTCCGGTTGAGCGACGCGACGTCCATCGGGTTCCGGGCCATCACTTCGCAGAACCGCGACTGCGGGTCCTGGGGCGGGGAGGGCTGCCTGGGGGCTTTCGACGACACGGCCGGGAACATGTTCGACGTCGGCCTCCGCAGCAACGGCCGCAACCTGACCTACTTCGTGGCCGGCTACACCATCGACCCCGAGTTCGACACCGCGGTCGGGTTCGTCCGGCGGCGCGACATCAAGGCCGGCACCGGCAACGTCGGCTACCGCTGGTGGCCCGAGAGCTGGCTCATCAACTGGGGGCCGTCGTTCAACTACACCCGGAACTGGAACTTCGAGAACGTCCTCGAGGACGAGATGGCGAACGCCGGCGTGAACTTCTCGTTCGCGAAGAACATCCGCGTGAACGCCGGCTACAGCCGCGACATGGAGCGGTTCGGCGGCATCAACTTCGACAAGGAGTACTACTCGCTCGGCGGCAACGTCAGCACGATCCGGGAGCTCTCGATCGGCGGGTTCTTCAGCTATGGCGACCAGGTGCGCTACGACCTCGCCAACCCCGCGAACTCGTTCCTGGGGACGGGCGGCCGCGGCGGCGTCTTCATGTCGCTCCGGCCGTTCAGCCGGCTGCAGTCGCAGGTCAACATCAGCACGAGCAACCTGATCGATCCCTTCTCGGACACCGAGATCTTCGACGTCAAGATCTACCGGGCGCTGACCACCTTCCAGTTCACGGACCGGCTCCTGCTGCGGAACATCCTGGAGTACAACACGTTCCAGCGCACGATGGGCGCGAACGTGCTGTTCACGTATCGCATCAACTCGGGGACCGTGTTCTTCATCGGCTACGACGACCGGTACCAGCAGGGCGACCTGATATTCGACAGCGCGAACAGCCAGTACGCGTACCTGGGCAATCCCGTGTTCTACACGACGGACCTCATGCGGACCAACCGCGCGTTCTTCACCAAGATCTCGTACCTGTTCCGATACTGATTGCGCGCACCGGCCGCCCGCGGCGCCGACACGGCCCGCGGGCGGCCGGGACACCTCCCGAGCACCGTTGCTACCCCTGACCCGCAGCCCGCACGCGTGTCCCCCGCCGTCCGTCCGACGCCCCGCGTCGGCGGCCGCCGTCCCCGGCCGCCGCCGGGCCTGACGAGGAGCGGGTCCGGCCAAGACGGGTCGAATCGCGTCCCAAGCACCGATGCCATGTATGCTGTTTAGTGAACTCCGTCGACCATGACCCGATCACGAATCCTCGCCCGCGTCACCCGACTCGCCCTCATCGGCTGGGCCGTCGCCGCCACCTCGTCCGCCCAGGGCCTCGGGACGCTGACGGGAACCGTGACGACTCCCGCCGGCATACCCGTCGAGGGCCTGCGGCTGACCTTCACCCGGACCGACGACGTGGTGACGGCGGTGACCGACGGCGACGGCGACTATCGGCTCGAGGGACTGCAGCCCGGGCTGTACGACCCCACCATCGACGATCCGGAGCAGGCGGTGGAGCCCTCGTTCCCGGTCACGGTGGTTGCCGACATCACGATCCGCCGGGACTTCACGCTCCGCAGCGCCGCCGACGTCCAGGTCCGGCTGCGGGGCGGCGATCGCCTGCTCGGGTCCGGCCCGGGGTTGACCACGGCGGTGGAGAACCTCGATGCCTTCGAGGCCCGCGACCACTCGTTGGCGACCTTCCTGCGGCGCGTGCCCGGCGTGAACGCGAGCCGGGCCGGGGGCATCGGCCAGCCGACCGCGGTGCGGTTGCGCGGAGCGCCGGTCGCCGACCGTTTCCTGCTCACCGACGGGTTGCCGCTCACCGGATTCGGGGCGGAGCTCGATGCGTCGACGCAGCTGGAGTGGGCGCGGTTCGAGGCGGTCCGCGGCACGGCGTCGACCCTGCACGGGGGGCTCGGGGGCGGCGTGCAGCGCCGGACGAAGATCGCCGGCGACCCCCGGGCGAGGCGCGTGTCGGTGGGCGTCGAGACCGGGGACCTGGGCTGGCGGCAGTACGAGGCGGCCACCACCGGCAGCCGGGGAGACTACGACTGGAGCATCGCGGGCCAGCACCTCGAGACCGCCAACGAGGAGCCGAACAGCCAGTTCATGCGGACCGGGGTGGCCGGCACCGTCGGCCTCGCGCGCGAGAACCTGTCGGTGGACTTCACGTTCCGCGGTGAGACGGCCGCGGTCGGTCGGCCGGGGCCCACTTCGCTGGTGCGCGCCGACATGGACGCCTCGGAAGAGCGCACCCGGCTGATGTCGGGGGTGACGCTGGGGCTGCGCCGGGGCGGCAGCCTGCACGAGGGGCGCCTCGTCGTTTCGCGGACCGAGCGGCACACCCTGAACCCGCTGGATTCCCGTGCCGTCAGCCTGTTGCCGGTCGACCGCGTCGGCATGCAGCTCGACCTGCCCGACTTCGTGCTCGCGGACGGGTTGCGCGACGACCTGCAGACGGCCGAGCTCACGTACGAGTGGACGCTACGGGCCGACGAGTTCCATACCCTGGTCTTCGGAGGCGGGGCCGAGGCGCAGGCCGGCCGGTTCGGCGACCCCCTCGCCCCCGCGGCGGACCCCGTGGGCGATGCCATGGACGCCGCCGCGAGGGGTCCCGCGGGGTTCGACCAGCAGCGGCTCAACCTGGTTGCGTACGGCGAGGACCGCATGCAGGTGTTCGACAACCTCACGGTCACCGCCGGCGGGCGGTTCGAGCGCTACGGGCCCTACCCGATCGCGGTGGTGCCGCGCGCGTCGGCGCGCTACGACCTGGGGCCGGGCGTCTTCGTGCACGGCAGCGCCGGCACCGCGGCGTCGGCGCCGACGCTGGCGCAGCGGTTCAGGGATACCCTGTGGTTCCGCGGAAATCCCGACCTGCAGCTCGCGCGCAGCCGGACGTTCGACGGCGGCCTGACCGCCGCATGGTGGGGAGAGCGGGTCCAGGTCGACCTCACCGGATTCCGCAACGGCTATCAGGACCTCGTCGTGTGGGGCGGCGTGGACATCCCCGCCCTCGACTCGCTGCCCGAGTACCGCCGGCTGAGGTTGTCGGCGCGGAGGCAGCTCGTGGAGGACGTGCGGGCCGGGCTCCGCGACCCGCTGGTGGCGACGGCGACCTTCGACCAGGCGCGGACGAGCTACGTCAACCTGCCGTCGAGCCGGGCCCAGGGCGTGGAGGCGTCGTTCACCGCGACCCCGGTGTCGGGGCTGGAGCTCGCCGCGGCGTACACGTTCGCCGACAGCCTCGTCACCCGCGGCACGGGCCGCATCGCGACCGGGGACCGGCTGCCGGGCGTGCCGCGGCACAAGGCCACGTTCACCGCCGCCCTCGACGTCGGCCCCGTCTCCGCCGGCGGCGCGATGACCTGGGTCGGGGAGCGGGCGACCGACGCCGACTTCTTCAGCGAGGTGTTCGGCCTCGGCACGCTGGCCGCCTACCGGCGCTGGGACGCGTACGCCAGGGTGCGCCTCGGCGAGCGGATCAGCGTGTCGGTCGTCGGCGAGAACCTCACCGACGAGCGGTACGAGGATTGGGCCGGCTTCCCCGCGCTGGGCCGGTTCGTCCGCGCGGGCGTGCAGGTGGGGTTCTAGTGTCGCGGCTGACAAATGCCCTTATGCAATTGCCGTTTGTCTCGCCGCCTGGGCTGGGTAGGCAAGGCGATTCTCGGCCGGTTCGTGCCAATCGGGGCAGGAATCCGAGGGCTCGGGCTCTTGAGAGAGGCGCCATGTCGTATGAACCCAATGGTCAGGCAGGACACTAGGAGCACCGCGGAACGGTGCGGACTTCTGTAGGGATTGCCGAGGCGCCGGTCGGAGGCCGCGGCACGACACCGTGGCCGCGTTCGGCGGCGATTGGCTCCAGGGAAGACCGGATGCTGCAGAGATTCTGGCCCATCGGCCTTCTGGCGGCCGGCATTGCGCTCGCCGCGTGCCAGGAGAGCCCGCTCGAGCCGACCGACGTGACGCCGCGGCACGACCCGATCCAGATCTCCCTCGCGCCCGAGCCGCTCTACGCCGTCGCGTCGACCGGGGTGACCTTCGTGACGGACGGCGCGGTGCGGGAGTACGCGTACCGCACCTCCTTCGATCTCATCCTGCGGGCACATCCCGACAACGAGATCGGCGTCATGCTGACCTCCGACAGCATCGTGCTCCAGCAACTGGAGAGCGTGGCGGTGGAAGGCCCGGGCGGCGGCGTCGACCGCGAGACCTGGCGCTTCGAGGCGCGGTCGGGAGAAGACCGCATCGAGGCGCGTGAAGAGACGGCGCGGGCGTTCGACGTGTGGTATACGCTGCCCAATGGCGGGCGGGAGGCCCTGATTGCGGTGAGCCTGGATTTCGTGGACGACAACGGCACCCCCTTCTCCCAGGTCTACCAGGTGGCGGTCGAGCCTTTGCCGGAGCCCTGACGAGCCGGGGAGCCCCTCCGCCGGAACCCGGTGTCGCGCGAGCTCGTAGTCGATAGGAGTTGAGTCGTGGAACGGCGCGGACTCCTGGAGGGTTGGTTGGACGCCCAGCGGAGCCGCAGGCGACGATGGGCGGGCTGGCAGCCCGTGGTGGAACCCCGCGCTGCAACGAGAGCAGCGAGGCGCCCGCCTGACAAGGCGAGGAGGGCGCATATTGGGCATATGTAACCGACGAACAACGCAGTCAGGCGGGATGCATCGCTGCTCGAATGCAGCGGGACTTCCACCACGGGCTGGCTAGCGAAGAACGTAGCGAGCGGGCTGTTCCAGACCTTCGACATCCCGTCGATCCAGAGCAGGAGAAGACTCGTGAGAAACCATCGATTCGGTCGTCTCTGTGGCGTCGTCCTGGTCGGGCTCGTGGCCGCGGCCGGGTCCGGGGTTGCCCACGCGCAGGAGGTCGAACGGTTCATCAAGGCGACCGACCGCGACGGCGAGCCGGTGACCGATCTCCGCGCGGACGACTTCAGGGTCGAGCACGACGGCCGGCGTGTCGACGACTTGCGCGTGGAGCTCGTCGACCAGCCGCTTCGGGTGGCCCTGGTCGTCGACGACGCGGACGGCGCGGGGCTGTTCTTCCGGTACCTCCGCGACTACCTGCCCGACTTCGTGATGGCCCTGCCCGAGGACGCCGAGGTCGGGCTGATTCTGCTGTCGGGCCGCCCGCGCCCGGTCGTCGGCTACACCGACGGCCGCGACGAGGTGATCGAGACGCTGGGCGAGTTCTTCGTCGAGGAAGACCGCGCGGCCGGGTTCTTCGCCGGTCTCGAGGAGACCGTGGACCGCTGGGACGAGGACCTGCGGTGGCCCATCCTCGCGGTGGTCGCGACGGACGGGCCGGCCCAGAACCCGCCCACCGACGGCCGCTACCAGGCCGTCATGGAGCGCCTGTTCGAGCGCGGCGCGATCGTCAACTCGCTGATGCTGATGCTCCCGACCCGGGCGTCCGGGGGCGGCTACCAGACCGCGGTCGCGAACAACGCGGCGCAGGTCACCGGCGGCTGGCACGACACGGTCCCCGGCCCCAGCCAGATCATCGGCGACAAGCTCCAGGAGATGGCGGCCGAGATCAGGCGGCAGTACGACGAGACCCGCTATCAGTACGCGGTTTCCTGGGAGGTGCCGCGCGGTGCCGACCCCGAGGCCAACGCCTCGGCCGGCGTCGGACGGTCGGGAGTGAGGTTGAGCATCTCGGCCAGCGGCCGGCCCCGGGCCGCCGCTCCCGCCGTCGCCGACGCCTCCGAGGTGGGCAACAGCCGCGAGGAGCTGTTCAACCAGGGCGAGGCGGAGTTCGCGGCCGGCAACGGCGCGGCGGCCGCCGAGTGGTACCAGCGGGCCCACGAGCGGGACCGGCGCTGGGTTCTGCCGCTGCACAAGCTGGGGCTGGTCTCGCTGAACCTGGGCGACATCGAGGGGGCCAAGCGGTGGCTCCAGATGGCCGTCGACGCGGACGCGAACTCGGCCGAGGGCCAGCAGGCGGCGGCGATACTGGCCTCGCTGCCATAGAGTCGACGCCGAACACGGGCGCGGGTTCCCGGAGGGTGGTCGGGCGTCTAGCCGCGCCGCCCGCGACGATTGGGGGCGGCGCCCCTCACGCCGTGTCTGGCAGGCGCCCCGGCCGTTGGCCGGCGCCCCTTCGGGTGCGGTGCAACGCGGGGTTCGCCACGGGTGCCGGACGGGCCAGCGCCGCCGCGCGACCCCTGCGGTCACTCACGCCGGGAGCTTCGCCGGCGCGATGTTCCTGCGGCGCAGTCGATTGTCGCGCAGCCAGCTCGCCCGACGAATGCACGGTTCCGCGGCTCGGACGCCCGGACGGACTTCCTGTATGCTGATCGCCCGGTTTCCCTAGTTGGAGGTTTCACGTGCACCGATCCATCTGCGGCCTCGCACTCGGCCTGACCGTACTCGCCGGCGCCGCTTCCGCCCAGGACGTCCACCTCGACCGGCTCACCCTGCCCGAGGGGTTCTCCATCGAGGTCTACGCCACCGGCGTGCCCAACGCCCGGTCGATGGCCCGCTCGCCGGGCGGCACCCTCTTCGTCAGCACGCGCTCGCGCGGCGACGTCTACGCCGTCGTCGACGCCGACCGGGACCACCGCGCCGACGAGGTGCACGTGCTCGACACCGGCCTCAACATGCCGAACGGCGTCGCCTTCCGCGACGGCTCGCTCTACGTCGCCGAGGTGAACCGCGTCCTCCGCTACGACGGCATCGAGTCGCGGCTCGACGACCCCCCCGAGCCGGTGGTCGTCGACGACGAGTTCCCGACTGACCGGGCGCACGGCTGGAAGTTCATCCGCTTCGGGCCCGACGGCAAGCTCTACATCCCGGTGGGCGCGCCGTGCAACATCTGCGACAACACCGACCAGGACATCCGCTACGCCACCATCACCCGCATGAACGCCGACGGCAGCGGGCAGGAGGTCTTCGCCCACGGCGTGCGGAACACCGTCGGCTTCGACTGGCACCCCGGCACCGGCGAGCTGTGGTTCACCAACAACGGCCGCGACTGGCTGGGCGACGAGAGCCCCGGCGACACCCTGCACCACGCCCCCGAGATCGACATGCACTTCGGCTATCCCTTCTGCCACGAGGGCGACATCGCCGACCCCGAGTTCGGCGACCGGCGGAGCTGCGACGAGTTCACGCCGCCGGCGCAGGTCCTCGGCCCCCACGTGGCGTCGCTCGGCATGCGCTTCTACACCGGCTCGATGTTCCCGGCCGAGTACCGGCAGAAGATCTTCATCGCCGAGCACGGCTCGTGGAATCGCACCGACGAGGCCGGGCACACCGGCTACCGCATCACCGTCGCTACTCTCGACGGCGACGAGGTCACCGACTACTCGGTGTTCGCCGAGGGCTGGCTGAACCCCGACAACAGCTCGTGGGGCCGGCCCGTCGACGTCGAGGTCCTGCCCGACGGCTCGCTGCTGGTGACCGACGACCGGGCGGGGGCCATCTACCGCATCACCTACGAAGGGTGAGCGGGTGCGCACGGCAGCGTCGGTGCCCCGGCGAGCGGCCGGCGAGGTCGGGTCGGCAGCAGCCGCTGATCCGCGCGCACCGGGGGGTGCCTGCGTCCCACGACCGGACAGCGGTGAATCCGGCGCATCGACCGCCGGGGCGGCGGCGTGCACTCCACTGACCGCCAGCGGAACGGGAGGGCGGGTGACCGCCGTCGGGAACACTGACGGCGAGCTACCCGGCGCACAACCCAGAGGCGCAGGATGGTGTTCCAGAGAGTCCGACGGCTGACGCTCGCCGCCGCCCTCGTCCTCGCGACGGGGGCGCCAGCGGTCGCGCAGCCCACGCCCGAGCTGATACGCGCCCGCACCGAGCGCGAGTGGACGATCAAGGCCGACAAGATGCGGCGCCACCTGCTGCCGCTGATGCGCCGCCACGAGATCGACCTCTGGATCATCCTCAGCCGCGAGAACGCCCCCGACCCCGTCCTCGAGCTCTTCGGCGGCTATGGCGTCACCGGCTGGTACGGCCACCGCAACGCCTACCTGTTCTACGACGCGGGGGCCGACGCCGGCCTCGAGACCACCGCCATCGGCACCCACCTGAGCGGCCACCTCCGGCCGTTCTACGACACCCGGACCCTATACGGCGAGGAGGGGCTGATGCCCCACCTGCGCGAGTACCTCGACGCGCGAGGTCCCCGGCGCATCGCCGTCAACCAGTCGCGCACCATCAGCATGGCCGACGGCCTGACGGCCGAGCTCAAGGACTACCTGCTCGAGACCCTCGGCCCCGACCGCGCCGGCCGCCTCGTGTCGTCCGAGCCCCTCGTCGTCGACTACGCCTCGACGCACACCGAGGCCGAGCACGAAGTGCAGCGCGAGGCGAGCACGGCGACGTTCGACATCTTGCGCCGCGCCTTCTCCGCCGACGTCATCACCCCCGGCCGCACCACCCTGATGGACGTGCGCTACTGGATCACGGCCGAGTGGAAGCGCCTCGGGTTCGAGTTCAACTTCCCCGGCTCGCTCGACCTGCAGCGCCCCGGCGGCGTCAGCCTCGACGACGCGGACGACCCCGTCATCGAGCGCGGCGACCTCCTGCACGTCGACTTCGGGGTCCGCACCTCGGGCATCGTCGCCGACCAGCAGAAGATGGCCTACGTGCTCCGCGAGGGCGAGACGGCCCCGCCCGAGGGCCTGGTGCGGGCGTTCGAGGCCTCGTCGCGGGCGGCCGCGCTGATTCTCGAAGAGATGCGGGTCGGCCGCACCGGCATCGCCATCAAGGAGGCGGCCGAGCGCCGCGCCGCCGAGGCCGGCATCGACCTGCTCGTCTACTCGCACGTCCAGGGCTACTGGGTGCACGACGCCGGCATGTGGGCGATCTTCGACTGGCCCGAGCGCTACGGCGACCACCCGCGGATCACGCTGAAGGACGGCGACTGGGTGTCGCTGGAGTTCGCGGTCACCGTGCCGGTGCCCGAGTGGGGCGGGCAGGCGGTCTCGATCATGCGGGAGGAGGACACGCTGATCACGGCGGGGGCGCCGCCCGAGTACCTGTCGGGGCCACAGGCGGGGCTGTGGGTGATCGAGTGACGGTCCGGGGCGCGTCCGGCGACCGGTTGCCGCGAGTGCACGTCAGATTCCAGGTGGATATTGCTGGAGTCACTGACGCGCAAGCGGTGCGGCGACCCGAGGACCGTATGAAGATGCTCAGCGCGGTGGTGACCGTGGTCAACCGGTTCCCGAGCGCCCCACCTGCACGGCGTCTGCGCGGGCGAGCAACTCGTCGGCGGTCTCGCACCGCACGATGAGGTCGCCGACCTCGGCCAGCCGTTCGGGGTCGGCGATGCGTTCCAGGACAGGAGCCAGGCGTTCCGCCGCGCCGGCGTCGAACCGCGACCCGGCCTGACGGCGCAAGAGGGCCCGTTGCTGCTCGAGTCCCTGCGCGATGCCCTTCTCCAATCCCTCCTGAAGCCATTGCCGGGGCCACTCGCTCACCCGCTCTTCAAGCGTCATTCTCACGTCCTCCAGCGTGTAGACGGGCGCGGGCGGCGGGTCGCCCGGCGCGAGGCGACACGCCAACCGCCACACCCATTCCGCGAACACCCGCGCCAGACGCTCCTCGCCCGGTGCCCACGTCCGCTGCTGAAGCGCCGCCAACACCCGCCGCAGGTCCTCCGGCGACCGGCTCTGCTCCAGCGCCGCCACCGCCGCCATCAGGTTGCCCTCGGGGGCATCGTCGCTCCGTACGCGGCGCTCGTCAAGGACGACGTAGCGCTGCGCCGGCTGATACGGGGCCAGCGAAGGCGAGACCGGCGCGATCAGCTCGCCCACGTTGCGCGGCGCCCGCCATGGCGCCGCCCCGTTGTAGAGCACCACGGGCAGCACCGGGGGCCGGCGGCCGTCAGGTTCCAGGGCCCGGTTGCGGGCCAGCTCCTGGTACAGCAACGTGGTGTACTCCAGGATTCGGAGAGCCATGTCGGGATCGTCCCGGGACTGGAACTCCAGCAGGACCAGCACGTGCAGCCAGGCGTCTCGTCGCCGGACCCGCCACACGGTGTCGCCGCGGCGGGCGCGCCGCTCGTCGCTGACGTACTCGGCGGAGAGCTTGCCGAGGGTGGAGAAGTCGACGTCGTCGATCCAGTCGCCCCCGACGAAGCCGCGGAGCAGGTCCTCGACCAGGCGGGGGAAGGCGAAGAGGCGCTTGTAGTGCTCGTCGTGCATCTGGATTCCACCCGGCTCCCGCGTCCGCGGAGGTTCATGGAGGCCCGGGCCGGCGCCGCCCTCGACGAGGTGTCTTCACCCGCAAGAACCGGGCCAACGCGGGACGACCCCGTGGGCGCGAGGAAGACGCGGGCGGCGAAAGGCCGACGGTGCAGAACCTGCAACCGCGGGGGTGCGCCGCGGTGGCACGGATCGAGTTGGTAACGGTGGAAGGGGAGCCGGCCCGCGGCCCGCGGCGACAGACCTGGAACTCGTCGAGCACCACGGTCACGCCGGCCCGGCACAGCTCGGCCACCGCTGCGGGCGCCGCGGCAGATCCCTGACCGTGCCCGGCGCCTCGGGCCGGTCATTGAGGCGCGCCTCGTGGACGGCGTTGCGGAAGACGGTTGCGAAACCAGATGGCGTGCTGTCCGGACCGCGAGGATGCGGTTCCGGGTGGGTCTGCGGCTTGTCCGAGACGATGGCGGTCGCCGCCCGGGGAAGGCGCACGACGGGCTGCATGAGGTATAATCACTGAACCGACCCGCGCCCGCGGGTTCCGCACTTGTCGACGCGGTGAGGTGGCCGAGAGGCTGAAGGCGGCGGTTTGCTAAACCGTTGAAGGGGCATAAACCTCTTCCCAGGGTTCGAATCCCTGCCTCACCGCCATTTCATCGCTGTAAATCATTGCATGCAAACAGTTTACTTCCGCGCCACTGGGCGATATCCCCCTACATCGCAGGCCGAGCTACGCCACCGTGAGCCCGCTCCGCGCCGTGCCGACCAGCGGTATCCGATGCCGTCGGGTCGCCTCCATGCCAACCCTCGCCCCTGACTCACCATCACCACCCTACCGAGAGACCCAGCAGAGGCGCCACGCCGCTCTTCAGGGGCGGCGCCGCGGCAGTTCCGGCTGGGGTTCACTCCGAGGCCCGGATTCTGGGGTTTCCGCTGGAACATCGGACCGCCGTTTCGCCCGAATGCCGCCTTCGCCTCAAGCCCCGCGGGTCAATGGATATGCGCACCAACAGACGTACTGGTTCCTCGGTCGCCGCGACCATCCCGTGGCGCCTGCACGGTCCCAAGGCGGCTAGAGCCAGCCGCGGAGCGTGGTGACAGTTGCCGAAGACACGACACACGTTCGAAGACGCTCTCGGAGCGGTCCGAGTCCGATCTGCTCGTCTTCATCAGCAGTGTGATGACGGACGAACTAGAGTGGGCGAGAGAGGTAGTCGTCCAGACCTTCAAGAGCTTCCCTTTCGCCCGACCCTGGGCCTTTGAGTTCACCCCCGCGAGTTCTGAGTCCGCTACGGATGCCTACCTACGCAAGGTAGAAGACGCCGATTTCGTGGTGTGGCTCGTCGGTTCCCCAAACCACACAGCCGGTCGTCGATGAAATCAACACCAGCATAGCCACGGTCGGCGACTCCTGGTATTCAAGCTTCCGGCAGAAGACCGCGACCCGCTAACGCAACAGCTTCTGTGCACGGCATCCAAGTACTGCAAACGAGTCGACGAATTGCTGCAGAAGTTGGCCGTGAAGGCTATCAGCAGTGGACGACGTGTGCGCAAGTCGGAGGTCACTCTCAGCCATGTCGAACACAGACTTCTTGCGGATACTGGACTATTGGACGCATCTGGAACGACAGTCGACTTCGTTGGCGAACCGCATCCCGGAGCCGAACGGCCGCCGGACGACGGAATCGGGCGCATGACCAAGTGTCGGCATGTTCGCCATGTCGAGATACGGCGCGACATCCCCTTTCGTAACGGCCTTGACGGATTGACGTCCATCAACCCGGGCAGCGGCACCAATGGCCAGCCGTCCGGTATCTTGCCTACCTCGGAGTTCACCAGCCGGTCCGGGAACAGGTCGGCGATCTTCTGCGGCAGCCCGGTGTCGCGGCCTTCCATCTTGGCCCGCACAGGGTCAAAATCGACGAACCAGGACCCGAACAGCGCCCGCGCCATCGCCGCGGCCAGCCAGTCGGTGGCCCGCTGCTTCGATCGGTTGGCCATCGACCGTCGCTCCGGGCCAACCCGACGCGCTGCTGCTCCACGATCCGCCTGAATCGTTCGCCAATCCGCTTGACGTCCACGACATCCACCGCGTACGGCAGATCCTCGAACGCGGACTCCAGCGCGGTGAGGCTGGGTGCCGGGATTTCGCCGTCACCTTCGGGAGCGAGATCCAGATCGGACGAGTCCTTCGTCGCCCACGTCGAAACCGTTCTCGTACCCGTTGACGACAACCCGCAGGTCGGGGGGATGGCCCTTGAGCACCGCGATGAGCTGGCTGACAGTCATGAGCTCTCTCCAGTTGAGTCGAAGGGCCGGTACTCTACCAGCGCCGATCGGCCTACGACGTCGAGGATGCGCACGAGACACTCAACGCCATCGGCATCGGTCAGACGCAGCTCGTCACCGGGAACGAAGTGGACGGGCTGCTGTCGGCCCCTCGCTACGGCGATGTTGGACGCATACAGCCAGGTGCGATCCAACGTGTCGCGTATGGGGTTCAGCCTGCCCTTGAGACCAGGCAGGTGGCCCGTAGCCTCGGGGAAGATGACGCTTCCGCCCTGCGGCAGGGCGCGCAACTCCACCGCAAGCGCGCCGGTGGCGGGATGCCATTCCCGGACCAGGCAGGCCGCGTAACCGGGTGCGGCGCTGAACACGGTCATGGGCAGTTCCGTCGTGTAGAGATCAACGGCGGCCTCGCCATTCTCGTCCGTAGCCGCCTGCTTCCAGGTCTTGTTCGGGAACACCAGCAACACGTCCGCTCCCGGCAACGGCCGTCCCGCGGCCCGGACGTTGACGACCACGCGTGACGATGTCGCGGCCAGCGGTGCGGCGGGAACGACGAGCAGGACTTCGGCGCCGTCGACGAGCCGGTACTCCGGAGGCTGGCCGGAGAGTTCCCGGGTCTCGCGCTGGATTACGGGAACGCCGTCACCCCGGCGTTCCATGAAATAGCGGCGATCCGCCGAGCCGCGGATCTCGCCCACCCCCATCCGGCCCATCAGCGACGCGATAGTCTGGTTCCGTGTTGCCTGGCGCAGCGCCATGCTCTCCAGGGTCAGCGTGTTGGGGAGCGCGCCGGGCGATTGGATCTCCAGGCGGTCCGCAAACATCGAGAGCCGGATCCGGCTGCCCCGGATCGCGTAGTCGCGGTGGACGACGGCGTTGACAATTGCTTCGAAGATCGCTTTCTCGCTGTACTGCGGCATGTCAATACGTGCCGGCGCCTTGCGCGCCGCGACCTGCATGTTGCGCACGGCGAACGCCACTGCTTCCGCGATCTGTCGATGCAGGGGGCCGGTGATCTCCTGCGCATCGAACTGGCCGGTCGTGCGGTCCGCGCCCCGATAGCGGGTCGCCGCGATGGCGGCGTTCGGCAGCCACTGCTCGGGGTGCTGCGTGCACAGAAGCACGGCGGCGACGGTCGCGCGCTGGATGCCGGAATCGTCAGGCGCGAGTAGCGCGAGCTTTGCCAATGCCACCTCCGGCTCGGCTGAGCCCTCCGCGCTCAATAGCGGTCTCCAGAGCGCGGCATCCAGCGTGTTGAAACCGGTCTCCGGCACCGGCTGCTCGTCGAACCAGAGGTAGCGGGCCTGCGCCCGTCTCTGGGCCAGGCGCATACGCTCGTCGCCGGTCAGGCGACGCTTGCTTGCGCCGACCCGGATCCAGCTTCGGCCGCCGCGCTCGTGCAGGGCGTCACCCCGGGGCACGTCGACCACGACGAGGGCCTTGCCGTCGAGTTCCCGGTGGTTGACGTCGATGCGCAGGGCGGGTTCGATGCTGTTGGTACTTACTTCGGCCATCAAGTCGGCAAGCGCCGCCATCTGTTCCCGGGACATTCCCTGCACGAGGCCGTCATCCGTCACGCCCAGCAGGAGCGCGCCGCCGTTCGCATTGGCGAACGCGATCATCTCGTCCGCCAGATCGTCGCGGGCGGGGCTGGCCGGACGGTTGCCCGCGAACTCGACCTGTTTGAACTCCCACCGGCTGTCCTCGCCCAGCTCGAGTCGTTGCCGGATGTCCTCGTCCCGAACAGTCACTCGTCGCCTCCGAACCCCAGCATCTTCAGGTTCTCGGCGATGGCCGCGTCCAGCCGTGCCCCCTCGGCCTGCTGCGCCTGCAGCTCGGCCACCAGCCGTCGCATCTTGGCCTCGAACGGCTCTCCGTCGTCAGGCTGCGGCTCCGCGCCGACGTAGCGCCCCGGCGTCAACACGTGACCGTGCCGGCGCACCTCGTCGAGCGGGGCGCTCTTGCAGAAGCCGGCGAGGTCTTCGTAGACGTCCGCATCGTCACGCCAGGCGTGGTAGGCGCCGGCGATGCGGGCGATGTCGCCGTCGGTCAGCTCGCGGTGGGTGCGGTCGACCATCCGGCCGAGCTTGCGGGCGTCGATGAACAGGACCTCTCCGCGGCGCGGCCGGCGGCGGGCCAGGAACCAGAGACAGGCGGGAATCTGGGTCGAGTAGAGGAGCTGCCCCGGCAGGGCGACCATGCAGTCCACCAGGTCGGCCTCTATCAGGTTCTTCCGAATCTCGCCCTCGCCCGACTGGCCCGACGACATCGAGCCGTTGGCGAGCACGAACCCCGCGACGCCGGCCGGCGCCAGGTGGTGCACCATGTGCTGCACCCAGGCGAAGTTGGCGTTGCCCTTCGGCGGCACGCCGTAGCGCCAGCGCTTGTCGTCGGTCAATCGCTCGCCGCCCCAGTCCGACACGTTGAACGGGGGGTTGGCGAGGATGAAGTCGGCTTTCAGGTCCGGGTGGCGGTCGTTGTGGAAGCTGTCGCCGTGGCCGATCTGCCCCTCGATGCCGCGGATGGCGAGGTTCATCTTCGCGAGCCGCCACGTCGTGTAGTTCGATTCCTGGCCGTAGATGCTGATGTCGGCCCGGGCCTTGCCGCCGTTCCCGTTGCCGCTGGCGTGGGCGCGGATGAACGCGACCGACTGCACGAACATGCCCGACGAGCCGCAGCAGGGGTCGTAGACCCGGCCCCGGTACGGCTCGAGCATCTCGACCAGCACCTTGACCACGCAGCGCGGCGTGTAGAACTCGCCGCCCTTCTTGCCCTCGGCGCTCGCGAACTGCGACAGGAAGTACTCGTAGACGCGGCCGAGCACGTCGCGCGAGCGGGCGTCCTCGTCGCCTACCTGTATGTTGCTGATCAGGTCGATCAACTGCCCGAGCCGGCGCTTGTCCAGCGCGGGCCGGGCGTAGTCGCGCGGCAGCACGTCCTCGAGCGCGGGGTTGTCGCGCTCGATCGCGGCCATCGCCTGATCGACGGTCAGGCCGACGGTCGACTGCCTCGCCTGGGCCTTCATGTGCGTCCAGCGGGCCTCTGGCGGCACCCAGAAGATGTTCTCGGCGGTGTACTCGTCGCGGTCCTCGGCGGCGTCCTCCCCGAACTCGGCCAGCACCGCGGCATGGCGCTCCTCGAAGGCGTCGGAGATGTACTTCAGGAAGATCAGACCGAGCACGACGTGCTTGTACTCGGCAGCGTCCATCGAGCCCCGCAGGGCGTCGGCCATCGCCCACAGCTCGGCTTCATGGCCGACGGTGGCCCCGTTCGGGGTCGCTCCCTCCTCGCCTGCCCGCTTCCCCGCCCGCCGTCGCGCCATGTCGTGACCTCCGTCCGCACGAACCCGGACGGCGAGCCGTTCCGGCCGCCGTCACCCGATAGCGTACAACCGGCCGGTGGTCTGTCTCAACGGCATGATCCCGCTGGCGGCGGGCGGCTGGCGTGCGTCAGCAGCGACGGCAACCGGAGGACCGAGGAGTGCCGTCGACGACGCCGGTTGCCGGATGGGCAGGCTCCGGAAGCCCGTGGGTGCCGCCCGCGGCAGGGAGGTGCTTGCCGCTCACGTATTGCACACAACAGCCCTTGTGGATCGTTTCGGCCGGAAAGTGATCGTCAAAGGGGAGCCTGCGGTGGCTACGGGCCTCCTCGAACAGCCCGGTCGGGGCGGTCTTGGGACCGCCACGCGAGGGCCACCGGCCGCGCGGCTGGCCGCGGCTGCCGGTTCCGGGCTCCACCCGTGATCCGAATCCAGGTGCTTCGCCGGTTCAGCCTACCCATCATCCTCTGTCCGTCAGGCTCTGCTTCACACTGTTCTTCACATCCGGTACACTGGTCTGGCTGAGTTACCGCTGGTCGGAGGACAGATCAACTTGGTGCACGCGACCGAGACTCCCTTGAAGGGGCCCCCACCGGCCGAGATTCCCTTGGACGCAGCACCGTTGGTGCGCGTCATCGCGCAGGTGCGCTATCCGTTGATCGCGTCCGTGGAGAACCGCAGCTTCATCGGCCCCTTTCAGGAGGCGATCCGCAACGACTATCCGACGCTGAGGCCGGAGGAGAGCCGCAGCGTCGTGCTCGGACCGGAGGGCCCGCTCAGCACGCGGTCCGACGTGTCGTGGCGGTTCACGGACGAGAGCGGGACCTGGCGGGTGACGCTCGCGCCGGAGTTCCTCGCGATCGAGACGTGGCGGTACACGAACCGCGACGACTTCCTCGACCGGTTCCGCCGAGTACTGACCGAGCTCCACGAGCACGTCAACCCACGGATTGTCGATCGCCTCGGCGTTCGGTACATCGACAGGATCCTCGGGGAGAACCTCCGTGCCCTGCCGCAGCTCGTGCGGCCGGAGGTGGCGGGAATCCTGGCGACGCCCCTGGCCGACGACGCGCACGAGCTGGTTTCCCAGACCCTGTTCCGGCTGCCCGGGAGCAACGGCCAGCTCAGGGCGCGGTGGGGACGCGTGCCCGCGCGGAGCACGGTTGACCCGGCCGCGGTCGATCCCGTCGACGAGCCGAGCTGGATTCTCGATATCGATGCCTTCCGGCGGGAGTCCAGCGCATTCGACGTGGAGTCGATCGGCTCACGCGCGAGGACGCTCGCCGAACGCATCTACAGCTTCTTCCGTTGGGTCGTCACCGACGAATTCCATCGCCGCTACGGAGGAGTGTCGTGAACCTGCAAGACTCGCCCGAGGCCCGCGCCCCGCGGCGCAGGGCGGACACGAGCGCATTCACTGGATACGGGCTTCGCGGGTCGCTGACACCCATCGCGGTCATCATTGCAGCTTGGCAACCGCTGGTCGACGGCACTTCGTCCACTGCTGCGATGGGCGTGTGGCCGGAACCGTTCGCGTGGGACGGCCAACGGACAGCGGGTCGTGACTCCTGGACCGCGCCCGCGGAGACGGACCGAGGCACGGCGACTGCGTCGGATGTCACGAGCCGCGCGGTCTCGGAGTTGCGCCGCATTTCGGGATTGACATGGGAGCAGCTCGGGCAGCTCTTCGGGGTATCGCGGCGTAGCGTGCATTTCTGGGCCAGCGGCAGAGCGATGAATGCGGCGAACGAGCAGCACCTCCTCAAGGTGCTCGACATCGTGCGGCAAGCCGATCGGGGAGACGCCAGGAGCAACCGCGCCGCGCTGCTCACGGTGTCCGCGGGCCACGCGCCCTTCGACCTCTTGATGTCGCGGGCGTTCGAGGAGGCGAGTGCGCGGCTCGGTCGCCGACAGCGGGGTCGGCGTGTCGAGCTGGGCGAGCTCGATGCGCAGGCCCGGGCCGAGCGCACACCGCCCTCGCCCGAGAACCTGATCGACGCGATGAACGACCAGGTCCATCGGGATGCCGGGAGCAGTCGCGCCGCCGGCGCCACGAGGAACATGCGGCGTGAATCGAGAGGATGAGGCTCATCCATCCGCTGTCGCTCGCATCGACGCGGCGCACCGGGTTCGCGTCGACGAGGCGCTCGCGTCGTGGCGGCAGGGCGACTGTGTGCTGGGCGACCAGGTGTTCCTGTTCCGGTTGAACCCCCGCGCTCCGGTATCGGAGGCGGCCGCGGTCGCGGCCGTCGACGGCGCAGACGCCGCGGAGACTCAGGTGCAGGGGTTCGCCGTCGTGACGCAGACATGCGATATCGTCCGGGCCTGCGGAAGCCGGCCATTCATCCATGTCTGCCCGCTGGTGGCGGTCGACGCCGACCGGCTCGCGGAGATCCGACGTGGGCGTAGACCCAACTACGCGTTCCTTCCCGGAACCGCGCCCCAGGGTCTCGTTGCCGACCTCGATCGCGTGATGACCGTGGAGAAGGCGGTCGTGGCCGACTGGCGCCGCGTCCCTGGCACACATGACGACGGGGAGGCCCGGACTCTCCGGCTCGCACTGACCCGCAACCGAAGCCGCGTGGCGTTTCCCGATGACTTCGTGCAGTTGGCGTCGGGCCTGACGCGCCGGATGTCGAGAAAGCACGATGCGCAGAGCGACGAGGGGCGCGCGCTTCGCGCGTTGCGCGAGATTCGAGTGCGGGCCGAGCCCTCCTGGCGGGATGCCGAAGTGGCTCTGCTGTTCCTGTTCGTTCGCGACGATGCCGCGCCGACCTTTGCCGGGCGGACTTGGGACAACTACCTCGACCTGTGGCTGCAACGTGTCCGGCCCGAGGGCCGCTTCACACGCGTCGACGGGGTGGTTCAGACGCTCGATGACCTGACCGGTCGCGAGTACGTCGAGAGCGACCCGCTCGACCTCGATCACCTGTCGCCTGGCTCGGGACGCGAGCCGGGCGTCTGAGCGGTCCGATTCTTTCCATGATGGGAGCCGCCGGACCGACCGCGCGAAGTCGAACGAGACCGGTCCAGGTGTGGCGGTCGGTGAGCCGCGGTGACAGATTCTGGTCCAAGGAGCAGCTTCACCGCCCGCTCGCGTCCCCCACCGGGCCGGCCGCGCCGCCGGCGGGTCGCGGTCGGCGTCGCCCCGGGCATGGTCCCCTCGTCAGCCCCCGGCGGCGGCCACCGCTTCGTGCAGCCGGGCGAGGTCGGGCGCGCAGGGCGCAGCCTGCGCTCCGCTCGGCGCCGCGCCGATCAGGTCCCTCATGCAGGAGATGTCGTCCGCGTACTCCGCGAGCCGCCGCCGGTGGCTCGCGCGGGTCTTGGTGCACACGAGGGTGAACGGGCTGCCGCGTCGCTCGGTCACGTGGTCGATGTCCAGCCCGCGGCTGTCGATGGTCTGGTGCAGATGGCGGCGCAGTTCCTTGCGCAGCGGAAACCTCGCGACCCGGGCGGCGGGGTCCTTGCAGAAGTCCCGAAGTCTCCGGCAGTGCTCGCATCGGCACCCGGTGTCGGCGGCAATGGTCCAGTCACGCGGCTCCTCCGGAGGTCTTGCGCTGCGCGCCAGGAGGAAGTCGGCCGCGTGGCGCCACAGCAGCGCGAAGGCGTCGCTGCCGGCCGCGCCCTCCTCGCCGTGAAGCCGGGCGAGGACGGCGGGAAGCGTCCGGTCGGGCGCGACGACCTCCGGTCGGCCTGCGACGGCCTCGGCCACCGCCGCGGTCTCGGCCGTCGACCCCCGGCGCCAGGCGAGGGTGAAGAGATCGTCGACGGCCTCCACCCCGAACCGTTCGGGCGCCTGGGTCATCGGTTCGAAGGAACGCCGCCGCGGCTCTGACGGCAGCGACGCGGGCAACGTCCGCAGAATGGCGCGAACGGCAGCCTGCAATGCACGGTTCCAGGCCCCGCGCGACGACTCGTCGCGCGTCTCGTCGAGGCACCGGACGAGCGCCAGCGTGGCCGTCGGCCGACGCCGAAGATGCGCCGCCGCGAGCCCGGTCAGGAACTGGCGGGCGGCCGACGGTCCGACCATGTCCACGACGAGCGCCAACGGTTCGTTCTCGCTGCCG
The DNA here is from genome assembly GCA_965207675.1 of Vicinamibacterales bacterium. GTDB lineage: Bacteria > Acidobacteriota > Vicinamibacteria > Vicinamibacterales > UBA8438 > JAJEEA01. The sequence continues at coordinate 635,990 of CBDBMY010000010.1, forward strand.
TCGTAGCGCTTCAGAACCACCTTCCTCAGATAGCGCGCGGCCCGGTTCTCGTCTCCGGTCGAGTGCAGCAGCCGCAGCGCCAGGGAGCGAGCCTGCGCGTCCTCGTCGTAGGGGCCGGTGGGCCAGATGTCGATCAGCCGGTTCAGGAGCTGCCGGGGGCGTCCGCTCCCGGTGTCCGGAAGCCGGTCGACCTCGTCGGCGACCCAGGCGACGGCGCCCGCGATGTCGCTCCGCGCCACGATCTCCAGCGCCTTCGACCGCGGCCACAGGACGAGTGCGGCGCGGTGATAGGCGCGCTCGACACTCACGCCCTCGTTGCCCGAGGCTTCGTGCACCCGCTGCTCGTCCGGCGTCGCATCGTCGAGGGCGCCGCGCGGGAGCAGCTCCCCGGCAAGCAGCTCGATCTCGCCCAACCGCGGCCGGCGGCCGTCGGGGCGCGCCCAGCCGTCCAGCCATTCGCGGCTGTCGTCGACGTCTCCCATCTCCCACTCTTCTTCGTCCTCGCCGTCACCCCAGTCCCAGCCGTGGCCGGTGTAGTCCGCGCCGCCGTACTGCTCGATGTGAACGACGGCCGCGTGCGCCTCGCACTCCACCCGTCCCGCCGCCTCGGTGAGAACGCGCGCGACCGCCGCGTCGGTGTTCTTCAGCCCGTCGAAGGACAGCCCGGCCTCGCTGTAGTCGTGATCGAGCAGCCAGACCAGCTTGTCGGTCCCCTTGTCGGTCCCGCCCCAGGCCCTCCACTCGGTCAGCCGCTCCGCCAGACGATCGACCTGGGCCGTGTAGTCCGGGGCTTCCCGGGGCGACTCGTCGTCACCGGGGCGAAGACACAGGTTGAACACGAGCGACAGGCGGTGGCCTTCGGTCACCGGCCTGACTGCGTGAGTGCAGTCGGCGTAGAACGCCGCGAAGGTCAGCTCCGACGGTTCGCCGGTGGTCATGTCGAGGGTGCGCTCGCGGTCTCGGTGGCGGACGACGAGCTCGCCGCCGCCGCCCGCCGTGGGCAGCGAGACCGACAGGGTGGCAATCATGCCGTCGGCCTTCTCGGTGTCGCGGTGGGGCGCGAAGAAGCCGCCCGGCTCGTAGATCAGCAGGCGGTGGAGTCGGGCGTCGACCCGGTCGGGGGCGCAGCCGAGGCCGACCGCCGCCGTCTCGAGGATGTCGGCGAACGTCTCCGGCCACGCGGCGCCCGCCAGGCGCACGCGCTCGGGCCCGATCTGCCAGCAGTTGCGAACGGACCTGTCGACGACCGTCTCGGTTCCCTTGCCGTAGGGCGCTGGCTCCGCCGCCCCTATGAGCGCTCGAATCTGGGTCTCGGGAACCGGGAACGACAATGCGCCCGCCCCCTTCACCCGCAGCCGCGGCATCGCCGCCAGCAGCCGGCCGTGGACGCAGAAGTCGCCCGGTCGGTCGATCGACCGCAGGAGCTTCTCGATGGCGTCCGCTACGCGGGTCTGCGCCTCGGCGGCTTCGCCGGGCGTCCCATCCATGCCCGAAGGAGCCGCTGTAGGTCTCATCTCGTTGACCCGTGTGAGTCGGGGCTGCCGGTTCCAATGTACAGTAGCCGCACGTCTGTCGCGAGCCGGCGCCGGCCGCGCGAGCGGGCCCGAGCGCGCGAAGGGAGTGTGCCGTGAGAGCCGTCATGCGGTGGAGCACGGCACGTCTGGATCTGGCGCCGATCGGGGTGTCCGATTCCGGCTCGTTGCTGCACGTCTTCCGCGATCCCGACGTGCGCCGCTACCTGCTCGACGGCAAGTCGGTGTCGGCCGACTGGGTGACGACGGAGATCCGGGCGAGCGAGCAACGGTTCGGGAGCGGCGGGGGCGGGCTCTGGGCCCTCCGGCAGCGTTCCGAGCCGTCGGTCATCGGCTTCGTGGGCTTCCGTGAGTTCTTCGAGCCTCGCGAGCCGCAGCTGCTGTATGGACTGCTGCCCGCCTTCTGGGGGCGGGGTCTCGCCACCGAGGCGGCAAGCGCCGTCTGCCGATTCGCCTTCGACACGCTGGGCTGGAAGGAGGTCCGGGCCGCCATCGACGTGCCGAACACCGCGTCGGGCGCGGTGCTCGCGCGTCTCGGCTTCCGACTCGCGCGCACGACGGACGACGGCACCGCGTTCTACGTACTCGAGCGCCGGCGCCCGTCACCACGGGCGGTCCGGAGAGGCAGGAACTGACGAAGGTCGACGGATCGCGCTGGCGGCCGGGCGGGTACACTGCCGGGTGGAGGTCAGCGTGGTCAGGATGGTGTGCTGGAACATCAACCGCAGCGCCGATGCGTTCACCGAGCTCAGCGAGATGGACGACGTGGACGTCGCCTTGTTGCAGGGGGTGGGCAGGGGGGCGGCCGGGCGCATCGCGGACACCACCGGTGAACGGGTGCCCTGGAACTGGAACCGGTCGAGCATCTGGCCCGCGGTGGTTCGACTGTCGGACCGGGTCCGGGTTGACCTGTTCGAGCCCGTCGCCGCCGAACGCGACGGCATGCCGCTGGACACCGTCGCGGTCAGCGATGCGCGCACGCTCGCCGTCGCGCGCGTCACGCCGCTGCTTGGCGGGAAGCCGGCCCTCGAGTCGTTCCTGGTGTTCTCGATGCACGCACGCTGGCTGTACCCGCACCCCCAGGCCGAGCGCGCCCGTCCGCGGGGCGGCCAGGCCGTCTACGCCTACACCGACGGCTCCGCCCACCGGATCATCTCCGACGTCTCGGCGTTCATCACCCACACGAATCCCTCGTCGCACCGCCTGCTGGCGGCGGGCGACCTCGGCACGATCTACCGTGCGGCGGACAACAGCAGAATGGAGAATCCCGTCCGCGCGCGGACCGTCTTCGACAGGATGCAGGCGCTGGGCCTGGAGTTCATGGGACCCCAATGGCCCGATGCCGACAGACGGGCGGACCCCCTCCCGCCGGGCTTGCCGAAAGACACGAGGAACGTGCCCACGTGTCTTGCCGGCCAGCAGCGGCGTCGCATGCTCGACGAGGGCATCGTCAGCGGTTTCCAGTACGACTACGTGTTCGCCTCCCGGGGGCTCCACGACCGGGTGCACGTGCACGCCATGAACGATGCTGCGGGATTCGGACCGAGCACCCACTGCCGGATACGGATCGACGTGGAGTAGCGTCGAGCGTCACGCACCCCTCGCAGGCTGTTGCGACGGCGGCGCGGGTCGACTAACCTGCGCGTGATGAGGGTGCTGCTCTGGCGGTTCACGTTCGCCATCGGAGCGGTGGCGGCGATCGGGGTGCTCGCGGCCGCGGTGCTGCCGGGCACCGTGCAACGCGACGGGCCGGGGCCGCGCGTCGACGCGCTCTTCGCGTCGTGGACGGGACCGCGCTCCCCGGGCTGCGCGGTGTCGGTCATGCGGGGCGGCGACGTGGTGTTCGCCAGGGGGTACGGCGACGCCAACCTCGAGTACGACGTCCCGATCACGCCGTCGTCGGTGTTTCACGTCGCCTCGGTGTCGAAGCAGTTCACCGCGCTGGCGGTCGCGTTGCTGGTGGCCGACGGCGAGGTGTCGTGGGACGACGACATCCGCCGCTACGTGCCCGAGCTGCCCGACTTCGGCAGGCCGATCACGCTGCGGCATCTCGCCCACCACACGAGCGGCGTCCGCGACCAGTGGGCCATGCTGCAGATGGCCGGCTGGCGCTGGGGCGGCGACGTCATCCGGCAGTCGGACGTGATGGACCTGCTGTCGCGCCAGACGGCTCTCAACTTCGCCCCCGGCAGCGACTACCTGTACAGCAACTCGGGCTACACGCTGCTGGCCGTCGTCGTCGAACGGGTGTCGGGGCAGTCGCTACGCGCGTTCACGAGCGCGCGGCTGTTCGGGCCGCTCGGGATGACGCGCACCGTGTTCCGCGACGACCACACCATGCTGGTCCGCGATCGCGCGTACGCCTATGCGCGCGACGGCTTCGGCCGCTACCGGCTCAGCATCCCCGACTTCGCCATCGTCGGCGCCAGCAGCCTGTTCACGACGGTCGAGGACCTCGCGCGCTGGAACGGCAACTTCACGAGCGGGGAGGTCGGCGGCCCCGACGTGCTCCGGCAGCTTCAGGCGCACGGCGCGCTCGACGACGGCGCGCGCCTCTCGTACGCGTTCGGGCTGGTGCACGGGACCCACCGCGGCCGGCCCACCATCGGCCACGGCGGCACGGACGCCGGCTACCGCAGCGAGTTTCTCCGCTTTCCCGACGAGGACCTCGGGGTCGCGGTGCTCTGCAACACCGACCGCGCCGCCCCGGGACGCCTGGCGCGCGACGTCGCCGACGTGTTCCTGCCGCCGGCGCCCGCCGAGGCCGCCCCGATGCGGGAGGCGACCCCGCGATCCGCTCCGCCGCGTCCCCGCGCGCCGTCGCCTGGACGCGGCGAGACCGGCGGCGGGACGGCCGATGCGGCCAGCCTGGCCGGCTACTACCTGCGTCCGGGGAACGACGTTCCGCTGAGGGTCGTCGCGCGCGGCGACGATCTGCGCCTGCTGGGGGCCGGCGCGGAGCAGTCGCTGCTCCCGGCGGGCGGGGGGCGGTTCCTTCTCGGCGGGACGACCGAGGTGACGTTCACCCCCGCCGCCGGCGGCCGGCCGCCGACACTCCGCGTAGGCGATCCGTCCCGCCCCGTCTACAGCCGTGTGCCGCCCGCCAGCCCGTCGGCGGAGGCGCTCGCGGCCTACGCCGGGTCGTACTACAGCGACGACCTCGCCGTGGGCTACACCTTCCGGGTGGAGAACGGCCGGCTCGTCCTGTGGAACCGCAAGCTGGGCCGCATTCCGCTCGCGCCGACGTTCGCCGACGGCTTCTACGCCCGGGGCTGGTCCTTCACCTTTCGCCGCGACGGCGCGGGCGCGGTCTCCGGGTTCACCGTGAGCACCTCGCGCGCCTGGAACATCGCCTTCGAGAAACGCGGTTAGTCGGTTGTCGCGACAGAGCACACGCACTACACTGCGGCCTCGTACTGGTCCGGCGGCGGAGCCTCGCGCCCCGCACGGTGACCGACAGCGTCCATGCCAAGTCCGGAGTACTCCGATGAAGACACCCCGCATCCCGCTTCGGCCGGCGTCCCGTATCACCGCGGCCGCCGCCGCGCTTGCGCTCGTCCTGGCTCCCGCGCCTGGGCTCCACGCCCAGCAGCCGCTGGCGGATGATCCCGACGTCGCCGACGCCCTTCATCTGCTCGACACCTGGATGGACGCGGCGCAGGCCTACGGCGGCATTCCCGGCGCGTCCCTCTCGGTGGTGCACGACCAGGAACTCGTGTGGGCGAAGGGGTACGGGTACGCGCACGTCGAGCGGGAGGAGCCCGCGACGGCGTCGACGATGTACTCCATCTGCTCCATCTCGAAGCTCTTCACCGCGGTCGGCGCGCTGCAGCTGCGCGACCAGGGCAGGGTCGACCTCGACGACCCGATGGCGAAGCACCTGGACTGGTACGATATCCAGGACGACTTTGCCGAGGCGGGCCCCGTCACCGTCGAGGGGCTGCTCACCCACACCTCCGGTCTCCCGCGCGAGGCGAAGGCGCCGTACTGGACCGGCCCCGACTATCCCTTCCCGACCCACGAGGAGATCGTCGCGAGGCTGTCCACGCAGTCGATGCTGTATCCCCCGCGCACCTACTACCAGTACTCGAACCTGGGGCTCACCCTGGCCGGCGAGATCGTGGCGGCGGCATCGGGGCAGACCTACGACGACTACATCCGCGCGAACATCCTCGACCCCCTGGGGATGACGAGCACCTTCACCGACCACGAGGACCGCTTCCGGGGCAACCGGCTCGCGAGCGGCTACACCGCGCGGGGGCGCGACGGCGAGCGCAAGCTGGTCCCCGAGTACCAGGTGCGCGGCATCAGCCCCGCGGCCGGGTTCGTCTCGACGGTGGAGGACCTGGCGCGGTTCGCCTCGTGGCAGTTCCGCGTGCTCGACGGCGATGATGCGCTGCTCGACCCCAACACGCTGCGCGAGATGCACCGGGTGCACTGGCTCGAGCCCGACGGCGAGACCACCTACGGGCTGGGCTTCTCGGTGTGGAAGTCGGACGGCGACACTTTCGTGGGGCACGGCGGCTCGTGCCCGGGGTACCGCAGCCATCTCCTGCTGCGCCCGCAGGACGAGGTCGCCACCGCGTTCATGACCAACGGACAGGGCGTCAACGCCCGCCGGTTCGCACAGACCGCCTACGACATCGTCGCGCCCGCCCTGCGCGAGGCGGCACGGAAGTCGGACGGCGAGGCTGCCGCCGGTGAGGCCCCCGCGGGCGCCGAGAGCGGCGCGACGACGGCCCGGGAGACCCTCGAGCGCTTCACCGGCACCTACCAGCGGCCCCTCGGGGGAGAGAGCGCCGTGCTCGTCCGGGAAGGCGATCTGCACGTGCTGTCGCTGCCCACCGACAACCCGCTGAGCGCCCTGACCCACCTCCGCCACGTCGAGGACGGCACCTTCCGGCGTGTGCGCGACAACGGCGACCTGGGCGAGGCGTTCGTCTTCGAGGAGATGCCCGACGGCCGGATGCTGATGTGGCGCAACGAGAACTACAGCGTCCGCGCGGCGGAAATGTGAGCCGCGACCGAGCCGCTATCGGACGTTGAACGTCCCCGTCACGCTCCGACCGCCGTCCGCGCGCCGGCGGCGCACCGAGGGGACGTCGCCGACGGTGAACTCGAACGCGCCGGTCCGGATGGGCGTGAAGCTGAACTGGGCGGTGCCGCCGACGTCGAACTCGATGGCGCGGAACGCCATCGCCTGCAGGTGCACCTCGATGCCGTTGATGGTGACGAGGCGCAGGTGCGAGTTGAGCAGCAGGTCGCCGACCTCGAGCCGCCACGGCTCGGCGCCGTCGCTCGTGACGTTCAGCCGGTAGTACTCGCCCGTGACCAGGTCGATCCCGGTGGTCGAGAGCGAAGGGCCGTCCGGGCCCGACGCGATCTCCAGGTGAATGTCGAGCGGCGGCCCGGCCGCCAGGTTGCCGCCCACCTGAGCATTTGCCCCGGCCGCGGCGAGAGCCAGGGTCGCGACGACGATGGTCCGCAACAGCATGCCGACGGTTATACCCGAATCTCGCCCGGCGGGCCAGCGGGTTCGGCGCCGCAACGGAGATGGTGACGATTCGTCCGAACGCCGCGCAGCCCGGCGTGCCGGCTCCCGCCGGTGGTAGACTGGGCCCACCATGCAAGTAGCCATCCGAGCCCTCGTCGTCGTGGTGTGCCTGCTGCTCATCCCGGTGACCGCGGTCCTCACCGCCGCCGCCAAGCAACGCTTCGCCGACGGCCCGAACCGGCTGTTCTCGGGCGGGCCCCTCGAGGCGGGCGAGCTGTACGCCGGCCCCGAGCCCGACTGGAGCTTCGTCGCCGACATCCCGACCATCGAGCTGCAGCTGCTCGACCCGCCGCGGTCGCGGCTCATCTGGGTGCAGGAGCACGACGGCAGGCTCTACGTCTGGTCCGGCTACATGGGCACGACGGTCGGCCGGATGTGGAAGAAGTGGCCGATCCAGGCAGAGCGGGACGGCCGCGCGGTGCTGCGCATCGACGGCACGCGCTACGAGCGGCAGCTCGTGCGCATCGAGTCGGGCGACGTCCTCGACGGCATCACCGAGGCGATCAGGGCCAAGTACCCGTCCCAGCTCACGCGGGCCGGGGTGGAGTCGGGCGACTCGTGGTTGTTCGAGGCGGCGCCGCGGTAGGCGGCGTTCGCCCCGCAAGTCGGCACGGACTCCTGGAGGGGGTTGGAGGAATGGGAACCGCGGGCGACGATTTTCGGGCCGCCGTCACCGGTGAGCCCATGAAGTACTTCTACCTGGGTGTTGCGGGGGCGCTCGTGGTGACTGTCCTCGCGGTCCTGTTCGTGCCGGGCGTGGACGACTTCGTGGAACGGACGTTCCAGGGCTACGTCGGCCGCGCCGCCCGCTGATTGGAGGTCCGGCCGCCGCTCGGAATGGAGGAAGACATGCGCAACAGAGTCATCGCCGGGTGGTCGGTCGTCGCGCTGGTGGTCGCCATCGGGCTGTCCGGGTCGGGACACGGCCCGGCCGCCGTCGCGTCGGAGGCGCAGGGCGGCGGCGTGCCCAAGTTCGAGGTCGACGCGTCGTGGCCGAACATGCCGAACGACTGGGTGACCGGCCAGGTGTCGTCGGTGACCGTCGACTCGAACGACGTCGTCTGGGTGCTGCACCGGCCCCGCACGGTGGGCGAGGACGAGGGGACGCCGGCCCCGCCGGTCATCGCGTTCGAGAAGGACGGGACGTTCGTCCGCGCCTGGGGCGGTGACGCCGAGGGCTACGACTGGCCCGCCAACGAGCACGGCATCCACGTCGACCCCGACGGCAACGTCTGGGTCGGCGGCAACGGCGCCGCCCCCGAGTCGGACGACATGCTGCTGAAGTTCACGGCGGAGGGCGAGCTGCTGCTCCAGATCGGCGGGCGCGCCCGCAGCAGCGGCAACGCCGACACCGCGAGCCCGATGCGGCCGGCCGAGTCGTTCGTGCACGGGGGCGAGGTGTTCGTGGCCGACGGCTACGGCAACCGGCGCGTCGTCGTGTTCGACGCCGAGACCGGCGAGTACAGGCGCAGCTGGGGCGCCTTCGCCAACGAGCCGATGGACACGTCCGAGGGCACCGGCGTGCCGGACGACCGCGGGGGGCCGTCGCAGTTCGGCATCGTGCACGGCATCGAGGTTTCCGCCGACGGGCTGGTGTACGTGGCCGACCGGGGCAACAGCCGCGTGCAGGTGTTCGACCTCGACGGCATCTACCGCACGCAGGGCTTCGTCAACCAGGGCGCCGAGAGCGCCTCGACGGTGGCGGGCCTCGCGTTCTCGCCCGACGCGGAGCAGCGGTTCATGTACTCGGCCGACCAGGGCAACTCGCACATCCACGTCATCGACCGGGCCACCCTCGAGGTGCTCGACACCTTCGGCGCCAACGGCCCGGCGCCGGGCGAGTTCCAGGCGCTGCACCATCTCGACACCGACAGCGACGGCAACCTCTACACGGCCGAGGCCCAGCGCGGCCGCCGCGCGCAGAAGCTCACCTACACGGGCATGGCCGCGCAATGAAGATGCAGTCCCGGGCGGCGCGGGTCGCGGCGGCGGGCAGCGCCGCCGTCGTCCTCGCGCCCCTCGTCTACCGCGTCGGCGCGCCGCTGGGGCTGGCCTTCCTGTTGCTCGCGGGCGGCTTCCTCGCGGCCGCCGTCAGCGGCCTTCTCCTCGTGCTGCGGATGGTGCGGCGGACGGGGCTTGGCGACCGCGAGGCCGCCGTCGCCCTCGCCGCCGTCGTCGTCGTGGGCGCCTTCCCCCTGGCGGCGCTGCTCTCGGGCGGGGGCGCGCCCCCCATCCACGACATCACCACCGACACCGACGACCCGCCCGCGTTCGTCGCCGCGGTCCCGCTGAACGCGCCGGGCCGCACCGACTACGATCCCGCCGTCGCCGAGCAGCAGCGGGCCGCCTTTCCCGACCTCGCGCCGGCGATGCTGCCGGTGGCGCCGGCCGACGCCTTCGACCGGGCCCTCGCGGTGGTCGGCGAGATGGGCTGGGAGCTTCTGGCCGACGATGCCGCGGCCCTGCGCATCGAGGCGACGGACCGCTCGTTCTGGTTCGGTTTTCCCGACGACGTCGTCGTCCGCGTCTCCGCCGACGGCGAGGCCGGCAGCCGCGTCGACGTCCGCTCGCTGTCGCGCGTCGGCGGCGGAGACCTCGGCGTCAACGCCCGCCGCGTGCGCGAGTTCGTGGCCGCCCTGACCGAGCCGCAGTGAGGGGAATCCAGAGGAGCATGAAGCCATGAGACGGGTTGCCATCTTCGCCACCGCCTTCCTGTTCGCCTCTACCCTCCTCACGGTCGCCCAGGAGCCGGCCGACGGCGGCGGCGTGCCGCAGTTCGCGCCCGTCACCTGGGAGCGGCTGCTCGACGCCGCCGACGAGCCGCACAACTGGCTGATGTACAGCGGCACCCTCGACGGCAAGCGCTTCAGCCGGCTCGACCAGGTCGACCGGTCGAACGTCGCCGACCTCGAGCTGAAGTGGGCCTACAGCATCCGCCAGCTCGACCGGAACGAGACGACGCCGCTCGTCGTCGACGGGGTGATGTTCATCACCGAGTCGCCCAGCAACCTGACCGCGGTCGACGCGACCACCGGGCGCCCCTGGTGGCGCTACGAGCACCCCCTGCCCGACGACCTGCGCATCTGCTGCGGGCGCAACAACCGCGGCGTCGCCATCCTCGGCGACACCCTCTACATGAGCACCCTCGACGCCCACCTCGTGGCCATCGACGCGCGCAGCGGCAACCTCGTCTGGGACGCCGAGGTCGCCGACTACCGCGGCGGCTACAGCAAGACGGCGGCGCCCCTCATCGTCAAGGACCGGGTGGTGACGGGCATCGCCGGCGGCGAGTTCGGCATCCGCGGCTTCCTCGACGCCTACGACGCCGAGAGCGGCGAGCGCGAGTGGCGCACCTACACCATCCCCGGGCCCGACCACCCCGACAACCGGACGTGGCTGGGCGACTCGTGGCGCACCGGCGGCTCGCCGACGTGGATCACCGGCTCGTACGACCCCGAGCTCAACCTCGTCTACTGGGGCACCGGCAACCCCGGCCCCGACTACGGCAGCGAGATGCGGCTCGGCGACAACCTCTACGCCGACTCGGTGCTCGCCCTCGACGGCGACACCGGCGAGATGGCGTGGTACTTCCAGTTCACGCCCCACGACGTCCACGACTGGGACGCCATCCAGATTCCCGTCCTCGCCGACATCGAGCTCGACGGCGAGCCGCGCCAGGCGATGCTCTGGGCCAACCGCAACGGCTTCTACTACACCCTCGACCGGGCGACCGGCGAGTTCCTCCTCGGCAAGCCGTTCGCGCTGCAGACCTGGGCCGAGGGGCTCGACTCGACCGGCCGCCCCATCCGGGTGCCCGGCATGTTCCCCTCGGCCGACGGGACGGTGGTGGCCCCGACCGCGGGCGGCGCCACCAACTGGTGGTCGCCCGCGTTCAACCCCCGCACGGGGCTGCTCTACGTCAACTCGTTCGACGGCGAGGGCGAGTTCTTCCTGCGCGACGAGGACTACGTCGAGGGCGAGCGCTACACCGCGGGCGGCGTGCAGTCGCCCCAGCCGATGGACAACTACCGCAGCGCCATCCGCGCCATCGACCCCGCCACCGGCGACATCCGCTGGGAGTTCGAGATGCAGCCGCGCGCCCGCTCGGGCGTCCTCGCCACCGCCGGCGAGCTCGTGTTCAGCGCCACCGTCGACGGCTACTTCTTCGCCCTCGACGCCGACACCGGCGAGGAGCTCTGGCACATCCCCCTCGGCGGCCCCGTCAACGCCAACCCGATGACCTACGCCGTCGACGGCGCGCAGTACGTCACGCTGGCGGTGGGGAACACCGTCTACACGTTCGGGCTGGACGAGTAGTCCGTGCGGGGGGCGGTGTCCGGTCCGCCGTCGGCGAGGACAAGAACCTGACCACCTCGTCCAATCGCGCGCATGAACCCGTGCTGCATGGCGTCGAGGACTTCCCATCGGGCAGAACGACACGCTCCGCCGCCCCGCGTTCAACCGACGCGGCCGGCGCCTTCGCCACCCTTCGACTGCGTCATCGCCCGCCCGCCGTTCTCGCTCAACCCCGTGGGGCCGCGTCGTGTGGGAGTCGGACCCGCGCTGCCGTGACCGGGTTCGGCCATCCGCCGGCGCGTGCTCGTCTGGGACGCTTGGGCTGGAGTGATGGGGGTATGATGTCAGGACACTTGACATTCGCCTTTTGTTTGTCTATTCTCGTGGCTCGTGTTGTCTCGCCAAGACAAGCCATGACCCAGCCCGCCTCTCAGCGAACGTACGAGTTCCGGTGTCCCGTCCACGGCTTCATCGAAGTGAACGATTGGGAACGCTCGGTCATCGACCATCCCGCGTTTCAGCGACTTCGGCGGATCCGGCAACTGGGCTGGACGGACTATGTGTATCCCGGAAGTACACACACGCGCTTTGAGCACAGCCTTGGTGTCATGCATGTCGTGACGCGCATGTACAACGCCATTTCGCAACGGTCGGGGGCCGTCCTAAAGTCGCACCTCGGTTACGACGCCGATGGCGTCGGAACGAGCAGGGACCGGCAGCTGATGCGCTTCGCAGCGCTTCTGCACGATACGGGACACGCACCATTCTCGCACGCGTCTGAAGATCTGCTGCCGAATAGGCCGACAGCGAAGAAGAAGTACAGCCACGAAGAATACTCGGCCGAGATTATCCGCCACCGACTGAAGGACGTGATCGAGAATCACCCGTCAAACGACAACATGGGGCTCACGTCGGACGAGATCGCTTCACTGATTGACGGAACGAGCCGTAATCGGCGCATCCTTTTCTGGAGGGAGTTGCTCGACGGTCAGATGGACGCCGACCGGATGGACTATCTCCTTCGGGACTCTCTTCATCTCGGAGTTCAGTACGGCCGGTACGATCTGGATCGAATCGTCGCGACAGCCACCGTAGTGAAGATGCGACGAGAGGATTCCGATGACGTCGAGTGTCGACTGGCTGTCACCAAGGGCGGTTGGCACGCCGCCGTCGGGTTGATTCTTGCCCGGTACTTCATGTTCACGCAAGTCTATTTTCACAAGACTCGAGTGGCATTTGACATTCACCTTCGAAAAGCACTGGAGCACATGTTGCCGAGCAACGTCTTTCCGCCTCCTGACAGGATAGACGCATACCTTGAGTGGGACGACTGGCGCGTATTGGGACAGCTTGTGGAAGACAAGGGTGGAGAACACGGGCAATGGCTGCGTCAACGCCACCACTTTCGGCAGATATGGGAATCGCCCGAGAGCCCCTTGGCTGATGCACAAGTGCATCTCGACAGGTTGCGGTCCGCACTTGGAGACGTCTTGGCGGCAGTTGAGCGATCCGAGAAGTCGTGGTACAAGACCGGGAATCCGGACATTCAAGTTGCAACCGAGGATTCAGCTGCAGTGCGACCCTTGTCCGACTACTCGCCGGTCATCAAACAGCTGAAGCAAGCGCCACACCGCCAAGTCAGGCTGTACGCTCGCCCTGAGAATGCCGACCGAGGAAGACGTATCGTACAGAAAGAACTGGGGAGCACGTCATGAACGACACCATTTGGCACACGCCAGCACTGTTGGCCGCGCTAGTACAGGGGGCTCCGCAACGGACACTGGGACGAACTGCGTTGATGAAACTGTTGTTCCTGTTGACGGCGGTACGCGACGTGCCGGTTGGATACCGATTTCGCATGTACACGTATGGCCCGTTTGATGCGGAAGTGCTGTCGGACGTGGACTACGCCGCGCGGCTCGATGTACTTTCGATCGAGGCCGAGCGGTATCCGAACGGCTATGGGTACTTGATAAGGCTCGGACCGGAGGCGCAGACCATCATGGATCGCGCGCGTCCATTCCTTGATGAGCACCGGCGGGACATCGATTGGGTCACAGGGAATTTCGCGTCACTGTCCGCCGTCGACCTGGAACTGTTGAGCACTATTGTTTACGTGAACCGCAAACATCGGGTGTCGTCCTTGGACGAGATTGTCGACATCGTCAAGGACATCAAGCCTCGATTCTCCAAAGAGTCGATCCGTCAGGAGACTAAGCGGCTTCAGGAAACCGATGTCGTGGACTACTCCGTGTGAATTGCTATCAGAATATGGGGGCGACGACTGGCGACGACCCGGCTTTGGTAGGATCCGCAAAGGGCTGGACGAGACGTTGACGACGTTGCGCTTGGGACTCGTCGAGCGCTACACGCGCAACGTGAGACGGTGGCGCGGCGGGCAGATGATCCAAACGCTGGGTGGCGAGAGCGTTCCTGGAGCGCCGAGCAGCATGTCCGGCGGGTTTGAGGCCACGTGGATATGCGCCATCTCATCAGCGCTCTTGACGCATTGGTGCCTGTCCAGGTCGGGGCCGAGGGGGTCAACGTAGGGGTACGACCGATAGGAGGAACTGAATCAGTTCACCCGCGAAGTTCAACAACCCGTGGGATAAGCACAGGTAGCGCAGAATCTACAGAATTTCATGTATGCGCAGATATATGTTCCCTGTCTGGGCGGCGTGCCGTCGTTTCCGAAGCAGCAGTTGAACCAAGTCTATTCGCCCTTCAAGTACGGCCATCAAGTCGCTTCCATCCATGAGAATTATCAATCGGCGTCCAGACGCATACGCTCTGATGACGTCTTCGGAAAAGCCGTTGATCGAGAGGAAAAGTCCCAGTGTATTTTCAAGTTTTCTCGAGAGTTTGCCGGCCAAGCTGTCCAGTTCTTTGGCTGGAATTGGCTTGCTCTGCCACTTGGCTTCCAGGAGATAGTCAGTGCCTTCGAGGGTAAATGCTCCATCAATTTGCTCGCCCGTAATCTTGAATGATGCCTTGGGATCCAGGTCGAATAGGTCAAACAGGCCGCGAATTACCTTTTCAAGCAAGAACCCGCGTTGATGTGGCTCGCAGGAGCCAACGAGCTGATAATACTCAGCTTTGAATGCCTCCAGCCTCTCCTGTACGGCAGTGACTTGCATTACCTTTACGTGGGCATCTCTGCGCCGTTTCTCGGCCTTTTCGGCCTCTTGCGCGAGTTCTTGGTGACCGACTAGTTGACTTCGCAATGCCGTGACCGCAGCGGCTGCCGCTTTTGCCTTGTTCCTTCCGTCTTCAAGCTTGCGGAGATGAGAGAAGTCTGTGACTTGACAGACCTCGGACATGAGTCGTATTAGGTCGCGTTGGTGGGTATCTTCATGCTTGGCGAGGTGATCTACGAGTGTAGCAACGATGTTCCTCTTGTAGTCGGACCAATCGAGGCGCGCCAAGACCGCGGGGTCGGATAAGCATTGGGAGAGGAAGCTGCGCAGGTTCGACTTGTACCAATAAACGAGCGTCAGGGCTTCCTTGAGCGCCTGTATTGCCGCGGGCGAGATGTGCTTTGCCATGAACGTGATTGCTCTTCCAGTACATATACACAATTGGGGTCTCGCCCAAGCGACGGCCTTTGTGGCCTCAGCAACCCAGTGGAGCCTGTGGCGCTTTGGATAAATTGCCTCGGCGTCCGCTGGGGGAAACCCGATCGGAGCGAAGATCTCGTGCATCAGGAATCTACCATTCCCGCGTACCGTAGTGACCCCAGCGAATTGCCACGAAATCGCAGATCGTCGAGCCGGGTGTGGTGTCCAGAGCGTTCAGGCTCCCTGGGCGATACCCCAGAGGACGCGGGGAACGGGGCGCGGTCTGGTGCGGCCGCGGAACAAGTTCACCGGCTCATTGGCGAACGACGGACAGCTACACTCAGCGGGTACATGATACACGGACATCATGTAGCGTCTCAACCGCTGTGACCTCGGGAATCGAACACCGTGGAGGCGCTCGTCGGCGCCCGGGCTGGGGCGGAGTCGTCCAGCACGCGAGGACGGGGGTAGCGTAGGGGTCGGCGGGACGGGTGTTGGGGATTGGATGGCACGAGCTCGGGGCCCGCACATGGGGATGGAGGCGCACGGGGGTGGGGGTGGAGGACCGGGTGCGGGAGGAACTGGTCGACCGCAGTTGGAGATCTCGACGGGAACGGCTCTTGAAGGCGGCTGGCGGCATGGCCGTCCTGCTGAAGACCCGGAGCGGGTCGAATGCATCTGCGCCGACATCGCCCGCCACTTCCAGGCGAGGGTTTGCGGCGCACGGCTTGGGCGCGCAGGTCATCGCGCCCGGGCGGGAGGCGGGCGTGCTCTACGACCCGCGGAGATGTCCGACCTGGTGGTGGACGTGAAGGCCGGTGAGGACGAGTACGCCGCTTGGCGGCGGGACGGGACGCGGAGGCGCAGACCGGCACGTTGCCGGTCGAGAACAGCGCCACCGTCGACGGCTACTTCTTCGCCCTCGACGCCGACACCGGGGAGGAGCTCTGGCACATCCCCCTCGGCGGCCCCGTCAACGCCAACCCGATGACCTACGCCGTCGACGGCGCCCAATACGTCACGCTGGCGGTGGGGAACACCGTCTACACGTTCGGGCTGGACGAGTAGCGGCGCGTGGACCGTCGTGGATCATCGCGACGCTGTCCAGTCGGATGGATCGGCGGCGGGGACGAAGGGATCGTCGTACCCCGGCACGGTGCCCCGTAGCGCGCCGACAATCGTCCGAGCGCCGGGCGTCGGCGGTGGCGGCGCCAGCACGGCTACCGGCCGGCCGCGTTTCGTGATGGTTACCGGCTCGCCGTCCTCGCCCATCTGCCTGATGACACGCAGGCATGCCGCCTTGAACTCGGCTGCTCCCATGCTCTTGCCCATGCGCGGCGGCCTCCTCCCGGAGGGAACTCGGATGCAGTAACACTGTACCTGTACATGGCGCGGCCGCCTTCGGTAGTGCGGCCAGCTCGGGGGAAGACCGGGATCGGCCGGGACAGCTTCCGGCGCCAGATGGCCGGACGGGTCAGGATGCGGCTCGTCGAACCGCCTGGTGAAGGTCCCAGTCCGCCTGCAGCCTCATCCAGAACTGAGCGGAGGTGTTCAGCAGCCGGGACAGGCGCAGGGCGGTGTCCGCGGTGATCCGGCGCTTGCCGAGCACGACCTCGTTGAGGCGATTCGCAGAGATTCCGAGCCGCTCGGCGGCGGCGGCCTGGCGAAGTCCCAGCGGCTTGAGGAACTCCTCGAGCAGCATCTCGCCAGGCGGGATGACGGGTCCCGGCCAGTGGGGCTCCCTAGTGACAGTCCTCGATTCCGACTTCGCAGGCATGGCCGTTCTCCCAGCGGAACGTGACGCGATACTGGTCGTTGATCCGTATGCTGTGCCGACCGGCCCGGGTCCCCTTCAGCGGCTCCAGGCGGTTTCCGGCGGGGATTCGCAGGTCGTCCAGCCTGGCTGCCACGTCGAGGGCCTTCAGCTTGCGCTGCGCGACGCGCCACAGGTCTCGCGGCAGGCGGCGCGCGTGACGCGTGTTGCGTTCGCGGAACAGGTCTACGGCGGTCTCATCGGCGAACGACTGAATCATGCGCCCGGGAAGCTACACGATACACGTGTATCGTGTAGTCCGTCCAGTCTTGCCGCCTCATCGCGTCGGGCTCGGGCTATCATGTTTGGGCTGGAGGGCGGGCTCGGCGCAGTGTTTGGTCGCACGTCGGTTGGACGAAGGCGGCGGGTGTCGAGACACAAGCAGGATTGAGGCAGGGAGGGACATCTCATGACGCGTGGCCATCTCGCGGGCGCGTTGGCGGTTCTGGTTTGCGGGGCGGTGGCTACGGCGGGCGCGCAGGAGGCGCCGCGGACGGCGTGGGGGGCGCCGGACCTGCAGGGCGTGTGGGACTTCCGGACCATCACCCCGATGGAGCGGCCGCGGGACCTCGGGGACCAGGAGTTCCTGACGGAGGAAGAAGCGGCCGAGCGCGGCCAGGCGGCGGTGGCGCGCAACGAGGACCTCGCGGCCCGGGACGCGCGGCGCACCGAGGTCGACCCGAGCGGGAACGTGGACCGCGGGGTCGACGGGGCGCCGGGGTCGTACAACAACTTCTGGTTCGACCGGGGGACCTCGGTCATCGCGACGCGGCGGACGTCGCTGGTCGTCGACCCGCCCGACGGGCGCATTCCCGCCCTGACGCCCGAGGCCGATGCGGCGCGGGCGGCGGTTGCCGAGGCGCGGGCGAACACCGGCGCGCACGAGCCGACGCCGGGGGGATGGGTCGACGACCTCGGCCCGAACGGCCTGCAGGTGCGGTGCATCACCGGGTTCAACTCGGGGCCGCCGATGACCCCGGGCGGCTACAACAACAACTTCCAGCTCTTCCAGACGCCGGACACGGTGGTCATCTACAACGAGATGAACCACAACCCGCGCGTCGTGCCGCTCGACGGCCGCCCCCACACCGGGCTGCGGCAATGGGCCGGCGACTCGCGCGGCTACTGGGACGGCGACACCCTGGTGGTCGAGACGGTGAACTTCCTGCGCGAGACGAGCTTCATGCGGGGCGGGGCGAGCGCCGACCTCCACCTGACGGAGCGCTTCATCCGCGAGGGGGCCGACGTGCTGCGCTACGTGGTGACGGTCGACGACCCGTCGACGTGGACCCGGCCGTGGACCTACGAGGTGCCGATGCAGCGCAACCCGGACCCCATCTTCGAGTACGCGTGCCATGAGGGGAACTACTCGATGGCGGTGATCCTGGAAGGCGCCGTCAGGCGCGACCTGGCGGCGGAAGAAGGGCAGTGACGGGCCGTCAGCGCCGAAGGAGGAGATCGATGCGGAGAGGAAGGCCCGCTTTCACCATCGGGTTACTGGCCGCGGGGCTGCTCGCGGCCGGCGCGGCGCCCGCCGCCGCCCAGGGAGGCTCGGCCGCCGTCAGGCTGACGGCCGACACGCCGGTAGCGGTCACGGGCGGCCTGGTCCAGGGGACGGAGGCCGCGGTAGACGGCGTCGTCGCGTTCAAGGGCGTTCCGTTCGCCGCCCCGCCCGTGGGCGAGCTGCGCTGGCGTCCCCCGGCCGCGGTCGTCCCCTGGGACGGCGTGCGCGACGCCGGCGAGGCGGGAGCCATCTGCGTCCAGGGCGGCGGCCAGGGCGTCGGGCAGAGCGAGGACTGCCTGTTCCTGAACGTGTGGGCGCCGGCGGAGACGGCCGAGCCCCGGCCCGTGCTCTACTGGATCCACGGCGGCGGCTACACCGGCGGCTCGGGCTCGACCTCGATATACGACGGCTCCCGTCTCGCGGCCGACGGCGCCGTCGTGGTGACCATCAACTACCGCCTGAACGTCTTCGGGTTCCTCGCCCACCCCGCCCTGTCGGCCGAGTCGCCGCACCGCGCCTCGGGCAACTACGGGCTGCTCGACATGGTGGCGGGCCTCGAGTGGGTGCGCGACAACATTGCGGCGTTCGGCGGCGACCCCGGCCGCGTGACCATCTTCGGCGAGTCGGCCGGGGGCGGGGCGGTGATGTCGGTCATGCTGATGCCGCAGTCCCGCGGGCTGTTCCACCGCGCCATCGCCCAGAGCAACTGGATTCACGGCTGGGACCGGCCCCTCGAGGGCGACGCCGGGGACCTGACCCCGGCCGAGGCGCAGGGGACCGCCGTCGCCGCCGCCCTCGGGGCCGGCGACCTCGACCCCGAGGGCGCGCTCGCGGCGATGCGCGCGGCCTCGGCCCCGGACGTGCTCGCGGCGATCGGGGCGGGGGCGGGCAGCCCGTTCCTGCGCACCGGCCACGTCTGGGCGCCGAACGTCGACGGCTGGGCGATTCCCGACGACCCGCTGGCCATGTACGCCGGGGGCCGGCAGCATCCCGTGCCCCTCGTGGTGGGGATGAACGGCAACGAGGGCTCGCTGATGACGCGGGGGTTCTCGATGGACGGCCCCGAGACCTTCGTCGAGCACGTCGAGTCGGTCTACCCGGACGACTTGGCGGCCGATTTGCTGGCCCACTACGACGCGACGACCGAGACGGTGCGGGAGAGGTTCGACTACCTCGTCCACGACCTGTACTTCGCGGGGCCGGTGCGGGCGCACGCCAGAGACCAGGCGGCGGTGGCGCCGGTGTGGATGTATCATTTCACGCGGGTGCCTCCGACCCCCTGGGGCGAGGCCCTCGGGGCGCACCACGCGGCCGAGCTCGTCTACGTCTTCGGGACGTTGACGACGAGCGACGAGCCCGGCGAGCGGCCGCTGGGGCTGTCTCCGCTCGGCGACTTCACCGAGGTCGACACCGGGCTGTCGGAGACCATGCGGGCCTACTGGATACGGTTCGCCGCCGCCGGCGACCCCAACGGCCCCGGGCTGCCGGCGTGGCCGGCCTGGGATGGGGCGTCCGACCGGTATCTCGAGCTGGGGGTGGACGTCTCGGCCGGCGACGGGCTGCACGTCGAAGGCGCGGCGCTGTGGGACCGGTTCCAGGCCGAGCGCCGCGGGGAACGGTAGCCCGCGGTGAACCCCGCGCGTCGGCGTGGACGCGGCGGGGCTCTTCGGCCACGGGCTCCTGGTCGCCGCGGTACCCGCGGTCACCGGACCGGCGTCGCCGGGTCCGCGCGGAGTTGCGGGTCGGGCGGCCCGCGACGGAGTGGGTGCTCGCGCCCCGAACGACGGTAAACGCCGCTCGCCCGGGTGGCGTTTGATGGTTTGGGAGCCGTCCGCGCGAACTGCGGTCGCGTCGGGAGTTTCGCGGGCGCAGCTCGAGCGGGGGAACGGCCGGGCGAACTTGCGGTGGCGTTGGAGGCTCGCTGGTGCGGGAGCCTCCGACGCGGCAAGCCCCGGGGGCCGGTTGGCGGCCTGCACGGGGCCGGACGAATGTTGAACGGAACCGGAGACGTGGAAAGGACAAGGCGATGAAGAACGGCACGTGGAAAGGCCTCGGGGTTCTGCTGCTCGCCGCCGGCGTCGTCGCCGTCGCCCCGTCCGCGGCGACCGCGGCCGAGGAGGCGGTGCCGACGTTCACCAAGGACGTCGCCCCCATCTTCCAGGCCAAGTGCGAGGCGTGCCATCGGCCGGGCTCGATCGCGCCGATGTCGCTCGTGACCTACCAGGAGTCGCGGCCGTGGGCGCGGTCCATCAGGGAGCGGGTGGAGACCCGCCAGATGCCGCCGTGGCACATCGACCGCACCGTGGGCATCCAGGCGTTCCAGAACGACCGGTCGCTGACCGACGCCGAGATCGACACCGTCGTCCGCTGGGTCGACGGCGGCGCGCCGCGCGGCAACCCCGCCGACATGCCGGCCCCCGTCGACTGGCCCGACGAGTCGAAGTGGTACTTCGCCGAGCGGTTCGACGGGCCGCCCGACCTCGTCATCGAGTCGGCGCCCTTCACCATGCAGGCCGAGGCCAACGACGCCTGGTGGAAGCCGCGGTCGCCGACGGGGCTGACCGAGGACCGCTGGGCCCGGGCCATCGAGATCCGCCCGAAGACGGTGGCGGGCCGCAAGATCACCCACCACGCCATCGCCCGGCTCGTGCAGGAGGAGACCGACCCGGCGATTCGCCAGGCCAACGCCGCCGCCGGCTTCGACCGGTCGCGCACCGCCGGCACGTTCATGGAGTGGGCGGTCGGCAAGCAGGGCGAGATCATGCGCCCCGGCGCCGGCAAGCTCATGCTGGCCGACTCCGAGATCCAGTGGGACATCCACTACTCGGCGGTCGGCGAGGAGATCACCGACAGCGCGCAGCTCGGCGTCTACCTCTATCCCAAGGACCAGACCCCCGAGCACCGGCAGGTGCTGCACGTCATGGGGGCCGGCGGCGTCGACATCCCGCCCAACAGCATCTCCGTCACCGAGGGCTTCTTCCCGCTGCAGCGCGGCGCCCGCATCGAGAGCTATCAGCCGCACATGCACCTGCGCGGGAAGGCGATGTCGATGGAGGCGATTCTGCCGACCGGGCGCCGCCAGCTCCTGAGCCACGTGGGCGACTTCAACTTCAACTGGCACAACACCTACGTGTACGACGACGACTCGGCGCCGCTGCTGCCCCGGGGCACGATGATCAAGGTGACCGCGTGGCACGACAACACGTCAGCGAATCGGGCCAACCCCGACCCTGACGTCTGGGTCGGCTACGGCGACCGCACCGTCGACGAGATGGCGCACGCGTGGGTCAACGTGACCTACTTCGACGAGGACGACTACGCCGCGGAGGTCGCGAAGCGCGAAGAGGCGCTGGCCGCGCGCGGCGGCGAGTAGGCGCGTCGAAATTCCGGAGAGGGGCGCCGCCCTGACGACGGGGCGGCGCCTTTCGCGTCTCTGGGGGGCCGGTCGGGCCGGAAGCAGCGGCGCCGGAAGCCCGTGCCCGCAACCCCGTGTTGCACCCGGCCGGCCGGGGTATCGAATGCAGCCGGGCTTGCGCCGCCGGTACGGCGTGGCCACGGCTTCCGGAACGAGCGCGTCGCGCGAAGACGCCGTTCAGCGAGTTGGAGCGCTTCCCATGCATTTGTCCCGCTTCGTGACCGTTCTGGTCGCCGCCGCCCTCGCGATCGTCGCGGCGTCGGCGGCCGCGCAGCCGCCCCGGTCGCCGCTCGCCCTCGAGCCCCGGGGCAGCACCGGCGAGGCGATCTGGCCCGCCTACGAGGGGTGGTCGCGAAATGCCGACGGCAGCCTGACGCTGCTGCTCGGCTACTTCAACCGGAACGACGAGGTGATCGAGATCCCCGTCGGCGAGGACAACCGCCTCGGGCCGGGCGACGCCGACAAGGGGCAGCCGACGCACTTCCTGCCGGGCCGGAACTGGGGCGTGTTCTCGATCACGGTGCCCGAGGACCGCGCCGGTGAGAGGCTGACCTGGGCGGTCCGGGTCAACAACCAGCTGTCCGAGATCGCGTTCTGGGCCAACCCCGCGTACTACACCGACCCGTTTCTCAACCAGGCCAACGGAAACGTGCCCCCGACCCTGCGCATCGGGGCTGACGGGGCTGAGATGCAGGGGCCGCCGCACGGGGTGGCGGCGACCTGGTCGACGACGGTCGGCGAGCCGCTCGGGCTGCTGGCCACGGTGACCGACCGGCCGCTGACCATCGAGCCCGAGCAACGTGCCGGCCGCCGCCGGCCTCCCCTCAGCCTGATCTGGAAGAAGTACCGCGGTCCGGGCGACGTGACGTTCGCGGCGGACGGGCTGGACGCGGGGCCCGAGCTCAGGCACACGTTCGACGAGGTCGGCGGCGGCGAGACGCTGACCACCGCGACCTTCGCCGAGCCGGGCCGGTACCGGCTGATGGCCACCGGCAACGACATCTCCGGCGACGGCGGCGGCGGTGACCAGTGCTGCTGGACGACGGCGCACGTCGACGTCGTGGTGACGGATTCGGCGCCGTAGAGCTCGGGACGCTCGCGGCTGCTTCGGGAATCGAGGAGGAAGGAACCATGAACGTGCAGAAATGGAAGGCAGCGAGCCTGGTGCTCGCGCTCGCCGCGCTCGGGACGGCGCCCGAGGCCCGGGCGCAGGGCGAGCAGGTGTGGTACGAGGTCGACATCGTGCAGGTCAAGCCCGACCGGCTGGACGACTTCAGCGAGCTCTACCAGGACGAGATCAACCCCGCCCTGCAACGCGCGGGCGTGCCGTGGCGCTCGGCGTGGGTGACCGGCGCGTTCGGTTCGCTCTACGAGCGCACCTTCGTGCACCCGCTCGCCGGCTTCTTCAGCCTGGACGCGGGCGGGCCCATGGCCCAGGGGTTCCGCAGTGCGCGGCAGCTCGATCGCGTGCTCGAGAGGCTGCGCGAGTACACCGACGCGCGCCAGAGCTACGCGGTGCTCTACCGCGGCGACCTCAGCGTGGAGTCGGACGACGTCAGCGGCCTGCCCATCGCGCGGGTCACCAACCTCGAGATCGCCCCCGGACAGACGCCGGCGTTCGAGGCGTTCCTGCGGGACAATCACGAGAGCTTCCGGCAGGCCGGGGTGATCTTCGGCATCTACCACCGGCAGTTCGGGCCGGGGCCGGTGGTCTGGCAGATCGTCGAGAACCTGCGCAACTACGACGAGCTGTCGCGGGGCGGCATTCTCCGGGCCTTCGGCGACGCCGACGCCGCCCGTGCCCTGAGCGAGCTGACCGGCGTCGTCACCAGCGTCGAACGGACCGTCCTCGAGTACGACGCCTCGCTGAGCTACCGCGGCGCCGGCCTCACCCAGTGACCGGGCCTTCTCACCCGGCAATCGGAGCCGCGGGCGCCGATTGCCGGGCTCGGCGGGCGCCGCCATGTCGCCGTTGCGGCTGCAGGCCCCGCTGGAAGCTTCCCGGCGTCGACGCACGCCGACTCCCGGTTCGGCCGGCGACCGCCGGATCTTCACTCCCCCGCCCGCGCCGACAGGTAGTGATGCCACAGGATGCGGGCGGCGACCGTTCTCCACGGCGCCCAGCTCTCGGCCATCTCCCGCAGGCGGCGGGCGTCCGGCCGTTCCCGCAGCTCCTTGACCTGCTGCGCCGCCGCGGCCAGCGCGAGGTCGCCGTCGGGCCAGACGTCGGGGCGGCCGAGGGCCGTCATCAGGTAGATGTTCGCGGTCCAGGGCCCGATGCCGCGGATGGCCGTCAGCCGTTCGCGCACCGCGTCGTCGTCCCGCCGGCCCAGCGCCTTCAAGTCGAGGCTCCCGTCCACGATGCGGCGGGCGATGCCCTGACAGTAGCCCGCCTTCTGGCGGCTGACTCCGGCCGCCCGTAGCGCCGGGGCGCCCAGACCGGCCACGCTTTCGGGCGTGACCTCGCCGCTGCAGGCGTCGCGCAGCCGGGCGAAGGTGGTCCGGCCCGACGCGAGCGACACCTGCTGCTCGAGGACGATCTGCACGAGGGCGGCGTAGCCGGGCTTGCGCGTCCACAAGGGCGGCGGGCCGAAGCGCGCCACCACCCGACCGAGCTGCGGGTCGGCGGCAGCGAGCGCGGCCACGCCCTCGATGAACCGCGCCCGGGTCAGCCGCTTCCGCGGGGCGGCGTCCGATCGACGCGTCATCGCGCGGCTCCGCGCCGGACCGCGGCGAAGCCGCCAGGCCGGTGGGCCGCACGCAGTTCCCGGGGGTCCGGACCGGTGGGGGCGCGGCTCGGACGGCCAGCCGAGGCGTGGTCCATGATGGCAGGGCCGGCGGCGACCGGGCTCGTGCCGACGTCGCGTTGCTCGCGATGGTCCGCTACCGGTTGCGCATGGGTGGTGGCCGAGCTGGCGGCGCCCGGGCCCGTGCCGACGCCGGGCGAAGCGCGACGGCTGGTACTGCCCTCACTGGTCGCGGCAGGGCCGGCGGCGACCAGGCCCGTGCCGGCAGGTAGAATCAGCGCGAAGCCATGTTCGTGCTGCCGCTGGGGGACGAGCCCAATCCGCCCGGTACGCCGCTGCTGACGTACGCCCTCATCCTCGTCAACTGCGCCGCCTACGTTCTCATCACTCTGCCGCTCGGCTTCGAGCGGCCCGAATGGGCCGACCCCAGGGTCCAGGAGTATCTGCGCGCCTGGGTCGAGTCGCTGGGCGAGCCGGTCTCGCGGGGCGACGTCGCCGCGATGTACCTGCAGATCACCGGGTACGACCTGTTCGTCTACCGGTGGGGCTTCCGGGCGGCCGAGCCCGGCCTGGCGACGCTCTTCACCGCGATGTTCCTGCACGCGGGGTTCCTCCATCTGCTGGGGAACATGCTGTTCCTGTGGATCTGCGGCGACAACGTCGAGCACCGGCTCGGCCGGGCCCGGTTCCTCGCCGCCTACGTCGGGGCCGGCATCGCCGCCACCGCGTTCCAGACCCTGCTGTCGGGCCGCACTGACGCGCCCCTGCTCGGCTCCTCCGGCGCCATCTTCGGCCTCGCCGGCCTCTACTTCGTCTGGTTCCCCCGCAACCGCGTCCGGCTCTGGGTGATGGTGTTCCCGTTCTTCATGAACGTCGTGCGCCTTTCCGCGCGCGCCGTCCTCGCCTTCTTCGTGCTGGTCCAGAACCTGCTGCCGTTCCTGGTGTCGGCGGGCGCGGGGGTCGGCGGCGACGCCTACGGGGCCCACCTCGGCGGGTTCCTGGTCGGACTGCTCGCGGCCTGGGTCGTCAACCGCAGGCTGCAGTCCGCGCGATCCGCGCCGGCCGGGGCCGCCCCCCCGCTGCCCGGCACCATTGCCGCCCTCGTCGAGGACGGCGACTTCGAGAACGCGGCGAGGCGCTACGTCCAGCTGTCGTCGGCCGAGACCCGGGGCCTCCTCGGCGAGCGGCACTCCATGATGCTCGGGACGTGGATGGCCGCCGGGGGACATCCCCACGCCGCCCTCGCCCTCTTCGAGCGGCATGTCCGCGACCATCCCGTTTCGTCCACCGCCGCCGCCGCCCACCTCGCGGCGGGGCAGCTCCAGCTGCGCACGTTCGCCGACCCCGCCGCCGCCGAGCAACACCTGCTCGAGGCCCTGGCCCTCGACCCCGATCCGGAAACCGCGGACGAGATTCGACGGGGGCTGGCCGAGGCCGCGGCGGCGGAGAAGTTCCAGCTCAGCCGGCTCTGACCGCCGCCGGGCGCCGGATGGCGAGCGCCTCGATGCCGGCGGACATCGCGCTTGCCCCGGCAGAGCCGCGGTCACGCTATAATGGAGCGTTCGCCATTGCTGGGAGGTCGTTCAATGGTAGGACACGCGGCTCTGGACCGTGGAATCGGGGTTCGAATCCCTGCCTCCCAGCCACTTCCCGCCCCGGTAGGGTCCCCCGCCGTTCGCGCCCGCTCCCGCCGTTGCGACGGCGCCCGGCGGCCGCAGTCACGACCATCCGTACCGACCGTCCAGTCTACGGCTCGGTGGCCGGAACGCGGCTCGAGACGGTGTCTGCGCGTCACTGGAGGCTGAAGGCGAAGTCGTGTTCGTATCGGTCGCGCGTGGTTCCCGGCCGGAACACGTTGGTCTGCCGGTTCCTGATGGCGGTCGTGGCGCCCGCATGCAGCGTGCGGACCTCGAATCCGGCGAGCCCGTCGGCGAGCGACTGCCGGAGTCCATCCAGGAGATCGTCCTTGTCGACGCGGGTGCCTCCGATTCGGACGACGATCACGGCGTCGTCTCGTAGCAGCGGTGCACATCCCGCCCAGGCCTCCGCCAGGAACCGCCAATACGCCCCGAGGTTCGTGTGCCGGTCGTCGCCGGGCATCCGCGAGGTGGGCCGCTCGGGGCCCCCGAGGAACCACAGGCGGAGCCACTGGTCCTCGGCATGGTGCGTCGTGTCGAGGTACGGCGGCGATGTGACCATCAGGGCGACGGAGCCGCGCAGCCTCCGGAAGCCGCCGGCGGCCCGACGCGCGTCCCGACGTCTGACGACGCCCCGGAGCGGCGCCCGGGGATGCCGCAACCGGTAGCGTGCCATGCGGCGCGCCACCGCGAACACGTCCCGCTCGGGCGCGGTGTACCCCTTCTCGGCCCACCAGCGCACCGAGTAGTCCGGCTTGGTGCTGATGGTGCGCGGCATCCGGTTGCTCAGGCAATTGCGTGATTTGTGCGACTCGCCGTGCAGGCAGCCCAGCACGACCGCGGCGATGAAGCGGTCGATGCGGGCGCGTTCCCAGTCGAGTCGAGTCCGCAGAAACAGAAGCTGCCGGAGCGTCCGCGGATGGAAGCACGCGGGGAAGAAATCGCCGGCGGGCGTGGCGGCTGGCTGCGCTTCCCGCTGCATCTCCTCGAGTCGATGCAGCCGCCTCTCGACCGAAGCCAACGCCGGCGCGTCCGCCTTGGCCCCCGAGATGCACGCGGCGACGGGATTGATGTCCACGCCCGCCGCCGTGCGCCCGTGCAGGAGGCTCTCGAACACGGTCGTGCCCCGGCCGCTGAACGGATCGAAGATCGCATCACCCCGCCGCGTGTAGGCGTAGATCTGCCGTGCGACGAAGTCCTCCGGGAACATCGCGAAGTACGGACAGATGGAGTGGAGTGGATGCCTCATGCCGATTCCATGAATTCGGGAATCTCCAGCAGGGACTCTACCCACTTCTCGACGTCGCTGAACCGGTCCCGGCCGTCCACGTCAGCGGATTCGTCGGCAGCCGAGCCCAGGCATGCGTCTGCGAAGTGCGCGATCCGGAATCGATCGAAAACGATGCCGTATCGCTGTTCGTCGCGAAGGTGCCGGTTGGCGAGCATCGTGTCGAAGGTGGTAGTCGGATCGTCTGCGAGGTCGCGGTGCAGCGTGAACGGAATGAACATCGACGGCAGCCAGTGTGTGGCAGGCGGAGTACTGAACCAGCCGTGGAACTGCGGTATCCGATCCACCGCTGACTTCTCGCGCCAGTTGCGTCCGGATGCGCATTGGCCGAGCAGATAGAGCTTTCCGGGCATGCGATCCGGGTGGTGCCGCCAGGCGATGACGTCGATCCCGTCGTCCTTTGCCGAAGTCGGCCACCCTGCCGGTATGGTCTGCCGGACCACCCCGGCTCCGAATCGCCGGTAGGTGTCGCGGAGCGCGGACCGGAAGTCGCATGCCGCCCGGGCGTGGGAAACCGAACGGCAGACCGCGTCGCCGACGATGTAGCCCCCCGCCGCGAGGGATGCGCACACCTGGAATACGTTGGCGATTCGCGCTTGCGCGGGCGCGGTCAGCTCCACGGGCTGGAGCCGGCTCTCTCGGATGGCATGAGGCCAGCAGGCAGAAGAGATACACGACGCGGCCGGGCGTCGACGTGACGTCGGGGATTCGGGCGAGTGCAGGCGGATGCGTCTCGACGGCGAACGGATATGCGTCACCGAGCACTCGCGCCCGATACTGCAGTTCGTCGAACACATGGTCGATGCGGTGGTTCCGCCCTGCATCCAGAATCGACTCCTCGTGCGGGTCGTCTGTGGCGCGGTCGCCGGGCGCATCGTCGTTGATGTCGAAGATCCCGGTGATGTCCCCGACGGTCGATCGCAGGTCGGCGGCTCGGAGGGCCTGAAGCTCCATCCAGTCGGCATTGGCGCTCCGCGTGTGACTCTGCTCTGGCGGCGTGATGAACATGGCCGCCATCACTTGCCCTTGTTGCGGGTCTTGGCCTGCATGACGACGACGAGACTGTCGGTCGTCTCGTTCATGTTCGCGGCGACCCGGTACAGCGTCGGATCGCCATCGTAGGCGCCGGAGACGGCCATCGCATCCTCACATTGCTTGGCTGCCTTCATCAGGGCCTCCGAGAACCGCGACGACGGGGGTTCGACACGTTCGAAGGCGGCCTGGAGATCCCGCTTGGCCAGCAGCATCTGTTGCGCCTCGGTATTCCCGAGCACGTCGCTGAGTTGATTCAGATTCGGGTTCTGGCTCTGAATCAGGGCCGGCTCGCCGCGCCGCTCCTGGCCGTAGAGCCACGACATGAGCGTCTGCAGCTCTTTGCGGTTCTCGGGAGGAACGGGGTTCCGTCTTGGCGGCGCCGACAGATCCTCCGGGGTCAGGCCCAGGAACTCGCGCACCGACGCGCGGGTCAGCGCCGTGTACAAGTGCGAGAACGCGAAACGGGTCTTGGAGCGATCCTCTTTGTCGAAACCGTCTTCGCTCGCCTGCTTGAGGGCGTACCACCCGTTGACGAGGCGGCGCACGGTGTTGTGGCTGTCTCCGAGCGTGCGGCTGATTGTCGCGATGTTCCCGCCGCTCTCGAACCACTCGGCCGCGAATCGGGCCTTCGCGAGCGCGTCCCACTTGAACGGTCCGTTGATGTGTTTGAACCCGATGAAGTCGCGGGCGTCGGTGCGGTTGTCGACCCACTTGACGCGAATGCGGTCCGGGGGCGCCTTGGGATCGTCGACCTCGGGCAGGCGAACCCGCAGTCTCTCCCTGAGAGATTCGTCGCCGAGGAGCCGTAGCGCCGCCAACCGGCGGTTCCCTTCCAGGACGATCCTGCCCTCGCGCTGTACGATCAGCGGCTCGAAGTCGACGTACCCCGCGGATCGGATCGACTGCAGCAGCTCATCGACATCCACGTGCTGCGTCAGGTACCGCACGATGTCCTCTTCCGTCGCGAACCGTTCCTCGTCGGCGAACCGGGGGTTCGACAGATCGAAATTAAGGTCGTCCGGTGCGACGAAATCGGTAGCGTCTTCAGAGGTGGTTCTCGTGACCATGGGGTCCAACGCTTCGCTCGGTCGCGGGGCACCAGCGCCAGGTCGGGGCGACAGGACGCCGGTCGCGGGTCCTCTCGCGCGCCGGCGCGGAGATTGTCGCCTGTGGCTCCGATGGCCCGCTCAACCCACCCTTCGGGGTCCGCGCAGTTCTACACCGCGGACTGCGCGGGCGAACTCCGTGCCTTCCTTATGCAAGATCGACACCGCCATGGCCCTTCCCGCGAAGTAGGGACGACGCCGGCCAACGGCCCAGCCACCCACACGCAACACCTGGACCGCTACAGCGCTCTCACAGGCGGCATCACGTCCGTCGCCCTCTCGTGCCCGATTGATCGACAGGGCGTCGTTGCAGGCTCACCGTCACTCCCCATCCGGCAGCGCGAAGGCGATGAGCCTCGGCCCGCCGCCCACGGTCAGCGCAATGTACTGCCGGCCGTCGACCTGGTAGGTCATCGGGGTGCCGATGGCCCCCGACGGCAGGTCCACCGACGCGAGCTCCGCCCCGTTCGTCTTGTCGTAGGCGACGATGCGCGGACCGCCGCCCGTCCCTCCGGCCGTCAGGCAGTAGATCAACAGCGTCTTCGTCAGGAGCGGCCCGTTGATGGCGTTGTCGCCGCCGAGCGGGGGCAGGTCGAGGTCGCGCAGCAGGGGGTGGTTGCGGAAGCGGTCGCCGTCGCCCGTCGGCACCCACCACGCGTGGTCGCCGGTGTTCATGTCGATGGCGGTCATGCGCGAGTACGGCGGCTTGACGAGGGGCAGGCCCTGCGGCATGCGCGGCGTGCGGCGCTGGGCGCGACCGGCCAGCCGGTCGGCCTCCGGCGCGCCGTGCGTGTAGAGCACGGTGGCCCCGAGGGCGGGGTCGGGCTGGTACAGGGACACGACGGCGGGCTGGTTGCGCGACGGGATGTAGAGCATGCCGGTGTCGGGGTCGACGGCGGCGCCGGACCAGCCGGCGGTGCCGCCGGGGGGCGGGCGCATGACGGTGCCCAGCGTCACGCCCTCGATGGGACGGTCCAGCGGGGTGAACAGCGGCCCGAGCCGGAAGCCCTCGACCGCCTCGAGGGCCATGGCGCGGAGCTCGGGCGTGAAGTCGATGAGGTCGTCGACGACCAGCCCCTGGTAGTCGAACGGAGCCGGCTTCGTCGGGAACGGCTGCGTGGGCGACACCACCTCGCCCGGCATGTTCGTCTCCGTCGGCACCGGGCGCTCTTCGATCGGCCAGATCGGCTCGCCGGTGACGCGGTCGAACGCGTAGACGAAGCCCTGCTTGCTGACCTGCGCGATCGCCTTGACGTCGCGCCCGTCGACGGTCACGTCCACGAGGTTCGGATGGGTGGCGAAGTCGTAGTCCCACAGGCCGTGGTGCACGGCCTGGAAGTGCCAGACCCGCTGCCCGGTCTCGACGTCGACCGCGATCAGGGTCTCCGAGAAGAGGTTGTCGCCGAGGCGGTCGACGCCGTAGTAGTCGTTGGTCGTCGTCCCCGTGGGCAGGTACACGTGGCCGAGCTCGTTGTCGCCGGCGAGCATCGACCACACGTTGGCGTTGCCCGAGTAGCGCCACGAGTCGTTGAGCCACGTGTCGACGCCGAACTCGTCGGTGCCGTTGGGCACGGTGTGGAAGTCCCAGGCGTGCTCGCCGGTGCGGACGTCCCACGCGCGGACCCAGCCCGGCACCGCCTCCTTGGTGATGCGGCGGTCGGCGACGTGCGAGCCGTGGATGACCCGGTCGCGCACCACGATGGGCGGCGAGTGGATGCCGAAGAGCATCGCGTTCAGGTAGTCGCGCTCGTCGCGGCTGGCCCGCGGCAGCCCCACCATGGCGTCGACGCGGCCGCTGCCGCCGTCCCCGAAGTCGGGGCACGACCGGCCGGTCTTCGCGTCGACGCAGATCAGGTAGCCGTTGCCCGTGCCCCAGAAGATGCGCTCGTCGCCGGCGCCGTCGGTCCAGTAGGCGACGCCCCGCTGCGACCACGGGTTGCTCATGGTCGGGGTGCCCTCCTCGTAGCCCTTCGGGTTGTGGACCCAGAGCGTCTCGCCGGTCGTCGCGTCGACGGCGACGCCCTGCGAGAGCGGGGTGTTGAAGTAGAGCACCCCGCCCACCATCAGCGGCGTCGCCTGCAGCCGGCTCAGTATCGGCCGGTGGCCGGGCCGGTAGAGGTCCGGGGTGTCGGCGACGAGCGAGTCGACGATGGTGTCGAGGGGCGCCCACCACTCGCCGCCGCCGGGGGTCGACCGGCTCACCATGCGGTCGACGGTGGTCCACTCCCACGCGATCTCCAGGTCCGCGAAGTTGTCCGCGTCGATCTCGTCGAGCGGCGAGTACTTGGTGCCGCGGACGTCGCCGGCGTAGCTGCGCCATTCGCCCTCCGAGGTGTCGTAGGTCTGCCAGGGACCGGCGGCCTCGCCGGGCTGGCCGTGGGTGGTCGCGGCGCCGGCGAGCAGGACGAGCAACGTCATCGCGAGAATCGAGGGCGACTGGCGCATGAGGAAACCTCCGTGTCTCGGAACCGATCTCCGGCGCCCGGTCGGGGCCGGCGGTGCGGCGATCGTATAACGGTTCGCACCCGGGTGTAGACTGACCTTGACGCCGAATCGGTTCCCTATGCGGTGATCCCATGGTGAAGCAACTTCTTGCGCCGGCGGGCGTGGGTCTGATCCTCCTGACGGTGGCGGTCGCGGCCCCGGCGCAGCCGGCCGCGGGCGAGCATCCCGATATCCGGCTCTTCCTGCAGGCCGGCGCGGGCGAGCCCGATCAGGCCGAGTACGCCATGGAGCAGCTCGGCGACCGGTGGCGCGACGGCTATGCGGGCATCGTGTGGGACATGGCGTGGTTGCAGCGCCCGCCCAACCTGCGGGGGTTCGCGCGCTTCTTCACCCTCATCGGCTTCCTCGAGCAGCAGACCGGCCAGGGCTTCGGCGCCGACCTGCAGGCGTGGCAGCGGTGGATCTGGGGGCGGCCGTACGAGCCGCATCCCGACCACGGGTTCTTCAAGGGCCTCTGGTACCGCCAGATCGACCCGCGCTTCGCCGAGTTCTTCCCGCGGGGGGTCGATTCGCACATCCGCCTCGACGAGATCGAGTGGGGCGGCGTCGGGGTGAACGGCATCCCGCCCCTGGAGTACCCGTCCCGGATCGAGGCCGCCGACGCCGACTACCTCGAGGACGACCACGTCGTCTTCGGCATCGCCCTGAACGGCGAGGCGCGGGCCTATCCCAAGCGCATCCTGGCCTGGCACGAGATGGCGCTGGACCGCGTCGGCGGGGTCGAGCTGACCATCGTCTACTGCACCCTGTGCGGCACCGTCATCCCGTTCGAGAGCGAGCCCGGGGGCCGCTACCTGCGGTTCGGCACGAGCGGCCTCCTCTACCGCTCGAACAAGCTGATGTTCGACCACCAGACCCGCAGCCTCTGGAACACGTTCGAGGGGGTGCCGGTGGTCGGCGAGCTCGCGGGCAGCGGGTTGCGGCTGAGCCCGCGGGCGGTGGTGACGACGACCTGGGGCGAGTGGCGGCGGCGGCATCCCGCGACGACGGTCCTGTCCCTCGAGACCGGCCACCGGCGCGACTACTCGGAGGGGGCGGCCTACCGCGGCTACTTCGGCACCGACGACCTGATGTTCCCGGTCTCGCGCCGCGACGACCGCCTGGCCAACAAGGAGGAGGTGCTGGTGCTGCGGCCCGAAGACCCGGCACGGGACGGGGCGCCGGCCCCGCTCGCCATTACCGCCCGGTTCCTCGACCGGAACCGCATCCATCACTTCGAGCTCGCGGGGCGCCACCTCGTCGCGGTGACGAGCGAGGAGGGCGCGAACCGGGTCTACGACGCCGGGGACGTCCGCTTCGCGCGGCATCTCGGCCCCGAGCGGCTGGCCGACGAGGCCGGCGGGACCTGGCGGGTCACCGAAGGCGCCCTCGTGCGCGACGCCGATCCGAACCACCAGCGCCCCCGCGTCCCCGCCCACCGCGCCTTCTGGTTCGGCTGGTACGCGCAGTTCCCCGACACCGCGCTCGTCGACTGAGACTTCCTGCTTGGAGAGCTGCTCAGCCCAGCTCGATCCAGGTCCGCGGATCATTCGTGAAGACGGTGTCGAGCTGTGACACCCGACGAAGCGTTTGCGCGCCGGCTGGCCGCGGAGATCGAGCACGAGCTCGACAGCCTCGATCGGATTCGAGATCAGAATGCCGCCGCGCCTCGGGACGACGAGATCTTCGCGTTGCGTGCGCGCGGGTCGATTCTCCACGACTTCTGCAACGGCATCGAACGGGTGTTCGTGCGCATCGCCGAGGAGCTGAACGGCGGCGTGCCGCAGGGCGACCCGTGGCGCCGGCAGCTCGTCACCGACATGAGCCTGGAGATTCCGGGCGTTCGTCCCGCGGTGATCGATGCGGCGCTGGTGGACGCACTCGGGGAGTTCCTCCGATTTCGACACGTCTTCCGCAACGCGTACGGCTTCGTGCTGGAGGGGGAGCGCATGCGCCCGCTCGAAGAACGCCTGCCGGTCGTGCTCGAAATGTTCCGTACGCGGATTCGGGTATTCCTGACCTGGCTGGCCGGCAGTCCCACGGATCGGCAGGAGCCTGCGCCGTAGAACGGCGGGGCGCTGCCACGGTTCCCCGTTCAAGGAAGGAGCGGTCTCCATGCGACGCATGCTCGTCATTCTGCTGGCCGCGACGCCCGCCCTGTGGCTTCACCACGGGGCGCGAGCAGTGCGGGGCGCAGAGCAGGCGCCGGCGGCGGCCGCCGCCGAGCGCGCCGGCTGCGAGGCCCTGCTGCACGTGCGCAACCTCACCATCTTCCACGCCGGCCTCGCCGATGCGGGCGGCGTCCCCTACTGCTACGTCAAGGGGATCCTGCCCCCGGCGATCCACTTCCACGTGCAGCTCCCGCTGCCGCGCGACTGGAACGGACGGTTCCTCAAGTGGGGCGACGGCGGGAAGGACGGCGACCTCGACTTCGCCGATCACCGGGTGGCGGCCGGCTACGCGGTGGCCAACAGCAATACCGGCCACGACAACGGGGCCGAGCCGGGGTCGTCGTTCGCCCACGACAACCGGCAGGCGGAGATCGACTTCGGCTACCGCGCCGTCCACCTGACGACGGCGGCGGGGAAGACGCTCGTACGCGCCTACTACGGCGCCGCGCCCGAGTACTCCTACTTCGAGGGCTGCTCGACCGGCGGCCGGCAGGGGCTGATGGAGGCGCAGCGGTACCCCGACGACTTCGACGGCATCGTCGCGGGGGCGCCCGCCAACCACTACCAGGACATGAACGCGGTGCGGGTGTGGCTGCTGCAGCGGATGTTCCGCGACGACTTCGCCGGCGCCCTCGCGTTCGACACCGACGGGGACGGGCGTTTCGACAGCGTCCGCAAGCTGGAGATCCTGGCCGACGCGGTGCTCGCGGCGTGCGATGCGGACGACGGCGTTGCCGACGGCGTGATCGGCGACCCGCTGGCGTGCGGCTTCGACGCCGGCCGCGACCTCGCCGTGCACCGGTGCCCGGGCGACGTCGACGGCGACGCGTGCTTCACCGCCGCCCAGATCCGCACCGTGGCCGACTTCCACGCCGGACCGCGCGACCGTCACGGCCGCACCGTCTACGCCGGCAAGCCGTTCGGCTCGGAGCGGCAGTGGGCCGGCCTGTTCGTGCCCTATACCGGCAACGGCTTCGCCCCCGGCGCGGTGCGCCTGGGCGGCGACCACCTCAACTACCTGTTCTACGACACCGACCCCGGCGTCGCGCCGGCCGACCTGCTCGACGTGGCGACACCGCCCGACCGCGGCGTGACCCCGCCGGAGTGGGCGTGGTGGGAGTTCGACATCGACGACGTGTCGGCCGGGAAGGGCGACGTCATGAAGGGGATCACCGACGCCGTCGACCCCGACCTCTCCCGGTTCCTCCTCGAGCAGGACGGCAAGCTCATCGTCTACCACGGCTGGGCCGACGCGCTGGTCGTGCCGCAGCCGACGGTTCAGTACTACCGCGACGTGATCGACACGACGTTCGGCGGCGACGTGGCCGCCGCCCGAGACCGGGCCCGCCTCTTCATGGCCCCGGGCATGAACCACTGCCGCGGGGGCGCCGGCCCCGACACCTGGGACCGGCTGGCGCCCCTCGTCGACTGGGTCGAGCGCGGCGTCGCCCCCGACGCCCTCGTCGCCACCCATGCGACGGGCGGCGTCGTCGACAACGAGCGCCCCGTCTGCGCCTTCCCCGAGCGCGCCGTCTACTCCGGACCGGCCGGCGGGGCCGACGATCCGGCGAACTGGGTGGCCGGGAACTTCACCTGCCGGTGAGTGTGGTGCGGGCGCCTGACAGCCATCCCGTGCGCGTCCGTGGCAACCGGCGCCCACCCCGCGACGCGGTCTTCCCGGCGGGCGAGACGACGTTCAGGCCGGCCGGACGCTTGCCAGACGCTCACGTCGTGTGGGAACAGGACCCTGTGCCGCGGGATCCGGGGACGGGCGCAGTGGCCTTGCCGAGAGCAGGGAGATCGGCCGACACTTCCACCTCCACCCTGGGCGCACGGTTCTGATCCCGCGATACGACGCGAGGAAGCGTCCGCACCGACGCCTTGCGAACCTGTCGCGAGGCGCTGCCACGAGCCTCGGAGGGGCGTCGGATCAAGAGGCCGTCCCCGGTTGCACGCGGCCGGGTCCTGATTCATCATGCGAACTACAAGGCTGCTTGGCGAGCCCCGAGAGCAGGGAGGGCAGGAATGACCCATCGACATCTCGCGGCGGCGAGCACGGCGATTACGGTGATGGCGGTCGCGGGGTTGGCCCCGGTCGGCGCCGGCGGGCAGACGCGGGCGGACGAGACCGGCGGCTGGGCCGCACCCCGCACCGCGTGGGGCGACCCGGACCTGCAGGGACGCTGGACGAACACCACGACGACCCCGCTCGAACGGCCCGACGACCTCGCGGGACAGGAGTTCCTGACGGACGAAGAACGGGCGGCCCGCGACGAGGCGGGCGACGTCGCCCGCGAGCAGCGCGGCGTGAGCGCCGGAAAGGGGGAGACCGGGTCGTACAACAACTTCTGGGTCGAGCGCGGGTTCCGGATGGCGCGCACGTCGCTCATCGTCGAGCCGCAGGACGGCAGGCTGCCGCCGTTCACGGCCGCGGAAGCGGCGCGCCGGCCGGCGCGCGAGAGCTATCGGACCCGGGTACCGGCCGGGCCGGAGGACCGCAACCTCTACGAGCGGTGCATCTCGCGGGGGATGCCGGGCACGATGATGCCCGGGTTCTACAACCACAACTACCAGATCTTCCAGGCGCCGGGGTACGTCGTGATCCTGGTCGAGATGATCCACGACGCCCGCATCATCCCCCTCGATGGACGCGCCCACGTGGACGAGGCGATTCGCCAGTGGCTGGGCGACTCGCGCGGCCGGTGGGAGGGCGACACGCTGGTGGTCGAGACCGCCAACCTCATCCCCGTGAACGGACGGGCGCTGACCGTCTTCGGGGCAGGCGAGACCACGCGGCTCGTCGAGCGGTTCACGCGGACCGGCGACGACACCATCGACTACGAGTTCACCGTGAGCGATCCGCTGGAGTACACGCGACCGTGGACCGCGTCGATTCCCATGACCAGCCTCGACGGGCTGCTGTACGAGTACGCGTGCCACGAGGGGAACTACGGCCTCGAGAACATCCTGGTGGGGGCGCGCGCCACGGAACGGTGAGGATGCCGCGGGAGTAGACTTGGCTCGTTGACGGACATCGTCGTGGGTCACCGGCATGGCGTGCCGGCGGCCGGCGTCGATTCCCGGACGGAGGGGGTCGCCGGGGCGAAGCGATTGCGCCGCGATGTTCGCAGTCGCGGCGGCGTTTCGGCGGTCGTGGCGACGTTCGTGGCGGCGCGGCCGGGCGGCGGCGGATGGGAGTCCGCGGGCCGGGCTCCAGCAGCCCGTGGTGGACCGCGGGTTGCACCGAGAGCAGCGAGGCGCCCGCCTGACAAGGCGTGAGGAGGGCGCATATCGGGCATATGTAACCGACGAACAACGCAGTCGGGCGGGATGCATCGCTGCTCGAACGCTTCCACCACGGACTGCTGGCATGGGGACGGGAGGTTCGACATGAAACGACGCGTGCTGGAGTCGTTCGGCGTGGCGGCGGCGGTGGCCGTCGTCGCGGTGCTTCTGCGGATGGCCCCGGTGCCGGTGGAAGGGCAGGCGCCGCAGCCGCCCGACCGGCCCGACGCCACGCCGGCCACGCCCACCCCGTGGGGCGAGCCCGACCTGCAGGGCATCTGGACCACCGACTACGAGATCCCGCTGGAGCGGCCCGCCCGCTTCGCCGACCAGGAGTTCCTGACCGACGAGCAGCGGGCCGAGCTGGACCGGGAGCGGGCGCGCATCATCTACCAGGACACCCGGTACGCCGAGCGCGGCAGCGAGCAGGACGTGGGCGGCGCCTACAGCGCCGCGATCTACCTGTCGCACAAGTACATGGGCCGGCGGACGTCGCTGATCATCGATCCGCCCGACGGCCGGATCCCGCCCCTGACGCCCGAGGCGCAGGCGCGGCGCGACGCCATCCGCGAGTACCAGCTCGCGCTGCTGCAGGCCACCTCGGTCTGCCGCGACGGTCTCCCGTCCTGCGCGGGCGGCGAGTACGGCCCGCCGTCGCCGCGCCGGAACGAGCCGCCGCCGTTCTATCCGGCGACGGGCGCCGCGGCGGGCGGATCGTTCAACCGGTCGGACGGCCCGGAGGATCGCGGCCTCGGCGAGCGGTGCATGTCGGCCCGGCTGCCCGACTTCGGGGGCGCGGCCGGGTACTTCCTGCAGATCGTGCAGTCGCCCGAGACCGTGTCGATCTTCTACGACACCGGGCAGGGGCAGGGCTGGCAGCGCGTCATCCCGGTGACCGACCGCCCCCACCTGCCGCCGCACGTCCGGCAGTGGTGGGGCGATTCGCGCGGCCGCTGGGAGGGCGACACCCTGGTGGTCGACGTCACCAACTTCACGCCCAAGACCGATTACCAGGGCTCGCGCGAGAACCTGCACCTGGTGGAGCGCTGGCGCCGCGTCGACTCCGAGACGCTGGAGTACGTCGTCACGATGAACGACCCGACGACGTGGACGGCGCCCTGGACCGTCGCGCTGGAGCTGAGCCGGCAGAGCGACCAGCTCAACCGCATCTACAAGGAGCCCCGCTGCCACGAGGGCAACTACGGCATGCCGGCGCTGCTGAGGGGCGCGCGCGCCGAGGAGCAGGCGTTCGCCGAGGGCACCGGCCCCGATCCGGCCACGCTGTGCAGCGCCGGGTGCGGCGGGTTCGCCGCGGGCTTCGCCGACTCGGGCGACGAGGTCAATCCGCTGCGCCGGTGACCGGCCTCCAGGCGGCTGCGCCGTGGAACGGTGCGGACCGCTGGCGAGGGTCGGTCGGGCGGCGAGCGGGCCGGCGGGCGAGGAAGACCTGGGAGTCGCGCCGTAGAACGGTGCGGACTCCCGGCAGGGTGGTTGGGCGCCCGGCGGATGCCGCGGCGCGACATTGCGGTCGCGTTGGGAGTTTCGCTGGCGCGAAACGCCTGCGGCGACGATGGGCGGGAAGGGGGTTCAACGTGGGAAACCGAGTGATATACGGAGGCTCGATAGTCACCGCGGTGCTCGCGACGGCGGCCGTGACCGCCGTCATCACCGCGTCGATGACCGGCGCGGCCGGTCAGGACCAGGCGGCGGGCGTGGTCCGCACCGTCGACGGCCGGCCGGACTTCAGCGGCATCTGGCAGGCGAACAACGAGGCGCACTGGGACCTGGAGGCCCACGCCGCGCGTCCCGGCATGGTGACGCAGCCGGGGGCCTATCCGTTCGACTTCGTCGAGGTCCCGGCCGCGCCGGTGCTCGCGCTCGGCGCGGCCGGCGGCGTCCCCGGCTCGCTCGGCGTCGTCGGGGGCGACGGCCGCATCCCGTACACGCTGGAGGCGCGGGCCGTCAAGGACGAGAACGCCGCCAACTGGATCGACCGCGACCCCGAGCTCAAGTGCTACCTGCCGGGGATCCCGCGGGCGATGTACATGCCCTACCCGTTCCAGATCGTGCAGAGCACGAACAAGATCCAGATGGCGTTCGCGTTCACCAGCACCGCGCGCACCATCCACCTGGACGACGTCGAGCTGCCGCCCGACTGGACCTACATGGGGCACTCGGTCGGCCGCTGGGAGGGCGACACCCTGGTGGTCGAGGTCACCGAGTTCAACGGCAGGAACTGGTTCGACCGCGCCGGCAACTTCCACAGCGAGGCGCTGCGGCTGGAGGAGCGCTTCACGCCGATCTCGCCCGACGCCATCCACTACGAGGTGACCATCGAGGATCCGAACACCTTCACCGAGCCCTGGACGATCTCCATGCCGCTCTACCGCCGGCTCGAGGAGAACATGCAGCTCCTGGAGTACCGCTGCATCGAGTTCGTCGAGGAGTTCCTCTACGGGCACGTGCGCAAGGAGCAGCTCGTCACGACCTGGGAGGGGGAGACGATCGCCGTGGACATCCGGCGGAAGGTGCCGCCGGGGGACGCGTTCTACGACTGGTATCGCAAGTGAGCCGACTCCGGCCGCCCCTGCTCGGGAGCCCGTCGCGCCGCCGGACCCCTGCGCGGGACCGTGACGGGGTGGAGTGGATTCGGCTTGATGTCGAACGGTTGCTCATCCGTACGAGTCGAACCGGTCGGCGTGCGCCCCCGCGCACGGCGGTCCGACCTCCGTACGTCCCTGCCGAGCGCGGAGCTTGACTATCGCTCCTCGTTTGGAGAACATCGGGCGAATCGGGGCACAGCGGTGGCTGCGGGGCGAGGCCGCCCGAGGCAGTCGCTGCCACAATCGCGAGGACAGCCGGTTCGAGGGGGCGCCCAGGGGGGCGCCAACACGGGTTATCGTCACCCGCGAGAGGAGTGTCCGGGGAGAGGGGTGGCTCCACGTCGACCCGGGCGTCGTGCCCGCGTGTCGAGGTGCTCGCCGCTGGCCGGCGGCCGAAGAACCGGGCGCCATCGGTGGGAGGAGCTGGAGCGCTCACCGAGCGCGCCGAGACGGCCGTGGCAGCCCGCGTGATGTGGACCGTCGAACGCCTGCGCTCGTGACAGTTCGGGACCGGCCCGCCGGTCCCGCTTCGACAGCATTCCGAAAGCCCAGGGAGGAAACCAGATGAAGACGACACGCCGTGGATTCGTGGGAACCATCGCGCTGGGCGCCGCGGCCGGCGCACTGACCGGCGCTTCACCGTTCGGCAAGCGGGCCAGCGCCCAGACCCGGGAGGCTTCGAAGTCCGGCGTCTATGACGGCGGCGTCATCCAGCTCAACCAGAACGAGAGCGCGCGCGGCCCCGGCCCCAAGACCATCCAGGCCATTCAGGCCCACACCAACAAGCGCATCGGCCGCGGCTACTCGCCCGATCACGTCAACGAGCTGCGAGGGGTCATCGCCGACTACTACGAGGTCGGCACCGGCAACGTGCAGCTGGCCACCGGCTCCACCCCCCTGCTGCAGGGGTCGGTGAGGGCGTTCTGCTCGGCGACCAAGGGGTTCGTGACCCCCATGCCCACCTACTCGACCAGCCTGGCCACCGCCCGGCGGATCGGGGTCGAGACGACCGAGATCGATCTGGACAGCAGCTCGCTCGCCATCGATCTCGACGCGCTGGCGGACGCGTCCCGCGGCGCCGGCCTGGTCTATCTCTGCAATCCGAACAACCCCACCGGCATGGTGCACGGGCCCGCCGCCGTCGAGCGTTTCGTGCGCCGCGTGCTGAGCGAATCGCCGGAGACCATGATTCACGTCGACGAGGCCTACATCAACTACGGCCGGCCCGGCAGCATCGAGACCGCGGTGCCTCTGGCCCTGGAGGACGAACGCGTGTTCGTCACCCGCTCCTTCTCGAAGGCGCACGGCATGGCCGGCCTGCGGGTCGGATACGGCCTCGGCCAGGAGCAGACCCTCGCGAAGATACGCGACGCTTGGGGCATGGGCGACGTCAACATGCTGGGCGCGATAGCCGCGATCACCGCGTTCGAGGACAAGGAGCACATCGACTGGGAGGTGAAGGAGAACGCCGAGATCCGCGCCGGCGTCATCGCCGCCTTCCGCGACATGGGCTTCGACGTGCCCGACTCCCACACCAACCACATCTTCGTCAACATCGGACGCCCCGCACGGGAGTTCCGCGAAGCGTGCCTGGAGCGCAAGGTGCTGGTGGGGCGGGACTTCCCGCCGCTGCATGACACGCATTGCCGAATCTCGATCGGCAGCCGGGAGGAGATGGCGGCGGCGATGAAGGTGTTCAAGGAGGTCCTGGCCTAGCAGGGGGGCGCGGACGGCCCTGCGACGCCGGTTCAGGCGTACTGCCGCAGCTCTGCCTCGAGGAGGTGGCGGCGGCGATGAAGGTGTTCGAGGAGGTCCCGGCGTCGGGGGCACGACGGCCCGCGACGCCGGTTCCACGCCGTACCGCCTCAACTTCACGTTTGAGGTGACGGGAGGGAGCAACCATGTCAGGCATCGTCCGGCTCGATCGAAGAGCTTTCATGAGAAACGCCGGCGCGACCGCCATCGCCGGCGCCGCCGGCCTGGCCGGCGGTGCGAGCCCGGCGGCGGCGCAGAGCTCGACCGGCTCGGCCGGATCGATCAGCATCCCGCGCCTGCCCGACGGCAGGTATGACTTCGACACGCCCTACAATCGTGTCGGCACCGACTGCTCCCGGTGGGACGGTCCGGCCCTCCGCTATCCGGAGGGCGTGTTCAAGTACGGCATGGGCGTGGCGTCGATGGACTTCGAGTGCGCGCCGTGCATC
The DNA here is from genome assembly GCA_965207675.1 of Vicinamibacterales bacterium. Taxonomy (GTDB): domain Bacteria; phylum Acidobacteriota; class Vicinamibacteria; order Vicinamibacterales; family UBA8438; genus JAJEEA01. The sequence goes on from CBDBMY010000010.1 coordinate 678,221, forward strand.
ACCGAGGCGCTGCACGAGAGGGTCCGGCACCACAACTGGGGCTACCTGAGCACCACCCAACCCCTTCGAGACGGCATCCTGAAGTGGAACGGTGAACGCCACGGCCTGGACCTGGATCCCGCCTCCGTCGTCATCTCCGACGGCGTCTATCCGGGCGTCATCGCGGCCCTGCGGTCGTTCGTGCCCATCGGGAACAAGGTGCTCCTGACCACGCCGGCGTACTCGGGGTTCTACGGCATGGCCCGCGCCGCCCGGGTGGACACCGTCGACAGCCCGATGCTCTATCGGGACGGGCGCTACGAGATCGACTGGGACGACCTGGAATCGAAGATGACCCCGGACGTGCGGGCCATGATCGTCTGCAACCCGCAGAATCCGACCGGTAACGTGTGGACGGAGGAGGAGCTGCTCCGCATCGGCCGGCTGGCCCTCGAGCACGAGGTCGTGGTGCTGGCGGACGAGATCCACTCCGACGTCATCCGCGCCGGGCACCGGTACACCCCGTTCGCGAGCGTGCCGGATGAAGCGGTGGTGAACAACAGCGTGACCTTCAACGCCATCAGCAAGACCTTCAACCTGGCCGCGATGAAGAACGCCTACTACTACTCCAGGAGCCGCACCCTGCTCGCGCGCGTGAACCAGTTCCACCGCGCGGAGCTCAGCACGCTGGGCGTGGTGGCCAACACCGCGGCGTATCGGGACGGCGCGGAGTGGTTCGACCAGGCCAACGCGTACATGGACGACAACCACACGTTCGTCGAGAGCTTCGTCGAGCAGCACATGCCCGACGTGGGTTATACCCGCAACGAAGGCACGTTCATGACCTTCCTGGACTTCAGCAAGGTCATGGAGCGCATCGGGGCCGCAGAGAAGGCCGCGGAGCAGGGAGACGGCACCGCCGAGGAGTACTTCCGGGACTGGCTGACCTACCAGTCGGGCGTCTATCTGAATCCCGGTTCCAGCTACGGCGCCGGCGGAGAAGGCCGCATGCGGATGAACGTGGCCTCGTCCCGCCGGGTCCTGCGCGAGGCGTGCGAGGCGATGGCGGCGGCGGTTCGCAACGTGTAGCGCGAACCGTCGGTCGGGCGTTTCGGGACTGCGACGGCGCGTCGAGCATCAGCCGGCCGGGTGGGCGCATGAACGATCAGGCGCGCCTCGCACTCATCGATCGTCTGCGAGCACAGGCGGGCGAACAGGAGTGGTTCGAATTTAAGCGCAATCACTACGAGCCGCAGGCTCTCGGAGAGTATGTTTCCGCTCTGGCCAACGCTGCCGCGCTTGCCAATCAGCCACGCGGTTATCTGGTCTTCGGTATAGATGACGAGTCACACGATGTCGTCGGAACGAGCTTCGATCCGTACACGGCGAAGGCCAAGGGCAATCAGGCGCTGCTTCCGTGGCTTGTGGCGGGGCTGCGGCCCCATATAGGCGTCGAAGCGAACGTTGTGGAGCACGACGATAGCCACATCGTGCTTTTCGAAATCAGCCCGGCGGTCGACCAACCTGTCAGTTTCCGCGGGACGGCGTTCATCCGAATCGGGTCCAGCAAGACAGAGCTCAGCAAGCACCCCGAGAAGGAGCGGGCGCTCTGGAACCTGAGGCGGGACTGGTCGGGCGAAGTGTGCACGAACGGAACGCCTGCCGACCTGCATGCCGCTCTCCATCCGGATGCGGTCAAAGAAGCCCGCGAGCAATTCCTCATCAAGAATCCCACCCTCGCAGAGGAGGCGGCCGCATGGGACCTGCGCACGTTCCTGAACAAGGCGCGGGTCCTGAAGGATGGCGCGTTGACGAATGCCGCGCTCCTGCTGTTGGGCCGCCCGGAAGTGGCGGCGGCGCGACTCTCACCGTTCGAGGCGCGGATTACCTGGGTGCTCAAGGACGAACGGAATCGCGAGTTGGACCATGCACACTTCTCGCCCCCGTTCCTGCTCGCGGGTGAGCTTCTGGAGCGCCGAGTTCGCAACCTGACCTTGCAGGTAATGCCGCACGGCAGGTTGTTTCCTCGAGAAGTCTCGCAATACGACCCATGGGTGCTCAGAGAAGCGCTCCACAACTGCATCGCGCATCAGGACTACCACATGCGCGGGCGCGTCGTGGTCGTGGAGTTTCCCGACCGCGTGCTGTTGGAAAACCTGGGCGAGTTCCTGCCTGGTGATGTCGAAACAGTGATCCAGCGGGATGCGCCACAGTCGGTGTATCGCAACCCTTGGCTGGCGAATGCCATGACGGAACTGAACGTCATCGATACTCGCGGGGGTGGCATCAAGCGCATGTTCGAGACGCAACGGGCTCGGTCGTTCGCGCTGCCGGACTACGATCTGAGCCAACCGGGACACGTTCGGGTCACTATCCCGGGCCAGATTATCGATGAGGCGTACAACCGCCTGCTGATGGAGCGGACCGACTTGCCGCTCCATGAGGTGATGTTGCTCGATCGCGTGCAGAGGGGCCGACGCATAGACCGAGACGACCATCGTCGTTTGAAGGTGGCCGGATTGGTGGAAGGACGCTATCCGAACCTGATGGTGGCGGGCGTGGTCGCCAAGGTGACCGGGGAGAGCGGGCGACACGTGCGCGAGCGGGGTTTCGACAAGCAGTACTACCTGGACCTGATCCTGAAGCTGCTGCGGGAACACGGTCCGGTCAGCCGCCGGGATGTGGACGAAGTGCTGGTGCCGAAGCTGCCGGATCGGTTGACGGCGTCGCAGAAGCGGCGCAGAGTCCGCTATCTGCTTCAGCAACTCCGGTTGTCGGGCAGCATCGTGAATCGGGGCACACGATCGCGGCCTGCATGGGTCTTGGCCAAGAATGAGCAATCGAGCTTGGACAAACGCGGGTAGTACAAACGGTGGGCTAGGCGTAAACCACTTGGTTTCAGTAGTTTGTCTCTTGGCCAAACTGGTCCAGGTCGGATCTTCTTGGCCAAGACGGGCCAAGCGACCTGATCTGTGGCTCCGGATCGGCTGGCGCGGCACCGGGTCGGCGTCGCGCTTGCGGAGCCGCGACGCCGCCTGCCGGCGCGGCGGAACGTGGACGCGGAGGAGACGGGGGACGCACGGTTGACCCGTGAGCGGAGGACGCGCCGGCGCCGGCGAGCCTGGCCGGGGGCGGGTCGTGTTTGCGAGCCCGTGCCGGTGCCCGCGTCGACCCACACCGGGACGCGCTGGCCGTGGCCTCACGTCCGCCCGGTCAGGGCGGGGTCACGCACGCCACCACGGCTTCGACTTGCATGCCGGGTTGTGCGTGGTCGCCCAGCCCGTCGTCGCGGGCGTCGGCGCCCCCCGGCGAAGCTGTGGCCACGGCGATCAGGGAGAAACGATGTCCAAGATTCTTGTCCCGTCAGCGGGTCCTGGCGACTGGAGGTGCCTCTTGGCCAAACCGGAAGAGCACTGGGCGCGTGGCAAATCCGCGAGAACACTCGCTCATTGTTGGGAAGACTGCGGTGGGTTCCCTCCGGAAATCACCGGAATTCTCGGGGAGTCGGCACTGGGCAAACTCGAGCCTTTATTGGTTTTCCCCGAGTGGAAGGTCTCACTCCCCGGTCGCGGACCAGCTTCACAGAACGACGTATGGGTATTGGCCAAGGCTGAGGATGGACTCGTTTCAATCGCTATTGAAGGAAAAGTGGATGAACCGTTTGATCAGATCCTTGGGAAGTGGAAGAAGAACGCAAGCGCAGGCAAGAAAGACCGTCTCAAGTATCTGATTTCATGTCTTGGCCTCAACTCCGAGCCGCCGGACGCCATCTGTTATCAACTGATGCACCGTACCGCATCGGCCGTGATTGAAGCCGAGCGATTCGACGCGAGGGCTGCGGTCATGCTGGTTCATTCGTTTAGCCGAGATGACGCGGGGTTTTGCGAGTACCGTGATTTCTGTTTTCTTCTGGGGATTGAAGAAGTCCAGGCTGGTGTCCTCGGAACGACACGGGCCCGAAACGACTTGCCGCTGTACCTTGGGTGGGTGCGTGGAGATGAGCGCTACTTGCGGTCGTGATTTGGTGCCCGACGAGGCACCACGGCGGATCTCGGCACGTCGTTCATGCACAACGCGTTCGGCGGGGGCATGACCCTCGCGCTCCACGGCGGTACAGTGGTCGTCGCCTGGACCAGATCGGCGTCGAGTCGTTCGTCGCCGTGCGTGGCCCGTCATCACCGGGTGCTTGCTAGCCAATTAGCTGAGTTAGCCCGAAGTTTCAGAGCGGATCGTGCAGAAGTCCCTTTGATTGAGTCAGTTACGCTGTTTCATGGGGTGTCGATACTGGCTACACTCGCGGTGTCACCCCCAGTAGCTCGAAGCAGCGCTGCTGCACCGGCGTCGGTTCGGTGTGCAGGGTGAAGGTGCTGTCACCCTCGCCCACCTGCATCGTGTTGGCGGTCAGCGTGCCCAGGTCAGCGAGCAGGGTCCGGAAGCTGTGCACGGGCAGCGCGTCGTCGGTGCGTTTGCGGCCGGCCTTGGCCCGCGCCGCTGGCGAGCGTCGCGCAGGAGCGACCACCGAAGCGCGCTGACGTTCGGCGGCGGCCGGGTCGTGGTCGTCGAATAGCACCGGGGCCAGGGCGCGGCGCATGTGCCACTCGACGTAGTAGGCCAGCATGCACAGCAGCACGTGGGCGCGCACCCGGTCCTCGCGCCGGTGGTGGAGCGGCCGCACCTGCAGGTCCACCGACTTGAGATAGCGAAACGCCCGCTCCACCTTGGAAAGGTCCTTGTAGGCGCGCACCGTCTGCGCCGCGTCGAACTGCTCGGGCTCGACGTTGGACCGGACGATGTAGATTCCGTCAAGCTGCTCCTCGGCTGCGATCTTGTCGGCGTTGCGTTGAAAGGTGAAGGACTCGTCGGTGATGGTGGTGAGGAAGTGCTTCGCCATCTTGTGCCGGTTGATGACCTTGCCGACGCGCACGCCGATGGCGGCCTCGCCCCGCAACGGCCGGTTCTTGCGCCGGGTCGCGGCCGCGATGGGGGCGAGGTCCTTCTCGGTTGCGGCGAGCAGCTCCTGCCGCTTGCGCTGCCGTTCGGCGGCGAGCAGGGGATTGCGGCACACGATCAGCCGCTCGCCGGGGAACTCGTCGCTGGTGACCTCGGCCAGGTCACGCTCGTCGAACAACGACGGCGTCACCGTGCCGGCGTTGACAAGCTTCCGGATGACGGGCGCGCGCAGGGAGGTGATCCAGCGCAGCCCGTCGACCCCCTGCAGGTCCTCGCGGATGCGCGCCGCGGTCAGCATGCCGCGGTCGCCGACCAGCACCACGTGCCGCAGGCCGAACCGTTCCCGGAGCTTCTCCACCTGGCTGGCCACCGTCTTGGGGTCGCTCGTCGAGCCTTCGAAGACTTCGACCGCGACGGGACAGCCGTCGGCCGAGCACAGCAGGCCGAAGACGATCTGCAGGGTGGATTTCTTGCCGTCGCGGCTGTAGCCGCGCTGCGCCAACGGGCAGCGGGTCCCCTCCACGTAGCTGGAGGTCAAGTCGTAGAGCACCAGGGTGTGTTCCCGCAGGTGCTGTTTCGCCAGCCGTTGCTCGATGGCCGCCTGCCGCTCGACGAGCCAGTCCATGGCCGCGTAGAGCTCATGCTGGTCGACGTCGCCGAGTTCGAGCACCCCGCCGAGGGTGGAGACGGCGGTCTCGGGGGCGAGGGCGCGGGCGGTGGCGAGCTTCGACTGCGCGTCGAAGACGCGGGCGACGATGAGGGCTACGATGAGGTCACGGACGCGGCTCGCCTGGCGGGCGATGAGGGTGTGGAGTCCGAGCTGCTTGAGGGTGCCGAGGACGGCGGCGACATGGCCGTGGGGGAGGCTGCGGAGGCAGGTGAAGGCGTCTTGCGGGTTGAGGAGTTGCTCGCCGCGGAGGATGCGTCGCACCGCCTCGACGGCGGCGTCTGGCAGCTTGGAGAGGTTGGCGAGGGTGCGCTTCTTGACGCGCCCGTTTTCGCGGTAGGACTCCCGGAGGAGGACGGCGGGCGGCGAGGAGCGATTGCGGACGCTCTCGACATACATGGTTACTCATTATGCCGATATAGCCCAACATATCAAGCAAAAACGGGAACAAACAAGGATATTTACATGGCTACAAATGACCCGATAAACCACGCCAATAATCCCAAAACCACTTTGGTTGCTATAAGTTAGAGCAAATCGGGCGCTGAAACTTCGGGTTAGCGGACTCCAATGCCGGGAGTTGGAACGGGAGTTGGCGAGTTGGTGCGGACCCGCGCCCGTGGCGGCAACCGGAACACTTGCCGTCCTCATGGGGCGCGGTCTGGACCTATTTCCCCGTGTCATCGGATTCGCCGTGTTTCATTTTTCGCAGTACAACGTGAATGGTCGCAAGGTAAAAATAGAACATCCAACTGAGCCATAGTGCCGCATCATATCCGGTTTGTTGCCGGTCGTTGTGGTGCCTAATTCCAAAGTTATTAGCTAGCTTGAAGAGGTCTCCTTCGTCCTTCTGTGTGAGGAATGTGGTCACCTGCGGCCGCAGGTACTCTAGTACGTCCGCCAAGTCGCGCACCGCTTGGCGGCGCTGCTCTACGGTTGCCCCGTGCCGCCGGTACGCCAACACTGCGGAGTCTATGCGGGACACGACCTTGGTATCCTCGGAAGGCACGTCTGCCTGGAAGATCGGCTCGAATCCCGCTTCTACCCGATGCAAGACATCACCGTCGGCGGACAGCTCGAATCGTCCTTCGTAGTGTCTCAGAACATCGTTGATCTTGTGGCGATAGTCGTCCTGACCCTCTTGCTGGTTGAATGTCTCCCAGTGCATGCCGCATTCATTCCAGCTATGCATTTGGCCATCGAATTGGTTTGGATACATGTTGAAACAAGAATTCTATCATGTCAAAGAAATCGTCCTCGCTGTATTTTTCAGAACACCTGTCAATTGGCCAGAGATTCTTCTTGTGTACTGCCAACAGAATCGCCATGTTAACGTCAGGGATACTTCCCTGAATCTCTCCTGCGTCAACACAAAAGAAACCGAAGGCTTCGTCAAAATAGCCATCTGACTTGAGTTGGTCGTAGGCGTCTACGAATAGCTGAACGATGTCATCAAGCGGGAGTCCGTTTGGATGGGGATTCGCACCCGTGCGCTGGGAGTAATAGGTGTGTGCCATTCCAGGGTCCTTTCCGTCTCTCTGGTCGGTCTGCACTTCGGCTCATGGCGCTTCGGGAACAACCCGCGCGATCGGCGACGGCGCCCCCCCGCTAATACTAACTCTTCGCGAGCAGGTTGAAGTATCGCTCGCGCGACATATGTGCGGTGCGCATGTTGGCGCGGATGATGTCGATGCCGACAGCAGGGTACTTCGGCACGATGACCGGGCGCGCGACGCCAAGCTTGATCATGACGATATGCGAGCCGCTCTCGCGCTAGATGGTGAAGCCGTCGGCTCCGAATACGCGCACCTGAACGCGCCACTCAGTGGGCTTGAGCTTCGGCACCGGCGACAAGGGGAACAGGGGAACAGGAATACGCACCATGCGTTGCGTGTCCGGTGCAGGCGATTCAGAGTTCTGGTCCAGCTCGAATCCGCAGTCCTTCAGTACGCGATCGAGTTGACCGCGCCGATAGCACGACGCCAGGAACAGCTCCAACGCTTCGACGAGATTGCTGACCGCGACGTCTTCGGTGGGGCGTTGGCTGTAGACATCCAGCGGCGGGCAGCAAGCGATGTAGCCCACGCTGTCCTGGCGGGTCGCCACGGGCACGGACGGTTCGAAACGGATCCGATCGGACATCCGCAGAATCTCCTTTCCGCGGCGCGGGGCCTTCGCGCGCGGCAGCGCGGCCTGCTCCGTGTTCGCGCTCGGCGCGCGCTGCCACGTGTCAACGCGGAAGGGATGCCGAGTCCGGTCGTGGGAGAACCGCACTCAAGCCGAAGTGTACGGGGCTGCGGATCGGGCTGTCAACATGTTGCATTGGCGCCATGTTTCACGGTTCGGGCCGGTCAGGTCAATCAGGGTTCGGCGCTGTCCCGCCCCGTTACCACTCCATGCGGGGCAGGACGTCCTGCTGGAGACGGAACATCTCGTCGATTGTGTGGACCGCCGCCCGGTACGAGTGGGTGGTCGGGTCGAGCAACAGCGCCTGGAGCAGGGTCCGCCGGCAGCCGTTCGCGAACGCGTCGACCAGGAGCCGATGGATGCTGGTCTGGGTCCTCAGCAACCCGAGGATGCCCTCCGGGAGCGGCGCCATGCCGGCGGGGTGCAGGCCGGTCGCGTCGGCGCGGGCGGGGACCTCGACGACGGCGCCCTCGGGCAGGCCGGGCACGTAGCCGGCGTTCGGCACGTTGACCGCTTCGAGGGAGGTGTCGATGCCGCACAGCACCCCTTCGAGGAGGGGGACCCCCAGCTCACCGGAGGGAGCGAGATCCCTGTCGGGGTCGGGTCCGTCGGCGTCGGTCCCCGCGTCCTCTCGCAGCCGGCCGAGCGGCGCGCCGGGGAACGCGGGCACGTCGGTGGGGTGGTCCGCGAGGTTGTAGATCCAGGTCGGCGTTTTCCCCGTCTCCCAGGGCGCACCCTCCACGGGGTCGTAGAAGAACTGGAGAAGGCTGCTGCCCAGGAACTCCTGCGCCCATCCCAGGTACTCGCCGATGTGATTCGCGCCCGGGCTCGGATAGCGATCGAACACCCGGAACAGGATGCGGCTCAGCGCAATCTCGTCCCAGTCGTGCAGCCAGTGGGCCTCGCGCTCGCGACGCTTGAGCCTCGGGTAGAGGTCTTCGCCCGTCTCCCGGTCGCGCACGGACTCGAACCAGGCGAAGTGGTTGAGCCCGCTCGCGCGGGCGTCGAGGCGGCCCACCGGAAGCTCCAGCAGGTGGGCCATCTGCTTCATGCCGTCGAAGACGCCGTGGCAGAGCCCGACCACGCGTATCGAGGAGAGCCGGCTCTGGGCCTCGCACAGCTTGGTGAGGGGGTTCGTGTAGTTGAGGAGCCAGGCTTCGGGGCAGTGCGCCTCCATCGCCCGGGCCACGTCCACGGCCGGCTTCATGTTGCGGAGCGCGTGAAAGAGGCCTCCCGGACCGCCGTTCTCTCCGTAGATCTGCCGCGAGCCGAAGCGGCGGGGGACGTGGAAGTCCTGCGCCCAGTAGAAGTAGCGGCGGAGCTCGATGGCCATCACCACCGCGTGGGCGCCGGGGAGCGCCCCGTCGAGATCGGTGGTCGCGGAAACCAGGACTCGCCGGCCGAGCCGATCCGCGACGGACTCCGCGTACGCCTGGGTGCGGGGCAGCTCCAACGGATCGATGTCGACGAGGACGATGCTCAGACCATGGTCGCAGAGCGCATCGCTGAGCAGCAGGTCGCGGATGGAGGCGGGCCCGAACTCGCGGCTACCCGGCCCCGACGAGGACGATCTTGAGGCGGTCGTTCATGACGCCATCCTCCGGTTCATCATGTTCAGACCGTGGTCGCAACGCGGATCGCTGAGCGGCAGGTCGCGGATGCAGGCGGGTCCCAACTCGCGGCTCCCCGCCCCGACGAGGACGATCTCGAGGCGGTCGTTCATGACGCCGTCCTCCGGTTTCATGCAGCGGGTCGCCCCGGCGCCGGGGGCGTGTCGGCGTGCGCGATGCGTACGGTCATCGCCCCCGCGCCGACGGACACCGCGAGCAGCAGCGCTCCCAAGCCGGCGCGGCCGGTGAGCACGTATCCCACCCCGAGGAGGCTCGCGTAGACGAACAGAGCGCCGAGCAGGAAGCCCGGCCACATGCGGGCCGCCGGCGGGTCGACCGAGGCCACCCCCGTGCGTTGGGCCACGGGGCCCCACCACCCGCCCGGGTGCACCCGCCGGTAGAAGCGGTCGAGCACGTCGTCCGCCTCGGGACGCGTGGCGAGCACGACGGTCAGCCACAGCGCGGTGCACGCGAGCAGGATGACCACCGCGCGGACGAGGTCCATCTCCGGCGCGTAGAAGCCGTCGGCGGCGCGCATCACCGGGGCGGGCACGACCGGCTCGATCGCGGCCAGCAGGACCCGGCCGTTGGCGAGGAGCACCGAGCCGGCCATGGCCGCGATCTCCGCCCACGCGTTGACCCGCCACCAGTACCAGCGGAGCAGCCAGACGAGGGCCACCCCCGCCGTGAGCTCGATGATGTAGATCCAGCCCCGCTGTATCGAGTCCATCTGCCAGGCGACGCCCGCCGCGACCGCGGCCAGCAGCACCACCGCGACGCGGGAGGCCGCGACGTAGTGCCGCTCCGGGCGGTCCCGTCTCAGGAAGCGGCGATAGACGTCGTTCACCATGTACGACGCCCCCCAGCAGAGGTGCGTGTCCATGGTGCTCATGAACGCGGCGAGGAAAGTGGCGACCATCAGCCCCCTGAGCCCGGCCGGCATGAGCTCCCGGATCATCATCGGATAGGCGAGCTCGGGGTCGGCGGCCAGCGCCGGGTCCATGGCCGCGGGGGGGAAGACGAGGAGCGAGCCCAGTCCCACCACGATCCACGGCCAGGTGAGCAGCACCGTGCCGGCGAAGGCGAACCAGAGCGATGCCTTCACGGCCTGCCGCTCGTCGCGCGTCGCGAACAGGCGCTGCGCCACGTAGCCGTCTCCCTGCCCGCTCCTCAGCCACAGAACCAGGATCAGGCAGAGGAAGGAGACGATCTCGAGCGACGAGGCGTTGGCGGGGCCGGGCACGAGATCGAGGGCGCCCGGCGGCGCCCCGGGAGTCTCCCTGACGGCGTCGGCCATGGCCGAGGGCCCCCCGAAGCGGGCGAGCACGATGCCCGCGAGCGTCGTCGCCCCCAGCATGCCCGTCACGAACTGCAGGAGGTCGGTCACCACCACGCCCCACAGCCCCGACGCCACGGTGTAGGCCAGCGCCAGCCCGACGCAGACGGCGAGGGTGACGGCCGGGTCCCAGCCCAGCAGGACGTCGCTGAACTTCACCATGGCCAGCATGACCCAGCCCATGACGACCGCGTTCTTCAACAGCCCCTGGTACACCGCGGAGAAGCAGCGCAGCGCCCGCGCGGGCGCGCCCCCGTAGCGGATCTCGATGACCTCGGCGTCGGTCAGCACGCCCGCCCGCCGCCACAGGCGCGCGTAGAAGAAGGTGAGCATGAGGATGCCGGCCGCCTCGTACCACCACAGCCAGTTGCCGTACAGGCCCTGTCGGCGCACGAGGGCGGCGGTGGCGAGGGGGGCGTCGGTCGCGAACCAGGTGGCGGCGATGGAGGTGCCGGCCAGCCACCAGGGCAGCGAGCGGCCGGCTACGAAATAGTCCTCGACGCTCGCGCCGGCGCGACGGGCGAATCCGAAGCCGATCGCGAGGACGACGGCCCCGTAGACGCCGACCACGATCCAGTCGAGCGGCGTCAGCGCCATGTGCGCGTCCGGCTCCCTTGCACGCAGGACACCCCGCGCCGCACCGCGGCCTCGTCGACGAGTTCGGTCATCGGATCCCCCGAACGAGCAGCGGTTCGGCTCGACGATGCAACCGCCCGGCCGGGGTTTCTCTCCACCGGGAAATCAGCGATCGACCGCGGATCGAGAAAGGACATTCGACAGAATGCGGTACGCCCCGGGAACGCCGTAGGGGAGCTGCCGGTGGAGGGCGAGGGCCAGATACGTGAAGCGTCCTTCACCCACCGGGGCGGTGAGCCACACACCCTCCTGGGGGGCCTGACCCTGGTCGTGGGTCTCCACCAGCGGCGTGTAGGCCGGGTCCCAGACGGTGAAGAACTTCGATCCCCGCTGCTCGATCCAGCCGTCGAAGTCGGCTTCCGTGATGCGGTTCGGCACGGTCAGCACGGGGTGGTCGGGAGCGAGGAGGCGCACCGGCGCATCTTCCTCGGACACTTCCTCCGCGCTCCTCGGAAGAGAAGCGGGGTAGGGCGCCATCGCGGCCGGCACGTACTCCTGCGTCTGGTAGAGCACGACCAGGTTGCCGCCCCGCCGGGCGTACTCCAGGAGGCCCCGGTTGTGCTCGAGCAGGTCGGCCCGGACGGCGTAGGCCCGGGTGCCGACCACGATCGCGTCGAACCGGGTCTCGGAGGCGTCGGCGCTCGCGCGCGCCGCCGACGGTCTCTGCCCCGGATCGGCGCGGACTCCGGCCGGAGTGATCGGGGGCCGGGCCGAGCCGTCGGGCGACGATTGGCGGGCCAGCGCGGCGAGGGCGGCCTCGTCCAGCAGCTCGACGGTGGCGCCGAGCGCCTCCATCCCGGCGGGAACTTCGTCGCCGACCCCCATGACGTAGCCGACGCGGGCCCCGTCGAGGCGGGCGACGGACACGGACCGCACGGCGGCGTGAGCCGGCCGCCAGAGCCGCGCGAGCCGCAGGTCGCGATGATCGATCGTCTGGTACCCCGCGCGATAGGTCGTGCCCCCGGCGCGGGCCACGGCCCGAATCCGGGCAGTGCCCCGCCACCCCGCCGATGGCGTGACGGTGAAGGACGCTTCCGCCGTCTCCCCCCGGCTCCTGAACTCGTGGAGCACCGTCTCGGGGGTTGCGGTCCAGCCGTCGGGCAGATCGAGGCGGATCGTCGCCGCGAGAGGCCCGCCGTTCGCGCTGGTGCGCACCCGCACCTGCGCCGGCGCGGAGGCGACGGGCCCCTCGCCCGCGGTTCCCACCTGCACCGGCGCGTCGGCGACGGGCTCCCCGCCCGCGGTCCCCGCCTGCGCCGACGCGGCAGCGACGGGCTCTCCAACCGCGGTTCCCGGGTCGCGGCCTGCCGCCGGCTCCCGAGAGACCGGGACGATCCGGACCCCGGGCTCGACCGAGACGGACAGCGCCGGCAGGACCGCCACTTCGCGCGTCACCGAACCGTACGGCAGACGCGGGACCCGGGCGGTGACCGGGACGGTGCGTTCGAGGACGTGCCCGGTCACCGACAGCTCGACCGCCGCCGAGAGGGCCGGCCTGCGCCACGAGAGGTGGAGGTCCGTCGAATCGGAGACCGAGTAGTGGTTCTCCGCCAGACCGTCGCGACGGAAGTACGGCGCGGCGGCCGGAACGTCCCGCCCGTCACGCGGGATTCGTATCGGCAATGCCGCGATGGAGCCCCGAGCGTCCCGCGGCACATCCGTGGTCCGGGCCAGGACGTCGCCGCCGCGGCCCGCCACCCGTACCGCCCGCACGTTGACGGCCCCGTTCCCCGGCGTCTCGGCCGCGACCCGCACGGTCGCGGACTCCCCCGGGACGAGCACCGCGCCGCGCGCGGGTCCCTCCAGCGCCGCGACCACCCGCACCCCGCTCGCGGCCACGATGGCGTCTTCGAGCTGGCGTTCCTTCAGCCTCAGGTGGAAGCGAGTCTCGGGCGCCCCGGCCGCGGCCGCGATGGCGGAGCGCAGAAGACCGAGACCCCGGGCCAGGCCCGGAACCGAGCGCTCGGGTGCGCGGAAGTCGAACGCCTCGACGACGGCGGCGATCGAGCCTTGCAGCTCGTCGAGGAGCGGGCTCGCCCGGGGCGCCGCTTCGCCCAGGAGCGCGGGCAGCCCGTCCAGGCTCGTATCCATGCCGGCGAAGAACGAAGCCGCAACCTCCCCTGCGCCCGCGTCCGGTCCCGCGCCCGCGTCCGGTCCCGCGCCCGCGTCCGGTCCCGCGGCGGCGTCCGGTCCCGCGCTGGCGTCCTGTCTCGCGGCGGCGTCCTGTTCCGCGCCGGCGTCCTCCCCCGCGCCGCCCGCGCCGGCGTCCTCCCCCGCGCCGGCGCCCTCTCCCGCGCCGGCGTCGCCCCCATCCATCCGGTCGAGCCGCTCGTAGAGGTAGCGCCCGCCCCCCGTGCGCACGCGCCCCGCGGTCTGGGAGCGCTGCAGCGCGAGCCCCCGGCTGGCCCAGCGCTGCCAGGTGTCGCCCAGCCACGGGCTGGACCCGGTGGCGTCCACCTCCACGTGGAACGGCTCGCCTGCCCGCACCCCGCCCCTGAACGTGCGCAGCACCCGCCACGGCCGCAGCCCCTCCTCGGTGATCTGGCGCGGAAACCGGGTGGGGTCGGCCGCCGCCGCGACCGCCTCCGGCGTCAGCAGGCCCGCGGCGAGGTGGTGGCCGTGCCCGTCCCGCCCCGAACCGTGGAACCGGCCGACGACCACGAGCGGGCGGTTGAGGCGGATGACCCGCACCATGTCCTCGAGGACGGCCTCGCGGTCCCAGCTTCGGAAGGCCTCGTCCACCGACTTGGAGTAGCCGTAGTCGACCGCCGTCGTGAAGTAGAGGTCGTCGAGGCCGTAGTAGCGCCCGGAGAGGACCAGCTCGCGGGTCCTGATCAGGCCGAGGCCGTCGAAGAGCTCCGGGCCGATGGCGTTCGCGCCGCCCTCTCCGCGGTTCAGGCTGAGGAGGGCGGTGCGCACGCCGCGACCGCGACTGGCCAGCGTGAGCATGCCGGCGTGCTCGTCGTCGGGGTGGGCGGTGACGTGGAGGAGGCTGGCCGTCGTGGCCAGCTTGCGGATGCGGTGCCAGGCGCCCAGCGCCCCGCCGTCCACGTCCAGCCGTTCCTCCCCGACGGGCGCGGGGAAGGCGAGCACGCGGTCGAGCGGCGCCGAGGCAGGGGCCGGCTGCCCCGCGGCGTTCCGTGGACCCGCGAGCGCGAACGCGGCCACCACGGCCACGACGACAAGTCCAAGCGCACGCAGGGTCTTGCCGACTGTCCTCACGCGGATTCGCCTCCCGCAGCCAGCGCGGTGTCCGGATTTGCCCGATGATGTCCACATGAGGAGCGCTAGTCAAGCGGCGTGGATTCCCTCGACTTGACGGGATTTCATGGGGATCTCACGAGTTGCTCACTCTTCGGTGAGGACTTCGCGGTCCGGATCGCGGAGACTGCCCCCATGAACAGACGCACCGTTCGCCTGCCGTTCGTCCTCGCCGCGGCCTCGATCCTCGCCGGCTGCGGCCTGTCCCCGAGCCCGGGCGAGGACCCGGGGGCGCTGCCCGCGGAGACCCTTGCGCCGCCCGCGGCCCGGTACGCCGCCGCAGTGGAGCAGATCCGGCAGCGTGCGCGGAACCTGATCGTCGACGACAACCTGCCGGGCGTGTCGATCGCGGTGGCCGTCGATGGCGAGCTCGCGTGGGCCGAGGCGCTGGGGTGGTCGGACCTCGAGGAGCGCGTCCCCCTGACGCCACGGATGCGCTTCCGCATCGGCGGGGTGTCCCAGCCCCTCACCGCGGCCGCCGTCGGCCTGCTTGTCGAGCGGGGACTCCTCGACCTGGACGCGCCCGTGGGCGACTACCTCCCGACGTTGCCCGACGGGCATGGGCGGGTCACGACGCGCCAGTTGATGGGGCACGTCGCCGGGTTCGGCCACTACGGCGGAGGAGAGAACGGGCAGGTCAACCCCGACGACGACCTGGCGTTCGCGCACCGGACGTGTGCGGTCGCGGCCGACGCGATCGACATCGTCGCCGGCGACCGGCTGCGGTTCGAGCCCGGGACGGCCTTCCGCTATTCCAGCTATGGATGGGTCCTGGTCAGCGCGCTCGTCGAAGCGGTTGCCGGCGAGCCGTTCACCGACTTCATGAATCGCGAGGTCTTCGGGCCGGTCGGGATGCCCGACACGCGGCTCGACGCGCCGGTCGGGCCCCTGCGTGGCCACGGGCAAGCCGTGCCGGGTCGAGCCGGCCTCTACTTCCCGGCGTTCGCCATGCGCTCTCGGTACGGCCTGCACGACGCGCCGAACATCGACCACACCTGTCTCATGGGCGCGGACGGCTTCGTGTCCACGCCGAGCGACCTGGTGCGGTTCGGTGCGGCGCTGTCGCGGGGCGACGTGCTCGAGCCGGGCACCGTCGAGCTCCTGCAGACGGAGGCGCAGCTCGCCTCGGGCGAGCCGACCGGCTACGGCCTCGGCTGGTTCGTGCGGCGCGTGCCGCTCGACGACGCCGAGGCCCGCGTGATCGGCCACGGCGGGAGCGCGGTCGGCGGCTCGACGGCTTTCATGGCCTTCCCCGATCACCACCTCGTGATCGCCGTGTCGTCGAACGTCTCCTTCGCGGAGGAAGCGGTCCGCTCGCTGGCCCTCGCGACGGCGGCGGCGTTCGCCGGCGACGAATGAGCGCGATGCGCTGAGACCTCGCTCACACCGTCCCGGCCCTGACGAGGGACCGGGTCTTCACGCGGGTCTGCGTCGTCTCGCCCGGGATCCGCTCGGGCGGGTTCGCCGCGTGAACCCTCGCCCGGTCGCGGGCTGCAATCTGAAGCTGTCAGTCAGGTCAGCGGGCCTGCCCCAGTCCGCGTGGCGCGCGTTGCCCCGGATGTTGCTCACGGCCCGGTTGCCCTCGTGGCAGGCGTACTCGCCTGACCGTCACCCGTCGTCCCCGGACCTCGATGTTCTGTTCCACCGAGGTCGGGATCTCGTTGCGTTCATGGCCCGTCCGTTCCCGTGTTCAGCGCGCTGCCCCGACACGCCGAGCGACAGCGCGTCGTCTGCAGGCATGCCCTTGACAGCATATGTCTTAAGAGTCACATTAGCGGCTGGCTTGGGAAGTCGTCTTCCATCCGGACTTCGATCCGGAATTCGACGCCCTGGCGACCGAAGTGCAGGACGAGTTGCTCGCGCACGCGAAGCCCATCGAGGCCCTCGGGCCGACACTGGGGCGCCCGAGAGTCGACACCCTCAAGGGGTCGCGCCACGCCAACATGAAGGAGCTTCGCTTCACCGCCGATGACGGGGTCCGGCGGATCGCCTTCGCCCTCGACCCCGAGCGCACGGCCGTCCTGCTGGTCGCCGCGGACAAGGTCGGAGGTCGCCGAGCGACGGCTCTACCGGCGGCTGATCGGTAAGGCGGACGAGCGCTTCGATCGACACCTCGATCAACTGAAGGCCGCGAGGAGGACAGGATGACCACGTTGACCGAGAGAATGGTCCAGTTGCCCCCGGCGTGCCGGAAGAATGTCGACGAACGCGCCGACGCGCTGATTGCCGAGGAGATGTGCTACGGGACCTGCGCAGGGCGCGCAAGCAGACCCAGGTTCGCGTCGCCGAGAAGCTTCGGATCAATCAGGAGAACGTGTCCCGTCTCGAACAGCGCAGCGATCTGCTAATCTCCACCCTCAGCGGCTACGTCGCGGCGATGGGCGGAAAATTGAGTCTGGTGGTGGAGTTCCCCGACCGGCCGCCCGTGTGGCGCTGACGGAGCCTTGCAGCTCTGGACGACTCATCGGAAGCGACCCGTTCACGCCCTGACGCCCTCTCGTAGCTGACGATGTGCCGCCACATCAGCCCTGCCATCTCTCGAGGCATAACGATGAGCACTTACGCCGCAGACCCTGACGACGACGATCCGCTTACATCTACTCTGGGATTCCGAAGTCGTTATGGGGACCCACCCAACTCAATTCCGCAAGTCCGTCCGCAAGTCTCCAGTAGTGAAGATGGTACTCATCGTCGATATCTCGACGCCATGCCGTCGCCTGATCTCGACTACGCCTCCTCTGAGGATCGTTGCCTCCGGGTCCCGTCCGAAGCGGATGTGCCGCTCTCAGGTTTTCATCGTCGATGGTCTCCGACACCGCCCGCAGCAGCTTACCGGCAAAACTCTCAGCCGAGTCTCGACAACATCTTCGTGCCGCCTCACGAAAATGACCGCCAACCCGCCAACCAGACAGACTCTCCCAGTCAATGTCACTCCCGCGCTTCTGCCGGGCCTTGAACAACGCCACTCGACAGGCCAAATGGACGGCATTGTCGTCCGTAGCGCTCCGGAGGAGCTCGCATTCGTCCATACACGAAATGAGCCCCGGAACATCATGGCAGGTCAACACTGTACTTTCCAGATCTTCGGTTTCCCCACTTGACGACGCCGATCCCACTTCTCTGTGAATCCGAGCACGAACATGGACGACTGGTTGCGGAGTCTGGCGAAGCGCGATGACGTGGTGTTCGCCTCCGCCACGCCGGTAGAGGGCAATGAGTATAATGCAGCGTGTGGTCTCACGCCGCAAATTAGGACCCGCGCACAAGCTCAATATATCCGGTTGGGTCGCAACTTGATCCCAACGCAACTGCACATCCTCCACCGAGAGTCGCTCCTCCAACCAAGGGGGATGATACAGTAGTCGATCCATGACTTGGGTCACGTCGTTCGCGCTATATTCAACCACTCCGCGCATGTTCAGAAACTTCGCAAGCTGACCGTGAAAATACAAGAAACCATCCTCATCAAGTGCCTCCCATGCACGTTTACTCGTAAGTACTGTAACCCATCCCTCATCCAACAGCCGCGCCCATCCGAGTAAATTCTCTACAAACGTTCTGGTTTCAGCAGCCGTCACGTCTCCGGGAGGAAATACCAACAGACCAGCATCCAGCGTCACCGTAGCCGCCACTAGTTTCTCTCCTTGGCATGCGTCCTGCGCTTGGTCGTGGCTGCGCGAAGGATACGCTCCGCCTCTCGCTGCCCTTGGTCAAAAAAACCGACTGGCCAATTCGCTACCGCGCCGTACTCATTAACCACCACCTCGCGAAAAGAAGATCCTTCTTCATCCCGCTCGACGAAATAGATCTTAGCGGGTTCCCTTAGTGGATCCACCGATGTGGCCTCACGGAGCCGTAAGCGGTTGATAATGTGCTCACTATGGGTCTCGACAATGCACTGTTTACCCATCATGCTCAGTGAAAGGAAGAAGTCGGCCAGTAGGGCCTGTACTCCGGGATGCAAGTGAAGTTCGGGCTGTTCAAAAACAAGAATCGCATCGCTGCTTGCTATAAGGCCGGCAACAAGAATGGGAAGTACCTGACTCACGCCCACACCAACATGTGTCAAGTCACGTGTCTTCGGCGCGTGGGGCACACTGACGGCCAGTTGGTGGCCGAATTTGCCTTGGTTGACCGTCTCTACATTGTCCGCAATTTGAAGGTACCGCAGCCAGTCTGTTACAGCATTCCGAAGCGAAGCGGTGGCAAATAGGCGCTGTGTTGTGCTGGAACGAAAGGCTGAGCTCGGCATATAATTGATACCTGTATTTTTATGGAGGTCAAGAACGGCTGCAGTATGTTCGCCCTTTAGGCCAACATTGGTCGGCTCAAAGGCGGAAGCTAAGGGGTAAAAGGCCTTTGGGTCGTCACGGAGAGGGCCGAGATATCGGAGTGAACCGGAAAAAAAGGAGTCAAGATGTTTGGTGGCGGCGGCCATCGTTTGAGGGAGCGGCAACGGAAAGCGGAGGGATTCCTCGTGGTCGCCAAGAGAGGTAGTGACCAAACGCTCAAAGGTGACGCTGCCGGCTAGAGAGCCGCGTAGTTTTCGTCTTTTGGAGGAAGACAGACGAGTAAGTTGCTCAAGAAGAGCCGTCAGAGGTATTCCAGTGGCAAACGGGATACTGGCGCGGTGGCAGCGATCTCGAATGCGGTCCGTACGCGCTTTACCGACGATGCGTTGCAGCTCGGAGAAAATAAAGTCGGAGAGCGATGCGGGGACCGGTACACGTTCGAATCGTGGGGATGTTGGGTGGGGGTGGGGGTGAATGCCTGTGGTGAGCGCCGTTAGGATGGTACGGGCAAACTCATCACGTTGGTCGACATCAACGAACAGCATCCGCGGCAAGAAGTGGGTTACGGAGCAGCCGGCAGGCCGCGCGGAGGGATAGTCCTGACGAAGTTCTGCGAGGAGGTCGTCGGAGAGTTGCACGTCATAGTCGGCATTGTCGTACAACGTGGAGTCGAAGGGGGACTCGGCTCTTGGCAACCAATCCAACGGGGAGCGCTCCCGGGTGTGGCGAAGGGAGATGAAGGAGGTACGGTCGGTGCCAGTGCGATCCGTTCTGGTGACGGTGAGGTTGGCAGACAGGAGGTCGTCGGCGGTGAACGACGCCTCGCAGGAGAGCGTTGTTGAGGGTAGTATGGTGGAGTGGGCAACGCAAACACAGCCGATGGTGACGGCGTCGGCATCCGCGTCAGCACACTTGATGTCGTGAAAGTCGCCCAAACGGGCGAGAGGGCCGTTGAGAAGTAGTGGTGGCGTGGTGATTTTGTGTGCCAGAGTCTGGGAGATGAGCAGAATGGACTGTAAAAGCGTGGTCTTGCCGCTACTATTCGGCCCGGCAAAAATCGTCAGGGGAGCGAATTGGAGCCGGGTGGCGTTGCGTACGGACTTGAAATTGGCAAGCTTCCAATGGGTGATCACGGGTTGAAACTCCTGTCTGTGGTTTGGTTCGACCCGTAGTGTGCATCGTCGAGTGGTCGTACGGCCCCGCGCCCCGGAGATTGTCTAGGGCACGATTTCCCCATTCCCCCGGGGGCGGCGGCTTGTCCCGGCACCCCTTGCATTCGGTAGCGCGTTACGTCACGCGAAGCGTGGAGGGGTGCGGGCTGGGTCATGGAACCCGCACCAGCTCCGCGTGGCGCGCGTTGCCCAGGATGTTGCTCACGGCCCGGTTGCCCTCGTGGCAGGCGTACTCGTAGATGGTGTAGCTCATGTCGCGCTTCAGGGGCAGCTCGAGGGTCCACGGCCCGGTGTAGACCTCCGGATCCTCGACGCGGACCTGCCAGTCGAGGGCGCCCTCGGCGACGCGGGTGAAGCGCTCGACCAGCTTGAGCGAGCGGCTGACGGGGACGCCGTGCATGCGGCCGGCGTTCTGGTTCGGGGTGATCCAGGCCTTCTCGGTGAAGTGCGTGGTCTCGACCACCAGCGTCTCGCCTTCCCACCGGCCGCGGGCGTCGCCCATCCACTGCCGGATGCGCGGGTCGACGTGCGGGCGGCCGTCGAGAGGGATGATGCGCGGCTCGCGGACCATCTCGTACACGATGATCACGTAGCCGGGGACCTGGAAGATGTGGTTGCCGGTGTTGTAGGAGTTCGGGAGCATGGAGCCCGGCACGCCGCGCGTGATGCAGCGGCTGTAGGGGCTCATGTTCAGGTACGAATCGCTGCGGTTCGTGACCAGCCACGCCGCGCGCTCCTCCGCCGCCGGCCGGGTCGGTACGCGCCCGCTCGCCGGCTCGGCCACCATGGACGTGCGGCGCGTGGGCACGATGTGGTCACGCGGGTCGAACCAGAAGAAGTTGTAGCCGCGGTCGAGCGAGCCGCCCGCGGCCGTCCGCTGGCTGCCGGGGGCGTTGTCGCGGTCACGGGCGCCGGTGCCGAGGCGCTCGACCGCCGCCTCCTCCTGCGCAGTGTAGAAGGCCTTGTCGCCCAGCTCGCGCGGCCTCTCGAGCGGGGTCAGGGTGTCGTTGGTCCAGATGCCGGAGATGTCGGGCTGGCCGTCGGGGGTGCGCGGGGCGCGGTAGCCGGGCTCGGCGGTGTTCTGCGGCACGGCCGACGCGGCGGCCGACCCGACGGTCTGCGCCGCGGCCGAGCCTGTCCCGCCCGGCCCGAGGACGATGAGGGTCGCGACGATCCGGCAGAGTTGATATCGTGACATCCGGCCGCCGATTGTACCAGGAGCTCGTGGTGGAACCCGGCCCCGCGCCTCGCCCGTCGAACATGTGGGGGGCCTTCGTCGCGGACTCCTCGGCTCGGTCCGGGCTCGTCGGCGCCGGACGAGTCGCGTGGCCGGGTCGGCGTCGACAATTGGGGAGGACGGCAGATGCGGATTGGGGTGACCGGGGCGACCGGGCTCGTGGGATCGGCGTTGCTCCCCCGGCTGGAGGGGGCGGGGCACGAGGCGGTGGGTCTGCGGCGCGGGGCGGTCGACGCCGCCGGTCCGCCGAGCTGGGACCCGGCGACGGGGCGCGTGGCTTCCGGCGGGCCGCTCGACGCGGTGGTCCACCTCGCGGGCGAGAACATCGCGGGTGGGCGCTGGAGCGCGGCGCGCAAGGCGCGCATCCGGGGCAGCCGGGTCGACGGCACCGCCGCGCTGTGCCGGGGGCTGGCCGCCCTCGAGCCGCGTCCCGCGGTGCTCGTCGCCGCCTCCGCCGTCGGCTTCTACGGTGACCGCGGCGACGAGCGGCTCGACGAGTCGTCGGCGGCCGGGAGCGGCTTTCTCGCCGACGTGTGCCAGGAATGGGAGGCCGCCGCGGCGCCCGCGCACGAGGCCGGCATCCGCGTGGTCCATCTGCGCATCGGCATCGTGCTCACCCCGGCCGGCGGCGCGCTGGGCCAGATGCTGCTGCCGTTCAAGCTGGGGGTGGGCGGGGTCATCGGGTCGGGCCGCCAGTTCATGAGCTGGATCGCTCTCGACGACGTGGTCGCGGCCGCGCTGCACGCGATCCGCACCGACGGGCTGACGGGGCCGGTGAACGCGGTCGCGCCGAATCCGGCCTCCAACGCGGAGTTCACGAAGACCCTGGGCCGGGTGCTCGGACGACCGACGATCCTGCCGATGCCCGCCTTCGGGGCCCGGCTTGCGTTCGGCGAGATGGCGGACCACCTGCTCCTCGGCGGCGCCCGCGTCGAGCCGTCCCGGCTGCTGGAGACGGGGTTCGAGTTCGGCCACCCCGACCTGGAGGGCGCCCTGCGGCACCTGCTGGGCGGTTGAGCGGAGGTCAAGGTGGATCGGGCGGCGGCCCTGCCGCCCGCCTTCGCCCCGACGCGGGCGACCCGCGTCCATGCCCGTGGTACGATGGCCGGCCGCTGTACCCGAAGAAACCCACGGCGAAAGGAAGATGCATGTTCTCGACGGGGTTTCTCGGGACCCGGGCGGACGCCTTCGTGGACGTGGCGATGGTGGTCTTCATCGCCGCGCCGTTCCTGATGGCCCGGGCCCTGCGCCTCGCGGAGCAACGCAGCTACCGCGCCCACCGCCGGCTGCAGGTGGCGGTGCTGCTCGCGGGCATCGCGGCCGTTCTGCTGCTGGAGGGCAGCATCCGATTCGGGGGCGCCGTGGACGCGTTCACCGTGAGCGCGTTCTACGACACGACGGCGATGGCGGGCCTCTTCGCGGTGCATCTCGCCGTCGCCGTGCCGACGTTCATCGGCTGGTGCGCGCTGGCCGTCCTGTCGTGGCGCCGCTTTCCCCGTGTCCTGCCGGGCTCCTTCAGCGTGCGGCATCGGCGCTGGGGCCGGCTCACCTTCGTGGGCCTGTGGCTCACCTGCGTGACCGGGGTCGCCCTCTACGTCATGAGCTTCGCGCTCTGAGAACGCGGTGCGGCGTGGGCGCGGTCGACGGCGGGAAGCACTCGACCAGCCGGACCGGCAGCGGCGCCGCGCAGCAGCGCGTTCAGCCTCGCGTGGCCGCGCCGGCTGGCCGGCAGCTCCGTCCCGCGGGACCGGAGCTGCGCGCCCACCTGCCCGCCAGGTGACCAGCCGGACACGCGCCAGGAGTCTGCGCCGTAGAACGGTGCAGACTCCTGGCAGGGTTGGTTGGGCGCCCGGCGGAGCCGTAGGCGACGATGGGCGGGCTACCGCTCGGTAACCGGCCTCCACGCCCGCGCGCGGCGCTCGGACTCGGCCCGCTGCGCGGCCGTCATGCCGGCCGAAACTGCATCGCGGACCTCGGCGGCCCGGCCCCCTTCCTCGCCGGTCAGCCGCGCTGCCGCGAGGTCGAGCCACAGGTACGCGGTGACGGGGTCGGCGCGCCCACCGGCGCCCCCGGCGAGCATCACGCCGAGGTCGAGCTGGGCGAGGGCGTCGCCCTGGTCGGCCGCGAGGTGGAGCCAGCGCACCGCTTCCCCCGCCGCGGGGGAGACGCCGCGGCCGTCGCGGTACATCAGGCCGAGGTAGCGCTGGGCCGGGGCGTGCCCCTGCCCGGCGGCGGGGCGTATCCAGCGGACGGCCTCGGCGTCGTCGGCGGGGACGCCCCGGCCCTGCAGGTACATGAAGCCGAGGTCGGCCTGCGCCTCCGCGAGCCCCTCGGTGGCCGCGAGGTGGAGCCAGCGCACGGCCTCGGCGTCGTTGGCGGCGACCCCCCGGCCGTTCGCGTAGGCGAGGGCGAGCTGGTACTGGCCACGGGCCATGGCCGCGATGTTGGCCTCGGAGCTGGCGTGGGCGGGGTCGGCGGCCCGGCGCAGCCAGCGCAGGGCCTCGGCGTCGTCCTGCGGCACCCCCTGGCCGACGCCGTGGAGGAACGCGAGGTCGACCTGCGCCGCGACGTAGCCCTGGCCGGCCGCCTCGCGCAGCCAGCGGGCGCCCTCGGCCGCGTCCCGGTCCACGCCCCGTCCGTTCAGGTACAGCGCCGCGAGGCCCGCCTGCGAGCGGGCGTGACCCTGCTCGGCCGCGCGCCGGTACCAGCGCGCCGCCTCGGCGTCGTCCCGCGGCACGTCCTGGCCGTTCTCGTAGAGCAGGGCCATCGCGTACTGGGCCCGGACCTCCCCCTGCTCGGCGGCGAGCCGCATCAGCCGCGCCGCCTCGGCGGCGTCGAGCCCGACCCCCTGGCCGACCCCGTACAGGTACCCCAGTCCGTACTGCCCGCCGGCGTGACCCTGGTCGGCCGCCTGCCGGTACCAGCGAGCCGCTTCCCCGCCGTCCTGGGGTACCGCCTCGCCGTTGAGGTAGAGGTCGCCGAGGGTCGCCTGGGCGGGCGCGTAGCCCTGCTCGGCCGCCATCCGGTACCAGCGCAGGGCCTCGTCGGCGTCCCTCGGCACGCCGTCGCCGAGCAGGTACCGCGCCCCGAGATCGGCCTGCGCCTCCGCCACTCCCCGCTCGGCCCGGGCCTCGAGGGCGCCCGGATCGGGCGAGGCCTGCCGGTCCGACGGCGGTCCCGTGCACGCGGCCACCGCGAGGAGGGCGGCCAGGAACCCGCGGTGACACCCCGCGTTGCGCCGAGTCCGGCGAGTGCGCCAGCGGGCTGGAAGGCGCTCGCGGACTGAAGAACGCTCGTACGTGCCACGGCGCGACGGGGGTGCGCACTGGGCAGGGGCCACCCCGGACTGCGCGCAGCCCGAGGAGCCCCGCGGCCACGCGGGGAGCACTGCCGGTTGGGTGCAGCGGGGCCTCTCGTCTCGGGGTCCCGGACCGCCGGCCGGCCGGCAGGGAAACATGGGCACCAGCTTCACCCGGCCGGGCCGCGTCCGGCGGCGGGGTCGACGTCGGCGTCGTAGTCGACGCCGTCGACGCCGAACCCGAAGATCCTGAGGAAGTCGTCGCGGATGCCGTCGAGGTCGGCGAGCTCGGCGACGTTGTCGGTGGACACGACGGGCCAGCGGCGGTTGACCTCGGCCTGGACCGCCTCGGACAGCTCCAGGTCGTCCATGCGGATGCGGCCGGCGTCGTCGAACCGCGGCCGGGCGTCAGAGTACAGCGCGGTGCGGAAGAGCCGGTCGATGTGGGCGAGGCAGTCCTCGTGGTTGCCGGCGCTCTTCATGACGCGGAACAGCAGGGCCAGGTAGAGCGGCACCACCGGAATCGCGCTGCTGGCCTGGGTGACGACGGCCTTGAGCACCGCAACCCGCGCGTCGCCCCCCAGCCCCGCCAGCCGCTCGCGGATGGCGCCGGCGGCGCGGTCCAGATCCTCCTTGGCCTTGCCGAGGGTGGCCTGCCAGTAGATGGGCCAGGTCAGCTCGCTGCCGATGTAGGTGAAGGCGACGGTCCTGAACCCCGGGGCGAGCACCCCTCCGTCTTCGAGGGCGTCGATCCAGAACTCCCAGTCCTCGCCGCCCATCACCGCGACGGTGGCTGCGGTCTCCGCCTCGGACGCCGGCTCCAGGCTGACCTGCTCCACGACCCGGGTGTCCTGGTCGAGCGACTTGACGTGGAACGTCTCGCCGAGCGGCTTGATGGCCGAGCGGTGGAGGACGCCGGTGCGGGGGTGCTGGCGCACTGGCGACGCGAGGCTGTAGACGAACAGGTCGACCTGGCCGAGCGAGGCCCGGATCTCGTCGACGGCCCGGGCCTTCATCTCGTCGGAGTACGCGTCGCCGTCGAGGGTGCGGGCGTAGAGCCCGCGGGCCGCCGCCGCGTCCTCGAAGGCGGCGTTGTTGTACCACCCCGCGGTGGCCGTCTTGTTGCGCCGGGGCGCCTTCTCGAACGACACCCCGAGGGTGCCCGCCCCCGCCCCGAACGCGGCCACGATGCGCGACGCCAGCCCGTAGCCGCCGGAGCCGCCGACGACGAGGGCCCGCCGGGGGCCCTCCGGGAACGGCGTCACCCGCGAGATCTGCTCGCGCACGCTCGCGGCGCACCCCGCCGGGTGCGCCGTCGTGCAGATGAACCCTCGAATCCTCGGCTTGACGATCATGCCGGCTCCGCCGCGGGCTACTGGCCGTCCTCGCGGAGGGCGTTGAACCGCCGCGCCCGGTCGACGGCGGCCTCGTTGCCGATGAGCTCGAGGCGCCGCGCGCCCCCGAGGCCGCCCGCGCCGACGTCGCCGAGGCTCCCGTCGCGGGCGAGGACGGCCATCGCCTCGTCGACGGCGCCGAGGGCGATGGCCCCCATCGCGCCGATGAACTGGATGCCGACCCCGTTCTGGCGCGCCGCCGCGACCGAGGGGGCCCCGGTCAGGATGGGGCGCCCGGCCGCCTCGACCGCCCGCCGGCACTGGTCCAGGGGGATGCCGGGGACGAAGATCAGGTCGCCCCCTTCCTGCGCGTAGAGCGCGACCCGCTCGATCGCCTCGTCGAGGGGCCCGCCGTCGGCCACCACGTCGCTGCGGACGAGCAGCGCCGTGTCGGCGTCGCGCCTCGCGTCGACCGCCGCGCGCACCTTGTCGACCATCGCCTCGCGGCCGATGATCTTGCCCTCATCATAGCCGGCGAGGTGCTTCGCGCCGTACAGGTCCTCGATCATGATGCAGGCGGCGCCGGCCTTCTCCATGCGCTGCACGGTGCGGTAGACGTTGAGGGGGTTGCCGCCGCCGTCGTCCGCGTCGGCGATGATCGGCAGCCCGACGGCGTCGGCGGTCCGGTTGCAGAACTCCACCAGGTCGTCCATGGTGATGACGCCGAAGTCGCCGGTGCCGTACTTGCTGAGCGACAGGGCGCTCCCGCCGGACATCACGATCTCGAAGCCGTGCATCTCGGCGAGCCGGGCCGTGGCGACGTCGCCGCAGTTGATGCAGCGGGCGGGGTCGGCGCCCCCGAGGAGGGCGTGGAAACGGGCCCCCGGGCTCGCGCCGGCCGGCGCCTGGGCCGCCGCGCCGGCAAGTCCGGCCGCGAGACCCGGGGATCCGCCGGCGAGCGCGTGCCCCGCCGCGCCGCCGGCGGCGAGCCCGGCGCCCCGCAGAAACCGCCGGCGAGTCGGTTCGTGGCTGTTCGACATGTCGATCTCCTCCTCGGATGCCTTGACCGCGACGCGTGAGACTAGAATAATAGACGGTTCAAGCGCGGAAGGACGCGTTCGCGGCGCTTCCAGCGTCGGCAGCCCGTGTCGGAACGCGGCGTTGAACAGAGAGCGCCGCTCGAACGGTAGCGGGGGGTTGCCGGCGACGACCGCGGCGGGCGTGGGCTCTACCGGATGGCCGCGAGCCAGCGGCGAGGAGCAGCACTGATGAGAAGAACACGCACGATTCGAGGCGCTCTGGCGCTCGCGCTCGGCGGCCTGATGCTGGTTCCGGGCATGGCGGCCGCGCAGGCCGACGCCACCCCCACCTACACGAAGGACGTGGCCCCGATCTTCCGGGCCAAGTGCGAGAGCTGCCACCGGCCGGGCTACATCGCGCCGATGTCGCTGCAGACCTACGCCGACTCGCGGCCGTGGGCGCGCTCCATCAGGAACCGCGTCGAGACGCGGCAGATGCCGCCCTGGCACATCGACAAGTCGGTGGGCATCCAGGAGTTCGAGAACGACCGGTCGCTGACCCAGGCCGAGATCGACACCATCGTGCGCTGGGTCGACGCCGGCGCGCCGCAGGGCGAGCTCGCCGACCTGCCGCCGCCCGCGGTGTTCGCCGACGACGACGTCTGGAACTACGCCGAGCTCTTCGGCGGGCCGCCCGACCTGATCGTCTACTCGACGCCGTACACCATGCCCGCCGTCGCGCAGGACGCCTGGTGGAAGCCCGAGGTGCCGACGGGGCTGACCGAGGACCGGTGGATCCGCGCCATCGAGATCCGGCCGTCGACGGTGGCCGGCCGCCGCATCACCCACCACGCCCTCGCCCGCCTGCAGCAGGAGGAAGACGAAGACGAGCTCGGCGCGGCCTCGGACGTCGGCCCCGGCATCCTCATGGAGTGGGCGGTCGGCAAGCAGGGCGAGATCATGCGCGAGGGCAGCGGCAAGCTCATCAAGGCCGGCGCGACCATCGTGTGGGACATCCACTACTCGGCCGTCGGCGAGGAGATCACCGACACCGCCGAGCTCGGGCTGTACCTCTATCCCAAGGGGGAGGAGCCGAGGCACCGGCAGGTGCTGTCGGCGTGGTCGACCATCGAGGGGGGCAGCTATCACCTCTCGATTCCGCCCAACGCCATCACCGCGACCGAGAACTTCCACGTGCTGAGGCAGAACGGCCGGCTCGAGAACTACCAGCCGCACATGCACCTGCGCGGCAAGGGCATGCAGATGACCGCCATCCTGCCCGACGGGACGAAGCAGGTCATCAGCCGCGTCAGCGACTTCAACTTCAACTGGCACAACAGCTACGTCTATGCCGACCACGCGGCGCCGCTGCTGCCGAAGGGCACCGTCATCGCGCTGAGGTCGTGGTATGACAACACCTCGGCCAACCGCGCCAACCCCGACCCGAACCAGTGGGTCGGCTACGGCGACCGCACCGTGGACGAGATGGGGCACGCCTGGGTCAACGTCACCTACATGGATGACGAGGACTTCGCGGCGGCCGTGGCGGAGCGCGAGGCGCTCCTCGAGGGCGACGACTAGGAGTCTGCGCCGTAGAACGGCGCAGGACTGCTGAAGGTTGGTCGGGCGCCGAACGGAGGCCGCAGGCGACGATTGGCCGGCGAGGGTTCTGCGCCGTAGAGACGAACAGGAGTCTGCGCCGCAAAAACGGTGCGGACGGCTGGAGGGTCGGTCGGGCGCGGGGCGGAGGCCGTGGCGCGACCTTGCCGTCGCGTTCGGCGACGATTGGCGGGCCAGGCCGGCCGGCGACGACGGGAATCGTGGGAGCCGCCCCATCACCATCGGGGCGGCTTCCGTTACGTACAGAGGAGGTTTGTCATGCGGACGTATCGTTCGATGGGGCTTGCGGCGGCGGCCGCCCTGCTCGGGGTCACCCTGGCGGGCGTCGGCGTCGGCGCAGGTCCCGACCACCCTCCAGGGCTTCGGGGCCCCGGTGTATCCCGCGTTCGAAGGCTGGTACGGGAACCCCGACGGCACCGCGACGCTGCTGATCGGCTTCTACAACTCGAACACCGAGCAGACGGTGGATCTGCCCGTCGGCGAGCTGAACCACTTCAGCCCGGGCCCGCAGGACCGGGGGCAGCCGACCCACTTTCCCCCGGGCCGGTCGTGGGGCGTCTTCACCATCGAGGTTCCCGGCGACTTCGACGGCGACCTGAGCTGGACGCTGGTCGCCAACGGCGAGCCGTTCACCATCCCCTTCCACACCCAGGCGCCGTACTTCGTCGAGCCGTTCAAGGACGCGTCCAACAACAACGAGCCGCCGACCATCCGCTTCGCCGAGGACGGTCCGTCGCTCACCGGCCCGCCCATCGGCATCGCCGAGCGCCTCGCGGGCACGGTGGGGAGCCCCGTCGAGCTGAGCGTCTGGCTGTCCGACGTCACCCCCGACACCCACGTGCGCGAGAGCCCGTTCCGGCGCAGCCCGCCCATGAGCCTGCGCTGGCACAAGCTGCGCGGTCCCGGCGGGGTCGAGTTCGCCGAGGCGACGTTCGAGTACCAGGAGACGTCCACGCAGAACCCGCGGACCACCGCGACCTTCGGCGCCCCCGGCGAGTACTGGCTGCGGGCCGAGGCGCTCGACTCGACGGGCGTGGGCGGCAGCGGCTTCCAGTGCTGCTGGACGTCGGCGATCGTGCAGGTCACCGTTTCCGAGTAGCCGCGGTCCGCATGTATCGGTACGCACCGCGGGGCACGGAATAAACCCGGCGGGCGGGCGGTCCACGGTACCGGGAGCACCGTGCCGTGAGGTTCGCCATGCACGAGGCGTCTAGCGTGGTCCTGCCGGGATGGCAGCCGATGGAGGCGTTCGCCCCGGCCGCGAGCGGCGCCGCCGGGGGGCTCGCCATGGATACGGGGGTCGGCGTCGGCGCCGCCGAGGGCGGTGCGGACGTGCCGGCGCGACCGACGGCGGTCGGCGCGGCACGGGCGGCGGACCCGGACCAGGCGCTGGTCTCCGCCGCCGTCGCCGGCGACCGCGATGCGTTCGAGGCGCTCGTCCGGCGCCACCAGACCCGCATCGTCAACTACGCGATGGCGATCGTGAAGGACCCCGCCGACGCCGAGGACGTCGCGCAGGAGACCTTCATCCGCGCCTACCGGTCGCTGGCCCGCTTCCGCGGCGACAGCTCGTTCAAGACGTGGCTCTACACCATCGCCACGAACGCCGCCCGAACCGGGCTCGAGCGCCGGGGCCGCCGGGGCCGGGTCGAGGACGGGAGCCTGGACGACGAGGCCGGCCCCCTCGCCGCCGCCGACGTCCCCGCGGGGGACGCCGACGCCGAGACGGCCCTGGTGCGGCGCGAGGCGATCGACCGCGCGCTGGCCGCCCTGCCGCCCGACCTGCGGGTCGCGGTGGTCCTGCGCGACGTCGAGGGGCTCGACTACAAGGAGATCGCGGCCGCGACGGGGGCGCCGATCGGGACCGTCGAGTCCCGCATCTTCCGCGCCCGCCGCCGGCTCCGGCCGCTGCTGCAGCCGCTGATGGAGAGATCGTCATGAGATGCGACGACGTGGAACGTGCGGTCATCGCGCGCGCGGCGGGACGCCTCGACGCCGCCGACGCCGAGCGCCTGGAGGCGCATCTCGACGACTGCGCCGCCTGCCGCGAGGCGGCGGGCGGCCAGGACGACGTGGCCGCGGTCCTGTCCGCGCGGCCCGACGCGGCTCCGCCGCTCGGGTTCGCGACCCGGGTCATGGCGCGCCTCGACGGCCCGCCCACCTGGCTCGACGTCATCAACTGGCGCCGCTGGACGGTGCGGCTCGCGCCGGTGGCGGCCGCCCTGCTGGTGGCGGCGGGGGTGGGGCTCCGGCCGGCCGAGGCGGTCGAGCCCATCGAGTTCTCGGACCTGGTGACCGGCTGGGTCGAGGTCGACGATGCCGCGGGACCGCCCGCGCTCAGCCTGCTGTGGCAGGAAGAGGTGACCGACGACGCCCTGCTGGAGGCGGTGCTGACGTCGGGTCCGGACGGGTCTTTCTGAGGGGTGGCGCCGTTGGTGGTGCGGTGCCTGACCGGGGCCGCCGGGGGGCCGGCAGGCAGTAGCCCCACGCGGCGGTTTCCGGGCCAGGAGGCTGCGCCGCAGACGGCGGGCCGCCGGCGGGTTGTCCACGCGAAGCGGAGGCCGCGGAGCGACGTTGCGGCCGGGTTCGGCGACGATTTGCGGGTCGGACGAGGATGAAGCGATGAACCGTACCAGCATGCGCCTGTGGGCCGGTCTCTTCGTCCTCGTCGTGTTCAGCGGCGGGCTCGCCGCCGGGTTCGCGGTGCGGCCGTGGTTCGATCCCGAGCCGCCCCGCGGGTTCCGGGGCCGGGGCGGGCCGCCGCCCTCGGCGCGGATGACCGAGAGGCTGCTCGACCGCTTCGACGCCGACCTCGAGCTCTCCGACGATCAGCGCCGGCGGCTCCGCGACGTCTTCGAGGCCGGCCGGATTCGGTTTCGCGAGCTCAACGCCGGCGTCCGCGAGCAGTTCGACGCCGAGCGGACGCGGATGAACGCCGAGATCGCCACCATCCTGACCGCCGAGCAGATGGAGATCTTCGAGAGCCGCATCGTCAGGATGCGCCGCGACCGCCGCGACCGGTTCGGCCCCCGTGGCCCTGACGGCGGGCGCGGGCCGCGGGGCGACCGCCCCGGCCGCTCGCCGCGGTGAAGAAGCCCATCCGATTCTCCATCCGTTTCCATCCGTTTCCGGTGCGTCTCGGGCCGGACACCCCGTTCGTCGGCTGGCTCACTTCCGGAGCATCCTGGACATGTACGAGCGCAGGACTGCATTCATGCGCGTCTGGTAGCGCGGGCCGCCGGCCCGGAACCGGTCGAGCACGTCCTGATCGACGCGGAGCGAGATTGCCCGCTTGGGCGCCGGCGTCGCCACGGCGTCGTCCCAGAAGTCCGGCGGCAGGTCCTTCAACTCGGGGGGGGGGAAGTGGCGGCGATACGGTCCTCGGACGCCGCGCGCAGGAGCTCGATGTCGGCTCGGCCGCGGCTCGGCGACGGGTGCTCATCCCGTTCCGGCTCTCGCGTAGACTTGGCGTTCACGGCGGTTGCTCCTCCGGGCCGAGATGATGCGCCGGGCGCCCTGAACGTCTTCTCGGCGACGGTGGCATCCGCCGGCGGCTTCAGGACGGCTCGGTCAGCCGCGCGGCGAACCGGCGGTGTTGGTCGGTGTCGATGCCCTTCTGCAGCTCTCCGAGGGTGGCGGCGAGGTCTCCGTTCAGCAGGGCGCGGCGGGCAAGCCACAGGCCCGGGAAGACGCGGCTGCGCACCACACCGGCGTCGTCGGCGGGCAGGAGGCGGTAGTCGCCGTCGGCGAGCTCGAACCAGTCGATGCGCTGTTCCTGCGTGCGCCAGACGAGGTACTCCTGCACGCCGTTGCGACGGTAGGCGCGCAGCTTGTCGTGCAGGTCGATCGACACGCTGCTGGCGGCGATCTCGACGATCAGCTCCGGCGGGCCCTCGACGTAGTCGTCATCGCCCAACCGCGACCGGCCACCCGCTTCCGGCTCGATGCGCAACAGGACGTCGGGCTGCGGCTCGTTGTCCAGGTCGAGCCTGACGGTGGCGTTGTCGCCGACGCTCACGCCCGGCGTGAACGCGCGGTAGTGGAGCAGCACACCGAGAATCGCCGCGTGCGGCTCCCCGTGCGTGGCGAAGCGAACGGGGGAGGGCATGTAGACGATTCCCTCGATCAGTTGCGCCTTCTTCAGGTCGGGTCGCAGGGAGTAGCGGCGCTCGAACTCGCATCGCGTGAGCCGGTCGCCGTTCTCCAGCGTGGTCGTCGCCGGCGCGCTGGGCGGTGGGGCGGCGCCGGACGCCCCGGACGGTGACTTGACCTCGAGTTCAGCCATGCGCGGCATTGTCTCCAGCCTGCGGCTCAAGGTCCATCATGCCACAGCGATGAGGGCGTGGCGGCGTGGGCCGCCAGGGGCGGCCGTCGGCCGCCGGCCAGCGTCAGTGGGGCCGAGCCGCCTGAAGCGGTTCCACCGCGTGGGAGGCCGCCCGCCGCGAGAGTAGGTCCGCCAGACGGTCGGTCCGGCCGGCAGGACCGCGCCCGGCGCCCGTGCGGAAACCGGCGTCGCAAGGCGGTGCTGTCCGGGCAGGCGGTGGCGACGCCCCGGGTACCGTCCGCGGTCGTGCCGGGTGCTTCGCCGTCTCTGTTGACGGTATCGGTAATGATATCATGCGCGAGTGACGCAGGTCGCTGACATCATCCGCAGGGCGCGGGAGAGTCCGGCGACCGTCCGCTTTCGGGACCTCGTGAAGGTGTGCGACGCGTACTTCGGACCGCCGCGGCAGGCGGGCACGAGCCATCGAGTGTACCGGACGCCATGGCCGGGGGATCCGCGGGTGAACATCCAGAACGCCGACGGGATGGCCAAGGCGTATCAGGTCCGTCAGGTTCTCAGGGCGATCGAGAAGGTCGAGGCCGCGGAATGACCGATCACTACACGTATCGCGTGACCTGGTCGCCGGACGACGGCGAGCACGTGGGGCTCTGCGCGGAGTTCCCCTCGCTCAGTTGGCTGGCGGCCACGGCGGAAGAGGCGTTCTCCGGGATTCGCGGGCTCGTGCACGACGTGCTCTCGGACATGCAGGCCAACGCCGAGACGCCGCCGGCCCCGCTCGCGGATCGCGCGTACAGCGGGAAGTTCCTGGTCCGCGTGCCGCCGGAGACCCATCGGGCCCTCGTGCTGCGGGCGGCCGAGGAGGGCGTGAGCCTCAACCGGCTGGTCAGCGCGCGCCTGGCGGATTGACGGCCGCCGTTCGGGCGAATCGGCAGTACCGGATCATGGTCCGGTATCCGCACAGCGCTGGAGAGGCACGGGGTCGATTACCTGATCATCGGCAAGATGGCGGCGGTGTTCCCAGGGTTCTCCGACACGACCCGGGACACCGAGATCTTCGGGGAGAAGGTCGGTTGAACGCCCCTGCTCCACGTCAAACCCCTGCCGAGGCGCCCGTCAAGAAGAGTCGCAACGGCCATTGCGCCGGATCCGGGCCGGGGGTAGGATCGAAGGCTCGGGGAACCCGACCGGTTTCCGGAAGGAGATGACGATGCGGCTCGGGAGAACGCTCCTGGTTTCGGCGCTGGCCGCCGTCGTGGGGCTCGCGGCGGCCACGCCGCTGGCCGCGCAGGAGGCGGCGGCGGAGCCCACGCGCGAGGTCCTCGATCGCTACTGCGTTGGCTGCCACAACGACCGGCTGCTGACCGGGGGGCTCAGCCTCGCGGCGGCCGCCGTCGACGCCGCCGACCCGAGCCGCGACGCCCATGTCTGGGAGCGGGTGATCGCGAAGCTGCGCACCGGCGCGATGCCGCCGCCGGGGCGGCCGCGGCCCGACGCCGCGACCTACGACGCGGTGGCGGCCCGGCTCGAGGCCGACATCGACCGCGCGGCGGCCGCGAACCCCGACCCGGGGCGGACCAGCACCGTCCACCGGCTGAACCGCACCGAGTACCGCAACGCGATTCGCGATCTCCTCGCCCTCGCTCTCGACGTGACGCCGCTGCTGCCGGGCGACGAGACGTCGGACACCGGCTTCGACAACAACGCCGACGTGCTGTCCATCTCGACCGCGCAGCTCGAGCGCTACCTGTCGGCGGCGCGCACCATCAGCCGCCTCGCGGTGGGCCTGCCGCCGGCCGCGCCCGCGTTCGAGACGTTCGACGTGCCGCTCCTGCTGCTGCAGGACGATCGCCAGAGCGAGGACCTGCCCCTCGGCTCGCGGGGGGGCGTGGCAATCCCCCACCACTTCCCGGTCGACGGCGAGTACCTCGTCAAGATCGAGTTGCGGTCGAACTGGCAGGACTACATCCTCGGCATGGGCAGCGAGCACCTCCTCGACGTCCGCGTCGACGGCGAGCTGGTGAAGCGCTTCACGGTGGGCGGCGAGGACCACGGCCGGCCCGCGCCGTTGACGTTCACCATCGCGGAGCGGGGCGACCCCGAGTGGGAGGCGTACCTGCAGACGGCCGACGAGGCCCTCGAGGTCCGCTTCCCGGTCGAGGCGGGGCCGCGCACCGTGGGCGTGTCGTTCGTCCGCAGCGTCTGGGAGCCCGAGGGCATCCTGCTGCCGAGGCAGGCGGGCGAGGTGCTGTCGAACGACGAGGCCTACCACGGCAACGCTGCGGTCGCCGCCGTCGGCATCGGCGGGCCCTACGACCCGGCGGGGCCCGGGGACACGCCGAGCCGGCGCGCCATCTTCGCGTGCCGGCCGGACGCGGGGGCGGCGCCGGCCGACGAGCGGGCGTGCGCGACCGAGATCGTGTCGCGGCTCGCCCGGCGCGCCTACCGCCGGCCGGTGACGGCGGTCGACCTCGACACGCTGCTCGGCTTCTTCGACAGCGGCCGCGAGGACGGCAGCTTCGACGCCGGCGTGCAACTCGCGCTCGAGCGAATGCTGGTGGATCCCGACTTCCTGCTCCGCATGGAGCGCGATCCGGCGGGGGCGGTCCCGGGCGCGCCGTACCCGCTGAGCGACGTCGAGATCGCCTCGCGGCTCTCCTTCTTCCTCTGGGGCAGCATTCCCGACGACACGCTTCTCGACGCGGTCGAGGAAGGCGGGCTGCGCGAGCCCGCGGTCCTCGACGAGCAGGTCCGGCGCATGCTCGCCGATCCTCGCGCCCGGTCGCTCGTCGACGACTTCGCGATGCAGTGGCTGCACCTGCGCAACCTCGAGGACGTCAAGGGCGACCCCGTGCCGTACCCCGACTTCGACGACAACCTCGTCGAGGCGTTTCGGCAGGAGACGACCCTGTTCCTCGCCAGCACCCTGCGCGACGACCGCAGCGTGCTCGACGTGCTCGACGCCGACTACACGTTCGTCAACGAGCGGCTGGCCCGGCACTACGGCATCCCCGGCGTCTACGGCAGCCGGTTCCGGCGCGTCGATCTGCCCGACCTGACGCAGCGCGGCGGCCTCCTCGGGCACGGCGGGCTGCTCGCGCTGACCTCGTACCCGACCCGCACGTCGCCGGTGCTGCGCGGCAAGTGGTTGCTCGACACCATTCTCGGCGCGCCTCCGCCCTCGCCGCCGCCCGACGTGCCGGCCCTGCCCGAGGGGGAGGGCGGCGGGCGCACGACCTCGGTCCGCGAGCGGCTCGAGCGCCACCGGCAGGCCCCGGCCTGCGCCACCTGCCACGCGTCGATCGACCCGCCGGGCTTCGCGCTCGAGCAGTACGACGGCCTCGGCGGATGGCGGACGGCGGACGAGTACGGCAACCCCATCGACGCGACGGCGACGCTGCCGAGCGGCCGGCGGGTGGAGGGCATGGCCGGCCTGCGCGCGTGGCTGCTCGAGCGGCCCGAGCAGTTCGCGGGCACGGTGACCGAGAAGCTGCTGTCGTACGCCCTCGGCCGCGGCCTCGGGCACGCCGACCGGCCGACGGTGCGCGCCGTCGTCCGCGACGCGGCGGCCGACGACTACCGCTGGTCGGCGCTGGTCGCCGGCATCGTGAAGAGCCCCGCGTTCCTCATGCGGAACGCGGCGGCGGCGGATTGAACCGTCAGGTTGCCGGCGTCATGCAGAAGAACCTCGATCGACGAAGAATGCGGGCCGCCGCGACGGCGTTCAGAGCGTTCATGAAGGCGCAGCCGGAGGAGCAGGCATGGCTGGCTGAATGGGACACCGTCGATTTGGCTTCCGCCCCCGCGAGCGCACCGGGAGGTGTGATGGCGCGGGCTCCACATCTCAAGGATTGATTCCACGCCGGAGGAGAACGACACCATGACCATCAGCAGGAAATCGCTGCCGCGCCGGACCGTGCTGCGGGGCCTCGGCGTGACGTTGGGGCTGCCGTTCCTCGACGCGATGTCGCCGGCGCTCACCGCCCTGGCGAGAACCGAGGCGAAGCCCGTCCACCGGTTCCAGGCCATCTACGTGCCCAACGGCATGGCCATGCAGTACTGGACGCCGGAGCGCGTGGGCCGCGACTTCGAGCTGACCCCGATCCTCGAGCCGCTGGCGCCGTTCCGCGAGCAGATGCTGGTCGTCTCGGGCCTCCGCGCGTCGTGGGCCTACGTGCACGCCGGGGCGTCGGCGTCGTTCCTGACCGGCACGCCGCGCGGCGGGCAGAACGAGACCGACGTGCTCGCCAGCACCTCGATGGACCAGATCCTCGCGCGCGAGCTCGGCAAGACCACGCAGCTCGGCTCGCTCGAGGTGTCGATGGACAAGTTCGCCAACGCCGGGCAGTGCACCGCCGGCCTGAGCTGCGCCTACACCCAGACCATCTCGTGGCGCACCCCGACGATGCCCCTGCCGATGGAGAACAACCCCCGCGCGGTGTTCGAGCGGCTCTTCGGCGACAGCGGCTCGGCCGACCCCGCGGTGCGGCGGGCGCGCCGGCGGCAGAAGCAGAGCATCCTCGACTCGGTCACCGACAAGCTCGCCGACCTGAAGGTCGAGGTGGGGCCGCGCGACCGCGTCAAGCTCGACGAGTACACCGAGGCGGTGCGCGACGTCGAGCGCCGCATCGAGATCGCCGAGCGGCAGCGCGACGTCGAGCCGTCGTTCACCGAGCAGCCGTCGGCCCCGCCGCGGGTCTTCGAGGACCATCTCGGGCTGATGTTCGACCTGCAGTTCCTCGCCCTCCAGGCCGACCTCACGCGCGTCGTCACGTTCATGATGGGCCGCGAGCAGAGCACCCGCGCCTATCCGCAGATCGGCGTGCCCGACGCCCACCACCCGCTCTCGCACCACGAGGACGACCCCGAGCGCATCGCGGTGATGTCGAAGATCAACGCGTACCACGCCGAGCTGACGGCCGGCTACCTCGCGCGCCTCCGCGCCGCCGAGGACGCCGACGGCTCGCTCCTCGACAACATGACGATCCTCTACGGCGCCGGCATCTCCAACAGCACCCGGCACCTCGGCGTCGACCTGCCCCTGCTGCTCCTCGGCGGAGGCGCCGGCAAGCTGAAGGGCGGCCGCCACCTGCGCTACTCGTCGGACACGTCGAACGCCGACCTCTTGATGACCCTGATGGACAAGCTCGACATGCCCCTCGACCGCCTGGGCGACAGCACCACGAGGCTGCCCATCGACACGCTGTCGGAGGTGTGACGAAGGTGGACCGATTCGTGCGGCGTTTCCGACCCGCCCGCCAGCGGTCCTGTTGATGCTGGTCGCGGGCGGGCATGCCGATGAGACGTCCTCTGCAGGGACCGATACGCAGGCCGCTGTCGGTGGCCGAACGCCGGGCCTTGGCCGCGCGGGTACGCTACGTGGGAAGTCCCGAGCACAAGCTGGAGCGTTGGTGGGGAGGCTTGCCGGCGGCGCGGCAGCTTCCAGGCGGACGGGTTGGTCGTCGGGGCCGGCAGACGACGACGGTATGCCCGCTGACGACGCTGCGGGATCGCACGTTGGCGACTGAGTGGTTGCGGAAGGCGATTGTGTCCGGGCAGTATCGGTTCGTGGAGGCGGATCAGGACTTCCCCCGGAGGGTTTGGCTCAAGGCGCGCGGCCGCGTGTGGTGCGGGTTTTGCGTGAACCCGAGCGCGGGAGACTACAAGGGCTGGCCGATCGACGAGGAAGAGCGGCGTGCGATTTTCGACTGAGTGGCTGGAGCAGGGGCCGAACGTGTCGGCAGAGGAACGGGCGACGCTCTGCCGCCTGCGCCTGTACGTGTCCGAGGAAAATGCATGCAGGTTCTTCGATCCCGGCTCCGATGAGCTGCGTGACTACGTGACGGTGCCCGCCGTGCATCTGGCTGAAGGCCTGGCGACTGACTGGTGGTCGATTCTCGGCGGGCGTGATCGGGAACACGCGATCCGCGGCTATCGCACGGGATTTGCCTTTCCGGACGTGAGGCTCGGATTCGACGGGTCGACGTTCCGGGTGCGGGGAGAGCAGTTCGAGTCGGCGAACCCGGTTGCGCGTTTCTGGCAGGTGGGCGTCGAGGGGCTGTCTCGTACCGCGGCAGAGTCGACGCTGGCGGCGTTCATCGAAGAAACCGCGGCCAAGCTGGCGACGGCCGGCCTGTCGAACAGCCAAGTGGTTCTGCGCTGGACCCGCGTGTCGCGATCACGTACCAGCGCAGACGAAAGCGCGTTTTGCGAGGCGGCGGGGGCGCTGGGGGTTGATCCGTACGCGATCTCGGAGGCGGATGCCGACTTCATCGAGCACGCGGGGAAGCTGTTTGCGGGAGAAGCACTGCTTGAGTTCCTGGCCGGGGTGGGCGGTGCGGCCCGTCACGACCTCCTGAATTGGGTGCGGAAGGTGGAGACCAGACCGCGGGAGCAGACTTGTCTTCCGAAGTTGAGTGACATCGCTGGTCGCATCGTGGAGAGCACGGAGCAAAGGCCGGCCGAGCGTGGCTGGGCGGTCGGTTACCGCGCGGCGAGAGCGATACGGGATGTCGTCGACATGGCGCCCGCCGAGGCGTTGAGTTCCCCCGCGGACATCGCACGAAGGTTGGGGTCGGCCAGCTTCAAGTGCACGCCCGGGGTTGCGGGCATTGCCGCGCTCGTGAGTCGCGCAGATGACGACGTGCGGATCCACGTCCGGGAGCGTGGAGCTTGGGACTGGGCCCGGTGCGCGGAGAACTTCGCACTGGCGAGAGCGATCGGCGCCGCTGTCTGCTACCGGGACGCGCAGCGTTCCGTTGTCAACGGCCTGCGTCAGGCAGAGCGCCAGGCGGTGGGGCGTGCGTTCGCAGCGGAGTTCCTCGCACCCATAAGGAGCGTGGTCCACCTGTTGGGCAGCGGTTGCGACATCGACGAGATTTCGGGTTCGTTCAACGTTTCGCCGCAAGTGATCGACTGGCAGATTGAGAACCAGGATCGCATTCGCCAAGCCTGCACGTGACTGCCCATCCATACCCTGTCCAATGTGTAAGCCCGCTCGTCATGACCGACGAGGTCATGTCGCACGCCATTGAGAACCTCAGGACACGCAGGACCGGACTGGAGAGGTACGATCGTCTTCAGCGGTCGTTGTTGACGGTCGATGTGAGCTCGGATCGAAATACCCAGAACGACTTCAAGAGCTTCTACCGGGTGAGAAGAGGCAAGGACTGGTGCGAGTCGTTCTTCTCGATTCTTGAGCGTGACAAAAGCAACCCAGCGCCGTCGTTTCGAGAAACGCTGGCGGAGATCCATTGCTGGACCGGGCGGGTCGAGGCGTCGTTCAGTTCGAAGCTGGTAGCCACCATCGATGCCAACCGGCCCGTCTGGGACAGGCACGTCCTTGACAACCTCGGACTGAAGCCGCCGTACTCGAGCATGGATACACGACGACGCCTGGATCGTTGCGGCGAACTGTATTCGGAGATTCGCGCATGGACGTCAGCGGCGATTCTGCAAGACAGCTTCAAGGAGTGGCGGCGTTGCTTCGACGACGCCTTTCCGCCGTTCAAGCACTTCACGGACGTCAAGAAGTTCGACTTGCTCCTCTGGCAGTCCAGATAGATCCGAGCCGCGGCGTTCCGGGTCACGCTTCCGGCAACTCGTCACCTGGCCCAGGGGGTACCTCCGGGGGTACCTCCGGCGCGGCGTCGAGGTAGCGAGTCAGGTCGCCCGGGTGCGCCCCGCGAGCCCGTCGCTTCAGTAATTCGTCTGCCGCCTCGACGGCGCCGATCTTCCGAGCGACGGCCGCGGTGATCCACTGGTTGAGGGAAACGCCGTCGTCCTCGGCCAGGCGCATGGCCGTCTCCTTCAGGGAGATCGGCAACTTCAGCGGGAACATCCAGCGAGCCGGTCGGCTCATCGGCGGTGTCTCCGTGCGATCGGACACCGCATCGATGAACGCCTGGTCCTCGGGCTCCCGAGGGCTGAGCGCCACCGCGGTCGCCTGCCGGTGGGCTTCGGCACGGAAGTCCGCCGTTCGAGTGTCGGGGACCCAGAGTTGGACGGGCCGGAGACCCTGGGCGCGCATCAGTGCTGCGACTCGCGCCGGCTCCGAGACGTCTCCCGCTTCGTGGGGCGTGGCCTCGTCCTCGCGGACGATGTCG
The DNA here is from genome assembly GCA_965207675.1 of Vicinamibacterales bacterium. Classification (GTDB taxonomy): domain Bacteria; phylum Acidobacteriota; class Vicinamibacteria; order Vicinamibacterales; family UBA8438; genus JAJEEA01. The sequence continues at coordinate 719,206 of CBDBMY010000010.1, forward strand.
ATGCCGAGGCTGCCGAGGTGGCTGACGAAATCGCTCACGGAGAGGCCGGCGACCGTCGCGGCCCGGCCCAGGGAGAGGCAGCCTTCACGGTAGAGGCTCGCAGCCAGCGCGGGGCGTATTCCGGCCTCCGTGGCAGTCAGCGATCCGTCCAGATGCACCAGAAGCGCATCGGGTTCGTCGCCCTTGAGGATCAGGACGGGCCCCGTCTCCCTGGCCATGCGCAACGCCTGGGAGGGGTTCTTCTTCAGCGCCCGTACGTTGGTCGCCTGCACGGCCGGCTCCTTGGCTCGATGCTCGAGCGTGACTGGCGTAGTCTACGGCTCGTAGGAACGCTAGCACGCTCCGGGGGCGGCGTCAAAGGTCGCAGACGCTTCGACATCGGCGCGAACGGCGCGGGAGGACGGCGCTTGATTGGCCGATCGGGGGCGGCTAACATGGTCGCGAAACGCGGTGGCGGCAGGGCGAGGATGCTGATGAGAGGTTGCACAGCGGTTCGTGGAGGCGTGGCCGGGGCGCTGCTCGCGGCTGCCGGACTCATTGCGGGCGCTGCCCCGGTCGTCGCGGCCGGGCCGCCGCTCGCGGACGCGGCGCAGCGTGCCGACTGGGGTGCGGTGCGGGCGCTGGTCGAGCAGGGCGCCGACGTGACGGCGCGCCAGGGCGACGGGGCGACGGGGCTGCACTGGGCCGCCTACTGGGACGAGGTCGACGTCGCCGGCCTGCTGCTCGACGCGGGCGCGGACGTGAACGCGGCCAACGACCTCGGGGTGACGCCCCTGTGGGCGGCGGCCGAGAACGGGCGGGGGCCGATGGTGCGGCGGCTGCTCGCGGCGGGGGCCGACCCGAACGTGCCGTTGCTGTCGGGCGAGACGCCGCTGATGACCGCCGCGCGGGTGGGGGCGGCCGACGTGGCGGGCCAGCTGCTCGCGGCCGGCGCCGACGCGGACGCGGCGGGGGCGCGCAGCCAGACCGCGCTGATGTGGGCGGTTGCGCAGCGGCATCCCGGCGTGGTGGAGGTGCTGCTCGACCACGGCGCGTCCGTCGACGCCCGGTCGGACGTCTGGACCGAGGTGGTCAAGACCACGCCGGAGCCGTGGAACCCGGAGTACGTCACGGAGGTTTCCCAGGGCGGCTACACGCCGCTGCTCTTCGCGGCGCGGGTCGGCGACCTCGCGTCGGCGAAGCTGCTCGTCGAGGCCGGGGCCGACGTGGACGACGCCCCCCCCTACGGCACCAGCGCGACCGTCGTCGCCTCGCACAGCGGGAACGGCGGCGTCGCCGCCTACCTGCTCGAGCAGGGCGCGGACCCGAACGCGGCCGAGGCCGGGTACACGGCCCTCCACGCCGCGATCCTGCACCAGGACGCGGCGCTGGTGCGGGCGCTGCTCGACCACGGGGCGGACCCCGACGCGGCGGTCATGACGTCGACGCCGGTGCGGCGCGACGCCGTCGACTTCTACGTGCATCCGTCCTACGTGGGGGCGACGCCGTTCTGGCTCGCGGCGCGCTTCGGCGCGCCCGGCATCATGCACATGCTGGCCGAGCGCGGCTCCAACCCCCGGGCCGTCCACCACCCGACGTACTGGCCCGGCTCGCTCTCGGTGCGGGACGAGCGCGTGCAGGTGCGCGAGGGCGCGACCACCGCCCTCATGGCGGCGGTCGGCCTCGGCGGGCGCAATCCGCTGGTGGCCGTCGACCGCCTGGGCCGCATCGCCGAGAGCGCGCCGGTGCGGAGCACGCGGCGCGAGCCCGATCCCGTCGAGCGCGAGGCGGTGGTGCTCGAGGCGGCCCGGCTCGCCCTGACCCTCGGGGTTCCCGTCGACACCGCCAACGCCCGCGGCGACACCGCCCTGCACGCGGCCGCCGCCCGCGGCTACGACTCGGTCATCGAGCTGCTGGTCGCGAACGGGGCCGACGTCGGCCTCGTGAACGCCGACGGGCAGACCCCGCTCGACATCGCGAGGCGGGGCTCGCGGCGTCTCGGCATCGCGTGGGCCACCCCGACGCAGAGCACGGTCGAGCTGCTGCAGTCGCTTGCCGGCAACTGAGTCCTTCACGCCTTGACGATGGAGAACGGATGGCCGGGCTGAGAACCGGCACGGTCGTGCACAAGGCGATCGTCTCGGACACCCTGATCCGGTTCCGGCTTGCCCCCGAGAGCGGTCACCCGTTCCCCGCCTACGAGGCGGGGCAGGCCATCGCGTTGAGCCGGGACGACTGCAAGCTGACCCGGAAGATGGGCGTCGGGCCCGACGGCAAGCCGATGCGCGAGCCCGAGTACGACCCCTGGGGGCGGCAGACCGTCGGTCCCCTCACCCACTACTACTCCATCGCCTCCGCGCCCAGCGACACCGTCGAGCACGGCTGGCTCGAGTTCATCGTGACCCTCGAGCACGGCGTCCACGGGCTCTCGGGCCGCCTCAGCGAGTTGCTGTTCGGGGGGGAGGAGGACGCCGGCGCCTGCGAGGTCGGCTACCAGGACCGCATCGGCGGCGGCTTCACGCTGTCGGGGCGGGCGGGAGACGCCGCGAGCGTCCTGATGGTCGGAACCGGGACCGGGGTGGCGCCGTTCGTCTCGATGGTCCGGGAGCTCCGGGCGCGGGACGACGGCGGCGACGGCCGCCGCTACACGCTCATCCACACCGCCCGGACCGAGGCCGATCTGGCCTGCCGCGACGAGCTCTTCGAGATCGAGGCGGCGGGCCGCTTCGACTTCCTCTACCTGCCGACGGTCAGCCGGCGCCCCGGCGCCGCGGGCATGGACGCCCGCATCGGGCTGGGGCGGGCCTGCAACGTCGTCCGCTACGTCTACGGCCTGCCCGCGGCGGAGGAAGAGAAGCAGGCGCAGGCGAGGAGCGAGGTCACCCGCGTGGCGGCCGACGCGGCCCTGGAGCGGCTGGTCTTCCCCCAGCTTCCCGCCCACGTGAACGTGGCCGAGCTCGCCGCCCGCGTCGCTCCCGACGAGACGGTGCTGCTCGCCTGCGGCAACCCCGCTTCGCTCGCCGACATCGAGTCGACGGCAGGGCGCCGGCAGGTGCGGTTCGAGCGGGACACGTGGTGAGCCGTCCGTGTTCCCCGGCCGTTCGAGAGCCGCACAGCTTGGCCGCGATCACTCCGCAGGGTCGACGAAACTCACCCCGTCGTCGAAGTGCACGCCGTTCGCCAGCGTCTTGTGCACGGGACACCGTTGCGCCACCTGGGCGAGCCGCCCGCGCTGTGCGGCGGTGAGCTCGCCGTGGATGGTGACCTCGGTGCGCACCCGTTCGATGAGGCCGTCGCCCCGCTCCTCGCAGTCGACGCAGTCGTCCGCGTGCACCCGGTCGAACTCCAGGGTCACCTCGACCCCGGCCAGGGGGATCTGCCGGCGGTCGGCGTAGAGCCGCAGGGTCATCGCGGTGCAGGCCGCGAGGCTGCCGAGGAGGAACTCGTAGGGGGTGGGGCCGGAGTCGGCCCCTCCCGCCGGCTTCGGTTCGTCGCTGCGCCAGAGAAAACGGCGGGCGCGGATGTCGACCGCGGTCCCGTGCTTCAGCGATGCCTTGACGGTAGCCACGCGCCAGTTCCCCTCGTCTCTGCCGGCTCTTGTTCCGTTGCGCAGTATAGCCGGGCCTCGAGCCGGTGATGCCGGGCGAAGCCCGCGGCGAGCCGGGGGTGCCGGGGAACCCGCGGCGAAGACGCGCGGCTCCGGCCGCGGGCTCTCCGACTCAGGCTCCGGGGTCCGGCGCGGGTTCCGCCGGTTCCTCCGGCCGGTTCCGCGGCAGGCTGATGTTCACCGCCCTCGACTCGCCGCTACGCACCGTCACGTCGGTGACGTACGACTCGTAGCCCTCTCGCCGGACCTCGATGCGGTGGCGCCCGACGCCGACCTCGAGCTCGAGGCGCGAGCCGTCGGGGCTGTACCACTCCTCGCCGTCGACGAAGATCGACGCGTCGGCCGGCTGCACCCGCACCACGAGGCGCCCGAACCCGGCGGCAGGGGCGAGCGGCGGCGCCGCGGGATCGGGACCCGGCGGGAAGAACGCGTCCGGCTCGAGCTCGGGCTCGACCTCCGCCCCGGCTCGCGGCTCGGGCGGAGGCGGCGTCGTTTCGCCCGGCCCGAGGGGCTCCATCTGGTGCTCGATGCGATAGGTCTGCCCGACCCCCAGGTAGACCTGCTCCTGGATGCTGCGGTAGCCCTCGAGGCGAAGCTCGATGTCGTGCCGGCCGGGGGGCAGGCTCAGCCGCTGGAAGAACCCGTCGTAGCTGTCGACGACGCCGGCGTAGTAGCCGTCGACGTAGACCTCGGTCTCCTCCGGCTTGACCTGCAGGCGGACCTGGCCGCGCTCGCGGTAGTAGCCGCCCCAGTACTGGTAGGCCCCCCACGGGCCGAACGGGTGCAGGCCCCAGCCAGGACCGTAGAAGTACCCCGGATGGTAGAAGGGGCTGTAGTAGCCGTATCCGGGACCGTACCAGGCGCGGGTGTGCAGCACGGGGCGCGACGTGCGGCGCACCGCTCGTCCTCGCGGCGCGTCTGGCGTCCGCCGTGCGCCGGCCGCCCGTTGCGCGCCGGTTGCCGGTTGCGCGCCAGCTGCCCGCGGCGCCCCCGCCGCCCGTTGCGCCCCCGCCACCCGCTGTGCGCCGGCCGCCCGTTGCGCGCCGGCCGCCTCCTGGGCGCCGGCTGCGGCCGGAGTGGCGAGCAGGGTCACGGCGCCGATCAGGCACGTCCAGGTCGCGAATCGTCTCGTCACAGTCACCGATTATCCTCCTTCGAGTACCGGACGGTAGCTGTGAATGCAAACCATATTCCAGCGCTCATCGATGCCCGTGAACCCGGATTATCGGATCTGCCGCCGCGGGCTGTCGCCTTTCCCGCGGTTGGGTGACCTGTGTCGAGGACACCGCGCTCCACGGCCTGGCGCACGTTGCAGACCGCTGGCCGGTGTCGAGCATCTCCGCCGCCCGAGGAACCCGGCCACCGTCGGGCCTCGCAGTGCGCCCGACCGCCCGTGGTGGACATCCCGAGGACGCTGGCGGGCCGTCTGCCCCGAGCCGGGGACGCCGACGGAATCACCTTGCCGTGTCGGTCGCCCAAGGCCGCGGAAAGCGGGTCGTGGCCCGGGGGCAGTTGGCTGCATGGGGTCACCGTCCGAAGCGGCTCTGTGCGGCATCGTCGCCGATGGCGCCGGACAGCGAGCAGCGCGGTGAACGCCGGGCCGTGCAGGAACCGCCGGACGTGGTCACGGAGTCCGCTCCCGAGCCCAGGCCCTCGATGGTTCATCCGGGCGAACACGGGTCTACGCGGCATCGTCCTGGACGGCGCCGAACATCGATCCCGGCGTGGCGGGACGGAGGCCGGCCAGCATGCGGGCCGAGAAGCCGGTCAGGGTCCATCGGGTCACGAGGTACGCCCCCAGCCCCACGACCAGCGTCACGACGACGACCGCAGCGACCGAGCGGAAGAGCATGTACTGGATTGCAGTCGCGACAACCATCGCGATCATGTAGCCGAGCATCACCATCATCAGCTTGGCGCTCCGCGTCGGCGGCGTCTGCTTCCCGAACGGGACACCGTCGATCAATCTCAGGCCCACCCCCAGGTAGAAGGTGGCGACGGCCGCGCTGAACGCGATGAACAGCACCGCGTCCCGTGTGCCCCACGACCACGCGAGCAGGAGCAGCCAACCGGCGTGCGGGGCCACGACCAGCAGGAGCCAAAGCGTGGCATGGATTCCCCGCGCGAACGGACCCCAGGCCGAATCCGGGGCGATGGCGAAGCACCAGATGCCCTTGTAGTCGTTGCCGTACGCCAGGAACAGGCAGACGTAGATCGCGGTCATCCCGAACAGGTGGGGCAGGAGGTGGGCGATGGCGAAGTCCGGGCCGAACGGAGACACGTCCCGGCCGAAGACCAGCACGAACAGGAAGACTGCTGCCGGCGCCCCCAGGTTCAGGGCCATGTTGCGCCGGAACTGCCAGTCGCGGACGATCGCCGCGCGGACATACTCGAAGCCGGCCCGCCCGGCCTGCCCGCCGGCCAGTCCCGCCATCAACGGACCGGGATTCGACCAGCGCCACCGCCTTCGCCGCCTGCCCCCGCCGGCGCTCATCAGGCCCGCGACGCGGATCAGGTGGTCCCGCGAGAACGCCCGCAGCCCGACGACGCCGGCGACCGTTGCCAGGACCAGGCTCACGGCGCCGAAGACCGTCGCCGGTCCCCCCGGCACGGTCCCGGCGACGGCGGCGAGCCGGCCCGCCGGTATCTCGAACCAGGCGATCCAGCCCGAAACCACCTCCCACAGCGCGTCTCTCACGTAGAACCCGTATATCGCCAGCATCGGAAGCCCCTGCACCATGGCCGCAGCCGCCTTCAAGCGGCGAATGGGCACGATGCGCACCAGCCACCCGAACAGGCTGCAGCAGAGCAGGGCGAAGACCAGGCCGACCCCCAGGCCGAGCAGGAAATGCAGCAGGGGATAGACGAGCCTCGACGAGCCGTCGTCGTGCGGGAGCGCCAGTCCGACGAGCGCCGGCACCGCGTTGAGCCCCGTCACCGTGTTGACGACGATGCGCGTCAGATGCGCCAGCTTGGCCGCCGACCAGGTGGCGCCGTCAACCGGCTGGTGGGCGAGAATCAGCCCGTCGACCGGATTCACCAGGCTCTCGGCGATCTCGGGAAGCAGGAGGACGCCGAGCTGCAGCACGGTGAGGGCCAGGAACCCAGCGAGGTAGAGGTCCGGCTGCGCGCCGGTGGCGACGGCCAGCACGCTGATGCCGGCCGACAGGACGAACCAGATGTTCATGAGGCCGCGCATCGAGTAGTCGTCCATGCCGACCACTTCCTGCCGGGCCCCGAGCGTCTCGAACAGGTCGGCCAGGAGCCAGAAGCGGCGGACGTCGATGCCGCAGCGTTCCAGCAATGCCGTGAACGCCGGGCCGTGGAACAACCGCCGGAAGAAGGCGCGGAAGCCGCTCACGACCGGAGCCCCTCGATGATGCCGGAGACCCCGCTCATCGTCCCCTCGGTGTGCGTGAGCTGCCGGAACACGTCCTCGAGGCTGCCCCGCTCGGTGGATGCCTTCAGGGCGTCGAGCGAGCCGTCGGCGATGAGACGGCCCTCGTGGATGATGAGGGCGCGGTCGCACACCCGTTCGACCACGTCGAGCACGTGCGAGCTGTAGAGGATGGCCTTTCCCTCGGCCGCGAGGGCCGCCACGAGGTCCCGGACCATGAGCCCGGCGTTGACGTCGAGGCCCGACAGGGGCTCGTCGAGCAGCACCACGTCGGGGTTGTGGAGGAGGGCCGCGCTCAGCAGCACCTTCTGCCGCATGCCCTTCGAGTAGCCGTCGAGGGGGCGGAGCCGGTCGTCGGTCAGGCCGAACTGCTCGAGGAACCGGCCGATGCGGAACTGCAGGCGCTCCTCGGGCACGTCCTGCAGGCGCCCCATCAGCTCCAGGAACTCCTGTCCCGTCAGGCTCTCGAAGAGCGCCGCCGCCTCCGGCACGTAGCCGATGCGGCGCTTGGCCTCGACCGCTTCCTCGGGCAGGGTATGGCCGGCGACCCGGACCGATCCCCCGCCCGGCGGGAGCACGCCGGTGAGGACCTTGATGGTGGTGCTCTTCCCCGCCCCGTTCGGCCCCAGCAGCCCGACCACCTCGCCGCGCCGCAGCGCGAACGAGATGCCGTGCAGGACCCGGCCCATCCCGTAGCTGAACGTCAGGCCGTCGACGGCCACGACCGCGTCATCCATGGCCGGTTCCCCCGCCCGTCCCGTAGCTGAACGTCAGGCCGTCGAGCATTGTCCATGGCCGGTCACCCCGGCCGGCTCCGCAGCTGAACGTCAGGCCGTCGACGGCCGCGGCTGCGTGATCCATGGTCGGTTCCCTGCCCGTCCCGTAGCCGAACGTCGGGCCGTCGACGGGCGCGACCGCGTCATCCATGGTCGGCGCCCCGGTCCGGCGAGGCGATCGGGGCCGTCGTCCGCCGCGCGCCCCGCTGCTGGCGGGCGAACGCGCGGAGGTCGGCGACGTGGTCGAACTCGTCCACGATCTCGCGCCCGAGAATCTCCTCGAGGACATCCTCGAGGGTGACGATGCCGCTGACGCTGCCGAACTCGTCGGTGACGATCATCAGGTGCTGCCGCTGCTCGAGGAAGCTGCGCAGCAGGTGGTCGAGCTTGGCCGTCTCGACGACGAAGACGACCCGGCGCATGAGCCGGTCGAGGGTGGTGTCGAACTCGTCCCGGGCCGCCGCGCGCAGGATGTCGTGCCGGTGCACGATGCCCACGATGTCGTCGGGGTCCTCGTCGTAGACGGGCACCCGGCTGTGGCGCAGGAGCTGCTTGTCGGCCGCGGCCTCGGCGACCCGGGCCGCCGTGGGCAGGGTGAAGAGCACCGTGCGCGGGGTCATCACCTCCCCCGCCGTCTTCGCCTCGAGGGCGAGGACGTTGCTGATGACGTCGGCCTCGTGGGGCTTCAGGTCGCCCGAGCTCAGGCCCCGGCGCACCATCAGCAGCAGCTCCTCGTCGGAGACCCGCTCGACCGCCTTGCCCGCCGCGACGAGGCTCGTCAGGCGGCGGCTGAGCCAGATGACGGGGGCGAAGGCGACCACCAGCGCCTGCAGGGGGGCCGCTATGGGGCCGGCGAGCTGCCGCGCGTAGACGACCCCCGCGGTCTTGGGGACGATCTCCGAGAAGACGAGGATGGCGAGGGTGAAGGCGGCCGAGAACCAGCCGATCCAGACCGACTCGAGGACGCTCGTGGCGATGGCCCCGGCGAGGGCCGCGCCCCCGGTGTTCGCCACGGTGTTCAGCGACAGGATGGCCGCGATGGGCCGGTCGACGTGCGAGCGCAGCCGCCGGAGCAGCGGCCCGGCGGGCTGGCCGGCGCGCTCGAGGGTTTCGATGTGGGCCGGCGGCACCGAGTACAGCACCGCCTCGAACAGCGAGCAGGCGGCCGAGGTCAGCACCACGATGCCGACGACGAGGGCGAGTTCGAGCATTGGCGTATGGTCGGGGTTCCCGCCGCCGGATGCAACCGCCCTCGCCGCATCCGGGTTCGCCCCGGTCGCTCGAGGCTCGCGGGACCGGCCGCGGCGGCGGATGGGAAGGCGACGCGCCGATGGGCTGACGCGGCCGAGACGACGGCCGGGAGAAGACCGCGGCCGGAAAGCGCCTCGCGGGCGCCTTCCGGCCGGCTCCGATGGACGTGCGCCGCAAGGAGTCTCGCGCCGCCGAGACTCCGACCGTGACCTCGGGGTCGAGCCCGCCCAATCGTCGCCTTCGGCTCCGATTGGCGCCCGATCAACCCTCCACGAGTCCGCGCCGTTCTACGGCGCAGACTCCTACCGCGGCGTCTCCAGGAAACGCAGCAGCTCGCTGTCGGTCCCCAGGATGAAGAACGTGCTGGGGTCCATGGTGCGCTCGTAGGTCTCGAGCGACTTCGTGAACGCGTAGAACTGCGCGTCCCGGCCGTAGGCGTCGGCGTAGATGTCGATGGCCTCGGCGTCGGCGGTCCCGCGAATCTCTTCCGCCGCCCGGAACGCCTCGGACTGGATCTGCGCCAGATCGCGCTCGCGCTCGCCCTGGATGCGGGCCGACTCGCCCTGGCCCTCCGAGCGGAACTCCTCGGCGATGCGCTGCCGCTCGGCGATCATCCGGGCGAACACGTCCTGCTGGACGTCGGCGATGTAGTTGATCCGCTTGAACTTCAGGTCGAGCAGCTCGATGCCCAGCTCGCCCACCGCGGCGGCCGCGGCGTCGAGGATCTCGCGGGTGATCTGCTCGCGGCCCGTCACGATGGGATCGAGCGTCTCCGCCTCCTCCAGCTCGCTGGCCGCGGTGTCCGCCGGCTCGCGGTTGCTGGTGCGGACGATCTCGATCAGATCGTGCCGCGCCACCGCGTTGCGCGTCTCCCCGTCGAGGATGTCGTCGAGCCGCGACTGCGCCCCCCGCTCGTCGCGCAGGCGCTGGAAGAACAGCAGCGGGTCGGTGATGCGCCACCGTGCGTAGGTGTCCACCCAGATGAACCGCCGGTCCCGGGTCGGGACCTGGTTGGGGAACCCGTCCCACTCCAGGAACCGCTTCTCGAACATGTTGGCGGTCTGGATGAACGGGATCTTGAAGTGGAGGCCCGGCTCGGTGATGGGCTCCCCGACCGGCTCGCCGAACTGGGTGATGACCACCTGGTTGGTCTCGCTGACGATATAGGCCGAGCTGGCCGCCAGGAACACGCCGACCACCAACACGATCACCAACGTGGGTCGCATGCTTCTCATTGCTCACCTCCCGTCCGCGCCGCGGCCCCGGTCAGGGGCGCGGTGGCCGCCCGTGCGCCGCCGTCCAGCGACAGCAGCGGCAGCACCCCCGTAGCTCCCTCGGCCACGAACACCTTGCGTCCGACCGCCGGCAGAATGCGCTGCATCGTCTCCAGGTACATCCGCCGCCGGGTCACGTTGGGGGAGGCCCGGTACGCCTCCTCGATGGACGCGAACCGGGTGGCCTCGCCCTGCGCGCGGTTGATCCGGTCCAGCGCATAACCCTCGGCCTGCAGGATGGCCTGCTGGGCTTCACCGCGGGCACGCGGAATGACCGCGTTGTACTCGGCCAGCGCCTCGTTGATGAGCCGGTCGCGCTGCTGCTGGGCCTGGCTGACCTCGTCCCAGGACGGCTTGACGGGGTCCGGCGGATTGACGTCCTGCAGCACCACCTGGTCGATCGTGATGCCCATCTGGTACTGCTCGGTCAGCGCCTGCAGGCGCGCTTCGATGGTGGTCTCGATCTCCTGCCGGCCCACCGTGACGACCTCGGTGACGGTCCGGTCGCCGACCGTCTCCCGCATGACCGCCTCGTTCATGGCGCGGAACGTGTCCTCCAGGTTGCGCACCTTGAACAGGTACTCGTAGGGATCGTCCACGCGGTACTGGACGATCCACTCGACGACCGCGACGTTCAGGTCGCCGGTCAGCATCACCGACTCGTCCGCGAGCGCCTGCTGCTGGCCGGCGTACTCGGTGCGGATGCCCGCCGCGGTGGTGCGGAAGCCGAACTCCTGCTTGAGCTGCCGCTGCACCGGCACGCGCTCCATCCGCTCGACGAACGGGATCTTGAAGTTCAGGCCCGGCTCGCTGGTGCGGACGTACTTGCCGAACCGCAGCACCACCCCGACCTCCTCCGGCTCGATCTGGTAGACGGCTCCCGCCGTGGTGACGAGGGCGGCGAGGACCAGGATGCCGGCGCCCAGTGCCCGCCACGGGATTCTGGGCACCCGGAACCCGTCCGCGTCGACGACGCGAAAGTTGTCGCTCATGGGGCGTTCTCCTTGTGTAACGCGCGAGTTGCCGCGGCGCCGCCGGGCCCGGTCGGCGCCGGCGGTGATGGCGATGCGAACGGAGACGGCTTCGAGCCGGCGTTTCGTCCTGCCGGACCGGCGCGCGCGGCGGTATCGAGTCGCGCGGCGGTGTCGAGTTGTACTACGTATCGGGGGGAAGTTCGATTCATCGCGGCGGCCGGACCCTGGTCCGGGCGGCGCCCTCCTGCAGGTCGCTTCCGAATGAGGCGGCGACGGACCCTCGCCCGGCGGCGTCCTCCCGGTGTTCACTTCCGGGTGGAGGCGGCGGCCGGACCCGCGTCCGGCGCCCTCCTGGGGTTCACTCCCGGGTGAGCGTCGGCCCGACCCTCGTCCGGCGGCGCTCTCCCGTGTTCACTTCCGGTCGAGGCGGCGGCCGGACCCCTCGTCCGGCGCCCCTCCTGGGGTTCGCTTCCGGGTGGGCGGCGACCGGAACCCTCGTCCGACGGCACCCTCCTGCCGTCACTTCCGGGCGAACCGGCTCCAGTCGCGCGTGGTGCCCGGCTCGCGGTCGGCCTGCATCATCTCCATCCACCCCGGGTACTCCACCGGCAGCGCGCTGACCGCGTCGAGGCGCTCGAGCTCGTCCGGGGCGAGGGTCAGCTCGACCGAGCCCAGGTTGTCGTCGAGCTGGTCGAGCCGCTTGGCCCCGATTATCACGCTGGTGACGGCGGGCTGGTGGAGCAGCCACGCGAGGGCGACCCGGGCCACCGAGACGCCGTGCGCCGAGGCGACGCCGCGCATGGCGTCGATGATGTCGAAGCCCCGCGCCTTGTCGACGGGCGGGAAGTCGAACGACACGCGCCGCGCGTCGGGGTCGGACTCGCCGTCCCGCGTGAACTTGCCGGTGAGCAGCCCGCCCGCGAGCGGGCTCCACGGCAGCAGGGCCAGGCCCTGGTCGTTCACCAGCGGGACCATCTCGCGCTCGAGCTCGCGGCCCGCGATGGCGTAGTAGGACTGGGTGCTGACGAACTCCGCGAGGCGGTGCTGCCGCGAGAGGCCGAGGGCCTTCATGAGCTGCCACGCGGGGAGGTTCGAGCAGCCGATGTAGCGCACCTTGCCCGCCCGCACGAGGTCGGTCAGGGCCTCGAGGGTCTCCCGGATGTCGGTCTGCGGGTCGGGCCCGTGGATCTGGTACAGGTCGATGTAGTCGGTGCCGAGGCGCCGGAGGCTGGCCTCGCACTGCTGCATGATGTGGACGCGCGACAGCCCGATCTCGTTCGGGCCGTCGCCCATCCGCCCGCGCACCTTCGTGGCGACGATGACGTCCTTCCGGCGCGGGCCGAGGGCGGCCCCGAGCATCTCCTCCGACTGGCCGAGCGAGTACACGTTGGCGGTGTCGAAGAAGTTGACGCCGGCGTCGAGGGACCGGTGCACGAGGGCGTCGGCCTCCGTCTGTCCCAGGGCGCCGATGGCCTTGAACGGGCCGTGGCCGCCGAACGTCATCGCCCCGAGGCACAGCTCGGAGACGTAGATCCCGGTGTTCGCGAGCCGCCGGTACTTCATGATGCCTTCCGGGGCCGTCCGGGGCCCAGCTCGTTGGACTCTCTGTCGCGCTGCGGGCGGATGTCCCGCCGGCTTCACGCGACGTCGGGTTCCGTTACAGGCTCCGTGATCACGCAGTCGCCACCGACGGTGCGGCCGCCGGCTTGCGGCGCGGGCCACCCCGGCGGTTCCCTGCAACAGAAGCCCACGGTCGGCGTGCGCCCGACCGCCCTGCTGGCGTGCGCCTTACCGCTCCGCCCAGCGTTGCCGCACCCAGTCGCCGCCGCGGCGCAGCGGCTCGGGCCTCATCTGGAAGTGGCCGACGCCCTCGAGGGGCAGGAACGACACGTTCTGTCCCCGCTCCTCCATCTCCTGCGCGGTCTGCTCGGCCGGTGCGAACGGCACCACCTCGTCCTCGCGGGGGTGGATGATGAACACCGGCATGTCTCCGACGCGGGGGGCCTCGTCCGGGTCGGATCGCGCGGCCATCGGGATCGCCGCCGTGAACAGGTCGGGATGGCGCGCCGCCATGTACCAGGTGCCGCGTCCCCCCATGCTGTAGCCGGTGACGAGAATGCGGGCGGGGTCGATGGCATACGTCGCCCGCACGTCCTCGATCAGGGCCATCACGCCGCGCTCGCTGGTCTCGTTGTTCCAGCGCCGTCCCGGGGCGTCGGGGGAGACGACGACGGCGCCCCAGTCGGCGAGGGCCGGCGCGACGAATCCGCGGAGGAACTGCGCGCCGTACCCGGGACCCGGCGACCCGCCCGGGTGGAGGGCGAGCACCAGCGGGCGGGGCTCGGCCGCGTCGTAGTCGCGCGGGACCCAGAGGCCGTAGGTCACCGTGCCCACCCCGTCGACCTCGAGCACGGCGCTGTGCATGCCGGGTTCGCGGGGCGACTGGGCGAGCGTCGCGAGAAGGACGGTGGTCAGCAGCCAGGGCATCGTGGGCTCCTCTCGGTCGTGCACCGCTGGTGCTTCGCGTCAGCGAGCTTCCAACGCGGCGGCGGGGGCTGCAACTCGGAAGTTCGCGCGGGCGCGACCACACGGTCGCGGCACTTGCGAAATCCGCGCCGGCGAACTCCGACGCGCCCGCCGGTCGTCGCGCTTGCGACGTTCGCGTCAGCGACCCTCCGAACGCGACCACTGGGTCGCGCAGCCGCCGCGCCGGCGGAGCACCGTCTCTCACCCGGCGTCATGTCGGGAGGGAGGAGCACTGATTATAATCCTCGACCGATGACCGTCCGCACCCGATTCGCCCCCAGCCCCACCGGCTACCTGCACATCGGCGGGGTGCGGACGGCCCTCTTCAACTGGCTCTTCGCGCGGCGGCACGGCGGGCAGTTCCTGCTGCGGGTCGACGACACCGACGCCGAGCGCAACGTCGCCGCCGCCCTGCGCCCCATCCTCGACGGGTTCCGCTGGCTGGGGCTCGACTGGGACGAGGGCCCGGAGGTCGGCGGGCCGTACGCCCCGTACTTCCAGTCGCAACGGAGCGAGAGGTACGCGGAGGCGGTCGAGCGGCTGCTGGCGACGGGCGCCGCCTACCGCGACTACGCCACCGGCGAGGAGATTCAGGCCGAGCGCGAGGCGGCCCAGCGCGAGAAGCGGCGCTTTCTCTACAGCCGCCGGTGGATGGCCGAGACGGACGCCGACGCGGCCCGGTTCGAGGCCGAGGGCCGGCGGGCCGCGGTGCGGCTCAGGATGCCCCGCGAGGGCGCCTGCCGGTTCCGCGACCTCGTGCGGGGCGACGTCGAGTTCGAGTGGGCGCTCGAGCAGGACCACGTCGTGCGGCGGGCGGACGGGACGTGCCTGTACCACCTGGCGAGCGCCGTCGACGATCACGACTTCGCCATCACCCACGTCATCCGCGCCGTCGAGCACCTGTCGAACACGCCGCGGCAGATATTCATCACGACCGCCCTTGGCTACGAGCCGCCGGCCTTCGCGCACGTGCCGTACGTGGCGGCGCCGGGGAGCGCCGAGAAGCTGAGCAAGCGCAGGCTCGACCGCTACCTGCGGCACCACGAGTTCAAGGCCGTCTACGACCGGGGCCTGGCCGTGGCCGAGCGGTCCGGGCTCGCGGTGGCGCCCGAGACGTTCAACCCCGTCGTCGTCGACTTCTACCGCGCCGTCGGCTACGACGCCGACGCGCTGCTCAACTACCTGCTGCTGCTCGGCTGGTCGCTCGACGACCGTACCGAGCGGTTCACCCGCGACGAGATGGTGGCGCACTTCTCGCTCGAGCGGATCAACCGCGCCGCGGCCGGCTTCGACCCCGGGAAGCTGGCCGCGTTTCAGGAGCGGCGGATGCAGGAGCTCGGCGTCGACGAGCGGGTGGCGCGCGCGACGCCGTTCCTCGAGCGGGCGGAACTCGTCGCGTCGCCGCCGTCGGCGGCCGAGCACGCGCGCGTGCGGGACGTCGTGCGGGCGGCCGGCGACCGCATCAAGGTGTCGGGCGACGTGCTCGACTATCCGGAGTTCTTCCAGGCCGACGCCGACGTGGCGTACGATGGGAAGGCGGTCGACAAGCGGCTGCGCAAGGACGGGGTCGCGCCGCTGCTGCTCCGGTTCCGGGAACGGCTCGAGGCGACCCGGCCGTTCGACGCGGCCACCCTCGAGCACACGCTGTACCAGTTCGTCGAGGCCGAGGGCATCCGCATCGGCCAGATCATCCACGCCGTCCGGGTCGCGGTGACCGGCAAGGCGGTCGGCTTCGGCCTGTTCGAGGGGCTGGCCATCCTCGGCCCCGAGGCCTGCCTCGCCCGCATCGACCGCGCGCTGGCACAGCTCGCGTCCTGAAGAAGACGGCTTCGAGTTCCGAAAACCGGATCGGCGGAAGATCTCGCGGCAAGCCGCGCAACACCATGGAACGGTGATGACGACTGAAGTACGACGAGAGACGGCAGACGCGGCGGCGGAAGCGGCCGGCGGGCTCGACTTCATCCGGCAGATCGTGGCCGACGACCGGCGGACCGGGAAGCACGACGGCCGCGTGCACACCCGGTTTCCCCCCGAGCCCAACGGCTACCTGCACATCGGGCACGCCAAGTCGATCTGCCTGAACTTCGGGCTCGCGGCCGAGCACGGCGGGCTGTGCAACCTCCGCATGGACGACACGAACCCGACGACGGAGAGCGTCGAGTACGTGCGGGCCATCGAGGACGACGTGCGCTGGCTCGGCTTCGACTGGGACGACCGCTTCTACCACGCCGCCGACTACTTCGAGCGGCTCCACGACTGTGCGGTGCAGTTGATCGAGGCGGGAAAGGCGTACGTCTGCGACCTCCAGGGGGCCGAGGTCTCCGAGTACCGCGGACTGTGGAACCGGCCCGGCCGCAACAGCCCCTTCCGCGACCGGCCGGTGGCCGAGAACCTCGACCTGTTCGCCCGCATGCGGGCCGGCGAGTTCGAGGACGGGTCGCGCACGCTGCGGGCCCGCATCGACATGGCGTCGCCCAACATGAACATGCGCGACCCCACCATCTACCGCATCCGGCGGGTGCCGCACTATCGCAGCGGCGACGCGTGGTGCATCTACCCGATGTACGACTTCACGCATCCCCTGTCGGACGCGTTCGAGGGCATCACCCACTCGCTGTGCACCCTCGAGTTCGAGGACCACCGCCCCCTCTACGACTGGTTCCTCGAGAACATCGACGTGCCCTGCCGGCCGCGCCAGATCGAGTTCGCGCGCCTCAACCTCAGCTACACCGTGCTCAGCAAGCGCAAGCTGCTCGAGCTGGTCTCAGAGAAGCACGTGGCGGGCTGGGACGACCCCCGCATGCCCACCATCGTGGGGTTCCGCCGGCGCGGCTACACGCCCGAGGCCATCCGCGAGTTCTGCAACCGCATCGGCATCGCCAAGGCGAACAGCATCGTGTCCATCGCCCAGCTCGAGGACGCGTTGCGCCAGGACCTCAACCGGCGGGCTCTGCGGGTGATGGGGGTGCTGCGGCCCCTCAAGGTGGTCATCGAGAACTACCCCGAGGGGCAGGTCGAGGACGTCGAGGCCGTCAACAACCCCGAGGACGAGAGCATGGGGTCGCGCGTGGTCCCGTTCTCGCGCGAGCTCTGGGTCGAGCGGACCGACTTCCGCGAGGACCCCCCGCGCAAGTACTTCCGCCTCGCCCCCGGCCGCGAGGTGCGGCTGCGCTACGCCTACTTCATCACCTGCCGCGAAGCGGTGAAGGACCCCGCCACCGGCGAGGTGGTCGAGCTGCGCTGCACCTACGACCCCGAGACGCGGGGCGGCTACGCCCCGGACGGCCGCAAGGTGCGCGGCACCATCCACTGGGTGTCGGCGCCACACGCCGTCGAGGCCGAGGTGCGGCTCTACGACCACCTGTTCACGCGGGTCAACCCCGAGGACGCCGGGGAGGGCGGCGACTACAAGGACGCCCTGAACCCCGCCTCGCTCGAGACCCTCGCCGGCTGCCGGGTCGAGCCGAGCCTGCGCGGCGCCCCGGCCGGCAGCCGCTACCAGTTCGAGCGCCAGGGCTACTTCTGCGTCGACCCGGACTCGACCGACGGGCGGCTCGTCGTCAACCGCACCGTCACCCTGCGCGACACGTGGGCGAAGATCGAGAAGGCCCAGCAGGCGCAGTCGGGCGGCTGAGGCCGGCAAACCTCATGACGAGCGCGCTCCCGGCCGCCGGACTCATTGCGAGCCATCGCGGCGGCCGTCCGCTTCCCTGGTGTTCACGCGAAACCGGCCGGAGGCCCCTTCTGGTCCGCGGTCGAGAGCTGAGCTGGCTCCCGACTTTCCACCCTCGCGCCGCGAACCCCCGACAGCCGCAACGCGTGCCCTGTGAGTGTCCGCCCAACCCCGCGTTTCCGACCCTGCCCACCCAAGCCCTGTTCGGCAGCGCGCCCCTGGCCCCGTACACCGACCACGAACCCGCCGACACGGAGTACACTCTGATGGAGGCTGCAGCACGTGCAGGCAACAGCGCGTCACTTCGAGCAGGACCCCTGCGGGGGTCGTTCTTCTGGCTCAGGTTCCCCGGTCGGCCGAGTCCGATCGCGCGGTCGTTGGCCGTCTACGCGGCGATTCTCGGAGATGTAGTCCGCGCGGATGTGCCGTATACTCTCGTCCCAGAGGCTGGGGCGGCCGTCGCCCCGTGTGCAGTCGGGTTGACTCCCTCGCAGGGTGAAAACGAAGTGTAGCGTTATGCGGATCGACCCGCAAATCAGTCATGTCGGCATCGTCGTGCTCGGCGCGTTCAACCCAGCGATCTTCACGCCAGCGTGGTTCGTGTTGCACGACCTCCTGCCGCCCGAGACCGAGAGCAGCGCCAGCGTGCAAGTCGTTCACCGACAAGTCGCGTCGTTCACGGCTGACTGGCTGAATCTGCAGGCCACGGATGACCGCTTTGCTGTCAACACCACCCGCGCTCCACACGTACGCCTTTGTGACCTCGTCCGACGAGTCTTTAAGGAGCTTCTGCCGCACACGCCGCTCAAGGCGTTCGGTATCAATCGCGACGTTCATTTCCCGGTGCGGAATATGGATGAATTGGATCGTATCGGCAGAGAGCTGGTTCCGGTTGCACCTTGGGGGGCCTGCGGTCAGAATCTTGGGTTCGATGGTACGCACGGAGGTATGACGTCTCTCACGATGTCCCGGCTCCGTCCGGAAGGACGGCACGCTGGCGACCAAATCAACGTCAAGGTAGAACCGTCCAAGCGGATGAGTTCCGGTTTTGGTGTCTACGTTGGCGTCAACGATCACTACGTTATTGGTGAGACCGTTGCCTCTGGGACTAGCACTCGGCTGGCGGAACTGCTTGGTGGCAATTTCGAAACATCGCTCAGCCGTAGCGAAGAGCTCATCGATCAGATCATGTCCTTGGCCACGGGTCCGGAGAAATAGAGTCATGCCGCCCCAGACATCTGCGACCGTTATGACCGCGGAGCCTATCAACTCACGGGAACGGTGGGACTCCGGATCCGAGCTTGTGCAGCGCGCGGAAGCAGCGGTCGACATAGCATTTAGAACAAACAGCACGTCGACGGCCGACACATCCGTGGAGGTATCGGCTGAGACTCTCCCAGCATTTGTTGATCGCGACGAGAGCACTTTAGCCCAAATCATGGATTTCCCGCAGCTGGTACAGCCGGAGCCGTCCACGACATTCCTTCCGCTGCAGGAATGGGAGGGCTACGTCGTCAACATCGGTGACACGGATTTCACGGCGCGGCTGGTCGATCTGACGGCGGGTCGGTCCCAAGAAGACGAAGAGGCAATTGTGCCACTGGCCGAAATATCGCAGCACGACCGTACGAAGATGCGTGAAGGAAGCTACTTTCGCTGGGTAATCGGGTATGAGTCCACTGCTGGCACACGGATCCGTGTGTCCCAAATCGTGTTTCGTGATCTGCCGGCCACTACCCCGGCCGATATCCGAATTGGTCAGGCTTGGGCACGCAAGATGACGCGGGTATTGAATCCGTGACCGAAAACGGCGTGCCGCCGGGTACCCGTGACTTCGAGATCACGCTCTTCGGGCCCGGCTACGGCGAGTGCATTGCTCTGCACGTCGGCGATGGAATCTGGGTTCTCATTGATTCATGCGTCGACATGGACGGGACACCGGCGGCACTCAAGTATCTCGGCGGAATCGGCCTCGATCCCGCACAGGTAGTCGACTTGATCGTGGCAACCCACTGGCACGACGACCATATACGTGGGATGGCACAGCTCGTCAAGACATGTAGCAAGGCTGCGTTCTGTTGCGCGGCGGCGCTCTGCAAGGCGGAGTTCCTTACGACGGTGGGCACGCTGGCCGCCAGTTCGACCTCAAGGGCAAGCTCTGGACTTCGGGAAATACACGGCGTCATCACTCAACTCGCAGAGAGGGCGTCGCACCCGACGCACGCGCTTGCCAACCGTCGCGTTTTCGTTCGCGATGGGTGCGAAATCTGGTCGCTTTCGCCCGACGACGGGGTCTTCCAGAGTTTCCTCAGGTCCATGGACGACTTGCTGCCCGGTGTGAATCGCACCAAGAGACGGGCGCGGAGCTTGTCACCCAACGAAGTGGCGGTTGTGCTCTGGGTCCAGGTGGGGGATATCATGGTGCTGCTGGGTTCGGATCTTGAACGACGTGGCTGGGTGCGTATTCTTGGGAGTCGAGAGCGGCCGCCCGGCCAAGCGTCGGTGTTCAAGGTTCCGCACCACGGGTCACGGAACGCGGACGTGGCGGGGGTGTGGGGGCAGATGCTGGTGGCGGAGCCTGTCGCACTCGTCACGCCGTGGCAGCTTGGGTCGAATGCACTGCCAAGCAGGCGGGACGTACAGCGTATATGTTCGTGTACGCCAAAGGCCTATGTGACCGCCGGACGCAATGCGCGTGTGCGCGGCAGACGGGGTGTGGTGGACCGAACCCTCCGGGAATCAGGCGTAACGCTCCGGCGAATCTCGATGGCGCAGGGCGCAATTCGTCTGCGGCGACCGCTTGATGAGGGAGCGTCGTGGACGGTTGAGACGTTCGGAACTGCGCACAAGCTCGGCGGTACGGCTGCGAAATGAGTTTATGGGTTTCGCGTATGCCCCGACAAGGCGGCGAAGCGGGCATTGGGCGGGCGAGTGCGGCGGCGGGCGACCAACTGAAGCCGGAATCGAGAGGGCCCAGCAGGCCCAGACGGCCGGCTGATCGCCGCCGCGGGGTTCGCCCGGGACCAGGACAAGAAAGTCGGGCAGGAGCAGGCCACCGCCTGAAGCCTAGCTAGAATCTCAAGCCGAGAGTCGCTCCTCCTGTTAGCCAGCCGTTCTCGACGGCGATGAAGGCAGTGTAGGGTCGGACGAACAGCCGGCCGAATTCCACCGTGAGGCCGCCGTCGAGCAGGACGATCGTCTCTCGCTCGTTTATCGAGATGTCGCCCTCGATGATGCGCTCGACGACGTGACTCTCGATGCTCGCGCTCAGCGTGGGAATGATGGTCACTCTGGAGTCCGTCGCCGTGAATGGGTAGCCCACCGCAAGCCCGCCTCCCAGGAAGGGCTTGCTCTTGTAGGGGAAGGAAGAGAAGTCTCGCGACGAGATGCCCTCCAGGCCCGTGGACAGGGTCGGGCACAGCGAAAGCGAAGACGCGGGCAACTCGTAGGCGAGAGTCACCCGCGCCCTCTCGAAGTCGAACTCCTGGTCGTACCGGTCGGCCCCCGAGAACCTCAGGTAGTGGCCGGCCGCGGCGACTCGCCCGACCCGCAGCCCGCCCGATCCTCCGACGCCCGTCATGTTCTCGGACCACTCGCGCCTCACCGCTCCCGAAGCACCCAGGAATCCCTGGCCGCCGAACCCGAGGCAGGTCCGTGCTTCGAGCGGGGACGCGCTCGAGGGCCCCAATACGGCCCACACGACCAGCAGACGCGCGAGCAGCGCCGCGGCTGGTCGGCAGAGCAACGTCTTCCCGGTCACGTTGTTCCTCCGCGATTCCGTCGCCTCATCGCTTTGCGCCTTCGTTCCGGGGCTGCACGGAGTTGGTCTCGTGCAGGGTCTTCCCTCGGTCCCCCGCGGGACCTCGCGTCACCGGCCCAGCGCGAACGCCACGTAGGCGTCGCCCGACTTCGTGCCGATCTTCCCGCCGCCGGCCGCTATGACCACGTACTGCCGCCCGTCGACGGCGTAGGTGATGGGGGTGGCGTAGCCGGCCGCGGGCAGACCCGTCTCCCACAGGAGGGCGCCGTCGCGGGTGGCGAAGACGCGGAAGCGCTCGTCGCGGGTGGCGCCGATGAAGATGAGGCCGCTCGCGGTGACCAGGGGGCCGCCGTAGGCCTCAGCCCCGGTGGGCGGGCGCCCCGCCGCCGACAGCTCGGGCCAGTCGCCGAGGGTCACCTTCCACAGGATCTCGCCCGCGGCCAGGTCGATGGCGTTCAGGGTCGCCCACGGCGGCTTGATGGCGGGGCGTCCCGCCTGGTCGAGGAAGCGGCGGTAGCCGGCGAAGACCCACTCCGCCTCGCCGGGCGCGGCATCGCGGGCCGCCGCCCCGGGGTCGGGCTCGTCCGAGTCGTAGAGGTAAGCGAGCAGCGCCGCGCGCTCGCGCTCGGAGAGGTGCGCGTGCGAGGGCATGTATCCGCGCCCTTCGTCGATGACGGCGCGCGCCTCGTCCCGGGTCAGTCGGCCCGGCAGGTCGTTCACGGCGGGGTAGATACCCAGCTCGTCGCCGGCCCCGTCCACCCCGTGGCACTGCACGCAGTGCAGGCCGTAGACGCGGCGCCCGGCCCCCGCCGGCGTTCCCTGCTCGTCGGCGGGCAACTCGACCATGGCGCCGATCCACGGCATGTCGTTCCCGTTGACGTACATGATGCCGGCGTCGGGGTCGACCGCGGCCCCGCCCCACTCGCCGCCGCCGTCGAGGCCGGGGAGGATGATGGTGCCCTCGCGGCTCGTGGGGACGAACTGCCCGTCGCTGCGCATCCGCCGCAGGCGGTCGAGCACGTAGCGGTGCGCCTCGGGCGAGATGTCGGTCACCTCCTCCTCGGTCATCCGCTGCCGCGTGAACGGCGGCGGACGCACCGGCAGGGGCTGGGTGGGCCAGGCGACCTCGCCGGGGATGTCGGAGGCCGGGAACGGCCGCTCCTCTATCGGGTGGACGGGCTCGCCGGTCTCGCGGTCGAACACGAAGACGTGGGCCGACTTGGTGATCTGGGCCACCACGTCGCGCCGCCGGCCGTCCTCGACGATGGACAGCAGGTTGGGGGGCGCCGGGAAGTCGCGGTCCCAGATGTCGTGGTGCACGGCCTGGAAGTGCCAGACCCGCTCGCCGGTGGCGGCGTCGAGGGCGAGCAGGGTGTTGGCGAAGAGGTTGGCCCCCACGCGGTCGCCGCCGTAGAAGTCGGGGGTGGCCGAGCCGGTGGGGACGAACACCAGGCCCCGCTCGTGGTCCACCGACATCCCCGCCCAGTTGTTGGCGGCGCCGACGCGGAGCCAGGCGCCGGGCGGCCAGGTGTCGTGGCCGAGCTCGCCGGGGTGGGGGATGGTGTGGAAGACCCACTTCACCTCGCCGGTGCGGACGTCGAACGCGCGGATGTTCCCGGGGGCGGCGGGGTTCGTCTCGGCGTTCCGCGTCGGCAGGATCAGCAGGTCTTGGTAGACCACGCCCGGCGTGTTCGAGATGACGAACAGGTCGGAGACGTCGCGGCCGGCGTCGAGCCCGTCGTGGAGGTCGATGCCGCCCCCGTCGCCGAACGCCTCGATGGGCACCCCGGTGTCGGCGTCGAGGGCGAAGAGCTTCGACCCGCCGCTGGCGAAGATGCGGCGGTCGTCGCCGTCGGCCCACCACGTCAGTCCGCGGCTGACGCCGCCCCGCCGCACCGTCGCGCCGTGCGCGAACGGGTCGAACTCCCAGCGCCGCTCGCCGGTCGCGGCGTCGAGCGCGAAGATCTTCGTCACCGGGGAGACCCCGTACAGCACCCCCTCGACCACGATGGGGCTGGTCTGCACCTGGGTCCGGTTGGTCTCGGTGTCGGCGTCGCCGGCGTTGTAGGTCCAGGCGACCTCGAGCCGATCGACGTTGTCCCGCGTGATCTGGCTCAGCTCGGAGTACTGGCTGCTGCCCGGCCCGAGATAGACGGGCCAGTCGACGTCGCCGGGCGGCTGGGCGCCGGCCGGCGCGGCGAGCCCGATGCCGAGGACCAGGGCCGGGAGTGTGCGCCGAACGGCGCCCACTCCGAACAGGCCGATCGGCGGCCGGCCAGCACCGCCGGGCGGCTGGCTGTTCCCGCGGCGGCGCGGGCCGGCCGACGGCGGCGAGTAACCGCCGGGCGGCTGGCTGTTCCCGCGGCGGCGCGGGCCGGTCGACGGCGGCGCGTAGCCGCCGGGCGGCTGGCTGTTCCCGCGGCGGCGCGGGCCGGTCGGGCGCCGGCCGGCGTCGCCTGGCGACGATTGACGGGCCCGGGCGGCGCGATGGCGCAGGGACGACGGTGTCTGGATCATGCTACGACTCCGGCGAAGAAGGGGTATCGGCGGGCCGGCCCGGTGCAGCCGCCTCGACGTTCCGTGTCGACTGCGCCCGGGCGATCATGCGCCTCACTTCGGCGTTCTCGTTGACGGGGACGATGTTCACGTTCGGGTGTGCCCGTCGGAACACCCGGAACACCTCGTCGGCGAACGCCTGCCCGATGGTCGGCACCTCCCGGAAGTCCAGGAGCACCGTGCGGAACCGGTCGACGCGAGCCAACACGCGCTTCGCCTGGGATCGGGAGATCAGCCGGTCGTCGCCGTACTGCGCCAGTCGGACGGGCACGACCGTCTTGCTGAATACCGGGACGTCGTCGTCGTCAGCGGTGAACCGGTCGAAGACCTCGCGCGTCGTCCGGGTCGCGTCGTTGTCGAGGCGCATGAACACCGCCGTGCCGTCCACGGACTCCGGCCGCTCCAGCAGCCAGTCTTCCTCCTGGTCGATTTCGTGGGAGAAGAAGACGCCGCCCGAGAGGATTCCGAACACGTCGAACATCCTCGACGTGAAGAAGATCCCCTCGCCGGTGTGACGCTGCGGGTCGGTCGTCAGCTTTCCCTTCGACAGCTCCAGGAGGGCGTGGCGCTCGTCGAGCAGCCCCCGCTCGCGCTGGATCTTCCGGAAGATGCCCACGCCGTCGTCGTGGACCTGCATTTCCGCCGTGACCGCCGTCGTCGTGACGGCCACGACAATCGTCGATCCGGCCGAGTGCTCCACGGCGTTGTTGAACATCTCGGTGAAGCCGTGGTGCCAGATGCTGCGGACGTTGTCGGGCAGATCACCCAGTACGGCGGCGACGTCGTTCCGCCAGACCAGGTCCTCGTCCGAGCTCTCCTCGATGGCGTAGGTCCCCGTCCACTCGCCGACGACCGCCAACCGGTAGACGCGGCTGTTGGTTCGTCCGCTCGGGAGGAGCGCGCCTTGCTCGACCAGCCGCCGCAGGTGGCGAGCGACAGCCTGCCGGCCCACGCCGAATCTCTCCCCCGCCAGTCTGCTGATGGTGCGGGGGTTGGCCTGGACGTTCCGCAGGATGAAGCGGCGAATTGCCTCGCCTCTGGTTTCCGATGTATTCATGTTGTCACTAGTGCCGGGGGAGATTGTAAATGATTGCGTCGTTTATTGGCAACATCAGACGGGTACGTTGTCAACCCCGGACTGTCGGTGCACGAGGGACGGTCGGTCAGCAAGGCGTCCTGCCGGTTGGAGTGGAGAGGGCACGCGGGAGCCGCGGGGGCTTCGGTGCGCGGGCGTCCGCGTCGCTCGGCACTCGCACGACGCCGCGAGGCCTGGGGGTCGGCCCCTGGGAGGCGGGCACCGGCGGGCGGCCCGGGCCGCATCCGGATGCACCGCTCGGAGGGCCCGCGTCGTATCGGCCGTGGACGAGGGCGCCGCCGCGCGGCCGGGGCCGGGCCCGGCTGCCGCGTTTGCTACCCGATGCGCATTGATGGAACGATGTAGCGCATGCCGACCCGCACCAACCGCCGGATTCTGCTGAACGCCCGCCCCGACGGGTTTCCCACCGAGGCCGACTTCCGCATGGTCGAGGCGCCGGCGCCGGAGCCCGCCGCGGGGGAGATGCTCGTCCGCACCATCTACCTGTCGCTCGACCCCTACATGCGGGGGCGCATGAACACGGGGCCGTCCTATGCGGCGCCGGTCGAGCTGGGCGACGTCATGACCGGGGGGACGGTGGGGCAGGTGGTGGCGTCGCGGCACGACGGTTTCGCCGAGGGGGACCTCGTGCTCGCCGGGGCCGGGTGGCAGGAGTACGGCGTGTCCGACGGCCGGGGCGTCCGCAAGCTGGACCCCGGAGCGGCGCCCATCTCGACCGCGCTCGGAGTTCTCGGCATGCCCGGCCTGACCGCCTATGTCGGCCTCCTCGAGGTCGGCGGGCTGAAGGACGGCGACGCGGTCGTGGTGTCGGCCGCGTCCGGGGCGGTGGGCGCGGTGGTGGGGCAGATTGCCAGGATCAGGGGGCACCGGGTGGTGGGCGTCGCGGGGGCGCGGAAGAAGTGCGACTACGTCGTGAACGAGCTGGGCTTCGACGCGTGCGTCAGCCACCGCAGCGACACCCTGGCCGGCGACCTGAAGGCGGCCTGCCCGGACGGCATCGACCTGTACTTCGAGAACGTGGGCGGCAAGGTGTTCGACGCGGTGCTGCCCCTGCTCAATCAGTTCGCGCGTGTGCCGGTGTGCGGGCGCATCGCCAGCTACAACGCGACGTCGCTGCCGGAGGGTCCCGACCGGGTCCCCCAGTTGATGGGGCTGGCGCTGGTTCGGCGACTGATGATCCGCGGATTCATCGTATTCGACCACGCGCACCTCGAGCCCGACTTCCTGCGGGACGTGGGGGGCTGGATACGCTCGGGCGAGCTGAAGTACCGCGAACACGTCGTCGAGGGGCTCGACAACGCGGTCGGGGCGTTCCTGGGGCTGCTGCGGGGCGAGAACTTCGGCAAGCTCCTCGTCCGGGTGTCCGACGATCCGACGCGGTGAGGTGACCGGAAGGCCTCCGGACGGACTCCCCATGCCCCGGGGCGGCCATGATGACCGGAAGCTCTCCCGACGGTTTCCCGATGCCAGAGGCGGCAATGCGGCGGGCCTGCGAGCGAATCGTTGGACAGTCGGGGCATACATGGAAGCGAGGCGACGGGAAGCCCGCCTGACGGTTGTCGATGCCCGGGGACGGCATGAGGTGACCGGAAGCCCGCCCGGCGGTTGCCCGATGCCCGGATGACGTTGAGATGACCGAGAGTCCTTCCCGGCGGTTTCCGGACGCGCTGGTGCTCATCGGCGGGCTGATCCTGCTGGCCCAGGTTGCGACCTACGTGCTCCCGGCCGGCGAGTTCGAGCGCGAGGGCCGGCAGGTCGTCCGAGGCACCTACCAGGCCGTCGAGGCCGAGCCGCTGCCGCTGTTGACGTTCCTCACCGCCGTGCCCGCGGGCCTGGCCGCCGCGGCCGACATCATCTTCTTCATCCTCATCGTCGGCGGGGTGTTCGGGGTGCTGCGCGCCACCGGAGCGATCGACGCCCTGATCGGGCTGGCCATCGCGCGCCTCGGCGGCAGCCCGGTGCTGCTCGTCGGCGGCATGGTCACCCTGTTCGCGTTCGGGTCGTCGACGGTCGGCATGGCGGAAGAGTACATGCCGTTCGTCCCCCTCCTCGTCACCATGTGCCTGGCCCTCCGCATGGACGCGGTGGTGGCCCTGGGCATCGTCTACGTCGGGGCCGGGGTCGGCTACGCCTGCGCCGCCCTCAACCCGTTCACGGTGCTCATCGCCCAGGACATCGCGGGGCTCGAGCTGACGTCGGGGCAGGCGTTCCGCTGGCTGCTGCTCGCCGTCTGCCTCGCCGTCGGCGTCGACCACATCCTGCGCTACGCGCGCCGCCTGCGGTCCGATCCGTCGCGGAGCCTGGTGCACGACGTCTCCTACGCCGGCGGTTTCGAGATGCCGTCCGACGTCAGGCTGACCCCGGCACGGGTCGGGGTGGTGGCGGTGTTCGTGGCCGGGGTGGCGCTCTTCGTCTACGGCGTCAGCGCCCGCGGGTGGTACCTCACCGAGCTGACCGCGGTGTTCCTGGGCATCGCCCTCGCCGCCGCGGCGGTCGCGCGCATCGCCCCGAGCCGGGCGGCGGCGGCGTTCCAGGCCGGCGCGGGCGAGCTCGTCGCCACCGCCGTCATCGTCGGGTTCGCCCGCACGATACAGGTCGTCCTGACCGAGGGCCAGGTCATCGACACGATCATCAACGGCCTCGCGACGCCGCTGCAGGCCCTGCCCGGCCAGGCCGCGGCCGTCGGCATGCTCGCGGTCCAGACCGTGTGCAACGTGTTCATTCCGTCCGGCTCGGGGCAGGCCTACGTCACCATGCCGATCATGGCCCCGCTCGCCGACCTCACCGGGCTGAGCCGGCAGACCGCGGTCCTCGCCTACCAGTTCGGCGACGGGTTCACCAACATGGTGGTGCCCACCAACCCCTTGCTGATGGGCATGCTCGCCCTGGCCCGCATCCCCTACCAGCGCTGGCTGAAATTCGTCGGCCCGCTGCTCTTGAAGCTGTACCTCGTGGCGGTTGCCGCGCTCATGCTCGCAGTCGCGATGGGGTACTGACGGCGGCCGCACCGTGTCGGCGTCGCCGCGGCGGAGCACCCCCGGCGGTCGGCCTCGCGCCCGAATCCCCGCGCAAGCGCCCGATACCCGTTACAATGCACGGTTGGGGCCGGATGTCCGGCCGAGGAGAGCTTCATGAGCACGAACAGCCGGTTCTTCGGCATCGTAACGGTGGCGGCGGTCGCGGTGACGGCCGGGTGCGGGGCACCCGGCGAGCCGGGGGGGGCGGAGACGGGCGCCGGCCCGGCCGCCGTCTTCGACGCGCGGCCCGACACGATTCAGCTCGTGGCCGACCCCGCGGTGCTGCCCGAGCTGTCCATGCAGGCCCTCGACGGCCGGACCATCACCACCGCCGATCTGCAGGGCAAGGTCACCCTCGTGAACTTCTGGGCGACCTGGTGCGGCCCGTGCCGGGCGGAGATCCCCGACCTGATCCGGTTGCAGGAACGCTATCCCGACCAGTTGCAGATCATCGGCGTGTCGGAGGACGAGGGGCCGGTGGGGCTCGTCGAGCGCTTCGCCGAGCAGTACGGCATCAACTACCCCATCGTGATGACCACGCCCGAGATCGATCGCGCGTTCCCGGGCGTGATGGCCCTGCCGACCACGTTCATCGTCGACCCCGACCTGCGGGTCGTGCAGACCCACGTCGGGCTCGTCAACCCCGGGATCTTCGAGCAGGAGACCCGCTTCCTCGCCGCCATCGACCCCGATATCACCGTCGACCTCGTCGAGGAGGACCGCCACGGCCGCCTC
Organism: Vicinamibacterales bacterium; assembly: GCA_965207675.1. Taxonomy (GTDB): domain Bacteria; phylum Acidobacteriota; class Vicinamibacteria; order Vicinamibacterales; family UBA8438; genus JAJEEA01. The sequence goes on from CBDBMY010000010.1 coordinate 747,827, forward strand.
GTCAACGCCGCCCACGCGACGGAGATCCCCGGTATCGACCTGACGGTGCTGACCCCCGAGCAGCGGGTCACCGCGCTGCAGCGGCTCAACGAGGAGGGCTGCAACTGCGGGTGCCAGCTCACCCTCGCCCAGTGCCGCATCAACGATTCGGCCTGCGGGTTCAGCCTGCCCCTCGCCGAGGAGGTCGTCGCGGAGATCGCCGCGTCCTGAGCGTTGCCTGCGCGGCTCGTTCCACTCGAGGTCGCCGACGGCGCATTGCACGAGAACGAGAGTTCCGAGACGCGCCTGACCGGCCCCCTGTCGGGTGCATCGTCGTGGCGCGATTCAATCTCGTCGAGTCGGCCAATGGCGCGGGCAAGATCCCACGGGCTCGGCGCATCGTCGGTGGGTCGGACCCAATGGAGCGGGGAAATCCAACCTGCACGGCTGCTGCGGGCGGCCCCGAGAGACTTGGCGGAGCCGATCAGGCAGAGGGGAGGATCTGGGAGTGGCTCTGGAAGGGCGAGGAATCGCCCGGTGTGGCGACCCGTCTACCCGCGGTACATCAAGGGGCCCTTGCGGCACACGTTGGCGGTCGCCGACAACGGCGGACGCTTGCAGGTGACCGCCGAGGAGATTGCGTACGCCGAGGATCGGCGGACGGCGCGCGCTACGATGCAGCCGGGGAGTTCGATTGGAAGCGGAGTATCGGCCGACGGCGGCCGGCACGCTTTCGACGTGGGGGACGCGAGACATCGGAATCCCCGGGCAACGACGGTGATGACGCGGAACTCGAAGAGTCGGTCCTGTCGCAGATCCGCGATCCGCGGGTGTACCGCCTCTTGAGCGTACTGCAGAGGGAGTACGAGCGTATTCGCCTTTACCAGAACTGGTCGTTCGGGCCATCGGCGGCGCTTCGCCGGGACCGCAGTGCCCACGCAGCCAGCGATTTTCTGGACGACGGCGCCGGAAACCTGGCCCTCGTGCTCTCGCATTTTCGAGGTTCGGCGAAGAAAGAGCTCGTGGAGGCGTTGCGCGAGCTGTTCGACGGCGTCGTGGACGTGTCCTGCCCGGTGACGGGTGGCGCCGTATCGCTCTTTCTGGAGGAACGCGGCGGGCGCCAGATTCCGGCGACGCTCCTCTCCGACGGGACGCTCCGCTATCTGAGCCTGCTCGCGATCCTGCTGCACCCCTCTCCTCCTCCGTTGATTGCCCTGGAAGAGCCGGAGCTCGGTCTGCATCCCGACGTCGTCGCGGAGGTTGGGAAGCGGCTCGTGCAGGCGTCCGAGCGGACGCAGATCGTGGTAACGACCCATTCGCGCATCCTCGTCGACGCCCTGACGGACCATCCGTCGAGCGTCGTCGTCTGCGAGAAAGGGAACGGAGAATCGCGGTTCGAACGCCTCGACGGGGCGAGACTGAGCGCGTGGCTGGACAGGTACAGTCTGGGCGAGCTCTGGAGCTCGGGCGAGCTGGGGGGCAATCGCTGGTGAGCGCCGTCATCTACATCGAAGGCGGCGGCGATCGCGACGAGAACCTCGCGCTAGACTGTTCCGCGCTTCGGCAGTGGCCCAGCCTGGAAGATGTATCCAAGGATGACGTCTTGGACGCGCTCGAGCGGGCGACCACCGGGTGCCCACGACGCTACGCCAAGGGCCCGGTCTCCTTCGAATTGCTGGAACGGGTCGTTCCCGCCCGTATCGAGGCCGAGTGCCCGCGTGCGAAGGCGCTTCTGGACTTTCTGCGAACCCTGTGAAGTGAAGGCAGACCGTTCTCACCTGCGCCCGACCGGATGGTACTTCGCTTGGTGGCCGGGTCGTCGATGTCGTGAATCCTCCGTGTTTCGGGTTGCGCGACCCGGCCGGCCGGAAATCAAGTCCCGCCGCTGCGTCCTCACGAACCGGCGGCGACGGCGGCGCCGAGGGTCGAGATGGCCTCGGCGAGCATGCCCGACAGCCCGTCGAGGGTGCCGTCCACCTTCACCGACTCCACGAACGCGCCGTCGGAGACCTGCAGCAGCCGGGCGGTCAGGCGGAGCTGTCCGCCGACGTGCTGGTAGCCGCCGGTGACGAGCCAGTCGGCGCCGCGGGCGGACGCCACGGACAGGGCGGCGGGTCCGTCGGCGGCGCCGGTGTCGAGGGAGACCAGCGAGACGCCGGGGAAGCCGGCCATCCGCCCGGTGATCTGCGCCGCGATGGTGTCGCTGATGGCGTCGTCGGCAGGGTTGCGCGAGATGTTGGCGAACGGGGAGACGGCGATCCGGATCGCCCGGCCCGCGGCCGGGGCGGGAACCGGATCCGGGGAGGCGGCCGCCCGCGGTGACGGAGCGGCTGCGGCTCCCGGACGCGGGGCGGCGGCTGCGCGAGGACTGGGGCCGGGCGCGGCCGCCGCCATCCGCGGCGCCGGTGTCTCGGGCACGTGGCCGGCCAGCTCGGACCGCAGCGCCGCGATGAGCCGGCTCGTCAGGAGGTCGCGGCCGGCGACGGTGCCGTCCACGCGGACCGATCCGAGCAGGTCGCCGGTGGCCACGTCGACGATCCGCCCCGTCACCCGTAGCTGTTCTCCGACGCGCTGGTAGCCGCCCCCCGCGAGCCAGCTCGCCTGGCTGGCCATCGCGCGCTGGATGGCGTTCGACTCGTCGCCGGGGGCCAGCAGCACCACGTCCAGGCCGGCGGCCCGCTGGAGGGCGACGCGGAGCACCGCCTGCATCTCCTCGCCGATGACGTCGTCGGCGGGGTTGCGCGACACGTTGCGGAAGGGGAGCAGGGCCACCACCGGGCGGGGAGCGCCCGCGGCGGGCGGGGCGTCGGCGCGGGCCGGCCTCGCGGCGGCGGGTGTCGTTGCATCGCCGGCGCGGGCGGGCCTTGCGGCGGTGGGCATCGGCGCATCGCCGGCGGGGGCGGCGCGGCCGGCGGGGGCGCGACCTCCGGGTCCGCCGGGCCGCATCGCGGGCGGGGCGCCGGCCGCCGGGGGCGCTCCCGGTGCGTCCGTCGACGTCAGGCGGGCATCCCGCCGGCCGGGTCCCGCCGGGCGGGCCCCGCCGGCCGGGCCGCTCGGCGGCGCGGCTCCTGCGGCCGTGTTCCCGGGTCCGCGTCCGCCGCCGAAACCGGGTCGCCCGGGCTGGGCGCGGGCCATCCTCTCGCCGGCGCCGGCCGGGGGCGACGGTCGCGCGCCGGCACCGCCCGCCGGCGGGGCCGGGGCACCGCCGCTACGCAGCGCGGCGATGCGCTCGCGGATGGCGGCAATCTGCTCTTCGCGCGTCAGGGTCGGATCGAGCTCGAAGTCGTCGCGAGGGAGCGCCGGGGCGCGTGCGGCGCCGGCCGCCGGCCGATCGGGGCGGGCCATCTCCTGCCTCGCCGCCCTGATCGGGTCCGGCGTGCCCGCCGGCGTCCCGGCCGCGGGAACCGCGCTCGGCTCCCGCGCCGGGGCGGCGCGTCGCTCCGCCGGAGATTCCGCCGCGGGGCCGGCGCCCGGCGGCGCCGCCGGGTCCGGGCGTCGCTCCGCCGCGAGTGCGTCGGGCGGGGGCGCGGTCCGGGCGGCGTCAGCCGGGGTTGCGGTCCCCGGGGCGCCGGCCGCTGTCTCCGCCGCCGCCGGGGAAGGGGTCGCGGTCCCCGGGGCGCCGGCCGCTGTCTCCGCCGACGCCGGGGTGCCGGCCGCGGTCTCCGCGCCACCCCCGGGCGCGGGGCCGCCTCCGGCGCGCGCCATTGCCGCGGGGTCCGCCCCCGCCACCTGCACCGCCATGCCCTCGATGACGGCGTCGAGGGCCGAGATGGACACCCGCTCGCCCTCCGCGAGGCCGCCCTGCACCAGCACGTGCTCGGTCGTCGAGCGCAGGAGATCGACCTGCCGGTAGCGCAGCCGGCCGTCGTCGTCGACGATGAGGACCTGGTCGCGCCCGTTCAGCGCCGCCCACGGCAGCATGACGACGTCGTCGACGCGCCGACCGGTTATCTCCGCTTCCACGAACATCCCTACCGCCAGCGGGGGCCGGTCGGGGTCGGGGCCCGGCGCGTAGGGGTCGTCGACCTCGGCCACAACGTGGACCATCCGGCTCACGGGGTCTATCTCGCCCTCCGTGCGCACGATCCGCCCCTGCCAGGAGAACCGGCGTCCCGCGAAGTCGGCCGACAGGGTGACGGCGGGGCCGGTCTGCTGCTGCGCCCCCCGGTAGGACATCGGCACGTCGACGTAGGCCAGCTCCTCGTCGGGCAGGGGCAGGCGAACCTCGGCCGAGTCCACCGCGTAGATCCGGCCCACCGCGGTGCCGCGGTTCACGAACTGCCCGACGTCGACGTCCTTCGTCTGGACCCGCCCGGCGTAGGGGGCGCGCACCTGGGCGCGCTCGAGGTCCCGCGTCGCGCGGTCGATTGCCGCCTCGGCGGAGGCCACCGCGGCCCGGGCGTCCTCGACCTGCGGCAGCCGCAGGGTGAGGGGGGTCGCGTCGCCCTGGCCGATCTCCTCCCACTCGCGCCGGGCCACCTCCGCCTCCGCCTCTTCCTGGGCGAGCCTGAGCTGGGCCTGGGCGAGCTGCGACCGGGCCGCGATGAGCGCCTGCTGGTAGTCGTAGGGATCGATCTCCAGCAGGACGTCCCCCTCCTCGAAGAACCCCCCCACCGCGAAGGCCGGCGACACGGCGATCACCGTCCCCGCGATCTCCGGCACGAGCTGGCTCGAGGTGCGTGGCTGCACCGTGCCCTGGCTGGACACGGTGAGGTCGACGCTCTCGAACGCGACCGTCTGCACCCGCACCGCCGGCGGCGTCACCACCGGGGTCAAGGTCTCCACCGGCGGGCGGTTCGCCCACATGACGAAGGCCGCGGCGAGGGCGACGCCGAGCACGAGGATCGGGAGCAGGGCCTTGAGCAGTCGAGTGAGCATGGGTGACATCGATGTGTTCCTCCGGACGACGTCCGCGGCGCCCGTCAGTCGGCGGAGCCGGGAATGGCCGGCGCCTCGTCGAACCCGCCGCCGAGCGCGAGATACAGGTCCACCCGGTTCTCGAGCCGTTGCCGGCGGGCCGCGATGAGGTCCCCTTCCGCCTGCAGCGCGAGCCGCTGCGACTCGAGCACGGTGATGTAGTCGTCGAGACCCGTCCGGTACCGGTCGTCGGCGATGATCTCGGCCGCGCGCGACTGCTCGGCCGATATCGCGAGGTAGCGTTCGCGTTGGAGGAGGTACTCCTCGGCCGCGAGCGCGGTCTCCACCTCGGAGAACGCCTGGAGGGCGGTGTTGGCGTATACCGCCAGCTCCTCCGCCGCGCGGGCCTCGGCGCGGTCGACGGCGGCGCGCAGGCGCCCCCCCTGCAGCAGCGGCTGGATCACGTTGCCGAGCAGGGTCCAGACGCCGAAGTCGCGCTTGACGAGGTCCTGAAGGGCGCCGGTGGCGGTGCCGGTGTTGGCGGTCAGACTGATGCGCGGGTAGAGGTCGCGTTGCGCCACCCGCAGGCGCTGCCGGGCCGCGGCGATGCGCCGCTCGGCCGCCACCAGGTCGGGGCGCCTCCGCACGAGCTCGGCCGGAAGCCCGCCGGGAATCGTCGCCGGCGTGTCGGGCAGGTCGGACGGCATCGCGATCGAGCCCGCGGCGTAGAGGCCCATCAACACCTCGAGCTGCCGGACGGCGGCGTCGAACTGCTGTCCCCGCTGCTCGCGGAGCGCTTCGGCGTTGGCGAGGTTGGAGAGGGCCAGCCGCACGTCGAGGGCCGGCCGGATGCCCTCCTCGAACCGCTCGCGGACCTGCTCCGACGAGGCCCGGAAGCTCGCCACCGTGGCCTCGGCGAGCCGGAGCTGCTGCCGCGCCTCGGCCACCGCGAACCAGGCCTTCGTCGTCTGGCCGGCCAGCGAGAGCTGGGCGGCGCGCAGGTCGGCGGCCCGCGACTGCAGGTCGGCGAGGGCGGCCCGGGCCCCGGCGCGCAGCCGGCCCCACAGGTCGGCCTCCCAGGTGAGGTCGAGCGAGACCCCGTAGTTGGTGAAGACGGTGCTGAGCACGCGGTCCTCGGCCCCGGGAATGGGGAAGCCGATGAAGTTCTGCTTCCGCTGCGATCCGTTCAGGCCCACCTGGAGCTGCGGCTGGAGGTCGGCCCCGGCGACCCGCGAGTCGGCCAGCGCCTGCTCGAGCCGGGACGCCGCCGCCTGCAGGTCGTAGTTCTGCCGGAGCGCCGATTCCACGACGTCGTCGAGGCCGGGGTCGCCGAAGTCGGTCCACCACGTCAGCGCGGGGTCGCCGCCGGTGTCGGCGCGCGCGGTCCACGCCGCCGGGAAGTCCGGCCCGAGCGCGGGGTGGTCCGCGAGTGGGGCGGTGGCGCACCCGGCTGCGAGCAGAATCAGGCCGATCGGGGTGCCGGCCCGGTAGAGGAAGCGTGTTCTGGTCCGTGCCGCCATGGTGGTTGGTCGTCGGGTGTGGCTCCGCGGGCAGGCCGCCGAGCTCCCTTCCTGATCATACCGCGTCGGTGCGCGGGAGGTTCCGGCAGCGGCGCGGAACCGCGTCGCGCCGTTGCGGGCGGCGCCGGAACCGCCGGTCCCGCGGGCGAAGAATCAGTTGAATCCTGATTGCGACCCCGGTATTCTTCAAGCCCGTAGCCGTTCGGCGAGCGGCTGGGCGGTGCGTGGCGTTCCGCCACCCGCGGCCATCGCGCCTCCGGTGCACCGGCATCGGGGCGTCGCGCCCGCGGGACGGCGGCGGTTCACGCACCGGCACATGGACCCGCTGTGCATCGGTGGCGGCGCGCCGCCGTCCATGAACGGGTCGCATCACGAGGGCGCAATCATGGACTTTCTGTTTCAGTACGGGACCGACCCCTGGGGACAAGAGATCATCATCCGGCTCGCGTGGGGGCTGCTGACCCTGTCGTTCTGGGCCGGTATCGGGTTCGTCGTGTTTCACGCCGTCTACGCCGTGGTGTGGAAGCCGCGGGTCGAGCCGGAGGAAGGGGCGGGCGCGGCCGATCCCGCCATTCCCGAGAAGATCGTGCGCCACACCAGCGCCGCCCGCATGTTCCACTGGGTGATGGCGGCGGCGATGATCGCGCTCCTCGTCACCGGCTTCTTCCCCATCGTGGGGCTCGAGTTCAGCTGGCTGACCATTCACTGGGTGTCCGGCCTGATCCTGGTCCTGTGCATCGTCTACCACATCGTGCACGCCTCCTTTTTCCTGGACTTCTGGTCGATCTGGATTCTTCCCCGCGACCTGAAGGAGGCGGTCCAGCGGACCCAGCGACAGCTCGGGGCCACCGTCGCCATCGACAAGCACGGCAAGTACCCGCTCGATCACAAGCTCTACCACCTGGCCGTCACCATCTTCGGCCTCGTGGTCGCGGCCACCGGGCTGGTGATGATGTTCAAGATCGAGAACCCGATCGTGCCGATGAACGAGCTCCTCCTCGAGGGTGTGACGGCCATGTCGAACGACGAGGCGTGGGGCGTCGTCTACGCCACGCACGGCTTCTCGTCGGTGCTGTTCGTCATGCTGACCATCACCCACATCTACTTCGCCATCCGGCCCGAGAAGCTGTGGATCACGAAGTCGATGATCTTCGGCACCGTGAGCCGCGACGACTATCTGGCGCATCACAGCCCGAAGCGGTGGGACGTCACCCCGCCCAAGCCCAAGGCCAAGCCCCCGGCCCCGGCCCCGGCCGCCGCGGCCCCGCCGGCCGCGCCGCCGCCGGCCGCTCCCCCGGCCCCGAGCGCAGGCCAACCGGCGTCGTGAGGAGCAGCAGGTGTCCGATACAGCCACCGAGGTTCTGAGGAAACGCATCGACGCGCTCGAGGGGGGCTACGAGTACTTCCTCAGCTACGCCTCCAAGGGCTACAAGGGTGAGCCGGGCGTCGGCGACGGCGAGTTGCGCCGCCTGCTCGACGGCATGGACCGGGCCCTCGACGGGCTCGGGCCGTTCCTCGCGGCGATCGTGCGCGAGCGGGGCCTCGAGCCGGCCTCGGCCTACGACGGGTTCATCGACGTGCTCGCCGGCGACGCCGATCGGGCGCGGAAGGTGCTGGGTCTCGTGCGAGCCCAGCCCGGCATCAGCAGCCAGGTCATCGACAACCTGAACGGGTCGATCCACCTGCGGGCGATGCTCACCGACCTGTTCCTCATCGACGAGATACTGCGCCCGCGCGCGTCCGAGGCGATACCGGCGGCGGCCCTCGCCAACGAGAAGCCGCCGCCCGAGCCCGCTTCGACCTGATTCGTTGGTTCCGGTTCGTTCCGTTCGCCGCTGCCCTCGCCGGCGGGGTCCGCGCCGCGAGGCTCCGGGTTCTCGTGGGTGGGCGGGCAGGGAGGCATGAACGCGCAGATTCTTGCGGTGACGCTCCGCGAGGCCTGCGGCGCCGCGGAGGGCGGCGGGGCGGCGGTAGGGCCGATGGAGTCCGCGTCGTAGCCCGGCGCGTACTCCATGGAAGGTGGGTTGAGGCCCCCGGCGGAGCCGAGGGCGGTGATGGGCGGCCCCGGCGGCCGATTGCGGGCCGCGCGCCAGGGAGAACGACGATGAGCCAGCGCAGTCATGCGGCGTGGGCGGCGGTCGTGATCGCGATCGGGTGGACGGCGCCGCTGCCGGCTCTCGGGCAGGGGCAGGCCGCGGACGACGCCGAGTCGGCGACCGCGTGGACCCTGCCGCGGCTGCCCGACGGCCAGCCCGATTTCCAGGGCTACTGGACCACCCAGACCTTCACCCCCCTCGAGCGGCCCGAGTACCTGGGCGACAAGGCGTTCTTCACCGAGGAGGAGGCGGCGGCCCTGCACGCGCAGCTCACGGCCGAGGGCGTCGACCCGTCGGCGCGGAGCGCGATCAACATCGAGGACGTGGAGGAGAGGGAGCGCGCGCTGTACCAGGTCAACCGCGACCCGTCCTACGTCCACTACGACAACGAGATCTGGCTGCGGACCCCGGTGCCCAAGGGCCTGTCGACGCGCCGCACGTCGCTCATCGTCGATCCGCCGAACGGGAGGTTCCCGCCCCTGACCCCGGAGGCGGCGGAGAAGCTGGCCGCCGAGGCGGAGGCGAGGCGGCTCCCGAGCGCGTTCGACAGCCATCTGACCCGGCCGTTCCCCGAGCGCTGCATCGTGTGGGCGCACGAGGGCCCGCCGAACCTGCCGCCGGCCTACAACGACATCCACCAGATCTTCCAGACCCCCGGCTACATCGTCATCTTCACCGAGCTGAACACCAACCCCCCGCGCATCATCCCCCTCGACGGGCGCCCGCACGTCTCCGACAGGATCCGCCACTTCGCGGGCGACTCGCGCGGCCGGTGGGAGGGCGACACCCTGGTCGTCGAGACCACGAACTACAACGCGCGCCGCCGTTTCCGCGGGTCCACCGACGCCCTGCACGTCGTGGAGCGCTTCACGCGCATCGGCCCCGACGAGATCCGCTACGAGTTCACCGTCGACGATCCGAACACGTGGACGGCGCCGTGGAGCGTCGAGCTGCCGATGGTGACGACCGAGGGGCCGATGTACGAGTACGCCTGCCACGAGGGCAACCACGACATCCGGCACATCCTCGAGATCTACCGGAACCTGGAGAGGCAGGCGGCGGAGGCCGAGGCGGCGGAGCAGGCGTCGAGGTAGGGGGCGAACGGATGACGATTCGGACGGCACTGACGGCAGGGCTGCTCGTTGCCGCAACGGCGTTTCCGCTCGCGGCCGGGGGCGGGCAGCAGGCGAGGACACGGAGACCCGAGCCGCAGGTCGAGTTCGTCCAGACCGTCGGCTGCGTCGAGCGCCGGACCCGGGAGGAGTCGACCTGGTGGCTGACCCGCGCCGCCGAGCCCACGGTGACGCGGGCGGGCGTCTTCAACGAGGACCAGGTCGGCGAGGCTCGGGAGACCGCCTTCGGCGACGGCGAGTTCCGCCTCATCGGATTCGCCGACTTCCTGACCCCCGAGGGCCTGCTGAACTTCGGCGACCGCGCCCTCTTCACCGACCCCGACCAGATCAACGCCAGCGGCGAGTTGCGGCCGGGCCGCACGGTGCTCGTGAAGGGCCTCCTCATCGAGACCGACGGGGAGTCGCGCATCAACCTCACGTCGGTGGTCGGCCTCGCCGACGCCTGCGAGTGAGCGGTCGCGGGTGGCCGCGGCGTCTCGCGCCGACGGGGCCGCCTGCGCGCCAGCCGGCGTGTTCCGGGCCGGCGGACGGGCGAGACTCGCGCCACCGCTCGATGCCGCGGCCCCGTCGTCTCCCGGCCCGTCCCTCGGTCCCCTGGATCCATGACTCTCGCGCCTGGACGACCGCGGGTGACTGCGGGCCGGGGCCGTCGCCGCTATCGTGGACGACCGCGTCCGCGATAGCGCTACCTGCGACCCACCGCAACAGCGGGTCGAGGGGACGGTGCAATGCTGACGACGGGCGTCGAGGGGACGCGCAATGCCGACACGACGGTGAGGGTCGCGGTCGGCCCGGACACGGAACTCGCAGGAGGTCGACATGAAGCGTCGCGCGTTGCTCGCGGTGTGCGTATTCGCCGGCGTCGTCCTGGCGACGGCGTATCCCGGTCAGGCGCAGGTGCGGGAGGTCACTCCGGTCACCGACGCGATGCTGCAGAATCCCGACCCCGCCGACTGGTTGAGCTGGCGGCGCACCCTCGACGGGTGGGGATACAGCCCGCTCGACGAGATCGACCGCGGCAACGTGGGCGAGTTGCGGCTCGCCTGGTCCTGGGGCCTCGAGCCCGGGGTGTCGCAGACGACGCCGATCGTGCACGACGGCGTCATGTACGTCGCGAACCCCGGCAACGTGGTCCAGGCCCTCGACGCGCGCACCGGCGACTTCATCTGGGAGTACCGCCGCGAGATGGACGAGCGGCGCCGGAGCGCGGCGCAGATGCGCAGCCTCGCCGTCCACCGGGACCTGGTCATCCTGAACACCGTCGACGCGCACGTCGTCGGGCTCGATGCCCGAACCGGCGAGGCGCGCTGGGACACGCCGGTCGCGGGCGGCCAGGAGGGCTACACCTTCTCGAACGGGCCGATCGTCGTCGACGGGACGGTCGTCGCGGGCCTGACGGGCTGCGGGCGCTACCGCGACGACACCTGCTACGTCGTCGGCGTCGACTCCGGCACCGGCCGGCTGCTCTGGCGAACCTCGACCATCGCCCGGCCCGGCGAGAGCGGCGGCGACACCTGGGGCGACCTGCCGCTCATGTTCCGCGCCGGCGCCGACGCCTGGATGACCGGGAGCTACGACCCCGTCACCGGGCTCGTCTACTGGGGTACTTCGCAGCCCAAGCCGCACAACCGCGACGCCCGCGGCACGGCCGGCGACGCCCTCTACAGCAACTCGACCCTCGCGCTCGACCCCGCGACCGGCGAGATGAGGTGGTACTACCAGCACATCCCGGGCGATTCGCACGACATGGACGAGTCGTTCGAGCGCATCCTGATCGACTACGACGGCCGGCAGTCGCTGTTCACGATGGGCAAGCTCGGCATTCTCTGGGAGCTCGACCGCGTCACCGGCGAGTTCCGGCGCGCGCTCGATCTCGGCTACCAGAACATCGTGGACGTCCACCCGCGGACCGGCGAGGTGACCCATCGCGACGGGATGCTGTCGGACGTCGGCGAGGAGCTCTTCTTCTGCCCCAGCACCGGCGGCTTCAAGAGCTTGCGGGCGATGGCGTATCACCCCGGGACCGAGGCGCTGTACGTGCCGCTCAACCTCAACTGCGAGACCGCCGCCTTCGCCCCCGTCGAGCGACGGGCCGGGGGCGGCGGGGGCGGCGCCGTGCGCGGCCGGCTGAACCACTTTCATCCCCAGGCGCCGGACCAGCTCGGCGAGCTCCAGGCGCTGGATCTTCGGACCGGCGAGACCCTCTGGCGCCAGCGTCTCCGGGTGCCCTACAACACGTCGGCGCTGACGACCGGCGGCGGCCTGGTGTTCATCGGCGACTGGGGGCGGCGCGTCCACGCCTACGACGTGCGGACCGGCGAGCCCCTCTGGCAGAGCCGGCTCCCGACCATGGCGAACGGGTTCCCCATCACCTATGCCGTCGACGGCCGGCAGTTCGTCGCGTTCGTGGCCGGCCCGTCCATCGGCGGCTCGAGCTGGGCGACGATCCTCCCGGCCGACCTCCTTCCCGAAGAGCGCAACCCGCGGGGCGGCAGCGGCGTCTTCGTCTTCGCGTTGCCCTGATTCGACCTGCTACGGCACCGGCCTCCGACGACCCGGCGGCCGCCGTTGCACGACGCCAAGCCTCACGCCCCCCGCAGAACGGTGGTGATCGGCAGACGCGAGGCGCGCATCGCCGGCGCCATGCCGCCGATGACGCCGAGTGCGATGGCCCACCCGAGAGCGAGCCACAACGACTCCAGCGTCACCCGGAACGCAAAGGCCAACTGGGACCCTGCGGCCGGGTTGAGCGTCGATGCGTTATAGCCGTCGAGCGCCGCGTACACGACGGCGGCGCCCAGGATGCCCCCGGCGAGCGCAAGCACCGTCGCCTCGACCAGGACCGAAACGACGACCGGAACGGCGTGGAAGCCGAGGGCGCGGAGGGTCGCGATCAGCGGTCCCAGGTCCACGGCGAACCCGGCAGGGAGCACGGCCATGTAGGAGTGCCGCGCGGACACGACCGCGCAGACCGCGCCGAAGGCGAGCAGCACGATCAACTGCGCGTTGCGGTTTCGCGGCGCCAACGCGAGAAGACGGATTGCGAGCACGGACAGGAAGGCGATGTGGGCACCGTCGATGGCGGCGTAGAGAAGGTGCAGGTTCATCGAGTCACCCGCGGCGGTACCGCCGGTCGGCGTCGCACCCCGGTGATCGCGACGAGTCCCTCCTCGAGCCGCTGTCCGTCAGTGCCAGCATGGCGGGCGATGCATGGGTCGCGATGCCGCCAGTCGGCTCTTGCAGTTGATCGCGATGGCGAGCGCCTGAGGGTCGAGGCGCCGCGCGGCGCGCCACAGGCGTCCGCCGGTCGTGGCCAGTGTCAGTACTTCGTCGCCCACTGGTTGATTTTCCAGGCGCTGGACCTGCGAACCGGCGAAGCGTCATGGCGGCCGCGTCTCCGCGTGCCCTACAACACCGCGGCCCTGACCACCGGCGGCGGCCTGGTGTTCATCGGCGACTGGGGGCGGCGCGTCCACGCCTACGACCGTTGACCGGCAAGCCGATCTGGCAGAGCCGGCCCGACCACGGCCCGGGGGGCGCAAGCACGGTCGCCGTCGACCAGTCGCGCCGAGGCTGTCGCGCGTTCAGCGCTCGGAGTCGAAACGCCTGCCCGCTGCCCGGGTTGGCGGCGTGGGAGCCACGCGCCCTGTTTCCCATTCGACAGGGGGCAGTGACGGGTCCGCGACGGCGCTCCGCGCGCATTCGAGCAGGCGGTCGCCGCCGAGAACGTTGTAGTAGAAGTACTCGTTCAGGCCGTTCAGCGCGAAGCCACGGTCGAGCTCGTCGGGCGCGAGCTCGATGCGATTGGGGCTGCCGTGTCTGGTTTCGGTTTCGATGATGGTCCGGTCGCCCTCGGTGTGGAGCGCCACTCGCTGGTAGATCGCGCCTTGGGCCGAGGCCGCGGCGCGCAGCCCCAGCCTTTCCGGGTCGTCCTGCATCGACTCGGGCACGCCGAGGAGCTGCTCGTCGGCCTCACGGCCGAATCGGCTGTTGGCCTTCTCCCACGACATGCACACCAGCTCGGCGGCGACGCGCGTTCTCGCGTTGACGGCGATCGCGAGGGCGTCGGGGTCGAGCTGGTCGGCCTTGATGACGTCGAAGACGTCGCGAACGGGGGCCCTGGCCGCTCGCTCCATCTTGCCGTGGAGTATCTGGGCGTTCGACAGCACGACGAACGGTTCGCCGTCGACGATGGCGGTCTGTTGCGCGCCGGCCGGCCGCGGCTGGAGCTTCGACACGTCGAGGAGGCCGGTACCGAAGTCGATCTTCAAGTGGTCGTCGCGGTATCTGGGTCTGCCCCCGAGCTTCGTGAGGGCTTCCTCGAGCCGCGGCCGCAGGTAGCCGAGGTTCGTTCCGGGCCCGGTGGTCAGGTCGATGTCGAAGCTGTCGCGGTGTTGGAATCTGGCCGCGAGCGTCGTTCCTCCGCCGAGACGGCACTCGTGGGGTGCGCCCGGCAGCTCCGCGAGGCACTCCGCGACCGCTTTCCTGACCAGCCGCCACAGGGGCCCGGCGGTGGTTCTCAGAGTGAGTACTTCGCCCACCCGTTGATCTCGCGGATTCGCTCCCCGCAGTCGAAATCGGCCAGGTGCAGCGCGCGCACGAGCTCGCGGTCCGTGTATGCCCGCTGCGCCCACGCCTCGAGGAGCTCGTGAAACGCCGCCTCGCGGCCCCAGGCGGACACGATGGCCCGTTGGCGGTCGGTCGGGCGGGTAGCCCGCACGGCGTCGTAGAACTCGCTCGCGGTGGGCCGGGTCTTCCAACCGGCGCAGCTGCTCATCAGGCGGAAGTGCACGGCGTCGGCGTGTCTGCCGGTTCGCGCGTCCGGGTCCTCGAGCCGCTCGAAGTCCCGGGCCGTCGCGGGGTCGTCGCTGAAGGCGGAGGGCGGGAGGAGCGTCGCCAACGCCCATCGATCGGGCTCTCGCAGGCGCCGCTCGATCTCCTGCCGTACTCGTGCGGGCGCGTTCCCGGGCGTGCCGTCGACAGGGATGGGAGCGTGGGCCGGAGAAGCGGCCCGTGGCCGGTCGCCGGGGGCGGCAGGCTCGTGCTCGACGGTATGGTCTCCACCCTTCACGTCGTTCATGATCGTTCGTTCCACCGGCGGCGCGCAAGGGCGGGGCGGCGGGCAGGCTCCCGGCGCGAGAGCAGTGCCTTGTCGCGCGGATCGCGTCCGAGTTGGCGGGAGTCGTGGACGTCTTGCCCTCGGTCGCTCGGCCAGTCGGCCAGCGGCGGGCCGCACAGCGATCGACGATGAGCAGCGCCGTTACGCCGCACGCTTGACGTCAGTGCCCGCGCGTCGGTTGATCCTCACGAACAGCTTCAGAAACAGCTCGACCGGAGCCAGCCGTATCGCCACTTCGCGGATGCCGCACGCGACGGGGTTCATGGCGCGCATGACTCTCGCCGTCCGGCGCCCTTGGGCCACGAGGACGGCCGTCTTCGGGAGCCGCTCCCGTTCGTACGCCCGCAGGGCGTCCGCCACGTTCGCGCCTTCACCGAGGGCCTGGCCGAGGGCGACGGCGTCGACAATCGCCTGGGCCGCGCCCTGGCCGGTGTGCGGCAGCAATGGATGCGCGGCGTCCCCGAGCAGCGTCACGACACCCTCGCCCCAGTGCGGCAGGGGGTCGCGGTCGACCAGCTCATCGCAACGCAGCTCGTCGGTATCGGACGCGACGGCACGAAAGGTCGCATCCATGCGCGGCGACATGTGCGCCACGATGGCGGCGGGGTCCCGCGTATCGGGCGGGACGATCTCGCGCGCGAGCGACAGATACCAGTAGATCGCGGTGTCGCCGGCCCGGACGAGAACCGACTCGAGACCCCGACCGAGGTACATGATGGCGGACAGGTCGCCCAGATGATGCCCGGCGTCGGAAGCGCCCCGCACCGCGACGATGCCGCACGCCCGCGGCGGCGGCTCCGAGGGATGGAGCATGCGGCGGATGGCGGACCCGACCCCGTCCGCCCCGATCAGCAGGTCACCCTCGGCGGTCTCGCCGGACGCGGTGTGGATGGCGACCCGGTCGCCGTCCGCCCTGAATCCGGTGACTCTGCTCCCGAACGTGATCGCGTCCGGACCGAGCGCCTCGAGCAAGGCGCCGTACAGCGCCGAGCGAACGGTGACGACCATCGGACCGCCGAGCGCTGCCTCGGACGACGGCAACTCGGCGCGCTTCAGAACCGTGCCGTCCATGCGGCGGAGCTCGCCGCGCGTCGGCCGGAAGCCGCGTGCCAGAACGGCGTCGGCGACGCCCAGTTGGCGGAGCGCCGCGATGGCGTTGGGCGCCATGCCGAGCCCGAAGCCGAGCTCCCGCGCCGATGCCGCGCGCTCGAACAGCCGAACCTCCCAACCCGCTTGCCGGAGAGCGATTCCGGCCGACAGGCCGCCGATGCCCGCGCCGACGATGAGGGCGGTACGCTTCATCCGCGGGTACCTCCAAACGAGACAGGGCATATGCCGTCCGCGTGCCGTCCCGGCGAGGTTGGCATGGACGAAAGCGTCTCAACCTCGACGACATCGGCGGCTGCTCCTCGACAGGCCGGTGCGGCGATGACGCCCCACCGTAGATGCGGCTGCAACACTACCGGCTGACGTCGGTCCCGGCGCGGCGATTGATGGCCGCCCACATCTTCACCAGGGGCTTGATGGGCGTCAGCCGCACGGCGACTTCGCGCAGCCGGCACGCCACCGGGTTCGTGGTGCCCATGATGCGTGCCGTCCGGCGTCCCTGGGCCACCAGGACCGCCGTCTTCTCGCCCCGGTCGCGCTCGTACGCCCGCAACGCGTCGCCGACGTTCGCGCTCTCGCCTAGCGCAACGCTCGCATCTCGCTTGACCGGCGCACGCTGGCCGCCACTAGCTAGCTAGCGGGAACCTAGGGGACGCGCTTTGACCCCCACGCCCGCAACGCGTCGCCGACGTTCGCGCTCTCGCCTAGCGCCTTCCCGAGCGCCACCGCGTCGACCATCGCTTGCGCCGCGCCCTGGCCGGTGTGCGGCAGCACCGGGTGGGCCGCGTCTCCGAGCAGGGTGACGACGCCCCTGCCCCAGAACGGCAGCGGGTCGCGATCGAAGAGCTCGTCGACGCGCATGTCGGTGGTCCCCGACGTCACCACGCGGAACGTCTCGTCGAACCACGGCGACACGTGCCTCAGAATCGCCGCCGGATCCCGCATGCCGGCCGGCAGCAGCTCCTGCGCCAGCCCGAGCCCCCAGTAGATGCCGGTGTCGCTCGCCCGGGCCAGGAACGATTCCACCCCTCGTCCCATGTAGTGGATGCCGGACAGGCCGTCGAGGTGATCCACGGCACCGTGCGCCGCCGCGCGCACCGCGATGAGGCCGCTCGACCGCGGCGGCGGCTCCGACGGATGAAGTGCACGCCGAATCACCGACCCGGCGCCGTCCGCGCCGACCAGCAGGTCGCCCTCGGCGGCGTCTCCGTCCGCGGTCCGCAGAGTGACACGGTCGCCCGCCACCGAGAACCCGGTCGCTTCGCAGTCGAGCGTGACCGCGTCCTCCCCGATCGCCTCCAGCAGGGAGCCGTGGACGGCCGGCCGCAACGCCACCACCGTCGGGCCGCCCATCACCTCCGGCGGGGGGAAGTCCGCACGCTTCAGGATGGTGCCGTCCATCCGCCGCGCCTCGCCCCGCGTCGGCACGACCCCGCGGGCCAGCACCACGTCGGCGACGCCCAGCTCGCGCAGCGCCGCCATCGCGTTCGGGGCCACGAGCAGCGCGAAACCGAGCTCCCGCACCGACGCGGCGCGCTCGAAGACGCGGACGTTCCAGCCCGCCTTGCGGAGGGAGATGGCAGCCGAGAGGCCGCCGATGCCGGCACCGACGATGAAGGCTGTGCGGAAACCCACTTGTCACTCAGCAGCGTGAGTCGCCGGATTTGCCGTAACCCGTTCACAAGTAACGGCCCACTGCTGTGCAGCCGACCGCCATTCCGCGTCGATTCCCACTCTCCACACCGGGTCTGTGACCCCTCGCCTCCCGCTTCCGCGGAGCTTCACCCTCCGTGCGCGACAGCCATGGCGTCGTCAAGGGGCTTCGTGCGCATCGATGATGGTCCTGGCGACGCGGAACCCGACGGTGTCCCGGCGCTGCGATGGGAAGTACGTCTGACGACTCGCGCCGCCGCGGTGCGCGGAGCGCATGACGTCCGCCCCGGACGGAAACGAGCCACCACGTCTTGTTCGGGCCAGCTCGTTGCTCACGACGAGCACGGGATCTCGCCGTTGGGGGTGAAGTCGAGGATCTCCGTCTCCCAGACGAGCTCGCCGGTGCGGGCGTCGACGGCGTAGATGTAGTCGTCGTTGCTCGTGTCGATGATGCGGGTGCCGTGGATGGCGATGTTGCGGTTCAAGCTGACGAGGCCGCGGATGTAGTCGTCGATGTCGTCGGGTTGATACAGGACACTAGTAGGTCGCTCATGGGCCGGGCTCTGGACGGCTACGACGTGACGGTGACCTTCACATAGCCATTCGTCCAGCAGCACTGGTTGCCGGCGGAGCTGTCGACCCGGCCGAAGCTGTCGGCGCGCACACGGATCACGTACTCGCCCGGCTGCTGGAAGGTCGCAGTCGTGGTCACCATCCCCTCTGTCTCGGCGAGCGGCTCCGTGTGCGGGCTGAAGACCACCGCGCCCGGACCGGCATGCTTGAACCAGGTCACGTTCAGCGCCGCGGGGTCGCCCCGCCGTCTGACCGGGAGCGGTTCTTCGTCCCGCACGCTGTCATCATGGAGCCAGACGGTCAGTGAAAGCGGCGTGTCCACCGACGCGCGCATCGGCTCCGCGTCGATCCCGGTGGGACCCCGGCCGGCAGGGCCGTCGGGGCTGAAGCGGACCAGTGGGGGCTGCGACCCCATAGCCATCGGCCATCGGAGCTGGTAGGCACCGGTCTTGGCGCTTCCAGGCACGGAGAAGGTCCGTTCCTGGTTGACCAGGGTCCAGACGACGTCGCCGCTGAAGCTGGCCGGCACGGTCACGGTGAACACCCCCCGCTCCCGGTCTCGCCGGCGCCTGCTCGTGGCGCCCCCACGCGCGACAGGCGGGAACGACGTGGGTTGCCGGCCGTCGAACTCCGCCGGTTCGATGAAGTTGTCAGGACCCAGGGGAATCTCCAGAACCTCGGTCAGGTTGAGGTTGGAATAGCCGAACGACAGGGTGAAGGTTCCATCCGGATTCCGGTACCAGCCGTCGAAGAACGGGGCCACCCGAAGTCCGTTCGGCGGCAGCGGGGTAAGTGGTCGTTCTCGCTGGGCCCACAGCGATGGGGAGCCGATGAGCATTGCGGCTGCGAGGCCGCCCGCGAGCCATCGTCCGAGCACTGGCGTTCCCTCCATCAACGCGTTGCCGCCGAAAAGCGAGAGAGCCTCTCGATACCGAGAGGCTCTCTCGCCACAGACCAATTCCGCACGTCTCCGTGCTGCTACTCCTCGTTGTCCGTCTGCCTGCGACTCTCCCGCTCGGCCGCCAGACGCTCGTAGCCCTCGTCGTCGAGATGCGTCACGGCGATCCATGCATGCGACATCTCGTCCGCCGTACGGCTGCCCGGTCCCACCCACTGATTCGGGTCGGGGTTCTGCGGGTTCCCGGCCGTATTGTCGTAGTAGCCGGTGATCACCAGGACGGACCCCGCCGGGACGAGCGGTGCGGCGTCTTCTGCGTAGATGTGACTGGTGTGCCAGTCGTTGGTCCAGTTGGACACCGAGCTCACCATCTCCAGCTCGCCCGTCTTCGGATGGAAGATCTCGAGAGTCTTGCCCACCAGACGGAAGTGACCGTGCGGTTGGAAGCTGTCGATCCGCACCGGGGTCTCGAAGGAATGGAACCCCTGCGTCATCGCCGTGCCATGCGGTGGGAGCTCGAGCTCGCTGCCCTTCATCAGCAGGGAATACAGCTTGAGATCCTGTTGGTATTGCACCTGCTCCTGATGGCCCTCCGGGTAGAGCCACACGCCCATCTCGACCACGTCGTTCTCGATGACCTCGCCGGTCGGATAGTAGTGGACGTCCCAACTGACCATCGAGTCGGCCGGGAGGAGACGACAGGCGTCCTCCGGAACGATCTCGCCGACCTTCCCGAGCGCGTACTCGGAGAGCCGCTCGACCTGGACCCACTCCCCGCTCTCCTCGTCGAAACCGAGCACCTGGCTGTTGGCGTGGTGCGCGGCGGCGCGCCCCTCGGGCGACGGCTTGACGGAGACCGCCTTGAGGCACCGGTCCTCGGTCAGGCCGGTCGGCACGATCGGCCGCCACCAGACGTCCGACCCATCGGCCGCCAGCGTGTACGGCTTCGTCCGGATCACCAGGTCCGGCGGGCCGAACTCATCCGCATAGGCCCACTCGCTGAGATCCGGAAACGACAGCGGCGGCGGAAGATCGGCCGGGTCGCCAAGGGGTGCCCCGTCGTCCACCCAGCGGGCTATCGTCTCGATTTCGGACAGGCTCAGCCGGAGGTCGTCCTTCAGCTCCTGAATCCCGATGTCGCGGTCGTATCGATAGGGCGGCATCTCGCCCGTTACCACGCGCTGCTTGATCGACCGAGCCCAGGGGCGCACTTCCTGGTAGGTCGTGAGCGACATCGGGCCGATCGAGCCGGGCCGGTGGCACTGCTGGCAGTTGCTCTGGAAAATCGGGGCGATGTCCCGAGCGAAGGTCACCGCGGGCGCGTCGCCGGGCGATTGGGCCGCCGCGGGCGCGCCCCAGGTCACACTGAGGACAGCGACCCCAAGACTCCAGGCAACCACCCGGCCGCCCGACGAAGCGTGGAGGGGAATGTTGAGCATAACGACACCTCTCAGGACACCCTGGTTCCGAAACGCACATCCTACTACAGAATGTCCGTCCCGGGCGAGTTCTCGATTCGTGGCCGCTGGGCCGGCAACCCCGTCGGTCAGCTCAAGCCAATGGCAGGGTCTGCTTGGCGCTCACAAGCTACTGACTACACGGGGTTTACGGCAAACAGGCTGTCCGTGGTTCACGTGACTGTCAGCACAGCCCTGGACCCCAACGGAATCTCATTGGTCACTCAGGCAGGGCGAACACGAACAGGTTGTTCCCCGCGCTGGGCCGCAGCTCCGGCGTCAGCCCGAGGAACCCCGACGCGGTGCCGGCCGAGCCGGTGCCGACGGCGACGTACTGGCGGCCGTCGACGGCGTAGCTGATCGGGAAGCTCGTCACCGCCGAGCCGAGGTTGATCTCCCACAGCACCTCGCCCGTGTCCTGGTCGAACGCCCGGAACCGCCCGTTCACGTCGCCGCCGAACACCAGTCCGCCGCCGGTCGCGACGAGCGACATGGTGGCGGAGCGCTGCGAGTGGAGCCAGCGCGTCTCCCCCGTCTCGGCCGAGATCGCCTGCACGGTGCCGACCTGGTCCATGCCCGGCGCGATCTGGTTGCGGACGGCGAGGGCGTAGTGGCTGCCGGCGTCGGTCGAGGCGAGCATGCGCGCGCAGACGTTGCGCAGCGGCATGTACATGGTGTTGGTCAGGGGGCTGTAGGCGCCCGCCTCCCAGTCCTTGCCGCCGAACCAGCTCGGGCACGCCAGCACCTCCTGGCCCTCGGCGGTGAAGACGATCTCGCCGTTGGGGGTGACCGCCCCGGTGGCGCCGTCGATGTCGGTGATGACGTTCTGGGGGACGGTCGGGGTGGCCCAGAGGAACTCGCCGGTCTCGCGGTCGAGGGTGTAGACGACGCCGGTCTTGCCGGGGATGCCGGTCACCACCCGCCGCGTCTCGCCGGCGGTGAGGCCGGGGTTGATCCAGGCGACGGCGGCGGGGTCGGGGGCGACCGCGGTGTCGACGAGGAGCCGCTCGAACGGATGGTCGAGGTCCCAGTGGTCGTTCAGGTGCTGGTAGTACCAGACTATCTCGCCGGTGTCGCCGTCGAGGGCCAGCGTCGAGTTGTGGTAGAGGTGCGTGTTCTCGATGCCGCCCCGCAGGAACTTCGGTGCCGGCGAGGTGACCGAGGTGCCGACGTAGACGAGGTTCAGCTCGGGGTCGAAGCTGGGGGCGGTCCACGACCCGACGTGCACGCGGTCTTCGAAGGGCACGTCGCCCCACGTCTCGTCGCCGGGCTCGCCGGGGGCGGGCACGAGCCGCCGGCGCCACAGCTCGTCGCCGGTCTCGGCGTCGTGGGCCACGATGACGCACGCCTCGGGTCCCGCCCACGGCCGGCAGCTTCTTCCCGAGAACGCCTTGCCGGCGGCGGTGATGGGGCCCGACGAGTGCCGGGCGGGGTTCACCGTGTAGTCGAGGATCTCGGTCTCCCAGACCATCTCGCCGGTTCGGGCGTCGAGGGCGTAGATGTAGTCGTCGTTGCTCGTGTCGATGATGCGGGTGCCGTGGATGGCGATGTTGCGGTTCACGCTGACGAGGCCGCGGATGTAGTCGTCGATGTCGTCGGGCAGGTCGCGGCGGTGCTCCCAGAGGAGATCGCCGGTCACCGCGTCGATGGCCTGGGTGACGTCGTTGGGGTTCGGCATGTAGAGGACGCCGCCGTAGGCGATGGGCGTGCCCTGCTGGCTGCCGGACGCGAGGGCCCGCGTCCACACCATGCGCAGGTCGCCGACGTTGGTGCGGTCGATCTGGTCGAGGGGGCTGTAGCCCCAGCCGTCGAGGGTGCGGCGCCACATGAGCCAGTCGCCGTCGGCCGGGTCCGCGAGCATGGCGTCGGTGACGGGGACGAAGTCGTCGCCGGTCTGCGCGGCGGGGTGCGAGACGAAGGCCGCCGCGACGACGGCCGCCGCCGTCAGCCAACGGACTGCGGTATGCGCTCGGTTCATGGTCGTGACTCCCGTCCGTGATTGCGGGGCGATCTGTACTGAGGCCCCATTCTACCCGTGTCCGTGAGGCACTCACTGCCAGCGGAACACGCGCAACGCGACCACGAACGAGACCGCGCCCCAGCCGGCGAGGATGCCGAGCTCGCCGCCGACGCCGGCCAGCCCGTGGCCGTTCAGCATCACGCCGCGCAGCGCGTCGATCATCGCGGTGAGGGGGAGCACGCGGATGAACGGCTGGGCCGCCTCGGGGAAGTTCGTCACCGCGAAGAACACCCCACTGCAGATGAACATGGGCATCATCGCCACGTTCATGATGCCGGAGACGCCCTCGATGGTGCGGGCGCGGCTCGCCGTCAGCAGCCCGATGCCCCCGAAGGCGAGGGCGCCGAGAAGCGCCACCGCCAGGAGGGTCGCGAAGCCCCCCTCGCTCCCGACGCCGAAGAACCAGGCGGCGAACCCGAGGAGCGCGAGCATCTCGAGGCCCAGGAACGCGAGCCGGGAGATGACCAGCGACGCCAGGAAATGCGAGCGGCGCATGGGGGTGGCGACCATCCGCTTCAGCAGCTTGCGCGACCGCGCCACCACGATGCCGAACCCGAGCCCCCACATGCCCGAGCTCATGATGTTCATGCCGAGCAGGCCCGGCACCAGCCAGTCGATGTACCGGCTGCCGGGGGTCGCGACCTCCTCGGTCCGGGCCGCCCCCGCGGGGGCGTGACCGGCCTCGCCGGCCAGGGCCCGGTCGACGAGCAGGCGCGCGAGGCGGCTCTCGGGGCGGACCGGGTCGTAGCGGTACGTCGGGGGCGATCCGGACACCACGACGAGATGCGCGCGCCCGTCCCGCAGCAGGGCCAGCTCGTCCTCCTCCGAGGCGGCGAACGGCTCCAGGTCGCCGGTGCGCGCCAGCGCGTCGAGGACCGGCGCCGCGCCCGGCGCGTCCCTGACCGCCACCGGCACCGGCTCCTCCCCGCGGGCCTGGAACGCGATGCCGAGGGCCAGGGCCATGAGGATGGGGAAGACGAAGATCCAGAACACCATCTCCGGCTCGCGGATGGTCAGCTTGAACCGGGCGAGGGTCAGGGCGGCGAGCGGCTGCCGCATGAGGCCGCCGTCAGCCATCGCGGAGGTGCCTTCCCGTCAGCGAGACGAAGACGTCCTCCAGGGTCGCGGCGTGGCTCGTGACCGAGTCGAGCGCGACCCCGGCTTCCTCGGCGAAGCCGCAACAGGGCCGGCAGCGTCTGCTGCAGGTCCTCGGCCCCGAGCTGCCGCCGGTCCCCGTCGCGGCCGACGCCCCTGACGCCCGGCAGCGCGGCCAGCCGCGCGTCGAGCTCGTGCCCGTCGGTGGCGCCTTCCTGTCCGGCCGACAGGCCGAACTCGATGACGTGGGCCGCCCCCAGCGAGGCGATCAGCTCGCGCGGCGTCCCCTCCGCGATGACGCGGCCCCCGTCGACGATGGCCACGCGGTCGCAGAGCACCTGCGCCTCGTCCATGTAGTGGGTGGTCAGCAGGATGCTGCCGTCCGCGGCCCGGAACCGCTGCAGCACCGACCAGAGCTGCCGGCGCGACTGGGGGTCGAGCCCCGTCGTCGGCTCGTCGAGGAAGAGCAGCTCGGGGTCGCCGACGAGCGCGCACCCCACGGCCAGCCGCTGGCGCTGCCCGCCCGAGAGATGGACGACCCACGTGCCCGCCTTCGATTCGAGGCCGACCGTCTGCAGCACGCCGGCGACCGGCCGCCCCTCGCGGTAGAACGAGCGGAACAGCCCGAGGGTCTCGGCCACCGTCAGCCTCTCGTCGAA
Source organism: Vicinamibacterales bacterium (assembly GCA_965207675.1). Lineage (GTDB taxonomy): Bacteria > Acidobacteriota > Vicinamibacteria > Vicinamibacterales > UBA8438 > JAJEEA01. Next base: position 771,993 of record CBDBMY010000010.1, read on the forward strand.
CTGCGTCTCCTGCAGGTGGATGCCGAGCCGTTGCCGCAACGCGTCGTCATCCGCGCCCCACCGCGTCCCCAGCACCTCGACCGCGCCCGCGTCCGGCGCCAGCAGCCCCTCGAGGATCTCGATGGTGGTCGTCTTGCCGGCCCCGTTCGGCCCCAGCAGGCCGAAGCACTCGCCGCGGCGCACCGCGAGATCGAGCCCGTCGACCGCGGTCAGGTCGCCGTAGCGCTTCACGAGGCCCCGGCAACCGAGGGCCGGACTGCCGGCCATGGTCGAAGACATCGCCAGGAGCCGTTCAGAACCGGAGCAGGCGGTTCACCTTGACGATGAACGCCCGGTTGTTGAGGACCGGGAACCGTCCGAACCCGTCGAGCCCGGTGTTCCGGTCCTCGTTGTAGACGACGAAGAGCTCGCTGCCGGGGCGGTACTCCCAGCGGAAGCGGATGTTCGCCGACACCTGGTTCAGGCGCGAGTTGTACTGCACGAGGGCGCTCGCGAACATGAGCGGCGTCATCGTGTAGGTGGTCCGCGCGCCGACGAGATCGGTCCGGAACTCGCCCTGGGGCAGGTCGATCCAGTTGATCGACAGCGAAGGCTCGACCGAGAACTGGTTGGTGATGGTGACCCGGCCGCGGCTGACGCCGAGGGTGGTCTTGGTCCCCCCGTAGAAGGAGCCGTGCTCGGCCATGACGTTGGCCGAGAAGCGGCGCTGCTGGCCGAAGTTGTAGCCGAGCTGCAGGTTCGTGAAGTCGTAGCCGGCGACGGGGAGGACGACGCCGGGCGCGATGCGGAACGGCCGGGGCAGGAACTCGTACGAGTCGATGGCGCTGACGGTGAGCTGGTCGCTGTTCTCCCACTCGATGGTGAACAGGCCTGTGGCCTCGCGGGTCTCGACCGCCCCGCCCAGGTTCTCGACGTAGGCGAGCGAGCCGGTGCCGACGAAGCGCCGCACCGCCGCGATCGACGCGGGGCGCGGGCTGAAGCGGAACTCCGCGAAGCTGCGGCGCATGTCGCGCCGCCGCACGAAGCCGACCTCGGGGCGGAAGTCGGGGCCGATCAGCAGGTGCTCGAGCTGCACGCCGTAGCGGTCGCCGGCGTAGTCGAGGTGGCCCCGGTAGCTGGTGTCGTTGCCGGTCAGGCCGCCGGTCGAGGTGCGGGCCCAGTGGGTGTTGACGGTGAGGTCGTCGTAGAAGCCGAAGGCGCCGTCGACGCCGTACGCGGCGTTCGACCCGTCGCCGAGCTGGTGGCGCGACCGGCCCGTGAACATGGCCCCGACGCTGCTGCGCCGCAGGACGTCGCGCTTGGCCCGCAGCACCGTGAAGTTCGTCGGCAGGACCTCGGGCGGCTCGTCGTCCCGCGCGCGGGGGTCGAGCAGGTCCGCGGGCGTCTCGTCCTCGAACGGGAGCGCGCCGGCGTGGATGTTGAGGGCGCCCAGGGTCCAGAGGCCGGCCCGCCCGGTCAGCCGCCCCCCCGCCCGCAACGGCACCTCCCGGGCCTGGTGGAGGCCGATGCGACGGCTGTAGAAGAGGATAGGCGTGTCGCTGACGCCGGCGAGCCGGCCGCTCGTCGACGCCCCCCCGAAGCTGAACGTCCCCTGGTTCTCCAGGAAGAACTCGCGCTTCTCGGGGAAGAACAGGTTGAAGCGGGTCAGGTTGATCTGCTGCTCGTCGGCCTCGACCTGGGCGAAGTCGGGGTTGGCGGTGAAGTCGGCGGTCAGCCCCTGCGTGACGCCGTACTTGACGTCGAGGCCCAGGTCGCCGCCCGGATCGTTGGTCGTCGACCCCGACGCGGCGGCGGTGGTGACGTCCCCGATGACGTACGGCTTGACCTCGACCAGCCGCGACGCCTCGGGGGCGTCGATGCCCACGAGGGTGGCCGCGAGCGAGGCGCGGAAGTGCCCGCGCAGGCTCTGGGCGGCCGAGAGGGGGGTGAGGTAGGACGACTCGTTCCGCCAGCGGTTGACTCTCCGCGCCTGGAAGCCCCAGGTCTGGGGGCCGGCGCCGGGATAGCGGAGCGACTTGAACGGCAGCGCCGTCTCCATCACCCATCCCCCCTCGAACCGGCCGACGGCGACGTCGTAGACCGGGTTCCAGTCGATGTTGATCTGCGACTCGTTGACGACCTCGGCGTCGAGCCGGCCGCCGACCGCCGACACCTCGAAGAGCACCCCGTTGCGGCGGGAGTAGAAGGTGTCGAACGACCACGCGAAGTTGTCGTCGCGCACGATGCGGATGTTGTCGCGCCGCATCTCGCTCGCCATGACGCGGTCCGGCCGCGACTCCCAGCAGCGGGCGACCACGTAGACCTGGTCGTCGTCGAACAGCAGCCACACCTCGGTCTTCTCCGAGGCCGGCGCGCCCTCCACGGGGTCGTTCTGGATGAAGTCGGACATCGACGCGACCCGGGCGTAGACCGCCTCGTCGAGCCGGCCGTCGATGCGGAGCGGGGCGTCGATGCGGACCGCGCGGACGGTCACGCCGGAGCCGTCGCGGGCGATGACGGCGGGCGGGACGGGGGGCGGGGGGCCGAAGATCTGCGTCGGCCGCGGGGCCAGGGCCTGCTGGGCGGCGGCGCCAGTCGCGCCCGCTGCCGCCAGCAGGAGGGCGGCGAGGGCCCGGAAAGCTGCTATACTGATTGTTCCCCGGCCGTGCGCCCTTAGCTCAGCTGGATAGAGCGTCTGGCTACGAACCAGGAGGCCGCAGGTTCGAATCCTGCAGGGCGCGCCACTTCCTTTCCTCACGATCCCGTCCCGATTCCCGTTGCGGCCGCCGCCGTCCGGCCGAGCATCGTCGTCTGCGTCATCGCGTGCTGCCCCTCGACATCCCGCCCGAGCCCATCGGCCGTCGTCCGCTGGCGCGGAATATCCATCGTATCCCACCCGGGACCCGATTCCTGGAAGCCGGTGCACGGCGGTGAGGCTGTGGACTGCCGCCGGCGGGACCACCGATCCCGGCAACGGGCCCGTGGGGCGCGCGGCCTGGGGGGGGAGGTGCGGCAGGCGCTCGGGGGCGGTGCCCGATGGACGGCAGGGGGCGGCGCTGGGCCGTTGAACGCGGCGTCGCGGGGCGATAGACTGCCTGCGGACAGGCTTCGACCGTTGGAGGAGACCGGTGTCATTCAGACAGATGCGTTGGACCCTTGCCGCGTTCTCGCTCGCTCTGCTCGCGCTGGCGGCCTCCGCCGAGGCGCAGCCGGCCGGCGACCTCGAGTGGCCGACCTACGGCGGCGACCTCGCGAGCACCCGCTACTCGCCGGCCGACCTGATCACGGCCGACAACTTCGGCGACCTCGAGCTCGCGTGGACGCTCGGCACCGACAACTTCGGCCCCGAGCCCGAGTACAACCTGCAGTCGACGCCCCTCATGGTCGGCGGGGTCCTGTACACGACCGCGGGCACCCGGCGGGCCGTCGTCGCGGCCGACGCGGCGACCGGCGAGCTGCTGTGGACGCACCGCCTCGACGAGGGCGAGCGGGGCGCGGCGGCGCCGCGGCGGCTGTCGGGGCGCGGCCTGGCGTACCGCGACGACGGCGGCGCGGGCGAGATCTTCTACGTCACGCCGGGCTACCAGCTCATCGGCCTCGACGCCGCGACGGGCCGCCGGCTGCCGGGCTTCGGCGAGGACGGCATCGTCGACCTGAAGCTGACCCTGGACCAGGACATCGACCCGGTGACGGGCGAGGTGGGGCTGCACGCCGCCCCCATCGTGTCCGGCGACACCATCGTGGTCGGGGCCGCGCACCTGCCGGGCGGCCGGCCGCGGTCGATGCAGAACGTCAAGGGGCACATCCGCGGCTTCGACGCCCGCACCGGCGACCGGAAGTGGATCTTCCACACCGTGCCCGGCGCCGACGAGTTCGGCAACGACACCTGGCTCGGCGACTCGTGGCGCTACACCGGCAACACCGGGGTGTGGGGGCAGATGACCGTCGACGCCGAGCTCGGCATCGCCTACTTCGCCACCGAGATGCCCACCAACGACTACTACGGCGGGCACCGGCACGGCGACAACCTGTTCTCGGACAGCCTCGTGGCCGTCGACCTCGAGACCGGCGAGCGCCTCTGGCACTTCCAGTTCATCCACCACGACGTCTGGGACTGGGACCTGCCGTGCGCGCCGATCCTCGTGGACATCACCGTCGACGGGCGGGAGATCAAGGCCATCGCCCAACCCAGCAAGCAGACGTGGCTCTACGTCTTCGACCGGGTCACCGGCGAGCCGGTGTGGCCCATCGAGGAGCGCCCCGTCGAGGCGTCGAACGTGCCGGGCGAGCTGCTGGCCCTCACCCAGCCGTTCCCCACCCGGCCCCCCGCCTACGACCGGCAGGGGGTGGGCGTCGACGACCTCGTCGACTTCACGCCCGAGCTGCGGGCCGAGGCCGAGCGCATCGTGTCGAACTACCGCATGGGCCCGATCTTCACGCCACCGACGGTCTCGGTGCCCGAGGGGCCGTGGGGCACCCTGATGCTGCCGTCGCAGGCGGGGGGCACGAACTGGCCGGGGGCCTCGTACGACCCCGAGACCGGCATCATGTACCTCTACAGCTACACGCAGGTGGTGTCGCTGGGGCTCGTCAACGACCCCGAGCAGTCGGACATGAACTTCATCCGGGGGCGGTCGCCGGAGATCTCGGCCGCCGAGGCGTCGCTGACCATCGAGGGCATTCCCATCATCAAGCCGCCGTGGGGGCGGATCACGGCCATCGATCTCAACCAGGGCGAGATTCTCTGGCAGGTGCCGCACGGCGAGACGCCCGACAACATCCGCAACCATCCGCGGCTGGAGGGGGTCGACATCCCCCGTACCGGGCGGGTCGGGCGCATCGGTACCCTGAACACGAAGACCCTCGTCATCGCCGGCGAGGGGGGGATCTTCACCACGCCGTCGGGCGAGCCCGGCGCCATGCTCCGGGCCTACGACAAGATGACCGGCGAGGAGGTCGGCGAGGTCTACATGCCGGCGCCGCAGTCCGGATCGCCGATGACCTACGTGCTCGACGGCGTGCAGTACATCGTGGTCGCCACCAGCGGCAGCGGCCAGCCCGGCCGGCTGCTGGCGTACCGGCTGCCGCCGGACTAGCGGTCCGCGCCGCCGGTGCGGCTTCCGCTCGGGGCGGTCGGGTCGGCGACACCGCGTGACGCCGTGGCCGAGCCGCAGGTAGCGGCCGAGCCGCAGGTGTCGATTCAGGGTCGGGAGTCCGGACCGAGGGAACCCGTTGGCCCTGGTGGGTTGAACGGCAGGCGCAGCCGCTTCCGGCCGAGGCGTCTGGCCCGGCATGGCGGCGGGGGGTCGCAGGTGGCGGTTCAGGGTCAGGAGCCCGCGCCGCGGAAACCGGTCGGGTTCACGGTGAGTTGAACGGCAGGCGCAGGCTTCGGGCCCAGGGTTCCCGGCCGGCGCGGCAACACCACGAAGGAGCGGCGCCATGACTCGCAGCACGACATCCATCGGCCGCCGGCGGTTTCTGCAGACTGGCGCGCTCGGCCTCGGGGCCGGCGCGCTCGGCCCCGGCCTGGCCGCGGGCCAGGGCGGCGGCATCGGGTCGGGGAGCGCGGCCGAGCCGGGCGCCGGCCGGGTCCGGATGTCCGGCGACGGCCTGGGGTTGACCCCGGCCGACCACGGCCGGATCCTCAGCCGGCTCGCCGACGAGGGGCGCATCGCCCGCGACAGCTACTCGAACGGCGGCGTCGTCGGCGAGCTCGAGGAGCGGTTCGCGGCGCTGCTCGGCAAGGAGCGCGCCGTGTTCATGCCCACCGGCACCCTCGCCAACCACCTCGCGGTGCGCGCGCTCGCCGGCGGCCGGGGCCGGGCCATCCTGCAGGCCGAGGCCCACCTCTACAACGACTCGGGCGACTGCGTGCAGACGCTGAGCGGCATCACCCTGATGCCGCTGGCCCCGGGCCGCGCCACGTTCACCCTCGAGGAGGTCGAGGAGGTCGTCGATCGCACGGCGGGCGGCCGCGTGTCGCGGCCGGTGTCGGTCATCTCCATCGAGACCCCGGTGCGCCGGCGCTTCGGCGAGCGCTTCGATCAGGCCGAGCTCGACCGCATCGCCGCCTTCGCGCGCGACCGGGGCATCCGGCTGCACATGGACGGCGCCCGGCTCTTCCTGCAGAGCGCATGCACGGGCGTCGACGTGGCCGAGTACGCGCGCCCCTTCGACACCGTGTACGTCTCGCTCTACAAGTACTTCAACGCGGCGTCGGGCGCGATACTGGCCGGCCCGCGGGCGCTGCTCGACGACATGTACCACACGCGCCGGATGTTCGGCTCGGGGCTGCCCGGGGCGTGGCCGTTCGCGGCGGTGGCCCTGCACCACGTGCCGGGCTTCGTCGATCGTTTCCGGCGGGCCGTCGAGGTGTCCGAGGCGTTCATCGAGCGGGTCACCCGGCACGACGCGTTCGCGGTGGAGCGCATGCCGGCCCCCACGAACCTCTTCCGGCTTCGGGTCTCCGCCGACAACACGGCCGGCTTCCGCGCGCGGCTGCGCGACCGCGGTGTCGATCTCGGGCGCCCCGGCCCGGACGGCCGCGTCCTGGTCGGCGTCAACGAGACCTGGAACCGCGCGACGGCCGAGTCGCTGGCGGAGCACTTCACCGCGTCGCTGTAGAAGCCCGTGCGCGCGCGGCCTCCCGGAGGGGTGGCCGAAACGGAGCCGCCGCCGGTTGGTGCACCTGGCGCCGCCGGTCGGTGCACCTGACCTTGTGACGGCGCGCGGCGACAGGGCCTGCCCCGTGACCATTGCACCGCCGGCCGACCCGCATGCGCCGTCGTGGCGGCCGCCCGATGGGCCCTCGGAGGAGGGATGTCGTCGGTGACCGACGGCATCCGCGGCCGCCGCCCGTGCGACTCGCGCCGCCGGCTGCCGCATGAACCTTTCCCGCGGACGCCCCGTATACACCGGACAGGACCGGGGGCGGCCGGCATGGCCTGACCGCGTACCTCGGACGAAACACGCGGGCGCATGCGGCCCATGACCCCCGGTCGTGCGGCATCGCCCGAATCCCGGGAGGGGCACAGTGACCAAGGCAACGACGGCTGGGCGAGCGGCGCTCGCGGTGATGGCGGTGTTCGTGGCGTCGGGAGCGGCCATCGGCCTGCACGCCGCGGAGTCGCAGCAGGACCCGCAACCCTGGGTCCACCTCGACATGACGGGGCAGACCAGCATGAGCCTCAACCTGCCGCTCGCCGCCATCGAGGCGGCCCTGGCGATGGCGCCGGAGGCCATCGTCGACAGCGACGGGCAGCTTCAGCTCGGCGGTCAGCGCGAGATCCCGGTAACCGCCATCCGCGCCGCGTGGAGCCAGCTCCGCGACGCCGGCGACGTCGAGATCGCCAACATCCAGGACGGCCAACAGAGCGTCCGCATCGCCAGGGAGGGCGACACCATCCTGGTCGACGTCACGGGGACGGACGACGGGGATGACGCCGGGGGCGAGGGCGGCGCCGACGAGGGCGCCGACCAGGACGACGCCGGGCGGGGCCGCGCGCGCGGCTTCGCCGGCGAGGTGCAGGTCCGGGTGCCCGTGAGCGTGGTCGACGCGCTCCTGTCCGGCGCCGGGGAGACCCTCGACGTCCGCGCCGCCATCCAGGAGCTCAGCGCGCTGCGGGGCGAGATGGTCCAGGTGGTCCATCCCGAGGGCCGCATCCGGGTGTGGATCGACGAGAGCCCGACCCAGTAGCGGTCGCGCGACCGTGCGGTCGGGTTGGGTCTCGCCGGCGCGAGGACCCCTGCGGAGCAGGTTCACGGATCGATGACATCCCGACCCGGCGGCGGCCGTATAAGGCCGGTGCCGGGCGGGACAGGACGGGGCGGCCCGCGGAACGGGCGCCCCGTTCGCATGTACGAGCGTTCGTCGGGTCTGGGGAACTCGCCGTGGCGGGGCCGGGGGATCCGCGGTAGTACGGTGCCGCCGGCCGCGGATGACAGCGACTCGTCGGCGGGATTCGTCGGGGCGGCGGTGCGCAAGCCCGCGGCCGACGCCGGGCGACCCCGCGATCGGCATGGACTCCGCCGGCGCGAACCTCCTGCGACGACGCTTGTCGAACGAGACTCGAGCATGGGCACGCGCGAAACCGCTGACGCCACAGGAGAACGCGGGCCGGCCACCGGCGCGGCCGCCGACGAGCGGTGGATGCGCGAGGCGCTCGCCGAGGCGCGGCTCGCGCGCGGGCGGGGCGAGGTGCCGGTGGGCGCCGTCGTGGTGCTCGAGGGCGCCGTCGTCGGGCGCGGGAGCAACCAGCCGATTCACGCGACGGACCCCACCGCCCACGCCGAGATCGTCGCCCTGCGCGACGCCGCCCGCGCCCTCGGCAACTACCGGCTGAGCGGCGCCGCGCTCTACGTGACCGTCGAGCCGTGCCTGATGTGCGCCGGCGCCCTGGTCCACGCCCGCATCAGCCGGCTCGTCTTCGGCGCCGCCGAGCCCAAGGCGGGCGCGGTCCGCTCGACGATGCGCGCGCTCGACCACCCTGCGCTGAACCATCGGGTCGAGGTCGCCGGCGGCGTGCTCGAGCCCGAGTGCACCGAGCTGATTCAGACGTTCTTCGCGGAGCGCCGGGCCGAGCGGAGGAAGGCTTGATCCGCGTCGCCGAAGGGGTAACATGGGTACCCGCTTCGACCGAGAGATCCGGGGGTTCCGCATGCGTCACCTTGGCAGCGTTCGTTCCAGATGGATGCGCGTCGGCCTCGGCGCCGGTCTGGCCGTGCTCGCGGTGGGGCTCGCCGTCGCGCAGGCCCAGCCGGTGCAGCGGCAGTCGCCCCGGGGGGGTGGGCAGCTCCCCGACGCGGGGACCTTCCGGACCGGCGTCACCCTGATTCGCACCGACGTCATCGTGCGCGACGCCGACGGCGTCTTCGTGCCCGATCTGACCCCGGCCGATTTCCGTATCGCGGAAGACGGCGTGCCCCAGGAGATCGCCTCGCTCGTGCTGGTGCACGGCGGCCGGGTCTTCAACCAGCTCTCGCCGACGCCGGCCGTGCAGGAGGGCATCATCCTGCCCGGCACCGCGCCCGCGACCCAGATGGCGGGGCGCATCTTCATCTTCTTCGTCGATGCCATGCACCTCGAGCCGCAGAGCACGCCGCGGGTCCGCCACTTCATCAAGGACGTGGTCGACATCCTCGTGCACGAGGGCGATCTCGTCGGGCTGATCTCGAACGACTCGGCGGGCACGGCGATCGACATCACCTACGATCGAGAGCTGGTGAAGGCCTCGGTCGACGGCATCATCGGCACCGGCCTGACCCCGCGCGAGCTGATCATGGATGTGCAGGACAACCGGGACGGGCCGGAGGAGCTGCGCTGGCGCGCCCATCGCGCCTTCATGACCGTGAACACCCTCCTCGAGAACCTGGAAGCGGTCCAGGATCGGCGCAAGGTCCTGATCTACGTCAGCACCGGATACGACCTGAATCCGTTCGAGCTGCAGCGGCTCTACCGGACCAACCGGGCAGATCGATTCCTGCGCGACCGCCGGTCGGATCTCGCCGCCAACGACCCCGAGATGAGGGCGCGGCTGGCCCCGTTCGATCGGATTCAGCGCCAGGGCACGGTGTTCTCGGACTCGGAGCTGGTCGGCGAGATGGAAGAGCTGGCCGCCGCCGCCAATCGCACCAACACGACGTTCTACACGCTGGACCCGCGCGGCCTCGTGTCGAGCCCCGACATCGACTACGACGTCCCGCTCGAGGCCTGGCGCGAGTACCAGCTGGCGGCGCGGTCCAGCCTGCGCACGCTGGCCGAGCTGACCGGCGGCATCTCCATCGTCAACACGAACAACTTCGAGGGGATGCTCCGTCAGATCGACGCCGAGACCAGCGACTACTACATGCTCGGCTACTACACGAGCAACCCCGATCCGACCCATCGGCACCGCGCCCTCGACGTGACCGTGGCGCGCGACGGCGTGGCGGTGCAGTCGCGCACGTCCTATACGCTGAGCTGGCCCGCGACCGCCGGCGTGGCGGGGGGACGATGACCGTGCGCGCCGGGCTCGCGGTCCTGCTGGCGCTGCCCGGCATGACGACGGCGACGGCCTCGACGGCGTCGGCCGCGCAGCGCCCGGCCGCCGTGCTCGCGGAGGTCGGCGCCGTGCTGCGTGAAGAGCTGGACCTGCGGCGCATCGACTACCGCGTCGACGGCGCCGAGGTCACCCTGTCGGGCGAAGTGCCGACGTTGTGGGTGAAGACCCGGGCGATCGACCGCGTCCTCGAGATCGAGGGCGTCGACACCGTCGCGAGCGAGCTCGTGATTCCCGGCCGGGAGGACGACGACGAGATCGCCGCGGACGTCGGCGCGGCGATTCGAGGCTATCGGTACAACACGATCTGGGACTACGTCGGAGGCTCGGTCGTCGACGGCGTCGTCACCCTCAACGGCAGCGTGACGCCGGACCGGGACAAGCCGGGCGAGCTGTTCGACCGCCTCGCCCGCATCCCCGGCGTCCAGGACGTCGTCCTCGATCTCTTCGTGCAGTCGTCGTCCCGCCGCGATCGGGATCTGCGCCGGCTCATCGCGCAGCGGGTGCAACGGCACCCCGTGTTCGCGCAGTATCTCCTGCTCGCCGACTCGCCGTTCCGCATTCTCGTCCACGAGGGAGAAGTGCTCCTCGTCGGCTCGGTGCGCAGCGGCGTCGAGAGTCGGGTTCTCGAGCAGATCGCCCGCCAGGCGTTCGAGACCGTGCGGGTGATCAACCGGCTGCAGGTCGGCAGCCAGGGCTGATCGTCGCCTTCGGCTCCGCTGGCGCCCAACCAACCCTCCAGGGAACTTGGAGCCGTGTGTCCGGAAGGGAGACCCGTCATGAAGAACATCGCCGCAACGGCCCTGCTGCTCTTTGCCGCCGGCGCCGCGCCGGCGGCGGCGCAGCCGGCGTGGACCACGACGGAGCTGGGCGGCGGCAGCGCCCAGTTCCAGCTCACGAACGAGGACGGGGCGTCGCTCATCCTCGTGTGCGAGCTCCGGGGCGTCAACGGGGGGTTCGAGTTTCCCGCGCCCGTGGACCCGACGGAACGGGCCACCCTGCGCGCCGTTCCCGGCGAGCGCCAGAACGTGGCGGTCGTGCCCATCAGCGACCGCCTGTTCCAGCTGACCGGCGGCCGGGGCGTCGATACGTTCCTGCGGCTGCTGCGCACCACCGCGAATCTCCGAGTGACCCTGAGCGGTGAGCGGGCGGCCTTCCAGGTGTTCGGCAGCGACTCGATCGTGTCGGAGTGTCTGCAGCGGCAGGAGCCGCCGCCCGGGGGCTCCGCCAGCTCTTCTGTTCGTGGTGGGTGGGCGTCGCCGTCCGGATTCCCGAATCGGGTCCCCCTGCGCTTGGTCAACCCTGTGACGCCGTAATCGACCGGGCCGGAAGCTCACGTCGCTTCCGGCCCGGCCTGCCCGAAACGTCAACCCCCCGCTAGAACCCGTAGCGCAGGCCGAAGTTCGCCTGACGCGGGAACCCGCCGCCCCGCAGCGACGTGTAGTTCAAGAACGAACCGCTGTTCTGGTTCCCGTTGGCCGGGTTCCAGTTCGTGCGGTTGGTCAGGTTGATGACGTCCAGGTAGATGTCGATCGTCTGGTCCGCGCGCGGGCGCACGCGATAGCCGAACCGGAGGTCGAGCTGGAGGTAGTCGGCCGAGCGCGCCGCGGCCTGGCACCCGACGGCGTTGATCAGCTCGCAGCTGCCCCGGGTCTGTTCCACCGTGATGGGGTTCGCCCCGGTGCCGGTGTACATCCCGGGCGGCAGCGGATCCCAGAGCGAGCCGTTCTGGTTGATGTCGATCGTGCTGTCGTAGATCGTGAACGGCAGCTCGGTCATGTAGCGGAGGATGGCGGCGGCGGTGATGCCGCCCGGGAGCTCGGTGTTCCCGCTGAGGGTCAGGATGTGCCGCCGGTCGGTCTCGGCATCCTGCCAGTTCTCGGCCATGTTGAGCTCGCCGAGCACCTGGCTCTGGACGCCGTTGAGGCTCGGCCCGTTGGTGCCGTACTGCTCGAACGAGTTTCCGTGCGAGTGTCCCCACGCATACGACAGGCGGGCGCCCCATCGGTCGGCGTAGCGCTTCTCCACCGCGAGGTTCAGCGCGTCGTACGAGGACCGCCCGACGCTCTCGATGGACAGCACGCGGTTGATGAACGTGCCCGCGAGCGGGTACCCCGTGCGGGGATCCATGGCGCCCCCGGGGTAGAACACCGTGTCCGTCCGGTCCTCGACCCGTTGCCCTCCGAAGGCGCCTCCCACGTCGTAGTAGGTCAGCGGGTCGGACTGGCTCATCCCGTCATGCCGAAACGGCGCGAGGTAGTTGATCCGGTTGAGCAGGTCGCGGCCCCGCATCATGATGTAGTCGGCCGAGACCGACAGGGTCGGCATCAGCTCGCGCTCGTAGCCCACCGTGAACTGGTGGAACCAGGGCTGGTTCCGCCGCTCGTTGTCGAGGTAGACGCGGGCCTGGTTCAGCTGCTCGGCCCCCGAGAAATTGGCGGCGACCCAGTCGTGGTTGACGAGCACGCACCCGTTGGTGGGGTTGCCGGTGGCCGGCGGGCACTGGGAGAAGAGCGGGTCGCCCGGCCTCACGATGATGGTCGCGGCGATGAGCTCCGGATCGGTCGCCGGCAGCCCGAGCCGCGGGTTGGGGTCGCGGTTGAAGTTCCGCGGGAAGGTGACGTCGAACGACGACTGGGTGGCGGGGTCCTGCAGGACGTTGTCGAGCCCGCTCAGGAGCGTCCGGTCGTAGAAGCGGCCGTAGCCGACCCGCATGACCGACCGGCCGTCGCCCTCCACGTCGTAGGCGACCGACAGCCGGGGCGAGAAGTTGTCCCAGTCGCGCGGATCCTCGCCCGGCGGCATCAGCGGATTGGTCGTCAGCCTCCCGTGCAGCCGCTCGGCGTCGTATCTGATGCCGAGCCCGAGGGTCCATCGGTCGTTGAGCGTCCACTTGTCCTGGAAGAACAGCTCCAGGCTGTCGCCGGGGTAGTCGAAGAACCGCCCGTTGGGGTCGCCGACCCGAATCCGGAGCCGGTCGGGGTAGGTGAAGAGGTTGTCGACGTCGAAGGGCAGGGTCTCGCTCGCCATCCGGAACTCCCCGCCGAGGTGATTCTCGCTGAAGTCCCTGATGGCGTTCACGTTCCAGCTGCCCCCGAACTTGACGTCGTGGTCGCCCATCTTGTCGGGGATGAACCACGACGTCGTGTTGGTGAACTGCCACTGGAAGTCGTCGCGGCCGCCCGAGGTGGTGTCGATGTTGTCCTGGTAGCTGCTGGTGTAGTACCCGGGCGGCAGGTCGCGCATCACGCCGGTCCGCAGCGTCGGTCCGCCCGCGGCGACCCACTGCGAGGCCCCGCCCGCGAACCGCTCCTCGCTCCGCATGCCCCGGAACGTGTTGACCACGTTGTTGCCGAGGACGCTGGTGGCGCTCCCGACGATCATCCACTCGTCGTCGTCGTTCTCCGAGGTCGCGTTGATCGTCCGCAGGGTCGACGCGAACACGTTGAGCTCGGGACTCAGCTCGCGCAGGTGCCGCACCGCGAACGAGTGGTTGGCGCTCAGCTGCTGGTCATAGCGGAGCAGGTAGTTCCAGGCCTGCCAGTCCTCGTTCGACGTGCGGTCCAGGTCGCGGCGGTTGTTGAAGATGCGCGTCCGGCCCGGCTTGGTGAGCCGCCGCTCGAGGCTGGTGAAGAAGTGGGCCCGGTCGCGGATGACGGGGCCGCCGAGCACGCCGCCGAACTCGTACTTGCTGTTCTCGGGCTTGTCGTTGCCCGCCTGCTGGGTGAGGTAGTCCGTCGCCGTCATCGCCGTCGACGTGCTGTAGCTGAAGGCGGCGCCGCTGATCTGGTTGGTGCCCCGCTTCGTCACCGCGTTGATGATGGCGCCGCTCGCCCGACCGAACTCGGCGTCGAACTGGTTGGTGATGACCTGGAACTCGGAGACCGACTCGATCGCCACCTTCACCTGACTGCCGCCCGCGCCCGCGCTGGTGGAGTCGGCGTTGTTCGCGCCGTCGGTGTTCAGCGTGCTCGCCGCCCCGGTCTGCCCGTTGGCGATGATCGAGTCGTTGCCCTGCGACGCCGACGGGTTGAACTGAAGGCCCGGCAGGGTCGCGATGGCGGCGAACGCGGACCGGTTCACCAGAGGCAGCTCCACCAGCTCGTCGGCCTGGACGGTGCCCCCCACCTCGGCGGAGGTCAGGTCGACCAGCGGCGTCTCGCCCGAGACGGTGATGGTCTCCTCGATGCCGCCGACGGTCAGCACCATGTCGAGGTCGGTCGTCTGGCCGACGGTCAGCACGTAGTCGGTCCGCTCGGCGGTCGAGAAGCCCGGCAGCGTCGCGGTCACCGTGAAGGTGCCGGGCAACAGCTGCGCCGCGAAGTAGGTGCCGTCACTCGAGGTGAGGAGCTCGCGGAACGTGCCGTCGTCCTGGTTCGTGATGAGAACGGTGACGCCCGGCAGGACGCCGCCCTGTTCATCGGTTACGCGACCACGAAGCTCCGTTCGACCGACCTGAGCGAGAGCGAGAGTAGCCGTCGCACCGAGCAACAGTGCGCCGGTGACCAGCAACGCTGTGAGTCTCCGCATACTTTGCCTCCTCCAGAGGTATCTTCGAAGTACGGACGAACTCATTGCAGTACTTGTTCCAAGCTCGACTTCAAGTCAGTTTCCGGCGCTCCGTCCTGGTCTCCTCGATGCCCCCCACCGTGACGATGACGTGATTCCCGTCATTGCCCGTCCTTCCAATGCCGGCGGAAACGCTCCCGGGAGCCGAGCGAATCCAACACATCGGATCGCCAACCAACCGTTTGGGCGGTCACCCCTTCCCGCATGGACGGGCTCGCGCGGCGCGCGGCGAGCTTGGACGCAGCCGGGAATCTGCGCGGTCCGGCAGATTCCCGGCGGAAGCCACGGCAGGCCGTCGGAGCCGCGGTCCGCGGCTACGGCTGGATCGACGACAGGATGCCGGTCGCCGTCGCCGCGAAGCGGCCGTTCGGCTCGCGGTCGAGGTAGATCCTGAACTCGGCCGCCGCCTCGGCCATCTGGCCGGCGTTGAGGTTCGCCATGCCGAGCCAGTAGTGGGCCTCGCCGTGATTGGGGTCGAGCTCGAGGGTCCGCTCGAACTGCTGCCGGGCCTCGTCGAGGCGTCCCGAGTTCCAGAAGATGAGGCCCTGGTCGAACACGGCGGTGGGGTCGTCTGCCCCGCCTCCGCCGGAGAGCCGCGCCGATGCGGCGCTCGCCTCGGCCGCGTCGTCGAACCGCCGCTGCGCGTTGTAGATCTCGGCCAGTCCGTCGTAGGTCTCGGCGTTGGCCGGTTCCAGGGCCAGCGCCGCCCGGAAGGCCGCCTCGGCCTCGTCGTACGCCCCCAGCCGGCCTTGCACGATGCCGAGGTTGCGCTGGCACTCGGCGCACTCCGGCGTCGTCTCGAGCGCCGCCCGGAAGAACGCGACGGCTGCCGCGAGGTCGCCCCCGCGGAACGCGGACAGCCCCTGCTCGAAGGCGTCGGTGGTGGCGGCGCGGGCGTCGAGCGCGGCGCGCTCCTCCTCCGACACGCTCTCCCGGTACACCTCCTCGAGGGTCCGCAGCGCCAGGTCCTGCTCGAGCTCCTGCCCGGCGCTGAGGTCGATCGCGACGCGGTTGATGCCGACGCCCTCCTTGATCGCGGTGAGGGTGTAGGGGCCGCGAACGAGCCCCATCTGCAGGTACTCGCCCTCGGCGTTCGTCGTCACCTCGTAGCTCCGTGCGAGGCCGCCTTCGTACACCAGCGTGACTGTGACGCCGTCCACGACCTGGCCGGCGGCGTCGGTGATCACGCCGAAGACACGGGCGTTGTTCTGCGCCGGCGCCGTCGCCGCCGCGGCGAGCGCGACAGCGATGAACGGGACGAGCGAGCGGCACAGTCTGGTTGTTGCGAACATGGCCTCTTCCCCTTTCCACTTCGACATGGCTTCACGCGAGCAATCGACGCCGGTCCGCCCGATCGTGCGGGTGATACCCACGGTTGATTTCGACTATAGTGGGCAACTGAACCTATCCTACCAGCGCGCCGCGGCGATTGCACCGGCCGCGAGGCGTTGGGCTCCGGACGGCGGCCGTCGCGCCCGACCGGACCGTTTGGCGTCTCGACCCCGCGGAGCTCGCCCGAAGGGAGACACGCACTGCTGAAGACGCTCGCCACGGCGGTGGCCCTCGCGATTCCACTGCATTGGACGCCTTGGCCCGGTCCGGTTGGGCCGCGTCACAAGGACAACGTCTGGGACGTGTCAACATGAACCGAAACGAGCTCTGCCGGCCGGAGCGGCGACTGCCGGCACGTGTCTTGCACGATATCGAACGTCGCCTCCCGCAGGGAGATCGACCCAGGCCGCCCTGTCGGCTTCCGGGGGGCGCGAGCGGCGCGTCGAGCCCGCCTCGGATCGATATCGCAGCCATCAGGCGTGGGGGCTTCGTGAAACGACGGACGAGGATTCTCGTTGCCGCCGCCCGGCCCGGCGAGAAGCCATCCTGATCGCGAATCAGGTGTCCCGAAGGAGGTGGCAGCCAACCTGGACAACCCACGCGTCGTCGCCGTCCGGCGTCGAGCAGACATCACGTCGTTACCCTCGGAGATTCGTCTTTGCAGGAGGTGGAACGTGCGGAAGCTCGCAGGACTCACGGCGACCGTCATCCTCGTCGCCCTGACGGCGACAGCAGCCGTTGCCCAGCAGGGCACGGCCGAGCTTCGGGGCAGCGTGACGGACGAGCAGGGCGGGGCCCTGCCGGGCGTCGCCATCCTCATCACGAACCAGGACAGCGGCACCTTCCGGGAAGCGCTCTCCGGCGGGGACGGCAGCTTCTTCGCCAGCCAGATGCTGCCGGGCACCTTCACCATCACCGCCCAGCTGCCCGGGTTCCGCACGTTCGAGCGGACCGGCTTCGCCATCGGCGTCGGGCGGACGCTCGACCTCGACATCGTGATGACGATCGGCCAGCTCGAGGAGACCATCACCGTCTCGGGCGAGGCGCCGCTCGTCGACCTCACGTCGGCCGAGGTGGGGGGCACCATCACCAGCGAGGACCTGACCGAGCTGCCGCTGGGCAACCGCAGCTACTTCTCGGCGGTGGCCCTGCTGCCGGGGATGCAGTTCAGGCCGTCGTCCAGCCTCGGCAACGACTCGATCATCGCCAACGGGCAGCACCCGGGCACCAACAACGTGCAGGTCGACGGCTCGGCGAACAACGACGACAACTCCGGCACCTCGGCGGGGGGTCAGACCCGCGTCGCCCTCGAGTCGGTGCAGGAGTTCCAGGTGATCACGAACCAGTTCGACGCCGAGTTCGGCCGGGCCACGGCGCGGTGGTCAATTCGATCACGAAGCGGGGGACCAACGAGTTCACCGGCGCGCTGTTCAACTACTTCACGTCGTCGGCGATGACCGACTCGACGTGCTGTCGCTCCAGCGGGGAATCGAGAAGCCCGACCAGCAAGCAGGAGTTCGGCGGCGTCATCGGCGGGCCGATCCTCCAGGACCGGATGCACTTCTTCTTCAGCCTGGAGCGGCAGCTCGTCGCCCCGAGCCGGACGCGCGTCTTCCCGGACGAGCGGTCCGACCTGAACTACTCGACGACCGAGAGCTGGGAGGCCTGGAACTCGTTGATCCGCGCCGACCACCAGGTCAACGCAGCAACTCCTGGGCGTTCCGCTGGCTGAGGGAGCTGGCGCCGCAGTTCGACCTGCTGGGCAGCCGGACCGCGACCTCGGCAGCTGGAGGACGAGACCGACAACGACCAGACCTACGTCGGGAGCTGGACCAGCGTCCTCGGCAGCTCGCAGGTGAACACGGTCCGGATCTCGGCGACGCGCGAGCAGTACTGGCGCGGCAATCCGTGCTGGCGGGCGCAGGGGACTTCGACCCTCACCGCGCGGGGCAGCACGGCGCAGGCGGCCTGCCTGCCGCAGTACCAGTACCAGGACTTCCAGGACAACGCGCTGGGCAGTTCGCCAGAGGGAACCGCGACCACCACTGGAGCTACTCGAACACCTTCTCGTGGTTCGTCCGGACCGGGCCGGCGACCACGACCTCAAGTTCGGGGCCACCTACCACCGCACCAACATGTTGTGGCGCACCAGAGCGACCTGAACGGCCTGTTCGGGTTCGGGACCAACCGCGGCGTTCCACCGGGACGACTTCTCGACCTACCCGGAATGGTGCTCAGACATCCGCGTCGGCGGGCAGCTCTAGTACGCCCACGCTGTACAACACGCTGGAGGCGTACGCCCAGGACAAGTGGCAACTGAGCGACCGTCTGACCCTCAACCTGGGCGTCCGCTACGACCTGGAGGTCTTCCCTCTCGAGAACCCCGACAACCCGTGGCGGGCCAGTTCAACGGCGGGGCGGAGGGCAACTACCCCATCGACTACAACAACGTCTCGCCGCGGACGTCGTTCGCGTACGACGTGGCGGGTGACGGGCGCTCCGTCGTCCGGGGCGGCTACGGCATCTTCTACGACAAGACCATCGGCCTACCAGGTCACGCGGACGTCGCGGTTCGCGCCGTACTCCGATTCGTACGTGGTGCGCTTCCCGGCGACCGGCGTCGACCCGGGCCCCGAGATGGGCATGCGGCCGAGCGGCCACCTCGGGGGCCTTATCGACACGTCGACCACCGGCTGCCCGGCCCAGGTGAACAACGGCGGATGCCTGGCCATCAACCGCGACTACCTCGACCAGTTGTTCCCGCCGGGGACCCGGGCCGTGAACACCGGTTGGGTCTTTTTCGACCACCCGGACCGGAAGCAGTCGTACACCCACCAGCTCACGTTCGGGTACGAGCGCGAGCTGACGCCGGTCCTGTCGGCGTCGGTCGACTTCGTCAGCATGCACGGCCGCGACCGGCAGATGCTGATGGAGGCGCGCCCGCAGGTGCGCGACGGCATGCTGCGTGCGGATCCGGTGACCCGGATGGACGCGCTCGGACTGGTGCCGGGGCTGAACGACGTGCTGATGTCGGGCGACAGCTACGAGGGAGGCCGCGTCTCGTTCGTGCAGAACCTCGGCACGAGCAAGTACCAGGCGCTCAACTTCCAGTGGAGAAGCGCTACAGCGACAACTGGCAGATGCGGGCGGTCTACTCCCTGGGCAAGTCGGAGGGCAACTCCCTACTACCTCGACGCGAACTGGGCGCAGGTCGGGAACGACCTGAACATCGACCAGCTCTGGGGGCCGAGCCGGTACGACCGCCGGCACAACGTGACGCTCAGCGGCCGGACGGAGATCCCGGTGTTCGGCGGCGTCACCTGAGCGGCGCCATGCGCTACATGAGCGGCGCGCCGTTCACGATCCACGACACCAACTTCGACCCGAACATGAACGGGTGGGGTCCGGACCCGATCGCGGCCGGCATGTACGAGGGCGAGGCGGGCACCAACCGCAACCCCATCACGGTCGATAACGCCGGCGGGCCCGGGGCGCGTACGGGCCCGACTTCATGCAGTTCGACATCCGGCTCGGCCATCGGTCGCGCTGGAGCGACCGCCAGACGCTCGACATCTTCTTCGACGTCTTCAACGTCACGAACCGCGGGAACTTCAACAACCCGACGGGGGACATGCGGTCGAGCAACTTCCTGAACCTCACCTCCCTGTGGGCGGGCAGCGGCTTCCCGCGGCAGGCGCAGTTCGGCATCCGCTGGGGGTACTAGCCGAGACGGACGGCGTCGTCGAGGACTCGTTGCGGTCGGGCCGGGCGGCGGACGCGCCGTCCGGCCCGAACCGTAGAGCGGCGGCCCCAGCGTGGGTTCGGCGGCGACCTTCCCCCGTTGTCACCGCCTTGGTTTGGCAACCCTGGACCGGGGTCGCTGGATGTGCGTGGGTTCCGCGTCGACCTTCTCCGTTGTCACCGGGGTTGCCCGGCGCCTCGATCGCCGTCTGTTTCTCGTCGCCGGGCGCCCGGCATCTGGCAGAGAGCGAGCTCCAACACACCGTTCACCGTTCGGATGACGCGGCACCGCCGAGGGGAGACACCATGTCGAGATCCATCGCCGCGTTGTTGACGGTCGCGGTTTCCGCGTCACCGGCGGCGGCGCAGGCCGTGTGGGACGCGCGGGAGCTCGGCGGAGGCGGGGCCGAGTTCCGGCTCGGCAACGGCGAGGGGGCCGCCATCATCCTCGCGTGCCAGCTCGGGGGCGTCAGCGCGGGGTTCGAGTTCGCCGAGCCGATCGAAACCACCGGAAGCGCGTCGGTTCGGGGGGTGCCCGGCGAGCGGCAGAACATCGCGGTGGCTCCGGTCAGCGACCGCGTGATCCGGGTCACGACGGGCCGGGGAATAGAGGTGCTTCTGCGGCTGCTGCGGACCACCGCCAACCTCTACGTGCGCGCGGGCGGCGCACGCGCGAACTTCGAGGTGTTCGGGAGCGCCCCGCTCGTCACCCAGTGCCTGGAACGCCAGGACGAAGCGATACCCAACCCCACGCGCCGATTCCGCAGCTTCCGCTGACCTCGTTCGGCTCGGTCTCCCGCCCGGCGGCGCAACGGCCCGGCACCGTCCAGGCGGAGTCGTCCGGTGTCGGCCCGCCGGCGGCGGCACGGCCGCGCCGGCGCCGGCGATCCTCTCCAAACAGACAATCAGCCGCTTGCGTAACAGGCAATTGGCCGCTAGTGTAACAGGCACATGGCCGCCATCCGGCCGTTGCTTCCGCGTTCGCTGGCGCCGTCCGTCCAGGAAGCCCTGGCGGATACCCCCGTCGTCTGCCTGCTCGGTCCGAGGCAGAGCGGAAAGACCACGCTGGCGCAGCACGTGGCGCCGGATCGCGCATTCGTCAGTCTCGACGAGCACAACTACCACCGGACCGCCGTGGAGGATCCGGCCGGATTCGTCGCGAGCCTGCCGCATGCGGTGACCCTGGACGAGGTGCAACGCGCCCCGGCGCTGCTCTCCGCCGTCAAGCGCACCGTCGATCGGGACCGCCGTCCCGGTCGTTTCCTGCTGACCGGCTCGGCCAATCTGCTGCTGGTGCCGACGGTCACCGAGTCGCTGGCCGGCAGGATGGAAATGGTGCAGCTGCAACCGCTCAGCGAATCGGAAAAGGCCCGCCGCCCCGGCCGTTTTCTGCAGGCCCTGCTGGAGGGCGCGTTCGAGCCGGGCATCGGCCCCGAGACCGATCCCGCCGAGCCGACACTGGCCGAGCGACTGGTGGCCGGCGGCTATCCCGAGCCTCTGGCGCGGTCGCCGCGGCGCGCACGCCAATGGCACCGCCAGTACCTGCGCGCCATCATCGAACGGGACGTCCGGGACGTGGCGCGGGTCAGGGACGCCGGTGATCTGGCCCGGCTGCTGGAGCTGCTCGCGCTGCGCAGCGCCGAGCTGCACAACGCCAGCGCGCTGGCCGGGGATCTCGGCGTGCGGCGGGATACCATCGACCACCATGTCGCCGTGCTCGAACGGCTCTTTCTGGTGCGCCGCCTGCCGGCCTGGCGCCGGGATCAGGCCAGACGGCTCGTCACCGCCGCCAAGGTCCACCTGCTCGACAGCGGCCTCGCCGCGACGCTCGCGGGTCTGACGGCCGGCGACTGGCTCGATCGGCGGGACCGCATGGGCCACCTGCTCGAGTCGTTCGTCGTCCAGCAACTGGTTGCGCAGGCCGGCTGGACGGACCCCGATCTGCGTTTCTGGCATTTTCGCGACAAGGATGGGGTGGAGGTCGACGTGGTGGTGACCCGCGGCCGGAAGACCTGGGGCATCGAGGTCAAGGCCGCCGCCGCCGTCACGTCGGGAGACGGACGCGGCCTCGTCCGGCTCGCAGAGCGTTGCGGCGACGACTTCGAGTCGGGGACGCTGCTCTACGCCGGGCGGGACGTGTTCCCCCTGCGTGACGAGCGCCTGCACGCCGTGCCGTTGAGCCGGCTGTGGGAAATGTAGCGTACGGATCGCAAGCCGACCGGGTGGGCGCACAAGGCCGTCGGAGGACGTTCGTCTGCCAGCTGATCGAGCGCGAGGACGCGGGCGATACGACTGACTCGACGGGCTCTGGGGCTTCCGCCGGCGGTTCGCAGGAAATCCGCTGGCGGTTTGCAGGAGAGTGAAGAGGGCCGGACGCAATGGCGCCCGGCCCTTTTTCTTCACGTGTCGCCGACGACAGCCGGGGCTAGAAGCCCCAGCGGATGCCGAACTGCGCCTGCCGCGGGAAGCCGCTGCCCGCCCGCAGCCCGGTCAGCACGAGGAAGTTCCCGCGCATGTCACCGCTCGGGTTGTTGAAGTTGGCCCGGTTGGTGATGTTGAAGATGTCGAAGAAGACGTCGAGCGTCTGACGGTCGGCCCAGCGCGTCCGGTGGCCGAACCGGACGTCGAGCTGCAGGAAGTCGGGGCCGTACGCGCCGTAGGGCCCGCCCGCGTAGTCGACGGCGATGGAGTCCTGTCCCGAGCCGGTGTAGCTGCCGGGGGACAGGAAGTCGGGGCCGATGCCGTTCTGGTCGAGGTCGAAGTTGCTGTCCTGCAGGTGGAACGGCTGGCCGCTCATGTAGCGCAGCACGCTGCTGAAGGTGATGCCGCCCATCACCGGGATCTCCGTCCGGCCGCTGACCGTGAAGTTGTGCCGGCGGTCGTACTGGCTCGGCCCCCAGAGGCAGTCGAGGTTGAGGGCGGCGCCGACCTGGCAGAAGTTGGTGTAGGTGAACCACAGGGAGTTGGTGTCCTTCTTCGCCAGGGCGTAGACGGCGCGGAAGCCCCAGTTGTCGGCGTAGCGCTTCTCCAGCTGGAAGTTCAGCGCGTTGTAGGTGCCGCTGCCGTTGCTGGTCGTGAAGCGGACGTCGCCGGCGTACCAGTCGTCGCCGTCCAGCGTGCCGGCCAGCACCCCGAACGCGTCCGACCGGGTGACAGGGTCGGTGCGGCCGGTGCCGGCCCGCAGGCGCGGGTTGAGGTTCTGCCGCATGTGGGTGTCGCGGTCGAGCTGCCGGACGTAGTCGACCGACGCCGAGAGCACCGGGGTCAGCTCGCGCTCGTAGCCGATCGTGAGCTGGTGCGAGTAGGGCTGCTCGCGGTAGGGGTTGTCGTACTCGATCGCGGCGGTGTTCAGGCGGCGGGACCCCGCCGGGAACAGCTCGTTCAGCACCTGCCGGTTCACCGTGGGGCACGCGCTGCCGTTCGGGTTCGCGGGGCAGCCTCCCGGCGTGACCTCGATCAGGCGGAAGAGGTCGCCGCCGGGCGCCATGCCGTTCGAGGGACCGGGGTCGGCGGTGTCCTGCGGGAAGCTGGCGATGAACGAGTCGATGTACGGCGTGTCCTCCCGGTAGTTGTTGACCGCGTATCCCAGGGTCTTGTCGTAGAAGATGCCGTAGCCGCCGCGCAGCACCGACCGGCCGTCGCCGGTGAGGTCGTAGGCGAAAGACGTGCGGGGCGCCCAGTTGTTGTAGTCGATGGGGTACGTCCGCCCGCCGAGGCCGGCCGGCGAGCCGATGCCCGGTCCGCCCAGGGCGGAGGGAACGCCGATGGCGTCGGGGCCGAAGAACGGGTTGTAGTCGTTGGCGATCGGGAAGATCTCGAGGTCGTAGCGGAATCCCGCGCTGATCGTCAGCCGGTCCGTCACCTGCCACTTGTCCTGCGCGAACGACTCCAGCGTGTGGAACTCCGAGGGGTACATCAACTGGCCGCCGACCCGGACGTGCAGCCGCTCGGGCCACGTGGAGAAGTCGCTCGCGCTGAACGGCATGTCGGAGTCGAAGATGAAGGTGCCGTTCTGATTGCCCTGGTCCCGCCACAGCATGTTGGTGCGGTGGTAGGTCGCGCCGAACTTCAGGTCGTGGTCGCCCATCCGGTCGGGCACGAACCACGAGAAGGTGTTCGAGTAGCTCCAGTGGTGGTCGCGGTTGCCGCGCGCGCTGTCGTGCGCGTTGTCCTGGAAGTTCCTGAAGTTGTACCGCGGCAGGCACTGCGACTGCAGGGTCGGGAAGTCGGCGTCGGAGGCGCCGAACCCGCCGAGGTCGCGCCAGCACGGATTGGCCCGCCACCACTGCTCGCGCGTCGCCGAGACGCGGAAGGTGTTGACCTGCGAGTTTCCGAGGACGCTGGTCCAGCTCCCGACGTAGGTCTGGTCGTTGTCGGTCTCGTCCTCCAGCGAGTTGAGGGTCGCCTGGCGGCCGCCGAGCAGGTCGAACTGGGGCGCGAGCTCGCGCAGCCAGCGGAACGCCCACGAGTTGCTGGCATTGACCTGGTGGTCGAAGCGGATCAGGGTGTTCCACGCCTCCCAGCTCTCGACCGTCGTGAAGTCCAGGTCGGGCCGGGTCGGGAACACCTTGGGCCGGCTCGGGGCGACGACCTGCCGCTCGAGGCTGAAGAAGAAGTGCGCCTGGTCGGGCACGATCGGCCCGCCGATCACCCCTCCCCACTCCATCTTGCTGCTCGGCGCCTTTTCGAAACTCTCGTTGGCCGCCTCGAAGTAGTTGGGGCTCGTCAGCTTCTCGCTGGTGTAGTAGTCGAACGCGGCCCCCGTGAACGTGTTGGTGCCCTGCTTGGTGATCGAGTTGATGACGGCGCCGCGGGCCCGCCCGAACTCGGCGTCGAACTGGTTGGTCAGGACCTGGAACTCCTGCACCGACTCGAGGGGGACGCGGGTCTGGCCGCCCGCCCAGGTGCCGCTGTTGTCGTCGTTGTTGGCGGCGCCGTCCACCGACACGTTGTTCGTCCCCGGCGTCTGGCCGTTGGCGATCATGGTGTCGTTGCCGAGGCTCGACGACGGGTTGAACTGGATGCCCGGCAGCAGCGCGATGGCCGCGAAGTAGCTGCGGTTGCCGGTCGGCAGCTCGGTCAGGTCGCCGGTGTTGATGGTGCCCCCGACCTCGGACGAGGTGAGGTCGACGAGGGGCGCCGCCCCGGACACGGTGATGGTCTCCTCGATGGCCCCGATCGTCATCACGATGTCGAGGTCGAGCGTCCGGCCCACGCCGATGGCGAAGTCGGGGCGCTCGAACGAGGCGAACCCCGGGAGCTGGGCGGTGACCCGGAACGTGCCGGGCAGCATCTGCCCCGCGAAGAAGCTCCCGTCCGCGCTCGAGACGACCTCGCGGAACGTGCCGGTATCCTGATTGGTGATCAGGATGCTGACGCCGGGCAGGGCGCCGCCCTGCTCGTCCGTCACCGAGCCGCGCAGCTCGGCGCGCCCCTGCTGGGCGTGGGTGGTGGCGCCCGCCGCGAACAGCAGGGCGACCGCGGCGAGAATGACCGTCGTTCGTCTCATGTGGGACCTCCCCTCGGTGAACGCGAATCGACGACTGCGAACGGCAGGGCGCAGACGTAACCGCAGGAGCCGAGGGCCCTGCGTTTGCGAATCTGTCGTTCGGAAACAGTAATCATGCAAGGCGCGTGCCGGCCCTCGTCATCCCCGCGGCGGGTGTGTTTCGGCCGTGTTCCAACAGGCTGGCCCGCCCCACGTCGTCGCCTTCGGCTTCGCTGGGCGCCCAACGAACCCTGCAGGAGTCCGCGCCGTTCTACGGCGCAGACTCCCAGGGCGCCAGAAACGGCGGCACGACCGCCCATCCGGATCGAGCCCGGTCATTCACCATGTTGGTCTGGGACTCCAGTTTCTTGGATTGAATCCCCGACCGGTTGCGTACGGCTTTGCGGGCAGCGTACACTAGAAGGGCGTCCATACCAACCGCGCATGATCGCCGGCCGGCTCGGCAAGGGCGCGGGCGGATCGGTCGAGGTGCCAGATGAAACCCGACCGAGGAGCCGCGCGGGCGGGCGGTCGGACGGCGTGAAGAAGAGCGCCCCGTCCCGGGGTGCAGCCCACCGAGAGGTGGGTTCCGGTCCTTGCGGAGAGGTACCGAAGTGGTCGTAACGGGGGCGCCTCGAAAGCGTCTTGTCGGGTAACCGGCACGTGGGTTCGAATCCCACCCTCTCCGCCACTCCTTCCTGGCAGAGACCCATGACCAGATTCGCCCTGGCGTTCACGGTCGCCGGCCTGCTGGCCGCCTGCGCCGCCGAAGAGCCGGCCGGGCCGGAGCCCGCGGCAGTGAGGACGCTGCCCGGCCCTGGCGGCGTCGCGACCATACCCTTCACCTCGGTCCGCGTCTGGTTCAACGACGAGACCGATCCCGGGCAGAGCTCGCTCGCGCTGGAAGGCCCCGACGGCAGCATTTCGCTGGTCGGGGTTCATTCCATGGGCGAGGGTGACCTGATGGCGGCCGTCAGCGGGGCGACGTACCCGGGCGAGTACACTCTCACGTGGACGGCGGTGAGCACAGGCGGCGCGACCGCCACCGGCGACGTGCAGTTCACGGTGGCGTCGCCCGAGCCCGCGACGGACGAGCCCCCGGCCGGCGACGGGGCCCAGGTGCCGGGTGACCGGGACTGAGCCCGGCTGGCGCCTCCGGGTCCGGCCGCGGGTCCTGGCCCCGCCCATCGTCGCCTCTCGGTTCCGCCGGGCGCCCAACCATCCCTGCGGAGTCGGTGGTTCTACGGCGCAGACTCCTGGCCCCGCCCATTGTCGGCTGCGGCTTCGCTTGGCGCCCGGCCAACCGCCGTGCCACGGCGCAGACGCCTAGAGCTCCAGCCGGCCGTTGAAGACCATGTCCTCGAGCTCGAACGTCCGCTCGATGCTCGCCTCGGCGATCTCCGTGACGAACTCGACCTCCTCGTCGGCGAGGGTGATCGCGTCGCCTCGGGGAAACAGGTACAGGATGACGGCGCCGTTGCCTTCCGGCTCCGCGGCGGCCTCGATGGGCAGGATGGGCCGCTTCCCGGGGCGCTCCAGGCGCGCCCCGGCCATGAGCGCGGCGGGGTCGAGCCGCGCGAAGGGGCGGGGCAGGCCGGCGACGACGATGAAGTAGCCGGTCGGGCGCTGGGCCAGGAGCTGGCGCCCCGCCGAATCGAGGGCGCTTCCCTCGCCGATCCGGCCGCGGACGATGGCCTGCCGCATCGGCAGCGCGCTGCGCCACTGCACGACGAGCCGGCTCTGCCGGGCCGGGCCGAACCCGTCGCCGCCTCCGAAGCCGCGGCCCCCGCGGCCGCCACCGCCCACCCCGCCGATCCCCCCCGCGACAGGGTTCCGGTCGTTGAGGGCCGTCTGCGGCGCCCGCGGGAACACCACGGTGATGCGCTTGGCCCACGGCGAGTTGGTCACCATGCGCTGGACGTCCCGGTCGGACCAGTCGGTGAACTCCTTCTCGTCCCAGAAGTCCGCCGCCAGTACCGCGCAGGCCGCCAGCCAGACGATCGCGATCGAGCCGTGCCGTCGTCTCATGTTGCACCTTCCCTTCCAAGACGCAGCCGCACGACGTACGGGGAGGCAGTCCCCGCCGCCGGAAACGGTACCTCGGCAAGCCGCGTGCCGGCAACAGTCGCCGTCGCGACGGGTGTGTTCGGCCGTGTTGCACGGCTCTGGCACGAGCGGTCGCGGCGTGGCCGCCCCTCAAGGCAGCGTCCTCGTTCGGCATGTCGATACAGCGAATCCGACCTGATCGGGGGGACGCATGGCTCCGGGGGACCTCCAGGTCTGGAGGCGCAGAGGCAAGGTGCCGCGATCGGCGGCAATCAGTCAACCTGGGTCAGATCCCGGGCCGGTTGCGAACGGGCTGGCCGGCAACGTACACTGAACGGCGCTAGTACCGACCGTGCGGTGGTCGCGTCCGGCCCGGCAGGCGCAAGCAGGTGGCTTGAGACGCCGGCCGAGTTCGACCGTCGCCGCGCGGGTGGCCGTCAACGGTAGATCGGGCTTGGCCCGGCCCCGGCTCGTCGGCCCGTCAGCGTGAAGAAGGGCGCCCCGCCCGGGGCGCAGCCCGCCCGAGGCGGGTCCGTCCTGTGCGGAGAGGTACCGAAGTGGTCGTGACGGGGGCGCCTCGGAGGCGTCTTGTCCGGTAATCGGCACGTGGGTTCGCATCCCATCCTCCTCCGCCATTGTCTCGTCGCAAGGCATCGAGGTGCGGCGGCCGCATCGTTCACGACAACACACGAATGACGATGCGGGCCGTGCCGGGGAGTAGAGAGCATGCGTATGTCGGTGAAGGGAAAGAGTGTTCGGTTGTTCGGCGTCGTCGCGGTGGTTGCGGCGGCGGCCGTCATGGCGGGCGACGCGGCGGCGCAGAACCGGGCGCTCAGCACGCGCGGGCACACGGCCACGCAGATCGCGGGCAGCTACAACGCCGAGGGTCGCTACGAGGGGGGCCGCTGGATCGACATCCACTATGGCCGGCCCATCCTGCGCGGCAGGCAGGGCATCTTCGGCGGCGGCGGGGAGTACGGCCAGCGCATCTACGCCGGGGCGCCGCTCTGGCGGGTCGGCGCGGACCAGACGACCACCTTCACCACCGAGGCGGACCTCCTCATCGGTGGGCAGCGGCTCGCCGCCGGGGAATACACCATGTTCGCCGACCTGGCGGATCCGTCGGCGTGGACGCTGATCTTCGCCACGTGGGGCGTCAAGCAGACCTTCGGGGACGACGACCCGAATACGCTGTGGGGCGCCTACGGCTACGACGACAGCAGGGACGTCATGCGCACGGTCATGTCGGTGGAGACCGCCGGCCGGTCCCTGGACCAGTTGCAGATCGGGTTCCTCGACATGACCCGGCAGGGCGGCACGATGTACGTGCACTGGGACGACCAGTTGGCGACCGTGTCGATCGAGCTGGCCGACTAGCGCTGCGTCATGACTGAAATGTGCGGGCATGGGTGCTGTGATTCGTCAACGACCGCACGCTGCAGACCCATGCCCGTATCCGAAGACCGGTACGTGACGCACAACTAGAATGGGCCCAGGCCGCCCGCCGGTCGTGATTCGTACCTCCGCGTCTCGCGGCGCAGCCGCCGACCTCCGCGTCGAGGTGCCCGCCTACGAGCGCCGCCGGCTCGAGGACGTCGGGTTCATGACCGCCATGACCCTGACCCTGCTCGGCAACTACCAGCAGACGGGGCACTTCGGGGGGCCGCTGGCCTATACGCCGTACAACGTCGCCCTGCACCTCGCCGGGCCCGAGAACGGCGGCCTGTGCTACGACTACCGCCGGCCGAAGCACCCGTTCGGCGACAAGCTGCTGCTCGCCGGCGGCCACAACATCCCGACCCTGTACGCCCTGTGGATCATCATGGGCGAGGCGATGGCCCGCCGCCACGCCGCGACCGGCGACGACCGCTTCCGGGTCGACCCGGACGTCGCGATGCTGTCCATCGACTGCCTGGGCTTCCGCCGCGGGGCGGGGGCCCTGCGGACCCTGCTCGCCGACGCCGGCGTCGAGGGCGATCCGCTCTTCGCCCAGGCCGGGCTGCGCGGCATCCGCTCGCTCGCCGGGCACTCCGAGACCACCGACCTCATCAACGACGTCAACGGCGGCCCGTCGGGCATCGGCGTCGCCACGGCGGCGGGCAAGGCCGCCTTCTGGGACTTCATGGGGGCGGGGGCGTCCCCGAAGGTCGTGGCCCTCGAGGGCGAGTTCGCGATGACCTCGGGGCATTCCCAGGAGATGAAGACCCAGGCCGTGGCCCAGCAGGTCGGCAAGCGGCTGCGCATTCTGCTCTCCTACAACAACGCGGGCATCGACGACTCGCTCGTGGGCGGCGTGGTGTCCGAGTCGATGGACGGCTACGAGGTCGCCGACCAGTGGTCCGCCTACGGGTGGAACGTGCTGTCGGTCGAGGACGGCAACGACTACGACCACGTGCTGGCCGCGTTGCGGGCCATGGAGACCTGGGACCCCGAAGACCGGCGCCCGATGATCGTCGTCGGCCGCACCACGAAGGGGTGGTGGCCGGCGGCGCGCGACGGCGCCATTCCCGGCTTCGGCGCCCAGGTGGTGGGCTACCCCAGCCACCCCTACTCCATGAAGATGAACTCGCCGTACTTCGTGGCCCTCGCCGAGACCTTCGAGCGGCGCTACGGCGTCTCTTTCGAAGGCATCCGCGACGGCGCGGCGGGCGGCGAGGCGGAGCGGCTGCGGCAGTTCAAGACCAACGTCGACGTGGTGATGTCGCTGCTCGAGCGGGACGGCCTCGGGGACTGGCTGACGGACCGGATGGTCGAGATCGGCGACCGCGTGCGCGACGACGTGACGCTGCGGTTCGACGTGACGAGGGACCCCTTCCGCGACGACCGCCTGCGGGTGGACCGCCTGCCGGTCGAGCCGCAGAAGGTGAGCGCGCGGCTGAACGGCGACGCGCGGGAGATCGGCATCGAGCTGTTCAAGCCGGCGGGCGCCAACGCCGGCACGCGGCGGGCGATCTCCGAGGTCATCAAGTGGATGAACCACGTTACCGGCAACCGCTTTCTCACCCTCTCGGCTGACCTGTCCAGCTCGATCAACGTCGAGAAGGGATCGCTGACCGGCCACTACGACCCCTGCTCCAATCAGGCGGGGACGCGTCTCAAGGCGGCCATTCAGGAAGCCGGTAACGCGTCGACGGCGGTGGGCCTCGTGGGCCAGACCGCGTCCCTCGACCCGGCCGTGCACAGCGGGGTCTGGGCCCTGAGCGGGAGCTACGGCGCGTTCACGCCGCTCATGTACCTGCCCGCGCGCATCTGGAGCCAGCAGAACCAGGACAGCCCGTTCCGGGTCGGCGTGCTCCACATCCTCGCCGGGCACTCGGGGCCCGAGACGGCGGCCGACGCGCGCACCCACTTCGGCATCTTCGCGCCCCAGGTGTGGAAGCTGTTCCCCCGCGGGCAGGTCATCACCCTGAGCTTCTGGGACTACAACGACGTGGCGCCGGGCTACTTCGCGGCGGCGGAGATCGCCGCCCGCGATCCCAAGGTGGGGGTGATCGTGCTCGAGGTGGCGCGGCCGGACCTGCCGGTGGCCGACCGCTCGACGTTCGCCGACTCCGATCTGCGGTCCGCCGCCAAGGGGTTCTACGTGCTGCGCGACTTCGCGCCGGGCCGGCCGAAGCACGGGTACGTGGTCGCCCAGGGGGCCAGCTCGACCTTCAATCTCGTCAAGGCGCTGCCGGCCCTCGAGGAGCGGGGGGTCAACGTGAAGGTCGTCGCGGCCATCAGCGAGGAGCTGTTCGACCGCCAGCCCGCCGCCTACCGCGACGCGGTGCTGCCGCCCGAGGCGCGCTACGACCTGATGGTGGTGACGACGGGGACGCGGCGCGTGTGGCCTCTTCGCGACGCGGGGCCGCTGACGGGGGAGTACTCGCTCGTCTCCGACTGGCACGACCGCTGGCTGACCGGCGGCCTGGAGCCGGACGTGATTGCCGAGGCGCGCCTCGACGAGGCGTCCGTCATCGCGGGAGTGGTGCGGTTCGCGGAAGAGCGCGACGCGCGCCTCGCCCGGCAGCGGCACGCGCTGGCCGCCCTGTGAAGGCGGGTGCCGGAGCCTTCCCGGCGGACCGCCTTCGCACCGCCGAGCGCGACTTCGTGGCGTCGGCGGTCACCGATCGGCCGGCGTGTGCGCCCGGTCGAGACCCGCCGGCCGCCTCGCGGTCCGGCGCCGAGCGATTTGCCGAAGGCCTGACGAGGGCCTCCAACCACGCCCGCGACTCGCGTCGTTGTCCCGCCGTGGGGCGGAGGCCCCGGGAGTCGGCGTCACCCCGGTGCGCACCGATCCCGGCAGCCAGGAGTCTGCGCCGTGGGACGGCCCCGCCGGAGGAGGCGCAGGCTCCCCGCAGGGTTGGTCGCCCGCCGGCGGAGCCGAAGGCGACAAGGGCGCGGGAGGCTCACTCGCGCCGGTAGACCAGCGTGGCTTCGACGTCGCCGCGCCGCGTCGACCGTACGGTCTCGACGGTCATCGTGCGCCCGTCGGCGCTCAGCGTCCGCCGCTCGGTGAACTCCAGCGAGAAGTCGCCGAGCGGCGTGCTGGCGCTCTGCGTGCCCTCGGTGACGAGGGCGGCGCCGTCCCAGCGCGACCGGGCCGTCTGCTCGCCTCTCGGTCCCGAGTTGGTGCTCTCCTCGCCGTCGAGGCGGTAGGTCGCGGCCCGGCTGCCGCCGTCGGACTGCTGCTCGATGATCAGCATGGTCGGGGTCTGGACGATGACGAGCGTCCGGGCGCCCCCGCCGAATCCGCCCCCGCCCTGCCGCCGACCGCCCCCGCCGCCGAACAGCCGGCGGCCCCTGCCGCCGATATCGGGAAGCTCGCTGGCTTCGGCGTCGAGGTGCCACGTGCCCGAGAAATCGGTGCCCTGGGCCGCCGCCGGCGCCGCGAGGGCCGCCGTCGCCAACAGAGCGAGGGGAACGAACGCAATACGGAGTCTCGTCATGGATGGTCTCCCCGGACAGGCGAATCTCATCGGTCGCACCGCCCTTCGGTCTTGCGCCGGCCCGCGGGCGTTTCCGCCGCCCGCGCCGTCCGATGCCGAAGCGTGCAATGGCGTGGACCCCGGGGGCGGCCGCTTTATTCCCGCTCTCCACCGCACTCGCAACGTCCCGCCGGCCCGTGCCGCACGCACCACTTCGCCGCTTGGCCTCCAAAACGTTCGGCCTGCTGGCGGCCGACGAGGGCCGGCCTGTGCCGCGCGCCCGCCACCTCGTCGCATTGGCGTCTGCACGTGCGGCGGCCGACGAGGGCCGGCCTGTGCCGCGCGCCCGCCACCTCGTCGCATTGGCGTCTGCACGTGCGGCGGCCGACGAGGGCCGGCCGTGCCGCGCGCCCGCCACCTCGTCGCATTGGCGTCTGCACGTGCGGCGGCCGACGAGGGCCGGCCTGTGTCGCCGGACCGGGGGACCGTCGCAGGAGGCCCCGCTCGACGCCGGCGAGCGTGACGAGCCGGCCGTCGCTCGTCCGATTCGCGCCGGATTTCCGTCCCGTTCGCGCCGCCCCACACGCTCCGGCGGCCGTCCCCGGCCCCATTATTCACCTTGACAGCGCCGTGACGCCGCCCCATAATTGGAGCCGGGTACGCGGTCAAGCCCATCCCTCCAGGCATCGGCTTTTCCCAGGGCCGATATGAGCAGTACGTAGGCGTTGTCCGTCGTTCGCGACGGAGCAGTGCTTCATGGGACAGTCCGAACAGAGCGTCTTGCGGTGGCCGCCCGAAACGGGCGGGTCATTGCGCCTGTCCGTGGACGCCGTCGTGGCCCGCGGTGGCGGCAACGACGCCACGCCGCGGCCGCGCTGAGCCTCGGCGCCGCCGCGCGGCAGATCGTTCCGCGAAAGCGCGGCTCGGGCTCGTTCCGTGAGGGTTTCGGGAGCAGGTCATGGGAACCGTCGAGGAGGGGAGCATGTCGAACCGGTCCGGGATGCTGGCTGGTCTGACCGCGTCGCCGTGGGCGTGGCGCGGGGTCGTTCTGGCGGGGGCGCTCGCGGTGGCGCAGCCCGCGGTGACGTTCGGAGCGGGAGTGGATACGTACAAGTGGCTCGGTGAGCTGGTGGCGCTCGACGAGGGTGCGCGCAAGCTGACCGTCACCTCGAGGGTCATGGCCCCGGGGGGCCTCGACGTCGCGGGGCTGGAGCCGGGTGATCCCATCCTGATCACGTGGTCGGGGTCGGACCACGGCGCCCAGGGCATCGCCGCCGTCGCGCCCGACGACGGCGCGGGCCTGTCGCCGGGGGACCGGTTCCGGCTCCGGGCGCGGTTCGTGGCCGCCGACGCGGCGCGGCAGTCGCTGACGTTCTCGGTCAGCGGCCCGTCCAGCGAGCTGGCCCCGTTGCGGGCGGCCATGCAGGGCACCTGGGCGACCGTCACCTCGCCGCATCGGCCCGCGCACGGGCCGGCCGCGGTGACGGCCGTCGATGCCTACGGGGCCGGGAACGGCCACGGGCCGGCCGCTGGCGACACCTACGACTGGAACGCCGAGCTGGTCTCGCTCGACGACGCTGGCCGGTCGCTGACGGTCAGGTCGCGCCTCGTGTCGCCGACCGCGGCGGCCGACGGGCTGGAGCCGGGCGACGCCGTCCGCATCACCTGGTCGGGCTACCGTGACCGTGCGGCCGGCGTGCGGGCCGTGCGCCCCGCCGACGACTCCGGGCTCTGGGGCAGCGAGCGGTTCCTGCTCGACGCCGAGCTCGTCGCGGTGGACTCGCGCTATGTGACGTTCTCGGTCGAGCCGCCCGCCGACGGCATCGATGCGGTGCGGGCCCTGAGGCCGGGCGCGTGGGCCACCGGCACGTCGCCGCACCGGCCGTCGGCCAAGGCCAAGGCGGTCGCCGCCTACGCGGCGTCGCCGGCCGACGTCCCGAAGACCGCGGACGCCGCCTACCGCTGGCACGGCGAGCTGGTTTCCCTCGACGGCGCCGGCAAGACCCTGACCGTCAAGTCGCGCCTGGTGTCGGACGCGGCCGCGGCGTCGGCGTCGGCCCTCGAGGCGGGCGACTCCATCGTCATCACCTGGTCGGGCTTCGAGGACCGGACCGACGGCATCCGCGCCGTCGAGCGCGACTCGGGGCTGTGGGGCGACGGCGGCTTCCTGCTGCAGGCGACGTTCGTCGAGACCGACTCGGCGCGGCGCTACCTGACGTTCTCGGTCGAGCCCCCCGCCGACCGCGTCACGGAGCTGCGCGCCATGACCAGCGGGAGCTGGGCGACGCTCTCGTCGCACCACCGTCCCGCCGCCGGCGAGGCCCCGGTGCTGACCGTCGACGCCTATGCGCCGTCCATGGCCCCGCGGCTGGCCGGGAGGGCTCCGGCCGCCGGCGACACCTACGAGTGGCGGGGCGCGCTGGTGTCCCGCGACGAGGACGCCGGCACCATCGACGTCCGGTCCCGCATCGTCTCGCCGTCGGGGAGCGTGGCGGCCGATCTGAAGGCCGGCGACCCCATCGTCATCACCTGGTCCGGGTTCGACGACCAGGCCGACGGCATCCGCGCCGTCAGGCGCGACGACGGGTCGGGGCTGTGGGGCGGCGACCGCTTCCTGCTGAAGGCGAAGTTCGCCGCGGCCGAGGGCCAGTACGTGACCTTCACGGTCCAGCCCCCGGCCGACAGCGCCCCGCTGATGCAGGGGCTCACTCCCGGCGCCTGGGCCATCGGCACCTCGCCCCACCGGCCCGACTTCGCGGCCGAGGCGGTGACCCTGGTCGACGCCTACGACCCCGCCCGCCGCGCCCGCCGCTACGCGTGGAACGGCGAGCTGGTGTCGCTCGACAAGGCCGACGCCGTCATCACCGTGTCGGCGCCGGTCGAGGAGCACGTCTTCCGCTACGTCGAGCGGTTCGGCAAGGGCGACCAGGTCGTGCTGATCTGGACGCCGACCGCGAACGGCGACCGCGCCATCCGGTACCTGGAGCTGCGGGAGCAGTCGGTGCTCGAGCACGGCTACGTGCTGCCGGTGCAGTTCGAGGGGTCCGACGCGGACAGCGGCCGCATCACCTTCAGCACCCCGATCCCCGCCCGCGCGGCGAGGGCCCTCAAGGGCGCCGGGCCGGGCGACTGGATCACCGCGACCTCGCTGTTCGATCAGTCCTACGAGCACGCCGCCATCATCGCGATGGCGGTGGAGAGCGACCTCGCGGAATAGGAGGCGTCCTCTCGGCGGCGAGTAGGCGTCGGCGGGCAAGTGAAGCCCCGCGTAGCGGAATGCTCGCTGCGCGGGGCTTTTCGTCTCTCGTCACTCGCGGGTGCTTCTGGCCGCAGCGACCCTGTAGCTGACGGTCTTGTGCGGCGGGACAAGCTCCCCTGACGCAGGTTGTTGCGGCCCCGTGTGCGAACCCTGATGACGGGGTGCGTTTCCTTCCCTGACCGTGGCTGCCCGCCGGCGAGCGCGGTCACCGTCCGTTCGGTCCCTCCTCACCGGGTCAGGCGGCCCGGACCCACCGGATGAGCGTCGACCGTGACTGCCCGCCGGTGAGCGCGGTCGCCGTCCGTTCGGTCCCTCCTCACCGGGTCAGGCGGCCCGGACCCAGCGGATCAGGGTCTTCAGGTCGGGCGGCTTGCCGTACATGAGCAGCCCGATCCGGAACACCTTCGCGGCGACCCACACCGCGCCCACCACCGACGCGAGGCCGACGGCGATCGACAGCCAGACCTCCCACCACGGCGGCGGCTGGCTCGACCCCAGGCGCAGGAGCATGCCGAACGAGTTGATGGGGGGCAGGTGGCTGACGGCGACGGCGAGGGTCGAGCCGGGGTTCCGGGACACCGCCGGCCAGATGAACCAGGGGACCATGAGCACCAGCATCAGCGGCATCTGCAGCGACTGCGCCTCGGTCATGTCGTTGACGGCCGCCCCCACCGCCAGCATCAGCGACCCGAACATGAAGAACCCGATGAGGAAGAAGATCGCGAGGTAGACGATCAGCCACGGATCGAGGAGGCCGAACAGCGAGAACGTCGACAGCAGGACCAGCCCCATGGCGACGTAGAGGCCGATCATGACGAGGCTGATGGCGACGGCCCCGAGCAGCTTGCCCGCCATCAGCTCCATGGGGGACACCGCCGACAGGAGCACTTCGACCACCCGGCTCGACTTCTCCTCCACCGTCGACGTCAGCATGGTCTGGCCGCCCCCCATGATGCCCATGAACATCAGGATCATGAACGCCATGGGCAGCATGAAGTTGAGCCCGTCGACCGTCTCGCGCTCCGCGTCGGGACTCACCGTCGTCGACCCCGGCCTCGGCACCCGGAGCAGCGCGTCGATGGCGTCCCGGTCCAGGGACTGCGCAGCGACGCGGGCGTCGACGATGGCGTCACGGACGCTGTCGTGGATGAAGTCGAGGTCGCGGTCGTCGAGGCCGGGCGGCACGAACAGGTCGTAGGTGCCGAACCCTTCGGCGGCGTCGGCCGTGACCGCTTGCTCGTGGATCACGATCAGGGCGGTGTGCCGCAGCCCGTCCGCCTCCTCGTTGAGCCACGCCTTCGCCGCCTCGACGTCCGCGTCGGCCGGCAGCGCCAGCAGCCGCACGTTCGGGACCGGCCCCAGGGTGTCGTCCATCGTCTGCGCGATCGCCGCCTCGGCCATCCCGCGGACCGCCTCGGGAGCGGCGCCGAGGCCGCGGCGGAACTCGTCCATCCGCCGCTCGGCCACCGCCTCCGGATCGAGGGCGGCGCTCAACGCCGGCAGGACGGCGCCGGTGGGGTCGACGACGGCGTACTCGCCCTCGACCTGGAAGCTCCGGTCGTCGAAGATCCGCGGCCCCACGAGGACCATGACCACGCCGATGGCCGGCGCGATGAGCAGCCCGGCGATGAAGCCCTTGGTCAGCACCGTCGCGAGGAAGTCGCGGACGGCGACGTGCAGGATGCGGGTCATGCGGCCCCCTCCTCCGATTCCGGCTCCCCGAGCGCGGCGCGCAGCCTCTCTTCGTCGTCCCCGGCCGCGCCGCCCGCGACGATGCGGATGAACACGTCCTCGAGCCGCGGCCGCGTGAGCTCGATGCGCGCGGCCGGCACCGTTTCCATGATGCGCCGCATCGCTGCGGCCGGGTCCGTGCGCTCCCGCAGCAGGATCTCCGACCCGCGATCGGTGTCCCGCACGCGCTCCACCTCGGCGATCGCGCCGAGCGCGGCGGTGTCGGCGGCGGGGTCGAGCGGCTCGAACTGGATGGATCGCGGGTCGTAGCGGCTGCGAATGTCGGCGAGCGCGTCGTCGAGCACCTTGCGGCCCTCGTGCACCATGACGATGTGCTCGCAGATCTCCTCCGCCTGCGGCATCACGTGCGTCGAGAACAGGACGGTGGCGCCGCGGCCGTGCTCCTCGAGGATGAGGTCGCGCAGCATGCGGGTGCTGACCGGATCGAGGCCGCTGAACGGCTCGTCGAGGATGAGCAGGTCCGGCCCGTGAATCGTCGCCGCCACGAGCTGCACCTTCTGCGACATGCCCTTCGACAGCTCGTTGCACCGCTTGTTCTCGACGCCGGGCAGACCCACGCGCTCGAGCGCGGTCGAGATCCGCCGGTCGAGGTCGGGTCCGTCGGCGCCCTTGAGCCGCGCCATGAACCGGAGGAACGCCCGGACCTTCATGCGCTTGTAGAGGCCCCGCTCTTCCGGCAGGTAGCCGATGCGGTCCTTCGCCTCGAGCGCTGACGCGCGTCCGAGGATTGAGACCTCGCCGGCGTCGGGGAAGAGGATCGACATGACGATGCGGATGGTCGTCGTCTTCCCGGCGCCGTTGGGTCCGATGAACCCGTACAGCCCGCCGCGCGGCACCTCGAGATCGAGGTCGTCGACCGCGGTCAACTCTCCGAACGTCTTGGTGACGCCGGTCATGTGAATGGCGGTTTCCATGGGCGCAGGGGTCCTCCGACGAGTGGCCGGACAGCGTAGCACGACGCCGCCCCGGGGTCCCGATGCTCCGTATACGCGTCGAGGGCCCCGTTGTTCGGCCCCGAACGCCCTGCGGCGGACTTCTCGGGACCGCCGCCCCCGGCCGCGACGGCGGCCGATGGGGGACGGAGGCCCTTACGCGACGCCGCCGGCGAAACCGCTGGCGAGCTCGGCGAGCCGCTAGGCGGCCGACGGGAGCGGAGGCCTCACTCCAGGGCAAGAGCGACGAGGCCGGCGTCGTTGGCGGTGCCGTAGGCGAGAACGACGTACTGCCGACCGTCCTGCAGGTAGGTCATCGGGGTGCCGGTCGGGGCGACGTCCAGCTCGACCGCGTGCAGCGTCTCTCCCGTCGCCTTGTCGAACGCGAGGAGGAACGGGGTCTCAGACAGGGCGGGGGCGAGGGGCCCGTCGGCGGCGCGCCGGAACGCGAGGTCGGGGCTGTCGCGCCGGCCGCGGAAGCCGAGGAACAGCAGCGTCTTCGTCAGGAGCGGCCCGGTGTAGGATCCGCCGCCGAGCGGCCCGGGGTCGGGCACCCCCATGTCGATCAGCTCCTGCCGCGGGCCGTCCCCGAGGGGCGTCATCCAGGCCCGCGTTCCCGAGTTCAGGTCGAAGGCGCTCAGTCGCACGTACGGCGGCTTCCACAGGGGGAGGCCGCGCGGGCCGCGCAGGCCGCCCGAGCCGGTCCGGCGGTAGCGGAAGTCGGACGTCGCTGGGTCCGGCGGCGCGAGCTGCACGACGCCCGGCTGGGTGCGCGACGGCACGTAGAGCCAGCCGGTCTCGGGGTCGGCGGCCGCGCCGTGCCAGTTGGCGCCGCCGATCTGGCCGGGCATGAGTATCGTGCCGCGCTTGCCGTCGCCCGCCGCGGTGATCGGCTCGTAGAGCGGCCCCCACGTGAACTCGTCCAGGATCTCGATCGCTTCGGCCCGCAGCTCGGGCGTGAAGTCGATGAGGTCGTCGATGCTCACCCCCTGCCGGTCGAACGGCGGCGGCTTCGTGGGGTGGGGCTGGGTCGGCGACAGGCGCTCGCCCGGCACCGTCGACGGCGGGGCCGGCCGCTCCTCGATCGGCCACACCGGCTCGCCGGTGACGCGGTCGAAGACGTAGGTGTACGCCTGCTTCGTCACCACCGCGACGGCCCGGATGGGCCGCCCGTCGACCTCGACGTCCACGAGCACCGGGGCCGCCGTCGCGTCGTAGTCCCAGACCCCGTGGTGCACGAGCTGGAAGTGCCAGACGCGCTCGCCGGTGGCGGCGTCGAGGCACACGATGCTCTCCGCGAAGAGGTTGTCGCCGAGGCGGTGGCCGCCGTAGTAGTCGTTGGTCGGGGTGCCCAGCGGCAGGTAGACGTAGCCGAGCTCGGGGTCGGCGGTCAGCATGCCCCAGGCGTTGGTCGCCCCCGAGTATTCCCACGAGCCGTCCTCCCACGTCTCGTTCCCGAGCTCGCCGGGCTGGGGGATGGTGTGGAACTCCCACAGCTCCTCCCCGGTGCGGACGTCGAAGCCGCGCACGTCGCCCGGGGCGTCGAGCTGGTAGCGGGGTCCGTCGAAGACGACCGAGCCGATGACGACGACGTCGCCGACGACGATCGGCACCGACATCAGCTGGTAGTCGCGCCGCCGGATGGGCCGGCGCAGCCCCTGGGTGGCGTCGATGGCCCCGTCGGCGCCGAAGTCGGCGACGGGCCGCCCCGTCCGGGCGTCGAGGGCCCACAGGTAGGCGTCGCCGGTGGGCAGGAAGACGCGCGCGTCCCGCCCGTCCGACCAGTAGGCCACGCCTCGCGCGTTGTAGCCGGTGTTGGCGGGCCGCTCGCCCTCCCAGCTCCCGGGGTCGAACACCCAGAGGGTCTCGCCCGTCGCGGCGTCGACGGCCGCCGCCTGCGACAGCGACGTCTTGACGTAGAGGACGCCGCCGGCGAGCACCGGCGTCGACTTGAAGGCGGCGGGCAGGGCCGGCAGCGTCGTGCGGTGCCCGGTGACGATGGGGTTGTCGGGCGATTCCCACCGCCAGACCTCGCGGAGCCGCCCGACGTTGCCGCGGTCGATCTGCTCGAGCGGCGAGTACTTCGTGCTGCCGCGGTCGCCCCCGTAGGCGGGCCACTCCCCGGCGGGCGCGCCCTGCTGGGCGGCGGCCGAGCCGCCGAGCAGGACGGCGGTCACGACGGCGGCGGCGATGCGCTGGGGCATGGCGTCCCTCCCGTGTCACATTGGCCGGACGAACTGGTGCGGGATGGCGGCAACGCCGCCGGGCGAGCGTCAGGGCCGCTCAAGGACTTGAACACGTCCCGCTATCGATTGAGCCGGGCGATCGGTGCCGAGTCCGGGATTCCGACTCAAGGCGAGGTCCGTGAACTCGCACAACAGCGTCACTCGTTCGTCGAGCGTCAGCGACTGAAACCAGCGGGCCTTGGCCTCGGGAGTCTCCTCGAGTCGATCGCGGGACACGGAGGGCGGCGAATGCGCCATCCCGGCCCGCAGTGTACCACCGGGGTGCTTCCCCGACGGACCGGCTCGATTGCCGGTGCAGGCCCCTCACAACACGAACGTGAGCAGGTAGACCAGCCCCGTTCCCCCGAGGAGGACGATGCCCACCCACGACAGGGCGAGCATCGCCCGGCCCGGCCGGTGCTCGGCCGGCATCTCGCGCGAGCCGACCGCCCGAAGGTTCAGGTAGCCGAGGACGGGGCTGGTCAGGAACGTGAGGGTGGTGGCGAAGTCGATCATCGTCGTGAGGTTGCCGATGAACAGGGCCAGGACCACCAGGGTGAGGAGCATCACGCCGGCGAGGCTCCACCAGTAGACGGGGCCGCACGGCGCCGGCCGGGGGGCGGCGGGACCGCCGCGCAGGACCGCGAGGGTGCGCTCGATCGAGCGCGGCCCCCCGTCGAGGACCGTCAGCGCCGTCGACAGCATGGTGGTCACCACCGCGGCCAGCACCACCGGCCGCGTCCAGGCGCCGAGGGTGGCGCTGTAGAGCTCGACGAGCTGCGTGGAGAACCGCGGCCCCTCCGGCGCGAACGTCTCGCCCGACCCGAACATCACCCCCGCGCCCAGGGTCAGGAAGGCGAACGCGAGCACCCCGGTGCCGACGTAGCCGAACAGGAAGTCGTTGCGCGCCGTCTCCACCGAGCTGCGCCGGCCGGTGGCGTCGTTCTTGGCCAGGGTCCACAGCGAGCTCCAGACCGCGCTGTCGACCCCCGACGGCATCCAACCCGCCAGCGCCAGCAGGAACACGAACGGCACCGCAGAGCCGACGAGGCCGGTCGGCAACAGCGCCAGCGTCGACGGATCGGCGCGCGGCAGGCTGACCGCCGCCGCCAGCAGCGTCGACAGCGCCAGCATGAGCACGATGACCTTGATGGAGATGTCCAGGCCCCGGAACCGGCCCCACCACAGCAGCGCCGCGACCGGCGCCATCACCATCGCCGCGAGCACCGGCAGCGACCAGTCGAGGCCGAGGCTGAAGCCCAGGAGATAGGCCGTGAACATCACCACCGCCGGCGGCACGGTGGCCGTCGTCGACACCGTGATGACCAGGTACAGCCACAACGCCCAGCGGCCCACCCGCGAGTAGCCCTCGACGAGGCTCTCGCCGGTGGCGGCGGCGTAGCGCGGCCCGTACTCGAAGAACGGGTACTTCAGGACCAGCGCGATCAGGATGATGCCGGCCAGACCGAACCCGGCGGACGCGCCGGCGCGGGTCGACTGCACGAGGTGGGAGACGCCGATGGCGGTGGCCGCCCACAGCAGCCCGGGGCCGAAGGAAGCCGGGAGGCGCAGGCGGAATGCGGCTCTCTCCGGCGCTCGCATGTCGTGGGAAACGGCGTCGCGGGCCTGGGTCATCGTTGCGCTCCAGCCAATCGCGTCGGCGCGGCCTGGTCCGTTCGGGCCGGCCCGTCGCCGGGTCGTCGAATGCTGCCGTAGCAGTTCCGCGTCTGATCCGTCATGGAGTTCCAGGCCTCGGGTCAGAAGGGCGCCATGACTCCCGGGTTTCCGCGTTCGGCGCTCGCGACCGCGGTCTCCGCGATG
Organism: Vicinamibacterales bacterium; assembly: GCA_965207675.1. Taxonomy (GTDB): domain Bacteria; phylum Acidobacteriota; class Vicinamibacteria; order Vicinamibacterales; family UBA8438; genus JAJEEA01. Next base: position 814,081 of record CBDBMY010000010.1, read on the forward strand.
GCGATGTCGTGCGCGGCGTTCGATCCGTCATGAAGTCCCCAGCCGCGGTCAGAAGGGCGCCATGACTCCTGGGTTCGCGCGTTCTGCGCTCGCGACCGCGGTCTCCGCGCAGCAGCTCCGCGTCTGATCCGTCATGAAGTCCCCAGCCGCGGTCAGAAGGGCGCCATGACTCCCAGGTTCGCGCGTTCTGCGCTCGCGACCGCGGTCTCCGCGATGGCGATGTCCTGGGCGGCGTTCCCGACCGACTCGAAGAGGGTGAAGTCGCGCCCGCCCCGGCCCGGAGGCGCGTCGCCGTTCACGATCTCGCCGATCTCCGCGTCGACCGCGTCCCTGCCGATCAGTCCCGATTCCGCCGGGACGATGAGGTCGCCGGCCTCCGCCCACGCCGCCTCGCGCTGGTCCACCACCACCCGGGCGCGCCGGACGAGGTCGGCGTCGATCTCCTGCATGTCGGGGCGGTAGGCGCCGACGGCGTTCACGTGCGCGCCGGGCGTCAGGTCGCCCGCCGCGAACACGGGCGTCGCGCTGCTCGTCGCGGTCACCACCAGGCCGGCGCCGTCGAGCGCGGCCACGGGGTCCCGAACCGCGCGGACGAAAGGCGGCGGGCCGGGAGCGTCGTCGGGTACGAGGGAGTCGGCTTCCTCCGACAGCTGCGCCGCCAGCCGCTCGGCGCTCGCGCCCGAGCGCGACACGACGCGCACCTCGCGGAGCCGCCGCGTTCGCGCGAGCAGCTCGACGTGCGACCGGCCCTGCGCGCCGGCGCCGAACACCGCGAGGACGTCGGCGTCGGCCTGGGCGAGAAGGTCGGTGGCGAGCGCGCTCGCGGCGGCGGTGCGCACCCCGGTCAACGACGTGCCGTCGAGCAGCGCGCGTGCGCGGCCCGTCTGCGCGTCGAGCAGGAGGACCGCGCCCTGCACCGCCGGCAGGCCGCACGACGGGTTGTCGGGAAAGACGGACACGACCTTGGCGCCGAGCGCGGCCCGCGCGCCGAGCACGGCCGGCATGACGAGCATGAGCCCGCGGGCGCTCTCGAGGTGGCTGCGGACCGGGACCGTGGCCGTTCCCCCCGACAGCTCACCGAAAGCAGCTCGCATGGCGTCCACCGCGTCCCGGGCCGAAAGGGCGCGTCGCACGTCGGCGGCGGAGAGGACTCGAATCGGCAAGGCGGCCGTCCTGACGGGGCAGCGCCACAGTGTAGCGCAGCGTCGCGCGTGAACGCGGCCGGAGCGGGGTGGACGAGAACGACCATCTGGTCCATGATGGGCGCATTCAGGGAGAGACGCGCAGGAGGATGAGGAAGATGAGTCATCGCAATCAGGCGGCGGCGTTTGCAGTGGCCGCGGGCATGGCCCTGATACCGGTGTTGGCGGCGGCCCAGCCGGCGGACGAGACCGGCGCCCGGACCCCGTGGGGGCATCCCGACATCCAGGGCATCTGGGACTACCGCACCCTCACCCCGCTCGAGCGGCCCGAGGAGCTGGGGGACAAGGCGTTCCTGACCGAGGAGGAGGCGGCGAGCCTGGAGCAGGAGACCCTGGCCCGCAACGAGCTCCTGCTGAACCGGGCTCCTCAGACGACGTCGGCCAGCGACCAGGTCGACCGGCGCGAGGACGGGACGCCGGGCTTCTACAACAACTTCTGGCTCGACCGGGGCACCACCGCCATCGCGACGCGGCGCACCTCGCTCGTCGTCGATCCCCCCAACGGCCGGCTGCCGGCCCTGACGGAGCCGGCGCGGCAGCGCGCCGAGTCGGCCGAGGCCGAGCGCATCGCCGCGGTGCGGCGGGGACGGCTGCCCGCGGCCAGCTACACCGACCTCGACGCGGGAGACCGGTGCATCCAGCACGCCAAGGCCGGCCCGCCCATCAGCACCGGCGGCTACAACAACAACATCCAGATCTTCCAGACCCCCGACCACGTGGTGATCCTGGCCGAGCAGAACCACGACGCGCGCATCGTCCCCCTCGACGGGCGCCCCCACGTGTCGCCCCGGGTGGCGCAGTGGATGGGCGACTCGCGCGGCTACTGGGACGGCGAGACGCTCGTCGTCGAGACCGTCCACTTCAACGGCAAGCACGACCAGATCGGGCGTCCGCTCCTGAGCTCGGGCGAGAACCTGTCGCTCGTCGAGCGGTTCACGCTGATGGACCCCGAGAACCTGATGTACGAGTACACGGTCACCGACCCCACCATCTGGACGAGCGCCTGGACCGCCCAGCACCCGATGAAGCGGAACCCCGACCTGCTGTACGAGTTCGCCTGCCACGAGGGCAACTACGGCATGGAGGGCATCATGGCCGGCTCGCGCGTGCAGGAGGCGGCAGCGGCGGCGGAAGGGCGATAGGGCGGACCCCATGGTCGGGCGGACCGCAACGCCTCGATGCCCAATCGCCGGTACGGGCATCGGGGCGCGTCGTCCTGCCTCCGGCGGGCGTTCTCGCGTGGTTGGTGCGACATCCCCAACGCTTTATCGAATCTGTCTGACGCGCTGGGATGATCCCCACGACGTGTCGGCGGTGAGCACAGGTACTTCGAGCCGCTTCCCGAGAGCGAGGCAGAGACGGTCGGCCAGCGAAAGGCCCTCGCCGCGCCTCCAGCGGCGGGCCGCCCACTCGGCGTCTTCGACCGCCACAGGTTCGACTCGAATGCCATAGCTGCCGAGCAGCGCCCGCGCCAGGCCCCAGTCACGTCCCGATGCGAGCACCTTCTGGGCGACTTCGGACCAGTTGGCGGCTCCGCAGACCGTACCGTCGGCCAGTGCTTCGGCCACGACGTCGGCGCCGTCTTCGTCCTGGAGGAACGCCAGCACCGCCGAGGCGTCCAGGACGGTCGAAGTCATCCGCCGTCCTCCCGCGCCGCCGACCTCTGACGCTCGGCCAGGAGCTCTCCGACGAGGTCCAGACCCGCGAGGTCATCCGCCACCCGCGTGCGAAGCTGCTCGCGGGTCATGAAGACCATGCCTTCCGGCGTCGTCAGAAGCACCAGCGTCGTGCCTTCACGCAGCCCCTCGCGCTTGCGGACATCTGCGGGTACGACGATCCGGCCGCGCTCACCCATTACCACGACGTGTGTCCCATTCACGGTTGCATGATCCCACATCAAGACGGATCGTGCCACGGGTGGGGAACGCTGCGACCGAGACCGGAAGAGATTCGAGCACCCCTGGTTTCGGTGGCGTCGCGAGGATGCGTAGCGGTTGCGCCCCGCGAACCCACGGCCGGGGGCCGGCTCGTCTCAGCGGTCGAGCTCGGCCCTTCGCCTGGCCAGGTCGGTCAGAATGTCGGGTTCTTCCTTGAGCGCGGCCAACGGGCCGAGCTGACCGTCGATGTAGTCCCAGTCCAGATTGCCCGCCTGCCGGACTATGACCCCCTCGATGTCCACCCAGTCCCGGCCGCGCGCGGCGAATGCCTTCAGGACGATCAGGTCCTCGGCCGAGCAGGTGAGCAGCGAGGCGTGACCCGGAAAAGCGAACCGGCTCGCCCGCGCGGTCACCGATTCCTCGAACGGCAGCCCGCCGAGGGCGACATCGATGCCGACCCCGGACCCGGAGCGCAGCAGCAGCACCCGGTTGGCTCGGGCGAAGCCGGCGGCATCGTCGATCCGGCCTTCGTACCGATCGAGCAGCGCCTGGATGAACGGATCCTCACCGCCGAAACCGGTCAGGAGCGTCAGGTCGACGTCGATGGTCTCTCGCGGCTCACCCCAGCGTTGCAGGGCCAGCCCCCCGATGAAGCAGAAGCGCCAGCATCGGTTCTCGCAGAAGCCCTGCACGTCGGCCGCGACGCGGATCAGCTCATTCACGACGGGAGGCCATCTTCATGAACCACCGCTGCTGCTCGACGAGTCCGGACGTCGGCCGGGGCGCCCGCGGGGGAACCGTGTAGTCCGCCTCGCCGCACAGGAGGGCGATCGCCCGCTGCGGATCGAGCCGCCGCAGCTCCTCGCGCCGCACTCGTTCCAGCCGCGGTCCGGCCTGCTGCCAGGTCTTGACCCAGCGCCGCGCGAGGGCGATCTGATTGGGGCTCCCGTCTACGGGTCCGTCTTCGGCCACCAGGCAAGTATAGGCTTCTCCGGCTCCTCGCCGTCTCTCCGGCAGCCGTCCAGGTAGAAGTCGACAGAGTCGTGGAAGGCTTCGAGAAGTTCGGCGACGGTCGAGCCTCGGAAGTCCACGTGGTCACGTTGCAGGTTCATGACGGTTCCGTACAACTCGCCACCGTCGACAGCAATCTTCCCGACGTAACCCTTGTACTCGATCATCGTGTCGCCCCTGAGACCTGCGACGCGTGCCCGCGCCGCCAGAACGGCGGCCTGAAGCGGCCGCGGCGGCGTGCGAGGGCGAGGAGGACGGCGGCCACGGCCAAGCTGCAGGGGGATGGCGAACGCGGGGATCAGCACCGTCCAGGGGTTCACCGCTTCCACGCCGAGGCCCAAGCCCTCGCAAAGCGGGCCGAGCAGCACCCGCGCGAGGTTCCCGACGACGATGATCGCCAGGGACCCGAGGACGATCCTCGTCGAGGGGGAAAGCGGAGGACGCGGCCCGGCCAGCGCCCCCGCCATCCAGGGTCGTGTTCGTCGGCGGTCACTCCGACGGCTCGATGCGCAGGAGCGCGCCGTCCTCGACGTGGTCCGTCAGCACGTAGAGGAGCTCGTCGGGCCCCTGGCGCACCTCGCGGACGCGCTGCCGGAACTCCTGCAGCAGCGACTCGCGCCGCAGCTCCTCCATCAGGTCGTTGAGGACGATGCGCTGCAGGTGGCCGGTGCCGGGGATGCCGCCCTCCTGCAGGGCGCCGACGAAGACGTTGCCCTTCCACGCCGGGAACTGGTCGCCGGTGTAGACGGCGAGGCCGGCGGCGGCGATGGCCGGCAGCCACACCACGACCGGCGACTCGTAGCCGTCGCGGGTCGGGTGAGACGAGACCCGCGCGCCGGGATAGAGGCGCCCGAAGCTCATCAGGGGCCAGCCGTAGTTGCGGCCCGGCAGGAGGACGTTGAGCTCGTCGCCGCCGTTGGGGCCGTTCTCGTGCTGCCAGATGTCCCCGGTCCCGGGGTGCAGCGCGAGCCCGAGGGTGTTGCGGTGCCCGATGGTGTAGATCTCCGGCCGGTGGCCCGGCTCGCCCACGAAGGGGTTGTCGTCGGGCACCGTGCCGTCGTCGTTGAGGCGCAGCATCTTGCCGCGCAGGCTCATGGGGTCCTGCGGGGCCATGAGCAGGTCGCCGTCCTGCGACCGGATGCGGCCGCCGGTCGACATGTAGACCTTGCCGTCGGTGCCGAAGGCGACGCGGCCGTTGAGCCCCGAGTTCGTGTAGAAGGGCTCGGTGACCACGAGGTCCTCGACGTCGTGGAGAGCGTGCCCCTCGAGCCGGCCCCGCGCGAGGGCCGGCGAGCCGCGGCCGTCGTCGTGACCCTTGGTGTAGGTCATGTAGACGAGCCCGTTGTCCGCGAACTCGGGGTGGAGGGCCACGTCCATCAGGCCGCCGTTGCCGTCGGTCCGCACCTCGGGCAAGCCGCTGATAGGGTTCGGGTCGAGCACGTCGTCGCGCACCACGCGCAGGCGGCCGTCGCGCTCGGTGACGAGCATGCCGCCGCCGGGCATGAACGCGATGGCCCACGGGTGCGACAGGCCTCTCGCCACCACGCTGACGCGAATCTTGTGCTGCTCGGCGGTGTCGATGACCCAGGGGCCGTCGCCGAGCGGCGGCACGGGCACGCCGATGGGGTCGTCCTGGGCGTGGGCGACCGTGAGCAGGCAGAGCAGCAGGGGCGCCGCCAGGAGAACGGAACGTCTGATCTTCATGCCAACCTCCCGAATGAGCCGAGCCCGGAATCCACGCCGCGGCACGGCGCAGACGCCTACCCCGGCTCGCTGAACGATTCTCGTCAACGCCGCGCCGCCGTCCCTTTCCCGCCGGACGCGGCAGAGCACCGCCGCGCTTGGGCAGCGGGCGGACTCACCATGCGTTCCTCGTACGGACACCGTCGCTGCGGCCGCGCAGCCGCCCTGCGCCGGCGATGCAACCCATCGTGCCAGTGGTCCGAACCATCCCCCGGCGCAGATCGCTAGTCGACCGGCAGGAGCGGCTCCACGCCCTCCGGCAGGTGCTGGTCGAAGGCGGCCAGCACCGCGGCGTCGGCCGCGTGGGCCCCCATCAGGCCGACGATGTCCACCAGGTCCTGCACGCCGTACGCCTGCTCGGTGCGTGCGTAGGTCTCCGCGCTGACGTTGTGGATCTCGCCGAAGAGCTCGCGGCCGAACGCGATGAGGGCGGCGTCCTTCTCGTCGAGCCCCGCCACCGGACCGCCGTGCCGGATGACGTCGATCACCTCGGGCTCGACCCCCGCCTCGAGCGCCTTCGGCTCGTTCATGGTCCAGTCGACCTGCGAGTCGTGGGTGCGCGCCGTCACGAGGACGGCGATCTGCATCGTCCGGCGCCCCACCCGGTCCTCGAGCGTGTCCCGCCCGGCCCCGTAGGCGCGGATGACTCCCGGTCCGATTCCCGACGGCGACAGCATGCGGCCGTACAGCTCGGCCACCGAGGTCCGGCTCGCGGGGCTGATGAGCGGCAGGCGGCTCCGCGAGTCGGGGTGGATGTCGTCGGGATGGGTGAACGGCAGCGGCAGCGACTGCCGCCAGCCGGCCGGCATCCGCTGGTTGAACGCGGTCAGGGTCGCCGCCGTGCTCGCGTAGCGGCCCATCACGTCGACGATGTCGACGAGGTTGGTCTTGCCGTGCAGGGCCAGCGCCCGCGCGTAGGTGTCGGCGCTCAGCCTCCGCGTGCCGAACAGCTCGCGGCCCAGCTCGATGATGATCGCCTCGCGGTCGCTCATCCCCGTCAGCGGATTCCGGTGCCGCACGACGTCGATGATGCCGTCGTCGAGCCCGACCGCGAGCGCCTCGAGCTCGTGCAGCGCCCACTCGTAGGGCTGGTCGTACTCGCGGGCCGTCGTCAACACCGTCAGCTCGGTCAGCTGCCGCCCCATGGGCGCCTCGAACCGCAGGCTCGCGCCCGACCCGTGCAGCCGCAGGGCCGCCGCTCCGGTGGGGGCCCCGGCCGGGCTCGCGACCGCCGCGTCGTAGGCCTCGCGGCGCGCCGGGTCGAGCTCCTCGCGGTCGATGGGCGGCAGCCGGCTGCGCGACTCGGGGTTCACGTCGTCGGGAAGCTGGCCGGCGTGCGCGGCCGGCGCCCCGGCCGCGAGGAGTCCGACGCATGCCAGCAGGACCGCCGTCCGTGTCCATCGCCTCATGTCCCGTCTCCTGTTCTCGAACGGTGTCGCGTCAGCCTGCACCGCTTCGCATTGCCGGTCCCCCGGGACCCGGTCGACTCCCAAGGAGTCGTCGTTACCGCGCGAGCTCTCATTCTAGCCCGCCAATCGTCGCCTTCGGTCTTGCTTGGCGCCCCACCGACTCGGCGGAGTCCGCGCCGTTCCGGGCCCGGACTCCTCACCGGCAATCACTGCAGGCGGCGCCGCTTGCCGGCACGGTCAACCCCGAGCGACGGCGCGTTCCTGCCGACCCCCGGGGTCCGGAACGCCCGCCTCATCCGGTCAGGGCGCAACGACGGCGATTCCCTCGATCTCGAGCAGGGCCTCGTCCGCGAACAGTGCCTGGATGCCGAGCAGCGTCGCGGCCGGCGCCGTCTCGTCGGCGAAGCCGTGCGCCTGGCGGGCGGCATTGACCGCCGCGAAGTCGCCCAGCGTGTACTCCGGCATGTAGATCACGACCTTCAGCAGGTCCTCCGGCGCCGCGCCGGCCGCCTCGAGGCGCCGCCTGAGGTTGGCGTAGACCTGGTCGGCCTGGCTCTCGAGCGAGTCGCCGGGCTGGCCCACCTGGCCCGAGACCTGCACCACCTTGGGCCCGCCCGGGCCGCTCGCCGTCACCGCCTGGGTGAAGCCGGTGGCCGGATCGATGAACTCGCGCTCGACGGCGTTGCCGTCCACCTCGACGACGGCGATGCCGTCGATCTCGACCAGGAACTGCTCGGACGCGAGGGCGGGAATGCCCAGCAGGGTGCTCGCCGGCATGTCGTCGAGGGCCAGCGCCTCCTCGCGGCCGGCGCGGTACTCGGCCAGATGCGTCGCCGGATCGAAGTCGACGATGTAGGTGGTGGCCTTGACGAGGTCCGCCAGCGACGCCCCCGCCGCGTCGAGCTGCTGGCTGACCCGCCCCCACACCGCCGCCGTCTGCGCCGCCACGCCGTCGCCGCCGCCGACCTGCCCCGCCACGTAGACCGTCTTCACGCCGTTCGCGGTCACCGCCACCGCGCCGTGGAAGCCGTTCGACGGGTTGAAGCGCTCGATCTGCAGGTCGTCCCCGGCTCGGCCACCACCGCGATGGCCTCGATCTCGACCCGCAGCGGCTCCGCGAACAGCTCCCGCACGCCGATCATCGTGCTCGCCGGCCAGTGGGGCTCGGGGAAGGTCGCCAGCCGCACCTCGGCGATCAGCGGGTACTGCGCGGGCTCGAAGTCCTTCACGAAGATGCGGACCTTCACGACGTCCTCGGGCGTCGCCCCCGCCTGCTCGAGCCGCCGCACGACCCCCGCGAACGCCGACTCGACGTGCTCGCGCAGCGTCTCGCCCTGCCCGACCTGCCCGGACACGAAGACGGTCTTGACGCCGTCGTGCGTCGAGGTGACGACCTGCGTGAAGCCGCCCATGGGATCGATGTACTCGACCTGCGCCGCCGCACGCCCGGCATCAGGCCCGCGAGCAGGCCGGCGACGAGGGAGAACCTGGTTCTGTACGCCATTGGTCTGTTCTCCACCCGGCGGCGGGTCATCGCGCGCCGGTCCGACAGGATGATACCGCGTCGCGGTTCATGCTTGCCGGGCGCCTCGGAGGCGAGCACGTTTTGCGGCCCGTTCCCCATGCGTGGTACAAATGGACAGGAGAGAGCGACATGGCCAAGACCGCGATGATCCGTGCCCGGCTCGAACCCGAGCTGAAGCGTGACGCCGAGACGGTCTTCTCGATGCTCGGTTTGTCTCCCACCGAAGCGATCACGCTGTTCTACAAGCAGGTGACGTTGCACCACGGTCTGCCTTTCGAGGTGAAGATTCCGAACGCCGAGACGCGCGAAGCTCTGGAGCAGGCCGCCCGCCAAGAGAGCCTCACGGAATACGCCAGCCTGGATGGTCTCCGGGCCGTGGCCGAGTGATGCGCCTGCTCACCACGAAGCGATTCGAGACCTCAAGCGCGCCAAGAGCAGAGGCAAGGACCTCGGCAAGTTCTGGCCTGTAGTCGATCGCCTCCTGAGCGGTCGGCCGCTCGAAGCACGCCACAGACCGCATCGGCTGTCCGGCGTCTGGTCTGGCTCCTGGGAGTGCCATGTCGGGCCGGACCGGCTTCTGATTTGGACCCGGCACGAGGACGCCCTGGTGCTGGTGCGAAGGGGCATCCATTCCGATTGTTCGATTGATCAGCTTGGTCTTGACACCCGCACGGCCGGTCTATACAAATGGTATACGCGCATTCAACGATCGCGTGCCCGGGGGGACGGGGTGGAGGTCACGTGGGGCAGGTCAACTTCCGGATGAAGGACGAGCGCCTCTCGCTCATCGACAGGGCGGCGGCGATCCGAGGGGTCACTCGCACGGAGTTCGTGCTCCGGTCGAGCGAAGCGGCGGCGATAGAGACGTTGAGCGAGCGGCCCATCATCGGGCTCGACGACGAGGCGTACGATGCGTTCGTCGCCGCCCTCGATGCGCCGGTCGCGCCGAACGCCCGCTTGAAGAGACAGTTGGCGCGCCGGCCGCAGTGGGAGCGATGACCGCGCCCGAGCCGATCGGCGAGCGACATGACGTCTCGCGGTTCAGGTCGGGAGCAGAGAGCCTCGACATCTGGTTGCGGCGCAAGGCCCGACTTAACGAGGCCAAGGGGGGCTCGCGGACCTACGTCGTCTGCGAGGGCGACCGGGTGATTGGCTTTTACAGCCTCGCCGCCAGCGCCGTGGAACGGCGACGGGTTTCGTCTCGCGTCGGCCGGAGCATGCCTGAACCGATTCCGGTGATTCTGCTCGGGCAACTGGCCGTGGACACCGGCTACCGCGGCCGAGGCCTGGGCGCCGACCTGTTGAGCGACGCCGCCAAGAGGGCGCTGGCGGCGGCCGATGTCATCGGTGCGCGTGCGGTCGTCGTCCAGGCACTCGATGACGAAGCCAAGGCGTTCTACGAACGATTCGGCTTCAGATCGTTCTCGAGTCGCGAGCCTCTCATGCTGATTCTGCGAATCTCCGACCTGAGAGCGGCGCTGTAGGGGCGCTGTAAGTGGGTGGAGCTGCCGGAATGCCTGTTTTTTCGATTCTGTCGTGAACGATTCTGCAGGTGATTCGAGCATGGTCGGGCGGAATCTCGACGACTGTCGCCTGGAAGGGTCGCGGGTCGACGCCGGAGCCGGAATCCGGCCGAGGTGAATGTGAAGGAGATGCTCGGCACGGCGCTGTCCGTCGTGGGCCTCATGGCCCTCGGGTGGCTCGTGCTCGTCGCTCTGCTCGCGCTTCAGGAGCGGCGCCTCATCTTCTTTCCCACCCGGAACCTGGCCGGCGCCCCGGCCGATCTCGGGCTCCGCGCCGAGCAGCTGTCGATTACCGCGGCGGACGGCGTGACCCTCCACGGCTGGTGGATCGAGGGGCCGGGCCCAGCGGGTCCTGATCTGGTACCACGGCAACGCCGGGAACGTGGGCGACCGGCTGCACAACGCGCGCTGGTTCGTCGACCGGCTCGGCGTCGACGTCGTGCTGGTCGACTACCGGGGCTACGGCCGGAGCGGGGGGAGGCCGGACGAGGCAGGCGTCTACCTCGACGGGCTCGCCGTCTACGACGCGGTGGCGGCCCGGTCGGTGCGGGCGGACGACATCGTCCTGTTCGGCCGGTCGCTCGGCGGCGCGGTCGCCATCGAGACGGCGCTGCGGCGTCCCGCGGGCGCCCTCGTGCTCGAATCGGTCTTCCGCTCGGTGCCGGCGCTGGCCCGCGAGCACTACTGGTTCGTCCCGAGCGCGGTCGTGCGGACGCGGATGGACAACGAGTCGAAGATCGGGCAGGTGGAGGTCCCGACCCTCGTGCTGCACGGCGACCGGGACGCCATCGTCCCCCTCGCGCACGGTCGCCGCCTGTTCGAGCTGGCCGCCCGCCCCGCGGGCTTCCACGTCATCGAGGGCGCCGGGCACAACGACACCTGGATCGTCGGGGGCGGGCCCTACGCCGATGCGTGGAGCGCATTCCTGAGAGATACCGCCGGCCCGTCCGGGGTGACGGGTGGCCGCGGTGGCACGGACACCGGCGCGAGGGTCCATATGGCCGGGACCGCGGCGATGCCCTAGTCGGGCCTGTCCCCCGAGGAGCCCGCGGGGTACACGGGCGGCGTCGCGATCGCGCTGCCGTCACGCCCCGATCCGTCGAGCGCGCCGGGCTGCAGGAAGCCTTCCTCGGCGTCCCGGTTGTTGTCGGTGCAGGCGTACTCCATCAGCTCCCAGTCCGGGGGGGCGAGGGGCATGACCCAGCCCGTCGTCCACGGCTCGGTGTAGAACTTCGGGTCGTCGATGGTCGCCTCGTACCACAGCTCGTTGGCGCTGATGCGGCGCCAGCGCTCGATGACGTGCAGCTCGTCGCTGTGCCGGTTGCCGTGCGAGTCGAGCCACGTGGAGCCCGACAGGTTGACGGTGTCGATGACCAGGGTGTCGCCGTCCCACCGGCCGACGGAGTCGCCCATCAGGGTCGTGGGCCAGGTCGGCCGGTGCTCCCGGCCGTCGGTCCAGATGACCCGGAAGTTGTGCATGTACTCGTAGAGGAACAGCACGCGGTCGGGGAGCTGGATGATCTCCATCGGATAGGGCGAGCTGTTCATCCGCGGTATGCCCGGGAAGCGGCAGTAGCTCGTCGGGTCGATCAGGTTCGCCACGTCGTTGAACGCCTTCAAACCCGCCTCGGTGAAGGGGAGCGGCTCGACGGGAGCCGAGGTGTTGGGGTGCGTCCCCTTGTTCCAGAAGCCGGAGAGGTCGGCGCGGCCGTCCGGCGCACGCGGAATCGGGGTGCCGTCCCCCGGGGGCTGCTCGGTCAGCACCGGGGTGCTCTGCCCGGCGGCCGCCCCCGCGGAAAGGCCGAGCGCTCCCATCGCAAGCGTGGTGAAGAAGACGAACGAGCCGGCTCTGCTACCCATGGGACGATCTCCCTCCGCCATCAACCTGTCATGCGCGATGCGTCGCGGACTCGACGGGACGTCGCCCTTCGGTTCCGATTCCCGTCGGGAAGCCCGCTCCCCAGAATATTGTGCCTCCGGTGGCCCGTGCTGCTCCCGCCCGGTCAGTGCGGCGGCCGCCACCGGCGACGTAGCCGCAGGCAATCGCGCCAGGAGCCTCGCGCTGGCGGAGACTGCCATCGAGACCACAAGGGCGCGCCGGCGTCAGCCCGCCATCGCCGCCTGCGGCTCCGCTCGCTCAACCAACGCTGCGCGTCTTACGGCGCAGACCCCTAGCGCCCCTAGCGCCCTTGCGGCGGGCCGGCGGCCGGGCCGCCGTCGTTGGCCGCCGCGTACACGGTGCGGCCGCCGAACACCCACGTCCGGCCGTTGCAGACGGTGCGGCCGTTGCGGGCCTGGAAGCCGTAGATCGTGATGGGCTTGCCCACCTCGACCGAGTTCCTCGTCCAGCCCCGGCGCGTGAGGTTGTTGGGGTTGTCGCCCTCGCACTCCCAGGCCGCGACCTCACCGTCGGGACCGGCCACGTCCAGGTAGACCCAGATGTGGGGGTTCTGCCACTCGACGCGGGTGACGGTGCCCTCCAGGGTCACCGGCCGGTTGGCGTCGAACTGGGCGGCGAACGAATGATGCCCCCGCGCCGGGGCGGCTGCCGCGAGCATCGCGGCGGTGACGGCGGTGACGGCCAGTAGCGCTCGCATTGCGGAACCTCCCTCACTGCTTCACGGCGGCGACGGCGGCGGCCGAGAGCTGCGCCGTCGTGCCGCCGGGGGTCCAGATGTTCGACGGAATCTGCCGGCCGGTGCGCACCCACACGAGATCGAGGCTGGGGACGACGACCGCGATCTGGCCGCTGTTGCCCCAGGCGGCGACGGCGTCGGGCGGCGTGCCCGGCAGCAGTTGCCGGCGCACGAAGTCCGATTCGCGGAAGCTCAGATACCAGTCGCCCGAGTTGAGGTGCCAGAACAGGCCGTACGACGGGTTCGCCTTCCGGGCCGGCGCGGTGCGGAGCTCCGCGATGTACTCGGCGGACAGGTAGCGGCGGCCGTTCCACATGCCGTCGTTCAGCATCACCTGGCCGACCTTGGCGAGGTCGCGGGGGCGCATGCGGATGCTCTGGTACCCGAGCAGGCGCTCGTCGGTGTGGATCTCCACCCAGTAGGCGCCCTCCATGCCGAGCGGCTCGAACAGCTCCCGGCGGGTCAGGTCGGGCAGGCTCAGGCCGGTGGCGCGCTCCAGCGCGGTGAACAGCACCCGGTAGGCGGCGTTGTTGTAGATGAAGTAGTCGAACGGCGCGTGGGTCATGCCCCGCGCGAGCGCCGCCTCGAGCTGGCTGCGCCCCGCCTCGCGGTCGGCCCGGTCGAGGGCCGGCCACTGGGCGAGCCCCGACGCCATCGCCATGACGTTGCGGAACGTCATGAGGTCGCGGGTCTGCCCGGCCAGCTCCGGCACGAAGTCGACGAGGGGCTGGTCGAGCGACTCGATGTCGCCGCGGGCGAGCACGCGGCCGACGAGGAGGGCGAACGGCCCCTTCGTCCCGGAGTAGGTCTGCTGCACGTCGTCGGGGCCGCGGTCGTTCCAGTAGCGCTCGAAGACGAGCTGCCCGTGGCGGATGACGAGGAGGGCGTCGGCGTGCGTCGTCTCCGCGAGATCGGCGAGCCTCTCGAGGCCGGCGGGGTCGAAGCCTGCCTCCGCGGCGTCCCCGGTCGGCCACGGGCCGGTGTCGGGGCCGGGCCACGGCTCGGTACCGACCTGCCGGCTCGCGGGCTGGGCGCCGGCGGTTGCGGCCCCCAGCGCCAGCCCCGCCGTGATCGTCAGCCCCAGGAGCGCGCGGAAGAAGCTCCGCGGTGCTCGACCGGCACCGCGCCGCGCGTAGACTGCACCGCTCGCCAGGCTCGTGGTCCTCATGATTCGATGTAGAGTAGCACCGAAACGGCGGATTCGGATTGCGGCGGCTTGGACAGCACCGGCCGCGCCGACCGAACGCGGGGAGTAGGCACCCAAACGGCGGATTCGGATTGCGGCGCCGGCCTTCCCCGGACGAGGATCTGCGCCCGACACAGGCGTTGCGCGCGGGTCCGAGCAGCGAGGGGCGACGGCGCGGGCTGGAGCAGGCGCGGGGTGTCGCGCGCCGGGACAGCGGAGGGAGAACGGCCATGGCGGACGCACGGTTCACGATGACCCGGCGGGAGTGCCTGGGGGCGCTCGCCGCGACCGCGGCGTTCCCCGCCCTGCGCGGCGCGGCGGCCGAGGGCAAGCCGATGCGCGGCGCGTTCATGATCCTGAGCACGCCGTACACCGCCGCGGGCGAGGTCGACTACGAGGACCTCGCGGGCGAGGTCGACTTCTGCGACCGCTGCGGCATCGAGGCCCTGGTGTGGCCGCAGAACTCGAGCGAGCAGCGCTACCTGAGCAAGGCCGAGCGCCTGCGCGGGTTCGACGTGCTGGCCGAGGCCAACCACGGGCGGCCCCCGGCCCTCGTGCTCGGGGTGCAGGCCGACGACACCGCCGGCATGCTCGAGTACGCCCGCTACGCCGAGGCCCTCGAGCCCGACGCGATGATCGCCATCCCGCCCCGCACCGCGTCGTCGCTGGCCGACTTCCGCGACTACTACGCGGCCCTGTGCGACGTCACCGGCCGGCCCGTCTTCGTGCAGACGAGCGGCGGGGCCCCCGACATCGAGCCGACGGTCGACTTCCTGGTGTCGCTGGCCCGGGAGTTCCCGCAGTGCGGCTACGTCAAGGAGGAGCACCCGCCCGTGCAGGAGCGGATGCTCGCGCTGATGAAGCACCGGCCCGACCCCATCCGGAGCATCCTCGGCGCCAACTTCGGCCGGGCGTGGGCCTACGAGATGCGCCTCGGCACCGACGGGGTGATGACCGGCGGGGTGATGTACGCCGACATCTACGCGGGGCTGTGGGACCTGCACCAGGCGGGCCGGCGCGACGAGATGCGCGACCTCTACGGCAAGCTCCTGCTCATGCTCAACCTCGACCGGCTGATCCCCGGCGTGCGGCTCCACGTGCTGCAGAAGCGCGGGCTGTTCAAGACGACGAAGTCGCGGCGGGGCGAGTACAGCTTCACCCGGGCCCAGATCGACGAGATCGAGCACCGGTTCGCGGCCCTCGAGCCGCATCTCCGGGCGTGACGGCGGGGATGCGGCCGACCTCCTTCTATGAGACTGACGGCGCCGACGGCCGTTTTCGCGCGACGGCCTGGACCCGCGGCCCGTGGAGCCGGGACCACCAGCACGGCGGTCCCCCGGCGGCCCTGCTGGCGCGCGCGGTCGAGGCGGCCCTCTCGGACCGGGACTGCGCCATCGTCCGTTTCACGGTGGAGTTCCTGCGACCGGTGCCGATCGCGCGGCTGCGGGTGGAGACCGAGGTGCTCAAGCGGGGCCGCCTGGTCGAGCGACACGCCGCGCGCCTGTGGTCCGGCGACGATCTGGTGCTGACCGCGGTGGCGCTGTGTCTTCATCGGAGGCAGGTGCCCCTGCCTCCGACAGAAGCAAGGCCCGTTCCGCCGCCCCCACCCGACGCGGCCGAGCCGTACATCTTCCCGTTCTTCCCCGATCCCGTCGGCTACCACACGGCGATGGACGTACGGTACGTCCGGGGCGCGTGGGGGCAGCCCGATATCGCCTGCTGGATGCGGCAGCGCTGTCCGCTCCTGCCCGGCGAGGCGCCGACCGCGTGGCAGCGCGTGCTGGTCGCGGCGGACGCCGGCCATGGGGTCGCGGTGCCGGTTCCCCTCGACGAGTACACCTTCATCAACGCCGACCTCTCGGTGCACCTCGTGCGCCCGCTGCGCGGCGAGTGGGTCGGCCTCGAGTCCCGGAGCGTGGCCGAGCCGTCGGGCATCGGACTCTGCCGGACCCGCCTGTGGGACGTGGACGGCGTGGCGGGGCGCGGCGCCCAGAGCCTGGTCGTCGCCGCCCGCGAGTGAGGCCGCGGGCGGCCTGTCGGAGCAGTGATCGATACGAACGCGCCACTGCGTTCGGCGGTCCGTCCTCCACGGTTCGGGCGCTTCGCAGACGGTGAGGTGATTCCCGTCAGCGTCCCCGCGACGGCGCGCGTCGGTTCGGTCCCGGGCGGGCGGCGGCGGAGCCGGTTCCCGCGGCCGTGGTCCCGGGAACCGCACCTGGATCCTGCACCCGGCCGTGACCCCGTTGCGGACCGGCCACGTTATGATTGGCCGGAGCCGCCGGCCTGCGCGCGGCCGGCCTTCCAGGAGGAGTGCCAGCATGAGCCGCCATCCCCTCTCGCGCCGCCGCTTCCTCGGCGGGCTCTCGGCCGCCGCGTCCCTGATGATCGTGCCACGCCGCGTGCTCGGCGGGCGCGGGTTCCAGGCGCCGAGCGACACCCTCAACATCGCCGGCATCGGCGTCGGCGGGCGCGGCCGGGGCGACGTGCGGGGATGCGACAGCGAGAACATCACGGCGCTGTGCGACGTCGACTTCGGGCATGCCGCGCGCACGTTCGACCTGTATCCCGAGGCGCGCACCTACGCCGACTACCGGCGAATGCTCGACGACGAGCCCGATCTCGACGCGGTGATCATCGCCACCCCCGACCACACCCACGCGGTCATCGCGATGGAGGCGATGCGGCGGGGCAAGCACGTGTACTGCGAGAAGCCTCTCACCCGCACCGTGGCCGAGGCGCGCGCCCTGGCGACGAAGGCCCGCGAGCAGGGCGTGGTCACCCAGATGGGGAACCAGGGTCACGCCAACGACGGCACCCGACTCATCCGCGAGTGGATCGAGGCCGGGGTCATCGGGACGGTGCGCGAGGTGCAGTACAGGACCAACCGGCCCATCTGGCCGCAGGCCATCGAGCGGCCCACCGAGGCGCACCACGCGCCGCCGGGGCTCGACTGGGACCTGTTCCTGGGGCCGGCCCCCGAGCGGCCGTACCACCCCGCCTATCACCCGTTCCGCTGGCGCGGGTGGTGGGACTACGGCACCGGCGCCCTCGGCGACATCGCCTGCCACTCGATGGACGCCGCGTTCTGGGCCCTCCAGCTCGACCAGCCGACCCGCATCGTGGCCGAGACGACGCCCTTGTTCGCGGAGACGGCGCCGGCGGTGTCGCGCATCACCTACGACTTCCCGGCCCGGGGCGCCCGGCCGCCGGTGCGCTTCGTGTGGCGCGACGGCGCCCTCGCCCCGCCCCGCCCGCCTCAGCTCGCCCCCGGCGAGGAGCTGCCCGGCGGCAGCAGCGGCCAGCTCTTCGTCGGCGAGGCCGGCCTCATCGCCGCCAACATGTACGCCACCGAGCCGCGGCTGTTCCCGACGTCGCTGCATGAGGACGTGATGGCGAGCCCGCCCCCCGAGAAGTACCCGCGGTCGCCGGGCGTCTACCGCGAGTGGATCGACGCGTGCAAGGGCAACGGCCGGGCCGGCTCCGACTTCGCCGAGCACGCCGGCCCCCTGACCGAGGTCTGCCTGCTGGGCAACCTCGCGGTCCGCACCGGCAAGGCCATCGACTGGGACGCCGCGAAGATGCAGGCGACGAACGTGCCCGAGGCCAACGCCTATCTCGACGAGCCCTACCGCGAGGGATGGAGCCTCTGATGCCGACCATGCACCACTCGAGCGCGTCCCGCCGCGACCGGGTCGACGCCCGGGGCGCGACGGCCCGCATCGTCGCCCGGACAGGCCGGCCGCAGGGTCTGACGGCCGCCCCGGCGGCGCGGACCCGGCTCGGGACTCGCGGAATCGACGGCCGCCGGTCGGCGCTCCCGACCGGATTCGCGGCCGCGGCGGCTCCGGTCCTCGGGGCGGGGCCCCGGCTCGAAGCGCGCGGGAGCGGTCGGCGCCGAGTGGCGCCAATCGCCGCGTTTCTGGCTGCCGCGGCGGTCCTGGTGGCGCTCCCCGCGTCGGCCCAGCCGGCGGACGAGGCGCTGCTGGCGGCCATCCGCGACGAGGGGCTCGAGCGCTCGCAGGTCATGGAGCACGTCGTCCGGCTGAGCGACGTCTACGGGCCCCGCTTCACCGGCACCCCGGCCATCGAGGAGGCGGGGGCGTGGACGATGGACACGCTGCGCGGGTGGGGGCTCTCGAACGTGCACGCCGAGCGGTTCGCGTTCGGGACGGGCTGGTCGCTCGAGCGGTTCCACGCCCATCTCGTCGAGCCGCAGGTCATGCCCGTCATCGGCTATCCGAAGTCCTGGTCGTCGGGCACCGACGGCACGGTGACGGCCGAGGTGGTCCGGGTCGACCTGCGGTCCGCGGCCGACCTCGAGCGCTACCGCGGGCGGCTGCGCGGGAAGATCGTGCTGACGCAGCCGGCGCGCGAGGTGCCGATGCTGACCGGGGACGTGGTGCTGCGGATGGACGAGGGGCTGCTCGCCGAGGCCGCGCGTCCCGTGGAGCCGGCCCCGGCCCGCCGGGGGTTGCGTCCGCCGCCCCGCCGCGGGCTCGGTTTCGCGCGGCTTCGGCAGTTCTACCTCGACGAGGGGGTCGTGGCGGAGGTGGACCGCGGCAGCGACTTCGTCCACGTGGAGGGCGGCAGCGGGCTCTCCCATACTACGCAGCGCACCGACGGGGGCACGATATTCGTGGGCCGCGGCGCCCCGTGGACGGCGGAGCCCCCGGGGACCGGCGTGCCGTCGCTCACCTTCGCGGTCGAGCACTACAACCGGATGGTCCGGCTGCTCGACCTGGGGCTGCCGGTGCGCATGGAGCTGCGCGTCGAGACCCGCTTCCACCCGGAGGCGGAGGCCGACGAGGGGCTGAACGCGTTCAACATCCTCGCCGAGATTCCCGGCACGGACCTCGCCGACGAGGTCGTCATGATCGGCGCCCACTTCGACACCACGCACGCGAGCACCGGGGCGACCGACAACGCGGTCGGGGTGGCCGCGATGATGGAGGCGATGCGGATACTCCGGACCGTCGGCGCCCGCCCGCGGCGGACGATCCGCCTCGCCCTGTGGGGCGCCGAGGAGCAGGGCCTGCTGGGGGCGCGCGAGTACGTGCGCCGGCACTACGGCGACGCCCGGACGATGGCCCTCCGGCCGGACCACGCGAAGTTCTCGGCCTACTACAACATCGACAACGGGACGGGCCGCCTGCGCGGCATCTGGACGCAGGGGAACGCCGCCGCGGCGGCGGTCTTCGAGCCGTGGGCGGCGCCGCTCGCCGACCTCGGGTTCACCACCGTGTCGCCGCGCTCGGTGAGCGGCACCGACCACGTGGCCTTCGAGCTGGTGGGGCTGCCGGGGTTCCAGTTCATCCAGGACCGCCTGGAGTACAACTCGCGCACGCACCACTCGAACATGGACGTCGTCGACCGCGTCCAGCCCGACGACGCCCGCCAGATGGCGGTGGTCGCCGCCGTCTTCGCCTACAACACCGCGATGCTCGACGAGCGCCTGCCCCGCAAGCCGCTCCCGCGCCGGCGGCGCTGACGGTGGCCTCCCGCTTCTTCTACGGCTGGGTCATCCTGCTCGTGGCGGGCGTGTGCTACGGGTTCGGGATGCCGCCGGTGTACTACAGCTGGGGCATCTTCGCACCCCGCATCACCGCCGAGCTGGGCATCGACCGTGCCGCCGTGGGCGGGGTCTTCGGGCTGTTCAACACCCTGCACCAGTGCGTGGGCCTGCTCGTGGGGCTGGCCATCGCCCGCTTCGGGCTGCGGCGGGTCATGCCGGCCGGCTTCTGCGTCACCGCGGCGGGGCTCCTCGTGCTCGCGGGGGCCGACACCGCGCGGGCCTGCTACCTCGGCTTCTCGGTGCTGGGGGGCATCGGCGTCGGCTTCTCGACCACCGTGCCCGCCCAGACCCTGGGGCAGAACTGGTTCCTGCGGCGCCGCGCGCGCGTCATCGGGGCGATCTTCACGGTGGGCGGCCTCGTGGGCTGGCTCGTCTCGCGCTCGGACACGTGGGTCCTCGAGCGCTACGACTGGCGGACGGGCTGGGTCCTCATCGCCGCGCTCTCGGTGGTCCTCGGGCTCGTGGCGGCGTCGCTCGTGCGCGAGGGCCCCGAGGCGGTGGGCCAGCGCCTCGACGGCGCGGCCCCGGCAGAGGAGGACGGGCCGGACGACGGCAGCGAGGCGGAGGCGACGGACCGCTGGACGGCGTGGCAGGCGGCGCGGACGCCGCAGTTCGCCCTGATGCTCGTCTGCGGCGTCGCCTACGCGGTGCCCTGGAACACCGCGGTGGCCCACCTCACCCTGCACCTGATCGATCGCGGCCACGCCGAGACGGTGGCCATCGGGTTCGTGGGGACGATGGCCCTCGTCAGCATCGCGGGGCGGCTCGCCGGCGCGGTGGGCGACTGGATCGCCCCCCAGCGCGCCCTCGCCGCCGCCCTCGTGCTCGAGGGGCTGGGGGCGGGGGCGCTGAGCTTCGCCGGCAGCACCGTCGTCGCCTGGGTGGCCGTCACCCTGCTCGGGGTCGGCTTCGGGATGGCGTTCGTGAGCATTCCCGTCGTCTTCTCCCACTTCTTCGGCCGCCGCGCGTTCGCGGTGACGAGCGGCATCCGCACCACCTGCACCGGCATCTTCGGCGGCCTCGGGCCCTGGCTGGCGGGGGCCGCGTTCGACGCGACGGGCAGCTATGCGATACCGTTCCTCGGCCTGCTCGTGCTCGGCCTCGCGGGGGGGGCGGCGGCCGGCGCGCTGCGGCGGCCGGACGCCCCGGACGCGGGCGACCATCTGGCTCGCGCGTCCGCGGACGGGTGACTTATCCTCATGAGTACGCGCCTTCAGGTCATCGTGTCGGACGAGGAGATGATCTCGTTGCGCCAGGCGGCACGGGGCAGCGGATTGACCGTGAGCGAGTGGGCGAGGCAGGCGCTGCGACGCGCGCGGGACGAGCAGGCCGGTTCCGGCCCGGCGCAGACTCCTGATGCGGAGAGCCGGCTGCGCGCGCTCGAACGCGCCCTCGCGTACAACTACCCGACCGGCGACATCGACGAGATGCTCGCCGACATCGAGCGCGGCCGTGATCCTTGTTGATCCAGTGTCTTGGCGCTGCGGGAGCGACAGATGACCGACAACATCCGATTGGGCGAACGCACGCCGCGGCCCGCGAATGGCGGGGCCGGCCTGTCCCGGCGGGAGTTTCTTCGTGCGTCGGGGGTTGCCGGCGCGCTCGCGGTCACCGAATCGGCGTGCGCCGAGGGGGTGGCGGTTCCCGCTTCGGCGCGTCAGGAGACCTCGGGGGCGACGGACGACTTCGCGCTGGCAGAGGTGACCATCGGGGATCTGCAGGCAGGTCTGGCCACCGGCGAATGGACGACGCGCGACCTCGCCGAGGCCTATCTGACCCGCATCGACCAGATCGACGGGCGCGGCCCGACGCTGCGGTCCGTGCTCGAGACCAATCCCGAGGCGCTCGCCATCGCCGATGGGCTCGACCGCGAGCGGCGCGAAGGCAGGCTGCGCGGCCCCCTGCACGGGGTCCCCGTGCTGCTCAAGGACAACATCGATACTGCCGATCGGATGACCACGACGGCGGGATCGCTGGCCCTCGCCGGCTGGATCCCGTCCGAGGACTCCGGCGTCGCGGCACGGTTGCGCGGGGCGGGGGCGCTGCTGCTCGGCAAGGCCAACCTCAGCGAGTGGGCCAACTTCCGGTCGACGCGGTCGTCGAGCGGATGGAGCGGCCGGGGCGGCCAGTGCCGCAACCCCTACGTCCTCGACCGGAACCCGTGCGGGTCGAGCTCGGGCTCGGGGGCGGCGGTGTCCGCCAACCTCGCCGCCGTGGCCATCGGCACCGAGACCGACGGCTCCATCGTCTGCCCGTCATCGGCCAACGGCATCGTGGGCATCAAGCCCACGGTGGGGCTGGTCAGCCGCGCCGGCATCATTCCCATCTCCCACACTCAGGACACCGCCGGCCCGATGGCCCGGACGGTACGCGACGCGGCGCTGGTGCTGGGGGTGCTCGCCGGCCCCGATCCGCGCGACCCCGCCTCGGCCGACAGCGGGCTGCGCGGCCTCGACGACTACACGCCGTTCCTCGACCCGGCGGGGTTGCGGGACGCGCGCATCGGGGTGGCGCGGCACTTCCTCGGTTTCCACGACGGGGTCGACCGACTCGTCGAGGAAGCCGTCGAGGCGATGCGGGCGGCCGGGGCGGTCGTCGTCGACCCGGTGGAGCTGGGGACCGGCCCCGCCCGGGCGAGCCTCCAGATGGCCGAGGCCGAGGTGCTGTTCTACGAGTTCAAGGCGGGGCTGAACGCCTATCTCGCGGCCCGGAGCGCCAGGGCGGAGGTGCGCTCGCTGGCCGACCTCATCGCCTTCAACGAACGCAACGCCGAGACCGAGATGCCGTACTTCGGCCAGGAACGGCTCGTCGCGGCCGAGGCGAAGGGGCCGCTGTCGGAGCCCGGCTACCTCGCGGCGCTCGCCGCCGCCCGCCGGCTCTCGCGCGCGGAAGGCATCGACCGGACGATGGACGAGCACGAGCTCGACGCCATCGTCGCCCCCACCGGCGGCCCGGCCTGGGTGACCGACCTCGTGAACGGGGACCACTTCGGCGGCAGCAGCTCGGGCTATCCCGCGGTGGCCGGCTATCCCAACGTCACGGTGCCGGCCGGCGCCGTGCACGGGCTACCCGTGGGGGTGTCGTTCTTCGGCCGGGCGTGGAGCGAGCCCACCCTCATCCGTATCGCCTACTCCTTCGAGCAGGAGACCGAGGCGCGTCTGGCTCCGCGGTTCCGGCCGACGATCGGGTGACGGCGCCGCGATGCGGAAGTCCGCGTCGGGGCCGAAGGACAGTGGCGGCGGTTGCTGCTCCGATAGTCCGGTCGCGGCGGTCGCCACACGTCAGGCCGAGGCCACGTCGAAGGCGACCAGGCTGCGGCTGGCCTGACTGAACTCCACGCCGACCAGGTGGAGCGGCTGCCCGCGGTCGCGGTACTTGTCCGCGTAGCCCCGCTCCTGCAGCTGCGACAGCGCGGCGCCGGCAGAGGCGCGCTCCACCACCTTGAACTCGAACAGATAGACGCGGTCGTCCAGCGGCAGCGCGAGATCCAGCCGGCCGCGGCTGGTGCTGTCCTCGACGCGCACGTCGAGCCCGAGGGCGGCGAGGCTCGCGTAGAAGACGCTGGCGTAGTAGCTCTCGTAGCGCGCGATGTCGTTGTTGGCGTGCCACTGGTGCGGGATGCCGGCGAAGAGGGCGCGGAACAGCGTCTCGAGGCCGGGGAAGTCGGCCGCCTGCAGCAGGTCGTAGAGGCGGAACCGCTGCTCCGTGCGTCGCGGGGGGCGGCCGGTGAGGTGGTCGAGCAGGCACTCGTTCAGGCTCTGCCGCACCTCGCGGTTGGGGTAGCCGAGCCGATAGTAGGTGTGTCCGCCCCGCGGCTCGACGCCGCGAATCGTGAGGTAGCCGGTCTGGAACAGCAGGGCCTCGGGCTCGATGGCGCCCACGTCGAACGACGACAGCAGCGCGTCGCTGCCCAGCACGTTCTCCAGTGCGAAGGCGTCGAAGCCGCGGGCCACCAGGGTCTCGATGAGGAACGTGGGCGTGCCGGTCTCGAACCAGTAGGGACCGAACGTGCGGTTCCGAAACAGCAGCAGGGCGTCGAAGGGATTGTAGACCGGCTCGCCGCCGGGCCAGCGGTAGCCGTTGTACCAATCGCGAATCTCGTCGCGGTCGAGGCCCGGCAGCTCCGGGGCGAACACCGTGTCGAGGTCGTCGTCGGTGTAGCCGCACAGGGTGCCGTAGCGCGGGTCGAGGGTGATGTCGATCAGGTTGTTGAGTCCCGAGAACAGGTGGACCTTGGAGAACCGGCTGACGCCGGTCAGCAGGGTGAACCGGACGTGGGCGTCGCTGAACTTGATGGTTCCGTACAGGCCGCGCAGGAAGTCGCGGTTGGCGCAGGCGATGTCGGGCACCGTCAGCGCGTCCAGGATCGGCTTGTCGTACTCGTCCACCAGCACCACGACCCGCTGCCCGTGCCGCGCGTGCAGCGCTTCGATCAGTCCCGCGAACCTTCCCCCCGCGGTGGCGTAGGCGCGGTCGACGCCGGCCCGTCGTTCGGCGGCGGCGAGCTGGTCGTCGACATTGGCGGGCAGCGCGGCGGGGTCGGTGAAGTCGCCGGCGCTGAAGTCCAGGCGCACCACGGGATGGCGAGCCGTCCAGTCCCACCGGTCGTGGACGGCGAGCCCGGCGAAGAGCGGCTGGTTGCCCTCGAACAGCTCCTTCAGCGTGTCGACGAGCAGGCTCTTACCGAAACGGCGCGGGCGCGACAGGAAGTAGTGCTTGCCCTCGTCGACGAGCCGCGGCAGCGCGGCGGTCTTGTCCACGTAGTAGTGGCCGCCCTCGCGGATCTCGCGGAAGGTCTGGATGCCGATGGGCAGCCGGCGCCTGTCGCCCGGGGCGGGGAGAGCGTTCGCGTCGTCCGGAGTCTTGGCCATGGCGGTCCGGGCGGAAGTGGATGCCCGAAACGGTACGGCACCGCCGCGGCGGCCGCGGTCTCGAAGGACGCCGGCCACCCGAAGGGCCGGGCGCCCGCCCCCGCGGCAGGAGGGTCGGACGCCCGGCTGGTCGGTGGACGACAGGAGAGCCACCGCCTCGTCCGCCAATCGTCGCCTGACGGCTCCGCTTGGCGCCCAGCCAATCCTACGGGAGTCCGCGCCGTTCCGAGGCGCAGACTCCTACTGGCCGCCTTCCGCCGCCGCGCGCTCGTCGGCCCGCGCGCCGCCGAGCATCGCGTCCATCGAGTAGTTCCCCTCGTGGCACGCGTACTCGAACATCGGCAGGTCGTTCCGCAGCATCGGCAGGTTCACCGTCCACGGCTCGGTCCAGGTGTTCGGGTCGTCCACGGTGTACTCGTACTCGAGGGTGTCCGCGTCGACGCGGGTGAACCGCTCGACCAGGCGCATCGTGGTGCTCGAGCCCCGCCAGTTGCGGTCGGTGTCGAAGTTGGTGGTCTCGACGACCAGGGTGTCGCCCTCCCAGCGCCCGACCGAGTTGCCCGACCACTGGGCGAGGCGCTCGTCGGTGATGGCCGCCCGGCCGTCGATGGGAATGCTGCGGACGGTGTGCACCATCTCGGTCATCATCACGAGGTGGTCGGGGGTCTGGAAGATCTGCACGTTCTGGTTGTAGCCGCCCGGGGTGATCGGGGGACCGGCGTTGAAGCCCGTCAGGCAGCGGTCGGCGTTGCTCAGGTCCGTGTAGGAGTCGGGGGGCGTGTCGCTGAACGAGCCGCGGCCGGCCGCGGCCCGCGCCCGGCCTTCGTCGGTCGACGCCGGCATCCGGCCGTTCGGGGGGTCGATGATGAGCGAGGTGCGCCGGGTGCCGATGACGTTGGTGCCCCGGTCCATCCAGAAGTTGTTGTAGCCGCCCACGTTGCCGCCGGCCTCGGTGCGCCGGGCGTCGGCGTTCCACGCGTCGATGTCGCGCTGGACCGCCGCCTGCTCGCGCGCCACCGCCTCTTCCTCGGTCAGGAACGCCTTGTCGCCGAGGTCCTCCGGCCGCTGGAGGGGGGTGATGGTCCGGAAGTCCCAGACCCCCTGCAGGTCGGGCGCGCCCCACCCGGTCCTCGGCGCGTCCTGCGCCAGGGCCGGCGAGGCCAGCCCCGCCAGCGCGACCGCCGCGATCGCCGCCACCGCTATCGAACGTCCAATTCTCATCACAAGACCTCCAGAATCTGGAATCACGTCAGCCCGCTAATTTACCACGAGCCGCCCGCCGGTGGGCGACGATTCGACCCGAGCCCAGACCCGAGCCGGTCGGGATGTCCCGGCAAACCCCTTGCACTTCGACAAGAGCGCGCGTATGATGCTGGCACTCATGTCGAAGTACAAGGAGAGTCCGCCCGCCGATCGGATCGACCTGCCGCAGGGAACGCTCGAGCTGTTGATCCTGCGCACGCTGGCCCTCGAGCCGCGCCACGGGTGGGCCATCTCGGAGCGGATTCGCCAGATGTCGGGCGACGTGCTGCGCGTCCGGCAGGGGTCGCTCTACCCGGCGCTGCACCGGCTCGAACGCCGCGGCTGGATCAGCGCGACGTGGGGGACCTCCGAGCACAACCGGCGGGCGAAGTACTACGCGTTGACGCCTGACGGCCGCGGTCAGCTCGAGTCGGACGTCGAGGCGTGGCGGGCGCTCACGACGGCGGTCGGGCGCGTGCTCGACGCGGGATAGCCCGCAAGTCGTCGTCTGCGGCTCCGATTGCCGCCCAGGCGGCCTTGGGAGCCTGCCCCGTTCCGCGGCGCGGACTCCTGGAGGAGAACGCCGATGTTGAGGGACCTTCGCTTTCGTCTGCGGGCGCTCGTCCGCCGGGATCGCGCCGAGGACGATCTGGACGACGAGTTGCGCTTCCATCTCGAACGAACCGTCGAGCAGCACGTGGCGCGCGGCCTGTCGCCACGGGAAGCACGCCGGCGGGCGCGGCTCGATTTCGGCCCGATCGACGCCGTCAAGGACGACTGCCGGCAGAGCTGGGGCATCCGGCAGCTCGACATGCTCCGCGGCGACCTGGCCTGCGCGCTGCGGCTGATGCGGAAGCACCCGGCCCTGTCGGCGATCGCGGCGGTCTCGCTCGCCGTCGGGATTGGCCTCAACACGGCGCTCTTCGCACTCGTGGACGCCACCCTGTTCCGGCGGCTCCCGGTCGATCGACCGGAGCAGCTCGTCGACGTCTACGCCAGCGAGACGGGCGGCTTCGCCTGGCACGGGAGCTCGTATCCCGACTACGTGGACCTGCGCGACGGCGCGCGCGCGCTCGCCGGCCTTGTGGGCTATGCGCCGGCGATGGCCGCGGTCGGCAGCGGTGACGAGTCGCGGGCGATGTCCGTCGAGCTGGTGACGGGCGACTACTTCCAGGTGCTCGGCGTGCCGGCGGCGCTCGGCCGCGCGCTGTCGCCGGACGACGACCGACCGGGCGCGGCGCCGGTGGTGGTGATCTCGGCGGCGTACTGGTCCGCCGGGTTCGACGCCGATCCGGGCGCCGTCGGCCGGACGCTGCGCATCGGTGCCCGGCCGTACACCATCGTGGGGGTGGCGCCTGCGCCCTTCGGCGGCATGAACGCGCCGGTCCTGACGCCGGCGTTGTGGATGCCCGTGGCCTGGGTCGACGACGTCCAGCCGGTGGTGCTCGAGAGCAGCCGGCGGTCGCCCGGCGCCACGCGGCTCGAACGCCGCGGGGTGCGCTGGATGTTCGTCAAGGGACGGCTGCGGGAGGGTGAGACCGCGGCCGGCGCCGCCGCCGACCTGAATGGCGTGATGCGGGGTCTCGAAGCGGCGTATCCAGGGTCGAACGAGGGGTTCCGCGTGACCGTCGTCCCGACCGGCGACGTGGCGACCCACCCCATGATCGAGGGGCGCCTGCGCGCGGGCGCGGTGAGCCTGCTCGTGCTGATGGGGCTGGTGCTGCTCATCGTCTGCGCGAACGTCGCGGGGCTGCTGCTCGAGCGTGCGTCGGGGCGGCGCCGCGAGATGGGGCTGCGTCTCGCGCTCGGCGCGACCCGGGGGCGGCTGGTGCAGCAACTGCTGGCCGAGAGCACGGTGCTGTCGCTGCTCGGGGCCGCCGCCGGCGTTGCCCTTGCCTGGGGGCTTCTCGAGGGCCTCGGCGCGATTCGCGCGCCGTTGCTGGTGCCCGTCGCGCTCGATCTGGCGTTGAACGGCCGGGTCTTGGGGCTGTCGGTCGCGGTGGCGCTGGTGGCCGGGGTCGCGGCCGGCCTGATGCCGGCGTGGACCGGCACGCGGTCGAGCGTGCTGGGCGCATTGGCGGGGGGGCCGCCGACCTGGTCCATCGGGGGCCGGCGGTGGAACCCGCGGCACGCGCTCGTGACCATCCAGATCGCCGTTAGCCTGGTGCTGCTGGTCATGGCCGGGCTGCTGGCGCGGAACCTGGCCGCCGCGAGCCGGGCCGATCCCGGCTTTTCGCCCGAGGCTGTCGCGGCGGTCACCGTCGGGCTCGGCCTCGTCGGGTACGACGGCGACGAGGCGGCGCGGTTCCTCGAGCTTGCCCGTGATCGGGTGCGCGCACTGCCCGGCGTGCAGGCGGTCGCCCGCGCGAGCCGCGGGCCGCTGTCCGTCAACTTCACCCGCGTTGGCGTCGGGCCGGCGGAGTGGACGGACCCCGAGGCGACGTCCGTACGGCTCGCGCCGGTCGAGATGGCCGTCGTCGGCGCCGGGTACTTCGACGCGCTGGGCGTTCCCGTGCTCGCGGGGCGGTCGTTCGACGACGCCATCGACGCGGCGGACTCGCCGCCGGTCGCGATAGTGAACGAGGCGTTCGCTAGGCGCTTCTGGCCGGACGGCGGTGCCGTCGGACGGCGGATTCGCACCGGCATGGACGAGTCGGCCATGGAGATCGTCGGCGTCGTTCGCGACTACCGGGTCCGGTCCCTTCAGGAACCGCCCACGCCGTACGTCCACTTCGCGGCGTCCCAACGGCCCGGCTTCATGGTGTCGGCCACCGTGCTCCTGGCGCGCACCCGCGGCGACGCCGATGGGTTGGCCGCGACCATGCAGCGGGAGCTGCGGCGGATCGATCCGGACGTGGTCTTCTGGCAGGGACTGACGCTGCGCGACAACGTCGCGACGCAGTTGCTGCCGGTGCGGCTGCTCTCGGCGATGCTCGGGACGGCGGGCATGCTGGCGGTGTGGCTGGCCGCGCTGGGCCTCTACGGCGTGATCGCGCATGCGGTCGTGCGGCGGACCCGCGAGATCGGCATCCGCATGGCGCTGGGCGCGACGCCCCGCGACGTGCTGGGGCTCGTCGCCCGGCAAGGCGCGTTCTCGGTGGCCGTCGGCGCCGCGGTCGGCGCGGCGCTGGCGTTCGCGGCGGCCCGGGCCACCGCCGGCGTGCTGTTCGGTGTCGACGTGGCGGACCCGCTGGCCTGGGGCGGGGCGGTCGTCACCCTGGCCGTGGTCGGTGCGCTGGCCCACGCCCTTCCGGCGCGGCGGGCCGTGGGGGTCGCCCCGGCCGCGGCGTTGCGGGTGGAGTGAGCTCGCCGGGTTGCGCGCGCGCCGGCATGAGGCGCACCCGGCGGAATCGCTCTCGGCGCCGGCTCTCGGCGCCGCGCGACATGCCGCCCGCCATCGCGTGCGAGGAGTCGATATGCACGTCCAGTCGAGCGTTGGTTCTGCCTCGAGGCCCGGTTCGTTCTGGCGGCTGAACCTGCTGGCCGCAATCTGCGCCGCCACCGTGCCTGCCGAAGCCGTCAATCGGCAGGACGACGAAGCCGACGTGCGCGCCGTCGTGGTCGAGGCGATCGAGCGCATGGGTGAGGACCTGCAGAGCGTTTCCGGCGACTATCGCGCGCTGGTGACGAGCGAGGGCCGGGAGTTCGACGGCAATGGCGAGGTTGCGGAGGAGACTCGCGTCGAGTGGGAGTCGATCCCGATCGACGGCGGCAGGTTCCGGCGGCGACTCGCCATCGACGGCCGGCCCCTGACCGAGGAGGAGCGCGCCCGCGAGGGCGAGCGCGAGGCGGCGTTCCGGACGCGGCTCCGTCGATTGCGGGCCGGCGAGCTGGAGCCGGAACGGAACGAGAACGCCATCGTCTTCGACGAAGAGCTCGTTTCCCGCTACGACCTGACCCTCGACGCCGAGGACCGGCTGCGCAACCGGGCGAGCCATCGCATCGCCTTCGCGCCGCGCGCCGGCGACCTGCCGGTGCGAAGGGGGATGGACCGCGCCCTCAACCGGTTGCGCGGCCGGATCTGGATCGACCGGGAGACGCGCGAGGTGGCCCGCGTGGAGTTCGAGCTGATGGACCGCGTGCGCCTGTGGTGGGGGCTGGTGGGCACCATCCACCACGTCCGGGGTTCCTTCGACCGCGGACCGGTGCTGGACGGCTCCTGGGGGATTCTCCAGAACGAGGTCTACACCGACATCCGTGTCCTGTTCAGCCGATCGCGGCAGGCTTCGATTCAGCGGTGGCGCGACTACGCGTGGGCGGAGACGCACGCGGCGGGGCGGGCGTCCGATGGCGGGAGCCCGGATGTCGACGACGGCGTTGCCCGCTGAGCTGGTGGACCGCCTTCGGAACCGCGGCAGGACGGGGGCGTGGATCCTGCGGATGTCGGGTATCCTGATGGCATGCCGGACCACGACCACCTCGTGACGACCGACCAGTTGAACGCGGCCGTCGGTGAGGTGCGGGTGGAGATTGCGAACCTCGACAAGCAGCTTGCCGGCGAGCTCGCGGAGCTGCGGACAGAAGTCCGCACGGGGTTTGCCAACGTGAACACCGCCATCGCGAAGCTCGCCGAACAGCACGCCCGCACCGAAACCCACCGCCTGCGCTGGACGCTCGGCGCCATCGTGACGGGGTCCGCGCTCGGCGTCGCGAGCCTGCGCCTCCTGGACGGTTGAAGAAACCGCGACAGTTCGTGGTTGGCGCGACGATGCGGGGTGCGTCAGGTCAAGGCGCGACCCAGATCGGCGACGACCAGGCCCGCTCCTGGATGGTGGCCGGCAGGTCCGGCCGCGGCTCGACGCCGGCGCGAATCGCGTCCCACGTGGACCAGCGGCACGAGGGGTTCTCGAGCACCCGCACGTAGTAGATCGCCCGCTGCGCAGGGTCGAAGTCGGGGTCCGCCCACAGGGTGCGCAGCTCGGCCGCCCCCGCGTCCTCGCTGAAGCTGCAGTCGTCGAGGTTCACGCTCGCGCCGTTGTCGGGGCAGCGGTGCGTGTCCGGGTCCACCGCGAGGCCGTCAGAGCAGGCGACGTCGTAGACCTGCTCGTGGGCCTCGCCGCCGTCCACCCAGCCCTTGACGACCTGCAGCCGCTGGAGCGGCGTGCTCGACGGGTCGCGGCTCGCCCACGCCAGGAAGCGGGGCACGCGGTCTCCCGGGGCCGCGAGCTCGCCGCCCATGGCGACGCCGCCGTCGTAGGCCCGGGCCACGAGGTCGGGGTCGTCCGCGAGGTCGTCCGGGTAGTCGTATCCCGCGAAGAACCGCACCCGCATGCGCGGTCCGGTGGTGGCGAAGGTCTCCTTGCGGCGGAACGCGTCGAAGATCGCGTCGCGGGTGTTCTCCTCCGCCCACACCCCGGTCAGCCCCGACGCGCCGCGCAGCGCCCCCAGCGGCGAGGCGCTGTAGAGCCGGCCGTCCGCCCGCGGCGGGTCGAACGGAATCGACGAGCCCACCTGGGGGGCGCCGCCGGCCGTGAAGAAGCCCGACTCGCTGCCCGGACCGGCGCCGGCGTGGTTGTCGGTGGCCCCGACGAGGCCGAAGCGGAACGGGTTGAAGCCGCTCTCCTCCTCGAGGCGCAGGCCGTTCAGGTAGGCCTGGCGCACGTAGCTGCCGTCGGGCTGGCTCGGGGTGGTGCCGCCGCCGATGCGGTACGACCAGATCTCGAAGTCGGCCCACTCGTCGTTGGGCGAGAGGGCGGGGTGCGTGTCGGAGGTGCCCTTGGTCTGGGTGATCTCCACCAGCGGCTCGTTGCGGTTCCGGGTCTCGGCGTAGGCGGCGTCGAGGGGGTCGCCGGCGTAGGTCGCGAGCCGGAACATCAGGCCGTTCGAGCCGTTCGAGTTGTGGGGGATGGCGAGGGCCTCGATGCCCGCCTCGCGGTTGCGGTCCATCCACGCCCACAGCTCCTCGGGGTTGAACGAGTCGAGGCGGCTGAACGGCAGCTCGGGCACCGCGCTGCCGCGGAAGATCACGTTGCGGTGCAGGTTCTGGTTCTCGGGGCTGCCCGTGAACTCGTAGCCGACGAAGGTGGTGAAGCGGCCCGGGTCGTTGTGGCGCTCGGCCGCCTCGACGGTCTCGCGCCAGGCCGAGCGGACCACGTCCGTGTCGTGCGGCGGCTCGCTCAGCCCGAGGGTGTAGGCGCGGATGTCGCGCCGCGTCTCGGCGGCGGTGGCCCCCGTGACGTTCCCGGAGACGACGTCGGCCACGAGCGGACCGGCGGGGTGCAAGACGTCCCGCGCCGGGTCCATCAGCGCCGGCAGCATGCCGAGGAAGCTGGCGTGGTCGGTGACCGCGTAGAAGTCGAGCGGCGCGTCGAGCTGGACCTCGAACCCGGCGGGGTGGGTCAGGGCCCCGCCCTTCGCGTACCGATAGGCGTCGTCGGGCGTGGCGCGGGTGCCGTTGAGGAACGCGTCGTAGGAGAAGTTGGTGTGGGTGTGGAGGTCGCCGAAGTAGGCGTTGCGCAGGGGGTTCGGCTCGGCCGCGGTGGGGGCGGCGGCGCCGTCGCCCGGCTGCGACGCCTGCACAATCGCACCGCCGTCGCCGGCGCAGCCCGCGGCGGTCAGGCCGACGAGGGCGGTCGTCGCGATCGCCGCCGCGGCGCGCGGGAACGGCGTGAGGGACTTTCCGGGGCGACGCGCGTGACGTGGCATGAGACCTCCCTGGCCCGGGCGCCGCCTCGCGGATCCGTTGCCCGGCCGACCCATCCTACAGCAGTCCGACCCGTTCGCTGGAGCCGGCGACAGGGGGCAGGTGCACGACAAGAAAGTTGGACGGCGCCGAGCACCACACCGAAAACTGCAGGCGCTCGACTGGCTTGTGCGGGCTGAGGGCGGTCATCCAACAATCGTGTCGTGCACCCACAGGCGGCTGCATTGCCGCCTGTGCCAACCCGACTCCCGCCGGTGGCGATCCTGCCGGGCTGCGTTCGTTCGCGGCGTAGCGCCGCTCCACCGTCACCCATCACGCCGAGGTGCTTTTCTCACGCCTTCGCACCGGCCCTTGGCGCCCGAAGCCCCCGCCGGTAGGCTGCGCCGCGCGTTTCATCTCACCGGTCGGCTAACGGACAGGCGGAATCATCGTCAGCACCCTCTCCAGGAACCAGTAGGCGGAGACGGTGCCCATGACGACTATCGGGGCCAGCGCGACGGCGGCGGGCACCGGCACGCGCCGGACGCGGAGCCCGTAGAGCAGGGCGAGCAGGACGCCGACAACCATCAACTGGCCGATCTCGACCCCGACGTTGAACAGCAGCAGGGCCATCGCCCGCGCCTGCTCGGGCAGCCCGATGTCGGCCAGGGCCCCCGCGAAGCCGAACCCGTGCAGCAGGCCGAACCCGAAGGCGATGGCCCACGGGGAACGGGCCAGGGAGAAGCCCGCGCCGGCGGGGCCGCCCGCCCCGCTCGCGTGACGGTCGCGGCCGGCACCGCCCGCCCCGGCGGAGGCGGCCGCTCCGCTCGCGTGATGGTCGTGGCCGGCCCTTCCGGCGTCGCGGGCCAGCTCGACCGCGAGATACAGGATGCTCAGCGCGATGACCGCCTCGACGGGTCGCTGCGACAGGGTCAGCACGCCGAGGGTCGACAGGGCGAGGGTGATGCTGTGCGCGGCCGTGAACGCCGTCACCACCTGCACGAGCTGCAGCGGCCGGCGCACGAGGAACATCAGGCCGATGACGAACAGGATGTGGTCGAACCCGAAGAGCAGGTGCTCGACCCCGAGCCGGAGGTACGCGGGCACCGCCATCCCTCCGCCCCCCTCGGGCGACACCACGACGCGCGGCGCCTCCGGCCGCAGGAGGTGGTCGACCGAAGCGCCGTCGGCGAAGCGCACGCGCAGGAGGACGTCGGTGAGGGTGCGGGGCAGGCCCGCGATCTCGATGGGCGCGGCCCCCAGCCCCTCGGCGCCGCAGTCGATGGTCCAGCGCTCGAGCAACGCCGCTGCAGTCAGCTCGGGCAGGGCCCGGCCCGCCTCGCGGCACTGGGCCGGGAAGGCCGGCCGGAGGGGCAGCCGGCGCACCAGCCCCGGCTCGGCGTCGGCCAGCACGGGCTGCTTCCAGAGCACCTCGAAGCGTCCCGCCGATACCTCGGTCAGCTCGAGGTAGGCGGGACGCACCTCGTGGGCCACGAGCGCGGACGGGAGCACGGCCGCGCCAAGCAGCGCCAGCACCCAGCCCCGTAATCGAAGTTCCCGCGGCGGATGGTTCGCCATGGTCATTGCGGCTCCGGTTCACCGGCGCGCCGCGGCTCCCCTTCGGTCTCCACGGAGTCCGGCATCCGGATCTCGTAGCGTTCGCGGAGCGTCTGCAAGGCGGCCTCGTGGCGGTCGCGGCGGCGGCTCTCCAGCAGATCCTCCGCCACCCGTTCCCGAACCTCGTCGAGGGCCGGCAGCCGTGGCTCGGCACGGCCGATGACCTCGACCAGGTGAAGGCCGTGCGCCGACTCGACCGGCCCCTGCCACGTGCCCGCCGCCAGAGCGGGCAGGGCCATCGCGAACCCGCCCCCGAACAGCTCCGCGATCTCCTGGTCGGTCCGGCCGGCGTACTCCCGCAGCAGCGGGAAGGCGTCGCCGAGCTGCCGCCAGGCACTGCCGCCCGCACGCAACTCGCGGAGCAGGGCGGCCGCGTCGCGCGCCGGGTCGCCTCGTCGCTCGCGGCTCAGGAAGACGTGCCGGAACGTGGTGCGGCGCGGTTCCCGATACCGCTCGGCGTGGTCCGCGTAGTACGTCTCGATGTCTCCGGTCGCGGCCGTTCCCGTCGACGGGGCCGCCGCGCTGTCTTCCAGCAGGAATGTCATCTTCTGCGCGAGCCGGCGGCGGATGATGGCGTCGCCCCGGTCGAGGCCCCGCCGCTGAGCCTCACGGTAGAGAATCTCCTCGCGCACCGCCTCGTCGATCAGTCCCTCGAGCTCCCGTCCCGTCGGCGGCCGCCCCCACTGCGCCGCCCACCGCTCGCGGATGGCCCCGAGCTGTTCCTCGGTCACCGTCACGACGCGGCCCGCCCCGGCGTCATCCAGCCACCGGTCGACGGCGAACACACTTGCCCCCAGGAGGAGGAACACCACGAGCGGGGATCGGCCGAGGGTCGTGGTCATGTTCTTCGCCAAGTAGCGGACAACCGATTCATGTCGGGCTCAACGTGTCCTCACCCGGCGGTGGGAAACAGAGGCGTGGAGCATGCGGCCGTGGCGGCTCGATAGCCGACGGGCCTGGAGATTCTCACGATCCCTCCATCGGCCAGCAGCCTCTTCAGCCAACTACGCGCCTGAAGCCTCCGAATGTCGAACGCTTTGGCGACATCGGCCTCGGTCCCGGGTTCCTGCAGGTACCGCAACAACAGTTCTCTCGCACTGGCGAACAGCGCCTCCGCGGGCCTGAGAGCGCCTCCGTACTCCGATTGGGCGGCATGCGCGGCGTCAGCTGCTCGATACCTCACGGGCTTGGAGAGCTCCTCGATCACCCCGGCGGCCGCCAGCTTCTTCAGCCAGTCTCGGGCCTGGTTCTTCTGAACGCCGAGCGCTACGCTTACCTCCGCTTCGCTGGTCGGCTCTTCCAGATATCGCGCCAGCAGTTCTCTCACCCTGGCAAGCAACCTGTCGGCCGGAGTCGAACCGTCCCTGGAACCAGGCTCGACTACCGGCTTCGGCGTCGCCTCTTCGGGGGGCTGGACGTCGTCCGCTCGATCCTGATTGTTCCCGGCCTCGCGGAGCAGAGAGCCCAGAGCCGCAGGGCTGTCGGGATTCAACCATCGACGCGCTCCGCGCGACAACAACGCGTCGAGACCTCTACCCATCTCGTCAGTGGCCCGGACGTAGACGGGAACGAATCGATGCCGGTCGAGTTGCTCGACCGCTCCGGCCCAGGTTCCACCCTTTTCGAACTCCGCGCTGACGACCAGCGCTGCGTCCGAGAGCGCATAGATGAGCTTGTTGCGCTGCATCGCGTGTCCGACGAGGAAGCCGGCGGCAGGATCGTACGGGCAGATCAGGACCAGTCGGCCGTTCATCAGCGCGTCGCGGTGCTCCCGCCGCGTGGCGGCCCGCTCGAGACCGTCCGCGAGGACGCACGCCACCGCCCCGCCGGCGTCGAGGGCGCCACGCATCGCGGCCTGATCGATGCCGCGGGCGCCCCCCGAGACCAGCGTGAGCCGCGCGCCGGCGGCCAGTCGACCGATGTTCTCGGTGTAGGCGATCAAGTGGTCGTCCACGTTTCTGGAGCCCACGACGGCCAGCCCCCCCGAGTCCAGCTCCGCTCGGCTGCCGCAACCGTACAGCACCGGCGGGGCCTGTTCTCGCAGGCGCTTCTTCAGTCGCCTCGGGTACTGCGCATCCGCGCGGCTCGTGACCCAGAGCGCGCGCGTGCGCCAGCGCTCCATTGCCTGGCTGAGGAGGAACCCCCGGTCGAGCAACCGGCACACCCTTTCCGGATCCAGATCGACGCGGCATTCCTCCAGTAGCGCCCGCGCGTCATCGCCGAGCAAGTCGGCGGGCTGGCGCCTCAACTCCCGGAGCCGGTGGGCGAGACGGTTGTACTCGCCCGCCGCCAGAGGCTTGGAAGACAATGGCCTTGCCCGTCCGATGACCAGGGGCGCGGTCAGCAGAAGAATCGCCCGCGTGTTCGGAGAGGGGGCGTCGTTCATGACCGGCCCCCCGCGTTCGCGAGCGCGAGCGGCCACACGGGGCCGCATCCCCGCCGGCGCAGCTCCCAGGCGGCGACGGTGAATGTCCATTTGGAGTCCACGACGTCGTCGACCAGCAGCACGGGTCCGGTCAGGATGGCGTCTTCGGCGACGGCCAGCGAACCGACGACGTTGCGGGCCTGACGGTCGCTGTTCTCCATCGTCTTCTGTTCGGGCCGACTGTCCGTCTTCCTCAGCACGACGCTGAACGGCAGGTCCAGCGCATCGGCGAGACGGCGGGCGAAGTCGGGCACGAGATGCGGATGCCGCAGTGACGGAACCGCGGCGACCCAGGCCGGCGGCGGGTCCGGGCGCCACTCGCGCACCAACCCCGCGCACGCGCCGACCAGCTCGTCCGAGAACCGCCCGTCTTGCAGCTTACCGCGACTGACCGACTGTCCCCACCCCGCGTCGTTCCAGACGCAGAGCACCCTTCCCGGCTGCGCCCGGTGTTCCGGGTCGATGCGCTTGCCTGGGGGCCATTGCCGTCGCGGTTCGACCGGCAGGCTCGAGCGGCGCAGGAAGGCGACCGCCTCGGCCGCCATCTTCGGACTGCATGTGTCGGACAGAGGCGGCAGCGGCGGCGGCGGGATGCCCCGCGGGTCTCCATC
This sequence comes from Vicinamibacterales bacterium, assembly GCA_965207675.1. Classification (GTDB taxonomy): domain Bacteria; phylum Acidobacteriota; class Vicinamibacteria; order Vicinamibacterales; family UBA8438; genus JAJEEA01. The sequence continues at coordinate 851,153 of CBDBMY010000010.1, forward strand.
GAGGGCCTGGATCAGGAACGCCATGTGGCCGGAGGAGAGGCGGACGTATTCCTGCATGTCCGCCTGCTCGTCTCGACGCAGCGCCGTGAGGCGTTCCGCACGATCCCAGAAGGCGTCGCTCAGCGCCGCCGCGGTCAACTGCCACGACGAGCCCTGCTTGACGATGGGTGCGGGGGATTCCAGCGACAGCAGTTGGAGGGTCTTCTGAATCCGGCTCGCGCTGACGTTGACCGCCGTCTCCATCTGGCGTTGCGTCAGCCCCTCGTCGGAGGCCTCCAGCGCCGCCAGGACCTGCTCCGCCTCTTCTCGCGTGGGGAACGCGCTCCTGATGAAGTAGCTCGTGATCTCGGTGTCCTCTCCGCCGCCGAGCAGCACGCCGCGGGCGGCTTCCAGCGCCCGGCCGGCGCGGCCCACCTGCTGATAGTAGGCCACGACGGAGCCGGGGGTCTGGTAGTGGATGACGAACGCCAGGTCCGGCTTGTCGAAGCCCATGCCGAGGGCCGTGGTCGCCACCAGCGCCTTCACCCGGTTGTCGAGCAGCGCCTGCTCGAGCGCATGCCGGTTCGGGCCGGTCTCGCCGGTGTAGGCCGCCACCTCGATGCCGCGGGACAGGAGCCATTCCGCCACCAGCCCGGCGTCGCGTACCGTCAGCGTGTAGACGATGCCGCTCCCCGTCAGCGCCGGCAGTCGCTCGGCCAGCCAGGCGAGCCGTTCGGCCTGACCGGGCATTCGCATGGTCTGCAGCGACAGGGACGGCCGGTCGAGATCGCCCCGGAGCACTTCGAGGTCGGGTCCCAGAATCGCCTCGAGATCGGCCATCACGCGGGCGTTGGCGGTGGCCGTGGTCGCCAGCAGACGGAGGTTGGGCGGCAGGTCGCGCACGATGCGCTCGATCAGTCGGTAGTGGGGGCGGAAGTCGTGGCCCCAGTCGGAGATGCAGTGGGCCTCGTCGATGACGAGGAGGGCGATGCGCCCGGCGACGTCCGCCAGCACCTGCTCGCGGAAGCGCTCGTTCGCCAGCCGTTCCGGGGAGATGAGCAGGATGTCCACCGTGCCGGCGCGGGTCGCCTCTTCCACGCGGTTCCACTCGTCCTGGTTGTCCGAGTTGATCGTCTCGGCGCGGACGCCCATCCGCTCGGCCGCGGCGATCTGGTTGCGCATGAGCGCCAGCAGGGGGCTGACGAGGAGGGTCGGCCCCAGACCTGCCTCGCGCAGCAGCCGCGTGGCGATGAAGTAGACGAAGCTCTTGCCCCATCCCGTCTTCTGGACCAGGAGCTGCCGGCGGCGGCCCTCGACGAGGTGTCGGATGGCTTCTTCCTGTCCGTCGCGGAACCGGGTGTCCTGCCGCCCCGTGCCCTGCTTCAGGAGCTCCAGAGCTCGGAGGGCGTCGTACTGCATGTCGGTGATCTGGTCGGGATGAGGCCAGCGTAGCACGCGGAGTCGTTCGGTGAGCGATGAGTGCGACGGTGGTCCTGGAGCTCCTGGAGACGGTGCCGGGCCGGCCTGCGGACAGAGTGGACATCGCGTCACGACCTGAGCCTGCCTCGGTGTTCACCGAGGGCGTCCGCGTGGCCGCCACTCGGCGACAGGTCGGGGTGACGACCGATGACGACCCGGCAGCTCCCGAGTGAACTCGATGGCCCCGCGGCGTAAAGGTCGTTTCCCCCCGGGATCGACCTGCCGGCATCTGGATTCCTTGGGCGACCGTTTCCGGGCGGCCGCGTCGCAGGGCCGGCGGATCCGGCGGCGTTGTGTTACGTTGAATACATGGTCCCGCCGGCCGCCGGCCCCGACGTCGTTCGCCTGCCGGTCAGCGAGCCGGCGCCCGCCGGCGGACCCGATGCCCCGGTGCGGATCGAGGTTGCGATGCCCCGCGGGCTCTTCGACCGGCTGACCGACCACGACGACGCGCCCCGCTGCCGGTACGACGAGCACACGGGGCTCGCCGAGTTCGTGGCCGAGCCGGGCTTCGCGCACGAAGGCCCGGCCTCGCGAATCGCCGAGCTGTTCGCACGCATCACCGACGCGCTCGCCGACCGGGGCCGCGAGGTTTCGTGGACGCCGGCCGGCGCCCTTCGCCTGATCAGCGACGACGGCGCCTTCGAGGCCGACGCCAGCCTCTATCTCGACCCCGAGGCGGAACGGGCCGTCCGGCGGGTCGACGGGTCCCTCGACGTCAGGGCGGGCCTGCCGCCGCCCGACCTCGTCGTCGAGATCGACCGCAGCCGCCGGTCGCGCTACAAGCTCGCCCCCTACTTCCGGATGGGTGTCAAGGAGGCGTGGACGTCGCATCGGAAGGATGGTGTCAGCATCTGGACACCCGATGCGGATGTCGCCGAGGGCTTCCGGTCGGTCCCGGCCAGCGCCGTCCTCCCGGGGCTGACCGCCGCCGATCTCGCCCCCTTCTGCACCCGCGGCGACCCGCGAGAGCCGGCCCGGTATTCCCGGCGTCTCGCCCGCCGCGTCGCCGAGCGAATGCTCGGTGCCTCCGGCCCCTGACGACCGGCGCGGACCCGTCGGAGAGCGTCACCGCGCGACCTGTGGTGAAGCAGCTCGTGATCGCCACTCGTCGGGAACATGTGATGACGCAAGCAACTACTGCGGCAGCCACGTCCCAGGACGCGCTGAACGCCGTCCTGAGCGGCGCCATGCCGTCTCAGGGCTCCTGGAGCGACGAGCACTACCTGTGGCTCACGGACCGCACCCGCCGCCTCATCGAGTTCACCGACGGCCGCGTCGAAGTACTGCCCAGGCCGACCGAAAGGCACCAGGTCATCCTGCTGTTCCTCTATCGACTCTTCTTCGCCCACGTGCAGGAGTCACCGAGCAACGGCGTCGTCGTGACCTCGGGACTGCGGATGCGCGTTCGCGAGGGCAAGTTCCGCGAGCCCGATCTGCTGCTGCTCCGCGACCGGTCCGATTCGCGCCGTCGAGACCGCTTCTGGCTCGGGGCGGACCTGGTGGCGGAGATCGTCGGCCCGGACGACCTCGCCCGCGACTTCGTTGTGAAGCGCGCCGACTACGCGGAGGCGTCCGTCCCCGAGTACTGGATCGTCGATCCCGACCGCGAAACGGTGTCCGTGCTCACGCTCGCCGGCAACGCCTACGTCGAGCACGGCGTCTTCGCTCGTGGAGACACGGCGACGTCTCCCCTGCTGGACGGGGTCGCCGTCGACGTCACCTCGCTGCTCGACGAGGCCGAGAGCGGGCAGCCCGAGCCGTAGACGCGGGGCGCCGTGAGCCGCCATCGGTCGAGGTGACGTTGACGGTGAGGTAGATGGTGCCGTGCAGGAGTTACGCGAACGGAGGACCGTCGGACGATCTCGAGTCGATGCCAAGCCACGCTACTGTCCGCGTCAAGGTGCACCCGCAGTCGGGTTCGAAGCCACCTCGCCCGCTGGAACGCTTCGCGGCGGCGCAAGATTGACTTTACACGCCCGGGCCAACTTCTGTGCCTGGAGCTTCTGGCGGGCCTTTTGGTCCGCCCATCCGACGATGTCGACATGCCGACGGAATCTGCTGTCCGCGTCAAGCCTGAGGCCGATCGCTGTCACCTGTTCGGTGACGAGGTCGGCTCTACCATGTAGACTCACACCCATGAGCCTATACCGGCCCAGCCGCCAAATGTCTCCACTGCGCAGCCTACCAATCATGAACGTAGAAGTCGCCAGTGGCGCATCGGCGCCGCTCTTGTGGGGGAGAAAAGCCCTTTCTTTGGCGACCAATTGAGGATGGGTCCGGTAGTCGGAGCGGTGTCGAAGGAACCGAGAAATGGTCTCCGTTGGGCCCACGCTACGTTCGGAGCGCCAGTAGAAGTCGATCCAGTTGATGCGTAACCTCAACAGGAACCTGCTCCACCATCCACTCCGTGCCATGACAGTCGCCCGTTCCGAACAACCCAGCGTACGAGAAACGGCCCACGCCGCTGATGCTGATTGAGAAAACTTGGTTGCCGACCTCCCACCCGAGGGAGATCTCGCCGTCCGGGTCTATCGCAACTTCCGGAAAGCGCGTTCCCTCGGCGAGTTCGGCAACAAGAGCAATAGCATACCGGCGCGCACCCACCTGCACGGGAGCGGCACCCTCACCGTCCCAGTTCTGCTGGTCGGCCTCCTTGCAGAGCTCATCAAGATCCCGGATCCAGCCGGATAGGGCCGCACTCCGGGTCTCGACGTGGTCGAGAACGGTTACCGATACGGGTTCCGCAGCGAGCGACAAGAACTCCTGGTCTGCAGCCGCGACTACAGTCTCTATTGCCACTCGAGTGGTGGGTGGTGCGTCGGCGGCAAATGCGGTTGGCGATGACAACGCAGAGACCAACGCCAGATCACGGATGACACTGGGGAAGCCAGACCGCCCACCCGCGGGGGACGCGTCATCTTCCAGCATTGTTGCGAGGCTTGCGGTCATCGGTTCCGTCCCCACAGCGCGTGCATCTTGGGTGTCGTGAGATCGGTAAAGCCGCGCACTATCCACTCGCGTCCCAAATCAAAGAACGCCAGGGCCCCGTCAATTCCTGTGCCAATTGGCTTGCCGCGAGCCGTCATCGACAGCACGACGATGCCAGCGCGATCCGATCGACGATATGCCGGTTTGGCGTCTACGGTCAGTTGCCCGGCAAATTTGTCGTTATCGTCCCGGATGACGAATCCAAGGGAGAGCAGGGCGCGATCAGGCTTGGGCAAGAAGGCCGTGTTCCGAGAAGTCCATGGTAGCACCAGCTCCTGCAGATCACCGGCGGTCGGCATGTGCTCGCCAAGGGGAATGTGATTGACGTAACTGATGTCACAACTCTTGGGCCCAACAACAGTTCCCAAGTCTTCGCTCCCGGCAAAGTCGATGAAGGCGCGAAAGTACTCTTGGAATCGGCTGCGCACTGTTTCGTAGCGAGGGTACGGCTGTGTCGGTACAGTCTTGCGCCAGTTGTAAGCGAATATGTCGCGCTGCAGTTGCAGGAGTTCGTCGCCGTCGGAAGCAACCAGCCAAGTCCGTATGGGGGGAGCACCGCCAACGATTTGGAGCTCGTGTGGCGCAGGCTCGTTGGAGTCGTTCACAAAGGGGATAGCGAATGGCGGATGTTCCTGTACGGTGGCGAATGTCCCCTTGAAGCGTTGCCAGAAGAGGCCGGCGTGGGCGTTGGTGTAGCTGGCCAGTGGATCGAACCCGACGGAGAGAGCAACCTCGATGACCGGGGGGTCGGCGAAGTCGGGGCGGGGCGGCCGGGAAGCGACGAAATCGGTCATTTACCGTGTCAGTCCTTGATCGTAGGCGAAACAGTTGTTCGGAATCAAGCCGCGTGAGGTGGGGCGCGCTCCTCCAGGGCGGGTCGCAGCCTCGGCGTCCGAGGAGTCGCGGGGCCGGGGGCGGCAGAGCCAGGAAGTGTCGCGGCAGATGCGAAGCGGCCCCGTGCCCGCGGCCGAAGTCGGTGGGCCTGGAGGACGGGTCATCGCCGCGGAGAACGAGGGCCCGGTAGAGCAGCTTAGCTACTACGGCCCACTCACACCCGTCGTTGCGCCCCCGCGCCGCAAATGGCGGTTCGCCCAGTTCAGCATCTCCGTCACTGCGTGAAGCACCGACTCGCGCGCGATGTAGCCGTGCGACTCGTTGGGCAGGGTCACGTAGCGCACGGTGCCGCCGTGGCCCTTGAGGGCCATGTACATCCGGGCAGACTGGATGGGGAACGTCCCCGAGTTGTTGTCGATCTCCCCGTGGATGAGCAGGATCGGCTCGTCGAGCTTGTCGGCGTGGAAGAACGGCGACATCGCGGCGTAGATGTCCGTCGCCTCCCAGAAGGTCCGGCGCTCGTTCTGGAAGCCGAAGGGGGTCAGCGAGCGGTTGTAGGCGCCGCTGCGGGCGATGCCCATCTGGAAGATGTCGGAGTGGGCGAGCAGGTTGGCGGTCATGAACGCGCCGTAGCTGTGGCCGCCGATGCCGATGTTGTCGCGGTCGGTCACGCCCAGCGCGACGGCGGTGTCGACGGCGGCCTGGGCGCTCGCCACGAGCTGCTCGACGTAGGTGTCGTTGGCGGTCTCGCCGGGGCCGATGATGGGCATCGTCGGGCCGTCGAAGACGGCGTAGCCCTGGGTCAGGAACAGCAGGTGCGAGGCGCCCCGGATGGCCGTGAACCGGTTGTCCGAGCCGGTGACCTGGCCCGCGAGCCGGGGGTCGACGTACTCGCGGGGGTAGGCCCACACGAGCATGGGGACGCGGTCGCCATCCTGGTAACCCGGCGGCAGGTAGAGGGTGCCGGAGAGCTGCACGCCGTCGGCGCGCTCGTAGGTGATGAGCTCCTTGGAGATGCCGGCAAGCTGCGGCGCGGGGTCCTCGAAGGCCGTGAGCGGCTGCACGGTGTCGCCGGCGAGGTCCCGGACCAGGTAGTTGGGCGGCTCGGTGCGCGTCTCGCGGCGGGTGAGCACGAGGCTGCCGTCGTCGGACAGCGGGGCCAGGGCGACCTCGTAGGCGTCGCCGGCGCTGCGGAACAGGCGTTCGCTCTCGAGGGTGGCGAGGTCGAGCCGGTCGAGGAACGGGCGGTCGCCGTCGGGCGAGGCGCCGTTGCCGACCAGGTAGATGGCGCCGCCGGTCTGGCGGATGACCCGCCCGCCGGGGCGCGCGACGCCGACCGGGTTGCCGGCGGCGGCGTAGCGGTCCTCGGTGCTGCGGTCCCACAACACCCGCTGTTCTCCGTCGGCGGCGAGCAGCGTGGTCCGTGTCCACCGGGTGGGCCGGTCGTTCTCGGTCAGCAGCGCCGTGCCGTCCGCGGTCCACGCGATGCCGCTGAAGCGGTGCTCGGTGCGGGCGATCTCGGCCGGCTCGCCGTCGAACGGCGCGGCGTGGGCGAGCACGCGGTCGCGGTGGGCGACCTCGGCCCGCGGGTCGCCCCCGTCCTCGGCCTCGACCCAGACGAGGGTGGCGGGCCGGGTGGGGTCCCACGTGAAGCGGCGCGGCCCGGTGGGGACCCCGCCGATGGGAACGGCGTCGGCGAGGGGCAGCCGCGCGATCGAGGCCACGATCTCGCCGCTGCGGTTCCGCACCGTCACGTCCTTGGGAAAGCTGCTGGCCCGGACGAGCCACGAGAAGGGCCGCTCGACCTCGACCGTCAGCAGGTGCTCGCCGCTCGGCGAGGCGCTGACCTGCTGATAGAGCCCCGGCTGGCCGACGGCGGTGCGGCGGCCCGTGGCGAGGTCGATGGTTCCCATCCGACTGGTGAAGTAGTACTCGAACAGCGCCTCGTCGTGGGCGTTCTGCAGCAGGTCCTGGAAGGTGCGGATGGGGGCCGCGCCGCCCTGGTGCTCCTGGATGTTCGGGCCCGCCGGCGCCTCGGGCGGGGCGGGGGGCGCCCCCCGGGCGGAGGCCTTGAAACGGCACAGGACGGTCGACCCCTCGTCGAGCCAGTCGCAGGGGTTGCCCCAGGCGGCGTTGACGGACGCGTCGCTGATGGGGCGGGGCTGTCCGGTGGCCGTGTCCATCACCCACGCCTCGATGCCGTTGTAGCGGGTGAGGGTGAACAGCAGGTACGAGCCGTCGGGCGAGTACTCGAAGTCGCCGAGCGAGGTCTCGCGCGGCGCGTCGAACACGTGCTCCGTGCCGTCGTCGATGCGCTTCACGGTGACGCGGTTCACGCCGCCCGAGGTGTGGGGGCCGTTGGTCCGCGGGTTGAGCCGGTAGCCGGCGATGCGCAGCATGGGGCGCGATACCTCGGCGATCGACGGCATCGCCGGCCGCGCGAGCAGGGCCACGGTGTCGCGGCTCGGGCTCACGATGACCTGCGGGGTCGGCGGGGCGTCGAGGATGTCGACGATCTCCGCCGGCGGGGTCAGGTAGCCGGTCGCCTCCTGCGCGAGGCCGGGTACGGCGAGGCCGAGGGTCAGGGCCGCGAGCAGGGAGGCCGCCGCCGCCCGGCGGGTATCGCGGAACGGGAGTCGGGGCATGGGGATTCGCTGCATGTGACTGCCTTCCAGGTTGCCGGCGCGATGTACTCCGGGCCATCGTACGCCAGACCCGGACGAGAAACCAGCGGTCGGACACGCCGGATCACGAACAGAGCCTGGCCCGCCCATCGTCCCCTCCGGCTCCGCCGGGCGCCCAGCCAACCCCAGGAGCCCGCGCCGCACTACGGCGCCGACTCCTGGCGCAACGTTCGGTCACGTCCGCGCGCGCGTCGGCTCCGACGCCGTCCCGCTCCGGCAGACGACGAGAGTGGTCCTGTGGGCGGCGCACCATGACGAGGGCCGGTCGGCGGTCGGCGGCGCCGTCGACTTCGGCGCGCCAGGCGGATTCGCGGTACGGTTGTCGCATGTTCTCCGGCCGCGTGCCCGCTCTGCGGGCCAATCGCGTCGCGGGCGAGCTGGCCCGCCTTCGGTCCGAGGGCCGGCCCCTCGTCGATCTGACCGCGTCGAACCCCACCCGGGTCGAGCTGCCGTATCCCCCCGACCTGCTTGCGCCCCTGGCCTCGCCCGATGCCCGGGTCTACGATCCGGCGCCGTTCGGGCTGCCCGCCGCCCGCGAGGCGGTGGCCGCGCATCTGGCCGGGCGGGGCGCCCCGGTCCATCCCGAGCGGGTCGTCCTCACGGCGAGCACCAGCGAGGCGTACGGGCTGCTGTTCAAGCTGCTGTGCGACCCGGGAGACGCGGTGCTCGTCCCCCAGCCGAGCTATCCGCTCTTCGAGCACCTGACTCGCCTGGACGGCGTCGCGGCGCGGCCCTACCGGCTGGAGCATCACGGCCGGTGGCAGGTCGACGTCGACGGCCTGGCCGCGATGGTCGACGCCCGGACCCGGGCGGTGCTGCTCGTGAGCCCCAACAACCCGACCGGCTCGTTCGTGCGGGGCGACGAGCTGGCCGCGGTCCGCGAGGTCGCGTTGCGGCACGGGCTGGCGATCATCAGCGACGAGGTGTTCGCGGACTACCCTGTCGACGAGCCGGCGGCGGGACGCCCCGGCGCCCTGGTCGGCGACACCGAGGTGCTCACCTTCACCCTGGGCGGGCTGTCGAAGTCGGCGGGGCTGCCGCAGCTCAAGCTGGGGTGGATCCTGCTGGGCGGGCCGGACGCGCTGGTCGCCGGCGCCCGCGACCGTCTCGAGCTGGTCTGCGACACCTATCTCTCGGTGGCGACCCCGGTGCAGCTCGCGGCCGGCGCCCTGCTCCGGCGGTCGCGTCCCGTGGCGAAGGCGATTCTCGAGCGCGTGCGGGCCAACCACGCGGCGCTGCACGGGTTGGCGGAGGGGTTTCCCGCGTGCCGGGTGCTGCGCACCGAGGGGGGATGGTACGCTGTGGTGCAGGTGCCGGCGCTCCGTTCGGAGGAGGCCCTCGTCGTCGAGCTGCTCCAACGCGACGGGGTCTCCGTGCATCCCGGCTACTTCTTCGACTTCCCGCGCGAGGCGTTCCTGGTGCTCAGCCTGCTGCCGCCCCCCGGCGTGTTCGCGGGCGCGGCGGCCCGGGTCCTGGCCAGGGCGTCCCGGAGCCCGTGCCGATGAACGACTCCACCGTGCCCGTCGTCAAGGACCTCGTGCTGATCGGGGGCGGGCACACCCACGTCGCGGTGCTCAAGCGGTTCGGCATGCGGCCGGTGCCCGGGGTGCGCATCACCCTGATCGCGCGCGACGTCCACACGCCCTACTCGGGGATGCTGCCGGGCCTGGTGGCCGGCCACTACACGTTCGACGAGGTGCACATCGACCTCGCGCGACTGGCCCGGTTCGCGGGCGCCCGCCTCTACCACCAGCCGGCCGTGGGGCTCGACCTCGATCGGCGCGAGGTGCGCTGCGAGGGGCGACCGCCGGTGCCCTACGATCTGCTGTCGATCAACGTCGGCTCCACCCCCGCGTTCCGCGGGGTGCCGGGGGCGGCGGAGGCCGCGATACCCGTCAAGCCCATCAGCCGCTTCGTCGAGCGGTGGACGCGGCTGCGCGCCCGTGTCCTGTCCGCCGGCGTGCCGGTTCGCATCGGGGTGGTGGGGGCGGGGGCCGGGGGGGTCGAGCTGCTGCTGGCGGTGCAGTTCGCCCTGCGGCAGATGCTGGCGGGCTCGGACCGGCCGGTCCCCGAGATGCATCTGTTCGGGGCCGGGGCGGCGATTCTGCCCACCCACAACCCCGGCGCGCGGCGGCGCCTCGAGCGCGTGCTGCAGGCGCGGGGCGTGCACGTGCACCTGGGGCAGCCGGTGACCGCGGTGCGCGACGGCGCCGTGGTCCTCGGCGACGGCGCGGCGGTGGCGCTCGACGAGGTCCTCTGGGTGACGCAGGCCGGGGCCCCGCCCTGGCCCCGCGCCGCCGGCCTCGCGGTCGACGACGAGGGGTTCATCCGGGTCGACGACACGTTGCGGTCGACGTCGCACGCCGACGTGTTCGCGGCCGGCGACGTCGCGGCGGTGGTCGGGCATCCGCGCGAGAAGGCCGGGGTGTTCGCGGTGCGCCAGGGCGCCCCGCTCGCCCGCAACCTGCGCCGCGCCCTCCTCGGGCGGCGGCCGCGGCCCTTCCGCCCCCAGCGCCGGTTCCTGACCCTGGTGTCCACCGGAGACCGTTACGCGGTGGGCGGGCGGGGCCCGTGGTCGGTCGAGGGCGCCCTGGTGTGGCGCTGGAAGGACTGGATCGACCGCCGGTTCATGGCCAAGTACGCCGACCTGCCGGAGATGCGCGCCGACGCCGGCCCCGCCGTCGCGTCGGGCGTGGCCACGCCGGAGGACCTGAAGGCGATCTCGACGGCGGCGATGCGCTGCGGCGGGTGCGGCTCGAAGGTGGGGGCGACGCCCCTCGACCGCGTGCTGGCGCAGTTGACGCCGGTCGGACGGGACGACGTGCTCCTCGGCCTCGACGCCCCCGACGACGCCGCGGTCGTGCGGGTGCCCCCGGGCAAGGTGCTGGTCCGCACTGTCGACGCCTTCCGGGCCATCGTCGACGATCCGTTCGTGTTCGGGCAGATCACCGCCAACCACTGCCTGGGCGACATCTTCGCGATGGGGGCCGAGGCGCAGACGGCGCTGGCGGTGGCGACGGTGCCGTTCGGGCTCGACCGGAAGGTGGAGGACACCCTGGTGCAGCTTCTGGGGGGAGCCGTCGGCGTGCTCAACGAGGCGGGGGCGGCGCTGGTCGGCGGGCACACCTCCGAGGGGGGCGAGCTCGCCCTGGGGCTGTCGCTGACGGGGCTGGTCGACGCCGAGGCGGTCCTGCGCAAGGGCGGCCTGCGCCCCGGAGACCGGCTGGTGCTGACGAAGGGGCTCGGCACCGGCACCCTGTTCGCGGCCGAGATGCGCATGCGGGCGAAGGGCCGCTGGATCGACGGGGCGATCGAGGCGATGCGCCAGTCGAGCCGGCTCGCCGCGGCCGCGCTGCGGCGGCACGGGGCCACCGCGTGCACCGACGTGACGGGGTTCGGGCTGCTGGGGCATCTCGTCGAGATGACGCGCGCGTCGGGCGTCGACGCCAGGCTCGACCTCGCCGCCGTCCCGGTGCTCGACGGCGCGCTGGAGACGGCGCGGGCGGGGCTGCTGAGCTCGCTCCATCCCCACAACGTGCGCCTGCGGCGGGCGGTCGACGACCCCGGGAGGCATGCCGACGACCCGCGCTACCGCCTGTTGTACGACCCGCAGACGGCGGGCGGCCTGCTCGCCGGGGTGCCGGCGGACCGCGCCGAAGCCTGCGTGGCGGAGCTCGTCGCCCAGGGGTACCCGCAGGCGGCGATCATCGGCGCCGTCGAGCCCCGCGGGGACCACGGCCCTCCCGTACGTCTCGTGCGGGGCGGGTAGTGCTGCGCCATGACTGAACGTCGGGCGCGGTGCGTGATTCAACGACCGCCGCCGCGTTTCCGACGGCTGAGACAGCGGTGGGCGTCTGCGTCCCCGACCGTGCGGGTCTCGTCGGAGACGCGGTCCCGGTCGGGGACGGTGTTGGTCGGAGACGCCGACTTCCCGTCGGCGGGCGCCGCCCTCGCGAAGGCGCCGATCCGGCCGGAGAGATGGGCTGGGGAGGCGAGCGGACGGCCCGCCGCGGGCTGCCCGGGCGAAGGTTCGGGAAAGGGCGTGAAGTTCCGAGAAAAAGCTGTCGCGGAAGGGGGTCGGTACTGTATCGTGTGTCATAGGCAGCCGCTGGCCACCCGTCTCCCGATTCCGAGGTGCCGGCGCGGAAGTCGTGGGGACTTACGTCGGTCACCTGGGGTGGCGCATGGCTGAGCGTTCCTGGTTCGTTCTCCCTCTCGCATTGGTGCTCGCCGGGTGCGGCGGATACGAAGAGACGCCGCTGCCGGAGGACACCGCCGGTCCCGACATCCATCTCGTGCCCGACATCCGCGTCGTTGAGGACGCGGTGGCGCGCAACGCCACCTTCGCGACGATGCTGGCCGAGCACGACATGGGCGACGTGTCGTACGAGTTCGTCGAGGCGGTCCGCCCGGTGTTCGATCCGCGAGACCTTCAGGTCGACCATCCCTACAAGCTCGTCTACGGCGGCGACGGCGCGTTCCGCCGCTTCGAGTACCACGTCGACGACGACCGGTACCTGCAGGTGGTCGGCCGCCCCGACGCCGATCCCCGCTTCGAGGCGACCCTCGTCGACTACGAGAAGGAGCGCCACGAGGTCGCCCTGCGGGGCACGATCGACCGCGACAACAACTCGCTGACGGCCGCGATGGACGCCAACGGAGGCAGCATCCGGCTCGCGATGTCGATGGCCGAGGTGTTCGCGGCCGAGATCGACTTCAACACCGAGCTGCAGCCGGGCGACCACTTCGAGCTGGTCTACGAGCGGTTCGTGCGGGACGAGGTCCACGTGACCTACGGCGATGTGCTGGCCGCGACGTTCCACAACGACGGCCGCGACCTCTCCGCCTTCCGCTTCGAGGTGCCCGGCGAGGAGCCGGGGTACTACGACGCGGAGGGCCGCTCGCTGAAGCGCCTGTTCCTGAAGTCGCCCCTGCCGTTCGAGCCGCGCATCACGTCGCGGTTCTCGTATCGGCGGCTGCATCCGATACTCGGGACCCGGCGGGCCCACCTGGGGGTGGACTACGGTGCGCCGACGGGGACGCGGGTGCAGGCGGTGGCGCGGGGCACGGTCGAGTTCGCGGGGCGCAGCGGCGGCTCGGGCAACATGGTGCAGTTGCGCCATACCAACGGCTACCAGACCTACTACCTGCACCTGTCGCGCTTCGCGCGGGGCATTCGCCCCGGCGTGCGGGTCATGCAGGGGCAGACCATCGGGTTCGTCGGGTCGACGGGGCTCTCGACCGGCCCGCACCTCGACTACCGCATCCGCAAGAACGGCATGTTCGTCAACCCGCTCGTCGAGATTCGCAACACGCCGCCCGGCGATCCGGTTCCCTCCGACCACATGCCCGCGTTCGAGGCCCTGCGCGACCGCCTGCAGGCCGAGCTGCCCGGCTCGGCCCTGGCCCGGCGCGAGTCCCCCCGATCGTTCGCGGCGGGCGGGGGGCAGTAGGAGTAGTCGCCGTAGAACGGCGCGGACTCCTGGATGGTTGGTTGGGCGCCCAGCGGAGCCGCAGGCGACGATGGGTGGGCGAGTAGTCGCCGTGGAACGGCGCGGACTCCTGAAGGGTTGGTTGGGCGCCCAGCGGAGCCGCAGGCGACGATTGGCGGGCGAGTAGTCGCCGTGGAACGGCGCGGACTCCTGGAGGGTTGGTTGGCGGCGAGCGGAGCCGGAGGCGACGCTCTCCGGGCCAGGTACGGCGGCGCGCCCGCCTGAATTCTCACATCGCGTTACCATTCCGCCACGAATGCGCATCCGTCCGTTCCGCGCCCTGCGCCCCACCCCGGCGGCGGCCGCCGCCGTCGCGTGCGTGCCCTACGATGTCGTGAGCACCGACGAGGCCCGTGCCCTCGCCGCCGGCGCCCCCCTCAGCTTCCTCCACGTGACGCGGGCCGAGATCGATCTGGGGCCGCACGTCGATCCCCACGATCCGGTGGTGTACGCCGCCGCCCGGGCCAACCTGGCGCGCCTGCGGCGCGAGGCCCCGCTGATGGTCGAGGACGAGCCGGCCCTCTACGTCTACCGCCTGCGCGACGGGGGCCACGAGCAGACCGGGCTGGCCGGGTGCTTCCCCCTCGACGACTACGACGCGGGCGCCATCAGGCGGCACGAGCGGACGCGGCGCGACAAGGAGGACGACCGCACCCACCACATGGCCGCGGTCGGGGCGCAGACCGGCATCGTCTTCCTCGCCTACCGCCGTCGGGCCGAGATCGACGACCTCGTCGCGGCGGTCCGCGCGGGGGCGCCGCTGTTCGACTTCGAGGCCCCCGACGGGGTGCGGCACACGGTCTGGCGGGCCACCGCGGGGCAGACGGCGGACCTCGTCGACGGCTTCGCGGCGGTGCCCGCCCTGTACATCGCCGACGGGCACCACCGGGCGGCGAGCGCCGCCCGCGCCCGCCGCGAGTTGGCTTGGCGTAGCGCGGAAGGCGTGGGGCCGACCGCCCGCGACCATCTCCTGGCGGTGGCGTTCCCCGACCGGGAGACGCGCATCCTCCCCTACAACCGCACCGTGTCGGACCTCGCCGGCGCCGGCCCGGAGGAGTTCCTCGCGTCGGTGGCGGCGCGGCTGCCGGTCACGCCGGCGGACGCGGCCACGCCCGGCAAGGGCGCGGTGGCGATGTACGTCGACGGGCGCTGGCACCGCGTCGAGTTGAGCCCGTCGGCCGCGGGCAGCGCGTCGGCGTTCGTGGCCGGGGGTGGAGCCTCGGGCCCCGGCGCGGGTGGCGGCGCCTCGGGCCCCGGCACGGGTGGCGGCGCCTCGGACCCCGGCACGGGTGGCGGCGCCTCGGACCCCGGCGCGGGTGGCGGCGCCTCGGGCCCCGGCGCGGGTGGCGGCGCCTCGGGCCCCGGCGCGGGTGGCGGAGTCTCGGACCCGGTCGCGGGTGGTGGCGGCGCCTCGGACCCGGTCGCGGGTGGCAGCGCCCCGGACCCGGCCGCGGCGCTGGATGCCGCCCGCCTGCAAACGCTGCTCCTCGAGCCGGTGCTGCGGGTCGAGGACATCCGCACCGACCCGCGGGTGCGGTTCGTCGGCGGGGTTCACGGCACGGCCGAGCTCGAGCGGCTGGTCGATTCGGGCGAGGCGGCGGTCGCGTTCTCCCTCGCGGCGGTGACCATGGACGAGCTGCTCGCGGTCTCCGACGCGGGCGGCATCATGCCGCCCAAGTCGACCTGGTTCGAGCCGAAGCTGCGCGACGGCCTGCTGACGCATCTCATCTGAGGAGCCCGCGGAACCCCGCGTTGCACCGGGAGCGGCGAAGGCGCCAGCGGGTCGAAGAACGCCCGAGCCCGAACGGGCGCCAAGAGAGAGAATACCGGGCGTACTTCAGAACCGAGGAGCAACCGCAACCAGTTGGATGCATCGCCGCTCTAACGCAGCGGGGATCTTGCGACGAGTTGCCGGCACCCGCACCTCCAGCATTGCGGCATTGGCGCGTACGAGCATGTCATCTTCACCCACCCACCGCGTGCACAACTTCGGCGCCGGCCCCGCGGTGCTCCCCGAGCCGGTGCTCGAGGAGGCGCAGCGCGACCTGCTGGCCCTGCCCGTCCTCGGGATGTCGGTTCTCGAGATCAGCCATCGGTCGGCCGCGTTCGAGCAGATTCTCGGGCAGGCCGAGGCCGACCTGCGGGCGCTCACGGGGCTGCCCGACGACTACCACGTGCTGTTCCTGCAGGGCGGGGCGAGCCTGCAGTTCGCCATGGTGCCGATGAACCTGCTGCCGCCGGACGGGGTGGCCGACTACGCGCTCACCGGGTCGTGGGCGAAGAAGGCGTCGGCCGAGGCGGAGAGGTTCGGGCGGGTCAACATCTGCGCGACCACCGAGGACGACGGGTTCTCGCGGATCCCGGCCCCCGGCGAGCTGCGGCGGACGCCGGGCGCCGCCTACCTGCACGTGACCTCGAACAACACCATCGCCGGCACGCAGTGGCCGGCCCTGCCCGCGGCGGAGGGCTCCCCCCTGGTGGTCGACGCGTCGTCCGACCTCCTGAGCCGGCCGGTCCCGCTCGACGGCCTCGGCCTGCTGTACGGCGGCGCCCAGAAGAACCTGGGGCCGGCCGGGGTGACCGTGGTCATCGTCAGGAAGGACCTCGCCGACCGGGGGCCGGACACCCTCCCCTCGATGCTGCGCTACGCCGTTGCGGCCCGGCACGGCTCGCGCTACAACACGCCCCCGGTCTTCGCCATCTACGTGGCGGGGCTCGTGCTGCGGTGGCTGCGGGACGAGGGCGGGCTCGAGGCGGTCGACGCGCGCAACCGGCGCAAGGCGGGTCTGTTGTACGATGCCGTCGACGGGAGCGGCTTCTATCGCGGCACCGCCGACCGGGCGAGCCGGTCTCTCATGAACGTCACGTTCCGCCTGCGGGACGCGGCGCTCGAGCCTCGGTTCCTCGAGCAGGCCGCCGCGGCGGGCCTCGCCGGGCTCAAGGGGCACCGCTCGGTCGGCGGGATGCGGGCGTCGGTCTACAACGCCTTCCCCGAGGCCGGGGTGACCGCCCTCGTCGAGTTCATGGCGGAGTTCGAGCGGATGCACGGCTGACCGGCGGGAGTGGAGCGCGGGCGGCGGGAACGCGGGCGAGGAGACGGTGAGACAGACTCAGGGCTCGGTCGTCTGCCCCAACTGCGGCCGGCTGGTCGGCGTCAACGAGCAGCAGTGCCCGTTCTGCGGGGCGTGGCGCCCGGGGCTCTTCGGCTGGGCCACGGTCCTGCGCCGGGCCCTGGGGGGGCGGCTCGACCTGTTCTCCGGCATCGTCACCGCTTGCGTCACCCTCTACGCGGTGGCGTGCCTGCTGCAGCCCGAGGCGCTGTTCGAGTCGCGGGGGCTGCTGTCGATGCTGTCGCCCGGCGGCCGGGCCCTGTACCAGCTCGGCATGACCAGCGGCTTCGTCACGCGGGAACTCGGCTGGTGGTGGACCCTCCTGACTGCCATCTACCTCCACGGCGGTCTGCTCCACATCGTGTTCAACATGATGTGGATACGGAACCTCGGCCCAGCGGTGACCGAGGTGTACGGCCCGGGACGCGCCTTCCTGCTGTTCAACCTCGCCGGCGCCGGCGGCTTCCTCGTCTCGAACTTCATGAGCGGCGCGCCGACCATCGGGGCCTCGGGCAGCATCTTCGGGCTGCTGGGCGCACTCATCGTCTACGGGCGCCGGCGGGGGAGCTCGGTCGTCACCCAGCAGCTCTGGCAGTGGGCCATCATCCTCGGGGTGTTCGGGTTCCTCATGCCCGGCATCAACAACTGGGCCCACGGCGGCGGGTTCGCGGCCGGCTGGATCGGCGCGAGCCTGATGAACCTCGACGACGACCGGCAGGACAGCAGCTGGGTGCTCCTGACGTCGCTGGCCCTGATCGTCGTCACCGTCGTCGGCTTCGGCCTCTCGCTGGTGCAGGTGACCGCCGAGCTGCTCGGCTGACCGTCCCGGTTCCGTCGACGTGGCGCGGCTCTTGCCGAGATCATCGTCACCGTCGTCGGCTTCGGCCTCTCGCTGGTGCAGGTGACCGCCGAGCTGCTCGGCTGACCGTCCCGGTTCCGTCGGCGTGGCGCGGCTCTTGCCGAGCTGTGCGGCCGTGCCGTTGCCTCGCCGGTCCCGGTTCGGTGCCACGAGGCTGGCGGCATGCGCGACGGACCAGCGCAACCACCGGCCGGGTTGTCCGGGCGGGCAATCGGAGCTGCCGGCGACGGATTCCGAGCCAGCTTCGCCCGCGGCGCCAGCGCCCCGACGCGGCCTCGTCGCCGCCCCTCAATCCATGGGAAGGAAGCGATGCTGAGCGAAAGACAGGAACGCCTCTGCACGGAGAGCCGCTGGGACTTCTCGGACCTGTCGGTCCTCTTCCTCAACTGCACCCTGAAGCGGAGCCCCGAGCTGTCGCACACCGAGGGGCTGATCCGCATCTCGCGCGCCATTCTCGAGAAGAACGGCGTCAGCGTCGAGCTGCTGCGGCCCGTCGACTACGAGATCGCTTCAGGGGTCTACCCGGACATGCGCGAGCACGGTTGGGCCCGCGACGACTGGCCCGAGATTCTCGAGAAGGTGCTCGCCGCCGACATCCTCGTCATCGGCACCAGCATCTGGCTCGGCGAGAAGACGTCGGTGGCGACGCGGGTCGTCGAGCGGCTCTACTCGGCGTCTCACCACCTGAACGCGGCGGGGCAGTACGCCTACTACGGCCGGGTCGGGGGCTGCCTCGTCACCGGCAACGAGGACGGCGCGAAGCACTGCGCCATGAACGTCCTCTACTCGCTGCAGCACCTCGGCTACGTCATTCCGCCGCAGGCCGACGCGGCGTGGCTGGGTGAGGCGGGGCCGGGGCCGTCCTACCTCGACGAGGGCTCGGGGGGGCCGGAGAACGACTTCACCAACCGGAACACCACGTTCATGACCTGGAACCTGCTGCACCTGGCCCGCATGATCAAGGACGCCGGCGGCATTCCCGCCCACGGCAACCAGCGGTCCGAATGGGACGCCGGCTGCCGCTTCGACCACCCGAACCCGCTGTACCGGTGACGGCGGACCGCGGCCCCGACGCGCCGTCGAGGCCGCGGTCGATACGGGTGGGCCCGACTACTGGTCGTTCGTGGTCCGCGCGCCCTTCTGCCCGATGGTGTTGCGCAGCACGCCCACGTGCTCGAGCTCGATCTCGACCACGTCGCCCGGCTGCATCGCCGAAGTGGTGCCCGGGGTGCCGGTGAAGATCATGTCGCCCGGCTCGAGCGTGACGTAGCGGCTGATGTAGCTGACGAGGAACTCGGGGCCGAAGATGAGGTCGGCGGTCCGCTGCGACTGCATCACCTCGCCGTTCAAGCGCGTCTGCAGGAGCAGGTCGTTGTAGTCGACGCCGCGCGCCATCACCGGGCCGACGGGGCCGAACGTGTCCGCCCCCTTCGCCCGGAACCACTGCAGGTCGTTCCCCTGCCACACCCGCTCGCTGATGTCGTTGCCCGGCGCCACCGCGAAGATGTGGTCGGCCGCCTCGGCCTCGGTCACGTTGCGGGCCCGCTTGCCGATGACGAGGACCATCTCGCCCTCGAAGTGCAGGTTGGTGGCGCCCTCGTAGTAGGTGACGGTCGATTCGTGGGGCGTGAGCGACGTCGCGTGCTTGTCGAACAGCCCCGGCTCGGCCGCCACGTTCTGGTCGCCGAGATGGCTCCGGTAGTTGAACCCGGCCGCCACCACCTTGCGGGGCTCCGCCGGCACGAGCAGGCGCACCGCGCCGAGCGCCACCACCGCGCCGGTCTTCTCGGCCGACGTGTAGATGTCGCCGCGCAGCTGGTGGATGAAGTCGCCGTCCAGGATGCCGTACGAAACCTGCCCGTCGAAGTCGTACCGCACGTACTTCGTCACGTCCTGGGCGAACGCCGCCCCGCCCGTGGACACGATCAGCGCCGCCGCCGTCGCCGCGAGGATCAACCGCTTCATCGAGCTTCCTCCTTCATCTCCGTCGAGATGCGCAATGCAAAGCAAGGTCTGCGAGATGCGTAGCCTACCACGCCCGTGCACTCGCCAGGACGTGGTAGATTCGGCCTTGGGGGGGAGACAGGAATGGACCCGCGGCTGTTCACTCGTCGGTCGAGCGTCGCCGCCCTCGCAACCGGCGTGCTCGTCGCGGTCGCGCTGGGTCAGATCTTCGGGGCGCCCTGGGGCTGGCGGCGATAACCGGGCTCCCGGCGGGGGCCACGGCGCTCGGCGTCTCATTCGGCCTGCGAAACGGGTTGTTCCGCGCCCGACCACCATGGGCCGGCGCCTGGTGGGTCGGCTACTTCGTCGCGACGCTCCCGGCGGTCACCGTGAGTGCGTTTCTCGAGTTGAGCTGGGAGACCAGGTCGACGATCCGGCTACTGCTCTTTCTGTCGGGACTTGCCGCCCTGATGTTCGGCTACATCGGGAGGATGCTGGAGCAATCCGAAGCCGCGGAGGATGCGGGCGAAGGGCCTCTGCGCGGCGTTGCGTCGCCCGACCGGCATTCTTCTCCCTGACCCTGCGCCCGCACGGTCCGCTCGCTCCGGGGCGCAGTCATTCCGTCATCGTGGCCGGGTCATTCCACCGTCTCGCCGGACGGCAGCCGCGTCGCGAGGGGCGCCACGAACTCGTGGTGGGCGTCCTCCCCCAAGCCGCGCTGCAGCTCGCGCAGGACCGTGGCGAGGTCGCCTGCGAAGCACTGCATCCAGCGCCAGGCGCAGTCCAGGAAGGACGCGGCTGTGAATCACGGCGGTCTCGTCGGGTTGGAGCGGCCGGTAGGCGCCGTCGGCCCGCTCGAACCGGTCGATGCGGTGCTCGAGGGTCCGCCAGACGAGGTACTCGCGGACGCCGTTGCACCGGTAGGCACGGAGCGTGTCGCGGAGATCGTACGAGGCGCTGCTGGAGGCGATCTCGGCGATCAGCTCGGGTGCGCCCTCGAATGTAGTCGTCGTCGCTCAGCAGGGCCTGTCCGCCAGCGCCGGGGTCGGCCGTGCCTCGAGGGCGGGCTCGAGCTCGGCCAGGGTAACTGTTGCCGACCACGACCAGGGTCGCCTTGTCGGGCCGGAACCAGGTGTCGTGGAGCTCGCGCAGACCGTCGAGGGCGAGCGAGTTCAGGGTCGCCTCGGTGCCCGAGCCGCTCAGGGCTGGCTGTAGGCGTGGCCCTCGCCGTACGCGAGGCGGGGGAAGACGCGCCACGCCATCCCGATGGGCTGGACCCGCTCGCGGGCGATGGCCGCGAGCTGCTGTCGCCGCCGTCGGTCGGACTCTTCCTCCCGGAACGAGGGAGCCAGGACGACGTCGGCGAACAGGTCCAGCGAGTCGCTGTTTGCAATATTCACTGTACAGAAAACAATCCACATTTTCGTCTGCAGATCCTGGCTGACACGGACGCCTACCACCCGCTCGAGGAGAACCTGCGGAGGATGAGATTCGAGCCCTGCAGGAACGACACGGGGCAGCCCGCTCGGTGGCGGTGGCAGACCCGCACCGAACATGGCGCGCTGATGGTCCTGGAGCTGCTCACCGACGCCCCCGAGATCGCCGGCGGCAGGGTTCAGCCGCTGGATGTGGGCGGGGCCATCTCCGCGCTCAATATCCCACACTCGTCCATTGTCTTCGACCTGCACCAGGTCAAGGAGATTCGAGCAGAGCTCCTTGATCGCGCCGGCATCGCCGTCGAACGCGTCAAGCACGCTAATCTCGTGAGCTTCACATGCCTGAAGGCGTTCGCTTTCGATCAGCGCTTCGAGCGCAAGGACGCGCATGACCTCGTCTATTGCATCGAGCACTGGCCCGAGGGTTTCGACAGCGCCGCGCAGATGTTCCGCAACAGTCTGAAGGGCGGCCACGGCACCGTGATCGAGAACTCGTTGGCGATTCTCCGCCGTCGTTTCGCCCGCGACCCCGAGGTCGAGGGCTACCGGAAGGACGGTCCCGTGGCGGTCGCGCATTTCGAGCTGGGTGAAGATGACGAGACAGGTCAGCGCGAAGCTCGAATACTGCGCCAACGCGAGGTCAGCGACGTGATCGAACGGCTCCTGGGCCGGCTCGGTTCGGGAGGGCAGGCGCTGCGGCTCTGACTACCAGCGCAATGAGGCACTCGCGCCCCATGCCCTGCCGTAGCTCGCGGCCCGCGATGGCGATCCGCCGTCAGCCCGCCCGGCGGGGCAGGCGCACCCTGAAGTAGTCGTCGGCGGCTTCGAACTCCGGTTCGCGGCCGTTTGCTCCCGCATCAGCGGATGACCTTGCGGCGGATGCGCATGCCCCGGTTGTCCATCATGCCGTAGTCCCGCAGGATGCGGACGAGGTTGGTGTTGCGGAGCGTCTGCTGTCCGGCCTTCATCTTGTCGACGGTCATGCCGTGTGCGGCGTGACGTGGCGGCCGACCACCGTGTCCATCAGCCACTCCTGGAGGTTCCCGCGGCGGATTCCGCTGATCCGTCCGTCGTCCTCCACGCCGAGCAGGATTCGGCCGCCGTTCATGTTCGCCAGCGCCACGATTCTGCTTGGCGAGCCGCTCGGGGTTGACGTCGTCGCGCTTGAACCCGGTCTTCGAGCCTTCGCCGGCCCGGATGATCGCGAGGAGCTCGGTCTCCGTCATGCCGCAGGACCCGAACGGCTACCGGGCGGCGAGGCGTGCCGTGAACGTCCGGTGGGCGTCCGCCTCCAAGCCGTGGTGCAGCTCGCGCAGGACGGTGGCGAGATCACCCTGTAGCATCGCGTCGACCGCGAGACGCAGTCCGGGGAAGACGCGGCTGTGAATCACGCCGTCGGCATCGGGCTGAAGCGGCCGGTAGGCGCCGTCGGCCAGCTCGAACCAGTCGATGCGGTTGTCCAGGGTCCGCCAGACCAGGTACTCGCGCACGCCGTTGCGCCGGTACGCATGGAGCTTGTCGTGGAGATCGTACGAGGCGCTGCTGGCTGCGATTTCGGCGATCAGCTCGGGCGCGCCCTCGATGTAGTCGTCGTCGCTCAGCCGGGCCCGTCCGCCGGCCCCGGGATCGACGAGGAGCGCCGCGTCCGGCTGCGGCTCGTTGTCGAGATCGAGGCGCACCGTGGGGTTGTCGTTGACCTGCAAGCCCGGGGTGGACGCCGCGTAGCTTCCCAGCCAGGTGATCGTGGCCGCGTGGGGCCGGGCGTGGCTGGCGGAGCGTGTCGGCGACGGCATGTGGACGACCCCTTCGATCAACTCGGCCTTCTTGATGTCGGGGCGCGCCTCGTACCGGCGCTCGAACTCGACGCGGGTCAGCCGGTCGCCGTTTTCGAGCGTGTTCGCGGAAGACGGGGCGGACACGACTCCGCCGCCGCGTGATGGCGGAACCGGCACATTCAAGGTCGCCATGGCGGGGGCTCCATCTGTCCGGCATCGTACCACGGGCGGACGGAGGACCTCTTGCGTACCGCGAGCCCCCGACGGCGGTGGTCCGGGTCCGCGCTCGGTTGCTCTACACCTCGCTCTGGGCCAGCACGCCTTGCGCGGCCCCCGAGGGGCGCCACCGGGCACCAAGCCCGCCAGACAAGGCGCTACGACGGGGAATGCCGCGCTCAGCCGGGATGCATCGCCGCTCTGCACCGAGCCCGCCTGACAAGGCGCTACGACGGGGAACGCCGCGCTCAGGCGGGATGCACCGCTGCTCACGCACCGGGGACGCTGGCTTCGGGCGGCTGGACCACCGCGGCGAGGAACCGGCCCGCTACGGCGCGGAAGTCGTCGG
This sequence comes from Vicinamibacterales bacterium, assembly GCA_965207675.1. GTDB lineage: Bacteria > Acidobacteriota > Vicinamibacteria > Vicinamibacterales > UBA8438 > JAJEEA01. Next base: position 874,301 of record CBDBMY010000010.1, read on the forward strand.
TCCACTCGTGTCCGCCGTCGAAGACCAGCGGCTCCACGGTCGCGCCGGCCGCGCGAAGGGCGGCCAGGTCCGTCTCCAGCTTCTCCGGCGTGTACCACGTGTCGGTCCGGCCCCGGCCGAGGAGGATGGGCGGCCAGGCGACGGCGGGGTCTCCGCGCAGCTCGGGAGGCGAGTCGGCGCCGAGGGCGATGATGCCCTGACAGGCGAGGCCGCACCGCGCGGCGGCGCGGTAGGCCATCGCGACGCCCTGCGAGAATCCGCAGTAGACGAGGGTGCCGGTGGTGGGAAACGCCTTCCGGACCTCGTTCAGCACCGCCCGGACGTAGGCGAGGTTGTCGGCGATGGCGAGCTCCCGGTCCTGGCGGGTCATCCAGCTCCCCACGACGTGGCGGGCGCCCTCGCTGTAGTGCCGGTGGAGGGCCTGCACCGCGACGCGGGTCCATCGCGCGCTCCCGGGAATCCGGTCGAGCTCGGCGAGGTGCCGTTCCGCATGCTCGCCGTAGCCGTGGAAGCCGACCAGCAGCGGCGCCGGTCCCGGCCCGTCGGCCCGGGCCACCAGATACCGGCCGTGCGTGGTGGCCGCGATGCTGTGGACAACGGCGGCGCCTCGCGCCGGCGGCGACGAGGGCGGGAGGGCGGGGGTCTGCTTCGTCATCGTGCTCGCGGCGTTCGCGCCGACGCATGGTAGCAGCCCCCGGGCCCCAATGGCTCCCGGAGCGCGCTGCGGGGCCGCGAGCCGCCACCGGCGCGTTCTCCCGGGCCATCGTGCTCGCGGCGTTCGCGCCGACGCATGGTAGCAGCCCCCGGGCCCCAATGGCTCCCGGAGCGCGCTGCGGGGCCGCGAGCCGCCACCGGCGCGTTCTCCCGGGCCATCGTGCTCGCGGCGTTCGCGCCGACGCATGGTAGCAGCCCCCGGGCCCCAACGGTCCTTGGAGCGCGCTGCGGGGCCGCGAGCCGCCACGGTCGCGTTCTCCCGGGGCACGACCCCTTGCGGTACACTTGAGCGGGACGACGTTGCGCGTCGTGGTGGCCCCGTCGTCACCCTTGGCGGCCGTGGTGAACCCCGCGTCGCATCGCCGCTCGAATGCAGCGGAGACCTTCGCCATGGCTGCCGGCGGTCCCGGCGCGCGGCGGACCCTCCGCGTCGCAACGGCCGACCGCAGCAGGCCTTCGCCATGGGCGGCCGACGGCCCGCGGGCACGCCCTTCGACCACCGGTCAGCGGTTTGGCGCGGGCTGTCTGGCCATGACGCGATGGACGCGTGGCGGGAGCAACGAACGCCCATGGCCGATGCGCGATACTGGACCCACGACAACCTGGCGCTGCTCGAGACGATGCCCGACGCCATCGTGGCCGTCGATCGGCGCGGCGTCATCGTCTATGCCAATCACCTGATCGAGGAGATGTTCGGATACCCGCCCCATGCGCTGGTCGGACAGCCGGTCGAGGTGCTGCATCCCGAGGAGGGACGGGACGCGCATCGGCAGCACCGGCGCGACTACGCCGCGGCTCCGGCGGCCCGGACGATGGGAGGGCGGGAAGCCGATCTGCGCGGGCGGCACCGGAGCGGCCACGAGTTCTCGGTCGACATCAGCCTCAGCCCCATCGAGACCGAGGACGGCCCTCTCGTGATCGCCTCGGTCCGCGACATGACCGAGCGCCGCCGCATGGAGCGGGAGCTGCGCCGCGCCAACGAGCGGCTCCGCCGCGACCTCGATGCCGCCGCCAGCATCCAGACCTCCCTGCTGCCGGGACGGCCGACGGTGGTGTCCGGCCTCTCCGTCGACTGGCTCTTCGAGCCCTGCGACCGCCTCGGCGGGGACAGCTTCAACGTGTTCAACATCAACGAGCGTCTCGTCGGCTTCTATCTGCTCGACGTGACCGGGCACGGGGTGGTGGCGGCCCTGCAGTCGGTCGCGCTCACGCGGGCCCTGTCCGCCGCGTGGCCGACGCCGTTGCTGAGCGGCATCCACACCGCGGAGATCGTCGCGCACCAGCTGAACGAGCGGTTCCCGCTCGAGCCGGGGGCCTGGGACTACTTCACGTTCCTCGGCGGCGTCATCGAGATGTCGACCCTCACCGTCCGCTTCGTGAGCGCCGGCCATCCCGGACCGGTCCATCTGCCCGCCGGAGGCGACCCGGCGGTCCTGCAGGCGGCGGGGCTGCCCATCGGCATGTTTCCGGGCACGGAGTACACCGAGACGATCGCCCGCCTCGCGCCGGGTGACCGGCTGTACTGCTACTCTGACGGCGTTACCGACGCCATGAGCCCGGCCGACGACGACTTCAACCAGGAAGGCCTGGTGGCGGCGCTGGCCGCCGCGCGCGCGCGGCCGCTCGGCGAGGCGCTGCACGCGGTGCGCGAGTCGGTTCGCGCCTGGCGCGGGACGGATGCGCTCGACGACGACCTGACGCTGGTGGGGCTGGAGGTGCCGGCGCGCGCGGCCGGCGCCGGATGAGGCCGATGACCACGCTCTCGGTGAACGTCAACAAGATCGCGTGGCTGCGGAACTCGCGTGAGGGCGAGCGGCCCGACGTGCTCGTCGCGGCTCGAACGATCATCGCCGCCGGCGCGCACGGCGTCACCGTCCACCCGCGTCCCGACCAGCGGCACATCAGGCCCGCCGACGTCGAGGTCCTGGCGGAGCTGCTGGCCGGCGAGCATCCGGGCGTCGAGTTCAACATCGAGGGCAATCCCGCCGCGGGCCCGCGCGAGAACGGCTATCCGGGATTCGACCGGCTGATCGAGACGGCCCGGCCCCAACAGGCGACGCTGGTCCCGGACGCCGACGCGCAGCTCACCTCGGACCACGGCTGGGATCTCTCCGAACCCGACCGCGCGCGGCGGGTGGCGGAGAGCGTCGCGCGCTACCAGGCGTGGGGCGCGCGCGTCAGCCTCTTCATGGACCCCGTCGAGGACCGGATCGACGAAGCGAAGGCATGCGGCGCGGACCGCATCGAGCTCTACACGGGGCCGTACGCGAATCTGGTCGAGCGCCACGGGCTCGACCACCCGGAGACCCGCGCATCCATCGACGCCTATGCGCGCGCGGCGCGGCACGCCGCCACGCTGGGCCTCGGCGTCAACGCCGGGCACGACCTGAACCTCGACAACCTCGCGGCGTTCGTCGCCATCGGCGGCATCGCCGAGGTCTCCATCGGCCACGCCCTCATCGCCGACGCGCTCGACGTCGGGCTCCCGACGGCGGTGCGGCACTATCTCGACGCCATCGCGGACGCGGCGTGATGCGCGTCGTGAGCTCGCGCGTCGCCCCGTGGGCCTGAGCGTCTGCCCATGCGCATCGTGAGCTGGAACGTCAACGGGTTGCGCGCGTGCGCGCGGAAGGGGTTCCTCGACTTCCTGGAGACGTCGCGCGCCGACGTGGTCGGCATCCAGGAGGTGCGCGCGTTCGAGCACCAGCTCGACGCCGGCGTGCGCGCGCCGGCGGGCTGGTACGCGGCGTTCTCTCCGGCGGAGCGGGCCGGCTACAGCGGCGTCGCCATCTACTCGCGGAAGCGGCCGGCGCGGGTGGAGACGGCGCTCGGCGAGCCGCGCTTCGACGTCGAGGGCCGTTTCGTGGTCGCCCGGTTCGGCCGGCTCGCGGTGGCGTCGGTCTACTTTCCCAAGGGCAGCGGCCGCGACCGGGACAACCGGCGCGTGCCCTACAAGCTCGACTTCTACGCCGCCGTCTTCGAACGGCTGGAGGCGCTTCGGCGCGAGGGGCCGGTCGTGGCGGTCGGCGACTACAACACCGCGCACGAGCCCATCGACCTCGCGCGGCCCGCGTCGAACACGCGCACCAGCGGCTTCCTGCCCGAGGAACGGGCCGAGCTCACGCGCTGGCTCGACGCGGGCTGGGTCGACACGTTCCGCGCCCGGCATCCTGGTGCGGGCGGGCACTACACGTGGTGGCGGCAGTGGGGCGGGGCGCGCGAGCGGAACGTCGGCTGGCGCATCGACTACGCGCTTGCCTCGCCGGACGCGGCGGCGCGGGTCAGGGACGCGTTCATCTGGCCGGAGGTGACGGGCTCCGACCATTGCCCCGTGGGTGTGGACCTGGGGCCGCAACAGCGGAAGAGGCCGCACTGAGCCGGGCCGGCGGTATGGGTTGCGGCGAGGGGTGGCGGGATTGGCCGGGGTCCGGCTGGACTGGCCCGCGTTGCCCTCGGCTTCAACTCCCTCGCGAACCTGCTCGGACCGGCCGAGTGATCCTGCAGACCCCGCTTCGTACCGCCGTTCTCCGGCAGGGCGTCAGGCCTCGGGGCCGCCGCCCTCGGGCTCGCGGGGGCCCGATCCGGGGCGGCGGCGCCGGCGGCGCCGGCGTCTGCGGCGGCGCGGGCGTTCGGTATCGTCCGAGGCCGCTCCCGTGGCGGCGGCGCGCCAGCGTTCGACGAGCTCCGGCGTTTGTCCGTGAATCGTCATCCAAGTGAGCGCGGACTCGAACGCGGCCCGGTGCATGACCGCGCGCCGGGCCCGCGGCGACAGACGCTCGTCGGCGAGCCGGCGCTGCAGGTCGAGTATCTGGCGAAGCTGCTCGAGGTCCCGCTTCGCTATCGGCAGGGCGCCGAGGGTGACCTCGGGGGGGCGCTGGGCGCCACGCTCGGGGTCTCGCCGTCGGCGGGGCGGCTCGACGGCGGCGAAGGGGGACACGAGGCTCCCGAGCAGCAGCGCGTTGCGCAGCGTGGGCGGGGCGTCGTCGAACCCGCGCCGATAGCGGTCGAGGGCGGCCAGCGAGCGCCACAGGGCGTCGGAGCGGGCCTTGTCGAGCTCGGGCGCGACGTGCCTCAGCAGGCCGACCGAGCCGAGGTCGCGGACGATGCGCTCGGCGGCGCCGCTGCGCGCAATCTTGTAGAGCTCTTCGATCAGCCGCGCCGGCGAGGCGTGGACGATCTCGCCGCGGTGGCGCCGGATGGCGGCGGTGATCGCGGGGTCGATGGACAGGTCGAGCCGGGCGGCGAGGACCACCGCGCGGAGCATGCGCACGGGGTCCTCGACGAAGCGCTCGTTCGGGTCGCCGATGCTGCGGATGGTTCGGCTGCGGATGTCCCGCATGCCGTCGACGTAGTCGAGGATCGTGCGGCTCGACGCGTCGTAGAAGAGCCCGTTGACGGTGAAGTCCCGGCGGAAGGCGTCCTCCTCGGCGGTGCCGAAGGTGTTGTCCCCGCGGATGAGCCGGCGCGGGCGGACGCCCCTCGCCTCGGCCTCGCGGCGGGCGCGCTCCCGTGCCTCCTCCCGCGCCTTCCGCTCGGTGTCGGTCTCGGGCGGCACCTGCTTCCGGAAGGTCGCGACCTCGATGGTCTTGTCGCCGAACCTGATGTGGGCCAGCCGGAAGCGCCGGCCGATGATCCAGCAGTTCCGGAAGAGCGCCTTGATCTGCTGCGGGTGCGCCGAGGTGCCGAGGTCGAAGTCCTTGGGGCGCCGCTCGAGGAGGAGGTCGCGCACGCCGCCGCCGACGAGGTAGGTCTCGTGGTCGTGCTGCTGCAGGCGGGAGATGACCTTGAGGGCGTCGTCGTCGATCTGTCGTCGCGAGAGGACGTGTTCCGATCGCGGGATGGTCGTCGGCGCCGCCATCGGGAGGCCATTATATCGCTGCCGGGGACCGCCTTCGTTCCAGCGGCGCCCGGCCGCCGTGGTCGAGTCCCCGGTCGAAGGGCGAGGGGCCGTTCGCCACGGTCTCCCCGCGGCCCGGAGCGGCAGGAGTTTCGCGCGCCAGCGAAACTCCCAACGCGACCTGCAAGGCCGCGCGGCTACCCCTACGCGCAGGAGTTTCGCGCCAGCGAAACTCCCAACGCGACCCGCAGGGTCGCGCGGTCGCTCGCCGCTACCCCTTGGCGGCCATCCAGTTCTCGCCGATGCCCACGTCGACGGTCAGGGGCACGCGCAGTTCCGCGGCGCCGGACATGGTATCGCGCACCAGCGCCGCCGCGGCTTCCGCCTCCCCATGCGGCGCCTCCAGCACCAGCTCGTCGTGGACGGTGAGAATCATCGAGACGGTGGGCGGCAGCTCGCCCGACAGGGTGATCATCGCGCGCTTGAGGATGTCGGCGGCGGTGCCCTGGATGGGCATGTTCACGGTGGCCCGCTCCGCCGCGGCCCGGACCTGGCCGTTGCGGCTTCGCAGCTCCGGCACCAGCCGCCGGCGCCCGTAGAGGGTGCGGACCTCGCCGCTCTCCCGCGCCTCCTCGATCACGTTGTCCAGGAACCCCTTTACCGCGGGATAGCCGGCGAAATAGGCGTCGATGAACGCCTGGGCGAGGGTCGGGGTGACCCCGATGTCGCGGGCGAGGGTGAACGCGGTCTTTCCGTAGAGCAGGGCGTAGTTGATGATCTTGGCGCGCCGCCGCAGCTCGTGGGCGTCGAGCCCGCTGTCGGCCCCGAACACCGCGTGGGCGGTCCGGTCGTGGATGTCGTCGCCGCGGACGAACGCCTCGGTCAGGGCCGCGTCCTCCGACAGGTGGGCGAGCACGCGGAGCTCGATCTGCGAGTAGTCGGCCGAGATCAGCGCGCAGCCGTCGCGGGCCGTGAACGCCCGCCGGATCTCGCGGCCGAGCGGGGTGCGGATGGGGATGTTCTGCAGGTTCGGGTCGCTGCTGCTCAGCCGGCCGGTGGCGGCGACGGCCTGGTTGAACGAGGTGTGCACCCGCCCCGTGTCGGGCCGCGCCAGCTGGGGCAGGGCCTCGACGTAGGTGCCCTTGAGCTTCTGGATCGTCCGCCACTCGAGCACCAGCCGCGGCAGCTCGTGCTGCAGGGCGAGCTCCTCGAGCACCTCCACCGAGGTCGAGGCGGCCCGGGTCTTGCCGGTCTTCTTGCGGGTCGGCAGGGCCAGCTTCTCGAACAGGATGACCGAGAGCTGCTTCGGCGAGTTGACGTTGAACGCCTCTCCGGCGAGGGCGAAGATGCGCGACTGGAGATCGTCGAGCCGCGTCTGCATCGCCCGCGACTGCTCGGCGAGGGCGGCCGTGGCCACCCTTACCCCGGCCCGCTCGATGCCGTCGAGGACCGGGATCAGCGGGTGCTCCAGCTCGCTGTACAGCGCCAGGAGCCCCTCGCGCTCCAGCGCCTCGGTCAGCGGGGCGGCCGCCTGCAGGGGCAGGTCGGCCCGCTCGCAGGCATAGGCGAGGGCCGTCTCCGGGGGGATGCGGTCGAAGTCCGGCGCCTTCGATCCCTTGCCCCGCACCGCCTCCGCCGTCACCACCTGGTAGCCGGTGTGCTCGAGCGCCACCGTCTCGAGGGTGGGGCCGGGCCGGGTCGAGTCGAGCAGGTAGCTCGCGATCATCGTGTCGAGCTCGAGGCCCTCGAGGCGCACCTCGTGCTCGGCGAGCCAACGCATCGCCCGCTTCAGGTCGTGCCCGACGACGCGCACCGCCGGGTCCTCGAGGACCGGCCCGAGGGCCGCGAAGACGGCGCCGGCGTCGAGGCTGCCCGACAGGTCGAGGCCGCCGCCGGCGACGGGGACGTAGCGGGCCGCCCGCGGACCGGTCGAGAACGCGAGGCCGACCAGCCCTTCGCGCGAGGGCGCTGCCGCCACCGTCAGGACGTGGAGGCCGCACCGGCCGGCCTCGCGCAGCGCCGCCGCGAGCTCCGCGAGCCCCGCCTTGGCGGTCACCGCGCCGTAGTCGGTCTCGACCGTCCCCGCCGTCGGCGCGAACTCGTTGAGCAGCGACTTGAACCCCAGCTCGGAGAACAGGGCGAAGCACCGTTCCCGGTCGGCCCCCTGGTAGCGGTAGCCGGCCGGGTCCTCGTCCAGGGGCACGTCGATGCGGATGCGGACGAGCTCGCGGCTGCGGCGCGCGTCGTCGGCGTGCTCGGTCAGGGCCGTCCGCAGCTTCTTCTTCGACAGCCCGGGCGCCTCCTCCAGCAGGCGGTCGAGGGTGCCGAACTCGGTGACGAGGCTGCGCGCGCTCTTCTCGCCGACGCCGGGGACGCCCTTGACGTTGTCGCTGGCGTCGCCCATCAGGGCGAGGACGTCGACGACCTGAGCGGGCCGCACCCCGAACTTCTCCTCGACGCCGGCCTCGTCGAACCACGCGCCGTCGTCCCGCGGGTTGAAGACGTGGACCCGGTCGTCGACGAGCTGGAAGAAGTCCTTGTCGCCGGTGACGATGGCGACGTCGAGCCCCGCCTCGACCGCCCGCGCGGCGAGGGAGCCGATGACGTCGTCGGCCTCGACGCCCTGGCGGGTGACGATGGGGACGCCGAGGGCCGCGCACGCGTCGTGCACCCAGGGGACCTGCTCCACGAGGTCGTCGGGCATCGGGCGTCGGTTGGCCTTGTAGTCGGCCGCGAGCTCGTGGCGGAAGGTCGGCCCCTTGAGGTCGAAAGCGGCCGCGATGAGCTCCGGGGTCTGCTCGGCCACGAGCTTGCGCAGCATCGTGATGAAGCCGAACACCGCGTTGGTCGAGCGTCCGTCGGGGCCCGTCAACCCCCGGATCGCGTGGTAGGCGCGGTACATCTGGGAGTTGCCGTCGACGAGGAAGAGGCGGGGTCGGGAGGACATTAGGTCAGGGCACCGCGAAGTTGCCGTCGACGACCGGGAGGCGTGGCCGGGCGGGCATGAGCTCAGGGCGTCGCGACGTAGCCGCGCCGGGCTCGGACCCGGTAGTCGGGGTTGCGCGGTTGCCGTCGACGACCGGGAGGCGTGGCCGGGCGGGCATGAGCTCAGGGCGTCGCGAGGTAGCCGCGCCGGGCCCGGACCCGGTAGTCGGGGTTGCGCACCTCGACCCGGATGCTGTGCCAGCGGCCGTCGCCGGCATGCAGGGCCGGGTACCCGAGCTGGTACTGGCGGCTCAGCTCGCGGGCGATGCCGGCCGTGGCGGGATCGAGGTCGTCGGTGTCGCGGACGATCTCGGTCCTTCCGCCGCTGTCATCGGTGAGGTCGCGCAGCGCGCCCACGTTGACCCGTTCCTCCTGCAGTCTCTGGAACGGGGTGCCGGCCCGGGGCGGTCTGCGCCTGCCTCCCGGGATCGGAAGCGGCGTTCCCGGCAGCCCCGGCCGCAACGGTCCGCCGAAGATCCCGAGGCGCCGTCGCTCGCGGGCGTCGATGCCGATCGCGTACACCAGCGCCTCGGTCTCCCGGATGAGCGCCCGCAGGTCCCGGTCGTCGGTCTCGCTGTTGGTGTCGTTGCCGTCCGAGATGATGAGCAGCGCCTTCTTGCGGTGGCGGCCCTCCGCGACCCGCGGCACCGACTCGGCCACCGCGTCGTAGAGGGCGGTGCCGCCGCGGGGCCGGATGTCGCGGATGGCGCGGCTGAGGCGTTCCGGGCTCGTGGTCCAGTCCTGCAGGAGCGCCGGCGTGTAGTCGAACCGGTAGAGGAAGAACTCGTCGTCGGGGCCGAGCAGGTCGTAGAGGAACCGGTCGAGCGCGTTGCGGGCCGCCTCCATCTTGCGGCCGTCCATGCTGCCGCTCGTGTCGAGGGCGATGCCCAGGCTGACCGGCACCCGCTCGTTGTCGAACTGGGTGATCTCGACGGGCTCGCCGTCCTCGTAGACGAGGAAGTCGTCCCTGGTCAGCCCGTCGACGAAGCGGCCCCGGGCGTCGGTGACCGTCGCGCTCACGTTGATGAGGTCGATTCCCCCGCGGAAGACGCCGTCCGGATCGACCGGTTGGGCGTCCTGGGGGGGACGTTGCCCGCCTTGCGGGGCGGCCTCGGGGTTCCGTACGGCTTCGCCCCCGGAGCCGGGCGTCAGGAATGTCACGGCCAGCGCCAGGAACACGGCCGCCAGGCCCCGGTGCCTTCGGCCGGCGTATCCCGTCCCGTCCACGTTGCTGCTGGGGTGCATGTACCCAATATATGCGCCTTCGCCGCGACTGGCCAACCGGGGCCCTTCGGTTCGGGGCGCCCCCGCGCCGCGGCGCGCGCTCCGGGCGTCCACGGGTCCCTCCCTGGCCGGTCGTGATGGCGGGCGCCGCTCGCCGCCGAACCCGGCCGCGGCGGGTCACGATCATGGTCGCGGTCCTGCCGCCGCCGGCGTTCCGGCATCCCGTCCGCGCGGTCGACGCGGAGCAGCCGGGGCCGATCATCCATGAAGCTGACGCGGTCGACGCGTGCCTCGTTCGGGAGCGGATGATGAACGCGGTCTCACGTCCCGGCGGCAGGATCGCCGCCGGCAGCGGGGTCTGGTCCTCGGCGGTCGACGTGGGGCAGCCGGGACCGATCTTCCATGAAGCTGACGCGATAGCGGTCGATGCGTGCCGCGTTCGGGAGCGAGATGGTGAACGCGGTCTCACGTCCCGGCGGCAGGGCCGCCGCCGGCAGCGGGGTCTGGCCGCTGCCGATGATCGCGCCGGCCCGGTCGAACACGGTCGCGGAGATGCTGACCCTCGACCGTTCCCTGGCCCCCGGGGGGTTGCGCAGGGTGCCGCTGACGGCCAGGTAACTCCCCTGCCTGCGGTGCTCGAGCGACAGCAGCTCGACCGGCAGGTCGGCCCCGCCGCGGGGCATGGACGTGCGCTCGGCGAGGGAGACGCCGGCGACGAGAACGGTGGCGACGGCGACGGCGACGGCACGATGGCCCCAGGGCGCCGGCGCCGGACACAGCGGCGCGAGCACCGCTCGCCGGACGTGCGACCAGCACCGGGCCGCGAGCCCACGGGAAGGCTCACCGTCCGCGGCGCAGCGCCGCGCAATAGCCCCGCCGGCTGCGGTGAGGCGCGCGGGGGCGTCTTCGCCCCGCCGCGTCCGGTCCGGCGCGGCGACCGGCAGGCGCGGCGCCAGGGGCCCGCGCTCCCGCCGTCGGGTCGGCGCGTTCGTCGCCTCGGGCTCCCGGGGGGCCGCGGCGAAGCCCCGCATGGCGTCACGCCGCCCGCTCGCGGCGGGGCCCGCCGCCGCGAGCTCCCGGCAGCCCGCCGGCCGCTCCATCGGTTCGTCCCCGCGGACGAGCCCCTTCGCGTACTCCGCCATCAGGGTCGCGAGCCTGGCCTCCGACCGCCGCCGCTCCGAACGGATGCGCTGCCGCGCGACGATGGCCATTGCCCAGGCCAACAGCAGCGAGATGATCGTGACGGTGGCCAGCGTGGTGTCCATGCTGCTCCCGGGTTCCGCCCGCCCGTATCCGGACCGGTGACCACGAGCCCTCATCGACCCCCGCCGACGAGACTTCTGCCCGCCCGTGTCCGGACCGGTGCTTGATCTCCTTCGTCGGTCGCGCCGGCACGGCGCTGTAGGGGTCCGGCCGGGCGGGTCCGGCCACGAGCGCGGGCAGGGGCGCCGGGGCGCGACCAGGGGTGAGGAGAGCGAAGACCGCCCCCGCCGCCGATCGGCGGTTCGGGTGGGCAAGGCGCCGGTCTTCGTCGGCCGTCTCGCCAGGAGCCGGCGCCGTGGAACGGTGCAGACTCCTGGCAGGCTTGGCTGGGCCCCCGGCGGAGGCCGCGGCGCGAACCTGCGGTCGACTTCGGCGACGATGGGCGGGCTACGTGGGGGAGTGTCCCGGATCCGGCTTCACGCCCTCGGTGAACAGCAGCCCCTGCCGTTCGGCGAGGGTGCGCACCGGCTTGAAGCCCTCGGCCCGCAGGGCGGGCTCGGCACCGCCCTGCGACCGGTAGTGCGGGTCGAGGGTGCGCCCGGAGAACAGCGCCCCCAGCCCGCCGCGCGGCGCGCTCTCGATGATCAGGCAACGGCCGCCGACGCGGAGCACCTGACGCGCGCCCTGCAGGGTTCCCACGCGCTCGTGGGGACGCATCGCGCCGATCAGCGCCGGGATGACCACCACGTCGAACCACCCCTGTGCGAACGGCGGGGTGCGCAGGGGCGCCACCTTCACGTCCACCAGCACTCCCCGCGACTGGGCGGCGCGCCTGATCGGCGCCGCCGCGCCGTCGTCCGGGACGAGGGCCGACGCCTGTCCGCTCAGGCCCACCTGGGCCGCGAGCAGCGCGATGAGGCGCGGTTCGCCGCTTCCGATCTGCAGCACCTTGTCGCCGAGGCGCAGCCCCGCCATCGAGACGCGGAGGTCGGTTTCGCCCTTCAGCTTCTTGAGAATCGGCATGTCATCCGGGATGAAGATAGTCAGGCGGCCGGCCCGGCGCCGGCCGCAGCCGCCTGCCGGGCGGAAACCCGCCCAATGAGCCCCAAATCGCCATGATATAGTGGCCGGTCGTGAAACGCCCAGTCGAAATCGCGTCCGCTCACGGCAAGCTCGGTGTTCTTCTCGTCGGAATGGGGGCCGTCAGCACCACTTTCATCGCCGGCGCCCTTCTCATCCGGAAAGGACTGGCCCCCTCCATCGGCTCGCTCGCCGAGCGGGGAACGGTGAGGCTGGGCAAGCGCAACGAGGGCCGTTCGCCCCTCATCAAGGACTTCGTGCCCCTCGCGTCCCTGGACGACCTCGTCTTCGGCGCCTGGGACATCTTCGAGGACAACGGGTTCGAGGCGGCCGCCACCGCCGGCGTCATCGAGTCGTCGCTGCTCGAGCAGGTGCGCCCGGAGCTCGAGGCGATCAGGCCGTGGCCCGCGGTGTTCGATCAGCGCTACGTCAAGCGCCTGATGGGCACCAACGTGAAGAGCGGCGCGAGCAAGCGGGACCTCGCCGAGCAGGTGCGCGCCGACATCCGCGCGTTCAAGGACGAGCACGGCCTCGCGCGTCTCGTGATGATCTGGTGCGGCAGCACCGAGATCTTCATGACCCCCGCCCCCGAGCACGAGTCCGTCGCGGCGTTCGAAGCGGCGATGGACGCGAACGCCGAGAGCATATCCTCGAGCATGATCTACGCCTATGCCGCGTTGAAGGAGGGCGTTCCCTATGCCAACGCGGCGCCGAACCTGAGCGCGGACATCCCGGCCCTCGAGCGGCTTGCGTTCGACAACGGATCGCCCGTCGCCGGGAAGGACCTGAAGACGGGCCAGACCCTGATCAAGACGATCGTCGCCCCCGGCCTCAAGGCGCGGTTGATCGGCGTGTCCGGGTGGTACTCCACCAACATCCTCGGGAACCGCGACGGCGAGGTCCTCGACGATCCGGAGTCGTTCAAGACGAAGGAAGAGAGCAAGAAGTCGGTCCTCGACTACATACTTCAGCCGGAGCTCTATCCGGACCTGTACGACGACCTGTGCCACGTCGTGCGCATCAACTATTACCCGCCCCGGGGAGACAACAAGGAAGGCTGGGACAACATCGACCTGGTGGGCTGGCTCGGCTATCCGATGCAGCTCAAGATCAACTTCCTTTGCCGCGACAGCATCCTCGCCGCCCCCATCGTGCTCGATCTCGTGCTCTTTCTCGATCTGGCGAAGCGCGCGGGCATGAGCGGCGTGCAGGAGTGGCTGTCGTTCTACTTCAAGAGCCCCGTGCACGCGCCGGGGCTCTACCCCGAGCACGATCTATTCATCCAGCTCATGAAGCTCAAGAACACCCTGCGCTATCTGCGGGGCGAGGACCTCATCACCCATCTGGGGCTGGAGTACTACGACTGACGGTACGCGGATTCGCGAACCGAGCGCGCTCCGACGGCGCAGGATGTCACGAATATGAATCAGAGTCAGCTTCAGCCGATCGTCTTCGGCGGCCTGTTCATCGGTGTCCTGTCGTCCCTGCCGGTCGTCTCGCTCGGCAACTGCTGCTGTCTCTGGATCGCCGGGGGCGGCATGCTGACCGCCTGGCTGCTGCAACGGGAGCGGCCCGAGGCGGTCACGCTGGGCGAGGGGGCGCTCTGCGGGATGCTGGCGGGCATCGTGGGCGCGGTCGTCTACGTGGTGGTGTCGATACCGATCGGCCTCGTGACCGCGCCGCTCCAGCGCCGCATGATGGAGTTCATCATGAACTCTCAGAGCGATGTGCCGCCCGAGGTGCGGGAGATGCTCGAGGGCTTCGGCTCCGAGGGCGTCATCGCCGGCGTCGCGATCGGCTTCGTCATGCAGCTGTTCGGCGGCATGATCTTCTCCGCCCTCGGCGGCCTGCTCGGCGTGCTGCTGTTCCGGCCTTCGTCGCCGCCCCCGTCCCAGGGACCGTTCTCGCAGGTTCCGCCGCCGCCCGCCGCCCCTCCGGGGCCGCCGGTTCCCCCGGTGCCGCCCGCCCCGGCGGCGGGAGCCTGAGCCCGCGGTCCGCCGGGCGTGAGCGGCCCGGCGTCCCGCTGGCGCCACGGGCCGGCGCCGACGGAGCGGGGCGTCGCCGGGCCGTCAGATCCCTTCCTCGCGGTACTCTCCGAAGACGGCGCGGAGGGTGTCGGCAATCTCTCCGACGGTGGCCCGCGCCTCCACCGCGGCGACGATGGGAGGCACGAGGTTGCCGCCGTCGCGGGCCGCCCCGGTCACCGCGTCGAGCGCGGCGCGCCACCCCGCCGGGTCGCGTGACGCCCGCACCTGCGCCACCCGCTCGCGCTGCCCGGTCTCCACGGCGGGATCGATGCGCAGGATGTCGATGTTCACGCCGTCGTCGTCGTCGAAGCGGTTCACCCCGACCACCGTGCGCTCGCCGCTGTCGACCGCCTGCTGGTCCCGGTACGCCGACTCCTGGATCCGCCGCTGGATCTCGCCCCGCTCGATCGCGGCCAGCGTCCCCCCCTCGGCGTCGATGCGTTCCAGAATCGCCCGCGCCTCCCGCTCGATGGCGTCGGTGAGCGACTCGACGACGTGGGAGCCGGCCACCGGGTCGACGGTGTTGACCACCCCGGTCTCGGCCGCGATGACCTGCTGCGTCCGCAGGGCGATGTGGGCCGAGCTGCGCGTCGGCAGGGCCAGGGCCTCGTCGCGGCCGTTGCAGTGCAGCGACTGCGTGCCCCCGAGCACCGCGGCCATGGCCTGGAGGGCGACCCGGACGATGTTGTTGTCGGGCTGCTGCGCGGTCAGGGTGCTTCCCGCGGTCTGGGTGTGGAAGCGCATCTGCTGGGCCCGCGGCTCGGCGGCCCCGAAGCGGTCGCGCATGATGCGGGCCCACAGGCGCCGGGCCGCCCTGAACTTGGCGATCTCCTCGAGGAAGTCGTTGTGGGCCGCGAAGAAGAACGACAGCCGGCGCCCGAACGTGTCGACGTCGAGACCGGCGGCGACCGCCGCCTCCACGTAGGCCACGGCGTGGGCGCAGGTGAAGGCGACTTCCTGCACCGCGGTCGCGCCGGCCTCGCGGATGTGGTAGCCGCTGATCGAGATGGGGTGCCAGTTGGGCAGCTCGGCGCCGCAGTACTCGACCACGTCGGTCACGATGCGCAGCGAGGCCCGCGGCGGAAAGATGTAGGTGCCGCGGGCCACGTACTCCTTGAGGATGTCGTTCTGCACGGTGCCGGCCACCGCCCGCGGCGCCACCCCCTGCCGCCGCGCGGTGGCGACGTACAGCGCGAGCAGGATGATGGCGGTCGCGTTGATCGTCATCGAGGTGGAGACCCGGCCGAGGGGGATGCCGTCGAAGAGGACGCTCATGTCCTCGATGGAGTCGATGGCCACCCCCACCCGGCCCACCTCGCCCCGTGCGAGGGCGTGGTCCGAGTCGTAGCCGATCTGGGTCGGCAGGTCGAACGCCACGCTCAACCCGCTGCCGCCCTGCTCGAGCAGGTAGCGGTAGCGCCGGTTCGACTCGGCCGCGGTGCCGAAGCCGGCGTACTGGCGCATCGACCAGAGCCGGCCGCGGTACATCGTCGGGTGGATGCCGCGGGTGAACGGAAACGCGCCGGGCGTCCCCAGGGCGTCCTCGGCGGCCCGGTCCCGCGCGTCGGCCGGGGCGGCGGTCTCGGATGGCATGGGGCGATTCTAGCAGCCTGCGGCGAAGCCCCGCGTTGCACCGAGAGCGGCGAGGCGCCCGCCCGACAAGTCGTGAGGCGGGCGCATACCGGGCATATGCAACCGACGAACAACGAAAGCCGGCGGTCTGCGCCGGTCACGGCGCGGACCGCCGGTAGGCGTGTCTGGGCGGCAATCGGAGCCGAAGGCGACGCTTGCCGGGCGCAGGCGGGATGCATCGCCGCTCGAATGCAGCGGGGCCTTCGCCGCGGGCTGCAGGCAGCGGCTCCCGTCGCGCCGCGCTACTCGATCCAGCCGCGCAGGTCGCGTCCGGTCATCTCCGGCGGCGGCGCGATGCCCAGGATGCCCAGCATGGTCGGGGCGACGTCGCGCAGCGTGCCGTCCCTCAACCGCATTCCCGCGTCGAGGTCCGGACCCGCGAGCACCACGGGGACGGGATTGGTGGTGTGCGCGGTGTGCGGTCCCTTGCGCTCGGCGTCCCACATCTGCTCCGCGTTGCCGTGGTCGGCGGTGACGATGACATGGGCCCCGGCGGCCCGGGCCGCGGCGAGGATGCGCGCGAGGCAGCCGTCCAGGGTCTCGACCGCGGCCACCGTCGCGTCGAGCCGACCGGTGTGGCCGACCATGTCGGCGTTGGCGAAGTTGCAGATGACGAGGTCGTGCCGCCGGCCGGCGAGGTCCGCGACGAGGTGGTCGGTAATGCCGGCCGCGCTCATCGCCGGCTGGAGGTCGTAGGTGGGGACGGACGGGGACGGGACGAGAATGCGGTCCTCGCCGGGGGGCGGCTGCTCCTCGCCGCAGTTGAAGAAGTAGGTCACGTGGGCGTACTTCTCGGTCTCGGCGAGCCGCAGGCTCGTCCGGCCGTGCGCGGCGAGCACCTCGGCCAGGTTGCCCGAGAAGGTCTGGGGCGGAAAGACCACCGGCAGGCCGAACGTGGCGTCGTACTGCGTCAGGGTCAGCACGCGCAGGGCCGGCGGCGACTTGCGCTCGAAGCCGTCGAAGTCGGCGAAGGCCAGCGCCCGGGTGAGCTGCCGTGCGCGGTCGGCCCGGAAGTTGAAGAAGACGACCGCGTCGTCGTCGCGCAGCAGCCCCACCGGCCGGCCGTCGGCGGCGGTGACGACGCTCGGCTCGATGAACTCGTCGGTGACGCCGCGCGCGTAGGCGCGTTCGACGAGGGCCACGGGGTCGCCGCCGCGGTGGCCGAGGCCGCGGGTCATCGCCTCGTAGGCGAGCCGCGTGCGGTCCCAGCGGTGGTCGCGGTCCATGGCGTAGTAGCGGCCGCCTACCGTCGCGATTCGTCCCACCCCGGCGTCGGCGAAGCAGCGCTGGAGCGCCGCCAGGTACTCGACGCCGCCGTTCGGCGCCGTGTCCCGGCCGTCGGTGACCGCGTGCACGAGCACCCGGGTCACGCCCCGCCGCGCGGCCAGCCGCACCAGGGCGTGGAGGTGCCGCTGGTGCGAATGCACGCCGCCGTCCGACAGGAGACCGACGAGGTGCAGCGTGCGGCCGCCCCGGGTGCAGGAATCGAGCAGCCCGGTGAGGCGCACGTTGGCGGCCAGCCCGCCCCCCGCGATGGCCTGGTCGATGCGGGTCAGGTCCTGGAACACGATCCGTCCCGCGCCGAGGTTCATGTGCCCGACCTCGGAGTTGCCCATCTGCCCGGGCGGCAGCCCCACCGCCTCGCCGCAGGTGGTCAACCGGCTGGACGGGTACCGGTCGCGGAGCTCGCGGTAGACCGGCGTCCTCGCCTGGCGGATGGCGTTGCCGTTCGGCTCGGGGCTCTCGCCCCAGCCGTCGAGAATGACGAGCACCAGCGGGGGACGGCGCGACGGAGGCATCGGCAAGCGCCTTCGGGGGCGATCCGGACGGCGCATGCTAACACGGCGATCCGCCGGGCGGGGGTGCGCCGGCCTCGGCGCGCCGGGTCGGACTCCCGCCGATCGCCGCGGCCGGGCCGGGGTGCACGACAGGAGAGTCGTCCGCCGCCACGCAAGGACGGGGCGCCACCTCGCGTGTGGGTGCGGGAGCCCATGGATCGGCCTGTTGCGGGGGTCTTGGCCCAAGCCGTTCCCCGTGCATCGAGCATCCGACAGCGCCCGGGGGCCGGCATCCACAATGATGTCGTGCGCCCCCGGGCCGGCGTCGACTTGTGCCGGCCCGCCTCCTGTGATTGACTATCCATTCGGACTCGTGCGCGAACGGACCCGATGCGGCCCCGCCGAGCGGGCGGCGCCCTCCGGGGCGACACGCGTGATCGGCGGTGCGGCGGCGTCGGGAGCCGGGAGAACACCGGGGTGCTGCAAGTGACGATCCGCCGGGTGTCGGCGGCGTGTCTGGTTGCCGCGGGGCTGGCCGCGGGCGGCGCGGGCCGGGCGGAGATCGCCCAGCCGCTCGACGAGGAAGCGCGGGAGCGCGAGATCGTATCGCTGGCCAACGTGGTGGGGGCGGCGCTGCGGGGAGAGATCGTCCCGACGGCAGAGCCCTTCGGCTGGGCGAACGATTTCCTGAAGAGCAGCGAAGAGACGACGTTCATTCCGTTCACGTTGTCGATCGAGGAGTCGAGGCTGGCGACCCAGTCCGTCGCGATGTACATGTTCGTGACGCCGCGGGGGGCGCAGGCCGGGTCTGCGACGCTGCCGGCGTCGGTGTTCGAGGACGGCTATCACGTTCTGCTCGGCACGCCGACCGAAGAGGGCTTCTACCAGATCCGGCGCGGCTTCTGGGTTCCGGCGGGCGAGTACGACGTCTACGTGGCGTTGAGCGAGAGCGAGGTCGAAGCCGGCGCCACGCCCGCGACCATGATGCTGCGGAGGGCGCTCTCGGTTCCGGACCTGTGGACCGGGGGGTTCGCGACGAGCAGCGTCATCCTCGCCGAGAGCATCGAGTCGCTGAACGCGCCGCCGCCCCCCGAGCAGCTGCCGGCCAACCCCTACACGCTCGGCACGATGCGCATCGTGCCCAAGCCGAGCCGCGAGTACCTCGCCAGCGACGAGCTCTCCATGCTGTTGCTCGTGTACAACGCGGGACTGACGCCGGGGGGCATGCCGGACGTGACGGTGGAGTACGCGTTCAACGTGCGGGGCGAGTCCGGCGAGGAGTTCTTCAACCGGACCAGCCCCCAGATGTTCAACGAGCGGACGTTGCCGCAGGGGTTCGACATGAACGCCGGTCACCAGCTGGTGGCGGGTCAGGCGGTCCCCTTGAGCTCGTTTCCCGCGGCGGAGTATCGACTCGAGATCACCGTCACCGACAACACCCGCGGTGAGTCGCTGACCCACAGCGTGGACTTCCTGGTCGCCGAGGCCGCCGAGTCGTGATCGGGCCGGGTAGAGAGGGCGTCATGGACACGTTCCAACGGGTAGTCGTCGTTACCGCGGGGCTGCTCGTGTTCGCGGCCGTTCCCGCCGGCGTGGCCGGACAGGCACCCGCCCGGGACGGGACGGGGCGCATCGCCGGCACCGTCACCGACGTGCACGGACACCCCCTCGACGGCGCGATGGTCTCCGCGTTCGGCCCGTTGGGGGCCGAGCTCGTGGTGTCGGACGGAGACGGGCGCTTCGTGTTGCCGTCGCTGGCCCCGGGCCGTTATCTGGTGCAGGCCCACGTCGCCGGGTTCGCCACTTCGCGGCGCGAGTTCGTGCTCGTGACGGCGGGTCGTCCGGTCGTCCATGCGATAGCGATGAGCCAGGCTTCCCCGCCCGCGCCGGTGCTGCCGGCCATGTTGGGGTTCGCCCTGTCGCGCCCCGAGGCCGGGGAGCAGGCGCCGGCCGCCGACGGCGAGGCCCCCGCCGCGCGCGAGGCGGACGCGGCGCACGATCACGCCGAGAAGGCGTGGCGCCTGCGCCGGGCCCGGCGCAACGTGCTGAAGCAGACGGAGCGGGCGGTGGGCGCCGCCGCCGCGGGCTCCGCGCCGCCCGACGACGGCCGGGTGGCCGCGTTGTCCCGTTCCGTGGCGACCCCGTCGTCCCTGGCGCCCGGCCTCGGGGCCCTTCCCCTCAGCGGCGAGGTCAATCTGCTGACGCGCGGGACGTTCGACCCGGCCAGCCCCCTCGTCGGATCGACGCGCCCGGGCGGGCTCGCCAACCTGTCGGTCGGTGCGCCCGCGTGGCGGGGTGACTGGACCGCCCACGGCGCGATGAACACCGGGGACGTGTCGTCATGGTTCGCGTCGGGCGCGTACGCGGCCGACGCCGGCCGCGCGCACCGGTTCGGCGTCGAAGCCGCCTACGGGCGGCAGCGCTACGACGGCGCGAATCCCCTGGCCCTCAGCCTCGCGCCCGAGACCCGGGTCGCCGCGACGGTCGGCGCCTTCGACCGGTGGACGGTGTCGCCGCGGCTGTCGCTCGAGTACGGGGGCCGCTTCTCGCGGTACGACTACATCGACGGCGGGCTCTTCAGCCCCCGCGCGGCGGTCACGGTGACGGTGGCGCCCGGCCTGCGGTTCCGGGTGTCGGGGGCGCAGGCCATGATCGCGCCGGGAGCGGAGACGTTCCTGCCTTCCACGGGACCGGGGTTGTGGCTCCCGCCGGAGCGCGCGTTCGCGGCCGTGTCTCGCCAGGGCCGGTTGCATGCGGAACGGACGCGGCACTTCGACGTGGGGGTCGAGCGCGATCTGGCGGGGGGCTTCGTCGTGGGGCTGCGCCGGTTCCACCAGGACGTCGACAACCAGATGGTGACGCTGTTCGGGGCGGGCGGCCTCGAGACCGTGCCCGCCGGCTTCTACAACGTCGCCCGGGCCGGGTCGGTGGCGAGCCGCGGCTGGATCGTCAGCGTGCGCCGCGAGCTGGGGAGCCGCGTCAAGGGGTCGGTGGACATCTCCGTCGTCGAGGCGCAGTGGGGGCAGGGCCACGTCGGGCCGGTGGCGGCGGCGGAAGCGCCCGGCGTGCTTCGTCCCGCCGTCGAGCAGTTCCACGACATCAGCGGCACCATCGAGACCGAGATCCCCGAGTCGGCCACCCGGGTGTCCTTCCGCTGCCGGGTCAGCGGGGCGTTCGAGGGCGTCGACCCGGCGAGACCGGGTGCGCTCGACGCCCGCTTCGATCTCCTGATTCAACAGGCCCTGCCGTTCACACCGGTGGGCGGCAGCCGCTGGGAAGCCCTGCTGGCGGTTCGCAGCCTGTTCTTCGATCCCCGGGAGACCGCCTCGCTCTTCAGCGAGCTGCTCGTGATTCAGCCGCCCCGGCAGATCGTCGGCGGCGTCGTGGTGTATTTCTGAATTCTCCGTTCGCCCACATCGATCGCGGGCCGCCGCACGTTCGCCCGGCGCCCGTTTTCGTGTGCGGAGCCCGCCCTTGTCGTTCATAAAATTGGACGAAGGTGGCCAATATCTTGGATTGGCGCGTTCGGGAGACGCGGCAACGAGGATGATCGGCTCGCCCTGTTCGACGAGTGCGTTCCGGCCCTCGACGCCGTTGCGGGATGGCGATTGCGCGCTGGAATGGCGATTGCATAGGAATAGCTCGGATCTGTACGCGCACCTGCCCTTCGGGTCGATGCCATGAGCCCCCCACCGTCTCGACATGTATCGCTCGCCCGCGGGCGCGGCCGGTGGTTTGCGTGGGTTCCCCCCGTCCTCGCCGTGGCCCTCGTCGCCGGCCTCCTCTGCCTCGCTGCCGCCAACGTCGTCGTCAGCGCCGACTGGAACGAGCTGGTGGACGGTGTGCTCTGGGCCGATCGGCCGGCCGGCGTCACCGCCGTCGAGGTGGCGCCCGACGAGGCCGGAGACCGGGCCGGGATCGAGGCGGGGGACGTGCTGCTGGCCCTCGACGGCGTCCCCGTCGAGTCCACGCGCGAAGTGGTGGACCATCTCCATGCGCGGCAGCTCGACGGCCGCGTCGCCTACACGCTGCTGCGACTCGAGCAGTCGCGCCTGATCGACGTCACCCTCCAGCCGGTGCCGGCGGCCCAGACCGACATCTACTTCGTCCTGGTGGGCATCGGCGTCTTCACGCTGCTGGTGGGCGCCTCGGTGCGGCTGCGGCGGCCGGGGACCCAGGCCACCCTGCACTTCTTCTGGCTCAGCGTGGCGTTCTTCGGCATGTTCGCCTTCTCGTTCACGGGGCGCCTCGATCGGCTCGACTGGGTGTTCTACTGGGCGGACGCCATCGCCACCCTCGCCCTGGCCCCGCTGTTCGTGCACTTCGCCCTCGTGTTCCCCGAGCGGGCGCCGGGCCCGATACGGAACCGCCTGGGCCGTCTCCTGCTGCCGATCGTCTACGCCCCGGCCGTCGTCCTCGGGCTTCTCCAGGCGGTGTCGCTGTCCGGCGACGCCGGCTCGGCGTTGTTCACGACCGCCATCGAGCGCGTCTGGAGGCTGGAGATCGCCTATCTCGCGGCCTGTGTGGTGGGCGGCCTGGCCCTGATGATCCTGACCCTGCGGCGGGTGCCGTCCGTGACCTCGAAGCGCCAGCTCCGCTGGATCGTCTGGGGGGCCGTGCTCGGCGGGCTGCCCTTCGTCGTCGGCTACGCGGTTCCGTGGTCGCTCGGCTTCGACACGGTGCCCCTCGACGTCACCGCAATTCCGCTGAGCCTGATTCCGCTCGCGTTCGCGTCGGCGATCGTCCAGTATCGCCTGCGCGACGTCGAGGTCATCGTCAAGCGCGGGCTGGTCTACACCGCGGCCGTCGCCGCGATGGTGGCCATCTACCTGGTGCTCGAGCAGTTGGCGCTGGCGATGTTCCTCGACGAGCCGGACGGGCACAGCTCGTTGATCGCCCTGCTCGCGACGGCGGTGGTGGTGCTGCTGGCGCGCCCCGTGAAGGACGCCATCGAGTCGATGCTGGACCGGGCGCACTACCGCGACCGGTACGACTACCGGCGGGCGCTTCTCGGCTTCGCGCGCGAGCTCAACAGCGACCTCGACCTGGGCCGCCTCGCCGAGCGTCTGGTGACCCGGGTGACGGAGACCCTCGTCGTCGACCACACCGTCCTCATGGTCGCGCCGGTCGAGTCGGAGGGCGGCGGTCCGTTCCGGCCCTTCCGGGCGACCGGGGCGCGGCCGGCCGGCGAGTGGCCCGGGCTGGATCCGGCGTCCGCCCTCGGCGGTCACGTGGTCGGCGAGGCGACGGTTCTGCTCGACGACCCCGTGGCCCTCCTGCGGTATCCCCAGGCGGAGGTCGCGTTCTGGCGGGACCAGGACATTCACTACTTCGTGCCGTGCGTCTCCGAGGAAGGGACCATCGCGGTGCTCGCCCTGGGGGCGAAGACGAGCGGCGAGCCGCTGAGCAGCGAGGACGTGGCGTTGCTCACGGCGGTCGCGGCTCAGGTCGCGACGGCGGTCGAGAACGGACGGCTCTACACGCAGCTGCAGGTCAAGGCGGCCGAGGTCGACCGCATTCGGGAGTTCAACGAGAACATCATCGAGTCGCTGAACGACGGGCTGGTGGTGCTCGACCTCGAGGAGCGCGTCGTCCGGTGGAACGCGGCCGTCGCGGGTCTGTACGGCGTGCCGCACGACGCCGCGGTGGGGCGGCCGCTGGCGACCCTGTTCGACGCGTCGTTCACGGACCGGCTCGCGCGCGAACGGCGCGAGCACGGGGCCGGGTCCACGCTGTACCGGGCGCCGCTGACCTCGCGGCACGTCGGCGAGCCGCGGGAGCTGCTGGTCAACGCCGCGCAGGCGCCGCTGCTGACCCCCGGCGGGGACACCGCCGGCACGATGATCCTCCTGGAGGACATCACGGAGCGGGTCCGGCTCGAGGAACAGCTGCAGCTCTCCGAGCGCATGGCCTCGGTCGGTCTGCTCGCGGCGGGCGTCGCCCACGAGGTCAACACCCCCCTCACCGGCATCTCGAGCTTCACGCAGATGCTGATCGAGGGCACCGCCCCCGACGACTCCCGACTGCAGCTGCTGAAGAAGATCGAACGTCAGGTCTCGCGGGCCGCCCGCATCGTGAACGGGCTCCTCAACCTCTCGCGGCCCGGCCGCCAGTCCGACGTGGCGGGCCCGGTGGACGTCAACGGGGTGATGAACGACGTGCTGGTCCTCGTCGAGCATCAGCTCCGGACGTCCAACATCCGGATCCGGCGGGATCTGTCGACGAGCCCGACCGTCGTGCAGGGGGTGGAGGGCAAGCTGCAGCAGGTGTTCCTGAACCTCATCCTCAATGCGCGCGACGCCATGCCCACGGGCGGCTGGCTGTCCGTCAGCTCCCGCGGCGACGGTGATCGCGCGGTGATCGAGGTCGCGGACACCGGCACCGGGATCGCGAGCGAGGACCTGTCCCGCATCTACGACCCGTTCTTCACGACCAAGGCGGTCGGTCAGGGCACCGGGCTCGGCCTGTCGATCGTCTACAGCGTGGTGCAGGAGCATCGCGGGGCGATCGATTGCCGTACGGGGGCCGGCGGCACCCGCTTCACCGTCAAGCTCCCCGTGCCATCGCATCTGCGGAAGCGGTCGGCGGGGTAGGACCCTGCCCCGTGGAACGCGGCAGGGCTCCTGCCGGGACACACACCGATGCTTCGTCACACATCCGTGCTGGTCGTCGACGACGAAGAGGTCATGCGCGAGGTCCTGCAGACCCTGCTCGCGAAGGAGGGCTGCGAGGTCTCGACGGCGGTCGACGGCGACGAGGGGCTCGAGCTGGCCCGGAGCCGGCGCTTCGACGTCGCCATCGTCGACGTGATGATGCCGGGCATCGGCGGCATCGAGACCCTCGATCGGCTGCGCCGCCTCGACGAGGACCTGCCCGTCATCCTCATCACCGCCTACGCCTCGCTCGAGAACGCGATCGCGGCCATGAAGCGCGGCGCGTTCGACTACATCACCAAGCCCTTCAAGAACGAAGAAGTGCTGGTCGTGGTCCGGAACGCGGCCGAGCAGCGTCGGCTGGTCAACGAGAACCGCACCCTTCGCGCCAACCTGCGCACGCAGAACGACGGCCTGCGCAACATCATCGGGCGCAGCCCGCGCATGCGCCAGGTGTTCGATCTGATCACGCAGGCGGCGATCAGCCGCACGACGATACTCGTCGAGGGGGAGAGCGGGACCGGCAAGGAGCTGGCCGCGCGCGCTCTGCACGCGGGCTCGCCCCGGGCCGACCACCCCTTCGTCACCGTGAACTCCGGCAGCCTGCCGCCGGACCTGCTCGAGTCGAACCTGTTCGGCCATCTCAAGGGGGCGTTCACCGGCGCCGTGGCCGCCAAGAAGGGGCTCTTCGAGCTGGCCGACAAGGGCACGATCTTCTTCGACGAGATCGGCAGCGTTCCGGTCGAGACCCAGGCGAAGCTGCTGCGGGTGATCCAGGAGCGGGAGTTCATGCGCCTGGGGGGCATCGAGACCAAGAGGGTCGACACGCGTATCATCGCCGCCACCAACATCGATCTCCAACGGCTCGTGGCGGAGGGGAAGTTCCGCGAGGACCTCTACTACCGGCTCCACGTCATCAAGGTCGAGCTGCCGCCGCTCCGGGAACGGCGCGAGGACATTCCCCTGCTCGCCCACCACTTTCTCGAGAAGTACGGGGCGGAGAACGACAAGAAGAGCCTGGAGCTCACGGCCGAGGCTCTCGATCTCATGGAGGCCTACGACTGGCCCGGCAACGTGCGCGAGCTCGAGAACGTCATCGAGCGCGCGGTCGTGCTGGCGACCGGCCCCCGGATCGGTCCGGCGCTGATTCCCGACGCGGTGCGCACCCCGCACCCGTTCCAGATGCCGCAGTTCGTCATGCCGCCGGAAGGCCTCCCGTTCAAGGAGGTGGTGGCCGCCTTCGAGACGCAGTTGATCGAGCGCACCCTGGCGGCGACGGGGGGGGTGCAGAAGCGTGCGGCCGAGATGCTGCAGATCAAGCCGACGACGCTCAACGAGATGATCAAGCGCTACGACATCCTGCCGCGCCGGAAACGGGGCGGTGCCCGGCGCCGCGGGGGAGGGGGCGCCGGCGGCGCCGGCGCGGGGAACGCGGCCGGCAGGGCGCGGCGGAAGCCGGCGACGGGCGCAGGTGGAGCCTGACAGGCCGTGGCGAAAGTCCCCGCTGCATTCGAGCGGCGATGCATCCCGCCCGCGCCCGGCAAGCGTCGCCTTCGGCGCCGATTGCCGCCCAACCGTGCCTGCCGGGCGTCTGCGCCGTGGCCGGCACAGACGCCCGTTTGCGTTGTTCGTCGGTTACATATGCCCGATATGCGCCCTCCTCACGCCTTGTCAGGCGGGCGCCTCGCCGCTCTCGATGCAACGCGGGGTTTCAGCACGGGCTGCTGACGCCCGGCCCGCGGGGCCGCCGAACGCTGCGTTCCCGGTTTGCGGTGACGGTCGAGCCGCGGGGGCGGCCCCGGGCCGTCAGCCCGCCCTCGGGCCGCGGCGCCGGCCGGCGCGCGGCGACCGCCCCGAGGGGCGTGAGGTCGGCAGCCCCGCGATCAACCGGTCGTACTTGCCCAGAACGACTTCCCACCGGTAGTTGGCGCGAACGTAGGCGCGGCCCTGGCGCCCCATGGCGGTGCGCAGGCCGTCATCGCGGACGAGGATCCGCAGGCACGCCTCGAACTCGTCCCGGTCGGCGTAGTACAGGCCGGCGTTGCTCCGCTGGCAGTGGTCGACGAGCACGTCGCTGCGCGCATTGGCGAGCACCGGGGTTCCGACCGCGAACGACTCGAGGGCGAGCAGCGACAGGCTCTCGTTCGGGGAGGGCGCCACGACCACGGTCGCCGCTTCGAGAGCCTCGGACCGCTCGTTCTCCGACAGCATGCCGGCGAAACGCAGGTGCAGGCCGTTCGGTATCGGCATCAGCTTGAGTCCCATCAGCACCAGCGACGTGTCGCCGTCGGACTCGGCATGGCCGTTGAAGTAGTCGAGCAGCTCCTCGCATCCCTTGCCGGCCTCGATCCGCCCGTCGTAGAGGGCAATCGGACCATGGAGGCGGTGACGCCGGCGAAAGACGGCTCCGCGGGCGGAGAGCGGCGACGCGGACGGTTCCGACGGCGGTTTCTCGTGCAGACGCGACGGAGGAAGGTCGACGCCGCATCCCACCGTCTCCTCCATGCGGGCGCCGATCGAGAACCTGCGCTTCAGGAATCCGCGCTCGACCGCGGTGGTGTAGGCGACGCCGGCCGGCCGCGCGAACACCTCGCGATAGAGGTCGAGGCGCATCGCGGGCCCGTCCAGCGCGGCGGGAACCAGGATGCTGCGCGCGGGGTCCACCCGCAGCCCCAGCACCGTCGGCGCGTAGCGGCAGTCGAAGAAGATGAGCGCGTCGTAGTCGCGGTTGTGCTGCTCCAGGTACGCCTGCAGCCCCGGGCACCACGGCCCCTGCTGCTCGAGCCACTCGGCCTCGTCGTCGGCGGAGTGGTCATGCCCGTGGATCCAGTCGGTGTACTCGTCGAACGATGCGGGGTCCCGCGTACGCTCGTTGGCGAACCGCCGGACGGTGACGCCGCGAATGCGGTCGTCGCCTTCCGGATAGCGGTTCTTCCAGGTGCGCTCGTCGCGCGCGCAGGTCGTCAGGACGTCGACCTCGTGCCGTCTTGCGAGCTGCTCCGCGACAAGGCGGCAGAGGTACTCGGACCCGCCGGAGATCTCCGCGCCGTAGCGTTGGATGACGACGGCGAGCTTCATCGATCTCCGGTGTCGTCGGGCGGCGGCGCGGGTCGGTGTCCCTCGGCGGACGGCGGCGCGTCGGCGGGCGCGGGAGCGCCGCCCGCGGCGGCCGGCGCCGATTCGGCCGGCGCCGCGGAGGCTGCCGCGTCGGGCGAAGGGCCGTCGTCCGCCGCCCTCCGATGCGCCGCCTCGCCCGGCGGTTCGTCCGGGCCGGTCCCGTCGGCGGCGTTCCCCGGCGCGGCTTCGTCCGGCGACGCCGTTGCTCCGGGGCCGGGCGCCGCCGCATCCGGCGTACCCGCGGCGGGGCGCCGCCGCGACCGCCGCCGGCGCCGTCGGCTCCGGGTCGGCCCGGCCGCGGCCCCGTCGCCCTCCGCGCTCTCGGTCTCGCCCGCCTGCGGCGTCGATCGCGCCTGCCTGGCCGACTCGAGCGCCCGGGCCCGCCGTTCTTCGAAGTCGAGCCTTCCTGCGACCGACTCGACCAGCATCCTGTGGTTCTTCATGTCGACGGCGAGCTGCGTCATCTCCGTCACCAGGTTGCTGGTCACCTCGTAGTTCAGGGCATCGATCTCCTCGCGGGCGGCGAACTTCTTGCCGGTGCGCTCGAGCTCGGCGTTCACCCGATCGAGCAGGTCGAGGAGCCGCGAGTTGATCTCCGCTTGTCTCATCATGGCGAGGATGATCGGGTCGGGGTTGAAGAACAACCGCAGGAACGGGTTCAGGAGCTTGCGGATCAGGTAGATCAGTTTCCCCATCGTTCCCCCGGACGACGAGACGTATACGGTGTTCTCGTCGAACTCGAAGGGCTCGGGCGCCAGACTCCTTCCCTGCCCGTCACGGTCGAACCGTCCGGGAGGCGTGAGGCGCCGGTTGTGCTCGACGACGTCCGAGCCGGCTCGGCGGGGCTCGAGGCAGCGATCGAGCGTGACCTCGGCCAGCTCCCGCGCCCGTCGTTCGGCGTCGTCGGGACCTCGCTGCTCACGAATGCCCCGGCGGATCCGCGCCATGAGGCGGGTCACGTCGACGGAATCGGCCCGGGTGTCGAACTCGGTCATGGTGGGTTGCGGGGGGCGTCCGGAGCCGGCACTCGACCGGGGTCCGGGATGCGGCGCCCGCCCGGGGCTCCGTCAACGCCGGGCCGGATGGGGCATGGGAGGGCGGCCGGCTCGAAGGAGAAGAGGGCCCGCATCGCCCGGGCCCGCGGCGGCGCATGGACGATCCGTTCAGCCACGCGAACGGCGGCCCCACGCCGGGGACGCCGGGCAACCCCGCACGGTTGGAACCGTGCGCAAGCGGGCGCAACGGGGGGCGCGGGGCGCAGGATGCGTGACTCCGTCGGTCAGTCGCTGAAGCTCTTCACGGCCTCGTCTTCCGCCTCGTACGTCTCGAATACCGTCAGCAGCTTCGTGATCGCGAGCAGGTCGGTGATGCGCTTGGTGAGGTTGACGAGCTTGAGCTTGCCCCCCTGACGGCTCACCGTCGTGTACGTCCGCACGATTTCGCCGAGCCCCGCGCTGTCGACGTAGGGAACTCCCTCGAGGTTGAGCAGCAGATTGCGGTGGCCCTGCTGAATCAGGTTGCTGATCCGCTCCTTCAGGAGCTCGTCGCCCTCGCCGATGGTCAGCTTGCCCGTCAGGTCCAGCACCACGACGTCCTGAAGCGTTCTTTCCTGGATTTCCATGGATTTCTCCGCGCCCGCGGTCTACGCCGTCGCCGGAAGAGTGACGCAGGAACCGGGGCGGCCACACGCCGTCGCCGGGCCTCCCGGCCCGACAATCGCCGCCCTCGGCTCCAGTCGGCGCCCAACCAACCCCGCCGGGAGTCCGCATCGTTGCAAGGCCCAGACTCCTAGCCGCGCAAACCTACTATGAACCCGATGCACTGTCAATGCGCGGCGCCGCCCGGCGATTCCGCTCTACTCCGTCTCCCGGCGCTGCTTTTTCCGGGTCCGCTTGCGGGCCAGCGCCTGCTTGGCCCGGCGCTTGTCGCCCGGCTTCAGATAGAACGAGTGCTTCTTGATGTCCTTGATGATGTCTTCCTGCTGCACCTTGCGCTTGAAGCGCCGCAGCGCGCTCTCGATCGACTCGCTCTCCTGCACCTTGACTTCAGCCAAACCGTCCGTCACCTCCCTTGCGTGGCGAGCATCTCGATTCCGCCACCGGCGACCCGGGCATGCCGCCCCGCGGGCGCGGCCTTGGGCTTCAAGGCGCGCGGGGCGGGGCGCCGCGCGCCGATCCGCATCGTCGTCCCGTGCCGTTCTCACCGAAGAAGGGGTACACCGGTCCTCGCGGAAACGTGTAGCATGGAGTCCGCGCAAGGGTGCAGCCCGCGCCGCCGGAGCCTGCCCTCTCGGGCCGGGCCCGGAGCAAACGGAAATTATAGGCGGCGGCCCACGGGGGTGTCAAAGAACGGGGCGGCCGGTCGGGAGGGTTCAGGGATCGATGAAGGTGCTGGTCGTCGGGAGCGGCGCGCGGGAGCACGCGTTGACGTGGAAGCTGGGGCGGGAGCCGGCCGTCCGCGAGGTGATCTGCGCGCCCGGCAACGCGGGCACGGGACCGACCGCGTCGGCGCGCCCGATCGACGTTGCGGATCCGGCGGCCCTGCTCGCGTACGCCGAGGCCGAAGCGGTCGACCTGACCGTCGTCGGGCCCGAGCTGCCCCTGGCGCGCGGGGCCCGGGACCTGTTCGAGGCGCGCGGCCGGTGCCTGTTCGGGCCCAGCCGCCATGCGGCCAGGCTCGAGTCTAGCAAGGCGTTCGCCAAGGAATTCATGGCCCGGCACTCGGTGCCCACGGCGCGCTTCCGGGTCTGCCGGAGCCCCGGCGAGGCGCTGGCCGCCGTGGCCGGGGCCGAGTTCGGGTTTCCGGTCGTCGTCAAGGCGGACGGCCTCGCCGCCGGGAAGGGGGTCACGGTGGCCCCCGATCGAGCCGGGGCGGAGCGGGCGGTTCGCGAGGCGATGCTCGACGGGCGGTTCGGCGAGGCCGGGCGGTGCGTGATCGTCGAGGAGCACCTGGCGGGGGTGGAGGCGTCGTTCTTCGCCATCTGCGACGGGAGCGAGGCGGTCGGCCTTCCGGTGGCGCAGGACCACAAGCGGGCCCGGGACGGCGACCGGGGCCCGAACACGGGCGGCATGGGGGCGTTCGCGCCGAGCCCGCTGATGACCCCCGCGCTCGACCGCCGCATCCGGCGCGAGATCGTGGAGCCGGTGCTGGAGGGAATGCGCCGCGCCGGGCACCCCTTCCGGGGCTTCCTCTACGTCGGATTGATGCTGACGGCGGAGGGCCCGAAGGTCGTCGAGTTCAACGTGCGGCTCGGCGACCCCGAGGCCCAGGTGGTGCTGCCGATGATCGTCGGCGAGCTGGCCCCGGTGCTCGACGCGGCGGCCCGGGGGTCGGTGGGCGGGTCGGCCTGCGAGCACTCGGACGATCCGCACGTCGGGGTGGTGCTGGCCTCCGGGGGGTATCCCGGCCGCTACGAGACCGGCGCCCCGATCGCGGGGCTCGAGGCGGCGGCGGCCCTCGATGACGTCCTCGTGTTCCATGCCGGCACGGCCGCGCGGGACGGGTCGGTGGTGACGGCGGGCGGCCGCGTGCTGACGGTGGTGGGCCGCGGGACGGACTTTCCGGCGGCGATTGCGCGGGCCTACGAGGCGGAGGCGTGCATCACCTTCGCGGGCAAGCACGTGCGCTCGGACATCGGTCGCAAGGCGCTGGCGCCCGCGCCCGGGCTCGGGGCCGCCGCCGGCGCCCCCGGAGCAGAAGCGGAATCGGGAATCGAAGAGCAGGGAGACACGGCATCGGATGAGTGACATACAGGTTCAGGTCTTGATGGGATCCGCGTCCGACGCGGGCGTGATGGCGAACACGGTGCGCACGCTGCGCGATCTGGGCGTCGCCGCGGACATGACGGTGGCGTCCGCCCACCGTTCGCCGGACCGGGTGCGCCGGGTGATGGAGGAGGCGGTTCGGCGCGGGGTGAGGGTCTTCGTGGTGGGAGCGGGGGCGGCCGCCCACCTCGCGGGGGTCGTGGCCGCCCGCACCGCGTTGCCGGTCATCGGCGTGCCCGTCGACTCGTCGCCGCTCGGCGGGTTCGACGCGTTGCTGTCGACGGTGCAGATGCCCCCGGGCGTCCCCGTCGCCACGGTGGCGGTGGGCAAGGCGGGGGCCACCAACGCGGGCGTGCTCGCGGCGCAGATTCTCGCGATCGGCGACCCGGACGTCCGCGCGCGGCTCGACGCCTATCGCCGGGGCCTGGCCGAGAAGGTGGAGCAGGCGGCGGCCGGCCTCGAACCCGTGTGAGCTGGTTGCAGGGACTCCTGGAGGGTCGGTTGGGCCCGGCGAAGGTGGAGCAGGCGGCGGCCGGCCTCGAACCCGTGTGACCTGGTTGCAGGGACTCCTGGAGGGCCGGTTGGGGCCCGGCGGAGGCCGTAGCGCGACCTTGGGGTCGCGTTCGGCGACGATGGGCGGCCAGGGCGGCCTGCCCGCGGGTGGGCCACGGTGCCGTCGACGGCGGACTCGCCGCCATCGGTCGCCGGCGCCCGACCGATGCTCCGGGAATCTCCGCCGCCCTATGGTGCCGGTTCCCGGCGCGGCCAGGGCGCCGCCCCCAGCATCAGCATCAACAGCGCCTTCTGGGTGTGGAGCCGGTTCTCGGCCTGATCGAAGACCGCGGAGCGCGGCCCGTCGATGACGTCCGGGTCCACCTCCTCGCCGCGGTGGGCGGGCAGGCAGTGCATGAAGAACGCGTCGCGGCCGGCCTCCGCCATCAGGGCCTCGGTCACCCGGTAGCCTTCGAACGCTTCCCGCCGCCCCGTCGCCTCGGCCTCCTGACCCATCGACGTCCACACGTCGGTGTAGACGGCGTCAGCCCCCCGCACCGCTTCGACGGGGTCGTCGCACCGGACGATCTCGGCGCCGTGCCGGGCCGCCCTGCCCGCGACGGCCACGGTCGCCGCGGGCAGGGCGTAGCCGGCGGGCGACGCCAGCCGCAGACGGATACCGAGCATCGCCGCGGCGTGGGTGAGCGAGGTGGCCACGTTGTTGCCGTCGCCGACGTACGCCAGGGTCACCCCGCGCACGGCGCCGAACCGCTCGCGCAGGGTCAGGCAGTCGGCGAGGGCCTGGCACGGGTGCTCCTCGTTGGTCAGCGCGTTCACGACCCGAAGCCGGGTCGTCGCCCGCGCGATCTCGCGCAGCCTCGACTGCTGGAACGTGCGGATGGCGGCCACCGAGACCCACCGCTCGAGGGTGCGGGCGACGTCTGCCAGGGCCTCGCGCGTGCCCAGCGCGTCGGCCGACGGCGGGCAGGTGACGATGCCCCCCAGCTCCTGCATCGCTATCTCGAAGCCGGTGCGCGTGCGCAGCGACGGCTTGTCGAACAGCAGGGCCAGCGAGTGCCCGGCCAGCGCGCGGCTCGTGGGGGCGTCGGCGCCCATCCTTCGCTCGCGCTTCAGCCGCGCCGCGAGGGCCAGACACGCGTCGAGCCCATCCGGCGTCAGGTCCAGCACCGACAGGTAGGTTCGCGCCGAGGCGGCCGCGGGGGACGGGGCGGCGACGCCGGCGTCCGGCAGGGTTTCGGTGGTGCTCATGGCTTCGTCGGGGCGCCGCGTGCCCTCCGTCGCGCCGGGCCCGGCCGGGCGCACGGGGATGCGCCCGGCTCAGGTGCGGTAATCCGCGTTGATGTGGATGTACTCGGCGCTGAAGTCGCAGGTCCAGACGGTGGCGGCGCCCGCGCCGCCGGTGCCGAGGTCGATCGTGATCGCCACCTCCGGCGTCCGCATGTGCTCGGCCGCGGCCGGTTCGCGGTCGGCGAAGATCTGCTCGTCGCGAAAGAGCTCCACCCCGCCGATGGCGACGCGGGCGCGGCCGAGGTCGAACCGCACCCCGGCCCGGCCCGCCACCGCGACGATGCGGCCCCAGTTGGGGTCTCCGCCGTGCACCGCGGTCTTGACGAGCGGGGAATTGGCGATGGCCCGCGCCGCCTGCCTCGCCTCGGCCTCGGAGTGGGCGCCGGTCACGCCGACGGAGACGAGCCTGGTGGCTCCCTCGCCGCCCTTCACGACGGCGAGGGCGAGCTCTTGGCAGACGGCGTGGAGGGCCTCGACGAACGCGGGGTACGACGCGTCGTCGATGGCCGCCCCCGAGCACCCGTTGGCCAGGGCGAGCACCATGTCGTTGGTCGAGGGCTCGCCGTCGACGGTGATGGCGTTGAAGGTCGTCTCGGCCGCCTCCTGCAGGGCGCGCCGCAGGAGGGGCGGCTCGACTGCGGCGTCGGTGGTCAGGAACCCGAGCATCGTGGCCATTCTCGGCTCGATCATCCCGGCCCCCTTGGCGATGCCGCCGACGTGGAACCGGCCCGATGGCCCCTCGGCCCGCACCGCCGCCTCCTTGGGCCACGGATCGGTGGTCATGATGGCTTCGGCCGCCGCCGCGTGCCCGTCGGCGCCGAGCGACTCGGCGGCCTGCCCGATGCCCTGCCGCAGCTTGTCGCGCTCCAGATAAGCCCCGATGACCCCGGTCGACGACACGAGCACCTGCTCGACCGGGCAGCCGACGAGGTCGGCGGTGGTGACCGCCATGTCGCGCGCGTCGGCCAGCCCCCGCTCGCCGGTGCACGCGTTGGCGCAGCCGCTGTTGACGACCACCGCGGCGGTGGTGGCGTCCGACCGCCGCAGGTGCTCGCGGGTCACCGTGACCGGGGCGGCCACCGCGAGGTTGGTGGTGAAGATGCCGGCCGACCGGGCCGGCGGCGTCGACACCAGCAGCGCCAGGTCGAGCCCCGACGCCTTGATGCCGCAGGCGACCCCGGCGGCCCGGAAGCCGTCCGGCGCGGTGATGCCCCTGGGAATGCGTTCGAGCATGAGTGTCGTTTGCCCCTGTTCGCGGCCCCGGCCCGCCCGCTTCGGACGCGCCGCCCTGCCGACCCTCACCAAGGACGGCGACGGGGATTGCCTGCCACGTGCCGCGCACAGGAACCGCAGACGAGCGGGACGGTCCTGAACGTAGTTGGCAAGGTCGTTTCGAGCACTGTTCTAAGGGCTCCCCCGCCGCGGCCCGCGGCCCCGCGAGCCGCCGAGCTCGATGACCACCGCGTACTGCGCACAGCGCCTGAACCACTCGCACGCCTGACAGTCGGTCATGATCTTCTCGGGCAGCCACGTGTGCGGCACGATCGAGAACCCCTGGGCGACGAAGGCGCGGGGTATGTGGGTGAACGCGCACACCCTCGAAGCCCCCTGCCGGCGTCCCCCGGCGACGACGGCGGCGAGCAGCCGCGAGCCGATGCCGCCACCGCGCTCGGCGGCGACGACCACCAGCGACCGCACCTCGGACATCGTCTTGCTGAGCGGGGCCAGCTCTCCGCACCCGATGACCTCGCCGCCGCGGGTCGCGACCAGGAATCGGGATACGTGGCGCAGGATGTCCGCCGACGAGCGGGGCAGCAGCATCCCGGGGCCGACGTTGGCGGCGACCAGCCGGTCGATGGCGTCGACGTCCCCCCGCTCGGCGGGGCGAATCGACACCTCTGCCCCCGGGGCGGCGGGATGGCGCCGGACATCCGCGGCGGGTTCGACGGAGACGGTGGACATGGTGATCATCGGGTCGTGCTCGCTTGCGCCGGTCCTGATGCGGGACCCGAGGCGCGGGCTCCTGTCCGCCCATCGTCGCCTGACGGCCCCGCCGTGCCCGACCAGCCCGCCAGGAATCCGCGCCGTTCTACGGCGACTCCTCGCCCGCCAATCGTCGCCGAACGCGACCGCAAGGTCGCGTTGCGGCCTCCGCTTGGCGCCCAACCAACCCTCCAGTAGTCCGCGCCGTTCCACGGCGCAGACTACCGGGTAACGATCTGCTCGAGCACCCGGTCGAGAATCTGCAGCCCCTCGTCGATCTCGGCGTCCGAGACGTTGAGCGGCGGCAACAGCCGCACGACGCGCCCCGCGGTGCGGTTGACGAGCAGTTGCTGCGCCAGCGCGAGCTCGACGGCCCGGGTCGCGGCCGCCTCGGGCATCTCGAAGCCGCGCATCAGGCCGGCGCCGCGCACGTCGGTGACGATCGGGTAGCGCTTCGACAGGGCCTCGAGGCCGTCGGCGAGGCGCGCGCCCGCCGCCCGCACCCGCTCGAGCCCGCCCTGCTCGAGGGCGTCGAGGAACACCAGCGCGGCGCGGCAGGCGAGGAGATTGCCGCCATACGTGGTTCCGTGGTCGCCCGGCGATATGGCGTCCGCCACGGCCTGGCTCATCAGGATCGCGCCCACCGGCATCCCCGCGCCCAGGGCCTTCCCGAGGGCCATCAGGTCCGGGCGCAGCCCGAGCGTCGCCGAGTGGAAGGGCCGGCCGGTGCGGCCCAGCCCGCACTGGATCTCGTCGGCGACGAGCAGCGCCCCGGTCCGCTCGCACGCCGCGTTCACCGCCTCGGCGAACGCCGGCGTCAGGGGCCACACCCCGCCCTCGCCCTGAATCGGCTCCAGGATGATCGCGGCGACGTCCGGCCCCACCGCACCCTCCACCGCCCCGGGGTCGGTGGGGGACACGAAGTCGACCCCCGGGAGGAGGGGCTCGAACGGACGGCGGTACCCGGGCTCCCACGTCGCCGACAGCGAGCCGAGCGTGCGCCCGTGGAACGAGCGCTCGAGGGCCACGATCCGCGTCCGGCCGGTCTCGCCGCGCGTGTGCCAGTAGCGCCGCGCGAACTTCAGGCAGCCCTCGACCGCCTCGGTCCCGCTGTTGCAGAAGAACGCCCGCGGCAGGCCCGACAAGGCCGCGAGCCGCGCTCCCACCTGTCCCTGCAGGGGATGGAAGTAGAGGTTGGACGTGTGGACCAGGGTGCGGGCCTGGTCGGCGAGGGCCGCCGCCAGCCCCGGGTGGGCATGCCCGAGCGACGCCACGCCGATGCCCGACAGGAAGTCGAGGTAGCGCCGGCCGTCGGCGTCGTGGACGTAGCTTCCCTCGCCGCGGGTGAGGACCACCGGCAACCGCTTGTAGACCTGCAGCAGGTGCGCGCTCTCGAGCGCCCGGACGTCCTGCGCCCCGGCCGCGTCCGTCGTTCCTGTCGACATCGATGACTGCTCTTTCCTTCTTCGTTCCGCCCCGTCTTTCGTCTCGTCGGGCCGGGCGCCTCCCGGGCGGACGATGTCCTCGCGGCCCGCCACGCCAATCGACGGCGGACGGTCGGTGCGCCGGTCTGCCCGCCGCCACGCGTTCCCGTTTCGCGGCCACGCGATCACCGACCGGGATGGCCGTCCGCGTTCCCGGGTTCCGCGGCCGTCGGCGTTCTCCACCCCGGACGGCTACGCGATCACCGATCCGGGGCGACCGTCCAGGTCCCGCGTTCGCCGGCCGTCGACGATCTCCACGCGGGCGACCCCCTTGCGTCGCGCGTGGCGGCAGGCGTTCAGCTTGGCCACCATGCCGGCGCTGGCGCGGCCGTCGGCGATGAGCTGCTCGAGCGTCGCGTCGTCGATCGAGGGCAGCGTGTCGCCGTGCGGGTCGAGGACGCCGGCGGTGCCGCCCGCGATCAGCAGCCGGTCGGCCCGGAACCGGGCGGCGAGGTCCCCGGCCAGAGTATCGGCATTGACGTTCAGCAACTGTCCATCCGCGTCGGTGCCGATGCTCGCGACGACCGGCACGAACCCCGCCGCGCACAGGGCCTCCGGCAGGGCCGCCGGGGCGTCGCCCTCGGGCTGCCCCACGAACTCCAGATCGACCATCGACCCGTCGGCGGCCGTGTAGGGCGCGGCGCGGCCGACCGCGGCCACCCCCGCGTCGGCCGCCGTGAGGCCGACGGCGCGGACGCCGGCGGCGCGGGCGGCGGCGACGAGCCGCGTGTTGACCTGCCCCGCGAGCATCGCCACCACGACGTCGAGGGTCGGGGCGTCGGTGACCCGCAGGCCGTCGACGGCCCGCTTGGCGATGCCGCGCCGCGCCAGCTCCGCGTCGACCTCCCGTCCCCCGCCGTGCACCACCACGAGGGCGGCCCCCGCGGCGAGGCGGCCGATGGCCGCCGCGACGTCGCGGCGCTGCTCCGGCTCCGCGAGGAGCTCGCCGCCCAGCTTGAGGACGACCCTGGCCGTCGCGGTCATGACAGGCCGGTCGCCTCGCCGAGGCCGAAGGCGACGTTCAGGTTCTGGATGGCCTGCCCCGCCGCGCCCTTGACGAGGTTGTCCAGGCACGCCACGAGCACGAGGCGCCGCGAGGCGGCGTCGAGCTTCCAGCCGATGTCGCACAGGTTGGTGTGCGTGACGTGCTTGATCTCGGGCAGGGCGTCGCCGGTGAGGCGGACGAACGGCGCGCCGGCGTAGGCCCGCTCCAGCGTGTCGGCCACCTGCGCGGCGCTGACGTCCCGGCGGGTCCGCACGTAGATGGTCTCGAGAATGCCGCGGTCGAGGGGCACGAGATGGGGCGTGAACGTGACCGGCCGCCCCAGCTCCTGCTCGATCTCGGCGCCGTGGCGGTGGGCGAGCACGCCGTAGGCGGCGACGCTGCCGTGGCACTCCGAGAAGTGCGTGCGCTCCGTCGGCTTCTTGCCGGCCCCGGAGATGCCCGACTTGGCGTCGATGATGACGTCCCCGTCGTCGTCGAGGAGGCCGGCGTCGGACAACGGGCGGAGGGCCAGCAGCGCCGCCGTCGGGTAGCATCCCGGGCAGGCGACGAGGCGCGCGTCGGGCAGCGCCTCGCGGCAATGTTCGGTGAGGCCGTAGACGACCGGCTCGTCGATGTCCGGGGTGGCGGGATACCAGTGGCGGCGCTCGGCCGCGTCGCGCAGCCGGAAGGTGCCGGAGAGGTCGAAGACCCGGACCCCGCGGGCGACGAGGTCGGGACCCACGTCTGCCGCGACCGCGTCCGGCAGCGACAGGAACACCGCCCGGGTCTCCGCCGCGAGCCGGTCCAGGGAGAGCGGCGTCACGTCGCCGTCCCAGATGCGGGCGAGCGCGGGGAGGCGTCGGACGCCCTCGGCGGATCCCGATCCCATGGCCGCGGCGACGGTGACGGACGGATGGCGCGCGGCCAGCCTGAGCAACTCCTGACCGGCGTACCCGGTGGCCCCGGCGACCCCGACGGCAAGCGTTGACGACATTGTGCATATTTATACATCGCGGCCGGCCACGCCGTCAATGCGGAGGCGCCCTTCACCGCGCGCCCGGCGCCGCCGAGCTTGTCGACGGTGGCGCCGGCCCCCGCCCCCGACGTTCGGGATTCCGGACGCGGCCGGGATGGCGGCCGGGGTGACCGGATGCGCCATGTGGCGGCTGTGGCAGGACGGCGGTGGGGGCGGGATGTCGGACCGGTGGAATAGCGGCTGGGGGCGGGATGTCGGCTACCGGTGGAATAGCGGCTGGGGGCGGGATGTCGGCTATGGGCGGGATGTCGGCTGGGGGCGGCATGGCGGCTGGGGGCGGCATGGCGCGGCTGGGGGCGGCATGGCGCGGCTGGGGGCGGGTTCGGGCGTCGAGGCGGTGACCGCCCGGACTCCCGGCGCCACTTGACATCGAAACGCGGGGATGTATATAAATCCAAGCGTGTGAATAAGCATGAAGGGCCGCCGCCAGTCCGCGATACTCGAGCTCGTCTCCGCCCGGCCGGTCCGCAGCCAGAACGGCCTGCGCCGCTTGTTGGCGGCGATGGGCATCCAGGCGACCCAGGCCACGATCTCCCGGGACGTCAAGGAGCTCGGGCTGGTCAAGCGCTCCGCCGACGGCGCCTACCAGTCGGCCGGGGGCCCGGCGGCGGCGCCGGCGTTCCCTGACGAACGGGTCCGCCGGGCGGTGGCCGAGTACCTGCGGCACGTCGAACGGGTGCAGCAGCTTCTCGTGCTCAAGACCGACCCCGGGCAGGCGCAGCCGCTGGCGTTCGCGCTCGACCACGCGGCGTGGCCGGAGATCGTGGGGACGGTTGCGGGCGACGACACGATTCTCGTCGTCCTCCGGACCGAGGGCAGCGCCCGTACGGTGGGCCGTCGGGTCGAACGGTGGGTGGCCGGCGCGGGGCCCGCGCCGCAGGAGTCCGGGCCGTAGATCGGCGCGGATTCCTGGATGGTTGGTCGGGCGCCAAGCCGAGCCGCAGGCGACGGTTGGCGGGCTGGATCGGCGCGGCCTCCGGAGGCGCAGAGTCCCGCAGGATGGGCGGGGCGCCAGGGGGAGGCCGCCGCGCGCCGCCGCGGTCGCGTTGGGAGGTGTCGGGAAGCCTCGCGGCGGTGGTCGGCGGACCCGGGGGCGACCGGGGCCGTCGCACGCGCGAGGCGGTCGGCGGCGACGGAGCCGCGAGACGGCGGTTGCCGAGGCAGAGGAGAAGAGAAGTAGATGGAGCGTGTGATACTCGCGTATTCGGGCGGCCTCGACACGTCGGTCGCAATTCCCTGGCTGGCCGAGAAGTACGACGCCGAGGTCGTGGCCGTGACCCTGGACCTCGGGCAGGGGAAGGAGCTCGACGACGTTCGCGAGCGCGCGATGGCGGTGGGCGCGATCCGCTGCCACGTCCTCGACGTCCGCACCGAGTTCGCCGACGAGTACGTCCTCCCCGCCCTGCAGGCGGGGGCGCTCTACGAGGGGCAGTACCCGCTGGCGACGGCGCTCGGCCGTCCCCTGATCGCCAGGCGCCTCGTCGAGATCGCCGAGATGGAGTCGGCGTCGGCGATCGCCCACGGGTGCACCGGCAAGGGCAACGACCAGGTGCGCATAGACGTTTCGGCACGGGCGTTGAACCGGGCCATCCGGGTCATCGGGCCGGCCCGCGAGTGGGGCATGTCGCGCCCCGCCGAGATCGAGTACGCCCGCGAGCGCGGGATTCCCGTCCCCGCGACCGTCGACAGCCCCTACAGCACCGACCTGAACCTGTGGGGGAAGTCCATCGAGTGCGGGGTGCTGGAGGACCCCTGGGCCGAGCCGCCGGAGGAGGTCTACACCCTGACGAAGTCGCCGGCCGACGCGCCCGATGCGCCCGCCTACGTGAGCCTCGACTTCGAGCGCGGGGTGCCGACCGCGGTCAACGGCGTGACGATGCCGCTCGTCGAGCTCATCGCGAGTCTCGAGACCATCGCCGGCGCCCACGGCGTCGGGCGCATCGACATGTGCGAGAACCGGCTCGTGGGCATCAAGTCGCGGGAGATCTACGAGGCCCCCGCCGCCGTCGTGCTCCACGCCGCGCATCGCGAGCTGGAGAGCCTCGTCGTCCCGCGCGATCTCGATCGCATCAAGACCGGCCTCGCCCCGGTGTACGCCGACCTCGTGTACAACGGCCTCTGGTTCACCCCGACCCGCCGCGCCATCGACGCCCTCGTCGCCGACGTGCAGCAGCGGGTCAGCGGCGCCGTCCGCCTGAAGCTGTTCAAGGGCGACTGCCGGGTGGTCGGGCGCAAGTCGCCGCACGCCCTCTACGACGAGGCGCTCGCGACCTACGACGAGGGCGACCGGTTCGACCACACCGCGGCCGAGGGCTTCATCCGCATCTGGGGGCTGCCGGTCGAGCTCGCGGCGGCCAGGGCCGAGCCGGCCGAGGCCGCCCCGGCGAAGGCCGCGCCGGTCTCCTAGTGCCGCGCCATGACTGCGTGTTCGGCTGTGCGGCGCTGTGACTCATCGGCCCTTTCGCGTTGCGAACCCAAGTCCGTGCCCGTGGATTGGCACGTGACGCGCCACCAGACCCGTCGCCCCATGGCTCCGCTTGGCGCCCAACCGACCTTGCGGGAGTCCACGCCGCCACGGCGCAGACTCCAGGCCTGTCAATCGTCACCCATGGCTCCGCTTGGTGCCCGACCGATCCCGCGGGAGCCCGCGCCGTTGCGGCGCAGGCTCCTGGACGGCTTCCCCACGGCATGACTCACCTGTGGTCCGGCCGGTTCGACGGCGCCCCCGACGAGGAGGTCTTCGCCTTCCAGGCGTCGTTCGCGTTCGACCGTCGGCTGTTCGAGGACGACGTCACCGGCAGCCTCGCGTGGGCGGAGGCCCTCGCCGGCGCCGGCGTGCTGTCGGCCGGGGACGCGGCCGCCATCCGGGGCGCCCTCGTCGAGATCCGCGACCGGGGCCGCGGCGACCCCGCGTTCGTCGACGGGCCGGACGAGGACGTCCATGCCTTCGTC
The DNA here is from genome assembly GCA_965207675.1 of Vicinamibacterales bacterium. GTDB lineage: Bacteria > Acidobacteriota > Vicinamibacteria > Vicinamibacterales > UBA8438 > JAJEEA01. The sequence goes on from CBDBMY010000010.1 coordinate 915,555, forward strand.
GAGCGCAAGCTGATCGAGCGCGTCGGCGACGCCGGGAAGCGGCTGCACACCGGCCGGTCGCGGAACGAGCAGGTGGCCCTCGACCTTCGCCTCTACCTGCGCCGGCGCATCACCGTCATCCAGCACGAGGTGGTGGCCCTCGTCGACGCCCTCGCGGGCCGGGCGGAGTCGGCGGGGAGGGCGCTCATGCCGTCGTACACGCACCTGCGGCGGGCCCAGCCCATCCTCGTGGCCCACTACTTCCTCGCCCACGCCGCCGCCCTGCGCCGCGCCCACCGGCGCTTCGAGATCGCGCGGGACGAGGCCGACGCGCTGACCCTCGGCTCCGGGGCCATCGCCGGGTCGAGCTACGACGTCGACACCGCCGCCCTCGCCCGCCGCCTCGGGTTCTCGCGGGTGGTCGCCAACAGCCTCGACGCCACCGCCGACCGCGACTTCGTGTCCGGCTTCCTGCACGCCTGCGCCGGCGTCATGGTCCACCTGAGCCGGCTCGCCGAGGACCTCGTCATCCTGACGAGCGAGGAGTTCGGGTTCCTGGGGTTGTCCGACGCGGTCACCACCGGCAGCAGCCTGATGCCGCAGAAGAAGAACCCCGACCCCCTCGAGCTGGTGCGGGGCAAGACGGGCCGGGTCATCGGCCGGCTCGCCGGCTGGCTGGCCACCACGAAGGGGCTCGCCAGCGGCTACAACAAGGACCTGCAGGAGGACAAGGAGGCGGTGTTCGACGCCGAGGACACGGTGATGGGCTCGCTGCGCGCCGCCGCCGCCGTCGTCCGCACCCTCACGCTCGACCCGGCCCGCACCGGCGCGGCGGCCTCGGGGCTCGCCCTCGCCACCGACGTCGCCGATCTGCTGGTGGCCCGGGGCGTCCCCTTTCGCGAGGCGCACGAAGTGGTGGGGCGCATCGTTCGCGACCTCGTCGCGGGCGGGCGCGACTTCGCGTCGCTGACCGCGGACGAGTGGCGGGGGTACCACGAGCGCCTCGACGCGGACGGCGCGGCCCGGATCACCGCGCGCGGCTCCGTCGAGGCCCGCCGGACCCCCCAGTCGACGGGGCCGGAGGCGGTGGCCGCGGCGCTCGGCGAGACCCGCCGCTGGGTCGACGCAACGGGACGCTGAGCCGCTCCGGGCGACGGGGCCGTTGACACGAGTGGACACGGGGCCGTTTACGCGAGGGGACGAGAGTAGTAGAATGGCTTCACTGCTGCATCGTCGACCGCCGGAGCCGCCCTGCAGCGAGGGTTTCGTGGCCCGGCCGTCGGCGTGTCCGTCCTTGCAGCGCAACGCGAATCTTTCCTGAAGCGACGGAACTGGTGGTTCACGTTTTCGCAACTCGGGACATCCGTCCGGCGGACGGGGCCGGCAGCCCGTGGTGAAACCCCGCGTCGCACCGGTCGAGTGCAGCGGGGCCTTCGGCCACGGGGCGTGTGGCCTCGGGGGCGGCGTTTCGCCTCGTCGATGAACGACGGAACCAGAAGACCGGATGCCATGCAACCGGGGAACGACGCGGTCGGGCGCCGCGTTGCGCCGGCCGCGCGTAGCCGGGCTATTGCCGGGGGTCGCAGGCGTGCGTGACACGGGGCCCGGAGCAATCCCATCGCCGTTCGTATCAGTCGTCGGCACTTCGAGCGACCGCCGAACCACCCCACCAATCTGAACCCAACCTGAGAGGGATTCATGGAGCAGCGCCGGGTGCGCCTGGGTGACGTCCTGGACGACTACTGTCCACGCGAGCGCCGGGTGACCAATCATGCCGTCGTGGCCATCGTCGACAACGACATCAAGTTGACCCGATGCACGACGTGCGACACCGAGCACCCCTACAAGGCGGCGCGGGTGCCTCCGCGCCGGCAGACGCGACTGGTGGCGGCCCTCTCGAACGCGGGCGCCGACGGGGCGCTGATCGCCGCGCCGGCGGCGTCGGCGGCGCCGAAGCCGCCGCCCCCGGCCGCCCCGCCCTCGGCCGGTCCGCCTTCGGCGGTCGCGTCTCGGGTTGCCGCGTCCCCCGACGCCGTGCGTCCGGCCGCGACGCCCCTCGCTGCCGCATCTCCGGGCGTCGCGCCCCCGGCTGCGAGGCCGCTTGCCGCCGCGCCCCCGGCCGCGAGGCCGCTCGCCGCCGCGCCCCCGGCCGCGAGGCCGCTCGCCGCCGCGCCCCCGGCTGCGAGGCCGCTTGCCGCCGCGCCTCCCGGCGTCGCGGCCTCCGACGCCACGTCCCCGGATGTCCCGCTGCCGGTGGTGAGCCGTCCCCCCCAAGCGGCGCACGTCGATTCGGTCCGCCGTCCGCTGATCCGGGCCACCCTCGGCCGGCCCGACCCCGCCGTGGCGTCCCGGCCGGCGCCGGTGTTCACGATGCGCGAGAACGAGGGTCGCGCCGGCAACGTCGATCGGGCGAGCTCGACGCGCCGGCGCCGCAACGGGGCGCGGCCCGGGGGCGAGCCGAACGGAAACCGGGCCGAGGGCTATCCGGGCCAGTTCACCCGGGGCGGATACGGCAAGAACGACTCGAAGTCGGCCCGTCGCAACGGAAACGGGCGTCAGGAACGGTTCAACAAGACCTCGTCCCGAAGCCGCGGCAAGAGCCGGTCGCGATGACCGCGGCCGCGGCCGACCGGATGACCAGGCGGCCGGGGTCCAGGTGACCGAGAGGCCCGAGGCGAGCACCCCGCGAGGAGCCGGGCGGCCCCGGTCACGGCCGGCCCGGTTTCGCCGCCTGCGGGGGTTCGTGCTCCGGTTGGCGCGGAGCCGCATGGCCGCGTTCACGGCCGGATCGGGCCTGCTCGCCCCCGCGGTCGCGGTGATGGCCGTCGACTACCCCTGGGAGAGCTGGCTCACCGACGGGCTCGGCCTCGCCGCCCTCGCAACCGGGGCGGCCCTGATTCTGACCGCGCTGGGGGGGCGCCGTCCCGACTGGATCGACCCGGCCTAGCAGTCGGCCCTGCAGGGTGCAGACTCTGGCAGCGTGGTTGGACGGCAATCGGAGCCGTCGGCGACGATGCCCGGGCCACCAGGGTTGGTCGTGCACCGAGCGGAGTTGCCGGCGAGGACTTGGCGGGCTTGCAGCCCTCCGGCAGCCCCGCGCCGCCCCGCTCGAAACGCAGCGGGCCCTTTGGCCGAGGCGCCCCGTCCGGAACATTCGCGGTTCCCTGAGGCAATCTCGTGCCCCATCGTTCCGTACCCCCCTCCGCACCGGCCGCGGCCAGCCGCCATCTGACCGGCGAGCCGATCCGGTACTACCGCCCCCGCGGCGGCCCCGAGACGCGGCGCCTCGTCGACGAGGGGTTTCAGGCGTTCAACGCCGGCCGCCTGCGCGAGGCCTGCCACGTCTTCGCCGACAAGATGCTCGATCCGGCGAACGACACCACCATCGGACTGACCGTGGCAGGGGCGCTGACCCCGGCCGGGCTCGGCGGCTGCGTCATCGAGCTGATGGAGCGTGGCCTCGTCGACTTCGTCGTCAGCACGGGAGCGAACCTCTACCACGACCTGCACTACGCGCTGAACTTCACGCTGCACCGCGGCTCGCCGTTCCTCGACGACGTCGAGCTGCACGAAGACGGCGTCATCCGCATCTACGACGTGCTGTTCCCGGCCCGGGTGCTGCTGGAAACGGACGCGTATCTGCGCGACTTCCTCGTCCGCCGGCCCTTCGACGGCCCCGTCTCGTCGGCCGCGCTTCACCACGAGATCGGACGCGACCTGATGGCCCGCACGCCCGGGTGCGAGGCCCACTCGGTGGTGGCCGCCGCCGCGGCGGCGGGGGTGCCCGTCTACACGTCGTCGCCGGGCGACAGCTCGATCGGCATGAACCTCGCGTCGCACCAGCTCCTGCGCGGCGGCGGCTGCCTGCTCGACCCCGGGCGCGACGTCAACGAGGTGGCGGCCATCGTCCTCGGGGGGACCACCAACGGGTGCCTGATCCTGGGCGGCGGGTCGCCCAAGAACTTCTACCTGCAGGGCCAGCCGACGCTGTGGGAGATCTACGGCATTCCCAAGGGCGGGACCGACTACTTCATCCAGATCACCACCGACCAGGTCGTGTGGGGCGGGCTGTCGGGGGCGACGCCGTCCGAGGCGGTGAGCTGGGGCAAGGTCAAGCCGGGCCGGCTGCCCGACGCGGTGGTCGCCTACTGCGACGCCACCATCGCCTTCCCGATCCTGTGCGAGTACGTCGTCGGTTCGGAGTGCCGGCGCCCGCCGCGCCGGCTGTTCGACCGGCGCGAGGCGCTGCTGGCCGAGCTCGAGGCGCAGGCTCGGTCGGCGGCCGGTCCCGGAGAGGAGTGACGGGCATGTCCGACCGCGCCTGGCTTGCCGTGCCACCCGGCGGAGAGCCCGCCGCAGGTCCCGGAGAGGAGTGACGGGCATGTCCGATCGCGCCTGGTCGGTCGCCGTCCGCATCGAGTTCTGCTACGGGCATCGCCTGCTCGATCACCCCGGGCGGTGCCGGCACGCGCACGGCCACAACGCGGTGGCCGAGGTCGAGGTGCGCTCGACCGCGCTCGACGGGCGCGACATGGTGTGCGACTTCGCCGACGTCCGGCGCGCCGTCGAAGCCTGGGTGGACCGGGAGCTCGACCACAAGATGATCCTGAAGCGCGGCGATCCGCTCGTCGAGGCGCTTCAGTCGCTCGGCGAGCCCGTCCACGTGATCGACGCCAACCCGACCGCCGAACGGATCGCCCAACTCATCCACGACGTCGCCGCCGACGCCGGCCTTCCCGTCGTGCGGGTGACGCTGTGGGAGACCCCGTCGTCGTTCGCGACCTACGGCGAGGCCGGCGGTTAGCTCCCGGCGCGGGAGCACGGGAGAGGCTCTCAAGAGGAGAAGACGACGTCCAGGTCGAGCGCCAAGCCGGCTTGGAGCGGCGCCGGGCTGCCACTCGATCACTCGGCACCGCCGTCACGCCGAGGTGCGGGGCTGGATGGCGGCTACGGCGAAGGCTCCTGCGCGACTTCGATCAGCACCTTGGCCGCCGCCTGGGTTCCCAGGATGATCCGGCGCTCGCCGCCGGCGCGGAGGCACACGCGGTCCGCAACCGGGTCGCGGGCCTCGACCTCTATCGACTGCCCCGGCTTCAGCCCCTGGGCTTCGAGAAACTGGAGGAACGTGGTGTCCTGGTCGGCGATGCGGGTGACGGTCACCGGGGTCCCGATGGGGCACTTCAGGAGCGAGTGGTACCGGCGCGCCTCCATCGCGCCGTCGGCGCTGGGGATGGGATCGCCGTGCGGATCGACCGAAGGATGGCCGAGCATGGCGTCCATGCGGTCGATCAGGCGGTCGGACACCACGTGCTCGAGCTTCTCCGCGTCGTCGTGGACGTCGGTCCAGCTCATGCCCATGATCTCGACGAGGAACTGCTCGATCAGGCGATGGCGCCGCAGGACCATGGCGGCCAGCTTGGCCCCGGCCGGCGTGAGCCGGACCCCCGCGTAAGGCTCGTACTCGACCAGCCCCGACTCGGCGAGCGCCTTGACCATGGTGGTGGCGGTGCCCGGGGCCACGCCGACGGCGGTGGCGAGCTGCCCCATCGGCACGAGGCGCCGGTCGTCGCTGGCCGTCTCCGCCTGGTACAGCGCCTTCAGGTAGTTCTCGACGGTGGCGGAAGGGAGCATCGGATTCCCGGTTGACGCCGCCGCGCCGCGCCTCGGTCACGGCGGGCTGATATTCTGCATCGTGCTCCCGCCGAAGGGAACCCTCAAGATGGCGGCCGGACGGCGGATGGCGGCCAGCCGCCGAAGCGGGCGCGCGCGCCGCGCCGGCGGCGGGTGGCAGGAGGCGGCTGGTAGGATCAGGTGGTGGAGGTGAACGTGGAAGTTGCCGTGTTGGTCGTCGGGCTCCTCGCGGTGGTGGTGCGGGCCTGGCGGAGCTGGAGGGAGCCGATGAGGCTCTTCACGGCCCCCGGGGCGCCCGGCCGGAGGATGGCTCCACAGCGAGAACGCTGACGAGCACCCCTTGGAGCTTCCAACCCACGTCGTCACCGCCGCCGACTCGACCATGGATCTCGACACCACCGACTGGTCGGGGGAGGGTACGTTCACCCAGACCCTGATCGACGCCGTCCGGGGGCTGGACGAGGTGGACTTTCTGCGGGTCGAGGACGCCCGCTCGTCCCGGTCCGACGTCGACTACAACTTCATCAGCAACGAGGTGTTCGTCCGCTTCCGGACCCGCGACGTCGAGCGGCGCACGAAGATGCTGGGGCTGCTGCCGGTCACCCGGACCGTCGCCGAGCCGGTGATGACGGTGACGGATCTGGAGCAGGCCCTGGGGCGGCTCGACGAGGTCGGGCCCCCCGACTACGCCGACGAGGGCATGCTGCAGTACCTTCGCACCGAGCGCATCGTTCCGCCCTACCAGACCCGCGGCTACAAGCTCGTCGAGCTGGTCCGCGTCTACGAGGTCGGCACCCCCCCGCGCCGGGACGACGATGGCTGAGACCGCGGTGGTGCGCCGGTACGAGGTCGGCACCGAGGCGCGCGGGGACGACGATGCCTGAGACTGCGGACGTGCGCACGCCGCCGCGCCGGGACGCCGATGCCTGAGATTGCGGAGGTGCGCCGGCGGGTGCGCCAGACGATAGAGCAGGCCCGTCTCGACGCGGCGGAGCGCCGCGAACGGGCCGCCGTGGCCGACGAGCAGGGACGGCGCTTCGTCGGGCGGGTCGCCACCCCGGTGGCCCGGCAGCTCGTGTCGGTGCTGCGGGCCGAGGGCTTCGTCTTCCGGCTGTCGACGCCGGAGGGGGCGGTGCGGCTGGTGTCGGACCGGCGTCGCGAGGACTTCATCGACATCGCGGTCGACGCGACGGACGACACCGTGACCATCCTGACCACGGTGAGCCACGTCCGCGGCGGGCGCGTCCTCGCCACCGAGCGGCCCCTCGCCGCCGACCTCGGCATCGACGCCCTGACCGAGCAGCACGTCCTCGACTTCTTCCTCGAGGCGATCCGCGTGTTCGTGGAGCGGTGAGCCCAGCGGCGCGCCGTGTGGACGGTGCGCGGCATCGAGGCTGCCGGAAGCATGGCCGCGGCCGTAGCGTGGACTCGCGACAGGGTCGGCGGGCGCCTCCAAGCCAGGGCGCGGGCGACGATTCGGCGGATCGGGCCAGCGTCGGGGCGCAAGGTGTCAGCGACCGGCGCGGAGGCGCCGGCGGGCGGGTCGCCGCCGTCAGATCACGCCGGCCTGCTCCAGCGCGGCGATGCGGTCCGCGTCGTAACCGAGCTCGCCGAGCACCCCGCGAGTGTGCTGCCCGAGCATCGGCGCCGGGGTGCGCACGCTGCCGGCGGCCCCGGCCAGCTTGACCGGCACCCCCAGCACCTGAATCGGCCCCGCCTTCGGGTGGGTCAGCGGCAGCACCATCATGCGCTCCTGGAGCTGCGGGTCGGACAGCACCTCGGCGAGGTCGCGGACGGCGCCGCACGGCACGCCGGCCCGCTTCAGGCCGTCGAGCCAGTGGCTCCGCGTCTCCGTGCGCAGCCGTTCGGCGAGGAGGGGGCGCAGCGCGTCCTGGTTCTCGACGCGGCCCTTGTTGGCGGCGAAACGCGGGTCCTCGGCCAGCTCCGGGGCCCCGATGACGTCGCAGAACCGGGCGAAGAGGGTGTCGTTGCCGGCCGCCACCACGAGGTCGCCGTCCGACGCGGTGAGGGTCTCGTAGGGCACGATGGTCGGGTGCTGGTTGCCGAGCCGGGGCGGGGCCTCGCCGATGGCGAAGCAGATGCCGGCCTGGTAGGTCAGGAGGGCCGCGACCGAGTCGAGCATGCCCACGTCGATGTACTCGCCCCGGCCGGTGCGCTCGCGCGCGAGCAGTCCCATGGCCACGCCGAAGGCCGCGAACATGCCCGAGGCGATGTCGGCGATGGCCACCCCGAGCCGGTACGGCGTGCCGTCGGGCGCCCCGGTGATGCTCATGAGGCCGCCCTCCCCCTGCATGACCGCGTCGTAGCCGGGCTCCGAACGCCGGGGCCCGGTCTGGCCGAAGCCGGAGATCGAGCAGTAGACCAGCCGCGGATGGGCGGCCGACACCGCGTCGTAGCCGAGCCCCTGGCGCTCGAGGGCGCCGGGGCGGAAGTTCTCGACGAGGACGTCCGCCTCGGGCGATGAGCCGGTCGAGCACGGCCCGGCCCTCGGGGTCCTTGAAGTTCAGGGTGACGCTCTCCTTGTTGCGGTTGACGCTCATGAAGTAGGAGCTCTCGCCGTTCTGGAACGGCGGCCCCCACCCGCGCGTGTCGTCGCCCTTGCCGGGCTGCTCCACCTTGATGACCCGGGCCCCCATGTCGGCCAGCATCATCGTGCAGTAGGGGCCCGAGAGCACCCGCGTGAGGTCGAGGACGGTGAACCCGGCCAGCGGACCTCCGTTCGTCGCATCGGCGTTCGGAACGTTGTCGTTCATGGCTCGTCCAGTTTTCCGAAGGCGTCCGCGGCGGCGGCCGGCCCGCCGCTCCCGGGGGTTTCGTGATCCATCTCGTGGTCGGGAAGCCCGTGGTCAGGCCCCGCCGCATTCGGCGGCCCGTGCATCCTGCCCCGATTCACCTCGCCGACCTCGGTGCAACGCGGGGCCCTGCCACTTCGCCCGGCCGCGCGGAGCTCGATGCTCGGGCCGCTCGCCGACCTCGGTGCGACCCGGGGATCCTGCCACGGGCTCCCCGGGTCAGCGGTTCGCATCGAGCAACCGGCCCAGCCTCGCGAGCCCTTCCCGCAGCGGCGTCGGCTCGCCCCCGATGCCGATCCTGAGATGGTGCTCCAGGCCGAAGTGGGCGCCCGGCACGACCAGCACGCCGTGGTCGGCCCGCAGCCGCTCCGCCAGCTCGGCCGAGGGCCGGGCGCCCGGATAGCGTATCAGGGCGACGCCCCCCGCCTCCGGCGGGATCTGGCGCACGGCGGGGAGGCCGGCGGCCCACTCGGCCACGAGGGCCTGGTTCTCGAGCAGGATGCGCCGGGTGCGCGCGAGCAACCGCGCGCGGCGCCCCGGCTCGAGGGCCAGCCGCGCCAGCAGGTCGTTGACGGCGCCGGGCGCGATCGACGTGTAGTCGCGGCGCGCCCACAGCGCGTCGATCAGCCCGGGCGGGCCGGCCAGCCACCCGATGCGCAGCCCCGGCAGGCCGTACGCCTTCGACAGCCCGCCCGTCACGAGGGCGCGTTCGCCGCCGCCCCATGCCGACGGCGTGTCGCGGCCGTCGAGCTCGGCGCCCCGGTAGACCTCGTCGGCCAGCAGCCAGCAGCCCCGGTCGGCCGCAATCCGATGCAGCCCGGCGACCGCCGCCCCGTCGAGGCGCGCCCCCGTCGGGTTGTTCGGGTTGCAGACGGCGATGAACCGGGTGCGCGGGCCGACCGCCCGGCGCACCGCGTCGAGGTCGAGACGCCACCGCGACGGTCCGGGCTCGAGCCACACCTCGCGCACCGTCGCCCCGAACGACCGGATCAGCCCCGGGATCTGCATGTAGACGGGATGAACGACGACGGCTTCGTCGCCCGGCTCGATCAGGTGCCAGCACGCCAGCAGGTTCGCCTCGGCGCTGCCGTTGGTGACGAGCACGTTGGCGGCCGCCGCCCCGTCGTAGAGCGCCGCGATGCGCTCGCGCAGCATCTCGGTGCCGTTGGTCTGCGTGTACTCCAGGGCCTGGCCGAGCAGCGCGTCCCGATCGCCGCCGGCCGCGAGCTCCCCTACCCGCAGGGGGTGCGCGCCGCTCTCCGTCAGGTTGATCCCGGTGTGGTGCTCGTGGATCGACTGCCAGCGTTCGAGCTCGAAGGGGTCGATGCGCATTTCGTGGGGTGGTGCGGCGCTCCGGAAGAGAACCCTGCGTCGGGGGGTGGGGTACGAGCACGATCCGGGGTCGATCCGACCAGCCCGCCCATCGTCGCCCCCGGCTCCGCTGGGCGCCCAACCGACCCTGCCAGGAGTTCTACCGTTCTACGGCGCCGACCCCTGGGCGACGCTCCGCATGGCCGGATCGAGGCCGTCGAGCGAGGCAGGCGGAGGCGGCGTCACTCCGGGTGGCCTTCCAGGTGCCTGTCGATGCGGGCGTTGCTGGCGCGCATCTCGGCCCGCAGGCTCTCCAGGGCGGCGAAGATTCGGGCCTCCGACTCCGCGATGCTCCTGTCGACCTGGGCGAGGTCCTCCTTGATGGCGGCCATGTCCTCCTTGATGGCGGCCTCGACGCGAGCGATGTCCTCCTCCAGAGCCGTCTCGACCTGGGCGAGATCCTCCCTGAGGTCGTCGAGATCGGCATCGGTGGCAATCCCGACGAAGAAGCCGGCTACCAGCAGGGCCAGTGTCACGAAGCTGACGCCGGCCGTTCCCGCCTTGGCGATCGTGTCCAAGTTCCAGTTCTTCACTGCAGCCTCCCGACCATCGATCGCCCGACCTGATGGCAGCAGTGTACTACAGGGTGACGGTCGAGGGCGCCGAGGGCTCGACAGGCCGGCCGGGGCGGCGGGCGCCTTGACTTGAAGCCCGGCCGGGGCCGAATTAACATGTAACGGTTGCGGGCTCGCCGGATTGAGCGACAGCCATGAACGATCACGCGCTTCGCGTCTACGACTCGATTCTCGGACTCCAGTGCGACGCCGACAATCCCTCGCCGCTCGTGCGGCTGAACCGGGTGACCCCTTACGAGCACACGCAGGTCTACGCCAAGCTCGAGTGGTACAACCCGTTCGGCGCCGTCAAGGACCGGGTCGCCGCCAACCTCGTCTCGGACGGTGAGGAGCGGGGGACGGTGCAGGCGGGCCAGAAGCTGGTCGAGCCGACGTCCGGCAACACCGGCATGGCCCTGGCGATGATCGCCAACGCCAGGGGCTACTCGCTGACCACGCCCCTGTCGAGCGAGATTCCCCTGGAAAAGCGCACGATGCTGCGGTTCTTCGGGGCCGACGTGATGGAGCTGCAGGACACGCTCTGCCCGGCCCCCGGCGCCCCGGAGGGGGCTATCGCGAAGGCGACCGAGATCGGCGGGCGACCGGACTTCCACATGCTGAACCAGTATGTGAACGAGGCCAATCCCGAGGCGCACTACAAGACCACGGGGCCCGAGATCTGGCGGCAGACGAGCGGCGCGGTCACCCACTTCGTGGCGGGGCTGGGCACGTGCGGCACCATCACCGGCACCGGCCGGTTCCTGAAGGAGCAGCGCACGGGCGTCCAGGTGGTGGGCGTCTACCCCGGCGAGGGGCACGACATCCCGGGAGTGCGCAGCTTGCGCCAGCTTCAGCAGACGCAGCTCTACCGCCCCGACGAGTACGACGCCCAGGTCGAGGTCGCGAACCAGCAGGCGTTCGACCTGTGCCTGCGGCTGAACCGCGAGGAGAGCATCACGGCCGGACCCAGCTCGGCGATGGCCCTCGCCGGCGCGTTCGCGGCGATCGCGGACGAGCCGGGCAACGTCGTCGTCGTCATCTTCCCCGACAGCGCCTTCAAGTACGCCTCGTCGGTCGTCAAGCACCTGCCGCAGCTCGCGCCGGGGGCGCAGGCGGGCAACGGTGCGGGGCCCAACCCGCTGCTCGAGCGCATGCGCGAGAACGTGCGCGGCAATCCGGAGCTGACCATCGGCGTCGACGACGCCCACGAGCAGTGGCGGCGGGAGAAGCCGTTCGTCCTCGACGTGCGTCCGGCCGGTCAGTACGACGAGGCGCACATTCCCGGCGCGATCAACATCCCGCTGGCCGAGCTGGGCGAGAACGCCGACTACCTGGCGGTGCTGCCCCGGGACCTCGACGCGCCGGTGCTGAGCGTGTGCCAGCGCGGCAACGCCTCGTTGTCGGGCCTGCTGTTCCTGAAGTCGCTCGGCTATCGCAACGTGCGGAGCATCGACGGCGGCACCCTGGCATGGCGCGAGAAGGGCTACGCCACCGATTCGGAGCAGGCGTGAGCACCTCCCGGAAGGAGGCGCTGACGCCTGAAGGGTTGGTTGGGCGGCAATCGGAGCCGCAGGCGACGATGTCCGGGCCAGCAGCCGTGGCGGCGTCCCGCGTTGCGCCGGTCGAATGCGGCGTGGCGTTGCGTCGCGGGTTCCCGGTAGTGGGCCCCGCCGGCTCGACCGGGAACGTCCCGTCATGCTGACCGTTCGGGCCGAGGCCGACGCGGACATTCGTCGGCATGGCCGGGACGCGTATCCGCACGAGTGCTGCGGCGCTCTGATCGGGCGCGGTGGGCTGGTGATCGAGGCCCTCGCGTTGCCGAACGCCACCGCGGAGGGCCCGCGCCGGCGTTTCCTGGTGCGCCCGGTCGACTACGGGGCGGCCGAGCGCCGGGCGGCGGAGCAGGAGGGCGACCTGCTCGGGTTCTATCACTCGCACCCCGACGGTGTGGCCCGTCCGTCGCAGGTCGACCTCGACCACGCGTGGCCCGCGTTCGCCTACGTCATCGTGGCGGTGGCGAACGGCGAGCCCGGTCCCCTGACGTCGTGGCGGCTGCGCGACGACCGGTCGCGGTTCGACGAGGAAGCGGTCGTGGTCGAGACGCCGCCAGGCGACGGTCCGGGGTCGGCGGGCTAGGAATCTGTGCCGTGGAATGGCGCCGAGTCCGGAGGGTCGGGTGCCGAGCGCAGGCCGCGGCGTGACCTTGCCGGTCCGCATTGGGAGTGTCGTTGGCGCGAAACTCCGGCGGCCGCGATTGGCGGGCTCGCGGCGATGCGAGGACCTCCCGGAGAAGTCGGCCGCGACAGCAGTGGCGCGAGGCGGCGGCGGGGAACGGCGGGCGGCAACCTCGGACTGGAACTACTGGAACGAACGCGACGAGACACCAATGGCCACCAGGATCCTGATTCCCACACCCTTGCGCGGCTTCACCGACAAGCAGGACGTCGTCGAGGCGGACGGGCAGACGGTCGGCGAGCTGCTCGCCAACATGACCGCGCGGTACACCGGCCTGCGCCAGCACCTGTACGCCGCGGACGGGTCGTTGCGGAGCTTCGTCAACATCTACGTGAACGACGACGATATCCGCTACCTCGACAAGGAGAAGACCCCGGTGACCGCGGACGACACCGTCAGCATCATCCCCTCGGTGGCCGGCGGGAGGGCATCGTGACCGTGGCCGCGACGTTGCCGGCGCTGACCAACGACGAGGTGGCCCGCTACAGCCGGCACCTCATCATGCCGGAAGTCGGCATGGACGGGCAGCAGAAGCTGAAGGCGGCGCGGGCGCTGTGCATCGGCGCCGGCGGCCTCGGCTCGCCGGTCGCCCTCTACCTCGCGGCGGCCGGCGTCGGCACCATCGGCATCGTCGACTTCGACGCGGTCGACTTCAGCAACCTGCAGCGGCAGATCATCCACGGCACGCCCGACGTGGGCCGGTCCAAGCTCGACTCGGCCAAGGCGCGGCTGAACGCCCTCAACCCCGAGGTCGAGGTGGTCACCCACGAGCTCGCCCTGTCGTCCGAGAACGCCCTCGCCCTCTTCGCCGACTACGACTTCGTGGTCGACGGCACCGACAACTTCCCCACGCGGTACCTCGTCAACGACGCCTGCGTGCTGTCCGGCAAGCCTAACGTCTACGGCAGCATCTTCCGGTTCGAGGGGCAGGCCTCGGTCTTCGCGGCCGCCGACGGCCCGTGCTACCGGTGCATGTTCCCCGAGCCGCCCCCGCCGGGGCTGGTGCCGAGCTGCGCCGAGGGCGGGGTGCTGGGCATCCTTCCGGGAGTGGTCGGGACCCTGCAGGCGACCGAGGCGGTCAAGCTCATCCTCGGCGCGGGCGAGCCCCTCGTGGGGCGCTTCCTCCTTTTCGACGCGCTGAAGATGCGGTTCCGCGAGCTGACGGTGCGCAAGGACCCAGACTGTCCCGTCTGCGGCGCGGACCCGACGGTGACCGAGCTGATCGACTACGAGCAGTTCTGCGGCGTGCCGGCGGTCGAAGCCGAGCCGGCGCCGGCCGCGGCCGACCCGGTGGCCGCCGCCGCCGCGACGGTCGAGGAGCTGAAGGCGCGCATCGACCGGAACGACGCGTTCCTCCTGCTCGACGTTCGGGAGCCGCGAGAGTTCGAGATCTGCCGCATCCCCGGCTCGGTGCTCATTCCGCTGGGCGATCTCCCGTCCCGGCTCTCCGAGCTCGAGGGGCGCGACGACGTCATCGTGCACTGCAAGTCGGGCGTCCGCAGCGGCAAGGCGGTGCGCCTGCTGCACGAGGCGGGCTACGCCGGGGCGCGCAACCTGGCGGGCGGCATCCTCGCCTGGATCGATCGCATAGACCCGACGCTGCCGAAGTACTGATTCCAGCCCGCGGATCGTCTCGTGGGGGGTGGGGAACGCTCCTCGTGAGGGAGTGGGGAACGCTCCGGGACGCCGGTCCGCGGGCGAACCGCTACCACGAACGGCCGTCTCCGGCTCGGTGTCGTGGCCGGTGTCGGACGGGACATGGAACTCGGGGCGCACCGCTACTGCAGGCGGCCGTTTCCCGCTGTCCAACCCGGCCCGCAGACCCGGGGCGCAGGCGTGCGCGCAAAACCGCTGCTGCAGGCGGCGGTTTCCGGGGCGCCGCCCCGAGCCTCGTGGATCACGGCTGCCGGTCGCGTCGGGAACTCTCGCCGGGGCGAGACTCCTGCGGCACGAGCTCTCGGCCGTCCTCCCTGACGGCGCCGGCCCGCAGAGGGTCCGGCCGGCGCCGTACGCGTCGAACCCGGTCGAGGCGTCGGCCGGGGGAGGCCCGCCTCGAGCCGTTCTTCAGCCCTTGATCCGGTTCGTCGCCCTGACCGCCAGGACACTGGCTATGGCCGCGTACAAAGACGTCGACATGCCGTCGACGATGCCGTCCAGATAGGTGCCGATGGCCGGGATGTTGCTGAGCACGTCCGCCCCGGCGGCGGCGCCGACAGCCAGGACGAAGACCAGGAACCCGGTCGCGTCCTCGGCGTTTATCGCCACCACGGGATAGGCCAGGCCGAGAAGGACCAGCACGATCGTCAGGGCGTTGCCTGCGTTCGCGTCGGGCGCCACGGCGAGCACGATGGCGACGAGGACGGTCAAGCCGACGATGACTCTGGTTGCCATTTTCTTCTCCCTTCATGGAGCCGGTGAGACGAACCGTCGGTCAACGTGAGCCGGCGTCTTGTGCGGATTGGACTCCTTTCTCCCAAGCGGATTCTCCCAAGCGGAAAGCCCGCGCTGGACAGGTTGGCCGCTGACTCTCGCCGACGGCGGAGCGGCCGCGAGGAAGCCCGCACCCGCGCGGAGCACGGCCACGCCGGCCGGGGGCGGGTTCCTTGTCGCGGCGGAAGTCCGCGCCCGCGCGGAGCACGGGCCGGCGAATCGGAGACTGGAGGGAAAGGCGGACGAGACGAGCGCCGGTCAGGCCGGCACCCCTGCCGGCGGGGCCGGACAATGACGAGACAAGGCGAGCGAGACGCAGCGGCGGCGGCATGGCGCGCTCACGCTCCCTACTCTCTGCGCGCCCTCTCTTGGGGGGGCCGCAGCCCTGACTCTCTTGCGCTGTCGACGAAGGGCAACAGTCTTGTCCGCTTCGTGCCTTCCGGTCAAGGAAAATCGCACCCCGTCGCGCCGGGCTGGCTCCGCGGGCATGCGACCTATTGACAATCTATAGAATCGGGCTAGACTTGCCCAACTCGATGGATCGTTCCAAGGAGCACCCTCGCATGGCCCGCACCGACCTCATGCGCGGCACCCTCGATCTGCTGATCCTCCGCGCGCTCATGACGGGTTCGAACCACGGGCTCGGCATCGCGCGCCGGGTCGAGCAGATCACGGAGGGCGCTTTCCGGGTCAATCCGGGATCGCTCTTCCCCGCCCTGCACCGGCTCGAGCAGAAGGGGTGGCTGACGGCCGAGTGGGGGCGTTCGGAAACCAACCGGAAGGCGAAGTTCTACGAGCTGACCTCCGCCGGGCGCCGGCATACCGAGGAGGAGGCCCGCAACTGGAAGCGCGTCTCGGTCGCCATCGAGCTGGCGTTGCGCGACGTGGGCGTGGCGTGATGGACTCGTTGCGGCAGGACCTGCGCAGCAGCCTGCGCCACTTTCGACGCCACCGCGGCTTCGTCGCGGCCGCCGTGCTCGTCCTCGCCCTCGGGATCGGCGCGACGACGGCGGTCTTCAGCGTCAGCGAGACGCTGTTGCTCCGCCCCCTCCCCCATCCCGACGGCGACCGCCTGGTGGCGCTGCGGAGCGTCCGGCGGCCCGGCGACTTCCCGTCCACCCGCGCCGCGGCGGGGACGCTGGCCGACTGGCAGAGTCAGGCGACGTCGTTCGCCGCGGTCGCCGGCTACCGGTGGGTCTCGGTCGACGTGATCGACGGCGCGCGGAGCCACCGGTTGAGCGGGCTGCTGGCCACGCCGGAGCTCTTCGAGGTGTTCGGCGTGTCCGTCACGGGGCGCGCCTTCGCCGCCGGCGACCGCGGGGCGGGCGCCGTCGTGCTCGGCCGCGACGCGTGGCGCCGCCTCTTCGACGCCGACGAATCGCTCGTCGGCGGGGCCATCGACCTCCACGTCCGCGACCTCTCCCGCGTGGGGCCCACCCGGTTCACGGTGCTCGGCGTGGCGGCGGCCCCCGAGCGCTTCCCCCCGATCGAGGCCGACTTCGAGCTCGGGGTGGGCACCGTCGTCGACACCGTCGACTTCTGGCTGCCGATGTTCGTGGCGCCGACCGACACGCGCGAGGCCGAGGACCGGACGATCAACGTGGTCGCGAAGCTGCGGCCGGGGGTGACGGCGGCGCGGGCGCAGGCCGAGATGGACGCCATCGCCCGCCGCCAGGCGGCGGACCATCCGGACGAGCATCGGGGCTGGGCGGTCCGCGTGGCGCCGTTGCGCGAGCTGACGGCGGCCGGGGCGCGGGACGGCATCGTGCTGCTCTCCGCCGGCACCGCCCTGCTGCTGCTCATCGCCTGCGCCAACGTCGCGACGCTCCTGCTCGCCCGCGGCATCGCGCGGCGCCGCGAGGTGGCGATCCGCGCCGCCCTGGGCGCGGGCCGCTGGCGGATCGCGCGGCAGTTCCTGGTCGAGGCGGCGGCGCTCGGGCTCGGCGCGGGCGCCCTCGGCGTCGGCCTCGCCGCGTGGGCCATCGCCCTGGCGCGGCCGTGGCTGCCGCCGGGCCTGCCGGCGCTGCAGCAGATGGCCATCAACCCCACCGTGCTCGGGTTCGCCGTCGTCAGCGCCGGCCTGACCGCCTGCATCGCCGGCGTCGCGCCGGCGCTGCGCGCGGCGAGGACCGGGGGGGTGCGGCTGACCGGGCGCGATGCGCGCGGCGCCGCGTCGGACGGGTCGCGGACCCGCCTCGTCGGGGTCCTGGTGGCGGCCGAGGTGGCGCTGACGGTGGTCCTGCTGCTGGGGGCGGGGCTGCTCGTCCGCAGCGCCTCGAGCGCCGCCCGAATGGACACGGGGTTCGACCCCGCGAACCTGCTGACGATGACCGTCTCGCTGCCCGAGAACAAGTTCGACTGGGACCACAACGCGGTCTTCGCCCGCGAGGTGGTCGACGCGGTCCGCTCCCTGCCGTCGATCACCGATGCGGCGGTGGTCCAGGGCGTGCCCATGGGCGCCGGCGGGTTCTTCGGCTCCGGGATCATCGAAGGCTACGCCCCGCCCGCCGGGGCGGCGGAGGGGCCGATCTACCGCCTGCGGGTGGTCAGCCCGGGCTACCTCGAGACGATGCGGATTCCCGTCGTCGCCGGCCGGGAGTTCGAGGCGCGCGACGAGGTGGGCGAGCGGGGGTACAACCGCACCGTGCTCGTCAGCGAGTCGTTCGCGCGGCGCTACTGGCCCGGGCAGAATCCCCTCGGCCGGCGCATCGGCTCGCTGATCGGCGATGCGGAATGGTGGATGACGGTGGTCGGGGTGGCCGGCGACGTGCGGTACGGCGGCCTCGAGGCGGCGCCCACCGACGACGTGTACCTGCCGCAGGGCCTCTACCCGCAGGCGGCGATCACCCTCGTCGCGCGGACGGCGGGCGACCCCATGGCCGAGGCGGCCGAGGTGGGGGCCCGCATCCGCGGGTCGACCCGCATGCCTTCGTCACCGACGTCCGCTCGATGGACGAGGTCGTCGCCGCCTCGCAGGCCGAGCGGCGCGCCGGCACGCTGCTCATCGCCCTCTTCGGGACGCTGGCCCTCGTGCTGGTGGCCGCGGGCGTCCACGGCGTGATCACGCAGGCGGTGGTCCAGCGCCGGCAGGAGCTCGCCGTGCGCTCGGCCCTCGGCGCCGGGCCCGCCCGGGTCGTCGCCCTCGCGATGCGCACGGCCCTGCAGCCCGCGGCGATCGGCATCGCCATCGGGGCCCTCGGCGCCGCCGGCCTGACGCGCGTGCTGTCCGCGGTGCTGTTCGGGGTGGGCGCCTTCGACGCGGCGACGTGGGTGGGCGCGGGGCTCGTCATCCTCGCGGCCTGCGTGGCCGCCGGCTACCTGCCCGCGCGCCGCGCGGCGCGGATCGATCCCATGGTGACGCTGCGGGCCGAGTAGTCGCGCATCGAGTCACCCGTGTCGGCGACCGTCGCCGGGGTCGGATGCCTGCCGGTCGGCAACCCGAAGACGCTCCAGGGACCTCGGTCGGCCGGGCGGTGGTGCGTCTCGGCGTTTCCGCTCAGGCTTGACGATCCGTCTTTCGTGTGGATATCGTCGGATCAGTCCCGGCCATCGCGCCAGCCGAGGCGCGACCCACCGGGCGGACGGGAGTACCGGCGCCACGTCCCGGTAGTCGCCAGGTGTCTCCCAGGGAGCGGACACATGACGAGACGCGATGTTCTTCGTGGTTTTCTCGGCGCCGCGGCCTGGCTGGCGGCCAGTCGGCGCCGGCCTGCGCGGGCGCAGGCGGCCCCGGTTGCCCGCGAGGTGTGGGCGAGAATCGACGCCGTCGGCGACGACGTCTGGGCCGTGGTCTCCACGCCGAGCCCCGACGACCGCACCTCGTTCGCCACCCTCTGCAACGGCGGCATCGTCGCCGGCCGCGAGCGGGTGCTCGTGTTCGAGGCATTCGGCTCGGCCGACGGCGCCGCCTGGGTGGCCGAGCAGGCGCGGGCCCTGGCGGGACGGCCGGCCACCGACATCGTGATCAGCCACCGCCACGGCGACCATCACGGTGGCCTGGGCGGCTTCGGCGCCCCCGGCGCGCGGCCGACGGTGTGGGCGACCGCGTCGACGCGCGACACCGTCCTGTCCGAGGACGGGAACGAGGCCCGCGACATGCTCGAGGCCGCCACCCTGGTCGCGGCCGACGGCCCGACCACCATCGACCTCGGCGGCCGGCAGGTGGCCATCACGCCGTACGCCGGCCACACCGCCAGCGACATCGTCGCCACCGTCGACGACGTCACCTTCTGCGGCGACCTGCTGTGGAACGGCCTCGTGCCCAACTACGTCCACGCGACGCCGATCGACCTCGACCGGACCGTCGACGCCATGCTCGGCGACCGTACCGCGACGATGGTGCCCGGGCACGGGCCGCTCCCCGACGCCGACACCCTGGACGATTACAGGGCGCTGCTCGACACGATCGAGGCCGAGGGCCGGCGGTCGTTCGCGGCGGGGCAGTCGCCGGCGGAAGCGGCGGCGGGTTTCCGGATGCCGGCCGGCCTCGAGGCGTGGGGCGCGTTCGGGTCCGTGGCGCGTTCCGTCGAGGTCGCGCTCGGCGCCTGGCACCGCCAGCTCGGGCGGTGACCTCGCCCGGCGACGTCCGGCAGGGCTCTATGTGCCGACCAGGGGCCGCATCAGCTCATCGATGATGCCGTGCCACTCCGGGCGAGTCACTTCGACGATTCTCATCTCTCCAAGCGACACGCTACAGACGATCACGTCGACGTCGAGGCCGCGAAGCAGGGCGAGGCTGCCGGCCAGGTCCTGGTGGTTCCCGCCATCCTGTGACACGACGAGGGTGGCCCACTCCCCGCCATCGAGGTACAGGGTGTCGCCGGTGAACAGGTACGTCTTGCCATGCGGCGAGCGGTAGCGGTAGCACACGCTGTTGTCGGTGTGACCGGGTGTGTGAACGACCTCGACGCCGGCGTGCACCTCCGTGCCGGGCGAACGGAAGTACACGTCCCCCGGCAGCGTGCGGGAGAGATACGGCTCGACGAGGGCGTGACAGCACAACCTCGAACCGAAGCGTTGCGCGACGTCGACGAGCGAGCCGCCGACCTCGTGGCAGTGGCTCAGGTAATGGTGGCTGATTCCACCGGCGGCGGCGATCGCCTCGAAGTCGTCAGTGCTTCGGGGGTTGTAGAAGAGCGCGTTGCCCTCCGGGCGCTCCAGCACGTAGGCGTGCACGTTCAGGGTCGAGAACTGCTTCTGTCGGGCCGTCTGCCACAGGTCGGGATAGAGTCGTCTCATGGCCTGCCTCGGTCCTCACCGACGCCGCTGAAGATCCCGCCCGATGGCTACTCAAGGAAGCGCGAACACGAACAGGGTGTTGCCGTCGCTGGGGCGCAGGTCGGGGGTGAGCCGCCGGAGGCCGCTCGTGTTCAGCGAGCGGCCGGTGCTCACCGCGACGTACTGCCGGCCGCCGGCAGCGTAGGTGACCGGGAAGCCGGTGACCGGCGAGCCGAGGTTGATCTCCCACAGCACCTCCCCGGTTTCGTGGTCGAGGGCCTTGAAGCGGCCGTTGGCGTCACCGCCGAAGACGAGGCCGCCGCCGGTGGCCGCCAGCGACATCGTGAACGCGGGCTGGTCGTGGGTCCAGACGGTCTCGCCGGTCTCGACCGAGATCGCCTCGATGGTGCCGAGGTACTGCTCGCCCGGGGTCACCTCGGTGCGCACCGTCAGGGCGTACCAGCCGACGCCGGCCGTCGCCATCATCCGCCCGCAGGTGTGGCGCAGGGGCATGTACATCAGGTTGGTCACGGGGCTGTAGGCGCCCGCCTCCCAGTCCTTGCCGCCCTGCCAGGTCGGGCACGCCATCACTTCCTGTCCCTCGCTCCTGAACACCACCTCGGCGTTCTCGGTCACCGCGCCGGTGGCGCCGTCGATGGCGCTGATGACGTTCTGGGCGACGGTCGGCCGCGCCCACAGGAACTCGCCGGTCTCGCGGTCGAGGGTGTAGACCACGCCGGTCTTGCCGGGGATGCCGGTCACCACCCGGCGCCGCTCGCCGGGCTGCAGCCGCGGGTTGATCCAGGTGACGACGGCCGGGTCGGGCGCGACCGCGGTGTCGACGAGGATCCGCTCGAAGGGGTGGTCGAGGTCCCAGTGGTCGTTCAGGTGCTGGTAGTACCAGACGATCTCGCCGGTGTCGGCGTCGAGCGCGAGCGTCGAGTTGTG
This sequence comes from Vicinamibacterales bacterium, assembly GCA_965207675.1. Classification (GTDB taxonomy): domain Bacteria; phylum Acidobacteriota; class Vicinamibacteria; order Vicinamibacterales; family UBA8438; genus JAJEEA01. The sequence goes on from CBDBMY010000010.1 coordinate 936,733, forward strand.
GTAGAGGTGGGTGTTCTCGATCCCGCCGATCAGGAACTTCGGCGCCGGCGAGGTGACCGACGTGCCGATGTAGACGAGGTTCAGCGCGGGGTCGAAGCTCGGCACCATCCACGCCCCGACGTGGCGCCGTTCCTCGAACGGCACGCCGCCCCACGTCTCGTCGCCCGGCTCGCCGGGGGCGGGAATCAGGCGGGTCCGCCACAGCTCTTCGCCCGTCGCCGCGTCATGCGCGGTCACCACGCAGGCGTTCGGCCCCGCCTCGGGCATGCAGCCCCGGCCCGACACGACCTTGCCGCCGGCGACGATGGGCCCCGACGACTGGTGCGCGGGCAGGGTGCGGTAGTCGAGTATCTCCGTCTCCCAGGCGAGCCGTCCGGTCGCCGCGTCGAGGGCGAAGACGTAGTCGTCGACGCTGGTGTCGATGATGAGCCGGTCGTGGATCGCGACGTTCCGGTTGGTGCGCGACAGCCCCGAGACGTGGTCCGAGACGTCCTCCGGGTGGTCGCGCCGGTACTCCCAGCGGAGGTCGCCGGTGACGGCGTCGAGGGCCTGGATGATGTCGCCGGGGTTCGGCATGTACATCACCCCGCGGTAGACGAGCGGCGTGCCCTGGTTGCTGCCGGGGGCGAGGCCGCGCGACCAGACCATGCGGAGGTCGCCGACGTTGCCGCGGTCGATCTGGTCGAGCGGGCTGTAGCCCCAGCCGTCGAGCGTCCGCCGCCACATCAGCCACTCCTCGGGCGGCGGGTCCTGGAGCATGGCGTCGGTGACGGGCACGAAGTCGTCGGCCGGCGCCTGCGCCCGGGCGGCGGCGGGCGGCAAGGCCGTCGTCGCCAGCAACAAGGGGATGAGCCACGCGGCGGCGGTCGGGTGCGCGTATCGGTTCATTGACATGGTCCTCCGGCTACAGCCCGATTCTATGCGCGGCAGCCCCCGGGCGTCGATGCCGCGTTCACCGATCCTGGAGGGCATTCGGATTGCGGGCCGGGCCCTGAACGGACGACGGCCGGCGGGCGCCCGCTACGATGACGAACCCGCGGCGGGGGCTTCACCCGACCTGTTGCAGGTGGCCGTCAACGGGACATCCAGGTTCCCACGGCGCCTGGGTCGCCCTTCGGCCTTCCGGCTGCTCCGGTTCGGGATGGTGGAAAGCGGGAGGGGGCGCACCTTCGCCGGCGCTGACGGCGAAGGTGGCGGGGGCGGAGCCTCAGCCGGGCCGCACCCGGACGTGCGGCCGGCCGCCGCGGACGCGTCAGCGGACAGTGACGGCCACGTCGTGCTCGGTGGTCAGCAGGTTGTCGTTGGCGGTCGCCCGGAGCACGTAGTCGCCGGGGACCGTGAACGCCGCCGTCACCGCCGCCCGTCCGTCCTCGACGGCGACGGTCGCGGCCGGCTCGAACGTCACCCCCGCGGGTCCCCGCCAGACGATCCACGACACGCGGAGGCCGCGGACGCGGGGCTGCTGCACGCCGGTGCCGCGCCGGTTCGGCACGCTCGGGACGTTGTGCGGCGGCTCGATGTCGTCGGGGCCGCGCTGCAGCGTGGGGGGATCGTTCGTGCCCCTGCGGGGCCGGTTCGGGTCGATCTCGCGTACGACGGGCAGCCCGTCGTCGGTCACGCGGGCGAGCAGGGTCGCGCCCTCCTGGAGGGTGACGGCGGCCGGGGCGTCGACGCCGATGCCGGGCGCCGTGTTCCTCGCCGCCTCCGGGCTGAGCCGCCGGCCGCCGGCCGCGCGGGCCGCGGTCTCCCACGTCGACTCGAGCCAGCCGATGGCCCGTAGCGTCTCGCCCTGCGTGGTCAGGTTCCAGACCAGCCGCCGGTCGCCGAAGTCGCTCGGCACGTCGATGCTGAACACCCGCCGGTGTGCACGCGGGTAGAAGAACGTGGGCTGCCCGGAGTCGACCACGCCGGGTCGAAGTGGTTGTCCGGCCCCACCGGGACGTGGACCTCCTCGACGAAGTTGCGGTTGAAGTACCCGAAGTGCATGGTGAAGCCGCCGTCGGCCTTCCGCGACCACCCCTCGAAGATCGGCTGCACGGTCTGACCGGTGCGGTACTTCAGGTTGTAGGGGTTCGGCTGGGCGGCGGCGAGGGACGGCGCCGCGAGCGCCAACCCGAGCAGACCCGCGCCCAGACGCCGGGGGAAACTCATCGTCATGGCAGCACCTTCCCGCGAATGAACCGTGGACGGCCCCCTCAAGAGATCGAGCTCTGCCGGGCGGCCCGGCAGAGCTCTGGGAATCCGGCGCGTTCCGTCGACGAAGGCCGTGCTGGGCCGGGGGGTGGCGCCCGCCTGCAACTCCGGCGGCGCCGCGCGGCACCGCCCCGACCAACCCCGCCAGGAAGTCGCCACCTCCGGCGAGAGGCGGCACCGCTTCTGCTCCTGCGGCGCAGGCTCCTAGTCGTCGTCGGTGGCCGCGGCCTCCCGTCTCGCCTTGCGCGCGGCCAGCTCCTGCTCGTACTCCTCCTGGGTCAGGTCGTACCAGCCGATCCAGGCGAAGCCCATCTCGTCGATGGTGCGGCCCCCGTTGCCGGTCCAGTTGGTCGGATCCGGATTGGCCCGGTTGGCGTCGGTGTTGTCGTGCCAACTGATGGTGTGCAGGATGGTCCCCGCCGGCACCAGCGGCGCAGCGTCGTCGGCGTAGTTGTAGACCAGGTGCCAGTTGTAGTCGAAGTTGGCGCAACTGACGACCTCGCTCGTGATCGGCGTGGTCGGGTAGATCAGCTCCAGGCACTGGTACTTGCCCAGGATGTGCATGTGCGGCTGGAACGCGGTCAGCTTCGCGGGGTTCTTCAGCCGCTCGTAGCCGTCCTGCCGGACCACGGCGCCGGCCGGGATGTCGAGGTCGGTGTTGTGCCGCGCGAGCTGCTTCGACCAGCGGATGTACTGGGGCACCACGTCCCTCGGGTGGAACACGATGCCGAGCTCGATGCCGGCCTCGACGGGCTCCCCGATGGAGTGCAGGTGATAGCTGGCCCGCGCCTTCATGTCGGCGGGCAGCAGCTTGCCCGAGTCCTCGGGGTAGATCTCGGCGCCCTTGCCGGAAGCGTACTCCACGAGGAAGACGCCCTGGTCCTGGGTGCCGTCGTTGGTCAGGTCGTCGTAGTCCGGGTCCACCGCGTACGACAGCGCGTGGTGGACGACCTGGCGCGAGCGCTCGTCCACGGGCCGGGTCTGGATGGCCTTGATGTAGCGGTCCTCCTCGAGGCCGAAGGGGGCGTAGAGCGAGCCGAACAGGTCGGGCCCCTCCGCCGGCACGAGGTAATCGGGATAGCGCACGACGAGGTCCGGCTCACCGATCTGCCACTGCGACCAGTCGGGGAACTCCGGCATCTCGGGCAGGTCGGCGGGGTCGCCCATGGGGGCGCCGGCGTCGACCCAGGCCGCGACGGTGGCGATCTGCTCGTCGGCGAGCGAGATGTCCTCCTTGAAGGCCTGGATGCCGATGTTCTTGTCGATGTGCCAGGGCGGCATCTCCCGCGCGACGACGCGGTTCCTGATGGATCGGGCCCAGGGCCGCACCTCGGCGTAGGTCGTCAGCGACATCGGCGCCATCTCGCCGGCCCGGTGGCAGACCACGCACGACTCGTAGAGGATGGGCGCGACGTCCCGGGTGAACGTGACGCCGTCCGATGCGCCGCTCTGCGCCGCCGCCGCCGGCGCCAGGGCCAGCACGGCGATGGCGGCCGCGAAGACCGCGACCGGGGAAGCCGACCGCCGCCGGGCTGCTCTTCCGTGTCTCATGGTCTCGCCCTCTTCCGACTGTTCCGGTCCACGTCCGGGGACCGGCGAATCCCGGCGGCTGCCCTCCCGCACGAACCGCCTGCCGCTCCGGCCGTCTCGGCAGGTGCGCACACCAAGGGCACAATGCACCCTGCGACAGAGCGACACAGTATCACCTTGCCGCGGGGCGTTCAACGGGATCGAGTTCCAGGTCGACGATGCCGGCGTCGCCGCCGCGGGATGCCCTCGTATGGCGGGACGCCCCTGTATACTGGCGCTGACGAGGGGCGCGCGAGCGCCCGCGCCGGCCGGTCGGTGTCTCGGTTCGAAGCGAGGGGGTACCGATGCAACGCAGACGTCAGGCCTGGATTGCGGCGTCCTTCATCGCGGCAGTCGTCGCGTTCGGCCTCGGGCAGAACCCGCTCGACGACGTCACCGCGGCCCAGGGCGGCCCGCCGGGGGCCGTGCTCGAGGTCGACCCGTTCTGGCCGAAGCCGCTGCCCGACAAGTGGCTGCTCGGCCACGTCATCGGCGTCGCCGTCGACTCGCGCGACCACATCTGGGTGCTGCACCGGCCGGGGTCGCTGACCGACAGCGAGCGCGGCGCCGCCGTCGACCCGCCGACCTCGGAGTGCTGCGTGCCCGCCCCGCCGGTGATCGAGTTCGACCAGGAGGGCAACGTCGTCCAGGCGTGGGGCGGCCCCGGCCCCGGCTACGAGTGGCCGAACGGCGAGCACGGCCTCTTCGTCGACCACCTCGACAATGTCTGGATCGGCGGCAACGGCGACGGTGACGGACAGGTCCTCAAGTTCTCCCGCGACGGGACGTTCCTGCTGCAGATCGGCAGCGCCGGCCCCTTGAGCGGCAGCGACGACACGACGCGGGTCGGCCGCGCCGCCGACGTCGGCGTCGATCCCGAGACCAACGAGGTCTACGTGGCCGACGGCTACGGCAACCGCCGCGTCATCGTCTTCGACGCCGACACCGGCGAGTACCGCCGGCACTGGGGGGCGTACGGCCGGCCTCCCGTCGACGGCGAGCTCGCGGCCTACGACCAGCAGGCGGACCCGTCGCCCATCTTCGGCGACACGATCCACTGCGTGCAGCTCTCCGCCGAAGGGCTCGTCTACGTCTGCGACCGCATGAACCACCGCCTCCAGATCTTCCGGAAGGACGGCACGTTCGTGCGCGAGGGGTTCGTCGGCAGGGAGACCGCCGGCGCCTCGACGTGGGACATCGCCTTCTCGACCGACGCGGACCAGACGTACATCTACAACGCGGACGGCGGCAACCACCTGCTCTGGACCGTGCGGCACGACTCGCTGGACACGCTCGGGACCACCGGTCGCCGCGGGCGGATGGCCGGCCAGTTCGAGTCGACCCACTCGCTCGCCGTCGATTCGGCCGGCAACGTGTACGTCGGCGAGACCCTCAACGGCCGCCGCGTGCAGAAGTTCATGCCGGCCGGCGGGTGACGGTGGAGCCGCCGAGGGCCATTTACCCGGGCGGCCGCCGCGTGTGAGGGCGCTGGCGGCCTGCCGGTCTATAGCAGCCCGTGGTGGAATCCGGGCACGCCGCGTTCACCGAGAGCGGTGAGGGCGCCCGGCGGACTGGAGGGGCGCTGGCGGGCAAGGAAGGCCGTGCCTCACAGGCGTGAGGCGGGCGCATACGCAACCGACGACTGCACGCAGTCTGTCAGAACAACGCAGTCAGGCGGGATGCATCGCCGCTCGAATGCAGCGGGGACTTCCGCCATGAGCTGACAGGGGTTGAGCCGATGCACGCATCCACGCGACTGCCAATCGCCCTGATGTTCGCCGCGGCCCTGTGTCTGACGCCGCTCGTTCCGGCGGGCGCGGGCGCACAGACCGGGTCGTCGCTCCCGGCCGACGTCGATCCGGAGTCCCGCAACCGGCTCGCCATCTCCGCTCCCGACCCCGCCGGCGGACCCTCGGCGGCCGCGGCCGCGATACGGGGCGCGGGCACGGGGGTGAACGCCCGCTGGGACTCCCCGGTGGGCCGCCCGCTCCTCGAGCTCGCCATCCTCATCACCGCGCGCGAGCACGACGCCCCCTTCGAGTGGTCGCTGCACGAGATGGAGGCGGTGGCGGTCGGCCTCGCCCCGGACGTCATCGACGTCGTGCGGAACCACGAGCCGCTGTCCGGGCTCGGCGACCGCGAGGCGGTCATCATCCAGGCGGGCCGCGAGATCTTCGGCGCGCACCGCCTGAGTCCCGAGACCTACCGTCGCGCCGTGACGCTCTTCGGCGAGGCCAACTTCGTCGACGTCGTCGACCTGATGGCGCGCTACGCCGGCACCGCGGCGCGGCTCGCGGCGTTCAACCAGCAGATGCCGCCGGGGTGGCCGCAGTTCCTGCCGTTGCCGTTCACGCCGCCGGACGACGTGGACCCGCGCTCGCGCAGCCGCCTGCCGCTATTGCCCGCTCCGGCCCAGACGACGCGGGCCACCCCCAGCCTCTACGGCCGCACGCTCTCCCCCCAGGGAACCGGGCCGGGGCAGATCCGCGGCCACGGCGCCGGCCGCGCGTCACTCGAGGCCAACGTGGCCCGGCCGCTCCTGGACCTTGCCGTCCTCGTCACGGCGCGCGCCTACGACGTGCAGTACGCCTGGACCCTCACCGAGCCCGCCGCCGTCGAGAACGGCCTGGACCCCGCGGTCATCGACGCCGTTCGCAACGGCGGACCCGTCGAGGGGCTGGGCGACCGGGAAGCGGCCCTGATCGCGTTCGGCCGCGAGCTCTTCGGCCCACACACGGTGAGTCCGGAGACCTACGCGAACGCCGTCGAGGCGGTCGGGGGGATGACCAACCTCGTCGACCTGGTGGACCTGATGGCGCAGCACGTCTCCGACGCCACGCTGCTGATCGCGTTCGACCAGCACCTGCCGGTGGACCGGGCGCCGCTGCTGACGGTGCCGTGAGGGAGAGCCGCCGGCCTTCGAGGGGATCCCCTGCTGTCGGTCGACGCATTCGTGGATCACCCCATCGATTTCGAGAGGCTTTACGCGCGATCGGAGACTTGCGCGGTGGGGGACGTCTCGGTGAGGGTGGTCTCGATCGACGACCTCATTCAGCTCAAGCGGCTGGCGGGCCGGCCGCAGGACCGTGAAGACGTCGCGAAGCTGGAGGAGGTTCGTCGGCTGAAGGGTCAGGATGGTGAACGCTGAATCGCGCCTCCGCGTCCGAGTAGCCGGCCTCGCGCAACTCGTGGCGAGGTTGGCGCGCAGGAACGCCGCCGGCCAGCCTGTACAGAGCCACCCTTTTTGACTCGTTGTCCTCGAGGATGCCGAGGGCGAGGCCGTTGACGAGCACCCCGGCCGGTCGCCGGGCGTTCGTTGCCGCGACCGTCACTTCCTCGGCGACGGCGAACTCGTTGTCGAGGGGGCGTTCCCAGTCGATCTCGCGCTCGCCGACGGTGCGCCCGGCCCTGCTTCATGTCGATGGTGCTCACTTCAGGACCTCCCATCGACCGCCCTTGGCCGCCCCGACATGTCGGACGACCCCAGCCGCCCGCAGCCTCGTCAAGTGATACTTGACGCCGTCAGGCGTCATGCCGATCCGTTCGGCTATCACGCGTCGGCTGATCGCGGGCTCGCTCCTGAGCAGTTCCAGAATCCGTTCCTGGGTGGGGGCGTGGCCTTCCTGGGTGGCTTCTTGGGTAGTACTCCCGGTTTTCTGGGTAGTGCTTCCCGTTTCCTGGGTAGTGCTTCTCTCCCCTGTACTTCTCGTCGGGGTGTCCCGGTCGGTGAACACCACCGGCTGGCCGGCCAGCGCCGCACGCCGTATTCTGATCACGAACTTCCCGGCGGCCTCGAACTCCGGCTCCCGCAGGCCGGCATCGACGCAGCGCTCGATCATGTCGAGCGTTCCGGTCCCCATCTGTTCGATGTACTTGACCAGGTACATCGCGCGGGCCAGCAACGGGTTGCCGGGCACCGACTCGTGGGGAATCCGTAGCTTGTCCAGTGTCAGCGGAGGCGGCAGCCCGCCGGGGTTCCAGACCTCCAGGCGATCCGCGAACAGCATGACCTGGACGCTGGCGTCGCTCGTGTAATCGCGGTGCGCCACGGCGTTGACGATCGCCTCGGTCACCACCTCCTTCGGGATCTCGTAGGCGACGGGCGCCTGGACGCTCTCCGCCCGGGTGCCCACCGACAGCGCGATCTTGCTGAGCACGAAGTCCACCGCGTGGCCGACCAGCTCGAACACCGTGCCTCCGTACACCTGATGGGACGGGATCGGCTTGGCGACCCGCGTCCCGTGGAAGTGGGCGCACTTGACCTCCGACGAGATCAGGAATCGTTGCGGCCGCTTCCCGAACAGGAGCACCGCCGCATTCGTCAGCCGCCCGCGGTTCAGCAGGTTCAGGTGTTCGAGTAGTGCCTCGGGCGGCGCGTCGGCGGCCAGCGGGAACTGCCTGGCCCGGTGCGCCGTGCCGATGAACGCGGTCATGCGCTCGTGGTCGAGATCGTCGAACGTCGCGTCCGTGCACGGCGTCGCGTCGAACGGTCCCCGGCGCAACAGCTCCCGACGTTCGAGGTACTCGACCAGGGCCGCGTATAGCCCGGCCACCAAGTCGGCCGGGGTGTTGAACCGCCGCCGAACCAGGTCGGTCTGCGCCCTGTCGATCAACGCCTGCATCCTGGGATGCCGCCACTGGTCGGCTCCGCCCTGCACGAAGATCAGCCGGTGCTTGCCGAGGGCCCCCGCCTGGTCGAACTCGCGCTCCGTTGGAGATACCCCCCCGCCGTCCTCCGCTCCGTACTCGCGACCGAACAGCCCCACGTAGAGATCGCACCGCTCGACCTCGTCGAGGTAGAGCGCGTCTGGCCGCCGGTCCGTCGCGGGCGCGTCCTCGAACCGGAACGCATCGAAGAACCGCCGCATCAACGGGTCGCCGCGCAGGTAGTTACGCAACGCCGCCCGCTCGTCCGCGAACTCGCGCTGGACGCTGCTGACGAAGATGCGGAGGGGAGTCATGGCGCCGCCATCGCACCCGGCCCGACCAGCCGCATCCGGCCGGTCAGGAGTTGCTGCATCATGCCCTGCTTCACAGACTTCTTCAGCGCCATGGGCAACGTGTCTCGGGGCTGTGGGCGGGATTATCGGCCGTCTCCGCAGGGCGTTCAAGCTCGGGCCCGCCGCCGGGGACGAGCGCGGTGGCGTATTGCTCGACGTCGGCGCCCAGGCGGCGTACGGCGCCTGCCGTGAGCACGATCTTCTTCCCGACTCGTCGCGTTGCCGCAACGCCATAGCCGGGGCGCCCGACTCGTGGTAACGTGGTTCCCGCACCCCTCATGAAGACACTGCTCTCGCGCGGATTGGCCGGCATCGTCATCGTCGCGGCGTTGGCGGCGGCGGTTGCGGCATTCCTTGTCGGCGTCTTCGATCTGCAGATCGAGCTGGCCGGCAACGGTCTCCGACCGCTGTTCTCCTTCGGCGATCCGGACGACCACTTCGCGGGGCTCGACGCGAATCGCGCGGGTCAGCCCTCGGCCGCGCCGGCCGGCGGCGGGCCGGATCACGCCGGGGTCGGCGTGGCCGCCGGCGCACCACCGGCGGCGCCGGACCGTCCCGGCGCAGACGATGCCGTGCCGGTCCCTCGCGGCGCTCCCCGGACCGTCGCCGGCGGCGCCGCGGACGCGCCGGGACCGGCGGTCCTGCCGGGACCGCCCGGCGCGCCGTTCGACCCTCGGGACGACGCCGCCTGGACCGACTTCCGCGGGCCACGCCGCGACGGCCGCTACGCGGGGCCGCCCATTCGCACGGACTGGCCCGCCGGCGGGCTCGACCCGCTGTGGAGCCAGCCGATCGGCGGCGGCTATGCGTCGTTCGTGGTCGCGGGCGGGCTGGCGTTCACCATCGAGCAGCGCCGCGACGACGAGGTCGTCGCCGCCTACGACGTCGACACCGGCATCGAGCGGTGGACCCACGCGTGGCCGGCGCATTTCCGGGAGGCGATGGGCGGCCCGGGGCCGCGCGCCACCCCGACGTGGCACGCCGGCCGGGTCTACGCCCTAGGCGCGACGGGCCGGCTCGTGTGCCTCGACGCCGCCACCGGCGACGAGGTCTGGGCGCGGAACATCCTGGACGACGCCGCCGCGTTCAACCTGACCTGGGCGATGTCCGGCGCGCCCCTCGTCGTCGACGACGTGGTGGTCGTCCAGCCGGGCGGCCGCGACGGCTGGTCGGTGGCGGCCTACGACCGTCTGACCGGCGAGGTCGTCTGGCACGGGCTGGACGACGTGCAGTCGTACACGTCTCCGATGCTGGTCACCCTGGGCGGGGTGCGCCAGATTCTCGTCGTCACCGCCGCGCGGGCCGCGGGCCTCCGCCCGGACGACGGCGCGCTGCTCTGGGAATACCCCTGGCGGGTGCAGACGGTGCCGAACATGGCCCAGCCCCTGGTCGTCGGCGATGCCCGCCTGTTCCTGTCGGCGAGCTACGGCAAGGGGGCGGCCCTCATGGAGCTGACGCCTGACGGCGACCGGTTCACCGCCGCGACGGTCTGGGAAACGCACCGGATGCGCAACCGGTTCAGCAGCTCGGTGCTCGTCGACGGCTACATCTACGGGCTCGACAACTCGATACTGGCCTGCCTCGACGCGGCCACCGGCGAGCTGATGTGGAAGGGCGGCCGCTACGGCTCCGGGCAGTTGCTCGAGGCCGACGGCCACCTCGTCGTGCTGACCGAGCGCGGCGACCTCGTGCTGGTGCGCGCGACCCCCGAGCGCCACGAAGAGGTGGCCCGCTTCCGCGCCATCGACGGCAAGACCTGGAACGTCCCCGCGCTGGCCGGCGGCCGCCTCCTGGTGCGGAACGCCCGCGAGATGGCGGCGTTCGATCTGTCGCGGTAGCACCCGCGGTCGATGTCGAGCAGCGCCGCCTCGCGGGTCCCGGCGCCGTTGATGGAGTCGATCTGGACGGAGGTATCGACGACGATCACCGGCCCCGCCGCATGTCGTCGAGCGAGCCCTCCCAGTGGAGCTTGCCGCGCAGCGCGCGGATTCGCCCCTGGGCCCGCGTCTGCACCAGGAGGCGCAGGCCGGCCTCGACGGTCGCCTTCTTCGTCTTCAGGCCGCCCGCCTTGAGCGCCGCCGCCATCAGTCGGTCGTCGATTTCGATGTTGGTTCGCATGGGCCGAAGGTGTGTATGTCGTTTCAAGCATACACATTCCGGCTTCGCGATGCAGGCGCGGACCGGGCGGGTGGCCCGAGGCGGGACGGTCCGCTACAATGCGGGCATCGGCGCCCTGGCGCAGGTCCCGCGACGCGGGCGCGCGGATGCCGAAGGGCGGCGATGGCCTGGGGGACGGCGATGCTGCGACTCTCCAAGAAAGCCGAGTACGCGCTGATGGCGCTCAAGGACCTCGCCTCGCGCCCCGAGGCCGAGGCGGCGAGCGCGCGGGAGATCGCCGAACGGTACGGCATCCCCATCGAGCTGATGGCGAAGGTGCTGCAGCGCCTGGTGCGGCAGGATCTGCTGGCCTCGCACCATGGGATGCGCGGCGGCTACCAGCTCTCCCGGTCGGCCCGCCTCATCTCGGTCGCCGACGTCATCGAGGCCATCGACGGTCCGGTCATGGTCACCGCCTGCACCAGCGCCGACGACGACTGCGAGCAGTACGCCACCTGCAACATCCGCGACCCCCTGTGGCGCATCAAGGACCAGATCGTCCACGCCCTGAACTCCTACAGCCTGCAGGCGCTGGCCGCCGACGAGCCTCCCCTCGTGCCGATATCGGTGGCGAGGCGACCGCCGGCCCGCGAGATGGCCCTGGTCCAGGACCGCCAGGAGTCTGCGCCGTAGAACGGTGCAGACTCCTGGCAGGGTTGGTTGGGCGCCCAGCGGAGCCGAAGGCGACGATGGGCGGGCCAGGGCGTCGGCACGCTCCGCGCCGCCGGGGGCGGAGACGATGAACCTGCCCATCTACATGGACGGCCACTCGACGACCCGGGTCGACCCGCGGGTCGTCGAGGCGATGCTGCCGTTCTTCGGCGAGCACTACGGCAACGCCGCGAGCCGGCATCACCGGTTCGGTTGGCAGGCCCGCGATGCGGTGGCGGCGGCGCGGGCGTCGGTGGCGAGGCTGATCGGGGCCTCGGCGCGCGAGCTGATCTTCACGAGCGGCGCCACCGAGTCGAACAACCTGGCCCTGAAGGGCGTCGTCGAGGCGTCGAGAGACCGCGGGAACCACGTCGTCGCCGTCGAGACCGAGCACCGGGCGGTTCTCGACCCCTGCGCGAGGCTCGAGCGGCAGGGGCTGCGGGTGTCGTACCTCCCGGTGCGGGCGGACGGCCTCGTGACCCCGGCCTCGCTCGAGGCGGCGCTCGCCCCCGAGACGGTGCTGGTGTCGGTGATGCTGGCCAACAACGAGATCGGGGTGGTGCAGCCGGTCGCCGATCTGGCGCGGGTCGCCCGCTCGCGCGGGGTGCCGATGCACACCGACGCGGCGCAGGCGGCCGGCTTCGTGCCCATCGACGTCGCGGCCGCGGGCATCGATCTCCTGTCGCTGACCGCCCACAAGCTGTACGGCCCGAAGGGCGCCGGCGCCCTGTTCGTGCGCCGCGGGGTCGCGGTGGCGCCCCTGATGGACGGCGGCGGGCACGAGGCCGGCCTCCGGTCCGGGACCCTGAACGTGCCCGCCATCGTGGGCTTCGGCCGGGCCGCCGACATCTGCCGGGAGGAGATGGCGGGCGAGGCGGTCCGTTTGCGCGGGCTGAGGGATCGCCTGTGGCAGAAGCTGCAGCGGTCGATGGGAGGCGTCACGGTGAACGGGTCGATGGCGTCGCGGCTGCCCCACAACCTCAACGTCAGCGTCGAGGGCGTCAACGGCGAGCAGTTGCTGACGGGGCTGAGCGACGTCGCGGTCTCGTCGGGGGCCGCGTGCAGCTCGGTCAGCCAGGAGTCGTCCCACGTGCTGCGCGCCCTGGGCGTCGACGACGCCCTCGCCCGGGCGTCCATCCGCTTCGGCCTCGGCCGCTTCAACACCGAAGCCGAGGTCGACCGCGTGGCCGACGCCCTCTGCGCGCTCGTCGAACGGCTACGCGCCCCGGCGCCCGTCTTCGAGGTCGACGACGACGATCTGCCGGCGGAGTGGCGCTAGCAGTTGGCTATCCGTGTTGTCCTGATATGGCTGATTTATCCGATGCCCTCAGTGCCAGCGTCGGATCGACAGCCTCGGCGGAGTCGTCGGGCTGGTTCCTCCCGGCGCGCCTCTCGACACCGCTCACCCCTGACCCGATTCCTGGTCCGCACATTCACTGCCAAGCCCTGCAGAGTCGACTGGTAACGGGGCAGACTCCTGGTGCCGCAGGCACTTCAGCCGCACGGCGGGCAGCTTCTTCAGACGCTGGCTCTGCGGATCGACCTCGATGCCGGCGGACTCCAGCGCCGTCACGCCGAGCAGCGGCTCGGCATCGGCGTCGCCGAAGATGATGAGGCCGGCGGTCCACTCTCCCATGAACTCGAGCCGCGCACCGGCGATGTCCATCGTGATCTCGGTGCCGTCGGCCAGCTCGTAGACGCGCTGTGCCTCGGGCTCGATGCCTATGGCCTCCAGGTGCGGTCTCGGCACGAGAGAGTCGATGGCGCCGGTGTCCACGAGGAACCGGCCCTCCCAACTGCGGGTCCGGTCGGCAGGGTTGCGGACGGTGACGTCGATATATGTGACACCCATCGTGATATTCATGACTATATCGCAGAATGACCGGTCGGTGTCGCCGAAGTCGTGACGGCCGGCCGGGTCCGTCGACACGGCTGATTCGCGGCTCCCGCTCGTCCGTCGGCGACCGTCGCCGCGGCCAACAGCGCCGGCGCCTTCGACACGGCCGACCTGCCGCTCCGCGTGCGGCCGGGTCGTGGCTGCCGCGGGCGCTCGCCGGCGCACTCGCGGAGTGAGGTACACTGGAGGGCGCCATGATCGAGATCACCGAGGCGGCGGCGAAGCGGATTCACAGTGCGATGCACCAGGAGGGGATCACCGACGGCGGTCTCCGCGTCGGCGTGAAGGCGGGCGGCTGCTCGGGTCTGAGCTACGTCTTCAAGTGGGAACGGTCGCCGGCCCCGCAGGACGAGGTCTTCGAGAGCGCCGGCGGCGCGAAGATCTACGTCGATCCGAAGAGCTTCAAGTATCTCGACGGCACGGTGCTCGACTGCGACCCGAACATGCTCGGGCAGTCGCTGGTCCTGCGCAACCCCAACGCCAAGGCCGAGTGCGGCTGCGGTCTCTCGTTCGGCGTCTAGGAGCACCCGCCCCACAATCAGCCCTGATGGTGCAGTCCGACCGACGCGGCGGCGAGCCGGCTCTCACACGCCCGTTGGTCGTGGTGTCCAACCGCGAGCCGTACATCCACTCGCGCTCGGCCGACGGCGGCGTCACCTGGTCGCCGACCACCGGCGGGGTCGCGGTGGCCCTCGACGCCCTGATGCGCGAGCGCGGGGGGGTCTGGATCGCGCACGGGGCCGGCGACGCCGACCGGCTGGCCGTCGACGACGACGACCGGGTGCGGGTCCCTCCCGATGCGCCGGCCTACGACCTCCGGCGCATCTGGCTGACCGAGGCCGAAGAGCACCACTACTACGAGGGTTTCGCCAACGAGGGGCTGTGGCCGCTGTGCCACGTCGCCCACGTCAAGCCGGTGTTCCGGACCGAGGACTGGCGGGTCTACCAGAGCGTCAACCGCCGCTTCGCCCAGACCGTCCACGCCGAGCTGCCGGACGTCGCCGCCCCGATCTTCGTCCAGGACTACCACCTCACCCTGGTCCCGCGGTTCCTGCGGAATCTCCGGCCGGAGGCGCGGGTCGCCCTGTTCTGGCACATCCCGTTCCCCCATCCCGACCAGTTGCGCATCTGCCCCTACCGCCGCGAGATTCTCGAGGGGCTGGCCGACTGCGACCTCCTCGCGTTCCAGCTCGAGCGCGACCGGCGGAACTTCCTGGCCGCGGCGCGGACCGAGCTCGGGGCCACGGCGAGGGGCAGCCGGCTCAAGGTCGGGGGCCGCACCATGGCGGTCTGCGCGGTGCCCATCGGCGTGGACTACGACCGCATCCAGGCGGTGACCCGGGCGCCGGCCTTCGAGGCCGAACAGACCCGGCTGCGCCGCGAGCTGCGCATCGACACCGCGCTCGTCGGGGTGGGCGTCGATCGCCTCGACTACACCAAGGGGATACCCGAGCGCCTCAGCGCCCTCGACGCGCTGTTCACCCGATGGCCCGGGCTCAACCGCCAGTTGACGTTCGTCCAGATCGCGGTGCCGTCGCGGTCGACGCTCGACAGCTATGCCGCGGTCGAAACCGACATCGACCGACGCGTGGCCGAGATCAACGCCAAGCACGCCCGGTCGGACGGCGTCGGCCCCATCCGCTACCGCAAGTCGGCCCTGCGCATGCGGCGGCTGACGGCGCTGTACCGGCTCGCCGACTTCTGCATCGTCAGCTCGCTGCACGACGGCATGAACCTGGTGGCGAAGGAGTTCGTGGCGGCCCGGGAGGACCTCGGCGGGGTGCTGGTGCTGAGCGAGCTCGCAGGCGCCGCCCAGGAGCTGACGGAGGCCGTGATCATCAATCCCTACGACGTCGAGGGGTTCGCCGACGGGCTCCAGCTCGCGCTCGACATGCAGCACGACGAGCGCGAGCGGCGCATGCGCGCCCTGCGCCGCGTGGTGGCGGGGCGCGACGTCTTCCGGTGGGCTACCGAAATCCTGGAGGAGCTCGAGAACCTCGACCCCCGCTCGCTGCCTCCCGCCCCCGGTCGGCTGCCCGTCCGGCGCTGACCGCCTCGGAAATTTGCGCCGTGGGGCGGTCCGGACTCCCGGAGGACCGGTTGGGCGCCAAGCGGGGTCGTAGCGACGACCTTGGCAGTGCCGGAGTCTGCGCCGCGGAGCGGCGCGGATTCCTGGAGGGTTGGCTGGGGCCGGGCGGAGCCGTCAGGCGACGATTGCCGGGCTACGCGTCGTCGTCCTCCGCCTCCGCGTACACCTGAGGCGCCCGTTTCACGACCACGGTCAGCCCGAAGAGCACGATGAGGGTGGACGCCGCGAGTCCGAGGCGGGCGCCCTGTCCCATGGTGGGAGCGACGACCGGGGCCGCGCTTCCCCCTTCGACGATGGCGCGGGCCTGCGAGGTGACCCAGCCCTGCTGGCTGGCCGCCCGCTCCATGAGCCGCTCCGAGAGGAACAGGACGCCGAATGCGAGCAACCCCACGAGGAGCAGGGGATGCCGCGAGTTCTTCTGCGTCACGATGCTCGCGACCGCCAGGCCGATCGCCATCGCGGCGAGCCCCAGGACCCAGAGCCCGGCGAGGTCCGGCACTCCGCCGAAACGCTGCTCGCCGACCTCGATCCACGGCATGAACGCGCTCGCGCCGAGCAGCAGGCCGGCCCCGATGGGAAAGTAGTAGGCGCGCATCGGGTGCCGCACGACATCGCCTGGGGTCATGCCGGCCAGTGTAGCACCCGGCGGCGCCACGACACGGATGGACGTGCCTCGATTCCGCGGCGACCGGCTCAACCCGCCCCGGGAGCTCGCGGCGTTCTGCGGCGCAGACTCCCGGCAGCGGTCAGCTTGGGGTAATCCTTGCGGCGCAGGAGGTTCGCGTCAGCGAAGCTCCCAAGGCGACCGCAGGGTCGCCCGGCGACCGCAAGGTCGCCCGGTCAGCGATCCGCGGTGAGGGACACGAGGCGGTCGAGGAGCCGTTCGACGGCGGTGGGGTCGGGCAGGCGGTGGGCCGCGGCCGACGGAGCCCGGCCGACGATGACGGTCACGCCGCGGTCGCCGACGGCTTCGAACGCGTGCTCGTCGGTGCGGTCGTCACCCAGGTAGACCGTGCGCATGGGCGCCCCGAGCCGGCGGGTCGCGTCCCCTTCTATCCAGCGGACCGCGTTGCCCTTGTTCCAGGCGATGTCCGGGAGCAGCTCGAACACGCAGTGTCCGCGCTGGACCCGCGCGCGCCCCGCCTCGAGGGCGGGGGAGGCGAGCGTCCAGAAGGTCTCCTCCGCCCGGGCCCGGTCCTCCGGGGCGGCGGCGCGGACGTGCAGGGCCACCGACAGATCCTTGTCTTCCAGGAACACCCCGTCGAGGTGGCGGACGGCGGCGGCGAGCGATGCCCTCAGCTCTTGCAGCCGGCCCCGGTAGGCGGCGAGCTGGCCGACGGTGAACCCGCCGTCGGGCCCCAGGATCTCCATGCCGTGGAGGCCCGCGTAGTAGACCGGCCCGTCGAGCGCGGTGCGGTCGAGGATGTCGGTGGCCCGCCGCCCGCTGACGATGCCGACGCATACCGCGGGCCGGCAGGCGAGCGTCGACAGGGCGGCGCGGCGCGACCCGGTCAGTTGCACGGACTCGGGGTCGTTCCGGAACTCGCACAACGTCCCGTCGAAATCGCTCAGCAGGAGTATCCCGGACGGGCCGCCCGCGAGGGCGGCCTCCGCGATGTCCGCCACCGACGAGAATGCGGTCGGGTCGCCCGCGCGGGAGTCCGGAGACCGCCGGTCAGCGTAGGGTGGTACGGGACGACCCGGGTCGGCCATTGGAACCGGCGGTATGCGTGGCGGGCGGCGCCGGCTCGCACAAGTTGTCTTCGGCGTCCGGCGCCGGCGCGCCAGGAAGGACCCGCGTCACGTTCACCAGGTACAGCCGGTAGGCGCCAGGGTCGCGCCCGGGGTTGCCGCACATCCTCACGCGGTCGCCGACGTTGATGTCGCCCGCCGTCCATCCCAAGCTCCGCAGCCGGGTCGCGGCGCGCCACTCGACGGCCCAGGTGCGCAGGTCGCCGTCGCGGTCCACCACCCGGAGGTGCACCATCGAGTGCGGGTTGCCGAACAGGAAGGACGTCACGTCGCCCTCGAGGACGATGGTGCGCTCCTCGTCGTAGACCTCGCCGATGGGGTGGTGCATCGTCGAGTGCGGGTTGCCCGACAGGAAGGAGGTCACGTCGTCTTCGATGACGATGGTGCGTTGCTCGTCGTAGACCTCGGCGATGGGGTGATGGGCGTGAACCGGCAGGCCCGCCAGACCGGCGCCCGCGGCGATCAGCACGGCCAGATAGCGCGTCATCGTTCCCTCCCCCCTCGGAGCCCCGGGGTCTCCGATCCAGGCGACTGCCAGCTATCATACTGCGGGACCTCTTGCGGTTCATTCCTGAAGTTCGTCTGAACCGGCGCGGCGGGGCAGGTGCTCGCGCCGTGAATCGGCGCCCGGTGCTGTAGGCTTGGTCGAGCGGGCCCCGGCGCGAGTGCGGCGACGTCCGAGCTGGGCGCCTTTCCCCCGCCGCTCCTCGACGCGCCGGCGCGCTCGGAAGCCGTCAGGGATTTCGGGGAACCGTCGGACGCGATCGGAGACCTCGAGGGATGCCGCCCACCACCACGGGCCCACTGGACGACGGGACCGCCAAGGGGCCGCGGCCGGCCCCGGCCGGCCGGCTGCTCGTCGTCGAGGACGAGGCGAAGGTCGCCCGGGCCCTGCGCGAGGGCCTCGAAGGTGAAGGTTACGACGTCGTGGTCGAGACCACCGGCGAGGGCGCCTTCTTCCGCCTCGCGCGGGACCGGTTCGAGGTCGTCCTGCTCGACCTGATGCTGCCCGGGCGCGACGGCCTGGAGATCCTGTCGACGCTGCGCAAGCAGGGGCTCGGTACGCCGGTAGTGGTGCTGACCGCGCGGGACACCCTGGACGACCGCGTCGTCGGGCTCGACGCGGGGGCCGACGACTACCTCGTGAAGCCGTTCGCGTTCGCCGAGCTGCTAGCCCGTCTCCGCGCCGTCGCCCGCCGCGGACGGGTGAGCGACGCCGACCGCCTGGCCGTCGACACGCTCGAGATCGACAGGGCGACCCGCCGGGTCACGCGCGACGGGCAGCCCATCGAGCTGACCGCCAAGGAGTTCGACCTGCTGCACTACCTGACCCGCAACGCCCGCCAGGTCGTCTCGCGCGACACGCTCGCGCGCGAGGTCTGGCGCGAGACGGCCCGCAGCACCACCCTCGACAACGTCATCGACGTCCACATCTCCCGGCTGCGCCGCAAGATCGACCTCGACCATCCCGTCAAGCTGATTCACACCGTCCGGGGGGTCGGCTTCATGCTGCGGGCGGGTGAGCCGTGAGCTGGCGCTGGGGGCCGCACACGCTGCGGGCGCGGCTGACGCTCTGGTACATGGCGGTCATGGTGGCGGTGCTGGGGGTCTACGTCTCGGTGGTGCTGGTCCTGGTGGCCCGCAACCTGTCGGGCGCCCTCGACGCGCGCCTGCGCAGCGACTTCCGCTGGGCGGCGGAGATGGCCGAGCAGGGCCCCGACGGCTCGCTGTCCTGGTTCGAGGGAGAGCCGTGGACGGACGGTCCCTGGCTCCAGGTGTGGACCCCCGGCGGAGACCTCATCTACCGGACCTCGGAAGCGGCGCGGCTGCCGGTGCCGTCGAGCGAGGCGCTCGTCGCCGGCGCGGACGGCGAAATCCGCTCGCTGCCGGACGAGCCGGCGCCGTTCCGGATTCTCGGCGATCGGGCCACCGTGGGCGGACGGCCGGTGATCATACAGGTGGGCCGTTCCGAGGCCTTCACGCGACTCGAGGTGCGCGAGCTGGCCATCCTGCTGCTTCTGGGGCTGCCCCTCACGGTGGCGGTGGCCGGCGCCGGCGGCTATCTCCTGGCCCGCGGGGCGCTGTCGCCGCTGCACCGCATGGCCGAACGGGCCCGCGCCATCACCGCCGCGAACCTCGACGAGCGGTTGCCCAACGACAGCCCGCACGACGAGCTCGGACGGCTCGCGGCGGTGTTCAACGACACCCTCGGCCGGCTGGAGTCCTCGTTCAAGCAGATGCGGCAGTTCACGTCCGACGTCTCGCACGAGCTGCGGACGCCGCTGACGGCCATCCGCAGCGTCGGCGAGGTCGGCCTGCGCGAGCACCGCGACGCCGGCGCCTACGAGCAGGTCATCCAGAGCATGCTCGAGGAGACCGACCGGCTGACGCGCCTCATCGACCGGTTGCTGCTGGTGTCGCGCGCCGATCGCGGCGATCTCGCGCTGGCCCACCGGCCGGTCGAGCTCGGCGCCGTCGCCGACGACGTGGCTGCGCACCTCGGGGTGCTGGCCGAGGAGAAGAGGCAGTCGATGACGGTCGAGCACGAGGCCCGGCCGCGATGCCTCGGCGATCAGATCGCGTTGCGGCAGGCGGTCATCAACCTCGTCGACAACGCGATTCGCTATACGCCGGCCGAGGGCGAGATCCGCCTCCGCGTGGCCGTCTCGTCCGGCAGCGCGGTGCTCGACGTGAGCGACACGGGGCCCGGCATTCCCGCCCGCGACCGGTCCCGGCTCTTCGACCGTTTCTACCGCGGCGCGCAGGGCGGGTCGTCCGGGGGCAGCGGCCTGGGGCTCTCCATCGCCAAGTGGGCGGTCGAGGCCAGCCACGGCCGGCTCGCCTACGAGCGCATCGACGGGCGCGGCAGCCGGTTCCGAATCACCCTGCCGCTGGCGCCGCGGGCGGCGGTGGGGGAGTCGGCATCGCCGTCCGCGGGTAGGGCGTGACATTCTCCGGCCGGCCGGTCCGCTGCGTGGAGGGACGGCCCCCGCCCCGCACGGTTCTTCCCGATGGCCGCTCGGTCGGGCCGCGGGTCCACGACCCCCGGGTTCGAGGTCATCCAGAGCATGCTTGAGGAGACCGACCGGCGGTTGCCTGTGGCGGGCGCTCCGGCGTACGATAGGCGGATGCCGGAGGTCGCAGTCGCCCCGCCGTCGCCGACGCGGCTCGCGCGCACCGGGCTCCTCGACATCGCCGAGAAGCTCGACGCCGGGGTGCGGCTGGACCAGGAGGACGGCGTGCGGCTGTTCGCCTGCCCCGATCTCCTGGCCCTGGGCTGGCTCGCCAACCGCGAGCGCGAGCGCCGGCATGCCGGCCGGACGTACTTCAACCACAACATCCGCATCGAGGCGACCAACGTCTGCGTGGCGAGCTGCCTGTTCTGCGCGTTCGCGCGGCTGCAGCCCGGCGACGACGGCGCCTACACCCTGACCCTCGAGCAGGTGTGGGACAAGCTGCGGTCCCGGCAGGACCAGGCCCTGACCGAGGTGCACGTCGTCAACGGCCTGCACCCGGACCTGCCGTTCGACTACTACCTGGAGCTGCTGCGGGGGTTCAAGCGCATCCGCCCCGACGTGCACCTGAAGTGCTTCACGGCGGTGGAGATCGCGTTCTTCGCCGACCTCTACGGCAGGACCGACGAGCAGGTGCTGCGCGAGCTGATGGCGGCGGGGCTCGACTCGCTGCCGGGGGGCGGGGCCGAGGTGTTCGCCGAGCGCGTCCGGCGGAAGATCTGTCACGACAAGTGCGGCACCGAGCGGTACCTCGACATCCACCGCACCGCGCACCGGCTCGGCATGCGCTCGAACGTCACCATGCTCTACGGGCACATCGAGACCCACGAGGAGCGGGTCGACCACATGCTGCGGGCCCGCGCCCTGCAGGACGAGACGGGCGGGTTCCAGGCGTTCATCCCCCTCGCATTCCACCCCGACAACAACCAGATGCGGAAGCTGCCGGCCCCCACCGCGGCCGACACGCTGCGCGTGCACGCGGTGGCCCGGCTCGTGCTCGACAACGTGCCCCACATCAAGGCGTTCTGGATCGCGACGGGGGTCGAGACGGCGCAGACGGCCCTGTGGTTCGGGGTCGACGACCTCGACGGGACGGTCCAGGAGGAGCAGATCTACCACATGGCCGGCGCCCGGACGCCGGAGGCGATGACCACCGACGACATCAGCCGGCTCATCCGGGTCGCGGGCCGCGACCCGGTCGAGCGCGACACGCTCTACAACGTCGTCTCGGCGTGAGCTCGCGCCGCGCGGGGCGTGGATCGAGCGCGACAGGGACAGTGATCGACACAGAATTGCCAACTGCACGCTGAAGCGGGTCCGATTTCGCGGTCCCGCGCTCCCGACACACACGGCTGGGCAGCTCTCCCGGCGTCCTCGCGTTCGAGCGCTCGCGTGGATGCGGGCCACCTCGCCCCGCACGAGCCGCCAACGCGCGTTCGGGCGGTGAGCGTCCGAGCGGCCCGGCACGAAACGGCCGCGCCCCCAACCCAAGGAACCCACGAAGGAGAGAATCCCGCATGGCGCACGAGCTTCCCGGTTTGCCCTATGGTTTCGACGCCCTCGCCCCGCACATCGACGAGCAGACGATGCGCATTCACCATGGCAAGCACCACGCGACCTACGTCGCCAAGCTGAACGGCGCCCTCGAGGGCCATCCGGACCTCGGGGGCCGGAGCGTGGAGGAGCTCGTCGGCGATCTCGACGCGGTGCCCGAGGGCATCCGCACCGCGGTGCGCAACAACGGCGGCGGGCACGCCAACCACACCCTGTTCTGGCAGGTCATGGCCCCGAACGGCGGCGGCGCGCCGACCGGGGCCATCGCCGACGCCATCGCCGGCGCCTTCGGCGGCTTCGACGCCTTCAAGGAGCAGTTCGCGGCGGCCGCCGTGGGCCGCTTCGGCAGCGGCTGGGCGTGGCTCGTCAAGGACGGCGGAAGCGTCTCCATCGAGAGCACCCCGAACCAGGACACCCCGCTGATGAGCGGGCGGGTCCCGGTGCTCGGGCTCGACGTGTGGGAGCACGCCTACTACCTGAACTACCAGAACCGGCGCCCCGACTACATCGCGGCGTGGTGGAACGTCGTGAACTGGGACGAGGTCAACCGCCGGCTGGGCTAGATGACCCTCTCCTTCGTCCTCTTCCTGTTCCTGGCCCACCTCGGGATCGGCATCGTCTTCACCCTGGTCCTCGTGGGCAGGGAGGCCGGCGTCAAGTTCTTCCGGTTCAACGCCGGCTTCGCGGCGGTGCTGCTGCTCGTGGCGCTGGCCATGCGCCCCGAGCCGGTGCGGCTGGGGGCGGACGCCCAGGGCGTGGCCCTCGCGCTGCTGTTGACCGCGACGGCCGCCGTGCTCGTCTACTGGGCGACCATCGGACGCGTGCTCGCGCGGTTACGGCCGCTGTGGGTGTGGACGGCGGTGCTCTCCGGCGGCGCCGCCCTCGTGGCGCAGGGGCTGGCCGCGGCCGGCGGCGGGGGCCTGCCGGCGGCCCTGACCGCGGCGAGCTTCCTGACCTCGGCCGCCCTGCTGGGGGGCACGTCCACGGCGATGATCCTGGGCCACTGGTACCTGGTGCTGCCGTCGATGGACGTGTCGCTGCTGCAGTCGGTGGTGCGGTTCCACATCGGCTCGACGGCGTTGCGCATCCTCGTGGTGGCCGCCGCGGTGTGGTGGGCGATCGCGGTGGCCGAGCTGCCGGGCGTGCCCTTCGACCGCTACGTCCTCTCGATCGACGGCGTGTTCTTCTGGCAGCGGGTGCTCTTCGGCCTGCTGGGGCCGGTGGTCCTCGCGTACCTGACCTGGGAGACCGCGAAGATCCGGTCCACCCAGTCGGCCACCGGCATCCTCTACGTCGACTTCTTCACCGTCATCGTCGGCGAGGTGCTCGCGAAGTACCTGCTCGTCGCGACCTCGGTCCCGGTCTGATCGCCATGGAAGTCACCGTTCGTTGCCACCAGTGCGACAGCGCGCTGCCAGTGCGGCCGGACTCGGATTCGGCGCAGATCGACTGCGGCCGGTGCGGCCAGGCCTTCCTGCTGTCGTTCTCGGATGCGGTCCGCGCGGACCGCGAGGTCGACCGGTGCCCGGTCTGCCGGGGCGGCGACTTCTACCTGCGGAAGGACTTCGACCCCAAGCTCGGGGTGACCATCGTGGTCATCGGAGCCCTGATCAGCGCCGGCTTCTACTACTTCGGCCTCGACCTCGTCGCCTACGGCATCCTCGCCGCCGCCACCCTCATCGACCTCGCAATCTACAGCCGGCTGAGCGACCTCACCGTCTGCTACCGGTGCCACGCCGAGTTCCGCGGCGCCTACGACCGGACGGCGGGGGCCTTCGACCTCCACACCGCCGACTTGCTCGAGCCCGAGTACGAGCGGCAGGTCGGCAAGCGGTAGCGGCCGGACCGCGTGACCTGAAGTCCTGCGGGGGAGGCCGCTAGCGGAAGACCCGGGCCCCCACGAGGACGGGGCGGCAGTCGTCGATGGCGCCGGAGGGCGGGAACGCACATTCGAGCGCATGGCCGAAACCCATGCCGGTGGTCACCTGCGTCGGATCGATGAGCGCTTCGACGTCCACGCCCGGCGGCAGGTCGACGATTGCGCCGCCCTGCGTCTGTACGTGGGTCGGCGTCAGGAGGGTGCTCCCGAGCGCCGTCGCCGCCGCCAGGGCCAGGGCCGGGCGTCGTCCCCACGTCCGGTTCGTTCGGTTCTCGATCATCATCGACCTCGTATGCCCGAGCCGCCCCGCCCGGAGCGCCCGTGGCCAGGTGCACGTGCGTACCGGCGCGTCGCCGCGCCTCGGATGAAGCCGCCCGCTCGCAACGGTGGACGAAACGGGAACGGACGGTGTACCGTGAGCCGGTCGCGGTGGTGCGACCAGAGCAACGTTCGGCAGAAGCGAACCAGGAGGAGAACAGTGATTCGAACAGTTGTGCTCGCCGTCGTCATCGGTTTCGGTGTCAGTGGCCTGGCCGCCGCCCAGGAGCCGCCGGACGCGTGCGGCCCGAAGGGCGACCTGTCGGCCGATCTGTCGAACAACGTGGCGGCCGACTCGCGCTGCTTCGAGGTCCGCATGTACACCGCCCGCCCGCAGGCCGAAGACGGCAGCGGCGGCATCGACGAGCTGCACCAGCGGTTCCGCGACGGCGAGGTCGCCATCTTCGAGAAGCACGGGGCCGAGGTGGTCGCGGTCTGGCAGCGGCTCGACAACCCCAACACCCTGGTCTGGATGCTCGCCTATCGCGACCGCGCCCATCGGGACGAGGTGTGGGCCGCGTTCCGCGAGGACCCCGATTGGGATGAGCTCATCGGGAAGTACCCGGCCCCGCTCGAGGGCATCGAGGTCTTCTGGATGAGCGCGAGCGACTTCTCGGCGCTCAAGTAGCGTTACCTGAAGGGGCAGCCCGGCCAGGGCTGCCCCTTCGGTCGATCTCACCCGTTCTAGTCCAGTACCGTCAACGCCACGTCCACCCGGATGCTCTCGCCCGTGACGCGGTCAGCGGCCGCCGTGTACTGGCGGGACTGTCCGTCCCGCAGCACCAGCGTGTTGCTCGACTCGAACGAGCGGAATACCGGCACGCCTGGCGCCCTGAACGCCTCGGTCGCCGTCGCATCGTCTTCCCCGTAAACCGACGACTCCTCGATGATCACGGTAACCCTGTAGCGGTCGTCTCCCACGCTCGCCGCAAAGCAGTCGATCTGCGTGCCGACGGGTCGATAGCTGAAGGGTCCGCCGTGGAGACCTGGCGCCGACTCGCCGTCGGGGCTTGGCGGCACCGCCATGGTGAGCACCGGAACCTCCGCCCCCATGCGCAGGCTGCTCGGGGACGGGTTCGGGCGAAAGGGCCGGCCGTCCGATGACGACGTTACTGCCAGCACGTACGGCAGGCTGCTCACCAGCTCGTCTCCCTGGTACCGCGAGATCGTCACCTCTACGCTCAGGTCCACGCCCACGTCGGAGGACGGCGTTCCCGGCGGCGGAGGTGGCGGCGGGGGCGTTCCGGGGGCCGGTGGGGGCAGCGGGGGCGCCACGGGCTGCTGCTGCGCCGACTGTTGCTGCGGGGCGGGCTGCGCAAGCACGGTGGCTCCCGAAGCCAGGATTGCGACGAGGACGGCGGCAAGCGTTGCTCTTGTTGTCATTGGGCTGCTCCCGTGTCGAGAAGAGCCAGGTTCAACGGCTCGATGGCGATAGGGGGAATCTCGAGGCCGGCCGGCGGCTCGAGGGCGACTTGGGGAACGTCGAGCTCGGCCGGCGGCTCGCCGGCGGCAACGGGCGTGCGCGCTTCCGCCGCCACCGGCATGACCACCGGCCGGTTGCGGGCCTGGTCGAGAAGCTGCCGGAGCGCGTCCCGCTCGTCGGCCGAGAACACGACGCGAGTGAACCGCGGCGCGCCGGGGGGCACCGCAATAGCCCGGGGCGGGCCGGCGGCGACGCGGAACCCGGTCTCCAGTGTCCGGGGGAATGCCGGTTCGGGGGCCGCGTTCGGCTCGACGAGCACGACGGGCAAGCTGCCGGCGGTGGGGTCGTCCCTCACCACCCGCGTCGCGACCCCGGAGGGCGGTGGCGCGGTGCCGCCGGCTCGCGCGGCCCCGAGCCCCGACCCGGCGCCCGTGTCGGCCGGTGGCTCCGGCCGGAACACGGCGACGGCGAGCACCAGCGCCGCCGTCGCGGCCGCGAACGCCATCCAGAGCCGGCCGCCCCGCCGGACGTTCGTCGCCGGCTGGGCCGCCACTCGCGCCCGCACCCGCGCCTCGAACGTCGTCGACGGGTCGACGGCGAGCAGTCGTCGGATCTCCCGGTCGAGCGGGTCGTCGTCCCCGCCCGGCGTCGGCGGGTGTCCGCGTCTCTCGTCGGTCACGCCAGCATCTCCTTCAGACGGCGCCGCGCCTCGAAGAGCCGCGACTTCACGGTCCCGGCGGGGACGCCCACGAGCGCCGCCACCTCGTTCATCCCGTGCCCCTCGATGTTGGCCAGCACCACGACCAACCGCAGCTTCGGCGGCAGGGCGTCGATGGCGCACCACAGCTCCCACGCCCGGAGCCGCTCGACCGGTCCCGGCGGCGCCGGCGCGGCGGCCGGGCCGGCGTCCGCCCAGGCGGTGTCGCGGGTCACGCGGCGTCGCTCGCCGCGCCGCCGGTCGAGGGCCAGCCGCCACGTCATGCGCACGAGCCAGGCGCGGAACCGGTTGCGGTCGCGCAGTTGCCGGAAGCGGCGATACGCCCTCGCGAACGCCTCCTGGGCGACGTCCTCGGCGTCCTCGCGTTGCCGCAGCACGCTGTACGCCACCCGGAACGCGAGGGTCGACGACTCGACGAGGCGGGTCTCGAACTCCCGCGCCAGCTCGTCCTCTTCCACCTCGGTGCCGCCCGCGAAGGTCGCCGCTTTCGTCTCCATCCCCGTCTCATCAGGCAAGACGCCGCCGGTCAGGATTCGGTTCGGTCGAGGTGTTCCGAGGAACGTCGTGATGGGTTCCAATGGGCGGCGGCGGGATCGATCAGGCTCTGCAGCTCGATGAGGTGCTGCGCTTCCACTATGATTCCAGGAGAACCGCGGAGCTCGCCCCCGTGCCCGCGGCACTGTGCATGGATGCAGCCGGTGTCGGGGCCGAACGACATCGGCGTCACTCTCGCACCATGGGCATCGGCACCCGGAGCCGCATCCCTGGGCGATCGGCGAGATCAACGTCGACCGGCGAGGCGGGGCCGCGGGCGGTGGGGCGGAAGGAAGGACGGGTGCGATCATGTCGACGCGGGCAATCCTGGTGCTCCTGGGTCTGGTGGTCTCGGCGGCGCTCGCTACGGCGCAGCCGTCCGAGCATACGCTGCGCTTCATCTGGGACGAGGCGCCCTTCCCTCGGGCCCACGCCTCGACCATCGTCGAGGCGCCCGACGGGTCGCTCGTCGCGGCGTGGTTCGGCGGTTCGGGCGAGGGACGCCCCGATGTCGGCGTGTGGTCCTCACGGAGGCCCCGGGGCGGCGAGTGGTCGCCTCCGCGGCAGCTCTACAAGGAGCCGGAGCAACCGGCCTGGAACCCCGTGCTGTTCCGTGGCGCGGGCGACGCCATCCACCTCTACTTCAAGGTCGGCCCCAGCCCCCGGTCGTGGAGCGGCGCCTACATGACGTCGACCACGTCCGGCGAGGACTGGTCCGACCCGGTGTGGCTGCCCGCGGGCATGCTGGGGCCGGTGAGGGCCAAGCCGATCCGGCTCGCCAACGGCGACATCCTCGCCGGCACCTCGCTCGAGAGCTACCGGACGTGGTCGTCGTGGATGGAGATCAGCCGCGACGGTGGCGAGTCGTGGACCAAGCACGGCCCGATCCTGTTCGGCGACCCCGAGCGCGACCGCCGCGGCACCATCCAGCCGACGCTGCTCGAGGTCGCCCCCGGCGTGGTCCGCGCGCTCTTCCGGACGAACCGCATGGGGAAGATCGCGACGTCGCACTCGCGCGACGGGGGCCGGACCTGGGAGCCGCTGCGGCTCACCGACCTCGATCACCCGAGCGCCGGTATCGACGCGCTGCAACTCGACGACGGGCGGTCGATCCTGATCTACAACCCGTCGACCACCCGGCGCACGCCCCTCTCGCTCGCCGTGTCGTTCGACGACGGCGTCACTTGGCGCGACTTCCTCGTCGTCGAGGCCCTCGCCGAGGGCGAGCGCGGTGAGCTTTCGTATCCGGCGATGATCCAGGACACGGACGGGGACCTGCAGATCACCTACACGTGGAACCGCCGCCGCATCCGCCACGCGACGGTTCCGCACGAGCTGATCCCGAAGGCGCCCTGACCCGGAGCCCGCCGCGGCGGCGTCAGCACCTTATGACCCGCAAGCGGCCCCAATCCACCGCTACGGCGCGGACTTCCGGCGCCCCACGTTCCAGTCTTCGTCGATCGGGTCCGTCAGATTCGTGCCGGGCGCTATCGTCACCGTGTCCTTCAGCGCGCCGAAGATGTTGTCCAGCGAACCACTGCGCTCCGCCGGGGACCGTTCCGGTCGCGCCGCTTCGATTTCCCGCTCGATGTCGGCTTGCGTCAGGTCGGCGGCGCCGTTCTCGGCGGCTCGTATCGGAATCTCGCGAATTGCCCTACGGGCGCGCGCGAACACGATCTCCTGCACGTCCTCGATGAACGTGGCGTAGCTGGTGGGCATCATGATGCAGCGCGGGGCTCCGTCCTCCGTGACCACGAGGGCGCCCTCCCGTTCGAGCGCGGCCCACACCTGCCCCGGGCTCGCCGCCAACGTCCGCGAAGCGATGGTCTTCATGTGCTACGTCTATTCGACAAGTCGTCGTGCGTCAACCCATTCAGATGCCGAGGGCGAACCCCACCGCAACGCGCATCATGCCGAGATGACGGTCGGCGTCGTTCCTCATGAACACCCGCTCCGTCCCGTCGAGCGACGGGATGTCGACCCGCCGGTAGTCCGCCGCGACGCGGAGCGCGAGTCGATCGGTGAGGTGGAAGTCCACGCCTGCGCCGGCGGCCAGGGCCCATCCCGACGAGAAGGCGTCGAGGCAGCCCGTGTACACGCCGTCGTGGAGTTCCCGCGCGGTTCCGGCGAACGACGCGCGCCCGGCGAGGACCCGCACGAACCGCGTGCTGCGCCGGACGCGCGACAGCCGGTACTGCACGCCGCCCATGAAGGTGTGGAACCCCGCCTGGATGTCGGGACACGCCGCCGCCGGTCCGGCTCCGTCCGTCGTCTCCAGGCGGCCGTCCGCCCACCATCCCCTCCCCATCTCGGCGACGACAGCCAGGGAACGGCCGAGGTGCAGGCCCGCGGACAGGAACGTCGCCGCTTCCGGCTGTGCCGTCGGCCGCTGCCAGAACGACGCGGCGCCGAGGGCGAGATGGAGGCCCCCGCTGTCGAAGTACGTCGCTTGCGGTGATTGGTCACCCTGCGCGCTTCGCTCCAGGCGCCTGCCGACCGAGGTGCGACCGGGGCGCGTCGAGCGCACGCCCGCCGGCTGCTGACCGTCGGCCGGTAGCGACTGCCCGAAGGCCGCGGATCCGCCCACGATCCCTTCCCGTCCCCCGGCCGGCAGCAACTGCGCGAAAGCTGCGAATCCGCCCACGACTCCCTCCCGTCCGTCGGCCGGTAGTGACTGCGCGAAGGCTGCGGATCCGCCCAGGACCCCTGTCATCGCCACCACGGCGGGGACGCGCCGAACGATATGGCCAATCTGCATCCTGCTCCTCCTGCACCGGCGGAAAGCACGCCTGCGGACGATCCGCGGTGCTGCCGGCCGATGAGAGTCGTGCAACGGGTATGCCAAGGTCCGGCCGCCCCGACCCCGGCGCCGCCCCACCGTCGTGCGCCCCGGGGCTTGCGGAAGGAACCCGGGGGTCGGGGTCGCGCCCGGATGCGCGTCGGTCGACGGATTCCCGCCAGCGGGGCAGGTGTCCACCATCGTGTCCTGATGCGCGCCCGTCGGCGCCAGTGAGCTGTGCACCATACATGGCGTGCACATGGGGTGACATGAAATGCTCCGTCCCGCCGGCGAGTGCGGCGTGGGGCAACCGTCGTCGCATGGTCCTCGACACTGCAGGCGGGGGCCCGCGGGCACATCCGCCGGCTGGCATCGTCCATGCATCGTTCGGAGTCGCCGGCAACGATCCGCCGGGCGCTGCTCGGCGCCGGATGCACGCCGTCCAATGCCGTCGTTGGCATGTCTGCTCGTGAGGCGGCCGCGATGGCCGCCAGACGGAGGTGAGCATGTTGCCGTTGACCCGCTCGAGACCCGGCCGCGTCGTGTCGCTCGTGCTGTTCTGCCTCGCGTGCGCGATCGAGGGCAGCGCCCAGCCTTCCAGGACGCAGGGGTGGATGGCGGGTGTGCATTCGGGGGCCGCGTCCGTCTCCTTCGGGAGCGACCCGGCCGACCGCGCGGCGCTCGTGGGCGCCCGCATCGGCCGTGGCCTCAACCCCGTCGTCGCCCCCTACGTGGGCGTGGCCTACGCGTCCATCGAGAGCCGCGGGCGCGAGGTGTTCGACACTGTGACGTTCGGCTACGTCGATCTCGGAGTGAGGCTGCACCTGGCCCGTGGCCCCCGCCGGTGGGTCCCCTACGGCGATCTCGCCCTGACGTTCTGGCCGGTGACCGACGTGATCGAGGACGGCGAACGGGGTGCCGACTTCACGGGCATGCCGACCCTCGGCGTCGGCGGCGGGCTCCTCGTCTACCTGTCCGAGGCGCGGGCCCTCGACGTGACCGTCAAGTGGGGTCGGGGTACGTTCGAGGACGTCCCCGCGGGCGGCGTCCCGGCGCACGGAACGCGCGGACGGCCGGACGCCCTGTTCGACCTCGACGCCGCGTCGGTCCGTCTCGCCGTCGGTATCTCGTGGTGGTGGTAGCCGCTGGCCCGCGCCTGCGGCTCCGCGGGGGGCCCAACCAACCCACCCAGGAGTCTGCACCTCTACGGCGCAGACTCCTGGGTGGGCTTCAGGCGGACGAGGTGCTCCCATGCGGTTCGCGGCGACCACACCGTGACGGGTCCGCGACAGCGGGGTGGAAAGTGTCTGGCGTTTCCGCTGACCAGGGTGCGCGTGGGGGTCCGAATGGCGACCTCCAGGAACATGACGTCGTCCTCGTCCGGCGGCGGACGGTGCGTCCAGGCCGGAGCGACGACGTGTTCCTGGAACTGGAGGATAGCGAGGAATGCGTCCCGCCGGACGTGCTCGATGCCGAGCCTGGGACGCGCCAGGACGTCGCGGTACTCCGCCTCGATCCGGTCGTCGGTCGCCAGCCTCAGCCCGCGCGCCTGCAGGGCGTCGACGAGCCGGCCGGGCGGCCCGAAGGGTGACAGAAGGCCGGAAACCAGGACGTTGGTGTCCACGACCCAGACCGGCGGGTCATGCACCCCGGGCCCTCTGCCTGCGCGCCTGTCTCGCCGCCTCGATCTCCCGCTCGATGTCGGCCTGCGTCAGGTCGGCGGCGCCGGTCTCGGCGGCGCGCGTCCGAATCTCGCGGACCGCCCTGCGGGCGCGCGCGAACACGATCTCCTGGATGTCCTCGACCAGCGTGGCGTCGCTGGTCGGCACCATGATGCTCCTCGGGACCCCGTCCTTGGTGACCACCAGGGCGCCCTCTCGTTCGAGGGCGGCCCACACCTGCCCGGGGCTCGCCGCCAGCGTCCGTGAAGCGATGGTCTTCATGCACTACCTTTAGACGATGAATCGTTGTGCGTCAAGAGGGGCTCGCGTCGCTGGCGCGGGCGCCCCGGCTACTCGGCCCGGAGGGTGTCCATCGGTTCGATCCGGGTCGCCCGGTGCGCGGGCAGCCAGCATGCCAGCAGCGCGACGGCGGACAGCGAAACGGGCGCCCCGACGAAGGTCAGCGTGTCGTACGGGGTGACCCCGAAGAGGAAACTCTCGAGGATGCGGCTCGCCGCCGCGGCGGCGAGGAGGCCGGCGACGGCGCCGGCAGCGACAAGGGCGGCGCCCTGACGGACGACCAGAGCGACGATGTTGCGGCGCTGCGCCCCCAGCGCCAGCCGGACGCCGATCTCGCGCCGGCGCTGGGCGACGTTGTAGCTGAGGAGGCCGTAGAGGCCGGACGCGGCGAGGAAGAGGGCGAGGGCCGCGAACGAGCCGGCGAAAACGGCGTAGAAGCGCGGCTGCGCGACCCTGGCCGACAACCGCGTATCCATCGTCATCACGTCCTCGATCGATGCGCGCGGGTGCGCGCCGGCCGCCGCCTCGCGAACGTGGGGGACAACCGCGGACGGGTCGCCGGCGGTCCGTACGGAGATGAAGGGACTGGATGTCGACCCGAACGACCCGGTTTCGAGCTGGTGCATCGAAAGGAACGCCTCCGCCCAGGACTCGCCCGCCGACAGGCCCGAGTACCGGATGTCGGCCACCACGCCGATCACTTCCAGCGGCTCGTCGTCGGTGCGGCGCCCGAGCCGGACCCGCCGCCCGACGGCCGGCGCGTCGCCGAAGACCTGGCGGGCGAAGGTCTCGTTGACCACGACGACCCGCGGTCCGGCCGCCCCGTCGAGACGGGTGAACAGGCGTCCGCGGCGAAGGCGCAGCCGCATCACGTCGAAGTAGCCCGGGCTGACGACCTGGAGCCACGAGTCGCTCCAGTCGCCCTGCGCCGGCCGGCCGGCGGCGCGGACCTGCGTGCCCAGGAAGCCGCCCATGAGGGGCAGGCCGGTGGACAGACCGACCGCATCCACCCCGGGGAGACGCGTCATCCGGTCGGTCTCCTCGAGCAGGGCCTCCCAGAAGCGCCGTCCTGCCGCCCGGCGCTCGGCCAGGGCTTCCGGGGTCCGCTGGTCCAGCCTCGTCGCGAGGTCGGGATTGCGGGTATCGGCGGCGATCACGTTGGCGGGGTCGTAGCCGCGATCGAGCGTGACGAGACCCACGAAGCTGCGCAGGAGCAGCCCGGCGCCGACCAGCAGGACAATCGCGAGGGTTGCCTGGGCGGTCGCCAGCGCCGCGCGAGTCCGGTTCGAGCGCAGCAGGCGAAAGCCGCCGGTGGCCTGCGGGCTCCCGTCGTTCAGGGTGTCCAGGAGACCTCTGCCCGACCACTGGAACGCCGGCGCGGCGCCGAACGCCAGCCCGACCACGACCGACAACCCGACGGTGAACGCGAGCACGACGTGGTCTATTGCCACCTCGTCGAGCCGAGCGACGTAGCCGGGGACCAGCGCGGGCACCGCGCGCAGCACCGCGGCCGCCACCGCCAGCCCGGCCACGCCGCCGCCCACGCCCAGCACGACGCTCTCGGTCAGGAGCTGGCGCGCGACCCGCCCGCGCCCCGCGCCCAGGGCCGCGCGGAGGGCCAGCTCTCGCTGGTGCGTCACGCCGCGCGCGAGCAGCAGCCCCGCCACGTTGCTGCAGGCGATGAGCAGCACCAGCGCTACCGCCGCGGTCAACGCCAGGAGCGCCGGCCGGTACTCGCCGACCATCTGTTCCTGCAGGGGAATCACCCGGGCGTCGACCTCGAGGGCGTCTCCCCGGGTGCCGTCGCCGTCCATTCTGCGGATGGCCCGCAGGAAGTCATCGTCGACGCGTTGAAGGATGGTGAGGACCTCGACGGCGGCCTGTTCCGGCGAGACGCCGGGGCGGAGCCGTCCCAGCGCATCGACGGAGATCATGATCCGCTGGCTTCCCGCGGGCGGGATGGACGGAATCACCCACGGCGTCCAGATCTCCACGTCGGGGCCGGGAAAGTGGAAGCCGTCGGCGAGCACGCCGGCCACGGTGTGCGGCGCGTCGTCGAGCAGCATGACCGTCCCGACGACGTCCGGGCTCGATCCGAAGCGGCGGGTCCACGCGGCATGGCTCAGCAGCGCGACCCGCTCCGCCCCCGCGCGGGCGTCCGCCTCGGTGAAGAGCCGGCCCAACCGCGGTTCAGCCCGCAGCAGCGGGAACAGCGAGGGCGAGACCCACGCGCCGCGCAGGGTGGTGGCGCCGTCCGGAGCGGACCAGTCGAACGGACGCGCTCGATAGGCGGCGAGCTGCTCGAACGACTCGGCCTCGGCCTGGAGCGCCGGCAGCGTGGTATTGGTCAGCACCACGCCCGGAGACTCGCCGACACGCACGATGGCGTCGGCGTCGGGATACGGCAGCGGCCGGATGAGCATGCCGTGGACGATGCCGAACATCGCGCTGTTGGCGCCGATGCCGGCCGCGAGGACGCACACCACGGTGGCGGTGAAGGCGGGGTTGCGGCGCAGCCCGCGCAGGGCGTGCCGCACGTCGCGCCCGAGGTCGTCGAGCCAGCGCCAGCCCCAGATGTCGCGCGTGCGCTCGCGAATCAGGGTCGCATTGCCCAGTCGCCGCCGCGCGGCCCGGGCCGCCTCGTCGTCGGGAACGCCGGTGTCGCGCAGCCGCTCGCGCTCCAGCTCGACGTGGAGCCGCAGCTCCTCCTGGAGGTCCGCGTCGGCCTGACGGCGGCCGAGATAGGGCAGGACGCGGCGGAACCAGTCTCGCACGAGCATGGGATCGGCCCTCCCTTCCACGACGCCCGTCGGGATGCGTGATTCGGCGGGCAGTGCGCCACCGGGTAGAACGGCTACCAGAGTAGCGCTACTCAGGTAGAACGTCAAGGGAGCGTCGGAGGACGGAGGATCAGGCGCGCTTCTCCTGCTGCGCGAGGCCCCATTCGGCGACCCGGAGCGCCTTCACGTCCGTCTCGGTCGCGAGGACCTTCCGCAGGAGCCTCGCGACCCGGCGCGCCGGCGGCCGGAGCAGGAGGGTGAGGACGGCGACGCGGCGGACCCGTACCGACGGGTCGTGCAGGGCGCCGTGGGCGAGATGGGGCACGGGATCGATGGGGTCCCGGTCGTCCTTGCGCAGCATCCGCCCGAGGCCGAGCGAGAGGACGGCCATCTTGCGGACCTTCTTCTTGGGGTCGCGGGTCAGGAGCGCCAGCCGCCGCAGCGACTCGGCGTCATCGGTGTAGCCCAGCACCGCCGCGCAGCCCCGGCGGATGCGCCAGTCGGAATGGCTCATCGCCGCGTGGACGGCCGGCAGCGCGTCCACGCCGCTGCGCGCCAGCTCGAGGACGCTGGTGTAGAAGTCCGCCCCGTCCAGCTTGGCGACCAGCTCGTCGTAGCGGGTGCTCATGGCGGATGACCGTCAGTCGCGAGGTCCGTGGAACGAGCACCCGAGCTCGTAGCGGCCTCCTACGCAAGAGCGTCCATGACTGCCAGACGTCTTCCGGCGCTCGAAGAGCACTCCGGAGTCCCCCGTGACAGGCATGGACGAGGCCATCGTAACGCATCGCGATCGGCCGGACAACGCGATCGTGGGCCGTTCCGAGAGCGTCAACCGCCGGCCACGTCAGTCGAAACGGGGAGCCGCCTGCGCCGTGATCGGGCCCTCGAACTCGTCCGGTCCAACCGGGTGGGTCTCGTAGCCGGCCCGGTCCTCGGCGGCCTGCTGCCGCCGCTGGGCGTCCAGCCACT
Source organism: Vicinamibacterales bacterium (assembly GCA_965207675.1). Classification (GTDB taxonomy): domain Bacteria; phylum Acidobacteriota; class Vicinamibacteria; order Vicinamibacterales; family UBA8438; genus JAJEEA01. Next base: position 971,970 of record CBDBMY010000010.1, read on the forward strand.
CCTCGAGCGCCAGGCACAAGAGCTCGGACCGGTCTTGCGAGCGGTCCTTGCCGCACGGTCCAGGTGACCGAGCAACGGCTCATCCATGGTTATGGTTATGGTCTTCATGTCGCGATGAAGGGCACCGCCGCCGGTCAGTCGCTCACCAGCGTGAACTTCTGGTTCCGGCGCCCGCCGATGGTCTCGGCCACGTAGAGGTTGCCGTGGGAGTCGGTGACGACGGTGTGGGGGAAGGTGAACTCGCCGGCCATGTGCCCCGAGCCCCCGATGCTGCCGACGATGTCGCCGCTCTCACGCTCGAGAATCCAGATGCGGTTGCTGCCGAGGTCGACGACGAACATGAAGCGCTGCCCGGGGTCGCGGGAGAGCTCGATGTCGGTGGCCCGCAGGGTCGCCTCGCCGTACTCCGCGGGGTCGATGCGGATGATGCGCTGCAGGTTGCCCTCGCGGTCGAACACCTGGATGCGGTTCTGCCCCCGGTCGCACGCGTAGACGAGGCCGTCGTTGCCGAGCACCACGCAGTGGGGGTGCCCGCCGCCCCCCTCGACGAACTGCCCGTCGCCGCTGCCGGCCGAGCCCCACTGCCGCAGGTAGTTGCCCTCGCGGTCGAAGACGACGATGCGGTGGTTGCCGTAGCCGTCGGCGATGTACACCGAGCCCGTCTCGCCGGTCACCGGGTCCGGGTTCGGGTCGACGGCGACGTCCGCCGGCGCGTTGAGCAGGGTGCGGCTGCTGTTGTTGCCGGGCTCGCCACACGTCGGGTGCGGCGAGTTCGGGTTCAGGGTCGGCGGGCCGTCGCAGAGGCCCTTGGTCCCGATCTGCAGCAGCATCTCCGACCCGTCGCGGGTCCACTTCTGGACCACCCCGTCCGAGTTCCCCGCGATCCAGATGTTGTCCATCTCGTCGGTCGCGCAGCCGTGGATGCCGTGGGGCAGCACCGCCGCCGCCCCCGCGGGGGTGAGGGTCGGGTCGCCCCAGCTCGCGGCCACGTTGCCGTCGGTGTCGTACAGGATGACGGGCGGCGAGGGGACCGACTGCGAGCCCTCCTGCGGCAGGAGGCCGCCCGGCAGGAAGCCCCGGTTGACGGTGATGACGTGGTCTTGCGAGTCGATGCAGCTCGCCCCCACCATGCCCGTCACCCACTGGCGGGCGAGGCCGTCGGCGTCCGTCGTCGTCGGCAGCGGCTTCGGCCAGAAGGGGTCGATGCGGTACTCGGGGGCGGAAGCCGGCGCCTGCGCTTCCGGCAGGGCTGCCCAGAATGCGCCGGCGGCCAGGGCCGCGAGCAGGCCGACTGCGGAGAGCCGTCGGGCCGCCGGGGCGATAGCGCGTCGTCGTTGGGTCATGGCTGCTCCTTGGGTGAATCCAGGCTGCTTATACCACGCGGCGAGGTCGAGAGCCGGGCCGCGGCGCGTCGCTGTTTCCCGCGCCCCACGAGAATCCCGCGTAAGATGGCCGAGGGTCGGTCCCGAGGCGGCCCGGCGCGGCGGCCTGCCGGCGCCGGGTGAGCAAGCTCGCGGAGCATCGGCCGCCGGCGCCGCCGCGCGCGGTCACGGCCGCCCCGCCCCCGCGCGAATCGAGAGCCATGTCGAGCCGCATCCTCCTCATCCTGCCGGTCCTGCTCGGGGTGCCGGCCGGGGCCGCCGCCCAGGAGCCGGGCCGCGTCCGGGTCGAGGTCCGGGCCGGGGCGACGCGGTCGCGGGGGCAACGGTGGTCGTGGCGGGCACCACGCACGTGACCGACACCGCCGGCGTGGCGCTCGCGCCGGCGCCCGCCGGGACGGTGCAGGTCACGGTGGTGCGGGAAGGGTTCGTCCCCTTCACCGTGCTCGTGACCCTGGCCGCGGGCGAGGAGCGCGTGGTCGGGGTCGCCCTCGAGCCTGAGCTGACCCTCGAGGAGGAGGTCACGGTGGTCGCCACCACCCGCACCGGCCGCCGCATCGAGGACCAGCCCATGCGGGTCGAGGCCCTCGACCGGGAGGAGATCGAGGAGAAGATGCTCATGACGCCGGGCGACATCGTCATGATGCTGAACGAGATGGGCGGCATGCGGGTGCAGGCCACGTCGCCGTCGCTCGGGGCCGCGAGCGTCCGCATCCAGGGCATGCGGGGCCGCTACACGCGCATCCTCTCCGACGGACTGCCCCTCTACGGCAGCCAGCCCGGCGGGCTGGGGCTGCTGCAGATCCCGCCGATGGACCTGGGGCAGGTGGAGGTCGTCAAGGGGGTGGCGTCGGCCCTCCACGGGGCGGGGGCGATGGGCGGCGTCGTCAACCTGCTGTCGCGGCGGCCCGGCGACGAGGCCGAGCGCGAGGTCCTGCTCAACCAGTCGACCCGCGGCGCCACCGACGGCGTGCTGTGGCTGTCGACGCCGCTCTCCGAGACGTGGGGCATGACCCTGGTCGGCGGCGGCCACCGGCAGGCCCGGGCGGACGTCGACGGCGACGGGTGGACCGACATGGCCGGCTACGACCGCGGCGTCGTGCGGCCGCGGCTCTTCTGGGACGACGGCGAGGGCCGGTCGCTCTTCTTCACGGCCGGCGCGACCCGCGAGACCCGCAGCGGCGGCACCGAGCCGGGGCGCGTGCTCCCCGCTGTCGAAGCGCCATATCGGGAGGTCCTCGACACGCGCCGGCAGGACCTCGGCGTCCTGTGGCAGACGCTGGCCGGGCGCGCCGTCGTGACCGCGCGCGCCGCCCTCGCGCGGCGGTGGCACGAGCACCGGTTCGGCGAGGCCTTCGAGCGCGACCGCCACGACACGAGCTTTGCCGAGATCGCGGTGCGGCGGACGGCGGGGCGGCACACGTGGGTCGCGGGGGCCGCGGTCGAGCGCGACGCCTACCGTCCCGAAGACGTCCCCCGGTTCGGCCACGCCTTCACCACGCCCGGCCTGTTCGTGCAGGACGACATCGACGTGCGGCCGTGGCTGGCCCTGTCGCTGAGCGGCCGCCTCGACCGCCACAGCGAATACGGTTGGTTCCTCAGCCCCCGCGCCTCGGCTCTCCTGCGGTCGGGCGCCTGGTCGACCCGCCTGTCGGCGGGCACCGGGTTCTTCGGGCCGACGGCGCTCACCGAGGAGACGGAGGCGGCGGGCCTGACCCGCCTCACCGTGGACGGCCCGCTGCGGGCGGAGCGCGGCCGCAGCGTCTCCTTCGACCTCACCCGCACCCACGGCCCCGCCGCCTGGACCGTCACCGTCTTCGGCTCGCGCGTCGCCGACCCGGTGCACGTCGACCGTGAAACCTACGTGCTGCGCAACCTCGACCGGCCGACCACCAACCTGGGCGCCGAGCTGCTCGGGACGTTCCGGCAGCCGCCGTTCGCCCTCACCGCCAGCTACACCTACGTGCGGTCGCGCGAGCACGTCGGCGATGCCGCCGCCGATGTCGCCCAGACCCCGCGGCACGGCCTGGGCCTGGTGGCCATGGCCGAGAACGAGGACGGGCGCATCGGCTTCGAGCTGTACTACACGGGCCGCCAGCGGCTCGAGGCCAACCCGTACCGCGAGTTCGGCGAGCCCTACATCCTGACGGGGGTGCTCGTCGAGCGGCGGCTCGGCCCCCTCCGGGTCTTCGCCAACCTCGAGAACCTCACCGACGTGCGGCAGCACCGGTGGGACCCCGTCCTCCGCCCCGACCGCGCCCCCGACGGCCGCTGGACCGTCGACGCCTGGGCACCCCTCGACGGCCGCGTCATCAACGGCGGGGTGCGCGTGCAGTTCTAGATCCGGATCTGGAGGACGGCGAGCGTATCGAGCATGCGGCTCAGCGCATTGCAGGCGCGAGCAGCGGGATGACGCGTCGACCCGCCTGTCGATAGATCCGGAAGTCGGAGTCCAGCGTCATGACGGAGGCATTCTCGATACCCTCGACCAGTCGAACCAGACACGCGTCGGCAAACGACATCGGCACGTTCCGGTAGCGGCGCATCAGTCGGCCCACGGCAGCCGCATCGGCTTCGCTCGAGACTGGCCGTTCGACGCGCAGGACGCCCCGGCCGGCCAACGTCACGGGAAGAGCCGAATCCGCGCCGGCCCGCTGCAACAGGAACGACGCTTCCGAGAGCACCGCTTCACAGGTGATCAGCGGCGGCCTCAGAGCGGCGAACCGGCTGCGCGCCCACTCGTGGTGCGCCTCGTCGGCATCGAGCAGGGCGACGATGGGCCCCGTGTCAACGATGACCGTCGGCGCGGGCACGGTGAGAGTCCTGCACGACGGCCTCGTCGAGCAGACGCGGATTCGTCGCCAGGTCGGGACGTCCGCTGCGGACGGCGCCGACGAGGTCACCGGCGAGTTCCGCGCAACTGGGGGATGTCGCAGTGCTGCCGTTCAGGGCGTTCGCGATGAGCCCGCGGACGAGGGTCGATCGGCCGACGTTGCGGCGCCGGGCCTCCCGCGACAGCTCTGCGTGCAGGTCCGGCGGCAGCTTGACGGAAAGGGCGATCATGAAGCCATCGTAATACGATCGGCAACAGAACGCCATACGCGTTGCCAGCGGCGGCGGCCCGGCGACGCGTCGGCGAACGCCGTCTTCGCGGGCACGTGAATCTCGACCTCGGTGCCGGCGCCCTCTCGGCTCCAGAGGCGCAGGACCGCGCCCATCTGCTCGGCCCTCTCCCGCATGCCCGGCAGCCCGAAATGGCCCGGGCGCCCTTCGTCGACGATGGGCGGCGCCATGCCGCAGCCGTCGTCGCGCACGCGGACGGTCAACTCGTCGCGCGAGTACTCGACGTCGACCTCCACGTGCTTCGCCCGCGCGTGCCGGAACGTGTTGGCGAGGGCCTCGCGGCTGATCTGATAGACGGCGTCGCGGGCGAGCGGATCGAGCGGCCGCGGCTTGCCCTTGACGGCGAGCCGGACGTCGGTCCGCCGCTCGTCCTTGAAGTGCTCGGCGTCGCGGGCGAGAGCGCTCTCGAGGTCGTCGTCGACCGGGACGCGGAGCCCGCTGACGCTCTCGCGGCCTTCGTCGATGATCCGGTTCATGCGCTGCAGCACGCGGGTGAGCTTCGATCGAGCCTCCTGGTCGGCGATCTCGTCGGCCACCACATGGATCTGCATGGAGCTGCTCGCGAACCCCTGGAACAGCGTGTCGTGCAGCGCCTGCGCGACCCGCGCACGCTCGTCGAGCCGCTCCTGCAGCCGGGCCTGCAGTTGGGCGGTCACACGGCGCAGGCGCAGTCGATACAGCAGGGTCAGGCCCAGGATGACGCTCGACGCTCGCGACGGCGGCCAGCCTGAACGCGTTGGTCTGGTAGTAGGCGGGCGCGATCGAGAACGCCCAGGCCGCGCCGTCCTCGTTCCAGAGCCCCCGATCGTTGGCGGCGATCACCCGGAACCGATAGGCCCCGGGCGGGAGATCGGTGTAGAACGCCTGTCGCCGGTTTCCGGCCTCGACCCAGTCCTCGTCCCTCCCCTCCAGCCGGTAGCGGAACGCCACCTTCTCGGGCGCGCCGAGGCTCAGCGCCGTGTACTCGATGCTGACGTCGCGCACACGGGCAGGCAGGCGCGCGACTGCCGGCGGCGCATGGGTCACGCCGTCGGCGACGATCTGCTCGATGTGCACCGGCGGCGGAACCGGGTTCGACGGCAGCGCCCGGGGATCGACGATGCCCACGCCGTCGAAGCCGGCGAACCACAGGCGTCCGTCGGCGGCCCTGGTCACCTTCGGACCGTAGGACCCGAGATCGGCGTAGCCCAGCGCGCCGTCGGTCGCGTCGTAGGCGACGAGGTCGACACCGGACGCCGGGTCCGAGACCCACCCGTCCAGCTCCTCTCGTTCGACGCGGACCAGCCCGCAGTTCGTTTGCAGCCACAGGGCGCCCGTGTCGTCTTCGATGGACCACTTGACGGCGTCGCACGGCAGCCCGTTGCGCACGTCCAGCGTGTCGACGCGCCCTCCCGCGATTCGGCTCAGCCCGCCCTCGGTCGCCACCCACAGTGCGCCATCCCGGTCGTCGTGGATGTTGTTGACGTCGCCAGCGCCCAGCCCGTCGGCGCTCGTATACGTTCGCTGGATCCTCCCGTTCTCGAGATGGGACACTCCGCCGCCGACGAAGCCGAGCCACAGCCCGCCTGACGGACCCGCGAAGAGCGCCCGCGCGCTCTCCCCGCCGAACGTCGGCCAGGGCACGACCTCGGCGTTGTCGCCGCGCAGACCGAAGAGCCCGCTCGTCAAGTCGCTGACCCACAGGGTGCCGCCGGCATCCTCCGCGAACGCATGAACGTGACGCGCGGGCAGGTCCGGCCGTACAGGCCGGGTCGCCCCGGGCTCGAACGAGAACAGCCCCAGCGCCGACGACGCCCACATCCGGCCGTGACTGTCCTCGAAGAGCGAGCCGACGCCCCCGTTGTCGCCAGGGCCCGGAAGCGGGTAGCCCTGCACGACTCCTTCGCTCCACCGCTCCAGGCCGCCGAGGGTGCTCATCCACACGTCGCCGCCGGTGGTCGCCAACACGGACAGGACCGTGTCGCTGTCCAGCCCCTGCCCGGTCGACAACCTCCCCACGGCGATTTCGCGGAAACGATCCAGACCGCCGAAAGTCGCTACCCAGACGTTTCCTTCGCGATCTTCGAAGATGTCGACCACGGCCGTGCCCGACAGCCCGTCGTTGCGCCCGAATCGATGCGTCCGACCATCGTGGACGTGGAGGATTCCGTTGTCCTGCGTCCCAATCCAGAGTGCACCACGGCGGTCGCGCAGGAGCGAGATCGGCCTCACCTCCTCAAGACCCGTGTCGACGGGAAACGGTTCCAGCGTTCCATCGACGAGACGCGCTAGCTGCCGAGTCGTGGCCACCACGATCGCCCCGTCCCCGTCGTCGACGAACGCGTTGAGGTCGCTGAAGGGGTCCGTCACCGCGTACTGCGTCGGCGCCGCCTCCCTCCAGCGCCAAAGGCCGGTGTCCGCGCCGACCCAGAGTTCGCCGGCTGCATCTTCGTGCAGAGCGAGGACGAAACGCCCCAGCCGGCCGCTATCGCCTTCGCAGTCGACGTTCTCGCCTTGAATCGAGCAGAGTCTCGCGTTGTTTTGCCTGCCATGGGTGCCCGCCCACACGGCTCCGTGGCGATCTTCCGCGAGCGCGAGGACGACCTCGCCGTCGAGCTCACGATAGGCCGAGAGCGCGCCGCCGCTCCAGCGCGCCAAGCCCTGATCCGTGCCGATCCACAGGCTGCCGTCCCGCGTCGCGAGCAGCCTGACGACGACGCCGGGCAACGACGAGCCGGTCGGCGGCTCCCACGAGGTGAACCGGACGCCGTCGAACCGCTGGAGGCCGACGTCGGTGGCGAGCCACAGGAAGCCGTCGAGGGTCTGAGCGATAGACCGTGGATACCCTCGCAAGCCGCCTTCGCGCAGGGTCCACTTGGCGTGTCCGTACCGGCTGACGTCAGGAGACGCGTTGAGCACGGTTGACGGACATGCATGACATATAATGGCCCCCGTGAGCGCTGCCCATGCGATTCGCGTCTTGAGCATCGACGACCACCCGCTCCTTCGTGAGGGCATTGCCGCGGTCATCGGCGCTCAGGAGGACATGTGCCTCGTGGGACAGGCCGCCACCGCCCGCGACGGCATTCGCGAGTACCGCGAGAAGACACCGGACATCACGCTCATGGACTTCCGCCTGCCGGACATGAACGGCATCGACGCGCTCCTGGCGATTCGCAGCGAGGCGCCCAACGCGCGGGTCGTCATGCTGTCGATGTTCCGGGGCGACGTCGCGATTCAACGCGCGCTCAAGGCCGGCGCGCGTGGGTTTCTGCTCAAGACCATGCCACCCTCCGAGATCGCCGCCTCCATCCGCCGGGTCCACGCCGGCCGGAAGTGCATTCCCGCCGAGGTCGCGTCAGAGATCGCCGACTATATCACCGACGACGAGCTCACCGCGCGTGAAGTCGAGACGCTGCGTCTCGTCGCTGCCGGCAACGGAAACCGCGATATCGGCCTCATCCTGTCGATCTCCGAGGGCACGGTCAAGGTCCACGTCAAGCACATCATGGCGAAGCTGGGCGCCGCCGATCGCACCGACGCGGTCAGGATCGGTGTCCGGCGCGGGATCATCGAGCTACCTCTATAGTGGTAGCCTCCCATTCCACGCACCGGTGATGCGGCCTGCGACAGCAGGGCGTAGCCTGCAATCGGTGCAACGCCTCTTTTCGGGGTTTCCGACGGGCGTACCTGGCGCGGGGCTCCTGCTCCTGCGCCTGACGCTCGGTGCCTACGTGATCGCGCAGGGCGCGCGAATCATGGCGCCACTCGTGACCACTGGAACGCCCCCGGCCATCCTCGCCGCATTGACGGCGCTTGCCATGCTCCTCGGCGGCGCGCTGGGAGCGGTCGGCATACTCACGCCGATCACGCAGAGCATGTCGGCGGCGGCGGGGCTGATGACGCTGATCGACGCGATGCGGGCGCCGCCGGCAGTTACGGGCCTGGAAGTCCCGTGGCCGCTCGCGCTGATAACGACGGTCGTGGCCATCAGCCTCGTGTTCCTCGGACCTGGCGCCTACTCGATCGACGCCTCCCTCTTCGGCAGGAAGGAAATCCCGATTCCTCCATCCCGAAAGTAGTAGTGCCGCTCACATCGTCGGTGGTACGCACCGGATGCCGGAACGAAGGACGCGCGCCCCGTCGTACCGGGTCTACGATTCGTCCTCACGTGGTCGAACGTGAATCGTGGACGTTCACGACCGGGTATGACATGGCGCATCGGATGAAACCCAATGCTTGCGTGAGGACGTCGGTGCACATCGAGGGCGTTGTCTTCCTTCACGTCGAGGACGCCAAGCTGTTCGCCGCCAATCCCGTGGGCGCCGACATCTGGAAGGGCATCGAGCGACAGCTCGATGTCGATGCCATCGCCGACGAGATCCAAGAGCGGTACGGCGCATCCTACGAAACGACACGGGCGCACGTCATCCGGTTCATCCACGAGCTCGAGCGTGCAGGGCTCGCCGAGAGGCGCCTCCCATGACGGCACGGCTGCGCTGCGTCGTCCTGACCGTCCGCGCCTGGTGCGAGCTGGCGCGCTTCGATCTGCTCCGCGCTCTGTCGACCGGCTCGACGCTGCACCTGCGGCGGGTCGCTGCAGGGGGCCAGAAAACGCCTGACACCGAAGGGACGAGCACGGTGTGCAACGCAGTCGCCACCGCGGCCTGTCTGTACTGGAAGCCGGTCATGTGTCTGCAGCGCTCGGTCTGCGCGGCCCGGCTTCTCCGCGCACGCGGCGTGCCGGCCCGCCTCGTGGTCGGATACCGGCCGGACCCGTTTCTCTTTCATGCCTGGGTGGAGGTCGACGACCGCGTGGTGAACGACTCTCCCATCTACCGCCAGCGCCTGCTCGTCCTCTACTCGGACTGACGCGAAGAGGCCCATGCGACACAACGCCCAAAGCGCCCGCCTCCCCGTTCCGGCTATGCACGGGTCACGTTGCGAGTTGCTGATGTGGCACGGCCGTCTCGACAACCGCGGTGACCTGGTGCGACAGCTCGGCGACTCCGCTGCCGAGGCGTCGAGCGACGGAGCGCTCCTCGTCGCGGCCTACGAACGTTGGGGGGACGGCGGACTCGGCCGCGTCATCGGCGACTGGTGCGCCGTGCTCTCCGACCCTCGACATCGCGCGATCGTGCTGACGAGCGACTTCTCCGGCGTACGCCCTCTCTACTATCACCACCGGGGGAATGAGGTCCTGTGGTCGCGGAGCCTCGAGGCCTTGCTGGGTCACGTCGAGGCCAATGCGGTCGACGAGCAGTACGTCGCCGGCTATCTCACGGTCGGTGGGTATCCGGGCCGCACACCGTACGCGGGTGTCCACGCGGTGTTGCCCGGATACGCCGTGCGCGTGACGGTTGACGGCGCCGCCCTGTCGGCCTTCTGGCGGCCCCCGACGTCCGACGAGATTCGATGCCATGACGAGCGCGAGTACGAGGAGCAGTTCCGCGCGCTATTCCGCGACGCGGTGTCCTCGCGCCTTCAGGCTCGCGCCCCGGTGGCCGCCGAGCTGAGCGGGGGCCTCGACTCGTCGTCGGTCGTGTGCATGGCCGCCGACCTCATCCGCCGGGGCGACGTCGCCGCGTCCGGCCTCACCGCGATCAGCTACGTGCATCGGAACTCCCGGGACGTCCCGTTCCTCGGGAAGGTCGAGGTACACTGCGGCCTCCGAAGCGTGCGTCTGTCCGTCGACGACATTCCGCTGTTCGCAGAATCCGACATTCTCGGCGCGCTCCCCCACGGCCGGTCGCGACTCCAGCAGTCGGCCGCGGCCGTCGCCCGGCACGCGGGCGCGACGGCCTTCCTCACCGGGCAGGCGGGCGACCAGCTCACGGGCAACTGGCTCGATGACAGCCTGCAGGTCGCGCGCCCGCTCTGTCGTGGCCGCCTCTTGCAGGCGTCCTGCGATGCTCTCGCCTGGAGCCGCGCGGCCGGTGTGCCCGCGGCGTGGATTCTGTGTCGCGCCTCCCGAGCGGCGCTCCCGTACCTCGGCCGCGCCGCTTCGCTGTACCAGATGGAAGGCATGCCCGACCAGGGCGACAGGTCGTTGCGCACTTCGTTCCTCCAGCGAGCCGGTTTCCCCGGGTCCGATGCGATGGTCTCCAAGGAATGGATGGCGGCCCGCCCCTGGCGGCGCACGCACGTACGCGCACTCACGATAACGCGGGAACTTCGCCTGCTCGAAACGCCCGAGACGATGGACGGACTTGATTACGGGCACCCGTTCATGCATCGGCCGCTCGTCGAGTTCCTGCTGAGCGTCCCGCCGACGTGGTATGCCGGCCAGGAGAACCACGTCGCCTGATGCGCCGGGCGCTGTCAGCCATGTGGCCCGTCGCGCTCCGAGGGCGCCGATCGAAGGGCCTCTTTGGCTCATCGCACCTCAAGGCCTTCAGACCGCTGGCCGCCAAGCTCCTGCAGGCACCCCGGTGGCGTGTCGTGGAGCGCGGATGGATCGAACGGGCGAGTCTGACCTCGCGACTTGAACGCATGACTCGCGGGCTTCCGTGCCAACAACACCAACTGAGACAGATCCTCCTGGTCGAGTACTGGCTGCGCAACCGCGAATCGTGGAACGCTCCCATCTGACACACCGTCAAGCCGTAACCAATATCCGGACAGGAGATCACTATGAACACCCGCGACGATTCCCCGATCACCTCGACGAACGCCACTGCGTTCGAGGCGCCGGTACTAGTGCTCATCGGTGACGCGGAAAGCGTCGTCCTGGGCCTTCCGTGGGGCGGCGACGACCACCTCGGGTACGCCCCGCCGCAGTTCGAATTCCAGGAGGACAACGACGATGGCGGCGCCCGCCCGCCAAAACGTTCCCCGGACGGGCACGTGCCACCACAAACCGAATGAGCGTTCGGCCTACGGAATTCCCTATGGCCACGACCAAGCGACGCACATCCGCTCTCCACAGCGAAAGAGGAGTGGCACCGCGGCCAGCGGCGCCGAACGTGCCGAAGCGAATCGCAACTGAGTACTCCAATGCCTGAGTCCCACCATTGGACCACCTCCCCGCCAGACGCATCCGCGCGTGTTCGAAATCGGCGAGACAATCACCCTTGCCTGATAAAGCGGGTCACCTGGCGATGATGTCCTCGCCCACCGCCGGCCGCGTCCGTCGCATCCGTCGTCGCCTGCTTCGCGCGCGAGATCATCGGTGGACGGTGACTGCCGTAGCCGTCGTCCTCCCGGCGCTCCTCGTGTTTCACTTCTTCTTGACTGGCCTGTATCTTCTGCCTCTCAACCCGGTAAAGCTGGCGTTCGGCAGGCATCTGTCCGCCTACGTTGACCGGTTGTTCTATCAGAACTGGCACCTGTTCGCACCTGACCCCATCAATTCGAGTCACTCGGTGATCGGCAAGTGCAGGTCCGGCGACGTCGAGAGTGCTTGGTTGGATGTCACCCATGGGGTCATAGAACGTCTCAAAAGCAATCCCGTGCCCGGACCGTTGTCGTCTGCCCTGCATCTGCAGCAGACCGTGATTCGTGCCTATCTCCTCGGTTCCTCGGACGTCGACGACCATATGTTGCTCGGGTTCTGCCGGGACCAGCCCGAAGCCGAGTACTGCAGTCGCCGTGGCAAGCAAACCACGGAAGTGATCGAGGCGGCGCGATCCAGTCTGGTGCGCCTTCTGACCGACGCCTGCGTGACCAGCGGGTTCAGCGACGTCGATAGCGTCTATATTCGCCTCGCGGTTCTGGAGTTTCCGCGCTTTTCGTCTCGCTCGCTCCCTGACGAAGATGGCGAGGTTTTGTATGTGGACGTGGGCTGGCAGCCGAGCTCGTTGAATCGACGGCGTTTGAACACGGAGGCCCGATGACCTTGCGCGACCTGGGAGTTCGGCGGGCCGTCATCGGCGCCGCATGGATGCGGGCGTCACTGGGCGCGGCGCTGCTCTACGAGTATGCGGTCAACTACTCGTGGCGGTACTACCTTTGGGGGCCGGACCGCGTTTCGCAGGCGTTCCCGCCATCAGAACTTTCCCCGTACGCGTGGTCGCATTCGCTGCTGTACTTCGACCTCGTGCTTCTCGCCAGCATCCTGGTTACGGTGCTGTTCACGGTCGGAATCGGCGGTCGCTTCATGACTATTTGTGTCTACGTCATGACGGCGTCTCTGCAGGACCTCAATGGTCTGATTACCGACGGTGGCGACAACATCACCAGGCTCGTGCTGCTGTACATGGTGTTCGCCGACCTGAGCGGGCGTCGAGACCGCGAGGTGTCAACGGTTGGCGGCCTTGTGCACAACGCCGCAATCCTGGCCATCGTCGTACAGTTGTCGCTTCTGTATCTGTCAACGGGCATGTACAAGGCCATGGGGTCTCACTGGCAAAGTGGCGTCGCGCTGTACTACATATTGCGCGTGAACTCGTTTTCATGGACGGGAATAGGCGGCGAGGCGATATACGAAAACGAGTATCTGGTCGTCGCCCTGACGTACGCAACCGTATTGTTCGAAGTGGCGTTTCCGTTCGCGCTGTTCAATCGCTGGACACGCCGGCTGATTCTCGTCATCGGCTTCGCATTTCACTGCGGCGTAGCCGCGACCATGGGGCTCTTCGTGTTCTCGTGGATGATGTTGAGTCTCTATTTCGTGTGTCTTTCGGACCGGGAATACGACAGAGCGAGATGGATGTTCTCGAGCCGTGCTTCCGGCACCGTGTTGTACGACGGCATGTGCGGATTCTGCGGCCGATTTGTCGGCTTCGTCCGGCGTCGCGACGAGCGCGGGGCACTTGGGTTTGAGCACCTGCAAGGCGACAGCGGCAAGCGCATCCTGGAAGCTCGGGGTGGAGACCCGGGCGCGTTGGAGACGATGTATGTAGTGGACGGACAGGGTCGGTTGCTGGCTCGTTCCAGGGCCGTTGTCTTCGTGCTCCGCTGCCTGGGTTGGCCGTGGTCCTGGATGGGCGTGATGGCGGGCGTCCTGCCAGTGCGCTTTCGCGACGCTGCGTACGACCACGTGGCACGGAATCGGTACTTGTTCGGTGGCGCGTGCGTGCGACGAGGATTCGCCACGACGGGCGAGCGGGGCGATGGTGAAGAAGGGATGGGTATGCGGCGAAACCGGTAGTGTTACGGTCTCGATACGCCGGCCGATGAGCGGTTCGGCGGTTCAAAGGAGGAGACGATGAGGAAGAGCAAGTTGGTCTGCACGGTCCTCGCACTGGTGCTCGTCGGGAGCGTCGCCATCGGCGACCGCGAGGAGGGGATGTACTCGAGCGAGAGTCCGACGTTGGGCGCGATCGCTGCGGGGTCGGCGATGGCCGCGGAGTTGGGAGAGCCCAAGCTTTGGTGGGGCGAGTTCTTCTCCGCTGCCGGCGCCGTCATGGTGGCGGTCGGCAAGGTGGGAGAGTGGTTGGCGTGGTGGAACGGCGGCACGCACGGCGCCGACATGGATTACTCCGGGGTGAGCGAAGCAATCTTCGACTGAGCGGGGTGCAGTGACGACGGGGCGCGGCGGAGCGGGAAGTTTTCGCTCCGTCGCGCCCTGGCTCGTGCGTACGGTAGTGAAGAGAACGACGTTGGTGCGGAAGGGGAGGTCGAGGCGTTGGGAAGAACTTCCGGACTCGGACGGTGGGGATCGTTGCCGGCAGCGGCGCCGGCCGAGGCTGGGCGCGGCACGGGCCTCGCTGGCGGGCGGGCGGTGCCGGGAGGCGTCTGTCCCGGTTCCGCTCGCTCTGGGGCGGCAGGTCGGTGGGGGCGCTCCGGGCGCTCCGGGCGCAGAGAGCCGACATGTGCGAATCGAAGGGACGGCTGATGAGTACGCTGAGGCACGGCTTGCTGGGTTCGCTGTTGACACTTTCGTTGGTCTGCGGGGGAGTCGAAGCGCAGGAGGGTAGCGAGCTGGATCGTTTCATGGCGCAGGTGCTGACGACGCAAAGCGGGAACGTGGCGGCCCGGTTGGAATACGTGCTGGACGAACGCGCGGAGGTTCGTTTCAGCGGGCCGGACCGCGATACGCTGTTCAGGGGCGATTTCACGTGGTACGCGCGTGAGGGCGTCTTCGTGCGCAGCCCGGTTCGGATCGACGGTGTTCCGATCGGCGAGGAGGACCGTAGGACGTACGAAGCCGGGTGGCTGGAACGCGAGCGGGAGCGGCAGAGGGCCCGCACGGCCGCCGGCGAGACGGCCGGCGACGAGGCGGTCGCCGGGAATGACGATCTGATGATGCACTGGATGTTGGGCGGCTTCGGGGCAGACACGGCGCAGGTGGCCTCGGGTCCGGGCGACGATGTGGAGGTCGGTGGCCCGGGTTTCGTTGCGGACGCGTATGGGCCGGTTGATGGCCTGTTTGATTCAGGAACCTACTATCTGGTGGGATCCGAAGCGTGGGATGGCCACGACGTCCTGCGCATCGAGTACTACCGGGACCGGCCCGGGTCGCCGTCCGGTGACGAGGGCCAACCTGACGGCGACGCGGAGATCGAGGCGGAATGGAGCAAGACGATGCTCTTGACTCTGTGGGTCGACCCGGTTCAACGTCAAATTGTGCGCTATTCGTTGGAGAACCTCGGCTTGGGGTTTCTGCCAGCACGCTGGGTAGTGAGGGTGGACGATGTGACCGCGTCGATGTCCATGCGACAGCCCTTTGCGGGCGTTTGGATGCCGGAGCGGATTGAGATGCGCGCGGTCATGCGGCTGGCCACGGGCACATATGAGCTGCGGTCGGCACGGACCTTCAGCAACTACCGGGAGGCTGTGACCGGCGGGCGTGTGCTCGGAGCCGCGGAGCAGCGGTGATGGAGCGGGGCCTTGACGGGGTCGGGAGGCGGGCGTTGGCCTCGGCGTTGGCCTCGGCGTTGTTTGTCGCTCCGGTCGCGGGGGCGACCGGCGCGGTGGCAACGACGGAAGCAATCGTCGAGATTCGGATACACGGCAACTACTCCATGCCGGACGAGGAGGTGATCAGGCTCGCTGATGTTGCCGTGGGTGACCCGGCCGAGAGCTGGGTGTTGGATGCGATTGCGCATCGGTTGAGCGAAAGTGGGCGCTTTGAGACGGTTGAGGTCCAGAAACGTTACCGGTCGCTCACTGCGAGGGACGAGGTCGCCGTGGTGATTGCGGTTCGGGAGAAGCCGCGAAGCTGGCTGGCGGACCGGCTCATGTTCGCGCCCATTCTGGGTTATGAGGAGGGGTACGGTTTTGCCTATGGTATGCAGTTTGGGGTCGTGGACGCTCCGTGGCGGGGCGGCCAGTTTTCGGTTCCGATGACTTGGGGAGGGGACCGACGCACGGCGTTGGAGATGGAGAGCTCGTTTGGGAATGGGTCACAGGGCCGGTTGCGTGGTGGCGCGTCGGCGAGCCGGCGGATGCACCCGCACTTCGAGATCGAGGATGAGCGGTTGCGGCTGTGGGGCGGGCTGCACGGACGGCTGACGTCGGGGTTGCGGGTGGATGTGGAGGCGGGGAGGGAGGAGGTGGTCTTCGGCGACAGTTCGGATTGGCTGACGCGGGTGTTGGTCGGCGTGGAGTACCGAAGCACGTGGAGCGAGTTTCCGCGCGACGACGTGAAGCTCCGTGCGGCGTTGGAACGGCTGACGGTCGACGGACAGGGGGCCGCCGTGTTTCGGCCGCGCGTGGATGCGCAGGCGTTCAAGGGCGCCGGCGGTCAGGCTGTGCTGGCTGCGCGGGTTCTGTACAACGGGGCTTCGGCGGGGTTGCCTCTGTACGAGCGGTCGCTGCTGGGTGGTGCTGGCACATTGCGGGGTTGGAAGGCGGGCGTGCAGGTAGGCGATCGAATGCTGGCGACGTCGGTTGAGCTGCGTGTGCCGCTGAGTTCTGCGTTGGCGGCTGACAAGACAGGGTTTCGCATCTTTTACGACGCGGCGGCGGTCTGGAACAGCGGGTCGACGCGGGGCCGGTTGCTGGAGGGTGTCGGCGTGGGTGTGTTCGTGGCGATCCCCTTGGTTGGTTCGGTGCTGGTGGACGTGGGTCATGATCTGCGCGGCGGCGTTGTGGTGCACGGGACGGGCGGTTTTGGATTCTGATTGTGCCGGAATCGAGCGGCTCGACTGCGTGAATGGGGGCGGCGTCAGCGGCGAGGCGGGGTTGCTGGGCTTCGGGGGCGACCCTGTCGGCGTCCGGAGCGTCGCAGTCGGAGACGGGTTCGGCGCGCGGTTTGGCGTGAAGGCGCCTTTTGGAAACGCGCGTGGCGCGTGAGCGACGGTGCAACGATGAGACAGGTACGCAGGATCGCCGGCGTGGGGTGTTTGAGCGCGTTGGTGGCGGGTGCGGTTGTGGTCGCGGTCAGCTGGGGCCGGATCTCGTCGGTCGCCCGGGATGTCGTGGCAGTGTTCGACGGGGTGGAGGTGGCGGCGGCGCTGCAGTCGGTGGACGCGCTGGTTGAGTTCATTGACGCCGACCGCTCTCGTGTCTCGCTGGTAGCCTACCGTCTCGAAGATCCCGAGTCTGCGATTCGGGTCAATCCTGACGTTCGCCGGCCCCTGGCCTCCACGATCAAGATTCTGGTGCTCGCCGGCTATGCGGAGGCGGTGGACGAGGGCCGGTGGTCGCCCTTGGAGCGGGTTCCGCTGGCCACCGTGGAGACCTTTTTTCTCCCCGGCACGGATGGTGGTGCGCACGGTCGCGCGGTAGAGGTTTATCGGGAGCGGGGATGGCTGGACGGGTCTGGCGCCGTCTCGCTGCGCGACGTGGTCTGGGCGATGATGGCGGTCAGCGACAATGCCGCCACGGATTATCTGCTGCATCGCCTGGGCCGGGGGCGCGCGGGCGCGCTCCCGGCTCAACTCGGCCTCGGCGGATCCGACGCCCCGCTGCCGATCAGCGGTGTCTTTCTGAGCTGGGCGGAGGCGGCGGAGGAACCGCTGGCGGACGCGGCTTGGACGCTGGCGGATCGGTTGCACGGCGATTTGGAGTTTAGGACGGCTTGGAAGGAGAGGGGGATCACGAGGGAGGTTGGCGTGCGCGAGCAGGCGCGCCTGAGCGACATGCGTTCCCCCAGGGGCACGGCGCGAGAGTACGCCGGGTTGATGGAGCGGGTGCAGCGCGGCGAGCTGATTTCGGCTGCGGCGTCGGCCACGATGCGCCAGTTCCTCGAATGGCCGATGGAGAACGAAGCGATCCGACGGGAGTTCAGCGCTTACGGCACCAAGAGCGGCGCCATGGCCGGCGTGTTGACGGAGGTTTCCTACGCTGCGCCGCGGGACGCGACGGGTGGGGTGGCCGCGCTGTTTCTCGAGGAATTGCCCCTGGCGGTCTGGTTCACGCTATCGGAGGGGCGAGTTCGACGGGACGGGGTGGGGAGAGGGGGCGGCGAGGTGCGGGCCGAGGTCGATGGGAGAGGGGCGAATCGCCTGAACCGGGACCTTCTCCGCCGACTGCTGTCGGACCCCGAGTTCTTCGACCGCGTCCGGCGGCGTCTCGATGCGCGACCCGCGGTCGAACTCGGCGGGGGCGCGGAGGACGATGCCGCAAGGGGCGGAGTTCCCGTGAGGCGGGCGACAGGCGCGGCGCGGGGTTGTCGTTCAGGAGCTGGACGGCCGGTCGAGCAGGCGACGGCTGTTCTGTCCGATTCGTCGTGCGGCCAGCCGCATCGTCGATGTGGTCCGCGGTGGGGGCGGGACGGAAGTGAAGAAGACCCGGGGGGGCGGTTGATGGTCACCCTGGACCGGAAGGGAGAGCGACATGGCGAAGGGGGTCGTCGAGCGGGCGTCGGATCCGACACGAACCCGGCGATTGCGCGGCCACATTCTTCCGGCCGCGTTGGTCTTCGTCGTGTGGGCTTCCTGCGCGGCGGCGCAGCCAACGGTCGGCGCTGACGCAGCGTCGTTGGGCGCGCGTCCGCCGGAACGAGAGTCTGGGATGGGGTCATCCGTGACCGCCGCGTCCGACGGGTTGCGTTTCCAGTTGACGCCGAAGTTCCTGACCGGAGTCCCGGTGGGGAGGTTCGGTAGCAGGACCGGGATCAGTCCCGGGGGCGCGATCGACTTCACTGCCCGCGTCGGGCGGACCCCTCTCTGGTTGGGGGTGGCTGCCGACTACCTGCGCTATGGTACGGAAACCCGACACATTGCACTGTATCCTGCCGTTCCGGAGGTGTTCAGCGATGTCGACACCACCAACAACCTCGTGCGCAGCCATGCGCTCGTACGGCTCGGGCTTTCCGGTGGCCGTACGCGGCCATATGCCGAGGCGTTGCTCGGCTTCAGCTACATCTTCACCCGCACCTCCATCGGTGAGGGCTACGAGGAGAGCACCCGGCATCTGGGCGATTTCGGGCCGAGCTACGGTGCGGGTGGGGGTGTTACGATCGAACTAGCTTCGAGTGCGCGCGCTCACGTGGCTTTCGACGTCGGGTTACGGTACGTGACCGGAGGCGAGCTCGACTACCTGACTCCAGGGGCACTTCAACGCGACGGAGACGGCGTGACGTTCGAGTCTGTACGGTCACGGACCAAGCTGTTTGATGTGCAGATCGGGATCGCCTTTGGCTTTTGACTAGTGTCCGCCAGAGAATCGTAACCACTTCATTCTACCGGACTTGTGCCTGATTCAAGTGGTGAAGATTGCCGAAGTGTCGCATTCTTGCCAGTAATCCCGCGCTGTCGGCCGGGGGCGCGGTCTGGCGACCAGAAACCATCTTTGACTGACAGGATGGGAGGACTCACAGATGAAAACGACGATTGCCGGTGTTGGGGGTGGTGCTCTCGAGCGCCCTTGCGGTTACTGCGGCCTCGGGCAGGGCCGGGGCGCCTATGCGAGCACGAGCCCGACGTTGACGCCAACGGAGAGGTCCAGGGGAGGCTCCACTATGAGACGCAGCATCTTGCTCTCGATTCTGCTCGCGATCGGGCTCGTCTTCACCGGGCCAGCCTTCATGTCTGATTCGCCGACGGATGTCTACGCTCAGACCTGCGGAGGTGATGGTGACACGGACGGAGGCGACGACTGGGAGGACAGCTCATGCATTGAGACAATGACGTGGGCCTGCTACACCGTGTTGATACAAGGTATCTACTTCAGCTTCTGCGGCCCCACCATCACCTGCAGCTAGTGGACGGTCCTTGAAGAACGTTCCGCATGAGTGATGCGCTGCGCGGGGTTGGCGTTCTTCCAGCGGAAGGGCCTTGCAGGCTTCGAGTAGGCGTCGATGTACCGCCGCAGCTTTCGCGGTAGGTCCGCCGTGGACGTGAAGAGACCGCGCGACAGCACGTCCCGCTGAACCGGCGAGAACCACAGCTCCACTTGATTCAGCCACGACGAATACGTCGGCGTGAAGTGTGGCGTCACGTTCGGATGCTCGTCCGGGAAGGCCTCCACCAGCTTCGGCTTGTGGGTGGACAGGTTGTCGAGGATCACGTGGATCTCCTCGTCCGTGCGCGGGTCGCCACCACTTCCCCGAGGAAGCCCACGAAGTGGAGGCTCGTGTGCCGGGCCGTCGTCTTGCCCTGAATCTCGCCCGTCTGCACGTTCAACGGCGGGTAGAGCGACAGCGTCCCGTGCGGCTTGTACTCGAACCCGTGGCGCTCGACCCGGCGCGGCGAGAGCGGTAACACGCGGTCCCGCGGGTCGAGCGCTTGAATGGCGGTCGGCTCGTCGATGCAGAACACCGCGGCATGTCGGGGCGGGGTCCAGGTAGAGCCCGATGATGTCGGCGGCCTTGGTCTCGAAGTCGGGGTGGTTCGAGGCCATGTAGCCCGCCAACCGTGCGGCCGCAACTCTCTTCGGTGACTCAAGCCCGGCGAGTCGGTCTGCATCGGGGCTCGTCCGCCACCGATGCCATTCGGCCTGGCGAGTCGGGGTCGGCAAGGCGTGTCGTTCCAGCCGTCGAGTTGATACCATGCCGGCGACACCGAAGGAGAACGCCACGATGCGCATGCCGACCCCTGCTCTCCGGCGCCCGGCCTCGTCGCAACCTCTTCCGCATCGCGAGCGGCGCGGATCCTGGTTCCAGCCGGGTCGTGGTCCTGCTGCTCGTGCTGTGGGCGTCGATGGGCGCATCGGGCGTCGCGACTGCGGAGCCCGTCGGGCCGAGCGCGGCGCCGGCGCAGTCGGCGGGAGCCGACGACGACGCCGGCAACGAGCGCGAGGACACGGGCCTGCCCCTGGAGGTCGACCGGCTGGTGCCCCTCGACATGACCGAGGGGAGCTGGATCTCCCTCGACGTCAGTCCCGACGGCGACACCATCGTCTTCGACTTCCTCGGCGACCTCTTCACCATCCCCATCGCCGGCGGGGACGCGACGCAGCTCACCTCGGGGATGGCGTTCGACGCCCAGCCGCGGTTCTCGCGCGACGGGTCGCGCATCGTCTACACGTCCGACGCCGACGGCGGGCAGAACGTCTGGGTCATGGACAGCGACGGCTCCGACCCCGTGCAGATCTCCAAGGGCGCGTCGAACCGGGCCGAGTCGCCCGAGTGGATGCCGGACGGCGACTACGTGGTGGCGGCGATGGGCGCGTTCCGCCTCTCGGGGCTTCCGAAGCTGAAGCTCTTCCACGTGGACGGGGGCAGCGGCGTCGAGCTCATCGCCGAGCCCGACAACCTGAAGACCCTCGGCCCCGCCGTGTCGCCGGACGGGCGGTACATCTGGTACTCGAGGCGCACCGGCGACTGGCAATACAACGCCCAGCTTCCCCAGTACCAGCTCGAGGCCTACGACGTGGAGACCGGCGAGCGCTACCCGCGCTCGTCCCGCTACGGGTCGGCCCTGCGGCCCACCCTGTCGCCGGACGGGCGGTGGCTGGTCTTCGGCACGTGGCACGACGAGCTGCGCGACCTCGAGACGGGGGAGGAGCGTTGGCTGGCCTATCCGGTGCAGCACGACGACCAGGAGTCGCGGGCTACCCTCGACGTGCTGCCGGGCATGTCGTTCACGCCCGACTCGCGGCACGTCGTGGCCTCGTGGGGCAGCGGGCTGTGGAAGGTGCCGGTGGCGGGCGGGGGCGACCGAGAAGATCCCGTTCCGCAAGTGGCAGGCGCGAAGAGAACGCCGTCCCGGCACTGGCCGTCGTCACCGCCGGCCTCGGTTCAGCCGCCTGTCGAATAGCCCTTGACGTCGAGGCCGGGCACGCGGCGATAGTGTCTCGTATTGCGCGTCACCACCGGAACGCCGTTCGCCACCGCGACCGCCGCGATCCAGAGATCGTTGCCGCCGATCATGGCGCCGTTCTGCCGCAAGTATCGGGACACGCGTCCGTATTCCCAACTGACCTCTCCCGTGATCGGCAGAACACGGAACGGACTCAGGAAATCCTCCCAGCGCGCCCGGTCGGCGAGACTGGTTCCGGCCGCCAACTCACCGGCGATCGTGGGAGTGATGAACAGACGGTGGGTGGCGTGAGAAGCCAGGAACCGTTGCGCCGGACCATCCCCGCCCCGGGCCAGCTCGCGTTCGAGGTCGATCAGGAAGGTCGTTTCGAGGATCAGCGCGTCTTCCATTTGTCGATCGCCGGGGCGTCATCCCGCTTGAGCGCGTCCACCCGGTCGAGCTCCGCGGCGTCGAAGAAGGCTCCACGTTCCCTGCAGAGGCTCAGGAACGCTCTGCCGGTCGTCGTCGTCTCGGGCCAGCTCGCTCGCAGCACAACCGCGCTGAACGACTCGCCGGGATAGCGGCGGGCCGCCCGCAGCCGCTCGTACGCCTCCTCCCTGAGCGATATCGTCTTGCTGGACATGCACGTAGTATGCACAATGCATGCATTCTCGGGCAACTACATCCGTCGCACGACGGGAACCCAACGCCGACGGGTCGGTGGTGGACCTGGGTCTCGTCGGCCAGCCGAACGCCGCGATCCAACGAACCGGATCTGCGCCCACGGTGACCGATACAGCGGGGGGGGGCAGCGTCCGGTAGACCCCTCCCGCTGACCGTCTGGGGGGGGCCTGCGCGCCGCCGCATCGCTGGAGAACCCCCGAGAATTCCGACCGAATTCCGCTCTACCTCGTGAGAGAATCAACGCATGGCACCGCGAAGAGGATGCGAAAGGCCAGACGTACGGTCATCGCTCCGGATCCGGTCCCCGAATCCCCCGTGGCAGTAGACCGGGGCCCGGGGGCGCGAACCTGGACGAACGCGCCCAAGCGTGGGCGAGGGTCGTGCGACAAGGACCGCCGACCAGCGAGCAGCTTGACGCCAGCGCCAGGAAACCGAGGATGAGGATGAGGACGACGACGAGACAGGCAGCCCGCGAAAGGAGTCGGGACCGCGCAGCGCCATCCGCGAAGACCCTCGTGATCACACCCCATCCCGACAGCCTGCCGGCGAAGCCGGGCCCCCCGGAGGCTTTCGACGACGACCTCGCGCCGGAGGACTGGGCAGACACTCTGCCCTGGGGCGATCGCACGACTACGGGCCGAGATTCGAACATCGTCAACCTGGTGTTCCACTCGAGGTGCGCGGGATACCGAAAACGACCGACCAGCCGGGCGCTCTACGACGGGATGCGCGCGACGACGCCGACCGAGGAGCAGGCTCACGCGATCCGAACATGGCTCGACCATGCGACGGTCGAGCAACACTGGTTCGCCTGGGCCGAACGCGTCTACAGCTGGCGAATGCTCGCCAACGCCATGCGCAACGCGGGGTTCACCGACCCGGAGAAGGTGCGAACGCTGAACGAATACGCGGCCAGACGACACCTCATCCCGGCGAGGGACCGTCGACGCCGAGGCTGAGCAAGGGACGATGGAAACACTGACGCTCCCGGAACCGGCAGCCACGCTCTGGAGGAAGATCGGACCGAGACTCGAAAATGCGATGCGCGAGATCCTCGGAGACAACGAACGCTGGACGATGACCGGAGGAACGATACTCACGGCGCGGTACAAGCACCGGTCGAGCACCGACATCGATCTCCAGCTGGCGCCCTCGGCGGCCGACCGGTTGATCGCGAAGCGGTGCCCGCACTTCATGACCTCGATGACCGAACTTGGCGCCACGGGCGGATACCAGGGAGTACGGCAGATCGTCATCTCTTTCCCGCGGTCTGAGCTCGACCTGTGGCAGAGGAAGAAAGGCGAGGAACGCCACCCGGAAGGCAGCGAACGCGAGGCGCGGATAGACGGACGGGCCGAGCACGTCGAGTCGAACGCCCAGATCCTCCACGGCAAAGCGAAACGGGCGAGCCGGAAGGCACCAGTCAGGGATCTCTACGACTTCTCGGTCGCCATGGAGATCGACCGACAGAGCCTCGAAACGGCCATCAACCTCGAGCCGCTCGAGGAGGTGACCACCCTCAGGAAGAAGTGGCGCGACACCGCCCAGACGTACGCGAAGGACGCAGGAACCGATATCGAGAATGTCCCGGAGCGCTTCGGGCACATCCAGGCCGACCCCGCCGGTCACGCGGCCCGAGCGACGGAGAACGCCACGTGGACGACCGCCGACCTCCACTACGAGAATAGACGACTCGAGTGGCGGACAGAATGCCACGACGGCACGACAAACACGCAGGCGACCAACGCCCGCAACGCCGCAGGTTTGAGAGACTGGATGAGACAGACCGGAGTCGACCGGTTCATCGAGCTGAACGAGCCGACCCAGGCCGACGCGATCACCGCATCTGCCATCCAGATCGCCGAGCGAGGACCAACGGGGTCGAGGACGATCTGGAGTATCACCCGAGATCACGCGTTGCTCGACACCTCGTGATCGGTTCTTCCGCTGCCGGGCGCATCCAACAGCTTTCCCGGCGCCGGGGCCTCGTCCGGCGCCGGGGCCATTCGACTTCGGGTGTCAGCCTCGGGGAAGGCTCGGGGACGCGTGTCGTTCCAGCCGGCGAGTTGATACCATGCCTGCGACACCGAAGGAGAACGCCACCATGCGCATGCCGACCCTGCTCTCCGGCGCCCGGCCTCGTCGCAACCTCTTCCGCATCGCCGGCGGCGCGGATCCCGGTTCCACCCGGGTCGTGGTCCTGCTGCTCGTGCTGTGGGCGTCGATGGGCGCATCGGGCGTGACGACGGCGGAAGCCGTCGGGCCGAGCGCGGCGCCGGCGCAGTCGGCGGGAGCCGACGACGGCGCCGGCGGCGAGGCGGAGGACACGGGCCTGCCCCTGGAGGTCGACCGGCTGGTGCCCCTCGACATGACCGAGGGGAGCTGGATCTCCCTCGACGTCAGCCCGGACGGCGAGACCATCGTCTTCGACTTCCTCGGCGACCTCTTCACCATCCCCATCTCCGGCGGCGACGCGACGCAGCTCACCTCGGGGATGGCGTTCGACGCGCAGCCGCGGTTCTCGCCCGACGGGTCGCGCATCGTCTACACGTCCGACGCCGACGGGGGGCAGAACGTGTGGGTCATGGACAGCGACGGCTCCGACCCCGTGCAGATCTCGAAGGGCGCGTCGAACCGGGCCGAGTCGCCCGAGTGGATGCCCGACGGCGACTACGTGGTGGCGGCGATGGGCGCGTTCCGCCTCTCGGGGCTACCGAAGCTGAAGCTCTTCCACGTGGACGGGGGCAGCGGCGTCGAGCTCATCGCCGAGCCGGACAACCTGAAGACCCTCGGTCCCGCCGTGTCGCCGGACGGGCGGTACATCTGGTACTCGAGGCGCACCGGCGACTGGCAGTACAACGCGCAGCTTCCCCAGTACCAGCTCGAGGCCTACGACGTGGAGACCGGCGAGCGTTACCCGCGCTCGTCGCGCTACGGGTCGGCCCTGCGGCCCACCCTGTCGCCGGACGGGCGGTGGCTGGTCTTCGGGACGCGGCACGACGAGCACACGGGGCTGGTGCTGCGCGACCTCGAGACGGGGGAGGAGCGCTGGCTGGCGTATCCGGTGCAGCACGACGACCAGGAGTCGCGGGCCACGCTGGACGTGCTGCCGGGCATGTCGTTCACGCCCGACTCGCGGCACCTCGTGGCCTCGTGGGGCGGCGGGCTGTGGAGGGTGCCGGTGGCGGGCGGGGCGGCCGAGAAGATCCCGTTCCGGGTGCGCTTCGACCTGACGCTGGGGCCGAAGGTCGAGTTCGACTATCCCATCGAGGACACGCCCACGTTCACGGTGCGGCAGATCCGCGACGGGGCGCCGTCGCCCGGCGGCGGGCGCATCGCGTTCACCGCCCTCGACCGCCTGTGGGTGGCCGACGCGGACGGCGGCAATGCGCGGCGGCTGACCGGAGACGACCGGTCCGAGCACTTCCCGGCGTGGTCGCCGGACGGGGCGTGGATCGCCTACTCGACCTGGGACGGCGAGCAGGGGCACCTCTACAAGGCGCGGGCCGAGACCGACGGCGCGCGCGGGGCGGTACGGCTGACCCGCGACGCCGCCGCGTACTACCGGCCGGCGTGGGGGCCGGGAGGCCGCATCGTGTCGGTGCGGGGTCCGGTGCGGGCCTACCTGACGCAGGGCGAGGGCGGCACGCCGGGCACCGAGATCGTCTGGGTCCCCGCCGATCCGGCGGGCGACGACGGGTCGGCGGCGACGCTGATCGCCCCCTCCGACCGGCGGGCCTGGCCCCACTTCACGGCCGGGTCCGACCGCATCCACCTGTTCAAGGCTCCCGACGTGCTGGTGTCCATCCGCTGGGACGGCACCGACGAGAAGGAGCACGTGAAGGTCGAGGGCCCGACCCCGGCCGGAGCGACGGCCGGGCTGAGGCCGACGCGCATCGTCATGGCGCCGCGCGGCGACCAGGCTCTGGTCGAGCTGCAGCGCAACGTCTACACGGTGACCGTCCCGCGGCTGGGCGACGGCCCCCACCATCAACGTGTCGAACCCCGAGAACGCGGCGTTCCCGGCGCGGCGGCTGACCGACCTGGGGGGCGAGTTCCCGGCGTGGAGCGCCGACGGGCGGACGGTGCACTGGTCGCTGGGCAACGCGTGGTTCTCGTACGACCTCGACGAGGCGCGGGCGTTCGAGGAGCGCCGGGAGGCGGAGGCGGAAGCGGGGGACGAGGCGGCTGACGGGGCCGCAGAGGAGGACGGCCCCGCGGACGCCGGACCCGGCGACCTCGCCGACGGCGCGGGCGCCGGGCCGGACCAAGACGCGGCCGGCGGTGGCGCGGACGATTCCGATGACGCGGACGACGCGGAGGACGCCGGCGAAGAGGACGAGTTCAGGCCCGCCGAGGTCCGCGTCGTCATCGACGCCGCGCGCGACCTGCCGGAAGGCGTGGCGGTGCTGCGCGGCGCGCGCGCGATCACCATGAACGGCGACGAGGTCATCGACGACGCCGACATCGTGGTGCGCGGCCCGCGCATCGAGGCGGTGGGGGCGCGCGGCGAGGTGGACGTGCCCGACGGCGCCCCCGTCATCCAAGTGTCGGGGCGCACCATCGTGCCCGGCTTCGTCGACACCCACGCGCACCTGCGCGCGCGCGACGAGCTGCACCGCACCGACGTGTGGCCGTACCTGGCCAACCTCGCCTACGGCGTCACCACCACGCGCGACCCCCAGACCGGCAACACCGAGGTGCTGTCGTACGCCGACATGGTGCGCGCGGGGACGGTGCTCGGCCCCCGCATCTACTCCACCGGCCCCGGCGTCTTCTGGCAGGACGGCATCGACACCGAGGAGGAGGCGCGCGACGCCCTCAAGCGCTACGCCGACTACTTCGACACCAAGACCATCAAGATGTACGTGGCGGCGGCGCGCAAGGGCCGGCAGCACATCATCGCCGCCGCGCGCGAGCTCGGCCTCATGCCGACTACCGAGGGGGCGCTCAGCATCAGGCTCAACCTGACCGAGACCCTCGACGGCTACCCCGGCCTCGAGCACTCCATTCCCATCTTCCCGGTCTACGGCGACTACGTGCGGCTCTTCGCCGAGACGGGGCGCGTCTACACCCCCACCCTGCTCGTGTCCTACGGGGGGCCGTGGGCCGAGAACTGGTTCTACAGCCGCGAGAACCCCCACGACGACGCCAAGCTGCGGCGCTTCGTGCCCCACGACGAGATCGACGCGCGCACCCTGCGGCGGGGGCAGTGGTTCCGCGACGGGCAGCACGTGTTCGAGCGGCACGCGCGGTTCGTGCGCGACCTCGTCGAGGCGGGCGGCCGCGCCGGCGTGGGCAGCCACGGCCAGCTCCAGGGGCTGGGCTACCACTGGGAGCTGTGGGCGATGGCCGCGGCGGGCATGAAGGCGCACGACGCCCTGCGCATGGCCACCCTCATGGGGGCCGACGCCATCGGCCTCGCCGGCGACCTCGGCTCGATCGAGCCCGGCAAGCTCGCCGACCTCGTCGTCCTCGCCGGCAACCCGCTCGACGACCTGCGGAACACCAACACCGTCGAGCAGGTGATGCTGAACGGCCGCCTCTACGACGGCGACACCCTCGACGAGGTCTACCCCCGCCGGCGCCCGCTGCCCGCGCTGTGGTGGTGGGACGAGGAGCCGGACGGCGTCCCCGGCCTGGGCCGGTGAGGCGGGGCGCGCACTCAGGCGGCGTCACGCGGTTGGATCGCGGTCAGCCGGTCGCGCAGCGACAGCTTGGCGTTCTCCAGGTCGTGCGTCGCCTGCAGCCGGAGGAACAGGCCTTCCGACAGGCCGAAGTACCGCGTGAGCAACAGGTCCGTTTCCGCCGTCACGGCGCGCTTGCCGAGCACGATCTCGTTGATGCGGCGCGGCGGAACGCCGATCGCGCGCGCGAGCTCGGACTGGCTGATCGCCATCGGCCTCAGGAAGTCCTCCAGGAGAATCTCACCGGGGTGGGCGTTCGGCAACCGGTCGCGATCGGTGGATGTCATGCCGTCCTCGCGTCAGTGATAGTCGACAATCTCGACGTCGAAAGCGTTTCCCGCACGCCACCGAAAGCAGATCCGCCATTGCCGGTTGATGCGTATGCTGTGCTGTCCGTCGCGATCTCCCTTCAAGGCCTCCAGACGGTTGCCGGGCGGCACATGGAGATCCTCCAAGCGTCCTGCCGCATCCAGATAGCGCAGCTTGCGACGCGCGGTACGCTGGATGTCCTCCGGCAGCCGGTGCGAGCGCAGGCCTCGCCAGACCTGCTCGGTCGCCTGACTCCTGAATCCCGTGATCAAGGCATGGATTATACCGCATAACGCTATGCGGTGTAACCCGTCGGTGAGACGCGCGCGGTGTCAGGAAGCGGTACCGAGACGACGACCCGCCGGCGACCGGTGCGCCGGCGCCGACTGCTTTGACATGATGCAGGCACGCATGTAGATTCGTGATGTCATGCCCGCGACACAACTGACGCTCCGCAACGTCGACCCGGAGCTCTCGAAGCGGCTTCGGGCCATCAGCCAGGAGACCGGGGACAGCTTGAACGGTACGGTGTTGCGCCTTTTGCGCGAGGCCGTGGGGGTGAGCGCACGCCGCGAACGCCTCCGGCGCTACGCCGGCTGGACGGCCGACGATCTCGAAGAGTTCGACGCCGAGCTGCGAGCGCAACGCGTCGTCGACGCGCGGTTCTGGGAATGACGCCCGCCGAGAAGGTCGTCCTGGACACCAGCGCGTACTCTCGTTTTCGCTCCGGGCATATCGAGGTGACGGAGTGGATCGCCTTGGCGTACACGGTCGTCGTGCCGGTGACGGTGCTCGGCGAGTTGGACGCCGGATTCGAGCTGGGCCGGCGGGCGCCCGAGACCGGCGCATCCTGGCCGAGTTTCTCGACGAGCCCTTCGTCAGGGTCCTCGACGTGACCGCCTCGACCGTTCGACACTACGCGCGAATCTATGCCGCCCTGCGCCGAGCCGGCACGCCGATCCCCATCAACGACATGTGGATCGCGGCCGCGACGGTCGAGTGCAACGGCCATCTGCTGACTTTCGATCGGGACTACTCCCGCATCCCGAACCTCGATCACACGCTGTTCGATACGCCCTGACCCCGCTTCGCGTCGAGAACCGGGAGAGAGAGGGACGGCGTGCGGCCTGCTCACGTCTCCGGATCGGCCTCTGCCTCGCGCAGGTCGCGCAGGTACTCACGTCTCCGGATCGGCCTCTGCCTCGCGCAGGTCGCGCAGGTAGTAGGTGAACGCGCCGCCGGCGATGGCTGCGACGGTCAGCACCTTCAGCAGGAACCGCGCCGTCACCGCGCCGTCCAGGAGGTTGTACACGACGGCGGCGACATCGCCGATGAGGACGGCGGACGCGATGAAGAGGGTGATGTAGGTCAACTGCTGGCGGACTCTCGACGCCCGCGCGCTCGGGTTCGACCGCACCATCCCCCGCACGACCCGGGCCACGTACAGGAACACCGGCGCCCCCACCACGAGCAGCGACACCGCCCAGCGGATGCCGTCGCGCGTGCGCTCGGCGGGGATGTCCTCGGGATGCGGAAACGCGAGATCGACGAAGCCGAACACCAGCGCGCCCAGGTTGTAGGCGCTCACGAACAGCGCCGCGAACAGCACCGCGTAGAGGAACGCCTCGCGCGGCTTGACGGAGATCGTGGGGCGGGGCACCGGGATCGGGAACTCCGCGTCCGCGAAGCGGAGCAGCGCCGTCCGCACCTGATCGCGCGGCCACCCGGCCCGGATCAAGGTGTCTTCGATGTCGGGACGGGCGATTCCCCGCCCGAGGCTCTCCTTGACGAACTCGACGAGGTCCGGACTGAGCGCCATGTGAAGTTCCCCCTACCATAATGGACGACGAGCGCAGGGGGCGCGTTCAAAGCACTCTCTCGGGCGTCACGCGCTCGATGTCGGGAAGCTCGTCGAAGTGGCGATCTCGGCCTCGAGCTGCGCCGGATCGTCGGGCACCTCGCCGTTGAGCTGCGCGAGTCTCTCGACCGCCTCGACCCGCATCGATTCGCCGCCTGCGCCGTACCGAATCATCACCGCTTCGCGCACGAGTTCCCCGACCGACCGTCCCTGACGGCGGGCCTCGTCCTCCAGCTCCCCGTACAATGCCGGGGGAAAGAGAATCGTCGCCTTCTTGGTCATCTCTTGAGGCATATCCCTATCCGTATCTGTATCCAGATATCCACGCTAGCGCCGAGGAGAGCGCATGTCAACGCCGCCGTCCAGTCGCCGCGGTCGGGCGGACTCCCGGCCGTCAGAACAGCTTCACCTCGACCGTCTCGCCCTCCTCGACGATGTCGGTGCGGGCGGGGATCTCGATGTAGCCGTCGGCCTGCGACATGCTGGTGATGTCGCCCGAGGCCTTGAAGGCGGGCACGGCCCGGCCGTCGACGACGCGGACGGTGTAGAACTGGTGCCGGCCGGGGGTCGAGACGAAGCGCCGGGCGGCCGGCACCGAGGCGGTGCGGAACCGGTGGGGGGGCAGGCGGGCTACCTTGCGCAGCACCGGCACCAGCAGCATGTAGGCGTTCGACAGGCACGAGGTGGGGTAGCCGGGCATGCCGAGGACGAGGGTGCCGGCGATGAGGCCGCACGCCGTCGGCTTGCCGGGCTTGACGGCGATGCCGTGGAACAGCAGCTCGCCCTTCTCGCGGATGACGTCGAGGGTCAGGTCGCGCTCGCCGACGGAGCTGCCGCCGGAGAAGACGAGGAGGTCGTGGTCGAGGCAGGCGTCCACGGTGCGGCCCAGCTCGTCGAGGCTGTCGGGGGCGGTGGGCAACGGCGTCGGGACCCCGCCGTGCTCGCGGACGACGGCGCCGAGGGTGAACCGGTTGATGTCGTAGATCTGGCCGGGGCCGAGGGGCTGCCCCGGGGGCGCGATCTCGCTGCCCGTCGACAGGAGGGCCACTCGCGGCCGCGCGAACACCTCGACCTCGGCGATGCCGAGGGCCGCGATCGACCCGAGCCGGCTCGGGGTCAGGAGGTCGCCCGGGCGCAACAGCTCGGTGCCGCGGGTGATGTCGGCGCCGCGGCGGCCGATGTGCTGCCGGGGATAGACGGGGGTGAAGACGGCGACCTCGCGGGGGCTCCGGCGGTCGGTCTCCTCGACCATGACCACGGCGTCGGCGCCGTCCGGCATCGGCGCCCCGGTGGCGATCTGCGTGCACTGGCCCGGCTCGAGGGTCCGGGTGGGGACGTCGCCGGTGTGCACCGTCTCGATGCAGTCGAGCAGCCGCGGGTCCGTCCGGCTGGCCCCGAAGGTGCTCTCGGCGACCACCGCGTAGCCGTCCATGGCGGCCCGGTCGAACGGCGGCACGTCCTGGCCCGCCGCCACCGGGCCGGCGAGCACGCGGCCCACCCCCGCGTCCAGCTCGACCCGCTCCGTCCGGTCGAGGGGCCGCGCGGCCTCGTCGGCCAGACGCAGGGCCTCCTCGACGGGAATGGTCTTGCGTATCGGCCGCATCTTCGTTCCGGTCATGTGTCCAGTCCGCCCGCCTCCGCCTGCGGCCTCTGCTTTTTCGTACCGGTCATGGTTCCAGTCCGCCCCGTCCCCGCCTGCGGCCTCTGCTTTCTTCACCCCGACTTCACCCCGAATCGGACAAAGCTGTCACGACCCCGGCCGGTTCGCGGGGCGCAGGCTCCGGCAACCAGTCCTCCGGCATTGCGCGCGGCATCACGGCGCCAGCGCTTCAGGACGGTGCTCTGATACGAGCCTGCCAACCCCACTCGGACCCAGCCCGCTTCGGGCTGCCTTCCGGGCGGCATGTGACAAGGTGATTTCCGTCACCGGCCCTAGCGCGAGACCTCGCGCACCATGTGCCCCAGCTCGGGGAGCACGAGCCGGGTCATGCCCAGCCGCACCGCGGCCCACGAGCCGGGGAGGGCGATGACGATCTTGCCCCGCGCGGCGCCCGCGACGGCGCGCGACAACATCGCGGCGGGGCCGATCTCCTCGAAGCTCAGCGCCCGGAAGAGCTCGCCGAAGCCGTCGAGGCGCTTCTCGATCGCGTCGGCGATCACCTCGTAGCTGCCGTCGCGGCGGCTGATGCCGGTGCCGCCGGTGGTGATGACGGCCTGCGTCGCGTCCGCCTCGAGCTGGCGCTCGATCGCGGCCCGCAGGTCGGCCGGCTCGTCGCGGACGATCTCGTGGCCCAGCACCCGGTGCCCGGCCTCGGCGAGCAGCGTCCGCAGCAGCCGTCCCCCGGTGTCGGTCTCCTCGGTCCGCGTGTCGCTGACGGTGATGACGTGGCACCCGACGGCGTCGGGGGAGGCGGCGCGGTGCTCCTCGTGGCTCATGGCGGTGATGATACCTGTTACCATCCCGGTGTGCGCATCCCAGCCCGACGTTTCCCCGGCGGCGGCCCGTCCCGCGGCGGCGACTTGGGCGCCGGTCCTGGGCCGACGACAGCCGGCCCGGCGTTCCCGGCGGCGGCCGGTCCAGCGGCGGCGACTCCGGTGCCGCCCATGGGCCGACGACAGCCCGCCCCGCGTTCCCCGGGGGCGGCCGGCCCGGCGGCGGCGCTCCTCGCCGCGGCCGCCGGCCTCCTGGCGGCGGTGCTCCTTGCCGCAACCCCTGCCGCGCAGCTCGAACCCGAGGCGGCCGGGTGGGTCGAGACCACCCTGGCCGGGATGACCCTAGACGAGAAGGTCGGCCAGCTCGTCATGCCGTCGTTCCGGTCCACGTACCTCAGCACCGACAGCGCCGAGTTCGACCGGCTCGCGGACCTGGTGCGCGAGCAGCACCCGGGCGGGTTCCTGATGTTCGGCGGACGCGACCCCGCCCCCGACGTGCTCCTCAACCCGAGCTACGCGCGCTCCAACCTGGGGCAGCCGCTGGCCGGGGCGTCCATCTTCAACCGGCTCCAGGCGCTCTCGGCCCTGCCCCTGCTGAACGCGGCCGACTTCGAGACCGGCATCGGGTTCCGGCTTCGGGGCGGCACCACGTTCCCCCGCGCGATGGCGTTCGGGGCGGCGGGCGACGAGGGGCTGGCGTTCGAGGCGGGGCGCATCACCGCGGTCGAGGCGCGGGCCCTCGGCGTGCACGTCAACTTCGCGCCGGTCGCCGACGTCAACAACAACCCCCGCAACCCCGTCATCAACACGCGGTCGTTCGGCGAGGACCCGGCGGTGGTGTCGCGCCTCGCCTCGGCCTGGGTGCGCGGCCTGCAGGCGGGCGGCGTGGTGGCCACCCTAAAGCACTTTCCGGGGCACGGCGACACCGACGTCGACTCGCACCGCGGGCTGCCGCTCATCGCGCATCCCCGGGCGCGCCTCGACCGGGTAGAGCTGCCGCCGTTCCGGGCGGGCATCGCGGCCGGGGCGGGGGCGGTCATGACGTCCCACGTGGCCATGCCGCGCCTCGACCCCGGCCCGACCCGGCCGGCCACGGTGAGCCCGCCGATCGTGACGGGCCTGCTGCGCGGCGATCTGGGGTTCGACGGGCTGGTGTACACCGACTCGATGGGCATGCGCGGCATCACCGACGAGCTGTCGCCGGGGCGGGCGGCGGTGGCGGCGGTGGCGGCAGGGCACGACGTCGTGGTGCACTCTCCCGACGACGTGGCGGCGTTCAACGGGCTCCGCCGGGCGGTCGAGCGGGGCGCCCTCACCGAGGCCCGCGTCGACACTTCGGTGCGCCGCATCCTGGCGGCGAAGGCGGCGCTCGGCCTGCACCGGACGCGGGCGATCAGCCTCGACGACCTGCCGCGGGTGGTCGGCGCCCGGAGCCACCTGGCGGTGGCGGCCGAGGTGAGCCGGCGCGGCCTGACCCTGATTCGCGACGAGCGCGGCGACGTGCCGCTGGCGCTGCCGCGGTCCGCAGCGGTCCTCTACCTGTCGGTGCTGGACTATCCCTCGGGCTGGGGCAACGGCGCCCCGAGCCGCACGTTCATCCCCGAGCTGCGCGCCCGGTGGCGCAACGTGACCGCGGTCGAGCTGTCGGACCACACGTCGCAGGACGAGCTCGACCTCGTGGAGGCGAGCGCCGGCCGCTACGACGCGGTCGTCGCCTCGGTCTTCGTGCGCGCCGCCTCGTCCAGCGGGCGTCTGGACCTGGCTCCCGGCGTCGCCCGGCTCCTGCGCGACGTCGCCCGGGGCGCGGCGCGGCGGGACCAGCCGTTCGTGACGGTGTTCTTCGGCAACCCCTACGTCGCGACGGCCCTGCCCGAGCTGCCCGCGATGCTGCTGACCTACGACCTCTACGACCTCGCCGAGGAGACCGCCGTCCGCGCGGTCGCCGGAGAGGCGGCCATCGGCGGACGCCTTCCCATCACCCTCGGCGACGGGTTTCCCGCCGGCCACGGGCTGACCCGCGCCGCCCGCCGGCGTTGACGGCGGAGCCTGGCCCTCTTCGCTCGGCGACGGTTCCCGCCGATTCTCAGGCGCCGCTGGACCAGGAGTGCATGCATTGTGCATACTACGTGCATGTCTAGCAAGACGATATCACTCAGGGAGGAGGCGTACGAACGGCTGCGCGCGGCCCGCCGCTATCCCGCCGAGTCGTTCAGCGCGGTCGTGCTGCGAGCGAGCTGGCCCGAGACGACGACGACCGCCAGGGCGTTCCTGGACATCTGCAGGGAACGTGGCGCCGTCTTCGACGCCGCGGAGCTCGACCGGGTGGAGGCGCTGAAGCGGGATGACGCCCCGGCGATCGACAAATGGAAAACGCGCTGATCCTCGAGACGACCTTCCTGATCGACCTCGAACGCGAGCTCGCCCGGGGCGGGGACGGTCCGGCGCAACGATTCCTGGTTTCTCACGCGGCGCATCGCCTGTTCATCACCCCCACGATCGCGGGTGAGTTGGCGGCCGGGACGAGTCTCGCCGATCGGGCGCGCTGGGAGGGCTTCCTGAGTGCGTTCCGTGTTCTGCCGATCACCGGGGACGTCAGTTGGGAGTACGGACGCGCGTCCCGATACCTGCAGCAGAACGGCGCCATGATCGGCGGCAACGATCTCTGGATTGCGGCGGCCGCGGTAGCGCACGGCGTCCCGGTGGTGACGCGCAATACGAGGCACTATCGCCGTGTGCCGGGCCTCGACGTCAGGGACTACTCGACCGACGGCTGAACCGAATCGGCGGTGACGACGGCCGGTGCCCGGATTTCGGCGCCGCTTGCCTTCGGCGTCCTTCGCCGCCTTCCGTCGCGCTGATTCTCGTGCCGGCATCGTCACTTGAGCCAGCGCGACGCGTGCAGCGTGCGGTTCGGCGCGCCGCCGGGTTGGTGAGCGGCGCCATCTGGGTTACCATGCACGACTGGATCTGAGCGTACGCCGGGCACGTTCCGACCGCGTCTGGGGCGTGCAGGAAGGACTGCGATGACGGCCAGAGGCTTGATGGGTTGGCTCGGTGTCGTGCTCGTGGCCGGCGGCGCCGGCTCGGCGCGCGCACAGGCGCAGGAGCCGGCTCCGGACGCCGCCTCTTCACCGCGGGCGCTGCTCGACCGCTACTGCGTGGCCTGCCACAACGACCGCACGCTCCAGGCCGGCCTGACCCTGCAGTCCATCGACACCGAGCGCGTCGGCCACGTCGCCGATGAGGTCGAGGCCTGGGAGAAGGTCGTCCGCAAGCTGCGGGGGCGGGCGATGCCGCCGCCGGGCCGCCCGCGGCCCGAGCCCGAGGCCTACGACGCCGCCGCGCACGTCCTCGAGACCGCCCTCGACGCCGCCGCCGCGGCCGACCCCAATCCGGGCCGCCCGCCCATCCACCGCCTGAACCGCGTCGAGTACCGCAACGCCATCCGTGACCTCCTCGCCCTCGAGATCGACGAGCGCGAGCTGCTGCCGCCCGACGAGTCGGGCTACGGGTTCGACAACATCGCCGACGTACTGGCGATCTCCCCGGTCCTCCTCGACCGCTACATGGTCGCGGCCGAGAAGATCAGCCGGCTCGCTCTCGGCGACGCCTCTATCCGGCCCGCCGTCGAGACCTACACCGTCCCCTACACGAAGTGGCAGGAAGGCCGCATGAGCGAGGAGCTGCCGTTCGGCTCGCGCGGCGGCCTCGCGGTGCGCCACCACTTCCCGCTGGACGGCGAGTACGTCATTCGCCTCGAGCTGCAGCGCGCCTACGGCAACCACATCCGCGGGCTGCAGGAGCCGAACGACATCGAGCTGCGCCTCGACCGCGCCCGCATCGGCGAGTTCACGGTGGGCGGCGACGGCGTGCGGGCGCCGTGGAACGCGGTGTCGCGGCCTTCGCTCTACGAGCAGACGGCCGACGAGGGGCTTGCGGTGCGGCTGCAGGTGAAGGCGGGCACGCGCCTCGTCAGCGCCGCGTTCCTCGACCGGGCGGCGGTCGCCGAGGGCGTCCTCGAGCCGGTGCCGGGGGTGTCGAGCCTCGCCTACTCGCGCGACCGGAACGCGGCGATGGCCCTCGACAGCATCGAGATCAGCGGTCCCTACGGCGGGGCGACGCCGGAGGACACGCCCAGCCGGCGACAGATCTTCTCCTGCTATCCCGAGGCGGCGGCCGAGGAAGCCGCCTGCGCGGCCGAGATCCTGTCCGGCCTCGCCCGGCGGGCGTTCCGCCGCCCCGTCGACGACGCCGACGTCGGGCCGCTCCTCGCGCTCTACGAGGAGGGCCGGCGCGAGGGCGGCTTCGAGCAGGGCATCCAGTTCGCGGTGCGCGGCGTGCTCATCGACCCCGAGTTCCTGTTCCGCATCGAGCGCGATCCGGCCGGGGCGGCGCCGGGGACCGCCTACCCGGTCAGCGACCTCGAGCTGGCGTCGCGGCTGTCGTTCTTCCTGTGGAGCAGCCTGCCCGACGACGAGCTGATCGACGCCGCCGCGGCGGGCCGGTTGCGCGAGGCGGGGGTGCTGGAGGCCCAGGTCGCGCGCCTGCTCGACGACCCGCGCTCTGACGCGTTCGTCGACAACTTCTTCGGCCAGTGGCTGCTGCTGCGCAACATGCGGACGGTGGCCCCCGACCCCGACGCGTTCCTCGACTTCGACGAGAACCTCCGCGAGGCGATGGAGCAGGAGACGGCCCTCTTCGTCGAGAGCCAGGTGCGCGGCGACCGCAGCGTCCTCGACCTGCTGCGGGCCGAGTACACCTACCTGAACGAGCGCCTCGCCCGTCACTACGGCGTGCCCAACGTCTACGGCAACCACTTCCGGCAGGTGCCGGTCGCCGCCCACGGGCGGGGCGGGGTGCTGGGCCAGGGCAGCGTCCTGACCGCCACCTCTTACCCGAACCGCACCTCGCCGACCAAGCGCGGGCTGTGGGTGCTAGAGAGCCTCCTCGGCACGCCGCCTCCGCCTCCGCCGCCCGAGGTGCCGGGGCTGCCCGACGCCAACCATCCCGAGGAGGCCCGCCGGCTCTCGATGCGCGAGCGCATGGAGGTCCACCGCATCAGCCCCGTCTGCGCGAGCTGCCACGTGCTGATGGACCCGCTGGGCTTCTCGCTCGAGAACTACGACGGCATCGGGGCGTGGCGGACGACCGAGGAGGGCGCCCCCATCGACGTGTCGAGCACCCTGCCCGACGGCTCCCGGTTCGCGGGCCCGGCCGGGCTGCGCGACATCCTGCTCGGCGCCGAGGAGCGTTTCGTCGAGACCGTGACCGAGAAGCTCCTGACCTATGCGCTGGGCCGGGGGGTCGAGTACCGCGACGGGCCCGCCGTCCGCGCCATCGCGCGCGGGGCCGCGGCCGACGACTACCGCTGGTCGTCGATGATTCTCGGCGTCGTCGAGAGCACTCCGTTTCAACTGAGGAGATCGCGAGAGCCATGATTGTCACCAGGAAGCACCTCCCGCGTCGTACGTTCCTCCGCGGCCTCGGCGTGACCCTGGCGTTGCCGATGCTCGACGGCATGGTGCCCGCGTTCGGCCTGCGCGCCGGCGCGGCCGAGAAGGCGCGCCGCCTCGGCGTCGTGTACGTGCCCAACGGCATGTACATGCAGAACTGGACGCCGTCCGCCGCCGGGGCCCTCGACATCACCGAGACCCTGCGGCCGCTCGCCGCGCACCGTGAGCGCATGGTCATGATCAGCGGGCTGTGCAGCCACGAGGGCATCGCCCGCCCCGGCGAGGGGGCCGGCGACCACGCCCGCGCGGCCGGCGCGTTCCTGACCGGCGTGCACCCGAAGAAGACCGAGGGGCACGATATCCGGGCCGGCGTCTCGATGGACCAGATAGCGGCCCGCGTGCTCGGCCAGGAGACCCAGCTCGCGTCGCTCGAGCTGTCGCTCGAGTCGGCCGAACGGGCGGGGTCGTGCGACCCCGGCTACAGCTGCGCCTACGCCAACACCCTGTGCTGGAGCAGCCCCACGACGCCCCTGCCGATGGCCAGCGACCCCCGCGCCGTCTTCGAGCGGCTCTTCGGCACCGGCGGCACCACCGACCCCGCGGCGTGGCTCGCCGCCCGCCGGCACGACCGCAGCCTGCTCGACATGGTGACGGCCAAGGTGGCGCGGCTTCGCAAGGAGCTCGGCCCCCGCGACCAGGTCAAGCTGGACGAGTACCTGGGCGCGGTGCGCGACGTCGAGCGGCGCATCCAGATGGCCGAGCAGCAGTCGGCGCGCGAGCTCCCCGCGATGGACCAGCCGGCCGGCGTGCCCGACCGCTTCGTGGACCACGCCAGGCTGATGTTCGACCTGCAGGTGCTCGCTTGGCAGGCCGACCTGACCCGCATCACCACGTTCATGCTGGGGCACGAGACGAGCAACCGCGCCTACCCCGAGATCGGGGTGCCCGACGCCCACCACGCGCTGTCGCATCACGGCGGCGACCGGGTGCTCATCGAGCGGCTGAAGAAGGTCGACCACCACCTGACCGAGATGTTCGCCTACTACATCGACCGTCTGGCGTCGGTCGAGGACGGCGACGGCACCCTGCTCGACTCGGCGATGGTGATGTACGGCAGCGGCTTGAGCGACGGCAACCGCCACAACCACCACGACCTGCCCACCCTGCTCGTGGGCGGCGCCGGCGGCCGGTTGACCGGCGGACGCCATGTGCAGGTGGCCGAGGACACCCCCAACACCAACCTGTTCCTGGCCATGCTCGACAAGCTGGGCGTGCCCATCGAGACGATGGGCGACAGCACGGGCCGGGTGAACGCGCTGTCGGTGTGACGGTCGGAGCCGTGTCGTAGAGCGGACGAGGGTTCAGTCGGGGCGCCAGGGGCGGCGCCGTCGCAGTGCAGCCCCGGGCGCCGGATTCCGGACTGGCCGCGTCAACGCCCGGCGGATTTCTCCGAGCGGGAAGCAACCTGCCCGAGCGTCTGTCTCACGTCCCGGTGGGAACACTCGGTCAGGGCGTTCGCTTCAGGTCAAAGGGAGTGACAGGAATGCAGGGACCAACGGTAGCCGGAGTCGCTCGCGGGCGGGTGCGGCAGTTCCGTGGGCGGGCGTTCGCCGCCGGGCTGATCGCGGTGCTCGCGGCCCTGCCGGTCACCGCCGCCGCCGAGGACGCTCCTCTCGCCGACGCGGCCGAGCGGCGTGACCGTAGGGCGGTGCGGGCGCTGCTGTCGGAATCGGCCGCCGTCGACGCCCGCCAGCCCGACGGGGCCACCGCCCTGCACTGGGCCGCACACTGGAACGACGTCGAGACCGCCCGTCTGCTCGTCGCGGGCAGGGCCGACGTGAACGCCGCGAACGACCTCGGCGTGACTCCCCTCGCCCTCGCGGCTCTCAACGCCAGCGCCGAGTTGGCGGACGTCCTGCTGCGCGCTGGCGCCGATCCCGAAGCGGCGCGCCCCGGGGGCGAGACGGTGCTGATGACCGCCGCCCGCACCGGTAACCCCGACTTGGTGCGGCTGCTGGTGTCGGCTGGCGCCGACGTGCGGGGCACCGCCCACTTCCGGGCCCAGACCCCGCTGATGTGGGCGGCGTCGGAAGGGCACGCGGGCGTCGCGCGTTTCCTGATCGAGGCCGGCGCCGACGTTCAGGGGCGGTCTGTGCACGGCACCACCGCCCTCATCCTCGCGGCCCGCAACGGCGATGTCGAGACCGCGCGGATGCTCCTGGACGGCGGCGCCGACGTCAACGCGGGCGAGCCCTACCTCGCCTTCAACGCCCGCGTCGACGTCGAGGAGTCGCAGACCTCGGGCCGGACCCCGCTGGTGGTGGCGGCGGCCAGCCAGGTGGCGATCAGCGGCTGGGAGTACGAGCTCGACGTCGCGCCGAGCACCCACGAGGCCCTCGCCCTGTTCCTGCTCGAGCGGGGCGCCGATCCCAACGTGCCCGACAGCATCGGCAGGACGGCCCTGCACGCCGCCGTCGAGACCGGCAAGGCCGAACTGGTGAAGGCGCTCGTCGAGCACGGCGCCGACCCCAA
The DNA here is from genome assembly GCA_965207675.1 of Vicinamibacterales bacterium. GTDB lineage: Bacteria > Acidobacteriota > Vicinamibacteria > Vicinamibacterales > UBA8438 > JAJEEA01. The sequence continues at coordinate 1,012,419 of CBDBMY010000010.1, forward strand.
CGCCCGGCTCACCCGGGCCCCGTTCGTCTTCAAGGGCGACTTCATCTCGTACGGCCGCTACGTGGGGGCGACCCCCCTCTGGCTGGCCGCGGGGGCGCGGGTGCCCGACCCCGAGATCCTGCGGGCCCTGGCCGCGGCCGGTGCCGATCCCGGACTGCCCGCGGACGACGGCACCACCCCCCTGATGGCCGCGGTCGGCGTGGTGCTGAACGAGGCGCGGCAGCCCACCTTGGACCAGTCGCTCGAGCTGGTGAACCTGCTCGTCGACATGGACATCGACCTCAACGCGGTCGACCGGCGCGGCCGCACCGCCATGCACGGCGCGGCCCGCCTCGCCAAGAACGCGATCGTCGAGGTGCTCGCCGAGAACGGCGCGCGCGTGGACATCGCCGACGGCCGCGGCCTCACCCCGCTCGACGTCGGCACCGTGTCCCGTCCTCTGCACCCCGACACCGAGCGGCTGCTCCGCCGCCTCGGCGCCACGAGCATCAACGACGGCTCCCGGTAGGAGTCCGCGCCGTGAGATGGGGCCGGGCCGCGGGCGCGCTACTTGCCGTCCAGCTTGCCGCCTGCGCCGGTACTCCCGCCGATGACTCGTCGCCGCCTCCTCCAGGACCCGAAGCCGTCGCGGGATGGCGGATGGTCGACCTGAGCCACGCCTACGGCGGCGACACCCTCTACTGGCCCACCGACACGACCGGCTTCCAACTGGAGACGCTGGCCGAGGGGCCGACGCCCGGCGGCTACTTCTACGCGGCGCGGGAGTTCGCGACGGCCGAGCACGGCGGCACCCACCTGGACGCGCCGTCCCACTTCGCCGAGGGGGGCGCCGACGCGGCGGCGGTCCCGCTGGAGCGCCTCATCCTCCCCGGCATCGTCATCGACGTCGCCGAGGCGGCGGCCGCCGACCCCGACTACCAAGTCACTCCCGAGGACGTTCTCGCGTGGGAGGCCGAGCACGGCCCGGTGCCGGCCGGGGCGGCGGTGCTGATCAGCACCGGCTGGGCCGCCCGCTGGCCCGACGCCCTCGCCTACCTCGGCGACGACACCCCGGGCGAGACCGCCAACCTGCACTTCCCCGGCATCGGTGCCGACGCGACCCGGCTGCTCGTGGAGGACCGCGGGGCCGGGCTGCTGGGCATCGACACCGCCAGCATCGACCACGGCCCCTCGACCGACTTCATCGCCCACCAGATCGGCGCTGCGGCCGGCGTGCCCAACCTCGAGAACCTCGCGGACCTCTCCGGCCTGCCTCCCACCGGCTTCCTGCTCGCGGCGCTGCCGATGAAGATCGAGAACGGCACCGGCGCCCCGGTCCGCGCCGTTGCGCTCGTCCCGCCCCGGTGACCCGGGCCTCAGGTGCCTGCGAAGGCTTGGCGACCCTGTTCAATACAGGGAATCGTCCCGTTCAACATGGACGAACAAGTTCGTGCTCCGGAGCACGCGGCTCACGACCAGCCCTCGCGGAGCCTCGAGACGTAGGCGTCGGCCTCTTCGTCCGCCCAGAGCTCGCGGCCCACACCACGCAGCGCCAGTATGGGGTCGACCGGCGTCCGTTGGGTATCGATCATGTACTCCATCGTGCGCGCTCTGCTTTGGCGGTCCGAGTCCTATTCGAAGATGTCGTCCACCGGCAGCCTGAACCCGGGAAGCGCGTCCCCGCCGGTGAGTACCGCACCGGGTGCGAGCGACTCGGGCTCGCCGCGGCCGTGATGGACCTGCACCGTACGTGAAGCCGGGTCGATCACCCAGACCTGAAGGACGCCGGCCGCGAAGTACTCGCCGAGCTTGCGCCGCACCTGCCGTGTAGTGCGCACGAGGCGGGGGTACCACCCGATCGGCGCTGAGAAGCGTCGCCCGTCGCGGAGCTCGACGGTGAGTGCATGGTCGGTGACGACGACTCGTTCGGCCGCGGCGGTTGGGTCCGCTGCTCGATGAGCGCACGTGCTGGCCGGGGATGGGCTAGTCGTCACGCGACGTCCTGCTCCTGCAGCTTGCTGGCGATGCCGCGCCCGGCCGTAGCCGGAGGAAGGGGCTTGCCGTCGGCGTGGTAGAGGTCGATGGTCTCCTCGACGATCTCGCACAACTCGGCGAACACCGCGCGTTCGTCGGTTCCATGGCAACCGCCGAGAAACAGCCCGGGGCAGCTCCCTACGTAACAGCCGTCATCCCTCGACCATTCGACGATCTTGACGTACCGCGCGCTCTCTTTCATCGTCGCGATTCCTCGACGGCCCGACGGACGGCGAGTAGCTGATACGGGCGCGCATCGTCGCCGGGCCTTCCCGCTATGGTAACGGGTCCGGCCACGTCGGGATGCACGAAGTTCCGATGGCCGCCCTTGCCGCCGCGGTTCACGAACCCGGCTCGTTCCAGCTCCGCGATCAGCTCCCGGATCTTCGGCGGCACGTCGACTCGTTCCCTTCACGCATGGCGATGCCCGACGGTCTCAGGACGCTGACGGGCTTTACCTTGCCGCGTGCCGAGCGCGCCGTCCGCAGAAACGGGCTGTGGCTGAGCGCCGTCAGCACCTCTGTATCGATCACTGTCCTTACGACGATGCTCCTCGCATGAGCCGCCAGAGCTTCTCGGGCCGCAGCATCATGTCGACGTGCCGCACCCCGAACGGGCTCAGGGCGTCGACGGCGGCGGCGACGATGCACGGGGTCGAGCCGATGGTGCCCGCCTCGCCGACCCCCTTCGCCCCGAGCGGGTTGACGGGGGTCGGGGTGACGGTATGGTCGAGCTCGAAGCGCGGGAAGTCGGCCGCGCGGGGGAGGGCGTAGTCCATGAACGACCCCGTCAGCGGCTGGCCGTCGCGGTCGTAGACGACCTCCTCGACGAGGGCCTGGCCGATGCCCTGGGCGAGCCCGCCGTGGAGCTGCCCGTCGACGATGAGCGGGTTGATGAGGCGGCCGGCGTCGTTGACCGCGACCATCTTCAGCAGCCGCGGCTCGCCGGTCTCGCGGTCGACCTCGAGCATCGCGATCTGGCAGCCGAACGGGAACGTGTTGTTGAGCGGCTCGAAGAACGCCTCGTCGCTGAGGCCGGGGTCGAGGTTGGCGGGGCGCTTCACCGGCTTGTAGGCGTAGGCGGCGACCTCGGCGAACGGCTTGGCCGATTCCGGGGCGCCCCGGACGGCGATGGTCCCGTTCTCGAAGACGAGGTCCTCTTCGTGCGCCTCGAGCAGGAACGCGGCGAAGCGGGCCATCTTCTCCTTCACCTTGGTGCCCGCGTTGTGCAGGGCGGCCCCGCCGACCGCCTGCGAGCGGCTGCCGAAGGTGCCGATGCCCTGCTTGACCACCGCGGTGTCGCCGTGGCGGATGGTCACGTGGTCGATGGGCACGCCGAACTGGTCGGCGAGCATCTGCGCGAAGGTCGTCTCGTTGCCCTGGCCGTGCGGCGACGCGCCGGTGGTCGCGCTGATGCGCCCGTCGCGCTCGACCGTGACCTGCGAGTGCTCCCAGCCGCCGGGCGACACCATCGAGGACGGTCCCAGCCCGCAGCTCTCGACGTACATCGACAGCCCGAGCCCGACGACCCGGCCCTCGGCCCGCGCCGCGTCGCGCTCGGTCTGCAGCCGTGCCCAGCCCGCCGCCTCCAGCGCGCGGTCGAGGGCCTTCTCGTAGTCGCCCGAGTCGTAGACCGCGCCCGCCTGCGTCCGGTAGGGGAACTGCTCGGGCCGGATGAAGTTCCTCCGGCGCAGCTCCGCCGGGTCGATGGCGAGCTCGCGCGCCAGCATGTCCATCGCCCGCTCGACGAAGTAGGTCGCCTCGGGGCGGCCGGCGCCGCGGTAGGCGTCGGTCGGCGTCTTGTTGGTGAAGACCTCGGTCAGGGTCACCCGGACGGCGGGAATCGCGTAGGTGGCGCTGGCCATGGTCATGCTGTTGGTGGGGATGCCCGCCGTGAGCAGCATGTTGTAGGCGCCGATGTCCGCGACGAGGCGCAGCTTCAGGCCGAGCACGGTGCCGTCGCGCCGGGCCGCGAGGTCGACGTAGCCGATGAGGTCGCGGCCGTGGACGGTGGCGAGGAACGCCTCGGACCGGTCCTCGACCCACTTGAGGGGCACGTCGAGGCGCTTCGACAGCGCCGCCGCGACATATTCCTCGCCGTAGATGTTGATCTTCGCCCCGAACCCGCCGCCGACCTCGGGGGCGATGGCCCGCACCCGGTCCTGGCCGAGGCCCACCATCCGCGCCACCATCGTCCGCAGGATGTGCGGGTTCTGGGTCGACGACCAGATGGTCATCTCGTCCTTGCCCGCCTCGTAGTGGGCCACCACCCCGCGCGCCTCGATCGAGTTGGGGGCGAGCCGCTGGTTCACCATGCGCTGCGAGATCACCACGTCGGCGGCCGCGAACGCCTCGTCGACGGCGGTGTCGTCCACCGGCTGCCGGCGCCGGATGCCGGTCCCCCGCGACAGGGGGCCGAGGGCCACGTTGGTCGGATAGTCGGCGTGCAGCACCGCCGGCCGCCCGGTCATCGCCTCCTCTGGGTCGACCACCGCCGGCAGGGGCTCGCAGTCCACGACCACCGCGTCGGCCGCGTCCCGCGCCGCGTAGCGGTCGCGCGCCACGACCACCGCCACGGGGTCGCCGACGAACCGCACCGTGTCCACCGCCACCGCGCGGTGCTCCGGCGAGGGGAACGGCGTCCCGATGGGCATAGGGTCGAGGAACCCGGCGATCTCGGCCCCCGTGAACACCGCCTCGACCCCGTCCATCGCGGCGGCGGCGCGGGTGTCGACGGACCGGATGCGCCCGTGCGCGACGTCGCTCCGCTTGAACGCGAGATGCCGCAGGCCGTGGATCTTCACGTCGTCGACGTAGGTGGCGCGCCCGCGGACGAGCCGCGGGTCCTCGCGCCGCTTCACGCGCTGGCCGACCAGCTTCGGCAGGACGGGGGCGGTTTCCATGCGTTCTTCTTCCTGTCTCCTGGTGGTGTCGTCGGTGGTCATCGGAGGTCCATCAAGTAGCCGTAGGGTGCTTCAAGGGGTCTCTGGATCGAAACCGGCGAGGAACGGCAAAGCGGGGCCGGGCTGAAGCGAGGCTCAGGATTACGGCCCAACGGCCGGCGGCGGCGAGCACGCGATCTCAACGGCTTGGCTCGTCGGCGTCTACGCCGCCGGGATGCTGGCGGCTGGCATGCTTCTCGCACCTTCTGCCAACGACAGGTCGTCGAGGATGCGGAGGCAGGATGAAGTGCGAGGTCGAGGTCACTGACGAGTTCGAGTCGTGGTGGAGAGGGCTCACGCAGAAGGAACAGGATGACGTGACGGAGGTCGTGGAGGCGCTCGAAGAGCACGGCGCCGACCTGCCAAGACAGTATTCCTCGTCGGTTCGCTCGTCGAGGCACGGGCGCATGCGGGAGCTGCGGGTCCAGAGCGGTGGTCGGCCGATCCGCATCTTCTATGCGTTCGACCCGCGACGCACGGCGATCCTGCTGACTGGCGGGCGCAAGAGCGGACACGAGCAGCGGTTCTATCGGGACCACGTGCGGCGTGCAGACACGATCTACGATCAGTATATTCGGGAGTTGCGGGGCGAAGGGCTGATCGAGCCAGAGAGGGGATGAGAACGATGAGTCGTCAACCATTCAGGGAGCTGACGAAGCACTTCAGCCCGGAACGCCGGGCGCGCATCGAAGCGGGCAAGGCGAGGATCCGTGAGGAAGTGAAGCGCGAGAAGGGGGACCGCGACGGGCGGGAGCCGGCGCGGCGTGACGACCGTCTCGTCGCGGCCGGCGGCGATCGCGAGGCGGTGACGCGGGACTAGCACCGGCAGGTCGCCCAAGTGCTGATAGTCTCATCCACCACCCGTGTTCTCGGTCGCCAAGCCCGCCTGGTCGCCGAGAATCAGCCGCGCCTGCCGGTCGGGGCCCAGTGCGGCCACGCGGCGGCGCAGGCCGGCGCCCAGCGCCGCGCCGCCGGCCGCCCACAGGAGGACGATGGCCCATTCCTCCGGCCACACCAGCGCGGACGGGCTGCCCGGCAGGTACAGCAGGACGAAGAACACCGTGGCGGCCACCGCGAGCCAGCCAACCACCGCCGGGGCCGCGACCCGGTACGGACGGGGTAGGTCCGGATGCCGGCGGCGGATGACGAGAAACGCGGCTGCCACCAGCAGATAGGCCACTACCGTCGCCAGCGACCCGGCATCGACCAGCCACACCAGGGCCGGCCGCCCGAAGAACGGGGCGACGGCGGTGATCGCGGTCAGCACCACCACGACCGCGGCCGGCGAGCCGTGGCGCGGGTGGAGGCGGGCGAACACGGCCGGCAGCATCCCGCCCCGGGCCATCGCGAAGAGCAGGCGCGATGCGCCGAGGAAGAACGCGTTCCAGCTCGTCAGGATGCCGACGGCGCCCCCGAGCACGAGCACGCGCCCGCCCCACGGGCTGCCCCAGACCGCGCTCATGGCGTCGGCGGTGGGGAGGGCCCGATCGGCGAGGGTGCTTGGGTCGAGCGACAGGCCCACCGTCCATTGCACGAGGCCGTACCAGACGAAGGCCATCGCGATCGAGAGGAGGATGATGCGGCCGATGGTGCGGAACGGCAGGGCGATCTCCTCCGCGAGCTGGGGGATGACGTCGAAGCCGACGTAGAGGAACGGGGTCATGATCATGACCCGCAGCACCCCCTCCCAGCCGGTGACCGCGGGTGCGAGGTTCGCGAGGTCGCCGCGCGGCGTGCCGGGCAGGAAGAACGCCAGCCCGACGAGCAGCAGGGTCGCGACGGCGACCTGCTGCACGAACGCCGCGAACCGGATGCCGCGGTAGTTGACCACGCCGATGACGAGCGCGCCGGCCACCCCGGCCGCGACCCACGCCGGCTGCACGCCCCAGCCCGCCACCGTGTACAGCGGGTCCCCGGTCCCGAACCCGGGCACGAGATAGCCGAGGACGGTCGGCAGCGCCACCGCCTCGAAGGCGCAGACCGCCACGTAGGCGAGCACGAGCGTCCAGCCGCAGACGAATGCCCCGATGGGCCCCATCGCGAGGAACGTGAAGCTCAGCTCGCCCCCGGCGCGCGACAGGGCGGAGCTGAGCTCAGCGTAGGTCAGCCCCACGAGCCAGACCATGACCGCGCCGGCCCCGAACGCCAGGATCGACCCAACGGCGCCGGCCCGCACGATCATCTCGCCGGCCAGCACCACCCAGCTCCAGCCGACCATCGCCCCGAACGCAACGGCGAGCACGTCGCCGCGGCCGAGGAACCGGCGGAGGTGGACGGGAGCGTCAGTCATGATCAGGGCTGCGTTGCGCGCAACCGGGCCGAAGCCCGGTCCCGTGCTCGAAGGCGACTGGAGCGTTCAAACGACAAAGTCGAGCTTGAGACAAGGATGCCGTCCTTGCTATGGTAAGGACATGGCCAAGGTCACCAGCAAGCTCCAGGTCACCGTGCCGAAGGCGCTCGCCGCTCAGCTCGGCATTCGGCCCGGCGACGACGTCGACTGGACGATCAACGGCAACAGCCTCCAGGTGACGCCCTCGAAGCACCGCCGTCAACCCCTCGATCTCGAAACCCGACTCCGCCTCTTCGACGAGGCGACGGAGCGCCAGCGCCGCCGCCAGCGGGATGTCCGGGTGACGTCGGCGGATGGCGACCGCGGATGGACGCGCGAGGAGCTGTACGACCGTGGCGGCACTCGTTGACACCAACATCCTGGTCTATCGGATCGACCCGCGATCCCCGGACAAGCAGCGCCGGGCGACGGCGGCACTGCGTGGGGGGCTGGCTGACGGAATCGTACGGGTTCCGCATCAGGCCATCATCGAGTTCGTCGCGGCCGTGACTCGCCCTCGTCGCTCGGGCGGCCCGCTGCTGTCCGTCGCCGACGCGCTGCACGAGGCGGAGGAGATGGTGACGCAGCTTCCCGTCCTCTACCCGAACGAAGCCGTCGTGCGGCTCGCCCTGCGCGGGGCGGCGGCGTACCGACTGTCGTGGTTCGACGCGCATCTGTGGGCGTACGCCGAGCACTTCGGGCTGAGCGAGCTGTGGTCCGAGGACTTTCAGCACGGCCGCCTGTACGGCACGGTCCGGGCCGTCAATCCGCTGCTCGACCCCGGGGACTCCTGACGGCGGAGTCGGTCCGGCCCTCAGCGCTCGCAGACCACCCGCCCGCCGAGCACCGTGCGGAGCGCCGTCCGGCCCTCAGCGCTCGAAGACGACCCGCCCGCCGAGCACCGTCAGGTCGACCTCGGTGTCCACGGTCCGCTCCGGATCGATGGTCAGCAGGTCCTGCGACAGCACCACCAGGTCGGCGAGCTTGCCGACCTCGAGGGTGCCCTTCTCGTCCTCCTCGAAGGTCAGGTGGGCGGCGATGCGCGTGTAGCCGACGATGGCCTCGGGCATCGTCAGCGCCTCGCCATGGCCGACCACCGCGCCGCCCATGCCCCGGCGGGTCACCGCCGCCTGCAGCCCGACCATCGGCCCGATGGGCAGGATGTCGCTGCCCAGGGCCACCACCACCCCGTGCCGCATCGGCGAGCGCAGGGGGTTGTTGGTCTGGTAGCGCTCGCCCTCGAGGTGCTCGGCGTAGCGCCCGTCGAGGGTGTAGGTGAAGTTGGGCTGCTGCGCGACGTGGATGTTCCAGTGCGCCATCTTCTGCATGGTCCCGGCCGGGGGCCGCACCGTGAAGTGGTTCAGGAAGTGGCGGTGGTCGGCGCGGGGCGACGCCTCGAGCATGCGCGCCCACGCGTCGACGGTCATCGAGATGGCGGCGTCGCCGATGGTGTGGAACCCCATCTGCCAGCCGCGCTCGTGGGCGGCGCTGGAGATGGCGAAGAGCCCCGCCTCGTCGATCAGGGGGCCGCTGCCGTGGTAGCCCGGCTGCCCCTTGTAGGGCTCCAGCGTCCAGGCGGCGGCGCCGGTGTAGCCGCCGTCGACGAAGAACTTCATCGGTCCCACCCGCAGCCACTCGTCGCCGTCGCCGGTCCTGCGGCCGAACCGGTCGAGCATGTCGACGGCCCGCTCGGGGTCCGGCGGCACCCGGAGCTGCACCGCGGCCCGCGGCAGCTCGCCGCGGTGCGCCGCGTAGGCCGCCTCCCAGTCCGCGAAGCCCTCGATGCCGACCCCGGCGTGGATGATGCTCGTGACGCCGAGCCGGAGCAGGTCGCGCAGGTTCTCGACGAAGCTCGCCTGCAGCTCGTCCCGGGTCGGGTCGGGGACGAGGCGGCTGACCAGCCCCTGCGCCCCTTCGCGGAGGATGCCGTTCATCCGGCCCCCGTCGTCGACCTCGATGATGCCGCCGGGCGGGACCTCGCTGTCCGGCGTCAACTCGGCCGCCTCGAGGGCGAGCGAGCTCGCCACCGAGCTGTGGCCGCCGGCCCGGGTCAGCACCACCGGGTTGGCGGGCGCGGCGTCGTCCAGGTCCCACCGCAGGGGGCGGCGCTGCTCGGCCAGCTCGTCTTCCGACCAGCCGTACCCGGTGATCCACTCTCCGGCCCCGAGCTGCTCCGCCTTTCGGGTGACCCGCCCCTTCAGCTCGGCCAGGTTCTCCAGTCCCGCCAGATCGACCCAGCGCTCCGGGTTGCCGCGGATGTGGATGTGGGTGTCGATGAACCCGGGCAGCACCAGCCGCCCCTCGAGGTCGAGGGTGCGCGCGGCGCGGTAGCGATCGGTCAGCTCGTCCCAGCCGAGGGCCACGATGCGGCCGTCGCGCACGGCGATCGCCGAGTAGGTCGAGAGCAGCTCGTCGGCCGCGAAGACCTTGCCGTCGTGCAGCAGCAGGTCCACCGGTTCCTGCGCCTGTGCCGGCGCAGCGCTCGTCGCCCCCAGGATCCACGTCGCGATCAACAGTCGATTCATCGTGCCCTCCCCAAGCGGCCGCAAACCGCCATCATACCGTGTCGGCCCGCCGCGCGCGGCCTCGGTGCGCTTGCGGGCGAAGCGGGACGCTGGTAGGGTTGAGGCGGTCCGGCGCGGCGTTCACCACGAGCTCCCGGACGGTCCCGAAGCGTTGCCTTGCGGCTTCGCCCACGCCCGGCTCGATTCCGGCGACCGGCATGTGGCGGTCGATCGGCCGCTCGTGCATGGCGCCTGGCGCCAGCGCGTCGGACACCGCCGCCGTCCGCTCCCGCAACTGTCCGGCGCCACGGCCCTTGTGGTCGGGGCGGTCCGTCATCGGGCAACGTCGTGCGACAGGGGGAACGACGACTCCATGGCCAGCAAGACGAGAATCGCCGGTATCGCCGTTGCAGGCGTGCTGATCGCCGCCGCGACCACCTATGTCTTCGTGGCACCCTACAACCGCATTGCCGGGGTGAGAATCGGTGGCAGCCTGACGCCGCCGGCGGCGGACTTCACGACCCTCGAACGAGGCATCGGGACGATCAAGACCGGTGGTTTTCCGCCGTTCGTGGTGCACGTCGCGCTCGTCCCCTTCGAGGGTGGATTCATCACCGCCACGAGGCCGGACGGCGGCTACTGGTCGAGACGGGCGCAGGTCGCTCCCGACGGCTACGCGCGGCTCGGCGACGCGACGTTCGCGATGACGGCCACCGAGGTGCTCGGCGAGGAGAAGTACCCCTACTTGCGCCGGTGGGGTGGGCCCGACCTCGACCGCACCCTGTCGGGCGGTGTCATCGTCGGCCAATCGGAGCCCTTGAGGGAATGGCAGGTCTTCCTCTGGACGCCCCGATAGCGGGCGCCGGCGGCGACACGGCGCCCACCGGCAATCCGCACGGCGGCGGGAAGACGACGACGGCCCAGACACCCGGGGGAGGAGAACCGCCATGTCCCGCATCCAGCGCTTCTTCGTGAACGGCGTGGCCGCGGCCGGCCTCGCTGCGGTTGCCGCGTGCGCGGCCCCCGCCGCGAATCCCGCGGACCTCCCCGGCGCCTGCGCCGATCTGACGGCGCTGGAGCTCATCGACATGCGCATCGGCTCGGCCGAGCACGTGCCCGCCGGCGACGCCCCGGCGCACTGCCGGGTGAGGGGGGTCATCGAGACCGAGATAGGCTTCGAGCTGCTGCTTCCCGACGACTGGAACGGCCGGTTCCTGATGGGGGGCGGAGGCGGCTTCGTGGGGAGCATACAGAACCAGGCGCGCCGGCTCTACGCCTGGGGCGGGAGCCCCCTCGAGCGCGGCTACGCGACGGCGGGGACCGACACCGGGCACACCGGGCCCGGCCGCTCGGCCGCCTGGGCCCTCGACCATCCCGAGCGGCAGGAGAACTTCGGCCACCGCGCCGTCCACCTGACGGCGGAGACCGCAAAGTCCATCATCTCCCACTACTACGCGCGGCCGTCCGACTACGACTACTTCGTCGGCTGCTCGCGGGGCGGGGGGCAGGCGATGATGGCGTCGCAGCGCTACCCCGACGACTTCGACGGCATCGTGGCCGCCGCGCCCGCCTACGACTGGACGGGCATCGCCGCCGGGTTCGTGCAGAACCAGCAGGCCATCTACCCCGACGGCGACCTCGACGCGCCGGTGCTGACCGCGCCCGTGCTCGAGCTGCTCGAGTCGAGCATCCTCGCCGCGTGCGACGCCGACGACGGTGTCGACGACGGCATGATGACCGACCCCCGGCACTGCGGATTCGACCCCGCCGACCTGCCGCGCTGCGCCGGCGACAGCCCCGCCGACGGCTGCGTCACCGCGGCGCAACTCGCCGCCATCCAGACCGTCTACGACGGCCCGACGTCGAACGGCGAGCCGCTCTACCACGGGTTCAACTACGGCGGCGAGCACGCCGCGGGCGGCTGGCCCGGGTGGGTGGTCGGCCCGCCCGGGGCCCCGAGCGCACAGTACGGCTTCGGGACCGAGCTCTTCAAGTACTTCGTCTTCGGCGATCCCGACTGGGACTACACCGAGTACGACTTCTCGACCTGGGAAGAGGACGTCGCTCCGACCGGCGGGATCCTCAACGCCACCAGCACCGACCTGAGCCGGTTCCGGGACAACGGCGGCCGCATCATCTACTGGACCGGCTGGTCCGACCTCGCCCTCACGCCCCTCGGCACCATCGACTACTACGTGCGGCTCGCGGCCGACGACGCCGCGGCCCGCGACTACGCGCGCCTCTACATGCTGCCCGGCGTGCTCCACTGCGCCGGCGGCCCCGGCCCCGACCGCGTCGACTGGGTCGAGGCCATCCGCGCCTGGGTCGAGGACGGGCAGGCCCCCGAGCGTCTGGTGGCCACGAAGCTGGGCGAGGGCGGCGACGTCACGATGACGCGCCCCGTCTGTCCGTACCCGCAGGTCGCCGTCTACGACGGCGGCGGCGACCCGAACGACGAGGCCAGCTTCACCTGTGACATCCCGTCCCTCCAGGAGTCTGCGCCGTAGAACGGCGTGGACGATTCGAGTAGGTGGGGCGCCCACCGGAGCCGAGGCGACGAGGGGTGAATCAGGAGTCTGCGCCCGTAGAACTGCGCGGACTCCCTGGGGTTGGGTGCCAAGCGGAGCGGCAGGCGACGCTTGGCTGGCTGGCGTCAGAGGGGGTGCGGCGACGGGTTCGAGCTTCAGTCCCGACCGGCCTGGTCCCGGATCCAGGCGGTGAACTCCGGGTCCACGAGCGCCCAGGCTCCCGTGTGCGTATCGGCGATGCCCAGTCGTTGCAGCCGGCGCAAGGCCGCCTGGACGCGGCCGGCCGTCGGCGCCGGCTGCCGCAGGTGGGCGGCGACGGTGCGGCGAAATGGCAGGCCGAGGGGCTGCCGGGCGCCATCGGCGAGCGCCCGGGCGGTCGCCCGCTGGATCGCCGTCAGCGACAGCCACGTGTTGGCGAAGCCCAGCTCGACGGCGATGCGATCGCGCACCTCCCTCAGGGCCGCCGCCGGCGAGAGATCGCGGTTACACAGCAGCGCCTCGATGAACAGGCGGAAGAAGTACGGGTTGCTGTGCAGCCGCTCGAAGGCCGCCCGCATGTCCCCTCCGTTCAGCGTGCGGCCCGACATCCTCTCGAACGCGGCGACGACATGCGCGACGAACGCGTCCCCGAGCACCGGCAGGTCGATCGGCGTCGCGAAGTGGAAGAACGGCGCCTGCCGGGCAGTGAAGACGGCGGCCAGACCCTCGCGGCTGGACCCCGTGAAGATGGTCTTGATGCTCGCGCGCCGCTTGTCGAGACCCGTTCTGAGCGCGGCGACGAGGGGCTCGTTCCCGGACCTTTGGGCCAGCTCCTGAACCTCGTCGAGAAGCAGCAGGGTCGGCCTTCGGCTCCCGGCCGCGCGCTCGAGAAGATCGTCCAGATAGAGCAGCAGGTCGCTCGGCGGCTGCCCGGCCAGCGCGGTGAGATCGATCTCGGCCGCCGCCGAGGCCCCGGGCGCCGGCGCCGACAGCTTGAGTCGCGGGGCCAGGGCCACCGCGGCCGCGCGCACCCTGTCGCCGAACGACGCGCCTGCGAGGGACGCCTCCAGGGCGTGCAGCAGCACCGCGAGCGGCGACAGCGGGGACTGCCAGAACGACGCGTAGATGACCCGGTGGCCGCGGCGTTGCGCCCGCGGCGCCAGGTCCTTGAGCAGGAACTCCGTCTTGCCCGTGCGACGTGGCCCGAACAGGCTGAGCGCGCCGGCCGGTCCCTCGGTCAGGAGATTCAGGACGTGGGCGGTGAAGTCGCGCCGCTCGAAGTGCCAGGGATCCCTCACGTCAGCCTATTTTAGCCACGGCGAGACAAATTGTCATCTCATGGCCAATGATGGCTGACGCTGAATGAGGACTGGCGCTCCAGCGGGTGCTCCGCGCGCGGAATTCGCGCGGCCCGGCGGCCGCCTCGGAAGCCGTAGCGCAGGCCGAACCGTATCTTCCGAGCGTTCAGGGGCCGCCGCACGGCGGACCCGGCCCAGGAACGACGGTCCACCGGACCGCCGGCGGAGTCCAACCCGGAAAGAGGAGCCGAGATTCCGCCGCGTGGCGGGAGACCGCAGCCGCAACCGTACTGACGAACGGAAGGGTCTGGTGGTCACATGATGAGGAGTTGCATCGTCGTTGGGCTGTTGCTCGCCGTCGGGGGCGTCGAGCCGATCGGGGTGGAGCAGTCGCCGCCAGAGCTGTCCTGGGAGGATCACGTCGAGATCCAGGCCCTCTACGGGACGTACGCGCACAGCCTCGATAGCGGAGCCGCGGAGCGCTGGGCCGATACCTTCACCGCCGACGGTGTCCTCCTGATGGTGGCGGCGGGCGCCGACGAGGGCGCGAGGCTGAGAATCGCCGGCAGGGACGGCCTGGCCGCGTTTGCCGCGGGCGCGTACGAGGCCAACGCGGGCGACATGCGCAACTGGCAGAGCCAGGCGATGATCACCGCGACCTCGGAGGGCGCCGAGGGCTGCTACCTGATGCTCTATCGCATCACGGACGGTCAGGCCGCCATCCAGACGTCGGGGGTGTTCACCGACCGCCTCGTCAGGACGGCGGCCGGTTGGCGGTTCGCGCAGCGGACTCTCCGACAGGACGGATCGGTCCCGCGCTGATGTGACCGCGGTGACGGCTCGATGGAGCGCGACGGCCATGACGGGGGTTGGCGTGGCGTTCATGTGGCGCGCGGAGGTCGTTCACTCGTGGCTTGCTGCTCCAGCTTCGCGAGCCACTCGTTGAAGAGCGGACATGCTTTTCGTACGGTGTCGAGCCCGATCTGCTCGATGGCGAAGACCCCGTGCAGGGGCTTCTGATATCCTCTATACAGACCGATGATCCGTTTGGACGGAGCGGTGTTGGGAGAATCGTTGATGTCTTCCGGAGTTTGGAACTCCTCTCGGATGGCCCGGAATTTCGGTGCCAAGGCTGCTTCTCCGAGACTTTCCGCGAATCGGTCCGGGTCACTGAACAAGAGCCCTTCGAACTCGTGCATTACTACGTAAGGAACAAAGCGGTGAGGATGGCCAATCGTACTTGAGATATCCTGCAAGACGGCCTCCTCGACCGCAGTCGCACGCTGTCTCAAGGTGGCGTGGACACCGACCTGGTCTCGACCGGGCCAGCTGTGAGGCAGCCCGTAGTAGTCCACAATCGTTGTTGAGAGCGCCGTATCGTCGTGCTGCAGGTGATTCAGGATTCCTTTGCGGACTGACTCCCAGGACCGGCCGCCACCCCGCCGGCCCCGTTGACGGGCATTCCCGACGAGGCGGGCGCTGACGCTCGTATAGCCGGCCCCATAGAGATGCGGTGCCAGCACGTGGTTGACCAAGGTCTCCTCCGTCTGACCTTCGACGTGGACCAGTATCCGCGACATCCGCTACTCCGGTGCAGGGCGTCCGCCCAGTTCGTTTTTCTCCCACAGCTGCCCCAGGCTGTAGTCTTCCAGCCAGGACTCCAGCAGGGACGATGAGAGCCGGGTGAACTGCGTGGCTCCATCGACACGATTCGCCACCAGCACTTCCTCGGGCTTGAAGTTGTCTAGCAGGAGTGAGGACTGAGTGGAGACGATGATCTGGGAGTTGGTGGAGGCTTGTTTCATCAGGGCTGCCAACAGGGTAACCGCGTAAGGATGCATGCCCAGCTCGGGCTCGTCCACTAGGATGACAGACGGTCTGTATTCTCTCGGCTGGAGAAACAGGATTGCTAGCGCCATGAAGCGCAATGTTCCATCCGACAGCGACGAAGCGTCGAAGTAGGCGTCGGTTCCCGCATGTTTCCACTCCAGCCTCATCTTGTCCGGGTTGAGAAGCTGAGGTTCCAATATGAAGTCCCGGAAGAAGGGCGCAACCCGCTGGACCGTGCCAACAATGATGCGGTAGGAGTCCTCGTGCTGCTCGCGGAGGAGATGGAGGAAGGGCGCGATGTTGGAACCGTCCGGTCGAAGATGGCGGTTGTCGTTAACCGAGGCGGTCTTTTTCATCGGAGACGCGGCGCTAGTATCGTGAAAGTGATACAGGCGCCAACTGGCCAAGTGCCCTTGTACATACTTGGCGATTCCTTGTTGACGCTGTCTGCTAATCCCGGCCTCCCGCCCTTCACTTGCGATGGCCAAGCCATAGGGTTGGGGATACTGGCTCTTTCTCCAGAAGTAGACGCCCTCAGAAACGGGGAGTAGCTCATCGGCGCCATTCGGTTCTAAGTCTATTTCGTACTGGTTCATCTCTTTTTTGAACGAAATACGTATATGAAGTTTCTCGGTGACTTTTGATCCAAAGTGGAGTACCCTGTCGGCACCACCGGCTTTGGCTACGTACTTGTGGAGGCCCCCTTCTCGGATGGCATTCAGGAAGGAGAAGACGCCGACGAAGTTTGTCTTGCCAGACCCGTTTGGGCCGATGAGCACGGTCAAGGGCCCCACGGGCAGCTTCTCGATAGACTCGATGCTCTTAAAGCCCTTCACAGTGATGTAGTCCAACTCGGCCATCACGCATTCTCATCCGTCGAAACTCGGACTCGGCGGGATCGTAGGGTGGAGCATTTGGCTGACCGCGTCAGAAGCTGTAGCGCAGCCCGAACTGCATCTCGCGGGCGTTCAGGGCGCTGAAGATGCGGCCGAAGTTCGGGGTGCCGAAGATGCGGTTGGGCACGTCGAAGTTGGCGCGGTTCAGCACGTTGAAGATCTCCCAGCGGAACTCCAGGCGGCCGGTGTCGCCGACGAACCAGTCCTTCTGCAGCGAGACGTCGACGTTGAAGAGGCCCGGCGCGAAGACGCTGTTGCGCAGGGCGCTGCCGAAGGTGAAGGGCGACTGCAGGGCGAACGCGGCGGTGTTGAACCACCGGTCGGGGGTGCGCTGGCCGGCCGGGAGGTTGGGGTCGCCGATCTGGTCGGGGCGCTGGGAGGGGCCCGAGCCGATGTTGGCGCGGTCCATGCCGAGGTTGACGGTGAACGGGGCCCCCGACTGCGCGGTGACGATGCCGTTGAGCCGCCACCCCGAGAAGAGCGCGGCCGCGCCGCCGGCCCCCTCGAAGAACGGGAGCTGCAGGGTGCCGCTGGCCACGAGCTGGTGGCGGTGGTCGAAGCTCGACAGGGCGACCTCGCCGGGGAAGATGTCGTTGACGTTCTGGGGGACGTTCGACTCGAACGCGGTGGCGCCGGGGCTCGAGGCGTCGTCCTTCGACTGCGACAGGGTGTAGGCGGCGTTGAACGAGTGCCGCCCGTCGAAGCGCCGCTCGGCCTTGAACGTGACGGCGTGGTAGATCGACTCGCCGTCGAAGCGGATGGCGCGAATGCCGGCCAGCTCGGGCACCGGGCGGCGCTCGTCGATGGGCCCGGGGCCGGGCAGCGGGACGTTGCGGATGGTCGAGTTGTCGGCCCCGATGGTGTACGAGCCCATGTACGAGAGCTCGACCATGGTCTGGCGCGTCGCCTCCATCTGCACGCCGCCGCTCCAGGTCTGCGTGTACTCGACCCGGTAGTCGTTGTCCATGATCGACCCGCCGATGCTGCCGGTGGCGTCGCTGGCCAGGATGTCGCGGGTCTGGTGGGTCGGCACGAGCTGGTCCGACGGGGTGTCGATCTGCTTGAGGAAGAAGAACGGCAGGTTCCGGGTGAACGCGGTCTGCACGCTGTACGCCCACTGGTTCAGGAAGACGCCGTAGCCGCCCCGCAGCACCACCGAGCGCTGGTCGCCGAGCAGCAGCGCGAACCCCGCGCGGGGGGCGAGGCGCACCCGGCTCGGGCGCAGGAGGCTGCGTTCCCAGCCGGCCTCGGCCGAGGTCACCCAGGGGATCGGCATCAGCGGCATCAGCGCCTCGGCCGCCGGCGAGATGTTGCCGGCGTCGTCGCTCGCGACGACGAAGCGCCCGCCCGGCACCGACAGGTCGATCGACGACAGGCGGTTGTCGACGTCCTTCATGTGGGCGTTGTACTCGTAGCGCAGCCCGTAGTTGATGGTCAGGTTGTCGCGCGCCCGCCAGTCGTCCTGGGCGTAGAGGTGCAGCCACGTGGTCCGCGAGTCCTGGTCGCCGCCGCCGATGCCCGCCCGCGCCGTGGTCGGGTAGCCGAGCAGGAAGTCGGCCAGCGCGTTGCCGCTGAACTGCCCGGTGTAGGCGAAGGCGCCGCGCGCGGTGTCGGCGTTGACGGGGCGGAACCGCAGGTGGAACAGGTAGCCGCCGAACTTGTAGCGGTGGTTGCCCTGGTCGATGAGGAAGTTGTCGTAGATCTCGAAGTGCTCGTTGTTGCGCGACACGAACGTCGTCGGGTCGCCCATGGTGCTGAACAGCCCCGCCGTCGAGATCTGCGGATAGCCGATGTCGCGGGGGTTCCGGCTCACCCCGAGCAGGCCAACCCGCTCCGCGAAGTCGACCCCGGCGTTGAGGCTGTGCTGCCCGCCGTTCACCGACATGTACCCGAAGCGCAGCTCGTTCAGCTTGTTCCGTCCGATGGCCTTGGTGTAGCTCACCCCGACGTTGCGCGTCGTGGTGTCGAGGGTGCGGCCGAACCCCGGCACGAGGGACTCCTGCTGGACGCCGGTGCCGAACGGCTGGATCTCGTCCGCGTCGAAGGTGCTGACGCGCATGAAGAGGTGGTCGGCCTCGGCCGGCCGGTGATCGACGCGCACGCTGAACTGGTGCACGTCCTTGTCCTGCGGCTCGACCGAGGTCAGGTTCTGGAAGCGCCCGTCGGCCGTCGGCATCGGCACGTTCGAGAGGAATTCGCCGGCGATGGGGTCGAGCCGGTCCGCCGGGATCCGGTTGCCCGCGAACGGCCGGCACGCGCCGCTCACCGGGTCGATGGTCAGCGGATCGCAGATCGGGTCCCAGCCCGAGAAGTCGCCGGCCCGGACCGCCGCGTCCGGCACCGAGAAGGTCTTGGTGATCGACCGCCGCGTGTCCTGCCGCTCGTAGCTCGCGAAGAAGAAGGTGCGGTCGCGGACGATGGGGCCGCCGAGGGTGCCGCCGTACTGGTCCTGGTCGAGGGGGGGCACCGGCAGGCTGCGGTCGTCGAAGTAGTTGTGGGCGTCGAAGCGCTCGTCGCGCATGAACTCGAACAGGCTCCCGTGGAAGTTGTTCGCGCCCGACCGGGTCGCCACGTTGATCAGGGCCGACGCCTTCCCCCCGAACTCGGGCGGGTACATCGACTTCTGGATCTTGAACTCCTGGATGGAGTCGACCGACGGGTTGATGACGAGGTTGTTGAAGAGCTCGTCGGTGACCTTGAACCCGTCGAGCATGTAGATGTTGTGCCCGGCCCGCTGGCCCCCGACGTTGGGCAGGGGGCCGGCCTGCTGGAGGGCGCCGCCCCGGGTGCCGCCGGGGGGGATGACCACCGCGTCGCTGAGCTGCGCGAGCTGCAGGAACTGCCGTCCGTTCAGCGGGATCGTCTCGACCTCGCGGGTCTCGATGACGTCGCTGATCTCGGCCGTCGTGGTCTGGAGCAGGGGGGCGCTGATCTCGACCGTCACCTCCTCGCTGATCGCGCCGAGGGCGAGGGTGAACTCGAGCTGCAGGGTGCGGCCGACCTCGAGCCGGATGCCGGTCTGGGTCGAGCGCTGGAAGCCGGGCAGCTCCGCGGTGACGGTCCACTCGCCGGTGGCGAGGCCGGGGAGGAAGAACCGCCCCTCGGCGTCGGTGACCCGCTCGATGACGGTGCCGCTCGCGGGATGGGTGGCCACGACGAGGGTACCCGGCAGGACCGCGCCGCTCTCGTCCGCCACGACGCCCAGCAGCTCGGCGGTGTTGGTCTGGGCGGCGGCGGCCGCCGCCAGCAGCACCAGGAGGGCCGTGGCCCACGCGGCCGACGGTAGCCCCCGATTCCCGCAGACTGTCCGGTCTTTCCGCGTGACGTCCGCACCAGCAGCGCAGCCGCCGGCGCCTCGGCGGCGCAACAGCCATCGAAGTCCGTGTCGATGCATCCTTCAATTATAGAGTGGGCGGCCGGTCTGGAGGCTCCCGCGCCGGAAGGGCGTCATCCGCCCGCCGCGACCCTCAGGACGTGCTCGGCGGCGCGTCGGCTGGCCCCGGGTCCGCCCAGCTTCTCGCGCACCTCGCGCAGGGCCTGGCGCGTCCGGGCGGCGTGCGCCTCGTCCGACAGGAAGCGCACCGCGTCGTCCGCCACCACCGCCGGCGTGAATGCGGCCTGGGCGTACTCGGGCACGATGGTCCGTCCCGCCACCAGGTTGACCATGCCGAACGCGCTCACCTTGATGAACCGCTGCGCCATCCAGTACGTCAGCGGCGAGAGCCGGTAGACGACCACCATCGGCCGCTCGTGAATCGCGGTCTGGATGGTGGCGGTGCCCGATGCGGTGAGCACGACGTCGGCCGCGGCGAGCACCGCGTCGGTCTGCGACTCGACGACCCGCGGCGGCGTCCCCGCGCCCCGCAGCGCCGCGAGCGGCTCGAACAGCGAATCGGACAGGCCGGGGGCGCGCGCGACGACGAACTGCGCCGGCGGGACGCGCTCGCGGATGCGCCGGGCCGCGGCGGCCATGTCCGGCAGGATGCGGCGCACCTCGTTGGGGCGGCTGCCCGGGAGCAGCGCCACCACCGGCGCCTTCGCCTCGAGCTCGTGCTGCCGGCGGAAGGTCTCCCGGTCCGCGGCGGCCGGCGCCAGGTCGAGCAGGGGGTGCCCGACGAACGAGACCGGGATTCCCGCCTCGCGGTACAGCCGCGTCTCGAACGGGAAGATGACGAGGGCCCGGGTCACGAACCCCCGCATGGTCCGGAACCGGCCGCTCCGCCACGCCCACGCCTGCGGGCCGATGTAGTAGACGACGGGGATGCCGAGGGCCGCAACGGCCGCGCCGATGCGGAAGTTGACCTCGGGAAAGTCGATGGCCACGAACACGTCGGGGCGTTCCGCCCGCGCCGCCCGCACGAGGCGGCGGTAGGTCCGCCAGGTGTGCGGCAGCACCGACAGCGCCTCGGTCAGTCCCGTGGCCGCGAGCCCCGCGTAGTCCGCGGTCAGGCGCCCTCCCGCCGCCGCGAGCTGCCTGCCTCCCAGTCCGAAGACCTCCGTCCCGGGGCTCGACCGGCGGAGCTCGCGCGTCAGGGCGCCCGCGTACAGGTCGCCCGACGGCTCGCCGCACGAGAGCATCACCCTGGGCGCCGTCATGGGGGTGGACGCCGCGGGTTGCTCGCGGCGCCGCCCTCCGTCCGGCCGGTCAACGCCGGAAGTCGGGGCTGGACAGGTCCAGCTCGGCCACCGAGAGGACCTCGACGTCGCCGAACCCGGCCCGGCGCAGTTCTCTCACGAACGCGCGCGCCTCGCCCACGAGCACGATCGCGAGGCGGTCGGGCCGCAGGTAGGTGCGTGCCACCCGCCGGATGTCCTCCACCGTGACCGCGTTGATCCGGTTCGGATAGTTCGGGAGATCGTCGAGGTCGAGGCCGTACACCAGCGCCTCGAGCACCTGCGAGGCGATGGCGTTGGGGGTCTCGATGGTCAGGGGGAAGTTCCCGGCCAGGTAGGCCTGGGCGTTCTCGAGCTCGCGCCGGCTCACCCGCTCCCGCCGCAGGCGGCCCACCTCGCCGACCATCAGCCGCAGCGCCTCGACCGTGGCCTCGGTCCGGGTGTCGGTCTTCCCGACGAAGTCGCCGCCGTAGCGGCGGCTGCCGATCTCGGCCGACGCCGAGTAGGTGAGCGACCGTTCCGTCCTCAGCACGCTCCCGAGCCGGTTCCCTCCCTCGCCGCCGAGGATCTTGATGGCGACGTCGAAAGGCAGGTGGTCGGGGCTGGCCCGGGGCAGGGCGGCGTGCCCCATCCGGATGGCCGTCTGCAGCGAGCCGGGCTTGTCGATGACGACGATCCGGCGGGCGGGCTCGGGTATCTCGCCGGCCGGGGGCGCCGTCGCCTCGGTGCGGGGCGTCCAGTCGGCGAACGCCCCCTCCGCCGCCGCGAACGCCGACTCGGCGTCGACGTCGCCGACGATCGCGAGCAGGGCGTTGTTCGGGGCGTAGTGCGCGGCGTGAAAGTCGACGAGATCGCCGCGCGTGATCCGCCGCACCGACTCCGGCGTGCCGTTCGACGGCTGCCCGTACGGGTGCGACCCGTAGATCAGCCGCGAGAGCACGACCCCCGACAGGTACTCGGGGTCGTCATAGCTGACCTGGAAGCTCGACAGCACCTGCTGGCGCTCGCGCTCGATCTCGGCCGGCGCGAACGCCGGGTTCCGGGCGGTGTCGGCGACCATGTCCAGCCCGAACTCGAAGCTGTCGGTCATGACGAGCACGTTGACGAACGTCAGGTCCGTGCCCGCGCCGGCGCTGAGAATGCCGCCGATCGAGTCGATGGCGTCCGCGACCTCGGTGGCGCTCCTGCTCGTCGTGCCCTGGTCGAGCAGCGCGCCCGTGAACGTCGCGACCCCCGGCTTGCCGGCCGGGTCGTACGCCGATCCGGCCCCGACGAGCAGCCGCAGGTTGACGGCGGGCTGCTCGTGGTGCATCACCACCACCACCGGCAGGCCGTTGTCGAGGGTCCGGACCTCGTAGGGCGGGAACGTCGCCTGGTGCCACGGCAGCGGTGGCGGCGGGCTCTCCCGCGGCCAGTCCACCGGCTGCTGCGCCAGCGCCACGCTCGCCGTCGCCGACAGGCAGAGAAGCAGGAGCCCGCGCGTTGCAGCGGCGTGGGCTCGTGGACGGTTGGCGGGGCGCCCGGCCGAGGCCGCGGCGCGACCTTGCGGTCGCGATGGAGTCTCGCCGGCGCGAAACTCCCGGGGCGACGATGCCTGGGTCAGGCCGGCGGTTCCCGCTCCGGGCCGCGTGAAGAACCGTCGTCTCATTGGTCGTCTCCGGGCCGGAAGAAGGAGCGGCCGGGCTGTGGGGCGGGCAGAATCGTCAGCACCAGCCGGTTCTCCTCGGTGAAGTAGGTCCGGGCCACGCGCTGCACGTCCTCGCGGGTGACGTTCATGAAGACGTCGAACTCGGCGTCGACGGTGGTGATGTCGTCGTGCATCACCGCCGCGTGGACCAGGTGCGAGGCCTTCTGCTCGATGGTCAGGCGGCCGAACACGTAGTCGCGCGCGAACTGGTTCTTGGCCCGCTGGAGCTCCTGCTCGGTGATCAGCTCCGTCTTCAGCCGGTCCAGCTCCTCGATGAGCGCCGTCTCCGACTCGGCCGGCGTGCGCCCCGGCTGGACGATGGACACGGCGTAGAACAGGTTCGGGTCCTCGATGAGCAGGCCGTCGCCGGCCGCGGACACCGCGAGCTGGTCCTCGTAGACGAGCCGGCGGTAGATGCGCGAGCTCTCCCCGTCGGAGAGCACCTTGGTCGCGATGTGCAGCGGGTACGCGTCGGGGTGCCCGTCGTAGGTGATGTGATGGGCCAGGATGACCGCGGGCAGGGGCCAGTTCTCGGACTGCGTCAGGGTCACCCGGCGCTCCGCGGTGGACGGCGGCTCGCGGGGGATGTCGCGGGGCACCGGGCGCTTCGCCTTCGGCACCCGGCCGAAGTACAGCTTGATGTAGGCCAGCGCCCGCTCGGGGTCGAAGTCGCCGACCAGCACCAGGGTCGCGTTCTCCGGCACGTAGTAGGTGTCGAAGAAATCCCGGACGTCGTCGACCGAGGCGGCCTCGAGGTCCGCCATGCTGCCGATGACCGAGTGCTTGTACGGGTGCGTCGTGTAGGCGTGGTCGTACAGGATCTCCGACAGCAGGCCGAACGGGGCGTCCTCGTAGCGCCAGCGGCGCTCCTCCTTGACCACCTCGCGCTCCGCCTCGAACGTCCGCTGGTCGATGCGGAGCGTGGCCATGCGGTCCGCCTCGAGCCACAGGACCAGCGGCAGGTACTGCGACGGCACCGTCTGCAGGTACGTCGTGGCGTCCTCGGTCGTGTAGGCGTTCCCGTCGCCTCCCACCCGGGAGATCATCGTCAGGTGCGAGTCGGGGAGCACGTTCTTCGAGCCCTTGAACATCATGTGCTCGAACAGGTGGGCGAACCCGGTGCGGCCCGGGGGCTCGTTCTTCGACCCGACGTGGTAGACCATCTGCAGGTGGACGATGGGCGTGGAGTGGTCCTCGGAGAGGATCACCCGCAGGCCGTTGTCCAGCGTGTGCATCTCGTAGTCGAGCGGGGTCGGCCGGACCGCCCCGTCCAGGGTGGACGAGACGGCGAGCAGGCCGGCGAGCACGACGAGGAGCATGCTGCCGGACGCCGGGGAGCTCACGCCGGAACCGCCGCGCCGCCGCCGGACCGCAGCGAGAATCGTCTGAAGCATGGGCCGAATTATGGCACAGCCCGGGGCGCGGCCGCCGGCCACGGAATCGCCGCGTGCCGTGAGACTGCGAACGAGGAAGGCAGCGCGGCGCTTGCGCGGTTGACGGCGGGCGGGCGCCGCACCGGGGCTCGCAGGGCAGAGCCTCGATCGACCGGGTTCCGCTACGTCGGCTTGAGCCTCCTGTGACCGGGCTCCGCCGGTTGCCCTGCTACCTGGGGTCCCGGCCTGACCGGGAACAGGGCGTGTCGAACTTCGATCTCGGCTCCCGATTGCCGGCGATGGCGGCTGAAGAAGCGTTTCGACTCGCCAATGGGTGTGGCGTCACGCGGTTCGGCGACGAGACCGACCTCCTTACGCAGTTCGGCGATCCTCGTTCGGACGTTCGATTCCGCGTACTCCAGGTCGCCGTCGAGAACGTAGCCGAGCATGCACGCAAGAGGAAGGCCTTCCGCGTACTGTTCAACGACGAAGCGCGACAGACCATCCTGAACGTAGTCGCCGGCCAGCGACCTCCGGCCGTCCTGGCGCACGAGGTTCAGCCGCTTGCACTCGTACGCGAGGTAGATGTCACGATCCTGGCTCAGGATGACGGCCATGTCGATGCGGCCGGTGCTGTACGCAGTGCCTTCCGCGGTGTGTGCGACGGGCTCGTACTGGAAGTCGATATAGTGGAACCAGCGGCGAGCGTCGGGATCCCGGTTCAGAAGATCCACCAGATTGATCGTGATCGGGTCCTCCTTGATGGTGATGGGGTCCTCGTCCGGCTGCTTCGGCAACCTGCCGATACATTCGCGCCAGACGGCCGCGACACGATCGAGAAACCGCACGTCGAACGACCGGAACCGGTCGGCCCAGGTGGAGGGGTCGCCAGCGAGCATCAGTCCGGACCCGGACGATCGTCATGCTGGCGTCCGACGAATCCCTGCAGGTCGAGCGCAATGGCGTGGGCGTCGGCCATGGCTGCGGATCGGAGCCAGAAACGCTTGGCGGCGGGCTTGACGAGGAAGAGATCGCGGTCCAGGAACACTCGGAAGTCCGGCGTCGACTGGAAGTTGCCCGGAAGCGGCTGCTCGATGTTGCGAGCGAGGCGGGACAGCGCCGCCCCGACCGTCGCGTCGTCATCCTCGGCGTAGTCGAACGCGCTGTGGCCGTCCTGCAACGTCAGCCGGAGGACAGCCAGGTCGTCGTTGCGGGCCACGAGACGCGTGTGGATGGCGCAGTCGTCGTCGAGCCAGTCCACGAGGTTGTCGACGAGAGTGCGGGCATAGGCGCGGCGGTCGGACGGGGCCGAAGCGTTCCAGATCTCCGGCCGGCTGCCGCGGTTCGGTTGCGCGGCGGGAATCGTGTGTTCCACCGTGTCTTCGACGAGGATTCTCTCGGTCTCGGACAGGCAGAAGAACTCGTACGTCAGCCTGTCGATCTCGTCGAGCACGCCGCATTCGTCCGGTGGAGGCGCCAGCGTCTCGTGAGCCTGCCGGCCCTGTTCTTCGATCACGGTGACCAGTGCCTCGGCTGCTGCGTGTGCCCGCGGCGGTTCCGGCAGGTCATCCGGCGAAGGAAACGGGAGGCGCAGGAGCTCCGCCTGTTGCACTTTGGGACGGTCCGAGCCGAACGACGACGTGCCGTGAAACGCGAACCAGGCCATTACTCTGCTGTTGAGCAGTCCTGCGAGCAGTCGGCCGCGGCGTTCGTGGCCCGGTGGAACCACGATGGCTTGAATGACGTGCTGGAACGTCAGCGGATCCTCCAAGTAGGCGGCACGCAGGCGCGGCCCGGCGCGGTCTGCGGCGATGCCGTGCGGAACCAGCACGCGCGGCCCCGAGAATCCCGCCTCGAAGCCCTTCCGATGTACGACGTCGTCTTTCCAGGGGACCAAACCTCGGCTCGTTCCGGCCACGAGGCGGAACTTCTGGATGGGCAGATAGGCCAGTGTGGCGACGAGCGTGCTCTGTTCGTGTTGGTAGGCGTCGTCATCGAGTCGATCGACGTTCGCCGGCTTGAAGCCCTGACCGACGACCCAGCGGTCTTGCGCGGACTTCCTCTTGCGCGCGAGCGCGCCGAACTCGACCGCCAGGTCGCCGAGGGGAGGAAACCGCGACAGGTAGTTGAAGAGCCGTCCTTCGGGCTCGGTCATCCACAGACGCTTCTTGAAGACGAACGGGTCGGCACCGACCTGCCGGGAATCGAGCCGGCGCCGGTCACCGCTGCCGATCGTGATCAGGCGGCGAGACTTCAGGTTCAGGTCGGCCTTGGGCGTCAGGTAGTCGAACCGGTAGGGGGCGTCCGCCTGCGGACGACCGAGGACGATCAGCGCGGTGGGGCGTACGGCCCTGTCGAACAACTGGAACCGCATGTCGGCAAAGTTGACGACGCTCAGGACGCGCGCCTCGCGCAGCAGGCGCTTGCGCGCCTCGACGGCCGGGCCGGCATGGTTGTGCAGGAAGCCCATGGCCGGCAGAAGCAACGCGGCGACGCCGTCCTCCCGCAGATGGCGCAACCCCTTCCAGACGAACGGCCACGCCTGCTCGCGGCCCGGGGCCGGCAGCCTTTCCACCCTGCACCACTCGAGGGAAAAATGGCGCTCGCCGTGGCGGCTCGACCAGGGCGGGTTGCCGACGACGACGTCGGCTTGCGCAGCGTCCGGCGCCACCGCGAAGAAATCGCCCCGGTGCAGCGTCTTCCCGTGGAGCGCGGGAAGCACCTTGCCATGCGCCATGAGCTTCCGGATAGCGGGCGGCGTGACCTCTTCGAGCAACGCGACGTACAGCGAGAAGACGGCTACGCGGACGGCGCCGCCGTCCACGTCCCAGCCCCGCACTCTCGCCAGCAGGTCGAGCAGTTCGCTCCAGGGAATCGTCGTCCGGCCTCGCCGGGCCTCGCGTCGATGTTCGCAGAGGCGCTGGAAGAGACGCACCAGGAAGATGCCCGAGCCGCACGCCGGGTCGAGGAAACACCCGCGGTCCCTGGTGGCCGCGGGCAGCCTGTCCCAGACGTGGGACACCACGGTGTCGGCGAGGAACATCGGCGTGTAGTAGGCGCCGCTGGTGCGGCGGTCGGGGCCCCGTTCGGCGAGGAAGCGGTCGTGAACGGCGCTGATCAGCTCGATGGGGATGTACTTGAAGTCGTACTTCCATAGTCGGTACTGCCCGACGCGCCCGTGCATCTCCTCGCGGCCGGAGCGAAAGCGGGCCAGGACCGCCAAGTGAGACGGGTCGACCCGCGGACCGTGATCGTCCGGGTCGAACGAGCAGGGCGCGACGAACAGGTCGCCGTTGAAGTCCTGCCGCAGGGTCCGGAAGAGATGCTCCAGCGCCTCGCCGTCCCCAGCGTCCAGCAGTGTCTCGAACGTTCCGGCCTCCGTGCTCGCGGCGTCCCGAAAGTACTCGGCGCCGATGATCTTCCGATCCTCGAGGTAGGCGATGAACGTGGTCTGCACGAGCAGCGCCTGCGCCGCCTCGGTCGGCAGACCGCCATCGCAGAGCAGGCGATGCGACTCGCAGAGGTTGTCGAGAAGAACGCGGTCGACGCGTTCCCGCGGGTCGAAGTACTCGCGGTACTTCTCCTGCTCCCAGAAGCGGCCCGATTCGGCGGCGTAGGCGAGGTTCCGGAGGGTCAGCGCGTCGGTGACGGCGTTCAGCTCGTCGACGAGGCACCGGTCGAAGTCGCCGTCGCTCGGAAATCGACTCAGCGAAAAGAGGCGGACCGTCTCTCCGGAGACGACGACGAGCAGCCTCGCGAGACCTTGATTCCAGAGCGCGGCGTGCAGGGTCGCCGCAGCCCGTCGATCGTACTCGCCGACCAGGACCGCGACGGTCGGTACGTGCTCGACGCAGAAGACGGCCGACAGGCCCAGGTCGTCGAACGCCGTACGCAGCGCGCCGGAATGGGGCGTGTTCCCGACCTGTTCCGAGCTTTCGTAGAGTTCAGGCGGCTGGCGGGCGGAGAGGCCCAGGCTGGCTTTCCACGCGGGGCCCGGCGGCTCCGAGGCGATGGCCTCCATCACGGTCGTCCCGGCGTCGTACGGCCGTCCTCAGACACCGCCGGCGTCGCAGGTCGGCCCGGCCATCGACGGACCCGCAATGGGGGCAGGTACTCGATTCGAACCGCCCATGACGCCATCGTAAGCATAAAAAAAGCGAAAGTCAACAACGACAGCCGACTCACCCCCCGGCCTTCCCCGGTCCCGGCCCGCTCGGCGGCTCGGTGTCCTCCGGATGCGGCCGGCGCCCGCGCTCCAGCTCGGCGCAACGGCGCTCGAGGGCCGCGACGCGCTTGCGCAGCGCGGGGAGCTGGACGAAGGAGCTCGCCGCCTTCCGCCAGGCGCGGTTCTCGATGGCGGGGAGGCCGGACACGAACGACCCCGGCGGCACGTCGTTGGTGATGCCGGTCTGGCCGGTGGCGCGGGTGCCCTTGCCGATCGTGATGTGGCCGTTCACGCCGACCTGGCCCGCCAGCACGACCTCGTCCTCGACGACGGTGCTGCCGGCAATCCCCACCTGGGCGGCCAGTAGCGCGTTGCGGCCTATCTTGACGCCGTGCCCGACCTGCACGAGGTTGTCGATCTTCGCCCCCGCCGCGATGCGGGTCTCGCCGATGGCGGGCCTGTCGATCGCCACCAGCGCGCCGATCTCGACATCGTCCTCGATGACGAGGCCGCCCTGCTGGGGAATCTTGTGATGAGTCCCGTCGGGTCGACGTGCGAATCCGAACCCGTCGCTGCCGATCACCGCTCCGTTCTGCACGACGACCCGGTGGCCGAGCACGACCCGTTCACGCAGCGCGGCCTGAGCGTGAATCACGCAGTCGGCGCCGATGGTGACTCCGGCGCCAATCGTCACGTGCGGGTGGATGACGGTCCGCGGGCCGACGACCGCAGCGGACCCGATCGACACGAAGGGGCCCACCGAGACGCCCTCTCCCAGTTTCGCGTCGGCCGCGACGTGGCTCGCCGGGTCGATGCCGGCCGGCGGGGTCGAGCTGTCGGCGAAGAGCTCGACGGCCTGGGCGAAGGCGAGGTACGGTTCCTCCGTCCGCAGCATCGGGCACGGGGCGACCGGCGCGCCGTCGGCGAGGATCACCGCTGCCGCCCGCGTCGACCGGAGCGCCGCCGTGTACCGGGAGTTGGCGAAGAAGGTGAGGTCGCCGGCTTCGGCGGTCTCGATGCCTGCGACACGGCGGATTTCGACACTGCCGTCGCCTTCCAGCTGGCAGCCCAGACGATCCGCCAAATCGCGCAGCTTCAAGACGGGCAAGGGTACCACGCGTCCGGGGCGGCCCCGCCGACCCGCGGGTGGCGCGGAGGCAACGGTCGACGGATCCTGGTCGCGCAACAAGCGCAGGGTGGGCGGGCGCCGGTGCATGAACGCCCGAGACGGCGTTCCGTATCGAGGACGAGCATCAGAACGGCGGCCGCGTGCGGCTCTGCCGGGCGCTCTCGCGGCCTTCCGGAAGTCCTGTTCGCCCTGCTGGAGCTCCTGCAGCTCGGCGTCGCTCAGGTGGTCGTTCGAGAACAGCTCAGGGGGCCAGCCAGAAGCTCGTCGACCTCACGCTGACACGATTCCACGATCAATCGGTTCCGGCTCGTGCCTCGTTCCGCGGCGATCCTGTCCAGGCTGGCCAGCAGCCTTTGTGGCAGATGAACGCTCGTGTTGGGCATGGTCTTCCCACTCGAACAGGTTACGACGAGTCGGCGGCGCCGGGTCGTTGCGGGGTCAGGTCTGCGTCCGGCGCTCTACGAAGGTCGCCAAGTGGTCGAGCTGCAGCTCGCGCGAGAGATCCCGAAGGCGGGGACGGCGCTGGACGGCGGGGAGGGTCAGGGCCTCGCGCACCTCGTCGAGGGCGGGGCTGACGCGCGCGGACCATTCGACGCGGGACACGCCGCGGCGCGCTCCCTGGAACGACAGCCAGTGTCCGGCCATCTTCGCGGCGAAGTACCAGGAGATGAGGTTCGGCCCCGGAACGAAGAAGAACAGGGGCCCGAAGATCGCGGTGGCGATTGCGTCGATGACCATCCAGAACCGGTGGTGGTCGCTCTGGCGCTGAAGGCGGCCCCGGGCGATCGCCAGGGCCTGCTCCGCGTCCAGATCGGCGGAGTGAACGAGCACGCCCTCCTGCACGTGGCGCATGTGCCACAGCAGCCGGTGCTGGGTGAGCCAGGCGGCGAGCCCACGCGTGAGCGAGGCGCGCATCCGCGCCATCCAGCCGACCTCGCCGGCGTCGGCCGCCTGGGCGGTCCGGCGGTCGCGGCGCGCCTCCTGCTCGGCCGCGAGCACCTCGCGGGCGCGCCGCAGCAGCTTTCCGGTGATGGCGCCGGGGGGATGGTCGGCGTCGTTCGGCTCGCAGTAGAGCTCGTAGCGGGACCGGTCGACGGGCACGAGGAAGATGTTCATTCGGATAGGGAGACGTTCATCCGGTCAGCAGATGTTCACCCGGTCAGAATAGCGGAGCGCGTTCGCCGCCGTACGGCGGTCGAGAGGCCGGTGGAGACGGCGCGACGCGACCGGCGTCGGTGGGAGCGCGGTGGTGTAGGACGTCACTGTCGGGAGGGGCGAACCGCCGGCGGACGAGGAACGGGCGCCGGGAACCGTGTCGGTCCCCGGCGCCCCGGGCTTCGATCCGCACGCCCGCGCCGGCAAGGGGATTCGCCGGCGCGACGGCGGGGAGTCAGCCTACCGCGCGAGCGGCTCGGGACGGAGCTGGAAGTGCACGATCTTGCTCTTGGTCCCCTGGCCGCCCTCGGTGTGCCAGATGTAGTTCGAGCCGTAGTTGGCCCACAGCCCGCGTCCCTTCCAGCCGGCGTCGGCATCGTCGATCCGGCCGTCGAGGCCGCGCGAGTAGAACGCCATCGGATACGGCACGCGCAGCACCACCCACTCGCCGGTATCCGGATCGAGGGCGAGCAGGGAGTCCGACGTGGAGCCGTTGGCGATGGGGATGTTCTCGCCCATGCCCAGCGTGTTGAACTGGTCGACCCAGCTGTAGTAGTGGAAGTCGGCGCCGACGCGGCCCTCCACCCCCTGCATCTGCGGTCCCGGCACCGGATACAGCGTCCACCCCTCGGGGCAGTGCTGGCCGGTGGCGTCCGGGCCGCCGGTCACCGCGCACCTGCTGCGGTCGAAGCTCGCCATGTGGCTGCTGCCGGACAGGGCGGCCCAGATGACCCCGTTGCGGTCGACGTCGATGCCGCGGGGGGCGAACCCGGTCTCCATCGGGTCGAGGGCCGAGTTCTCGATCGACGGCGGCTGGTACATCTCGGCGATGCACGTCTCGGGCGGGTTGTCGCCGCGGTCGAGACGCACGATCGAGCCGGGGAACGGCCCGGTCCGCGTGATCCAGACCGCGTGGTCGATGGGGCTCGCGATGATGCCGTAGCCGAAGCCGGCGACCCGCGTGTCGAGGGCGGGGTCGGGGTTGTCCTCCCGCGGCTCGTTCCACGGCTTGGTGATGACGCCGTCGCCGTTGGTGTCGAGCACGGTCGGGCACCAGCCCTGCGAGCCCTGCTCGTCGCCGGTCTCGTCGTAGAGGCGGGTGTTCAGCCACCCGATGACGTTGCCGTCGCCGCTGAACCAGAGGGTGTCGTCGTCGTCCTCGCCGAACTGCAGGTGGTGGGTGCCGAAGCAGGTGTCCACGAGCACGAACTGCTCGTCGCCCTCGGCCGACGGGTCGTAGTACGACGCGTGCCGGCCGGCGCGGCCGATCGAGTGGTACTGCGCGTACCGGTTGTCGGAGCCGTCACGGCACCAGTCGGGGTTCTGGAACGGGCGCACCGTCGAGGTCATCCACACCCGGCCCTTGTGGTCGAGCATCGGGTTGTGGGGGTCGGACCGCTCGTGGGCGCCGACGCCCCAGAGCTCCGCGTCGCCCCAGTAATAGGACGGCACCTGGACGTCGGGGAAGCGGGTCGGCATGGTCTCGGGGTCGGGGCGGACGGGGATCGTCACCTCGGTCGCGCTGTTGGCCACCGGGTCGACGAAGGTGATGGTGCCGTGCCCGGCCGAGACGCCGTACACGGGCCCGTTGCCGTTGATCTGCGGGTTCCGCTTGTCGGTGGCGATCTCGTCGTGGATGAACGAGGTGTCCACGCCCCAGTCCCACAGCGTCACCACGACGTTCTGCTCGAGGCCGTCGGGCCGCGGGGGCGCCTCGGGGATCGCGCCGTTGGCGATGCGGTCGGTCCAGTCGGCGAACATCTGCAGCGCCGGCTCGCGGCCGAACCGGTTCATGGCGTTGCTCATCTGGTTGCCGCGCTGGCCGGTGGTGACCCGGTGGTCCCACGCCGCCACCGTCGAGTCGAACTCGTCGCGCTCCTGCACGACGCGGGTCGCGGTGTTGCCGAGCTGGTGGCAGAGCTGGCAGCCCTGCTTCATGTTGTCGACCCAGTGCGACTGGGTGCGCATGGCGGGGTTGATGCCGTTGCCGCTGTTCCCGGTGCCCGGGAACTCGCTGGCGGCGGGCGGCTCGATCAGCGAGTACCAGTAGTTGCCGGGATAGTACTGGGCGGCGTCGCGCGGGGTCGGCGCCACGACGGCGGCGAGCTGCACGTCCTCCTGACCCGTCGAGAGCCGGACCTTCTCGGAGTCGACGAGGCCGTAGCCGCGCACCCAGACGTCGTAGGTGGCGTCGGGCATCTGCGGGAGCACGAAGTTGCCGTCGTCGTCGGTCACGACGATCTTGGCGAACTTGGTCTCGAGCTCGTCGGTCTCGGCGATGACCCAGACGCCGGCCTCGGCGCCGTTGGCGCTCGCCACGCTGCCGGCGATGACGCCGTCGGCCATGGTGGCCTGGCGCGCCCCGGCGGTCACGCTCCAGGTGGCGATTCCGGCCACCAGCAGCCCGCCGAGCGCAAGCGACACGGGCCTGCGGATATCGATGCGCATTCTCTCTACCTCCCTGCCGTAGCCTGAATCGAGCGCACGAATGCGAAAGTGAGCCCATCACTCTACCTTGAGGCCCGCGGGAGGGTCAACGGCGAGCGTTCTCGCGCGCTCTTGCCGCGATGGACCCCGACGTGCTTCCGCCGCTCGACGGAGGACGGTCGGTGCGGGTGACACCATGCGGCCGCGCGGACACGGCAGCCCGACCGTGCCTGCGCCGCTCGACGGAGGACGGTCGGGCGAGCCGGCTCGAGCCGATGGCGGGTTGACGCTCCCGCCGCCGGCGGGAATCATGAGGCGGGTGGAGCCGCCGCCCGCGTGGGCGCGGGCGGAGGGCCGGCTCCCGGGTCCGCGACAGGACAGGGGACGATGACCGAGGCATCCTCTACCTGGTCGGCGGCGCCGCGATGCTGCTGGCCTACGGCCGCACCCGCGCGACCTCGGACGTCGATGCGCGCATCGACGCCGCCCACGAAGCGGTGGTCGCCGCCGTGGCCGACGTCGCGGCCGAGCACGGTCTGGAATACGACTGGCTGAACCAGCAGGCCGCGGCCTGTATCCCGAGCGAGCCGGACCGCCGGGCGCCGACGCTCTACAGCACGCCCAATCTCGTGATCACCGGAGCGTCGGCCGGACACCTGCTGGCCATGAAGCTCGAGGCCGGCCGGCGGACCGACGTCGACGACATCCGGGTGTTGCTCGGCCGGCTCGGCATCGAAGATCCCGAGGAAGCCGCGAGGGTCCACGCGCACCTGTTTCCTTCGTCGGCGCGGAGGGAACGGGTCGAGCGGCTGCTGCGAACGCTGCTGTGGCCGGAGCCGCCCGACGGGGGGCGTTGATCGGCCGGCCGTGGCGGGTTCACCCTGGCGATTCGGATCCGCCAGTCCGTCTCCCGATGAGGCGCGGGGTCGTGCGACCCCGGCTACGGTTGCTTCACGGATGTCGTGGAGCTGCTCCAGCACAGGAGGCGCGGGGTCGTGCGACCCCGGCTACGGTTGCTTCACGGGTGTCGTGGAGCTGCTCCAGCACAGGGTGTTGGCGTCGGGCGGCCGTCGTCGGTGCCCGGCGGCCCGCCGGAGCGGGGTCCCGGCAGGGGGTATGGTGTGGGCTCCGGCCCGCTTGCCGGACTTGCGGCGTGAAGGGCACTGTGGGCTAGAATAACGGGTTTGTCCCGCACGCCGGTGCCCACCCTGTCACCACGGATCACGCGCCGACTCCGGTGACAGGCCGGCGGTTGCCCACGTTGGGTGGCGCAGACCGCCGACGGGGTCGGTGGGGCGGCGGCGGTGGTGCCGAGGGCGGCGCCGGCCGGGCGGGTGCGACGCTGGCGGATCCTGCGGGTGCGACGCAGGCGGATCCCTGATTGTCCGCGGAAGAAGATGGCTCTGTACTCGATGACCGTCCGCCCGGCCGCCGTCGTGCTCGGGACCGCCTTCGCGACGTTCCTGGGGGCTGGCGCCCTGACCGTCTTCGTCGCCCAGGTGCCGGAGCCCGCCGGCGCGGAGCTCTCCGTGGAACCGTCCGCCGAGGGCGGGGCCGAGAATGCGGCCGCGCCGCTCGACCCGGCGGCGCAGCCCATCGCGTTCAGCCACGCGCACCACGTCACCGAGATCGGCATCGACTGCCAGTTCTGCCACGCCTATGCGCGGCGGGGTCCGGTGGCGGGGATTCCGTCGGTGCAGCGCTGCGCGGGGTGCCACCAAGTCGTGCTCAGCGAGCAGCCGGAGATTCTGAGGGTCCTCGAGTACTGGGAGAACGAGGAGCCCATCCCGTGGGTGCGAGTGCACGACCTGCCCGACCACGTGCGCTTCACCCACAAGGCGCACGTGCGGGCCGGAGTCGGCTGCGAGACCTGCCACGGCGACGTGGCGCGGATGGAGGCGGCGGTGCAGGTGGAGAGCCTGAGCATGGGCTGGTGCGTGAGCTGTCACGAGGACCGGGGCGTCACGCGGGACTGCCTGGCATGTCACTACTGACGCGGCGCGGCGGCGGAACAGGCGCTGCGGCGGGCCGCCCTCGGCAGAACGCCGCACGGATGCGGCGCGGCACCGGACCGGACGCTGTGGCGGGCCGCCCTCGGCAGAACGCCGCGGTGCGGCGACGGCCGCGAGTCGCAGGGGGCGTCACTGGTCGGATGGGGCAGCGCCTGTTGCGGGGGGTCGACCCAAGGTGCGAATCTCGTCCAGTCGACCGTTCCGCGCCGTGGGGTGCGCGGGCTGACGGGGAGAAGGTGCAGTGACCGAGCCGTCGTCGCCGCTCGTCGACCGGGTTGGGCGCCGGACGTTCCTCAAGGTGCTGGGGAGCGCCGGCCCCGCCGCGGCGGCCGCCGCGTGCTCGCCGGTGCCGCCCGAGCGGATCATCCCGTTCGTGGTCCCCCCCGACGACGTCGTGCCCGGCGTCGCCACCTGGTATGCCAGCGTCTGCGGCGAGTGCCCGGCCGGCTGCGGCACCCGCGTTCGCACCCGCGAGGGCCGGGCGGTCAAGGTCGAGGGCAACCCCGAGCACCCCGTCAACCGGGGCGGGCTCTGCGTCCGCGGCCAGGCCTCGCTGCAGGGGCTCTACAACCCCGACCGCATCACCGGGCCCCGCCGCCGCCGCGTGACCGACGCCGCGGCGGGCCGGAGCGTGCTCGAGCCGGTCGCGTGGGAAGAGGCGCAGCAGGATCTCGTCGACCGGCTGCAGGCGCTCTACGAGGCGGGCCGCGGCGACCGCGTCGCGCTGATCACGCCGCCGCTGACCGGCACCCTCGGCGAATTGGTGTCCAGCTGGTCGGCCGCCCTCGGCGCGCGGTGGGTCCGCTACGAGCCGTTCGGCTACGAGGCGATCCGGGCCGCCAACGAGCGTGTCTTCGGCCGCCGGGAGGTGCCGCACTACGACTTCGCCCGGGCCGAGATGGTGGTCTCGTTCGGGGCCGACTTCCTGGAGACCTTCGTTTCTCCCGCCGGGTTCGCCCGCGACCACGCGGGGCAGCGCCGGGTCCGCGACGGACGCACCACGCGGTTCGTGCAGATAGAGCCCCGCCTCTCGATGACCGGGGCCGGCGCCGACGCCTGGCACGCCGTCGCGCCGCAGACCGAGGGGCTGGTGGCCGCGGCCATGGTGCAGGTGATCGTGAGCGAGCAGCGGGCGCCGGGCGTGCCGGCGGAAGAGGCCGCCCGCATCGGCGAGCTCGTCGCCGGGATGTCGCCCGACGCGGTGAGCGGCGAGACGGGCCTCTCCGCCGACCGCATCCGCGAGCTGGCGCGCGCGTTCTCGGACCCGGCTCGCGGCCCGGGCCGGACGCTCGCGGTGGGCGGCGGGGCGGGGGTGTCCGGCGCCAACGCGACGGCGGCCCAGGTGGCCGTCTCCCTGTTGAACCACGTCGCCGGCAACGTCGGCTCGACGGTGGACTTCAGCGCCGCATCCACCGTCGATCCCGCGACCCACGGCGACATGCAGGCGCTGGCCGACGCGATGCGGGCGGGCGAGATCGAGCTGGCCATCGTCAACGACGTGAACCCGGTGTTCGCCATGCCGGGCGCGGCCGATTTCGCGGGAGCGCTGGCCGAGGTGCCGTTCGTGGCCGCCCTGTCGAGCCTGCCCGACGAGACCACCGCGCAGGCCGACCTGCTCCTGCCGGTGCACACCGCCCTCGAGTCGTGGGGAGACAGCAATCCCCGGCAAGGCGTCTGGGGCCTGATGCAGCCGACGATGCGGCCGGTCTTCGACACCCGGCACGTCGGCGACCTGCTCATCGACGTGGCGCGCGCGCTGGGCGGCGACATGACCGCTTTTCTGCCCCGGCGCGGTGACTTCTACCGCTATCTGCGCGAGGCGTGGGAGGCAATGCAACCGGTCCCCGAGCCGGTTACGGAGGGACCCGCCGCCGGTCCGGACGCGGCGGCGCCGGCGGTCGGTGCGGGGACGCCGCCGGCCGGTGTCCCCGAGCCGGACGCTCCGCCGGCCGGTCCGGACGCGGCGCCCGCCGCCGACCCGGAGGCGCCCACGGCCCAGGACGCGGCGCCGGCTGCCGGTGCGGGGACACCGGCGTCGGGCGACGCTGCGGCGCCGGTCGTCAATCAGGATGCTCCCGCGGCCGATCCGGGCACGCCGGTCGCCACCGACGCCGCGGCGCCGGTCGCCGCCCCGAACGCGTCCGCTGCCGAGCCGCAGGAGCCGGTGGCCGACCCGGTGGCGCCCGCGGCCGAGCCGCAGGCGCCCGCGGCCGCCGAAGCCCCGCCCCCCGAGCCGCCCGACTTCGAGACCTGGTGGGCCGACGCCCTCCGCCGCGGCGGCGTCACGCTGCCGGCCGCCCCCGTGGAGATGTCGTTACGCCCCGGCGTCCTCGACGCGGACCTCGCGGCCGAGCTCGGCGCCCCCGCGCCGCGGCCGCGGCTCAGCCTCGTCGCCTACCCGTCGCTGCACTTCTTCGACGGCCGCGGCGCCAACCGCCCCTGGCTGCAGGAGATACCCGACCCCCTGCTGAAGACCACGTGGGGCACCGGGGTCGAGATGACCCCGGACACCGCCGCCGCGCTCGGGGCCGAGGAGGGCCAGCTCGTCACCGTCGCGTCGGACCACGGGCAGGTCGACGCGAGCGTCATCGTCAACCCGCATCTCGCCGAGGGCGTCGTGGCCATCGCCATCGGCCAGGGGCACACCGACTTCGGGCGCTACGCGACGGGCCGCGGGGTCAGCCCGATGGCCCTGCTCGACCCCGCCCCGGAAGCGCCGTCGGGCGGCGTCCGCTGGGTCGGCGCCGGCGTCGACGTCACCCCGCGCGAGCTGTCGCGCCCCATCCCGCGGCTGCAGCGGAACTTCGACCAGGAGGGGCGGGGCCTCGCGCAGTCGGTGTCGCTGGCGGCGCTGGCGGCCGGCGACGTCCACCCCGAGGAGCACCACTTCAGCCTCTACCCCGAGCACGAGCACCCCGTGCACAGCTGGGGGATGGCCATCGACCTCGACGCCTGCAACGGGTGCAACGCGTGCGTGGCCGCCTGCTACGCCGAGAACAACGTCCCGGTGATGGGGGCCGACCGCATGCGCCGCGGCCGCACCATGTCGTGGCTGCGCATCGAGCGCTTCGACGAGCCGCGGGCCGGCGGGGACGGGGCCGACGTCCGCTTCCTCCCGATGCTCTGCCAGCACTGCGACCACGCGCCGTGCGAGAGCGTCTGCCCGGTGTACGCCACGTACCACACCGACGAGGGGCTGAACGCGCAGATCTACAACCGCTGCGTGGGCACCCGCTACTGCTCGAACAACTGCCCCTACAAGGTGCGGCGCTTCAACTGGTTCATGCCCGAGTTCGAGGCCCCGCTCCAGTTGCAGCTCAACCCCGACGTCACCGCGCGCAGCGACGGGGTCATGGAGAAGTGCTCGTTCTGCGTCCAGCGGATACAGGACGGCAAGGAGCGGGCCCGCGACGAGGACCGCCCGGTGCGCGACGGCGACGTCTCGCCCGCCTGCGCCCAGAGCTGCCCGGCCCAGGCCATCGTCTTCGGCGACATGAACGACCCGGCGAGCCGCGTCTCGCAGCTCTCCGCCGACGCCCGCGCGTACCACGCCCTCGCCGTGTTCAACACCCGCCCCGCCGTCACCTACCTGAAGAAGGTCGACCGCGACGGGTGACGCCCCCGCCATGAGCTTCGCGAAGATCAACGACGACATCCTGCGCACGCTCCGGCCCCCCGGGGTGCTGTACTACGTGGGGGTGGCGCTGGCCCTCTCGGCCCTCTCGGTCGGGGTCGCGGCGTTCCTGCACCAGGCGCAGACCGGCCTCGGGGTCGCCGGCTACGAGCACCCGATTCTCTGGGGCATCTACATCACCGACTTCGTGTTCTGGGTCGGCATCGCCCACTCCGGGACCCTCATCTCGGCGGTGCTGTTCCTGTTCCGGGCGAAGTGGCGGACGGCGGTGGCGCGGGCGTCCGAGGCGATGACGGTGTTCGCGGTGATGACGGCGGGG
This sequence comes from Vicinamibacterales bacterium, assembly GCA_965207675.1. GTDB lineage: Bacteria > Acidobacteriota > Vicinamibacteria > Vicinamibacterales > UBA8438 > JAJEEA01. Next base: position 1,051,252 of record CBDBMY010000010.1, read on the forward strand.
CTGTTCCCCATCATCCACATCGGCCGGCCGTGGTTCTTCTACTGGCTGATCCCGTATCCCAACGAACGCGAGCTGTGGGTGAACTTCCGCTCGCCGCTGATCTGGGACGTGTTCGCCATCACGACCTATCTGACGGTCAGCGCGATGTTCCTCTACCTGGGGCTGATGCCGGACATCGCCGCCGCCCGCGACAAGGTGAAGGACTGGCGGCGCCCGATCTACCGGTTCCTCTCGTTCGGCTGGCTCGGCACCGACCGGCAGTGGCGGCACTACACCGCCCTCTACGGCTTCTTCGCGGCGCTGGCGACGCCGCTCGTCATCTCGGTGCACAGCGTGGTGTCGTGGGACTTCGCGGTGTCCATCCTGCCCGGGTGGCACAGCACCATCTTCGCGCCCTACTTCGTGGCCGGGGCCATCTTCTCGGGCCTCGCGATGGTCATCACGCTGCTCGTGCCGATGCGGCGCATCTTCCGGCTCGAGAGCTACATCACCGTGCACCACTTCGAGAACCTCGCGAAGCTGATGCTGGCCACGTCGCTCATCGTCGGCTACGCGTACCTGACGGAGTTCTTCATCGCCTGGTACAGCGGCAGCCCGTTCGAGCAGGGCACGTTCTTCGACCGCATGTTCGGCCAGTACCGGGCCTACAGCTGGATGATGTTCTCGTGCAACGTCATCATCCCGCTGGCGCTCTTCTGGAAGGCGGTGAGGACGAACCTCGCGGTGCTCTTCGTCATCTCGATCTTCGTCAACATCGGCATGTGGCTCGAGCGCTACGTCATCATCGTCACGTCGCTCTCGCACGACTTCGACCCCGCCAACTGGGCCGGGGTCTACCAGCCGACGTGGGTCGAGGCGGCGATCACGGTGGGGTCGTTCGGGCTCTTCTTCACCCTGTTCCTGCTCTTCGTGAAGAACTTCCCGGCGGTGTCGATCACCGAGATGAAGGAGACCATGGACCGGTCGGCGGAGGCCGACCCGGCCAGCGCCTGGCCCGAGCCGGTGTAAGGGGCGGCGACGTATGGAGATACTGGGCATCTTCGATCGGGGCAAGACGGCGGCGGCGGCGACGCGCGAGATCCTCGAGGGCGAGCTCGGCGAGGTCGTCTCCTACTCGCCGGTGCCCGACCACGCGCTGGACCAGGCCCTGCACGTCTCGGTGAGCCCGGTGCGGGTGTTCGTCCTCGTCGGGGGGCTGCTCGGCTGCTTCCTCGGCTTCGCGTTCCCCATCTACACCGTGCTCGACTGGCCGATGATCACCGGCGGCAAGCCGCTCATCTCGATTCCCCCGTTCGTGGTCATCGCCTTCGAGCTGACGATCCTGCTCGGCGCGATCGGGGGGATGATCGGCTTCCTGGTTCTGTCGGGGCTGCCGCGCGTCTTCGGCCGTCCCGCCCCCGACGCCCGCTTCACCAACGACATGACCGGCATCGCGGTGACCTGCGCCGGCAACCGCGCGGCGGCGGTCCGGGCCTGTCTCGAGCGCCACGAGGCCGTGGAGATACGAGGATGACCCTGTTTCCCGTCAGTCGATTCCGGACCCGGTTCCGGGGCGCGCGCGGCGCCCTGGCGGCCGTCCTCGTCGCTGCCGCGGGTGCCGTCGCGCTCGCCCAGCCGGCCTTCATGCGCAACATGTACACCGGCCCGGTGGTGCTGCCCCAGGTCGATCCCCGTGTGCCGGTCGAGGACACCATCGCGGTGGACGGCGAGCGTCAGCGCGACCGCCTCGAGTCGCGCGACCTCCCCAACCCCGTGCCCGACACCCCCGCCGTCCTCGCGGAAGGCGAGTGGCTCTACGACGTGTACTGCGCGATGTGCCACGGCCCGGACGGGTTGGGCGACGGGCAGATCGCCGGGCACTACCCGCGCATGCCGAGCCTGGCGGCGCGCCACGTGCAGAACAACTACACCGACGGCTGGATCTTCAGCATCATCGGCGACGGTGGGTTCCGCATGCCCCCGTTCGCCCATTCCATGAGCGCCGACGAGCGGTGGGCCCTCGTGCGCTACGTCAAGACGTTCACGCAGCCGGACGCGCCATAGGACCTGGAGGGTTGATTCGGGGAAGGCGACCGCCAGGGTCGCAACGCCGTCGGCCGTGAGACCGGCCCGGGCACGCGGGAGGCACGAGACGAGAACCGCGTCGAGCACGCTGCGAACCGTGGATTCAGGACACCGGAAATGATCGCGGTCGGAACTCCCCTCGTCACGGACGGCGCCCGGCGCCTCTGCGCGATCGCGGCGGTGCTCGGCGCCCTCGCGTTCCTGCAGGCGCTGTTTCTCGGCGACCCCGTCCGGGCGTGGCAGTCGCTGCTCGTCAGCTTCCTCGTCTTCGGGGGGCTCGCCCAGGCGGGGGTGGTCGTCTCGGCCATCATGCAGGTGACCTCGTCGCGCTGGGGCCGCGCCCTGAAGCGGATGGCGGAGGCCACCGCCGCGTTCCTGCCCGTCGCGTTCGGGCTGCTCCTGATCCTGCTGGTCGGGGTCGAGGGCTGGGCACCGTGGGTGCACGAGCCGGTCGAGGCGAAGGCGGCGTGGCTCAACGTGCCGTTCTTCGTCAGCCGCCAGCTCGGCGCGTTCCTGCTGCTGACCGGCCTGAGCCTGTACTACGTCTACCGCTCCCTGCGGCCCGACGTCGGGCTGCTCCACCAGTCCGGCCAGCACCCCGCCACCGGGTTCACGCGCCGCCTCATCGCCGGATGGCGCGGCATCCACCACGAGCGGGACGCCGCGCAGCGGGCGCAGAGCCGTCTCGCCCCCGCCGTGCTCATCGCCTACGGTTGGGTGTTCACCCTCGTGGGGTTCGACTTCTTCATGTCGCTCGACCCGCACTGGTTCTCGACGCTGGCGGGCGGCTACTACTTCATCGGCAACCTGTTCCTGGGGCTGGCGTTCCTGTCCGTGGTCGCGGTGTGGGCGCGGAAGCGGCTGAACCTGAGCGAGTACATCGGGCCCCACCAGCTTCACGACATCGGCAAGCTCCTGTTCGGGTTCTGCATCCTGTGGGCCTACATGTTCTGGTCGCAGTACCTCGTCATCTGGTACGGCGACCTCGCCGAGGAGACCGAGTTCATCTACCACCGCATGCACGGCGCGTGGGCGCCGGTGGCGTGGACGGTGTTCGCGATGGCGTTCGTCATCCCGTTCGTGGTGCTCCTGAGCCGGGCCGTCAAGACGAGCCCGCGCGGGCTGACCGCCATCGCCGTGGTGGCGTTCGCGGGCATGTGCCTCGAGCGCTTCCTCCTCGTCTCGCCGTCGCTCTGGCACGGCGAGGGCGTGCCCCTGGGCCTCGTCGAGCTGCTCGTCGGGGCCGGGGTGGCGGGGCTGTTCATCCGGTCGTACACGGCGTTCCTCGAGACGTTCCCGGTGCTGCCGCTGGCCGACCCCCGACTCGAGCCGGCGTCGGCCCATCCCCACGCCCACGACCTCCATGAGGGCGAGTGCACGTCGAGAGCGGTGATGGAACAGTCTCCGGGTGTGACTGCGGAGCCGGGTGACTGAAACAGCCCTGCCCTGTTCCCGTGCACGGGCAGGCGCCGACGCGCGGCATCGGTGAGGCGACCGCGCGCATACCCAGCGACCGCCGATGGATGGCCAGGCAACCCCACCAGTACATCGCCGAACCGGACCGGGGCGCGGCGCCGCTGTCGGAGGAGTGGCGGGTCAGGCGGCGGTTCCGGCGGCGCCTGCGGCTGCTCGGCATCCCCGCCGATCTCACCGGCTGGAGCGTCCTCGACATCGGGGCGTGGCACGGGTACTTCTCGTTCGAGTGCGAGCGGCGGGGGGCCGACCGGGTGCTCGCCGTCGACCGGTTCGCGTGGGACCGCTACGGCATGGACGAGTTCCTCGCGGCCCGCGAGCGCCTCGGGTCGCGGGTCGAGTACGAGCGCCTCGACGTCCACGACCTCGACGCCGACCGCCTCGGCCAGTTCGATCTGGTCCTGCTGCTCGGCGTGTTCTACCATTTGCGCAACCCGTTGGCGGCGTTGGAGCGCATCGCCCGCGTGACGCGGCGGCTGCTGATCTGCGAGACGCACGTCCTGCTGCCGTTCATCCACGAGCGGTACCCGCTGGTGCCGTTCTTTCCGGGGGACGACCGGACCGACGAGCAGACCCGTGACCTGTGCGGCATCCCCACGATGACCGCGCTCACGGAGATGCTGCGTTCCGCCGGGTTCGAGTCGGCGGAAGTCGTCTACCGGCCGTCGTTCCGCTACTGGAAGAAGCTGCTGGCCCTGCTGACGACCCGCCCGCAGTCGGGTCGCGGCATCGTGCACGCGAGGCCGGGGCCGACGGGCTCATCGTCCATGGCCTGAGTTCTTCACCCCGCGGGGCCGGACCCGTGCATCGACGAACCCGGGTGAGCTCCCAGTAGATGGGACTCTTGGCGGACGGAGAGATTCTGGCGGAAGAAGGCGCCGGTTCCCGCTGACGACGCGCCCGCGACCGGGTCGCGGCATCGTCCACGGAGACGGGGGCCGATCACATCACCATCCACGGTTCGAAGGAGACAGTCAGCAATGAGCATCGCGGTCATCGGAATGGGGACCATGGGCGCCCCCATGGCGAGGAACCTGTTGAAGGCCGGCCACAGCGTCGTGGTGCACAACCGGACGCGCGAGCGCGAGGAGCCGCTGGCGGCCGAGGGCGCGACCCGCGCCGCGAGCCCCGCCGAGGCCGCCCGCGCCGCCGACATCGTGCTGAGCTGCGTCTCGGACACCCCCGACGTCGAGCGCGTGCTGCTCGACCCCGAGATCGGCGCCATCAACGGCCTGCGCTCGGGCGGGCTGGTCATCGACTGCTCGTCCATCGCCCCCGCCGCCACCCGCGACATCGCCGCCCGGTTCCGCGAGAAGGGCATCGGCTACGTCGACGCGCCGGTTTCCGGTGGCTCGGAGGGCGCCATCAAGGGCACCCTCGCCATCATGTGCGGCGGCACCGAGGCCGACTTCGAGCGCGCCAGGCCGGTGCTCGAGGTGCTTGGGGCCAGGATCACCCGCATCGGCGACGTCGGGGCGGGGCAGATCGCCAAGGTCGCCAACCAGGTGGTCATCGCCGGCACCTTCCTCGCCCTCGGCGAGGCCCTGACCCTCGCCCACCGCGCCGGCGCCGACCCCGAGAAGGTCGTCGAGGCCATCGGCGGCGGCGTGGCCGGCTCCTGGATCCTCCAGAACCGGTCGGGGAACATGCTGAACGACACCTATCCCCTCGGCTTCCGGACCCGCCTGCACCGCAAGGACCTCGGCATCGCCCTCGAGACCGCCCGCACGTTCGAGGTGCCGGTGCACGTCGCCAGCCTCGTCGCCACCCTCGAGGACGGCCTCATCGCCCAGGGCTACGGCGACGAGGACATGTCGAACCTCGCGCGCTGCGTGCGCAAGGGGGCGGGGGTGCCGGACGGCCCGATGAAGGGGTAGGGGCTGGCGCGGACTCTTGCCGCGTACCGGCAGGCTTGGCTGGGCGGCGCCGTCGCAAGGTGCGATGGAGCCGCCCGCGACGACAGGCGGACCGACATGAGCAGAAAGGTCTATCCGGCTCCAAGGAGGCCCTCGACGGGCTCCTCCGCGACGGCATGACCCTGATGGTCGGCGGGTTCGGGCTGTGCGGCGTGCCCCAGAGCCTCGTGTTCGCGCTGCGCGACTCCGGCGTGAAGCACCTGACGTGCATCAGCAACAACGCCGGCGTCGACGGGGCCGGCCTGGGCCTGCTGCTCGAGACCCGCCAGATCGACAAGATGATCGCCAGCTACGTCGGCGAGAACAAGCTCTTCGAGCGGCAGTTCCTCGACGGCATCCTCGAGGTCGAGCTGAACCCCCAGGGCACCATGGCCGAGCGCATGCGGGCCGGCGGGGCCGGCATCGCCGCCTTCTTCACCCCCACCGGCTACGGCACCCCCCTGACCGAGGGCAAGGAGACCCGCCGGTTCGACGGCCGCTGGTACGTCCTCGAGACCGCGCTCCACGCCGACGTCTCCCTCGTCAAGGCGTGGAAGGCCGACGAGGAGGGCAACCTCGTCTACCGGATGACCGCCCGCAACTTCAACCCCCCGATGGCCGAGGCGGGGAAGGTCACGGTGGCCGAGGTCGAGGAGATAGTCCCCGCCGGCGCCATCGACCCCCACATGGTCCACACCCCCGGCATCTACGTCGACCGCGTGGTGGTCGGCGAGCACCAGGAGAAGGTCATCGAGCGTCGCAAGACGCGTCCGACCGCTTGAGCGCCCGGGGCGGCGAGAGGCTTGCGCGCAAATGGCGCGCATGCTAGCCTTGATGCTGGTCGCACGCCTGTGTCGAAGATATCCCTCTCGGGCGACAACGACTTGGCGACGAGGAGACGCCCTTCGTTGACCACCCTGATCATCGCAGCGTCCGCCGCACCACCCATCACCGTCGGGCTGCCCGCCGCGGTTTCTGCCGCGGCGTGGGTCATTGCCGGTCTGCTCGCCCTCGTCGTGTGGTTCCTGCGCCGAGAGATCAGGAACAACGACGCAGCCCACACCGAGTTGCGGGGAGACGTCAAGAGGCTGCTCGAGGGACAGGGCCGTATCGAGGGGGCGCTCGGGGTCTTGACGGCGCAGCGCCCTGAGGCCGATTAGTATTAGTCTCCCCAGCCCGGTCTTGTTCTTCCGCTCGGTCCGCGCCCCGTCCACGAAAACTGGATCCCGCTCGATCGGCACGCAGGTGCAGGGAGCCCCGTGGCGACTCTACCTCCCTCGCCGGCTCCGATACGGTCTGCGGGTGGGACGGGCGCGGACGGCTCCGGTCCAGCGATCCGGCGCCTGACGACTGTCCGGGAAGACTCAGGGCCAGAGGTCACCAAGGCTGAAGCTGACCGCCTCGAAGGGGTGGATGCGGACCGGGTCGTCGTCCTCAGCGGTCGCGATCAGCACCCATTCGCCCTCGCGCAGCTCGAACGCTTCCAGGGTGCGGTCCACCGGGTCGACGAGCCAAAGATGCCCGACCCTCTCCCGCGCGTAGATCGGGCGCTTGCCGTGCAGGTCGATCTTGCGGGTCGACGCCGAGAGCACTTCGCACACCCAGTCCGGCGGCAGCGTGAAGTACGCCACGTCGGGGTACTCCGGCATTCGCTCCCGGCGCCAGCCCGCCAGGTCGGGCACGAGGATGTCCTCGCCCAGGTGAAGCTCGGGCTCGTCGATGATCCACCAGCCGCCGGGGCCGCCGCGGCCGAACTGGAAGGGGGCGATGAGATCGGACCCCAGAGAAGAGGTCGCGAGCGCGTGGGGTGAGCCCGGCCGCGGCTGGGTGTAGAGCACGCCGTCGATGATCTCCGCGACCCGGTGTGGGGGTGCGTCGAGGACGTCCTGGTACGTGGCCCGCCGTTGCCGCGAGGCCGCATCCCGCCGGCGCCCCGGAGCCTCTGCGCTGCTCATCGCGTTGCTGTCCCACCACCGCTCATTGTACGGGACCCCACCGGGCGGTCGAGGGATTCGGACGGGCCGTTCGGCCGGCGCCGACAAAGCGGCCGGGCCGCTTTGTCACGCTGCCGTGCTCATCGCGCCTCGTCGCCCCGCGGAACATCGTGCCGGCGGGCGTCGCGACGGCGAACGGCGCCGGCGAGGAACCGCGTCCCGGCGCGTGGAGGCCCTCGACGCTCTCCCGATGGTCAGGCGGCGCCGGCGTCGCGCGGCATGACGCGGTAGACGAGGGGCGGGTCGCCCTGCGCGGCCTCCTCGAGGGCGGCGGCCACCAGGTGGTGGTGGGGCGAGAGCTCGCAGATGGGGTCGGTGGCGGTGACGTCGCCGGTCATCAGGAACGCCTGGCAGCGGCAGCCGCCGAAGTCGATCTCGCGCCGGTCGCAGCTTCGGCAGGGCTCGGGCATCCAGTCGGTGCCGCGGAAGCGCTGGAAGATGGGCGCGCGCACCCAGATCTCCTCGAGCGAGTGGTCGCGCACGTTGGGGAACTCCAGCCCCGGGATCTCGCGGGCGGTCTGGCACGGGAGGACGAACCCGTCGGGGGCGACGCTCATCGACACCATGCCCCAGCCCTGGAGGCAGGCCTTGGGGAAGCGCTCGAAGTAGTAGTCGGGGAGGACGTGCTGGATGTCGACCCCGCCGGTCCCCGCCGCCCGCACCCGCTCGACCTCGGCGTGGGCGCGGTCGAGCTGCTCGCGGGTCGGCATGAGGGCCGCCCGGTTCTTGAAGGCCCAGCCGGTGTACTGGGTGTGCGCCAGCTCCAGGCGGTCGACCCGCCACTCTTGGGCGAGGGCGATGACCTCGGCGATGCGGTCGAGGTTCTGCCGGTGGAGCACCACGTTCAGGGTCACCGGGAACCCGAGCCGCTTGGCCCCGAGCACCGCCTCGCGCTTCCGGTCGAACGACGTCGCGCCGGCGAGCCGGTCGTTCGACTCGGGCAGGGTGTCGAGCACGCTCACCTGGAAGTGGTCGAGCCCGGCCTCGCGGAGTTGCTCCAGCCGTTTGCCGTCGACCACCGTCGCGCCGGTGCTCATGTTCGAGTAGAGCCCGGCCTCGGCGGCGGCGCGGACGAGGTCGAGGATGTCGCGGCGCACCAGCGGCTCGCCGCCCGACAGGTGGAGCTGGACGACGCCGAGGTCGGCCGCCTCGTTGAACACGCGGGTCCAGGTCTCGGTGTCGAGCTCGCCGCGGTACTTGTTCAGCTCGAGCGGGTTGCTGCAGTACGGACACTGCAGCGGGCACCGGTAGGTGACCTCGGCGAGCAGGGCGAGCGGCCGCGGCAGGGCAGTGGCAGTCTCGGGCGGGGCAGTGGCAGTCTCAGTCACGCGCGGCTCCCTCGCGTACCAGCCCCCGCTGCGCCAGGTGGCCGAGAAACTCGTGGACGTCGCCGGCGGGCTCGGCCCCGGGGAACTGCTCCTTCAGGGCGGCGATGAGCTCGTCGGTGGTCCGCCCGTCGCAGAGCTGCACGATGGCCTTCCCCGGCTCGTTCAGGACCATCATCCCCTCGGGGAACACGAGCTGGTGCTGGTTGCGCACCTTGTCCCAGCGATACCGAGTGCCGGGGGCGAGGACGGGGGTGGTGATCGGCTGCGTCATCGACTCGGTGTGGCGGCGAACGCCGCAGTGATGATACAACGAACGCCGCCACGGCCCTCCGGAGCCATCGCCGCGGTCCTGGAGGCAAGCGCTCGTGCTCACCAGACAACGGGACAATCGAATGCAGATACACGTGCTGGGATCGGCCGCGGGGGGAGGGTTCCCCCAGTGGAACTGCAACTGCCGCAACTGCCGGCGGCTCCGCGAGGGCACCCTGCGGGGGCACGCCCGCACGCAGTCGTCCATCACCGTCAGCGGCAACGGGGTCGACTGGGTGCTCTTCAACGCGTCGCCGGACATCCGGCAGCAGCTCGCCTCGTTCCCGCCCCTGCAGCCGGGGCGCGCGGTCCGCGACACCGGGATCTGCGCCATCCTCGTCGTCGACTCGCAGGTCGACCACACCACCGGCCTCGTGGTGCTGCGCGAGCACACCGAGGCGTGGGACATCTACTGCACGCGGGTGGTGTACGACGACCTCACCACCGGCTACCCGCTGCTGAACGTCCTGTCCCACTTCAAGGGCGTGAACTGGCACGAGGTGGGGCTCGACGAGGTCCCCTTCGACATCCCCAGGGCGGACGGCCTCCTCTTCACCGCCGTGCCGCTGAAGAGCGAGGCGCCGCCCTACTCGCCGCACCGGCACAACCCCATTCCCGGCAACAACATCGGGGTGCGGGTGGCCGACACCGCGACCGGCCGGAATCTGTTCTACGCCCCCGGCCTGGGCGAGATCGAGCCGCACGTCCGGCGCTACATGGAGGAGGCCGACTGCCTGCTCGTCGACGGCACGGTGTGGACCGACAACGAGCTCTCGCGCGAGGGCATCAGCGACAAGCGGGCGCAGGACATGGGCCACCTGAACCAGTCGGGGGCCGGGGGCATGGTCGAGACCCTGGTGTCGCTGGACTGCCCGCGGAAGATCGTCATCCACATCAACAACACCAACCCGATACTCGACGAGGAGTCGGACGAGCACGCGGCCCTCGTCGAGGCGGGCATCGAGATCGCGTACGATGGCATGGACATCACGCTCTGACGGCCGTGGTGGACCCGGCGTTTGCGCCGCGCCCGGAAGCGCCAGCAGACGCCGAGGCGCCCGCCTGACAGGGCGTGACGCGAGCACATGCTGTTCTGGGGAACGTCACCTCGCGTTTCGTGATAGGGGGGGAACGGACCCCGACCATGACGGTTCGGGTCTATGCACGGCGCAACCTGGAATGGGCGGTCACGCGCGAGTTCCCCGGCGGGTGTGATTGGGCGGCGATCTGAGCCGCAGGTGATGCTTGCCAAGCTCGGGCGGGACGCATCGCAGCTCGAATGCAGGGGGCTTCCGTTGCGGTCTGTTGAACCGACCGGAAGGAGACCGATGACTTCAGGGAACCGCACGAAGGGGCTGGTGACGGCCATAGTGGCGCTTGCCGTCGGTGCGGCGAGCGCGGCCGGGGTCGCGGCCCAGGGCACGACGACGCGCGGGGCGGCGCCGCCCGACATCACCGCGGGCGGCCAGACCAACTGGACGAGTCACAACCTCGACCTCGCCAACAGCCGTTACTCGGCCCTCGACGAGATCGACGCGGGGAACGTGGGGCAGCTCACCGAGCTCTGGTCGGTCGCGGTGCCGGCCGGCGTGAACGTCGGCCAGGTGACGCCGCTCGTCGTCGACGGCCTGATGTACTTCCACGCCGGCGCGAGCGTCGTGGCCGTCGACGCGACGACCGGCGAGTCGGTGTGGACGCTCGAGCTCGACGAGGCCCGCCAGAGCCGCTCGCGCGGGCCGACGTACGCCGAGGGGAAGATCTACGCCTATACCGGGCCGAACCTGGTGGCGGCCGACGCCCGCACCGGCGAGCTCGTCGAGTCGTACGGCGACGGCGGGGTGCTGCCGGTCGTCGCCCTCGCGCTGCAGGCGAAGTACCCGGACGCCTATCCGCCGGACCTCGATCCCCACAACATCGGCTACCGCATCACGAGCGCCCCCGCCTACCACGACGGGACGCTCTACCTCGGCACCTCGAACTCCGAGAACCACATCCCCGGCGGCCTCGTCATCGCCACCGACGCCGAGACCGGGGCCATCCGGTGGGTGTTCAACACCATCCCCCAGCGTCCCCAGGACGACGGCTGGGAGATCACGCGCGACACGTGGGGCGACGGCCAGATGGCCGGCGGCGGGGTGTGGACCCAGCCCGCCATCGACCTCGAGCTGGGCCTCGTCTACTTCAACACCGGCAACCCGTCGCCCGACTACGACGGCTCGGCCCGCCCCGGGGCCAACCTGTTCACCAACGCCACCGTCGCCCTCGACCTCGAGACGGGGGCGCTGCGCTGGCACTACCAGGCCATCCACCACGACCTCTGGGACTGGGACCACGTGACCGGGCCGGTGCTCTTCGACGTGACCCGCAACGGCGATACCATCAAGGGGGTCGGCGCCGCCGGCAAGAACTGCCTGCTCTACCTCTGGCACCGCGAGACCGGCGTGCCCATCAACCCGATGGTGGAGACGGCGGTGCCCACCGAGACCGACGTGCCGGGCGAGGTGGTCTACCCGACCCAGCCGATTCCCCACAACGCGCGCGGCATTCCGATGACCCCGTTCTGCGCGACGTTCGTGCACCTCGACGACCCCGAGCTGCAGGCGCAGACCCGGCAGATCTACACGCCGTACTCCATCAACGAGCACCTCATCGTCGCCCACGGCGGCTCGAGCTTCGGCTCGCCGGCGTTCAGCCCGCGCACCGGCCTGCTCTACGTCACCGGCAAGAACGCCGCCGTCTCGATGATCGTCAGGCCGCTGGGCGACAGCCTCCGGCCGGGGCCGCACGGGCTCGGCCACAGCGGCAACTTCGAGGAGATCAGCCGCGTTCCCGCGTTCACGCCGACCACCACCCTGACCGCCTACGAGCCGGCGAGCGGCGAGGAGGCGTGGCAGCAGGTGTTCCCCGCCCTCACCCACATCGGGGCGAGCGGCAACCTCGCGACGGCCGGCGACCTCGTGTTCCAGGGGGCGGACGACGGCGCGTTCTACGCGTTCCACGCCGGGACCGGCGAGCAGCTCTTCCGGTACGAGGCGCCGCGGCCCATCCGGTCGAGCCCCATGACCTACGCGGTGAACGGGCGGCAGTACGTGACGGTGATCGCGACCGATACCATCATCACGTTCGCGCTGTCGCCGGGTTCGGCGCCGTAGAGGGGTTACGCCAGCAGGCGATCTCTCAAGAAACCGACGACCCGCCGGATCACGGCCCGCGACGCGTCGCTGTCCTCCAGCACGTCGAAGGCGTGCGGTCCCGTCGGGTGCTCGACGATGTCCACATCGAGCGCGCGTGATGCGGCATACCGCGTGAACCGGTCGATGGACGCGTTGACTCCGGGCGTGGCGTCGGCGCCCGCACGGGCGATGAGCAGGGGCACGTCGGACGGAATCTCGTCGGCCGCCACGTCCGGAACGACGAACTTGAACCGCCGGCCCAGGTCCGCGACCTCGGTCGAGCCCTCGACGTCGAGCATGTAGCCGTAGCACAGGGCGGCGCACCGGATCGCGGGATTCGGCGTCCCGCCGAGCACCGCCAGGGCGTTGGGGGCATGGCCCGAGCACGCCCACAGGCCGAAGCGCCCGGGGGCGATGCCCAGCTCGTCCGCGTGACCGCGGAGGTACGCAAGGACGGCGGGCGCGTCCGCGGCCGGATCGGCGTTGGAGTAGGTCACCGCCGCGAGGCCGGACGCGGCCAGGAGCCGTGCCCACGAGCTGAACGGCGCGGTGTCCTTGAAGGCGCACCCGGCGATGGTCCTGAAGCCGGGGTCGGCGAAGCCGGTCACGAGGACGACGGCCGGAAGGGGACCGGCCGCGTCGGGCGGCCGGTAGAGGTCGAACCGGCGGTCGGCGCCGCCCCAGGGACGGTCGCGCGTCACCTCCACGGTCTCGGCGCCGGACGCCCGCAGCACGACGGAGCAGGCAAAGGGGTTCTGCGCCGAAGAATCAGCCATCGATGTCGTCTCCCGTGGGCGTGGGTCGCGTCTGGTGTGACGCCGCCGGTCAGGGCGTCGGCTGCGCGGGTCCGGGTACAAAAAAAGAGCGCGTGCGCGGCAGAGCCGCACACGCGCAACAGAACCGGGGAACACGTTATCCCTGGTTCGAGACCAGAAGACGTCGTATACCCCAAGACGCGAACGGGGGCGCCGCTGACGGCGCCCCGGTCGGTCTAGCGAGCGGTGACGTAGAGAGTCACTTCCATGTTGAGGGCGATCTCTCTGATCTCGGGCTTGGTCCAGGTCATGTTCTCGCTCCTTCTGTCAAAGGGTGTCAACCGGAAAATCAGACTATACACAGAGGGACGGGGCCGCGCAAGAAAAAAATGCGGGGGCCGCCCGGAGACAGCCCCGGGCGGATCGTGCTAGCCTGACGCCACCAGCGGAAACCCGGGGAGGCCGAGCAGGTGAGCGACGTGGAGCGAGCGCCGTGGTCGCGCGAGGAGTTCGAGCGGAAGCTGCGCGCGAAGGAGAAGTACTATCACGTGAACCACGAGTTCCACGTCCGGATGCACGCCGGCGAGCTCGACCGGCCGGCCATCCGGGGGTGGGTGGCGAACCGCTTCTACTACCAGGTGTCGATTCCCGTCAAGGACGCGGCGCTGATGTCGAACTGCCCCGACCGCGAGGTCCGGCGCGAGTGGGTCAAGCGCATCGTCGACCACGACGGCAGCGGCGGCGCCGAGGGCGGCATCGAGGCGTGGCTGGAGCTCGGCGAGGCGGTCGGCCTTTCGCGCGACGACCTGTGGGCCCAGAAGCACCTCCTGCCGGGGGTGAAGTTCGCCATCGACGCCTACGTGGACTTCGCGCGGCGGCAGCCGTGGCAGGTCGCGGCGGGGTCGTCGCTGACCGAGCTCTTCGCCCCGAAGATCCACCAGCGGCGGCTCGACAACTGGCCGCAGCACTACCCGTGGATCTCCGAGCAGGGCTACAACTACTTCCGCAAGCGGCTCTCCGAGGCCCGACGCGACGTCGTGCACGGCCTGAACATCACCCTCGACTACTGCCGCACCCGCGAGCAGCAGGAGGCGATGCTCGACGTGCTCCAGTTCAAGCTCGACGTGCTGTGGACCATGCTCGACTGCATGTGGATGGCCTACGTCGAGAACCGGCCGCCTTACCACAACGTCGAGTGACGCGGTGGGGTGAGATCGATTCGGGCGTCCGCGGTGAAGCCGCGCGTCGCGCCGCACCCGGCAGGGCTCGGGCGCGGAGGGCGGCACGAGGGCGCCCGTGAGCCGAGGCAGCCCGGCCACCACCCGTCCGGAAGGGACGCAGCGCCGGTCGGATACGGGACGCTTGCCACCGGCTCCCCGCCCCCGCGCGACGGCTGCCGCCATGGATGAACGGGCCGACGGCGTCCTGCCTCTCTCGCTGATCGTGCTCGCCAGGAACGAGGAGGCGAACATCGGCCGCTGCCTCGACAGCGTCCCCTTCGCGGCCGAGAAGATCGTCATCGACTCGGGCAGCACCGACCGGACGGCGGAGGTGGCGGCGGCGCACGGCGCGACCGTGCTCGACCGCGAGTGGCTGGGCTTCGGGCCGACGCGCCAGCGGGCCGAGGAGGACGCCGGCCACGAGTGGATCCTGATGCTCGACGCCGACGAGTGGATGAGCGACGAGCTGCAGCGGCAGTGCCGCGACGAGCTGCCGGGGCTGCTGGAGCGGGCCGACGCCCTGCAGCTCTCGCGGCGCACCCGCTACTGCGGCCGGACGATGAACCACTACCGCCCGTTCGCGCGCGACCACATCTGGCGCTGCTACCGGAAGGGCCGCGCGGCGTGGACCTCCGACCAGGTGCACGAGCGCCTGCGGCCGGCCCCCGGCTGCCGCACCCACCGCCTGACCGCGCCCCTCGTCCACGACAGCTACGCCAGCGTCGCCCATCACCAGGAGAAGGCCTGCCGCTACATCGACCTGTGGGCCCGGCAGGCGTTCGAGCGAGGGAGGAAGCCGAGGCTGCTGGGGACCTTCCTGTCGCTGCCCGCGTACCTGGTCCGCGACCTCGTGCTCCGCCGGGGGGTCCTCGACGGCTGGCCGGGCGTCATCGCGGCCTGGATCACCGTCCACAGCACGGTGATGAAGCGCCTGCGGCTCTACGAGCTCTACCGGGACGCCGGGGGGCCGCGTCGTGACACGACAGCGCCTGGGGCAGCTCGTGCCGTCGCCCCATCTCGAAACCGAGACGCCGAGGGTCCGCGCCGCGGAACGACAGGGACTCCTGGCCCGTCCGCCGGGCAGGGAGCAGAGCCGGTCGGCGACGATTCTCGGGCTGGCCGTTCATGACCACGGTCTCCGTCCTCGCCGGTCGCGGAGGTCGGCGAGAAGCGCACCCGCGGGGCGGCCGTTCATGACCACGGTCTCCGTCGTCGTCGCCACCTACAACTGGCCGGCTGCCCTCGACGCCTGCCTCAGCGCCCTGCGCCGGCAGACCGAGGTCCCCCACGAGATCATCGTCGCCGACGACGGCAGCGGGCCCGACACCCGCGCCGTCGTCGAGCGCCACCGGGCGGCCGTCCCCTGCCCGCTGCACCACGTCTGGCACCCCGACGAGGGTTTCCGGTTGGGAGGCATCCGCAACAAGGCCATGGCCCGGGCCGCCGGCGACTACATCGTGAGCCTCGACGGCGACATGGTGTGCCATCCGCGCTGCGTCGAGGACCACGGCCGGCTGCGCGACCCGGGCTGCTTCTGCCAGGGGTCGCGCATTCCCCTGGGGCCGGAGGCGAGCGCGGTCATGACCGCGCAGCCGGGCTGGTGGCCCTCGGTGCTCAGCCCCGGCGTCCGGCGGCGGGCGAGGCTCGTTCGCCTGCCGATCGCGGCGGCTCGGCTGCTCAACCCTCCGCACCGCGACCCGATGACCGTCCGCGGCTGCCACCAGGGCTTCTGGCGCCGGGACCTGCTGGCCGTCAACGGCTTCAACGAGGCGATGTGGGGCTGGGGCCGCGAGGACAACGAGCTGGCAGTGCGGCTCGGCAACCTCGGGCGCCTGCGCCGCAACCTGCGGGGGGTGGCCCTGGCCTGCCATCTTCATCACCGCGAAGGGGACCGGAGCCGGGTCGGCGAGAACGAGCGCATCCTGCGCGAGACCATCGCCGTCCGCCGGGTCAGGTGCGAGGTCGGCCTCGACCAGTGGGTCGGCGATCCCGAGGCTTGGGACTACCGCGCGCAGCATCCGGGCGGATGACGGCTACCGGCCACCGCCGGCGCGACTCCACGCAGGACGTTCGGCGCTCGGCGATCGCGAGGGACGGGTCGAGTCGGCGGACGGGGTCAGGTCCGGTGCCGCTGCTTCCATCGCCCCGACCGGAACCGCCGCTGCATCAGCACGAGCTGCACGAGGGGCGCCGCCGCCCACGCCAGCAGCGGTCCCTCCGGCTCCCAGCCGAACGCCACCACCGCGACGAGCGTCAGCGACAGCAGCAGCCCCCACTGCGTGATCATCGTGTAGGTCAGGATCGGTTTCGTGTCCCCGGCCCCCGTCAGCACGCCCTGCACGCAGATGCTCACCGAGCTGAAGAACTGCGCCACCGCGAACCAACGCAGCACCGTCGCGGCCAGCGGCACGACCTCGGGGTCGGCGATGAACAGGGCCGCGAGCGGCCGCGCGAACGCGAACGTCAGGGCCACCACCCCGGCCATGATCAGCGACAGGAGCTGAACGCTGCGGCGCCCCAGGGCCTCGGCCCGGTCGAGCCGCCCGGCTCCGATGGCCTGGCCCACGAGGGTGGTGGTGGCGATCTGGAACGCCAGGGCCGGCAGCACGCTGACCAGCCGCACCTGCATCCCGATGCCGGCCGCCGCGTGCATCGACGCCCCGAGGGCGCCGGCCCCCAACAGGCCCAGGTACACGACCCGGGCGCCGTTGCGGGCGACGCTGGACAGGGCGGGCGGCATTCCGATCCTCAGCATGCGCCGAATCAGCGGCCAGTCCAGACCCAGCAGCGGCCGGAAGCGGACCCGGCCGTGCCGCGTGCCGCGGGTCAGGAGGACCAGATAGAGGCCGGCGCCGATGGCCCGGGCCACGACCGTTCCCACCGCCGCCCCCGCGACGCCCATCGGCGCCCACGGCCCGGCCCCGAAGATGAACATGTAGTTCAGGGGGACGTTCAGCACCGCGACGGCGCTGGCGAGCTTGAGGGGCGTCTTCGCGTCGCCGCCGCCGCGGAAGATCGCGGCGGGGATGACGGTGCCCCACAGGAACACCGTCCCGAGGAAGTAGATGTGCAGGTAGGGGACGGCGTGGTCCAGGGCCGCCTGGTCCGCCTGCATCGCGACGAGCAGGGGCCGGCTCAGCAGGTAGCCCGCCAGGGTGATGGGCGGGCTCAGCAGCAGCACGAGGCGCGTGCCCTGGTGCATCACGCCCTCGACCTGCCGGCGGTCGCCGGCCCCGGCGCCCTGGCTGACGAGGGCGATGACCCCGGTGGCGACGGCCAGCGCCGACGCCTCGACGAGGAACGCGATCTGGCGGGTCAGCCCGATCGCCGCCGTCGCCTCGAACCCGAGCCCGCGTACCATCAGCAGGTCGGCCACCCCGAGGCTCAGCTCGAGCACGTTGTAGAGCAGCGTCGGCCACGCGAGAGCCCAGATGCGGCGGTACATGGCCGACTCCGGGACATCGGGCGGTGGACGATCAGGACGGTCAGGCCTCACGGTTGCGCTTCTCCGGGGGTCCGGGCTGCCCGGCGGCGACTTCCGAAGCTCGAGCCGTGCGGTCGGCCCGAAACGGCAATCTCTCGTGCTGTCATTCCTCGTCCCGGCGTGCTTGCCGCCGCGGGCGTGGCGCGGGGCATCGGGCCGCCCGCGGCAAACGGCACATCCTACTACCACCCGGTCAGGAGTCAGGCTTCACCGGCCGGTGTCCTTCGATCGGCCGGCGGCTCCCGAGCGCGCGGTTCGGCACATAATCTCAACGCTCCTCAGTCCATGACCGACGCCACGTCTGCGCCCACGTCCCCCGATTCTCCGCCGACCGCGCCGGCGCGTGCCGCCGCCGACCGCGCGGTCGCCAACTACTTCGACGCGGTCGTCGACACCCTGGCGGATCTCGTCGCTTTCCGCACCGTCGTCGAGAACGGCGTGCCCAACGCCCGGAACCCCGAGTTCGTCCGTCTCAAGGCGTACGTGGCCGACGCCGCGGCCCGCCTGGGGCTCGACTTCGAGGACCACGGGGCGGCCCTGGTGCTGGGGGTCGGCCAGTCGCCGGACCGTCTCGGCCTGCTGACGCACGCCGACGTGCGGCCCGCCGACGAGGCGGCCTGGAAGACGGATCCGTTCACCCTCGACCACGACGCCGAGCCGGGGCGCCTGCTCGGCCGCGGGGTCGAGGACGACAAGGGGGCCGTCGCCGCCGCGCTCTACAGCCTGAGGGCGCTACGGGACGCGGGCCTGCCGGCGCGCCGACGCGTCGAGCTGATCGTCTCACTGCACGAGGAGTCCGACTGGACCCCGTTCCGCGAGTTCCTCGCCGGCTGGACGCCGCCGCCGCTGAACATCGCGTTAGACGCCCTGTATCCCGTGGTCACCGGCGAGTTCGGCGCCGGCGCGATCCGCGTCACCCTGCGCGACGGCGCGCCGTCCGTCTCCCCGGGAGAGCCGCGGCTCGTGTCGTTCACGGGCGGTGGCTATCTCTCCCAGGTGCCCGGTTCTGCCGAGGCGGTCGTCGCCGGCGCGGACGAGACCCTCGCAGCCGCCCTCGCTCGGGACGCGGGCGAGGCCGAGGTTGGCCGGTTCGAGGTCGAACGGGGCGTCGCGGCCGTGGCGACGGATGCGGTAGGCGACACCGTCCGCATCCGATCCCGCGGCGTCGCAGCGCACTCGTCCGCGCCGTGGACGGGTCGCAACGCCATCACCCAGCTCGCCGCCCTTCTCGGCCGCCACCCGTGGCCGCCGACGGCGGCGGGGTCGATGGTGCGCTTCGTCAACGACCTCGTCGGTCCCGGGCACCACGCCGAGCGCTTTGGCGAGCTCGCCTACGCCCACGAGGTCATGGGCCGGCTGACGCTGACCCTCGCCACGCTGACCCCGGCCGACGGCGGCGGGCTCGTCGCCGCCATCAACATCCGCCGCCCCGCCGGCCGGACCGGGCCGGCGGTGGAGAAGACCATCCGCGCCGCCCTCGACGCCTGGCGGCGGCAGACCGGCGTGTCGCTCGAGTGCGCCACCGACATCGGCGACCCCTACTACGTCGATTCGCCCCCGCACGTCCCGGTCCTGCTCGACGTGTTTCGCCACTACACCGGCCGGCCCGCGCCGGGCCCGATCTCGGTGGGCGGCGGCACCCAGGCCCGGCTGCTGCCCAACGGCGTGAACTTCGGTCCCGCCATGCCCGACGAGCCCTATACCGGCCACAGCGACCACGAGTTCATGACCGTCGACCGCCTGCGGCTGAACCTGCGGATGTACACCGCCGCCCTCGTCGACTTGGCGGGTTAAGCTGTACAGGCTGGGCCGTTTCCCAGGGTTCGCACCCTTCAAAAGCAGGCGTCAGCGCATCAAGAGGCGGATGACCAAGAGACTTCCACGCATCAAGCCCGAACCCCGATCGGACAGCGAGCCGTTCACGCGAGGGGGCGAATCGCTGGGTCCCACACTTCTGGCCTACTGGCAATGGTCCGGGTCCGATCTTGTGAGCAACGTCGAGCGCGGCGTTCTGGCGGAGTTTCTGGTGGCCAGCGCAATGAAGCTGACCGTGGCACCCCGCGAAGAGTGGGGTGCGTTCGATCTCGAAGTGCCGAGTTGCGGGACGGTCGAAGTCAAGAGCGCGGCCTACATCCAGTCGTGGGAGCAGAGGGATTTCTCGAGGATCAGTTTCGACATCGCTCGGAGAGAATCCGCCTGGAACCCCGAGACCGGAAAGTACAAGAAGCATGATTCGGCGAAGCGAAACGCCGACGTGTACGTCTTCTGTCTACTGAAACACCGGTGCCAGAAGACAATCGACCCGCTCGACGTGGACCAGTGGGAGTTCTATGTCGTGCCCAAGGCGCTGCTCGATTGCGAGCGGGGCAATGGCAAGGGTATTGCGCTAAACGCGCTGAAGGAGCTGACCGGAGCCGTCCCGTACGGCGAACTGAGCAACCGTGTGCGGGAGGTGTTCACGAATCTGGCGCCCATCCCGAGTTGACGCCCCGGAAGCCCGGTTGCTAGGCTGTCGCGTCTGGGAGAGTCGAAACGATGGCACTGAACCGCGAGCAGATGGCGGCGCGCGCCGCCCGCGAGATCGAGGACGGCTACTACGTCAACCTCGGCATCGGGATGCCGACCCTGTGCGCCAACTACATCCCGGCCGGCGTCGACGTGAAGCTGCAGAGCGAGAACGGCCTGCTCGGCATCGGGCCGTACCCGACCGACGACGAGATCGATGCGGATCTGATCAACGCGGGCAAGGAGACGGTGACCGCGGTGCCCGGCGCCAGCTACTTCAGCAGCGCCCAGAGCTTCGCGATGATCAGGGGCGGACACATCGACTTGGCGATCCTGGGCGCCATGCAGGTCTCGCGGACCGGCGACCTCGCCAACTGGATGATCCCCGGTGCGATGGTCAAGGGCCCCGGCGGGGCCATGGACCTCGTGAGCGGCGCGAAGCAGGTCCTCATCGTCATGGACCACGTGTCGAAGCGGGGCGACCTGAAGATCCTCGACGAGTGCAGCCTGCCCCTGACCGGCAAGGGGGTCGTCGACCGGCTCGTCACCTCGCTCGCCGTCATCGAGGTGACCCCGGACGGGCTGCGGCTGATCGAGCGGGCCCCCGGCGTGTCCGTCGACGAGATCCGCGCCGCGACCGAGCCCGAGCTGCTGGCGGACGGCGACGTGCCGGAAGTGTCGGTGTAGCGAGGCCCCCGCGCGTCCGGCCGTTGCGGCGGCGCGATTTCACGCCCACCGGATCCGTCCCGTCCCGTATGATCTCCGCAGTACAACCGATTCGGAGGAGGCTGGAAGAGCATGACGAAACCGACTTGGCGCGGCACCCGTGTCATGGCCGCGGCAGCACTGATGGCGGGGGTGCTGGCGGCGACCCCGATGACCGCGCAGGAGGGGCCGGAGCTGCCCGAGCAGTACCGGGAGCCCATTCCCTACCAGCCCGCCGTGCTCGGACCGTACTCCTTCCCGATCTCTTCGGAGAGCGCCGAGGCCCAGCAGTTCTTCGACCAGGGCATGCAGCTGATGTACGCCTTCGCCAAGGTCGACGCGGTGCGGTCGTTCCGCCAGTCGTGGGCCAAGGACCCCGACTGCGCCATCTGCTACTGGGGCGAGGCCTGGGCCTGGGGCTCGTACCTCAACGGCCCGATGCGGCCCCCGGAGGCCCCTCACGCCTACGCCGCCGTCCGGAAGGCGATGGCCCTTGCGGCGGCGGGCCACGGCACCGAGCGCGAGCGCGACTACATCGACGCGCTGTCGGTGCGCTACGTCGAGAGCTTCGACGTGGCGAAGCGGCGCGAGCAGGACGAGGCGTACCGGGACGCGATGAAGGCGCTCTCCGAGCGCTACCCCGACGACCTCGACGCCGCGAGCCTCTACGGTGACGCCCTGTTCCTCCTCGAGCCGCGCCGGGGCACGCGCGACCTGAACGACCCCAACGTCCAGCGGCTGCACGGCGTGTTGGAAGGCGTGCTCGCGCGCGACATCGAGCACCCCGGCGCCTGCCACCTCTACATCCACGCCACCGAGTCGACGGTCGATCCGGGCAAGGCCGAGGCGTGCGCCGAGCACCTCGGCACCGCCATTCCCGGCGCGAGCCACATCAACCACATGCCGTCGCACACCTGGAACGAGGTCGGGCGGTGGGCGGACGGCGTGCGGGCCAACCTCCGCGCCTGGCACTCGGACCTGAAGGCGGCCGACGGCGGCGGCGAGGGGGTGGCCATCTACCCGACCCACAACCTGCACATGCTGCTGTTCGCGGCATCGATGGACGGGCAGGGCGCCGTCGCCATCCAGGCCGGCAAGGACTTCCAGCGGCTGACCGGCAACAGCACCCATCACGTGCTGACGCTGCTGCGCTTCGGCCGGTTCGCCGAGGTGCTGGCGGTGACCGACCGGCCCGAGGACGACGTCTCGGCGGGGCTGTGGGACTTCGCGCAGGGCTATGCCCACCTGCGCGAGGGCGCCGCCGACTTCGCCGAGGTCTATCTGAACCGGGTGCGCCACCTCGCCGAGACCTCGGAGGCCCGGATGCGCTTCCATCCCGCCGAGACCCTGCTCGGCGTCGTCGCCGGCATCCTCGAGGGCGAGCTGCTTCGGGAGCGGGGCGACCTCGACGGCGCGGTGGCCGCCTTCGAGCGCGCCGTCGAGCTGGACGACGCGCTGGTCTACGACGAGCCCGAGCCGCTGCCGTTCGCGGCCCGGCACTGGCTCGGCGCGCTCCTGATCGAGCTCGGGCGCCACGCCGAGGCCGAGCAGGTGTACCGCGACGAGATCGCCGACCATCCCCACAACGGCTGGTCGCTCTTCGGCCTGAAGGCCGCCATCGAGGCCCAGGGCCGCACCGACGCGGCGGTCGACGCCGACCTCGACGCGAGCTGGGCGCGGTCGGACACCTGGATCAAGGCGTCGCGCTTCTGAGCGGGACGGCGCGGCCCGGCGGTCTCGCAGGTGAAGGGGGCGCTCGCCGACGGTCTCGCAGGAACCCGAGTCGGGTACGGCATGCGCTCTGGCGCTTGGAGAAGGGCACCTACGGCGAGGAGTCCCCTTCGCCTCCAGGACCCCCACCACCCGGAACCCGGCCGCATTCCGGCACCTCGAGCGGGCCGCGGGCATGCCTCGCCGGGACCGGCCGCCGCTCCGGCACCTCGAGCGGGTCGCGGGCCATGCCTCGCCGGAACCGGCCACCTCTCGGGCGCGTCCAAGGTGACAAGGAGGCTTCGAATGATGCGAGCCGTTCCCGTCGTTCTCCTCGCCGTCGCCGGACTCCAGATCGGTTGCCTCGTGACGGTGGTGGGCACGATCGTCCGCGGCGAGAAGCCCGCTCCGGTCTCCGCGGCCCATCTGCCGCCGAGCGGGGCCACGGCAGAGGGCGACCTCGCGGCGTCGCCGCGGCGCGGCGAGTTCGTCGACGTCCCGGTTCCGGGTAGCGAGGTGCCCGTCCGCACCTGGGTGGTGCGGCCCGAGCGGTCGCCCGCGCCGGTCGTGGTCGTCGTTCACGACCTCTACCGGGTGGGGAACTGGGTGCGGAGCATCGCCGACGCCCTCGCGGCCGAGGGATTCCTCGCGGTCGCCCCGGACCTCCCGTCGGGCCTGACGCCCGAGGGGCGCATCCTCGGCGGCGAGGACGGGCTCGTCCCGGCCGTCGCCATGATCGGGCCGGGGACACGCACGCGCCGGCTCGACGCCGTCCGATCCTGGGCCCTCGGCCTGCCGGCCGCCGATGGGCGGCTCGGCCTCGTCGGCTTCAGCTGGGGCGCGTCGGCCGGCTTCGCCTACGCGGTCGAGCAGCCCGAGCTCGACGCCCTTGTCGTCTACTACGGCGATGCGCCCCGGCTGGAATCGGACTACGAACGAATCGAAGCCCCGATCCTCGCACTGTACGGCGGCGAGCTCGAGACGGCCGACACGCTGCCTCGGGCGAGGGAGGCGATGGCCGCGGCCGGCAGGTCGTTCGAGGGCATCGTCTACGACGGAGCCACCGTCTTCCTGAAGGCCCAGACAGGCCTGGAGGCTAACCGGCGCGCGACGGAGGACGCATGGCCGCGCACCCTGGCGTTCCTCCGCGAGCACTTGGGGAACCAGTAGCCCGCGCCGCGGGACGGCGGGGACGGCCGGGACGACGTGTCAGTCAGGATCACCGGCTTCCCGCCCGTCCCCATCGCTGCGCCCGCAGCTCCTCCACCGTCATCATGTCGGGGCACGTGCTGGCGTACTCGACGAGCTCTGCCATGCGTCGCCGGCGATTGAAGTCTGCGATGGCGGTCACGACCGCCTCCCGCCTGGTCTTCGCCCGGGTGAAGCGCATCGCATCCGACAGCTCGTTTGCCGGAATATCAATCGTGGTCTTCATGAAGCGATTCCAGTGATTCTCGGATTCCTCGAGCAGGCCGCGTCATCTCGGCTTTCGGAACACCGCCGCGTAGTGGGCGCCGAGGGGCCAGTCGAAGGTCTCGACGTGGGTCAGCCCGGCCGCGGTGACCTCCGTCACCACCTGCTCATCGTCGGCCCAGTGCGGCCATCCCCGGAGAGGGCGCAGGAGACCGTTGAACTCGAGCTCGATGATGGCGAGGCGACCGCCGGGCTTGAGCGCGGCCTGGAGGCTGGTGTTGGTGGCCGCCGTGTCGGTCAGGTGGTGATAGACGCGGCGCAGGAAGATCGCGTCGCAGCATTCCGGGGCGAGGTTCGTTTCTCGCTCGCCGGCCTCGACCACGGTGACGTTGTCGAGCCCCGCGGCGGCGACGGCGGCCCGGATGGCGTCGCGGCGGTCCGCCGCCAGCTCGGTGGCGAACACGTGGCCGGACTCGCCGACGATGGCGGCCATCTCGATGCTCAGCCATCCGTCGCCGGCACCGACGTCGGCCACGGTGTCGCCGGGCTGGACGTCGAGCACGGCGGCGAGGCGCTCGACCTCGCCCTCGTCGTCCCCGCCGGTGAGCTCGAGAACCAGGATCGCGAGGACGGCGCCGCCCAGAAAGAGAACGACGGACTTTCTTCGTTTCATCACGCTATTGTGACGCGAGTAGGCTTGGCGGAGTTCCGGGCCGGTTCCGCACGCCCAAAGAAGACAGGCGCGGGTGGGGTCGTCGGGGTCTTCGGGGTCTCCCGTGGCGTTCCGGTGCGGAGGCTGCCACCGCCGCAACCGGGGCAGATGAGGACGGGCTCGAACGGGTGCTGGAGCTGGCCGGACCGGAGGTCGCCATCGCTGCTACCGCGATGGTCGGTGGCCCCTTCGCGGTCCACAGGTCACCACGCCAGCGCGAACCCGCACTTCCGCAGCTCCTCGCGCCGCCGCTCGTAGTCGGGCATGACGCGGCCGACGGCTTGCCAATAGTCGCGGCCGTGGCCGCGGTGCCGCAGGTGCACCAGCTCGTGGACGACGACGTAGTCGACGAGGCGCATCGGGGCCTGGACGATGCGCCAGTTCAGGCGGATGGTGCCGCGGTGGTCGCAGCTTCCCCAGTGCTTCCGCTGGTCGGCGACGACGACGCGGGGCGGCGCGACGTCGGCCTTCGCCCGCCACGCCTCGACCCGCTCGGGCAGCCGCTCGGCCGCGTGGCGCCGGAACCAGGCGACGAGCGCGGCGCGCACGTGGGCAGCCTGCCGAGCGCCGACCGGCGCGTGCACGTGCAGCCAGCCGCCGCGCAGCCTCGCCGCGCCCGCATCGTCGGCATGCACCTTCAGGCGGTAGTGCCGGCCGAGATAGCGCACGCTTTCGCCGCTTACGAACTCGCGCGGCGCTGGAGGCGGGCCGTGGCTCTCGGCGCGCCGGAGGCGCTGCACGATCCACGGCGCCTTGCGGGTGACGATCTCGTCGAGCCGGGCGCTGGCAAGGCGCACCGGGGCCACCACCAGGACGCTCCCGCCAGCGTCCACCGTCACCGCTACCGTCTTCTTGCGCCGTGCGCTACGGCGGATGGCATAGGGCAGTCGCCGGCCGCCCCAGGTGACCGCGGAGCTCTCGGGTGCGTTCATCGGTCGTCTCCGCGGTGGGACGAAGCGAGGTCGGCCCTGGTCGCGGTGATGGCGGAGGCACCGGGTGCGGTCATTGGCCGTGACGAGATCATGCCGGTCCCGTTGGCGGTGACAGCCGAGGTCTCGGGCGCGTTCATCGGTCGGTCCTCACCTTCGCGAGGTCCACGATGTCGGCGGCGAGGCTCTCCACGGCGTCGCCGGCGATGCCGCTGGCCCGGAGCTGCCGCTTGATGCGGCTGCGCATCTGCCGCTGCACGTCGTCCTTCTGCCACCAGTCGACGAGGTCGGTGAACGGCGCGACCGCCTCGTCGAGGAGCGACGCGAGGTCGCGGTTCGCCCCGTCGTAGGCGGCGGCCTCCTCGCGCGCGGTCAACGGCCGGTGCTGCTCGAGCAGCCCGTAGATGGCGAAGCCGCGCGCGTGGAGCCCGAGGTTCTCGGCCTGGGCCTGCTCGCCCCTCAGCTCTTCGCGCAGGCCGCTCAGCAGCTCGAGCTGGCGGGCCGCGTCGAGCCGCTCCTGCCGCCGCGCGGCGATGATCTCCTCCAGCCGCTCGCGCAGCGACTGGTAGAAGGCGGGGTTCTCCTCGGCGCGCACGCTGATCTCGTGGCGGATGGCGTGCTCCATCTCGCTCGCCTTGGCCTCGTCGGTCCCGAGCGCCTCGACCTTCTCGTCGAACTCGGGCGAGAAGAGCTGCACCTCCTTGACGAGGATCCGGATGCCGTCGGCGGCGATGGCGTCGGCGATGAGCGCGCGCACCGTCTCGCCGCAGCCCGAGAGGTCGAGCCGATCGTCCCGGTAGCGGGCGCGCGCCGTCCCGCGGATCTTGCCGAGCCAGCGCAGGTCGGCGTGGTAGGCGAGGGCGCGTGGGTCGGGCAGCAGCATGTCCATCGACTGCCCGAAGCGCCGGAACGCGAGGTCGAACCCGGCCCGGACGTCCTCGGGCTCGAGCGCCCGCACGCAGGCGTCGAGGTCGTTCGTGTCCGCGACCGTCCCGAAGAACCTCATCGCCGCCGCGTGCCGGCTCTCGAGCCGCGGCAGCTCGTCGACGTTCGGCGTCAGCGCCCCCTGCACGTCGGTCGTCGAGAAGACGGCCAGCGCGTCCTGCAGCTTCGCCGACACGCCCCAGCAGTCGACCACGAGCCCGTAGGTCTTCTCTTCGCCGAGTGGGCGGTTGACCCTGGCGATGGCCTGCAGCAGCGTGTGCTCCTTGAGCGGCGCGTCGAGATAGAGGACCTGCTCGACCGGCGCGTCGAACCGGTGAGCAGCATGTCGCAGACCACGAGGACCGACAGCCGGTCGTCGCGGTCCTTGAACCGTTCGATGGCCCGTTCCAGCTCGTCCTTGCGCAGGTGCTAGCGGTGCTAGCGGGCGTGCCGGTGAAGCCGAGGAAGCAGGCGTTGGGCAGCGCCTGCCGCATGTTGGCGGCGAGGCTCTTGTACTGCGTGCGGTGGGGCCTTGTCGACCATGACGAAGATGTTGGCGGCCTCGGACAGGGTCGGGTGGACCGCCCGTGGACCGCCCCCGCCGCGCGGCGCCGCCCGCGCCGCCGGCCGCTCGTATATTATCATTTGTGATATATATGCTCGGTGGTCCGCGATGTCGCTGAGCGTCCGTGAGTACCAGACTGTCGACGGAGAGAACCCGTTCCGGCGATGGTTGGGGACGCTCGACCGCTCAGTCAGGGCCCGCATCCAGGCCCGCGTGCTTCGCTTCGAGGCCGGCAACTTCGGCGACCACAAGAGCGTGGGCGCCGGCGTCTGCGAGGCGCGCGTCATGACGGGCTCGGGCTACCGGATCTACTTCGGCCGAGACGGAGCATCGCTCGTGCTGCTCCTCGCCGGCGGGACGAAGGCGTCTCAGGCGAAGGACATCCGCCACGCTCGGGAATACTGGCGAGACTACCTGCAGAGGGCGTGACATGGCACGACGCAGCCGAGACTGGAACGAGGGACTGGCGCAGGACCTTCGCGACCCCGAGTTCGCGCGCGATTTCCTCCTCGCGGCCATGGACGAGGGCGTCCCGATCCAGACCGCCCTCGGGAAGGTGATTCGGGCGATGGGCGTCAAGGAGTTCGCCGAGCAGGCGCAGATGGCGGGTCCGAACGTGCTCCGGGCGATTCACCCGCGGCACAACCCGACCCAGGCCACCTTGAACCGCCTACTGAAGCCGCTCCGCCTGCGGCTCAGTCTGGCGCGGCTCGACGGCCCCGGAAGTCGTCACGCCGCCTGAAGGTCCGAACTCTGCTCGCGGGTCGGCGAGGCTCCCCCCGGTGGTCGCGATCGAGGCTTTCGGCGGGCGCTCGACTCCTGGGTCCGCCTGCACCGCAGGAACCGTGGCATCAAGCCGCAGGCCGTTGCGACCTTCGTCGCCGTCCCGAACCCACGGTTCCGGTTCAGCCAAGGGCCCGCGACCGAATGCGTCGAGCACGAAGCGGCTCACCGGTGATGGCCCTCGTGTCGCGCAGCGAGAATCTCCTCCCTGGTCACGCCGGTGCGGGGCCGTTGTCGCCGCCATGCGCGGAAGCGCTCCACGGCTTCCTCCCGCGAGGCGCGCCCGTGGTCAACCGCCGGAATCAGACGCGCGACCGTCTTCCCGTGGCGGGTGATGGCTATCGACTCGCCGTACTCGACCTCCCGCAGCAACTCCGCGAAACGCGCCTTGGCCTCGGTAGTCGTCACTCCTCGCATGTTCCGCTCCAGCCCAATCCGGTCATGTTCACGCGACGAAGTCGCCCTTGCGTCGGCGAGCCTGCCAGGACCCGCTCCGCAAGCTTCGGACCAGTGCATCGTCGTTCATAATCTCCGCCATTTCCCCGTCGTCGACGAACTGCGCCTCCCGGACCCGCTCCAGGGCCGCGGTGGCGATGAAGTCCGACAGCAGGCGCCGCTCCGCGGCCGCCGCCTCCCGCAGCTCATCGTACGCGTCCTGCTCCAATCGCAGGGTCACGGTCCTGGCCATGTTCCTTCTCCGCCAGCGAACTCCGCCGCGTCCGGACCATGCGGGTGATTCACTGAGCGATGTAGAACTCCTGCTCGAAGCTCTCCTTCGTGCGGACCGCTATACCGTACTCGATGGCCTTCTTCACCTTGCCGGTGGGCTTGGCGTCGGCGTCCGCCACGAGCAGTGTCGTGACCTTCCTGGAGATCCCGCCGACGACCGTTCCGCCGGCGTTCTCGATTCTCGCCGCCAGCACTTCGTCGCGGAACCTGGTGAACACGAACATCTGCCCGCTCAGATCCGCGTCGTACGCGACCTCCGCCGGCGCCTGGCCGTCGTCGGGCGCCGCCAGGGGCGCAAGGCTGACGCTTCCGCCGAGGAGCCGGTGCACTGCCCGATACACCCCGATCGTCGCGCGACAGTCGTCGAGCGCCCGGTGGCTGCCCCGATCCGGAACGTCGAGCCTCTCGGCCAGGGCTCCCAGCTTGTACGGCCGACCCAACGGTACCCGTTGCGCCATGCGCATCGTGCACACCCACTCGTTCCCGGCGAACGTGGCTCCCATGAGCCGGGCGTTGTGCTCCAGGAACCGGCGGTCGAAGTGGGCGTTGTGCGCGATGACGCGGGCATCGCCGACGAACGCGGCGACCCGCGGCAGCACCCGGTCTATGGTGTCCGCGTCGGCCACCGTCTCGTTCGTGATGCCCGTCAGTTCGCGAATTCCCTTGGGGATGTTCCCCGACGGACGCACCAGCTCGTTCAGCACCTGTTCGCGCGTGACGCCATCCCGTGTCTCGCTGCGGATGACGGCGATCTCGATGATCGCGTCGCGTTCCGGCCTGAGCCCGGTCGTCTCGATGTCGAGGACGCAGAACGGAGACGCATCGCCGTCGGGCTCGTCCGGCTCGACCGGGCGCTCGACGACCGGCCGCCGCCGGCCGCGGACCGTGAAGTCGGTCGATCCATCGGCGTCGACATCCTGGACGCCTATCGTCCCGATGCCGGCCACAAAGCCGACCGCGAGTACCTTCTTGACCTTCTCCGCAAACCTCATCAGCCGTGTTGCACCCTCCAAGGGCCGCTCAGTCTCCCAAGCCACACGCGTCGATTCCGTCGGAGGGATCCTCTGCGAGCCAAGTTGACCCACAGACCAACGACGAAGTGTGACTCGTAGCAGATGACCTGAGCGCAAGCGGTTTGGGGGTCCGAAGCGACCCGGCCCACTCCGGTGAGGAGAGCGGACATGATCGCCGATTTCAGGTCGCCGCGACGATCGATTCGCTACCGCTCGACGTTCGTCCGCGGCCGATATCGGGCCCTCCGGGAGCCGGCCAGCGCGTCCATGAGCTGCGCTCTCACGCGGAGGTCGTACACGCCCAGGTCGTAGTAGTTGACGTGGACGCGAAGCTCGTCGCGGGTCAGCTTGTTGAGGACGGCGCGTTTCGTCGGCATCGGCTCTGACGGTCGACCGGGGGTCTCCTCGAACGGCCGCCTACGCTACCATCCAATCGCGCTTCCGCGCCACCGTCCGTCGGCACGGTCGCGCCCTTTGCACTCGTGCACGTCCTCGCCGAAACGGCCGGGACCGGCGGCGAACCAGGGCGCCGGTCGTGCCAACGTCGGTCGCCTGCTATACCGTCCCTCGGCACGGTCCCGCTCGTAGCGCCCGTGCACGTCGTCGCCGGAAGGGCCGGGACCCGGCGGCGAACCCCACCAACGCCGCTCCGCGCCAATGTCGGTCGCCTGCTATTCACGCCGGAGCCCTCCCACGAGGCGACCGCCGCGCCGACGGCTCCGGCCGCGAAGTGACAGACGCCAGCTCCAGGAAACGGCAGAAGGGATTGGCCAGGCGCATCTGCTCCGGGGTGCGGCAGGGCGGCGCCAGGAGGGCGGGGCTGGCGACGATGGCGGCCACGCAACGGGCGCGGGAGGTGGCGACGTTGAGGCGGTGGAGGCTGTAGAGGAACTCCATGCCGCGCGGCGCCTCGTCGGCGGTCGAGGTGGCCATGGAGTACAGCACGATGGGCGCCTCCTGCCCCTGGAACTTGTCGACGGTGCCGACCCGCGCGCCCTCGGGCAGCCTCGCCCGCAGGGTCGCGACGTGCGCGTTGCAGGGCGCCACGACGAGGACGTCCCGGAGCGTCAGCCGCTTCCGGACGCCCTGCCGGTCGACCCAGGCGGCGCGGTCGTCGAGCAGCTCCCGGATCAGCGCCTCGACGCGATCCGCCTCCTCTTCCGAGGCGTGCGTGTTGCCGGCGTGCTCCACCGGCACGAAGCGCAGGCCGTGCCCGGCCAGCGGCCCCGGCCCGACCACCGTCTGCCGGGTTAGGTCCTCGCGCGGGAGGAGCCGCCCCTCGTAGAACTGCTCCGACGTGAAGGCGCAGACGTCGGGGTGCATGCGCCACGTGCGGTCGAAGAAGACGCCGCGGGCGGGGTCGACGGTCGCCGATTCGCCGAGGAGGTGGCCGAGGGCGGAGACGGCGACGCCGGGCGGGTGCACCCCCTGGATGGGCTGATCGAGCTGCCGCGGGTCGCCGAGCAGGACGAGGCTCGCGCCGGCCTGGCAGACCGCGAGGGTGTTGGCGAGGCTCATCTGTCCGGCCTCGTCGACGACGAGGACGTCCACCGCGCCGGCCATCTCTTCGCGGGCCCACAGCCAGGCCGTGCCGGCGGCGAGGTTGGCCTCGCCCGAGGCCAGCGCCTCGGCCACCTGCTCGTTGGAGCCCGCCTGGACGATGCGCTCGTCCGGGCAGCCGTCGGCTTCGTTCGCCTTCTGGATGCCACGGACGGCGACCGGCGTGCCGTCGTCGGCCGCGTCGCAGATTGCGCCGAGCAGGTTGGAGATCACCTTGTGGCTGTTGGCGGTGACCCCGACCCGCTTCCCGCTGGCGAGCAGGTCGAGGATCATCCGCGTGCCGGTGTAGGTCTTGCCGCTGCCGGGCGGTCCCTGTACGGGGAGCACCGAGCCGTCGAGCCGCGCAGCCAGCCGCCGGACGGCGTCGAGCGGCGTCTCGCCGCCGGCGACGAGGCTCGACCCGTTCGTTCGACCTGCCTCGGCAGCGGGAGTCTGTCGCGGGCGGATCGGTGGCCGGTCGGCCCGACGGTGCGGCTCATCGGGGCGGGGATTCGGTTCACTCGGCCGATGACCGGCGGCACCGTGCGGCTCATCGGGGCGGGGATTGCGTTCACCCGGCCGATGTCCGGAAACCAACTGACCGGCCGGCGGCCCCAGGCGCGGCGGCACCCGTCGCAGCAGGTCGAAGGCCGCCCTTCGCTGGCCGTTCGGCGCGAAGCTGGTGGACACGACGCCCTGCGAGGCTCTCCCGCAGCACCCTGTCGTTGACGATGTCGAGCGGTACCAGCGCCGCCGGGTGCGGAACCGGCGAGTTGCGTCCCCGTTTCAGGTCGATGGTGAGGGCCCAGTCGGCGTCGTACCCGCCGTGCCTGTCCGCGGCGCCGAACAGGTACTCCAGGCCGCCGTCCGCCGCGAACGCGTCCCCCTCGATGTCGAAGAAGACGTCGCCGGCCGACGGCTCGGGCAGTGCCGCAAGTCCCTTGTCCGGCTCGACCGGCGTGACGAGCTCGTGGATGCGGCGGCCCTCCCGCCCCGCCCGGTCCTGCACGCGCGCCTGATCGCGGATGCGCGCCAAGGCGCCGGCGCCGACGCCGTCGAGCCGGGGGACGACCGGCAGGTCGAGCGCCCCTAGCCCCACCATCGTCGTCACCCCCCGCTCGACGAGCCGAGCCCGCTGGCCGCGGGTGATGCCGGCCACCAGCGACAGGTGGTCGTCGGCGCGGCGCCGCTCCGCGCAGCTCCGCTTCCACTCGCAAGGCCGCAGTGCTCGACCGGTTCCGGATAGGTCTCGGGAGGCGCCTCGGCGTGTGCCTCGAACCCCCGGCGGACGGCGCGGTAGTAGGCCGAGTACTCCACGACCCGGAAGCTCGCGTGGTCGCGCCCGTCGCCGCCGAGGGCCAGGTGCATCCGTTCCGGCGCGGCTCCCTGCGCCAGGGCCAGGAGGTCCGAGTACAGGAGGAGCTGCAGCACGGCCGCGCCCTTCGCGGCGCGGGCCAGTTTGGCGTCGAGCACCTCGTACGACCACGCGCCCAGCGCGCTCGGCTCGTCGACGCGAAGCAGGAAGTCGGGATAGCCGCTCCACCGGCCGTCCGCATCCTCCAGGCGCCCCTGGTAGATGACCTCGGCCCCGCGCCGCATCGCGTCCCGCGTGCGGGTGGCGGCGGTGGCCGGATTCCGGTGCGGGAACGGCGTGTCGGCCGCCGTGACCACCTCCACCGCGCGGCCTTCCGCCGCGAACCGCTCCAGCAGACGCGCCTCGTGCTCGATGCCGAGCTGCTTCAGCACGTCGCCGCGGGGGTCGTCGTACGGCGGGGGCGCCTCGATTGCGCCCAGTGCGACGGCCTGGCGCAGGGTCGTCAGATGGCCGCAGGCGAGGTGCCGGCTGAGATCGGTGGCCGAGAACGAGAGGCGGCCGTCGGCGAGGTGCATGGCGCGGGACGATAGCACGGGGCCATGTCAGAAGCTGTCAGGACGGCGACGTTCGTCCCCCGCCCGTCGCGCCCGTGCATGTCCTCGCGAAGGGCCGGGACCGGCTACGAACCGGGCCACCAGCCGTTCCGCGCCAGATCGGCCGTCTGTTATTATCGAAAACAGGACTTAGCGACAATTGTAAGGGGCCGCATTTGCGGACCCGCAAACAAGGGCCTACATACCGCTGCCGGCGGACGCGCTGGCCGACTGCCTGAAGCAGTGGGAGCGGTTCCTGCACGACACGACGCTGCCCGCGCTGGTCACCGCCTACGGGCCGAGCAGGCTGGCCGGAATCACCGCGATGCCGTCGCGGCGGCGGTAGGCGTCGGCGCCGGTGGTGACGATGGCGGCGTCGAGCAGTTGGGGGCCGATGCGGTCGGCGAGGCGGCGAAGCTGCCTCACGTCGCGGTCGGCGGCGACGGCGGTCAGCTTCATCTCGACGGCGACCACGCGCTGGTCGCCGCGCACGACGACGAGGTCCACTTCGAGCTCGCCTCCCCAGGTGCACAGGTGGTTGACTTCGGCTTCCGCGGCCTGGGCGTAGACGCGCAGGCTCTGGGTGACGAGCGATTCGAACAGGGCGCCCAGCAGGGTGCCGTCGCGGGGGATCGCGGGGGCGGCCGGGCGGGGCTCGAGCAGGGCGCCCGCGTCCATGCCCAGCAGCCGCGCGGCGAGAGCCGGGTCCACGAGGTGGTGCTTCGGCGAGACGTTCAGCCGCGCCAACGGTCCCCCGCCCGGCAGCCAGGCGAACACCGGGTCGAGGACGCCGAGGCGCTCCAGCGTGTCGCGGTAGGGGCGGATGGTGGACCGGGAGGGCTTGTCCCCCTCGCCGGCGGTGGAGGCGTCGCGGATCCGTTCGAAGCTGGCGGTGGTGGCGGTGGCGGCCGCGCAGGCCCGAAGCCAGCGCCGCAGCATGGCGGGATTGCGGGTGCGGATGCCCTGATCGGGCAGCTCGCGGTCGACGATGCGGGCGATATAGCCGTCGAGCTCGGCCCGCCGGGCACGGCCCGAGGCGCCGCGCATGCCGGGGAACCCGCCGGCCACGATCTCCTCGACGTAGCGGTCCAGGGCGATGTCGGTGTGGCCGTCGATCGCCGGCCGGGCGCCCGCGAGCAGCTCCCGCAGGCTCACCGACGGCGTCTCCACGCCGCGTTCGGCAAGCGACAGCGGGCGCATCCTCACGGTGACGATGCGCCCGGCGCCGGAGTGGGTTCCCGCGAAGTCGTCCGAGGCCGATCCCGTGAGGATGAAACGCCCGGGCCTGCGTTGGGCGTCCACCGCCCGGCGGACCAGATCCCAGGAAGGAGGATAGCGCTGCCACTCGTCGATGAGGATGGGTTCGGCGCCGCGCACGAGCCGATCGGGGTCGGCCTCGATGAGATCGGACGCGCCGGGCCGATCCAGCTCGTGGCGGGTGGCCGCCCGCCGGCGGGCCGTCTCCGTCTTGCCGACGCCCTTGGGTCCTTCGATGCTGACCGCGGGAAGGTCCGACAGCAGCTCGTTCAGCTCGGCGTCGACGATCCTCGGCCGATAGCCCTCCGTCTCGGGGCGATCTCTCATGACCCGGCTACACTACAGTTCATCGAATTTCTACGATACAATTCATCGCACGTTTAGACTACCATTCATCGGATGTCTACGCTACCATCCATCGGGGCCCAGGCGCGCGCACAACAAGAGCAGCCCGGGGCGGACGTCATCGTCACCACGGCACGCCAAGCCGGCGGCCATTATCGAAGAACGGGCAACGCGCCAACAACGGCAAGCCGCACTTGCGGACCCGCAAACAAGGCGCGGCGACGTTCCGGCTGAGGGTGCCGCTACAGCGTGAATACGTCGGCGACGAGGAGGCAGCCGGGCAACAGGGGCGCGCCGTTCACGGTGTCGGCCGCCGCGAGGCTGTGCGGCGCGCGACTCGGCTAGGGGGCTAGGGGCCTCCGGGGGGATGGAGGACAATGACAGTGGCCGATCGGCCCGCCGCCCGTCAATAGAACACGATCGCCAGGACGAAGACGACGATGGCGAGCATGACG
This sequence comes from Vicinamibacterales bacterium, assembly GCA_965207675.1. Classification (GTDB taxonomy): domain Bacteria; phylum Acidobacteriota; class Vicinamibacteria; order Vicinamibacterales; family UBA8438; genus JAJEEA01. The sequence continues at coordinate 1,086,439 of CBDBMY010000010.1, forward strand.
AACCACTGCCAGATTTCCTGCTGGTCGTCCGAGGGGACGAGCTCGAAGGAGATGCTGCGGTGCGAGTCGATGACGTTGCGGAGGAAGGTGGCGGCGTCGACCTGGGGGCTGTCGACGATGACCGAGCGGCCGCCGGTGCGCTGCTCGACCATGTTGATGCCCTCGAAGCCGAGCTGCGTGCGCAGCCCCGCGAGGTCCTGCTCGAGGGTCTCGTCGTAGTCGATGCCGCGCACGTAGTCGATGAGGACCGAGTCGACGTTGGTGCCGGTGCGGCTGCCGATGCCGATGGTGTAGATGACGAGGCCGCGGCGGCGGAACTCGGCGAGGGCGGTGTCGAGCCGGCTCATCTGCTCGGCGTCGATGAGGAAGTCGCCGTCGGTGAACAGCAGCAGCACGCGGTCGTTGCGCTCCTCCGGCAGCCAGTCGTCGTCGCCCGACTCGAAGCGGTCCTGGTTGTCGAGCGACAGGTATATCGACTCGAACGCGGTGGCGATGTCGCTGTCCCACGGGAACGCGTCGCCGGTGAGGCTCAGGGGCGGGGCGATGCGGCCCACCTCCTCGATGAACCGCTCGGCGTTCGACGCCATGTGGGCGCGGCGCAGGGTGGTGGTGCCCCACACGTACACCGCGGTGCGGTCGCCGGGGGTCAGGATGTCCTGGGTGTAGAGGCCCAGCGCCTCACGCACCGCGAGGTCGAGGCGCGAGGGCCCGAGGTCCTTGACCCACATCGACGCGGAGGCGTCGATGGCGACCACGACGTCGACGTCGCCTCGCCGGAACGTCTGGCCGCCGTAGACCCAGAACGGCCGGGCGGCGGCGACGGCCACGAGGGCGAGGGCGACGATGGCCAGGAACCAGAACTTGACGTGGCCGAGGAAGGGGTACTTCGAGCCCTCGGTGCGGGCCGGCCGCAACTGGAGCCGTAGCGCGAAGACGATGAGCCCGAAGGCGAGCAGCAGGCCCGCGAGCGGGAGGATCGCCAGGTACTCGGGGTTGGCGAACTCGACGCTCTCCCGGAGCAGGCTGCTGATGGTGTCCATTTGGTACGTGAGAGGTGCCCCTCAAGGGCGCGCGACCGCGCGGCGGCCCCGCCGGTGGTCCAGGCGGGGCGCGTCGGCGGCTGGAACTTCCTTGACGAGACGAGGCCTCGCGTCCGTCGCTAGCGACCCCTTGCGTGTCTGCGATGCAAACTTGGCAGCTTCGCGATAGGACTGCCGGGCCAACGGTGAACGGACCGAGTGAAACAGTGGGCGCGACGCATGAACTTCGAGTCGCTTCCAGTCGCTGCGCTTGTACATGCCGTCAGCCGTCCTCAACGCCAGAGTTGCTGCCAGCCCTACCCGCGTCGGCGGCGCACCGGGGTGCCCTCGCCCTTCATCTGCTCGAGCTCGGGCGGCTCGATCTCGCGGGGCGCCTCGAGGGCGCGCCGCACCGCCTCGGCGTTGCTGGTCAGGTCGTAGTTCCACTTGTAGTCGAACCGGTCGCCGGGGTCGCCGCGCAGCGCCCGCTCGTAGTCGGCGTTCACCGTCTCCATCACCTCGAGGATGATGGCCTCGCGCTGGGTCGCGGCGTCGGGGGCCTCGGGGTTGATGGCCCGGTACCGCTGCCGCGCCAGCATGAACTTGGCGCTCGCGAGCAGGTGCGACGCCCGCGGGTCGTCGATCTCGTCGGCGAGGTCCGCCACCACCGTCCGGTAGTCGCCGGTCAGGTAGTTGTAGGACGCCTGCTGGAGGAACGAGTCGCGGAACAGGTACGAGTCGGCGAACCACTGCATGCCCCACGCCCGGCTGCCCTGGTAGAACGCGGACACCTCGGCGAGCTGCGTCTCGGCCGTCTCGAAGTCGCCGCGCTCGACGCTGGCGCTAAGCCCTTCCAGGTTCGTGTAGAACGCGGTCAGGCTGCGCGCGGGTATCGAGACCCCGGCGAAGAAGAGCAGGGCGAGCACGAAGCCGACGAGGTACCGGAAGGAGTGCTCCTTGTCGAGCAGGTCTGTCAGTCGCATGTCACTTCTCTCTCGAGCGCCGCGCGTCTCGTCGTGGCGGGCCGCCCCTCGGGCGCCCGCCCGTCTCCGTTCCGTGGACGCCGCCCGCTACGGGGTCGTCCCCCACAGCAGCTCCGACACGAACCCGACGGGGATGCCCACGAGCAGCAGCCCCATCGCCACGAGCAGGAACCGCGAGTAGATGGGCACCTTCAGGGCCCGGTGCTTCAGCTCCATGCGCACCGCCTCGCGCTCGTCGATGGCCTGGTAGGCGCGCAGCAGGCTGTCCTCGTCGGTCACGTCGAAGTAGTCGCCGCCGTACTCCTGAATCTGCCCGACGAGCTGCGGCACGGTGGGGTGCAGGAAGCTCGCGGTCCGCGCGTCGCTGGTGTTGATGTAGATGATGTAGGGGACGATGTTGCGCTTGTTCAGCTCGGCGAACTCCGCGTCCGGGAACTCGTCGACGGCGGCGTCGGTGATGATGAGCACGGCCCGGTTCTGGTTCTGGCCGCGGCCCACCGCCGCCTCGTCCTGGTCGAAGTACTTCACGATGTCCTGCAGCGGCCGGATGATGTTGGTGTCGCCCTCGGCGGGCACGATGCGGACCTTGTCGCGGGGCACGACCATCGCCTTGTCGAGGCGCTGGGTCATGACGTAGGGCGCGTCCCACACCTGGTAGTAGTACAGCTCGTCGTCCATGACGAAGTCGTCCACCTTGTAGGGATAGGTGGAGAACAGCCACAGCGACACGCGGTCGTTCTTCTCGCGCCGCATCTCGAGGAACTCGAGATGGGCGTCGCGGGCGACCTCGGCCTTTGACTTGTTGGTGTCGGGGAACTCCCACGCCATCGAGCCGGACGTGTCGACCAGATCGACCCGGACCCGCGACTCGACGTAGCCGCTGACCTCCTCGGTGGCGGTGAGGAACGGGTCGGCGACCGAGAACACGAGGAGGGCGAGGGCGCCGGCGGCCAGCGCCTTGGGCGCGGTGTGGAGGACGCGTATCCAGAGCCGCTTGCGGTGCCCCGGCTCGATGTCGTGCCCCGAGTGCTCGCGGACGTGGCGCTTGCTGACCGCGGCCAGCCGCACCAGGGTCAGGGCGAGCACGACCCCGAGCACGATCGCGATCCCCATCGCGATGCCGACGTCGCCGTACCGGATCGCCGCGAAGTCGGTCGCGATCAACTCGCGGACGCCGCCGTCGACGAACATGACGAACTCGGACCAGGGCATCAGCATGATCGGTCACCTGTCTCCAGCCCGCCCATCGTCGCCTGACGGCTCCGCTGGGCGTCCCAGCCAACCCTACAGCACTCCGCGCCGCTCTGCGCCTCGGATTCCCCGCCCGCCCGTTGTCGCCTGCGGCTCCGCTGGGCGCCCGACCAATCCTACAGGAGTCCGCGCCGTTCCACGGCGCAGGCTCCTAGCCCTTCGCCGGACGCGGCGACGACGCGGCGCCCACCAGCGCCTTCAGATTGTTCATCATCCGCACGTACGGGCGCAGCCGGTACAGCGCCTCGCCCAGCATGCGCGCCTCGCCCGCCGGGTGCTCGACCGGCGCCGGCGCCCCCGTCTCGAGCCCCCGCTGATAGGCCACGAGCCGGCCCGCGAGCACCCCGAGCGCGGCCTTCCGGTAGCTGTCCTTCAGCCCGTCGACGTGCCGCTGGATGTCGAGCGCGGTGTCGCCGGGAACCAGGCCCGGCAGGTCCGCCTGCAGGTAGTCGCGCAGGACCAGCACCAGCGCCCGCTGGCGGTCGCCGAGCTGGTCCGCGCCGGCGTCCCGGGGCAGCCGCCGCAGCGCCGACAGCTCGCGGGCCACCGCCCGGCGCGCCTCCCAGATCGACGGGAGCACGGGGATCTGCGCCTCGATGCGGGCCAGCTCGTCCTCTTCCTGCTGCTTTTCGATCGAGACCGCCTTCGGCTTGCGGGCGAACCGCACCAGCATCACGAGCCAGACGAGCAGCGGCAGGGGCGCGACCACCCAGGCCAGGGCGCGGAAGAACGTCGCGAGGCCCGAGAACGTGCCGAGCTCGACGGTGTCGCGGATGTCGAGCAGCGGCTCGTCGGTGATCGACGTCACGTAGCGCACCAGCCCCTGCCCCCCGTCGACCTGCTGCACCTCGGCGTCCTCGATGTCCTCGCCGAGGTCCCGCACCAGGTAGTAGAAGCTGAAGCTGGGCAGGGCGTAGGTCATCTTGTTGGGGTCGACGAGCCGGAACTCGTACACGAAGTCCCAGATGTGGGTGTCGTCGATGCGGTCCTTCTCGACCACCAGCGCCGTCGCCTCGAACGGGTGGACCGGGAGCGCCTCGGGGGTCATGCGGTCCTCGAGGATGATGATCTCCTGGCCGCTCGGGATCAGGTCGGGGAACCGCAGCCGGTAGCGCTGGGTGATGCGGTCACCGGTCTTGACGACGGTGGGCTCGAGCTCCAGCGTCTCGACCCGCACGAGGCCCGCGCCGGGCATGCCGAGGTCGGGCGGCTGGGCGGCCGACGGGGGCGGCGCGATCAACAGGAGGCCGGCGGCGACGGCGAATAGGCGTGTCATGGTCACCCGATCTTCCCTGCCAGTCTGCGAGGTCGCGCCCGCCAATCGTCGCCGAACGCGACCGCAACGTCGCGCCGCGGCCTCCGCCTGGCGCCCCCGACCAACCCTACCGGAGCCCGCGCCGTTCCACGGCGCAGGCTCCACTACCGCGCGAAGCGCGACATCAGGAACTTCGGCAGCTCCTCGATGTGGTTCTGCTCGGTCAGCACCGTCGAGTCGATGCCCGCCTGGTGCTTCAGCTTGTACTGCAGCGACGCCCGCGTCTCCTCGATGCGCCGCCGGATCGCGCCCGCCTTCCGCGCCGAGATCACGGTCTGCTTGCGCGTCTCCATGTCCGAGATCCGGATGTAGCCGAGCCGGCTCCTGACCCGGAACTCGTCGGGGTCGTCGAGGACGAGCACGATCATATCGTGCTTCGCGGCCAGCGTGCTGAGTTGCTTGAAGTCGACCGCGTCGGGGTCGTTGACGAGGTCCACGAGGTCGGTCAGCAGGATGATCGAATGCCGCGATTTCAGCCGGGCCAGCATGAAGTCGACGGCGACCTTCAGGTGGGCCTTCCGGCGGGTCGGGTGCTCGCGCTCCAGCTTCAGCTTCTCGAAGATCTTGTACGCCATGTAGAAGACCTGCGAGGTCCCGAGCTTCGGGCGCAGGTAGAGCTCGATGCGGTCCGAGTAGCCGAGCAGCCCCACCGGGTCGCGCAGGTTGGCGCGGGTCAGCCCGATGTTGCCGAGGAGGTCGAGCATCAGCAGCGCCTTGTTGGTCTCCTGCGACACCTGGAAGAGCGTCGAGTACGACAGGTCGCAGACGACGAGCGTGCGGAGCTCCTTGGGCTCCATCCGCTCGATGCGGTACAGCTTCTCCGGGTAGGTGCGGAGGCTCAGGCTCCACGCCACGTCCTTCAGGGGCTGGCCGGGCCGCCACTGGTCGACGCCGACGATGTCGTAGCCGGTCCCCTTGAACCCGCTCTTGTGCTCGCCGAAGTGGATGCTGTTGGAGGTCTTGCGGGCCCGGATGCCGTGCTTGATGTCGCGGAACCGGGCGTAGACCTCCTCTACTTCCACGGCGGAACCTCCATGTCCCGCAGGATCTGCTGGAGCAGGTCGTCCTTGTCGACGGAGAACTCCATGCCCTCGCGCAGCACGATGCGGTGGGCGAGCACGGGGCCCGCCACCGCCTTGATGTGGTCCGGCGTGATCGTCATGTCGCCGTTGAAGAAGGCGAAGGTCCGGGCCACCGCCTCGAGGTGGAAGTGCACGCGGGGGGAGATGCCCACCCGGATGTACTCCTTGACGGTCCGCGCCGCCCGCCCCATGACCCGGTGGGGGCGGGTGTTCCGGATCAGCCGCACCTTGTACTGCTGCGCGTAGTCCGACATCCCGACGTTGTCGAAGATGTACTGGGCGATGTCGAGCACCTCGTAGAGGTCGGTCAGCTTCTCGACCTTGCGCCCGACCACGTTGCGGGCGCTGATCTTCAGCTCGTCCTCCTCGTCCTCGGGGTCGAGCATGTTGATGGACAGGGTGGTGCGGTCGAGCTGGGCCACGGGGTTGGCGAACGTGCCCTCCTCCTCGCCGAAGATGTTCTCGGTGCAGATGACCATGAAGAAGCGGGGCCCCTCGATGTCGTTGAAGTCGCACGACAGCGGGAACAGGGGCAGCATCTTGCCCTCGGCGAGGTTGCCGTAGTCCGAGGCGAGGGTCGCCGAGCTCTCCTCCATGCCCTCGAGCACCGCCGCCTTGGTCTTGCCCGACAGCCGGTTGTCCTCGTCGATGAGGACGATGTGGGCCATCAGCTTGCCCGGCTTGAACACCAGCTTCCGCGAGCCGTCGGTCTCCTCGACGATGGTCTCGTAGCCGAGGATGTCCTCGGGCATGTACGTCGGCAGGCCCTGGATGCGCTCGAACTTGGCGTCGATGGCCATCGCGCAGGCGCTGACGAGGTCGGTCTTGCCGGTGCCCGTCGGCCCCCGGAACATCACGTGGGGCTGCCGCAGCAGCTTGCTCTGGCTCAGCTTGTCGGTGTACGGCAGCAGCGTGAAGAAAGCCCACGACAGGATGCGGGCGGCATCGTCGAGGCCGTAGAGCCACTTGGTCGACTCCTTCTGGAACCGCTGGACCACGTCGTTGGCCCGGTCGAAGTCGATTTCGCGCGTCGGTTGCACGGCCATGAGTCTGTTCCGGTCTCCCTTCGATGCTGCGGCACGGCGGGCCGGTCACCCGGCCGACAAGCCTGGCACGCCCGATCCGCCGGCTGCCGGCGTCGTCGGGGCGCCTGCTTCACACGGATGTCGTGAAGCGAGCCCCTAAGTGTGTCCGCACGGCCGCCCCGCGTCAAGGCGGACGGGGCGCTCCGTCCCCGCCCGGACGCGGGTCGCGTCGCGGGTGCGCCGCCCGCCCGCCCGGTTCTGCAGGAGTCCCCGTCCTGCGGCGCACCGGCTTACCTGGGGCCCCCTCCGATCGTCAGCCCCACGTAGAACTCGCGGTCCGGGGAAGGCTCGAAGTAGCGGCTGCCGAAAGCGTTGGTGATGGTGGACGAGTTGTAGATCTCGTTGAACAGGTTGTCGATGCCCCAGAACGGCCGGACGTCGACGCCGCCCCACGTGGCGTCGAACCCGAACCGCAGGTCGACCACCGTGTACGCCCAGTTGAACACGGTGTTGGCGTTGTCGAGGGTGTAGTCGTCGACCCACCGGAGCGTCATGCCCGAGCGCAGGCCGAACGGTGCGGTGTGGTTGAAGCCGGCGAAGACGCGGTGCGGCGGCGACCCCGGCTCGATGTTGCCGGCGAAGTCGTTGCCGCCCGGCGCGAACTGCACGAACTTGAAGTTCTGGTACGTGTAGGCGAGCCGCGTGCTGAACGCGGGGTCCGGGATCCACTCGAGGAGCAGCTCGACCCCGTCGCGCGACGACTCGCCGGCGTTGCGGAAGAAGACCTCCTCGGTCGGGCTCTGGAACGAGACGAGGGCGTTGTCCACGGTGGACACGTACACCGCCGCCTCGTAGCGCAGGCGCGCCGCCTCGGCCAGCCCTCGGATGCCGACCTCGAAGCTGCGCAGGTCCTGCGGCCCCAGCTCCTGGTTGAACCCGCCCTCGCCGGTCGGCGTGTTCGACAGCTCGACGGTGGTGGGGGTCTCGTAGGCGGTGGCGAAGCTCGTGAAGAAGTTGACGTTGGGGGCGGCGGCGACGGTCAGGCCGATCGAGGGGCTGAACGCGTCCATCTTGCGGTCGCCGGACTGGTCGCCGTCGTCGAGCTTGCGGTCGCCGGCCCGGAAGTCGTAGTAGTCCCAGCGCACGCCGGCCGTGAAGCGCACGCGGTCGGTCGGCGCGACGCCAATCTGGGCGAACGGGCCGGCCGAGCGCACGTCCTCGGTCTGGTCGATCTGCAGGTCGCCGCTCGTCGCGCGCTCGCCGCTCACCGCCGGCGCCACCTGTCCGAACTCGCGGCGGTCGTCGTTCTGGGATGCCACGTCCACTCCCGCCGCCCAGTCGACGCCCGCGGTGCCCGCGGCCGCGCCGCCGACGTACTCCGACCGCAGGCCGCGTCCGTTCCGCCTCAGCTCGACGTTCCGGAACGCGCCGACCGCGCCGAGGTCGCGCCACATGCCCCAGCCCGTCACCCGGAACATCTGGGTCTCGGTGAAGCGGTGCTCCAGGGTGACGCCGCCCTGCCCCTGGTTCGCGCTCTCGCCCCAGTTGCGGGCGGCGGCGACGCCCCGCGCCATCCGCCGCCGTACGGGGTCGCGGGCGTCCTCCTCGTTGAGGAAGCTCGCGCTCTCGGCGAACGGGCTGTCGTAGTAGTTGAACACCCCGCGGATCTCGGTGGCGTCGCCCAGCTCGCGCCGCACGACGAAGTTGGCCTGGGTGATCTCGGCGTGGCTGTTGTCGCGGAACCCGTCGGTCTCGAAGCGGCTCACGCTCGTCATGAACTGGGTGGGCCCGTCGCCCCCGGCGTCCACCCGGACCTGCTGCCGGTTGTAGCCGTAGCTGCCGAACTGGACGTCGGGCCGGATGACGAGGGGGCGGGAGGTGTCGAACGTCGTGGTGAGGTTGATGACCCCGCCGGCGGAGTTGCCGTACAGCACCGAGCTCGGCCCCCGGATGACGTCGATGCGGCCGACCGAGCCGAGGTCGACGTTGCCCGGCTCGGTGGTGCCGTCGGCGGTGGTGATGGGGATGCCGTCCTGGATGAGGGCGAGCCCGCGCAGGCCGAACCGCGGCTCGGGGGCGCGGATGCTCAGGCCGATGCCTCCCGACAGGCCGTAGTTGCGGCGGTTCTGGACGAACAGCCCCGGAATGCCGCGCAGCGCCTCGTCGAGCGACGAGCGTCGCTGCGCGAACTCGATCTGCTCGCGCCCGACCACCGCCACCGACTGCGGCACGGCGGCGAGATCCTGATCGGCCCGGGTGACGGTGACCGTCTCCGTCAGCGGCGCGAGCCCGAGCAGCAGGTTCGCGGTGGCGACGGCCCCCGCCTCGACCGCCACGTACGCGATCTCGCTGCTGAAGCCCGGCAGCACGCCGCGCACCTGGTAGCGGCCGGCGGGCAGGTTCGCGATCTCGTACTCGCCGAACCCGTCGCTGACGCCGGCGCGGACGGCGCCGCCTCCCTCGGGCACCGCGGTCACCGACACGCCCGGCAGCACGCCGCCGCTCTCGTCGACGATCACGCCGGCGATGGCGCCCGAGTCCTGCCCCGCCCGGCTCATCGACGCTCCGACGAGGAGCAACATCAATGCGGCGGCGCCCGCGCATCGGAGATGCCGCCTGACTGACTGTTTCCGGTCCCTCATGGCCCTCGTTTCCCTCTCCGGGGTCGTCGCAACGGCGGTCGCTTCCGGCATGACGAACCTGTTGGCATGACGAAGAGAGCCCTCGCGGGCGCCGGTCCGCGAGGGCTCTCGGGGCGGTTCCGCGCCGGGATCGGGTCGGCCCGGTCGGCGTCCGTCCGGCGGCTCCGTGCCGCTCCGGCCCGCCAATCGTGGCCGCGGCTCCTCTCGGGGTCCAATCGACCCGCCAGGATCGGCGTCCAATCGACCCGCCAGGATCAGAGCCGTTCCGCCCCCTGGCGGCGGGTGGTCGTCCTGGGCGCACGTTCCTCACGGAGCGGGCCGCACACGAATAGACGACCGCGGCGCGGGCGACCTTTCACGGAGAATCGATCGGCAGCCGTCGGCGAAACCCCGCGTGCATCGCCGGTCGAATGCCGCGGGGTTCCGCCGCGGCCGCTACTCCGCCAGCGGGTCGGGGCGCACCTGGAACTTCAGCATGCCCGGCTTCACGCCGCGGCCGCCCTCGATGTGCCAGGTGGCGGCGGCGCCGTAGGTGGCCCACACGCCGCGTCCCTTCCAGCCGGCGTCGGGGTCGTCGATGCGGCCGTCGAGCCCGCGGGTGAAGAAGCCCTGGGGATACGGCACGCGCAGGACCGTCCACTCGCCCGTCTCGGGTCGAGGGCGAGCAGCGAGTCCGAGTTCGACCCGGTGGCGATGGGCACGTCGCGGCCCAGCCCCAGCGTGTCCCACTGGTCGACCCAGTTGTAGTAGTGGTAGTCGGACCGCACCGGCGGGTCGGTGCCCGCGATCACGGGGCCGGGGGTCGGGTACAGCGTCCAGCCGTCGACGCAGTGGCGGCCGTCGGCCGTCTCCGGGCCGTTGTGGACCGCGCACTTCGTGCGGTCGAAGCTCGCGAGGTGGCTCGAGCCCGACAGGGCGGTCCAGATGACGCCGTCGCGGTCGATGTCGAGGCCGCGCGAGCCGAACCCGATCTTGTCCCGCGGCACGTCCGGGTCGAGCACCGACGGCACCTCGTACATCTCGGTCACGCAGGTCTCGGGCGGATTGTCGCCCACGTGCAGGCGGGCCAGGCGGCCGGGGAACCGGGTGGAGCTGATCCAGACCACCTTGTCGTCGGTGGGGTCGCCGATGACCCCGTAGCTCCCGACCACGACGCGGGTGTCGAGGGCGGGGTCGACCTCGGCCGCCTGCCGGCCGCGCGGCGGCTCGTTCCACGGCTTGGTGACGACGCCGTCGCCGTTGGTGTCGAGCACGGTCGGGCACCAGCCCTGCGAGGCTACCTCGTCCCCGGTCTCGTCCCACATCTTCGTGTCGATCCAGCCGATGACCTGCCCGCCGCCGCTGAAGTAGAGCGTGTCGTTCTCGTCCTCGGCGAACTGCAGGTGGTGGGTGCCGAAGCAGGTGTCGACCATCACGAACTCGCCGGTGTCGGGCTCGTAGTAGACGGCCGAGCGGAACCCGTTGTCGAGCGGGAAGTAGCTGGCGAACCGGTTGTCCGACCCCTCGCGGCAGTAGTCGGGGTTGGCCCGGTTGCGGATGGCCGAGGTCATCCACACCCGCCCCTTCTGGTCCATCATCGGGTTGTGGGGGTTGGCGGGGTCGTCCCAGATCAGCTCGTCGCCGAAGAACCGCGACGGGGCCGGCATCGACATCGCGATCATGCCCGGCACCGTGGCCGGATCGACCCGAGCGGCACGTCGAGGCTCGTCGCCACGTTGGTGACGGGGTCGAGGATGGTCAGCGCGTCGTTCGAGATGTTGACCCCGTAGACGGGGCCGTTGGCGTTGATCTCGGGGTTGCGCTTGTCGGTGGCGATCTCGTCGTGGATGTAGTCGATGTCGGTGCCCCACTCCCACATCGAGACGACGACGTTCCGCTCGATGCCCTGCGGCCGCGGCGGCGCCTCGGGCACCGCGCCGGCCGCGATGCGGTCGCTCCAGTCCGAGAACATCTGCAGCCCCCGCGTCCGGCCGAAGCGGTTCATGACGTTGGTCATCTGGCCGCCGCGCTGGCCCATCTGCACCCGGTGGTTCCACGCCTCGAGGCTCGAGTCGAACTGCTCGAGGTTGTCGATCTCGCGGACGATGCGGTTCCCGAGCTGGTGGCAGAGCATGCACCCCTGCTTCTGAACGTCGATCCACTGGTCCTGGTGCTGGAGGTTGGCGCTGATGCCGTTGCCCTCGTCCCCGGTCCCGGGGAACTCGTCCTGCGCGGGCGGGCGGATCAGCGAGTACCAGTAGTTGGCGGGGTAGACCGCCGCCGCCTCGCCGGGGGTCGCCGCCACCGTCGCCGCGAGGTCCACGGTGTCGCCCGGCGACGCCTGCACCGGGGCGGAGTCGACGAGGCCGTAGCCGCGCACCCAGACGTCGTAGGTGGCGTCCGGCAGGTCCGGGATGAGATAGCGGCCGCCGTCGCCGGTCACGACGCTCTTCACGAACTTCGTCGGCAACCCGGTGGTCTCGGCGATGACCCAGACCCCCTCCTCGGGGCCGTTCGCGCTCGTCACGACGCCGCCGATGTCGTCCTCGGCGGCGCGAACGAACGCGGAGAACGAGACGAGCGCCGCCGACACGAGCAGCGCAACGGCCAACGCACCTGCAAAGCGGTTTCTCATGGCTGCCTTCCGTTTCCCGGGACCCGTGGCCGGCCTCGCGCCGTGCCACGGGCTCCCTGCATTCGCCCTGCGACCCGCAAGCCGGAGGACCAGTGGAACCCCTCGCCCGCCAACCGCCGCCCGACGCTTCCGCTTGGCGGCCGAACAACCCTCGTGTGAGTCTGCGCCTCCTCCGGAGGCGGCGCCGCTCCACGGCGCAGACTCTACTTGCGGGACGCCTCCCAGTCGCCGGTCCCGTACCAACTGAAGCTGCCCGGGGCGCCCTGGATGGTGTCGCCCGTCAGCTCGCCCTCGAAGTCGATGGGCTGGTCGCCGTCGAGGTCGGGCACGACGATGACGAACGCCAGCTTCGTGCCCTCGACGGTGCCGTCCACGTCGAGGATCTCGTTGTCGCCGAGGTCGATCTCGCCGCCGAGCCTGTCGCCGTCCTGCTCGAATCGCGCCTGCCACGTCGTCACGCCGGTCTGCGTCGTCAGCCGGATCTCCCAGTCGCCGGTCAGGTCGGCCTGGGCGGCGGCGGTCGGGCCCGCCGCGCCCGCGACGAGCGCCGCGAGGGCCGCCGTCAGTGTCCGTCTCCACGTCATCGTTCCTGCCCCGTTTCCTCCAGAACCTTCGTGTACCACATGACCCCGAAGTTGACGAACGGCTCGCCGTCCACCGAGATCTCCTGGTTGACCCGGTACGCGTACGGCGAGACGAGATAGCTCCGGCCCCGGATCAGCAGCTCGGCGCCGGCGTGCCGGATGGGGGCCGGGGTCTCCCAGAACTGGCTGTAGTAGCCGCCGAGGTCCCCGCCGAGGGGGCCCGGCTGCAGCAGCGCGAATCCCGCGTCGTAGACCACGTACTTGGTGAGGTGGGCGCCGAAGGGCCCGGTCTCCAGGAACAGGATGCCCTGGCCGCGCAGGGACCGGTCCTGCCCCTCGAGCTCGACCGTCACCTCGAGATAGCGGCCGTCGGCGATGTGCCGGACGCGTTCGACCCCGGTGTAGCTTCCGCCCGGCAGGAGGGGGGTGTCGAGGGGAGACCACTCGATCTCCCAGTCGCCGAGGAAGTACCGCAGGTCGAACGGCGGCATCATCTCGTCGCCGGTCGTCGGCCCGCCCTGCGTCGCCCCGGGCTGCTGCCGCTGGGCTTGCAGGGGAGACACGGCGGCCCCCGCGGCGACGCCGATCGCCAGCAGAACCGGAAGCAACTGCCTCATGGGGGGATTCTATCCCGTCTTTGGCCGTCTTGGCGCGGGTCTTCCGGGTGCCGCGGGGCGAGAACGGAGCGTGGCGTGCCGCGGCGCCCCATCGCCGCGTCGTCGTTGCTGCGCCTGGGAGCGCGGTGCGGTCGGCGCCGCTCGTGCGCGGCGGCGCCGACCGCCAGGGCGCCGTCCGGTTGATCGCGCTCCGGGGCCATGGTACAAGTGGGCGGCCCGGGGGCGTCGGGCGCGGTTTCCGGCGCCGTAGTGCCGATCATGATGCGTTTCATCTGCGCTGCCGCGGTTCCGCTCATCCTTGCCGGGATGGTCGCGGTGGTTTCGGCCCAGCCGGGTCAGGAGGCGGCGATCGAGCTCCGGACCGTGGTGGGGTGTCTGGCGAGCAGCGGCGGCGGGTGGATGCTGGATCGCGCCACCGAGGGCGAGCCCACCGAGCGGGCGTTCACCAGCGAGGACGAGCTCGAAGACTCGCGGCGTCGAGGGCTCGGCTCGCTGAGCTACCGCCTGCTCGGCGTCGGGGAGTTTCCGGTCGGGGACCACGACGGCCACAAGGTGCAGGTCAAGGGCCTTCGGTTCGCCCGCGACGGGGAGCTTCGCCTCAACGTCACGTCGTTCCAGCCGCTCGATCCGGACTGCCGGTAGCGGCCCGTCGGAACCCCGCGTCGCATCGCGGCCGGCGAGGCGCGAGGCATCGCCGGCGGATGGCGGCGGGGCCTCCGCGAGGGGCTTCCGGACCGGCTTCCTGCGCTCTACTAGGAACCGCGCGCCATCGCTCCCGAGCCCGCCGTCCATCCGACTTGCACTCTCCGTCCGTTGCCGGCCGCCGCCCCGGTCTACCACCCCGGCAAGAGCGGCCACGCAGAAACATGAAAACCGAGTTCGAGCCGTTCCGCATCAAGATGGTCGAGCCCATTCGGCTCCCAACGGCCGAGGAGCGCGAGGCGATCCTCCGGCGAGCCGGCCTGAACCTGTTCAGGGTGCCGGCGGCCGACATCGTGATCGACCTGCTGACCGACAGCGGGACCGGCGCGATGAGCGCGGCGCAGTGGGCGGCGATGATGCGCGGCGACGAGAGCTACGCCGGCGCCGACAGCTTCGAGCGGCTTCGGGAGGCGGTCCGCGAGGTCACCGGCTTCGGCGAGCCGCTGCCGACCCACCAGGGCCGGGCGAGCGAGCGGGTGCTCTTCGAGGTCATGGGCGGCGCCGGGAGAGTGGTCCCCAACAACGCCCACTTCGACACCACGCGGGCCAACATCGAGCGGACGGGGTCGCGCGGGGTCGACCTCTCGATTCCCGAGGCGGCGGATCCGACGAGCCGTCACCCCTTCAAGGGCAACATGGACCTCGCCGGGCTCGAGGCGCTGCTCGCGGCCGAGGGGGCGCGGGTGCCCCTGGTCCTCTGCACCATCACCAGCAACGCGGCGGGCGGCCAGCCCGTCAGCCTCGAGAACCTGCGGGCGGCGCGCGACGTCTGCCGGCGGCGCGGCGTGCCCTTCTTCCTCGACGCCTGCCGCTTCGCCGAGAACGCGTGGTTCATCCGGGAGCGCGAGCCGGGCCAGCGCGGCCGCCCCGTCGGCGCCATCGCCCGCGACCAGTTCGACGCCGCCGACGGGGCGATCATCAGCGCCAAGAAGGACGGCCTCGTCAACATCGGCGGCCTGCTGCTGGTGCGCGACGACGACCTCCGGCGCCGCGCCGGCGAGGTGTTGATCACCACCGAGGGTTACCTGACCTACGGCGGGCTGGCGGGCCGCGACCTCGACGCGATGGCGGTGGGCCTGCGCGAGGTGCTCGCCCCCGACTATCTCCGCTACCGCATCGGCACCGCCGCCTACGTCGGGGAGCGGCTGCTCGCCGCCGGCATCCAGATCGTCGAGCCACCGGGTGGCCACGCCGTCTACATCGACGCGCGCCGCTTCTGCCCCCACCTGCCGCCCGAGCAGTTTCCCGCCCAGGCGGTAGTGGTCGCGCTCTACCGGCTGGCCGGGATCCGGGCGAGCGAGGTGGGCTCGGCGATGGTCGGGGCGGCCGGCCACGCCCCGCTCGAGCTGGTGCGCCTCGCGATGCCGCGGCGCGTCTACACCCGTTCCCACCTCGACTACGTCATCGAGGCCCTGGTCGAGCTGTACGGCCGCCGCCACGCCATACGCGGCCTCCGCGTTGTCGACGCGCCGGCGAGCCTGCCGCACTTCACGGCGCGCTACGCCGAGGTCGACCCCGAGACAGGTGAAGGGACACGCTGAGCGCCCCGCAAGCTCCGGCGGCACCGGGAACGGTTCGGTCGAGAGTATCGCGATCCCAGGAGCACGGTTGCGAGGACTGTCGCTTCCGGATCGCTTCCTGGAGCACCGGGCAGTCTACCCCCTCCCACACGGTCGGCGATCCGGCTCAGGACCGCATACGGTCGCGACCCGTGCCCGGCGGGCATCCGGCCTCCCCGCCTGCGCCCGCTTGTGCGCCTCTCGCTTTCGGACCGGAGTCAGCCATTGCGGCTCTCGGCCGGCGCGACCGGCCCGCGGGGTGCGCGATCGACCACATCGGCGGCCGGCGGCAGGTTCCGGCGGCGGCGCCCGAACCATCCCGGCATCGGCTCCATCGCCCGTCCGCCCGCGGCTCCATCCTCCCGTTGCAGGCGGTCCAGCAGGTTCAGGTACTTCCGGTCTATCTCCGGCCACGTGTAGTGCCGCTCGAAGTACCGGCGGCCGTTGGCGCCGAGGCCGGCGCGCAGTTGGGGGTCGTCCTCCAGGAGCCGCAGGGTCTCGGCGAACTCCGCACGGCTCGTGTAGTAGAGGCCGGCGTTGCTCCGGACCGCCTGACCGCGGAGCACGTCGCAGTCACCGTTGACGAGCACCGGCCGCCCCATCGCCCAGGCTTCCAGCGTCACCATCGACAGGCTCTCGTAGGGCGACGGCATGATCAGCAGGTCGGCGGCGGCGAGGGCGTCGTACTTTTGCTCTTCGGACACGAACCCGAGGTGGCGGATGCGCGGGTCGTCCGGGACCGGCATGGCCGTCGACCCGGCGAGCAGCAGGTCGAGCCGTCCCCCTTCGGCCGCGTAGTCCCGGAAGTGGCTGAAGAGGTCGGCGCATCCCTTGTTGGGATCGATGCGGCCGACGTACAGGGCGAAGGCGCCGGTGACGCCGGTTCGCGCCCGGAACCGCGCCGCGTCGGCCTGTTCGGGCACCTCCGAGCCGACTCCCACCACCACGCCGGGCACCGCGTGGTTTCCCGAAGCGTGCTGGATGAGCGCCCGTTCCTCGAACGAGTTGTACAGGATGCCGCGCACGCCGCGGAACGTCGGGCCGAAGATGGACAGGCCGACGGCGGGGTCGCGCTCGGCCGTCGGCACCAGGAGGGCGCGGCCCGCGACGGCCCGGATGCCGTGGTAGGCGTGGTAGTACCGGTAGCTGAAGAAGAGACAGTAGTCGTAGTCCTCCTCGTGCCGAACCAGGTGGGCGAGCAGGGCGGGGCTGGTGGGGCCCTGGCTCGACAGCCACCGGAGCTCGTCGGCGAGGGAGTGCGGCTGCTCGAACACCCGCCGGGAGCGGAGGCCGAACTCGTGGGGGTCGCGCTCGCGGGCGACGGGGAACCGGCGCACCGGCAGGCCGTGGATGGTCTCGGCGCCCGCCGGGTACTGGTTCCGCCAGGTGACGTAGTCGCGGGCGCAGGTGGTGAGGACCTCGACGTCGGCGTGCTGCGCCAGCCGTTCGGCGATGTAGCGCGCGTGCAGCTCGGCCCCGCCGTTGATCTCGAGCCCGTAGCGTTGGACGATGACGGCGAGCCTCATCGATTCGGCGCAAGGGGCGCAGGCGCGGGCGGCGAGGCGGGAAGGTCGTCGTCGGGGCGCTCGTCCGCCTGCCCGCGAGTCGATGACGCTTCGGCCGCGGGCGGCGAGGCGGAGAGGTCGTCGTCCGGGTGCTCGTCCGCCTGCCGGTCACTCGGCGCCGGCGTTTCGTCGGCGGCCGGCGAAGGTGGGGCGTCGTCGTCGGGGCGCTCGTCCGTGTGTCTGCCGCCCCGCGGCTTCGCCGGGTGCTCGCCGGCCCGGGCTCGCTCGAGCGCATCGATCCGCTCGACCGCTCCGGCTACGAGCGTCCGTTGGCTCTTCAGATCGGCGGCGAGGCGCTTCATCTCCGCCGTCAGGCTCTCGACGGCGCGGCGGTTCAGTGCGTCGTGCTCCTCCCGGGCCGCCAGGCGCCGGGCCACGTC
Organism: Vicinamibacterales bacterium; assembly: GCA_965207675.1. Taxonomy (GTDB): domain Bacteria; phylum Acidobacteriota; class Vicinamibacteria; order Vicinamibacterales; family UBA8438; genus JAJEEA01. The sequence continues at coordinate 1,103,777 of CBDBMY010000010.1, forward strand.
GTCGTCGAACGCCGCCTGCTGCGCATTGCGCCTCGCCTGGGTGGCGAGCGCGTCCACCATCGGGTCGATGTTGAACACGAACTTCACGAGCGGCGCGAGCGCCCTCCGAATGCCGTACAGCACGCGCCCGACTCCGCCGCCGCGCGACGACCAATAGATGCTGTGGCCGTGGAAGGCGAACAACTCCGAGGGACGCGGCGCGACGCCGGCGCCCTCGCGCCGCGGCTCGGCCGCGCCCCGGTCGCATTCCGGAGCAGCCGCCGTCGCCGGCTCACGTTGCGGCTCCGCCGCTTCCGCCGCCTCGCGGCGGCTTCGTTCCTCGACGCGGGCGCGGACCCGGTCCATGATCCGCTCCACGTCGATTTCGCCGGGCCGAAGCGCAGGCATCCGTCACCCCGCGGACGCCGCCTCACCGAGCCCACGATCCGCCGCCCCGCCGGCGGCCCGCGGCATGAAGGTCGTCCCGCGCCATGCTGGCCCGCCCATCGTCGTCCTCGGCTCCGTTGGGCGCCCAGCCAACCAACCGTGCCGGGAGTCTGCGCCATTCTGCGGCGCAGACGAGCCCGCCTACCGTAGCCACGCCGCCGGCTGTTGTCAAATGTCGCCGGGGGAGTCGGGCGCCAAGGGAGCGGCGACGATCGCCGCTCTCGGGCGGCCGTCGTGGTCCGGAACGTAAAGCGCGGGCGGGATTGGCCGATAGCTGTCAGTGAAGAGGGCCGTCGGGTGGGGAGGCTCTCGACCAGGCCCATGCACGAACGAGACGATGACCCGTCCCCGGAAGCCGCCTCCCCGGAAGCCGCGTCCCCGGGGGACGCGGACCACCCGGGCGATACCCCGCTCGCCGCTCTGACGAGGGCCGCCCCGCCGAAGCCGGAGTTGCCGCTGCCCGCGGCCGGCTTCGACGACCGGCTTCTCGGCACCCTCAGCCGAGCCTGGCGCCTGCTTCCCGGAGAAGACGAGAAGGAAATCGATCTGGGAACGGGGTGGCGCCGCCGGCTCCGGGACATCGCGTGGCGGCTGCTTCGGCCCATTCTCCAACGCCAGCAGCAGTTCAACACGCTGCTCGTGCAGCACTTCGACGGCAACATCCGAGCCGCATACGACAGGCGAGAGTCCGAGGCCGCGGCGTTGGCGACGCTCGACCGCCACCTGGGGGCCCACGCGGCGTTTCAATCTCATCTCATGGGGTACCTCCGGCATCTGGACCAGTCCGGCGAGGCCCTGCGCCAGTCCATCGACCTGCTGAGGCAGGACACCGCGGCGGGCTTGCACGAAACGACGGCGGGCTGGCGCGAAGCGACGGCGGGCCTGGGCGAGACGGTCGATGCCCTGGAGCGCGCCGCGGCGGACCTTGGTCAGTCCGTGGAGCTCGCCACCGCGTCGACGAACGGGCTGAAGCGCGAGGTCGAGCGGTTGCGGCGTCGATCACCGCCGCCCGGCCCTGCCGCCGAGGACCGCTCCGGCCAGACTTCCGCCGACGACGCCAGCGCCGGTCGTGCCGCCGACGCCGATGTTTCTCGCGCCGACGCCGACGTCCCTCGCGCCGCCGACGCCGGTTCCGGTCGTGTCGCCGACGCCGGTGTTCGTCGCCCCGCCGGCGCCGCCGATGCCGGTCACCGGTCCACCGATGCGGGTGACGCTTCCCGCTCCCCGATCCCGGAGGTGACCGACCTGGACGCCTACCAGTACGTCTGCTTCGAGGACGTGTTCCGCGGAGCACCCGAGGAGATCGCGGCGCGGCAACGCGACTACCTGCCGTACTTCGAGGGCGCGTCGGACGTGCTGGACGTCGGCTGCGGCCGCGGCGAGTTCCTGGCCCTGCTGCGCGACCAAGGCATCGCCGCCCGCGGCGTCGACGCCAACGCCGAGGCGGTCGAGCGCTGTCGCGAGCGGGGGCTCGAAGCCGACCGCTCCGACGCCCTCGCGCACCTGCGGGCCCTTGCCGACGAGTCGATCGGCGGCCTGTTCTCGGCCCAGGTCGTCGAGCACCTCGAGGCCGACTACCTGATGCAGGTGCTCGGAAACGCCCAGCGCGCGCTGCGTCCGGGCTCCCGCATCGTGCTCGAGACCATCAACCCCGCGTCGTGGACGGCTTTCTTCAGTGCCTACGTGCGGGACATCACGCACCGGCACCCGCTGCACCCCGAGACGCTGGCCTATCTCCTGCGGGCCAGCGGGTTCGTCGACGTCACGATCGTCTACCGGGCCCCGGTGCCCGACGCGGCGAAGCTTCAGCGCGCCGCCGTCGACCCCGCGCTGGCCGCCACGCCGGCGGGGAAGGCCGTCTGCCTGCTGGCGGATACGCTCAACCAGCACGCCGAGCTGCTGAACGGCCTGATCTTCGCCGAGCAGGACTACGCGGCGGTCGGCCGGCGTCCCTGACCCGCCCATCGTCGCCTTCGGCTCCGCTGGGCGTCCAACCAACCCTCCAGGAGGAGCAGACTCCTTTCCCGCCCATTGTTGCCTGCGGTTCGCCGCTCTCGGCGGAATCCCCGGGGCGTGATGGCGCTTCGTCCGGTTTACGATACGACTCGACATGGAGAGCAGGCACGGCATGGATTTCACGGGCAAGACAGTGCTGGTGACCGGCGCGTCGCAGGGCATCGGTCGCGCCGTCGCCCGGCAGTTCGCGGCCCGCGGGGCGCGGGTCGCCGTGCACTGCCGCCGGAACCGGGCGGCGGCGGAGTTGACGAGGTCGGGGTTGCCGGGCGGGCCGCACCTGATCGTGGAGGCCGACGTCGGCGACGCGGCCGCGGTCGAGCGGATGGTCGACGAGGCCGCGGCCGGGCTGGGCCGGCTCGACGTGCTGGTCAACAACGCCGGCATTCACGAGCCCCATCCGATCGGCGAGGTGTCCTACGCCGACTGGCAGGCCTGCTGGCGCCGCATTCTGGAGACCAACCTGCTGGGGGCCGCCAACGCGTCCTGGTGCGCGGCCCGTCACATGATGCGGCAGGGGGGCGGGCGCATCGTCAACGTGTCGTCGCGCGGCGCGTTCCGGGGCGAGCCCGAGGCCCCCGCCTACGGGGCGAGCAAGGCGGGGATGAACGCGATGAGCCAGTCGCTGGCGAAGGCGCTGGCCCCGCACCGCATCTTCGTCGGGGCGGTCGCGCCCGGGTTCGTCACCACCGAGCGGACCGCGGGGTTCCTCGACGGCCCGGACGGCGACGCGGTCCGCGGGCAGAGCCCGCTGGGCCGGGTGGCGACCCCCGACGAGGTGGCCTACGCGGTCGTCTTTCTCGCGTCGCAGGGCGCGGAGTTCACGACCGGGACCATCATCGACGTCAACGGCGCCTCGTACCTGCGGTCATGAGGGAATCGTACGTCGAACTTCCGGCCGTCAAGCCGAGCGGACGGGCGCGGGGGAGCCGGAGCGGTGCGCCGGTCCCTCCTCGGTGTGGCGCAGCGACCTGACCACGGGCGACGTGTTCGGCGGGTACTCGCCGAAGCTGACTCCGAGCGCCCGCGCCGCCACGACCCCGGCGCTGTCCGGCGAGACCCGCGAGATCCGGTCCACCGCGTCCTGAATCGGGACCGCCTTCACCGCCGGCGGATGGTAGGCCACCATCTCGCCGAAGCGCCGCTCGAAGACGAGGCGGACGGCGTGGGCGCCGAACTGGGTGGCGAGGGCGCGGTCGAAGTTGGTGGGGGGGCCGCCGCGCTGGAGGTGCCCCAGGATGACCACCCGCGTCTCCCGCTTCAGCCGCTCCTCGAGCTCGCGCGCGACGATCTGGCCGATGCCGCCCAGCCGGACCTGCTGCCCCGGGGTCGGATCCTCGCGGGTCACGAGGCCCCCGCCCGGGAGCTCCGCCCCCTCGGCCACCGCGACGAGCGAGAACCGCTTGCCCTGGGTGTCGCGCTCCAGGATCTTCTGGCACACGTTCTCCCAGGTCCACGGGATCTCCGGGATGAGGATGACCGAGGCAGCGCCGGCGATGCCCGCGTGCAGCGCGATCCACCCGGTGTGACGCCCCATCACCTCGAGCACCATGATGCGGTCGTGGCTGGCCGCGGTGGTGTGCAGGCGGTCCATGGCGTCGGTGGCGCAGGCGACGGCGCTGTCGAAGCCGAACGTGAAGGCGGTGGCCGACAGGTCGTTGTCGATCGACTTGGGCACGCCGACGACGGGTATGCCGTGCTCGTGGAACTGCTGGGCGACGGCGAGCGAGCCGTCGCCGCCGATGCAGATCAGCCCCTCGAGGTCGAGCTGGCTCATGGTGCGCTCGACCTCGGGGAGGAGCTCGGGGTCGATCTCCTGGCGGTCGTCGATGCCCACCCGCGCCGAGAAGCGGCCGGTGTTGGTGGACCCCAGGATGGTGCCGCCCCGGTTGATGATGCCCGACGTGTTCTTCGTGTCGAGCGGCACGTAGGTCACGGGGTCGACGAGGCCCTCGAAGCCCCGCCGGAAGCCGACCACCTCGGCTCCGAGCCGCGCCGCCGACTTGACGGCGCCGCGGATCACCGCGTTCAGCCCCGGGCAGTCGCCGCCCGCGGTCAGGATTCCGATCCGGCGAGTCGCATTCGGCATGGCTTCTTCCCCGGTCTGCCGGGGTGCGCGGACCGGCGCCGACACGACGCGGCGCCGGCGGTCACGAATGCCCGAGCACCTCGTGGGGGACGTAGCGCTCCTCGAGGAAGCCGCACTCCTCCTCGTCGAGCGCGATGTCGAGGGCGGCGACGAGCTGGTCGAGCTGCTCGGGCCGCGAGGTGCCGACGATGGGGGCGGTCACCCCCGGTTGCCGGACCAGCCAGGCGAGGGCCACCTGGGCGGGGGCGGCGCCGCGCCGCTCGGCCAGCGTCCTGACGCGATCGACGATCTCGAAGTCGGCCGGCGTGAAGTACAGCCTGCGCGCGAAGTCGTCGCTCCGCGCCCGGCTCGACGGCCCCGGGCTCTCCGGCTCGGCCGTGCGGTTGCCCGCGAGGAAGCCTCGGGCGAGGGGGCTCCACGGAATGACCCCGACGCCCTCGGCGCGGCACAGGGGCATCATCTCCCGTTCCTCCTCGCGGTAGACGAGGTTGTAGTGGTTCTGCATGGTCACGAACCGCGCCCAGCCGTGCCGGTCGGCGGTGTGGAGCGCCCGCGCGAACTGCCAGGCGTACATGCTCGACGCTCCCAGGTAGCGCGCGCGGCCCGAGCGGACGATGTCGTTCAGCGCGTCGAGGGTCTCCTCGAGCGGCGTCTCGGGGTCGAAGCGGTGAATCTGGTAGAGGTCGACGTGGTCCATGCCGAGGCGCCGGAGCGAGGCGTCGACGGCGTCGAAGAGGTGCTTCCTCGACAGGCCCCGGTCGTTGGGGCCGTCGCCCATGGGGAAGTAGGCCTTGGTGGCCACGACGACCTGGTCGCGGCGGGTCAGGTCGCGCACGGCCCGGCCCAGGATCTCCTCGCTCGCCCCGCGCGAGTACATGTCGGCGGTGTCGAAGAAGTTGATGCCGTGGTCGAGGGCCTGGCGCACGAACTGCCGGCCGGCCTCCTCGGGCAGGACCCAGTCCCGCCAGCTCGGCGAGCCGTAGGTCATCATGCCGAGGCAGAGGCGCGAAACCTTCAGGCCGGTACGTCCGAGCGAGACGTATTCCATGGCATTCCTTGCGGACGGGCGGCGGCGCGTCCCGCCGCGGGGTCCGCGACGGTAATCTCCCGTTGCTCCGCGGCTGGTGGGCCAGCCCGCCCGTCGCCTTCGGCTCCGATGGGCGCCCAGCCAGCGCTGCCAGGAGTCTGCACCGTTCTGCGGCGCAGCTCCCAGCCCGCCCATCGCCGCCCTCGGCTGCTGGGCGCCCGACCAACCCTGCCGGGCGTCTGCACCGTTCTGCGGCGGAGACGCCTGGGTGGCGCGTCCGTCGTCGGCGCCTGTCGCGCGGGGCGTCTCGCTGCCGGCCGGCGTTCTTCCCCGGTCTCGGAGCGACGCGGCATTCCGCCGCGGACGGCTAATGACAGTGTTGGTGAGCGACCGACCAGACCGTCCCGGGCGGACAGATGCCGCTCGCGGCGCGGTTGGCCGAGGAGAAGGTGAAGACGAGCACCGCCAGCAAGACGGCCGTGGCGCCCACGATGGCGAGCCAGGCGGTGGGGCTCAGCTGGCGTTCCTTGCGCTCACAGCATGCCTTGTACTTCCTGCCGCTGCCACACGGACATAGCTGGTTCCGGCCGACCCTGGAAACACGCGCCATCGTAGAGTTCCCCTTTGTCGCGGTGCCGCGGTGACGTGGACGAGTATACTGCACGCCGCCCGGTCTCGACGTAGGCGGGGGATCGCCGAGACGCGGGGGGCGGCCGGGCGTCGATGGCGGTCTCGGCGGCGCTTCAGGGCACGAGCAGCAGCTTGCCGACGTGAGTGCTCGACTCCATGAGCCGATGCGCCTCGCCGGCCTGCGAGAGCGGGAACCGGCGGTGCACGACGGGGCGCACCCGGCCCGACTCGACGAGCGGCCACACCCGCTCGCGGACCGCCGCCGCCACCGCGCCTTTCTGCGCCACGCTGCGGGCCCGCAGCGTCGACCCGGTGACCGTCAGCCTGCGCGTCATCAGCGTCGCGAGGTCGAGCGCGGCGGCGGGCCCGCTCATGAACGCGATGACGACCAGCCGTCCCTCCGTCTTCAGGACCGCGAGATTGCGCGGCAGGTAGTCCTGCCCGACCATGTCGAGCACGACGTCGACGCCCTGCCCGTCCGTGGCTCCGCGGACCGCCTCGACGAAGTCCGCCTCGCGGTAGTTCACCGCCGCCGCGGCCCCCAGCGCGGTGCACGCCGCGCACTTCTCCGCCGACCCCGCGGTCGCGAAGACCCGGGACCCGAACGCGGCCGCGAGCTGGATCGCCATCGTGCCGATGCCGCTCGAGCCGCCGTGCACGAGCAGCGTCTCGCCCGGGCGCAGGGCGGCACGGTCGAACACGTTCGTCCACACCGTCATCGCGACTTCCGGCAGCGCCGCCGCGTCCACGAGCTCGACGCCGGCCGGCACCGGGAGGCACTGCGGCGCGGGCACCGCGCAGTACTCGGCGTAGCCCCCGCCCGCCAGCAGGGCGCAGACGGGGTCGCCCACCGCCCAGCCCGACACCGCCACCCCGACCGCGGCCACGGTGCCCGACACCTCCAGGCCCAGCACGTCCGAGGCGCCGGGCGGCGGGGGATAGTTCCCGCGGCGCTGCATGGTGTCGGCGCGGTTGACGCCGGCCGCCGCCACCCGCACGAGCAGCTCCGAGGGGCCGACGGCGGGGACCGGCCGTTCGCCGACGGCCAGCACGTCCGGCCCGCCCGGCGTCGTCATCTCGATCACGCGCATCCGATCCGGCAACTCGGTCATGTCTCGTGCCTGAAGACTCCGACTCGGGCATCGGCGGCCGGGCAATCCGCGTTGCGTCCGGCCGCCCGGGTACCGGTGGCGGAAGCCCCCGCTGCATTCGAGCGGCGGTGCGCCCCGGCCGGCTGTGCCCGGGCGAGGCCGCGAGGCCCCCGGCGGGTCGACGGGGAGCGGCGGCGCCGGAAGGCGGCGGCGGAGACCCCCGGGTGTCGTTCCTCTGTCCAAACGCTGCGATATGCTCCCCGCGCGACTCGCCGGGCGCCCCGGCTCTGCCCGCGCCCTCCGGGCGGGGCGCGATGCGGGGTTCCCCTCGGGGCCCCCGAACGCCCCGGGGATTATAATTGCGGCGGCCGGGGCCCCGGCGAGCCCCTGGCGTAATGCACCGCATGGATATCAAGGTCAAGAAGGTCAAGCTCTGGCGCACCGAGGTGTCTCGCCGCTCCGGCGCGCTGGCGGCGGCCCTCGAGCCGCTGGCCCAGCACGGCGCCGACCTGAAGGTGATAAGGGTCCGCGCCGCGCCCGGCCGGACGAGGCGCAACGTCATCGAGGTCTATGCCGGCGAGGGTCGCCGGGCGGCGACGGCGGCCCGGGCCGCGGGGTTCAGCCAGACGCCCGCCACCGCGGTGCTGCTGCAGGGCGACAACCGGCCGGGCTTCGCCTACGAGGTCGCGAACGCGGTGGCGTGGGCGGGCATCGGGGTCCGCGACTACGAGGCCGGGGTGGTCGACCGCCGCTTCTCCTCGACGCTCACCTTCGAGAGCGAAGCGGACGCGACCAAGGCGCTGGCGATCATCCGCAAGGTCATCCGCGGCTCGGACGGGCACGACGAGGGGCGGTAGACCATGCGCCTGCTGCTGATCGGCTACGGCCGGATGGGCCGGGCCGTCGACCGGCTGAGCGAGTCGTACGGGTGCACGGTGGCGGGACGCCTCGACGTCGACGACAACGCCGGCGGCCGCGGCATCACCGCCGACGCGGTGGCAGGCGTCGATGTCGCCGTCGACTTCTCGGTGCCCGACGCGGTGGCCGACAACCTGCCGCGCCTCGCCGGCCACGGCGTGAACGTGGTGGTCGGCACCACCGGCTGGGCGGCGCACGAGCCGAAGATGCGGCAGGTCGCGGCCGACGCCGGCATCGGCGTGGTCGCCGCCGCCAACTTCTCGCTCGGGGTCAACCTGTTCCTCGCCCTGACGGAGCGGGCGGCGGAGCTGTTCGCGGACCGGCCGGAGTTCGGGGCCTTCATTCATGAGCTGCACCACGCGGCCAAGCTGGACGCCCCCTCCGGCACCGCGCTGGCGATGCGCAACGCCATGAACGGGCGCGGATACCGCGGCCCGATCGACATGGCGTCGAGCCGGGCCGGCTCGGCGCCGGGCACGCACACGGTGGCGTTCGACGGCCCGGTGGAGTCGATTGCTCTGACGCACGCCACGCGCGACCGGGACACGTTCGCGCGCGGGGCCCTCGAGGCCGCGCGTTGGGTGCAGGGGCGGCAGGGCTGGTTCTCGATGCGCGACGTGCTGGGGCTGGAGGGATGAAACGCGACGGGGCGGGCCCCGACCCCGCGCTGATTGCCCGAAGGCGGCCGGGGCGTTCCGGATGCGCGTCGGCGGGGGACCTCGGGGACGAGACGCGGCCGGACGGGCGGCGGGACGGCGCCGGCCGTGGAGGGGCGGCAGGGCCGGCTCTCGATGCGCGACGCGCGGGGACGTCCGGCATGAGACGCGCCTGGACGGGCTGCGGAAGCGAGCGGGTTGCGGAGGGGCGGCAGGGCTGGTTCTCGATGCGCGCCGTGTGGGGACTTCGGGGATGAGACGCGAGTGGTCGGGTTGCGGCACTGCGCTGGTGACGCCGTTCACGGCGAGCGGCGCCGTCGACGAGCCCCGGGTGCGGGCGCTGGCGGCCCGGCAGGTGGAGGGCGGCGTCCACTTCCTGTGCCCGTGCGGCACCACCGGGGAGTGCCCCACGCTGTCCGCGGTCGAGCACCGGCGCGTGGTCGAGCTGGTGGTCGAGACGGCGGCGGGGCGGGTGCCGGTGCTGGCCGGGGCCGGCGGCTACGACACCCGCGAGGTCGTCGAGCAGGCGCGCGAGATGGAGCGGGCGGGGGCCGACGGCATCCTGTCGGTGACGCCCTACTACAACCGGCCGACCCCCGAGGGGCTGTACCGGCACTACGCGGCGGTCGCAGAGAGCGTGGCGCTGCCCATCGTCGTCTACAACGTGCCGGGGCGGACCGGGTGCAACGTCGACCCCGCGACCCTGTGCCGCCTCGCCGAGCTGCCCAACGTCGTCGGGGTGAAGGAGGCCTCGGCGAACATGGCGCAGATGTGCGAGGTCTGCCGCGCCGTCCCCGACGGCTTCAGCGTGCTGTCGGGCGACGACCTGTTCACCGTGCCCCTGATGGCGGTGGGGGGCGCCGGGGTCGTCTCCGTCGCCTCGAACGAGGTCCCGGCCGAGATGGCCCGCCTCGTCTCGCTGGCCCGGGCCGGCGATTTCGCCGCGGCCCGACGGCTCCACACCCGGCTCCTCCCGCTTATGCAGGTCAACTTCGTCGAGTCCAACCCCATCCCGGTCAAGGCGGCGATGGCCCATCTCGGGCTGCTCGACCCGCACTACCGGCTGCCCATGGCGCCACCGCGGCCCGCGTCGCTCGAGAAGATAGTGCAGGTGCTCGAGGAGTTGGGCGTCGGAGCCGCCGCCCAGCCACGCGCCGAGACCGGCGGAGCGCCCGCGTGAAGGATCCCGGCGCGGCCCCGGCTCTACCGAACGGCAACCACGAGCGGAGCCGTCCCCCCATGGCTGCTTCGCAGCGCGCCTCCAGCAGACGCGGATCGAACGGTGCGGCCGGGCACGGATATCCTCGGACGGTGACCGCGGTTACCGAACCGCAGCAAGCGACCATCGAGCGGCTGCACGCGGCCGGCGCCGCGGCCGGACACGGAGACCATCGACAGTGACGACGGATACCGAATCGCTGCAAGCGACCATCGAGCGGCTGCATGCGGCCGGGGCCGACGCCGATCGGGACGAGGCGCGCATCGCGTTCGCGGCCCTGCGGGACGCGCTCTCCGCCGGCCGGGTCCGGGCCGCCACTCCCGATCCCGGCGCGCCGGCCGGCTGGCGGGTCCACGGCTGGGTCAAGCAGGGCATCCTCGTCGGCTTCCGCTGCGGCGGGATAGCGGCGTACCCGGGGGGTGATCCCGACGTGCCGTTCCTCGACAAGGACACGCTGCCCCTGAAGCGGCTCGACGCGGCGTCGCGGGTCAGGCTCGTGCCCGGCGGCTCGTCCATCCGCGACGGCGCCTTCGTGGGGGCCGGGGTCATCTGCATGCCGCCGATGTTCATCAACATCGGGGCCCACGTCGGGGCCGGGACCCTCGTCGACTCGCACGCCCTCGTGGGCTCCTGCGCCCAGATCGGCGAGCGGGTGCACGTCAGCGCCGCCGCCCAGATCGGCGGCGTGCTCGAGCCCATCGGGGCCATGCCCGTCATCATCGAGGACGACGTGCTCGTCGGGGGCAGCACCGGCATCTACGAGGGGACCGTGGTGAGGTCGCGCGCGGTCATCGGCGCGGGCACCGTCCTCACCGGGTCGACGCCGGTCTACGACCTCCCGCGCCGCCGGGTGATACGCCCCGGCGACGGCGCGCCGGTGGTCATCCCCGAGGGGGCGGTGGTCGTGCCCGGCGCCCGCGCCGTCACCGCCGAGGCGGGCCGCGAGTGGGGCCTCGCGCTGGCGACGCCGGTCATCGTCAAGTACCGCGACGAGAAGACCGACGCCGGCGCCGAGCTGGAGGCCTGGCTGAGGTAGGGCCGGATCCGCCTCACGCGGACCGGCGCCACCGGCGCGCGGCGGCGTCCATCCGGGTTGAACCTCTCGCCGGGACCTCTCAATCGGCCGTGATTCTCACCACCCGATGAGTGCCTGCGGGCGTCTCGCGTACGGCTTGCGCGATATCGCGAAGGGAGGCTCGCAACGGTCCGAGACGGTTGTCGTCGACCACGACAACCGCGATTGGCAGGTGTTTCTGTTCCTTCGCCAGACGTTTGTCAGACGTCACCAACGCGGTGAATCCGTGCTGATACGCCTTCTCGAGCAACTCGCTGTTCCGCAAGGCGCGCCACGCTCGGAATACTGCGCTCTCCACGGGCGCTCCGTCGAGAGCGTCCTGCAGTCCGGGTCTCACGCGGGGCGAGATCCCTACATCGAGCAGGACCTTCATGCTTGCGGTGTCGGTTCGGCGAGACGCGCCGCGTTCCTGTCGCAGAAGTCGACGCCGGCCGCACGCAGAACGGTCTCGGCGGCTTGCCGATCAATGGCGAAGTCCTCAACGAACTCATCGAGCGAAACGCCGTCAGCAAGCCAGTCGAAGAGCTGCTGTACGGGAAGCCGGCTGTCCCGGAAGCACGGCGCGCCGCTCATGCGATCCGGATCCACCCACACCGCCTGATCGAGGGTCATGTCGTTCTGGCCTCCTCAGTCTGGGCTGAAAGGCATGTTTGCATGACTGTCGGATCGGGTCAATCGGCGTACCTTCGCGGCAGGATCGCGCATCGTACCATGCGGATGCGCCCGTCGCCGTGAACGGCCGCTACCGGGTCGATGCGATCATGGTACCCTCGCCCTCGCCGGAAAACCCGCAACGGAACAGTACCCCCGGTCACCGAAAAGCAGCACGGAGCAGATGGATGACGCCCAGCGACGGCGCCGGCGAGGCGCCCCCCTTCGACGTGGTCGACCTGGCCCGGTCGCTCATCGACATCGACTCGACGACGGGCCGGGAGGGCCCGGTGTCCCGATGGCTTGGGGGGTGGCTGCGGGACCGCGGCTACGAGGTCGAGGAGCAGCCCGTCGAGGGCGACCGCATCAACCTATGGGTCGCCCTCGGGCCGCCGGACGTGGTGCTGTCGACCCATCTCGACTGCGTGCCGCCGTACTTTCCGAGCCGCGAGGAGAACGGCCGGCTGCACGGGCGGGGGGCCTGCGACGCGAAGGGCATCGCGGCGGCGCAGATCGGGGCGCTGGAGCGACTGCGGGCGGCGGGCGAGACCCGGGTCGGGCTGCTGCTCGTGGTGGGTGAGGAACGCGGCAGCCACGGCGCGCACGCCGCCAACCGCACGCCGCGGGGCTCGCGCTACCTGCTGAACGGCGAGCCCACCGACAGCCGCCTCGGCATCGCGACCCGCGGGGTCTGTCGGGTGCGGCTGTCCGCCACGGGAAAGACCGCCCATTCCTCGCATCCGGAGGAGGGGGTGTCGGCGATCGAGAAGCTGGTCGACGCCCTGGTGGCGCTGCGCACGCTGCCGTTGCCGGCCAGCCCGAAGCTCGGCGACACGAGCTACACGGTGACCCTGCTCGACGGGGGGATCGCGCCGAACGTGGTGCCGCCGGCAGCGAGCGCCGAGGTCAACTTCCGCACCGTGGGCCCGGCCGCGGAGGTGCGGGCGGCCCTCGAGCCGCTGAAACGCTGGGTCGACCTGGAGGACGTGGCCGAGGTGCCGCCGGTCGAGTTGGTCACGGTGCCGGGGTTCGACACCGCGGCCTTCCGGTTCACCACCGACATCCCGTTCCTGTCCGCCTGGGGCCGGCCGCTCCTCTTCGGGCCGGGGTCGGTGCTGCTGGCCCACACCGCCGACGAGTACGTGGAGATCGACGAGCTGCGGGCCGCCGTCGGCCGCTATGCCGGCATCGCGACGGCCCTGCTGGAGCGCGTCGACGCCGAACCGGGCGCGTGACGGATCAGGGCTGCCCGCTCTGCTCCAGCCGCACGCGCGTCAGGTCGACGCGCTGCAGCGGCGTCTCCCCGTCGACCGGCGTCGCCTCGATGCGGTCGACCGCGTCGATGCCGTCGACGACCCGCCCGAACGCCGTGTAGACCCCGTCGAGCTCGCCCGCGCGGCCGGCGGTCACGATGAAGAACGACGTGTCGGCGCTCGCGGGGTCGTCGCCACGGGCCATCGACACGATGCCCTTCATGTGCGGCGTGTCGCTGAACTCGGGCTCCAGGTTGGTGATCAGGCTCCGCTGCTCCTCGGTCAGGGGCGTGCCGCGGCTCGGCACGAAGCCGGTCTGGATGACGAACCCCGGGGCGACCCGGTGGAACGCCATGCCGTCGTAGACCCCCGCCTGCGACAGGCGCAGGAAGTTGCGCACGTGCCCGGGCGCGCGGTCCGGGAAGAGCTCGAGGGTGATGGGCCCCGCGCTCGTCTCGAGCACCGCGCGGTACGCGGCGAGCTCGTCGACGGTCTCGGTCGTGAACGGCGGCGGGGGCGGGGGCTCCCAGTCGCGAATGGACACCGACACGATCTCGATCCGCTCGGTCGCCCTGCCCTGGGCGTCGACCGGCGTCTCGGAGATGCGCGTCACCACCGGCAGCCCCTCCGCCACCCGTCCCCAGATGGTGTGAGCGCCGTCGAGTCCGGGCTGGCCGACGACGCAGATCAGAAACTGCAGCCCCTCGCTGGCGGGGTTGCCGGGCACCCCCACCGACGACACCGTGCCCGGGGTGTGCCGCTCGTCGCTCGGCTCGGACGCGACGAGGCCGAGGCCGCCGCGGCCGTACTCGTCGCGCCGGGCGGGGTCCGCGGATATCGGGTCGCCGCCCTGGACGATGCCGCGCGCCACCATCGCGTGGAACGCGGTGCCGTCGTAGGTGCCCTCCTCGACCGTCTGCAGGAACAGCCCGACGTGGTTGGGGGCGGCCTCGGGCAGCAGGTCGATGACGAACGTGCCCGCCGTCGTCTCCACCACCGCCTGCTTGTCCCGCATCTCGTCGAGGCCGAGCGGGGTCACGAACAGCTCTTGCGCCGGCTGCGCCTGGACGGCGCCGGCCGCCAGCGCGAGCAGCCCTGTCGCCAGAATCGGTCTTCTCACGTTCCTCTCCCTCGCGTTATCCGCTCCCGCGGGTGCTCGCGAACGCCCTCGGATTGTAAAGCCTCTCGTGCACGGCGATCAGGCGGATCGACTCCCGGTCGAGGCGGGCGGGAGCAGCAAGGACGATGTCGTCCAGTCCGCCGGGCACCGCGGCGCTCGGCAGCACGAGCAGCGACGCGCTCCCGCGTTTCAGCCAGTCCGAGCCCATCCGTTGCGTGGACCGGGGATACGGGAACCGGTTCCAGTCGGCCGGCAGGTGTTCGGTGGTCCAGCGCTCGGCAGAGGGGCTCCCGGCGACCTCATAGACCCCCAGCCGATACCCGGGCGGCACGAGGTGGGGCGCGGCCAGATAGTTCGCCATCTCCAGCATTGCGACGCCGGGCGTCGCGGCGAAGTAGAGCGCGGGGATGCCGGGCTCGTTCCAGCGGCCGCCGCGGCGGTAGCTGACCCCGAGCCCGTGATGGTTCTCGAGATGGTCGGCACGGCAGATCCGGTACAGCCGCATCACGGAAACTCGCCGTGCTCGATCCTGTGGATGGCGTCCTGCACGAGGCGGCGCCCTTCGAAGGTGTCGCACAGATCCGCCGGACGCTCGCCGCCCAGGGCCGGCAGCGGTGTATCCAGCCATTCGTTCGCCCGCTCGAGGCTCCCGAATGCGTCGGTGGCGCTAAAGAAGACACGCAACGTATCGAGAAGCACCTCGGACTGCGCCGGACTGAGCGCCTTGCGACGGTACACCCGGTGCAGATTGCCGGAAGTAGTCCCCATGAGACCGACGATGAGCTCCCGGTGTCCGAGGACGTCGATGGTCTGCTTCACGGCCTTCCCAGGCAATCCTGCACGGGTGGTGCGGATGAAGGTGGAACGATCGGCAAAGGCGACGAGCGGGATGTCGAAGCCTTCGATCCCTGCCGCCAGTCGCGCGGCAATCCCCTCCACGACGGTCTCCTGTGTCACTGCGTCCTCTCTTGGCCATTCAACTTTCGAGTGCGTCACTATAATGTAGCACACACATCAAAATGACGTTTTCGGACATTGCCGTCAGGCGCCGACGAGCGGTGTGACGGCGACGGCAGCCCCATCGTTCAGCGCGGTTCAGCGGGGCCTCTTGACGTGGGCTAGAACACGACGCGCAGGCCGAGCTGGGCTTGGCGCGGCGCGCCGACGAGGAGGCTGGCGAGGCCGAACTCCGGGTTCGGGGTCGCCCCGTCGTTCTCGAAGACCTCCTGCTGGTCGGCGTGCCCCACCCGGAAGGCGCCGGTGTTCAGGACGTTGAACACCTCGAAGAGCGCCTCGACCTGCGCCTCGTCGAGGCGGAAGCGCCGGGTCAGCCGCAGGTCGAGGTTGGTCCAGGGGGCGTTCCTTTCGCCGTTCATCGGCGCGAGCGCGCCGTCCACCACCGCCCGGGCCTGGGCGCCGTGGGGGCCGACGGCGAAGCCGGGGTGGTTGTGGAAGCCCACCGCCGGATCGAGGGCGGTCCAGGGCGAGCCCGACTGGGCGGTGAAGATGCCGCTCGCGCTGACGTCGAAGGGCAGGGCGAAGACGCCGCTCGCCACGAAGCGGTGGGGAACGTCGCGGATCGAGAGCCCCCAGTCGTAGTCGGGGTCCGTCGGGTCGGTGAGGGTCAGGCTGCCCGAGCGCTCGTTGTCGTCGTTCGAGCGGTCGCGCGACCACGTGTAGTGCGCCTGGAACTGCACCCCGCCGCGGAAGCGCCGGTGCAGCGCCGCGGTGATCGCGAGGTAGTCGGACCGGGCCGGCGAGGCGCGCACCAGGATGGGCCCGTAGGCCGGGTCGATCCGTTGGCCCGAGTACACCGGGCGGCCGAAGGCGTCGCGAGCCGGGGGCGCGACGTTCGCGTCGAAGTTCGACATCAGCGAGTCGCTCCGGGCGTGCAGCAGGTCGATGGAGGCGGCGAGGTCGCGGCCGATCTCGCGCTCGTACCCCAGGTTGAACCGGACGGTCCGGGGGTCCTCGTAGCCGGGGTCGAAGTGGCTCAGGGCGGGGATGAGGCCGCCCGGCGGGCTGTCGTTGTCGATGGGGGCGCCGAGCGGCACGAAGCCCGCCTCGCCGGGCGACACGATCGCGTTTCCGAGGCGCGGGTAGACGCCGGTGTCGGTGTGGGCGGTGGAGAAGAGCAGCGTCGGCGTGCGGGCGTGGAAGACTCCGCCGGCGGCCCGGACGACGCTCGCCGGGTCGGGCGACCAGACGAGACCGGCGCGGGGCGAGAAGTTGTCGAGGTCGTCGGGGATGCGCCGCCCCTCGGGGAGCACGTGCTCGATCTCGCCCGGGTTGAAGGTGCCGTCCCACCGGGCGCCGACCTGCAGGGTGAGGCGCCGGCTCGGGCTCCACGAATCCTGGACGTAGGCGCCGAGAATCTGCTGGGAGACCACGAAGTTGGGGTCCTCCAGGCTCCCGAAGAGGATGACGGCGCGGGCGGGGTTGCCGGCCGCGAAGTCTTCGAGGGTGTCGAAGTCGTAGCTCCCGTCGGCGTTGCCCACGAAGAACTCGCTCAGGTGGTCGTGGCTCAGGGTGAACCCGGCGCGAAGCTCGTGGTTCCCCGAGAGGAAGGAGAACCGCTCCTGGATCTCGAGCTTCCGCTCGTCGTTGGTGACGGGCAGCCACCAGGGCTTGCCGAAGGCGCCGAACGACGGGTTGTAGATGCGGAAGTGGGCCTGGAGCGCGCTCCCGGGCAGGTGGGAACGGCGGTCGAAGTCGTCGTAGGCGTACTGGACGCGGAGCTCGTTGACCCCGCTCTCGCCGACGACGGAGACGACCGAGCCCACCGTCGAGTGGCTCTCCACGAACCGCCGCGACTCCTCCCCGACGAAGTCGGACACCTGCGAGTAGTCCGTGAGGTTGTAGCGCAGGGTCAGCGCGTGCCGGTCGCTCGCGCGGTGGTTCAGCTTGCCGAACAGGATGAGGTTGTCGGTCTCCCGCAGGAACCGCCCGCTCGCGGTGCGGCCGCGCTCGGGGTCGGCGGCGGCGGCGCCGTCGTCGTTCGGGCGGTATCCGGCCACCAGCTCGGGGAAGGCGGCGAGGACCGCGTCGTACTGGCCCCGGCCGCGGATGTCCCGGAGGAAGGGCTGGCCCTGGGCGGTCTGGTCGTAGGAGAGGAAGAAGTGGGTCCGGTCGCGCCGGACCGGCCCGCCGAGCGCCCCGCCCCAGTTGTAGCGGCGGAACTCGTCCACCTCGTACCGCGCGTCGCCGGCCGGCACCCCGCGGGCGGCGTCGAGGGGCGACCGCGGCAGCCGCGCCGCCATCGCGTCGTCGCGCAGGAAGAAGACGCCGGAGCCCGCGAGGTCGTTGGTGCCGCTCTTGGTGACCACGTTCATGGCGCCGCCGCCGGAGCGGCCGGCCTCGGCCGAGTAGCCGCTCGTGACCACCTGGAACTCCTGCACGGATTCCTGGGCGACCAGCGCGCCCCCGCCCTCCCTCGCCAGCCCGCCCCGCCCGAAGCCGAAGAAGGCGCTCTTCGCGTCCGCGCCGTCGATGGTGAGACCCGAGTTGACGGCACGCTGGCCGCTCAGCGAGAGCCGGCCCCGCGCGTCCACCTGCACCGTCGGCTTCAGCAGGGCGAACCGCACGAAGTCGCGGCCCGAGATGGGCAGGTTGGCGATCTCTTCCTCGGTCACGTAGCCGGCGGCCCCTGTCCGCCCCACCTCGAGGAGCGGGGCCTGCCCGGTCACGAGGACGGTCTCCTCGACCGCGGCGAGGCCGAGCCGCAGGTCCACCTCGAGGCTCTGCCCGACGAGGAGCCGGAGGTTCTCCTGGCGGGTCGTGCGGAAGCCGGCCAGCGACGCCACGAGGTCGTACTCCCCGCTGGGCACCGCGCGGAGGGCGAAGAAGCCGCTCGGGTTCGTGACCGCGGTGCGGCGCTGGCCGCGCTCGAGGTCGACCAGCTCGACCGTCACTCCCGGCAGGCTCGCGCCGGTGTCGTCGCTCACGAAGCCCTGGACCGTCGCGAGCGACTGGGCGCCGGCCGTCGCCGCGGCGAGCGCGAGACAGACGGCGAGCAGCAGGGCGGCGCCCGACGCGTGCGGCCGGCAGCGCGCACGAAGAGGCGTAGCGGCGTCGGCGTCGCCGGTCCGTGTCCCACGCCGCGCCGCCGAAAGACATCGATGTCCATGCCGCCGATGATCGAGCTTTCGTCCGCGGTTCATGGCGGCAACTGTACAGGACGCGGGTCACTGCTGACACCATCGGTCGGTCTTGCTGCTGCGGGCGCCCGAATCGAGGCGCTCTCGCGCAAGGGGCGCCTCGGGCTCGACCGCCTGCTCGCGATTGCCGGCGGGTGCCTTCTTCTGCACCGTGGACGTGGCCCCCTCGACCGACTGTCGGCGTTTCGTCCCCACCCGGGCACCCCGCGGAACGGTCGGGATCGGCAGGCGTGCGGGGCCGTTCGGGATAGTGCTCTCGAGGCCACCTCGGATAGGATCGATCAGATGTCACTGCTGCACGAACCGGAGCCCGAGGCGCCCTCCCGCAAGGGGCGCTTCGTGCTGATTGCCCTGCTCGCACTTGCCGCCGGCGGCTACTACCTGTGGACGTCGCCGCCCGAGTGGCTGCCGGAGCTCCCGTCGTTCGGGGAGAGCGCCCCCGCCGAACGAGCCGCCGACCCGCCGCGGCGCGCCGCCCGCGAGCCCGAGCCGGAACCCGAGCCGGCCCTCGCCGAGGCGGCGCCGGAACCGGCGTCCGAACCGGCACCCGAGCCCGAGCCGGAACCGGCCCCGCCGCCCCCGTCGCGGCTCGAGCCGCTGCTCGTGGTGTCGAGCGACGTGCCGGGGGCGTCGGTCTTCCTGAACCGGCGGTTCCTCGGGACGACGCCGTTCGAGGCGGTCGAGCTCGAGCCGGGGCGCCACCGGCTCAACGTGTCGGCGGAGGGTTACGAGGGCTTCGCCCGGGACATCGAGATCGGCGACGAGCCGGTCTCGGTCGACGTGCGGTTCCGCGATGTCCGGCTCGACGCCCGCGTGGCGGTCGTCCACCGGCACCGGTTCGGTTCGTGCAGCGGGACCCTGCGCGCCGACCTCGCCGGCCTCCACTACGAGACCGACGGCGACGATGCGTTCTTCATCCCGTTCGCCGAGCTCGAAGAGCATGCCGTCGACTATCTCGAGCACACGCTGACCGTGAAGCGGCGCGGCGGACGCACGTACAACTTCACCGACGAGCAGGACACGGCCGACGCCCTCTTCGTCTTCCACCGCGACGTCGAGCGGGCCCGCGACCGCCTCGCGGACGCGCAGTGACCACCCGGTGCCCCTGGGCCGGGTCCGATCCGCTCTATCTGCGCTATCACGACGAGGAGTGGGGCGTCCCGGTCCACGACGACCGGCACTTCTTCGAGATGCTGGTCCTGGAAGGGGCCCAGGCCGGCCTCGCGTGGATCACCATCCTGCGCAAGCGCGAGGGCTACCGGGACGCGTTCGACGGCTTCGACCCCGCGGTGGTGGCCCGATACGACGACCGCCGCGTGGCCGCGCTGCTCGAGGACCCCGCGATCGTCCGCAACCGACGCAAGATCGAGTCGGCGGTCGGCAACGCCCGCGCCTTTCTTCAGGTGCAGGAAGAGCACGGCAGCTTCGACCGCTACGTCTGGCGCTTCGTCGACGGACGCCCGCGGCAGAACGCGTGGCGCAGCATGGAGGAGGTCCCCGCCGAGACGTCCGAGTCGCGGGCGATGAGCCGCGACCTGAAGCGCCTGGGGTTCCGCTTCGTCGGCCCCACCATCTGCTACGCGTTCATGCAGGCGACGGGGCTCGTGAACGACCATCTGGTCGGCTGCTTCCGCCGGGCGGAGCTGGGCTGACCGGCGCCCGGCCGTCCGCTCGTCCGCGTCGGCGGCCCCCCCAGCTCGTCGGTCCCTGCGTTCCCGCACCGGGCTGCCGTTCCCGCGCTGCCCCGAAGCTCTTTCCGTTCGATTCGAAACGCGCTCCGACGTCGGGCCTCGGCCGACCCGCTTCCGCCGACCCGACGTCGGCCTGCGAACGGCCTGGCGACCGCCCCGCTACTTCGACACGACCAGCAGCACCCCGACGACCACGACGGCGGAGCACCCGAGCGACCAGGCGGACAGGGCCTCGCCGGCAAGGAAGTACCCCAGCACCAGCGCGATGACCGGGTTCACGTAGGCGTAGGTGGCGGCCTTGGCGGGCACCGACGCCTTCAGCAGCCAGAGGTAGCAGCCGTAGGCCACCGAGCCGAAGGCGGCGACGTAGGCCCAGGCCGCGAACGCGCCCGGGGAGATGGCGCCCCAGTCGAGTCCCGGCAGCTCGCCCGCCGCCGCCGACAGGGCCAGCAGCACCACGCCGCCGCCGAGCATCTGCATGCCCGACGAGAGCGCCTGCGAGTGCGGCTGGGGGACGTGGCGCGAGCAGATCGACCCCGCCGCCCACAGCAGGCTCGCGAGGACGATGGCGCCGGCGCCGACGGGGTCGAGGCCGCTCGCGCCCGCCGCCTCGGCCGGATTGACGAGCAGGGCGATTCCCGAGAACCCGAGCACGAGCCCCAGGACCACGCGGCCGGCGGGGCGTTCGCCGCCGGGCCGCCACCAGTCGCCGAGGGCGACCCAGAACGGCACCATCGAGACGAGGAGGGCGCCGAGGCCCGACGGCACCCGCTGCAGCGCCCAACTGACCCCGCCGTTTCCGCCCGCGGCCATCAGCACCCCGACGAGGCCGGTCATCGCCCAGTCGCGGGCGGTGGGCCGCGCCGCTCCCCGGCGCAGGCCCCAGGCCGCGAAGACGAGGCCGGCGGCGATGAAGCGGACCCCGGCCATCAGGAACGGGGGAATCTCGGCCACCCCCCAACTGATGGCGAGATAGGTCGAGCCCCAGATGACGTAGACGGCGGCGAACGCGGCGACGAGGGCGACGGGGGAGGGGCGATTCGTCAATCAGACCTCGTTCGGCAGCCCGTGGTGAGACCCCGCGTTTGCGCCATGGGGAGGTGTCCGCCGGACAGGCGCGAGGAGGGCCACGGATTGCTCAGGCTTCCTCCCCCGGTCTGGCCGTCGCGAAGAGGCCGGCCAGCAGGTCCAGCTTCTCGGTGACTTCATCCACGATCGAGTCGGGATCGGCGAAATCGACCAGCCGATGCAGCTCGCTCTTGCGCAGCAACATGGCATGCCCGAGTCGGTCGGCCAGCCGGCGAAAGAACTCCTCGGCGAAGTCGCTGAGCTTGATGCCGCCGGTGCTGGAAGTCCACAGGAGACGCGTCGCGTCGGCGTCGAGGCCCTGCCAGGTCCTGAAGTCTCGCGTGCGGCCCGAGAATACGCGCTCCAGGATCAACTCGGCGAGAACCGCGTCGATCTCGTTCTCGAACTGCCCGAAGAGGGGCGCTTCCGCATACGCTTCCTTCGCGTAGGCCGTCAGGACTTCGGGTGTCACGAAGTAGTTCTCGCATTCGTAGCGACGCCAATGGGCGATCCGCAGTCCGCCCTCGTCCCCGTCGGGCCGCCCCCGGCCGTCGCCGTCCAGGATCGCGAGGCCGACGAGACCCGGCACCAGCGTGCGCAGCGCGAAGAAGTGCTGTCGCGGGGTGAGGCCGAACCCGCCCTCGACCCGTTCCAACTCGGCGTCGAGGTCCGGATCAGGGAAGTTGTCCTGCACGTAGAAGGCGTTGATCCGTTCGTCCCAGCCGTCGTCCGCGGGATGACGCAACCGGCGTGCGAGCGCGCGCAGCATGTCGAGGTCGGTGCGCCCTTCGACGTAGAGCACATAGCCTCGCTGCCTCGCCCTCAAGTAGTGCTCCGCGCCGTAGTGCTTCAGGGCGTTCCGAATGTCAGGCTTCGCCGCGAGGTCGTCCGCCCGCCCTTGCAACAGCAGCGTCAGATTGTGGTCCAACGCTTCGTCGAGAAGCACCTCGGAATGCGTCACGAGGATCACTTGCGACCCCTGTCCGGCGGCGATCTCGCGGAGCAGCACGTAGACCTGTTTCTGACGGAGGATCTCGAGGTGGGCGTCCGGTTCGTCTATCAGCACCACACTGCGCCGATGGGAATGGAGATAGGCGAAGATGAGCAGCATTTGCTGAAGGCCCCGTCCCGCGAGCGCGACGTCGAGCAACTCCTTCGCGTTGTCCTGGCGATAGAACAGATTGATGCTGCCCCGCGTGGTCTCCTGCGGTCGGCCGAGGCGGACCGCAAAGAGGCGCTCCATCAGCGCTGCGATGCGATCCCAGTCTTCCGGAGCTTCCTTGTAGACGAGCAGGCACAGGTTCCGCAATACCTGCGCGGTCTGCCCCTGACCGAGCAGCACGTCGATACGGCCGGGCTGGAGGATGGGCTCCTCCGTCTCCAGGCCCGACATCGGGTACAGCAGCTCGACGCCGAGCCCGGCCGCGGCCGCGATCAGCTCCGGGCGGTCGAGCGTCGCTTCGTCCGGGGTGCAGTAGATCAGCTCGTCACCCTGGTTGCGGAAGCGCATGGTGACCGGCTCGACGGTGTTCCCGTGCGACAGGCCGACCGTGATCACCAGGGGAACATCCCGGTTGCCGCGTCGAACATTCGTGTTGTGCCAGAAATAGCGAGTGCGCTGTACTGGCACCGCGACGATGTTCAGCCGGTTGATCGACGTCGAGGTGCGTTCCTTCGGCGGTGCCTTGCCCTTGCTGTCGTACCAGGTCTTCACCGCCTGGGACCAGAGCGCAATGGCCTGGACGGCGGTCGTCTTGCCGCAGTTGTTGGGACCGATCAGGACGGCGGGGTGATCCAGCTCGATGCGCTGTCTGTCGCCGAAGCGCTTGAAGTTCTGAATCTCCAGGTAATGCAGCAGCCTCATGCCCCGTCCTCCCGGTGCAACCCGGCCTCCGCGCGTGTGACCGACTACCCGACGTTGACGACGGCGCGGGTGCTGCGGTGCCGGTCGACGACCTCCCGGCCGAGGCGCTTGCTCAGGTACACCTTCGACGCCCCCGGGTCGTCGGGACGAGTCTCGAGCTTGATGACGTCGAACTCCAGGTGGTCGAGGGTGCTGCGCATGGCGTAGAAGCGGTTCTTGGTCTTGACGACGACCTCGTCGAAGCCGTTGTCGAGGGCCCACGACTCCTGCTGCTCGGTCAGGGCCCGGAAGAACCCCTTGCCCCGCCAGTCGCGGCGGGTGCCCCCGATCCAACTGTAGAGGACCTTGCGGCCGTCGAAGCGGACGCAGTCGTCGAGCCGGGCGACGAGGTCGGCGAGCTTGGCGTCGGTCTCGTGGCGGCGCAGCTCGTGCGACACCTTGAACGCCACCGGCACCACCGTGCCGGGGTCATCGGGCAGGGCCGCCTCCGCCATGACGATCTGGTGGTCGCGGTCGCCCAGCCTCGCCACCACCTCGGACGAGGTCTTGCGGCGCGGAAACTCTCCGAAGAACTCCTCGATGTACTGAATCTCGAGCGCGCCCTGCTGCAGCCCGTACTGTCTGATGTGGTACTCCATCGGCGGCGAATCCATAATCATACATCCCCGTCGGAGCCCCCCGGCGAAACCCGCGTTGGACGAGCCCGACGCGCACTGGCGAGGCGCTCGAGGCACGGGATCCATCGCCGGTACAATGAAGCGGGGACTCACACCACCGGCTCTCGGCCGCTGCCCGACCCATGCCCGAGCTGCCCGACGTCACGGTGTACGTGGAGCGACTCCGAGCCCGCATCGCCGGCGAGCCCCTGCGCCGGGTGCGGCTGGGCAGCCCGTTCGTGCTGCGTTCGGTCGACCCGCCCCTCGGTGCGGCGGAGTCGCGGACGGTGTGGTCGGTGGACCGGCTCGGCAAGCGCATCGTCATCGGCCTCGAAGGGGACCTGTCGCTGGTCATCCACCTGATGATCGCGGGCCGGCTGCGCTGGCGGCCGCCCGGCGCGCCCATCCCGAGGCGCCGGGGCCTCGCGGCGTTCGACTTCCCGGGCGGCACCGTGCTGTTCACCGAGGAGGGCAGCACGAAGCGCGCGTCGCTGCACGTGGCCGGCGACGCCGCCGCGCTGCGGCGGCACAACCCCGGCGGGCTGGAGGTGCTCGAGGCGGACGCCGCCGCGTTTCGGGCGAGGCTGACCCGCGAGAACCACACCGTCAAGCGGGCCCTGACCGATCCCAGGCTGTTCTCCGGCATCGGCAACGCCTACTCCGACGAGATTCTGCACGCGGCCCGGCTGTCGCCCCTGAAGTGGACCCGGCGGCTCGGCGATGCGGAGATCGAGCGGCTCTTCGAGGCGGCCCGCGAGACCCTGGTGGGGTGGACGGAGCGGCTGCGGCGCGAGACGGGCAACCGCTTTCCCGAGAAGGTCACCGCGTTCCACGAGGGCATGGCCGTGCACGGCCGCTACGGCCGGCCCTGTCCCGCGTGCGGGGCGCCGGTCCAGCGCATCGTGTACGCCAGCAACGAGGCCAACTACTGCCCGCGGTGCCAGACCGGCGGCCGGCTGCTGGCCGACCGGTCGCTGTCGCGGCTCCTCGGGAGCGACTGGCCCCGCTCGCTCGACGAGCTGGACGAGCTGACCGCGTCCCGGCGCCCGTCTCGACGGCATACCCCCTGACCGCGCGTCGAGGAGCGAGCGGACCCCACGGACGTCGGCAGATCGCGCCGGCCCGCACGGGACGCGTACTGTGCCGCTGTCGACGGGTGCGGTCCATATCCGCACCCCCGTGCGGCCGCGGGGGACGGGCTTGGGTTCCGGACCGGACAAGAGCCGGCAACACGCTCCCCCCGCGCGGCCGCGGGGGAGGGGGAGCCAGGCGGGGAACCGGAGCCCCGGCCGTTCCGTCCATTTCAGCAGCACGCACGCAACCTCCCGGCGGGCCGTCGGGCCGAGACGAGCGGCCGCCAGCGGCGCCGGGAAGGTCGCCAGCCTGGAGATCACGTCATGCGTCTGCTTCTTCTCGCCCTCGCGCTCGCAGTGAGCGGCCCTCTCGTGGCCGCCCCCGCCGCCCAGTCCGACGCGCCGTCGCGTCCATCGGATGCCCTCGACACGCCGTTCGCGGCGAACGGGGAGATCTCGATGAGGTTGTCCGCGGGCGGGTACCGGATCTCGGCGGGGCGGGACGATCGGATCCGCCTGCGGTGGAGCGTCCGGCGGCAGAGCCAGCTCTCCGAGGTCGAGGCTCACGTCGACGTCGAAGGCGCGGAGGCGACCGTCGTCATGGACGGCCCCGGCAACGAGTTTCACGCCGTCATCGAGGTGCCGGCGCGATCGGACCTCCACCTTAGGCTGTCGGCCGGCGAGCTGTCCATCGAGGACGTCGTGGGCGACAAGGACATCCGCCTCCACGCGGGCGAGGTACGCGTCGACGTCGGGAACCCCGCGACCTACCGGCGGGTGCGGGCCTCGGTCTGGGCCGGCGAGCTGCGGGCCGAGCCCTTCCGGAGGAGGACGGGAGGGCTCTTTCGATCGCTCGACTGGCGCGGCGACGGCGAGCACGACCTGCGGGTGAGGCTCAAGGCCGGCGAGCTTCGGCTCTACTCGAAGTCGGCGGCGGACCGCGTCCGGCCACGCTGACGCGGCATGGGAGTCGTCGCCGGGCGGCTCCGCTCCCCGCCCGGCCGACCCTCCCGGAGTCTCCGCCGCTGTGTCGCGACAGCCAATCGCAGGGCCCGTCAACGTTTTCTTTGTACGTGTGCATCGTCTGTGATACGTTTCTCACGATGGACGCAATCTCGATACAGGCCGTCGCCGCCGCCCTGGCGGCTGCCGCGACCGTAGCCGGGGTGTTCTTCGCAGCACGGCAGGACGCACGAGCGGCCCGTAGCGAGCTCCAGAAGTCGATCGAGAACTTCATGACCCCCAAGCTGGACGCCATGGATGCCCACATCAGGCATCTGGACGACAAGCTGGAAGGCGTCTCCCGAGAGGTCGGCAGGCTCGACGAAAAGGTCGGCAGGCTCGACGAAAAGGTCGAAAAGCTCGGCAGAGACGTTGCGATCCTCGGCAAGGACGTTGCGTTCCTGCGCGGGCGACAGGAAGAACGGGACCGGGCTTCGTCCTGAAGCGAGGCCGCCGGATCCTCTTGCTTCCCCCGGATTCACGCCAGCAGCGGCCGCAGCCAGCGCTCGGCCTCGGCCACCGTCATCCCCTTGCGGCGGGCGTAGTCCTCCACCTGGTCGGCGCCGATGCGCCCCACCGAGAAGTAGTGCGCCCCGGGGTGGGCGAAGTAGAGCCCGCTGACGCTGGCGGCGGGGGTCATCGCCGCGCTCTCGGTCAGGCCCATTCCGATCGCCCCGGGCTCGAGGAGGTCCCACAGCGCGAGCTTGCCGCTGTGGTCGGGGCAGGCCGGATAGCCGAAGGCCGGCCGGATGCCGCGGTAACGCTCGCGCAGCAGGTCCTCGTGCGACAGCCGCTCGTCCGCGCCGTAGCCCCACTGGCGCCGGGCCTCGGCGTGCAGGTACTCGGCCGCGGCCTCCGCGAGGCGGTCGGCGAGGGCCTGGACCATGATGGCGCGGTAGTCGTCGTGGTCCTGCTCGTACTCGGCCGCGAGGGCGTCGGCCCCGATGCCCGCGGTCACCGCGAACGCCCCGACGTGGTCAAGCCGCCCGCTGTCCCGCGGGGCCACGAAGTCGGCGAGCGAGCGGTGGGCCCGGCCCTCGGGCTGCGGCTCCTGCTGGCGCAGCATCGGCAGCCGCAGCCGCTCCGCGCCCCCGTCGACCGTCGCGCCGGGCTCGAACACGACGATGTCGTCGCCGTCGCTCACGGCCGGCCAGAACCCGTACACGGCGCGGACGGTCAGGCGCCCCTCGTCGACGATGCGCTCGAGCAGCGCGGTCCCGTCCGCGTGGAGCGCCCGCGCCTGCTCACCGTAGGCCGGGTGGTCGAGCACGGCGGGGAAGCGCCCCTTGATCTCCCACGCCGCGAAGAAGAACGTCCAGTCGATGAACGGCGTCACCTCGGCGAGGGGAATCGGGTCGAGCCGCCGCGGCCCGAGGAACGCCGGCGCCGGCAGGTCGGCCGCTGCCCAGTCGTCGCGGAACCTGTCGGCCCGCGCCTCGGCGAAGGGCCGCAGCGGCCGGTCCCGCCGCGCCGCGTACTGCTCCCGCAGGGTGGCCTGGTCGGCCCGGTTGGCGCGGTCGAGCTCGTCCCGCCGCGCCGGGTTGAGCAGGCCCGACACCACGTCGATGACCCGCGAGGCGTCGGCCACGTGCACCGTGCTCCGGTCGTAGGCGGGGGCTATCTTCACCGCGGTGTGCTGGCGGCTCGTCGTCGCCCCGCCGATCAGCAGCGGCCGCTCCAGCCCGCGCTGCTGCATCTCCTTCGCCACGAACACCATCTCGTCGAGCGATGGCGTGATGAGCCCGCTCAGGCCCACGATGTCGGCGTCCTCGTCGGCCGCGGTCTGCAGGATGGTGTCGCAGTGCACCATCACCCCGAGGTCGACGACCTCGTAGCCGTTGCACCGCAGCACGACGGCCACGATGTTCTTGCCGATGTCGTGCACGTCCCCCTTGACGGTGGCCAGCACCACCTTGCCCTTCGAGGCGGCCGCGGCGCCGCCGGCCTGCCGCTCGCGCTCCATGAACGGCTCGAGCCAGGCGACCGCCTTCTTCATGACCCGCGCGCTCTTCACCACCTGGGGCAGGAACATCTTGCCGGCGCCGAAGAGGTCGCCGACCACCTTCATGCCGTCCATCAGCGGCCCCTCGATGACGTCGAGGGGCCGGGCCAGCGCCTGCCGCGCCTCCTCCACGTCGGCCTCGACGTGGTCGGCGATGCCGTGCACGAGGGCGTGCGAGAGCCGTTCGTTCACCGTTCCCTGCCGCCAGGCGAGGTCTTCCGTACGGGTCGTCCCGGTGCCCTTGACGGTCTCCGCGAAGCGCACCATGCGCTCGGTGGCGTCGGGGCGTCGGTTGAAGATGATGTCCTCGACGTGGGTCAGCAGCTCCGGCTCGATGTCCTCGTAGACCACGAGCTGGCCGGCGTTGACGATTCCCATGTCCATGCCCGCCGCGATGGCGTGGTAGAGGAACGCCGAGTGCATCGCCTCGCGCACCGGGTTGTTGCCGCGGAACGAGAACGAGAGGTTGCTGACGCCCCCGCTGACGAGGGCGCCGGGGCAGGCGCGCTTGATGGTCCGCGTCGCCTCGATGAAGTTGACGGCGTAGTCGTCGTGCTCCTCGAGCCCGGTCGCCACGGCGAGGATGTTCGGGTCGAAGACGATGTCGCCGGGGTCGAACCCGGCCCGCTCGGTGAGCAGCCGGTACGCGCGCCGGCAGATCTCCACCTTGCGTTCGGTGGTGGCGGCCTGCCCCGTCTCGTCGAACGCCATCACCACCGCCGCCGCGCCGTAGCGCCGGAGGGTCCGGGCCTTCGCGAGGAAGTCGTCCTCGCCCTCCTTGAGGCTGATCGAGTTCACGACGGGCTTGCCCTGCACGCACTTCAGCCCCGCCTCGATGACCGACCACTTCGAGCTGTCGATCATCACCGGCACCCGGGCGATCTCGGGCTCGGTGGCGACGAGGTTGAGGAAGCGGGTCATCGTCGCCTCGGAGTCGAGCAGCGCCTCGTCCATGTTGACGTCGATGATGTTGGCCCCGCCCCGCACCTGGTCGAGGGCGACCTCGGCGGCGGCGGCGAGGTCGCCCGACTTGACGAGGCGGGCGAAGCGGGCCGAGCCGGTGACGTTGGTGCGCTCGCCCACCATCAGGAACGTGCCGTCGTCCCGGACGGTCAGGGTCTCTAGCCCGCTGAACCGGCTGGCCCCGTTCCTGCCGGCGGGGACCGGGCGGGGCGGCGACCCGTCGCCGGCCGCCGCGGTACCGACGACCCGGGTGCCGGCGAGGTCGACGGGGACCGGGCGGGGCGGCGACCCGTCGACGGCGCGGGCGATGGCCGCGATGTGCTCCGGGGTGGTGCCGCAGCAGCCGCCGAGGATGTTGACGAACCCGCTCTCCGCGAACTCGCCGAGCAGCCCCGCCGTCTCGTCCGGCGTCTCGTCGTACTCGCCGAACGCGTTGGGCAGCCCCGCGTTCGGGTAGCAGCTCACCCGGCACTCGGCGATGGCGGCCAGCTCGGCGAGGTACGGCCGCATGTCGCGGGCCCCGAGGGCGCAGTTGATGCCCACGCTGAGCGGCTTCGCGTGGCGGACGGAGACGTAGAAGGCGTCGATCGTCTGTCCCGACAGCGTGCGCCCGCTACGGTCGGTGACCGTCACCGAGATCATCAGCGGTACCGCCGCCCCCCGCGCGGCGAACACGTCCTGGATGGCGACGAGGGCCGCCTTCGCGTTCAGGGTGTCGAAGATGGTCTCCACGAGTAGCAGGTCGCAGCCCCCGTCGAGGAGGCCGCGCGCCTGCTCGGCGTAGGCGTCGCGCATGGCGTCGAACGTGCTCGCCCGCAGGCCCGGGTCGTTGACGTCGGGCGAGATCGAGAGGGTGCGGTTCGTCGGCCCGATGGCCCCGGCCACGAACCGCGGCCGGTCGGGAGTGCGCCGGGTCCACTCGTCGGCCGCCGCCCTCGCGAGCCGCGCCGCCTCGACGTTCAGCTCGTGGGCCAGCCCCTCGAGCCCGTAGTCGGACTGGGCGATGGCGGTGCTGCTGAACGTGTTGGTCTCGACGATGTCGCTGCCCGCCTCGAGGTACGCGTGGTGGATGCCGCCGATGACGTCGGGCCGGGTCAGCACGAGCAGGTCGTTGTTGCCCTTCAGGTCCTGCCCGTGCCCGGCGAACCGGGCTCCGCGGAAGGCCGCCTCGTCGAGGCCGTGACGCTGGATCATGGTGCCCATCGCCCCGTCCATGATCAGGATGCGCTCGTCGAGCAGAGCCTCGAGCCGGGCGCGGACGCCGCCCGGCCCGTCCTTCGCCCCGTCCGGCTTCGCCGCCCGCCTGTCTGGTGTCGTTCCGTCGTTCATTCGCTTTCTCCGGCCGCGGGATCGTCCAACTGCCGCCCCTTCCGGCCAGCTGCGCTGTGCCGCTCCGAGTGCAGTGGCAAGAGCGGGAATCCGTCAAGCGCCGTTCTGTCGTCCGGCGCTGCGGTATGGTAGTATTGCCACGGTATGGTCAAGGTCACCTATTCGCTCGATGATGCGACCGTGCGCCGGATTCGCCGCGCTGCCGAGCGTCTCGGCAAGCCGCAGAGCCTGATCGTCCGCGAGGCGGTGGCCGAGTACGATGCGCGGACCGACCGCTTGAGCGAGGCCGAGCGGTTGCGGATGCTCGAGGTGCTCGACCGCCTGCACGACGAGCCGGTCGCGCGTTCGCGGGAGAGTGTCGAGGCCGAGATCCGGGAGATACGCCGGTCCCGCCGCGAGTCATCGCTGCGCCGTTCGGTTCATGACGATCCATCTTGACACGTCGGCCCTGGTTGGTGCCTTGTCGGGGCCGCGCGACGCGTTCGATCGACTGCGCACCCTGATCGACGAGGGCCATCGGGTGCGCCTGTCGACAATCGTCCTCTACGAGTGGCTGCGGGGACCACGGACGGTCACCGAGCTGCGCGTGCAGGAGGAGCTCTTTGCGCGGGATCGGGCGGTGCCGTTCGACGCCGAGGCGGCCGCGTGCGCCGCCGCTCTGTACGTGCGATTGCCCCGTGCCCGCAGCCGCGGTCTCGATCTCGCCATCGCCGCCTGTGCCCTCGCCGACGATGCAGCGCTCTGGACGTTGAACCGCGATGACTTCGCCGACGTGCCCGGCCTCAGGCTGACGTGACCGGGGGCGACAGCGGCCTCATCCCCGGCATCGCGCGCGGCCGTTTGTGCGATTTCGAGATAGGTTGTAAGCTCGCTTCATGGTTGCAAGGATCTCGCTGGCGTTGACTCTCGCGGCCCTCCTCGGCGCGGCGCCGGTTGCCGCGCAGCAGGACGATCTGCCCGTCTTCCGCGCCGGCACCGAGCTGGTCGACCTCTACGTCACCGCGACCGACCGCAACGGGCGCCTCGTGCCCGATCTGCTCCAGGACGACTTCCTGGTCATCGACGAGGGGGAGGAGCAGGAGATCATCCTCTTCGAGAACGAGGTGCGGCCGATCACCGTCGTCGTCATGCTGGACACGAGCGCCAGCATGACCCCGAGCCTAGACCTCCTGATGGCGGGGGCCGAGCAGTTCATCATCCGGATGCTGCCCGACGACCGGGCCAAGGTGGGGGCGTTCAACGACAAGATCCAGATCCTGCCGGAGTCGGACTTCATCGGCGACCGCGACGCGCTGATCCGCGAGCTCGACCGGCTGCAGTTCGGCAACCCGACCCGCCTCTACGACGCGGTGGCGGCGAGCATCCGGGAGCTCGCCGGCATCGAGGGCCGCAAGGTCGTGCTGGTCTTCACCGACGGCGAGGACACCCAGAACGACATCGGCTGGCGCGAGGTGCTCGAGATGGCCCGGCTCGAAGAGGTGATGATCTACACCATCGGCCTCGAGAGCGACTACTTCAACGGGGTGCGGCGGGTGCGCAGCCGGCCCGACCGGCGCCTGCGGACGTTCGCGGAGGAGACCGGCGGCGGGTACTTCGAGCTGGAGGACACCGACGACCTGGGGCCGACGTTCACGCGGGTCGCCCAGGAGCTGCACAGCCAGTATGTCCTGGGCTTCGTGCCGCCGACCCGCGATGGGCGCGTCCACGAGATCGACGTACGCGTCAAGCGCCGCGGCACCTCCGTCCGCGCCCGGAGGAGCTACATCGCGCCGGGCGACTAGCCGCGCCGGCCCACGCGGCTTCCGGCAGGCGGCCTCGATCGGTCCCGCCACTACATCTGCATGTACACAGCACGCGTCGAGTCGGCCATCACCACGATGCTCGAGGCGCACCGCCTCGGGCTCCGCAAGGCGGGTCGCGGGTTCGAGGCGACCCACGTGCTCTCGGTCGCCCTGATCGTGCAGGACTTCGGGTTCGACGAGGACACCGTCATCGCCGCCATCCTGCACGACACCCTCGAGGACACGGCCCTCGAGCCGGGCGTCATCAGCCGCCGCTTCGGCGATCACGTGCTGTCGGTCGTCGAGGACGTCACCGAGCCGCCCCGGACCCGGCCATGGCGGGCCCGCAAGGAGGCGTACATCGAGCGCCTGCGGGCGAGCCCGCGCGACGCCGCCCGCGCCGTGGCCTCGGCCGACAAGATCCACAACCTTGCGAGCCTGGCCGCCGGGGTCGAGGCCCGCGGCCCCGCGTTCCTCGACGCCTTCACCACCGGCATCGACGAGATGGTCTGGTACCAGAAGTCCGTGCACCGGATGCTCACCGACACGTGGTCGCACCGCATCCTGAACGAGCATCGCCGGCGGCTGAAGCGCTTTCTCTCGGTCGCCCGCGCGCTGACGCGGTAGTGCTGGCAGCCCGTGGTGGAACCCCGCGTTGAACTTCCACCACGCGGCTGCTGCTAGAGCAGGAACCCGTGGCGGAGGGGATCGGCGTCGTCGATCAGGAAGATGTGCTCGCCGGTGATCCAGGCCGAGCCCTCGATCTCCGGGACGATGGCCTCGAAGTCCCCGACGATGGTCCGGCGCAGCAGTCGCCCGTGGAACACGGTGCCGGCGAGGCTCTCGTGCGCGAACGGACGTTCCTCGTCGAGGAGGCCCATCGCGTCGAGCACCGCCATGACCGCCGCGGTGCCCGTCCCGCACGGGGAGCGGTCGACCTGCCGGTCGGCGAAGACGGTGACGTTCCGCAGGTCGGCCCCGCCCGCTTCCGCCATCCCCGTGAAGATCGTCCCGTAGATGCCCTCGAGACCGGGGCTCAGGGGGTGGGCGACTCGCACCACGCGCTCGACCGCCCGCGCGATGTCCATGCCGGTGCGGCGCAGCGCCGCGAGCGAATCGCGCCGCAGGGGAATCCCGACCGCCTCGCTGTCGACGATGGCGTAGAAGGCGCCGCCGAAGGCCACGTCCACCGGGACCGTCCGGTCGTTCGCCGCGACCGGCAGCCCGGCCCGGTACACGAACGACGGCACGTTCTCGAACGCGACCGCCGACACGCGCGCCGGCGCCGGGTCGGCGCGGGTCGGAGCGGCCCGGACCGCGCGGGCGCGCACGAGGCCGGCCGGCGACTCCAGCGCGATGACCGGCGGCTCTCCGGGCACGCCGATCAGGCCGCGCTCGAGGGCGATGGTGCATACGGCGACGACCCCGTGCCCGCACATCGTGCTGTAACCCTCGTTGTGCATGAACAGCACGCCGGCGTGCGCCCCGTCGCTGCACGGCTCGGTCAGGACCGCGCCGTACATGTCGGCGTGCCCGCGCGGCTCGTGCATCAGCGCGGTGCGGAGCCAGTCGCAGTGCTCGCGGACCCAGGCGCGCTTGTCGAGCATCGACGCGCCGGCCGGCGCGGGGAACCCCTCGGTCACCAGGCGCAGGGGCTCGCCGGCGGCATGGGCGTCGATGGTCCGTATCCGGTGGATCGCCATGCCGTGCGATCGCGTACAGGAAAGAGGGAGTTCAGGGCGAACGGAGAATTGGTAGCGGTACGGGGATTCGAACCCCGGTCCCGTGGCTGAGAACCACGTATCCTAACCCCTAGACGATACCGCCACAGAGCTGCGGGACACCTGAACGAGGCGTTCGACCGATTGTACCAATCCGAGTCCCGGCCGGTCAACGCCGCTCCCGCGGCATCTCCTTCCACGTCGGGACGCCGGGCGCCGCGGGGGGGACCGCCGACGCCTCCGGGCCGTTCCGTTGCGGGCTTCTGTCGGGACTGCGCACTTCTGCGCCGGGCTGCGCACTTCTGCGTCAGGCTGCGCGCTTCTGCGTCAGGCTGCGCGATTCTGCTCGGGGCTGCGCGATTCTGCTCGGGGCTGCGCGATTCTGCACCGGACTGCGCACTTCTGCCCTATAATGCCGCCGTGGCCCGCCTGATCGCCGCACTCGTCGTCCTGGCCGCCGTCGCCCTCGGCGCTGGCCTCTACGTGGGCGCCGGCCGCGGCCCCGGGCCGGCCATCGAGATTCAGGAGCCCGCCCGCTTCATCGGCCGCCAGGCCGAGTTCGCGGCGACGATCGATCCCGGCGACGCGGAGCTCGTCGCGGTCACCGCGGCCATCGAGCAGAACGGCGTTTCGGTGCCGGTCTTCTCGCTGTCCGCGCCCGACGACGCCCGGATCACGCAGGAAACGGAGACCCGAATCCGCATCAGCCGCAGCCTGACGCGCGACGCCTATCCGAATCTGGTGGAGGGCCCCGCGTCGATCTCGGTGGAGGCGACCCACGCCCGGCTGTTCGGCCTGCGGGAACGCAGCGCCACCGCCCGGCGCGACGTCGCGGCGCGGTTCAGGCCGCCCCGACTGTCCATCGCGTCGACGCTCCACTTCGTGAACCACGGCGGGGCGGAGCTGGTCGTCTATCGCGTCAATCCGCCCGACGCGGAGTCCGGGGTCCGGGTCGGAGACCGTTCCTATCGCGGCTACCCCGCGGCGGCGGCGGGCGTGGACAGCGCCGACGAGACCCTGCGGGTGGCGTTCTTCGCGCTGCTGCACGAGCAGGAGCTCGATGCGCGGATTCGTCTGTACGCGCGGGACGGGGCCGGCAACGAGGCCGAGGCGGCCTTCGACCATCGCGT
Organism: Vicinamibacterales bacterium; assembly: GCA_965207675.1. Taxonomy (GTDB): domain Bacteria; phylum Acidobacteriota; class Vicinamibacteria; order Vicinamibacterales; family UBA8438; genus JAJEEA01. The sequence goes on from CBDBMY010000010.1 coordinate 1,138,382, forward strand.
CTTTCCGCGCCGGTTCCGGCGTTCGCGCCTGACCGTGGGCGACCGTTTCCTGGCCCGGGTGGTGCCGGACATCGTGGCCCGAAGCGACGAGTTCGCCTCCATCCCGCTCCCGCCCGACGCCGGCCTGCTCGAGGAGTATCTCGCCGTCAACGGCCCGCTCCGGCGCCTCAACGCCGAGCGCATCCGGGAGCTGGCGGCGGACACCGCCGGCGAGCGGCTCTGGACGGAGCCGTTCCGGCAGCTGGCCAACTCGCAGGTCGAGTCGGGCTTCGGCGACCACCGCACCTACTTCTACGAGGGGCGCGAGGTGGACCAGCAGGTGCATCTCGGGTTCGACCTGTCGGTGACCGCCAACGTGCCCATCCTCGCCGCCAACACCGGTCGCGTGATCTGGGCCGGCTATCTCGGCATCTACGGCAACACCGTGATAGTCGACCACGGCCTCGGGCTGCAGTCGCTCTACGCGCACCTGTCGTCGATCGACGTCGGCGTCGGCGACACCGTGGCCCTCGGCGACGAGCTCGGGCGTAGCGGGATGACGGGGCTCGCCGGCGGCGACCACCTGCACTTCACGATGCTTCTGCACGGCGAGCCCGTCACCCCGGTCGAGTGGTGGGACCCGCACTGGATCGAGGACCGGGTGGACCGCAAGCTGCGAGCCGCGTCCTGAACGCGGCGCCGGCGGTTCGACGCGCGGGGCGGCCGGTTCGACGCGCGGGGCGGCCGGTTCGACGCGCCGCCGGTTTACGCCGCGCGGTCGCCTGTGATACAAGAATAGACGCTTCGGAGGTGCCCGGAGTGCGGGTGCCGGGCGCCTCGGCATGGAGCAATCTTCCCGTTGTTCCCGGATCGGGCGCATGCAGATGCGGCCCGCTTCAATCCGCAAATCACACGAGGGGTTCGCAGGAGTCAGAGCAATGCAGCAGCGAAAACTGTGGTCGATTCTGTCCATCCTCGCCGTCGCCGCCGCGGCGGCCTGCGGCGGTGGTGGCGAGGAAGCGCCGGCGGCGGTCGCGGAGCCGGCGGCGCCGGCCTTCGATCCGTCGACCGCGGGCAACGTCTCCGGCATGGTGATGGTGGACGGCGAGCTCCCGGCGCCGGAAGAGCTCATGATGAACTCGGATCCCAACTGCGTGATGGCCGCGACCAACACCATGTCGAGCACCTACGTCGGCAGTGACGGCCATCTCGGCAACGTCTTCGTGTACGTGCGGGAGGGCCTCGGCGACATGACCTTCCCGACGCCGAGCGAGGTCGTGGCGCTGAACCAGGAGGGGTGCCGCTACATCCCGCACGTCCTGGGCATCCAGGTCGGCCAGACCCTCAACATCCTCAACAGCGACGCCACGCTGCACAACATCCACGCCATCCCCGCCGCGAACGAAGAGTTCAACATGGGGCAGCCGATTCAGGGCATGGAGTTCGACCGGACGTTCGACAACGTCGAGGTGATGGTGCCGTTCCGGTGCGACGTGCACGGCTGGATGAACGCGTACGTCGGCGTGCTCGACCATCCGTACTTCGCGGTCACCGGCGAGGACGGCATGTTCGACATCAGCTCGCTGCCCCCGGGCGACTACGTCATCGAGGCGTGGCACGAGGCGCTCGGCACTCAGACCCAGAACGTGACCGTCACCACCGGCGGGACGGCCGAGGTGTCGTTCACCTTCTCCGTGTCGTAGCGGCCCGCGCGCGGGAGCGTTGCAGACTTGCCGGCAGGGTCCGTCGTTGCGGCAACCGGAGTCGCAGGCGGCGGTCTACGGCGGCGCTCTACGGATTGCGCCCCGGGAACGCGGGCGGCACGGGGTCCGGGATCCGGGGTTCGGATTCCCTCCACGTTCGTCCGGCCGGACGCCGTCGCCCGACGGACCGTCCGGCCGGCCACGCGGGCATCTCCCCAATTCGTCCCCGGAGTCTGCGCCGTAGAACGGCGAGACTCGCTGGCAGCGTGGCTGGGCGGCAATCGGAGCCGAAAGCGGCGATTCCGGGTCAAGGCCGCGCGGCCAGCCGCGAGAGCGACCGCATGATGCGCGCGAGGCAGGCGGCGGGCACCGGCTTCACCATCGCGTCAGGCAGCCGGCTCGCGGACTTCGTCACCCTCACCAAGCCGAGGCTGAACTCGCTGGTCGTCGTGACGACCGGCGTGGGGTATCTGGCGGCCCGCGCCGCCGTGGACCTGTCCGTGCTGGCGCACACGACCATCGGCGCCGCCCTGGTGGCGGGGGCCGCGGCCGCGTTCAACCAAATCGCCGAGCGCGACCTGGACGTGCGGATGCCCCGGACCCGGGGCCGGCCGCTGGCCGCGGGGCGCCTGCAGCCGGCGGAGGCGGCGGGGTTCGCGGTGCTTCTGGCCCTCGCCGGCCTCGTGCAGATCGGGGCCGGGGCCAACCTCCTGGCCGCGCTCCTCGCTCTCGCCACGCTGGTCAGCTATGCCGCCGTCTACACGCCGCTGAAGCGCCGGACCCACTGGGCGGTCCTCGTCGGGGCGGTGCCGGGGGCCCTGCCCGTGGTCATCGGCTGGGCGGCGGCGCGGCCGTTGTCGGCCGAGGCGTGGTCGCTCTTCGCCCTGCTCTTCGTCTGGCAGCTGCCGCACTTCCTCGCGCTGGCCTGGATGTACCGCGACGACTTCGGGAGGGCCGGGCTTCCGCTGCTCGCCGTCGTCGACGCCGCCGGCCGCCGCACCGCGCGGCATCTGATCGCCTACAGCGTTCTGCTGGTGCCGGTCAGCCTCGTTCCCGCCTGGCTGGGCGTGGCGGGAATCGCGTACGCCACGGGCGCGGGACTCCTCAGCGTCGGCCTGCTCGCCCTTGCGGGCCGGTTCGCCGTCCACCGGTCGTCCGAGCGGGCGCGGACGCTGTTCCGGGCCACGCTGGTCTATCTGCCGCTGGTCTGGCTGCTGTTGCTGGCCGACCCGGCCTGATCGGCGCCCCGCACCGCGTCCGAGCGAGAGCCATGTTCGAGGTCACCCAGCTCCCGACCGTCAACGCCGGCCTGAACGGCATCGCGGCGACCCTGCTGGCCGCCGGCTACGTGTGCATCCGGCGCGGCCGCATCGACCTGCACCGCCGCTGCATGCTGGCCGCGTTCGCCACCTCGGCCCTGTTCCTGGCCTCGTATCTCGCGTACCACGCGCAGGTCGGCTCGCGCCCGTTCACGGGCGAGGGGCCGGTTCGCATCGTGTACTTCACGGTCCTCGTCTCCCACATCGTCCTCGCCGCGGCCATCCTGCCCCTGGCCATCGTCACCCTGCGCCGCGGCCTCCGCCGGGACGACGCCCGCCACGCCGCCCTCGCCCGGTGGACCCTGCCCATCTGGCTCTACGTCTCGGTGACCGGCGTCGCGGTGTACTGGATGCTCTACCGCCTCTACCCGGCGTGAGGGTCTCGGCCTGTTCGTCGATCGCGCCGGGCGGACGTCGCCGGTCGTCTGCCGCGAAGCCGGCGAGGCGCGTCAGGCCCGCGCCTCAGGCCCATGTCACGTTGGAGTCACCCTGCCACCGGAGGCCTTGCGGAAACCGCGTACATGTGGTACTGCTATGGAGCTTTCGTGTTCACCAAGAACCTGTACGGCGATTTTTTCGTTTCATTCACATCAAGGAAGGAGACGCCGATGGCCCAATCGTTTCAGTCGTTCGACGAGTTCTACGACTACGCCCGAAACAAGGCGGTGGAGGACGAGGAGTTCAGGTCCCGCCTGCTCGCAGATCCCAAGGCGGTGATCGAGGAAGAACTGGATCTGTCCATTCCGGACGGTCTCGATATCCAGATTCACGAGGACACGGCCACGACCTCCCATTTCGTGATTCCGCCCTCGGCCAAGCTCGCCGAAGAGGACATGCGCGCCGTCGCCGGCGGCGGCTGGTGCTGCCCGGTCTAGCTCCAGCTGGCTGTCCGGCTCGTCTGGCCAGGTCCAGGCGACCGTCCGGCCCCGTCGAGGCAGGTTTCCGTGGCTGACGGCGACAGGGCTCGGCAGCTCGACACGCGTCCGAGCGACGGGCACGGGGTTGCTTGCGCGTGAGCGACAGCCTGTCCTTCGGGGGGCTTCTCGGGGGAATGAAGCAGCTGTTCCCGCGGGCCTTGCTGAGTGGAGACGGGCTCGATCGTCTTCTGCTGGTGGCGGAGCGATTGCCGCTTTGCGTGATCGACAAGCCATTCGGCTTCGAGTTCGCGCTCTGCAACGAAGCGGCCGACGCGGATTTCTGTGTCGTTTCCGCGCCCGGCTCCTCCCTTGCCGCGCACTACATCCGTGCCGGCGCGGCGGCGCCGACCGGTTCCGCCCCGGCAGCCCTGGGCGCCTGCCTGGCCGAGAATGCGCGCGACCCCGCTTCCTTCCTGACCGGCAGAGACGGCAGCATCATCCTCGAGTACGACGTTCCAGCGCATCTTCGGGAGGAACCACCGCCGCCCGGCATCTTCTTCGTGGCCGACGACGCTTCGGTCGATGCCGCGCGGAGACTCCTCGACGACCCGGTCGAAACCGTCGCCGCGCTCTGGGCCGCGGCCGGTTTGCGCGCCGACCCTGCGGAATTGCGCCAGGTCGAGCGTGTGTACGAGGTCTTCTCCGACGCCGGGTTGGTTGTCCAGGCCGGCGTGTTGCCGGGGCGGCCGCAGCGCGCCGTGCGTCTCGTCATGCATCGCATCGACACCGCCGAGCTCCCCGGCCTGCTCGATCGGCTCCGATGGCCGGGACCTGCCGACACGGCCCTGTCGGTGACAGCGGCGGTGAACGACCTGACCTCGCCCGGCGCCGTGCTCAGCCTCGACGTCTCGGCGAGCGGCATCTCGCCGCGGCTGGGGCTGGAGCTGTTCCGTCCGGCGCAGCGGTTTCCCGTCGACCGCACGGGCTGGCGGCCGATGATCGAGCGGCTGACGGACAGAGGGTGGTGCGTGCCTGCAAAGGCCGAGGGCCTGCGCGCGTGGCCGCGCGCCGAGAGAGTGCTGGGCCCCCACGGCGCCTACCGGGTCTACCAGTACATCAACCACATCAAGGCCGTCGTGGATCATGGCCGCGTTGTCGCCAAGGCCTACGCGGCCATGGTCGTCCGTCGGTTCGACGCGTGAGGCGGTCGAGCCGGCAAGCGGAGGGTGCGTCGTGCCTGCATTGAGCGGCCTGAGGGTCCTCGACCTGACGCAGTTCGAGGCCGGTCCTGCGTGCACGCAGGCGTTGGCCTGGCTGGGCGCCGATGTCGTGAAGGTCGAGAAGCCCGGGCGCGGCGACCGGGCCCGCGGGGCGGACAGCGCCCGCAACGAAGCGTACGCCCCCCTGTTCTGCGCCTGGAACGCCAACAAGCGGAGCCTGGCGATCGACATCGGCAGCGACCCGGGCCACGCACTTTTCCTGCGCCTCGTGCCGAGGTTCGACGTCCTCGTGGAGAACTTCGGGCCCGGCGTGATGGAGCGGCTCGGCATCGACCCTGACGCCCTGCGCCCCGTCGCTCCGGGGCTGATCTACGCACGCATCAAGGGTTTCGGAAGCAGCGGCCCGTACGCCGGCTTCGCGGTCCAGCCGCCGATCGCGCAGGCGGCGGCCGGCGCGCTTGCGATCAACGGCGAACCGGATGGGCCCCCGACGATACCCGGATCAATGGGCGATGCTGGCGCCGGGACGTATGCGGCGGTCGCCGTGCTGGCCGCCTGGGTGCAGAAGTTGCGCACCGGTCGGGGGCAACTGATCGACCTCTCGATGCAGGAGGCCATGACGTTCTTCGTGCGGGGGCGCGGCGCCATCGGCTCGCGCTGGGGCGCCCGGGCGGCGCCGCGCAGCGGCAACGCGGGCGACGTGCCACCGGGCGATCTCTATCCCTGCAAGCCGTTCGGCCCCAACGACTACGTCTATCTCATGCCGATGACCGAGAGCCACTGGGCCTCCCTGTGCACGGCCATGGGCCGCCCCGAGCTGCGCGTCGACCTGCGCTTCTACAGCATGCCCTGGCGTATCCGGAACCAGCGGGCGCTGCGCGAGGAGATCAGCGCCTGGACGAGGGCACGGACCAAGTTCGAGGCGATGGACGCCCTGGGGGCCGCGGGCATCCCTTGCAGCGCATGCCTGGACACCGCCGAGCTGCTTCGCGACAGGCACCTGGCCGAGCGCGGCTTCATCGAGGAAATGGACCTGCCGGTGCACGGCAAGGTGAGCGTTCCGGGCTTTGCGCCGCGCCTGTCCCGATCGCGGGTGCCGGTGAAGCACCCGCCCCGCCTGGGGGAGCACACCAACGAAGTGCTGCGCGCCGAGCTCGCGCTGGACGATTCGCAACTCGATGCGCTGCGGGACGCCGGGGTGATCGGCGGCCAGCCGCGACTCGAGTGACGCGCTGCGTGCCCGGAGGTGCGAGATGCCGGCCTTGGATGGAATGAAGGTCCTCGACATGACCCAGTACGAGGCGGGCCCGGCATGCACGCAGGTGCTGGCGTGGTTCGGCGCGGACGTGGTCAAGATCGAGTCGCCCGGACGAGGCGACGGCGCCCGCGTGTTCGGCCGCGACGGCAGGAGCGGCTACTCGGCGTTCTTCTGCGCCTGGAACGCGAACAAGCGCAGCCTGGCCGTGGACCTCGGCCGCCGCCGGGGTCGGGAGCTGTTGCTGCGCCTGGTACCGGCGTTCGACGTCTTCGTGGAGAACTACGGTCCCGGTGTGATCGAACGGTTCGGCATGGGTTACGAGACGCTCCGCGCCGTCAACCCGGGCATCGTCTACGCAAGCATCAAGGGCTTCGGCGCCAGCGGCCCCCACGCGGGCTACGACGGCGTCGATCCGACGGCGCAGGCCGCCGCCGGGGCGTTCTCCGTCAACGGCGAGGCGACCGGGCCGCCGCTGATGCCCGGTCCGACGATGGCCGATTCGGGCTCCGGCCTGCAGGCGGCGCTGGCGGTGCTGGCGGCGTGGACGCAGAAGCAGCGGACCGGTGAAGGGCAATTCATCGAGCTGTCGATGCAGGAGGCCGTAACGTACTACCTGCGCTCCCACTTCTTCGGACGCTCGTCGAGGCGCGGGCGGGCGGCCCCGCGCACCGGCAACACGCTCGGGCTGCCGCCGGCCGGCCTGTATCCGTGCAAGCCGTTCGGCGCCAACGACTACGTTTATCTCCAGCCTCTCACCGAGGATCATGGGACGCCCTGTGCCGGGCCGTGGACCGCACCGACCTGCGCGCGATCGCGCTTTTGCAGCCCGCGCTGGCGCCTGCAGAACGCTGGCGCGCTACGCGAGGAGATCGGCGCCTGGATCCGCGAACGCACCAAGTACGAGGCGATGGAGATCATCGCCGGCGCCGGCGTGCCCTGTTCGGCGTGTCTGGACACCGTCGACCTGCACCGCGACCGCCACCTGGCCGCGCGCGGCTTCATCCACGAGCTGGATCTGCCGGTGCACGGAAGGGTGCGGATGCTGGGGTTCGCGCCGCGTCCTTCGGCAGCGTGCGCCGCGATGAAGCGTCCGCCCCGGCTCGGCGAGCATACCGGCGAGGTGCTCGCCGCGGAGTTGGACCTGAACGACGCGGAAATCGAGGCGCTGCACGACGCCGGCGTCGTCCGGGATGCCCCTCGTCGCTGGCGGAAACGAACGCGGTAGTGGCGAAGCGTCGCCGGAGTACGGCGCTTCGCGGGGTCTGAAGGGGTTGGCGTGGCAGCCAATATCGACGCCTGGGACGTGGCCGTCATCGGCGCGGGACCGGCCGGCAGCGTGTGCGCCTGCAGCGCACTCGCCACCTCGCCGAGCCTGCGGGTCGCCCTGGTCGACATGGAAGTCTTCCCGAGAGACAAGGCGTGCGGGGATGCGATCAGAGTCGAGGGCGCGGCGGTACTGCGAGAGTTGAACCTCGGCTCGGTCTTCGACGGCAGGCCCGTAATCAGCAGGTCCCTGCAAACCATCCCGGCCGGGATGAACTTCGGCCTCAGCGGAAAGTTCTCGGAGGAGCACTACATCGTCGAGCGCGAGGTGTTCGACAACCATCTGTTCGAGGGGGCGGTGCAACGGGGCGCCGCCGACTACTCGGGACACCGATTCGTGGACGCGGCGTTCGACGACGCCCTGGGACTCTGGCGTCTGACCCTGGCGCGGCGTTCGGGAGGCGCCACGGAAATCGGTTGCAGGATTCTGGTGGGTGCGGACGGCACGTCGTCCAACGTCCGCCGGCTTGCCGGAGTCGATCGCCAGCGGAGGGCGCACACGGCGGTCGCGCTCCGCGGCTATGCGCAGGCCGCAGGACTGGATCGGGGCGCCATCCGGGTGGATTTTCTCAGGGCCTTGATTCCCGGATATGGATGGACGTTCCCGCTGGCGGGCGCCAGGGTCAACGTCGGCGTGATCGTCCACGCGCGTGAGTACATGCGGTCCGGCAGACGTCTGGAGTCGTACATGGACGAGTACGTCGAGTACCTTGGTGACAACGGGGTCGCGATCGGAGACCTCGATAACGTCAGGACCCACCCGCTGCCGCTGGGATCGCAGGTCGTGCCACTGGTCCCGCGCGCGGGGCTGGCGCTGGTCGGGGATGCGGCGGCGATGATCAACCCTTTCACCGGGGAGGGCATTCACTACGGCCTCTGGTCCGGGCGTGCACTGGGTCGCGCCATCGGCCGGAGCTTGAATGGGAACCCGCCGGCGAAAACGACTCTGGAGAGCCACGCGCGAGCCTACGCCGAACGGTACGCAGAGCACATGAAGGGATACGCCGCGATCCGCGACATGGTGAGATTCCGGAAGTACTTTCAGTAGCGGCCCGCGGCGCCAGGGTCCGGGCCTGCCATCGGGATCCTGGTGCGCCGTCGCGCCATCTGCGATTCATGACCTCGTCTCCCCGCGCTTCGCATGACAGCCCTCGGCCCTCGCATTCACGCGATTTCGGCGGCCTCGTCCACGGCGCGCCCGCCAGGAGCGTTCATCCCTCCTCTGCCCGCGACGTCTCGCTCGCGTTTCGTTCCGCTCGCTCCGACGGGCTCGCTGTCGCGGTGCGCGGCGCGGGACACTCGCAGTCGGGCCACACCGTCCTTCGCGAGGGGCTGGTCATCGATACGTCGCGTCTTTGCGGCGTGACCCTCCATGAGGGGAACATCCTCGAAGTCGGCGGCGGCCAGCCGTGGGGCGGCGTCGTCGACGCGCTGCACGGGACCGGGTTGACCGTGCCGGTGCTCACCGACAGCGCTTTTCCAACCGTGGGCGGCACGTTGTCGGCGGGTGGTTTCGGCACCGCTTCGGTGCGCTTCGGCGCGCAGGTCGGGCACGTCGAACGTCTCGAAGTGGTCACTCCCGCGGGCGATCTCGTGACCTGTTCACGCGAGGCAGAGCGTGAACTCTTCGACGCGGTGCGCGCCGGACAGGGCCAGTTCGGGGTGATCACCAGGGCGTGGCTGCGGCTTCGCCGGTGCCCTCCGCGTATTCGCTACTATCACTTGCGCTACGTCGACATGGATCGTCTCGCCGACGATGTGGAGCGTCTGTATTCGGATTCTCGCTACGGCCACCTGCGTCTCGAGCTCCGGCCGCGTGCGGGCGACGCGCTGTTGCGCGTCGGCATCGAGTACGAGCCTCCCGGACCTTCGCCCATCGAGCTTCTTCTCGGCCTCGGTTGCGATCAGGTGCAGCTCGGCGCTGACGCCGACGACATCGGCCGTGCCGGCCTCCTTCCGGACGACCTGTTTCCGAGTCAGCGCTTCCATCCCTGGCGCGACTGGTTTCTTCCGTGGAGTGCGCTCCGTCGACTCCTTGCGCGTCCGCCCGTGCCCCTCGACTGGCTTCCCGACGCGCCCGCCGGCTGGGCCGGTTGCTTCTTCATCGGCGGCGCACACATCGATGCGCCGGCGTTCGTGCGGCCCCCGGGCGACCGGTTCTTCTCGTACTCCGTCCTGCCCGTGTTCGAGCGACGCACCGACGCGCTCGAGGCCCGCGCCCGCCTCGACGCTGCCGATCGCGTGATTCGCGCTCTCGGCGGTTGCGCCTACGTGTCGGGTGCGACCGGCTACGATGCCTCCCGCTGGCGGGCGCATTTCGGGCAGGAGCGCCACGCCCGTCTCGTCCGGCTTCAGCGCGCCGTCGATCCTGCCGGTCTTCTTCGCCGGCCGGGGCTTCCCTTCTGCGCCTGAGCGGGCCGTTGGACAGGCTTCTCCGCGAGAGCGGCTTCGACGAGTGCGCGGAGGGAACGTGCCGGGGGCCTTACCTGGGCGGCGCGCAGCTCGGAAACCGGAACGGGAGGACCGCCCCAGGCCACGCCCCGGCGCAGTGTGACAATCACGGAGCACCACCAACCGTAGACGATGACCGCGCTGGCCGCCGGAAGCACCAGTCCGGTCCACCACCGGAAGCGGGAGGCTCGGGCGATGCAGACGGCAACTCCCAGGCCAGTCGCCGCAGAAGCAGCGAACAATGCGGCGACCGTGGCGTCCACGGCACCCAGGGCGGCACTCAGCACGACCGGCGCAATCCCCATCCACAGCAATCCGACCGTCTGCACCAGAACGGCAGAAACCCGGTAGTCCTGGAGGGCGAAGAAGTTCCTTGTCGTTCCGTGGACCAGGTCGCGGACGGACCGATACCACTCGCATCGCACGCTGGATTGGGCGCGGACCAGGTCCGAGCGGCGGCCGGTCGACTTCACCAGTCGACCCAGTCGTTGGGCCTCGTCGGGGCGCAGGGCGACCTGTTTGTGTCCCCCGATGGCGTGGTAGGAATCCGCCCGGAACAGGTTGTAGGTGCCGCTCCCGAAGGAGGCCGTGCTCCCGGAGTCGCGAACCTGCCAGAGCCTTCCCATGGCGTGCGCGCCCCAGTGGAACACGATCACGCAGGCCTCCAGCATGGGCCCGGGCATCGCAAACGCGGGCAGAACCGCGACATGGTCCAGCTCGTTTCTCAGGAGGTGGCGCACCCCGCGCCTCACGGCCTCGCGCCCGAACACGACGTCCCCGTCGGTAAAGAGGAGCAGGTCCCCGCTCGCCGCCAGCGCCCCCCGCCAGGATGCGTGGTTCTTCCCGAACCATCCCGCGGGCAAGCGCTCGATGTGAATCACCTCGAGACGGTCGTCCCCCGCGCTCAGCCGATCCGCGATCTCGCCGGTGCGGTCGTCGGATCGGTCGTCGACGAAGATGACCTCGTAGTCCGGGTAGTCGAGGTCGAGCAGCGATGCGAGCGCCTGCTCCACCCCGAGACTCTCGTTCCGGGCAGCCACCACCACCGACAGCCGGGGAAACGGCGGATCGCCGTCGCGGCGTTCCTCGATCTCCTCCAGACGGAAGACGTGCCGGTAGCTGTAGAGGGTGACGAAGGCCATGGCCACCCAGACGACCAGTGTGACGGCGGCGACGATGAGCATGGTGGTGAATGTCGTCCGCGCTTCTCGTCATCCGGCGCCATGTGGGGCAGAAGCGTCCGCGCGGCGGGAGCGCGGCCTCTGTTCCGCCGCCACCCGCAACTTGCGGCCCGCCCGCGCCCTCACGTCATCTGGCGGTTCGCCAGGTCGCGAAAGATGCCCGGCGCTTCGATCAGTTGCGCAAAGGTCCCCTGTTGCGCCACCCGGCCCTCGTCGAGCACGTAGATGCGGTCCGCGTTGCGGATGGTGGACAGCCGGTGCGCGATGACGATGCGGGTGACGGCAAGCTCCTCGATTCGTCCCATGACCGTTGCCTGCGTGTCGTTGTCGAGCCAGCTCGTGGCCTCGTCGAGCAGCAGCACGCGCGGACTGCGCACCAGGGCGGCAGCCAGCATGATGCGCTGGACCTGCCCGCCGGAGAACACCGCCGAGCTCTCGGTGACGACGGTGAACATGCCCATCGGCATCGACCTGATGTCGCGGTCGACCGCGGCAAGGCGGGCGGCGCGCCACGCGTCGTCCAGCGTCAGGTCCGTCGCTATGCCGATGATGTTGTCGCAAACCGTCCGGGGCCGCAACGAGCCGTCCTGCGTCACCACGCCGACCTGTCGCGTCAGGGCGCGGCGGTTGATGCGGTCGAGATCGTGACCGTCGTAGTACACGACGCCGGACGACGGCTTCTCGAGGCCGAGGATGATGCGCAGCAGGGTGCTCTTGCCGGCGCCGGAACCGCCGACCAGGGCGATGAACTCGCCGGGCTGCACGTCGATGGAAACATCGCGCAGCACGGGAGGGCGGCCCTTGGCGTAGCGGAAGCTCACCCTGTCCAGGCGTACGCCGCCGCGCAGCCTCGGTACGATGGCGTCGCCGGCGGGGCTCTTCGGCACAGCTTCGAGGATCGGAGAGACCTGTTCGACGGCCGGCACGATGGCGGCCACCCCGGACATGGAGTGGCCGAGCGCGGTAATCGCCGACATGAAGACCATGTAGGCGGCGTAGATGGTCAGGAACGCGCCCGCGGACAATGTGGCGGGCCCCATGCCGACGGCCACGGCGAACAGCGCGGCGGTGGTCAGCAGCGGCGCCGCGGCCGTGAACGCGACCAGGTGCTCGTGCAGGGCGCCCAGGTTCATTGCGCTGCGCATCCGTTCGCGGTAGTGTCGCGCCCACTGGGTGAAGGCCGTCCACTCCTTCCCGGTGGTGCGCAGCTTGTGCGCGGCGCCGATCAACTGCAGCAGGACGCCGGCCAGCGCGCGCTGCGCAGCGATCGACCGTCGGTGATGGGGCACCTGCCGTGCGCCGAGCGTGACGGTCACGGCCAGCGCGGCAAGGCCGCCCGCAAGGCCCAGCCAACCCATCGCGACGTCGTAGACGAACAGCAGGACGAACGTCGGCAGCAGGAAGACCGTCGACAGCAGCGCCCCCATGACCACGCCCGACACCTGATCGCGGAGGCCCTGGAACGCCATGGCGCGTGTTCCCAGGTCGCCGGACGTGAAGTCGCGGAAGAAGGCCGACGGCAGGTCCAGCAGGCGGTCCCACAGCGCCGCCGTGACGCGCGCGGCGACCCGGCCCTCCAGACGCATCAGGGCCGTTCCTTCACGCATCTGGAGCAGGGCGGCCGTCAGTGCCAGCAACAGCATTCCCCCCGTCAGCCAGGCCAGCATGCCCAAGCGCCCCGCCGGCGCCACCTCATCGGCGAAGACGCCGAGCACGACCGCGGGAACGAGCATCGCGAGGCCGGCCAGCAGTCCCGCCGTCACGAACCTGAACACGTCGCCCCTCCACCGGCGGAACCCGACCCGGGCCAGGTCGCCGGCGCCCGACGTCCGACCGGGCGGCAGCGGCTGGTAGAAGAAGATCGCATTCGAGTGCAGCGAGGCAGCCCGACCGGCATCGACACGCTGCGCCCGTCCCGATGTCGGGTCCACCATGCGGTAGCGCCCGAATCGGCCCGGAAGCAGGGCGACCGGCGCGCCGTCCTCGCGCCGGAACGCCAGCATGGAGCCGCTGTCGCCGAGCCACCAGCGATCGTTGTCGCCGAGTGCGACCTCGCGCCCGCGCACGCCCGACGCGGTCAGAATGCGTTCCAGAGATGGACCGGTTTCCGGGGCGCCCCGGCTGCCCTGCGGGGCGGCGGACGGCGTCCGGAACCGGATGCCCTCGTGCCGGCCGACCAGGGCCAGCGCCCCCTCCAGCGCGGCGCCGCTCGATTCCGGCCGCGGGCCGCGTGCGTCGAGTACGTGGAAGAGTCTTCGGCGCGCCGCATCTTCGCTCTCCCGGCGATATCGCGTTTGCGCGGCGCGCAGGTTGACGGCGTCGGCCAACAGCAGGCGGCGGTTGATGTCGTCGGCGCCCAGCGCCAGGCGATGGAACCCGGCCAGCGCCGCCAACAGAAGTCCCTCGCGATGCAGCTCCCGCGACGAGGCGCCCCGCTGCCGGGTCCGGCCGGAGACGCTGACCCAGCTGCCGGGCGCGACGGGCACGAAGCCGGGGCCGGTACGGTCGGGTTCCTCGGTGCCCAGGAACGCCAGGCCGACGTCCCGGCTCGACATCCACAATACCCCGCCCTTGGTCGAAAAGACCTCGTCGGGGCTCAGGTCGGCAGTGGCGCCGGCGGAGAGAAAGCGATCTATGGGCGGCCGATGTGTAACGTCCAGAGCCACGGCGGCAGAGATGTCGGCAACCCAGAGGTCCACCTGATCGACGAGGGCGCCGTCCTCGTCCGCCGTCAGGAGCGCGTCGCGCGGCAGGCGCCGCAGCTCGGAATCGGGCAGCCCCTTGGCCACGAGCACGTTCGGGCCGTCGGCCGCGTGGAACAGCAGCCGGCCCGGCGTCGCGTGCAGGAGGTGCTTGAACTCGACCAGCGCGCCGCCGCCGTCCTGCTCGCGCGCCGCGAACACGTCCACCGAACCGCGGGCGACGAACCACAGGGCATCGGGATCGTCGAGGCGAATGGGCCAGTTGCCGCCTCCCACGAACGACGTGCCGCGCGCCAGGGCGAAGTCCGCCAACCATTCGGAGGCAGCGTCGGCAGCGGCGTCCGAGGGTTGCAGGTCGGCGGGACGGCGATTGCGTCCGGGGATTTCGGCCATCACGACTCGGCCTCCATGAGTCGACGGTAAAGGCCGCGGGCATCTTCCATCAGCTCCTGATGGGTGCCGCGCTGCGCTTCCCGACCGCGATCGAGCACGACGATCAGATCGCTGTCCCGGATGGTGCTCAGGCGATGGGCGACGATCAGGCAGGTGATGCCTCGGCGGCGCAGGGCTTCGTCGATGCGCAGCTCGGCGAGGGGATCGAGTGAGCAGGTCGCCTCGTCGAGAATCAGGACGGTGGGATTCGACACCAGGGCCCTGGCGATTTCGAGACGCTGCCGCTGGCCGCCGCTGAAGTTGCGCCCGCCCTCCAGCACGGGAGCGTCGTAGCCTTGGGGCCGGGCGATGATCTCCGCATGGATGTCGGCGTCCCTGGCCGCGGCCACCAGGGCCTGATCCGGCGTCTCCCGATCCCACATGGTCAGGTTGTCGCGCACCGAGCCGGCGAACAGGAAGATGTGCTGGTCGACAAGCGACACCGAGTCCGTCAGCAGATCGCGCGGCACCTCGGCGAAGGGCCGGCCGTCGAACAGGATCTCGCCGGACCAGGGCCGGTGAAGCCCGGCCGCCAGCGATGCCAGCGTGGACTTGCCCGAACCGGTCGGCCCGACGATGGCCACGCGCTGACCGGGCTGGACGACCAGGCTCAGGTCCTCGATCAGCGGTTCCCCGGTGGTCTTGTAGCCGAACGTCACGTTCCGCAGCTCCACGCGGCCCGTCAGCCGCAACCGCCTGGCGAACGCCGCCGGCCGTTCGGCCGGCTCTTCGTCGCGCCTGGCCAGGACGGCGTCCTCGGGCGCGTCGAAGACGTCGTCGAGGCGTTGCAGGTGGCCATCGAGCACCTGGAACAGGTCGGCGAACTGCACGAACCGCCCGATCGGCAGCAGGAAGCTCGCCGCCAACACGTAGAAGGCCGTCATCGCACCCAGGGTCATGTCGCCCGACATCACGCGCAGGCCGCCCAGGCCGAGCACGGCGGCGTTGCCGGCGATCAGGAACAGACCCGGCAGCGCCGCAATCAAGTGGCCGAGCTCGGTGAAGCGCTGTCGGGCCAGCAGCTCGCGGGCCTGATAGCCGGTGAAGTGGACGAAGAAATCGTTCTCGGCAGCCACCGCCTGCAGGCTGTCGATGGAGCGCAATCCACTCATCCCGGCCCCCTGCATGTTGCCGGCCTCGCGCTGCCACCGGCGGTTCTCCTCGATCCGCGAGCGGGTTATCGCCCGGGTCAGAAGAGCGCTCGCCGCACCCAGCGCGACCACCACTCCGGCCAGCAGCGGGTCGTAGACGACCATCAGCACCACGAACAGGAGGCTGGTGACCAGCTCGATGCCGACACCCGCGAACCGGCCCGTCGCCACGGCCGCGACCTCGTCGATGGACTGCATTCTCGCGGTCAGATCTCCGGCGTAGCGGTGGGCGAAGAACTCCGTGCGCAGCCGGAAGAGGTGGCTGATGAAGTGGTCGGCACGAGCGAGCGAAAGCCGCACCGAGAGCAGGCGCAGGCAGCGCTCCCGGAGCCACGTGAGCAGGTAGACGAGCCCCGCCGCCACCGTCGCGCCGATGACCAGGGTTCCCCCCCAGGAAGGCTCCCGACCGCTCAGCACGTAGTCGACGAACACGTTGAGCAGCAGCGGCAGGGCCAGCGCCGTCACCGACAGCAGCAACCCGCAGGTGGACGCGAAGGCGAGGGGCGCCTTGCCTTCCCGCAACCAGGGCCAGAGCCGGCGCAGGATGCCGGGGCTGCGCCCGCCCGGCTCGAAGTCCGCGCCCGGCTCGAAGCTCATGGCCACGCCCGTGAACCCCTTGTCGAACTCGTCTTCGTCGACCGTCCGGCGCCCGCTGGCGGGGTCGTTGATGTAGTAGCGGCCGCGCGCATGGCCCTCCAGCACGACGAAGTGGCTGAAATACCAGAACAGGATGAGCGGCATGCGCATGGCATGGAGCTGATGGGGCTCCTTGCGCCAGCCCTCGGGCTCGAGACCGAAGTGCCTGGCGGCTCGAAAGAGGTCGACGCCGTCGCAACCGTCGCGAGTCACGTCGCAGGCCGCGCGCAGCTCTTCTATCGGCACCCAGCGACCGAAGAACGCGAGCACGATGCCGAGGCTGATCGCGCCGCACTCGGCGGCGTCGTTCTGCAGCAGCGTCGGCGTGCGCACGCGGCCCCGGCGTTCGGTATCGACCGCGAAGCCCATCAGTCGCCGCCGTTCCCGAAGAGCAGCGAGGCGAATGAACGGTGGCCGAGGACGATCCGCAACGTGCCGGCGGCGCCGTCGATCACCGGCGGCGGTTCCGGGTCCGTCAGTGTCGCCTGCAGCAGATGGGCGCGTACCGGTGGCTCGAGCCCGAGCTCGATCAGCCACGGCGCCGGCGGTACGACGCGGGGGGAGACGCGCTCGACGCGCGCCGGAAGGATTCGAGGTGCGCCCGCGCCCGGTGCGACCAGACGCAACTGAGCCTGCATGCCGGGCGCAAGCCGCATGGCCTCCTCGCGCGTGACGAACCCGATCGCCTCCACCCGGCCGATGGACGCCCTGCGAATGCGGGCCGCGAGCTCCCCGGCTCCGACCCGCTGGCCCGCCGCCAGGGCGAGCGTCATGAGTTCGCCGTCATGCGGAGCCACGATATCTTGCGTCGTGAGGTTCGCGGCGCCGCGTTGTGCGGTTTCGGAGTGCGGGGCGGCAAGGGGGCGGAGGAGAGTCGCTTGCACGCGCGCGATGGACTGACCCCGCGCGACCGTGTCGCCGACCTCCGAGAGCACGTCGGCAACCACGCCGGCCACGCCGGCCACCACGTCGACGCGCTCCCCGGGGTGGGCCAGCACCGTCTCGACGGAAAGGCTGCGCTCCACCCGCCCGACCAGGCCATAGGCCAACAGCACGGCCAGCGCCACGCCCAGTCCCGACACCAACAGCCACTCATGGGGCGCGGTGACCTGCAGCCTGGCGTCGACGGCCTCGCGCTCCGCCCGCCGGGCCAACGCCTTCTCACGGAACACGGTTTGGAACTGCACGGGTCGATCCTCAGGCGACGGAGCCCGGCCAAGACCCGTCCGACTCCCGTGACGTGCGCCGTGCGCCCGCCGCGAACGATGCCGACCATCGCCCCGGCAGACGCTGCAGATCGTCGAGAATCAGGTACGAGGTCGGCACCAGGAAGAGAGTGACCAACGTAGCGAACAGCACCCCGAACGCCAGCGAGGCGGCCATCGGAACGAAGAGCGAAGCCTGCAGGCTCCGATCCAGCATCATCGGGCCGAGCCCCACGAACGTGGTCAGCGACGTCAGCAGGATGGGGCGGAACCGCCGGCTGCCCGCTTCGCGAATCGCTTGCGCAAGGCCGCCGCCCGACGGCCGAGCTCGCGCCCGGTTGATGAAGTCGACCATGAGCAGACTGTCGTTGACGACCACGCCGGTCAGGGCCACCAGGCCGAACACCGAGGTGAAAGACAATGCGAGCCCGAGCAGCAAATGACCCCACAGTGCGCCGACGAAGGCGAACGGGATGGCGCCCATGACGATGACCGGCTGGATGTACGATCGCAGCGGGATGGCGAGGAGCCCGAAGATCGCGATCAGTGCGAGGACGAACCCTGTCGCCAGGGCGCCCATGGTGTCCTGCTGCTCGGCCTGGGCGCCCTCGAAGCTGTGGTGAACAACCGGGAAGTCGGCGAGCACGTCGGGCAGGATGCGTGCGCGGAGATCGGCGACGATCTCCGCGGCAGATGATACCCCCGGATCGACCGACGCCGTCACATGCACCGTGCGGTTGCCGTCGACTCGCGCAATCGACGTCAAGCCGCGCGCGGCCTCCAGCCGCGCCACCTGACCGAACGGCACCTGCCCGCCGTCCGGCGTGCGGATGCGCATGTTCTCCAGATTGCCGAGCGACCGTCTGTCGTCACGCGGATAGCGGACCATGACGCGGATGTCGTCCCGACCGCGCTGGATGCGCTGCGCCTCCTCGCCGTAGAACGCCTGCCGCACCTGGTGGCCGAGATCCTGCCGGCGCAACCCCAGCGTTTCGGCCGCGGGCCGGATGTCGAGCCGCATCTCCGGCCTCGTGGTGCGAAACGAATCGGCGATTTCATAGACGCCCGCATACTCCGCCAGCCGTCCCGCGAGGGCCGCGGCGGCGGAACGCAGCGCGTCCATGTCCTGTCCTGCGAGCTCCACGTCGACGGACTCGCTCGTGCTCATCAGTGAAGCAATGAGGGCCACCGAGTCGGCTTCCGGGACGGGGCCGGTATGCTCGCGCCACAGGATGCCGAGCTCCTCGCTCGTGTACGAACGATACGCCGGGGATGCAAGCTCGACGGTGACTTCGGCAAGGTGGGGGGCGTTGGCGGGGCTTGCTGTCCGGCCCGTCGGGCTGGCGCCGCCCGCCGTCAGCCCCTGGTCGCCGACGATCGTCGCCACGTGCCGGAAGTGGTCCATGCCGGTCTCTTCTTCGAGCCTGGCGCGCAACCGCGACGCGCCGGCCTCGAACTTCTCGACCGCCTGCAAGGTGGCCTCGATCGGCGAGCCCAGTGGCATCGTCACCGCGGCCGTGATGAACTCGGACTCGACGGATGGAAAGAAACGCAAGGCGAGCCGGCCGCTCAAGACGAGGGCCCCGCTCAGCATCAGGGCGGCGATCCCGATCGCGGCGGTGACGTACCGCCAACGCAACGCCACTTCCAGCATCGGCTCGTAGACCGATCGGGCGACCCACACGAGCCCGTCCGCGATGCGCGGTTGAAACCGCAACCATGAGCCGGCCGCCCGCCGCCGGCGGGCGTGCGCCAGGTGGGCAGGCAGGATGCCCAGTGATTCGAGAAGCGAGAAGAGCAGGCAAGGGACGACGACGAGCGGAATGACCCCGAACATGTCCCCCGCGAGGCCGGGCACGAACAACAGCGGCAGAAACGCCGCCACCGTCGTCAGGACCGCGAAGATGACGGGCCTGCAGATCTCCCGCACACCCTCCACCGCGCCACGCAGATTGTTCCCTTCTGCTCGTTGATGGTGGTAGATGTTCTCGCCGACGATGATGGCGTCGTCGACGAGGATGCCGAGCACCAGGAGAAACGCGAAGCTGGAGACCATGTTCATCGACACGCCCAGCCCCGGCATCAGCGCGATGGCCCCGAGGAACGCGATCGGTATTCCCAGGCTGACCCAGATGGCGAGCCGAATCTCGAGAAACAACGTCAGCACGACGAGAACGAGAACCAGACCGGCGGCGCCGTTGCGCAGCATGATCGCCAGCCGGTCGTCGATCGCCGGCGACTGATCCAGCCAGATGGTCAGGGCGATACCGTCGGGCAGCCGCGGTCGGACGCGGTCGACGTAGTCGTGCACCGCGGCGGAGGTTTCCGTCGTGCTCTGGCTGCCGGGCCGGAAGACGTACAGCATGACGGCCGGAGCCTGGTCGAAGCGGGCGAGCTGTTCCGTTTCGGCGAAACCGTCGACGACGGTCGCCACGTCACCCAGCAACAGGCGGGTGCCGTCGGGCCGCGCCAACAACACGAGGCTTTCGTAGTCGGCCTCCCGGTAGGCTTGCCCGACCGTGCGCAGCAGAACGTCTCCCCGTTCGCTGCGCACCGATCCGCCGGGAATATCGATCGAGGAGCGCCGCACGGCGCGGGTCACGTCGTCGAATGTCAGTTGGTGCGTGCGCAGCGCCGCCTCCGACACCTCGATGGAGATTTCATACGGTGGGACGCCGGCTGCGTCTACCTGGCTGACCTCCGGCAAGGTGAGCAATTCGTCGCGCACCTGTTCGGCGATCGACTTCAAGGTGGCGATGTCGACGGCGCCGGAAATGGCAATGACGAGAACTTGATTGCGGACGCTCGGCCTGCGGATGGTCGGCTCTTCAGTGGCGGCGGGGAACGTCGTGATCGCCCGGACAGCGGTGGTGACCTCGTCCAACACGCGCCGGGCGTCGGCGCCGAGCTCGAGCTCGAGCCGGACCGACGCACTGCCCGGGCTCGCCGTCGACTGGATCCGCCTGACGCCCTGGATGTTCTGGATGGCCTCCTCGACCCGCAGGACGACCCCTGCCTCCACATCCTCGGGCGCTGCTCCGAGGAAGGGTACGTCAATGGCGATCACACCCAGATCGGCTTGCGGAAACGCCTCGTCGACGATCTCCGTGGCCGCCATCAGGCCGGCCGCCGCGATGACGACCATCAGAAGGTTGGCGGCGACGGGGTTGCGCGCCAGCCATGCGATGCCGCCGTTCAAGGCCATGTCGCCAAACCACCGTCATCGACCCACGGCCACCGTTGTGCGCTCGGGTGCTCAGGCGGGGGCCGGGCTCAATGGGCTCCGTGCGGCATCGATTGGGCCAGCTCGCGGTACTCGCGACGGTATTCGCCGAACGAAATCAGCTTGCCGCGCCGTTCGTCCCAGAGCGCCAGAGGCAGTGCCTTCAACGCTTGCCACAACGTGATTCGGTGAGCGGACCACAGTGTCGGATTCTCGTCGTGACAGCGCTGCAGGCGGTAGTTCGGAATGCGGGGGCTCAGATGGTGCACGTGGTGCAGGCCGATGCTGGCGGTAAGCCACTGCAGCGGTTTCGGGAGTGCGAGCCAGGACGAGCCTCGCAACCCGGCCTCGAAGAAGTCCCACTCGCCCGACCGGCGCCAGTAGGCGTCCTCGAACTGGTGCTGCGCGTGGTTGATTACGCCGGAGAACGCACCTGCATACAGCGTGATCATGCCCTGGACGATCACGACCTGCACGAGATGTTCAACCCCGGCAGCAAGCCAGATGCCCACCAGCACCGCCGCCAGGGCGGCGTTGGTCCACCACACGGAGCGCCATTCCCGCGCCCAGGAACGCGGCGCGGACACGGGAAAACGGTTCATGAACAGGAACTGCGCCGGAACCAGAACGCCCATCATCCAGGGGTTCCGCTGCAAGCGATACGCCAGCCGGCCCCACCACCCCAGCGCGCGGTACTCGGCGACCGTGAGCGTGGGAAGGTCGCTGCCCAAGGGTTTGTCCAGGTTGCCGGAGTGGGCGTGGTGCTCTATGTGGATCCTCTTCGCGTAGTCGTAGGGAATCAGCGCCAGCCCCGCGACTACCCTGCCGACGGCGTTGCAGATCCGCTGCGACGTGAAGTACGAGCCGTGACTGCAGTCATGCTGAATGATGATCAGCCGCACCATCAGACCCGCTGCAGGCAGCGCGACAATCGCAGCCAGCCAGTAGCCGATCTCCGCGCTCCGGAGCAGAACGATCCACGCGACGCCGTACAATCCCAGGGTGACCGCCAGCTGCAGCAGACTGCGACGGTTGTCCGGCCTCTCGTACGGCGCCAGAATGGCTCTCCCGCGTTGCCGGGAGATCGCGTTGCGGAGCAGCGTTTCAAGGGCGCCGGGTATCGCGCCAGCGGACTTGCCGGCCACTCCACCGCCTCCGTGACTCTTGAACGGATCTTGCGGTCGAGTCGGCTCTTGTCGATAACCGGTTTGTCGCACGTCTTGTCGATTCAAGGCCAAACCGTCACTTTTTTGTAGCTTTGCACATCATCCCTGGGAGCGCAAGTCGAGCCCGGAGACGAGGAAATGGCCGGTGGCGGATAGAGGGCGGCCGGCGCAGGCCGACGTACGAGTCGGCGTTTCGGGAGCGGTGGTCAGGCGGCGCAGACCGGGCGGTCGGCGGCGGAGTCGGCCCGGGAGTCCAGGTCCACGGAGGGTGCATCGGACGCCGGGCGCCGGTGGCGGTCGAGGCGCGCGGAAGCCGGCCGTCGGCGCCCGGCCGAGGCGGGCCGTGGTTCGCGGGCCTGCCCCGGGGTCGTCGGCTCGGCGGCGAGCCGACCTTCCCGCCGGGCCGCGCCGATTCTCTCTTGAGACGCCTACAATCGAACGGCCTGATAGAGGTAGAGCAGTCCGACCGCGACGGCGTACAGGGTAGCGCTGAAGGCGAGGTTGCCGCGGGCGAGGCGCCAGTTGCTGACCCCGTACCGGCTGGAGAGGATCACGTTGACGCCCGACATCGGGTTCACGGCGCACCCGAGGCCCCAGCCCATCGCCAGCGTCACGGCGAGGAACGTCGGGTCGAGGTCGATGCGCTCCACCAGGGGCGCCACGACGCCGACGATCACCACGGGATGGATGCAGGCGGCCGACGTCACGATGCAGGCGAGCACCAGCAGGCTCGCGTGGAAGGCGTCCAGACGGTCGAAGAACATCCAGCCGCCGGCTGCCGACGAGGCCGCCGTCAGGCCGGCCGCCATGACCCCGGCGCCGAGGAACAGCGCCAGCTCGTTCCCCATCTGCGGGGCGCGGGTGCCGACGTAGTCGTCCAACCCGTCGCGCAACTTCCGCACGCCGCCGCGCCGGAGCAGCGCCGCGGCCACCACCAGCGGCGTGAGCACCGTGATCAACGACAGCACGGAGTAGCCGGACGTCAGGGCGGCGGCGCCGAGCACCGCCGCGCCGAGGGCGACCGGCACTCGAAGGTCCTCGGGGTGGACGGGGTAGCCGCGGAAGCTCTCGATGTCCTCGCAGCGGCCGCTGTACGCGTACCACGCGAGCAGCAGGAACGCGGCGAGGGCCAGGGGCACGCCGTACGCCATCAGCACCAACGGGTTCGAGCCGGGCGTGTAGGCCAGGGCGAGCGCGACGCCGCCGATGAACGGCGAGTGGAAGGCGACGGCGCTGAACGCCCGGCTGAGCAGTTGCGCCTGGTCCGGCTCGAGGGGCCGGACCCGGGCCAGCCGGTCGGCCATGATGACCACGGCGGAGACGTTGATGATGGCGCCGAAGGCGTGCACCCCCAGCATGCTGCGCAGGTAGGCGCCCGCCCCGCGCGGCAGCTCGGGCTCGTCGGGGCGGGTCGGCGGGTTCAGCAGGCGCAGCGCGGTGACCGCGGCCAGCATCGACAGGATCGGCTGGTTCTGCGCCAGCACGTTCTCGAGGTCGAGCCGCGCTCCTCGGCCCGCGGCCCAGAGCAGGGCCGCCGCGCCGGCCCCGATGAACGCCAGCGCCTGCACCCGCTGCTGGCGGCCGAGATCCGCCCAGAGGAGGGTCAGGGCCAGCCAAGCCGGTCCCGCCGCGGCCAGAGCCGGCACGTCGGGGTCGACGTCGCCCGTGATCGCGAGCACCAGCATCCCGGCGATGGCCGCACCCGCCGCGCGACGCCGGCGGGCCGTCATTCGTAGAGCAAGTAGGGGGCCGAGAGACGCCGCCACGCCGCGGCGCCCTCGTCCCAGGCGGCGGCGATCTCCCAGGTGGGGTCGCCGGCGCGGATGCGGGCCAACATCGCCCGCGACCCGAACAGGCGCGCCACCGCGTCGAGCTCGAACTCGTCCCCGTGCAGCCGGTGGAGGGCCGCCGCCACCTCGAGGCCGAGGCGCACCGGCCGCAGCGCCTCCCGGTCGGTGACGATGAAGAACACCCCGTGGCAGAGCTCGCCGGCGAACCGGCTGCCGTCGGGCGTGAACGAGACCGGGTAGACGCGCAGGCCGGGCAGGCCGGCGCGGTTCAGGTCGCGGGCGAGAGCGGGGCCGTCGATCCAGGGGGCGCCGATCTGCTCGAACGGCGTGTCGGTGCCGCGCCCCACCGACAGGTTGGAGCCCTCGATGGCCCCGATGCCCGGATAGAGCGCCGCCTGGTGGAGGTTGCGCAGGTTCGGCGACGGGTCGACCCACGTCAGGCCGGTCTCGTCGAACCAGTGGGCGCGGGTCCACCCCCGCATGGGCACCACCTCGAGGTCCGCCCCGATCTCCCGCTGCCGGTTGAACAGCCGCGACAGCTCACCCAGGGTCAGGCCGTGCCGCACCGGGGACGGGAAGTAGCCGGTGAACCCGAGCGACTCCTCGTCGAGGCGCGGCCCCTCGACCGCGGCGCCGCCGATGGGGTTGGGCCGGTCGAGCACGACCACCCGCAGCCCGCGCCGCGCCGCCGCCTCGAGCACGTAGGCCACGGTGGTGGCATAGGTATAGAAACGGGCGCCGGCGTCCTGCAGGTCGACCACCACCGCGTCGAGGCCCCGCAGCATCGCCTCCGTCGGCCGTCGGGTCTCGCCGTAGAGGGAGTGGACGGGGAGCCCGGTGCGGGCGTCGCGGCCCGACGGGACCGGCCCGTCCAGCTCGCCGCGGATGCCGTGCTCGGGGCTGAACAGCGCCGCCAGCTCGACGCCGGGCGCTTCCGCGAGGAGGTCGATGGTCGACGCGCCGTCCCTCGCGCGGCCGGTGCGATTCGTGAGCAGGCCGACCCGCCGGCCGGACAACCGGCGGAAGCCCTCCTCGCGCAGCACGTCGACCCCGGTCCAGACCGGGCCGCGGGGGGGCGCGGGCGCATCGCGCAGGGCCGAGGCGACCACCGTCGCGACCTGGCCGCGCAGCGCCGTCACGTTGCCCCCGCCCGC
Source organism: Vicinamibacterales bacterium (assembly GCA_965207675.1). Lineage (GTDB taxonomy): Bacteria > Acidobacteriota > Vicinamibacteria > Vicinamibacterales > UBA8438 > JAJEEA01. The sequence goes on from CBDBMY010000010.1 coordinate 1,163,132, forward strand.
GGGGTGCACGCGGCTCGACAGGAAGACGACGAAGGTCTCCGACGCCGGGTCGATCCAGAGCGAGGTCCCGGTGAAGCCGGTGTGGCCGTAGGAGCCGACCGGGAAGAGGTCGCCGCGGTTGGACGAGAACCGCGAGTCGATGTCCCACCCGAGTCCCCGCCGGTCCGCGAGGTGCGGCGGGGTGGAGACGCGGGTCATCCGCGTCACCGTCAGCGGGGCGAGCAGGCGGACGCCGTCGTGGGCGCCGCCGCCGAGCAGCATCGCGCAGAACCGTGCGAGGTCGCGGGCGGTGGCGAACAGCCCCGCGTGGCCGGCCACCCCGCCCATGCGCCGCGCCGTGGGGTCGTGCACCCGCCCGCGCAGCATGGTCGCGCCGGGACCCCCGCAGGGCCACGCCAGGGGGGCGCATGCCTCGGTCGGCGCGATCCGCGGCGAGAGCGCCGCGGGGGGGGTGAAGCCGGTGTCGGCCATCCCCAGCGGCCCGAAGATCCGCTCCTGCGCGAACCGGTCGAGGTCGAGCCCGCTGACCCGCCTGACGATGTCGCCGAGAAGCATGAAGTTCAGGTCGCTGTAGATGAACCGCTCGCCGGGGGCCGCGGCCGGCGGCAGGGCGATGGTGCGGGCGATGGCCGTTTCGGTACCCTCGAAGACCTCCTCGAGCGGCAGATCGGGCTCCAGGCCCGAGGTGTGCGTCAGCAGGTGGGCGATGGTGACCGCCTCGCGCCCCTGCGTGCCGAATCCCGGCACGTGGTCGGCGACGCGGTCGCGCAGCCGCAGGCGCCCGTCCTCGACGAGCATCATGACGCTGGTGGTCGTCGCCACGACCTTGGTCAGGGACGCGAGGTCGAACACCGTGTCGGCGGTCATCGGCTCGGGCGTCTCCCCCAGCGATCGCGCTCCGAAGGCCCGCTCGTACACGATCTCGCCCTCGTGCCCCACCAGGACCACCGCGCCGGGGAGTCGCCCGTCACGGATGGCCCGCTCGACCGCGGCGTCGATGAGCGACAGGCGCGCGGGGTCGACGGCGGCCGAAACCGTCGAAGCGTGGCAAGCCAGCAGCAGGCACGCGGCCGCGAACAGGCGCAACGGTCTGCGAACCACCGACAAGGGCCTGCGAACCGCGGACGAGGGGAGGGAATCGCCGGACACCGATTTGGATTATACTGGGTGGCCCGACGCCGAGTCGGATGCTGGGGAGTCTGTCATGACCGTTGATCGACGGCTGTATTCGTTGCCCTCGCTGCTCGCCGTCCTGCTGCTGGGGAGCATGGCTTCGACCGCGGCGGCCCAGGGAGGCGTGCGCGGCGTGATTCGGGGCGGCGACGGGGAAGGGATACCCGGCGCCCGGATCATCGCCGAGAGCCTGGAGACCTCGCAGACCCGGACCACGACGACCAACAACTCGGGCCGCTTCGCCTTCATCGGCCTCGCGGGCGGCGACTGGCTCTTCGTGGTCCAGGCCGACGGTTACCGGGAGGAGCAGGGCTACTCGCCCGTGCGGCGTTCCGGCGAGCCCGCCCGCGTGGAGTTCACGCTGGATCCCGATCCGTTCAACCCCGTCGCCCCGGAGGTCGGCGTTCTCGCCGGGGTGAAGTCCGTCGACATCCTGGCGCGCCTTCGAGGGGCGGAGCGCCTGTTCGACGGGGGCGACTACGACGGCGCCATCGAGGCCTTCCAGGACCTCCTGGAGCTGGCGCCGGCCCTGACCAGCGTGAACCTCGCGATCGGCCACGCCTGGCGGGCGAAACAGGAGCCGGAGCGGGCGCTCGCCGCCTATCGGAGTGCGCTGGCCGCGGATCCGGCGAACCGGGAGGCGTTGGCCGCCATCGACGCGCTCGACGGCGGGCAGTAGGAGTCCGCGTCGCCGGGGACGTGGCGGCCCCGGCGGTTTCGTGCTGTCGATCGTGCCGGCCGTCGCGGAAGCACGTGCCGGAGTCAGGAGTTCTTCACATGCGCAACAAGATCTTCTCGTCGTTGGCCGTCGTCCTGGGCATGGCCCTCCTCGTTCCCAGCGCGTTCGCCCAGGGCGGCATCCTGTTCGGCCGGGTCACCGACGCCGAGACCGGCGATCCCGTCGCGGGCGCCGTCGTCCGCCTCGACGGCCACGCCCCGCTCGGCAACGCCGAGCCGGACGATCCGCGCGACGAGACGACCAGCGACAGCGGCGAGTACACGCTGCTCGGCCTTCCCAGCGGGACCTGGAACCTCACCGTCGAGGCCGAGGGCTACCAGGCCGCGCCCGGCACCGTGACCGTCCGGTTCGGCCGCAACGCACCGGTCAACATCGAGCTGGAGGCCATTCCCCATCCCCTGATGGCCGAGATGGACCAGTCGCTGCTCGACGGGATGAGCCGGGCCGAGCGCAACGCGTTCCTCGACGGCATCCAGGCCGAGCTCGACGCGCTCGACGAGGCGCGCGCCCGCGGGGACTGGGAGGCCGCCCTGAGTGGTGCGCAGTCGTTGCAGCAGCGGTTTCCGACGATAGCTGGGCTCTACCTCGACATCGGCACGGCCCAGGCGCAGCTCGGGCGGTTCGAGGCGGCCATCGAGTCCTACGAGGCGGCCGCGGCCGCGGCGCCCCAAATGCGGTCGCAGATCGACACCCAGATCGCCCGGCTGAGGGCGCAGATGGGTGATCCCGACGCCGTCCAGGCCCTGATCGACAGCGGATCCGCCGCGCGCGAGGACTACTACAACCAGGGCACGGCGGCGTTCGCCCGTGGCGAGACGGAGCAGGCCGCGGAGTGGTTCGAGCGGGCGGCGGCGGCCGATCCGAACTGGGTGCTGCCGGTGTTCCAGCTGGGTCTGGTGAGGCTGAACCAGGGCGACATCGAGGGTGCCAAGGCCCAGTTCGCGCGGGCGGTCGAGCTCGACCCCAACTCGCCGGAAGGCGCGCAGGCGCAGGCCGTGCTCAGCCAGCTGCCGTAGGAAGTCCGCGCGGTCAGGACGGCGAAGATCCTGGAGGGTTCGTCGGGCGTTGGAGCGGAGCCGGCGACGCTCTCCGGGCTGGCGGTTCGCGGCCGCGCGGTCGACCCTCCCGACTCGAGTCTCCCGGGGTCTGCGTCGAGGAAGCCTCGACCCCGGGCGGCGGCCGTCCCGTTGCTGGTCTGCCGTCGCCGGTCCGCCGGGCGCACCCACCCCGGCGGACGTCTCTTCCGCTCACCCTTCCCCGTGTCGCGGTCACGCTCATGCGCGCCTCGAAGGGCCGAATCCGACCGTCGGGCAGGACGGCGGCCGGGTCGGCGCCGGCGCACGTCGCCCGCTCTTGCCCGCAACCCCGAGGCAAGGGCCGGCTACTCTCTCACTGACGGGATGAACCGATGCAGACCATCCGCTCCGTCGCCGTGCTCGGGGCCGGCACCATGGGCGCCCAGATCGCGGCCCAGGTCGCCAACGCGGGCTGGCCGGTGCTGCTGCTCGATCTCGACGCGGACACCGCGGCCCGGGGGCTGAAGCACGCCGCCGCCCTCAAGCCGGACCCGTTCTTCACGAAGGACGTCCGGGCGCGCATCCGTCTCGGCGGATTCGACACCGACCTGCCGGCCATCGCAGAGTGCGACTGGGTCGTCGAGGCGATCGTCGAGCGGCTCGACGCCAAGCGGGCGCTGCTCGAGCGGGTGGAGGCGTACCTGGGGGCCGACGCCGTCGTCAGCTCGAACACGTCCGGCATCCCCATCGCGACCATCGCCGAGGGGCGCGGCGCCGGGTTCCGCCGGCGGTGGCTGGGCACCCACTTCTTCAATCCCCCTCGCTACCTGCGCCTCGTCGAGGTCATCCCCACCCCGGATACCGACCCCGCGGCGGTCGCTGCCGTCTCGTCGTTCGTCAACGGGCAGCTCGGCCGGGGCGTGGTCGTCGCCCGCGACGCGCCGGGCTTCATCGGCAACCGCATCGGCCTTCACGGCGTCGCGTCGGCCCTCGCGCAGCTCGCGGACGGCGGCTACACCATCGAGGAGATCGACGCCATCACCGGTCCCGCCATCGGGCGGCCGAAGAGCGCCACGTTCCGCACCATGGACATCGCGGGCATCGACATCCTCGCCCACGTCGGGGCCGACCTCGTCGCGCGGCTCGACCGGCCCGAGGAACGGCGGGCGTTCGAGCTGCCGCCGCTCGTGGGCGACCTCGTCGGGCGCGGGTGGATCGGCGAGAAGGCGGGGCAGGGTTTCTACCGGAAGCAGCGCGCCGCCGGGGGCAGCGCCATCCTCACCCTCGACCCCGCCACGATGGCCTACAGGCCGCGGCAGTCGGCCAGGCTCGGCGCCCTCGAGGCGGCCCGCGCCATCGAGGACGCGGGCGAGCGCGTCCGCACCCTGTTCCTCGGCCGCGATCGGGTGGGCGAGTTCCTGCGGGCGACCCTCGGGCGCACGCTGCTGTACGCGGCGGAGGTCGCGCCCGAGGTCGCGCATTCGCCGGACGACGTCGACCGCGCCCTGCGGTGGGGGTTCGGCTGGGAGCTCGGCCCCTTCGAGCTGCTCGACGCCATCGGCGTCGACGCGGTGCTGGACGCCAGCTCGCCGGACGGGGCGACCGACCTGTCTCCCGCCGCCCGCGAGTGGGCCGGGCTCGCCGCCCGGTCGGACGAGCCGCGACGGGTCCGCAGCGCCCCCCTGCCGCCGGCCGCGCCCGACCTGCAGATCCTGACCGTCGCGAGGCGGCGCGGCGGAGTGGTGAAGGGGAACGCGGGGGCGAGCCTCGTCGACCTCGGCGACGGCGTGCTCGCGGTCGAGTTCCACTCGAAGATGAACACCATCGGCGGCGACACCGTGCAGATGCTGACGGGCGGGGTGGCCGAGGCGTCCGAGCGGTTCGCGGGGCTGGTGGTCGGCAACGACGCCGTCCACTTCTGCGCCGGCGCCAACCTCATGCTCGTGCTGCTGGAGGCGCAGGAGGGCAACTGGGACGAGATCGACCTGATGGTGCGCAGCTTCCAGAACGCGGTCATCGGGCTGCGGTACTCGACGGTGCCGGTGGTGACGGCGCCGGCCGGCCTGACCCTCGGCGGCGGCTGCGAGATCGTGCTCCACGGCGATCGCGTGCAGGCGGCGGCCGAGACCTACATGGGGCAGGCGGAGGTCGGGGTCGGGCTGATTCCCGCCGGCTGCGGCACGAAGGAGCTCACGGTCCGCGCCCTCGACGCCACGCTGCCGGGGACCGATCCGCTTCCCCGGCTGCGGCAGGCGTTCGAGACCATCGGGTTCGGCAAGGTGTCGTCGAGCGCCGCCCACGCCCGGCGGCTCGGGCTGCTGCGCGACGTCGACGGGGTTACCATGGACCGGGAGCGGCTGATGGCCGATGCGAAGGCGACGGTGCTCGATCGGATCCGCGAGGGCTACCGGGCCCCCGACCGGCGAACCGCGATTCCCGTCGGCGGCGAGGAGGCCCGCGCCGCCCTCGAGCTGGGCATCCACCTCGCGTGGCGCGGCGGCGCCATCAGCGATCACGACGCGCGCATCGGCCGGGCGCTGGCCCGCATCATGACCGGCGGCGACCTGCCCCACGCCACGACGGTGTCCGAGCAGGTCCTGCTGGACCTCGAGCGCGAGGCGTTCCTGAGCCTTTGCGGCGAGCCGAAGACCCTCGACCGCATTCGCCACACGCTCAAGACCGGCAAGACGCTCAGAAACTAGACGCGGCCCGATACCGTCTCATCTTCATGAGGCGCCGGCGGCGCGAAGGAGAGTCCCGTGACCGATGCAGTGATCGTATCGGCGGTTCGCACCCCGGTCGGCAAGGCCCCCCGGGGCACCCTGCGCACCACGCGGCCCGACGAGATGGGGGCGACGGTCATCGCCGAGGCGCTGAAGCGTGCTCCCGGCATCGAGCCGGGCGAGGTCGAAGACGTGATTCTCGGCTGCGCCATGCCGGAGGCCGAGCAGGGCATGAACGTCGCCCGCATCGCGAGCCTCCGCGCCGGCGTGCCCATCGGGGCGTCGGCGATCACCGTCAACCGGTTCTGCTCGTCGGGCCTGCAGGCCATCGCCTACGGGGCCGAGCGCATCATGGTGGGCGGGGCCGACGCCGTCGTCGCGGGCGGCACCGAGTCGATGAGCCTCATCCCCATGGGCGGGCACAAGGTCGCGCCGAACCCGGGGCTGATGAAGGACTACCCGGACGTCTACCTCTCGACGGGGCTGGTCGCGGAGAACCACGCCCGAGAGGCGCAGGTCTCGCGCGACGAGCAGGACGCCTACGCGCTGCGCAGCCACCAGCGGGCGGTGGCCGCGCTCGACGCCGGACGGTTCGTGGAGGAGCTCGTGCCGATCGACGTGCGGGTCGCCGAGCCCGCCAGCGGCAACGGCGGCGGCCGCCCCACGGTGCGGACGGTCGCGTTCACCGCCGACGAGGGGCCGCGCCGCGACACCTCGCTCGAGGTCCTCGGCGGCCTGCGGCCGGCGTTCCGCGTCGAGGGCTCGGTGACCGCCGGCAACTCGTCGCAGATGAGCGACGGCGCCGCCGCCGTCGTGCTCACCTCGCGCGAGCGGGCCGAGCGGGCGGGGCTCGATCCCCTCGCCCGGTTCGTGGCCTACGCCACCGCCGGGGTCGAGCCGGAGCGCTTCGGGGTCGGGCCGGTGCCCGCGATCCGGAAGGTGCTGAAGCGGGCCGGGCTCACTCTCGACGACATCGATCTCGTCGAGCTGAACGAGGCGTTCGCGGCCCAGGTGCTGGCCTGTCTGCGCGAGCTGCCGATAGACCCCGAGAAGCTCAACGTCAACGGGGGGGCCATCGCCCTCGGCCATCCGCTGGGCTGCACCGGCGCCAAGCTGACGACGTCGCTCCTCCACGAGCTGAAGCGGCGGGGGGGCCGCTACGGCCTCGTCACCATGTGCGTGGGCGGCGGCATGGGCGCCGCGGGCATCTTCGAGCGCGCCGCGTAGGAGGTCGTTCGGGCGGGCGCGAGTCCGCCAGGAGGGTTCCGATGACGACACTCGCGAGCACCGCTACCCGCGTCACCGGCGGCGCGTGGCTGCTGGAGGAGACCGCGCCCGGCTCGGCGTTCACTCCCGAGCGGCTGAGCGACGAGCACCGGCTCATCGACCAGACCGCGGCCGAGTTCATCGACAACGAGATCGCGCCGAACCACGACCAGCTCGAGACCAAGGACTGGGAGCTCGCCCGGCGCCTCGTCCGACGCGCCGGCGACCTCGGTCTGCTGGGGACCGACGTGCCCGAGGCCTGGGGCGGCCTCGCCCTCGACAAGGCGTCGACCGTGGTCGTGGGCACCCGCATCGGCCACAGCGGGTCGTTCGGGTCGACGTTCGGGGCCCACACCGGCCTCGCCGTCCTGCCCCTGCACTGCTTCGGCACCCCCGCCCAGAAGGAGGCGTACCTGGGCCGGCTCGTCAGCGGCGAATGGGTCGGCGCCTACTGCCTCAGCGAGTCGGGCTCGGGGTCGGACGCGCTCGGGGCCAAGGCGCGCGCGGCCCGGAACGCCGACGGCAGCTTCTCGCTGACCGGCGAGAAGATGTGGATCACCAACGGCGGCTTCGCGGACCTCTACGTCGTCTTCGCCAAGGTCGACGGCGAGCAGTTCACCGCGTTCCTGGTGGAGCGCTCCTGGCCCGGGGTGTCGACCGGCAAGGAAGAGCACAAGATGGGCCTGCACGGCTCGTCCACCACCCCGGTCATTCTGCAGGACGCCCGCGTCCCGGCCGGGAACGTGCTGGGCGAGGTCGGCCAGGGGCACAAGGTCGCGTTCAACACCCTGAACTACGGGCGCTTCAAGCTCGCGGTGTCCGCCGCCGGGAGCGCCCACCTCGCGATCGGCGAGGCGGCGCGCTACGCGGCCGAGCGGCACCAGTTCGGGGTGGCCATCGCGAGCTTCGGGGCGATCAAGCACAAGCTGGGGGAGATGGCGGCGCGGGCCTACGCGGTCGACAGCATGATCTACCGGACCACCGGCCTCCTCGACGCCGCCCTCGCCGACCACGACCCCGCCGACCCCGGCCCCCTGCGCGAGACGCTCGAGGAGCTGGCCGTGGAGTCGTCGATCCTCAAGGTCGCGGGCAGCGAGATGCTGCACTACGTCCTCGACGAGAACGTGCAGATTCACGGCGGGAACGGGTTCGTCCGCGACTACCCGGCCGAGCGGCACTACCGCGACTCGCGGGTGAACCGCATCTTCGAGGGCACCAACGAGATCAACCGCCTGCTGATTCCCGGCACCCTGATCCGCCGCGCCGTGAAGGGGAGCGGCATCCCCCTCGTCGCCGCCGCCAAGGGGCTGCAGGACGAGCTGATGAGCCCGCCGGCGCTGTCGGCGCCCTCCGACGCGCCGCTGGGCGAGCAGCTCGCGGCGGTGGCGGCGTTCAAGAAGACCGCGGTGATGGTGCTCGGCCTCGCCATGCAGCGCTATGGGCAGAAGCTGACCGACGAGCAGGAGGTGCTGTCGTGCGCCGCCGACGTCGTCATCGACGCCTACGCGGCCGAGAGCGCGGTCGTCCGGGCCCTGCAGGCGGCCGCCGACGCTCCGCGCACCGCCGCCCTGCAGGCCGACGCCGCGTGCGTCCAGGTCGACGGTGCGGCGGAGCGCATCGGCGCCGCGGCCCGCACCGCCCTGGCCGCGATGGCCGAGGGCGACACCCTGCGCATGCAGCTCGCGGGGCTGCGCCGGCTGCTGCGGGTCACGCCGGTCAACACCGTCGCGATGCGGCGGCGGCTTGCGGACGCCCTCGTCGACAGGGCAGGATATATGTTCGCGTGACGGTGGGTTTGCGTGGCGGCCGAACGTCGCATGACATGTCCTGTCGTGCGGCGTGGCGTCCCCGGGCGAAGGCAGGACCCGCGTGACGGTGGATTGCACGACCGCGTGGCGTGCCCGGGCGAAGGCAGGACCGCGTGACGGTGGATTGCACGACCGCGTGGCGTGACCCGGGCGAAGGCAGGACCCGGGTGACGGTGAATTCGCACGACCGCGTGGCGTACCCGGGTGACGGCAGGACCCGCGTGACTGCCCACTCGCGCGACGGTACGTGTGCTCGCAGGACGACAGCCGCGTGATGGTATCGGGATGATGGCAAGAGACACCCTGCGCTACGCCCTCGCCGCCTGCGTACTCGCCGCCCTCGGCGCCTGCTCGGCGCCGCCGCCCGACGAGTCGCTCTGGCTCACCGAGCTCGTGGAGTCGCGCGAGCTGAAGGACCGCTTCTTCCGCGAGGCGCCCGACTCGCCCATCCGCATCGAGCGCCGCGGACAGCTGCTGCCGCTTCACTACTACGAGCCGGCCGCCGCCTACCGGGTTCCCGCCGCCCTCGCGGTGGAGCCCGAGCAGCCGATCTACGAGATCCCGACCTCGACCGGGGTCATACGCCCGATGCAGCGCGTCGGCGTGCTCGAGTTCGCACTGAACGGCGAGCCGATGCGGCTGTCGGCCCTCGCCGAGGCGCCGGTGCGGTCCATCGACTCGCTGTTCATCATGTTCAAGGACCCGACCAACGAGTCGGACACCTACGCGGGAGGCCGCTACATGGACCTGCCGCGCACCGCCAGCGGCCTCTACGACCTCGACTTCAACCGCGCCTACAACCCGTACTGCTATTACAACGAGGAGTTCGACTGCCCGTACCCGCCGCGCGAGAACTGGCTGACGGCGCCGGTGCCCGCCGGCGAACGCCTCGCGCCCGGCTACACCGGCTTCGGCATCGGCGTGATTCCGCCGCCGCCCGAGGACGAGGCCTCCACCCCTTGACGGCCCGCGGCCAGGGCGCGGCGACGCTGGCCGGCGTCGTCTTCGACTTCGACGGCGTCCTGGCGGACAGCGAGCCGTTGCACCTTCGCGCCTACCAGGAGGTGCTGGCGCCCCGAGGCATGACCCTCGCCGCTGCCGACTACTACGAGCGCTATCTCGGGTTCGACGACGCCGGGGTTTTCCGCACCGTGTCGCGCGACCAGGGGCGGGCGCTCGACGACGACGCCCTGGCCGAGCTCATCCGGGTGAAGGGCGAGCGGTTCGAGGCGCTGGCCGGGCGGGGCGAGGGGCTCTTTCCCGGCGCCGCCGACTGCATCCTGCGCGTCGCGGCCGAGGTGCCGATCGCCATCGCGTCCGGCGCCCTCGCCCCCGAGATCGAGATGGTGCTCGCCGCCGCCGGCCTGCGCCGCTACTTCCGGGCCGTCGTGGCGTCCGGTGACACCCCGCGGTCGAAGCCCGCCCCCGACCCGTATCTGCGCGCGATCGAGCTGTTGCGGCCGCACGTCGAAGCGGCGGGGCTCGATCCGGGCGGCTGCGTCGTCGCCGTCGAGGACTCGATGTGGGGCATAGAGTCGGCCCTCGCGGCCCGCCTGCGGTGCGTCGGGGTCGCGCAGACCTACCCGGCCGACCGGCTCGGCACCGCCCACGTGGTGGTGCCGACCATCGCCGACGTCACCCCGGAGGCCCTGCGGGCGGCCTGCCGCGGCGGCGCGCAGGCCTGAGCCCCGGCGGAGGTCCGGGTAGTAGCGGCCTGCCTCGAATCGCGCCGATCTTCAGTCGCGGGGCGGCTCGGCGGGGACGGTGCCGGCGTGGCTCTCCAGGTGGGAGACGTGGTATTGCCGGATTTCCTGCATCTCGGCCTTCAGCTCGGTCCGCGTGGCCTCTATGGCGGCAGCGAGGCGGGCTTCGACGGCGGCGAGGCTCTTGTCGAGCCGTTCCTCGACGGCGGCGAGCTTCTGGTCGAGCCGTTCCTCGACGGCGGCGACGTCGGCCTGGGTGGCTACGCCCCGGACACCGCCGAACAGCAGAATCAGCAGCGTCGCGACGCTGACCGCCAGGGTGCCGATCCTGTCCCAACTCCAGTTCTTCAAGGCCGCCTCCCGACTCACGAGGTCGAATTTAGCACAAATTCCAGCGAGCGGGGCACGGATATCGCACAGCTTCGTTCGGGCTGCGAAGCGGAGGTCGAGCCGCCGAGCGCGCCTGCCCGGCCGGGTCGCCGGTCCTTGAACGGAACGGCCGCACGGGCGACAATGGCCCGGAGCCCGTCGCCATGAGTGAACCGCCAGCCGACGTGGTGCAAGAGGCTCGGAACGAGGGCGAAACGGAGAGGAACCGATGAGTCGCCATGAGTGAACCGCCAGCCGACGTGGTGCAAGAGCATGTCGAGCGTCGGCTTGACGGTGTTGTCGAGTCGCCATGAGTGAACCGCCAGCCGACGTGGTGCAACGTCGTAGTTCACCAGGGGGGGGCGGGCCGGCCTGCCCGTCGCCATGAGTGAACCGCCGGCCGACGTGGTGCAACCGTCGAGCTGCGGGATGACGGCGAGGGGGGACACGGCGTCGCCATGAGTGAGCTGCCAGCCGAGGTGGTGCAACGGTTCACCGATGCCGCCGCGAGCGACGACCCGGACCTGGCCGCGCCGGCCCTGCTCATCGCGCGCCTCGGCTATCCCCGACTCGACCCCACGCCCTATCTGGCGCGACTCGAGGCGATGGGCGGCGCCGCCGCCGACCGGCTCGCGGCGGTCTCGGGCGTCGGCTCCCGGGGCGAGATCGACACCCTCAACCGGTTCCTGTTCGAGGACCAGGGCTTCTCGGGGAACACCGGCGACTACGACGACCCGCGGAACAGCTTCCTGAACCAGGTGCTCGACCGCCGCACCGGCATCCCCATCACGCTCGCCGTCGTCTACATCGAGGTGGCGCGCCGCGCCGGCGTCCGGGTCGACGGCGTGAACTTCCCGGGCCACTTCCTGCTGCGGTTCCCCATGGGGGCGGACGGCGACCACCGGCCCGCGGTGTTCGTCGACCCGTTCCACGGGGGGTCCATCCTGTCGGAGACCGACTGCCGCTCGCTCCTGCGGCGGCACGCCGGCGACGGTGTCGAGTTCGATCCCCGGTTTCTCGCACCGGCCACCAAGAAGCAGATTCTCGTGCGCATGCTCGGCAACCTGAAGCGGCTCTACGTGCGCATGCGGTCGTTCCCCCAGGGCCGGGCTATCACCGATCTCCTGCTTGCGATCGAACCCTCCGCCCTGCAGGAGCTGCGCGACCGCGGGCTGCTGTCCTACTACGTCAACGACTACGCCGGGGCCTTGCGCGATCTCGAGGCGTACCTGCGGTACTCGTCACCCGGCGCCGACGACGACGCCGAGCGCCAGGAGGAGCGCAAGGAGATCTGGGGGCACGTGAAGGCGCTGCGAAGGCGAATGGCGAGCCTGAACTGAACCAGGTGTCTGCGCCGTGGAACGGCGCCGCCTCCGGAGGAGGCGCAGACTTCCTGGCGGGTTGGGTTGGCGCCCGGCGGAGCCGCAGGCGACGATGGGCGGGCTAGCGCTAGCGCTCGGGGACCTCGATGGGGAGGTCTTCCCGGTCGCCCCATTCCTTCCACGATCCGAGGTAGTTCCGCACCCGCGGATAGCCCAGCAGGCGGAGAGCCAGATAGCCGTGGGCGGCCCTATAGCCGCCTTGGCAGTAGCTGATCACTTCCTTGTCCGGGGTCACGCCGGCCGCTTCGTACATCGCCCGCAGCTCCGACGCGGGCCTGAACGCGCCGTCCTCGCCGAGGTTGCGGGTCCACTCGACGTGCACCGCCCCGGGCCCGCCCCCCCGCCTGGCGCGGACGGTCGCGCCGCGGTACTCGCCGTCGGTGCGGGTGTCCAGTACCGCCAGGTCGGCCGCCCCCAGCCGGTCGCGGAGAAGCCGCCACGTGGCGAGCCGCTCGTCCGACCGCCCCACCATCCAGCCGCTGGGTTTCGGGGGCGCCGCCTCGCGGGTTACCGCGCGCCCCTCGCGCTCCCACGCGCCGAACCCGCCGTCGAGCTGCCGCGCGTCGGGGTGGCCGAAGAACTCGAGGAACCAGAACGCGCGGGCCGCGCGGATGCCCGACTTCTCGTCGTAGACGACCACCGAGCGCTCCGGGTCGACGCCCCGCGAGGAGAGGAGGTGGCCGATCATCCAGAGGAACGCGGCCAGCGGGGCGGGGTCGGTGTCGGTCAGGCTGATGCCGAACAGGTCGAGGTGCACGGCCCCGGGGATGTGCCCAATCGCGAACGCCTCCGCCTGCCGCAGGTCGAGCAGCACCGGCGAGCCGGTCCCGGCGGCCAGGCGCTCGTGCAGCTCGGCCGGGGTGATGAGCAGCTGCGGGTTGGCGTAGCCCTTGGGATTGTCGCTCACTGCGATCCTCCGACGTTCTCTCCCGGCATCGTTTCCTCCCGCCGGTCGTCGAGCCGCTACCCGCGACCGGGCCAGTTTGCGCCGCGCCCGCCGGCCGTGGGCCCGCGCCGCGACGAGGCGGGCCGGGCTGCCGGATGCGCCGCCCGTCGCGTCGCCTGCTCGCGCCGCGCGCTCCGGCGGTGGGCCCGCGCCGCGACGAGGCGGGGCGGGCTGCCGGATGCGCCGCCCATCGCGTCGCCCGCATGCACCGCCCCTCCGGCCGTGGGCCCGCGCCGCAACGAGGCGGGGCGGGCTGCCGGATGCGCCGCCCGTCGCGTCGGGAGGCGGGCCGCGTCAGGCCGGCTCGGCCGGTTCGCCGGTATAGAAAGCGGCCGTGCGCCGCGCCGCGGCCGCGGCGGCGTCTGGGTTTTCTCCGGCCGCCGCCGCCGCCTTCCCCCATCCGTCGCTGCTGCCTGCGATGAACGCCCTGCCGTCGGGCGAGGCGGCGAAGGCCTCCTCGTCCGGCTTCGGCGCCGTCGGGTCCGCGAGATGGAGCGCGAGCCCCAGCAGGCCCATCTCCCAGCCGACGCCGACGGCCGCCGGCCCGTACTGGTCCCAGTGCGGCGAGAGACGCGCGGTGTGCGTGAGGGTGAGTCGGGCGCCCGCCCCGTCGTCCGAGACGCCGATGTCCACCCAGCTCACGTCGCCCCCGAACTCCCAGTCGAGGGCGAAATGCGACCCTTGCTCGCACGCCGTGATCGCGCCGCCGGCGTTGCCCTCCAGCTGATAACGGCCGCCGAGGGCCAGCTCCCCACTGACCGGCGCGAACCAGCGCGGGATGCGCTCGCGGCTCGTCACCGCGTCCCACAGGTCGTCGACCGTCGTGTCGTAGGCGCGGGAGAGGGTGACCGTGCGGGCGGGCTGCCCGTCGCGCTCCAGCGACGACACCGCTCGCGTGGTCGCGCCGAGGTGGCTTTGGAAATCGAAATCCATGTTGTTCCTCGTCTCGTCACGGTCCCGGGTCACGAGTCCGCGAGCGCATGAGCATGACTCTCTCGTGAAGCGGCCGGTCCGAATCCAGGCCTCGACGGGAGGGCCACGCCGTTCTGCACGTCCTTCACGCCAGGCGATCTCCCACTCCGGCCCCTCGCGAGGGCCACGCCTCTGCAGGTCCTCGAGTCAGGCGAGCTCCCACTCCGGCCCGTCGGAACGGGCCCGGCCCTCCTCCGCGAGCTTCATCAGGTGCGCGACCACGCTCTCGCGGGCCATGCCCCGGAGCGCCGGCGCGAGTCCGTCGTACAGACGGTCGACGATGGCTTCGGGGCGCCGAACCCCGGCCCGCAGCGCGCCGACTATCTGGTCCTCGCGGCGCTGCCGGTGATCGATGTACTCCCGGAGTATCGCCTGGGGGTCGTCGATGGCCTCTCCGTGGGCCGGCAGCATGCGGGCGGGGGCCAGCGCCTGGACGCGCCGGAGCGAAGCCAGGTACTGCGAGAGGCTGCCGCCGTGCGAGGCGGGGATGACGACGGTGGTGCCGGGCACGACGAGGTCGGCCGAGAACAGGGTGCCGCCGGCTTCGTCGAAGAAGCAAAGGTGGTCGGGGGCGTGACCGGGCGTGTGGACGGCGCGCAGGACGCCGTCTCCGGCGGGAATCGCCTCGTCGTCCGCGATCGGCTTCCAGGCCACCGCGTGGGCGCGGTCGCGTTCAGGCCAGGGCATCTTCCGGAAGGCGGCGTCGGGCCAGCGCGCGGCGATCGGCTCGCTGCCGTCGGCATGGTCCTGATGGGCGTGCGTGACGAGCACCTGGGCCAGGGGGTCCGATCCCAGCGCCTCGGCCAGCGCCGACAGGTGGGCCGCCTCGCCGGTGGCGGCGTCGACCAGCGTGGGCGTCCGCCCCGGCAGCAGGTAGGTGTTGTTGCCGGCGCCGGTCATCGGGCCGGGGTTGAAGCCGGAAATGCGAGTGATCTGCACGATGCGGTCAGGGTGAGTCGGTGTTCTTCGCGGCCGCTCATCCGCCGGACGCGGGCACGGGCGGTCAGCTGCGCTCTCGACGGAACGGCCGGACGGCCTCACCGTGGAGGCCGTCGGTCCCGCGGTTCTTCGATTCTACTCGCTTGCCGCCCCCGAAGGGCGGCCGGCCGTCGCGGTTCTTTGCCGGGCGCGGCGAAACCGGTGACAATGACGGACGTGTCCGATGCAGGCGGCGTGGCGGAACGGTTCACGAAGGACGAGCGGCGCGCCCTCTCTCCCTACTTCACGAACCTCGACGACGACGTCTTCGCCCTGCGGAACCTGCCCGAGGTCGTGAAGGGGGCGTTGTTCGCCCGCTACTCGCGCTCGGCGAAGTCGCTGAGGCGGCTCTTCCTCGACGAGTTCCTCGACGCGGTGCCGGCGGGCGGGGTCGGCGAGGCGGCGGTCGGCTTCGAGCGGGCCGACCGCCTCTACGAGCGCGTGCTCGGCGAGTACGGCGACGACTCGGTGGCCCAGCTCGGGGCCGCCCACGTCGCCTGCGAGGGCGTCTCGAACCTGCTGACGAAGGTGCTCGAGCGAGGGCGCCTGGCCGCGTACCTCGAGCAGTCGACCCGCTACGTCCCCTACACCGACCGGCCCGGCGGTCGGTGGAAGTACCTCGTTCCCCGGGAGCTCGACGGGCTGCCCCTTCGCGAGCGCTACGTCTCGACCCTGGACGACGCGTTCGAGACCTATCGCCGGTGGCTCGAACCGGCGCAGGAGCACTTCCGACGGCGTTACCCGAACACCGCGGGAGACTCGGAGGGGGTCTACCGCGCGGTCATCCGGGCCAAGGCGCTCGACACGCTGCGGGGGCTGCTGCCCGCCGCCACGCGGTCGAACGTCGGCATCTTCGCGTCGGGGCAGGCGTTCGAGGCCCTGCTGCTGCGAATGCGGGCCCATCCGCTGGCCGAGGCCCGCGCCTGCGCGGACCGGATGCTGGCCGAGCTGAGGAAGCTGATTCCGGCCTTTCTCACCCGGGTCGACCGGGAGGACCGCGGCGTGCGATGGAGCCGCTACCTCGCGGACACGCGGCGGGGCGCCGGCGCCGCGGCGGAGCGGCTGCTCGGCGGCACGGCGGCCGCGTCTGCCCCCGAGGTGGCCCTGACCGACTTCGACCCGGACGGCGAGGTGAAGGTGGTCGCGGCGGCGCTGTACGAGTCTTCCCGGCTGCCCGAGAGCCAGCTCCTCGAGACGGCCCGCGGCCTGAGCGCCGCCGACCGGGCCGCGGTGCTCCGCGCCTACGTCGGCGACCGCGCCAACCGGCGGCACCGGCCGGGGCGCGCGTTCGAGCGCACCGGCTACTGCTTCGACGTGCTCTCGGACTACGGCGCGTTCCGCGACCTGCAGCGCCATCGGCTGCTGACGATGGAGTGGCAGGCGCTCACCGCGGACCACGGGTGCGTGGAGCCAGCCGCCCTCGAGGACATCGGGGCGGCGGCGGACTGGCGCCGGGTCATGGAGCGCAGCCGCGAGCTCCACGCGGCGATGGTCCGCCGGACATCGCCGGCGGCGGCGCAGTACGCGGTGGCCATGGCCTACCGCATCCGCTACCGCATGCAGATGAACGCCCGCGAGGCGATGCACGTGATCGAGCTGCGGACCGCGCCGCAGGGCCACCCGTCGTACCGGCGCGTCTGCCAGGCGATGCACCGGCTGATCGCCGACGAGGCCGGCCACCGGGCCATCGCCGAGGCGATGCGCTTCGCCGACCACTCGGCGGTCGAGCTGGAGCGGCTGGGGGGCGAGCGGGCGAGCGAGCGGCGGCGGGCGGAGCGTGGGCAGGCGGGGGCGGCGATCAGGCGTCGTCCTTCCGAGCCCGGCGGCGGCCGTACTCCTCGAGGAACGTGACGGTGAGGCGAGCGAGCGGCGGGCGGGCCGGGACCGGCGGTCAGTCGTCGTCCTTCCGGGCCCGGTAGCGGCCGTATTCCTCGAGGAAACGTGACGATGAGACGAGCGAGCGGCGGCGGGCGGGCCGGGACCGGCGGTCAGTCGTCGTCCTTCCGGGCCCAGTAGCGGCCGTACTCCTCGAGGAAAGTGACGCTCTCGAACGAGGTCATCCGGTCGAAGAAGAGCACGCCGTCGAGGTGATCGGTCTCGTGCTGGATGACCCGGGCGGGATACCCGTCCGCGGTCAGGGCGAGCGGCCGGCCGTGCCGGTCGAGGCCGCGGAGCCGGATCCTGGCGGCGCGGGGGACCCGGCCGCGGATGTCGGGGATGCTCAGGCAGCCTTCCCAGTCCTCTTCCACCGCCGAGCCGATGGGGGTAACCTCGGGGTTGATGACGACCACCGGGGGCATGCCGCCGTCGGGGTCGTCGACCCCGGCCACGAAGAGGCGGATGCTCTCGTGCACCTGGGGGCCGGCGAGGCCGATGCCCCGGCTGTCGTTCATGGTCTCGAACATGTCGTCGATGAGCCGCTGGATTCTCGGGGTGGCGATCTCGCGCGGGTCGAGCGGCTGCGCCCGCTTTCGGAGCACGGGGTGGCCCATGCGCGCGACCTTCAGGATGGCCATCGCCGGCGATTATACGTTAGCGGTTCGCGGCGGAACGGCGCGGCGAAGACGGTGGGGCGGTTGCCGGCGGCGCCGCCGGGCGCTGAGCCAAACGTTCATGGTCCACCCTCGGCGCGACCACGCGCGAACGCATGAGAGCACGAGCACGATAGCCGCGCTCACGGCGGCATTCGCCGTCGAGGCCACCAGGCGGCCTCGGAGGCCGAACGTCGCTACGAGCGCATGAACCGCCGTACGTCATGCACATCGACCCCATCGCCAGCCTCTACCGCTTCTGTCACGCGTGCGGAGATCGGCTCGTTCCGAAGCGGTTCAAGCCGGGCGATCCGGAGCGCCTGGTGTGCTCGGGGTGCGGCGGCGTCCTCTTTCTCGACCCGAAGGTCGCGACCGGCACCATCATCGCCGTGGACGACCGTCGCATCGTGCTGGTGCGGCGGGCCATCGAGCCGGGCTACGGGCTCTGGGTCTTTCCCGGCGGCTACGTCGACCGGGGCGAGGTGGTCGCGGCGGCCGCGAGGCGCGAGGCGCGAGAGGAGTCGGGGCTCGAGATCCGGCTGGAGGGCCTCGTCAGCATCTATTCCTACCCGGAGCGGCCGCCCGTCATCATCGTGTACGCGGCCACCGCGATCGGCGGCACGCTGGGGCACGACGAGGAGAGCCTGGAGATTCGCACCTTCGGGGAGACGGAGATTCCCTGGGACGAGCTGGCCTTCCGCAGCACCCGCGAGGCGCTGCGCGACTATTACGCCGGTGTGCTGCACCGCCACTGCCGTTGACGCGGGGGGGCCTCGGTGCCGGCCCGGAGACAGGCGCCGGTGTGCTGCGCCGTTTGAGGTGGGGTGCCGGTGTGCCGCGTCGTTGAGCGGGGGCGCCGGTGTGCTGCGCCGTTGACGCGGGGGCGCGGGTTTGCCGGCCACGGCTGAGGCGGGGCCGCGGCATTGGGGGTGCGGCCGGACCCGGCGACGGCCACCCCGTTGTTGGCGCGGCGCCGCCAGTGTGCTGCGCCACGGCTGAGTGCGGGGCCGCGGCTTCACGCGGGCGCGCCGTTGGCGCGGCGGGGGCGCGGCCCATCCCGCGACGGCCACCCGCGTTTCGCCCGCTGACGCCGTGGCCGCGCACGTCAGCCGCGCGCGTCGCCGGCCGCCGGGAACCGCAGGTCGCGGCGCTCGGCGTCCCCGGCGGCCTCCTCCACCAGCGCCTCGACGGGCAGCGCCGCCTCCGCCTCTTCGAGCTGCCGCACGGTGGCGCGGGTGGCGGGGTGCTTCGGCGTGAACAGGGTGCAGCAGTCCTCGTCGGGGATGATCGACACCTCGTAGGTGCCGAGCCGCCGGGCCTCGTGGACGATCTCGTCCTTGTCCATGCCTACCAGCGGCCGGAGGACGGGGAGGGACGACGCCGCGTCGATGACCGCCATGTTGTCCAGGGTCTGCGAGGCGACCTGGCCGACCGCCTCGCCGGTGACGAGGGCGGCCGAGCCGCTGGTCCGCGCGATGCGCTCGGCGATGCGGAGCATGAGGCGCCGGTAGACGACGACCCTGAGCGGCGGGGGCACTGCCAGCACCACCTGGCGCTGGATCTCGCCGAACGCCACCACGTAGAGCCGCGACTCGAGCTGATGGCGGGTCAGCAGGGCCGCGATCTCCGCCACCTTGTCCTGCGACGTGCGGGACAGGATGGGGTAGCTGTGGAAGTGGACGAAGCGGACGCGGCAGCCGCGCTTGATCATGCGCCACGCCGCCACCGGCGAGTCGATGCCCCCCGACAGCAGGCACGCGACCCGGCCGCTCGCCCCGCTCGGCAGGCCCCCGGGTCCCGGCTCCTTCCGCAGGCAGCAGAACGCCCGGTCGGCCAGCACCTCCACCCGCACCGTCAGGGCGGGCCGGTCGAGGTCGACCCGCCACCCTTTGGCCGCCTTGATGCGTCCCCCCAGGTTCCGCTCGATCTGGGGCGAAGTCATCGGGAACCGCTTGTCGGCGCGCCGGGCCGTCACCCGGAAGCTGTCCGCCTCGACCCCGTCGAGCTCGGCGAGCACGGTCTCGGCGATGGCGTCGAAGTCGCACGCGGCGGGCGCCGCCCGCAGGAAGTTGGCGACGCCGGGCACGCGGGAGAGGCGCTCGCGCACCTCGGGCCAGTCGGCGTCCGAGGCGTGCTGCAGCTCGATGCGCCCCATCAGGGCGCGGACCCTGACGCCGTCGACGCCGGCCGTCGCGGCGCGGATGTTGGTGACGAGGCGCTCGACGAACCAGGGGCGGTTGCGTCCCTTGAGGGCGATCTCCTGGTAGTGGACGATGACCGAAGGCATGCGCGAATCCGATGCGGAGACGATTGGAGCTCGGGACAGGAGAGTGGTCACGGCGACGCCGCGGCGAATCGCGAACCGCGGGAGACGCGCAGGCGTCGGGCCGCTGCGCAGATCTTACTGGAAGGAGGACCCGGGAGACGAGCATCGGTGGTTCGGCGCGGCGTACGTCGAACCACGGCGCGGTGGTCTCCAAGTACGCGGTGCTCCTCGCGGCGGGCGGCGCGACCCGATGCCACCGGCATGCGGGTTCCTTCGTGTTAGGTTGACGGCTGCGAGGCGGCCCGCCGGGCGGGTCCCGGGTCGGTGGGAACCCACGACCGCCGCTGTGTGTCCAGCGGCGATCCGGTCGTGGACGCCGTTGTCCGGGAGCGGGCCGAGACCGGCGCACCAGGACTCGGCGGCAGACGGCCCGGGCGGCACACGAGCGGGCCGACGGTAGACCGAGAGACCCGTGGAGAGAGAGACGAACCCCGACCTCGCCTACCAGAACGAAGCCCTGCGAGGGGTGTCGCGCACGTTCGCCCTGACGATTCCCCAGCTTCCCGAGCCGCTGCGCGACGTCGTCGGCAACGCGTACCTGCTGTGCCGGATCACGGACAGCATCGAGGACGAGCCGGTGCTGACGCCCTCGCAGAAGCGCCGGTTCGCGCGCCGCTTCGTCGAGGTCGTCGAGGGCCGGGCCGACGCGGAGGCCTTCGGGCGTGAGCTCGGCGCCCTCCTGTCGCCGTCAACCACCGCCAGCGAGCGGGAACTCGTCGCCAACACGCCGACGGTCATCCGCATCACGAAGGGGCTCGGCGAGGGCCAGCAGCGGGCCCTGGCCCGCTGCGTTCGCATCATGGCGGAAGGCATGTCGGCCTTTCAGCAGCTCGACACCACCGCGGGCCTGAAGGACCTGCGGGAGCTGGACCGGTACTGCTACGTGGTCGCGGGCGTGGTCGGCGAGATGCTGACCGAGCTCTTCTGCGACTACTCGGACGAGATCGGGGAACGGCGCAGTGAGCTGATGCCGCTTGCGGTCTCGTTCGGCCAGGGCCTCCAGATGACGAACATCCTCAAGGACGTGTGGGAGGACCTGCGCCGCGGGGCGTGCTGGCTGCCGCGCGACGTCTTCCTGCGAGAGGGCTTCGATCTCCGGGAGTTGCCGGGGGGTCGGAGCGACCCCGCGTTCGGCCGAGGACTGGACGAGCTGTTGGGCATTGCCCGCGAGCATCTGGCGAACGCCTTGCGGTTCATCCAGCTCATCCCGGCGCGGGAGATGGGCATCCGGCGCCACTGCGTCTGGGCCCTCGGCATGGCGGTGCTGACCCTGCGGCGCATCCACGCGACACCGGGCTTCGCGAGCGGGCAGGAGGTGAAGATCTCGCGTCGAAGCGTTCGCGCCGTCACGACGCTGGGGAGTCTCGCGGCGGGATGGAACTCCGTCCTCGGCCTGCTGTTCGGCGTGCTGGCGCGAGGCTTGCCGGATCCGCGGGGCCAAGCCACCCACGCAAATCCTGGCTGATGAGTCTACGCTCGCGGTGGCGCGACTACCCACTCGGCGTTGCGGACGAACCACTTCCGTGTAGATTTCGGTTTCGGCCCGCAGACCTTGGCGTGCGATGACTCCTCGGGAACAGGATCAGCGTGGACCGTCTGGTTTCTGGAACGCACCTGGCCGGCCGAGATCGACACCAGGCCGAAGCCTCCGTAATTCGCCAGCACGCGCCCCGGCGTCCCGCCGTCCTCTTCTATCACGTCCTGGCGATAGACGGACATGGGATCTCCGTCTCGGTCGTCCTCGAAGGCCGCCGACGAAGGCCGAAAACAGCCCTCGTTATCGTCAGGAACGAAATGCCACGGCGGAATCCTCCTTAGAAGACGCACTTCATCGACGACCTGCGGATCGTCGGGGAACTGCCTCCTACACTCTTCCGGGGAGGTCACGAGCTCAGTCCGAAGCCCTTCTCAGCCACGCTCGGACCGCTTCTTCGTGACCGGCCAGGGCCGCTTCGACCTCTTCGCCCGACCGGCGGTCTTCAGCGGACCACGAGACAGATCCATCGGGATCGACTTCGACTTCGATGTCCACTCCCCGCCGGTGCCACTCGAGCTGCAGTCCACCTCTCACCGTGGGCACGAGCACCGGACCGGCAATGCCCCGCACCACGTATGCGGCCAGAAACTCGATTGTCTGCCTGAAGGCGGAATCCGAAACCGGCTCGGCGCCGTGCGAATTCCAACCCCGCGGGAGCTGCCGCAGCTCGCTCGCCCGCTCGAGGGCGCCCCGGAGCCCTTCGGGGAGCTCACGCCCAGGCGCTCGAATCGCTATTCTCGGTGCAGGTCGCGAACGCCATGCCCGCGGCGGCTTGACGAGCGGGTCCGCCAGAGCATAGGTCGCCGTGACCGACTCCGCCCCCGACAGCCGACCCAGGACCGAATCCTCGGCCAGCACGCCCAGACCCTCGTCAACCGCATCAACCAGATCGGGCATCCACTCTCTCCCAGCAGCTCTGCATGGCGTCGGTAGTCAGATCCGCGAACCCGCGAACCACCCATTCCCGCCCCAGATCGAAGAACTCGAACGCCCCGTCGATCCCAGTGCCGATCGGAGCTCCCCGCGCCATCAGATTCATGACCCAGACCGGGCTCCGGTCGGCCGTGCTCCACGAGGGCTGAGCCGTCACGTACAACCTGCCGGCGGGTCCGTCAGCGCCCGGGATGCGATACCGCCACTGCAGCACGGCGTCCTCCGGGGCCGGCAGGAATGCAGCGGCTGGCAACGGCGCCCAGTTCCTCAAGAGCTTCCCGACCTCCCCATGGTTCTCCCATTTTCCTGCGCGATCGATGTGGTTGACGTAGGTCACCTCGCATTGGTTGACCACCAGAGCACCGAGCCCTTCGTCCTTGAGAAACTCCTCGAACATCGACACCTCGTGTCGGAATCGCTCGCGGATCCGTTCGTACCGCGGATAGGCATCGCTCCGGCCGATCTTGCGCCAATTGTGAATGAAGCGGTCGTGCTGCACCTGCACCAGTTCCGTCTTCGCCTCGTTCACGAACCAGACGCGCGGAGACGGAGGCTTGTCCTCAAAGGTGATCTCCACCCGCGGCGGTGACGGCGGATCGAAGCCCTCGGAGGCCGGCGTCAGCGGCGAGTGCTCTTCGATCAGCGGCAACCGGTCGCGATACCTCCGCCAGAGCAGGCCGACGTGAGCGGTCGTCAGGCTGGGCAGCGATCCGAACTGGAGGGACAGGACAACTTCCGCCAGGGGTGGCCTTGCGAAGTCGGGCAGGTCCGGAGGCCGGCTTGAGTCCACGGAATCTCCCATAGTCTATCGGACGATCGACTGTACTGTACCACCCGGAAGCCCTCTCGCCAGTCGCAGCTACGGCGCGGGCCCCTCGCCGCGGTAGCATGTTCCCCATGCGCGATCTCGTCGCCGGCGTCGTGGCCCTCGGCCTCTTCCTGTTCGCCCTGGGGCTCATCTCGACTCTGCGCTACCATCACCGCGCCCGCGAGCGCGAGCGCCGCGCCCTGCGCGCGGCCGGCCGGCGGGTGCTGGCCGAAGTGCCGACGGCCGAGGGGCTGGCCCTGTTCGTGGACGACGACGCTCACTTCTACTGGAACGACCGGCCCATCGCGAAGCGCAATGTCCAGCTCGTCAGGGTCCTCATCAACGGCGCCCCCCTCGCCACCCACGCCGCGCCCGGACACGAGCCGGACGGCCCCGGAGACATCGACCCGGCCGCTGCCGACTACCCGCAGGGCATCGCTCACGACCGCTGGGATGTTCTCATCGGGACCGACGGGGGCGAGGACGTTCTCGTCGAGTGCGGCAGCGTCAGGGAACGCGTGTCGCAGGAGCTGGCCCGCGCGGTCTTCGACGCCGTCAAGGGGGACATGGAGCGACGGCAGGCCGGGAACGCCGCCGGCAGTGCCGTCTCGCGCTGACCGCCGCCACCCGTCTCGCTCCGCAGTCCGTCGAGCGCGCTTGTCGCCGGCGTTGCGGGCGGCTCCCCGCGGGCGCCCCTGCTCGACGGCCGCAGGGTGCGGAGCGTCCAGGCGGCGGCGAGATGACGCCCCCTGCGGAGTCCCGTCTTCGACTTCCCGGGGCGCCATCCGCGGAAGCGCATGAGCGGCGCCGGGTCAGGGGGGCGGGCCGTCGCCGGTCGCGGCCGGCAGCGGGAGGAACGGCGGCGCGGTGACGACGGCGGGGAGGCGCCGGCCGCCGGCCGTCGCGACGAGCTTCGTTCCCGGCTCGGCCAGCTCGCGCTTGACGTAGGCGAGGGCGATGGGCCGGCCGAGGGCCGGCGACCGTCGCGCGGTGGTCACCGCGCCGACCGCCTCGGCGTCCGGCCGGTTCGCCGCGTGCAGGGCCGCGCCGGCGTCCGGCGGGGGAGCGTCGCCGTCCAGCCGCAGGCCGACGAGGCGCCGCGCGACCCGCCCCTGCCCGCGGTGGAGGATGCGGACGATGACCTCCTGGCCGACGTAGCACCCCTTGGTGTGGCTGATGGCGCGCGACTCGATGCCCGCCTCGAGAGGGATGGTGCTCTCGTTCATGTCGCCGGGAAACGCGGGCCGGCCCGCCTCGAGCCGGAGCAGGGCGAACGTCTCGGGGTCGAGCTCGGCCGCCCCGGCCCCGGCCAGCGCCCCGGCCAGGGGGTGGGCGGCCGCGGCCTCGGCGTACAGCACGAAGCCGACCTCGCCGATCTCGGCGCTGCGCACCACCGCCACCGGGGCGTCCGCGAACCGGCCCCGGCGCTGGTGGTACTCGGGCAGCCGGCCCAGGGCGTCGGCCGGGAGCGGGCTCCCGTCCCCGGCGGGCCGGACGAGGTCGGCGACGACGCGCGCC
Organism: Vicinamibacterales bacterium; assembly: GCA_965207675.1. GTDB lineage: Bacteria > Acidobacteriota > Vicinamibacteria > Vicinamibacterales > UBA8438 > JAJEEA01. The sequence goes on from CBDBMY010000010.1 coordinate 1,187,860, forward strand.
GCGTCGGGGCCGTGCACGGCGAGGGCGGCCCAGGCCGCGGTGCGGTCCTCCACCGTCACGTCCTCGGTGAACACGAACTCGCGGAGCCGCTCGAGGAGCATCGCGGTCACGCCAGCGTCGACGTCGAGCAGCAGCTCGTCTCCGAGGTTGACGACCGCCATGTCCGCGGTCATCCGGCCCTGCGGCGTCAGCCAGGCCGAGTAGCACCCCTCCCCGGGTGCGAGCGCCTCGACGTCGTTCGTCAGCAGCCCCTGCAGGTAGGACGCCCGATCGGCCCCCATCAGCACGATCCGGCCGCGGGCCGAGAGGTCCGCGAAGGCCGCCCCCCGCCGGGCCGCATCGTAGGGCTCGAGGCTGGTCATCGGGATTCCGGGTTGGGTGATATGCTCATGTCGATGGGCATGGGCCGGTATTCTACCTCCGCGCCGTCGGCGGTCCGGGCGAGTGCCGATGTCGCGAGGCGGCGGGGCCTCCGGCTTCTCGTCCTCGCCGTCCTGGGCCTCACGCCGGCGCCGGCGGCGGCGCAGATCGCCCTCGAGCTGGCGCCGGGGCCGGCGACCTTCAGCGTGTTCCTGCGCTCGAGCCCGGTCGGCTTCCAGCGCACCGACGTGCGGCGCAACACCGAGACCGGCTGGATCATCGAGTCGCGCGGCGACCTGTCCCAACCGCTCGACATCCGGAACCAGGCCTTCCGGGTGGACTACGACTTCTGGCTGCGCCCCGAGGCCCTGCGGGCCGCCGGCGTTCGGCAGAGCCTCCCGTTCTCGCTCGTCACCACCTTCGCGGCGGACGGCGCCGCCGCCGAGCTGGACGAGAACGGACAGCGCTCGACGTTCGAGCTCGCGCCGCCCCCCGACGCCGTCGTTCTCCTCGATTTCTTCTTCGGGGGCTACGAGGCGCTGGCGTGGCGGCTGGGCACCTCGGTCCCCGGGGCCGAGATCCCGGTCTACGTGGCGCCGCGCACCCTCACCCGCGCCCGCGTCGACCGCGTCGGGCGGCAGCATATCGAGACGCGGGCGGGGGCGGTCGTCGAGGCCCGCGTCCACGGCATCTCGTTCCTGCACGACGACGGCGTGGTGCCGGTGGAGGTGTGGACCGACGCCCGCCGCCGGCTGCTGCGGGTGTTCATCCCGCAGGCGGCCATCGACCTCGTCCGGGACGACATCGCCGGGGTCGGCACCCGGGTCCGCACCGTCGCCCATGCCGGCGACGAGACGGTCAGCGTCCGGTCGGAGGGCTTCGGGCTCGCCGCCACCATCACCACGCCCGTCGATCGCCCGCGGCCGCGCGAGGGCTGGCCGGCCGTCCTGCTCGTCTCGGGGCCGGGCGCCCCCGACCGCGACGGCACCTTCTCGGGGGTGCCGGTGCTCGGGCAGCTGGGGGTGGCGCTGGCCGACGCGGGGTTCCTGGTCGCCCGCTACGACCGGCGCGGCGTCGGACGCAGCGGCGGGCGCCCGGAGTCGGCCGGGGTCGAGGAGTACGCCGAGGACGCCCGCAGGATGGTGCGCTATCTGGACGACCGGGACGACGTGGACCGGGACCGCATCACGGTGGTCGGGCACGCGGAGGGCGGCTGGCCGGCGATGCTCGCGGCCGCGCGGGAACGGCGGGCCGACAACCTGGTGCTGATCGGCGCGCCGGGCACGAGCGGGACCGAGCTGGTGCTCGAGCAGCAGAGCGCCGCCCTCGATCGGCTGAACGCCGCGGAGGAAGAGCGGAACGAGAGGATCCGCCTGCAGCGGCGCATCGTCGACGCGGTCCGGGGCGAGGGGTCGTGGGACGGCGTCCCCGACGCGATGCGCCGGCAGGCGGACACCTACTGGTTCCGCACCTTCCTCGACTTCGATGCTGCCGACGTGCTGCGAAGGACGCGGCAGCCCCTGCTGATTCTGCACGGCTCGCGCGACACGCACGTCGGTGCGCATCACGCAGAGCGGCTCACCGAGCTCGCGGGCCGCCGTCGCCGCGGCGCCCCGACGCCGCGGCGGACGGTTCTCGAAGGCCTGGACCACCGGCTCGTTCCCGCCGGGCCGGACGACGCCACGGCGGGCGACACGCTGACGGCGCCGTCCATCAGCCCCACCGTCGTCGATACGCTGACCACATGGCTGGACCAGTGACGCAACAACCGGTGAGGCCGCACGAGTCGAACCGCGCCCACTGGCTTCTGCAGGCCGAGGGCGCCGTCGAGGGCGGTCCCTACCGCTTCCGCATCACCCCCGGGCGGGCGCGGACCCTCGGCCGTTCCACGAATGCCGACTTCGTGCTCGACGGCGCGCTCGTCTCGCGCTTCCACTGCTCGGTGTCCGTGGCCGACGGCGGGCTGGCGGTCGAGAACCTCAGCCGATCGAACGGCACCTTCGTCAACGGGCGCAGGATCGACCGGGCGGTGCTGAAGGAGGGCGACCGCCTGGGGGTGGGCCGCATCGAGCTCGTCGTGTCGACCGGCGACGCGCCCGCGGACCAAGTCCCCTGAGGGCTCCGCCTCGCGCCCGACCGACCTTGCATGAGCGGGTGCCGTTCTACCGCGTTCCCGCTTGCTTCCGCGGCGTCGACGGTCGCAGCTCGACCCGGCTGGGGAGGCTGCGGGCGGGGTGGCGCAACAGGTCGACGATCACCTGGGCCACGTCCGGGGCCGCGAGCTTCCAGTCCATGTCCGGGGACGGCCGGCCACCCCCGAACCCGGTGTTCACCGAGCCCGGCAGCACGCAGCTCACCCGGATGCCGTCGCCGCGGACGTCCTGCATCAGCGACTCGGTCAGGGCGTTCAGCCCCGCCTTGGACGTGCAGTACGCGACCCCGCCCGCGAACGGGTGCTTGCCGGCGAGGCTGCTGACGTTGACGATCCAGCCCCCGCCGTTGCCCTTCATCACCGGAACCGCGGCGCGGCAGCAATAGAACACGCCGGACAGGTTCGTCTCGATCGTCTCGACCCAGGCGTCGACCGAGAGGTCGCCTATCGGCGCGAAACGGCCGACGCCGGCGTTGTTGACGAGGACGTCCAGCCGGCCGAGCTCGTCGACCGCCGCCGCCACCAGACGCTCCGCCTCGTCGTGACGCCGGACGTCGGCGGCGACCGCCGCCACTCGTCCGCCCCCGGGCGCCGCCTCGATGCGCGAGCGCGCCTCGTCGAGGACGGCGCGGGAACGCCCGCACACCAGGACGTCGGCGCCCTCCGCCCGCAGGGCCTCCGCCGTCGCCAGTCCGATGCCCCGCGAGCCGCCGGTCACGATGGCGACCCGGCCGGCCAGGAACCCCGAGTCGGCGCCCGTCATGGCGTGCGATTCTAGCAGCCTCCCCGGCGCCCGGCCACACGGCCTGCCGTCGGCGACGCGTTCGCCGGACCGCGTCGTTCCTCCGTTCGGCGTCGTCCGCTCGCGCACGCATCGAACACGGCCGGGCACACGAATACGCCGCCCATGCGTGTGCACGCAGGCCGCCGCGGCCGCCTTCGAGGGCACCTTCGGTCCCGCGACTACAATAACTCCGGGCATGGCCAGGGTCGCGATTGTCGGGGCCGGCGAGCTCGGCGGGGCGCTGGCCCACAAGCTGGCCGCCCGGGACCGCATCGGCTCCGTGTGCCTGATCGACGCGTCGCGCGGGGTCGCGGCCGGCAAGGCGCTGGACATCCGCCAGTCCGGGCCCATCGAACGGTTCGGGACCCGGGTGACGGCGGGGGCGATCGATGCGGTGGTCGGGGCCGGGGTCGTGGTCGTGGCCGATCCCGCCGCGCCGACGGGCGGAGACGGGCCGGACGGCGCCCCGGCGGAACCGGCTTCCCTGATGGAGCGGATCGCGGGACTGACCGGGGGCACCCCCATCGTCTGCGCGGACGCCGCCGCCGGCCCGCTCGTGGCCTGGTCCGTGCGCGAGTTGGGCATCGGCCGCGCCCGCATCGTCGGTTCCGCCCCGGAGGCGCTGGCCGCGGGCGTCCGGGCGCAGATTGCTCTCGAGGCGGATGTCTCGCCGGCCCAGGTGGCGGTCCAGGTGCTGGGGACGCCGCCCGAGCATCCCGTGGTGGCCTGGAGCGGCGCGTCGGTCGGCGGCGGCTCCCTCGAAGCGCGTCTCTCCCGGCCGGCGCTGACCCGAGTGCGCCGCCGCGTCGAGCGCCTGTGGCCTCCCGGTCCGTATGCCCTGGCGTCGGCCGCGGCCCGGGTCGTGGAGGCGCTCGCGGCGGGAGGCTCGCGGCGCGTGTTCACCTGCTTCGTGGCCGACGACGCCCGTCTTCCGGCGTCGGCGCCCGCCGCCGCGGTGACCCTGCACGCGGGCGGGGTGGGCGACGTGGTCGAGCCGGCGCTGAGCCCGTCCGAGCGCGTGCTGCTCGACAACGCGCTGACGGCGGCGCCGTGAGCCGGTCCGCCGCGCTGCCCGTCCGGCCCGGCGCCGGGGGTCCTGATGGAGCTCCGAGTTCGGCGGTTGACCACGCGCTGGCGGGTAGTGAGCCCGCTCGCCGCGCTTGCCCGGTGGCGCGGCCATGGAGGATGTCGATGGAGCTCGAGTTCGTCCCCCTGCTGGGCGTTCAACGCGACCTCTATCGCCTCCCGCGCGGCCGGGAGCGCTTCGAGGCGTACCTGGAGACGATGGTCGACCCGCGCACCGGCGACCTCGATCTTCCCCTGGTGGACATGAACCCGATGGGAAAGGAGCACCTGCCGGCCCTGCTCGACCGGCTGCTCGAGCTGGGCGCCGAGACGATCGGCGCCGCCGCGACGGCGGCGGCGCGGCCGGCGACGGCGGATGTCCCGGGCGCCTTCCGGGTCGGGCTGGTCGTGGCCGACGACGCCCGCGGCGGCTGGACCGACCGCCACTGCGTCGAGCTGGGCCACCGGTTCGAGGGCGGGGCGCTCTACCGCCGCGGCTGGATCGTCGGCCTGCTCTGGAGCAGCGAGTCTCCCTCGGAGGCCGCCGTGCGCCACGAGGTGCTGACCTCGGTCCATCGACTCGCGCACGTCCGGCGCCGCGGGCCCGCGACGACGATCGCCGCCATGCTCGAGCAGGAGGGCGAGGCGATGGCCGCGGCCGGCTGCGTCGAGCCGGCGCTGGACCCGGACGATCTCGCCTATACGCGGCAGGTCATCGGGCCGTATCTCGCCGCGTCCGACCGGGCGACCTTAGTCGCCTGCCTGTACGGCGATGAAGCGGCCGGAAAGCTGGGCTACCCGCCGCTCGGGTTCAGCCCCCGGGCCGGCCTCGCCCTCGCCCTCGACACCGCCCGGCGCCGGCGGGCTGCGCGATCCTGAAGCATCCGACTGCCGGTTGCCTGCAGCCGTCGCGATGCGCTGCCCGTCGCCTTCACGGAAGGCGCCGTCGCGGCGTACGACGGCGAGAGACTGTCCTCTTGTCCTGCTACCGGGGGGAGCGGCACGCGCTGTCATCGCGTTGCGGCCGCCGCGTCATCGAGGCGCCGGTCGAACCGCCGCGTCAAGGCGCCGTCACGGCGTACGACGGCGAGAGACCCCCTCTTGTCCTGCTACCTACCGCGGGGGAGCGACACGCGTGGTCATCACGATGCGGCCGACGGGTCATCGGCGAGACGGCGGCCGAACCGCCGGGCGAACTCGGCGGCCAGGGTCGCCTCGACCTCGGGCCATGGGGGCGCGGCCCCGAGGAGGCGGGCGAGCGACGTGACGCCGTAGCCCGCGAGGCCGCACGGCACGATGAGCCGGAAGTGATCGAGGTCGGTGGCGACGTTGAGGGCGAAGCCGTGGCTCGTCACCCAGCGGGAGAGCCGCACCCCGATGGCGGCCAGCTTCTCGCGGCCCACCCAGACCCCCGTCAGCCCCTCGTTGCGGCCCGCCTCTATCCCGAAGCGGGCGGCGGTGCGGATGAGCACCTCCTCCAGATCGCGGACGTAGCGGTGCACGTCGCACCGGTCGGGCTTCAGGCTCAGGATGGGATATCCCACGAGCTGGCCGGGGCCGTGGTAGGTGACGTCGCCCCCGCGGGGCACGTCGATCACCTCGATGCCGCGCTCGCGCAACCCGGCCGACGAGGCCAGGACGTGGCCGGGCCGTCCGCGTCCGCTGACCCCCACGGTGATGACCGGGGGATGCTCGAGCAGAACGAGCTGGTCGGGGATGTCCCCGGCCTGGCGTGACCGCACGAGGTCCTGCTGCCGGTCCAGGGCGCTCCGGTAGGGGACGGTTCCCCATCGCCGGACCTCGAGCACGGGTTGCCCGGGGGCGTCGCCGGCCCCGTCCGCCGCCTCGGGCTCTGCGCTCACCAGCCCGTGGTCAAGACCCCACTTTGCACCGCGCCCGGAGTGCGTCGACGGATCGCCGGGGCGCCCGCCCGACAGTGCGCGTCGAGGGAGAGTAGCAGGCATGTTCGACCGAGGAGAAGAGCAGACAGGCGGACGTCAGGACCGGCGCGCGGCCTCGAGCCACTGCGGATCCTCCAGCGCCGTCTTGACCCGCGCCAGGAACCGGTCGGCGACCGCCCCGTCGATCAGCCGGTGGTCGAAGCCCAGGGTCAGGAACGCGCGGAGCCGCGCGGCGACGGCGCCGTCGACCACGGCCGGCCTCGGCTCCACCGCGCCCACCCCGAGAATCGCGACCTGGGGCTGGTTGATGATAGGCATCCCGAGCAGGGACCCGAAGCCGCCGGGGTTGGTGATGGTGAAGGTGCCGCCCTCGACGTCCTCGGGCGCGAGCCGCTTCGTCCGCGCCCGCGCCGCGAGGTCCCTGACGGCCGCGTCGATGGCCCCGACGGCGAGCCGGTCCGCGTCCTTGACGACCGGCACGATGAGGCCCCGGTCGAGGGCGACGGCGATTCCCAGGTTGATGCGCTCGTGGTACACCACGTTCTCGCCGTCGACCGATGCGTTGACCACCGGCGTCGCCGCCAGCGCTTCCGCCACCGCCCCGGCGATGTAAGCGAGATAGCCCGGGGCGGTCCCCTCGGGGTGAGCGGCCCGGGCCGCCGCGACGGCCGAGAAGTCGACCTCGAACACGGTATGGACGTGGGCCGACGTCCGCCGGCTCTCGACCATGTGCTCCGCGATGCGCCGGCGCATCACGCTCATCGGCTCGACGCGCCCGCCGGCCCCCTCGGGGGTACCCGGGCGAGTGGCGCCAACTCCGGCGCCGCCCTGCCCGCGCGCCGCCACGTGGGCCAGCACGTCGGCCTTGGAGATGCGCCCCCCTTCGCCGGTGCCCGTGACTTCCGAGAGGTCCACGCCGTGCTCGGCCGCGAGCCGGCGCACCACCGGCGACAGTCGGGCCCGGGGGGCGGCGGGGTCGGGCGCATCGGCAGCCGCGCCCGTGCCTGCCGGCCGGGATGCCTCCGTCGACGCGGGAGGGCCGGTTCCGTCAGGAGTAGCGGTAGAACGAGGCCCGGCGGACGCGCTGGCGGGGGTCGGGGCCGCCTCGCCCGCCGCGCTGTCCTCGCGGGCCGCGCCGACCTCGCCGGCCGCGCCGATGACCGCGACCACCGAGTTGACCGGCACCGTCTCGCCGGCCTCGGCGCGTATCTGCACCAGCACGCCGCCGGCCGGCGCCGGCACCTCGGCGTCGACCTTGTCCGTCGAGATCTCGAACAGCGGCTCGTCCCGGTCGACCGGCTCGCCGACACGCTTGATCCAGCGGACGATCGTCCCCTCGGCGATCGACTCGCCCATCTGGGGCATCAACACGTCGATAGGCATTCCGTGCGTTCCAGTGCGTTCCGGCGACGACCGGACGGCGGCCCGGGACCCGGCGCCGCTCCGCGGCGCGGACCTCCGGCAGGGTCGATGCGGCGGCGCCTCGGAGGTGGCGGCGGAGCCGCGGGTGGAGCGTTCCGGGCTGGTCCTCGTCGTGCCTTGTCAAGCGGGCGCCTCGCCGCTCTCCGCGCAACGCGGGGTCTCGCCACGGCTGCTAGGCCTCGAGCACCGCATCCTTGAGTCGTGCGGCGATGCGCGCCTTGACGACGGTCTTGGCGGGAATCTGAATCTGTTCCCCGGTCGCAGGGTTCCGGCCGACCCGGGCCGGCCGCTCCTGCCGCACCAGCTTGACCAGGCCGGGCAGGGTGAACTCGCCCGAGCGCCTGAGCTCGGTTTCCGACAGTTGCTGCAATTCCTCGAAGAGGTCGCGCACCTCCGTGCGCCTCATCCCGAACCGGTCACCGAAGTGCGCGAACAGCTCGGTCTTGCCCATTCTTCGAGTCTCTGGCATCGGCGTTCTCCCCCGGCGGCGCCGCACCGCGGCCGCCGCCGCGTTCTGCGACCCGCGCGGCGTCCCCGCCAGTACCGCGCCGGGCGCTTGGTTGTCAGAGGACGTCTGCTCGCGGGCAGACGCCCCTTCGCGGGTGGTCAGCCTGTCGGCCTCGACCCGGCGGGGATCCCGGTTGAGCGCGGGACGTCGACCGCGGGCGGCCAGTGGGGGCGGATGGTCTGCCGTTCGCTTCCGGCTCGCCAGTGGCGGCATTCGATTATAGGGGAATTCGGTTCGTCGTGCCCGCCCTCGCGTCGACGATCGCGGCCAGCCGCCGCCGGGCGCCTCCGGCCGGGGGAAGCCCTTGCTCCCGGCGCAGCGGTACGGTGAAAAGGGGGCGGGGAGGCTCCCGCGGTGGACTGGCCCGCCCTCGCGTCGGCGGACGCGAACCGCGCACGCCGGGCGTTCTCCCCGGCCGGAGGAAGACCCGCGCCCCGGCGCAGGGGTGCGGTGAAGAGGAGGGGAGGCTCCCGCGGTGGACTGGTACAATTTCCCCCGATCATGGCCGAGCCCGTCGAGACCTTTCCGAACCCCGAGCCGTCCCGGGACTACGAGATCGTCATCCGGTGCCCCGAGTTCACCTCGGTGTGTCCGAAGACCGGGCTGCCCGACTTCGGCGAGATCCGCATCACCTACGTGCCCGACGCCCGGTGCATCGAGCTCAAGGCCCTGAAGTACTATCTCCTCGCGTTCCGCGACCGCGGGGTCTTCTACGAGCGCCTGACCAACCAGATTCTCGACGACCTCGTGGCCGCCTGTGCGCCCCGGCGCATGGTGGTCGTCGGTGACTTCTCGGCGCGCGGCGGCATCACCACCACCGTCACCGCGCGGTACCAGCAGCCGGGGCCCGGGCCGCCGACGGGGTAGCGGCTCTGGTGAAACGCCGCGTTGCGCCGCTTCCGGAGCGCGTCCGCAATGGCCGGAGCCCCGGCCCGACAAGGCGCAACGAGGGGGGAATACCGGGTACGTTCGGCCGAGGAGCAACTCGGTCGGACCGGATGCCCGCCGCTCGAAGCGCAGCGGGGACTTCGCCACGGCGGCTGGACGTCCGTGTCATGGCGGTGCGCGCAGGCGCGGCGGACCGCGACCCGGGTTCGGCGCGGCGGCCGGCCGGGTGCGCCCCGGCCGGGAGTGTCGCGAGCCCGGGGCCGAGAATGAACGGGACGGGGCGGCGCGCCGGCGGCCGGCCCGGGATTCCGTCGCCTGGAGGCATCCGTGGAGACACCGCCCCATCGCGTGGCCATCGACGACACCCTGGACCTGCATACGTTCGCCCCGCGCGACGTGCCGTCCGTCGTCGAGGAGTACGTCGTCGAGGCGCACCGGCACGGGCTGACCGAGGTGCGCTTCATCCACGGCCGCGGCATCGGGGTGCAGCGCCGCGCCGTGCACACCGTGCTCGAGCGGCATCCCCTCGTCGTCGAGCTGTGGGACGCGCCCGAGTCCCACCTGGGTGCGACCGTCGCCCGGCTCGCGGCGGCCGGCGAGACCCCGCCGGGGTCCGGGTCCCGCCCCCGCGCCGAGTCCGATGAGCCGCACGCCTGAGTCCGCTCCGTCCGGCCGCGTTCCCCTGCCGCCGCGGCCGACGGTCGACGACGGCGAGATGCTCGTGCGGGCCACCCGGCTTCGCGACGAGCTGGCCACGCGCCGCACCGTTCGGGACTTCTCGGACCGTCCGGTGCCGATGGAGGTCATCGACGCCTGCCTGCAGGCGGCCGCGACCGCGCCCAGCGGGGCCAACCGCCAGCCCTGGCACTTCGTCGTCGTGACCGACCCCGGGACGAAGCGGCGGATCCGCCGCGAGGCCGAGGAGGAGGAGCGAGCCTTCTACCGCGAGCGGGCCCCCGACGATTGGCTCGAGGCCCTAGCCCCCCTCGGCACCGACGAGCACAAGCCCTTCCTCGAGGAGGCCCCGTGCCTCATCGTCGTCTTCGCCCAGCTCTACGACGTCGACGCGGAGGGGGGCAAGAGGAAGCACTACTACGTGCACGAGTCGGTCGGCATCGCCACCGGCATGCTCATCAGCGCGCTGCACCAGGCCGGCCTCGCCTCGCTCACCCACACCCCGAGCCCGATGCGGTTCCTCAACGCCATCCTCGACCGCCCGCCGCACGAGCGGCCGTTCCTCATCCTCGTCGTGGGGCATCCCGCCCCCGGCGCCACCGTGCCGGCCATCACCCGCAAGCCGTTCGACACCGTCGTGAGCCGCCGATGAGCCGCGCCCGACCGTCACCGCCTCATGCTGGTCGTGGGGCATCCCGCCCCCGGCGCCACCGTGCCCGCCATCACCCGCAAGCCGTTCGACACCGTCGTGAGCCGTCGATGAGCCGCGCCCGACCGTCATTGCCTCGTGAGATGAGCCGCGCGTGCCTGCGACGCCTCCTCGGTCTCGTGTCGCGCGGTTGCGCGGTTCGAGCCCCCGGCCCCGGGGTGCGTGCAACAGCCCGCCCGGCCCGGTGCACAAAGTGAACGATTCGGGGCTCCCCGGCCCGGGTGCGCGCGTGATCCGGCCCGCCCGGCGCCGGTCCGGTGCACGATAGCGCCGGTGCACCCCGAACGCGCTTTGGGGCTCCCCGGCCCGGGTGGGCGCGAGATCCGGCCCGCCCGGGGCCGGTCCGGTGCACAATAGCCGCGGTGCACCCCGAACGCGCTCGGCCCGCCCCCGTGATTCTGGCCCTGGCGTTGCTCGCCGCGGGCGCCGCCCGCCCGGCCGCCCAGCCCCGCGCGCCCGTGCTCGAGATCGAAGCCCCCGCCTCGCTCCGGACCGTCGCAGAGCGGGTCGCGCGGTTCCCGCTGACGGGGCTCGCCGACGCCATGCGCCTCGCCGGCCTGACCGACCCCGGCCCGCCCATCGACGTCGTCCTCGTCGCCGAGGACTCCGAGCTGGCCCGCCGCACCCCCTCCTGGATCTCCGGATTCGCCGACGCCGACCGCAGCCTGGTCGTGCTGTTTCCCGGGCGCACCCGGCTGTACCCGACCGACTCGCTCGAGGCCCTGCTGCAGCACGAGGTCGCCCACGTCCTGTTCTCGCGCGCCGCCCGGGGGCGCCCCATCCCCCGGTGGTTCAACGAGGGGCTGGCCCTCGCGGCGGAGCGGCCGGTCGGGTTGGAGGGCCGCTCGCGGGTGGCCTGGACCCGCATCCGCCAGGGCGAGATCCCGCTGTCGGACCTCGAGCGGCTGTTCACCGGGGGGCCGACGGCCACCCGCCGGGCCTACGCCGTCTCGAGCGCTCTCGTCCAGCACCTGCTCGAGCGTCACGGCGAAGCCGCCGCCGGTCGGATACTCGCCCGCCTCGGGCGGGACCGGCCCTTCCCCCGCGCCTTCGAGGAGGCGACGGGAGAGCCGCTCGCCGCCGCCGTCGAGCGCTTCTGGCGCCGCCCGGTCTGGATCCGGTGGGTCGCGTTCGCGGGCCGGCCGCTGTACCAGTGGATGGTCATCACCGCGCTCGCCCTGTGCGCCATCTACGCCCACCGCCGCCGCCGCGCCGAGCAGCGCCGCCGCTGGCAGGAGGAGGAAGAGCACGAGCTGGCCGAGGACCTCCTGCGGCAGCGCCTGCGCGAGGCGGACCCCCGCGCGCCGGGAAGCGCCTACGACGAGCACTGACAGCGCGGTGGCCGAGCCGCCCAACGTGGTGCCGACCGGGCGGGCGCGCCGGGCAGCGCCTGCGACGAACGCTGACGGCGCCGTGGCGCCGCCCCCCCAACGTGGTGTTGACCGGGCTCGCGCGCCGGGCAGCGCCTGCGACGAGCACTGACAGAGGGATGATGAGAACGCAGCCCGTCGCCCCGGCCCTCGGTGCCGGTCGCGGTCGGGCTCGTGTTTGGCAAGGGCCCCTGCGGTGCGAAACGTCGAGGCTCGACCCAGGGCTGGCGCCGCACGACGACCAGGCACCGGCGACTTCGCTGGCAGATCGCGGGTAGTGGCTTCCCCGATCGGGTAGCGTCGGCCTGATCCACGTCGTCCCGGCCCCTTGATTCACCGATCGGGACAATACTGCTTGTCAGGCCCCGTCGATTTCGTCTACATCTCCCGATCGGGAAATTGAAACATGACGCCGGCACAGATCGGGCAGCTCATCCGCAGGACGCGCCGCGCTCAACAGCTCCGGCAGGATCAGTTGGCGGGCGCGGCGGGCGTCGGCGTGCGGTTCCTCGTCGAACTGGAAGCCGGGAAGGCTACGGCCCAGCTCGGCAAGGCGCTCGCGGTGTTGGCGGCGCTGGGCTGCACGCTACGCATCGAGCCGCCGCCGGGGGCCGCGGACGGCGGCCCGCGGACGTGATGCGCGCGCTCGCCGTCCGGTGGGAAGGCGCCGTCGTCGGCTCGCTGACCGTCGACCGGCACGGCGCGATGCGGTTCGCCTACGATCGGCCGCTACGACCGCCGGCGAGGGCCGGACGGCTTGGTCCGGCGCCTCCACCAGGAGGACTTCTGCCAAGCCCTCGGCGTCGTCGCCGGCCGGAAGTACGCCGCCGAGGGTGGACCCGGGTTCCGGCAGTGCTTCGACCTGGTCCGGCGCGCCTGCTCCAGACCCGCCGTCGAGCTGCTGAAGCTGCTCGATGCCGCCATCTTGCAGGTGCTGCTCGGGAATGCCGATGCGCACGGCAAGAACTACAGCCTGCTGTATCGCGAGGACGGCATCGCGCTCGCCCCGCTGTACGACCTCCTCTCGACGGTGGCCTATCCCGAGCTGTCCCCGGTGTTCGCCATGAAGATCGCGCGCCGCGCCACTCTCCAGGAGCTTCGGCGGGGCGACTGGGACCGCTTCGCCGGAGGAATCGGCCTCGGCGCGCCCATCGACCGGCGGAGGGTCAGCGAGCTGGCAGAACTCGCGCTCGAACGGGCTGAGGGGGTCGCGGACGATCTGGCCCACCCGGTCTGAACGAGCACGCGCTCGCCCAGGCGCCGCCCGCATCACGGACCGCGCCCGGCGGCTTGCCCTGACCGTCTGATGCGGGACGCTAGCCTCGCTAGCGCTAGCCCGCGCTGCGCGGGCAGCCCCGGTCGCTTGCCGTACGGCATTCGGAGCGGCTGAGGGAGGCCACCGCCCGCGGTTGTTGGATCTTGCAGTTCTCGGACTGGGAGGAGCGGCTGTCACGTACATGGATTCGTTGCGGCCCGGCTGTTGCTCGCCCAATCGGGTGGCTCCGAGGCAGCAGCCGATGCACGCGGTCGGCCAACGCGCTCTCGTTGGGCTAGAATTGGGAGATGCAAGACAACTCCTCTACTAGCGACGAATCCGTCGTCACTCGAGACCACGCTGTGGAGTTCGATGCTCTCCAGACGGTGATCCGTGCGCTTCAGCCTCTGAACATCGAGGCCCAGCACCGGATCCTGGCCTCTGTAGCGACGTTTCTCCAGGGGTCAGGGCCAACCCCGCCCCAAAGTGCCCAGCGAGGCAACGCGGGTATCGCGACTCCCGCCACTGACCAGCTCCGACAGCGTCCAGCTTTTTCCGACGACACAACGACGTCGCCGAAGGAGTTTTTGATAGAGAAACAGCCTCGCACGGACGTGGAGCGGATGGCATGTCTCGCTTTTTACCTGACCCACTACGAAGACATGCAGCATTTCAAGACTCTGGATCTGAGCAAACTGAACACCAGAGCCGCTCAGCCGAAGTTCACGAACTCTGCACAAGTCGCAAAGAACGCGGTTACTTCCGGGTACTTGGTTTCGGCCACGAAGGGGCATCGGCAATTGAATGCGGCGGGAGAACAGTTCGTGCGCGCCCTCCCAGATCGCGAGGCCGCAAGAGCTGCGATGGCCGCTGCTCGGCCCAAGAGGCGGAGCAGACGAACCAGAACCAAGACCAACAATACGAAAGGCTAGGTCCTTCGGTTGAAAACCACAGATACGATGTCGCGGTCGGATGCGAAGCGCATAAGCATCTTCAACCACAAGGGTGGCGTTGGTAAGACGACCCTGACACTGAACGTCGCCGCAGCGCTCGCGGGAGCGGGGCGGCGAGTTCTTCTCGTTGACACAGACCCACAGTGCAACCTCACGACATACCTTGTGTCAGATGAGGTTGTGGATGACCTTCTGGACCGGTCGGACGACGAAGACGGTCAGACCATCTGGACTGCGCTGAAGCCCGTCCACGAAGCCCTGGGTAGCTTTTGCGTCACCCCTTCAATTGAAACGGGAATCGAGAATCTGTATCTGATTCCCGGTGACATTCGCCTGTCGGAATTCGAAACCGATATGGCAGAGTTCTGGGGTCAGTGTCTTCAGCGTAAACTCCGGGGCTTTCGTGGCACGACAGCAATTAGCGAGGTCGTTAACTCTATAGCCAACGATCTCGGTGCCGATTACATATTCTTTGATTCGGGTCCCAACATCGGACCGCTGAATCGGGCGATTCTCTTGGATTGTGAAGTGGGACTCAACGCCGGAGACAGGCGCTTGGTGGAGAAGCTGGTCGAGGAGTACGGCGCCAGCAGGAACTTGGTTGAGCGATTTCAGGCGCAATTGTTGGGTCTGCTCTCTAACTCAAGGTGAATTGTCTGGACTGGTTCACTCTTTCAGATCGCGCGTGAAGTCGGAGACTTCGTTGAGGGACAAATTGAGTAGAAAGTACATTGAAGCAAAACGAAACGGTAGATCATTCGGCATAACCCGAGATAACCTCTTGACGGAAGTTAACGACCTTGCGGGTCTTCGTATTCTCCATCTCTATCCACGGCAAATCAGGGAAATCGACCAGCGCATTCGATCACTTCTTTCCGAGGAGAAGTTGGATCTTCGAGAAGAGCCGTTCGCCAGGACGTGGGATGACGAATACCGGGATTTCTTCACGGAGTGCGGTTTTGTTGTGCAATCGAGCCCTTCACTATACACGAGCGTGCACTACGTGGTGGAGTCGGCTTCCAGAAGGACCACGACGTGTGAGATTCAGGTGCGCACCCTGATGGAGGAGGTGTGAGGCGAAGTTAACCATAGCATCAACTATCCGCATGAAGTGGATAACCTTGCGTGTCGAGAACAGCTGAAGGTGCTCGCTCGCGTTACGTCGAGCGCCACTCGGCTCGTTGATTCCATAGTCCTGACCTATGATGAGCACTGGGAGCAGAAAGAGGAGCCCCCGGAAGGGAATGGGTAACCGGCACGCGGGTATGCGCTCAACATGGGGGCGATGGGGCAACGGAACGGGTGTCGAGCCGCGGAGCTGGCATTCAAGCGTGAACGTCAAAAGAACAACTGAACCAGCTCGCCGTCGATCTCGGTGACGGTCGAGCGGTTGGACGGCCACACGGGCCGGGCGAGTGACGACTCCCAGCGGTCGAGCGGGTCCTGCAGGTCGCGTAGCCTCTCGGGAAGCCGGTCGGCGAGGTTGGCGCGCTCGGCCTCGTCGGCGGCGAGGTCGTAGAGCAGCGAGACCTGCCCGTGGGGCGACGCGTCGGGATAGTCCTGCAGCGGGAGGAGCCGGCCGCGCGAGTGGGTGGCGGCGGGGTCGGCGCGGTTGACCTCGAACAGCTTCCAGCGGCCCATGCGGACGGCCCGGTTCGGGCCGGCCCGCCAGTACAGGACGTCGTGGGGCCGGCCGTCGGCATCGCCCGTCAGGTACGGAACCAGGTCGACGCCGTCGCGCATCACGCCGTCGTCGAGCGAGGCGCCGGCGAGGCCCGCGAAGGTGGCGAAGAGGTCGAGGCTGATGACCGGCTCGCGGTAGACCTGTCCCCCGGTGAGGCCGTTCGGCCAGTGCATGATGAACGGGATGCGGATGCCGCCCTCGAGGTGGAAGCGCTTGGTCCCGCTGAAGGGCCCGTTGCTGCACGCGATGGCCGCGTAGCCGACGCAGCCGTTGTCGCTCATGAAGACGACGAGGGTGTCGTCGTCGACCCCGTGGGCGGCGAGCCGGTCGACCACCGCCCCGACGCCGCGGTCGACCGACGACACCATGGCGGCGTAGATGCGGGTGCGGAAGTCCTCGACGTGGGCAACGGTGTCCATGTACTCGCGCGTCGCCTGCAGGGGCGTGTGGGGCGCGTTGTACGAGAGGACGAGGAAGAACGGGGCGTCGCCGCCCGCGTGACGGTCGATGAAGTCGACCGCCTCGTCCGTGAGCACGTCCGTCAGGTAGTCCTCGACCTCGACTACCTCGCGCCCGCGGTAGATCTCGCGCCCGACGCGTGAGCCCGCGGGCCGGTCCGGGTCGAGCACCGCCTCGGGGTGGTCTCCCGCGAAGTAGGTCGTCCCGCCCGTGAGCAGGCCGAAGTACTCGTCGAAGCCCCGCGACAGCGGCTGCCGGGCCGGCCGCCGGCCGAGGTGCCACTTGCCCACGTAGCCGGTCGCGTAGCCCGCCCCCCGCATGAGGTCCCCGAG
Organism: Vicinamibacterales bacterium; assembly: GCA_965207675.1. GTDB lineage: Bacteria > Acidobacteriota > Vicinamibacteria > Vicinamibacterales > UBA8438 > JAJEEA01. The sequence goes on from CBDBMY010000010.1 coordinate 1,204,377, forward strand.
GGTCCGCTCGCCGGTCGACAGCCCGATCTCGACGTCGCGGCCCGACGTGTTGAACTCGTAGCCGTGCCGCTGCGGGTAGCGTCCGGTCATCAGCCCCGCCCGCGACGGGCTGCACACGGCGGCCGCGACGTAGGCGGCGGTGAACCGGACCCCCTCGGCCGCGAGCCGGTCGAGCCGCGGCGTCCGCATGATGGGGCTGCCGTAGCTGCCGAGGTCGCCCCAGCCGAGGTCGTCGGCGATGACGAGGACGACGTTGGGCCGCTCCGCCGGCTGGGCGGCGGCGACGCCGGCGGCGGTCAGGAAGAGGGCGATGGCGGCGAGGATGCGCAGGAGTCTGGACACGCCGGCATCTTAACCTGCAAGTCGGCTGAATCCGGTACCTGGGAGCGGTGACGGGCGTCCGCGGCGTTCCGGGCAGGAGGGGGACGGCTGTGATGCCGCGTCGAGGCTGGACACGCGGTCGCTTTGCCTGCACGTCGGCGGAATCCTGTACGCTGGGAGCCGTGACGAAGGCTGCGTCGCCGGAGACCGACGGCGCGCCGTGCGCGGAGGCCGGTCGGACGCCGATCTCCCACCGCGTCAACCGCGAGGCGGTGGTCGTGCTGGGGTGGGGCCGGGCGATCCTCCTGCAGCTCGCGCATCCCCTGGTGGCGGCCGGCGTGGGCGCCCACAGCGGCTTCGACGCCGGGGCGCTGGCCTACATCCGGCGCATGCGCCGGACCATCGGGGCGATGCTTTCGCTTACCTTCGGCACCGAGTCGGAGATCCGGGAGACGGTGGGCCGCATCAACGCCATCCACCACCGCGTGCACGGCCGGCTGGATCGCGCGGTGGGCGGCTACCCGGCGGGCACCGCGTACGACGCCACTGACCCGGCGCTGCTCACGTGGGTCCACGCCACCCTCATCGACAGCCAGCTCCGCACCTACGCCCTGTTCGTGGGACCGCTGGGGCGGACCGAGGAGGACCGGTACTGCGCCGAGGCCGCGCAGGTCGGCCCGCTGCTCGGCGTTTCCGCGAGCGAGTTGCCCGACACGAGGGACCGGCTCGACCGCTATCTGGACCGGATGCAGCAGGAGGATCGGCTCGCGGTGGGCGACGGTGCGCGGCGCCTCGCGGGGGCGCTGCTCGCGCCGCCGGGGAGGCGGTGGGTGGCCCCCGCGCTGTGGCTCGGCCGCCTCACGACGCTAGGCCTGCTTCCCGAGCCCATCCGGGGCGCCTACGGGTTCCCCTGGCGCGCGAAGGACGCCCGGTGTCTGCGGTCGGCCGCCGCCGTCCTGCGCGCCGCCCGGCGGGTCGTGCCGCCGTTGCTGCGTGAATGGCCGGCGGCCCGGAGGGCGCGCGGGCGCCCGTCCTGACCCGCGCTTCTTCTGCGCCTGGCCGGCACCGATGGCGGCTGTCTACCGCCTACCGCGCCGCGGCCTCGGCTTCCTGGACCCGCGCTCCCCGCAGCAGGTTCTCCATCCCGTAGTTGCCCTCGTGGCAGGCGTACTCGTACATCGGGCCGGCGAAGCGGCGCATGGGCACGGACGCGGTCCACGGCCGCGTGTAGGTGTCGGGGTCGTTCACCGTGTAGTGGTGCTCGATGGTGTCGGCGTCGACCCGGGTGAACCGCTCCACCAGGCTCAGGCCGCCGCTCGCCCCCGGGCAGCAGTTGAAGGAGTTGGTGTAGATCTCGTCGCGGAAGTTCGCCGTCTCGACGACGAGGGTGTCGCCCTCCCAGCGGCCGCGCGAGTCGCCCATCCACAGCCGGATCCGCTCGTCGACGGGCGGGCGATCGTCGAGGGGGATGATGCGCGGCTCGTGGATCATCTCCTGCAGCATCACCACGTACCCGGGCGTCTGGAGGACGAGGAAGTGGTTGTTGTAACCACCCGGGCGCTTGGGGGCGCCGCGGGTGACGCAGCGCTCGGCCATGGTGCGGCCGGTCCAACTGTCGCTGTCGCGGGTCCAGCCCGCCCGGGTCTCCCCGGCGGCGGTGCGCGGCGGCAGGCGGCCGTCCCGTGGGTCGATGACGAGCGACGTCCGGGCGAGCGCGGTCCCGCGCTCCCACCAGAAGTCGTTGTAGGTGCCGGGGTCGCCGGGCGGGGGCGGTCGGTCGTTGCGGCCTACGTTGGCGGCGTCGATGGCCGCGACCTCCGCGTCGGTGTAGACGGCCCGGTCCGCCACGTTCTCCGGGCGCTCGAGGGGGGTGGTGGTCGAGTTCGTCCACAGGCCCTGCAGGTCGGGCTGGCCGTCGTGCGTCCGCGGCACCGTCCACCCGTCCTGCGCGAGGGTGGTGCCGGGGACGGCGAGGGCCGCCGCGAGCAGCAACAGAGAGAAACGCCGTCGCATCATGTGGACCTCCGAGACCCCCGCTACGGATCGAGCCCGAGGAGCCGCGCGGGATTGTCGCGGATCATCACGTCGATGTCCGCGTCGCTGACGCCCTCGGCCCGCAGCCCGTCCATGAGGGCGTTCAGGCCGTCGGGGTGCAGCGGGTTCCCCGCCTGCCCGAGGTCGGACGCCAGCAGAAAGTGGCGGGCGCCGTAGGTCCGGATGGCGTCGGCGTAGTCGGCGTACGAGAACTCGCCGTTCAGCACCGCGAGCCACACGAGCTCGATGACCACGTCGTGATCGGCCATCGCCCGGAGCTGGGCGGGGGTCGGCGACTGGCCGAGCCCGTGGGTGACGAGAATCTGCTCGACGCCGCGGGCGCGCGCCTCGGGAATGAGGGCCAGCACCTCCTCGGGCGACGAGTGTCCCATCGCGAGCACGAGCTCGTGCTCGGCGACGAGGTCGAAGATCTCGCCCAGCGCGGGGTCCATCTCGCCGCCGCGCATGACCGGCACGAACTCGCCGGGGTCGCCGGCGCGGGTCATCCAGAACTCGGCGTCGAACGTCGGCAGCCACACCACCTTGCCGCGCCCGCCCGAGAACGCCACCATCTGACGCACCACCTCGGCGTTGAGCCCGCCGACGGAGTGGTTGAGGGCGACGCCGCCGAAGATCTCGATGCCCGGCACCTCCTGCATCGCCAGCCAAGCGCGGTCCGCGGTCATGGTGAAGTGGTTCTTGAGAACGATCCCGCGCATGCCGGCCCGCTTCGCGATGCGCGCGATCTCCAGATCGCCGACCGAGCGGGGCCTGGAGTCGGGGCCGGAGTGCACGTGGAAGTCGATGACCCCGGCCAGGCTGGTGGTCTGCCCCGCGGCCGGCTGAACCGTGACGACGCCGATCAGTGCTGCCGCGCCCGCGGCCGTCGACCATCTCATCGCGTGATCCTCTCCAGAAGCCCGTGGCCGGCGCTCCCGCTGCCTTCCATCGGCGCCCCGATCGGCGCCATCGCCGGGCCGCCGCCATTTCCGACCGGCGCGATCCGCCGGTCACCTGACCGCGGTCGACACTCCCGCCCGGTGCGGTTGGCCAGCCGGCACTGCCCCGCCGACCGGGCGCTGTCCGACCGACCAGTGCCAACGGCCGGCCGGCACCTCGGTCCGGTCGGAACCGTCGGGTCGCCGGCAGCATGACCGGCTCGGGTACTGTCGGCCGACCGGCACCAGACTGCGGCCGGATGCTACTGTCCGGCCGACGCTCCCGCCGGCGGCACGTTGCCGTTCGGCTTGAGCGCGGCCACCCCCGGCCCCCCGGACGGCCCGCGCAGGGTGAACCAGAGCGTCCCGTCCCGGTCGCGGTCGAGCTTGGGCGTGTGCGCCCGCAGCTCGGGGAACGGGAAGTAGGTGAAGTCGCCCGTCTCCTGGTCGAAGCGCACCAGCGAGTTGTAGATGCCGTTCTCGACCCACAGGTTGTCGTCGGCGTCGGGCCACACGTCGTAGGGGTTGCCGTCCTTGAGGGGCAGCTCGAACTCGGTGACGGACCCAGTCGCAGGGTCGATGCGCGAGATGGCGTTGCCGAAGTAGTGGGCGGCCCACACCTTGCCGTCGGAGTCGATGGCGGGGCGCCGCGCCGGGTTGGCCATCGGGTACGAGCGCCACGCCGCCGTCTCCTGGTTGTACATGAAGATGGCGGGGGTGTGCAGGCCCACCGCCCAGACGCGGTCCTGCCGGTCGACGACGATGCCGTAGCCGCTGAACCCGGCCAGCGGCTCCCACTCGGTGAAGTCGTTGGCGGCGAGGTCGAAGCGGCCGATGCGGCCGGCCGACGCGAAGTAGGTGTACCAGAACTGCCCGCGCGAATCGACCCAGACGCTGTGCGGCCCCGCCCCCTTCGTCGGCATCGGATAGCGGGTCATCTCGCCGGTGGCGGGGTCGAGCTCGCCGAAGTGGTCGCCGGTCAGCTCGACCCAGTACACGCGCCCGCGGTGCTCGACGATGCCGTGGGGGGTGACGTTGATGTTCCCGGGGTTCTCGATCCACAGCTCGTCGGTGCGCGTCTCGAAGTCGGGGTCGCGGCTGTCCATGCGGATGATCGAGTTCGAGCCGTTGCCCGACACCCAGATGACCCCCGGCTCGGCGAGGCTCGCGAAGACGCTGTGGATGCTGCCGCGCGGCGGCGCCCCGTTCGCGAGCAGGCGCTGCGGCCCGCGGTTCAGCTCGTACTCGATGTAGACCGCCTCGGACAACGCCTCCTCGTCGCGGACGAGGGGGTCGAGCTCGAGGTCGCGGGGCTCCGACCCGGGTCCGAAGAGGGAGGTCAGGTACTGGATGATGAGCTCCTTCTCCTCCACCGATACGAGGTCGTGGGTGACCTGCGGCACGCCGGGGGCCATGTTGGCGACGCGGCCGTCGACGTCGAACATCCGGTCGACGGCCTGCCGCCACCCGCGCTCGTTGCGCGGTCCCCGGCGATGGAACCCGGCCGGGCCGTGGCAGCCGAAGCAGCCCCGCAGCATGATGTCGCGGGCGGGGTGGGGCGGATAGAGGGTGTCGAAGTCGACGATCTCCGCCGTCCGGCCGTCGGCGCCGCCGCCGCCGTAGTTCCGTTGCGCCGACGCCCCGCGCGCCGCCGCGCCCTCCTCCGGCCCCGCCCCGAGGGCGGTCAGGGCGATGTCGACGGTGGTCGTCTCGCCGGCCCGCACCTCGACGGTCGCGGTCGGTGACTCGAACGCCTCCTCGACGACGTAGACGTCGTAGGTGCTCGGGGGCAGGTTGAAGATGCGATAGCCGCCGTCCACGGTGTAGACGGTGTAGGCGATGAGGTGGACGGTGTCGTGCGCCTTCACGCGAAGGGCGCGCACGTCGCCGTGGTCGGCCGTCACGCGGCCCGCGATGACGCCGGCGCCGTCCTGGGCGAGGGCGGCGCCGGGGAAGCCGCAGCCGGCGAGCAGGATCGCCGCCGCGACTGCGGCGACAGGGCGCCGGACGCCTCGGGTTCGTGGTTGCTTCGGCATCGTCTCACCTCGATTCCGGGATCGCGACTGCCGCGGCCTGGCCGGGCGGCGCGACTTCGTGGCCGCCCCCCCGGGGCACCGTCGACGGTCGTTCACTGATTCCCTGGCCTGCGGCAATCGTCGCCTGACTCCCTGGCCCTCAGTATAGGAGCACGGCAGCCCGCGGCGAAACCGCGGACTATTGCTGCGCCTCCTGGAGGCGGGGGCTGCGGCGGAATCGACGAACCGACCCGGTGTCTTCGCCGCCCGTCTTCCTCTCCGGCAGCGCGGGCGTACGGCAGCCAGGCCAAACAGGCCACGCCGGTGCCTTCATTGCGGGTGGGGGGCAGGCGTCTGGCCCGGTCGCCTGTGCCTTGGAGCGCCGCCCCAGGTCGAGGCGCAAGCCTGCCGCGAGCGTTCGGCGTTCCGTTGGCCGCGTTTCCCGCAGGTGCGCGGGTGTAAGATCGGCGAATGGTGCGAGCCGTCGCCGCCGCTCTGGTCGCGGTGCTGGCCGGGGCCGCCCCCGCTGGCGCCGGTGCGGCCGGTCCGCGCCCGCACCCGACCGGCGGGAACACCGCGCCCGCGCCGTCGGGGCAACCGGCATCGGCCACGGCACCGGCGTCGCAACGGGCTCTCCTCGACCGCTATTGCGTCACCTGCCACAACCAGCGCCTGCAAACCGGGGGGCTCGCCCTCGACGTCGCGGACGTGTCGCGCGTCGGCGAGGCGCCCGACGTCTGGGAGCGGGTGGTCCTGAAGCTGCGGGGCGGCATGATGCCCCCGGCCGGCCGGCCGCGTCCCGCCGGGGCGGACCTCGACGAGCTGCGCGGTTGGCTCGAGGCCGGGCTCGACCGCGCCGCCGCCGCGACCGTCGAGCCGGGCCGGGTGCCGACCCACCGGCTGAACCGGGCCGAGTACGCCAACGCCGTCCGCGACCTCCTGGCCCTCGACGTCGACGCCGAGGCGCTGCTGCCGGCCGACGACACCGGCCACGGGTTCGACAACCTCGCGGGCACCCTCGCCCTCTCGCCGGCGCTGATGGAGCGCTACCTGACCGCGGCCCGGCGCATCAGCCGCCTCGCGGTCGGCGACCCGGCGATCGGGCCGGGGTTGACCTCGCGCACCTATACGGTCCCGATCGCGATGACCCAGAACGACCGCATGAGCGAGGCGCTGCCGTTCGGGTCGCGCGGCGGGCTCGCGGTGCGGCACCGCTTTCCCCTCGACGGTGAGTACGTCCTCACCGTCCGGCTGAAGCGGAGCGTCTACGAGTACATCGTCAACCTCGACGAGGCCCACGACCTCGACGTGCGGCTCGACGGCCGGCGGGTGGCCCGTTTCACCGTCGGCGGCGCCGCGCCGGGAAAGCCCGCCCCGGTCAGCTTCTCGGGCACGTTCGTGGCGGCCGGGGCCTCGGAGTTTCCGACCCAGGACTGGGACGACTACCGGACCGGGACCGACGCGGGCCTCGCTGTGCGCGTCCCGGTGGGGGCCGGGGCCCGCGTGGTCGGGGTGGCGTTCGCCGACAAGTCGTGGGAGCACGAGGGGGTGCTCCAGCCCGAGCTCCGGGAGTACGGCGCCACCGTCACCGAGACCACCGACACGTCGTCGCGGCCCGAGGGGCCCGGGCTGGAGAGCGTCACCATCGACGGCCCCTACGCGGCGACGGGACCCGGCGAGACCGCGAGCCGGTCGCGCATCTTCGTGTGCCGGCCCGACGGCGCGGACGTCGGGGAAGTGGGTTGCGCGCGGACGATTCTCGCCGGCCTCGCGCGGCGCGCGTACCGCCGGCCGGTCGGCGAGGGCGACCTCGAGTCGCTGCTGGCCTTCTATCGGGAGGGCCGGGCCCTGTACCGGGATGGTCGCGCCCTCGACCCGGAGGGTGGGGCAGCCGGCCGTGACGGCGGAGCCGCCGACCGTGAGGGCGGTAGCGTCGACCCAGAGGGTGGAGCGGCTGACCGTGAGGGAGGAGCCGTCGACCGTGAGGACGGGGCCGCTGGCCGTGAGGGGGGGGCCGTCGACCATGTGGCCGGAGCCGTCGACCCTGAGAGCGGGGCCGCCGGCCATGAAGGGGGTGCCGTCGGCCGCGAGGGCGGAGCCGTCGGCCGCGAGGGCGGAGCCGCCGGCCGGGAGAACGGAGTCATCGCCTGGTTCGAGGCCGGCATCCAGGCCGCGGTCGAGCGTCTCCTGATCGACCCCGAGTTCCTGTTCCGCATCGAGCGCGACCCCGCCGGCGCGGCGCCGGGCGCCCCCTACCGGCTCACGGACCTCGAGCTCGCGTCGCGGCTGTCGTTCTTTCTCTGGAGCAGCATTCCCGACGAGGAGCTCCTCGTCGCGGCGGAGCGGGGCCGGCTCTCCGACCCCGGCGTGCTGGAGAGCCAGGTGCGGCGCATGCTCGCGGACCCCCGCGCGTCGGCCCTCGTCGACAACTTCGCGGGCCAGTGGCTGTCGCTGCGCAGCGTCGAGGGCATCGCGCCCGACCCGAACCTCTTTCCCGGCTTCGACGAGAACCTGCGCGAGGCCCTCCGGCGCGAGACCGAGCTGTTCTTCGAGAGCCAGCTCCGCGAGGACCGGAGCGTCGTCGAGCTGCTCTCGGCCGACTACACGTTCCTGAACGAGCGGCTGGCCCGGCACTACGGCATACCCGGCGTCACCGGCAGCCGCTACCGGCGGGTGAGCCTCGCCGGCCGGGGACCCGCCGCGGCCCGGCGCCTCGGCCTCCTCGGCCACGGCAGCATCCTCGCCGTGACCTCCTACGGCAACCGGACATCGCCGGTGCTCCGGGCGAAGTGGCTGCTGGAGAACGTCCTGGGGACGCCGCCCGCCCCGCCCCCGCCGGACATCCCGCCCCTGCCCGCCGGGGGCGAGGCGGGCGAGCCGCGCACCGTCCGCGAGCGGCTCGCGCAGCACCGGGCCAACCCCGCCTGCGCCGCCTGCCACGCGCCGATGGACCCGCTGGGCTTCGCCCTCGAGAACTTCGACGCCATCGGCCGGTGGCGGACGAGCGACGCCGGCTTCCCCGTCGACGCCTCGGCCGTGCTCGCCGACGGGGTCACCACGTTCGACGGTCCCGAAGGGCTGCGGCGGGTGCTGCTCGACCGCTCGGAGCAGTTCGTGGAGACGGTGGTCGAGAAGCTCCTCGTCTACGCCCTCGGGCGCGGCGTCGAGTCGCACGACCGCCCGGTCATCCGCGGCATCGTGCGCCGGGCGGCCGAGGACGACTATCGGTGGTCGTCGCTCGTCCTGGGCATCGTCGAGAGTGCGCCGTTTCGCATGCGGAGGTCGGAGTCATGATCGTCGACGGGAGGCGAACCCGGCCGGAAGGCGCCGCGCGGGGCGTGGCCGCGGCGGTGGCCCTGCCGCCGCCCCCGAGGGAAAGTGTCGGCGTCGTGACACGCGCCAGTGAAGACGGTTCGTCCCGAGCGGCGTTGCGTGGCGTGCGCCTTGGGCGCCCCCGCGGCTCGACGGGATGACGGGGAGGTCGGAGTCATGATCATCACCAGGAAGGCGATTCCCCGCCGGACGGTGCTGCGCGGGGTGGGGGCGGCGGTGGCCCTGCCCCTGCTCGACGGCATGGTGCCGGCGGCGACCGCCCTCGCCCGGACGGCGGCGCGGCCGGTCCCGCGGTTCGGCGTCGTCTACATCCCCAACGGGGTCGTCATCGACGAGTGGACCCCGGCCGAAGACGGCGCGGGGTTCGCCTTCTCGCCCATCCTCGCCCCCCTCGAGCCGTTCCGCGACCGCGTGCTGGTGCTGACCGGCCTCACCCAGAACGTGAACGGCCTGACCGCGCGGAGCGGGGCGGTGCACGGCCGGTGCGCGACGAAGTTCCTCACCGGGGCCATCCCCCGGCCGTTCGGGCAGGAGGGGAACGACTTCCTCGCCGACGTCTCCCTCGACCAGCTCATTGCGCGCGAGATCGGCGGCGAGACGCCCATCGGCTCGCTCGAGCTGTCGCTGGAGTCGGGCGACAAGGGCGCGGGGACCTGCGACGGCGGCTACAGCTGCACCTACAGCCACACCATCTCGTGGCGGGGGCCGCGCACGCCGCTCCCGATGGAGCACAACCCGCGGGTGGTGTTCGAACGGATGTTCGGCGACGGCGGCAGCACCGACCCCGCCGCGCGCCGGGCCCGGGCCGAGCGGCGCCGCAGCCTCCTCGACTCGGTCCGCGGCAAGGCGGCCGACCTGAGCCGCGGCCTCGGCCCGGGCGACGCGGCGCGGCTGGGCGAGTACCTCGATGCCGTGCGCGACATCGAGCGGCGCATCCAGGGGGCCGAGGCGCAGGCGGCGCGCGAGCTGCCGGCGTTCGACCAGCCGGCCGGGGTGCCCGCGGGCTTCGCGGACCACGCGCGCCTCATGTTCGACCTGCAGGTGCTCGCGTGGCAGAGCGACCTCACCCGGGTCGTCACGTTCATGGTCGGCCGCGAGTTCAGCAGCCGCACCTATCCCGAGATCGGCGCCCCCGGCGGGCATCACCCCCTGTCGCACGAGGGCAGCGCGGCGAGCCGAGAGCAGCTCGTCCGCATCAACAAGCACCACGCCGAGCAGTTCGCCTACTACCTCGACCGGCTCGCCGCGACCCCCGACGGCGACGGATCGCTGCTCGACCACGCCATCGTCTACTACGGGGCGGGCATGGCCGAGGGCGACCACCGCCCGTGGAACCTGCCGCTGGTGGTGGCCGGCGGGGCCGGCGGACGGCTCGCGGGCGGCCGGCATGTCCGCTTCCCGGCCGCGACCGGCGGCGGCAGGTCGGTCGACGGGGGCACGCCGCTCGCGAACCTGCACGTGACGGTGCTCGAGAAGCTGGGGATGCGGGTGGACCGCCTCCACGACAGCACCGGGCGGCTGGATCTGTAGCAACCGGGAAGTGGCCATGCGCTTGTTGACGCCGCCCGGGAGGGCGGTTTCGGCCGACGGCTCGCGTGCGGCGGGACCGGGACGCCGGCTGCCGGCAGCGTTGGCCGTGCTGGTGGCGGCCCTGTGCGTCTGGTCGGGCGTCACTCGCGCCCAGACGGTGGCCGCGCCCGGCGTGTCCGAGTTGATCGCGGCCGTGCGAAACGGTGACGCGGTGGTGCTGCGCGCCCGCTTGGCGGGGCCGGTCGACGTGAACGGGCGGCAGCCGGACGGCGCGACGGCACTGCACTGGGCGGTGCACCACGAGGACGTGGTGGCGGCGGACCTGCTGATCGGGGCCGGCGCCGACGCCGATGCCGCCAACGACCTCGGGGTCACCCCGCTGCTCATGGCCTGCCGCCGCGGCCATGGCGCCCTCGTCGAGCGGTTGCTGGCGGCCGGCGCGGATGCGAACGCCGCCCTCCCGAGCGGCGAGACCGCGCTGATGGCGGCGGCCCGCGCGGGCAGCGTCGAGGCGGTGAACGCCCTGCTGGCGCGCGGCGCGCGGGTGAACGCGACCGAGGCGACGCGCGGCCAGACCGCCCTGATGTGGGCGGTCGCGAACCGGCGGCCCGTCGTCACGCGGGCGCTCCTGGCGCACGGCGCCGACGTCGGCGCCCGGACCGCCACCCGGCGCCGCGTCTACAACATGGGGGGCAGCCGGTCGGCCGGGTCCGCGTCGCGGGGCATCGCCCTCGAGGAGGTGGTCGAGGGCGGCAGCACCGCGCTGCTCTTCGCGGCGCGGTCGGGCGACGTCGAGTCGGCCCGCCTGCTGCTCGCGGCCGGGGCGGACGTCGGCGACACCGCCGCGGACGGCAACCCCGCCCTCGTCGTCGCCGCCCACGGCGGCCACGGCTCGCTCGCCGCGGCGCTGCTCCGCGCCGGGGCGGACCCCAACGCCGCGCCCCTCGGCTACACCGCGCTGCACGCGGCGGTGCTGCGCGGCACCCTGCGCGACCGCGGCGTTCCCAACGACGACCCCGGCGCCGGCCTGCCCCTCGTGCGCGCGCTGCTCGCCCACGGCGCCGACCCCGACCCGCGCCTCGCCAGGGGCACGCCGGTGCGGCGCTGGAGCCACGACTTCGCGTTCATGGACCGGTGGGTCGGCGGGACCCCCTTCTGGCTCGCGGCCCACTTTCTCGAGACCGAGATGATGCAGGTCCTCGCCGACGCCGGCGCGGACCCCCGCGCGCCGAATCGCGACGGCGCCACCCCGCTGATGGCGGCGGCCGGGCTCGGCTACAACCGGGGTGGCGGCAGCGCGTTCATCCGCGACCGCCGCGACTTCTCGTCGTACAACCCCGTCGAGTCGGCCGTCCTCGGTTCCGCGATTCCCGCCGCCGAGGAACGGCGGACCGTCGCGGCGGTCGCGGCGGCCCTCGCCCTCGGCGCCCGCGTCAACGCCGCCAACGACGCCGGCGACACCGCCCTCCACGCCGCCGCCTCGCACGGCACGAACGCCGTCATCGAGCTGCTGACGGACCACGGCGCCGACCTCCGGGCCGAGAACGTGCGCGGCCAGACGCCGGCCGACCTCGCCGTCTACGCCGTTGGCATCGCCGGCGACCGCTACGTCCGCGAGGACACGGCGGCCCTGCTGCGCACCCTGGCCGACGCGGCGTCCGCCCCCCGTCCCGCCGCTGCCCGCGCCCGCCCCGACGCCTCCGGTGCCTCTCCCGAGGCGCGGGCGCCGTTCAACCCGGTTGCTGCCACCGCGGCATCGGTGGCCGCCGGCGCCGCCGCCTACGCGACCCACTGCGCGGCCTGCCACGGCGTGACCGGCCGCGGCGACGGCGCCCTCGCCGCGGCCACCGCCGCCTACGGTCCTCGACCCTCGAACCTCGCCGACCCCACGTGGCGGCACGGCGGCAGCGACGGCGAGATCTTCAGCGCCATCCGCGACGGCATCGGCCCCGACTTCGCCATGGACGCCTTCGGCGACCGGCTCTCCGAGACGGACATCTGGAACCTGGTGAACTTCATCAGGAGCCTGCGCCGAGCGCCTGCGCCGTAGAACGCAGGAGGCGCCCGGGCAGGGTGGTCGGGTGGCAAGCGGAGCCGCGGTCGGGAGACCAGGGGGAAGTCGACTCCCGCGACCCGCCCGACTTGACACCTCGCGCCCATGGCCTTACCTTCAGGTAAGGATTGAGGGAAGAGTAATGCAGGCGACGATTACCAGCAAGGGACAGGTGACCCTGCCCAAACCGATTCGGGACAGGCTCCACCTCAGGCCGGGCGACAAGATCGACTTCATGTTGGAGGGCGACGTCCTGCGAGTCACGCCGGTCACCGCGTCGGTGACGCAACTGAAGGGCATGGTGCCGAAGCCGGCGGTCCCGGTCAGCCTCCGGGCGATGGACGCGGCCATTGCGCGCGGGGCCGCCCGCCGTTCGTCGATCCGATGATCGGTCTCGACACCAACGTCCTGGTGCGCTATATCGTGCAGGACGATCCCCGACAGGCGGCCGCCGCCGCGCGCCTCATCGAGGGCTGTACGGCCCGGTCGCCCGGCTTCGTCAGCGTTCCCGTGCTGGTGGAGCTAGTGTGGGTCCTGACGACCGCCTACCGACACGGGAAGGCCCTCGTCGTGGCGGTGATCCGGCAGATCCTGCGAACGGCGGAGCTCACGGTCGAGGATCGCGACACGGTTCTGGCCGCGTTGCGCGAGTTCGAGTCCGGCGCCGCCGACTTCGCGGACTGCCTGATCGCCCATCGCAATCACGCACTCGGCTGCACCCGCACCTACACGTTCGACCGGCGGGCGGCCCGCGGCAACCACTTCGCTGTCGTGACCTGAGACCGAACGGTTCCTCTGCGCTGTCGAACACGCGACTCGGCGGGCGTCCCCGGCCCTGCGCCGCGCGAGGGCCGAGAGAATGCGGCATCGTACAATTCCGCTTCGATTGGTCACTCATGCGGAAGGACCGGTGATGCGGAGCAGAACGTGGATCGGCGCGGGCGTCGTCGTCGCGGTGTGGACCATCGGCTGGCTGACCCCGGCGTGGGGCGCCGCCCAGGAGGTGGGACCGGCGCGGGGGGCGCTGGTGGTCGTCGGCGGGGCGATGCGGGACCCCGCCATCGTCGAGCGGTTCGTGCAGCTCGCGGGCGGGCCCGAGGCGCCGATCGTGGTCATTCCGACGGCCGGGGGCGGGGAGACCTACGACCAGTTCTACCCGGGCCTTCGCGCGTTCCGCGCGGCCGGGGCCACCGACCTGACGGTGCTGCACACCACCGACCCGGCGGTGGCCGACGACCCCGCGTTCAGCGCGCCGTTGCGGCGGGCGCGGGGGGTGTGGTTCCCCGGCGGGCGGCAGTGGCGCCTCGCCGACGCCTATCTGGGCACGCGGGTGCAGGAAGAGATTGCCGGGGTGCTGGAGCGCGGCGGGGTGGTTGGAGGCTCCTCGGCCGGCGCGACCATCCTGGGCTCGTACCTCGTCCGCGGCGACACCGCCACCAACACCGTCATGATGGGCGACCACGAGGAGGGCTTCGGCTTCCTCCGCGACACCGCCATCGACCAGCACCTGCTGCGGCGCAACCGGCAGTTCGATCTGATCGAGGTCATCGAGACCCACCCCCACCTGCTGGGCATCGGCATCGACGAGGACACCGCCATCGTCGTCGAGGGCGACGAGTTCGAGGTGATGGGGCAGAGCTACGTCGTCATCTACGACCACGAGCGGCTGCTCGACTCGGGGGGGCGGTTCTACTTCCTGGGAGCGGGGGACCGGTACGACCTGAGACGCCGGCAGGCCTACCGCGTGCAGCGGGTGCCGCGTCCGTTCGACCGGGTGGTGGAGCGGACCTGGCCGGCCCGTTGAGAGCCTCGGCGCCGCCGTGCGATTCGTCCGGCACGCTTCGGCGCGGGGGGCTCCGGGCCGCCGGCCGATGAGAGACTTGGCGCCGTCGTGCGGATTCCGTCCGGCGGATGGACGGAGCGCCGGGACCGTGTCCGCACCTGGTCTCCGGAGTGGCTGCTGAAGGAACGCGCGAGGCGGGCGGACGGAGCGCCGAGACCATTTCCGCACCCGGGTCGCGGGAAGGGGCCGGCCGGTTCCGCCGCCCTGAACATGTCCGTTCGGGCCCGGTCAGTGCCGAGCCCCGACATCGGCCGGCGCCTCCCGAGGCGGACATGGGGTATACATATACCGTCGCGTCATCGGTGGCGCGACCGTCCCGTGATGGTGACGGGGCTCGTCCCCGTGATGAACGTCCGCCGTGGCGCCGAGAGATCCGGTTGCGGCCGCGGCCGACGGAGCGGCCGCCGCGGACTGTCCTGGAGGTGGAAGATGAACTGCCGATCGATCGCATGCTCGCTCGCCGCGGTGGCCCTCGTGACGCTGGCGCCGGCCGGCGCCGCCGCCCAGACCGAGGCCTCGGCCGCCCCCCGGACCGCGTGGGGCGCCCCGGACCTGCAGGGCGTCTGGGACTTCCGCAGCCTGACCCCGATGGAGCGCCCGGAGGAGCTGGCCGAGGACGAGAGCTTCTCGCCCGAGCAGGCGGCGGAGTTCGCGGCCGAGACCATTCGGCAGCGGAGCCGCGACGCCGACACCTCGGACCGCGTGGTGCCCTACAACGACTTCTGGTTCGACGAGGGGACCTCGGTGACGACCGAGCGCACGTCGCTCATCGTCGATCCCCCCGACGGCCGCATTCCGGCCCTGACCGAGGAGGCCCGGCAGCGGCAGGCGGCCCTCGCCGAGGCGCGCAGCGCCGTGTCGAGCCACGAGCCGACCCCCGGCGGCTTCGTCGAGGACCTCGGTCCCGGCGGCCTGCAGGTGCGCTGCATCCTCGGCTTCAACTCCGGCCCGCCGATGGCCCCGAGCGCCTACAACAACAACGTGCAGGTGTTCCAGACCGAGGACACCGTGGTCCTCTTCGCCGAGATGAACCACGAGGCCCGCGTCGTGCCGCTCGACGGGCGCGACCATCTGACGGACTCGGTCCGGCAGTGGACCGGCGACTCGCGGGGCCACTGGGACGGCGACACCCTGGTCGTCGAGACCAGGAACTTCCTGCGCGAGACGAACTTCCAGCGGGGGGCGACCACCCCCAACCTGACCCTCATCGAGCGGCTGACCCGCGTGGACGCCGACACCCTGCGCTACGACGTGACGGTGGACGACCCGACGGTCTGGACGCGGCCGTGGACCTACTCGGTGCCGATGCAGCTGAACCCGTATCCGCTGTACGAGTACGCCTGCCACGAGGGCAACTACGGCCTCTACAACATCCTCGCCGGCGCCGCCGTGTCGGGGGCGGAGCAGTAGCGAGCCACGGAAGCGGCGAAGCCGCGTGTAGTGGCGAAGAACGGGAACCGACCGTATTCGCTGGCGACGCCGGCGGAAGGAGTGCGCAATGACGAGTGGAACGAGCCCCCGGGAGACGACCCGCAGGGACATGATGAAGCAGAGCTTGGCGTTTGCCGGGGCGGGCGTGCTCGGCGTGCACGGGTGGAGCCTGCCGGCCCTGGCCCAGGACGAGACGCCGGTGCCGTTCACCGACGTGCCGGACGGCTTCGGCCAGCCGAACCCGGCTGCCGCCATCCGGATCTACGACGTCCGGAACATCGACGGCCCCTACACGCCCGCCGACTCTTTCTACACCATCCAGCACTTCGGCAAGCCGGTCATCGACGCGGACGGGTTCAGCCTCGGCGTGTCCGGCCTCGTGGAGCGGCCGGCGACGCTGACCCTCGGCGACCTGCGGGGCATGGACAGCATCGAGATCGACGCCGGCTACGAGTGCTCGGGCAACTCGCGCCGGCTCATCCAGGGGCTGGCGAGCAACGGCCGCTGGACGGGGGTGCCGCTGCGCGCGGTGCTCGACCTCGTCGGGGTGCAGCCGTCGGCGCGCGAGGTCGTCTTCTTCGGCGCCGACGAGGGGCCCGAGACCGTCGACTTCCGAGGGACCCCCTACGAGATCGACCAGCCGTTCGCCCGCAGCCTCTCCCTCGCCGACGGGATGACCACGGGCCCGCTGCTCGCCTACGCGCTGAACGGGGCGCCGCTGACGGTCGAGCAGGGCGCGCCGCTGCGCCTCCTCGTGCCGGGCTGGTACGGCGTCACCAACGTGAAGTGGCTCTCCCACATCCGCGTGCAGTCCGAGCGCTTCCTCGGCAAGTGGCAGGCGCGGTGGTACCGCACCATGTGGTCCGAGGAGATCGGCGGCCAGACGGTGTGGCACGAGACCGAGGTGTCGCGGCTGCGGGTCAAGTCGGTCATCGCGCGGGTGACCCGGGTCGGCGACCGTCACGAGGTGCTCGGCTTCGTGCTGCACGACGGCACGCCGCTGCGCGGGGTGCAGGTGAAGGTGGACGACGGCGCGTGGCAGGCGGCGACGCTCGACCCGTCGACCGGCGGCCAGTACTCGTGGAAGCTGTTCCGGTTCGCGTGGGACGGCGCCACCCCGGGCGAGCACACCCTGGTGTCGCGGGTCACCGACGTCGACGGCAACGTGCAGCCGACGAGCGAGGAGCTGTCGGCCATCAAGCAGACCGGCCTCGAGGACAACTCGCAGTTCCCGAGGACGGTGATGATCGCCTGAAGCCGCCACGGCCGCGGCGACCGCTGCGACCGCGCGACCTGCGGTCGCGTTGTAAGCTTCGCTGACGCGAAACTTCTCGACTCCCGTGGCCGGCTCGGTTTCACCGCCGGGCCGGACCTTGTGGTCGGGTTGGGGAGTTAGCCGACGCGGAACCTCTCGGCTCCGTGGCCGTTGCGGCTTCACTGCGGGCCTGCGGGACCTTGGTGGCCGCGTTGGAAACCCGCTGAGTCGAGACTCCTGAGCGTGGGTTCGGTCCGACCACGGACTCCCGGCTCGTTCCGGGGCCGTCCGGGGCTATACTGGGGGCTCACGGACCGACGAACGAAGAGGTGACGGCCATGCTGAAGCGAGGCATCGGGGCGGCGCTGGTAGTTGGAGTCGCGCTCGCGGCATGGCCCGCGGCCGCCGCGGGCGGCCAGGCCGAGGCGGGGCCGCCGTCCCGCGAGATATTCGACCGCTACTGCGTCACCTGCCACAACCAGCGGCTGCTGACCGGGGGGCTCGACCTCGGCGAGGTGGACCCGACGCAGGCCGCGGCCCACGCCCCCATCCTGGAGAGGGTCGTCCACAAGCTGCGCACCGGGCAGATGCCGCCCGAGGGGCGGCCCCGTCCGGCCCGGGCCGAGATCGACGCCTTCGTGACCGGCCTGGAACATGAGCTCGACCGCGTGGCGGCGGCCCACCCGAACCCCGGCCGGGTGGCGTCGCGGCGGCTCAACCGCGTCGAGTACGTCAACGTCATCGAGGACCTGCTGGGCCTCGAGGTCAACGGCGAGGAGCTGCTGCCGTCGGACATGGCGGGGTTCGGCTTCGACAACAACGCCGAGGTGCTGTCGATCACGCCGGGGCTCATGTCCCGCTACATCGCGGCCGCGACCAAGATCAGCCGGGCCGCGGTGGGCAGCCCCGACATCCGCCCCGTCATGCAGCTCTACGAGGTGGGCTACGAGCAGCGTGACGTGCGGGCCGGCGAGGACCTGCCGTTCGCGACGCACGGCGGGCTCGCGGTGCGCCACCACTTCCCGCTCGACGGCGAGTACCTCTTCGCCATCCGCCTCAAGCGCAACGAGACCATCGAGACCATCGACGGCATCGCCGAGAACGAGCACCAGATCGAGATCCGCATCGACCACGCCCTCGTCGAGCAGTTCGCGATCGGGGGCCGGTACCCCGGCCCCGACCCCGGCTCGCTCATCGCGGTGCCCGAGGACGACGTCGAGGGGCAGCGGCTGCACGAGTACCGCATGACCGCCGACCGCGCCCTCGAGGTGCGGGTGCCGGTCGAGGCGGGCACACGGCTGCTGTCGGTCGCGTTCACCGACTCGGCCCCCTCCCCGCACCCGCCGGGGCTGCTGCCGGGCATCCACCAGGTGTTCGTCTCCGGGCCGTTCGACGGCGCCGTGCCCGACGACACCCCGAGCCGCCAACGGATCTTCACGTGCTACCCCGAGGGCGTGGCGGACGAGGAGCCCTGCGCGCGCGAGATCATCGGCCGTCTCGCGCGGCGGGCCTACCGCCGGCCCGTCGGCCCCGAGGACGTCGAGCCCCTGGTGGGCCTCTACCGCGAGGGCCGGCGCGAGCGCGACTTCGAGGCGGGCGTGGAGCGGGTCCTCGAGGGCCTGCTGTCGATGCCGCAGTTCCTGATGCGGGTCGAGCGGCAGCCCGTCGACACCCCGGCCGGCGCGATCTACCGGCTGAGCGACCTCGAGCTGGCGACCCGGCTGTCGTTCTTCCTGTGGAAGAGCGTTCCCGACGACGAGCTGCTCGACCTCGCGGAGCGGGACGTGCTGAGCGAGCCCGAGACGCTGGCCGCGCAGGTGCGGCGGATGCTCGCCGACCGGCGGGCCGAACGGTTCATGGACGACTTCGCGGGCCAGTGGCTGCAGATGCGCAACATCTTCTCGCAGGACCCCGACGGCGCCCTCTTCGCCGGGTTCAACGACTCGCTCCGCAAGGCGATGGTCCGCGAGACGCAGCTGTTCTTCCAGAGCCAGGTCCGGGCCGACCGCCCCCTGCAGGACCTGCTGCGGGCCGACTACACGTTCCTGAACGAGCAGCTCGCGCGCCACTACGGCGTCGACGACCTCTACGGCACCCACTTCCGGCGGCACGAGTGGGAGGACGACCGCCGGCACGGGCTGCTCGGGCACGGGAGCCTGCTGACCGTCACCTCCTACGCGAACCGGACGTCGGTGGTGCTCAGAGGCCTGTGGGTGCTCGAGACGCTGCTCGGCGCGCCCCCGCCGCCCCCGCCGCCCAACGTGCCGCCGCTGCCCGAGAGCGACCGCGCCCGGCCGACGTCGCTGCGCGAGCGGATGGAGCAACACCGCGCCAGCCCCGTCTGCTCGAGCTGCCACGCCCGCATGGACCCACTGGGCTTCGCGATGGAGCACTTCGACGCGGTCGGACGCTGGCGCGAGAGCGACGGCGGGGCCGCGATCAACGCGACCATCGAGTGGAACGGCGCCACCGTCGACAGCCCCCGCGCGTTCCGCGAAGGGCTGCTGGCGACGGGGCACGACTTCGTGCACACGGTCGTGGAGAAGATGATGATCTACGCCCTGGGCCGCGGCCTCGACTACTACGACGCCCCGACCCTGCGGCGCATCGTGCGGGACCTGGAGCACGACGACTACCGCTGGTCGTCGCTGGTCCTCGGCGTCGTCTCGAGCGACCAGTTCCTGATGCGGCGCGCGCCCGAGGCGGAGATCCTGGCGGACGCCGCGCCGTAACCGCCATCGCTCGTGGCCGGCCGCGGCGGGCCGGAGCATGAGCAGAGGACGCATGCGAGAGACGTTACGGGACTTCACGCTTGCGGTAGCGGCGGTGGCGTCGCTGTTCGCGGCGTTCCAGTCATGGACCACGGCCCGGGAGCTGGAGGCGGTCCGTGAGGACGTGGCCCGGGACCTGGCGGCCGTGCGTGAGGAGCTGGCGGCCGTGCGTGAGGAGCTGGCGGAAGTGCGCGGGCAGTTGCAGACGACAACCGATGCGGTGCTTGCGCACGTCAACGCGCCGGGGCTGCACGGCGGCAGAGATTGAAGGCCGGCCCGACGGTCAGGCCGGAGGCTCGGGGGGCGACCGCCTCCCGATGGACTTGCGGCGTCGAAGGACCTTGCACGCAATCAACTCGGAACCTCTGGAGACAGTGGCCATGTTCATCACCCGCACCCATCTGCCCCGCCGCACCGTGCTGCGCGGCCTCGGCGCCACCGTGGCGCTCCCGCTGCTCGACGCCATGGTCCCGGCCGCGACCGCGCAGAGCCGGACCGCGGCCGCGCCCATCAAGCGCTTCGGCGTGTTCTACGTCCCCAACGGGATGTCGATGCCCTACTGGTACCCGCGGCACGCGCCCGGCAAGCTCGACAGCCTGCCGCCGACCCTGCGCTCGCTCGAGCCGTTCCGCGACCGCGTGACGATCTGCGGCGGCCTCGACGACGAGCCCGCCAACCTCGTCAGGGGCGGCGGCGACCACGCCCGGTCCGCCGGCACGTTCCTGACCTGCGTGCCCTACAAGATGACGAACGGGGCGGACGTCTCGAACGCGGTCTCGGTGGACCAGATCGCGGCCCGCGAGCTGCAGAACGAGACCCAGCTCGCGTCGCTCGAGCTCGGCATCGAGTCGAACGCGATGGTCGGGAACTGCGACGGCGGCGCGAGCTGCGCCTACACCAACACCATCGCGTGGCGCACGCCGACCACCCCGCTGCCCATCGAGAACGACCCTCGGGCGGTGTTCGAGCGGCTGTTCGGCACCAGCGGCAGCACCGACCCCGAGGCGCGCATGGCCCGCATGCGGCGCGACCGGAGCATCCTCGACCTGGTCAACGACGAGCTGCGGGGGCTGGGGAGTGTCCTGGGGCCGGGCGACCAGGCCAGGCTCGACGAGTACGTCGAGGCGGTCCGCGACATCGAGCGGCGCATCACGATGGCCGAGGAGCAGAGCGCCCGCGAGCTGCCGGTGGTCGACCAGCCCGTCGGGGTGCCGAACGACTACGCCGAGCACGCCAAGCTGATGATGGACCTGCTGGCCCTCGCCTACCAGACCGACCTGACCCGCATCAGCACGTTCATGCTCGCGCGGGAGGTGAGCGGCCGCGCCTACCCGGAGATCGGGGTGCCCGACTCGCACCATCCGCTGTCGCACCACCAGGACGAGCCGGCCAAGCTGAACCGGCTGCATCTCATCAACGAGTACCACTTCCAGCAGTTCGCCTATCTCGTGGCCAAGCTCGACGCCATCCCCGAGGGCGACGGCTCCATGCTCGACTCGACGCTGTTCCTCTACGGTACCGGCATCAGCGACAGCAACACGCACTTCCACGACGATCTGCCCGTCGCCCTCGTCGGGGGGCAGAACGCCGGCATCGCCGGGGGCCGTTACGTCCGCTATCCCCAGGACACGCCGCTCGCCAACCTGCACGTCACGATTCTCGAGTGGCTGGGCACGCCGGTGGAGGCGTTCGGGGACAGCAACGGCAAGCTCGACCGGTTGACGGCGTAGGGACGCCGGGCCCTGGAACGGCGCGACGTCTCCAGGGCTCGGTCGGCGATCGGAGCCGTCAGGCGGCGAACGTCGGGCGAGGAGTCGACGCCCGCACGACGGGGAGAGCCTCTCCAGGATTTGGACGAGCGGGCAGCGGAGCAGCGGGGCGCCGCTGCTCCCCGCCTTGCCCGGAATCACGACATGTCGTATCCACAGTCACCGGGAGCCCGTGCCGGGACCTCCCGTCCCACCGGGAGTCGATTGCGACGGCGCGTCTGCCGGGGGGGCCTCGGGTTCGCGCTTACGGCCGCCCTGCTGCTGCCGGCGGGGTCATCCGGCCAGCAGGGGCCCTACCCCATCTTCACCGACGCGCATCTCGACGCCACCATGACCACGCTCGGTCCCAACGTGGCCGGCGTGCGGGCCGCGCTCGCGGCGGGCGACTACTCCACCGCCAAGGAGCGGGCCATCCGGTCCCGCGAGCAGCTCGCCACCACCATCACGTTCTGGCGCGACCGCGACCGGGACGACGCGGTGGGCTGGCTGCGGACGGCGCTGGATCGCCTCGACGCCCTCGACACCGCGCTCTCCGTCGAGTCGGTCGACGCTGCGGCGGTCGTGGCGATCGGCGACGAGATCGCCGAAGCCTGCAACGCCTGCCACGCGGTGTACCGCGAGCCGGACGGCGACGGGGCCTACCGGGTGAACGCGAGCGCCCTCCCCTGATGTTGCGGTGTGACCGCCGCTGACGGGTCGACTCCTGCACCGACGCGGACTGTCGCCAACGCGGGTTGCCGTTTCGAGAGCCCCGGATCCAGGGCCGGCCGTCTACGATGGCGTGACAGGGTCCGGGGAGGGTGGAGATGAAGGCGTTCGCGGCCGAGACGTTCAAGGCTCACATGACGGCCGATGCGGATCCGGAAGCCGCTCTCGAGGCGCCGAGAGAGCTTGGCGAAACCCACGTCACGTTGCGGGTCTACATGAGGCTGGTCGGTTGGCTGTACGAGTAATCGTTCACATCGCCACGGGGGTCGTGGAGGGTCGATTTCCGAAACGCGCTCTGCGGCATGTTATGGAGTGGCACGAGTTGCACGAGGACGAGCTCCTGGCCAACTGGGAACGGTGTCGCCGAAAGGAGGCGCCGAATCCTATCGAACCGTTGGAGTGACTCGATGTTCCTCCATGTGACCAGTGCAAGAGCGCTTGACGGCTTCCAGGTGGAAGTGTGCTTCGACGACGGCCGCCGAGGCATCGCGGACTTGGTGGAGGCGCTCGACGGGCCGATGTTCGAGCCGCTGAAGAATCCGGAGGTGTTCAGAGCACTGCGGGTGGACGCGGAGCTTCGGACGATCGTATGGCCCAACGGAGCGGATCTGGCGCCGGAGTACATCTACTACCGGGCGTTTCGGGATGATCCTGAACTGCAGTCCACCCTTCCGCAAGTGGGGCTACCGTTGATTCTGCTTCCCGATCTCGTGTTCGACGCCGCTGGCGTCTTCATGCTCCCCCGGGAGTCTGCCCAGTAGATCGGCTCGGTCCTCAACTCAGCGAGCGCAAGCTCTCCGTACCCGCCGGCGCCGCCTTGGTATGATGCGAGTCCCGGTCGGTCCGGTTCCGGGGAGACACGATTCCAGGAGGCTGCCCGCGCCGGTGCCGCCGGGCGAACTCCGACGCACTTGACGAGAGGAACGACAAGATGCTGATTCGGATTGCGGGGCTGGTCGCCGTCGCGGCCCTGACGCCCCTCACGGTGATGGCGCAGGCGGGCGGGGCCGCCGACGACGCGGAGATCCGGCCGTTCGAGATCGCGGTGCCCGACGAGGTGCTCGACGACCTGCGGCGGCGCCTCGAGATGACCCGGCTGCCCGATCAGCTCGACGGCGCGGGGTGGGACTACGGGGCCGAGCTCGACTACGTGGCCGAGCTCGTCACCTACTGGCGCGACGAGTTCGACTGGCGCGGGCAGGAGCGGCGGCTCAACGCGTTCGACCAGTTCAAGACCGTCATCGGCGACCTCGATATCCACTTCATCCATCAGCGCTCGCCCGAGCCCGAGGCGCTGCCGCTCGTCATCACCCACGGGTGGCCCGGCTCGATCGCCGAGTTCACGAAGATCATCGGCCCCCTGAGCGACCCCGTCGCCCACGGCGGACGGGCCGAGGACGCGTTCCACGTGGTGGCGCCGTCCATGCCCGGCTACGGGTTCTCGGACAAGCCGCGGGCCCCGGGGTTCGGCCCCGAGCAGATCGCGGAGGTGAACGCGCAGCTCATGGCGCGGCTCGGCTACGAGCGGTACGGCGTCCAGGGCGGCGACTGGGGGGCGATCGTCAGCCGCTGGCACGCGTTCAACCATCCCGACCACGCGGTGGGCCTGCACCTCAACATGCTGATCGGGGGGCCGCCGCCGGGCGCCGACCCGACCGACGGGGTGCCGCCCGAGGAGCTCGCGCGCTCGCAGGCGCGGCAGTCGTTCTACAACACCGCCGAGAACGGCTACGCGCAGATTCAGGGCACCAAGCCGCAGACCCTCGGCTACGCGCTGAACGACTCGCCGGCGGGGCAGGCGGCGTGGATCGTCGAGAAGTTCCGCGCGTGGTGCGACTGCAACGGCGACCCCGAGTCGGTGTTCACGCGGGACGAGCTGCTGACCAACATCACCATCTACTGGGTCACCCAGACCGCGACGTCCTCGGCCCGGCTCTACTACGAGAGCCGGAACGCCCCGACCTCGCGGCCGATGGGGCGCATCGAGACGCCGACCGGGGCCATCATCTTCCCCTACGAGCTGTTCATCACCCCGCGCCGCTGGGCCGAGGCGTCGTACAACATCACCCACTGGACGGAGGTCGAGCGCGGCGGCCACTTCGCGGCGATGGAGCAGCCGGAGGTCCTGGTGGACGACCTGCGCGAGTTCTTCCGGCCGCTGCGGTAGGGCAGGGTGATGCTGTACAGGAACGCCACCTTCGAGACCTACGTTCCGGACGGCGCCGACCCGTCCCTCGTACTGCCGACCGGTTCCTGCGAGGTCAGGATTGATGGCGGAGACATCGTCGTCGGCGGCGAATTCGACGGTGAGAAGTGGATGTACCGGGGGAGGAAGAGGGTTCCGGACACTATCGGCTTGAACGCCGGGATCCCGGAATCGAGGGAACGACGACCCTCCATCGATTCGAGGGCGCAGGCATTCTGGAGGGCTGGTGGCACGAGCGGATCGAGGCCGACGGGGAGCAACTGACCCTGGTCGGCATGTGGCGGATCCCACCTGGACAAGCCGGCCGACGTGTAGACTCCAGGCAGGTCTGCCGACCGGGTGGAGGAAGCCCACCCGGCCGACGCCGAGGCCGGGATGCAGGTCGCCGGAAAGCCGGGGTCCGAATCCCCGATCGGACGGTTGTTCGGATTGGAGAGAATCGATGAGTTCAATGATGTGCACCGATGCCGGACGGCGGCCGACCCCCCACGGGCCGGGCCGCGTTTCCAGACGCGCGTTCATGGGCGCCCTCGGCGCGGCGGCGCTGGCCCCGCGGACCCTCGCCCAGGGCACGCCGCCGATTCCCGTCACCGCCCTGAACCACGCCACCATCAGCGTCTCCGACCCCGCGCGGTCGCTCGAGTGGTACCAGGGACTGTTCGGCATGCCCATCGCGGCCCGGCAGGCGAACACCGTCATCCTCCGCGTGGGCGACGGGCCGCAGTTCCTGGCCATCGGGGGCGGGGCGAGCGCCAACCCCGGCGTGGGCCACTTCTGCCTCTCGGTCGACGGCTTCGACGCCGACCGACTCGTGGGCATCCTGGGCGAGCACGGCATCGCGTCGTCCGGGACATCGGCCCCGATGGAGTCCCGCGTCCGCATGCGCGGCGAGGAGTTCGGCGGCGCCCCGGAGGGGACCCCGGAGCTGTACTTCGGCGACCCCGACGGCATCGTCGTGCAGCTTCAGGACAGCAGCTACTGCGGCGGCGCCGGCCTGCTCGGGGAGGTCTGCCTCGAGACGCCGGAGCCGGCGCCGACCGAGGGCCTGCTGCGCCTGCGCGACTACAACCATTTCACGATCTTCGTGACCGACCAGGCGCGCTCGATCGCGCTCTACCAGCGGCTCTTCGGCCTCCCCATCGACACCTATCAGGGCGCGCTGCCGGTGCTCCGGGTGGGGTCGGGCAACCAGTTCCTGGCGCTGGCCGGCGGCGGCGCGGGTCCGGCCGGCCCCGGCATCCACCACACCTGCTTCGCGGTCGAGGACTTCGACGTCGACCGCATCCTGGGCGTGCTCGAGGGCTACGGCGTCACGCCGCGGGGCGAGGCGGCGGGCGCGGCCGGCCCGCTGCAGTCGTACGTGACGATGCGCATGCCCGACCGGGGCGGCGCCCCCGGAGGCACCCCGGAGCTGTACTTCACGGACCCGGACGGCATCCTGCTCCAGCTGCAGGACGCGCGTTACTGCGGCGGAAACGGCTATCTCGGCGAGGAGTGCGGCACGCCGGAGAACCCGACCGGGCGGAACGCGTAGGAGCCCGGGCCGCAGGACCGCCGCGGTTCCGCAGGTGGTGCGGGCGAATCGGAGCCGGGGCCGACGGGCATTTGCGGCCGGCCGCGGGGCGTGATGAAAGCCGCCGCCATCGTGGCCCGGCCGCCAGGGTTTCGGGGGGCGTCGGGCGGGCCGCGGCGGCGCCGATTCCGCCGGAGGCAAAAAAAATGTGATTTGCGCTTGCAACCGCCCGTCGAAGTGATCGACAATTCGCCGTTGTAGACCCATGTCGACCCGGCATGGTGTCTCTGCGAGGCACACAGCGTGGCCGACCCGGGGTTTGCGGCCTTCGAGGACTTCGGTAGAGACGAGGGAGGTGATCGTCCCATGAGTCAGGAGATCATCGAGGTGACAGAGACGACCCAGCCGGGCGTCTCCAGACGAAGCTTCATCAAGGGCGCCATCGCCGCGAGCGCGGCCGTGTCGTCGACCAACTACCTGTTCCGCAGCAACGGCGGGGCGGTGCTGGCCCAGGCGCCGGCCGCGGGGGCCGTCGACCGGCTCATCACTGTGACCGTCAACGGGCGGAGCCGGCGCGTCGAAGTGCCTCCCATGGAGACGCTGGCGACGACGCTGCGCTACAAGCTGGGCCTGACCGGGACCAAGATCGGCTGCGACCGGGCCGAGTGCGGCGCGTGCACCGTCCTCGTCGACGGGACGGCCCACTATGGCTGCTCGCTGCTGACGCACTCCGTGCGCGGGCGCGAGGTCACGACCATCGAGGGCCTCGAGGCCGAGGACGGCACGCTGCACCCGATGCAGCAGGCGGTCCTGGATGAGCAGGGGTTCCAGTGCGCGTTCTGCATGTCCGGGTTCATCATGAACTCGGTGGCGCTGCTGAACGAGAACCCGAACCCGACCCGGAAGCAGGCGGCCGAGTGGCTGTCGGGGAACCTGTGTCGGTGCGCCGACTACGACAAGATCCTGACGTCCGTGCAGCGGGCGGCGGAAATCACGCGGGGGGCCTGACGTGGCTGACTACAAACTGCTCGGAAAGAACTACCAGACGCCCGACCTCTACGCGAAGGTGACCGGGCGGTCGAAGTACGCCGAGGACCACCGCGCCGAGGGCATGGTCTTCGCGAAGCTGCTCTCGAGCCCCATGCCGCACGCGCGCGTGCGGTCCATCAACTACGATGCGGCGCTCGCCCTTCCCGGCGTCGTGGGCATCCTGACCCCCGACGATCTGCCGGACGAGGCTGCGGCCCCGAACGAGGCCGCGCTCACGATGGAGCCGCGCTACGAGGGCGAGCCGATTCTCGCCGTCGCGGCGGTCAGCGAGCAGATCGCGTCGGACGCGATCGAGCTGATCGACATCGACCTCGAGCCGCTGGAGTTCGTGCTCGATCCCCTCGACAGCCTCAAGCCGGGCGGCCCGAACGCCCGTAGCGAGGGCAACACCACCATCGGCCGGGAGCTCGGCGAGATCAAGTGGACCGCGGCCGATCTGGCCGGGCTCGCGCCGGGCGAGATTCCGATGGACGCCGAGGCGGCCCAGGAGTGGTCGTTCGGCGACCTCGAGGCCGGGTTCGCCGAGGCCGACATCATCGTCGAGGAGCACTCCTACCACCAGTCGACGTCGCACCAGCCGCTCGAGAGCCGGACGACGATGGCGTACTGGGAGGACGGCAAGCTCTACATCTACCCGTCCGTGCAGAGCACCGCGCGCAGCGTGGGCCCGATGGCGCGGTGGGCGGGCGTCGAGCCGTCCAACGTCATCCTGATCAACGAGTTCACCGGCGGCGGATTCGGCGGCAAGATCAGCGGCTACGTGCACGCGCAGATTCCCATCCTGCTGTCGAAAAAGATCGGCAGGCCGGTCATGATGCGCATCACGCGGCGCGAGGAGAACATGATCGGCCGCGGGCGCCCCGGCGTCCAGGCCCGCATCCGCCTCGGGATGCGCGCCGACGGCCGCATCACCGCCCTCGACATCCACGGCGTCGGCGACCAGGGGCCCTACGGCCGGTCGGGCGACGCCATGAACGTGGCGGGCATCGGGTCGCTCTGCTACCAGCCGCTGGCCTGCCGCATGCGCGGCACCAACGTCTACACCAACACCCCGCCGCGCGGCCCGCAGCGGGCGCCGGGCGGCGTGCAGTCGATGACGATGCTCGAGCCCATCATCCAGAAGGCGGCGAAGCTGCTGGGGCTCGACCAGGTCGAGGTGCACAAGATCAACGCGCCCGAGGGTCAGGCTCGGTTCGGCCCGCCGGGGCTCAACGGTGAGCAGGGCAACGTGTCGAGCGCGTTCGCCCGGGAGGCGATCGACATCGGCGCCGAGCTCTTCAACTGGGAGGAGCGCAAGGAGCGCAGCGG
Source organism: Vicinamibacterales bacterium (assembly GCA_965207675.1). Classification (GTDB taxonomy): domain Bacteria; phylum Acidobacteriota; class Vicinamibacteria; order Vicinamibacterales; family UBA8438; genus JAJEEA01. The sequence goes on from CBDBMY010000010.1 coordinate 1,232,455, forward strand.
CCAGCGCAACGGCTCGAAGGTCACCGGCGTGGGCATGACGCTGAGCGCCTACTCGGCCGGCGCCTCCGGGGTCGACGGCCTGTTCGTGCTCAGGCCCGACGGCCGCCTCTACATCCAGTCCGGCGTCGGCAACCTCGGCACGGGGTCGGCCTTCGACACCATGCGGGCCGCGGCCGAGGGGCTGGACATGCCCTGGGAGAAGTGCGAGGTCGCCTGGGGCGACACCAGCCGGCACCTGCCCTGGAGCGCGTCGCAGGGCGGCAGCTCGACGACCCACGCCCACACGCGGGCGAACTGGGCCGCGGTGGCGGACGCCACGCAGAAGATGCGCGAGATCGCCGCGCAGGACCTCGGGGGCGCTCCCGAGGACTACGAGATCGGTGGCGAGCGCGTCTACCGCCGGGGCAACCGGTCGCAGGGCCTGAGCTTCGCGAGAATCGCGCAGCGGGCCATCGACCTCGGCGGCCGTTACGACGGCCACGAACTCCCCGAGGACATCAACGGGATGACCACCGCGTCGGCCACCGCGCTGGCCGGGCAGGGCCTCATGGGCGTCGCCAAGGACAACTACGAGGAAGGCGGCCGGCGCATGTCGTTCGTGGCCGGCTTCGCCGAGGTCGAGGTCGACATCGAAACCGGCAACATCAAGATCGTCGACTACGCGGCGGGGTCCGACGCGGGCACCATCCTGCATCCCAAGACCTACGAAGGGCAGATCTTCGGAGGCGCGATCCAGGGCTTCTCGGTCGCCCTCAGCCAGAAGTGGGTCTACGACCGCCGCTGGGGCCTGATGGTGGCCAAGCGGTTCTACAGCAACCGGCCTCCGGGCATGCTGGACGTGCCGCACGAGGCGCCCATGAAGTGGGGCAACGCCGATCTGCCCGATCCGTTCAACCCGCTCGGCGCGAAGGGTATCGGCGAGGCGGCGCAGGGGGCCGGGTCCGGTGCGGTCGCCAACGCCATCGCCGACGCGCTCGAGTCGTTGGGCGAGGGCAACGGCGACTTCCACCGCTCGCCGGTCACGCGCGACATGATTCTGACCAAGCTCGAGCAGGCCCCGACGGGTCACGATCGGCTGACGGCTCACGTCTGAGGAAGGGGAGGCGATCACCATGAAGGGCGTTATTCGCGACGTAATACCTCAACTCGAGCTGTTTCAGCCGGCCAGCGCCGACGACGCGCTGGCGCTGCTGGCCGAGCACGGGTCCGATGCCTGGGTGTACGCCGGCGGGCTCGACACGCTCGACTGGTTCAAGGACCGGGTGAAGCGGCCGCGGGTGGTCGTGGACCTCGGCGGCATCGACTCGATGCGCGAGATCCGGACAACCGCCGACGGGATCGAGATCGGGGCGATGGCCCGGCTCATCGACGTGGTCAACCACCCCGACATCCAGGCCCGGTTCCCGGCCCTGGCGTTGTCGGCCAAGACGGCCGCGTCGCCGCAGATCCGGAACCAGGGCACCATCGGCGGCAACGTGGCGCAGGACACCCGCTGCTGGTACTACCGCGACGGCTGGACCTGCTACCGGGCCGGCGGCAACATCTGCTACGCCAGCCCCCCGACCGCGATGAACCGCGAGCACTGCATCCTCGGTGCGAGCCGGTGCGTCGCCGTCAACCCGTCCGACACCGCCCCCGTGCTGGTGGCCCTCGACGCCGAGATGGTCATCCGGCGGGGCCGCGCGGAGCGGGTGGTTCCGGCCGCCGAGTTCTTCGTCGGGCCGGAGATCGACATCGAGCGGATGACCGCGCTCGAGGCCGGCGATCTGCTGATGTCGATTCGCGTGCCGTCGACGTGGTCGGGGACGCGGGTCTACTTCGAGAAGGTCCGTGACCGCGACACGTGGGACTTCGCCCTCGTCAACGTGGCGACCGCTCTGCGCGAGAGCGGCGGCGTCATCCAGGACGCCCGCGTCGTCGTCAACGGCGTGGCCCCGACCCCGGTCCGGCTGACCGCGGTCGAGAACGCCATCCGCGGGCAGGCCCGCAACGAGCAGACCGCGAACCGGGCTGGCGACATCTCCACCCAGGGGACGGTGGCGCTGGCCCAGAACGGGTTCAAGGTCAACCTGATGCGGAACCTGGTGCGGCGGTCCATTCGCGACGAAGTGATGAACGAGGTGTAGCAAGAAGCGCTTCGTTCCGGCGGGAACACGGAGGGCCGGGCCCCGATGGGCTCGGCTCTTCGCTTTGTACGGCGGCGCCGCGGTCATCTCCGTCTTCAGGCACGGTCCGGGTCCGTGGGCTCGTCGCTGCGGTCGCACTCAGCCGCCGCAGGCCTCTCTGCCGTCCGGCGCGGTCGAGGCCCGGTTCGCATCCCCGCCCCCGGAGACCGGCGAATGGGATTCGCGGTGACCGTCCCGGCCGAGGGCGATGCGCCGTGCCGTCCGTCCGATACGATAGACTACGGACTCGCGGCGAAGGGAGGTTGGACGATGGGGACCCAGGGCAAGGGAAAGATGCAGGGACAGTCACGACGTCGGTTCATCCGCCAGGCCCTCGGTGGCGGGCTCGGGGCGTCGGTAGCCGGCGCTGCCGGCATGGCGCGCCCGACCGCTCAAGTCGGCGGCCCGATACGGTCGTTCGACCACGTGGCGGTGCCGATGCAGAACACCGAGGCCATGGTGCGGTTCTACCGGTCGCTCGGCTTCGGGGTGATGGAGGGCGAGCGCATCTGCTCGGTGCACTTCGGCGACAGCAAGATCAACTTCCACCGGCCGGTGGCGTGGGAGGACGCGAGCTTCACCCTGCGCGCCCCCGCCGCCGTGCCGCCGTGCGGCGACTTCTGCTTCGTCTGGGACGGCGCGGAGGCTGCGCTGGAGGATCTGCTGGGTGGCGCGGGGGCCGAGGTCATCACGGGACCGGCGCCCCGCACCGGTGGGCGCGATGGCGGCACCGCCGTGGGCACGAGCCGCTACATCCGGGACCCGGACGACAACCTGCTGGAGTTCATCGTCTACTGAACGGACTCCGCTCGCGGATGGATCCAAATCATGGATTCCAGATCCGGGCCTGGGCGGGTCGGCCGGATGCTCTCGCGTGTCTTTTCCGCTCCGAGGCACGCCACAGTGGGTGCGCCGATGCCGGGAACGTTGCGCGGCCTCGCGATCGGCTTGGTGACTGCCTGCCTGGCGTGCGGTCCCGGTCCGTCCCCACCCGGGGGCGAGCGCGAACCCCTGTGGATCGCGGCGGTGCAGACGAGCGGCGCCCTGATTCCGTTTGCCCGCCACGGCGACGACGGCTGGGACCTTCCCTGGCCCGCGCCGTTCGACGCCGAGACCGGCGCTCTCGCCGACGGGGGGGAGGCGGCGCCTCCGCCGGGGCCGGACCGCGAAGCACCGTCACTGCCGATGCCCCCCGTCGATCAGGACTCCCGGGGCGGCAGAATCGCCGCGCCGATGCAGTGGAGGTTCTACTCGCAGACCGAGCAAGGCTCGGCGCTCACCGTGGCGAGGCTGCTGTTGGCCGAAGCCCACTGCATGATGAGTTGGGCTTTGGGTTTCGGAGACCGCGAGCTGCCCCGGGTCGAGGGGACGCCCAACGTCGCGGGCGTGGCGTTCAATCGTCCCCTCGAGGTCGTGTCGGCAGACGAGGAGATTCCCGGGCTCGACCGGATACGCGCCGATCTGGGCCTGATCGACGTCGATGGCCTCGACGACCCGATGCAGTCGAGACGGTTCGTGTGGCTGGGCTTCTACAGGCTGGACGACGGCGACATCATCGGTGTCGTGAACGACCGCCTCTACGAAGGCGAGAGCTGGTTCGTGCTGGAGATCGACGGAGACGAGGGCCGCATCGCCCACCGCGTTTTCGGCGGCGGCTGCTGATACCGCGTCGTCCTCCTGCGGCCGTGGGATCTCGGCGGGAACCCTGCGTGGGCCTTTCTGCCTCACAGCGGCGTACCCCGACCGGATCGGCGATTCCGGATGGCCGAGCCGCCCGTGGCCGGGTCACGCCGCGGGCCGTATGACGCGGGCGTGGCCTTGCCGGACGAGTTGACGCGGCGCCTGCGGGCGGTCGCCCGAGGGCGACGCCGAACGCGAGTGAGCCTGCAGCCGCGGCCCACGGCGGCCGCGTCAGAAGAACCAGGTGAGGGACACGTAGCCGACCGCGCTCAGCAGGCCGTAGGCAGAGGGCAGGAGCTGGCCGGCGGCCGGGGTGTCGGCGCCGACGCCGAAGAAGACGCCGCCGGCGATGGAGGTCTCGTCGCCGGCCGAGTAGGAGAAGCTGGGCGCCACGATGGCGCTCCGGTCGTTGAGGTTCCAGAGCCAGAGGCCGGCGACGCTCAGCAACGGGTGGATCTGGTAGGACGCCTGCACCGCCGCCTCGTCCCGGCCGAACACCTGGTACTCGGCCCGCAGGAATTCGGGCGACTGAAGGATGCGAAGAAGGTCGTCGGGTGCGGCGGCGCCGCGGCCGTCGTGCTGGTACTCGACGACGAGGCCCATGTCGCGGCCGTAGACCGACAGCCGTCGGTCGAGGCCGATGGTGCCCCGCCCCGACACCGCGCCCTGGAACTCCCTGACCACTGCCTCGAAGCGGAGCGCCCAGGCCCCCAGCCCACCCGCGGTGCCGAACGCGCCGGCCGCGTCGCCATAGAGGGTGCCGCCCCACCCCGAAACCTCCCAGTTCCGCCAGGTGGTGAGGCCGCGCGCCAGCACCGTCGACTCCTCGCCGACGAGGGTGCGGCTGGGCCGGAACACGACGTCGATCTCGCTCAGGGGACCGGGGTAGATGCGGGCGCGCGCGGCGTCGATGCCGCCCCGGTAGACGCGGAACGGGTCGGCGGGGCTGAACGGGATGAACGGGTCGGCGGGGGTGAGGAACAGGGTGGTGCCCCACGACACCGCCTGGCGGCCGACGCTCACCTCGACCGTGTCGTTCGGCTGCCACGCCACGTTGAGGCGGTCGAGCCGGTGCAACCACCGGAAGTGGTCCTGGTCGACGGCGGTCCACTGGAGGTCGAACCACTCGCCCCCCGCGGGGACCGCACCCAGCCCGCCCAGGAGGCTGAAGTCGGTGGCGTCCTGGCGCACGGTGAGGGCGTGGTCGTAGGCGATCTCCACCGCGAAGGGACCGAGGACCGGCTCGGTCGTCAGCCTCAGCCGGTTGAAGACGCTGGCGCTGGCGTCGCCGAGGATCGTCGGGCCGGCGAACAGGGGGACGGTCTGGAGATAGCCGGTCAGCCAGCTCGACTGGGCGCGGGCGGGATCCGGACCGAGCGCGGCCATGACGAGCACCGCGCCGGCCACGAGCAGGCCGCGCGCGGAGGAGGTCATGCCGAAGCCTCCCGTCGTCCGTACGACCGATCGGGAGGTCACGCCCCGCCCCGCGCGCGGGAAGTATGCGCGCCAGCCTTCAATATCCCTTCCGGTGACTTCCCCGCACCCCCGCGCGCGGGGAGTATGCCCGGCGGCGTCCCCGGACATCGAGAAGCAGCCCGCGCGCGCACGAGGTCGTGTCGGACTTCCCGCCATCCGGCCCATCGACCGGGAGAGCAGGCCGCGCGCGAGGGGGGTCATGTCCGGGCTTCGCCCCAGTCGATGCGGAGAGTCATGTCCGGGTCTCGTCCGAGTCGATGCGGCCGTCGACCATGCGGACGAGGCGGCGGGACCGCTCCATGACCCGCGCGTCGTGGGTGGCGAAGACGAAGGTCACGCCGAGCTCGTCGTTCAGGTCGGCCATGACGTCGAGCAGGGCCGCGCTCGCGGCCGAGTCGAGGTTCGCGGTCGGCTCGTCGGCGAGCACGAGGGCGGGCCGGCTCGCCACCGCCCGCACCACCGCCACCCGCTGCTGCTGCCCCCCCGAGAGCTTCCCCGGCCGGCGGTCCTCGAGCCCGGTCATGCCGGTGCGCTCGAACAGCTCGTGCACCCGCGCCCGGCGCTCGTCGGCGGCGACGCCCTGAAGCAGCATGGGGAACTCGGCGTTCTCGAGGGCCGTCAGCACCGGCAGCAGGTTGTAGGCCTGGAAGACGAAGCCGACCTGGTCGAGCCGGAGCTGGGCGAGCTCGCGGCTCGACATCGCGGTCACGTCGCGGCCCGCCACCTCGACGCGGCCCTCGCTGGGGCGCGTCAGGCCGCCGATCAGGTTGAGGAGCGTCGTCTTGCCCGACCCCGAGGGACCCGCCAGGGCCGTGAACTCGCCCCGCCCGACGGTCAGGCTGACGTCGCGGACCGCCTGCACCTCCTCGGCCTCCTGGTGAAAGATCTTCCAGACGCCCTCGGTCCGGACCGCCACGGTGTCGGTGTCGCTCATGGAGTCGCTCGCGGTCGCCGGCCTCACCGGTCGAACGTCATCATTCGAACTTCGTCACCGTCGCCGCGCCGGGCCAGCCGCAGCCGCAGAGTGGGCCGACCCCGGCGCGTCCGCTACGGGTGTCACCGGTCGAACCTCATCGCCTCGGTCACGCGGGCCGACTCCGGCGGGTCCGATGCCAGCGTCAGCGGTCGAACTTCAACGCCTCGCTCGCGTGGGCCGACTCCGGCGGGTCCGCTGCGGGTGTCACCGGTCGAACCTCATCGCCTCGCTCGCGTGGGCCGACTCCGGCGCGTCCGATGCCAGCGTCACCGACTTTGGCGGGTCCGATGCCAGCATCACCGGTCGAACTTCATCGCCTCGGTCACGTCGAGCCGCGCCGCCCGCAGGGCCGGATAGACCGACGCGGCCGCGCCGATGAACAGGATGAACAGCAGCACCTGCACCAGGCGTTGGGTCCGCAGCAGCGGGAGGATGACCGGCTCGACGACGACGCCCGAGAACGTCATCTCGTCCATCAGGGCGGAGATGTCCAGGCCTTCGCCGAAGAAGCCCCAGGTGACCGCGAGACCGAGGCCGACGCCGGTGAAGCCGCTCGCCGCGGTCAGGGTCAGGCCCTCGATGAGCACGATGGCCCCGGTCTGGCCGGGCGTCAGTCCGAGCGCCCGCAGCACCGCGAACTCGCGGCGGCGGTGCAGCACCGACATCAGCACGGTGTTGACGATGCCGAACGCGATGATCGTGAAGATGAACCCCTGGACCAGGTAGTTGCCGAAGTCGTCGATGGCCACCGCCGCCGCCAGGGCGGGGTTCGCCTCGCGCCAGCCCATCACCCTGGCGTCCCCGCGGGCCACGGGCCCCTCCAGGACGCGCTCGACGCGCGCCGCCACCCCGGCCGTCGCGGCGCTGTCGTCGAGCACCACCCCGACGTTGGTGACGTCGCCCGACGATCCCAGCCACTCGTCGGCGGTGGCGAGCGGAATGTGCACCAGCAGCTGATCCACCTCCGGCACGCCGGTCCGGAAGATGCCGACCACCCGCAGGAGCTGTCCCGCGATCTCGCGCTCGGCGTCCTGCGCCTGCACCACGAAGCGCGAGCCGAGCCGCAGATCGAGACGGTCGACCAGCTCCACCCCGACGTAGGCGGCCAGCCGGTCGTCCGGCTCCAGATACCGTCCCTCGATCAACCGGTCGTCGATGGGGCTGAACTCGGCCTCCGCCGCCGGGTCGACGGCGACGATCTGCGCCGGCCGCGAGCCCGCGGCCGAGCTCGCGAGCCCGGTGACGGCGAGCTTCGCGGTCGTCGCCACGACGCGGGCGGCGACGTCGGGCGACGCGAATGCCGCCTCGGCCGCGCGCCGCACGCCGGCCGGCAGCCGGTCCTCGATGCGCCGGCTCAGGCGGAATTCGGGGCGCTCGATGGTGACGTGTCCCTCGCCGAGCCGGACCCCCGAGTCGATCCACTGCTCGTGGGAGCCGTCGCCGAGCGCGAAGGTGAAGACGAGCAGGGCGCCCCCGACGATCATCGCCGACGCCGTCAGCACCGTGCGCCGCACGTGGCGGCGCAGGTTGCGCATGGCCAGCAGCACCAGGACCCGGGTGTGCGCCGGCCGCGACGGGGCGGAGGGCGAGGCCATGGTCACAACCCCGACAGGGTGTCGGCCGGCGGCACCCGCGCCGCCCCGGCGGCGGGATACGGAGAAAGCGTCGGCATGGTCACAACCCCGACAGGGTGTCGGCCGGCGGCACGCGCGCCGCCTTGGCGGCGGGATAGAGGGCCGCGACGAGGGCGGTCAGCACCAGCCCGAACGCCGACCACGTCCAGCCCGCGGGGTCGTACCCGATCCGCAGGCTGGGCTCGAGCAGCGCGCCCTGCAGGGTGACGCTGCCGAAGAGCCACGCCAGGCTGGGCGGCGAGGTGGCCCACCACACCATCAGCGGGAACGTGACGGCCGAGCCGATGGCGAGGCTGAGCAGTCCGACGGCCGCGGCCTCGGACAGCACCGTGCCCACGACGGCCCGCGGCGTCGCCCCGAGGGCGAGCATGACCGCGAACTCGCGCCGGCGCTCGAAGGTCGCCATCAGCATCGTGTTGGCGATGCCGAAGCTGGCGATGGCGAAGATGATGACGATGAAGATCCAGTACATCGACTCGGCGAGGCCGACGTAGTCGACCAGCACGGGGTTGAGCACCGTCCAGGACGCCACCTCGATCTCGCGGGTGTCGGCGTCGAGCGCCACGGCGAGGCGCGCGGCGACCGCGTCGGCCTCGGCCGGGTCGGCGGTGGCGACCGCGATCTCGTGGATGCGGGCGCGGTCGAGGTAGATCAAGTCCTGCAGATCGCCGATGGCGAGCACCGCGGTGCGGGCGTCGAACTCGACGAGCCCGGTCCGGAACACCCCCGCCACGGTGTAGAGGTCGTTGGCCATCGAGCCGTCGGCGGCCGACCCCACCAGCACCAGCTCGTCGCCGACCCCGGCAGCGAGCTGCCGGGCCATCTCCTCGCCGATCAGCATCTCGTAGGCGCCGGGCTCGGGCAGCCTGCCGGCGGCCAGCTCGTCGAGGAACCGGGTCAGCGCCACCTCGCGCCCGGGGTCGATGCCCAGGAACATGCCGGCCGAGGTCGCCTCGCCCGAGCTGACGAGTCCGCCCGCGTACACCCGCGGCGCCGCCGCCGTCACCCCCTCGTCGGCGTCGATGGCCTCGAGCATCGCCTCGACGTCGACGCCCTCGCGCCCGCCGAGGGTGTCGTACATGCTGCGGTCGGGCCGGTACTCCGCGTCGTGGATCTCGATCTGGCCGCTGACCAGCGAGGTGGCGTTCTCGACGAGCTCGGCCATGATGCCCCGCATCCAGCCGATCATGAAGACGACGGCAAAGAAGCCCACGGCGAGGCCGAGGGCGGTCAGCACCGTCCGGCGGGGGTTCCGGCCGATGTTGCGCCAGCCGATGCGCGGCCAGGGCCGTTCGCGCATCGGCGGCTACCGCCCGCGCTGCAGGGTGCGGAGGGAGAAGAAGGAGGTGTCGAGGTCGACGTCGAACTCGAGCTCCTCGTAGCGGAACGAGGTCCGCTCGTCAGGCTTGTCGGCCGGGACCATGTCCATGACCCCGGGGACGAGGCGGCCGCCCATCTCGGTGAACGCGCTGTACTCCATGGTGCGGGCGAGCTCGCCGTCCTCGTCGTAGTAGCGTGCCCAGAGCGGCATCGAGTCCCGCTGCCGGACCAGGAACGCCATGTGGCCCCAGACCACCGCCGCCTCCGGCTTCGGGGTCAGGCGGAGCTCCCACACGTCGACGCCGTCGCGCTCGCCCTCGAAGGCCATCTCGACGTCGTAGTCGTCGACGAGCCGGCTCTCCTTCACGAGGTCGTCGTTGGTGAAGTGCGACCCCATCCACGAGCCGCCCATCATCGAGGCGGGGATCTTGATGGTGCGGTCGACCTTGGGCAGGTAGTTCCAGATGTCGTCGCCGGCCATCAGGGTCGCGGTGCCGGCGTCGCGCCGGGGCGCGCGCAGGCGGACGAGCGAGTAGTCGGTGCCGAGCGACCACACCTCCATGGTCATCTCGCGCTCCCAGTGCTCGGTCACCACCTCCATCGTCGCCACGCCGCGGCTCGAGTCGCCGCGCATCAGGCGGTCGACGCGGTCGATGATCTCCATCGGGTCGGTCTGCGCGGCCGCCGGCTGCGCCGCTACGAGAACGCCGACCGCGCCGAGGGTCAGAATCCGCGCGCACCATCGGAACATGAGCACCCTCCTCCTCCCGGTGTTGACGTGCGGGCGGGCCGGATGTTCCCGACACGAGAGAATCGGAACACGAGCACCCTCGTCACCCGGTGTCGACCACCAGCCTAGCGCATCTGATTTTGATTGTCCAAAAAATACTTTGCGCGGCAGTCAAACTCACAGCCCCGCCTGCTCCTTGACGTAGCGCGCCACCTGCTCGTGGGTCGCGTACCACGCGCCGCCCTTCGCATTGATGTGGTCGATGAGCTCTTCGAGGATGACCATGCGCGAGCGGTGGCCGATGACGTGCGGGTGCGTGGTCAGGAGGAACATCGTGCCTTCCTCCCACGCCTTGTCGAACTCGTCGATGTACACCTGCAGCAGCTCGCGGGGCGGGCTGTAGCTGTTGCCCCGCGGGTTCAGCAGCGGTGCGTCGTCGAGAATCCACTCGACCGGCAGCTCGACCATGCCCGTCGGCTCGCCGTTCTGCATCAGCTCGTAGGGGCGGTCGTCGGCCATCAGCGAGCTGTCGTAGAGGAAGCCCTGCCCCCGGATGATGTCGAGGGTGTTGGGGCTGAAGTTCCACGACGGGGCGCGGTAGCCGACGGGGCGGGTGCCCGTGACCCGCTCCAGGTAGTCGGTGGCCCGGATGACCAGCTCGCGCTCGGTCTCGGCGTCGAGCTCGCTGTTCAGCTCGTGGATCCAGCCGTGCACCGCGAACTCGTGCCGTCCCGAGGCGGCGATGACGTCGACCATCTCGGGGCGCAGCACGAGGCTGACGGCGGGGATGAAGAACGACGCGGGAATCTCGTGGCGGTCCATGAGGTCGACGACCCGCTGCAGGCCTACCCGCGCGCCGTACTCCCCCTGCGACATCGCCCCGATCGACGGCTCGGCGTTGCGCGCGATCTGGATGGTGTCGTTGTCGACGTCGAACGAGATCATCACCGCGACGCGGGCGCCGTTCGGCCACGCCGCGGGCTGGAGGCTGCGGCCGGCGCGCACGCGGTTGGCGATGGCCCGGATCTCGTCGAGGTCGAGGTACAGGCCGGGCTGGCTCGTCTGGGTGGTCTGTCCCCTCGGCGCGTCCGTCGCCAGGCTGTAGATCAGCAACCCCAGGATGACGCCGATCGTGACGCCCAGGCACTCCCTGATCCGCTTCCACGTCATCGTCGCTGTCTCCCGCTGTCCTCGGTTTCCTGCGAATCCGCCCCGTGCGGCTGGCTCTCACTTGGCGCCCGGGTCGTCCGGCGCACGCCAAAGAACGTCCTTGGGACAGTGATCGATGTCACCTCGCCCACTGCGTCCGGAAACTGTCCCGCTCTCTTGCGGGTTGCTGTGAGCGGCACGCGGCAACGCAACGCAGTTCCCGTTACCGCCTTGCTGCCCGAAGAACTTCATCGTCACTGCCCCTCGCCGTCCTCGTCCTCGGTGGTCTCCGCCTCGTGGGGCTGGCTCTCGCTGACGGGCGGGTTGTCGACGTGCTCGCCGAAGAACGCGGCCCAGCGCCGCAGCCGATCCACCTGGTGCAGCGGCTCGACGATGCCGTGCCCCTCGCGCGGGAAGCGGACGAAGGTGACGTCCTTGCCGAGGTCCCGTAGCGCCCGGTAGAACTCGACCGACTGCTCGGGCGGCACCCGGGTGTCGCTGCCGCCGTGCATCAGCAGCACCGGGCTCGTCACGTCGGCCGCGAAGGTGATGGGCGAGTGCTCGCGGTAGTTCTCGGTGGCGGTCCACGGGGTCCCGCCGAAGAACGACGCCAGGTAGTCCTGGATGTCGTTGGTGCTGTACATGCTGAACAGGTTGGTGAGGCCGGCGCCCGGCGACACCGCCTTGAACCGGTCGGTCTGCGTGACGATCCACGCCGACAGGTACCCGCCGTAGCTCCACCCGTAGCAGACGAGGCGGTCGGGGTCGGCCCACCCCATGGCGACGGCGTGGTCCACCCCGGTCATCACGTCGTCGTAGTCGGTGACGCCCCAGGCGTCGATGTTGGCGTTCACGAACGCCTGGCCGTAGTTGGTGCTGCCGCGGAAGTTCGGCTGGAGGACGACGTAGCCGTTGCCCGCGAAGAACTGGGCGGCTGCGTTGAACGCCTCGAGCGACGCCCCGGTCGGGCCGCCGTGGGGGTTGACGATGAACGGATACGCGCGGCCCTCCTCGTAGCCGACGGGCTTGGTCAGCACCCCTTCGACCGTCTCGCCGTCGCTGTTGGTCCAGCGCACCGTCTCGACCGCGCCGAGCTGCACGCCCTCGTCGCCGAGCCACGCGTTGGCGTCGGTGAGCCGCACCGGCTCGCCGTTCATGGTCGCCGTGTAGATCTCGCCGGGCCGGTCGGGGCCGGTGCGGACCCACGCCCACCGCGTGCCGTCGTCCGAGAGCGTCCACGCGCCGTTGCGCCCGCCCGGGGCCGACGCCGTGATCACCGCGCCCGACTCGATGCTGACCCTGAACAGGTTGGTCGACGTGCCCTCGCCGGTGGACCAGTACACGAACCGTCCGTTCGCCGACCAGATGGGGGTGGTGAACTGCCGGTCGACGTCTTCCAGGAGGACGCGCGTGGGTCCCCCGTTCATGTCGGCCAGGTAGAGCTCGTTGTGCTGCGTGTTGCTCGAGGCGGTCGCGTTCGAGGAGAACGCGATGGTCCGGCCGTCGGGCGACCAGCGCGGCGACGTGTCGCTGCCGCCGTTCTCGTGGAGGAGCCGCCGCTCGCCGGATGCCACGTCGACGACCCGGACGTCGCTCCGCCAATTGTCGTTGGCGGTCGGATTGGGCCGCGTCTCGAAGGCGACCTGCGTCGAGTCGGGCGACCAGTCGGGGTTGCGCACCGTGAAGTCGCCCCCGGTCAGCCGCCGCGTCTCGGACGTCTCCAGGTCGTGCACCCAGAGGTGGGTCATCCGGTGCAGGGCGTCGACGACCTCGGCGTCGCCCTCTTCCTCGCGCCGCTTCTCCTCCTCCTCGGGGAGCGGATCGCGCGCCGTGAAGAGGAGGGCCGAGCCGTCCGGCGCGAGCTCGAACGACTGCACCGGCTCGTCGTGCCCGGTGACCTGCCACGCCTCGCCGCCGTCGGCGTACAGGAAGTGCACCTGCGTCTTCGCGTCCTCGCCCTCGCCGCGGGCGGCGAGGAACGCGACGACCTCGCCGTCGGGCGACCACGCCGGCGCGGTGGCGCTCTTCGGCCCGCGGGTGAGCTGGCGGTTGCCGGTGCCGTCGACGCGCACGCGCCAGACGTGGGTGACCGCCTCGAGGTCGGGGTCGTCCATGTCGCGCGACCGCACCGTGTAGGCGACCCACTCGCCGTCGGGCGAGAGGGCGGGGCTGCCCACCTGGTCGATGCGCAGCGTGTCGCGCGCCGAGAGAACCCGCGTGGGCGCGGTGTCCTGGGCCAGACCCAGGCTGGCTGCCAGCACGAGCGCCGCCCCGGCGCCGACTAGCCGCATTCGCAGACCTTGCATGTCACCTCCCGTTTCCGAGGGCCGGCGCCGCCGGGCCGCGTAGACCGTGGCGAGGCCCCGTGCTGCTTCCCGGTGACGCATCGCCCGTGGAGTCTGAGCCCCGGGCCGCGAACTCCAGTGGCTGCCAAGCCGCGGATCGGGCGCCCCGGCTGGACGGGGCCGGAAGGCTGTCCGGCTCAGTCCCCGGCAATCTCCTCGTAGACCGCGGTGAGGAACCGGTTCGGGTCGCCCCACTTGGCGTTGTACTCGGCCGTCGGGTCGGCCGCCAGGACCTCGTCGTAGCTGCCCGCACCTCCCTTCACGAGCTCCTCGACGCGGCCGGCGACGGTGATGACCATGTCGCGGAACTCGATGACGTCCCCGCGGCCCGAGATGACCCCGTGGCCGGGGAGGATCTTGGTGTCGGGCCCCGCCATGCCGGCGAGGACGCCGAGCGAGTCGATGGTGCCCGTCAGGGTGCCGCCGTTGCCGCGGTCGATGACCGGGAACGCCACGGTGCGGAACATGTCGCCGGTGTGGATGACGTCGGAGTCGACGAAGTGGATGATGCTGTCGCCGTCGGTGTGCCCCGGCGGCATCGGGATGACGTGCACCTCCTCGCCGTTGAGGTGGATGGTGACGTCCTCGCTGTAGGTCAGGACGGGCAGGGCCTCTGGCGGCTGGTTCACCGCGAGCCGGCTGCGCACGCGGTCCTGGGCGATGATGGGTACGCCCATCGCCGCGAAGTTCGCGTTGCCCCCGGTGTGGTCGCCGTGGACGTGGGTGTTGATGAGGAAGCGGATGTCGCCGTTCGAGATGCCCTGGACGGCGGCGTAGATGCGCTCGCTGAGGGGCGCGAACTGGTCGTCGATCATGACCACCCCCTCGTCGCCGATCGACAGGCCGATGTTGCCCCCGCGGCCCTCCAGGTAGTGCACGGTGCCGGCGACGTGGTGGGTCGAGATCACGACCTCGGAGAAGTCGGGCTGCGCGCCGAGCCCGGCGGCCACGGTGAGCGCCGCCACGGCGGAGAAGGCGAGCGAGACGCCGAGCCGCGCGCGTGAGCTGGTCTTCATGGTGTTCTTCCTCGTGGACTGTGACAGATGATGGCGTGATCGCGCCTATCATATCGAAACGCGGCCCCGACGGCTCACGCCTCGGGTGGGGCGCGGTCACGCGAGAATAGCCCGCCAATCGTCGGCTCCGGCTCCGCCCGGCGCCCAACCAGCCCTCCGGGAGCCCGCGCCGTTCCACGGTGCCGACTCCTGGTGTAGGATCCCTCTGCGCGTTTCCGGCCCGATTGGGGGAGATTGAGGGGTGAGCGGATCGATGTGGAGGCTCCTGGCACGGACGGCCGCGGCGTTCACGGTCGGCTCCATGGCGCTCGGGGCGGCGGGTGCGGCCGCGCAGCCGGCGTCGGGCGGCGGCGCGTCGGCCGAGCGGGCCCTGGTCGACCGCTACTGCGTCGCCTGCCACAACGAGCGGATGCGGGTCGCCGACCTGACCCTCGACACCGCCGACGTCGGCGACGTGGGCTCCCATCCCGAGATCTGGGAGAAGGTGGTGCGGAAGCTGCGGGCCGGGGCCATGCCCCCCGCCCCCCGGCCGCGCCCGGACGCCGCGACCTACGAGGCGTTCACCGCCTGGCTCGAGACGGAGCTCGACGCGGCGGCGGCGCGGCACCCCGACCCGGGGCGCACCGACACCTTCCACCGGTTGAACCGCAGCGAGTACCACAACGTCGTCCGCGACCTGCTGGCCCTCGACGTCGACGTCGCAGCGCTGCTGCCGGCCGACGACGGCAGCTACGGCTTCGACAACATCGCCGGCGTGCTCGGCATCTCGCCGACCCTGCTCGAACGCTACCTGTCGGCCGCGAAGAAGATCAGCCGCCTCGCCGTCGGGCGGCCGGCCCCGTCGGCGACGGCCGAGACGTTCCGCCTCGTCACCGACCTGACACAGGACGTGCGGGTCGACGGGCTGCCGTTCGGCACCCGCGGCGGCACCCGCTTCGACTTCACGTTCCCCGAAGACGCGGTGTACGGCATCCGCGTGCAGCTCTCGCGCGATGCCAGCGGCACCCTCAAGCCGTTCGACACGCCGCACCGACTCGAGGTGAGCCTGGACGGCGAGCTCCTCGAGACGTTCACGGTCGGCGAGCCCCCGCCGCCGGGGGCCGCGCGCAGCGACCCCGAGTACCAGGCGTGGCTGGCCCGCCAGCGGGCGGTCGACGACGGCTGGGAGGTGCGGGCGCCGGTGCGGGCGGGGCCGCGCACGGTGCAGGTGACGTTCCACCAGAAGACGTCGGCCTACGCCGAGACCCTGCGGCAGCCGTTCCTGCGCCCCTACACCAGCATCACCGGGGGCGACACCCGTTATCAGCCCTACGTCGGCAGCGTCACCGTCGCCGGCCCGTTCGAGGCGAGCGGGGCCCGGCCGGTCCAGGGCACGCCCAGCCGCGACCGCATCTTCGTCTGCCGCCCCGCGTCGCGCGACGCCGCCGACGAGGCGGCCTGCGCGCGGGAGATCTTCTCGACCCTCGCCCGCCGCGCCTACCGCCGGCCCGTCACCGGGCGCGACCTCGCGGTGCTCCTCGACTTCTACGAGCAGGGACGGGCCGAGGGCGGCTTCGAGGCGGGCGTCGAGCTGGGGCTGCGGCGGCTGCTCGCGAGCCCCGACTTCCTGTTCCGGGTGGCGCGCGAGCCGGACGGCGCGGCGCCGGGCAAGCCGTACCGCGTCCCCGACCTCGAGCTCGCGTCGCGGCTGTCCTTCTTCCTGTGGAGCAGCATCCCCGACGACGAGCTGCTCGACCTCGCCGAGGCGGGGACGCTGCACCGGCCCGAGGTGCTCGAGGCGCAGGTCCACCGCATGCTCGCCGACCCGCGGGCCGACGCCCTCGTCGAGAACTTCGCGGGGCAGTGGCTCTACCTGCGCAACGTGCGGGCCCTGACCCCCGACGAGGACCTGTTCCCCGACTTCGGCGAGGCCCTGCGGCGTTCGTTCCAGCGCGAGACCGAGCTGTTCTTCGCCAGCGTGCTGCGCGAGGACCGCAGCGTCCTCGACTTCCTGACCGCGGACTACACCTTCGTCAACGAGCGGCTCGCGCGCCACTACGGCATGCCCAACGTCTACGGCAGCCACTTCCGGCGCGTCAGCCTGCCCGACTCGTCGCGCCGGGGGCTGCTGGGCCACGGCAGCATCCTCGCGGCGACGGCCTATCCGACCCGGACGTCGCCGGTGCTGCGCGGCAAGTGGGTGCTCGAGAACCTGCTCGGCACGCCGCCCCCGTTGCCCCCGCCCGACGTCCCGTCGCTCGAGGAGACCACCAGCGACGGCGCCGCCGTGTCGATGCGCGAGGCGATGGAGCAGCACCGGTCCAATCCCGTGTGCGCGAGCTGCCACCGGCTGATGGACCCGCCGGGCTTCGCCCTCGAGCAGTTCGACGCGGTGGGGCGCTACCGCACCCGCAACGAGGCCAACGCCCCCATCGACGCCTCCGGCGTGCTGCCCGACGGCACCGTCTTCGAGGGGGCGGCGGGGCTGCGCGAGGCGCTGCTGGGCCGCCCCGACCTCTTCGTCACCACCCTGACCGAGAAGCTGCTGATCTATGCCCTCGGCCGCGGGGTCGAGCACCACGACGCGCCGGCCATCCGCGCCATCACCCGCGAGGCCGCCGCCGGCGGACACCGTTTCTCGTCGCTCATCCTGGGTGTCGTCAAGAGCCCGCCGTTCCAGATGAGGAGAACCCGGTCATGATGATCCGAAAGCTGTCGCTGCCCCGCCGGACGTTCCTGCGCGGCCTCGGCGCCACCGTCGCCCTGCCCCTGCTCGACGCCATGGTGCCCGCCCTCACGGCGGAGGCCCGGACGGCGGCGCGGCCCGTGCGCCGGCTCGGGTTCATCTACATCCCCAACGGCGCGGTGATGCAGGAGTGGACGCCGGTTGAGACCGGGCCCGGGTTCGCCCTGTCCCGCATCCTGCAGCCCCTCGAGCCGTACCGCAGCCAGCTCACGGTGGTGAGCGGCCTCGCCCACGGGCAGGCCGAGCCCCTCGGAGACGGCAACGGCGAGCACTCCCGGGCCAGCTCGACGTGGCTGAACGGGATCCATCCGAAGCAGACCGAGGGCTCGGACGTGCGGGCGGGGACGACCGCCGACCAGCTCGCGGCGCAGCACATCGGCCGCGATACGCCGCTGCCGTCGCTCGAGCTCGCCATCGATCTCGACGGGCTCGTCGGCAACTGCGAGAACGGCTACAGCTGCGTCTACCTGAACACCGTGGCGTGGCGCTCGCCGACAACGCCGCTGCCGATGGAGAACAACCCGCGGGTGGTCTTCGAGCGGCTCTTCGGCGACGGCGGCACGACCGAGCAGCGGGTGGCGGAGATGCGGCGCGACCGCAGCATCCTCGACTCGGTCACCGACGATCTGGCGAACCTCGAGCGCTCGATCGGGGCCGGCGACCGGGCCCGGCTCGACCAGTACCTCGACTCGATCCGGGCCCTGGAGCGGCGCATCACCCTGTCGGAGGCGCAGAGCGCCGACGCCGAGCTGCCGGCCCTGGCCCGCCCCGTCGGAATCCCCGACGACTTCGAGGACCACGTCAGGCTGATGTACGACCTGGTCTCGCTGGCGTGGCAGGCCGACATCACCCGCGTCTTCACGTTCATGCTCGGCCGGGAGCTGGGGGGACGGACCTATCCCCACCTCGGCGTGCCCGATCCCCATCACGGTCTGTCGCACCACCGGAACGATCCCGAGAAGCTCGACAAGCTCGCGCGCATCAACACCTACCACGTGGGCCTGTTCACCCACCTGCTCGAGAGCCTGCGGAAGGCGCCGGACGGGGCGGGCTCGGTGCTCGACCACTCCATGGTGATGTACGGCGGCGGGCTCGGCGACAGCAACGACCACGCGCACTTCGACCTGCCGGAGATCGTGGTCGGCGGCGGCGCCGGGCGCCTGAAGGGCGGGCGGCACCTGCTCTACCCGAAGGACACCCCGGTGAACAACCTGCTCGTCAGCATGCTCGACAAGGTCGGGGTGTCGGCCGGGAACTTCGGCGACGCGACGGGGCGCATCAAGGAGCTGGCGGACATCTGACCGGGTCTTGGTGGGCGTGGCGCCGAGAGCGGTGCGCCCGCTCCCCGGAAGCCCTGTGGCGGTACCCACGTTGCGCCGGAGAGCGGCGAGTGCGCTAGTGGGCTGTGGCCGCGCCGCCGGCAAGAGAGCGCCGTGTTGGGCAAGGCATGGGGCAGGGCGCTTTGGGCAAATGGAAGCCGCGAACTGCTGTACAGTCCGTCCACCCCGCAGTCAGGCTGGATGACTCGCCGCTCGGAATGCAGCGGGAATTCCTCGCATGCTTCTGGTGGTGGCGCGTCCGCGAGTGCCGGGCGTGAGCGCTGGCGGTCGATCCGGAACCTGCGGGAGCCAAGTGGGGTGAAACGCGTGCGCATGCGTGAATCGGCTATGTCGGCGTGTCTGGTGGCCGCGGCGTGTCTGGCGGCGACGCCCGCCTCGGCGCGGGTCGAGGCGCCGCTGATCGATGCGGTGCGCGCCGGGGACGTCGCCGAGGCTCGCGCACTGCTCGCGGGGGGCGCCGATCCGGATCAGCCGTCCCTCGACGGTACGACGCCGTTGCACTGGGCCGCCAACCGCGACGACCTCGACTCGGCCCGCCTGCTGATCGAGGCGGGCGCACGCCCCGGGCTGACGAATCGGTACGGCGCGACCCCGCTGCTGGTGGCCGCCACCAACGGCAGCGCCGAGATGCTCGAGCTGCTGCTTGAGGCGGGCGCCGATCCGAACGCCGGCCTACCCGAGGGCGAGAGTCCGCTCCTGCGGGCGGCCCGGGCCGGCCGGCCCGGCGCGGTGCGGGCGTTGCTGCGGCACGGGGCCGAGGTCGACGCGGCCGAACGATGGCGCGGGCAGACGGCGCTGATGTGGGCGGCCATCGAGGGCAACACCGGGGCGGTCCTGGAGCTGGTGGCGGGCGGCGCCGACGTGCACGCGCGCTCCGCCGGGGGCTTCACGCCGCTGCTTTTTGCGGTCCGCCACGACCGGCGGGACGTGCTGCGGGTGCTCGCCGCGGCCGGGGCCGACGTGAACGACACCCTGCCCGACGGCATGAGCGCCCTGTGCCTCGCGACCCTCAACGCCCACTACGACACAGGGGTCTGGCTGCTCGACCAGGGGGCCGACCCCAACGCGGCCGAGCAGGGGTGGACGGCGCTGCACCAGCTCGTGTGGGCCCGCCGGCCGAACCTCGGCTTCAACAACCCGGCCCCCATCCCCACCGGCCTCGTCTCCGACCTCGACTTCGTCCGCGCCCTCGCCGCCCACGGCGCCGACCTCGACGCGCGGCAGGCGAAGGAGCCGCGCGGCGGCGACGGCTCGGGCACCGCCGGTGGCTACCGCAACGTCCTGAACCGGGTCGGCGCGACCCCGTTCCTGCTGGCCGCGAAGGCGGCCGACGCGGAGCTGATGCGGCTGCTCGTGGCCCTGGGGGCGGACCCGTTGCTGCCGAACGAGGACGGCACCACGCCCCTGATGGTCGCGGCGGGGGTCGGCATCTGGGCGGTGGGGGAGAGCCCCGGCACCAACGCCGAGGCACTGGCCGCGGTCGAGCTGATGCTCGAGCTGGGCGACGTCGTGACCACCATCGACGCCAACGGCGACACCGCCCTGCACGGGGCGATCATCCGCGGGTACGAGCCGCTGGTGCGGTTCCTGCTCGACCAGGGGGGCGACCTGGAAGCGGTGAACGGGAAGGGCTGGACCCCCCTGATCATGGCCGAGGGCGTGTTCTACTCCAACACCGGCAAGCGCTGGCCCGAGATGGAGCGGCTGCTCCTCGAGCTCGGCGCCCGACCCTCCGTGCGGGATTCCGACCAGTGAGTGCCGCCGGCTACCCGGCTGCGGGGCGGGGCTGCCCCCCCTGCGGCGCGGCGTCGAGCAGGTGGCGGTAGAGGTCGTCGAACCGGCCGTTGAGGGCGCAGACCGCCTCGTGGGTCGCTTGGCTCTGCCTCTCGACCCCGTCGAGCCGACGGTCCATGCCCCCGAAGCGATCCGTCCACCTGTCGTCCATCGCGTCGAGGCGCTCCGTCCACTTGGCGTCCATCGCGTCGAGGCGCTCCGTCCACTTGGCGTCCATCGCCTCGAAGCGCTCGCGGCTTGCCCTTTCCGCCATCTCGAAACGCTCGCGGTTTGCCTTTTCCGCCATCTCGAAGCGCTCGCGGCTTGCCCTTTCCGCCATCTCGAAGCGCTCGGTCCACCGCTTGTCGACGGCCTCGAACTGCTTGTCGACGGCCTCGAAACGGTGGTCGACGTGCCGCTCCAGCGCGTCGAACCGGTTCCCCTGCACGCGCCACAGCGCCGTGAACAGCGCAATCGTCGTCCCGATGGCCGTCAGCCCCGTCCCGAACACCGCCAACATCGTCGCGTCCATCGTCGTCGGTCCCTTCCGGCCGGCGGCTGCGAGAACCCGCCTCGACCGGCAGTGCTACAAGCAATCGGCGTGCCGGCGGCGGAGCGCCTCTGCCGGCGCTCCGCGGCTCCTGCTCTTGTGCCACGGACCGCGTCCGATGTCCAGCCCCCGGGGAGCGGCAGCGGGCACGCGCGGTGTGCGCCCGTCACCAGTTCCCGAGTGCCTCGGTCAGCGAATCGCCGCGGGCAAGACGTTGCACCCGCTCCCGGTGCTTGCGGAATCGCACCGCCGCCCCTCTCAGCTCAATTCCGCTTGTGGGTTCGCAGGCTCTTGGACACCAGCACGGGCCGGAAGGTGACGGCGACACCACTGGGCGCCAGTTCCTCAGCGGCCTTGCCGCCGGCCTGCAGCTGCTTGATCGCCGATGAAACGTTGGGCTCGCTGTCCTTGACTTCGATCGGCGCAATCCAGCCGGGTCGGCGAAGAAGAGGAAATCGCACTTGACGCCGGTGGGGCCCAACGGTGACCCGGAATCGCCGAGGTCGACGATGCCCGTGGATGAGGGGCTTCCGCGAGCGATGCGCCGCACTTGCCTTTGTCGATGCTGTCGACGCCGTCGACCAGGCAGAGATGGAGCGAGCCTGGAACGAACGGCGTCGGCGAAGCCGTTCACTGCTCGTTTCCTCGTGGGGCCGGGAGCCTCGCCCAGTCGTTGTGCAGCTGTCTCGCGACGGCGTCGAATCCAGATGGATGGAGGCCGCCGCTTTCTTCGTCCAGGGAGATCTCCTTCACGGTCGAGCCGCCGCCGTCTGCAACAGATTGGAACAACCACACCCCGATGTCGCGGGCACTCAAGAACAGGGCGTTAGCAGCCTGTCGAGGGCATCGAGCTCACGTCCCGGATCGAGGCGGTCTGTTCTGAGCACTGCGGACGACGACCTCTGCCCGCGCGTTGCCCGCCGCCGATTCCTCTCACGTTCCCAGAGCGGACCTGATCGGTTGGTGGTCGCGATCCTGATCACCGCCGGCCGTTCGCTGGCCCCGGTAGCGGCAGCCGCAGTGCCCGCAAGCGCATCTGATCCAGCCGCATCGCCGGCAGAGGGAGAAGTCCACGGAGTTGATGTCGCGCCGGCACCAGTAGCAGTGCGTCTCTCGCTGGCGCTCTCGGGCTCGGCCGTACTCGACGACGGCCCTCCGCATCTCTTCGACGTGGCTGTCGGGCGATGACCAGAGCGAGCGGGTTCTGGCCATGTCCAGCATGAACAGGCGGCTCTCGCGATCCGTCACGCTGAACAGTCGGACCTTCCCGGTCTCGACCTCTCGTTGTGCGTGGGGGTCGAATATCAGGAGTCCCGACTCGCGGTGGTGACCGATCCAGTACCGGACTCCGCCGTGTGGCATGCTGCGGCCGAGCCGTCCGCGTTCGCGGAGAAGCCGAAGGCGCGCGGCCTTGCTCTCGGTCGCCATCCTCTGGTCGCCCGGTCCCGCATGACGCCGTGCAGCGAGCCGGAATCGGCCCATGGTACACCGCCGTCCACGCCATGGAGTCCGGCGCCTGCCCGACGCCGACGCCGTCGCTGCGGTCTTCCATGAACCCGCGACGGCCGACCGAAGCTTGACGGGATGCAAGGGTGAAGCGGGGTTTCGATCGGGACGTTCGCCATGGCGCTCCTGGCCCTGGGCGAGCTGCACCGGCTGGATGACCTCCTGGACGTCTCGCGCGACGAGACCGGCCTGCTGCTCGATCTCGACAGTCTGCCGCGGCGCATCCGGCGGCGGAAGCCGCGGCTCGAGTGAGGAGGAGGCGCGGACTCCCGGGATGCGGCAGGAGCGTATCGCGGGGGCCGGAGGGCGGTTGGCGGGTGGATGTCGCCCCGGCCGGGGCTCCCGAGACCACCCCCGCGACGGTGCTACAATGCGGGCGATTCGCAGGACCACTTTCCGAGGAGCCGCCATGCTGCCAGTCCGCCTGCTCCGGACGCTCGCGCCCCTTTTCGCCGCCACGCTGGGTCTCGCCGCCGTCGCCGGCGCCCAGGTTCTCGACGCGCCGGACCCGGCGCAGATGGAGGACGCGCCCGACCTCGGGTACCACCCGGTGCCGCATGGTCTCGAGATTCCCGCCGACCAGGAGATGGGGGCGCCGTCGAGCGTCGTCTGGACCACGAAGAACACCCTGCTCGTCTTCAACCGCGGGCCCAACCCGCTGATGGAGTTCAATCCGGACGGCAGCTTCGTGCGGTCGTGGGGGCAGGGCGAGTACATCCGGCCCCACGGCCTGCGGCTCGACCCCGACGGCAACATCTGGACCGCCGACGTCAACGGGAACACCGTGCGAAAGATGGACCCCGACGGCAAGGTGCTGATGACCATCGGCACCCACGGCAAGGCCGGCGAGCCCGAGGAGGGGCTGCTGACCGAGCCGACGGACCTGACCATCAACGCGGCCGGCGAGATCTTCGTGCTCGTGGGGCACGGGCGCGGCATCCCGCGGCTGGTGAAGTTCGCCCCCGACGGCTCGTTCATCAAGGCGTGGGGCGGTCAGGGCACCGCGCCGGGCGAGTTCGACACGCCGCACTCGATCGTGGTCGACGACGCGGGGCTCCTCTACGTGGCCGACCGGCAGAACCGGCGGGTGCAGATCTTCGACGCCGACGGGGCCTACATCGAGGAGTGGGCCTACAAGGGCCTGCCGTGCGGCCTGCACATCCACGACGACGGGACGATGTACATGGTCAGCGGGTTCGCGGGCGAGATTCTCAAGCTCGACGAGAACGGCAAGGCGGTGGGCGCCAACGGACAGCCGGGCAAGGGCCTCGGCGAGTTCGGCGAGGCGCACTACATGACGATGGCCCCGAACGGGGACATCTGGGTTGCCGACACCGTGAAGCCGGAGCTGCACAAGTACGTGATGAACTGACAGACCGCGGCTGGAGCGGCGTCCTGGCGGCAGGTCGAGGGCGTCAGAAGCGCTCGACGGACGGCGTGGCCCCCGGTCGGTCCGTCGCAGGTTTCCGCCGGAGGACGGCGCAGGACTCTGCGCCGTGCAACGGTGCGGACGCCGGGAGGGTTGGTCCGGCGCCAAGCGGAGGCGTCAGGCGACGATTGGCGGGCCAGATCGGGATGACTTCGCTGCTCGTCGGCCGTCCCGCGGTTCCGTTCGAGCTGGCCGACGCGGACGGTCGGGTGCACCGGCTCGACGAGTACCGCGGCCGATGGCTGCTGCTGGTGATGCACCGTCACCTGTTCTGACTGCCGTGCCGGCGGCATCTGCTGCAGTTGCAGCAGGCGGAGGAAGAGCTCCAGCGGCTCGGGGTTCAGCCGCTGGCCGTGACGTTCGAGGACGCGGCGGCGGCCCGCGCCTACGCGGCCGAGACCGGGCTGCGCTGGCCACTGCTCGTCGACACCGAACGCCGCCTCTATCGCGCCTACGCGATGCGGAAGGCGCGGCTCCGGCATCTGTGGGGACCGGCGACCTTCCGCGCCTACTGGCGCGAGGCCCGCCTCGGACGGCTTCCCCGCCTGCCGCGTGTTGACACCAGGCAGCAGGGCGGGAACGTCCTGATCGACCCCGGCGGGCTGGTCCGGTTCCACCACGTCGGCCTCGGACCCGCCGACCGGCCCGCGGTCGAGAGCCTGCTTGCCGCGCGAAGCGCCTTTCCTTCCCGACCATGATTCCGCCCAAGACCATTCTCGTTGCGACCGACTTCAGCGACGCCTCCGGGCTGGCCCTGACCTACGCCCGGGACCTGGCCCGACGGTGCGGCTCGGCCCTCCACCTGCTGCACGTGGTGACGGACGCCGACGTCAGCCCGGGGACCGAGGCGCTGTGGGGGTTCTCCGAGACCGAGGTCCAGCGCCGCTGGGTCGACGAGGCGAAGGCGAAGCTCGCCCGCCTGTGCCCGGGCGACGAGCAGACGGCGTTGCCGGTACGTACGACCGTCGAGATCGGGCCCCCGGTCGACGGCATCGTGCGTTACGCCGGCGAGCACCGCATCGACCTGATCGTCATGGGGACCCGCGGGCGCGGCGCCGTCCGGCAGTTGCTGCTCGGCAGCGTGGCAGCCGACGTGGTCCGGCGCGCGCCCTGTCCCGTCCTGACGGTGCGCGACCCCGACCGCGCCGGCGAGAACGCGGGGCAGGGCCGCGAATAGCATTGCGTCACCGGCCCGGGCCGGCCGTCGTGCAGGCCGCACCCGCCCGTCACTGCGAACGGCCGAACCGGCGATGGCCGCCTCTTTCAGGCGCGGTCGGCGGCGCGGGTGACCTCGACGGCATCGGTCGCCTGACGGCATCGACCGGACCGGCGTCGGACAGAGGAGGCGCCGCTGCCAATGCAGAGTGTTCTCGACGGGGTCCGGGTGCTCGACTTCGGCCGCTACATCGCGGGGCCGTTCTGCGCGGCCCTGCTCGCGGACCTCGGGGCCGACGTGGTGCGCGTCGAGAAGGTCCGGGGCGGGGAAGACCGCTTCCTCGTGCCCCTGACCCCGGCCGGCGACGGGGCGCTCTTCATGCAGGTCAACCGCAACAAGCGGGGCATGACCCTGAACCCGTTGAAGCCGGAAGGGCGGGCGGTGCTGCGCCGTCTCGTCGAGGGGGCGGACGTGGTGGTGGCCAACCTGCCCGACCCCGCCCTGCGGGCGCTGGGGCTCGACCACGCGTCGCTCGCGGCCGTCAACGACCGCATCGTCCTGACCAGCGTGTCGGCGTTCGGGGCGGGGGGGCCGTACTCGGACAAGGTCGGCTTCGACGGCGTCGGGCAGGCGATGTCGGGGTCGATGTACCTGTCGGGCGACCCGGGCCAGCCCACGAAGAGCTACGTGCCGTGGGTCGACTTCGCGACCGCGCTCTCGGCCGCCGTCGGCACCCTGGCCGCGCTGATGGCGCGCGAGCGCACCGGCCGCGGCCAGGAGGTGCGAGGGTCCCTGCTCGGGACGGCCCTCACCGTCGCCAACGCGGCGCTGATCGAGCAGGCGGTGCACGCGCCCGATCGCGTCGCCTCGCTGAACCGGAGCCAGGTGTCGGCGCCGTCCGACACCCACCGCACGCGCGACGGCTGGATTCTCGTGCAGACCATCGGCCAGCCCCTGTTCGAGAAGTGGGCGGCGCTGGTCGGCGTGCCGGAGTGGGTGGACGACCCCCGGTTCCGCGACGACATGGCGCGCGGCGACCACGGCGAGGTGATCAGCGGCCGGATGGCCGAGTGGTGCGCCGGGCGGACGACGGCGGAGGCGCTGGCCGCGCTCGAGGAGGCCCGCATTCCCGCCGGCCCGGTGCTGTCGCCGCAGCAGACGCTCGACGATCCCCACGTGGCGGCGGTCGGGATGCTCAGGGCGCTGGCGTTTCCGGGCGCCCCGGCCCCGGCTCCCGTCGCGGACACACCGTTCTCGCTGCCCGCGGGCGCGCCCGGCATCCGGACGCGGGCGCCGGTCCTCGGCGAGCACACGGACGCGTTGCTCGGCGAACTCGGATACTCGGCACCCGAGGTCGCTGCCTTGCGCGCCGCCCGGGTGGTGTAGCCGCTGCATTCGGGGCTGTGCACGAGCGCCGTTTTCTGGCAGCATGGGTCCGACCGCGACGCGCGGCGTGCCAAGCCGTCGGGAGGACGACACATGCGCCACATGCGATTCGTTCCGGCCGCGTTGATCCTGTGCGGCGCCGGGCCGCTCTTCGCCCAGGGGTGGGCCGAGTACGCCAGCCGGGTGGATTCCTTCAGCGTCAATTTCCCCGGCGAGCCGACCGTGGAGGAGCTCGCCTACACGTCGGAGTACGAGGCCGAGTTCCCGGCCCGCGTGCACGCCTACGAGGACGGCGCGGCCCGCTACTCGGTCACCGTGGTCGACTACGGCGACGCCGAGAGCATCCACGCCGAACGCGCGAAGAACTGTCCGCCCGACGCCCACACCGGCTGCTCGGGCGCGACCTACACCGGCGTGGGATCGTGGATCGTCGACGTCCGCGGCGCCATGGACTACGCGACTTGGGGCTTCCTCGGGCGGGACACGACGCCGACGTTCTTCGGCTGGAACTTCGTGGACCTCGTCGAGGGCCGGCACCTCCAGCTCACCAACGCGGACGGCTCCCGGACGTTCGCGGCCATCTACATGCACGAGGACCGGCTCTACATCCTCGAGGCGACGGCGCCCCCGGGCCGGTTCGGTCCCGAGCTGTTCCAGCAGTCGTTGCGGTTCCTCGACGCCGACGGCAATCCTCTCCGCTACGAGCGCGTCTACGTCAACGGCTTTCCGCCGCCTCCGCGAGTCAGATGATGCCTTTCAGCACCTCGACCAGGATATCGACGCCGGCGATGCGGTCGGCCCGCCGCGTATGCGCGCGCCTCCGCCTGGCCCGGAGAGCGTCGCCTGCGGCTCCGCTCGCCGCCCAACCAACCCTGGCAGGAGTCTGCACCGTTCTACGGCGCACACTCCTGGGGCTCCTCGGCGCGGCCGTCATCGCCCTTCCGGGCGGCGCGCATCATTCCCACGGGAACTACGAGCTCACCGACTTCACGCACCTCGAGGGTACGGTCAGGGAGGTTCACCTGATCAACCCGCACTCCTGGATCTTCCTCGAGGTCCCCGGCGAAGGGGACGGCGCCGAGCCCACCCTGTGGGCCATGGAGGCCACCACCCCCGTGGGGCTCCGCCGCAACGGCATCGAGCCCGACGACGTGCTGCCGGGCGACCCCATCCGGGTGCGCTGCCACCGCCTCAGGGACGGCTCGGACGGATGCCTGCTCGGGTTCGTGACGCCGCTGCACGGCGACCCCGATCGGGGCCACGGCATCGAGAAGGAGTGGGACTAGCAGCAGCCCGTGGTGGACCTCGCGTTGCACCGCGCCCGGAGGGCGCTCGCGAACCGCCGAGGCGCCCGCCTGACGAGGTGTGAGGCGGGCGCCTCGGCGGGATGCATCGCTGCTCGAATGCAGCGGGACTTCCACCACGGGCTGCTGGGACGAGGGGCCTGCGCCAGAGCGGCGCAGGCCCCTGCAGGTTCGGTTGGCGCCCGGCGGGAGCCGGGCGACGATGGGTCCGGCTCTAGCGCGGCGTGGCGGTGCCGACGGAGCCGCCGCCGCCCGACGACGTATAGCCGCCCGAGCTGACGCTTCCGCCCCCGCTCGATCCGCCGCCGCCGCCCGACGAGCCTCCTCCACTCGACCCGCCGCCGCCGCCGAAGACCCCGCCCCCGCCCGATCCCCGCGGCTGGGCGCGGCGACCCCCGCCGTCCTGCCGCGTGGCGACCCGGGTGTAGCCGTATCCCTCGTAGATCCGCCCTTCGCCGATGTCGGGCGGGTCCGTGCTGATCGATCCCGGCCCGCCGTAGTAGCCCGGGTCCAGGTAGTAGTAGTCGCCCCAACCGTACAGGGAGCGGTAGGGGGACCACCCGTAGTAGTAGCCGAACGGCGCCGCGTAGTACGGATACCAGTTGTCGTAGCCGTAGCCGCCCCAGCTGCCCAGGAACCCGCCCCCGCCGCCCCCGCCGCCCGTCGCCGAGCGGCGCACCTCGAAGTCGTCCGGGAACGAGAGCGCCACCAGCATGTCGGTGATGTTCCCCGGCACGCCCCCGTCGTCGAGCTGGATCAGGGTGCGTCCGTCGAGATCGAACCACGTCCCGGTCTCCACGAGCAGCGCTTCGAGCACGGGGGCCTCGAGGGCGGCGGCGGCCTCGATGACCGCGTCGATGGACAGGTCGGCGTCGCCGGTCCGGATCGCCGCCGCCCGCGCCCGCGCCAGCAGGTCGGCGGTGAGGGTCGGGCCGGCCGCGCTCAGGGTCGTGACGTCGCCCGTGCGGCGGTAGCGTCTCACGGTGACCGCGGCCCGTTCTCCCGCCTCCACCAGCTCGATCGCGAGCCAGGTCCTGGCGTCGGCCATCAGCCCGACACCGGACAGCCGGCGGCCGTCGTCTCGCGCGTTGCAGGTGAGCTCCGCCCGCGTGTACAGGCGCGCGCCGTCATCCGACCACGTGATGCGCCGCCGGCCGCGGCATTCGGTCTGGTCCACGGCGTGCTCCAACCCGTCGGCCGCGAGGGTCTCCACCAGCACCTGCTCGCCGTCGGCCAGCGTCGTCACCACGACGTCGGTGACGGGGGCCGGCGGCGCGGCCGGGGTCACGCACACCAGCACGCTGTCCGCGAACGCGGAGAGGTCGCTCGCCGCATCCGGCAGGGCGCCGGCCTCCTCGAGAAGCTGCCAGCAGCCGAGCCAGGGCAGCCAGCGCTGATCCACGGCGGGCGCAGCCGGCTCGCCGAGTGGCGACGGTTGGGCCTGGGACGCGCCGGGCGCGGCGGCCGCCCCTGCAATCAGGGCGACGAGGAGACCCGCGGTCCACAGGGCCCTCCGGCCGACCGGGCCGGCGGCTTCGGAAGAACGACTCCCGATGGCGATTGGCATGGTCATTTCTCACCTCGACGGTTGTGGGTGCTCCTCGTCGTCATTCAGTCGCGCGCGGGCGACTCGCTCCCGCTGGTGCCCCGGCCCGCCCGTCGTCGCCTTCGGCTCCGCTGGGCGCCCAGCCCGACCCTCCAGGAGTCCGCGCCGCTCTACGGCGCAGACCTCCCAGGGCGGACTCCCGGGAGCCCATGGACTCTGACCACGGGCTTTCCTAGAACACGAACTCGATGCCGCCGGTCATGTGCAGCCCGCCCAGGTCGATGTCGCCGAAGTCGAAGGTGGAGTTCGCCACCGGCTGCGACCAGACCCTGCGCGCCTCGGCGACCGCGAAGATCCGTCGGCTGAGCCTCAAGCTGATCCCCGCGGCGACGTGGCTGGTGAGCGCCTTTCCCTCCGACCGCAGCCGGTCAGGCCAGATCGTCAGATCGACGTAGTCGACGAACTCACCGAACTGCTCGAGCCGGTACCACCGCAGGCCGAGGCCGCCGCCGACGTGGAAGGCCACGGTGCTCGGCACCCACGCCAGTCGCCCGATGGGGCGTCCCCGGGGCGCCACCCAGTATCGCACGCCGGCGTTCAACGGTATCTGCCACACCTGGGTCGACTGAGAGATCGGCCGGCCGTTGTTCGTCCATTCCCCGTATTCCGAGCGCGTGACGCTGTCGGACGGCCTGACGTCGAACACGAGGTCGACGCGGGGGGTGACCGAGTAGCCCGCGGTGACACTGAAGAGTGCCGTGTCGTAGGCCCGCTTCGAGATGGGGATGAGCTCGCCCCGGTCATCGACTCCGCTCACAAAAAAGCCGCGGAACCACGAGTCGAAGACGCCGCCGCTGGTGGCCCGGAGCCAGCCGGCGGAGACCCCGGCGAACCCGCGCGGCCGGCCGAACAGGAAATCGGGCCGGCCTCGGCCCGACGGAGGCTGTGCGGCGGCGAACGGCTCGGCCTCCGTCCCGCCCGCGGCGAACGGGATCCCGCCCGGCGCGCCGACGTCGGACACGGACGGCTGGGCGCCTGCCATCGGCGCCGCGACCGCAAGGCAGGCCGCAAGCATGAGCCGGACGGTGGGTGTCGGCGCGATCATCTTGTTGAGCATCGGCTGGACCATCCTCGATGTCGTGATCGGCGAACGCTCCAGCCTGCTTCTGCACCAATCGTACCACCGCGGGACCCAGGGTCAAGACCGCGAGTGACCGCGAGAGGCATCGTGGTTTCAGGGCCGCCGTGCTCTCGCCACGAGATTCTCATACGCCGTCTCGGCAGCCGGCGGCCGCCACGAGGGGGCGGCGAAGCCTGCGATGGCCCTGGTCGATCCCGTGCGGCGTCGTCTTCGCCACGGTTCCCGATTGTCCCCCTGCGGCGACAGGCCTGTCCGTTGCAGCGGTCAGGGCACGTCCCTCGTCGGAAGTCGACCTGCATCGACGCCGCGAACGGATGGAGATGGACGGCGAGGACGGCGGTCAGGGCGCGTCCCACGTCAGAAGTCGACCTCCATCGACAGCCTCACCGTCCGGCCGCTCAGGTAGCCGGTGGGCCGGCCGAACAGGGGCGACGAGAGCACGCCGCTGTAGCCGCGAATCCGGCTGGTGTTGAGCACGTTGTAGAAGCGGGCCTGGAACCGCACCAGCCGGTCGGTCTCCGGCGCCCGGACCTCCTTGGTGAACGTCATGTCCAGATCGACCCGGCCCGGCCCGGTCTCGGAGTTGCGCGGCACCCCGGGCGGGCGGTCGCGGCTCGACTGGTCGCCGTTCAGGTCGCGCCCGCTCCGGATGCTGTAGGGCCGGCCGGCGTCGGCGCGGAGGTTGAGGTTCACGGTCGTCCCCGCCCAGGTGGCGTGGGCCAGCGCCTTGAGGAGGGGATGGGTCGCCCCGACCTCGCGGGGCATTCGGATGCGGAGCTGCGACGCGACCCGGTGCTCCCGGCGGGCGAGGCCCCATTCCGGGACCCACGGGTTGTTGAAGTCGTTGTCGTCCCAGCCCGAGCGGTGGCTGTAGTTCAGGCTGCCGGACAGGCCGACCCCCAGCACGTCGACGGCCCGCCGCCGCTGCAGGCGGACGCGGAGGCGGCGGCCGGTGGAGCGCCCCGTCGACTCGATCTGGTTGATGTTGCCCACGACCGGATAGAAGGGCCGCATGCGGTCCACGATGTCCAGCCGCGCGTCGCGCGGCAGGGCGAGGATCGCGTCGGGCAGCGGTGTGCCCGGAAACGGTGCGTTGACGTTCCGGGTGCGCTGCTGCCGGTACCCGTGGCTCATGCGGTAGGACACCGACAGCCGCAGGCCGCCGGGAAGCTGCTGGGTGACGCTGACCTGCGGGTTGACGCTGTACGGCGACCGGTAGGCGGGGTCGAGCCGGTAGAGCGACGTGCGGGTCTCGTCGACGGTGATGCGGCCGCTCGCGAACGGGTCGGGGAACGACGGGGCCGAGATCGTGAGCTGCTTCTGGTACCGCGACCCGTCGTTGCGGATGAGCCGCACGTAGTCGCGGAAGTCCTGGAAGCTCACCCGCGAGCCGGCGCTGACGATGGTGTCGTCGAACAGCCGGTACTGGACGTTGACGGTCGGGTTCAGCCGCAGGTAGTCGACCGAGTGGTTGGTCGCCTCGTACCGCAGCCCCAGCCGCAGGCTCGCCCGCTCGCCGAACCCCCGGTCCGCCTGGAAGAAGCTCTCGACCGCGGCCTCGGCGATGTCCAGCTCGCCGTTGCCCGACGTCTGCGTGAACGTGGCCGGCGCGCCGGTGATCTCGACCGCCTCGCCGCGGCCGTTCACGTAGGTCGGGGCGGCGCCGCGGGCCCGGGCGTCGTCGACGATCCGCCGGGTCGGCTCGCAGTTCACCCCGGAGAGCCCCGTCGCGAGGCAGTAGTCGTGCAGGCTCGCGAAGTCGAAGGTGCCGTTGTAGTTGTCCTCCGACAGGCTGTAGCGCCTCGTGTACCGCGCCTCCAGGCCGGCCTGCATGCTCCAGCCGCGGCGCTCCCACCGCAGGCGGTCCTCGACCTGGATGCGGGTGTTCTCGCCGAGGTTGCGGCCTGTCCCGCCCCCGCGGTTGAAGGCGTCCGCCACGTCGACGGCCACCCCCTCGGTGACCGGCCCGGTCTGCGAAGAGTCGCGGCGCACCCGCACCCGCAGGTCGTTCACGAACCGCTCGCTCAGCCTCCGCTCGGTGACCTGGAACGACCACCCGTCGTCGCGGCGGGTCGTGCCCCGCTCGGGCAGGGTGAAGCCGCCGACGCCGTTGTTCTCGGAACGACGGCTCTCGTGGTCGAACCGGAGGCCGAGGGTACGCCCGGGGTTGAGCGCGAGGTCGGCGTCCAGCTCAACCTCGCGCTGCCGCTGCGGCCGGACCACGCCGTCGGACCGGTCGCCGGCCGGCGTCACCGCGCGCACGAGTTGGCGGCGCGCTCCCGGGTGCCGGCCGAGGCCTCGACGTCGACGTCGAGGCGGCCGGGGATGACGGGGCCGCGCAGGTCGACGTCGAAATCCCGGGTCTGGCGCGCGGGCTTCCCGGCCTCGCCCGGGGTCGTCGCGTCGAGCGACTCGTCGGAGAAGTCGAACCCGGCCGACCGGCGCCACCGGCCGGTCCCCGGCCGCGTGATGATCTCGATGCGCGGCCCCTCGCCGCTGCCGTCGGCCCGGAGCGGCGTGGGGTCGATGATGATCTGGGCGATCTCGTCGGGCCGGGGCAGGCGCCCCTCGTCGAACCCGTCGATGATGAAGCCCGACACGTCGTCCGCGAAATCGCCGGACGAGTCGGCGCCGGCGAGCAGCAGCAGGTAGAGGGTCAGGTCCTCCTCGTCGGTCGGCAGGCCCGCGAGGTCCTCCTCGGAGAGCATCGTCGCCGTCAGGCTGGCCAGCGGGTCGATGCCGAAGTCGTCCCCCGCGTCGACGTCGACGCTCTCCGACAGCGCCTCGAGCCCCAGCGTCACCGCCAGCGGCTCCAGGTCGAACGTCACCTGCAGCGGCCGGTCGACGGTCTGGAAACCGGGGGCCGACACCCGGAGCCGATAGGCGCCGAGCGGCGCCTCGAACGTGAAGGCGCCCTGCCCGTCCGTCGTCGTGTCCACGACCGGTTCGGCCTGCAGCTGCTGGAAGCCGACGGTGAGCGATCCGAGCTCCGGGAGCAGGTGCACGAAGACGCCGCGCATCGCCCCGCCGGTCTCGTCGACGACGGTCCCGGAGACGAGGACAGACGGCGGGGCGAGCGCCTGCTGCGCGGCCGCCGTCGCGGCGGCGCCCAGCATCAGCGCGCCCGTCAGTCCCAACGCCGTCACTGCCGGCGTCGCCATCTTCTTGTCCTTGTGGTACTACGACGTTCGACGCGGGCAGATCGTGTACATGCGCGCGAATTCGAGATTCGGGGGAGCGCCCCGTCCGCGGTGGCCGGCACTATAATGGGAGCGTTCGTCCCCTTGCGGCCGGTCCGTGCGCCGCAGGACGGCGCCACCTCCCGGCAACGGAGGCTGGCGCGGTAGTGGTTCGGCGGGGCGGAGAGCGGAGCCGCCAAGCGATGGTTCTGCTCGGAGAACCCCCTGGTTTCTCAGGAGCATCCAGCTCGCAGCTTTCCCAGGAGCATCTCATGAAGCGATTGTTCATCGTCGCGGTGGCGTTGGCCGTGCTGTCGGCCGGATCGGCGGCCGAGGCGCAGTTCGACAGCGTCGGCTCGCTCGACTTCCCCACGTCCGGCTCTCCCGAGGCGCAGCAGCACTTCCTGCGCGGGGTCGCGATTCTCCACAGCTTCGGCTGGAAGCAGGCGATCGCGGAGTTCCAGGAGGCGCAGCGCCTCGACCCCGACTTCGCCATGGCGTACTGGGGCGAGACGCTCTGCTACAACCACCCGCTGTTCGGCTCGCCGGCCGACAACGACAACCCCCGGGCGGTGCTGAAGCGCCTCGGCGCGACGCGCGAGGAGCGGCTGGCCAAGGCCCCCACCGAGCGCGAGAAGGGCTTCCTGAACGCGGTCGAGATTCTGTGGAGCGAGGGCGACTACGACGACCGGCGGGTGGCGTACATGGAGGCGATGCAGCGGCTCGTCGAGCAGCATCCCGACGACGACGAGGTCGCGGCCTTCGCCGCCGTGGCCACCCTCAGCGGGGCCCGCGCCCTCGACGACCGCACGTTCCGCTACGAGATGCAGGCGGGCTCCCTCGCCCTGCCCGTCTTCGAGCGCAACCGGGACCATCCGGGCGCCCCCCACTACGTTATCCACGCGTTCGACGATCCGATCCACGCGCCCCTCGCGCTGCCCGCGGCGCTGCGCTACGCCGAGATCGCGCCGGCCGTCGCCCACGCCCGCCACATGCCCACCCACATCTTCATCCAGCACGGCATGTGGGACCTCGTGTCGGGCCACAACCAGAGCGCCTACGACGCGGCCCGCGACCTCTGGGTGCCGGGCGACAGCGTCGGCGACACCGTGCACCCCCTCGACTGGGGCCAGTACGGCGACCTGCAGCTCGGCGACTACGCCAAGGCGCGCACCTGGATCGACCGGCTCGAGATGGTCATCGAGGAGAGCGGGGAGCAGGGCCGGGCCGTCAGCACCCTGCCGCTCCTGAACGC
Organism: Vicinamibacterales bacterium; assembly: GCA_965207675.1. Lineage (GTDB taxonomy): Bacteria > Acidobacteriota > Vicinamibacteria > Vicinamibacterales > UBA8438 > JAJEEA01. The sequence continues at coordinate 1,267,236 of CBDBMY010000010.1, forward strand.
GCGCTACGTGGTCGAGACCGAGGAGTGGAACGTGCTGCCGGTGACCGACGACTCGCGGGCCGTCGAGCTGCTCGCCACCGGCATCAGCGCCGTCAAGACCGGCGACCTCGCCACCGCCGAGGCCGCGGCGTCGCGCCTGAAGGACCTGGCCGAGGGCGGCGGCCCCACGAATCAGATCATGTACCGCGAGGTCGCGGCCCTCGTGCACGTTGCGAAGGGCGAGGCCGACGCGGCGACGGCCCTCATGGACGAGGCGATCGAGCTGACCGGCCGCATGCGGCTGCCCAACGGGGCGGCCAGCCCCGTCAAGCCGCCCTACGAGCTCTACGGCGAGATCCTCCTCGACCTCGACCGGCCGGCCGACGCGGTGGCGAAGTTCGAGACCTCGCTGGAGCGCATGCCCGGCCGCGTCCGCTCGGTCCTCGGCCTGGCCCGCGCCGCCGCGCAGACCGGCGACAGCGCCACCGCCGCCGAGCAGTACTCGCTGCTGCTGTCCACGTGGCAGGGCCGCAGCGAGCTGCCGGGCTACGACGAGGCCAGCCGGTACCTGCAGCAGACGAACGACCAGTAGCCGGTCTGCCGTAGCGACTCGGGAGTTTGGAGATTGGGCGACGGGCGTGCCGCATCGGCCATGCCCGTCGCCTTCCACGAGGCGGCGTGCCCTTGCGGGCCGTATTGATGGAATCAAGAAGGATGGCGCGCGCGGCGACCAGGGACGATCTCGAGAAGCTCGAAATGCGCCTCACCGTCAAGGTGTACGCCGCGTTCGTCGCGGGCGCGGGCCTGACAAAGGCGTTCGACTATCTGCTCGGTTGACTGACCGTCGTTCCATCGAACCGGCGTCTCGACCGTCTCGGGAGCCCGGTGTCCCTGCCAGCGGTCGAAGCCGACCAGCGCACGAGAACCATGCCTCGAAGTTATGTCCTCGGTGACCATTTCGAGCATTTCATCGACAGCCAGGTCGAGTCCGGGCGCTTCGACAGCGCCAGCGAAGTCGTCCGTGCAGGACTGCGGCTATTGGAAGACCGGGAAGGCGATCCGCCGTCGTCGCTTCACGAGTTGCGGGACCGGGTCAGGGAAGGGACGAACAGCGGGTCCGGTAGACCCGCCACGGCAGTCCTCGACCGTCTCGAACGGAAGTACCGCCATCTCGTCGAGCGTGGCGACGGCGGATGACGGTCGTTTTCTCGCCCGTCGCCGAGACCGATTTGGAGGAGATCGGGCGGCCAGTGAGCTACCACCGGTCGAAGCGGACCAGCTCGCGGTCGATCATGTCGATGCGGGGCCGGCCCGAGGCGGCCATGTTCCTGGCCAGCTCGGTCTGCAGGATCTCCACCACCGTCCGGACGCCCTCGGCCCCGTAGGCTGCGAGGCCCCACATGGGGGGCCGGGCCACCATCACCGCGGCGGCGCCGAGGGCGAGGCCCTTGAGGATGTCGGTGCCGCGCCGGAAGCTGCCGTCCACCAGGACCGGGACGCGGCCGGCCACCGCGTCGGCCACCGCCGGCAGCACGTCGACGGGGAGGGCGCCGCCGACGCCGTGGTTGGAGACGACGAGCCCCCCGGCGCCCCGGTCGAGGGCGGTTTCCGCAGTGGCCGCGTCCATGACGCCCTTGACGATCACCGGCACGTCCACCGTCCCGCCGACCCGCTCGACGGCCGCCCAGTCGGGCGGCGCGGGGGCGCCGCCCTCGGAGACGCCGACGGTCACGCAGACCGCCCGGCAGCCCGCCTCGACCGCCCGTGCGACGTCGTCCGCCAGCGCCGGCGCGTCGGAGTACTGCTGATACCAGACCGGCTCGTCGCTCGCCGCCGCGACCTCGTCGATGGCGTGGCCGCCGCGCCCGGTGGCGACCATCACCGCCTTGCCGGCCGATGCGCCGCGCGCCGTCGCGAGCTCGCCGTCGGGGTGCAACTGCTCCTGGCCGCCCACCGGCCCGACGATGATGGGGGTGAACATGTCGTACCCGTACAGCGGCGTCGTCAGGTCGAGGTCCATGGCGTAGACCATCAGCCGCTGCCGCAGGGTCATCTTGTCGAACGACCGCCGGTGCCCCCCGCTGACGGCGTCGAAGCGCCGCGGCGGCAGCACGAGCCGGGCCATCGCCTCGAACTCCGGCACGTTGACCAGCTCGAGCACCGGGGCCAGCCGGTCGTTCGGCGGGGCGCCGCCCCCGGGCTGGCCCTGGGCGCGGACCACGGGCGAGCCGCCGAGGAACTGGCCGAGGTGCCGCAGGGACTCCCGTCGGTCGACCTTCATCGTGTATCGCCTCTGCTGTGCGGGGAACGCCGTCTCCGGTGAATCTATACGAGATTGCCGGGCCGCGCCAAGGGGGAATCGTGTGGGCCGCCGGGATCGGAATCTGCGGAGAGGCCGACAGGGGCGCTTCAAGCGGCATCGCGATCGCGGCCGCCGGCCAGGAAGCCCTCGAGGGCTCCCTCCAGCCGGGCCATCCGCTCGCGAAGGTCGCCGAACTCGCGGCTGACGTGGTCGAAGCGCTTGTTGATCTCGCCGCTGAGCTGGTCGATGCGCTTGTTGACGGCCGAGATGTCCGCCCGAAGCCACGCGCCGAGCGCAACGATCAGAGCGGGGGTGAGCCACGGAGTGAGCGCTTCCACGCTCCTAGCGTAGCACGCCGGGCTGGTTCGAGGAGTCTAGATGAGCCCCGTGGTCCACAGCAGGTACACCACCACCATCGCGGTGACGCCGTTGACGAAGGTGACCCCCCCGTAGGACAGCAGGGCCGACTTCAGCGGCATGCGGGAGAGCGACGCGCAGACCCAGAAGTAGCTCGAGTTCACGTACTTGATGATCATCGAGCCGGCCGCCCCCGCGAGCATCGTCGCCTCGGGGCTCAGCCCCAGGGTGTCCATCATCGGGGCGGCGACGGAGGCGGCGGTGATGACCCCGACCGTGGTCGAGCCGGTGATCATGTTGCCGGCCACCCCGAGGACGAACGGCAGGAAGATGGCGGGCAGGCCGGTGGCGGCGACGGCCTCGGCGATGGCGTCGACGGCGGGCGTCTCGCGCAGGATCTGGCTGAGGGCGCCGCCGAGCCCGGTCACCATGATGATCATCGCCGACGCGCGCAGGGCGTCCTCGATCCACTGCCCGGTGCGGGCCTTCGCCTGGTCGGCGCGGGTGTTCCGGTAGGCGAGCAGCACCCCGATGCCGAGGGCCACGACCGGCCACCCCAGATAGCGCATGGCCGCGTTCACGAGGTGGTCTTCCGGCAGCGCGAACGCGGTCACGCTCTGGCCCGCGATGAGGCCGAGGGGAATCAGGATCGGCGCGTAGGCGCGCCACGTCGACGGCAGCTCCGACGCGCGTCCCTGCTCGATGAACGACTGACCGACGAACTCGCGCGACGGCGGCGACTCGATGTGGGGCCCCGCGACGCGGGCGAAGACCCAGCCCGCGAGCGAGGCGATGAGGGTGACGATGCCGCCGTAGAGGATGACCCGGCCGATGTCGGCGCCGACGAGGGCGACGGCGGCCAGGGGGCCGGGGGTCGGGGGCACCATGGCGTGGGTGAGCTGCATGGCCCCCACGAGGCCCGTCGCCATCACGCTCATGTTGAGGCCGCTGTTGAGGGCGGCGGAATGCACGAGCGGGTTGAGGATGAGGTAGCCGACGTCCGAGAAGATGGCGAGGCCGATGACGAAGCCGCTCAGGGTGAGGGCCAGCGGCATGCGCTTCTCGCCCACCCAGCGGATCATCGACTCGGTGATCCGCTCGATGCCCCCGGTATGCTTGAGGGCCTCGGCCAGGATCGACCCGAGCACGATGACCACCGCGATGCCCTGGATGGTCCGGCCGAACCCCTGCTCGAAGGCGTCGATGAACGCCTGGACGTCCATGCCGGGAATCAGGGCGAACAGCGCGATGGGGACGAGGAGGGCGATGAAGACGTGCCAGTTGAACCGGGTGATCAGCAGGAAGAGTAGCGCGACCACGGCGACGAGGCCGGCGATGGCGACGAGCGCGCTTTCGGTAATCATGATGGTTGGCCCCGCCCCGAAACCGCCGCGTGCGGCCCCGCTCACGGCCCGACGACCACCAGCGGTCGAGGCGGGCCGCGGCGCAGGCCCCCGACCGTGAACCGTCGCCGATCCTATATCAGCCGCGGCACGGCGTGACGGAGACGGAAGCGCATCGATGATCGTGATGAAGTTCGGCGGCAGCTCTCTGGCGACCAGCGACGCGCTGACCCGGGTCGCGGGGTTGATAGCCGACCGTGCGGCGCTCGCGCCGGTGGTGGTGGTGTCGGCGATGGGGCGGACCACGGACGGCCTCGTGGCCGCCGTCGACCTCGCCGCACGTGGCGGGCTGGCCGGCGCCCGGCGGCGCGTCGCGGGCATTCGCGGCGATCTGCTGGCGGCGGCGGCGCCGGTGATCGCCGATGTCGCGGGCCTCGAGCGCCTCGTCGACGCGCACTGCGACGAGCTCGACCGCACCCTGGCCGAGCTCGCGGCGGGGGACGAGGGGGCGCGCCCGCGGCTGAGCGACGCGGCCCTCTCCCACGGCGAGCGCATCTCCAGCCTCGTGATGGCGCGGCTGCTCGGCCAGCGCGGCCTCGCCGCCGTTCACGTCGACGCGCGTGACGTGCTGGTGACCGACGACCGGTTCACCGAGGCGGCGCCGCGGTTCAGACCGACGAACGAGCGTCTCGCGCGCCTCGTCCGGCCGCACGCGGCGGCGGGGCGGGTGGCGGTGATGGGCGGCTTCATCGCCCGGACGTCGGAGGGCCGCCCGTCGACCCTGGGCCGCGGCGGCTCCGACTTCAGCGCCTCCATCGTGGGCGCGGGCATCGGGGTTGAGGAGATCCAGATCTGGACCGACGTCGACGGGGTCATGACCGCCGACCCGTCGGTGGTCCCCGACGCGCGTTCCCTGCCCCGGCTCTCGTTCGCCGAGGCGTCCGAGCTGGCCTACTTCGGCGGCCGGGTGCTGCATCCCCGCACGGTGCTGCCCGCGGTCGAGCGGGACATCCCGGTGCGGGTCCTCAACTCGCGGAAGCCCGAGGTCGAGGGCACCCTCATCGTCGCCGCGTGCCCGCCCTCGGGCCTCGTCGTCAAGTCCATCGTCTACAAGGAGGGCATCACCGTCATCGACGTCCGGTCGACGCGGATGCTCATGGCCCACGGCTTTCTCGCCGCCATCTTCGCGGTCTTCGACCGGCTGGAGACCGCCGTCGACGTGGTGTCGACGTCCGAGGTGGCGGTGTCGCTGACCATCGACCGCACCGACCGGCTGGTCGACCTCGTGGGCGAGCTGCGCCGCATCGCCGAGGTGGAGCACACCGGCGGCCAGGCCATCGTCTGCCTCGTGGGCGAGGCGATACGCGACACGCCGGGGGTGGCCGCCACCGCCTTCACCGCCCTGCGCGCCATCAACGTTCGCATGGTGTCGCAGGGCAGCGCCCGCACCAACTTCAGCCTGGTCATAGACGAGAGGGACGTGCCGGCCGCGGTGCGCGCCCTGCACGCCGCGTTCTTCGAGGCGGGGGTGGAGGCCGGGTGAGCGCGCGACGAGGCCGTCCCGGCGGCGGTCCTGTCATGTTGCGTCGGCGCCGGCCGGCGCGTCCCACAGGACGGCGAGCTTCCTGCCGTTCGCTGCGCAGTCCCGCAAATACAGGTTGATGAGCGTCTGGTACGGAATGCCGGTGTCGGCCGACAGGTTCTTGAAGTAGTCGATCGTGTCCTGATCGAGCCGGATCGTCACCTGCCGCTTCAGACGCTTCACGTACGGATTCCGTCGCCCCGTCGAGAAGTCGTAGTGTTCTCTCATCGCGTCGATCCACCGAATTCTACCGCCAGTCGTCGATGACGAAGAGGCCGGCCCGGTGGTAGCCGGGCTCGTGGGGGCGGTGCATGCACACGCCCTGGATGACGGTGCGGAAGCCGGCCGCGCGCAGGGCGCGGTAGGCCTCGACGCGGGCGAGGCTGACCCCGGCGTCGAGGTGGGCGAGGCGGCGGGACGCGGCGAGCCGGAGGCAGGCGGCCACGAGCCGTTCGAATCGGTCGGCGGCCCCCGATCCCGGGCGGGCCGCCCCGAACTTCACGTAGCAGCGCCCCGCGCCGGCCTCGGTGCCGGCGCCGCAGTGGCAGACCGCGAAGCCGTCGAGTCGGCCGGGGTCTCCCAGCAGCACCGTGTCGCCCAGCGACTGGGCCTCGGCCGCCGTCACCTCGCGCTCGAGATCCAGCCCGTCGTAGAGCATCGCGGACAGCCGGCGGCAGGCGTCGCGCACGGCCGGCCGATCGGCGGGAGCGATGCGGGAGTAGAGTCGAGCGTCGGCCGGTTCGGGGGCCTCGGACACGGGCTTCGTCATGACCGCGGTGAGGTAGCGGGGCCAGAACCCGAACTTCTGGTACAGCCCCACATGCTTCGGGCTGTGGGGGAACGTGAACAGCCCCGCATGGGTGACGTCCCAGGCCGCGAACAGGTCGAGGGTCGGCTCGAGCAGGCGCGAAGCCACGCCGCGGTCCCAGCAGTCCGGGGCGACGGTCAGTGGGCCGAAGCAGCCGACGCTGCCCCAGCGAGTGGCGAAGTTGGAGCCGACGACGTCGCCGTCGACGAGGGCGGCGAGCGCCGCCGACGAGTCGGCCCGCCACCGCGACCGCACGAAGTTGCGATCGGCCATGAACCGCGCGGGGTCGGCGGCGCCGAGGAAGGCGCCGAACGCCTGCTGCATGATGCGGGTGGCGGCGGGCAGGTCCGGCTCTCCGAGGGCCCGCACCTCGATCTCCGCCCGCCCGGACCGTTGCCCGTTCGTCATTGCCGGTCTCCTCCCGCCGCATGCGCTCCCCGGCGCCAGCGCGCCGGCGGTGCCCCGGCGAGGCTTGCGGTCCTCACTCGTGTCGGCTTACACACGTCGCGCCCCGGCCCCGCGTTAGAATTGACACCTTGCGGTTCGAGGCAAGTCCCGGCGTCGTACGCGTCGGGTTCGCCGGGCCGTGGCTGCGGCCCATGATGACACTGCGACGGGCGGTTCCGCATTTCCCGGTGGCCGCGCGATGACGACGCCGCGACGGTTCCTCATTCCCCGGGCGCCGCGCGAAGATGACTCCGCGCCGGGGGTTTCCGCAGTCCCCCCGGGGGGCCGCGGCGAAGATGACTCCGCGCCGGGCGTTTCCGCGGTCCCCCGGTGGCCGCGCGATGACGACGCCGCGACGGGCGGTTCCGCATTCTCCGATGGCCGCGCGCCGGGGGGCGAGCGACCCTTTTCGCGAACGCCGCGAGCTTGCCGGCGCGCCTTGCGCCGGTCCCGACCATGACCGAGACCACTCTCCTCCGGCGCATGGCCGACTTCGACCTGACCGACACCCAGCGGCAGGTGCGGGCGGCGGTGCGCGAGTTCGCCGAGCGCGAGATTCTGCCGACCGTCGAGCAGAACGAGCGCGACCGTCGCTATCCCCGAGAGCTGATCGCCAGGCTGGCCCCGCTGGGCTACCTCGCGCCCCTCATTCCCGAGGAGTACGGCGGTTCGTTCAGCGACGTGGTGACCTACGGCATCGTCTGCGAAGAGCTCGCCCGCGTCGACTGGGTGGTCGCCTCGGCGGTGTCGGTCGCCAACTCGCTGGTCGGCAGCGTGATCTTGAAGTTCGGGACCCCGGCGCAGCGGCAGCGGTGGCTGCCGCCGCTCGCGGCCGGCGAGATCCTGGCGTCGGCCTGCCTCACCGAGCCCGGCGGCGGCACCGACCTCGCATCGCTGCGCACCCGCGCCCGTGCCGTCGACGGCGGGTGGACGCTCACCGGCAGCAAGGTCTTCATCTCCCATGCGGCCGAGGCGGGGGTGTTTCTGGTGCCCGCGACCGTCGATCCCGAGCGGGGTCATCGCGGGGTCACCATGTTCCTCGTCGAGCCGTCGGCCCCGGGCATCTCGATCGCCCCGCTGCCGATGCGCACCCTGCAGCGCGACAACATCGCCGAGGTCCATTTCTCGGAGGTCCGGGTGGGGGGCGACGCCCTCCTCGGCGAGGTGGGCCGCGGCTTCCCCGTTCTCGGCTCGGCCCTCGACACGGGGCGGTTCTCGGTGGCCGCCCGGTGCGTCGGGCAGGCGCAGCGGGCCATCGACCTCACCCTGCCCTACGCCCGCGAGCGACGGGCGTTCGGGCAGGCGATCGGCGAGTTCCAGATGGTGCAGCAGAAGATAGCCGACATGATCTGCCGGACCGAGGCGGCGCGGGCGCTCGTCTACCGGCTCGGCCGGATGAAGGACGCGGGGGTGGAGCGGTGCTCGATGGAGGCGTCGATGGCCAAGCTCACCGCGAGCGAGGCGGCCACGCAGAACGCGCTCGACGCCATCCAGATCTTCGGGGGCTACGGGTTCTCGGCCGAGTACGAGGTCGGCCGGCTGCTGCTCGAGGCCAAGACCCTCGAGGTGGGCGAAGGGACGAGCGAGCTCCATCGCAAGCTGATCGCGGAGTTCAGCCTGGGCCTGCGCTGACCCATGCGCCGCGACCTGTCCGCCGCGGTCGCCCGCTCCGGTGACGCCGGCGGGGGGCGTTTCGTGAATACCGGTCGTTCGTCTGCGTATGTGTCATGACGATGCGACAAGAGGAGGCGGCGGTCCGGTCATTGCCGCGGGCGCCCGCGCGCACGTCCCGGGCGTTGCGGCTGTCCCTCTCGACCGCCGCCGCGGTGCTCGGGCTGGTGGCGGCGGCGGTGTGGATGGGGCCGATCCTCGTCAGGCAGATCGTCCGGCTGCTGAACTTCTCGGTGCAGGGGTTCGTCTGGATCGTTGGCGGGCTCGAGCAGGGCCTCGACGCCTGGAGCCTCGCCGCGGAAGTCGCGCGGGCGATCGGCGCCGGCCTGACCACGCCCGGGGTCGGGGCGGGTATCGTCCTCATCGAGATCGTCGGGGTCGCGGCGCTCTACGCGCTGCATCGGCTGCTGTCGAACGACAAAGGGGCGGGGCGATGATCAGGGGTACCGTCGGACAGGGCGCGATGCCGTTCGCCTCACGGCTCGGTCGACCGCCGCGAGGCGCTTGCCGCGGAGACCGTGGCGAGAGCCGCCGCATCTCCCCGCGCTTCGCCGCGCGGGCGCCCCGCCGGTCTCGACGCGTCGCGGGGGTTCACCACGGGCTCTTCGGGCTCGTCGGCGTCGTCGCGATGGGAGCGCCGCTGCTCGCGCAGCCTCCCGGGACCGAGGGACTGCAGGAAGAGGTGGAAGCCCAGTACCGGGTGACCGCGACGAGCGGCGGCATCGGGCTGCTGCCGCGTGACGGGGGCGTGGGCGTCGCGTTGATCGAGCTCCGGGGCGAGGCCGTCTATGTCGATGGCGACGGTCCGTTGAGCGTGCAGGGGCTGACCGACACCCTCGGCGGCGCCGCCGCCCCGCTGCTCCGGCTGCGGCGCCTCGACGCGGGGCGGCAGCGAGCCGTCCTGGGGTTGCCGCCGGTCGCCGGCGTCGCCGATGACGATGCCGCGGCCGCCGCCGCCGCGGCCGCCGCGCCCGGCGAGGACACGGGCGCCGTCGCCGCGGCGGCGGGCGTCGTCGCCGACGACGCGGGAGCTCCGGCCGGCGGCGCCGGCGCCGTCGTCGATGACGAGGTCGCGCTCGTCGAGGACCCGCGCGCCGCCGCCGCGGTCGACCCCGCCCCCGTTGCCCAGGCCGCCGCCGGCGACGCCGCGATCGAAGAGGCCGCCGACGAGGTGGCGCTCCTGCCGCTGGCCCCTTCGGCACCTTCCGCGCCTCCGGCTCCGCCCGCGGCTCCCGCGGCGGATCGGCAGCGCCAGACCGTGCGCGGCGACGTCGTGCGCGTCGGCGGCCGCGTTCAGGTGTCCGCCGACGAGCGGCGGGCCGGCGACGTGGTTGTGATCGGGGGCAGCCTGCGGGTGGACGGAGAGGTCACCGGGGACGTCGTCGTGATCGGCGGGTCGGCCGAGTTCGGCCCCGAGGCGGTGGTGCGGCGCGAGGTCACCGTGGTCGGCGGCCGCGTGACGCGGCATCCCGACGCCCGTTTCGACCGGCAGCTCAACGAGGTCGGCTTCGGCGGCCTCGACCTGAACCTGGGTGGTTTCGGGAACGGGTTCTGGTGGCCGCGCCAGACGACGTTCTACCGCTCGTCGAACGACCTGATGGAGACGTTGATCCGGTTCGCGTTTCTGGGCCTCCTCGGGTCGGTGGTGCTGCTGGTCGCGTCCGGCAGCGCTCGCCGCGTGGCCGATCGGGTGACCCGCGAGCCGGTCAAGGCCGGCGTCGTCGGGTTCTGCGCCCAGCTCCTGTTCCTTCCCCTGTTGATCATCGGCAGCGTGGTGCTCGTCATCACCCTCGTCGGCATTCCGTTGCTGGCGCTGATGCCGCTGGTCGTGGTTGCCGCTCTGGTGGTCCTCCTGCTCGGATTCACCGGCGTCGTCCAGCTCGTCAGCCGGCTGTTCGCCGGGGGGCAGCGGTCCGACTTCGTGCTGTTCTGGGTCGGCCTGGTGCTGTTGATGTCGCCGGCGCTGTTCGGCGACGCGCTGGATATGATTGGCGGACCGTTCCGCTTCTTCGCGTTGATCCTCGGGGTGACCGGCTTCCTGGTCGAGTACCTGGCCTGGACCGCCGGCTCCGGGGCCGTCATCCTGAACTGGTTCGGCGGCGCGGCCGCGCCGGGGCCGCCGCCGCCGCTCCCGGCCCCGTCGTCGCCGCCCCTCCCCCCGCCCGCGACCCCCGCCTGAGCGCAGCCGCCGGTTCGCCGCGTGTTGGTGGGCCGACGACGCGCGGCGGGTCGAGTCACCGGCCGGCGCCGGCCGGTTCCACCCGGACCTCGCGAAGGAACGCCCCGAACGGCGCGTCCCATCGGGCGATGGTGCGGGCCGGCCCCGTCAGCTTGAAGAACCAGGGGCCGGCCGGGGTCTCCACCACCGCGGCCAGCAGTCGGAAGTCCGGCTTGTCGAGGCGCTCGGCCGCCCCCGGGCGGACCGCCGCCACGTACGTTCCCGGCACGTCGAGGAGGGTGACGTCGAGCCCGTTGGCGTCGAACGCGGTCGTCGACGCGATCTCGAAGGACGAGCGGCCGTCCGGCTGCTCCATCTGGCCGATCCAGCGTTCCAGGTTGGCCTCGACCGTGCCGCCGCCTCCGCCGAAGTAGAACACCACCAGCTCGCCGTCCTCGGGGTCTCCGGGGACCCTGGGCAGGCGGAACTGCGCGACCCGCATCGGCGAGGCGCCGGGCTCCTCGATCCACTCGGCCGGCGGGTCGTAGCGCAGTGCCGGCTGGGCCGAGGCCGGCGCCGCGAGGGTCCCCGCGAGGACGGTGAGCAGGGTGAAGCGGAACGACAGGCGGCTGGTCATGGGCGAGATCGTACCATGGGACCCGGCCGCAGTATGATCCGCCCGATGATCGCGACGACCCGTCACCATCTGCAGACCACGGGCCAGGGGGACGTGCACGACATCACCGACCTCGTCGCCCGCGTGGTGACCGAGTCCGATCTGTCGAGCGGCCTCGCGACGACCAGCGTCGTCGGGTCGACGGCGGTGGTGACCACCATCGAGTGCGAGCCGGGGGCGGTCGCGGACCTGAACCGGCTCCTCGACCGGCTCGCGCCGCGCGACGCCGACTACGCGCACCACGCGCGGTGGGGGGACGACAACGGCTCCAGCCACGTCCGGGCCGCGCTGATGGGCCCGTCGCTGACCATCCCGTTCGAGCGGGGGGAGCTGATTCTGGGCACCTGGCAGCAGATCGTGCTGCTCGAATGCGACACCCGACCCCGGCGGCGGCCCTTCGTCGTCCAGATCATGGGCGAGTGAGTGTGCGCCGTGGAAGGGCGCGGACTCCTGGGGGGTTGGCTGGGCGCCCGGCGGAGCCGAAGGCGACGGTGGCCGGGCGAGGCGACCGGCCGGCCGGGTCGCAGGTCCGGCGCCCGCCGGCCGCGCGGCGCCCTCACGCGAAGTCAATCATGATGATCGAATGGACCCGCGAGACGCTCGACAACGGCCTCGACGTCATCGTCCACGAGGACCGCCGGTGTCCGATCGTCGCCGTCAACCTGTGGTACCACGTCGGCTCCCGGAACGAGTCTCCCGGCCGGACCGGGCTCGCCCACCTGTTCGAGCACCTGATGTTCGAGGGCTCTCTCCACCACGACGCGAGCTACTTCACGCCCCTGCAGCAGGCCGGGGCCGCCGTCAACGGGTCGACCAGCTGCGACCGCACGAACTACTGGGAGGTCGTCCCCGCGAACGCCCTCGACCTCGCCCTGTGGCTCGAGTCCGACCGCATGGGGTACCTGCTGCCGGCCCTGACCGTCGAGAAGTTCGACAACCAGCGCGACGTGGTCCTGAACGAGCGCCGGCAGCAGTACGAGAACCGTCCCTACGGACTGGCGTCGATGGCCCTCATGTCCGCCCTCTTTCCGCCCGACCACCCGTATCACTGGACGACCATCGGGGAGGTCGCGGATCTCCGGGCCGCCACCCTCGAGGACGCCCGCGCGTTCTTTCGTACCTGGTATCACCCGACCAACGCCTCGTTGACGGTGGCCGGCGACGTGGAGACGGCAGCGGCGCTGGAGGCGGTGCGGCGCCACTTCGACGAGATTCCCGCCGGGCCGCCCGGGTCCGGCGCGGGGCGGCCGCGGAACGGGTCGTCACCGCCGGCGGGGCCGGGCGCGCCGGCGGGGGAACGGCGCCTCCTGCTCGAGGACCGCGTGGAGCTGCCGCGGCTGTATCTGGCCTGGCGGACGCCGGCGCTGTTCGACGACGGCGACGCCGGGATGGACCTGCTGGCCCACGTCCTCGCCGGCGGCAAGACCTCGCGGCTGTACCGGGCCCTGGTGCACGACCGCCGCATCGCCACCGACGTCAGCGCCGCCCAGGGCTCGCGGGAGCTGAGCGGCTGGCTCTGCATCACCGCGACCGCCGCCCCCGGCCGCGGCCTCGCCGAGCTCGACGAGGTGATCCGAGGCGAGCTCGGCGCCCTCGCCGGGGACGGTCCCGGCGCGGACGAGCTCGAGCGCGCCCTCGCCCAGGTGGAGGCGCAGTTCGTGTACGGCCTCCAGACGGTGGGCGGGTTCAGCGGCCGGTCCGACCAGCTCAACGCCTACAACGTCTACACCGGCGACCCGGGCTTCCTGAGCCGCGACCTCGCCCGCTATCGCGGGGCCGGCGCGGCGCACGTGCGCGACCTCTCCCGCCGGCTGACGCCCGCCGGCCGGGTGGCCCTCAGCATCGTGCCGGCCGGCGAGGCGGCGCTCGGGCTGGCCGGATCGGACCCGGCGGAGGTCTCGTGACGGCGGGGGTGGACCGGTCCCGGCTGCCCCTGCCGGGCCCGGCCCCGGCGGCGCGGTTTCCCGCCGTGGCCCGGCGCCGCCTGGCCTCGGGCATGGCCCTGCGCGCCGGCCGGCATCCGGGCCCGCCGGTGGTCCACTGGCTGCTGCTGTGGCGCGCCGGCGCCGCCGCGGACCCGCCCGCCCGGCCGGGGCTCGCCGCCCTCACCGCGGACCTCCTCGACGAAGGCACCGAGGCGCGGTCCGTCCTCGAGCTGCACGGCGCCCTCGATCGCCTCGGCGCGCGGCTCGCGTTGCACGTCGGCGCGGACGCGACGATGGTGTCTCTCACCACCCTCGAGCATCATGCCGCCGAGGGCCTGGCCCTGCTCCTCGAGGTCGTGACGCGCCCGCGCTTCGCCGACCGCGACTTCGACCGGGTGCGCGGCCTGCGGCGCAGCCGGGTGCGACAGATGCGCACGGTTCCCGCCGCCGTCGCGGAGCGCGTCTACCTGGAGACCCTGTATCGGGGGCATCCCTACGGACACCTCGGCATCGGCACCGACGAAGCGCTGGCGCGGATGACCGTCGACGATGTCCGGCGCTTCCACCGCGAGCGGTACCGGCTCGGCGCCGCGACGTTGATTGCCACCGGGCCCCCCTCGGCTGACGCCTTCGCCGACATGGCGGAGCGCGCCGTCGGGAACCTGCCGGCGGGGACGGCGGACGCCCCGGAGCCCGACGCCGCGCCCGCCGCCGGCGCGCCGGGGCCGCCGCCGGCCCGTCTCGTCCTCGTCGACCGCCCGGCGGCGGTGCAGTCGGAGCTGCGCATCGGACACGTGGCGGCGCCCCGCCGGACCACCGATTATCATGCGCTGCAGGTGCTCAACATGGTGCTGGGGGGCCAGTTCGTCAGCCGCCTCAACCGGAGCCTGCGCGAGGAGAAGGGGTACACCTACGGAGTGCGGACGGCGTTCCAGTTCCGGCGGGGGCCGGGTCCGTTCGTGATGCAGGGCAGCGTGCAGGCCGACGCCACCGTCGAGGCGGTCCGCGAGGTGCTGGACGAGATGCGCGGGATCGGCGGAGAGCGGCCGGCGACGCCGCCGGAGCTCGATCTGGCGCGGTCGGCCCTGACCCGGGGGTTCGCGCGGGGGTTCGAGACGGCCGGGCAGGTCGCCCGGGGCGTCGCCCAGCTCGTGCAGCACGATCTGCCGGCCGACGAGCACGACCGGTTCGTGCCCGCGGTGGCCGCGGTCGACGCGCCCGCGGTGACCGCCGCCGCCGCGCGTCACCTGCAAGCCGACCAGGCGGTCGTCGTGGTCGTCGGGCCCGCCGCGGAGATGGAGCGGGGCCTCGGCACCCTGTCGCTCGGCGATCCGCAACGGGTGGACGAGCGGGGGGGCGCCCCCGCCGGGTAGAATGCGACGATGAAGGCTGTCCGCTTTCACGAGCACGGCGGGCTCGACGTGCTCCGGTGCGAGGAGATTCCGGATCCGGAGCCGGCGCCGGGCGAGGTGCTGGTGCGGGTGCGGGCGTGCGCCCTCAACCATCTCGACCTGTGGCAGCGGCGCGGCATTCCCGGCGTGCCGTTGCCCCACTGCCCGGGCACCGACGTCGCCGGCGAGGTGGTGCGGGGCGAGGCCCCCGGGGTCGGCGAGGGGGTGCGCGTCCTCCTGCAGCCGGGCATCAGCTGCGGCCGCTGCGTCGCCTGCCTCAACGGCCGGGACAACCTGTGCCGCAGCTTCGGCCTCGTCGGCCACCAGTCGGAGGGCGGCTATGCCGAGCTGGTCACGGTCCCGGTCGAGAACGTGGTGCCGATCCCCGACGGCATCGGCTTCCAGGAGGCGGCGGCGTTCCCTCTCACGTTCCTGACCGCGTGGCACATGCTGGTGACCAGGGCGCAGCTGCGGCCGGGAGAGACGGTCCTCGTCCTCGCCGGCGGCAGCGGCGTCGGGCAGGCCGCGATCCAGGTGGCGCGGGCCCAGGGCGCCCGCATCATCGCCACCGCCGGCTCGCCCGGGAAGATCGAGCGGGCGAAGGAGCTGGGGGCCCACGAGGTCATCGACCACTACCAGGAGGACATCTCCCGGGAGGTGCGGCGGTTCACCGACCGCCGGGGCGTGGACGTGGTCTTCGAGCACGTCGGACAGGCCACCTGGGAGCAGTCGACGAAGAGCCTGCGGCGGGGCGGGCGGCTCGTCACCTGCGGGGCCACCACCGGCCCCGTCGGGTCGCTCGACATCCGGCACCTGTTCACGCGGCAGATCTCGCTGATGGGCTGCTACGTCGGGTCGAAGGGAGAGCTGCTCGAGGCGGCGGAGCTGTTCTTCGACGGCCGTTTCGCGCCCGTCGTCGACCGCACCTACCGCCTCGACGAGGCGGCCGAGGCCCAGCGGCGGCTGGAGGACCACGCCCAGTTCGGAAAGGTGGTCCTGGTGCCCTGACAGCGGGCGGCCGGGTGCCGCCGGCCCGGAGTTCGGGAAACCAATCCCCGCGATTTCGCGTCCAAAGGGATCGATGTCCGGGAGCACGTCCATGCGGAGTCTCGCCCGGATCAGCGTGAGCATCGTCGGCGTCGTCGGCGTGCTGGCGGTCACCGTGGCCGGGGCCACGATCTGGCTGCTGCTGACCGATCCCGTCACGGTGGCCGACGCGGTCAGCGAGGAGGACGTGACCCCCCTCGTCCGCGAGCTGGCCGCGGTCATCTACGAGGCCATCCGGCGCCTCATCGGTTACCTGTAGCGCGGGCGCCCCTGCCCGCGGCCGCCTCGCCTCTACAGGTTGCGCCGGAGAAACTGGATCAGGACATAGCCGTCGAGCCACTTGAACGGCGCCTCGCCGGTCGTGTAGTGTCCGCACGGCAGCGCGAAGACCCGGGGGCGGAGGCCGCGGCGCTCGCACTCGGCGACGAACCGCCGGGACAGGTGGACCGGGAACGTCAGGTCGTAGCGCGCGTAAACGAGGAGCACGCGGGTACCCCGCAGCCGGTCCACGTAGGGCAGCGGGCTTATCGGGAGCCACAGGCGGCGGAGGCGGTCGAGCTCGATGGCCCCGTCGAGGCCGGCCCGCACGTGCTCGGTGGAGAGGCCGTCCCAGACCACGTCGGCGAAGTACGGCGACACGTGGTTGAGGGCGGCGGCCGTGATGCGCGGCTCGTGGGCGGCGGTGAGCGAGGCGAGGCACGACCCGAGGCTGCTGCCCAGGATGCCGATGCGCTCGTGGCCCCGGGCGTCGAGCCACGCCGCCGCGCGGCGGGCGTCGAGGACTGCCTGCCGGTTCACCTGCAGGGTGCGGCCGACGTTGGCGCTGACGATGTAGTCGGCGCGCTCGAGCTCGGGCGGCATGCGGGCCTCGTGGTAGGGCAGGGTCAGCCGCAGGGCGCTGATGCCCACCCGGGCGAGGAATCGGCACAGGCCGACATGCCCCTCCGCGTCCGAGTTCCACTGCGGCAGGACCAGCACCGCCCGGCCGCGGTCTCCCGAGCGGGCCGGGAAGTACCGGGCGTGCACGGTGTCGTTGGCGGCGTGCGGCGTCTCGATCTGGCTGGGGAAGGTCAGCCGATCGCCCTCGAGCGTGTAGCCCGGGCACGGCGCCGATGCGAACCAGTCGGGGTCGGCCAGGGCGGCCGCCGCGGCCCGTTCCAGGCGCCGCGCGGGGTCGGCGGACGGATCGCCGCCGGGGTCCATCCAGTCCGCCCCCCATTCGAAGGGCCGTACGACGCGGTTCGTGGTGGCGGCGGCGAGCCGCCGCTCCCACGCGTGAAAGAACCTCTCGATCACTTGTCCGGTTCCGGCATGAACGCCAACCTCTTCACCAAGGAGTCGCGATGGGCATGACCACCGTCGGCGTGAGCGAGGCTCGACGCCTGCAGACCGAGGAAGGGTACACGTACGTCGACGTGCGGTCGGTGCCCGAGTTCGAGAACGGACATCCCGAGGGGGCCTGCAGCGTGCCCCTGCTGCACCTCGACGCCGCGACCCGGCAGATGCGGCCGAACCCCGATTTCCTCGCGGTGATGCAGGCGCACTTCCCGACCGACGCGAAGCTGCTCGTCGGCTGCCAGATGGGCGGCCGCTCGGCCCGCGCGGCGCAGCTGCTCGCGAGCGCCGGCTACGAGACGGCGGTGAACGTCGACGGCGGCTTCGGGGGGCGCCGCGACCCCGCCACCGGCCAGGTGATGGCCGAGGGCTGGGGCCCCGCCGGGCTGCCGGTGGAGGCGGGCGGCGGGGGCGACCGCGGCTACGAGGCCATCCGCCGGAAGGCGGCCGAGGGGGGCGGCCCGGCGCAGGGACGGTGACGCGCGCTCGGGCCGGGACGCGAGGCTTCTCACCCCTCCCGCCAACCCGCCATCGACCCTGGCGGTCGAGGAGGGGGCCGGTGGACGTGGCTCGGCACGCTCTCGTCCTTGCAGCCCGGTGGCGGCGGGTGCCGTTCGGGACCGGCGCGGGGCTGGCGGCCGGTCAGTGACGGTTCAATCGGACAGTGTTCTCTCGCACGCCTCCGCGACGTCCAGCAGGTGGTCGGTGCGGTTGCGCCGTCCGACGAGCTGAAGGCCGCACGGCAGTCCGCCGCCGGTCGATCCGCAGGGCAGCGAGACGGCGGGGTGCCCGGTGGCGTTGAAGAGCTGGGTGAGCCGAAGCGTGAGCGGCCGCAGCGGCTCGGGCCGGCCGTCGATCTCGACCGTGGTAGCGCCCAGCCGCGGTGCCGGCACGGCGAGGGCCGGCAGCACGAGAGCGTCGCAGCCGGCGAGCGCCGCGTCGACGGCGTCGGCAAGCACGGCCCGCCCGCGTTGGGCGCGGACGTAGTCCTCGGCCATCACGTAGCGTCCCAGCTCGAGCCGCAGCCGCACGTCCGGGCCGTAGCGGTCCGCGTGGCGGTCGAGGCCGTGCGCATGCGCGGCGGCGGCCTCGGGCAGCAGCAGGTGCAGGCAGACGGCGGGGGTGTCCCCGGCGTGCCGGACGGGCGCGTCGCGCACGTCCCACCCGGCGTCGCGCAGGCGGTCCATGGCCTGCTCGAAGGTCGCGCGCACCTCGGCGTCCAGGCGGTCCAGGAAGAACGGGCGGGGGCAGCCGAGCCGCCGCGTCACGGGTTCCTGAGCGGCGGGGCGGGTGGGGTCGGTCCCCCGCAGGGCGCGGAAGACGAGGAGGGCGTCGGCCACGCAGCGCGCGAGCGGTCCCACGTGGTCGAGGCTCGGCGCGAGGGGGACGACGCCGTCGCACGGCACCTCGCCGAAGGTCGGCTTCAGCCCCACGAGGCCGCAGGCGGCGGCGGGGATGCGGACGGACCCGCCGGTGTCGGTGCCGACCGAGGCCCAGGCCATGCCCGCGGCCACCGACACCGCCGACCCGCTGCTCGAGCCGCCGGGCGAGCGGCCGGGGTCCAGGGGGTGGCGGGCGGGGCCGAACGCCGAGTCCTCGCCGGTGGTGCCGAACGCGAACTCGTGCAGGTTGCACTTGCCGACGACGACCGCGCCCGCCGCCCGCAGCCGCGCCACCACCGCGGCGTCGGCGGTCGCGGGCAAGCCCGCCGGCACGCGCGAGGCGGCGGTGGTCGGCACCCCGGCGACGTCGATGAGGTCCTTGATGGAGACGGGCACGCCGTGCAGCGGCCCGCGGTAGCGGCCCGACGCGATCTCCCGCGCCGCCGCGCCGGCCTCGGCCCGGGCCGAGGCTTCGAGGACGGCGGTGAAGGCGTTGAGGCTGCCGTCGCGTGCCCGTATGCGTTCGAGGGCGGCGTCGAGAACCTCGGGCACGTCGGCCTCTCCGGTCCGGAGCGCGGCCGCGATCCGGTACAGCGGCAGGTCGCACCAGGACGTCGTCACGGCTCTCTCCGGGTGGCCGGCGCGAGGACCGGCGGCGCCGCCTCGCCTTCCCGGGTGGGCCGGGCGGTCTCCG
Source organism: Vicinamibacterales bacterium (assembly GCA_965207675.1). Lineage (GTDB taxonomy): Bacteria > Acidobacteriota > Vicinamibacteria > Vicinamibacterales > UBA8438 > JAJEEA01. Next base: position 1,286,333 of record CBDBMY010000010.1, read on the forward strand.
GCGGCCCCGTCTTGCTCCTGGAGGCGGGCGGGTCGGGGGTCGGCGGCACCGCCTCCCGGTTCCAGGACGCGCCGCGCAACCGGCGGGTGGCCGCGGCCAGGGCGGCGAGGCGCGGCGTCAGCTCGGGCAGCTGCCGCCGCTCGGCGTCCTCCGAGGCGGCCCGCAGCCACTCTTCGATGGTCATCGGGAGCTCCTGCCCGGCCCGGGCCCGGCGGTCTCGTCGCCCCCGGGCGGCCCGTCGTCGCGGACCGGGCGACTGGGGGATGCGGTCTTCCGACCGGGGCGAATCCGGCTCGCGTCGACGGTCATGCGAGGCTCGTTCCGGCCGGTCTCGTCGTCGCCGGGCGGCGCGTCATCGGAGCTTGACCGACAGCGCGAGGCCGTTCCCGACCGGGAGGAAGCTGGTCACGAAACGGGCATCGCCCGCGAGCCGCCGGTTGCAGGCCGCGACCACGTCCGCCTCGTTGGCCGGCGGGTCCGCCCCGTTGGCCGGCCGGTCCTGCGGCTCCACGAGCCCGGCCGCGGTCTTGGCGGCCCGGAGCACGTTGCCGGTGACGAGCACCCCGCCCGGCCGAAGGAGGGTCGCCAACCGGTCGAGCGGCGGCCCGTGCCGCTGCTGGTCGCCGGCGTTGAAGATCACGTCGAAGGGGCCGGCCACCTTGTGCACCATGCGGGCGGCGTCGCCCACGATGACGTGGGCGCGGTCGCCGATCCCCGCCGCCTCGAGGTGGGCCCGCGCCAGGGCGGCCCGGCGGGGGTCGGGCTCGATCGAGAAGAGCCCGCCGTCGTCGGGCAGGGAACGGGCGAGCCACAGGGCGGCGTAGCCGTTGACGGTGCCGATCTCGAGCACGCGCCGGGCGCCCGCGGCCAACACCACCGCCTCGAGAAACCGCCCGACTGTGCGGCCGACGACGGGCAGGCCCTCCGCCCGCGCTTCCGCCGCGGCGCGCTCCAGGAACGGATCCTCCGTCGTCAGCGACGCCAGGTAGTCCTCGATCTCCGGCGTGACGATCATGGGGATCAGATCATCGCCTCGTCGTGCACCGGCTCGCCGCGGTCGAAGCGGTCGGGCGCGAAGCAGCCGACGTCGACGGTCTCGGTCCGGCCGAGGCGGATCAGCTCGGACAGGACCTTGCCGATCGCGGGCGCGATCATCAGGCCGTGGCCGCTGTACCCGTTGGCGAGAAGGAGCCCCGGGGCGGCCGGGTGCTCGCCGAGCAGGGGGTTGTGGTCGGGGGTCATGGCGTAGAGCCCCGCCCACCCCTCGATCAACTCCATCGGGGCCAGCCCCGGCATCCGCGCCTGGAGCGGCGGCAGGAAGTCCGATTCCCAGCGGGAGTGGTCGCAGGCGAAGTTCTCGCCGGAGGGCTCGTCGAGCCTGGTGCAGGCGACCACCAGGCGGTCCGGCCCCGGGCGCCCGCCGGTGTCGTCGTGCCGCCAGTGCACCCCGGAGGGGTCGACGATCATCGGCAGCCGGTACGGGAGCCGCGCCGGCAGGGCGCACCGGAACAGGTGCTGGCGGACGGGCTCGACCGGCAGGTCGAGCCCGGCCATCGCCGCGAGCCGCCGCGCGAAGGGCCCCGCCGCGTTGACGACGACGTCCGCCGCCATGCGCTCGCCGCCGTCGAGGACGACCCCGGTGACTCGGCCCGCCTCTCGCATCAGGTCGACGACCTCGGACGCGACGTAGCGCGCGCCGGCCGCCGCCGCCGCGGCGCGGAACCCCGCGAGCACCTCGCGCGGCTCGCCGTAGCCGTCGTCGGGGCCGAACACGCCGAATCGGATGTCGTCGAGCCGCAGGTCGGGGGCCATCGCCCGGATGTCGTCCGGCTCGAGCCGCCGCACCCGCGCCCCGAGCCGGCGCTGCCGCTCGAGGCGGGCCGCGAAGCGGTCGGACCCCGCTTCGTCGACGAGGAAGAGGTAGCCCCGCTGGCGGAAGTCGGCGCGGGGCGCGTGGCCGGGCACCCGCAAGGCCCGATCGAACGCGGCGTAGAACCGGGCGCCGTACTGCGCGAGCCGGATGTTGACGGTCGAGCTGAACTGCTGCCGAATGCCGCCCATGGCGAGGAACGACGAGGCGCGCGCGTAGGTGGCGTCGCGCTCGACGACCACCACCGGGCCGGGGTGGCCGTCGCGCACGAGGTGGTACGCGATGCTGGAGCCGATCACGCCGCCGCCCACGATGACGACGCGTCCTACCGGCCCCGTCATCGCCGTCCCCCCGGCCGGCCGGCGCCGCCCCTGGCCGGGCCGCCCGCCCTGCCCCGCTTCGGCCGCCCATGCTCCAGGTAGTGCTTGAGGGCGACGAGCGAGGTCTCCCAGCCGGTGCTGATGATGCGGTAGTAGCGCTCCCAGCGCGGGCCCTCGTCGGAGCCGCTCTGCCGGATCTGCAGGCGGGTGGTCGTGCCCCGCGTCCGGCAGCGCGCCTCGAGGGCCATGGGTCCGAAGGCGAGTGATTCGGGGGGCAGCCAGTAGGCGCCGGCGAGCGAGAACGACCGTCCCGGGCGGTAGTCCATCACCGTGCCGTAGAAGACCCCGCCGAGGGTGCCGAGCAGCTCGTCACGGAACGGGGTGGTGTCCCATTCGACGGCGTAGATTCCGAGGGGGCGGGGCATGGTCACGGAGCGGACGGTGTCCCACCACAGCGGCAGCGCCGAGGGGTCGAAGAACGCCGCGAGGACGGCCTCGGGCCGTGCGGTGATCGGAATCGTGTGCTCGAACTCGAGCGCAGGCGGGGGAGTGGCCATGGCGGTCAGGACGCGGGCGGGGCAGCAGCCTCCTCACGCCTCGTGGGGCGGGCTTCTCGCCGTTCTCGACGCCGCGCGGCGTTCCGCCACGGGGCGCCGGCCCGGTCGGCGATCGATCGTTCGGTCGGCATGTCAGTACGACAGATAGCGGTCGCGCAGTCCGCTGAATCCGTCGAGGTCGGCCTGCCATTGCTCCGCGATCGCAGTGTAGGGCACGCCCTCGTCCAGGGAACGCCGCAGCGAGTCCGAGCCCGACAGGATGTCGATGGGCGGAATGACCGCCTCGTACTCGTAGGGCGGCTCGCGCCACGCGAACCGGTCCGGGTCGAGCTCGCGGCAGGTCTGCAGGAAGGCCACCGCGGTGAGGACCGGCCGGAACGCGGCGCGGTCGGTCACGTGAATCTGGCAGCCGCCGCAGGTCTCGCCGGCGTGCTTCTGGAACGTGGGCTGGAACTCGGCGGGGCGGAACCACGCCCCCGGCAGCCCGAGGCCGTTCATCGCCTCGGCCAGCTCGTGGGCGTCGAGCCACGGCGCGCCCGCGATCTCGAACGGCCGGGTCGTGCCCCGGCCCTCCGACAGGTTCGTGCCCTCGAGCAGCACCATGCCGGGATAGACGACGGCGCTGTCGAGCGTGGGCAGATTCGGCGACGGCAGCACCCACGGCAGCCCCGTCTCGTCATGGTACGCGTCGCGGCGCCAGCCCGCGACGGGCAGCACCTCGACCGACGCCCCCAGCCCGAAGGTCTCGTTGCACAGGCGGGCCAGCTCGCCGATGGTCAGGCCGTGGCGCAGGGGTATGGGGAACTGCCCGACGAACGACTCGTAGCCCGGCCGCAGCATCGGGCCCTCGACGGCGGCGCCCCCGATGGGGTTCGGCCGGTCGCAGACCACCACCGGCACCTCCGCGGCGGCGCACGCCTGCAGGCAGTTCGTCATCGTGTGGACGTAGGTGTAGACGCGGGTGCCGACGTCCTGCAGGTCGATGACGAGCAGATCGATACCGGACAGCATGGCCGGGGTCGGGGTGCGGGTCTCGCCGTAGAGCGAGTACACCGGCACGCCGAGCCGCGGATGCCGCGCGTGGTCCGTCTCGATCATGTTGTCCTGCACGTCCGAGCGGAACCCGTGCTGGGGGCCGAAGAGGGCGGTCAGGGCGCCGCCCGGCGCCGCCGCCGCGACGTCGACGACGTGCCGGCGGTCGGCGTCGACCGAGGCGGGGTTCGCGAGGAGGCCGATGCGCCGTCCCGCCGCCCGCGCGCCGAGATGCGCGGTCAGCCGCGCCGAACCGGGGGTGACCGGCATGCTCTCGATTATACGGGGCCGGGCGGTCTCCGGGTCTTCCCGGGCCTCGGCCTCTGCGGTTCGGGCGGCTGGGCGTGTGCTACAGTTGGTGAGCGGTGCGGAAGATCGAGCCGGCGGTTCGGTGGATTCGCGAGAACGCGGCCTTGCTCGCGTTGAGCGTGGCCGTGCTCACGTTTATTGGCGGAGTCTTCAGCGGCATCGGCGCGGCCGTCTGGTACCTGTCCACGCTGGCGACGACGGAGCACGTCACCGCGACGGTCGCCGAGGCGCTCAGACCGCTGGGCGTGACGACCCGAACCCCGAAATGCCCGGCGCTTGCGCTCAGGTCAGTGACTCCGTGAATCGCCAGCCGGCACCCGGCCCCTGATCGTACCCCGCGCCGCGCCGTGTTCGCGCATCGACCCTGGGTCTCGGTCCCCCGTGTACGGCAGTCGTCGGGAACGGTCTGGTCAGCCGGAGCGGCCCTTGGTGGACATCGAACACTCCGGGGCGCGCGCCCCCCGGGCATGGAGGATTGAGCCGCCGTGGCGAACGCCGAGCTGCATGCCGATCTCAGGACCGCGGTGCGCGAGCTCTGCGCGCGCTTTCCCGACCCCTACTGGCGCGAGCTGGACGCCCGCGAGGCGTACCCGGAGGAGTTCGTCCGCACCCTGACCGAGGCCGGCTACCTCGCCGCCCTCATACCCGAGGAGCTGGGCGGGTCGGGGCTCGGCATCGCCGAGGCGTCGATCATCCTCGAAGAGGTCAACCGCTCGGGCGGCAACTCCGCCGCCTGCCACGCCCAGATGTACATCATGGGCACCCTGCTGCGGCACGGGTCGGAGGAGCAGCGCCGCCACTACCTGCCGAAGATCGCGAGCGGCGAGCTGCGGCTGCAGGCGTTCGGGGTGACCGAGCCCACCACCGGCACCGACACCACCCAGATGAAGACCATGGCGGTGCGCCGGGGCGACCGCTACGTGGTGAACGGACAGAAGGTGTGGATCTCGCGGGTCGACCACTCCGACCTGATGCTGCTGGTGGCCCGCACCACCCCCCTCGAGGAGGTGAAGAAGCGCACCGAGGGCCTCTCGGTGCTGCTCGTGGACCTGAAGACGGCGGTCGGCAACGGCATGACCGTGCGCCCGATCCGGGCCATGATCAACCACGCGACGACCGAGGTCTTCTTCGACAACCTCGAGGTGCCGGTCGAGAACCGGGTGGGCGAGGAAGGCAAGGGGTTCCGCTACCTGCTCGACGGGCTCAACGCCGAGCGCATCCTCATCGCGGCCGAGTGCGTCGGCGACGGGCGCTGGTTCGTCGAGCGGGCCTGCCGCTACGCGCGCGACCGGGTGGTGTTCGGCCGCCCCATCGGCCAGAACCAGGGCATACAGTTCCCCATCGCGCGCGCCCACGTCAACGTCGAGGCGGCCGACCTGATGCGGGTGCGGGCGGCCGGGCTGTTCGACGCGGGCAAGCCGTGCGGGGCCGAGGCCAACATGGCCAAGCTGCTCGCGGCCGACGCCTCGTGGGAGGCGGCCAACGTCACCATGCAGACCTACGGCGGCTTCGGGTTCGCCGAGGAGTACGACGTCGAGCGGAAGTTCCGCGAGACGCGGCTCTACCAGACGGCTCCCATCTCGACCAACCTCATCCTGTCCTACATCGGCCAGCACGTGCTGGACCTGCCGCGGTCGTTCTGATGCGGCTCCGAGACCGCTCCGGCGCGCCGGGGGGCCGCGTCCACGGGCGTTCGGCCCGGCCGCGGCCGGACGCCGTCCGCCGCCGGGAGCGTCGTCGCGCCCCGGCCGACCGGATCGGGCCCGGGCCGGCCGGAGTCACGCTGATGCGACCACTCGACTGCCGCGATGAGGCTGGCGCATGCGGCCGGCCGCCAGAGGGCCGGCCGGAGTCACGCTGATGCGCCCACTCGAGGGGGTCACGGTCCTGTCGCTCGAGCAGGCGGTGGCGGCGCCGTTCGCCACCCGCCAGCTCGCCGACCTCGGGGCCCGGGTCATCAAGATCGAGCGACCCGGCGTGGGCGACTTCGCGCGCGGCTACGACGCGACGGCGGGGGGGCTCTCGTCGCACTTCGTGTGGCTCAACCGGTCGAAGGAGTCGCTGACCCTCGACGTGAAGCACCCCGCCGCCGGGCCGGTGCTGCGCCGGCTGCTCGAAGAGGCCGACGTCTTCGTCGAGAACCTCGCCCCCGGGGCCACCGGGCGGCTGGGGCTGTCGGCGGCCGGGCTGCGGGCCGCGCACCCGCGGCTCGTGGTGTGCGAGATCTCGGGGTACGGCTCGACCGGCCCCTACCGCGACCGCAAGGCCTACGACCTGCTCGTGCAGGCCGAGGCGGGGGTGCTGTCGATCACCGGCACGCCGGACGAGCCCGCCAAGGTGGGCATCTCCGTCGCGGACATCGCCGCCGGCATGTACGCGTACTCGGGCGTCCTCACCGCGCTCCTGATGCGGGAGCGCACCGGCGAGGGCACGGTGGTCGAGGTGTCGATGCTCGAGGCGCTCGGCGAGTGGATGAGCTATCCCGTCTACTATGCCTCCGCCGGCACCCCGCCCGCCCGCTCGGGGGCCCGGCACGCGGTCATCGCCCCCTACGGGCCGTTCGCGGGCGGGGACGGCGACGTGGTGTACCTCGGCATCCAGAACGAGCGCGAGTGGCGGGCGTTCTGCGAGCACGTGCTGCGCCGGCCCGAGCTGGCGGGGGACCCGCGGTTCTCGGCCAACGCCTTGCGGCTGGCCAATCGCCCGGCCCTCGACGCGGAGATCGAGGCGGTCTTCGGCGACCTCGACACGCCCGAGATCGTGGAGCGCCTCGAGAAGGCGCGCATCGCCAACGCGCGCATGCGGACGGTCCAGCAGTTCGCCGAGCATCCCCAGCTCGCCGCGCGCGGCCGCTGGCGCGACGTGGCGTCGTCGGTCGGGCCGCTGCCGGCGACCCTGCCCCCGGCCACCATCGAGGGCGTCGAGCCGGTCATGGGGCCGATACCCGAGCTGGGGGCGCACACCGACGCGATTCTCGGCGGCCTGGGGTTCGACCCCGCCACCATCGCCGGCTGGCGGGCGGCGGGGATGGTGTAGCCCGGGGCGTGCGGGACTATGATTGGAGCCTGAAGGGAGTCGCCAATGCCAGTGAAGGAAGGATGGACCGGGCGCGTCTACGAGGACTTCGAGGTCGGCGACATCTACGAGCACCCCCTCGGCCGGACGGTGCTCGCGGCCGACAACACGTGGGCGACGCTGCTGTCCATGAACACCAACCCCATCCACTTCGACCACGCGTTCGCCGCCAATACCCCGTACGGCCGGACCCTCGTCGACTCGACGTTCACCCTCGCGGTGGTGACCGGGCAGTCGGTCATCGACCTGTCGCAGCACGTCATGGCCAACCTCGGATGGGACGAGGTGCGCCTGCCCAACCCGGTCTTCGACGGCGACACCATCTACTCGCGCAGCGAGGTGCTCTCGAAGCGCGAGTCGAAGTCGCGGCCCTACGTCGGCATCGTCACCGTGAAGTCGACCGGCTTCAACCAGGACGGCAAGGTCGTCATCGAGTTCAAGCGGACGTTCATGGTCTACAAGCGGGGGCACACGCCGAAGCGGTTCCGGCCGGCCGCGCCCGCCGCCTGAGGGCCGATTCCGGAGGGAGCGTGGCGTGAGAATGCGCAGGATGCGGGTTGCCGGGGCCGCGCTGGTGGTCGCCGCCCTCGCGGCCTCGGCGGGATGCGGCGACCCCCTGCCGGAGGTGCAGGGAGACTTGGCGTTCGTCGGCGTGAACGTCATTCCGATGACCGAGCCCGGGGTACCCCTGGTCGTCGAGAACCGGACGGTGGTGGTGACCGACCGGCGCATCGCGTCGATGCACCCGGCCGACGAGGTGGACGTCGCCGAGGGCACCGAGGCGGTCGAGGCCGAGGGCATGTACCTCGTGCCGGGGCTGGCCGAGATGCACGGGCACCTGCCGGGGCCGCGCATGGTGCAGTCCGACGCCCGCAACCTGCTCTTCCTCTACGTCGCCAACGGCGTCACCACCGTCCGCGGCATGCAGGGCGAGCGGTCGCAGCTGGGTCTGCGGGCCCGCATCGCCCGCGGCCAGTCCCTGGGCCCGCGGCTCTTCGTCGGCAGCCCGTCGATGAGCGGGGGCCGCGTCACCACCCCCGCGCAGGGCGAGCAGCTCGTGCGCGAGTACAACCAGCGCGGCTACGACCTCTTGAAAGTGCACGAGGGGCTGGCCCCCGACGTCTTCGACGCGGTCGCGGCGACCGCCAGCGAGCTCGGCCTGCCGTTCGGCGGCCACGTGCCCGACGCCGTCGGGCTGCGCCACGCCCTCGCATCGGGGCAGGTCTCCATCGACCACCTGGACAATTACATCGAGGCGCTGGTGCCGGACGACCGGCTTCCCACGGCGGGGGCCGGGCTGTTCGGGGTCGGCGACCTGCTCGATCGGGTCGACCTGACCCTGCTGCCGCAGCTCGTCGAGGACACCCGCGCGGCGGGGGCGTGGGCGGTGCCGACGATGGTGCTGTGGGAGACCGTCTTCTTCGGCGACCGGTCCGCCGCCGAGCTGCGCGCCGCGCGCCCCGAGGTGCGCTACATGCCGCCGGAGACGGTGGAGCAGTGGGAGCGGGTGGTGGACGAGCGGGCCGCGGCGGCCGACGCCGAGGCCAACCGGCGCGTCGCGGAGCTGCGCCGGCAGATCCTCGGGGCCCTGCACGCGGGCGGGGTCCCCATCGTGATGGGGACCGACTCGCCGCAGATCTTCAGCGTGCCCGGCTTCTCGGTGCACCACGAGATGGCCTTGTGGGTCGAGGTCGGCATGACCCCCTACGAGGTGCTGGAGGCGGCGACCCGGAGCGTCGCCCAGTACTTCGACGCGCTCGACGACTTCGGGACCATCGAGATCGGCAGCCGCGCCGACCTGCTGCTGCTGACCGCCAACCCCATCGACGACGTCGCCAACGTCGCCCGGCGCGGTGGCGTCATGGTGAACGGCGACTGGTGGTCGGAGGAACGGATTCAGGAGCGGCTGGCCGGCATCGCGCAGTTCTACGGAAACTGACGGAGCAGCGGTTCCGTCGCGGGTTGTGTCGGAAGTGGCAGTGACCGGGGCGACAACCGAGCGCAGCCCCTCGAGGAAGTTCAACCACGACGAGTTCACTCAACCCGCGTCGGCGATGACCCTGATCGGGAACCGGGAGCAGCGGGTGATTCCGTTCACGCAAAGGAGCTGGAAACACGTCGGCACCGCCGACGAGCCCAGAAGCAGCATGACTGACGAGACCCTGCCGGCGTTGACCCGGTTCGGCGAGTTCGTGGCCAACTGCGCGGTGCCCCCGGCGGCGCGTCGCGCCGCCCGCGACGCGATTCTCGACACCGTCGGGGTCGCCCTCGCGGGGTCGGTCGAGCCCGCGGCCCGGATGGTGCGCAGCCTCGCCGACGAGGAGGGCGGCGCCCCCCGGTGCGGCGTCCTCGGCGCGCCCGCGCGCACCGGCGCGGGATGGGCGGCCCTGGCCAACGGGACGGCCGCGCACGCCCTCGACTTCGACGACATGTGCTTCGTGTCGATGGCGCACCCCAGTGCGCCGCTGGTGGCGGCGGGCCTCGCCGCGGCCGAGCTCGCCGACGCCGGGGGGGCGGCGCTGCTCGACGCCTACTGCGTCGGCTTCGAGGTCGAGGCGGTGCTGGGGCGGGCGATGAATCCCACCCACTACGAGCAGGGGTGGCACGCCACCTCGACCATCGGCACCCTCGGCGCGGCCGCCGCCGCGGCCCGGCTGTTGGGGCAGGACCCCGCGACCACCGTCCGCTCGCTCGCCATCGCCGCCTCCGAGGCGTCCGGCCTGAAGGAGAGCTTCGGCACCATGGTCAAGCCGCTCCAGGCGGGGCTGGCGGGGCGGAACGGGGTGCTCGCGGCGATGCTCGCCCGCGCCGGGTTCACCGCCCCCGACCGCGCCGTCGACGGCGCGCAGGGCCTGCTCGTCGCCATGCAGTCGCGCGCGCGCGACCTCGGCGACGCCGCGGACGGGCTCGGGCGCGACTGGGAGATCGTCGACGGCGGCATCACCGTGAAGCTCTATCCGTCGTGCGCGGCCACCCACCCCACCATCGACACCCTCCTCGACCTCCGGGCCGAGCACCGGTTCACGGCCGATGACGTCGAGGCGGTGGAGATCGGCGTGGACCCGGTCACCCCCACCGTGCTCATCCACGACCGGCCCCGGACCGGCCTCGAGGGCAAGTTCAGCATGCATTTCTGCGCCGCCTCGGCCGTCGCCCACGGCCGCGTCGACCTCGGGACGTTCGAGCCGGCGGGGGTGGCCGACGCCGGCAGCCGGGAGCTGCTGCCGCGGGTGACGATGCGCGTCGATCCCTCGGTGGGCGTCGACCAGCCGCCGCTGACGGAGGCGGCGGTGACCGTGCATCTCGCCGACGGCCGGCGCTGCGCGCGGCGAGTGCGCGGCGCGCGCGGCTACCCGAGCCAGCCGCCCTCGTCGTCCGAGCTCGACGCCAAGTTCCTGGCGTGCGCGGCGCGCGCGGTGCCGCCGGCCGCCGGCGAGGCGGCGCTGGCGTGGCTGCGGGGCCTCGAGCGGCAGCCCGCGGTGTCCGCGCTGCCCGAGCTGGTCCGCGAGCCTGTCCCGGCCTGACGGCACCGGAGTCGCGCGTGTCGCCGCGCGGAATCGCGGCGCACGTGCGGTGTGTGCGTCGCCCTGGTCAGCGTGCGTGCCGACTCGACGCCCCCCGGGGCCGCGTGCGGCGGCTGCGGAATGTGGCGGCGCAGCGCGCCGGTGTCAGCGCTGGTGGAGTTGGCTCGCGAGCCGGTCGCGGCCTGACGCCGGTACGAAGGCGCGGGCCTGCCCGCTCCCGGTCGAGAGGATTGCCAGAACCCATGCCAACCCCCAGCGATGCTTCCCCGGGACGCCGGGTCCGCCGCTCCGTCCTCTTCGTTCCCGCGGTGCGGCCCGACCGGTTCGCGAAGGCCGTGGCCACCGGGGCCGACGCCGTCTGCCTCGACCTGGAGGACGGCGTTTCTTTCGCCCAGAAGGACGAGGCGCGCGACAAGGCGCTGGCCCTGCTTGCCGACCACTCTCCGGTGCGCGCCGAGGTCGTCCTGCGCATCAACGAGCCCGAGTCCGATCTCGGCGAGCGCGACCTCGCGGCGCTGCTCGCCTCGGGGGTCCGGCCCGACGCCCTGATGGTGCCCAAGGTCGGCGGCCCCGACACCCTGCAGGTCCTCGGGCGCCGGCTCGCCCCCGCGCTTCCCGACCTTCCGCTGATCGTGCAGATCGAGACCGCGCGAGGGCTCGCCGCCGTCGACGCCATCGCCGTCGCGTCGCCCCGCATCGCCGTCCTCTTCTTCGGTGCCGTCGACCTGTCGGCCGAGCTGGGCTGCGTCATCGAATGGGACGCGCTGCTCTACGCGAGGTCGCGGGTGGTGGCGGCGGCGGCCGCGGCGGAGGTCGACGCGATGGACACCCCGTTCATGGACGTGGGGGCGCCGTCGCAGCTGGACGAGGAGGCCCGCGCCACCCGCCGCCTGGGCTTCACCGGCAAGGCCGCCATCCATCCCACCCAGGTCCCCATCATCCAGGCCGCGTTCTCCCCCTCGCCCGACGCGGTGGCGTGGGCCCGGCGCATCGTCGCCGCGTACGAGGCGAACGAAGGCGGCGTGCTCCTGGTCGACGGCAAGCTCATCGAGCGCCCCGTCATCGCCTCCGCCCAGCGCATTCTCGACGCCGCCAGGGCGGTCGACGGCGCCGACGACGGCGTGTGATCCAGCATGGGTCAGATAACGGCACGCCTGCCCGACGAGATCGTCGAAGCTCTGGACGCCGCGGCGAGGGCTCTCAAGCGAAGTCGAGCCGAGATCGGCCCCACGTTCGGCGAGGCGGGAATCGTGAACCGCACCGGGGCGGGGACCGACGGCTCGGGCGGCGGCAGGCTCCGGACGCCGAGGCCGGCGACCATCGCGGCCAGCACCGCGGCGACGGCCGGCTCCGCCGCGCGGCGCCGCCGGCCGGGTCCGGGCCCCGGCGCGGGCACCGCGTCCGCGGCCGGGCGGTCGGGATCGTCGAACGCGCCGAGCAGGCCGAGCCGGACGTCGGCGATGTCGCGCAGGCGGTCCCCGGGGTCCTTGGCCAGGCAGCGGCGCAGCACCCCCGACACCGCCCGCGGCGTCGGCCGACAGCGATGCCCACGCCGGCTCCGACTTGATGACCTCGGCGACATGCCAAACGGTCTCCACCGCCCGGCCGCGGCGCAGGGCGTCAGTCCCAAGGGTTCACGAGCGCCACGCCCGACGACTCGAAATCGGCGACGTTCCGGGTCGCAACCTGCATCCGATGCACGAGCGCGATCGCTGCGATCTGGCCGTCCTGAACGTTGAGCCTTCTGCCTGATCGCTCCGCCCTGGCTGCGATGTCTCCGTACGCTTCGGCGGCGCGCCGATCGAACGACAGGATTCGGTCCCGGAAGCGCTCGCATGTCGCCCGCCAGAAGTCCAGCAGGCTCGATCGCCGCCGGCCCCGGGGCAACCGTGAGATTCCGTACCGCACTTCCGCCAGCGCAATCGTCGGCACCGCCAGCGAGCGCTCGTTGACAGCGAGCCACGTGACGACCCGGGCTGACGGCGTCGGCCTGGTCAGTTCCGACAGGACGTTGGTGTCGAGCAGAATCACGACAGGTCGATCGGTTCTTGCGCCTGTCTGTGCTCGCGGAGGAACGGCTCGATGTCGTCGCCGGGCTCGACGAGCGCGATCAGGTCATCCGGGAATCCGGTGGCGATGGAGGTGTCCTCGGCAGCCTGGTCGAGTATCGAGCGGGCCAGGGCCTCGAGGCTGCACCCTCGTCGTTCGGCGCGTCGCCTGAGCTTCGCTTTCGACTCGGGCGAGAGGTTGCGGATCGTGATGCTCGCCATGCTGCCCCTTGCCGGTCACGCTCCTTGCTGTGCCTTGCGATGATTGCATGCAATCATCGATTGCGCAAGCTGGTTCCTGCCCAGTTCGGAAGCGACGCAATGAACGGAAAACGGTCCGCCTTGCAAAACTAGGAGAGGGGTGATAGCGTCCTCTAGACACGCTAGGAGACACCATGGACGCCACCAGGTCCGCCGCCCTGCTCCCCGGCACCCTCGACCTCCTGATCCTAAAGGCCGTCTCGCTCGACCGCCTGCATGGCTACGGGGTGCTGCTCCGCATCCGGCAGATCACCGGAGAGGCCCTCGACGTGCCGCAGGGCTCGCTCTATCCGGCCCTCTACCGGCTCGAGCACCGGGGGCTCATCGAGGCGGAATGGGGCGAGAGCGAGAACCGGCGCCGGGCCAAGTACTACCGCCTGACCGACGCCGGACGGCAGCGGCTCGAGGAAGCGGCGGCGGGCTGGGAGCGGCTCGCCGCGGCCATGGCCGCCGCCCTCCACGCCACCCCCCGCGAGGCGTGACGTGCTCGCGCGCCTGCGCTCGTTCCTGGCCGCGTGGACCCGGCGGGACCGCTTCGAGGACGCCCTCGACGAGGAGGTGCGGTTTCATCTCGAAGCCTGCACGGCGGAGCTGGTGCGCGCCGGGGTGCCCAGGCACGAGGCGGCGCGCCGCGCTCGCGTGCAGTTCGGCAGCATCCAGTCTGCGAAGGACGACTGCCGGGGCGCGCGCGGCCTGCGGCTCGCCGACGAGCTGGAGCGGACGATGACCAACATCCGACTCGGGTTCCGCATGCTGTTCAAGACGCCGCTCGTCACCGGCGCGGCGGTCGTGTCGCTGGCCCTGGGCATTGGGGCCAACGCGGCGATCTTCTCGCTCTACAGCCAGTTCCTCCTGCGGCCGTTGCCCGTCGTCGAGCCCGAGCGGCTCGTCAACCTCGACAGTCCGGGGACTAAGCCGGGCTCCTGCCTCAACGACAACGCCGGCGGATGCGCGTCGACCCGGGGTTCCGGACGGACGACGTGGCGACGTTCCTCGTGCGGCCCGAGTTGAACGGCCACGGCCCCGTGCGCAGTCGGGCCGTGTACGAACGCATCCGCGAACGTCTCTCGGCGCAGCCCGGCGTGATCGGCGTCACCGCGGCCTCGCGCCTCCTGCTTGACGGAGGCCCCGGCGCGCCGGCCGAAGTGAGGGCCGAAGGGGTCGAGCCGGGGCCGGGCACGGACCGTGCGACGCGGCTGGAGCGGATCGGGACCGACTACTTCCGTACCCTCGGCATCCCCCTGCTGTCGGGCCGCACGTTCTCGGAATCGGACACCCTGGAGGCGCCGAAGGTCGCGATCGTGAACGAATCGTTCGCGCGCAAGTTCGAACTCGGGCGCGATGCGGTGGGGCGACGCATCGGGCGCGGCGGTCCCGAAGCCGAGCTCGACGTCGAGATCGTCGGGCTCGTCGGCAGCGTGCGGCGCAGGCTGCGGAGCGCCGATACGCCGCCCGTCGTCTTCGTCCCGTATCGACAGGAAGAGGAGATCGGCGGTCTCTGGTTCTACGTCCGAAGCTCGGCGGGGTCCGAGGCGGTGGTGCGGTCCGTTTCCGCCGTCGTCGCCGCCGTCGATCCGAACCTGCCGGCGGCGTTTCCCATGCCCATGTCCCGGGCGGTCGAGATGAACTCCACGGACGATCGCATGGCGGCAGGGCTGCTGGCGTCCTTCGCGGCTCTGGCGACGCTCCTCGCCGCCGTCGGGCTCTACGGCGTGCTCGCCTACGCGGTGGCGCAGCGCACGCGCGAGATCGGCCTGCGCATGGCCCTCGGCGCCGACGCGGCGCGGCTGCGCGCGATGGTGCTCGGCCAGGTCGGGCGGATGACCCTCGCGGGCGGCGCGCTCGGACTGGCGGCGGCGTTCGGGCTCGGCCGCGCGTTGCAGTCCTTGCTCTACGAGATCGAGGGTATGCCGCCCGCCATCGTCGCCGTCGTGGTGGCGGGGACTGGCCGCCGTGGCTCTGGCGGCCGGCCTCGTCCCCGCGCACCGGGCGGCGCGCGTCGACCCGATGGAAGCGCTGCGGCACCGGTAGCTTCCGAGCGGATACGAGGATGTTCTCGCGCCTGCGGTCGTTCCTCACCGCGTGGGCCCGGCGGGGGCCCTTCGAGAACGCCCTCGACGAGGAGGTGCGCTTTCAACTCGAAGCGTGCACGGAGGTCTGGTGCGCGCCCGCGTCCCCAGGCGTGGAACGGCGCGCCGTACGCGGGCTCCGGTCGGCAGTTTCCGCACGTCCTTCGAGGTGACCAGGCGGCAGTTTCCGCCATGGGCAAGCCGGACTACCTCCCGGTCCACCGAGCCGCCGGCTGCCTCCCCGAGTGATCGCCCATTGCGTCGCGGCCGGAACCGCCGCGACCGCGGCTTGGCGCAACCGGCGTCGTGAACGGCGGCGCAATCCCGGCACGGCATTCGCATCGGAATCGCGCGAACGTGCGGTGATACCATGGCGTCCATGCGCGCTGTCGCGACGCGGGTCGGCTACACGGACCTCCTCGCCATGCCGGAGGACGGGCACCGCTACGAGATCCACGGGGGGGAGCTCGTCGTGGTTCCGTCACCAAGGCCGCGTCACCAGATCGTCGCCCTTGAGCTTGTCACGCTGCTGAGGGCGTACGCCCGCGAGTCGGGGGGGATCGCCCTGATCGCACCGCTCGATATCGTGTTCGACGAGTACGACGTCGTGCAGCCGGACATCGTGTTCTTCAGGGCGGAACGGCGCCACCTCGTCAGCCCGGACGCCGTGACCCGGCATCGCCCGGACATCGCGGTCGAGGTGCTGTCTCCGTCGACGGCGGCGACCGATCGGAACACGAAGATGCGGATGTTCGCGCGATACGAGGTGCCCGAGTACTGGATCGTCGATCCGGTGCTCGAGCAGGTCGAGGTGCACGCGCTCGGCGACCGCGCATACCGCCGCGCGCAGGTCGCCGGGGCCGGCGGCACCGTGCGCTCGGTCCTGCTCCCGGACCTGTCGGTCCGCCTCGACGACATCTTCGCCGTCCTCCGGTAGTCGGCGCGCTGCGTCGCCGCGTTGGCGACCGACGTGCCTCCCCATCGTATCGCCGGAGCGTGCCGCCCCAGACGCCGCCCGCCCGAGCGCCCTCACGCCGCCGCGGTGACGGCGGTCAGCCGGCCCGAGATCTCGCGCAGGCGGAGCCACTGCTGGTAGTAGAAGGGGAGCAGGGTCACCGACTCGGCGAACTCGAAGACGTACATCACGACTGCGAGCACCATGCCGTACTCGACGGTCGGCTCCGCCGCCTCCGCCACCGAGAAGACCAGCAGCCCCACCATGAGCACCCAGACGATGCCGAAGTTGGCGGCCTCGAGGTCGGAGAGCTTGATGTTCCAGCGCATCATGTCGCGGAGGTGGCGGCCGACGCGGGCGGGGTCGCCGCTCTCGACCGCGTCGACCTCGCGCTCGTGCTCGTCGTTGAGCCCTTCGTTGTAGCGGGTGGTCAGGTTTCCGGTCAGGGCGTAGAGGACGACGGTGGCGGCGGCGACGGCGAGGCAGCCGAGGAACACCGGCCGGTTCAGGGCCGACAGGATGAGGACGGTGCCGGCGAGGCGGATGACGCTGGTGACGAGGTCGGGCAGCGAGTTCTCGAAGAACTCGACCATCTCCCACAGCATGCCGAGGCGCGCCGTCCGCGTCGACGTGCTCTCGGCCTGGCGGTCGACCAGCTCCTCGCCGAGCCGCGCGTAGATCCGGGCGTAGGCGCGGCTGTCGACGAGCCGGCGGGCTATCGCGATGGCCATGGCCGCGATGCCGAGCACGGCGAGCTCGTAGAGGCCCTGCCGCGAGTCCGCGAGCACGCTGTCGATGGCCCGGCCGATGACGAGCGGGAAAAGGGTCCAGCCCGCGGCCTCCAGCACGACCAGGGACAGGGTGAGGGTGAAGCGCCCGGCGAAGCGTCTGAACAGAGTGAGCATCGGCGCGGTCTCCGGCGATGTGTCGGCTCCTGCCCGATCCTACGGATCGTCCCGGCCGGATGATGCACCTGTCGGTCAACATCCCGTCGTCACCACGCCTCCGGACTGCCACGAGGAACCCGGATTCCCCCGCGGCCGATGGCACGTCCGTCAAACGGCCCGCGGTCGCAACGCTCCTGGATCGGCACAAGAGTCCCGGATTCGTCGCGGACGATGCGCGTCGGAGAACGGTCCGCTGGCGCAAGCGGCGCACTGGGGCGACAATCTCCGGCATGACCGCGCCCCTGTTCGACCTGCTCCCGCCCGGCGAGGCGTCGAGCGACGACCTGCTCGACCGCTTCCTCGACTACGTCGACGGGCTCGGCCTGACCCTCTATCCCGCCCAGGAGGAGGCGATTCTGGCCCTGCTCGAGGACCAGCACGTCATCCTCAACACGCCGACCGGCTCGGGCAAGTCGCTGGCCGCGTTCGCGCTGCACTTCGCGTCGCTCGCCAGGGGGCGGCGCTCGGTCTACACCTGTCCCATCAAGGCGCTGGTCAACGAGAAGTGGATGGACCTGTGCCGCGAGCTCGGGCCCGAGAACGTGGGGCTCGCCACCGGCGACGCCACCGTCAACCGCGACGCCCCGGTGTTGTGCTGCACGGCCGAGATCCTGGCCAACATGGCGCTCCGCGAGGGGGAGGAGGCGGCCGTGGACGACGTGGTGATGGACGAGTTCCACTGGTACGCCGACCGCGACCGCGGCGTGGCGTGGCAGGCGCCGCTGCTGACCCTGCCGCGCACGCGCTTCCTCCTGATGTCGGCGACGCTCGGCGACGTGTCGTTCTTCGAGCAGGAGCTCACGCGGCGCACCGGTCGGGAGACGGCGACCGTCACCTCGAGCGAGCGGCCGGTGCCGCTCGAGTACGCCTACTCCGAGGAGCCGCTCGCGAGGGCGGTGGAGCGGCTGATCGAGGCCGACCGGGTGCCGGTCTACGTGGTCCACTTCACGCAGAAGGACGCCGCCGCGAGCGCGCAGAGCTTCACGAGCCTGCAGATCGCGTCGCGCGAGGAGAAGAAGGCGCTGGCCGCGGCCGTCGAGGACGTGCGCTTCTCGACGCCCTACGGCCCCCGCGTCCGCACCTGGCTGAAGCACGGCATCGGCATCCACCACGCGGGCCTGCTGCCCCGCTACCGCGTGCTCGCCGAGCGGCTCGCCCAGCAGGGCCTGCTCAAGGTGGTCTGCGGCACCGACACCCTGGGGGTCGGCGTCAACGTGCCCATCCGCACCGTGCTCTTCAGCCGCCTCTCGAAGTACGACGGCGAGAAGACGGCGGTGCTCTCGGCCCGCGACTTCCACCAGATCGCGGGGCGCGCCGGCCGCAAGGGCTTCGACGAGCGCGGCTGGGTGGTGGCCCAGGCCCCCGAGCACGTCATCGAGAACCGGCGGCTCGCCGAGAAGGCGAAGGCCGGCAAGAAGGTGGTGCGCCGCCAGCCGCCGCGCGGCAACTTCGCGCCCTGGGACGGCGCAACGTTCGAGCGCCTCGTCCGCTCGCGCCCCGAGCGGCTCAGGTCGCGCTTCGCGGTCTCGCACGGCATGCTGCTCAACGTGCTGTCGCGCCGCGGCGACGGCTGCGCGGCGATGCGCCGGCTCGTGGGCGACAGCCACGAGACGGACGCCGCCAAGCGCGCGCACCGGCGCCGCGGCTGGCAGCTCTTCCGGTCGCTGGTCGCGCGCAAGGTCGTCGAGATCGTGCCGCGCACGCCGGAGGGCTCGCGGCTTCGGGTGAACGTCGATCTCCAGGACGACTTCTCGATGGACCAGGCGCTGTCGCTCTACCTCATCGAGACCATCCCGCTGCTCGACCCCGACGCCGAGACCCACGCCCTCGACCTGCTCACGCTCGTGGAGAGCATTCTCGAGAACCCAAACGCGATCCTGTACCGGCAGCTCGCCAAGCTGAAGGCCGAGGCGGTGGCGGA
The DNA here is from genome assembly GCA_965207675.1 of Vicinamibacterales bacterium. Lineage (GTDB taxonomy): Bacteria > Acidobacteriota > Vicinamibacteria > Vicinamibacterales > UBA8438 > JAJEEA01. The sequence goes on from CBDBMY010000010.1 coordinate 1,305,221, forward strand.
GATGAAGGCGGCCGGCATGGACTACGACGAGCGCATGGCGGAGCTCGAGAAGCTCGAGCACCCCAAGCCGCTCGCCGACTTCGTCTACGCGACCTTCAACGACTTCGCCGACCGGCACCCGTGGGTGGGCGAGGAGAACATCCGGCCCAAGTCGATCGCGCGCGAGATGTTCGAGACGTGGCTCTCGTTCGCCGACTACGTCCGGGAGTACGGCCTCGAACGCATGGAGGGGCTGCTGCTCCGGCACCTCGCGAGCGTCTACAAGGTGCTGCGGCAGACGGTGCCCGACGGTGCGAAGACCGAGGAGGTGGTGGAGATGGAGCTCTATCTCCGGGACCTCGTGCGCCGGGTCGACTCGAGCCTGCTCGAGGAATGGGAGCGCATGCGCGATCCCGACTTCCGGCCCGCGCGCGCGGACGAGGCGGAGGCGGCCGCGCCCGGCCGCGACGAGCCGGTCGATGTGACGCGCGACGCGCGCGCGTTCACCGCCGCCATCCGCGCGCGCGTGTTCGCGCTGCTTCGCGCGTGGTCCACCGGCGACGACGAGGCCGCGCTCGAGGTCCTCGACACCGCGCTCGACGGGGCCGATCGCCCCTGGACGGCGGAGCGGCTGGCCGCGGCGCGCGAGGCGTTCACGGCCGAGAACGGCGACCTGCGCCTCGACCCCGAGGGGCGCAACCGGCGGCACACCCACACCGAGCCGTCGGACGACGGCGCGTCGTGGCGAGTGGAGCAGATGCTGGTGGACACGGAGGGGCACAACGACTGGGTGGTGGAGCTGGAGGTCGATCTGGCCGCCTCACGCGTCGCCGCCGAGCCCGTCATCCGCTTGCTGCGCCTCGAGAGCCTGATGCCGTAACCCGGAGACCTTCGGCGCGTCGGGGCGGCGCGGGCCCAATCAGATGCGGCGCACTCGTTGGCGTCGCGCGGCTCCACGGCCGGGAACGGGGCTTGGCAGTGGTCCGGTCCCGGCAGCGTGAGCGCTCTCAGGCAGTCGCGGTGATGGCGGATGCGGCGCACTCGTTGGCGTCGCGCGGCTCCACGGCCGGGAACGGTCCTGGCGGTGGTCCGGTCCCGCAGCGTGAGCGCTCTCAGGCAGTCGCGGTGATGGCGAATGGTGCGGGTGTTCGGCTCGCGCCGGCCGAAGCAGCCGGCGGCCCCGCATGACGGCGTCAGGGATGCGCCGGGACGTCCGCGGGCGCTTCGGTGGTCGCGACCGGCGCGGGAGCGGCGGAGGGCGCCGGCCGCTGCCTGCGCATCTCCTCCAGCCGGTCGTGGGCCAGCATGTTCTGGATGAGCGGCAGGTAGAAGACGCCGTCGTCGCGCACCCGCACCGCATCGTCGGAGACCGTGACCCACCCGATCTCGTCGAGCGCCCGCCACACCACCGCGTGCTCGTCGACGACGTCGCGCCCGAGCAGCGCGCGGTAGGCGGCCCGGTCGACCGCGAGCCCCTGCATCTCCTGGAACAGCAGGTGCAGCCGCAGATCGGCGGGCGTGTAGTGGTAGCCCCGCATCACGGGATGGCGCCCCTCGCGGATGCACCGGAAGTACTCGTCCACCCTCACCTGGTTCATGAACGCCCACCCCGGCGACCGCGGGGTGCCGAAGAAGAACGAGATGCCGGCGTAGCCCCAGCCCCAGGCGTCGAACCCGATGGGGCCGTTCCCGTTCGACGCGAACGGCTTGCGGAACAGCTCTTCGTACAGGTACGAGGTCGGCACCGCCGCCTCGCGCCGCTCGAAATCGTAGGGGGTCACCTGGGTGTAGCCGCGGGCCTCGAGCACCGCCTTGCCGGCCCGGTACATCTCCAGGTTCTGCTCCTGCGTGGGCAGCTCGCCCCGGCGGTTGCGGGCGAAGTCGGTGCGGCCGGCGACGTTCAGCTCGTAGTGCGTGATGTGGCCGACCCCCGTGGCCGCAATCGCCTCGAGGTCGCGCACCATCTGCTCGACGGTCTGGTTGGGCCAGCCGAAGATGAGGTCGACGCTGATCGGCAGGTCGAGCTGCTCGCACGACTCCAGGGTCCGGAACACCTGGTCGGCCCGCTGCCGGCGCCCGCTCGCCTTGATCAGCTCGTCGTCGAGCTGCTGCACGCCCATGCTGATGCGGTTCATCCCGCACTGCTTCATCGCGAGCAGCTTGTCGTGGCTGAACGTCTGGGGAATGCCCTCGAGGGTGACCTCGATGTCGGACGGAATGTCGAACACCCCCCCCACGATCTCCATCAGCCGCGCGTACTGGTGGGGCTTGTAGAGGTTCGACGTCCCGCCGCCGAAGTAGATGCTGGCCAGCTCGGCCCCCGCGAAATGGTCGCGGAACAGGTCGCCTTCGCGCTCCAGGTATCCCAGGTACTCGTCGAGCTGGCGCTGGCCGGTGTAGATCTCGGTCGGAAAGAGGCAGAACCCGCACCGGTCGGGGTCGGTGGCCAGGCAGTAGGGGGTGGCGACGTAGAGGTTGACGCGCTTGGGTATCTCCCGGTTGGTGCGCTCCCGAGCCCGCAGCACGGCGTCCATGGGGACGTCCTGCTCGGCCCAGTGCACGGGAGAGGGGTGGCCGTGCAGCACCTTGTTGCTCTGGCGCCGCCGCCGGTGCTTGTCGACGAAGGCCTTGGCCGCCTGCACGTCACGCACGATCAAGCGATCTTCGGCTGGCTACCGCCAGTTGTCAATACCCGGCTCAAGGATCGGAGCGGCGCGGCCGCCTTCTGGTGGCGGGAGCGGTACGTCCACTCAGCGTTCACGGGACATCTCGGCGCCGTACGCGATGCAGGCGAGGACGTCAGCCTCCTCGATGCCCGGGTACTCCTCGAGAAGCTGCTGCAGCGTCCACCCGTCGGCCAGCAGGTCGAGCACGAGGGACACCCAGATACGGTGTCCCCGGATGCAGGGCCTGCCGAAGCAGATGTCGGGGTCTGTCGATATGCGGGAGAGGAGCCGGTGCCTGCTCATCCGACGCCTCCCTTCCGGCGACACGAGCGCAGGGGCCCGCGGTCACCGCACCCGCGCCAGCACCGCGTGCCCGGCGTTGAACTCGATGTCGTCGGGGCGGGCCGGCAGCGGCAGCTCGACCGAGACCTCGGGGGCGTCCACGAGCACGTGATGGACGATCGGCGGTCGATCGTCGAACGTCAGCCGGATCGGCACGGGCATCCGGAAGCCGTCCGGCACGTCCTCCTGACGTATGCGGCCGCGGAGCACGAACGGTGCCGGCTGGTCCACCACGGGGCGGACGTCGAGGTCCACCCGGTAGGTGGGGACGTCGACGCCGTACACCCACTGATCGAAGAACCAGCCCATCGGCTCGCCGAACGCCTCGGCAACCGCTTCCTCGAACGAGCGGGTGGACATCTCGCGTCCCAGGTGGGCGGCGGCGTAGCCGCGCATCAGCTCCCGGAACCGGGTGTCGTCGCCGGTCTCCCAGTCGAGCAGCATCGACCGCAGCATGTGGAGGACGTAGCCGCCCTTCTCGTAGACCAGGATGCGGTGGTCGATGCTCGCGCCGAAGCGCGGCTTGGTGGAGGTGAGCCGATAGCCGACGGCGAGGGGGCCCGCCTCGTGCCCCTCCGCCCACCGCAACGCATCGGGGCTGAAGCCGTAGTGCCTGAGCCCGATGCCCTGGCCGACCTGTCCCTCCCTCAGCACGTCGAGGCGCCATGCGTCGATCATCTCCGCGAACTGGTCGGGGTCGTCGAGCCCGTGCAGCGCGTAGAGGGCGGCCGCGTAGTTGGAGAAGCCCTCGGCCATCCACTGGTCGCGGTAGTCCAGCCACCAGTCGACCCCCGCCCCCCACCACTGGTGCGCCACCTCGTGGGCCCGGAAGGCCTCCGCCTCGCCCGTGTGCATGTCGCCGAAGGCCCGGTACGACAGGAACAGCAGGCCGGGAAACGCCTGCCCGCTCGTGGTCTCGGTCTCGGTGACGAGCAGCGACGGGTAGGGGAACGGTCCGAAGTACTCGGCGAGGAGATCGATGGCGCCGGTGACGTCGGCGATGGTCCTGTCCCGGCTGTCGGGCGAGAACCCCCGGTGGTTGGGGTCGGCGTAGATGGAGATGGCGGGGGCGTCCGAGCCCTCGACCCGGGTCACCTCGAACTCGCCGTAGTGGAAGGCCATGCTGCCGACCGGCCCGCCCGTCGTCCAGCGCTGGATGCGCGTGTCGTCCTCGACGCGCTCCTCGAGCAGGGTCCCCCCGCTGGCGACGCGGTACCGCTCGGGCATCCGGAAGGTCGTCTCGAGGCGGCTGGTTCGGTTGTCGGCGTGCTGCGGCCACCAGCTCAGGGTGTCGAGGAGCACGAAGTCGCGGGTCTGCCGGAGCCGGTCGACGAGCGGCCCCTCGTAGGCGAGCTCGAGGATGAACGGCTCGCCGGCGGCGACGGTGCGGGGCAACGCCACCGTCACCCAGGGCTCGAAGTGGTCGTCCTGGAAGGTCCGTTCTTCGACCTCCTGCGCGAAGGGCAGCCGCTCGCCGGTCAGCGGGGTCGGGTCCGCGCGATCGGCCTCGGGGTCGGCGGCCCCGGCGTCGAGCAGGCTCGCGCCGGCCGGCCCATCGGTCGGGTCGGGGCGCCACCGGACGTCGGTGACCCCGAGCATCATGCTGATCTGCAGCCGGAGCCCGCGCGTCGGCTCCAGCGGCTCGATCAGGAGGGCCGCGGTCGCGTTGACGTCGCCGTCCCCGTCGAGGGCGATGTCGACCTCGGTGCGCGGCACCCGCGCCCGCGGCGCCCAGCCCTCGCGGTCGGGGTCGACGGGCCGCGGGGGCAGCCCCAGGGCCGCGCCGGTCGCCTCGTCGTCGTCGAGGGTGTCCGGGGCGACCGGGAACGGCTCGAACGCGCGGTCCGCGTACCCGGGCCCGTAGTCGGTCAGGGCGTCGAAGCGCATCCAGGTGTCGGACACCCCGCGCCGGTCCTCGTGGCGGTACAGGGCCACCTCTTCCGGGTAGTGGGGCTCGACCACGAGGGTCAGCCAGCCGTGGTCCTTGCTGTCGAGCTCGAGGAGCCGGTAGGCGCGGTCGGGCGGCAGCGTGCCCGTCTCCCGCCGCCACAGGTCGTGGAGGATCCGGCTCTCGGGGTTGAAGTTCCGCTCTTCCAGCAGCCGGCGCCGCCGGTCCCTCAGCAGCCGGTTGGCGCGCTCGGTGTCGCGGCGTCGCTCGCGGGCGGGGGCGGCGAGCGCGCGGAGCCGCTCGGCGGTGTCGTCGCCGCTCCACAGGACGAGACGGTCGAAGTCCTCGTCGACCCGGTGCTCGTCGGAGAACCGCTCGAGCTGGTGGTGCTCGACCGCGTCGGGAGGATAGCCGAGCAACCGGCCGTCGCCCACGAAGACCACGGTGGACACTCCGCCGCCGACCTCCGGACCCAGGTACAGACGTCCCTCCTCCAGCTCCAGCTCGAAGCGATCCACCCGGAAGCGGCCGCCGCGAACGTCGCCGGCGTAGGAGACCTCCGCCTCTCGCAGCTCCTCGTACAGCGGCGGGGCCCCCGGCTCGACGTGGTCCGCGTCGTCCTGCGGGGCGCCGGCGAGCGCGGGCGTCACCGCCCCGAGGGCGGCGAGGGCGGCGCCCGACAGCAGCGATGCGATGGTCCGCGGCACCGTCGGCACGCGCTCAGCTTAACACCACGGGCGGCTTGGCTGCCCGTGGTGGAAGCCCCGCTGCATTCGAGCGGCGATGCATCCCGCCCATGCGCCCTCCTCACGCCCTGTCAGGCGGGCGCCTCGGCGATCCGCCGGCGCCCTCCGGGCGCGGTGCAACGCGGTGTTCCACCACGGGCCGGGGTCGCGCCGATCTCGCCGGCCGTGAAACAATCGGGATGGCGGGGCCGGGCGGCCCGTGGGTCGGGCGGCGCGCCGCCGCGTGGGACCGGCGAGGAGGGGACGGCAGCGGATGAGCACCACGATTCGACGGGGCGCGGCCATGATCGGCGTACTGGCGCTGCCGGTGCTGGGAGTGAACGGATGCACCTCGAACCCCCTCATTCCCACCGACGTCCTCTTTCTGCAGGTGTACGAGCTCGAGATCGGCGCCGGGCGCGAGGTGATGGTCGGCGACCGGGTCGTGATCGACTACGTGATGTGGGCCTACGACCCGGAGCAGGCCGACAGCAGGGGGAGGGAGGTCGGGTCGCGCAGCGGATACACGTTCTTTCTCGGGGCCAACCAGGTCAACCCCGCGTTCGACGAGGGTCTCGTGGGCATGCGGATCGGCGGCTTGCGCCGGCTCATCATTCCCGCCAACTACTCGAACGTGGGCGGGGCCGCGTTCAGCTCGGCGCCGCCCAACACTCCGCTCGTCGCGGAGGTCCGGATGGTGGACGCGCAGGCCGTGGGGTAGCCTTCCCCCTCGCGCGTTGCCGACCCGGACGCGCCGCGTCTCCTCGCCCCCCCGACGCTACCGGAACAGCCGGGTGACCTTGACGACGAACCCCCGGTTGCGGAGCTCGGCGTAGCGGTCGGGCCGCAGCGGGTCGACGTCCTGCTCCTCGGTGTACACGACAAACAGCTCGCTGCCCGGCGAGTACTCCCACCGCAGCCGCAGGTTGGTGCCCAGCGTGTCGTTGGTTGAGTTGTACTGGAACAGGCCGCTCACGAACATGCGGGGCGAGAAGGTGTAGTTCAGCCGCCCGAGCATCAGGTCGGTGCGGAACGACCCGCCGGGCAGGTCGATCCAGTTGAACGAGACGCTCGGCTCGACCGAGAGGCGCGGCGAGAGGTCGACGCGCCCGCGGCTGAGGTCGACCGAGGTGAGCTTTCCGTCGAAGTAGCCGCCCGTCGCCACCTCCACGCGGCCGTTGAGCAGCCGCTGCGGACCGAGCGCATAGGTCAGCCGCACGTCGGTGAAGTCGTAGCCGCCGACGGGGATCGCCACGCTCCCCCCGCTCGGCCTGAACGGCCTCTGCAGCAGCTCGTGACTGTCGCTCAGCCGCACCCCGAACTGGTCGCTGTTCTCGAGCTCGGTCTGAAACGCGACCTGTTGCTGGCGGGTCTCGAGCAGCCCGGCGTCGGCGGTCAGGAAGTAGTCGAGGCTGGCCTCCAGCACGAACTGGCGGACCGACTCGATCGACCGCGGCCGCGGGCTGAAGCGGCCCGAGACCGACGTGCGGCGGAAGTTGTCGCGCCGCAGGAACCCGACCTCGGGGCGGAAGTCGTCCTCGACCACGAGGTGATCGAGCTCGAGGCCGTAGCGGTCGGCGCCGTAGTCGAACCGCGCCTGGTAGCTGGCGTCGCGGCCGGTCACCCCGGTGGTGCGGGTGCGGGCGTAGTAGCCGAGGAAGTTGACGCTGTCGAAGAACGAGAAGCTGGCGTCGGCCCCGAAGGCCTGGTTCGTGCCGGTCCCGTCGCGCGAGACCGACCGGCTCGTCAGGAGGGCGCCCACGCTGCTGCGCCGCAGCAGGTCGCGCTTGACGCGCAGCACCGTGAAGTTGGTGGCGGCCGCATCGAGAATCGTCTCACCGCCGGCCCGGGTCGCCAGCTCGCCGGTCTGGATGTTCAGCGCCCCCACGTCGAACGCGCCGACCTTGCCGGTCAGGCGTCCCCCGCCGAGGATCGGCACGACCTCGCCGCCCTCCAGCCCGATGCGGCGGCTGTAGAAGAGGGTCGGCGCAACGCCCCGCCCGAGCACGCTGCCCTGGCGCAGGATGCGGGCGGTGCGGAAGCTCCCGCGCGCGAAGTCGAAGATGCCGCGCCCCTCCAGGAAGAACTCGCGCTTCTCGGGGAAGAACAGGTTGAACCGGGTCAGGTTCACCTGCTGCTCGTCCACCTCGACCTGGGCGAAGTCGGTGTTGACGGTGAAGTCGGCGGTCAGGTTCTGGGTGACGCCGTACTTCAGGTCGACGCCGATCTCGCCGTGGCGGGCCCCCTGGCCGGCGGGCGCGTTCACGTCGGTGGTGGCGCCGCCGATGGCGTACGGCTTGACCTCCAGGTGGGTGCCGGCGGGCGGGGCCTCCAGCCCCACCAGGGTGCCCGCCGCCGACACCCGGAAGACGCCGCCCCGGCCCCCGAAACCCGCGGCGGAGATGGGAATCAGGGTCAGGTACGCCCACTCGTTCTTGCGGATCACGGTGCGGCGAATCTGGATGCCCCACACCTGGTCGCGCTCCGGCCGGTAGCGCAGCGACTTGAACGGCACCACCATCTCGATGGTCCAGCCGCCGTCGAAGCGTCCCGTCTGCACGTCCCACACCGGGTTCCAGTCGCGGTTCGGGTTCCCCTCGTTGGTGATCGCCTGGTCGACGAAGCCGCCGGCGGGGTTGGCGTAGAACAGCAGGGCGTTGCGCCGGTCGTAGAACGTGTCGATGAGGAAGCCGAACAGGTCGTTGTTCAGCATGTTGAACGCGTCGCGGCGCATCTCGGTCGCCGTCCACTCGCTCGGCGGCGCGCTGTCCCAGCAGCGCCCCGCGACGTAGAAGTTCTCGTCGTCGAACATCACCCACGCCTCGGTGCGCTCGGTGGCGGGGGCGCCCTCGTCGGGCAGCTGCTGGATGAAGTCGGACACCGGGGGCACGGCCTCGTAGACCGGCTCGTCGAGCCGACCGTCGACGCGGAGCGGCGCCAGCAGCGGGATGGCGCGCATGGTGGCCTGTCCGCCTTCGCGGGTGATCATCGCGGGCGGCGCCGGCGGGGGAGGGCCGTCGATGGCGACGCCCGGCTCGACCGCGGCGATCGCGGCGGGCTCGCCGGGCACGGGCTGGGCCGCGGCGGGGGCCGCGAGGCCGAGGGCCGCGGCCAGGAGCAGCGGGGCGACCCACCCGGGCCGGAACGGACGCCTTGCTCCCGGGGCGGCCCGGCGCCGGTTCGGGACGAGGACCGCGGTCACACGATCCCACCGGCCGCTGACTGTTCGCATGGTCCTTGGGGGGACGATCACGGCAGGCCGTGGGCATCCGGTCGGCGGGTCGCGGTCCGTCGCCGCTACGAATGCGATGATACTCCAGCCGGCCGCACGGCGGGCTTCCCGCTATGCGACCCGGTGCAGGAGGTCCTGGCCGGTCTCGATGCGCCGGCAGTTCTCCACCGCGACGGCGAGGCTCCGCTCCAGGGTCTCCCGCGTCAGCCACGCCACGTGCGGGCTGCAGACGACGTTGTCGAGGTCGAAGAGGGGGTTGCCGGCGGCGGGCGGCTCGGTTTCGAGGACGTCCAGTCCCGCCGCCCCGAGGCGGCCCGACCGCAGCGCCTCGACGAGCGCCGCCTCGTCGACCAGAGCCCCGCGCGCGGTGTTGACGAGGACCGCGCCCGGCTTCATGCGGGCGATCGCGCCGGCGTCGACGAGCCGCTCGGTGTCCGGCGCGAGGGGCAGGTGCAGGGACACGATGTCGCTGGCCGCGAGCAGGGCGTCGAGGGTCACCCGCTTGCCCACCGCGTCCGGCTTCGGGCTGCGACTGGCGTACAGCACCCGGGCCCCCATGCCCTGCAGCATCGGGGCGAGGCGGCCCGGGACCGCGCCGTAGCCCACCAGCCCGACCGTGCGACCGCACACTTCGCCCGCGTGGTCCTGGAACGCCGGGGGCAGGTGCCAGCCGTCGCGCGCGGCGGCGTCGAGCCGGTTCGCGCGGCGCAGGGCGCTCAGCATCAGCAGCAGGGTCATCTCCGCCACCGCCTGGGTGTTCGTTCCCGGCATGTTGCAGACCGCGACCCCGCCGCGCCGCGCCGCTTCGAGGTCGATGGTGTTCACGCCGACGCCGATCTTCTGGATGAGCCGGAGCCGGGGGGCCGACGCGATGATCTCCGCCGTCAACGGCTCCAGGAGATGCCAGACAGCCTCGGTCGTGGAGAGCAACTCCCGGAACCGTTCCCGTTCCGATGGCACGCAGACCGAGACCGACAGCCCCTGGTCGTCGAGGGCAACGAGCCGGCGCTTCAGGCCGGGCCCCGCCGGGTAGTGCCAAATCACGTTCATCGTCGACTCCGGTATCATCCGCGTCGTCGGCGCCCGGAGGGTGAAGACGCGAGTCGCGTTCTTCATGCAGAAGGAGCACCGGCGCCAGTGGCGTACTATGCCGCGGCCGGGCTGATGTCACAACCATGACGCATCGCGGCGCATCCGGGTCCGGGCTGGCGGTGAGCTTCGCCGCCGACCCGGTCCATGCGAGAATTCGTCATGCGTCACCGTCACCTTGACCATGAGCGCTATTCGCCGGCGGCGATCGACGACGTGATCGCGCGTGGCAGATGGGCCGATTGGGCCGACCTGCGCCGGGCCATTCGCGCGGATCCGTCTCTGGTCGACCGGGTGGAGCGCGTCTGCCGCGCCGGTGTCCGGTCCACTGCCGCCCCAGCGCCACGACTTCTGGTTGCACTATGTCCGCGCGTACCGCCGCCGGGACGTTGCCTGACTGGGAGCATGTGCTTTCCGCGGCTGCGCGCTTGCAGGCGCTGCTACCTGGCGCCGTGCTGGTGGGAGGCACGGCGGCGGGACTCCATGCCGGCCACCGGGCTTCCCGCGACGCCTATCGCGTCCTGACCGACCTCCGTTCGCGTTTCGACGTGGTCCTGGGTCAACTGGAATCTGCGGCGGGATGGCGGACCGCGCGCGTGAACCGGCCCGTCCTCATCCTCGGGAGCCTCGACGGCATCGAGACCGGTGTTCGTCAGCCCATCCGCACCGAGCCGTTGGAGACGACGACGCTGCCCGTCGGAGATCAGCAGATCACGATTCCCACCGAGGCGGAGATCCTCCGCATCAAGGGCTTCCTGCTGCTTCGGCGAAACGCCACACGCGATTACGTGGACTTCGCCGCCATGGCCGATCGCATCGGCGCTGCCGCGGTCGCCGGGGCCTTCGCGCGTTTCGATACGCTGTATCCGCAAGACAGCGGCGAGTCCGCCCTGCAGCAGATGCTCGCCCAGCTCGCGAATCCGAAGCCCTACGATCTGGACGGTACGACGCTGTCGGAGTACAAGAACCTCGAAGCCCGCTGGCATGAATGGGAGGCCGTCCGCGCCGTCTGCGTCCATGCCTCCACCGTGATCTTCGACCACGTGTGTGAGCTGGACGAGCCCGGTCCGTCGCGATCCCAATGAGCCCGGTGGTGCCGCGTTGCGCGCTCGCCGCGCCGTGCGACGTGGCGGACCGAACGCCTGTGCCACCGCTTCCGGGCAATGGCCGCGATTATCGGCGTCGCCGACCGGAACGCGCATCAGCCACGTGGCGAACCCTGTCGCGTGGTTGCCGCAACCATGATGTGCCGCAACGAATCCGGGCTCGGACTGGTGGCGATAGCCGAGCGGTTGCGACAGCGCACCCGAGGGCTGCGGTTCGCGCCGCCCGTGGCCTGTGTCTACGCGCCCCTCGACTACGCCTGGGCGCCGCACCGGCTCTACCTCGAGCGGTACGGCGCCGGGCCGCGCGAGGTGCTGTTCGTCGGGATGAACCCGGGCCCGTTCGGGATGGCCCAGACCGGCGTGCCGTTCGGCGACGTCGCGATGGTCCGCGACTGGCTCGGCATCGAGGCGCCGGTCGAAAGGCCGGTGCGCGAGCACCCGAAGCGCCCGGTGCGCGGCTTCGACATCGGCCGGGGGGAGGTGAGCGGCTCGCGCTTCTGGGGCTGGGCGCAGGCGCGCTTCGGCACCTCGGAGCGGTTCTTCCGGCGCGCCTTCGTCTGGAACTACTGCCCGCTCGCCTTCGTGGGGGCGACCGGGCGCAACCTCACCCCCGACACGCTGACCCGGTCGGAGCGTGACCGCCTGTTCGCCGTGTGCGACGAGGCGCTGGCCGCGGTGGTGGCGCACCTCGGCTGCACCCTGGTCGTCGGCATCGGCCAGTTCGCGGCCCGTCGCGCCGAGTCCATCGCCGAGGCAGCGGGGGCGCGTTGCGGGGCGGCACCCCACCCCAGCCCCGCCAGCCCCGCCGCGAACCGCGGCTGGCCCGGAATCTTCGACGCCGCCCTGAATGAGCTCGGCCTTCGCATCGGGCGCCCGGGGTCCCGGGGTCGCGCCGAGGCCGAGTAGCGGCGGGCAACCGCATGAGAACACGTTCGATGGGGCTGACCGGCCGACACGAGGAGGGGCGCCGATCTGGTTGAACCTCCTCGCCGGGGCCGCCCTGACGTCCCGAGGCGATTGCCCCGCCTCCCCCACCCGGCTCGGTGACGGTCGCGCCGGTGAGGGCCGGCAGCAGAGCGGGTGTTCATGATCGCGGCCCCGGCGTCGAAAAGGGGGGCAACGGGCGAGCGGCGGGGCGGGGAGGTCCGGCCCGGTCACTCTCCGTCCCTGGACGACGACGGCGGGTTCGCCGGCTCCTCCGCGAGGCGCAGCGTCACGCGCAGGGTGGCGCCGTGGCCGATCCCATCGCTCAAGGGCCGGATGGTGCCGCCCGACCCGATCACGAAGTTGGCCGCGGAGTGCAGGCCCAGTCCGCTCCCGTCGGTCTTGGTCGTGTAGCCGGCGTTGAACACGGAGCGGAAATGGGACGGATCGATGCCGATGCCGTTGTCGGCGACGTCGATGACGAGCGTGTTCTTCTCTGTCCCGCGATAGGCCAGCACGCGAATCGTGGCCCGCCATTCCGGGTCGTTCTCCAGTCGGGCCGCCCGTTCGTCGGTGGCCTCCATCGCGTTCTTGAGCAGGTTGACGAGCATCTGCTGAAACCGGCTCTCCTGCACCACGATCTCGCGGGGCGCGCGAGAGCAGTCGACCTCGATCCCGGCGCCCCGGCGCCCCAGCGATTCCTGGACCACCTTCACCGTGTCCTTGATGGTCGTCGTCAGATCGACGACCTTGCGTTCCACCGTGCCGTTCGCGAAGGCGGCCTGGGTGCGGATGATGTCGACGATGTGGCGCACGCGGTCGCGCACGCGCACGGCGGTCGCCCCGAGCGTCCGGTGGCCGCCGGTCAGGTCGCGCACGAGCGCGAGCAGGAAGGGCCGCACCTGCCGGCCCTGCGCGTCGTTCTCCAGCCACGAGATCCAGTCGCGGTCGTGCGCGGCGACGAGGTCCGACAGCCGGTCGAACCGCCTTATCAGCTCGTTGTCCCCGAACCACCTGTGCAGCGTGTCCACGCCCGTGGCGACGCTGTTTATCGCGTTTCCGATGTTGTGCAGCACCGTGTCGATGACCTCCAGGCGTCCCAGGGCGAACGCCTCCGACAGCGCCTTCTCGTTCATCCGGTGCTCCGATACGTCGCGGAAGACGGCCACCCCGCCCGCCACCCGGCCCGCCTCGTCGCGCACCGGGCTCGCGTTGACGCTGATGTAGCGCCCGTCCGGCATGCGCGGATTGCGGATGAAGAGCTGCTGTTCCTCGACCGTCTCGCCCCGCACCGCGCGCACGACCGGCAACTGGTCCGCCGGCACCGGCGTCATGGCGTCGGCGTAGTAGATGCCGTAGATGTCGGGCCATTCGTCCGGCGGCCGGTCTGTCGCGCCGACGCCGACGATGCGCTCGGCGCTCGGGTTGAAGAGCGTGAGCTTCGCCCCCGCGTCGGCCACGACCACCCCGTCGGCCATGCTGCGGATGATCGCATCCAGTATCTGTACCCGCTCGTGCAGCTCGGCCTCGGCCTTCTGTGTTCTCGCCGACTGTTTCCGGAGGGCGGTGACGTCCCGAAGCAGGACGGCGCCGCCGAGCGACCGGCCCCGGGCGTCGAGCAGCGGGTAACCGCTGGCGCTCAGCCAGATGTCCTCGGTGCCGGCGCCCGGGTGGCGGGGCCGTAGCAGCACGGGGACCTCCCGGGTGGTCTCCCCGCGGATGGCCCGCACGAGCGGCAGATCCTCCATCGCGAACGGCGTCGTTCCGTCGGCCTGGTAGGTCGTGAAGTACTCGGCCCACGCGTTCGGGTCTTCCAGCGTGGCCTGCCCCAGCCCTCGCGCGGCCGGGTTGATGGCCGTCAGTCTGCCTTGCGTGTCGCCCAGGATGACGGCGTCGCTGATTCGTTCGAACAGGCATCTGAGTATCGCGTTGTCCCGTTCCGCGAGGGCGGACGACGCCTTCAGACCGGCCACCTCCCGCTCGTGCCGCTCCCGGTCGCCCCGCTCCCGCGCCGCCACGCTCAATGCGGTGAGGATGGCGAGGCCGAGCTGCCGGGGCTCGGCCGACTTCAGCGCGTAGCCGGAGGGGTTCGTGGGCCGGGTCCGCTCGAGGAGCGCGTCGTCCGTCGTTTCCACCGCGTAGACGAGCGGTACGCCGAGCCGTTGCCCGATCTGTTCGGCCGTCTCGATTGCGATCTCGGCGCCGGCGCCCGCGTCGAGGCCGATCAGCGCGAGGTCGGGGCCCGCCCCGGCGGGCAGGTCGAGCGCCGAGGGTCCGGGCCCGGCGGTGTGGCAGACGGCGTGTCCGAGGCCGGTCACCGAGCTCGACAGGGCCTCCCGAGCGCGGGCGTCGGCGTCGACGATCAGAATCTGTGCGGGAGGGTCGCGACTCTCGCGCCCCGTCGATGTCTCCTGCATACGGGATCATCCTGTGCGAGTCAGCCCCGACGGTCACCGCAAGGTTGTTGCGCGGTCACCGTCGAGCCGCGCGGGTAACGCGCCGCGGAAGCCCGGCCCGGCCTGCAGGCCAGGGGGAAGCCGGAGCGAGAGGATCTCACGGGGGCTCCGCGATGCGTCGGCCTGGACCCTCGCGGCCCGGGGTTCCGATTCGCGACGGCCGGGTTCGCCGCCCGTGCTCAGGTTCCCCAGCGCCGCTGCCACGTCGGCCGTGATCCGGTCCTGCATGTCGAAGAAGTCGACCGCGGCGCCCTCCACGCTCGACCGCGCGGCGACGGCGCCGGTGCGCGTGTCGACCACCCGGGCGTCCATCTGCAGGCGGCCTCCCCGGCGACGATATTCCCCGGTGACGAGCCAAGCCGCTTCCGGACCAGCGCCACCGGTGTTCCCCACCACCTCGACCCCGTCGAGCTGCTGCAGGGCGATGGTCAGCGTCTCCGTCACGCCGACGCCCAGCCAGTCGTCGGCGGGCGCCTGCAAGACGTTGCGGAACGGGTCGATGGTGACCGTGTCGAGCCGGGCCGGCGCCGCCGGGCGCGCCTCGTCGAGCCGTCCCGGCGTCGACGGCCGCGCTTGCGCCATGCCCGTGTCGGGACTGGCCGCCGGACGTCGGCCGGAGGACCGCGGCGCCGATGGACGCGCCTCGTCGAGTCGTCCCGGCGTCGACGGCCCCGCCTGCACCGTGCCGGCGTCGCGGCTGCCCGCCGGACGTCGGCCGGAGGACCGCGGCGCCGATGGGCCCGCCTCGTCCACCGTGTCGAGCCGGACCGCCGTGGATGGCTGCGCCGGCGCGATGCCGGCGTCGCGGCCGCCCGCGAGAGCCCATCGCGTCGCGGCGGCCGCGCCGCCGCCTTCCGATCCTCTCACGTCGCGGCGCCGACCGGGAAGCTCCGGCGACGCCGGCTCCCGGCCGCCGGCCCCGCCGCCCGCGCTCAGGCTCTCGAGCTCGCCCGCCAGGTCCACCGTCATGCGGCCCAGCAGATCGAAGAGCTCGGCCGTGGCGCCTTCCTCCCGCGCCCGCGCGGCGACGGCGCCGGTGCGCATGTCGACCACCCGCGCGTCTATCCGCACCCGGTCTCCCCAACGCCGGTACTCGCCGGCCACGCGCCAGGCCGGCGGCGCCTCGCCCGCCTCCCCGTCGCCGACGACCGAGAGCGCGTCGAGCCGCCCGAGGGCGCTGGTCAGCGTCTCCGTCACGCCGGCGCCGATCCACTGGTCGGCCGGCGCTCCCGAGACGTTCCGGAACGCGGCGACGGCGACCGCGCCGCGCCGGACCGGCGCCTCCCGCTCGGCGTCGGGCGCGCCGCCTCCCGCGCGCGGCCCGCCATCGGCGCCGCCCCAGCTCAGGTTCCCCGTCACGCGCACCGCGACGCCCCCGTCGTCGCCGGGGCGCGTCTCGTGCAGGGCCTCGATCGCCACGCCGCCGGCGTCGCCCACCCGGTACCCCGCCGAGGCCGCGAGGCGGTCCGGCCCCGCCCCCGGCGCGCCGCCGGCGCCGCGATGCAGCTCCGGCGCCGCCCCCGGGTCCCACAGCGCGTTCACCCGGCTGTCCGGCGTGCCCCATTCCGGGGCCAGCGCCAGCCACGGCCCCGGCCGGTCGATGCCCGGTCCGACCCGCACCGACAGGCCCGCGCCCCACTCCTCGAAGCCGTCCGCCTGGTGCGCCACCAGATACCGCCCCTGCGTCTCCAGACCCAGGTTCAGCCGCCGGTTCACAAACGCCACGCCGGCCCCCATCTCCGCCCCCATGCCCTCGACGTCGGTGCCGCCGTCCCAGCGCAGGCCGGCCTC
>CBDBMY010000011.1:0-2820570 GCA_965207675.1 Vicinamibacterales bacterium
CGCCCTGGCCTGCGTGAACGGCAACGCCGGCATCGTTCGGCTGCTCCTCGACGCCGGAGTCGATCCGAACACGACGCTGGCCGAGGGGGAGACGGCACTGATGACGGCGGCGCGGACCGGCGCGCTGGAGGTGGTGGAGCTCTTGCTCGACCGTGGCGCCGACGTGAACGCGAGCCGAGGCGTGGCGCGGTCAGACGCCGCTGATGTGGGCGGCGGCGGAGGGGCATGCGCACGTCATCCCGGCCATGCTGTCCCGCGGCGCCGAGGTGAGCGCGCGGTCCGAGCGCGGCTGGACCCCGATGCTGTTCGCGGTCCGCGAGGGCGAGATCGGCGTCGTGCAGACGCTGCTCGAGGCCGGGGTGGACGTCGAGGAGTCGCTGCCGGTCATCGAGGAGCGGCGCCGCGGCGGTACCAGCGCCGAGCGCGGGGCGACGGGGCTGAACGCCTTCCTGCTCGCCGCCGCCAACGCCCACTACGAGCTGGCGTCCCTCCTCGTCGACCGTGGCGCCGACGTCAACGTCGCCTCGCGGGGTTGGACGGCGCTGCACCAGGTGTCGTGGGTGCGCAAGGCGGGCATCGCCGGCAGCAACAACCCCGCGCCCAAGGGCTCGGGCGCCATGACGAGCCTGGAGTTCGTGAAAAAGATCGTCGCCGCCGGGGCTGACCTGAACGCCCGGGTCACGACCCGGCCCCCGGCCGGGATCACCCGCCTGAACTTCATCGGCGGCACGCCCTTCCTCCTCGCCGCCCGCACCGGCGACGCGCCGCTGATGCGCCTGCTCGCCGAGCTCGGCGCCGACCCCCTGCTGCCCAACGAGGACGGCACCACCCCCCTCATGGTGGCGGCCGGGGTCGGCACCTCGTCGCCGGGCGAGGACCCCGGCACCGAGCCCGAGGTGCTCGAGGCGGTCGAGGTGGCCCTGGGGCTGGGCGGTGACCTGAACGAGGTCGACGACAACGGCGAGACCGTCATGCACGGCGCCGCCTACAAGCACGTGCCGGCGGTGGTGGCGTTCCTCGCCGAGGCGGGGGCCGACCCCGCGGTCTGGAACCGGCCGAACTCGCGCGAGTGGACCCCCCTCGACATCGTCGAGAGCGTGCCCCTCGGCCGCGGCATCCAGGACAACCCGGCCACCGCGGCGGCCATCCGCGCGGTGATGGAACGGGCCGGCGTGGCGCCGGCCGCGAGCGTTCCGTAGGAGTCTGCGCCGTAGAACGGCGCGGGCTCCTGCAGGGTTGGTCGGGCGCCCAGCGGAGCCGCAGGCGGCGATGGGCGGGCCAAGCTCCGTCCGAGGGCCCGGACGACGAAGGAGCCCTACGGCGGCGCCGAGTCAGGCGACGACGCGCCTGATGCCGGGGATGTCGTCGAATCCACGGTCGAAGGACAGGATCTCTTCCAAGCCGTGCTGACGCATCACCGCGAGGTGAATGGCGTCGCGGGCGGACAGCCCGGGCGAACCGAAGACGATGTCGCGCGCGCTCGTCACGTTGTCGGCCGTGACCGGGAACACGTCGTCGACGGTGCCGAGCAGAGCGTCGAAGGCCGGCTGAATCGCGTCTCGCCGGCCGAGCGCGACGTAGCGGTGCAGGATCTCCTGCAGCACCTCCGCGTCGCTGACCAGCCGCCGATTGTCCAACGTGAGGCGTTCGAGCAGCCGTTGCGCGTCGGTCTTGTGGGGATGTTCGGCGCCGACGAGGTACATCGGCACGTTCGAATCGACCAGGATCACGTCCGGTAGCCCGATTCGATCTCGACCAGCATCTGGTCGATGTCCGCGGTGGGGAAGTCGTGACGAGCGGCCGCGCGGATCGCGGCGAGCTTCCGGTCGACGCTGCCCGACGGTGCTTCTCGTGCGGCCAAGCGCAGCTTCTGGCGGACCCACTCGGAGAGAGTCAGCCCGTCGCGCGTCGCCAGGCGCCGGTACTCGCCGACCTCGACCGCGTCCATCACGACCTGCAGCCGGATACTCATGCCGGTAGTATAACAGGCGGCCCCGTCGTCCTCGACACCATCGCCAGCCCCGAGTTGTAATCGTTTTTCTTGACGAAGATACATCGATAATCATATCGTCGTCCCTGTCACTGTTTCGCCGGACGAGTCCATGATCGAATCTGGCCGGGAGATGCCGACATCGCGTCTCGCCGGCTACGCGGCCCTGGTCGAGCGCTACGGCGTCGACATCGTTCCCCACTGGCGCACGTCGCGAGTGGCGACCCGCGGCGGGCGCCGCGTCGAGTCCGCGGCGGACGGGGTGGTCGAGGTCTTCCCGCCCCGCTACTGGCCCGGCGACGCGGCGGGGGACCAGCTCGAATTCGCGCTCAAGCACGACGGGACGAACCTCGCCATCCTGGCGCGGCTGTTCCGGGTGATGCCCGAAGACGAGCTGCTGGCCTACGTCCGTTCCCGGCCGACCGGCAAGTACGCCCGGCGGCTCTGGTTCCTCTACGAGTTCCTGACGGACCGGCGCCTCCCGCTTCACGACCTGAGGCAGGGGAACTACGTCGACATGCTGGAGCCGGATGCCTACTACACCATCGAGCCCGCCCGTCGAGTCCGCCGCCAGCGGGTCAACGACAACCTCCTCGGCGACCGGCGCTTCTGCCCGACGATCCGCCGCACGGACGTCCTGCGGGGCTTCGAGGCGGCCGACCTGCCCGCGCGCTGCCGGCGCATTGCATCGCGCTACCCGCCCGACCTGTTGAGGCGCGCCCTCGGCTACCTGTACGCCAGAGAGACGAAGTCGTCGTTCGAAATCGAGCACGTCACGCCCACGTCGACACGGGCGGAGCGGTTCGCGGCGCTGCTGCGGCTTGCGCATCAGGAGGACTTCTGCGACAAGCCGCGCCTCGTCGAGCTGCAGAACCGCATCGTCGACGCCCGTTTCCGCGACGCCGACTACCGGCGGACCCAGAACTACGTCGGAGAGACGGTGGCGTGGGGGAACGAACGCATCCACTTCGTCGCCCCAAAGCCCGAGGACCTCGGCGGCCTGATGGAGGGGCTCGTGGCCGCTCATCGGCGCATGGCGTCGGGCGACGCGCCGGCCGTGATTCACGCCGCCGCCGTCGCGTACGGGTTCGTCTTTCTGCACCCGTTCGAGGACGGCAACGGCCGCATCCACCGTTTCCTGATTCACAACGTCCTGGTCCGGCGCGGCTTCACGCCCGCGGATGTCATGGCGCCGGTCTCGGCCACGATGCTGAAGCACGCAGCCGACTACGACGCGTCGCTGGAAGCGTTCGCACGGCGGTTGATGCCGCTGGTCGAGTACACGCTCGATGCCGACGGCCGCCTGACCGTGCACAACGACACCGCGCTCTGGTACCGCTACATCGACATGACGGCCCAGGCGGAGGCGCTCTTCCGCTTCCTCGACCGGACCATCGATGCCGAGCTCGCCGGCGAGCTGGCGTTCCTGACCCGGTACGACGCGGCCAAGCGGGCGATTCAGGCGATCGTGGACATGCCCGACCGCCGGATCGATCTCTTCATTCGTTTCTGTCTCCAGAACGGCGGTCGGCTCGCCGCACGGAAACGCGCGAGGCACTTCGACCGCCTGTCGGATGAAGAGATCGCCTCGATGGAACGGGCGGTGCTGGTCGCCCAGGGCGACGATTCTACGGTCGTGTGACCGGTCGCGAGAGAGAGCGCCTTTTCCGCGCGACTCGGATCGACCGCGGTCACCTGGGGTGACCCGATTCGATCTCGCGCAGCATCCGATCGATGTCCTCGGTGGGAAAGTCGTGACGAACGGCCGCGCGGATGGCGGCGAGCTTCCTGTCCGTGTTGCCCAGCGTTTCGTCCCGTGCGGCAAGGCGCAGCTTCTGCCGGACCCACTCCGAGAGCATCAGCCGGTCGCGCCTCGCGAGCCGGCGGTACCGGCCGATCTCTACCTCGTCGACCACGACATGCAGGCGGGTCCCCACAACGGTTGTAGCAAGCGGCCAGCGCGAATCGCCGGCGCGAACCCCACGGATCCGGCGCCGACTCGGAGCGTCTTCGAGCCTGGACATCCGCCGGCATTGCTGCCAAGATCTGCGGTCATGCGTAGCGCATCCCGGCCGCCTGCGCGCCGGCCATGGCCCATCGCGGCGGTGTCGGTGGTGATGGCTGCGAGCCTGCTCGGGGCCTGCGACGTCGCCGACGCCCAGGTCACCCGGGCCGGCGGCCTGATCCGGCACGACCGCGGGCAGAGCGTGTCGCCGGTCTACGAGGGCTGGTACCAGCGGCCGGACGGGACCATCATCGCGTCGTTCGGCTACTTCAACCGCAACCACGTCGAAGAGGTCGCCATTTCGGTGGGGCCGGACAACCGCGTGGCCCCCGGTCCCGAGGACCAGGGCCAGCCGACGTACTTCTTTCCGCGCCGCCAGATCGGCGTGTTCACGATCACGGTGCCGGATGCGGACACCGAGGTCACGTGGAGGCTGACCTCGCGGGGCGAGACCCTGGAGATCCCCGTCAACCTCGACAGCGAGTACCTGATCGAGCCGTTCCGGGCGGCGGCCGGGCCCAGTCCGGGGAACGGCCCGCCGGTGGTCAACTTCGACCCGGCTGACGCGGGGTTCTCGGGACCCTCGGGCGGGGTCGTCGACCGCACGGTCGCGGCCGGGGCCCCGCTGTCCCTCGATGTCTGGATCACCGACGACGGGCTGGGCTCGGGCCGGGACGAGACCGTGCTGACCGTGACGTGGCGCAAGTTCAGGGGGCCGGGCGAGGTCAGCTTCGAGGACGACAGCCCGGACGTCGAGATCGAGGACGGGCCGGAGGGTGTGACCGGGCGCGCGGGCACCACCGCGACGTTGTCCGAGCCGGGCGACTACGTGCTCCACGCGGTCGTCTCCGACGGGTCGCGGCAGAGCAACCAGTGCTGCTGGACGAACGGCTACGTGCGCGTGCGGGTCGGTGACGGGACACGGTGAAGGAGAGGGCGATGAGGCATCGACAGCTTGCGGAGACGGGGCGGTTGGCGATCGGTCTGCTGCTCGGGGCGGCGGTGGTGCTGGTCCCGGCCGGGGCGGCGGGGCAGACGGCCGGCGACGAGGTGACCTTCACCCGGGACGTCGCGCCGATCCTGCAGCAGAAGTGCCAGACCTGCCACCGGGTCGGCAGCATGGCCCCGATGTCGCTGGTGACCTACCAGGAGACGCGGCCGTGGGCGCGGTCCATCCGGGCCCGCGTGCAGTCGCGCGAGATGCCCCCCTGGCACCTCGACAAGACCGTCGGCATCCAGCACTTCATCAACGACCGGTCGCTGACCGACGAGCAGATCGACACCATCGTGCGCTGGGTCGACGCCGGAGCGCCCCTGGGCGACCCCGCCGACATGCCGCCGCCGGTGGTGTGGCCGGCCGGCGACCGCTTCGAGCTCGAGGACCGGCTGGGGCCGCCCGACATCGTGGTCGAGTCGCAGCCGTGGACGATGCCCGCCGACGGCCAGGACGCGTGGTTCCGGCCGCGGGCCGATGTGAACCTGCCCGGTTCGGTGTGGGTGCGGGCGTCCGAGACGAAGCCGTCGCGCGAAGGCCGCCGCATCGTGCACCATGCGTCCACCTATCTGATTCAGCCCAAGGGGGCGGAGCTCATCGAGGCCGAGCGGGCGTTGCGGGCGGGGCAGATCGGGGTGGACGCGGTCATCGCGGCCGCGCAGAAGCGGGCCACCGACCCCGAGGAGGTCCGCGAGCTGTTCACGGAGTGGGCGCAGGGCAAGCAGGGCGAGATCTATCCCGAGAACGTCGGCAAGCTGGTGCGCGAGGGCTCGCGCGTCGAGTTCGACATCCACTACCACGCGGTCGGCGAGGAGGTGACCGACGTGCTCTCGGTCGGCTGGTGGCTCTATCCCGACGACGCGCCGCCCAAGTACAGCGCCGAGTTCGTGGGCATGGGGGCGAGCGCGGCCCAGACCCTCGAGATTCCGCCGCACTCGGTCGTCCAGCACCAGGGCACCTACGTGCTGCCCGCGCCCGCCATCCTCCACAACTTCCAGCCCCACATGCACTACCGGGGCAAGGCGTTCCTGCTCGAGGCGCTCCATCCGGACGGCGACCGCGAGGTCATCAACTACTCGGACCGCTTCGACAACACCTGGCACCTGAACTACATCTACGACCCCGACCACGCCCCGGTGCTGCCGAAGGGCACGGTCATGCAGATCACCACGTGGCACGACAACACGCGGGCCAACCGGAACAACCCCGACCCGCGCCAGTGGGTGAGCTACGGGCCGCGCACCGTCGACGAGATGGCCCACGCCAACCAGCAGGTCATCTTCATCACCGACGAGGACTACGAGCGGATCACCGAGGAGCGGAAGGCCCGGGCCGAGCTGACCGACAACGAGTAGTCGGCTGCCCCCACTGCGTTCCGCCTGCACGTCCGGCCAAGCCTCGAGGAGTCGGTGCCGGTCCGCGGGGCGGCTCCTCCCTTCGACGCCCGGTGTCGGACGACGGGTTCCCCGCGCGGTGCCTCCCTCGGCGGGAGGCAGTCATCCCCCCTGACAGGGGGCACGGAGGTCGCACCATGCAGCCCCGCACCCTTGACCGTCCGTCGGCGGTACTGTCGTTCTGTGTCTGCGCACTCCTCGTCACCGGCGTCTCGGCCGGCCTCGTTTCCGAGGCGGCGGCGCAGGTCGGCCAGCGCACCACCGCCCTGAGCGGGGTGCCCGCGGTGCCCGTGCCGGCAGGCCCGGTGGTGCTGTACAGCGCTGAGCAGCCGCGCATCCGCGTGGTGCCGGTGGTGACGGGGCTCTCGCATCCCTGGGGGATGGCGTTCCGCCGCAACGGCGACATCCTCGTCACCGAGCGGGACAACGGCGCGTTGCGGCTGATCCGGGACGGCGTGCTCGACCCGCGGCCGATTCCCGGCACGCCCGAGGTGTACCTGGGCACGCGGCTCGCCGGGCTGATGGACATCGCCCTCCACCCGGACGACGATCGGCTCGTCTATTTGACCTACTCCAAGCCGATGGAGCAGGACGACCGCCGGGGCGCGACCATCGCCCTCGCGCGGGGGCGCCTCGACGCGGGGGCGCTGACCGAGGTGCGCGACGTCTTCGTCTCCGAGGGGTTCGGGCGCGGCGTCGCGGCGTCGCGGGTGACGTTCGGCCCCGACGGCAAGATCTACATGACCGTCGGTGGGGCCATCCGGTCGCAGACCACCGGGCAGCGCGCCCAGGACCCGGCCACCCACGTCGGCAAGGTCATCCGGCTCGACGAGGACGGCAGCGTGCCCGACGACAACCCCTTCGTCGGCCGGCCCGGCTACCTGCCCGAGATCTACTCGTTCGGCCACCGCAACCAGCTCGGCCTGACGTTCCACCCCGATACGGGGCAGCTCTGGGCGACCGAGAACGCGCCGCAGGGGGGTGACGAGGCCAACGTCATCCTGCCCGGCCGCAACTACGGCTGGCCGGTCGCCTCCGACAGCCGGGAGTACACCGGGGTGCGGGTGTCCGACACCCCGTGGCTCGACGGGTTCGAGCGGCCCGAGGTCCTGTGGTGGCCGTCGATCGCACCGTCGGGGCTGACGTTCTACGACGGAGAGCAGTTCCCGGCTTGGCAGGGCAATCTCTTCGTCGGCTCGATGACGGTGGGGCGGATGCAGCGGACCGGCCACCTCGAGCGCATCGTGTTCAACCAGCGCGGCGAGGAGATGCGCCGCGAGTGGCTGCTCGCCGAGCTGAAGCAGCGCATCCGCGACGTCCGGCAGGGGCCCGACGGGTTCCTCTACGTGCTGACCGAGGAGGACGACGCGGCCCTGCTGCGCATCGAGCCGGCGCGGGCGATCACGGGGCTGCCGGGCAGCGTGCTGCCGCAGCGCCGCCTGCGCGCGCCGCGCATCGGGCCGCCCGCGGAGGCCGGGTGGACGGACGCGCAGCGCGAGGTCGTCGAGCGCCACGCGGGCGCCGCCGGGCTCGGCAACGCCCTGCGCACGCTGGTGCGGGTGCCCGCCCTCGCCGACCGGATCTTCGCGTTCAGGGACTACGTCGCCGGCGGCTCGACCCTGTCCCCGCGCCACCGCGCGCTGCTCATTCTGCGGACGGCGTGGCTGACGCAGAACGCCGTCCTCTGGGCCGCCCACGCCGCCGGTGCGGCCGACGCCGGGTTGACCGACGAGGACCTGATGAACCTCGCCGAGGGGCCCTCGCTCGAGCGTTGGGGCCCGTTCGAGGACGTCCTGGTCGGCTTCGCCGATCAGCTCTTCCGCAACTCGTCGGTCACCGACGTCACCTGGGCGGCGCTGGCCGAGCGCTACGGCGAGCACGCGCTGATCGACGCGGTGGCCACGGTGGCCGACACCACCGCCCTTGCAATCGTGCTCAACGCGCTGGGCGTCCAGCCCGACGACGGGTCTGCGCCGCGCATTCCCACCCGCGACGTCGCCTACCGGGTGGTGGTTCCGGTGCGCGAGCCGCCCCTCGCCACCCCGCGGATCGAGCCGGTCGACGGCCCCGGGCTCCGCGTCTCGCGTACGTTCCGGCGCCATCCGGCGATGGCCGACGCGTTCAGCGCGACATCCGGCTTCGTGCTGAACCCGGAGCTGTCGGGGCTGACGCCGCACGACCGCGAGCTGCTCATCCTGCGCACGGGTTGGAACGCCCAGGCCGTCTACGAGTGGGCCAAGCACGTCGGCAGCGTGGGCCGCGCCCGCGACCACGGGCTCGACCCGACCTGGATCGCCCAGGGGCACGACGCCGCGGGCTGGAACGACACGGAGCGCCTGCTCATCGACGCCGCGAACGAGATGTACCGCGACACCACCGTCTCCGACGAGACGTGGAACGCGCTCGCCGAGCACTACGACACGCGCCAGATGATCAGCATCGCGGCCACCACCGCCCGCTACCGCATGGTGTCGATGCTGCTCAACGCCTTCGGGGTGCAGCCGCTGCCCGACGACGAGCGCTTCCCGGTGCTGGAAGGATACTGAGGAGTTGCCATGTCCAAGAGAATGCTCGTCCTCTTGATTCTCGTGGCGGTTGCGTCGGCGTGGGGCGTTCACGCCGCTCAGACCGCGAGCACCGAGGCGGCTCCGGGCGGTGCGGCGCCCGCCGCCCTCACCGCCGCCGACCACGTCGAGATCCGGAACCTCGCAGGCCGCTACAGCCACGCGCTCGACCTTGGCGAGCCGGCGGCCTGGGTGGAGGTCTTCACGGAAGACGGGGTGATGGACATGGTTGCGCAGGGATACGTGATCGAGGGCGACGCCCTGCGGTCGCTGGCGAGGGACGGCGAGCCGTCCGGCAGCCGGCACATGCCGTCCACGTTCGTCATCGACGGCGCCGGCGACGAGGCGACCATGCGCTCGTACGTCACCGTCGTCAGCACCGGCGACCCCGCCCGCATCGTCTTCCAGGGCCGCTACGAGGACCGCCTGCGCCGTGTCGACGGGAAGTGGCGCATCGCGCGCCGGCGGATCCTCACGGACTGGATCGACCCCGTGGTCGCGGCCGGCGTCTCGAACGCTCCCTGACTCCGGCACGGCTCTTGCTTCCGCATCGTGCTACGATGGCGCGGTCACGTGACCGGTCTGCGGTCCGTCGCTGCCGTCGAATGGGGGAGCGAGACCATGCAGATCGAGCAACTGGAACAGCATATGGAAGAGCTCGAGCTTCGGGTCGATCGGATCGAGCAGATTCTGCCGACCCTCGCGACGAGGGACCATGTTTCCGATGCGATAGCGGCATCGGAGGCGCGCATGCGCGCCCACGTTTCCGACGCGGTCACCGCGTCGGAGCAACGCCTGCGCACCCACTTCGACGTGGTCGCCGAAGGCCTGCAGCACCAGATTCGGCTGGTTGCCGAAACCGTCGCCGCCCTCTCGGAATCCGTCGCCGCCCTTTCCGAATCCGTCGCCGCCCTATCCGAACGGATGCGGTAGGAGTCTGCGCCGTGGTAAGGCGCGGACTCCTGGAGGTTGGCTGGACGCCAGGCGGATGCCGTGGCGCGACCTCGCGGTCGCGTTGGGGGTTTCGCGCCAGCGGAACTCCCAACGCGACGATTGGCGGGCTGGCGCGCCGGGCGGCCCGCGGTCGGTCCGCGAGCCGCCCGCAACCTGTCTTCCTCAGAACCCGTACCGGATGCCCGCCTGGAACTGCCGCGGATAGCCCCCGGCGAGGAGCTGGGTCGTCACGAGGTAGCTGCCCGACCGCCGGTCGCCCGACGGGTTGACCCAGTTCACGCGGTTGGTCGCGTTGAAGAGCTCGCCGAAAATGTCGATGGTCTGCTCCCCGGCCCCCCGGACGCGGTAGCCGAAGCGCAGGTCGAGCTGGAAGTAGTCGGGCCCGTAGGCGCCCCTCAGCCCCCCCGCGTTCTCCACCGTGATCGCGTTCTGCCCGGCGCCGCTGTAGGTGCCCGCGGGCAGCGGGTCGACCAGCTGTCCGTTCATGTCCGGATCGAAGTTGCTGTCGTGGATCGTGAACGGGGTGCCGCTCATGTAGCGGGCGACGGCGCTGAGCGTCACCCCGCCCGTCCCCGGAATCTCCATCTGTCCGCTCAGGGTCAGGAGGTGGCGCCGGTCGTACTGGCTGGGCCCCCACAGCAGGTCGAGGTTGCGTTCTTCCATGACCTGGGCCACGTTCACCTCGTCGTTGGGGTCGCCGTCGTTGTTGCCCCGCGCGTAGCCGAGGGTGTACGCCACCCGCGCGCTCCAGTTGTCGGCGTAGCGCTTCTCGATCTGGAAGTTGAGGCCGTCGTAGGCCGAGCCGGCGTTGTTCTCGATGATCCACACGTCGCTGGCGAACGGCGCGATGCCCAACTGGTCGGCGAGCCCCATGAAGTCGACCCGCGTGATCGGGTCCGTCCTGTTCGTCCCGGCCCGAACCCGCGGCGTGAGGTTGTAGCGCAGGGGCAGGTCGCGGCCCCAGAGCTTGACGTAGTCGACGCCGAACGAGACCTGCGGTCCGAGCTCGCGCTCGTAGCCGAACGAGATCGAGTCCTGGTGGGCGACGGGGCGCTCGGGCGTATCCAGCCACACCGACCCGAGGTTGCGGCTGAGGCCGGGCGGCACGAACTGGCTGACGAGGCCACGGTCGAGGACGGGCCCGTTCATGAGCAGCGGATGGGTGGGCAACATCCCCTGGCTCGGGCCCGGATCGATGTCGTCCAGGGGGAAGTCGATCAGGAACGAGCTGGCGTAGACGCCGTTCCGAACGAAGGGCTCGAAGCGGTTGACCCACAGCCGCTCGTAGAAGCGGCCGAAGCCGCCGCGGATGACCGAGTTGTTGCCCGCGTCGTAGGCGAAGCCGAGGCGCGGCGCGATATTGTTCTTGTCGACCGGGTAGGCTTCCGGGTCGTCGAACAACGGGTTGTAGAACGCCTTGATGGGGGCGATGTGGACGTCGTAGCGCACCCCCAGGTTGAGGGTCAGGTTGTCGATGCGCCACTTGTCCTGCAGGAAGAGCCCGCCGGAGTGCACCGTCGTGTACGGCGTGTCCGGCCGGGGCACGCGCACTCTCACCCGTTCAGGATACGTGAAGGGATCGCTCGCATCGAACGGGCGGTCGGTCGCCAGGAAGAAGCCCCCGTTCATGTAGCTCTGGTCGACGCGCCGGTGCTGGGCGTTGTTGTACTGGATGCCGAACTTGAAGTCGTGGTCCCCGCCGTCGGTCGGCACGAACCAGCTCACCGCGTTCTGGAACGCGTAGGATTGCATCTTCCGGTCCAGCGCGAACCAGTCGGCCTGGGTGATGATGCCGCTCCTCAGGATGATGGCGGGCGGCTCGAGGGTCTGGTCGTTCGTCGCGTGATAGCCGAGCGACCCCCAGTTGGGGCGTTCGTAGGTCCACGACGCCCGCGTGGTGTTGACCGCGTTCGTGCCGACGATCCAGTTGTAGGTCCCCACCAGCGTCCAGTCGTCATCGCGCTCGTTGGTCACCGTTTCCGCCGTGCGCGAGCCGGCCGGGTTGCTGTTCGTCGGCTGGTGGTCCCAGAGATAGCGGATCGAGTAGTTGTGGTCGGAGTTGATCTGGTCGTCGAAGCGGAGCAGGTAGTTGTCGAAGTTGGACTCCTGCACCGTCGTGAAGCTCAGGTCATCCCGCTGCGGGTAGAAGCGGCTCTCCCCGAGGTCGAGGTCGAGGCGCTCGTAGCTGAAGAAGAAGTGTGCCTTGTCCTGCACGACGGGCCCCCCGATGGTGCCGCCGAGCTGCCGCAGCACCGTGTCCGGCTTCTCGCCGCCCCGCTGCTTGACCAGGAAGTCGGGCGCGGTCAGGCCCGCGCTCGTGTAGAAGCCGAACGCGCTGCCGTGGAACTCGTTGGTCCCGGTCTTGCTGATGGCGTTGACGACGCCCGAGGTGGCCGACTCGTACTCGGCGTCCATCTGGTTGGTGACGACCTGGAACTCGGCCACCGACTCGAGGGCGGGCTTGGCCTGCGACTGGCCCCCGCGCAGGTCGTCGTTGTTGGCCCCCCCGTCGAGCATGAACATGATGCCGGTCTGGTTCTGGCCGTTGATGCGCACGCCGGACGAGCTCGGGCTGCTCGACGGCGTCAACTGCACCCCGGGCAGGAGGGCGATGAAGCTCGTGAAGTTGCGGCTCGACGACGGCAGGTCCCGCAGCTCCTCGGTCGAGACGTTGCCGCCGACCTGGGCCGAGGTGAGGTCGACGAGCGGCGACTCGCCGGTGACCGTCAGCGACTCCTCGAGCGCGCCAATCTGCAGCGCGAGGTCGATCTGGACCGTCGGCCCGACCTGCAGGACGATGTTCTCGGTGTTGAGCTCGCGGAAGCCCGCGAGCCGGGCGGTGAGGGTGTAGGGGCCGGGTTGCAGGCTCGCCAGGAGGTACTCACCCCCGGGTCCGGTGATGGTCTCCCGGAAGGTGCCCGTCTCCTCGTGGGTGGCGAGGACGGTCGCGCCCGGAAGCACGCCGCCCTGCTCGTCCGTGACGATGCCGCGAATCGCGGACGTTCCCTGCGCGAAGGCTGGTGAAGCCAGACCGCAGGTGAGGCCGATAGCGAGCGATGCGACGACGACAGTACGCATGGGACTTACCTCCAATGGAAGCACGGACCAACGCTGCCGACCGCACGGCCGCCGACCGAACATCCTTCAGCGCGCATATCCCAGCGCGTCAACCTCAACGCGTCGCTGTCATTCGCTGTTCTCTCGCCGGATCCCTCCTGAGAAGTCGCCACCGATCGTCTTTCCGCCACGATGCGGAACCTCCATTCTTGCACCGAACCGCACGCCGCGCCACACCAATCGGATCCCGCCGCGGACGGGCGCCGAAGCCTCCTCCGCCTGCTCGCGAGCGTCGGCCCAGGCCGCTCCCGTGAAATCGAGCGGCCGGCAGGGCCGGGAACCGTCATGTCACACGTGCACTCGCTCTCGGCTTGCGAGATTCCGGGGCTGTCAGTTAGGATCGAATGGATCCGATGCGTTCCGTTCGAACTCTCCGCACGGGCACGATTGCCGCCGTCATCGCCTGGAAGCTCACCGTCCTGGCGTTGCTGCCGGCGGCGCTCTGCTGCCGGGCCGCGATGGCCGCGGACGGGACCGCCGTGCCCGCCTGCTGCGACGGCGGCGAGCACGGGGCGATGTGTCCGTTGAAGCGCGGGCATGCCGACGAGACGGACCCCCCGCGGGACGAGCCGCGCATGGCCGGCTGCGACTCCCTCGATGACGCCCTCATCGGGTTGCTGGGCCTAACCGGCTTCACGCCCGACTCGTTCGAGCTGACCACCGACCCCGCCGCTGCCGGCCGCGTCGGCGACCTCCGCCCGGCCGCCGACTCCTTCGTCGGCCTCCTCGGCCCGCCGCCTCCGCGGGCCTGACCCTGCTCCGACCGTTCCGTTCGGTTCCAGGACAGCGGTTTCGTTGCGCTCATCGGCTGTGCCGTCCGGGCCTCGGCCCGCGTGACGCGCCGGCGGACGGGCGCACGGGGGGAGGTTTCGAGGTGTACAGGTCCTGTCTCATCGTGCGCGAGGGGTCCCGCCCCTTGCGCGTGCTGCTGCTGGCGTTGCTGGCGACGCTGGCCGCCTCCGCCGGGCCGGGCGCGCAGGAGCGCGCCACGGTGACCGGCTCCGTGACGGACGCGCAGGGGTTGGCGCTGCCCGGCGCCACCGTCGTCCTTCGCACTACCGCGCGCGAGTTCGTGGCGTCGACGGTCACCGATCGGATGGGCGGGTTCGAGCTCGGCGGGTTGCCGGCCGGCGACTACCTGCTGGCCGCGAGCCTGCTCGGGTTCGCGCCGCACGAGCAGGCGGTCACCGCCGGTGCGGGAGGGGTGGACGCCGCCATCGCTCTGGCGGTGGGGTCGTTCGCGCAAGAGCTGACCGTCACTGCCCTCATGCCCGAGTTGGCGACGGCGACGGAGCTGGTCACGCCCGCGTCCGAGATCGAACGGCGTGTCGCCCAGGACCTCGCGCAGTCGCTCCGAAGCCATCCCGGGGTGACCGCGGTCCGCCGCGGGGCGGTCAACCTCGACCCGTCGGTCCGCGGGCTCTACGCCGAGCAGATCGGCGTCTTCGTGGACGGCACCCGCACGTTCGCGGCGGGACCCGCCCGCATGGATTCGGCCCTCAGTCACATCAGCCCGCACGCGCTGCAGTCGCTTCGCGTGGTGCGGGGGCCGTACGCCTTGACCTGGGGGGCCGGCACCCTCAGCGCGGTTCAGGCCGAGACCTTCAAGCCCGAGTTCGGCGCGGGCGGCTTCGAGCTCGGGGGCCGCGCCGGCTACAACTACGGCAGCAACGGGGGCGCCAACGACGGCTTCGCCAGCCTCTACGGCAGCTCCGACCGGGTGCGGTTCACCTTCCAGCACAACACCCGCGTGGGCGGCGACTACACCGACGGCAACGGCGACGCCGTCGAGGGCGACTACGAGTCGTTCGACACGCGCTGGGACCTCGGCGCCCGCGTGGGGCGGCGGACGCTGCTGGAGTACAGCGGCGGCTACCAGCGGCAGAACGACCTCGACTATCCGGGGCGACTGCTCGACGCCACGTTCTTCGAGACGCAGTCGCACGCCCTCGAGTTCTCGCACGCGCCGGCGGGGGGCGTCCTGACCGAGCTCGCGGGCCGGGCCTACGTGAACCGCAAAGACCACCTGATGAACAACGACGACAAGCCGACGGCGTTGCGGAACCCCGACCGGACGCCGCCGTTCCCCATTCGCGTCGACCTGCCCACCTCGGCCGACACCGTCGGGGGCCGCTTCCACGCCGCCCTCGCGACGGGGCCGCTCCGATACAAGCTGGGGTTCGACGCCTACCAGCTCCGGCAGAGCGCCACGCAGACCGTCAGCGACCGCGAGACCGGCGACGTCCACCACGACCGGCATCCGGTGTGGCCCGACGCGACGATGACCAACGCCGGGGGCTACGCCCAGGTGCTGGTCGACCGCGGGCGGAGCACCGTCGGGGCCACGGTGCGGGTCGATCGTGAGCAGGCCGGGGTGGGGCAGGTGACGTCCTTCTTCGCCGGGAACGCGATCCCCGGGTACGAGCTGAACACGGCGCACGGCCACTTCCAATGCGTCACGGCCCAGTGCATGCCCCCGACCCATGGACACGACATGCATGACCACGGGACGCATGACCACGGCACGCATGACCACGGCACGCACGACGCGGGCCACGGCGCGGCGATGCTCGTGTCGGGCGATCGGTTCGCGCAGGCCAACACCAGCGTCAGCGCCGCCGCCAACGCGAGCCTGCGCCTGACCGACAAGTGGCAGGTCACGCTCGGGGTGGGCCGGGCCGTGCGCAACCCGTCGGCCCTGGAGCGCTACGCCGACCGGTTCCCGGCCGTGAAGTTCCAGACCGCGGCGGAGTTCGTCGGGAACCCCCATCTCGTCCCCGAGAAGAGCCTCGAGCTCAACCTGGGCACGACGCTGCGCGCCGCACAGGCCACCGTCGCCCTCGACGTCTTCGTGCGCAACGTCGACGACTACATCACGGTCGCCCACGACCCCAATCTCGCGCAGCGCCTCCCCCTCAGTCCCGACCAGCTCTTCCGTTACGTGCAGGCTGACGCCGCACGCTTCGCCGGCTTCGACCTGACCGCGACCTCCGCCGTCGGGCCGTGGGTGGACGTGCGGGCCGGCTGGTCGTACGTGCGGGCCGAGGATCTGCTGTTCGACGAGCCGCTGTTCGGCGTGCCGCCGTTCGAGCAGGTGTACGCCCTCGACCTCCACAATCCGGCGAGGACCGGCTGGGTGGAGCTGCTGGTGACGAGCACGTCCGCGCAGGAGCGCGTCGCCTCGGCGCGGTTCGAGGCGCCAACCGACGGCTGGACGACGATCGACCTGATGGGCGGCGTGCGGATGCGCGAGGGGCTGACGCTGCGGGCCGGGGTGCAGAACCTGACCGACCGCTACTACGTCAACCACCTGAACTCGTTCAATCCGTTCACGCGCCTGCGGATCGCGGAGCTCGGCCGCAGCGTCTACGTCGGCACGGAGATGGGCTTCTGAGGCGCGCCCGCCGGCGCGCATGACCCCGGTTCGGAAGACACGGAGAGAGGAGAATCGAAACCATGCGCAGGATGAAGACCGTGGGTTGGTGTCTCGTGCTGGTCGCCGCGTCCGTCGCGATCGCCGCCGCGCACATGGCGGTGCAGAAGACGATGCCGGAGGCCGACGCGGTGCTGTCGGAGTCTCCGCAGCACATCCAGATGTGGTTCACGCAGTCGCCCGACCCCCTCATCAGCCGGCTGACCCTCGAGAGCGCGAACGGCGACGTGACCCTGGGGAAGACGGAGGTGCGGGACGACATGTCCCTGGCGGCGATGCTGCCGTCGAAGCTCGCGGCCGGCGACTACACCGTGAGATGGCGGACGGCCGGCGACGACGGACACACGCAGCGCGGCGAGTTCGCGTTCACCGTCCGCGCCGCCGACTGACCTGGTCCGATTCGGCGCCGAGGGGGCCGGAGTCAACGATTCGACGGGCTGGGTGTCATGGACGGCGAATCGTTCGCGCTGGTCCTGCTCGCCGGCGCGAAGTGGGTCACGTACCTCGGGCTGATGGGGCTGACCGGCGCCGTCGCGGTCAGCCGTCTGCTCGCGCCGGCGACCGGCGTCGTCGAGCCCCGGGGCGGCGCCGTCGACCGCCGGCTCCGCCTCGTCTCGGCGGTCTCGGCGGTGGTGCTGGTGCTCGGCGCCGCCACCCGCCTCTACGCGCAGGCGTGGTCCGTGTTCGGGCTCGACCAGCCGGTCACTCCCGAGCTCGTGCGCCTCATCGGCATCGAGAGCCGGTGGGCAAGCGGTTGGCAACCGCAGGCCGGCGTCGCCGTTCTGGCCGTGGTCGGCGCCGCCTGGTGGACCCGGCAGCCGAGAGGCGGCTGGTGGCTGACCGCGCTCGCCGCGGCGGGCGCCTGGATCACGCTGCCCCTGACCGGCCACGCCGCGAGCTTCGACACGTTCCTGCCGCACCTCGCCCAGGTCGCCCACGGGATCGGCGCGGGCCTGTGGGTCGGCGCCCTCGCGGTGGTCGTCGCTGCATTGCTCCCCCTTCACCACGAGCGGCAGGCACCGGGGCGCGTCACCGATCTGGTACGTCGCTTCTCGCCCATGGCCCTCGCCGCGGTCGCGGCGATCGTCCTCTCCGGGGTCGTCACCGGCGTGTTCTACCTGGCCTCGGTGAACGACCTGTGGGCCACTCCCTACGGGCGAGCCCTGCTGCTCAAGGTCGTCCTGTTCCTGGCGACCGGCGCCGTCGGGTTCTACAACTGGCGTCGGCTCACGCCACGGCTCGGCGAGGCTTCCGGCCCGGGCAGGCTCCTGCGCTCGGCGCGTCTGGAGCTGCTCCTGGCCGCGGCGGTGCTGATGGTCACCGCCGTCCTCGTGCACCTGGCGATGCCGCGCGAGATGATGTAGCCGGGGGCTCGCGCCGGTCCGAGCCGACGTGGCGCGGGCGGCGTGACGAAAGCGGATTTCACACTATGCACGAGACCGCCAGCGCTTGGGATGTTGTCGGCCGTGCACGGCAAGCACGACGACTGTGTCGCCAACCGGTCGAAAATAGACGGCGTACGGAAAGCGTCGGAGCACCGCTCGCCGGATCGCCCCGTGCACCTTGGGGAACGTCGCCGGATTCTCCGCGATTCGCGCAACCGTGCGCTCGAGGGCTTCTACGAACTCGGTTCCGAGGCCGGGGCGTTGACGCTCGTACCAACGCCGCACTTCCGACGCCTCGACCGCGGCTTCGGCCCGAAATCCGACGGACCGTGTCACCGGCCGCCCAGAAGCTGACGACGTACCTCGTTCCAGGGAATCGCCGAGGCGGGGTCTTCGAGATGCGTCGCCCAGCGCCGGTCCAACTCCATCTCCTGCTCCGGGGTGAGGACGAGCTCCGCATCACGCTCGGCATCGGTGAGACTGTCCCACAACGTCATCGCGATCATGGCACGTTCGGAGGCGGGAAGCTTGAGCAACGCGGAGACGTCGGTTGGCATGACTCCATCCTCCCACTCCTGGGCGTTGACGGCAAGGTCTTGACTACCCGGCCGACCGGATTGCCAACTGCGCACTCTGCCGCAGACTGACTGGGCTTCGGGCGGGGCGGCGCCAGCGGGTGTGCGGTGCTTCGGTCAGGAGCCGTCGGTCAGCTCCGACACGTTCAATCCCGCCGCCTTCTTCAGGCGCTCGATCAGCTTCCGGTGAATCCTGGCGGGGTCGCCGCCGTTGGTCAGCACCGCGAACTCCGAGATGCACGTGGCGTGCATGCCGCAGAGGACGAAGTCGTTCATGCCCCGGGCGCCGAGGAAGTGCGCGCCGGCGAGCAGCGAGGCGGCGTCGATGACGACCCCGTAGGCGCTCCTGCCGATGCGGTCCTTCACCTCGTTGGCGAGCATGGCCCAGTTGTTCTCGGTGAATCGCTTCATCGCCTCGTCGTTAGCGGTGCGATGGCACCGGAACTCCTCGTCCGAGGTGATGCCCCATTCGTTCTCGACCCAGTTCCCGGCGTCGTCCTTGAAGCCGATGTCCCGCAGGGCGGCCAGGGTCATCTGGTAGTAGCCGATGGCCGAGCTGTTCGGCGGGCTGAGGGCGCAGCCCCTCGACTCGTGCCTCCTCGCCAGATCGAGATAGTCGCGCACGCCG
Organism: Vicinamibacterales bacterium; assembly: GCA_965207675.1. Lineage (GTDB taxonomy): Bacteria > Acidobacteriota > Vicinamibacteria > Vicinamibacterales > UBA8438 > JAJEEA01. The sequence continues at coordinate 19,040 of CBDBMY010000011.1, forward strand.
ACGTTGTTCGCCGCGGCGAGGGCGGTGGCGCTCAGGAGGCCGGCCACCGCGGCGGCGGCGAAGCGGCGACGGGTCGGGAGGCGGCGGAGCGGCGTGGGCGCAGATCGTCGTTGGGACATCGGTCGGGCCACAGGGGCTCCGGAATCGGGAGCCTCGAAGAGTATCGGCAGCGATGCGGAGACGTTGGGTCGGAGGTTGGCGGGATGAAGGGCGTCCGGCGCTCAGGTCAGAAATCCGGAAGGAGCAGGGGCTTCCGGGCCCCTGCTCCCGCGGGGATGGGATGCGCGGCGGCGTCTACTGCTGTTGCTGCGCCGGTCGCGAATACTGGTCGATGTGCACCGGCCGCGGCCCGTCGGTCGGGATGTCCTCCCTCGCCATGATCAGCTCGAGGGCGTCGATGGTGGGCCGGGACATCCTCGGCAGACCGTTCCGGAACCCCTCGGCGATGAACAGGGGCGTGCGCCCCCGCGCGTTCGTCTGGCTCCAGACGGCCGAATCGGCGCCGCTGGCCGCCAGCAGCCCCACGACGGCGGGGAAGTTGCCGTAAGCCGCGCCGTGCATCGCGGTGTCGCCGTTGGCGTCCACCGCGTCGACGTCGGCCCCGAGATCGAGCAGCAGCTGGGTGGCGATCAGCGCCTCGGCCTCGCTGCCCGCTTCCTCGTCGGGCGCGTTCGTGCCGAGGCCGGCCGCCGCCATCAGGGGGGTGCTGAGCTCGGCGTTGGGCAGGAACGGGTCGGCGCCCAGCTCCAAGAGCTGCTGCATGAGGGCCGCGTCGGCGCGGTCGGCGGCCATGAGGAAGGCCGTCGCCCCTTCCATCTCCAGCCCCGACGCGGTGTGCGGCGGGCGCCTGCCCTGCTCGAGACGCAGGTTCACGTCGGCCCCCAGCGCGACGAGGGCCCGCACGAACTGCAGGCCGGTCAGGCGGCCCGCCCCCTCCGGCGCGGGGTCGCCCCGGTCGCTGGCGTCCGGCTTCCGCACCCAGCTCATGGTGTGCAACGGGGCGAAGCCGGTGCGCTGATCGTTGGGGTCGGCGCCGGCCTTGATGAGCTCGACGGCGAGCTCGAAGTGGCCGTTGCGCACCGCCAGCAGCAGCGGGCTCATGCCGTCGTCGACCGGCCGGTAGGTCGCGTTGTTGACCGCTTGATCCGGTCCGTCCTTGATGCGGGTGAGCTCCGCGTTCACGTCCACGCCGGCGTCGAGCAGGACCCGGGTGGCGTCGACGTGGCCGCCCCGCACCGCGAAGAAGAGCGGGGTGAAGCCGGACCGCAGGGAGGCGTGCACGTCGGCGCCGGCCGCGAGCAGCGCCTCGACGATCGGCGTGTGTCCCTCGGCCGCCGCCCACATCAGGGCGGTCTGGTCGCGGGCCTCGCGCGCGTTGGCGTCGGCGCCCTTCGCGAGCAGGGCCTCGACCGCGGCCAGGCTCCCGGTGCGGGCCGCGGTCATCAGCACCGTCTCGCCGCCGCGAAGCGCCGCGTCGGGGTCGGCCCCGGCGCCGAGGAGCAGGGCGACCAGCTCGGCGTTGCCGTTGGTGGCGGCCAGCGACAGCGGCGGCACGCCGTAGCGGTTCACCGCGTCGACGTCGGCGCCCGCCCGCACCAGCAGTCCGGCCGTCTCGACATCGTCGCGGTACGCCGCCCAGTGGAGGGCGGTCATGCCGTCGACCTGCGCCGCGTTGACGTCGGCGCCCCCCGCGTGCAGCAGCGTGCGGACCAGCGCGGCGTTCCCCTCCTCGGCCGCGTCGGCGAGCGGGGCTTCGCCGGCTGCCCACGCGGCCCCGGCCAGCCCCAGCGCCAGCACCGACAGTCGGGCGATTCGTCCTGGATGCATCGGTTTCTCCTGGCCCCGGCGATCACCGCCTATGCGCCGATCGCCGCCCGGCCAAGCTGCGGGGCCGGCGCCTCCGTGAAGGCGCCGGCCCCTGATTGGTTATCGGCGGTTGCACTACACCGCGACAGGGTCGAAGAGGGAGTCGATGGTCCCGGTGCTGTCGCCGAACTGGTCGAGCTTCACGCCCACCCGGTCGAGCAGGGTGAGGTGCAGGTTGGCCAGCGGCAGGCCGGTCTCGTAGCGGATGTGCTGCCCGCCCTGCAGGCCCGCCGCGGCCCCGCCGGCCACGAGGATCGGCAGGTTGACGTGGTCGTGGAGGCTCGGGTTGCCCATCCCGCTGCCGTACATGTAGACCGTCTGGTCGAGCAGCGACCCGTCGCCGTCGGGAGTCTCCTTGAGCTTCCGGAGGAACTCGGCGAACAGCGAGACGTGGAACGTGTTGATCTTGGCGATCTTCGCGAGCTTCTCGGGGTCGTTGCCGTGGTGGCTCGTCGGGTGGTGCGGGTCGGGGACGCCGATCTCGGGGTAGGTGCGGTTGCTCAGCTCGCGCGTGAGCTGGAACGTCACGATGCGGGTGATGTCGCCCTGGAACGCGAGCACCTGCAGGTCGAACATCAGCCGCGCGTGGTCGGCGAACGAGTCGGGCACCCCCACCGGGCGGTCGAGGTCGGGGAAGAGGTTGTCGCTGGCCGCCGCCTCCGCCCGCTGAATCTGGCGCTCCACCTCGCGGATGCTGTCGAGGTACTGCTCGACGCGGGCCCGGTCGGCCGCCCCCACCGCGCCCTTGAGCCGCGCGATGTCCTCGCCGAACGAGTCGAGGAGGCTGGCCCGGCTCTCGAGGGCGGCCTGCCGCTCCTCCGCGGTGCCCCCCTCGCCGAAGAGCCGCTCGAACACGATGCGGGGATGGGCCTCGGCCGGCAGCGGGGTCGTCGGCGACGACCACGACAGGCAGTTCTGGTAGACGCAGGCGTAGCCGTTGTTGCAGACGCCCGCGAGGGGGTTCAGGTCCATCGACAGCTCGAGCGACGGCAGCTGCGTGTCCTGGCCGATCTGCAGGGCCGCGAGCTGGTCCGCGGTGGTGCCGAGGAAGTAGTCGGAGCTCTCGGTGTGCTTGGCGTAGGCGGCGCTGAGGAACCCGGAGTTCGACGTGTCGTGCGTGCCGGGATAGGAGAGCTGCAGCTCGGTGTTGGTCACCACCGTGAGCTGCTCCTTGACGGGCTCGAGCGGGCTCAGGATGGGCGTGAGCTGGCCCAGCTCGTCCCGGTCGGCGGGCGTCCACCGCTGGTGGTCGCAGCCCATCGGAATGAACACGTACCCGAGCCGGCGGATCGGCTTGGCCGGCGTGCGGGCGAGGGCGGTCGCCGCGGGGATCATCGCATCGAGCAGGGGCAGGGCAAGGGTGGCCTGCAGGCCCTTCAGGAACGTACGCCGCGGTAACGCCTTCTTGGTGATGATCATGTGGAGTTCCTCATCTGAAACGGAACGCTCTTGACGATGCCGAGTATCAGCGACGAGAAGCGGTAGCCGTCCGCGTCGGCGCCGCGGACGATGGCGCGGACGGCGGGCGCGTCGTAGTGCTCGACGCCCCGGCCCAGCGCGAACGTGAGCAGCTTCTCCGTCAGCCGGCCGACGAACAGATCGGGCCGGCTCAGCAGGCCGTCCTCGAGGCCGTCCACCCCCGTGACGGCGCCGACGCCGGGCAGCCCGCCCGAGACGTCGATGACGCCGTTGTCGCCCTCCTGGTCGCGCCAGCGGCCGAGGGCGTCGAAGTTCTCGAGGGCGAAGCCGACGGGGTCGATGGTCTGGTGGCAGCTCGCGCACGCCGGGCTGTTGCGGTGCTGGGCGAGCCGCTCGCGCATCGGCAGGTTGGCCGCGACCTCGTTCTCCTCGAGGGCCGGCACGTCGGGGAGCGGCGGCGGCGGCGGGGCCCCGAAGATGTTGTCGAGCACCCAGACGCCGCGGATGATCGGCGAGGTCCGGGTCGCGTAGGAGGTCACGGCGAGGACGCTGCCGTGCCGCAGCAGCCCGCCGCGCCGGCTGTCGGGGTCGAGGTCCACCCGCCGGAACCGGGTGCCGTAGACGTTGGGAATGCCGTAGTGCTTGGCGAGGCGCTCGTTCAGGAACGTATAGTCGGCCCGCAGCAGGTCGAGCACGCTGCGGTCCTCGTCGATCACGCTGCCGATGAACCGCTCCGTCTCCTCGCGGAACGCCTGCCGCAGGTTGTCGTCGAAGTCGGGGAAGAGGCGCCCGTTCGGGCTCAGCGCCGCGAGGTTGCGCAGCCGCAGCCACTGCCCCGCGAAGTTGCTCGCGAGGTTGAACGAGCGGGGGTCGGCGAGCATCCGGCGCGTCTGCCGCTCGAGCTCGTCGGGGTCGCTCAGCTCGCCGCGTATCGCGGCGTCGAGCAGCTCGTCGTCCGGAATGCTGCTCCACAGGAAGAACGACAGCCGCGAGGCCAGCTCCAGGTCGCTGACGTGGTACGCGGGGACGGCGCCGCCGCGGTCGGGGTCGAGCTCGACCCGGAACAGGAACTCGGGGTTGATGAGGACCGCGCTAAGGGCCCGGCCGATGCCCGCGTCGAAGTCGCCGCCGGCCCGGCCCTCCCGGTAGAACGCCATCGGGCCGTCGAGGTCCGCGTCCGAAACCGGCCGCCGGTACGCCCGCCGCATCAGGGTGGAAAGGATCTCCCGGGCGCAGCCCTCCTCTTCGCTCGCCTGGTCGGGCCGGCACACGAACAGCCGCTCGCGGCTCGGCGTATCGCTGGCCCCCTGCGGGGCGTAAGGGCCGGTTATCGACACCTGGTAGATCGCCGGGGTCAGCCGCGGATGGCGGGTCTCGTTGAAGTGCGACTGCCCGGGCCTGCGCTCGGTCTCCATCAGCGACGAGGCGTTCCTCAGGAACGTGACGCCGAGGTCGTGGGGACCGGCGGTCACCGAGGCCCGCACCTTCAGGTCGCGGTCGACCAGCGAGTCGTCGCCGCGCTCCGGCCGCCGGACCGTGAAGCTGGCGATGGGGACGCGGTCGAGCAGAATCTCCATCTCGTGCGGCTGCCGGTCGCGCAGGCCGCCGATGTTGCCGGTGCGGTTCCGGGCGAGCCGCACCTGGATGTCGTAGTCGCCGTCCTGGGAGAACGTGTAGGGAATCACCACCCCGCCGCGGGTGCCGAGGGGGAGCCCCGGGACGTGCTCTTCCTGCGTCGTGTCCGCCGGCACGCGGATCACGTCGGCCTGCAGCGAGGTCTGCGTGGTGCCGACGACGAGCCGGCTGACCCTCTGGGCGGCCGAGATGTATCGGTCGAGCAGGGCCGGCGGCAGGTCGCCGACCGTCACGTTGTCGAAGCCGTGGCCGCTCTCGTCGGGAGGCAGCAGGGCCGTGGCGTCGATGTCGAGGGCGAGCAGGTCGCGGATGGCGTTCTGGTACTCGGTTCGGTTGAGGCGGCGCAGGGTCTCGGTCCGGCCCGGGTTCGGGCTCGCCGCCGCCGCTTCGTCGAGCGTCGATTCGAGCCACGAGACCATCGCGGCGCTGGCCTCGGCCGGCGGCTGCGGCCGGTTCGGCGGGGGCATGGTGCTCGTGCGCAGCTTGTGCACCACGTTCTCCCACGTCTCGGCCGCGGCCGGCACGTGCGCGACGTCGATGTCCTCGAGGCTCAGCCCCGCCGTCTCGAGCCGGTCGCTGTGACAGGCGACGCAGTAGCGGTCGAGCAGCTGGCGGGCGTCGGCCGCCTCGGCCGGCAGCGCCGACGCGGCTTCGCCTGCCGGTACCTGAGCGTGCGTGCCAACCGGAAGCGACAGGCCCAAGCCGAGGATCAGGGCCCCGGCGGCCAGCGTCCAAATGCGGGAAGCGGTCCAGGAAGACCCAAATCTCATCCGGGCATTGTAGGCGCCAAGGGGTCAGATTTCAAGGACTTCGGGGCAGGAGCCCGTGGTTGGAATCGCCGTTGCTCCCGAGCCGCGGTGCATTCCGGCTGGGCTCGCTTCTCGGGACGGGAGCCTGCGTCGTCTACGGCGCAGACTAGCGGCGGGAGAGGGGTTCGGTCATCGGTCCGAGCCGTTCCCTCACCCACCACGCCCCGCCGGCGGCTTCCTCCCGGGTCGTGAACCGGTAGCGGTACATCACGGGCCGCACGAAGCGGGGCGGCGCGTCGGGAAACGGGGTGCCGCCGAGCAGGCGGAGGGCGGCCGGGTCGTCCTCGAGCAGGCCCTCCGCGAGGGGCAGCAGCCAGTGGGCGTTCCCGCGCGGATCGAGGGCCGCGAACCACAGCTGCCAGTCGAGGCGCGGCATGTGCGGCTGCACGAAGCCGGGCGCGCGGGCGGGGTCGCCGGGCTTCCACCGGAACGGGTACTCCAGCCATGTCGCGCCGTCCGCGCTCCCCTCGATGACGATCTCCGGACGTTCGGTGGTCATCACCCGGAACAGCCCGTAGCCGTTGATGGAGCGGAACGGGCCGGCCCAGTCGTCGAGGACGACGCGTACCCAGGCCGGCATCGGGGCGGGGCGGCGAATCTCGCGGACCGTCGCGAGCACGCTCAGCCCCGCCAGCACCGCCGCCACCCCCGTCCGCAGGGCCCGCCGCCCCGCCGGTCCGGGCGGCCGGCCGCGCCGGGGCATGCCGGCGGGGGAGACGCCCATGCGGAGCAGCGATGCGAGCGTCTCGTCGTCGAGCGTCGACAGGTAGAGGACGACGGCGAGAAGGTTGAAGAAGCCGTAGTTGCCGGTCGCGGCAATCAGGACCTGCAGCAGGCAGAGCAGGCCGCAGCCCGCCATTCGAATGCGGCGGAAGCGGGCCGGCGCGAATATGACGAAGGGGACGGCGACCTCGATGACGAACATCACGCCCACCGACAGGACGCCGAACCAGTCGGGGGCGTTGTGGAGGTACCAGCCCACCCACGTCGGCAGGGGCTGGGTCTCGTAGTGGTACTGGAGGGCGGTGAAGCCGCGCCACGTCGCGTCGCCGCTCGTCAGCTTCGTGACGCCGGAGAGGAACGTCAGCTTGAACGCGAGCCCCCAGACCAGCCAGCGCGCCGCCGCGCTCGGCTCGTCCCCCGTTCCCAGCCGCACGCGCCGCCCCGGCGGCGCGCAGAGGACGGCCAGCAGCCCCGCTTCCAGCAGCAGCCGGTCCCACTGGAACTGCAGGAACTCCTGCCCCGCGACGGACAGCCCGAGGTAGCAGGCCCAGAGGGCCGCGAACACCGCCCGCGGCGCGACGCCGGCCATGGCCGCGAGCGACAGCGCGACGCCGAGCCAGCAGGACGCGGCGAGGAAGGCGTCGCCCGGCCACAGCCAGAGCAGGGTCGGCAGCCGGTGGTACGCGGCGCCGCCCCAGAGGTCGCGGGCGCGCTCGAGGTACCCGGCCGCGGGCAGCAGGCCGTCGGCGCCGACCAGGGCGAGAATCTGCGGGGCGAGCGACGCGAACGCGAGGAGGTAGACGAGGCCGAGGAGACGGAGGAACAGGTCGCGCGACAGGGCGAAGTGCGGCGGATCGCCGGGGGCGGCCGGGGAGGAGCCGGGCACGCGGCATTGTAGCGTCCGGGCGCGGCGCCGCGCCCGGCGGCGGATAAAAGGTGCGCCCCCGGCGTCCGCCGCCGACAGGCGTACCGCGGCCGTCGGCCACGCGGTCTACGGGCGCTGTCGCGCCCTGGGCCCGGTCCCGTCAGGCCTCGCGGTCCAGGCCGTCCGGGTCGAGGCCGAGGGCGTCCAGCAGGGGACCGAAGCGACGCTCGAAGTTGCCGATCTTCGCGCCCGCGAGGGTCAGGCGGTCCTCGCCGCACCGGAGCACGAGGTCGTCGGTCAGGCGCCCGCGGCGGCGGACGAGCCGGACCGGCTCCAGGGGGTGGAACCCGGGCCGCAGGGGGTGGACCTCGGGCTCCTCGTCGTCGACGACGAGCTCCTGGTCGGGCACCTCGCCGACCACGACCCGGTCGCGATGGAACGCGAGCCATCGCGCGCGCGCCGCGCGCGTGGTACCGGCGAGCACCGCCAGCGCGGGCTCGCCGTCGCCGATTCCGCGCAGAATCGCCGGCGCGGCGTGGGGCGGCCACGTCGAGAGGTCAGACAGGCGCAGGCGCGCCCGGAGGTGACGGGACGCGGTGTCGGCATAGTGCTTCCAAGCGGCCGCGACCTGCTTGCGTTCGGGGAGCAGCACCGACGCGTACAGCAGCACGAGGTGGTCGTGTTCGACGGGCCAGGGCGCCGGCGCGGAGCACAGGAGGTCGGCCACCGACGTCAACAGCGGCTCGGCGAGCCCGTCGCCGACGAGGGCGGGCGGCGGCGCGGCGGCTCCCCGCCCCTCCCCGCCTCCGCCGCCCTCGTACGCCGCGTCCAACACGCGCGTAAGCATGCGCTCCGTTTCGTCGTCGTCCAGCGCTCCTTGCGCGCGCGCCTTGAACACGGTGGCGCGAAGCAGCCGGCCGGCCTGCGCGCGGTCCGCGTCGAGACAGTCGCGCGCCAGCCCCGCGAGCAGCGTGAACCCGTCGGCCGTCCGTCCCGCCTCGGGCCGCCGGGCGCGGCCGAGGTCGACGGGCAGCGGCAGGCGGCGCTGCAGGTCCTCGATCGCGGCGCGCGCGGCCGGCGCCTGCAGGCCCTGCATGTCCGACAGCAGATCGGCGAGGCGCGCTCCGACCGCCTGCCGGTCCGACGGCGGCAGCGCGTCGAGGTCGACGGGCGGCGCCGACGGCGGCGCCGGGGCCCGATCGTCGGCCAGCGCGCGCAGGAGGGTCAGCTTCGCGAATTCATCGGGGATCGGCGCGCGCACGATGCGATCGAGCAGCCGCCGCCGGTTGTGGTCCACGCCGGGAATGCATGCGTGGACGCGGACCGCCTCGACCAGCGCGATCCAGTCGGGGCCGCGGTACGAGCGTCGGGGGTCGTAGATGCGCGCGACGCGCAGGTAGACCAGCGCCACCGAGCTCTCGAGCAACGTTTTCAGCCATACCTCCGCGCGCGACTTGACAATGCGCTTGCCCACGCGCTTGGCCACCTGCGCGCCCAGGGTCCACGCGACGGCCCCGACGGGATTGGTGCCGGTGGCGAGGCGCGCGGCGAGGATCGCGCCGTTGACATAGTGCTCGTAGGGCTCGAGCTTGCGGTAGAGGGCGAGGCCGTGCTGAGCCTGCTCGAGCTGCGTCACCACCGTCTTCACCGACCAGGAGGCGGGATCGACGAACGGCACCTGCCGCACCGCCTGCAGCAGCTCTCCCACCGCCGAGCGCACGGCGAGGGCGATGTCCCCGGTGCGCGCCTCGAGCACCGCGTTGTCCGACTCGGCGTGGTACAGCGCCGCGACCTCCTGCACGACGTCGCGCAGCTCGGCGAAGATGGCGCCGCCGTCGAGGTCCACGACGCGCCCGTGCTCGCGCCGGACGTAGCGCCGGTCGCCGATGCCCTTCCATACCTGGTCGCAGCGGTCGCGGATCATCTCGCCGAGCCGGCGTTCCTGCTCGTCGAGGGTGGCGGACAGTATGGTCGCCTCGGATCGGCGGCGCAGCAGCTCGTCGTAGGTGCGCTCGACCGGGGACACCCCGGCCGCGGTGAGCCGCGCGTCGAGCCCCCGCAGCTCGTCGAGCCGGCGGTCGAGCTCGGCCATCGTCTCGGGGTCGGGAGGGCTCCCTCGCGCGAGAGCCATGACGCCGGCCCCCATCGCACCCGCGCCCAGCAGGGCGAGGGCGGCCCCCGCCTCGAACGACAGCGAGGCGCCGACGGTGACCCCCGCGGCCAGGCAACCGAGGCCGCCGGCCAGCCAGACCGTTGCAGCGTGCCGCATGCGCCGCCGCAGTGTACCGCGGGAGGCCGCGGGGGCGGCCCGGTTATGATGAGGGGCGTGTCCATCGTCGAGGTGCTCCGGCGCGGCATCGTCGCCGCCGGCCTGGCCCTGGCCGCCGCCGTGGCGGCGGCGCCGCCTGCGCACGGCCAGGTCGCGCCGCCTGTCGCGCGTGCCGCCGGCCCCCTGGAGGTCGCGGCCTTCGTCAACCTGTCGGGCGACCCCGGTGACGCGTGGATCGGCGACGGCATCGCCGAGACCCTGGCCGCCGATCTCGGCCGATCGGCCGGAGGCCTGCCGCGCGGCCTGCGGGTGGACGGCGCCTACCAGCGGGTGGGGGCCAGGCTCCGGATTACCGTCCGGGTGGTCGAGGCGGACGGCGGGCGCGTCGTCACCGGGGCTCGGGTCGACGGGGAGTCAGCGGATCTCTTCAGGCTGCAGGACGATCTCGCCGCCCGCCTCCGCGACGGGTTGCGCCGGGCCGGGGCTTCGTCGAGCGGGCTCGCACGCGGCCTCGGGCAGGAGATGCGCCGCGCGCGAACCTCGCCGGCCGGCGAGCCCTCGCCGCGCTTCGGCGAAGGGAGCGAAGGGACCTACGGCACCGAGGCTCCCGGATCGACGGGCGGGGTCGGCCTGGCGGGGTCGTCGGCGCCGTCCGGCGGGCTCCCGCCCGGTCGCGACGGCGGGGTCCGCACCGGGGCCTCCGTGTCGACGGACAGGTCCGCTCGGCGCGGGCGGCCGGCGGCGGGCGGTGGGATCGCGTCGCCGCCGGTCGTCGCGCCGCCGGCAGCGGGGCCCGCCGGCGCTCCCGCGGCTCTGGCCGAGCCGGCTTCCCCCGGGACGGCGGGGGTCGGGTCGCCGGGCGTCCGGGGCGTCGGCGCCGACCCGGGCGGGGCGGCGGGCTTCGTGCTGGCGGCCCCGGTCCTCATCGACGGTCCGCCGCCGCCCCTCCCGCCCGAGGTGGCGTCGCGCGACGATGCAGGACGCCTGACCATGCGCGCGATCCGGCTCGACGAGCCGCTGCAGCTCGACGGCCGGCTCGACGAGCGCGTCTACCGGGACGTGCCGCCGGTCACCGGCTTCATCCAGCAGGAGCCCAACGAGGGCGCGCCGGCCGAGGACCAGACCGAGGTGTGGGTGACCTTCGACGGCGACAACCTGTACGTGTCGGCCCGGTGCTGGAGCCGGGAGCCCGACCGCATCGTCGCGAACGAGATGAAGCGCGACAGCTTCGGCATGTACGGCAACGAGACCCTGGGCGTCGTCCTCGACACGTTCTACGACCGGCGCAACGCGTTCGCGTTCACCACCAACGCCATCGGAGGCCTGTTCGACGCCCTCGTCACCGACGAGCGCAGTCAGAACATCGACTGGAACACGGTGTGGGACGTCGCCGCGGGGCGGTTCGACGAGGGGTGGACGGTGGAGATCGCCATTCCCTTCAAGTCGCTCCGCTACCGGGCGGGACCGGCGCAGATATGGGGCGTCAACGTGCAGCGCAGCGTGGCGTCCACCAACGAGACGTCGTTCCTGACCCCGATTCCCGCCTCCCTCGGCTGGGGGGGGTCGTCCAAGATGTCGTCGGCCGCGACCCTCGTGGGGCTCGAGGTGCCGGCCTCGGGCACCCGGCTCGAGGTCAAGCCCTACGGCATCTCCGACGTCACCACCGACCTCGCCCGCGCCCCCGACGAGCGCACGCTGGCGGGGGGCGACGTCGGCTTCGACGTCAAGTACGGGGTGACGCAGGGGCTCACCGCCGACTTCACGTACAACACCGACTTCGCGCAGGTCGAGGTCGACGAGCAGCAGGTCAACCTGACCCGGTTCAGCCTCTTCTTTCCCGAGAAGCGCGAGTTCTTTCTCGAAGGGCAGGGCATCTTCGACTTCGGCGGCGGCTTCACCAGCGACTCGACGGCGTTCTACTTCGGCGGCGGCCAGTTCTCGGGAACCGCGCCGATCCTGTTCTTCAGCCGGCGCATCGGGCTGCAGGACGGGCGGGCCGTGCCCATCCGGGCCGGCGGCCGGCTGACGGGCAAGACCGGGCCCTACAGCATCGGCGTGCTGAACGTGCAGACCGAGGGGGCCGGCCACGCCGCCGCGACGAACTTCTCGGTCGCCCGCGTGAAGCGGGACATCCTGCGCCGCAGCGCCGTCGGGGCGCTGTTCACGGGCCGATCGGTGTCGCTCGACGGCAGCGGGTCGAACCAGGTGTACGGGGTCGACGGGCTCTTTTCGTTCTACGACAACCTGAACGTCACCACCTGGCTCGCCGAGAGCCGTCTGCCCGGCGTCAGCCGCGACGACGCCGTGAGCTACCAGGCGAAGCTGGACTACCGCGGCGACCGGTGGGGGTTCCTCGCCGAGCGGCTGGGGGTCGGGGCGGACTTCCGGCCCGAGGTGGGCTTCGTGCGGCGGCGCGACTTCCGGCGCAACTTCGTCGAGGGCCGGTTCAGCCCGAGGCCCCTGTCGATCGCGGCGATCCGCAAGTTCCTGTTCCAGGGCAACGTCGACTACACCACCGACGGGGCCGGTCTCCTCGAGACGCGGGCGCGGCAGGGGCTCTTCGGCATCGAGTTCGAGAACGGCGACATGTTCTTCGCGGGCGCGACCGACAGCTACGAGTGGCTGAAGGAGCCGTTCGCGATGACCCCCGCCATCACGATTCCCGCCGGCGCCTACCGTTTCTCGAATACGCGCATCGTTTACGGGCTCGGCCAGCAGCGGGTCGTGTCGGGGGGGCTGAGCTTCGACCACGGCGGGTTCTTCGGCGGCGAGCGCACCGGCGTGGGCTACACCTTCGGCCGCGTGTACCTGTCGTCGCAGCTCAACGTCGAGCCGTCGGTGTCCTTCAACTGGCTCGAGCTGCCGGAGGGCGACTTCCGGACCGACCTCGTCTCGGTGCGCACCACCTACACGCTGACCCCGCGCATGTTCGTGGCGGCGCTCCTGCAGTACAACTCGACCCTCGACTCGCTCGGCACCAACCTCCGGTTCCGCTGGGAGTACCAGCCTGGCAGCGAGCTGTTCGTGGTCTATACCGACGAGCGCGACACCCTCGACCCGCGGGGACCGTTTCTCCAGAACCGCGCCTTCGTCGTCAAGGCCACGCGCCTGCTGCGCTTCTGACGGCGGCGGTCCGGCGGTTGCGAAGCCATGCGCCTCGCGCCGGCGGGTCGAGGCGCGGCCGGGGGCTCGGCGGCGGGAGGGGGGACGTCGAAGTGCGGATGGCTCGAGCGAGCGGACCCGCCGGGGCCGATTCCGGCCGCCACCTGCTGCTCTACGACGGCGTGTGCGGGCTCTGCGACCGGTTCGTCCGGTTCGTGCTCGCGCGCGACCACCGGTGCCGTTTCCGCTTCGCGACGTTGCAGGGCTCCGTCGGCCGCGATCTCGTCGCGGCGTTCGGCCGGGACCCCGAGCGGCTCGAGACGGTCCACGTGGTCGTCGACTACCGGTCCGAGGCGGGGCGCGTGCTGACCCGGTCGGCCGCGGCCCTGTTCGTCCTCGGTCAGCTCGGCTGGCCGTGGCGGCTCGCCACGGTCCTGCGCTGGGTCCCCGCCGCGCTGCGCGACTGGCTCTACGACCGGGTCGCGGCCCGGCGGTACCGGCTCTTCGGCCGCCATTCATCGTGCCCGGCCCCCGACCCGCGGCATCGTGATCGCTTCCTCGACGCTTGACCCGCAGCCACCGCGCCTCCTCGCCCTGTCCGTCGGGGCCGGGAGGCGGCGCCGGCCGATGTACGCAATAATCTCCACGTCTGCCGGCAAGTCCGTGGCGTTTCCCGCCATGTCGACGCCTTGCCGGTCGGAGGTGGTCGATGTTGCGACGTCTCCACGCGATCGGGATCCCTGCGGCTGCAATCCGGTGCCTGATGGTCGCGGCGACTGCCGCCCTGCCGCTCTTCGCGCCGGCCGCGGCGGCGGGGCAGATGGTCGAGCGGGTCGTCGACGGGGACACCATCGTCGTGCGGGGCGTGGGCCGGGTGCGGCTGATCGGCGTCGACACCCCCGAGACGGTGGCCCCGGGACGGCCCGTCGAGCTCTTCGGCCGCGAGGCGAGCGCGTTCACGAAGCGGCTGCTCGAAGGCCGATCCGTCCGTCTCGAGTACGACCGCGAGCGGACCGACCGCTACGGGCGGACCCTCGCCTATGTCCATCTCGCGGACGGGACGTTCGCCAACGCCGAGATCATCCGGCGGGGCTACGGCCACGCCTATACGCGGTTCCCGTTCCGGTACCTCGACCGGTTCCGGCAGCTTGAGCGCGAGGCGAGGTCGGCCGGACGGGGGCTGTGGAGCCCGGCGGCGTCGCCGCCTCGGGCCGCCGCCGCGGCGAGCCCTGCGGGCGCCGGGGCTCCCCGGATACCCTGGGACGACAACGGGAACGGGCGCGTGACGTGCGCCGAGGCGCGGCGGCACGGCATCGCGCCGGTGCCGCGGAGCCATCCCGCCTACGCGTACATGCGCGACGGCGACGGCGACGGCGTCGTGTGCGAGTGAGCGCCCGGGAGCCCGGCGCATGCCCGTCGTGCGGACGGGTCCGGTGCCGCCGCCGCCGCGTCGGCCGCGCCCCTGCCGGCGGCCCCGGGGCCTGACTCGGAAGAATCCGAATCGACGGCCCCGTGCGGCTTCGTCCAGCGGCTCAGGAGAGGGCCGGACCCATGAACAGCCTGCTCGAAGAAGCGATCGAGGCGTGGGACGGCGCCCGCCGGGGCGTCATCGCCGAGGCGTCGGGCATCCCCGCCCGCGACTGGGACTTCCGGCCGGCCCCCGGCGCCCGGTCGGTGGCCGAGCTGGTCGCCCACGTCGTGGCCACCGCCATGATGTGGACGAACGAGCTGACGCGGCCCACCGCCGACTTCACCCGCAAGAGCTTTCCGGCGTTCATCCGCCACTACGCCAAGGGGGTCGAGGAGCCGCGCCCCCGCGCGGAATCGCTGCGCCTGCTGCGCAGCAGCTACCGCGACGGCGCCCGGCAGCTCCGCGCCGCCGGCGAGGTGCAGATGCTGCAGTACGTGCGCCGCTTCGACGGCGAGCGCGGGACCCGTCTCACCTGGCTGCACCACGGCATCGCCCACGAGGAGTACCACCGGGCCCAGCTCGCCCTCTACGCCCGGCTGCTCGGCCGCACCCCGGCCCTGACGCGGGCGATTGAGGGCACGGACGCAGGATAGGGGGCGCGCTGGCGAAGCAAGGACGAAGCACGGTGAGCGGCCCGCGTCGTCACGGACCGTCATTGGGCCCTTCCGCGGTCGGACGAACCGAGAGCGACGACCGGTATGGTCCGCCGGCGGGAGCAGCCGGTCCGACGTCCGCGAAAGTGCCCGCCGGGAGTCCGCACCCGCTTCCACGGAGCCGACTCCCGGCGGGACGGTTGGGCGGCAATCGGAGCCGCCGGGGGCGATTGGCGGGCTACTGCTGCTCGGCCGCCGCCCGCTCGTCGGCGCGGGCCCCGGCGAGGATGCCCTCCATCGAGTAGTTGCCCTCGTGGCACGCGTACTCGTACAGCGGCTCGTCGCCCCGCCGCATCGGGATCTCGGCCGTCCACGGCTGCACCCAGGTATCGGGGTCGGTGACCGTAAAGGTGTAGACGAGGGTGTCCTCGTCCTGCCGGGTCAGCCGCTCCACCAGCGTCATGTTCTCGGACGAGCCGCGCCAGCGGGTCTTGTCGGTGAAGTTGTCGGTCTCGATGACGAGGGTGTCGCCCTCCCAGCGCCCGCGCGACTCGCCGGTCCACGACCCGATGCCGGTGCGCGGAGTCCCGTCGATGGGGATGATGCGCGAGTCGTGCACCATCTCGTTGAGGATGACGACGGTGTCCTCGGTCTGGAACACCTGCATGTTCTGGTTGTAGCCGCCCGGGGTCATCGGGGGCCCGGTGTTGAAGCCGAGGATGCAGCGGTCGAAGGTGCTGCGGTCGAGCCACGAGTCGGCGGGGTGCTCGGCCCGGTACTCGCGCCGCGCGTCGGCCCGCGCCTGCCCCGCCTCGCTCAGCGCCGGCATGCGCCCGTTCGGGGGATCGATGATGAGCGATGTCCGGCGGGTCCCGATGGTGCGGGTGCCCCGGTCCATCCAGAAGTTGTTGTAGGCGCCGACGCTGCCGCCCGCCTCGGTGCGGCGGGGCGGCGCGAGCAGGAGCCGCTCGTCGCGGTCGACGGCGCCCTGCTCGAGGCTGGCCGCCTCTTCCTGCGTCAGGAACTCGCGGTCTCCGTACCGTTCGGGGCGCTGCAGGGGGGTGATGGTGCGGAAGTCCCACACCCCCTGCAGGTCCGGGGCGCCCCACGCCGTGCGGGGCCCGTCCTGGGCGGTTGCCGGCGGGGCCGGCCCCGCGATCGCGACGATCGTGGCGAGGACGCCGAGCGTTACGAGCTGTCTCTGCCTCATCTCCGACCTCCTTGCAAACGGACGACACCCGTTCGCGTCAAGAGTAGTCCCGGGCGCCGAGCGGGTCAACGGCTCACGGCTGCGGCGTCTCCGGCAGGGCGAGGGCCACGTACTCGCTGCTCATGTCGTCCCAACCCACGGTGGCGACGATGTACTGCCGGCCGTCGACCATGTAGCTGATCGGCGCCGCGGTGGTGCCCCCCGGTAGCTCCATCTCCCAGACGATCTCGCCGGTGCGCTTGTCGAACGCGCGGAACATCTTCCCCCCGCTGCCCGGCGGCAGGAACGCGGCGCCCACGTTGGCGCCCTCGCCGAGGAACACCAGGCTGCGGGTGACGAGGGGCGCGGCGCGCCCGCCCTGGCCGAGGGGCGGCAGGTCGAGGTGGGCGATGGCGGGATGATCGCGCGGTCCGTCGCCGTTGGCCACCGTCCACAGGATCTCGCCCCGATTGAGGTCGATCGCGACGAGGCGGCCGTAGGGCGGCTTGAACAGCGGCAGCCCCCGCGGGCCGGGGATGTGCCGGGCGCCCCGCATCACCCAGTCGACGTCCGACCGCGGGTGCTCCGACCGGCTGAGCCCCACCACGGTGCCGCTGTGGACCGAGGGCACGTAGAGGATGCCGGTCTCCGGGTCGACGCCGGCGCCGTTCCAGTCGGTGCCGCCCACGAGGCCGGGGACCACCAGCGTGCCCTGCGTGCCGCCCGGCCGGTCGTCGATCAGCGACGGCGGAGTGAAGAACGGCCCCCACACGTAGTCGTCGAGGATGGCGAGGGCCTCGGCCCGCAGCTCGGGCGTGAAGTCGACGAGGTCGTCGATGCTCACGCCCTGCTGGTCGTAGGCCGGCGGCTTCGTGGGGAACGGCTGGGTCGGCGCGTACCACTCGCCCGGCACGTCGCCGGGGGGCACGGGGCGCTCCTCGATGGGCCACACCGGCTCGCCGGTGACCCGGTCGAAGACGTAGGTGTGGGCCTGCTTGCTCGTGATCGCCACCGCCTTGATCTCGCGGCCGTCGACGGTGACGTCCACCAGGGTCGGGGCGGCGGGGAAGTCGTAGTCCCACAGGCCGTGGTGCACCGCCTGGAAGTACCAGACGAGCTCGCCCGTCGCCGCGTCGAGGCAGACCAGGCTCTCGGCGAACAGGTTGTCGCCGGGCCGGTGCCCGCCGTAGTAGTCGCTGGTCGGCGTCGAGAGGGGCAGGTAGACGTAGCCGAGCTCTTCGTCGGCGCTCGGCGACGCCCACATGTTGGTGTTCCCGGTGTACTCCCACGACGCCCGGTCTTCGTCGAGCGCCGTCAGCCACGTCTCGTTGCCCGGCTCGCCCTCGCGCGGGACGGTGCGGAAGATCCAGCGCTGCTCGCCGGTGCGCACGTCGAAGCCGCGCACGTCGCCGGGGGGCATCTCCTTGAGGGCGGGCATGGTGTGGCTGACGATGTCGCCGATGAGCGAGCCGACGACGATGACGTCGTCGACGACGAGCGGCGCCGACTGCCACCGGAACGTCTCGACCCGCGGATCGCCGTAGCCCTCGGTCAGGTCGACCTCGCCGCCGTCGCCGAAGTCGGGGTAGCGCCGGCCCGTCTCGGCGTTCAGCGCGACGAGCCGGTCTCCCAGGATGGCCACCACCCGGGCGTCGTCGCCGTCCGTCCAGTAGCCGAGGCCGCGCGTCGGCCGGCCGCGGGGCCGTTCCTCGCCCTCGGGCGCCGGCGGGTCGTCGAACCAGACCACCTCGCCGGTGGTCGCGTCGAGGGCCGCGACCATGCCGAGCCCGGTGCTGATGTACAGCCGTCCCCCCGCCATCAGGGGGGTGTTCTGGGATGCGGCGGGCGCGCGCAGGTCGTGGCCCCCGCGCGTGGCGTCGGGGATGGTCGACTGCCGCCAGGCGATCTCCAGGTCGTGGACCGACTCGGCGTCGATCTGGTCGAGGGGGACGTACTTGGAGCTGGCGGCGTCGGCGGCGTAGGCGTGCCACTCGACGTCCTGGCCGGTGGCCGCCGGGACGGCGGCAAGGAACGCGCCGGCGCAGACGAGCGCCTCCAAGAGGCGTGTGATCGAGACGTTTCGCTCGGGCATGACAACCCTCCCCGGCGTCGGCAGCCGCGGGCCTCGCCGCAACTTGTCAGCGGGGCGTAACTGGTCCGCCGGCGATCTTCGTCCGCCGGCGCCGACGCCCGAATCGGTCACTCGAGTGCCTCGCTCGAGAGCCGGCTCTACTGCGGGCCGCCAAGTCACGCTCGGGCGATTCTACGCCAGCGGAAGGTGCAGGCGGCGCGGGCGGCCCGGTGCCGGCGCGCTCCGCCGTGTCGCCGGTTGTGGTAAACCTATCCGCCGGGGCGCAGCCCGTCCGGGGATGCCATGGGGGAAGCGAACGCAGGGAGTGAGGAGATGAGACGCAGCATCACGCTCGGCGCGGTGGTGGCGGTCGGGGTTCTGTCGGTCGGGGTCAACGGGTTCCAGCAGCTCAATCCGGACGCGGTCGAGGCCGCCGTGATCGAGCAGGTCAGGGACAACCTCTACGTCATCACCGGATCGTCGACGGTCGACCGGTCGCTGTTCAGCGGCGGCAACGTCGGGGTCTTCATGATGGACGACGGGGTGGCCATCGTCGACACCAAGCTGCCGGGGTGGGGGCCGGTGATCCTCGAGCGCATCCGCTCGGTGACCGACAAGCCCGTCGTCACCATCGTCAACACCCACACCCACGGCGACCACGTCGGCAGCAACGAGTTCTTCGACGCGGCGCGCATCGTGGCCCACGAGAACACCAAGGCCAACATGCAGCGCATGGACAACTTCCAGGGCGACAACGCGCGGTACTTGCCCGCCGCCACCTACTCCGACCGGATGAGCCTCGGCTCGGGGGCGGACCGCATCGACCTGTACCACTTCGGGGCCGGCCACACCGACGGCGACACCTTCATCGTGTACCCGGCCCTTGGCGTGCTGCAGACCGGCGACATGTTCCCGTGGCGGGACGCGCCGTTCCTCGACACGAGCAACGGCGGCAGCGGGCTCGCCATGCCCCGGACGCTGGCCGCGGCGATCGCCGGCATCGAGGGCGTCGACGTGGTGGTGCCGGGGCACATCCCGGTCACGACGTGGGAGAGCTTCGAGGAGTTCCAGCTCTACAACGCGGACCTTGTGGCGGCGGTGCGGACGGCCAAGGCCGCGGGCCTCGGCGAGGACGACACCGCGAGCGGCGTGGACCTGTCGTCGGGCTATCCGCACTACGACTCCACCCGCGTCGAGGCGGCGGTGCGGGTGATCTACAACGAGCTGCCGTAGGGGAGGCGCGGGACCCGGGACGTTGCGGGCGGTCGGCCGGAAGCCTGGGCGGAGGCTTCGCCCGCCGGCCCGCCCCCCGCCGGAAGCCGCAACGTGGTCAGGCTGATTGCGGCTAGAACCCTCTCGGTCCCGCCAGCACCCGGGCCGGGAACATGATGACGGCGGTGAGCAGCGCGAAGACCCCGGTCACCGCGATGCCGAGGAGCCGGAAGGGCAGAAGCAGCACCCAGACGATGGGATAGAGCAGCAGCGCCAGGAGCGCCAGCGGCCAGCACAACACGAGAAGGATGCACCAGAGCAGGAACTTGGTCATGGTTCTACCCGAATCTGACGGAAGGCCGTCGCCGCCGGTTCCGACCGCGACCACCGCTATCGCAGGCTTCGCATGTCTGCCCGAGATCGCGTCGGCGACCTGCGTGGAACACCCCGTGGGGGTGCCGACGCTCGGCGACGGGGAACGGAGTCGACCGGGCGCGTTGCGCGCGCCATCGGTTCCGAATAGTAGCAAGGAGTCACGATGCCGCGTTACCTCTCGCAGCTTCCGCCGCTGCTGATCGCGGGCTCGGCCCTGCTCGTCGCCGGCGGCGTCGGTCCGTCGGCCCACGCCGACGACTGGCCCGAGTGGCGCGGGGCCGGCCGCGGGGGCGTCCTCCACGAGACCGGCCTCGTCGAGACCTTCCCCGAGGGCGGCCTGCCGGTGGCGTGGCGAACGCCGATTCACGGCGGCTACGCCGGCCCCGCGGTGGCCGACGGACGCGTCTTCGTCACCGACGCCCGCCGCCCCGACCCGCGGTCGACGGCGGTCGTCGAGCGGGCCGTGGCCCTCGACGAGGCCACCGGCGAGGTGCTCTGGACCCGCGAGTGGGAGACCGACTACGCGGGGCTGCAGCTCGTGTACGCCATCGGCCCGCGGGCCACGCCCACCGTCGACGGCGACCGCGTCTACGTGCTCGGGGCGATGGGCCGGCTGCTCGCCCTCGACGTCGCCGACGGGACGGTGCGGTGGGAGAAGGACTTTCCCGCCGACTTCGACACCGAGGTGCCGTCGTGGGGCATGTCGGGGGCGCCGCTCGTCGACGGCGACCGGCTCATCTGCCTGGTGGGGGGCGAGCCCGACGCCAAGATGATGGCGTTCGACAAGCACACGGGCGAGGAGATCTGGCGGGCCCTGTCGTCGGACTGGGAGCCCGGCTACAGCCAGCCCATCATCATCGAGGCGGGGGGCACGCGGCAGCTCATCGCCTGGCATCCGCGCGACATCAGCTCGCTCGACCCCGAGACCGGCGAGGTGTACTGGGAGATACGCCACATCGTCGACATGGGCATCAACCCCGCCACCGCCGTCCACAGCGGCCGCTACCTGTTCTTCACGTCGCAGTACGGCGGGGCCCGCATGCTGCTGCTCGACGAGGACCGCCCCGGGGCCGAGGTCCTCTGGGAGGGGGTGGGAGAGAGCGATCCCGAGTACGGCTTCGACTTCGACACCCTGAACTCGGTCATCAGCACCCCGCTCATCCACGGGGACCACGTCTACGGGGTCGACGGCCACGGCATCCTCCGCTGCCTCGAGGCGGCGACGGGCCGCCGGGTGTGGGAGACCGAGGCCCTGATCGGCGAGAGCACCAACTGGGCGACGGCGTTCTTCGTCCGCAACGGCGACCGCTGGTTCGTCAACACCGACACCGGCGACCTCGTCATCGCGCGGTTCTCGCCGGACGGCTACGAGGAGGTGAGCCGCACCCCACTCATCGAGCCCACGCACCCCTACGTGCGGCGGCGCCTCTCCGGCCGCACCGTCAACTGGTCGCACCCCGCCTACGCGAACCGCCACGTCGTCGTCCGCAACGACGAGGAGATAGTGCGGCTCTCGCTGGCCAGGGAGGAGTAGGGTGGCTGGGATGCGCGGGTTCGAGACGGCAGCCACCACCAGGGACCGGTGCGGCCCGGTCGGCCGCGCGCGGCACGAACGCACGTCGCCGCAACTTGCCGGGGGACGACGCTCGCTCGGCCATCGAAGCCGACCGTCGAGCCGGGGCGGCCCTGCGCGCGGGAGCTCCTCGCGTGGAGCACGGGTGGAGCCCCGGACGGGCGGCGAGGGGAGCCGTCCGGCGGCGGCTCGCGGGCTGGTTTGCCTGTTTCTCGCGCTCGCCGTCGTGATGTCGGCGGTCGCGCTTCACGGCCAGGGCAACGACGCCGCGCCACGCCGGGTCGTGGTGCTGGGCGACCTGCGCCTGGGCGAGGGGCGTGCGGCGGACGGCTCGTGGTCGCCGTACGAGGACTTCCGATGGGCGGAAGACCTCCAGCGGTTCCTGACCGCCTTGGCGGAGGAGGGCGGCCCGACCGACCTCGTCCTGAACGGCGACACGTTCGAGATGCTGCAGGCGAGCGACGGCGCCTGCGCCTGGGACGATCCGGCCCTGGGGTGCACCGAGGGCGAGGCGTTGGTCCGCCTGGACCGCTCGCTCGCGGCGCACCGCGACGAGACGGCCGCCCTCGGGGCGTTCGCCGCCGCCGGCGACAACCGGCTCGTCCTCGTGCCCGGCGACCACGACGCCGCCCTGCTGTTCCCCGCCGTCGGACGGCGGGCGGTCGAGGCGTTCGCGGCCGCGCCGGGGCGGGTCAGGGTGGCCGGGCAAGGGTTCTGGCGCTCCGCCGACGGGCTGATCCACGCCGAGCACGGGCATCAGATCGAGGGCCGGGCCGACCGGTTCGACGACTGGCCGGCCCCGTTCGTGACCCGCTCCGGGCGGCGGCACGTCGCGCGGCCGTGGGGGCACTCGGTGGTGCAGGCGCTGTACGACCGCCACGAGCCTCGGTTCCCCATCGTGGACAACCTCGCCGACAACGGCGCCGGCGTGCGCGAGGCCCTCGCGGCGGCCGGGGTGGACGACGCGGGGGCGGCGGCGCCCGACCTGCTGCGGTTCCTGCTCTTCCGCATGTCGTGGCAGCAGTTCCGAATGGACCTCGACCGCGGCGACGTGGAGCCCCCGGTCTGGGACCTCGCCGCCGTGCGCGAGGCGGGGCCGCGGTTCCTCGTCGACTCGCTGGCCGACGACGACCGGTTCAAGCCGCTCGCCGCGAGGACCCTCGACGCGGGCGGCCTGACCGCCCTCATGGAGGCCCTGAGCGACGACGAGCTGACCGCGATCTGCGACCACCGCGCCGCCCTCCGGCGGGCGCGTCGACGCTTCGAGCGCATCCTGACGCAACTCGACCCGACCGGCCCGCCGCTGACCGAGTGCCCGCGCACGCCCGAGACCGACGCGCCGCGGTTCGAGTACTTCTGGGGGTCGCGCGACCGCGTGTTCGGCCGTCACCTGGAGCGGTTGACCGACCCCCGGCCCGTCGCGGTGATGGTGCACGGGCACACCCATCTGGCCGACTACCGCCAGGGGAACTTCACCCGCGTCGAGGCCGGGTTGACCTACGTGGTCGACGGCTTCTCGCCGGTGCGCGGGGCCGCGACCCCGGTCGTCATCAACGGGGGCGCGTGGCAGCGCACCGTGACCCCCCGGCAGCTCGACGAGCACCGGCGTCGGCTGGGGCTGTCGGAGGCCGAGCTGCTCGAGTCGATGCAGCCCGAGCAACTGCCTCCGTGCTACAGCTTCGTGCAGATCGATCCCTACGACGACCGGCCCGACCCGCCGGTGGTGCGCTACTGGCGTCAGGACGGGGGCGGGACGTGGATGATGGCGCCCCGCTGCGGGCGGGGCATCGGCGACTGACGGCCGGGCGACCGGGGATGCGAACCGGCCCGACGGCCGGGCGCCCGGGTGCGAACAGGACCGACCGCCGGGCGATAGGCGGATGCGAACAGGATCGACCGTCGGGCGACCGGCGGACGAGAACATCGAGGAGAGAGCGATGACGAGATCGACGACGAGGTGGTGGGTGCTGGTCGCGGTTCTGGCGGCGGCGGTCGCGGCGGGGAGCGCGAGCGCGCCGGGCGACGTGCCCGTGATGGACGGCGTGCCGGCGGCCGAGCCCGAGGCGGTGGGGATGTCCTCGGCCCGGCTCGAGCGCCTCGACAAGGTCATGCAGGGCTACATCGACCGCAACGAGGTGGCCGGGGTCGTGACCCTGGTGGCCCGCCGCGGCAAGGTCGTGCACTTCTCGGCCCTCGGCCAGCGCGACGTCGAGGCCGGTGCGGCGATGACCCACGACACCATCTTCCGCATCGCGTCGATGACCAAGCCCATCGCCTCGGTGGCGCTGATGATGCTCTACGAGGAGGGCCGCTTCCAGCTCCGCGACCCCATCGCGAAGTGGCTGCCCGAGTTCGCGGACATGCAGGTGGCGGTCCCCGCGCCCCCGCAGGAGCGGCTGACCGGCCGCTACAAGACGGTGCCGGCGGCCCGTCCCATCACCGTGCAGCAGGTCCTGACCCACACCGCGGGCCTCGCCAACACCTACCGCGGCCTCACCCAGCCCGAGTTCCAGCGGGTGGTGGCGCCGCGCGAGCCCGGCGACACCGTGGGCGACATGCTGAAGCGGCTCGCCACCCTGCCCCTCAACTTCCATCCCGGCGACCACTGGGAGTACGGGCGGGCCACCGACGTCGTGGGCCGGCTCGTCGAGGTCATGTCGGGCCAGACCCTCGACGCGTTCCTGAAGGAGCGCATCTTCGAGCCCCTCGACATGCGGGACACCCACTTCTACCTGCCGAAGTCGAAGCTCGGCCGGTTCGCCGCCCTCTACCGCCCCGACGCCGACGGCAAGATCGAGCTGGCCGAGGCCCCGACGGCGGAGAGCCGCTTCGTGGCCGAGCCCCACACCTACTTCAGCGGGGCCGGCGGCCTCGTGTCGACCGCCCGCGACTACTTCCGCTTCCACCAGATGATGCTCAACGGCGGCGAGCTCGACGGCGCCCGCATCCTCGGCCGGAAGACGGTCGAGCTGATGACCGCCAACCACACCGGCGACAAGGGCATCTGGCTCGCCGGCCCCGGCTACGGGTTCGGCCTCGGCTACGCGGTGGTCACCGACCTCGGCCCCTCGGGCACCCCGCGCTCCGAGGGCTCCTACTACTGGGGCGGCGCCTTCGGCACCATCTTCTGGGTCGACCCCTCCGAGGAGCTCATCGGCATCCTGATGGAGCAGATCCGGCCCTACACGCACCTCAACGTCCGGCCCGACCTCGCGACGATGACCTACCAGGCGATCGTCGACTGAGCCGAGAGGCTGAAGGGAGCCAGGCGATCGCCGACCGGGCCGAGAGGCTGAAGGGGATACAGGCGATCGTCGACTGAGCCGCGATGCTGAAGTGGATCGTCCTCGCGACGGTGCTGGGGTGGGTCGGCCGGCTGATGCTCGACCGCGTGCGGGTGGCCGTCAACCGGCCCCCGCCCCCGCGCCGCTTCGACGTCTTCACGGTGCTCGCCATCGTCGTCGTCCTGCTGTGGCTGCTGCCGTTCGTGCTGCCGTTCTTCAGGGACGCGGCGGAGTGAGGGCCGAGGTCGGCGACTGATTCTCCCCCTCGACTGCCCAAGGCGACGAGCTTCGACTTCGTTCTGACGGAGCGTTTCGTCTGGTCGTATTGTGGAGTGATCGTCGTGTTCGCCTCTTGCGTCGCGGCGACTCTGATCTACCGCTCTCGCTTCTGCACTCCCAGACCGTCCGAACGTGCTCGAACAGGCGTCGCGCTCGGAGCAATCGCTCCGAGTCGGCGGTCGCGGCCGGCCCGTCGGCAACACTTGGGGTCTTCGCAGGCACGGGAGTGACCTCCGGCTGTGTGTCGCGGCCCCTTCGGAGACGGGATGTCGAGCCTTACGGGCAGCGGAACCGGTCCTCCAGCGCGCGCAGCACGAGCTCGACGTCCAGCTCGCCGCGGTCCTGAGGGTGCTGGTCGAGGTATTGAATCACCCGATGGACGGTCTGGGCGATGGTGGTGCCCGGCGGGACGCAGACCCGGTCGGGCATGAACGACTGCGCCGCGATGACGACGCCCCGCACGAGGCCGGCGCAGTAGCCCATGCCGAACGGGTCCTCGTTGAACGTGTCCTCGCGCCCCGCCCCGGTCCGCCCCAGGAACTCGAAGTAGAGCTGGCAGCGCTCCTGGAGGAGGGCGCCGGTCCCGGTGCGGACCGGCGGCTCCTGCTCGGCGCGGGGCGGCGGCTCCTGCTCGGTGCGGGGCGGCGACTCCTGCCCGGCGCGGGCCGGCGTCACCGCGAGCAGCAGCACGACGAGGAGGCGGCTTGCGCGGGGCATGACGTGCCTTACTTCGCCTGCGCCGCCTCCATCTCCTGCACCCGGGCGCCCCGCAGCAGGTTCTCCATGCCGTAGTTGCGCTCGTGGCAGGCGTACTCGTACATCAGGCCCTCGGTCTTGGGCATGTCGAGGGCGGCCGTCCACTCGCGCTCCCACGTCGTCGGGTCGCGGAACGTCACCTCGTAGCGCAGGGTGTTGGCGTCGGGCCGCGAGAAGCGCTCGACGAGCTGCAGGTTCTCGCCCGAGCCGCGCCACGGGGCCTGGCCCGAGAAGCCGTCGCTCTCGACGACGAGGGTGTCGCCCTCCCAGCGGCCGTGCGAGCGGCCGAGCCACTGGGGCGGCGCGTGGGCCGGGCCCGCGCCGGTGTCGAGGGGGATGATGCGGGTCTCGTGGACCATCTCGAGGAGAATCGCGACCACGTCCTCGGTCTGGAAGATCTGGAGGTTGTTGTTGTAGGCGCCGCCGAGCCTGACGGTGCCGCGGGTCAGGCAGCGCTCCCACAGGCCGCGGTCCTCGGGGTTCTCGGAGAGCGCGCGCGGACGGGCGGCGGCGCGGCGCGCCTCGGCGCGGGCCTCGGCCTCGGGGGTCTGCGGGGGGATGCGGCCGTCGGGAGGGTCGATGATCAGCGCGGTCCGTCCGTCCGACAGGCCGCGGTCCCACCAGAACTGGTTGTAGGCGAGGCCGACGTCGCGCTCGGGGCTAAGCTCGGCGCGGCGCTCGGAGCTGGCGAACGTGGTGGCCTGGATGTTGGCCTCGGCGACCTCCTCGGCGGTCAGGAACTCGCGCCCCTCGTGCCGCTCGGGCCTCTCGAGGGGAGTGACGGTGGCGTGGCTCCAGACGCCCTGCAGGTCCGGTGCGCCCCACGGGGTCCGCGGGGCGGGGGAGCCCTCCGGCGCGCGTCCCGCCGATGCGGGCTGGCCGGCCATTGCCGGCGCCGCCAGGCAGGCGACGGCGAGAAGGGTCGAGAAGGCGACGAGCGTCCGGTTCGTCATGGTCTTCCTTTCGTCGGGTTCGGCGTCACGACAGTATACGTCCGCGCCGCCGCCCGCGGGTGACAAGGTGCCGCGGAGATCGTGAAGGGCGGCCGGTCCGCCGCGGGCAGGTTCTCGGCGAACAAGCTGGGTAGCCCGCCCATCGTCGCCTTCGGCTCCACTGAGCGCCAACCAACCCCAGGAGTCCGCGCCGTTCCACGGCGATTCCTCGCCCGCCATCTTCGCCCTCGGCTCCGCTGGGCGCCCGCCC
Organism: Vicinamibacterales bacterium; assembly: GCA_965207675.1. GTDB lineage: Bacteria > Acidobacteriota > Vicinamibacteria > Vicinamibacterales > UBA8438 > JAJEEA01. Next base: position 45,734 of record CBDBMY010000011.1, read on the forward strand.
AACCCCTCAGGACTCCGCGCGGTTCTACGGGGCAGACTCCTGGGAGCGGAGGCTCGATCCGCTCGGCCTTGCGGTGGACCCCGGGCGGCTGGATGCGGCCGGTGTTGCAGGGTGCCCTGGTGTCGCGGCGAGCGCCATTGGGGCTACCATGTGCAGGTCGGCCGCGCGATGGACGCCACTGGCGGCGGCCGCCCGCGGCGTGGGTCTCCGCCTCGGCTTCGTGGCTGCCGCGGACTCCCCCGCGCGGGCGCGACTTCCCGGCAGGGCGGAGGAGAGAGCCGATGAAGGAGGGGTCGATGCGATCGGTCGTCACGCTGGCAGCTCTCGCTGCCGTCAGTCTGGGCGGCGCCGTTTTCGCGCAGGCGCCGGACACCGTGTTTCTCGAGGAGCTGACCTGGACAGAGGTGCGCGACGCGGTCGCGGCGGGGACGACGACGATCATCATCCCCACCGGCGGCACCGAGCAGAACGGGCCGCACATGGTGCTGGGGAAGCACAACTACCTGGTGCGGCACAAGGCAGGGGAGACGGCGCTCCGGCTCGGGGACGCGCTCGTGGCGCCGGTGATGGCTTACGTGCCGGAGGGGAACGTCGATCCTCCCACCGGGCACATGCGGTTTCCCGGCACCATCACCACCCCGCCCGCGGTGTTCGAGCAGGTGCTGGAGTACGCCGCGCGCAGCCTCGCGCAGCACGGCTTCGTGGACATCGCCCTGATGGGCGACAGCGGCGGCAACCAGCGGTCGCAGGCGGCGGTGGCGGAGCGGCTGAACGCCGAGTGGGCGGACGGGCCGGCGCGGGTCCACCACCTGACCGACTACTACCCGGGGCGGGGCGACGAGTGGCTGGTCGAGCAGGGCGAGCGCGAGGAGGACGTGGGGACGCACGCCGGCATGCACGACACGTCGACGCTGCTCTTCCTCGACCCCTCGAAGATCCGCCTCGACCGGATGGAGCCGGGCACCGGGGGCACCGGCAACGGGGTCAGCGGCACGCCCTCGCGCTCGCGGGCCGAGTACGGCGAGCAGATTCTCGAGATGCAGATCGAGGCGGCGGTGAGCCAGATCCGGCGGCTGCGCGCATCGAGCCGCGCTCGGTGACGCGGCGAGATTACGGAGGAGATCGATGACACGCCATGCAAGGCTCGTTTCTCTGGCGGCCACCGCCGCCGGTGCGGTCCTGGTCACGTCGGTGCTCGCCGGTCAGGCGCCCGCGAGCGGGGACGATCTGCGGGGCGCGGTGCGGGGCCCGGCCGGTCCGGAGGCGGGGGTCTGGGTGATCGCCGAGACCGACGACCTCGACACCGGGTTCCGCAAGATCGTGGTGACCGACGACGAGGGCCGTTTCCTGGTTCCCGATCTGCCGGAGGCGTCGTATCGCGTCTGGGTCCGCGGCTACGGCCTCGTCGACTCCGAGCCGGTGACGGCGGAGCCGGGGGAGACCCTGGCCCTCGACGCCGCGCCGGCCGCCTCGCCGCGGGAGGCGGCGCAGGTCTATCCCGCCAACTACTGGTACTCGCTGCTCGAGCCGCCCGCCGCCGGCGAGTTCCCCGGCACCGGTCCCGCCGGCAACGGCATCGCGCGCGGCCTGCAGAGCCAGGCCGCCTGGGTCGACGTCACCAAGCAGGGCTGCCAGCTCTGCCACCAGATGGGCAACCGGTTCACGTTCGACATGGGCCACCTCGACGGGTTCGACTCGTCGGCCGACGCGTGGGCTCACCGGCTGACGTTCGGCCAGCGCGGGAACCAGATGAGCGGGGTCCTCAACCGCTTCGGCCGCGAGCGGGGGCTCGCGATGTTCGCCGACTGGAGCGACCGCATCGCGGCCGGCGAGGTGCCCGAGGCGCCGCCGCGGCCCCGGGGGGTCGAGCGCAACCTCGTGCTGACGATGTGGGACTGGGCCGGCGAGACCTCGTACGTGCACGACGAGGTGACGACCGACAAGCGCGATCCCACCGTCAACGGGGGCGGGCTCGTCTACGGCGTGTCCATCACCACCGACAAGCTCGTCATCACCGACACGGAGCGGCACCGGTCCATCGAGCTCGACGTGCCGCTGCGCGAGCCGCGGGAGATGGTGCCGTCGATGTTCCCGACCGCGCCCGGGTTCGAGCCGTCGCCGTACTGGGGCGACGAGATCATCTTCGACGCCCCCGCCAACCCCCACAACCCGATGATGGACGCCCGGGGGCGGGTGTGGCTGACCTCTACCGTGCGCCGCCGGGAGAACCCCGACTGGTGCCGCGCCGGGTCGGACCACCCCTCGGCCCGGTACTTCCCCATCGACCGCAGCGGCCGGCAGATCTCCGTGTACGACCCCGCCACCGAGGACTGGCAGCTCATCGACAGCTGCTACGGCACCCACCACCTGCAGTTCGGCGAGGACGAGCAGGACACCCTGTGGCTCAGCGGCGACCCGAACGTCGTGGGCTGGCTCGACACGAAGCTCTACGACGAGACCGGCGACGAGCAGCTCTCGCAGGGCTGGTGCCCGACGGTTATCGACACCAACGGCGACGGCGTGATCACGCGGCCGTGGAACGAGCCGGGCGACGAGGTCGACCCGGGGCGCGACACCCGCATCGCCGGCTTCGCCTACGGCATCATCGCCAACCCCGTCGACGACACCGGGTGGGTCGCCCGCACCGGGCCGTTCCCGGGCCGCCTCGTCCGCCTCGACCGCGGCGACAACCCGCCCGAGACGTGCATCGCCGAGGTCTACGAGCCGCCGTCCGTCGAGAACCCCGCCGTCGACCCGGCGCAGACCGGGCACGCCCCCCGCGGCGTCGACGTCGACCGCAACGGGGTCATCTGGACGGCGCTCTCCGGCAGCGGCCACATGGCCAGCTTCGACCGCAGCCGGTGCCGCGTGCTGAACGGGCCCGAGGCCACGGGCCAGCACTGCCCCGAGGGCTGGACGTTGTACCCGACCCCCGGACCGCAGATGAAGGGCGTCACCGACCCCGGCAGCGCCGACTATCACTACTACAACTGGGTCGACCAGTTCGGCACGCTGGGGCTCGGACCGAACGTCCCCATCGCTCCCGGATCGGGATCGGACTCGCTGCTGGCCCTGCTGCCCGACACCGGCGAGTGGGTGGTCCTGCGGGTGCCCTATCCGCTCGGGTTCTTCGCCCGCGGTCTCGACGGCCGCATCGACGATCCCGACGCGGGCTGGAAGGGACGCGGCCTGTGGGCCAACTACGGCTCGAACCTCAACTGGCACATCGAGGGCGGACAGGGGAGGCGCAGCGCCATCATCCACTTCCAGCTCCGGCCCGATCCGCTGGCGGAGTGAGGAGAGAGACGTGCGGTGATCACCGGGTCGAGGCGCCCGCCCGGTGACCACCGGGACAAGGGATCCGGAGACGGGCGTCACGCGGTCCCCGGATGAGGACCGCGCCCTGGCCGCGCTGCTCGATGAGCTCGTCGAAGTGCCGCACCAGCAGATCGCGCCGCTGCATGACGGCCCGCCCCTCCGCGCCGGTGAGGCTGTGCCCCACCGCTTCTTCCAGCCCTCAACCCTGGGACATGCATCGTGCCGCACCCGATTGACGCCCTGCCCGAGAACATCGCCGCGGTAGACCTCGGCTCGAACAGCTTCCACATGGTGGTCGCCCGCACGAAGGGCGGCGAGCCCGTCCTCGTCGACCGCCTGCGCGAGATGGTGCAGCTGGCGTCGGGCCTGGATGCCGACGGCCGCCTCAGCCCGGAGTCGCGCGACCGCGCCATCGAATGCCTGCGGCGCTTCGGGCAGCGGCTCCGCCACATGGCCCCGAGCGACGTCCGGGCGGTGGGCACGAACACGCTGCGGGCGGCGGCCGACGCCGGCGAGTTCGTGCTCGACGCGGAACGGGCGCTGGGGCACTCGATAGAGACGATATCGGGCATCGAGGAAGCCCGCCTCATCTTTCTCGGGGTGACCCGGACGCTGCCCGACCCCCGGCGGCGAAGGCTGGTCGTCGACATCGGCGGCGGGAGCACCGAGGTCATCGTGGGCGACGAGGCGCCGCTGGGCATGGAGAGCCTGTACATGGGCTGCATCACCTTCAGCCGCGCCCATTTCGGCGACGGCCGACTCACCGCCGAGAGCTGGCGTCGGGCCGAGCTCGCCGCCCTGCAGGAGCTCGAGCCCGTCGCGGGGCGCTTTCGCGCCCTCGAGTGGGAAGAGGCGGTCGGGGCGTCGGGGACCATCCGGGCCATCGACGGCCTCGTGCGCACCTACGGCTGGAGCCGCGACGGCATCACGGCCGAGGCTCTGGGCAGGCTGCGGGACATGCTGCTCGAGGCCGGGCGCGTCGGCCGCCTGAAGCTCAAGGAGCTGAATCCCCGGCGCAGGACGACCATCGCGGGGGGGGCCGCCATCCTGTCGGCCCTGTTCGAGGCGCTCGGCGTCGACGTCATGCGGCGTTCGGACGGGGCTCTGCGCGAGGGCCTGCTCTACGACTTTCTCGGCCGGATGCGCGATCAGGATGCGCGCGAGCGGGGCGTCGAGGCCCTGGCCGACCGCGCGCGCGTCGACCGGCGGCAGGCGTCGCGGGTGAAGCAGACGGCCCTCGCCCTGCTGGCCCAGGTGGCGGAGAGCTGGGGGCTCGAAGCCGGCGATGCCCGGCAGTTCCTGTCGTGGGCCGCGAACCTGCACGAGATCGGTCTGGACATCGCCCACAACCACTATCACCGGCACGGCGAGTACATGGTCGCCCACGCCGATCTGCAGGGGTTCTCGCTGCCCGAGCAGCAGGCGCTGGCGACGCTGGTGCGGGCCCACCGGCGCAAGTTTCCGACCGAGGTCATCGCCGCCCTGCCCCGCAACTGGTCGTCGTGGACCGAGCGGCTGACCGTGCCCCTGCGCCTGTCGGTGGTCCTGCACCGCAGCCGCAGCACCCTGCCGCTGCCTCCGATGGCCCTGGCCACCGCCAAGAAGGCGCTCGACCTGCGCTTCCCCCCGGAGTGGCTCGACCAGCACCCCCTGACCCGCGCCGATCTGGAGACCGAGGCCGCGTATCTTCGGGAGGCCGGCTACCGGTTGTCTTTCGGTTAGGTGTCTGCCCGCAGAACGGCGCGGACTCCTGGCAGGTGGGTTGGGCGCCCGGCGGAGCCGCAGGCGACGATGGACGGGCTGGCCCGAAGAGGCCCGGCCTCGGGCTCGTGGGACCCTGGTTGCTTCGGGACGGGTGGGGAGCCGGGCATCGCCTCAACGCCGCGCGAACCGCCGGCTGTTCCGCCTGACGCTTCGGCACCTCCGCGCCGGCATGGGCCGGGCCGGGGTGCGCTGGCAGGCGTTCGACCGCCTCCCGACTTCGAGGCTGCAGCCGCGCCCGGCCTGCCGTCGGAGCCCCGCCCGGTCGGGCGACGGTCGCGGAACCGATCGCTACGTTGCCGAATCGAAGCGAGGACGCCGTCGACGTCGGAGGGCGGCCTGAAGCAGGCGTCCTGCGGGCCGGCGGCAGTGGCCCGATCAGGGGCCGGGCGCCGGCTGGCCCTGGTCCCGGCGAGCGTTCTCGACGTCCGCGTTCGTCAGGTCGCCGGCGCCGCTCCGGCGTCCGAGACGCCTGCCTGCGAATCGACGCGCGGTGCCGAGGGGGACCGGCCGCCGGCGAGCACGCCGCTGAACACGTCCTGCAGCAGGTCCATCCGGTTGCACAGCACCCTGAACACGGCCTCGCGTTCCGCCTTCAGGACGCGGCACGCCCGGACCACGGAGGCCCGCCGCCCCGACGCCGAGCCGGCCAGCGTCTCGGCCACGAGCAGGGTCGCCCCCGGGCCCGCCACCAGCGGCTCGGCGCCGTCGGTCTCGAGCTGAACGATGCCCTCCAGCACCAGGTACAGGCACGCCGCATCGTCGTCCTGAAACAGCGTCTCGCCCTCCCAGTGCGATGCTTCCCTGCCCGCGCCCGCGAGCGCGATCAGTCCGGTCGGCGCGGCCCGCTCCAGGAGGGGGTGGCGCCGGAGGAGCATCGCCAAGTCGAGGGGCTGGAGCGCGGTATCCGTCAGGTCCACCCGCGGCCGGTGGGCGGGTCCGAGACCGCGCCCGTCGCCGGCGGGGGACAGCAGCAGGCGAAACAGGCCCTGGGCCAGCAGGACGTCGTCGGAGACCATGGCCATGAAGTCGGACGCCTCGATGCGGAGACTCGTGGACGGTTCGTTCGCCCACGCCTGGCGGGTGATCGGCGTGCCCTGAAGCACCTCCTCCAGGCCGAGGATGTCGGGCGCCTTCAACACGCCCTGCCCGCCCGAATCGGTGGCGTAGCGCACCGAGCCTTCGATGAGGAGCTCGACCCCCTCGGCCCGTCCTTCGCCTCCCACTTCGTCTCCTGCCGCGTGACGAACCTCCCGGCTCGATTCGACCACCCTGAACAGGTCGTCGACCGACACGAACTCGAACGCCGGAATCAGCCTCAGTCGCTCGACGAGCTCCACGGGGGGGAGCCCGGTCGCGGCCGCGGGGCGCTCGCCGGCGCCTCTCCGGCTGGCCAGCGTCCAGGCCGCGGTGTCGCGGACGCGCGGATCCGTGCGGCGGTTGGCGCTCACCCACTCGAGGTCGTCGGTCAGCTCTTCCGGCACGCACGCGGCCGCGAAGTGGATGGCGGCTGCGGCGAGAACAGGATCGGCGTCGTAGATGAGCTGCGCCAGCGTGTCGCAGAGGTCGCGGGGCCTCGTCTTCAGCGTGAGGTTGGCGTGGTTGACCTTGGCCGCCGGCGGCGTCTCGTCGATGAGGGGCATGACGCGCTTGCGCACCCTGCCTTGCAGCACGTTGTCCAGATACTCGAGGGCATGGGTGTGGCGCTTGTGGCCGCCGCCCTCGATGGCCTGGCGGGCCGCCGCGATGTCGTCCACCTCGTACAGCACGCCCATGAGCCGGTAGATGCGATCGAGGGTGCGCTCGAGGCGTTCTCCTAGGGCCCGTTCGAGCAGCGTGTCGTGTGGGGCGGGCGCGTGATCGAGCAGGTTCTGCCGGAGCGTCAGGGCCTCGCAGTAGTGCGCCGACTCGCGCATGATGCGCGCCTCGACGGCGGCGCGCGGGGCCAGCAGCACCGTGTCGTTGCGCCGGATCGACTCCATGGCGGCGACGACCTTCCAGCGCAGGAAGCCGTCGGGGCTGTCGAGGCTGGCCGAGAGCGCCTCCATGGACGCCTCCGCCGGCACCAGGGCCAGCGTGGACGGGACGTGCCGCCTCACCCAGACGTGCTCGTGCGGGTTCTCGAGCGCGTAGCGCAGGGCCGGGACGATCTCCTCGCCGAACGCGGCGAGGGTCTCCCGGGCGTCGTGCTTGAGGGCGCGGTGCCCGAGCCTCGATATCAGACCCGGCAGGAACAGGCCGTCCGAGACGCCGAGCACGCGCGCGCTCCTGATGGCCTCGATCACCACGTCGGCCCGGTGGTCGTGGAGCAGCGGCACGAGGAGGGGCCGGAACCGGGGCGCCGGTGTTCTCGCGAGGGCGCGCGCGGCCTCCGTTCTCCCGCCCGCGGCGGTGTTGCGCACGTCGTCGACGAGCCTCCGGAACGTCGACTCCGCCAGGTCCACGTCGCTCTCGCGGGCGGAACGGGCGAGCACGGCGGCCGCCGCCACCGCCACTCGCGGCTCGGGGTCGCCGAGGTGGCGGGACATCGTCGCCGCCAGGTCGCGGTCGAGGGGGCCTGTCGGCTCCCGGTCGGGGCTGGCGTCGCCGAGACGCGCATCCTCCCGGGCTCGTCCTTTCCGGTCGGCCAGGGTCGCGAGGGTCGCGAGCGCCGCCGCGCGCACGTCCACGTCGTCGTCGCGGGTCATCCGCTCGACGGTGTCCCGCCAGCGCCGCGCCATGCGCGAGCGGCCCGAGGCGAGCGCGTTCAGGGTCCGAGCCCGGATCTCCGCCGACTCGTGGCGCAGCAGGAGCGGGGTGACGAGGTTCGGCTTGTCCATCGCCTCGAGCATGTCGATGGCGTAGAGCACCCCCGCGGGGTCGGGGTTCGACAGCTCCTCCACCATGGCCTCGACGGTGGCCGCCTCTCCGGCGCGGGTCAGTACCGTGTCGGCGGTGATGGTCCGCGCCTCGATGCTGGCGCGGAACGACCGGAGGTACTCGCGTCGGGCCTGAATCGAGACCGCGATCCAGAGCCCGGTGATGGCGAGGGTGGCGTAGCTCAGCAGGCGCCAGTCGAGCCCGAGGCCCCAGGGCTGCACCAGCGCCAGCAGCAGCACCGCCGTCGCCGCCTTCGCGAAGCGGTCCATGGTGACGTCGATGAACGGCTTGACGCGGTGCCGCAGCCCGGTCGGCAGGGGGACGAAGAGGATCTCGCGCGTCGTCTTGTCCACCGTGTAGCGCAGCGTCGAGCCGAGCACCCGGGCCCCCGCCACCGCCCAGAGGGCGCCGGTGACGAGGATGACGGCCCCGCTGGCCGCGAAGCCGATGGGCAGGAGCAGCAGCGCGAAGCCGATGCCGGCCGACCGGTGGATGCGGCTCACCAGCGCCACCTGGACGACGAACCCGCCGATGGAGAGATAGACGGTGATCTGGGCCAGGAAGGCGGCGATGGTGTCGCCGCCGCCGTCGCCCCGCAGCGCCTCGGCCGCCATGTTCAGCTGCTGATCGACGACGGCGGCGCCGGCCGCCGCGCAGCCCACCGTCAGCGCGAGGACCTTGAGCGCCCGCGACTCCGAGAGCAGCCGGAAGGCCTCCCGGCCGCCGACGCCCTTCTCCGTCGCGTCGAAGTCGGCGTCCTCGCCGATGTCGTGCTGGCGCAGCAGGAGCAAGACGATGCCGGCGCACAGGGCCAGGGCGGCCGCGCTCACCAGGACGAGCTGCTCCGACCCGACGCGCTCGACGATGGCCGCGGTCATCGCGGCCCCGAGGGCCCCGCCCAGGCTGGCGCCGCCGCCGATGAACCCGAACAGGCGCTTCGCCTGGCGGGCGTCGAAGACGTCGTTCGCCAGGGTCCAGAACTGGCTGATCAGGAGGACGCCGAGAATCAGCCCGAAGAAGTAGAACGCCACCGTCACCCACGCCGCCCCCGTTTGCAGCAGCGCCCAGAAGACGACGAGCAGCCCGACGATGGCGGCCTGCGTGACGGGCACCACGTGCTGGCGCGGCACGCGGCGGATGGCACTGGTGTACAAATGCATGACGACGCCGATCAGCAGCCCCGCCACGAACAGCACGTACGGCAGGTTGTCGGCCCCGAGCGCGGTGATGAACTGCGAGCGCGTGATCGGCTTCAGGATGTTGTAGGACGTCATCGCGAGGAACGAGTAGGCGAACATCAGTGCCGCCGGCGTGGTCTCGTCGAGGCGGATGGACGTCACCGTGCCGAGCATCCGGTGCAGGAGAGTACGCATGGTCACCTCGAAGGGCGGTGCAGCCGACGCCTGGGGCCGGAGCCGCCGCCGACTCTACCGCAGCCGCCGCGGGCGTCGAGTGCGCGGGTCGGGCCTCGGCCTCCGGGGGCGACCGTTGTCGGGCCCCCTGCAGGCCGCTCGTTCGGGCGCCGCGGCATCGGCCGTCAGCAGTCGAGTTGTCGGGCTATTGCGGTGATCTGCTCGCGGTAGTAGCGGGCGTTGTCCGATTCCGCCAGGTACTCGTTGATCTCGAGCATCCGGCTGTAGCTGCCGGCCGCCGCGGTCAGGTACTCGCAGGTCTGGTAGAGGTTGAACAGGTCGCGGTTGATGTTGCCGAGCAGGAAGTGGGCGATGGGATTCTGCTCGTCGTAGTCGACGGCGCGCCGGCAGTACTCGCGCGCCCGCAGCGGCTTGCCGGTCCGCTGCTCGGTAATGCACAGGCCGAGGTAGCCGGACGTGCGCAGGTTCCGCCAAGCCGCCTCGCGGTCGGCGTGGCGGCGGCTGCCGACGCCGAACCCGATCAAGTGGAATGCGAGCTTCTCGCCGAGCGACGACTCGAAGTTGGTCAGGGTCAGGAACGTCCGGTAGTCGTGGCGGGCGTCCCCGAACAGCGCCAGCCGCCCCGCCCCCGGCTGCGCCGCCGCCGCCATGTGCCGCAGGGCGTCCGCCCTCCAGAGGTGCGCCTGCGCATTCGACTCGTTGCGGGCGATGGCCTGCGCCGCCCACTCGACGGCGTCGTCCCAGACCCCCTTGTCCCAGTACGCCCGCGCCAGCATCGCGAAGAGCTCGTCGGTCGCCTCCAGCCGCGCCGCGTCCGTCAGTTCGCGAATCGCGGCGTCGGGATCGCCCGACTCGAGCAGCACCCCCGCCAGCTGCACGCGCGCCTCGACGTCGCTCGGTTCGATGCGCAACGCGCGGCGGTACGCCGCCTGGCTCTCGCGGTGATCGCCCAGCAGATGGTGGACCTGGCCGAGGTGGTAGGCGGCCTTGCCGTAGTCGGGGTCCTCCACCAGGGCCGCCTCGAACAGCTCCCGGGCGCGCTCGAGGTCCTCCGTGCTCTGCGACCGCGCCACCGGCAGCAGGTTGAGCGGATTCACGGTGGAGCGTCGCGTGAACAGCAGGCGCTCGCCCCGCTCGCCCAGCTCGAGGGCCGCCTCGTCGATGCGCCGCACGTAGCGGATGCGCAACGTGACGGTGACCTCCTGGCCGGGGGCGATCATGATCTGCTTGGTGTCGGGCTCGTAGCCCCGGCGCACCCCCGTGAACTCATGCAGCCCCGACGAGAGGCGCGGAATCGTCAGGGGCCGGTTCCGGGAGACGGTCCCGACCAGATCGCCGTCGATGTAGAGGTCGACGCCGTCCATGTTGACCTCGACGATCGCCGTCCCCAGCAGAGACGGCGAGTCGGGGTCGAAGGTGCCGAGGCAGTCGGCGCCGACGCCGAGCAGCATCGCCGGGTCGTAATCGCCGCGGGCGGTCGGCGTCTGCGAGAGCTGCCGGTCCCGGGCGTACCGCCGCACGTTGGCCCGCACGTACTCGATGACCTCGTCGGCCGTGATCCGCCCGTCGCAGGGGTCGTTGTCGGCATGGCCCCGCCACGCCTGGGTCAGGAAGTAGGTGAAGAACCCGAACCCGGTGGAGAGGTCGGGGTCTTCGTGGCTCATCTCCCGCTCGCGGGTCGCGGTCAGGGTCAGGAAGCTCGGGGGCAGGTTGCTGAACTGCAGGTCGAGGGCCTCGTTCGTCGTCTCCGCGTTGATCTTGGCGGAGTGGCACGAGTCGGCCAGCAGCACCTTCCAGCGGGCCCGCACCCGGTTCGCCATGACGTCGCCGAGGGCCTGCATGGAGTACGCCGTCTCCTCGAGACGCTCCGGCTCGACGTCGGTCGGGGCCAGGTATCCCCGGCCGTTCTGCACGAAGCCGTGCCCCGCGAAGTAGACGACGACGCGGTCGGCGGGCGTCGCCACCGACGGCAGCCATTCCTCGAGCGCGTGCCGGACGTTGGCCAGCGTGGCGTCTGCGTCGGTCAGCAGCCGCACGTTCTCGGGCGGAAACGCGCCCCCCTCGTGGCTGATGAGGACGCGGTACATCGCCTCGGCGTCGCTCCGCGAGAAGAGCAGCTGCCCCGACTCGTCGAGGTTGCGGTACTCCCCGATGCCGATGACGACGGCGTAGCCCCGCGGCACCACGGGCAGCCGCACGGTCTCGCCGTCCGGGGTCTCGAAGACGAGATCCCGTTCCCGCATCCGGTCCTGGTCCTGCGCGGTCTGTCCGGCGGCTTGAGGGGCCGCGGCGCCCCAGAGCGCCGCGAGCACCGCCCCCCAGAAGACCACGGTGAGGTAACCGAAGACGGTTCGCCGAGGCAGACGGTTCATTCGATGCCTCCTGACAGCGGATCGATCATGCCCGATGGATCCCGCGGGGTTCCGGGCGCCGGTTGCCGGGCGTCGGGAGCCGCATGGCCGGCGGGTCCTGACGGCGACGGAAGTCGGTCGTGGGGCGAGTCCGCCGTCGGTCGCCGTCGTCAGCCGATCGCCGGACACGCGCCGGCCGGGAACGGCGTGTCCTCCGCGTCGCCCCTCGCGAACCACCCACCGTCACGAACGAGCCGCTCGTCGTCGATCACGCAGTACTCGAAACGGTCGCCGGTCACGCGCACGTAGACGAAATGATTGAACTTGCCGCGGTCGCGGCGCGGATGAGTCTCGTCATCGGGCTGGAAGGCGTCGGGGCTCTTGCCGCCGGCGCCGGACACGATGTAGCGGACCCCGCGCTGCGGGCGCGGACGGGCGTACAGGTGCTGGTGCCCCTGGAAGACGATGTCGACGCCGTGCTCGACGAACAGGGGCTCGAGCTGGGCCCGCAGCCGGTCGTCGGCTCCGCGCCGGCCGAAGAAGAACCGCCGGCGGGTGGGCGAGTGGATGGGGTGGTGCATGGCAACCACCCTCCAGCGGGCGCCCGACGCGCCCAGGGCCGCGTCGAGCCACGCGAGCTGGGCGTGGTCCGTCCCTTCGTCGAGACGGGTTTGGTCGTCACCCAGCGTATTGGTGTCGAGCACGAACACTTCGACGAGCGGCGCCGCCTCGCCGGGTATCTCGACCGCGTAGTAGCGGCGGCGCTCCAGGTAACCGAATTCGGGCGTCGACAGATGGTCGGCCACCCAACAATCGTGAGCCGGCCGGTAGGCGGACGCATCGGGAGGAACGGGCCGCCGCCCCGTCCCCCTGCATTCATGCACGTCGTGATTGCCGAGGGCCGCGTGGATGGTCACCAACCGCAGGACGGGGCGGTAAATGTCGATGAACTTCGGGGCGATGTGCGCCGCCTCGCCGCTCTCGTAGACGTTGTCGCCCAACAGGAACACGTGCGATGCGCCAGCCGCTTCGACCGTGCCGAGGATGGCATCCCGGACCGCCCGCGCTCGATCGCCGCCGGAACCGGTGTCGCCGACGAATGCCAGGCGCGCCTCCGCAGGCCGGCTCTCCCCGGTCCCGGCAGGAATGTCGACGGCCGTCGTAATGACCGACGAAGCGACCGCAACCAGCGCCGCAATCCGAAGGCGTGCCAGCCCGCCATCGCCGGACTGCCGGCCGGCACCGGCGCCCGCCGGCTTGTTGATGATCCCGTTCATAATCGGTTCTTCACGTCATCTTCATGCAATGCCCCCGGCGACCCGCCGGTCGGCCATGATCACTGGCTCATACCGGTCATACTGATTCTTCACGTCATCTTCATGCAAGGCCCCCGGCGCCCGCCGGTTGGCCCATGATCGCACCTGTCATTTACGTCATCTTCATGCAATGCCCTTGGCGCCGGCGGGTTTGCCGGTAATCATGTTCATACCGGGTTTTTCATGTCATTCTCATAATAGTTCCCCCACTGCTTGCCGGTTTGCATGTGATCACTCTTGTCTCGGATTGTTCTTTGACACCGCTCTTGCGAATTCAAGGCCTTTCATCGGTTAGTATACTAGAACTTTACAACTGCGGAGGCGCACTCATGCGAGAGTCTTCTTGGTCGAGGTCGGCTCGCCCCGGTCTCGGGCTGCTCGTCGCGTGCATCCTGACATTGCCGGCGACCGGATTCGCGCAACCGACCGAGACTCCCGACGGCGGCCAGGCAGCCGAGGCGTCCGGCGACGAATCGGGTGCGCCGAGCACCCGCCAGGAGGTACTCCGCCGCCAGCGTGCAGCGAAGCGGTCGGAGCTCGAGCCCTACGAAGTCTCGGCCGAGGAGCGAAGGGTCCGCTCGGTGGAGAGGTGGCGCCTTCCGCGGCGGCTGTTCTCGAAGGGGATCGCGGGGTTCCGGCCGGTCATCGGCGGGATGCCGTCCGGGTCCGGGCTGGTCGGGGGCGTCGGCTACGTCGCCGGGGCCACGAGCGACCGGGCCAGGGTGACGGCCGACGCCCGCTACTCCACGCAAGGCAACTCGGTGTACGAGGCTGGCGTGGAGCTGTTCCCGGAAGGGCGCAGCACGCTGCCGGTGACGGGCCGTCTCGGAGGGCGCGTGAGCGATTTCCGATCGCTGCGGTTCTTCGGGCTCGGCGGCGGTTCCAGCAACCTCGATCGCACCGTGTACCGCGTCAAGGAGGAGGCGCTCGAGGCGGGGGCGATGTTCCGGCCGGGCGGTGTCGTCGGATTGGGCGCCACGATGCAGTGGATGACCGCCGACGTGGGCTCCGGCGTGGGCCCCCGAAGCCTGGAGCTCCTCTTCGCCCCGCAGGACACGCCCGGCTTCGGCACGGAGACGGACTATGTCGTCTACGGCGGCCAGGCGGAGCTGACGCTGTACGACCGGGACACCATTCCCGAGGTCGGGGTCAAGCTGGGCGTCGTCGGCGAGCGCTACGACGACCGGACGAGCGATCGGTACGACTTCACGCGCGTGACCAGCGAGCTGCAGGCCCATGTGCCGCTCGGCTATCGCAGCCGGATCCTGGCGCTGCGCCTCCGGACGTCGCATGCGGTCGGCCACGACGGCGGCGCGCCGCCGTTCTACCTGATGGAGACGCTCGGCGGAGCCGACACGATCCGCGGTTTTCCGGAGTACCGCTTCCGCGGCCCGCGCAACTACGTGTTCAACGCCGAGTACCGGTGGGAAGTGTGGAGCTACGTCGACTTCGCGCTCTTCTACGATGCCGGGAAGGTCTTCACCGAGGCCGGCGGCATGGATCTCCACGACGTCAAGTCGGGCTACGGCTTCGGGATCCGGGGCCACGCGCCCGGCGGCATGGTGATGCGCTTCGACTTCGCGAAGAGCGCCGAGGGGTTTGTCCTGCACATCGGCTCCGGGCCGGATTTCTGAGCGGAGGACGGCATGACGACGACGAGACGCATGCTCACGGGAATCGCGGCGGCGGGGCTGCTTGCCGTCACGACCGGCGCGCAGCAGCCGAAGTTCTTCCCCGACGACCCGGTGCTCGTCGATGACGACCGGATGGATGTGCCGGTCGAGCCCGCCGAGATCGACCTCAGCGACATGTTCGATCGGTTCGCGCACCTCTTCGCCGACCTCGGCGATCCGGACCTGACCGAGGCGCTGAACGTCAACACGCTGGACGAGGTGCCCGACAGCTCGTGGTTCACCAATCGGCACGGCGTCGAGCGTATGTCGATCGCGGCCCTTCGGCGCGGGCCGGACCGGGGCGACGGCCCCGACACGAGCACGCCGTGGCGCATCTTCCGCAGCAAGGTCGGCGGCTTGACCCCCGGGTTCCAGATCATCGACGGCCGCGGCGACCGCTACCTCATCAAGTTCGATCCGGTCGGGATTCCGGAGCTCAGCGGCGCGGCCGAGATCATCGGCACGAAGCTGTTCTATGCGCTCGGCTACGAAACGCCCGAGAACTACGTCGCCCGGGTCGATCCGGAAGCGGGGCTGGCCATCGAGCCGAACACGATAATGGAGGACGAGTTCGGGGACGAGTCGGTGCTCACGCGGTCGTTTCTGCGTCGCATCCTGCGGCCCCTCCCGCGGCTGCCCGACGGGCGCATCCGGGTGGTGGCCAGCAAGTACATCGAGGGACGTCCGCTCGGACCCTTCCGGTACCACGGCATGCGCAGCGACGATCCGAACGACGTCATCCCGCACGAGAACCGGCGCGAGCTGCGCGGCCTCCGGCTCTTCGCGGCCTGGACGAATCACGACGATACGCGGTCACAGAACACGCTGGACAGCTGGGTGGAGGAGAACGGGCGCCGCTTCATCCGTCACTACCTCATGGACTTCGGATCGTCGTTCGGCGCCGGCACGGTCGATCAGCAGGCCCCCAACTTCCAGCTCTTCTGGCTCGACCTCGGCGAAGTTCGGCGCAATGCACTCAGCTTCGGACTGCGCACACCGGCGTACCGGAAGGTCGAGTGGCCCAACTACCCGGAATTCGAGTCGGTCGGGCGCTGGGAGTCCGAGTTCTACGAGCCGGACGCGTGGCACAACGAGTACCCGAACCCGGCGTTCGTTCGCATGACCGACCGCGATGCCTTTTGGGCCGCGAAGATCATCATGCGGTTCACGCCTGAGGAGCTGCGGGCCATCGTGGAGGCGGGAGAGTTCAGCGACCCGCGCGAGGAGGAGTACTTCCTCGAGGTGCTGATCGAACGCCAGCGCAAGACGGGCCGCGAGTACCTGAACCGGTTGAATCCCCTCGACGAGTTCCAGGTGGCGGAGGGCGTCCTGCGGTTTGCCAACTTGGCGGAGCGCTACGGCTTCGCCGACCCGGGCTCCACCTATCGCGTGGAGTGGTCGATCTACGACAACGGCGCGGACCGCGCGCAGCCCCTCGGGGCCGCGCAGGAGCAGACCGGCACCGATCTGCCGCTGCCGCGGGCCGCCGAGGTCGCCGCCGGCAGCAACCGCTTCCTTCTGGCGGAGATCCGCACGCGGCACGACGAGCACCCCCGCTGGAACCGGCGGGTCGGCGTCTACCTGCGCTCCGTCGGCGAGACGTTCGAGGTCGTGGGCATAGAACGCGAGTCGGATCCGCCCTCGATTGGCATGTGACGGACCTCGCGTCCGCCGCCGGGGGGCCTTGCGGCGCCCCCCCGGCGGCGTCGCGCCGCCGGGTTCAGGCGGTGGCGAGGGCCCGTGCCATGTTGCTCAGCGCGCGCTCGACGAGCTGGAGCGACGTTCCGATGTTCATCCGCATGCGGCCGTTGCTGCCCAGGCCGTAGCTGGAGCCTGCGTTCAGGTGGACGTGGGCGTGGTCCACCAGGAAGCGCTGGAACGCCTGTTCCGGCGTGGTGGTCCGCTCCGCCGCCGCGGCCGCCTGCTTCATGCGGGTCCTGTCCATCGCCTCGGCGACGTCGAGCCACGACAGGAAGGTGCCCTCCGGCTTGACCGCCTTCACCCCCGGCACGTTCGCGTTGACGTACGACTCGACGAAGTCCTGCGTCCCGTCGATGTACTCCAGGAGCTGGTCGAGCCAGTCCTCGCCCTCGTTGTAGGCGGCCTCGGCCGCGATGATGCCGAGCGTGTTCATCGACTGCCGGTGCTGCCCCGCCCCTGCGATCCGCGCCAGGTAGTCGGGGTTGGTCGAGAACTGGTAGGCGCACTTCATCATCGACAGGTTGAACGACTTGCTCACCGACTTGAACGTGACGCTGTTGCGGACGACGGCCTCGTCGTCGAGGGTCGCGAACGGCGTGTAGGTGTTGCCCTTCGTGACGAAGTCGCAGTGGATCTCGTCGGCCAGCACCACGACGCGCCGGCGGTTGCAGATCTCGCCGAGGGTCGCGAGGTCCGAGCGCGACCACACGTTGCCGGTGGGGTTGTGCGGGTTGCACAGGATGAACGCGTGGGTGTCGTGGTCGATGCGGCGCTCGAGGTCCTCGAAGTCCATCTGGTAGCGGCCGTTCACGAGCTTGAGGGGGCTCTCCTCGGCCACGCACCCGACGACGCGGATGTCGGTGTAGAACCCGTTGTAGCCCGGCGTCTGCATGAGAACCTTGCTGCCCGGGGGGCAGAAGGCGCGAAGGGTGCTGATGACGCCGGCGTGGACCCCGGGCGCGTGCTGGATGGTGTCGGGGTCGATCTCCAGCCCGTAGCGCCGGCGGTTCCAGTCGACGATCGACTCCTTGTAGGAGGCGGGAATCGACAGGTAGCCGTAGTTCTCGTGCCCGATCCGCTTGCGGAGGGCTTCGGTGATGGGCGGGGCGATGCGGAAGTCCTGGTCGGCGGTGCCCATGCCGACCTCGATCTTGTCGGCGCCGTAGCGGGCGATCTGGGCGTCCCACTTCGACGAGTTCGTCCCGATGCGGCTGTAGATGGTGTCGAAGTCGTAGCGGCCGTCCTGCCGGGCGGCGCCGCCGCCGCCTAGCGCCCCCAGGGGAACGGCGCCGCCGACGGCGCCCGCGACGGCGGTCATGCCGGTGGTGCGCAGGAAGGCGCGCCGGTCGAGCCGACTGAGCTTGGACATTGTGGACTCCTCTCGCATTGCCTCGATTCTCGTCTTCGATCGCGCCGTCTCGCCCTGCGGCGTGCGTACGGCCACGGCACAGCATAGACCACCCGGAGGGAGAGTCAACTCCGCCGTCCGGGCGACGCGCAACCGTCTCCGAACACGCGTTCGACGCCCCCGCGCGACGCGTCCGGTCCGGGCCCTCATTTCAGGAATCGATCGGTCGAACGACGGCCGCCGCGTACCCAGTCGACAATCTCGCGTGCCGACACGTCGGCCGCCACGCCGGGCAAGACCGGGGAGTCTCGTCGGGTTGCCGGTGCGTGCCCCGGCCGACAGCGGCGCGTATGATGGGCGGCGGCGCGACACCGACCGCCACGCGAGATGACTGTCCGCCTGCGCTTCGTGGCCGGTACCCTGGACATCGGCGGGCTCGACACGGCTTCCGCCCCGCTCCTGCCCGAAGCCTGCCGGTGGGACCCGCGGACCCGGCGGTTCCGGGCGCCGGCCGTCGCCTATGCGCCGGTGGTGCGCGCCCTCGTCAGGGGCGGGATCGCCTACGAGGACGAGGCGCGGGGGTACGGCGTTCTCGACGGCGGCCTGCGGGTGCGCCGGGAGCCCCGCCCGTTCCAGGCCGAGGCGGTCGAGGCGTGGCGCACCGCGCAGGGGCGCGGGGTGGTCGTGCTGCCGACCGGGGCCGGCAAGACCGAGGTGGCGTTGCTGGCCATGGACGCCGTGCGGCGGGACACCCTCGTGGTGGCGCCCACCCTCGATCTCGTGGGGCAGTGGCACCGGCTTCTGCGCGAGAGGTTCCGCTCGGAGATCGGCGTCCTCGGCGGCGGCGACCATCTCGTCGAGGCGATCACCGTCTCGACCTACGACTCGGCCCACATCCACATGGAGCACCTCGGCGCTCGGTTCGGCCTCGCCGTGTTCGACGAGTGCCACCACCTGCCCGGCCCGGCCTACGCGCTTGCGGCCGAGCGCTGCCTCGCGCCCTACCGGATGGGCCTGACTGCGACCCCGGAGCGCGCGGACGGGCGCCACGCCGACCTGGAGTCGCTGGTGGGGCCCGTCGTCTTCCGCAGGCGGGTCCGCGACCTCGCCGGCGACTACCTCGCCGACCACGACGTCGAGCGCATTCTCGTGGAGCTGACCGACGACGAGCGCCGCGCCTACGACGAGGCGCGCGCGGTGTACCGGTCGTTCGTCGTGGGCCAGGGCATCCGGATGTCGAGTCCGGACGGGTGGTCGCAGTTCGTCATGCGTTCTTCGCGGAGCGGGGAGGGCAGGCGCGCGATGGCCGCCTACCAGCGCCACAAGGAGATCGCGTTCGCGGCGCCGTCGAAGCTCGCCTACGTGGAGGACCTTCTGCACCGGCACCGGCGCGACCGCGCGCTGCTCTTCACCGAGCGTAACCGCGCCGCGTACGCCCTGTCGCGCCGGTTCCTGCTGCCGATCATCACCCACCAGACGAAGGTCTCCGAGCGCACGCGCATCCTCGAGGACCTCGGCGCCGGCGTCTACAACGCGCTGGTCACGTCGAAGGTCCTGAACGAGGGCGTCGACCTGCCGGCCGCCAGCGTCGGCATCGTCATCTCGGGCAGCGGCTCGGCGCGCGAGCACGTGCAGCGGCTCGGCCGCCTCCTCCGCAAGCAGGGCGACAAGACCGCGGTCCTCTACGAGCTCGTCGCGAACGACACGACGGAGGTGTTCACGAGCGAGCGGCGCCGGGAGGCTCATGCTGACGGCTGACCCCGCGCGGGTGCGGCGCTCGTGTCCCCGGGACAGCCGCGTCGGTAGGCGGCGCGGTTGAAGCGGTCTGGAGGGCGTCTCCGCCCCGGAATGACATGCTGACAACTGACCTGGTGCGGGTGCGGCGCTCCCGTCCCGGGCGTGAAGGGCGTCTCCGTCGCAAGAGACATGCTGACGACTGACCTGGTGCGGGTGCGGCGCCGCGGCGGCCGCATCGAGGCCGGCCGGCTGGGGCGCGCCGCGCGCGAGCGCATGCTGGCGGCGGCCGAGGGGTACGTCGCAGCCGCGCAGGCCGGAGTCGGCCGGCCGCGCGCGGCGTTCGAGGCGGCGTGCGACGACGTGCCGTGCGAGCCCACCGACTACAAGCTGCTCCAGGGGCTGAGAAAGCTCGTCCGGGACCGCTGCGTCTTCGAGACGCCGGGCGACGTGGACGCGCCGGCCCTGCGGCGCGCCGTCTTCGCGCGCGCCGCCGCCGCCCGGCGCGCCCTGGACGACGATGAGGCGTTCGAGCGCGACGCGGTCGTCGCGGCGGCCGCTGCCGAGTGCGGCCTGCCCGCGCGCGACGTTCCCGACGCGCTCTTCGCGGACCTGAAGGAGCACCAGGTCCTCGCGCGGTTCGACGCCATCGCGGGGCCGGCCCTCGTCGCCGCCTACGAGACCGCGCAGCACCAGGCGATCCTCCTGCGCGCGGTGCGCGTCGTCGTCACGTTCGACCGGCCCGACCCCGGAGGCTTCCGGTTCTTCTTCGGCCGGCTGAAGTTCCATCGGCTGCTCTACGTCGCGACCCGCCCGTCCGAGGGGGTGTGCCGCGTCGAGATCGACGGGCCGTTCAGCCTGTTCCGCTCCGTCACCGCGTACGGCCTGCAGCTCGCGCTCCTGCTCCCCGTGCTCGACGCCTGCGGCTGCCGTTGGGAGCTCGACGCCGACGTCCTGTGGGGCCCCGAGCGGCAGGCGCTCGAGTTCCACCTGGAAGGCGAGCCGGCGCCGGCGGCCGCCGGCGAAGATGCGCGCCCGCCCGACGAGGTCGCCCGGTTGCTCGACCGGTTCCGCCGGATGAAGACGCCGTGGACGGCCGAGGTGGCCCACGAGCTGCTCGACGTGCCGGGCTTCGGCCTGTGCGTGCCCGACCTCGTCTTCACCCACGCCGACACCGGCCACCGCGTCTACTTCGAGGCGCTGGGCTACTGGAGCCGCGAGGCCGTGTGGCGCCGCGTCGATCTGGTGGAGGCGGGGCTCCCGCATCCGATCATCTTCGCCGTCAGCCGCCGGCTGCGCGTCAGCGAGGAGGTTCTCGACGAGAAGCTTCCCGGCCAGCTCTACGTCTACGCCGGCGCCATCAGCGCCCGCGCCATCGAAGAGCGGCTTGCAGCGAGCCTCGCCGCAGCGCGGGGGTGATCGCTTGGCAGGGCCTGCGTGAAACATGCGGGGTGGGCGCGGGCTCCTGCGGGGCTCCCCGTCCTGCGTGACCTCGGGGCGCGGTGGAACCCGGGGCACTTCACTCCACCCGCAGAGTCAGCATCGGGTCGACCCGCGCCGCGCGCCGCGCGGGTACGACGGTGGCGGCGGCGGTGATCGCGCCGAGAACGAGCACGATGCCGGCGACGGTCCACGCATCGAGCGGCTGAGCTTCGGTCAGGCTGCGCAGCAATTCGACAACGAGCACCGCGCCGCCGGTTCCCACCAGGGCGCCGAGGGCGGCGAGGGCCATGCCCTGCAGCGCGAAGCGCGCCGTCACCCGCGCGCCCGAGGCGCCCATCGCGAGGCGGATGCCGATCTCCTTCGTCCGCTGGGCCACCGCGTAGGCGACGGCCCCGTAGAGCCCGGCCGCGGCCAGGATCAGGGCCACGGCGGCGAACAGGCCGAGGAGGAACGTGCGGAATCGGGCGGGGGCGACCGCCCCGCCGACCACCTCGTCCATCGATCGGAACGCGGTTATCGGCAGCAGCGGGTCGGCCGCGCGAATCACCCGCTCGACGGACGCGACGAGGCCGGCGGCGTCCTCGCGGGTCCGCAACGCCCAGCTCACCTGGAAGAAGCCGTGAGCCAGCCCGAGCAGGTCGTCGGGCACCTGCTCCACCGGCACGAAGACCGTCGGCCGGGTTGCGGTGACGCCCCGCGTCCGCACGTCGCCGAGCACGCCGACGACCTCACGCACGTCGTCGCGGAACATCTGCAGGCGCGAGCCGACGACCGCCCGCCCGGCGCCGAAGCGCCGAGCGTACTCCTCGTTCACGAGGGCCACGGGCGGCGCGGCGGCGCGGCGATCCGCCTCGCCGAAGGCACGTCCTTCCGAGAGCGGGATGCGCAAGACCCGCAGGTAGTCCCCGGTCACGTAGCGCCAGTCGACGCTCGTCGCCAACCGACCTCCCGGGGCCTCGTGTATCGGGAGATTGAGGCCGCGCTCGACCGGCAGGTTGCTCGACACCGCTGCGGCCTCGACGCCGGGCACGCGCGAGAGATCGTCCAGCGTCCGCCGATAGAGCGCGGACACGGCGTCTCCGGACCGATAGGCGGGACCCTGCAGCGAGGCCCGGGCGGTCAGCACGTCGGCAGGCTCGAACCCGAGCTCGGACGAGCTGAGCCCGACGAACGTTCGCAGGAGCGCGCCGGCCGTCGCCAGCAGGACCGTGCACAGGGCGACCTGGGCGACCACGAGCGATCGGCGGGTCCAGGATCCGTGCACCGTGGTCACACTGCGGGAACGGGCGCCCTGGAGCGCGTCGGCGGGCTCCCTGCGGGCCGCGATCAGGCCGGGCAGGAAGCCGAAGACCCCGCCGGTCGCGAGCGCGAGCCCGAGCGAGCCGAGCAGGACCGGCGCATCGACGGCGACGTTCCAGATCGCGAGCTGCGGCAGGGTCGAGACGAGCCCGCGCACGCCGACGGTCGCGGCCACGACCCCGACCGCGCCCCCCGCCGTCGACAGCAGGACGGCCTCGGTGAGGAGCTGACGGAGCAGCCGGTTGCGGCCGGCGCCGAGCGCGGACCGGACGGCCAGCTCCCGCTGGCGCTCCGCCGCGCGCGCCAGTTGCAGCCCCGCCGTGTTGGCGCAGACGATCAGCAGCATGGCGCCCACGGCGGCGGTCAGCAGCCAGACCATGCCGGCGCTGCGGTCGGCCAGCACGTCCCTGTAGGGCTGCACGCCGGGCCGCGGTCCGTCGGGCGCCCCGATGGGCACTTCGGCAAGCGTCGGGAGCCTATCCCGCAGGCTCACGGCCAGCGCCTGGAGCTCGGCCTCGGCCTGCGCGGCGGTCCACCCGGGCGCGAGGCGGCCGATGAGCCGGTAGTTCTGGTCGTTGCCCCTCGGATCGGGGCGGAACGGCGTCCACGCGTCGGCTTCCTCGTACGACCGGAAGTCGACCGGCATGACCCCGATGACGGTGTAAGGCCGGCCCCCCAGCCGCACCGCCTCGCCGACGATGTTCGGATCGCCGTCGAAGTGGCCGGCCCAGACGGCGTGACTCAGCACGACCGTCGACGAATCGGTCTCGTCCTCGAGCAGGAAGGCGCGTCCGAGCCGCGGCTCGATGCCGAAGACCCGGAAGAAGCCCGCCGTCACCATGAGGCTCCGGACGTAGGACGACCCGTGGTCGCTGGCGAGGTTGACCCCGGGGGTCGAGCGCATGCCCGACAACGCCGAGAAGGCCCGGCTGTGGTCGCGCGCGAGCGCGACCGCCGCCGGCGTGAGTGCGATCGTCGGGCCGGGTCCGTCGCCGTGCACGACCACGTTGTAGATGCGGTCCGGTTCGGGGAACGGCAGGGGACGGACGAACACCGCGTTGATCACGCCGACCATCACCGTCGCGGCGCCGAGCCCGAGACCGAGGACCACGACCGCCGCCATCGTGAAGCCCGGGCTCTTCGACAGGCTGCGCGCGCCGATCCGCAGGTCCTGCCCCAGGTCGGCGAGAAGCTGCCGCCAGCGCCGCTGGCGCTCCCGACCCCGGTCGATGCCGACGCACGCGTTCCGGACCCCCGCGTAGTCGCCGAAGCGCCGCTCGGCCTCCGCCCGGGCTTCGGCCGGGTCGCGGCCCTCCCGCACGAGCCGCTCGGTCAACTCGCGCACGTGGTAGTCGAGCTCGGCGTCCACGTCCGCGCGCACGTCGGCTCCCCAGAACCGGATGTACCGGCGCCACATCGGTGTCCGCGCCATCGATTCACCCCCTCTTTACTCGACGCGCAGCGTCAGCATCGGGTCGACCCGCGCCGCTCGGCGGGCGGGGACGACGGTGGCGGCGGCGGTGACCGCGCCGAGGACGAGCACGACGCCGGCGACGGTCCCGGGATCGAGCGGTTGCGCCTGGGTCAGGCGCCGCAGCAGCTCGGTGACGAGCACCGCGCCGCCGGCTCCCACCGCGGCGCCGAGGGCGGCGAGGACGATGCCCTGCAGCGCGAAGCGAGCCGTCATCCGCCTCGTCGAGGCGCCCAGGGCGAGGCGAATGCCGATCTCCTTCGTGCTCTGGGCAACGGTGTAGGCGACGAGCCCGTAGAGACCCGCGGCGGCCAGGAGCAGGGCGGCGGCGGCGAACAGGCCGAGCACGAACGTGCGGAAGCGCGTGGCCGCGATCGCCCCGCCCACCACCTCGTCCATCGATCGGAACGCGGTTATCGACAGCAGCGGGTCGGCCTCCCGGATGACCCGCTCGACGGACGGGATGAGACCAGCGGGGTCCTCACGCGCCCTCAGCGCCCAGCTCGGCGGGAGGAACCCGTGGATCAGCTCGAGCAGATCGTCCGGAACCTGCTCCGCCGGCACGAATACGGTCGGCCGGGTCGCGGTGACGCCGCGCGTCCGCACGTCGCCGAGCACGCCGACGATCTCGCGCGCGTGGTCGTCGAACTCGACGACGGTCGCTTGCAGTCGCGTGCCGATCACGGGCCGATCGCCGCCCAGGCGCCTGGCATACTCCTCGTTGACCAGCGCCACGGCAGGCGCCCCGGCGCGGTGGTCCGTCTCGGCGAACGCCCGGCCGGCCACCAGGGGGATGCGCAGGACCCGCAGGTAGTCACCCGTCACGTAGCGCCAGTCGGCGCCCCCCGCGATCCGGCCCCCCGGCGCCTCGCGCAGCGGGAGATTCAGACCCCGTTCGACCGGCAGGTTGCTGGCGACCGCGGCGGCCTCGACGCCGGGCACGCGAGCCAGGTCGGCCAGCGTCCGCCGATAGAGCGCCGACACGGCTCCCCCGGACGCGTAGGCGGGGCCCTGCAGCGAAGCGCGCGCGGTGAGTACGTTGGCGGGCTCGAAGCCCAGCTCCGACGCACTGAGCTCGGCGAACGTCCGCAGGAAACCCGCCGCCGCCGCGAGCAGCATCGTGCACAGGGCGACCTGGGCGACCACGAGCGACCGGCGCATCCAGGAGCCCCCGGCCGGGGTCACGCTGCGCGAGCGGCCGCCGTGCAGCGCGTCCGCGGGCCTGCCTCGGACGGCGAGCACCCCGGGCAGCAGGCCGAAAACGAGGCCCGTGGCGAGCGCGATGCCGAGCGAACCGAGCAGCACCGGCGCATCGACGCCGATGTCCCAGATCGCGAGGAGGGGCTGGGTGGCCGCGAGCGCGCGCGCGCCGGCGGCGGCGGCCGCGAGCCCCACCGCCCAGCCCGCCGTCGACAACAGGGTGTTCTCGGTCAGAAGCTGTCGGAGCAGGCGGGCGCGGCCGGCGCCAAGGGCGGAACGAACCGCCAGCTCGCGCCGGCGCCCCACCGCGCGCGCCAGCAGCAGTCCCGCCGCGTTGGAGCACACGATCAGCAGCATGGCGCCGACGGCGGCGGTCAGCAGCCAGATGAGGCCCTCGCTGGCGGTGGCCAGGCGGTCCCGATAGGGCTGCACGCCGTGCCTGGGGTCTTCGGGCGCCGCGCCGTCCGGCGCGGCCTGCACCGGGACCTGGTCGCGCAGGCTCGCGGCCAGGGACTGGAGTTCGGCCTCGGCCTGGGCCGCGGTCCATCCCGGCGCGAGCCGGCCGAACAGGCGATAGTTCATGTCCATGCCGCGAGGGTCCGGACGGAACGGCGTCCACGCCTCGGCCTGCTCGTACGACCAGAAGTCGGCCGGCATGATCCCGATGACGGTGTGCGGCCGGCCGCCGAGGCGCACGTCCTGCCCGACGATGTCGGGGTCGCCGCCGAAGTGGCCGGCCCAGACGGCGTGACTCAGCACCACCGTCGAGGGGTCGGCCTCGTCGTCGCGTGCGAAGGCGCGGCCCAGTTGCGGCTCCACCCCGAAGACCCGGAAGAAGCCGGCCGTCACCTCGAGGTTGCGGATGTAGGCCGAGCCGTGGGCGCTGGCGAGGTTGACGCCCGGGCTCACGCCGATGCCGGCCAGGGCCGAGAAGGCGCGACTGTGGTCGCGCGCCAGCGCGACCATCGCCTGCGAATGGGCGTCGGCCACGCCGGACGGCTGGTAGCGGACCACGCTGACGATGCGGTCCGGGTCCGGAAACGGCAGTGGCCGAACGAAGACGGCGTTGATCACGCTGACCATGACCGTCGCGGCGCCGAGACCCAGGCCCAGCACGACCACGGCGGAAACCGTGAACCCGGGGTTGCCGGCGAGGGTGCGGACGCCGATGCGCAGGTCCTGCAACAGGTCCGCGACGAGCTGCCGCCAGCGCCGCTGCCGCTCCCACCCCCGGTCGATGCCGACGCACGCCTCCCTGACCCTGGCGTAGTCGCCGAAGCGACGCTCCGCTTCCGCCAGGGCCTCGGCCGGCGTGCGGCCCTCCCGCACGAGCCTCTCGGTCAGCTCGCGCACGTGGAAGTCGAGCTCCGCGTCCACGTCCGCACGCACGTCGGATCCCCAGAACCGGACGTACCTCCGCCACATTGGTTCGCGCGCCATCGATTCACCCCCTACGCGGCCTGGGCGGCCTGGAGCACCCGGCCGACGGCGGCGGCGAACGCCGTCCACCCCTCGGTCTCGCTCGTGAGCCGGGCGCGGCCGAGTGACGTCAGGCGGTAGAGCTTCACCTGCCGCTTGTTCTCGGAGATCCCCCACTCGGCCTCCAGCCAGCCGCGCCGCTCCATGCGGTGCAGCGCGGGGTAGAGCGAGCCCTCCTCGAGCTGCAGCTCGTCGTCCGACGTCGCCTCGAGCCAGCGGGCGACGCCGAATCCGTGGCGGGGGCCGCGGCTCAGGGCGGTCAGGATGAGCAGCTCGACCGTGCCGCGCAGCATGTCGGGATTGCGGTTGGATCTCACACGCCGCTCCTTGCCATAGAGTGTCTATGCAACAGAGCGTATCGCGGCTTCGCATAGACTGTCAAGGGTAGAGGGGCGGATGTTCCAGGGCCTCCCGCCGCTTGGATGCGGACCGAGCGACGTCGGACCCAGGATGCTATCTTGCTGCCATGAAGTGCACGGTTTCCTCGAAGGGTCGGATCGTCCTGCCCGCCGAGCTTCGGCGACGAGACGGCATCGAACCGGGGCAGACTTTCGAGATCGAACGGATCGATCAGAGCACCGCAATACGGTAACTCTCCGGCAACCACTTTCGGTAGGCCCTCAAGCGGTTGCCCAATTTCCTGAGCAGGTCTTGCTTGTTCTGAAAGGAGTGAACGGCGAATGTGGTTTGGGATACCAATCGGGGCATTAGCACCTCGAGGAATGCCTCCATGGAGGGCTCCTTGGTGAGCACTTCAAGGTGCTGCGCCTTCATTGATCGTCTCCGGCAGCGGTGGACGCCGGCGCGATGGGACTGGTCAACGGGTCACCGGCCCGAAACTGATTCTCCATCCATAGGTCGCCGAGAGTCGCGCCCGCATCCATGAAGTCCGTCACGCCATGGAATTCGTCTACGCGCCGGGGCTGTGTGTGGCCGTCGTTGTCGCGCCACAAGACCCGAACTTCATCTGGGCGCATGGCATTCAGGAAGTAGGGCGAATGTGTTGTGACGAGCAGTTGCGTACGCGCGCTGGCGGCGCGACATTCCTCGCCTACGTCGTGCAGCAGCCGAGGGTGCAAGAAGTTCTCGGGTTCCTCGATTCCGATAAAGGGAGGCGGCTCGGGATCGTGTAGGAGCACCAAGTAAGCCAACATTTTCAGCGTTCCGTCGGAAGCAAACCGGGCCAGCACTGGATGGTCGAACGGGGCGTCCTTGATCTGCAATAGCAGCCGCCCATCCTGCATGGTGTCAGCGACCACGCGTTCGATGCGCGGCACGCGGCCGCGCAGTATCTCGAAGATGCGCTCAAGCCGGTCGGGGTGGCGCTCGCTGAGGTACTGGATGACGTTGGCCAGATTGTCGCCAGTCCGCGTCAACCGGTCGTGGGGGCCGGCTTCCGGCTGTCCGCGGGCGCTCTCCGCGGACAGATAGGACACGTGCCAGCCCATGATGAAGTCGCGCAATGCTGCGACCCGTGGGTGCTCCTGGAACTGTCCTAGCGCGTTGACCGCGAGAAGATCGGGAGACTTGAGGGGTGTATTGACACGCTGGTCTTCGGCGTCGGGCGCTTCGCCGCTCGCGGCCTCTCAGCCATTCGTGGACGACAACCGGCGCGCCCGCGTCTTCATCTACGGCCAAATGGTAGGTGATGAGCGGGGTCTTTCGTGTTTCGCGGTACTTTATCTCTATGGTCACGGGCTCTTCCGCCCCGCGGGTCTTGAGTTCTCTGGCTCTCCCGCGGCGGTCCCAAGCACGCCGCAAACCGGCTTCGAAGCACTCCGCGAGAAACGCGAACACGTCGAACACGGTGCATTTGCCGCTGCCTTTGGGTCCGAGCAAGACGGTCATCGGCGTGAGACCCTTGAGCTCGACGTCGCGAAGCACGCGGAAGTTTGCCACCTTCAGATACTCGATGCGCGGCGGCGCGGTCCCGGTGTTTCTGTGGTTCATCTTGGGCCCTCCTGGCGCGTGGAGAGGATACATCATCACCGGAAAGCAGCATGGAGGAGGCGCCGGTAAGGTTGGGGTGCGCGGTGATGTGGTCAGTTCGCCCGCGTCACCCAGACCGGGCTCGACCACGCCATCACCACTCGGCCCCGGACGTGGCCGCGTTGGCGCAGCCGTACGTAGTAAATGGCGTCGTCGCGGAACCCGCCGTCGAGGCCGGACCAGGAGAAGTCGAGGGCGCCCGGTTCGAGGTCGAAGAGGACGGAGAACCCGCCCTCTGCGGTCGAGAAACGGAGGACCTGCAGCGACTCGATGACGTCGGTGCCGTGGGCCTCGACGTGGAGCCGGGGCGGGCTGTCGGCGGTGGTCTCGCTTCCCATCGGCGCGCCGTCGACGGTGAAGTCGAGGAGGATGCGCGCCCCCGTGGTCCCGTAGGTGCGGCGCGCGTACAGCGCGTCGAAGACGGCCTCGCGGGTCAGTGCCGGCGCGCGGACGGCGGCGACGCCCCAGTGGGGCTGGCCGGGGTGAGAGCGGTGGTCGTCTGACGCGGCGATGGTGCTGAGGACGAGCCCCTGCGCCCACATGTCCTGCGCGTTGAGGCCGTCGGGGGCCGAGGTGGAGTAGTTGGTGAAGTCGCTCTGCTCGAACGCCAGGGGGTGCGTGGGGTCGTAGGACTCGCTCAGCCCGTGCGCGGAGTAGATCTCGAAGTTGCGGCGCCGCTCGGGGTCTTGGACGTCGGTGGTCAGCGGGGCCGGGAACTTGCCGGTGTGGTGCGGGATGGTTAGGGCCTGTCCAGCCTTGAGTCGAGCCCAGAGCTCGGGCAGGGTCACCGTCTGCGGCGCGAGGAGCGGACCCGGCGCACCCCGGAAGAACACGTTGTGGTGTCCGTACGGGGCGCGGAACGAGGCCTCGTAGGCGTGCAGGGTCACGAACTCGCCAGGCGCGTGGTGGGCCTCGGTGGCGGCCCGGTACTCGTCCCACACCCGCGGCCCGAGCCCGCGCGTGAACCCGACGGGGCCTGTCTGGCTGTGGTCGGTCACGGCGTGGAAGTCGAGGCCGGACACGTAGCGGGCGTAGTCGAAGGCGCCGTCGCCGACCCCGTCGAAGCTGTGCCGGGTGTGCGAGTGCAGGTCGCCCCAGTAGATGCGCTCGGCCGGCGCCTCCGCGTACACCTGCATGGGGTTGCTGCGCGTGCGGAGGGTGCCGGCGCGGGTCACCGCCTCGAGGCGGGCGATGCCCGGGCCGCGGGGGGTGAACGAGACGGTGCGATGGCCGCGCCCGGGGTCGAGGCGCACCGTCGCCGGCAGCTCGACCACGCCCTGGAGGACGTGCAGGGCCACGTCTTCCCGGAACCGGGTGACGGGGTTCTCGTAGAGGTCGACCGCCGCGAGGTGCAGGTCGGCGGGCTCGCCGGCGACGAGGGTCGCGGATCCGCTGAGGCGCAGGGCGGCGGCGAGGCCGCTGCGCGCTGTGAGCGTGGCCCCGTGGGACAGCGGCTGGAAGGCGCCGTCGCCGTCGCGGTCGACGGTGGCGAGAATCGCCTCGGGCCGTGTCGACACGATGGCCGCGCGCATGCCCCGGCTGCCGCCGCGGGTGTCTCCGTAGATCACGCGGATCTCGTCGCCGGCTTCCAGCTCGCCCGCCGCGACGGTGACCCGCACCACATGGACGTAGCGCTCCATCCGCCCGTCGAGCCCGGGGCGGGACGCCTTCACGAGGAAGTTCGGAGACTCCGACTCGACCTCGGTGGTCAGCTCCACCCCGGCCCGCGACGCCTCGGCCGAGACGTAGTGGTCATCGGCCGGGTCGCTGGCCTGCAGCCGGTTCGCCGAGTTGCGGAGGCCGGCGTGCCAGGTGTCGGGAAGCTGCACGCGCAACGCACCGCCTGCACGCAGGCCGCCGGGCCCGACCTCTCAGGTCACCGTCCACGTGCCGTAGTGGCCGGCGATGCCCCACGCGGGCTCGACCCGCAGCGAATCCGGTTGCACTACGGCAGGAAGGGCGAGAAACAGCGCGACCAGGAAGTCCACTTCGTACTCCTCGGATGATCCGCTCTGGAGAGAGGGCGAAAGGAGCCCGGCCGGGAAGCTCGGCGCCGCTTCCCGGGCCGGCCGGCCGATCCGCCAACCGGCCACGCATCGCCACCGGATCGGGCCGGGGAAGCCCACCACGGGCTCCTTGTTCCGGCGGCCCGCCCGGGGCCTGCACGCTCGCGGCGGCGCAGGCCCCGGGTCGGATCGGAGGGACGGCAGGCGGCGCCGTTGCCCGTGGCGGCTACGCCTGCCCCCGCAGGAACTCGATCAGCAGCCGCGCCGTCTCCTCCGGCTGCTCTTGCTGCACCCAGTGGCCGGCGCCGTCGACCATGTGCACCGCGCGCATGTCGGTGCACGCCTGCTCCTGCATCCGCTCGAGGTTGCCGGGGCTCTGGTAGCTGCCCCAGTCGCTCGAGCCGGCGATGAAGATCGACGGCTGGTCGATGGTCAGGCCCGCGAAGAGCTGCTGCTCGGGGGCGCCGAGGCCGCCCGAGCGGTAGTGGTTCAGGCCCCCCTGGAAGCCGGTGCGATCGTACTCCTCGGTGTAGACCCGCAACTCGTCGTCGGGCAGCCACGTGTTGGCGGCGATGTGGTCGGCCGACGGCATGTGCTTGGCGACCGTTTCGGCCATGCCGTCGGCGAGGTCCATGATGTAGTACGTCGGCATCTTCGCCATCTCGGCCGCCGTCCGCGCCGCGAGCCGGTAGGGCCGGTTGCCGGGCCAGTCGGCGCTCTTGTAGTGGTAGTAGCCCCGCATGAAGTCGTGCAGCCCCTGCGTCGCGCGCCACATGTTCGCGTTGGCCTCGCGGGTCCGGTAGTACCGCGTGTAGTGCTTCCGCGGCCGCGGCAGGGCCGCGAAGTCGTCGAACAGGGTCGGGCCGGGCTCGGCGGGCTCCGCCGGGGGGTCGTCCGCGGTGTCGAAGGGCAGGTCGGGGACGCCGCCGTTGGGGGCGCTCATCATCGCCACCGAGCGGAACACGTCGGGCCGGATGCGCGCGCACCACGCCGCGACGGGCGAGCCGAAGTCGTGGCCGATGACCGCGGCGACCTCGCGGTAGCCGAAGGCGTGCACCAGCCCCAGGGCGTCGCGCACGACGTTGAGGCGGCGGAACGAGTAGAGGTCGCCGTCGTAGTCGGCGTCCCAGCCCGTCGTGCGGCCGTAGCCGCGCATGTCGGGGGCGAAGACGTGGTAGCCCTCCTCGGCGAGGGGCACGAGCACGTTGCGCCAACTGTAGGCGAGCTCGGGGAAGCCGTGCAGCAGCAGCAGGGCGGGGCGGTCGCCCTCGTAGCCGGCCTCGAGGACGTGGACGCGGAGGCCGTTGATGTCGTTGACGAAACGAGAGCGTACGCCGTCGGGCAGCACGTCGGGCTCGTAGGGGCCGATGGGGGCCTGCTGCGCGGCGGGAAGGGCTCCGCGCGCCGCGGCGCCCGGAGCCGCGGGCCGGGGAGCTGCGACGGCGGGCACGGCGAGAGCGGCCGGACCCAGGGCGGCGAGGCCCCGCATGGCCTGACGGCGAGTCATGGAACGAGACATGGCGATTCTCCTTCGGGTCGCGACGGCGCCCGGTCTGGCAGCCCGTGGCCGAGGTTCTCCGCTGCGCTCGGGCGGCGGCATCCAGCCTGGCTGCGTTGTTCGTCGGTGACACATGGACGTTGATGGAAGTCACCTTGCCGCGTGCCGCTCGCTGGAGACAGCGGCAACGGGCCGAGCCTGCCTGCAGTCGGCGAGCTCGTATCGATCAGTGCCCCATGCCCGATACGCCCTCACCGCGACGCCTGGTCGGGCACGGGCGAATCTGCAGCCGGCGGGCTCCCCCGGCCCGCCGGCGCGCGTCCCGCTCCCGGTTCGGCGCGGGTCTCGCCGCGGACTGCCCGGCCCCCGGGTAAACGGCGGCGGTGCTTTCGCAAGTATAGGGCGTCGGTGAGCGGGACTGGCGGTTCGGACGTGCGCGCGTCTGCGTTACCATTGGGGAGCATGACCCGGTTGGTCCATCGTTTCGTCGCCTGCGCCGGCTTGGCCGCCGCGTTCTGGCTTCCCGCGCCGGCCGCCGCGCACCCGGCCCCGTTCAGCTTCGTCGACCTCCGCCTGCAGTCGACCACGATCGACCTGGAGGTGGTCGTCCACGCCTTCGACGTCGCCTACGAGCTCGCGGTCCAGCCGCCGAACCGGGTGCTGGAGCCCGGCGGGCTCGGCGGCCGCGCGCAACGCCTCGCCGACCTGATCCGGGAACGCCTGGCCATCACCGTCGACGGCGACCGGCTCGACGTCGCGGCCTGGTCCGACCCCGAACCGCTGCCGGAGCGGCAGTCGGTCATCCTGCGCGCCCGCGTGGAGCTCGAGGGGGCGCCGGGGCGGATCGACGTCGAGGCGGTGATGTTCCCGTACGACCCGCAGCACCAGACCTTCGTCAACGTCTACGACGAGGGGGCCCTGACGTCGCAGGCGATCCTCGGCGGCGGCGACCCCCGCTACGAGTACTTCGTCGGCAGCACGCAGGGCACGCTGGCCGTCATCCAGCGTTTCGTGCCCCAGGGCGTCCACCACATCCTGATCGGCCCGGACCACCTGCTGTTCCTGGTGGGGCTGCTGCTGCTCGGGGGCTCGCTGCGCCGGCTGCTGCTCGTCATCACCGCGTTCACCATCGCCCACAGCATCACCCTCGCCCTCGCGGTGCTCGACGTGGTGAGGCCGCCCGGCAACATCGTCGAGCCCATCATCGCCCTCAGCATCATCTACGTCGGCGCCGACAACCTCCTCGTGCGGGGCGGGCGCGACATGCGGGTGTGGATCGCCCTGGTGTTCGGGCTCATCCACGGGTTCGGCTTCGCGAGCGTGCTGCGCGAGATGGGGCTGCCGACGGGGGCCCTGGGCTGGTCGCTGTTCTCGTTCAACCTCGGGGTCGAGATCGGGCAGGTGGCGGTGGCGGTGGTCGTCGCCTCGGCCCTCACGTGGCTGCGGGCGCGCAACGAGAAGGTGGGCCGGCAGCTGGCGGTCGCGGGATCCGTCGGGGTCATCGCGGCGGGGACGTTCTGGTTCGTTCAACGGGTCTTCTTTTCGGGGGGCATGGCATGAGAAGAGCGGTGATGCTCGGCGCGGTGCTGCTGGCGGGCGTGGTCTCGGTGGCCGGGCTGTCCGGCCAGCAGGAGAGGACCATCGAGGTCGAGCAGCTCGAGGACAACCTGTTCGTCCTCCGCGGCGGGGGCGGCAACTCGGCCGCGTTCGTGACCGACGGCGGGGTGGTGCTGGTCGACACCAAGCTCGTGGGCTGGGGGCAGCCCCTCATCGACAAGATCGGCGAGCTGACCCCGAACCCCGTCACCACCATCATCAACACCCACGCCCACTTCGACCACGTGGACGGCAACGTCGAGTTCCCGGCCTCGGTCGACTTCGTGGCCCACGAGAACACCCAGCGGCTCATCGGCGAGAACAACGCGGTGCGCGGCCTGGGCCGCCCGGCGCGGCCGACCCCGTTCGGGGCCGACGGGCACGGGGTGCCGGAGACCACGTTCAGCGACCGGCTGACGCTGGGCGACGGCGACGACGCGGTCGAGCTGCACTACTTCGGCCGCGCCCACACCGGCGGCGACGCCTGGGTGGTGTTCCCGGCCCTCGGCGTGATGCACGCGGGCGACGCGTTCCCCGGCAAGAACCTGCCGATCATGGACTCGAACAACGGCGGCAGCGGCGTCGACTATCCCGAGACGCTTCGCAAGGCGTCGGAGGGTGTCGACGTCGAGCGCATCATCACCGGGCACAGCAGCGTCATGGCCCCGGCCGACCTGGCCGAGTACGCCGAGTTCGTCGGCGCGTTCGTGGCCGACGCGCGGGCGGCGAAGGCGGCGGGCACGTCGGCCGCCGACTTCGCGGCGGGCTGGGAGGTTCCGGAGCGGTTCGCGGGCTACGGCAGCGCGCCGCCGGAGCGGCTGACCCCGTACGTCGAGGACATCTACGCCGCGACGCCGTAGTTTCGCAGGCGCGGGACGCACGAGGGTGCGGGTTCCCGGTCGTCGGGCTGTCGGCCACGGGTGACGCGGCGAGGCGGAGGCCGGCGACGGAACCGATCGGACCGTTCGACAGGCCGCGGGGGTCTGGCCCGCGGCTCGGGTTGCTGATAGCATGGCCGTGGTCGGGCTCGGCCCGGTCAGGGGGTTCATCCGGAGGCGGCGGCGGAGCCGCAAGTCAAGTACGAAGGGGAAGAGACACATGGCGAAACAGACCACGCGTCGCGAAGTTCTCAAGGGTGGTGCCGCGCTGGGCGGGCTCGCGGCCTTCGGCGTGCCCGAGTGGGCGTTCCCAGCGCTGGCGCAGGGCGAGGAGCTGGTCGAGTTCACCGACCTGCCGGAGCAGATCGTGCTCGAGCGGACGCCCGACCGCCGCATCATCGACATCCGGCACATCGACGGGCCGATCACGCCGGCCGACCAGTGGTTCACCACCCAGCACCACGGCCATCCGGATGTCGACATCTCCACCTACCGGCTGCAGGTGTCGGGCATGGTGGACCGCCCCCTCAACCTGTCGCTGACCGACCTCAGGAACTTCCCGAGCCGCGAGCTGGTGTTCGGGTTCGAGTGCTCGGGCAACCGCGGGCCCCTGAACGGGCTCTCGAGCAACGGCCGGTGGACCGGCGTGCCCCTGCGGACGGTCCTCGAGGGGGCCGGCCTGCAGGACCGGGCGCGCGAGATCGTCTTCCTCGGGGCCGACCGCGGCGAGGAGGAGGTGGTCTTCCGCGGCCGCACCTACAACGTCGACCAGCAGTACGGCCGCAGCCTGCCGCGCGACATCGCCCTGTCGGACGAGCCGCTGCTCGCCTACGCGCTGAACGGCGAGCCCCTGAGCGCGCATCAGGGCCGCCCCCTCCGCCTGCTGGTGCCCGGCTGGTACGGCGCGCCGAACGTCAAGTACCTGTCCGAGATACACGTGCAGGAGGACCCCTATCTCGGCAAGTGGCAGGCGCGCTGGTACCGCACCCTGAAGGGCGAGGTCATCAACGGCGAGCTGAAGTGGGTCGAGACCGCAATCACGAAGATGCGGCTGAAGTCGTACATCGCCCGCGTGACGAAGGTGGGCGACCACCACCGCGTCTTCGGGGTGATCATGCACGACGGCACCCCCATCGAGTCGGTGGAGGTGCGGGTGGACGACGGTCCGTGGGAGGCCGCGACCCTCGACGCCACCATGACCGAGAAGTACTCGTGGAAGTTCTTCACCTACGAGTGGCATGGGGCGACGCCGGGCGAGCACACCGTCACCTCGCGCGCGACCGACGCCAACGGCTACCGGCAGCCGACGGCGGAGGAGCTCGAGGTCAAGCAGACCTTCCTCGAGCAGAACAACCAGCACCCGCGGACGCTCGTCATCACCTGACGGCGGCGCCCCGGCGCCCCGTGTCCTCTGCGACGGCCCTGCGGACACGTTCTGCAGGGCCGTCGTCGCTTGCGCGCCGTGGCGACGGGGGCAGGAGCGGCCGCGGGGAACGGCGTGGCCCCGCAGGGTGCATCGCCGGTCGCCTGCGGCAGGTTCTTTGCCACGGCTCGGGAACGCCCGTGCGGGAACGAACGGCAGGGGCGCACGAAAGACCTGCGAAACGACCACGCCGGCCACGGGGCAGGCGGTCGGGTGCCGTGCCCGACGGCGTCTCGCTCTCTCTTCGGGCACCCGACGGCAGGTGCGGCATGGCCGACGAAGAGCACTACCTGAAGACAGAGCTCTACGAGCTGGTGCGCAAGGACCGGGCGATCTTCGAGTTCCTGCAGGCGGGCTCGCTCGACGGCATCTGGTACTGGGATGTCGAGCGGCAGGACCAGGAGTGGATGAGCCCCCGGTTCAAGGAGCTCTTCGGCTACCGCGACGACGAGATCCCCAACACCTCCGAGTGGTGGATGGCCAACATCTTCCCGGAGGACCGCGACCTCGCCCTCGACAACTTCGCCAAGCACCTCGCCGACGCCGACCATCCCTACGACCAGATCGTCCGCTACCGCCACCGCGACGGGAGCACGGTCTGGGTGCGCTGCCGCGGCCTCGCCGTCCGCAACGAGAAGGGCGAGCCCATCCGCCTGCTGGGTTGCCACACCGACGTCACCGCCCTCAAGCGCGCCGAGGAGGACCTGCGGCGCCAGGCCGAGGAGCTGCGCGAGGCGAAGGACGCGGCCGAGCGCGCCAACCGGGCCAAGAGCATCTTCCTCGCCAACGTCAGCCACGAGATACGCACGCCCCTCAACGGCGTCATCGGGATGACGGAGCTGCTCGGCGAGACCGGCCTGACGCCGGTGCAGCGCGACCATCTCGACGGGCTGCGGGAATCGGCGGACGCGCTGCTCGACATCATCAACGACATCCTCGACTTCTCGAAGATGGAGGCGGGCAAGCTGGTCGTCGAGCCCCACGCGTTCCGCCTGCGCGAGCGCCTCGACACCCTCGTAAAGTCGTTCGCGCCGCGCCTGCACGGCAAGGACGTGAAGCTGTCGCACCACGTGGACGCCGACGTGCCGGACGCCGTGGTCGGCGACGGCCGCCTGCTGCGGCAGGTCCTCGCCAACCTCCTGTCCAACGCCGTCAAGTTCACCCGGCGGGGCGCGATCGCGCTGCACGTCCGTCGGGACGATGCGGTCGACGACGGCGTCGTGCTCCGCTTCGACGTGTCCGATACCGGCATCGGCATCCCGCCGGGCAAGCAGCAGGCGGTCTTCGACGAGTTCGTGCAGGCCGACGCGTCGACGACCCGGCGCTACGGGGGGACCGGCCTGGGGCTGGCCATCGCCTCCCGCCTCGTGCACGCCCTGGGAGGCGCCATCGGTCTGGAGAGCGAGCCGGGGAAGGGCAGCACGTTCCATTTCACCGCGCGGCTGGGGCTCTCCGAGACCGGCGCCGACGAGACCCCGCCGGTCCGCGAGACGGTCGTCGAGGGCGTCCCGTTGCGCGTGCTCCTGGTCGAAGACTCCGTCGCCAACCAGCGGGTGGCGGTCGGGTTCCTGGAGCGGGCGGGCCACCGCGTGCGCACCGTGGGCGATGGCGTAGCGGCCGTCGACGCATGCGCGGGCGAACGGTTCGACGTGGTCCTCATGGACCTCCAGATGCCCGGGATGGACGGCTACGCGGCGACCGCCGCGATCCGGCGGCGCGAGGAGGAGCAGGGCGCCGGCCCGACGCCCATCCTGGCCCTGACCGCGCGGGCGTCGCGCAGCAACGAGGCGTGGTGCCTGGCCGCCGGCTTCGACGGGTTCCTGCTGAAGCCGTACCGCCCGCGGGAGCTGTTCGACGCGATCGCCGCCGTGGTGGAGCAGGGGCCGCCGGCCGCGCCGGCCGACGGGGCCGGGGAGGCTGCGGCCGGTGAGGCCGGTGAGGCCGAGGCCGGTGAGGACGGAGAGGCGGCGGCCGGCGTCGGGGGAGAGGCCGGGGCGGAGACGGTACCCGGCCCGGCGGAAGCGCCGGCGGGCCGCCGTCTCGACTGGAGTCCGGCCCTGGAGACCGTGGCCGGCGACCGGGAGCTGCTGGCGAGGGTGATCGACGGGTTTCTCGGCCAGCAGCCCTCCCTCGTCGCCGAGCTTCGCGGCGCGCTCGAGGCCGGCGACCTGCCGGTGGTGCGCCGGGTGGCACACACGATTGCCGGCTCCCTCCGGTCGTTCGAGGGCGCCCGCGTCGTGGCCCTCGCCGAGGCCCTCGAGGATCGCTGCCGGGAGGGCGCGGCGGGACCCGCCGCCGTCGCGTGGGGCGAGCTCGAACCGGAGCTGGTGGCGGTTGTGGACGAGCTGCGTCAAGGGGTTCCAGCGGCCGGCCGGGAGTCTGCGCCGTAGAACGGTGCAGACTCCCGGCAGGGTTGGTTGGGCGCCCAGCGGAGCCGATGGCGACGATGGGCGGGCCAGCCGGAGACGACATCGTGGCACGCATCCTCGTCGTGGACGACTCGGCGGCCGACCGCGAGCTGGCCGGGACCCTGCTCGAACGGGCGTCCTGGCAGGTGCTCTACGCCGAGCACGGCCGGGACGCCCTGGCCCGAATGCGGGAGCACGAGGTCGACGTGGTGCTGACCGACGTGGTGATGCCCGAGCTGGACGGGCTCGCGTTCGTCGAGCACGCCAAGGAGGACCATCCCCTCGTCCCCGTGGTCCTGATGACGGCGCGGGGGAGCGAGGAGCTCGCGGCGCGAGCCCTCGAGGCGGGCGCCGCGAGCTACGTGCCCAAGAAGCTGCTGGTGCGCGACCTCGTCGAGGTGATCAAGCGCATCCTCGACGTGTTCCGCGAGCGCCAGAGCGACACGCTCCTGCAGGGACGCCTGCGGGAGGCGTCGTTCGTCCTCGAGAACGACCTCGACATGCTCTCGTCGCTCGTCGGCTACCTGACCGGCGTCCTCCGGCACTCGGGCATGTTCGACGAGTCCGAGTGCCACCGCGTCTCCACCGCCCTCGACGAGGCGCTGACCAACGCCTGCTACCACGGCAACCTCGAGGTGCGCTCGGAGATACGCGACCACGACCCGCGCGCGTACCGGGCCCTCGCGAAGGAGCGCTGCCGCGCCGCCCCCTACCGGGACCGGCGGATTCACGTCAGCGTGAGCCTGGAGTCGGACGGGGCGTGCTTCGTCATCCGGGACGAGGGGCGGGGGTTCGACGCGGCCGGGGTGCGGGACCCGACCGCGCCCGAGCAGCTGGAGCGGCCCACCGGCCGGGGCATCTTCCTGATGAAGACGTTCCTCGACGACGTGCGCTACAACGCCACCGGCAATCAGGTGACCCTGCTTAAGCGCCGCAGCGCCTGCGCGACCTGACGGTCGCGTTGGGGGCTTCGCTGGCGCGAACTTCCTGCCGGATACCCGCCTGCGCGACCTGACGGTCGCGTTGGGAGCTTCGCTGGCGCGAAACTCCTGAAGGGAGTCTTCAGCCGTCGAGCGAGCGGATCACCACGACGGTCTTGTCGTCGCCGGGGTCGGAGTTCCCGCGCTCGAACCGCTCGGCCGCGTGGCAGATGTGGCGGGCCAGCTCGGGGGCCGACGCGTCCCGGTGCTCGGCCATCACCGTCCGGATGCCGTCGAGGTCGAAGAACCGGTCGGCCTCGTTCTGCGCCTCGGTCACGCCGTCGCTGTAGATGACGAGCCGGCCGCCGTCGGCGATGGTGACCGTCTGCGCCTCCCACGTGGCCTCGGCGAAGAGCCGCAGCGGCGGCCCTGTCGAGACGAGGGCCGATTCGGCATCGCCGTCGAGCAGCAACGCCTTCGGATGCCCGGCGTTGACGAACGTGAACTCGCCGGTCGAGAGGGTCAGCACGCCGTAGAAGAGGGTGACGAACCGGTCCTGGCTCTTGTCGTGGAGCAGCGCCCGGTTGAGGGTCTGCACGAGCTCGATGGGCGTCGCGCACGTCGCGGCCTCCGCCCGCAGGATGCCCTGGGTCTCGGCCATGAGGATCGCGCCGGGGATGCCCTTGCCCGACGCGTCGCCCACCGCCAGGGCCACCTGGTCGTCCGGCAGCTCGAGGCAGTCGTAGAAGTCGCCGCCGACCTGGCCGCTGGCGTGCAGATAGGCGCCGATGTCGTGATGGGGCGCGGCCGGCATGATGCCGGGCAGGAAGGACTGCTGGACGAACGCCGCGATCTTCAGCTCGTAGTCCAGCCGCCGGTTCTGCTCGGCGAGCAGCCGGTGGCGCTCGCGCGCGTAGCGGATGCTGCGCACGAGCAGCTCGGGGATGAGGTGGTCCTCGACGAGGTAGTCCTGCGCGCCGCGCTTGACCGCCTTGACCGCGACCTCGTCGTCGTCGAGTTCGCCGAGGACGACCACCGGCGCTGTCTTGTCCAGTTGGCGGATGAGCGCAAAGCCGTCGCCGCTCCGGGCCGCCTCGGGCGACAGCCGCAGCAGTACCGCGTCGTAGGGGCGCGCATCCATCTCGGCCACCGCGTCCGGGGCGGCGGGCACGACCTCGACGGTGAACGAAGGGCGCCTCGCCGCCTGCAGGAGGGCGCGTACCCGCTCCGCCCCGACGGGGTCGTTCTCGACGAGCAGCACGCGAACGACGCCGGAGGAGGCCTGAGTGGACACGCGTTATCGACTCGCCGGCTCGACGCCGGGGGCTGCGCCGCGGGCGGGGCGTACCCCCGGCAGGGTTGGTGCGGGCGGCGGCGCCGCGGGGCGGCGACGGACCGCAGGCGACGGTCTCCGAGCTACGAGAAGCTCTGCACCGCGTCCGACTCCGACTCGAACGTGTCGAACACCATCTCGAGCTTGGTCGTCACCATCAGGTCCATGACGCGCTCGTTCAGGTTGAGCAGCTTGAGCTTGCCGCCCGCGCCCAGGACCGCGGAGCGCTTCGACAGCAGTCCGCCGAGCGCCGCGCTGTCGATGAACGACACGGCGCCGAGGTTGAGAACCAGGTTCGTGTGTCCGGCGTCGAGCAGATCGTCGATCCGGTCCCACAGCGCGTCGGCGGCGTCGCCCGCCACCTTGCCGCTGAGATCGAGCACCTTGACGGCGTCGACGTCCCGCTGGTCGATACGAAGTGCCATGGCAACCTCCCTCAGTAGCGCGCGGCGAAGGTCGCGCCCGGTCCGTCGGGCGTCTCGCCGCTTCGTGGCAACGCGGGGTGTTCGCCGCGGGCTGTCGGGTCAATGCTGACCCAAACCAGGCGGGAACGCAACGGTTCCGTGATGGGCGCGGGTCCCCGGCGAGGGGCGTGACGCCGCGACCCGGCGGTGTGGGGTTCGCCGCGCGGCCTCTCTCGAAGCCCTCGCCGGCGAAGTCGCCGCCGGTGCCGGTCTCCGAGACCGGGTAGTCGGCGGTCGTTCCGCCGGATCACCCCGCCGGTGCGTCGGGCTCAGGTCCCGCTCGGGGGGGCGCGACAGCCGCGACCGGGCAGCCCGGCCGGGGCGAGGGGAGGCGGTCGCCGCCGGACAGGGTTGCGGGCCTAGCGCTACATCACAGTTGACTCAGGATCGGTTTCCGCGTCTGCCTCTGCCGTCGGAAGGCTCGGCAGCGCCCCTGGGGTTCTACCAAGTCTAGGGTGCCCGCGCGGCCTGCGTGACGCGCACCATCGTCTGCAATTGCACAAAGGCCCGCCACAGCACTTCGTTGCCGGGCAGCGGGCGACGCTTCGACGGCCGCCAGCCCGCCATGCGCGCCAGCAGCACCACCCAACTGCGGATGTCCGGCGGAAACGGCTGTCCACGCTCCGCGGGCGGCAGCAGCCGCTCGGCCCGCACCACCAAGCCGATCACCTGACGCTCGTCGTCGGACAGCACGTCGTCGGCCGGCGTCTCGGGCGCGTCGCGCGCGTACCGGTCCAGGTTGAAGACCCGCCACGCCGTGATGGCGTCGAACGCCAGGCACTTGACCAGCGCGTCAGCCTCCCGCAGCCGCCGGTCCTCGATTCGCGTACCGCTCTTGAGCACCCGGAAGTACTCCTCGATGCCCCAGCGGGCCTCATACCAGCTGACAATCCGTTCCGCCCATTCGGCCGTCGGTCCCCCCTCGCTCGACACCAGCAGCCACTCCAGCGGCTCGTGTCCCGCCGGCGGGTCGGTCTCCAGCACGCGCACGACCCACGCCGTCACCGGACCGTCACCGGGCCGATCCTTCGGGGGTTGCAGGGCCACCTGCCCGATACGCAACTCCGTCACCGCCGTCCGCTGCCCCCGCGCCCGCTTCCCGCCCTGCGAGTCGATGAACACCTCCCGCCCCGTCTTCACCGGCTCCTCGAAATCCAGCTGCGACGCCAGCTCCCGGCGCATCGTCGCCTGCAACTGCGGGTCCCACACCTCCACCTGCCGCTGCCGGCCCGCGTTCGCCCGCACCACCAGCCCCGCCTCGGCCGCATGCTCCGCCTGCCATTTCAGCAGGCCGTAGATGTCGCTCTCCCGGTCCCCGACCACCACCACCCGCGTTTCCGGACAGGCCCGCCCCAACGCCCGGCCCTGATCGAACCCCCGGAACCAACGCCGGCTCTCCTTCTCCCGCTCCGCCTCCGGCTCGGCTTCCGGCCGCGCCCACGTCTCCAGCCCACTCACCCCCAGCGGCCGCCGACCCGCCGTGAACGCCACCGCCGCATGCACGAACAGGCCCCGCGCGCTGCTTTCGCGGTCCTGGAGCGGACCCAGGCCGGCCGCGCTGTCCTTCAACCCCGTGTAGTTCAGCGTCGTCGTGTCCTGCACCAGCAGCACCGTCGACGCCTGGCGGCAGCGCTCCACCAGCGCCTCACGGTGCGGTTGCAGAATGTCCTCGCCGCTCACCTTCTCATTGTGCAGGAAACGGTACGCCGCCTGCTGCTCGGCGCTGCCGGGGAAGACCGCCGGCAGCGGCTGACCCGGATGCTCCTCCCACGCCGCCCCCAACCGCTCCAGACGCCGCCGCAGGCGCCCGTCGGCCAAGTCCGAGCGTCCGAACTCGCGCCGCGACCAACCCGCATCGTCCGCCAGCACCAACCCCGGAAACGAACCCGGCGACCGCGCCGGCGCACGCCGCAACGTCTCCGCCCAGCCCTCGGCCAGACCCAGCAACAACACGTTCTTCGGCTCGGTCGCGGCCAGCGACCCGGGGGGGCGACCCGCCGTACGCCCCACGCATTTCCAGCCCGCCGCCCGGTAGCTCGTCGCCCGACGCGACGCCTCCACGCACGTCTCCAACAACACCGGACGAACCCCGTGCCGGGCTTCCCAGTCCATCGCCAGACGCGACGCCGCACGCCCCAGAACGTGCGACGCCAAGTGCGGAACCCGCACCCCGGCCAACAGCAGAAAACGGTCGTTCGACACCACCCGCGCGATGTGAGCCCCGCGCGTGCGGTCGTCCCAACCCAGATGCGCGTCACGGGGACCCAGCCGCAGCGGCGCCGCCACGAAGCTCAGCACCCCCACAGGACCCACCGACGCCTCCAGCAAATACGTCAACCGGCACCCCGGCGCCCGACCCCGACCCCGCGGATGCGCCGTCTCCAGCAGTTGCCCGCACAGCTTCCGCACCGACGCCGTGTCCGACAACACCAGCCGGACCTCGCCCAGATCCGCCAAACCGCCCGAAAAGGTCGTCCGCGCCAGTCCGGACACGTCCCCCGACGGCTCGCAACCGCGCGGCGGACCCGACCGCGCCGGCGGCAGCGACAGACCCAATTCACCCGCCAGGCGCGGCAACGCCTTCCGAGCCGACGCCGCGCACAACTCCCCCCGACCGTTGCGCCAATCCTCCCGCTCGCACAGCCCGCGGCCCAGAGCAGCCCGTGACAGTGACCCGCGGCGCAACTCCTCCCGCAACCACTCGACCGACTCCGGCCGGAGAATGCGCAGCCCAATCCGCACGGACACGTTCTACACGGAACCCCCTCACTGTGTCAACTGTGATTGAGCGCTAGGTTGCGGGCTCGGCCCTCGAGTTGCATCATTGAGTGTCGGTACGGATGCGTCCACTCGACGGATCGGCCGGTGTGGAGGAGCGATGATGGGTACCGAGAGGCGGTCACGAGGATGGTGCTGGCTGGCCGCCGGGCGCGGAAGCCGAGGCCCCGAGGCCCGGCTCCCGGTCCCGACCGGCCGC
The DNA here is from genome assembly GCA_965207675.1 of Vicinamibacterales bacterium. Taxonomy (GTDB): domain Bacteria; phylum Acidobacteriota; class Vicinamibacteria; order Vicinamibacterales; family UBA8438; genus JAJEEA01. The sequence continues at coordinate 89,552 of CBDBMY010000011.1, forward strand.
TCTACTGCTCCGACTGCGCCTCGAGATACCGCTCGTTGCGCAACGCGTGCTCGATGGCGTAGTTCCCCTCGTGGCACGCGAACTCGTAGAGGACCCCGGTGCCGGGGCTCGGGCGCATGAACACGCGCGCGGTCCACGGCCTGGTCCAGGTGGACGGATCGTCCAGGGTGTACTCGTACTGCAGCAGCTCGGGACCCACGCGGGTGAACCGCTCGGTGATCGTCACGTCGGCCGTGGAGCCGCCCACGCCGCGCGACAGGTTGGTGGTCTCGACCACCAGCGTGTCTCCCTCCCAGCGGCCGCGCGAGCTGCCCATGGCGGTCGGCGGGCCGACCCGGTTCGGCGCCGCGTCGCCGATCGGAATCAGCCGGGTGTCGTGGTGCATCTCGATCTGGATGCCGACGTAGTCCGCGCTCTGGAAGATCTGGTAGGTGCTGTTGTAGCCCCGCCCGCTCAGCAGCGCCCCGCCGCCGCGGCAGCGGATCGCCGGGTCGATGCGGGCGACCTCCTCCTCGAGGGTCAGCCGCCGGTCCGGCGGCGGCGCGTTGCGCGCCTCCCGCCGCCGCCGGTCGCGCTCCTGCGCCTCGGCGGTCCGGGCCGGCAGCCGCCCGTTGGGCGGATCGACGACGAGCGACGTGCGGTTCTCGAACCACCGGCCGCTCATCCAGAACTGGTTGTAGCTGCCCGTTCCCCGCCGCCGGGCCGGCCGGGTCTGCTCGTTCTCGGGGGGAGCCTGCAGGGCGGCCAGCGCCCGCCGGAACGGCGTCTCCCCGAACACCGCGTCGCCTCCGACGGCGGAGTACTCGATCGCGTGCGCGGCCAGGGCTGCCACCTCCTCGTCGGTGAGGAACTCCCGGTCGCCCAGCCCTTCCGGCCGCTGGAGCGGCGTCGCCGAGTCGCTGGCCCAGACGCCGCCCAGATCGGGCCGCCCGTCCGCCGTCCGCGGCGCCGTCCAGCCGTCGGGGGCCTGCCCCGCGAACGCGGACGCCGCCGCCATCACCGCCGCCGTCGCGAGCGCCACGATGGATTGCCTGCGCATCTGTACCTCCCCTCCGTATGAACCGCGGAAGCGGTTCTTGTACGGTCACCTGTAACCCCTGTAACCGACCAAGATAAGCCCCCGGGGCGGATAAGGCAAGGGGGCCGGTGGTCGCCCCGCTGTCGGGGTGTCTTGAGGTCGAGGTTCCGTTCGAAACGCGCTGCAGGCTCACGGCAGCTCGGTGCCTTCGTTGAGGATGGCCAGGTACCGATCGTGGACGAACAACCGCCCTCTCCGCTTGCCGGTGATCTCTCTCGCGATGCCCTGTTCAGCCAGGCGCTCCATCGCCGACGCGGTGGTGCGAAACGCGAGTCCGGTCCGGGAGCTGGCCGCCGGAAGAGACAGCATCGGTTGCGCCGTCAAGGTCGTGTACACCCGCAGGGCGGAACCGGCACGGCGGCCGCATTGTTGCTGGATGGCGATCCGATCCGCCTGGAACAGCGCCGAGAGACGCCGCGACGTGGAGACCGCGCCGTCGGCGGTGGCTCGCACGCCCTCGATGAAGAAGTCGAGCCAGGACTCCCAGTCGCCGGTGCGGCGCACGTGGTTCAGCAGGTCGTAGTACGCCGTCCGGTGCTGCTTGAAGTAGAGGCTGAGGTAGAGGAGAGGCTCGTGCAACACACCGGCGTGGCACAGGAGCAGGGTGATGAGCAATCGCCCTACACGTCCGTTGCCGTCGAGGAAGGGGTGGATGGTCTCGAACTGCACGTGGGCGAGGCCCGCCCGGATCAGGACGGGAAGCCGGTCGTCCTCTGCGTGGAGAAAACGCTCGAGCGCCGCCATGCAGTCGGGGACGGCGGTGTGCGGCGGCGGCACGAAGGCGGCGTTCCCCGGCCGGGTGCCGCCGATCCAGTTCTGCGAGCGGCGGAACTCGCCGGGCGACTTCGTGCTTCCGCGTCCGCGGGCCAACAGGATCCCGTGGGCCTCGCGAATCAGCCGATTCGAGAGCGGGAACCCCTCGCGCAGTCGCCGCAGGCCGTGCTCGAGGGCGGAGACGTAGTTCGAAACCTCGACGACGTCGTCGATCGGGACGCCGGGCGCTTCCTCCAGCTCGAACAGCAGGAGATCCGACAGCGACGACTGCGTGCCCTCGATCTGGGACGAGAGCAGCGCCTCCTTGCGGACGTAGGCGTAGAGCAGGAGCGCCGCCTGGTCCGGCAGGGTCGGCGAGATTCCATCGAGCCGGCCCAGGGCGAGGACGGCGGACTCGAGCTTCTGCTGCAGCTCGCCGTTCGGATCCAGGGCGGGCACGGGTGGCAGCGGCGCCGGCACGAAGGCGCGGACCCGTTCACCGCCCGTGATCGTCTCCTCGTACCGGCCGATTTCTCCCCGATTCATGGGCGATGACTTGTGTCAACGAATGCAATAGTCGAGTCCGTTAGTGCTGTTTTCGCCTGACATTTCAATACGGAACCCTGAACGTGCGTGTTCGCGCGGAGGAGTCTGCTCCTTCAGCCGCGACGCAAGGGCCATTCGCCGCCATCCTCCTGGCCACTAGTGCAAGACTGGCAATAGCGATCGACGTTAAATGAACTTAAGCCAAAAAGTAAAATAACCCGGCTTGGTGGCCACCGGGATGCTGCGAGGCTACCCACGGGCGACCCAGCCCGCTACCCACGGGCGACCCAGCCCGCTACTGACCGCCCCGGTACAGCGAGCCGCCGCCGAGCTCGTGGTACACGATGGGGACGAAGTCGTTGGCGGTCCACGTCGCCTCCTGCCCCCACCGGGCGTCGTAGGCGGCGGTCGGAGCCGTCGCCATCACCTCGTCCAAGGTGTGGCCGCGGGCGATCAGGTCGTGCACCCGGTCGCGGACGTCGACGATCATGTCGAGGAACTCGACGAGGGCGTCGCGGCCCACCACCTCGAGGCCGTGGCCGGGGATGATCCGGGTGTCGGGGCCCGCGAGGCGGAGCGCGATCTCGAGCGCCTCGACGGTGCCGGCCAGGGTGCCGCCGTTGTAGACGTCGATGATGGGATAGCTCGTGGTCCGGAAGACGTCCCCGAGGTGCAGCACGTCCGATTCCGGGAAGTGGACGAAGGTGTCGCCGTCGGTGTGGGCGGGCGGGGCGAGGAACGCGCGAACGTCCTCGCCGTTGACGTGGAAGCTCACGGTGTCGTTGTAGGTCACGACGGGCCGCGCCCCGGCCGGCGGCGGCGGCGCGAAGCTGCCGCCCCGGCGCGGGAAGCGGAGCCTCTCGAGCATCCGGACGCGCACGTTGTCGTGGGCGAAGATCAGGACGTCGGCCCCCGCCAGCGGCTCGTTGCCGCCGATGTGGTCGGGATGCACGTGGGTGTTGACGAGGAAGCGGATCTCGCCGTCAGAGACCGTCCGCACCGCCGCGATCAGCCGCTCGGCGAGCGGCGCGAAGAGCGAGTCGACCAACAGCACCCCGTCGGGCCCCGCGAACATCCCGATGTTGCCGCCCCCGCCCGGCCGCGTCACCATGTGCACGTTGCCGGCCACCGGCACGACGGTCAGCTCGACCCCCGCGAACCTGTCGCCCGGGTTCTGCCCGCCGGCCGCCACGACCGCACACCCGGCGGCCGCGAGCGCGGCCGCCCAGAGACGAGGATGCCTGCTCATCTTTCTCAACTCCCTTCGAGTCGCGCCAGCGGAACTTCCAAGGCGCCCGGCGACGGCGGGCGGGCTAGAAGTCGATGGTCCCCGGCGCGCGCGGGCAGGGGATGACGTCGCGGATGTTGGCCATGCCGGCGACGTACTGCACGAGGCGCTCGAAGCCGAGGCCGAAGCCGGCGTGCTCGGCGCTGCCGTAGCGGCGCAGGTCGCAGTACCAGGCGAGCTCCGAGCGGTCGAGGCCCAGCTCGTCGATGCGCCGCTCCAGCACCGGCAGCCGTTCCTCGCGCTGGCTGCCGCCGATGATCTCGCCGATGCGGGGGGCCAGCACGTCCATGGCCGCCACCGTCTCGCCGTCGTCGTTGACGCGCATGTAGAACGGCTTGATGGCGCGCGGGTAGTCGGTGACGATGACGGGGCCCCCGCACACCCTCTCGGTGAGGTACCGCTCGTGCTCCGAGGCCAGCTCCTGCCCCCACGCGTGGGGGATCTCGAAGTCGACGTCGGCCTTCTGCAGCGCGTCCACCGCCTCGGTGTAGCTGAGGCGCGCGAACGTCGATTCCGCGAGGTCGCGGAGGGCGGCGGACGAGGCGGCGTCGTAGTGCTTCTCGAGGAACGCCAGCTCCGCCCCGCACCGCTCGAGGGCGGTCCGGCACATCGCCTTGAGGAAGTCCTCGGCGAGCGCCGCGTCATCGTCGAGGTCCGCGAACGCCATCTCCGGCTCGATCATCCAGAACTCCGAGAGGTGCCTCGACGTGTTGGAGTTCTCGGCCCGGAAGGTGGGCCCGAAGGTGTAGACGTCGCCCAGGGCCATCGCCATGAACTCGGCCTCGAGCTGGCCGCTCACCGTGAGGTGGGCGGGCCGGCCGAAGAACTCGGCCCCGCCGGCAGCAGGGGCCGCCACCCGGAACATCTCGCCGGCCCCCTCGCAGTCCGACCCGGTGATGATCGGGGTGTGGGCCCAGACGAACCCGCGCCCCTGGAAGAACTCGTGTACGGCGGCGGCGAGGACGTTGCGCACCCGGAAGACGGCGCCGAAGGTGTTGGTGCGGGGGCGCAGGTGGCCGATTTCCCGCAGGAACTCGAGGGTGTGCCCCTTCTTCTGCAGGGGGTACTCCGCCGTCGCCGGCCCCAGCACGTCGAGCGCCTCGAGCTGCATCTCGACGCGCTGGCCGGCCCCCGGCGACGCCTTGATCGCGCCGCGGGCGCGGACGGCGGCGCCGGTCAGCACGCCGTCGAGGGCCGCGAACGCGGGAGTGCCCGCGTCGGCGATCAGCTGCAGGGTCTCCTGCGACGACCCGTCGTTGATCGCCAGGAAGGCGAAGCGCTTGGCGGTCCTCTTCGTGCGGACCCAGCCGCAGACGGTGACCGGACCGTCGGACGGCGGGGCGGCGAGGACGTCGCGGATGCGTCGGCGCTTCATGGGAGCGGTACCCGGCTTCTCTATTCTCGCCGAAGTCGGCGATTCTCGCCGAAGCGGGCCATTGTCGCCCAGGAGTCCGCACCGTGGAACGGCGCCGCCTTCGGAGGAGGCGCAGACACCCTGGAGGGCTGGTCGGGCGCCGGGCGGAGGCCGCGGCGCGACCTGCCGGTCGCGTTCGGCGACGATTGGCGGGCCGGGTCGGCGGGGTCGTCAGCCCAGCTCGGGCAGGTGCGGGGCCAGCAGCTCGCGGAGTCGCGCGAAGCGCCGATGGGCCTGAAGGGTCCGGCGCAGATAGGCGAGGGTGCGGGGCACCGGCTCGGCGAAGTGACCGCGGCCCAGCCGCGCGACCTGGTGACCGAACGTGCCGAGGGCCTTGAGGTGCCGCTGCACCGACATCAGGTCGAACCGCGCCTGGAAGTCGCCGGTCCGCTGCGCGGGCACGGCGTCGAGGAACTGCCCTGTCAGCGCGGAGGTCAGGCGGTCCGGCAGGTCGACGTAGCAGTCCCGGAGCAGCGACACCAGGTCGTAGGTGCCGGGGCCGAGGCGGGCGTCCTGGAAGTCGATGACGACCAGCCGGCCGTCCCGCACCATGAGGTTCCGACAGTGGTAGTCGCGGTGGCACAGCACCCGCGGCTCCGCCGCCAGCTCCTCGGCGATGGCCGAGAGCTCGCGCCCGAGCGCCTCGGACGCGGCGGGGGGCAGCGCGATCCGGCGGTACGCCTCGAGAAACTCGGAGCGGAAGAAGTCGAGCTCCCAGGTGAGCTTGGCGGCGTCGAACGCGAGGGTGAAGGGGAGGGCGCCCTCGTCGCGCAAGGCGGCCCCGCGGGTCTGCAGGGCCGCGAGGTGGTCGATCGCCTCGCGGTACAGCGGCGCCGGGTCGCGGCCGGGGCCGCCGTCCATCCAGCTCTGCAGGGTCTCGTCGCCGAGGTCCTCGACCGCGAGGATGCCCAGGTCCGGGGCCTCGTCGAGCACCGCGGGCACCGGGACCCCGAGCCGGCGGAAGACCGCCCCCACCGCCACCTGCGGCAACGAACCTGCAACGAACGGCTTCGGGTGGAGGGCCAGCACCATCGGCGGCCGGCCCGGCGCGGCGACCCGCACGTAGGCGCGGGTGGAGGCGTCGCCGTGCAGGGGCTCGACCCGCGTTCCCGCCCCGGCGAGGCCGGCGCGGCGCAGGTACTCGGCCAGCCGTTCCTCGATGCTGCTCGACGTGTCTCCGGACATTTGGTCCGTGAATCGGTGCTCGGAACAGCGGCCGTCCGCGAGCCTGCCTCGGTCACTCTCGTCACGCCCCGTCCGGTCGGCGGCGCGCGGTCTCCGTGGAACCCGAAGTTGCCCCGGGGTTGTCTGCGACCCTTCGCCGGCCGCCGGGAACCATCGGCGCGACGCGGCAACCCTGGGTTCGCCGCAAGCTGCCGACGCCTGGCTCCGTCCGGGCTCGGAAGCGGCGCACCGTCCCCCGCCGGCAGGCGGTGCGCCGCCGTCGATGGGGAGGCGGCTCACAGAGGCGCCATCCGCAGGTCGCCGAGCCGCGTCTCGTGCGCCGGGGTCTCCGGCTCGCCGTCGTGGCCGGTGCCGGCCGGCACCACCGCCTGCCCGTCGAGGACGATGCCGGCCGGCAACCGGACGCCGTCCGCGAGGACGCAGCCGGTCACCACGCAGTCGGCCCCGACCGTCACGTCGTCCCAGAGAATCGAGCGTTCGACTCGCGCGGTGGGGTGGACCACCGTTCGTTCGCCGTGCGGGACCGTGGTGCGCCCCTCGGCCTCGGCCACGGCCTGCGCCGTCGACGCGTAGTCGGCCGGCGTCCCGATGTCGTGGAAGGGGCCCTCGACCTCGTGCACCGCCATCGCCCGCCCGTCCGCGAGCAGCGCGTCGTAGAGCCCGCCGACGGTGGCGGCGGGCACCCCGTCGGGCAGGCCCCGGAACACGGAGGCCTCCACGACCTGCACCCCCACGAAGTGCCACGGCAGGTCGGGGCCGGTGGCGCCGCCGGCGGGGGCGAACCCGCTGATGCGGCCGCCGGCATCGGCGAGGACGCCGCCGTAGCGGTGGGGCGCCGGATGCGCCGTCACCGCCAGGGTGACCGCCGCCCCCGAGGCCCGGTGCCGGTGGAGGAGGGCGCCGAAGTCGACGTCGCAGAGCGTGTCGGCGTTGACGATGAAGAACCGGTCGTCGAGCAGGGGCAGCGCGCGGCGCGGCCCGCCGGCCGAGCCGAGGACCGTCCGTTCCCACGAGTAGCGGACGCGGCAGCCGAGGGCGCCGCCGTCGCCGACGACGGCGGCGACGGTCTCGGGCCGGTGGTGCAGGTTGACGACGACGTCGCGGACGCCCGCCTCCGCCAGCCCCCGGAGCTGCCGGCATATCAGCGGCGTTCCGGCGACGGGCACCGCGGCCTTGGCCCGCGAGAACGTCAAGGGCCGCAGGCGGGTGCCGAGGCCGGCGGCGAGCACGAGGGCGGGCGGCAGGGCACCGGTCATGCTCACGCTTCGTCACGCGGGCGCCCCGGCGATCCGTCGGCGTCCGCCGGATGCGATGCGAGGCGGGGTTCCGCCGCGGGTTGCCGGACGTCGAACACCATGTGGTCGCCGGACGATCCCGTCGCCGCGCGGTGCGCGCGGAACAGCGCCAGGTACGAGTCGAGGATGAAGTCGGCCGGCTCCCGTCCCAGGGCCGCGGCCATCGCCAGGATGTCGGGTTCGCTGCCCTCGAGCTCGACGAAGGTCCCGATGGGCGCCTCGTCGACCGCGATTACCAGATCGCCCCGCCTGAACTCCTCGCGGTACTTCTGGTAGCGGAACCAGACGCGGAAGCCGATCCGCTCGAGCACCTTCAGCATGAGCTCGCCGTCGCCCACCCCGGTCTCCAACTCTTCCCGCACCTTGGTGGTGCCCAGCTTCGGGGCGCCCTTGAAGGTCACCCTGGCCGCGTCGCCGTCGATGCGGACCCGCAGGGTGCAGGCGCGGTCGGCGAGGGGCTCCCGCTCGCGGTCCAGCAGGCAGTCGCTCTGCAGGCGCCGCGCCCGCATCGGCCGTGCGCCGGCCTCGACCACCGCCCTTCGGGCGGCGTCGGGCGAATCGTACCGGAGCTTGATCTCGCGCTCGACGGGGCCGGTCATGACGCCGCCTCCCCCCATGCGAACGAGCGCCCCTTCGACGCGGGGCGGCCGACGCCCTTGCCGAGCATCGGCACGTGGTGGGTGCTGCCCGGCCCGCGGGGCGCGAGCAGCGTCACGCCGTCTCCCCCCACCTGAACGAGCACCCCTTCAACGCGGGGCGGCCGACGCCCTTGCCGAGCATCAGCACGTGGTGGGTGCTGCCCAGCCCGCCGGGCGCGAGCAGCGACTTCAGAGCCAGCCGGCGGCGGAGGGCGTCGGTCGTGCCCGCTGTCGCGGCGGGGTCGTCGAGGGCCCCGAGGCCCAGGAGGAAGCGGGTCTGGTCGACGAAACCCAGGACCTCCAGGCCCGCGTCGCGCGCGGCGCGCTCGATCGAGGTGAAGTCCACGTGCGAGGTGATGTCCCGTCCGCCCGGATCGGCGAGCCAGGCGGGGCCGTCGGGATCGACCCGGCCGTCGCCGGGCGCGTCCGCGAGGTGGCGCTTGAACGTGGTCAGGGTCCCGCTCGCGTGGTGGCCCGCGTACAGCTCGCGCGCCGGGTGGCCGTAGTCGATCAGGAGGAGAAAGCCCCGCGTCAGGGACCGGGCTGCGGCCCTCATCCAGTCGATCGCGGCGAGATTGACCTCCCCCCGCCAACCCGGCGCCGGGGTCGCTCCGAGTCTCTCGAAGTAGCGTTCCAGTGCGCCGGTCGACGGCGGCCCGACCCTCTCGACGAGGCGGCCGCCGTCGGCGTCGACGTACATCTCCCGCAACCCGTCCGCGGTCATGGTCACGGCGTGGGTGGGCAGGGCGTCGAGCAGCTCGTTGGCGACGACCACCCCGGAGATCCGGTCCGGCAGGGTGGAGGCGCTGGCGCGCAGGCGGTCCCGGTGCGGGCCCAGGGTCTCCGGCTGCGCCGCCCGCGCGGCCGGGCTCGTCTCCACCAGGGTCAGCCGCGCCGCCGCGTGCAGCCCGGGATACCTCGATTCGGCGGCGTCGAGCACGTCGCGGGCGAGCTGTCCGTTCCCGGCCCCGACCTCGACGACGTCGAACCCGGGCTCCCCGGCGGCGGCGTGCACGCGGCGCATCTCGTCGATCTGGGCGGCCAGCAGCGCGCCGAACTGCGGGCCGACGTCGACGCTGGTGTAGAAGTCGCCCGCGCGCCCCGTCCGCCGCGGCGCGCGGGAGTAGTAGCCCAGCTCCGGGTGGTACAGCGCCATCTCCATGAACGCCGCCACCGTCAACGGACCGCGGTCACGGATGCGCCGGACGATCAGGGTCCGAAGCGCGTCGCCCATCGCAGGAGGTTGTCGCCGGCGTTGCGGGCGAGCGTGACCCGGACGATCAGGGTCCGAAGCGCGTCGCCCATCGCAGGAGGGTCGCGGCGACCCGGAATCCGCGCCGTGCCGAGGCGCGGATTCCGGGCGAGTCGACATGTCGCGAAGCGAGCCGGCCGCGCACTCTCGACCCGCCGATGGCCGGGGCCCGGCCAACCTGCCCGGCCCCCGCACGGGTTTCGCGCAGACGCCTACTCCCGGGTGATCCGCACGACGCTCTGCGCGTCGCCGCGGGCGACGAGCAGGAACGCCGTGGCGCCATCCTCGATGCGATTCAGCTCTCGGAGGGCGTCGGCGGCCGTCTCCACCGGCACGCGGTTGATGCTCGTGATCAGGTCGCCGGGCCGGACGCCTCCGCGTTGCGCCGGTCCGCCCGGCTCCACGCCGGTGACGACGGCGCCCCGTGCGCCCCGCGGGAGATCGAGCTGCCGCGCCGTCTCCGCCGTCAGGTCCTGGAGGTTCATGCCGAAGCCGGTGCTGACGTCCTCGACCTCGACGGCGGCCTGCCGGCCCTGGTTCTCCAGGTCCAGCTCGCCCACCGTGATCGGGACCGTCGTCGGCTCTCCGGCCCGGTAGACGCCCAGGTCGACGCGCGTCCCGGGCAGCGTCTCGAAGACCTTCCGCTGGAGATCCGAGACGTTCTCCACCGGCTCGCCGTCGTAGCTGACGATGACGTCCTCCAGCTCGAGGTCCGATTCATCGGCCGGCCCGTCCTGCTCGATGGCGGACACTATCGCGCCCATGGGCTCGCTCAGCCCGTGGTAGTCGTAGTCGTTGTCGGTGACGTCGAAGATGCTCACGCCGATTCGGCCCCGGGTCACCCGGCCGGTGCGCAGCTGGGGCAGCAGGTCCCGCACGGTGTTGATGGGGACGGCGAAGCCGATGCCGAGATTGCTCGGCCGGTCGCTGACGATCGCGGTGTTGATGCCGATGACCTCGCCCCGGAGGTTCAGCAGCGGGCCCCCCGAGTTGCCGGGATTGATGGCGGCGTCGGTCTGGATGACCTGCTGGGGCCGGCCGGGGACCTGGTAGAACGGGCGGCCCACCGCGCTGACCACGCCGACGGTCACCGTGTGCCCCAGGTTGAAGGGGTTGCCGATGGCCATCACCCAGTCGCCGGGGCGCATCTGGTCCGAGTCGCCGAACGTCGCGACCGGCAGCGGGCGGTCGGGCCGCTCGGTGAGCCTGAGGAGGGCGCTGTCGGTCAGGCGGTCCCGGCCGACGACCTCCGCCTCGTAGGACTCTCCCTCGTCGCCGAAGAACGAGATCTCGATCCGGGTGGCGTCGGCCACCACGTGGTTGTTGGTGACGATGAGCCCGCTCGCGTCGATCACGAAGCCGGTCCCGGCCGACTGCGTCGTCCGTTCCCGCTCCTCATCCGGCTCGTCCCCGAAGAAACGCCGGAACAGGTCGTCCTGGTCGCCCCCGAAGAACCGCCTCAGGTCGCTTCCCCGGCTCCGCGACTCGATGCTGATGTTGACGACCATCGGGCTCTGGGCCTCGGCGATGTCGCGGAACGTGGTCGCTCCGAGCTGCCCCGTGATCGGCTGGCTGTTGGACTGGGGCAGGGTCAGGGCGACCGGCGCGGCGTTGAAGGTCTGCGCCGCCGAGTCCGACACCAGATCGAGCCGGGCCGCGAGCACGAGGCCGATCGCGACCGAGGTGACCGCGATCAGCATTCCCGAAAAGAGCGTGTTCCTGCGTGTTGCCATCCTTGCCTCCACACCGCTGTCACCCCAGGGACCGTATCGCCTCCTGCCGCGGGCCGGTCACCGTCGCCGTCTCCGACCCGACATAGAGGTTGATCTCGGTTCGAAGTCCGAAGTCCTCGAAGTACACGCCGGGCTCGATGGTCACGCCCGTGCCCGGCAGGAGCCGCCGTTCGTCGTGGGTCTCGAAGTCGTCCAGGTGCACGCCGTTTCCGTGCACCTCCTCGCCCAGGTTGTGTCCCGTCCGGTGCACGAACCGGTCGCCGAGCCCGGCCGCCCCCACCCGGTCGCGGACCGCGCGGTCGACCTCCCACCCGCGCAGCTCGCGTCCATCGGCCACCGCCTGCCGGACGAGATCGACGGCGGCGTCGCGGCCGTCGCGAATGACCCGGAAGGCGTCGGCGTAGCGGGCGGGGACGGCGGCGCCGGTGTACCCCATCCACGTGATGTCCGCGTAGACCGCGCCGGGCGTGTCCCTCTTCTTGCCCCACAGGTCGAGGAGCACCACCTCGGCGGCCCCGATGCGGCGGTGCCGCCCCGCCGTCGGCAGATAGTGCGGGTCGCCGGCGTTCTCCTGCGCGGCCACCACCGGCCGCGAGTCGCTGACGAGCCCCGCCTCGTCGAACCAGCCGGCCATCGCCTCCTGCACGTCGAGCTCGGTGAGGGCGCGGCCGTCGCGGAGATGCCGGGCCACGAGGTCGAAGGCCCGGTCCTTGATCTCGTGCAGGGCGGCGGAGGCGGCCCGGTGCGAGGCCAGGGCCTCGGCGTTCCACACCGCCTCGAACCGCTGGATCAGGTCGCCGGAGGAGCGCACCTCGACGCCCAGGGCGCGGACCGCGTCGACGGTGCCGGCGTCGACCCGCGACACGTAGGGGATGGCGCAGCCCGGCGAGTACTCCATCGCCACCGCCGCGCAGCCGGCCAGCAGCCCGCGCAGGCCGGTGTCGAGGGTGTCGTGGCCCGCGTAGCGGGTCTTGCCGCCGGGAAGGTGGTCGAGACGGTCGGCCTCGATGGCGTGGACGAGTCCCCGCGGCGGCCCCTCGGCCGGGATCAGGTAGTACCAGCGCCGAGTGGTGATCTTGGCCGCCGGGTCGAACCGCGCCACCCGTCGGGCGATGGGGTTCGACCCGTGGAAGTCGTACAGGAGCCACCCGTCGAGCCCGTCGTCGCGCAGGGCGTGCTGGACGGCGGCGAGGTCCAGGCTCATGGCGTGCAGTATAGCAGCGGCGCGATCACGGCTGGCGGGCGTCCGGGTCATCTATCGGTATGGACGCCGAAACGGCCCGGAAGGTCGGCGGATGTCCTCGGCGCCACCGTTCGTGCACGGTCGGTTTTCGCCGGCGCCTCGCTCGTGGAACGCGGCAATGGTCGGCCGAAACGGGAACCCGGTCGTGCGGGCGGTCGCCCGAAGCCCCTCGCGCTCGCCGTCTCCCCGATCCGAAACGCGAAAGCGCCAGACGGACCATGCTCCGCCTGGCGCCTCCGGCGGCCAGACCGCTGACCGTTCGCCCGCTCACCCGGCCGACCCCGGCGGGCCGCACCGGGGTCGCGCGTGCGAGCGTGCACTCTCGTCGAGGTCCTACTGGGCGTCTTCTTCGCCCTCTTCCTCCTCGAGTGGCGTCGGCTCGTCCATCTCTTCGAAGAGGGTGGCCTCGATGACGCCGTTCTTGTGGCTGAACTCGTAGTTGCTGCGCGACATGCGCGCGTTGCGGGGGATTCGTATCTCGACCTCGACGATCTGGCCCGAGAGGAACGGCTGCTGCATCCGGAACGAGCCGCCGGCCACGGTGTCGCCGGAGCGGTCGTACCAGAACTCGTCAACCGTGAACCCGGCGAGCGCATTGGTCGAGGTGTTCTGGACGCGGAAGGTCGTGACCATCTCGTTCGCCCGCCGGTCGCGGCGAGAGGTGGGTACCAGGTAGCCGACCTGTCCGGGGCCGCGAATCGTCGCGACGAGCTCCGACTCGCCCTGGTTCTCGAGCGCCTCGCGCAGATTGATCTCGACCGCCAGCGGCCTCTCCTCGGCCTCGACCTCCTCGCCGCCGCAACCGAACGACATCCCGATCGCCACGAAACAACCGAACAACGCCGCGAGTCTCAGGCCTCTCATTGAACTGACCTCCGGGGTGGAAACCACGCAGTCTGCAAGGGTGATGAGATTATATGGCGGCCCGACGGAAACCACAACAGAAACTCACATCTCGCCGTTCCAGTCCTCGGGGTCGGCGTGGCTGGTGCGGAATATCTCCAGGTGCCACTTGCCTCCGCCCCAGGGCTCGATGACTTCCGCCGCGACCACGTCGACGAGGAGCTCGGAGAAGGCCCGCCCGTCGGGATCGCCCTCGAGGTGATACGCCGGCTCGTCCCACCCGAACGTCGGATACAGGACCAGCGTCAGGAACAGGTCGTAGCCGTCGTCCACGACGATCAGCTGGCCGCAGGGGCGCTTCAGCGTGGCGTGGTAGACGAGGTACTTCTCGGCGCTGTGCGCCCGGATGTACCGCTTGACGGCGAACTCGCGGGCGACGACGTCCTCGACCGCGACCTTCTTGTCCCAGCAGTCGCGGCAGTACTTGGCGTCACCGCGAGGCTCGGACACGTCCTTCGCGCCGCAGAGCGCGCACCGGGCCTGGGCGGCCGAGCGGGGAGCCATGCCGCAATTCTAGCAGGAGTCCGCGCCGGGCCGCGCCGCCGCCGCCTCCGGCCGGAAGACGGGTTCCCCGAGGTCGGGCGGCGGAGGAGCCGCCGGCGCCGCGGTCCGGGGCGAGTCCCCCCTCGCCGGCCGCGGGCGGACGGCGGAACGCACCGGCTGATAGACTGAAGACGTGGGCGCCCGGCCGGAACACCTCGGCATTCGGCACCTCGCGCTGTTCGCGAGGGCCTACGACGATATGCGCCGGTTCTACGTCGAGCGGCTCGGTTTCGCCGTCGAGTGGGAGCCCGACGGCGACAACGTCTACCTGACGTCGGGGACCGACAACCTCGCCCTCCACCGCGCCGGCCCCGGCACGGCGGCGGGGCCCGGCCGGCTCGACCACCTCGGGCTGCTGGTGCGGCAGGCCGACGACGTCGACCGCTGGGCCGCCTATCTCGACGAGCACGGCGTGCCTCTCGAGGCCCGGCCGCGCACGCACCGGGACGGCGCCCGGTCGCTGTACCTCACCGACCCCGACGGCAACACCATCCAGATCATCCATCACCCGCCCATCAGCGGCGGCGCGACCTGACGGTCGCGGCGCGGCCTGCGGCCGAGTCGGGAGTTTCGCCGGCGCGAGACTCCGGCGGCCCGGGGCCGTCAGCGCGCCGCCCAGCCGAGCTTCTCGCGCAGCACCGCGTAGTACGGTCGCGCGGCGGCGCGGATCATCCGCAGCGGGCGCGGGGCCGTCTCGACGACGACGACGTCCCCGTCCGCGAGCTCGAAGCCGGTCTGGCCGTCGAAGCTGGCGTACGCCTGGGCATGCGGCTTGGCGAGGTCGGGCTGAATGCGGATGGCGGCGCTCTCGGGCAGCACGAGGGGGCGGTTGGCGAGCATGTGGGGGGCGATGGGGGTCAGGATGACGGCGTTCACGAGGGGATGCACGATGGGTCCGCCGGTCGACAGGTTGTAGGCGGTCGAGCCGGTGGGGCTCGCGACGATCAGCCCGTCGGCCCGGAGTTGCGCCACGAACTGGTCGCCCACCGACACCGACAGGTCGATCATGCCGGACAGGGCGCTCTTGGTGATGACCACGTCGTTCAGGGCGACGCCTTCCCGGGTCGTGGCGTCGGCGCGCACGGTGCGCGACCGCAGCATGCGGCGCTCGTCGACCCGGGCGCCGCCCTCGACCACCGACGCCAGCGCCTCGAAGAGCTCCGGCAGGGTGATCTCGGTCAGGAAGCCGAGCCCCCCGAAGTTGACGGCGAGAATGGGCGGGTCGGCGGCCGACGCGGCGATGAGCCGGGCCATGCCGAGGAGCGTGCCGTCGCCGCCGAGCACGAGAATCAGGTCCGAGGCGTCCGGGAGGTCCGCCGCGTCGGCCGCGTCGTCCGCGGCCAGCCCCGCGAGTCCCGCCGTCCGGCGTTCCACCACCGCCCGCAGGCCGCGCCGCTCCAGCCACGCCGCGACGTCGCGGACCACCGGCGCCGCCGCCGCGAGCCGGGTCTTCGCGACGATGCCGACACGGGTGACGCCGGTGACGGCCGAGGAGGTGTCGGCGCCCAATCGTTCTCCCTCGTCGCGCGAGTCAGGCGGGGCCCCCGGCTGTTCGCCGGCGGCCTTCGGGCGCGGTGCACCGCGGGGCCTTCGCGACGGGCTGTTGCAGGTGCAGGAAGAACTCCCGGTTGCCCTTGGTCCCGGTGATCGGTGAGGGGGTCATCGCCACGCGTCTCAATCCTACCGCAGCCGCGGCGTCGGCGACGCCCTCGACGACGCGTTCGTGCACGTCGGGATCCGTGATCAGGCCGCCCCGCCGGACCTCCGATCGACCCGCTTCGAACTGCGGCTTGACGAGGGCGACGAGGTCGCCCCGGGGCGCGAGGAGGGCGGGGAGCCGGTCGACGAAGCGCGCGATGGAGATGAACGACACGTCGACGGTGACGACGTCGAACCGCCGCAGGCCCTCCGGCAGGTCCTCCGGGGCGACGGCGCCGATGTGGACGCGTTCCAGGACCCGGACGCGGGGGTCGCGCCGCAGCCGCCAGTCGAGCTGGCCCCGGCCGACGTCGAGGGCGACGACGGCGCGGGCGCCGCGCCTGAGCAGGACGTCGGTGAACCCGCCGGTGGAGGCGCCGACGTCGAGGGCCGCGGCGCCGGCGGGGTCGACGCCGAACGCGTCGAGGGCGTGGGCCAGCTTCACCCCGCCGCGGCCCACGTAGGGGTGATCGGGGGCCTCCAGGGTCACCTCGGCGTCGGTCGGGACGAGGGCGCCGGCCTTGGTGGCGGGGCGGCCGTCGACCCGCACCAGCCCCGCGAGCACCGACGTGCGCCCCCGCGTCCGCGAGCTCACGAGCCCGCGTTCGTGCAGCAGCGTGTCGAGCCGGACCCGCGCCGGCATCAGGCCGGGGCTCCCTTCGCGGCGGCCTCGCTCACGACGTCCGTGACAGCACCCATTCGGCGATGTCTCCCAGCCGTCCCCCGAGTCCGGCCGACGAGAGGGCGTCGCGGGCCGCGGCGACGGCGTCGGCGGCGAGGGCCCGCGACCGGGCGAGCCCGTGCACGGCGGGATAGGTGGGCTTGCCGGCGGCCGCGTCCTTCCCCGCCGTCTTGCCGAGCTGGGCGGTGCTGCCCTCGATGTCGAGGATGTCGTCGACGATCTGGAACGCCAGCCCCAGGTGGCGGGCGTAGTCGTCGACGCCGCGCACCGCCGGCTCGCTGCCGCCGGCCAGTATCGCACCGATGCCGGCGGCGGCGCCGATCAGGGCGCCGGTCTTGCGCTCGTGCACGTCGCGGAGCGCCGCCTCCGGGGCGGCGGCATGCGGCCCCGGTTCGAGCCCGGACCCGGCCCCGGCGCCCGCGGCGGCGAGGTCCAGGGCCTGGCCGCCCACCATGCCGGCCGCGCCGGCCGCTTCGGCGACGCGGGCGACGGCGCGGACCTGCCGCGCCTCGAAGCCCGGCGGCGCCTGGGGCGGGCGCCGCGCGAGCAGGTCGAAGGCCTGGGTCAGCAGGGCGTCTCCGGCGAGGATGGCGAGGCCCTCGCCGAACACCACGTGCGAGGTGGGGCGTCCCCGCCGCAGGGTGTCGTCGTCCATCGCCGGGAGGTCGTCGTGTACGAGCGAGTAGGTGTGGACGAGCTCGATCGCGCACGCGCCGTTCCGGGCGAGGGCGCGCGCGGCGGCGTTCCCCTGGGGCGGGTCGCGCCGGCGCGGGCCGGCCGCCTCGGCCGCGGCGAGGGTCAGGATCGGCCGGAGCCGCTTGCCGCCGGCGAAGACGCTGTAGCGCATGGCCTCGGCGACCCGCGGCGGGCACGCGGGCGGTGCGGGGACGGCGTCGTCGAGGGCCGCGTCGATCTCGCGCCGGCGGGCGCCGAGGTACTCGTCGAAGCCCGTCGCCCCGCTCACGTCCCGTCGTCCTCCGGAACCGCGGCGAGCGCTTCGGGCGCGGGCTGGCGCTCGCCGCGCTCGGTGAGGATCTCGATGCGGCGCTCCGCATCCTCCAGGCGCCCATGACAGAACCGCGACAGCCGCACGCCGCGCTCGAACAGCTCGAGCGACTGCTCGAGGGGCAGGTCGCCGCGCTCCAGCGTGTCGACGATCGACTCCAGCTCCTTGAGCGCGGTCTCGAAGTCCTTGATGTCGTCACTCATGCGGTCGGTCCTCGCGGCCCGGGGCGAGAGTCGCGCGTCCGGTGCGGCCCGGGGCGAGAGTCGGGCGTCCGGTCCGCCGCCCCGTCGCGGGTCGGTCCCTGCGGCCCGGGGCGAGAGTCGGGCGTCCGGTCCGCCGCCCCGTCGCGGGTCGGTCCCCGTGGCCGGGGCGAGGGTCCACCCTCGTCACCCCTGGCCCGCCCATGGTTGCCTCCGGCTTCCGCCCGGCCCCCGAGCGACCCTGCGGCGAGTCTGCGCCTCCTCCGGAGGCGGCCCCGTTCTACGACCCGGGCTCCCGGTCGGGCCCCCCCGGCCGGGCGCGGGTCTCCGCCGCGGGCTGCGCGCCGGTGACGGTGCAGTCGAGCCGCCCGCGGTGGAGGCCCACGACGAGGGCGTCGCCCACCGTGACGGCGGCCGCGTCCCGGACGATCGCCTTCCGGTCGCCCTGCCAGCAGATGGCGTAGCCGCGTCCCAGCACCCCGAGCGGGCTCAGGACGTGTAGCCGCCCCGACAGCTCGGCGAGCCGGCCCTGCGCCCGTTCGCGCCGCCGCGTGAGGGTGGTGTCGAGGCGGCCCTCCGCGGCGACCAGCCGGGTGCGCGCCGCGTCGCGCCGCCGCGCGAAGGTGGTGTCGAGGCGGCCCTCCGCGGCGACCAGCCGGGTGCGCGCCGCGTCGCGCCGCCGCGCGAAGGTGGTGTCGAGGCGGCCCTCCGCGGCGACCAGCCGGGTGCGCGCCGCTTCGAGCCGCCGCCCCGGCTCGCAGGCCTCCAGGCGCAGTTGCAGGGCGGCGAGGCGGCGTGCTCCGGCCGCGAGGCGGGTGCGGGCGACTCGTCCGATGGCGTGCGTCAGGCCCGCCACGTGCCGGCCCCGCATGGCGAGCCGCGCCGGCCAGCCGGCCAGCCCCGGGCGGCGGTCGAGGTCGAGCAGCCGGGTGCGGCGGCGGGCGGCGGCGTACCGCGCCGCCGTCCGCAGCCGCCCGCCCAGCCTGTCGATGCGCTCGACGAGATCGCGGCGGCCCGCCACCACCATTTCCGCCGCGGCCGAGGGGGTGGCGGCGCGGACGTCCGCCACCATGTCGCTGATGGTGACGTCGATCTCGTGACCCACGGCGGAGATGACGGGGACCGCCGCCGCCGCGATGGCCCGGGCCACCGGCTCCTCGTTGAACGCCCAGAGGTCCTCGAGCGAGCCGCCGCCCCGTCCCACGATGACCACGTCGACTCCGCCCTCGCCGGCGAGCCGCCGGATGCCCCGGGCGATCTGGTCGGCCGCGCCCTCGCCCTGCACCCGCACCGGGCGCAGCACGACGTGGGCGGTGCGGTGGCGCCGCCCGAGCACCTGCAGTATGTCCCGCACCGCGGCGCCGTCGAGGGAGGTCACGACGCCGATCTGCCGCGGCAGCACCGGCAGCGGACGCTTCCGCTCGCGGGCGAACAGGCCCTCCGCCTCGAGCTTGCGCTTCAGCTGGTCGAACGCCAGCTGCAGCGCCCCGAGGCCCTGGGGCTGCAGGTGCTCGCAGACGATCTGGTACTCGCCCTTCGGATCGTAGACGGTTATCCGGCCCCGGGCCACGACTCGCAGCCCGTCCTCGGGCGCGAAGCGCAGGTACCGCGCCGCCGACCGGAACATCACCGCCCTGATCTGGGCGTTCTCGTCGCGCAAGGTGAAGTACAGGTGCCCGGTCGTCTTCCACCGCCGGCAGTTGGCTATCTCGCCCTCGACCCACACGTTGGCGTGCGCCGACTCCAGCAGCATCCGGATGCGGGTGGTCAGCTCGCTGACGGTGACGACCTGCCGCGCCGGCCGGCGGCCGCGCGTCGGCGCGTCGAAGGGCAGGGTGGGGTCGGCGCTCACGGGAAGACCGGCGCCGGCGGCGCCTCCAGGTCGGCGGGGGTGAGGCTCAGCCGCTCGATGGCCGTCGCGCGTCCGGTCGCGGGATCGGCGGTCACGAGGACGCCGTGCAGGCGCGGGTCGCCGCGGGCGGTGTCGAATCGCCCGGGCAGGGCGGTGAGGAAGCGGCGCAGCACGACCCCCTTCTCGACCCCGAGCACCGAGTCGTGGGGCCCGGTCATGCCGACGTCGGTGATGTACGCGGTGCCCTTCGGGAGCACCCGCTCGTCCGCCGTCTGCACGTGGGTGTGGGTGCCGACCACCGCCGTCACCTCGCCGTCGAGGTGCCAGCCCATCGCGATCTTCTCGGACGTCGCCTCGCCGTGGAAGTCGACGAGGATGACGCGGGCGGCCTCGCGCACCGCCTCGATCTCCCGCCGCACCACCGCGAACGGGTTGTCGAGGGGGGCCATGAACACCCTCCCCATCACGTTGATCACCCCGACCTGCTCTCCTGACCGAGCGGTGACCACCACGTGACCGGCGCCGGGCGCCCCGGCCGGGTAGTTGGCGGGCCGGATGAGCCGCGGCTCCAGGCCGATGTAGTCGAGGGCCTCCTTCTTGTCCCAGATGTGGTTGCCCGAGGTCATCACCTCGATGCCGTGGTCGCGCAGGCTCTCGCCGATCTCGCGGGTGATGCCGTTGCCGCCGGCCGCGTTCTCGACGTTGGCGATCACCAGGTCGACCTCGTGCCGCTCGACGAGCGCCGACACCCCTCGCCGGGTCAGAGCCCGGCCCGCCTTGCCGACGATGTCGCCGATGAACAGGAGCTTCATGGGATCGGTGGCCGTGGAACCGATGGCGAAACCGTCGGCCGGCGGCGCCGTCGTCATTCGCCCGACGGTGCCGCGACATGCGAGGCCCGAGGCGACGGCCGTCGGTCTGGCGAGGGGCACCGGCGGGCCGTTGCGCGCGAGGTCGGGCCGCTCCGGCTCGGGGCCTGCATACGCTCATGATCGTACACGACGACCGCTCGCCAGGAGTATCCAGTAGCTTAGTCTGTTATGATCAGGTTTAGTTATTGACACATGCTTAGTTTTCGTCCATACTGTCCCGACTGGCCCGAACCACCGGCGCGGCCACGCGGAGAGCCGACCCCTGCGGTTGTAGCAGCCGCAAGGCCGCGCCCGGCCACCGCCGGGAACGAGAGTCGAGGATGCCGACTTCCATCACGCGAGAACCGGGGCCGATGGCCGCGGTCGACGCCCGTGACATCGTCACGGTCCGGGACTCCCACGGGGGTCGCACCGTGTACTTCCGGGACCGGCCGACCCACTACCTGCTCGACGGCGAATGGTACCGGGCGGTCCCGCTTCCCGGGAGCGCCGCGACAGCCCCGGACCGGGAGGCGCCGCGGGCGTGACCGGGCCGCCCGGCGTCCTCGCCGACGGGCCGACGTGACGCCCGGGGCAGGCCGGCGCGGCGTCCGCGTCCGGTCGACGCGGCGGCGCCTTTTGGAGTACGATCTCTGCCATGCACGACGACTTCGACGAGCTGTCGGAAGACCGGGACGAACCGGCCGCGGCTTCCCAGCCCGTCCCGATGCCGCGCGTTCCGGAAGAGCCGATGCCGCCGGTGGACAACCGGTTCCTGTTCGTGGACGTGGCCGCGCAACGCGCGAAGCAGCTGCGGCGCGGGGCCCTGCCGCGGCTCGAGCCGTTGCGGCCCGACCCCGAGACCGGCGAGCGGCCCGAGGTCGCGGTCCGCCTCGAACGCGTCGCGATGGAAGAAGTCGAGCAGGGTCTGGTGGTCTACGAGCTGCCGGAGGCTATCTCGTGAGTGACATGCTGTCGGTCTTGCTGGGGTTGCTGCAGGGGCTGGGCTTCTCGACCGTCTTTCTCCTCGCCGTGTTTCTCGGCTTCTGCGTCCTGGTCGGCTTCACCAAGCTCCGACCCATCGACAAGCGCAGTCGGGTCGTCCGCAGCCTCGACGACCGCCTCGGCTCGGGGGCGCGCTACCTTCCGCCGACGGTGCCGCGGGGGCCCGCCGATCAGCTCAAGACTCCCGAGCTTCTGGAGCAGTCCGCCAACCAGGAGTGATCGCCGGCTTCGCCGGGGTGCGCCCGGGCCCCACGGCTCGACCACCCCCACTAGTCTTCCGGAACGCCGGCGCCCGCTGCCGGCGGTTCGCGCCACCACGGCGCCTGCTCCTCGTACGCCGCGCCGATTCCAATCAGTGTTTCCTCGTCGAAAGCGCGGCCGATGAGCTGCAGGCCGACCGGCAGCCCCGCGTCGTCCCTGCCGCAGGGAACGCTGACGGCGGGCAGCCCGGTGAGGTTGGCGCTGGCCGTGAAGACGTCCCCCACGTAGAGCTGCAGCGGATCGTCCGAGCGCTCGCCGAGCCGAAACGCGGTGGTCGGGGTGGTCGGCATGGCGACGGCGTCGACCTGCTCGAAAGCCGCGTCGTAGTCGTTCCGGATGAGCGTCCTCACCTGCTGCGCCTTCAGGTAGTAGGCGTCGTAGTAGCCGGCGCTCAGGGCATAGGTGCCGAGCATGATCCGCCGCTTGACCTCGTCGCCGAACCCGTCGTGGCGCGTGCGGTCGTACATCCCGTCCAGGGTCGCGTCCTTCTCGTCGAGGGGCGCCCGGTAGGCGTAGCGCACGCCGTCGTAGCGGGCCAGGTTCGAGCTGGCCTCGGCCGGCGCGACGATGTAGTACGTCGGCACCGCGTACTCGGCGTGGGGGAGGGGGACGTCGACGATGGTCGCACCCATGCCCCGCAGGGTGTCGACGGCCGCCTCGAACGCCGAGGCGACGCCGGCGTCGACGCCGCTCTCCAGGATCGCCCACGGCACGCCGACCGTCGGTCTCCGCAACGGCTCGGCCGCGGCGAAGGCGGGGACGACCGAGGCGGCCGAGGTGGCGTCCCTCGGGTCCGGACCGGCGATCGCCTGCAGCAGGGCGGCGGCGTCGGCCACGGTCAGCCCGAACGGTCCGATCTGGTCGAGCGACGAGGCGAACGCCAGCAGCCCGTAGCGCGATACCCGCCCGTAGGTCGGCTTCAGTCCCACGATGCCGCAGAACGCGGCGGGCTGGCGAATCGAGCCGCCGGTGTCCGAGCCCAGCGCCGCCGGGGCGAGCCGCGCCGCCACCGCCGCGGCCGAGCCCCCGCTCGAACCGCCGGGGACGCGGGCCGGGTCCCACGGGTTGCGGGTCGAGCCCGTCACCGAGTGCTCGGTCGTCGACCCCATCGCGAACTCGTCGCAGTTGGTCTTGCCGATGACCACGGCCCCGGCCGCGGTCAGCCGCTCGACGACCGTCGCGTCGTAGGGCGGGACATAGCCGGCGAGGATGCGCGACGACGCGGTGGTCGGCAGCCCGCGGGTGCAGATGTTGTCCTTGACCGCGATCGGGATCCCGAGCAGTGGCAGCTCCGGCGCGTCGGGTCCCCGCCCGTCGATCTCCGCCGCCCGTTCCAGGGCCCGGTCGGCGGCGGTGTGGTTGAAGGCCCGCAGGTCTCCGTCGCGGGCCGCGATGCGGTCGAGAAACTCGGTGCAGACGTCCACCGCGGTCGCGCCGTCGCGCAGCGCGGCCCGCACGTCCGCGATGGTCGCGAGCGAGGAGAGCTCCATCAGCCGATGACCTTGGGCACGCGGAACAGCCGCTCTCCCCCGCGGTCCGGCGCGTTGCCGAACGCGTCGTCCACCGGCATCGAGGGACGCGGCTCGTCGTCGCGCATGACCGGGGTCGACGTGACGGGGTGGGTGGTGGCCGCGACCCCCGCGGTGTCGATGCGGTTCAGCCGCTCGAAATACGCGAGGATGTCGCCGAGCTGGCGGGTGAACTGCTCCGCCTCCGACTCGGTCAGCTCGAGGTGGGCGAGCCGCGCGATGCGGTCGACGTCGGCCCGCGTCAGGGGGTTGGACACGGCGGGGAATGGTAGCAGACGCCGGCGGCCGGCGGGTTCGGGCCGTCGTCGGGGCGGACGAAACCGGCACGGAGGCCCGCGGCAACCGGCGGTCGAGCTGCCGCCTTCCGACTCCGACGGATGCAGTCGTCAACGACGATCAATAACTATGCAAATCTTGACTCATGAGTTAGATTTACATGGCTCATGATCGATAGACGGCTGAAGGCCTCCCTTCACCGGCTCCTGGACAGCAACCCCGCGGTCGTGCTGATCGGGCCGCGGCAGGTCGGCAAGACGACCTTGGCCCGGGAGGTGGCGGGGGAGCGCGCCGCTGTCTACGTGGATCTGGAGCTGCCGAGCGATCTCGCCAAGATCAGCGACATCGAGCAGTACTGCGCCGAGAATGCCGAGCGCCTGGTGATTCTCGACGAGGTGCACCGCGCGCCGGGGCTGTTCGCCCCCTTGCGCGGCATCATCGACGGGCGCCGGCTGGCCGGGAAGCGGGCGGGGATGTTCCTGCTGCTCGGCTCGGCGTCGATCGAGCTCTTGAGACAGTCCGGCGAGACCCTCGCGGGCCGGGTCGCCCACTGCGAGCTGCATGCCTTCGGGTTGACGGAAGTCCCGGCCGCCGAGCAACGTCGGCTCTGGTGCCGGGGCGGCTTCCCGGAGAGCTACGTCGCCTCCGGTGACGCCGAGAGCCTCGATTGGCGCGTCGCCTTCATCCGCACCTACCTCGAACGCGACATTCCCCAGTTCGGTCCGCGCATTCCCGCCGAGACCCTCCGCCGATTCTGGACGATGCTCGCGCACAACCAGGGCCAGACGCACAATGCCTCGGCGCTCGCGCGTGGGCTCGACGTCAACGGGGTCACCGTCGGCAGGTATCTGGACCTGCTGGTCGATCTCCTGCTGGTTCGGCGACTCCAGCCGTGGACGTCCAACGTCGGCCGGCGCCTCGTCAAGGCGCCGAAGGTCTACATCCGGGACAGCGGCATCTGCCACGCGCTTCTGGGCATCGGGACCGTCGACGACCTCTTCGGACATCCCGTCGTCGGCGGCAGTTGGGAGGGCTTCGTCATCGAGAACATCGCCGGGGTCCTGCCCGCCCGCGCGTCCTGCGGCTACTACCGCACCGCCGGCGGCGCGGAGATCGACTTCGTCGTCGAGGTCGGGGCGGGGGAGACCTGGGCGATCGAGATCAAGCGCAGCTCCGCGCCCCGGGTCAGCCGTGGATTCCACAGCGCGTGCGCGGATCTCCAGCCGGCGCGCAGGTTCGTGGTGCACGGCGGCGCCGAGAGCTTCCCCCTCGCGCAGGACGTCCGGGCCATGAGCCTGCCCGCGATGGTCGAGCTGGCCGCCCGCGCACGGTGATCGATGCGCGGGTCCGGTCGACGGAGTCGCCCCACGGTGGCTCAGCTACTACGGCGCAGACGCCGCCATCGCGTCCCAGAATGCTCGGGCTGCCAATTCGTCGTTTGGTGTTCAGGTGAGCCAGCCCGCGCCGTTCTATGGCGCAGGCTCCCGCTCGGGCAGCGCGAGCGCGATCAGCCGCGGGCCCCCGCCGACGGTCAGGGCGATGTGCTGCCGGTCGCCGGCCAGGTAGGTCATCGGGGTGCCGACGGCGCCGCTCGGCAGGTCGACCGAGCCGACGATGCGGCCCGTGGCCTTGTCGCGCGCGACGAGCCGGGGGCCGCCGTCGCTGCCGCCGGCGGTGAGGGCGCTGACGAGCAGGGTCTTCGTCACCAGCGGCCCCCCGCGACCGTCGCCGCCGAGCGGCGGCAGGTCGAGGTCGCGCAGCAGCGGGTGGTTGCGGAAGCGGTCGCCGTCGCCGTTCGGCTCCATCCAGGCGATGTCGCCGGTGTTCAGGTCTATCGCGGTCATGCGCGAGTAGGGCGGCTTGAACAGCGGCAGCCCCTGGGGCATCCTCGGCTGCCGGCCGCCGCCGAAGGGGCCCTGCGTGAACGGCATGGTGCCGCCGTCGGCGGGGTCCGGCGTGTAGAAGTGCAGCACCGAGAACCGGTTCTGCGACGGCACGTAGAGCAGTCCCGTCTCGGGGTCGACGCCGGCCCCGCCCCAGTTGGCGCCGCCGTCGATGGCCGGCCGCTGGATGGTGCCCTGGACGCCGCCGTCGACGCCGTGCAGCGGCGGCGTGAACAGCGGGCCGAGCTGGAAGTCGGCGACCGCCTCCATCGCCATCGCCCGGATCTCGGGCGTGAAGTCGACGAGGTCGTCGACGGTGACCCCCTGGTACTCGAACGGCGGCGGCCGGGTGGGGAACGGCTGCGTCGGCGCCGGCAACTCGCCCGGCAGGTTCGTGCGCTGCGGCACCGGCCTTTCCTCGATGGGCCAGACGGGCTCGCCGGTCACGCGGTCGAAGACGTAGACGAACCCCTGCTTGCTCACCTGCGCGAGGGCCTTCACCGGGCGGCCGTCGACGGTGACGTCGACGAGGTTGGGGTGGGTCGGGAAGTCGTAGTCCCACAGCCCGTGGTGCACCGCCTGGAAGTGCCAGGCCCGCTGCCCGGTCTCGACGTCGACGGCGATGATGGACTGCGAGAACAGGTTGTCGCCGGGCCGGTCGGCGCCGTAGTAGTCGTTGGTCGGGGCGCCGGTGGGCAGGTACACGTGGCCCAGCTCGTCGTCGCCGGCCAGCATCGACCACACGTTGGCGTTGCCCGAGTAGCGCCACGACTCGTTCAGCCAGGTGTCGGCGCCGTACTCGTCGGGGCTGTTCGGCACGGTGTGGAAGTCCCACGCGTGCTCGCCGGTCCGCACGTTCCACGCGCGCACCCACCCCGGCGGGGCCTCCTTCGTGATGCGCACGTCGGCGATCTGCGAGCCGTGGATCACGCGGTCGCGCACCACGATGGGCGGCGAGTTGATGGAGTAGAGCATGGCGTTGAGGTAGTCGCGCGCCCCGCGGTCGGCCCGCGGGATGCCGACCGTCGCGTCCACCATGCCGCTGCCGTCGGGCCCGAAGTCGGGGCAGGGCCGCCCCGTCCCGGCCTGCACGCAGACCAGCCGTCCGTTGCCGGTGCCCCAGTAGATGCGCTCGTCGCCCTCGCCGTCGGTCCAGTACGCGACCCCGCGCTGCGTCCACGGGCCGCTCATCGACGGCGTCCCCTCTTCGTAGCTCTTCGGGTTGAACACCCAGAGCGTCTCGCCCGTCGCCGCGTCGACCGCGACCCCCTGCGAGAGGGGCGTGTTGAAGTAGAGCACGCCGTCCACCATCAGCGGCGTCGCCTGCAGCCGCGACGGGTTCGGCGACTGGCCCTCGCGGTACAGGTCGGGCGTGTCCGCCACCAGCGACTCGACGATGGCCTCGCGCGGCGCCCGCCACTCGCCGCCGCCCGGGGTCGACCGGCTGAGCACGGCGTCGGCCGTCGTCCATTCCCAGGCGACCTCGAGCCGCTCGAAGTTGCCCGCGTCGACCTGGTCGAGCGGCGAGTACTTCGTGCCTGCGGTGTCACCCGCGTAGCTCCGCCATTCACCGTCGTCCGTCCCGTAGCTCTGCCACGGGCCGTCCGACGTCCGGGTCTGCGCGCCGACGCCGGCGGCGCCGAGCACGGCCAGGCACGCAATCGGTGCGAGTCGCCGGCGGGGGCGGTTCAAGGAACGATGCAGTGGGGCGTGTCGACACATGGGCAAACGTCTCCCAACGGGTCCAGGGAAGGATCGATCGATCGTCAACGGCACGGCGCCGGGGAACGGCGCGGGCTGCCGCTAGTGCGCGCCGGGGCCGAGATAGTTCTTTTCTCCCGCCTCGACCCGGACCTCGAGCCGGTTGTCGGGCGGGGGCAGGGGGCACGTGGTGTGCGGGTTGAACGCGCACGGCGGGTTGTAGGCCTTGTTGAAGTCGACCGTCGTCCACCCGTCGGCGTCGGGGGCGTCGGCGTACAGGAACCGCGCGGCGGGGTACGTCTCGTCGCCGCTGGTCAGGTCGCGCAGGATGAACCAGAGCTGGCCGCCCGAGTTCACCGGCAGCATCCGCACCTCGCGGCCGGCCACGGTCAAGGTGACGTGACCGGTGCTCTCGTAGGTCTCGATGTCGCCGAGGATGTTCATGGTCCTCACGGTCATCGGCTCGTCGTGCGGCGTGAACTTCCCCCGCACCCGGAACCGCTCGTCGACCGGGTACCACTCGAGGCGGGTGAAGTTCCGGCGGATGGCCGCCTCGGTGTCGCGGACGCGAATCGCGAGCCGCTCGCCGCTCTCGTGCACCCAGAACGACACCGGGCCCTCGGTCAGGGTGACCCGACCCTCGGCCGGGTAGAGCTGGGCCGCGGCCACGGACTTGCCGTCGACGGTCAGTGTCCGGCCCTCCGCCGCCCGCACCGACACGGTGCGGCCGCGCCGCTCGAGCACACCGGCCTCGGCCGGGAACGCGGCGGGGAGGACGAGGTCGTTGCGCGGGCTCGACCCGAAGCGGCTCTCGCCCTCGGGCAGGAAGAACAGGGCCGACACCGTGAGCCAGCCGTCGTCGGCCTTCAGCCGCGCCTCGCGGTCGACCCGCCACGCCTCGATCTCCTCGGTATAGTCGTTGGCGGCGGCGCCGCCGCCGATACCGGCGGCGCCGATACCCACGATCCCGAGGCCCGTCAGCGCCGCCATCGTCATCAACCGTCCCCTGCGCGATCTCATGGCACTTCTCCCGATTGCCGATCCAGGTCCTTCAGGTGCGGAGCCAACCCGCGCGGCATCCGGTCGGACGTTGCCGGCGCGCATCGCCGGAGCACGGCCGGGGCCCGTCTCCATGGGAAGACGCGACAAGTGTAGCACCGGCGTTTTCCGGCACGCGCCCGCGAGACTCCGCCACGGTCTGCAGCCCGGCCGCCACCGCGTTCCCGGCGGGCACGCGCCCAGGAGACTCCGCCACGGTCTGCAGCCCGGTCGCCGCTGCGTTCCCGGTCGGTACGCGCCCGCGGCCGGCGGTGTGCGACAATCGGGCGGCGTCATGAGCGACCAGCGACCGCTGTTCAAGCACCCGCCGTGGATGGTCGGCATCATGCTGATCCTCGGCGCGATGTCGCTCTTCGTGGGGCTGACCCTCGACCCGTTCTGGCTCGTCATGGGGGCCCCGGCGATTCTCACGCTGTTCGTCTACATCGGCGTGCGCATCGCCCTGTCCCTCGGTTTCGGCGTGCCGCCGAGCGACCCCGCGGGTACGGTCCCCCCGCTTCCGGAGCCGGAGAGGGGCGGCGCGCCGCGGGACGCACCCGAACCCTGACCGGGGTTCCTGCCCCGGAAGGCAGCGTGGTCGCCCGGCGTGTCCATGGTGACGTTGGCAAGGCGACCAGGAAGAAGCGCCGCAAGCGGTAGCGCCGGGGGCGGCAGTGCCGCAGGGCGTCGGGCCGAGTCGCGAGGCGAGGGTTGCGGGGCTGCAGGTTCCGAGGTGCCGATGCGTTTCCAGTCGTCCGACCCGATCCGGCCCGCGGCGGTGGCGGGCACCTGGTATCCGGGGACCGTCCCGGCCCTGCGGGAGGCGGTGGATGACCATCTCGCCGGGGCAGAGGCGGGGCCGACGCCGGCCGGTGAGGTCGTCGCCGTCATCGCGCCCCACGCCGGGCTCGTCTACTCCGGCCCGGTCGCGGCCCACGCCTACCGCGCCGTCGCGGGCCGCCCCTACGACGTCGTCCTCCTCGTCGGCCCGTCCCACTATCACGGCTTCGAGGGCGTGGCGATCTGGCCGGCCGGGGCGTTCGAGACGCCGCTCGGCAGGGTGGCCGTCGAGGCCGCCGTCGCCGACCGGCTGCTCGCGTCGCCCGTCGTCGGCACGCATCCGGCAGCCCACGACCGCGAGCACGCCTTGGAGATGCAGCTTCCGTTCCTGCAGGAGGTGCTGCCCGGCGTCCCGATCGTGCCGCTGCTTCTCGGGTACCAGGAGCGCCCGACCATCGAGGCCCTGGCCGACGCCCTCGCCGAGGCGTGCGCGGGGCTCACGCCGTTGCTGGTGGCGAGCACCGACCTCTCGCACTACTTCGAGGCGGCCCGCGCCGCCGCCCTCGACCAGGTCGTCGTCGACCACGTCGCCCGCTTCGACGCCGACGGCCTGCTGTCGGAGTACGAGAGCTATCCGCTCAACGACCGCGGCCGGTACGTGGCCTGCGGCGGCGGCGCGGCCATCGCCGTCATGCTGGCCGCGGCCCGGCTCGGGGCCGACCGGGCGCGGGTGCTGCGCCGCGCCGACTCGGGCGACGTCTCGGGCGACAAGTCCGCCGTGGTCGGCTACCTGGCCGCCACGTTCGAACGGAGCGGCGATGGCGAGGCGCCCGGTGCGGACGGGCTGCCGGGGACGGCCATCGCCTGATGTTTGCGCGGCCCGGTCACTGCCTTGCCCCGGCCTTCGGGCTGATGACGCGGGCTTCGCGACGGCGGGGTTGTTGATGCTCGGGCCGCACGATCAGCAGCGTTTGCTTCGCCACGCGCGCCGCGCCATCGCGGCCACGCTCGAAGACCGGGAGGTCGCGCGGCTCCCGTCTCCCGGCGCCCTCGGCGAGCCGGCCGCCGCATTCGTGACCATCCAGCTCGGCGGCCGGCTGCGGGGCTGCATCGGGTCGATCGAGGACGACGAGCCCCTCGCCGAGGTGGTGGCCCGGTGCGCCGCGGACGCCGCGACCCGCGATCCGCGCTTTCCGCCCCTGCCGCTTTCCGACCTGCCGGCCGTGCGCCTCGAGATCTCCGTTCTCACTCCGTTCCGCCGGGTGTCCGATCCGGCCGAGACGGAGGTGGGGAGGCACGGGGTGATGATCGAGCAGGGCCCGCACCGCGCCCTCCTGCTCCCGCAGGTGGCGGGGGAGTGGGGCTGGGACCGCGAGGCCTTTCTCTCGCAGACCTGCGTCAAGGCGGGGCTGCCGGCCGACGCGTGGCGGACCGGCGCCGCCGTCCACACGTTCGAGGCTCAGGTCTTCGGGGAGGCGTCGCCGTGAGCTCGACGGGTTCGACTTCAACGGGATGAAGCCGGTCGCCACGCCATGGTGTTGGCTGGGCTGCGCCCGCCGCTCGACCGGTCGGGCCCCGGCCGCTTCCGGGGGCCCCGCCGGGTCTCCTTCAGGGGCTGGCTCCCGGCCCTCCCGCGCGGAGGGCTTCCATGATCGCCGGCAGCCTCTCGATGATCGTCGGCAATCGGTACAGCGCGAATGCGATCAACGAACCGACGACGCCGAGAATCACGTAAGCGGTCCTGATCGAAGTGAGAACCTTGGTCAGGTCGTCGCGAAGGGCGTCGATCTTCGTGGACTGCTTCTCGACCGTGCGGGTCAGGCTCTCGACGGTCCCTGTCAGCTTCCCCACGGTCTTCTGCAGCTCCATGATGGTCTGCAGCACCCAGCTGTGCTGGTCGGCCTGCAGCCCGGGCGGCGGCGATGTCGGGTGCTGGTCCGGCGTGCTCTCGCCCTGGTCCTGCGGCCTGCCAGGATCAAGAGCCATTGTCGACCCTGCGTTTCGCGACGAGCCATTCCCAGATCGACGGTTCACGGAAGCCGTAGTAGCCGTGAACGGCGAGCACGATGCCGGACGGTGTCGCCGGAGCGTCGGCCTCGGTGACGATGCGTTCCCAGACGAACCTGGTGGTCGAGTCGTCCGATCGCACCAGCCACTGCGAGTCCCCGAGGGCAATCCGATCGTCCTTGGGGAAGACCCGCTCGACATATGGCCCCAGGTTGTTTCCGATGATGCAGTAGATCACCGACCGCACCTCCCGAAACCATCCTACCAGCACCGCCAGAGGCCCGGATCGGGACCTCGACTGTGCCAGCCCCGAAACGGAGTCACTATCGTATCGACCGGTCGGGTTGCGCCCCATCCAGGCGTGAACGACAATGAGGGGTTGTTCGGACCCCGCCGACGGGGTTCAACGGCCCCGGAACACTCCTGAAGAAAGACGCCCATGAGCAACACGTTTGGCACGCTCTCCACCCTGTCGGCCGGCGACGCCACGGTTTCGTACCACAGCCTCGAGGCGCTCGAGCGCGCCGGGTTCCCCCGGGTCGCGCGGCTGCCGTACTCGCTGAAGGTCCTGCTCGAGAACCTCCTGCGCCGCGAGGACGGCGGCAGCGTCGCCGCCGACGACATCCGCGCCCTCGCCGAGTGGGACCCCGCCGCCGGGGCCACGAAGGAGATCGCGTTCATGCCGGCCCGGGTCCTGTTGCAGGACTTCACCGGGGTGCCCGCGGTGGTGGACCTGGCGGCGATGCGGGACGGGGTGGCCCGCCTCGGCGGCGACCCCGCGCGCATCAACCCCCTGCAGCCGGCCGAGCTGGTCATCGACCACTCGGTGCAGGTCGACCACTACCGGGGGGCGGACGCGTTCGACCTGAACGCGCGGCTCGAGTTCTCGCGCAACCGCGAGCGCTACTCGTTCCTCAAGTGGGGCCAGCAGGCGTTCGACAACTTCCGGGTGGTTCCCCCCGACACCGGCATCGTGCACCAGGTGAACCTGGAGTACCTGGCCCGGGCGGTGTGCGTGGGCGGGAACGGCGGCGGCCCGCCCATGGCCTACCCCGACACCCTGGTGGGGACCGACTCGCACACCACCATGGTCAACGGCCTCGGCGTCGTCGGCTGGGGCGTGGGCGGCATCGAGGCCGAGGCGGCGATGCTGGGGCAGCCCATCTCGATGCTCATCCCCGAGGTGGTGGGGTTCAAGCTCGTCGGCCGGCTGCCCGAGGGGACGACGGCCACCGACCTCGTGCTGACCATCACCGAGCGGCTGCGGCAGCACGGCGTCGTCGGCAAGTTCGTCGAGTTCTTCGGCCCCGGGCTCGCGGCGCTGACCCTCGCCGACCGGGCGACCCTCGGCAACATGTCGCCCGAGTACGGGTCGACGGTGGCCATCTGCCCCATCGACCAGATGACCCTCGACTACCTCCGGCTGAGCGGGCGCGACGAGGGGCAGGTGGCCCTGGTCGACGCCTACGCCCGGGCCCAGGGCATGTTCGGGGCGCCGGCCGACGACCCCGTCTACGCCGACGTCGTCGAGTTCGATCTCGGCGACGTCGAGCCGAGCATCGCAGGGCCCAAGCGCCCCCAGGACCGGGTGCCCCTCGGGCAGGCGGCGACCGCCTTCACCCGGGCCCTCGACACGCTGCTGCCCGGCGCCACCGTCCGCCCCGCCGGCGACGGGCCGGCCTCGACCACGGCGCGGTGGTGGTGGCGGCCATCACGAGCTGCACCAACACGTCGAACCCGAGCGTGATGATCGCGGCCGGCCTGCTCGCCCGGAAGGCGGCCGCGCGGGGGTTGAAGCCGAAGCCGTGGGTGAAGACGAGCCTCGCCCCGGGGTCGATGGTGGTCACCGAGTACCTCGAGGCGGCGGGCCTGCTGGCGCCGCTCGCCGAGCTCGGCTTCAACCTCGTCGGCTACGGCTGCACCACCTGCATCGGCAACAGCGGGCCCCTGCCCGAGGCCATCTCCGCCGAGGTGCGGTCGCGCGACCTCGTGGTGACCTCGGTGCTCAGCGGCAACCGCAACTTCGAGGGCCGCGTGCAGCCGCAGGTGCGCGCCAACTACCTGGCGTCGCCGCCGCTGGTCGTCGCCTACGCGCTGGCCGGCTCGATGACCGTCGACCTGACGAGCGCCCCCCTCGGGCAGGACCGCGACGGCAACGACGTCTTCCTCGCCGACCTCTGGCCGTCGGCGGCCGAGATCCAGGCCGCGATGACCGCCGCCGTCCGCACCGAGCAGTTCACCGACAAGTACCGCGGCGTCTTCGACGGCGACGAGCGGTGGCGGGGGCTGCCGGCGCCCGAGGGCCAGCGCTTCGCCTGGGACGACGCGTCGACCTACGTGCGCAACCCGCCCTTCTTCGAGGACCTCGCCCCCGAGCCCGCGCCCCCCGAGGACGTGCGCGGCGCGCGGGTGCTCGCCCTCCTCGGCGACAGCGTCACCACCGACCACATCTCGCCGGCCGGGGCCATCCCCGCCGACGGCCCCGCCGGGGCGTACCTCATCTCGCGCGGCGTCGAGCCCAAGGACTTCAACTCTTTCGGCAGCCGCCGCGGCAACCACGAGGTGATGATGCGGGGCACCTTCGGCAACATCCGCCTCCGCAACCAGCTCGCGCCGGGCACCGAGGGCGGCTGGACCCGCTACCAGCCCGACGGCGAGCAGATGAGCATCTACGACGCGGCCATGCGCTACCAGGCGGCCGGGGTGCCCCTCGTCGTCCTCGCGGGCCGCGAGTACGGCTCGGGCTCGTCGCGCGACTGGGCGGCCAAGGGGACGCGGCTGCTCGGGGTCCGCGCCGTCGTGGCCGCGAGCTTCGAGCGCATCCACCGCAGCAACCTCGTGTTCATGGGGGTCCTGCCGCTCGAGTTCCGGGACGGCGAGAGCGCGGCCGGGCTCGGCCTGACCGGCCGCGAGACGTTCGACATCAGCGGCATCGCCGACGGCCTCGTCCCGCGCGGCGACGTACGGGTGCGCGCGACCGCCCCCGACGGCGCGGTTCGCGAGTTCTCGGCGCGGGTGCGCATCGACACCCCCGACGAGCTGGCCTACTACCGGCACGGCGGCATCCTGCCGTTCGTGCTGCGGCAGCTCACGGGCAACGGGCAGGGGTGATAAGCGTCTGCCCCCCGGACTTCGCGATCGCTGTCCTTGTCTTCGGTGCCCGGCGAGCGTTCCGTTTCGGGGAAGGGGCTCCGGCCCCGCC
This sequence comes from Vicinamibacterales bacterium, assembly GCA_965207675.1. Taxonomy (GTDB): domain Bacteria; phylum Acidobacteriota; class Vicinamibacteria; order Vicinamibacterales; family UBA8438; genus JAJEEA01. The sequence continues at coordinate 123,394 of CBDBMY010000011.1, forward strand.
CCGGATCCGACCGAGCAGTCCTGACCCCCAAAACGAACGCGTGAACCACTGACGATGACGACGACAGCCACCGCCACCGAAGTCGAGCCGTCCCCGCCCGAGCAGATCGAGTGGGACCTCGGCGAGATCTACCCCGACGTCGACGCCTGGAACACGGCCCGCACCGACCTCGAGAAGCGGGTCGAGTCGCTCGCCGGCTACCAGGGGCGCCTCGGCGAGAGCGCCGCGACCCTGCGCGAAGCCCTCGACGCCGTCTCCGCCACCGACAAGGAGCTGTCGCGGCTCTTCGTCCACGCGTTCCTCAAGGCCGACGAGGACCGCCGGGTGGCGGCGGCGCAGGAGCGCCGCGGCCTCGCCGCCTCCCTCCGCTCGCGGTTCGGCGAGACCGTCGCGTTCGTCTCGCCCGAGCTGCTGCGCGTCGGCGCCGAGACCATCGAGCGCTTCATCGCCGACGAGCCGGGCCTCGCCCCGCACGCGTTCAACCTGCGCGACACCCTGCGGCACGCCCCGCACACCCTGTCGGACGAGTCCGAGCAGGTCATCGCGGCCACCGGCCCCGTCGTGCAGGGCCCCGAGCGCATCTACGCCCTGCTGACCAGCTCGGACATGGCGTTCCCCACCGTCACCCTGTCCACCGGCGAGCAGGTCACCCTCGACCAGTCCGCCTACACCGTGCACCGGGCGTCGCCCGTGCGCGCCGACCGCGAGCTCGTGTTCGACCGCTTCTGGGGCGCGTGGAAGACCTACGAGGCGACGGTCGGGCAGCTTCTCGACACGCAGGTCAAGGCCCACGTCTTCCACGCCCGGGCGCGGCGCTTCGGCAGCTCGCTCGAGGCGGCGCTGGCCGGCCCCAACATCCCCGCCGCCGTCTACCGCACCCTGCTCGACGCGGCCGGCCGCCACCTGCCGTCGCTGCACCGCTACTTCCGCATCCGGCAGCGCATGCTGGGCCTCGACGACCTCCACTACTACGACATCTACCCGCCGCTGGCCGCGCTCGACCGCGAGTTCGGCATCGACGAGTCGGCCGCCCTCACCCTCGAGTCGACGGCGCCCCTCGGCCCCCACTACCAGGCGCTGCTGCGCGAGGGGCTCGAGGGCCGCTGGATGCACGTCTACCCGCAGAGCGGCAAGGCGCCGGGCGCGTACATGTTCGGCGACGTCTACGACGTCCACCCCTACCTGCTGCTGAACCACAACGACCGGTTCACCGACCTCTCGACCTTCACCCACGAGTGGGGGCACGCCATCCACACGCGGCTCGCCAACGAGCGGCAGCCCTGGGAGACGTGCGGCTATCCCACGTTCACGGCCGAGATCGCCTCCATCACCAACGAGATCCTGCTGCAGGAGCACCTGCTGGGCCAGGACATCGGCGACGACGAACGCCTCTTCTACCTGGGCACGGTGCTCGAGGGCATCCGCGGCACGTTCTTCCGGCAGGTCATGTTCGCCGAGTTCGAGCTGGCCATCCACGAGACGGTCGAGGCGAACGAGGCGCTGTCGGGCGAGAAGATGACCGGCATGTACGGCTCGCTGCTGCGCCGCTACCACGGCGCCGACGCCGGGGTCATGGCCATCGACCCCGCCTATGCCGTCGAGTGGATGTTCATCCCCCACTTCTACGGCAACTTCTACGTCTTCCAGTACGCCACCTCCATCGCCGCCGCCGCCCTGTTCGCCGAGCGCTTCCTCGCCGGCGACCCGCAGGTGCGCGACGACTACCTCGAGGTGCTCTCGGCCGGCGGCTCGCGCTATGCCTGCGAGCTGCTCGGCGAGTACGGCATCGATCTGGCCACTCACGCCCCCTATGACGCCCTCGTCGCCCGGATGGACCGCACGATGGACCGCATCGAGGCGATTCTCGACCGGCGGCAGGGCGGGAGGTAGGAGTTTGCGCCGTAGCACGGCGCGGACTCCTGGAGGGTTGGTTGGCGCCCAGCGGAGCCGAAGGCGACGATGGGCGGGCCGGTGGCCGAGCGCGCCGCGCGCGGCGGCGGACATCGGCGACGGTGGAAGCGTTGACCGAGGCGGTTGTCCTGTTCTCGGCCCGGGCGCGTCGCGATTTGCGCCGAATCGATCCGCCGACACGCGTGCGCATCGTCGCCGGTATCGAGCGGTACGCCGAGACTGGCGCCGGCGACGTCAAGCCCCTGTGGACCCGAGCGGGCCTTCGTCTGCGCGTCGGCGACTGGCGTGTGTTCTTTCAGGCGGTCAGACGAGGGCGCGGTGGAAGTCGACGCCATTCTCCATCGGCGTGAGGCGTACCGCCGACGGTGAACGCGATCGGGTGCGGGAACGGCGGAGGATGGATCAGGAGTCCATCTCCAATTCGCGCTTGATCTCGGCCAGGGTGAAGGTGCGACCGGCGGCGTGGTCCGCCCGTCCCTCCTCGATCGCCCGGATCGCGTCCTTGCTCAGCTCTTCGCCGGTCAGATCGGCGGGTCGCGCTCGCGCCAATGCGCCGCCGGGGCGCGTCGGTGCAGACTGAGCCTCTTCGGGCTTCGGCATCTTCGCAATCTCCTCGGTGCGCGCCCAGTCGGTCGGCACCGTCATGTCGATCATACCGCGGGCGCCGGGCGCCGTTCCGCCCCCCGTTTGTGGTAAGTTCAGTGCGACGTTGCCGCGTCGTTCGGGTTGCCTTCCGTCCGGCTCCGTCCGGTCGCGGCGGGCGTTGGCGGCGGCAAGGCAAGGGTCTGGAAGGAGTTGCCATGCGGATGCGCATTTCGGCGGTGGTGCTAGCGGTCGCGTTCGGCGCCGGCGGCGGGCTCGCGGCGGGCCAGGGGCCCGAGGCGGTCCCCACGTTCGCCAAGGACGTGGCGCCGATTCTCTACGAGAACTGCGTCACCTGCCACCGGCCGAACAACATCGCGCCGATGACCCTCATCGAGTACGCCGAGGTGCGCCCCTGGGCGCGGTCGGTCAAGGATCTCGTGGTCTCGCGCGAGATGCCCCCGTGGCCCGCCGACCCCGCAAACAGCATGAAGTTCCGGAACGAGCGGTACCTCGAGCAGCACGAGATCGACACCATCGCGGCGTGGGTCGACGCCGGCGCCCCGCGGGGCAACCCCGCCGACCGGCCCGAGCCGCCCGACTTCCCGCCGGGCTGGACCTACGAGGGCGGCGAGCCCGACTACGTCTTCGATCTGCCCGTCGAGTACACGGTGGCGGCCGAGGGCGAAGAGGACTACATCGACTTCTACTCCGAGATGCCGTGGGACGAGGACCGCTTCGCCGAGGTCCTCGAGATGCGGCCCAGCGACTACCGCGTCGTCCACCACTCGGGCGCCTACACCGTCGACCTCCCGTGGGGCACCCAGGTCATCGACGGCGTGCTGCACGACCTCGAGGGCAACTCGCTGCTGCGGGCGCCGCTGCCGAAGCGGCCCCAGCCGGAGACCGAGGCCGCGGGCGAGTCGGCCGGCCAGGTCGCGCAGCAGGTCTTCAACGAGGTCAACCTGCCGGGGTCGAGCAAGCTCCTCTCCTACGTGCCGGGCCGCGGCGTCGAGCGCCACCGCCCCGGCACCGGCAAGCGGCTCGCGGCCGACAAGTGGGTTCGCTGGACCATGCACTACAACCCCATCGGGGTCGAGGCCAAGGAGCGCAGCAAGCTCGGCATCTGGTTCAACACCCAGCCCGTGACCCACGAGGTGCTGACCCGGCAGGCCGGCAACGCGTTCCCCACCGACCCGTTCGGCACCGACATCTACATAGTGCAGGGCGAAGAGGTGAAGCCGACCCGCGACCCCGAGACCGGCCGCGTGCGCCGCGGGGCCATCCCCAACATTCCGCCCTACACCGACGACTGGAAGATCACCGGCATCACCCCCATCAGCGAGGCCATCACCCTCTACGGCCTCTCGCCCCACATGCACCTGCGGGGCAAGAGCCTGCGGTGGGTGGTGACGTACCCCGACGGCCGCGAGGAGACGATTCTCGACGTCCCCGAGTTCGACTTCAACTGGCAGATCCACTACGAGCTGGCCGAGCCGCTCTACCTGCCGGCGGGCAGCAAGATCACCGGCATCGGGGTCTACGACAACTCGCTCGGCAACCGGTGGAACCCCGGGCCGCACCTCGAGGTGTACTGGGGCCAGCAGAGCTGGGACGAGATGTACCAGGCGTTCACCGAGTACACCGTCGAGAGCCAGGACCTGACGAAGATCGCGACGACCGACGACGAGTAGCCGGAGCGGTTCGCAACGCCTTCACCGGTGTCGGGGCTCCCGGCCGGCCGGCCACGCGGGGCGGCGGCCGGGACGGGCAGCAAGACCGATGCGCGATGCGGGCCGCGGCGTCGATGCCCTCGCCGCGGCGGCCGGGACGGGCAGCAAGACTGATCGATGCGTGATGCAGGCCGCGGCGTCGTCACCCCCGCCGCGGCCGCCGCGCCCCACACAGGTCCATGACGAAACCGCGGGGCCGGGAAAGGACTGATCGATGCGGCGGGTAGTGACGTTGGCGTTCGTGCTCGGTTTCCTCGCACCCTCGACGGCGCCGGCCCAGCCGCAGCCGCAGCTTCCTCAGGGGCAGATTCCCGACCGGGGCCGCCCCACCGAGGCCGGCGACGAGATTCCGCTGTTCGACTACGAGGCCTACTTCCCGGGCGCCTGGGAGTTCGAGTGGCGGGTGCCCGAGAGCCCCCTCGGCGCCGGCGGGAGCATCCGGGGCACCGAGGTCTTCTCGACCGGCGACGGCCGCTACTACACGAGCCGCATCGAGGCCGACGGCCCCGACGGCCCGTTCACGGCCGACTCGCGCATCATCTACCTCGCCGAGCAGAAGGTCTTCACCCGCTACGAGGTCGACAGCCGCGGCTTCGAGCTGTTCAAGGCGGGCCGCGTCGGCGGCGACCTCGGCGGCTTCTACACCATCCACTACGAGACGCCGCCCTTCGAGGTCGACGGCCGGCAGGTGCAGCTCCGCCTGGTCACCCGCCTCGTTTCGCCGGTCAACTACCGGGTCGAGTCGCGCATCTCGGTCGACGGCGGGCCGTTCCGGAACTTCGGCACCGCGTGGTGGACCAAGGACATCTCCGCGGCGGCCGGAGCGGGAGCGGGGAGCCGATGACCGGCCCGGCCCCGCGGCGTCTTCCCGGCTGGCGTCCGCTCGCCGCCGCCTTGTTCTTCTCGCTGCCCGCCGCCCTGCCGACCGCGTCGGCCGCCCAGCCGATGCCCATCATGGCGACGGTCGGCTGCGTCGAGAGCGGCGACGACGGCCGCTTCCACCTCGTCCGCGCCACCGAGCCCGAGGCGCTGCAGGAACGCATGCCCGAGGAGCCGCCGGCCGACACCCCGCTCGGCGCGCGGACCATCCGCCTCATCGGCACCCTGGACGAGTTCGGGGTGCCCGGCCGCGCCGGCCACAAGGTGTGGGCGAAGGGCCTGCTCAATCCCGCCGACGCCAGCGACGCGGATCTGTTGAATCTCACCTCGATCACCACGCTGTCCGACCTCTGCGAGCGCTGAGGCACGCCAACGCGGGTCGTGCCCCAATTCACCGGCATCACTCCGTTCTGCGCGGGAGCATGCTCCGAGCTCTCGCCCTCCCCTCATTCCCCGGGTGGACTCGGGTTGGGATTGGGGTTCGGGTTGGGATTGGGGTTCGGATTCGGGTTCGGGTTCGGGTTCGGACCGCCCGAGCCCTCCAGTCGGGCCAGCGCCCGGATGGCCATCTCGCGTACGTCGCGGCTGTCGTCTCGCATCGCGTCGATCAGGGCATCCGTGGCGGCAGGATCGCGGACCCGGCCGAGCGCCCAGATGATCTGCTCGCGCACCTCGGGGTCGTCGTCGGCCAGTCCGGCGATCAACCCCCGGGTCGCGGTCCGACTCTCGATCCGGCCGAGCGCCCAGGCCGCCTGCTCCCGCACGTCGGCATCGGGATCCGGCCGGGTCAGCGTCGCGACCAGGTCGTCGACGGCGCCCTCGTCCTCGATCCGGCCGAGCGCCCAGGCCGCCTGCTCCCGCACGTCGCCGTCCGGATCGCGCAGGCCGGCGAAGAGCCCGGGCAGCCCATCGGCGTGCTCGATGCGCCCGAGCGCCCAGGCGGCTTGCTCCCGCACGTCGGGGTCAGGGTCCGGTCGGGTGAGTGCCGCGGCCAGCGCGGGGATGCCGGCGCGGCCTTCGATGCGCCCGAGCGCCCAGGCGGCCTGCTCTCGCACGTCGCCGTCCGGGTCGGGCCCCGTCAGGACGCGTCCGAGCGCGGCGGCGGCCCGTTCATCCTCGATGCGCCCGAGGGCCCAGGCGGCCTGCTCTCGCACGTCCGGGTCGGGGTCCGGTCGGGTGAGTGTCGCGGCCAGCGCGGGGATACCGGCGGGGTCCTCGATGCGGCCGAGGGCCCAGGCGGCTTGCTCTCGCACGTTTCCGTCCGGGTCGGGCTGCGTGAGGACGCGTCCGAGCGCGGCGGTGGCGCGTTGATCTTCGATGCGTCCGAGCGCCCAGGCGGCCTGCTCCTGCACGTTGGCCGCCGGGTCGGCCAGCGCCTCGACGAGGCCGGGAACGGCGCGCGCATCCTCGATGCGGCCGAGCGCCCAGGCTGCCTGTTCCCGGACCGCCGCGTCGGCGTCGTCCATCGTGCTCACGAGGGGCGTGACCGCGCGCGAGTCGTCGAGGCGTCCCAGCGCCCAGGCGGCGGCGCGACGGACCTCCGGGGCGTCGTCGTCGAGCGCGCGCACCAGCCCTTCCACGGCCCGCGTGTCATCGAGCCGTCCGAGCGCGCCCGCCGCCTGCTCCCGGACCCTGGCGTCGGCATCGGTCAACGTCCGGCCGAGCGGCTCCACCGCGCGGCTGTCGTCGAGGCGTCCGAGCGCGCGTGCCGCGTTCATCCGGGCGCCCCAGACCGGACTGTCGAGGGCGTCGAGCGTCGACGACACGGCCGCCCGGCCGATCCGGGCCAGCGCGCGGGCGGCCTCCTCGCCCGGTGACGTGGGCGGCCACTGTCGATCGTCGAGCCGGTCGATCGAGATCGAACGCCCGGCCCACTGTCGGATCCGGCACTCGACCATCGGCGTGTCCGCCGTGTCGCCGAGCAGCGCCACCAGCAGCGGAATGACCGGCTCCGCCGCGTCGTGCAGACGTCCGAGCTCGCACGCGGCGTCGGCGCGCACGCCGGCGTCGGCCGCGTACAGCGCCGCCACGTGGATGCGCAGCTCCGCCGAGAGCGACGCGGGGAGGGTGCCCGGCGCGATCGTCGGCTGTGCGACGAGACCGCCCGCGACGAGACCGCCCGCGACCCCCAGGGTCGCCAGCGTTGCGACGAGCACTCGCGAGATACTGACTGACATGGCGTTCCTCCTTGACGTGAAACGTTGAATGCTGAAAAACCAGCATTTGCGACGGCGGCTCGCGCCACCCCCCGCCGGTCTTGCCTTTCTTCAGTGAAGCTCCCGGGCCGCCGCGTCGGACTCCTCGTCGGCGCCTTGTGGACCCCTGCCGGTCTTGCCTTTCTTCAGTGAAGCTCCCGGGCCGCCGCGCCGGACTTCCTCGTCGGCGCCTTCCGGACCCCCGCCGGTCTTGCCTTTAACTTCAGTGAAGCTCCCGGGCCGCCGCGTCGGACTCCTCGTCGGCGCCTTGTTGGACCCCCGCCGGTCTTGCCTTTCTTCAGTGAAGCTCCCGGGCCGCCGCGTCGGACTCCTCGTCGGCGCCTTGTTGGACCCCCGCCGGTCTTGCCTTTCTTCAGTGAAGCTCCCGGGCCGCCGCGTCGGGCTCCTCGTCGGCGCCTTCTGGTGGATTGGGAGTCGGGTCAGGGGCTTGGATTTGGACTCGGGTTGGGATTCGGGTTCGGGTTCGGTCCACCGGAGCGACCCAGCGCCTCGATGATCATCTGGCGGACATCGGCGTCGGCATCGTCGAGCGCGTCCACCAGCGCGTCGGTGGCCCGGGAATCGCGGATCTGTCCCAGTGCCCACGCGGCCTGCTCGCGGACGTCTTCCTCATCGTCCGTGAGCGCGGCGGCCAGACCGTCGATTGCCCGCGCGTCCCGCAGGCGGCCGAGCGCCCACGCCGCCTGCTCTCGCGCATCGTCGGCCGCGCTGCTCAGGGCCTCGATCAGGCCGTCGACCGCCCGTGCATCGCGGATGGCGCCCAGCGCCCAGGCGGCTTGCTGCTGTACGTCGCCGTCGGTGTCGCGCAGCGCGGCTATCAGCCCGTCGACCGCGCGCTCGGCCCGGATGTTCCCGAGGGCCCAGGCCGCCTGCTGCCGTGCGTCGTCGGCGGCCGAGCGCAGCGCGGCGACGAGGCCGTCGACTGCCGAGGCGTCGCGGATGTTCCCGAGGGCCCAGGCCGCCTGCTGCTGCACGTCCGGGTCCTCGTCGTCGAGCGCGCCTACCAATGCGCCGACCGCCTCGCGGCTCCGGATGTTCCCCAGGGCCCAGGCCGCCTGCCGCCGCGCCCCGTCGCCGGCGTTCCGGAGGGCATCGCGGAGACCGTCCATCGCGGCCGGGTCGCGGATGTTCCCCAGGGCCCAGGCCGCCTGGTCCTGGACCTCCGGATCCGTGTCGCGCAGCGCGGCGACCAGCGCCGGGACCGCCTCGGGGCTCCGGATGTTCCCGAGGGCCCGGGCGGCCTGTCGTCGCACCTCGGCGTCGGCGTCATCCAGCGCGCCCGCCAGCGCCACCGCGGCTTCGGAGCGGCGGGCCCGGCCGAGCGCCCGGGCCGCCGCCGATCGAACCTCCGCGTCGCTGTCCGCGCCGAGCGCGCTCGCGAGCGCGTCGAGCGCCCGCTCGCCACGCACGCGTCCGAGCGCGCGCGCCGCCTGCCGTCTGACGGAGGCCTCGGGATCGGCCATCGCCGAGATGAACGCCTGGATGACCCGCTCGCCGGGCCCCCGGGTCTCCGTGTCGCCGTCGGAAACCGGGTCCTGCCCGGCCCCCGTCGGCGCCGGCCCCGGCACCGGCCCGGCGGGGTCGGCCGCGCTGTCAGTCGGCCCCGGCCCCGGCCCCGGCCCGGCGGGGTCGGTCGCGCTGTCAGACTGCGGTGCGTACCCCGTCGGCTCGACCGCGGCCAGGGTGAGCGCGAGGATCACGACCGTCGACACCGTGAGCATCCGTACCGCGCGCGGGATCACGCGGCGTGCCTCCGGATCCAGGATGGCCATGAGTCGTCCCTCCAGCTCCGAGCGCCGCGCCATGGCCATCGTGGCCGCCGCGGCCCACTCCATCGGTTGTGAATGTGCGATGTTCAGCAAGTGCTTCGCGTAGTCCGACGGGCGCATGCCCATCGTCAGCACCTGGTCGTCGCAGGCGCGTTCCCGCTCGACCCGCAGGCGCCTGGCGGCCAGCCAGACGAGCGGATTGAACCAGTAGACGGCGCACGCGAGCTGGGCCACCGCCTGGACGGCGCAGTCGCGGCGCTGGACGTGCGCCAGCTCGTGGGCCAGCACCGCCGTGCGGCACTCGACCGGCCAGTCGTCCGCGCCGGCCGGCAGCAGGACGACCGGTCGCGACCAGCCCCATGTCATCGGCACGTTCGCGCGCCCGCTCCGAAGCAACCGGACGGTCCGGACCAGGCCGAGTCGATCCGACAGGTCGTGCGCGAGGTGCCGCCAGCTCGGATCGTCGATGGTCGTGGCCGCCCGTGACATCCACCGGGCCGTTCCGAGCCCGACCGTGAATCGCAGCACCACGAACAGCGCGCCGGCACTCCAGAGCAGCAGCAGCGCGGTCGGCCAGTCGAGTGGCGACGCGGCGGGCCGGGCCGGCGACCGGGTCGTCGACCCGATCGGCGATCCGGTCGGCTCCTCGCGTGGCGTCGCGGCGCCGTCGGTACGCTCGGGTGGCGGCGGCGGCGTCCGGGGCGTCGAGGTCGCCGCCGCCGGCGGATCGATCACCGACGCCGGCCGGGCAACGAGCGACGCCAGCGACTCGGGCACCACCATCGTGATCGAGGGCACCCGTCCGGAAACCGCGGGCAGGGCCAGCGAGGTCGCGAGAGCGACCGCCCAGATCAGATGTCGCATGGCCGCCGGCGCCCGGTGGGCCCCGGTGGCCAGCAGGCCGGCGCCGGCGAGCAGCACCGCACTCCTGACGGCTGCATCCGCCAGCCAGGTCGGGTCGGTCAAGACGGTGAGCGTCTGCAGCAGGTCCATGGCTACCGGCCTTCCTTTCGCGCCCGCTCGATCAGCGCGGCCAACCGGACCCGCTCGCTCTCGCTGATCTGCGACGAGGGCAGGTCGAGCAGGGTGGCGACGGCGTCGGAGGTGGAGCCGCCGAAGAAGGTGTGGACGACCTGCTCGAGGGCCGAGCGCCGCGCCCGGTCCGCCGCGACGACGGGCCGGAACACGTAGCGCCGCCCCTGCTGATCGTGCCGCAGGTGGCCTTTCTCCTGCAGGATCCGCAGCACCGACCGGACCGCGGAGTAGCTCGGCGGATCGGGCATGTCCTCGATGACGTCGGCCGCCGTGGCCTGTCCGCGCCGGTAGACGATGTCCATGATCTGCCGTTCCCGTCGGCTCAACCGCCTGGCGTCCGTCATCGGTGGTCCGTCCCCTGCGCCTGCCGGGCGCCGTGCGTCCAACCCACGAGCAATGCTGAAAAATCAGCAGTGCTGAAAAAATAGCACTTGCCCCGACAGGCTGTCAACCGGTGGAACAGCGACCCCACCTCGAGGTGCACTGGCGTGGCCAGCGACTCGCGACGCCACCGACCCCGACTCGGGTCGACGGCGTCACGATCTGCCGGCCCCTACTCGTCGAGTCGCTGACCGATGCCACCGACAGCAGGCCGGGAAAGGGCTGAGGCACCATCCGGGGCACCGAGGTCTTCTCGACCGGCGACGGCCGCTACACCAGCCGCATAGAGGCCGACCGCCCCGACGGCCCGTTCACCGCCGACTCCCGCATCATCTACCTCGCCGAGCAGAGGCTCTTCACCCGCTACGAGGTCGACAGCCGCGGCTTCGAGCGGGTTGTCCTCTGAGTTCTGGAAGTCCTGAGTTCTGGAAGTGGTATCATAACGGTAGTAGGCGTGGCGGACGCATACGCCGGTGAAGACCACAGACCGGAGAACCAATGGCGGCGACCCCTCAACCCATCACGGACGACGGGCACGAGCAGTTGACCGACCATGAGGACAGGCTCCAGAATATCGAGCTACTGCTCGGGGGACTCCGCGGTGATGTCCGCGACCTGGGCAAGAAGATCGACTTGATCTTGGCGCACCTCGGTATCCCTTCCCCTTGACAAATCCCTGCAGGAACGCATGCCCGAGGAGCCCGCGGCCGACACGCCGCTCGGCGGACGGACTATCCGCCTCATCGGCACCCTGGACGAGTTCGGCGTGCCCGGCCGCACCGGCCACAAGGTGTGGGCGAAGGGCCTGCTCAATCCCGCCGACGCTGGCGGTGAGGATCTGCCGAATCTCACCTCGATCACCACGCTGTCCGACCACTGCGACTCGTGAGGTACGGACCTATCGTGGTGGGAGACTCTCCGCCGCTGCCTCGGCCGATGTCCTTCCGCTCACATGCCGCCCACTCCACGAGCCATGATAAACTACGGCTGGCAGTACGACTCGGCTCTCTGGGCCCAGATCCCGGCCGAAATTCGTGACAGTAGATCATGGCGTTCTGTTCCCTTTCTCGAAAGCGAAGCGATTTCCGTACCCCTCGGCAAGTCAGGCGTCTACTGTTTATGTACATCACCAGTAGGTCGTCGGCTCGCCCCGCAGGCCCGTGCGAACGACCTGTTTGCGTATCTCCTCACGCCCATCTACATCGGCCGAACCGACGACCTCCAGAGACGTTTTCTGGAGCACTGTCGTCAACCGTCCCCCAAACTCCTCGCCGCTCGCCGTTGTTTCGGGCCATCCATGTGCTTCTGGTTTCACAGGCTTGCGCTAGAACACACACACCATGGCGAAGCGATCCTGATTGCTTGTTTCGGTCCCACCGCCAACGACAGGTACGAAGCCATAAGGGGATTTGTCCGGACTCCAGTTCCGATCGGCATCCACGATCGATAGTTGCTGCGTCTGAAGAGGCACTATGAATCTCTACCCTGCGCTGAAAGCCCGGATGGGCAGCTGGACCTACTACATCGTCAAGATGCAGATGAAGGACATAGTAAAGGAGGTTGGTTTTGCCGCCGAGATATACAACAACAAGACGTTGGATGACGCGATACAGCGCACCCTGAACGAAAGCCGCGTCAAGCGGGAGATCGTTCAGTACCTAGCCAAGCGACGCGACCGCTTCTTCTCCTCTATCGTGGTTGCAGCCCTCGGCGGCAATCCGACCTACGCGCCCGTGGAAATCACCGACGACCCCAAGTTCGCTCTACTCAGGCCTGGTGGTTTCGGCGATGCGTTCGGCGTCCTGACATTCGACGGCGGTCAACGGTACTTCGCCCTCGACGGTCAGCACCGCCTCAAGGCAATCAAGACCCTCATCGAACAACTCGAAGACGACGTGCCGGAACTGCCGGAGCGTTTCCTGGACGAGGAAGTCTCCGTCATAATGCTCGTTCGGGAGGAAGCGCGCGACGAGGAGTTTCTGACTAGCTACCGTCGGATATTCTCGAGTCTGAATCGTTATGCAAAGCCCACCGACACCGACACCAATATCATAATGGACGAAGACGACGCCATCGCCATCCTGACGCGCCGTCTGTTGACGGAGCACTCATTCTTCATTTGGCAGGGTCGTTCCGACACGCATCCGGTTCTAAAGACTCAAGGGAAAAATCTCCGATCAGGCGATTCCTATTTCACGACCCTCCAAACCCTATATAGCATGAATGAGAAGCTACTGAAGACGGCCGAGCGAGAGAACCAGGACTTTGCCTCCCGCGCCTACAAATTGTTCCGTCCGTCGGAAGACTATCTTGACGCATTGTTTGACGAGCTCGTTCTCTATTGGGATGCCATGCTTGACGAAATCCCGGTCTTGCGAGAGAGTCCCGCCAAAATGCGAGAGCATGATGCCGATCTAGACGACGGTGAAGACTGCCACGATAACCTACTCTTCTGGCCGATTGGGCAGGAGCTTCTGGCCGATGTGGTGCGTATTCTGCTCAATAGGCGACTTCCGGATTCTAGTGTTCCAACGGCCCCGGCGGTGCGATCCTGTATCCGCGTCCTTTCGGAGGTCCCCTGGGACTTGAGAGAACCTCCATGGATGGGACTCTTGCTGATCGAAGATCCAGACCGAGACCGAAAGCGCATGCGTAACGAAGATCGCAAACGCGCAGTGTTGGTGGCGAAACAGATCCTGTTGTATAAGACCGGGTTGAGCGACCCTTTGCCCGATGAGCTTGAAGAACTAAAGACGGAATGGCACGCGATGTTAATGCCACGCCCCCCTCGAACTGAAATCGACCGAATCTGGAGGGAAGTCTGCGCACAGGTCGGTTAGGAAACGTGTGCCGTCGCCGCATGATGGTGGGGACAATCGATCCGTTCACCGTAAGATCGCGAGCCCGTACCGCACCGCCTATAGGTGGCGTTGGAGTGCCTGATATAGTCTGAGCAACGGTTGACCGGCCTCTTTTGCGGTGGTAACGGCGGAAGGGTGAAGGAACCGTAAGTCGTTTACACAGGTTAAATCTAACTCTTCAAACCGGCGAAGGCTATCCTCCAGGAGTCTCGTGCTCTCGTATTGATACAGCGCCTGGAGCGGAATGATACCCATATCCCTGCTGAATCTGGGTTCCCACGGCAAGCTTGCGTCGCGACCGTTGGCGAAGTCATGCGCAAGCTTGAACAGTGCACGACGAATGGCTCCAATTCGCGGTGTCCTCCATCTGCGCAAACAGGTCACGATACCGAGTGACGTCCAAGGCAGCCAGTCGAGGGTATCTCCTGCTCGGGCGGCAGCGGGACCGAGTTGGCGGCGAATCTCGGCCACCAATTGCGTGCGACGAGGGCCAACCCGCGAGGAGGACGTCAGGTAGGCGTCGGGCACGATCCAGGCCACGCGATCGGAGGGCACACGGCCGCGCCGGCGGGATCGCAGGAGCGCAGTATAGAAGGCCCGGTACGCTTGAGTAACACGAGTGCGTTGGTTCTCGGTCCGGACTATTCGGCGGAGCAACGGAACCTTACCGCCCGCGAGAAAAACATAGAGCTCCAACAGCGAGACATCGCGAAGTTGCATGAGTTGGGCGCGCAGTCGGGGCGGCATCGGATGGCCACAGAGCGAACCACAGCGCAGTCGCACCTGAAGCTGCCAATGGTTCGGAAGTAGCGAGAGGGCGGCGTCGGTCTGGGTCATTGCGGTGTACCGCTCGGTACGGGGTCGGTGTCGAGCAAGGCGGAAAGCCCGTCTGGAACGGGTGCCTGCGCGGCGGCGGAAGGTGCCGCGAGGCGACGGACTATTTGGTCAAAGAGTACAGATTTGCGGCGCAGTAGTTCGTCAAGCCGGGATTCCACTGTACCCTGCGACCTCAGCCGATAGACGTATACGGTGCGCTTCTGCCCGATGCGATTAACACGATCGCGGGCTTGCGCGTTGACGGCCGGGTTCCACCACTCGTTCAAGAAAACGACGTGGTTGGCGGCTGTGAGAGTGAGTCCCTCCGCGGTTGCGCGAGTGGAGCAGAGCAGCACGAAGGGCATGGCTGTGGATTGAAAAGCCTCTACAATGGCGGACCGCGTAGTGGATGTCGTGTGGCCGGTGATGGTCGCAGTCGCAAGGGAGCCGTGTTGGGTCGCGAGTTGGGCGTTGAGCAGCCGCAGGGGGCGTAGTCGCCAGGAAAAGACCACAACCTTCTCGCCTAGCGTGCTCACAGCGGCGATAATCGCCAGCGCACGGTCGATTTTGGCGCTCTTGAGGGTGTCTCTGTCGTAATCGCAGGTATCTCTGAGTCTATTGAAGAGAGCGAGCCACGCACCAAGGGTAGTGGGGATGGGGTTACGCCGAAGGCGGTCATAGGTATGCTGTTGCTCGGGCATAAGGGGAAGTAGCTCCGTTTTCTCGATTACCTCAGGAAGTTCGTCGGATATTACGGAGCGGCCACGCCGAAGAATGTAGTTGGAGGCGATCGAGCGGAGGGCTGGCAGGGGCAAATGTTGGTCGCTGTGGGAAATACGCTTACGGTCGATTAAGTGCAAGATGGCGGCTAGGTCGCCGGGGTGGTTTTCGAGAGGCGTACCAGTCAGGCCCCAAGCGAAACGTGGCCGGAGGTCGTAGGCTGCGGCATAGTTGTGGGATTTCGGGTTCTTGAGTTTTTGGATCTCGTCGAAGATGACGAGGTCAAAGGTGTGGCTTTGGGGCCGGCTGCGACGGAGGGCGTCATAGTTCGTGACGACAACGTGGGATTGGGCGGCAATGAGGGGCCATTCCCCTGGTCGGATAGTGGAATGGAGGGCGACGGTGCACAGATGGGGCGCCCAGAGGCTAAGCTCGGCTTCCCAGACGCCGATCAGAGATTTGGGGCAGGCGACGAGAGCATTAGAGACAGTTGTTGCCGTATGCATCAACGCGAGAGCGGCGATAGCCTGAAGGGTTTTCCCGAGGCCCATGTCGTCCGCTAGAAGGGCATGGGGTCTGTCGTGAAGCCATTTCACGCCAGTTTCTTGGTGCGTTTTGAATGGATAGTGTGGGTGTTGGTTGAGAAAGCGCCATCTCCACAGCTCTCCAAGATTGAAATAGGCGCCGCGAGGGGTGCGGGTGGAGATTCGGATGGGGGGTGGATCGGTTTGGGGTATGAGGATTGTGAGCTGTCGGTCGTGGTGTAGGCGCTGGGTCAGGTCGGGACGTTTTTGGAGTAGGTGGTCAATGAGTGGCTGAAGGTTGTCAGGAGCACACGCAAAAATGGGGTCGACATAGTGTGGTAACGGAGAAGATGGGCGACCAGGGTCAAGGAAGAGGCGAAGTGTGAGACCGAGGGTGTCACGGCGGACGGTGCAGGCGAGGTCCTGAGGCGATGGACTGTGGGGCGGAAATGCGGGAGGGTGTACTGGCGGCATCGTGGAAGGTTGGCTAGAAAGAAGGGTCTGGGTAGTTAGAGCTTAGATGAAATACGATGGCGGGGCAATAGGACACGCCGGCGGTGGAGAAGAACTTGTTGCGGTGCAAGCGGAGGGGGTGGAGTAGTGCCGAAAACTGCGATGCTGGAATCGCGGTCTTGTGGGGGGCGGCAGTACTCATCGTCCGAACAGCGCCTTCAAAGATGGCAGATCAGGCAGCCTTCCTCGTCGTTCTCGTGATCTAGGGACTCGGCGAACACTTCGATGAGCGGGCGGTCGGGGCGGGTCGCCCGCTGGGCCTGGAGTGTCTTGAGGTGGCGGCGACGGACCTCGTCGGCGCGGTCGGGGCTCGCGAGCTCGCCGAGGCTCTCGCTTTGGGACCACGTGAATCGCCGGCCGGTTTCGGGGTGAGTCTTTTCGTAAGCCTTGGCGTCCTGAAAGAGCTGCGGATGGTTGTCCTTAAGCCCCAACCACTCGGCCTTGCGCTGGAAGAAGCAGAAGTAGCACCCCGAGCGGGTCCGCCACTTGTAGTAGTCGGGCACCCCTAGCCCTGACTCGTCGAGAATGCGGTACACGTCGCGCTCGGTGATGCCGTCCTCCTTGAAGGGATAGCGCGGCGTGATGTTCGGCTTCGACGAGATGTAGCCGTCCCGGCGCTCGTCGCCCCGGATGCCGATGTAGCTGATCACGGAGTCGTCCCCGACAAAGCGCTCGAAGGGGCGGATCTTGAGCTGACGGGTGCACCACCGCATCTGCGGGGAGGGCAGGTAGTGGCCGTAGACCTCCAGCCAGTGGTCGAAGCCGCGCTCGTCGTTCAGGCGGATGATCGGCTTGCCGAGGTACGCCTCGACCTTGTCGAGGTAGTCGTATGTCTCCTGCAACTCCTTCTTCGTGTCGCAGAAGACGTACTCCATCGCGGGCTCGCGGTCGCGCATGTACACGGCGAGCGCGGTGCTGTCTTTGCCGCCGGACATGCTCAGGATGTGGCGTACGCGGTCGCTCACTGGCCGTCCTCCCCCGCTGGGGCCGGTTCCGAAGCGCGGAGCAACGATTCCGCCGCGAGGGCGAGCGCGGCGAGCGCTTGGTCGCGGTCGCAGATGGTGGTTTTCAAGCTGTTCCCCGGCAAAGCACTCAGTATCCGGTCGCGGATCGCTGCAACTCGGGCGTCATCCGCGGACCGCAACGGAAGCACACGGTCGCGCTCCGGTTGGCCACGGCGTGCAACCGCGAGTCTGAGCAGGCCGTGCGCGCCGTCGGCTGCGTCGCCGACGAGGACGAGCGACTCGGCAGTACGGAACGCTCGGGCGACATGCGCGGCTCGCACCTGGAAGTGGTCCTCGTCGGCGTCGGACCACTCGTGGGGCGGTTTGCTCGCGAGCTGCGTGAGCAGGGAGACTATCAGATCGTCGGGTGCAAGCGCCTCGTCGACGGCGCGCAAGACGAGGCTCTTGAGCATCGGCTCGACGGCGACATCTTCGAGGTGACGAGCCCGACTCCGGAGTTCTGCCGCCAGGTCCGCTGGCGTCTTGGGCAGACTCAGGTGGTCGGCCACGACCGCGCAGGCCCGCTCGATCAGCGCTGGGTAGGCGTTCCTGATCTCGGCGAGTCCCGCCTGGAGCGTCCCGACGAAATCGGCAACACGTTGGGGTGCTCCTGCGTGATCGACGTCAAACGGCGAACACCCGCATGCCTCAGGTAGTTCGTCGAAGACGAGTTGCGCCGGTTCCCGGGCGCGGACTAGCGCGTCGCGGATATTCCGACCGCGCTCCGAGACTCTCAAGGTGCGGCGGGCGTAGGGTGTCAGGGTCGCAACGAACTGGACGAGGCGTCGCACTACGTCGAGGAGCGCGGGTCTGCGCCCGGTCGACAGCTGCAACATTTCGGCAAGGCGGGTGAGCAGCGACTGACGCAGACCGGCGATGCGGCACCGCCGAATCTCGAAGCCGTCGGGCGACCGCAGCAGCCTTTCTGCGTGCGACGGTGTCCAGCCCGGCATGAACGACCCGCGCTCGTAGACGGCGACATCATGGGTCCGCGCAAGCAGCGCGGCAACCACGATGACCGGCAACGGGCCGTCCTTGATTCCGAACGGTGGACGCCGAAGCCGATCATACAGCTCGGCGAGCGGCCGTCGCCCGGCCTCCGTGTCGTCGAGGAAGCTGTCGATCGCCTTCCACAGCGGCTTCAGCGCCGGCCTCGGCGCTCCGAATCCCCACGGTTCCCCGCGGCGGCGGTGCAGTCCGTGCACCTCCAGCAGCGAGCGGTACATGCTGACCTCGGGCGGATTACCCTCGAACCCCAACAGTTCGACATCGCGGCGCAGGATCATCGCCTCGAGCAGGTTGCGGCGCGCCTTGGCCGCGGATGTCGAGAGCGCCCGGCGGTTCAGCAGCTCATTCCTGATGTGAGGCGCGTCGGCGTAGTGCGTGTCGCACAGGCTCGACAGCGCACGCGAAGCGTCCCGCCACGACGCCACGATCAATCGCTCGCCGCCGGTGAACCAACCGCTCCGCCGCGGGTCGAACGCCCGCTCGACCTCGGCCGCGATCTGTCGCTGCAGCTCGTTGATGCGGCTGCTCAGCTCGGTTCTCGCGGTCGGGTCGGACTGCAGCTCCGGCGTCGTGGTCCGGACGATCTGCGAGGCGGCCAGCTCGCGGGTGAGCTGCGTCAGGCGCGCCGACGCCTCGGGCACCACTAGCACGACCGGCTTGCCCACGCCGAGCGGCTTGATGGCCAGCCCCGCGATGCCCTGCTGTCGTCTGAGGTCGTTCCTCTCCTGCTCAGTCCGCGGCAGCGCGAGGATCACCACGCCGTCACCTTCGCCGCCCAGGTTTGCCTCTTCACCCGAAGTCAGGCGGGAAGCGTCGACGAACCGCACGTCGAAGAACCGGAGGGTGCCGGTCTCGAACAGGTGCCGTCGCGCAACGAGCGGCGTTCGCGGCGCCTGACGCTGTAGCGCCTGCGCCACCGAGAAATCGTTCGGCAGTTGGCCGTCGGCGCGGACAACCAGATCGTCGAGATCCAGGTCGCTGCCCTCCCAGATCTGGAAGGCATCGCGGAACTGGCGGAACACGAGGACCGACTGGTGCTTGAGGCGTTCGAGCGCACGCTCCGCCGCGCCGTCCCCGTCGACGCACGCCGCAACGATCTCGGCAGATGCACGGAGGCCGACTTGATCGCCGAGCATCCCCAGCAGACCGACCGTCTTCAGCACCCGTTCGTCGACGGCGTCCGCCTCCGGTGGCAGCCGCCTGATCGCGGTGTCGATCTCCGCCCACTGGCGGCCGTCCCGGCCGAGGACGCGGTCGCCGAGCATGCTCGTCGCGTAGTCGTAGAGCCGGTCGACAGTGTACAGACGGTCCGGACCGTTCGTCCGCAGGAAGTCGCGGAAGCTGAGCGGTTCGCCAGCGGAAAGGAACGCGAACAGCGAGCGTTCGTTCTGAGCCAGCCGGCCGCGGAAGAACGGGCCGAGCAGGGCGGTGGTCACCGGGTGGAGCGGCCAACACCCGTCGAGGTAGCCGGCCACCCGGGACTCGTCCCAGCCGGTGCCTTCAGCGACCCAGGCCGCGGTGGTCGAGACGGCGCGGGCCCAGTCCGCGGCGTCGCGAGGCTCGTTGATCCGGCGAATCGCGGCCGCGGTGAGACGGATGATCTGATCGCCGCCCTCCCGGAACGCGAGCTCTCCGAAGCGGCCCTGGACCTTTGCCCACTCGTTCCGGTCCGACGGTCCCAACTGGTGCGCGTATCGATCGAACGACTGGTGCAGGACGGTGAGGATGACGAACGGGAAACCGTTGCTCCGCGCCGCAACCTCGGCGAGCGCCTGCAGCAGGTAGACGTCCCCGCGGGTCGGCTTCTGCGCCGCGTACTCCAGGGCCTTGCCGGCCTCGTCGACGATGAGCAGCAGGCCCGCGCCGGTCTTGTCGCCTATGGTCTGGACCGCTTCCTCGAAGCACCCGACGACGTCGGACGTTGCGCAGCGGGAGAGCGACGGGGCCGAGCCGTTCAGCAGTTGCTTGATGGTTCGCAGCACCCGTGGCTTCGCACCCCGCTCGGTCGCCCAGAGGTCTTCGACTGTCGAGCGCAGGGACTTCAAAAGGAGCGTGTCCAAGGGAGCGCGCTCGGCCGTCAGCAGCGTCGGGAGCAGCGATTGCTGCGGCGTCGCGAGCCCGTTCACCCGGTCGAGGAGACCCCTGGCCGCGTCCCCGCCCGGATTCCCGCTGCCCGACAGCAGGTCGGCCAGGAAGACCGCGAACGCGCTCTTGCCGGACCCGTAGGGGCCTACCAAGCTCCACGCCCGGTCGCCGGCCTCGTCATCGAGTCCTTCGGTGATCTGCGAGAGCGCGCGGCGGACCGCCGGCGTGACGACGTAGCCGTCGAGGGCATCCGTCGACCCCGCGTCGCGGTCGAGGTTGACCGAACGCCGAAAGCGGCGCTCGACCTCGACGAGGCTCGCGAGATTGGCCGGTTCCTGGCTGGCGTTCATCGTCACGCGGCCTCGACCGACCACGAGCCGTAGTAGCTGCGCAGCAACGCCGTCGGTTCGGGCGCGCCGCTCACGTAGATCTGCTTCAGGCCGGCCGTCTCGTCGAACATGATGCTCCCGTCCGTCAGGGCCTCGATGCGGTCGAGTCGGCCGAGCAGCCCTGCCTCGTCGAGGCAGAACGCCCGTCCAGGGGCGCCGTCGCCGAACGCGAGTTCCTCGAGCGTGACGGTCTGCCCCTTCGACGGCCGCCGCTGGAGGTACTCCGCCAATGCGTAGGCGAAGACCTCGTAGGGCAGCGACTCGTGGTCGCTGCGCACGAGCATGAACGCCTGTTGCTGACTCGTCGGGCGGATCACGCCCAGCTCGACGAGCGGACAGTCGAGCGTGTCTTCGAGGAGGACGTTGCGGCGCCGCACCGGTGCGTAGGTGCGGACGAACACGTCGATGTCGCGCTTCAGCGACGCGCTGGTGAACCGCGTCCACCCGCTCTGCGCCCCCAACGTCTCCAGCGCCTCCTGGACGTCGGCCCGCGTGAAGATCGTGCCGGGGTAGCGGTTGAAGACCCACCACCACGTCGTCGCCCGCTCGGGACGACTCACGAGCTGCCAATGGAGCAGCCACAGCGTGCCGGGGTCCTCCAGGTACGGGTCCCAGCCCCCGTCGAGGAGCAGCGACCTGCCCAGTTCACTTGGCACCAACGGCCGGCGGCGGCTCCCGCGGGGCCGCGGCGCATTCTCCAGCATGCCCGTCACCAGGCCCCAGTGGCGGATCGACGACACCATGTTCTTGCCGACCCCGAGCTTCACCATCGCGTCGTCTGCCTCGAACGCGTACGCGTCCACCGCGGCGGCATCCACCGCCTTCTTCAGCCACGGATACCGGAACGGAAAGGTCTCGTGGCCCGAGAATGACACGCTGCTGGTCACCTCGCCTGCCTCCTGCCCTCGCGAGAGCGTCGTGCAAGCCACGCGCCAAGTTCCGCCTGCGCCACCCGCCAGTGTTTTCCCGCCTTGAACGCGGGAAGATCGCCGGACCGGGCCATTCCATAGGCGGTCTTCATGGAAACTTTCAGGTACTCCGCGACCTCGGCAAGTGTCAGAATCTCACCAGATCCTGAGGGCGGTCTTCGACCACCAATCTGCGCGGATGGGCTGGAACGGGCACCAACGGCCATGTCTGTCGAGAGCCTAGCACACGGACACATTTTGTGGTAGCCGAAACCGACACCGCTAGATGTTGTGCTCGTGAATCAGGAGTTGACGGTGGGACTCATGGGCACCCGGATTATCCTCGATCTCGACGATCACGTGATCGGATGTCTCGAGGTCCAGGCGAGGGAGAATCAGCGTTCGCTGGAAGAGGAGATTCGGCACTTGTTGACCGAGCGGGCGGGTCGTTCGCGACCGCCGGAACGACCGGAGGGCTGGCTCGGCTCGATGTCCGACCGCATCCGCATCACCGGTGACATCACCACGCCGAGCAGCGAGCTGGTCCCGTGGGACGTCGAGCAGGATTGAAGCTGCGTCCCGACGCGGCGTCCCCCACTGAAGCGGAGCATGCGGGCTGTTGTCCATCATCCCCGGTTCGGCTCCGGCAAGAGAGGTTTCGATGACGTCCAACCCGAGCGTTCGCACGTGCCTGTGGTTCGACGGGCAGGGCGAGGAGGCGGCCCGCTTCTACGTCTCCCTGCTGCCGGGCAGCGCCATCGAAGGCGTCCATCGTCCGGCGCCCGATGCGCCCGCCCTCATCGTCGAGTTCTCCCTGGCCGGCGCGCCGTACATGGTTCTCAACGGCGGCCCGCGGTACACCCACACGCCGGCGGCCTCCATCTCGGTGTCGACCGATGACCAGGAGACGACGGACCGGCTGTGGGCGGCGCTGACCGCCGACGGCGGCCAGGAGAGCCGGTGCGGATGGCTCGTCGACCGCTTCGACGTGTCGTGGCAGATCGTGCCGCGGGCGGTCGGTCGCCTGCTGAGCGATGCCGACAGGGAGGCGGCCGGGCGGGCGCAGGCGGCGATGCTGCAGATGCGGAAGCTGGACGTCGCCGCGATGGAAGCGGCGTTTCGGGGCGACTGACGACGCATCGGGATCACCGCTCGGCGTGGTGGTGCCACCGCCAGGATGCGGACACGCTCGGCCAATGGGGCCGAGGCGGCGCGTGGGTTCCGGCGGTCGATCCGCTGACGGCCATCGAGCCGTGGCGGGCGACGCGGCTCGCTCTCTCCTCGCCAACCGATACGTCATCGCGAACCGGGCGTGCTACGGTGAAGAGACGGCATGCTCGGACCGTACACCCACTCCATCGATCCCATCCTCCTCGACCTCGGCGGCGTCCACCTCTGGTGGTACGGCCTCGGCTTCGCCCTGGGGTTCCTCGAGCTGCACCTGTTCCTGAGGCGCGGCGGCGGACAGCTGCGTCTCTCGCCCCGCGAGGTGTGGAGCCTCAGCCTCTACATGACGGTCGGCGTGCTCGTCGGGGGGCGCGCCCTCGAGATCGCGTTCGACGAGTGGCCCTTCTATCGCGAGCACCTGCACCTGCTGCCCGCGTGGTGGCTCGGGGGCATGGCCACCCATGGGCTGCTGCTCGGCGGGGCGCTGGGCGCGGCGCTGTTCGCGCGCCGGTACGGCAGGCCGTTCCTGCTCGTGGCCGACGCGCTGGTCATTCCCGCCGCGTTCCTCATGGGCGTGGGGCGCATCGGCAACTTCATCGACGGGCAGATCGTGGGCGCGGTGACCGACGTGCCGTGGGCGGTCGAGTTCCCCTACGCCGAGGGCTTCCGCCATCCCGTGGTGCTCTACGACGGGGCGAAGAACCTGCTGCTGATGGCCTACCTGCTGCACGTGCGGCGGGTGAACCCGACCCCGGGCGCCCTGGCCGCCCGCTTCGTCTTCTGGTACGCGTTCCCGCGCTTCTTCATCGATCTCTTCCGCGAGTACCCCACCCACCGGCTCGTCCTCGGCACCGGCCAGACCCTGAACATCGTCATGGCGGTGGTCGGGGCCGCCGCCCTCTACCGCTCGCGCCTGCGCCGGCTGGGCCGGCTGAAGGGCAGCGCGGGGTGGGGGCTCGCCGCCGCGTCGCCGGCCGGCGGGTGGCAGTCGGAGGCGCCGCTCCTGTCGCAGCGGTTCGCGTTCGCCGGCCTGCTGGCGTTCTGCCTGACGATTCCGAGCAACTGGACGCAGGACGTGCCGGCCCGCTACGGCGACCGGCACCCGGGCCTCGAGCACTCGTGGCTCTATCCGGAGATCGACACCGCGCCGCCCTCCTCGCCCGCGGAGCCGGGCGGGCCGGACGCGGCGCCGCCGAGCGGCAGCGGGGGAGCGGCGAGATGACCTCTCGGCGGCGGTTCTGTGCGGTCGCGATTCTCGGGGTGATGGCCGTGCCGGCGCTCGTCGCGGACGGGCCGATCGCGGCGGAGGCGTTGCGGGGGATGGGGGTAGCGGCGCCGGCGGCCGCCGCGACGCTGACGGAACAATCCTCGGTGCCGGAGGCGGTGCCCGGCTTCCCGGTGGCGCCAACCCCCGCGGCCGCCGCCGCGGCGACAGCCCCCGTGGCCTTCCCAGCGGCGGCGGCCGTCGCGGGAACCGCAGGCCAGGCCGGGGCCGCGGAAACGGTCCGCGAGCGCGAGAGCGGCGTGACGTTCCCCCTCGCCCTCACGCCGCCGGGCGGCGCGACGCCGCACTGGCTGATGGGGACCGGCATCCGCCAGCGGACGATCTTCCGCGTGAAGGTCTACGCCTTCGGCCTCTATGTCGACGCGGACGCCGCGCGGGCCGCGCTCGCGGATTTCGCCGGTGCCAGGGCCGAGGCGCTCGAGCGGGACGAGCGCTTCACCCGCCGCCTGCTCGACCTCGACTTCGGGATGGCGCTACGGCTGGTCATGACCCGAACCGTCAGCGGCGGCGACGTGGCCGACGCGTTCGACGAAGCGTTGCGGCCGCGTATGCCGCAGGCCGGGGCCGGCGCCGACGACGCCGCGGCTGCGCTGGCGAGGCTGCGCGGCCACCTCGACATGGGAGCGGTACGGCGCGACGCCGAGATCGTCTTCTCGTGCGGCCCCGCCGGCCGCCTCGCCATGACCGTGGACGGCGCCGAGCGGCCGGCATTCGAGTCGCGGGCCCTCTGCCGCGCCCTGTTCGACGTCTACCTGGGCGAGGACCCGATCGAGCGCGGTGGCCGGCGCAACCTCATCGCGGGGTTCGCGCGCCTACTGCAACCGCTCGACGGACGCTGACGGCGTCAACGGCTGGAGCGCGGTCGGCGCGCCGCCAGCCCCGGTTCAAGTTCAACGTTGCCGGAACAGCCGCCGATCCCACCACACCGGCGTTCCGGGCCGACCCTCGTGCCACCGGCCGGAGACTTGTTGGGCGCCTTCCGTGCTCCACACCGGGAACCGTCCCCGGGGATCGCCGATGCGCCAGGCTCGCGTCGCCTCCCGCAGCACGCGCGGCATCGTTAGGGGGCGATGCCCGCCTCGGCCCTGCGCACCAGGTTCAGCACCGCCTCCGCCCCCGCCGAGCTGGACCGCGCCAGGTCGAACGGCGTTTCTCCTTCCAACAGCGGATGCGGCCGGTTCAGGAACGCCTCGATGGCGTCGCGATCTCCGCGATAGGCGCGACTGACGGCGTCGACGACGCGGCCGACCTCGTAGAGCCGTTCGCTGACCTGGCGGGAGAGTCGCGACTTCGCCTTGCGCGCACGCCTGAGGGTGGCCTCGGGGACGACCGGGCCGACCACCCGCGTCCTGCCCAGCGTCTCGGCCAAGGCAATCGCCGCCTGCGACGGCAGGCCGCCGGCAACGCGCCGCGCGAGCTGAACGTCGCTCAGCCGGTCGGCCCGGTCGAGCGCCAGTAACCGCCCGACCCGCATGGCTTCGCTCGCGGGCATTTCGGCGGGGTTGGCGTAGGCCTGGAGATTCATGGGTGTTCCCGAGAACGGTGGCGTCAAGTGACGATTGTATTTCAATCGGCGGCCATCAAGGTCGCAGGCCGGTTGGCCGTGACCCGGTGTGCGACCCCCGTCCAGGCGTGCGTCGCCGACGAGCACCCCCTCGCCTGTGCTTGCTGAGGCTGGCCACCAAGAGCGCCCTCGCGGGCTTCGACGGCCTCCTGCAACCCCTCATCGCCGCTGAAGCGGCCATCGCGTGCAGCAACAGCTACTCTGGCCGATCTCCGACAGATGGGATATGCGGCGGAGCGCCTGGGGGCGCGGCGGTCACCCGGCAACGAACCGGGTCGCGGCGATGACGGCGCCGCCGGTGGCCACGATTCAGCGGACCATACGGGTTTCGGCGGGTCGCGATGGCCACCGTCACATCGGCTACTCGGGCGTCGAGCCGGTCCGGCATCACGAGCTGCTCTCGCGCAACGTCGGCAGCCCCCTTCTACCGCACGACCAGCGACCGGTAGGTGATCTCGACCAGCTCCACGTCCTGGGTGGTGAGCGGACTCACCCACACGAAGGCCCACGCCGGTTGGAGCGTGCGCGGGAACTCGAAGAAGGACGTATCGACGGCGTCGCTGATGTCGCAGATCGCTGAAGCCAGGGTCTCGGTCGATTCGCTGGAGTCCCAGATCTTCTCGCTGTCCTCGTCGTACAAAGCGACGTGCAGCCGCACCAGATCGAATCCGTGCTCATCCTCGTCGTGCACCTCCCTCGGATCCGCCGGAGCGCAGACGATGCGCAGCCATGAGTCCGTCGGGAAGACCGCCGGCTCGTAGATGCCGTACACGGTAACCGACATGCCGAACAACGGTGACGTCAGCACTGAGTCGGGTGGAAACACCACACCTCGAGCCTCGCCCAACGCAACCAGGGCGTGTCGATCTTCCATGAAGTTGCGCTCTGCGATGTCCAGGGCAGTCCGGTCTTGTGCGACGCTCGCTACCGGCGTAGCGGCTAGCGCCAAAACGAATACGGTGAGTGTTCTCAAGTGCGCCTCCTGCGTCGTGACTTGTCCTGGGTCACGGGGCCGGGGATGTTAATCGCCGCACGTACGGTTGGTCAAGTCCACGGTTGCTGTTCCACAGAGGGCTACCTCGCGAGAGCCGGCCGGCCGGCGCTCCAGGCGCCGCTCGCGTGCAGAGCTGTGCAACCCCCCGCCCCGGCGTGCTAAAGTGGCGCGTCCACTCGACGCCGGCCACCCTCTGACGACGGATACCGACCATGTTGAGCAGTTGGCAGCAGGACTATACGCCCATCGCGGACAGTCTCGGCTATTCGACGATCGCCGCGGCCATCCCCCTCCTCATCCTCTTCTACATGCTGGGGGTCCGCCGCAAGCCCGGCTGGATCGCCGGCCTCACCGCCCTCGGGGCGGCGGTGGTGCTGGCCGTCGGGGTGTACGGCATGCCCGTCGTGCCGGCGGCGGCCGCCATGGTCTACGGCGCCGCGTTCGGCCTGTTCCCCATCGGCTGGATCGTCATCGCGTCGCTCATCCTCTACCGGGTGACCCTCGACTCGGGCCGGTTCGAGATCATCAAGGACTCCATCGGCTCGCTCAGCGACGACCGCCGCCTGCAGGCGGTGCTCATCGGCTTCGCCTTCGGGGGCTTCATCGAGGGGGCGGCCGGCTTCGGGACCCCGGTGGCCATCGCCGCCGCCATGCTCACCGGCCTCGGCTTCTCCCCGTTCTACGCCGCGTTCATCTGCCTCATCGCCAACACCGCGCCGGTCGCGTTCGGCTCGCTCGGCATCCCCGTCGTGACCCTCGCCCAGGTCACGGGGCTGCCCGAGGCGGGCCTGAGCGCCATGACCGGCCGGCTGTGCGCGCTCATCGGCATCATCATCCCCGCCTACATGGTGGTCGTCATGTCCGGGTTCCGCCGGTCCCTCGAGGTGCTGCCGCAGGTCCTGGCGTGCGCGGTGACGTTCGCGGTGGTGCTGTTCGCGGTGACCAACACCATGGGGCCGGCCCTCGCCGTCATCCTCGCGTCGATCGCCGCGATGATCGCGATGGTCACGGCCATGAAGATCTGGCACCCGGCAGAGCCCTTCCGCCTCGAGGGCGACGTCGCCGCGACGACGCAGTCGCGCACCCATACCACCGGCGAGCTCGTGTCGGCGTGGACCCCCTACATGCTGCTCGTGGCGTTCGTCCTCGCGTGGCGCTACCAGCCCATCCAGGGCCTGCTGAACAGCCTCGGCACGACGATCCCGGTGCCGTTGCTGCACGACGTCGTCACCCGCATGCCGCCGCTGACCCCCGAGCCGTCGCCGTACGCCGCGGTCTACAACTTCAACTGGCTGTCCGCGGCCGGCACGTCGTGCTTCCTCGCCGCGTTCACCGCGTCGATGGTCATCGGCCTGCCCGCCGGGAAGTTCGTCGGCATCGTGCGCGCGGTCCTCAAGCAGCTGGAGAAGCCGCTGCTGACCATCGCGTCGGTCCTCGCCCTCGCGTTCCTCATGAACTACGCGGGCATGACCTCGACCCTCGGGCTCGCGTTCGCGGCGACCGGGGCCCTCTTCCCGTTCTTCAGCGCCATGCTCGGCTGGACCGGCGTCTTCCTCACCGGCAGCGACACGTCGTCGAACGCGCTCTTCGGGACGCTTCAGGTGGTCACCGCCAACGCCCTGGGGCTGAACCCCATCCTCACCGCGTCGACGAACGCGGCCACCGGGGTCATGGGCAAGATGATCTCGCTGCAGAGCATCGCCGTCGCCGTCGCCGCCACCGGCATGGCGTCGTCGCAGGAGGGCCGCCTCTTCCGCATCACGCTGAAGCACAGCATCATCCTGGCCCTGAGCATGGCGGTCATCACGATGATCTTCGCCTACGTCCTCCCGCAGCTCGTGCCGCCGCCGCCGGCGTGACGCATCGCTGCCGGCGCCGCCGGCGGGTGATCGATCCCGCCGGCGGCGCGGTCGGAGCGAGAGCCGATGAAGCTGAGGATCGTCCTGGAACCGAGCGACGAGGGCGGCTACACGGTGTACGTTCCCGACCTCCCCGGCTGCATCAGCGAGGGAGACACCGTCGACGACGCGATCGCCAACATCCGGGAAGCAATCGAGCTGTACCTCGAGCCGATCGAAGGCGACTCCACCGACCGGGAGGGTTTGGAAGTGTGCGATCCGGTCGTGTGACCCGGCTTCCCCTTCAGCCAAGCAGCCGCAGCGCGGCCACGAGGATTGCGGTCTGGAGGGCGGCGACGGTGAGGACGATCCCGAGCACTCGCCGGAGCAGGCGGTTCTCCAACTCGGCGAGGCCGGCGCGGAACTCGGCACTGGACAGCTGGCGCATGCGCGGTTGCCCCCGCCTCACAGCGTCGACGGCACCAGCAGCATCGCCACCGCGGTGACGAGGAACAGGACCACCGCGACGAGGCCGCTGTAGCCGAGCACGTCCCCGAACTTCATCCGCGTGACGGTCAGGATGGGGATCGCCCAGAACGGCTGGATGAGGTTGCTCGTCGAGTCGCCGTAGCAGTAGGCGAGCAGGGTGGTGGTCGGCGACACCGCGAGGTCGCGGGCCGCCGGCAGCAGGTAGGGGGCCTCGATCAGCCACTTCGAGCCGCCCGAGGGGACGAACACGTTCACGACCCCCGAGTAGATGTAGACGATCAGGGGATAGGTCTCGGTGGTCGCCACCTGCACGAAGAGCCCGCCCAGCCAGTCGCCGAGGGGGGTGCTGTTGATGACGCCGAAGATGCCCGCGTAGAACGGGAACTGCAGGATGACCCCCGACGCCGTCCGCGCCCCGTTGCCGAACGCCCGCACCAGGTTCGCGGGCCGCCGCTGCAGCAGCATCGCCCCCATCAGGAACACCGCGTTGTAGGCGTTGATGGTCCAGCTCGCCCCGAACCCCTGGGTCACGATGGAGTGCCCGAGGGGATAGCCGATCAGCAGCACGGCGAGGAAGATCCACCCCGGGAACGCCTCGATGCCCGCTGCGGGGGTCGTCGGCGTGGTCTCCTCGGGCATCGCCGGCATGATCTGCGCCAGCTCGTCCTCGGTCAGGGTCCGCGCGTTCTTGCGCGGGTGCAGCACCGCGACCATGGCGAGGCCGACGACCGAGACGACCGCGAGGTAGCCGAGGTTGAAGGCGTTGAACAGGGTCTCGGTCACCGGCAGCAGCCGGTCGACGAGGGGCTCGGCGCCGGGCGGGGGGGTGGTGATGGGGTTGCCCGCCGTCGCCATGATGAGGGGGGCCGACCCCGAGAGCCCGCCGTGCCAGACGGTGCCGAGGCCGAGGTAGCCGGCCGCGATCAGGATGCGGATGTCCGCCCGCGGGTTCCGCCGGGCCACGAACGGCAGGAACAGGGCCGAGGCGACGACGCTCGCGGCCCAGTTGAAGTAGGCGACGACGATCGAGAACAGCCCCAGCAGCACCACCGCCTGCACCGGCCGGTCGACGTCGGGGCGGCTCGCGAGCCAGTCGAGGAAGCGGAACGCGGGCCGCGACGACACGCACGCGTGGGCCGCGATGAGGGCGATGGCGAACTGCATCGCCAGCTCGAGCAGCGCCCACATGCCGCCGCCCCACGCGAGCATCGTCTCGTTGAGGCCGGCCCCCGCCCCGAACATGGCGAGCAGCATGGCCAGCACCGTCAGCGACATGCACACCACCCACGAGTCGGGTATCCAGCGCTGGGTGAAGCGGGACAGGCTCTCGCCGAGGTTGCCGATGAGCTGGATGATCGAGGACATGGGTTCCGGGTTCCGGTGTCGTCCAGTGGACCGTCAGCGAGAAGAGCTGTTCATGCCCCCGGCTGTTCACGTGCGCGTGCCGGGCGCCATTCGACGACCGGACCGTGTCGGTGGTCTTGCGGAATGTGCTCGACGCGACGCATCTTCGCGGCTCATCGCCATCGTCGCCGTGGAAGATGTTCGCGAGCTTCGCGGGCCGGCCACCAGCGGCCCGCTGCGCATCGCCGGTCGGGATGCAGCGGAACTGCAGCCCGGGCTGCGGGTCGTCAGGCCGCCTCTTCCGCCGCCGGCGGCTTCGCCAGGTACAGGCACACGAGCGAGCCGATCGACAGCACAGCGGCCCCGAAGAACGCCCACTGGTAGTTGCCGAAGGTGTCGAACACGAGGCCTGCGAGCCGCGCCCCGACCACCGCCGCGAGCCCCCACGCGAGGAACAGCAGGCCGTAGTTCACGCCCAGGTTCTTCGTGCCGTAGAAGTCGGCCGAGGTCGCCGCGAACACCGCGAGCAGGGCGCCGTAGCAGAAGTAGACGGCGAAGACCCCGAGCACGAAGAACGCCACGTTCGAGCCGAGCAGGTAGAGCAGGGGCATGGCCACCGCCGACACCAGCACCATCAGCCGCAGCACGTTCAGCCGCCCGAGGTTGTCCGACATCGCCCCCGAGAGCACCCTTCCCACCGTGTTGCCGACGGCGCCGACGACGAGCCCGATCAGGGCCACGCTGCCGATGCCCGCCTCGGTGCCGAACGGCACGAGCTGGCTGATCAGCCCCAGCCCTGCGATGGCGCCCATGAAGTAGGCGAGGAACAGGAAGTAGAACGCGCTGCCCCGCAGCATCTCCGACGGCGTGAAGTCGCGGACCGTGCGGGTCACCGCCGCCTTGAGCTGGCTCGGGTCCCAGCCCTCGGGCGCGTAGCCGTCGGGGGCCGGCTTGAGCAGCCAGGCCCCGACGATCGAGATGACCAGGAAGACGATGCCGTAGAGCCGGAAGGTCGCCTCCCATCCCTGGCCCGGAATCAGCAGCTCGTCGGCGATCGGCCCGAAGATGCCCGACCCCGCGCCGTAGCCGCCGACCGCGATGCCGATGGCGAGCCCCCGCCGGTCGGGGAACCACTTCGAGACGACGGGGATCGCGATCGAGTAGCCGATGCCGTTGCCGGCCCCCGCGATGAGCCCGTAGGTGACGTACAGCCACGCCAGCGACGTCGTGTAGCTCGCGAGGAAGAACCCCCCGCTGAACAGGAGCCCGCCGACGGCGGCCAGCGTGCGGAACCCGACGGTGGCGTGCAGGCGCCCGGCGAGGACGAACGTCACCGCCATCGTGAAGATGCCGATGCTGAAGGTCGTCGACGTCTGCTCGCGGGCCCAGCCGAACTCCCCCTCGAGGGGGAGCACGAAGACGCTCCACGCGTAGAACGAGCCGAGCACGACGTTCAGCATCGTGCCCCCGATCAACGGGAGCCATCGGTTGCCGGCCTGCGATTCAGCCATGGGGTTCTCCTGGGAGCCTGCTCCGTAGAAGCTCGCACCGGCGGAACTGTCGACACGACCGCAAGGTCGCGCGGTGCCGGGCGGGGGCGCGGGCGTCGTCGCCCGGCAATCGTCCCGTTGCCCTGCCGGCAGCACGCCGCCGGCGAGCTCCCCCGCGGCGCCTGCCGTTGCCGGACAATCGTCGTCTTGCCCCGCCGTCCTTCGGCCCGAACCGCCGCCTCGCGCCGCCGCCGTCCTGCGGTCGTGCCGCCATGCCGCGGTCGCCGCCACGAAGCGGCCGGCGCCGCTCTGCGTCGCCGAGGCCCTACTTCAGGGTGGGCATGCTCAGGCTCACCGCCTCGGGCCGGTCCGGCCAGCGGGTGGTGACGACCTTCGTCCGGGTGTAGAACCTGACCCCGTCCTCGCCGTGCACGTGGAGGTCGCCGAACAGCGAGCCCTTCCACCCCCCGAACGAGAAGAACGCCATGGGCACCGGAATCGGCACGTTCACGCCGACCATCCCCACCTGGATGTCGCGGGCGAACCGGCGCGCCGCGTCGCCCGAGCGGGTGAACACCGCGGTCCCGTTGCCGTAGGGGTTCCGGTTGACGACGTCGATTGCCTCGTCGTAGCTGTCGGCGCGCACCACGACCAGCACCGGCCCGAAGATCTCGTCGCGGTAGACGGGCATGTCGACCGTCACCCGGTCGAACAGCGTCGGCCCCAGGAAGTAGCCGCCCTCGTGCCCCTCGACCCGGACGCCGCGCCCGTCGACCACCAGCTCGGCCCCGGCCTGCTCGCCGAGGTCGACGTAGCCGGCCACGCGATCGAGGTGCTCGCGGGTGATGAGGGGCCCCATCTCGACCCCCTCGCGGTCGCCGGGGCCGACCCGCACCGCGGCGGCCCGGTCGCGGATGCGCGACACGATGGCGTCGCCCGCGTCGCCCACCGCCACCACCGCCGAGATCGCCATGCAGCGCTCGCCGGCCGAGCCGTAAGCGGCGCCGATGAGGGCGTCGGCGGCGGCGTCGAGGTCGGCGTCGGGCAGCACCACCGCGTGGTTCTTGGCCCCGCCGAGGGCCTGCACCCGCTTGCCGTGGGCGGTGGCGGTCTCGTAGACGTGCCGGGCCACCGGCGTCGACCCGACGAACGAGACGGCGGCGACATCGGGGTGCGTCAGCAGCGCGTCGACGGCCTCCCGGTCGCCGTGCACGACGTTGAAGACGCCGGCCGGCAGCCCCGCCTCGTCGAGCAGCTCGGCCGCCATCATGCTCGCCGAGGGGTCCTTCTCGGACGGCTTCAGCACGAACGTGTTCCCGCACGCGAGGGCCACCGGGGCCATCCACATGGGGCACATGATGGGGAAGTTGAACGGGGTGATCCCCGCGCAGACGCCGAGGGGCTGCCGTGTGCTGTGCGAGTCGACCCCCGCCCCCACGTCCTCGGCGTGCTCGCCCTTCAGCAGGTGGGGGATGCCGGTCGCGAACTCGACCACCTCGAGGCCGCGCTGCACCGAGCCGGCCGCGTCGGCCAGGGTCTTGCCGTGCTCCTCGGTGACGACCCGGGCGATGTCGTCCTTTCGCTGCTCGAGAAGGTCGCGGAAGCGCATGAGGATGCGCGCCCGCCGGAGCGGCGTCGTGTCGCGCCACGCGGGGAAGGCGGCGCGGGCGTCCCGCACCGCGCCGTCGACGTCGCCGGCCGTCGCGAACGGCACCGTCCGCACCGTGCGACCGGTCGCCGAGTCGGTGACGACGCCCTCCCGGCCGCCGGCGCGGGCGACGCGGCGCCCGTTCACCCAGAACGGCACGGTGGGGACGGCGGCCTGTGTGGTCATGCGGGCGCTGGCGTTGGTGAGCGAATGACCGCGAGCCTCAGGGCTGGCTCGTGTGCAGGCGGAGGATTTCCCGGAGGATCGCCTGCAGCATCTCCTGTGTCTGCCGTATCTCCGCTCCGATCTGAGCGTGTTCGGCCTGCATCTCCGCTCTGATCCGAGCGTGTTCGGCTTGCATTTCGGCCGCGAGCGCGTTGCGCTCGGCCGTGATCCGGTTGTTGAGACTGAGAGAAACCGTGAGGAACACGCCGATCACGGCGGCGCCCACCCCCACCACCGCGACGCCCACCCCTGCGATGGCTCGGGTTTCCTGCGACCAGGGAAACCGGCCTTTCCTCGCGGCGGGGACGGCGGCCTCAAGCATGGTTGAAGTGTATCAGAAAGGCGGGTGGCGGCCGGAAACGAAAAGGGGCCGCCGGCGGTGGCCGGCAGCCCCTCCCGATGCTCCCGATCCGCCGATCCCGGCGGATCGGGGGTCGAGCCGCGATGCGACCGGGAGCCCGCGTCGTGGAGAAGGGCGCGAGCTCCGCAGAGCTGCTCCTAGATGTCGAAGTACATCGCGAACTCCCACGGATGGGGCCGCAGGCGGATGGCGTCGACCTCGCCGCGCTTGTAGTCGAGCCACGTGTCGATGAGGTCCTGCGTGAAGACGTCGCCCTTCAGCAGGAACTCGTGGTCGGCCTCGAGGGCGGCGAGGGCCTCCTCGAGGCTGCCCGGGGTGCTCGGGATCTTCGCGTGCTCCTCGGGCGGCAGGTCGTAGAGGTCCTTGTCGAGCGGCCCCATCGGCGTGATCGCGTTCTGGATGCCGTCGAGGCCGGCCATGAGCAGCGCGCTGAACGCGAGGTAGCCGTTGCAGGTCGGGTCGGGGAAGCGGGTCTCGATGCGCTTCGCCTTCTCGCTGCCCGAGTACACCGGGATGCGGACGGCGGCGCTGCGGTTCCGCATCGAGTAGATGAGGTTGATGGGCGCCTCGTAGCCGGGAACGAGCCGGCGGTACGAGTTGGTGGTCGGGTTGCAGAACGCGAGCAGGGCCCCGGCGTGCTTCAGGATGCCGCCGATGTAGTGCAGCGCGGTCCTGCTGAGCCCGGCGTAGGCGTCGGCCTCGAAGAACATGTTCTTGCCGTTCAGCCAGAGGCTCTGGTGCACGTGCATGCCCGACCCGTTGTCCATGAAGATCGGCTTGGGCATCAGGGTCACGGTCTTGCCGTGCCGCCGCCCGACGTTCTTGACGACGTACTTGTACTTCATGAGCTTGTCGCCCATGTTGACGAGCGAGTCGAACCGCATGTCGATCTCGGCCTGACCCGCCGTCCCCACCTCGTGGTGGTGCACCTCTATCTCCACCCCGACCTTCTCGAGCTCGAGCATCATCTCGGTGCGCAGGTCCTGGTGGCTGTCCATCGGCGGCACCGGGAAGTAGCCTTCCTTGTAGCGCGGCTTGTAGCCCAGGTTGCGCGAGTTGCCGGCCGCGTCGGGGTTCTCCGACCGGCCCGCGTTCCAGAAGCCCTCGGCCGCGTCGATGTGGTAGTAGCCGTGCTGGTAGCTCTGGCCGAACCGGATGTCGTCGAAGATGAAGAACTCCGGCTCGGGCCCGAAGTACGCGGTGTCGGCGATGCCGGTGCTCTTCAGGTAGGCGTTGGCCTTCTGCGCGACGTACCGCGGGTCGCGCGAGTACGACTCGCCGGTGATGGGATCCTTGATGTTGCAGATGATGTTCAGGGTCGGCCGCTCGAAGAACGGATCGACGAAGGCGGTCGAGGGGTCGGGGAAGAGCAGCATGTCGCTCTCCTGGATGGCCTGGAACCCGCGGATGCTCGACCCGTCGAACCCGATGCCTTCCTCGAAGACGTCCGCCTCGAACTCCTTCGCCGAGACGGTGAAGTGCTGCCACAGGCCCGGCAGGTCGATGAATCGAAGGTCGACCGCCTGGATCCCCTTGTCCTTGATCAGTTGCATCACGTCGTTCACTGTCATCCGTGTGTCCTCCTGAATCACGGTTCGTTGGCGACGTCTCGACTTCCGGACGGGATTCGGTCGTCGCCCTTCGAATCCCTGGTGCGATGCCGTCGGCGGCCGGGACGCGGGACGCGGCTCAACAGCCCGTGGTGAAAGTCCCCGCTGCATTCGAGCGGCGATCCATCCCGCCTGACCGCGTTGCTTCTCGGTCCAATATGCCCAGTATTCTCCCTCGTCGCGCCTTGTCAGGCGGGCGTCTCGGCCCTTTTCGGGCGCCCTCCGGGCGCGGTGCACCGCGGGGTCTCACCACGGGCTGTCACGCGGCTTCCCCCATGCCCAGCGCCGCCTCCAGGTCGGCGCGCAGCGAGTGCTCCATGTCCGTCGACAGCTTCCCGCCGTCCCGGGTCAGGTGGAACACGTCGGTAGCGCGATCTCCCTCGGTGGAGATCAGGACCAGGTCGATGTCGCACCCGTGCTCGGAGATGACCCGGCTGATGCGGTGCAGCAGCCCCCACTGGTTGGTGCCGCCCACCTCGAGGACCGTGTAGCGGT
The DNA here is from genome assembly GCA_965207675.1 of Vicinamibacterales bacterium. Classification (GTDB taxonomy): domain Bacteria; phylum Acidobacteriota; class Vicinamibacteria; order Vicinamibacterales; family UBA8438; genus JAJEEA01. Next base: position 159,238 of record CBDBMY010000011.1, read on the forward strand.
CGGAATAGAAGTGGTCGAAGTGCACCACGCCGGGAACGCGGACCCGTCGCCGCCGCGCCCGCGCCGCCGCCTCGCGGCCCTTGAGCATCGACTCCAGATCGGCGGCGCCCGTCAGCACCCGCTGCAGCAGGTCCTTGAGCTCCGCGGGGCCCGACTCGTTGAGGGCGAGGAACTTGTCGGCGTCGACGAAGCGGAACAGGTCGAGGACCACCCGCTCGCGGTTGCTCATCGCCTGGCCCCGCAGGATGTCCATACCGAAGTAGGACAGCACCCCGCAGATCTTGGAGAAGACGCGGGGGCGGTCGCGGGTGACGACGCTCAGCTCCCACACCTCGTCCTGACGCTCGAGGTTGACCCGAACCCCGTCGGACTCGAGATCGCGCGACAGCACGATGTGCTCGTACACCCGCGGCGGGTCGACGAGCCGCAGGTAGCGGCGGGGCAGGCCGTCGAGGAAGCGCGTCACCTGCTCCTCGTCGATCTCCGGGGGCCGCCCCGCCAGCAGGTCGGCCACCCCCTGCTCGTCCCTCGCGATCACCTCGTCGCCGTAGCCCAGCGTCAGATGGTTCCAGGTGTCGACGTACAGCCGCCAGAGGAGCTCTTCCTTCCAGGGCGTGAGGGTGTCCGGGGTCGTACCCTGGATGTCCACCAGGGTCAGCAGGCACAGCATCCTGAGCCGGTCCTCGGTGCCGACGAGGCGGGCGAGCTGCCGGGGAACCTCCGGGTCCTGGGTGTCCCGCTTGAACGCGGTCTGCGACATGGCGAGGTGGTGGCGTATCAGGAACTCGACGGTGCGGGCCGCCGGCGGGGGGACCCGGAGCCGGCGCAGGGGCCCCGCGACCATGCGGCAGCTCTCTTCCGCGTGGTTCTTGTTCGTCCACTTGCCGACGTCGTGGAAGAGCAGCGCCAGCACGATGAGCTCGGGCTCTTCCAGCTCCGCCAGCGCGCCCGCGAAGCGCCGGCGCGAGGGCGGGCACGAGTCGGGATCGGCGAGGTCCGACAGGTTGCGGATGGTCACGAGGGTGTGCTCGTCGACCGTGTACTTGTGATAGAAGTCGCGGATGACCCGGCAGTAGATCTTGCGGAACTCCGGGAACATGCGCCCGAGCAGCCCGTTCTCGTGCATCTCCGACAGCCGGTGGTAGAGGCCGGCCCTCGGCTTCAGGAACCGCAGGAACCCCTCGCACTCGGCCCGTCCCGGGAAGAACTGCTCCGACGTGTAGCGGTCGCCGTGCCGCTCGATGAACGTGAGGGTGTCGGGCGCGACCGCGCAGCCCTCGTCGATGGCAACCTGGAACACCGGGAGCCACGTGCCCGGCTGCAGCGAGGCGCGGACCGTGTCGATGAACCCGACCCCGTCCTGCCGGCGTTCGATGTTGTCGGCGACGGTGCGGGTCGGGACGGGGGCGGGGGCCGGGCCCGTGCTCTCCAGGACGTGCGACAGCACCCGCGACACGATGCGCGCGTGGTGGAAGTAGACGCTCATCAGCGCCTCGACCGTCCGCGCCTTCGTGCCCGGCGAGCCGAAGCGCTCGGCCACCGTCTCCTGGTGCTCGTGGCTCAGGATGTTCTGGTCGCGCTTGTTGTCGAGGTGCACCATCGACCGGATGCGCAGCAGGAACTCCTCGGCCTCGTCGAGGGCCTCGTCGCGGCGGCCCGCGATGAGCGGCGAGGCCCCGTCGGCCTCGGCCGAGGTCAGCGCCGTCAGGGTCCGGATCGCGGACAGGTCGCGCAGGCCGCCGGGGGCCTCCTTGATGTCCGGCTCCAGGTGGTAGATGGTGCGGCTGTAGTGCCGTTGCCGTTCGGCCACCAGCTCGCGCAGCGCTTCGACGGTCGCCCCGCGCCACGGCGACCCCGCGTCGAGGACGCGGTCGGCGAGCCGGTCGAAGACCGCGCGCTCGCCCGCCACGAACCTCGCGTCGGAGACCGACACCAGGAACTCGGGGTTGTCGGCCTCCACGCGATCGAGCTCCGCGACCTGCCGCACCTGGTGGCCGACGTCGAAGCCGAGGTCCCAGAGCGAGTGCAGGATCGTCTTGGCCAGCCGCTCCTCGGCCGCCGCGATCCGGCTGTCGAAGAGGACGAGGAGATCGATGTCCGAGTGCAGGCAGAGGTGGCGGCGGCCGTAGCCGCCGATCGCCACCAGGGCCACGGGGGCGGTCGACGCGGCGGGGCGGCCGGCGGCCGCGGACAGGGTCTCCGCCAGCAGGCGGTCCACCGCGGCGGAGTACGCGTGCGCGGCCAGCCGGCCCCCGCGCGCCTGCCCGGCGTCCGCCGCGTACCCGTCGCGCGCCGCGCGGAGGGCGTCGGCCTGGGACCGTCCTTCCGCGGGCGCGGAACCGGGGGAAGTGCTGGTCATCGGTTCGGGAGCGCGGGGCCGTTCGAGACGGCGCCGGGCCATGCTCCGGAAGCTCGCACGGGGAGCAGGACGCCCGGCGGCGCCGGGAGCCTGCGCGAAGTAGCGCGGTCTCTGCGCGGGCGCGTTCGGCGCCGCGCGACGTCGATCACGGACCGGCCCGGTTGGGGCTCGTCGCCGGCCGCCTCTCCGCAAACGGTACATCTTACCAGAGATGGGGCGGCGTTTCGTGCGGGAAGAAGGCGCACCCGGCCGCCGGACTACCGGCGCCGGGCACGGCCTCGGCGGACAGCTCCTGCATGGAGCGGCGTCACGCCTCGATCTTCCGGTACGGACCTGCCCTCGTCGTCATGTCGTCAACGACCTGGCAGCAGGACAAGCTTCCGGCCGAGGCGCCGCACTAGTAGCCGACGCTCAGACCGAAGAGGGCGATGACCTTGGTGCTGCTGTCGCCGCCGTCGATGGCCTTCGCGCCCTCGCCGAGCCTGACCATGTTGACGCCGAGGGCGAGCCCCCACTCGCCGTACTCCGAGGCGACGTTCAGGGGGATGCCGAGCGAGGCGCCGATGCTGAAGAAGCCGAAGGTCCCGCCGGAATGGAGCTCGTAGTGTCCCGGGTGGTCGTGGTCGTGTCCGTCGTCCTCGTGGTGGCCCTCCCCCAGCGCCTCGTACTGGTAGTAGTCGTTCAGGCTCAGGCCGAGCGTCACCGGGAACGACAGGCTGACCGGGGCGTCCTCGAGCGGCGCCGACGGCTCGACGCCGAGCTCGAAGTAGGCGCCCTTGTCGTAGCCGTCGGCGCCGCCGGACGTCTCGAACGCGAACGTCGCGTACGGGGCCACGGGGTTGTCGACGCTCAGGCCGAACGCGACCTCCTTGGTCGTGCCCCAGCTGCCGCGCGGGCTCATGTACGACGTGTAGGTGATGTCGAGGCCGACGGGGCCGGCGGCGCCGCCGATGCCCGCGTAGAAGTCGGTCTCGTAGAAGCTCTCCGGCGCGCCGCCGAACCCGGCGTCGCCGCGGGAGTGCAGGCTGCTCCAGGTGCCGGCGGTTATCGAGGCGGCGCCGAAGCTGATGCTGGCGTCGAGGTACGGCTGCATGATGAGGCCGCCGGTCTCCTGCACGATGCCGCGGAAGTAGTACTGACTGACGATGTCGGTCCCGGCGCTCATCGAGACGTTGCCGTCGTTCTGCGCGGCGACGGGGCTTGCGAGCAGGACGAATGCCCCTCCCGCGGTCAGGATGCCGCGGGACAGGCGGTTGGCGATGGCGCGTGTGCGAGTCGAAATCATTCCCTCATTCCTCTCCTGTGAACCTGGTTGTCATGCCTGTGAGAGCGTAGCGTTCATCGCGTTCTCTTGCATCCCGCCGGATCGTCTTCCGTCTGTCTCCGTTGGCGGCGGTCGGCCGATGACGCCGGCCCGCCGGCGCCGCGCGCTCGCGAACGGGGCCTTGCGCGCGCCGGGAAGGGGTGCGCCCGCGGATCGCCGCCGCCCGCGGGCGCACCGTCTCTGTCGCCCAGGCCCCGTCAGGCCTGGGTAATCTGGAAGCCGCCGTAGGCTTCCATCCCGTGCTCGCCCACGTCGAGGCCGATGCGCTCCTCTTCCGGATCGACCCGCAGCCCGAGCAGGGCCTTGAGCGCGAAGAAGATGATGAACGCCGCGACGAAGCAGAACACGCCGTAGGCGAGGACGCCGATGAGCTGCGTCAGGAACGAGTGCTCCGCGTTGGTGCTGAAGATCCCGACCGCGAGGGTACCCCAGATCCCGCAGACGAGGTGGACGGAGATCGCTCCCACGGGGTCGTCGAGCTTGGCCCGATCGAGCCCCAGCACCGACGCGACGACGATGATCCCGGCGACGAACCCGATGATGATGGCCGACATGACCCCCACGGTGTCCGCGCCGGCGGTGATGCCGACGAGGCCGGCCAGCGAGCCGTTCAGCACCATGCTGAGGTCGGGCTTGTGCTGCATCCCCCACGACGCGGCCATGGCCCCGATGACGCCGGCCGCGGCCGCGAGCGACGTGGTGACGAACACGAGGGACACGAGGGCGGGATCGGCGCTCAGCACCGACCCGCCGTTGAACCCGTACCAGCCCAGCCACAGCAGGAACACGCCGATGGTGGCCAGGGGCATGCTGTGCCCGGCGACGGGCCGGATCTTGCCGTCGACGTACTTGCCCAGCCGCGGCCCGAGCACGATGACCCCGGCCAGGGCGGCCCAGCCGCCCACCGAGTGCACGAGGGTCGAGCCCGCGAAGTCGTAGAAGCCCATCTGGTCGAGCCAGCCCGCGCCCCACTTCCAGGACCCGGCGATGGGATAGATGATCGCGACGTAGACGGTGGTGAAGACGAGGAACGAGCCGAGCTTGATGCGCTCGGCCACCGCGCCCGACACGATCGTCGCCGCCGTCGCCGCGAACATGCCCTGGAAGATGAAGTCGGTGTAGTAAGTGTAACCGGGGTTGTAGGCCGAGGTATTCCCCTCGGCCCCGGGGTCGAGCCCGAACCCGGCGAACCCGACGAACTCGCCGAGGCTGAAGTCGCCCGGATACATCAGGTTGAAGCCCACGATGGCGTAGGTCAGCAGCCCGATGGCGATGATGGCGGTGTTCTTGAACAGGATGTTGACCGTGTTCTTGGCCCGCGTCATGCCGCTCTCGAGGGCGGCGAAGCCGAGGTGCATGATGAACACCAGGAAGGTGGCCACGAGCATCCAGGTGTTGTTGACGGTGAACATCTCGGCGGAGACGTCCTGGGCGAACGCCGCGCTCGGGGCCAGCACGAGGCCCAGGAGCAGCAGCGCGTAGCGTCCCGTCCGCCGCGGCAGCGTATTCGTCATTGGTGTCTTCCTTCCGTTTGCAGTCTGTCCAGCTTCAGGGGCGCCCGGCTACAGCGCGTCGTCCCCGATCTCTCCGGTCCTGATGCGGACCGCCTGCCCGACGTCGCTCACGAATACCTTGCCGTCGCCGATCGATCCGGTCCGGGCGGCCTGGGTGATGGCGTTGCTCGCCGCCTCGACGAGCTCGTCGGCCACCACCGTCTCGATCTTCGCCTTGGGAACGAAGTCGACGGTGTACTCGGCCCCCCGGTAGACCTCGGTATGGCCCTTCTGGCGCCCGAAGCCCTTGACCTCGGTGACGGTCAGGCCCTGCACGCCCGCCTTGGCGAGCTCGTCCCTGACGTCATCGAGCACGTGTGGCTTGATGATCGCGCTGATCAGCTTCATCTCGACTCTCCTGGCTGGTTCCCGTCGACTCGACCGCGGGCGGTCGCGAGGGGCTCCGAACCTCGATGCGGTTGCCGCAACCGTCTGGTCGCATCCTCTTCATCCCTGTCGCATCTGTAAGCAAGTACGGGGCCACATTGGCCGCCGGCGTCCAGGGTCTCGACAAACCCAATGAACTCGGGGCGAAAGCGCCCGGCAGAGGGATTCGCCGGATTCGCGAGATCGACGGAATTGTCGGGCGAGGAGAGCGATCCGACGTTCCGCGAGGGTTCGGCGGCGCAGAACCGCGCCGTCGCGGTCCTGTCGCGACGGTGAATCTCTTCGTCGGGGCCTGTCGCTTCCGGCCGTCCTGCTCACGCTACGCCGAGGAAGCGATCTGGGGTCGCGGAAGCCTGCGCGGCCACCGCCGAGGGGGGCGTCCGGCCGGTGACCACGGCCTGGGGCCCGGGATCGCCCGCGTGGCGCGCCGTCGCGGCGGCGCGCCACGCGCCCGGCGGGGCGGGGCCGGCGGGCTCAGCGCCGCGTGATGTCAGCCAGCGCGCGCCGCGCGTAGGCCTCGGTCTCGGGGTGCGGATCGGAGTCGAGCACTGCCATCAGGTGCTGGTATGCGGCCGTCGGCTGGTTGCGCGCGTACAGTTGCACCAGCCCCGCCCCGAGGTGGGCCTCGGCGAGGTACGGACCCAGCGGATAGTCGCGGAGGTGTCGTTGATAGACCACGAGCGCCGCGTCGGCGTGGTCGCTGTTCGCCAGCCACCGGCCGAACTCGAGGGAGTCGCGCGGCATGAGCAGCCGCACCGTGCGCGCCGGGCTGAGGCGGAAGTAGGGGGCGGCCGCCGCCTCGTGCTCGCCGGCCTCGATCAAGAGGCGGATGCCTCGCGTCGACGAGGGATCGGCGTCGACGACCGGGGGCTCGGGCGGGGCGACCGGCGTCGCAGCCGCGTACTCCGCCGGCCGCGCCTGGACCTCGCGCCGCTCGCCCCACCACGCGAACGCGAGCCCGCCGACGAAGCCGCCGATGTGCGCGCCGTAGGCGACGCCGCCGGCCCCGCCGCCGCTCGTCGCGAGCAGCGGCAGCAGGTTGTCGACGACGAGGTAGAGGCCGAGCACCAGCCGCGCCGGGGCGTGGACGACGTTCATGAAGAACGGGAAGAGCATGATCCACAACCGGACGCGGTTGCGCGGGAACCACACGAAGTAGAACCCGAGCACGCCGGAGACGGCCCCCGAGGCGCCGACCATGGGCAGGTTCGAGCCCGAATCGAGGACCGCGTGCGAGAGGGTCGCCAGCACCCCGGTGCCGAGATAGGCGGCGAGATAGCGCCACGGTCCCAGCCGGTGCTCGACGTTGTCGCCGTAGATCCAGAGGAAGAGCATGTTGCCGGCGAGGTGCATGAACCCGCCGTGGAGGAACATCGACGTGACGAGCGCCGGCACGCTCGGGTCGGCGGGGCGGAAGCCGTGCGCGAAGACGACGAGATCGTAGGCCGACACCTGCTGCAGCAGCGCCTCGAGGGCCATGCGGCTGGAGAGCCGGGGGTAGATCGCGCGGATGTACTCGCCCAGCGCCGGGTCGTCGAGGGCCGGCCGCATGCCGCTCAGGGGCAGGGTCACGAGCAGGAAGACCGCCGCGTTGACCCCGATCAGGGTCCACGTGACGACCGGCGTCCCGCGGGGGTTCGGCTCGTCGCCGAGGGGAAGGAACATGGATCAGACGGCTGTCATCGAGGGTCCGCCGGCTTCCTCCGGGGGCTCGCGCCGCGGACCCAGCCAAGCACGGAATCCCCTTGGCCTCCGCGTCCGCGCCGGTGCTCTCCGGGCTCGTGGCGGGCGACTCCCGCCTCAGGGCGGTGACGGGAACTACCTTGCCACGTGCCGCGCCCAGGAACCGCGGGCAAGCGGGACGGTTCTGAACGTAGTTGGCAGGGTCATATCGATCACTGTCCTTGGCGCAGCGCCGCCGGCGACTCCAGGTCGCGCGGCTGCGCAACCTCCGCCTCGAGATCCGCGAGCCGCCGCGCGATCTCGTCGCGGACCGACCGGAACCGCTCCAGCCGCTCCGCGGCCGACCCCGACGCCCCCGCGGGGTCCGGCATCGGCCAGTGCAGCCGGCGCGCCCGTCCCGGTAACACCGGGCAGACCTCCTCGGCGCACAGCGTCACCACCACGTCGACGGTCGCCGGGTCGACGTCGTCGACGCCGGTCGACCGCTGCCCGCGGATGTCGATCCCGATCTCGTCGAGGGCCGCGACGGCCAGGGGATTGACCGCGGTCGGCGACGAGCCGGCGCTCGCCACCCGGGCCCGGGCGCCGAACCGGGCGCGCGCGAGCCCCTCCGCCATCTGGCTGCGGGCGGAGTTGGCGACGCAGAGGAACAGCAGCCCCGTCATTCGTACAACCAGGTCGACCGCACGATTCTCGCAGGCGCCGGACACCGAGTCCCAGGCCGTCAGGCGGCCCGCCCCCTTCCGCCGCCTGCAGGCCTCCCATTGTAAACGGGATTCGCGGATGCCGGCCGCGTTCACCCTGGACGCCACACGGGTGTCTGGTCGACGGTGGGGAACGCAAGTCTGAACCGTGCACCGCTACAGCCGCCTCGAGCGCTGGCTGTTCAACGGCCTGCACAGCCTCGACTTTACCTTCTGGTACGAACGCCGGCCTCTGTGGGACGTCGGCGTCCTCGTCCTCATGGCCGGCGGGCTCGCGTCGGCCGGCATCGGCCTCTGGCTCGGCATCGCGCGCGTCCGCCCCGCGATCAGCCGCCGCCAGCGCCTCCCCGCTCCGCCCAATCGAGACAGGCGTCCAACGGGTGCACCGGGAAGCAGGGCGGATTGAGCAGCCGGCACCGGCGCACCGTGGACGTTTTCCCTACATGGAGGCCGATGTTCTCCGTCTCAGGGCCGCGCGGCCAGGTCGTGATCCGCGCGCCGCACGAACCGATGCAGAGAACGGGGAGTACCGCTGCTGCCGGACTTCACCGCCGCGTGCAGGTAATCCACCTCGGCGTCCCGGCGACACGACCGTGGGGCCCGAATCGGGTCGGCGGCACGACCGCAGGTGGTTCGGCTATCCGTCGGCACGCTCGCGCAGCAGCGCTTCTGCGGCGGCGGCTCGGGCTTCTGCGGCGGCGGCGCGAGCTTCGGCCGCGTCAGCTCGAGCTTCGGCGGCCCGTCGGCCCTCCGCCTCCGCCTGCCGGCTCTCCGCCTCCGCTCGCCGGCCCTCCGCCTCCGCTCGCCGGCCCTCCGCCTCCGCCCGCCGGCCTTCAGCCTCCTCGTCGTAGCTGCACAGGTCGCGGCCGGTCGCGGGGTCGCGGAAGCGCATCTCCCGCCCCGGCGCCGCCCGCAACTCCAGACCGAGGGTCCGGCTCCGCAGGGTCGACCCGCCGCCGGGGGCCGTCTCCACCGGTTGCGGGACGTAACCCGAAGGCGTCAACCGCCAGCCCAGCAGGCGCGCGGGCAGATGCTCTCCCTTCGGATCGTACTGGCAGTACTCGCGCACGCCGAGTCGCGCGTACACCGAACGCTTCCGCGTCAGGTCGTCCCGCCACGTGCTCGGGGAGGCCACCTCGAGCACGAAGTCCGGCGCCCGCCGCTCTTCCCAGAGCTTGTAGTTGGGGCGTTCGCGGTCCCGCACCCCGAACACGACGAACACGTCGGGGACGATCGACACCCGGGGATTGCCTTCCTCGTAGTAGATCAGAAGGTCTCCGGAGACGTAGACGTCCGGCCGTCCCTTGAAGTGACGGGTCAGGGCGCTGATCGCGTAGATGATCGCGTGCCGCTGCGTGTCGTTCTCCGCCATCGGCTGGCCGTCGGAGCTGGGATACTCGACGGGAACCGGGGCGGGGGCGCGTCTGAGCATGACGGCTTCCTCATGGTGGCGCAGCAGCGCGGCGCGACTCCTCCAAGCTACCACAGGCTGCGCGGTCCCCCCACAGAGCGGCCCGGCGCGTGAACTCACGCATGTACCGCGCCAACCTGTGGCGTTCCATCGGCGCTGACGGCCGCCGACGCTCAGGGTGTTGGCCTTCTTCGCGTCCACCCGGCTCTCGGCGTTGGAATCTTGGCCAGGCTGTCGTCGACGCTGGTCTACTGCTCTCCGTGGATGTCGATCCGACCTCCTCGAGGGTCGCGACGGCGGTGAACCTCGCCGATCACGGCTATCGCCCGCCGCCGCGTCAATCGCCCCCGGCGCCTCCCCGCTCCGCCCAATCGAGACAGGCGTCCAACCGGTGCACGAGGAAGTAGGGCAGATTGAGCAGCCGGAACCGGCGCCCCGTGGGCGTCTTCGCCACGTGGAGATCGATGTCCCCGTCCCAGAGCCGTACGGCGAGGTCGTGGTCCGCGCGCTGCATGAACTGATGCAGCGACCGTAGCGCACCGCTCTTGCCGGACTTCACCTCCACGGGCACCAGGCGGTCGCGGTACCGGTGCAGGTAGTCGACCTCGGCGGTGGCGCCGGCTTTCTGCCGCACCCAGTACCGCGGCTTGTCGTTGGTCCGAAGGTCGGCGGCCATGAGCTCCTGGCCGACGACATGCTCCGCCAGACGGCCGCGATACAGCGCGCCGAGCCCGCCCGGCGAGAGGAACCCGGTCTGCAGGCCGGCGCGGTAGTTCACCAGACCGGTGTCGAGGTACAGCAGGCGCGGCGACTTGCGCCGGTCGGGCAGCGCGGGCGGCTCGACGGCCGTGGTGGGGTAGAGCAGGGACAGGAGCATGGCCTGCTCCAGGAGCCTGAGAGCCTCGGCCATCTCCCGGGAACGGTAGTTGGAACCGCCGAACCCCTGGAACGAGATCCGCTCGCCGGCCTGCAGCGGGGCGGTCTCGATGACGTGCCGGAGATGACCGAGCTGGGCCGGGCCGCGGGCGTACTTCGCGGCGTCGTCCGCGTACGAGACCAGCAGCCCCTCGTACAGCCGCGTCAGCCGGCCGAGGTCCCGATGTTCGAGATACGACGCCGCGATCTCGGGCATGCCGCCGACCATGACGTAGTCCCGAAACAGACGCCGCAGCGGCGTGACCGCGTAGTCCGGGCAGGGGACCGCCGCCATCGCGTCCCGCCAGCCGCCGGGCACGGCGGCGGCGTACTCGGCGAAGGTCAACGGATACTGGTAGAGGAACTCGACCCGGCCCACCGGGAAGCTGGCCCTGTACCGGTCGAGGGCCACTTCGAGCAGCGACCCCGCCGCCACCACCGCCAGGTCCGCGCGCTCCTCCGCGAAGTAGCGCAGCAACTGCACCGCGTGCGGCGAGCTCTGGATCTCGTCCAGGAACAGGAGGGTCGACGCCTCGGCCGGGTCGGCGTTCTTGAGGAAGAAGATCGCCTCGAGCGTCCGCCCGAGGGGCAGGCCCTGATCGAAGATCTCCCGGTCGCCGGGATGATCGAGATTCAGGGCGACGTACTGCTGGAACTCCGCGCCGAACAGGTCGACGGACGTCGTCTTGCCCACCTGCCGGGCGCCTCGGAGCACCAGCGGCTTGCGGTCGGTACGTCGTCGCCAGGCCCGCAGGGCGTCGACTGTCCGCCTTGCGATCATGCAAGATGGTGTCTATTCTGTGCGTATCATGTCAAGGATTAGGGGCATTTCGTGTTTCTGCGATTGGGCAGGCTCTTCCGGCCCCGCTCGTCCCCATCCATTGGTCACTCAGGCAGGGCGAAGACGAAGAGCCCGTTCCCACCGTTGGGGCGTCGCCTCTCCGGGGTCAGCTCCAGCGGGATCGTCGTCCAGCTCCCGCCGCCGATGCCGGTCCCGATCGCGACGTACTGACGCCCGTCCACGGAATAGGTGATCGGAAAGCCCTGCACGGAGGTGGGGAGGCGCGTCTCCCAGAGCTCGTCGCCGGTGGCGACGTCGTAGGCGTAGGCCCGCCGGTCGAACGTCCCCACGAAGGCGAGGCCGCCCGCGGTGGTCAGCGAGGCCGAGATGTACGGCGTCCGCTTCCGGTGCGACCAGAGGATCTCGCCGCTGACGTGCATGGCCACGAACTCGCCGAGGTTGCCGCCGCTGTCGGGGTGGAGGAAGTTCTCGCGGAACAGCATGCCGGCGCCGCCGCCCCCTTCGCGCCACTCGACGTCGCCGTAGACGGTGCGCTGGCAGTTCAGGGTCAGGGGGATGTAGAACGCCTCGGTCTCGGGGTGGTAGGCCATTGCCCGCCAGCTCTTCAGGCCGGAATGGCTCGGGCAGAACTCGAGCCGCTCGTCGAGCACCGGCATCATGCCGGGCCGGAACGACATCCCGCCCGTATCGGGGTCGATGTCGACGATGTTCTGGTAGCCGAGGTCGGTGGCGTTGATGAACGCGCCGGTCTCGCGGTCGAGCTGCCACAGGATGCCGAGCTTGCCCATCGTGAACACCGACGGCCGCCCGTCGACGTCGACGAGGATGCGCTCGAAGGTCTCGTCCATGTCGTGCGACTCGCCCGGCAGGTGCTGGAAGTACCACTGCATCTCGCCGGTGGCGGGGTCGAGGGCCAGCGTCGAGCTGGTGTACAGGGCGTCGCCGTCGGTGCGGCGGCTCACCTGCGCCCACGGCTTGGCCTGGGCCACGCCCCAGAACGTGAGCCCGAGGGCGGGGTCGTACGACCCGGCGATCCAGGCGTCTCCGCCGCCGCGGAACATCATCGGCAGGTCGCCCCACGTGTCCCCGCCCGGCTCGCCCGGCCGGGCCACCGTCGACGTGCGCCACAGCTCGCGGCCGGTGGCGGCGTCGTGCCCGGTGATGAAGCAGCCGTCGTCCCAGAACCGCAGGCAGCCGGCCATGCCGGAGATGACCACGCCGTCCACGACGAGCGACCCGCTGGTGTACTGGTAACCCTTGGCGGCGTCCGCGACATCTGTCTCCCACGCCACCTCGCCGGTCGCGGCAACGAGGGCGACGATGCCCGCGTCGGCGGTGTTGAGGATGATGCGGTCGCCGTGGATGGCCATGCTGCGGTTGGGCCGCCCCCGGCCCCGGGCCGTCGGGAACTCGCGCCGGTACTCCCACAGCAGGTCGCCGGTCGCCGCGTCGAGGGCCTGCACGACGTTGCCGGGGCTCGCGAGGTACATCACGCCGTCGTGCACGATGGGGGTCGTCTGCTGCGACCCGGTCTCCATCGCCCACGACCACACCATGCGGAGCTCGCCGACGTTGTCGCGGTTGATCTGGTCCAGCGGGCTGTAACCCCAGCCGTCGCGCGTGCGGCGCCAGTTCAACCAGCTCTCGGGCGGCGGGTCGGCGAGCATGGCGTCGGTGACCGGCCGCACTTCCGGCGCCTGGCCGGACGCCGGCGCGGCGGTGGCGACGAGGACGGCGAGCGTGGCGAGAAGGCCGAAGCGGTGCATCATGGTCTCCCGTCAGTGCATCCGGGGAACTGCGGCGGCGCATCGAGCCGTCCGACTCGAATGGCCGGGGCCGAACGTGCGGGTAGTCCAAACCCCCGGCCACCATATCATGCCGCACCCCCGCCCGCCCGCGCCGCGGGAGCGCCTCGCGCCGCCGGCGGATCGGTCGGACGAGCGGGCGGGTCGGCGAGCGGAGCCGCGTCGATCCGGCCCATCTGGCAGACGGCGCACCCGCGCCGCCTCAGGCCCGGTAGCGGGCGCAGTCGATCTCGTACTTCTTGACCTTGTAGCTGACGATCCGCTCGGTCGAGCGGAGGAGGGAGGCGGCCTTGACGCGGTTGCCGCGGGTCGCCTTCAGGGCGTCCTCGATGAGGTCTCTCTCGTAGGCCTCGACGGCCTCGCCGAGCGACTGGCTCATCACCGTGCCCGACGCCTCGGCCGTCTGCAGGGACGGCGGGAGGTCGTGGGCGTGGATGACGCTCCCGTCGCACACGAGCATCGCGCGCTCGATGGCGTTCTCGAGCTCCCGGACGTTCCCCGGCCAGTGATAGGCCATGAGGATGTCGATGGCGGGGGTCGAGATGCGCCGCACCTGCTTGCCGTGCTCGACGCCGTATCGTTCGAGGAAATGGTCGGCGAGCAGCAGCACGTCGGTCTTCCGCTCGCGCAGGGGCGGCACGAAGATGGCGAAGACGTTGAGACGGTAGTGCAGGTCCTCGCGGAACGTGCCGGCCGCGATGGCCTTCTCGAGCGAGGCGTTGGTGGCCGCGATGAGGCGCACGTCGACCTTGACCGGCTCGGTGCCCCCCAGGCGCTCGAACTCGCGCTCCTGGAGGACCCGCAGCAGCTTGACCTGGGTCGACGGGTTCAGGTCGCCGATCTCGTCCAGGAACAGCGTGCCCCCCTGGGCGAGCTCGAACCGCCCCTTCTTGCGCGTCTGGGCGCCGGTGAACGCGCCCCGCTCGTAGCCGAACAGCTCCGACTCGATGAGGGAGTCGGGGAGGGCGGCGCAGCTCACCTTGACGAACGGCTTCTTGGCCCGCGGCGAGTTGTAGTGGATGGCGTGGGCGATCAGCTCCTTGCCGGTCCCCGACTCGCCGCGCACGAGCACCGTGGTGTTGGCGGCGGCCACCTGCGAGACCTGGGCGTAGACCTGCCGCATGGGGCTGCTGGTGCCGACGATGTTGGCGAAGTCGTAGCGCTCCTTGAGCTCTCCGCGCAGGTGGACGTTCTCCTCGGTCAGCCGCTGGCGCTCGGCGTCCACGAGGTGGTTGACGCGGATGGCCTGGGCGATCATGGTCGCGACCACGTCGAGGAACTTGACGTAGCGCTGGTAGTCGCGTCCCTTCTCGAACGGCAGGTCGATGCTGATGGCCCCCACCGACTTCCTGCTCTTGCGGGTCTTGATGGGGACGCAGATGAAGCTGATGTCGCGCCGGTCGAGGTTCTTGCGGCGGGCCCGGTTGAGGAACATCGGCTCCTTGCTGGCCCGCGGCACGATGACCGGCTTCGCGGTCTCGACGACGCGGCCGGTCACGCCTTCACCGATGGCGTAGCGGGCCGAGCGCCCCTCCGGGGCCAGCCCCTCGGACGCCTCCACGTGCAGGAGCCCCGAATCGGGGTTCAGCAGCGTGATCGATCCGCACACGACGCTGTCGCGCCGGTCGAGGAGCTGCATCACCCGGTGCAGGGCGGCCCGCAGGCTGGACCCGCCCGCGAGGGCGTCGTTCACCTCGGCCAGCGTCTCGAGCCGCTGGATGTCCGTCGACCCGTTTCCTCTCGCCACGTCGCAGTCAGCCTCTAAGGCAGCGGCATGGGGAGGCGGGTCTCGCCCATCAGGTGCCGGTCGATCCCGGCCGCGGCGCTGCGGCCCTCGGCGATGGCCCACACGATGAGGGACTGGCCGCGCTGCATGTCGCCCGCCGTGAACACCCCGTCGACGCTGGTCATCCAGTTCTCGTCGCGCGACACGTTGCCGCGGTCGGTCAGCTCGACCCCGAGCTCGTCGAGCAGCCCCCCGCGGGTGGGTCCGAGGAATCCCATCGCCAGCAGCACCAGGTCGGCTTCCAGCTCGAACGCGCTGCCCGGGACCGGGGCGAACGAGAGCCGCCCGTTCTCGCGCTTCATTTCGACCTGCGTCGCATGCAGGGCGGTGACCTGCCCGTCCGCGTTGCCGGTGAATCGCTCCGTCGAGACCGAGTAGACGCGCTCGCCGCCTTCCTCGTGGGCGCCGGACACCCGGAAGACGTTGGGCCACTCGGGCCACGGGTTGCTCGGGCTCCGCTCGTCGGGGGGCTTCGCCAGGAGCTCGAACTGGTGGATCGACCGGGCCCCCTGCCGGTGCGCGGTGCCCAGGCAGTCGGCCCCGGTGTCGCCGCCGCCGATGATGACGACCCGCTTGTCCCTGGCGGTGATGAACTCGTCGTCGCCGATGGCGTCGCCCTCGCACCGCCGGTTCTGCAGCGTCAGGTAGTCCATGGCGAAGTGGATGCCGGACAGCTCGCGCCCCGGGACCTTCAGGTCGCGCGGCTGTCCCGCGCCGCCCGCGAGCAGCATCGCGTCGTGCTCGCGCCGAAGCGCCTCGGCCGTCACGGTCACGCCGACGTCGGTGTTGGGCCGGAACTCGACGCCCTCCGCCTCCAGGATGTCCAGGCGGCGGTCGAGGAACCGCTTCTCCATCTTGAACTCGGGGATGCCGTAGCGCAGGAGCCCGCCGATGCGGTCGGAACGCTCGAACACCGTGACCCGGTGCCCGGCCCGGTTCAACTGGTCGGCGGCGGCGAGCCCGGCCGGCCCCGAGCCCACGACGGCGACGGTCTTGCCGGTGCGGGCGGCCGGGGGCTCGGGGCGGATCCAGCCCTCGTCGAACGCCCGCTCGACGATCGCCATCTCGATCGACTTGATGGTCACCGCGTCGCGGTTGATGGCGAGCACGCACGAGCCCTCGCAGGGGGCGGGGCAGAGCCGCCCCGTCCACTCCGGGAAGTTGTTGGTCTTGTGCAGGCGCTCGATCGCCGCCTTCCACTGGTCGCGGTAGACGAGGTCGTTCCAGTCCGGGATGAGGTTGCCGAGCGGGCACCCCTCGTGGCAGAAGGGGATGCCGCAGTCCATGCACCGCGCCCCCTGGGCCCGAAGGTCCTCGTCGGCGTACGGCAGGTACACCTCCTGCCAGTCGCGGACCCGCTCCGCCACGTCGCGGCTCGCCTGCTTCTGCCGGTCGATCTCGATGAATCCCTTCAGCTTTCCCATGGTGTTCGTATGCCGGGGCTCGGACGTCCCCGTAGCGGGGGGAAACGAAGACTGCGGCCGTCGGTCACGGTTTGCGCAGCGTCAAGGTGCGGATCTGCGCGCCTTGCTCATCCACGCGCCCCTTCAGGTGGTCGAACTTGCGGTTGAGCCGCAACACGCCGTACGCGACCAGGGCCGTCATCGCCAAGTTGATCGCCTCCATCGTCTCGGCCAGGGTCCGTTCCTTGCGGGGAACCCGCCCCGCGCCCCGCCACGCCGAGCTTGGCCATGCCCTTCCCGGCCTTGCCCTGTCGATACTGGCCAGAATAGCACGGGGGCGGCCCACCGGCTGACCAGCCAGCGGGCTGGGCGCCGCACGGTATCGCCTCGCCGACCGCCTGGTGCTGCACTAGTTGGCCCCGGTCCCTACCAGCTCGGCGAAGCCCGGCTCGCGCGATTCGGCCCGCGCCTTGGCCTCGGCCATGAGCACCCGCTTGTAGTCGCGCGGCATCACCTTGACGAACGCCGGCCGCGCCGTGTCCCACCCGTCGAGCACCGCCTGCCCGTTGGCGCTCGCGGTGTGGTCGACGTGCCGCCGGATGAGCCGCCGCACGAGCTCGTCGTCCTCGTCGTCGAGCGTCTCGAGGTCGACCATGCCGGGGTTGCAGCGCCGGGCGAAGGTGCCGGTCGGGTCGAGGACGTAGGCGATGCCGCCGCTCATGCCCGCCGCGAAGTTCCGTCCCGTCCGCCCCAGGATCACCACGCGGCCGCCCGTCATGTACTCGCAGCCGTGGTCGCCGACGCCTTCCACCACCGCGTTCACGCCGCTGTTGCGCACCGCGAACCGCTCGCCCGCGACGCCGCGCACGAACGCCTCCCCCCCGGTGCCGCCGTAGAGCGCGACGTTGCCGATGACGATGTTCTCCTCGGCGACGAACGTCGAGGCCCGCGGGGGATACACGGCGAGGCGGCCGCCCGAGAGGCCCTTGCCGAAGTAGTCGTTGGCGTCGCCCTCGATGGTCAGGGTGACCCCGGTCGGCAGGAAGGCGCCGAAGCTCTGTCCCGCCGACCCCGTGAAGGTGACGTCGACGGTCCCGTCCGGCAGCCCCGCCCCGCCCCACTTGCGGGTGATGGCCGAGCCCGAGCATGGTGCCGACGGTGCGGTTCACGTTGCGGATGGGCAGGGTGATCGACACCGGCGTGCGGTCCTCGACGGCCGGCGCGCAGCGCTCGATGAGGGTGTTGTCGAGGGCCCGCTCGAGGCCGTGGTCCTGCTCGCGCACGCAGCGCCGGGCCACCGTGTCGGGCACGTCGGGGTTCAGCAGGATCGGCGACAGGTCGAGCCCCCGCGCCTTCCAGTGGTCGACGGCGCCGGCGGTGTCGAGGCGGTCGACGCGGCCGATCATCTCCTCCATGGTCCGGAAGCCCATCTCCGCCATCGCCTCGCGCACCTCTTCGCCCACGAAGCGGAAGTAGTTCTCGACGAACTCGGGGCGCCCCGAGAAGTGCTTGCGCAGCTCGGGGTTCTGGGTCGCGATGCCCACCGGGCACGTGTCGAGGTGACAGACCCGCATCATGATGCAGCCCTCGACGACGAGGGGCGCGGTGGAGAACCCGTACTCCTCGGCCCCGAGCAGCGCCGCGATGACCACGTCGCGGCCCGTCTTCATCTGCCCGTCGGTCTGGACGACGATGCGGTCCCGGAGCTGGTTCATCACCAGCACCTGCTGGGTCTCGGCGAGGCCGAGCTCCCACGGCACCCCCGCGTGCTTGATGCTCGTCAGCGGCGAGGCCCCGGTCCCCCCGTCGTGCCCGGAGATGAGGACGACGTCGGAGTGGGCCTTGGCCACCCCCGCCGCCACCGTGCCCACCCCCACCTCGGCCACGAGCTTCACGTGCACGCGCGCCCGCGGGTTCGAGTTCTTCAGGTCGTGGATGAGCTGGGCGAGGTCCTCGATCGAGTAGATGTCGTGGTGCGGCGGCGGCGAGATCAGGGTGACGCCGGGGGTCGAGTAGCGGATCTTGGCGATGAACGGGTAGACCTTGAACCCCGGGAGCTGGCCGCCCTCGCCGGGCTTCGCGCCCTGCGCCATCTTGATCTGCAGGTCGTCGGCGTTGACGAGGTACTCGCTGGTGACCCCGAACCGGCCCGACGCGACCTGCTTGACGGCGCTGCGCCGCAGGTCGCCGTTCGGGTCGGGGGTGAACCGCGCCGGGTCCTCGCCCCCCTCGCCGGTGTTCGACTTGCCGCCGATGCGGTTCATGGCGATGGCCAGGGTCTCGTGGGCCTCGGCGCTGATCGAGCCGAACGACATCGCGCCGGTCGAGAACCGCTTGAAGATCGACTCCACCGGCTCGACTTCGTCGAGGGGGACCGGCGCGTCGCCCGGCCGCAGCCGGAACAGGCCGCGCAGCGTCGCCCGCTTGCGGTTCTGGTCGTTGACGAGCCGCGCGTAGTCGCGGTAGATGGCGTACTGCCCGCTGCGGGTGGCGTGCTGAAGCTTGTAGACGGTGTCGGGGTTGAACAGGTGGTACTCGCCGTCGCGGCGCCACTGGTACTCGCCGCCGCTGTCGAGCTCGTCGTTCTCGCCGCCGCGGGTCGGGAACGCGGCCCGGTGCCGCTGCGTCACCTCGGCCTCGACGGTGTCGATGCCGATGCCCTCCAGTCGTGACGCCGTCCACGTGAAGTAGCGGTCGACGAACGCCTTGTCGAGGCCCACCGCCTCGAAGATCTGGGCCCCCCGGTAGCTCTGCAGGGTGGAGATGCCCATCTTCGACATCACCTTCAGCACCCCCTTGGTGAGGGCGAGGATGTGATGGCGGATGCCCTTCCGCGTGTCCACGTCGGCGACGTCGCCCCGTTCGATCAGCTCCTCGATGGTCTCGAACGCGACGTACGGGTTGATCGCCCCCGCGCCGTACCCCAGCAGCAGCGACATGTGGTGCGGCTCGCGGGGCTCGCCCGACTCGACGAGGAGGGCGCAGCGGGTGCGGGTGCCCTCGCGCACGAGGTGGTGGTGCACGCCGGCGGTGGCGAGGAGGGCGGGAATCGGCGCGTGGTCGGCGTCGACGCCGCGATCGGAGAGCACCAGGATGGCGCAGCCGTCCGCGACGGCGGCGCTGGCCCGGCGGCACAGCTCGTCCATCGCTCCGGCGATGCCGCCCGAGCCCTCGCGCGGGTCGAACAGCGTCGACAGCGTCACCGCCCGCAAGGCGGGGTCCGGATTGTGTCGGATGCGGGCCGTCTCGTCGTTGTCGAGAATCGGGTACTCGATGCGGATCTGGTGGCAGGACCCGGGCTCCGGCTTCAGCAGGTTGCGCTCGGCCCCCAGGGTCGAGCTCATGTCGGTGACGAGCTCCTCCCGGATGGCGTCGAGGGGCGGGTTGGTGACCTGCGCGAAGAGCTGCTTGAAGTAGTCGTAGAGCAGCCGCGGCCGGTCCGACAGCACCGCGAGGGCGGTGTCGGTGCCCATCGAGCCGACCGGCTCGACCCCCTGCGCGGCCATGGGGCCGAGCAGTATCCGCAGGTCCTCCTCGGTGTAGCCGAACGCGCGCTGCCGCCGCCGCAGCGATTCATGGTCGACCGGCGCCGCCTCGGGGGCGGGGGGCAGGTCGTCGAGGTGCACGACCTCGGCGTCCAGCCATTCCTGGTAGGGGTGCTCGGCCGCGAGCCCCGACTTGATCTCCTCGTCGTCGATGATGCGCCCCTGCGCGGTGTCGACGAGGAAGATCCGGCCCGGGTGCAGCCGCTCCTTGACGAGCACGTTCTCCGGCGCCACGTCGAGCACGCCGACCTCGGACGCCATCACCACCAGGTCGTCCTTCGTGACGTAGTAGCGTGAAGGACGCAGCCCGTTGCGGTCGAGGACCGCCCCGATCACCGTGCCGTCGGTGAACGCGATCGACGCGGGGCCGTCCCACGGCTCCATCAGGGCCGAGTGGTACTCGTAGAACGCCCGGCGGTCGGCCGCCATCGACTCGTGCTTCCGCCACGGCTCCGGGATCATCATCAGCACCGCGTGGGGCAGCGACCGGCCGGTCATGGCCAGGAACTCGAGCACGTTGTCGAAGGTGGCGGTGTCGCTCTGGCTCTCCTTGATGATCGGGAAGAGCTTCCGCGAGGTCGTCCCCCAGCAGGTCCGACTCGCACAGCGCCTCGCGCGCCCGCATCCAGTTGATGTTGCCGCGCAGGGTGTTGATCTCGCCGTTGTGGGCGATGTAGCGGTAGGGGTGCGACAGCGGCCACGACGGGAACGTGTTGGTGCTGAAGCGCGAGTGGACGAGCCCGATCGCCGACTGGAAGTCGGGGTCGACGAGGTCCGGGAACATGGTGGTGACCTGGTCGGCGATGAGCATGCCCTTGTAGACGATGGTCTGCGACGACAGGCTGGCCGCGTAGAACGCGTCGGGGGCCTCGAGGCCGAGGCCGTCGGCGGCGTGCTCGATGCGCCGGCGGATGACGTAGAGCTTGCGCTCGAACCGCGCCTGCGCGTCGGGGCCGTCTCCGAGGGCGGGGCCGCGTCCGATGAACACCTGCCGGATGACCGGCTCGCCCTGGCGCGCGGTGGCCCCCAGCGGGCTGCTGTCGGTGGGGACGTCCCGCCAGCCGAGCAGGGTCTGGCCCTCCTCGTCGACGACGCGGGCGACGAGCTCCTCGACGCGGCGCCGCTCGTCCGGCGGCCGCGGCAGGAACAGCATGCCCACTCCGTACTGCCCCTCCGGGGGCAGGGCGAATCCCAGCGCCGCCGTCTCGCGCCTCAGGAAGCGGTCGGGAACCTGCATCAGCAGCCCCGCCCCGTCCCCGGTGTTGGGCTCGCAGCCGCAGGCGCCGCGGTGGAGCAGGTTGATGCCGATCTCCAGGGCCTGATCGACGAGCTTGCGCGATCGCCGCCCCCGGATGTGGACCACGAACCCCACGCCGCAGGAGTCGTGCTCGAACCGGGGGTCGTAGAGTCCTCGGCCCGATGCCCGCGGTGCTCGTCTTTCTGATCCGCTCATGGGTTCGCTCCCTGGCAGCCCTTGCCGACAGTCCCCGCTGCATTCGAGCCGCGATGCATCCCGCCTGACTTCGTCGTCGCCGCCTGTCGCCGACATGCGCTTTCCCCACGCATTGTCAGGCTCCGGGCGCTCTTTGCCCGCGGCGCCCTCGCCTGTCCGCCGGCGCCCTTCGGGCGCAGTGCAACGCGGGGCTCTCACCACGGGCTGCTGTGGTCGCCGCCTGCCGTCGTCGGGACGGACGCCGGCTGCCGCTCGCCGGCGGCCATCGCGGTCCGGCGGGGGGCGGGCGTGGCGGACGCGGGCGGCGTCGCCGCCGGCGCGTCGGCGCCGAGCAGCTCGATGAACGCGGTGACGGCGGGGTTCAGCCGTCGATTGCTTCGGTGCACGATGCTCAGCGGCCGCACCAGCGGCGGCTCGCCCGCCGGCAGCACGAGGGGCGCCTGCACGAGGGTACCGCGCCGCACCTCGCGCCGCAGGGTCGGCTCCGGCAGGATCGCGATGCCCGCCTCCTCGTCGACCGCCTGCTTGATGGTCTCGATGTTGTCGAACTCCGCCGTCACCGTCACCTCGACCCGATGGCGGCGCAGGAACCGGTCGACGGCCCGGCGGACCGGCAGCTTCCGGTCGAAGGCCACGAAGCGCTCGCCCGCGAGGTCCGCCGGCCGGACCCCCCCCGCCGCCGCGAGGTCCGCGAAGCGGTGCGCGGGGGGGCAGGCCACGACCATCGACTGCCGCTTCCACGGGATGATCGCGAGCTCGCGCCGCGGGGTGACGAACGAGATCAGGCCCAGGTCGCAGCGGTCGCTGAGCACCTGCTCGCAGATCTCGCCGGGGTGCATGTACTGCAGGTCGACCTCGGCCCCCGGCGCCGCGGCGCGGAGCCGGTCCACGTACTGGGTCAACTGGTGGATGCCCACCGAGTAGATGGTCGCGAGCCGGACCGTCCGGCCCGACGGGTTCTGCCGGTGCCGCACCGCCGCTTCCAGCTCGTGATAGCGCTCGACGAGCTCCTGGCAGCCCTTGAAAAAGAGCCGGCCCTCGGGGGTCAGCTTCCACGGCCGCTTCGACCGGTCGATGAGCTGGGCACCGAGGTGCTTCTCGAGCTGGCGCACCGCCTGGCTCGCCGCCGACTGGCTGACCGAGTTCGCCCTCGCGCCCCGCGAGAAGCTCTGATGACGCACTACGTCGCAGAAAATGCGCAGCGTCTCGACGTGCATGAACGGAGCAATATAGCACAGACGGCTAATAGCGGACCATTGCAGTATTAGTAATGCTAATGCCCGTGCGGGCGGCCCGCCGGGACGCCGGAACGGTGGTCGATTCAGCGCCCGTGGCAACGTCGCACCCGGAGGGGCAAGACGAGAGAATGAGATGCCGCGAGAACGACCCCGAAGAATGCCGGCCTGACCAAGGCCGGGGCCATGATCTCACGAGTCTCTCGTTCTCCCCCACCCGGGACGGGCGAAGGGCGCCAGGGGTGCACGGGTCCGCGGACGGCGAGACGCAGTGCGACAGGGTGTGACGAAGGGCGCCTGCCGGACGCGGGCGACCGCGGGCCGGGCGCGGTCGGCGCAACGACACCGTCAAGCAATGAGGCAGGGCCGAATCGGATTACAGCGGGGTCTCTCCGCGGGCCGTTCAGGAACCGGTCCCCGTGTCCAGGCGTCCGGCGAGGGCCTCGAGGGGCGCCCCGGCGGCGGTGCGCGCATGGATGCCGAAGCGCGTTCCCGGCCCGGTGCGGGGGGCCAGGGCCCAGGGGGCGCCGTCCGACAGGGGCCCGAGGAACGACTCGAAAGCGGGCCGGACGGCCGACAGGGTCTCGGGCGTGTTCGGGGCCAGGAGCCGGTCGTTGGCGATCCAGTCGAGCTCGTCGCCGCGGAAGCGGACCGGCCCGGGCAGGGTCGCATCGCTCTCGAGCAGCCGGGCGGCGCGAACGAGCATGCCCGCGACGGTGCGCAGCCGCGTCTCCAGCGACCCCTCCAGCGGCTGCGTCCGCACGTACTGCAGCCCCAGCCGGTCGTCGCCGCGGTCGAGGACGTATCGCCCCTCATGCGCCACGAGGAGCACGAGGGGACCGGTGGGCAGGTGGGTGTAGTCGGCGACGTCGATCAGCATCCCGTCGACCGCCCGGGTCTGGATCCAGCGATGGAACACGGGAATGACGTCGCGCGGCGAGAGCACCGCCTCGTCGTCCAGAAAGACCTTCAGGCCGATGCGCTGCACGGCGGTTGCGTCGGGCGGGGCGGAGGCGACGGCGCTCACGCGGGGCTCCCGGTCAGGGCCGCCTCGCCGGCCGTCGCCGCCATCGCCGCCGCCGGCGCTCCGGCGAGCTGCGCCTGGCAGGCGTGGGTCGCCTCGAGAAAGAGCTGGGCCTCCTCGATCGACTGCCGCACGGTGTCGACGCCGACCGGGGGGGCGGTGCGGGCGTGCCGCCGGAACAGGTACTGGGCGAACTTGCCGCCCGCGAACCGGTCGAGGAACACCCCCGTGTCGAAGAAGCGGGTCCGGAACTCGGCGACGATGCGTTCGGGGTCGTCGGGAACGTCGACGAACTCGGTCTTGACGAGCCCCCGGGCCGCCTGCAGCATCGCCGCGTAGGCGAGCTCGTCGGCCGTGCCCACGTTGCCCGCCTCGAGCTGGAGCTGGGCCTCGAAGACCTGGCTGTCGGCCCCCGCGAGGTCGAACTCGGTCAGCGACACCACCTCGCCCGCGCACTCCCCGATGCCCATGTCGCCGATGCCGAACTCGCGCGGGTCGCCCCAGTCGCGGTAGTAGTCGGGTGCGGCCTCGTAGTCGGGCACCGCCATCAGGTCCTGGAGCATCTCGCGCAGGGCGCGCTTGCCGATGCGGGTCGTGAACGCGTGGAACGTCTCGTCGGGCCGGCGCTCCCCGACGAAGCGGCCGGTGATGCGCCTGACCACCTCCGGGATCTCGCGGGCCGGCACCGCGCCGATGGCGAGCCCGTAGGCTCCCGCGTTCTCGACCCACTTGCCGCCGAGCACGACCTGGAAGTGCGGAACCACCCGCCCGTGCACGTGCCGGCTCACGCCGTAGAACCCGAGGTCGCTGACGTGGTGCTGGCCGCACGAGTTGAAGCACCCGCTGATCTTGATGCGCAGGCCGCGGACCGCGTCGTCCAGGGTGTCGAGCTGCCCCCGCACCTGCCGCTCGAGCTCGGCCGCCAGCCCCCGCGACGAGGCGATGCCGAGCTTGCAGGTGTCGGTGCCGGGGCAGGCGGTGATGTCGCCGATCGACTGCGCGCCGGGGCGGCCGAGGCCGAGGGCGTCCAGCTCCCGATGGAGCGCCGGCAGGTCCGCCTCGCGCACCCACCGCAGCACGATGTTCTGCTCGACGGTGGTGCGGACGGTGTCGCCGACGTAGCGGCGGGCGACGTCGGCGAGCCCCCGGAGCTGATCGCTGTCGATGTCGCCGAGGGGCAGGCTCACCGTCACCACCGCGTGCCCCGGCTGGCGCTGGCGGTAGACGTTCGAGTGCGACCAGGCCGCGAAGCCCGACGCGTCCGGCAAGCCGTCGAGGGGTTTGCCGTCCTTGAGCGGCTGCTCGTCGGTCGACGACAGGTCGGCGAGCCAGGCCGTCCAGCGCTCGTCGTGGGCGAGGCCGCGCCGCTCCTCCTCGACGAGGCGCCGGAACTCGTCGATGCCGAGCTTGGCGACGAGGAACTTGATGCGGGCGCGGGCCCGGTTGCGCTTCTCGCCGAGCCGCGCGAAGACCCGCGAGATGGCCTGCAGGGTCGGCAGCACCTCGGCCTCGGCCATGAACGGATCGAAGAGCTTGGCCTCGTGGGGCACCGCGCCGAGGCCGCCCCCGACGTAGACCTCGAACCCGCGCTCGGTGGCCCCGTCGGTCTCGCGGGTCGCCGCGATCGCCCCGAAGTCGTGCATGTTGACGAGGCCGCACGCGTGCTGCCGGCACCCCGAGAAGGCCACCTTGAACTTGCGGCCGAAGTCCTGGGCGTCGGGGTGCCCGAGGAGGAACCGCATGGACGCGCGGGCGTAGGGCGTCACGTCGAAGGTCTCGTCGCGGCACACGCCCGCGAGGGGGCAGGCGGTCACGTTGCGCACCGTGTTGCCGCACGCCTCGCGGGTGGTGATGCCGACCGCCGCGAGCCGGCGCATCAGGGCCGGGGTGTCGTCCACGTGGACGAAGTGGAGCTGCACGTCCTGGCGGGTGGTGATGTGGCAGATGCCGTCGCTGTACTCCTCGGCGAGGTCGGCGAGGGTGTCCATCTGCTCGGCGGTCAGCCCCCCGAACGGGATCTTGATGCGCTGCATGCCGGGGGCGTCCCACACCGTGTCGGGGCCCTTGGTCAGCCCGTTCGAGGGGAACGCGAGGGTCTTGACCCCGTTGCCGTCGTTGCGCTGCCCGTTGTCGTAGCGCTGCCCGTAGGCCCCGCGCCGCAGGCGGGTCTCCGCGAACACCTTGTCGTCGATGCGGCCCTGGCGCTTCAGGGCGATCTGGTTCTCGAAGGTGTCGATCTCCCGCCCCAGCTCCGCCGGGATGCGATCGCCGAGTCTGTCCTTCCAGGTCATGTCGAGCTCCACCCGTTTCCGGCAGCCCGCGACGGGGTCCCCGCTGTATTCGAGCGGCTATCCATCCCGTCCGACTGCGCTGTTCGTCGGTTGCCTGCGTCCAATCTCCTGGTGCCGCCACGGGTCCCCGGGGATGCCCCGACGTCGCTCGCGGGGAGGGCGCGGTCCTTCCCGGTCTTCATGAGCTCCGGCCCTCTCTTTCGACGGCCACGGCCGTGTCCGGCTCCGTCTCGTCGAGCACCGCGTGCAGGTCGACGACGCGGCCGACGACGATGGTGCCGGGGGCGCCCGCGCCGGCCGGGTGCGGGGCGCTTCCCAGCTCTCCCAGCGTCCCGGCCCAGACGCGGGTCCGCGGCGAGACGGTGGCGCACACGATGGCGG
Organism: Vicinamibacterales bacterium; assembly: GCA_965207675.1. Lineage (GTDB taxonomy): Bacteria > Acidobacteriota > Vicinamibacteria > Vicinamibacterales > UBA8438 > JAJEEA01. Next base: position 185,299 of record CBDBMY010000011.1, read on the forward strand.
CCGGGGTGTCGGCCGGCCAGCCGCGGTCGAGCAGGCAGGACGCCACCGCGGCGCGGCGGGCCAGCCCCATCAGCACGACGACGGTCAGCGAGCCGGGGGGCAGCGCGCCGAGGACCGGCCGGAAGCTCGACTCGTCGTGGCCGGACACGACCGCGAACCCCGAGGCCGCCCCGCGATGGGTCATGGGGATGCCGGCGAGGGCCGGGGCGGTGACCGCGGTGGTCAGCCCCGGCACCACCTCGAACCCGATGCCCGCCGCCCGCAGGGCCAGGGCCTCCTCGCCGCCGCGCCCCAGCACGTAGGGGTCGCCGCCCTTCAGACGGACCACGCGCCGCCCGCGGCGGGCGGCGCGCACGAGGAGGCGGATGATGGTCTCCTGCCGCACCGACCGGCGGCCCGCCCGCTTGCCGACGCAGAAGCACTGCGCTCCCTGCGCCAGCGCCACGATCCGGGGCGCCACGAGGGCGTCGTACAGCACCAGGTCGGCCCTCTGGAGCCGGTCCACCGCCTGAACCGTCAGCAGGGCGGGGTCTCCCGGACCCGCCCCGACGAGCGACACGAACCCCGGCGTCGGGTCGGGTCCCCGGTCAGGGCCGCCGGCGCCCGCCGCCGGTCGTCGGACCCGGGTCGTCGGCCGAGGTGGCGCCGCCGGTTGCTGCGGTCGTGGTCTCATCCCTTCTTCTTCTCGGTCGACCTCTCTATCGGTCGACCTCTCGGAAGTCGCCTTCTTCTTCGGTCGGTGCCCGATCGCCGTACAGGGCGGCCAGCGCGCGCACGAGCAGCGGCCGCCGCCGTTCCATCGGTACGCGCCGGGCGAGCCATCCCGCCCGCTCGTCGTCGGCAGCAGCCAGCCACCGCCGCACCTCGTCCTCTGGCAGCAGCGCCTCAATCGCTTCCCGGATCAGCCCGGCGAGGGCCGGGGCCCGGCCGTCGGTCGAGATCGCCGCGGTTACCCCGCCCCGGCGGACCACGCCGCCGAGATAGAGGCTCGCATGCGCCGGGTCGTCCACGGCGTTGACGAACAGGCGCCGCTCCGCCGCCGCCGCCGCGACCTCGCGGTTGACCTCGGGCGGGGCCGCCGCCACCGCGAGCCACGCGCCGTCGAGGTCCGAGGCGCGGAACCGGCGGCGGCGGACGTCCACGCCGCTCGCCGCGATGGCGTCCCGGACCTCCGGAGCCACCACCGTTACCGTGGCGCCTGCGTCGAGCAGCGCCCGCAGCTTCGACGCCGCTACCGGCCCGCCCCCGACCACCGTGACCGCCCGGCCCGCCAGCTTCAGGAACGACGGAAAGAGCGGCGGCGCCTCATCGCCCATCCTGGCCCGCCAATCGTCGCCCTCCCGAATCTCCCGCGTGCAGGCCGCGCTCGGTCCCGGCGATGCCCCCGCCGGCGGCCGGCTCGCTCGTCCTTGCCCGCGGCCGCGCGTCCCAACGAAAAAAGCCCGGAGCCTTGTGGCCCCGGGCTTTCGGTCTCTCGCGCTGGTGCTTGCTGGTCTGTCAGCTTCTGTGCGTCACCTCACACGACCGTCAGCGTGGGGGCCTCGTCGGCCTCCGGACAACAGCAGCAACGACAGGCAGTCAGCGTTTGCGGCATCACAACTGAACATTTGTACCCGCAGCCGTCCCGCCAGTCAAGGGGTCGGCCGAAACCGGCCCGAGGGCACCGTGAGATTCCGTCAGTGTCAATGCTATATTGGGACGCATAATGTCATATGTATCGAGATTTTTCGACCATCCTGTCGGCAGCTACTTCCTGTTCGGGCCGCGCGGCACCGGCAAGTCGACCTGGCTGCGGACTCGCTACCCGGACGCCGCGTGGATCGATCTTCTCGATGCGGAAGCCGAGCGCAACTACTACACGCGGCCGGAACGGCTGAAGGACTTCCTCCGAGCCCACGCCGGCCGGCCCACTATCGTCATCGACGAGATCCAGCGCGTGCCCCAGCTCCTTCCGCTGGTCCACCAGCACATGGAGCGAGACAAGTCGACCCGGTTCGTCCTGACCGGCTCGAGCGCCAGGAAGCTGCGCCGCGCGGGGGTCGACCTGCTGGCGGGGCGGGCCGTGCTGTGCGCGATGCACCCCTTCATGGCCGCCGAGCTCGGCGACGCCTTCGATCTCGACCGGAACCTCGAGTCCGGCATGGTGCCGCTCGTGCTGATGGCGGAGCAGCCGGACCGGACCCTGCGCGGCTACGTCGACCTGTATCTTCAGCAGGAGGTCAAGGCCGAGGGCCTGGTCCGCCGGCTCGACGACTTCAGCCGTTTCCTCGAGGTCGCCTCCTTCTCGCACGCCCAGGTGCTGAACGTCGCGGACGTCGCGCGCGAGTGCGTCGCCGGCCGCAACACCGTCGAATCGTATCTCGGCATCCTGGAGGACCTGCTCATCGCCACCCGGCTGCCGGTCTTCCGCCGCCGGGCGAAGCGGGCGGTGGTCGCGCACGCCAAGCTCTACTTCTTCGACTGCGGGGTGTTCCGTTCGCTGCGCCCGGCCGGGCCTCTCGACGTGCGGGAGGAGATCGCGGGGCCGGCCCTCGAAGGCCTCGTCCTGCAGCACCTGCGGGCCTGGATCAGCTACGGCGGCGCCGACTGCCGCATCCACTTCTGGCGAACGCGGGGCGGGTCGGAGGTCGACTTCGTCCTGTACGGCGGCGCGGGGTTCCATGCCATCGAGGTCAAGAACAGCCGGTCGGTGCGTCCCCGCGACCTCCGGGGGCTGCGGACGTTCCACGAGGACTACCCCGAGTCGTCGCCGCTCCTCCTGTACCGCGGCGACGAGGCTCTGGAACGGCACGGCGTCCGGTGCCTGCCGGTCGACCGGTTCCTGCGCGAGCTGATTCCGGGACGCGACCTGCCGTGCTGAGGCCCGGCCTCTCCTCTGCGGACCGCTACACTGTGAGCCCATGGTGACGATGGAAGCCGTCAACGCGGTGACGCTGCGGGCCGCCGCCGTGGTTCTGGAGCGCTACCGCGCCGGCGACACGCGGGCGCGGGCGAAGGCGGACGGATCGCCCGTGACCGCGGCCGACCTGGCGGCCGACGCGATCATTCGGGACGGGTTGATGGCGCTGGACCCTGGCATCCCGTACCTGTCCGAGGAGCACGAGATACCGTCGTACGAGGTGCGCCGAAGGTGGCCCCGCTACTGGCTCGTCGACCCCCTCGACGGGACGAAGGAGTTCGTCGACCGCACCGGCGAGTTCACCGTCAACGTGGCGCTGATCGAGGGCGGCGAGCCGACGCTCGGCGTGGTGGCGGCGCCCGCCGCGGGAATGCTGTACTACGCCCGCGCCGGGGAAGGTGCGTGGAAGCGCGAGGGCAAGGGCCCACCGCGGCGCCTGCGGTCGATCCTGTCCGGCCCGTCCGATCCGCTCCGCGTCGTCGAGAGCCGGTCCCACCCCAGCGCCGCCCTCGAGGCGTTCCTCCAGCCGCTGAACGTGATGACGCGGGTCGAGTGCGGCAGCTCGCTGAAGTTCTGCCTGGTCGCCGAGGGATGGGCGGACGTCTACCCGCGGCTCGGCCCGACCATGGAGTGGGATGTCGCCGCCGGCGACTGCGTCCACCGCAACTCCGGCCACCCCGACCCACATCCCGGCACCCTGCGCTACAACAAGCCGTCGCTGAGGAACGGCAGCTTCGTGGTGGGCCTGCGGCCCGGCACCTACGCGCTGCCCGACGATTGATCGATCCCGGGACGCCCCACGTGAGGGGTGGACTCGGGGGGACCTCATTGTCCGGGCTGCCCGGCCCATGGATCGATCGACTCGACATCGAAGGGCGCGAAGTGCGCCGTGTTGCGGGATGCCACGGCGAGGGATTCCGCCTCGGCGGTCCCGGCGACCAGCGCGTCGGCCATCTGCGCGGGCCTCCCGGCGCGGCGGGCTCGGGCCTGGAGCCGCGCCGCTCGTTGCGCGGCCTCGCGGCTCACCGGGAGGATGCGGCCTTCGTGGTTCGCGACGATTCGGGCGACCTGGGTCGCCAGACGGAGACGACGCCGGCCCGCGGGGAGCAGATGCACGCCGTACTCCAACTCGTACAGCACGACCACGGAGAGCCACAGGCGGTCGTGCCTGATGCGGAGGAACTCGGTGACGCGCGCATCCGGGGCGGGCTTGAGCATCTCGGACACGACGTTGGTGTCGAGGAGAAACCCTGTCACTCTTCCGACTCCCGACCGGGCTCCGACCGATCGAGTGCCTTCCAGTCTTCCTCGGTCCAATCGTCGAACGGGCCGGGTCGCTCCTGCCCTTCGTCGCGCGGCGGGAGCTCCAGCGTGCCCGCGCCGGGCGCGTTGGCGATGAGCCACTGTCCGAGCGTCGGCCGCGGCTCGGTCTTCTCGTCCCAGACGCGGGCCGACACGACCACGAACGCCTTGCGGTGCCCGATGCGTTGCGGTCCCTCTTCTTCGGCGCGGCGCAGCACCTCGGACAGCTTGGCCTTCGCCTCGGCGACGGTCCACGCGCGCGGCTTGTGTTCGTCGTAGGTGACCATTCGTTGCTCCTGCTTGCCCGTCCGTGATTGACGGAACTAGTCTAGACCGGTTCAATTTGTCGCGTCAAGGATAGGAGGCGGGCTCGACCACCCCCCCGGCCCCGCCGAACGTCGCCTGCGGCTCCTCCATGCCGGCATGGGCGCGTCGAGTCGGACCCGGTGGTTCACGCGTCGGGACCGCGCCGGCGCCACCACGCCGCGGCGAGGCTGCCGACCAGGGAGTGGAAGACGCTGGCGATGGCGCTGGGGACCGCGACCAGGGGGTTCGCGAAGTTCTGCTGGGCCAGCACGACGCCGAGGCCGGTGTTCTGCATGCCGACCTCGATCGACACCGTCCGCGCCGCCACCTCGCGGCGCAGGGCCAGACGGCCCGCGAGGTAGCCGAAGAGGAAGCCGAGCGAGTGCAGGCTGACGACCGCGAGCACCAGCCGGAGGCCGGCCTCGATGATGCGCTCGCGCCCGCCGCCGACGACCGAGCCGACGATGAGGCTGATGGCGACGATGGCGACGAGGGGCGCGACCGGCAGCACGCGGTCGACGGCGCGGGGGAAGCGCCACTTGAGCAACGCTCCCGCCGTAACCGGCACGATGACCACCTGCACGGTGCTGAGGAGCAGCCCCGCCGCGGGAACGTCGACGCGGCTGCCGGCGAGCAGGGCGGTCAGGATGGGCGTCATCAGGACGGCGAGCAGGGTGGACAGCGCCGTCAGGGTCACCGAGAGCGCCACGTCGGCCCGGGCGAGGTAGGCGATGACGTTCGAGGCGGTGCCGCCGGGGCAGCACGAGACGAGCACGAGCCCCACCGCGAACGGCGTCGGCAGGGCGAAGACGTAGCCCAGGGCCCAGCCCAGGGCCGGCATCACTGTGTACTGCAGGACCACCCCCGGCAGCACCCGGGCGCGCTCGCGCCCCACCCGGCGGAAGTCGTCGAACCCCAGGGTCATGCCCATGCTGAGCATGATCACGCCGAGGCCGACGGTGATGAACGGCCCGCTGAACCAGGTGAACCAGTCGGGCCGCATCAGGGCCGCAACGCCCGCGCCCAGAACCCACAAGGGAAACGCCGAGGTCAGCCGGGAGAGGATGCCGGTCACTGGCCGATTCCCGATGCGCTACGGCAGGGCCGCCACCACCGCCTGGAGCTCGTCGTAGTCGGGCTCGACGCGCAGGCTCTCGCCCACCCAGTGGTGGCGCACCACGCCCTCCTTGTCGATGACGGTCACCGCGCGGTTGGCGCAGACGTAGCCGTCCAGGCCGGCGAGGTCGGGGAACGCGACTTCGTAGGCGGTGACGATCTCCCGGTTGTAGTCGCTGAGGAAGGTGTAGCCGACGTCGTGCGCGGCCTTCCACGCGGCCTGGACGAAGGGCGGGTCGACGGTGACGCCGACGATCTCGGCATCGAGGGCGCTGAACCGGTCGAGGCGGTCGCGCAGGGCGCACATCTCGGTGGTGCAGACCGGCGTGAAGGCCCCGGGGAAGAAGACGAGCACGACGTTCCGGCCCCGGAAGTCGCGCAGGCTGCGCCGTTGCCGAGGGGTCTCGTGCAGGGTGAAGTCGGGGGCGGGCTGTCCGACGACGATGGCCATCGAGCGATCTCCTGGGGAGGGGAACGCGGACCGGCGCCGCCGCGACGCGCCGGCGGCCCGGATCCCCGTGTGATGATTCGACGCATGAGAGTAACGTACGGGCTTGATCGCGGGACGCCGGTCGTGGGGAGGAGTTGACGGCGGAGGAGGTGGCGCGGAAGATCGTGCTGCACCTGCTTCGGCCAGCGTCTCGAGTCGCCCATGACATCCACCGACCGGTTCCGGCGCGCCGTCGAGCGCTTCGACGCGGCGAACGCGGAAGACCCGAACCGCGAGCTCGCGGACGGGGCCGAGCAGCCGAAGGAGCTGGTCTACGCCCGGCGCATGACCTCCCGCCTCGACCGGTTCCGGCCCGACGCCCCCGAGGCGGTCCGGCTCGCGGCCCGCTGCCAGCACATCCGGCGCTGGACGATTCCCCGCGCCGACTACCCGGCCGGCCGCGAGGGCTACCGCCGCTGGCGCACGGTTCTCGCCCGCTTCCACGCCGAGACCGCCGCCGCCATCCTGAGCGACGTCGGCTACGGCGACGACGTCGTGGCCCGGGTCGGGGCGTTGCTGCGCAAGGAGCGGCTGAAGGCCGACCCTGACGTTCAGCTCCTCGAGGACGTGATCTGCCTGGTCTTCATCGACCACTATCTGGCCGACTTCGCGCCCAAGCACGACGAGGAGACCCTCTCCGGGGTGCTCCGCAAGACCTGGCGCAAGATGTCGGAAGACGGGCGCCGCGCCGCCCTCGCCCTCGACCTGACCGCGGAGCTGCGCGCCCTCGTCGCGCGGGCAGTGGCGTCAACGGCAGAGTGATCCGAACCGGAGCCCTCGGTACGTCGCGGCCCGATCTCGCCACACCACCACCGCGCCTGCCACCGCCGCACAGCCCACCGCGAAGCGCTTCCGAGGCCGCAGGGGCCGGTATCCTGCATCGCGCAAGGCTCGCTCGTCTGGGTGGACGGGGCGTCACCGGCCGACCGACACGGCGCCGGCAGGGTCGGGCGACGGTGTCGGCTCGGCCTCCGGCGGGCGCACCGCTCTCGCGGTGAAGGCCAGCAGGAACACGACGCCGGCGACGCGCCCACCCAGGATCGCGGTCGCCGCCCCCACCGCGCCCACCCACGACAGCACCTGCGTGGTGATCGTGAGGAGCGCGATGACCACCGCCACTTCGAGAATCCCCGCCCACGTGATCGGCGCCGTCTGCCGGGCGTGGACGAGCACCGCGCGCTGAAAGCAGATCCACACCGACCCCGCCGGGAGCAGGGCGAGAATCTGCGCCGGCAGCAGCGCGAACGCCGCCAGCTCCGGCGAGAGGCCGGACACGCCCTCGAACCAGACGACGGCCAGCGGCGTGAAGACGATGAGCCCGAGGCCGCCGGCCGCGAACGCCGCGAGCATCCACCCGAAGTTGCGGATGGGCCGGTACTGCTCCCACCGGTCGCCGAACAGGGCGATGCCCACCTCCTGAAACGACAGCCCGAGCGCGCGGAAGAGGAAGGTCAGCCCGTGGATGACGGGCAGGACGGCCAGCGACTCCAGCGCGTACCGGCTCTGGCCGACGAAGAAGGTCACCGCCGGCTGCACCGCCATCGCCAGGAGCGACGTCATGGCCAGGGGCAGGTAGAAGCGGAAGATCGCCGGCATCGTCAGCGCGGCATCCGGCCGCCTCGAGACGGCCGCGCCTGGAGCGACCGCCGCGTGGGTCGACGGGCCGGCCTTGAGCTCCGCCACGACACCCCGGGTCATGATGCGGCTGGCCACCGCCTCGACGACGACCCCGGTGGCGAGCGCGAGGGTCCCCACGTGAACCCCCTGCAGTCCCGGAACCCGCGCCGCGGCGAGGGCGACCGCGCTCATCGCCGCGAGACGCACGGCGGTGCCGTAGGTGACGAGGCGGGTCAGGTGGCGGCGTATCAGCAGCCCCTGCCGGAAGCGCCGGTACCCGATGGCGATGGGCCACGGCAGCATGATCGCCAGCCCGTGATGGGTCAGTCGGGCCACGTCCGGCGGCAGCCCGATGAGCGACACGGCGAGCCAGTCGAACACCGGCGGCAGCACCGCGACCACCTGCACCAGGGTCAGCGCCGCCGCGAGCGTGTAGGTGAAGCGCCGCAGCGCGGCGTAGCTCGCGGCGTCGGTGACCAGCGCGGTCGAGGCGGCCATCAGCATGATGACCGGCGCCTCGATGATGATGGCGAGCGCGAACGCCACCCCGAACGCGGCGAGGTTCTCGGTGGGCTGATCCAGCCGCGCGATGATCGCGGCCAGGTACGGGCCTTCCGCCGCCATCATCAGCCAGGTGCCGGCGAGGGGCAGCCAGAACGCCGCGATCCGGGGATGGGTCAGGGGCTCGGGGGGCACGGAGAAACATGCCATGTTACCCCGCCACGCCAACTCGTGGGATCATGCGGCCCGTGCCTGAGTCACAGTCGTCGGAGAGGAACGACCCCGCCCCCTCGGGCGCTCCCTCCCGGCAAGCCGACACCCCCATGAGGCTCATTGGCGAGGTCGCCGGCGTGCTGGTGCTCGCGTGCGCCCTCTTCGCGCTGGCGGGCGGCCTGGGCATGCTGTTCTGGTGGCTCGTGGTGTTCTTCTCGCGGGGCATTTGACGGTCTGCCCGCTCGCGTGGGAGCACTCGACCGACCGTCGGTCGGCCGCAAGCACTCGCCCGGGCAGCACGCCCCGGACGACGGACGGTTCTGCTCCCGACCCGCGGCGACCCGCGGCGGAGCCCTCGGCCTCGGGCTGCCGGCAGCCCGTGGTGGAGCCCGCTCTGCACCGCGCCCGAAGGGCGCCACCGGCCAGCCGGGACGCCCGCCTGACAAGGCGCGACGAGGGAGAATACCGGGCATGTTCGACCGAGGAGCAACGCAGTCAGGCGGATGGAGCGGCCGCTCGAATGCAGCGGGGACCTTCGCCACGGGCTCTCAAGGCGCGGGCTGCTAGCAGCCCGTGGTGAAACCCCGCGTTGCACCGAGAGCGGCGAGGCGCCCGCCTGACAAGGCGCGACGAGGGCGCATATTGGGCATATGTAACCGAGGAGCAACGCAGTCAGGCGGGATGCATCGCCGCTCGAATGCAGCGGGGACTTTCACCACGGGCTGCTAGGATTTACCCCATGGACGAGCAGGCCGCCCGCGAGCTGATCGCCGCGGCGTCGAGCATCGTCGGCTTCACCGGCGCCGGCATCTCGACCGAGTCGGGCGTGCCCGACTTCCGCAGCCCGAACGGCGTGTGGGCGCGGAACCGGACCGTCGACTTCCAGGAGTTCGTGTCGAGCGGCGCGGGCCGCGTCGAGTACTGGCGCCAGAAGGCGGAGGCGTGGCCGGCCATGCGCGAGGCGAAGCCCAACGCGGGGCACCACGCGTTCGTCGAGCTGCACCGGCAGGGCCGGCTCCTCGCCCTCGTCACCCAGAACATCGAGCGCCTGCACCAGCGGTCGGGGCTGCCCGCCGACCTCGTGCTCGAGCTGCATGGCACCACTACCGAGGCGGAGTGTCTGACGTGCGGGGACCGGATCACCTCGGACGAGGCGTGCCGCCGCATCGAGGCGGGCGAGCGGGCGCCGCGCTGCCGCGCGTGCGGCGGGCTGCTCAAGCCGGCGACGATCTCGTTCGGCCAGGCCATGCCCCTCGACGTCATGGCGCGGGCCCAGGCCGCGGCGGAGGCGTGCGACCTGCTCATCGCCGTCGGCTCCTCGCTGGTCGTCGAGCCGGCCGCCTCGATCCCCCGTCTCGCGAAAGCGGCGGGGGCGCGCCTCGTCATCGTCAACCGCGAGCCGACCCCGCTGGACGGCATCGCCGACGCGGTGGTCCGCGGTGAGATCGGGGCGGTGCTGCCGCCACTGGTCGGCGCGAACGGCTGACGACCCTGGTGGGTGCGCCCTCCCGGGCTCGGGCAGCGGCCTGTTGCGTGGCCGCGGGATGTTGCGTGCCGCGAAGAAGCTGGCAGCCCGTGGTGAAACAGCGCCCGCGTTGCACGGGGGGATCCTCGCCAAGGGTTGCCGGCTTCGTCTCAGCCCTCTCAGGACCGTCGGCGGCGGGAGTGGCGAATCTCGTACGTCCGCAACGGAACCGAAACGCAGAATCGATGCAGTGCGCGTGCATCCGGCTTCGCGAGCCCCCGAGGTCAACGGCCTCCGCAATCGCGACGTACGGGAGGAGAGTGAACAGATGCGGTCCTCATACGCTCTGGCGGCGGCCGCGGCGGTCGTTCTCACGGCGGGGTCTTCCGTGCCGGCGCACGGGCAGGTGGTCACCACGCACGACCTGGAGCAGGCCGCCGGCGACACGACTTCGTGGCTGATGTACGGCCGCGACTACCACGGCCACCGCTTCGTGGAGCTGGACGAGATCACGCCGGAGAACGTGGACCGGCTCCACCCGGCCTGGGTGTTCGCGACCGGGGGCGAGAACCGCGGCCTGGAGGCGACGCCGCTGGTGCACGAGGGTGTCATCTACCTGTCGGCCGACGAGTCGCGGGTCTTCGCCATCGACGCCCGCACCGGCGCGAGGCGGTGGGGCTTCGAGCCGGAGATGTCCGACGAGGTCGAGCGCGTCTACTGCTGCGGGTCCAACAACCGCGGCGTCGCGCTGTACGCCGACCTGGTCTACGTCGGCACGATGGACGCGCGCCTGTTCGCGCTCCACCGCGACACCGGGGCCGTCGCCTGGGAGGCCGAAGTCGTCGACTGGCGGCAGGGCTACAGCATCACCGGCGCGCCGCTGGTCGTCAACGGCCTCGTCCTCACCGGCGTGGCGGGCGGCGAGTACGGCATCCGCGGCTTCGTCAAGGCCTACGACGCGATGACCGGCGAGCCGCGCTGGACCACCTACACCATTCCCGGCCCCGGCGAGCCTGGCAACGAGACCTGGCCCGGCGACACCTGGCGGCACGGCGGCGCCCCGACGTGGACGACCGGCGCCTACGACCCCGAGCTGAACCTCGTCTACTGGAACACCGGGAACGCCGCCCCCTGGAACTGCCACGTGCGGAAGGGCGACAACCAGTGGTCGGCCGCGACCGTCGCCCTCGACGCCGACGACGGGGCCATCCGCTGGGGCTACCAGTACACCCCCTGGGACTGCTGGGACTACGACGCGGTGAGCACGCCGGTGCTCGCCGACGTGACCCTGCGCGGCCACGGGCCCGTCAAGGCGCTCTTCCATCACGACAAGAACGGCTTCTTCTACGCCCTCGACCGCACCGACGGCCGGTTCCTCTACGGCGAGCCGATCGTGCCCGGCATCAACTGGGCCTTCGGGCTCGACCCCGAGACGGGCCGCCCCGACGTCAATCCCGACATGCTGGCGCAGTCCGGCGGGCCCGAGGTCGGGCCCATCATCCCCAGCCTCGAGGGCGCCATCGACTGGCAGCCGCTCGCCTACAACCCCGACCTCGGGGCGCTCTACTTCATGTCCAACCAGTGGGCGATGGGCTACCGCTTCTGGGCCGAGGACGAGTTCGAGCCGCCGACCAACGGCGAGGCGTACCTCGGCGGCGACTACCAGCAGTACCTGACGAGCGACGACCCCGGCAACTTCGTCGGCTTCGACGTGGTCGAGCAGGAGGTGCTGTGGCGCGTCGTCAGCCCCGCCCCGTTCTGGGCCGGCGCCGTGGCCACCTCCAGCGGCCTCGTGTTCACCGGCGACATGCGCGGCTACTTCATGGCCATCGACGCCCGCAGCGGCGAGGTGCTGTGGCGCTTCCAGACCGGCTCGGGCATCATCGGCAGCCCGATTACCTACGAGCTCGACGGGACGCAGTACGTCGCGGTGCCGTCGGGCGGCATCGGCGGGGACATGACCTTCTACTACACCGAGCCGAAGGCCGGGAACCTGTGGGTGTTCGCGCTCGACGGGGGGCCGCGGGGCGAGCGACAGGAAACGAACCTGACGCCGCTGCCGGGCGGCCTGCCCCGGGTCGGCGAGCCCGGTCACACCCTCGGCGGCCGCGTCCTGCCGGGCTACGGCTTCGAGCCCACCGAGGGCGGCGAGCCGATTGCCGCGCCGGCTCCGGTTCTCGGCGCCCCGCCGGCGGCGGGGGACGCGGCGAACCCCGTGCTCGGCGACGAGGCCGCCGTCGCCGCCGGCGAGCGCATCTACCGTGCCCGCTGCGTCGTCTGCCACCGCGCCGGCGGCGGGGCGAGCCCCAACCTGTTCAGGAGCGGATTGCCCACCCCCCGCTTCCTCGACGCGGTCACCCGGGGACGCGCCGGCACGAACATGCCCGCCTTCGGAGAGCTGCTCTCGCAGGACGAGATCTGGCAGGTGCACGCCTTCCTGATGTCGCGCGACGGGTTGTGAGGCTGGATCGCGCCAGTTGCCGACAACGTGCCCGGCGGCGAGACGCCCCACGTTCGCGAGGAAGCACGATTGATTGTCTCGGATCGAAGGGCTTTGGAAAACGCCGCCGGTCGTGAGTACGGGATCACCCTCGAACGGTACTACATGGATAAATTCTTCCGGGTATCTTTCGCGTTCGAGCCGGTGGATGCACGTAGTGCATTCTTGGCATGGTTTGCCGACTACACGATGACCGACGCGATCCGGAAGGAAGGACAAGAAAAGCTGGCGTCATTGTTCGGGAGTGTAGCCCGCTCCAAGTCTCTCACATTGAGACAGGTGAGTGACGGGGCGGAGCACGCGTATCGATGGTGTGACTGGAGTGTTCTTCACGCGTATGATTGGGTGGTGTTGGCGTCGGTCTGGCTCATGAGGACGTTTCCGCAGGGACAGACTTGCATCGAGGCCTTGCGACGAGGGGAATCGAGTTGTGATGAAGTGTTGAACTGTTTGGGCGTTTCGGAGGATTGGGTGCGCGAACGATGGGAGAAAGCGTTCGAGGACGGAGAGACACTGAGGCACAACGTGAATAGGGCGTTCGGCACAATTGACTCTATCCGTCAGGGATCTACAGAAGACGGTCGAGATCGACGATGAGGTCGCGATTCCTGTGATAGCCTCGGCTCGTGATCAAAGTAAGGGCGTGGCGCGCGCGCGCGAGTTCGGCGGCCGAAGCCACGCGGAGCAGGGCTCGCAGGTCGGGGAGGTCCTGGGGACGTGTAGTGTCGTCACGGGACAGTACCTTGAGTGCGATCAGGTGCCCCGTAGTTGCGACGGGCATGGAGAGGCCCGGCAGCATCTCGATGATCTCGGCCTGTCTGACGACTTCTGCCTCGATGCCGGATGAGGCGAACAGGAGATCGACGACGGGCGGTTGCGGCTCGGCTGAGCAGGCGAGGCGTACGGTTGCGAGTCGTCCTGCAGCTTCCTGCTCGAGGATGGACCTGACGCGATAGTCGAGCAAGGTGAGCCTGTGGACCAGAGCTTCGGCCTCGGCGTCGCTTGCGACGGCCACCGCAAGGTCCGCATCCTGGGTGAAGCGTGGTTCGGTACGGGCGGACACCGCCAAGCCGCCGATCAGCGCGAAGGAGACGTCGGCGCGGGTGAGGTCGATGTCAATCCGGTGCAGGGCCGCTTCGAGCGAGGTCCGGGCGGCGTTCGACCCAGGAGACGGGTCGTCCGGGAGCGTCGCCGTATTCGGCGCCGGGTCGTTGGAGGAGCCACCGGCGGAGTTGTAGCTGGATTTGCGCGTCGCTGGCATGGGGCTGGCTCCTTCGCAGATTCTGGTACTTCAGCTTCAGTCCCACGTCGTACAGGTCGAGCGCGGCTCGGAGTCGGTCCGCCACGGATGCGGTCGAGGGAGGATCGCCCATGCGGATACTGTAGCGGGTGGTGCTTGGTTCGGGCAACCGGCGGACGCGGATGAGGCCGGGATGGGCTCTCCGGAGCCGTCACGAGGTCGGCGGGGAGGTCTCCGCCGCGGCCGCGGCTGACTTCTCCCCCTACACCATTGCCTGACGAGGCTCGATAGTAGAATCGAGCGTGCGGTGGATCTTGCGCGTGAGGGGTGGAACCATGGAAGGAAGACGCAGGCGGAGTTCGCTCCTGGCATGCGCGGCGCTGGGCGGCCTGCTGGCCGCCGCCGGTTGTGTCGGCAGCGAGCCGGAACGGCTCGTGATGGGGACGGAGGTCGAAGCGATCCCGGTCGCCGGGTCGGCCGAGATCCGAATCGAGCTCTTCGACGACCTCGACACGCCGGTGCCGGGCGCGGTGGTGCGGCTCTCCACCGACACCCCCGGCACGGTCCTGAGCGCGGACGAGGTGGTGACGGGGCCGGCCGGCGCCGCCCGCGTGACCCTCACCGCGGCGGACCGGGTCGGCGAGAACCGTGTCGAGGCGGTCTCCGGCGACCTGTCGGCCTCGCTCGTCGTGCCCGGCGTGGCTGGGCCCCCCGCCCGCTTCGCGGTGACCGCGGAGCCGGCCCGCACGGTGAACGGGGGCACCGTCGCCGTTGCCGTCGCCGTCACCGACCGCTTCGACAATCCCGTCCCGGACGTCCCGGTCGGGCTGGAGGCGGCTCCCGCCGCGGCCGCGTCCGATCTCCCCGGCGGCGAGACCGACGGCTCGGGCTCGCTGACCCGGACGTTCACCACCCCCCCCGAACCGGGCGACAACCGCGTGCAGGTCACGGTGGCGGGTCTGGCGCCGCAGACCCTGGTCGTGCCCACGCGGCGGCTGTCCCGGCTGGCCGTCCGGCCGGAACGGGCGGAGCTCGTGGCCGGCGACACCCTGCGCTTCGAGGCGGTCGGCTTCGACGACGACGGCGGCGAGCTCGGGGTGCGGCCCGAGTGGACCCTCACGGGAGGCGTCGGCGTCCTGGAGCCCACCGGAGGGTTCACGGCGGAGACCGCGGGCCGGGGGGAGGTGCGGGCGGAGGTCGCCGGCGTCGTGGCCACCAGCGCGTTGACGGTGGCGTCGGGTCCGCCGCTCCGCCTGGAGGTGCTGCCGGCGGAGCTGCGCATCGAGTCGGGCGAGACGGTGGCGCTGCGCGCGGTGGCCCGCGACGCCGGGGGCAACGCGGTGGCCCCGGCGGAGGCGGTGCGGTGGACCCTGAGCGCCGACGTGGGCGATCTGGACGACGGCGGGGGCTTCACCGCGAGACGGGTCGGCGAGGCGACGGTGGCGGCGGTGGCCGGCGAGCTGCGGGGCGAAACCCGGGTGGAGGTGACGGCGGGCCGGCTCGTCACGATCGCCCTGGAGCCTCGCAACCTGACCGTGGCCAGCGGAACCGAGCGCCGGTTTCGCGCCGTCGGCCAGGATCCCGGCGGCAACCCGGTGCCGCTGACCGCGACCTGGGGCCTGTCCGACGCGATCGGCGAGCTCGACGACACCGGCCGCTTCCGGGCGGTGCGGGCGGGGACGGCGCGGCTCGTCGTCGCCTCGGGCCGTGTCGCGGCGTCGACCGAGATCGAGGTGGTGCCGGGCCCGCTGGCGTCGGTCGCGGTGAGCCCCGCGCGGGCCGAGGTGCCGGCGGGCACGATCGCCGTCTTCTCGGCCGCGGGGCGCGACGCGGCGGGGAACGCGGTGGCCATCGAGCCGGCCTGGGAGCTGTCGTCGCCGGTGGGGCGCATCGATGCCGCCGGCGAGTTGACCGGGGGCCGGCTCGGGACGACACAGGTGGTCGCGCGGTCGGGAGAGGTGGCGGGCACGGCGGATGCGAGGGTGGTTCCCGGCGAGCTGACGGCAGCCGTGGTGACCGTCGAGCCGGCCACGGCCACCGTGGCGCGGGGTCGTCGCAGCGGTTCGTGGTGACGGCGGTCGACGTCGCCGGCAACCGGATGACCGTCGAGCCGGCGTGGCGCGTGGCCGGCGAAGGGCGGATCGATGCCGACGGCGTGTTCTCCGCCACCGCGGCCGGCGCGGTCACGCTGGCCGCGGTGGCGGAGGGCCTGTCGGTCGAGGCCGCGGTGGAGGTCACCCCGGGACCGCTGGCCTCGATCGAGGTGACCCCCCGTCGGCTCGACGTCGCCGCCGGCGCCGCGCAGGCGTTCGAGGCCACGGGCCGGGATGCGCTCGGGAACGAGCGGGCCATCACGCCGGTGTGGACGGTGACGGGCGGCGTGGGGACCATCGGCGCGCAGGACGGCCGGCTCGCCGCGGTCACCGCCGGGGCGGGCTCGGTGGTCGCAACGGCCGGCGGGCTGTCCGGGGTCGCCGACGTGACGGTCGTGCCCGGGCCCCTCGCCTCCATCGACCTCGACGCGCCGGCCGACGTGCAGGTCGGCGGGATGCGGCCGGTGGGCTGGACCGGCGCCGACGCCAACGGCAACGTGGTGGAGGTCAGCCCCGTGTGGGAGGTGGCCGGCGGTGTCGGCCGGGTCGACCCCGGGGGCCGGTTCGTCGCGACCACCCCCGGCGCCGGCCGCATCACCGCCCGGTCGGGCGGGGTGTCGGCGGAGGCGCCGGTGCGGGTCCGCCCCGGGCCCCTGGCGGAGCTGCGGATCGTCCGCGACCCGGACCGCGCCGAGGTGACGGCGGGCGAGGAGGTCCGGTTGTCGGCGGAGGGACGGGACGAGAACGGCCACGCGGTGGACGTCGAGCCCCGGTGGGAGATCGTCCGCGGGGCCGGGTCCGTCGACGACGCGGGGCGGTTGGTTCCCACCCGCGCGGGTCCCGCCGCGGTGCGGGCGACCAGCGGGCGGCTGGCCGCCGAGGCGGAGGTGGACGTCGCGCCGGGGCCCCTCGCCTCGATCGTGGTGGCGCCGTCGCGCACGGACGTGGCCAGCGGCACCACCCGGGCGTTCAGCGCCGCCGGCCGCGACGCCCACGGCAACCTCGTGGACATCGACCCCGCCTGGAGCGTCACCTACGGCGTCGGAGAACTCGACGCCGAGGGACGGTTCAGCGGCACCATGGTCGGGACCGGGGTGGTCTCGGCCACCGTCGGCGGCGTGGTCGGGACCGCGGACGTCACCACCACCCCGGGCGCGCTCGTGCGGCTGGACGTGCAGCCGGCGGGTCGCGACGTGCGGTCGGGCGAGCTCCTGCGGTTTCGGACCACCGGACTCGACGCCCGCGGCAACGTCGTGACGGGCCACCCCGTCGAGTGGCGGGTGTCGGGCGGCGTCGGCACCATCGAGCCGGCCCGGGGCATCTTCACCGCCCTCTCCGCGGGGTCCGGACGGGTGCTGGCGCGGTCGAGAGGGGTCGAGGGAGCGGCCGCGGTCCGGGTCGTTCCGGGGGACCCGAGCGCGGACACGTCGACGGTCGAGGTGTCCCCGGCCTCGGTTCCCGCCGGCGGGGACGCGGCGGAGGTCACCGTGACGGTGCGCGACGCCTTCCGCAATCCGGTGGCCGGGGCCTCGGTACGCGTTCTCTCCAGCCGGGCCGCCGACACCGTCCTTCCGGCCGAAGCGACCACTGCCGCCGACGGCGCGGTCCGCCTGCGAATCACGTCGAGCACCGCGGGGCGTTCGGCGTTGCGGGTGACGGCGGGGACGGTGGAGCTGGCCTCGCCCTCGCCGATCGAGTTCCGCTGAGCCGCTCGCGGCTCAGGCGTCTGCTCGGTCACGCGTTCTCGTCGCCGGCCGCCGCCTCTTGCGCCCGGTCCGCCTCGGGCAGGATGCGCCGCGGCCGGTTCAGCGTCGCCGGGGGCGGTCGGCGCGTCGAGGCCCCGGCCGGCGGTCCGGCCGCGGCCGGCGGTCCGGCCCCGGCCGGCTCCTGGGCCGGGGCGCGCTCGTCGAGCGTGCGGTCGAGCTCTCGAATCCGGAGGCGGGCCTCCCGGATCGCCACGGCGTGCTCGAGCTCCATGGTCTTGATCTTCCGTTCGAGCGCGTGGCGGGCCTTGGCGGCCTCGATCTCCTGGCGATTGAGGTTCAGTCGGGCGGTGGACTCGCGCAGCTTGAGGTCGAGCTGCCGGAGCGCGCGGCGCGTGGCCAGCCACCCCGCCACGATGACGAGCAGGAGGCCTACCGCGGTGAGCGTCGCCGCGATCTCGAGATAGCCGGGCAGGTTCGGCGAGAGGCCGCTCAGGGCGCCGCGAAGACCCAGGCCGGCGAGAGAGATGAGGCAGGGAACGCCGTAGAGCACCAGCGAGAGGCGCACGCGGCGCATGCTGCGGTCCAGGGCGGTCACGATGTCGTTGGCGTTCGGTTGAGTCACGACGTCCGTTCCGGCAGCTTCGGCGGCTCGGCGGCCGCGTCGAGGACGGCGGGCCGAAGCTCGAGGTCGGCATCGGGTCCCGGCTCTGAAGGGCCCTCGATCGCCAACGTCTTGAGCTTCAGCTCCATGGCGTGCCGGGCCCGCTCGGTCTCGAGCTCGTTGCCCGTCGCCTCGAGCTCGCGGTCCAGCACCGCCAGGGCCCGTATCTGTCGTCGGACCGTCCACCAGTCGACGGTCCAGGCGCCGGCGACGACCAGGGCCAGCGCGGCGCCGCTCGCGGCCGCGACCACCGCCAACGGGCCGCCCTCGAGCAGGGTCAGATCGGCGAGCGGTGACCGGAGGAGCAGCCCGGCGAGCGACACGACGAACGGAACGCCGGCCACGACGAGGGCAATCTGCACGCCGCGCCCGCGGCGATCCGTGTCGATGGTGAAGGGGCGTGGATTGTCGGACACGGTTCTCCGGTTCGTGATGTCGTCTCCGGGTCGGGCGAGCCGGCGGCGTCGCCATTGACCATCATAAGACGGATTCGGGGCGGTGGCGGACCGATTCGGGGCCCGGCCGGCCCGATTGGACGGATATGGGTGTATAAAGGGGCCGGAAAGGACGTTCACGGCGCCGTGGTAGCCCGTGACGGGGGACGCCCATGCTCGAACCGAGGGGACGCTGGAGATTCCGTCCGACGATGGCGGGGATGCTGGCCGCCGCCGGCCTCGCCGCCACGCTGGGGGCCGCGACGGCCGCCGGAGCCCAGCCGGAGCCGGACGCGTACCGGGCCGTGGTCGAGCGCTACTGCCTGGCCTGTCACAACAGCCGGACCCGCACCGCGGGCCTCGCCCTGGACACGATTGCCGAGGCGCCGCTGGCCGACCACACCGAGGTCTGGGAGCGGGTGGTCCGGAAGCTGCGCGCCCGCCAGATGCCGCCGGCCGCCGGCCGCCGGCCCGACGAGGCGACCTACGCGGCGGCGATCGGATCGCTCGAGACGGCCCTCGACCGCCACGCCGCGGCGGCGCCCGACCCGGGGCGCTCGGAGACGTTCCGGCGGCTCAACCGCACGGAGTACCACAACGCGGTGCGGGACCTGCTGGCCCTCGACGTCGACGTGGCCGCCCTGCTCCCGAGCGACTCGTCGAGCTTCGGTTTCGACAACATCACCGTCGGGAACCTCTCGCCGACGCTGCTGGAGCGGTACGTCGGGGCGGCCGAGAGGATCGCCCGGCTCGCGGTCGGGCGCCCCGGCCTCGGGCCCGGCGGCGTGACCGTCCGCACCCGGCCGGACCTGACCCAGGAGGGGCACCTGCCCGGCATGCCCATCGGCACCCGGGGCGGGGCCCTGCTGTCGCACACCTTCCCGCTCGACGGCGACTACGAGATCAGCGTCCGGCTCGCCCGCGACCGGAACGAGCACGTCGAGGGCCTGAGCGAGGCGCACGACCTGCACCTGCTGCTCGACGGCGAGCTGGTGGGCGAGTTCACGGTGCGCCCGCCCGACCAGGTCGAGGAGCACGCGCTGAACTACCAGCCGTCGCACGACACCCTCGACGCCCACCTCACGCAACGGGTGGCGGTCGCCGCCGGCCCCCACGCCCTCGCCGTGACGTTCCCGAAGAAGCCCGAGCTGCTGCTCGAGACCGAGCGGCAGCCGTACCAGGCCCACTTCAACTACTACCGGCACCCGCGGGTGCAGCCGGCGGTCTACGAGATCTCCATCGTCGGCCCCTACAACCCCGCCGGGGCCGGCGACACCCCGAGCCGCGCCCGCATCTTCACGTGCCGGCCGGCCGCGTCGGCCGACGAGGACGCCTGCGCCGCCGACGTCCTGTCGACCCTGATGCGGCGGGCCTACCGGCGCCCCGTGACCGAGGGCGACCTCGAGCGGCCGCTCGAGCTGTACCGGGCGGCGCGGGACGAGGGCGGCTTCGACGCCGGCATCGAGATGGGGCTCGCGGCGGTGCTGGTGAGCCCCGAGTTCCTGTTCCGGGTCGAGCGCGACCCCGCCGGCGTCGAGGCGGGCGCCGCCTACCGGCTGAGCGACCTCGAGCTGGCGTCGCGGTTGTCGTTCTTCCTCTGGAGCAGCCTTCCCGACGACGAGTTGCTCGCCGTGGCGGAGCGGGGCGGGCTGACCGCGCCGGGCGAGCTCCGGCGGCAGGTGCGTCGGATGCTCGCCGATCGCCGCGCCTCGAACCTCGTCACCAACTTCGCGGGCCAGTGGCTGCACCTTCGGAACCTGGAGTCGATCACCCCGGACATGCGGGTGTTCCCCGACTTCGACGACAACCTGCGGCAGGCGTTCCGGCAGGAGACGGAGATGCTCGTCGAGAGCGTCCTCCGCGAGGACCGCAGCGTCCTCGACCTCCTGCGGGCCGACTACACCTACCTGAACGAGCGGCTCGCGAAGCACTACGGCGTGCCCCACGTCTACGGCAGCCGCTTCCGCCGCGTCGAGTTCGACGAGGGCGGGACCCGGGGCGGGCTGCTGCGGCAGGGGAGCATCCTGCTCGCGACCTCCTACGCCACGCGCACCTCGCCGGTCATCCGGGGCAAGTGGGTGCTCGACAACATCCTGGGGGTGCCGCCCCCGCCGCCGCCCCCCAACGTGCCCGAGCTGGAGGAGACGGGGACAGCGACCCGCGCCCGCTCCATGAAGGAACGGTTGAGCGCGCATCGGGAGAGCCCCGCGTGCGCAAGCTGCCACAAGCTGATGGACCCGGTGGGGTTCGCCCTCGAGAACTACGACGCGGTGGGGCGCTGGCGGGACGCGGACGGAGGGACGCCCATCGACGCCACCGCGACGCTCTTCGACGGGACCGCCGTCGACGGGGTGGACGCGCTCGAGGCGGCGCTGCTGCGGCGCCCCGAGCTCTTCGTGGGCACGGTCACCGAGAAGCTGCTGACGTTTGCCGTCGGCCGCGGGGTCACGCATGCCGACGCCCCGGCCGTCCGGGCCATTCTCCGGGCCGCCGGGGAGGACGACTACCGATTCTCGTCGCTGGTGCTGGGCGTCGTCGAGAGCATGCCGTTCCAGATGAGGAAAGCATCATGATGATTTCGAAGAGGGCGTTGCCGCGGCGGACGTTCCTGCGCGGCGTCGGGGCCACGGTGGCGCTGCCGCTGCTCGACGCGATGGTGCCGTCGATGACGGCGCTCGCCAACACCGCGGCGAGGCCGGTCCGTCGGCTCGGGTTCGTCTACATCCCGATGGGCTCGAACATCGCGCTGTGGACCCCGCCCGGCGAGGGCAAGCTGACGCAGCTCTCGCCGAGCCTGGGGCCGCTCGCCCCGGTGCGGGACCAGTTGACGGTGGTCAGCAACCTCGAGCTGCGGAACGCGTACCCCGGCACCCACGCCACGTCGAACGCCGCGTTCCTGAGCGCGGCGAAGGCGAAGTGGACCGAGAGCACCGACTACTACCTCGGCACCACCGTCGACCAGATCGCGGCCCGGCAGATCGGCCAGGAGACGCGGCTGCCCTCGCTCGAGCTGGCCATGGACCTCCTCGACATGGTCGGCCAGTGCGACAACGGCTACGCCTGCGTCTACCAGAACAACCTGTCGTGGTCGTCGCCCACCTCGCCCCTGCCGCCCGAGGCCCATCCCCGGATGGTGTTCGAGCGCCTCTTCGGCGAGGGCGGCACCGCGGCCCAGCGGCGCGCCGCCCTCGGCCGCCGCGCGAGCCTGCTCGACTGGGTGCGCGACGACATCGCGCGGCTGCAGCGCGAGCTGGGCCCCGGCGACCGGGCCCGCGTCAGCGAGTACCTGGACACGGTGCGAGAGGTCGAGCGCCGGATCCAGCGGGCCGAGGCGGAGACCGAGCGGAACGCGCTGCCCGACCTCGACCGCCCCATCGGGGTGCCGGCCGCCTACGAGGACCACGCGAAGCTGATGTTCGACCTGCAGGTGCTGGCCCTTCAGGGCGACGTCACCCGGGTCATCACCTTCCAGCTCGCGCGCGAGTCGAGCAACCGGACCTATCCCGAGATCGGGGTGCCTGACCCGCACCATCCGATCTCGCACCACGGCAACGACCCCGAGAAGCTCGCGATGCTGGCCAAGATCAACCAGTACCACGTGTCGCTCTTCGGGTACTTCCTCGAGCGGCTGGCGTCGGTGCCCGACGGCGAGGGGTCGCTGCTCGACCACTCGCTGTACATGTACGGCAGCGGGATGGGCAACCCCAACGTGCACGACCACGTGGACCTGCCGGTGGTGGTGGCCGGCGGCGGCGCCGCCCGGACCGCGGGGGGGCGGCACGTCCGCTACGCCGAGCCGACGCCGATGGCCAACCTGCACCTGACCCTGCTCGACAAGGTCGGGGTGGAGCTGGACACCTGGTCGGACAGCACCGGCACGATAGACACGCTGCTCGACCCGGTGGCGCTGTAGGAGGCGGAGCCGCCGCCTTCCGCGCGCTTGCTTGCCGGCGTCGGGGAGGGACGGCTACGGGGCCGGGCTCGGAGTTGTACCGCGGGCCGGCGTCGCGGTTCGTGTTCCCGCCGCGTCGGAGGCGGACGGTTCCAACTTCCGCGCGCTTGCTTGCCGGCGTCGGGGAGGGACGGCTACGGGGCCGGGCTCGGAGTTGTACCGCGGGCCGGCGTTGCGGTTCGCGTTCCCGCCGCGTCGGAGGCGGACGGTTCCAACTTCCGCGCGCTTGCTTGCCGGCGTCGGGGAGGGACGGCTACGGGGCTGGGCTCGGAGTTGTACCGCGGGCCGGCGTTGCGGTTCGCGTTCCCGCCGCGTCGGAGGCGGACGGTTCCAAGCTGGGCCAGGGAGCTGCGCCGCAAACCGGCGGGGCGATCGGCGACCCGCCCCCCGCCGCGTCGACGGGGTGGTTCCGGCCGGGAGTCGGGCTGCAGGACGGACAGGCGAACCGTCCCCCTGTCTCTCCCGCGGTTGGGACGTTTGAAGGGGTCGGTACGGGAGACGGAACGATGCACCGCAGAATGGCCGGTAGATGCTTGATCGCCGCCGCCCTCGTCGGTCTGGCGCCGTTGGCCGCCGCCGCGTCCGAGGCGCCGCTGGCCGACGCGGTCCAGCTGCGCGACGGCGAGGCCGTCGACCGTCTGCTCGAGGAGCGGGCCGACGTGAACGCCGCGCAGGTCGACGGCATGACCGCCCTTCACTGGGCCGCGTACCTCGACGACGCGGTCCTCGTGGGCCGGCTGGTGGACGCCGGGGCCGACGTGCACGCGCGGAACCGCTACGGCGTCATCCCGCTGTCGCTGGCCGCCGAGAACGGCAACGCGGCGATGGTCCGGCGGCTGCTCGAGGCCGGCGCCGACGCCGGCGCGACGCTGCCGGGGGGCGAGACGGTGCTGATGACCGCCGCGCGCTCGGGGCGGGTCGGGGTCGTCCGGGCCCTGATTGCCCACGGAGCGGACATCGAGGCGACCGAGCCGCGGCGGCGGCAGACGGCCCTGCTGTGGGCGGCGGCGGAAGGGCACGCGGACATCGTCGAGACGCTGATCGAGGTGGGGGCCGACTTCACCACCCCCCTCGACTCCGGATTCACGGCGCTGCTCTTCGCGGTGCGGGAGGGGCACCTCGGCGTGGTCCGCCTGCTCCTGAGCGCCGGCGCCGACGTCAACGGCGCGGTCGACGAGGTCGTTCGCGGGGAGCAGACCTACCGCACCGGGCGGCCGGTCCGGGTCGGCACCACGCCGCTGCTCCTCGCGGTGACGAACGCCCACTGGGACGTGGCGGCGGCGTTGCTCGAGGCCGGCGCCGACCCGAACGCGGACGGACCCGGCTACACCGCGCTCCACATCATCCCCAAGGTGCGCAAGCCGGGCGTGGGCGACAACGATCCCGCCCCCGACGGGTCCGGGCGCATGACGAGCCTCGAGCTCGTGCGCACCCTGGTGGAGCACGGCGCCGACGTCAACGCGCGGATGCCGATCCGGCGCAACCTGAACAACACCCGCCACCACGAGCCGGGCTCGACCCCGTTCATGCTGGCGTCGCTGGTGGCCGATGCCGAGCTCATGCGCACCCTGGTCGACCTCGGCGCCGACCCGCTGATGGCCAACGCCGAGAACAGCACGCCGCTGATGGCGGCGGCGGGGCTCGGCACCCGGTCGCCGGGCGAGGACGCGGGGACCGAGGCGGAGGTGCTCGAGGCGGTGCGGCTCGCCCTCGACCTCGGGAACGACATCGACGCCGTCGACGCCAAGGGCGAGACGGCCATGCACGGCGCCGCCTACAAGAACCTGCCGGCGGTGGTGGGGCTGCTCGCCGCGAGCGGCGCCGACATCGGCGTCTGGGCGCGCAAGAACCAGTTCGGCTGGTCGCCCCTGACCATCGCCCGCGGCTACCGGTTCGGCAACTTCAAGCCGTCGCCGGTCACGGTGACGGCCATCGAGCAGGCGATGCTCGCGGCGGGGGTGACGCCGCCCACGGAGGAGGAAGAGGCGGCCGAGGGCTTCGACATCTACGCGGCGCGCCCGCCCGCCGCCCCCGCGGCGGCGCCGCCGTCCCTGCCGCGCTGAGGTGAGCCGGCCGGGCGGGCCCAGGGCTCCGCCACGCTGAGAGAATCACCGGCCGGAGCACGGGACGCGTACGGAACGGGCTGCGTCCCGGATGCCGTTGGTGCTGAGGACGGTGACGGGAATCACCTTGTCCGTGCCGCGCACAGGAACCGCAGGAGAGCGGGACAGCTCTGGACGCGGTTGGCAAGCTCGTATCGATTGCTGTCCCGACGCTCGTATCGAGCGCTTGTCGCAAGACAGGACGGCGGGCAAGAGACAGCAAGAGACAGGAGGGATCACCCATGCGTGGCTGTCATCTGGCACGAGGTTGCGGTCGCGTCGATAGTTCCGCTGGCGCGAGACTTCCCGGACGCAAGCTCCTGGCACGGACCGTGGCGCCGATCACCCTGATCGCGCTGGCCCTGACCGCCGGCCCCGCCCGCGCGCAGACCGCCGGCGAGGACTGGACCCCGCCCCGGCTGCCCGACGGCCGCCCCGATCTGCAGGGCGTCTGGCTGAGCAACACCGCCACGCCGCTGCAACGGCCCGAGGTGTTCGGGGACCGGGCGCACCTGACCGACGAGGAGGTCGCCACCCTGAGCGCGCGCGTGGAGCGCATCTTCCGGAACGGGAGGAGCGCGTTCGCGATTCCGGAGAGCGCGTTCTTCGCCGCCCTGAACGACGTCGAGACCTACGAGGCGTGGTCAACGAGCAGCTCGATCGGCATGGTCGACGTGTGGATCACCGACCGGACGTCCCTCGTCATCGATCCGCCGGACGGCCGCATCCCCGCCCTGACCCCGGAGGCGCGGGCGCGGGAGGCGGCCGTGGACACCGGATGGGAGCTCAAGACCGGCCCGGAGGACCTGAACAACATCCACCGCTGCGTGACGACCGGCGTGCCGCGCCTGGGGGGGAACTTCGGCGCCGGCCCCTACACGTTCTACCAGCTCGTGCAGACGCCCGACACCGTCGCGTTCGTCAGCGAGGCGTTCCACGACGCGCGGATCATCCCCCTCGACGGGCGTCCCCACGTCCCCGACGCCGTCCGGCAGTGGAACGGAGACTCGCGCGGCCGCTGGGACGGCGACACCCTGGTCGTGGAGACCCGCAACTTCTCGAAGAACAGCTACTACCGCGGGTCCGCCGAGGGCCTCCATCTCGTCGAGCGGTTCACCCTGACCGGCCCCGACACCCTCGACTACGAGATGACGTTCACCGACCCCGCCACCTGGGCCGCGCCGTGGACGGCGGCGCTGCCGCTGAAGCGGCGCACGCAGCCCATCTACGAGTTCGCGTGCCACGAGGGCAACTACTCCATCGTGGGGATGCTGCGCACCGCGCGCCTCGAGCAGGCGCGCCAAGGACAGTGAAAGGAAACCGATGATTCGCAAGATGCTCCTGCTCGCCGCGTCGTCCGCCTGGCTCGCCGGCATGCCCGCCGTCGCCGCCGCCGCCGACTACCACCACATCCACCTCGTCGCCGAGTCCGCGGCCGAGGCCAAGGCGTGGTACATGACCCACATGGGGTGCACCGACTACGGGCGGCACAACGCGTGCGCGGCCGGCGACACCCTCATCATCTTCTTCGAGCGCGAGCCGACCGGTCCCAGCGTGGGCAGCGGCGTCGACCACATCGGCTTCTCGTTCACCGACCTCGCGGCCAAGATGGCCTCGTTCGAGGCGGCCGGCGTGAAGATTCTCGAGCCGATGCGGGAGATCGACGGCCTCTTCAAGCTCGCCTTCGTCGAGGACCCCTGGGGCACGAAGATCGAGGTCGTCGAGGACACGGAGTGGCTGGGCTTCCACCACCTGCACCTCCGGTCCGCGGACCCCGCGGCGGCCCTCGACTGGTACGAGAACATCTTCGAAGGCGAGCGCGACAGCCTGAAGGGGCGCATCGCCGGCCTGCGCTACGGCACCGTCTGGCTGCTCATCTCCCGCGAGGAGGGCGAGCTGGCCCCGACCGAGGGCCGCGCCTTCGATCACCTCGGCTGGCAGTACCCCGACCTGCGCGCCGCCGCCGAGGTGATCAGGGGCAAGGGCGTGGAGTTCGACATGGAGCCGCGCCCCTTCACCAACCCCCTGGGCGAGGACATGCTGATCTCGTTCGTGACGGGACCCGACGGCGTGAGGATAGAGATCGTCCAGCCGGAGGCGTAGGCGGTCCGACCGATCCGCTCGGCGTTCGGGCGGAGGGCATCTCCGCCCGAACAGCGACGACCCTCGCCGCGGGCTCGGCCACGGCGCGTCCCGTCGGAGCCGAGCCCGCCGGGCCTGCGTCTACTCCGTCGATGGGCTACCCGCCCTGGCATGGCGGCAGGGCGTCGAGCCGAGCCCGCCGCCCCTGCGTCTGCTCCGTCGACGCGCGGTCATCCCGCTCTTGGCATGGCGGCAGGGCGTCGAGCCGAGCCCGCCGCCCCTGCCTCTACTCCGTGCGCTCGAGGAAACGCGCCCCGCTCAGCGCGTTCGGCACGGCGTAGTTCCCCTCGTGGCACGCGTACTCGAACATCTCGTAGGTGGGCTCGGCCGTCAGCGGCATCGAGATTCGCCACGGCGACGTGTAGACGTTGGGGTCGGTGATCGTCACGTCCCACATGATGGTGGTCTCCGAGACGCGCTCGAACCGCTCGACGACGTGGTGCGCCTCGGTGACGCGGATGCCCTTCAGGCGGCGGCCCGCCCCGCTCGACGCGACCCAGCCGCGGTCGTGGAAGTTCCTCGTCTCGACGACGAGGACGTCGCCCTCCCAGTGTGCGCGCGCATCGCCCATCCACTGCCGGATGCGGCCGTCGGCGAACGGCCGGTCCGACAGCGGGATGATGCGCGCGTCGTGGATCATCTCGTAGTAGATGACGACGTGGTCGGGCGTCTGCAGGATGCGATAGGCGTTGTTGTAGCCGGCGGGCAGCATCGAGCCGGGGACCCCGCGCGAGACGCACCGGTCCCACACGCTCATGTTCCGGTAATGGTCGCCCTCGTGCTCGAGGCGCCACGCCTTCTCGTCGAGGGCCCACTGCCGCACGGGGGCCCGGCCGCTCGGCGGGTCGACGACCATCGAGGTCTGCCCCGTCGACAGCACGGTGTCGCCGGAGTCGAGCCAGTAGCTGCCGTAGCCGCTGCCGAGGGTGGGGCCGGCCTCCGTGCGCCGGGCCGGCGCCGCGTCCTGGGCGGCCAGGGTCATGGCCCGCCGCTGGTTGAGGGTGGCCATTTCCTCATCCGTCAGGTAGGCCCGCGTCTCGCCCTCGAGCCGCTCGATCGGCGTGATCGTCTTGTTTCCCCAGATGCCCTGGAGGTCGGGCTGGCCGTCGGGCGTGCGGGGCGTCGTCCAGTTCGGGTCGCGGGCCCGGTCGAGCTGGGCCGCCGCCGGCAACGCGGCGAGGAGGGCGAGGGCGAACACGATGCCGGTCACCACGAGCAGCCGGCGGGTTGCGTGGGTCTTCATGAGAATCACTCCTGTTGCGGGCATGGTTCGCGCCGAAGCATAGCCGAATCCACCCGTTCTTCAACCGTGCTCGACTGAATCCCTCCCCCGTTGCGCCTTGCGGCGTGGCGCGGCGTCGTGGGTTGGCGCCCTCCGGGCTCGGCGCAGAGCGGGACAGCGCCAACGGACTGCCGCCTCGCGAGGCGGCGCGGCGTCGTCGGTTGGCGCCCTCCGGGCTCGAGCGCGAAGGACGACACCGAGGCGGACGTGATGTTACCTCGCCGACGATCTTCGCGCACTTGCGGTCGGCGCAGAGCGGGCCAGCGCCAAAGGACTGCCGCCTCGTCGCCGCGCTCCCGATGAAACGGGAGCGCGGGCCGGCTGCAGCCGGCACGGCCGTTCCCGCCCTCGGAGGCCGCGCCGGGCCATCGTTCAGAACACCGCGATCGGGTTGAGCGGCGAGCCGGTGCCGCCGCGGATGGGCAGCGGCGCCGCCATCAGCAGGAACTCCCAGCGGTTGCGCTCCGCCGCGGCCTCGCCGAGGGCCTCGAGGTCGCAGTTGTCGAACATGTGCACGCCCAGGTAGAGCAGCGCGAAGTCGTGGACGGCGCCCGGCAGCTCCGACGGGGCGACGTAGGTGGGGTGGTCGCTGCCCATCAGCGCGACGTCCCGCTCCTTGAGCCACGGGATGACCGAGGGGTGCAGCCCCGCCGACCGGCCTCCCGGCCGGCGGCCCCGCAGCCACGGGCCCTCGGCGGCGCGGCGGGCCCAGACGCCGGTGCGGATGAACAGGGCGTCGCCGGCGGAGACCCGCACCCCCGCCCGCTCCTCCCACGCCTCGAGGTCCTCGACGTAGATCGGCGTCCCCGGCTCCAGGTACGGCACGCCCCGCAGGCGGGGGATGTCGATGAGGACGCCGCGCGTGACGATGCCGCTCTTCAGGTTGTGGATGGAGTTCTTCTCGTGGCCGTTCTCGATGACGGCGTCGGCGTCGGGCGCGTAGCCGTTGTAGAAGACGCCGTCGTCGTTGATGTGGGCGAGCGCGTCGAGGTGGGTGTGGGAGATGCCGTGGTAGCTGACGGCGATGCGGTCCGAGCTGATCCCCAGCATCGTGTGCTCGTAGGGGTTCGGGTTGTCGACGGCCTCGACCGTGTCGGCGTCGCCGGCCAGCGACACGGTGATGCCGTCCTCGACCAGGGCCACCGCCTGGAGGCGCTTCTCGGGGGTGACGAGGTTCAGCGCCCCGATCTCGTCGTCGCCGCCCCAGCGGCCCCAGTTGGTCAGCTCCGTCTTCCATTGTTCGTACTGCGCCTCGGTCACCGTGCGATCGGCGTCGGCAGGTTGGGCCGCCGGCCTGGATGCCGCCAGCGCAGTCCACAGAACGACGGACAGACCGACTAATGTCTTCTTCATCGTGTTCCTCCGGTGCAGATTGTATCGGGTGAGCCGGAAACCCGGGTCGTCGTCAATGTCGGCCAGCGCACTTCGCGTGTCCTGCGTAACTCTGCTCGTCTTCTTCATCGTGTTCCTCCGGCGCAGATTGTATCGGGTGGGCGGAAACCCGGGTCGTCGTCAATGTCGGCCAGCGCACTCTGCGTGTCCTGCGTAAACTCTGGCTCCGCCCCCATGTTCGGGTTCAACCCCGTGCCTCGAACCACGCGAGCGGCGATTGCTTGACGCCGTCCTATTACCCACCCGATTCCGGCTCCGACCGCCAGCTGATACCGTAGACCGTGACGGTCGATTCTACCGACGGCGGTGAACGCGGCGCGGATCGTACTGCGCGTTTCTTGGCTGCGGGGACTGGCCGCCAGAGCTCCAGTCCGTGCACGGCATGTAGACTTCATATAAACTGGCAAGAACAGACAAAGAGCGAAGTCGCGCGGGCCAGTGGGTTCGCAACATAGGGGGAGGACACCATGACGACCTCTGTACACGGAAGGCACACCCGGCCGCGGCCGGGCGCCCACAGGGCGCGCCACTCGGCGGCTCCGGCAGCCCGCGGCGAACGCGAAGCAGCGTGCGTCCGCGGGCTGTTTGCCGTGGGCGTGATCCTGGCTCTGGTGTCTGCGCCCTATGCACATGGACAGGGGCGCCAGACCGGCACCGTGCGCGGCGCCGTCGTCGACGCGCAGGGTTTCGTGCTCCCCGGTGTCACCGTCACCGTCAGTTCGCCCGCGCTGCAGGGTCTGCGCACGGCGGTGAGCGACGTCAACGGAAACTACCGGATCGTCGCGCTGCCGCCCGGCGAGTACGCCGTGTTGTTCGAGATCCCCGGCTTCGAGGCCGTCGAGGAAGCCGCCACGGTGCCACTCGGGGGAGAGATCGGCGTCAACGCGGTGATGGCCCCGGAGGGGGTCACCGAGACCGTACAGGTTCTCGCGGTAGTGCCGACGCCCATCGAGACCACCGAGACCAGCTCCAACACCACCGCCGAGCAGGTCAACGCGCTCCCCGTCAGCCGGACCCCGTTCGGCATCGCCGAGCTGCAGCCGGGGCTCACCGACAACACGCCGAACGCCGGTCAGGTGACGATCAACGGCTCGTTCGCCTACGACAACATCTTCCTCATCGACGGCGTCGACGTGAACGACAACCTGTTCGGCACCGCGAACAGCCTCTACATCGAGGACGCGATCCAGGAGACGCAGGTGCTAACGTCCGGCATCTCCGCCGAGTACGGCCGCTTCTCGGGCGGTGTCATCAACGTCATCACGCGCAGCGGCGGCAACGACTTCTCCGGCAGCTACCGGCTCAACATGTACAAGCCGTCGTGGACGTCGATCACGCCGTTCGAGCGCGACGAGGGCGACGGCGAGCCCCGAGAGGGCGACCTCGCGAACAACCTGATTCACGAGGGGACCGCCGGGGGGCCCGTCGTCAGGGACAACCTCTGGTTCTTCTATTCCGGGCGACGGTCGCGGCGGCAGGAGACCGAGACGTTCAACGACACGGCCATCGGCTACGACCAGACGAGCGCGAACGACCGCAACCAGATCAAGCTGACCGGCACCCTCGCGCCGGGCCACACGCTGTCCGGCAGCTACATGCTGAACCAGACGGAGTCGACCGACTCCACGTTCGGGTTCAGCATCGTTCCGAGCACGATCACCACGGGACGTCGCCCGAACGACCTGATGGTCGCGACCTACCGGGGGTCGCTCAGATCGGACATCGCGGCCGAGGTGCAGTACTCGCAGAAACGGTTCGGGTTCCGAGACTCGGGCGGCTCGTCGACCGACATCTTCGACTCGCCGTTCCTCACGCGCACGTTCTCGCTCGGGCACTACAACGCGCCCTACTTCGACGCGACGGATCCCGAGGACCGCAACAACCAGCAGATCACCGGCAACGTGACGTGGTTCGCGTCGACGCCGGGCCTGGGCACGCACAGCGTCAAGGCCGGCTTCGAGCGGTACACGTCCACGCGGACCGGCGGCAACTCTCAGACCGCGACCGGTTACGTGTTCCGGGCGGACTACGCGGTGGACGCGGACGGCTCGCCCCTGCTCGACGCCGACCAGCAGCTGTCGCCCGTGTTCATTCCCGCGGGCCAGGGGCCGTTTTCGCTGATGCTGAACTGGCTGCCGGTGCGCGGCGCGACGATCGACATCAACACGACGTCGTACTTCGTCAACGACACCTGGACGCTGGGCGACCATCTTTCCTTCAACCTGGGCGTGCGCGCCGAGACCGTCGACAGCGAGGCGACGGGCGGTATCACGACCGTCGACACGAGCTCGGTCGTGCCGCGCCTCGGCATGGCCTACGATCCGCGCGGCGACGGCCGCTTCACGCTCCAGACTACCTACAGCCATTATGCCGGCAAGTACAGCGAGACCCAGTTCGCGGAGACCACCAACGTCGGCAACCCGGACGTCCTCCTCGGCATCTACCTCGGACCGCCGGGGCAGGGCCGCGACTTCGCGCCGGGCTTCAATCCCGACAACTACCTGATCGTCGACGGGGGATTCGCGACGCAGAACGTCTTCAGCGATCCGGACCTCAAGTCGCCGGTGACCAAGGAGTTCACGGTGTCGGCGGGGGCCACGCTCGGCAGCGACGGGTACGTGAAGGCCACGTACATCCGTCGCCGGGCGAGCAACTTCGTCGAGGACATCATCGATCTGTCGACCGGGTTCACCGACGTCATGTACGAGGGCCAGAGCTTCGGCACCTTCGACAACCAGGTGTTCCGGAACACGGACATGCTGGAGCGCAACTACGACGCGCTGCAGTTCGACGGCACCTACCGGCCGTGGCGCAGCCTGCAGCTCGACGGCAGCTACACGCTGCAGATCAAGAACCACGGCAACTTCGAGGGCGAGGGCACGAACCAGCCCGGCGTGCCGTCGATCGCCTTCGACTACCCGGAGATCTTCGATCCCGATCGGCACTTCCCGTACGGCCGCCTGAACGACTTCCAGCGCCACAAGATACGACTCTGGGGGATCTACAACCTCGATCTCGGCGGCGTCGGCGCCGTCGACCTCGGCGGCATCTGGCGCTACAACTCCGGGCTCACCTACAGCCTCTCGGCCGGCGGCGTGCCCGTCACGGCGGAGCAGGAGGCGATTCTCGCTCCGCTGACCTACACCAGCCCGCCGACGTCCCAAGGCATCTTCTTCGCGGGGCGCGGGAGCGAGAACTACGACGGCTACGGCCTGTTCGACCTGTCCGCGCAGTACCAGATTCCCGTCTGGAGCGACCTGAGCCCCTACCTGAAGTTCGAGCTCTACAACGTGTTCAACAACGACAGGCTCGTCTTCTGGGACACGACGGTGGAGCCCGTCTACGACGGGCCGGTGGACGCCCTCGGCCTTCCCACGACGTACGAGGAAGGCCCCCGGTTCGGCGAGGGAACATCGGTTGGCGACTATCCGCCGTACCTCCCGGGCGTGGACGGCGGACGCACGTTCCGGATGGCGCTCGGCTTCCGCTGGTAGCCGGGGCGATCTCGCGGGCTGGCAGCCTGCCGTGGCGGCCGCGCTGCCGAGAACCGCGAGGGGGCCAGGCGGCTGCCGGACGCTCGGGCCCGACGAGGAGTGAAGAGGGGCAACCCGCGGCGTGACACGTCGTCACCCCGGTCGTCCGGAAACGCGGGGAGCAAGAACCGCTCGTGGGGCCGCGGGGCAGGCCGGGCGTGTGGCTGCCAGCGCGATCCTGGGGCCGCGTCGGAAGTCTCGCCGGCGCGAAACGCCTGCAACGCAAGCGCTTGCCGGTGACGCTATTCGGCGACGCCGGCCGCCGGGGCGCCGGCCGAGGAGGGCCGGGTCACCGCCACGTCCGGCTGCAGCTCGATCGTCTCGCCCTGGTGGCCGATGGCGAGCGGCTCGTCGCCCCGGAGCAGGTAGGTCGCCGACCCCGGCGTCAGCTCCACCTCCAGCCGCCGTCCGCGGACCTGAAGGGGGAAGCGGAAGCTCTCGAACTGGGGGGGCACCTGTGGCGAGAAGGTGATCCGCCCGCCGTCGTCCCGCATGCCCGCGAACCCGTAGATGAGGGTCATCCAGAACCCGCCCATCGAGGCGATGTGGCAGCCGTCCTGCACGTTGCCGGCGACGTTGGCGAGGTCCATGAACCCGGCGTCGAGCGAGTAGTTGAACGCCTTCTCCGCCTCGCCGACCTCGGCCGCGACGATGCTCTCGATGGAGCACGAGAGCGACGAGTCGCGCGTCGTCAGCGGGTCGTAGTACATGAAGTTGCGGCGCTTCTGCCCCAGCGTGAACTCCTCCGCGAGAAGAAACATCGCGAGCACGACGTCCGCCTGCTTGACGACCCGGTGCCGGTAGATGACGAGCGGGTGGTAGTGGAGCAGGAGGGGGTACTTGTCGCGCGGGGTGTGCTCGAAGTCCCAGTCCTCCTTGTCGTTGAACGAGTCGTCCTGCAGGTGGACCCGGTCGCGCTCGTCGAAGGGCAGGTACATCCGGTCGGCGGCGAGCTGCCACGCCTCGATCTCCGCGGG
This sequence comes from Vicinamibacterales bacterium, assembly GCA_965207675.1. GTDB lineage: Bacteria > Acidobacteriota > Vicinamibacteria > Vicinamibacterales > UBA8438 > JAJEEA01. The sequence goes on from CBDBMY010000011.1 coordinate 219,222, forward strand.
GTCGAGGCCGGTCGCGCGCACGAGGGCCTTGAAGCGCGGAGCGTCGTCGGCGCGCATCGCGCGGATCGTCGCGGCCGCGTACCAGAGGTTCTCGCGCGCCATCAGGTTCGTGTAGAGGTTGTTGTTGACGACGGCGTTGTACTCGTCCGGCCCGGTTACGCCGTGGATGCGGAACCTGCCGTCGTGGCGGTCGAAGAAGCCGAGGTCGATCCAGAGGCGCGCGGTCTCGACGAGGATCTCGGCCCCGACGTCGGCGAGGAACCGGGTGTCGCCGGTCACCTCCACGTACTTGCGCAGGGCGTACACGATGTCGGCGTTGATGTGGTACTGCGCGGTCCCCGCCGCGTAGTACGCCGACGCCTCGTTGCCGTCGATGGTGCGCCAGGGGAAGAGCGCGCCGCGCTGGTTGAGCTCGCCGGCGCGCCGCCGCGCGTCGTCGAGGTGGCGGTGGCGCAGGCGCAGCAGGTTCTGCGCGATGCGCGGGGTCGTGTAGACGAGGAACGGCAGCAGGTAGATCTCGGTGTCCCAGAAGTAGTGGCCCTCGTAGCCGGGGCCGGTCAGCCCCTTGGCCGGCACCCCGACCCCCTCGGCCCGCGCCGTCGCCTGGCAGATGTGGAACAGGTTGAAGCGTATCGTCTGCTGCCACTCCGGCTGCCCGTTCACCACGACGTCGCTGCGGTGCCAGAAGTCGGTGAGGAACTGCCGCTGGCTGTCGATCAGGTCCGAGAAGCCGCGCCGGACGACGCGGTTCAGCAGCCGGTCGGCCCGCTCGCAGAGCTCGTGGGCCTGGGGGCGCCGCGACGAGTGGTAGGTGATGTACTTGACGAGGCGGATGCGCGCGCCCACCTTGCCGTCGAGCGAGAAGTCGATCCGCCCGTCGGGGCCGTCCGATCGCACGTCGGTCGTGTAGTCGCAGTCGGTCCGCAGCTCGTGGTCGACCGCGCACGACAGGGTCATGCCGCCCGACCGGGTGCGGTACCCGAGCACGATGCGGCGGTCGGCGGCGCGGCTAACCTGCGGCTCGATGACCTCGCACCCGAACTGCTTGATGCGGGGGTCTCCGTTGCCGCCGGTCGCCCGCCCGCTCGCCGCGATTTCCGAGACGATGACGACGGGGGCGTCGTAGGCCAGCAGCGTCACCTCGTAGGAGATCGCCGCGAGGTGGCGGTGCTCGAGCGAGACGAGCCGGCGCGACCGGATGGAGACCCGCTGGCCCGAGGAGTGGGCCCAGACCAGGGTGCGGTCCAGCGTCCCCGCGCGCATGTCGAGCGCCCGCTCGTAGCGCTCGAGGGTCGCCGTCGGCAGGAAGAACGGCTCGTCGTCGACGTACAGGCGGATGATCTTGGCGTCGGGCACGTCGACGATGGTCTGGCCCTGTTTCGCGAAGCCGTACGCCTCTTCGCCGTAGACGATGGGCCAGGTCTCGTGGAAGCCGTTGACATAGGTGCCGTTGTGCACCACCGGCTGGCCCTCGTCGCAGGTGCCGCGCATGCCGAGGTAGCCGTTGGCGGTGGTGAAGAGCGACTCCGCGGCGCCGACGCGGCGGGGGTCGAAGCGCGTCTCGACGAGCCGCCATTCGTCGGCGGGATAGATGTCGCGGGGGAGATCGGCGTGGTAGCGGTCGTCCATCAGCCGGCCTCCTCGCTGGCCGCCGCGCCGCCCGGCTCCGCCCCGTCCGTCTTCGGCCCGTCCGGTTCCGCGCCGCCCGGCTCCGTGCCGCCCTCCTTCGCCCCGTTCGGCTTCGCCCCGCCCGGTGTTGCCCCGCCCGGTGTTGCCCCGCCCGGCTCCGCCCCGCCCGGTGTTCGCGCCGCCCGGCTGTGCCCCGTCCGTCTTCGCCGCGCCTGGTCTCGTCTCGCCCGGTGTTGCCCCCCCTGGCTGTGCCCCGTCTGTTTTCGCCCCGCTCGGCCTCGCCGTGGCCGGGAGCGTGTCGGCGAGGTCCGTTACCACGAGGTGCGCGCCGGCCCGCGCGAGATCGTCGGCGCCGGTGCGGTCCAAGCCGACGACCAGGGCGAACCCGCCGGCCCGGCCGGCCGCGACGCCCGCGATCGCGTCCTCGACCACCACCGCGCGCGATGGGGCGATTCCCAGCGCGCGCGCGGCATGCAGGAACGTGTCGGGGGCCGGCTTTCCGGCCAGGCCCTGCCGCTCGGCGACGACGCCGTCCACCTGCAGCTCGAACAGGCTGGCGATACCGGCCGCGTCCAGGATCGCCGCGCAGTTCCGGCTCGACGAGACGACCGCCCTGCGCACCCCGTGCCGCCGGAGGTGGCGCACGACCGCGACGGTGCCGGGAATGGTGTCCACGCCGGCGCTCGCCAGTGTTTCCTGGAAGAGGGTTTGCTTGCGGTTCCCGAGGCCGCAGACCGTCTCCCGGCCCGGCGGGTCGCCGGGCTCGCCATCGGGCAGGGTGATGCCGCGGGAGGCGAGAAAGGCGCGCACCCCGTCGTAGCGGGGCCGGCCGTCGACGAACCGCGCATAGTCGCGCGGCTCGAAGCGGCGGAACGGCTCGCCGCGCGCGGCCGCGCGCCGGGCCAGGTAGTCGTCGAAGAGCCGGGTCCACGCCGCGGCGTGGAGGCGCGCGGTGGCCGTCAGCACGCCGTCGAGATCGAACAGGACCGCTTCGTAGCCGGCCCACTCGACCACGGGAACCGGGGGCGCGGATTCAGGCACCGGCGACCGCCACGCCGACCGGACACCGCACGCCGGTCCCCCCGAGGCCGCAGTAGCCCGCCGGGTTCTTCGCGAGGTACTGCTGGTGGTAGTCCTCGGCGTAGTAGAAGGGCGGCGCGTCGCGGATCTCGGTGGTGATGGGGCCGAAGCCGGCCGCCGTCAGACGCGCCTGGTAGGCGTCGCGCGACGCGCAGGCCGCACGGTGCTGCCCGGCGTCGGCCGTGTAGATGGCCGAGCGGTACTGCGTGCCGACGTCGTTGCCCTGCCGCATGCCCTGCGTCGGGTCGTGGCCCTCCCAGAACGCCTGGAGGAGCCGGTCGAAGGGGACCGCGGCGGGGTCGGCGACGACCAGCACCACCTCGGTGTGGCCGGTCCCGCCGCTGCACACCTCGCGGTAGGTCGGGTTCCTCGTGAACCCGCCGGCGTAGCCGACGGCGGTCGTGTAGACGCCCTCGAGCTGCCAGAACCCGCGCTCCGCTCCCCAGAAGCAGCCCATGCCGAACACCGCACGCGTCATCCCGTCGGGGAAGGGCGGCTCGACGGGGCGGCGGTGGACGAAGTGTCCGCCCGCCACGGGCATCGGTTCGTCCCGGCCGGGGAGCGCCTCTTCGGCCGTGGGCATCCGCAGGCTGGCGGGGTTCGCGAACAGCATCGACGGTTTCTCCCGGACGGTCCGGCCGGCGCAGGACCGGCTCGGGAGCCGTGGCAAGGGGACGGAGTCTCTCCTGACGGGCTTCTCCGCCTAGTGTAGCGCACGACGATCGCATGGCGGACGGACCGGTGGAGAGCATGTGCCCGGCGTGACCCGTCGGGCGTCTCGGATCGGCGCCGCACAGTCGGGCTGGCGCCCTGCTGCCGCCCGTCGACGACCGACGCCGGCCGCCGCGCCGGGCGCGGCACCACGGGGAAGACGCTCGGCCGCCTGTATCATGAGAGCATGAGCTCCGCCGCGCTCCTTCCCGACGACGCCTTCAACCGCAAGCTCGCCGCCAACGTCCATCCGCCCGGATGGCGGAACCCCACGCCGGAAGGCCGCTACAACCTCGTCGTCGTCGGGGCGGGGACGGCGGGGCTGGTGACGGCGGCGGTGGCGGCCGGCCTCGGCGCGCGGGTGGCCCTCGTCGAACGGCATCTCATGGGCGGCGACTGCCTCAACGTCGGCTGCGTCCCGTCGAAGGGGTCCTCCGGGCCGCGCGGGTGTGGGCCTCGGCGGGGGACGGGGCGGCGTTCGGGTTGACCCTTCCCGGCGGGGTCGAGCGCGACTTCGGGGCGGCGATGGCCCGCATGCGCCGGCTGCGGGCCGAGATCAGCCACGTCGACTCCGCCGAGCGGTTCGCCGGGCTCGGCGTCGACGTCTTCATCGGCGAGGCCCGGTTCACCGGCCCGGACACCGTTGCGGTGGGCGAAGCCACCCTGCGGTTCGCGCGCGCCGCCGTCTGCACCGGGGCGCGCGCCGCCGTCCTGCCGATACCGGGGCTGGCCGAGGCGGGCTGCCTCACCAACGAGACGGTCTTCTCGCTGACCGAGCTGCCGCCGCGCCTCGCCGTCATCGGGGCCGGCCCCATCGGCTGCGAGCTGGCCCAGGCGTTCGCCCGCTTCGGCAGCGAGGTCACGGTGCTCGAGCAGGCCCCGCGCATCCTCCCGCGCGAGGACCAGGACGCGGCCGCCGTGGTGCAGGCGCGGATGGCCCACGACGGCGTGCGGTTCGTGCTCGGCGCCGCCATCGGTGCGGTCGAGCCCGTTGCGCCCGCCGCGGACGGAGGGGATGCCGGCGGGAAGCGGATCCGCCATGCCGCGGGCGGCGAGTCGAAGGACGTCACCGTCGACGCGATCCTCCTCGGCGTCGGCCGGGCGCCCAACGTCGAGGGGCTCGGCCTCGAGGCGGCCGGCGTGGCCTTCGACCGGAGCGGCGTCACCGTCGACGCCCACCTGAGGACCACCAACCCCCGCATCTACGCGGCGGGCGACGTCTGCTCGCCGTTCAAGTTCACGCATGCGGCCGACGCCATGGCCCAGATCGTCATTCAGAACGCGCTGTTCCCGCACCCGTTCGGGCTGGGGAGGGCGTCGACCGAGTCGCTGGTCATCCCCTGGTGCACGTACACCGAGCCCGAGATCGCCCACGTCGGGATGTACGAGGCCGACGCGCGCGCGAAGGGCATCGAGGTCGAGACCTTCACGCAGCCCCTCGCCGAGGTCGACCGCGCGGTGCTCGACGGCGAGGACGCCGGGTTCGCCCGGGTCCACGTCCGGAAGGGGACCGACCGCATCGTCGGCGCCACCGTCGTGGCGGCCGACGCCGGCAACCTGATCAGCGAGGTGACGGTGGCGATGAAGGCGGGCGCGGGACTCGGCGTCATCGGCGCCGCCATCCACCCCTATCCGACCCAGGCCGAGGCCTGGCGCAAGGCCGCCAACCAGTTGCGCCGGGCCCGGTTCAGCGACCGCCAGCGGGCGATTCTCGGCCGGCTGTTCGCGTGGCGCCGCTAGGCCCCGCTTGGCGCAGTGCGGTATCTTCAGTGTCGATGACGCCTGATGAACGGCCCGGCGGATCGAGCGTCGACGTGCCCCGTGATGTCCGGCGGCGCATTCGGCTTGCTGCGGCGTTGCGGGACCCTTCGGTCCGGCGCGGTTCGTCCGGGGTCGTCGAGACTCGCGTGAATGATGACCTGGCCGACGGGAAGCCGGCTGGTCATTCCGCGCCGAGGAAGTTGGCCGATCCGGTGCTCGCGGCGTTGTGGGACAACCCCGTCGATGCCCGGTACGATGACCTCTGACCGCGCCCACCGGCCGTGACGAGATTCGTCTTCACAGACGAGAAGAAGGAGACAATAGATGAGACGAGGGGCCCGGACTTCACTCCACAGGTTCGTCGCGCTCTCGCTGGGTGCGGTGGTCGCCCTGGCCGGCGAGGCGAGCGCCCAGGCGCCGTCGGACGGACAACTCCTGGTGCTGCTCAGGGACGCCAGCGCCCTCGCCATCGTCGATCCCGACAGCGGCAACGTGCTGGGCCAGGTGCCGACGGGCCGCGACCCCCACGAGGTGACCGCGTCGGACGACGGCCGGCTGGCGTTCGTGGCGAGCATGGTGGACGGCATCTCCGTCATCGACATCGCCGCGCAGGAGGAGATCCGCCGGGTCGACCCCGGCCCCGGCAGCCTGACGCACGACGTGCTGTTCGCCGACGACAAGCTGTACTTCACCATCGAGGGCTACAAGTCGATCGGGCGCTACGACCCGGCCGCCGACGCAATCGACTGGACGCTCGGCATCGGCGAGGACGGCTCGCACATGCTGGTGCTCGATCGGGAGCGGGGCGCGCTGTTCACGCCGAACATCGGCTCGAACACGGTCACGATGGTCGAGAACGTGCTTGAGGGCCCCGCGCGGGCTCGGCTCACCGACATCCCCGTGCCGGGAGTGCGGCCCGAGGGCATCGACCTGTCGCCCGACGGCCGCGAGCTCTGGACCGCGACCCGGGGCGACGGCGGCGTGTCGATCATCGACGTGGAGAGCCGCCAGGTCGTGGAGACCCTCGACCTGGGCATGCAGGACGCGAACCGGCTGAAGTTCACGCCGGACGGCCGCGTCCTGATCATCGACGGCGAGGCGGCGTCCCTGGTGGTGATGGACGCGGCCACCCGCAGCGTGATCGAGCGCGTGACGGTGGGCGAGACCGACACCGGCGACGGCGCGGTCCTGGTGGGGCCCGAGGGCCGGCGCGCCTTCCTCGGCCTGAGGGCCGCCGACCGCGTCGCGGTGGTGGACCTGGAGACGCTCGAGATCACGATGGAGATACCGCTGGGCGAGGGCGCCGGTCCGGGCTGTCTCTACTGGATCGGCGCAAGCTGACGGCCGCGCTCTCGTGCGCGCCATGAACCAACAGGGGGCGCCGAGGCCTCTCGGCGGATGTCTCCCGGCTGCCACCGGCTGACGGCGCCGTCCTCGAGCGGCCGCATTCGCTCGAGGCCCCCTGGCGGATGCCGCCCTCAGCGCTCGGGCGGCCCATCTGCGAGCCCTTCATCGGCCAGACGTCGTTCGAGGTCCGCGTCCAGCTTGTCGCGCTCGGCCGCCAGCCGGGTACCGTCGAGCAACGCCTCGACCTCGGCCGGCGTCGGGCTCGCCTCGCGGGCGCCGAGGCCGCGGCACTTGAGCGCGGCCGCCGCGTTCGCGTAGCGCAGCACGTCGTCGACCTCCACGCCGTCGCCGCCGCGCAGCCAGCCGGAGATGAAGCCGCCGCGGAAGACGTCGCCTGCGCCGGTGGTGTCGACGACCGGCACCCGGAACGCCGGCGTCTTCACCTCGACGTCGCCGACGAGGGCGAGGCTGCCTTCCGCACCCAGCGTCATGCAGACCAGCGCGGGGCGGTATGCGTCCCGGATGGCCCGCAGCGCCGCTCCCGGCGCTCCCTTGCCGGTCAGCGTGGCCGGAAACTCCTGAGCGGTGACGATCACGTCGATCTCCGCCAGCAGCGCGTCGATGCCTTCACGGACGTGCTCGACGTCGACGACGGTCCGAACCCCGGCGCGGCGTGCCGCTCGCGCCGCCGCAGTTGCCGCCGCCGTCTCGTGACAGTCGACGAGCAGCACGCGGCCGCGCAGACCGCGGCAGCATCGACGTCGTCGGGGCGCAGCTTCAGTCCCGGGTCGCGGGTCCAGAGTACGGTGCGCTCACCGGTGCTCTCGTCGACGAGAATCACCGACATGCCGTTCCGCGCTTCGGGAGCCACCCGGCATGCAGCGACATCGACCCCCTCCTCGGCGAGGCTCGACCGTCCGCGCCGCCCGTTGTCGTCGTCGCCGAAGCAACCGACGTAGCGCGCCCGCCAGCCGAGCCGGGCGCAGGCCACCATGGCGCTCGCCGCCTGACCCCCGGGCGAGTACGCGTGCCGCCGGATCGGCTGCTTGGAATCGGGCCGCGGAAAGCGCTCGACCACGACCAGCAGGTCGGTCATGTTCAGGCCGAACCCCACCGCGTCGAAGCGCCGGCCCTCCGCTGGCGGGAGCCGGATCGGCATCCGCATGGCGGGGATCGTACACCTCGCGGCCTGACCGTTCGTGCGGGATTCACGGGAGGCCTGTTCGGGTTGTCGCGGGGTCCGGTACACGACCCGAAAGTGAGACGCCGCCGGGAACGACACCGACAAGTCGCCGGCCCGACCGGTGTCGGTGCGGGGTCATCTCACGAATCTGTCGTGCACCCTCCGGGAACGACACCGACAGAATCGCCGGCCCGACCGGTGTCGGTGCGGGGTCATCTCACGAAATCTGTCGTGCACCATCGCGGGTCGCCGCGCCGGGATACGCGGGACGTGATGCACGCGAGTCCGGCGGACTGAATCAGTCGGCAGCGAGGCATGCGGCGCCGTCGAGCGGCTGCCAGCGGGGCGGGTCCGAAAGGTCGGCCGCGCGCAGCCGTCCGCCGCGCGCGGTGAGCCAGGCGGCGACGACGTCCCGGACCAGGGGGGCCGTCGGCGTCGGTGTTGCGCGGGCGCCGCGGCGCGCCCGTGCGCCGAAGGAGTCCGTGGTCGCCACGACGAGCGTCTCGGCGGGGTCGATCCGCGCTCCCGACGACCGCACGATCTCGACCTCCGGCCTCTCTCCCGCACAGGTCACGCGAACGCGGATGCCCGACACGCCCGGGACCCCGCGACGCCTCCGGGACACCTCTCTGGCGAGGACCTGCCGCAACTGCGTCCCCGTCAGCACCAGCGCGACGACGCGGTTGTCGAAGGGAAACACGTCGTAGAGCGGCCCGCGGGTCAGGGCCCCGGCCGGCAGATCGGTACGCAGCCCGCCGCGCCGCGCCCCCATGCCGATCGCGGCGTCCGCGCCGGGCACGGCGGCGCGGAAGGCATCGGCGAAGAGGTTGCCGAGCGGCGATTCGAGGCCGTCTCCGGTCCGGGTCAGGGAGGTCTCGAGGACGATGCCGAGCGGTGTCTCGCGCCAGCGGCGCACCCGTTCGAGCTCGGGCCGCATCGCCGCCGTCACCGACGCGTCGGGCTCGACCGGCGCCCCTTCGTAGTGCGGCGGGGCGCCGCGGGCCGTGCAGTCTCCGTCCGGGCCGACGGCCGCACACAGCCCCTGCGGCGCGAAGACGCGCGCCGACACGACCCCCTCGCCGCGCCCGACGGTCAGATCGAGACGAGCGAACGCCGCTCCCCGCGAGTACGCCTGGACGATCGGGATGCCCGCCACGACATGAGCCACGGCCGCGTGGCTGTGTCCCGCGACGATCGCATCCACGAGGCCGGCCGGAAGCTGCCGGGCGAGCCGGAAGATCTCTCCGTCGGCGTCGCACGACGAGAGGTCGTCGGGGTCGTCGAACCGCGCGCACCACCCGCCGGCGTGCGCCACTACCACCACCACGTCGACGCCGCGCTGCCGCAGCCGTCGCGCCTCCGCCTCGACGGTGGGCGCGAGCAGCGCGGTGCGGAGCCCCTGGACGTTGGCGGCGAGGGTCAGGCGGAGCCCGTCCCGGGTCATCACGCCCACGATGCCGACTCGCAGGCCCGCGGCCTCCACAACCGTGGACGGCCGGACGTTCGGCCACGCCACCGGGCGTCCCGTGACCTCGTCGATAAGGTTCGCCGCGAGGAACGGGAACCGCGCGCGGGCGGCCGCCGCCTTGAGGGCGCCGCGCAGGTCGGGCGGCGCGCCGTCCGCGGAAGCGGTGTCGGCGGAAGCGGTGTCGGCGGATGTGGTGTCGAGCGCTCCGTAGTCGAACTCGTGGTTGCCGATGGCCAGCGCGTCGTAGCCCAGCGCGTTGTAGGCGTCGACGACGAGCGCGCCCTCCGACAGGTTCGACTCGATCCCTCCCTCGAAGGTGTCGCCTGCATCCAGCAGCAGCACCGCGCCGCCGTCCCGCTCCCGCGCCGCGCGGAGGTTGCGCAGATACCCGCCGAGCTGCGCGAGCCCTCCGCGCCCGCCCCGCGCAAACACGCGGCCGTGCAGGTCGGTGGTGCCCACGATCGACAGCGTCACGCGGCCGGTCGCGCCCGCCGCCTCGGGGCGCTGAAGGGCCCCGACCGCCCCCGCGAGCAGAACGAGGAAGACGACGGCGAACGCCGCCGCGCCGACCATCGCGGAATACTTGGCTGGCCCTGACATCGCTTGAGCATACTCCTCCCCGGCGTTTGCGCAAGGGGCGTGCGAAACGACAGCGTCGCCTCAGTCGCCGGCCCGTTGGCTGTCGGTCACCAGGCGATAGCTCGTGTTGCGTCCGCCGCCGGGGTTGCGGGCCAGGAGGCCGTGGGCGACCAGGGCCATGATGTAGTAGTTGCCGCGCTCGGCCCGGATCTGCGACGACATGCGCCGCCGACGGCGCCTCGAAATGCACCCGCTCCGGCCGATGGGACCCGAGACCACCTGCATCGGATCGGCCTGCTCTTCGCGCCATCGCCCGACCGCAATCCGGCGCATCCCGCTGCGGCCCGTCGGGAACAGCGACGCGTGCCAGTCGAACAGCCGCTCCGCCGTCAGCGGCTGGTCGTAGCGTCCCGTCGCGTCCAGCATCAGCTCGACGACCCCCTCCACGTCGCGATCCACCGGCGCGACCCCGCCGGCATTCATGCCGAGACGCCGCGCAATCGACGAGCGGCCACCTCCGCCGCATCGAGCTTCTCACCCCCGATGTCGCTGCTCTTCACCACGTCCTCGACCAGTGTCCCGAGCACCGCCTCGCGCCGCAGGTCGAAGCCGAGATTCTCCATGCGCCCGAGGAGGCGGCCCTGCCGGCGCGTCGGCCAGCGCGTCGGCCCTCGGGCTTCCAGTGGAGCCGCGGCCAGTCGGCCCGTTCGTGAATGTAGATTCTCCGCACGATTCGCGGAGATTGTAGCAGCGATTCACCGCACGTCCGCCGTTGCCGCTGTGTCGGATCGCGGTGGTGTACGCTCCCCGGTGACACCGACTTGTTCCCAAGATTCCTGTAGAATGGCCATGTTGATGGCCATCATGGATGTGAAATCGTGCCCGAAGTATCCATCGCCCAAGCTCGAAACACACTGACGCGACTGATTCGTGAAGCCGAGAACGGAGAGGCCGTGCACATCACCCGGCGCGGAAAGCGAGTCGCCGTGCTGGTCTCGCCGCGAGAGTACGAACACCTGGAATCGGGAGCAGGCGGGAGCGCCTTCTGGCAGGCGACCAAGGAGTGGCGTGAGCAAGTGAGCTTCGACTGGCCGGAACTCACGCGGGACGAAGTGGATGGCTGGCGTGACCGCCGCCCGCCCCGGGAGTTCGAATGGCCAGACTGAGGTACCCGTTCGCCCCGGAATGAGATAGGCACGGCCGATTCCGTACGAGAGGCCCGAGAGGCACTATCCGGTGCGGTCCATCCCGACTGCGTGCCACGTTCTTGCACCACGGGAGCGGCTGGTCGTAGCGTCCCGTCGCGTCCAGCATCAGCTCGACGACCCCCTCCACGTCGCGATCGTTCGCGACCCCGCCGCATCATCGATGAGCGGACCTCCGCCGCATCGAGCTTCTCGCGATGTCGCTGCTCTTCACCACGTCCTCGACCAGTGGCCCGAGCACCGCCTCGCGCCGCAGGTCGAAGCCGAGATTCTCCATGCGCCCGAGGAGGCGGCCCTGCCGGTGCCTGACGTCGGCCAGCGCGTCGGCCAGGACACGGTCGGGCTTCCAGTGGAGCCGCGGCCAGTCGGCTTCGTTCGTGAATGTAGATTCTCCGCACGATTCGCGGAGATTGTAGCAGCGATTGTGGTGCACGTCCCGCCGTTGCCGCTGTTGTCGGAGGCGGTGGTGTACGCACCCCCGGTGACACCGACTTGTTCCCAAGATTCCTGTAGAATGGCCATGTTGTAATGGCCATCATGGATGTGAAATCGTGCCCGAGGTATCCATCGCCCAAGCTCGAAACACACTGACGCGACTGATTCGTGAAGCCGAGAACGGAGAGGCCGTGCACATCACCCGGCGCGGAAAGCGAGTCGCCGTGCTGGTCTCGCCGCGAGAGTACGAACACCTGGAATCGGGAGCAGGCGGGAGCGCCTTCTGGCAGGCGACCAAGGAGTGGCGTGAGCAAGTGAGCTTCGACTGGCCGGAACTCACGCGGGACGAAGTGGATGGCTGGCGTGACCGCCGCCCGCCCATGGAGTCGAATCGTTCGAGCTGCGGAACCAGTGGGCACTCGTCCACTGGGCCTCCGGCTTCTACTTGGTCCTTGGCGGACTTCGCGCGCATGGTTCCACTGGATAGGTCGATCGCCCCTCAGCGTCCCGCCACCGGCAGAATCAGCCCTGGGCTACATCGTCGTCGTCGGCTGGCTCGAATCAGTACCCCACCACCTGCCCGTCCTTCCGCACGTCCGTCCCGCCGTGCAGCATGCCCGTCTCGGGGTGGATCATGATGGCCTGGTAGCCGCCCATGCCCCCGCCGCCGGCGCGGACGACGTTGTGGCCGCGGCGCCGCAGCTCGGCGATGACCTCGTCGGAGACGCCGGGCTCGACGGCGACAGTGCCGCCGGGCCGGCTGCTCGGGCTGTGGCGCACCCGGGCGGCGTCGCCGGCCTCCTGGAGGTTCATGCCGAAGTCGATGATGTTCGAAAGCACCTGCCAGTGGCCCTGCGGCTGCATGGCGCCGCCCATGACCCCGAACGACATGAACGGCTTGCCGTCCCTGGTCACGAAGCCGGGCATGTTGGTGTGCAGCGAGCGCTTGTGGGGCTCGAGCGAGTTCAGGTGGCCCTCCTCGAGCGTGAAGCCGGAGCCGCGGTTCTGGAGGGCGAAGCCGAGGTCGCCCGGCACCACCATCGAGCCGAAGCCGCCGAAGATGCTCTCGATGAGGGAGATGGCGTTGCGGTCCTCGTCGACCACGGTCAGGTACACGGTGTCGCTGTGGTCGAACGGCTGGCCGGGGGCGACGTCGGTCGACGCGCGCCGGGGGTCGATGAGCTGCCGCCGGGCGTCGGCGTACGACTTCGAGATGAGGGGCTGCGTGGGCAGCTCGTTGGCGTCGGCGTCGGCCACGTAGGTGTCGCGGTCGGCCCACACGAGCTTCTTGGCCTCGGTGTAGAGGTGGATGGCGTCGGCGGTGTTCTTGCCCAGGGCGGGGACGTCGTAGCCCTCCATGATGTTGAGGATCATCAGGGCGAGGATGCCGGAGCTGTTGGGCGGCACCTCCCAGACGTCGTAGCCGCGGTAGTTGGTGCTGACGGGCTCGACCCACACCGACGAGTGGTCCTCGAAGTCGGCCATCGTGAAGTAGCCGCCGTTGCCCTCGCTGAACGAGACGATGCGCCGGGCGATGTCGCCCTTGTAGAAGGCGTCGCGGCCGCCCCGGGCGATCGCGTCGTAGGTGTCGGCGAGGCGCGGGTTGCGGAAGACCTCGCCGACGCGCGGCGGCCGGCCGTCGGGCAGGTAGGTGGCGGCCGAGTCGGGCCACTGCACGAGCGACGGCATCGCCCCCGCCCACTGCCGCTGGATGATCTCGCTCACCGGGAAGCCCGCGCGGGCGTAGCGGATGGCGGGGGCGAGCACCTCGGCGAGGGTCATCGTGCCGAAGCGCTCGAGCAGCTCGTGCCAGCCGTCGACCGCGCCCGGCACCGTCCAGGTCAGCGGTCCGTTCCCCGGCATGCGGGAGTAGCCCTGGCGGACGAGGGTCTCGCGGCTGATCTCGTAGGGCGCCCGGCCGGTGGCGTTCAGCCCGTAGAGCCGCTCGGTGTCGGCGTCCCAGACGAGGGCGAAGAGGTCGCCGCCGATGCCGTTCATGTGCGGCTCGACGAGGCCGAGGACCGCGTTGACGGCCACCGCCGCGTCGATGGCGTTGCCGCCCGCCTTGAGGATGTCGAGGCCCACCTGGGCCGCCAGCGGCTGGCTGGCCGCGACCATCCCGTGCGGCGCGATCACCTCCGACCGGCTGCCGTGGGGGCTGCGGGCGGGCCGGCTGTAGCCGTGGCCGAGCGGCTCGTCGGACTGGGCGTGCACGGCGGCGTCGGTTCCGATCATCGCGATTCCCAGCAGGACGGCGAGCACCGGGGTCGACGGAACGACCCGGAACACCCGACGACAGGATTGCAGCGCCAACAGCATCGTGTACCCCTTTCCATCGCTCGGCAATCTGGCCGGAACCGCCGTCCGTGACGGCTCCGCTCTCCGCCCGATCGACCCGTCGGGCCCGCGCAGCCGTCAGGCCGGCGCGCCGTTCTGCGGCGGGGACGCGTGGCGGACGCCGACGGAACGCCGTGTCCCGGCGGCATGGGAGCGGATGTTACCGCAATTCGTCGATCCGCGGATCGCGGGTCGGCATGTCCACTGGGAGGAAACGTGCCGCTCCCGAGCGTCGAGGCGGAGCGCGCGTTCGATTCCGCGACCGGCCGGGCGGCAAGGCGGGCTGGCGCCGCGAGACGAAGCGGCGGTCGGCTCGGGAGACCGGAATGGGGTATGCTCGGCGGCACAAGCCGATTCGGCGGGAGGGTCGTCAATGGTCAGTGTCTTGTCGTTGTGGCTGCCGGTGCTGCTGTCGGCGGTCCTCGTCTTCGTCGCCAGCTCCGTCATCCACATGCTGTTGACGTACCACGTCGCCGACGCCGGGCCGGTACCCGATCAGGAGAAGGCGGCCGACGCGTTGCGGGGGTTGGAGATTCCGCCCGGCGACTACGCAATCCCGCGGGCGTCGACCATGAAGGAGATGAATTCCCCGGAGTTCGCCGAGCAGCTGAAGCGCGGCCCCGTCATGTTCCTGACGGTGCTCCCCAACGGGCTGCTGAACGTCGGCCGGAGCCTGGCGCAGTGGTTCGTCTACTGCATCGTCGTCGGCGCCGTCGCCGGCTACGCGGCCGGCCTCACCCTGGCGCCCGGCGCCGAGTACGGCCTCGTCTTCCGCGTGGTGGGCATCGTGGCCTTCGCCGGCTACGCGCTGGCGATTCCGCAGAGCACCATCTGGTGGTACCGCAGTTGGCGCTTCACCCTGCTGACGATGTTCGACGGGGTGATCTACGCGCTGCTGACGGCCGGCACGTTCGGCTGGCTCTGGCCTTCGTAGGCTTCCCAGGCACCCGGAGATTCGAACCATGGAACGTGTCGTGCGTCTCCTTGCCGCTGCCGGCCTGATCCTGTCGCTGGCCGCCGGCTCCGCTCCCGCCCAGTCGCGCCTGACCATGCAGTGGGAGGCGATGGCCGAGCGCCTGGTGGCCCAGCTCGCGCCCGAGCCGGGCGAGCGCATCCTGCTCGTGGCGCGTCCGGGGCAGTTCGACGAGCTGATTCCCCCGTTGCGCTACGCCCTGCTGCGGGCCGGGGCGGTCGACCTCGGGGTGATCGACGTTATCGAGGAGCCGCACCCCGAGAACTGGGACGCCGACCTGCTGGCCGAGGGCGCGGCGGCCGCGCGGGCCGTCTACCGCGAGATGCTGCGCGACTTCGACGGGGCGATCATGCTGCCGGGGGCGCGGCCCGACCACGCGGTGTACGCGGCGCTGCAGGACCTGCTGCACGAGGGCATCGGCCGCACCATCCACTTCCACTGGACCCAGAACGGCAGCGCGTTCCCCCTGCCGGGGCAGCCCATGCCGTCGCAGGCGGTCATCGACGCCGCCTATCAGCACGCGCTGATCGAGACCGACTACGTGGGGCTCGCCGCGGTCCAGCGGCGCTTCGTCGACGCGATGCGCGGGGCCGAGGTGCGGGTCACCTCGCCGCTCGGCACCGACATCCGTTTCCGCATCGGAGACCGGCCGGTGAACTTCGGCGACGGCAATGCCTCGAAGGCGCGCACCGACCAGGGCGTCATCCTCATCGACCGCGAGATCGAGCTGCCGTCGGGGGCCGTCCGCGTGGCCCCGGTCGAGGAGACCGTGGACGGCGTCATCGTCTTCCCGCCGTCGCAGTGGGACGGACGGCCGGTCAGCGGCCTGCGGGTGGAGATAGAGGCGGGGCGCGTCACCGGGATGAGGGCCGAGTCGGGGCAGGAGGCGGCCGAGGCCGAGCTCGCCGGCGTGCCCGAGGAGGCGCGGGCCTTCCGCGAGTTCGCGCTCGGGTTCAACCCGCTGCTCGCGGTGCCCGAGCGCAACCCGTGGATTCCCTACTACGGCTACGGCGCCGGCATCGTCCGGCTGTCGCTCGGCGACAACTCCGAGCTCGGCGGCACCGTCACCGGCGGCTACGTCCGCTGGAACTTCTTCACGGACACGACGGTGACGGTCGGCGACGAGGTCTGGGTGCGCGACGGCCGCCTCGTGCGCTGATCGCGGAACCGGCGTGGCCCCTCAATCGCCGCCACTGGCAACCCTCCAGGGCTCTGCGGCGTTCTACGGCGCAGACCCCTACTGCATGTTGACGAACCGCTGGACCCGCTTGCCTTCCAGCGTCTCGCCGACGTAGATGTTGCCGCTCGAGTCGACGGCGAGGCTGTGGGCGGCGGTGAACCCGCCCGCCATGTGCCCGCCGAAGCCGAACGACCCGAGGATCTCGAGGCTCGACCGGTCGATCAGCCACACCTTCTGGTTCATCCCGTCGATGTTGTAGAGCACGCTCTGATCGCCGTCGGGCGAGAAGTCGACGTCGAACGCCGACCCGAACCCGCGGGTGCGGCCCGCGATGACCACCTCGTTCAGGAACGTGCCGTCGCGCTCGAACACCTGGATGCGGTCGTTGACCCGGTCGCAGACGTATACGAGCCCGTCGTCGGACAGGGTCGCGCAGTGGACGGGGCGCCCGAACTGCTGCGAGGGCGGCGCGTCGGGGTCGTAGCTGTAGGCCTCGTCGGTGGGCCGATTGCCGTAGGCGCCCCAGTGGCGCTTGTACTCGCCGGTGTCGGCGTCGAAGACCGCGACCCGGCGGTTGCCGTAGCCGTCGGCGATGTACACCTCGTTGGTCTCGGGGTCGACGTCGATCTCGGCCGGCTGGCCGAAGTTCGCGAGGTCGTTGCTGCCCTCGCCCTCGCCGTGCCGGCCGATCTGCAGCAGGAACTCGCCGTCGCGGGTGAACTTCAGGATGTGGGCGTCGTCGCCGCCGCTGCCGCCGAGCCAGACGTTGTCGAGGTGGTCGATGAAGATGCCGTGCTCCGAGTCGGGCCACCGGTAGCCCTCGCCGGGCCCGCCCCACGCGTTCACCACGTTGCCGGCCTGGTCGAACTCGATGACCGGCGGGGCGGGGCGGCAGCACTCGGCGAGCGGCGGGTCCGCGTCGGCGCCCCGCTCTTGCACGTTCAGGCTGCCCGGACGTTGGACGATCCAGATGTGGTCGCGGGCGTCCACCGCGACCCCCACCACGTTGCCCAGCGTCCAGTTGTCGGGCAGCGGCTTCGGCCACGTCGCGTCGAACTGGAACGCCGAGGCGTCCGACCCGTCCTGGGCGCCGCCGGTCAGCGCGGCCAGCCGGGGCAGGCCCGCGACCATGGCCGCGGCGACGGCCAGCACGAGGGCGACGAGTATCGAGGAATGACGCCGTGTCATGGGTGCCTCCAGACTGCTTCTGCCGCGGTCCATGCTCGCGTCCACGGCTTACCGAACACGCCGTGAACAGTTCGTGCAGGCGGGTATTCTCGCACGGCGGCGGGCCGAAGGGGCCGACCCGCGGGTAGTGCCTTGGTGAGGCTCTACCGATCTGCGGGTGACGGATGCGAGACGGCGGGGACGCACTCCGGTCCCAGGCTGGTCCGTGGAGCGGGTATTCCTCGCATCGAGGCGGGCCCAAGAGACCGTCCGGCCGCCGATTGCGCAGCCGCAGGTCGGTCCTGTGCTCGGCCGTGGGGCGGGTACTCGCGCATCGAGGCGGGCAGAAGATATCGACTCGCCGCCGATTACGCAGGCTCGCGTCGGTCCTGTGCCCGGCCGCGGAGTCGGTTCGTCCGTCGCGCGCGCCCGCTCAGGCCGCGGTCAGGGCTCGATGGTGAAGTCGGCTGCCCAGACGTGCTGGCCCCAGACGATCACGAGACGGGCCTCGTCGCCGTCCACCGGCACAAGGGACACACCCAGGGGGCGTTCCTGGTAAGGGCCGCCGTGAGCGTGGTCGATGTCGACCTCGGCCGCGTCGAACGCGGGGTCGTGCTGGGTGCCCCACGAGTCGGGCTCGTTGTTGAAGACGAGGGTCCAGCCCGGGCCCGACGCCCGCAGCCAGAGGCCGTACGAGCCGGGGAAGTCGGGGGCGAGGTTGTCGGTGGGGATGAGGGTGTCGCCGAACCGAAGGGGGACCTCGCTGCGGAGGCGGATGACCGCGCCCTCGGTGAGCTCGACGAGGTCGCCGTCGCCAATCGACTCCAGCGCCGCGAAGTCGACGCCGTCGGTGCCGAGCTCCTGCTCGAAGAGCACCTGGATGCTGGCGCCCTCGGGCGTCCGGAGGGCGGTCTCGTTGCGCGACCCGAGCGCCGCCGCCCGGTAACGGGCATCGAGGTCCGAGTCGCGGGTGAGGCTGGTGCCGGGGCTGACGTTGGACGTGCGCGGAGGACGGGGCGGCCGCGGCAGCTCGACGAACTCGAAGTCGGCCGTCCAGAGGTTCCGGCCCCAGACCAGCTCCAGGGTCCCCGCCTCGTCCGCGGCCGGCAGCAGCCTGACGGCCAACGTCTCGGCCTCGGCGGCGAGCGGCCGGTGGGCGAGGGGGATGCGGCCGGGCCGCGGCTCGGGGGCCGCGTTCTCGCCCTCGGCGTCCGCGCCTTCACCCTCGGCGTCCTCGCTCTCGCCTTCGGCGTCCGTGTTCTCGGCGTCTTCGCTCTCGATGCCCGCGTTCTCGCCTTCGGCGTCCGCCTGCCGGTCCTCGGCGCCCGCGTCCGCTTCGGCATCATCGGCGTCCGTCTCTGCGCCCGCGGCATCCGCGTCCGCGCTGTCGGCATCCGTCTCGGTGTCCGCCTCTGCGCTGTCGGCATCCGCGTCCGCGCTGTCGGCATCCGTTTCGGCGTCGTCGCCTTCGGCGTCTTCCGGCCCGGCGGCGCCGGCATCCTCCGCATCGGACTCCCCGCCGGCCTCGTCGGCGGCGCCGTCGCTCTCATCGACCGGCTCCTCGACCGGCCGGGCGTCGAGCACCCACCCCGCGCCGGTGCGCATCAGCCAGAGATCGTGGTCCGGGGCGGGGCCGCGCGGCTCGTCCGGGTCGGGGGCCAGGGTCCCGATGGCCAGCGAGCGGTGGCCCTCGATGCGCCCCAGCCGCACCGCCGCCTGCGTCGAGCCGGCCCGCAGCACCAGCAGCGAGCGGTGGTCCGACGGCAGGGCGGGGTCGTAGTCGACGCTGATCGACCGTCCGTTGAGGACCAGCCCGGTGCGGACGAGGCCGTCGGCGTCTCCTTCGGCCTGCCCCGCGTGGGCCGGGGCGGCGGTCTGCGTCAGGGCGTACAGGACGACGGCGCACGCGGAGATGCGGAATTGCAGTGCAGGCATGGCGTATCCAACCGGGGCGGGAGAGAACCGGGAGACCCGCGCCCGAAGCGGGGCGGGTCTCCCGGGCGGAAGGGTCCTTGCTAGTCGTCGTCGGTGGTGTTCGCCGGCTCGTCGAGCTCGACGGCGTAGCCGATGAAGCCCAGCGTCATCTCGTCGTCGGTCCGGGGACCGTGGCCGGGCGAGTCGGTCGAGCGGAAGTCGTAGCGCGCCGCCCGCTCCGGCGAGTTGTCGTACCAGAAGCTGACGTCGATGCGGGTGCCCTCGGGCAGCAGCTTCGGCTCCTTGTACTTGTAGGTCTCCTGCCACCCCTGGTCGTAGTGGGGCACGTCGAGCAGCAGCTCCTCGCGGCCGTCGGGGTAGATGGCGGTGTAGCGCGACGCGGTGCCGCGCAGATGGGCGTGCGGCCAGTAGGTCAGCACCTGGATGTCCTTGTCGAGGGTGCGGGACGTGCCGATCCGGTAGTTGGGGTGGCCCGGCGGAATCTCGAACCCGGTGTTGCCGATGGAGTCGTTGATCACCTGGTACCGCACCGGCCGGTCCTCGACGAAGAAGGCGATCTCGGGCTGCGTCCAGATGCCCGTGCCCTCGCCCGGCTCCTTGTGGTAGTGCATGTTGTAGGTCAGCGTCGACCCCGCCTCGAGCCGCAGGCCGTAGCCGTCGGGCAGCATGACCGCCTCGGCGCCCTCGGCGATGCACGTCAGGAGCTGGCCGCTGCCCGCCGCGCCCTCGTCGGCCGCGGCCTCCTCGACCGGCCGCTCGCCGGGGGCGGGGCCGCGCACGAAGCCGCACATGTGGTGGCCGACGGTGCCGGCGTCGGTCTTGAACTCCCAGCCGCGCACCCAGACGTCCTCGGGCAGCTCGGCCTCGGTCAGGGTCTTGAAGAAGCTGATGTTCAGGTCGTAGACGTCGTCCTCGACATGGTAGGGCTCGTCGAGCTTGAACACGTAGTCGGGCGTGCCCAGCGACCAGCCGCCGCTCGAGTTCTCGACGAACTGCCGGGGCGCGGGGGCGTCGGCCCGGTCGCCGGCGGGGGCGCCCGCCTCGACCCAGCTCAGCAGCGTCTCGATCTCGGCGTCGGTCAGCAGGCGCTCGTTCGAGAAGACGCCCCTCGGCGCCTCGGCGTACCAGGGCGGCATCTCGCGCGCCTCGACCTTGTGGGCGATGGCGCGGGCCCACGGGCGGGTCTCCTGGTAGCTCATGAACGACATCGGCGCCAGGACCCCGCCGAGGTTCTGACCCTCGGGCTGGTGGCAGCTCTGGCAGTTGTCCTGGATGATCGGGAGGACGTCCCGGTAGTAGGTGACGTCGCCCTCGTTCGCCTGGCTCGGAGCGGCGACGAGCGACAGAGCCCCGACCGCCACGACGACCGCGACTGTTCGCGCCTGGATTCTCATGAATGGACTCCTTCGACCGTTACGCGGATACGACGAGCAATGGGGAATTATGCCATCAACCCCGCCCGTGGGTAAACACCGGGGCCGCTACCGGCGCTCCGGGCGGGACGGTCGCCGGCGGTTCCGGGTCGGCGGCGTGGGGTGCGGGCGTTTGACAGATATCTGTATGCCGTGGTCAGATTTCTGCATGCGAACCACCCTCAGCTTCGACGACCACCTGTTCCGCGAGGCGAAGGAGCTGGCCGCCCGCGACGGCGATACGCTGACCCGACTCGTCGAGCGCGCGGTGGCGCAGTACCTTCATCGTCGGCGCGCGCGACCCACCCCGTACCGTCTCGAGTTGCTGACGACCGAAGGGCGCCCGACGCCCGGCGTGAACTTCGACGATCGCGACGCGCTCTACGAGTGGATGGAGGAGCGCGAGTGATCGCCGTCGACACCAACGTGCTCGTGCACGCCCACAGACGCAAGTCGCCCAAGTACGAAGCCGCCAGCCGCCGCGTCATCGCCCTCGCCGAGGGAGCTGATCGTTGGGCGATCCCGGTGTTCTGCCTCGCCGAATTCCTGCGCGTCGTCACGCATCGGCGTGTCCTCGATCCGCTCAGCACCGGCAGAGCCTGTGAAGCGATGCAGCGGCTGCTTGCGTCGCCGAGCGTGGAGCTTCTCCTGCCCGGGCTCCGCTTTCCGGAGTTGCTGGCCGATGCGGTGCGCGAGGCCGACGCGGTCGGCAACGTCGTCTTCGACGCCCAGATTGTGGCCCTTTGCCGCGAGGCCGGCGTGCGAACCCTGATCACCGAGGATCGAGACTTCGATCGGTTCCCGGCGTTCGCGACCGAGCGACTTCCGGGCTGAATCCCACCAGGGCGCTTTCCGCGCCGAGAGTCGTCCTGTCGACGGCTCGCCCGGTGTCGGCAGGTTTCCGACCCCGCGCGGCGAGGTTCGTGGTCGAGCAGGGCAACCGGCTCCGTCTTGGCGGGTAAGGCCCTGGACCTGGCGGGAAGGCCGCGGAATCTGGTTGCGAACGAACCCCGCTGGCACTACAGTAGCTGTGGCGGTGAAGGGGGGCCGTGTCCGGCGCGATGTTGGCGCCCTCCGACCGACCACCATCCAGATGAAGCCGATGAAGCTGTCGCGGGCGTCGCGGCCCATGCAATGGGCGTTCGCGTGGGGAATCGGGCTGGCCGCCCTCGCGCCGGTGTCGGCCCAAGGCCCGGCGGCGGCGCCATACGACGCCGCGTCCGCCGACGCGCTCGTGCAACGCTACTGCCTGGCGTGCCACACCGAGGCCCGGGAGGCGCGCGGGCTGGTGCCGGTGGCCTTCGACGGGCTCGACGCCGGCGACGTCGGAGCCGACGCCGACGTGTGGGAGCGCATCGTCCGCAAGCTGCGGCTCGGCATGATGCCGCCGGCCGGCCGGCCCCGCCCCGCCGACGACGTCCACGAGCGGTTCCTCGGCTGGCTCGAGGACGGGCTCGACGCCGCCGCGGCCGCGGGCCCCGACCCGGGACGCCCCGCCGTCCGCCGCCTGACCACCCCCGAGTATCGCAACGCCGTGCGCAGCCTCCTCGACATCGAGGTCGACGAGGGCTGGCTGTTGTTTCCGCCCGACGACGTGAGCCTGGAAGGGTTCAGCACCGACGCCGAGGCCCTCTCGGTGTCGCCGGCCCTGTTCGACCGCTATCTCTCGGCCGCCAACCGCATCAGCCGGCTCGCGGTGGGGGACCCCGCCGTGGGGCCCGGGTTCGCCGCCGCCACCTACTCGACGCCGCGGCTGCTGTACCAGGACGACCGCATGAGCGAGGACCTGCCGTTCGGGTCCCGCGGGGGACTGGCCGTCCGGCACTACTTCCCGCTCGACGGCGACTACCGCGTCAAGCTGCGGCTGCGCCGGATGATCTACGACTACGTCGTCGGCATGGGGACCGCCCAGCAGATCGAGGTGCGTCTGGACGGGCGCCTCGTGCGGCGGTTCACCGTGGGCGACGCCGACCGCTTCGGCTATCCCTCCGCCTACACGTTCTTCGGGACCATTCGGGGCGACCCGGCGTGGGAGCAGTACGTGTCGATCGACGCCGATGCCGAGCTGGAGGTCATGGTGCCGGCCACCGCCGGCGAGCACGTCGTCGGGGTGTCGTTCGTGGCCGCGCGCACCGAGCCGACGGGCATTCTCGAGCGCCGGCTGTCGGGGTTCTCGCTGAGCGGGCTCGGGTTCTACCACGGCAACGCCGCGATCGACCGGGTGGAGATTGCCGGCCCCTACGACCGCGCCGGCCCGGGCGACACCGCGAGCCGGCGCCGCATCTTCACCTGCCGGCCGGCTGCGGCGGTGGACGCCGCAGCGAGGGGCGACGTTGCCGCCCGGTCGGACCGCGCCGCGGGAGCGGACACCCCCGTCGGCGCCGATGTCGCCGCCGGGTCGGACCCCGCCAGCCGGGCGGGGGCGGCCGCGATGGCGGAAGAGGACCGCTGCGGCGGCGAGATCCTGTCGGCCCTGGGGCGGCGCGCCTACCGCCGGCCGCTCGACGACCGCGACCTGGACACGCTGCTCGCGTTCTACGAGCAGGGCCGGGCCGAGGGCGGCTTCGAGGCCGGCGTCCGGAAAGCCGTCGAGCGGCTGCTCGTGGCCCCGGAGTTCCTGTTCCGCATCGAGCGCGATCCCCCCGGCACGCCCCCGGCGACCGCATACCCCCTGAGCGACCTGGAGCTGGCGACCCGCCTGTCCTTGTTCCTCTGGAGCGACATCCCCGACGAGCCGCTGCTCGCGGCGGCCGAGGCCGGGCGTCTCTCCCAGCCAGACGAGGTCGACCGGCAGGTCGCGCGCATGCTCGCCGACCCCCGGGCGCGGGCCCTCGTCGACAACTTCGCCAGCCAGTGGCTGCAGCTCGGCCGGGTGCGAGGGGTCATTCCCGACGCCGACGTGTTCTGGGAGTTCGACGAGAACCTGCGGGCGGACATGGAGCGCGAGACGGCGCTGTTCCTCGAGAGCCAGATTCTCGGCGACCGCGGCGTCATGGAGCTGTTCGACGCCGACTACACGTTCGTGAACGAGCGGCTCGCCCGGCACTACGGGCGGGACGGCGTCTACGGCGAGCGGTTCCGGCGCGTGCCCGTCGAGGGCGAGCGGGCGGGGTTGCTGGGCCACGCGAGCCTGTTGACGGTGACCGCCTATCCCACCCGCACGTCGCCGGTGCTGCGGGGCAAGTGGCTGCTCGACAACGTCCTCGGCATGCCGCCGGCCGAGCCCCCGGCGGACGTGCCGGCCCTCGAGGAGAACCACGCGGGGGCGCCGCCGCGCACCATGCGCGAGCGGATGGAGCAGCACCGGGCCAACCCCGCGTGCGCCGCCTGCCACCGCATGATGGACCCGCCGGGGTTCGCGCTCGAGCACTTCGACGCCATCGGGCGGTGGCGGGCCGCCGACGAGTACGGGGCCCCGGTCGACGCGGCGGGGGCCCTGGCCGACGGCACCGCGGTGGACGGCCCCGCTGCCCTGCGTCACGCGGTCCTCGCCCACGAGACGAGTGTGGTCCGGACCGTGACCGAGAAGCTGCTGACCTATGCGGTGGGGCGGGGGATGGAGTCGTTCGACCAGCCCGCCATCCGGCGCATCGTGCGCGACGCGGAGGCGGGCGGGTACCGCTGGTCGTCGATCATCAGGGGCATCGTCGAGAGCGTGCCGTTTCAGATGAGGAGATCGGAGTCATGACGTTCATCACCAAGCGGACGATTCCGCGTCGCGCGGTGCTGCGGGGGCTGGGGGCGAGCGTGGCCCTGCCGTTTCTCGACGGCATGGTGCCGGGCCTGAGCGCGCGCGCGGCGGCGGGGCCGGTGCGGTTCGGCGCGGTCTACGTGCCCAACGGCATGGTGATGCAGAGCTGGACGCCCGCGGCCACCGGGCGCGGCTTCGAGCTGACGCCGATCCTCGAGCCGCTGGCCCCGTTCCAGGACCAGCTGCTGGTGCTGTCGGGGCTGAACTGCACGCCCCCGCCTGGCACCCGCGGCGGCAGCCACTCGCGCGCCGCGACCCGCTTCCTCACCGACGTGCACCCCGGCGCGTGGAACCCCGAGGCGGTCTCGATGGACCAGATCGCGGCCCGCGAGCTCGGGCGCCACACGCCGCTGGCGTCGCTCGAGCTGGGGCTCGAGGGCGCCAACTTCGCCGGCTCGTGCGACAGCGGCGGGTTCAGCTGCGCCTTCTCGTACACCATCGCGTGGCGCGACTCGCAGACCCCGCTGCCGATGGAGCACAACCCGCGGGCGGTGTTCGAGCGGCTCTTCGGCGACAACGAGACCACCGACCCCGCCGCCCGCGAGGCGCGCCGCCGCGAGCAGCGCAGCATCCTCGACTCGGTGCGCGCCGACGTGGTCCGGCTTCGCGGCAGCCTCGGCGCCGGCGACCGGCTGAAGCTCGGCGCCTATCTCGACGCGGTGCGCGACGTCGAGCGGCGCATCGAGGTGGCCGAGGTCCAGGGCGACCGCGAGGTGCCGCTGATGGACCGGCCGATGGGGGCCCCGGCCGACTTCGCCGAGCACACCGGGCTGATGTACGACCTGCAGCTCCTGGCCCACCAGACCGACCGCACCCGGGTCACCACGTTCATGAGCGGGCACGAGCTGAGCGGACGCACCTATCCCCAGATAGACGTGCCCGACGCCCACCACCCGCTGTCGCACCACCGCGGGGTGGGTGAGTCGCTGCGCAAGCTGACCAAGATCAACCGCTATCACGTCAGCCTCTTCGCCGGCTTCGTCGAGAAGCTGCGGTCGACGCCGGACGGCGACGGCTCG
This sequence comes from Vicinamibacterales bacterium, assembly GCA_965207675.1. Lineage (GTDB taxonomy): Bacteria > Acidobacteriota > Vicinamibacteria > Vicinamibacterales > UBA8438 > JAJEEA01. Next base: position 244,394 of record CBDBMY010000011.1, read on the forward strand.
CTGCTCGACCACATGATCCTGATGTACGGCGCGGGCATGAGCGACAGCAACGCCCACTCGCCCTACAACCTGCCGCTCGTCCTGCTCGGCGGCGGGGCGGGGCAGCTCGCGGGCGGGCGGCACGTCGCCTACCCCGAGCGCGACCGCACGCCGCTCGCCAACCTCCACGTGTCGCTCCTCGACAAGCTGGGGGCGCCGGTCGAGCGCATCGGCGACAGCACGGGGCCGCTGCCGAGGCTGCTGGCCGGGCCGGGGCCGGATCGGCTGACGGGGATCTGAACGGGGGCGTCGACGCCATGGCTATCGGCAGCGCACGGTCGCGGTGGAGGTTCCGCCGCGGCCTCCTCGTGATCGGCGCGTTCGTGTCGGCGGTCGCCGCGGCTTCCGCGCAGGCACCCGACCTGCGGCTGATCGACGCGGTCAAGCGGCAGGACGCCGCGGCCATCGCCGCCCTCCTCGACGCCGCGGGCGGGCCGGACGGCGTCGACGTGAACGCGGCCCAGCCCGACGGCGCGACGGCGCTGCACTGGGCCGCCTACCACGACGACCTCCAGACGGCGCGCCGGTTGGCGGACGCCGGTGCGTACGCCTCGGCCGCCAACGACCTCGGCGTGACCCCGCTCGCCCTTGCCTGCGACAACGGCAGCTCCGGCATGGTCCGGCTGCTGCTCGCGGCCGGCGCCGACCCCGGCGCGGCGGTCGAGACCGGCGAGACCGCCCTCATGACCTGCGCCCGCACCGGCAGCGCCGAGGCGGTACGGCGCCTCCTCGACGCCGGCGCCGGCGTCAACGCCCGCGAGTCCCTCGAGCAGCAAACGGCGCTCATGTGGGCTGCCGCGCAGGGTCACGCCGACGTCGTGCGGCTCCTGCTCGACGGCGGCGCCGACGTGGCGGCGCGGTCGCGCTCGCGCCGGTTCGTCATCAGCCGGCGGCTGCAGTCCGAGCTGCGCTACGGCGAGCTCGGACGCAGCTACGGCACCGACGCCGAGGAGACGCAGATCGGCGGGTTCACGTCGTTGCTGTTCGCGGCGCGCAACGGCGATGTCGAGGTGGCGCGCCGGTTGCTCGACGCCGGGGCTGACGCCAACGACACCGCCCCCGACGGCGCGAGCGCCCTGGTGGTGGCGGCGCACAGCGGCCACCGCGACCTGGTCTTCACCCTGCTCGAGCGGGGCGCCAACCCCAACGCCTCGGGCGCCGGCTACACCGCCCTGCACGCGGCGGTGCTGACCGGCGACATCGAGGTGGTCGAGGCCCTGCTCGCCCGCGGTGCGAGCGCCAACGCCCAGGTGACGCTGGCCACGAAGGTGACCCGCAACGGCCAGGTGCTGATGATCGGCGAGCACCTGCTCGGGGCGACCCCCCTTGCGCTGGCCGCCAAGTTCGCCGAGACCGACCTCATGCGGGTCCTCGCCGGGGCCGGGGCCGATGTGCGGCTGCCCCTCAAGAACGGGTGGACGCCCCTGATGCTCGCGGCCGGGGCCGGCTGGCGCTACGCGGTGTGGGACCGGCGCGAGCGGACCCTGCACAAGACGCCGGCGTTCCAGGCCCAGATGTACGACGAGGCCGGCACCCGCGATGCGGTGCGGTTCCTGCTCGACGAGGGCGCGTATGTCAACGCGGTCGACGAGGCCGGCAACACCGCCCTCCACTACGTCGTCGACAAGGGCTTCGACGGCGTCGTCGAGCTGCTGGTCGAGCACGGCGCCGACATCGACATCGCCAACCGGCGCGGGCAGACCCCTTGGGCCATCGTGGCCCGCGGCCGCACCGGCAACATCGCGGCCGCCCCGGCGACGGTCCGGTTGCTCGAGTCGCTCGCCGGGCGCTAGCGAGGCGTGCGCCGTGTTCTCTTGCCGGGGGCGAGCTCCGGCAACGATCGGCTCTCCGCGTTCGCGGAGCATCGCGCGAAGGAAGCTCCCGCACCGGATACTGGCTGCTCGCCGTCGATGAGCCGCGGTCCGGTTCGCCCCGTTGCGCTCGCGCAGTTGCGGAAGGCGGTGGCTCGGAGGTACAGCGCCGCAATCCGTCGACCGGATCCTCGGTCATGCGGGCGAGCGGGTAGAATTGGCAGTCTGGCGGCGGTCGGCCGTTCACGACTACAAGAACGAGGCAGGCGAAGACGATGCGAGTGCTGATGACGGCGGTCGCGGCGGCGGCGATGGCGGCGGGGTCCCTGACGGTGGCGGCGAGCCAGGAGCCGGACGTCGAGACCACCGTCAAGGACGGGGTGTACACCACGGGGCAGGCCGCCCGCGGGCGCGAGCGCTACGACGCGAGCTGCCAGCGCTGCCACGGCGCCGACCTCACCGGGGGCGCCGGCCGGTCCCTCACCGGGGTGGTGTTCCTGCGGGACTGGACGGGGCTGACCCTCGACGGCCTCTACGAGCGCATGCAGTCGATGCCCCCCGACGGCTCCGAGAACCTCTCCGACGCAGCCTACGTCGACATCATCAGCTACGTCCTCGAGCGCAACGGCTTCCCGTCGGGCGACGCCGAGCTCTCGGCCGGTCTCCTCGGCGACGTCCGGGTGGAGGGCGAGGACGGCCCGGGCGTCGTCCCCAACTTCGCCCTCGTGCGGGTGGTCGGCTGCCTCGCCGGCGACGGCCACGCCGGTTGGCAGTTGTCGTCGGCGAGCCCCGAGGTCCGCGCGGCCGACCCGGCCCCCTCGGCCGGCGACGCCCTCGCCGAGGCGCAGGCCATCCCCCTCGGCGACCGCGCCTTCAAGCTGCTCTACGTCTTCCCGAGCCCCGAGGCCTACCTGGGCCACAAGGTCGAGACGAAGGGCCTGCTCATCCGCGACGAGAGCGGCGCCGCCGACGCCGTCGACAGCATCAACGTGACCTCCGTGCAGGGGCTCGCCGAGGTCTGCGAGTAGGCGGCTCTTTCCGCCGGGCGGGACTCAGCACGTGACGACGGCGGCGCGGGTGCCGGCCGCGGTCACGAGGCGCCGGAGGTCGTCGGGGTCGCTGGTCAGTATGCGGTCGCCGGGTTCGGCGACCAGCACCACGGTGGCGTCGATCGGATCAGTGGTTCCGGCGCGGGCGAGCAGGACGCCGGCCCTGCGTCCCATGGGTTCATCCACGGGCCGGACGTCGACGGCCTGCAGCAGGCGTGCGAGTCGAGCCTGACGGCCATCGGGATTCCGCCACACCTGACCGACCACGATAGCGCTCGTTCGCAGGTCCACTTGGTTCGCGAGGGCGACGCGCAGTCGTGTCATTGTCGCCCGCTCTCCGCGGTCCACGGCAACGAACGCGCCTGCGTCGAGAACGAGCGCACTCACGCCCCGGGCTCCCCCGTCCGAAGGCCCAGCTCGGCTTCTGCACGCCGGAGCTCGTCAGTCGTCGGCGCCCCGTGTTCGGCCTCCCACTCGTCCAGGAGCTCGCGCAACGCGTCGGCGCGGAGCCTAGCGGCGGCGGCGCCCGCCAGCCAGGACGAAACGCCTGTGCCCGACCTGCGGGCGGCGGAGCGGATCCTGTCTCCCAGCGCTCGTTCGAACGAGACGCTCATCTTCACTGCCTTCATGACCACCGATGCTACCACGGTATTATCGGAACAGGCGCTCGACCATAGCGGCGCAACCCGAGCACGACGAGGGCGAGCGCCAGCATCCACAACGCCGCCGGCGGGAGTGCCGTCACCGCGGCACACAAGGGAACGTCCTCGTCGAGCGCCAGCTGTCCGAACACCGTGTCCTGGAGCTCCGGAGGCAGACAGAGCCCGGTGTCGCCGTCGATGGTCAGGAATGTCAGCTCCGTGAGCTCTCCGAGCTCGACCGGAATCGGCCCGGTCAACTGGTTGAAGCGGAGCTGCAGGCTCGTCAAGCGGGTCAACTGGCCGAGCTCGGGCGGGATCGGCCCGGTCAGCTGGTTGCGGAAGAGACTCAGGAATGTCAGATTGGTGAGTTGGCCGAGTTCGGGCGGAATCGGTCCGGTCAACTGGTTGCGGGAGAGCTGCAGTCCCTCGAGGTTGGTCAACCGGCCGAGTTCGGGCGGGATCGGCCCGGTCAACTGGTTGCCCAAGAGACTCAGGAATGTCAGATTGGTGAGTTGGCCGAGCTCGGGCGGAATCGGCCCGGTCAACTGGTTGCTGGAGAGCTGCAGTCCCTCGAGGTTGGTCAACCGCCCCAGCTCCGGCGGGATCGGCCCGCTCAACTGGTTGTCCGACAGACCCAGGAGATACGTAAGTGCTGTCAACCGCCCCAACTCGGGCGGGATCGGTCCGGTCAATTGGTTCTCGTCGAGATGCAGCAGCTGGAGGTTGGTCAACTGGCCCAGCTCGGGCGGGATGGGGCCGCTCAACTGGTTGCGGTGGAGATTCAGGCTTGTCAGTCCGGTCAACCGACCCAGCTCGGGCGGGATGGGGCCGCTCAGCTGGTTGAACCGCAGCGCCAGGTTGTCCAGCTTGGTCAACCGCGCCAGCTCGGGCGGGAGCGCCCCGGTCAAGTTGTTGCTCCGCAGGATCAGCTGCCTCACACGACCCTCGTCGTTCGTCCAGACCCCGTACCACTCCGAGAGCGGCTCGTCGCTCAGCCAGTTGGTGTTGAAGAACCAGTCGGGCCCGCCGGTCGCGTGGTAGAACGCCTCGAGCACCTCCCGATCAGACTCCACGCCCACCTGACCGCGGGCCTCGCCGCCCAGGACGAGCGCGCCGGCGATCGCCAGCAGGCCGATCCCGACGCCCCTCGAATGCCTCGCCGCCGCGACGGCCGAGAGCCAGCTGGGTGAGAGCCGTCGCCGATCCATCGAGTTGCTCATGTTGTCCTGGCTCCGGTGCGAAGGTCCGTTTTCTAGTCGATGGCAATTCCGCCGTGATCGAACGGTGATGTTCCCCGCAGCGGCCGTCGGAGGCCGACGACGCCGAGGGCGATGTCGGCGTAGCTGGCGCCGCGAGGTTGCGTGTAGGCGAAGCGTCCGTGGTGCTGCTCGAGGGGCGTGAAGTTGTCGCCGTGGCCCCCGGCCGGGGCGTGCATGATGTCGTCCGGGTCCTCGGTATGGTAGAAGCCGAGGGCATGGCCGATCTCGTGCATGATCAACGGCCGTCCCGGCGGCCATCGCCCGCTCACGTTCAGCACGATGCACCCGCGCACGCGTCCGATGTACGCCCATCCGCCCGCGGAGCCGATCTCGATGTCCCGGCAGGCCGGAGACGTCGGAGTCTGCCCGGGCGTGACGCCCTCGACGGTAATCTGCGCGTCCCCGCTCCGCTCCTGCGCGTCCACCGGCCCGACGGCGATCCGGCCGGCATACGGCACCCCGGTCAGTTGCGACACCGCGTGGGGGATCGTCTCCCGGATCCGCTCCACGAGGGCCGGCTCCAGGCTCGGCTCCACCAGGAAGAAGTCGGGTGAGGGGGTCGGCAGCCGCCACAGCACGCGTTCGTGCAGATGTCTGTACTCGAAACCGGCGTCCTCGCAGTCCGCGCGTGTGCGGCAATCGTAGTCGTTGAACGCGAACTGCCTCCAGAAGGTCTCTTCGGGTCCCACGGGTCGGACCTCGATCGTCACCGTCGTGCGCAGGTCTCCGATCGTCGCCGTGATGGTGGAGACGCCGGCGTCGTGGGCCCGAACCGCTCCCCCCGCGTCGACCGAGGCCACCCCGGGGGCGCTCGAAGTCCAGGCGGCGACCTCGATCCGCTTCGTGCCGTCGCTGTAGGTCCCATGTACCTCGAGCCTCACCGTGTAGCCGACGATCAGGCCGGCCGGCGGGGCGTTGACGATCTCGATGCTCACGAGGGTTCGATCGACGGGCTCGGGGGCGGTCGGGGCGGTCGGACTGAGGACATCGTCGTTGCCGCAGCCGGCGTCGAGGAGCGCGAGGGCCAGCACGGCCGCCATGCGGAATCCCGCCCTGACCCGCCTCGGTCCTGCGGGGCAACGGTCGGATGTCGGTTTCGCGAGAGAGCCGACCAGAACCGCGTTCCTCATGACTCAGCCGGTGACTATCGCGGCGCGGTTCCGTCGCCAGCGCAACCCGAGCACGACGAGGGCTAGCGCCGACAGCCACAACGCCGCCGGCGGAAGGGCCGTCACGTCGGCGCACAAGGGGACATTCCAGTCGAGGGCCAGTCGTCCGAACGCCGTGTCCTGAATCTGCGAAGGCAGACACAGCCCGGTGTCGCTGTCGATTCTCAGTCGCGTCAGCCCGGTGATGTCTCCGAGTTCGACCGGAATCGGCCCGCTCAGCTGATTGTCGTCGATCCACAGGAGCTCCAGGCGCGCCAGGCTCCCGAGTTCGGCGGGAATCGCGCCGCTCAGTTGGTTGCCGCTGATCGCTAGGCGTTCCATGTTGGTCAGGTTCCCGATCTGGGCGGGAATGGTGCCGCTCAACTGGTTGTCGTAGAGCGACAGGCCGCTCAGATTGGCCATGTTCCAGACTTGGGTGGGAATCGCGCCGGTCAACTGGTTGTCCCAGAGCGCCAGGGTGTCGAGACTGGTCAGGTTCCCGATTTGGGCGGGAATCGCGCCGCTCAATCGGTTCTGGCTGAGCACCAGGAGCTGCAGGCTGGTCAAGTTCCCGAGTTCGGCGGGAATGGTGCCGCTCAACTGGTTGCCGTGGAGCGCCAGGGTCTCCAGGCTGGTCAGTTTGGCGAGTTCGGCGGGAATCGTGCCGCTCAGTCTGTTCCAGTTGATCACCAGGCGCTTCAGACCGGTCAGGTTGGCGAGTTCGGCGGGAATCGTGCCGCTCAAGCGGTTGTTGTTGAGCCAGAGGAGCTCCAGGTTGGTCAGGTTCCCGAGTTCGGCGGGAATCGCGCCGTTCAACCGATTGTCGTCGAGCTCCAGGTGCGTGACGCGGCCGTCACCGTCGGTGGTGACCCCGTGCCACTGCCCGAGCGGCTCGTCGGTCTTCCAGTTGTCGTCGACTCTCCAGTTCGGGCCGTCGGCGGCGTCGTAGAGCGCTTCGAGGGCGGCGCGGTCTTCCGCCACGGTGCCCTGCCCGCTGCCGACGGCCGGGGTGCCCAGGAGCAGCGCGCCCAGGAGCCAGTACGAGCCCGCGCGTGGAGGTCGCGAGCGTGTGTCGTCGTGCATGACTGTGCAGTATCTCCTCACCGTTTCCATGACGGCGGAATCGCTAGTCGACGGCGATGCCGCCGTGGTGGAACGGCGAAGGTGCGGGCCGGGGGCGGCGGGGGCCGAAGGCGCCGAGGGCGATCTCGGAGTAGGTGGCGCCGCGCCGCTGCGTGTACGCGAAGGCGCCGTGGTACTGCTCGAGGGGCGAGAAGACCGCGCTCTGGTTCGCGAGCGCGGTCGGATGCATGATGTCGACGGCGTTGGGCGTGTGGTAGAAGCCGAGCGCGTGGCCGACCTCGTGCATGATGAGCGACGGGGTCAGGCACGACCGCGTGTGCGTGTTCAGGATGATGCATCCGCGCTCGCGGCCGATGTACGCCTTCCCGCAGACATACGACTCGGTCCCGATGTTCCGGCAGGCCGGCGATGTCGGGGTCTCCTGCGGAACGACGCCTTCGATGACGATCCAGCTGCCCCCGGACGGCTCCGGCGCACCCTGCGGGGCGGTCTCGACCCGCCCGGTGTAGGGCACCCCCGTCAACTGCGGGACGGCCCGGGGAATCGTCTCCCGGATGACGTCGACGAGGTTCGGGACGGCCAGGCTGTCTTCCCGCACGAGGAAGTTCGGCGACGGGGTCGGCAGCCGCCACAGCACGCGTTGAGCGAGGTCGTCACACGTCTCCTCGGGCCGGCTGCACTCGTAGTCGTTGAACGCGAGCTGTCTCCAGAACGTCTCGTCGGGGCCCGGGGGCCGGATCTCGACGGTGGCGGTGGCGCTGAAGCCCTCGGCCCTCGCGGTGATGGTCACCACCCCGGCGGCGTGGGCGTCGAGCGTGCCGTCCGGGTCGACGGAAGCCAGCGCGGGGGCGCTCGAGGTCCACTCGGCCGTCACGATCCGGTAGGCGCCGTTGCTGTAGGTGAGGCGCGCCCGCAGCTCGACCTCGTAGCCGACGACGAGGCCTCCCGGCGGGGCGCCGATGATGTCGAGGCCCTGGGCCACCGGGGCCGAGGTGGTCGGGGGAGTCGGGGCGGTCGGCGTGCGGACGTCGTCGCCCCCGCAGCCGGCGTTCAGGAACGCCAGGACGAGGGCGACCAGCAGCCGGCGCTCCGCGGGGGTTCCGGTGCGCGGGGGTGGCTGTATCCCGGCGCGCGGGGGTGGCTGTATCCCGGCGCGCGGGGGTGGCTGCATCCCGGCGCGCGGGGCCTCGCCCTGCCTGCCCGGTGACATGATCCCAGACTAACATGGCGGCGGAACGTGGTACGCCGGACCATATCGCTTCCCCGCGGGTTCCGGCGCAGTCGCTCGGGGACATGACGGTACAATAGACAACGGCCAACGGCTCCGCCGCGCCGCGGATTCCACTGGAGCCGGTTCCCCGGCGGGCCGCCACCCGGATTGGATTGCAGGATGACGATGCCGAGAATTCCCAGTTTCCGCAAGGCCGCGGGCCCGGTCCGTCGCGCCGCGTGCGGACGCTTCTTGTCGCTCTCCCTGGTGGCCGTCCTCGCGGTTCCCGCCGTCTCGGCCGCGCAGGGCCGCTGGGTGGGCACGTGGGCGACTGGGCCCGTCGCGGTCGAGCCGCCGCCGCCCGAGGTGCAGGCGCAAGAGGTGCCGGCGCCGCGCACGCCGGTGCGGGTGCGGAACCAGACGATCCGGCAGGTGGTCCGGACGAGCATCGGCGGGTCGCAGGTGCGCGTGACCCTGACGAACCTGTTCGGCACCGAGCCCCTCGAGATCGGCGCCGCCCACGTCGCCGCGCGGACGGACGGCGGCGCCGTCGGGGCGGGCGCCCACCTGACGTTCGGCGGCCACCCGTCGGTCACCATCGAGGCGGGCTCGACGGTGCTGAGCGATCCGGTCGCCCTCGCGGTGACGCCCCTCGGCGATCTGGTCATCGACATCTACCTGCCGGGCGACACCTGGGGATCGACCTCGCCTGCCACCGTGCACACCACAGGGCTGTCGACGACGGTCGTGTCGGTGCCGGGCAATCACGTCGGCGCCCAGCGTTTCGATGACGAACGCGACACGCAGCAGTGGTTCTACCTGTCGCGCGTCGACGTGTGGTCGGGGACGGCGCCCGGCGCCATCGTGGCGATGGGCGACTCGATCACCGACGGGACCGGGTCGACGGTCGACGCGAACCGCCGATGGCCCGACTTCCTCGCTCGCCGGCTCGCGGCCGAGCTCGGCGACGCGGCGCCCGGCGTCCTGAACGTGGGCATCGCGGGCAACCGCGTGCTCAGCCACAACGCGGGCCTCGGCATCCTCCGGCGGGCCGGCCGCCCCGGCTCCCCTGGCACCGATGAGCCGCCGAACCCGAACGCGCTCTTCGGGCCGAGCGGCCTGTCGCGGTTCGACCGCGACGTGTTGCTGCAGCCGGGGGCGACCCACGTCATCGTCCTTGAGACGACCAACGACATCGGCATGGCGTTCGACGATCCCCGGCCGTCGGTCGACGACCTGATCGCCGGTCACCGGACGCTCATCCAGCGCGCGCACGCGCGGGGGCTGACCATCTACGGGGGAACGCTCCCGCCGTTCGAGGGCGCCTTCTACTGGACCGAGGCGGGCGAGGCGAAGCGGCAGGCCCTCAACGCGTGGATCCGCACGAGCGGCGCCTATGACGGGGTCATCGACTTCGACGCCGCGGTGCGCGACCCCGACCAGCCGACGCGGTTCCGGTGGGACCTGCACGGCGGCGACTGGCTGCACCCCTCCGACGCCGGCTACGAGGCGATGGCGAACGCCGTCGACCTGGCCCTGTTCGAGGCCCCCGCGGCCACCCGCGCCGCCGCCACCGCAGCGGGGCCCCGCACGCCGTGGGGCGCACCGGACCTGGGCGGCGTCTGGGACTTCCGGACCCTGACCCCGCTCGAGCGGCCGGCCGCGCTGGGCGACCAGGCGGTCCTCTCGCCGGAGGAGGCGGCCGAGTTCCGGGCCACCGCGATCGAGAGCCGGAACGCCGACCGGCGCGACGGCGGCGCCCGGCGCGACGTCGAGCGCGCCTACAACGACTTCTGGTGGGACTACGGCGACAGCCTGACGGGGGACCTGCGCACGTCGCTCATCGTCGATCCCCCCGACGGCCGCATCCCCCCCCGGGTCGACGGCGTGGACGAGGCCGACCAGGCGCGCCGCTCGGCGTGGCGCCGGCCGGTCCGCGAGCGCGTCGTCTTCAACTCGCCCGCGCGCGGGCCCGAGGACCTCGGCCTGTCCGAGCGGTGCATGCTCGGCTTCAACGCCGGCCCGCCCATGCTGCCGAGCGCCTACAACAACAACATCCACGTCCTCCAGACCCCCGACCACGTGGTCATCTTCAACGAGATGGTCCACGACGCGCGCATCGTGCCCCTGGGCGACAAGCCGCACCTGCCCGGCAGCGTCCGCCAGTGGCTCGGCGACTCGCGGGGGCGCTGGGAGGGCGACAGCCTCGTGGTGGAGTCGACCAACTTCACGCACAAGACCGGCAGCTTCTACACCATCGCGCGCTCGTACGGGTCGGGCGAGACCGCGCGGCTCGTCGAGCGCTTCACGCGGGAGGACGACGGCAGCCTGCGCTACGAGTTCACGGTCGACGACCCCGCGACGTTCACGCAGCCGTTCACGGCGATGATCCCGATGACGCGGACCGACGCGCCGCTCTTCGAGTACGCCTGCCACGAGGGGAACTACGGCATGACCAACCTGCTCGCGGGCGCTCGCGTGCAGGAGCGCGAGGCCGCCGACGAGGGTCGTTGACCAGGGCGGGGGTTGCGGCCACGGAACGGCGGTGCCGGGCAACGCGAGGCCGCCGCTACGGGCGCTGATTCGGGCGGAGGCTGCTCGGCGGACCGAGAAGGGTTACGCACAGCGTTACTCCGGATGGGATTCGGCGCCGCAGGACGGCGCTGGATCCCGGAGGGTCGGCGAGGCGGCCATCGCAGCCGCCGAAGGAATCAACGGGCAACAAAAGGAGCCATTCGATGCGGACATTCACCAACAGCCGATATCTCGTCATCGCGGCCCTCGCCGCCGCCGGCCTGCTCGCCGGCGCCGCCGGGGCGAGCGCGCAGCTCGAGCGCGTCGTCGACCCCGACTGGACGCTGCCCCGCACCCCCGACGGCCAGCCCGACCTGCAGGGCATGTGGGGCAACAAGACCCTGACCCCGATCGAGCGGCCCGCCGAGCTCGGGGGACGCGCGTTCCTGACCGACGAGGAGATCGCCGCTATCAACCAGCAGCGCATCGTCGACGAGCAGGCGCGCGACGCCGCTCCGGCGCGGCGCTACGAGGCGGGCCAGAACGTCGGCGGCTACGGCAGCTACTGGCTCGACGCGGGCGACACGGTGCTGTCGACGGGGCAGACCTCGATGATCGTCGACCCGCCCGACGGGCGCGCGCGCATCCGGCAGTGGGCCCTCGACGCCAAGCAGTACAACCTCGACCACAACGGCGACGACTACATCCACATGAGCGTGTGGGACCGCTGCATCTCGCGCGGCGTCCCCGGCTCGATGCTGCCGGCCGGCTACAACAACGCCTACCGCATCGTGCAGACGCCGGACCACTTCGTCATCCAGCACGAGATGATCCACGACGTCCGCATCATCCCGATCTCGGACCAGCCGCACGTCGACGCGAACATCCGCATGTGGATGGGCGACTCGCGGGGCCGGTGGGAGGGCGACACCCTGGTCGTCGAGTCGAGGAACTTCCACAACCGGGGCTGGATCGCGTCGAGCGCGGCCGGCCGCCGCCTGAAGGGCATCCCCACCAGCAAGGCCCTCGAGGTCGTCGAGCGCTTCCGCCGCGTCTCCGAGGACACCATCATCTGGACCGTCACCGTCACCGACCCCAACGTCTACACCGCGCCGTTCACCATCCAGATGCCCCTGACCGCGGACCCGACCTACGAGATCTACGAGTACGCGTGCCACGAGGGCAACTGGGCGGTGCGCAACGCCCTGAGCGGGCAGCGCGTCCTCGACGCGCAGGCGGGGGGCGATCAGGAGCAGTGAGCGGAGTGGGTGGCAGGCCGTCGCGAGCGTTGGCCTCTGCGGCCGCGCCCGCTGGGCGGTACACAACGCCCTGAGCGGCCAGCACCGCGCTCGACGCGCAGGCGGCGCCCGACGAGCGGGAGCAGTGAGCGGCAGGCGGCTCGCGCAGGCGTCGGTCCTGAGGTCGCGCCCGCTGGTCGGTCCGGCGGAACCGCGGCCCGTCGACTTCGGCGGCGATGTCGGCGACGCCGAGGAGCAGATCATCCGGCGCCGGCGCACGGCGGGGCAGATAGGAAGCCTTGGGCTCCCGACTGCGCTGCTCGTAACCTACCGCTATGCCGGCTCTGCGGAACGGCGTCCGTCCGGATGCGGTCGCTCTTCCGGTGTGCGACGACCCGTCGTCGTGGCGTTTTCGGCGACGACCACCCGGCGGAAGGTCAGCGAAATGCGGCGTTTGCGCTTCCATCGCTTGCCTGTCGATGGATCGGTTTCGTGTCTTCTCGCCGGTATTTCGTGCGTCCAGTCGTATCGCGCCGCTCGGGTCAGGATCATGGCGCTGCGCCGCTCCAGTCTCTTGTTCACCTTCCGTTTCTGCGTGCCTCGTTGATGGCGAAACACCATCTCCCAGGACTCCAGCAGGCTGATCGTGACGATGCCATCGGCAAAGCCTGGGCTGTCGACGTGCCGACTGATGCCTTGGTCCTCCTTGTACTCGTTGACGATGACCTGGTCCGGCGGCGCCGCGAGCAGACCCTCTGCAACCAGGCGCCGTCCGATGTCGTTGGCCCACGCCGGCAGGGAGCCGAGCCGCATGGATGAATCGACTTGGCGGGCGGTGTAGTCGTAACGCCAGCCGTAGTGTTGCACTCTGCGCTTGAGATCCCCCCGCCACTCGCCGGCATCGATCGTCTCCGTAAGTCGTCGTTCATCCTCCGGGGTGATGAAGTCGGGAATGTACAGCAGACCGGGCACGTCGGGGTCGAACTCCGCCCCGCGTGGCCGCGGCATTTCGCCAGAGGTCGGCGAGGTGGTTCGACCGGCGGAGACGGCTGGCGCTGGCGGGTCGGGGAGCGGTCCCGACTCGGTTGCCACGGCGCGTCGAAACGCGTCGTCGTCGAGGGTAGTCTCGATCCCCGCATTGTGCGGCAGCCGCATCCTCACGCCGCCGCGCACGGCGAGCCGGCGTGGCTCCGAGCGCACTTCGATGTCGCCCCGACCGGACAGCGCGATCTCGTCGTCTTCGATGGCGATTTCCTGCCGTACGCACGGCCAGTGCCGCCCCCTGGCGAGCGCCAGGGCGGCGTCTCGCACGCGGTCTTCGGTCAGGTCTGAGGTGTACCATCGTCCGCGCGCCTTCGCCGGCTTCTCGCAGAAGTCCCTGCCGTCCCAGGACAGGACGAACAGGTCTCCATCCCGGCGCCATGTCGGCGCATTCTCGGTGACGGACGACCACAAAAGGCGATGCGGCTCATCGCCCGAGAGGCGCATCGCATGTATAGACACGAGCTCCCGCTGCAGGGCCTTGCCCCGGAACGACGTGTCGAGCCGTCGGTAGCCGTGCAGCAGGCCGCACAACGTGGCGGCGGACCAGGCGACGGCGGGCGACAGTTCCGGCCGGTCCGAGAACCATGTCCGGAAGCGGTCCGGATCCGGACGATTCAGCACCAGTTGAATCGCCAGGTCGACGGGGCGTGTCTTCCAGCCTTCGAGCTGGATGGCCCTTTCGGCGCGCAAGGTCTCGCGGGTCGCAAGCAGCCACGCGGACGCGGCCCCCCGGGTTCCGACGAGCCTGGAACGCGAAGCCTGGTCCGCAATCTCCTCCGCCAGTTCGGCGGAATCCACACGGCTTGCGGTCGTTCGGCGTCTGAAGACATCGACGGCCGCCAACCAGAGGCTCTCCTGCGGGTCAGGCGGCGGGGCATCCGGCGGTGGAGCCCATGGCGGGAATCGCCACCACGAGGCGCCAACCGCCTCGGCCCTGTTGGGCAACGCGGTGCGATCGGCCGCCAGGGAGGCCGTCAGCAGGTCCAACCACGGTTCGATGTGCGGCACCGCCCACAGCGCCATGCTCATGGCGCCGTGGATGGCGTTCTCGTCGTTCGGCAGGGTGAACGCGCAGATCGGGTCGGGCGGCGGACGGCCCGGCTCAAAGCCCTCGTCATCGAGGCTGTCGCCGCCGACCGTCACGACCGTCGGCAGCTCGACGTTCGAAACGCCGGCCGCGAGACCGACCAGCCGGGCGCGTTCTTCCGCGGTCGAGACCGAGAGTTCGGCGATGGTGAAGGCGGGAAGCGGGCCCGGCCAGTGCAGTGCCGTGTCTGACGGTTCGAGCGCGTCGAGACGGGAAGTCATCCATGTCTGGTCCCGGAGAACAGGCACTTCGAGCGCCGGCAGCTTCGTAGCGTCGAGCCGTAGACGAATGGGGATCGGATGGCCGCCGGTCGGCGCCACGTTCGGTGCGGTGACGTACCGCCCGACCCCCAACAGAGTGCCGGGGTCCGTGTGAGGAGGAAGCAGCCACTCACACTGCAGGGCGTCGAACAGCCGCCGGTGCGTGATCGTGAGGCCGAGCCAGCGTGGCCGCCGGTCGCCGCCGCCGCCGTGCTGTCCAGTCGCCCGGGTATCGCCGCGGTCCGTATCGAAACGCCGGCCGCCCGGGCGCTGCCCGGGCATGTCGGCCCCGCCACGGTCCGTGTCGTGACGCCGGCCGTCGGCGACCTCGGAATCCAGCGGTAGCCGTGTCTGGTCGGGGGTGCTCATGCGCCTTCCAGGATGTCCGGTCCCGGCAGCGATCGCCGGGCCGCGGGTGTCAGATCCTCAGGCCCGTAGACCAGAAACAGGTGGTCTCGAGCGCGCGCGCACATCATGTACATCCTGCGGGATGCTGCGTCGTCCGCGCAAGGGATGAACGCTGCGAGTTCCAAGATGAATACCGCATCGAATTCCTGACCCTTGACGGATTCGCGGTTCAGCACCGTGACTCCGGGCTTGAGCACGTCGATCGAGTCTTCGTTCGGCTCGTCGCTCGCGTACACGTCGACGCGCGCCCGCGGCAGCCGTTCCTCGAGTCGACGATACAGGTCGTTGCCGGTGGCGTTCCTGTGAACGATGACACCGATGCTGCCGCCGAGATTCTCGAACTGGTTCGCGATCTGTGTGACGGAGGAGTCGCTATCCGGCGAGCGGACCAGCCGCGGTCGTGGTCCGGAGGGAGACCGCACAACCGTCGCAGCAGGCAGACGGCCGCGGTGGAAGTGTTCCGCCAGTCTGGCGATCTCGGCCGTATTGCGGTGATTGCGGGTCAGCATCACGGGGTCGGCCAATCCTGCGGCGGCCTTGATCTGGGCCAGCGTCGAGCCCCGTGGGCCGAGCGTCTGATCCTCGTCCGCGAACACCGTCATCGCGTCTGAGACGTGGCGGGACGCGTATTGGAAGAACCCCTCCGGAAGATCCTGTCCTTCGTCCACGACCAGATGCGACCGGTCGGGGTGACCGTGGGTGTGTCCGCGGAGCTCGGTCGACATGGCATTCCAGTCGTATGCGTAAGTGTCGTCCGCGCGACGTGGCGGGTGAGTGCCTGTGCGCCGCGTGTAGTCGGTCCAGACGAAGCTGTGCATCGTGGAGACATCGATCCGGCCCTCGTCCATGAGCGTCAGCAGACGCCGGAGCATTCGGTTGAACGTGACGATCACCACCGATGGCACTTTGGCGTTCTCGGCGTTTGCCTGTGCCGCCAACTGCGCTCGCCGGATGGCAAGGACCGTCTTGCCTGAGCCTGGCGGGCCCGCGACGAACAGAGACTGGTCCAGAGGGCGTTCCAGTACATCGATCTGTTCCGGTTCCGCGACCAGTTCGTCCCAAGTCGGAAGCCGCACTTGTTCATCCCAGTGGGAGAGTGTCTTGTCGCCGACGCTGGAACAATGCGTAGCGAAGCCTGCGGTCTCTCGTTCCAGTCCGCCTGCTGATTTCGATGGAGCCCGTGCCGTCGGCGACCGGGGCGAAGCCCGTTTCGTGCAGGGCTGCATGGAAATCGGGAAAGCTCTGGTTGGCGTCAGTCCCGGCTGCATTCGTGTAGAGGACCGTGACCGGTCCGCGGCCCAGTCTCTTCAACAGCCCGTCCAGTTCGCCAACGAGTGCAACGGCATCCAGTGTCGGGCTGGCGAGGAGATAGGACACGATGACGATGACCGGACGCCAGCCGGGCGCTCGGTTCCAGTCAACCGACGAGATGTCCGGCGCCCAGTGGCGCTGCATTGACGGCATGCCGTGCCGGCTTTCGGCGATGGACGCCAGTTGCTCGCCGAAGCGGCGCATTGCGCCAGAGCGATCCACGCCGATGTAGTCAACCTGCGTGCCTTCGTCGAGTACGCTCCTGATGGCCAATCCACCGGTAAACGGCCCACATCCCACGTCGACGACGATGGGTGCTTCAATCCGGGAAGTCTTGAGGAGCTGACGACTCGCCGCGATGAGTTCCTCCAAGTGTCCGAGCTGGAAGAAGTAGGCGTACAACAAGACCCGATCGTCGGGCGACAGATGGCGCCAAGGCTCATCGAAGCGAGCCTGACCGCCGTCAGCCACTTCCTTGACCGCGGTCTGACTATCGACGCCGAGGTGATTCCCTGAGACAGAGCGGGAGTCGGAGCGCACGCGATCGACGATTTCGCGGGCACGCAGCTGCCTCAACCATGTCGGCAGCTCGATGACAGCCATGAGCGTAGAAGGGGAGTCCTGAGCAGTACTCCCCTGATGGCTTCTTCCGAACAGCCGGTGGGGCAGCAAGGCCGACGACTCGGGGTCTCCGCCGAAACTATTGCTCGGGGGTGACTCCTGCTGCGCGCATGACGTCGCGGATGGCGTCGGCGGTCTGCGGCGAGCTGAGGAGGTTCATGCCGCGGTGCATGCCGACGGCGATGCCGAGCGGGGTGGCCCCGCGGCGGTTGGCGCGGTTCCAGACCTCGATGTCGGCTCCCGCGTCGGCGAGCAGGGTCGCGACCCGCGGCAGGTGCTTGTAGGCGGCGCCGTGCATCGCGGTCTCGCCTCTGGCGTCGACGGCGTCGATGTCGAGACCCAGGTCGAGGGCGAGCTGCACCGCCTCGAGGACCTCGGCCTCGGTGCCGGGGTCCTCGCCGGGCGACGACGTGCCGAGGCCCGCCGCGACCATGAGGGCGGTCGAGTCGTCCTCGTTGGTGAGGAACACATCGGCGCCCAATCCCGCCAACAGCTCCATGTACTCGGCGTCGGCGGTGCGCGCCGCGAGCAGGAACGGGGTGCCGCCGATGAAGTTCAGGGCGGTGATGCCCGCTGGCGGGCGCGTTGTGACGCGCGCGTTCAGGTCGGCGCCGTAGGCGACGAGCTTGCGCGCGAAGTCGAGGCTGGTCATCTCGCCCGATCCGCGCGGGGCGGGGTTGTTGCTGCCCGCGATGCCCGCCTTGCGGACCCACGTGAGCTGGTGCAGCGCGGTCCAGCCGCGCGGGGCGGCGTTGGGGTCGGCGCCGCGGTCGAGCAGGTACGCGGCGAGCTCGAAGTGGGCGCTTCCCGCCGCGAGGAGGAACGCGTTCAGCCCGGCGTCGGACGCGCGCCGCCGCTCGACGCCGCCGGCGGTCAGGGTCGAGTTGATGGAGATCTGCTCGTCGAGGTCCGCCCCCGCCTCGAGCAGGGTCTGCACGACGTCGGTGCGTCCCTCGCGGGCCGCGAAGAGCAGCGCGGTGAAGCCGCGGTTCGAGCGGGCGCCGACGTCGGCGCCGTAGCGCACGAGGGCGGGGATGACCGCGGCGTGGCCCTCGGCCGCCCCCCACATCAGCGCCGTCTGTCCCTTCCAGCTCTCGTGGGCGTTGGGGTCGGCCCCCGCGTCCAGGAGCAGCTCCACCACCTCCGCGTTGCCCGAACGGGCCGCGGTCATCAGCGCCGTCTCGCCCTCGGTCAGGGTGCTGTTCGGGTTGGCGCCGGCGTCGAGCAGGGCCTCGACCACTTCGGGGTTGCCCGCCATGGACGCGAGCGACAGCGCCCGGACGCCGTAGCGGTTGCCGGTGTTGGCGACGGCGCCCGCCGCGAGGAGCAGCCGCGTCGTGTCGACGTCGCCGGCGTACGCGGCCCAGTGGAGCGGGGTGGTGCCGTCGGGCTCGGCGGCGTTGACATCGGCCCCGGCGTCGACGAGGGCGCGCACGCGCGCCGTGTCGGCAGCCTTGACCGCGTCGACGAGCGGCACGTCCGCCGGAGCGGCGAAAACCAGCGGGGTGCTCGCCAGCAGCGCTGCGAGCGTGAGGGCGAACAGCAGTCTGACCCGAGTCATGCGGTTGTCTCCCGGTTGCGTCCGGTCACGCCTAGGCCGAAGCGGTCGAGCAGTTCCCCCGCGAGTGCGGGGGCAGCGCCGGTGGTTCCGGGCAGCGGGCCAAATCCCCACGGGATCGGCCCGCACCCGATGCCGGTGACGAGCCCTACAGCGACAGCGGCTCCATGACCTCGGTGGCCCGCCCCGTGCTGTCGACGAACTTGTCGAGGTGCACGCCCACGTCGTCGAGCAGGGCCAAGTGCAGGTTCGCGAGCGGCGTCCCCGGCTCGTACTTCACGTGGCGGCCGCCCCACGGCTTGTCGTTGCCGCCGCGCGCGACCACGATGGGCAGGTTGCGGTGGTCGTGCACGTCGGGGTTGCCCATGCCGCTGCCGAGCATGACCGTCGAGTGCTCCATCAGCGAGCCGTCGCCGTCCTCGGTCGACTTCAGCCGGTCGACGAGGTACGCGAACAGCGACACGTGGTACGCGTTGATCTTCGCGAGCTTGGCCAGCTTCTCGGGGTCGTTGACGTGGTGCGAGATGGGGTGGTGCGGCTCGGGGACCCCGATCTGCGGATACGTGCGGGTGCTCGCCTCGCGGGCGAGCTGGAACGTGACGACCCGGGTCATGTCCGCCTGCAGGGCCAGGACCTGCAGATCGAACATCAGCTTGACGTGGTCCTCCCACTCGGCGGGGACGCTGGTGGGGCGGGTCAGGTCGGGCAGCAGCGAGGTCGCGGCCTGCTCCTCGGCGAGCTGGATGCGGCGCTCGACCTCGCGCACGGTGCTGACGTACTCGTCCACCCGCACGCGGTCGGCGTGGCCCACCCGGTTCTGGATCTTCGCCATGTCGTCGAGCACCCAGTCGAGGATGCTCGCGTTCTTCTTCATCTCGGCCCGGCGCTGCTCGGCGGTGCCGCCGTCGCCGAAGAGCCGCTCGAAGACCACCCGCGGGTCGGCCTCCATCGGCAGGGGCGAGGTCGGCGACGCCCACGACAGGCAGTTCTGGTAGACGCAGGCGTAGCCGTTGTCGCACGAGCCGACCTGCACGATGAGGTCGGTGCCCAGCTCCAGGGACGGAATCGGCGTGTCCGTCCCGATCTGCTGCGCCGCGATCTGGTCCACGGTGGTGCCCAGCTCGTAGTCGCTGCCCTCGGTCCGCTTGCCCTTGAGGCAGCTCAGGAACGCCGCGTTCGACGAGGCGTGGTTGCCGGTGGTGTGGGCGTTCTCGAGGTCGAGGTGCGTGACGACGGTCACGTCGTCGAGGTGCGGGGTGAGCGACGCCAGCGACGGCGAGAGCCCCTTCAGCCGCCCGACCTCGCGCGGGGTCCACGGGGCGGGGTTCATCCCCATCGGGATGAACACGAACCCGAGCCGACGAGGCGCGTTGGCGGCGGTGGCCGCCTGGGCGGTGAGCGCCGGCACCATCGCGTCGAGCAACGGCAGCGCCACCGTGGCGCCCAGACCCCTGAGGAACGTCCGGCGCGGCAGCGCCATCCTGCTGATCGTCATGACTGCGACCTCCGCATCTGGAACGGGATGCTCTCCACGATACCGAGCACCAAGGAAGAGAACCGATAGTCGTCGCCGGCGGCGTCGCGCACGATGCGCCGCACCGCCGGGCCGTCGTCGTGGCCGAGCCCGCGGCCCAACGCATAGGTGAGGAGCTTCTCGGCGACGGTGCCCGCGAAGACGTGGGGGCGGGCGAGCACGGCGTCGCGGAGCCCGGTCACGCCGTCGAACTCGCCGCCGCCGGGGATGCTGCCGCGGGCGTCGATGGGGCTCCAGTCCTCGCCGCGGTCGCGCCACCGGCCGATGGCGTCGAAGTTCTCCATCGAGAGCCCGGCGGGGTCCATGAGGCGGTGGCAGGCGGCGCACGCGGGGTTCACGCGGTGCGCCTCCATGCGCTCGCGCATCGATTGCGCGGCCACGCCGGGCTCGGGCTCCTCGAGGGGCGGCACGCTCGCCGGCGGGGGCGGCGGGGGCATGCCGAGCAGGTTGTCGAGAATCCAGCTCCCGCGCAGCACCGGGGACGTCCGGGTGGCGTAGGAGGTGACGGTCAGGATGCTGCCATGCCCCAGCAGCCCGCCCCGGAGGCTGTCGGGCGGCAGGTCGACGCGCCGGAACCCGCTGCCGTAGACGCCGGGGATGCCGTAGTGGCGGGCGAGGCGCTCGTTCAGGAACGTGTAGTCGGCCCGCAGGAGGTCGAGGACGCTGCGGTCCTCCCCGACGACGCTGTCGAACAGCAGCTCCGTCTCGCGCCGGAACGCCTGCCGCAGGTTGTCGTCGAAGTCGGGGAAGCGGCGCAGGTTCGGCGCCGCGGTCTCCAGGTTGCGGAGGTGCAGCCACTGGCCGGCGAAGTTACTGATCAGGGCCTCGGCCCGCGGGTCGGCGAGCATGCGCAGCACCTGCGCCTCGCGCACCGCCGGGTCGCTCAGCTTGCCGGCCTCGGCGAGGTCGAGGAGCTCGTCGTCCGGAATGCTGCTCCAGAGGAAGAACGACAGGCGCGAGGCGAGGGCGAGGTCGGTCAGCCGGTAGGGCGCGCCGGGGGCGGCGTCGTCCGGGTCCTCCTCGATGCGGAAGAGGAACTCGGGGCTCGCCAGCAGCGCGCGCAACGCGAGCTCGATGCCCGCCTCGAAGCCGCCGTCGGCGCGGCCCCGCTCGTAGAACGAGAGGGGCATCTCGATGTCGCCGTAAGACACCGGCCGCCGGTAGGCGCGCCGGGCCAGGGTCGAGATGATCTCGGCCGCGCAGTCGGCCTCGTCGGCCGCCGTCTCGGGCCGGCACGTGAAGATGCGGCCGCGGCTCGGCGTGTCGCCGGCCCCGGTGGGGTTGAACGGCCCGGCGATCGACACGGAGTGCACCGCCGGCTGCTGCCGCGGATGGCGGTCCTGGTTGAACTGCGCCTGGTAGGGCTGCCGCTCGGTCTCGATGAGGGCGGCGTTCTTGCGGAGGAAGGCGGCGCCCACGGTGTGCGGGCCGGCCGCGACCTGCAGCCGCAGGTTGAGGTGCTGGTCGACTCCCTCGTCGGCGTAGTAGCCGCCGAGCCGGTTGCGGTCGGGGACCACGTTGAACAGCTTCAGGCGCTCGCCGTCGAGCAGCATCTCGACCACGTGGGGGTCGCGCAGGCCCTCGACGTTCTCGTTGCGGTTGCGGGCCAACCGCGCCTGGATCTCGTACTCGCCGTCGAGGGGGAACGTGTGCTCGACCACCACGCCGCCGCGGGTGCCGAACGGCAGCCCCTCGAGGTGCCCCTCCTGGGTCAGGTCCGGGCGCAGGACGACGACGCGGCTGCCGGGCACGATGGCAGAGCTGCCGACGGCGAGCCGGCTGATCTTCTGCGCGGCCGAGAGGTACCGCTCCATCAGCGTGGGCGACAGCTCGACCACCCCCACGTTGTCGAAGCCGTAGCTCGCGTCGTCGCGGGGCAGCAGGGCGGCCACGTCCACGTCCAGATCCAGCAGGTCGCGGACGGCGTTGCGGTACTCGGTGCGGTTGAGGCGCCGGAACGTCTCCGTCCGCCCCGGGTTCGGCGCGGCGTCGGCGCGGGCGTCGAGCTCGGTCTCGATGTACGCGAGCAGGCCCTGGTAGGCGGCCGCCTCGGGCCGTGCCGATCCCGCGGGGGGCATGGCGCCGGCGCGGAGCTTGCGGACCACCCGCTCCCAGACTTCGGCGTGCCCGGCGACGTCGTCGAGGGGCGCCGCCTCGAGCGACAGCCCGCCCTGCAGCGCCTGGTCGTTGTGGCAGGTCAGACAGTACCGGTTGACGAGCGACTGCTCCGGGCTGCGCGTCTGGGCCGCGGCGTCGGCCCCCGCGAGCCCCAGCCACGCCAGCACGAGCGCGGCCGAGAGAACGGCCGTCTTCTGTATGCGCATGTCGACCCTCGCCGCGTTCCGTCGCGGTGGCGAACGCACGCGTGCGGCCCTCGTGTCGGGCCTCGCGCACAAGTACAGACGCGTATCTTACACGCAGCGGCGTCTAGAGTCGAGCCGGCCGCCCCGGGGCTCCCGCCGCCCGCCCCCGCCGACCGGGTAGTGTCCCGGTTCGATTGGCAGGATGGTCGGCGCAGGCCGCCAACCGCCTCCAGGGGGAGGCGCTTCCGTGCTGGCGGATGCCGAGCGGACGGCTCCGGGTAGAGTCGGACGCAGCGTTCCAACCACCCTCTCCCGTCCGCCCTGCGTGGTAACATCGGAGGTAGTGACACGGCGGGGACGCAGTGTCACGGGGAGGATGTTCTTGACGCCGGAGTTCTGGGCCATCATCGCGGTTGGCGTCGCCATCGCCGGGCTGTTCTACCGTCTGGACACCCGAATCGACCGCCTCGACAACCACGTGCGGGCCCAGGGCGAACGCCTCGCGCGGCTCGAAGGGAAGGTCGACACCCTGACCGGCTCCGTAGAGTCCCTCATCGCAGCGTTCGTGAAACCGTCCGGGGAGACGACCTGACGCCGGCGGGGCCGCCCGGAGACGCGACGTGTCGCACTGTGCAGGGTGGCTCGCGACGGGCCTGATCGCGGCGGGTACGCTCGGCGGGCCGGCGTCGACGCCGGCCGAGGGGGGCCAGGCGACCGACGCGGGCGCCGGCGGGACGCGCAACATCGTCTTCATCTTCACCGACGACCAGCGGTTCGACGGGCTGGGGCTCCGCAACGACTACTTCGAGACGCCGCACCTCGACCGGCTCGCCGAGGGCGGCGTCCTCTTCGAGAACGCGTTCGTCACCACCTCGCTGTGCTCGCCGAGCCGGGCGTCGATTCTTTCGGGGCTCTACGCCCACACCCACCAGGTGCTCGACAACAGCACCGCCATGCCCCGCGACCTGCCGACGTTCCCCGTCGGGCTCCAGGACGCCGGCTACCACACCGCGTTCATCGGCAAGTGGCACATGGGCGGCGCGAGCGACGACCCGCGCCCGGGGTTCGACCACTGGGTCTCGTTCCGGGGCCAGGGGCCCTACCTCGACCCGACCCTGAACGTGAACGGGACCCGCGTCCAGCGGCAGGGATACACCACCGACCTCCTGACCGACTACGCGGTCGAGTTCCTGCGCGGGCGCGACCAGGACCGACCGTTCCTGCTCTACCTGTCCCACAAGGCGGTTCACGCGCCGTTCACGCCGGCCGAGCGGCACCGCGGCGCCTACTCCGACCGCGGCTACGTCCGGCCCGCGTCGATGGCCGACACCGAGGCCAACTACCGCGGCAAGCCCGACTGGGTGCGCGCCCAGCGCACGAGCTGGCACGGGGTCGACGGGATGTACGACGGCCGCACCGACTTCGACCGCTTCGTGCAGGAGTACGCCGAGGCGCTGATGGCCGTCGACGACAGCGTGGGCCGGGTGGCGGCGACCCTCGACGAGCTCGGCCTGCTCGACTCGACGCTGCTCGTGTTCATGTCCGACAACGGCTTCCAGTTCGGCGAGCACGGCCTGATCGACAAGCGCACGATGTACGAGGCGTCCATCCGGGTGCCCCTGATCGTGCACTGCCCCGAGCTCTTCGCGGGCGGGCGGCGGCGGCCCGAGATGGTGCTGAACATCGACATCGCCCCCACCCTGCTCGAGGCGGGCGGAGCGCCGGTCCCCGCCACCATGCACGGCCGCTCGTTCCTGAGCCTGCTGACGGGCGAGGCGTCGGGCTGGCGCGACGCCTTCCTCTACGAGTACTTCTGGGAGCGGGCGTTCCCCCAGACCCCGACCGTCCTCGGGGTGCGGGGCGACCGCTACAAGCTCATGCGCTTCCACGGCGTCTGGGACCGCTACGAGCTCTACGACCTCGAGGCCGACCCCGGCGAGAGGCGCAACCTGCTCGGCGAGATCCGGCTGGAGACCCAAGCGGGGACCATCGACCGGCAGATCGCGCAGCGGGCCGACCCCGAGGTCGCCGCCCTCTTCGAGCGGCTGAGCCGGCGGCTCGACGATCTGCTGGCCGGGACGGGCGCGCTCGACGAGCCGACGTGGCTCGGCGCGGCCGGCCGGTGAGGAGAGGTCCGGCAGTCCGCCCCGGTTTCGCGTCCGGCCGCCGGGGACGGCATGGGGGTGGATCGTTCGCCGCGCATCGAGTCCTGCGTCAACGACCTCCGTCCGCTCTCGCTCGGCGTCTTCGGTCTGGACGCGGGGTCGGGACCCTGTCGCTGCGGGCGCTGGAGATCCGGGCCGCGAGGCGCCCGACGCACGCGTCCTCAGTCGTGCGTCGCGTGAAGCTGTCATCGGCGTCCGGCCTCCCGGGGCCCGGTCGGCGACCAGGCGGTGATTCAGAACAGCGTCAACTGGTCGTCGTCGCCCACCACCCGGTCGAAGTCGAGGCCCAAGGCGGCCAGCACGGGCTCGGCCACCGGCCGGACCTGCTTGTCGACGTAGTGCTCCCGGTCCGGCGGGTGCTCCAGCGCGTCCAGCGGCTCCGGTCCGGCAACGGTGATCAGATAGGAAACGACCCGGCTCCGCAGCCGCGACTTGCGGGCCGCGGCGACGTGCGGGGGCGTGCTCGCGGTGTACGCGGCGGGACGCTTCCGCAGGCCCTTGCGGTAGACGAGCCGGTCGTCGAGCTCGCCCCGCCGGAGGGCGGCGACGGTGCCCGACAGGTAGCGGTCCACCGGCTCGCCCGCGAAGAGCCGCGCATACAGCTCGCGCTGCACGTCCTTGGCGAGTTCCGTCCAGTCGCGGCGCACCACCTCCATGCCGACGAACTCGACCTCGCGGCGGCCGTCGACGAGCCCCGCGTAGCGCTTGCGGGCGCCGCCCCGGCCGCGCCGCACCGACGGCAGGACGAGCTTCACGTACAGCTTCTCGAGCTCCAGGTCCAGACGGCTCGTCACCTGCCACTCCGCCGAGACGTGCTCCGCGACGGCCTCGTTCAGCTCCCGGGCCAGGCGCGGGCCGGCGTCCCTGGCCTCGTCCACGGGCAGGCCGGAGCGCACGAACAGGCTGTCGGTGTCGCCGTAGAGCACCTCGAAGCCGCGTTCCTCGAACCGGCGCTTCGACCATCGCAGCAGGCGGCGGCCCATGCCGGTGACGGCGTTGGCGACGGCGACGTTGTGGAAGCGGCAGGCGGGGGTGCCGAGGACGCCGTAGAACGAGTTCATCAGGATCTTGACGGCCTGCGAGGCAACGGCGTCGCCGGCGCGCTTGGCCGCCTCGCGTTGCGGGAACAGCTCGTCGAGCATCGCGGGGAGGATGGCGTCGCCGCGGCGGAACGCGGCGTCGTCGGAGAGCCGTACTACCCCGTCCCCCGGCGCGGGGTCCTCCACGTAGCCGAGGGGGTCGATGTTGAACGTGCGGATGACGCTGGGGTAGAGGCTCCTGAAGTCGAACACCCAGACGTTCTCGTGGATGCCGGTGACCGGCTCGAAGACGTCCCCGCCGGCCTGGTGCCGCGACACCCGGGCGTCGGCGGACCGCACGGTGGGGGCCACGACGCCCCGTCGGCCGAGGGCCGCGAGGTAGAGGAAGTCGAACGACGCGATGCTCGCCGACACGCGGTCCGGGGTCATGCCGGTGAGGCGGCTGCGGGCCACCGCCAGGGTCACGAGGTCGAGCTTCTGCACGATCTCGAGGGCCAGCCGGGCATCCGTGCGAGCGTAGTCGACGAAGGTCTCGAGGTCGTCGCGGTACCGTGCCTGGATCGCCTCGGCCCGGCCGCCGGTGGCGTCGCGGCTACTGACGGCGTGACGGCCGCCGCCGGCGGGGTCGCGGCCGCCGGCGTCCGCGGAACCGCCGGCGCCTCCGAGGGCCACCTTGCCCTCGCCGAGCACCTCGCTCGCCACGCGGTCCAGCGTGTAGTCGTCGAAGCGCAGGAAGGCGCCGCGCACGAGGTCCATGCCGTCGAGGACGAGGCGGCCGGGGATGGACGCCTCGCCGCTGCCGAACCAGCCCCTGGGCGGTCGCAGGCGCAACGGCCCCGCGTCGCGGCCGAGCTCGAGCGGCGCGCCCGTCCGACCCGCGATCCGGTCGAGCACCTTGAGGTCGAAGTCGACGACGTTCCAGCCAGTCAGCACGTCGGGGTCGAGCTCGCGGACGCGGGCGGCGACGGCGTCGAGGGTCTCCCGCTCGCTCGCGCAGCCGATGGCGCCGTCGGGCAGGGCGCGGCCGGCGGGGTCGACGATGTACACCTCGTCGGCGCCCCCGCCGTAGAGGGCGACGGCGAGGAGGCGCCGGCCCGCGGGGTCGGTCTCGATATCGAGGGACAGCAGCGACGGCGTCACCGTCACGTCGGCGGGGCGCAGGTCGGGGTCGTCGAACACCCGGGTGATGCGCTGGCCGGAAGTCGACGAGCCGGCGATCTCGCAGCCGCCGCGGATGCCGCGGTCGATCAGGTAGCGCACCGCGAAGCGCACGTCCGCCTCGAACGTCCGGATGCCGTGCTCCTGGAGGCGGTCGCGGAGGGGCGGCGTGTCCGGGGGGGCGGCGACCTCGATCCGCACGACGGGCTCGCCGTCGAAGGTTCGCCGTGCGGCGTCGCGCTGGCGTGCGGCGCCCAGCTCCCGGGCGCGGGCGGCGTCCGCGCGGCGGACGTAGAAGTACGGCGTCTCGCGGCCGTCCCGCACGAGGAACGTGCCGCCCTCCTCCAACACGCCGTAGAGGTGAACCACCGGCGCGCCGTTCTCGATGCGGTACGTGGCCTGCAGGACGAAGCCGCGCGCCGCGTCCAGAGCGCCGCCGGTCGTGTCGTGGGCGACAGGCATGGTCTCGAAGAGCCGGTTCCCGCCGGTGGCGGTAGAATCGGCCGAATCCCGGGCAGGTAGAGTAGCCCGTTCCGGACCGGTTCGCGACAGGAGTAGAGACATGCGCGCAAAGCTGTTCACGGTT
This sequence comes from Vicinamibacterales bacterium, assembly GCA_965207675.1. Taxonomy (GTDB): domain Bacteria; phylum Acidobacteriota; class Vicinamibacteria; order Vicinamibacterales; family UBA8438; genus JAJEEA01. The sequence goes on from CBDBMY010000011.1 coordinate 271,461, forward strand.
CTGGCGGCGGTGGGTTTCGGGCTGACGGTGGGGGTCGGCTCGGGCGAGGCGCAGTGCCGGCCCGACGGCGACGTCGAGTTCGTGTGCGGTCCGGTGAGTCCCGAGGACCTCGTGGCGGTGCCCGATTCGCCCTGGGTCATCGTGGCGGGCATGGAGGACGACGGCTACCTCTATGCCACGGACAGCCGGGACCACCGATCGACGGTGCTGTTCCCGGTCTCCTCGTTCGGCTCCCGGCCCGACCCCGTGTTCGGCGCCTGCGGCGGGCCCCTGACCGGCGGCTTCCGGCCCCACGGGCTCAACCTGCGGCCCGGGCCGGGGGGTCGGCACACGCTTTACGTGGTGCGGCACGGCGCCCGCGAGGCCATCGAGGTCTTCGAGCTCGACGCCCGCGGGGGCCGGCCGGTGCTGACGTGGACCGGCTGCGCGGAGGCGCCCGAGGGGGTCACGTTCAACTCGGTGGCGGCGCTGCCCGGCGGCGGGTTCGCCGCGACCCACTTCGCCCTGCCCGTGGGCCGGGTGTGGGAGTGGGCCCCGGGCGCCGGCTGGGCCGAGGTGCCCGGCACCGAGACGAACGGGCCGAACGGCATCGTCGCGTCGCCGGACGGGCGCTGGCTCTACATCGGCGGCTGGGGCACCCGTTCGTTGATCCGCGTGTCGCGCGGCGAGAGCCCGGTCCGACAGGACGCGGTCGAGGTCGGCTTCCACGTCGACAACGTCCGCTGGGCGCCGGACGGCTCGCTGCTCGCCGCCGGCCATCTCGGGGACGCCCCCGAGTCCATCTTCGAGTGCCTGGGCCAGGGCGGCTGCGACGGCGTGACCTCGCGCGTGGCGCGGGTCGACCCCGACGACCTGACGGCGGAGGAGATCGTCCGCTATCCGTCGAACGAGCACTTCATCCTGGGGACGGTCGGCCTGGAGGTCGGCGGCGAGATCTGGCTCGGCGGCATCGCCGGCGCGGATCGCATCGCGCGCTTCCCGGCGCGCTGACGGGCTTACCCGGCCGTGCCCGCGCCGGTGCCCGACGGGTCGGTGTAGCGGTCGTTGAGGAGCTGGACGAAGCCGTTGGCCTCGAGCAGCACGTCGGCGACGCGGCGGCGGCTGCGCCCCTCCCAGCCGACGGGGCGGCGCCGGAAGATGCTGCGCCAGCCTCCCGCGCTGTTGCGGAAGGCGCGGGGCAGGCTGTCGGCGAACTGCGTGCCGTGGTCGTCGCGCGGCTGTTTGGCCAGCCTCGCGAGCACCGCCCGCGCCGCCCGGGCGCGCAGCCTGGCGTGGACGTAGCCGCCGGCCAGCAGCACCACGGCGAGCAGCACGAGCCGCCACAGCGGGTCGAGGTCGAACAGGGCCGCCCAGGTCGGGTGCGAGAAGCTCAGGCCGTCCCACTCGCCCGTCCACAGCGTCCAGCCCCCGACGAGGGCGGCGAGGAGGCCGAAGACGACGGCGTCGAGCCGCAGCACGCGCCGCCGCCAATCGGCGAGCAGCGCCTCCAGCTTCGGCACGAAGAGGTCCTGGATGTCGCGCGCGGTCTGCTCGAGGGCGCCGACCACCCGGTAGGCGCGGTCGATGCCCACCTGCTCCATGCGGTCGTGGATCTCCTTCATGTCGACGTCGCGCTTCGCCTCGAACCGCTGGCGCAGCGTGTCGTCCTCGATGGCGACGGCGGCGTCGGGGTTGTAGATGCGGTAGAAGCGGCCCGCGGTCAGCCCCTTCTGGGCGAGGGCGCGCTGCCACGAGGCGATGACGTCCTCCGGATTGTCCTCGCGCGCGGTGGTGTCGATCTGGTTCAGCACGTACAGGAACTTGCTCGAGTCGGGCCGGCTGATGGTCTGGGCGACGAGGTGGTCGAGGGTGTCGCGCATGGTGCCGGCCTCGGGGTGGCGGGCGTCGAAGAACACCAGCACGAGGTCGGAGAGGTCGATGATGTGGTCCGTGATGCGGAGGATGGACGTGCGTTGCGCGTCGGCGTCGAAGCCGGGCGAGTCGATGACGATCTTCCCGCGAATCTTCTCCTTGGCGGAGGTCTTCAGCTGCAGGTAGGCGTCGATGCGCCGGCCCTCCCCGGTCGCCAGCTCCTCGATCGAGCGGCTCAGCCGGTAGAACGGGAAGCGCGGGTCGGCGTCGAGTGAGAGGCCGGGCAGCACCCGGGCGTCGTCCCCGTGGGTGTAGCAGATCACCGTGAAGCGGTCGTCGACGGCCTGGTTCCCGGTGAGCTGCAGCGCCTGCCCGATGTAGTGGTTGATGAACGTGGACTTGCCGGACGAGTAGGTCCCCAGCAGCGAGATCATCGGCCACCAGGAGATGCGGGTCGCGAACGACTCCTCCGGCTCGAGAAGACCGAGGCGGTAGCTGACCCGGTCGAGCTTGCGGAAGCTCGCGACGGTCTGCAGCAGGACCGGGTTCTCCTGGGAGAGGTGCTTCTCCAGGCTCCGCAGGCGCTTCTTCAACTGTTGTGATTGCGACATGCCGGTGTCCTAGCCCGCCCATCGTCGCCTCCGGCTCCGCTGGGCGCCCAACCAACCCTCCAGGAGTCCGCGCCCCCTACGGCGCAGACTCCTCACCAGGCGTTCGAGCCGCCGGCGGACGGACGATCGGAGGCGGCGCGGACGGTTGGGGATTCGGCGGCAACGGCGCCGCGGCCCCCCCGCCATTATCCCCGGTCGGCGCAGGTGCGTCCAATGGGAGCGGTCACCCCCGGGGCCACTTCGCGGGCCCGGCCGCGACGGCGGCGCCGAGGAAGGGCGACCAGCGCGAAGGCGCCGATTGCTTTGGCGGCGACGCGCCGCCCGAGGCCGAACGTTGCCGAGCTCTCCCCGCCCCGAGTGCCGCCCACGGCCCCGGAGCGTGTTTTCCGGATGTGTCGAACGCGTAACGGACGGGTAGAATGCGCCGGCTTCCGGATGACGGGCCCTTGCGCGGGGCGTGCGGGGGGCAAAGACGGGTACCATGTCGCCGGCACTCGCGGTCTGCCGGCAACGCGACGCAGGAGTCGGCGCGCCGGCGAGCTTCCGACGCGACCGCAAGGCCGCGCCGTAGCGTGAGGTCCCGCCGCGACCACGAGGTCGCGCCGTCGCGAAGGGTGGTGCATGGCTGAGAACCGGGGCGCGGACGCCGACAGGCCCGCCCCGCGCCCGGCCGCGGCGTGGGGCGTCGTCGCCGTCATGGTCTATCTGCTCCTCGTCGCGGTGGGGGTCGTGGGCGACGGCTTCCGTCTCGCCGTCGGGGGGCAGGCCGGCGCCGAGCGGCTCTTCGCCTTCGCGACGAACCCCTTCGTGGGCGTGCTCCTCGGCACCCTGACCACCGCCCTCGTGCAGTCGTCGAGCACGGTGACGTCGATCATCGTCGGCCTCGTGGCCGGCGGGCTGCCGGTGGGGGTCGCGATCCCGATGGTCATGGGCGCCAACATGGGCACGACCGTCACCAACACCCTGGTCAGCCTCGGCCACATCGGGCGTGCCGACGAGTTCAGGCGGGCGTTCGCGGCGGCGACCGTGCACGACTGGTTCAACCTGATCGGCATCGTCATCTTCCTGCCGATCGAGGTCGCGTTCGGGCTCATCGAACGGGCCAGCTCGGCCCTGCTGACCGGCTTCGTGTCCGTGGGGTCCTACTCCACCGGGGGTTGGGACGTGCTGGGCCGGGCGGTCAGGCCGGGCCGGTCGTTGGCGGGGGCGCTGGTCGATCCGCTGCCCGACACCGGGGGCGGCGCCCTGCTGATCGGGCTCGGCGTGGTGCTCGTCCTGGTGTCGATCACATACCTGGGCCGGGCGCTGAAGACGGTCATGGTGGGCAACGCCCGGCGGCTCCTGCACGCCGCGATAGGCCGGGGGGCGGGCGCCGGCATCCTGTCGGGGACGGTGGTGACGGTGCTCGTGCAGTCGTCGTCGACCACCACGAGCCTGATGGTGCCGCTGGCCGCCAGCGGGGTGTTCGCCCTGCGGGAGGTGTACCCCTTCACGCTGGGCGCCAACATCGGCACGACGATCACGGCGCTGATGGCGGCGACCGCGGTGACGGGGGCCAGCCGCGAGCCGGCGCTGCAGATCGCGCTGGCCCACTTCCTGTTCAACGCGTTCGCGGTTACCGTCGTCTACGGCGTGCCGTGGCTCCGGCGCCTGCCGCTCCGCGGCGCCGGCTGGATCGCCGACCTGGGGGCCGAGCGCAAGGGGTTAGCCCTCGCCTGGGTCCTCGCGGTGTTCTTCGCGGTCCCCGCCCTGCTGACCGTCGCGACGCTGCGCCTCTTCTGAGCCCGCTCACTCCATCGTGCGCACCTGGATGGCGTTGACGTAGCCGTGGCTGGTGGCCACGTTCGCCACGATCACCACCGGCTCGCCGCTCACCAGCCGGTCGTGTTTCTTCAGGCGCTCGAGGGCGCGCACCACCGTCTGATCGGGGTCTCCCGACACGTCGATCATGAACGGCACGATGGACCGCGACAGCCAGAGCCGGCGGCGCACGACCTCGGTGGTCGTGAAGGCGTAGATGATGGCGCTCCGCGGGCGGAAGCTGCTGACGAGATGGCCCAGCAGGCCCCGCATCGTGATGACGACGATCGCTCGCGAGCCGAGCGAGTCGGCGAGGAGGCAGGCGCTGCGGGCGAGCTGCTCCCGGATGGTCTGCGGCTCGCGGCCGAGGTGGAGCCCGAGCCCCTGCTCCTTCTCGATGCGCCGGGCGATGCGGTCGAGCGCCGAGACGCAGCGCACCGGGTACTTCCCGGTCGCCGTCTCCCCGCTGAGCATCACCGCGTCGGCCTGTTCGTACACCGCATTGGCGACGTCGGTCACCTCGGCCCGCGTCGGCATGGGGTTGTCGATCATCGACTCGAGCAGGTGGGTCGCCACGATCACCGGCTTGCCGGCGACGATGCAGCGCTGCACCATGTCGCGCTGAGCCGCGGGGAGCATCTCGAACTCGACCTCGACGCCGAGGTCGCCCCGTGCCACCATGACGCCGTCGGCCGCCTCGATGATCTCGTCGAGGTTGTCGAGGCCCTCCTGGTTCTCGATCTTGGCGACGATGCGCATCGAGTGCCCGCCCCCCTCCTTGACGATGCGCCGCGCGTCGCGCACCGCCTCGGCGCTCCGTACGAACGACACCGCGAGGAAGTCGACGCCGTGCTCGACCGCGAAGCGGATGTCCGCCACGTCCTGCTCGGTGATCGACGGCAGGTTGATGCGCACGCCGGGCAGGTTGATGTGCCTGCGCGATCCGAGGACCCCGCCGTCGAGCACGCGGCACCGCAGGTCGCGCTCGCCGGTCTCCAGCACCTCGAGGTTGATGAGCCCGTTGTCGACGGTGATGCGGTCGCCCGCCTTCACCTGGTGCACCATGTCCTGGTAGTCGACGTGGATGCTCCGCTCCTCGGGGTCCTCGGTCGGGCCGACGGTGACGTGGAACTCCTGGCCGACCTCGAGGGCCAGGTGCCCGAGGCGGTCGCCGGTACGGATGGCGGGGCCCTGCAGGTCGAGGAGCAGGGCGATGGGGTGGTTCAGGCGCTCGTTGAGGCCCTTCACGGTCCGGATCACCTTGCCGTGGCTGGCGTGGCTGCCGTGCGACATGTTGAGGCGGGCGATGTTCATGCCGGCCCGGGCGAGCCGCTCGATCTCCTCCGGCGAGGAGCTCGACGGACCCAGCGTGCACACGATCTTGGTGTGGCGGAAATCCCGTCGCGGTGCCATGGCGTCGTCCTTCCTGTCGCGGCCGGCGGTCGGCCTGTCCGGGTGAGGGGCCTCGGCCGCGCAGGAGCGTTGCCGGCAAGCCGGGGGGAGACGCGCCGCCTCGGAGCGCCGTCGAAGCGACGGCGGCCCCGCCAATCGTCGCCTTCGGCCCCGCTTGGCGTCCCGACCCATCCTACAGGAGTCGGCCCCGTCCGACGGCGCAGGCCCCGCGCCGGAAGACCGCCGCGGAGCGACCGCGCCCGGCGGGCCTCCACGCGATTCCCGCCGCGCCGCGGCCTCGAGCTCCCGGCCCCGAGACCGTCGCGGCGTCGCGGTCAGTCGACCACGTATCCCGCCGCGCCGCGGCCTCGAGCTCCCGGCCCCGAGACCGTCGCGGCGTCGCGGTCAGTCGACCACGTAGCTGAAGACCTTGTGCTCGTACCCCCGCACGAGGGTCGATCCGTAGAAGTGCATCTCGACCTCGCGGCCGGTCTCGTCGAGCAGCCGCAGGCGGGTCTCCCGGTGCACGCGGTAGGGGCCGTAGTCGGTGGTCTCGCCGTCGTAGGCGACCTCGATCAGCTCGAAGCGTCGCCCGCCCCATCGAGCGACGAGCCGGCGCAGGGCGTTGGAGCTCTTCTGGCGCAGGTCGGCCCAGGCGTAGGAGACGGGGACGCCGCGCTCGGGCCGGCTCGAAGGGAGCTCGGGCCAGACGACGTCCCGGAACTCCCGGCCGTCGAGGGCGAGGGCGGCGAGGCGGTCCCGGTCGCGGTCGGCGAGGGCGTCGAGCACCGCCGCCGCCAGCGCTTCCGGTGACGTGTGGGTGTTGGCGAGCGGGGGCGGCGGCGCGCCGCAGCCGGCGAGGCCCAGGACGAGGAGGAGCGCAGGCGAGACCGCCCCCGCCGCCCGGCGGGGGCGGTCCTGACGCCGTGTCCGGACGAACGCCGTCAGTTGGCCGCGAAGTCGGTCCACCCCTGCCACCAGGTGCCCTTCCCGCTCCCGGACGGTCCGACCGCGCCGATGAAGTTGGCGGTCTCGATGAAGGTGTCGTTCATCGGCGGCATGGCCGCCGTCACCGTCCCGCTCACGGCCGGCGACGCCGCGGCAGGCCGGAAGTCCGGGTTCGACAGGTTGTAGGGATCGGCCAGCATCGGGTCGACGAAGGAGACGTTGGGGCTGCCGGTGACGAACTCCTTCGTGGGAGTCGTCGCCGCGGCGTCGTCGCCGTCCGGCCGGAACTGACCGTCGCAGCCGCTCACCGAGCAGTTGGCGTGGATGATGCCGCTCGCGAGGGTCAGGCTCCCGTTGTCGACCTGCTCGTACGTCGCGGCGTGGTCGATGTCGATGGAGGCCTCCTTGAACCCGAGGACGATGAAGTTCCGGATCGTGGCGGAGGTGCCCTCGCGCAGCAGCATGCCGATGTCGCTCTCGCTGCCCTCGTCGGTGTCGGGGTCGCCGATCAGGGTCAGGTTGTAGAGGGTCGGGCTGGAGCGCGGCGTCAGGTTGTTGTTGTCGCCGTTGTTGTCCCCCTCGATGCCCTGGTCGGCGTCGTCGCCGCTCTGCATGACGACGATGAACTGCCCCTTGCCGGTCCAGCCGTCGGTCCAGTCGACGCTGTCGTCGGCGATGCCCTGCAGCACGACGTGCTTCACCTCGACGGTGCCCCCGAAGAACTCGAGGCCGTCGTCCTTGTTGTACTTGACCATCACGTGGTCGACCTCGGTATTGCTGCCCACGCCCTGGAAGGCGATGCCGTTCAGTTCGTTGTCGGGGCTGAACTCGGTGCCCGCGAACTCCACGCGGACGTACCGCAGGTGCCCGCTGTCGTCGGCGGGGTCGTTGCCGCCGTAGGTGCCGGTGTCGCCCTCGCCGACGGCCTCGCCGCCCGGCACGTTGAGCGGGGCGCGGCCGTTGATGATGAGCCCGCCCCAGTCGGCGCGCCCCCGCTCGCCGATGGGCTGGTCGCTGCTGAACACGATGGGGGCGCTCGCAGTGCCGTTGGCGAGGATCCGGGCGCCGCGGGCGATGACGAGGGTGCCGTTGGTGGCGAACTCCCCGAAGATCTCGGTGCCCGCGTCGATGGTGAGCCGGGCCGGCGCCTCGACGAAGACGGCGCCCCGCAGCACCCAGTAGCTGCCGCTGCCCCAGGTCGTGTCGCTGGTGATGCGTCCCTGGACGACGCAGACCTCCTTGTCGATCCCGCTGACGGTCCGGCAGTTGGTCGTCGACTGGGTCAGGGCCGGGGCCCCGGTCAGCAGGATGCCGGCGCCGGCGAGCAGCAGCGCCGCCCCGGCGCCGCCCAGGAGCCCGCGATGAAGCCCCGCGTTGCGCCGCGCCCGAAGGGCGCCGGCGAACTGCCGAGCTTGCCGGGCGCACGCGGGATGCATCGCTCGAACGTAGCGGGGATTCTCGCCATGGGCTCCCTGGGTCGTTCTACGCGTTGTGGTCAACATGCTCGTCCGTCCTGGTTCGGATGATTCGAATCTCTGGCCTCTTGGCGTCACGGACGCGGTTACGGATGCACCGAGAGGCCGAACGCCATGGTGCGCCCGAGCTTGTAGACCCGCTGGTCGAGCCCGCCCTGCGTGAAGACGTACGGCGCGTCGGTCAGGTTCGAGATAGCGAACCGGAAGCTGACCTGCTGGAAGCGCTTGGCGAAGACGAAGTCGAGCGAGCTCCGCCCGTCCTGGACGATGTCGGGCAGGCCGAGCGAGCCGACGTCGCTGATGCGGTCGTCGAAGAAGTTGAGCAGCAGGCGGCCCGAGTAGCCCGCGCTGCTCACCTCGATCATGGTGTTGACGAGGTTCTTCGAGGTGCCGGCGAGGGGCCGAACGAGCGATGTCTGCACCTGGCGCGCGGCCGCGTCGAGGGTGACCTCGGAGTCGACCCAGGTGTAGTTGGCGCCGAGGAACAGGTACTCGCCGAGGGCCTTGCGGCCCTCGATCTCGAAGCCGGCGTTGCGGGCCGAGTCGGCGTTCGTGAACGAGGTCCGGAGCTGGGCCGTCGGCTCGACGATCCGCTCGATGGGGTCGTTGAAGTTCTTGAAGAAGAAGCTGGCCGCGACCACTTCCTCGCCGGTCCCGGGGAACAGCTCCCAGCGCACGTCGACGTTCTGAATCAGCGACTGCTGCAGCTCGGGGTTGCCGACGGTGGCCCGGCCGCCGACCACGTCGGTGAACTCGAACGGGGCGAGCTCCCGGAACTCGGGGCGGTTCACGGTCTGGCTGACCCCGACCCGCACGTTCTGGTTGTTCCGCACCGAGTACACGAGGTTGACGGCGGGGAAGACGTCGGTCTCGTCGAGGTCGGCGCGGATGACGTCGGTGGTGCCGAACACGGCGCGCGCGAAGGGGTCGAACGTGTCGACCTGCTGGCGGAAGTTCTCGACCCGGGCCCCCGCCACGAGGCGGAGCCGCACCGCCAGGGGCACGTCGACCATGCCGTAGGCGGACAGGGTCTCCTGCGCCGCGTCGTACCGGTCGGTCGGCCGCGTCTCCTCCTTGAGCTGGAAGTTGGGGCCGATGAAGCTCGACGTGAACAGCTCCTCGGCCGGTCGCGAGAGGTCGAGGCCGCGCGTGTTCGTGGGGACGAACCGGAGCCGGCGCGACAGGAAGTCGCGGGTGCGGTCGATGTAGCTGGCCCCGAGCTTGAACTGGGTCGGCAGCCCCGCCCAGTTCTCCACCAGCGTCGACCAGTTCGCGCTGAGCTCCACGCTGTCGTCCACGAGGTCGTTGAACTGGCGCAGCCCGCTCTGGGACTCGTCGGCGAGCACGAAGGCCTCGCGCGCGGGGTCGAACTCGTACAGCACCTCGCGCAGGTCGGGCTCGGCCCGGTCCGCCTGCGAGACGGCGATCTTCCAGTCGAGCCGGCTGTTCGAGGCGTTGGGGAACAGGTGGTCGCCGCCCACGTGGTGCGCGCGAATCTGCTCCTCGACGAAGAAGAGCCGCTGGTTGCGGATGTCGGAGTCCGCGTCGGTGTTGAACCCCTCGAAGATGCGGGTCTCGTCGGTGCCGACGTGCGTGTAGAAGTTGTCGACCGACAGCCGGTGGTTCGGGCTGAACTGGTACGCGAGGTTGCCGACGCCGCCCACCGTCGAGACGAACCGGGTCTCGTCGAAGTCGTAGGGGCCGTTGAATCGCTCGACGCCGCCGGCGCCGACCTTGTAGAACGTGCGCTCCTCGTTGGTGATCTGCGAGTTCTGCGAGTGCCGGAGGGTGGCGACGACCCCGAGCTTGCCGAACCGCCCCCCGAACAGCCCGCTGTAGGACTGGTTCATCGGCTGGTCCTGCCGCACCGGGTCCCAGACGTTGCTGAACGACTCGCCGAGCCGCTCGAGGTCGCTGCTGAGGAACCCGAGCTCGTCGCTCGTGAACCGGCCGCCGCGGATGACCTTGCGGTCGGGGAAGCCGGCGGGCAGCGCGCGGGTGCCGCCGTCGAATCCGTTCCAGGGGCTGCCCCCGGCATAGCCGAGGCCGCTCTTGCCGGTGGTGATGGAGTTGTGGGCGCCGCCCAGCGAGAACTCGTAGGCGGTCTCGGTCGGGAGCTTGAGGGGGATGATCTCGACGAGGCCGCCCGCGAACTGCGACGGCTTGTCGGGGGTGTAGGTCTTGCTGACCTGGACGCTGTCGATGAGGCCGGTCGGGAACAGGTCGAGCGGCACCACCCGGCGGTCGGGCTCGGTGGTGGGCAGGGTCGCGCCGTTGAGGGTCGTGTTGCTGTAGCGCTCGCCGAGGCCCCGCACGAAGACCGACTGGCTGTCGACGACCGAGACCCCGGTCACCCGGCTCATGGCGTCGGCCGCATCCGAGTCGTTGTTCGAGCGCATCTCCGACCCGCCGATGTTGTCCTGCACCCCGGGGGCGCGCATTCGGAGCATCATCTGCGCCGCCGCGGTCGAGCTCTGCGCCTCGAGGGTCGGGGCGACGACCGCCACCTCTTCCGCGAAGACGTTGGTGGTCAGCGAGACCTGGACCTCGGTGACCTGCCCGGGGACGATCTCGATGTCGACGAGCTGCTCGGCGTACCCGCCGAGCGAGATCCGGAGCTGGTGCTCGCCGACCGGCAGCTCCAGGTCGTAGCGGCCGTCGAGGTCGGTATACGCGATCCAGGTGGTGCCGACCGCTTCGACCGGCACGCCGGGGAGGGTGATCGCGTTCGTCTGGTCGATGACCATCCCGGCCACCCGCCCCGTGTCCTGCGCCGCGGCGGGGACGGCGCCCACGAGCAGGGTCGCCGCCAACCGGATCGGGAACCGCATTGACCGTGCAAGCCGTGTCGACATGTGTCGTTTCCAGGGGGACGTGGATTGCAGAAAGTGGAAGCCCGAGCGTGGCCTGCCCACGCGCGGCCATGAAGGTCTGGCGGGATGGTGGAGCGGGACCGTACGACCGGTGCGACGATCGACGACGAGCGACCAACCCTGTCGCCGGAGCATCTCAAAACGATTCCCGATTGTCGCTGACTCGCTGCCGAGGCGTGTTACGGGGCGATTGCGCCCGCGTTAATTCGGGGCAATTAACGCACTGTTAACCGGTCGAGCACGGGATCGGGTGCTGTCGCGCGACCGCCTGCCTCGTCGCGCCTTGTCAGGCGGGCGCCTCGGCCCCTCGCCGGCGCCCTTCGGGCGCGGTGCAACGCGGGGGTTTCACCACGGGCTGCCAGGCCGGTTGCGGGCGAAGCCGGGGCCGGCCGGCAGCCGGATCGAGGCGGTGTTCGGTCTCGGCTACCGCTTTGCCGAGAACCTGTAACCCAGAATTAACATTCCCTTAACAGTGCCGGGGCTGACTGGCGCTAGTGTACGGAAATGACAGGCGCGGCCCGCAGTCGTGTGTCGCACCTGCCGCGGCTGCTCCCGGTCCTGGCGCTCGCGGGCTACGGACTCCTGGCCGCGCTCGCGGGCGCGGCCGCGTGTCGCGGGTGGATCGACGGCGCCGCGCGGGTCGTCACCGTGGACGGCTCGAGCACCGTGTACCCGATTGCCGAGGCGGTGGCGGAGGAGCACCGGCGGGTGGACCCGGCGGCCCGCGTGACGGTCGGTGTCTCCGGCACCGGCGGCGGCTTCGAGAAGTTCTGCGCGGGGGAGACCGACATGGCGAGCGCCTCCCGCTCCATCCGGCCCCTCGAGATGGAGGCGTGCGCGGCGACCGGGATCGAGTTCATCGAGCTGCCCATCGCGTACGACGGCATCGCCGTCGTGGTTCACGCGGAGAACGACTGGGTCGACACCCTGACGCCGGACGACCTGCGGCGGATGTGGGAGCCGGCCGCGCAGGGGACCGTGACCCGCTGGAACCAGGTCCGGCCCGAGTGGCCGGATCGCGAGCTGCGCCTGTTCGGTCCGGGCGTCGACTCGGGCACGTTCGACTACTTCACCCAGGCCATCGTCGGCGAGCCCGGGGCGGGCCGAGGCGACTTCACCTCGAGCGAGGACGACAACGTGCTCGTGCAGGGGGTGTCCAACGACGAGCTGGCGCTGGGGTTCTTCGGCTACGCGCACTACGAGGAGAACCGGGGCCGGCTCGGGTTGTCGGCCATCGACGACGAGGACGACGGCAACGGCGCGGGCGGGATCCGTCCGTCGCCGGACACCGTGCGCGACGGCACCTATCAGCCGCTGTCCCGGCCGGTCTTCCTGTACGTCGACGCGGAAGCCCTCGATCGGCCCGAGGTTGCGGGGTTCGTGCGCTACTTCCTGACGGAAGGCGCGGAGCTCGTGAGGGAGGTGGGCTACGTGTCGCTGACGGACCGCGAGTACGCCCTGGTGCGGCGGCGACTTGGAGACCGGGTCGTCGGCACGATGTACTGCCATCCGGGCGGGGACGACGGCGAGATTGCATCGCTGGAAGCGTTGCTGACCCGACCCGGGTACTGCTGAGCCGCCCGCGCGGCCGACTGACGTTGGCGGTCGCGCGCAGGAGTCTCGCGTCAGCGAAACTCCCGACGCGGCCGGAGGTGGCGCCGCGTCGCCGTGCGACCCGGCGGCTCACGCTCGGGAGTCTCGACGACAGCGAACCGTCTCCAGGAGTTGCACGTGGCGCGGACGCGAGGGGACCGCATCGAGGGCGTCATCGAGTGGGCGCTCCGCGCCTGCGCGGGGGCGTCGGTCCTCGTCACCGTCGGCATCCTCTCCATCCTGTCCATCGAAACCCTCCGGTTCTTCCGTGAGGTGTCGCCGCTCGAGTTCCTGTTCGGCACGGTGTGGACGCCGCTCTTTTTCCAGGAGTCCTTCGGCGTCTTGCCGCTGGTGGCGGGCACCCTGCTGGTGGCGGCCATCGCCCTCGCGGTGGCGCTGCCGGCGGGGCTCCTCACCGCGATTTACCTGAGCGAGTACGCCCCGCCCAGAGTGCGTCGGAGCGTCAAGCCGGTGCTGGAGGTTCTCGCAGGCCTGCCGACCGTCGTGTACGGCTACTTCGCGCTGCTCGCCGTCACCCCGTTCCTGCAGCAGTTCATTCCGGGCCTCTCCGGATTCAACGCGCTCAGTCCCGGCCTGGTCATGGGCGTCATGATCCTGCCGCTGGTGTCCTCGCTCTCGGAAGACGCCCTGCAGGGGGTCCCGCGCGGCCTCCGGGACGCGTCGCGGGCACTCGGAGCCACCCGGGCGCAGACGACGCTCGGCGTCGTCCTCCCGGCCGCCTCGTCGGGAATCTCGGCCGCCGCCGTCCTCGCCGTCTCGCGGGCCATCGGCGAGACGATGATCGTGGCCATCGCGGCCGGGCACCAACCGCGGCTGACCCTCGACCCGCTGGTGCCGATCGAGACGATGACCGCCTACATCGTCCAGATAAGCCTCGGCGACGCCCCGACCGGCACCCCGGCCTACCGGACGATCTTCGCGGTCGGCATGCTGCTGTTCATCAGCACGTTCTCCCTCAATCTCGTCAGTACCTGGCTGCGGGGGCGGTACCGGGAGGCGTATTCGTGAATGCGCGGCTGCGGAGCCGGCTCTCCGATCTGGCCCTGCACGGCCTGGGGCTGGGCGCGACCCTGCTCGGGCTCCTGGTTCTCGCGATCCTCCTCGCCGACATCCTTCGCGACGGGCTGGGGCGGCTGTCCTGGGACTTCCTGTCGGGCCTGCCGTCGCGTCATGCCGAGAACGCCGGCATCTTCCCGGCGCTGGCGGGCACCGTGTGGGTGATCGCCGTGACCGCCGTGCTGGCGGTGCCGACCGGGATCGGAGCGGCGATCTACCTGGAGGAGTACGGCGACCGCGGCTGGTGGGCCCGGGTGATCGAGGTCAACATCGCCAATCTCGCGGGCGTGCCGTCGGTCATCTACGGGCTGCTCGCGTTGGGGCTCTTCGTGCGCACCCTGGGGCTGGGTCGGAGCGTGCTGGCCGGCGCCGCGACCCTGGCCCTGCTCGTGCTGCCGGTGGTGATCCTGGCCTCGCGCGAAGCGCTCCGGGCGGTGCCGCCGTCGCTGCGGGAGGCGTCGTACGCCCTGGGGGCGACGCGGTGGCAGACGGTCTGGCACCAGGTGCTGCCGGTCGCCCTGCCCGGCATGATCACCGGGACGATACTGGCTCTGTCGCGGGCGATCGGCGAGACCGCGCCCCTGCTCGCCATCGGCGCCCTGACCTACGTGCCGTTCGCGCCGGACGGCGTCTGGTCGCCGTTCACGGTGCTGCCGCTGCAGGTGTTCAACTGGATGTCGCGGCCGCAGGAGGCGTTTCTGGAGAACGCGGCTGCCGGTATCATTGTCCTGCTGGTCCTGCTGCTGGGGATGAACGGCTTCGCGGCCTGGCTGCGGGACCGGTGTCACCGGTGACGACCGCGCCGCCCGGTCGGATGCCGGGGCCTGTCGCGGGTTCCTCGACGATGGCCTGACGCACCATGGCGATACCGTCCCTGGCCGACGTCGCGGCGCGCGGCCGCGAGCACGAGGTCGTCGATGCCCCGACGAAGGTCGACGTCAGGGACCTGAGCTGCTTCTACGGCGAGACCCGGGCCCTCGACAACGTGTCGATGCGCATCCCCGCCCATCGGGTCACCGCGTGCGTCGGTCCTTCGGGATGCGGCAAGAGCACGTTCCTCCGGGCGTTGAACCGGATGAACGAGCTCATTCCGTCGACGCGCGTCACCGGTTCCGTCACCATCGACGGGAGGGACGTCTACGCGCCGGAGGCGGACCCCGTCGACGTGCGCCGACGGGTCGGCATGGTGTTCCAGAGGTCCAACCCGTTCCCCAGGTCGGTGTTCGAGAACGTCGCCTACGGGCTGCGCATCAACGGCCTCGCCGGATCGCGGGCGGAGCTGGAGGACCGCGTCGAAGCCAGCCTGAAGACAGCGGCCCTGTGGGACGAGGTGCAGGGCCGCCTCCGGGAGCCGGCCCTCGCCCTGTCCGCCGGCCAGCAGCAGCGGCTGTGCATCGCGCGGGCCCTCGCCGTCGAGCCGGACGTCCTCCTGATGGACGAGCCCGCGTCGGCGCTCGATCCCATCGCGACGCAGCGCATCGAGGAGCTGGTGTATCAGCTGAAGAGCAGCTACACCATCGTCATCGTGACCCACAACATGCAGCAGGCCGCCCGCGTCTCGGACGGCACCGCGTTCTTCTGGCTGGGCAAGCTCGTGGAGCACGACCTGACGAGCCGCGTCTTCACCGCGCCGGCCCGGAAGCTCACCGAGGACTACGTCACCGGCCGGTTGGGCTAGGGGGGGCGATGCCGCACATCCGGGACGACCTGGACCACCTCAAGGAGCGGCTGCTGGTGATGGCCGGCGCCGTCGAGGAACAGGTGCGCGCGTCGGTGCAGTCGCTGGTCGACCGCGACCACGGGCTGGCCGAGCGGGTGCTGACCGGCGACGACGCGATCAACCGGCTGCACATCGAGATCGACGAGCGCTGCTTCCAGCTGCTCGCCCTGCACCAGCCGGTGGCGACGGACCTGCGGGTGGTGGTGTCCGGGGTCAAGATCAACAGCGATCTGGAACGCATCGGCGACTTCGCGATCAACGTCGCCGAGGCGACCCTGCGGTATCTGGAGCATCCCGCCGTCAAGCCCCTGATCGACGTGCCCAGGATGGCGGACATCGCCCAGGGCATGCTCCGCGACTCCCTGAACGCGTTCGTGCGGCAGGACATCCGCCTCGCCAGGGAGGTCCTGGACCGCGACGATTCCGTCGACCGGCTCAAGGACCGGGTGTTCCGCGAGCTGATCGGGGTCATGTGCACGGATGCGGGGGTGACCCAGCCCGCGCTGGAGCTCCTGCTCATCTCGCGGCACCTCGAGCGGATCGGCGACCACGCCACGAACATCGCGGAGGAAGCCATCTTCATCGTGTCGGGGCGCGACGTCCGCCATCACGGTCGGGAGGGCGGCGCCCGCGGCGCCGATTCGCGGTCGGGCCGGGGAGCAGTGAGCGAGCCGCCGGCCGTCCGAGAGCCACCTGCCGATGCCTAGCCGCATACTCGTCGTCGAGGACGATCCGGACATCGCGGAGCTGGTCGAGCACCACCTGTCGCGGGCCGGTTACGACACCAGCGTCGTGGCGACCGGCAACGACGCCCTGGAGCAGATACGCCGGCGCCCCGATCTCGTCGTCCTCGACCTGATGCTGCCGGGGCTCAGCGGCCTGGAGATCTGCCGGCTGATGCGCAGCGATCCGCAGACCGCGGCGGTGCCGATCATCATGCTCACGGCGCGGGCGGAGGAAGAGGCCCGGGTGGAGGGGCTCGATCTCGGCGCCGACGACTACGTGACGAAGCCGTTCAGCCCCAGGGAGCTGGTGGCGCGGCTGCGGGCCGTCCTGCGCCGCACGCAGCCCTTCGGGCCGGACAAGATCCTCCGGTTCGGCTCGTTGGTGGTCGACCTCGACCGGCACGAGGTGAGCGACGACGGGCGGCCGGTCCGGTTGACGGCCAAGGAGTTCCTGCTGCTGAAGTACTTGATCGAGCACGCGGGCCGTGTGCTGTCGCGCGACCTCCTGCTCTCCGACGTCTGGGGCTACCAGTACACGGGAGGCACCCGCACCGTCGACGTGCACATCCGGCGGCTGCGCGAGAAGCTCCCCACGCTGGTCGAGCACATCGTGACCATCAAGCAGTTCGGCTACAAGTTCGTCGAGAGCACGTGACGGCCCCCCGCCGGCCGGCGGCCGCGGCCGCGCCGTGGTGGCCGGCGGCGCGCCGGCGCGCCGGCTGGTTCGAGATCCCGTGAGGCTGCCGACCCGTCTGTTCCTGTCTTCGTTGGCGGTCGCGGCCGCGGCCCTCGTCGCGGTCGCGCTCGTCGTCGGGCCGGCGGGCGCCCCGCCGGGGGGCGCCGAGGACGCGTTCGGTCCGCTGGCCTACGCCCTCGCCGTCGGGTTCCTGGCCGCGCTCGGAGCGGCTCTCGGCATCGCCCGGCTCGCCTCGATCCGACTCCACCGCCGCGTCCGGGCGCTGACCGAGATGGCCGGGCGCTATACGACGGGGCCGCCCTTTCCCGTCGGACTCGACCACGGCGACGACGAGCTGGGGGTGATGGCGCGCGCGCTCGATCAGACGGCGCGCGAGCTGGCCCGCCAGGTGAAGGACCTCTCCGGCCAGCAGACGCGGGTCGACGCCATTCTCGGGGGCATGGTCGAAGGGGTCCTGGTGATCGACGACGAGGGCCGGGTGCAGATTGCCAACGAGTCGGTGCAGCGGATGCTCGGCATCGACGGCGATCCGACGGGACGCTTCCACGTCGAGCTGATCCGGCATCCGGAGGTGACCCGGGTCATCGCGGCGGCGGTGGCCGGCGACGCCGGACGGGGGAACGAGGTGCGGTTGAACACCGACCCCCCCAAGGTGCTGCTCGCCAACGCCCGGCCGTTCGCGGCCAACGGGGAGCGGGGGGTGGCCCTGGTGCTCCACGACGTCACCGAGTACCGCCGCGCGGACCAGGTCCGGCAGGACTTCGTCGCCAACGTCTCTCACGAGCTGCGGACGCCGCTCACCGCGATCCGCGGCGGGGTCGAAGCCCTCGTCGACGAAGCCCGCCCCGAGGAGCGCCGCTTCGTCGCCATCATCGCCAGGAACAGCGCGAGGATGGAGCGCCTGGTGAACGACCTGCTGAGGCTGGCCCGTCTCGATGCCGGGCAGGAGCGGCTGGTGCCGACCCCTTGCGCGCTGGAGGCGACCTTCGCCTCGGTCGCCGGCGAGCTGGCGCCGCTGGCGGAGAGCAAGCACGCGGTTATCAGGACCGCCGTCGCCCCGGAAGCAGGCTCGGTCCTGGCGGATCCCGTCAAGCTCCACGACGCCATCCGCAACCTGGTCGAGAACGCCGTCAACTATGCCCCGGCCGACAGCACCATCGAGCTCCGCGCCGCCGGCGAGGACGGCTTCGTCCGCGTCACCGTCGCCGACCGTGGCCCGGGCATCCCGGACACGGACCTGACCCGGATCTTCGAGCGGTTCTATCGGGTGGACGTCGCGAGGCCCCGCGACCCCGGCGGCACCGGGCTCGGGCTCGCCATCGTCAAGCACCTCATCGGCCTTCACGAGGGCTCGGTGCGGGCCGCGAACCGGGAGGGCGGCGGCACGGTGTTCACCATCGAGCTGCCTCACCCGCGGTCAGATGGCGGCGCAAATGACGGAACGCCCGTCCCCGATGACTGACCGCGGCCTTCTCTTCCGGGGTCACCTCGGCCAGCGTGCGGCCGTAGGGGGGGTAGTGGAAGATGGGGTCGTAGCCGAAGCCCCCCTCGCCGCGGGGAGGCAGCTGCACGCGGCCCTCGACGACACCCGCGGCCTCCCATAGGACGGCGGCGGCGCGGGCTCCTGGAGGGTTGGTCGGGCGCCCGGCGGAGCCGTCAGGCGACGATGGGCGGGGCAGGGGTCCGCGCCGTGGAACGGTGCGGACTCCTGGAGGGTTGGTTGGGCGCCCGGCGGAGCCGTCAGGCGACGATGGGCGGGCTACGGCGAGCGCGCACACGAAGCGGGCCGCGCTGCCGTCGGCGCCCCGTTCGGCGAGCATGCGCCGAATCGCCGCGAACTTGTCCGCGTAGGACTCGCCGTTGAATCTCGCCGAGCGCACCCCCGGCTCGCCGTCGAGCGCGTCGATCTCGAGGCCGGAGTCCTCGGCCACGGTGAGCTCGCCGGTCGCCTCGGCGTAGTAGAGCGCCTTCAGGCGGGCGTTGGCCGCGAAGGTCGCGCCGGTCTCCTCGGGTTCGCCGATTCCGGGATGGTCGTCGAGCGTGGCGAGGGTGGTCGGCGTCCCGCCGAGGATGTCGCGAATCTCGGCGAGCTTGCCGCGGTTGGTCGTGGCCACGAGCAGCCGCGACGGCGCCGGGCCCGTCACGCGTTCAGGGCCCCGACCAGGTCCCGCTGCATCTCGACGAGGCGGCGGATGCCGGTCTCGGCCAGCCCCAGCAGGGCGTCGTGCGACGTGCGGGAGAAAGGCGCGCCCTCGGCCGTTCCCTGCACCTCGATGAAGCGGCCGTCCCCGGTCATGACCACGTTCATGTCGACTTCCGCGTTCGAGTCCTCTTCGTAGGCGAGGTCGAGGAGGGGGCTGCCGCCGACGACTCCGACGCTGGTCGCGGCGACGTGATCGGTCAGGGGCATGCGGGCGATCGCGCCGCGCTCGCGCAGCCGGCGCAACGCGAAGGCGAGCGCCACGAACCCCCCCGTGATCGACGCGGTGCGGGTGCCGCCGTCGGCCTGGATGACGTCGCAGTCGATCCAGACGGTGCGCTCTCCGAGCGCCTCGAGCCTCGTGACCGCGCGCAGCGAGCGGCCGATCAGTCGTTGGATCTCCTGGGTGCGGCCGCTCGGCCGGCCGCGGCTCGCCTCGCGGGCGGTGCGCGTGGACGTGGCGCGGGGCAGCATCCCGTACTCGGCCGTCACCCAGCCCTTGCCGGCGCCGCGGAGGAACACCGGCACCTTCTCTTCGACGCTCGCGGTGCAGATGACGCGGGTGCGTCCGGCCTCGATGAGGACCGAGCCCTCGGGGTGGTCGAGATAGTGCGGGGTCAGGCGCGTGGGCCGGAGCTCGTCCGGGGGCCGCGCATCCTTGCGGGCGGTTGCGGTCATGACGAACGATCCGGGTCGGCCGGCGCGTCGTCGGCCGGCATCCAGTCATCGCTGGGCGCTTCCAGCAGGTCGAGGTTCTGTCTCAGGGGACGCTGCAGATCGACGTGGCCGACCAGCGTGTCGACCTCGACGCCGTCGACCAGAATCTGCACGGCGTCGACGGCCGCGAGGTTCGTGGCCAGTGCGTTCACGATGGCGTACACGGTGAACAGCTCCTCCCGCGACCCGCCGGAATGGCCGAGGGCGACCTCCTCCGTGAGGTCGACGAACGCGTCGCCGTCGCCCGTCAGATAGACCGCCCGCAGCCTGGTGCCGGGCGGGATGGGCGAGGTCAGCGGGGCCGGCGGGTCCGCGAGCTGCTGCTCCAGAATGACGCGGGCCTGCGCGGTCGGGTTCGCCTGTCGCGCCAACTGGCGGGGCACGCCGACGAGCCGCATGCCGTCGCCGGAGACGTAGAACAGCGTCGACACGGTCTGCACGCCCGCCGTCGACCGGTCCGCCGAGCCGCCGGGCGCGATCGCCGGGTCCTCGGCCGGATACCACCGCGGGAGCCCGACGAAGATCACCCAGGCGCCGCCCAGCGCAACCGCCGCGAACATGATTCTCGCGAGCCAGGCCCGGCCGCTCACCGTATCGGCTCCCGGCCTTCCGCCGGGCCGTCCGCAAGGTCCGCCAGCGGGTCCTCGGCAAGCGGATCGTCCTCGGGAAAGCCCTGCTCGACCATGTCGCGGAAACGGATGATGCTCTGCAGCAGCGCGTCGACGACAGCGTCCTGAAAAGCGGGAGAGGCGAGCTGGACCTCCTGCCCGGGATTCGAGATGAACCCCAGCTCGACCAGCGCCGCCGGCATGTTGGCGCCCACCAGCACCCGCAGCGGCGCCTGCTGCACGCCCCGCGGGCTCATGGGCACCCGGGCGCTCAGCTCTTCGGCCACGGTCTGCGCCCAGAGGGCGGACCGGTCGACGAAACGGAGCTGCGCCCGCTCCCAGCGCACGATGTCGAGCCGCCGCGTGCCGCCGCCCACCACCGGGACCCGTTCGCCCGCGGCCGGCGCGTCGCCCGGGTCCTCGTACTCGACGGGGCGGAGATAGAAGACCTCGGCCCCGGTCGCGGTCTCCCGCATCGACGCGTTCGCGTGAAGGCTTATGAACAGATCGGCGCGGTTGTTGTTGGCGATGGCCGCGCGCTCGTCCAGGGTCACGTCGGCGTCGCGAGAGCGGGTCAGCACGACGCGCAGCCCGAGCCGCCGCTGGATGGCGGCCTGCAGCCGCCGGGCGACGCCGAGGGTGACGTCCTTCTCCAGCGTGCCCTCGGGGCCGCGGGTCCCCGCGTCGGCGCCTCCGTGGCCCGCGTCGATGGCGATGGCGCTGACCGTCGACGGCTCCGCGAAGTCCGCCAGGGCCGGCAGCTCGGCATCCTCTCCCCCGATGCCGGCCTCCGCTTCCACGGTTGGGCGCGGGTCGGGTTCGGGCGGGGGGGCGACGCGGGCCGCCGCCGCCGGTCTCAGCTCGACGACCACCTCCAGGCTGCCGCCGAGCCCGGGCGAGCTGTCGGCGGCAAAGCTGCCGAAGGCGTTGCCGAGCTCGGCTTCGAGCCGGGCGCGCCGGTCGTCGACGGTCACCCGCCGCAGCAGATCGTCGGGCGCGAAGTCGCGCATGACGAGATCCACGGCATCGGCCTCGAAGGTCACGAGAAGCCGCCCGGCCGCCCGTTCGATGCGGGGTTGGACGTTCGGGGTCACCATGAGGCGCAGCCGCGACCGTCGCCCGGTGCGCTGATAGCGGCCCACCACCTGCGGGACGCGCACGTCACCGACGATCACCAGCCCCGAGCTGGACCTCAGCTCGACCGGCTGGTCCGAGATGAGGGGAAGCGCCCGTCCGATGAAGTCGGTCGGCACGTACCAGACGCCTCTGCGCTCCACCGGGGGCGAGCTCAGCGACTCGAGCCGCCCCGCCACCGACACGATGCCGTCTCCCGCCGTCAGCACCATCACCGCCGGCCCCCGCAGGAGCGTCAGCCGCCCGGGCTGCCGGTCGTCGCCCACGCGAAGGCCGAAGGGTCCCATGAGCTCGGTCAGCGCGACCATGGTGCGGCCGCCGACGTCGACCGTGGGCAGGGTTCGCCGGCCGTCGCGCGAGATGACCGTCAGGCCGTCGGGGACGGGCTGACCGCCGCCCGGCAGCACGGTGGCGAGCAGAATGCACAGCGCCCATCCGATGCCGCGCGCACGTCCCGCTCGGACGCCCGTCCATCGCTCGGCCGGGGGCAGGGGTCGTGGCGACGCGGGCATGGTTCGGCGGGGTGAGGATTGCGAGCCGTCGAAGGTCGTTCAGGCCATCATAGCGTACGGACCGGCCGCGTTCGACCGTCTCGTGCCCGCCCCTCGCCCAGGGTCCGCGCCGTGAACGGCGCCGACTTCCGGGGGGCTGGTCGGGCGCCCGCGGGGCCGGGGGCGACGATGGGCGGGCCAGGAGCCTGCGCCGCAGAACGGTGCGGACTCCTGGCAGGGTCGGCCGGGCGACGGGCGGAGCCGCAGGCGACGCTCTCCGGGCCAGGATTGGTCGGGCGCCGGGCGGGGGCCGCGGACGGCGGGGCGGCGGGCTGGAGGATCGGCGTGCGCATCGAGAGCCTCGAGGCGGGCGAGTACGTGCGGCTGCTGCAGCCGATCTGGCGTTACCTGTGCCCGAGCGAGCCGCCGGCGCCGAGCGACGTCATTTTCGTGTTCGGCAGCCGGGGACTCGAGGTGCCCCGGCGGGCGGCGCAGCTCTTCGCGGCGGGATGGGCGCCGCGTGTGCTCGTGTCGGGACGGGCCGGCCCGATGACCGAGCACGTCTTCGACAAGCCGGAGGCGCTCGTCTTCAGGGACGAGCTGGTGCGCCGGGGCGTGCCCGCCTCGGCCGTCGTCACCGAGGTCGCCGCCGGCAACACGCTGGAGAACGTACGGCTCGGCATGACGGTTCTCGAGGCGGCGGGACACAAGCCGCGGTCCGCGCTGCTGGTGGCCAAGGCGTTCGCGATGCGGCGGTGCCTCGCGACCTTCGCCCGCCAGCATCCCGGCGTGGAGGTGCGTGGATGTCCCCCCGCCGGATCGCTTCTCGAGCACCTGGACCGGAGCCGGGCGGACTTCGCGGCGCGGCTGGTGGCGGAGATCCGGCGCCTGGACGTGTACGGGGCAGCTGGAGACATCGCGCCGTGCGCGATTCCCCCGGCGGTGCGCGCGGCGGCCCGCGAGACGGTGCGGTTCCTGGAGCCGGCCGCACCTCCCTGACGTTCCCGCGCCTCGCGGCGCCCGGTGATGCGGCGGCCCCTCTCGGGTAACCCGATCCCGCGGCCGAGTTTTCCTTCCCGGAGCTTGTCTACCGGCGTGCAATCGACTCGCCATCGGTTCGTCGCGCCGATGGGCCGCCACGGTCTCCTGCGCCGCCCCCGGCCCGCGGACCGCGAGGGGCGCGCGCGACCTGCCCGCCTGCGCTCCTCTCCGCCGTCCCGGCCCGCGGACCGCGCGGGGCGTGCACAACCGGCGCGAAAACCCGTAGAATCGTAGTCGACACGCTTCGGGCGCGACGCCCGCGGCGTCTTCCCGAACCGGTTGCGCACATGTCCGGCGTCAAGCTCTCCGTGCTAGGCCTGCTGTTGCTGTCGGCCCCGGTCCTGGCCGCGGCCCCGCAGCGCGCGGTCGGCCCGGTGACGCGCGACGCGGCGCCGGTCTTCAGCTCCGGCGTCGACATGGTGACCGTCAACGTCTCCGTGCGCGACGCCCGGGGGCGCATCGTGCGCGGGCTGGCGTGCCGCGATTTCCGGCTCGTCGACAGCGGGTTCGGTCGTCCCATCCGCAGCGTCTTCGAGAGCGACGCGCCGCTTCGCATCGCCGTGCTGCTCGACATGAGCGGCAGCATGGCGATCGACGGCAACATCGCCCGCGCCCGGAGCGCGGTGAGGGCCGTCGTCGGCGCGCTGCAGTCGGGCCGGGACGAGGCGGCCCTCTTCACGTTCGACAGCGCGTTGCGGGAGATCGTGCCCTTCACCCGGGACCTGGAGCGGTTCGACGCCCTGGACGTGGTGGGACGGCCGTACGGCAGGACGTCTCTCTACGACGCGGTGGCCGACACCGCGACTCTGGTGGGGAGGAGCGGAGATCGTCACGGGGCAGTGCTCGTGGTGACCGACGGCGTGGACACCGGGAGCCGTCGCTCCGTGGAGGAGGTGTCGGGGGTCGCGAGCGCCATCGCGGTGCAGGTTCATCTGCTCACGGTCGGCGGCCCCCTGGACCGGCGCGAGGGGCCGGGCGGCGCGGGCGGGTCCGACAGCGCCGCCCTGTCGGCCACCCTCGCGGACCTCGCGAGGTGGACCGGGGGGAGCGTACGCGCTACGGGCACGGAAGAGGATATGCTTGAAGCCGTGGGAGAGTTGCTGCCGGGTCTCCGGTACCAGTATGTGGTGACGTTCAGGCCCGGCTTTCGGCGGGGGTGGCGCCCCATAGAGCTTCAGACGTTGGACGATCGGCTGACGGTGCACGCCCGCCGCGGCTACGTGGCGGGAAGGGCGAAACTGGACAGACGACCTGCAGCAAGGGAGAGACCATGCGAGTGACGATGTTGAAGGTGGTGACGTTGGCGGCGCTCATTGCGCTGGTGGCGCCGGCCTGCGCGACCCGGGGTTTCGTACGCACCGAGACCGCCGTCGTCGACGCCAAGATCGATTCGGTGGCGGTGTCGGTCGAGGAGGCCCAGGAGCGGGCCCTCCAGAACGAGGAGCGCATCGGCGAGGTCGACCAGCGGGCGATGGCCGCCGGTCAGTCGGCCCAGATGGCGCAGGCGTCGGCGGACGGCGCGGCGGCGGCGGCGGGGGAGGTCGGCGTCCGCGTCGACGAGATGGCGGCGGCGGCCGGCCGGCTGATCCTCGAGGTCACCCTGAGCGAAGACCAGGGCAACTTCGCCATCGGCCAGGACGAGCTGCCGGATGCGGCGCGGGCCAGGATCGACCAGCTCATCGGTCAGCTCGCCGCCGACGGGCAGAACGAGTTCATCGAGATCGAGGGGCACACCGACTCCATCGGCGGCGCCAACTTCAACCTCGGACTGGGCATGCGCCGGGCCGAGGCGGTGCAGCGCTATCTGTACGAGCAGCACAACGTGCCGCTGCACAAGATGAACGTGTACAGCTATGGAGAGGAGCGCCCCGTGGCGCCGAACGATACCGCGCAAGGGCGGGCCCAGAACCGCCGCGTGGTCATCCGCGTTCGGACGTGACCGGGCCGCGCGGGGGAACGGGGCGGCGGCCCCGCCCCCGCGCATTCGCGGCCGGACCCGTGTTCGCGAGGCGAATGGAAGCGGCGGGACGCCGCACAGGTCAGGGTCGCGCTTCCGGAGAATCGCCGGACGGCACGCGTCCGTGCCCTCCGGGGAGCCCGCTGGCAGCCCTGTTGCGGGCCAGCCTCCGCGACCAGGCGTCTGCGCCGTGGAACGGTGCAGACGCCTGGCACGGTCGATTGGCGCCAAGCGGCGCCGAAGGCGACGATTGGCGGGCTCTAGCGAACGACGACCCGCAACGCCGCCTGCACGACCACCTCTTCCTGCCCGCGGTCGTCGAGCAGGACCCCCACGACCTCGTAGTCGCCGACCGGGAAGCCGCGCCAGATGAAGCTGTGCAGCGGCTCGGAGTCGATGCCCCGCAGGCCGATGCTCGTGCTGCGGTAGTAGGAGCCCGAGTCGGCGAAGATGCGAAGCTCCCGGGAGTGCTCGGTCGGCCTTATCAGGATCTCGATCTCGACCTCACCGGGTGCGGCGACGAGCAGCGTGGGCCGGGGTTCGGAGAGTGCGGACGGTTGCGCCGCCATCGGGGTCGAGCGTCGTTGGGTCGACGTCGCGCCCGCCTGCAGGCCGGCGGTGGCGAGGATGACGGCGACGAAGGTGACAGGTCCGATGCTTCGCATGGTGTTCATCAGCGTGTCCCCCCCCCGGGGCCGGCGTCGGACGCGGCACCGGCCGGCAATGTTAAATGTGGGTTAATTGTAGGTTGCATCGAAGTCGATCTCAACGGCTTGCTCGGGAGCGCACCGACCTGCCGGAGCCGTTCTTCGAACTGGGGATTCCGCCCGCGCCGGGTCCGCCGGTGACGAGAGCGCGTCGCGCCGGTCGATGAGGATTCCGTCCCCGGCGACCGCGTAGCCGGCGGCCCGGTTGCCGATCCGCCCGCCAGGCTGCCGCGACGAGGGGGACGTGCTGTCGCCCCGCGGCCGGCTCAGACGGGATCAGACGGTTCTCCGCGATGCTCCCGGATCACGTCGAGCACGATCGGCCCGAGGTCCTCGGCCTTCCTGGCGCCGATGCCGTAGACCTGCACCAGCTCTTCCGGCGTGGTCGGCCGCCGGCGGGCGAGGTCGCGCAGCGTGTTGTCGTGGAAGACGACGTAGGGCGGGACGCCGCGGGCCCGCGCGATCTCCAGGCGGCACTGCCGCAGGGCGTCGAACAGCTCGCGATCGACGCCTTCCCAGGTGGCGGGGTCGTCCGTGGGCCGGCGCTTGCGCTGGCCCGGCGCCGGCCGCGGCTGGCGGTAGAGCTCGACCTCGGCTTGGCCCCTCAGGGCCGCCACCCCGCGGTCGGTGAGCTGGAGCACCGGATAGAGCCCCGCCGTGCGCAGCAGCAGGTCCTGCTCGGTGAGCTGGTCGAGATAGCCGCGCAGCTCGGCGACCGGGACTTCGGCGAGCAGGCCGAACGTGCTCAACCCCTGGTGGCGCGCCCGGCCGACGGCGTCGGTGGTGCGGCCGCGCAGCACGTCGATGACGTGGCCGACCCCCCAGCGCTGCCCGAGGCGGGCCACCGCCGACAGGATCTTCTGGCAGAGGACCCGCTCGTCGTCGACCCGCTCGAGCTCCTTGAGGCACCAGTCGCAGGCGCCGCAGGCGTCGCGCTCGTACGGCTGGTCGAAGTACTCGACGAGGGTGCGGTGCCGGCACCGCGTGCCCGCGGCGTACCGCGACATCCCGGTCAGCAGCCGGCGCGCGGTGTCCGTCAACTCTCCGCTCTGCTCGAGCATCTGCCGCCACCGGGCGAAGTCGGCGCCAGAGTAGAACAGGATGCACTCGGCCTCGAGGCCGTCCCGGCCCGCGCGGCCCGACTCCTGCTGGTAGTGCTCGAGCGACCGCGGCGCCCCCGCGTGGACCACGAAGCGGATGTTCGACCGGTCGATGCCCATGCCGAAGGCCACCGTCGCGACCATGACGTCCACGCGCTCCTGCAGGAACTCCTCCTGGTGCCGCCGCCGCGTCTCGTCGGCCAGGCCCGCGTGATACGGGCGGGCGCGGTGGCCCTGCTCTTCCAGCCATTCCGCCAGCGACTCGACCTCGCGCCGCGAGAGGCAGTAGACGATGCCCGCCTCTCCGGCGTGACGGTCCAGCACCTTGCGAATCTGGTCCTTGAGCCCGGTGCGGGTTCGCACCCGGTAGACCAGGTTGGGCCGGTCGAACGAGCCGACGAGCACCTCCGGCCTGCGCAGCGCGAGCTGCGAGACGATGTCCTCGCGCACGCGCCGGGTGGCGGTCGCGGTGAACGCGTGCAGCGAGGCCCCCGGGAAGTCGTCCCTGACCTGCGCGAGCTGCCGATACTCGGGGCGGAACTCGTGCCCCCACTGGCTGATGCAGTGCGCCTCGTCGACCGCGACGAATCGGACGCCCCAGGTTCGGAGCCGGGCCCGGAACCCCTCGCCGCCCTCGCCCACGAGGCGCTCCGGCGTCACGTACAGCAGCCGGCAGCGCCCCTCGTCGAGGTCGGCGTACACCCGGCGCCTTTCGTCCGGCGTGATCGAGGCGTTGAGGGCGCCGGCCGTCACCCCGCTCGCGACCAGTCCGTCCACCTGGTCCTTCATCAGCGAGATGAGGGGAGACACGACGAGACCCACCCCGCCGCCGGGGTCGACGAGGGCCGGCATCTGGAAGCACAGCGACTTCCCGCCGCCGGTCGGCAGCACGACGACGGAGTCCCGGCCTTGCAGGTTCGCGGCTATCGCCTCCCGCTGCAGGGGCCGGAACGTGCGATAACCCCAGTACCGCTCGAGGGTCTCGAGCAGGAGCGATTCGTCGACCTGCGGGGTTTCGGGACCGGCTGCCTCGGGCGGAATCGGCACGCGTGAATGGGATGCAAGGACCGGGCCGGGGTGGTCCGCGGATGGGTCTCGTCGGATACACGACCACCGTCGGTCGATGGCCGACCTTCGGACGAGCCTTCGCCAAGCCGCCGCACCGATTATAGTGCGCTTGCAGAAGGGGGCGGAACGGACCAGACTGAACCGGAGAGCCGGCTGCAGGAGGATGCGTGTGAGCGGTGCGAGATACGTCGGTTCGGTAGCGGGGTTGCTCCTGGTCGCGGGGTTCGCGTCCGCGCAGCGCCCCGATTTCTCCGGGATGTGGACGCTCGACCGCGAGGCGAGCGACTTCACCGCGCCCGCGTTCAGCGGCGGCCGCGGCGGCGACGACGTGGGGCGCCTGTTCATCACCCATGCCGCCAACGGGACGGTGATCGTCGGTGCCGAGACCAACGGCCTCAAGGCTTGGTCCTTTACGCCGGGGCGGGAGCTCACCATGCCCGTCGGCCGCGACACCACCATGCGGGCGGTGTCGCGGTGGGAGGGCGAGCGGCTGGTGGCGGAGGGGACGCAGGGCGACATGACCATGCACGAGGTCATGTCGCTGAGCCCGGACGGCGGGACCCTCACCATCGAGGTGACGACCGGGACGCCCGCGGGGGAGACGCGCAACCGGCTCGTCTACCGGTCGGATCGCCCCGTCGGCGCCTGCGAGACGTGGGCCATGCCGTGCAAGGAGTTCCCGCAGGATTTGCCCGCGGCCGCCGACGTGGGCGCCGCACGTGAGGGGGCGCCGCGATGACGAGATGCGAGACGCCGATGCGCAGGCTCCTGGCCGCCGGCCGGCTCTGGTCGGCGTTCAACCGGCATGGGACGCGATACGAGGCACCGACCCGGATGCTCCCGGCCGCGGTCCTCTGCCTGGCCGCCATGGTCGTCCTCCCGGCCGCCGCGACGGAGGGCGGCCAGGAGGGAGCGGCGGGCGCCCACGTAGAGGCGGCGGGCGCCGACGAGGGAGAGTGGCGCCAGTGGGCGGGGCGCAACCGCGACTTCACGGCCGAGTCGACCGGCCTCGCCGAGCGGTGGCCGCCCTCGGGCCCGCCCGAGATCTGGAGCCGGCCCCTCGGCGCCGGGCATTCGTCGATCCTCGTCTCCGGCGGCCGGCTCTTCACCATGTACCGCGTCTCCCACGGCGAGGGCGGCGGCGCCCCCTGGACGCCGCGCGAGGCGGTCATCGCCCTGGACGCGGCGACGGGAGCGACGCTCTGGGAGTACGAGTACGCCTCGAAGAACCAGGACTTCGGCCAGGGGGCGGGGCCGCACGCGACGCCGCTGCTCGAGGGCGGCCGCCTCTTCACCGTCGGCAGCAACAAGGAGCTGCACGTCTTCGAGCCCGAGACCGGCGAGCTGCTGTGGTCGAGGAACCTCATCACCGACTTCGGGGCCCCGCCCCTGCTCATCCGCTCGATGATCAAGCCGGGGTCGGGGATGAGCCCGACGCCGTACAAGGACACCATCCTCCTGCAGGTCGGCGGCCCCGGACAGGCGGTGATGGCGCTGCGCCAGAGCGACGGCGAGGTGGTGTGGAAGAGCGGCAGCTTCCTCGTGTCGCACGCCCCGGTGGGGCTGATCCCGGTCGGCGGCCGGACCCACGCCGTGGTCTTCGCCGGCCAGGCGGTGGTCGGCATGGACCCCGACACCGGCGACGTGCTCTGGGCCCATCCCCACGACGCCGGCAACGACTTCAACTTCCAGATTCCCCACTACGACCCCGAGACCGGGGTGCTGTTCTTCTCGTCCGGCTACATCGGTGGCAGCCAGGCCATACGGCTCGTGCCCGACGGCGACGTCGTGCACACGGAGCTGCTGTGGGAGGACCGCCGCCTGCGGTTCACCTTCCTGAACGTGCTCCGCATCGGCGGCTTCATCTACGGCACGAGCGGCCAGGGGGCGGCCGCCATCCTCACCGCCACCCACATGGAGACCGGCGAGACCGCGTGGCGCGAGCGCGGCTTCAGCCGCGCCACGATGGTCTACGGGGACGGGAAGGCGATCGTCCTCGAGGAGGACGGCGACCTCTCGCTCGTCCGCCTCAGCCCGAGCGGGCTCGAGCGGCTGGCGACCACGCAGCTCTTCGACACGCGGTCGTGGACGGTGCCGACCCTCGTCGGCACCACCCTCTATGCCCGCGACCGCGCCCGCATCGTCGCCCTCGACCTGGGTGTTCGCGAGGCGAGCGACGTGCGTTGACGCAGTGAACCAGCCGGGGACCGCGCCGCGCAAGTGCGCAACCCCGGGCAGGTGTTTCCTGGTGCCGTTCGACGGCACCTGGTTCTACGGCGACGCGATAGAGGCTCGCGCCGGCAGCCGGCCGGCGCACCGACTCGCCGAGCCGGCCGGCGGAGCGCCCGGCTCGGTATAGACTTGCCGTATGACGCCGAGCTCCCGCGGCCTGCTCGACCCGGTCATCGAGGCCTACAAGAAGGACATCGACCGGACCCTGCTGCGCGAGAACCTCAAGCTCAGCGTCGAGGGCCGGCTGAGCCAGCTGATGGACCTTCAGCGGCTCGCCGAAGAGCTGCAGAGGGCCGGCCGGGCGGCGCGGCGCGCACCGTGACCGACTTCGCCTCCCTCCTCCGCACGCTCGGCGATCACGGCGTCGCGTACATCCTCGTCGGCGGGGCGGCGGCCACCGTGCACGGATCGGCGAGGCTGACGCTGGACGTGGACGTGGTCTACCGGCGCACATCCGACAACCTGGAACGGCTCGCGACCGCGCTGGCTCCCTACGAGCCCCGCCTGCGCGGCGCCCCGCCCGGGCTTCCCTTCCGGTGGGACGCGGACACCCTCGGCCGCGGGCTCAACTTCACGCTGGCCACCTCCCTCGGCCCCATCGACTTGCTGGGAGAGATCGTCGGCGCGGGCTCGTACGAGCAGCTCCTCCCCGACACCACCGAGGTGACGGCGTTCGGCGTGACTTGCCGCTGCGTGACCCTCGAGGGCCTGATTCACCTGAAGCGGTCGGCCGGACGCGTCCGGGACCTCGAGGCGGTCGCCGAGCTGGAGGCTCTGCGCGAAGAGCGAGGCTGAGCCGGCCGGCACCGGCGTCTTCCGGCTCCGGCGGCAGACGCTTCCCTGGACGGAGGGCGATCGAGGTGAACGCTACTCGTCGTCCGACGACTCGCTGTCCGCAATCGTTGGCGCCGTCTGTTCCACGGGCAAAGTCACGCCCCTTTCCACCATGAAGGTCCGCTCCCCGTCGATGAGGGTAGCCAGCCGCGCCTTGATCAGGCCGGGCCGGTCATCGTCCCGCAGTTGACCGATGCAGTCGATCGGGAAACCGTGGGTCTCGAGCACCCTCTCAAGGGTGTCCTTGTCCTGTTCGGCCAGCTTGCGCAACGTGCGCAACGCTTGGCCCACGTGATCCTCGTCCACGAACAACCGATTCGCCGGGCTGGAAACCAGTTCGGCCGGATCGGGGTTGGACCACACGTAGCCAACCGCGTCGGTTCCCAGGAGGGACAGAAGCGGGCCTGGTTTCAGGGCCCAGTCGCCCTTGAGCGACCGTGGGCCAAGAGACGCCAGGTACAGAAGGAATGCGCGCACGCGGGCGCTTCTCGTGTCGAAACGGTCCGGGAATGCCTGCGCGGGTGTCTCGAAGTCGACCACGCTGAACGTCTCGCTCCTTCTCCTCGCAAGATTCCGGATTTCCTCCAGGGCGCGCTTGGCCTGCGCGGTGTTCACGCCGCCGAACCAGCCGGTGAACGACGTCACCCAGAACCAGCGACTCAGCAGTTTGACCGTCTCTGTTGCCGGCTGAGGGCAGATGCGATGGAACTCCCCGAGCAGCACGAGTTGCAGTCCGTAGGGGAGCAGGCGGTCGGAGGTGACCCCGAAGCCTCGGAGCATCTTCAGTGCGAGTCTGATGCCCTGCGTGGCGGCCTTGAACCCTTCCGGGAGCCTTTCGCGGACTTCAGGCTTGACCATCAGGTCCGCCCAGTCCTTGGCGTAGATGTCCAGCTCGAGAGCAGCGAGCACCGACCTTAGCAGGAAGACGCGATCGAGGCTTCCGAAGCCCATTGTTCTCAACTCGGTCTTGAAGCCGTTCAGCATGCTGGCGAGATGGAACTCTCCCTCTTGATAGGTCAACGCAGACACGAGCTCGTCCGCGGCCATCTTGCGCCCGGTGCGGTTCAGGCGAGCGAAGACCGTGACGGCGCTCTCCAGATCCGCCTCGCGGATGTGTATGAGCGGGAGTTGGTAGTCTCGAAAGGCGCTCGAAAGGCGATCCGCCTCGTCGAGCCAACGGAGGGCTCGGCGCTCGTCGTCGATCTGGTCCTGTATCCGACGGCAGGCCTCGAAGAATCCCGCCGTGTTGAGCAAGCTGCGCACCGGGAAGTATCTTGGATCCGAGTGTTGGGCCAGCCTGCGGTGGTCGATGAATGTCTGGTCCTCGAGGTCGTAGTACACGCGCCAGTCGATGTGATCCACGATCGGGTCCATGGCGTCGCTCAACCGTAGCGTTCCTGCAAGGGTAGAGACGCGCTGCTGGCCGTCGAGCAGGTACCCAACCGATCCGTCCGAACCCGGAGGGATTTCCAGCGGACCGATGCGCGGGGTGGACTGGATTCCCTTCTCCGTGTCCCACACGAGGATCGAGCCGATGGGAAAACCGCGCCGAACGCTGTCAAGCAACGTGCTCAGGTCTGGTTGGCTCCACACGAAGTCACGCTGAAACTTCGGGACGCGGATCTTGCCAGCGGCGACGCGTTCCACGAGCTTGCCCAGAAAAATGACTTCCGGGACGACCTCGGTGTGCTTCTCGATGTCGGACATGCCTACAGCTCCCGGCGGATCAATTCGATACCGTGCTTGAGGTCGTCTCCTCCGAGAGCCAGCAGTTCGCCCCTGACCTCCCGCACGTGCCACACACTCCAGCATTCATGCACGTTCGGTCCGAATCCCTTGGCGAGAGTCTGCCGGTCGCCCTCAGGCAGGTCGGCGAACAGATCCTCCTCGATCGGCGTGGGTTTCTCCGGGAAACCACGCTTCATGTCGAAGAAGTCCCTCTGTCTATTGCTGAGTCTCTCCCATGCGTCGACTATTCTCGCGTGCTTGGTTCTTGCGTGTTCGGCGCCGACGTTGGGTCTTGCGCGGAGGAGGGGTCGGGGCAGATAGTTCTCCGCTTCGCGCTTGGCGAGCACCCAGCAGGGAAGCCCGTGCTTGGCGCAGGTCTCGCGCAGCCGCCGGGCGTCCTTGCTCTCCGGGGCTCCCGGACCCTTCCGGTCGCTGTCGATGACGGCGACGAGCCGCGGGCGATACGGCACTGCGCCCGCCCGTTTCTCGACTTCCTGCGGTATCTGGCCCTTGCCACCCACGCTGTCGAATCGGATCGGTTCTCCCTCGCGTCGCCACATGCCATGAAGGGACTTGTCGAGCTCTGTCACGATCCGTGCGACGAATGCGCCGTCGCTGTCCCTGTTCTCGACGAGGATCACGAGCGGCTCGTCGGCCAGGCGGCTTGCCTGCTCGGGCGCGAGCTCATCCGGCGCGGCCGGAAGCGCAGTCACTCGCAAACGCCGAGTGTGCGGCTCCAGTGTCCAGGCGCTGCGTTGAGTCGCTGCGACGAGCAGCTCGCGTAGTCGATTGCCCTGCCGACCGAGGTCGCCGGCCCACGGCGTGGCCTCGATGGTCTCCGCATCCGGCGTCTCGGTCAGATCCCACACGTGCCAGCCGTCTTCGATCCTGAGCAGAATGCGGTCGAGCCAACGGTGCGCGTCCGGGTCCCTTGCGGCGCTGATGTCGATGACGATTCGCACGCCCGGCTATCCCCCGGTTCTGCGCCTGGCGGCGCGTCGGATGGCGAGGATCTCCTCGTAATCCTCGATGAAGACGCCGTCCGGCCAGGTTTCCATCTCACCGTCCTCCCGTATTCCGATCTTTTCCAGCAGGGATCCGTGCCCCGGCTCCGTATGGATCCAGTAGACCAGCACGTGCCCGGCCGGCAGTCTTCCCTCCGCGACCCAGCGCCGCGCGCGGAGCAGAATCATCTCCGAATGCGTCTCGACGATCAGCGGCCGTGTGGGCCCCGCGAGATTGTCGAGCAGGAGCTCGGCGATGTCCGCGTGCGCCGCGGGATGAAGCTCGGCTTCCGGATGCTCGATCACGTCGACACCGGGTCCTGCCCGACGGGCCGTCAGCGCCGTGACCACGACCGGCAATACGTGGGAGAGTCCGCGGCCCGACTGCCAGATGCCGACGTAGGTGTTCCCGACCAGCGTGCCTGCCCCCAAGTCGAAGTATCTGCCCTGTGCACGGAAGGCGATCGGCACGCCAAAGGTCCTGCGGTACCAGTCCTCGACCGACTCGAGCAACGCATCATCCGCGGCCAAGGCCAGCACCGCATTGCGTCCGTCCGAGCCGATACTCGCGGGAGCGTGTTCCGGCGCGAGCACACCAGACGCGTTGAGGCCCCTCGGGCAACGCAGATGGCGAACACCCGCGGCCCAGGTCTTCAGGGCGCCGACGTGCGGGGCGATCCACTCCACAAGCGCGTGGGGGTGCTCGGGGAGCAGCCCTCGCCAGACCAGCGGTCGAGGTTCAGGCGATGCACCCGGGGCAGAAATCCGGTATTCGGCGGTTTCACTGAACCCTCCCCTGACCGCAACCACTTCCCGGCCGCCGCTCTGCAGGCGCCAGTTGGAAATCTGTCGTTCGGGCGTTCGTCCCGTCGCCATGACGTTCGTGACGGTGGTGGAGAGCGACGCTTCACGGTCCTCGTCGGCCAGGGTGAGGGAGAGGTGCAGCCGACCGTGCATGGGGCGCCCTGTCACCAGATCCGCGAAGGTCTCCCCGTGCCGAAGCCCACCGGATTCCAGCGGCAGCGGTTCCCGCGCGTCGCCGTCCGGCGGAGTCAGCCCGCCGGCCAGCAACTGGATCGCTTGGGCGAGCGCGGTCTTGCCCGAGTTGTTGGGCCCCACCAGAATGGTGAGCGGAGCCAGATCCACCTCGGCGAGCCGTGCGTAGCCCTTGTACCGTTCGACACTGAAACGTCGGAGTTCCACGTCCGTTACATGATAACCACTGCCGGGTGATGGAACTGTGAGCCGGGCTGTCGGGTGACGCTGCGCAAAGCGCGCCCGGGGCCAACGCTCAACTCTGGCCGCATTGGCCGACTTGCAGGCCCGCCGCTCCAGGCGTGCCCGTCCGGCCGCATGGGTTCGAGCGGGAGATGGCGCTGGCGCCGTGCCGCTCCAGGTGCCGGATCGCGGGCCTTGGCGGAGGGGCCACTCCAACGTCCGGGTCGGCCGGTATCTGGAGGCGGCTGCGGCGTCGCCGCGCCGAATTGCGCCGGGCCGGCCCGCGGTCCGGATGCGTGGACAGCGGACCGGGCTACCGGTGGCGGGCGGCGGGAGCGGCGAGGAGCCAGCGACGTGCCCGGTGTCCGCGCCGATACTGTGGCGCGAACACCGGGGAATCCGGCCTGCTACCGGTTCGCCCGCTGCCGGTCGAGCAGGTCGACCTCGAAGGTGAAGGACAGCGGTACCGACACCGGGTCGTAGCAGAGCCGGTCGTCGCACGCCTGGTAGTCGAGGGTGCCCGACAGGGTCACCGCGTCGACCTCGGCGAGGGCCTCCTCGACGCCCGGCTCGCCGGACACCACCGCCTCCTGCAGCAGGGTGAACGGGGCTTGGTAGACGGGCACGTGCTCGTCGAGGGGCTCGAAGTGGTAGATCTCGGACGCCGGGAACTCCACCGGCTCGAAGCGGACGTGGGGTACCGGCGCCAGTGACATCCCGATCACGCGATAGCCGAGCTCGTCGGCCCCCGGGGCGTAGAGGTGCATGCCGGGGTTCGGCTCGATCTCGACAGCGACCGAGAAGCGGGTTCCGACGGTGATGGCCGGGTCGCTGGCGTACGCCGTGAACCGCAGGTGCGCGGTCTCGCCCTCGATGGCCTCGATGGGCGACAGCCCCTCGCCGAGCCGGAGCATGACGTTCGCGGTGGTGTTCCGCTCGCGGTAGAACTCCTCGAAGAAGCGCGCGGTCACTCGCCCCTCGCCGTCGAGCATGAAGGTGCCCGGGAACGGCGTGCCGACGATGTTCGAGCCTGCCCCGAACACCGACACGTACTTCGCCACGTCGGCCACCACGTCGGGGTGGTCGCCGTTGGGGCCCTGGGCCTCGATGGCGACGGTGTTCAGGATGCCGAAGTCGGTGATGACCCTGGAGTCGTCATCGGCGAGCAGCGGGAAGGTGACGCCGCGCCGGCGGCCGAAGTCGGCGAGCACTTCCTGCGAATCGTAGCTGATGGCGGCGACCCTGAGGCCCCGCCCACGAAGCTCTTCCAGACGGTCTTGCAGCTCCACGAGCTGCGCTTTGCAGTACGGTCACCAGTCGGCCGAACGGTGGAACAGCAGGATCGCGCCGTTGGGCCCCAGGATCGAGTCACGTGTCCAGATGCGCCCGTTCTGGTCGGGCAGGGAGAAGTCGGGGACGAGCTCTCCGACCTGCGGCCCCAGCTTTGCGACTTCCACCGGTTCTCTCTCCTGGGCGGCCTCGGTCGGCATGGCGAGCGGAAGGGCGAAGATCGCCCCCGCGAAAGCGCAGTGACGCAGTGCTCGTTTCATGACGCCGCATCCTATCACGGGGCGGGCTCGGCTATGCCCGCCTCGTCCGGCGGACCGATCCCGCCGCGGGCGCCCGCGGCGGGCTGACTATAATTCGCGGCGGGAGGACGAGACCACATGCGAACAGCCCAGAAGCTGACCCTCAACGACGCGCGGGTCATGATGGCGGCGGCCGAGGCGAAGGCGCGCGAGATCGGCGTCGACATGGACATCGCGATCACCGACGACAACGGCAGCCTGCTGATGTTCCACCGCATGGACGGCGGCCGCATCACGAGCATCGACGTCGCCATCAACAAGGCGTTCACCGCGGCCGCGGCGCGGCGCTCGACGCGGGCCTACGGCGAGGTGAGCGGCCCGGGCGGCCCCGCCTTCGGCATCCACGTGAGCAACCAGGGGCGCTTCATGATCGTGGCCGGCGGCCTGCCGGTGTTCGTGAACGACGAGATCGTGGCCGGCATCGGCTGCAGCTCCGGCACCCCCGACCAGGACGAGGTCGTGGCCCAGGCCGGCGTCGACGCGCTGCTGGCGAGTCTCGCGTAGCGGACTACTGCTGCTCGCGGGCGGCCAGGATCTCCCGGAAATTGGGCCCCAGGTCCTCGCCCAGGGTGGTGTCGGCCCCGAGATGCTCGAGCACCTCGCCCGTCTCCTTGTGGGTGTAGAACGAGCCGGACCGGTACTCGCCCTCCGCCGCGACCATCCAGGGCGTCTGCCCGCGGACGTTGACGACGTCGATCTCGGCCCCCTGCTCGACGAGGTACGGCACGAGCAGGGTCCCGCCGAGGTAGACGGCGCCGTGCAGCGTGGTCTGCTCGTGGATGTTCCTGGCGTTGATGTCTAGGCCGAGCTCGAGGAGGTACTTCGCCGCCTCGAGGGCCGACTCCTGCAGGGGCAGGTTGTCGCCGAACCACCGGACGCCGTACTTGTCCGCACCCTCCACGTAGTCGCCGCCCGCAGCCACCATCAGGGCGGTGGTTTCGTCGTCCGCCCGCAGCGTCGGGTCGGCCCCGCCCGCCACGAGGATCCGCATGCTCTCGAGGTCGTTGTAGCTGGCCGCGAGGAAGAACGGGGTGGCCCCGATGTTGGACGGCGACAGCCCGTGGCCCTGCGTGATGCGCCGGGAGACGAACGGCAGCCGCTTCGTCATCCGGGGGTCGGGGTCGGCGCCGTGCTCGAGGAGCGCCGCCACCACCTCGGGCATCTTCCGCTGCACGGCCGCGTGCAGGGCGGTGCGCCCGGCGCCGTCGTGGTCGGGGGCGGCGCCCCGCGCCAGCAGGAAGCGGGCCAGCTCGGGGTGGCCGCTGTCGATGGCCACGAGGAGGGCGGCGGCGTCGGTGTCGGGCACGTAGCGCGAGCGCGCGTTGGTGTTGCCGCCGATGCCGTCCGGCGCCGACTCGTCGACGTCGGCCCCGGCCGCGAGCAGCAGGTCGGCGGCCTCGAGGTTGCCCTGCTGGGCCGCGAAGAGCAGCGGCGTGAACCGGTTGGTCGAGCGGGCCGAGACCGTGGCCCCGGTCTCGAGCAGCAGGCGCGCCACCGGGGTGTGGTTCTCGGCCACCGCGAGCATCAGCGCGGTCTGCCCGAGGGTGGCCTCCCGGGCGTTGGGGTCGGCCCCCGCCGCGATCAGGCTCCGGGCCACGTCGAGATTGCCGACCCTCGCGGCCGTCATCAGCGGCGTCTCGCCGTTGCCGCGCGCGGCGTTGGGGTCGGCGCCGGCCGCGAGCAGGGTGTCGACGACCAGCCGGTTGCCGTTCACGCAGGCCAGCGACAGCGGCGTGATGCCGTGGTCGTCCCGGGCGTTCACGTCGGCGCCGGCCGCGAGCAGGTCGACGACCATGGCGTGCGCGTCGCGGTGCGCCGCCCAGTGGAGGGCGGTGGTGCCGTCTCCGTAGGCGACGTCGGGGTCCGCGCCCGCCTCGAGAAGGGCCCCGACCGCCTCGTGATCGCTGTTCCTCGCCGCCGCCACGAGGTCGGGCACGCCGAAGGTTGGCTGCGCGTGGGACGTGATGGAGAGCGCCGTCGTCAGGACCGCGATCACGATGGCGGCCGCCGCTGATCCGTGTACCTGCATGGTTCTCGGTCTCATTATCGTCACTGTTCATGGTGCGGATGCCCGAGCGGTGGCCCCGCGCCCTCGCTTGACTGCCGTCGTGGCCTTCATGATAATGCAGCGGCGGGTCACCCGGACAACTTCATCAACGGTTGAACATGGCATACGGTCACGTCAGTACACGGGGCTTCCTCGCGATCCTGGCAGCGGCGGTCTTGTCGTTCTCGGGGGGCGGGATCGGCGCCGCGCTGGCGCAGTCTCCCCGGGACGACCGCGCTCTCCTCACGCGCTACTGCGTGGGCTGTCACAACGACCGCACGCTGACCGCGGGCGTCTCCCTGCAGGGCGTCGATCTCGACCGGGTCGGCGGGCACGCCGGCGAGGTCGAGCTGTGGGAGAAGGTGATCCGCAAGCTGCGCACCCGCGCGATGCCCCCGGCCGGCCGGCCTCGCCCGAGCGAGGCGCAGTACGAGGGGGTCGTCGCCCGCCTCGAGACGGCGATCGACGCCGTCGCGGCGGCCGACCCGAACCCCGGCCGGCGACCCGCCGTCCACCGCCTCAACCGCGCCGAGTACGCCAACGCCATCCGCGATCTCCTCGCGCTGGAGGTCGACACGAGGGCGCTGCTTCCGGCCGACGACTCCGGCTACGGCTTCGACAACATCGCCGACGTGCTGTCGGTGTCGCCCATGCTGACCGAGCGCTACCTGTCGGCGGCGCGGAAGATCAGCCGGCTCGCGGTGGGTGACCCGAACCTCGCCCCGTCGACGGAGATCTTCACCGTCGACAAGTACCTGAAGCAGGACGCGCGGGTCAGCGACGACCTGCCGTTCGGCTCGCGGGGCGGGCTCGCGGTGCGCCACACCTTC
This sequence comes from Vicinamibacterales bacterium, assembly GCA_965207675.1. Classification (GTDB taxonomy): domain Bacteria; phylum Acidobacteriota; class Vicinamibacteria; order Vicinamibacterales; family UBA8438; genus JAJEEA01. The sequence goes on from CBDBMY010000011.1 coordinate 310,728, forward strand.
CCCGTGGACGGCGAGTACGTCGTCAGGATCTACCTCGCTCGCACCTACGACGGGCGGTTGCGCGGCCTCGCCGACGAGCACGAGCTCGAGGTGCGGCTCGACGGGGCCCTCGTCGAGACCCTGACCGTGGGCGGCCCCCTCCTCGACGCCTCGGGGGCCGAGCAGCGCCGCGACTACCGGAACTCGGCCGACGACGCGCAGGAGGTGCGCTTCACGGTCCCCGCCGGCCCCCACGTGCTCGCGGTGACCTTCGTCGACCAGGCGGCGGTGCTCGAGGGCATGCGCCGGCCGCACTACGCGGTGACGAGCTACGAGTACGCCGGCGACCAGAGCCACGACCCGGGCATCGGCCGCATCGAGCTGCGGGGGCCCTACGACGTCACCGGCCGCGGCGACACGCCGAGCCGGCGCGCCATCTTCGTCTGCCGGCCCCCGGCCGAGGCGGCGCCGTCCGGGCCCGAGGAGGTGGCCTGCGCGCGGGAGATTCTCGGGGCGCTGGGACGCCGCGCGTTCCGCCGGCCGCTCGACGACGGCGACCTCGACATGCTGCTGCGCTTCTTCCACCTCGGGCGCGAGAGCGGCGACTTCGACGCGGGCATCGAGATGGCCCTGCGCCGGGTGCTGGTGAGCCCCGACTTCCTGTTCCGGCGCGAGCGCGACCCGGCGGGGGCGGCCCCGGGGGCGCCGTACCTCGTCGGCGAGCACGAGCTCGCGGCGCGGCTGTCGTTCTTCCTGTGGAGCAGCATTCCCGACGACGAGCTGCTCGACCTCGCCGACCGGGGCGCATTGCGCGAGCCGGGCGTGCTCGAGGCCCAGGTGGAGCGCATGCTGGCCGACCCCCGGGCCGCGTCGCTCGTCGACAACTTCGGCGGGCAGTGGCTGTACCTGCGCAACATGGCCCTGGTGGCCCCCGACCCCTACGCCTTCGCCGACTTCGACGCCAACCTCCGCGAGGCGATGGCCCGCGAGATGGAGCTGTTCCTCGACCGGCAGATCCGCCGGGACCACAGCGTCCTCGAGCTGCTGACGTCGGACGAGACGTTCGTCAACCAGCGGCTGGCCGAGCACTACGGCATTCCCAACGTCTACGGGAACCACTTCCGGCCCGTCGCCCTCGACGGCGGCCTGTCGCCGCGGCGCGGCCTCCTCGGCAAGGGGAGCCTGCTGACGGTGACCTCCTACGCGCACCGCACCTCGCCGGTGGTCCGCGGCAAGTGGCTGCTCGAGAACATCCTCGGCTCGCCGCCCCCGCCGCCCCCGGCCGACGTGCCCGCGCTGGCCGAGAACGACGACAGCGGCGAGCCGCCCCGCTCGGTGCGCGAGCGCCTCGAGGTGCACCGCCAGAGCCCCGCGTGCGCGGGCTGCCACCGGGTCATGGACCCCCTGGGCTTCGCGCTCGAGAACTTCGACGCCATCGGCCGCTGGCGGACGGTGACCGAGGCGGGGACCCCGGTCGACGCGGCCGGCGAGCTCGCCGACGGCACCCCGGTGGACGGGCCCGAGTCGCTGGCCGCGGCCCTGCTCAAGCGGCCGGAGAGCTTCGTGACCACCGTGACCGAGAAGCTGATGACCTATGGGCTCGGGCGCGGTGTAGAGTATTACGATGCGCCTGCGGTGCGCCGCGTCGTCCGCGAGGCCGCGGTCGACGACTACCGCTGGTCGGCGATCGTCGCGGGCATCGCCCGCAGCGTGCCGTTTCAGATGAGGAGAGGTCCCGCGTCATGATCATCACCAAGATGGCCCTGCCCCGGCGGACGTTCCTGCGCGGCGTCGGCGCCACCCTGGCCCTGCCGCTGCTCGACGGGATGGTGCCGGCCCTGTCGGCGATGCGCAACACCGCGGCGCGGCCGCAGGCGCGGCTCTACGTCGGCTACGTCCCCAACGGCGTCATCATGGACCAGTGGACGCCGGCGGCCGAGGGGCGCGACTTCATCCTGCCGCAGACCCTTGCCCCCCTCGCGCCGTTCCAGGACCAGGTGACGGTGGTGAGCGGGCTCGAGAGCGAGCCGATGTTCCCGCTGCCCGGCGAGGGGACGGGCGACCACGTCCGCGCCGCCTCCGCGTTCCTCACCGGCGTGCATCCCAAGAAGACCGAGGGGCCGGACATCCGCGGCGGCACGTCGATGGACCAGATCGCGGCCGCGAAGATCGGGCAGGACACCCAGCTCACGTCGCTCGAGCTCGCCCTCGATCCCAACGAGCTCATCGGGGCGTGCGAGGCGGGCTGGAGCTGCGCCTACGCCAACACCCTGTCGTGGCGCAACCCGACCACCCCGCTGCCGATGGAGAACCAGCCGCGGGCGGTCTTCGAGCGGCTCTTCGGCGACACCGACGACACCAGCCAGGCGGCCCGGCTCGCCCGCATCCGCGAGGACCGCAGCATCCTCGACTCGCTGGTGCACGAGGTCGACGACTTCCGGCACACCCTCGCGCCCGCCGACCGCGACAAGGTCGACCAGTACCTCGACGCCATCCGCGACATCGAGCGGCGCATCCGGCTCGCCGAGCTGCAGAGCCACGTCGAGCTGCCGGAGCTGGCCCGGCCCACCGGGGGCATCCCCGACACCTTCGCCGAGCACGCGCGGCTCATGTTCGACCTGCAGTTGCTGGCCCTGCAGACCGACATGACCCGGGTCATCACGTTCATGATGTCGCGCGAGGTCAGCCCACGGACCTATCCCGAGCTGGGCATTCCCGACCCCCACCACGGGCTCTCGCACCACCAGAACCGCCCCGTGCAGATGGAGAAGCTGGCCAAGCTGAACCGGCACCACATCGAGCAGTTCGCGTACTTCGTCGGGCGCCTCGCGGAGACGCCGGACGGCGACGGCAGCCTCCTCGACCACATGATGATGCTCTACGGCTGCGGCATCAGCGACGGCAACCAGCACCTGCACGTGAACCTGCCGATCGTGCTCGTCGGCGGCTCGGCCGGGCGCATGCGCGGCGGCCGCCACGTGCGCGTGGCCGACGAGACGCCGCTGACCAACCTGCAGCTCAGCCTGCTCGACAAGGTCGGGGTGCCGACCGAGCAACTCGGGGACAGCACCGGCCAGTTGAAGCACCTGTCGGACGTGTAGACGAGCCCCACCCGGAGCCCGGCGGTTCTCAGGCCGCCGGGCTTCCCCCGGTCCGGACATTCGAGATCAGCGTTTGAGCGCGGCGTGGCAGCACCGGGCACGCCGCGCCTTGCGGAGCTTGGCGCCTCCGGCGGCGTCGGCTGCCCGCCCGGACGTGTCGCCCGCTCGTCCGGAAAGCACCGACTTCGCCCGTAGGTGTCGCGCGCCCCGAGGCGTCGACCGCGCGTCCTGAGGTGTGGACCGCGCGTCCCGAGGTGTCAGACCCTCAGTGGTGATGGTGGTGGTACGCCTCGTGCTCGGCGTGCGCCTTGTCGCGCTGGATCTTCTTGGCGGCCTGGCGGGCGAGGCCCAGGCTGCGCTGCCGGGTCCCGTCGGAGCTGACCGACGAGATGGAGAGCAGCTTCTCCAGGTCGGTGCCCCGGCACGTCGGACACGCGGGAGCGGTGCCCGGCAGGATGAGCAGCTCGAACTGGTTCCGGCAGCCGCGGCACTCGTACTCGTAGATCGGCATCGTGTCCTCGCTTCGTGAATCAGGTCGACGCGACCGGCCGGACCGGGATGATCGAAGGCGCCGCCTGCCGCTGCTTCCGCTTGGCGCGCAGCAGCAGCAGCCAGTGGGGGCACTTCTTCACGTCGGCGTAGAGCCGCTCGCAGTCGTCGCAGCGGACGCATTCGGTCATGACGATCTCGGGTCCGCGGATGGCGCCCCATTCGCAGGCCTTCTCGCAGATCTTGCAGGTGTCGCACTCCTTCCACCGCTTGATCCGGAAGACCGTCGCCTTCGACAGGATCCCCAGGAACGCCCCCACCGGGCACAGGAAGCGGCAGTAGAGGTTGCGCACGAACACCGTGGCCGCGAGCAGCACCGCGAGCCCGATCCACATCGCGGTCGTGCCCCGGAGGGTGAACATCCAGAACGGCTCGACGAAGCGGAAGGCGGGGATGTCGGCGGTGGCCAGGAAGTACGTCAGGGTCGCCGCCAGCAGGCCGTACTTGATCCAGGCCGCACGCTCCTCGAGCCACCGCGGCACCTCGACCCGCAGCCGGGCCGGGACCACCCGGTCCATGAGCTGGGTCAGCGCCCCGAAGGCGCAGACGCGCCCGCAGTAGAGCCGTCCCCAGAGCACGGTGGTGACGACGGTGAACCCCGCGAAGAGGTACCAGGCGAGGTTGTAGCGGAAGACCGGCATGTTCCCGGTCATCAACCCGTAGACGTTGACGACCGAGATGAGCTGGCTCTTCGTGAACCCCAGGTAGGCGACGGCGGCGGCGAGGGTCACGTACTTGAGGGGGACGCTCTTCCGGAAGAAGCCCACCATGACCAGCGCCACGAAGGCGGTGAAGAACACGAGATCGGCGGCCTGATCGCGGAGCAGCGCACCCCACGTCTCGGCTTCCTCCTCTCCGTCCCCGAAGCTCCAGGCGTCGTCGCCCTCGTCGTCCTCGAAGCCCCAGGCGTCGTCGCCCTCGTCTTCGTCCTCGAAGCCCCAGGCGTCGTCTTCCTCCTCGAAGTCCCACCCGTCGTCGTCGGCCGGCGCCTCGTCGGCCCCGTCTGCGGACTGCCCGATGGAAGGGACCCCGGGCTCCGGCTCTGCCGCCGCGCCGGACGCGGGTCCGGGCTGCGCCGCCGGGATGGCCGCGGGCTCGTTCTGCGCTGCGGCGACGGATCCGGGCGTGGCGGGGACGGCCGGGGGCACCGGCCGCGGCGCCGAAACCGGGCCGGGCGCCGCCCCGGTGGGGGAAGAGGCGGCGGGTTCGGTCTGCTCGTGCTCTGCGGCGGAGGCGGACGGCCCGATCCCGCAGAGAAACAGGGCCAGGACGAGGAGCCAGCGGCAGGCGCCCGGTGCGTTCGCGTCGAGCAGCCAACGGAGGGAGATTCCCGAGGCTTGCCGCGCCGCTGCCGGTGCGCTCACCGCAGGCCCCCCTCGGGGCTCAGAAACTGGCGCGCGATGCGCCGGGCCCCGTTCCGCACCGCCCGGGTCGCGCTGCGGACGGTGATGGTGGCGGTGGCCACCGAATCGATGTCTGCGCCGACCCGGAACCGGTCGCGCACGCTCTTCCGGACGAACTGCGCGCCGTACTCGGGGGTGTCGATCGAGAAGTAGCCGTAGGGCTCGTGGTGCCGGGCGACGATGATGCCGGTGAGCTCGGCGTCGAGGTCGACCCCTACCAGCACCTGGATGGGGCCGTCGTAGCCGCGCTCGAGCGGCTCGAGCTCGGTGGTCCAGAAGGCGAAGCCGACGATGTCGCCGTTGCCGGCGAACGCCTTGAAGTGGGGCGGCGACCCCTCCTTGGGCGAGAAGGAGGCCGCCCGGGGGAACAGCTTGCCGAGCTGTTCCTGCAGCAGCGGATCGAAGGGCGACTGGCTCTCGACGACCACGACGCCGGCCAGCAGCAGCGCGAGGATGGGAATTCTCATAGAATTGCCCGAAGTTTACCCCAACGGGAGGACCCATGCCGCGCATCAGACCCGGCGCGACCGCCGCCGCGCTGCTCGTCGCCGCCCTCGCCGCGTCCCCGGGCGCCTTCGCGCAGGACCTGTACGACGCCACCGCCCTCGATTGCTCCTTCACGGTGATCGCCACCGCGGACTGGTCCGAGGGTGAGGCCGACGCGAGCGTCGAGCCCTCGACGCTGTCACTGCGCTTCGAGGAGATCGACGCCGACGGCGCCACGGCCGCCATCGTCGGCCCCTATGGCGCCTCGCACATCATCGTGCGCCAGACCGGCGACTACCTCCACCTCGTCCAGATGTTCACGGTGGGACCGCTGTACACGACGACGGTGATCGACCGGGAGACGGCGGACGGGCGGATGATGGCGGTGCACACCCGCCACGAGTACACGGATACGCGGCTCGTGGGGTTCACCTCGCGGCCGGAGCAGTACGTCGGCGATTGCGCCGTGGAGTTCTGACCGCGGCCGCGACGTCCGGGGTCGTCGTGGCCCCGCCCGCCGCCCGGTCCCGCACCCGGGCCCGAGCCGCCGGATCCGGGGAGGAGTGGCCGCGCCGATCCCAACCGGGCGACGTAGGCGCGATCGGGTCGTGGGGGGGGGAGGCGTCGGGGCGGCCGGGAAGCGTCGAGTCCGGTCCGCCTCGGCGCGACCCGGGCAAATCCCCGCGCAGGCGATAAGGGATGCGTCGACTCCGGTCGGCCTCGGCGCGACCCGAGCAAATCCCCGCGCAGGCGATCGCGCAGGCGATAAGGGATGCGTCGACTCCGGTCGGCCTCGGCGAAATCCCTGCGCAGGCGATAAGGGAAGCGTCGAGTCCCGGTTGGCTCAGGCTCGACGAGAGCAAGCCCGCGAAAGAGGTGGCCACGGAGGCCGGGGGAAGCGTCGGGTCCGGTTGGCTTCGGCGCGACCCGGAGCAGTCCCCCGCGCAGGAAGTGGCGGAGGCCGGGAAGCGCCGGAGTCCGGAGAACGGGGATGATGCCATCGAAGCGTGCGGCTCGGTGTCTCGCGGTCGCGGCGGCGTTGGGGCTGTGCGCGGTGCGCGGCGTGTCCGGGGAGCAGGCGATGCCGCCGATCGAGATCGACGAGGGCGTGTCCTGGGCCCTGGCCGAGCACCGCGCGGCGACGGTGTCCGGCCTGCGCTACCGCTACCACCTCCGGGTTCCCCGCGCGCGCGACGCGCCCGTCGCCGGGACCGTCGAGATCCGCTTCACGTGGTCCGACCCCCGGGGCCTCGACGTGGTGCTGGACTTCAAGGACCCGTCCCAACGGGTGAGTGCGGTGCGGGCCAACGGCGCGGCGGTCGACTGGGCGGCCCGGCACGACCACGTCGTCGTTCCCGCCGCCGCCCTGCGTCCGGACGAGGAGAACCGGGTCGCACTGGACTTCGAGGCGGGCGACGAGGCCCTGAACCGGAACGACGACTTCCTCTACACGCTCTTCGTGCCCGACCGGGCGCACTTCTCGCTGCCCCTCTTCGACCAACCCAACCTGAAGGCGCGCTTCGAGCTGAGCCTGGAGACGCCCGCCGGCTGGGTCGCGGTGGCCAACGGGGAGACGGTCGAGGCGCCGGGCACGGCGGGAGGGGAGGGACCGGCGGCCTGGCGCTTCGCCGAAACCGAGCCGATTCCGACGTACCTGTTCGCGTTCGCGGCCGGCCGCTTCCAGGTCGAGACGGCGGACCGGGCGGGCCGCCGGATGCGGATGTTCCACCGCGAGACCGACGCCGCGAAGGTGGCGCGCAACCGGGAAGCCATCTTCGATCTGCACGCCGCCGCCCTCGACTGGCTCGAGGACTACACGGCGATTCCCTATCCGTTCGGCAAGTTCGATTTCGTGCTCGTTCCCCCCTTCCAGTACGGCGGCATGGAGCATCCCGGCTCGATCTTCTACCGCGCGTCGAGCCTCATGCTGGACGAGTCGGCGACCCAGGCCGCGTACCTCGGCCGGGCCAGCCTCATCGCCCACGAGACCGCCCACATGTGGTTCGGCGACCTCGTCACCATGAACTGGTTCGACGACGTCTGGACGAAGGAGGTGTTCGCGAACTTCCTCGCCGCCAAGATCGTGCATCCGTCGTTCCCCGAGGTGGACCACGACCTGAGGTTCTTCCTCGCGCATCACCACGCGGCTTACGGGATCGACCGAACCGCCGGAGCCAATCCCATCCGGCAGCCGCTCGAGAACCTGAAGGAGGCGGGGGCGCTCTACGGGCCGATCATCTACCAGAAGGCGCCGATCGTGATGCGGCACCTGGAGCGCCTGGTGGGGGAGGAGCGGTTCCGCGACGGCCTGCGCGAGTACCTGCGGACGTTCGAATACGGCAACGCGACGTGGCCGGACCTCATCGACATCCTCGATCGGCGCACCGGGACCGATCTGCGGTCGTGGAGCGCGGTGTGGGTGGAGGAGCCCGGGCGCCCGACCGTCACCGTGCGGCGCCGAGCGGGAGACGGCGACCCCGGCGGCCGCATCACCGTCGAGCAGTCGGACCCGGCCGCGCGGGCGCGTCTCTGGCCGCAGGAGATCGAGCTGCTGCTCGACTACGGCGACGCGGAGGTCCGCGAGTCCGTGCTGCTCTCCGGCGGCGCCGCCTCGGTCGACCTCGACCGGCCGGCGCCCCGCTTCGTGCTGCCGAACGCGAGCGGGGTGGAGTACGGCCGCTTCCGGCTCGACGAGGCCAGCACCGCGTTCCTGATGACGGCGCTCCCGGACATCGCCGACGCGCTGACCCGGGGCATCGCCTGGGGCACGCTGTGGGACGGGGTGATCGAGGGAGAGGTCCCCGTCCCGGACTGGTTCGAGCTGCTGCTGCGCGGACTCGAGTCCGAGACGATCGAGCAGAACGCCCAGCGGATGCTCGGCTACCTCTCGACCACGTACTGGTCGCTCATGACCGACGAGGCGCGCCGGGCGGCCGCGCCTCGGGTCGAAGCCGTACTCTGGGGCGGGGTGGAGAACAGCGTGGAGTCGACGCTGAAGGCCGCCTACTTCAGGGCGTGGCACGGCCTCGTCCGGACCGCCGCCGGCGTGACGCGGCTGCGGCGCATCTGGGCGGAGGACGAGACGGTGCCGGGCGTGACCCTCTCCGAGCGGGACTACACCGCCCTCGCCGCCGCCCTCGCGGTTCGCGGGGCGCCGGGAACGGAGGAGGTCCTGGCCCTGCAGGCGGCCCGCATCGAGAACCCGGATCGGCTCGCCCGGTTCGAGTTCCTGCGGCCCGCCCTCTCCCCGGACCCGGCGGTGCGGGAGCGGTTCTTCGCCGGCCTGCGCGAGGCCGCGAACCGGGAGCGCGAGCCCTGGGTGCTGGCCGGGCTGGGATACCTGCACCACCCGCTGAGGGCCGAGCACTCCCGGCGGTTCATCGGACCCGCCCTCGATCTCCTGGCCGAGGTCCAGCGCACCGGCGACATCTTCTTTCCCGCGGGGTGGCTCGACGCCACCCTCGGCGGCCACAACTCCGCCGCCGCCGCCGACGTCGTCCGCCGGTTCCTCGACGGGCTCGACCCCGGCTACCCGCCCCGCCTTCGCGCCAAGATCCTGCAGTCGGCCGACCTGCTGTTCCGGGCTGCGCGCATCGCTGACGGCGATGCGGGCCCCGGGGCGTGACGGTCCGGGTGGGACTGGTTCGCCTCGACGCGCAGAGACCGCCACCGTGTGGCGGAGCTACCGCAGGTGGCGCCCGGTCGGCGTGCCGGCCTCGGTGCTCGGCGGCGCGGCGCCCCGGTCCGGCGCCGCGCAGGCAACGGTCCTTTGCCGCTCGTGCGCGAGCTTCGCGCCGAGCCGCTCCAGCTGGTCCGGCGACGCGGTCTTCTGCACGGCCTCGAACAGCACGCGCTCCTCGCTCCGCACGTGGGCTTCGAGCCGGGCCCCCAGCGCGGGCAGGCGCACCGCAAGGTCCGCGTCGGATCGGGCGGGCAGGGCGGCAATCTCGGCCCGCAAGTCGGCGTGGTCCTTCCGCAGCGCATTCACCAGATCAGCGTGGTCGGGGAGCAGGCGTTCCGCCAGCGGGAAGACGTCGGCCTCTTCGGCCGCGAAATGGGAACGGAGCGTGCTCTCGAAGAAGGCAGCCAGGCGGTCGGCCTGGGCGCGCCGGTCCGTCGGCCAGTCCGACCGGGGGGCGGTGGGGCGTCCCCGGATGAGCCCCTGCGCGACGACCAGGGTGTCGTGATGGTCGTGCGAAAGAGGGATCAGGCTCGGGTGTCGCTTCATGAGTGTTTCTCCGTGGGGGCGGGCGGCCAATATACAATACGGCGTTCGTCCGACGCCGCGCTGCCCGCCCGCCGCGGTACAAGGAGATTCCCGAAATGCGTAGCTGGTTGCCGTTCGTGCTGCTGACCGTCCTGAGCTGGGGCACCTACATTCCGACGTTGCACAAGGGCCAGGTCGCGTTGGGCGGCAGCGGCGTGCACGCCTTCCTGATGGTGGGCGTGGCCTACCTGCTCGTCGCCATCCTGATTCCCGGGACCATGATCGCCCGGGCCGGCAGCTGGGACCTCTTCACCGCCGGCGGGGCCGGTTTCACGCTCGCGGCCGGCGTGCTCGGCGCCCTCGGGGCCCTCGGCATCGTGTTCGCCCTCGTCAACGGCGGCCGTCCCACCGTGGTGCCCCCGCTCGTCTTCGCGGGGGCGCCGGTCGTCAGCGTGTTCGTGGCCATGCTCTACAACCCGCCCGAGAACCTCCCGTCGCCGATCTTCTTCCTGGGGCTCGTCATGGCCGCGGTCGGGGCCGGCCTGGTGCTGGCCTATCGGCCGAGCTGACGGCCGGGGGAGCGTCGCGCGGCTCGACCGCCGGCCGTCCCCGGGAACTCGCGCTGAGATCCGCGTTCGCGTCGAGAACGGCGAGGCGCCCGCCCGGGCCTGCTCCCGGGAGCATGCCGGGCAAGGGTGACCGGGGAACGGCGCGGACGGGCGGAACGCATCCTCGCTCGCACGCTACGGGCCTCCACGGCGGCGCTTCCGGCGAGGTCGGGGGGCGGGGTCCTCGCCGGAAGCGCGGTGGCGGGCAGGTCGGCCGGCAGGCCGTCGTGCGACGCTGCATGGGGGCGGTGGACCCGTTCCTGTCCGTGGGACTGATAAGATCGGTCCGAAGGAATGCTCATCGACAAGGAGGGGGACAGCGTGCAGGTGGACATGTCACTGAGGTGGAAGGGGATGCTCGCCGTTGCGGCGCTCGCCATGGTCGGCGTCGCGGCGTGCGGGGGTACGCCCGAAGAGGCAGCGCCGGAGAGCGCGGCGGAGCCGATGGAGGAAGCGGCGGCCGACGAGTCGTCGGGAGAGCCGCGGGTGTTCTTCGTCGCCCCGAGAGACGAGACCGATCACGCGACCGAGATTCCGCTCGGCATCACGTTCGGCATCGAGAACTTCGAGATCGGCGCCGTTCCCGAGGAGGTGACCACCGTGCGGGAGGGCGTCGGGCACTACCATCTCGCGCTAGACACCGAGTGTCTGCCTCCCGGCGAGATCATCCCGTCCGCCGATCCCTGGGTACACTTCGGCGACGGCTCCGACGGCATGGAGATGCAGCTCGAGGGCGGCGAGTATCGCCTGACGGTGCAGATCGGCGACGACGAGCACCGCACCCTCGAGGGGCTGTGCGACACCATAGTCGTCCGCATGGAAGACGGCATCTAGCCAGGGGTCCGGGCGAAGCCCGCCGTGCACCGAGACCGGTGAGGTGCGGGGTGCGTCCGCGGTGATGCAAGCCGGGGCGCTCGCCACGGCCTCCCGGTTATCGCCCCGTTCGAGTTCGAGGACGTCGAAGCCGCCACCGCCGCGGTGGCGGCGCCTGCCCGTCCTCGCCCTTGGGGACGCTGACGGGAATCACCTGGGTACGTGTCGAGCGTCGTCCCGCAGAGAACGGGCGGCCGCTGGACGCAGACGGCAATCCATATCGATTGCTGTCCCTACCGGTCGAACTCGAGGGCGCGTCCGCCGGCGCCGGGGAGAAACCGGCCGTCGCGGTACCGCAGCTCGCCGTTCACCCAGGTCCCCCGCACCCGGGCGCCGAACCGGAACCCGCTGAACGGACTCCATCCGCACTTGGCGTGAATCGGCTCGTCGCGGCTTTCTGCCGTCGGGTCGACGAGGACCAGATCGGCCCAGTACCCCTCACGGACGAACCCGCGGTCCCGGATGTCGAACAGCCGGGCCGGGGCGTGGGCGGTCTTCTCGACCACGGTCGCGACCGTGCACCGGCCCGACCGCACCTGCTCGAACAGGACGAGCAGGGCGTGCTGGACGAGGGGCAGGCCGGCCGGGGCGGCGGGGTAGGGACGCGCCTTCTCCTCCACCGTGTGGGGGGCGTGGTCGGTGGCGATGACGTCGATGCGGCCGTCGTTCACCGCCGCCCACAGCGCTTCCCGGTCGGCCGCCGACTTGATGGCGGGGTTGCACTTGACGCGTGCCCCGAGCCTCGGATACGCGGAGTCGTCGAAGAACAGGTGGTGCACGCAGGCCTCGGCCGTGATTCGCTTGCCGGCGAGGTCTCCAGGCTCGAAGAGCGCGAGCTCGCGCGCGGTGGTGAGGTGCAGCACGTGCAGGCGCGTGCCGTGGCGGCGGGCCAGCTCGACCGCGAGGCTCGACGAGCGGTGGCAGGCCTCGACCGAGCGGATTCGCGGGTGCTCGCTGAAAGGTATCTCCTCCCCGTATCTCTCCCGGGCCCGGGCCTCGTTCGCGAGAATCGTCGGCGTGTGCTCGCAGTGGGTGGCCACCAGCAGGGGTGCGTTGGCGAAGATGCCCTCGAGGGTCCGCTCGTCGTCCACCAGCATGTTGCCGGTGCTCGAGCCCATGAACACCTTGATGCCGCACGCGCGATGCCGGTCGACCGCCCTCACCACCTCGAGGTTGTCGTTGGTGGCGCCGAGGTAGAACCCCCAGTTGGCCATCGAGCCGGCGGCGGCGCGGGCGTGCTTGTCCTCGAGCGCCTCGGCCGTCACCGTCTGCGGCCGGCAGTTGGGCATCTCCAGGTAGCTGGTGACGCCGCCCGCGACGGCCGCCCGCGACTCGGTCGCGATGGTGGCCTTGTGCTCCAGCCCCGGCTCGCGGAAGTGCACCTGGTCGTCGATCATGCCCGGCAGCAGCCAGGCGCCCTCGGCGTCGATGACCGTGGCCCCCTCGGGGGCGCCCGCGCCGATGCCGGCGATGCGCCCCCCGGCGATCGACAGGTCGCCCTCGACCACCGCGCCTTCGTTGACGATGCGGGCGTTGACGATGCGGTAGCTCACGGTTCCAGGCCGGCGCGGCGGGTCGGGGCCGGCTACCCGGCCAGCAGCAGCCGAATCTCGGCGTCGAGCGCCTCCTGGCTCACGAGGCCGACGTGCTCGGCCGCGATGCGGCCCTGCCTGTCGATGAGCCAGGTGGTGGGCAGCACGTTCTTCGGACCGAAGGGGGCGAGCCGCTCGACGGTGTCGGCCAGGGCGATCCGGTAGTTGACCGGCGAGCGCTCGAGGAACGGCTCGACGATCTCCCGTCCCGGCTCGTCCACCGAGACGCCGAGCACGGCGAAGCCGTGGGCCTCGAACCGGGTCTGGAAGTCGACGAACCACGGCATCTCCACCCGGCAGGGCAGGCACCAGGTCGCCCAGAAGTTCAGCAGCAGGACCTGTCCCGAGTAGTCGGCCAGCGTCGCCGTGCCCCCGTCCATGTCCGGCAGGGCGAATCCGGGGGCGGGGTCGCGGCGGGAGGCGGGGATCAGGCGCGGCTCGGGCGAGCGGCGCCGCGGCGCGTCCGCCCCGGCGGGGGCGGCCGCGAGCGCGGGCACAGTTCCGCCCGGGCTCGAAGAGCCGGCGGCCGGTGCCTCGGCCGGGCTCTCCGGCCCCACCATGAAGAGCATCACGCCGAGCCACAGGCCGAGCGCGGCCATGACCAGCCAGAGGCCGAGCGAACGGCGTCGGGGGTCGTCGGGCCGGGTCTCCGGCTCCGAGGAATCGCCTGGCGGGAAAGCCGAACCGGTCTCGGTATCGCGTGCAGCCATGGCGGGCCGGGCGCCCCGCGGCGAGAATCGCCTCAGCGATGAAGGCCGGGAGCGCTGACGTGCTCGGTCAAGATGCGGCTGATCTCGTCGACGCGTCCCTTGAGCTCTCTGATGTCTCGTCCGTTGACGTACCCGAAGACGGCGCCCAGAAGAGCCGCGACTGCACCGACGGCGGCGACGAAATCCATGATCTGCATTGGAACAATGACCATCCTATCACACTGGTAGAAGGGAGATGGGCACCGGACGGCGGCGGACTCGGTGCCGTTACCCACCGCTCTCGACGACCGTCTTCCGTTGTCTCCTGCCCGACCGCCTCACTTTCTCCCGTTCGTCGCGCGGGTGCCGTCCGCTCGGCCGGCGGCCGGGGCGGGCCGATAGGGCCGGTACGGCGGCGGCGTCCCCGCCGTCGCGGCGACCAGGTCCTCGAGGCGGTCGAGCCTGAAGCAGGACGCGATTCTCCAGTCGAGCGCGGCCCCGGCCGGCGCCTCCCGCTCGAGCTGATCGAGCAAGCGGGGGCTCAGGAACGTCAGGCTCAGCCAGTCGAGGTTGGGGTTCCGCGGAGCGGCCGGCCGGGCGCCGAGCACGTCCGTGAAGGCCGCTACCGTCCGCGAGAGCCTTCGGATGCTGTCGACCAGGCTGCGCCGAAACCACCCGTCGTCGGGAATCGCCTCGAACGGCACGAGGGTCGAGAGGTCCGCGAACCCGCCGTCGATGCAGGCGCCGGCGGCGTCCACGCACGACCCGCGGGCCGCGTTCCAGGGCGCGAACGGCATGAACCCCAGGTGCAGCAGCCGGGCGAACTGGCGGCACCAGCCCGCGACGGTCTCCTCGCCCGCAGCCGGCGCCGGCCGCAGTCGGGGGTCGGCGGCGGCCAGGAGCCGCAGGTCGTCGACCCGCATCGGGGCCGTCGGGTAGTACCACACCGAGACCCCGCATCCCGGCCGCGACCGCGCCGCGGCGCGGTCGAAGGCCGGTTCCGGCATACGCCAGCGCAGGGCCTCGACGTAGCGCGCCGTGTCCTCGGCCGAGCATCGATGCACCGCGAGGGGAACCGGCGCGCGCGCCAGCTCGCCGTACAGCGTCAGGTGGCGTTCGTGCAACGCCGCGGCCAGCCGCTGGGCCCGATCGCACTCGTCCAGGGGCATCGCGCCGGGCGGGACGCCGGCGACGAGCGGGAGGTGCAGCCCCATGGGCAGATCGCCGTTCCGGAACGGCGTCGTCATCATCCACCGCAGGTAGTCGTCGAAATCGGCCATCAAGGGCTCGGTGCCCTCGAACGCGACGACGTCTCCTTCCCAGAGTCGTTCGGGTCCGCCCGGATCCGGGATGGCGCAGCAGACCCGCTGGTAGTGGCCGGGCAGCCGGTAGAACTGACCGTCGATGCCTTCGCCGGCGTTGTGGGCGACGGGCAGCCGTCGGCGCAGGCCGTCGAGGATCGCGCGAACCGTCGGGCACCGCTTCTCGACGGCGCGGACGAGCCGGGGGCGCTCGCGCTCGGCGTCGAACGTCAGATCGGCGGGCACGCAGGCGAACCCGGCGCGCTCGGCGTGGCGCCGGAGCGGGTCGGTCACCGCAGGCTCTCGAGCGCGAAATTGAAGATCGGCCCCGCCATGCAGATGACGAAAAGGACCGCCCCGACCGCGAAGGTGGCGCGGACGGACAGCGATCCGACCACCTTGAGGGCGATCGCGAGCACGGCCGAGAGCCAGAGATTGGAGTAGTGTTCCAGCAACCGTCCCGTCGACAGCAGCGGGTCCGACTGGAGGCTGCGCTGGTAGCCGGCTGCCGCTTCCATGATGTCGGCGTTCGAGGCGCCCACCGGCAGGCGAATGGGCTCCGGCGTCCAGTGCCAGACGATGGCGATCATCACGATGCACCACGGCACCTGGGTGTAGAAGCTCACCGCCGTGAACTTGGCCAGCAGACGCGGTTGCTCAGACCCGCTGGCGAGAATGTCGATGGCCAGGACCGCGAGCAACATCACGCCATAGAACATCGGGTAGCCCAGGAGGCCCCCCACGGCGGCCAGGCCCTGGAGGGGGAACTCGGAGAACGGGGTCTCGACGCGCGCCATGACTGTCTCGATCTCGGGTAGCGTCTTGGCGAGGGTCATGGAGGCGCTGACGGACTGCAGCACCGCGCACAGCCCCGGTGCGCCGGCTGCCGCGAGCCAGTGCAGGCCGTCGACGCGGCGGGTCTCGAAATAGCGAACCGGACTCCAGAACAGCGTGAACATGGCGGTCCCCGTCGTCGTTAGTCGACGAGCTGATAGGTATCGGCGCGCTCGACCCAACGCACCGTCGACCAGATTATCGAGACGTACATGAGCAGCAGGCCGGCAGCGGCGAGGGGGGGGCCGTACGGGGCGTTCCACCATGCCACCAGGGCGGCGCGCCGGGCCGTGTCCTCGCCCACGAGCGCAAGGAAGATCAGGATGGGTCCGGCGAAGACGGCCAGGGCGACCCCGTGGGCGTAGCGCCAGTTGGTGCGCCACCGCGCTCCGATCAGGAGCGCCCCGAGCACGAGCAGGCTGCACTGCAGCACCAGCCCCGTGCTCCAGCGTGACCACAGCACGGGGGCGAACAGGGCGGAGGACACCGTCCAAACCACCGCGGAAACCATGCCGGCGTAGAGGAACTTTGCCGCTGCCACGGCGCGGTCGTCCACGGGCAGCGAGCGCAGCCACGCGAAGGATCGCTTGGAACGCTCTCGCGTGATCAACCACTCGGACATGAGGATCGAGAAGAACATGTTCACGTTGAACACGAACCCCGGGATCGGCCCGCGGTTCGGCGCGAACTGCATCACCCCGGCGCACGCCGCGAGCACGACGCCAATCGTCAGCAACAGCGGCAGGCCGTGCAGCCGCAGGTCCTTGGCGAGGAGCGTCACGAGGATTGATGGCTTCATCTGTCGTCTCCCCGCCGGTGACCGGTGCCGTGGTACAGGGCCGCGAGCGGGCTCGATGGGTGCTCCTCCACATGGTCTGCCCGCCGCCGCAGGTCGGCGTCGAGCGCGCTGCCGCCGAGCACGAGGAGCCACTCCATGCCCTTGTCCTTCCAACGGGCCAGCACGTCCGACGAGGGACCCACGGCACCGGCGGCCTCGGTCCGATAGAGGGTCGACGTCGACAGCACGTCGGCCGGCGCCTCGAAGACGAGGCGGCCGTTTCTCAGTATCAGGAGGTCGGTGGCGGTCTCTTCCAGGTCTTCGAAGATGTGCGACGAGAAGACGACGCAGAGCCGCGGATGGTCCCGCGCCATGTCGCGCACGATGGCCTGCACGCCGGCCCGGGCGGAGGGGTCGAGACCGGCGGTCGGCTCGTCGAGCAGCAGCAGGTCTGCGTGGTGCGCGAGGGCGGCCGCGATGCCCAGCTTGACCTTCGTGCCCTTCGACAGCTCGCGGACCCGGCGGTCAAGCGGCAGCTCGAGGGTGTCGACGAGCCGCGCGGCCAGAGCCGGGTCCCAGCGGCCGTAGAGCCTCGACGCGAGCCGGAGCGTTTCGGCCACCGTCAACTCGTCGTAGAAGGCGACGACCTCGCGGACGTAGCTGAGCCGCGCCTTCCAGGCGCACGACCCCCAGGACAGGGACTCGCCGTCGGCGCGGAGGACGCCGGCGGTGGGTCTGGTCTGCAGCGCGACGATGTCGAGCAGCGTCGTCTTGCCCGCGCCGTTCGGACCGAGGAGACCGTAGACGCGGCCTCTGCGCAGCTTCAGCGACAGGGGGCCCAGCTCGAAGCCGGGAAACCGGCGCTGGACGTCGACGAGCTCGAGGATGGTGTCTTCGTTCACTGGACGCCTCCGGTGGGCGGTGTCTGCCCGACGATCGCGGTAATCGCCGGTATCACGCTCGCTTCGACGACGGCGGCGACGACCAGCAGGGCCCCGGCCGTGACCAGGCCGACGACCCCGGCCCGGGGCTGCACGGGCTCGCCGGTCGCGAGGCAGCGGACGACGCCGAACGACAGGTGCTGCGTCGCGGTGACGACGAGAATGAACGCCAGGAACTCCAGCGGCGCGTAGCTGGCCAGGAACGGGAGGACGTTGCCGGCGCCGCGCGCCAGCGCAGCCGTCCCGTACCCCAGCACGAATCCGTTGTAGAGCAGCCCCACGAGGGAGAACAGCCCGAGCGTGCAAGCCCCCGCCAGCATGCCGCCGGCGACCCGCAGGTTGGCGCGCAGGATGTAGGCGGCGTCCGAGTGGATGCGGTCGGCGGTCACCTCGGCGAACGGGCGCACTTGAAGCTGTTCTCCCCGCAGGTCGGCGCTGAGCCAGCCGGCGCCGACGGTGAGGCCGAAGAGGAGGATGTTGACCGCGAACAGGGCCCACCACGAGCGTGACCATCGGTCGAGCTTGTCCATGACGCACAGTCCTCGGTCTTCAGCCCTCACCGTCTGGCGCGCCCGGCTACGCCGCTCCGGTAATGCCGCAGGCGAGGGCGCCTATCCCCGTGAACGGCAGGCAGGCGAATGCGGAGAGGACGCCCCACCAGAGGCCCCAGCCCCAGGCCTCGCCCCACAGAGGACCGACCGGGGCCTCCGCCGACTGCATGGTCTGCAGGACGGACGCGTTAGGCGCCAGTTCCGCGTCGACGCCCGCCGGGGCGGTCTGCAGGCTTCCCGCCGTGAGCAGGAGCGCGGTCAACGTCGCGGTGGCGAGCAGTGTTCGTTTGTGCATGATTCTCTCCTATGCTATGTGATGTGCGACACGATTGTCGCGTTCTACGAGCCTCCGAGTGCCTTCGTTCGACGGCGGGGTCGGGAGGCCGGTGCGTCGAGGCGGTCGCCCGCCCCGCCGGTGTCGCCCGCTCCGCCGCGTTGTCGCCGCTACATCATCACGAGCGCGCAGCGCCATCCGCCGCCCGGGCACCCGGCCAGGTGGCTCAGGAGCGGGCCTTCCTCACCCACGATGAACAACCACTGCGGGCCTGCGCCGTGCTCGGCGGCGCTTCGCGTCGCGGCGGTGTCGACCGACCGGACGGGATCGGCCCGCAGTGCGCCGGTCGCGAGCGGAAGCGCGGCGAGAGTCGCCGCGGCGAGGGTTCTCTTCGTCATGTTGTTCTCCAGTGCACGTCGCTCCGCCTCATGGCGGCGCGACGGTTGAACGGGCTCGGCACGGGTCGTCAGAGTGCGTACACTCGACACCAGACCTCCGCCCAGCCGCCGAGCCCCCAGCACCCGGTCCTGTCTCCGCTGTCCTCTCCCAGGATGAAGGACCACCGGGGGCCGTCGCCGTGTTCGGCGCCGCGCGACGCCTGAGCGGCGCCGGCAGACGCAGGGTCGGCGTCGCTCTGCACGGCGCCGGTGAAGATCGGGAGCGCGGCCAGCGTCGCCGCGGCGACGAGCCTTCGTGTCTTGATGGTTCTGTTCTGCATGGATGACCTCCGAATCGGTTGCGCGACCCGGGCCGCGCGCCGGACTACAGGCCGATGAACCAGTTGACTCCCGAATTCCCCGTCCCGGCGAAGACGCCGATCAGGGCTGCGGTCTCCCCATCGACCCCCGCCCAGTAGAAGACCCGGGGCC
Source organism: Vicinamibacterales bacterium (assembly GCA_965207675.1). Taxonomy (GTDB): domain Bacteria; phylum Acidobacteriota; class Vicinamibacteria; order Vicinamibacterales; family UBA8438; genus JAJEEA01. The sequence continues at coordinate 329,763 of CBDBMY010000011.1, forward strand.
CGTTCGACTGCTCGACGGCCGACCGCGGGTGACCGGTGTCGCTCTTCTCCGAGAGGGGTGGCGGCAGCGTCGCTGCCGCGTAGAGCGGCAGCGCGGCCAACGTGGCCGCCGCCAGTGCCTTTCGTTTTCTCATGTGACCTCCTCGGGTTCGGCGCGGCGTCATGCCGCGCTCTCGGGCGTCGAATCGACTCGACCGCCCGTGCCCTGAAGGACTACAAGGGACGTGCCAGGCGGCGCGGCGGGGCGGAATACGCGGAAACGGGCGTCGAAACGGGCTTTTGGGCGGGAGGCCGCCCGGTGTGCGTCGGCCGCGTCGGACAACCAGGGGCGTCGGGCGCGCGGCGGAGAAGTCGTGACGGCAGCGAGACCTGCCGAGGTTCTCCTGTCGAATCGGGCTCGAGGACCGTCCGTCAACGGAGGTTGACCTGCGATTCGCGAGTTTCCGCGTCGAGGGCGGGGTCGCCGCCGGCGGGCTGTCGCGGCCCGCCGACAGCCCGCCGGCGCCCGAAGTACGCCCGGCGACCCGGAGGTCCGGCCGGCTCGCCGACGGGGCGCGCAAGGCGCGCTCGGGCGCGCTGTCGCCTCTCGGCCCGGATTGGCCGCGCAGCGACCGAGGCCGCGAGCGGCGGGTGGGGGGCATTCGACCGAGGACGCGCGCCCCGACCGGTGGTATCCTCCCGCAGGAGACGGTCATGACCGAGACGAGCCCAGCCTCGACCGAGGCGACCCCAGCCTCGAAGAAGACGCCCGAGGAGTGGCGCGCCCTGCTGCCGCCGGAGTCGTTCGCGGTCCTCTTCCGGGAGGCGACCGAGCCCCCCGGGTCGAGCCCGCTGAACCGCGAGAAGCGCGCCGGGACCTTCGTGTGCGCCGCCTGCCATCAGCCGCTGTTCGAGTCGGCCACGAAGTACGAGAGCGGCACCGGCTGGCCGAGCTTCTTCGAGCCGATCGAGGGCAGCATCGGCACGAAGCGCGACTTCAAGATGATCCTGCCGCGGACCGAGTATCACTGCGCCCGCTGCGGCGGGCACCAGGGGCACGTCTTTCCGGACGGGCCGGAGCCCACGGGCAAGCGGTACTGCAACAACGGCGTGGCCCTGCGCTTCGTGCCCGAGGGCGAGCCGCTGCCCGAACGCTGATCGCCCGCCGCGGGGCGACGTGCCCGAGGGGAAGCCCTGCCGGAGCGGTGATCGCCCGCCCCGGGACGAACGATCGGGCACGGCCGGCAAGCGAGGCGCGGTTGCCCGGGGTTACCCGAGCGAGGGTCGATCGGCCTGCGTGAGGTGCCCCCGAGACGACAGGAGGCCCCGACCCGCGCCCGGTCCTCACGAGGGTCGTGCACCCCGGCGAACGACAAGCCCTTGAGCCCGGCTCGCGGACCGCGCTAGAATGGAGCCCGTTTCCGAGTCCGCATGACCAAGCTTCGCGCGTCCCGTCGCTCCGTCGTGGTCGGCGTTCACGGCGCCGGCGCCATCGTTGCGCCGGCGGCCAGTGGATGATGTACTCGACCGGAGCAGCAGATTCGAGGGCCATCATCCACGGTCGGGTGATGGCCCTTTTTTCGTCGGAAGGCTCACGCACATGACCGCCACGCCAGGCAAGACCCGCAGCGGCGCGATCACCGACGGCCCGTCCCGCGCCCCCGCCCGATCGATGCTGAAGGCGGTCGGCTTCGACGACGAGGCGCTGGGCCGGCCGATCATCGGGGTCGCCAACACGTGGATCGAGATCGGCCCCTGCAACTTCCATCTGCGGCGGCTCGGCGAGCGGATCAAGGACGGGATCCGCGCCGCCGGGGGGACGCCGATGGAGTTCAACACGGTGTCCATCTCCGACGGCATCACCATGGGCAGCGACGGCATGCGCGCCTCGCTGGTGAGCCGCGAGGTGATCGCCGACTCCATCGAGCTCGTCGCCCGCGGCAACCTCTTCGACGGGCTCGTGGTGCTCGTGGGCTGCGACAAGACCATCCCCGGGGGGGTGATGGCGGTGGCGCGGCTCGACATTCCGGGGCTCGTGCTCTACGGCGGCTCCATCGCGCCGGGGCGGTGGGACGACCGCGACGTCACCATCCAGGACGTCTTCGAGGCGGTGGGGGCGCACGCGGCGGGCACGATGACCGACGCGCAGCTGAAGGCCCTCGAGGACGCCGCCTGCCCCGGCCCCGGCGCGTGCGGCGGCCAGTTCACGGCCAACACCATGGCGACGGTGTGCGAGCTGATCGGCATCTCGCCCATGAGCCACAACGCGGTGCCGGCGATGCACGACGAGAAGGACGTCGTCGCCCGCGAGTCGGGGCGGCTCATCATGGACCTGGTCCAGGCGGACCGGCGGCCGCGGCAGATCATGACCCGGGCCGCGCTCGAGAACGGCATCGCGTCGGTGGCCGCCACCGGGGGGTCGACCAACGCGGTGCTGCACCTGCTGGCGATCGCGCGCGAGGCGGGAGTCGACATCTCCATCGACGACTTCGACCGCATCAGCGGCGCGACGCCGCTGCTCGCCGATCTGAAGCCGGGAGGCCGTTTCGTGGCCACCGACCTGTACCGGGCCGGCGGCAGCCGCCTGGTGGCGCGGCGGCTGCAGGAGGCCGGCGTGCTCCGGTCCGACGAGGTCACGGTCACCGGCCGCACCGTCGGAGAAGAGGCGCAGGCGGCGACCGAGACCCCCGGCCAGGAGGTGGTGCGGCCGGTGTCGGAGCCGATAACTCCGACAGGCGGGCTCGTCATCCTGAAGGGCAACCTGGCCCCGGAGGGGTGTGTCGTGAAGGTGGCCGGCGGCTACGGCACGCGGCGGCACCGCGGCCCGGCGCGGGTCTTCGACAGCGAGGAGGCGTGCTTCGAGGCGGTCGAGAAGGGCGCGCTGCGACCGGGAGACGTCGTCGTGATCCGCTACGAGGGGCCGCGTGGCGGGCCCGGCATGCGAGAGATGCTGGCGGTCACCGCGGCCATCGTCGGGGCCGGCCTCGGCGATTCGGTCGCGTTGCTGACCGACGGACGGTTCTCCGGCGCCACCCGGGGGCTCATGGCGGGGCACGTGGCGCCGGAGGCGGCGCGGGGAGGGCCGATCGCGGCGGTGCGCGACGGCGATATCATCGTGTTCGACCTGCAGGCGCGGGAGCTGCGGCTGGAGGTCGGCGAGGCCGGGATCGCCGAGCGCATGCAGGGCTGGCAGGCCCCGGCGCCCCGCTTCGCGAGCGGCGTGATGGCGAAGTACTGCCGACTCGTGGGGTCGGCGTCCGAGGGTGCGGTGACGACGGCGTAGCAGTCTGCTCCGCAGAGCGGCGTGATGGCGAACTGCGCCGCAGAGCGGCATGATGGCGAAGTACAGCCGACTCGTGGGGTCGGCGTCCGAGGGTGCGGTGACGACGGCGTAGCCGTCTGCGCCGCAGAGCGGCGGGTACGCCCGGAGGTCGACCAATCTCACGGCCGCCAAGCTCCACTTCGGCGGTGACGGGCCGCAGAGCGGCGGGACGCCTGGAGGTCCACCGGGTTACAGAGCGGAGCCGAGGGCGGCGATTCGGCGGGGCCGGTCGCCGCTGGCCTCCGCGGTTCGCGAACGGGTACGGGTCGATGGGAAACATGAGGACCGGCGCACAGATTCTGTGGGAGTCCCTCGTCCGCGAGGGGGTGACCACGGTGTTCGGCTATCCGGGCGGCGCGATTCTGCCCGCCTACGACGCCATGCTGGAGTACCCCGTCCGCCACGTCCTGGTTCGCCACGAGCAGGGGGCGACCCACATGGCCGACGGCTATGCGCGGGCGAGCGGCGAGGTGGGGGTGGCGGTCGCCACGTCCGGGCCCGGCGCCACCAACATGGTCACGGGCATCGCCACCGCGATGCTCGATTCCTCGCCCATCGTCTGCATCACCGGGCAGGTGGGCAGCCGGCTCATCGGGTCGGACGCCTTCCAGGAGACCGACGTCACCGGCGTGACCTTGCCGATCACCAAGCACAACTACCTGGTGTCGAACGTGTCCGAGGTGGCGCCGACCATCCACGAGGCGTTCTATGTCGCGCGCTCCGGCCGCCCCGGGCCGGTGCTGGTGGACATCACCAAGGACGCCCAGCAGGCCTCGGCCGAGTTCGTCTGGGACGGCAGCCCCGTGCGCCTGCCCGGCTACCGGCCCGAGCTGCGCGCGTCGGACGCCGAGCGCCGGCGGGCGGTGGACCTGATCAACGGCGCCAAGCGGCCGGTCATCTTCGCCGGGCACGGCGTGATGCTGTCGGGCGCGATGGACCTCGTGCGGGAGCTCGCCGAGCGGGCGAACATCCCCGTCGCCATGACGTTGCTCGGCATCGGGTCGTTCCCGGCCCTGCATCCCCTGAACCTGGGCATGATGGGCATGCACGGGGAGGCGTGGGTGAACCAGGCCATCCAGGAGGCCGACCTCCTGCTCGCCTTCGGCATGCGCTTCGACGACCGCGTCACCGGCAACGTCAAGACCTACGCGCCGAACGCGAGGAAGATACACGTCGACATCGACCCGGCCGAGTTCAACAAGAACGTCATCGTCGACGTAACCCTGGCCGGCGACCTGTCGGGCGTGCTGCGCGAGCTGCTGCCGCGGATCGAGGGCGGCGACCGCCGCGCGTGGCTCGATTCGATCGCGGAGATGAAGGGCGACTCGGCGGTCCGCGACGTGCAGAACCTGCCCGACAGCGGTCACCTGTACGCCGCCCACGTCATCAACGACATCTGGCGGATGACCGACGGCAAGGCGGTGGTGGTGACCGACGTCGGCCAGCACCAGATGTGGGAGGCGCAGTACTACCACCACCAGGAGCCGCGGTCGCTCATCACGTCGGGGGGGCTCGGGACGATGGGGTTCGCCCTGCCCGCCGCCGTCGGCGCCAAGCTCGCCCGGCCCGAGGCCGAGGTGTGGGCTATCGTGGGCGACGGCGGCTTCCAGATGACGATGTGCGAGCTGGCCACCATCGCGCAGGAGAAGGTGAAGGTCAACGTGGCCATCATCAACAACGGCTATCTGGGCATGGTGCGCCAGTGGCAGGAATTCTTCTACGAGCGGCGCTACGCGGCCACGCCCTTGCTCAGCCCCGACTTCGCGAAGCTCGGCGAGGCGTTCGGCCTCCGCAGCGCGACGGTGTCGCGGCGTCAGGACGTCGAGCCGACGGTGGCGATGGCGCGGTCCGAGCCCGGCGCGGTGGTCATCGACTTCCGGGTCGAGCAGGAGGACACCGTCTATCCGATGGTGCCGGCCGGCGCCGACCTGCATGCGATGATCCGGCGGCCGAGCCCCAGTCCCATCGTCGAGACGGCGGACGACTAGGACCATGCGACGTACCTTTGTCGTGCACGTGGAGGACAAGCCCGGCGTGCTGAACCGGGTGGCGTCCCTGTTTCGACGCCGCGCGTTCAACATCGAGTCGCTTACGGTGGGGCGTACCGAGGAGGCCGGCGTGTCCCGCATGACGATTGTCGTCGATACCGACGACAACGGCGCGAGGCGGCTCGAAGCCAACCTGTACAAGCTCGTCAACGTCCTGCGGGTGACCGACCTGACCGGCGACGCGGCCGTCATCCGGGACCTGACCCTCATCAGGGTGGCGGCGAGCCAGGAGACGCGCACGCAGGTGATGCAGATCGTGGATACGTTCAGAGGCCGCGTCGTCGACGTGGCGCCCGACTCGCTGATTGTCGAGGCGACCGGCACCGAGGACAAGATCGACGGGCTGCTGGGCGTCCTGCAGCCGTACGGCGTGCTCGAGATAGTGCGGACCGGACGGGTGGCCATGTCCCGGGGACAGCGGAGCGTGGCGACCGAGTCGGCCGACGTCCCGGCCGAGGTCGACCCCGGCGACCAGGTTTCCTATTCCGTGTGAGCGGCGCGGGCCGCGACCCCATCCCGAAGCCCTCGGGATCATCCCGACTGACGAGGCGGAAACGAGAATGGCAACGATTCACTACGACGACTCGGCGGATCTCTCCCTCATACAGGGCAGGAAGGTCGCTGTCTTCGGCTACGGCTCCCAGGGCCATGCGCACGCGCTGAACCTGAAGGACAGCGGGGTCCCGGTGCAGGTGGCGCTGGCCGAGGGCAGCCGTTCCCGCGCCCGGGCGGAGGCGGACGGGCTGACCGTCAGGAGCGGCGCCGGGGCGGCGGCGTGGGCCGACGTGATCATGATTCTCGCCCCCGACACGAGGCAGCGGGCCATCTACGACCAGTCCATCGCCTCCAGTCTCGCGCCGGGCGACATGCTGATGTTCGCCCACGGCTTCAACATCCGGTTCAAGACCATCACCCCACCGCCCGACGTCGACGTCACGTTGATTGCGCCCAAGGCCCCGGGTCACCGGGTGCGCGAGGTGTTTCTCGAGGGCGGGGGCACGCCGGCCCTGATCGCGGTCGAGCAGGATGCCACGGGGAGCGCGAAGCCGATGGCCCTGTCCTATGCGAAGGGGCTCGGCCTCACGCGGGCCGGCGTCATCGAGACGACCTTCGCGGAGGAGACCGAGACGGACCTCTTCGGCGAGCAGACCGTCCTCTGCGGAGGCGTCAGCGCCCTGATCAAGTCGGCCTTCGAGACGCTGGTGGAGGCCGGCTACCAGCCGGAGGTGGCGTACTTCGAGTGCATGCACGAGCTGAAGCTCATCGTCGACCTCATCTACCGCGGCGGGCTCAACTACATGCGCTACTCGGTCAGCGACACGGCCGAGCACGGCGACTACACCGGCGGCCCGCGGGTCGTGACCGACGCCACCCGCGAGGCGATGCGGGGCATTCTGAAGGACATCCAGGACGGCGTCTACGCCGACAAGTGGATAGCGGAGGACAAGGCCGGCCGGCCCTGGTTCATGGCGCAGCGGCGGGCCGAGCAGGAACACCAGATAGAGAAGGTCGGGGCCGAGCTCAGGGGGATGATGCCGTTCCTCGACGCGGTCACCGTGAAGGAGCCGGTCTAGACAGACGGGCTCGAGCCCTGGGAGGTTTGCCACATGCCACGAGTCAGCTTCGACGAGTTGCCGCCGGAGGCGCGCCTGTGGATCTTCGCGGCCGAGCGCCCGTTGGCGGCCGGCGAGCGCGCACGCGTGACCCGCGAGGTGGACGGCTTCATCGACCAGTGGGCCGCCCACGACGTGCCATTGACGGCGGCTCGCGACGTCCGCTACGACCAGTTCATCTTCGTGGCCGTCGACGAGCGCGCGGCCGGCGCGTCAGGCTGCTCCGTCGACGCCCTCGTGCGCCGCATGAAGGTGCTGCAGGCCGAGCTGGGGGTAGAGCTCGTGAACCATGCGCCGGTGCTCTATCGCGACGAGGCGGGCATCGCGAGAGTGCCCCGGGAACGCTTCGCCGATCTCGCCGAGAGCGGCGAAGTGAGTCCGCGGACGGTGGTCTTCGACAATACGCTGACGAAGGTCGAGCAGGTCCGGGCCGGCCGGTGGGAGCTGGCGGCCGGCGAGTCCTGGCACGGACTCGCCTTCTTTCGGTAGCCCGCCGCCCCGCGGCGCGAGCCCCCGACCCGCCGGGGCTGGAGGACGGGAGCGACTGCGACCGGCGCGGAGTGGACGCCACCCGGTGAAGGGGCTGCGCCGGGAAAGGCGGCAACATCTCCGTGTCTCGCGTCGGAGAGCTGGTCGGGGCGCCCGGGTTCGAACCGGGGGCCTCCTGCTCCCAAAGCAGGCGCGCTACCAGGCTGCGCCACGCCCCGACGGTCGCCGCCGCTGGAGACTAACTTACCACAACCGAGGCGGCTTCCCCCATCCGTTCCGCGTTTGCGATGCGGACCGTCCGGCCGCGCCCCGCTCTCGGTGGACGGCAAATGGTTTGACATCCGTGTTGTGTGCCACTACTCTTTGACTCCATGAGTGTGATAACCGACGCGATTGCCGAACGGCAGGGTGAGATCGAGCGCCTCCAGGCGGAGATCAAGGCGTTGAGCGACGTCGAGAAGATGCTGGGAGACTCTGCCCCGCAACCCAGGCGCAGGGCCCGGCGCTCCTCGCCGAGGAAGCCCCCGGCCCCGGCCCCGGCTCCCGCTCCCGCTTCAGCCGCCGCTTCCGACGACAAGCCCAGGAGAAAGCGCCGGCAGATGACGCCGGAAGAAAAGAAGGCGGTCTCGGAGCGCATGACCGCCTATTGGGCGGCGCGGAGGAAGAAGGCAGGAAAGTAGCCCTCGGCCGGTCTTCCGGGCACGCCGCCGGTACCGCCTAAACGCGGCGGGCCCGGGTGGAGGGCGGCGGCCCAGGCGGCGGCCCCCGGGTGGTTCGCTTCCGCTCCGGACCCGTCGACCCGACGGCTCTTCGTCGTCGGGGCGAGGACGTTATCGATTCTCCAGCGCCTGCCGGACCGCGGCGAGCTCGACGCACACCACGAACACCTGCATCGCCTGATCGAGATCCGCGAGCTCCGGAAACGTCGGCGCGAGCCGGATATTGGAATCTTCCGGATCCCGCCCATAGGGAAACGTGGCCCCGGCCGGCGTGAGCTTCACCCCGGCGCGGGCCGCGAGGCGAGCGATCTCGCGGGCGAGGCCGGGACGGGCGTCGAACGAAAGGAAGTAGCCCCCGCGGGGCGTCGTCCAGGAGCCGGCCCCGGTTCCGTCCAGCCCCTCCGACAGCCGTCGGAACACCAGCTCGAACTTGGGGCGCAGTATCGCGGCGTGCCGGCGCATGTGCGCCCGTACGTGAGCCATGTCGCGCAGGAAACGGACGTGCCGCAGCTGGTTGACCTTGTCGGGCCCGATGGTCGCCACCTGCATCCGACGCCGAAACCAATCGAGCGTGGCGGGTGAGCCGCCCATGAAGCTGATGCCGGCGCCGGCGCGGGTGACCTTGGACGTCGACGCGAAGAGCACCAGGCTGTCTTCGGTGCGGTGGCGCCGGCACGCGTCCATGACGTTGGCCAACCGCGGCGGCTCGTCGTCGAGATCGTGGACCGCATAGGCGTTGTCGCACAGGATGCGGAAGTGCGGGCCGGCGACGGCGGTGAGCCGGGCGAGACGGTCCACGGCGGCCTCGGAATAGACCTGTCCTCCGGGATTGGAGTACTTCGGCACGCACCAGATGCCCCGGATGGAGGGGTCGGCGCGCACCTGCGCCTCGACCTGGTCCATGTCGGGCCCGTCGTCGCGCATCGGCACGTTGACCATCTCGATGCCGAGCTCCTCGAGAATCGCGAAGTGGCGGTCGTAACCGGGCACCGGGCAGAGAAACCGCGCCGTTCCCGACTCTCGCCACGCGCCGTCCGGCCCGGCCGGGCCGTGAAGCCACGCGTTCACCAGAAACAGGTACATCAGGGTGAGGCTGCTGTTGCCTCCCGCGATCACCTCGTCGGGACGCACGCCGAGCCACTCCGCGCCCAGCCGCCGGGCTTCCGGCAGGCCGTCGAGTCCACCGTAGTTCCGGACGTCGGTCCCGTCCGCGGCCGTGAACGGCCCGTTCTCCGCGTCGAGGTCGTCCGACAGCGCGAGCTGGGCGGGGCTCGGCTTGCCGCGGGTCAGGTCCAGGGACAGGCCGGCCGAGCGGAACCGATCGTGAGCGGCGGTCAGCTCCCTTTCGCGGGATCGCAGGGTTTCCAGGTCGCAACGTTCGAGCGTCGTCGTGGTCAAGCTGCCTCCTGTCCTCTCATGTTACAGGACACACTCTGGACGCTGGCCGGACTGACTCGCCGGACTCGGGCGCTCTGCCGTCGGGTGAGCGAGCTGACCACGCCCCGAAGCGGGCTGGTGCCGCCAAGGGAGATGTACGGCGTCTCAACCGGGCTTGCGGTCGGACGGCGTGCACAGCGCGGGTCGCCGCCGGGGCATACTCCGTTGCACACCCCGCCCTGCGACCCGGCCCGCCAATCGTCGCTCTGGCCGCCTGGCGCCCTGCCAACCCTCCCGGAGACCACGCCGTTCCGCGGCGCGGGCCCCTGGCCCACGGTCGCGGGGTCGTCGTTGCAGGCGTCCCGCCGGCGGTGGGATAATCGACCCTCGGCCCTGACTCCTGAATCAGCCGACGTGAGTGCGACGCGCGTGACGCTCCGACAATCGACCCGCACCGCCGTCGTCGCGAGGCTCTTGTGCCTGGCCGCGGCGTGCGCCGGGGGAAGCTGCGCCCCGCCGTCGGACTCCGCCGCCGGCGGCATGCCGCCGGGAGCCGACGCCGCCGCCGGTCCCGCCCCCGGCGAGTGGTTCACGGAGGACGCGTCGGCGGCGGGGCTCGACTTCGTGCACTTCAACGGCATGACGGGCAACTTCCATCAGACCGAGATAATGGGCCCCGGCGTGGCGTTGCTCGACTACGACAACGACGGCGACCTCGACGTCTACGTGGCGCAGGGGCGTACGCTTGGAAGCGACGAGCCGCTGATCCCCCCCCCGGAGGGCCCTCTCACCGACCGCCTCTACCGCAACGACCTGGCGTCGTCGCCGGACGGGCCCCGGCTGCGGTTCACGGACGTGTCGGCCGGGAGCGGGCTGAACGCGGGCGGGCACGGCATGGGGGCCGCGGCCGGCGACTACGACAACGACGGCTGGGTCGACCTCTACCTGACCGGGTTCGAGCGGAACCGGCTGTTCCGGAACAACCGCGACGGGACGTTCACGGACGTGTCGGAAGAGAGCGGCACCCACGACCCCGACCGGTGGGGCGTGTCGGCCTCGTTTCTCGACTACGACCGCGACGGGTGGCTGGACCTCTTCGTCGGCAACTACCTGAGCTTCAGTCTGGACACGCACGTCCCGTGCTTCAACCGGTCCGGACCGCCCGACTACTGCCCGCCCGAGATCTACCGGCCCCAGCCCGACCGGCTCTATCGCAATCGCGGCGACGGCACCTTCGTCGACGTGACCGCCGAGGCCGGCGTCGCCTACGAGTTCGGGCCGGCCCTCGGGGTGTCGACGGCCGACTTCGACAACGACGGCTGGATCGACATCTTCGTCGCCAACGATCAGCGGGAGAACCAGCTGTGGATCAACCGCCGCGACGGCACCTTCGTCAACCGGGCGCCGTTGTGGGGGGCCGCGTTGGGCGCCGGCGGCGAGGCGAAGGCCGACATGGGCGTCGATGCCGGCGACTTCGACAACGACGGTGACGAGGACCTGTTCGTCACCGAGCTCATCGGGCAGGGCAGCACCCTCTACGTCAACGACGGCTCGGGCCTGTTCGAGGAGCGGAGCATGCAGGCCTTCATACGCCTGCCGAGCCTGCCCTATACCGGCTTCGGGACCGCGTGGTTCGACCTCGACAACGACGGTTGGCTGGACCTGTTCTCGGTCAACGGCCACGTCACCCGCGACATGGACGCGCTCGGACCCGACAACCCGTTTCCCCTGCAGCAACGCAACCTCTTGTTCCGAAACCGGGGCGACGGGCGCTTCGACGACGTGACGGACCGCGCCGGCGAGGTGCTCGGCTCGTCGGAGGTGAGCCGGGGCGCCGCGTTCGGCGACGTCGACAACGACGGCGACGTCGACGTGCTGGTCGGCAACGGGGCGGGCCCGGTGCGGCTGCTCGTGAACCGGTTGGGCGACGGCAACGCGTGGATCGGCCTGCGGCTCGTCGGCGCGGATGCGCCGCGCGACATGATCGGCGCCCGGGTGGAGGTGGTGCTCGAAGACGGCTCGCGGGTGTGGCGCCGCGCGCGCTCCGACGGCAGCTACGCCTCGGCGCAGGACCCGCGCGTCCTGATCGGTCTGGGGGCGTCGGCGGCCCCGGTCGACGTGCGCGTCACGTGGCCGAGCGGGCGCAGCGAGACGTGGCGCGACGTGGGCCCCGGCCGATATACGACGCTGCGGGAAGGCGAGGGCGGGTGACATGGCGGGACGCCGGCTCGGAAGGTGGATTCCGGCGTGCTCCGCGGCTCTCGTGCTCGGCTGCGCCGCGCCCGACGAGAGCGCCCTGGTGTCGCGTCTCCCCGGCGACGGCGGCGCGATGCGGGTGGGCGGCCCGAGGCAGCCGATCGCCCTGCCCGATCTGTCCGGCGTGGCGGCGTCGGTCGAGCGGCAGGTGCGCGAGGGCCACGCGCGCCTCGCCGCGAAGCTCGACGAGGCCGGCGCCCCGCCGGCCGAGCTCGCCGACGCCTTCGGCGAGCTCGGCTTGGTGCTCATGGCCGCCGAGTACCACGAGGCCGCCGCCGACTGCTTCGGGAGCGCGATGGATCTCGCGCCCGACGACGTGCGCTGGCCGTACTATCTCGGCCATCTCCACGCCGTCGAGGGCGACCGCGCGGCGGCGGCCGGGCTCTTCGCGCGCGCGCACGAGCTGCAGCCGACGGACCCGGCCGCGCTGGTCCGGCTGGGCGACACGCTGCTCGACCAGAGCCGGCCCGACGCCGCCGAGGAGGCGTTCATGCGCGCGCTGACCCTCGATGCCCGCCTCGCCCCGGCCCTTGCGGGCATGGGACGCGCGGCGCTGGCGAAGGGGGAGGCGGGGCGCGCGGCCGACTACCTGACGCGCGCGCTGTCCGTCGACGGGCGCGCGACGAGCCTGCACTATCCGCTCGCGATGGCCTACCGGCAGCTCGGCGACCTCGGCGCGGCCGAGGCGCACCTGCGCCGGCGGGGCGGGGGCGTCGCGGCGGTGCCCGATCCGCTGATGGACGCCTACTCGGAGGTGCTGGAGAGCGCGCTGACCTACGAGACGCGGGGGATGCGGGCGTTGCAGGACAGAGACTTCGCCCGGGCGGAGGACCTGTTCCGCCGGGGGCTGGCGCTGGCCCCGGACGACCCCGCGCTGCGGCACCGGCTCGGCACGGTCCTGATGATGGCGGGAGACCCGGACGGCGCGGTCGAGCAGTTCGAAGAGACCATACGCCGTTCGCCGGAGTTCGCGCGGGCGCACTTCGGGCTCGGCATGGTGGCGTCGATCGACGGCCGCTACCCGGAGGCGGCGGAGCGGTTCGGCGCTGCGGTCGAGCATCAGCCCGACTATCTGGAGGCGCGGGTCGGCCTCGCCGACGCGTTGCGGGTGACGGGTCGCCCGGAGGCGGCGCTCGCGCATTACCGCGAGGTGGTGGTGGCGGATCCGCGGTTCGCGGACGCGTGGACGGGGTACGTGATGGCCCTCGCCGGCCTCGGCCGCGCCGGCGAGGCGCGGGATCGACTGGACGAGGCGCTTTCCATTCTCCCGGGCCACCCGCAGCTGACGGGGTTGCGGGCGCGGTTGCCATGACGGCCGGCCGCCCGCGGCGGGACCCCGCGTTGCATCGCCGCTCGAATGCAGCGGCGCTTCCCGCCAAGGCCCCCACGGTCTTGCTGGTGAGGAACGAATGACGGCCCCTGGCGTCTTTCGCATCGGGTTCGCGGTGGCGGTTGTCGTCCTAGCGGCGGGTCCGGCGGCGGCCGGGCAGGAAGGCGGGGGGGCGTCCGGCACCGCCGCGATGGTGGCCCGGCTCGAGGCGATCGCCGCCGCCGCGGCGCAGACCAACCCCTATGCCGGGTCGATGCGGGCCGAGGCCCTCGCCGCGGTCGCCCCGCCCGCCTCCCTGCCCGACCTCCTGCGCTACCGCTCGGAGATCGCCCGCTACCAGCTCTACGCCGGCCGGAGCGAAGAGGCGGCGGCGGCGCTCGAGGACATCCTCCGCCAGGCGCCGGCCGACCCGTCGGTCTCCCCCGCGTTCGTGAGCGCGGTGCGGCAGCTCCTGGCCCTGTCCCACCTGCGCGTGGCCATGCAGCGCAACTGCGTGTCCGGCCCCGCCGCCGGCCGATGCTCCGTGCCGGTCGGTCGCGAGGCCGTGCACCCCGACGACGGCGCGGCGCGGCGGGCCATCGCGGAGTACACCCGCATCCTGGGCGATCCCCCCGACGAGTCGACCGCCCTGGCCGCGCAGTGGCTGCTCAATCTCGCCTACATGATGGTCGGCGAGTACCCGTTCCACGTGCCCGAGCGGTGGCTCGTGCCCCCCGGGGCGTTCCGGCCCGGGCACGACGTCGGCCGCTTCCCCGACGTGGCGGGGCGGCTCGGCCTCGACGACGCGGGCCGCAAGGGCGGCAGCGTGATGGACGACTTCGACGGCGACGGCCGCCTCGACATCGTCGCCTCGTCGGCCGGCCTGTTCACGGTGGCGGCGGGAGAGAACCCCAACCAGCTGCGGTACTTCCGCAACGAGGGCGACGGCACCTTCTCGGACCGGACCACGGAGGCGGGCCTCGACGGCCTCGTCAGCGGCCTCCACGTCATCCACGCCGACTACGACAACGACGGGTTTCTCGACCTGCTGGTCCTGCGCGGTGCGTGGCTCGACACCGGGCACCCCAACTCGCTCCTGCGGAACGACGGCGACGGCACGTTCACCGACGTCACCGAGGCGGCGGGCCTGCTGATGCCGGCCCCGACCCAGGCCGCGGCGTGGGGCGACTACGACAACGACGGGTGGGTCGACCTGTTCATCGGCAACGAGTCGCGGGTCGCTCCCGGCGGCATCGGCGCTCCGGGCGGCGGGTCGGTCTATCCGTCCCGCCTCTTCCGCAACAATCGCGACGGGACCTTCACCGACGTCGCGGCGGCGGCCGGGGTGGCGGTGGTCGGGTTCGTCAAGGGCGCCGTCTGGGGCGACTACGACAACGACGGGCGGCTCGATCTCTACGTGACGCGGCTGCGCCCCGACGAACCCAACCTGCTCTTCCGCAATGAGGGGCCCGGCCCCGGGGGCGCGTGGTCGTTCCGCGACGCGGCGGCCGAGGCGGGGGTCGGGGGGCCCCCGGTGAGCTTCCCCACGTGGTTCTTCGACTACGACAACGACGGGTGGGAGGACCTCTTCGTGAGCGGCTTCAGCGGGGGGCTGGCCGACGTGGTCCTCGAGCGCCTCGGCCAGCCGCACCGGGGCCAGCTGCCGCGCCTCTACCGCAACGACGGCGACGGCACGTTCACCGACGTCACCGCGGCGGTGGGCCTCGACCGGATCATGGTCGGCATGGGGTCGAACTTCGGCGACCTCGACAACGACGGGTTCCTCGACCTGTACCTGGGCACCGGCGACCCCGACTACCGCATGCTCATCCCCAACCTCATGTTCCGGAACGCGGGGGGAGAGCGCTTCCAGGACGTCACCTCGTCGGGCGGCTTCGGGCACCTCCAGAAGGGGCACGGGGTGTCGTTCGGCGACCTCGACGCCGACGGCGACCAGGACCTCTACCACGTCACCGGGGGCGCCTTCGAGGGCGACACCTTCCCGAACGCCCTGTACCTGAATCCCGGCCACGGCAACCGCTGGCTGACCCTGCGGCTCGAGGGGGTGGCCACGAACCGGGCCGCCATCGGCGCGCGGATCGCGGTGACCGCGGTCACCCCGGAGGGCGAGCGCGAGGTCCACGTCACGGTGGGGGCCGGTGGCAGCTTCGGCGGGTCGAGCCTGCAGCAGGAGATCGGGCTCGGGGCGGCGACGGCGATCCGCACGGTCGCGATCACCTGGCCGGTGACGGGAGAGACGGACGTGTACGCGAATGTGGCGCTGGACCGCGCGTATCGCGTCCGCGAGGGCGATGCGGCGCTGACGCCGGTGACGCTCACCCCGATCGATCTGGGTGCGCGGGCCGATGGGTCTGTCGCCGCAGCTTCTGCCGACTCCCGCGGCCACCGCGCCCGCGGCCTGGACGCCGCCGCCGTCGGCGACTGGCCGGAGGCCCTCGCCCGCTTCCGGCAGGCTCTCGCGGCCGCGCCGGGCGACCCGATGCTCAACTGGTACCTGGGGATGGCCCTGCGCCTGTCGGGGGAGGACGCGGAGACGGCCGTCGCGTATCTCGCGGAAGCGGCGCGGCTCGACCCGGCGCTGACCGCCCGGGTACAGCTCACAATCGGCGCCGTGCGCGAGGCGGGTGGGCGCGTCGAGGAGGCCATCGGCCACTACACGCTCGCGGCGTCCGAGGCCCCCGCCGGCGGCGAGGCGCACTTCCGCCTCGCCGAGGCGCTGCGCAGGTCGGGCCGCGCCGCGGCGTCGCTCGCCTACTACGAGCAGGTGCCCGACCGCCGCGACGCCCGCTTCGGCGAGGTGCTGGCCCTCGTGAAGCTGGGGCGCTACCGTGACGCGCACGACCGGCTCGCGGCCGGGGTCGAGCGGCATCCCTGGGAGCCCGCGTTCCCCATCGCCCTCGCCCGGCTGCTCGCGGCCGCCCCCGACGACACGTTGCGCGACGGTCCCCGTGCGCTGGCCCTCGCCGAGGCCCTGGCCGGGCGCCTCCGCACCACCGCCGTGGCCGAGACGATGGCGATGGCCCACGCCGAGCTGGGGCAGTTCGCGGGGGCGGTCGAGTGGCAGCGCCTCGCGATGTCCGTTGCGGCGGAGGCGGGGCAGTCGGCGGCGGTGCAGCGCATGTCCGCCAACCTCGCGCGCTATCTCCGTGGCGAGCCCTGCCGGGTCCCGTGGCAGGACGACGAGTTGGAGTAGGTTCCGTGGCAGCGTACTTGCATCGACGTATCGTCGATGGAAAGCGCCGGATCGACGTCCGAACGAGGCATGGGGTGGCAGGCTCTGGGGTTCGCCGCCGTGGGTTGCGCCGGCGTGGCGATTCTCGAGCTCTGGTCGGAATCGGGTTCCTGGGTCTGCCAGAGCTTCGAAACGGCGGTTACCCGCTTGTACTGGGCGTTCGTGGTTCCGCTCGCGGCGCTGTTCGATTGGGGGCGAAGGATGTTCGAGACGCGTCAGGAGATCAGGAAGGCCGCGAGGGAGAAGGCGGTGCGGAAGATGGTCAAGAAGGAGCTCGACAAGGCGGTCCGAGAGGCTCTCGAAGAGGAACGCCGGCGGCTTCGCGAGCGCATCGCGGCCGCGACCTGGACCATGCCCGCGGCGGAGGTCGAGAGGCAGCTCTTCGGCAGCGACAGGCCCTGAGCCGTCAGCGCCCCGCCAGCTCGGCGAGCGCCGCGTCGAGCCGGGCCCGCAGGTCGGGATGGTCCGGCGCGACCCGTAGCGCGGCCCGGAACTGGGCGATCGCCTCGTCGAGCCGACCCTGCAGTTGCAGGGCGGTGCCGAGGTTGGCGTGGGCGTCGACGTGGCCCGGTTCGAGGTCGACGGCGCGGCGGAACTCGGCCGCCGCCTCGTCGAGCCGGCCGGCCGAACCGAGGGCGATGCCCAATCGGTTGTGCAGCTCGGCCGCGGCGGCGCCGAGGTCGATGGCGCGGCGCAAGTGGTCGATGGCGTCGTCGAGCCGGCCGCCGTCGTGCAGGGCGATGCCCAGCGCCGCGTGCGCCTCGGCCGAGCTCGGGTCGATGTCGAGGGCCCGCCGGAGGCTCGCGACGCCCTCGTCGGCGCGGCCCAGCGAGAGCAGGGCGTTGCCCAGGTTGGAGTGCGCGTCGGCGTCTCCGGGGACCAGGGCCAAGGCCTGTTCGTAGTGGCCGACGGCCTCGTCGAGCCGCCCCTGGGCGGCGAGGGCGGTGCCGAGGTTGCTGTGGGCGAGGGCGTCGTCGGGGGTCAGCGCGAGCACTTGCCGGTACTGGTCGACGGCCTCCTCGATCCGGCCCTCCGCCTGCAGCTCGGTCCCGAGGTTCAGCGCGGTGATGGCCCGCATGTCGCCCATCGAGAGCACCGGCCAGTTGCAGACCACGAGCAGGCCGGCCGCCGCCGCCCCCGCCCAGGCCGACTGCCGGGTCCATCCCGTCTGTTTCCGGCCCCTCGCCATCTCCCAGACCGCCGCCGCCCCCGCCGCCGCGAACAGCATCAGGAGCGGGGCCAGGGGGTGGCGGTACCGCCCCATCACCGCGAACGCCACGACGCTCGCCGCGTAGGCGGCGAGCATCAGGTGGAACGGCCGCAGTTGCCGGCGCCGGCTCCACGTCAGGCAGATGCCCGCGACCCCCAGGGGCGCGAGCAGGCCGAAGTGCCACACGGCGCCGGCGAGGCGGAGCGGAAGCGACCAGTCGGCGTGGCTGAGCTGGTCCTCGGTGTCGGCCACCTCCGACCCGTTCAGGGTCAGCATCACCTTGCGCCCGGTCAGCCGCAGCCAATCCCCCGGCTCGGTGCGGACGTACTCCAGTGCCCGGCCCGTCCAGTAATTCGACACCTCGCCGGGGGTCAGCGGCGTCCCGACGTCGCGCTCGGCGATCTGCGTCGCGTCCCGGCGCTCGAACCGGGGGTCGCCGCGCCCCGGCACGAGGGGACGGTAGGTGCCGTCGGCGTCGGGGTTGTTGCCGATGTAGAGGTTGGGTCCGAGCTGGGCCGTCGTCAGCAGGAACTCGCCGCCCACCGCCTGGTTCCGCGCCGCCACCGGCACGAGCACGAGGGCGAGCCCGAGGGCCAGGGCCCCCGCCCGCGCCAGGTGCCGCCGCCCGGCGTCGCGCGAGACGACGAGCCAGCCCAGGAGCACCGCGGCGAAGACGAGGGCGTTCTCGCGGGTCAGCACGAGGGCGCCCAGGACCACGCCGGGCCAAAGCCAGGCCCTGGGCCGGCCAGGCTCGGTGACGAGCCGGGCGAGCAGAGCGAGGAGGAGACACAGCAGGAACAGCCCCAGCGCGGTCTTCTGGATCAGGCCGTCGAAGAAGATCGCGGGCGCGTAGACGGCCAGCATCACGCCCGCGACGAGGCCCGCCTCCTTCGAGAAGAGCCGCCGCCCGGCCATCGCGAGCAGGGCGCAGGCGGCCGAGCCCAGCACGATCTGGCACAGCCGTACCGCAAGCAGGCTCGGACCGAAGAGTGTGTAGACGAGCCCGAGGAAGTACGGATAGAGCGGCGCCTGGTAGAAGGTCTCGCCGCCCAGCCAGTCCCCGCCCGCGATCTCCATCCCCCACGCGTGGTAGCTCTGCGCGTCGCCCATCGCGAGGTCGAAGAACGGGGCGGAGCGGAGCTGCCAGACGTGCACGAGCCGAACGGCGAGGGCTAGTCCGAAGATGCCCAGCGCAATGCGGCCGAACCCATTCCCGGCGCCTCGACCGGCGGGTCGACGGGTCGGCGTTGCCGCGGTCGACCGGCGGGGAGGCTCGGGCACGGGGCGTCGGCGGCGGCGGCGTGAGGACATGCTGGAGTCAGTCGGCCGGTTCGGAACCGCGCGGCCGGTTCGCCTCCGGCCGCTCTGCGAACCCCGGAGACGGCAAGCTCGCGTCGGGGTACATGATCAGCCGCGGCGGGCCCCCGGCGGCGCAGCGTCTCCGGGGCACCACCGCGGTTGCAGGGCAGTTGCCGTCACCGTCCCTGGCGCCCGGGCTGTTGTGTGAGGGCGCGGCGGTACCCTTCGAGCCGCTCGCGGATGATCGCAGCCATGTCGTCGCGGCCCGCCGGCACCAGGCCGAGCGCCTCCTCCGCGGTGGCGACGGCGCGATCCGGCCGGCCGGCGGCGGCGTAGGCGGCCGCGAGCACGTCGAGCACCGCCGGCTGCGCGTGACCGGTCAGCGCCGCCGCCCGTTCCGCGAGCGCGACGGCGCGGGCGGGGTCGCGCCGCGCCGGGTCCGGGTGGGCGGCCAGCAGCCACGCCAGCTCGGCGGCCGGCTCGGGTGCGTCGGGCGCGGTCTCGACCGCGCGCCGGTACAGCGTAACCGCCTCGTCCAGCGCGCCCTGCATCATCAGCACGTTGGCGAGGTTGTAGAGGGCCTCGCCGTCGTCGGGGCGGATCGCGAGCGAGCGCCGGAAGTGCCGCACCGCGTCCCCCAGCCGGCCCTGCAGCCGGAACACGGCGCCGAGGTTGTTGTGGGCGAGGGCGTAGTCCGGATTCAGCCGCAGCGCCCGTTCGAGATGGGCGGCCGCCTCGTCGAGCCGGCCCGCCTGCAGCAGCGTCGTCCCCAGGTTGTAGGCGGCGGCCGGCGACTCGGGCTGCAGCCGCGCCGATTCCCGGTAGTGCTCGGCCGCCTTGTCGACCTGCCCGAACTGCAGGTAGAGGGACGCCACGTCGTCGCGCATCATCACCTGGTCGGGGTCGGCGGCCAGCTCCATCTCGAAGCCCACGATGTCCTCGGCGAGCTCCGTCGGCCGCCGGTCGCGGGTCAGCGGCCCGAGGTCGGCGGGGCGGAGGGGCACCACCTGGATCCACAGGTCGCCCATCTCGTTCGACGAGTCCTGGCCCCACGTCACGCGGCGGGGCGGCGAGAACCGGTTGTCGGGGTTGACGGCGGAGTTGTCGTAGACGAACTCCATCGCCAGCTCGGTGCCCCGGGGCAGGACGAACGGCTGCTCGTAGCGGTAGAAGTCCTGCCAGTGGAAGTTCCAGTCGTCGATGCGGATGAGGGGCCGGCGGGTCCCGTCGGGCAGGGTGGCGTAGCCGTGCACCTCCTCCGCCAGATAGTGGGCGTGGGGCTGCACGCCGTGCACCTCGACGTCGACCGGCAGCACGTAGCGGTCCACGCTGCGGTACTCGGCATCCCCCGGCGGAATGTCGAGATCCTGCTTGCCGAGCCGGATGGTGAAGGGGATCTTGGTCGGGGCCTCGTCCGTGAAGAAGAAGCCGACTCGCGACCGCACCGCCTGCGGCTCGTCCGCCGGCGTCAGGTGCAGCTCGAGCAGCAGGTCCGAGCCGGGGTCGAGGCGCCAGGCCATGCCCTCGGCCTCGAGCGGGCGCGCCTGCCCCGGCGTCCACCCCAGGAAATAGCCGAACGGGAACCGCGCGTCGAACGGGGTCACCCCCTCGTAGCCGGGCTCCGGGTCCTCGGCGTCGAGACGCCGCGACGCCGGGGTCGGGTCGATCTTCAGGTTGGCGTGATGGACGACGCGGGGGTTCCCGGGCTGGAACTCCAGCCCCTTCACGTACCGCGTCCCGGGCACCGGGATGGGTATCGCGAACTTGCGGAGGATGTCGTCCCCCTCGCCGCCGGCGCGGAGCCGGTAGGGCTCGGGCATCTCGACGACGAGATCGGGCGTGCCCAGGCGCCATCCCCCGTCCGCGCCCGGACGCCGCGGCGGCAGATCGGCCGGGTCGCCCTCGAGCGCGCCGCCGTCGACCCAGCGCGAGACGAGGTCGATCTCGGCGCCGCTCAGGCGCCGCTCCGCCACGAACGGGCCGCCGTAGCCCGGCCTCGGCTTCCACGGCGGCATCGACCGGGTGAGCACCGACTGCCGGATCGCCCGCGCCCACGGCCGGACCTCGGGGTAGGTGAGCACGCTGAACGGGGCGATGCCCCCGGGCTGGTGGCAGGCGGCGCAGCGCTCGAGAAGGAGGGGGGCGATGTCGCGGGTGAAGGTCGCGGGCCGCGCCTGGGCCGCCGCGCCGCCCGGGGCCGCCGCGGTACCGCCGTGGGCGAGCGCCGCACCGTGGTCGCCCGCCCCGCCGGCTCCGCCGAGCCATGCGGCGAGTACCGCGCCCACCGCGCGATGCCACGCCGTGCCGTGAAGACCGGCCTTGCCGACCCCATTCCCCATGCCGGCGCCCAGTGTAGCAGACCCGCCCGGCACCTCTCGGGCCCCGTCCGCGGGTCGGCGACGACCCGGAGACGAGATTCTTGTTGACCCGCGGCTCGCGAACGGTTAGGGTGCACGGTTAATTCGGCGTCAAGTGGAACCTTTTGCCTGTCGGAACCGGAACTTCCGGTTTTTCGGAGTGCTCTCCGGCTTCAGGCGACGAGGGGGGGATGCTCAGCACTCCGGCCGCCGGAGGGTGATTTCGGCTCTTCGACAGGGCGCCGCCCACCAAATCGTTGGATGGTTTTCCAATGTTTTGGATTGACGGCGAGACCCGATGTCCGGAGAATGGGCGCGTACATACGTGAATCACGCGATTCGCGTTCCGTCATGCGAACGGCACGGTGCTTGCTTGTAGGGAGGGCGACACTGGCTCCGTCGGCGCGTCGAGCCGGCTCGCGGTTGCGCCCTGGAGTCCCAGCCCCGGTGTCCGGCTGGGTGCGAACGGTGGATACGGCTCTCGGAGGAGGTTCTGGATAATGCGTAAGCGTCTTGTTCTCGGTTGCGTGCTAGCGGCAGCGGCGCTCGCCATGCCCCAGCCGGCGTCGGCCCAGGTGGGCGGAGATCTGGCCGTCGGGTATTCCTTCCTGACGAACGACCAGTTGGCCGCGAACGCGTCCAACCTGCCGATGGGTTTCTTCTTCGACACGTCGTACGAGGTCAACGAAGGCCTGTCGCTGGCCCTCGACGTGAACGGGCACTACCGGCGGGGCATCGACCCGCATCCGATGTACTCCGGGGGGCCGATGGACATGCCGGTGACCCCCAACCCGAGCCAGGACTTCCAGGCGCTCTCGTTCAACCGGCCGGAGCGGGAGTACTGCTCGCCGATTCTGCTGAACGCCGAGGGCGGGAGCCTGTGCCGGCTGCACATCCAGACCGCGAGC
This sequence comes from Vicinamibacterales bacterium, assembly GCA_965207675.1. GTDB lineage: Bacteria > Acidobacteriota > Vicinamibacteria > Vicinamibacterales > UBA8438 > JAJEEA01. The sequence continues at coordinate 351,901 of CBDBMY010000011.1, forward strand.
GTCGTCGGCGGCCCGCGGTTCCACATGCAGGCGGGCGGCGTGCGGCCGTACTTCCACGCGCTGTTCGGGGTGGCGCGGTCGTTGCGCAAGATCGGCTTCTTCGCGCACACCGCGACGCACTGGGCGATTCAGCCCGGGGGCGGGGTCGACATCGACATGACCCCGAACACGGCGTTCCGCATCCAGGCGGACTACCGGCTGACGATGTTCCCCAACGAGGACGCGCAGACCGACCTGAGCGGGACGTCGTCGCTGGTGAACCCGGGCGGCGAGGACTTCAAGGAGCTGTCGTTCTCGCTCGGCTTCGTCGTGAGGCTCGGCGACCGTCGCAACTGACGGCCGGGCCGCGTTGAGTGAACAGAGGAGAGATGAACGACTCGTTGTCTCTGATGCAGGAGGTGCACGCATGAGGTTGGGTAGGTTCCTTGCGGTCGCGGCAGCGGTTCTGCTGCTGGCGCCCGCTGTTGCCGTGGCGCAGAGCTCGATCGCGGGCACGGTCACGGACGACACCGGGGGCGTGCTGCCCGGTGTGACGGTCGAGGCGTCGAGCGACGTCCTCATCGAGGGGTCGCGTGTCGTCTTCACCGACGGCACCGGCAACTACAACATCATCGATCTGCGGCCGGGCATCTACAGCGTCGTCTTCACCCTGCCCGGCTTCGGCACCCAGGTGCGTGACGAGCTCATCCTCGGCGCCGACGTGGCCCTGCCCATCGACGTGCAGATGTCCGTCGGGTCGGTCGAGGAGACGATCACGGTTTCCGGCGAGACGCCGGTGGTCGACGTGCAGCAGGTGCAGCGCATCGAGGTCATGACGCGCGAGACGCAGGAGGCGATTCCGACCGGCCGCAGCATGTGGTCGTACGCGCTCCTGATTCCGGGCGTGAAGGTGCACAAGCCGGACGTGGGCGGCACCGCGGGGGTGCAGCAGTCCGAGATGATGGGCCGCGGTCTCGACGCGTCGAACACGACGATCGAGGTCGACGGGATGATGATCAACACGATGATCAGCGACGGCCGGTACCAGGCCTACCTGAACCCGATGCTGGCGGCGGAGACGTCGTACACGACGTCGGGCCAGGGGGCGGAGACCCAGACCGGCGGGCTGCGCATCAACATGATCCCGAACGAGGGCGGCAACCAGTTCAGCGGGAACTGGTTCACGGGCTTCACGCCGGGGAACTGGCAGGCCGACAACCTGACCCCGCTGGCGCAGGCCCAGGGCATCCAGCAGGCGACGGGCGTCAGCCTGATCTACGACAACAACGGGGCCATCGGCGGCCCGGTGTTCCGCGACCGTCTGTGGTTCTTCTCGACCGGTCGCTGGAACGGCGTGAACAACGAGATCACCAACAGCGTCAACTCCGACTACACGCAGGGCCTGGACAACAACACCATCCACAGCGCGAACGTGCGGCTGACGTGGCAGATGACGCAGCAGCACAAGATCTCGGCGATGTTCGACAAGGTGCGGAAGCGCCGGTTCAGCCAGCACGGCCCGAGCACCGATCTGGCGACGGCGTCGTCGTCGTGGACGTCTCCGCACTACGACACGGGGACGGCGAAGTGGACGGGGACGCTGTCGAACCGGATGCTGGCCGAGTTCGGGTTCTCGCTGATCTACGAGGACTGGGACCCCGGCTACTACCGGTACCGCGACGACGGCAACCTGATCTTCCAGACGAAGCCCGATGCGGCGTCGCTGGCGACGTGCTACGAGACGCCGTGCTTCCCCGACGTGGGCTCGGCCCGTCACATGAGCCAGCTGTCGCCGGCGATGGGCGGCGACCCCTGGTACAGCCAGGTGCCCGTCTGGGACAACCGGAAGGACATTCTCTACTCCGCCAAGGGCGGCGGCGAGAACAACAACTACACTCACCGCTGGGCCTACCAGAGCGCGCTGTCGTACGTCACCGGCTCGCACAGCTTCAAGTTCGGGATGAACATCACGAACGGTCACAACCGGCACGCGAGCAACAGCAACGGCAACCTGCATCTGTACTACGACGACGGCATCCATCCCCTCGCCGACGATCTGAACTCGTCGGCGTACATCCAGGGCCAGCCGATGATCTACGGGGTGCCCTGGTTCAACTGCGAGCACCCCAAGGCGGTGGCGAACCAGGAAGCGGGCACGACCCAGGGGAACTGCGGCCTGATGGGTGCGCCCGACCGGGTGACGGTCTACAACCACCCGTCCAACCGGGCCTACAAGCTCGACTACAACGGCGGCTTCTACGCGCAGGATTCGTGGACCGTCGACCGGCTGACCCTGAACTACGGGATGCGCATCGACTTCGCGGCGATCTCGGTGCCCGAGACGCCCAAGGGCTCCGGCCGGTTCGTGCCCGCGCAGGTCCAGCCGGGGCGCATGCGGAGCGAGCTGCCCAGCTTCGGCCCCGACTTCTCGCCGCGGCTGAGCGTGGCCTACGACGTGTTCGGCGACGCCCGGACGGCGCTGAAGTTCGGCTGGAACAAGTACGTGCGCGACATCGGCGGCAACCTCGCCAACCGCTACTCCTACGGCTTCTCCACCTCGGACGGCCGTGACTGGTGGGACTGCCACATGAACGCGGCCGGTGACGCCTGCTCGGGGATGAACCCCTACGGGAGCAACCTCGACGGCGTCGCCCAGAACTGGGAGATCGGCACGCGGACGTCGGATACGTTCGGGTCGATCAGCGACCCCACCCGGATACCCGACATCACCGCACGCGAGTACAACCGCATCTGGACCGTCGGCATCCAGCAGGAGGTCTTCCCGGGCGTCTCGCTGAGCGGCGAGTACCGGCAGCGGACGTACCACAACACGTGGTGGGACGACAACCCCAACTGGGACTTCTCGCACTTCGGTGCCGACGCGATGGGCAACCCCCTGCCCGAGTACGCGGGCATCCGGCACTTCCAGGTCGCGCGGCCGTACCCGATGGTCGGGGACTTCACCGCGTTCAGCGTCGAGCCGTCGGTGCGGACCAGCAACATCGGTTTCACGGACCGCACGCGGGGCCCGGGCTTCACCAACGTGTACCGGGGCTTCGAGCTGAGCATCCAGGGTCGTCTGCCCGGCGGCGGCACCCTGTTCGGCGGCTGGTCGATGGAGGACACGGGCCGGACGTCGATCTACGGCTACGACACCAACAGCGGGGCCGGCAGCCGTTACGGCGGCGAGGTGAACGCCTGCTCCGACATCATCGAGCGGGGCGACGAGCCGCACCAGCTCCGGTTCTGCGACGCCGGCTCGTATCCGCGGCCGTTCCGGAACGAGTTCAAGCTGTCGGGCACGCAGCCGTTCTCGATGCCGCTCATCGGCGACATGCAGATGGGCTTCTCGCTGCAGGCGTATCCGGGCGGTCTCGGCGACTGGGGCGGCCTGCAGGAGGGCTTCAGCATCAGCCGCACGTCGAGCAACCACAAGTACAACTCCTACTCGCAGGAGCTGTTCGGTCAGCCCGGCCACTGCGTGGCCCCGTGCGTGCTCGGGCAGAGCATCGTGCCCGACAACATCACCACGGTCGAGCGGAGCACGTCGGGCGCGTGGTACCCGATGGTCCCGCTGAGCAGCGTGAAGTTCCTGCCGTACTGGACGCAGCTCGACGTGAACCTGCAGAAGGTGTTCAACATCGGGAGCTGGCGCTACGACACCCGGTTCTCGTTCTACAACGTGCTCAACAACGGCCCTGTCCTCGAGCACACGGGGTCGCGCAACGCGAGCGGCAGCACCGGCGCCGACTACCAGGCCCTGAGCGCCTGGGAGCGCGGCAACCGGATGCTGGAAGGCCGCGTCATCCAGTTCGCGGTCACCATGCGCTTCTAGCGCGCGGTCGTCACATCACCGCCCGCCTCCGGCGGGCGGTGAACCCCGCCTGCGACCCGGAGCCGGGAGAGAGCCCTCTCTCCCGGCTCCGTTTTTTGCGTTGCGCCGCCTTCCGGTTTCGCATACGAGGCAAAGTACTTTGCGGGCGTGTGCTCGATGGAATTCGGCAAATCGCAAGGCAGCGGTCGCCGTGTATCGCAGTGAAGGGTGTCGCGACACGTCGAGTACATGCAGGAACCCGCCCAGTTCCGGCGGGGCGCTCGTCGTGTATCGCAGCGAAGGGTGAGGATGCTGCGAGCTGTAGACCGCGCAGTCGTCACTCGGGTCGCGCTCTCGGATCCCCGAGGCCACGCCGGCCGCTATCGCGATCGACGTCCTGCCCCGGGGCCCGCCGGCCGGGACCGCGTCTCGAGGCGGGCCAGCAGGTCCGCCTCGTCGCGGCAGGCCAGCGCCGCGGCGGCGAGCACGGCGGGGTCTTCTCCGGCAATCCGGGTGGCCAGACGCTCGGAGACGGCCAGACCGCGGCTCCGGAGAATCGAGCCGACGATCTGCGCACGTTCTTCCGCGCGCCCCTGCGCACGGCCTTGCACATGCCCCGCCGCGTGTCCTTGCGCATGCCCCGCCGCATGTCCTTCCGCGCGCGCCTCGCGGCGCTGCGCGCCGAGCCACAAGTCGTCGTCGGGGCCGGTGCCTCCGGCCTCGCCCAGCGCGCGGCCGACACGCTCCAGCACGGCGCGCGTCGCCTCCGACAGCGCCGGTTCGTTCAGCGCCGCGTGAATCTCCGCCGCCGTCCAGCCCGGGACGGCGACGCTCGCCGCCACCGCCCGGTAGCCGTCCGCCGACCGGCGGTGAATCGTCAGGCCCGGCCGCCGACGGGGCGAGCCGCCCGCCGGCACCTCGACCCACACCTCGGGGAAGCCCCACGCCTCGTACAGCCCCAGCTTGCCCCGCCGCACGTCGGTCGAATAGTCCACCTCGAGGACCACGTCGGGCAGGTGGTCGGACCCCACCTCGACCCAGGGGCCCGGCGGCTGCGTCTCCGCCGGGTCGAGATAGACGATCTGGTCGGCCTGCATGATGCGCCGCCGCTCGCCCCCGGCGTCGCGCAGCGCCAGGTCCGACGTGCCGAGGGTCAGGATGGGCGCCCCCCGGACCGCCGCGATGAGCGCCAGCAAGGCCGAGAGCCGCTGGCCGGGGCCCTCGTGGTAGACGCTGGTGGGCTCGCGCACCACGAAGGCCGCCTCGGTGTCGCGGTCCCAGTACTCGAAGCGGCCATGGTAGTCGTCGAGGTCGGCGGCGGTGACGCGCACGAGGCGGCAGCCCGGGAACTCGGGAGGGTCTTCGGCGATGTCGGGCCGGGCGGCCCCCGCAAGCGCCGCGCCGGGTTCAGGAGCCATGAAGCCACTATGGCCCCGCCGGCCGGCCGTGTCAAACCGTGTCAACGACGTATTCCAGTCCACCGACGACCCCGACATGGCCCTCCGCATCCTGGGGGCCAGCGAAGGCGAGACCGGCGCGATCGCGTGGCCCCGGACCCGGCAGGCAGGCTGGACGACCGACTCGCGACGTCGGGCGGGCGCAGCCGCGAAGAGCCGGCGTTGCCGTTTGCGGGTGGGTTGCCCTACACTGAGCGCAGTGATCCCGGACGTGTTCAAGCCCGGCGACGGCGCATTCCCGCCGGCGCTCACCGGACGCGAGCGCGAGCAGGCGGTATTGGCGCGGTCTCTGGCCGATCTGTCCGGCGGCGAGGCCCCGCCGCACAACGTCGTGCTGACCGGCCCCCGCGGCAACGGCAAGACCGTGCTGCTTCGCTGGTTCGAGCGCGCCTGCCGTGATGCCGGCGGCGTGGACGTCGAGCGGTTGGCGCCCAGCGAGGTACGGACCGGGCAGGCGCTGGTCGACCAGTTGCTGCCGCCGACCGGCATCAGGAAGCTGCTGCCCGCGCGATTCAGCGTCGGCGTCACCGACGTCGGGAGGGCCGAATGTCCGGCGTCGGGTCCATCCGAACGGAGCCTGACGAAGGGATTGATCGCCCGGTGCCGCAGGAGACCGCTGGTCGTCCTGCTCGATGAAGCGCATACGCTCGACCTCGACGTCGGGCGCCTGTTGCTGAACGCCAGCCAGAGCGTGCGCGCCGACGCCCCGTTCCTGCTGGTGCTGGCCGGGACGCCGGGGCTGGAGCAGCATCTCGGCGCCATGAACGCGTCGTTCTGGGACCGGTTGGACGACGGACGCCTGGGCATCGGTCGGCTGAGCGGCACGGCTGCCCGGGCCGCCCTGGTGGAGCCTCTGGAGGCCCACGACGTGACCATCGACGCCGAGGCCCTGGATGAGGTGGTCGAGGACAGCCAGCTCTACCCGTACTTCGTCCAGGTGTGGGGGCGTGCGCTGTGGCGGCAGCGCACGACGACCGGGGCGACCCATCTGACCGCCGCCCACAGCAACGCGGCGCGGCGCGACGTGGCCGCCCGGGTCGCGGACTACTACGAGGGTCGGTATCTGGAGCTGGATCGATCGGGCAATCTGGCCGTGGCCGAGCACGTGGCCGCCAAGGCCAGGTGTCGCACCTCGTTGTCCTACGAAGAGCTGAAGGCTGCCGTCGCCGAGGGCCTCGCGCCGGACCCGCCCCGACAGGCGGTGCACGAGGCCCTGGCAGACTTGCAGCGTCTGGGCTTCGTCTGGCGTCCGCCCGGGCAGGCGTCGCCGGCTCGCTACGAGCCCGGCATTCCGTCGCTGATGGATCACGTGCTCGACCACGCCTCGCCGTCTCCACGCTCCGGAGCGCTGGCGGGCCGAGGCGATGGCGGCGGCGCACCATAGCCGACGAGCCGCTGGGCCTGCACCGTTCACGAGGCCGGCGTGCAGCTCGACGCAGGGTATGATTGGCCGGGAACACGGCGTCTCGCGAGCGGGCGACATCCACGCGCCCCGGAGCAGGGCGGCGCCCGCCGCCGATCGGATCGCGACGGGTGGCTCGACCGATAGTCGGATGAGGTTGAAGGTTCCGAGCCGGGTGGCGGCTCGACGGAGGCTGCCGGTCTGGGGGTTGGCGCTCTTGGTGGCCGGTTGCGGGCCGCCCGCGGGGTCCGCCCCGGGCGCCTCCGCCGATCCGACCTCCGCGACCGGGACCGCGGCCGGCGAGACGTGGTTCACGGACCGCGCGGCGGCGGCGGGCCTCGACTTCGTCCACTTCAACGGCATGTCCGGCGAGTACTACTTCAACGAAGTGCTCGGGTCGGGCGGCGCGCTGCTCGACTTCGACGGCGACGGCGACCTCGACGTCTACCTGCTGCAGGGACAGATGCTCGGGCCGGGCAGGACGCTCGACGATGCGCTGTTCCCTCCGGCGGCGGGGCGGCCCCTGACCGACCGCCTCTTCCGGAACGATCTCGCGACCGGTCCCGACGGCGCTCGCGTGCCGCGCTTCACCGACGTGACCGCGGGCAGCGGCCTCGACGTCGCCTCCTACGGCATGGGCGTCGCCGCGGGCGACTTCGACAACGACGGCCGGGTCGACCTTTACCGCACGCGCCAGGGGCCGAACCAGCTCTTCCGCAACAACGGCGATGGCACTTTCACCGACGTCGGCGCGGCCAGCGGCACGGACGACCCGCTGTGGGGCGTGGCGGCCTCGTTCGTCGACGCCGACCACGACGGCTGGCTCGACCTCTACGTCGGCAACTACGTCGACTACGAGCCGGGCGACGGCGACCGGTGCCGGACCGCGACCGACGAGCCGAGCTACTGCGCGCCCCAGAGCTATCCCTATCAACCCGACCGCCTCTACCGGAACCGCGGGGACGGCACGTTCGACGACGTGACGGCGGAGGCGGGCATCGACAGGGCGTACGGCCCCGCCCTCGGCGTCGTCGCCGCCGACCTGAACGCGGACGGGCTGGTCGACATCTACGTGGCCAACGACGGCGAGCCCAACCAGCTGTGGATCAACGAGGGGGGCTGGCGCTTCCGGGACGACGCGCTGCTCGCCGGCGTGGCCGTCAACGCGGTGGGGGCGGCCGAGGCGAGCATGGGGGTCGACGTGGGCGACGTCGACGCCGACGGCGACGGCGACCTGTTCATGACCCACGTGAGCGCCGAGACGAACACGTTCTACGTCAACGACGGCTCGGGGTTCTTCGCCGACCGGAGCGCCGAGGCCGGGCTCGGGGCGCCCAGCCTGCCCTACACCGGCTTCGGGGCGGCGTGGTTCGACGCCGACAACGACACGCGGCTCGACGCCCTGGTGGTCAACGGGGCGGTGCGGACCATCGAGGCCCTCGCCCGCGTCGACGACCCCTTTCCCCTGCACGAGCCCAACCAGCTGTTCCGCAACGTGGGAGGCGGGCGCTTCGAGGACATCTCGGGCCTGGCGGGGGAGGTGTTCACGCTCTCGGAGGTCAGCCGCGGGGCCGCCTTCGGCGACGTCGACAACGACGGCGATGTCGACGTGCTGGTGACCAACAACAACGGGCCGGCGCGCCTCCTGATCAACGAGGTCGGCCACCGGAGGCACTGGCTGGGGCTGCGCCTGATCGGCGGGCCCGCGCCGCGGGACATGCTGGGGGCGCGGGTCGCGGTCTTCCCGGCCGGCGGCGGGCCGCCCCTCTGGCGCCGCGCCCGCGCCGACGGCAGCTATGCCTCGGCCAACGACCCGCGCGTGCTGGTCGGCCTCGGCGAGGCGGCCGCGGCGGAGCGGGTGCGGGTGATCTGGCCGAGCGGCCGGGTCGAGGAATGGACCGGCGTCGAGGTCGACGGGTGGACGACGCTGGCGGAAGGCACGGGCACGGCCGGGAGTCCATCATGAACGTCAGGCAGTCGCCTCGGCTCGCGGCGGGCGCCCCCCGGGCGCGGCGCAGCGCGGGGTTTCACCAGGGGCTACCGGTGACGACCCCGTGGTCCGGGCTGCTGCCGCGCGTCGTGCTCGCGGCTGATCGACCGCGCTTGCGACGAGCCCCACGCGGGCGGTGGTCTGGACTGCTGTCGTGCGTCGTGCTCGCGGCCGGCCTCGCCGCCGGATGCGGATCGCCCCCTGCGGTCCCCGACGCCGAGCTCCTGCCGGTCGAGCTGCCCGACCTGTCGGGCATGCACGAGGCGGTCCAGGCTCAGCTCCGCGACGCGCACCGCGCGCTGGAGTCCGGCGCCTCGGCGCGGCCGGGCGGGCTCGCGGACGCCTACGGCCGCCTGGGCGTGCTGCTGATGGCCGGCGAGTACTTCGAGGCGGCCGAGGCCTGCCTGCTGAACGCGCGCCGGCTGGCGCCCGAGAGGTTCCGCTGGGCCTACTACCTGGGCCACCTGTACGAGCGGGGCGGAGACCTGGAGGAGGCGGCCGGGGCCTTCGAGCGGGCGCTCGACCAGCGGCCGCGCGACTTCGCCACGCTGTTCTGGCTGATCAACGTCAACGTCGACCTGGGCCGTCGGGAGGCCGTGCAACCGCTCCTGGAACAGGCGCGCGCGCTCCAGCCCGGCTCGGAGGCGATGCGGTTTCAGCTCGGACGCGCGGCCCTCGCGGCCGGCGACCATGCGGCCGCCGTCGATCACCTGGAGGCGGTACTGCGACAGAACCCCGCCGCCACCATCGTGCACTACCCGCTCGGCATGGCCTACCGCGGCCTCGGCGACCTCGAGACGGCCCGCCGCCACCTCGATCGGAGCGGCGGGCGCACCGACGGCGGCTACTCCGCCGGCGTCGGGATCTCGATGCCGGATCCCCTGATGGAAGAGCTGCGGAACGCGCTTCGCAGCCCCCAGCGCCACCGGACCCTCGCCCTGCAGGCCGACGCCAACGGCGACCGCGACGAGGCCGTCCGCCAGTTCCGTCTCGCCCTCGAGCTGGAGCCGGAAGACGCCGACCTGCAGCTCAGCCTGGGCATGGCCCTCGACCGGGCCGGGCGCGCCCGCGAGGCCCTGGTCGAGCTCGAGGCCGCCCTCCGGCTCGATCCGCGGTCGGCCCAGGCCAACTACATGATCGGGACCCTCTTCGAACGGGCGGGCCGGGACGCGGACGCGACCGCGCGCTATGCCGCCGCCGCCGAGCTCGCCCCGGAGTCGGTCGAGGCGCACCTGCGCCTGGCCGACGCCTACAGCCGGGCGGGGCGGGTGGACGAAGCGCTTCGGCACTACCGGCGGCTGCTCGAGCTGGCTCCCGACACCATCGCGGGCCGTTTCGGCGAGGCCATGGCCCTGGTGCGCCTGGGCCGCCACCGCGAGGCGCGCGACCGGTTCGCGGCGGCGCGCGAGCGCCATCCCGATCAACCCGCCTTCGCGATGGCCCTGGCCCGCCTCCTCGCCGCGTCTCCCGACGCGGGCGTGAGGAACGGGCCCGGGTCCGCCGCCCTCGCGGAGGCCCTCGTCGCCACCGTCAAGACCACCGGCGCGGCGGAGACCATGGCCATGGCCCTGGCCGAGGTCGGACAGTTCGCGGGCGCCGTGGAGTGGCAGCGCCTCGCCATCGACGTGGCCCGCGACGCGGGCCGCAGCGACCTCGCGCAGCTGATGTCCGCCAACCTGGCCGCCTACTCGCGCGGAGAGCCCTGTCGGACGCCCTGGCGCGACGACGAGCCCGAGTACCGACCCGGCCTGCCCGTGGAGCCGGGCCTTCTGGGCCCGTGACGGGCCCCGGCCCGCCCACCCTGGTGCCAGACCTCGTGGTCGACGAGGCCCACCGGGCCAAGAACCGATGTGACGGGCCTCGGCCCGCCCACCCTGGTGCCAGACCCCGGGGGGCGGTCGGTCCTCTGTCGGTGCCGGCGGGTTCATCAGCCCGTGGACCGACGTCGGCGGCCGCGTCGTGGTCCCAGCCCTGTGGTTGCTCTGCGCCCGGCGGCTGGACCGGCTCGATACCCGGCGTCCCCTCCGACCGCCCCGAGTGAACCACTGGATGAGCCGATTTCCGCGTGATATGACGCGCCGCCGTGGAACCCGGCCCACCAATTTTTCGACGCCCGATTGATTGGTCTTGTTGGATCGGTGGTTCCATCGGCATTGATGCCGTGCCGCGGGAGACTGGCGCGGGGACCAGCGAATGCGAGTCGATCCGGGTCATTCTTGCGGTGAGCCTCGACTTGCGATTGGTTGGCATGGGCTTTGCACGTATCTGATGCCTGATCGCACTCGTCGTTCGACGGAACCGCTCGTTCACGGCTGGCGGCGGCGGGAGGCCGCCGGCACCCGTTGCCGTCGCCCGGAGTCATGAATGTCGTTGTCAAGGAGACTGGTCATGCGTAGGTTGGCTGTGTATACGGTTGTGTTTGCCGCAGCGGTCCTGTTCCTGTCCCGGCCGGCGTCGGCGCAGGTGGGCGGAGACCTGGCCATCGGGTACTCGTTCCTGACGAACGACCAGTTGGCCGCGAACGCGTCCAACCTGCCGTTGGGCTTCTTCTTCGACACGTCGTACGAGGTCAACGAAGGCCTGTCGCTGGCCCTCGACGTGAACGGGCACTACCGGCGGGGCATCGACCCGCATCCGATGTACTCCGGGGGGCCGATGGACATGCCGGTGACCCCCAACCCGAGCCAGGACTTCCAGGCGCTCTCGTTCAACCGGCCGGAGCGGGAGTACTGCTCGCCGATTCTGCTGAACGCCGAGGGCGGGAGCCTGTGCCGGCTGCACATCCAGACCGCGAGCGTCGTCGGCGGCCCGCGGTTCCACATGCAGGCGGGCGGCGTGCGGCCGTACTTCCACGCGCTGTTCGGGGTGGCGCGGTCGTTGCGCAAGATCGGCTTCTTCGCGCACACCGCGACGCACTGGGCGATTCAGCCCGGGGGCGGGGTCGACATCGACATGACCCCGAACACGGCGTTCCGCATCCAGGCGGACTACCGGCTGACGATGTTCCCCAACGAGGACGCGCAGACCGACCTGAGCGGGGCGTCGTCGCTGGTGAACCCGGGCGGCGAGGACTTCAAGGAGTTGTCGTTCTCGCTCGGTTTCGTCGTGAGGCTCGGCGACCGTCGCAACTGACGGCCGGGGTCGCGGTGGTTGAACGGAGGAAAGAGAGAGTGAATCGGTGGTTGTCTCTGTTGGAGGAGGTGCACGCATGAGGTTGGGTAGGTTCCTTGCGGTCGCGGCAGCGGTTCTGCTGCTCGCGCCCGCTGCTGCCGTGGCGCAGAGCTCGATTGCGGGCTCGGTCACGGACGACACCGGGGGCGTGCTGCCCGGTGTGACCGTCGAGGCGTCGAGCGACGTGCTCATCGAGGGGTCGCGTGTCGTCTTCACCGACGGCACCGGCAACTACAACATCATCGACCTGCGCCCGGGCGAGTACACCGTCGTGTTCACGCTGCCCGGGTTCGGCACCCTGGTGCGCGACCAGCTCGTCCTCGGCGCCGACGTGACCATGCCGCTCGACGCGGTGATGTCGGTCGGCTCGGTCGAGGAGACCATCACCGTCTCAGGCGAGACCCCGGTGGTCGACGTGCAGCAGGTGCAGCGCATCGAGGTCATGACGCGCGAGACGCAGGAGGCGATTCCGACCGGCCGCAGCATGTGGTCGTACGCGCTCCTGATTCCGGGCGTGAAGGTGCACAAGCCGGACGTGGGCGGCACCGCGGGGGTGCAGCAGTCCGAGATGATGGGCCGCGGTCTCGACGCGTCGAACACGACGATCGAGGTCGACGGGATGATGATCAACACGATGATCAGCGACGGCCGGTACCAGGCCTACCTGAACCCGATGCTGGCGGCGGAGACGTCGTACACGACGTCGGGCCAGGGGGCGGAGACCCAGACCGGCGGGCTGCGCATCAACATGATCCCGAACGAGGGCGGCAACCAGTTCAGCGGGAACTGGTTCACGGGCTTCACGCCGGGGAACTGGCAGGCCGACAACCTGAGCCCGCTGGCCGAGACCCAGGGCATCCGTCAGGCGACTGGCGTCAGCCTGATCTACGACAACAACGGGGCCATCGGCGGCCCGGTGTTCCGCGACCGGCTGTGGTTCTTCTCGACGGGCCGCTGGAACGGCGTGAACAACCAGATCACCAACAGCATCAACCCCGACGGCACGCAGGGCCTGGACAACAACACCATCCACAGCGCGAACGTGCGGCTGACGTGGCAGATGACGCAGCAGCACAAGATCTCGGCGATGTTCGACAAGGTGCGGAAGCGCCGGTTCAGCCAGCACAACCCCGGCGAGGACCTGAACACGGCGGCGTCGTCGTGGACGTCCCCGCACTACGACACGGGGACGGCGAAGTGGACGGGGACGCTGTCGAACCGGATGCTGGCCGAGTTCGGGTTCTCGCTGATCTACGAGGACTGGGACCCCGGCTACTACCGGTACCGCGACGACGGCAACCTCATCGTCCAGCCGAAGCCCGACGCGGCGTCGCTGGCGACCTGCTTCTCGACGCCGTGCTTCCCCGAGGTGGGCTCGGCCGCGCACATGGCGCAGATGCCGGTGTCGATGGGCGGCGACCCCTGGTACTCGCAGGTCGGCATGATCGACGGCCGGCTGGGGCTGGAGTACGGCGCCAGGCAGTGGGGCGAGAACAACAACTACACCCACCGCTGGGCCTACCAGAGCGCGCTGTCGTACGTCACCGGTTCGCACAGCTTCAAGTTCGGGATGAACTTCACGAACGGCCACAACCGGCACACGGACAGCAGCAACGGCAACCTGCACCAGCTCTACGACAGCGGCGCGCATCCCATGGGGAACCTGATCCAGAACCAGCCGCTCGTCTACGGGATAGAGTGGTTCAACTGCGACCATCCCCAGGCGCAGGCGAACATCGACGCCGGCACCATGCAGGGGAACTGCGGCCTGATGGGGACCCCCGACGCCGTCAACGTCCTCAGCGACCCGTCATTCCGGAACTACAAGCTGGCCTACAACGGCGGCTTCTACGCGCAGGACTCGTGGACCATCGACCGGCTGACCCTCAACTACGGGATGCGGGTCGACTTCGCGGCGGTCGAGATTCCCGAGGCGCCCAAGGGCCCGGGCCGTTTCGTGCCCGCGTTCATGCAGCGGGGTCGCCCGTCGAGCGAGCTGCCCCGCTTCGGCCCCGACTTCTCGCCGCGGCTGAGCGTGGCCTACGACGTGTTCGGCGACGCCCGGACGGCACTGAAGTTCGGCTGGAACAAGTACGTGCGCGACGTGGGCGGCAACCTCGCCAACCGCTATTCCTACGGGTTCCTGCGCAGTGACAACCGCGACTGGTACGACTGCACGATGAACGCGGCGGGCGACGCCTGCGCGCTCGACGCCATGGGCAACCGGATCGACCCGTACGGGACGAACTGGGACGGCATCGCCCAGAACTGGGAGATCGGGGCCATCTCGAACACCAGCTTCGGGAGCAGCTCGGAGCCCACGCGGATACCCGATATCAGCGCGCGCGAGTACAACCGCATCTGGACCGTCGGCATCCAGCAAGAGGTCTTCCCGGGCATCTCGCTGAGCGGCGAGTACCGGCAGCGGACTTACCACAACACGTGGTGGGACGACAACCCGAACTGGAACTTCTCTGACTTCGGGGCGATGGCGGACGGCACGCCCGACCCGGCCTATGCGCTGGGCAACGCCATGGGCAACCCGGTGCGGCACTTCCAGGTGGCGCGGCCGTACCCCATGGTCGGGCACTTCACCGCGTTCAGCATCGACCCCGCGGTGCGGACCAACCAGTCGGGCTTCACGGACCGCACGCGCGGCCCCGGCTTCACCAACGTCTACCGGGGCTTCGAGCTGAGCATCCAGGGCCGGCTGCCCGGCGGCGGCACCCTGTTCGGCGGCTGGTCGATGGAAGACACGGGCCGGACGTCGATCTACGGCTACGACACCAACAGCGGGGCCGGCAGCCGTTACGGCGGCGAGGTGAACGCGTGCTCCGACATCCTCGAGCGGGGCGACGAGCCGACCCAGCTCCGGTTCTGCGACGCGGGCTCGTATCCGCGCCCGTTCCGGAACGAGTTCAAGCTGTCGGGCACGCAGCCGTTCTCGATGCCGGGCGTCGGCGACCTGCAGATGGGTTTCTCGCTGCAGGCGTATCCGGGCGGCCTCGGCGACTGGGGCGGCCTGCAGGAGGGTCTCACCGTCCACCGCACGTCGTCCAACGACCGTCTCCGGACCTACTCGCCCGAGCTCTTCGGTCAGCCCGGCCACTGCGTGGCGCCGTGCGTGCTCGGCCAGAACATCGTGCCGGACGGTGTCGGCAACATCGAGCGGGCGACGGGCGGCCACTGGTATCCGATGGTCCCGCTGAGCAGCGTGAAGTTCCTGCCGTACTGGACGCAGCTCGACGTGAACATCCAGAAGGTGTTCAACATCGGCAGCTGGCGCTACGACACGCGGTTCTCGTTCTACAACGTCCTGAACAACGGCGTTGTCCTCGAGCACACCGGGTCGCGTAACGCGTCCGGCAGCACCGGGGCCAACTACCAGGCGCTGACGTCCTGGGAGCGGGGCAACCGGATGCTGGAAGGCCGCGTCATCCAGTTCGCGGTCACGGCCCGCTTCTAGGGCCCGGGTCACCGTCCGTCTTCGGGCGGGCGGTGAATCCCGCCTCTACCGCCGGAGCCGGGAGCAGTTTCTCCCGGCTCCGGCCTTTCTTTTTCGCTCCCCTTCCTGCCATTCGATCTTTTTGCCTGCCCAATGAAACCATTGGGGCGTCCGGGGCGTCTAACAGTTAGAACGCCGGGTAGCCGCGGGACGTTCGGCTGCCTCGACGCCATGGTTGGCGCGGGCCCGCGGAGTTTGCCCGGCCGATTGTGTGAACGTATTCCGCAGTTCGGTGAGTGTGTTGAGTCGCTCTATCGACGTTTCCGAAGGCGCCTGTCGAAGTCCCTCCCTCGTCTACGATGAGCCCTTGGATTCGCAGTCCGTTCCTCGACTATCGTGAGCGCGTAGCACGTCGTGACGGCGTCGTCCGCGTCGGAAGAATGAACATGGCCGAGTATGGTATCGAAGGAAAGAACGTCCCCACGACGGTTGACTGGTTGAGGTCGATCGCCAGCCTCGTCATCGAGAAGCACATCGCTGCCGGCAGCAGGGCCACTTCGGGTTCTCTTTCCGACGAGGGCTCGACGCATGCCGCCGACAGGTTGCGCAGCCAGTGGGAGGTCGTCGCGCCCTGCGTCCGGTTTCTGTCGCAGCGCCAGCGGCGGGTGGTCGAGCTGCGATTCCGGGACGGCATGTGCTATGCCGACATCGCGGCCCGCCTGGGTATTCCCGTCGGCACCGTCCGCTCACGCCTGGCGCGTGCCCGGGTCATCATCGAAGACCGCACTCGGGCAGCGGCAAGGGATGCGAGTGCGGGTTCGGAGTACGCGGCGGGCGTGGATGCGGCCGATCTGATGGACATGGGGCCGGACGGCCCGCTCGGCGCGACCCCGGGGGCGTAAAGGCCCGCTCGGCGCGACCCCCGGCCAGGCGTAAGGACAGTGCTCGATATGGGTTGCCAAGTGCGCCCAGCCGCCAGTCCGTTTCTGCGGGACGACGCGCTCGGCACGTGGCAAGGTGAGTTCCCGTCAGCGTCCTGACGGGCGACCACCGCCGACGGAGAACCCCGTACCGCCCCTCCCGCGAGCGTCGTGCGCGGACACCCCGCCGACCCGAGATCCGAGGAGGGCGTTGACACGGCCGAGGCGACACCCCCTCTCGATGAGCTGCCGGCACGCCGGAATCCGTCGACATCGACAGGCCCGAGCCACCCCCGGCCTCGACGCGCTCTCTCGATGAGCTGCCGGCACGCCGGAATCCGTCGACCGCCGCTGACCGAAGCAAGCCAGCAAATCCTCGTAATCCCCTCTCGATGAGCTGCCGGCACGGCGGAATCCGTCGACCGGAGGCGGGCGAAGGCGGGCGTCGACACGTCGTTGACACGGCCGGCCGGCGGGGCCATAGTGGCTTCATGGCTTCCGAACCCGGCGCGGCGCTTGCCGCCCGCCCCGACGTCGCCGAAGATCCTCCCGAGTTCCCGGGCTGCCGCCCCGTGCGCGTCACCCCCGCCGACCTCGACGACTACCATGGCCGCTTCGAGTACTGGGACCGCGACACCGAGACGGCCTTCGTGGTGCGCGAGCCCACCAGCGTCTACCACGAGGGCCCCGGCCAGCGGCTCTCGGCCTTGCTGGCGCTCATCGCGGCGGTCCGGGGGGCGCCCATCCTGACCCTCGGCACGGCGGACCTGGCGCTGCGCGACGCCCGGGGCGAGCGGCGGCGCATCATGCAGGCCGACCAGATCGTCTATCTCGACCCGGCGGAGACGCAGCCGCCGGGCCCCTGGGTGGAGGTGGGGTCAGACCACCTGCCCGACGTGGCCCTCGAGGTGGACTACTCGACCGACGTGCGGCGGGGCAAGCTGGGGCTGTACGAAGCGTGGGGCTTCCCCGAGGTGTGGGTCGAGGTGCCGGCGGTCGGCTCGCCCCGTCGGCGGCCGGGCCTGACGATTCACCGCCGGTCGGCGGAGGGCTACCGGGCGGCGGCGGCGAGCGTCGCCCTGCCGGGCTGGACGGCGTCGGAGATCCACGCGGCGCTGAACGAGCCGGCGCTGTCGGAGGCGACGCGCGCCGTGCTGGAGCGTGTCGGCCGCGCGCTGGGCGAGGCCGGGGGCACCGGCGCCGACGACGACTTGTGGCTCGGCGCGCAGCGCCGCGAGGCGCGCGCGGAAGAACGTGCGCAGATCGTCGGCTCGATTCTGCGGAGCCGCGGTCTGGCCGTCTCCGAGCGGCTGGCCGCCCGGATTGCCGGAGAAGACCCCGCCGTGCTTGCCGCCGCTGCGCTGGCCTGCCGCGACGAGGCGGACCTGCTCGCCCGCCTGCAGGCGCGGTCCCGGCCGGCGGGCCCCGGGGCGGGACGTCGATCGCGATAGCGGCCGGCGTGACCTTGGGGGGTCTGAGAGCGGAACTCTCCGGCCCCGGCGCATTGACGTCCGCACCACCGCCGCGCGGCCCCGCGGTTGCAGTTCCTGCACCGCCGGCCTCCCGCCGCCCGCCCCTTTCCCGTGCACGCCGGGTCGTCCCGCGTTGGCCCCGTTCTTGCTCGTGAAGTCGCCGCCGGCAACGGCGCCGCCGGCGCCGGGGGCTCGCGGTCGGCGTAGACCCCCCGCGCGGGGTCATCCCGCCGGCGGGCTGTCGCACCGCGGCGCCGGTCAGGGGTCAGCGAGTCAGCCGGCGCGGGAACCGGGACAGGGGCCGATCCGGATGCACGACGAACACTACAAGCGCCTCTTCGCCTTCCCCCGCCTGGTCGAGGACCTGCTTCGCGGCTTCGTCGGCGGCGACTGGCTCGAGACCGTCGACTTCTCCACCCTCGACAAGCTCTCCGCCGAGTACGTCGGCGACGAGCTGCGCGTCCGCCGCGGCGACACCGTGTGGCGGGTCCGGCGCCGGGACGGCTGGCTGCACGTGCTGGTCCTGCTCGAGTTCCAGTCCCGAGACGACCCCGACATGGCCCTCCGCATCCTGGAGTACACCACGCTGCTGTACCGGGAGCTGGCCCGCAACCGGGGGCTGGAGCCCGACGGCCGCCGGCCCCCGGTGCTGCCGGTGGTGCTCTACAACGGGGCGGCGCCGTGGCGGGCGGCGCGCGATGTGAGCGACCTGATCGCGCCGGTATCGCCGTCGCTGGCCCCGTATCAGCCGGCGCAACGCTACGTCGTCCTTGACGAGCGGCGCGTACGGAGCGACGATGGCCCCGAGGGCAACCTGATGGCGGCGGTGGTGGCGCTGGAGCAGAGCCGCTCGCCGGAGGACTTGGAGCGGGTGTTGGCGGCGCTTCAGCGTCGGGCGTGGGCGCCGGACGAGGAGCGTCTCGCGGGGGTGTTCGCGGAATGGGTGTGGCGCTTGATGCGTCACCTCGCGCGGGGCGACCCGCCGCCCGCGCCAGTCTACACGCTGGAGGGTGTGAGGATGACGCTGGAAGAGCGGGTAAGCGAATGGCCCCGGCAATGGCGCCAGGAGGGACTGGAGCAGGGCATCAAGCAGGGCATCGAACGGGGAATCGAGCAGGGCATCGAACGGGGAATCGAGCAGGGCATCGAACGGGGAATCGAGCAGCAACGTGCCCTGTTGCGCCGGCTGGCCGGGTCGCGGTTCGGCGCCGGCGCGGCGGAACGCCTGACCCCGGTGCTGGAACGCATCGCCGACCCCGAACGGCTCGCCGAGGTCGGCGACCTGATCGTGCGGTGCGAGACCGGCGACGAACTGCTCGCCCGCGCCGACGCGGCGCAAGCGGAGCCGCCGCAGGGCCGGCTCTGAGGGTCCTTCACCTTCGGCGGCACGATGATCTACAGGCCGCTGGCGCCGGTCACCGTCGCACTCGATTCACGGTAGAAACGGTAGAACCGCGGAGTCTGACCGAGGAAACGTCGCTACGCTCCGACGAGCGCGGCAAGTCGCCGCTCCTTCCAGTTGCACCGTTCACACCGGCCGGCCGATCTGCTCGTGCAGGTCGCGCCCCGGATGTCGCCTGCGCGGGCAAGGGCCTTCCGCGCATCACGTCGCGACGACCGTGGAGCTGATGCAAGGAGCGCCGATCCGCGTGACGATGGCGTTGGCCACCGTCGAGGGGAGGCTCCATCTCCTTCGTCGACGTCAGCGCAATCCGAAATCCTGCAGCCCGGCGCGCGCGCCTGCGTGGTCGGGATCGACACGCAGGGCTTCCTGGAACGCGCCGGCGGCCCGGGTTCGCGCCCCGCGCGCGGCGAGCGCGAGGCCGAGGTTGGCGTGGGCGTCCGCGTTCTCGGGGTCGACCGCGATCGCCCGCTCGAAGTGGCGGGCGGCTTCGTCCATCCGGCCCTGCTCGGCGAGGGCCACCCCCAGGTTGTTGAGCGTTCCCACGTGGTTGGGGTTGCGGTCGAGGGCCCGCCGGTACTCGGCGATGGCCTCGCCCGGCCGGCCCGACGCGGCGAGCACCGCGCCGAGCTCGTAGCGGGTGGGGGCGTTGTCGAGGCCTTCCAGCGCCTGCCGCAGCATCTCTTCGGCTTCCTCGTAGCGCCGGAGACCGGAGAGGCAGCGGCCCATGTCGGCGAGCACGCCGACGTCGTCGGGCCGCCGCCGGCGGCGGCGCTCGAGCAGCTCCAGCGCTTCTTCGTAGCGCCGGAGAATCCTGAACATCGCGGCCAGCTCGGCGAGGGCGACGTCGTGGTCGGGGTCGAACTCGAGGGCCCGGCGAATCAGGTACTCGCGCCATGCCGCGTTGGTCGCGAGGTCGGCGGTGGCGGCCTGCTGGAGCAGGAACGTCGTGCTCCGTGATTCCCGGACGAGGGCCTCCGACAGCGGGTCGAGATGGGATTCGTACTGCGGCAGCCGATCCGCGGTGCGAAGCGCCTGCGCCGCCTGGTCCATGCGGCCCAGCGTCGCGTAGGCGTCGCCGAGCAGCCGGAAGGCGGGGCCGAAACCGGGCGCCCCCGCCGTCACCTCTTCGAGCCGGCCGGCCGCGGCCTGCGCGTCGCCCTGTACCAGCGCGACGCGGGCGAGGCCGAGCGCGGCGTACGCCGACACCGGCGCGCCGGGCGCGCGCTCCGGCGTTTCGTCCCCGGCGTCTCCCTCCGTCCGAGCCGGCTCGGCCAGCGGCAGGGCGCTCCGCCACGCCTCGGCGGCGGAGTCGTAGCGTCCCGCCTTGAACTCCGCCTCCCCGAGCCGCCACCACGCGGGGCCGAAGTCGGGCGCGGCGGCGACCACCCGGCGCAGCCCGTCGGCCAGCGCCCCGGTGTCGCCGCGCGTGCCGGCGGCCAGCGCCCGGTACCAGGTCCAGCGCCACGCGCCGCCGCTGAGCGCCTCGGCCGCCGCGTAGGCGCGGTCCGCCTCGTTCAGAAACAGGTCGGCGTGATAGGCCCGGCCGAGCGCCCCCACCGCGTCGGCCGAGGTGGGCCGGTCTCGCGCCGCGCGGTCCGCCGCCTCGAGATGCTCGCGCAGGGCCGGCGGCTGGCCCGAGAGGTCGGGAAGCGCGGGCAGCCGCGCCTCGTGCATCGCCTGCCTTGCCAGCGTGGCGCCCACAAAGAGCACGGCGACCGCCGCCGCCGCGGCGGCCCAGGCCAGCCAGGGCCGGCGCGGCGCCGAACGCTTGTCGGAGGTGGAGTGCTCGCTGAAGGGGGCCGTCTCCCGGGCCGCGTCCGGGTCGGAAGCCGATTCCGCGGCCACTCGGCCCGCCGATTGGTTCGGGGTGGCCGCTTGCCGGTGCGCGGCAGGCCGTGAGGGCGGCCCCGCGGTCGACGGGGCCGGCGGTGCGCCTGGAGCGGCCCCGTCGGCATGCGTCCTGTCGCGAGGTTCGCTCGTGGCCGGGGAGTCCCCGTGCCCGCGCGCCGGTGCCGCCCCTTCGGCATGCGTGGCCTTGCGAGAGGCTGGCCGATCGGCGGTTGTCCGTCCCGTCGGCAAGCCGGCCCGGCGGCGCTGGTCACGGCGCCGGCGGGCCACCGTTCCTCCAGACCGTCACCCGCGACATGCGGTCGTAGGGTCCGCTGATGTGCATGCCGCCGGTGACGAGATCGGCGTCGCCGTCGCCGTCGAGGTCGCCGGCGGCCAGGGTGATGAGGTGGGTGGGCGAGCGCGCGGCGCGGCGCATCGCGAACTGCATCCGTCCGTCGTTCTCGAGCCACACGAGGCTGTGGGCCGACTCGTCGTCCCACGCGTTGTAGGCGCTGACCACCGCCACGTCGAGATCGCCGTCGCCGTCGAGGTCGGCGGCCTGGGGGCTCGACGCGCCCTGAAGATCGGCGATGCGGTGCGGCTCGAACTGCATGCCCCCCCGGTTCTCCAGCCACTGCACGCCGTGCCAGGGGCGGCTGTTGGCGGGCGCGTAGTCGAAGGCGTCGCCGTTGCTGTGCAGGAGGTCGAGGTCGCCGTCGCGGTCGAGGTCGACGAGGGTGATCCAGCTCGAGCCGAAGTCGGGGTTCGTGGTGCCCCAGAGCAGCCGCGGGCGCAGCTCCGGGCCGGGAAAGGCCCAGATCTCCTCCCACTCCTGGCTGATCAGCGCCACGATGTCGCGGGCGCCGTCATCGTCGAGGTCGGCGGCGATGGCGTTGACGGCGCCCGAGAACCGTTGCAGGACGTGGGCCTCGAACTCCCAGCCGCCCCGGTTCTCCAGCCACAGCGTCTCGCCGCGGTCGTAGCCGAAGGCGGCCACCGCGAGGTCGAGGTCGCCGTCGCGGTCGAGGTCGCCGGCCCGCACGTCGGCGACCCGCGGGATGCCCTCGGCCGCGACGCGGCTCGTGAAGCGCTGCTCGCCGTCGTTCTCGAGGACGACGACCGAGCCGATGCGCAGGTCGCTCGGGAAGAGCTCGCCGAGGCTCGCGACGAGCAGATCGAGGTCGCCGTCCCCGTCGAAGTCGATCGGCTCGACGTGCGCGGGGGCACGGATGTCCTCGGCGACCGGCTCCTCGGTCCAGGCGCCGGCCGGAAACTGGCGGATCCAGGCGACCCGGTGCCGGAGCGCGTCGCAGGCCAGGATGTCGGGGAGGCCGTCGGCGTCGAGGTCGACGACGGTGACGTGCGCGATCAGGGGCCGCTCGCCGTCGCCGATCGGCTCGCCGACCGGGCGCGGCGTGAAGAGGTCCGACGGCGCCCCCTCGGGCAGGATGGCGCTGCGCGTGTCGACGGGAGAGTCGTCATCGAGCGCCGGGCCGCAGGCCCACGCCAAGGTGAGCAGCACGGCCGCTGCCAAGGCCCGAACGACGGCCGGGAAGACGATCGAGCCCGCCCGAAATCGACAGCGTGACACCGGGTTCGACTATACCAGACGCGCGAGGACGGCCCCGGCTCTGGCGTATAATCGCAGCGTACTTCCATTTCACCATGCTCTCCTGCCGCGGGCTCTTCGCTGCAACCCTGGCCTGCGGGCTGATCGCTGGTTTCTGGGCCTGCTCGCCGGCCGCCGACGTCGACGGCCTCCGTCGTGCCGCGGAGCAGGGCGACGTCGAGGCGCAGCTCGAGCTCGGGTCGATGTACGACGAGGGCCGGGGGGTCGCCGAGGACGACGCCGAGGCGGCGCGGTGGTTCCGGATGGCGGCGGAGCAGGGGCTCGCCGCCGCGCAGGGTCGGCTCGGGGAGATGTACGCGGACGGCCTCGGGGTGCCCCGCAGCGGCGCCGAGGCGGCGCGGTGGCTTCGCCTCGCGGCCGAGCAGGGGCTCGTCGCCGCCCAGGGGCGCCTCGGGGCGCTCTACGCCGGGGGCGGCGGGGTGGGGCGGGACGACGCCGAGGCCCTGCGGTGGCTCCGGCTCGCCGCGGACGAGGGGGACGCACGCGCGCAGGGCCAGCTCGGGGCGATGTACGCGGGCGGGCGGGGCGTCCCGCAGGACGATGCGGAGGCGGCGCGGCTGATTCGGCTCGCGGCCGACCAGGGGCTGGCCGAGGCGCAGGGCCGGCTCGGGATGCTGTACGCGGGCGGGCGGGGCGTCCCGCAGGACGATGCGGAGGCGGCGCGGCTGATTCGGCTCGCGGCCGACCAGGGGCTGGCCGAGGCGCAGGGCCAGCTCGGGCTGCTGTACGCCGAGGGGCGCGGGGTGCCGCGGGACCTCGCCGAGGCCGCGGGCTGGTACCGGCTCGCGGCCGAGCAGGGCGACGCGCAGGCCCAGGTGAACCTGGGGTTCGCGTACGGCGAGGGGCGCGGGGTCGCCCAGGACGACGCCGAGGCGGTGCGGTGGCTTCGGCTCGCGGCCGAGCAGGGACACGCCATCGCCCAGGGCCAGCTGGGCACGATGTACCTCGTCGGCGGCGGGGTCTCCCCGGACGCGGCGGAGGCCGCGCGCTGGATTCGGCTGGCCGCCGACCAGGGGCTGGTCGAGGCGCAGTTCCAGCTCGGCATCCTGCACGCCCAGGGCGGCGGCGTTCCCCAGGACGACGCGGAGTCGGCCCGGTGGTTCCGGCTCGCGGCCGAGCAGGGGCACCCCCAGGCCCAGGGCAGCCTCGGGGCGATGCATGCGGCGGGTCTCGGCATGCCGCAGGACTTCGCCGAGGCGGTGCGGTGGTTCCGGCTCGCGGCGGAGCAGGGCGACTCGCAGGCGCAGGCGAATCTCGGGGCGATGTACGCCGAGGGCCGCGGCGTCGGGCGCGACCCGGGGGAGGCGGTGCGGTGGTTCCGCCGCGCCACCGACCAGGGGCACCCGCAGGCGCAGTACTACCTCGGGCTCGCCTACCTGGAGGGCGGCGGGGTGGGGCGGGACGACGCCGAAGCGCTGAGGTTGATTCGGCTCGCGGCCGACCAGGGATACCCCGACGCGCAGTTCTATCTCGGGTTCGCCTTCACCGAGGGCCGCGGGGTCGCCCCGGACGATGCCGAGGCGGCGCGTTGGGTGCGCCTGGCCGCCGAGCAGGGACACCCCTTCGCGCAGGGCGAGCTCGGCCGGCTGCATGCCGAGGGCCGCGGCGTCGAGCGGGACCTCGTGGCCGCCCTCACCTGGCTCAGCCTCGCCGCCCTCCAGGTTCCGGGGGCGGAGGGCGGCGCCATCGCCCAGGCGCGCGACGCCGTCGCGGCCGGGATGACGGCCGAGCAGATCGCCCGGGCGGAGGCCAACGTGCGGGCTCGGTCGAGCGGAAGCGTCGGGGGTCCGTGACGGTTCGCAGCGTCCCTGCCCCGGCGGCCTCGAGGCGCCGTCGCGGACCCGGCCTCCGTCGGACGAAGGGCCCCGACAAGAAGCGCCTTCGGCGCCGGTGCTTCCCGCGGCTGCCCGGGAAGCGCCTTCGGTGCCGGCGCCTCCCGCGGCTTCAGGAAGCGCCTTCGGCGCCGCCGCCGGCCGCGGCCTCCCGGGAAGCGCCTTCGGCGCCGGCGCCTCCCGGAGCGCGCTCGCGGCGCTCGATACCGCGGAGCCGCTCCCGCACCCGCCGGTCGAGATCGCCGAGCTGCTGCGACGTCTGCGCGTTGAGCACCGCGACCTGGGCGTCGACGTGGTCGAGCCGGGCGTCGAACCCTGCCACCCGGCCGTCGAGGTCGCTCACCCGCTGGTCGAGCCTTTCGAGCCGCGTGTCGAGCCCGCCCAGACGGTGGTCGAGCCCCTCGAGCCGCGTGTCGACCGACTCAATGCGGCGCTCGAGGCCGCCGAGCCGGGCGCCCATCTCGTCCGTGAGGCTCTCGAGGCGGTCGAGCCGCGCATTCGTGGGGTTCGCGGGGTCGTTGAGCCGATCGTCCACCCGCTCGGCCATCGCCTTGGCGAGGACGGCGGGGACTCGGCCCCTGACCCAGCTCTCGATGATGAACAGCAGGACGACGAGATTGGCGATGCCGACCAGCACATCCATGCGCCAATCATAACCGACGCTGCGCGACCTGCGGTCGCGTCGGGAGCTTCGCCGGCGCGGGACCCCTCGCGCACAAGCCCCCGGCCGCGTCCGACGCTCGGCCGGCTGGCCCCCTGCGGCTCCGCATCGTGGCCGGCGGGCTCCGCATTGCGCCCGACCCGCCGAAATCTCGCGCCGTTCCACGGCGACGCTCGGCCGGCTGGCCGCCCTGCGGCTCCGCATCGTCGCCGGCGGCTCTGCATTGCGCCCGACCCGCCGGAGCCCCGCGCCGTTCTACGGCCCCGCCGGCCGCGCTACGGCCCGGACCTCCGCTCCGGCAACGCGAAGACGAACAGGTTGTTGCCGTTGCTCGGTCGGAGCTCGGGCGTCAGCTGCAGGAAGCTGCGGGTGGTCGCGGCGCCGCCGGTGCCCACCGCGACGTACTGGCGCCCGCCCACCGCGAAGCTGATGGGGAAGCCGCTGACCGGCGATCCGAGGTTGATCTCCCACAGCACCTCGCCGGTCTCCTGGTCGAAGGCGCGGAAGCGGCCGTTGGCGTCGCCGCCGAAGACGAGGCCGCCGCCGGTCGCGACCAGGGACAGGGTCGCCGCCCGCTGCCGGTGCAGCCAGCGGGTCTCGCCGGTCTCGGCCGATATCGCGTAAACCGCGCCGAGCTGCTCGCTGCCCGGCGCGTGCTCGTGGCGCACGGCCAGCGCGTAGATTCGGTGCGAGGCGTCGGGGGAGGTCGTCGCGAGCAGCCGCTGGCACATGTTGCGCATCGGCATGTACAGGGTGTTGGTCAGCGGACTGTAGGCGCCCGCCTCCCAGTCCTTGCCGCCGTGCATGTTGGGGCAGGCGAGCACCGTCTGGCCCTCGGCCGTGAAGATCACCTCCGCGTTCTCGGTCACCGCCCCCGTCGCCCCGTCGATGTGGTCGATGACGTTCTGGGCGACGGTGGGGGTGGCCCAGAGGAACTCGCCGGTCTCGCGGTCGAGGGTGTAGACGACGCCGGTCTTGCCGGGAATGCCGGTCATCACCCTCCGCACTTCGCCCGGCCGGATGCGCGGGTTGATCCAGCTCACGGCGTCGGGGTCGGGCGCCACCGCGGTGTCGACGAGGATGCGCTCGAAGGGGTGGTCGAGGTCCCAGTGGTCGTTCATGTGCTGGTAGTACCAGCGAATCTCGCCGGTCTCGACGTCGAGGGCCAGCGTCGAGTTGTGGTACAGGTGCGTGTTGTCGACCCCGCCGAGCATGAACTTGGGAGCCGGCGACGTGACCGAGGTGCCCTGGTAGACGAGCCGCAGCTCGGGGTCGTAGCTCGCCGGCATCCACGTGCCCACGTGCACCCGCCGCTCGTAGGGCACGCCGCCCCATGTCTCGTCGCCCGGCTCGCCCGGCGCCGGCACCGTCCGCCGCCGCCACAGCTCCCTCCCCGTCAACGCGTCGTGGGCCACGATGACGCACGACTCGGGTCCCCCCGCCGGCCGGCAGCTCCGCCCCGAGACGACCCTGCCGTCGGCGATGATGGGGCCCGAGCTGTGCCCGGCCGGCGTCTCCCGGTAGTCGAAGATGCGCGTCTCCCACGCGATCTCGCCGGTCTCGGCGTCGAGGGCGAACGCGTAGTTGTCGTCGCTCGTATTGATGATGAAGCGGCCGTGGATGGCGATGTTGCGGTTGTTGCGGGCGTTGCCGCCGACGAAGTCGTAGACGTCGTCGGGCAGGTTGCGGCGGTGCTGCCAGATGAGGTCGCCGGTCGCCGCGTCGATGGCCTCGATGACGTCGCTGGCCTGGGGCATGTAGAGGACGCCGCCGTAGGCGAGGGGCGTGCCCTCCTGGCGGCCGGGCGCGAGGGCGCGCGACCACACCATGCGCAGGTGGCCCACGTTGCCGCGGTCGATCTGGTCCAGCGGGCTGTAGCCCCACCCGTCGAGGGTGCGGCGCCAGGTCAGCCAGTCGCCGGGAGCGGGGTCCTGGAGCATGGCGTCGGTGACCGGGACGAACGCCGCGTCGCCGGGCGCTTCCTGACCGGCTGCCGACACCGCCGGTGACAGGCAGGCCGCCGCGAGGACGGCGAGCATCGCGCAGTGGAGCGGCGAGCGCGCGGAGTCGAGCCTGCCCTCACATGGATTCCCGGTCGAACGAGTCCGGCGGGTCGTCGTGGTCTTGGCCATGGTCATCAACCGTAGCACGTTCCGAACCGGCTCGCGCCGCTTCGCCGCGGCCGTGCTTCCGCTTGGTCGAAATCCGGCGAGCGATTAGCATAGGAACTGGAAGGAGCGCTCTCGTGGGTCTGACGGATCGGTTGTTCGGCCGGAAACCGAAGGAAGACGCCCCTGATCCCCTCGCCGATCTGGTGCTCCGGAAGCTCAAGGTCGGCTATCTCGTCGACCACGACCTCCGCACCTGGAGGGTGACCGGCTACTCCCGCTATCGGTTCTCGGGCCTCGACGAAGACCTCGAGGAGTGGGAGTTGACCGCGAGCGGCGAGCAGCGGTACCTCGAGCGGGCCGGCGACGCGTGGTCGCTGTCGCGCCGCATCGCCGTCGGCGACATCGCCGGCGACGTCCGCCGGCACATCCTCGACCACGGCGACCCGCCCGCGCGCATCGTCTTCGAGGGCGCCGAGTACCGCCTCGACGCCTCCTACGCGGGGCACATGTTTCCCGACGGGGCCGGGGCCGGCGAGCCGCTCGTCCGCTGGGAGTTCGCCGACGAGGCCGAGACCGCGTTCGTCGGCATCGAGCAGTGGGGCGAGACGGAGTTCACGGCCGCCGCCGGCCGCGTGGTCGAGGACTACCAGTTCACCCACATCCTGCCCGGGAGTCCGGAATGAACCGCCCCCCTTCGTTGCGTTGG
Organism: Vicinamibacterales bacterium; assembly: GCA_965207675.1. GTDB lineage: Bacteria > Acidobacteriota > Vicinamibacteria > Vicinamibacterales > UBA8438 > JAJEEA01. Next base: position 379,726 of record CBDBMY010000011.1, read on the forward strand.
TCGACATATCGCCGCCGAATGGCGACGGGAGCCCCCGGCGCCGCTGCGGGCCGCACCGGGCCGGGCCGGGTGCCCGCGCGGCGGGGCCGGGCGACGGCGGTCCTCGCGGCCGCCCTCCTCGCCGCCGCGTCCTGCGCCAGCGAGACCCCGCTCGAACGGCTCGCGCAGCAGCTCGACCGGTACCCGGAGTACTCGGTGGTGCTGCAGGACATGAGCGACGAGGGCTTCGGGTACGCGCACCAGTACCGCGTCGTGGTCGGCGAGCCGCAGTCCGGCTCGGACGAGCCGGTCTACCGCGAGACGGTCCTCGACTGGCTGGACGTCGATTCCTCGACCTACGCGCGCTACGAGTCGTCTCTCGGCATGGTGGTCCTGTCGAAGGGCCGCGACGGGACCGTCGACCGGGAGGAGCATCCTCCCGGCTACCAGCAGGTGGGGGACGAGCGGTACGGCCAGTGGCGCGACGACGGGGGCGGCCGATCGTTCTGGGAGTTCTATGGCCAGTACGCCCTGCTGAGCAACCTGATCGGCGGATTCGGGCGTCCCATCTACCGCGACGACTGGGACGGCTACCGCGACTCGCGAAGCCGGGGGCAGACCTACTATGGGCCCGGGGGCGGCGTGTACGGCACCAACGGGTCCACGACCCGGCAGACCAGCCCCGACTTCTTCCGCCGGCAGCAGGCGCGCCAGGCCGCGCAGAGCCGGTCGTTCGGGCAGCGCGTCAGCAGCCGCATGGCGGGCGGCGTCCGCAGCTTCGGCAAGTAGGCCGGGCGTCTGCGCCGTGAAACGGTGCAGGCCTCCGGCAGGGACTGGTTGGGCGGCAATCGGAGCCGCGGGCGGCGGCTGCCCGGCTATCTCGTGTCGGGACCCGCCAATGGCGCACCAGGATCGGCGAGGCGCAGGAGGCGTCGCCCGGCAAGCGCGGCTTTGCGCCGCGGGCTGATTGGCCTCGGGAGGGCGTGAGATGTCCGTGGATCAAATAGTGGCCGGCTTCGTCTACCTGGCCGTCATCCTCGTCCTGCTCGCCGTCGGCAAGTGGGTCTACGACGCGCTCCACCGGCGCTTCGTGCTCCGGGTCGAGCTGCTCGAGAAGGACAACCTGGCCCTCGCCGTCACCGTCGCCGGCTACTACCTGGGGCTGGTCATCGTGCTCGGCGGGGTGGTGTCGGGGCCCGCCTCGGTCAGCCTCCTCGACGACGTCATCGGCCTCGCCATCTTCGGCGCGCTCGCCATCGTGCTGCTCAACCTCTCGGCCTGGGTCAACGACCGGCTCGTGTTCTCGCGCTTCGACAACGAGCGCGAGATCGTCGAGGACGGCAACGTCGGCGTCGGCATCCTCGAGGGGGCCAACTACGTCGCGGTGGGGCTGATCACGGCGGGCGCGCTGTCCGGCGAGGGGGGGATGGCGTCGGCGCTGGTGTTCTGGGTCACCGGCCTCGCCGCCCTCGTCGTCGCCGGGGTCCTCTACGACCGCATCACGTCGTACGACCTCCACGACCAGATCGAGGGGGGCAACGTCGCCGTCGCGGTCGCCTTCGCGGGAGTCCTCGTGGGGTTCGGCAACGTCATCCGCCTCGCCGGCGAGGGCGACTTCGTCTCCTGGAACGAGAGCCTGACCGAGTTCGGGTACTACCTGGTGGTAGGGCTGGTCCTGCTGCCGCTGGTCCGGCTCTTCGCCGACAAGGTGCTGTTGCCCGGCGCGCGTCTCGCTGACGAGCTGGTGCAGGAGCGGCCCAACCTGGGGGCCGGGGTCATCGAGGGCGTCACCTATCTCGCCGCTTCCATGCTGATCGGCTTGACGCTGTAGGCGGCTCGCCGCGAAGCGGCCGGAATCTCGCTGGCGAGTGCGGCGCCTTCCCGCCGCCGGCACCGTGTCCCGGCGTTGCCGCGACCCGGTTCGCGGGGCGTCCCGTGCCGCGGCGCCCCGGCGTCGCGGTTGGACCATGAGCAACTTCAAGTCTGCGTTGGCGCAGGCCCCGGGGCGGCTCCTCCGCTTCATGCGCCGCGAGAACCTGTTCCGGCTCCTCGGCGTCATCGCGATGCTGATCCTGGGCGGGACGGCGGGTCTCGCGTACTTCGAGGACCGGTCGCTGCCCGACGCGCTGTGGTGGTCGGTCGTCACCCTGACCACCGTCGGCTTCGGCGACATCTCGCCCGTCTCGCTCGGCGGCCGCCTGATCGGAGTGGTGCTGATGTTCTTCGGCATCGGCGTGCTCGGCATGTTCACCGCCACCATCGCCGGCGTGTTCGTCGAGCAGCGCATGAGGAAGGACCGGGGCATGGGTTCGTACGACTTCGAGGAGCACATCATCCTGTGCGGCTGGAACGGCCGGATGAAGGAGATCCTGGCCGACCTGCGGGCCGACGCCCGCTCCGCCGAGGACGACATCGTGCTGGTGGCGGAGGTCGAGGCGAAGCCGGTGGCCGACGACAAGCTCCACTTCGTCAGGGGCGACGTGACCGAGGAGAACCTGACGCGGGCCGGCATCGAGAGAGCCGCGACCGTCGTCATCGTGGGGGACCGGTCGCTGGACTACAGCGCCCGGGACGCCAGGACGGTGCTGTCGACCCTGACCGTGAAGGGCCTCAATCCGTCTGTCTATGCCATCGTCGAGCTCGCCAGCGACGACAACGTGCGCCACTGCGAGCGGGCCCGGGCCGACGAGATCGTCGTGGGCGCCGAGCTCTGCAGCCGGGTCATGTCCACCGCGGCCCACGACCACGGCATCTCCACGGTGTTGCGCGAGCTGCTGAGCGCCAGCGTCGGGCAGGACCTGGTGACCGAGCCGGTGCCGTCCGCGCTGGCCGGCCGGCCGTTCTTCGACGTGTTCTCCACCCTCAAGCGGGAACACGACAAGATCGCGGTGGCGATCCAGCGCGAGGGGAACGGGGCCATCGAGACGAACCCCGGCGCCGATGCGGTGGTCTCGGCGGCGGACCGCCTGGTGGTGATCTCGGCCCGCGAGCGCCGGGGCGCCGCGGCGAATTGAACCCGGCGCCCCGACGTATCGTCAATCAGAGAGAATCTCCGGCGCCCCCCGTTCAGAAGGGTGGAACGAGAAGCCCCGCCTGCCCCGCGGCGAGCGCGCGGGCGTCGGTCTCGGCCGACGGGACGGGCGCGCACGGACCGGACGCGCGAGGAGGCGCGATGAATGTCTGAGCAACTGGAAACGGTCAAGGGCCACCTGCTCGATCTCGGGCTCACGATCACGGGGGAGAACGAGGCCGACGACCTGGTGGTGGTCGACGACGAGGACAACGGCATCAAGCAGCTCGTCATCGACTGCGAGCCGCCCATCGTCATTCTCGAGCAGTTGATCGGCGACGTGCCGCCGGAGCCGGGCGACCTCTTCACCCGGCTGCTGCAGATGAACAACACGCTGGTGCACGGCGCGTTCGCCCTCGACGAGACGGGCCGGCGCATCTTCTACCGCGACACCCTGCAGCTCGCCAACCTCGATCTGAACGAGCTCGAAGGCTCGATCCGGGCCCTGTCGCTGGCCCTCGCCGAGAACGGCGCCGAGCTCCTCGCCTACTGGAAGAAGTAGCCATGAGTATCTTTCGCAGAATGTTCAAGGTCGCCCAGTCGAACGCCCACGCCGCCGTCGACCAGTTGGAGGACCCGATCAAGATGACCGAGCAGGGCATCCGCGATCTCAAGAAGAACCTCCAGGCGGCGATGGTGAGCCTCGCCCAGGTCAAGTCGCTGGCCATCCGCCTGCAGAAGGAGACCGACGACCACAAGAAGCGCGCGGCCGACTACGAGCGCAAGGCGATGCTCCTGATCCGGCGGGCCGAGGCCGGCGAGATGGCCGCGGCCGAGGCCGAGCGCCTCGCCACGTCCGCCCTGGAGAAGAAGGAGACCGAGGTGCAGCAGTCGGCCCGGGTCGGCGCCGACTACGAGACCCAGCGGCGGATGTCCGACCAGCTCCAGGCCAAGGTCGAGGACCTCAAGCGGCAGATCGCCAAGTACGAGAACGAGCTGATCACCCTCCGCGCCCGCGCCCGCACCGCGTCGTCGATGCGCAAGATCAACCAGCAGCTCGCCGGCGCCGACGCCTCGGGCACCGTCGCCATGCTCGAGAAGATGAAGCACCGCGTGCAGGAGGAGGAGTCGCTGGCCGAGGCCTACGACCAGCTCGCCGACGTGGGCGGCACCATCGACGAGGACATCGACCGCGCCCTCGCGGGGCCTTCGCCCGGCGCCGGGGCCGACTCGCTGGCCGAGCTCAAGAAGAAGATGGGCATCGCCGCGACGTAGCCCGCCCCGCGGTCGTCTTCGGCTCGCCGGGCGCCAACCAGCCCTCCAGGAGTCCGCGCTGTTCCGCGGCGCGGACTCCTGTCCGCTCCCGACCCATGAATGCCGCAGGGGGTCCGCGCCGTCACCGGGCGCGGCTCCCTGGCCAGCGGCTTCCCCCGGCGCCGCAGCGTTATCCCCGCAGGCGTCCAGGCGTCCTTGCGGCAACGCTCCCGAAGCACGGTGGAGCCGCGCGTCGCACCGAACCCGGCCCCTTGCCACGGACCCCTCAGAGCGAGGTAGCGTGGGCGTGGCCCAGCGCCCGCATGACCTCCTCGGCCGCCCGTACGCCGTGGTACTGCGCCTCCTCGAAGACGGAGATGCCGCTCATGTCGGAGTGGGCGAAGCGGATGGCGCCGTGCGGGGCGGCGGCCCGGCGCCGCGCCTCGCCCCAGACGAAGCCGGGCACGGGCCGGATCATCGCGTGCCCCCAGCGCATGACGTCGATGCGGGATACCCGGGACTCGATGTCGGGGTGCGCCTGCACGAGGTCGGCGAGTATCAGCGAGGCCCAGTCGCGCCATTCCTGCTCGAGCATCCAGGCGCGGGCGGCGTCGGGGTTGGGGACGGCGAGGGGAAGGTACCAGGTCAGCACGCTGGGACCCGGGGCCGTCCGCAGGTCCTGGTGGGTGGCCACGACGTAGCCGAGCGACGGGCTGTCGTGGAGCACGTTGTCCCACGCCGCGCCGTCCGGCGGCCGGTCGACGGTGAGGTTCGCGACCACCCACGGGCTGTAGGTGAACGACTCGAGGCCGGCGAGGGCGTAGCCGTCGATCGCGTAGGGCGCGGTGAACCGGGGAAGGGCGTAGATGCAGTGGCGCGCCCGGAACCGCACCGCGGTCTCGGAGCGCGTGTCGAGCGCGTCGACCTCGACGCCGCCAGCGGAGACGGCGCCGGGGGAAGCGCCGGCGGGAGCACTGCCGGCGGGCACCGCGCGGGCCGAAACGCCGTCGGCTGGCGCCGCCCCCACCTCACCCTCGCCGGCCCCCGCCCCGCCCGTCGGGCGCACCCTGTAAACGAGCATCCCGGTGCGGAGGTTCGCTCCCACCTGTTCCAGGAAGTGCCGGACGATGCGGCCGTTGCCCTCGGGCCAGGTCAGGTACTCGACGTCATCGGGGCGCGAGCAGAAGTAGTGCCACCCCGCCCACGCCGAGGTCGTCTCGAGCGTGCAGCCGTAGTCGTCGCGGCAGCAGTAGTCCACGTACCAGCGCAGGCGCGGAGAGGACCAGCCGGCGCGGTCGAAGTACTCGCGCATCGACATCCGGTCGAGCCCGGCGATCGCCGCGTCGGTCGAGCCGGCCGAGACGGGAAGGGCGAACGCCCGTCGGCCCCGCGCGTCCCGGTAGTCGCGGAACCGCCGCATCTCGGTCTCGAACGCCGCGAGCTCCGCCGCCTCGGGTGAGCCGGGGGAGGGATCGACCACGTCCCGCGCCGACAGCCCCTCGCGCCACCCGCCGTCGACGAACAGGCGCTCCTGCGGGGCGTGGCAGAGGTGGCGCGGGTCGTAGACCGGCTCGCCGTCCGGGCCGGTGTCGAGGACCAGGCCCATCTCCGCGACCAGCTCCCGCGTCGCGGTCGCCTCGGCGGTGGGAACCGGCAGATAGTGCGCGCCCCAGGGATAGGTCGAGACGTCGTTTGCGCCCCACCGCGAGTTGCCCCCCGCCTGCGGTTCGAGCTCGAGCACCACGAAGTCGCGCAGGCCGCTCTTCGCGAGCTTCCACGCCGCGGACAGCCCCGCGACGCCCGCCCCCACGATGACCACCGGCATGTCGCGGACCTGTTGCGGCTCGGGCCGGGCGCCTTCCCGCAGTCGATGCCCGAGGCGGTGGGAGGCGCCCACGATGGCGCCGGCGATGCGGCCGGCGTCGAGAGCCCTCTCGGCGGAGGCGGGCAGGCCGGGGGCGCAACCGAGTGCCATCGCCGCGGCTGCGCCCGGACCCATCCGCAGGATCTCCCGGCGCGTCAGTCCATCATCGGGGGTGCGTCGTTCGTCCATGATCGCGTCGGCAATCCGGCGCTGGCGCCCTCGTCACGTCGACCGGCGGTTCATCCCGTCCGGAGCCTCTGCTCCCAGTTTCGATGACGGTCGACTTGCTCCCGTCGCGGCCCGTCGGCCGCGCCCTCGTGCCTCCCGGGGCCATCGTTCCCCGGTGCGACTCGGCGCCAGGAATTCTGCGTCGTGGAACCGCGCGGCCTCCTGGAGGGTGGCTGGGTGCCGGCGGAGTTGTCAGGCGACGATTGGCGCGCTACGGCGGGCTGCCCGCGGCGCTCCCCGCATACCGCTCCCAGCCCTCCGCGTGGTACTGCACCAGAATCTGGTTGTTCAGCCGGTTCACCTCCGCCGGCACCGGCGCCATGTCGGCCGGGAACTGGAAAAGCGACTGCGCGATGGCCGGGGTCAGGTACCGCAGCCCCGGCGGGAACGCGTTGGACGGGGCCAGCGGCTCCGCCGACGCCAGCACGTACCCCCACTCCCCGAAGGTCGGGACCGGCGCGTGGTAGGGCCGCGCGTGCAGCCCCGCCGCGCGGACCGTCTCGACGACGCACCAGAACGCCCGCCGCGAGACGAGGGGCGAGGTGCTCTGGATGGCGGCCGCCCCCCCCGCGTTCAGGCGGCTCGCGAGCCGCCGGTAGAAGGTGGTCGTGTACAGCTTGCCGAGCGAGTAGGAGCGGGGGTCGGGAAAGTCGACGACGATGAAGTCCCAGCGGGCGGGGTTCGACTCGAGCCAGACGAAGGCGTCGGCGTTGACGACCTCGACCCGGGGCGAGCGCAGCGCGTAGTCGTTGAGGGAGGCGAACGCCTCGTGGTCTCGGAAGATGTCCGTCATCATCGGGTCGAGATCCACCAGCGTGATCTCCCGGACGCGGTCGTCCTTCAGGATCTCGCGGACCGCCATGCCGTCGCCGCCGCCCAGCACGAGCACGCGGCGCGGCGCGGCCACCGCGGCGAGCCCGGGGTGGACGAGCGCCTCGTGGTAGCGGTACTCGTCCAGGGTCGAGAGCTGCAGGTTGCCGTTCAGGAACAGGCGGACGCCGTTGTCGCCCCGCGTCAGCACGATGCGCTGGTAGGGAGACGACCGCGACAGGACGACCGGCTCCTCGTAGAGCCGCCGCTCGGACCAGGTGGTCAGGTCGTCGGAGAAGACCGCGCCCAGCGCCAGCACCGCGAACGCGCCCCAGGCCTGCACGGCGAGCCGCGGCCGCCGGTGGCGCCGGCGGAAGTAGTGGCAGGTCCACACCGCGACCAGCACGTTGAGCCCGCCGAACACGAACGACGACCGCATCAGGCCGACCTGCGGCACCAGCCACAGCGGGAACAGCAGCGCCGCCGCCAGCGCCCCCAGGTAGTCGAGCGACAGGACGCGCGAGACGAGGTCGTGCAGCGGGTACTCGTCCTTCAGGATGCGGATGAGAAACGGGATCTCCAGGCCGACGAGCACCCCGGTGGCGGTGACCCAGCCGTACAGCACGACGCGGAAGGCGTCGACCTCGGAGAACGCGAAGAAGAGCACCGGCGACGAGAGGCCGCCGACGAGGCCCACGAGGATCTCGATCTCGATGAACCGGACCAGCAGATCGCGGCGGACGTGGCGCGACAGGTACGACCCGACGCCCATCGAGAACAGGTAGACGCCGATGACCGTCGAGAACTGCGTGACGCTGTCGCCCAGGAGATAGCTGGCGATGGTGCTCGCGAGCAGCTCGTAGACGAGGCCGCAGGTGGCGATGGTGAAGACCGCGATCAGCAGGACGCCGGTGCCGGCGCCGATGGGGCCGGCCGGGGCGGGGCGGGCATCGTCCGTGGAGCGGTCCGGCCGGGCGCCGGCAGACGCGGATCCTGAAGCGGTCGTCACGTCCCACTATACCTTGGTCGGCCATCGAGATCCGTCGGAGGTGCAGGATCTCCAAACATGACTCGTCTAAACATGACTCGTCTAAACATGACTCGTCTAAACATGACTTGACGATGGTGCGGAGCCGCCGCATACTGCGGTCGTGGCGGACTTCATCGGGCGTGAGGCCGAGCTGGGCCTGCTCGCGAGAGCGTTCGCGTCCCCCCGTTCGGAGCTGATTCCGATCTACGGTCGGCGCCGGGTGGGCAAGAGCGAGCTCATCCTGCGGTTCATGGCCGACCGGCCCGGCGTGTACTACCTGGGTCAGCAGTCGGCGGCGGCGCTGCAGGTGCGCGAGTTCCTGGCGGAGGCCGCACGGGGACTCGACCTGCCGCTGCTGGCGGAGCTCCGGGCCGGCGACTGGCGGCAGGCGCTGCTGACGGTGGTCGGGCAATGGCACGCGTCCCACGCCGGCTCGAAGCTCGTGCTGGCCCTCGACGAGTTCCAGTGGATCGCGGCGGCCAGCCCCGGCCTCCTGTCGGCATTGCAGCACTGCTGGGACCGGGAGTGGAAGCGCGCCGGCAACGTGGTCCTGCTGCTGTGCGGTTCGTACCTCGGGTTCATGGAACGCGAGGTGCTGGGCCGGGCGAGTCCGCTGTTCGGGCGCCGCACGGCGCAGATCCACCTGCAACCGTTCGGCTATCTCGACGCGGCCCGGTTCCATCCGCGTTGGTCCCTGGCGGATCGGGCGCGTGCGTACTTCCTCGTCGGCGGTCTCCCGCAGTATCTGCTTTGCCTCGATGACGGCCAATCCGTCGATCGCAACATTCGACACTCCCTCCTCGACGAGTTCGCGCCCCTGTTCCACGAGCCCACGTTCCTGCTGCGCGAGGAGCTGCGAGAAGTGGCGCCGTACCACGCCGTGCTGTTCGCCGTCGCCTCGGGCCACGGTTCTCCGCGCGCCATCGCCGCCGCCACCGAGCTGCCGGAGCGCAACCTGCACTACTACCTGCAGCAGCTCGTCAGCCTCGGGTACCTGCAGCGCCGGTACCCGCTCGATCGCCGGCGTCCGAGTCCGAGGCAGGTGCGCTTCGGCATCGACGACCCGCTGCTCCGGTTCTGGTTCCGCTTCGTCTTCCCCAACATGAGCGCGATTCGCGGCAGCGGCGCCCTGCGCGTGTTCGGCGACCGCATCGCGCCGAGCCTGGACGCGTGGTGCGGCGCCGGATTCGAACGGCTGTGCCGCGAGGCGCTGCCGCTCATCTATGCGACCGAGGGCGTCGGTGCGGGCTTCGAGGTCGGCGAGTACTGGAGCCCCCGGCGAGGGGGCGCGAGGGAGCCCTACTCCCCCGAGACCCCGTCCGGGGTGCAGATCGACGTCGTCGGCCTTCGCGACGACGACTGGACGGACCTCGGCGAGTGCAAGTGGGGTCCGGTGCGGTCGCCCGGGGCCCTGGAAGCCGAGCTGGACCGCAAGGCCCGCGCGTATCCCAACCGCCGCGGCGCCACCCTGGGCCGCCGCTACTTCGTGCGCCGCAAGCCGGCTGCGCGAGCGGCGTCGCCCGGCTGGCACTCGCTGGAGGATCTGTATGCGCTGACCTTGTAGCGATGCCGCGCCGGGGCGACCAGGCGCCGACACGAGCGGGCTCGAGCTCTCGTCCGACCCGGCAGATCGCGGCTGGTGCGGGTTCCCGCCGGCGGAGCGTCCGCGTTCCCGCCGGCGCGTGCATGACAGCTTCCGTCCGCGCGGCTTCGGCGGATCCACGCCGCACCGGCCGCACCTCAGTACCGGAAGAGATACTGGAGCTTCAGGAAGACCGCGCGGTTGGTCCGCTGGCGCCAGGTCCAGGCGGAGCGTCCGCCACCGATCTCGTGCCAGTCGAGCAGGTCGCCCCGGATCCGGTCGGCCTGCTGGTAGTGGTCGTCGTAGCCGGCATAGAAGACGGTGCCCGCGTTGACGCGGTAGGTGAGCAGGAAGTTCAGGTCGAGAGTCCGGGTCAGCGTGTTGTACTCGCTGATGTTGCGGAACAGCAGGCGGTTGCTGAACTGGTAGGTCGTGAGGGCGCGGTAGATCTGCACGTCGAACACCGCGCCGCCCCCGCGTCGGGGGTCCGTGAACCGGTTCGTGGTGATGTCGATGGCCGATCGGAGCCGGGGGACGGGGCGCAGGTTGAGCCTCGCGGTGATTCCCTGCTCCCGGCCGAGGTACGGCGATTCCTCGTCGAAGCGGATCTGCTCGCCGCGCCGGTACTCGAGCGACACCCCGATCCGCCGGCTCGTGTCGACCCGGCCGAAGACCCGGGCGCGGGTCTTGTGGAAGTCGATGCCGCCGAACCGCTCGAGCTCGCGGCGGACGTTGCTGGCGACGAACATGTTGCGGGCGAGGGCGAGGTTGATGCCGGCGTCGGCGATCTCGTCCTGCAGGACGCCCGCGAAGTCGTGGTTCCGCCCGTAGACGAACTCGGGCCCCCAGTTGCGGAGCCAGTGCTCCGGCCACCAGCGGTAGCCCCCGGTCAGCGACGTGTAGCGCTGGTCGGTGCGGCGGACGAACCCCACGTCGGTCCTGAACTCGGGCGACAGCGAGTACGACGACACCGCGTAGCGCAGGTTCCGGCCGCTCTTGCTGAACCTCGCGTCGACGAGACGGCCCGTCCTCTCCTCGCCTCCGCGGTCCCGGTGGTCGGTCGCCATGGCGCGGAACGCGACCGCGTGGGTGTCGCCGAGGCGGAAGTTCGAGTCGACGCCGGCGAGCCGGCTGTAGCCGTCGAGCAGCTCCCGGTCGGTGAGGACGGCGCCGACGTGCGACTCGGCGTAGAGGTCGTAGCGCGCCCGGCCCACGAAGGTGTGCGCGGCCTGCCCGAAGGCGGGGTCCGCCCGGTCGTCCACGTTCCCCGGCTCGGCGTCGTTGGCGTACATCAGCCCGAGGGTGGTCCGCCCCACCTTGCCGGTCAGCTTGGCGCCGTACGCGGGGTCGACGATGGTGCGGGTGTGGACCGCGGTGATCGGCGCGCGGATGTTGAAGATCTCGGCCCCCTCCAGGAAGAACGGGCGCAGCTCGGGGTAGAACAGCGCGAACCGCTGGTTGACCTCGATCTGGGGGAGGTCAGACTCGATCTGCGAGAAGTCGGGGTTGAACGTGACGTCGGCGGTGAGGTTGGAGGTGACGCCGTACTTCACGTTGACGCCGCCCTCCGGCGACGGGTCCCCCTCGTCGAACCGGCCCGTGCCGCGGTCGAGGGCGCCGAACCGGGTCGCGGTGACGGTGGGCAGCAGCTCGAGGTTGTGGCTGCGCGAGAGGTCGGTCATGCCGTCGAGCAGCCCCATCTGGGGCAGGAAGCCGGCGATGTCGCGCGACGTGCGGGACCAGACGTCGGCCTCGTCCTTGCCGCCGATGGTGCGCGCGATCTGCAGCCCCCACCGGTGCTCGGACCCGGCTTCCCGCCGCGGGTACCGGAGGCTCTTGAAGGGGATGGCCATCTCGGCGACGAAGCCGTCGGCGACGAGGCGGGCCGCGGTGTCGAACAGCACGTCCCACGAGGGGTCGCCGCGGGGGACGCCGAAGCGGCCTCCCCCGAGGGCCCCCGCCCGCAGGATCGCGTCTCCCTGCACCCCGTAGCCGTTCACGGTGAAGACGTAGGCCCGCTGCTGGTCGAGGAACGGGTCGAAGTAGATCAGGAACAGGTCGTCCTCGACGGTCTGGTCGCGGTCGCGCCGGTTCGCCCGCATCATGCCGGGGTCGCGGTAGTGCGCGTGCAGGCCGATGTAGAGATGGTCGCTGTCGTAGGCGACGTAGACGTCGCTCGCCTCGGTGGCCGGGGGGCCGTCGAGGGGCCGTCGCTGCACGAGCTCGCCGATGTGGGCGGCGCGGTCCCAGACCGGGTCGTCGAGCCGGCCGTCGATGATTGGCGGGTCGGCCACCCGCGGCGGCCGGACGACGGGGCGGACGATGCCGGCGGGGCCGGCAGGAAGCGGTTCCGGAGGGGGCTGGGCGCCCACGACCTGCACCCCCGGCCCGGCGAGCAGCAACACCAGCGCCGCCGGCATCAGGCGTGGCCGAGCCGCGTCCGGCCGCGCGGCGCCGGTTCGGGGGTACGGCCGCGCCGGGGCCGCCGGCATCAGGCCGGGCCGAGCCGCGTCCGGACGAGGTGCGCCGGTTCGAGGGCGCGGCAGCGCCGGCGCCGCGGGCGGAAAGCGTGGGCGGCGGGACGGCGGCATGTGAAGTTCCGAAGGCGCCGCGCCGATACACTCGGTACTCCCGCCGGGAGTCCGCGTCGTAGAGCGGCGCGGACTCCTGCAAGGTTGGCTGGCCGCCCGGCGGAGCCGCGAGGCGGCGGTGGGCGTGCCCGGCGGGAGGCGTCCCGGCGCGAGCCCCCGTGGACCACGATGCCGGGGAGGCAGGGCGGAGGGACGCGAGCAGGACGGATCGGATCCGGCAGGGAGGACCCTCATGCGAGTTACGGCAACGGTAGCGATGGTGCTGGGCGCGGCGCTGCTCGGCGGCTGCATCGCCACGACCGGCTTCGTCGAAGACACCGCCGCGCAGCTTCAGGCGCAGGTCGGCGCCCAGATCTCCGAGGTGCGCGGCGAGATCGACGATTCCTACGCCATCGTACAGCAACAGGCGGAACGCATCGACGCGGTCGAGCAGACCGCCCAGAACGCGTTCGTCAGCGCCAACTCGGCCCAGATGGCGGCGGAGATGGCGCAGAGGACCGCCGACCAGCTGGGCAACACCATGGAGAGCGCGAACCGGCGCCTCGTGTACGAGATGGTGATCGACGAGAACGTCGCCGGGTTCGGCATCTCGCAGTCGGTCCTGCCGGACGAGGTCCAGGCGTACCTGGACCAGTTCGTGGCCGACCTGCGGGCGCTCCCGATCGCGTCATTCGTGGAGATCGAAGGGCACACGGACTCTACCGGCTCGGCCGCGAACAATGCGCGCCTCGGCATGCAGCGGGCCGACAACGCCCGGCGTTACCTCCACGAGGCGCACCAGCTCCCTCTCCACAAGATGGGCATCATCAGCTACGGCGAGGACCAGCCGGTCGGCCCCAACGACACCGCGGCGGGGCGGGCGCAGAACCGGCGGGTCGTGTTGCGCGTGCTCGCTTAGGACGGTGACGGGAATCACCTTGCCACGTGCGGCGCGCTGGAACCGCGGGCCAGCGGGACGGCCCTGAGCATAGTCGGCAAAGCCATATCGATCACTGTCCTTGGCGGGGCGCCTGCGCCCGGCTGCGCCGGCACAGACGTCCCCGGCTCGCGGAAGGGCGGCGACGATTCGCCCGCGCGTCTCATCGGCCGCCGGCCGGTGGGGAGCCGTTCGGCGGACTCGCCGTCCCGTCGCTCGATTCTGTCGCCGCCTCGTCCTCCCCCGCCAGCCCGGAGAGCCCGGCCTGCGGCTCTTCTCATTGCCCCAGCCAACCCCGGCCGCCGTCTGCACCGTTCTACGGAGCAGACTCCCAGTGGGTGCCAACAGCCAAGAGTTCGAGTATGCGGTGCCGGCAAGTCGTTGACGATGTGACCACGAGGTCAGGTCCTCACCCGAAGAACGCGGGGTTTCACCACGGGCTTGCTACTCCACAATCGAACGCCAGTCGCTCACCAGGTGCTCGGCCGTGCGCCACGCCAGGGCCTGCGCGGTCAGGGTGGGGTTCCGGGCGCCGCTCGTCCCCATGACCGAGGCGCCGAGGACGCCGAGGTTCGGCACCTCGTGCGACAGCCCGTGGCGGTCGACCACGTTGGTCTCGGGGTCGTCGCCCATGCGCGTCCCGCCGTAGGCGTGGGTGGAGACCCCCATCTGCCCGCCGAGGCCGCCCCGCAGCACGTCGACCGCCCCCGCCGCGCGGTACCACCGCTCCATCCTGTCCTGCAGGAACTCGGCGATGGCCAGCTCGTTCCGCTTGTACTCGGCCGTCACCCGGATCACCGGATCCCCGACCGGATCGGTGACCACCGGGTCCAGGTCGAGGTAGTTCGACTCGTAGGGCAGGGTGGTCTTCTGGATGTAGGCGCTGTTCGTCCGGTCGGCGTTCTCGCGGATGAACCGCTTCCAGGCCGACCCCCACGCGGGAGCGCGCCCGAACGTGCTCATGCCCGCGGCCGCGATGGGGCGCCGGTCGGAGTAGACCCACAGGTTGCCGCCGCCGATGAAGTCGAGGCCGCCGTGGTCGAAGTTGTCGTCGGCCCAGTCGTCGACGGCGACCCCCTGCGCGGGCAGGCCGTACCAGGCGTGCGTGTCGTAGGGAAACAGCGCCGTGACCCCCGCCCCCTGATGGTGGCTGAGGTAGTGCCGGCCGACCTGCGCGCGGTTGTTCGAGAGGCCCAGGGGCCACGCCCGCGACTTCGACAGCAGCAGCAGGCGCACGTTCTCGTAGGTGTAGCTGGCGAGCAGCACGAACCGCGCGGGCTGGAAGAGCTCCTCCCGGTCCTGCAGGTAGGTGACGCCGGTCACCCGACCCCGGTTGTCGGTCTCGATGCGCCGGACGTGAGCGTGGGTGACCACCTTCAGCCGCCCCGTCGCCTCCGCCCGGGGGATCGTCGTCACCGCCGGCGAGTTCTTGGCGTCGACGTGGCATCCGCCCCGGTTGCAGTAGCCGTGGTACATGCAGCCCGAGCGGCCCTGATAGGCGCGCGAGTTGATGGCGGCAGGGCCGGGGAACGGCTGCCACCCCAGCGAGCGCGCCGCATCCGCCATTCCCTCCAGGAAGCCGGTCCAGCGCAGCGCGGGCATCGGGTAGTCCCGGGCGCGCGGGCCCTCGAACGGGTTGCCCCGCTCGTCGCGCCGGCCGTCGACGTTGCCCGCCTGCCCCGAGACGCCGATCTCGTGCTCGACGCGGTCGTAGTACGGCTCGAGCTCCTCGTAGCCGAACGGCCAGTCCTCGACCGTCGTCCCCTCGGGAAGGCGCGAGCGGCCGTAGCGTCGCGTCGTCGCCGAGACGACCTCGAAGTCCCACGGGTTGAGCCGCCAGCTCTGCGCCCAGTAGTGGAGGGTGGTGCCGCCGACCGCGTTCATCATGGGGTGGCCGCCGCCCTGGACGGCGGTCTCCGACCGGGTGCGGCGGAGGGTCGGCACCTCGTTGGCGCACTTCTGGACCGAGAAAGGCCACGTCCGCACGTTGTTCCGGATCTCGTCGGGGGCGAAGTCGCGCCGCGTGAGGCGCCCGCCCGCCTCGAGCCCGATCACGTCGAGCCCGGCCTCGGCGAGGGGGAGCGCGGCCACCCCGCCGGCCGCCCCGAGCCCCACGATGACGACGTCGGTTCCCGGCAGCCTAGTCGCCATGGCGCGTCTCCCCCGTTGCGGCGTCGACCACCGCCTTGTCGAAGTACTCGGTGTCGTAGGCCGACCGGCGGCGCGACGGCAGCTCGCCGGCCTCGAGCTGCGACTGCAGCCGGGGCCAGACCGCCGTCCGCACGCCGGGATAATCGATGAGGTCCCAGCCCACGTAGTCGCGGTTGCCGCCGTAGTAGGGATCCCCGAACGTGCCCTGCAGGACGTGGCCGCGCACCATGTTGAAGAACGCGGCGGAGCTGCCCGCGAAGCCGGTGCGGGCGCCGGTGGCGGCGCCCGTTTCCACGTCGATGAGGGCCGAGACCTGGTCGACATGGGGCAGCTCGCGGAACGGGGCGCCGCGCGAGGCCCGGCAGTAGCGGTCGAAGGCGGCGAGCCCCGCCCGGTAGGCGTCGCGCGACTCGGAGAGCGCGCCGCCGAGGGCCCGATCGATGTAGACCACGGCGCCGGCCGCCACTGCACCCGGTCCGAGGTCGTCGCTCGGGATGAGCTGGTCGGCGATGGCTTCGAGCAGATCCGCCTCCTCCGCCGTCAAGTGCTCGTAGGCGGCGCGCGGCTCCGGCACGGGGGTCTGAGAAGCGCCCGGGGCCGGTGCGGCCGGCGTCGTGGCGGCGGTTTCCGCGGGCGTCTCCGCGGCGGCCGGTACGCCCGTACCGGCTGCCGCGCCGGCCGCCGCGGCCGCGCCGGCGCGGCGCAACAGGGCGCGCCGGGAGATGAGCTGTGGACCCTTCTGTGTCATCGGTTGCTCCTCTTGCGTCTCTCGCCGGCCGTCGACCCGGCAACCGCAAGCTCGCGGCTCGGCTCTCCCCCGATTCCCCTGGCGGGAGCGGGCCGCCCGGTGGCGCACGTTCCCGGCGGGACCGTGGCAGAAAACGCTGCCGCCCGAATATCATCGACCCTGCGCATGGCGGCGCCCATCGGCCGGGGCACGGCGCACCAGCACGGTCGTGCTAGAACCGCTCGTAGACCGGCACGAGGTCTCCCCGCCCGATGACGTGGCCCTCCATGGCTTTGAGCAGCTTCCGGCGCGTGAGGCCCGGCTCGAGTCCCAGCGCCTCGTCGAGCGCGTAAACCGTGAAGTGATACAGGTGCGGCGTGCCCGCCGGCGGCGCCGGCCCCCGGTAGTAGGGCCGCCGCCACCCGTTCAGCCCCTGGACGGCCCCGTCCAGCTCCGCGGGCATCGGCGTCTCCGGCAGGATCGGCAGCCCCTCGGGCAGCCCACCGGCGGCGGCGGGGATGCCGTAGACGATCCAGTGCACCCACGGGGGCGGGTTCCCGGCCCCGAAGTCGGCGCAGACCACCGCGATCTCGCGCGTGCCCTCCGGCAGGCCGCTCCAGGTGATGGGCGGCGACACGTTGTGCCCGTCCGGCGTGAACCGCCGGGGCATCGTCTCGCCCGAGGCCATGGCCGGGCTCTCGACGCGTATCTCGTGGACGCGCGGCTGTCCCGCGGCGGACGCCGCGAGCAGCCCGGCGGCGAGGGCCAGCCCGGTGGTTGCGAGAGGGTTGATCGCTGGCATGCGCGGTACTTTACCCCCGAACCGGTTTTTCCGTAGACTCTTGGCGATGAGAGTTACCCGAGCGTGGTTACTGCTGGGAGCGCTTCTGGTGACCCTGCCGGCCTTCGCGCAGAACGACGCGCTGCGCGGCACGTGGTCGGGCCAGTGGATTCCCGAGTCCGGTTACGACGCCTCGACGGTGCGGTTCGACGTCGATGGCGACGCCATCACGGGCGAGATGCTGAACCCGTCGACCGTGGCGTTCGACGTCATCGAGTTCGATCCCGAAACCCTCGAGCTCGTCGCCGAGGCGACCCATCCCGAGGACGGGCACTTCCGGATCGAGGCGCGCATCGAAGAGGTCACGCGTCTGAACGGCACCCTCTTCCACGACGGCGCCGGCGGCGCGCTGCGGCTGACGAAGTGGACCTACCGGCCGCGCCGGTAGCAGCCCGTGGCGAAAGTCCCCGCTGCATTCGAGCGGTGATGCATCCCGCCTGAGCCCTCCTCACGCCTTGTCAGGCGGGCGCCTCGGCCGTTCGCTGGCGCCCTTCGGGCGCGGTGCAACGCGGGGTTTCACCACGGGCTGCCAGCCCGCCCGTCGTCGGCTTCGGCTCCGCTGGGCGCCCGACCGACCCTGCAGGAGTCCGCGCCGTTCTACGGCGACTCCTCGCCCGCCCATCGTCGCCTGCGGCTCCGCTGGGCGCCCAACCAAGCCTGCAGGAGTCCGCGCCGTTCTACGGCGCGGACTCCTGACCGGACATCCGTTCACTCCATGTAGGGCATCGGCGGCGTCTTGCCGCGGAGCCGCGCGTATACCGTCAACGCGCCCCGGTGGTGCGCCGTGTGGTCGGTGATCGCCCCGAAGATCGCCGCGCGCGGCTGGTCGCCGAGGATGGGGCCGGCCGGCAGCGGGCGGCTCCAGTCGTCGTCCGACTTCGACTCGATCACCTGGCGAGCGTTGTCGACCGCACGCGTGAACCACGCGCGGGCGTCGGCGAGCGACGTCACCTCGCGCACCCTTCGATCGAGCGCCTCGAACTCCAGGCTGAACCCGGTCGGGCTGAACGCGCCCTCGACGAACCAGTCGATGGTCTGGGCGGCGTGCGCCACGTGCTGGGCAGCAGTGAACGTGCCTTCCGCGGGGGCGTAGCCCGAGTCGTCCTCGGTCAGGGCGCGCGTGCTGCGGTCGAAGTACTCCCGTGCCTCGTTCAGCTCGCGAAGCAGGCGTTCCTTCATCAGTCCGTTCTCCTTCCTGTGGCCATGGAGCGTGCGCCGGCGCGAGGCCCCGCCGATTGCCGCGGCAGGTCCTGCGTGTCCCGCCGATTCGTCGCCCGACGACTCCGTTCCGGCGCCCGGACTCTCCGCGGCCACGCTTCACGCGGCCACGCCGAGGGCACCAGGCCCGGGTGCGTTCCTCCCGGCAATCGACCCCGCAGGGTCCCGGGCCGTTCGACGGCGCGGACCCCCGAGTTGTTCCACGGTCCCGTGCAGTCGGGGGTGAAGTCCGGTAGGATCTACGCCATGCGCATCACTTGGCTGGTACTGTCGGGGTTCTGCGCGGTCGGAGCCGCCGCGCCGGCCGCCGCCCAGTCGGCGTCGGCGTCGGAAGGCGGCGCCGCGCCCCAGGGCCAGCCGCTGATCCTCGAAGGAAGCGGCGCCCCGCAGGCGGGCTTTTCCCTGGGGCAGTCGCTACGGGTCGCGCCGCGGCGCGTGGACCGGCCCCCGGTCGTGGACGGGCGGCTCGACGAGGAGGCGTGGCTCACGGCCGCCGTCGTCGACGACTTCGTGCAGCAGGAGCCGGCCGAGGGCGAGCCCGCCACGGAGCGCACGGTGGTGCGTCTGCTCTACGACGCCCAGGCGCTGTACATCGGCGTCGAGGCCTACGACTCCGTCCCCGAGGCGGTGATCGCGACCGAGATGCGCCGCGACTCGTTGCGGCTCCTCGACGAGGACAACTTCCAGGTCATCCTCGACACCTTCCACGACCGCCGGTCCGGCTACATGTTCGTCACGAGCCCCCTCGGGGCCAAGCTCGAGCAGCAGGTGTCGGAGGAGGGCGAGGGGGGCTGGCGCGGCACCAACACGTCGAACATCAACGTGAACTGGGACGGGGTGTGGGACGTGGTGGCCCACCGCACCCCCGAGGGGTGGACGGCCGAGATCGCGATCCCCATGATCACCCTGCGCTTCCCCGAGAACGAGGAACAGGTGTGGGGCGTCAACTTCATGCGGAACATCCGCAGGAAGAACGAGCAGGTGTACTGGTCCCCGATCTCGAAGGAGTACACCCTGACCCGGGTGAGCCTCGCCGGCACCATGACCGGCATCACCGGGGTCGACCAGGGCATGGACCTGCGGGTGACCCCCTATCTGTTGACGGGGGGGCGGCAGGACCGCGTGGACGCCGGCGGGCTCGACGGCAGCGGGTTTCGCGACCTCGGCCTCGACGTCAAGTACGGCCTGGCGTCCGGCCTCAACCTCGACGTGACCCTCAACACCGACTTCGCGCAGGTCGAGGTCGACGAGCAGCAGGTCAACCTGACCCGGTTCCCGCTGTTCTTCCCCGAGAAGCGCGACTTCTTCCTCGAGAACGCCGGCATGTTCAACGTCGGTGCGTCCTCGGGGTTCAGCCGCCTCGCGGATCTCTTCTTCACCCGCCGCATCGGGCTGTCTGACACCGGCCAGCCGGTGCCGATCATCGGGGGCACGCGCGTCTCGGGCAAGGTGGAGCGCCACAACGTCGCGGCGATGAACATCACCACGCAGGAGGCGTTCGGCAGCCCCGGCGACAACTTCTTCGTCGGGCGCTACAGCCGCGACATCCTGTCGCGGTCGAAGGTCGGCGGCATCGTCATCGACAAGAGCGCCATCAACGACGCGCACTTCAACCGGACGCTGGCCGCCGACACCACCCTGGCCCTGCATCGCAACTTCACCGTGAACGGGTTCCTCGCCAAGACCCAGACCGCGCTCTGCGGGGCGAGCGCCGCGACGAGGGCCCGATGTCCCGGCGAGCCGGGGCGCGACATGGCGGGTTACGCCCGGGCCACGTGGCTGAGCCCGTCGTGGAGCATCTACGGCGAGTACATCGACCTGCAGGAGAACTTCAACGCCGAGGTCGGCTTCGTGCCCCGCACCGGCATCCGCACCTCGAAGTTCCACGGCGAGTGGGACCCCCGCCCGGGTCGCTGGGGCATCCGCATGTTCGACCCGATGTGGAACATCACCTACACCACCGACCAGAACAACCGGCTGCTGACCCGGCGCATCCACCACATGATCGGGACCTACTTCGAGAACGGCTCGTCGATGACCGTGTGGTACAACGACCACTTCGAGCAGCTCGACTTCCCGTTCACCATCTACGGCCAGGGCGTCACGATTCCGCCCGGCACGTACCGCTTCGGCGAGTGGAACTACCGCTATCGCAGCGACCCGTCGCGCCGCCTCTACGGCGAGGCGGGCTACTCGCCGCAGACCTTCTTCGGCGGCACCCGCGTCAACACCACGGCCACCCTCGGGGTGCGGGCCACGAGCCGCATCGCCGCCGAGCTGCGGCTCGACCGCAACGACGTGGAGCTGCCGTGGGGCGACTTCGTCGCCGATCTCGCGTCGGTGCGCCTCGACTTCGCCCTCTCGCCGGAGATGACCCTGCGCACCCTGACCCAGTACAACTCGACCGCCGGCGAGCTCAGCACCAGCGTCCGGTTCAACTGGATCTACAGCCCCGGCAGCGACATCTACATCGCCTATGACGAGATGCGGCTGTACGACCAGATGTGGCAGTACACCCCCGGCATCTACCGCCACTACGACGCCCCGTGGCTCCGCAACCGCCAGCTCGCGGTCAAGATGACCTACCTGTTCTCGCGCTGAGGAACGATGGCGCCCCGCGGGTTCGGCTTCACGGCCGGTCCCGCAGGGCTCGCCGGCCTTCCGATGAGCGCCGGCCATGAATCCACGAAACCGGCAGGCATGTTGCGGAAAAACACGGTTTTTCGGCAGCGGCGTTGCCAGGATCGCCAGAATCGGCGGTGCTCGTTCCCCGGGCGGTCCGTGCGCACGATCCGGGCGCGGCCGGCCCTTCGCCTCGGTTCCGCGCCGCTGACCACGGCGGGCGACTGCACCGCGGCGGCGCGAGGAGACGACACCATGCACAGATCGAGTCGCGTGCTTGCAGCCGTTCTGGTCGCGGGGTCGGCCGCGTCGGCGTCGGGGCAGATCGCCGCTCCCAACGAGGCCGGAGTTGCGATGGGCCATCTGCACTACCACGTGCGCGACGTGGAGGCCAACGCGCGGTTCTGGGTGGCGCTCGGCGGCGAGCGCGGCATGCTCGGGGAGACGACCGTCATCACGTTCCCGGACGTGCTGGTCTTCCTCGACGAGGGAGAGCCGTCGGGCGGCACCGAGGGATCGATCCTGAACCACATGGCGTTCCGGGTACAGTCGCTCGAGGCGGTCGCGGCGGCCGGGTTCGAGTTCGATCCGCCGGCACCGGCGCGGGGCGTGGGGAACGTCTTCACCCCGGAGGGCGAGCGCATCGAGCTGTTCGACGAGACGGCGACGAACCTGACCTTCACCGGCGACGACGGACCGCTGGACGCGGTGGCGCAACGCCACAACGCGCCGCTGCCGGCGCCCATCGTGTCCCACCACCTGCACCTCTACCTGACCGCCGACGCGGTCGAGGAGGCCCAGCGGTGGTACGCGGAGACGTTCGGCGGCACCCCGGGCATGCGCTGGCGCTACGACGCCGTCGACCTGCCGGGCATCAACTTCAACTTCTCCTACAACCCCGACGCGGGCGGGGCGCCCACCCGCGGCCGCATGCTCGACCACATCGGTCTCGAGGTGAACGGTCTCGAGCGGTTCTGCCGCGACATCGAGGCACGGGGCGTCGTCTTCGACGTGCCGTATCGCCGGAGCGCCTCCGGCATCGGCTACGCGCTCCTGACCGATCCGTGGGGAGTGTCCATCGCCCTGACGGAAGGGCTGCGCGGCCTATGAGGCACAGGCTCCCGGAGGGAGACGGAAGAGAAGTGTGGCGACCGCACCGACCCAGGGGGTTGCGCGGATGCTCCTGGCAGAACGACCCGGGCCGGCTCCCCGCGTTCGGTCGACCGAGGAAACCGGTCGCACAGCCTCCGCCTCGCCGTCGTTTCCAGGATCGAAGCGACGGACGGCGTGGGTTCCCTCGGGCACCGCCGCCGTCAACGCCGTGCGATTCGACACGGCCGCCAGTTGCGGGTCCAGTGTTCGTCCGTCTGCACGTGGCCGATGCGGACGCTCTTGCAGACGTTGTCCGGGAACTCCGCCGCCGGGAATCCTCGCGCCAAGCGCAACACCACGCCCTCCCGCTCGCCGCCGAGCGACGACGGCTCGCGGTGGGTCCTGTCCACGAACGAGCGAATGTCGGCTACCGACCGGAAGCGGCCTCTGAACAGAACGGGCACTACGGGTATCCCCAGGCGGTCCACGTATTCCTCGACCCCGGCGAACGAACCGAACCGGCCGTTGCCGCTCCGAAGGGCAAAGGCATGGAAGGTCCCGTGTTCTGCCACGGGCTCGTAAACGATGCTGTGCACCCCGTAGATGTCCTCGCCGTAGAGGTAGACCTCCGGCTCGGTCACCTTCCAGGCATGGTGCTTCTTCACCATGGCCATCCACTTGCCGTCTGAAGGCGTCGAGACGCTACGCCCGTAGACCTCGCCGGCATGGACAAGCGTATTGCCGCCGTCCAGCTTCTCGGTCACGACCACCTCTTCTCCCACGAAGCGCTCGGGATTCGCATGTACGGCGTCGCCCCGACCGAGGGTCGGCGACCATGGCCAGTACGGCGTGCTGGGGTACTTCGGGACCGATGACATCTGCGGCTCACCCGTTCCGTATGCTTGCAGCCGGAAGCTGCGAATCATGATCGTATCGTAGGCCGGGTGGCTGACGGGTCGCCGGTGCCGTTCCCGGCTTCCGCTCCCTTCGCGTATCGTTCTCGCGGTTCGGGGGGCGGGCTGTCCGTTGACATCATTCTGACGAGCGGAAGCCCCGGCGGTGCGAGCGTCCCCTGCGTCCGCCTCGCCGTGATAGCCTGAGTCTGGCCCGGGGGAGCTGACCCGCGCGCCATGGTTGCGCTCGGCCTGTCCCGTTCCGGAACCGTATTGCATGCCCCTCGAAGCCGACCCCCGGAAAGACGCTGCGGTGGTCGAGGGCGCCCTCCCGGCCGGCGTTCCGCCCCGGGAGCCGGCGCCCTCCCTGCCCGACGACTCCGGGAGGGTCGCCCCCACCGCCGTCGGGGCCGCCAGGGCCCGGGATCCCGTCACTGCCCCGCCCGCCGGCCCGGCTGCCGACTCGTTGCTGTCCGGTGGCCAGGCCAACGTTCCCGCCGTTGATTCGACGCCCGCCGACCCCGCCCGCGGCGTTCCGAGCGCCGGCGCCGCCCCGGCCGACGATTCTGGCCCCGCCCGGCCCGCCGGTCTCGCGGCCGGCCAGGTGCCGAACGGCAACCCGGCCACGATTCCCGGCGGCGGCATCGCGCACATGAGCGAGGCTGACCAGGCCCTCGACCCGGCGTCGGTCACCGCGGCGCGGCTCGCCGGCGCGATCGGGATGGCGGTGGTCACGTCGTCCGCCCTGGCCGCGGTCCTCGTCGCCGCCGTCGCGACGCCGCTGAGCGGACTGGGCGCTGCCGTTCTCGGCGCCGCGGTGCTGGCGCTCTCGGGGGCGGGCGCCGCGGCGAGCTGGCTGTGGCCGGCGGTGCGGTACCGGCACATCCGCTACCGCCTCGACGCCCACGGCGTCACCATCCGGCGCGGGGTCGTCTGGCGCACGGTCACGTCGGTGCCGACGTCGCGCGTCCAGCACACCGACGTGTCGCGGGGCCCGTTGGAGCGCTACTTCGATCTCGCCACGCTGGTCATCCACACCGCCGGCACGCGCGACGCGTCGGTCGCCCTGAGCGGCCTCGGGCATCGCGAGGCGATGGCCCTCCGCGACCGGCTGATCGAGGCGGGAGGCGGCCGTGGCGTCTGACGACCGGCGCCTGCATCCCCTGTCCTGGGTCTTCACCGCCGCGCAGTTCGCCAAGGGGTTCATCGTGCCCGCCCTCGTGCTCCTCGTGGCTTCGGGCGGCGGCAGCTACGAGCTGTGGGGAGGGCTGTTCATCGGCCCCGTGATCGCCGCCGCCCTGGTCCGGTACCGGGTCTACCGCTACCGCCTCGCGGCGGACGAGATGGTGGTGCGCGACGGCATCCTGACCCGCACCGAGCGCCATATCCCCTACCAGCGCATTCAGAACATCGACCTCGTGCAGAACCCCCTGCACCGTCTCTGCGGGGTCGCGCTGGTGCGGGTCGAGACGGCCAGCGGCACCCGGCCCGAGGCGGTGATGCGAGTGCTGTCGCTCGACGCGGTGGCCGAGATGCACGCCCGGGTGTTCGCGGGGCGGCCCGCCGCGGAGGGTGGGATGGGGGCGGGTGGGGCAGCCGTTGCCGCGGCATGGCCCGGCGGCTCGGGGGTGACGGACGGGGGCGAAGGGCCGGCCGGAGCGCCGGGAGCGCCCGCGCCGGCGGTCGCGACCGCCGGGCCGGCCGGGGGGCGGGCGGAGGCGCCCGCGGTCGCCGGCGAGCCCCGCGACCGCCTGCTGCTGCGGGTGCCGACCGGCGAGCTGGTGAAGCTGGGCGTCATTTCGAACAAGGGCATGGTGGTGGTCGCGGCCGCCCTGGGCCTGCTTGCGCAGGGCCGTCCGGACGGGGACTTCGTCGAGCCGGTACTGCGGTCCGCCGCGGATCGGCTGCCGCTCGGCACGGCGGCCGAGTGGCTGACCGGGCTCCGCATGGCCAACCCGGTCCTGACCGGGGTCCTGCTCGCGGTGACGCTGGTGGCGGCGGCGCTGGTGCTGCTCCGCGTGCTGTCGGTCGCCTGGTTCCTGCTGCAGCTGCACGGCTTCACCCTGACCCGCCGCGGCTCGGATCTGCGCGCCGACTACGGCCTGTTCACCCGCGTGCGCCGCACCATTCCGACCCGCCGCATCCAGTCGCTGACCGCGACCGAGTCGCCGCTGCATCGCTGGTTCCGCCGCCAGTCGCTCGAGCTGCGCACGGTCGGCGGCGCCGCCTCTTCCGGCGACGACGTCGACTTCGACCCCTCGTCGGACGGCGGCAAGGCCGAGAGCCAGTGGCTGGCCCCGATGGTGGAGACGACGCAGGTTCCGCAGCTCCTGCGGCGTGTCCTGCCGGAGGTCGATCTCGGCGGCGTGACGTGGCGGCGGCTCGCGGCCGGGGCCCGGCGGCGCGTCCTCGTCCGCGGGCTCGCCGCGGCTGCCGCGCTGACCCTGCTCGCCACCCTGCCCGCGGGCCCGTGGGGGCTCGCGCTGGCTCCCCCGGCCGCGCTCGCGGCCTTCGTGCACGCCCATCGCTGGGTGGCGCGCGCCGCGTGGGCGGTCACCGCGTGGGGGGTGCTGTTCCGGTCGGGCTGGTGGACCCGCAGGCTGGCCATCGTGCCCCTCGCCCGCATCCAGACCGTGGGGCTCGGCGAGTCGCCTTTCGACCGCCGTCACCGCATGGCCTCGGTCCGCATCGATACCGCCGGCGGGGCGGCCGGCGGCTACACCATCGCCATTCCGTATCTGGATCGCGCGGTCGCGTTCGAGGTCGTTCGCGTGTTGTATGCGGAAGCCGGGCAACGCGCGTTCCGGTGGTGAGCCCGGAGCCTCGACGCGCGCGCCTCGCGAGCGAGCCCGCGACCGGTGCGACCCGAGCTCCGGGGAGGCGCGCGCGGCGCCGGCGTCCTCGGCCTGCAGATCCGTCCGTTCGACGGGATCCTTGCGGTCGCTGTCGCACTGTTGCAGGCAGGGATCCGGCGGTACGGCCTGCGCTCGGCGCCGGCGCCTGCCTGGCGTCGGCGATGCGCGAGCGGAGCCGGGTCCGCTGCCTCACGCGAGCATTCGCCTCTGCCGCCGAAGGCCGCCATCTTCATCCACGGGTCCGACTCCAGCGCCCTCGCGTGTCGTTCACAGACAGGGGCCGCAGGAGGACCCGGCGGCCAAACCCCGCTCGTGCTTGAAGGGCCCCCGCGCTCATCGAGCGCAGGCGGGCGATTCGGGGCTCACTCGTCCTGGAGCGCGGTGAGGGGGTCGACGCGCGCGGCGCGCCGGGCGGGGAGGTAGCCGGCCACCGCCGCGACCCCGGCGAGGACGGCGGCCGCCTGCGCGATGGTGACGGGGTCGGTGGGGGCCAGACCGTGGATCAGGCTCGCCACGAGGCGGCCGGCCAGCAGCACGGTGCCGATCCCGGCCGCGACGCCCACCGCGACGAGCACCAGCGACTCGCGCAGGACCATCCAGGCGATGCCCGCCGACGGGGCGCCGAGGGCCATCCGGATGCCGATCTCGTTGGTGCGCCGGGTCACGGTGTACGAGGCCAGCCCGAACAGCCCGATGGCGGCCAGCAGCGTCGCCAGGCCTCCGAAGGCGGCATAGGCGACGGCGTACAACCGCTCCTGGGACAGCCGCGCCTCGATGGCCGCGGTCTGGGTGGTGACGTTCATGATCGGGAGCCGCGGATCGATCTGACGGACGGTCTCGCGCACCGCCGGGGTCATGGCGCTCGGCGGACCGTCGGTCCGGACCGCGAACGTCGCGGCGCGCAGGGGAGACTGCACCGCGGAGCGGAACACGGTCGGCGGCGCCGCGCCCCGGAGGTCGTCGTAGCGGGTGTCCCGGGCGACGCCGATGACCTCGATCTCGCCGGGTTCCTCCCGGTCGAAGCCGAACCGCCGGCCTACCGCATTCCCGGTCCCGAACAGCTCCGTCGCGGCGGCGGCGTTGATCACCGCGACCCGCGGTGCGTCCCGGTCGTCGCGGGGCTCGAAGGCCCGCCCCGCCCGCAGCGGGATCTCCATCGTGTCGAAGAAGCCGGGGGCCACCGTCATCAGGTGCGTCGCGCGACCGCCGTCGGTCCCGCCCTCGACGTGGACGGTGCTCATCCACACCCCCCCGCCCAGCAGCGCCGTCTGCGCCGTGGTGACGGAGCGCACGCCGGGCAGCGCCCGCACGCCGTCGCGGACCCTGGCGTAGAGCGCGGCCGACGCCTCGGGGTCGTAGCCGCTCCGCGCGGAGTCCATCTGGAACAGCAGCACCTGCTCGGGATTGAACCCGACGTCGACGCCCCGCAGGTTGGCCAGGGTCTTGAGGAAGAGCCCGGCGCCCACCAGCAGGGCCAGCGACACCGCGACCTGGGCCACGATCAACGCCCGGCTCAGCCGGGAGCGCGACAGGGTCACGCTCCGGCTCTGTTCCTTGAGCGCGTCCGACGGCTCGGCGCGGGTGGCGCGCAGGGCCGGCACGAGGCTGAACACCATCCCGGCGGCCAGGCTCAGCACCGCCGCGAAGGCGAAGACCCGCCAGTCGAACGGGCTCGTCCCGCCGAACGGCAGCAGCCCGCGCGCCGCCCACGCGACGGGCAGGGCGAGCGCCCCGCCGGTCGCCGACAGGAGCAGGCCCTCGGTCACGAGCTGCCGAATCAGCCGCCCCCGGGTGGCGCCGACGGACAGGCGGATCGCCACCTCGCGGTGACGCGACACGGCCCGCGACAGCAGCAGGGTGCCCACGTTGGCGCACACGATGAGGAGCACGAGGGCGACGACGACGCCGAGGATGAGGGCCTGGCCGGACGACCGGGGACTCGCATCGTAGAGGCCCTGCCGGCCGGAATCGACGAGCAGCCGCGGCTCCGCGCTCCGGGTGCGGTTCCGGGCCAGCGCCCGTTCTTCCTCGGACAGGCCGTCGAGGAACGACGCCAGCGCCGATTGCGCGGCGGCCCGGAGCACCCCGTCCAGGTTCCCCTGCACCTGGGCCGGGGTCGCCCCCGGCTTCAGCCGTCCCATGATCGGGAGCCACCACATCGTCGCGTCCGTCACGCGGGCGCCGCTCTCCGGCAGGGGCAGGGTGGCGAGCGGCAGGTGCACGTCGGCGGCGAGGGCGTCCGGCCGGCGGATGCCGGTGAAGCCGGGGGGGAGCACGCCCACGATGGTGGTGGGCACGTCGTTGACGCGGATGACCTTCCCGACCGCCTCCTCGTCCGTGCCGAAGCGGCGCTGCCGGAACGGATGGCTGATCATCGCCACCGGCTCGGCCCCCGGCCGGTCGTCGCCGGGGCCGATGGCGCGGCCCGCGATCGGTTGCACGCCGAGAACGCCGAGGTAGCCGCCGGTGGCCGCGAAGCCGGTCGCGACCTCGGCCCGGCCGTCGACGACCAGGGTCAACGGCGTCTGGGCCACCGCGAACAGCCCGGCGAGGGTCTCGTTGGCGTCCCGCAGCGCTTCGAAGACGGGGTACGAGAAGGACCCCTGGACGCCGTCTCCCCGGGTGAAGCCGGAGACCATCACGCCCCGCACCGCGCCGTTGTCGCCGGTCCAGCGCAGTCGCACGAGGCCGTCGGGGTCCGCGACCGGAATCGTCCTGAGGAGCAGTCCGTCGACAGCGCTGAAGAGCGCGGTGTTGGCGCCGATGCCCAGGGCGAGCGAGACCAGCACCACGATCGTCCAGCCCCTGGCCTTCCCCAGCACCCGGACGGCGTGACGAAGGTCTCGCAGCATCGGTGCCTTCCCGTCGGGTCGTTCCCGGGTCCGCGATTCCGTTTCGTCCGGTTCCGCCCTCGGCCCCCCGGGGGGAGGCTGGTGGTCTTCTCGCTGCCCGAGCGGCAGCCGATCAGGTACCGTGGCAGCGCTCTTGCCCCAACTCACTGTATCACCGCGGGGGCAGCCGGGACCCGCGAGCCGGTACCACGTCGCCGACGGCTTCGGGAGCGAGGTCGGCGGGGGCGGGGATCACGGTCGGGCCGACGAGCTCCGGCCCGCCACGGGAACCCGTGTTTCCCTTCGCGACCAGGTTCCGGCTTCTCCGCCCGGACGTCGGACCGCCGACTCGCGAGTGAGTTCGTTCCGACACCCCCGTGTGATAGCTTTGAAGGGAAGCTGGGATGAGCAACGACACGAAGTGGCTGATCGGGACCGCCGTAGTCCTGGCGGGGCTGTTGTCTGCGCAGATCGCGGGCGTGAACGCCCGGGTCGACGACCTGCGAACCGATCTGACGGCGCAGATCGCCGGCGTGAACGCCAGGGTCGGGGACGTAGGAACCGGCCTGAACGCCCGGCTTGAGGACGAAGGAACCGACCTGAGCGCCCGGATCGAGGACGTACGAACCGACGTGAACGCCCGGCTTGAGGACGTACGAACCGACCTGAGCGCCCGGATCGAAGACGTACGAACCGACGTGAACGCCCGGATGGACCGGATCGAGACACGTCTCGACGGGTTCGACGAACGGTTGCGCAACGTCGAGATCGCGCTCGGCAGGGTCGACCAGAGGCTTCTCACCATCGAGCGCATCATCCTGCCCGCGCCCGACCAGCCAGACCCATAGCCTCGCGCCGGCCGAAAAGCAACACGAAGCAGTCGGCCTCCGTGCGGCGCGATGCTAGCCGCCGGCCATCGCACCCACGATCAGGAACGGCTCGGTCCCCGCGGCTACGGCGGCCGGCAGCGGCGCGTCGGGCGGGTCGTTCGAGAGGTCCTGCCGGCACGCGTAGAAGCGCACGAGGGCGCGCCGGCGGTGGGTGCCCTGATCCCGGATCGCGCCGCGGAGCACCGGGTAGCGCGTCTCGACCGCCTCCAGGACCGTGCGCTGCGTGACCGGGCCGTCGACAGGCAGCTCGATGTCGCCGGCGATACCGGCCAGCGTGCGCAGGTGCGCGGGCAGGACGACCTGTATCAGGGCCATGGATCGCGTCGCTCCGTTGCCTCGCCCGCCAACGGTCGCCTTCGGCTCCGCTGGGTGCTCCACCAACCCTCTCAGGAGTCTGCGCCTCCTCTGGAGGCGGCGCCGTTCCGCAGCACGGTCCTCGCCCGCCAATCGTCGCCTTCGGCTCCGCCTGGCGCCCAACCAATCCTCCGGTGAGTCTGCGCCTCCTCCGGAGGCGGCGCCGTTCCACGGCGCAGACTCCTATCGCAGCGTCTGGACCTCGACCGACAGCACCGCCGGCAGGTCGCGGGCTATCGGTGTCCAGTGGTCGCCGGCGTCGGGCGAGACGTAGACCTGGCCGCCGGTGGTCCCGAAGTAGACGCCGCACGGGTCGAGGGTGTCGACGGCCATCGCGTCGCGCAGCACGTTGACGTAGCAGTGCCGCTGCGGCAGGCCGTCGCCGAGCGCCTCCCACTCGTCTCCGCCGGTCCGGCTGCGGTAGACGCGCAGCCGGCCGTCCGGCGGGTAGTGCTCGGAGTCGCTCTTGATGGGGACGACGTACACCGTGTCGGGCTCGTGCGCGTGGACCTCGATGGGGAAGCCGAAGTCGGACGGGAGGTTGCCGCTGATCTCGCGCCACGAGTCGCCGGCGTCGTCGCTGCGCATGACGTCCCAGTGCTTCTGCATGAAGAGGACGCGGGGCCGCGAGGGGTGCCGCGCGATGCGGTGCACGCAGTGGCCGACCGCCGCCTCCGGGTCGGCGATCATGCCCTCCGACCGGAGGCCGCGGTTCGCGGGCGCCCAGGTCTGCCCGTGATCGTCGCTGCGGAACACGCCGACCGCCGAGGTCGCCGTCAGGATCTGCCCGCCGCCCGTCGGGTCCAGCAGAATCGTGTGCAGGCACATCCCGCCCGCCCCCGGCTGCCACGCCGGTCCGGTGTCGTGCCCGCGCAGGCCGGCCAGCTCCTGCCAGCTCGCGCCGCCGTCGGCCGAGCGGAACAGCGCCGCGTCCTCGACTCCGGCGTAGACGCCGTCGGGGTCCGTGGCCGAGGGCTCGAGGTGCCAGACCCGCTTGAACTCCCAGGGATGCGGCGTGCCGTCGTACCAGAGATGGGTGCCGACCGCGCCCTCGTAGGCGAAGTGCTTGCCCACCGCCTTCCACGTCTCTCCGCCGTCGTCCGAGCGCTGAATCACCTGTCCGAACCAGTCGGTCCACTGTGCCAGGTAGAGGCGGTCGGGGTCGGCGGGCGAGCCCTTGGCGTGCAGGATCTCCCACCCTCCGAACTCGGGTCCGCGGATGTTCCAGTCGGTACGGGTTCCGTCCGACGTGATGACGAATGCGCCCTTCCGGGTGCCGACGAGCACGCGCACCCGGCTCATGGGACCGGGGCTCCATCGGTTCGATCGGTGATCATGGTTCATTTGTAACACGTCTTCGGCTCGCGCCGTTCGTCCGGCCGGGACCCGGCCGCGCAGGTCGACCTGGTTCGTCCGGCGGCAGGGCGCCGCCGCCGGCCTGCTCCTCGTCTGCAACGAAGACCGAGGGGCTCGGCGACTTCATCCCCGGTGGGGCCGGCCCCGCAGGGTCAGTCTGAGGTACAGTTGCCTCGTCGACCTGCTCGGATCGACAGTCTGTTCGAGAACGGCGGCGCTCTCGCTGGTCGCGCGGACTGCTGCACGGGCGTCGGGGCACGCGAGAGGGGAGGCGAGGCCGACAGGTCCCCGCTGCTTGGCTTCCCACGTCGACACAGGGCGAGCGTGGTATGCAGAAAACGGACGGCAGCAGCGTCGACCGCGACCAGATCGAGCCGGGGGTGGTGCGCGGCTCGTGGTGGCACCGCCTCGACGACGGCCGCGTGCAGTGCGACCTGTGTCCCCGTTTCTGCCGGCTCCACGACGGGCAGAAGGCGTTCTGCTACGTGCGGGAGGCGCGCGCGGGCGAGGTCGTGCTCGCCAGCTACGGCCGGGCCAGCGGCTTCTGCATCGACCCCATCGAGAAGAAGCCGCTGAGCCACTTCTACCCGGGGTCGAGCGTGCTGTCGTTCGGCACCGCCGGCTGCAACCTCGGCTGCCGGTTCTGCCAGAACTGGGACATCTCGAAGGCGCGGGAGGACCACGCGCTGTCGGCCGCCGCGTCTCCGGCCGGGGTGGCCGAGGCCGCGGCCGGGGCCGGCTGCACCAGCGTCGCCTTCACCTACAACGACCCCATCATCTTCGCCGAGTACGCCATCGACTGCGCGAGGGCCGCCCGCGCCCTCGGCGTGAGGAGCGTCGCCGTGTCGAGCGGCTACGTGTCGCCGGCCGCCCGCGGGGACCTGTTCGCCCACATGGACGCGGCGAACATCGACCTGAAGGCGTTCACCGAGACCTTCTACCACCGCATCTGCTTCGCCCACCTCCAGCCGGTGCTCGACACGCTCGAGTGGCTCGCCCGCGAGACCGAGGTGTGGCTCGAGATCACGACCCTGCTCATCCCCGGGCAGAACGACTCGCGCGACGAGGTCGACCGCCTCTGCGGCTGGCTGGTCGAGCACGTCGGCCCCGACGTGCCGCTGCACTTCACCGCGTTCCACCCCGATTTCAGGATGCTCGACGTGCCCCCCACGCCGCCCGACACCGTGCGCCGGGCCCGCGAGCAGGGGCTGCGGGCGGGCCTGCGCCACGTCTACACCGGCAACATCCGGGACGAGGACGGACAGTCGACCCGCTGCCCCGGCTGCGGGGACGTGCTGATCGGCCGCGACGGCTACCGCATCACCCGCTGGCGCCTCGATGCGGGAGGGCGCTGCCCCGGCTGTGGGGAGGCCGTGGCGGGCCGCTTCCTCGCGCAGCCGGGCCGTTGGGGAGCGCGGCGGCAGCCCCTCGTCGTCTGAGCTCCCTTCGCCGCCGGCGGCAGGCACGATGCCGGTGGGCTGCCCCGCCTGCGCGGCGACGCTGCCGGGGCGCTTGCCTCCGCAGCCGGGCCGTTGGGGAGCGCGGCGCCCGTCGATCGTCGTCCGAGCTCCATTTCGCCTTCGCCGTCTTCACCGGCCCCCCGGGGAGGGGCTACGCCTTGCCCCTGACGGCCGCGGTCGTCAGCGCGGCGAGGGGACGGGAGCGTCGAGCCGGATGCGCTCCTCCGGGTAGATGGCGCTGATCCGTCCGTCGAGCAGCTCCAGCGCCGAGGGCCGACCCCGGTACGTGTCTTCCAGCATGCCGGAGTCGATGAGGAAGACCCTCCCCGCCGCGCGGACGGTGATCCGCCGGGACGGGGTGACCGAATGGCCGACCACCACGCGGGCGACGCCGAAGCGCCTCAACAGGCCGCCGATGAAGCCGTCGACCTCCGGCTCCGGCCGCAGCGCGAGGCCGCGGAACCAGAGAGGGCCGTCGGGGGCGACGATCGACCAGCTGTTGATGGTCTGCAGGTCCGCGAGAACGTCGATGAGGGCCCTCTCCGCGCGCGTCACCGTCCGACGCCGGCGTCGCTGGCGCTGGTCGGGGGACAGGCGCTCCATCCACGTGCGCAGCTCCTGGGCCACCGCCGCGAACATCTCCTCGAACGTCGAGAACGGCAGGATGATGCCGGCGTCGACGAGATGGCGCCGGTGGCGATCGAAGCGTTCCATCTCGTCCCGCGCCCGGTCGTTCAGGGCCTCGACGCTCTCCGCGTCCAGGCGGGGGGACAGGCCGCCGTGCACGAAGAGGGTATCCGCGGCCACGGTCGCGACCGGCTTGTCCCGCAGCCAGCGGCCGTACCGCCCGTCGGGCCCCATCGCCTCCATGAACTCGACGAAGCCGGGCGGATGCGTCCGCATCCACTCGTCGCGGGGCATCGGGTCCGGGCGTTCGGGACCGTTCCGGTCCGAGCGCCGCCGGGACGCGTGCCTGGCGTACTGCCGCCAGGCGTCCTCGCGCCGCTGCTCGGCATCCTCCGACGCGAAAGAGGCGAAGATCGCGGGGGTGACGTCCCTGACGTCGCCCGTCATGTTCATCGCCTCGTGGTTGCCCAGCAGCACCCTGACCTCGCCCCCGTGGTCGGGGGCCTCGTCCTCGAGCCGCATCAGGAGGTCCATGATCTCGCGCACCTGGGGGCCCCGGTCGGTGATGTCGCCGGTCTGCACCAAGGTCGCGGTCCCGCCGCTCCACCGGAGCTCGCCGTCGATGAGGCCGGTCTCCTGCAGGATCGCGCGCAGCCCGTCGCCGGCGCCGTGGATGTCGCCGATGGCGACCACGCGGCGGGAATCGGGCTGGGCCGCGGCCGCGGCGGGAGGAGCGCCGGCTGCGAGCAGTGCCACGAGGGCCGCGCCCGCGACGCGGCGGAGGCGCACACGCCGGTCGGCGGAAGGGGCGGCCGTCGGCGCGGGCCGTTCGACGGGTTGCATCTGGCGTCCTCGGTGCAACGCTGGATCTCCCTGCGGGCGGCTACGGTGCGGGCTCCGGGTCCACGACCACCCCGCGCTCGCCGAAGCGCGCGATGCGATCATCGAAGTGCTGCAGCAGGAGGTCGCGCCGCCGCATCACGCTCGACCGCTCTCCCCGGCTGAGAACATCGCCGAGCGCCGCGTCGAGGGCCTCCGGGGTCAGGCCGCGCAGGTTGTCGAGCAGGCCCCGCTCGATGCGCAGGAGCCGCTCGGGCTTCGTCAGCTCCACGTCCTGGCGGAACGCGCGGGTGTGGTCGATCAGCCACATCTTCCAGTCCGTCGTCCACAGCATGTTGCCCTGGTTCCGGTCCCGGTTCTGGATGAGCTCGTCGAAGACGTACTGCGTGTAGAACTGCCGGCTCGTCCTCGCGGGGTCCGGCCCCAGCGTCCGCTGCTCTATCCGTTCCGCCTCGGTCATGGCCACGTCGTCGACCCACCACGTGACCGCGGCCCGTCGGCCGTCGACCCCCCGCAGGACCGACATGGGCACGTTGTCGATGCCCAGCAGGACGGCCAGACGGTAGGCGGCGACGTTGTAGAGGTAGGAGTCCCTGAAGTTCAGCTCCACCCGGGCGCCGCGGGCGACGAACCGCGAACGGCTGATGTCGACCGACTGGATGTGAACGTCGTGGGTCAATCGACCGTCGGAGGCGGTCGCGCGCTGCGACCCCGTCACGCCGGTCCCGACGTCGCGGATGTCCGTCAGCTCGGCGTCGAGGAGGAAGGCCTCCATCTCAGCCGCGGAGAGTGCGGGTGCGGCGCCCTGGGCATGCGCGGGTTCCGGCACGCCCAGCAACAGCACGAGGACCGCCACCAACGAGGCCGGGGATCGACGGGGCATGGGCATGGGTGGTCTCCGGGAGCCGGCCCGACGGCGCGGGCTCCTACGTGGTCGAGGGGACGTCCGGCCTGCCCTCGCGCGCGGCCCCCGCGGGCGCGGAGGCTCCGCCCGCGAGCGCGCCGCTGAACAGATCCTGCAGCAAGTCGACCCGATCCGACAACACCGTGTACACCTCGTCCCGTTCCGCCCGCAGGATCCGGCACGCGCCCTCGGCGGTGGCCCGCCATCCCGCCGGCCCCCCCGCGAGGGTCTCGGCCACGAACAGGGTGCCGCCCGGTCCGGCGACTATCGGCGCGGCGCCGTCCGATTCGAGGCGCATGGCCCCCTCCAGCACCAGGCAAAGCGCGGCCGGGGCGTCGCCGAGCACCAGCACGTCGCCGTCCGCCAGCGAGAGCCTACGCGCGGCCCCCACGAGGGCGAGGAGCTCGGTCGCCGCCGCCCGGCCGAGGAGCGGGTGGTGGCGCAGCAGCATCGCCTCGTCGAACGGCTGCAGCGCCGACTGCGGCAGGGTCACCGCCGGCAGGTGGGCGGGGCTGCGGTCGCGGTCGCCGCCCGCGGGGGTCAGCAGCAACCGGAACAGGCCCTGCGCCAGCAGGTCGTCGTCCGACACCATCGCCACGAAGTCGGCCGACCTGATGCGCAGGCAGGCCGACGGCTGGCTGGCCCAGGTCGGCCGCGTCGTGGGGGCCCCCTGCAGCGCCTCCTCGAGACCGAGCACGCCGGGCGCGCGCAGGGTGTCGTCGTCTCCGCCGGCGACGGACCGGCGGACGGAGCCCTCGATCAGGAGCTCGACGGCCTCGGTCGCGCCTTCGGTCCCGACCGGCTGGTCCGGCGCGTACCACACCTGCTGGCCGGCATCGATGACCCGGAACAGCTCGTCCACCGAGACGAACTCGAAGATGGGGATGCGGCTCAGCCGGTTGGCGATCTCCGCCGTCGGGAGCCGGCGGACATCCGCCGGGGCCGACGCCTGACCCGACGTTCCGAGGGACAGGGCCCACGAGGCGGTGTCGGCGACGTGCGGATCCGCGGCGGCGCGATGGGCGTTCAACCACCGCAGATCGTCGGTCAGCGCGCCCGGGAGATGCTCGGCCGCGAAGTGGATGGCCGTCGCTGCGATCACCGGGTTGGTGTCGTGGACGAGCTGCGCCAGCGTGTCCTCGAGGTCTCGGGGCCGCGTTCCCAGGACGCGGTTGGCGTGCTCGACCTTCTCGGACAGGGGTGTCTCGTCGATGAGGGGCAGGATGCGCTTGCGCACGTTCCCGGGCAGCACGTTGTCGAGGTACTCCAGGCCGCGGGCGCGGCGCCGGGGGTCGCCGAAGTCTATCGCGTGCCGGGCGGCCGCGACGTCGCCGACCTCGTGCAGGATCCCCAGGAGCCGGTAGATCCGGTCGAGGCTGCTCTCCAGCAGCTCGCGGAGAGCGCGCTCGAGCAGGGTGTCGTGCGGGGCGAGCAGGGCCGCGCGGTCCGGATCCCGCCGCTCGACGCCGCGGGCGTCCTCGAGTTGCCCGTCGTCCGGCGCCGGCGCGTGTCTGAGGAGGTTGTTGCCGAGGCTCAGGACGTTGCAGTAACGGGTGGACTCCCTCATGAGGAACGCCTCGATGACGGCGTCGGGCACGGCCAGGGACGGATGGTTGCGCCGGAGGCGCTCGATGGCGGCGATCACCTTGTAGCGAAGGAACCTGTCGGGGGTGTCGAGACTGCCCACGAGCGCGTCCATCGCCGCCTGGTGGGGCAGGCGGGCCAGCGTGGACGGAACGTGCCGCCGCACCCAGACCTGC
Source organism: Vicinamibacterales bacterium (assembly GCA_965207675.1). Classification (GTDB taxonomy): domain Bacteria; phylum Acidobacteriota; class Vicinamibacteria; order Vicinamibacterales; family UBA8438; genus JAJEEA01. Next base: position 416,411 of record CBDBMY010000011.1, read on the forward strand.
TCGTGCGGGTTCTCCAGCGCGTAGCGGAGGGCCGGGATGCTCGCCTCTCCGTAGGCCACGAGCGTCTCCCGGGCCGGGTGCTTCAGGCCGCGGTGGGCCAGTCGCGAGAGCAGGCCCGGCAGGAACAGCCCGTCCGACGCGCCGAGGGCCCGCGCGCTCCGTATGGCCTCGAGGACCACGTCGACCCGGTGGTCGTGCAGCAGGGTCGCGAGCAGGGTGCGGAAGCGGGGGTCGTCGGTCCTGATCCTGGCGAGGGCCCGAGCCGCCTCGCGCCGGCCCTCGGCGCCGGCGTCGCGCGTGTCCTCGATGAGCCTCCGGAACGTCTCGGCGGCGAGGACCGCATCGGGCTCGCGGCCCGACCGGGCGAGGGCCGCCGCCGCGGCCACCGCCACCCGGGGCTCGGGATCGGCGAGATGGCCGGCCATGACCGTCGCCGCGTCCTGGCGGGCGAGGCTCGCCAGGGCCTCGAGCGCGGCCGCGCGCACGTCGACGTCGTCGTCCCGGGTCATCCGTTCGACGGCGCCCTTCCAGCGGTGGGCCACGCGCGAGCGGCCCGACGCCAGCGCGTGCAGCGCGCGGACCCGCACCCGCCCCGACTCGTGGCGCAGCAGGAGCGGCGTGACGAGGTGCGGCTTGTCCATCGCCTCGAGCATCTCGATGGCGTAGAGCACGGCGGCGGGGTCGGGGTTGGACAGCTCCTCGACCAGGGTCTCGACGGTGGCGGCCTCGCCGGCCCGCGTCATCACCGCGTCCGGGGTGATGGTCCGGGCGTCGATGCTGGCCCGGAACGACCGGAGGTACTCGCGTCGCGCGCGCATGGCGACCGCGATCCAGAGCCCGGTGATGACGAGGGTCGCCCAGCTCAGTTGCCGCCAGTCGAGCCCGAGACCCCACGGCTGGATGAGGGCGAGCAGCAGCACCGCCGTCACCGCCTTGGCGAACCGGTCCATGGTGACGTCGATGAACGGCTTGACCCGGTGCCGCATCTCCGCCGGCAGGGGCACGAAGAGGACCTCGCGTGTCGTCTTGTCGAGGGTGTAGCGCAGCGTAGACCCGAGCACCCGGGCCCCCGCGACCGCCCACAGGGTCCCCGTGAAGAGGATGAGGGCGGCGCTGGCGCTGAAGCCGAACGGCAGCAGGAGGAGGGCCACGCCGATGCCCGCGGACCGGTGGATGCGGCTGATGAGGGCCACCTGCACGACGAACCCGCCGATGGACAGGTAGGCGGTGACCTCGGCCAGGAGGGCGGCGATGCTGTCGCCGCCGGCGTCGCCGCGCATCGCCTCCGCCGCCATGTTCAGCTGCTGGTCGACGACGGCGGCCCCCGCGGCGGCGCACGCGACGGTCAGGGCGAGCACCTGGAGCGGGCGCGACCCGGCGAGGAGGCGGAACCCCTCGCGACCCCCGAGGCCGCTGTCCGGGGCGTCGAATCCGGCGTGCTCGCCGACCGGGTGGCGGCGCAGCAGGAGCATCACGATGCCGGTGCAGCCGGCGAGGGTGACCGCGCTCACCAGCACCAGTTGCTCGGAGCCCACCTCCTCGACGACGACCGCGGTGATGCCGGCCCCCAGCGCTCCGCCGAGGCTGGCCCCGCCGCCGATGAACCCGAACAGGCGCTTGGCCTGACGGGCGTCGAAGACGTCGTTGGCCAGGGTCCAGAACTGGCTGATCAACAGGATGCCGAGAATCAGGCCGAAGAAGTAGAAGGCGACCGTGACCCACCCCGCGCCGGTCTGCAGGAGGCCCCAGAAGAGGACCAGGATGCCGATGATGGCGGCCTGCGTGAGGGGTATCACGTGGCGGGGGGGCAGGCGGCGAATGGCGCCGGTATAGAGGTGCATGACGCCGCCGATCAGCACCCCGGCCGCGAACAGCACGTACGGCAGGTTGTCGGAGCCGAGGGCGGCGATGAACTGCGACCGGGTCAGCGGCTTCACGATGTTGTACGACGTCATGGCGAGGAACGAGTAGGCGAACATCAACACCACCGGGGCCGTCTCCTCGGGACGAATCGAGGTGACGGAGCCGATCAGCCGGTAGAGGAGGGTTCGCATCGCCACGGGTCGCCGGTGCGCCGCCTGACCGTACCGTGAATCCCCGATCCGTGCAACCGCGCCCGCGAGCCGTGCGCGGCGGGCTCGCGGCGCACCGGAAGAGCGGGCTGGCGAGGCTGGGGCGAAGGGGCGTAGACTGGCGTAACCGGGCCGCAGCCCGCGACTCGGCCGGCACCGTCGTCGGCGGTGACCGCCGCTGCCGTTCACTGCGAGGGCCTGGGCCGGTATTGTATCGCCTGCCAAAACGCCCGGATCGTGCGCGGCGAGGCGCGCGGCGCGTCGCCGCTGGCCGCGCAGCTGCGGGCGGCGGGGCTCGATGCTGGACACCCTCGATCTCGACGGTCGGCCTGTCGGATCGGGAATCGTACGTGAGGCGCCTTGGCTGTTCGGTACCATGCGGACCCGGTCACGGGTGAGCCGCACATCTACCGCCACGGCGTCTCCGAGGCGGAAGTGGAGGAAGTGCTCGCCGCCCCCGGCGAGGACCGACCGGGGCGGGGTGGTTCCCGGGTTGCGTCGGGACAGACGCGGTCCGGGCGCTACCTGCGGGTGATCTACGCCCCGGCGAGGGCGTTCGACGGCCTGTTCGTCGTCACCGCGTACGAGTTGCGCGGCAAACCGCTCCACGCGTACAGACGCTTGATGAAGAGGAAACGACGATGACCGTGACGACGAAGTCGTCCTTTCCGGACGGTTGGGACGAAGCGCGGGTGGCGGCGCTGATCGATCACTACGAGATGCAATCGGAAGACGAGGCCGTCGCCGAAGACGAGGCCGCGCGCGTCGATCCGGGGCAGACCGTGATGGTGATCCCGACCCGTCTCGTACCGGCGGTACGGGAGCTGCTCGCAAGGACCTCGGATTACGGTTCCGCGTTGTGCACCGCCATCCGGAAGTACGATTTTCCCGCCGTCACTTGTGACTTCAACGCTGGCGACGCGGAAATCCGCCATGCCGACATGGGTGGTGTGGAGGATTGCATCCGAGAGTTGCTGATCTCCTCATCCAGGAAGCAGGTGAAGGACGGGCTCTCGAACGTGCTGTATTGGGGGTACGCGAACAGTCCAGGTCGCAGACGCTACAGGGTCGGGAAGTTCAGGAACGACGTCACCGACGACCAGCTCGACAGCTTTGCGGAGATTGCGGCCTGCACACCGCCGCCGGGACCGATCCGAATCAAGAAGATCGGCTTGCCCCAATTCAGCGGGATGTCGTTCATCACGAAGATCATGATGTTTCTGGACCCGGCCGGCTGTCCCGTCCTGGACATGAGGATCGCCGACGCGTTCTCGCAGTCGTCGGATTTTCCGCCTTTGGAGGGACTCGTATTCCGCAAGCGCGCCGACACGACTATTCGCGTGTCGCGGATGAACGAGTGCGTGTACCGAAAGTGGGCCTCGTGGTGCGGGGGCATCGCCGAATACGTCAGTGCATCGGGTTCCTGCGAGGGCGTTCGGGCCGTGGACGTCGAACGGGCGTTGTTCACGCTCGCGGATTCGGACGAGACCGCTGCGTGGAGGCTGCTGCGTGGCCCGCGAGGCTGGACGTTCGACGAGGAGTGTGCGCCGTAGGACGGCGCGGGCTCATCAAGGGCGCGGGCTCATCGAGGGTGGGCTGGAGCGGCAATCGGAACCGCTGAGCGGCGCTCTCCGGGCTGGGCCAATCCTCGGCATCCGTGACCAGCCGACTACCGGCCGGACACGGGCGCCGCCTACATCGGCACGAATGGTGATGTGTCGGGATTGCTGGAGGATGTCGTGAGGGGCGAGAACGACAAGCGGACCGGAAGAACGGTCACGGCGTCGGAGTTCGAGGCGACCTGCCTCAAGCTCATGGGCGAGGTCGCGGAGAGCGGCGAAGAGATCGTCATCACGAAGAACGGGCGGCCGGTCTCGCGGCTGGTGCCGTACCGCGAAACGCCCGGTCTCTGGTTCGGCCGCAACCGGGACGCCATACAGATCAAGGGTGACATCGTCTCGCCCATGCCGCCGGAATGGTACGCGAAGTCCGAGGACTCGGAGGACCTGTTTTGACACGCCCGATGCCCGAGACAGCACCGAGGATCCTCGTCTTCCAGCACATCGCCGTCGAGCATCCCGGCGTCTTCCGCGACTTCATGCGTGGGGACGGCGTCGAGTGGCGCGCCGTCGAGCTCGACGGCGGCGAGTCCATTCCCGATCTCGGCGGCTACGATGCCCTCTGGGTCATGGGCGGTCCGATGGACGTCTGGGAGGACGACCTCCATCCGTGGCTCGAGGCCGAGCGCGCCGCCATCCGCGAGGCGGTCCTCGAGCGGCGGATGCCGTTCCTCGGTTTCTGCCTCGGGCACCAGCTCCTCGCGCAGGCCCTCGGGGGCGAGGTCGGGCCGGCGGCCGAGCCCGAGATAGGCATCTTCGACGTGGAGCTGACCGAGGCGGGCCGCGCGAGCCCCCTGTTCGAGGGCGTGCCCGCCACCCACGCCTGCCTGCAGTGGCACGGCGCGGAGGTGTTGCAGCCGCCGCCCGGCGCCCGCGTCCTCGCGGCGTCGCCCGCCTGCGCGGTGCAGGCGCTCGGCGTCGGCGACCAGCGCCTTCAGCATTCAGTACCACGTCGAGATCACGGAGAGGACGGTGCGAGAGTGGGGCGCGGTGCCCGCCTACGGGCAGGCCCTGGAGCGCGCGCTCGGGGCCGACGCCCTCGCGCGCTTCGAGGCCGATGCGGCGGCCGGCATGGCCGGCTTCAACCGCAACGCGCGCCGCATCTACGACAACTTCATGGGAATCGTCGAGGGTGCTCGCGCCGGCTCGGTTGGGGTCTCGCGCGCCGCGGCCGCCAGCGCATCGGCAATCTCGGGAAACAGGATCCGCGGCAGCGAGCGGCGCGAGCGGGTGGCGCCGCCGAAGCCGGTCGCGCGCTCGTAGCGCTCGACGGCGCGCAGGGCGGCGGCCAGCGACGGCTTGCGCGTGGCCTCGAACTCGACGCATTCCACGGCGCGCGCGCCAGTCGAGGCGCGGTAGTGCGCCACTTCCATGTCGGGAAAGTCCCAGACCGTCAGGTCCTTGACGATGACGCCGCTCCAGGTCACCCCGAGCCGCTCGACGAAAGCGTCGACGGCGGCCGCCTGGTCGCCCGCGTGGTGGCCGAGGTCGAGATTGACCTCCGAGCGCACCTCCGTGTCGCGGGCAAGAGACTTCAGGGTCAGGTGGTGCAGCTCGGCATCGTAGCGGTGGCGGAGGATGAACCCCCCGCGTCGCCCCGCCTCGGTCAGGAAGTACCGGTCGCGGACCCGCAGCGCGGTGGTCCGCGTCGGATGCAGCCGCTCGACGGCGGCGCGGAAGTCCGCGAGGTCGAAGTCGTCGCCGACGACGAACTTGTGCTCGATCTCGGAGAAGCGCAGGTCGTCGGGCATCACATCCACCGCTTGAGGCGGCCGAGCACCGCGAGGCGCAGCCGGAGGCCGGCCGGCAGGTCCCGGCGAAAGTTGCGCCCGACCGCGGTGTTGTGCGGGTTTCGCCTGAGCATGTCGAAGATCTCTCGCGCCGGCGCGACCGCGGCGGGGTGGCGCGTGGCCAGCATGGCCTCGGCGAGCCGGTCGTGCGCCGCGTCCTCGAAGTTGTAGCTGCCGAACGCGGCCCAGACATCGTCGACGAGCACGATCTTCGAGTGCTCCCCGGTCCGATTCTCGTAGATGCGGACGCCCGCGTCCAGCAGCCGCGGATAGCCGGCGGCGGCGGCGATCCAGGCCAGGTCGGTGGCCGGCAGCGCGTCGCGGTGCGAGTGGTGGATCTCGATGTCGACGCCGCGCCGCGCGGCCGCGAGCAGCGCATCCAACAGCGCGGGGGCCGGCTTGAAGTAGAAGGTCGTGAGCTCGATGCGGCGCCGCGCCGCGGTCACCATGTCGATCATGCGGTCGGTCACCACGTTGGGGCCGCGCCAGCCGAGGGGCCCGCGGCGGCCCTGGTGCAGGTTGGGATTGCATATCCAGTAGTCGAGATCGATGTCTCCGGGCGTTCCCGCCGCGGACCGGTCGAGGTCGCGCAGGTGGGCGGGGTCGACCTCGCCGCCGATGGTCCGATAGCTCTCGAGCAGGGTGCGCGCGACGGGGCCGCGCAGCGCGACCGAGTACTCGTTCCATCCCTCGAAGGACGTGCGGGTGACGTTGCTGCTGCCGAAGATCGCCTCGCCCTCGTCCGAGACCTGGATCTTGACGTGCTGGCCGCCGCCGAGGCGCCGCTGCATCGCGTGGGGCGGGCGGTACACGGTCACCACGGCACCGGCGGCGCGCAGGGCGTCGAGCCGTTCCCGCAGGGCCGCCTTGACCTCGGGGGGCATCAGGACCCCGCCGAGGCGCTGGCCGAAGCCGTCGATGAGCAGGTTCACCGCGACCCCGCGCCCCTGCGCCTCGAGCAGCAGCGTCAGCAGCTCGGCGCCGTACTCGTCGTACTCCAGGTAGTAGGTGGACAGGTACAGGAACCGCCGCGCCTCGCGGATCATCCGCAGCCGACGTTTCCACTCCGCGGCCCGGTTCCACAGCGGGCAGAGTGCGGTCGCGGCAAGGGGAGGCGACTCGTCGCTCTCTGGCGGCGCCGTCGTTCCGCCGGACTGCGCTGCTCCGCGGCCACCGTGCTTCATCGTCGCGCCATTCCGCGCGGGCGACCGGCGTTCCGCGCGGGCGTTCTCGCCGTTCGTGGTGCGGACGTCGGTCTCGCCACGGCCCGTCAAAGCCGGTATCCGCCGGAGACGTCGATGTTGACCCCGGTCACGTAGCCGGCGTCGAGCAGGTACTCGACCGCCTGCGCGACGTCGTCCAGCCGGCCCGCGCGCCCCAGGGGGACCCACCGGCCGATGGCGTCGGGCGGCGGCAGGTCGACGGAGTTCTCGAGCTGTCCCGGCGAGACCATGTTCACCCGGATGCGGCGGCCCGCGTGCGCCTTGGCGAGGGCGCGGGTCAGGACGAGGAGCCCGGTCTTGCTGACGTAGTAGTCGGCGCCGTGGACGTTGGCGCGGATGCCCTCGAGGCCGGCCATGCCGATGCTGACGATGTTGCCGCCCTCGGGCATGAGGGGCGATTGTGATTGAATGCCCTCGACCCGCCTTGCGCGCAGGGCGTGGTGGCAGCAGTAGAACGCGCCCGACAGGTTGGCGGCGAGGGTCGCGTCCCACCCCGCGGGGTCGAGCCGGGTAACCGGCTGGGGGTTGTAGTTGCCGACGTTGTTCACGAGGAGGTCGACGCGGCCCTCCGCCGCCGCGACGTCGTCGAAGACCGCGGCCACGTCGCGCTCGACGCCGATGTCGGCGGCGAGGGCGCGGGCGCGGCGCCCCGCCGTCTCGATCTCGCGCACCAGCGATCGCGCGTCCTGCTCGGAGGCGCGGTAGAGCACGACGAGGTCGTAGCCCCGCGCGGCCAGCATCGAGCACAGGCGGCGCCCGAGGCGGCGCGCGCCGCCGGTCACGACCGCGACCGGGGTGTCCTGCGCGGGGCTCACGAGCGCGCGCGCTCCACCCGGACGAAGGCGCAGGCGGCGGCGGGGACCGCCCGGGGCTTGCGGACCTCGAGTCGTACGCGCTGCGCGCGGTCGATCCGGTCGAGGAGCAACGCGGCCGCCGCCTCCGCCATGGTCTCGAGGAGCGCGAACCGCCGCCGCCGCACCAGGTCGTCGACGGCGGCGGCGATGCCGTCGTAGTCGATGGCGTCCGCCAGCGCGTCGGATCGCGCGGCCGGCGCCAGGTCGTAGTCGACCTCGATGTCGAAGACGACCGGCTGGGGGTGTTCCCGCTCCCGCGGGTAGACGCCGACGATGCCCGTCACTTCCAGGTCCTTGAGTCCCGCGGTTCCGACCATTTCGCTGCGGCTCCGTGCTGCGCGATCCCGAATGTCGTCTCGCGTCGTCGCTCCCGCTCGGACGCGCCGCCGGCGGTGCGCTCCGCGCCGCCAGCCCGCCAATCGTCGCCTTGGGCTCCGCCTGGCGCCCGACCGACCCTCCAGCGAGTCTGCGCCTCCTCCGGAGGCGGCGCCGTTGCAACGGCGCAGAGCCCGCCAAATCGTCGTCTTGACTCCGCTTGGCGCCCGACCGACCCTCCGGGAGCCGGCGCCGTTGCACGACGCAGCTCCCTCATCCCGGCTTGCGGGCGATCCAGATCTGCTCGGCCGCGGTGTCCATCGAGAACGGCGTTCCGTCGAAGCGGCCGAGGCAGGCGTCGATCGTGAATCCGGCCCCGAGCAGCATCCTCCGAGCCTGGTCGGGGTCGAGCCAGCTCAGGTCGAGGCGCCGGTAGCGGCGCCATTCCGGGCGGCCGTCGGCCGTGAAGTGGTCCTCCCAGGTGATGACCTCCACCGACCGGGTCTTCTCGTCCACGCGGGAGGTGACCCACAACAGGATATCCGTGCCTGCTGCCGACGGGTAGGCGGCCCGAAGCTGCACTTGGCGCATCCGGGCGACGGTGTCGGGCGTCATCAGGAAGTCGTCGAAGATGAACCGCCCCCCCGGGCGTAGCTGGCTGAACACGTGGTGCGTCACCTGCTGCTTGGCCGGCATGCCCGTCAGGTGCCCGATGCTGTGGTACGGCAGGGTAACGAGGGCGGCCGCCTCGTCGATGCGGAAGGTGCGGAAGTCCGTTTCCAGCAGCTCGATCCGATCGCCCACGCCGGCCTCCTCGGCGCGCTTCCGGCACCGCCGCAGCATCACCGGCGAGGCGTCCACCCCGATCACCCGGCATCCGCGCGCCGCCGCTTCCACCGCGATGCGCCCGTCGCCGACCCCCAGCTCCACCACGGGCCCGCCGGCGGCGAGATACGCCTCGACGTAGAACCGGCGGTTCGACTGGGCCGCCGGCGCCGTCTCCGTCCATACGCCGTAGATGTCGGCGAAGCTGTCGTACTGCGCCACGGGGCCGGCGGCCGGGAGTCGCGACGATGACACGGCCCAAGTTTAACCACTCGGCCGGCCGCTTGCCGATCGCGAGCTGCACGCCTCGATTCGTGGGGGAGCCTCCTGACCCGCCGCACTCGGCCGCCGCTCGCAGTTCGACCGACAACGACCTCACGGGCCGCGCGGGCTCCCGGCGCACCGTCGACGGGTGCGCGACAGACTCGTGACACGACCGTCCGGGCACCGATCGGGACTGCGACTCGGTATCGTTCTCCGCGGCGCCTCCGCTCTCTTCGTGCACCCACCGCCGACCGGGCGGCGGCGGTTTGCGTCATACTGTTGCACCGGATCGATTCTTCAGCGGAGGGACCATGGAGGCGACGACGATCGACGCGGGGTGGCGGGGTCGGGCGCGCTCGTTCGTATGGCTTCTGACGGCTACCGTGCTGCTGGCGGCAATCGGGGCGTGCGGGGGTGCAGGCGTTCCGGACGATGCGCCGCCGGCAGACGGCGTCCCGGCGCCCTCGGACGCGGGTCCGACCGCCGCCGCGGAGTCGCCCGACGGGTCCCCGTCGGACGAGGCGCCGAGCTCGGCCCGCGTGATGCTGAACGGCGAGGAGCTGCCGCCCGAGCTCGCGGCCGCCTTCCTGCAGACGATGGGGGACCGGGGCTCGCTGCCGGCCGAGGTGGCGGAGAGACTGCCCGGACGACGCGGTCCGAGGGTCGAGGCCGGGCCGTCGCCGGCCGACGTCGGCCCGGACTGGTCGGTGGTGGAGGAGTACCTCGACCGGCAACGGGCGTGGATGGAGGGCAGCCGTCAGCCTCCGTCCCGCGACGTCTCGAGCGAGGAACGCGTCCGGGCCATGACGGAGCGCCTCGCCGACCGGCCCGACGTGCGCCCCGCCGCGGCGGCGGCGAAAGCCATCCTGGCGCAGGACGGCGCGCACGAGAAGACGGTCGAGGCGGCGGAGTTCCTCGCCCTGCGCGTCCAGTCCGGCGGAGCCGTCGCCCAGAACATGGTCGCGGGGGCGACGGGGCTGCTCAGGCACGCGCCCGACTACGAGGGCTGGCCGCGGGTGCTGAGCGCGATGGCGGGCCGCTCGTTCCTGGGACCGGAAATCGGCGCGTTCTTCGAGGAGCTGGCGTCCGGGGCCGAGAATCCCGTGCTGCGCGCCACCGGCCGGTACTACGTGGCGGCCGGGCTCACGGAGGCGGCCAACGGATCCCGGTTCGGTCTGCTCTCCGGCTGGACTTCCCTCTCGGCGTCGCTGGAGGAGAGCGAGGCCGAGCGGCAGAGCGCCCTCGAGGCGGCGGCGGGCCTGAGCGCGGGGGTGGAGGAGGAGCCGTTCCTGGGGGCGTTCCCGGACGGCCGCTCCTCGGAGATGACCCTGGCGGAGGCCGAGGCGGACCTGATTCGCAGCATCCGCCACGGGACCGTCGGCGGCACCCTGCCCGAAGTGACCGGCACGCGGGTCGATGGGGTGGAGGAGTCCCTGTCGGACTATCGGGGACGGGTCGTGCTGCTCGACTTCTGGGCGACCTGGTGCGTGCCGTGCATCGACGTGCTGCCGGATCTCAGGAAGCTGGTGGCGGAGCTGCCGGCGGACCGGTTCGCCCTCGTCGCGATCAGCGTGGACGAGGAGCTCGAGACGGTGACCCGGTTCATGGAGGACGAGCCCATGCCGTGGACGAACTGGCACGTGGGCCTGGGAAGCGATATCGCGCGGCTCCTGCGCGTCCAGGGCTACCCCACCTACGTGCTCGTCGACGAGAACGGTCGGATCCTGGCCAGGCCTCTGGGGCGGTTCGAGGAAATTGCCCTTCCTCCCGGTGTGCCGGCGGACAGCTTCCCGGTCGGGCCTCCCAGCCTTCCCGCCCTGATCAGGGAGGTGCTGGCGGGGCTCCCGCCGGCGTGATTCGGCGGATCGACCCGAGGCTGCGCCTCCCGTTCCGCCGGGTCCACGGCGCTGACTCCTATGGCGCAGACCCTTGCTGCACGGTCCCCGCCGTTCTGTCCCGGCTCCGGCGGGCGCGCGACACGATCTCGTCCGCGTCCTCCGGCAGGAGCAGCCGGTCCTCGACCAGGGCCTCCGCCGCCTCGCTGACCGCGCGCACGTAGGCCGCGTGGTCGGGGTGCCGCTCTTCGAGCGCCGGCCGGGGATCGCCGGCCGCCCGGCGCTCCGCGCGCGTGGCCGCGAACGGGATGAAGGACCCGGTGCCCCGGCACTGGGCCCCCTCCGCGAACCCGTCCCGCCGCAGGTTCCACCCCGTGAAGGTGCCGATGGGGGCAACGAGATTGGGGTGACGGACGCCGTCGACCATGTTGCCGTCGGCGTCGGTGCGGCCGACGAGGACCACGTAGGCGTCGCCCCGCATCGGGGGCAGCGACCGGTGATCGGCGAGGTGCAGGGGGTTGTACGACCCCGACCAGATCACTCCGGGAATGGCGGGGAAGTCGACCGCCGCCGCGGCGACCAGGCCGTGGCCGGCGGTGGGGAAGCGGCTCGCGGGCGGTGGGACGCCCTTCTCCACCCAGTCGTAGAGGGCCAGGCTGAGGGCGGTGCGTATCTGGCTCAGGGCCAGCGGGTTGCTCAAGTTCTGGCAGAGGCCCGCGCTCGGCCTCCCCACGTGCACGCCGGGACCGCCGCCGTGCTGGGTGCCGGCGAACAGGTACGCCCGCACGTTGTCCGGCAGCTCGATGGGCCCGCCCGCGGGGTCGGTGACCACGAGGGACGCCCGCGCCTGCCAGAGCTCCGCCTCGCTGTCGCTGTGGACGATCTTCGGGCACGTGCCCGAGGCCGAGCACCGCTCCTGCAGCCCGTCGGTCCGGCCGCTGACGGGGTCGGTCAGGGTGGCGTAGGTGAACGGGAACTGGTCGCCGGGATAGACGTGGTCCTCGTGCTGCTTCTGCCAGCGCCCCGGCTGGCCGAACTGGTAGTTGGTGAAGGTCTTCCGCGAGCCGGCGATGTTGGGATGGATGCCGTCGAAGACGGTGCGGCCCGCGACGTCCTCGTTGAACCCCTGGTACAGGAAGTCGCGCAGCATGCGCCCGCTCTGGGAGATGCCGATCGAGATCGCGGTGCGGGGCAGCCCGGCCTCTGCCAGCGGGTTCGGATTGCCGTCGGCGTCCGCCGTCTCGTAGCGCAGGAACGAGATGGCGTCGCGCATCGCCGCGAACCCGAGGCCCAGCACGATGGGGTCCTTCGCCTGGTAGATGAACTCGTAGATGGCGCCGCCGTCGAACCCGGCGGGCCGATCGACCTCGATCTCGGTGTCGCTCGCCCACGTCCACGCGAGGTCCGGGGGCGCCTGCCGCCGGCCGGTCTGGGTGGCCCGGACCGAGAGCATCCCGCCCGACGGCTCGCGCGAGGCGGTCGGATAGGTCAGGCGGTAGCGGGACCGCGACGCGTCGTCGTCGAAGATCATCTCCTCGAGGGCCGCGCCGACGATGGGGGAGCCGTCGGCCAGGGTGGCGACGGGCAGCTCGGCCACGATGTTCGTGTCGGTCGGCGCGATGTCGCCCTGCCACCCCACGCGGACGAGCGCGAACCCGCGCTCGAGGAGGGCGCGCTCGGCCGCGCCGGCCCCGCCCCGGTTCGGGACGGTGTGGTAGATGGCCCGGTTCCACCGGGTCATGTCGACGGGCCGGTAGATCTCGACGGTGGCGCGGTACTCGACCCGGCCCCGGTCGTTGCGGGGGGCGCGGTCGAGATTGACGATGTGGCGGTGACGGGGGTCGTCCGGATCCACTTCGCCGGTGACCGCGCCGCGCAGGCGCTCGTACCGGCCGGCGGCGCCGAACGACTCGCCCCCGAGGGCCGGCGACTCGACGACCGGCAGGTCGATCCGGGTGATCTGCCCCGGCGCGGTCCCGGCCCACAGCAGGACGACGACGGTCCCGGCGAACAGCGCTCGAATGTTCATGGCGTCTCCTTCTCGCGTTCCGCGCCCATGATAGCCCGCGACGCGAGCGGAGGTCCCCGGCGGCATCTCCTCCGGCAGCCTCCGACGGCGGCCACATGCTGACCCCCAGGAGCCCGCGTCGTTGTACGGCGCAGACTCCCGGCCCGGACTCCCCGTGCCGTGGCGCAGCCTCCGGGCTGGAGTTGCACTACCATCGGGAACATGAGTAGAGGAGACCGCCATGGCCTTTATCGCACGTCTGTTCGCCGTCGCCGCGGTTTCGTTGCCGGTCCTGCAGCCCCCTGAGCCCGGCTTCGTACGCTGGAGCGCGGCCGAGCTCGAGCAGCGCGACGCCGCCCTGTCGGCGGCGATCCGTCCCGACGGCTCCTCCCGCGAGACGCTGGCCGACTACGAGGTCGGCGGGTCCCACCGGTTCCGGTTCATCCGCCGCGAGGCCGACGGCTTCCCCGAGCAGCACGCGCACATCGAGGACGTGGTCCTCGTCCAGAGCGGCGCCGCGACCCTGGTCGTGGGCGGCGAGCTGATCGACCGGGTCGGCGAGGGCGGCGAGTACCGGGGGTCGGGCATCGCGGGCGGGGTGCACTATCCGGTGGCCCGGGGAGATATCGTCCACATTCCCGCCGACACCCCGCACCGCTACCTCGTGCCGGAGGGCGGACACGTGACCTACGTGCTGGTGCGGCTGCCGGCCCTGACCGGCGAGCGCGTCGTGCCCGCGGACGCCCCCGCCCTCGACTTCGAGCCGCCCGGGTTCGCCCTGTGGCGGGCGCGCGAGCTCGACCGCCGGCGCGCCGACCTCGACCGGCGCATCGGCCCCGACCGCTCGGCCCGCGAGACCCTCGCCGACTACGGCAGCCCGACCCGGTCGCACCGCTTCCGCCACATTCACCGCGACGCCGACGGGGTGCCCGAGATCCACGACGACATCATCGACGTGGTGTTCGTGACGAGCGGCGAGGGCGGGGTGCTCGTGGGCGGCGAGATGCTCGACCGCGACGGGAGCCGCGGGTCCGGCATCGCCGGGGGGACGCGGCATCCGGTGGCGGCCGGCGACGTGCTGCACATCCCCGCCCGCATGCCGCACGGCTACCTCGTGCCGGAGGGCGGGCACGTGACCTACGTCCTCGTGCGCGTGCCCGCGGTGGTTTCTTCGGAATAGCCGCTCGCGGTATCGTCCATCCGGCGCCGCGCCCGGACCGGCTTCACGATCGCCGAGGGGTCTCCTGCCGCGTATCCGGGGTCCTTCACGAGAACGTGTTTCCGACTCGCACCGAGGTCTGGAAGTACTTCGTCCAGACCAGCGCCCATCCCAGCGAGAAGACCGCTATTCCCAGGAGAATCGGCAGCGCGTCGAGCAGTTCCCCGCTGGTCAGTCGCGGCCGGCCCTCCAGAACCCTCTGAAACAACACGCCATAGGCCATGCGCAGGACAATCAGGGTCGATGAAACCCACAGCAGAGCGATGTTCCACTGCGGCGCCGTGGGAGACTTCAATGGAATGAGCAATAGCGGAATCGCGAACGCCAGGAAGATCACGACCATGAGCGAGATGGGATACTCGAAGAACCATCCCGACAGGCCCGCCGAATAGAACAACATGAGCGGAATCGAGACGATGACGTAGACCAGCAGCCAACCCCCTGTGCCTTGCACACCGTCCACTTCCATCACAACCTCCCCTTCTTCCCTGGAAGCTCACCCCGGCCCCGACGCGCAGGCGGGCGCCGCCGCGGAGGTCGCGCGCCGCGTCGGGCTGCAGGGTGAGGAATGCGGCGCGCCTGAAAACGGCGGCGCCGGCTTGCTGGCAGGTACGGCATTCGTGTGATTCTCGCGTTCAGGCGCCGAACGACTCCCTGTACAGGACGCACGAGTGATGCCAACGGGCGGTTCTTCCGCCAAGTGCTTGTTGTGCAGTTGGTTGGGTCGTTCAGCAGAGGGACGAAGAAGCCGCACCCACCGGCCCGATCGGACGCTGGATGCCAGTTCATATACATCGGATGTACACGGGAGGACCGCCCCCGGAGAGGCGCCGGTCGCCGGCGGGGCGGCTGCGTCGAGAGGCACGAAGCGCCCTGGCACCCTTATCATGACGGGTTCATGGCATCCGCTCCTCACTACTGCCGGCGCACGCTGGCCGGCGTCCTCCTGATGACGTTGGTACCGGTCTCGACCGCCGCCCAGCAACCGCGCCTGGCCGCCGGCTACTGGACGCGGGGGCTGTCGGGCGGCTGGGGCCACGCGTGGCGGTACGGCGTTCCGGGCTGGGGGAAGACGGAGAGCGACGTGCGTTTCATGACGTTGCACCCGCAGCTCGGACGGTTCGTCACCGATCACCTGGAGATCCATGGCGAGGCCGCGCTGCTGGCCTACGGCCGGCCGGCCCCCGGCGGCAGCGGTGGCCTCGGTCTGGGCGGCCGGTATCACGTCTGGCGGGACCGGCGATGGACGCCCTACGTCGCCGGCGGGGCCGGGCTGCTCTGGACGTCGCTCGACGTGCCCGAGATCGACCGCGTCTTCAACTTCACGATCGTCTATGGCCTGGGCGTTCGGGCGGTGCCGAGGCGGGGGCCCGGCCTCGTCGTCGAGCTCCGCAACCACCACATCTCGAATGCCGGCACGGCGGGGGAGAATCTGGGCCTGAACGCGGCGGTGGTGGTCGCCGGCGTCCAGTGGGTCCTGCGTCCGGCCGAGTGAGGCCGGCACCGCGGGGGCGAACCTGGGCCTGAACGCGGCGGTGGTGGTGGCCGGGGTCCAGTGGGTCCTGCGTCCGGCCGAGTGATGCCCCCGCGGGGAGCTCCGCAGGGCGGCCGGCTCGGTCGGGAGCCGCCAGGGTTGCGAGCGCGAGTCCGATGGCGATCGTCTCGGACCGGAACGAGACCGGGCGGTCGGTGTCCAAGCCATCGACAGTCGCATCCCGGGAGGCGCAGGGAGACGTTGCGGCCGGCGGTGATGAAGGGGACGGCGCCGGCCGGCGGTCCGGAGCGGCGGGTGCCGGTCGCCGGTTGTGCTCGTCGAGACAATGTCGTGCGCGGCCGTCGAGCGGCCCGCGCAAGGGGGAATGCAGCTCCTGCAGCCGGTCGCGGCAGGCGGCGAGCGTCGAGCGGCTCGCGCAAGGGGGAATGGGGTGGCCGTCGGGTTGGACGTCCTTCGGCGCGTGGCCCGGGGGCTGGCCCGTCAGCCCGGCGCCATCGCCCTCGTCGTGCTGACGCTCGCGCTCGGCATCGGCCTGAACACGGCGGCGTTCGCCGTGGCCTACGGCGTGCTGTGGCGGCCGCTGGCCTACCCCGATGCCGACCGGCTGGTCGCCATCACCGCGCTCTACCACGAAGACGAAGCCGCCGGCGGGTTCGGCCCCGACCGCTTCCGGGAGTGGGCCGAGCGCCTGCGGGTCGCCGAGCTGGCCGGACACGAGACGCGCGAGCGCAGCGTCCGCGGCGCCGGTCCGGCGCGCATCGCCCGGGTCGCGACGGTCACCGAGCGCTTCTTCGACGTGCTCGGCGTGCCGGCCGCCGCCGGCGTCGCGCCGCCGCTTCCCGCCGCCGACCCGCGCGCCGTCGTCAGCGCACGGCTCGCCGCCTCCCTGGGTGCCGCTCCGGCGGCGGTCGTCGGCCTCGGGATCACCGTCGGCGACGCGCCGTACACCGTCGCGGGCGTGATGCCGGCCGCGTTCACGTTCCCGACCCCGGCCGTCGACGTCTGGGTGCCCATGCCGGCAGCGCCGCCGGTCGGGACCTCCTTCGACGTGGTCGGACGGCTGACGCCCGGCGCCACGGTCGAGCAGGCCCGCGACGACGCGGCCCGGGTCGTCCGCGACGTGAACGGCGACGACTGGCGTGCGGCCGTGACGCCGCTCGAGGCGGTTCTCCTCGATGCCGTCCGGCCGGCCCTGACGGCCGCCCTCGCGGCGGCGATGCTGGTGCTCCTGGCCGCCTGCGCGAACGCGATGACGCTGCTCGTCGGCCGGTCCATGGCGCGCCGCCGGGAGTTCGCGGTCCGACTCGCCCTGGGCGTCGGCCTCCGGCGCCTGTATTGGTTGGCGTTCGCGGAGGGGCTGATCGTCGCGGCCGCCGGTCTGGCCGCCGGCTCTTTCCTGGCCTGGGCCGCGGTGCGTCTGTTCGCGACGAGCGCCGCCGCCGTGCTCCCGCGCGCAGCCGAGATCCGGTTCGACGACCCGATGCTGCTGGCCGCGGCGGCGGCGTCTTCGCTCGTCGCGGCGGCGGCCTGCGGCGCCGCGTCCACCGCGGGGATGCCGCGCGGCCGACGGCTGGGTCCTTCCGGGGTCGCGGGCCCCGCCGCGACGCCGACGGCGCGGCGCCTCCGGGCGACGCTCGTCGTGGCGCAGGTGTCGACGGCCGTCGTGCTCCTGGCCGGCGCCGGGCTTCTCGCCCGCAGCATGGACGCGCTGCTCGCCGAGGACGGCGGCTTCGATTCCTCGCGCGTGCTCATCGCCAAGCTGATGCTCGGCGACTCGCGTTTCGCCGACGACGGCGCGTCGGCGGGGTTCGTCGACCGGCTGCTCGCCGAGGTGAGGAGACTGCCCGGCGTCGACGCGGCGGGGCTCGGCAGCCTGCTGCCCCCGACCGACGCGCCCACGACGATCAACCTCCGGTTCCGGAGCGATACCCGGGACGACACCCTGTCGATGTCGTTCGGCGCGGTGACGCCGGGCTTCTTCGAGGCGCTGGGGACGCCGCTCGACGCCGGCCGCCGTTTCAGCGCGGCCGACGAGCGTGCCGAGACGCCGGACGTCGTCGTGAGCGCGTCGACGGCGCGGTTTCTGTACCCGGACGCGGACGCCGTCGGCCGGGGTCCGCGGTTCGCGCTCGAGCATTTCGGCATCGCCCGCGAGACGACGGTGCTGGGCGTGGTCGCCGACATGAAGTACGCGGGACTCGAGGCGGGGCCCGACGCGTCGATCTACGTCCCCTGGCGGCACCGGCCGATGGGCTTGGCGCACCTGGTGGTGCGCACCGCCGGCGACCCGTCGGGGCTCCTGCCGGCGGTTCGGGACCTGATTCTGTCGCTGAACCCGGGCCTGCCGGTTCCCGAGGTGCGTACGCTGGACGATCACGTCGCGGACTCGATGGCCGGGCGACGACTCCAACTGGTGCCCGCCGCGGTCGTGGGGGGGCTTGCGCTGCTGGTCGCGATGGTGGGGGTGTTCGGCGCCCTCACGCGCGCGGTGACGGAGCGGCGGCGCGAGCTCGCGGTCCGCGCGGCGATCGGGGCGTCGCCCGCCCGCCTGGTCCGGTTGATCATGGGTGGCAGCCTGGCCGTCGGCGCCGTCGGCGTGGCCGTCGGCCTCGCCGCGGCGGCAGGCGTCGGCCGAGGTCTGTCGAGCCTCCTGTACGGCGTCGGCCCCTACGACGCGGCGACCCTCGCCGCGGTGGCGGGGTCGGTCCTCGCCGCGACATCGGTCGCCTCGCTCCTGCCGGCCCGCCGCGCGGCCCGCGTCGATCCCCTGATCGCGTTGAAGGGCGACTGAGTCCCGAAGAGCGTCGGGCGAAGCGTGCTACGCTGGCCGCGCATGCGTGATGAGCACCACGGCACCGGGGCGGGGGCCGCCCTCGGCATGGTCTTCGGGATCGCCATCGGGGCCGCGACCGACAACGTGGGGGCATGGCTCGCGATCGGGCTGGCCCTGGGGGCGGCGTTCGGCGCGGCGTTCGAGGGCCGCGGTCCCCGGTCCGGCGGGTCCGACCGGTAGGAGAGCGGCCCGTCTTCGACAGAATCCTCCGGCCCCGATCAGCTCGTCGGTATCGTGACGCATCTCCGACCGGCGGCATCGGCAGGCAGACGGTGAGCCCGCTACGCCTGTTCCGGCGAGTCCTCGCCGGGATTGCTCGACCGACCTCCTGACAGGTTCTGACACACCCTTCCTCTATCCTGCCGGTTGTCTACCCGACACCGGACATGCCGACGGCCGCTGCGAACCCCGGGTCGCGGTCCGGCGGGAGCGTGCACACGAACCAGGAGGAGCCTATGGACAAGAGCACCGCAGCCGCGTTCGTCGATCTGGAGCGGGCCGCCATCGGACGGCCCGTCACGCGTCTCGGCGTCTCGTTCTTCCCCGTCTACCTGATGGACAACCCACTGCCGGCCATCGCCACCGGCCCGAAGTCGGGGCGGGTGATCGAGGAGCTGCCCGACGCGTCGGTGCCGACCCTGACCGCGGCGAATCCCACGGACCGGCCGATCCTGCTCGTCGAAGGCGAGCAGTTCCTCGGCGGCGATCAGAACCGCACCCTCAACGTCAGCGTGCTGGTCCCGGCCGCCGCCAAGCTGCAGATCCCGGTGTCGTGCCTGGAGGCGGGCCGATGGGGGCGCCGTCGCGACTTCGCCGCCGGCTCGACCTACACCCACCGCCGGGTGCGGCGGGCGAAGAACGAGGCGGTCGCCCGGCAGGCGGCGACCGCGGATGCGCGCCGGGGCGACCAGCACGCGGTGTGGGGCTCGATCGACGCGGAGCTCGACGGCCTCCGGGTTTCGGCGCCCACGCGGGCGATGGCCGCGGCCGACTCGGTGTTCGAGCGCGAGCCCGCCCGCCAGGCAGCGGCGGACGAGCTCGGCGGTCTCGGCCCCCTGCCCGGCCAGTGCGGCGTCGTCGTCACCCACGGACCCCGGGTGGTCGCCGCCGAGGTCTTCGGCGCTCCCGGACTGCTACAGCCCCACTGGGCAGCTCTGGTGCGCTCCTACCTGCTCGAGCGTCCGACCGCCAACGGGCGCCCGTCGGCCAGCCGCGTCCTGCGCAAGCTCGGCCGCATCAGCAAGGCGGCGTGCCGCGAGACGCCCGGCCTGGGTCTGGGCGTCGAGCGTCACCTCGGCGGCCCCAGGGCGGTCGGTCAGGCGCTCGCCCTCGCGAGCGCGGTCGTGCACGCTTCCGTGCTGAGCGCATGATTCCTGTCGGAAGTCGATCCGGCTACGCGGTCCGGACGAGGCCCGACCTGAAGGATGGGCGTTCATGGTGCGATCCTGATCGCAGTCTGAGGCCCGCTGGGCACCATGTCGATGTTGTGGGCCCTCACGATCAGCCTCCTCTCGGGATCGCGCTCCTGCATCCGGACGACCTCCGTGAATTCGGGGTCGTCGTGGGCAGCCGTGAGTCGGCGATCGCGCTCGGCCTTCGACGGATAGCCCCGGATGTAGATGAACGTGTTGTCCTCGTCGATGCCGAGATCCTCATCGGACTGCTGCGGGATCCAGTATCCGACGTTCGTGATCCCGTGTCGTGAGTAGATGTCGGCGGTGCGGCTGGCGAAACGCTCGGCCAGGGCATCCCTCCTACCCGGTTGGGCAGTGTAGATGCGGAGCTCGTAGAAGCCGGGCGCCCCCTGGCGCTGGGCGAGACCCCAGGCCGTGCCGACCATTCCGAAGCATAGTCCCGCCGCGGCCATTGCCTTCCACTTGAGCATCTCACCCTCCTTGTCGGTCTCCTGCCCGTCGACGAGCAACGCTGTGCTCGGCGCTGCTCCGGCAGGGCTTCCCGGCTCGGCACCCCGCTACCGGGCCATGACGGTCTTGAAACGCCGGACGAGGACCGCGATCAGCAGCGACTGGCAGGACAGGCCCGCGAGGAAGTAGAGCCAGACGCGGGGCTCGCCCGCCTCGAGCATCCAGAACACCTTGAGGGGCCAGTACAGCGGGTCGAGGCCGAACGCCACCTGCCACGGCGACGCGACGAACCACGCGATGACGGGGGGCCAGGTCAGGACGCCCACCCCCTTGAGAAGCGCGAACCCCTGCACCTTGTTCGAGGCGAACGCGGCCGCGAACAGCGCGAAGAGCGGCGCGGTGGGCGCGGCCTGGGCGGCGGCGGCGAAGGCCGGGACGACCCCCATCGTCGCCAGGTCCGAGATGGCGATGCACGCCATCATGACCGGCACGCTGACGAGCATCGGGACGGCGATGCGGTAGGCGAGGTATCCCTCCACCGTGAGCGGCGTGACCTGGAGCGCGGTGAGGGTGCGGTCGTCCCGCTCGTCGAGCAGCAGGAACCCGACCACCGCGCCAACCAGCGCCGGGGTGATGAGGACGAGGAAGCTCGCCAGCAGCGGGTAGTGCGGCGCAAGGTCGAACCCGTAGCGCTCGTCGAGCCACGCATGGAGGACGGGGACCCCCCAACGGAAGGCGAGCGCATAGGCGATGGGCGCGGCTATCACCCAGCGCAGCATGCTGTCCCGCGCGACGCTCCTGGCGTCGATCGGGCCGAGGGCCCGGACCACTGCCGTCGCCGTCGGCATCAGCCCCCTCCCTCGCGCGCGACCATGAACCGGTCGAAGGTGCGCCGGGCCGCGAGCAGCAGCAGCCCGGCCCAGGCGGCGGCGTAGAGCACGCCGTAGACCCCCTGCCAGGCCGGAATCGGCCGGAAGGCCCCGGCGAGGAGCACCAGCGGCGCCGTGAAGGGATGGAGGTAGAGCAGCCAGGTGTCCCAGAGGCCGAAGTAGTGCAGCATCGGCAGGGAGAGCACCGCCGTGAAGAGGACGGACGGGAACATGTACTCGTTGATCGACCGGTATCGGGCGACGAGCAGGAAGCCGACCAGGGTGTAGAGGACGGCGGCCAGCACGATGCCGGCGACGAGGGGGCCGACCGCGAAGCCGCCGCCGTGGGCCGACCAGACGATGACGACCTGCTCGACGAGCGAGAGGGCGGTCAGCGTCGCCGTCTTCGAGGCCAGGTACTCCCAGTCGGCGAGCGGCGTCACCACCTGGGCCTCCAGCGTCCCCTCGCCCTTCTCGAGGAGCACGAGGCCGGCGATGAAGTAGAAGTTCACCATCACCAGGTTCCCGAACACGACGGCGGGCAGCACGTAGCCCCAGTCGATGGGGGGGAGTCGGGTGAGGAGCACGAACCAGCAGGCGAGCACGAACGCCACGGCGTAGTAGAAGCCGTTCCGCAGCTGCAGGCGGAGGTCGAGGCGGACGGTCGCGGCCAGCCGGTGCATGGGTTCACCGCAGGGTGTGGCCGGTGACGCGCAGGAAGACGTCCTCGAGCGTGGCTTCCTGCGTGTGCAGGGTGCGGACGGCCGCCTCGCGCAGCAGGGCGAGGAAGTCGGCGTCGTCGCCGAGGCCGTCGAGCGGGAACTCCCGCCGTCGAGGTTCGCCGTGCAGGTCGTACTCGACCGCGACGGTCCGCGCGCCGTGGGCCAGCTTCAGGTCGCGCGGCGAGTCGACGAGCCGTATCTCCCCGTCGACGATGAACGCCACGCGGTCGCACAGCTCGTCGGCCACCGTCATGTCGTGGGTCGTCAGGAACACTGTGCGCCCCGCCTGCTTCAGATCGCGGACGAGGCGCCTCACGCCCCGCCCGCTCGCGGGGTCGAGCCCCACCGTCGGCTCGTCGAGGAAGATCAACTGCGGGTCGTTGAGCAGCGCGCGCGCCACCCCGAGCCGCGTCTTCATTCCCTTGGAGTACTCGGCGACGAGGCGCTTGCCGTCGTCGGCCAGGCCCACCATCTCGAGCAGCGCCTCCGGCCGGCGCGTCTCTCCCCGGTACAGCGCCCGGAAGTAGCTCAGGTTCTCGATGCCGGTCAGCCGGAGATAGTGGTTGGGCAGCTCGAACGAGACGCCGATCTCCTCGTAGTAGTCGCCTCCCCACGCCGCGAGGTCGCGGCCCAGCACCGAGACCGCGCCGCGGTAGCCCCGCAGGAGCCCGATCAGCACCTTCTGGGTGGTCGACTTGCCGGCGCCGCTCGGCCCCAGGAACCCGAAGATCTCGCCGCGGTCGATGCGGAACGACAGGTCCCGGACGGCGGGGCCGGCGCCCGACGCGTAGGTGAAGGTGAGCCCGTCGACGTCGACTACCGGCATTCGGGCGTCTCCGTGGTCTCGTGGTTCGCGCAGGCGGCGAGGGCATCGAACGGGACAGGGTAGCGGCCCTGACCGCGTCGGCGTTCCAGCCCGCAACCGCCGCCCAGCCGCAACCGGCGTCCGCACCGCCGATTGCCGCCCGACCTACTCTGCCGGAGTCGGCGTCGTTCCACGGCGCACGAATCCTGCGCCCCGAACGCGGTCCCGGCCTCGCCTCCGGATGCCGCCGGCCGGGCCGCGCCACGTCTCCGTCACGGCACCTCGTCGAAGCGGGGGACCACGGCGGCGTGCTCGCGAATCCACGCGTGATAGGCGGCGACGAGCCGGTCGAGGATGGCGGGGTCGTCGTCCGCGCGGTCGTCGAGCTCGGTGGGGTCGTCGGCCAAGTTATACAGCTCCCACTCCTCGGCGTTGACGCGCACCAGCTTCCAGTCACCGATGCGCACCATGCGGAAGCGTTCGGTGAAGCCCGAGACGAGGATGTCGGGCGCCGGGCGAGTCCCGCCGCGGAACACCGGCAGCAGGCTGCCGCCGTCGAGCACCGGCGTGGGACTTCCGTTCGCGGTCGCCGGATAGGCGGCGCCGGCCGCGTCGAGCAGGGTCGGCAGGAGGTCGGCGACATGGGCCGGCTGGTCCGAGAGCCCGGGCTCGATGACGGCCGGCCAGTGGGCGATGAAGTGGGTGTGCGACCCCCCCTCGTGGCCGTACTGCTTGTAGTAGCGGAACGGCGTGTTCCCGACGTTGGCCCATGCCGCCGACAGGGTCCGGTACGACGCCGGTCCGCCGGGGGGAATCGAGAAGTCCCGGTTGCTGTCGTAGGGGCACGACCCGTTGTCGGACAGGAACAGGACGAGGGTGTCGTCGACCGCGCCCATCTCGTCGAGGCGGGCCAGGAGCCGGCCGATGTTCTGGTCCATCCGGTCGATCATCGCCGCGTAGACGGCCATCTCCAGGTCGAGCGCGTCCTGCTCGGCGCCGCTCAGGCTCTCCCACGGCCGATAGTGGTAGACGTCGCCCCGGAACGGCCCGCGGTACCGGTTCACGTTGTCCTCCGGCGGGCTGAGGCGCGCGTTCGGGGGAATGACCCCCAGCTCGCGCATGCGCGCGTAGCGCTCCGCCCGCACCGCGTCCCAGCCCCGGCGGTACGAGCCGCGGTAGCGCGCGATGTCCTCTTCCCGGGCCTGCAGGGGATAGTGCGCGACGTGGTACGGCACGTAGAGGAAGAACGGCTTGCCGCTCGCCTCCGCGTTGTCGAGGAAGCGGAGGGCGTAGTCGGTCAGGACGTCCGTCTTGTAGAACGGCGGGTCGGCGACCGGCATGTCCTCGACCGCGATCTCCTCGCCGTCGAGGAAGAACGGGTTCTGCCACGCCCCGTCCGGGGGGATGAAGAACTGGTTGATGACCGGATAGGTCAGCGCGTCGTCGAAGTTGTGCCGGGCGTAGACGTGGTCGGGCACCCAGCCGCTGAAGTGCTCCTTGCCGGTCATGGCGGTGTGGTAGCCGGCGTCGCGCAGCAGCCCGCCCAGCGAGCGCGCGTTGCCGGCGTCGCGCTTGGCGAAGAAGAGCCCCGTGTGCAGCGCCGCCCGCGTCGTCTCGCACTTCGCCATGTTGTAGAACTGGGTGAAGCGCAATCCGCCCTCGGAGAGCCGGTCGAGGTTGGGGGTGCGGATCTCCGATCCGTAGGGGCCGATGTCGGAGTAGCCGACGTCGTCGGCCATGATGAGGACGATGTTCGGGCGCTGCGGCGGCTGTCCGGGCGCGGGGGCGGCCGGTCCGAACGCCGCCGACGCGGCGAGCAGGGCGAGCAGGACGCGGACGGGGACGATGCGCATGGCTCCGCCTATCGCAGGCTCACCGAGCCCGCGGTGGGGAAGTCGTCAGGCACCGGCTGGGTGACGTTGCCGGTGGCCGCCCACTCCGCCGCGCGCTGAATCAGGGTGATGAACCCGACGCACTCGATGGCCGGCCACGGGCCCGAGCCGGGCCGCGCGCCCCCGTCGACGTGGCCCATGGCGGTGCCGACGATGCGGCCCCGGCCGTAGCGCACGGTGTGCACCATCGGCTCGTCGTCGCCGGTGCCGTGCGTGCGCACCCCCCAGTGCGCCTCGCGGGCGGGGTCGGACCACGCGGTGGCCAGGATCGTCAGGTTCTGCGCGGGGCCGCGCTGGTTGCTGTACAGCTCGTCGGTGCCGTGCAGCCAGACCCGAGGCAGCCCGCGCATGATCGGATGGTCCGGCTCGCGGGTCACCACCGGATACTCGTGGGGGTCGACGCACTCGCCGGCGTGACCCGGCTGGTGGTCGAGGAACAGCCGGCCGTTACGGTATTTCACGTAGGGGCCGTGCCGCTCGTCGCGCCCGCCCCACGCGCCGAAGCCGATCATCTCGTTGAATTCGGGCCAGTCCGCGAACGTGTGGTTGACGGCGTGGCCGTAGACGAGGCCGCCGCCGTTCAGCATGTAGCGCTCGAACGACTCGCGCACGGGCGCCGGCCACATGTCGCCGTTGTACTCCATGACGACGACGTCGTAGTCGGAGAACGCCGGGGCGAACCGGCTCATGTCGGCCCCCCGCGGCGGGCTGGTCACCACGTCGACCTCGAACAGGCCGGTCTCCTCGAGAATCGACCGGTAGTGCTCGCTCAGCACCTGCCAGCCGTGGTTGTTCTGGCCCGTCAGCACCATCGCCCGCAGCGGGCGGTCCTGAGCGTCGAGCACCGCGGCCGGCCCGGGGCTGATCGACGACACCGCAAGCACGAGGAAACCGAGCAGCGCTCCGTACAGCCTGACGTCGATTCGTCTCGCCATCGTCCCCTCCACAGCACGGCGCGCGGCCTCACACCGCCAATCATCAGCGCGACAAGTCCGCGTCCATCGACCGGTCGTGGTACTACATCACATCTCGGTTTCCGCCGCCACGGCCACGCTCTCGCGTCGACTAGAATGGAAGGGTATGGGTGCGACCCACGTGATGGTCACGATCCGCAACCCGGCGGATCCGGAGCGGCAGTGGACCGGGCGCTTCCTCGTCGACACCGGCGCCTTCGATTCCCTGGTCCCGCGGCCCCACCTGGAGGCCATCGGCCTGAAGCCCCTCGCCAGCGAGAACTACGTACTGGCCGACGGCAGCCCCATCGAGCTGAGCACCACGGTCGGGCGCATCGAGTTCATGGGCAAGATCGTCGGCGGCACGCTGGTGTTCGGCGACGCCGATGCCGAGCCTCTGCTCGGGGTGACCGCGCTCGAGTCGGGCGGCTTCGAGGTCGATCCGCGAACGCAACGGCTGAAGAGGCTGCCGGCCGTACTCCTCAAGAGCTTTCGCAAGGTCAGCGGTCGGCAGTCTGCGCCGTAGAACCGCGCCGATCCTGCAGGGCTGGTTGGGCGCCAAGCGGACCCGCAGGCGACGATTGGCGGGCTACGCCAGCAGGCGCCACACCTGGGTCAGCAGGAAGCACACCGTGACCCCCATCGCCACCGGCAGCAGGGCCGCCACGGTGGTCCAGCGGGCGCTGCGGGTCTCCTTGTAGATGGTGTAGATGGTGGTCGAGCACGGGTTGTGCAGCAGGCTGAACAGCATGAGGTTCACCGCCGTGAGCAGCGTCCAGCCGCCCGCCCGCAGCAGGTCGCCGGTGGCTTCCGTGCTGTCGAGCTCGAACATCACCCCCGCCCCCTGACCCGCCCCCGCCACGTTGGCGGTCAGCACCGTCAGCATCAGCACCGTCGGGATGACGATCTCGTTCGCGGGGATGGCGACGATGTAGGCGAGCAGGATCACCCCGTTCAGCCCGATGAGCAGGCCCGGCCCGTCGAGCCACTCGACCGAGTGGGCGGCGAGGCTGGCGTCGCCGAGCGAGACGTTCGAGATGAGCCAGATGACCGCGCCGGCCGGCACCGCGAACAGCACCGCGCGCCAGAGGACGATGAGGGTGCGGTCGATCACCGACGTATAGAGGGTCTGCAGCACGCGGGGCGGGCGGTACGGCGGCAGCTCGAGGCTGAAGCTCGTGGCCTCGCCCCGCAGCACCGTTCGCGAGAGCAGCCACGAGGCCCCGAGCATCATCACGATGCCGAGCACCGCGATGCCCACCACCGCCGCGGCCGAGACGAGCCCCGCGAGGTGCGCCGGCGCGAGGGCCCCGATGAAGATCGACGCGACGAGGATCTGCGTCGGCCAGCGCCCGTTGCACAGCGAGAAGTTGTTCGTGATGATGGCGATGAGCCGCTCGCGCGGGCTGTCGATGATGCGCGTCGACACCACCCCCGCCGCGTTGCACCCGAACCCCATGCACATCGTCAGGGCCTGCTTGCCGTGGGCGCCGGCGCGGCGGAACAGCGCGTCGAGGTTGAACGCCACTCGGGGCAGGTAGCCGAAGTCCTCGAGCAGGGTGAAGAGCGGAAAGAAGATGGCCATCGGCGGCAGCATCACCGCGATGACCCACGCCGTGGCGAGGTAGATGCCGTCGAACAGGAAGCCGCTGAGCCACCAGGGCATGCGTAGCGCCTCGCCGACGCCGATCAGCCACGGATGGACGGTGTCGATCAGCAGCGTCGCGAGCATGCTCGACGGGACGTTCGCGCCCTCGATGGTCAGCCAGAAGACCACCGCGAGTATGCCGAGCATCAGCGGGAACCCGAGCCACCGGCTCGTCAGCAGCCCGTCGAGCCGCCGGTCGAGGTCGAAGCCGGCCCGCCTGAGGCCGCGGCGCATCGCGCCCTCCGCGATCCGCTGGGCGGCGTGGTAGGTCCGTTCCGTCACGGTGTCGTGGAAGTCGGGGGGCAGGTCCCACTGGAGCTGCCGGGCCTGCTGCAGCACCTGCTCGCGGGCCGCCTCCGGCACCGGGGGCTCGGCTCTCCCGCCGGCGCTGGTCTCGTTGCCGGCGTCGCCTGCGCTCCCGGTGCCGCTGTCGGCGTCGGCGCCGATCTGACCCAGCTCGCCCGAGCGCACCGCGGTCACCACCGCGTCGTCCGCGTTGAGCAGGCGCTCGGCCACCCAGCGGCTGTTCGCCACCCTCGGGAACGCCGCCTCGACCTTCTCCGACAGCGAGGCCACCGCCCGCTCGACGGCGGGCGCGTGCCGCACGAGCCGGAACGGGTTCGTGCGGACCTCGCCCGTCGCGACCCGGTGCGCGGCGTCGAGCAGCGCGTCGATGCCCACCCGGTTCCGGGCCGCGCCGGTGACCACCGGCACCCCCAGCCCGTGCGCGAGCCGGCCCGCGTCGACGGCGACGCCGTGGCGGCGGGCCTCGTCCATCAGGTTCAGGAACACCACCACCCGGTCGGTGATGCCCAGTATCTGCAGGACCAAGTGCAGGTTGCGCTCGAGGCGGGTGGCGTCGACCACCACCACGGTGACGTCGGGGCGCCCGAAGAGCAGGAAGTCGCGCGCCACCTCTTCGTCCGCGCTGCCCGCCTGCAGCGAGTAGGTGCCCGGCAGGTCGACGAGCTTGATGCGCGAGCCGCGGTGGGCGAACGCGCCCTCGGCCCGCACGATGGTCTTGCCCGGCCAGTTGCCGGTGTGCTGCCGCAGGCCGGTGAGGGCGTTGAAGACGGTGCTCTTGCCGACGTTGGGGTTGCCGGCGAGGGCGACGAGCACGTCCCAGCGGTCGGGGCTCAGCCCCAGCCGGACCAGGTTGTCGGCCCGGTGCTCCGCGCATCCCCCGAGCCGGGGCAGAAGTCCCCCCGAACCGCCGTTCGCCATCAGAGTGCCTCCTGCGGCGCCGCGCCGTCCGGCGGCTCGATCCAGATCAGTCCCGCCTGGGCGCGCCGCAGCGCGATCAGGGCCTCCCGGAAGAAACCGCCTGCCATCAGACCGCCTCCTGCGGCGCCGCCGCGTCCGGCGGCTCGATCCAGATCAGCCCCGCCTGGGTGCGGCGCAGGGCGATCAGGGCGCCCCGGATGCGGTAGGCGACGGGGTCGCCGGCCGCGCTCGTCAACTCCGGGGTCACTGCGGTGCCCGGCACCAGACCCAGGTCGAGGAGGCGCCGGCGCTGCGCCCCCTGACAGGCGCGGGAGATGCTTGCCACCCGCACCGTCCGTCCCGTCGGGGCGTCGAGCAGGGTGGCGGGGCTGGTGTCGACCGCCTCGTCCTCGGCGAGATAGCGGACAGTGACGTTGGCGGCGGTCACCGGGTCGAGGTCCCACGTGCGGCCGTGGGCGCGCAGGCGGACCGTGCGGTCGGTGCGGGCGAGAATCTCCAGGCGGGCCCCCAGCGACAGCCCGCTCTCGAGCAGGGCGTCGTAGATCTCGCCCGGCTCGTCCTCCAGGTGGAGGACCTCGACCGTCCGTCCCGGCTCCGCCCCGGGCAGGCCGAACCCGGGCTCGGGCGGCATCTCGCCGGTCGGTGCCGGAATCGGGTCGCCGTGCGGGTCCCAGACGGGGTGCCCCAGGCGGGCGTCGAGGGCATCGACCTGCGCGGCCGACAGCGCGTGCTCCATCCGCTCCGCCTCGTCGTGCCACTCGCCGGCCGGCACGCCGGTCCGGTCGGCGAGATAGCGCTCCCACATGCGATGGGTGCGGACGATCTGCACCGCCGAGCGCTCGCCGTCCGCGGTCAGGGCGGGGCCCGTGCCCGGGGTCCGCACCAGCCGCAGCTCGGCGAGCCGCGAGATCAGCGTCGCGGCGCGCGCCCGCGACACGCCCAGCCGCCCCGCGAGGCTGTCGAGCGAGCAGGGCTGGCGCGTCCGCTGACACATGTAGACGTGCTTGATGGCGTCCTCCAGCCGGACGCGCTCGTCGAGGTCGGTGAAGCGGCGAATGCGGCCGACGAGGCCGCCGGCCGGCCAGAAGAGCCCGACGGCGGCGGCCGCGAGCAGCGCGAACACGAGGAGGGCCAGGACCGGGTCGGTCATGGTTTTGAGTATACAAAAAATCGTCTTGGCTGTCACCAAAACCGACGGCGCTCCTGCGACGGTGACGGCGGCGGCGCCCCTGGTCCCGGACGCCGTCGCCGGCTGGCTCACCGCGCGCGGCGGGCCGGCTGCACGCGGTCGACCTTTGCGGACCCACGCTCATGCTGGCCCTCGTCACTCCTGCTCGAAGGGCCGCGCGAATGCCGGCGGATATGCGAGAATTCGTGTGGAGACGTAACGTGGCCGACCTCAAACCGATCGCCAGCGCGCACGACTACGCGGCAGCGCTCTCCCGGATCGACCGGCTCATGGGTGCCGAGCTCGGGACGGCAGAGGGCCGGGAGCTCGATCGGCTCGCGGACCTCGTCGAGATGTACGAGGACGAGAACGAGCCGATGGGCCATCCCGACCCCGAGACGGCCATCGAGTTCCGCAGGGAACAGACGGACTTCAGGAGCGCAGGCGACGATTTGCAGGCTGGATAGACGCCATTCACTCGACGTCAATCCGGACGCGCTCCGTGAGCGGCAGGTCGTCGAGCGGTACGGCGGCCCCTCCCCGCCCGAACACCGACCGCACACCGGCGACCGGCCGCTGAGAAGGCACCATGCTGCTGACGATCACGACCACCCGCAAGCCCGCGACCGACCTGGGCTACCTCCTGCACAAGCACCCGGACAAGACACAGACCTTCGACACCGGAGCGGGCAGGGCCCATGTGTTCTACACGGAAGCCACCGACGAGCGGTGCACGGCGGCGCTGCTGCTCGACATCGACCCCATCGAGCTCGTGCGGGGACCCAACCCCGTGCTCCACGACTACGTGAACGACCGCCCGTACGTGTCGTCGTCGTTCCTGTCGGTGGCCATGTCGAGGACCTTCGCCACCGCCCTGGCCGGCAGGTGCCGCGACCGCCCCGAGCTGGCGAAGACGCCGATTCCCCTCGAAGCCCGGATCGCCGCCGTCCCCTGCCGGGGACAGGACGACCTGTTGCAGCGCCTGTTCACGCCGTTGGGCTACGAGACCGAGGTCGAGGACGGTGCCGGCGGGTCGGGGAAGGGCCGGTACTGGAACGTCACGCTTCGGGCGACGAAGACGCTCGCCGACATGCTGGCGCACATCTACGTGCTGATGCCGGTGGCCGACAACCGGAAGCACTACTACATCGGCGACGCCGAAGTCGACAAGCTGATGAAGCGGGGCAGGGGCTGGCTGGACGACCACCCTGAACGAAACCTCATCGTCCGCCGCTACCTCGGCCACCGGCGCACCCTCGCCGCGGAGGCCGCGAACCAGCTCGACGCCGAATCCGGACGGGGCCCCGAGCCGGAGAGCGCTGAGAACCCTGCCGGCACCCGGCGAAAGGAGCACCCGACGCTCCACGACGAGCGGATCGACTGGGCGGTCGAAACGCTCGCCCGCCTCGGTCCGGCCTCGATCATCGACCTGGGCTGCGGTGAGGGCAGGCTGCTGCGCCGGCTCGCCGAGCGTCCGGAGTTCACGGAACTGGCCGGCGCCGACGCGTCGGCCTGGTCGCTCGAGATGGCGAAGCACCGGCTCCGGAAGGCCCGGAAGAAGAGGGCGGGGCCCGTTGGGGAGGTCGAGCTGTTCCAGACCGCGCTCACGTTCCGGGACGAACGCCTCGAGAGGTACGAGGCCGCCACCCTGATCGAGGTCATCGAACACATCGAGCCGCACCGGCTCGACACGTTGGAGGAGGTTGTGCTCGGCAGAATCCGGCCCGCGATCCTCCTGGTGACGACGCCGAACCGGGAGTACAACGCGCTGTACCCGGGTCTCGAAGAGGGTGGGCTCCGCCACCGGGACCACCGGTTCGAATGGACCCGCGCCGAGTTCCGGCGGTGGGCGGAGAGAGCCGCCGAGCGGCGCGGCTACACGGTCACGATCGGCGGCGTCGGGGAAGCCGACGACACCAAGGGCCAACCGACGCAGACGGGAGTTTTCGAACGATGCGGGTGACCATCCCCGACTGGGGGCTGATCCTGATGATCGGCGCCTCCGGCGCCGGGAAGACGACGTTCGCCCGGAAGCACTTCCGGGCCACCGAGATCCTCTCGTCCGACCATTACCGGCGCGTCGTCGCCGACGACGACAGAAGCCGGCAGACGAGCACCGACGCGTTCGAAGTGATGCGCGAGATCGCGCGCCGGCGCCTGGGCCGGAAGCTCCACGCCGTGATCGACGCGACGAACCTGGTTCCCGAGGACCGGCGGCGCTTCGTCGACCTCGCCTGGGGCTCCCACGCGCCCCTGACGGCGATCATCGCCGATCCGGGCGAGCGCGCCTGCCTTGAGCAGAACGAGCAACGGTCCGAACCCAGGCCCCGGCACGTCATCCAGCGGCATTGCCGGGCGGTCAGGCGCTCCATCAAGAGCCTCCGACGGGAGCGCGTACGCCGCTGGCACAGACTCGCCTCCCCGGAGGAGCTGCGGCAGGCCACCCTCGAGCGGCAGCCGCTCGCATGCAACCGCCGCGCCCTGCACGGACCGTTCGACATCATCGGCGACGTGCACGGCTGCTTCGACGAGCTGCTGGAGCTCCTGCAGAAGCTCGACTACCGGGTCGACCGGAACGACGAGGCCGGCGCCGACCGCCGGTTCACGTTGGAGCACCCCGGCGGCCGCCGCCCGGTCTTCCTGGGGGACCTCGTCGACCGGGGGCCGGAGAATGTGCAGACGCTCCGGCTCGTCATGGACGCCGTCGAGCACGGCGGCGCCCTGGCGGCGCCCGGCAACCACGACGCCAAGCTGGCGCGGGCCCTGAGCGGACGCGACGTGCAACGCACCCACGGGCTCGACCGCACCATGGGCGATATGGAGAAGCAGCCCGAGGCGTTCCGGGAACGGGTGAAGGCGTTCATCAAGCGCCTGCCCAGTCACTACGAGCTGGACCGGGGCCGGCTGGTCACCGCCCACGCCGGCATGAAGGAGGAGCTGCAGGGGCGCATCTCGCACGAGGTGCGGGACTTCGCCCTCTACGGCGAGACCACCGGCGAAACCGACGAGTTCGGCCTTCCCGTCCGACTGAACTGGGCCCGCGACTACCGGGGCCGGCCGTGCGTCGTCTACGGCCACACGCCCGTGACGACGCCCGAGTGGGTCAACAACACGATCTGCATCGACACCGGCTGCGCATTCGGCGGGCGCCTGACGGCGCTCCGCTACCCCGAGCGCGAGACCGTTTCCGTCGACGCCCGCCGGACCTACTGGGAACCGGCCACGCCTCCGGTAAAACCCGCCGACGACGCCCGCACGGCGCAGCAGCAGAGCGACGAGCTGCTCGACATGAAGGACATGACGGGCGCGCTCTCCAGCCACACCCGGCTCATGGGCACCGTCCGGGTCGGCCGCAAGAACACCGCCGCCGCCCTCGAGACGATGATCCGCTTCGCGATCGATCCGCGGTGGCTCATCTACCTGCCGCCGACGATGGCGCCGTGCGACGCCGCTCCGGGGCCCGGTCCGCTCGAGCGCCCGAAGGAAGCCTTCGACTACTTCCGCACCCGGAGCGTGCGGCACGTCATCTGCGAAGACAAGCACATGGGCTCGCGCGCGGTCGCGGTGCTGGCCGCCGACCCCGACGCCGCGCTCAAGCGTTTCGGGGTCACGAACGACGCCGCCGGCGTCGTCTACACCCGCACCGGCCGCCGGTTCTTCGACGACCCGGCGTTCGAGGCCCTGGTCATCGACCAGGTCCGCGGGGGCATTGCCGACGCCGGGCTGTGGGCCGAGCTCGAAACCGACTGGATCTGCCTCGACTGCGAGCTGATGCCCTGGTCGGCCAAGGGCGGCGGGCTGGTCGCCGAGCACTACGCGCCGGTGGCGGCGGCCGCCGCCACCGGCCTCGACGCCGCCGTAGACGCCCTCGCGGCCGCGTGCCGCCGCAACCCGGACAACCGGGAGCTCCTCGACCGCTACCGCCGGCGCCGCGAGATGGCCGCGGCCTACGACGCTGCCTACCGGCGCTACAACTGGCCGGTCGACTCGGTCGAGGACCTCCAGATCGCCCCGTTCCACGTCCTGGCCAGCGAAGGGGCCGTCCATGTCGACCGCCCCCACACGTGGCACATGGAGCTCGCCGCCCGGATCGCGCGGGACCACCCCGTCCTCGCCGCCACCGAGCACCGCACCGTCGACCTCGACGCCGCCCGTCAGGTCGAGGACGCGACCCGGTGGTGGGAATCCCACACCGAACGGGGCGCGGAGGGCATGGTCGTCAAGCCCCTGGAGTTCATCGCCCGAACCTCCGGCTCGCCGGTGTCGCCTGCCGTCAAGTGCCGGGGCGAGGAGTACCTCAGGATCATCTACGGCCCCGAGTACACCGACCCCCGGAACATCGACCGGCTCCGCCGGCGCGCCACCGGCTTCAAGCAGCGGCTCGCCCTCCGGGAATTCGCCCTGGGCATCGACGCCCTGGAGAAGTTCACCCAGGGCGCCCCGCTCCGGGAAGTGCACCGCCGCGTCTTCTCGATCCTCGCCCTCGAAACCGAGCCGATCGACCCCAGGCTCTGATCGGACAGCGGTCGGAAGCGACAGCAATCATGGGCCTGCCTACAGAGCCGACAGGATGTTCCGCAGTGGGTAGCGAACGCGCACGCGCACGCGCTCAACGTCGGCCGCTCCTGCACAGGTTCCGGTTCTCCAGCAGTTGGCGGTGTGTCCGCGTGAGGTCACCGCCACGGTGCGTCGAGTACACCTTGCCCCGTGGGCGGTCGACCAGTGCCTTGTCGGTGAAGTCCCCTCGCAGTTTGGCGTCGTTCGAGTACAGCAAGCGCGCCCCGCTGAGCTGGGCGACGGCGACGACGTGCTCGTCATTCGAACGGCAGGCGTTCTCCCGCTTGAGTTGCCGGGCCGTCTCGTCCACCGCGTCATCGTTCAGGAGCGTGATCCGCCCGGCCAGTTCCGCCTGGCGACGCCACTTCTGGAAGTCCTCGCTACAATCCAGTTCGCGCCGCAACCGGCCGCCGACCACGAGACGCACGCGGCCCGAGTAGATCCTGTCGGCGCCAGGCGGGCGGACTGCTGTTCGCGAAAACAGCGGAAGTTCGCCAGTCGTACCTCGTCCATGGGTTCGTCTCGTGTCCGCGCGGAAAGATCTCTGTTTCTCCCCCGTCGCTAGCGTACTCGATTCGCCGCGGCGTGGGGTCGTCGCGCCGGGTGAGAGGGCCGCGTCGTTGCTTGGTGACCTCGCGGGGAGAACGGCGGAGATCGGCAGCCGGTGCGGCGCCCTGCCCGGCCGGGCTCGGGTTGGGGGGCATCCTCGGACGGGCCCCTGGGGCCCAGTGAGGGCCGACCGAACGCCCTCCGACCGAGCATTGACAGCCCCCGGCCGGCCCCATAGGCTATGTGAAATCGCGTCAGGTTCCAGCACCGGCGGGCGGGCTGCCGCGGCCCGCGGGGGTTTCCCCTCTCCGCCGTTCCTGGGACGCCGAGTGCTCTAGCCGCCCGTGGCGGAATCCCCGAGTGGCGCCGAGACCGTCGGTCCGGCGCCCGGGCGTTCCGCTTCGGACCGCTCCAGTGCAGATTGCGCGGATCTCGCACGGTCGCGGGGTCCGGCCCGAAAGGAGCACCGATGCCCGAGCGTGACATCCGGTCCCCGTCCCGGCGAAGCCGCCGGGGGTTCCTGAAGGCGGCGGCCCTGGGGTCCGCCGCGGTCGCCCTGCCCGCGTTGCCGGCCTCCGCTCAGGAGCGCGCCGGACGCAGGCTCGGCGCGGGGGTCAGCGCCTACGGCGGCCGCTCCCGCTTCGAGGTCGCCACCCGCCGGGTGCGGGCCTCGCGCTACGACCAGGCGGCGGGCAGCCTGACCCCGCTCCAGGACCTCGACGGCAGCATCACCCCGTCGGAGCTGCACTTCGAGCGGCACCACGCGGGCATTCCCGACATCGATCCGGCCGAGCATCGGCTCGCGATCGGCGGCCTCGTCGACCGGCCGCTGGTCTTCACGATGGCCGAGCTGCGGCGCCTGCCCGCCGTCAACCGCGTGTACTTCATCGAGTGCTCGGGCAACGGCCGCGTGAAGTGGTCGCCCGCCCAGCCCGACACCGACGCCCAGGCCGCGTTCGGCATGACGAGCTGCAGCGAGTGGACGGGGGTGCCGCTGTCGGTGCTCCTCGGCGAGGCGGGGGTCCGGCCCGAGGCCCGTTGGCTGGTGGCCGAGGGGGCCGACGCGTGCCGCATGACCCGCAGCGTGCCCCTCGACAAGGCGATGGACGACGTGCTCGTCGCGTGGGGCCAGAACGGCGAGGCGCTGCGGCCGGCCCAGGGGTACCCGTTGCGGCTGCTGATTCCGGGGTGGGAGGGCAACATCTCCATCAAGTGGCTGCGTCGGATGCAGCTCGTCGACCGCGCCTGGCAGACCCGCGAGGAGACCTCGAAGTACACCGACCTGATGCCGAACGGCGAGGCCCGGCAGTTCACCTTCGTGATGGACGCCAAGTCGGTCATCACGCGGCCGTCGGGCGGGCAGCGCCTCGACGGGCCCGGCTTCCACCAGATCTCGGGGCTCGCGTGGTCGGGCCGCGGCCGGGTGCGCGGGGTAGAGGTCTCGACCGACGGCGGCGGCTCGTGGGCGGAGGCGCGGCTCCAGGAGCCGGTGCTGCCGCTGGCCCACACCCGGTTCCGCCTCGACTGGCGCTGGGACGGCTCGCCGGTGACTCTCGTCTCCCGCTGCCTCGACGAGACCGGCGACCGGCAGCCGACGCGCGAGGCGCTGATCGCGGCGCGGGGCACGCGCTCGAGCTACCACAACAACGCGCTGCAGGCCTGGCGCATCCGGGCCGACGGCGGGGTGGAGAACGTCGATGTGTGAATGGGCCGGCGGGTCGTTGCCGATGGCCGGGCGTGGCGCGCCGATGTCCGAGCCGGCTGGCGCGTGGGGCCCGCCGAAGGGGCGGAGAACGTCGATGGGTGAACGGGCTGGCGCGTTCGTCCGGCCGGCCGGGTGGAGAAGAACGATGTCCGAACGGCGCGTGCGGGCGGCGCTGGCCGCGATGGCGTTGCCGATGGTCTGCGCCGGCGCGGTGTGGGCGCAAACGTCCGGCGGCGCCCGGCTGACGGATCTCGGTACACCGGCGACGCCGGAGGAGATCGCCGCCTGGGGGCCCATCGTCGGGCCGGACGGCGAAGGGCTGCCGGCGGGCGGCGGGACCGCGGCCGAGGGGCGGGCCCTCTACGACCGCAGCTGCGCCGCCTGTCACGGGCCGACGGGGCAGGAGGGCCCGGACGACCGGCTGGCCGGCGGGCAGGGATCGCTGGCCGGCGACGGGGCGCGGAAGACGGTGGGCAGCTACTGGCCCGCCGCCACCACCCTGTGGGACTACGTGAACCGGGCCATGCCGTTCAACCAGCCCGGCTCGCTCTCGACCGACGAGGTCTACGCGGTGGTCGCCTACGTGCTCTACCTCAACGACCTCGTCGGCGAGGACGACCGTATCGACCCCGCCACCCTGCCGCGGGTGGAGATGCCCAACCGCGACGGCTTCGTGCCCGACGCGCGCCCCGACGTGGACGTCGGGTCCGACTCGGCCCGGGTGGGGTCTTCGGCCCCCGCGGTGGCGGATGTCCGGTTGGAAGCCCCGGCTGCCGCGCAGGCGCCAGCTGTCGCGGTGGCGGACGTCCGGTTGGAAGCCCCGGTTGCCGAGCAGGCGCCGGCCGCCGCGGTGGCGGACGCCCGCCCGGCTGCGCCGCGCACGCCGTGGGGCGACCCCGATCTGCAGGGGGTCTGGAACCACGGGACCATCACCCCCCTCGAGCGCCCGGCCGAGTACGCGGGCCGCGAGCTTCTGACCGAGGAGGAGGTCGCGGCGGCGAACCACGCCTCCGAGATACGGGCCACCTCCGAGCGCCGGTCCGAGCTGACCCGCGAGCAGGACGTGGCCCTGGCCTACAACCAGTTCTGGTGGGACCGCGGCATCTCCATCGGCCGGACGTCGCTCATCACCGACCCCGCCGACGGCCGTCTGCCGCCGCGAACGCCCGAGGCGCTGGCCCGGGCCGCCACCCCCGAGGCGCAGCGCCTGGCCGGGGCCAAGCGCGGACGCGTGCCCGCGCACGGGCCCGAGGACATGGACCTCGGGGACCGCTGCCTCGTCTACCGGCCGGTGCCCATCACGTCGAGCGGCTACAACAACCACGTGCACGTGCTGCAGTCGCCGGGGTGGGTCGTCATCTTCCAGGAGCAGATTCACGACATCCGCTTCATCCCGGTGACCGAGCGGCCGCTGCTGCCCGACCACGTCGACCAGTGGCTCGGCGTCTCGCGCGGCCGGTGGGAGGGGGACACCCTCGTCGTCGAGACCGGCAACTTCTACGAGCAGGCCGACTACCTCGGCTCGAGCGTCGGCCGCCGCGTCGTCGAGCGGTTCACCCGCATGGCCGACGACGCCGTCCGCTACGAGTTCACGGTCAGCGACCCGTCGGTGTGGACGCGCCCCTGGACCGGCGAGGTCCCGTGGCGCCCCGCCGAGGGGCCGCTCTTCGAGTACGCCTGCCACGAGGGGAACTACGGGATGACCAACCTGCTGGTGTCGTCGCGCGCCGTCGAGCGTGAGAGCGGGGGTGAGCAGTGAGGGGCGGCGTGGGATCCGGTCGCGCCGCGGGTCGCATCGCCCGGCGGGTCTTGGCGACGGCAGCGCCGGCCCTCGTCCTGGCCCTGGTCGGCGGTCTCGCCGCGGACGCGGCGAGCGCGAGAAGCGGCCCGGAGGGCGCGCGACCTGCCGGTTTCGCCGCGACCGCCCAGTCGTCCGGCGGCTCGGTGCTCGACGGCGTCTTCACGCCGGCCCAGGCGTCGCGCGGCGAGCGCAGTTTCAGCGACGTGTGCGCCGCCTGCCACGACACCGGCGAATTCTCGGGCGGCCGGTTCCGCATAAGCTGGGTGGGCCGGCCCGTCGGCGAGCTGTTCGAGACGATCTCGACGTTGATGCCGGAGGCCGATCCGGGCAGCCTCAGCCCCGCCGAGTACGCGGCCATCGTCGCTTATCTGCTGCAGATCAACAACTATCCCGCGGGGGAGACGGATCTGCCCACGAGCGTGCGTGCGCTCGGGCAGTTGGAGATCGTCTCGCCGCCTGCGCAGTAGGAGCCGGCGCCGCGGACGGGCTCCTGGAGGGAAGCGGAGCCGTCAGGCGACGATTGGCGCGCCAGGCGTACGGGCCTCGCCCCGTACCGGGGCGTCGAGCGGATGGGCGCTGCCGGACTGAAGTACGGCCGGGCGACAAGACGGGGCGGAGGAAACAGTCGGGCGTGCGCCACCGCGGACCGGGAATAGCCCGCGCGCTGCGCGGGGGCCGCGGAGCGACGCGACTCGGCATCCTGCGCCGTTCCGTCACGGGGCGTCGGTCCGGCGTCGGTCGTTCGAAGCGTGCAGGCGAGGGAAGGGGAGAGCGGATGAGAGCCACTGCGCAGTCTGGTCGTGGAGTACTGACCGCCATCGCCGTCGCGGGTTTCCTCCTGGCCGCGGCCTCGGCCCCCGCCCAGGACGCCGGCGAGTGGCGCTACATCGGGGGCGACGCCGCGCACACCCGCTACTCCGGGCTCGACCAGATCACCGCCGACAACTTCGACGACCTCGAGGTGGCATGGCTCTGGCGGGGCGACAACTTCGGGCCCTCGCGGCTCGCGGTGTCCCGCTCGACGCCGATCTACGTCGACGGCACGCTGTACACGGTGGCCGGCGAGCGCCGCACTGTCGTTGCGATCGACCCCGCGACCGGCGAGACCCTCTGGACGTTCCGCGAGCCGCACACCACCCGGTTCGACCGGGGCATGCGGAATGGCTACGGCAAGGGCGTCGCGTACGGCGAGATCGACGGCCGCGGCGTCATCTACACCATCAGCCCCGCCTTCTTCCTCTACGCCCTCGACGCCAGCACCGGGCTGCCTCTCGAGGACTGGGGGACGCCCGTGCCCCTGCCGGGCTTCCCGTCCACCGGCGCGATCGACATGCTGCCCGACCTCATCGCCGACTGGGGGCCGTGGCTGAGCTGGGACGGCGCCTACGACCCCGACTTCGGCATTCCCCGCGAGCTGGGCTACATCACCAGCTCGTCGCCGCCCATCGTCGTCGACGGCGTGGTCGTCGTCGGCAACTCGGCCGAGCAGGGCTACAACCAGACCCGCATCGAGAACGTGCCGGGCGACATCCTGGGCTACGACGCCCGCACCGGCGAGCACCTCTGGAAGTTCAACGTCATCCCGCGGCCCGGCGAGTTCGGCCACGAGACATGGGAGAACGACGCCTGGGAGTGGACCGGCGACGTGTCGTCGTGGGCGCCGATGTCGGCCGACCCCGAGCTGGGGCTCGTCTACATCCCGACCAATCCGCCCACCATCGACTTCTACGGGGGGTTCCGGCCCGGGGACGGGCTCTTCGGCACCAGCGTCATCGCCCTCGACGTCCGCACCGGCGAGCGCCGCTGGCACTTCCAGACCGTGCACCACGACATCTGGAACTTCGACAACCCCACCGCGCCGGTGGCCCTCGACGTGACCGTCGACGGGCAGCCGCGCCGCATCGTGGTGCAGGCCACCAAGCAGGGCTGGGCCTACACCTTCGACCGGGCGACGGGCGAGCCCGTCTGGCCCATCGAGGAGCGGCCGGTGCCGCAGTCCGAGGTGCCGGGCGAGCGCCTCTCACCCACGCAGCCCATGCCTACGCGGCCCGCCGCCTACGAGATGCAGGGGCTGACCGAGGACGACCTGATCGACTTCACCCCCGAGCTGCGGGCCGAGGGGCTGGAGATCGCGAGCAACTACCGACTCGGGCCCATCTTCAACCCGCCCATCCAGCGCGGCCACCCGTCGGGCCTCCGGTCGTTCGTGAGCTGTCCGAGCGGGGCCTCGAACATCCACGGGCCGACCTCGGCCGACCCCGAGACCGGCATCCTCTACGTGGGGACCCGCCGCGGGTGCCGGTCCGAGAACATCGTGCCGGGCGCCCTCATCGACGTGCCCGAGGACATCAAGACCACCGGCCGGACCATCGCCGAGTTCGCGGTGCTGAACCGCGGCGACTTCCGGGGGCCGCAGGGGCTGCCCATCTTCAAGCCGCCGTACAGCCGCATCGTCGCCATCGACATGAACACCGGCGAGCAGCTCTGGGAGACCCCGAACGGCGACACGCCCGAGCGCATCCGCAACCACCCCGCCCTGCAGGGGGTGGACCTGCCCAACACCGGGCTCCTGTCGCACCCGGTGACCATGGTCACCCGCACCCTCGTCGTCACCGCCGAGGGCACCGGCGGCACCCCGCGCCTGCACGCCCTCGACAAGCGGACCGGCGAGCGGGTCGGCACCGTCGAGCTGCCCGCCTCGGGCCAGTACGGCATGATGGGGTATCAGCACGAGGGGCGGCAGTACATCGTGGTGCAGGTGGCCGGGCCCGGCCTGCCGGGGGCGCTCGCGGCGCTGCGCCTGCCCTGAGCGCGGGCCCGTCGGCGATCGGCGATGCCCCGCGGCCGGATCGTTGCGGATTCGGGATCGATACTCCCGAATATCCGTGCAAAACGGGAGTACGTGTCCCGGAATTGCCGCTGGTTCAAGCGTCGTTGCCTTGATCCCCCCGATTCGGGCGGGGGCCGATCCGCGTCGTCGGGAACCACGGGCCGGTCCGATTGCGTCTTATCGATCAGGCCGACGATGCGGCGCGCCCCGGAATCGGGGTTCACGGTCGCTGCGGAAACGGCCGATACGATTGGTGAAGGACACGCGGAGGCAGGGCATGACCAATCTGGAAATGTCGGCGGACGCGGATCGACGGTCCCGCGGTTCGAGAGCCCGAACCGCCCGGCACGGCAAGCTGTGCCGCCGTTGCGGCAGGCGGGACGCGTTCTGCACGCGCTACACCTGGAAACGGCGGGTCAACCGGGAACGGCACCACGACCTCTGCTTCCGGTGCCGTCGCGCGGTGCGCGACGCCTCGCGGAACTGCGCGACCCGCGCAGCGTAGACCTTGGACGCCGCCGGTCGTTCTTCGACGGACCCACCGTCCGGTGCGATGTCACGGCTGGGAACAGGTTTCGTCGTGGCGGGGGTACGATCTCGGACCTGTCCTGGAAGGCCGGAGAGAGTTCCAATGTCCACGACAAAGCCCGCCGCCCGAGCCCGGACCACCGTTTCCGACCTCGACCGGCGCCTCGAAGAGGCGTAGCGGGCTGACGCGGCCGAGGCGGAGCAGCTCAACCGGCAGTGGGAGGGAGCGGACTTCAGCACCGCCGCCGTCATTCGGCGCGATCGGACGCGAGCGCCCGCTCGAACGCGGCCTTCACCCGAGGCTCGAAGCACACGAACGTGACCTCCTCGATCGACGGGGCGTCGGCCAGCGCCGCCCGGACGGCGCCGACCGCCACCGTCGCGGCCTCGTCCGGCGGGTATCCGTAGATGCCGCAACTGATGGCGGCGAACGCGATGGTCTTCAACTCGCGCTCGCCGGCCAGCTCGATGGCCCGTCGGTAGCAGCCCGCGAGTTGCTCGGCCTCGTCGCGCATTCCCTCGTGCCAGACCGGTCCCACCGCGTGGATCACGTGACGCGCCGGCAGGTCGTAGCCGCCGGTGATCTTCGCGCTGCCGGTGGGGCAGCCCCCCAGGGCGCGGCACTCCGTGAGCAGGCCCGGCCCCGCCGCCCGGTGGATGGCGCCGTCCACCCCCCCGCCGCCGAGGAGGCGGGTGTTCGCGGCGTTCACGATCGCGTCGACCGCGAGGGTCGTGATGTCGGCGGTGGAGATGGCGAGTCGTGCGTTCGGCATGGCGCCTGCATCGTCGGTGGCCGCTGGCCGCTGCCGGTGCGACGCCGTGCAGGCGACGCCGGGGAGTCGAGGAGCGGCGGCGGCGCCCGGCGTCCCCGGCCGCAGGTGCGGCGCGGGGACGCCGTGAAGCGTTTCAGAGGGCGAACGTCAGTCCAGCGGGGCCCGCGCGATGCGGATGCTCTCGCCGACGCTGCCGACCCAGAGCTCGTCGCCGACCTGGATGGCGGCG
Source organism: Vicinamibacterales bacterium (assembly GCA_965207675.1). Taxonomy (GTDB): domain Bacteria; phylum Acidobacteriota; class Vicinamibacteria; order Vicinamibacterales; family UBA8438; genus JAJEEA01. The sequence continues at coordinate 458,881 of CBDBMY010000011.1, forward strand.
GTGCCCAGCCGCAGGTTGTCGTTGCTGGGGTAGGTGAAGATCGTCTCCGCGGTCAGGGCCTCGGTGTCGACGCGGGCCACGTGCGAGGTGACTCCCTCGCAGCTCACGCCGCGGACGCACTCGCCGACGCGGGCCCGCTCGGGGGCGCGGTGGCCGGCCGCGATCAGGGTGCCGTCGGGCGCCCAGTGCACGTTGTCGATGTAGAAGCCGACCTCGATGCGGTCCGTCGGCATGGCGTCCGGGCCGCGGGGCAGGCGGATGATCGACTCGGCGGCGTAGCCGGCGACGAGGTACGACTGCCCGTCGGGCGCGATCTCGAGGCCGTTGGGGCCGATGCCCTCGCTGCCGGGCGCGCGGGTCCAGTCGCCGCCGGGCTGCCACTCCCAGATGTCGCCGGTGGCGGGGCTCGTCGCCGCGAACCCGCCCTCGGGCAGCGGCACCACCGCGTTCAGGCCGAGGCCCTCCGGGGCCACCACGCACCCGACCCAGGTGAGGGACGGGACGGCGCCGCCGGCGTCGACCTCGAAGACCTCAATCGCTTCCCGGTCCGTGTGCCGGACGACGTACAGCGTGTGGGTGTCGCCGTCGCCGGGCCGGATGCTGATGCCGTGCGCCCGGAACTGCTCGGTGGTCATGCCGGGGCACCCGCCGTAGGTGGCCATGTCGTGCCGCCCCCGCGAGGGTGTGGTCGTGGTCGGGAACAGCCGGACGGTGCTGCTGTCGCGGCTGTCGGCGGCCGACAGGTAGCCGTCGTCCACCATGCTCGCCACGATGACCCACGGCGAGTCGGGTACCTGGATGAGGTCCTCGGGGCTGACGGGTCCGCAGACGAACTCGATGTCGCCGTCCGCCTCGCACTGCGCGGCGGCCGTCGCGGGCATCGCCAGCAGGCCCGCGGCGGCGACGAAGAACACGGGAAACAGTCGTCTCATGATCTCTCCTCGTGCCGGGAAGCGAAACGCGCCCCGGCGGCTTGTCTGCTGTCGTCCGGCCCTGCCGCGCGCGGCGGCCGGTGCCGCGTTCGGTCGCGGTCGCCGCGGCAACCGGCCGCCCGGAAGCCCGCTGCGAAGGGCCGCGGCCCTCGAGCGGCCGTGGCGTCCGTCCGGCTTCCGGGTTCGTCGGTTGTCGGGGCCATCTGCGCTTCTTTCACGTCTTTCACGTCCGGTCGGGCGGGCGACCCCCGCCGTGGTTGCGGCGGCGGCGCCCGCCGGGGTTCACCGTATCACCGGCTCCAGGGCGGGACGATGCGGTTGGTCCGCGCGTACGCGATGAGCTGCCCGAGGTGCTCGTGCATGTCCCCGCCCACGAAGAACAGGATCGCCGGGGTGGTCCGCTCCTGGCCGAACAGGTTGCGGGCGCTGGTGATGGTGGCCGGGTCCAGCGCCTCGAGCTGCTCGCGCGCGTAGTCGAATCCCCTGGTCAGGTGGTCGATGACCTCGGCCTTGTCGGTGACCGCGGGCAGGCCCTGGGACTCCTCGCGGCTCAGGGCGGTCGGGGCGCCGACCGACATCGGCACGAAGCCGTAGCCCTCGCTGGCGATGAGCATCAGGACCTCCGACACGGACCGCACGCCCTCCATCGGGCGCCACGTGTAGGTCTCGGCCGGGAAGGCGTCGGCGAGCCCGAGGAACTTCTCGCGCATGACCTCGAGGTCGGCCATGAACGCTTCCTTCAGCACGGTGGCCGACTCCACGTTCAGGTCCTGGGCCTGGGCGGGCGCCGACACCAGGAGCAGCCCGAGGGCGGCGACGATCGCCGCTCGGGCGACACGCTCGATGAAGGACCTTCGGGTGGGGGATGCAACTCTCATTTCGTGGCTCCTTCTTGGCGGACTCTTCGTGATCGCCGGGTGCGGATCACGTCCACCTGCTGCCGGCATTGTAGCCGACCCTCGCGTCCGCGAGGGATGGCGAACCAGGGAGCCGGGAAACTGAACGAAACGACGGTGTCCGTGGTGACGCTGCCGCCGGGCGAGTCGGCGATCAGTCCCAGGCGTCCCGCTCGCGGCGGACGTGGTCCGCTGCATCGACTCCGTCCCACAAGTCGCGGCCGAGGCCCTGCAGGTCGAGAATGGGCAGAGGTTCGCGGTTCTCCAGGGCCTGGCCGAGCAGGTGTGTGACCTCGGCGACGGACCGATGCTCGCGTCTGGCCCGGTCTCGCAGGATCGAGTACAGGTCGTCGGGGAAGTTCTCGACGTGCAGTGTAGCCACCAGGTTCCCTTTCCACCGCCACTCTGAGGGCATTCCCTCTCTCTCGTCAACCCGTGACCGGCCGGCTCCGGCGGTGCTGCGACCAGATCGGGCTATTCAGATGCCGGACCTTGAGGTATAAAGGCATGATCCGGACGAATTGGCCGGATCGAATGTCGTGAGGATTCGCTGATGACGACAAGACACCACCGGCCGGCGGCCGTGGCCGGCGCGTTGCTCGCGTGCGTGCTCGCCGGCGGCGCCGCGTCGGCCCAGGTTCCCTGGTCGCCGGGACCCGCGTCGTGGGTCGACGACCTGGCGCCCATCGCCGCCGAGGACTGGAACGCCGACCGGGCCGCGCACCTGCTGGGCCGGGCCGGGTTCGGGGGCACGCCCGAGGAGGTCGCCGAGCTCGCCGGACTGGGCCCGGAGCAGGCGGTGCGGTCGCTCGTCTACTACGACGACACCGCGAACGGCCACCTCTCGCCGTTCGAGCACTCGGGGCTCTGGGACGAGGGCCTGCTCAACTTCCCGCCGAGCCGACCCGCCGCCACCGACCTCGGGCTGCGGAACGGCGAGAGCATGGGGGTGCGGGTCAAGCCCGACCAGGTCAACCGCCATGCCCAGCCGGTGTCCGACCGCTTCTTCTACTGGCTGCGCGCGACCCTGCTCGAGACCCGCCGCGTCGGCTACTGGTGGGCCGAGCGCATGCTCGACACCAACCGGCCGCTCGAGGAGAAGATGGCCCTCTTCTGGCACGGGCACTTCGCGACGGCCGAGAGCAAGGTCCGCGACTACCGCAAGATGCTGGTCCAGATCGAGACGTTCGAGCGGCACGCGACGGGCAACTTCGGCGACCTCCTCGTCGCGGTGGCCCAGGACCCGGCGATGCTCTACTACCTTGACGCCGGGGTGAACGTGAAGGGCTCGGCCAACGAGAACTTCGCCCGCGAGGTGATGGAGCTGTTCACCATGGGGGTGGGCAACTACACCGAGCCCGACATCCGCGAGGCGGCCCGCGCCTTCACCGGCTGGAACTTCGAGAACCTCGACTTCGTGGTCCACCCCGCCCAGCACGACGACGGCCCCAAGACGTTCCTCGGCCGCACCGGCAACTTCGACGGCGTCGACGTGCTCCGCATCATCCTCGAGCAGCCGGTCACGGCCGAGTACATCGCGGCCAAGATCTACCGCTTCTTCGTGCGCGAGGAGCTGTCCGCGGACCTCCAGCGCGAGCTCGGGGCGATTCTCCGCGACAACGACTACGAGCTGCGGCCCGCTGCTCTCGACCATCTTCCGCTCGCGCGACTTCTACAGCGAGGCGAGCTACGGCGCCCACATCAAGGGTCCGGCCGAGCACGTGGTCACGCTGCTGAAGCACCTCGGGGCCGACGACATCCCCGGCGTACCCGACTTCAACCGGACCACCACCGCCCTCGGCCAGCACCTGCTGAACCCGCCGTCGGTGGCGGGCTGGGCGCAGGGCCGGGCGTGGATCACCCCCGCCCTCATCCAGGAGCGGGGCAACGTGGCCTTCGACTACCTGTTCCCCGACATCGTCAACTTCCGCGACCCGAACTTCCTGTCCCGCCGGGGCGCCGGCGAGGTGGGCAACCGGCTGCGGGAGGGTTATGATTTCGGCAGCGCGATCGCCCTCGACGACCCGGCCAACATGTCGGCGTTCGACCTGGCCGCGCTCGAGCGGGACGAGCTGTTCAACACCCGCGTGTCGACCTACCGCGGGTGGGAGCGGGCGGTGCGCAAGCTCATTCCGACCCCGCGCGGCGGGGCCCGGGTCGACATGACCGGCATGATCCGCGATGCGGGTGCGGCGACCACCGGCGAGGCGGTAGACTACCTGCTGGGCCGGTTCCTGCGGGTGCCCATCGCGCCGTCGATGCGCGACGCGCTGGTGGCGCTGCTGGACGAGGAGCTGGGCACGTCGGACATCGGACGGGCCGAGACGTACATGGAAGATCCGTTGCGCATGGTGGCGCATCTCATCATGAGCACGCCGGAGTACCAGATCAACTAGAGGTGGGACATGACGATGACGAATCGAGGCCGGCGGTTGTGCGAGGCGAGCGGCGTGTCCCGTCGCGAGGCCCTGAAGATCGGCGCCCGCGGCATCGCCCTCGGGCTGGCCGGGGCGGTGAGCCCCCTGCCCCCCCTGTTCGGGGCGGCGTCGAAGGCCATGGCCGCCACCGAGGGCAAGATCCTCGTGGTCTTCGAGTGGTTCGGGGGCTATGACGGGCTCAGCACGTTCGTGCCCTACAGCAACGACGCGCTCTACCGGCACCGGCCCAACATCGGCGTGCGCGAGGCCGACGTCCTCAAGGTCGACGACCACTTCGGCTTCCAGAAGTCGATGCTCGGGATGCACCGCCTGTGGAACGACGGCAACGTGGCCGTCATCCACGGCGCCGGCTACGACCAGCCGTCGTTCTCGCACTTCACGTCGGCCTCGTACTGGCACACCGGGGCGCCGAACAGCGGCGAGGAGTACGGCTGGTACGGCCGCACCGCCGACGCCCTCGACCCGTCGGGGACGCCCAACTACCTCGTCAACATCTCGGCCACCCAGAGCCTCGCGGTGCGGGCCCGGCAGCACGTGCCGGTCGTCTTCGACCAGCCGTCGGCGTTCACGCGCGCCGTCTTCCACCCCCAGCAGGCCTTCGTGGACCACCTCGGGACGGGGCAGGAGGCGCGCACCGCCGCCCACAAGTTCCTGCTCGACGTGAACCGGAGCGCCCGCGACGCCTCGGCCCTCGTCAGCCAGGCCTGGGACAACTACAACCGCACCCGCAACCCCGACCTGCGCCTCCTCGACCTCGACAAGGTCGTGGCCCTGATCGAGAACGACTTCCCCGCCCGGCTCTACTACGTCCGCCTGCAGGGCAGCCTGTTCGACACCCACGTCAACCAGGAGAGCCCGCACAACCGCCAGGTGCAGTACTGCTCCGACGCGGTCTGGTCCTTCTTCGAGGAGATGAAGCGCCTCGGCAAGCAGGACGACGTGGCCGTCTTCATCCACAGCGAGTTCGGCCGCCGCGTGCCCGAGAACACCAACCTCGGCACCGATCACGGCACCGCCAACGTGTCGTTCGTGGTCGGCGGCGGCGTCGAGGGCGGCCAGTACAGCACCCCGCCGAGCCTCACCGAGCTCGTGCACGGCGACAACCTGCAGCACACCGTCGACTTCCGCCGCGTCTACGCCAGCCTCATCGAGGAGTTCCTGGGGCAGCCCGACTCGGAGAAGATCCTCGGCGAGAAGATGAAGACCTTGGGCCTGTTCGTCTGACGGTGACGGTTCGCCGTGATCCCGGAAGGCCCCCTCGTGGGGCCTTCTTCGTTGGAGTTCGAATGTCCGGGTACCTGCGGGGCGCTGCCTTCTCCGTTGTTCTGACTTTGCTCCTTGGTGTTGGCTGCGGTCCGGCTGGAAGTAGCGATGCAGGTAGTCCCGCCGCTACCTATGACTTGGCCGTGTTTCCGGGAGACTTCCCGGAGTCGGAGAGTCGCTGGCCGGCGGGTGAGCCAATCATTGCAGAGTGCTGGAGCGACACATCCCAAGTGACGGTCAGAACAAGGGGTGTATTCGGTTACCGCGTCCAGAAGCGGTTTTCGCCCGTGAAATGTAACGAGTGGACTTGTGCTCCCGAGAGTTACGGCGGCGGCGAGGTGTGCGTGACGCAAGATTGTCGGATTGGCGCTCCAATGCTGCGAGACGTCATCGGTTGTCGGCGTCGGCCGCGAGGCCCGCGACGGGGAAGGGACGCCGCGCGAAGCGCGTTGGGCATCCCCGGAACGTCGTCAGCGGGCGGCGGTCCGGCGGCGGCCCCTGGAGTCGCGGGCGGGGCGGTTGCGGCGGAAGATGATGGGCGGCGGATCCCGGATCCGAGGGGCCCGCGGTCAGGCGGGTGGCGGCAGATCGGGCACGACCGGTGCGCGGGCGCTCGTGAACAGCGCCGGGGGTCGAGTCGGCGTTGGCGGGCGGTACGCGTCACGCTCGCCAGCACCTGCTGGGTGTCGGCGCCCTTGCGGGACGCCGCACACCTTGCGGGTGACCACCGCGGGGCGGATGGCTGCTCCGCCCGCCAGTTGGTGGCGTCTATCGACGGGTCGCACAGGAAGAGGAACACCGCCGGGAATTCGTTGGCCAAGTGCTTCGCGGACGCTCGGCCGCGGCCAAGGGCGAATGATCCGGGCGACCAGTCGGCCGCGGGCCGTCGCCAGACCGTGCTCGGATGTCGCGCATTGCAGCGGTCCCGCAACGCGAGACCGTCCTGAAGGACCGCCTGCACCCTGTCCGCCCAAGGGCTGTCGGGATGAGCGACCTGCAGATTCTCGCAGCGGCGCAAGAGGTGACCCACACACGTCTGGTGCGGCGCGTTCTTGACGATAGGCCACCCAACCGTCCCGCACCAGCACGCCGGAGAAGTCGGGGCCGAGAACCGCCGCCGCATGCTCGAACCCCCGCCCGTCGCTCGCGTAGACCGTGGTCTCCGGCGTCGCGAACACCCACAGCCAGTGGTTGAGCCCCCACACACGCTCTCGTCCGGCGTGACCACCGGACTGCGGCGGACCTGCTCGCAGCGGTACGCCGGCGCCGCCTTGGCGGCTGCGGTGAGCAGTTGGACCAGACCGCCCTTGGTCACCCGGAGTCCGAACTGGGTGTCCAGAAGACCTTCTCAGCCGTGCAGCTCGGTGTGCAGCTCGACCACCATGACGTTGACCCAGTTGGGGGGCGGCGGCGCCCAAGGCGTCGGAGGTCTGCAGCGCGGCCGGCCCTGCACCCGCCGCCGACACCGCGAGCAGTGGCCGACTCGATGTCGAAACGCCGTACGAGGGCCTGAACCGCCGGGCTCTTCCTGATACTGCGACGACACCCCGTCGGACCGCGCCGCCGCAGTCGGGACAACTCGTCGGGACCGGCGCCGGTGGACCTCGTCGACGCGCGGGGGCGGCTGGCGCCGCCCCTGCTTCCCGTAGTCCGCACCGCGCCGTGCCCCGGACGCTCGCCGCTTCCCTGCCGCCGGTCCTTGGCGAAGGGGGCCGCCTGCCGCTTGCCGGCGCGCCGGGCCGCCTCGAGCTCCTTCTCCAGCTGCTCGCTGCGGCGCTTCCACCGGTCCCGCTCCTCGATCAGCTTCGCCTTGTCCCGTTTCAGGCGTTCGATGCGCCGCACGTCGCGCGGGTCCCGCTGAGGCCCAGGGGCCTGCGAACACTTCACGTATCGGCAATGCTCGCCGTGCACACACGGTCTAAGAACAAGGGGTGGGGAGCGCTTCGCCTTTACGACTGCGCTACCTCCCGAGCTTCTGGAGCTCGATGGCACGATTCGCCAAGCCTCCAGCATGTTCCCGGATGAGCGGGGGTGGGATCCCAACCCTCTCCCCGGAAGCCCCCTGTTCAGGGCTGTTGAGATGGCTGCGAGAGCAGCCTGTCGCTAGATCGGGCAGGATCTGTCAACTGCCGGGCGAACGATGGAGCGGCCTGTGGGTGAACGTCGCGACGACTCTTCGAGACTCCTGGAGCGAATCACCATCGACCCGGAGGTCTGTCACGGCAAGCCGTGCATTCGCGGACTGCGGTATCCCGTCGACATGATCCTGACGCTGTTGAGTGCCGGAATGAGCGCCGAGGATATCCTGTCGGACTACGACGACCTGGAGCCGGATGACATCCTGGCCGCCCTGGCTTTCGCGGCCCGCCTGAGCCGGGTCAAGCAGGTGCGCGCGGTCGTCTCGTGAAGTTCCTGGTCGACGCGCAGCTCCCGGCCCGTGTGGCCAGCTGGTTGATCGCCCAAGGACACGAGGCCCTGCACACCAGGGACCTGCCTGCAGGCAACCGCACCTCGGACGCGGCGATCAACGATCTGTCGGTTCGCGAGCGGTGTGTGCTGGTCACGAAGGACGAGGACTTCGTCGATTCGTTCCTTCTGCGCGGGCGCCCGCACAAGCTGCTATTGATAGCGACCGGCAATATCGGCAACAGGGAACTGGAACGGGTGTTCCGGAGGAACTTGTCGCGGATCATCTCGGCGCTTGAGGTCTACGACTTCGTTGAGCTTGACCGGACGTCGCTGGTTTGCCATTCGTAGGGAATCGTCGGGCATGGCGAGTCCCTTCCACGGTTGGGCGGGGCGGTGGCAGGCCGACGGCTCGCCGTGCTGGGTGCAATCGGCCTTGCCACAGGTGCTTGTGCTCAGCGTCACTGCCACCGTGGCGTTCGGAGGGCGGTGGCGCTTCGCCGGACGGTACGCGGGTCAGCCACGGCCTGCACCACGAACACGGTGAACGGCGCCGACACGGTGGGAGCAGGTCAGGCGGCCGCACTTGGCGTGCACGTCAGGTCAAGCGCGCGTGCCCCTTGATTGCCTTCTTGAACTCGGCGACGAACACGCTCGTGTCGGCGAAGTAGTTCGGGTAGGCTCGCCGCAACGCCTCGACGGAGCCGACCTGTACGAGCACCGTCTCGGCGCGGGGGAAGCGTCGGATGGCGGTCTCGATCTCTTCGTAGGCCTGAATCGCTTCCTCGCGCTCGTCCGCGGAGTACTCGTTCCAGCGGACATTCTGGCCGGCGAGATCCAGGTAGATGTGGAAGTAGGCGGCGCGGCCGTTTCGGACGTCGCCCTCGAGTATTCGCAGGGTGCGGCCGTACGCCTCCAGACGAGCGACGGCGTTGATCTCCGCAGCCAGTTGCACGAGCTGGCGGCGCAGCGTTTCGCGCTCGGCCGGCGTGCCGGGGACAGGGGGAAGCCCTTCGGTGCAGGCGAGCTCGGTCGCCATCAGGGCGAAGAAGCGCAGCCACGCCTCGTTGCCCTCGCTCGACTTCAGGGCCTGGCCCGAGAAGGTGCCGACGGTCTCGACGGCGGTGGCCCACGCGTGCTGCAGCCGCGACCGGAGCTGAATCTCGATGCGCATCCCGCTGTACGCGGCATGGGCGTCGCTCTTCGTCCGGTAGCCGTAGACGAGGTGGACGCCGCGATAGCCGCTGTATCGCGGGGACGTGAGGTAGTCGTAACGCCTCAGCGGCTCGTGCAGCGCCCGGCTTCTGTCGTACTGGCGGACGACAGCGAGCGCGTCGTCGGCGGACGGGAGGACCGCGCGGCAGCCGCCGATGTCGTGCATGCGGGCGAGCTGCATGTGGTGGGAACGCCGGAGCTTGGCTTCGATGGACGACATGCGCTTGAGCCGCTGGGCGACGAGCGCCGCGTCGCCGAAGCCGGCGACGGCGTGTCGCAGGTTCACCTGGAGCGCGTTCAGCGGGAAGCTGTGCGAGGCGCGCCAGTTGTGGACTATGGTGCGAGCCCGCGACTTGTCCCGCGGCGAGGCGGACGGATCGACGAGGGTCACCCCGGCGTCGTTCACTTGGCTTCGAGTGTGCTCCGGAACCGGCCAGGCCATGACCGTCGCGTCCAGGGTGTTCCGGTGAAGTTCCTCATCGACGCGCAGCTTGCGGGCCGGCGGATCCGCTGGTGGATCGTACAAGGAATACGAGGCCCTGCGCTTACGGGATGTCGCCCCCGCTACGCCGGGTGGCGAGCCGGGCGACGAACCGGCAGTGCTCGGGTGAGTCGATGCTCCGGTTCACCGCGTCCAGCGCGGCGGCGGGGTTGCCGGCGAGCAGGGCGGGGACGGCGATGCGGAGACCGGGGAACAGCCGGCTCTCGACCGCGCCGTCGTCACCGGACGGCAGGGGACGGTACTCGCCGCCGGCCAGCTCGAACCAGTCGATGCGCCGTTCCTGGGTCCGGTCTCCGCATGGCGGCTCGCTGCCGCTCGCCCCGGGACCTGGACGCCACGCCGGGCTCAGCCATGAACGGGATACCTCCAGCCCTCGACCCGGTTTCATCATGCCACGCGCGCGCCGGCTTCTCATGCAGAGCATTGCGGGGTCGGCCGGGCGGCCGACACGGGCTGCCATGGAAACGGCCATCGCGGTGCTCGCGCTCAGGACTGGTCGGCCGCCTGCCGCTCGCAGGCGGCGTCGGCCGGCGGGCGCGGACGCCACAACTGGTGGATCACCCAATCCAGGTCCAGGCGCTCGCCGCGCCAGTCCGGCGTGAGGGTGTCGGGGTCGATGGAGACGCCGTCCCGCTCGAGCCGCGCCCTCACCGGCGCCAACGGCCGACCCGTCCACTCCGGCGGCGCCGGCGCCTCCGGCAGCGGACGGCCGTCCGGCCCAACGAACTCCACGTTTCCGGCCGCATCCAGCGTGACCCGGAACCCCTCCTCGTGGACCGCCCGGTGGTGCCGCCGGCAGAGGAGGACCAGATTGTCGAGCGCCGTCGCCCCGCCGTGGGCCCAGTGCCTGACGTGGTGAGCATCGACCCGGACGTTCCGGCACCCCGGAAACCGGCACCGGCGATCGCGGGCGTTCAGGGCCCGGCGCAGGGCCGGCGAGATGGTCCGCGTCCGCCGGCCGACGGCGAGTATCTCGCCGCCGGGGCCGTGCTGCATCCCGACCGTCGCCGCGTCGCAGGCCAGCCGCCGCGCCGTCTCCGACGAGATGTGGATGCCCCCCGCCTCCTCCAGCACCGTCTGGCGGCGCCCGGCCGGGGTGGACGTGGCCAGAGGCGGCCCCGGACAAGAGGTCGAGCCCGGGCGCGACGGCGCCCCGCGTTCCGGCGTGGCCGCCTGACCCATGAACGGCCCCGGCTCTCGTCGAGCTGCCACCGCGCGTGCTTCCTGGCCGTCGCCGCGCCGCACGGGCGCGAGCGATGCCGTCGCCGGCGTTCCCGCGGGAACGTCGGCGCGGTCGCCTTGTCCTTGCGATCCGGATGCTGCCGCCGGGGCTTCCTCGGAAGCGCGCGTGCGATGGTCGCCTTGTCCTTGCGATCCGGATGCTGCCGCCGGGGTTCCCTCCGAAGCGTGTCCGCCGTCGCGCGGCCCTGACCCCGACACGGCCATCGCCGATGTTCCCGGGGGAACGTCGGGCGCTTCGGGGGCGTCGGGCGCTTCGGTCAGGGCCTCCGCGTCCACGTGCACCACCACCTGGTAGCGGTCGCCCGCCGTCCCCCGGTCGAGCACGCCCGACAGGGCGCACTCCGCAATCACCCCCAGCGCATCCGCCTGCCGCTGAGCCAGCGACGGCGCCTCCGCCTCCGCGCCGGGGGCGGCGTCTCCGTCCGCGGCCGCCGCCGGCGCGCCGGCGGCGCCGGTGCCGCGGGCCTGATCGCACGCCGCCTCGAGCGCCCGCCGCACGACCGCGCCCACCTCGGGCGACAGACGGCCCCGCACCACCACCATCCCGTTCTCGTCCACCCACGTCCGTAGCGACCGCGTCTCGTGCCGCCGCCGATCCTCGGCCTGCTCGGCCAGGCCGTCCGTCCGCCGCCACGCCCGCACGATCTTTTCGACGTGGGCGGCGGTGCCCGACAGCGCCACGTTCAGCAGGTCGTCCTCGGTCTCCGGCGTCGCCACCCGCGTGACCGCGCGCATCTTCGAGTAGGAGACCTTGCCGCGCCGCATCGCGTCGCTCAGCTTCGGCAGGTCGGCGAGGGCGCGCGCCACCCGCACGTGCTCGCGTGCCGCGCCCGGCTCGAGCCCGGTGCGCCAGCCCAGCCACTCGGCGCACGACGTGCAGCCGGCCCAGCCGTTCTTGTCGTCGAACTGTCGGATGAGGCTCAGCAGCTCCCAGGTGGCCGCGTGAATGCGGGCGGAGAGCTCGGCGATGCGGTCGCCGAGCGCGACGACCTCCGCCTGGGGACCGTCGGGGCACCAGGGCCGCGGCGGGGGTGCGTCGCTCTCGGGCACGATGGAGTCTGCGGGATGCAGCGGTGACGCAGGCGCGTCGGGTGTGGTCTCAGGGTGCATGCCCCATCGTAACCCATTGATTTTGAGCGGCTTGTACTCGCGTCAGCGGCCCGAACGGGCCGCGGGACGACCGATTTCGGTCTCGCGGTCGGGGTCGTGCAGCCTGCGGGCGCTGAGGGGTGTCAGAGGGCATTCCTGGTCGCGTCCCGGAAAACACGCGGACTGGCCGCGAAAAGTTGTCAAGCAAAAAACGCAAGGGCGAGGCGCTCTTCGAGTGCGTGGAGACCGAAGAGGTGGACGCTCACCGGACTGAAGAGCGCATCGACTTCGGCCGTGAGGGCGGCTACGAACGCTGTGCGCCAAATCACCTCGACCGCCTGGCTGGCGGTGGCGAGCGCTCGACAGTGAACGGTGGGGAAGAGCGTCTCGAAGTCCTGGGCATTCACGTTTCCTCGTTGGGGAAGGCGTCGACGTCGGCCGCGACCGCCGCGCGGCAAAGACCCTCGATGCTCCCTTCTTGGCCGCATGAATCCCCCCACTTCCTTGTGGTGCACCCTCCCGCGATCCCGCGACCGCCGTCTCGACCTCGGCGACGATGACGGTCGTGTCGGCGGAGCAGCTCGGGGTGGGCGCGCCGCAGCGCTTCGACGGAGCCGACGTGCACCGACAACGTCTCAGCCCCCGGAGAAGCGGCTGCCGCCCGGCCGGCGCGATGACGCGTCTTCGTCAGCGGGGTTCATGCAAGGTCGCCGCGTCTCTCTCCTCCCTGTAGACGACCACGGTCGTCGTAGTCTCCGCGGCCCGGGTCTTGGCGTGTTCGCGGATTCCGTCGGCGCCGGGGCCCTTGTTCGCCAGGTGGGCGTTCAGCCCGCGTTCTTCGAACTCCCGGTCCGCGTCCTCCGGGGCCATCGGATAGCGTCGAATGTCGCCCCCGCAGGTGGCCATCTCGACGGCGATCGACCGCGGCGACACCTCGATCGTCATCGTCTCGTACAGCGCCGCGTGTATGGCGGCGGCCGCGCGGGTGCCGAGATCGCGGTGCTGCAGGTCGGCTTCGCCGGTTCCGTGGAGCTGCGTGGCCGCGTCCTCGCGGAGGGCGGGGTTGGCGTGGTGCCAGCTCCAGGCCAGGCCTTCGGCCAGCGGCCGGGGTATGGCGTTGACGGCGGCTTCGAGCGCGGTCGTGTCGCACGTGTGGGCCGTCGCCACGTCGTAGACGTCCCGCACGAGGTTCATGTCGCCCCGCTCGATCTTGCCTCTGAGGATCTGCGCGCTCGACAGCACCGCTTCCGCCCTTCCCTCGACGTGCTCGCGCGTGGTCGCGCCTCCGAAGATCGGTGTCCTTGCCCAGATGTCGATCTGGCTCCCGTTCGGGAAGCCGATCTTGAGCTTGCCGAGCTCCCGGCTGTAGTGAGGCTCGCCGCCGATGCCCCGGATGGCCCGCACGAAGTCCGTTGCCGCGGGGTCCTCGCCGCGTTGCAGCGGCGTGTCGGGAGGAACGAGGATGTCCACGTCGAAGCTGCTCCGGTGCCCCCATCGGGCCGCCAGAATCGTGCCCCCGCCGAGGGCGTACTCGGGGCCGCCTTCCTGGATCTGCCTCAGGCCGTCGCTGAGGACGTCCCTGCTCCTCAGCCACAGCTCCCGGGCCGGCGAGGGCAGGGTGAGTCCGGGCAGCGTGGTCATCGGGCGCTCAGCGGGCCGGGGGTCTTCGCGCCGCCCATCGGTTGAGCGTGCGCGAGTGCCTCGATCTCGTGATTCCGGCCCGGTGCAGCGCCGCGACCAGCTCGCGGAGCGTGTAGACACGTTCCGCCCACGCCTGGATCAGCTCCAGCCATTCGGGTTCGTTCGCCCACATCCGGAGCAGGCTCCTCTCGCGTTCCGTAGGGCGGCCGGACCGTATCGCGGCGTAGAGCTCGGCCGGTTCCGGTCGTCGAGCCCAGCCGGCGCAACTGCTGCGCAGTCTCAACCCGACCGTTCTGCTGTCGGGGCCCGTCAGGGCGGGGTCGGGTTTGTCGAGCAGCCGATGGAAGTCCTCGTCTTCGGCGGCCTCGTCATCGAACGCCTCGGGGGGCAACAGGCGCTCGTGCTCCTGCCAGCCCAGTGTGCGCGCCGCCGCCCGTTCGTGGGGGCGCCACGGTCCTGCTGCCGGCCGGGGTCTCGCGAGCCGGAAGGTTCGGCCGTCGGGAGCCGCGATGGTCACGGCGGCGGGAACGGATGGTTCGGGGGTGTCGGGCGGGGGCATCAATGTGAGGGGCTCGCCCGGATTCTAGCCCAGATTCTCGGCAACCCACCGGAACCCGGTCGAGGGCCCCGCGCAGCCTACTCCAGCGCCATGACGGCGGCGCGCAGCTCCATCACGTGCGCTGCCGCGATGACAGTGGCTCCGGCCCGCACCCCGGGGTCGGTGTAGCGCGGCGCCGGCCGGCCCGATGCCTGGTACGCCTGGTCGAGCGCGGTGCGGAGCTCGGTCAGGTGCACCCGCCTGACCGGGGTGGAGCCGGACGTGAGGACGGGATCGGTCCAGCTGAACGCCGGCAGGCCGAGGCCCGCCCGCACGCGGTCGGTGCGTGCCCGCAGCTCCAGAAGATGCACCGCCCTGACCGGGGTCACGCCGGGCAGGAGGGGGTGGTCGGTGAAGGTGGTGGCGGATCGGACCACGGTCACCGTGAAGCGCTGCGTCGCGCTGCCGGGCCCGACGGCGTCGGTAGTGGTCACGGCGACCGACGCCGCGCCGGTGGCGACCGGCGTGAGGGTCACCCGCGCCCCGTCAGCCTGGGCCCGCGCCACGGCCGGGGCCGACGAGGCGGCCGCGTAGGTCAGCGCGTCGCCGTCCGGGTCGCGGAACGCCCCCGACACGTCGACGACTTCCACGCCCGCGTCCATCTGCAGCGTGCGGTCCGGCAGCCTCCCGACCGCCAGGGGCGCCCCATTGGCGGGGTTCCGCCGCCAGCCGGCCACGACGGGGACGGTGGCATCGAGCAGCGCCGCCGCGTCGGCGGGGCCGTCGTCACCCATCGAGTCGACGTCGGCCGGCACGCCCAGGGGGTCGCCCAGCCAGACCTGCCGCGGATTCGAGTAACGGAGCAGCGACGTGCAGCGGACGCTCAGGGCATTGCACTGCGACCAGTAGGCCATGATGGTCAGCCACCGGTCGTCGGCCGTGGCGCCGGCGTCGAGCCCCCGCTGGTTGACGTAGCCGTAGCCGGGATGCAGCGACAGCGCCCGTCGCGCCAGATGCGCCAGCTCGTAGCGGTCGTGGTGGAGCCCGAGGTTGTGCCCCAGCTCGTGCGCCAGGGTGCGGCCCCCGCAGCCGTGGAGGGTGATGCCGACAGGGCCGCCGAGCTGGGCCACGCCGCACACGTCGAGATCGCCCACGATGAGATGCAAGAGGTCGGCTCCGACGCGGTCTCGCACGGCATGAACGCCGTCGAGGTGGCCGTCGGACGGGTCCGCGAGCCGCTCGATGTCGATCTCGTACTCGCCGGCCTCGGTGTAGTCCACCTCTTCACTGGCCACCAGCGCGATGCGGGCGCGCACGCCGCCCTCGTCCAGGGCCTGGTTCGTCTCGGCGACGTAGAGATCGATCTCCGCCTCGATCTCGTCCGGGCCTCCCGCGGATTCGCGGGCGGCGGGGGTGTGGAAGACGGCGACGTCGATCACGTCGGGCCGCGACCCGCAGAGGGCGCCCGCGAAGTCGATCGCCTCCATCCAGCTCAGCCAGGGCGCGGGGGCGCACGCCCGGGTGGCGAAGACGTCGAGCCGATCGAGATGCGACAGCTCCAGGCCCGGCGGCAGCGGCCCCGACAGGTCCCAGTTGTAGGAGAGATCCACCCGTCGCAGGTCGGCGAGGTCGCCCAACCACGGCGGAAACGGCCCCGTCACGTTGGCGCGCGAGAGCGACAGCGCCGAGAGCCGGCGCAGGCTGCCCACCCACGCGGGCACCGGCCCCGGGGCGAGGTCGTTGCCGCCGAGGACCAGCTCGTCCAGGCGGGTCAGGCGCCCCAGCGAGGCGGGGACCGCCCCGGCCAGCAGGTTGCGGCCGAGGTCGAGCCGGCGGAGGCGGGTCAGGTTCCCCAGCTCGGCCGGGATTGCCCCGGTGAGCTCGTTTCGCCCGAGGTCGAGCTCGCGCAGGCGGGTCAGCCTGCCCAGCGCGGCCGGGATCGTCCCGGTCAGGTCGTTCTCGCGGAGATCGAGCCGCGTGAGGTTGGCGAGGTTGCCCAGCTCGGCCGGGATCGCGCCGGTCAGGCCGTCGTCGTCGGGATCCAGGAGGTCGTCGTCGTTCCAGAGCGACAGCTCCTCGAGCGCGACCAGCTCGCCCAGCTCGACCGGAATCGACCCTGCGAGCCGGTTGCCGCCGAGGTCCAGGCGCCTGAGGCGGGTGAGGTTCCCGAGCGCCGCCGGCAGCGTTCCCGCGAGCTCGTTCTCGGGCAGCGCGAGCGTCGCGACCCGCCCATCCGCGCCGGTAGCCACGCCGTGCCACGCTTCGAGGGGCTCGTCGGAAGTCCAGTTGGTGCGATCGGTCCAGTCCGGACCGCCCGTCGCGTCGTAGAGCGCCGTGAGCGCGGCCCGGTCGCCCGCGACGTTGCCCTGCGCGGCGGCATCGCTCCCGGCGCCCGCGACGGCGCCGAGCACGAAGGCCCGAACCACCGCCCGCGCGTGGCCGGGGAACCAGGACGCGAGGACCCGGCGCGTCGTCCGAAACCGACCGCGCAACCGCGGCAAGCCCGCGGGCCGAGTTCCTGCCGGCATCGGGTCGGGTCTGCCGCCCTGCCCCGGCGCCGGCTCAGGCGTGCACCGGCTCGCGGTCGACGACCTCGAGCTGGTCGAGCCAGTAGGCCTCGTCGTTCCGGCGGCGGATGAAGAACCGCCCGAGGTCGTCGGGGAACTTCGCCTGGTGGTAGCGCAGGTACACGTGCTCGGCGTCGATGCCCAGCACCTCGACCTTGCCGGTCTCGTGCGACATGCAGTAGCGGGCCCGCCGCGCGAGGCCCGACCCCCGGGTCAGCGCCTGCTGGAAGATCGACCAGCCCTGGACGAGGGGGACCTCGTAGGGCTCGTTGCCGGCGGTGGGGCGGCCCTGGAACAGGTAGTAGGGCGGGCAGCCGATGTACGACAGCTTCGCGTACATCTCGGCCAGCACCCGCGGGTCGTCGTTGATGCCGCGGATGAGCGGGCACTGGTTGACGCAGATGACGCCGTTGCGAATGCAGGTGTCGATGCCCTCGATCGCGAGGTCGGTCAGCTCGCGGGGGTGGTCGAAGTGGGCCATCAGGTAGATGCGTTGCGTGGGCGTGGAGTACTTGCGGAAGGCGGCCTGCAGATCGGGGTCGCGCAGCACCCGGTAGGGGTCGAAGGCGGGCATCTTCGACCCGATGCGGATGATCTGCACGTGGGGAATCGCCCGCAGCGCGTCGAAGATCTCCACGAGCCGCCGCGTGCTCATCAGCAGCGGGTCGCCGCCGGTCAGCAGCACGTTGGTGACCTCGGGATGCTCCGCGATGTAGCGCAGCCCCTCGGTCACGTCGTTGGTGGCCTCGTCGTTCTCGTCCATGAAGAGGCGCTTGCGGAAGCAGTAGCGGCAGTACGCCCCGCAGACCTCGTTGCAGAGCAGCAGCACCGTGTCGACGTACTTGTGCTGCACCCCGCGGGCCACGGTGACCGACTCCTCGTTGCTCGCGTCGAGCTTGCCCCACTCGGTCAGCTCCTCCTCGCGCGGGATGATGAGCTGGCGGATGGGGTCGTCGGGATCGTCCCAGTCGATGAGGTCGAGGTAGTAGTCGTTGGCGCGGAAGACGTAGCGGTCGGCCACCGGCCCCAGCCGGTCGCGTTCCTGCGCGGAGAGCTGCTCGATCTGGTCGAGCTTCCGCACGTACTTGACGCGCTTCGGACCGTCGACGGACGCCGAACCGCGGCTGACGTGAGTCGCGTCGTGCATGTTCTCGAGCCTCCGCGTCGACGCGATCCGGTGGCCGGGGCGAGACGAGTTGGGCCTCGACGGACCGTCATGCGGCGCAAAAAGGCGTCCGGTGCGGGGGGCTCGACTCCGCCCGGCGGCGAGTCGCCAAGCCGCGTTCCCTCACCCGGGACGCCAAGGTTCCAGAATGCGTTCGCTACGTGTGCCGCGAGGCGCGCTCCGGTCGCTCGCGAGGTCCGGAACGCGACGTGTCCCCACGGACTCGATCCGAACCGGCATGTACTGGGCGGGATGCCCGGCCGCGCGACACGTTCCCGCAAGGCCGTCGCGGGAGATGACGTGTCGCCGGCGCCTGTCGGATCGGAGCCAGCCTCGGCCCGTCCTGGGGCCGCCGGCCGCGCTCATCCGCCCACTGTATCACTTCCCCGGCTCTCGCCCAAGCGCCCCCGGACCGGCCCCCCGCGCCTCCGCCCCGGCGTCGGCGGATGGCCTGACCTGCCGCCGATCCGATGGGAACGGACGCGTGCCGCGGCGGATCACCGGTCCGGCGATCTGATGGAGAATGGAGGAAGGCAGACGGGAGGAGACCTGTGAATCGATACCGAATCGAGCGACCGCGGCGCGCGCCGCGAGCCTGGCGCCCGGCGGCGACGATGATGCTGCCGGGGGCCGCCATCGCGCTGCTGGCCTGCGCCGCATCGCCGGCCCTGGCCCAGGGCGCCGACGTCTACGCGCTGCGGCAGGCGGCCGAGGAGCGCGCCCGCGCCGTCGAGCCCCAGGTGGTGACGTGGCGGCGCGACATCCACCAGCATCCCGAGCTGAGCAACCGCGAGTTCCGCACTGCGGCCCTCGTGGCCGACCACCTCCGCTCGCTCGACATGGAGGTGCGGACCGAGGTGGCCCACACCGGCGTCGTCGCCACCCTGCGGGGCGGGCGGCCCGGGCCGGTGGTCGCGCTGCGGGCCGACATGGACGCGCTGCCCGTCACCGAGATGGTGGACCTGCCGTTCGCGTCGCGCGAGCGGGCCATCTACAACGGGCAGGAGGTCGGGGTCATGCACGCCTGCGGCCACGACAACCACGTCGCCATCCTCATGGGGGTGGCCGACGTCCTCGCCTCGGTGCGCGATGACCTGCCGGGCACCGTGAAGTTCATCTTCCAGCCGGCCGAGGAGGGGGCGCCGGAGGGCGAGCGCGGCGGCGCCGAGCTGATGCTCGAGGAGGGCGCGTTCGAGAACCCGCGGCCCGAGGTCATCTTCGGGCTGCACGTCGGTCCGAACCGGGTGGGGCAGCTGACCTACCGGGCCGGCAGCGCCATGGCCAGCGCCGACTGGCTCCGCATCGTGGTGCGCGGGCGGCAGACCCACGGCGCGGCGCCCTGGGGCGGGGTCGACCCGATCGTCGTCTCGTCCCAGATCGTGCTGGGGCTCCAGACCATCGCCAGCCGCCAGCTTCCGATCACGCTCACGCCGTCCATCATCACCATCGGCAGCATCCACGGCGGGGTGCGGGGCAACATCATTCCCGACGAGGTCGAGATGGTGGGCACCATCCGCACGTTCGACGCCGGGGTGCGCCAGGACATCCACCGGCGCATCCGCCGGACGGCCGAGCAGATCGCGGCGAGCGCGGGGGCGACGGCCGAGGTCGAGATCACCCACGGCTACCCGGTGACCGTCAACGACCCCGCCCTGACCGAACGCATGGTGCCGACCCTGCAGCGGGTGGCCGGCGACGACCCGGTCGTGGTGCAGGACCTGATGACCGTTGCCGAGGACTTCTCGTACTTCCAGCACGAGGTGCCGGGCATGTTCTTCTTCCTCGGGGTCACCCCCGAGGACCAGGACCCGGCCACCGCGCCGGTGAACCACTCGCCGTACTTCTTCGCCGACGAGGGCGCGCTGCTCGTGGGGGTGCGGGCCCTGACCAACCTGACCCTCGATTACATGACGGCGCCCTGAGATCGGCGCGGAGGACGTGGATCCGCGAGCCGAGCGGCCCCGTGTAGGTGGTTCCGGTATCGTCCATGGTGACGGCTCCTTCGGCGTCCGCCGGAGTACGGCGCGAACTCCCGGAGCGTCGGCCGGGCGGCGGGCGGAGCCGGCTGACGCTCCCCGCGCCGGCGACTTCGCGGACTATTCTTGAGCGGTCAGCGCGGCGGCGCATCGTCCGTCGCCGTGCTGGCGCCGAGGGCGCGGAGCAGGTCGCCGGTGCTCGACCGGGTCGCCGTCGTGGCGCTGCCGGCCCGGGACAGCTCGGCGACGGCGAGCGGCGTCTGGCCGCGGGCGTTCACCGGGTCGAGCGAGGCCCCGTGCTCGACGAGCAGCCGTACCAGCGCGTCCGACTTGACGTGGGCGGCGCCGTGGAGGGCGGTGCTGCCGGTCTCGTTCGCCGCGTCGACATCGGCGCCGAGCTCGATCGCGAGGGCGGCGGCCTCAAGCGAGCGGGCCTCGGTGACGAGGGTCTCGGCCATGTAGCGGCCGAGGCCGGCGGCCAGCATCAGCGGGGTCGTTCCGTCGTCGGCGGCGAGGTTCGGGTCGGCCCCGGCCTCGGCCAGCACCCGCATGACCTCGACGTCCGCGGCCATCGCCGCCAGCAGGAACGGGGTCGCACCGGGAAACGGGCTCACCCCCGCCACGCGGTGCTCCACCCGTAGCTGGCTGTACCCCGCCCGCGGCGGGATTCGCTCGAGCCGGGCGTCGGGGTCGGCGCCGTGGTCGAGCAGGGCCCGGACGAACCCGGCCCGGTCGCCGGGGACGCCGCGCAGCCCCTGCCACTCGGGGTCGCGTTCCGTGGCAATGCCGTTCGGCCCGCTCAGCTCCGTCTGCCAGGACCCCGCCGCCCAGTGAAGCGGGGTGTAGCTGGGCCCCGCGTCGTTCGGGTCCGCCCCGTGCTCGAGGAGGAGGCCGGCGGCGCCGGCGTGGCCGCGCAGCGTCGCCAGGTGCAGCGCGCTCGTGCCGTCCTCCATCGCGTCGTCGACGCCGACACCTGCCGCCAGCAGCGACCGGACCGTCTCGGCGTCGCCTTCCCGCGCCGCGAACAGCAGCGGCGTGAACCCCCCGGCCGAGCGTGCCAGGACGTCGGCCCCGTGGACGATGAGACGCGCCGCCACGGCAGGGCGGCGGGCCGAGATCGCCCACATGAGGGGGGTCTGCCCCAGCGCGGGGCCGGCCCGGTTCACGTCCGCGCCGTGCGCGACGAGCGCCTCCACCGCCCTGACGCTGCCGGTGCTCGCCGCCCGCATCAGGGGGGTCTCGCCGGTGGGCCGCGCGAGGTTGGGGTCGGCTCCGGCCTCGAGCAGCCGCTCGACGAGGGGAGCGCTGCCGTTGCCGCTGGCGATCGATAGCGGCGTCACCCCGTACTCGTTCGTCGCGTCCACCGTCGCGCCGGCCAGGAGCAGCCGCGCGACGATTGGGGCTTCATCCAGGTGGACGGCCCAGTGGAGGGCGGTCGCGCCGTCCGGTAGCGCCGCGTCGACATCGGCGCCCGCCGTGAGAAGCGCTTCGACGGCGGCGCGGTCGTGGTTCTTCACGGCTTCCACGAGCGGCGTGTCGGCCTGCGCCTCGAGGGCCGTGCTCGACGACAGCAATGTCGCGGCCAGCGCCACGAGAGCCGAAGCGCTGCGTCCCATTCTGCGCTCCTCCCCAGAAGGCGATGTTCCCGCCGGCCCCATCGTAGCCCGGAACCGTCGTCCGTGGCACCGGCGGCTCGCGCCGCCGCCCCCGCCGTCCGCCAGGAATCGGCGCGTCCTCCAGCCGTCGGCGCCCTCGGCGGACGTCCGCGCTTCCTGCGGGGAGTCAGCGCCTCCTCGTCATGAGTCGGCGACTCCTTGGGCAGCGATCGACATGACGTTGCCAACTTCAGGCGCAGCCGGTCTTCTGCGGCTCCGCGCGCTCGGCGCGTGGCAAGTTCATTCCCGTCAGCGTCCCTGGCCAGGAGTCGCCGCCGTTCTGTGGCCCGGACTCCTTTCGCACTCTGCCGGCCTGCGAGCTTCCGGTCGATCGGCGCCCCTGCCGCAGGTTCCCGTGGACAGCCGTCGTCCGGGGTCGCTATCATGAGCGACACCTCACGACCGATGGGAAGGGCCGCTCGAAGGACTCTCCCGGCCGGCCTCGGCGCCGCGTTGTTCGGCGTCAGCGTCCTCGTTTGGCCCGCGGCGGCAGCACCTTCCCGAGAGCAGCCCGGCGCCGCGATGCCGACCCCGGTTCCCGCCGACCACCGCGCGTTGCTGGACCGCTATTGCGTCACCTGCCACAACGACCGGCTGAGCACCGGAGGCCTCTCGTTCGAGGCAGACGGCTTCCACCACGTGGGCCGGGACACGGCGGCGTGGGAGAGGGTGATCCGCAAGCTGCGGTCGGCGACGATGCCGCCGGCGGGTCGGCCGCGGCCCGAGCCGGCCCGGTACGCATCCTTCACGGCCTGGCTGGAAGCCACCATCGATCGCGCCGCCGCCGCCGAACCGCGTCCCGGCCGGCCGACGGCGCGCCGCCTCAACCGGACCGAGTACACGAACGCGATCCGGGATCTGCTGGGCCTGGAGATCGACGGCCGCGCCCTGCTGCCGCCCGACGACATGGCGTACGGCTTCGACAACAACGCGGACATGCTGCCGATGTCGCCGGCCCTGCTCGAGCGCTACCTGTCGGCGGCGGCGGGAATCAGCCGGCTCGCGGTCGGCGACCCGGCCATCGGCCCGTCGGTGACCACCTACGACGTGTCGCGGCTCCGGTTGCAGGACGGCAGGGCCGGCCCCGACCTGCCTTTCGGGAGCCGGGGCGGGGCGGTCGTGCGGCACTACTTCCCGCTCGACGCCGAGTACGTCGTGACCGTGCGCCTGCGGGGACGGCGCCTGCGCGAGACGGAGCAGCTCGACCTCCGTCTGGACGGCGAGCGTCTCGATCTCTTTGTCGTCGGGGGGCCGAGCCGGCCTCCTCCGTCGGCGGACGGGCCGGCGCGGGCGCCGGGCGATCCTTTACGGGTCCGCCTGCGCGTGAGGGCCGGGTCGCACCGCGTCACGGCGACGTTCGTCGAGAAGATGGTGGCCCCCGAGGGGGTGAGGCCCGCGTACCTGCCGGTGAGCAACATCGCCTTCGGCGGGGTCCGCGGGGCCGAGGCCCGCGTCGAGGCGATCGACGTCGCGGGTCCGTACGACGCCACGGGAGCGGGAGACACCGCCAGCCGGCGCCGGATCTTCATCTGCCGCCCCGCCGATGACGCCGGCGCCAGCGAGTCAGAGGCGTGCGCGCGCGAGATCCTGTCGGCGCTCGCCACGCGCGCCTACCGGCGTCCGGTGACCGAGGCCGAGCTGGAGACGCTGCTTCGGTTCCATCGCGACGGTCAGGAGGCAGGCGGCGGGTTCGACGCCGGCATCCAGTTCGCGCTCGAGCGCATCCTCCTCGATTCGAGCTTCCTCGTGCGGGTCGAGCGCGACCCCGTCGACGCGCCGGCGGGCACCGCGTACCACCTCGGCGACTTCGAGCTCGCGTCGCGGCTGTCGTTCTTCCTCTGGAGCAGCCTCCCCGACGACGAGCTGCTGGCAGCGGCGGCGGACGGCAGGCTCGGCGACCCCGAGGTGCGGCGGCGGCACGTCCGCCGGATGCTCGACGACCCGCGCGCGTCGGCCCTCGTCACCGACTTCGCGTCGCAGTGGCTGCACCTGCGCAACCTGCGCGCGGCGGCCCCCGACGTCAACGCGTTCCCCGAGTTCGACGACGACCTGCGGGACGCGTTCCGGCGCGAGACCCAGCTGTTCCTGGAGGCCCAGCTGCGGGAGGACCGCGGCCTGCTCGAGCTGCTGACGGCCGACTACACCTTCCTGAACGAGCGGCTAGCGCGGCACTACGGCATCGACGGGGTCCACGGCAGCCGTTTCCGGCGCGTGCACCTGGCCGGCGACCGGCGCGCCGGGCTGCTCGGGCACGGCGGCATCCTGACCGTGACCTCCTACGCGAACCGCACGTCGCCGGTGGTGCGGGGGAAGTGGCTGCTCGAGAACATCCTCGGGGCGCCCCCGCCGCCCCCGCCGCCCGACGTGCCACCTCTCGAGGCGGCCGACGTGGGCGGCGCACGTTCGATGCGCGAGCGCCTGGAGCGCCATCGCGACAGCCCGGCGTGCGCGAGCTGCCACGCGCAGATGGACCCGCTGGGCTTCGCCCTCGAGAACTTCGACGCCGTCGGGCGGTGGCGCGACACGGCCGAGGACGGCGGCCCCGTCGACGCGGCCGCCGCGCTGCCCGACGGGAGCCGCTTCGAGGGGCCGGCCGGCCTGCGGCGGATGCTTCTCGAACGCGGCGAGGAGCTCGTGACGAACGTCACCGCCCGGCTCATGACCTACGCGCTCGGCCGGGGCCTCGAGGCCCACGACATGCCCGCCATCCGCCGGATCGTCCGGGACGCCGAGCCGGGCGGCTACCGCTGGTCGTCGATCGTGCTCGGCGTGGTCGAGAGCACGCCGTTCCTGATGAGGAGCACGGAGCCATGATCATCACCCGAAAGGCGCTGTCGCGTCGAACCGTCCTGCGCGGGATCGGCGCCGGCGTCGCGCTGCCCCTGCTCGACGCCATGGTGCCGGCCCACGCGGCGCTGCGGACCACCGCGGCGCGGCCGACTCCCCGCTTCGCCGTCGTCTACGTGCCCATGGGCGCGGTGATGGAGAGCTGGACGCCAGCGACGGAGGGGGCCGGGTTCGAGCCGTCGCCCATCCTCGGCCCGCTCGCGGCGATGCGCGACGAGCTGATCGTGGTGTCGGGGCTCGACAACCGGCCCGCCGTCGCCCTGCCGGGCGAGCCGGCGGGCGGCCACGGCCGCATCGGCGGCGCGTTCCTCACCGGCGTCCATGCGAAGCCGACCGAGGGGGTCGACTTCCGGGCGGGGGTGTCGATCGATCAGATCGCCGGCGACGTGCTCGGGCGCGAGACCCAGTTGAGGACGCTGGAGGTGGGCCTCGAGACCACCGAGCTCGCCGGCGCGTGCGACGTCGGCTACAGCTGCGCCTACGTCAACACCCTGTGCTGGCGCACCCCCACCGCGCCACTGCCGATGGAGAGCAACCCCCGCGCGGTGTTCGAGCGGCTCTTCGGCGACAGCGAGAGCACCGACCCCGCGGCGAGGGCGGCCCGGCTGAGGCGCAACCGCAGCCTGCTCGACTCGGTCCGCGACGGCGTGGTCGAGCAGCGCCGCGACCTCGGGCCGCGAGACCGGGCGAGGCTCGACCAGTACCTCGACGCGATCCGCGACGTCGAGACGCGCATCCAGAGGGCGGAGGCGCAGAGCGGCCGCGAGCTGCCGCGGTTCGAGCGTCCGGCCGGCGGCGTCCCCGAGAGCTTCGAGGCCTACGCGAAGCTCATGATCGACCTGCAGGTCCTGGCGTTCGAGTCGGACCTCACCCGCGTCGTCACGTTCATGATCGGCAAGGAGCTGAGCAACCGCACGTTCCCCGAGATTGGCGTGCCCGACCAGCACCACCCCCTGTCGCACCACCAGAACAACCCGGAGAGGCTCGAGAAGCTCACCCGGGTGCAGATGTTCCAGACCGGGCTGCTCGCCTACTACCTGGAACGGCTTGCGGCGACCGCCGACGGCGACGGCTCGCTCCTCGACCAGATGACGCTGCTCTACGGCAGCGGGATGAGCGACAGCAACCTGCACATCCCGCTCGGGCTGCCGATCCTGGTCGCGGGCGGCGGCGCCGGCACGCTGAAGGGCGGTCGTCACCTCCGCTATCCCGAGGGCACCCCGTTGACGAACCTCTACCAGACGCTGCTGGGCAAGCTCGGCGTGCCGGTCGAGCGCATCGGCGACAGCACCGGGACGTTCAGGGAGCTGTCGGCCGTGTAGCGCCACCGTGTAACGCCAGCCGCTCACCCGCGCCCGAAAGCCCTCCTGCGGGGGGAGTGAATCGGGTCCTGTCTGATTGCCCGGCGCCACCCGCTCCGGCCCTCGGGACCGTGATCTGCGTGGATTTGGCCGCTGCACCCCAGGCGCAACCTGTCTCTTGCGGCTTCATGCGTTCGACACGTGGCACGGGTGACGCCCGCCAGGTCGTCACCACATCCCGCGTCCGGGGCGTCGATGTTCGCCGGCGGGTTCGGCGGGGCCGCGGCACCCGTCGCTCGACAGGTTCCAGCGCGGGCAAGCGAGCTGGCGACCCTCTTGGACGGCTGTTCCCTGACGCGGTAGGATGGCGGCGAATCGAGTTGCGCGAACGAAGTCACTCCGGCGAATGAATGGACGACATCATGTCTGAACGCTTCACATCGCGGGCGGCGCTCCGGTTCGCGGCCGGCGCCGCCGTGCTGCTGCTGGCCACGGCCGCCTCGGCGCAGCGCCTGACGGGGACCGAGAACGGCGAGTGGCGCTACCTCGGCGGCGACGCCGGGCACACCCGCTCGTCGGCCCTCGACCAGATCGACGGCGACAACTTCTCGGACCTCGAGGTGGCCTGGATCTGGCGGGGCGACAACTACGGCCCCAACCTCGACTACTTCAACCGGGCCACCCCGATCTACGTCGACGGCGTCGTCTACACCGTGGCGTCGCCCCGGCGGCAGGTGGTGGCCATCGATCCGGCCACCGGCGAGACGCTGTGGTCGTTCCGCGAGCCGGAGACGGTCCGGCACCTGCGCTCGCCCCGGCAGGCCTACGGCAAGGGCGTGGCCTATGCCGAGGTGAACGGCCGCGGGGTCATCTTCGTCACCAGCCCCGCGTTCTTCCTGTGGGCGCTCGACGCCGAGACGGGCCGTCCGCTCGAGAACTGGGGACGCCAGATCCCGCTCGACGGCTTCCCGCAGTCGGGCGGCCTCGACCTCATTCCGCCCCTCGTCGAGGACTGGGGGCGCTGGCTCGACCGCGCGGCCAGCTACGACCCCGGCTACGGCATCCCCCGCGAGCTCGGCATGGTCACCGCCTCGGCCCCGCCCATCGTGGTGAACGGCGTGGTCGTGGTGCTCGTCGGCCACCAGCCCAGCTACGGGCAGACCCGCATCGAGAACGTCCCCGGCGACATCATGGGCGTCGACGCCGCCACCGGCGAGGTGCTCTGGAAGTTCCACGTCATCCCGCGCCCCGGCGAGTTCGGGCACGAGACGTGGCACAACGACGCCTGGCAGTGGTCGGGCGACATGTCGACGTGGGCGCCGGCCTCCGCCGACCCCGAGCTGGGCCTCGTCTACCTGGTGACGAACGCCTCGACGGTCCAGAGCTACGCCGGCCACCGGCCCGGCGACAACCTCTTCGGTGGCAGCGTCCTCGCCCTCGACGTCGAGACGGGCGAGCGGCGCTGGCACTTCCAGATCCACCGCAGCGACCAGTGGAACTACGACCTGCCGACGCCGCCGATGCTGATGGACCTGACGGTCGACGGCGAGGAGATTCCGGCGCTGATCCAGAACACCAAGCAGGGCCTCGTCTTCGCCTTCAACCGCGAGACCGGCGAGCCCATCTGGCCCATCGAGGACCGGGACGTCATCCAGACCGAGGTGCCCGGCAACTACACCTCGCCCCGGCAGCCGTACCCGACGCGGCCCGAGCCCGTCGACCCCATCATCCTGACCGGGTTGACCGAGGAGTTCGTCATCGACTACACGCCCGAGCTGCGGCAGGAGGCGCTGGCCATCCTCGAGCACTACCGCGTCGGCGGCCTCTACGTGCCCGCGCTGCCCGAGAACCACACCAACGACTTCTACAACAACGTCGGCTGCCAGGGCGGCGGCAACGTCATCCCCCACCCGCCCGTCGGCGACCCCAGCACCGGCATGATGTTCAGCTCGCACCGCCGGAGCTGCAACGCCCCGTCGTTCATGCGGCCCACCGGCGGCGTCGACGAGGACAACCCCGAGTACGCGCGCCCCGGCCCCGGCGGCGCCACCCCCAACTCGACCCCCACCACCGGCACCACCGTCGCGGCGTGGCTGCCCGGCGGCTTCCGCCGCCCCACCCCCGAGCAGGAGCCGTTCGTCTCGGTGTCCGGCCTGCCGCGCATCGACGGCCTGCGGCTCTACAAGCCGATGGACAACCAGCTCACCGCCTACCGGATGAACACCGGCGACAAGGCGTGGTCGCTGCCGGTGGGCGAGACCGCGCAGGTCATCCGCGAGAACCCGCGCCTCGCGGGCGTCGAGGTCCCGAACGTGGGCGGCGCCGGCTTCTCGATCCAACTGGTTGCCGGCGACCTCCTCGTGCAGACCCGCTCGCTCAGCGAGGGGACGCGCCAGATCGTGCCCGACGCGCCGCTGCTGCTGCACGGGCGGGACAAGTACACGGGGGAGATCCTCGGTAGCGTCGAGCTGCCCGCACCCGGGCAGTACGGCATGATGACCTACCTGCACGAGGGGAAGCAGTACATCGTCGTGCAGATCGGCAGCATCCAGACGGGGTTCCCGGGCTCGCTCGTGGCCTACGCGCTGCCGTGAGGAAGCGGGAGTCCGGCGCATCGATGGACAGGCCCGGGACGCTGGGGAGGTTGGGTGGAGCGGTCGCCGATGCGGTCGTCTCGTCCGCCGAGTCGGCCGGGCAGTTGGGCGTAGCGGCATTCACTGCTTCCGCGCGGCGCGAGGCTGTCGATAAGCTCCGGGCATCACTCGCCGAGCAAGAGGCCGTTCGCAAGGAAGTCGCACAGGCGAGCGTGCGCCTGTTCGAACAGCGGCAGCGGGCCGTCGTCGAGGTCGTCGAGCCGATCGCGGCGTATGTGAACCGACTGGCGAATTCACCCCGGGAGTTCGACAGTTCGGTGCGCGAGTATCGCGTCGACGTCGATCGGTTCGAGGACGCCGCGCATCGGATCGAGGCGGAAGCCGCGAAGTCCGCGGCGATGGGCGGCGGCACCGGCTTGGCCGGCGCCACCGCCGGGGTCGGACTGGCCGCCTTCGGTCCGTCGTTGGCCATGGCCGTGGCGACGACGTTCGGCACGGCGTCGACGGGGACGGCCATCTCCGCCTTGTCCGGCGCCGCCGCCACCAACGCCGCCCTGGCTTGGCTGGGCGGCGGGGCCCTCGCGGCCGGCGGCGGCGGCATGGCGGCCGGAAACGCCCTGCTGGCCCTGGCCGGACCGGTGGGCTGGACCATCGGCGGCCTCGCGCTAGCGGGCTCGGGCATCTATCTTCACTACCGCAACCGCGAGTTGGCTCAGCGGGCCGTTCAAGAGCGTGTCAGGGTCGAAGGGGAGATCCGTTCCTTGCGGACGGCCAGCCGTGAGATCGAGGGACTCGCGGCGAGCACCAGGACACACACCGACGGCACGCTGGCTGTCCTCGGCTGGCTCCGAGACAATGCCCCGAACGACTACGAACGGTTCGATCGCGGCCAGAAGGAGCGTCTCGCCGGTCTCGTCAATCACGTTCGGTCCCTCGGCGAGCTGCTTCGCCAGGAGGTCGCACTGTGAAGCGGACGCCCTTGGTTGGGAGCGGGGTCCAAGTCGCCGCGCAGGTTTCCGCGGTCTGGGCCGATCTGGAGAAGGCGAATCGAGCGCGCGAACTCGCCGATGTGTTGAGCGAGCAGGATCGGGCCTTTCTGGACGCCATGGGCGAACTGGAGGTTGTACGCGACTTCGTGGGATCGTCGAGGAACATCCTCGGAAGGGAGGGCACCAAGCACGGCGAGATCGCCGAGCAGGTCCACGTAGGCGTCACCGGCGCCTGGGACGTGCTCCACGGCCGCGCTCCGACTGCGACGTTCGAGGGCGTGCCACGTACCGGTCCGGTGGACTATCGGGTGGACGGCGTTGACATACAGTCCAAGTACTACAACGGCCTTCGGAATACACTGCGCGGCGTGGCTTCCCACGCGGAAAAGTACCCGGACTTCTCGGACGGGGTCGGACGCTACCATATTCCCCGCGATCAGCACCAGCAGTTGGAGAAGTTGCTCAGGACGGGTGGGACCGAGGGTCTGTCCGACAGCAGAGCCAGGGGAGTTCAGCGCCGAATCGATGATCTGGAGCGGACGACGGGCCGAACCGTGGACGACCTGATCGAGCCTGGGAACGGCACCTACCCCGAGGTGCAACGGGGACGCATCCACGACACGCTTCGCGACCGTGAGGACGGGCTCGGTCAGGCGAACGAGCAACTGAAGCAGGCGGCGCGGGACGCGCATGGCCCATCGTCGGCCGGATTCGTCAGGGCCGCGGGGATCGGCGCCGCGGCCAGCGGCGGAATCGGCTTGGCGCAGGCAGTCTGGATCAAGCAGCGAGAGGGCCGGAGTGCTTTCCGGGGAGAGTTCTCGACCCAGGATTGGCACGACGTGGGGGTCGTGGCGGTACAGGGCGCCGCTGGCGGAGCAGTTGCCAGCGGAACGCTCTACGTCCTGACGAACGCGACTGCGTTGACGGCGCCGTTCGCTGGTTCGTTCGTCAGCGCCTTGATGGGCGTCGGCACCCTTCTGGGGCACTATCGCGCCCGGACGATAGACGGCGGTCAGTTCGTGGAGATGTCGCACATCGTCGCGATGGATGCGGCACTAATGGGTCTGGCCGCCGCGGCCGGCCAGACGATGATCCCTCTTCCGCTGCTCGGGGCGCTGCTCGGCAGCCTCGCCGCAAGACTCGTCGGCTCGGCTCTCGAGCACGGTCTGGGACAATCCGAGTCCGCCTTGATCGCACGTCTCGCCGAGTACGAGGGGTATGCCCTCGGGCGGCTGGACGAGGAATTCAGTGCCGTCATGCAACGGTTGGACGCCCGGTTCGCCAACCTGGAGCGGCTCGCTGCGACCGCCTTCGACCCCGACGTGAACGCAGAGCTCTTGAGCGCGAGCGTCGGGCTGGCGGAGGCTCTCGGCGTACCCCATGCGCTGATTCTCCGCACGACCGGCGATCTCGATGACTTCATGCGGGAGTGAGCATGGACCCCCTGCACAATCCGCTCGACGGCCTGTCGCCGGCGCTCTACGTTGCGACCCTGTCGGAGATCGCGCACGCGGACGGGCTTCATCCGGCCGAGCGGGAGCTCCTCGATCATCACGCCGCCCATTTCGGGGTGGACCTCGACGATCTTCCCGCGGTGCCTCGTGACCTGTCTACCCTGCCGTGGGCCACGCGAGTTCTGGTCTTTCGCGACGCGTTGACGTTGGCGGCGGTCGACGAGATGAGCACCGAGGAAGAGCGGTATCTCGATGATCTTGCGGACCGCCTGCAGCTCCCGCACGAGACGGTCGAGGCGATCTCCCGCTGGGTGCGTGACTACGAAGAGCTGCTCGATCGTCTCGATGCGCTGATCGGCCGTTGATGGCTGGATCCGCACGAAAGCCCCTGCCTGGCGGAGCAGCGTCCGTGAACCAGCGCAGAATCGATGGGGGACCACCAGGACGCCGGCGCCGGTTCAAGGACGAGGCGTCGCAACGGCAAGCCGACGCCCCGGAGGCATTCGGCGAGATTCGCCTCCTCGGGAAATTCCGAACCATTCCGTGTGGCCTGGATTACCTTCGGGCGCGATTCCCCGGCGGGCAGTTGCGAGCCGGAACGGTGTGGCGAATGCAGGAGCACTACGACTATGGCGGAGCGAATCTACGTCATTAAGGACGCAGGGAATCTTGAGCCTCTCACGGAGAAACCGTTCGACACAGAGGACGTCCTGCAGGCGCTGATTGCGGACCATCCGGAGCTGCTGGACGGAGAGCAGATTCGTCCAGCGGACCCTCGGCGGTGGCTGCTGGTCACCCGGGAGAAAGGTATCGCTGATGTTCCCGACGCCGGGAATCGATGGTCAGTGGACCACCTCATGATCGACCAGGACGCCGTACCGACGTTTGTCGAAGTCAAACGCAGTTCCAACAGTGAAATACGGCGATCCGTGGTGGGCCAGATGCTGGACTACGCCGCCCACGCCACGAAGACGATGGGAGTTGCTGCGATACGTCGGCAATTCGAGGCCGGTCGCGGCGACGATGCCGATGAAGTGCTGCACGTATTCCTGCAACCGGATGCCGATGTCGCCCTGGAGGCCGTCGTGGAAGGGTTCTGGGAGCGCCTCGCGACGAACCTCGCGGCGAAACGCGTCAGGCTCCTGTTCGTAGCCGACCGGATTCCCGACGAGTTGGCGCAGGTCGTGGAGTTCCTGAACGAACAGATGCCCCGCATCGAGGTGCTGGCGGTCGAAATCAAGCAGTTCCGAGGCGCAAACCTGCGTACTCTTGTGCCGCAGGTCATCGGTCGCACCGTCGCGGCGGTTCCGTCGCGCTCGGGCGGACGCAAGCGGTTGACAATGGAGCAGTTTTGCGAGCGACTGCCTGACGAAGCCTCCGTTCGCGCGGCGAAGCAACTGATTGCCGCGGCAGAGGGACGGGGCGCGGTTGTCAACCGCAAGGATAGCGGCTTGACGATCAGCGTCCAGTCCACGCTCCGCGGCCCTCCGCTCACGGTGGCCTGGCTCTTCCCAACCATGAGCTCTTACTGGAACAACCTCAAGGGATTCACGGTGGGGCAAGTCAACTGGGTCGAACTGCCGGAAGAAGCCCAAGTCGAGTTCGACGAGCTGTATCGGCAGATGTCTCGTGACGGTTTTGCAGAGGAAGTCGGCAACGACAAGACCGGCGGAGCCAGAGGTTGGGCGGTTGACCCGGCGGTCGTGGCCCAACATCTCAGTCCGACGAAGGAGCGATTGACGCGGGCCATTGCCATTCTCCAGTCCCTGTAGGCACGTGAGGACCAATCGTAGTGGTCGCGTTCGGTTCTCCGCAGAATGGAACTTCCGGGGGCACGGAAAGGGCGTTGCCGGGGACGGCAGTAGCGGAGAGATGCGAATGTCGAGAGCGGCGAGGAACGGCGCAGGAGTGTGGGATGGACGTCCGATTCGGCGGCTCTTGAGGTGTGGGCCAGGGAGCAACAGGAACGCTGCCGGCGGTTCGACGAAGAGGCTCAGAACTGCAGGCTGAAGCCGCCGGAGGTCTTCAGCGGTGAGTCGGCCCCTCCGGAAGCGCTCCAGAGCCTCTGCCCGGGCCTCGATCCTGCTCTCACCGGCCGCAGGAGCCATGCGGTCGAGTGGTGCATCGCGCGGAGCTGCTGCGGCTGGAGAAGAGCATCGTCTGCATGTGGGGATACGGAGGCCAGCTTCACCGAGCTCTTCGAGGCCTGGGCGCCGCGTGCTTACACGTTCCGCGACCCAGCGCCAACTCGTCGGCAATCATGGTCGGCACGCGGATCAGGACCTCGCCGGGTGAGCGCGCACGGGGCGGTGGGAGCTGCCGTCGGCGGTCCACGTAGCTGTGACGCAGTGCGGTGACCAGCGCATCGGCTGCAAGCTCGACGGTCTCTTCGTAGTCGCCGGCGCCGGTGAGCGCTTCCGGGACGTCCGGGAAGGAGGCCACCCAGCCGTTTCCATCGCGCTCGATGCGACAAGGGTAGCTGTACTGCATCAGCGGTCCTCCTTGCGGATCCCGCAGACCGGTCGGCGGCGAGGACCGGTCAGACGCGCATCGCCGAGTAGACGGCCATGTGCGCGCTCACGATGAGCCGCAGCGCCTCCTGATTGGGCTCCCGCGACCACACGCCCCGCTCCGACGTGCCCCCCAGGGCGATGCCGTCGTTGCGCGGCTGCATGTGGACGCCGAGGACGCCGGGGGGAGCCCCGTCGGGCGGGCCGCCCTGGATGCCCCAGTCGACGTCCGTCTGGGGGACGAGCACGGTGAGCTGGCCCTTCAGCGGCATCAGCTCGTCGTCGCCGAAGAGGTCTCGCGCGCCCAGCCCGGTGCAGTTGATGACCAGCGGCTCGCCCAGCGCCGCCAGCTCGCGCGGCTCGGTGAACTTGCGGATCTCGATGCGCCCGCCGAAGCGGATGAAGTCGTGGACCAGCGCGTCGAGATAGATGGCGGGCTCGATGCGCAGGCGGTTGCTTCGAACCGCGTAGCGGGTGCCGAAAGGGTGCTCCCCGGGACCCAGCGTGACCTGGCCGGTGCTCAGGTGGGCGGGAAGCAGCGGCTCTTCGCCCTCGTCGGCATCGTCCCGTTCGTCGCGCGGGGGCGTGTCGCGCAGGCTGTAGCGGTCGATCCAGGAGACGCCGAAGCCCCGTCCCGCCAACTGCTGCAGCTCGCGGTAGGAGATCTCGGCGGCTTCGCGGAGCTGGGCGTCCCACGCGGGGGTCCTGAGGTCGCGGTCTATCAGCCCCGAGGTGGGGGTGAAGCCCGCCAGCGACATGTTCGACGTAGTGTTCGGCGGCACCGACATGGCGTAGATGGTCACCGCGAACCCGCGCCGCTGCAGCTGGCGCGCGGCGGTGAGGCCCGCGGCCCCGCAGCCGATGACCGCGGCCCGGCGGCCGTC
The DNA here is from genome assembly GCA_965207675.1 of Vicinamibacterales bacterium. GTDB lineage: Bacteria > Acidobacteriota > Vicinamibacteria > Vicinamibacterales > UBA8438 > JAJEEA01. The sequence goes on from CBDBMY010000011.1 coordinate 492,985, forward strand.
GTGGGCGAGGGCCATCTCGGCCGCCATCTGGCCCGTGCCCCACGAGAGCGACATGCCCGAGCCGCCGTGGCCGTAGTTGTGGATCACGGTGGTGTCGTCGAGCCGGTCGGCGCGCAGCAGGAAGCCGGAGGGGCGGTGCGGGCGCAGCCCGACGGTCGTGCGGATGATCCGGTCCCACCTGGCCCGCACGCGTGCGAGCCGCAGGGGCGGCCGTTGCGGCGGGGGCGCCGCCCCCCGCGGAGCCGGGGCGGACCGCGCCGAGCAGCCGCCCAGGCCTGCGCCCACGAGGCCAAGGCCACCCATCTTCAGTAGCGTTCTTCGATCCACCGTCGCCTCCCGGTTCGGTCGTCCCTTGGCGGACATGTTCGCCGCCGCCGATCTTGGATCGTCCGGCCATGACGGGCAACTCCAGGGTGCAGGTCGGGATTATGGGAGGAGGGGTCCTGCCCTGCGGGGAGGAGAGGTCCTGCGTGCGGGCATGGGGAACGGGGTTGGCTCATCCGGGTCGTGATTCGCGGGAGGAGCGCGCGAGGGGAGGGCGATTGTGGCTCGGGGCGGTGCCAGAGTCAGGAAGCCGTCGGCCCTGCCGAGCGGGCGTACCGGCCCACTCGGCAACCGAGACGACCGTTCTGCCGTCTTCATATGTAGGGGAGGACGAACGATGGAACAGCGCCATCGGGTGGACCGCGGGAGCGCCATCGCCGCCGTTCTGGCGGTCGCCGCACTGAGCTCCCAACCGGCCGCGGGCCAGGACTCGGACGCGGTCTCGGCGCCGGTCGCGGGCATGATGACGGGCTCGGCGACCGGCCGGCCCGCGGAGGGGCTCGTGACCCTGATCGCCGGCCACCCCGACAGCCTCGTGGAAACGGCGAGGACGCTCGACGGGGTGTTCCGGTTCGGTGATGTCCCCCCGGGGCCCGCCGTCGTCCTCGCCCGCGCCGACGGGTTCGCGCCGTACTTCGGCGAACTGACGAGCGAGGCCGGCAAGCCCGGCGACGTGCGGATCGAGTTGCTGCCGGAGGCGACCATGAGCGGCGTCGTCCTCGACGGGAACGGGTGCCCGGCCCCCGACGCACGCGTCCACGTCGGCTACCGAAGGGCGTTGCCGGGGGCCGGGGCCTTCTCGGCGCTGACCCGCGGCCGTACGGTGACCCGGTCGGACGGAGCCTTCATGATAGGTGGTCTGGTGCCGAGCACTCCGATCTCGCTCCAGGCCCAGCGCGGCGGGCGGCTGTCCGACATCGTGACCGTCACCGTCGAGCCCGGGATGGAGCACTCCGGGCTCGTCCTGCGCCTGCGCTGAGGCCGGGTAGTCGTCTCTCGTCCTCTCGGGCAGGGTTGTTCCGCACCATCGGCGCCCGCCTCGCTCGCCAACGCCAACGCGGACCGGCATCCGGAGTATCGGTCAGGTCCCAGACATGCCAGCCGTCGTGCCGGACCCCGGCCGCGCGCGTTGACACCGGAGGGCACTTCGAGGAATCCTCGCTCGGCGCCAGCTTCCCCCCAATCGGTGCCGCCGACCCGGCCGCCGACCGCTCCCAGCTTTGCACAGCGCCAGCAGCAGCCCCCCCGTGTCGGGGTTGTCGTCCCGGGTCGTTCGCGAGAGCGCCCGGCGGGTCGCCTCGACTGCAGGGCCGACCTGTACAGCGCGGTGGTCCGGCCGGTCGACGAGGCGTTGCGCGGCGAGGACGCGACACGTTCCATCCGGATGACGCCGCGGCGTTCGGCGGTGATGTTGGGAGGCGGCGAACTCTGTGGTTGAATGGAACGCGTCATGAGGGGAGCGGCCGGCGGGGCGCCCTGACCGCCCCGCGACCGGAGACCGCTGGAGAGGAGGGCGTCATGCCTCGGCATCGTTCACTCGTCGTCACCGCCGCGTCGGTCGGTCGCGCTCGCCGTGCTGGCGGCCGGCCTCGCCGCCCAGGCGCCCGAGCCGGGCCGCGGCTACCCGTCGACCGACTGGCCCTTCGCCGGCGGCAACTGGTCGAGCTCGCGCTACACCACCCTCGACGCCGTCACGGCCGACACCGTCGACCGCCTCGGCGGCGCGTGGGTGACGCCGCTCCCCGGCGGCGCCGCGTCGCGCGCGACCCCGGTGGTCGACGACGGCGTGATCTACCTGACCGGCGGCGCCAACGTCTTCGCATTCGACGCGCGGACCGGCGAGCCCGTCTGGCGCTGGGAGCCCGACCCCGAGGCGGGGCGCGTCCCCTCGTGGCAGGGCGTGGGGCTCGACGACGACCGCGTCTTCTTCGGCACGCGTAGCGGCGAGGTCATCGCCCTCGGCCGCGACTCCGGCGAGCTCGTCTGGGCGACCCGGGTCGGCAGCGAGGTGCAGACGCGGGGCGAGGTGGTGACCACGGCGCCGATGGTCGCCCGCGGCAAGGTGTTCGTTGGCCTCGCCAACGGCGACATCGGCGGCCAGGGCCGCGTGCTCGCGCTCGACGCCGCGACCGGCGAGGTGGCGTGGACCTTCTTCGTGGTGCCGCGCCCCGGCGAGTTCGGCCACGAGACCTGGCCGCAGGACAGCGACTCGTGGGAGTACGGCGGCGGCGGCGTGTGGCTCGTCGGCACCGTTGACCCGGACCTCGGCATGGTCTACTTCTCGACCGGCAACCCGGTGCCGATGTTCGGCGGCGAGCTGCGCGACGGCGACAACCTGTTCACCGCCTCGGTCCTCGCCCTCGACATGGAGACGGGCGAGCGCCGGTGGCACTATCAGGTCGTCCGCCACGATATCTGGGACGCCGACATCGCGACGCCGCTCCTGCTCTACGACACCACCGTCGACGGCGAGCCCGTCAAGGCGGTGGCGGCGATGCGCGCCGACGGCTACCTTTTCCTCTTCAACCGCGAGACCGGCGAGCCGCTCCTGCCCATCGAGGAGCGCGAGGTGCCGCAGGACCCGCACCAGCTCACGGTGCCGACCCAGCCGTTCCCGACGCAGACCGAGACCATCCTCTTCGAGTGCTCGTACTGGCGCGACCGGGTGCCGCCGCCGTTCCAGCTCAACTGCAGCAGCTACACGCCGCCGTCGGTCGACGAGCAGACGGTGGTGGCGCCGGGGGTGCCGATCCCGCTCGTGCGGGTCACGCCGCTGGCGTTCTCGCCCGACACCGGCTACATCTACGCGCAGGGCCGCGCCCACGTCGGCCGCGCGCGCCGCTTCGCCGACCCGTTCGTCTGGAACACCGCGCGCTTCCACCTCACCCTGCCCGACGCGGTCGGGGTGCTCGCCGCCGTCGACACTCAGACCGGCCGCGTGGTGTGGAAGAACGAGATGCCGAGCGCGTTCCTCGGCACGAGCGGCCCCCTCGTCACCGCGGGCGGCCTGCTCTTCCGGGGCTCCCCGGCCGGGCAGGTCGAGGCCTACGACGTGCGCACCGGCGCCCGCCGCTGGGCGTTCCGCACGCAGCCGGAGGGCGCGCGGATACGGCCCAGCCCGGCCTCGGCCTACGAGCTCGACGGCACGCAGTACATCGTCATCGCGATGGGTCCCCAGCTGTGGGCGTTCACCCTCGACGGCACCGTGCCCGCCCGCGGCGAGCCCCTGCCGGACCCGCCGGTGGACGACCGGCCGAGCGGCCCCGCCCCGCAGGAGACCGACCAGATCGAGACCGCGACCCTGCTCGAGAACCCCCGCGGCTCGGTCGGCGGCCGGCGGTATGCGTTCGACGAGTACAACTTCAACCCGGTCCGCGCGCGGGTCAGCGCGGGCACCCGGGTGCGGTTCACCAACAACGGCGAGATTCCCCACACCCTGGCCGCGCGCGACGGAAGCTGGCGCATCGGCACGCTGAACCCGGGCCTGTGGGACTTCGTCACGTTCGACGAGCCGGGGACGTTCCTCTATCACTGCGAGGACCATCCCTGGATGGTGGGGGAGATCACGGTCGACCCCTGACGCTGGTCGGCGGCAGGAGGGCCGTTTCGTGCGCGATGCCACCCACGCGTGGAGGACGAAGAGCGTGCATGTGAGAAAGCTGATCGGGTCGATGCTCTTGGCGACGCTGCTGCCGGCCCTGGCCGGTCCCGGCGCCGCCGCCCAGGATGCGCGGTTGCTCGATGCAGCCCGGGCGGCCGATTCGGCGGGCGTGATCGCCCTGCTCGATCAGGGGGCCCCGGCGGACACCCGCCAGGCGGACGGTGCGACGGCCCTGCACTGGGCCGCCCACTGGGACGATGCCGCAATGGCCGAGGCCCTCGTGCGGGCCGGCGCCGACGTCGACGCGGCGAACGACTTCGGCGCGACGCCGCTGTGGCTGGCCTGCCTCAACGGCAGCGAGGCGATGGTCGCGGCCCTGCTGGCGGCCGGCGCCGACGCGAACGCCGCGCTGCCCTCGGGCGAGACCGTGCTGATGACCGCGTCCCGCACCGGTTCCGTGGAGGCGGCGCGCCTCCTCGCGGCCCACGGGGCCGACCTGAACGCCCGGGAGCACACGCGGGGGCAGACGGCCCTGATGTGGGCGGTGGCCCAGCGTCATCCCGACGTCGTGGCGGCGCTCATTGCACTCGGCGCGGACGTCCATGCCCGCTCGGCCCCGCAGCCGCGGCGCATCCACACGCGGACGGCCGGGTTCAACCCCACCGGGGTCATCGACACCGTGCTGGGCGGCAACACGCCACTCCTGTTCGCGGCCCGGCAGGGCGATCTCGATGCCGCGAGACACCTCGTGGCCGCGGGAGGCGACGTGAACGACACGGCGTCGACGGGCGCGAGCGCGCTCGTCGTGGCGGCCCACAGCGGCCATACCGCGCTCGCCCTGTTCCTGCTCGAGCGGGGCGCCGACCCCCACGCCGCCGGGGCCGGCTACTCCGCCCTGCACGCCGCCACCCTGCGCGGCGACGCGACGCTGGCGGCGGCGCTGCTGGCCCGCGGCGCCGACCCGAACGCGCCGGTGGTCCGCGGCAGCCAGGGCCGGCGCAACAGCCCCGACTACGTGCTGCAGCACGACGTGGTCGGCGCCACCGCCTTCTGGCTGGCCGGACACTTCGCCGAGCCCGGCGTCATGCGGGCCCTGGCCGACGGCGGCGCCGACCCGCGGTTCGTCATGGCCGACGGCACGACGCCGCTGATGGCGTCGGTCGCCGCCCGCCGTCGCCGGGAGCCGGGGCTGGCCCCGAACCCGGCCGAGGACGAGCGGCTCGTGCTGGAGGCCGCGCGCGTGGCGTTGCACGCGGGGGTCGACGTGAACGTGGCCGACTCGGCCGGCAACACGGCGCTGCACACCGCGGCCAGGAGGCGCCTCGACACGGTCGTCCGACTGCTGGCCGACAGCGGCGCCGACCTGGCTGCCCTGAACGACAACGGACAGACGCCGGTCGACGTGGCGGGCCGCGGGGGCGAGGACAACAGCACCGCCGAGTTGCTGCGCCACCTCGCGACCTCGCGGTCGCGTTGAGATTCGACAACCGGACGGCAAGGGCAGAGCCAAGACGATCCACTAGCGGCGACTGGAGAACGAGCATGAGCGACAGGCATCTCGCGTTCGTGAGCGCCCTGACGACCGCCATCGCCGTCGCTCTACTGGCGTCCCATCCCGCGGCCGGTCAGGACCGCTCGGGCGGCACGGAAACCTCGTCCGAGGTCGCGGCAGTCCCGTGGACCGTCCCACGCACGGGGGATGGCCAACCGGACCTGCAGGGCGTCTGGTTGAACACCAGCGCGACACCGTTCGAGCGACCGGAGGCGCTCGCCGGTAGGCAGTTCCTCACCGACGAGGAAGTGGCCGAGCTGTCGCGGCGTGCGAATCGCATCTTCAAGGAGAACGACGCGGACCTGGCTATCGGAGACGGGCTGTACCTGGCCGCCCTGGCCGATGTCGACGCCTTTCTGAGGCGGGGGGCCAACCGCAGCTCCAACTTCATGGTGGACCGGGAGTTCGACAACCGAACGTCGGTGATCGTGGACCCGCCCGATGGACGGCTGCCGGCCATGTTGCCGGCGGCGGTGGAGAGGCTGGCGGCGGTGACGGCCCGGGACCTGGGTCCGGAAGGGCCGGAGGACCTCAACCCGCGCGCCCGCTGCGTGACGCCGGGGATGCCGCGCATCGGTCCCGGCCCCCGCGGCGACCCCCTGTACGGGTACTACCAGATCTTCCAGTCGCCGGGGCACTTCGTTCTCATGATGGAGACGAACCACGACGCGCGGATCGTGCGCCTGGACGGGGCCCCGGCTCTGAACCCGCGCATCACCCATTGGCACGGAGACTCGCGGGGACGATGGGAGGGAGACACGCTCGTCGTCGAGACCGCGAACTTCTCGCCCAGTAGCAACTTCCTGGGAGCCGCCGAGAACCTGCGCCTCGAGGAGCGATTGACCCGTGTGGCGCCCGACGAGCTGAGCTACGAAGTCACCGTCGACGACCCGACGACTTGGGTGCGGCCGTGGACGGCCGCCGTCAGCCTCAAGCGGCAGGACGCCAACATCTACGAGTTCGCGTGCCACGAGGGGAACCGGGACATCATGCTGAGCATCCTGCGCGCCGCGCACCTGTACGAGCCGAGGGGAGCGGCGACCTGGGAAGGGCCGCCCGCGCGCTGATCGCCTCCGGCGTGCTCCGCAGGAGATCGATCAGCACGTCGGTGTCGAGCAGGAGTCGCTTGGCACAACTCAATCGCGGTCCCATCCGCGACGCAACGCGTCGAGTTCCGGGAGATCCGTTCGGTTACGCCAGATACCGGCCGCCTCCCCGAGGATCACCTCGCGCCGGCCGCGGCTCTTCTGCTCGATGAAGCGGTCGACGGCCTCGCGTATGACCTCGCTCTGCCGCTTGCCGCTCTGGCTGGCGATTGCGGCAATCTCCACGCGCTGGTCCTCGGTCAGATAGATCTGCGTGCGCACCATGTCGCTTGTCCTCGATTGGCGTATACACCAGTACCATACATCGTCGAGTCCTACCCGTCGCCGAGCGCCGGGAGCCATCGGACGGGACCGACTCCGTGGGCCTTCGCCTCGAGGGCTCGGCGGTAGAATCGAGAAATGAGTGACTTCGAGCGCCGGCCGCACGTTCCGCGCGACGGCGCTCCGGCCGCTCCCGCTCCGGAGCCGCCGCTGCCGGCGGACGCGTTTCCCGGCTGCACGCCGCGGCGCGTGCCGCGGAGCGAGATCGACACGTGGGAAGGCCGCCTGGAGTTCTGGGACGCGGCCACCGAGATCGCCTGGGTCGCGGAGCCGACCACCCCGTATCACGAGAGGCCGTCGCGCCGGCTCACACAGCTCGTGGACCGGATTGCCGCGGAACGCGGGTCGGCCATCGAGTGCTACGGGTCGATGGACCTGATGCGGCGCGACGAGCACGGGGCCCCGCGGCAAATCCTGCAGGCCGACGAGTCCGTGTACGTCCATCCCCGGCGCGCGCGCCTGCCGGGCACCAGGGCGATGATGGCGGGGGAGGACGACTTCCCGGATGTGGTGCTGGAGGTCGATCACACGACGGACACGCGGCGGGCCAAGCTGGGGCTGTACGAAGCGTGGGGCTTCCCAGAGGTGTGGGTGGAGGTGCCGGATGCGGGGGCGGCGGACCGGCGGCGGCCGGGGCTGACGATTCACCGGCGGGTGGCGGGCGCCTTTCAGGCGTCGGCCACGAGCGGCGCGTTTCAGGGCTGGACGGCGGCCGAGATCCACGCCGCCCTGAACGAGACGGAGCTGTCGGAACGGACGTTCGCGGTGCTGCACCGGATCGGCGCGGCGCTCGGCGCGCGGGACGGCACCGGGCCGGACGACGATCCGATGCTGCGCTGGCACCGGCAGCAGGGCCGGGCGGAAGGCGTGGCCTTGGGCATGGTCCGCGAGATCCTGCGGGTGCGGGGCATCGTGGTTTCGGACCAGGTTCTGGCCCACATGGCGCAGAGCGGCGTGACCTCCGCTGACGCCGTCGTCCGCGCGGCGGTCACATGCAACGACGAGGCCGACTTCCTGACGCGGCTCCGGCGCCTCCGCTGAATCTGCGATGGAGACGACATCATGCACCGGTCCGCCGGCAACCCGGCCCTCGGCCGGCGCGTATCCACGCATGGGCCGCCGGGTTCAATGCCACCGGGGTGCTCGATCCCGGAGCATGTGCTGTAGCACGACATGGCCGGTGCTCCGCAGATGTGTCATTCGACTAAGATGAGGCCGTGAGTTCCGTCTCTCGCCGGGCGTTCCTGAAGTCGAGCGCGGCCGTCACGGCGGCGACGACCCTCCCGTCCGCCCGGGCGCGGCCCGGCGCGCAGGCCGGCCAGGCCGATTCGGCGCCTCGAACCCCCATCACGCTGACCGTCAACGGCGAACGGCGCACCGTCGACGTCGAAGATCGGTGGACGCTCGCCGAGCTGCTCCGCGACCACCTGGACCTGACGGGGACCAAGATCGGTTGCGACCGCGGCGAGTGCGGCGCGTGCACGGTGCATCTCGACGGCGTCCCGGTCTACTCCTGCAGTCAGCTCGCGGTGTGGGCCGACGGCCGGGCCGTGACGACGGTCGAGGGGCTCGCCGTCGACGGCCGCCTCGATCCGCTTCAGGCGGCGTTCGTCGCCGGCGACGGCCCGCAGTGCGGATTCTGCACGTCGGGCCAGCTGATGGCGGCCAAGGCCGTCGTGTCGGCCACGCCGAATCCCACCGAGGACGAGGTCCGCCAGGGCATGGCGGGCAACCTCTGCCGTTGCTCGAACTACAACCGATACGTGGCCGCGGTCCTCGGCCGGCGGCCCGAGCCGGCGTCGGACGGGGAACCGATGAGCGTGGTCGGCCGGAGCTGGCCTCGAATCGATGCCGTCGAGCGGGTCACCGGCGCGGCGCGCTATACCGGCGACGTCAAGCTGCCCGGGATGGCCTACGCCCGGGTGCTCCGCAGCCCCCACCCCCACGCCCGCATCCGGAGCGTCGATACCCGCCGGGCCCGCGAGATGCCGGGCGTCCACGCGGTGCTGACCCGCGAGAACTGCGACACCGTCTGGGGGAGCGGCGACCAGCAGAACCCCCGCTATCTGTTCAACAACCCGGTCCGGTTCGTCGGCGACCCGGTCGCCGCGGTGGCCGCCGTCGACCGCCACGCGGCCGAGGCCGCGATCCAGGCCATCGAGGTCGACTACGAGCCGCTCGACTTCGTCCTCGATCCGGAAGAGGCCCTGCGCCCTGGGGCGGTCGAGATCCAGCCCGGGGGGAACCTCTCCCGCCGCCGCGACGGCGAGGCGCTGCCCGAGGTCTATCGGCGCGGCGACCTGGACGCCGGCTTCGCCGCGTCCGCGGTGGTGGTCGAGGAGACCTACGTCTCCAAGCACCACAGCAACGCGCAGATGGAGCCCCGCGCCGCCGTGGCGCGCTGGGAGGGCGACGAGCTGACGCTGTGGACGCCGACCCAGGGCATCTCGAACTGCCGGGCCGACGTGGCGGAGGATCTCGGTCTGCCGCCCGAGCGGGTCCGCGTCGTCTGCGAGTACATGGGCGGCGGGTTCGGCAACAAGAACCAGTGCCAGGACGCCGATCTCATCGCGGCCCTCCTCGCGCGCGAGGCGGGGCGTCCCGTCAAGCTGGAGCTGACGCGGAGGGACGACTTCCTCGGCGTCCACGGCCGCTGGCCGACGGTGCAGCACTACCGGGTGGGGGCCGCCCGCGACGGGACGCTGCAGGCCATCGAGCTTCGCGGCGTCAGCGGCATGGGCCCGCACCGCAAGAGCGGCGGCGGCATCGCCGGCATCGAGCTGTTCCGGTGCCCCAACGTGCACCGCGAGGTCTCGCCGGCTTACACCAACATGACCGTCGCCGCGAACTTCCGCGGCCCCGCCTATCCCCAGGGGGTGTGGGGCATCGAGTCGGTCATGGACCAGGTGGCCCACGAGCTCGCGATCGACCCCGTCGACTTCCATCTCCGGAACCTGACGCGCGCCTACAACGACGAGACGCCCTACACGAGCTGGGCGCTCCGCGAATGCGTCACCGAGGGGGCCCGCCGGTTCGCTGGCCGGCGCGGTGGCGGCGGGCCGGGGACGGGAGCGGTCCGCGCCGACGGGGCGTGGGGATGGCCATCGGCATGTTCGCGGCCCGCCTCGGGCGCAGCAGCGCGGTGTTGCGGCTCGAGCGCGGCCGACTGTTCCTCCACGTCGGGGTCACCGACATCGGCACCGCGGCCAAGACCGCCATGGCCCAGTTGGCGGCCGAGGCGACGGGGATGGACCTCGCCGACGTCACCGTGGTGTGGGGAGACACCGATCGCTGCCCGTACTCGGTGGGCGAGTCGGGGAGCCGGACGACGACCCATACCGGGCAGGCGATCGTCGAGGCGGCGGAAGATCTCCGGCGGCAGATGGCGTCGGCCGGGGGCCCCCTCGAGGGCCGCACGCTGATCGCGCAGGCGACGCCGCGGCCGGTCCTCGACGGGCTGGCGCGCTACGCCTCGGCCGCGCACTTCGTGGAGGTCGAGGTCGACACCGAGCTCGGCGGCATCCGCGTGCTGCAGTACCTGGCCATGCACGAGAGCGGGCGCATCGTCAACCCGCTGACGGCCGAGAGCCAGGTGAAGGGCGGCGTCACCATGGGCATCGGCATGGCGCTGCACGAGGAGCTCGTGTACGACCGCCTCACCGGCGTCCCCGTCAATCCCGGCTACTACGGCGCCAAGGTCATGACCCACCTCGACGCCCCCGAGATCGAGGTCCGCTTCATCGAGCCGGCCGACGCGTACGGGCCGTACGGGGCGAAGAACGTCGGCGAGCCGCCGATCATCCCCGTCGTGGCGGCCATCGGCAACGCGGTGTTCAACGCGACCGGCCGCCGGCTCCGGGAGCTGCCGATGACCCGCGATCGGGTGCTGGAGGCGCTGGCGTGAGACCCCTCGCCAACCTGCGTCCGGAGAGCCTGGCCGACGCCGTCGAGCGCCTGGCGCGCGGTGGAGAGCGGGCGGTGGCGGTCGGCGGCGGCAGCGACCTGCTCGGGATGATCAAGGACGACCTGGTCGCGCCCGACCTGCTCGTGAACCTCAGGACGATCGCCGCGCCGGACGACCTGACCGCCATCGACTCGGGACCGGCGGGGCTGACGGTCGGCGGCCTCGTGACGCTGACCCGGCTGAGCACGCACCCCGAGGTGGCCTCGCGCTACCGGGTCCTCGCAGAGGCGGCCGGGTCGGTGGCGACGCCCCAGATCCGCAACGTCGGCACCCTCGCCGGCAACCTCTGCCAGCGGCCCTGGTGCTGGTACTTCCGCCAGAAGTTCCCCTGCTACAAGCACGGCGGCAACCGCTGCTTCTCCCGGACCGGCGAGAACCAGTTCAACGCCATCTTCGGCGGCGGCCCGAGCTACATCGTCCATCCGTCCGACACCGCCCCCGCGCTCGTCGCCCTCGACGCCCGGTTCCGCCTCGTCGGCCCCGGCGGAGAGCGAGTCGTGCCGGCCCGCGAGTTCTTCACGCTGCCTCGCTTCGACGTGGCGCGCGAGAACGTCCTCGAGCCGAACGAGGTGCTGGCCACCGTCACCGTTCCGGCCGCATCCGGTCTCCGGAGCACCTATGCCAAGGTGCTCGACCGGGAGGCGTGGACCCACGCCGTCGTCAGCCTCGCGCTGGCCCTGGAGATGGACGGCGACCGCGTCCGCCGCGCCGGCGTCGTGCTGGGCGGCGTCGCCCCCATCCCGTGGCGGGTCGAGGCGGTCGAGGACCTGCTGGCGGGGCGGCGGGTGACCGAGACGCTCGCGGCCGAGGCGGGGCGGCTCGCCGTGGATGGCGCGGTGCCGATGTCGAAGAACCGCTACAAGGTGCCGCTGGTCGAGAACCTGGTGCGCCGGACCCTGCTCTCGCTGGGAGGCAGCGCGTGACCGAGCCGCTGGGGGCCGATGCGGGGCGGCTCGCCGTGGACGGCGTGGTGCCGATGTCGAAGAGCCGCTACAAGGTCGCGCTCTCGGTGGACGGCCAGCGGGTGATCGTGGTGAGCCGGCAGCGCGTGGTTGCTCTGGTCGGTAGCGGGTAAGCGGTGAACGCTGATGCATCGCCGCGACTTCATTCTGCTCGGCCGGGGCCGCACCCGGACCCTCGACGTCTCGTGCGAGCGGCTGTACATGACGTTCGTCGAGGCCCGCATGAGCGGATCGACCGCCGCCCTGCTCGCCCGCCTCGCCGAGCAGTCGGCGCGGGCCCGCCGGGTGAGGCTCCGCGAGACGGTATGGCTCGCGCGCGCCGACTTCCGGTCGGCCCTCAAGCCGGTGCTCGACGCGTTCGAGTCCCGCGGCGGAACCGTGGAGGTGGCGTCGTGACCGCCGGAGAGCCGCGTCACGGGCGGCGTCGACCACCTCGTCGCCGGTCGCGGGTCATCCGGTGACGAGACCCATTCGTCGAGGGGAGTAACGTGAGCGACCAGCAGCGCGCCACGACCGCGGTCGTGGACTTCGTCGGCCGGACCCGCTGGCAGGATTTTCCGGCCGAGGCCGTCCGAATCGCGAAGCGGTGCGTCATCGACGGTCTCGGCGTCATGCTGGCCGGGTCGACGCAGGACGCCGGCCGCATCCTGCGCGGCTACGTCCGGGCGGTCGGCGGGAAGCCGGAGTCCACCGCGTTCGGCCCCGAGCCGTTCAGGAGCGGTGCGTCCTCGGCGGCGCTGCTCAACGGGACGAGCGGCCATGCGCTCGACTGGGACGACACGCAACTGGCGACCAGCGCCGACCGCATCTTCGGGTTGCTGACGCACCCGACGGTGCCGCCGATGGTCGCGGCCCTGGCCATCGGCGAGCGGCAGCAGGCGTCCGGCCGGGCGTTCCTCGAGGCGTTTCTCACCGGCTTCGAGGTCGAGTGCAAGATCGCCGAGGCCATCAGCCCCGACCACTACATGAAGGGGTTCCACTCGTCCGGCACCGTCGGCACGTTCGGCGCGGCGGTCGCCGCGGCCAGGCTGCTCGGTCTCGACGGCGACAGGATCGCGCACGCGCTCGCCATCGCGGCGAGCTCGGCCTCGGGCATACGGGTGAACTTCGGGTCGATGACCAAGCCGCTGCACGTGGGCCGGGCGTCGCAGAACGGGGTGGTCGCGGCCGAGCTCGCCGCGAGAGGCTTCACGGGCGGCGGGGACGCCCTCGATCCGCCGTGGGGCTTCTTCCAGGCCTTCAGTCACGGCGAGGGCTTCGATGCCGACCGCATCGTCGGCAGGCTCGGCGACCCGCACACGATCGTGTGGCCCGGGGTGTCGATCAAGCCGTACCCGTGCGGCGTGCTCGGGCATCCGACGATGGACGCCATGCGGCGACTGGTGATCGCGCACGACGTGCAGCCGGAGAGCATCGCGGCCATTCGCGTGCGCGCCGGGTCCAACATCCTCAATCCGTTGCGGTACCCCATCGCGACCAACGAGCTCGAGGCCAAGTTCTGTCCGGCGTTCATGGTGAGCGCCATCGCGCTCCGGCGGAAGGCGGGCGTTCACGAGTTCAACGACGAGTTCGTCCGCAGCGCGCCGGTGCAGGCGATGATGCGGAAGGTGGAGCGCGTGCTCGACCCCGAGATCGAGGCGAAGGGCTGGGAGAAGATCCGCAGCACCGTCGAGGTCGATCTCGACGACGGCCGCACCCTCGTCGAGGAGGCGGACGAACGCTACCGGGGCGGGCCGGACCTGCCGTTCACCCGCGACGAGCTCCACGAGAAGTTCAGCGACTGCGCGTCGCTCGTGCTGCCGCCGCCGGCGATCGAGGAGACCTTCGGCATGGTCGAGGCGCTGGAGGACCTGCCCGACGTGGGCCGGCTCTGCCCGCGTCCTGAGCGCAGCCCCGGCGGCTGCGGCGCTCGCGCGATGACGCTCGCGTGGGCCTCGGTCGCGGCGCTCGTCCTGGCCGTCGCGCTCAGCGTCCTCACGAAGATCAACGTCGGCATCCTGTCGCTGGCCATGGCCTGGCTGGTGGGGGTGTACCTGGGCGGCATGTCGGTCAACACCGTCCTGTCGGGCTTTCCCGTGCCGCTGCTGGTCACGCTCGTCGGCGTGACGCTGCTGTTCAGCATGGCCGACACCAACGGCACGCTGTCCCGGTTGACGGGGCGGGCCGTCCGGCTCTGCCGCGGGAACGCGGGGCTGCTGCCCCTCATGTTCTTCGCCCTGGGCGTGGTCGTGTCGACGATCGGTCCCGGCGGCACGCCGGCCAGCGCCCTGCTGGCCGCGCCCGCCATGGCTGTCGCGGGGAGGGTGGGCATATCGCCGCTGCTGATGGCGATCATGACCGGCAACGGCGCGCTGGCGGGCACGCTGTCGCCGTTCGCGCCCGGCGGCGTCATCGCCAACGACGTGATGGCGCGCATCGGCCTCGGCGGCCTCGAGTGGCAGACCTACGGGTACAACGTGCTGGCGCACGTGATCGTGGGCACCGGCGGCTTCGTGCTGTTCGGCGGCCTGAAGCTCTTTCGCAGGCGCGACGGAGACGCCGCGTCGGCGGAGGCGGAGGTCGAGCACTTCGAGCGCAGGCACTGGCTGACCATCGCCGGCATCTCGGCCCTGATCGTCGCGGTCGTCGGCTTCGACGCGCACGTGGGCCTGACCGCGGTGTTCATCGCCGCGCTGCTCACCCTCCTCGGGAGCGTCGACGAGCAGCAGGCCATCCGGCGCATGCCGTGGGGCGTCATCCTGATGGTCACCGGGGTGACGGTGCTGATCTCGCTCATGCAGGAGACCCAGGGCATGGACCTGTTCACGAGCGGGCTGGCCGGCATTTCCACCTCGGAGACGGTGGTGCCGACGATGGCGTTCGGGACGGGCCTGATATCGGTGTACAGCAGCACGTCCGGCGTGGTGATGCCGGCGTTCCTGCCGATGGTGCCGGACCTCGCGCAGCAGGTCGGCGCCGTCGAGCCCGTCAACCTCGCGTGGTCGATCACGGTGGGCGGCGGGCTCGTCGATCTCTCGGCGCTGTCCACCGTGGGCGCCCTGTTCCTGGCCGCGGCGCCCCCCGGCACCAACACGCGCGCGCTGTTCAACGCGCTCCTCGCGTGGGGGCTCTCGATGTCCGTGGTCGGCGGCGCTCTGCTGGCTGCTGTTCTGCTGCGGTTGCTGTTCGCGGTAGCGGTCAGAGGTTCCGCGCCAGCGAGACTTCCAGCACGACCGAAGGGTCGCCCGGCGACGGGGGGCGCGCGAGAAGCCCGTGGTGAAACCCCGCGTTGTCGCGATTCTCGACGACGCATTCACCGACATCCACCAGGCGTGGGAAGGCACCGAAGGCGTACGCCGGTTGCGCGAGCGCGCCGAGGTGGTGGTGTTCACGGGGCCGTTCGGCGATCCGGCGGCGCTACGCGGCTTCGACGCATTGATCGCCAACCGCGAGCGGACGCGCTTCACCCGCGAGCTGCTCGAGCAGCTCTCCGACGTGCGGGTCCTCGTGCAGACCGGCAACCACGCGAGCCATGTCGACTTCGCCGCGGCGCGCGACCGCGGCATCGTCGTCGCCAGGGCGTCGGCCGGGCATTCCATCGGCGCGGCCGAGCTTACGTTCGGCTTGGCGATGGCGGTGATGCGGCGGATCCCGGCCAGCGATGGCGCGCTCAGACGGGGGGAGTGGCCGGCTCCGTCGACGCCGGTCCTGCACGGCAAGACCCTCGGGGTCGTGGGCCTCGGCCGAATCGGCCGGCACGTCGCGCGGCTCGGAAAGGCGTTCGGAATGCGGGTCGCCGGCTGGGGCCGGACGCTGACCGACGAGGCGGCGGCCGCCGCCGGCGCCGAGCGCCGCGAGCTCGACGACCTGGTGGGCGAGGCGGACGTCGTCACGATTCACGTGTCCCTGTCGCCCTCCTCGCGCGGCCTTCTCGACGCGCGGCGCATCGCCCTGATGAAGCCGACCGCGTTCCTCGTCAACACCGCGCGAGGCCCGATCGTCGACGAGGCGGCCCTGGTCGACGCCCTCGCGGCGGGGCGCATCGCCGGCGCCGGCCTCGATGTCTTCGACCGGGAGCCCCTGCCGCCCGGGCATCCGCTCACGACCCTCGGGAACGTCGTGCTCACGCCCCACATCGGCTGGCCGACCGACGACGGCTACCGGCGCTTCGCCACGGCGGCGTGCGACGTGCTGCTCGACTACCTGGCCGGCCGCCCCGTGCCGGGGTTCGAAGGGCACTAGCCTCACCAGCCCATCAGCCCGGCTGCCGGCCACCGGTCTATCGACGCTGACCTGCAACCGACGTTCGGCATGAGGCGGCAGACGATCAGAGACGGCCGGACCAGCGGGATCGACGCGTGATATCGTGGGGCGAACAGATGAGCGAAACCGGCCGGCTCGTCCTTCCCGTTGCCGTCGCGACAAGAACCGCGGGCACCGGAGAGATCCAGAAGCACGAGTGACTACAACGCCAGAGCAAGCCAACATCCCGATCGGCTCGTTGTCCAACGAGCTCATGCGCGTCGAGACGGTGTACGCGACGGGACCCGACACCTGGTGAGCTGCAGTTGCGCGGGCTCGCCGAGCGGGGACGTCGCGAACGACGAGGTGGGAGACATGAGCCACACGGAACTGCTGAAGCGCATCACCGCGCGACCGGAGGTCTTCGGCGGCAAGCCGATCATCCGGGACATGCGGCTCTCGGTAGAGTTGATCCTGAGCTTGATGGCCCAAGGAGTCACCCCGGAGACTATCCTCGAGGACTACCCGGAGCTGGAGCCGGAGGACATCCGCGCGTGCGTCGCGTACGCACACGCCGTAATCTCACGCGACACGCTGTCGGCCGTCTCGGTGTCGTAACGGTGAAGTTCCTCGTGGACCGGTGTGCCGGTCCGGGGCTGGCCGACTGGCTGCGCATCCAGGGCCATGACGTCCTCGAGGCGCGTCAGTTCGAACCGGATCCCGGCGATCGGGCTCTCCTCGAGCGGGCCGGCTCCGAGGGCAGGATCCTGGTCACGATCGACACCGATTTCGGAGAGCTGGTGTACGTCGATCGCGTGCTGCACGCCGGCTTGGTGCGCCTCCCGGACGTGCCCGTGCCAGAACGGATCGCCCTGCTACGTGAGATGATCCAGCGACACCGACCGGAGCTCGAAGCCGGCTCGGTCATCACCATCCGCAGCGGACGAATCCGAATCGCCCATTCGCCCCTACAGTGAGCTTGAGCCCTGATACAGGGTCGCGCTGCAGCGGGAAGAAGTTCGGGAGGGCAGCCGCGAATCGTGCGTCGATGGCGCGCCGACCATTCCGCGAGCTCGCGTTGGGGGTCGTGCCCGGCGCCGGGTTCTGGGCCGTCGTCTTCACGTCGTTCGGTGGGGCCGGCGCGCTCCGGGGCGAGTTCGGGGTCGATGAGCTACTCGATGCGCACCGCTTGGAGCAGTTCGCGGGTGATGCCGGACGGGCTCCTGAACGGCTTCGAGTCCGTCAACCTCGGCCAAGAGACTGAGCAGAGGTAGTTCACCGTGCCGGAATGGAAGAGCAGAGTAGTCGACCTGCCCCACGATCACGGATGGAGCGCCAAGCCCGGCAACAGCATCTTCGTGGCGAACCGAGGAGCGGTGTATTTCGAGTACCCGTCGGGCTGGGTGATCAGGCCCGACGGGGATTCCATCTGCCTCTATGACGCAGCGGCTCCCGACGACAACATGCGCCTGCAGGTCTCGGTGCTTCGACTCGGTCCCGATGGATCGAGCATTGACTGGAGCGCCATGCCGTCGCTCGCCGACATGATGGAGAACACCGTGCTGGCCGACGATGCGCGCCGGCGCACGCGGGAGGGACCGATGCTCGGCGCATCCCGCCGCAATCTGGAGTACCTGTGGCTGGAGATGGACTTCATGGATCCGGCCGGGAAGCGCAAGGCGCATTCCCGGGCGTGCCTTGCCCGCGGCGGGAACGTCCAGGCGTTCATCACGATGGAGTACTGGCCCGAAGACCGCCGGACCGCCGCCAAGGTCTGGAACGACATGCTGGAGTCGCTGAAGCTCGCCGAGTACCTCTACGACGACAACCCGCACTGATCGGGCTGATCGGGGCATCGACCAGGTAGCCCCTGCCGCCCGGGCATCCGCTCACGACCGCTCGGGAACGTCGTGCCCACGCCCCACATCGGCTGGCCGACCGACGACGGCTACCGGCGCTTCGCCGCCGCGGCGTGCGACGTGCTGCCGACCTGGCTGGCCGGCCGCCCCGTGACGGCGTTCGAAGGGCACTGGAGCTGCTCCCGATTCGCTGGAACATTTCACAATATTTACAGGGAAATGGTCCTAATTCTGGAGTGACAGGTAAAGTTTTGATAATCTTGCGGTCGTGGCCGCGGTCCCCAGGCTTGCCGACATTCCGCGGCGGCTCTCCCCCGACGCGTTCTGGGACCTGTTCGGCCGCCTGGAGCACGCGGAGCTCGACTTCAAACGCGGCGTCCCCGCCGACGTTCGCGACACGGTCGCGGCCATGGCCATGACCCGTGGCGGACTGATCGTTCACGGGGTCGACGATCGGCGTACGTTCGTCGGTTGTCCGCTCTCCCAGAACACCCAGGATCGAATCACCCGCATCGCGGGGGAATGCGGGGTGGACGTTCAATTGCTGGCGCTCTCGGTCGGAGAGCTGGAGCTGACGATCTGCGCGGTGCCGGAGGTGCGCGGCCGCATCGTCACCACGCCCGACGGTCGGCTCCTCCGACGCGTGGGCGGCGACTCGCAGCCGCTGCGCGGGGACGCGATGGCCCGTTTCGTTCGCGAGCGCGAGCACCGAGCCGGCGAAGACGAGCCGCTCGCCGTCGTCGATCTCTCCGCGTTCGATCTCGATGCCCTGAATGAGGCGCTCGCGGCTGACGGGCGACCAGTCGTGGCCCGGGATGGCGTCGAACGCGCGTTGACCGATCTCGGCGTCGCCGTTGCCGCCGCGCCGCCGCTGGGACCCCGTGTATTGCGAGCCGCGCTGGTGCTCTTCGCCTCGGAACCGCGGCGGCACGTGCGGGGCGCCGCCGTGCAGCTCGTGCGTCGCGAAGGCGTCGGTCCGGGCCCCGGGCCCTCCTCCGCACGCGAGGAGTGCGCCGGTCCTCTGGCAGATACCGTCGACTGCTGCCTGCGCTTCGTGGCCGCGCACACGCGGCGGTTCGAGTTCGTCGCCGGATCGCGGCGCGAGGCGCTGCCCGAGTATCCCGAGTCCGTGTTGCGGGAGGCCATCGTGAATGCGCTGGCCCATCGCGACTACGGGCTTGCCGGCGCCACGGTGGACATCACCGTCTGGGACGACCGGATCGAGGTGCGCAGCCCGGGGCCGCTCCCCGGCCACATCACCCTTGAGAACATGCGGGCCGAGCACTACAGCCGCAACCCGCGCATCATGCGGGTCATGAAGATCATGGGGCTCGTGGAGGAGTATGGCGAGGGCATCGATCGGATGTACCGCGAGATGGAGGCTCGACTGATGGAACCGCCTGTCTTCGAGGCCACCGCGAGCTCGGTGACGGTCGTCCTGCGCAATCGCATGCTGGTCGACGTCGAAGACCAGAGCTGGCTGAATCAGCTCGACCGGGACGACGTGACCGCCGCCGAGCGCCGGACGCTGGTTGCCGCCCGGCGGGCCGGCGCGGTGGCGCCGCGCGATCTGCGCGCCATGCTGCCGGACGCCGACGTCGATGCCCTGCTCTCACGGATGGTGGCCAGGGGCCTGCTGTCGCGCGTCGGCCGGCGCGGCGGGACCCGCTACGTCCTGTCGGATGCTCTGGTGCGGCGCGCCGGCAACCCGGGGATGGCGGCACACAACCGGCGCCGCCAGGTTCTGCTCGACGAGATCCGCCGCCGCGGGAGCCTCTCCACGAACGAGGCCGCGACCCTGCTCGACGCGGCCCCGGCGGTCGCCCGCGGGCTGCTGAACGATCTCGTACGCGACGGGCTGGCGCGGGCCGCGGGGAGAACGCGCGGCCGGCGCTACCACCTTCGGTGAGGGGCGGCGGTCGTGATGCGACGGACCCCCGGGCGGCCCGGAGCCTGTGGCTGATGCGACAGCCCGTCGCGGCGCTGCCGGCTCGGCTGCGGTTCGGACACGAGTCGGGCGCGCAGGAGCTGCTGCGTCTCGGCCGTCGGCATCCGTCACGACGCGCCGGACGAATCGTCGTGGCGACCGGCCTGCCGGCCTGCCTCGCGCCAATCCTGGAGAGGGCTGAGGATCCGAGCGGTGGAGTCGCTGCGCGTGGGCGCATAGTCGGCGGGGCGGGCTCGACCCGGCCATGCGGTCGGCGACCTTTCCCGCGGGCCTCCGCCTCGACGGTTCGGCGGTAGAATCGACTCACAAGCCCGTCGACCCGGCCGCCGCCCGCGTCCACCGCCGGAAGCGCGGCCGGCAGGGGGAGGTAAATGCGAACCACTCTTCCGATGCTCCTGGGTTGTGGAATCAGCCTTCTCGTGGTCGTGACAGCGGGGAGCGGCGGCCGGCTCGTCACCGTTGCGGGCTCCGCACAGGCGCCGGGCGCCGGTGACCCGCCCGGCGAGGTCGGTATCGTCACGACCGGTCCGGCAACGGACCTGAGGCCCGGCGCTCCGCTGACCGGATGTACGTCCGGACTGGTCCGCGAAGCGCAGGGCGGCAACAACTTCAACGCCGCGCTCGTAGGCTTCGTGACGTCGGCGGCGGGCGAGCGGTTCGCGGTGCCCGCGCCGGTTCACGAGGGTCCGGCCGCGGTGGACCTGTTCAACAACTGCTCGGGACAGGGCGACAACCCCGACTACCTCTCACAGCTCGAGACCGTCGTCATCGACCCGGACGGGGTGGAGATTACCGGGTTCATTTTCGGCGACAACTACTTCGAGCTCTACGTGAACGGCCGGTTCGTCGGGCGCGATCCCATCGGGATGACGCCGTTCAATTCCAACGTGGTCCGGTTCAGGGCAAGCTACCCCATGACGTATGCCGTGATGGGTGTCGACTGGGAAACGCACAACGGCGTCGGGATGGAATACGACAGCTTCAACCTGGGCGACGGAGGGCTCATCGCGTACTTCAGCGACGGCAATGGCACCGACGGCGAGTGGCGTGCCGAGACGTTCTACATCGCGCCGCTCGACGATCCGAGCTGCGTGCGGACCGCGGGCGGCCGCGATTCGACGTTCTGCTCGCAGGCCGTGCGCCCCGCGTGCGCCGAGAACGACCCCAGCCGCTGCCAGGCCCTTCATTTCCCGGTGCCCTCCGACTGGACGGCGCCGGGGTTCGACGACGCGCACTGGCCGCGCGCGATCATGTGGCCGCCCGAGAGGGTGACGGGGCAGCGCGCGTATACCGGATACACACGATTGTTCGGCGACGCCGAGTTCATCTGGACCCGGAACATCAGGCTCGACAACCTCGTCCTGGCCCGATACACGGCGACCGGCCCGCGACGGTGACGCTCGCCTTTTCGGCGAGGGGACCGTGGAACCCATGGGGACCAAGGTGCAGGTGGCGACTCCATCCCCACGGCAGTCCAGCAGGCGTTTGCGCCATGGGAGTTTCCTGCGAGCGAGTGCCCAACGCGCCCGTCGATCGCGCAGTTGAGTCCGCGCCGTTCCACGGCGCGGACTCCTGGAGGGTTCGTTGGGCGCCGAACTGAGCCGAAGGCGACGATTGGCGGTCTACACCCCCGTCAGCCGCTCCACGCTGAGCCTGCCGTTGCTCTGCCCGAGCCGCTCGACGGGCACCCCCAGCTTGTCCATCAGGGTCACCAGCAGGTTCGGCATCAGCGGGTCGCCCTCGTAGCGGATGTGGCGTCCGCCCTGGAGCTGTCCCGCGCACCCGCCGAGCAGGAGGACGGGCAGGTCGAGGGGGCTGTGGGCGTTGCTGTCGGACATGCCGCAGCCGTAGAGGAGGAGCATGTTGTCGAGCAGAGAGCCGTCGCCGTCCGGCGTCGCGCGGAGCTTCGCCAGGTAGTCGGCGAACATCGACGCGTGGTAGGCGTTGATCTTGGACATCAACGCGATCTTCTCGGGCTTGTACTCGTGGTGCGAGAGCGGATGGTGCGCGTCGGGGATGCCGATCTCGGTGTAGGTCCTCGAGCTGACCTCGCGGCCCATCATGAACGAGGTCACGCGGGTCAGGTCTATCTGGTGGGCCAGCACCTGCAGGTCGAACATCAACTCGACGTGCTCGGCGAAGGTGGGGGGAATGCCCTCGGGCTGGGCCAGCTCCGGCAGGTCGAAGTCCTGCCGCTGCTCGGCCCGCTGGATGCGGCGCTCGATGTCGCGCACGCCCTCGAGGTACTCGTCGACCTTGAGGCTGTCGGCGGGCCCGATCTCGTTCTTGAGGTCGGCGACCTTCCCGGTTACGGAGTCGAGAATCGAGCGGTCGCGCGCCATGCGGGCGCGGCGGACGCCGGGGTCGGTGCTGCCGCTGTCGCCGAACATCTGCTCGAACACCACGCGCGGGTTGTTCTCCATCGGTAGCGGCGTCGTCCGGCTGCGCCAGCAGATGGTGTTGGTGTAGACGCAACTGTGGTTGCCGCTGCACTGGCCGGCGTTGGCCCGGCTGTCGATGGCGAGCTGGAGCGACGCGAGCTCGGTGTGGCGGCCGTACTCGCGGGCCAGGAGCTGGTCCATAGAGATGCCGGCCACCGGCGCCGTTTCGCCGGCGACGCCCGCCGCGCCGGTCAGGAACGTGGTCGACGCGCCGGCGTGGGCCGGGGTCCAGTAGCCCCGGAGGCCCGAGACCACCGTGAGCTGGTCCCTGAACGGCTCGAGCGGGTGGAGGATCGGGGTGATCCCGAACCCGCGGCCCTCCTCGGCCGGCGTCCAGTACTCCATCGAGATGCCGTTGGGCACGTAGACGACGCCGAAGCGCCGGGTGGGCGCGGCCGCGGTCCGCGACAGGGCCGACGCGGCGGGGACCATGGCGTCCAGCAGGGGCAGGGCCACGGCGGCGCCCAAGCCGCGCAGCATGGTCCGCCGGGGCAGCGACATCTTGGAGATCATCATGATGTGAACCTGCTCGTAGTGTAACGCCCTCGTATCCGCCGCCTGCGGCTCCGATTGCCGCTCGACCGACCCGCGAGGGTCTGCATCGTACGGCAGCGCAATCCCTGGCCCCGCAACGTTGCCTGCTTCGGTTGCCGCGCAACCCATCCGCCGGCGCTTGCACCGATGCTACGGCGTAGCCACTCGCAGTCAGCGACCGTCAGGGGACAGCCCCGCCGGCGACCAGCGCCGGCCCGTCGGCCCGCGCGCGCCGCCACTGGAACGGCGTGCTCTCGACGATGCCGAGCACGATCGACGACCAGGTGTAGTCGTCGGCCGCGGCATCGCGCAGAATCCGGCGCACCGCGGGGCGGTCGGTGTACTCAAGGCCGCGCCCGAGCGCGTACGCCAGCAGCTTCTCGGTGACGGTGGCGGCGAAGTCGTCGCCCCGGCTCAGCAGCACCCGCCGCAGGCCCGCCGGCCCCTCGAACGCCTCGCCGCTGGGCATCGTCGCCGATGCGTCGATGGGCTGCCCGGCCTCGCTCGTGGCGCGCCAGAGGCCGATGGCGTCGAAGTTCTCGAGGGCGAACCCGAGCGGGTCCATCGGCGCGTGACAGCCCGCGCAGGCGGGGTTGGCGCGGTGCCGCTCGAGCCGGTCGCGAACCGACGCCGGCTCGCCCCCCTCGCCGCGGTCCGGCAGCCCCGGCACGTTCGGGGGCGGCTCGGGCGGCGGCGCCCCGAGGAGGGTCTCGAGCAGCCACTTCCCGCGCACCACCGGCGACGTCCGGTTGGGGTAGGAGGTCACCATCAGGAGGCCGCCGTGGCCGAGGAGGCCGCCGCGCGGATGGTCGGGGTCGAGGGTCACCCGCCGGAAGCGGTCGCCGTAGACCCCGCGGATGCCGTAGTGCCGCGCCAGCCGCTCGTTGACGAACGTGTAGTTGGCGCTCAGCAGCTCCAGGAGGCTCCGGTCCGCGCGGATGTTGCTCTCGACGAAGAGCTCGGTCTCGCGCCGGAACGCCTCGCGCAGGTTCTCGTCGAACTCGGGGTAGTCGGCCGACTCGCGCTCCTGCGACTCGAGGTTGCGCAGGCGCAGCCACTGGCTCGCGAAGTTGTCGACGAGGGCCCGCGAGCGGACGTCGGCGAGCAGCCGGCGCGTCTGGCGCTCGAGCTCGGCCGGGTCGCCGAGGCGCCCTTCGGCCGCGGCCTCGAGCAGCTCGTCGTCGGGGATGCTGCTCCACAGGAAGAACGACAGCCGCGACGCCAGCTCGAGGTCGCCGAGCCGGTACGGCGTCCCCGGCGCGGTGTCCGCGGGGTCGCGCTCGATGCGGAACAGGAACTCGGGGTCGACCAGCATCCGCTCCAGCGCGAACTGGATGCCGTCGTCGAAGCTGCCGTCGCGGCGCCCGGTCCGGAAGAAGTCGAGCAACGCCTCGACGTCACCGCCCTCGACGGGCCGGCGGTACGCCCGGCGGGCCAGCTTGCCGAGAATGCGGTCGGCGCAGGCTTCCTCTTCTTCGGCCGTGGCCGTACCGTCAGGCCGGCAGGCGAAGATCTCGCGGCGGCTCGGCGTGTCGCCGGGACCTGCGACCGTGTAAGGGCCGCCGATCGCGACCTGCTCGACCGCCGCGTCCTCGTCGTACCGCTCGTCGACGAAGCGGCCGTAGCCCCGGTTGCGCGGCTGCAGCACCCCTTCCAGCTCGGCCGCCCGCCTCACGAACGAGACGCCCACCGTCCGCTGGCCCGCCCTCGCCGGGAAGCGGACCTCCAGGTGGGCGTCGCCGGTGTTCATGTAGTACTCCCACTCGGGGTCCCCGGCGATGTTCCCCGAGAAGCTCAGCGGGGCCATCTGCCCCACCGAGTCGGCGTCGCCGACCGCGAACCGCTCGACGAGGGCGCCGTCCACGCGCACGTCCAGCTCCTGCGGGGCCGCGTAGCCGATGATGTAGTCCGAGAAGTTCCGGTGGAGGCGGACCCGTACGGTGTACTCGCCGTCGACGGGGAAGTAGTGCCGAATCGCGATGCCGCCGCGCGAGCCGAACGACAGCAGGTCGTCCTGCCGCTCGTCCTGCACCAGGCCGGGATGCACCCGGTAGGTCGCGACGGTGGGCCCGATGGGGGGGATGCCGACGGCGAGGCGGCTGATCCGGCGCGCGGCCGAGAGGTACCGCGCGACCAGGTCCGGCGAGATCGAGAGCACGTCGCCGTTGTTGTCGAAGCCGTGCTCGTAGGTGTCGTCGGCCGGCAGCAGCTCGGCGACGTCGACGTCGACCGCCAGGAGGTCGCGGACGGCGGCGTGGTACTCGGCCCGGTTCAGGCGGTGGAACGTCTCGCCGCGGCCCGGGTCCGGGCTGGCGAGGGCCACGGTGTCGATCTCGGTCTCGAGCCACGAGGCGACGGCGCGGTAGGTGGCCTCGGCGGGCCGCGGGCTGCCCGCCGGCGGCATCGTCCGCGAGCGGAGCTTGACGATGACCCGCTCCCAGGTCTCGGCGTCGGCGCCGACGCGCGCGAGGTCGTGGGTGTCGAGGGCCAGGTCGGCCGTGCGCAGCCGGTCGTTGTGGCAGCGCACGCAGAACCCGTCGAGCGCCTCGCGGACCGACGCCGCCGATGCGGGCGCGGCGGGCGCCGGCGCCTGGGCGGCGGCGATCTGAGGGCGGCCGAGAGCGGCCAGCACGCCGATCAGGACCAACAGGACTCGGACCGTCGAACCGGCTCTGGCCACCATCAGGGCTTCCATCCGGCGATCATAACGCCGAAAGCCCGCGTTCGCGCCCTGCGGTCCTCGCTTTTTCGAGAGGGGGGACTTCCTGTCGAGGGGGTGTGTCGTGTGACGGCGCCCGGAGACACGGGGGGAGACTGTCCTGGTGGGATCTTCCGTGGCTTGACCGACTTGGGCGATTGCGGTGCCGGCCGTCACGTCACGGCGTCCGGCGTGTCACCCTTCCTGGGGCTTCAGGCATGCTGCGGTCAGCGTGTCGACCTTGCCGTCCAGCGTGTCGACCTTGCTTCCCAGGCTGTCGACCTTGGTTTCCAGCGTACCGAACTTGCGTTCCAGGGTGTCGAACTTGCCTACCAGGGTGTCGAACTTGCCTACCAGGGTGTCGAACCCGCCTTCCAGCCGGGCGAGGCGCTCACCCCGTCCGCGGACGTGTTCGTCGAGGCGAGCGATCCGAGTGTCCATGCGGATGAACAGGCCGGCGATGGCGACTCCGACCACAATGACGGACCATGCTTCGGGCGTCATGGTCGAATGTTAACACGAAACCCGCCGGCTTGTGTCGTGGAGGGCACGCCGGAGCGCTCGGAGTCCAAGGAGACCCGCTGCCGGCGCGGCTGCCATCGGCAGCTTGGCTCGCCAAGGGGTCTGCGCTACACTGCCGCGGTCAGTCATGAACACACATTCTCGGCCGTTGCCGCATCGACATGCCACGGTCCGGGTCGGCTTCCTGATCGCCGTTCTGGCGCTCGGCGTCGGCGCGCCGGCGCGGGCGCAGGAGCTCCTGCCCGAGGACCTCGAGCACTTCGAGTCGAAGATCCGCCCCGTCCTCGCCGAGCGCTGCTACCAGTGCCACGGCGCGAACCCCGAGCGTATCCAGGCCGGGCTGGCCCTGGTCGACGCGGCCGGGCTGCGGGCGGGCGGCGACAGCGGCGCCGCCGTCGTGCCCGGCTCGCCGGACGAGAGCCTGCTCATCGACGTCATCCGCTACGACGGGCCGATCAAGATGCCGCCCGACGGCCGGCTGCCGGCCGCCGTCGTCGCCGACTTCGAGCGCTGGGTGGCCCGCGGCGCGGTGGACCCGCGCACCTCCGACGCCCCGGTCGTCGCCGCCCGGTCCGACAGCGGCGCCGACTACGACTTCGGTCCCGGCCGCGAGCACTGGGCGTTCCGGCCGATGGCCCGCCCCGAGCCGCCCGCCGTCGGCGACCCGGCGTGGGCGCGCAACGCCATCGACCGGTTCATCCTCGCCCGCCTGGAGAGCGAGGGGCTGGCCCCGGTCGCCCCCGCCGGCCGGCGGCAGCTGCTGCGGCGGGTCACGTTCGACCTGACCGGCCTGCCCCCGACCCCGGCCGAGATCGACGCGTTCCTCGCCGACGAGCGGCCCGACGCCTGGGAGCGGGTGGTCGAGCGGCTGCTCGCGTCGCCGCGCTACGGCGAGCGCTGGGGCCGGCACTGGCTCGACGTCGCCCGCTACGCCGACTCGAACGGGCTCGACGAGAACATCGCGCACCCCAACGCGTTCCGCTATCGCGACTGGGTCATCGACGCGTTCAACGCCGACAAGCCCTACGACCGGTTCGTGCAGGAGCAGATTGCCGGCGACCTGATGCCCGCGGCCGGCGACGACGAGCGGTTCGGGAACCTCGCCGCGACCGGGTTCCTGACCCTCGGCGCCAAGGTGCTGGCCGAGCAGGACGTCGACAAGATGGTCATCGACATCGTCGACGAGCAGGTGAACGTGATCGGCCGGGCGTTCCTGGCCGAGCCCATCGGCTGCGCCCGCTGCCACGACCACAAGTTCGACCCGATTCCCACCGCCGACTACTACGCGATGGCCGGCATCCTGCGCTCCACGCAGACCATGGAGGCCGATCGCAATGTTGGCCGGTGGGTGGAGCGGCCCCTCGCCGACGAGGAGACCGTCGCCCGCTACGAGGCGGCGCAGGAGCTGGTGGAGGAGGCGCGGGAGGCGGTCGGCGAGCTCGTCGACGCACAGAACGATCGGTTGCGGCGGCCGCGGCGGGAGGCGCTGGCCGGCTATCTCCTCGCCGCCGAGGAAGCCTATCCGGCCTGGGGCGACGACGAGGCGAGCCAGGAGCGGGGGCGCGAAGAGATCGCCAGGGTCGCCGGCCGCGAAGGTCTCGAGGCGGCCGTGGTCGAGCGCTGGGTCCGGGCCTTCTTCCGCTATCGCGAGGGACCCCCGGTGCAGGGCGACGGGGCCAACCCGAGCGTGGTCTTCCAGATCTGGAACGCCTACGCGGCGGCGCCGCCCGAGCGCTACGAGGAGGTCACCGACGAGCTGCGGGCGCTGATCGCCTCCGAAAAGGTCCTCATCGCGCCGCTGACCCGGAGCCTGGTGCGAGGGCCGGCGCCCCGGAGCCTCGAAGAGGTCGCCTGGCGCTACGCGGGCCTGTTCGCGGTGATCGAGATTGCCTGGGACCAGCACCTGCAGCGGCTGGGCCTCGAGGACGAGGAAGAGCTCTCGCCCGCCGACTTCCGGCTCCCGCGCGAGCAGGAGGAGCTGCGCCGGCTCGTCTACGGCGGCCGGCTGTGCATCCTCTGCCTCGACCAGGAGACGGAGGAGGCGCTGTACCCGGCCGACGCGGTGGCCGAGCTCGCCCGGCGGCGGGCCGTCGTCGAGGAGCGCGAGGCGGCCTCGCCCCCCGAGCCCCCCTACGCGATGTCGGTCGAGGAGGGCGAGATCGTCGATCTGCCCGTCCACATCCGCGGCAGCCACCTGAACCTCGCCGACGAGCCCCAGCTGCGCGGGTTCCTCCGGGTCACCGACCATATCGTGCCGCCCCCGCCGATTCCCGCCGACTCGAGCGGGCGGCTCGAGCTGGCCCGCTGGATCACGCACCCCGAGCACCCGCTCACGGCGCGGGTCATGGCCAACCGCGTCTGGCACTGGCACTTCGGGCGCGGCCTCGTCGACACGCCGAGCAACTTCGGCGCCACCGGCTCGGCCCCCACCCATCCCGAGCTGCTCGACTGGCTCGCGCGGCGCCTCGTCGACGGCGGCTGGTCGGTCAAGGCGCTGCACCGCGAGATCCTGCTGTCGAGCACCTACCGGCTCGGGGCTGGCTACGACGCGGCGAACGCGGCCGTCGACCCCGGAAACCTGCTGCACTGGCGCATGAACCGCCGGCGGCTCGAGGTCGAGCCGATCCGCGACGCGCTGCTGCACCTGGCCGGCACCCTCGACCTGACGATGGGCGGGCGCGTCGACGAGTACAACCAGCGCGGCTACGTCTTCAGCGAGGGCAACACGTTCGGTCGCTTCGACTTCTACGGGGCCCCGCGCCGCTCGGTGTACATGCCGGTGGTGCGCAACGCCATCTACGAGATCTTCGCCGGCTTCGACTTCGGCAACGCCAGCGACTCGGTCGGCGCCCGTCCCGTCACGGTGGTGCCGTCCCAGGCCCTGCTCATGATGAACAGCGCGTTCGTCGAGGAGCAGGCCGGCGAGTTCGCGGCGCGGCTGCTGGCGATGCCCCTCGCGGGCGACGCCGCGCGGGTCGAGCGGGCGTTCGTCGAGGCCTACGGGCGGCCCGCCGCCGAGGTCGAGATCGAGGAGAGCCTCGCCTTCCTCGCGGCGATGCGCGAGACCGCGCCCGACGGCGACGCCGAGCGCTTCGCGTGGACGCGCCTGTGCCACGTCATCCTCGGCGCGAGCGAGTTCATCTACGTCGACTGAGTTCCACCCGGCAGGGCCGGATCCGCGCATGGACGAAACCGGGTGAGTTGCCCAGTAGGACGGTGACGGGAGTCAGTTCGCAGCGCGCCAGGCTTGGGAAGCAGGCCGTCACGCAGAGCGTGGGGCCGGGCTCCACGCCGGGACGGATCCGACCCCCGCGGTCGAGGACATCCTGCGGGAGTCACACAGAGCGTGGGGCCGGGCCCCACGGCGAGAGAAAACGATGCGCCATCCCCACTACCAGGCACCGCCGGTGACCCGCCGCGACATGCTGAAGACCTGCGGATGCGGCTTCGGGGGGCTGGCCCTGTCGTCGCTGCTCCAGCAGGACCTGCTGGCCGCCCAGGACAACCCGCTGGCCCCGCGGGCGCCCCACTTCGCGCCCCGCGCCAAGCGCATCATCTTCCTGCACATGCACGGCGGCCCGTCGCAGCACGACCTGTTCGAGTACAAGCCGCTGCTGATTCGCGACGACAACAAGCCGCTGCCGTTCGCCAAGCCCGACGTGCAGTTCAACGAGACCGGCAACCTCTTCAAGAGCCCCTGGGAGTTCAAGCAGCACGGGCAGTCGGGGCACTGGGTGAGCGAGCTGCTGCCCAACCTGGCGGGGATCGCCGACGACCTCTGCTTCGTGCGCTCGATGTACGGCACCAACGCCGCCCACGGCGGGGCCATCCTCGCCATGAACACGGGCAGCGACCGCTTCGTGCGGCCGTCGATGGGGTCGTGGATCTCGTACGGGCTCGGCACCGAGAACGAGAACCTGCCCGCGTTCATGACCATCTGCCCGTCGTACCAGCACGGCGGGGTGCAGAACTACTCGGCCGCGTTCCTCCCCGCCGCCTACAACGGCACCGCCATCGGCAACACGCGGATGAACACCGCCGAGGCCACCATCGACTTCCTCGAGAACCAGGCCATCGACGCCGGCGTGCAGCGGGCCGAGGTCGACCTGCTGCAGCGCTGGCAGCGCCGCCAGCTCGAGGCGACGGGCCCCGACCTCGCGCTGGAGGGCCGCATCGAGTCGTACGAGCTCGCGTTCCGCATGCAGACCGAGGCGCCCGAGGTGATGAGCGTCGAGGGCGAGTCCGAGGCCACCCGGCGGCTCTACGGCCTCGACGACCCGGTGGCGGGCGACTTCGGCCTCCGCTGCCTCCTCGCCCGGCGCTTCTCCGAGTCGGGGGTGCGCTTCGTGCAGGCCACCCACGGGCCCGACACCAAGTGGGACCACCACTCGGGGCTCATCACGGGGCTGCCGCGGAGCTGCGCCGAGATCGACCGGCCCGTCGCGGGGCTCATCACCGACCTGAAGCAGCGGGGCCTCCTCGACGAGACCCTGGTGCTGTGGGGCGGCGAGTTCGGCCGCACCCCGGGGGCCGAGGCCGGCGCCCGCAACGGCCGCGACCACAACCCCCACGGCTACACCATGTTCATGGCCGGCGGCGGCGTGAAGGGCGGCCACAGCCACGGCCGCACCGACGACTACGGCTACTACGCCATCGAGGACAAGGTCCACATCCACGACCTGCACGCGACCATCCTGCACCTGCTCGGCCTCGACCACGAGCGCCTGACCTACCGGAGCCAGGGGCGCGACTTCCGGCTCACCGACGTGGCCGGCGTCGTCGTCGACGACATATTGGCGTGACTCCCGGCCCGGGCGGCGCCACCGCCCGGACGGCAGCTCCGGAGAGGGTCGTGCCTCCGTGGGGAGCGCAGCCACCGATGTGCTACGATCGCACCACGTTGTGTCACGTAGTGATCAGTGGCACCGTGACCATGGTCCCTGGAGGGGCCGGAGACTCGGATGATCCCCGGCATGTTGGTGGCGGCATCCGCCCCCGCCGTCTCGATCGAGCTGCCCACCATCGTCGCGGTCATGGCCGTGATCGTCACCATCCTGCTCGCTCTTCTCAGCGGCATGGCGGGCATCCTGCTGTGGGCCGGCAAGCGCGAGCTCACGCACAACGAGAGAGCGCATCAGGCCCTTCAGCAGGGCATCGAGAAGGTCGAGCGACGCGCCGCGGTGATCGAGACGGACGTCAAGGAGCTTCTGATCGGGCAGGCGCGCATCGAGGGGCTTCTGGGGGGCAGACATCAGGCACCTGCCGGCGTTCCGGATCCCTTGGTAGACAAGGCTTAGGACGGTGACGGGAATTACCTTGCCACGTGTCGCGCACAGGAACCGCAGTGACGTCGCACGTTGGCAAGGTTATGCAGAAACCGCAGACAAGCGGGACGGTCCTGAACGGAGTTGGCAAGGTCATGTCGATCACTGTCCTTGGGGGGCACAGGCTTCGAGGCCCACGGAAGGGGAGTGACATGCGACGTCTGGCACTACTGCCGCTCACCGCCCTCGCGCTGGGGCTGGTCGCCTGGACCGCCGGCATCGAGGCGCTGCAGGAGCCGAACCCGCCCATCGAGGTGCACCGCATCACCGACAAGCTGCACATGCTGGGGTCGGGGTCGACGACCGGCGGCAACACCGCCCTGTTCATCGCCGAGAGCGGCGTGGTCCTGGTGGACACCAAGAACGAGGGCTACGGGGCCGACATCCTCGGGCACGTGCGGCGGCTCACCGACAAGCCGGTGACCACCATCATCAACACCCACGTCCACTTCGACCACAGCGGCTCGAACACCGAGTTCCCCGACACCGTCCACTTCGTGGCCCACGAGAACATCCGGCGCCACTGGGCCCGCACCGACTGCCAGCCGATACCGACGAACTGCGACGACTTCCAGGGCGAGAACGCGAAGTACCTGCCGTCGACCACCTTCTCCGACCGGCTGACGCTCTTCGCCGGGGGGCCGGACCAGATCGACCTCTACTACTTCGGCCGCGGCCACACCGACGGCGACACCTTCATCGTGTTCAAGGCGGCGCGCACCATGCACACCGGCGACATGTTCCTCGGCAAGCTGCTCCCGTTCATCGACGCCGCGAACGGCAACGGCGGCAGCGCCGTCGAGTTCGGCCGCACCCTGACCCGGGTCGTCAACACCGTCCCCGACGTCGACACCATCATCACCGGCCACTGGGACACCCTGCTCGCGTGGAGCGACCTCGTGGAGTACCGGGCGTTCTACATGGACCTCTACGAGCAGACCCGGCGGAGCATCGACGCCGGCCTCAGCGCCGACGAGGCGGTCGCCGCCTACGCCAAGCCGGCGCGGTTCGCCGACCACGCGGCGCCCCTGGAGGGCACGTTCAGCGTGACCGCCATCGTGAACCACATCTACGAGGGCCGCTGACCCGACCGGCGCCGCGGCTGCACGGAGGTCGTCTTCGCATCGCGCCGAGCGCCGATGGGGTCTTCTTCTCGCGCTGCCGCCCTGATGCCGGGGGGGCGGTGCACGGCGTTCACCCGCCAGTGCCGCGTCTCGCGTGGCCGCGCTCATGCCGGCGGGCGGCCCACGGCGGTCACCCCGGTCGGCGCCGCCTGCGTGACCGGGTCGGTTTCGATGTGCATCTCGACCGCGCGAAGCGGTTCCCGCGCCGTCCGGTCAGCCGGGGGCTCGTCTTGACAAGGCCGGAGATCTTGAGGACAGTTCGGATCGACATGGACAGATTCAAGCGCGGAGTCGTCGTCGCACTGGCCGCCGTCGCCGCGGCCCTGGCCGGAGTCGCACACGGGCAGCCGCCCGAGCCCGGGAGCCGCTTCGCGGCCGAGGACTGGCCGCTGGCCGGCGGCGACTGGACGAGCTCGCGCTACTCGACGCTGGACCAGATCTCCACCGACACCATCGACCGGCTGGGCGGCGCCTGGGTCACCCGGCTCGAGGGCGGCGGGTCGTCGCGCTCGACGCCGGTGGTGAAGGACGGCGTGCTCTACCTGACCGCCGGGGCCAGCGTGCTCGCCGTCGACGGCGCCACCGGCGAGACGCGGTGGCGCTGGCAGGCCGAGGACGCCGCGTCGGGGATGGCGCCGTCGTGGCAGGGCGTCGGGCTGAACGACGACCTCGTGTTCGTCGGCCTCAGGAGCGTGCAGGTGGCGGCGCTCCGGCAGGACACCGGCGAGCTGGTCTGGGCGACCACGGTCGGCAGCGTCCCGGCGGTGGCGGGCGAGACCGTCACCACCGCGCCCATGCACGCCGCCGGCAAGGTGTTCGTGGGCGTGGCCAACGGCGACAGCGGGGGACAGGGGCGGGTCGTGGCCGTCGACGCGGCGACCGGCGAGGTGGCCTGGACCTTCTTCGTCATCCCGCGCCCCGGCGAGTTCGGCCACGACACGTGGCCGCAGGACTCCGACATCTGGCAGGTCGGGGGCGGCGGCGTCTGGCTGGTGGGGACGGTCGATCCCGAGCTGGGGCTGGTCTACTTCGCGACCGGCAACCCGGTGCCGATGTTCGGCGGCGAGATCCGGGCCGGCGACAACCTCTTCGCGGCCTCGATGCTGGCCCTCGACATGGAGACCGGCGAGCGCCGCTGGCACTTCCAGGTGGTGCGGCACGACATCTGGGACGCCGACATCGCCACCCCGATGCTGCTCTACGACGTGGAGATGGACGGCCGGGTGCGGAAGGGCGTGGCCGCCATCCGGGCCGACGGCTACCTGTTCCTGTTCGACCGGGAGACCGGCGAGCCGCTGACGCCGATCGAGCAGCGGCCGGTGCCGCAGGACCCGGGCCAGCTCACCGCCGACACCCAGCCGTTCCCGGTGGGGGCCGAGCGCATCATTCCCGACTGCTCGTACTGGCGCGATCGGGTGCCGCCGCCGTTCGAGCTGAGCTGCAGCTTCTTCACGCCGCCCACCGTCGACCAGCAGCACGTGGTGGCCCTCGGCTCGCCGATTCCGATGGTGCGGGTGACCCCGATGTCGTTCAGCCCCCAGACCGGCCTGATCTACGCGCAGGGCCGGAGTCACGTGGGGTTCGCCAAGCGGTTCGACGACCCGTGGATCTCGGACAACCGCCCCGCCGGCTACCTGCGGCTCGGCCTCCCCGAGTCGGCGGGGGTGCTGGCCGCCGTCGACCCGCGCACCAACACCGTGACCTGGAAGCAGGATCTGGTGGGAGGGCGGCTGGCCACGAGCGGCCCCATGTCGACGGCCGGCGGGCTGGTGTTCTGGGGCTCGGCCGACGGCCAGCTCGACGCCTACGACGCCGCCACCGGCGAGCGGCTGTGGGCGTTCCAGGCCGCCCCGGCGGGGTTGAGGATGCGGCCGGGGCCGGTGTCCACCTACGCGATCGACGGCCGGCAGTACGTGGCGATGCCGATGGGGAGCGAGCTCTGGGCGTTCGCGCTCGACGGCGAGCTGGCGCCCCGCGACGAGCCGGTGGCCGACCCGCCCGACCTCGTCCGGTGGACGGGCCCGGCGCCGACCGAGACCGACGAGATTCAGACCGGCACGCTGCGCGAGAACCCGTCCTGGTCGCTGGGCGGCAACCGGAGCGCCCTCGACGAGCACGCGTTCAACCCGCAACGGATCCGGGTGAGGGCCGGCACGCGGGTGCGGTTCGTCAACAACGGGAGAACGGAGCGCACCATCGTGGCGCAGGACGGGAGCTGGACCACCGGCGTCATCGAGCCGGGGCTGTTCGAGTACGTCGCCTTCGATGCGCCCGGGACGTACCGGTTCCACAGCGCCGACCACCCCTGGGCGCTGGGCGAGGTCACGGTCGTGCCGTGAGGCGCGTTACATATCCCACACGGTGACCGGCGCCTGGCCAGGGCCGGCTGGCGCCTTGAGGGCGGAACAGCTTCTCCTCCCACGTCCGTCTCCGGCGCGCGGTCGAAGACGATCGGCAGGTGCCCCGCCTCCGCGCCGCAGCGGTCCATGTAGCGGCGGTCGTCCGGTATTCAGCCGGAGCCGTTCGCGCTGGCTTCGAGGATGCGGATTCGGTCGACCAGCACGTCGAACCCGGGTGCGTCGTCGGCGATGATGGCGGCGGCGCGCATGGCGTCGTAGTCGGCTTGCAGGCCGGGATGGGATGGGGGTCGGGCATGGAGAAGAGGGCCTGGAGGGCCCAGCAGACCCAGATGTCCTTCTCAGGATGATCGCGCCCGGACCGGGCGGCGACGGCATGTCGGCGCGCTGGCGGGCATCCAGGAATGCCTCAGCCATGGAGCCTGTCCCGGGCGGCGGCGAGCGCCTTGCTCATCCACGCCGGCATGTCTGCCGAGCAGAGCTTCCGGAATTCCGCCGGGCCGAGGGTGGCCTCGATCGTGGCGACCGTTTCCGGGGTCACGTTGTTCTTGCCGAGATACCAGAGGGCGGAGAGCGCGGCGCCCGCCGCCTCGCCGGCGAACTGCAGCCGCCGGCGGTTCGAGGTGTGGACCATCCTGACGGTGATGTTGGTGATCCGGATGGTGCGGCTCGATGCGCTGGTATGGAACACGGGCGCGGTCGGCACCTGGGTGCTGAGCTTGAACCGGCGCGCGGCTTCCGCGCCGTGGACCTGGACCGTCTCGCCATTGTTGCGCGCGATGGCCTCGACGACCTCGAGGACGTCAGGGAGGACGGTGCCCACGAAGCGGCTCGTCCGGGGCCGGACGAAGACGCCGCGGGCAAGACGCTCGATTTCGCCCCGGGCGGCGAGTCGCGAAAGCGTCCGGTCGACGGCGCTGCGCGAGCCGTGCTCGAGGAAGCGCTCGCTCGTGAACGGCGTTCCCTTCGGCAGCCTGCGTATGGCGGCTCGAACGGCTTGTGCGGTGGACATGTCATGACGCTCCGGTTGTCCGAAATAATACTGATATTACGGACAAATTTCAAGAGGCGCCGCGGCCGCGAACGGTCGCGCTGAAGCCGAAACCTCGAGGCATCCGGCCGGTGTCACCGCCGGAGGCGTCGCCGCGCGCGGCCCCGAAGCGCGAGCATCAGCCCGAGCGCCGCGACGCCCGCGGGCGGCGGCGCGGGCACCGCCTGGCGTTGCGGTTGTCAGTACGTTCGGCGGTATCCTTGTGGGGCGGCAGCGGTTCCGCGGAGTCCCCCGCGTGATCTGCCGATGGAATGTCGATCTGCCGATGGAGGAGTCGAGATGCGGTACTTGTCCCTGACCGTGGCGTGCGTGGCTGCCGTCTCCGCGCTGCTGATTGCCCTGCCCGCTTCCGCGCAGACGGAGCCGGAACCGGCGCCC
This sequence comes from Vicinamibacterales bacterium, assembly GCA_965207675.1. Classification (GTDB taxonomy): domain Bacteria; phylum Acidobacteriota; class Vicinamibacteria; order Vicinamibacterales; family UBA8438; genus JAJEEA01. The sequence goes on from CBDBMY010000011.1 coordinate 529,272, forward strand.
CGCACGGCCTGGGGCCAGCCGGACCTCGGGGGCGTCTGGGAGTACAAGACGCGCACCCCGCTCGAGCGCCCGGAGCGCTACGAGGGCCGCGAGTACCTGACCGCGGAAGAGGCGGCCGAGATCGCGGAGAACGAGCGCGCGCGCATTCAGGCGATGGAGGAGCGGCCGGCGCAGCGCACCGTCGCCATCCCCACCGCCGGCGAGCGCCCCGGCCGCTGGCTCGACTCGCCGGACCACCCGAGCCTGCAGGGGCAGACCGGCTCGTACAACATCTTCTGGTTCGACTGGGGCACGGGCGCCGTCAGCACCGGGCGCACGTCGCTCATCGTCGACCCGCCGGACGGCCGCATGCCCGCCCTGACCGACGCGGGGCGCGAGCGGGCGCGGACCATGGGCGCGCGCTCGTCGTTCAGCGAGACCGTCGACACCGCCGAGTCGCACCTCGACTTCAGCAACTCGGACCGCTGCCTGATGAGCGGCAACGCGGGGCCGCCGATGCTGCCGGGCGTCTACAACAACAACATGCAGCTCTTCCAGACCCCCGACCACGTCGCCGTCATGAACGAGATGATGCACACCGTCCGCGTCATCCCCCTCGACGGACGCCCCGCCCCGGCCGGCGGCATCCGCCAGTACGTCGGCGACTCGCGCGGCCGGTGGGAGGGCGACACCCTGGTGGTGGAGACCGTGAACTTCAACGACGACCGCACCCACAACACGTGGCGCAACACCGGCCGGAACCGCACCCTGGTCGAGCGCTTCACCCGCGTCGACGCCGAGACCCTCCTCTACGAGTTCACGGTGACCGACCCCGACACCTGGGAGCGGCCGTGGTCGGTCGAGCTGCCCATGCAGCGGAGCCGGCTGCCCATCTTCGAGTTCGCGTGCCACGAGGGCAACTACGGCCTCGAGAACATCCTCGCGGGCAACCGCCGGCAGGAGGCGGAAGCGGAGGCGGCGGGGCGCTAGGAGTCTGGGCCGTAGAACGGCGCGGACTTCTGGAGGGTTGCCGTGAAAGTACACGGTCGTGAAGACACACAACTGCCGACGCGACGGGGGGGCCGCAAAAGGAGCGGCGGTTCATGCGCTACGTGGCGACGCTCGCTCTCGAGGCTGCCCATGTGGCCTTCGACGGCGTAGCGTGCCGTGAGCGCGGGTAGAGTACCGTACTCTCATGCGCTCGGGGCGGCCGCGCGAAGCGTGGCCATGAGCGTTTGGTTGGGCGCCCAGCGGAGCCGAAGGCGACGATGGGCGGGCGAGGGTTCCGCGGGGCTGACGTCTGGCGACCCGGCCGGACTTGGCGACGATGCGCAAGTTCAACATCGCGGGCCCGGTCGTGGCGGCGGACCACTATCACATTCCGCCCCTCGACCGGGTGAACCTGGACGACCTGCTCGGTCTGGTGCGCGACAAGACGTACTTCGTGCTCCACGCCCCGCGCCAGACCGGCAAGACATCGGCGCTGTTCGCCCTGCGCGATCTGCTCAACGACGGCGGCCACTACCGTTGCGTGTACGTGAGCGTCGAGGCCGTCCAGGCGTTGCGCGAGGACGTGGCGGAGGGCATGCGCGCTATCCTGGCGGAGCTGGCCCTCCAGGCCGGCGTGACGCTGGGCGACGAGTCGCTCGAGGACATCTGGCCGGCGGTGCTGGACCGCGTCGGGCCGGGTCAGGCGCTGCGGCAGACGCTGCTGCGCTGGTGCATGGCCGAGCCGCGGCCGCTGGTGCTGCTCGTCGACGAGATCGACGCGCTGGTGGGCGACACCCTGCTCTCGGTTCTGCGGCAGTTGCGCACCGGCTACCCCGACCGCCCCCGCCGGTTTCCGCACAGCGTGGTCCTGTGCGGGGTGCGGGACGTCCGCGACTACCGCATCCATTCCACGGCGCAGAACGCCTTGGTGCTCGGCGGCAGCGCGTTCAACATCAAGTCCGCGTCGCTGCGCCTGGGCGATTTCACGGAGGCCGAGACGCGGGCGCTGCTCGCGCAGCACACCGAGGAGACCGGCCAGGCGTTCACCGGAGACGCGCTGGCCGCGGTATGGACGCGCACGGCGGGGCAGCCGTGGCTCGTGAACGCCCTGTGCCGCGAGGCCTGCTTCGAGAGCCGTGCGGGCAGGGACCGCGCCCGCGCCATCACCGCCGACGATGTCGTGGACGCCGAGGAGCGGCTGATCCTGGCCCGCGCGACGCACCTGGACGATCTGGCCGACAAGCTGCGCGAGGAGCGGGTGCGGCGGGTGGTCGCGCCCATGCTGACCGGGGCCGAGGGTCGGGGGAGCTATGCGGAGCGGAGCCGCGACGTGGAGTACGCGCGCGACTTGGGCTTGCTGGCGGAGGGCGACGCGAAGCGCATCGCCAACCCCATCTACGCGGAGGTCATCCCGCGCGAGCTGACCGTCGTGGCCCAGGACGACATCGAGGCGGAGACGGTCCGGTACGTGGGCGTCGGGGGGGAGCTGGCTCTCGACCGGTTGCTGGAGGAGTTCCAGCAGTTCTTCCGGGAGCACTCCGAGCACTGGACGCAGCGCTTCGACTGCTACCAGGAGGCGGGTCCGCAACTGCTGCTGCAGGCTTGGCTGCAGAAGGTGGTGAACGGCGGCGGGCGCCTCGAGCGCGAGTACGCGCTGGGCCGCGGGCGCGTGGACCTGCTGATCGTGTGGCCGCAGGGGAGCCGCATCCGCCGGTTCGTCGTCGAGTGCAAGGTGCGCGGCAACGGACTGGAGCGCACCATCCGCCGCGGCGTCGAGCAGACGCGCGGCTACATGGATCGCTGCGGCGCAGAGGCGGGCCACCTGGTCGTCTTCGACCGCTCGACGGACCGCACCTGGGCAGAGAAGATCTTCCGTCGCGAACCCGCCGCGGCGGGCCGGCCCGTCACCGTGTGGGGCATGTGAGGCCGCGGTCGGACGCCGAGGTCGGTCCGCGGAACCGCGAGAGACCAGACGCCGGTCTTGACGCAGCGACTCATCCGCGTGAACGTTCAGCGAACCGACACGGTGCCCCGCGGGGTGCGACGCGATCGCTGGTCGAGCGGCGGTCCTGGGGTGCGCTCTCTCGGAATCGCTCGCCTACACGGGAGCCTGCAGCATCACGCCACATCCTCGGAGCCAGTCATGTCCATCGCCGCTCGACGCCTGAGCCGCATCAAGGCCTCGCCGTCCGCCATGATCGCCGCCACGGCGATGGAGATGGCGAGGGCGGGCCGCGACGTCATCGCCCTCGCGGCGGGAGAGCCGGACTTCGACACGCCCGACCACGTCAAGATCGCGGCAATGCGGGCCATCGTCGAGGGCAAGACCAAGTACCCGCCGCTCACGGGCATCCCGGAGCTGCGCGAAGCGGTCTGCCGCAAGCTGGAGCGCGAGAACGGGCTGCGCTACGCGCCCGACGAGGTGCTGGTCTGCAACGGCGGCAAGCAAGTCATCTACAACGCCCTCGCCGCCACCCTCGATGCCGAGGACGAGGTCGTCGTTCCCGCGCCGTTCTGGGTGAGCTATCCCGACATGACGCTGCTCGCGGGGGGGACGCCGGTGGTGGTCGCGACGGATGCCGGTAAAGGGTTCCGGCTGACGGCGGAGCAGCTCGAAGGCGCGATCACCGCGAAGACGAAGTGGCTCATCCTCAACAGTCCCGGCAATCCGACCGGCTCGGTGTATTCGGCGGAGGACCTCGAGGGGCTGGCCGAGGTGCTGCGGCGGCATCCGCACGTGTGGGTGCTCACCGACGACATCTACGAGCACATCATCTACGGCGGCGGGCCGTTCGCGACGATGGCGCAGGTCGCGCCCGACCTGCACGCGCGCACGCTGACCATGAACGGGCTATCGAAGGCGTACTGCATGACGGGATGGCGCCTCGGCTACGGGGCGGGGCCGAAGGAGCTCGTCTCGGCCATGGCGAAGATCCAGTCGCAGACGACCAGCGGGGCGTCGAGCATCAGCCAGTGGGCCGGAGTCGAGGCCCTCGACGGCGACCAGTCGTTCATCGGGCGCAACGTGGCGGTGTTCGAGGAGCGGCGCGAGCTCGGCCTCTCGATGCTGAACCGGGCCGATGGGCTCACCTGCGGCCGCCCGGACGGCGCCTTCTACCTGTACGTCGACTGCGCGGGGACCATCGGTAAGCGGACCCCGGACGGCGGCGTCATAGAGAACGACGGCGACTTCGCGAAATACCTCCTCGGCAGCCAGGAGGTCGCGGTGGTGCACGGCGAGGCGTTCGGGCTGTCGCCGTACTTCCGCGTCTCCTACGCGCTCGCCACCGACCGGCTCGCGGAAGCCTGCACGCGGATCCAGCGCGCCTGCTCGGCCCTCTCCGGCTGAGCGGCGGCCGGCGTCAGGCCGGGCGCAGGTCGGAAACCGGACAGGTGTGAAGATACGGGCGGCGAGCGCCGACGAGGCCCCGACTCGGGCCGACGCGTGTCGACGGGCGTGACTTCAGGCCGGTCCGGTCTCCCACAAGGGCCCGAATTTTCTTCCCCGGACGCCAGAATTGCTCTCATTGTGGCGGTGGAGAGGACATTCTGCGACCGCGGAAAGCGCGCAGCGGATTTCCGCTTGCATCGCCCGTGTTTTATCTCTATAGTTGAACAAATGGCGAGCCGACCCTACCTGGGGAACTTCGAGTTGATGGTGCTGCTGGCGGTCATCCGGCTGGACGACGCCGCGTACGGGGTCACGATTCTGCGCACCCTCGAGGCCGGCACCGGCCGCGAGGTCGCGATAGGCAGCGTCTACGCGGCGCTGGAGCGCCTGCAGGGAAAGGGCTTAGTCAGGTCCCGGCTCGGAGAGCCCACGCCGGAACGCGGCGGCCGCGCGAAGCGGTACTTCCGCGTGACGCCGGACGGCGTGCGCGAGGCCCGCTCCACGCGGGAGGCGCTGTCCGTGCTCTGGGAAGGCCTGCCGCAACTGGAAGGAGGGCGGGCATGAGTCCACCCAGACTGGCGACACGGCTTCTCGACTGGCTGGAGGGCGCCGGCAGCCCCCTGGTGGGCGACATGCATGAAGAGTGGCGGGGCGGCCGGTCAGCGAAGTGGTTCTGGAGGCAGACGATGAGCGTGTTCTACGGACGTGCCGCAAGATACGTTGCGGAGCATCGGCGGCTGGCGTTCCTGGGCCTCGCGGCCATGGGGCTCTATTGGGTCGGGACGCAGGTACCCCTGCCCGGCGTGAACACCGACGCGCTCGCGCCCATGACCCGACACGGTCAGCTGGGGCTCTACGACCTCTTTACCGGCGGGAACCTCGGCCGTGGGACGATCTTCGCTCTCGGCATCATGCCCTACGTCACGGCACTGTTCGTGGCCTATCTCGCGACCGAGCTCGGATTCGCGCGTGGCTGGGGCGCCCGCGGGCGCCGGGCGATGGCATGGTCCGTGCGGGGTCTCGCGCTGGCGCTGGGTGTCGTGCAGGCGACGGCGATCGCGATCTGGCTGGAACGGCAGACCGCCGTCGCGGACGGGTTGCCGCTCGTGGCCCAGCCCGGTTGGGGCTTCAGACTCGCCCTCGTCCTGACCGTCACCGCCGTCACCGCGGGTCTCATCTGGCTGAGCGGCGAGATCAGCAGGCGTGGGATGGGCTGGGGCGTCTCGCTGCTGTTCTTTGCGGGGCTGGCGGTCGGCCTGCCGGGTGCCGCGTCGGCCAGCCTGGAACAGATGTGGGCCGGCTACATCGGTCCCGCCGAGCTCGCGGCATTCGTCGCGGTCCTGCTCATGAACTCGGCGCTCGTCGTGCTCGTCGATCCGGCCCGGTGGTGGTGCCGGCTCGGGAACACAAGCGGAACGGCGCCTGTCCTTGATTCGGTCTAGTCTAGGTCACCGCGCTTTCGCCCACCTGCGCTCTCCGTTCAACCCTGGCGTCTTGGAGGAGTCCTGAATGACTGACGGCCCGTCACGGACCCGTCGATCGGTCGGAGTCGGACTCGTCCTGGCGGGCATTGTCGCGGGACTCCTCGGCAGCTCGGTCCTGACGTTCCTCCTCGGGTGGATCGGCTTCGCGATGATCCTCGACGCGTCGCCGATCATCCGGATCGGCATCGGCTTGGTTCTCGGGCAGTTCTTGATGATTCCGTTCCTGCTGTAGTCGCGCCGGGCCACGTCTCGGGTGCTCCGCCTCGACTACGGCGTGCCGCGCGCCGTGCGTTTCCTGCGCCGTCAACTGCGCTCACGAAGTTCCCCCAAGGAAGAGGAGTGGTCCAAACTCTGCCAGCGGGTTGTCGCCGATCAGGCGATTGGCGGCAGGAGATTCCCGTTTCAGCGCATCCGGGCCAGCGCCGGCGCTATCGGCGCGCCACCGGCTCGAGGCGTACGACCCGGCTCGGCCGGCCGCGGTGCTCGACCGCCAGGTAGATGTAGCCGTCCGGCCCCTGCCGGACGTCGCGTACCCGGCCGATGCCGTGGGCCAGCGTCTCCTCGAGCTCGATGCGTCCCGGCCGGTCGACGCTCGGCGTGAGGCGCGCGAGCCGTTGCCCCGCCATCCCGCCCACGAAGAAGCTGCCCCTCCAGTCGGGGAACCGGTCGCCGGTGTAGACCATCAGGCCGGAGGTCGCAATGGAGGGGACCCAGAAGTGGACCGGCGATTCCATGCCCTCGCCGCGGGTCCCGGCGTGGATGGCGGTCCCGCTGCCGTAGTTCACGCCGTAGCCGACCACCGGCCAGCCGTAGTTCAGGCCGGGTTGGATGCGGTTGAGCTCGTCGCCGCCCTGCGGCCCGTGCTCGTGGGCCCACAGGTCGCCGGTCTCGGGGTGCACGAGCAGGCCCTGCGGGTTGCGGTGCCCGTAGCTCCAGATCTCGGGCAGGGCGCCGGGCTGCCCGACGAACGGGTTGTCGTCGGGCACGCGGCCGTCGTCGTGGAGGCGGACGGTGACGCCGTGGTGGTTCGACGGGTCCTGCGCGGGGTGCGCCGCGAGGTCGCCCCGCGTGCGGGCCATCCGATCGCCCACCGAGGCGAAGAGGTAGCCGTCGGGGTCCCAGGTCAGCCGGCCGCCGTAGTGGCCGCCGCCCCGGGACTGCGCCTCGAAGACGTCCACGACCTCGGTGAGCCGGTCGCCCTCGAACCGGCCCCGGATCACCGCCGTCGTCGAGCCCTCGCCCGTCGGGCGCGCGAAGCTCAGGTACAGCAGCCGGTTGGCCGCGAAGTCGGGGTGCGGGAGCACATCGAACAGTCCGCCCTGTCCCCGCGCGACCACCGCCGGCACGCCCGGCACCGGATCGGGCAGCAGCGTGCCGTCGCGCACGATGCGCAGGCGTCCCGGGCGCTCGGTGACCAGCATGTCGCCGTCGGGCAGCCACGCGATGGACCAGGGGGTGTCGAGGCCGTCGGCCACGGTCACGGCGCGGTAGTCGTGAAGGGCGGAGCGCTGGACCTCCTGGGCGGCGGCATGGCTTCCGGCGAGCAACCATCCCAGGGCGGCGCAAGCGGTAACAGTGCGAATCATCGTCGACTCCTGTGACCGCGCGCGTCCCGGCGCGCGATCGAAACATGGAACCAGGTCGGGATCGGGCCTGCGCAGCGGGCAGCCGATCCTCAATGATCGCACGAATCTCACGCGCAGGTCCGGTTGGCGGTTCCACCACCGGTTGCAGGGGCAAGGTCGCGCCGCGTCGAGCTTGACGGCCGCCGGTGGCGCGGATATGGTCGGGCGAATCCGGGGGCCGGGCCGGCCGGGCCGGCCCATACCAGGCGGGGCGACGACCATGAGACGTGAACCGGCACTCCATTGTCGCGACTCGGGACGGCCGTGGACGGTCGCGCCGGCCGCGGCCCTGGCTGTCCTTCTCGCGGCGCTTCCCCTCGCCGCCCAGCCGGCGCGCGAAGCCGCGCCGCCGCCGGCCGGCCGCCCGAACATCCTGTTCCTGTTCGCGGACGATCAGCGGCCCGACACCATCGGCGCCTGGGGCAACGAGCGCATCGACACCCCGAACCTCGACCGGCTGGCCGACGAGGGCTTCAGCTTCCGCCGCAACTACGTGTTCGGCTCGAACAGCGGCGCGGTGTGCGTGCCGAGCCGGGCGATGGTGCTGACCGGCCGGAGCTGGATGCGCTCGCCGAACGACATGCGGGGCGTCCCCACCCTGCCGCGCCAACTGGAGGCGGCAGGCTACCGCACCTTCATCACCGGCAAGTGGCACAACGGCGAAGAGGCGCTGCTGCGGAGCTTCGACCGCGGCGCGGCGGTGTACCTGGGCGGCATGGCGGACCACACGCAGGTGGAGGTGCAGGATATCGAGGACGGCGAGCTGGTGCGCCGGCGCGTGGGGGAGGCGTTCTCGAGCGAGCTGTTCGCCGATGCGGTGATCGACTTCCTGGGCGAGCAGGCGGCCCTGCCGGAGGGGGCCGGGCCGGACCGGCCGTTCTTCGCCTACGTGCCGTTCATGGCGCCCCACGATCCCCGGCAGCCGCCGCCCGAGTACCGCGAGCGGTACTACCGTCGCGACCTGCCGCTGCCGGCGAACTACCTGCCGCAGCACCCGTTCGACCACGGCGTCCTGAACGTCCGCGACGAGAACCTGGCCGCGTGGCCGCGGACGGCGGAGGTCATCCGCGATCAGCTGGCCGAGTACTACGGCCTCATCACCCACCTGGACGAGCAGGTGGGGCGCATTCTCGCCGCGCTGGAGGAGAACGGTCAGGCCGGGAACACGGTGGTCGTCTACGCCGCCGATCACGGGCTGGCGATGGGGAGCCACGGGCTGCTCGGCAAGCAGAACCTGTACGAGCACTCCATGCGCTGCCCGCTGATCGTCCGCGGCCCCGGCATCCCGCACGGCTCGACCGACGCCTTCACCTATCTCTTCGACCTGTTCCCGACCCTGCTCGCCCTGGGCTCGGCGGAGACGCCGCCGGGCATCGACGGCCGCGACCTGGCGGCGCTGTGGTCGGGGGAAGGCGACTCGGCCTGGCGGCAGAGCCTGTTCCTGCCGTACCGGGACCTGATGCGCGCGGTGCGCGGCGAGCGGTACAAGCTGATCGTCTACCCGCGGGTCAACCACCGTCAGCTCTTCGACCTCGCCGACGACCCCGACGAGCTGCGCAACCTCGCGGCCGACCCCGCGCACGGGCAGACCCTGGCCCGGCTCGAGGCGCTGCTCGAAGGCTGGCGATCGGCCATGGGCGACACCGCCCCGCTCGAGACCGCCGATCCGTCGCCGCTCCGGCCCGATCTGACCGGCCGCGAACGCGTGCCCGACCGCTGGCAGCCGCAGTGGATCCTGGACAAGTACTTCGATCCGCCGGCGTCTTCAGGAGCCGCAGCCGGGCCTCCGGGTCAGGAGCCTGCGCCGTAGAACGGCGCGGACTCCTGCAGCGTTGGTTGGGCGCCAAGCGGAGCCGAAGGCGACGATTGGCGGGCCAGGGGCTTGCGCGACCGTCCGGTCGCGACGGCGTTGCAACTCGACTTCGGCAACTCGCGGCTGCTTACGAAGGACATGACATGCCGACACCCCTCACCCGACGTGACTTCCTCGCGACGAGCGCCGCCGCGGCCGCGTGCCTGGCGGGCCGCCCCGCGTTCGCGCAGGCCACCGATCCCGCCGACCTGACCATCGCCGAGGCGCAGCGCCTCGTTCGCCGCCGCGACCTCTCGCCGGTGGATCTGGTGGAGGCCTACACTGCGCGCATCCGGCGCCTCGACGCCCGGCTCAACGCGTACGTGACGGTGACCGAGGAGCGCGCGGTCGAGCGCGCCCGGGCGCTCGAGGCGGAGCTGGCGGGCGGCCGGTGGCGCGGTCCCCTGCACGGCATCCCGATCGGGCTGAAGGACAACATCGACACCGCGGGGGTGCGGACGACGGCGGGGAGCGCGGTGTACGCGGACCGCGTGCCGGACGAGGACGCCGAGGTGGTGACGCGGCTCGAGGCGGCGGGCGCGATCGTCCTCGGCAAGCTCAACCTGCACGAGTTCGCCTACGGCGGGACGTCGGCGTTCACCCTGTCCGGGCCCGTGCGCAACCCCTGGGACACGGACCGCATCCCGGGCGGCTCGTCCGGCGGCTCGGGCGCGGCGGTCGCGGCACGGCTGTGCGCGGGCGCCCTCGGCACCGACACCGGGGGGTCGGTCCGCATCCCGGCCGCGCACTGCGGCATCGTCGGCCTGAAGGCGACCTACGGTCTGGCGAGCATCCGCGGCATCGTCCCCCTCAGCGTCTCGCTCGATCACGTCGGCCCGATGTGCCGGTCGGTGGCCGACGCGGCGCTGATGCTGCAGGCCATGGCCGGCTACGACCCGCGGGGCATCGCCAGCATCCAGGCCGAGATCCCCGACTACGCGGGCGCGCTCCGGCGCCCGACGTCGGCGCTGCGCCTCGGCGTGCCGCGGGCGTACTACGAGGACGTGGACCCGCAGGTCCTGGCCGCCGTCGAGGGGCGCTGGGCGTCCTGGGCGATCTCACGGCAAGCACGCGGGACGTGGAGCTGCCGGCGCTGCCGGAGATCCGCACGGTCGGGGTCGAGGCGTACGCGTATCACGCCGATCTCCTGGAAGAGAGCCGCGACCTGTACGACGAGAGCACGCTGGCGCGCATCGAGGGAGGGGCCGACATGTCCGCGGCCGACTACGCCGAGGCGCGTTATCAGCTCGCGCTCGTGAGGAAGGCCATCGCCGCGGTGTTCGACGACGTCGACGTGCTGGTCACGCCGACGCTGGTGGAGCTCCCCGTCAGCATCGAGGCGGCGCGGGCCACGCCGCGCGAGGCGACCGCGATTCTCATCCGCAACACCGCGCCCTTCAACGGGTACGGCACGCCCGCCATCAGCGTCCCGTGCGGCTTCAGCCGCGAGGGGCTGCCCATCGGGCTGCAGCTCTGCGGCCCCGCCCTCGGCGAGGTCGACGTGCTCGCGCTCGCGCACGCCTACGAGCAGGCGACGGACTGGCACGAGCGGACGCCGCCGCTGTGACGGGGGCTCGGGAGCGGGCTCGACGCCGGTTCCGGACGGCTCGAGCAGGCGGTCCTGCACCCCGGGTCGGCGCCGTCAACGGGTGGACTCGCTCTCAGCCGATCTCCCGGTGCGGTGGACGCCAGATCCGTAGCGGGGTATGTCGCGCGGCGTGGTGGAAGTCCCGATCGGTGGTGAGCAGCTCCAGGTCGTGCCGAAGACAGAGGCGCACGAGCAGGGCGTCGATGGTCCCGATCTGGACGCCGCGCCGGCGGCACGCATTGCGGATATCGGCCGCGGCTACGTGATCGTCCCGGTTGGGCACGATCATCGGCAACGACGCGAAGCGCTCCACTATCGAGTCGCGGGCCGTGGGTCCGCGGAAGCCCTGGAGCAGCTCCTGAAGGACGATCCCGGTGGTAAAGACCGCCTCCCGGGATGCGAGCGCCTCGCGCAGACGGCCGGGTTCCGGCGCGTCGTCCGACGAGTCTCGCCGGAAGGCGAGCGACCAGACGCTGGTGTCGACGAAGAGGCTCATCAGCGCGAGCGCTCCGCCTTGTGGTCGAACGCCGGATCCCAATCGAGCGAGCCGAACAGCTCGATCAACCGGCGTTGCTCCCGGCGCGCGATGAACTCCTCGAGGGCCAACGTCACCGCCGCGGTCTTGGTTCGTTTTCCGCTCAGCTCCACGGCGCGCTCCAGCAGGTCGGGGCGGATCGCCAGGTTCGTTGCCATGTGCGCATTCTCGCACAATCTACCGCACAACATCGATGCCGCCGGCGCGCGACCGGATCGAGCCGCGGGAGTCTCTCGGCACGGCGATGGTCCGTCGCGTACGCCGTGCGACGCGAGGAGGGATAAAATGAGCGCACCGAGCCGGGCTCGGGATTCGGGAGTCGTCGCAGGTGAAGGAGTCGAGTTGGCGGCAGGCGCCCGGACGACTGCAAGGAGAACCCCATGTCGAGACTACGAGCCGTCGTCGCCGTCGTCGTCGTGCTCACGGCGGGAGCCGCGTTCGCCCAGGACGTCACCGTCACTCCGGACGTCGTTTATGGCCACAAGTACGGCATGGCGTTGACGTTCGACGTGTTCACCCCGGCCGACGCCAACGGGGCCGCCGTGCTGAACATGGTCAGCGGAGGCTGGCGCTCGGCGTGGCGGCCGCACGCGGCGTCGCAGCGGCGCTATCAGGCCCTGCTCGACGCCGGGTTCACGGTGCTCGCGGTGCGGCACGGCAGCAGCCCGAAGTTCATCCTGCCCGAGATCGTGCCCGACGTGCGCCGCGCGGTGCGCTACGTCAGGCTCAACGCCCGGCGGCTGGGCGTCGATCCGAACCGCCTCGGCGTCTGGGGAGGGAGCGCCGGAGGGCACCTCTCGCTGATGCTCGGGCTGGCGTCCGACGCGGGGGACCCGTCGGCCGAGGACGCGGTGCTGCGAACCGGCAACCGGGTGGCGGCGGTGGTGGCCTACTACCCGCCGGTCGACCTGCGCCCGCTGGCGCGTGGAATCACCACGGAGAACCCCAACACCCGGTTCCCCGCGCTGAACTTCGATCCCGCCGACGCCCATTCGGTGTCTCCGATCGTGCACGTGTCGGGCGACGATCCCCCCACGCTGCTCATCCACGGTGACGCCGACGGCCTGGTGCCGGTGAGCAACAGCCACGACATGTACGCCGCGCTGCAGGAGCACGGGGTCGAGTCGAAGGTGATCGTCATTCCCGGCGCCGGCCACGGCTTCCGCGGCCCCGACGCCGAGCTCGCGATGACCGCGCTGGTCGACTGGTTCGCGCAGCACCTCGCGCACTGACCGGCGGGCCGTGGAGGAACCCGCGTTGCACCGGGATCAGCGGGATGCGTTGCCGGTCGAATTGCAGCGGGGCGCCGGGGTTGCGGTACGAGAGATGACGAAGCCGGGCGTACCGCCCCGGCCGTGCCAGTCGCGCTCATGGTTGGCGGCGGCGTGTCGATTGCCCTGGCGACTGGAATCAGTACTTGCTCCTGGCCGATTTCAGCGACGAGCACTTCATGGCGTGCTTTCGGCCCGGTCGACCGGGCGTGACGAGAGCGCATGACGGCGGCTGCGTACGGGCACGCAGGCGCAATCGAAAGGAGCGAGGATGTTCGATCTTCGTGAGTACGGGCTCGATGTCGAGACGGTCCACAGAAACGCCGCCCCCCCGGTGCTGTATCAGCAAGCCTTCCTGCACGACGCGCGGACGACCCTGTCCGATACCGGCGCCCTGATCGCGTACTCCGGCGACAAGACCGGCCGTTCGCCGAAGGACAAGCGTGTCGTGAGGCATCCCGAATCGTCCGGCGACGTCTGGTGGGGCAATGTCAATATCGGCCTCGACGATCTGACCTTCTGCGTGAATCGCGAGCGCGCGCTCGATTACCTCAACAGCCGGCCGGTACTCTACTGCGTGGATGGTTTCGCAGGCTGGGATCCAGCCTATCGCCTGAAGGTGCGCGTCATCTGCGCCCGCCCGTATCACGCGCTGTTCATGCACAACATGCTGATCCGGCCCACGCGGGAAGAGTTGCAGGCGTTCGGCGCTCCCGACTGCGTCATCCTCAACGCGGGGGCGTTCCCGGCCAACCGGTACACGACCGGGATGACGTCGAAGACCACCGTGGAACTGAGCCTCGAACGGCAGGAGGTCGTGATTCTCGGCACGCAGTACGCGGGCGAAATGAAGAAGGCGGTCTTCACGCTGATGAACTACCTGATGCCGAAACGCGGCGTCCTGTCGATGCACTCCTCGGCGACCGCGGATCCGGCGACCGGCGAATCGTCCGTGCTGTTCGGTCTCTCGGGGACGGGCAAGACCACGCTCTCGGCCGACCCGAAGCGCGAGTTGATCGGGGACGACGAGCATTGCTGGAGCGACACGGGCATCTTCAACATCGAGGGCGGCTGCTACGCCAAGGCCATCTACCTGACCCGGGAGGCCGAGCCGGAGATCTTCGAGGCGCTCCGGTTCGGCGCGGTGCTGGAGAACGTGGTCTACGACGCATCCGACCATCATGTCGACTTCGCGGACAGCAGCATCACGGAGAATACCCGCGGCGCCTATCCGATCGAGTTCATTCCGAACATTCGCCGTCCGTGCGTCGCGGACCACCCGAAGCACGTCATCTTCCTCACCTGCGATGCGTTCGGCGTGCTGCCGCCGGTCAGCCGGTTGACGCCCGAACAGGCCGAATACCATTTCATCAGCGGCTATACGGCGAAGGTGGCCGGCACCGAAGTCGGCGTCAGCGAGCCGCAGGCGACGTTCTCGCCCTGCTTCGGCGGACCGTTTCTCGTCTGGCATCCGGGAAAGTACGCCTCGCTGCTGTCGAAGAAGATCGTCGAACACGGGGTGAGCGTCTGGCTGGTCAATACCGGCTGGAGCGGTGGGCCGCACGGCGTCGGCCGGCGAATCAGGCTGGCCGACACCCGGGCCATCCTGAACGCGATTCACGCGGGCGTGCTGACGACCGCGCCGACCGAGCGGGAACCGTTCTTCGGGCTGCAGGTCGTCACTGCATGTCCCGACGTGTCGAGTGACATCCTCGTCCCGAAATCGACCTGGAGCGACCCCGGCAGCTACGACGAGGCGGCGGCGAGGCTGGCGGCGCTGTTCCGGGACAATTTCCGGGCATATGCCGACAACGTGAGCGAAGCCGTGCGCGCGGCCGGCCCGGCCTGATCGCCGGGTCGTGCGACTCTCGCCGAGGTGCCGGACGTCCGGGCAGACAGCCCTGCCCGGCTACCGCGCGGGCGCGCGGCGAGTTCGCGGGCTGGTCGGCGAATGCAACTCACCCGGTCGAGTCCGTGCCCGGACGCGGGTCGACCCGGTCGCCGGGACGGCAGGGGCTCGGGAAGCCTTGGCGCTCGCGTCACCGGCAGTCGACCTGGTCTCCGTGGCATCGGCGAGGCGGCCGGAGGCGAGTCGGCTCGGGTTCGTGACGGCCCGTCTTCCGTGCAAGAATCCCGGTGCGGTACGCGACTCGGCAAGGAGCCCTCGACTCATGACCATCAGCTCGACGATACGTCATCACGCCGCGCGGCATTCCCTCTGGTTGCTGGTACTGGCGGGCCTCGCCGCGCCGGCGCACGCGCAGGACGACTGGCGGCACTGGGGACGCGACGCCGGCAACCAGCGCCACTCGCCGCTGACGCAGATCGACGTCGACAACGTCTCGACCCTGGTGCCGGCGTGGCGGTACGAGATGACGAAGCCGGGCGTGCCGTCGCGGCCGGCCCAGTCGACGCCGCTGGTGGTCGACGGCGTGCTGTACCTGTCGTTCCCGTACTACCGCGTGGTGGCGCTCGAGCCCGAGACCGGTGACGAAATCTGGGACTACACGGCGCCCGGCGACTGGAACTCGCCCGAGCACCAGCTGCACTGGACGGGCGGCTCGATGCGGGGCCTGGCGTACTGGGAGGGCGACGACCGGACGCCCCCGCAGATCGTTTTCGGCACCGAGGAGGGCGAGCTGATCTCGCTGAACGCCGCCACCGGCATCCCCAACCCGCGGTTCGGCAACGACGGCTTCGTCGACCTGAAGACCGAGGACGTGATGAACGGCTTCCCGAACATGCACTACGGCATCTCGTCCGGGGTGGCCGTCTGGAAGCACCTCGTGTTCACCGGCGTCCACAACGCCGACGAGACGGGGTCGAAGGGGCCCGCCGGCGACACCCGCGCGTGGGACCTGCGGACGGGCGAGCTCGTCTGGACGTTCCACACCGTGCCCCATCCCGGCGAGTTCGGCAACGACACCTGGCACGACGACTCGTGGCGCAACGTCAGCGGCGCCAACACCTGGTCGTTCTTCACCATCGACGAGGAGCGCGGCATTCTGTACATGCCCCTGGGGTCCGCCCACAACGACTTCTACGGCATGGACCGGCCCGGGGACAATCTCTTTTCGGACTCGATCGTCGCGGTCGACGCCCTGACGGGAGAGCGGCTGTGGCACTTCCAGGCCGTCCACCACGACCTGTGGGACCTCGACATGCCGGCGCCGCCGATCCTCTTCGACGTCGAGCGCGACGGCGAGACGATTCCCGCCGTCGGGGTCGTGACGAAGTACCCGGTGCTGTTCATCTTCGACCGGGTCACCGGCGAGCCCATCTACGAGATCGAGGAGCGCCCGGTGCCGGCCGGGGACATGCCCGGGGAGTACTACTCGCCGACGCAGCCGTTCCCGGTGAAGCCCCCGCCCTTCGGCCGCATCGATTTCACGATGGACGAGATAGCGACGGTAACGCCCGAGCACACCGCCGCGTGCCGCGAGCTCCTGATGCAGTACGACGGCGGGCGGAACCGCGGCCCCTACACGCCGCCGTCCGAGGAGGGGGCGCTCGTCTTCCCGTCGACCGGCGGCGGGACCGAGTTCACCGGCGGCACGTTCGACCCCAGCCTCGGCTACTACATCATCAACTACGCCGACACCGGCCACATCAGCCAGCTCGTGAGGGTGGAGGACGACCCCGACCGCCGCGGCTACGTGGGCCCGCCAGAGTCGCGCCGCATCTACTGGCACGTCGTCACCCGGCCGTCCGTCGACGGCTGGCCCTGCTGGCAGCCGCCGTGGTCGAGGCTGGTCGCGGTGGACGTGAACAGCGGCGAGATCGCCTGGATGATCCCGTTCGGCACCGTCGAGGGCGCGCCCCCCGGCCTGCTGACCGGCGCCCCCAACTCGCAGAAGGGCGGCCCGACCTCCACCGCGGGGGGCGTGCTCTTCATCGGGGGGGCGAGCGACCGGCGCTTCCGCGCCTACGAGACGCGGACCGGGCGCGAGCTGTGGAGCGTCGAGACCGAGCAGATGATCAGCGGCGCCAATCCCATCACCTACCTGGGGAAGGACGGCAAGCAGTACGTGACGGTGGCGGCGGGGACGACGCTGCTGAGCTACACGCTGCCGTGAAGGCTCGCGGCCGCCCCGGGGCAACACCGCCCGTGGTCATCGATTGCATGACGTTGCACTACGAGGGAGTGAAGGAGGCTGGAGCGAGTGCAGGAACGTATCCGGGAGACCAGTGCAGCGCCGGCCAAGGGTGAGTCCCAAAGCCCGAGCCCGGAGCGAACGATCGTGCTGCGTGATGTCCCCGAAGATCTCTACCAGGCGCTGGAGAAACGAGCCGCTGCCGAGCGCCTGTCCGTGGCCGACTACGTGCTGGACATCCTGGCCCGCAGGCGGTTCCTCGAGCGGCTACAAGCGCTTCCCCGCGTCGAGCTCAGCGTGTCGGCCGGCGACCTCGTCCGCGAAGGTCGGGACAGTCGGTGATCGTCGTCGACGCTTCGATCGTGGTCGAGGTGTGTCACACGATCAGCTTGCTCTCGGCGATCCGCGAGGCCGGCGCCCTCAGCCCACGTCGGCGAGGCGTTCGGGCTGAAGGGTCTTCAGCTTCTCGAAGATCCCCTCGATGACGTTGCTCTTGCCGGCGAACAGCGCCTCGGGGCCGCCGGCGTGCACGCTGCTGAACGGGGCCTCGTAGAGCGCGGACGGCTCCATGACGCCCCGCGCCGTGAGCTGGTCGATCACCATCTCGATGAAACGGATCTGCGGCGTGGTGAGGCTGCGGTTGGAGAGGAACTCCGAGAAGGCCTCCTGCGCGGCGGCGCGGTCCATCCCCACCATGCTCCGGACGAAATGGGCCAGTGAGGGCGCGTCGTTGCGGGCCAGGAGGCCCGTCAACAGCGCTTGGCCGTCGTCCTCGCCGATCTCGACCAGCGCCTGCTCGAGCCCCTGCAGGTCCTTGGCGGTGGACTCGTAGTCGAGGCTGCCGGCAAACGGCGGATTGGCGAGGACGAGCGAGTACCGCTCGGCGTCATCCTCGGCTGCCGTCAGGTCGGCCTGGGCAAGCGAGTCCCGGTAGCGGATGTCCGGGTTCTCGACGCCGTGGAGCAGCATGTTCATGCTGCCGATGCGCAGCATGGTGGTGTCGAAGTCGTAGCCGTGGAAGGTGCCCTCGTTGAACCGCCGGCGGGCCTTCCGTTCTTTGTAGATGCGGTCGCCGTGGTGCTCGACTAGATGCTCGGAGGCGGCGACGAGGAAGCCGGCGGTGCCGCAGGCGGGGTCGCAGATGACGTCGTTCGGGGTGGGCGCGGCCATGTCCACCATCAGCCTGATGATGTGGCGCGGGGTGCGGAACTGCCCGTTCTGGCCGGCGGTGGCGATCTTGCCGAGCATGTACTCGTAGAGGTCGCCCTTGGTGTCGCGGTCGGCCATGTCGATGTCGTCGAGCTGGTCGACCACGTTGGCCAGCACCCGGGGCGTGGGCATCATGAAGAGCGCGTCCTTCATGTGATGGGTGTAGGTGGATCCCGCGTCGGAGTCGCCGGTCTGACGCAGCGACTTGATGAAGGGGAACACGCGGTCGCGCACCGTCTCGAACATCCGCTCCGGTGCCAGCTCCCGGAAACGCGACCAGCGGAGCGCGTTCTGGCGGGAGGTGAACAGGGGCCTCGCGATCGGGCGGCCGGTGCGGGCGGCCTTGTGCTCGTCGCGGGTGTGCAGCTCGTCCAGGCGCTTGATGAACAGCAGGTAGGTGAGCTGCTCGATGACGGAGAGCGGGTTGGAGATGCCGCCGGACCACATGGTGTCCCAGATTCGGTCGACCTTGGACTTCAGCTCGCCGATGATCATGATTCCATCTCTCGACCGTCTGCATCGAGTCCCAGAAGCGGCGGGACCTCGGGGCGGAAGGCCGCTGGGGATGTCGCGCGCGGTGGTGGTCTCGAGGAGCGACGGCTTGTTCGGCGATATGGTATCAGCCGGCTTGCGGCCCCTGCTTCGATGGGTACGCCGGGCGCGCGGACGGGCCGCTCGAGCTGTAGCTGGCGTCTTGGGGAACGGTCGGTGGGTGCCGCATTCGTTCACGTCGTCGGGCCCGGCTGTCTCGCGTACGTTCCGGGCGGCGGGCTGTATCCCGCGTGGCCGGCCGACCTCATCGCCGGCATGGTCGACCGCTACACCGGGGTGCGGCTGGCGGCGCTGGCCGCTCGTGCAGCTCAAGGGTCAACGCGCCCGACTGGGCTGCGCAAGTGGATGGACTTCTGGCCGCGTGGAGGCGCGACCATGGGCGCGGGCGCTGTAAATCATGTTGACAAATCCGCATGTGAAGCGGATGTTAAGGCATGGTTTACGACCGGCGGTCCGCGTTGTCAAGCTACGTCAGCGGGTTGCTCTCCGCGGGCCGGACGGTGTTCACCGCCGGTGAGGCCGAACGGGGCCTCGGCGTCGGACGTGGTGCGTTCCTGGATGCCGCCGAGCGGCTGCAGCGCCGCGGGGCGCTGCTGAATCCGCGGCGGGGATTCTACGTGGCCGTGCCGCCGCAATACGGGTCGTGGGGGGGGCCGCCGCCGGCCTGGTACATCGACGCGCTCATGCGCCATGAAGGCCATGCCTACTACGTTGGGCTGCTGAAAGCCGCGGAGCTCCACGGTGCGACGCATCAGGCCGTCATGGAGTTCCAGGTCGTTTCGGACAAGCGCCTGCCGCAGATCCGCGCCGGCCGCAATCTGCTCGTGTTCTACTTCCGCAAGAACATGGAAGCCGTGACGGCGGGAACCGAGGGCCGCAAGACCGATACCGGCACGATGAGGATCTCCTCGGCCGCGCTGACGGCTCTCGATCTGCTGCGCTATCCGCAGGCGTCCGGCGGCATCGACAGTGTCGCCACGGTTCTGTCCGATCTCGGTCAGAAGATCGACCCCGAGCAACTCGCCACGCTCTCGGCGTTGGTGGAACGGCCGGTCGTGCAGCGCCTGGGGCACCTGCTGGAGCACGTCGGTCACGACGCCCTGACGGGGTCCATGCTGGAGTCGTTGCGGGCGCGGGGATCGTTGCCGTGGACCGAGCTCGACCGGCGGGAGGTGCGGGACCCCGACTTCGCGCTTGAACCGCAACGGCGCGATTCGCGATGGCGCGTCGTTGCCCGGCGCGTGCCGGAGCCCGATGAATGATCCCCGCGCAGAACATCGTCGCGTGGGGCAATCTCGTTCCCTGGACGGACGCGCGGCAGGTCGAGCAGGACCTCGTCATCAGCCGTGCTCTGGTCGAGATCTTCTCGGACTCCATGCTGCGCGAAGCACTGCGGTTTCGTGGCGGGACGGCACTCAACAAGCTGCACTTCCCGGCGCCGCTGCGCTATTCGGAGGACATCGATCTCGTCCGTACTTCGCACGGTCCGATCGGTCCGGCCCTCGACCGGTTGCGGGTCGTTCTGGAGCCGTGGCTGGGGCGGGCGCGGTTCGAGCAGAGCCCGGTCGCGCCGAAGTTCCGCTTCCGGGTCGAGGCTGAGGGCGGCGGTGCGCCGATTCGGCTGAAGATCGAGATCAACACCCGCGAGGTCGAGGCCGTCGACGGGCCGACGAGGTTGCGGCTCGAAGTCGCCAATCCGTGGTTCTCCGGTGGGGCGGCCATTTCGACATTCTCGCGGGAGGAAATGCTGGCGACCAAGCTGCGGGCGCTGATGCAGCGTGACCGGGGGCGCGATCTCTACGACCTTGCGCACGCGCTCGAGGTCTTCGAGGGTCTCGAAGTCGGCCGCATCGTCGAGGTGTTCGGGCGGTACCTGGCCCTTTCCGGCCAAGCCGTCTCGCGGGCGCAGGCCCAGGCTCGCATGTTCGCGAAGTTGGCCAATCCGCGCCTCTTGCTGGATGTGCGCCCATTGCTGCCGGCCGCTCGGGCGGAAGCTCTGACGGAGGAGTCGACGGCGGAGGCGTTTCGCCTGGTGTTCACGACCCTTGTCGATCGGCTTCCCGGTGAGCCCTGGGGAAGGACGGCGGCGATGAAGCAGAGGTTCGGTATTCGATGGTGAGAGAATTTCAGCCACGACATGTACCAGCGCCCGACGGAGGATGCGGGCGTTCGTTTCAAGAACACCGCCGACCATGACCGCGGACGCTGCCGACCTCGAGTTCGCCGCCGACGAGATGCGGCGCATGGGGCACGCCACCGTCGAGCGGCTCGTCGACCACGTCCTGAGCCTCGAGACGCAGCCCGCGCAGGGCGACGTGGACGCCGCCGATCTCTGCCGCCGCCTCCGCGAGCCCGCGCCCGAACGGGGCGTCGAGTACGAGCCGCTGCTCGACCGGCTGCTCGCCGAGTGGGTGCCGCGGTCGTTCACGTCGTCGGGGCCCGGCTATCTCGCGTACATTCCGGGCGGCGGGCTCTATCCCGCCGGGCTCGCGGACCTGATCGCCGGCGTGGTCAACCGCTACACGGGCGTGAGGCTGGCCGCGCCGGCGCTCGTGCAGCTCGAGGCCAACGCGCTCGACTGGCTGCGCGAATGGATGGACTTTCCGGCCGAGGCCCGCGGGCTGTTCACGACCGGCGGGTCGATGGCGCACTTCAACGCGGTGGTGTGCGCGCGCGAGCGGCATCTCGGTGCCGACATCCGCCCCGGGGTGCTGTACGGGTCGACGCAGATGCACCACTCGATGAGCAAGTCCGCCCGGCTGGCCGGCATCATGCCGGACCGAATCAGGGCGGTCCCCGTCGACGAGCGGTTCCGGATGGACGTGGACGCCCTGGCCGACCTGATCGCCGCGGACCGCCGGGCCGGCCTCCGGCCGTTCTGCGTCGCCTCGGCGGCCGGCACCACGAACACGGGCGCCGTCGATCCGCTGAACGCCATCGCCGACCTGTGCGCCCGCGAAGGGCTCTGGCACCACGTGGACGGCGCCTACGGGGCATTCTTCCACCTGTGTCCGGAGCTCCGGGACCTCATGCCGGGGCTCTCGCGGGCCGATTCCCTCACCCTCGATCCCCACAAGGGCCTGTTCCTGCCGTACGGCACCGGGGCCCTGCTCGTGCGCGACGGCGCCGCGCTTCGCCGGGCGCACGAGGCCACCGCGAGCTACCTGCCCGGCCGGACCGACGACGACGAGTACGACCCGCACGTGTACGGGCCCGAGCTGTCGCGCGGGTTCCCGGGCCTGCGCGTCTGGCTCTGCGTGAAGCTGTACGGCGCCGCACGGTTCCGCGCCGCCCTGGCCGAAAAGCGGGCCCTCGCGGTCGAGGCGGCGGCGCGCGTGGCCGCGGTGCCGGGCATCGTGATGACGGCACCGCCGCAGTTGTCGCTGTTCGCGTTCCATGTCCGCTGGCCCGGCTCGAGCCTCGCGGAGGAAAACCAGGCAACCGAGCGGCTGGTCGAGCGCGTGAATCTGCGCAACCGCGTGATGCTGTCCGGCGCGGTCGTGCGGGGGAGGTTCCTGGCGCGGGTATGCGTTCTCAGCTTCCGCACCCGTGTACATCACATGGACGCGTGCGTGAGGGATCTGGCGGAGGAGGCGGCCGACATTCTGGCGATCGCCTCGGGATGACACGACGGCGCGCGGTTTGTCGGGATCGGGGCAACGGTCGGAACAGGTGGCGCGTCGTGCCGAGGCCGAAGGTTGCCTGCTGTGCGGCAATGCCGCATGATAGCCGTAGGCCAGATGCACCTTTACTTCACCCGTCCCTATGAACGCGCCATTCGCAAGCTGCTCTCGGAGGACGCCCGCAGGGAGATGGAGGCGTCGATCGTCGCCGCTCCCGATGCGGCACCGGTGGTCCGAGGAACGGGCGGCATCCGCAAGTTGCGCTGGTCCGGCTCCGGCCGGGGGAAGCGGGGCGGCATTCGCGCGATCTACTTCTGGTGTGGGGCTCCGGGGATCGTCTACATGCTGACGGCTTACGCGAAGGCGGATCGCGACGATCTGACTGCGGCGGACAGAAAGGCGCTGGCGCGGCTGGTAGCCGACATCGAACGGGAAAGGCGGAGACGATGACCACGGACCGCACCGGGATCGGACGGGAAATCGAAGCGGCGCTGGGAGAGGTCGTCGCCCATGTGCGCGGCGAGGCGGCGCTGCCCGGCCGAATCGTGGAACCCGCCGCCGCCGACTGGGTCGTTGCCCTTCGGAAGCGGCTGAAGCTGAGCCGGCAGAAGTTCGCGGACCGTTTCGGCCTCGACGTGCGGGCGGTGCAGGAGTGGGAACAGGGCCGCCGAGTGCCGGACCGGGCCGCCCGCGTGCTGCTGACCGTGATCGACCGCGACCCGGAATCGGTCGTGCGGGCGCTCGCGGCCGAGGAAACCGGAAGCGGCGAGCCCCAAGCTCCGGCGCCGTGAACGGACGAGACCAGCGAGCAGGACCATGCGACGCACCCCCAACCAACGCGGCCAGTCTGAAGAAGCCGCCCGCCCGGGTGACGACCATCAGCGGATCCGTTCTGCCGGGCCTACAGAGGCGGCGGAGCCCGGAGCAGGCTGCACGCGTCGTCACCAAGCGCCATCTTCTCGAGTTCGTTCAGATGGTCTCCCGCGCCCGCCCGCGGTCACCGGGCCGCGGCCCCGCCAATACGGTATAGCTTCGACCGCGTCCGGATGAACAGGCTGCCGTGGGCGATGGCCGGGGTGGCCATCGTGAACTCGCCGAGGGGGTTGCGACCGACGACCTCGAACGTCCCGCCGGCGCGGATCACGTAGGTGTCGCCGTCCTCGCTCAGCGCGAAGATCCTGTCGTCGTAGGCCCAGGGTGATGCGGTGAACGCCGCGCCGACGGCGATCCGCCGTCGGGAGTAGACCTCCTCGCCCGTCCGCGCGTCGTGGGCGGTGAAGAACCCCCGGTCGAGGAGCGTGTACAGGACGTCGCCGTAGAGGATCTGCGACGGGTTGTAGGGCGCGGCCTGCGGCTGCGACCACGCGATGAACTCGTTGGCGGTCTCGGACCCCTGCAGCGAGATGTCGCCGCTGGCGCCGGGGCGGATGGCGTAGACGGGTCGCTGCTGGTCGCCGAGGTACCCCGAGCCGAGATAGAGCAGGCCGAACTCGGCGAAGGGGGTGGGAACGGTGATGGACGACATGCCGGCGAGCTCCCACAGCAGGTCGCCGTCGAGGCCGTAGGACCGCACGCGGTCGGTCCCGGTGGTGACGATCTCGGTCCTCAGCTCGTTCTCCCACACGAAGGGGGTCGACCAGTTGGTGCCTTCGTCGCGCGGTACGCGCCAGACCTCGTTGCCGGTCTCCGCCGCGAGGGCGAGCAGGTACGACTGCTCGTCGTTGTCGTTCACGATGTAGAGGCGGCCGTCGTGGAGCACCGGCGACGCGGCGGTGCCCCACTCCAGGCGGGTGGTCGCGGGCTCGATGTCGCGCGACCAGCGCAACCCGCCGTCGCCGGCGTCGAGAGAGAAGACGCCGAGGTTGCCGAAGTAGACGAACAGCGAGTCGCCGTCGGTCACCGGCGTCTCGGTCGCCAGGGTGTTCTTCATGTGGTAGCCGCCGGCCGGCGTCCCGCGGTGCACCTCGCGCTCCCACCGCACGGCCCCGGTGCCGACGTCGAGGGCGTAGACGAGCCACCGGTGCTCCGCCGTGGAGGGGGCCCAGGTCTCGCGCCCGCGGTAGAGGCCGCCCAGCGGCTCCTCGACCGGCCCGGCGCTGACGACGGTCGTGACGTAGACGGTGTCGTCCCAGACGACCGGCGAGCTCCAGCCGAGGCCCGGCAGGTCGGCGACCCAGGCGACGCTCTCGGTCGTGCTCCAGTTGGTCGGCAGGCCCGAGGCCTCGGAGACGCCTCGCGCGCCCGGTCCCCGGAACTGGGGCCATCGATCCTGGGCGGCGGCGGGTGCGCACAGGACCACGGCGAGCAGCATCGAGAACGTGTATCGACTCATCGGATTCCCCTTCGTGTTCGTCACGACCGGTCTCTCACCCCGGACCCGAAGACCCGACCGACGGTCTGGAACTGACCGACCGGGAGCGCCCGATCATTGCCGCGGGCCGGCGTCGGGCCCCACCCGCTGTATGTTCAGGCGCCGGGCGCCGGCGAGAATGCCGGCCAGGCCGATGTTGCCTTCGTGGCAGGCGTACTCGAACAACGGGCCGTCGGTGCGGCGGAGCGGCATGCGCGCCGTCCACGGCCGCGTAAAGCCGTTCGGATCGTCGACGGTGAACTCGTACATCACGGTGTCCGCGTCCACGCGTCGAAACCGCTCGACCAGGGTGGTGTCCCGACTCGAGCCGCCGAGGCTGGTCTCGCGCAGGAAGTGCGTCGTGTCGACCACCAGCGTGTCGCCGTCCCAGCGTCCGCGAGAGTCCCCCGAGTATTGGGCGAGGCCGACGTGGGGACGGCCGTCGAGCGGGATGATGCGCGCGTTGTGCACCATCTCGTTCACGATCACGACGTGGTCCGGCGTCTGCAGAATCAGCACGTTGTTGTTGTACGCGCTGGACACCATCGGCGGACCGGCGTTGAACCCGAGGAGACACCGGTCGGAGAGGCTGCGATCGGTGTAGGAGTCGGCGAATCCGTTTCTGATGTTCGTCGTCCGGACCCGCGCCTCGGCCTGAAACGCCTCGCGGTAGGGGATGCGACCGTCCGGGGGGTCCACGATCAGCGACGTGCGCTTGTCCCGGGTCAGCTCGATGCCGCGCTCGTACCAGAACTCGTTGTAGCCGCCGACGCCGCCTTCCGCAAGCGACTGATAGCGCACGCCCGGGGCGCGGATGGTGAGGTCCTGCGCGTCGCGATTCAGCTCGCGGCGCCGCGACGCCTCGTACTCGGCCGCCTGCTCCGCCGTGAGCGTCTCCCGGCCCGACAGTAGCGCCGACGCGCCGGCGTCGATGACCGGACGCTGAAGCGGGGTCAGCGTCCGGAACGTGAACAACCCCTGGATGTCGGGATCGCCGTACGCGGTGCGCGGCGCGGACTGCCCCATCGCCGGTGTGGACAGCGCGACGCATACGAGGGCCAGGAGACCATGGCAGGAAGCGTTGCTCATCGGCGCATTCTACCAGCCGGGGGCCAGGGGCCGGCGGCATCCGCGGCGTGTCGACCCAGCCGGACGGGCGTCCTTCTGCACAGGAGCATGCCGGCGACGAACAGGCGGTGCTCGAGGCCGCCCGGGACGTGCTCGACGCCGAGCACGAGCCGGTGCCAGGCCCCCGCCGAGCCCGGGCTCACCCATTTCACGCACTGGACCCCCGGCACGGTGCAGGCCTGGCCCCCGCCGAGCCGGGCTCACCCGCGCCTGGGCGCAGTTGGTGAATCCAGCGCGATCGCGATCTCAAGGGGCGTATACTGGCGGCCTGGGGAACCGGATCAGACCGAGGAGGTGCGCGGATGAGACTCGACGGGTTTCTCGCAAGCGCGGCGGCGGTCCTGTTGCTGGCGCCCGCCATGGCCGTGGCGCAGAGCTCGATCGGGGGCTCGGTCACGGACGACACCGGCGGCGTGCTGCCCGGCGTGACGGTCGAGGCATCCAGCCCCGTCCTCATCGAAGGCTCGCGCGTCGTCTTCACCGACGCCACCGGCAACTACAACATCGTCGACCTGCGGCCGGGCGTGTATGCGGTCATGTTCACGCTGCCGGGCTTCGGCACGCAGGTGCGGGACGAGCTCATCCTCGGCGCCGACGTGGCCCTGCCGCTCGACGCGGTGATGTCCGTCGGCTCGGTCGAGGAGACCATCACGGTGTCGGGCGAGACGCCGGTGGTCGACGTGCAGCAGGTGCAGCGCATCGAGGTGCTGACCCGCGAGACGCAGGAGGCGATTCCGACCGGGCGCAGCATGTGGTCGTATGCGCTGCTGATCCCGGGCGTCAAGGTGCACAAGCCCGACGTGGGGGGCACCGCGGGCGCGCAGCAGTCCGAGATGATGGGCCGCGGCCTCGACGCCGCCCACACCACCGTCGAGATCGACGGCATGATGATCAACTCCATGGTCAGCGACGGCCGCTACCAGGCGTACCTGAACCCGATGCTGTCGGCGGAGACGTCGTACACGACCTCGGGGCAGGGGGCCGAGACGCAGACCGGCGGCCTGCGCATCAACATGATCCCGAACGAGGGCGGCAACAGTTTCAGCGGCAGCTTCTTCGGGGGCGGGACGCCGGGGGCCTGGCAGGCCGACAACGTCACGCCGCGCATCCAGGCCCTGGGCGTCGACGAGGTGCCGAAGATCGACATCATCTACGACTTCAACACCGCCGTCGGCGGCCCGATGGTCCGCGACAACCTGTGGTTCTTCGCGTCGGCGCGGCGGAACGTGGTCGACGCCGGAGTGCTCAACAGCACCAACCGCGACGGCACCCCCGCCCTCGACCGGAACAGCATCACCAACGGCAACGCGCGGCTGACGTGGCAGATGACGTCGCAGCACAAGATATCGGCCATGTTCGACAAGGTGCGCAAGCGCCGCTTCAGCCAGCACGCGTTCGGCGAGGACCTCGAGACGGCGGCGTCGACGTGGAACTCGCCGCACTACGACGTCGGGACGGCCAAGTGGACGGGTACGTTGTCGAACCGGATGCTGGCCGAGTTCGGCTTCTCGCTCCACTTCGGCGACTGGGACCCCAGCTACTACCAGTACAGCCCGTTGGGGTCCATCTACCAGGAGCGGCCCGGCAACGTGGGCCTTTGCACGGAAACGCCGTGCAACTGGGACGTGGGCTCGCCCGAGGCCATGATGCAGATGCCGGTGTCGATGGGCGGCGATCCCTGGTTCAGCGTGGTCGCCAGGAACGACGCCCATCTGGGCCTCATCTACGGCGCCAAGGACGACGGCGAGGTCAACAACTACACGCACCGCTGGGCCTACCAGAGCGCGCTGTCGTACGTCACCGGGTCGCACAGCTTCAAGTTCGGGATGAACTTCACCACGGGGCACAACCGCTTCACGCGGTCGAGCAATGGCAACCTCCTGCAGTTCTACGACGCGGCCCCGAACCCGCTGGGGCGCATGCTCGACTTCGTCACCTGCGACCACTACGCGGCGGAGGCGAACCTCACCGCCGGCCTGCCCTGCGGCACCACCGGGCTCCCCGACCGCGTGAACGTCTTCGCCCACCCCACCTACACGTCGGTCAAGCTGAACTACAACGGCGGCTTCTACGCGCAGGACTCGTGGACCCTCGACCGCCTGACCCTCAACTACGGGCTGCGGGTCGACTTCGCGGCCGTCTCGGTGCCGGCGACGCCGAAGGGGCAGGGCCGTTTCGTGGGCTCCTACACCCTGACTGGACGCGACTCGTCCGAGCTGCCCCGGTTCGGACCCGACTTCGCGCCGCGGTTCAGCGCGGTCTACGACGTGTTCGGCGACGCCCGGACGGCGCTGAAGTTCGGGTGGAACAAGTACATGCGCGACGTCGGCGGCGACCTGCCGAGCCGCTACTCCTACGGGGCGAGCATCACCGACACGCGCGACTGGTTCGACTGCCACATGACCGTGGACGCCAGCGGCAACGGCGTCTGCTCGGGGCTCGACCCCTATGGCAGCAACCACGACGACATCGCCCAGGACTGGGAGATCGGGCCGCGGTCGTCCGCGACCTTCGGCGTGCCCACCAGCCCGACGCGGAGTCCCGATCTGGCCAACTTCCCTCGCGAGTACAACCGCATCTGGACCGTCGGCGTCCAGCAGGAGGTGGTCCCGGGCCTGTCGGTCAGCGCCGAGTACCGGCAGCGGACGTACCACAACACGTTCGACCAGGACAACCGGTCGCACACCTTCGCGAGCTTCGGGGCGATGCCCGACGGCTCGCCCGATCCGGCATACGCCGGCACGGGCCGCTACATCGAGGTGCTGCGGCCGTATCCTCTCGTGGGGTCGATAAACGTCTTCAACATCGATCCCGCCGTCCGCACGTCCGCGGACCTCTGGGACGCGGCGAGAAGCGAAGGATACTCGAACGTCTACCGCGGCTTCGAGCTGAGCGTGCAGGGCCGGCTGGCGGGCGGCGGCACCGTCTTCGGAGGCTGGTCGGTCGAGGACAGCGGTCGCGTCAGCATCTACAACTACAACCGGGGCGCGGGGAGCCGTTTCGGCGGTGAGGTCAACAACTGCTCCGACATCGTGGCCCGGGGCGACAACCCGAACGAGCTGCGGTTCTGCGACACCGGCGCCTACCCGCGGCCGTACCGCAACGAGTTCAAGCTGTCGGGCACCCAGCCGTTCTCGCTGCCGGGCATCGGCGACATGCAGTTCGCGGCGTCGCTGCAGGCGTATCCGGGCGGCCAGGGCGACTGGGGCGGCCTGCAGGAGGGGCTCTACGTCCACCGCACGTCGTCCAATCCGCTGCTGGGCACCTACTCCGAGGCGCTCTACGGGCAGCCGGGTCACTGCGTCGCGCCCTGCGTGCTGGGGGCGCGCATCGCCGACACGCCGACCGTGTCGACGAGCACGGGCGGCTACTGGATTCCGATGATCCCGCTGAACAGCGTGAAGTTCGAGCCGTACTGGACGCAGCTCGACATCAACCTGCAGAAGGTGTTCAACGTCGGCACCTGGCGTTACGACGCCCGTTTCGAGTTCTTCAACGTGTTGAACAACGCGGTGGAGATCTACCACAGCGGCTCGCGCAACGCCCTCGGCAGCACCGGGGCCGCCTACCAGAGCCTGTCGAGCTGGGAGCGGGCCGCGCGCGTGCTCGAGGGCCGCGTCGTCCGCTTCGCGGTCACCGCCCGCTTCTAGGTCCGGGAGTCTGCGCCGTCGAACCGTGCAAACTCCTGGCCGGGATGCACCGCCGCTCGAATGCGGCGGTGCATCCGCCGCGGGCTGCCGGCCTGTCGCGCGGCCCCGCCATTCGTCGGAGCCGGGAGAGAGCTTCCCTTCCGGCTCCGTTTTCTTCCCTGCCGCTCGCCCGACTCGCCTCCGATCCGGAGCGCCACCGAATCCGGGGAGCCGTGTAGACGAGGGATGGGCCCGGCGTGGATGACCGCGGGCTCGGCGCCCGCCGCAACGTCGCGCGCGTCGAGAGCCGGCGGTCCCTCAACCCCAGAACCCGGCCACCCGCTCGATCAACCAGAAGCTCGCCACGGCGCCCAGGCAGTACGCGGCGGCGTGATCGAGCCGGGCGCGCCGGGCCGGCGTGTCGAGGAGCCGGTAGGCGGCCCACAGCACGGCGCCGCACGCGGCGGCGAACGCGATCTGCCCGAGCTCGATGCCCACGTTGAAGAGCAGCAGCGTCATCGGCACGTCGCGGCCCGCCAGGCCGGTGTCGAGGAGGGCGCCGGCGAAGCCGAATCCGTGCATCAGGCCGAATGCGAACGCCATCGTCCACGGTTTCGCCGAAGCCATCCCCGCGTCCTCGCGCCGCAGGATCTCGAACGCCAGGTACACGACGGACAGGGCGATGAACGCCTCCACCGGCGGGCCCGGCACGCGCACCACGTCGAGGACCGTCATCCCGAGGGTGATGGAGTGCGCGATGGTGAAAGCGGTGATGGTGGCGACGAGGCGGCGCCACCCGCGCACGAGCAGGATCATGCCGGCGACGAACAGCAGGTGATCGACGCCGCCCAGGACGTGCTCGACGCCGAGCGCGAGCCGGTCCCAGGTCCCGGCCGAGGCCGGGCTCAAGGGGATCTCGGTCAGCGCGCCCGACGCGACCCGGGTCAACCGGTTGCCGTGCTCGTCCTCGACCCGCACCAGGACGTCGACGAAGCCCCCCGCGAGGCCCGCGAGCCCCATCACCGGCTCGCCGTCCGTGACGTCGCAATGGAACCGTTGCTCGACGACGAGGCTGTCCGCCTGCCGGGAGCGTTGGTCCGGGCCCCGGGGCGCGCAGGTCGCGGGCAGCCGCACCTCGATGGGCCACGCCGTCGCGCCCGTGACCGGGATCTTCAACACGGACGCATAGTCGCCGGGTCCCAGCGCGCGCACCTCCAGGAACGCCAGGCGCGTCTCGTGGCCGTGCGCCGGGGTTGCCAGCGACCACAGCGCCAACGCCGTCAACACGCGGGCCCCGGCCCTCGGGGTCGCACGTCGACGATCGCGGCAGCGCCGAGCGTGTGGAACTCCCGTCAACACGCGGGCCCCGGCCCTCGGGGTCGCGCCTCGGGGGTCGCGGCGGTGGCGACCGTGCGGAACTCCCGACGACGCCAGGGCCCCGGTCCTAAAGGCTGCAACCGCCTCGCGCCCGTCTGCGGCCGTCAACTCCCGGGCCTCGGCCGTCATGGCTGCACCAGGCCGCCGATGGCGTCGAACGGCGCCACCTCGACCTCGTAGCGGGCGCGCATCTCGCCGTAGCGCTCGGACTCGCGCGCGGCGACGTGGTCGCGGCGCCAGTCTTCGAGCACGGTCTCACGGACCTCGTCCAGCGTCCGGCGGCGACCCTCCCGGTAGGCATCCACCCGCACCAGGTGCGCGCCGTACGCCGAGTCAACCGGGCCGAACCACGCGTGGCGCGACTCGGGCCGGGCCGCGTGCTCGACCACGCTGTCACGGAACGCGGTGCCGAAGATCAGCTCCAGCCGGTCGGCGTCCTCCAGCGTCAGGGTCTTGGCGGCGTGAAAGCTGTCGTCGTCGGCAGTCCCGCCGGCGACCAGCACTTCGAGTGCGGCCCGCGCGTCGGCTTCGGCCGAGCCGCCCCGGCGGTCGTGGCTGTAGAACCGGTGGGTCAGGGTCAGTCCGGTGGGCTCGACGTAGCGGTCGGCGTGCGACTCGAAGTACCGCCCGAGGTCGTCGGCACCCGGCTCGGCCGTCGCCGCCACGTCGTTCAGCGCCATCTCGAGCTTCTCCGCGAGCCGCCGGCGTACGAGGACGTCGTTCTCGTCGAGGTCGAGGGC
This sequence comes from Vicinamibacterales bacterium, assembly GCA_965207675.1. Taxonomy (GTDB): domain Bacteria; phylum Acidobacteriota; class Vicinamibacteria; order Vicinamibacterales; family UBA8438; genus JAJEEA01. The sequence goes on from CBDBMY010000011.1 coordinate 560,689, forward strand.
CAGGGCCTCGCGATAGAGGACCTCCTCGCGCACGCGGTCGACGACGAGCCGCGTCAGCTCGTCACGGGTCGGCGGACGCCTCCACTGCGCCTGCCACAGGGCGGCCAGCGCCTCCAGCTCGTACCGGTCGATGACGATGCGGCGGTCGTCGGCCGGCGCCTGGCTCCCCGCCAGCGCGTACAGGACGAAGAGGCCGGCCCCGGCCGCGAAGAACCGGGTCAGCGGCTCACGCCAGAATCGTCGCCACAGGGATGGCTTCATCGAGTGTTCCGCAGGGTGTTGCTCGCCGGTCGAACGCGGCGTACCGTGGGCTGTCCCCGCGCGATCCTCCCGTCCAGGCGCCAACGCGCACCCGGCAACCGTCGAGCAGACGGGTAACGACAAGGGCGGCGTTCATACGGGACGGTCCACTGCCGGTCGGAACGAACCCTCCCGTTCGGCCGCCAACGTCCACCTGCCAACCGTCGATGAAACGGGCCGACGGCATGGGCAGCGTTCGGGCCGGACGGTCAGCTAATTGTCCGGCATGTACCAGATCGGCGACGTATACGCCCGCTCCTGCAGCGTCGGCATCACGTCGCCGCGCGGAGGGAGGCCGGCCGCCGCCGTATCGTAGGTCGACCAGCGCGGGGTGGGAATCTCGATCACCCGCACGTAGTAGACCGCGTGCACTTCGGGGTCGAAGTCGGGGTCGCGCCAGACGGCCTCGAGCGACGCCGCGCCGATGTCGTTGGTGTAGGTCGCCCGCATGACGTCGACGGTGTTGCCGACCGGCGGCGCCTTCCCGGTGGGGCCGACCTGCCGGCCGTCGGACAGCGCGACGTCGTGGATGCGCTCGAAGGTCTCGCCCCCCGCGCTCCAGCCCTTGATGACCTGGATGCGGTCGAGGTTGGCCGCCACCGGGTCCTTCGCGGCCCGGACGACGAACGTCGGCGCCTCGCCCTCGGCCCCGCGCAGCACCCCGCCCATCGGGACGCCGCCGGCATACCCCTGCGCAACCCAGTCGTCGCCGTCCAGCACGTCGTCGGCGTAGTCCCAGCCCCCGAAGACGCGCACGGTGATGCGGGTCCCCGTCGTGGCGTAGGTCTCCCGGCGGCGGAACGCGGCGTAGAGCTCGTCGCGGGTGTTGGCGTTGGCCCAGGCCGCGGTGAGGCCGGCGGCGCTGCGCGCGACGAACGGCAGCCGGCTCCAGGTGTTGGTGACGAGCCGCTCCTCGAGCGTCCCGTCGACCGCATCGCCGTCCATGCTCGTCATGTTGTTCTCTTCCACCGCCGAGGTGCCCGAATGGAAGTCGGTCGCGCCGACGAAGCCGAACTGGAACGGGTTGAACCCCCGCTCGGCCTGCATCCGCACCCCGTTGACGAGCGCCTCGCGCGCGTAGCTGCCCGGCACGAGCCCGTCGACGCGGACCACCCCGGCGCGGGGCCCGTCCCCGCCGATGGGCCGGTTCGCGAGGAGCAGCTCCGGGAACAGCTCGAAGTCGGCGAACTCGTCGTTCGGCGACAGCACCGGGTGCGTCTCCGACGTGCCCTTGGTCTGGGTGATCTCCACCACCGGCTCGTTGCGCAGGCGCTGGGCGGCGTAGTCGGCGGTCATCGGCGCCCCCGCGAAGTCGACCAGCGCGAACATCTTGCCGTTGCTGACGTTCGAGTTGTGGGGGATGGCCAGCGCCTCGACGCCGGCGGCGCGCTGCGTGTCCAGGAAGTCCCAGAGGTCTTCCGGGTTGTCGGAATCGAGCCGCGAGAACGGGAAGGGCAGGTCGTCGGTGCCCGCGAAGATCACGTTGCGGTGCAGGTTGCCCTCGCGGACGCCGACCGTCCACTCGTAGGCGGCGAACGTGGTGAACTCGCCCGGCGCGTAGTGCCTGACCGCCGCCGCGACGATCTCCGCCCAGACCGCGCGCCCGAGGTCCGGGGGGGGATTGGGCCCCGCCTGCCGGCGGCCGAGGTTCTCGGCGTGGTCCGTCACCGCCAGGAAGTCGAGCGGGGTCCGGAGCTGAATCTCGATGCCGCCCAGGTGCGGGACCGCCTCGCCCTTGGCGTAGCGGTAGGCGTCGTCGGGCGTGCGCGTCGTGCCTAACATCGTCGCGTCGTTCGAGTAGCGCGTGTGCAGGTGCAGGTCGCCGAAGTAGACGTTCTCCGACACGGCCGGACCCTGGGCCGCGACCCCCGCCGCGAGCAGGGTCACGGGCCACAGCTTCGTGGCGATTCTCGTCATGCTCTCTCGCTCCCGTTGACGCTAAGACCGGCCAGCGCCCGCGCCTTCCACCGCTCCAGCCGATAGACCTCGACCCCGACTTCACGCGAAACCGCGTCGAGCGGCTCGCCACAAAGCAGCCGCAACACCACGTCCCGTTTCCGGCTCGCGCTCCACCGCTGGCCGGGAGCCAAGCCCCCCGACCCGATCGCCGCCGCGTCGGTGCCGACTCCGGTCGCCCTCCGGGCTCCCTCCGTCGGCACCGACCCAGCTCCCTTCACCCGCCTTGACCGAACCATACCCCCACCTCCTGGTGACATCGGATTCTCCCCCTAATCCGTGTCCAAGAAAACTGGGGGCGCCCCACCGCGGACCGATTGCGCCGTGCGATCCCCAAGGAAAGGGACGACGGGCTCGGTGCTGCTGATCTCATCGGATGCGAGCAGCGCCAGTTTATTCAATGCACTTGAGGGACTCGACACTAGTTGTCCGGCATGTACCAGATCGGCGACGTGTACGCGCGCTCCTGCAGCGTCGGCATCACGTCGCCGCGCGGGGGGAGGCCGGCCGCCGCGGTGTCGTAGGTCGACCAGCGCGGGGTGGGGATCTCGATCACCCGCACGTAGTAGACCGCGTGCGCGTCCGGGTCGAAGTCGGGGTCGCGCCAGACGGCCTCGAGCGACGCCGCGCCGATGTCGTTGGTGTAGGTCGCCCGCATGACGTCGACGGTGTTGCCGACCGGCGGGGCCTTGCCGGTGGGGCCGACCTGCCGGCCGTCGGACAGCGCGACGTCGTGGATGCGCTCGAACGTCTCGCCCCCCGCGCTCCAGCCCTTGATGACCTGGATGCGGTCGAGGTTGGCCGCCACCGGGTCCTTCGCGGCGCGGATGACGAACGTCGGCGCCTCGCCCTCGGCCCCGCGCAGCACGCCGCCCATGGGGACGCCGCCGGCGTACCCCCGCGCGACCCAGTCGTCGCCGTCCAGCACGTCGTCGGCGTAGTCCCAGCCCCCGAAGAAGCGCACGGTGATGCGGGTCCCCGTCGTGGCGTAGGTCTCCCGGCGGCGGAACGCGGCGTAGAGCTCGTCGCGGGTGTTCTCGTTGGCCCAGGCCGCGGTGAGGCCGGCGGCGCTGCGCGCGACGAACGGCAGCCGGCTCCAGGTGTTGGTGACGAGCCGCTCCTCGAGCGTCCCGTCGACCGCGTCGCCGGACATGCTCGTCATGTTGTTCTCTTCCACCGCCGAGGTGCCGGAATGGAAGTCGGTCGCGCCGACGAAGCCGAACTGGAACGGGTTGAACCCCCGCTCGGCCTGCATCCGCACCCCGTTGACGAGCGCTTCGCGCGCGTAGCTGCCGGGCACGAGCCCGTCGACGCGGACCACCCCGGCGCGGGGCCCGTCCCCGCCGATGGGGCGGTTCGCGAGGAGCAGCTCCGGGAACAGCTCGAAGTCGGCGAACTCGTCGTTCGGCGACAGGACCGGGTGCGTCTCGGACGTGCCCTTGGCCTGGGTGATCTCGATCACCGGCTCGTTGCGCTGGCGCTGCGCCGCGTAGTCGGCGGTCATCGGCGCCCCCGCGAAGTCGACCAGCGCGAACATCTTGCCGTTGCTGACGTTCGAGTTGTGGGGGATAGCCAGCGCCTCTACGCCGCGGGCGCGCTGCGTGTCCAGAAAGTCCCAGAGGTCTTCCGGATTGTCCGAATCGAGCCGCGAGAACGGGAACGGCAGGTCGTCGGTGCCCGCGAAGATCACGTTGCGGTGCAGGTTGCCCTCGCGGGTGCCGACCGTCCACTCGTAGGCGGCGAACGTGGTGAACTCGCCCGGCGCGTAGTGCCTGACCGCGGCCGCGACGATGTCCGCCCAGACCGCGCGTCCGAGGTCCGGAGGGGGATTAGGCCCCGCCTGCCGGCGGCCGAGGTTCTCGGCGTGGTCGGTCACCGCCAGGAAGTCGAGCGGCGTCCGGAGCTGAATCTCGATGCCGCCCACGTGGGGGACCGCCTCGCCCTTCGCGTAGCGGTAGGCGTCGTCCGGCGTGCGCGTCGTGCCGAACGTCGCAGCGTCGTTCGAGTAGCGCGTATGCAGGTGCAGGTCGCCGAAGTAGACGTTCTCCGACACGGCCGGGCCCTGGGCCGCGACCCCCGCCGCGAGCAGGGTCACCGGCCACAGCCTGGTGGCGATTCTCCTCATGCGCTCTCGCTCCCGTTGACGGCAACGGCCCGGATCTTCGGCCCGATTCGCGCCATCGTAGTCCGCAGCGAACGGTCCGGCAAGATCAAACGGGTGCGGGAAGGCGCGCCTCACCGCGTTGACCGCGCAGACGAGACGTCCCCCGCAGGGGCGGCGCCCACCCTCGCCAGCGTGCGGGCTACTCGGTCCGGAGCGCCGTCATCGGGTCGGTGCGGCAGGCGCGGCGCGCCGGACCGAGGCTGGCGAGCACACCCACCACGGCGAGCAGAAGCACGGCCCCGGCGAACGCGGCGGGCTCGGTCGCGCTCACGCCGTACAGAAAGCTGCTCACGAGCCGGCTCAAGGCCAGCGACGCCGCGGTGCCGATGACGAGTCCCGTCGTCACCCAGCGCAGGCTGTGGCCGACGACCAGGCGCGTCACCGAGCCCGCGGTCGCCCCGAGCGCGATGCGCACGCCGATCTCGGGCGTGCGCTGGCGCACGAGATAGAGCAGCACCCCGGTGATGCCGATGGCGGCGAGGGCGAGCGTCATCAGGCCGAGCACGCCGACGAGCACCCCGGCCGCCGACACCGGCAGCACCGACAACCCTGTCAACGAGTCCAGTCGGTTCTCCCCGCTCGTCGGCACGTTGGGGTCGACCCGGTCGAGCACGCCGCGGACCAGGGGCAGCAACGCGAGCGGATCGCCCGCGCCCCGGGTTGCCAGCACCGTGACCTGCTGGGGGATCGACTGCAGCAACGGAAAGTAGGCGAAGGGGGTCGTCGCCTCGCCGACGCGCGCGTAGGTGGCGTTGGCGACCACGCCCACCACCGTCACCTCCGTCTCGGAGAGCGGAAACGGGCCCTGCAGCCGGCGCAGCCGGCGTCCCAGAGGGCTCTCGCCCGGCCAGAACCGGTCGGCCAGGGTCTCGTCGACCACCGTCACCGCCGGCGCGCCCAGACCATCGGCGAGAGTGAAGTCGCGGCCGGCGAGCAACGGGATGCCCAGGGTGCGGAAGTAGCCGGGGGTCACGCGGTTCGTTCGGGGCCTCCGCACCGTGCGCGCCGCCAGGGCGGCTCGCGACGGGATCTCCTCGCCCGGCCCGAGCAGGAGCTCGGCGCGGCTCGTCATCGTCAGGGGGACTATCTCGACCGCGCTCGCCGTCACCCCCGGCAGGCCGGGCAGCTCGGCCGCCAGCGCCTGGTAGAAGGACCGCCGCCGGGCGTCGTCGTACCCCGCGGCGCCGGGTGTGACGCTCACCGCCAGCACCGGCGCGGGGTCGAACCCGAGGTCGGCGTCGGCCGCGTTCCGCCAGCTCTGCAGCAGCAACCCGGCCGCGGTCAGCAGCACCACCGACAGGGCGAGCTGGGCGGTGACGAGCAGGGCCCGCGCGCGCGACTGGGGGCGCCCGGTCAGCGGCACGGCGTCTCGCCCCGCCGTCGGACGGGGCGCGGCCCGCGTGGTCTGCCAGGCCGGCACGAGGCCGAATGTCAGCACCGCCAGCCCCGCCGTGGTCGCGGCGAAGGCGAAGACCCGCCAGTCGAACCCCACGTCGACGGCCAGGGCGTCCACCCCGGGAACCGGCGGGTCGACTGCGAGCAGGAGCCCCGCCGCCCACCGGGCCAGCACCAGGCCGGCGCCCGCCCCGACCAGGGTCAGCAGCAGGCTCTCGGTCACGAGCTGCCGCACCACGCGTCCCCGGCCGGCCCCCAGCGCCAGACGGACGCCGATCTCCTGCCCCCGCGCCGTCGATCGGGCCAGCAGCAGGCTGGCGAGGTTGAAGCAGGCCGCGAGCAGGGCCAGGGTGACCAGCCCGATCAGCGGGAACACGAACCTCGCCACCGCCCCGAATGCCGGCGATCGGCCCGTGGTCGGGTACGTCGTCATCGTCCCGAAGAAGTGGCGGTCCGGATTGGCGGCGGAGAAACGGTCCCGCAACGTGGCGACCTCGGCGGCCACGGCGGCGTCGCTTGCGTCCGCGGTCCGCCGGGCGATCACGTGCAACGAGTCCTCGCCGTCGCTGGCGGTCGTCACCGGAACCCAGAGGTCGAACCCGAGCGGGGTCAGGATGCCGCTGAACCCCGGCGGCGCCACCCCCACCACCTCGAACAGCCGGCCGTTGAGCTGAACCGCGCTGCCGACGACGCCCGGGTCGGCGTCGAAGCGGCGCTGCCACAGGTCGTGCCCCAGCACCACCACCTCGCGCGCGTCGGTGCCGGTCACGTCGGACGAGGCCACCAGCCGGCCCAGCCAGGGTTGGATGCCGAGCACCTCGAAGTGGTTGCCGGTCACGGCCGCTGCCGGGACCACGCGCACGCCCTCGTCGAACCGGACGCTCACCAGCATCCCCTCGAACCCGGACAGCCCCGTCACCGTGGTCATCGCGTCCCGATAGTCGCGATAGACCGCGTAGGGGACGTTCGCGCCGTCGTTGCCGTATATCCAGACGAGCCGTTCGGGCTGATGGACGGGGAGCGGCTTGAGCAGCACCGCGTTCGCCACGCTGAACAGCGCCGTGTTGGCGCCCGTCGCCAGCGCCAGCACCAGCACCGCGAGGGCCGAGAAGCGCCAGTGCTTGGCCAGCAGCCGGGCGGCGAGGCGGAGGTCGAGCCGCAGATCGTCGAGCCAGGCCCAGCGCCAGGCGGCCCGCATGTCCTCGGCGATCAGCGGCCGGTTGCCGAGGCGGAGCCTGGCCCGCCGGGCCGCCTCGTCCGCCCCCATGCCGGCCGCGCGGTTCTGGGCGGTCTCGAGCTCCAGATGGAGCCGCAGCTCCTTGTCCAGGTCGGCGTCGGTTGGACGCCGGCTCCAGGATGTCGCCGTGCGCCAGGCGCGCGATAGCCAAGACATGAGATGGTCCCTCCCCCGGCATTGGCCGGCAGGGTCCGCGCCGGCCCTCGGGTAGCCTGCCTATGAAACAAACGCAGGCCGGAGCGAAGGGTTCGCCGGCGGGGTTGAATTGGGCGATGGAGCTCGGCGTCGCGCGCCGGTGGGGACCGACGGCAGTTGCGATCGAGCCAGGCTGACCTATGAGGTCGACGCTGCACCGTACGTCGGCGTGGTCGTGTCGAGCACCATCCTGGCGTCACGCTGCCGTAGCCGCAGACAGGGCGCCCCGGACGGACCGACCAGGGTCCGGGCGCCGGTCACGACGGTTCATAGCCCGGATGCTCTGCGCCAGTGGACCGTCTGCGACAAGAGCTGCCCATGCCGGGGGCCGTTCTCGTCCGCTTGCCGGGCGATTCGACAACCGGACGGCAACAAGTAGCTCCAAGACAGTCCACTAGCGGCCGTTGTCCTTGCCCTCGTCGTCGTCGCGCTTCCCGCCGGGCTGGTTGAAGTAGTCGCTCTTGTGCGGGTAGTCGTCGCCCACGACCCCGCCTTCACGTCCCTGAGCCGACGGCACGACCCAGTCGCAGCCCGGCGTGTTCTCCGGCCCCGCGAGCCAGCAGTCGACGAGCTCCTGGTAGTCGTCGGCCATGCTGCCGGGAGCGTGCGGGGGCATGAAGCTGTTCACCTCGAGCCGGGCCGCCTCGAAGATCTGCGAGATCTCCATCGGGGCGCTGTGGCAGCCGAGGCAGCGGTTGCCCTCGATGTGAATCGTGCGCATGTCCCAGCCGGAGCCGCCGACCACGTAGTAGGGCACGTCCCGGCCCGTGATCTCGGGCATGACGGGGCGGCCCGGGTCGTCGGGGTCCCGGGCGCTGTCCATGAAGGGGTCGTGGATGAACGGGCCCGACTGGTGGCACTGGACGCACTGCACCACGTCGGGCTCGCCGTCCCGGTTCATGTCGGCCGGGGGCGGCGGCATGAAGGCGTCGTTGAAGTCGGGGTCGTCGGGGCCCGGCATCTGACCCACCATGCGGTGCCCGTCGAACGAGACCCACGGCCTCTGGTCCCGGATCTCGGCGTTCGCGGGATGGTCCTCGGGCAGCGACCGCCGGCCGTCGGCGGCCTCGAAGAAGCAGGTCGCGCCCGACCGGCGGTTGTAGCCGATCATCTGCACCGAGCCCCAGCCGTGGCGTTCGAGGTTCTCCGGGCCGACCGAGCGGCAGAAGTACACCCACGAGACCTGCGGCAGAGGATTGCCCGCGGCGTCGCGCCCCTCCACGTGCCCGAGGCGCGAGCCCGGCGAGCAGCCGCCCCGCAGCCCGTCCGGGTTGTCGCAGGCGTGGTTGCCGGGATCTTCGAACACCTCGACGCCGTCGACCAGGATCGGAATGAGGACGCCGTCGTCGCAGGCGACCTTGGGGACGCGGCCGAGCTCGGGCTCGCACATGGCGGCGTACTCGGTGGCCAGGAAGGGCATCGGCGCCCCGGCGCCGGGCGCTGCCGCCGCGGGTGTCTGCTCCGCGGCGCAGGACGCCGCTCCGGCCGCCTCGAGCTCGGCGCTCAGCCCTGCCCCGGTCCCGGGGGACGACGCGCCGCCGGCCGATGACAGCAGGGCCACGGCGAGCAGGAGCAGGGAACAGCAGGCGAGGCGTGATGTGAGAGACATGGTGAGATTATCGCACCGCGGTTTTCAGAAATCCTGCCTTCGGACGGTGACGGCGGCGAGACACAGGGACGCGACGACGATCAGGACGAGGATCCAGGCGACGGTCCACGGGCTCGCCTCACCTGCAATGACCATGGCCGCCAGCGTCGTGGACGTCCATCCGGACCGCGAAGCGGCCATCAATAGAATGACGACCCCCGCGACGTACACCGTCCCCTCCAGCCGCTCATTCCAGAGAGAGAGCAGGACGTTGACCGCCTGCAGCGCCGCGGCGAGGAGGCCGCCGACGACGCTGGTTGCCGCCATCGCGCCGAGCGGGCCGCTCCGGCCCGTCGCCAGCAGCGCCGCGGTGCCGGCGGCCAGCAGGGCGGTGAACAGCGCGGCCGTGGCCGCGGCGCCGACGAGGAAGCGCGTCCAGATGAACGTGAACCGGGAGGCGGGCAGCGTGAGCGTGTAGTACAGGGACGGGTGGCCCGGCGCCATGGCCGTCCAAACGCCGGTAGCCCAAAACGCCAGGGACGGGTGGCCCGGCGCCATGCCGGTCCGAACGCCGGCCCCGAGCGCGGGGCTGCCGATCAGCACCAGGAAGGACAACCAGATGTGGGCGGAGACCAAGGGGCGAGCGGCCTCGGGCGGCAGGTCGCTGAACAACACCGCCGTCACGAACAACAAGCAGGGCGGCACCACGGCGATGCCGAGGATCGTCACCGGGAGGCGAATCTCCAACCAGTGCCGGTACCAGATGGCGCGCGTCATCGCGACTCCTTCAGGCGCTTCTCACGACCGTGATCGACAAGGTTGTCGGCTGCACCCAGGCGCCGCCCGTTGCAGGCGGGTCGTCGCTCGCGGCACACGGCAAGGCAATCTCCGTCATCGTCCTCAGTACTCGTTGACCCACGCCACACGCACCGTGAATGCGACGGCCGCAGGGATGACGATGAGGCAGGCGATCAGGGCGATCCATGGCGCATCGCCGCGAGCCGGGCTGGCAACGATGTAAGTGACGAGCCGCAAAGTCACCAGGTACAGCACCAGGTACGGCAGCCAGGTCCAGGGGTAGCCGAGAAACGTCACGAGCGCGCCCCAGACCGCGAGCAGGGCCGCCGCCAGCGCGAAGCCGAGCGCAAGAGACTGCGCCACGGGGACGAGGGGGATGCCGTGTCCCCGTGCGAGCAGCACGGCGGCGCCCGCGGCGGACAGCAGCACGCCGGCCAGCACCGTAGCCGCGACCGCCGCGGCGAGGCGGGTGCAGATCAGGCGGGTGCGCGAGACGGGCAGGGTCAGGGTGTAGGCCACGGCGGGGCCGGACGGCCGGAGGAGGGTATCGAATCCGGCCCCGGCCAGGGCCAACGTCGCCGCATAGAGGATGAAGAACGGGATGCGTCCGGCGAACTCGGCCCAGATCAGCACCTGATCACCGATGGTCTGTCCCAGTCGCGTCTCGGTCAGGGTCTGGCCGAATTCCAGCCCACGAGGACCGGTGGTGGTGGCTGTCAGCGCCATCAACAGCGACAGGCCGGCCATGACGAGCAGGCCGGTACGCAACTCGAGCCAGTGTCGGTACCAGATCATCGCGGGTCCATCCGTTCGAAGAAGATGTCCCTGAGCGTCGCCGGCTCCGAGTCCACGACCGCGATGCCGGAGCCCGCCAGCAGCGAGTTCAGCGTGTCCGCGTCGTGAGGCGAGAACCCGGTCAGGACGCGCCCGTCGCGCCGCCAGCCGGCCACCGGGGGCGGCAGCGCGGTGTCGGCGCTGTCGGCCACGCAGCGCACGCGCCGGCAGCGCCGCCTGATCTCGTCGATGCCGCCCTCGGCCACGCACTCGCCGCGCCTGATCATCACGAGGTGGTCGGCGATGCGTTCCACCTCCGGCAACTGGTGCGACGAGAAGAACACGGTGGCGTGGTGCTCGGCCACCTGCTCGACGAGCAGCCGAAGGGCCTGCTCGATGCCGATGGGGTCGAGGCCGTCGGTCGGCTCGTCGAGCACCAGCAGCTCGGCGCGGCGGCAGACCGCGAGCAGCAGCGCGAGCTTCGTGCGCACGCCCTTCGACAGCTTCTTGCACTTCATGCCGAGCGGGATCTCGAACTCGTCGACGAGCCGGCGCTCCAGCTCGTGGTCCCAATCGGGGTAGAAGCCGCGCGTGAGGCGCACCATCTCGCCGGCGCGGGCGAACGGGTAGAGGTCCTTCACCTCGGGCACGAAGGCGACCCGGCGGAAGATCTCGTGCGACGTGCCGGCGGGCACCCCCAGCACCGCGGCCGTCCCGCTCCCGGCGCGCGCCAGACCCATCAGGATGCGCAGCGTCGTCGTCTTGCCGGCGCCGTTCGGTCCCAGGAACCCGCAGATGGCCCCGCGCGGCACCGAGAACGTGAGCCCGCGGGGGCCGTACGACTTCGTCAACGCGTCGACGCGAATGGCCGGATCGTTCATTTTCTGCGGGCCCCCCGGCCGGTCTCGGCCAGCTCCGATTCGAACAGCCTCCGGATGGCGCCGTCGTCGAGGCCTGCCGCCCGCAGCGACGCCACCGTGCGGCTGACCGCGGCACGGCCTTCGCGGACCGCCCGTCGGTTCCCGTCCGTGGTCTCGGCCACGAACGCCCCCGCCCCGTGGCGCAGCGAAATGAGACCGGCGTGCTCCATCTCGCGGTAGGCCTTCGCCACCGTGTTCGGGTTCATGACGAGCTGCTCGGCCAGTCTGCGCATCCCGGGGAGCTGATCGCCCGGCCGCAGCACGCCCAGCTCGATCGCGTGCCGGACCTGCTCGATGAGTTGCAGGTACATCGGGACCCCGGATTGCGGATTGATGCGAAACACCGTCTACAGTACTATTACTATGGTACTGTTGAGGCGGTGTCAAGAGGGAATGCCGGGCGGCGCCGGATTACAGCTCGTCGATCGCGCGGTCGACGAAGCCGGGGGCCTCGCGGCTGGCGAGGGCTCGCCTACCGCTGAGTGACGCGAAGGCACGGGTGGGGCGTGGGAATCCTGACGGCGGGGGAGTCGTGAGCCGCCGAACGAGACGTCATCCACGGCCTGGCAGACTTCCGGGGGTCGGATCAGGCGCCGGGCTTCCGGCGATGCGAGCGTCAGCACCCCGGCCGGCGCCACCCGCCGCCAGAGTGGCGTCCGTCGTCCCCCGTCGGGCGATTGAAGCGGGCCGCGGCGTGCGGGTAGTCAGCCCCCACGACGCCGCCGTCGCAGTCGCCGGCCGGCGGAATCACCCAGTCGCAGCCGGGGGTGTTCTCGGGGCCGTTCTCCCAGCACGCGACGAGCTCGGCGTAGTCGTCCGCGAAGGCGCCGGGGGCGTGCGGCGGCATGTGCTCGTTGGGGTCCCAGTGGTCGCCCGTGTACTCCGCCAGGGTCTCCATGCCGATGCGGTGGCACCCGAGGCATCGGTTGCCCTCGATGTGGATAGTCCGCATGTCCCAGTCCTGTCCTCCCACGACGTAGTAGGGCGCGTTGGGGCCGGGGATGACGGGAAGCACCGGTTGGCGCGGGTCCTCGGGGAGGCGCGCGCTGTTGATCCAGGGGTTGTGGTTGAACGGGTCCGCCTGATGGCATTTCACGCACTGAACGCCCGGCACCGTGTACGCCTGGTCGAACGCCGGATCGTCGGGCCCGGGGAGCACGCCGAGCAGCCGGTTGTTCTCGTCCACGTGCGTCCAGGGCCGGTTGTCGCCGGACTCGAAGAAGCAGGTCGCCCCGGTCTGGTAGTTGTAGCCGATCAACTGCACGGAATCGGGCATGTCGAAGCCCACCACGTCGTCCCGCCCGTCGTGGCGGCAGAAGCTCACCCACACCACGTCGGGCCGGGGTGTGCCGTCGGCGTTCCTCCCCTCGAAACGCTGCAGGCTCGAGCCGGGCATGCAGTCGCCGATCTGCAGGCTGGCCTTGTCGCACTCGTGCAGGCCGGGGTCCTCGAACACCTCGACGCCGCCGACGGTGATCGGAAGGAGCACGCCGGCGCCGCAGTCGACGGTGGGCGCGACGCCCAGCTCCAGCGCGCACATCGCGGCGTACTCCCGGGCGCCGGATGGCATGGCGCCGCAGGTCGTGCCCGGAATGCACTCTTCCGCGGGAGCCTGGGGCGCGCGCTCCCCGGTCGCGCTCACCGCGAAGAGGGCCAGCGTGCACAGGGCCGTCAGCCCGAGGTTGCGAACGAGGTTCCTTCGAAGTGGGGCCATGGTGCTCCTCGATCGGTCACGGTCCGGGTACGAAGAATGCCCGCGCGCCCGGTCGAGGTCAAGGCCGAATCCGGCGTCCTCGGATCGGCGGCGTCCTGCGGGTCCCTTCGATCGCGCCGGCGAGGCCCGACATGCCGCTGGGATCGGCGCTCGATAGCGGGCCGTGATGTGGTCCTGGGCAACGCCGACGCACGGGAGTGTGCCTCCGTGCGCATTCATGTACGATCTCGCCTGTGCCGTCGCGCCACTGGAGTCGGTCGGAAGTGGAAGCCACTGTTCGGGACTACCTGGACATGTTGGTTCTCGAACTGCGCGACGAAGGGTTCAACAAGGCGGCGCGCAATCGGGACCTCCGTGAACAGCTCGACGGCCGGTCCCAGGGCGCAGTCGAGCGCAAGCACCAGAACATCAGTGCGATCCTGATCTCGTTGGGCTTTCCCTATATCGACGGCTACAAGCCGCTTGGACACGGGCAGGACATGCTGCGGGAGGTGATTCACGAACAACTGCCGCCCTTGCGCGACTTGGTGGAGGCCGCTGTCGGGGAACCGCAAGAAGACGTCTCGATCGAGGACGTCCTCCGCATTGGCGTCGACCCGCCCGACACCGGCCTGCCCTCGGTTGTCCGGGAGGAACCTGCTCGCTACGGAGTTCGCGGCGTCGGTTCGCCGGCCGCCAATTATCTCCAGAGAGAGGCTCTGAATCGGTCATTGGGGGATGCGGGAGAAGCGTTGGTGATGGAATACGAGCGCGCACGACTGTTGCGAGCCGGGAAGGATCACCTCGCGCGGAACGTCGAGCAGGTGTCGAAGACCGTCGGTGACCACGCCGGCTACGATATCCATTCTTACGACGTTGCCGGCCATGACCGGTTTGTCGAAGTCAAGACGACCCGCTACGGGAAGCTCACGCCGTTCTACATCAGCGCGGGCGAAGTGCGGTTCTCCGGCACGAACCTGCATGCCTACCGCCTCTACCGGCTCTTCAACTTCCGGAAGGGCCCCAAGCTCTTCGTCTTGCCAGGAGACGTAAGGCGGCACGTCCGGCTGAATGTCGCCAACTACCGGGCGCACTTCTGACGCTGCGTCGCGTCCCGGACAAGGCGCTACCGCGCCCGGTCTGGGAGCCGGACGAACTCGATGTCGCGCGCCTGGCCGGCCGACAGCGCGAATCCGGTGACGGCGCCGCGCGCGCTCCGCCGGAACTCCAGGGACACCCGGCGCGGGCCGGTCCAGGCGGGGAAGTCGATGCCGGTGAAGCGATCTCCGCCGGTGCGGATCAGGTCCAGCGGCGGCCAGCGTTCGATGCGGACGCGGAGCGCGCCGTCGTCGAGGGCGACGTGATGGCGCGCGTCCAGCTCCCCGCTGTAGTAGCTGCCCTCGTAGTCTCCCGGGACGATCGGGGTCGGGACCGCCGCGACCTCGCCGGGCCGGCCGCGGCGGCGCTCCCGGAGGCCGCCGGGCTCGGGCCGGGGCTCAAGGTGATCCGCGAGGTAGAGATCGACGATGTCGTTCGCCAGCCGGCCCGGGTTCGCGTCCTCGCGGTTGCAGAGCACCGCGACCGCGAGCTCGTGGTCCGGAAACCGCACGAGCCGCGCGCGGAAGCCCCACGTGCTCCCGCCATGGCCGTTCGTCGTCAGGCCCCGGTACTCGCCGAGGAAGAGCCCGCCGCCGTAGCCCAACGTCTCGCCGTCGGCGAGGGTGCCGGGAGTCAGCATCAGAGCGGTGAAGTCCGGCCCGGCCACCCGATCGGTGGCGAACGCGCGGCTCCAGCGCAGCAGGTCTCCGACCGTGGTGTAGAGCTGGCCGTCGCCGGCGGTGGCGAAGCTGAAGTTGTGGACCATCCGGAAGCGGCCGCCGGCCCCCGGGGCGTAGCCGGTCGCGCGGTGGGGCACGACCTGCTCGGCGTCCTCGTAGAGGAAGCTGGCGGTCATGCCCATAGGCTCGAAGATCCGCTCGCGGGCGAAGGTCCCGAAGCTCCGGCCCGAGACACGCTCCACGATGGTGGCCAGCAGCATGTAGCCGGTGTTGCTGTAGCTGTAGCGTTCGCCCGGCGCGTGGTTGAGCGCGCGCTGTCGAGCCATCAGCTCGACGATGTCCAGGTGGCTGATCGGCGCATAGAACTCCCGGCCGGACAGCGCCATCAGGTTCAGGTAGTCGCGAACACCGCTGGTGTGATTCAACAGGTGGTCGATGGTGACCGTTGTGCCGTAGTCGGGCAACTCCGGCAGATACGTCCGTATGTCATCGCCGAGCGCCAACGCGCCGTCGAGCGACAGCAGCACGATGCTTGCGGCCGTGAACTGCTTGGTGACCGATCCGACGTCGAAGACGGTGTCCGGGGTAATGGCGACCCCGTGGTCGAGATTGGCGAGGCCGTACCCCCGCGCGTGGAGGACGTCGCCGCCCCGTGCGACCCCGACCGCGCAGCCGGGGGCGGTGGCCGCGACCTGCTCGCCGACGAGCGCGTCGACCCGTTCTCCGATCGCGGGGGGCGCGGGGCCGGCGTACGTCGCCAGGGCCGCGATCAGCGGGACCGCCGCCGCCGCCACGCAACTCTTCATCCTCATCGGGCTTCCTCGGTCAGGCAGCTCGGAATACGACTCGATGCGATTGACGCGGACGCGGCTTCCCTGGTCGCGACCGGAGAGTTCTCTGCCCGTCGCCATCGACTCGACCGTGGAACTATAGCGCACGGCCCGGGCGGCAAGGGGCTGACGGGTCAAGCCGCTCTGCCCGCGGCTGACGGCCATCGACCGGCAGACGGGGAAGCTCGCCTGGCAGGTGCCCCGCGGCGACGCGCCGTGGCCGTGCCGGAGCGACATGGCGGTGCCCAGACCGGGTCCGAGCGAGGCCGGAGCTTCACCGGATCGGTCGTGACAGGTCGCTTCTCGCGCGGCGACGATTGGCGGGCCGCTAGCGTGACGCGCGTCGGCGCGCTGCCGCGGCGCGGGCCCCGCGCCCCGCGGGACGACCGGGCCCCGGCGCGGATCGGCGGCGGTGCCCCCCGCCGGGCCGGGACGAGTGGGACCGAGGCCGCGGTGCGCCGGGCGGTGGGGCCGGCGCTTCGGCGGGTGCGAACCCCGGCACGATCTCCTTCGGGATCGCCCGCCCCACGAGCCGCTCGATGGCCGCGAGCTGCGGCCGTTCCTCGGGGGCGGCCAGCGAGATGGCGTGGCCGCTCGCCCCGGCCCGGCCCGTGCGCCCGATGCGGTGCACGTAGTCCTCGGGCACGGTGGGCAGGTCGAAGTTCACCACGTGGCTGATGCCGTCGACGTCGATGCCGCGCGCCGCGATGTCGGTGGCCACGAGGGTGTCGATGCGCCCGTCGCGGAAGCCGGCCAGCGCGCGCGTCCGGGCGCTCTGGCTCTTGTTCCCGTGAATGGCCGCGACCCGGCGTCCCGAACGGTCGAGACGCTTCGCCAACTGGTTGGCTCGCGCCTTCGTGCGGGTGAAGACGAGGGTCTGCCCCATTTCCGGCTTCCGGAGCAGCCACGCGAGGAGGTCCTTCTTGCCGGTCGCGGCCACGGGGTGGACGATCTGGCTGACGGCGCCGACCGGCGTCGCGCGGCGCGCCACCTCCAGCATCGCGGGGTCGTTCGTGGTGCGGCGGATCAGGTCCTCGATCTCGTCCGGCATCGTGGCCGAGAAGAACAGGTTCTGTCGCTTCGCGGGAAGCGCGCCGAGAATCCGCCGCACGTCGGGCAGGAAGCCCATGTCGAGCATGCGGTCCGCCTCGTCGAGCACGACGGTCTCGACGTGGTCGAGGTGCGCGTGCCCCTGGCGCAGGTGGTCGAGCAGCCGGCCCGGCGTCGCGATCAGCAGGTCGAGCCCGCGGCGCAGGCGGCGGGTCTGCGGCTCCAGGCCGACGCCCCCGAAGACGACGGCGCTGCGCAGGCGCAGGTGCGCCCCGTACTGCGTGGCCATCTCTCCGATCTGCGCGGCCAGCTCGCGGGTCGGGGTGACGACGAGCGCGCGCGGGCGCCGTGCCGGCGGCCCGCCGGCGAGCCGGTGCAGAATCGGGAGGAGAAAGGCGGCGGTCTTGCCGGTGCCGGTCTGGGCGCAGGCGATGAGGTCCCGTCCGTCCAGCGCCAGGGGAATGCCGCGCTCCTGGATCGGGGTGGGGGTGGTGTAGCCGGCGCCGCCCACGGCGCGGACGAGTTCCGGGCGTAGGCCCAGTTCGGCGAACGTCATCTGTATCGGTGCTCCTGGGCCCGCGCTCACCCTGCACGGAACCCGAGTGGTTGTCGCCCGCCTGCATCGGGGGCGGATAACGAGAGAATCCGGGAGGAGGGAGGCTCGGCGGTCCGCCGAGCGATGCCCCGCTGCTCTGAGCGGGGTTCCGGGTGGAAGAAACCTGCTCGCGATTCGACGACAATCATAGCACGGGCGGCCACACCCACCAGATGACGCCGGCCGCGGCGGCGAGCGCGAGCGCCGCGGCGATGCAGACGATGGTGCGCGCCCGCCGGTAGTCGGCGGCGGTGCCGGCGGGAGCAGCGGCCGGATCGCCGAGCCAGATCTCGGTGACGAGTCGGCCCCCGAGCCGGATGGGCCCGGCCAGACGGCGCGCGATGGCTCCCGCCATCGCCGCCTCGCTCCAGCCGGGGTTGGGTCCGGGCACGACGGCATGCTGCCGCCAGCCGGTGGCCAGGGCCCCACGGCCGGAGCAGCCGGGCAGAGCGCCGGCCGCAAGGGCGATCAGGAGCCAGGTCGCGCGGGCCGGGGCCGCCTGCATGAGGTCGTCGAGCCGCGCGCCGCACCACCCGAACCGCAAGTAGCGGGGCGTCCGGTAGCCGACCATCGAGTCCATGGTGCTGACGACCTTGCAGAGCACCAGCCCCGGCACACCCAGGGCGGCGTACCAGGCGATGGGGGACACCACCCCGTCGACGAGGTTCTCGGCGAGGCTCTCGATGGCGGCGCGCCGACAGGCGGCGGCGTCCATGCGGTCGACGTCGCGTCCGACCAGCCGGGCGACCGCGCGCCGCGCGGCCGGCAGGTCCCCGCCAGTGGCGGCGCGGTCGACGACGTTGCCGTGGGCGAGCAGATCGCCGAGGGCCAGCAGACTGTAGAGCAGGAACAGATGGGCGGCGGCGCCGACGGCGGGATGCAGCCGATCGGCGCCTGACAGCGCGAGAGAGAGACCGCCCACCCACAGGGCGCCGAGCACCACGAACAGCAGGCAGCCGCCGGCGCGGCCGTCGGCGCCCGCCGTGCGCAGGCCGCGCTCGCACCAGGCGAGCGACGCGCCCATCAGGCGCACCGGATGCCAGCGATAGACCGGATCGCCCAGCCCCCAGTCGAGCGCCGCCGCCGCCACGAGCAGATCGGCGCGCGGCGCCAGCGGACTCAGGTCCACTTCGCGCTCCATGTGGCGAGCGCGCGCAGCACCAGCTCGACCGGATCGTCGGGCGCCGGCGGGCTCAGGTCCACTTCGCGCTCCACCCGGCCGCGAGCGCGCGCAGCACCAGCTCGATCGGGTCGTCTGGCGCCTGCGCGAGTTGTGCGCGGAATGCCGGCCAGTCGAGGGGACGGGCCGCGAGCGCGCAGGCGAGGCACGCGGCCTGCTGGCGCAGCGCGTCGCCGGCCGCGCTCGCGGGCAGCGTCCCGAATGCCGCGCGGTCGAGCACGGCGGCGAGCGCGTAGGCGGCGGCGGCGACGCCGGGCTCGTAGAACACCGCGTTCCGGTTCCGGTCGAGCAGCGCGTAGTGCTCGGCCGGGAGCAGCTCGGCCAGCCGCGCGAGTGCGCGCGGCTCCGTCACCCCGAAGCGCCCGAGGGCATGGAACAGCCCGCGCGTCAGCGAGGGCTCGAGCCCGTTCTGCCAGCGCAGCGCCTCCTTGACCGCGTCAATCACCGCCCGCCCGATGAGCTCCCCGAGCTTGGCGTGCGGGCCGGTCGCGGTCCGCGGCGTCCGGTGCGGATCGAGGGGGGCGGCGAGACAGAACTGGTCGGTGCCGGTCCCGGTGGCGATCGTCGGCGAGTACCGGCTGGGCGCGGCCAGCTCCGCCAGGGCCGCCGACTTCGCCTCGGTCAGCGTGACCGCCGCCCGCGCCTGGGCGGCGGGGGTCACCGGGCAGTCGAGCAGCAGGATGATGTTGATGGTCCCGTCGCGCGGTGCCGCCCCGGTGTCCGGGTCGGTCGCGCCGTCGTCCTCGACCCGCCGCCAGCGCCCGTCCGCGCCCTCCATCCAGCGCGCGGGGTCGCCCGAGCGGGCGGCATTGCCGGCGACCCCGGCCGTCGCGAAGGCGTCCACTCGGAGGTCGTCGAAGCCGGCGGACCCGCGGGCGGCGTAGGCCATGTTGGCGGCGGTGCCCATGAGTGCCGTGCGGTCGGGAGGGACGTCGATCTCGGCGCAGGCCGCGGAGTGGTACGCCGCGGTCCCGAGCTCTGCGATGTGCTCGTAGCGCACGACGTCGCCCGCCGCCTCGCAGCTCTGGTGGTTGACGAGAAACGACAGGTCCTCCCGCTGCCCGCCGCCCACGGCGGAAGTGCTGACGACGCGGTGCGGCGCCAGCAGCTCGACGAGCAGGAAGCGCCCGTGGCGCCGGGCCACGGACAGGTCGCTGCGCTGCAGGACGTCGGCCGACTGCCGCCATTCGGTCGCGCTCATCCCAAGGGCCTCGAGCGAGTCTCCCATCGGAAGGGGGACCGGGTCTGCGGAGCCTCCGGCGGCGGAGTACCGGCGTGAGAATCCCGCATCGCGCGGGCGGCGAGGGCAGTGGCGCACGTGACGCGGTGGGCGGAAGGGGCCCTCGAACCCGGGCGTGGTCCGGAGCGGTGCCGCGCGCGCGGGGCGGGGGCAGTGGCGCACGTGACGCGGTGGGCGGAAGGGGCCCTCGAACCCGGGCGTGGTCCGGAGCGGTGCCGCGCGGTGGGGACGGGGGCAGTGGCGCACGTGACGCGGTGGACGGAAGGGGCCCTCGAACTCGGGCGTGGCCCGGAGCGGTGCCGCGCGGCGGGGGCGGGGGGGCGGTGGAACAGGTGGAGGGGTGCTATACTGCCGCCGACAGCTCTGCTCCCGACGATTCCGGGAAGTGGGTGAGAATCCCACACGGTCCCGCCACTGTAAGCGGGGAGCGGGCGGCACACGGGCGCCGATGGGCGCCGGTCACTGTGCTGAGCGCAGCGAATGCGCCGCGGGAGTTTCGCACCAGCGAGACTCGCAACGCGGCCGCAAGGTCGCGCCGGCATGGGAAGACCCTGCCGTTCCGCGTGGATCCGCGAGTCAGGAGACCGATCGTCGAGAGGGTCGCACAACCCCGCGGGCCGGCCTGCCCGTCCGCGAACTTCGGCGCGTGGACACGCCGAGAGGAGGTTCCTGCCTGTCATGGCACGTCGCTTTGGCCGCGTTCCGCTCGTTGCACGGGTGACGAGTGGGCATTCCGCGAGCTGGTAGTCGAGCATTCCATCGGTCGCCGTGGGCGCCGCGTTTCGCGGAGGGCCGCCGGTGCGCCCGTTCCGTCCGCGAGGCGCTGGGCGCCGTGCATCGGGCGACGACGGTGCGCGAGCGCGGCGCGCGACCCGGCGCGCTGCACATCATACGCGGAGCGGCAGCCGGCGTGCCGGCGGCGACAGGAGCGGCATCAGAGACATCGATATGAGCACCGTCACCAATCACGGGGGCTCACGGGGGCGGCAGCGGCGTGCCGGCGGCGACAGGAGCGGCAGCGGAGACATCGACAGCAGCGGCGTGCCGGCGGCGACAGGAGCGCCAGCGGAGAGATCGACATGAGCATCGTCACCAAACACGGCGACCGTGGCGAGACGGGACTGGTGGGCGGCGTGCGGGCCTCGAAGGCATCGCTGCGCGTGGAGGCCTACGGGGCGGTCGATGAGCTGAACAGCCAGATCGGCCTCGCTCGCGCGATCTGCGAGGACGACGGCGTGGGGGAGCTACTCAAGAGCATCCAGCGCGAGCTCTTCGCGGTCGGCGGCGAGCTGGCGACCCCGGCGCCCCGGCCCGGTCAGGCCCCCGCGGTGACGGCCGCGATGGTCGAGCGGCTCACCGCCGAGGTGCGTCGCGTCGAGGCGATCGAGGGCGTGCTCGGCGACTGGGCGATTCCCGGCGAGCACGCCGCGTCGGCGGCCCTCGACGTCGCGCGGGCGGTGTGCCGCCGGGCCGAGCGGCGGGTGGTGCAACTCGCGGAATCGGGGGAGGAGGTCGGCGCCGACCTGCTGGCGTACCTGAACCGGCTCTCCGACCTGTTGTGGATTCTCGGCCGTCGGATCGAGGTCGAGGCGGGCGCCGATGCGGCCCTGCGGACCGGGGAGGCGGGCGGCCCGAAGTGGTCGCGCGCGTGGTGAGCCGATGAAGCTGCCCATACCTCTGTCACCTCCGTCGCGCGGACGGCTGCGGGCCGTGCTCGAGGTTGCGCTGTGCCTCGCCGTGCTGCTGGCCGGTTGGCTCTGGAGCGCCGACATGCGCGCCGGCCGGACCCTCACCGGACAGACCGCGGCCGCGCCGGCCGGGTTCCCGCGCACGGTGCGCGACCACGCCGGCGACGCGCTCCGGCTGCCGCGGCCGCCGTCGCGCATCGCGTCGCAGGCGCTGGTCAGCGATCACTTCCTGTTCGCGGTGGTGCACCCGTCGCGCATCGCCGCGGTCAGCGCGGTCGCCCACGACCGGCGCTACAGCTACGTCGCGGACATCGTGGGCGAGATGGACGTCGCGGTGGCCGGCGAGCCCGAGGCGCTGCTGCGGCGCCGCCCCGACCTGCTGATCGCCTCGAACACCGCCCGCGCCGACTACGTGGCGCTGGCGCGGGGCGCGGGCATCCCCACGTTCCGCCTGCTGACGGTGTTCGAGGATTTCTCTCAGATTGCGGCCGGCCTCGAGACCGTCGGCCGCCTCACCGGCGAGGAACGGGCGGCCGGGCGGGTCATCCGGCAGTTCCGGGACCGCATCGCGGCGGCGGTGGCGCGCCGTCCCGCCGCGGCGCCGCGGCCGCGCGTGCTGGTCTACGTCGCCTTCTCCGGCACCTTCGGCGCGGGCTCGCTTTTCGACCACATCCTCACCGAGCTGGGCGCGGTGAACGTGGCGGCCGAGCAGGGCATCGGGCCGCACGGCGCCATCGGCAGCGAGCAGATCGCGGCCTGGAATCCAGACTGGATCATCGCCGACGCGCCCGCCGGCGAGGAGGCGGCGGTGCGGCGACGCCTTCTCGAGCACCCGGCGGTGGCGGTGACGGCGGCCGGCCGGAACGGGCAGGTCCTCGTCATCGACCACCGGCAGTTCATCACCATGTCGCAGTACGCGGCGGGGCTGACCGAAACGGTGGCCGCCGCGCTCTATCCGGGCGCGCCGTGACCGACACCGAACGCCGGCCCGGAGTCCGTGGCGCCGCTTCATCCGGAGCCGCCGTGACCGACACCGAACGCCGGCCCGGAGTCCGTGGCGCCGCTCTATCCGGACGCGCCGTGACCGACACCCCACGCCGGCCGGGGGTTCGCGGCGCCGCGTGGGCGGCCCTGCCGCTGCTGGCGGCCCTGCTCGCGGCGGCGGCGGTGGCGGCGATCGCCATCGGCAGCACCGGCATCGCCTGGGGCACCGTGGTCCGGGTGCTGGCGGCGCGGGTCCTGCCCGCCGGCTGGATCGACTTGGGCGAGATAACCGAGGCCGAGCAGGTCATCGTCTGGCTCATCCGGACGCCGCGCGTGGCCGTCGCGGCGCTGGTGGGGGGCGCCCTGGCGGTGGCCGGGACGCAGATGCAGGGGCTCTTCCGCAACCCCCTGGCCGAGCCCAGCGTCATCGGCATCAGCCAGGGCGCGGCGCTGGGCGCCGTCGTCACGTTCGTCAGCGGTCTCGCGACCGTCGCCGTCTTCTGGCTCCCGCTGTTCGCCTTCGCGGGGGCGCTGGCCGCCCTCGCCACCGTCTACGCCGTCGCCACCCGCGCCGGGCGCACCCCGGTCGCGACGCTGTTGCTCGCGGGTATCGCCCTCGGCTCGCTGTCGACGGCCGTCGCCACGCTGCTCATCTCGCTCAGTGTCGTCAACTGGCAGGTCGCCAACGAAGTGGTCTTCTGGCTGATGGGCGGGCTCGACAACCGCACCTGGACCCACGTCTGGATGTGCCTGCCGCCGGTCGCACTGGGCGCGGTGGCGGCGCGCTGGCACACGCGCGACCTCGACCTGCTGCTCCTCGGCGAGGAGAGCGCGGCGAGCCTCGGCGTCGACGTCGAACGGGTGCGCCGGACGATGCTGGCGACGGCGGCCATGCTGACCGGCGCGGCGGTGGCGGTCAGCGGCGTCATCGGCTTCGTCGGCCTCATCGTGCCGCACATGCTTCGGCTCGTGCTCGGGCCGTCGCACCGCACCCTGCTCCCGGCCGCGATGCTCGGCGGCGCGCTGTTCCTCATCGTCTGCGACCTGCTCGCCCGCACCGTCAACCCGCCGACCGAGATCCGGCTCGGCATCATCACCGCCGCCTGCGGGGCGCCGTTCTTCCTCTACCTGCTGCGCCGGCAACGGGGAGGGATCGGCGCACTATGAGCCTGCGTCTCGATCGAGTCAGCCTCCGCATCGACGCCCGGCACGTCGCGCGCGACGGCAGCCACTACCTGCTGCGGCGGCAACGGGGAGGGATGGCCGCGTCATGAGCCTGCGGCTCGAGCACGCGAGCCTACGCATCGGGGCGCGGCACCTCGTCCGCGACGTCACCGTGGAGGCCGCGCCCGCGCGCATCACCGCCCTCATCGGTCCGAACGGGGCGGGGAAGTCGACGGCCCTGCGCCTCATGGCCGGGCTCTGGACGCCGACCCGCGGCCGCGCCAGCCTCGACGCGACCGACCTGTCGGCGTTCTCGCGCCGGCTGCTGGCGCGGCGCATCAGCTTCGTGCCCCAGGACACCCACGTGGACGTCCCGTTCACGGTGCGGGAGCTGGCGACGATGGGGCGCCATCCCCACCTGGGCCGGTTCGACCATCCCGGCCCCGCCGACGACGCGGCCGTCGCTGCGGCGATGACGCGCGCCGACGTCGCCCACCTCGCCGATCGCCCCGTCACCGAGCTGTCGGGCGGCGAGCGCCGGCGCGCGGTCATCGCGCGCAGCCTCGCCACCGGGTCGAACGTGATCCTGCTCGACGAGCCGACCGCCAACCTCGACGTCGACCACGTCATCGAGACCCTGACCCTGCTGCGCGAGCTGGCCGAGGGGGGGGCGACCATCGCCCTTGCGCTTCACGATCTCAACGTCGTCTCACGCTGGGCCGACACCGCCGCGGTGCTGCAGGATGGGCGCGTGCGAGCCGCGGGCCCACCGGCGGACGTGCTCGACGACGACCTGGTGGCGTCGGTGTTCAGGGTGCGGGTGGAGCGGCTGGCCGCCGCCGACGGCCGGCCGGCGCTCGTGTTCCACCGGCGGCGGGCCCTGGCCGGCTGATCGAGACGGCGGCCCTGCCGTTCTACCGCGGCAAGCGAAGGCTGAGCCCGGTGCCGACGAAGAGATCGTCGGCGGGGCCCCGAAGCCCGCGGCCGACGGAGACGTCGAGCTGGAGGACATCGGTCAGCAGGAACGTCAGTCCGGCGTCCGCGGACACGCCGGCCGCGATCTCGTCCGCGAACCGCTGGTCGCCGAAGACCTCGAGGAACGCGCCAAGGCGATCCGTCACGCCGATGCCGAGTGCGAGCGAGTACACCACGAACGTGTCGCGGCCCGGCGAGTCGGTAGACGACTCCCACGCCGCTCCCGCGTTGTAGCCCAGCGCGAGTCTCGGCGCGAGCTCGTGGGCGAACGCGACGAGGAACGACGGGTCGGCGCCGTCACTCGAGAAGCGGCTGTCGCCGGTCGGGAGCGACAGGCCGCCCAGGATCGCCAGCTCGGGCCACCAGCCGTCCGCCTGCGGGATGAGGTTGACCTTGCCGCCGAGCTCGCTGTCGCCGGCGCCGCGGCGTCCTTCCGTCCCCATGACGCCGGCGTGGCCCAGGCGGAGCTCGGTGCGCCCGCCGAGACCGATTCGGAAGAGCGTGCCGGGCGCCGCGTGGCTGTCGACGTCTCCTTCGCGGGTGAACAGGTAGCCGGTCTCGACCTGCAGCAGGCCCCGTGGCACGACGGTGGCCGACTCGGTCTGATCGGGACGATCCGTCACCAGCTCCTGCCCGTGGGCGTTCGCCCCGGCCGTGCCGGCCAGCACCGCGGCCCCGAGGAGCAGGGCCCTTGCGGCCCGAGCCGCGCCGGCGGCGCCCCTGGACCCGGTGCCGGGACCCGGCGTTACGCCCGGACGGACGGGGTGCGAACGGGGCGCGGTGCGCCGGCGGGTTGCGAGCCGCCGGTGCGTCGGCGCGTGACGAGGGAGCATCGAACGGACTCAGGTGACGGGGGGGAGCGGAATGGTGGCCGTGAGCCAACGACGCCGCGCCCGAGACCGGGCGGGCGGCGCCGGGTCGCCGGAACATCGAGTGCCTACCGGTCGTGCCCGCTCGCCTCCTCGGCGCGCGAGCCGGCGAGGATGTTGGTCATCCCGTAGTTGCCCTCGTGGCAGGCGTACTCGTACAGGGGCTGCTCGCCGCGCGCCCACGGCGACGAGCCGGTCCACGGGGTGGTCCAGACGTTGGGATCGTGCACCGTGAAGGCGTAGTCGAGGACGCCCGGGCCCACGCGGGTGAACCGCTCCACGACCCGCAACTCGGGGCTGAGGTCCCAGTTGGTGCCGCCCTGGGGTCCGGGGCCGGACGAGAACAGATAGGCCCGGTCGCCGAAGCCCGACGTCTCGACCACCAGCGTGTCGCCCTCCCAGCGCCCCAGCGAATGGCCGCCGAACTGGCTGATGCGCGCGTCGATGCGCTGGCGCCCGTCGAGGTGGATGAAGCGCACGTCGTGGATGTGCTCCTGCACGATGGCGATGACGTCGGGCGTCTGCACGACCTGGTAGTTGTTGTTGTAGGCGGTGGGCAGCGAGGGGACGCCGCGGTACCAGATGCACCGGTCGCCCCAGTCGAACTGCGCGTAGGAGTCGGCGGGCACCGCGCCCTCGCGCACGGCCTTCAACCGCTGCCGCGCCGGCGAGTTGACGAATGCCTCCGCCTCCGGCGTGAGCGCGGGCAGGCGTCCGTCGGGCGGGTCGACCACGAGCGACGTGCGCCGCGTGGGGACGACGGTCGTCCCGCGATCGATCCAGAAGGCGTTGTAGGCGCCCACGTTGCCGCCCACCGGCAGGGGCTCGGTGCGCACCTCGCTGGGCGCGTTGGCGCGGGCGTTGGCGTCGGCCACGCGCGCCTCGACGGCCGCCGCCTCCTCCTCGGTCAGGAACGCCTGGTCGGCCAGCGCCTCCGGGCGCTCGAGCGGGGTCACCGTCGAGCTGTTCCAGACGCCCCCGATGTCGGGGTCGCCCCACGCGGTGCGCGGGGCTTCCCAGGCTTCCGGCGACGCCGGCTGGGACCAACCGATGGACGGCGCCAACGCGACGCCTGCCGCCAGCACCAGCGTGCCGACCCCGACCTGTGCACCAAGACGGTTCATCACTGACTCCTCCGCCCGGCGCGTCCACGCCGGGCCGCCCGGCCGGTCGTCGGTCCCGCGACTTGAGGTGGCGCGTCGCGAGAACGAAGCCCGCGGTTCGATTCTCGCGGGGCTCCGACTCCGCCGCGATCGATACTCCCCGAATTCGACGGTTTCACATGAGCGCGACCGCCACCGAGCACACCGTGGCGGCGCCGCGATCGCTACTCCCCGAACTTGACGGTTTCACGGGCCCTTCGGTTCCGACGGAACGACCGGTCGCTTTCCGGACCCACCCGGCGCATCGGCACGACCGGAACGACGAAGGGCGCGGGCGCCCGACAGGTCAGGGCCGCAGCTCGCGCCCCAGGCTCTCGAGGTTCCGCGCGCCGGCGAGGATGCCGTAGAGGCCGATGTTGCCCTCGTGGCAGGCGTACTCGAAGATCTCGCCGTCGGTGCGCCGGAACGGCAGCATGACCGTGTAGGGCGCGGTGTACCTCTCGGGATCGTTCACCGTGTACTCGTAGGCGACGGTGTCCGGGTCGAGCCGGGTGAACCGCTCGACGAGTTGCAGGCTCGGGCCGATCGTCCCGTTCCCCCAGTTGCGGTACTGCGCGGTCTCGACGACCAGCGTCTCTCCCTCCCAGCGCCCCCGCGACACGCCCGCGATCTGCTCGAGCCGCGGCTTCTCCACGTCGTCGAGCGGGATGATGCGGTGCTGGCGCGCCTGCTCGGTGAGGATCACCACGTGGTCGGCGGTCTGGAAGATCATCAGGTTGTTGTTGTACGCCCCCGGCCGCATGGGCGGGCCCGACTTGGTGAACGCGATGCATCGGTCGCCCATGCTGCGGTTCTCGTACGAGTCGTACATGTGCTCGCGCCGGTACGCCCTCCGCTCGGCGTCGGCCTGCCGGGCCGCCTCGGTCAGCGCGGGGTAGCGCCCGTTGGGCGGATCGACGATGAGCGACGTCCGCTTGTCCGACGTCAGCTCGATGCCCCGCTCGTACCAGAACTCGTTGTAGGAGAGCACGCCGCCCGCCGCGCGCGGCTGGTAGCCCGCGTTCGGCGCCCCCGCGATGGGGTCGAAGAGGTCGCGGTTCTGGCGCGTCCGCTCCGACGCCTCGAACGCCGCCGCGGTCTCCGGGTCCAGGGTCTCCCGGTCCGCGAACTGGGCCGGCCGCTGCATCGGCGTCAGCGTCCGGAAGGTGAACGTGCCGGAGATGTGCGGGTGCCCGTCGGGGGTCCGCATCGGCATGCCGTCGTCGTCCGACTGGGCCAGGGCCGGTGGGACTGCGAACGCGATCACGAGCACGGAAACCGTGAACGCCGCCAAGGCTGACTTGCGCATCTGCTACCTCCGGTGCGAGAGGCGTTGGTGAACGAGATTCGGCTGATTATACCCGTCCCGGCCTCGCCGGACGGCCTTCGGCGGGGCGGTCCGGCTCGTTCAGGGAGCCTCGGGGAGGGGCCTCACGTGCCCTTCCAACCACGCACGCAGCTCGGCGAACCGGAACGAGTCGGTCTCGAACAGCGTCATGAAGTGGTCGTGGGACTCGCGGCTGTCGCAATCGATGAAGTGACCGTTCAGACGTACGAAAGCGGCCGTGACGAAGAAAGCCACCCGCTTGTTGCCGTCCACGAACGGATGGTTCATGGCGAGGCTCTCCATGAGCGCGGCCGCTTCTTCGACGAGGCTGTCGTAGTAGCCCATCTGCGGCCGCATGACGGCGGACTCCAGCGCGCCCATGTCGCGGAGAGCCGGCGAGCCGCCGAACTGCGCGATGAGGTCGTCGTGAATGGCGAGGACCTCCTCGATGGTCGGGAAGCTGCGGCTCACTTCGCCAGCAGCTCGGCCAGGAGCCGGTTGCGCTCGACGCTCGCGCGATAGTGCGCCATCACCTCCGGACGTACGGTCCGGCGGGCCCGGGCCTCGATGTAGCCGGTCATCGCGTCTTCCAGCACGGCCTGGAAGTGGCGGCCATCGGCGCGGGCGATCTCGCGCATCGCCGCCAGCAGCTCCGGCGTGGCCTGACTGGAGAACTTCTCTCGTGCGACCATTGCACGCATCTCCGGGTTCTCGTTTCGCGCACTGCAACGAGCATTGTATCGAGGGGAGCCCGGGCCTTCAAGAAATGTCTTGATGTTGGTGGAGAGGCAGCTCGCGGCGGCCTGATGATCAGCGCCGGCCTGGCGTCTCCCGACCAGCGGCGTGGAGGCCTCGTGTTGCGTGACGCGGCCTCGAATCGGGGATAATCGGTGGGTGACGGGCGGTGATTGGGCCCCCGGCGAGTCGAGCCGGCCCGGGCACGAAGCAACACGAGGAGGACAGGATGAGCCATCGAACGACCGCGGTGGATCTGTTTGCCGTCGCGGTTTGTCTGTTTGCCGTCGCGGTGGGGGCGGTCCCTGCCGGGGCCCAGGACGACCCGCCGCGGACCGCGTGGGGCGCGCCGGACCTCGGGGGCGTCTGGGACTTCCGCAGCATCACCCCGATGCAGCGGCCGGAAGCGCTGGCGGACCAGGCCTTCCTGACCGAGGAGGCGGCGGCCGCGCTGGAGCAGCGGGCGCTCGACCGTCTCAACGACTTCCTGGACCTGCCCGCGCAACGGACCGAGGCGGGGACCAACGTGGACCGGCGCCCCGACGGCGGGAACGGCTCGTACAACCACACGTGGCTCGACCAGGGCCTGCAGGCGGTCGGGACCCGGCGCACGTCGCTCATCGTCGATCCCGCGAACGGGCGCTATCCCGCGATGACGCCCGAGGGCGGGGAGCGCGCCGCCGCGCGCGCGGCGCACCGCCGCGTGCAGCCGGCCGACTCGTGGCTGGACTTCAGCACCTACGACCGCTGCATCCTCGGGTTCAACGCGGGGCCGCCGATGAACCCGAGCGCCTACAACAACAACATGCAGCTGTTCCAGACGCCCGACCACGTCGCCATCATGACCGAGATGGTGCACACCGTGCGCATCGTCCCCCTCGACGGGCGCCCCGCCCTCGATGCCTCGTTCCTGCAGTGGTCGGGCGCCTCGCGCGGGCGCTGGGAGGGCGACACCCTCGTCATCGAGACCGCCAACTTCGACCCCCGCCGGCAGTGGCGCAGCACCTCGGGCAGCATGCGCCTGACCGAGCGGCTGACGCGCGTCGACGCCGACACGCTGCTCTACCAGGCGACGGTGGACGACCCCGAGACGTGGGAGCGTCCCTGGACCTACGAGGTGCCGATGCTGCGTCTCGAGGAAGACATGTGGGAGTACGCCTGCCACGAGGGGCACCACTCGATGCCCCTGATGCTCGGCGGCGCCCGGCGCTGGAGGCGGAGGCGGCCGCGCAGCAGTAGGGCTCGGGGCCCGGTGCCTGGTGCGAGCGCCCGGCGCGGGCCAACATCCGGGGGCGAGAGCCCGCCTCGACCCGCCCGGGTTCGACGGCAAGCGGGTGACGCATCATCGTCGTCGCCAGTCGGGCTG
Source organism: Vicinamibacterales bacterium (assembly GCA_965207675.1). Classification (GTDB taxonomy): domain Bacteria; phylum Acidobacteriota; class Vicinamibacteria; order Vicinamibacterales; family UBA8438; genus JAJEEA01. Next base: position 590,632 of record CBDBMY010000011.1, read on the forward strand.
GCGGAGGCCAGCGGGAGGTGATCATGGATGCACGGCGTCTTCCGGCACTCTTCCTGGTGCTGGCCCTGTCGGCGGCGGCCGCGCCCGCGCAGGAAACGGAGCGGTTCGACGTTATCGTGCGCGGCGGCCGCGTCGTCGACGGGACGGGCAATCCCTGGATTCGCGCCGACGTCGGCGTGCGCGGGGACCGCATCGCGCGCGTCGGCGACCTCGCCGGGGCGGCGGCGGACCGCGTCGTCGACGCGGCGGGGCTCGTGGTCGCGCCCGGCTTCATCGACCCGCACACCCACGCGGTGCGCGGCATCTTCGACGTGCCGACCGCCGACAACTACCTGCTGCAGGGGGTGACCACCCTCACCGAGGGCAACGACGGCAGCTCGCCGTGGCCCATCGGCGCGCACCTGGAGCAGATTGCCGCCACCGGCATCAGCCCGAACTGGGCGGTCTTCGCCGGCCAGGGCACGATTCGCCGCGAGGTGCTGGGCGTGGAGGACCGCGCGCCGACGCGCGACGAGCTCGACCGCATGCGCGCGCTCGTGGCCGACGCGATGGAGGCGGGCGCGCTCGGCCTCTCGACGGGCCTCTTCTACGTGCCGGGCAGCTTCACGCCGATCGAGGAGGTCATCGCGCTGTCGGCGGTGGCGGCGCGGTACGGCGGCATCTACATCTCGCACATGCGCGACGAGGCCCAGGGGTTGCTCGACTCGGTGCGCGAGACGATCCGCATCGGCGAGGAGGCGGGCATTCCCGTGCAGATGACCCACCACAAGGCGATCGGCCGCCCCGCGTGGGGGCAGAGCGTCGACAGCCTGGCCCTCGTCGACGCGGCGCGGGCCCGCGGCGTCGACGTCACCATCGACCAGTATCCGTACACCGCGTCGCAGACCTCGATCACCGCCGTCGTCCCGCAATGGGCGCAGGAGGGCGGCACGAGCGAGCTCGTCGCGCGCCTCGAGGACCCGGAGACGCGCCGCCGCATCCGCGAGGAGATCATCTACCGCATCGAGCACGACCGCGGCGGCGGCGACCCCGCGAACATCGTCATCGGGCTGTGCGAGTGGGACCGGTCGCTCGAAGGGAAGAGCCTCGCCGACATCCTCGCCGAGCGCGGGGAAGCGGTGACGGTGGCCGCCGGGGCCGACCTCGTGATGCAGATCATCGAGAACGGCGGCGCGCGCGCGATCTACCACGCGATGGACGAGGCCGACGTCGAGCGCATCATGCAGCACCCGGCCACCGCCATCGGCTCGGACGGCGGGGTGTCGGTCTTCGGCGAGAGCGTGCCCCACCCGCGCGAGTACGGCACCTTCGCCCGCGTTCTCGGCCGCTACGTGCGCGAGCGGGGGGTGCTGACCCTCGAGGAGGCGGTGCGCAAGATGAGCGGCGCGACCGCGCAGCGCATCGGCCTGCGCGACCGCGGGCTCGTGCGCGAGGGGTTCTTCGCCGACCTCGCCGTCTTCGACCCGGACCGCGTCATCGATCGCGCCACCTTCGCCGAGCCGCACCAGTACTCGGAGGGCGTCGAGTACGTGCTGGTGAACGGGACCCTCGTCGTCGACGGCGGCGAGCCCACCGGCGCGCGCCCGGGGCGCGTGCTCCACGGTCCGGGCCGGGTCGCGCCGCCCGGGGGAGGGGAATGATGGTGCGTCCGTGGCTTGTCGCCGTCGCGGTCTCGGCGTTGGTTCCTGCGGCGCCGGCTCTCGCTCAGGACGCGCCCGGGGAGCCTCCGGTGGTCTGGGTGCTCGCCACCGGGGGGACGATATCGGGCGGCGGCCAGTCGTCGACCAGCCTGACCCAGTACCGGTCGGGCGCGTTCTCGGGCGAGGAGCTCGTGGCGGCGGTGCCGGCCATCGCGGAGCACGCCACCGTCCGGGTCGAGCAGGTCGTCAACATCGGCAGCCCCAACATCACCTTCGACGACTGGCTGACCCTGGCCCGGCGCATCGACGAGATCTTCCGCGGCGATCCCGACGTCGCGGGGGTGGTCGTCACCCACGGCACCAACACCCTCGAGGAGACCGCCTACTTCCTCAACCTGACCGTCCGTCACGACCGGCCGGTGGTCCTCGTCGGCGCCCAGCGGCCGGCCACCGCCATCAGCACCGACGGCCCCCTCAACCTGCTGAACGCGGTGCGCACCGCCGCCTCTCCCGAGGCGCGGGGCAAAGGGGTGCTGGTGGTGATGAACGACGAGATCAACGCGGCCCGCGACGTCACCAAGACCAGCACCTACCGGGTCGAGACGTTCCGCTCGCGCGACCTCGGGTTCCTCGGCTACGTCGACGGCGACCGCGTGGCCTTCTACCGCGCCCCGACGAAGCGGCACACCGCCGACTCGGAGTTCGACCTGGCCGGGGTCGCCGCGTTCCCCACCGTCGACATCGTCTACTCGTACGTCGAGCCGAACCCGGTTTTGATCGAGACCCTGATCGAGGCCGGCGTCGACGGCATCGTGCTCGCGGGCACCGGCGCGGGCCTCGTCTCGAGCGTCGAGCGCGCCGCCCTCGACCGCATCGCGTCGCTGCCCGAGGCCGCGCGCCCCGTCGTCGTCCGGTCCAACCGGACCGGCAGCGGCCGCGTCGTGCCGCTCCCCGGCTACGACGCGCGGGGCATGATTGCGGGCGACACCCTCAACCCGCAGAAGGCGCGCATCCTCCTGATGCTCGCCCTCACGAAGACCCGCGACCTCGACGAGATCCGCCGCATCTTCCGGGAGTACTGAAACCAGGGAGCCGGAGGAGGGACGCCGCTACCCGGGAGCCGGCGAAGTGACGCCGCAGCCCGCGGATGCCGGGTCGGTCTGACCCCGGGCCTGCCCGCCGCTACGGTTGCGGCGCCGGCGGCAGGACGAGTTCGAGGTTGGTGCGCGCGAAGTCGTCGCCCTTGCAGAGCAGCGGTTCGCCGAGGTCCGCGCGAGGGCGTAGGCGAAACAGTCTCGTAGTCGTCCGGCCGGATGGCGACCCTTGCCGAAGTCGGTGAACGCCCGGCGCGCGATCCTGGCCTGAGCCGGATCGACCGCCATCACCTCGATGCGGGCGGACTCCAACAGGCTGTCGAGCCGCTGGGCGCCTTCCGCCCCGAATCGCGACTGAAGAACCATCGAAGCTTCGAGGAAGGTGGCCGCCGAGGTGCGGCGCACGGCCGCCGCCGCGATCGCCTCGGTGAACGAGCGGCGGTCCGGCTCGTCCGCAGGATCGCGAGAAACGCCGATGTGTCGATGACCATCAGCGGGGAACGCCGTTCTCGTCGTACCCGAGGATGTCGTCCGCCGAGCGCGCGTCCAGCACCGGCAGCCTGGCGCATCGCCGCCCGATCTCATCGAGCTCGTCGGCCAGCGAGCGTCCGCTTCGTTCCCGCCTGAGCCGCTCCAGCCGGTCTCGAATGGCCTCGGTCACCGCCTCGGTCTTCGTCCGCCCGCTCAGCCGCGCCAACTCCGCCACCAGACGTCTCCGCGTTCCTGATGTTGAGGGCCATGGTGTTACTGTATAGTTCGACATCTACACTGTTACAGTCAACCATCCTCGGTCTCGTGCTAGAGTCGCGCAGGCAGCGGAACCTCGGAACGGAGGCTGACATGCACCCGACGAGTCTCGACGTGCGACGCGTTCTGCTCGTGGCGGCGGCCTTGCCGGCGCTCCTGGCGCCCGCCCCCGCCGGTGCGCAGGCCGAGTCCGCCGCGGCGTTCGTTCCCGTCACCGACGCGATGCTCGAGGACCCCGCGCCGGCCGACTGGCTGTCGTGGCGGCGGACGCCGGACGGCTGGGGCTACAGTCCCCTCGACCGGATCGACCGCGGCAACGTCGGGACGTTGCGCATGGCGTGGACGCGCGGCCTGACCACGGGCAGCCAGGAAGGGACGCCGCTCGCCTACGGCGGCGTCCTCTACATGCCGAACCCCGGCGACGTCATCCAGGCCATCGACGCGGTCACCGGCGACCTCGTGTGGGAGTATCGCCGGGAGTCACCGGACGACGTCGAGGAGTACGTGGGCGGCCTGACCACCAACCGCAACATCGCCATCTTCGGCCGGCACATCATCGACACCAGCGTCGACAACCACGTCTTCGCCCTCGACGCGGCGACCGGCCGGCTCGCCTGGGAGACCGCGATCCTCGACTACCGGACGAACCCCGCCCGGCACTCCTCCGGCCCCATCATCGCCGGCGGCAAGGTCGTCTCGGGGCGGAGCTGCATGCCGCGGGGCGGCCCCGACGCGTGCGTCATCACCGCCCACGACGCCGCGAGCGGGGCCGAGGTCTGGCGGCGGCGCACCGTCCCCGCCCCCGGCGAGCCCGGCGACGAGACGTGGGGCGGCATTCCCTTCGAGGAGCGCGTCCACGTCGGCTCGTGGATGGCGCCGAGCTACGACCCCGCCCTGAACCTCGTCTACATCGGGACGTCGGTCACCTCGCCCGCCCCGAAGTTCATGCTCGGGGGGGTGGAGAACCAGCACCTGTACCACAACTCGACGCTGGCCCTCGACGGCGACACCGGCGAGATCGTGTGGTACTACCAGCACCTGAACGACCACTGGGACCTCGACCACCCGTTCGAGCGCCTGCTCGTGGATACCGCGGTGGCCCCGGATGCGACCGAGGTCAGCTGGATCAACCCGCGTATCGAGCCCGGCGCGCAGCGGCAGGTGCTGACCGGCATCCCCGGCAAGACCGGCGTCGTGTACACCCTCGACCGCGCCACCGGCGAGTTCCTGTGGGCGCGGCCGACGGTGACCCAGAACGTCATCAGCGCCATCGACGGCGCGACCGGGGACGTGACCGAGAACGCCGAGGTCGTCTTCAGCGCCGAGGGGCAGGAGGTGCTGGCCTGCCCGACCTGGATCGGCGGCAAGGACTGGGAGGCCGGCGCCTACAGCCCGCGCACCAACACCATGTACATGCCGCTGCGCAACGCCTGCGCGCGCATGATGGCCACGCGCGAGGGCGGCATGGCCCTCTACGCCCTCGCGGTGCGCAACCAGTTCGCGCCGGGCCACGACCAGCTCGGCACCGTGCACGCGATCTCGGCCGAGACCGGGGCCACCCGGTGGCTCCACGAGCAGCGCAGCGCCACCATGTCGCTCGTCGCCACCGGCGGCGGCCTCGTGTTCGGCGGCGACGTCAACGGGCGCTTCCGGGCCTTCGACGACGAGACCGGCGAGGTGCTGTGGGAGGTGAACCTCGGATCGGCCGTCACCGGCTTCCCCATCACCTACGCGGTCGACGGCCGCCAGTACGTGGCGGTCAGCACCGGCACCGCGGGCACCGCGTCGGGGTTCATTCGCCTGACCCCGGAGATCAGCCCGAGCGCGGGGAACAACCTGTTCGTGTTCACTCTGCCCGAGTGAGATCAATCGGGATCGTCGGTACCGACGCCGCGGACGGTCAGCCCGCGTGAAATGGCCGCCGTGGCTTGACGCTCGTCGTGCGTCCAGAACTCCAGGGGTTCCCCGTCGGCAGCGGCCAGCAGCTCCGCCGTTGCCACGTGGATCGCATCGATCGCGCGGAGATTGACCGCAAACGAGCTCTTCGCCCGGTCGATCACCGCGCCGTCCACGGGCGCGAGATCCGTCATCGCGAGCAGCTCGGTCAGCTCCTTGCGCTTGATGGCGGTCTCGGCATCGCTCAGGCGGCCGAGCAGCCGCTCGCGATCGACGGCCCGGAAGGTTTCGACTTCGACGAGTCGGGAGGACACCACGTGATCGCCGGCCAGCAGCGGCACCGATGTCCCGGGCTCAACGAACACGACCCGGAGCACCGCGCTCGCGTCGACGTACTTCACCTGGATCCTCGCGGACGGCGCGGAGCGACGCCTGGATGTCCACGTGCCGCTCGATGGTGGTGATCTTCAGGGCGCCCCAGTCCTGAGTCCCGGGCCGGAGCCGGCCCTCTCGCACCAGGCGGTCACGCCGGGAAAGCGGCTCCCCGCGAGGGGGCCCCAATTCGGCGATCGGGTCGTCCCGATCTCTCACGGTTATCCTCTCCCCACGGGAAGCCTGCCGCAGATACCGGCTCAAGTGGGCCTTGAGCTCGGTTACCTTGATGGACTGCATGGCCACATTCTAAGGTCATCATGGTCCCGACCACAAGGACGGAGGAGAGGCGGCCGAGGACCGCGTCCACTCGAACCGGCACCCCTTGCGCCTCGTCTATCCACCGACGGGGGTGAAGTGGACGGAGACTTCCAGGCGCATCTCGAGGCCCGCGTGGGCCGGTTGCGGGATGAGACCGGTCTGACCGGCGTGGCCGTCGCCGTCATGACCGACGGGCGGCTTGCCGGCGCGGCCGCCAGCGGGGAGCGGCGGCGGGGCTCCGGCATCCCGGTGACCGTCGGCGACCGCTGGCACGTCGGCTCGATCACCAAGTCGATGACGGCCACGCTGCTGGCCGTGCTGGAAGACGACGGACTGCTCTCGGCGGACGACACGGTGTCGGCGTTGCTGCCCGACGTCGAAACGGCGGGCGGCTGGCGCGCCTGCACGCTGCACCATCTGCTGACGCACACGGCGGGCGCCCGGGCGAACTTTCCGATCAGGATGCAGCGCGTCTGGCCCGACACCGCCGATGAGCTGGTGGCGGCGCGGCGCCGCTTCATCGCGGCGGTTCTGGCCAAGGAACCCAGGTCCCCCGCCGGCGAGCGCTTCGCGTACTCCAACGTCGGCTATACGATCGCCGGCCACGTCGCCGAGACGGTCGGCGGCAAGCCCTACGAGGCCCTGCTGCGGGAGCGGGTGTTCCTCCCCCTGATGCTCGCGAGCGCGGGCTTCGGCCCGCCGCGGGGCGATGCCCCGGACCGGGAGCCGATAGGCCATGTCGTCCGGTTGCGCTGGTTCCGATGGCGCATGGACCCGTTCGAGACCCGCGCCGACAACTCCCCGGTGATGGCCCCCGCCGGGTGTGCGCACATGACCATCGGCGACCTGGCGCGCTACGGTGCGGCCCACCTGGAAGGAGAATGCGGAGCATCGCCGTCCCTTCTGCCGCGGTCGGCTTGGCAGCGGTTGCACACGCCGTTCCGCGACGACTACGCGAGGGGGTGGGTACGCTACGAGAGCGACCGGGTCGGCGGGCCCGTGCTCTGTCACAACGGCAGCAACACGATGTGGTACGCGCTGCTCATCCTCGTGCCTTCGCGGAACTTGGTGCTGGCGTTCGCGACCAACGACGGAGCCATACGGAGGGCCGAGACCGCGTTCGGCGAGTTGGCCCGGGAGTTGACCGCGCCGACGGCGGTACCCCTGAAACCCGCGTGCTAGCCGACCTGGTCCAGGAACTCGGCCACGGTCTGGATGCGGACGCCTCGCGTTTCCTCGGGTCGGTTCATGAACCGGCCGAAGTCCTTCAGGTCACCGGTCAGCAGATGGGTGGCCCGGCATGCCAGCGCCGCCTGGAAGATGGGCCGGTCCTTGCGCGCCAGCCCCTCGGGGAAGTCGAGCGCGGCTCGATGGTCAGCCAACCGGACGCTGCTCAGGAGCGTGCGCAGGCGGTCCAGGCATTTGGGGTACTTCCGCTCGAGGTTGCGGCGTGCCTCCTCGACGGCAAGGCGGCTCGAGTACAGCGTCCAGTGGCCGCGGTCGCCCAGCTCGATGACCAGGGCGGCCTTTCCTTTCGGGTTGTGCGCGGCGGTGAAGAGGACGTTGGCATTGAGGAACAGCCTCATGGCGTCTTCGATGCCGGCAGCCTGGCCAGGATGCGCGTTCGCTCCTCGTCCGACAGCGCATCCTCCGCGTCCCATCGGGCGATCTGCTCGGCGCCGTAGAGCTGAAGCTCGACGACCATGCCCGGCTTGAGCACGACCTCGTCACCGCGGTCCTCGAGAATCATCACGTCGCCGCCCTTGATTCCCAGGCGCTTGCGCAGGGTGGCCGGCAGGGTGATCTGGCCGCGACTGGAGACGACGAGCGTACGCTATCAGAAACGCGGACAGAGCGTCGCAGGGCATGGTGCGGGGCGCACGCTAGTGCTAATCGAGGCGGAGCGCCTCCAGCGGATCGATCCGCGCCGCACGCCGAGCCGGGAGCCAGCAGGCGACCAGCGCCACGCCGACCAGCACGAGCGGCGCCACGATGAACGTCAGCCGGTCAGCGGTGGTGACGCCGAAGAGAAAGCTCCCCAGCATGCGGCTCGACGCGGCCGCCGCCAGCAGACCGAGTCCGGCGCCGGCCCCGACGAGCAGGGCGCCCTGCCTGACCACGAGGGCGAGAACGTGCACGGTCTGCGCGCCGAGCGCCATGCGGATCCCGATTTCGCCGCGCCGTTGCGCCACCGTGTAGGCAAGCAGGCCGTAGACTCCGAGCATCGCGAGCGACAGCGCGACCGCCCCGAAGCTCGCGATGAAGACGGTCTGGAAGCGCGGCTGCGCGACCGACGACGACAAGCGCGCCTCCATCGTCGTCACGTCGTCCAGCGCCGCCCGCGGGTGCACGTCCGCGACCGCCTCGCGAAGGAAGGGAACGACCCCCAGCGGATTGCCGGTGGTCCGCACCGAGATGAACGGCGTGTTCAGGAACGGAAACGGGCTGGCCTCGCTCTGGCCCCTGGGAATGTAGACCGCCGCGGACGTTCCGGCCGACGCAGGACCCTCGTACTCGACGTCGGCGATCACGCCCACGACGTCCCAGAGCTCGTCATCGCTTGCCTCCTGCAGATCGTCTCCGAATGCGGGCAATCGCAGGCGCCGCCCGACCACCGACTCGCCGCCGAAGAGCGCACGCTCGAGCGACTCGTTGACGACGGCGACCTGCGGGCCGCCGGTCTCATCCAGCCGCGTGAACGCTCGTCCGCCGCGCAGCCGCAGCCGCATGACCTCGAAGTAGCCGGGGCTGGCGATCCGCACGCGGACCTGCGGCCAGTCCAGTGGGCTGGCCGGCGCCGGACGGCCCGCGGCGAGCGCCCACATCGGCCAGCCGCCGTACATGAACGGCAGCGCCGTGGACAGGCCGATGGCCTCGATCTGGGGCAGAGACGCCGCGCGCGCCAGCCGCTCGGCCAGCGCATCGTTGAAACGACGGGCGCTCTCTTCCGCGGCCTCGAACTCCCCGGACAGTATCCGCCTGTCGATGTCAGGATGGTTGATCTGGGCCGTCAGCACGTTGCCGGCGTCGTATCCCGGATCGACGGCCACGAGACGCACGAAGCTCCGCATCAGCAGGCCTGCCCCGACGAGGAGCACCAGGGCGAGCGCGACCTGCGTCACGGCCAGCGCCGCCCGGATCCGGTTCGCGGAGAGGAGCCGGAACCCGCCGGACGCGTGCGCGCTTCCTTCGCCGAGGGCGCGCACGAGGGGCAGCCGCGACCATGAGAGCGCCGGGACCGCGCCGGCCAGCAGCCCGGCGGCGACGGACAGCCCGGCGCCGAACGCCAGCACCATGCCCCCGACGCCCACCTCTTCGAGCCGGGGAACAGCGGCGGGAGCCAGCGCGGGGGCGACGCGCAGTATCAGCGCTGCCGCCGCGAGGCCGAGCACGCCCCCGGTCACGCCCAGTACGACGCTCTCGGTCAGCAACTGCCGCGCGATCCGGCCGCGTCCCGCACCGAGCGCGCCTCGGAGGGCCAGCTCCCGCCGCCGTGCGACCCCGTGCGCGAGAAACAGACCGGTCACGTTGAGGCAGGCGATGAGCAGCACGAGCGCGGTCACCGCGCTCAGCAGGGCCACGGCGGGCCGATAGCCGCGCACCATCTCGTCCTGGAGCGGAACCACATGCGCTTCGAGCAGCGGCCTCGGGTCGGAGGGCGAGCGGTCGGCATTGACGACGGTGCGCACCGTCGCGGCGGCCTGTTCGGGAGCCACACCGGGACGCAAGCGTCCGAGCGCGAAGAAGCTCAGCCCGATGCCGCCCGGCCCCAGCGGTCGGATCACCAGCGGGGTCCAGATCTCCGCTTCGGGGCTCGGAAACGAGAATCCCTCGGCCAGCACGCCGACCACGGTGGCGGTCTCGCCGTCGAGATCGATCGAAGAACCGACGATGTCGGGAGCGGCGGCGTAGCGATTGACCCAAGCGCCGTAGCTGAGCAGCGCGACGCGGCCGGCTTCCTCGCGGGCGTCGTCCTCCACGAACAGCCGGCCCAGGTGCGGCGTCGCCCGCAGGAGCGGGAAGAGCGATGGCGACACCGTCGCGCCCCGCAGTGTCCGCGGGCCGTCCGGGCCGAGCCAGACCAGGGACCTCTGCAGGTAGCCCGCGACCTGCTCGAACGACTCGCCGCTCTCCTGCAGGCGCGGGAGGGTCGTGTTCGAGACCACGGCAGGATCGTTCGGCCGAGCGGCGGCGATGTGGCCCACTCGTACGATCTCGTCCGCCTCAGGATAGGGCAGGGGCCGAATCAGCATCCCGTGGACGATGCCGAACATCGCAGTGTTGGCGCCGATGCCCAGGGCGAGCACGAGCACCACACTGGCCGCGAATCCTGGGCTGCGCCGCAACCCGCGGACGGCGTGGCGCGCGTCCCGGTTCAGGTCGTCGAGCCAGCGCCAGCCCCAGACCTCGCGCGTCCGTTCGTGAATCAGGGTCGCGTTGCCGAGCTTGCGCCGCGCTGCCCGGTGGGCGTCGTACATCGACAGGCCGGCGTCACGGTGGCGCTCGATCTCCAGCTCCAGGTGAAGCCGCAGCTCTTCCTGGAGGTCCGCCTCGGCCCGACGGCGGCCGACGTACGGCACGAGCCGGCAGAGCCACGGCGGCGGCTTCATCGCGCTGCCTCGTTCATTTCTCCACTCCCGCCGGCCGCATGAGGCGCCCGACCGCCTCGATCACCCGGAGTCGGTCGACGCTCAGTGCGGCGCCGCTTGCGCACTTTCACTGGTAGATTGTCCACCAGAGTAGCGAACGATGAGTAGAATGTCAAAGGGAATGCGGCGCCGCCCTCGGGTCGCGGCGCAGACCCCTACTCGGCGCGCAGCGCCGCCATGGGGTCGGTGCGGGCGGCGCGCCGGGCCGGGAGCCAGGCCCCGGCGGCCCCCGCCGCCAGCAGGAAGGCCGCGGCCGCCGCGAACGTCGCCGAATTCGTCGCCGTCGTCGCGTTCAGCACGGGCGCCAGCAGCCGGGTCAGGACGACGGCCCCGAGCAGCCCGAGGGCCGCGCCGGCCGCGGAGTGCAGCAGGGAGCGGCCGAGGACCTGCCGGATCACCGCGCCGCGGGTGGCGCCGAGGGCGACGCGCACGCCGACCTCCTGCGTCCGCGCGCTCGTCTCGTAGGCCACGACCGCGTAGAGGCCGGCGCCGGCCGGCAGCACCGCGAGCAGAGCGAACGCCGCCAGCAGCGTCGTGAGGAAACGCGGCTGGGCGAGGGCGGCCGCGACCACGTCGTCCATGACGTGCACGGTGACCGGCAGCGCCGGGTCGAGCCGCCACACCTGTTCCTTGAGCAGCCCGATGGGGTCGGCGCCCTCGGCCGTCCGGACCAGGACGAACCGGGGCTGTCGCCACATGCCGCCCCGGCTGGCCCAGGGCAGGTAGATCTCGTACGGATCCGGCCGCTCGAAGTCGCCGGAGGCGTTGGTGCGAACGCTGCCCGCCACGCCGACCACGGTGAGCCACGCGCCGTCGTTCAGCGCGGCCAGGCGGGGCATCCGAAAGCGCTGCCCGACGGCGGCGCCGCGCGCCCACAGCCGGTCGGCGAGATCCCGGCTGACGAGGGCGGCATCGGCCCGGGGGGTGTCCGCGTCGAACCCGCGTCCCTCGAGAATCGGGATCCCGGCGGCGGCGAAATAGCGGTTCGGGACGTAGTTGATGGTGACCTCGGCCCGGGCGTTGCCCGCTTCGTCGGCTTCCAGCGAGCCGGACGAGAGCATGGCGGGAAGAGACGGAACCTCCTCGGCCGGCGCGGCGACCTCTACCCCCGGGACCGCCCCGGCCAGGTCGGCGAGCTGCGCGAGGAAGCGGGAGCGCGCCTCCGCCCCTGCATAGCGGGCCCCGGCCAGACGGGGTTCCAGGGCCACGGCGTTCTCGGCCGTCCAGCCGACGTCGACGTCGAGCACCGTCCACAGCGAGCGCCCCATCAGGAGCGTGCCGATCAGCAGCACCACCGCCACACTGTTCTGCACCGCGACGAGCCCGCCCCGCAGTCGGCCGTGGCCGCCGGCGGCGTGCGACCCTCGTCCGTGCATCGGCCGGATGAGATCGCGCCGGACCGTGCGCAGCGCTGGCGGCAGCGTCGCCGCGACGCCGGCGAGCAGAGCCGCCACCACCGCCCAGGACACCACCCGGCCGTCCACGTCGATGGGGTTCAGCAGCCCCCGGCCGAACTCCGGCGGCATCGCGGCGGCGGCGAGCCCGACCAGCCACGCCGCGACCGCCAGCCCCAGCAGCCCCGCGAAGGCGGAGACGAGCACCGACTCGGTCAGGAGCTGACGGCAGAGTCGCGGCCGGCTCGCCCCCGCGGCGGCCCGGATCGCGAACTCGCGCGAGCGGGACAACGCCTGTGACAGGAACAGGTTCGCGGCGTTGGCGCACGCGATGAGCAGCACGCAGGCGGCCAGGCCGAACAGCAGGAAGAGCGCGGCTCGCCGCCGCTGCACGTACGCGAACTGGCCGTCGATGCCGAGTCCCGCGAGCTGGTTCAGCGATCTGAGGCGGGTGGTGTAGCCGGTCGAGAACCACTCGGGGTTCCACTGGGGAGCCAGCGCCGCCGCCCGCGCATCGGCCTGCTCGAACGTCACGTCCCGTCCGAGTCGCGCGACGACCGAGACCCGACGCTCGCCGGGATCGCCGGAGGCGGCCCGGCGAGCCACGTCCAATGGCTCCCAGAAGACGGTGCCGCCGTCGGGGAACCGGAACGACGGCGGCATCACTCCCACGATCGTGAGCACGCCGTCGCCGAAGCGCAGCGGACGGCCGACGATGTCCGCATCGCCGCCGAAACGGGTCAGCCACGTCGAGTGGCTGACGATGACGACCGCGTTCGCCGCCTCGTCCGGCGCGAACGCCCGCCCCAGCTCGGGCGCGACGCCCAGGAGCGGGAGCAGGCCCGGCGTTACCCGCGCACCCTGCATCGTCTCCGGCTCGCTGCCCCCGGTGAAGACCCGCTCCACGCGGACGTACGCCTCGACGCCGTCGAACAGCGCCGCCTCGTTGCGCCAGCTCTCCACCATCGCCGCCGGCTGGCTCGGGCCGCCGCCGGTCGGTCCGAAACGGTTCAGCTCCACCAGCCGATGCGCCTCGGCGAACGGCACCGCGTTCAGCACTGCGCTGTCGACGATGGCGAACACCGCCGTGGTCATGCCGACGCCGAGGCCCAGAACGAGGACCACGGCGACGGTGAACCGCGGTGACCGGCAGAGGACGCGCACGCCGTAGCGGAGGTCCTGCAGCAGCGTGTCGAGCCAGTACAGGCTGTCCGCCTGGTGCCGCGCCTCCTTGACCGCGGTGACGCCCCCGAGGTCGCGGTGCGCCGCCCGCCTCGCTTCGCGTTCGCTCATCCCCTGCGCGAGGTTCTCCTCGACCGCCATCTCCAGGTGGGTGCGGAGCTCGTCGTCGAGCTCGCGCTCGGCCGCGGCGCCGCGAAGGCGCGTCCTCACGCTCGCCAGCCATCGCCGGAGAATCATGGTGTCGCCTCCAGGAACAACGCGACGATCGCCGCCGTCCGCTCCCAGCTCTCCACCTGCTTCTCGAGCTGGCGCCGGCCGGCGTCGGTCAGCGCGTAGTACTTCGCGCGCCGGTTCTTCTCCGACGTTCCCCACTCGTACCGGATCCAGCCGTTCTGCTCGAGCCGCAGCAGGGCCGGGTAGATCGACCCCTGGTTGATCTGGAGCCGCTGACCGGAGGTCTGCTCGATTCGACGGGCCAGCCCGAACCCGTGGAGCGGGCCCATCGCGTCGAGGGTCTTCAGGACGAAGAGGTCGAGCACGCCGTACGGCACGTCCGCCCGCGACTCGGTCATGTTGCCTCCCTACATGGGCATGATGAGCGGTTTTGTGTTGGCTGTCAACATGAGATTTCACCGCGGGCCAGGGCGGTCGGCGAAGTCCCGTGGACAGGGGCGCGGGTGAAGCGATACGCTGTGGCGACGATGGGCTTCAGGACGGCAGGAGGATCTTCGATGTCAAGCACCGACCGGGACATGAGACGGCGGGAGTTCCTGGCGAGCGGTTCGGCCGGGCTGGTGGCGGCGGCGTTCGCGCGGACCGAGGCGTTCGCGGCGCTTCCGGCGCGGCAGGAGCTGAGCGAGCGCATCCGGGGCGTGCGGGCGATGACCTTCGACGTCTTCGGCACCGTGGTCGACTGGCGGACGAGCATCACCCGCGAGGGCGAGGCGGTCGGGCGCCGCAAGGGCATCGACGCCGACTGGGCGGCGTTCGCCGACGACTGGCGGGGCGGCTACGGCCCCGCGATGGGGCGCGTGCGGCGGGGCGAGCTGAGGTGGACGAAGATCGACGATCTGCACCGGATGATCCTCGACGAGCTGGTCCCGAAGTACGGGCTCGAGAGCCTCACCGAGGAGGAGCTGGACGACCTGAACCGCGCCTGGCACCGCCTGACCCCGTGGCCCGACACCGTCGAGGGGCTCACGCGGCTGCGCCGGCGCTACGTGCTGGCGTCGCTGTCGAACGGCAACGTGGCCCTGCTCGTCAACATGGCGAAGAACGCGGGCATCCCCTGGGACGCGGTGCTGTCGGCCGAGCTGGCCCGGCACTACAAGCCCGACCCCGAGGCCTACCTGACCGCGGCCGACCTGCTGGGGCTCGAGCCCGAGCAGTGCATGATGGTCGCCGCCCACAAGGGCGACCTCCGGGCGTCGGCCCGGCTCGGCTTCCGCACCGGCTACGTCCCCCGGCCGACGGAGTTCGCACCGGGCGTCGAGCGCGACCTGACGCCCGACCCCGACTTCGACCTGGTGGCCACCGACTTCAACGACATGGCCCGCCAGCTCGGCTTGTGAGGGTGGCGTCAGCGGTGACCAGCACAGCCAGCCGCGTTGTCGGCCGTCCGTGACCGACAACGCGGCTTGACGGTCACATTCGCCCCAAGTGGGCCGACGACGGGCGTTGACGGCCATGCGTGACCCTCAAGACACCTGTCTGCCTTCCGCGACATTCAGGAGGGCGGGAAACGCCAGCACGGTCGTCCGCCGGCCGCTGCCGCGGTTGATGATTCGCAGGATGTCGTTCTCGCACAGTACGTCGAGGATTCGGCGCGCGGTTCGTTCCGCGATGCCCGCGGTGGAGGTGAAGTCGGCGCTGCGGAAGATCGGATACTGGAAGATCCAGTCCAGCGCGTGAATCGCGTACCGGGAGCGCGTCAACTCTGCTACGTGGCGTTTCAGGCTGTCGTACAGGTCGAGGATGCCCTGCGCCTTGGTCAGGTTCTCCTCGGCTTGCACCCGCACGGCTGTGAGGAAGAACCGGCACCATCCGGTCCAGTCGTGGTCGCGCGAGACGGTGAGCAGACCGTCGTAGTAGGCGTCGCGGCGCGCCTCGAAGTAGGCGCTGATGTAGAACATGGGTGCCCGGATGAGACCCTGTTGCCACAAGAACAGCGGTACCAGCATGCGCCCCACGCGGCCATTGCCGTCCAGGAACGGGTGCAGCGCCTCGAATTCGGCATGCAGCACTGCGAGCTGGACCAGCCGGTCGGGCTCGTCCCGATGGACGTACCGTTCCCAGGCGCTCATCGCGTCCGGGAGCGCGTCCACCCCGACCGGGACGAACGTGGCGTCGTCGATCGCGCATCCGGGCGGCCCGATCCAGTTGGGTATGCGCCGGTATTCGCCGGGCGCTTGGCCCTCGCCACGGACCCCGGTCATCAGCACCCGGTGCGCCTCGCGGATGACGCGCTGCGAGAGAGGCAGGTCCCTCAGCAGTTCCTCGGCCCGGCGCAGGGCGCTACGATAGTTGAGCACCTCGCGGATGTCATCCCGGCGAGCGGGTGAATCCGGTTCCCGTCCGGCCTCGAACGCCAGCACCTCGCTCATCGTGGTCTGCGTCCCTTCGATTCGCGAGGAGAGCACCGCCTCCCGTGTCGTCAGCGGTGCGAGCAGGATGTTCGGGCTGGGGGCCGCGGCGAGCGTGCCGTCGTAGCGGGCCACGGCCGCGGCGGCGGGACCGAGGAACGGGATCAGGGCCGGCCAGTCGAGATCGGAAGGCGGAAACCGCCCGGCGTGATACCGAACCGCCGGCGTCATGCGCCGTCCGCCTTGCCGGTCGACTCGGTGCGGTAGCCCGTGCGGTTCGGGCCTCCTGCGCCGTCAGGCTGCTGCTTCGGTCTTCCTCGTCGAGCCATTTGCGCCCTCTCCGGTGACCGCACCCACATCGACGCCGCCCCGCCCCGCGTTGCGCCGGCCCGTACGGCTTCACGCCGGGCGGTTTCGATGGCGGCGACCCCGCACCGAACGTCTGATCGAAGCCGCGTCGTCGGCCGGGCGTGATTTGACGGCCATATTGTATGCAAAACGACCGAAAAGGCACTTTGACGGCCACAGGTGACCGTCAAACGCCACAGGGATCGCCCAGGTCGGGCCGAAGGCCTATACGCGCGCCAGCTTCGTGTTCTTGATCGGCAGGTCCCGCACCCGAATGCCCGTCGCCGCGTAGATGGCGTTGGTCACGGCCGGCGCCACCGGGGGCACCCCCGGCTCGCCGAGGCCGCCGAGGCGCGCGCCCGAGCGGATGAACGCCACCTGGACGTCGGGGGCGTCGGCCATGCGGATCATCTGGTGGTCGTGGAAGTTGCTCTCGACGACGCGGCCACGGGCGATGGTGATCTCGCCGACGAGGGCGGCGGAGAGGCCGAAGACGACGCCGCCCTCGATCTGGGCGGCGGCGCTGTCGGGCTCGACGACGTCGCCGCAGTCGACGGCGGCCCACACGTTGCGGACGCGGAGCCCGCCCTGCGGCGACACCGCGACGTGGGCGACCTGGGCGACGATGGAGCCGAAGCTCTCGGCGATGGCGATGCCGCGGCCCTCGCCCTCGGGCAGGGGGGCGCCCCAGCCCGCCATCTCCGCCGCCCGGTCGAGGGCGGCGCGGAACCGGGGGTGCCCGTCCATCAGCATTCGGCGGTACTCGTAGGGGTCGCGGCCCGCGGCCTGGGCCATCTCGTCGATGAACGACTCCTTGAAGAAGCCGTGCTGCGAGTTCAGCACCGAGCGCCACGCGCCCTCGCGGACGTGGTGCGGCGCGCGCCGGCCGTCGAAGCGCCGCTCGGGGATGGCGTAGGGCATGAACAGCGACTCGCGGTCGCCGCCGCCCGCGTAGTGGGCCCCCACCGCGAGGGGGCGGCCGTCGGCGGCGAGGGCGCCGGCGTAGCGGCACATCGCGGCCGGCCGGTAGTAGCCGTGCTGCATGTCGTTCTCGCGGCTCCAGACCAGCTTGACCGGCGCCGGCGACATCGCCTGCGCGATGCGCGCCGCGAGGTCGACGTAGTCGAAGCAGAACGGCAGGCGCCGGCCGTAGCCGCCGCCGAGCATGAGGTTCGTGAGGTGGACCTGGTCCGGGTCGAGGCCGAGGGCTCTGGCGGCGGTGGAGCGGGCGTTCAGGGGGTCCTGGGTGCCCGCCCACACCTCGGCGCGGCCGTCCTCGACGCGGGCGGTGCACGCCATCGGCTCCATGGTGGCGTGGGCGAGGAACGGCACCCGGTAGTCGGCGGTGACGACCCGCGCGGCGTCGGCGGGCATCTCCGGGGCTTCGCCGAGGGCCTCGTCGAACGCCGCGAAGATGGTCTCGCTCGAGACCTCGCCGTGGCCGGCGTCGTCGTACTCGGGGTCGAGCGCCGCGAGCGCCTTGCGGGCGCGCCAGTAGCTGTCGGCGACCACCGCGACCGCCTCGTCGAGCTCGACGACCTGCTGCACGCCGGGCATCGCTTCGGCCGGGGCCGGGTCGACCGACACCAGCCGGCCTCCCTGGACGGGCGCGATGTCGACGGCCGCGTGGAGCATGCCGGGCAGGGTGAAGTCGATGCCGTAGGTGGCGCTGCCGTCGACCTTCGGGGGAATGTCGAAGCGCGGCTTCCGGGTGCGCCGGATGGTGTAGGCGTCGGGGTCCTTCAGGGGCGGATTGTCGGGGGCGGGCATCGCCGCCGCGGCCTTCGCGAGGTCGCCGAAGCTCGCGCTCTGGCGCGACCACGGGTGGGTGACGCGCGACCGCTCGGCCTTGCATTCGTCAACGGGAACGCCGAAGCGCTCGGCCGCCGCCGCGAGCAGCATCTCGCGCGCCGCCGCGCCCGCCAGCTTCATGCCGTAGCCGGTGCCGCGCACCGCCATCGAGCCGCCGGTGGCCTGCGTGCCGAACCAGCGCGCGAGGCGGTAGGCGCCGTAGTCGACGGCGCGCCCCACCGGCGCCGGCATCGAGTCGCCGGTGAACGCGCGCAGCATGTAGGCGTTGGCGTAGGCGTCGAGGGCCGGCGCCTCGCGGATGCGCACCCGCTCCCAGTCGGCCTCCATCTCCTCGGCCGCCATCATCGCGAGCCCGGTCTGCGACCCCTGTCCCATCTCGCAGTGGGGAACGAGGATGGTGACGAGGTCGTCGGGGGTGACGGTGATCCACGTCGTCAGCTCGCCCTTGTCGGCGGCGTCGGCCGAGACGAGGCCGTGCCGGCCCGGCGCGATGACGACGCCGGCGATGCCCATGACGAAGCCGCCGCCGACGAGGGTCCCGGTCCCGATGAAGGCGCGGCGCGTCCACTTACCCATGGTGCGCCTCCTCTCCGCGGCCGCCCGCGATGGCGTCACGCGGGACCGTCCCGTTGCCGCCGGCGCCGGCGGCATGCCGGGCGGCGATGTCATCCCTGGTGACAGCGTGGCCCCGGGCGGCAGCTTCGCCGCAGGTGACAGCATCGGCATTGGCGACGGCCACGCTGTTGGCGACGGCCTTGCCGTTGGCGACCGCAACGCCGCTGGCGACCGCCTCGCCATTGATCACAGCCCCGCCATCGGCGACGGCCCCGCCATTGGCGAGAGCCTCGCCATCGGTGACGGCCTCGCGACTGGCCAGGGTGTTGTCGGCGGCGCCAGCGTCACTCCCGGTGAAGGCGCCGTCCCTGGCGACGGCGTGAATGGCGCGGCGCACGCGGACGAACGTGCCGCAGCGGCAGATGTTGGTGACCGCGGCGTCGATGTTCTCGTCGCTCGGGTCGGGCCGCTGCGCGAGGAGGGCCGAGACGGCCATGATCATGCCCGACTGGCAGTACCCGCACTGCGGCACCTGGTGGTCGACCCACGCCTGCTGCACCGCGTGCAGACGGCCGTCGGCGGCGAGACCCTCGATGGTGGTGACGGCCATGCCCTCGACCGCCGACACCGGCACCGTGCACGTGCGGACGGCGCGGCCGTCCACGTGCACGGTGCAGGCCCCGCAGGCGGCGATGCCGCAGCCGAACTTGGTGCCCGTCAATCCGAGCGTGTCCCGCAGCACCCACAGCAGCGGCGTGTCGGGCTCCACGTCCACTGTGCGCGGCTGACCGTTCACGTTGAGCGTGATTGCCACCCCTGACCTCCCGTCGCACGACGTTCCCTCTCATCGTAGCGCATCGCGGGGCCTCGCGGCCCGGGCCTCTCCGTCCCCGACGAAGGGTGGTACGTTCGGCCGATGCACGGAACCCGGGCGGCGGCCGCCATCGACAAGTGGATGCGCCGGCTGTTGTGGACGGCGGCCGCCGTCGGTATCGCGGTGTTGGCGTACCGCAACTTCCCGTGGTTCCGGTCACTGGCCGACAATCCGTTGTTCATGCTGGTGTTCCCGCCGGTGCTGGCGGGTGTGCGGTGGTGGTTCCGGAACGTGGTGTGGCCGGCCGATCTGCCGGGCGACACCGGCCGGCCCGGGGAGGGCCGATGACCGTTCGCCCGCGGTCGCGGGCGGTCCCGCGGCTGCGCGGCTTCGCAGCCGCGCCGCGGTCCTCGGTTCAGGACGAGGGCGCTTCTCCGACCGCCACGTCGAATGCGGCCGTGTCGACCGCCGCGCCCGGCTTCACCTGGACGACGATGCGGTAGGCGCCCGGTTCCGGGAACACGAAGGGGAACGTCACCCGGTTGGCGGGGCCGGACGGCGAGTAGCCGCCGTGTTCCGCGCCGGGCGCTCCGCCCGCGGCCTCGGCGCCGCCCTCCGCCTCGGCGAAACGGCGCTGCGCGGTGAGGTTGATGCTGCCGGCGGGATGCAGGTGCATGAACAGCGAGCCATCGCGTCGGAGGACGGCGGCGTGGCTGAGCATGCCCATGTAGGGCTCGAGCGCCGACGGGGTTCCGTCCGGCTCGGTCACCGAGAACCGCAGCGTGGCCTCCTCGTCGACGCCGATCGGGCCGTCGCGCTCCCATCGCATGTTGCGCCCGCTGGGCAGCGGGTAGCTCTCCGATGCCGAGGCGCCGTAGGGGTGCAGGGTCGCCCACGAGTCGTCGGGGTCGGGGACCGGTGCCCCCGCCGGCGCGTCGCCAGCGTCCGCCGCCGGCGTGCCCCCGCCGGCCGCCAGTGAACTGCCGGCCGCCAGCGAACCACCGGCGGCGCCTGAGCCTCCGGCCCCGGGTGAACCGCCGGCCGCCGGCGCCTCTCCGCCCGCCGGTGACGTCCTCCCCGCGCCGGGGGCGGACCGCGGCACCCGCACCGTGTTCACCAGCGTGGGCGCGAAGCCGTTCTCGTGCACGATGTCCGCGTAGACGCGGTACTCGCCCGCAGGCAGCGGCGGCAGCGGCACGCTGAACGACGTGTCGCTGCCGCCGTCGCGCACGGGGTGGACGTGGGCGAACGCCGAGAGGTCTTCCGCCCGCACCAGGAACATGTGCATGAGCTTGCCGTGGTCGGGCAGGAGCGCCGCTCCGGGCTCGCCCCGACTGGCGGCCCATCGGGCGTCGTCGATCGCGAGCGTCAGGACCTGCCGCCCGCCGGCTGCGGTCAGCGCCGCGGTGGTGCTCCAGGGGCGGTAGATACGGGCCCGGTAGGCGGCGTCGACCGCGTCCCACCAGCGCCAGCCGCCGGCGAGGACGGCGACGAGCAGGACCGAGAACGCGGCCATCGCGACGCGGCCGCGGCGGCGCCGCCAGCCGTCGGGCTCGCGGCCCGGCTCGAGCACGCTCTCGCGGACCGCGGCGCCGATGATGGTTACCGCCCCCGCGAACAGGAAGAGGGCGGCGGCGCCGAGCCCCAGACCGACTGCGGGGCTCATGACGAGCCGCCGCTCGGCCAGCGCCAGCACCGGCACGAAGACCGTCCCTTCCCCCGCCGCGCCGGCCACGCCGACCTCCACGCTGTACGAGCCGGCCGTCATCAGCCACAGCTCGCCGCCGTACAGCCCCGCCTCGCCCGGCACGGGACGGGCGGCGTCGGGCGGCGGCGCGCCCACCAGCCCCACGTCCGACCGCAGCGGGCGCACCGTC
Organism: Vicinamibacterales bacterium; assembly: GCA_965207675.1. Taxonomy (GTDB): domain Bacteria; phylum Acidobacteriota; class Vicinamibacteria; order Vicinamibacterales; family UBA8438; genus JAJEEA01. Next base: position 611,915 of record CBDBMY010000011.1, read on the forward strand.
ACCCGCCGGACGCCCTCGCCGTCGAGAATGCGCACCGTGACCTGGGCGAGGCCGGGGATCACGCCGGGCGTCCGCACGATCACGCGGACCCCGTACGGCCCCGCCGCGCCGTCGAAGTAGGCGTTGGAGGTGCCGACGTGGGCCGAGGCGGCCGCGCCGGCGGCGATGGCGAGCGCGCCCGCGATCAGGATTGCGGCACGCGTGCGCAGCCGGGTGACGAGCGCGCTCGCTGGCGGGATGCCGGCAGCCTCGCGCGATCGGGGGTTGCGATGCGGTGGCGCGGAACACGTGCGCAGCCGGGCGGCGAGTGCGCTCCCTGGCCGGACGCCGGCAACCTCGTGCGATCGGGGATCGCGATGCGGTGGTGCGAAGAACCTGCGCGAGGCGGCCACGTTACCTCCGCACCCGCGCCAGCCAGTCGCCGCACCAGAGGCCCTGGGCGGCCGCCACCGCGGCGACGAGCGCGGTCCAGCCCGCCGCCCCCGCCGTCATCGGCCCTCCCCAGAACTCGTACTGGTAGGCCCCGGGGGCGGTGTCGAAGTCGAACTGGTCGGCCGCGAAGAAGAAGTTGCGGGCGCCCTCGGTGAGGAGGAACTCGGCGAACGGCCACTGCACCGCGGCGAGCGCCGCCATGGCGGCCACGCCCGCGGCGGCGGCGCCCGCGAGGCGGCGGACGCCGCCCACGCCCGACGGCATCCTGCGGACCGCGGCGTCGATGACGAGGGCCGGCGCCACGAGCAGGATCGGGAACGCCGGCGGCACCATGCGGTCGATGTCGCGCAGTATCGGGGCCAGCATCGGCTGGGCGGGGAAGAGCTGCAGCGTCCATATCATGAGCAGGGTGACGCCCATGTAGACCCCGGCGGCGCCGGTGGCCCCCCAGCGCGACTTCGCGCCCCGCGCGATGCCCGTCAGCAGGAAGGGGAAGGTGGCGGCGCTCACGAGGAAGAACGTCGGCGCGTGCTGATGGTTCGGCATCATGATGTACTCGGCGAACAGGGTCGCCACCATCAGGATCACGAGGCCGCCCGAGTAGGCGAACAGCCGCCGGAGCACGCGGTCGTCGGCCGGCGCGCGGTTCTGCCGGGCCACCGCCATCAGCATCGCGCCCGCGCCGATGCCGTAGATGCCCATGGCGAGGACGACGTGGGGCGGGCTCAGTATCTCGACGTCGAGCCCGTAGGCGTTGTGCCACCAGTCGTCGAACGGGGCCGACACGATCATCGCCAGCGCGCCCCAGATGCAGAGCCAGGCCCCCAGCGGGCCCCGGAAGCCCCAGAACGAGACGCTGGCGGCCCGTTCCCGCGGGTTGCCCGCGAAGGTGGTGCGCAGCACCAGCCAGCCGCACGAGACCCCGGCGACGACGCCGCCGAGATAGATGGCCAGGTGGGCCGGCGTCCAGAACGAGTCGCGCCCGATGGACCGGTGCCACGAGATGTCCCAGAGCACGCCGACGATGACGCTGGTCGACGCGAACGCGACCGCGAGCAGGGGCCAGGGGACGGCCGGCGTGGCCGCCGCCGGCGACGATGCCTCGGGAACGGCCGCCGGGACGGCCGGGGACGGCGCCGGAGGCGCGAAGATGGCCACGTGTGAAGCGTAACGCAGGGCCCTGGGCCGCGGCAATTCTCTGGGGCTGTTATATTCACATATTATTGAAATTTCAAAATCAACTTGGTATCGTGATCCACCATGGACACCTCGACAGAGCAGGTGCGCGACGAGTTCATCCAACTCTGGTCCCGGCTGGGCCAGTTCTGGGGCATTCCCGCCGCCACGTCCCGGGTCTACGCCTGGCTGCTGAGCCGGCCCGACGGCGCCGGCAGCGAGGCGATCATGGTTGGGCTCGGCATGAGCCGGGGCGCCGTGAGCATGGCCTGCAAGGAGCTGCGCGACTGGGGCCTCGTGGTCACGGTTCAGGACCCCGGCGAGAGACGGGCACGCCACGTGGTCGAGACGGATCTGGTCACCGTGGTGCGCAACATCGTCCGGGCCAGGAAACGGCGCGAGTGGGACCCCATTCTCGACGGCGTCAGGGACTGGATTCCCCGCCTCGCCTCCGACGGTTCCAGAGAGGCGACGGTGCTGCGCGAGCGCCTGGAATCGATAGAGGCCTGCGTCGGCATGGCCGACGGCATGGCGCGGCGGTTTCTGGACGGCGGCATGCTGAGCGACCTCGGGCTCAGGACGCTCACCGCGGCGGCCGGACGAAAACGCCGGGGGAGGAAGCGATGAGAGTGCTGCTGACGGGAGGAACCGGCTTCATCGGCTCGCGCCTCAAGGCACGGCTCGGGAACGGCCATGCGGTCCGGGTCGTCAGCCGCGGGCCCGGCGGGGACGTGACGTGGGAGCCGTCGGCGCTGCGGGCGGCCGTTGCCGAGAGCGACGCGGTGGTGCACCTGGCCGGCGAGAACCTGATTGCGCGGCGATGGACGCCGGCGCAGAAGGCGAGGCTGCGGGCCAGCCGCGTCGATACCACGGGCCAGCTCGCCGAGGCCGTGGCCGACGCGCGGCCGCGGGTGTTCGTCACCGCCTCGGCCATCGGCTACTACGGCGCCAGCCCCGACCGCCGGTTCGTCGCCGGCGACGGGCCCGGCGACGACTTCCTGGCGCGGCTCTGCGCCGACTGGGAGGCCGCCCGGCAACCCGCCGTCGATGCCGGCGTGCGCACCGCGACGGTGCGAATCGGCGTGGTCCAGGGACGGGGCGGCGGCGCCCTCGAGAAGATGCTGCTGCCGTTCCGGCTCGGCGTGGGCGGACCCCTGGGCCATGGCCGGCAGTGGGTGTCGTGGATCCACCTCGACGACCTGCTGGCGATGTTCGTCTGGCTCCTCGACGACGAACGCACGCAGGGCGTCTACAACGGGACCGCCCCCAACCCGGTCACCAATCGCGAGCTGTCGAGGGCGCTCGGCCGGGTGCTGCATCGGCCGGCGGTCCTGCCGGCGCCGGGGTTCGTGCTCCGCATCGCCCTCGGCGAGGTGGCCGGGCTGCTCCTCGAGGGCCAGCACGTGACGCCCGGCCGGGCCCTCGAGGCGGGCTTCCGGTTCCGCTTCCCGGAGATCGAACCGGCGTTCCGGGATCTGCTGGGCTAGGAGTCCGCGCCGTGGAACGGCGCGGACTCCTCGAGGGTTGGTTGGGCGCCCATCGGAGCCGCAGGCGACGGTGGGCGGGCTAGCGGGGCGGGCCGAGAGGGTGCGGTCACGCGGCTGCCGGACGGCCTCTCGTCCCGGGGTCCGGCCGCTCTCAGGGATGACCGCGGCGCTGCCGCCGGCGTGCGTCTCCCGGGCCGGCCCGCTCCCGCCGTGGACGGTCCCGTTCCACCCTCGAGCTCAATCCGGCCTCATCGCCTCGAGGGGCGCGATGCGCAGGGCCCTGAGGGTCGGCCTCGCGCACGCGAGCATGCCGATGGCGATGACGAACGCGGCGACGATGCAGACGGTGGCCGGCCAGCTCGTCGGCAGCAGGAACGCGCTCTCCGCCTGACCGCCGAAGCCCGACAGCACCACGGCGCTGAGGGCGGCGCCGACGGAGACCCCCGCCGTGAGCTGCACGAGCGCCCTCTTCCCCACCAGCAGCACGATGCTCGCGGGCGGCGCGCCGAGCGCCGTGCGGATGCCGGTCTCGCGGGTGCGCTCGGTGACCGTGAACGACATCAGCGCGTAGAGGCACGAGCCCGAGAGCACGACGGCGGTGCCGGCGAGGAGCACGAACAGAACCGTCGCCATCGTCAGGGCGCGCCGATTCGCATCGGGGACTTCGTCGAGCGCCGCGGCGTTCCCAATCAGGGCGCCCGGCTCGATCTCGGACACGATGGTCCGCAGGCGCGGGATGAACGTCTCGGGGTCGCTCACCACCTGCACCGCGAAGGTCAGGGGATGCATCTCGCCCGGGGCGGCGACGTGGTAGATGCCCTGATCGGCGTCGGGCCTCAGCGCGTTCATGCCCACGGAACCGGCGACGCCCACGATCTCGTACGACCACGGACCCGGCTCCCGGCCCGGGGCCCAGTAGCGGAGGCGCCGGCCGAGGGGGTGGCGACCCTCGAGCACCCGATCGACGAAGCCCTGATTGACGATGACCGCGGACCGGTCCCCGCCGAGATCGCCCGGGTCGAAGTCGCGTCCGTACGCGACCGGCCGTCCCAGCGCCTCGAAATAGCCCACGTCCACGCGCGCGACCTGCACGAGATGCGCCGGCGCCGGCGCATCGTCGGCCCGGGGCAGCCCTTCGACCTGGACGTATCGGGTGGGGTGGGCCGTGCCGGGCAGGGCGTCCGCGACGGCGGCGGGCCCGACGCCCGGCTCTGCCGAGAGGCGGCGGACCAGCTCTTCGTGGACCCGCCTGACCGGCTCGACGACGGCCGGCCGGCCGGGCCGTGCGCGGTCCGGCATCGCGGGTGTCGCTTCGCGCTCCGGCTCGACGATCGCCGGTCGGTCGGGCCGCGCGCGGTCCGGCGCCGCGGGCGCTGCGTCGCCCTGGGGAAGCCGGAGGGACGCATGCAGGTACCGCGCGGCCGGAATGCCGAGGCCGCCGGGTTCGGAGAGCGCCCCGGGGGCAATCGTGGAGCCGATGGCGAGGAACCACAGCGCGACGGCGACCTCGCCGACGATGAGGGCGCTGTACCCCCGCCCGAAACGGATGCCGGACTCGCCGGCGCTCGCCCGTTGAATCGAGGCCTGCACGCCTCTGCCGGTCGCCTTGAGGGCGGGGACCACGCCGGCCGCCACCGCGCTGACGACGGCCAGCGAGAGCGCAAGTAGCGCCGTACGGCGGGAGACCTCGAAGTCGACCCAGAACGGCAGCCCGTCGACGAGAAACTCCGGCCCCGTCGCGACCGCCTGCAGGCCCGCGAGCCCTACCCCCGCCGCGAGCGCCGCTAGCAGCAGCGACTCGATGAAGAGCTGGAAGCAGATGCGGAGCCGGCTCGCGCCGAGCGCCGTCCGCAGCGCCAGCTCGCGGGCGCGGGCGGCGGCGCGCGCGAGCATGAGGATGCCCACGTTGCCGCACGCGAGCACGAGCACGAGCAGGGCCAGGGTCTGCCCGACCGCGACGCCGATGCCCGCCTCGGGCGCGTCGATGCCCGTGAGCACGCGCGTGACCGGCAGCACCTGCGGCTGAAGGCGCGCGTGCGTCTCCGGGAACCGCTCGGCCATGCGCCGGCCCGAGAAGTCGATCTCGCGCTGCGCCTCCTCGAGGGAGACGCCGTCGGCGAGGCGACCGACGATCCGTCCCCCGGGGCCCGGGCCGGACTCGGGCGCGAGGGGGTCCGACCGGACGGGCATCCAGAGCTGGTCTCGAATCGGGTGCTCGAACCCCGGCGGCATCACGCCGACCACGGTGCGCGGAACCGCGCCGACCCGCATCGTGCGCCCGACGACGTCGGGGTCGCCGGCCAGCCGGGACTGCCACAGGCCGTGCCCGATGACGACGACGTCCGGCGCCCCGGCGGCCTCGTCCGCCCCGACGAGCGGCCGCCCCAGCAGAGGCCGGACGCCGAGGAGAGTGAACATCGAGGCGGTGAACTCGGCGCCGTCGACCGGGGCCCCGTGCCCGTCTCCCGCCAGGACGCTGTAGGGCCCCCTCCGCCGCATCAGCCCGAGGTGGTCGAAGGAGGCGAGCTCGTTCCGCCACCGCGCGAGCTCCTGAACGGACCCCGCGAGGGGCCTCGACTCGGCGAGGTCGTAGTTGCGGAGGATCACGATCTCGTCCCCCTCGGGGACCGGCGGCAGCGTCGCGAGGGCGTCGACGACGTGCAGCGGCAATACGCCGACGGGAATCCCGATGCCGAGGGCGAAGATCGCGACGAGGGTCAGCCCGGGCTGCTTGACGAGCATCCGCCGCGCGAGCCTGAGGTCGATCGCCAGGCCCCCGAGCCATGACCAGCCCCGGCCGTCGCGCAGTGCCTCCTTGTGGGCCTCCACGCCGCCGAAGGCCGCGCGCGCGCGACGGCGCGCTTCCCGGGGCTCGAGTGCGGCCTCGCGAACGAGGCGCTCGGTCTCCATGTCGAGGTGGAATCGGAACTCGTCGTCCATGCGACGCTCGGCGTCCCGGCGGCCGAGCAGCAGACGCAAACGGGCACGGGTTCCCTCGAGCCAGCTCATCGGTCGTTCCTCATCAGGTGCTCCGGGTCGTCGTCGGGCCGCGCGCCCTCGGGCGCTGTGCAGGGGAGCGCCGCGGCGTCGGCGAAGCGCTGGCAACTCGCGATCCCGCCGCCGAGTACGCGGGGTCACGGTCACCATTGCGAAACCCGGTTCTGTAGTTGTCAAGAGGAATGATGGCAGTCCGCTCCTGTCGCTGTCAAGAGAAGCCTCGGCGGTCGACCTCCTCCGAAGGGGCCGGCGCGAGGCGTCCGCCCGGGCATGAGGCCAGGACGATTGGCGCTGGCGGTCCTCCACGCGCCGCCGACTCGTCGTCCAGCGGCATCGCCTCTGCCTCCCCGCGTCCGCCTATGGCGCAGCTCCGGCGGGAGGCGTTACGATCGCGTTCGCATGGCCATCGCCGCGCAGACCGACTACGAGATCGGGCAAGACAACATCCACGTCTTCGGCCTCGACGTCCACAACCCCGTCTTCGTCGTCTCCAGCCTCACCATCGTCGCGTTCGTGGCCGGGGTGCTGGCGTTCCGCGAGGCCGCCGCCGGCGTCTTCGACGCGCTCTACACGTGGCTGACCTCGACGTTCGACTGGGTGTTCCTGGGCGCCGGCAACGTCTTCGTCCTCTTCTGCCTGCTGCTGCTCGTCACGCCGCCCGGCCGGGTGCGCCTCGGCGGCCCCCACGCCCGGCCCGACTACTCCACGTGGTCGTGGTTCGCCATGCTGTTCGCGTCGGGCATGGGCATCGGCCTGATGTTCTTCGGGGTGGCCGAGCCCGTCGACCACTTCCTGAACCCGCCCCTCGGCGCCGACCCGGCGGCCGACCCCGCCGCCGCCCACCGGCTCGCCATCGCCTCGGCCATCTTCCACTGGGGCGTGCATCCGTGGGCGATGTTCGCGGTGGTGGCGCTGGCGCTGGGTTTCGCCAACTACAACCTCGGGCTGCCCCTGACGCTGCGGTCGGGGTTCTATCCGCTGCTCGGCGAGGCGGTATGGGGCCGGTTCGGCCACGCCGTCGACATCGTCGCGGTGTTCGCGGCCCTCTTCGGGCTGGCGACGTCGCTCGGCCTCGGCGCCCAGCAGATGGCGGCGGGGCTCGACCACCTGTTCGGGGTGCCCGCCACCGATACGACCCGGGTGCTCCTGATCGCGGGCATCACCGGCCTCGCGCTGACATCGGTGGTGATGGGGCTCGACCGGGGTGTCAAGCGCCTCAGCCAGGCCAACCTCGTCCTCGCCCTGCTGCTGCTCGCGTTCGTGCTCGCGGCCGGGCCCACCCTCGACCTGCTGGCGGGGTTCGTGGCCAGCCTCGGGCACTACGTCGTGGCCATCGGGCCCCTCAGCAACTCGGTGGGCCGCGACGACCTCGACGTCCTGCACGGGTGGACCACGTTCTTCTGGGCGTGGTGGCTCGCCTGGGCCCCCTTCGTCGGCATGTTCATCGCCCGCGTCTCGCGCGGCCGCACCGTGCGCGCCCTCGTCGGCTGCATGCTGGCCGGGCCGGTGCTCGTCTCGGCCCTCTGGATGAACGCCTTCGGGACGACGGCGCTGTCGCAGTACCTCGACGCGGGCGAGAGCGCGGCGGTCGCGGCGGTGCAGGCGCAGCAGCCCGAGCTGGCCCTGTTCCGCATGCTCGAGACGCTGCCGCTCGCGGGCGTCACGTCGGTCGTCGGCATCGTGCTGGTGATGGTCTTCTTCGTCACCTCGTCCGACTCGGGCTCGCTCGTCATCGACACCATCACCGCCGGCGGCAAGATCGACGCGCCGGTCGCCCAACGCGTCTTCTGGTGCGCGTTCGAGGGCATCGTCGCCATCACCCTCCTGCTCGGCGGCGGGCTGGTGGCGCTGCAGACCGCGTCGCTCGTCACCGGCTTCCCCATCGCGCTGGTGATGCTGGCGATGTGCTGGAGCATCTGGAAGGGGCTGCGGGCGGCGGGGTCGGGGTGAACGGCCGGCCCGAGTGAGAGCGCGGCAGCGCGGGCGGTCGCGCTTGTGCGGGCGCGGGAACCCGGCGCCGGACGGCGCGGATGGGGCGTCGACACATCGAACTCGACGGCGCGCACGGTCTCGGCGTTCATGACCGCGTCGCGCGCGACGATGCCGTTCTCGGCGAGAGTCCAGGCGACGTCTCGCTACCGCAACCCGCCGCCGAGGGTGAACCCGACGTAGATCTCCCGGTCGGGCGAGGGCCGGTAGTACCGGCGGCTGAAGTGGTTGACCAGGCCCGACGAGTTGTAGCGCTCATTGAACAGGTTGTCGATGCCCGCGAAGGGCTGCACGTCGACGTCGCCCACCCGACCGACCCACCCGAAGCGCAGGTCGACCACCGTGTAGGCCCAGTTGGTCGCCGCCGCCTCGTTGGCGTTCGTGACGAAGTACTCGTCGACCCAGCGCACCGACGCGCTCGCCTGCAGGCGGAACGGCGCCGCGTAGTCGACACCCGCGAACAGGCGGCCCGGCGGCGCACCGGGCTCGCGCTTGCCCGAGTAGTCGACGCCTCCGAGCACGTATCGGCGGAAGACGAAGTCCTGGTGGGTGTAGGCGAGCCGGGCCTCGAAGCGGGCCGTGGGCCGCCAGCCCAGCGACAACTCGACGCCGTTGCGGGCGGTCTCGCCCGCGTTGACGTAGTAGAGCGCAACCGCGCTGGGACGGATCGCCACTATCTGACTCAGCAGGCGCGAACGGTAGGCGGCGACCTCGTAATGCAGCCGGGCCGGCTCGATCAGCCCGCGCACGCCGAGCTCGTGGCTGCGGAGCCGCGACGGGTCCAGCTCGTGGTTGAACCCGCCCCGCTCGTCCGGCGACCGCGCGAGCTCGGCGGTGATGGGCGTCTCGTAGGCGGTCGCGAGGTTGCCGTAGACGTTGAGGCCCGGCGCCACCGCCACCGTCATGCCGAGGGTGGGGCTGTGGGCGCTCATCGTGCGGCGGCCCGACTGATCACCGTCGTCGAGCTTCCGATCCGTCGCCCGGAAACGGTAGTGGTCGTAGCGCGCCCCGGCCGTCAGCGTGACCCGCGGGTGGGGCGAAACGCTCACCTGGCCGAAGGGCGCCGCCGACGCCACCAGCTCCTGCTGGTCGAGGTTCAGGGCGCCGCGGTGGGCGGTGCCGCCGACGACGAACGGCGGCAGGAAGCGGTAGTCCATCCGGGTCTCGTCCTTCGACGACGCGTCCACCCCGGCCGTCCATCTGAACGTGGTCGAGCCGACCTCGGCCGCGCCCTGATACGTCGATCGGAGGCCGGCCCCGCGACGGCTCAGGTCGAGGGTGCGGTCGACCAGGGCGGTGTCCACGCGCCGGCGGGCGGCCCAGACGGTAGCGTTCAGGACATGCGCCCCCGAGAATCGGTGTTCGAGGGTCGCCCCGCCTTGGATCTGCAGGGCCGATTCACCCCAGTTCTCCTTGTCGACGGTCGTGCCACCCAACCAGCGGCTTGGCTGCTGCGGGTCCCGGCCCCGCTCCGCCGCCGGCAGCCGGGGATCGGCCGCCTCCGCCGCTGTCAGATAGGCCGGGTTCGCGGCGAACGGCAGATCGTAGTGGTTGAGGACGAGGGACAGCTCGGTCCGCGGCGAGAGCGCCTGCCGGACGACCACGTTGGCCTGGCGAACCTCGGCCCGGCTGTGGCGGCGCCAGCCGTCGATGCGGAAGCGGCTGACGCTGCCCATGAACCGCGTGCCGCGGTCGTTGCGGCCGTCGACCCGGAGCTGCTGCCGCTGGTAGCCGTGGCTGCCCCATTGCAGGTCGGGCCGTATCGTCAGCCGCCGCGTCGGATCGATCTCGGTGACGAGGCTGATCACCCCGCCGGCGGCGTTGCCGTAGAGGACCGAGCTCGGGCCGCGGATGACCTCGATGCGCCGCACCGCCCCGAGGTCGACGTTGCCGGGCTCGGTGGTCCCGTCGGTGGTGGTCAGCGGTATCCCGTCCTGGACGACGGCCAGTCCGCGGATGCCGAGCATGGGCTCGGACGGCGGGGCTCGGATGCTCAGGGCGATGCCGCCGGTCAGCCCGTAGTCGCGCCGGTTCTGGACGGTCAGGCCCGGAACGCCGCGCAGCGCCTCGTCGAGCGACGCCTTCCGCTCGGCGAAGCCGAGCGTCTCGGGCCCCAGCACCGCCACCGCGTTGGGCACGTCGTCGAGGCCCTGCTCGGACCGTGTCACGGTGACGGTTTCGGCCAGCGGCGCGATGGACAGGATGAAGTCGACGGTCGTGTCCGTTCCCGCGACCGTCGCCCCGGCGGGGCCGGCGTGGAACCCGGGGAGAAAGGCGGTCACCTCGTAGTCGCCGGCGGGCAGCCGCGCGATCTCGTAGATGCCGGACTCGCCGGTCACCGCGCTGCGCGCCAGGCCGGTTGCGGCATGCTGCGCGGTGACGGTCACTCCGGGCAGCAGGCCGCCCAGCTGGTCTTCGGCGATTCCCCAGATCGACCCGGCGTCGTCCTGGGCCGCCGCGGCCGCGGCGCCGAACGGGACGAGGCAGCAGGCCGAGACGAAGGCGGTCAGGCCGCCACGGCCGACGGGACGCGCCATCGACGCCTCGGGCCGCCACCGCACTGCATCCATGCCGGTGTGTCGATTCTGGGCGAGCCGGATGCCGGCGGACTACTCGTAGGTAGGTGGCTGCCGTCTGGCTCTGAATCGGGTAAGGGAACTCCGGTGCCCCCTTGGTGTTGCCTGTCCAGGAGGTCCCCCGGTAGTCGTCTGCGGGGCAAGCGCGCCCGGCGCACTCGCGGCACAGAGGCGTTACTCTATCATCGTTTCAGCGGTATATGAGATAACTCGCACGGCGCGGATTCCGATGAAGTGGACCGAGCTGCCGATGTTCGAGTACGCGTGTCACGAGGGAACCACGCGATGCCGAACATCCCGGGGGAGCGCGGCTGGAGGAGCGGAGCGCGGAGAGCAGGGCAGGATTGAGAGGTGCGGGCAGATGTGATGCAGGTGGACCACCCGGGGCTTCACCCCGCCGCTTTCTCCAGGAGCCGGTGTCTCTCCAGCCAGCCGACGATCCGTTCGACGGCCATCTCGCAGGTTTCGGCCGCCGTCGGCGCGTTCTTCCCCCGTGCCCTGAGCGAGTGATCGCCGCCGTCCACCACGGCGAGCTCGGCGTCGACGCAGGTGGCGAGGACCGGGCGCAGCTCGTCGGGCGTGCCGAAGACGTCGCGTTCGCCCTGCACGAAGAGCATCGGGGCGGTGACCGACGGCAGGTGCGCGGTGCGGGGCTTGTCGGGCCGGCCCGGGGGGTGGAGGGGGTAGCCGAGGAGCACGAGGCCGTCCACGCCGATCGGGCCGTCGTCGGTGTCGTTCGCGGCCGCCACCTGCGTGGCGATGCGGCCCCCCATCGACTTGCCGCCGACGACCATCCGGCGGCTCTTACCGTCCTCGCCAAGGGCTCGCGCGGCGGCCATGACGGTCCGGTAGCAGGCTTCGAGCCTCGCCTTCGGGTCGGGTACGCGCCGTCGGCGCTCCATGTAGAGGAAGTTGAACGTGACCACGTGGATGCCGCGCCGCGCGAGGCGGTGGGCGAAGGCGGTCATGAACGGATGCGTCTGCGGCGCGCCGGCGCCGTGCGCGAGGATCATGGTGGTCCCGGCGGGCGCAGCCTCCGCCGCCTCGTACGAGATGGCGCTGACGGTATCGTCCGAGGGCAGCGTCACGGTGAACGGCGATGCCGTCGCCGCTGATTCCGTGTCTGGATTCGGCATGTCTCACCTCGTCGACGGCGCGCGGGCATCGCGGACCGCGGGTTCTGCCTCGAGCGGAGGCTCGAGCTCCCGTCGGAGCGGCGTCGGCCCGCCAGATCGCCACGCGTCGGCCCGCCAGATTGCCGCGAGCGCCGCGACGAGGGCGACGCCGAGCCAGCGCCCCGGTCCGTCCACGAAGACGATCGCGCCGTTGACGATCATGAACAGGAACGCGGCCCGCACCGCCGGCGTCCAGGCGCGCGCGCGCCGCGCGTAGCCGGCCGGCCGCATCTGCCACCAGAGCGCCTCGCCGACCCAGAGGACGGTGAAGGCGTAGTTCACCCACAGCCCGCCGCCCCAGGCGAGGCCGAGCAGCGACTCCGTCCGCGCCGCGGTGTGGGCGTAGGCGGCGGCGTGGCTCCACCCGTGGTGGATCGCGAATGCCGCGGCGACGTGGGCGAGGTAGGCGGCGGCGCCGAGCAGCCAGACCGGCCGGGCCCATGCCGCGGCGGGACGGCGGGTCCGGCCGTACTCGCCGGCCGTGTACAGCAGCAGTGCGCTCCAGATGGTGAGGGCGACGAGTGACGACGGGCTGAGCGGCGGCATCGATCGAGCGGCGGTCGGGATGGCGCGGGGTCCGTGCCCGCCACTCTACCATCGGAGCCGGCGGCCGGGACCCGTCCGGCCGAGAGCCCGCGACCGGCGGCTGCGGCGAGACGGCGCTCGCCGACGGCCAGGAGCGGGACCCCGGGAAGGCCCCCGCCGACGGTGAGCCGGCGGTGTTCACCACGGAGCGGCATTTGCGCTACAGTCTCCTTGTCACGAGCACCGCCAGGTACGACCGGGGGCCCGGAGGCCGTCGCCCCGGGGGCGCCGCGTCCTCCCGGCCGACCCGAGCTGGCGCGACGAGCGGTCGCGTCCGAGGTTCCGTTGGCGTGAGACTCCTGCGGCGCGGGCCCGGGAGTCCGGGTCGTTCGGAGTGCAGGAATCGCAATCCCGAATCGAGGACGACATGATGAAACCGACGAGATGGATGATGGCGGCCGCGCTCGCGGCCTTGACGATGGCCTGCGGCGGCGCGCCGGAAGAGCCGCCCGAGGAAGTGGAAATCGGGGAAGCGGCCGGGGAGGGCCGCATCCTCCGGGTCGATCCCCGGCTCGACTCGCTGGTGCCCCCGGGCGCGACCGTCGAGAAGCTCGCCGAGGGCTACGTGTTCACCGAGGGGCCGGTCTGGATACGCGGCGAGTCGCGGCTGCTCTTCTCTGACGTGCGGGCCAACGCCATCCACCAGTGGACCGAGGCCGACGGGGCGAGCCCGTTCCTCGACCCGGTGTTCGAGGGCGACCGCGAGGGGCTGCGGTCGATCTCGTCGAACGGGCTGACCCTCGACGGCGAGGGCCGGCTCGTCATCGCCGAGCACGGCAACCGCCGCGTCTCCCGGCTCGAGGACGACGGCACCCGCACGGTGATCGTCGACAGCTACGAGGGCAGCCGCCTCAACAGCCCCAACGACGTCGTCTTCGGCTCCGACGGGTCGCTCTACTTCACCGACCCGTCGTACGGCCTCGAGGGGCTCGAGGAGTCGCCGCTCCGCGAGCTCGACTTCAACGGCATCTACCGCCTGAGCCCCGACGGCGATCTCGAGCTGCTGGTCCAGGACCAGAGCCGCCCGAACGGCATCGCCCTCTCGCCCGACGAGGACATCCTCTACGTCGCCAACTCGGACGAGAGCAACAAGGTGTGGATGGCCTACGACCTCGGCGAGGACGGCGCCTCGAACGGGCGCGTCTTCTACGACATCAACGACCAGACCGCGCCCGGCGCCGCCGACGGCCTGAAGGTCGACCTGGGCGGCAACCTCTTCGCCACGGGCCCCGGCGGCGTCTGGGTCATCGGCTGGGACGGCGTCCACCTGGGGACGATCCTGATGCCGGAGGTGGTCGCCAACGTGGCCTGGGGCGACGACGGGCAGACCCTCTACATGACCGCGAGCACCGGGGTCTACCGCATCCGCCTCGGCACCGGGGGGACGATCCCCGGCAGCAACCCGACAGTGGTCATGCAGACCAGCCAGGGCGACGTCACGATGGAGCTGTTCCAGGACCGCTCGCCGGTCTCGGTCCGCAACTTCCTGCAGTACGTCTACGCCGACTTCTACACCGACACCGTCTTCCACCGGGTGATCGACGGCTTCATGATCCAGGGCGGCGGCTTCCGGGCCGACCTGACCCGCAAGTTCACCCGCGAGCCGATCCGCAACGAGGCCGACAACGGCATCAGCAACACCCGCGGCACCGTCGCCATGGCCCGCACCGCCGCCGTCAACAGCGCCACGTCGCAGTTCTTCATCAACGTCGCCGATAACGCGCAGCGCGGCCTCGACTACCGCGGCGACTCGGACGCCGAGTTCGGCTACGCCGTCTTCGGCCGGGTGACCGAGGGCATGGACGTCGTCGACGCGATCGCGGGGGTCGACACCCGGCCGCAGGGCAGCCACCAGGACGCGCCGGCGACCCCGGTGGTCATCAACGCGATCACGGTGCAGTAGCGGTCGCCGGGCGCGAGGGCGCGGATGTCTCTGATCGAGCATCTCGACGAGCAGGGATGGGAGGAGTTCCTTCGCAGCACCTTCGAGTATGTACTCTGGGTGCTGCGGAACGACCGCTTCCGATCCGTCGGGAGCGCCGCCGACGACCTGCGGAGCTGGCTTGCCGCGGGCGGGGTCGAGCGGGTTCGCCGCCATCTCGAGGAACAGATGGAACGCCGTCGTTTTCCGCCGTCTCGAAGGTCGGCGGTCAACGCCTGCATCGAGCGGTTGGTGGCCGAGAACCGCTTTGCGCTCTTGGACTTGGCCCGCACCGGTATCGTCCCGGTGGGGGAGCGGGAACCGTTCCGTCTCCCCGACGTGTCGGCTTCCGAGGTCGAGGATCTCCTCGGCCGCATGCTCGCCGGCGAACGCCCTTTCGAGGATTGGATGTATGCGCACGGACGTTCCCGCGAGGAGATCGCGGAGATCTATCGCACGGTCGACCGGTGGCTGATGAAGGCAGGGATCTCCCCGGCCGGAAGCGGAGAATCCGACCTTGCAGGATGAGGGTCTCGAGGAGCCCGACTACCGCCGGAGCTCGGCGGGGACGGCGTCGATGAGCCCGAGCAGGCGGGTGGCGCGCTCGGCGAACATCTCGTGCTCGAGCGCGAGCTCGGCGAAACGGCGGGCGACGCGCACGGTGCCGTCGTTGTAGTAGCCGAGGGCGGCGTTGTAGAAGGACGAGGCGGCCTGCCGGCGCACGACGGCGATCTCGTCGTTGCGCCGCGCGACGAGGCGGGCGCGCCGGTCCTCGGCGAGGTCGGGGTTCCGCTCGATCTCGCTCAGGTCGGCGGCGAGCTGGTCGGCCCTGTTCCGGAAGCAGATGGCGGCGCGGCTGAAGGCCGATGCGGTTTCGACCCAGCGGGCCTCCTCGATGTGCACGCGGCCGAGGTGGAACGCGGCGTAGCAGTACTGCGGGTTGATGTCGAGGGCGGTCTCGAGGTCGATTCGGGCGTCGTCGAGCCGGCGCTGGACGAGCGCTATCTGCCCCGAGAGCGCGTACGACTCGGCGTCGGGGCGATGGCCGATGGCGGTGGCCGCGTCGACGCGGGCCTCTTCGATGTCGCCGAGGTTGAAGCGGTTGAACGCCCGCCAGAAGTGGGCCTCGGCCAGGTACCAGCGGCCCATCCCGATCAGCCGGTCGAGCAGCGGCACCGCCTCGGCGCTGCGGTCGAGGTAGCTGAGCGACTGGGCCCGGCCGAGCAGGGCGTCGCGCTGGTCGGGGACGAGGGCGATGGCTGCGTCGTAGAAGGGCAGGCTCGCCTCGTAGTCCTCGATGGTGCGGGCCACCTCGCCCAGGGCCAGGGCCGGGGCGGGCCACTCCGGCCATTCCTCGCGGGCTCGCGAGTAGTGGAACTCGGCCAGGGCGACGTCCCCCTGTTGCGGTCCCTGCCCCTGCTCCAGCGCGTGCCGGCCCAGGAAGAACTCCATCTCCGAGAAGCGCGGCTCGATGGTCTGGACCGAGGCCAGCCCCACCTGCTCGTCGGCGCAGAGGGCCTGCCGGTAGCGGACGTAGACGGCGTCGTCGTGGACGGCGAGCACCTCGGCGAGCTCGGGCGGCTGCTCGGCGAGCCACTCGGGCGTGCAGTTCAGGCTGAGGTACAGGTAGGCGGCGAGGGAATCCGTGGGCACCAGCGGCTGCAGCACCTGGTTCCAGGCGTCGCGGTCACGATCGGCGATGGCGCGGGCGTAGACGTTCTCCTCGGACAGGTTCTTGGGAATGCCGATGCCCTGCCAGGGAGTGGTCGCCGCGATCTGGAGGAACGCCTCCCATTCCGGGCCGACGGATGCCGCCGCCGCGTTCCCCGCGGTCGTCTCGGCCTCCCTGCCCTCAGCGCTCTCGTCGGCACCGGGGACCGCCTCCGGGGAATCCCCGGGGCGCCGGGCCTGCCCGGCCGCCCGCCTCGCCGGGTCCTCCCCGGCTTCCGCCGCCTCCCGGGCCTCGGCCATCTCCTCGGCCGCCGCGACCTCCAGGCCCGCCAGCGCCACCGTCCGCTCGAACGTGCCGCCGCCGGGCAGGCCCATCTCGCGTTCCCGCATCCCGATCAGCAGGGTGGTCCGCATGAGACCGGCGTTCACCGCGTCGGGCAGGAAGCCCTGCCCGGCCAACTCCTCGTACAGGTCCCGCGCCTCCATCAGGCACCGATAGCAGCCACGCCGGGTCAGGTCGTGCGCCTGCGCAAGCTGTTCGCGGACCGCATCCATCGGGTCCGGCACCACGGGAGGAGGTGCGTAGTGCTGCAGGACCAGGCCAGCACCAGGAGCGCCAGCGGAGTCGTCGCTCGGGGGATGCTTCGCATCGCGGTTGCCCAACGCGGTAGAGCACTCGGACGGAGGCCCCGCCTCCGGGGAGACGCGTACATCTGTTCCTTTGACACCGCTTGCGCCGGGTTGGCCTCTCGACCGTCGTCCCGGTTCGGGGTCCCGGTCTGCGTCTGCCTTCCTGGCCTGTTTCGCCGGGTTGGCCCCTCAACCGTCGTCCCGGTCCCGGTCCCGGTCCGGGGGGACTCCCTGCCGGTCCAGCGTTTCCACGTCCGCGAGGTCTTTCAACCGTCCCGTCTCGCGCTTGTTGCGGAGAAGCGCCTCCCGCCCGAGGAACGGCAGATCGAGGTCGCCCACGCGGAGAACGCGCCGGGTCCGCCACGCTGCATCGAACTGCAGGGCGGTCACCGACGTGAGCAGGTCGATGCGCCGGGGGGGGATGCCCATCTGGAACACCAGCCGCTCCTTCGCGAGATCTCGCACCGAGAGGCCGAGGGTCTCGACCGGCGCGCCGAAGTCGAGCAGCGCCGTCCACACGCGTTCGGCGTTGTCGGGGTCCGGCGCCACCCAGACGTCGAGGTCGCCGGTCGCGCGCGGGACCCCGTGCACCGCCATCGCGTGCGCGCCGACAATCAGGAATCGGGCGTCGGCCCGCAACAGGGCGGCGAGAAAGTCGGTGAAGTCGGCGTTCAACGTTCTGGTGGGCCGGGCGCGGGGCCGCGGATCACCCGGCCCGGCATCCGATGTCTCGGGTACTCGGGGAGGCGGCGGCCGCTCGCCGTCCAGGCGTCGACGGCGAGGGGCCACATCATGGCCAGGCGTTCCTCGGCCGTGGTGCGCTCGCTCAGGTCGTCGGACGGTTCCTCGCCCAGGCGGAAGACCCCGGCCGGCCAGCCCGCCCGCGCGCGGCGTCGCGCCGCCGCCGACTCGTTGGTGGACGACATCGCTCCCATGATAGCGCGGGCCTCACCCCGCGTCCGCGCCCAGGTACGGAATGGTCTGCGGACCTTCGGGGAGCACGCAGACGCGGGCGTCGGACCCCGAGCGGGCGAGCGCGTCGCGGGTGGCGGCGCCGACGTCGGCTATCGGGGTGAGATGCGCGGCGCGGACCTGCGCGTCGGAGAGGCCGTCGGTCTTGAGCAGCACGTCGGCGCGCTGCTGAATCTGGGCCTGCACCTGCACCTCCCACTGGTCGTGCCGGTTGTGGCCGGGGGCGTTGATCATCGCCAGCAGCCCGTCGGGGCTGCCGCGCCGGGTGAGGATGTCCAGGTACTCGCCGTGGTCGGGGTAGCCGTCGGCGCAGGCCGAGGCGCACACGATGGTGCCGTCCGGCTTCACGACCTGGGCCGCGGCCGACATGCCCTTGACCGTCTGGTAGAGGTTCTGGTCGAGCGGGTAGCCGCTGTTGGTGGTGACGACGACGTCGAAGGGCCGGTCGAACGCCTGCATCGCGTTCCGCCTGACGACCTCGCGCACCGCCCGGTGCACCGCGAAGAGCTCGCCGGCCGCGACGTGGGTGATCCGCCGGTCGCGGTTGATGGCCACGTCGACGCTGAAGTCCACCCCCGACCGGGCGGCGATGGCCCGGATGCCGTCGTGGATGGGGTTGCCCTCGACGATGCCCCAGCGTGCCCGGGGGCTCCCGATCATCTCGGCGTCGTGCAGCCGCATGATCGTCCGGAAGCCGGCCAGCCCCGGCGCGACCATCTTCGGGCCGCCGCTGAAGCCGGCGAAGAAGTGCGGCTCGACGAACCCGGTGGTGATGCGGACGTCCGCCTCGACCCAGGTCCGGTTCAACCAGACGGGGACGCCGCCGTCGACCTCGCCGAGGGACACGAGCTCGGCGTCGTCGAAGGCGTCGTGGACGACGATGCGGCTGCGCTCGACGATGTCCGCGCCGAGCATCTCGACCAGCTCGTCGCGGGTCGTCGCCCGGTGGGTGCCGCTCGCGATCATGATCGCGATGCGGTCGACGGGCACGTGCGACAGGGCCTCGAGCACCGCCGGCAGCACCGTCGCGCTCGGCATCGGCCGGGTGACGTCGCAGACCGAGATGGCCACGGTCTGGTCGCGCTTTACCCGTTCGCGCAGCGGGGCGCTGCCGATCGGCCGCTCGAGTGCCTGCCGGACCGCCCCGGCCTGGTCCGGCAGCCCGTCGACGTAGGTGGGCTCGATGACCGTCGTGCGGTCGTCGGGAAACTCGACCGGGAGCCCCGTCCGGCCGTACGCGAGATTGACGATCATGACTGACAGCCCTCCGCCGCCGGATCGTAACATCGGCGCGCCCGACGCCCCCTCGAAGCGGCTCGCCGGCGCACCGGGCCGGATGTGGAACCGTCGCGGCCGGCGTCACGAGTCGGCTCCTCCGGTTTGGCGATGCGGTGGGGTCGGTGCCGGACGCCGTGGCCGGCCCGGCGCCTTCTGGTGCCACGGGCCCATGCGCACTCGTCCTCAAGACGAGAAGACGTCGTCCAGGTGGAGTTCGAGGCCGGCGAGCAGCGGCGACCGGAGCGTCTCTTTCCGACCAAGGACATCGGTGACCGCCAGCACGCCTCCGCGCTGGCGATGGATCGAGATCGTCTCGGCCATCGGGTCGACCAGCCAGTACTCCGTCACGCCGTACCTGCCGTAGAGCTCACGCTTGACCCCCCGGTCCTTGGTCTCTGTCGACGGCGACAGAATCTCGATCACGAGGTCGGGTGCGCCCTGCACGTTCTCGCCGCCGCTCAGCAGATGCTCGCGTTCCCGGGAAACGAACAGCAGGTCCGGCTGCACGACGTCGGTGTCGGACAGGAACACATCACAGGGTGCGAGGAGCAGTCGCCCTGTTCCGTGCTCCGTGATGAACCGTCGCAGGTGGTAGTGCAGGTTTCCCAGCACGTGCTGGTGCTTGAGATTCGGGGCGGGAACCATGATCAGATCACCGTCGAGCAACTCGTAGCGCTTGTCCTCCGGCGTGGTGAGGTAGTCCTCGTAGGTGAACTTGACGACGGGTTGCGTGGTGGCCACGTCGGTGCTTCTCCCGTTGCCCCCGATGATCGCGAGACTCATCATAGCGCGTCTCGGTGTCCGGGGCCGGCGCTGGCGGTCTTCGCCGGTCCGCGGTCGGCACGCACCCCCGACGTTACCCGCCGCAGGTCCTCGGCAACGGCCCCGCCGGGCGGATCCGGATCGGTGGACGCATTCCGAAAGGCGGGTGGGGGGACGCGGGCGCGACGTCAGCCCGTCTCGAGGAGGTTGATCGGTGGTAGCGCTCGACGGTCCGTCTCGTGGAATGTCGGTGCCCGTGCTCATCCCCGGGGCAACGACGGATCGTCGCCCTGCTCAGGTTGCCGGGTAAGCACCCGCTCCAGCTGCGGCGCCGCCTCCTTCGCCCGCTCTTCGATCTCTTCCTCCGAGAGGGTGCTCAGGGGGTGGGTGATGACGACCGGCTCGAGGTCGTCGGCGCCGAGGGCGGCGCGCTGCACCTCGGCCTCCTCGACGAAGGCGGCGGTCACGATGACCGCGGTGGGGACGCCCCGCTGCTCCAGCCGGGCCGTGTCGTGCACACTGCACGACGTGCACGACCCTCAATCGCCTATCGCGGTGACGACGACGTCGTTCTCGGCCGCGATGCGGTCGAGCAGGGCGTCGGTCGCCTCGCGCGAGAAGCTGTCCTTGACGTAGCGGTTGACGGCGGCCGGCTCGAAGGCGTCGAGGGCGGCGGTGGCGTGCCGCAGCAGCCGCGACGCGTTCCACTTCGAGTTGTCGAGCACTCCCAGGCGCACGCCGCGGAGCGCCTCGGGCCGCGGGGCCAGCCGGACCTCGCTGGCAGTGACGGTGCCGCGCGGATCGAACACGATCTGACCGGAGGGTAGCGTCTGTCGACTGGTCATGGGTTTGTTCTCCGCGGTGCCCGGGTTCCGGCTCGACGATCCGGCTCCTACAGCTCGCACGTCCCGTCCACGCAGGGCGCCCGGCCGGCGCCGGCGCGGCCGTCGAGGGCGCGCAGGACCGGCGACGTCATGTGGCCCCAGCCTGGGAGGAACGCCGAGAAGCGGCCCGCGTCGCCGCCGGCGACGAAGAGATGGATGTCGTCGGGGGTCGGCACGATGGGGATGCGGGCGCCGGGCCGGCGCCGGTACCAGCGCGGCAGGTTGCGGTTGTAGATGCGGCCGTAGCGCCCGCCGAAGCTGATGTCGTCGTAGGTGTTCTCGGTGTGCGACCAGAGATAGCGGCGCACGTCGCTGCGCTTCCAGCCGCGGGCGGCGATGGTGGCGGCGTGCTCGGGGCCGATGACGACGGCGCACGAGCCGCTGCTGACGGCGTTGTTGTGGGCGATGGTGCTCATGGCCGAGACGATGCTGTCGAGCACCCCCTCGGCGTCGTGGGCCACGTGGTTGGTCACGCTGTGCGGGCCCTCGGCCGCGATGCAGAAGACGGTGCTGTCGTCGGGGCGGTAGCCCTGCTCGACGTGGTACGGGGCCCACGGGCTCGCCTCCTCGTTCTCGGCGATGCAGAACGTGTACTTGCCGGGATGGCCGAGGGTGCTCTTGTCGAGGTCGCCGGGCTGCGCGCCGCCGACGTTGAGCAGCACGAGCCGGACGGCGCGGCCGATGGTCGCGTTGGCCCGGTTGCCGGAGCCGAAGACGTTGGCGCCGGCGTTCATGTCGATCTCGGTGCGGACGGGCCCGTTGACGACGAGCAGCGGCGCCGCCATGTGGGTGGTGGCCTGCACGCCGTGCAGGTTGAAGTGGGGGCTGCACAGGGCGAGCATCGCGGCCCGGACGAGCGGAGCGTAGGCGGGTCGGCAGCCGGCCAGGACGAGGTTGACGGCGAGCACCTCGCGGGTGAGGTTGCCCCACCGCGGGGGGACGCGGGCCTCGACCCGATCCGGCTCGCCCCCGAGGGCCTCGACCATCGCCTCGACCGATTCCGGGGTCGGGGGGACGACGGGGAGGCCGTCGGTCCAGCCCTGCCGGAAGTACCACTCGACGAGGTCGACGGTCTCGGTTGCCACCTGGGGCGATGCCGACTGCTCGGTGCTCATGTCCTCGTTGACCGAGGCAGGAAGCTGTCCAGCCCTGCCCCCGGTTCCTCTCGACGCTGCCCGCGGCTCCCGGCCGTATGACGATCCGGGCCGGTCGCTGCTCACCTCGCGCTGCCCGGTGCCGATCGGCGGCGGCGCCCGTCGACCAGGAGTCCGACGTCGGGGTCCGGCCGCCGTGCGGGCACCCGTCCGCGTCCGAACCGACCGCCGCCGTTCACAGCCGCAGCCGGACCAGCGTCCGGACCGCGACGATGAAGTCGCGCCAGTTGATCTTCTTCCCGCTCGTGTACGAACGCCCCGAATAGCTTATCGGCACCTCGACGATCTCGATCCCCTGCCGCAGCACCCGCGCCGTCAGCTCCGGCTCGACGTCGAAGCGGTCGGCGGCCAGCGGGAGCTTCGCGATGACGTCGCGCGCGAACAGCTTGTAGCACGTCTCCATGTCCGTCAGCGACGCGCCGTAGAGCAGGTTCGTCAGCCGGGTCAGGAACACGTTGCCCATCCGCTGGGTGAAGAACATCGGCGGCCGCGCGCCCAGGAACCGCGAGCCGTAGACGACCCGGGCGCGCCCCTCGAGGAGGGGGGCGAGCAGGCGCGGGTAGTCCCGAGGGTCGTACTCCAGGTCGCCGTCCTGGATGATGACGTAGTCGCCGGTGGCCTTGGCGAGCCCGGTGCGGATGGCCGCTCCCTTGCCCCGGTTGCCGGCGTGGTGCTCGACGGCGACCCAGTCGGGCTGGTCCTCCACCCAGGCGTCGAGCCACTCGCGGGTGCCGTCGGTCGAGCCGTCGTCGACCACCACGATCTGCCGGTCGAAGTCGAGCTCGAGGGTGAGTACGCGTGACAGCACCTCGGCGATGGTGGCCGCCTCGTTGTAGACGGGGACGATGATCGACAGTTGCAAGGGGATCCGCCGCTGGCCAATCACGGGAATTCCGTGACGTCCCTCCGCATGCACCGGCGAAGATCGTCTTCTGTCTCGATGATGTAGCTCGTGCGGTGGAGCTCCGGGTGCTTGTTGTAGTCCGCATAGCCCTCGGGCTCACCCTTGTGTTTCCCGGTCTTCTTGACCACCCAGGAGGCCTCCGGTCGCGGGTCGCCCAGGTGCCGGCCCGACGATCGCTTCGGTACCCCGAGAACACCGGCGAACGCCTCGTACGTGCATCGCACGCGGGCTCGATTCAGATAGTCGAGAATCAGATCCGGAGAGCAGTTCATTCTCAGGTCCTTCGTCGGGCGGGCCGCCTGCCGGAACGGAGGTCGCGAGCTCGACGGGTTCGCTCGGCCGCGACCGCGGGATGTCGCGGCCTCTGCGGCGCAGACGCCTAGTCGTCGAGCCCGAAGGTGTACAGCGTGTTGCCGATGGTCATCGTCACGAACTGCCGGCCGCCGACCGCGTAGCTCATCGGCGAGGCGTTGACCCGGCCGCCCAGGGAGATCTGCCACAGGGGGGCGCCGCTCTCGGCGTCGAGGGCATAGAAGTACCCGTCGACGCTGGCGCTGAACACGAGGTCGCCGGCCGTTGCGAGCACGCCGGCGCGGCTGCGCGGCGTCATCGGGAACTCCCAGCGGACGTCGCCGGTGGCGGGGTCGATGGCGCGGATGGCGCTGTGGTAGTGGTCGATGGGCAGCGGGGTCTCGGTTCCCCCGCCCAGGTAGGTGTCGCCCTCGACGTACTCCTCGTCGCGGATGAAGAACAGCGCCTCGCCGTCGAACGCGTTGACGTAGAGCAGGCCCGTGCGCGGGCTGTAGGCGGGCGACCACCAGTTGGTGGCGCCCCCCGCGATGGGGGCGACGAGTGTGCCGGTCCGGCTGGGGGACGTGTTGGGCAGCCGGATCGGGCGGCCGTTCGAGTCGAGCCCCTCGGCCCAGGTCTGGTGGGCGAACGCCTCGCCGAGCAGGAACTCGCCGGTCGCCCGGTCGAGGGTGTAGTAGAAGCCGTTGCGGTTCGCCCAGAGCATCGCCTGCCGGGGCTCGCCGTCGAGCTCGATGTCGGCGAGGACGGGAATCTGTATCGCGTCCCAGTCGTGGATGTCGTGCGGGGTGAACTGGAAGTACCACGACATCTCCCCGGTGTCGCCGTCGAGGGCGAGGACCGAGTCGGAGTAGAGGTTGTCGCCGGGCCGGACCTCGCCGTTCCAGTCGGGGCCGGGGTTGCCGGTGCCCCAGTAGACGAGGTTCAGCTCGGGGTCGTACGACCCGGTGATCCACGTCGGCGAGCCGCCGGTGCGCCACGAGTCGCCGGCCCACGTGAGGTTGTCGGGGTGGTCGGGCCCGGGAATGGTGTAGGTGCGCCACTCGAGCTCGCCGGTGCGGGCGTCGTAGGCGTCGAGGAAGCCGCGGATGCCGTACTCGCCGCCGGCGATGCCCGTCACCACCCGGTCCTTGACGACGAGGGGGGCGGCGGTCTTGCTGTAGCCGCCGCGGTGGTCGGCGACCTCGCGGTTCCACACGAGGCTGCCGGTCCGGGCGTCGATGGCCACGAGGTGGGCGTCGAGGGTGCTCATGAAGAGCAGGTCGTCGAGAATCGCGACCCCCCGGTTGTTGCGCCCGCAGCAGATGCGCAGGTCGTCGGGCAGGGGGTGGTCGTAGCGCCAGAACGGGCGGCCGGTGGCGGCATCCACCGCGACCACGTTGCTCGGCGACTCGGTGATGAACATCACCCCGTCGACGACGAGCGGCGTCGTCTCGGCGCGGTCGAGCTGGGGGATGTGGTGGGCCCACTTCAGCTCGAGGTCGGCTACGTTGCCGCGGTCGATCCGGTCGAGGCGGCTGAACCGCTGGCTGTCGAGGGTGCCGTTGTACATCAGCCAGTTGTGGGGCTCGTCGGCCGCGTTGACCAGCCGTTCCCACGTCACCGGGGTGAACATGGGGGCGCCCTCGGCCGGGGCCTGGGCGTGGAGCGGCGCGGCGGTCGCCATGGTTCCCTCCGCGGGGCGTGGCGGTCCGGTTGCGAGAGCAACGGCGGCGAGGAGCATCCAACGGACGGACGGAGTGCGGGGCAGGGTCATGGTTCCCTCCGCAGGGAATAGAGGTACGCCACCAGGTCCGTCCGCTCCTGCGCGGTCAGGGTCGCCGCGTAGCCGGGCATGGTGGAGGCCCGGGTCCGCTCGTACGACCAGTCGCCGTACTTCGAGAACGCCCGCAGGTTCTCGTCCGCGTCCATGATGCGGAAGGTGAACGTGTCCTCGCTCATGCGCAGGCCCTCGACGGTCTCGCCGCCGGGTCCCGTCGCGGTGATCGTCCACCAGCGGGGGAGCACGCGGGCGTCGGGGTCGACGAGGTCGTCCTCGAGCTCGGCGGGGGTGCGCCGGTCGCCCACCGACGACAGATCCGGCCCGAGTCGGCCGCCGTCGCCGTTCACCATGTGGCAGCGCGCGCAGTCGCCCTTGCCGGCGAACAGGGCCTGCCCGGCCGCCGCCGACCCGCCGGGATCGACGCCGGCGGGGGCGAGCGAGCGCAGGAAGGTGACGATCTGCCACACCGACTGCTCCGTCGCGTCCGCGCCGAGCCCGATCATCGCGGTGCCGTCTACGCCGTCGCGGATGACCCGGAACAGCCCCGCGTCGCCGTCGGCGCGCTGGAACTGCCCCGTCGACAGGTCCGGTCCGCCTACCTCGGGATTCCCGGCGGCGTTGATGCCGTGGCACGCCGAGCACTGGGCCCGGTAGCTCTGCCGGCCCATGCGCACGTCGATCCGGCTCGTGAAGGGGTTCTCCGTTTCCTGCGCGTGCGCGTCGACCGGCCAGGAACCGGCGGCGACGGCAATCAGCAGCGCGATGCCGCTCCAGGGCATGGTGCTCGTCCTGCGCATGCGTAGTCCTCCTCGATGCCGGCTCCAGCCAGCCCCTGCGCCTCGAAATCGGTCATGGAATGCCCGCGCGGGGAGGCCGTCCCGCGTCACCGCGCCTCTGGTAGGGCCAGCGCGATCAGCTCGCTCGCCATGTCGTCCCAGCCGACGGCGACGACGATGAACTGGCGGCCGTCGATCATATAGGTCATCGGGGCGCCGGTGGTGCCGCCGGGCAGCTCCGTCTCCCAGACCACCTCGCCGCTGGCCTTGTCATAGGCCCGGAACTTCTTGCCTCCCGGCCCGTTGTACCACTGGGGCAGGGCCGAGACGCCGGTGTTGCCGCCTTCCCCCAGGAACACCAGCGACTTCGTGACGAGCACCGACGCGCGCCCCCCCTGGCCGAGCCACGGCAGGTCGAGGCCGCGCAGCGCGGGGTGGTTGCGGGGACCCTCGCCGTTGGGGACCTGCCAGGCGATGTCGCCGGCGTTCATGTCGATGGCGGTCAGCCGGCCGTAGGGCGGCTTGAACATCGACAGTCCCCGTGGGCCCGGCAGGGGCGTGTACCTCTCCCGCACCAGCCGCACGTCGGCCCGCGGGTGCTCGGACGGCACGAGGGCGACGACGTTCTGGCTGTAGGCGGACGGCACGTAGAGCATGCCGGTCTCGGGATCGACCCCGGCCCCGCTCCAGCTCGCGCCGCCGGCCGTGCCGGGGCTGAAGATGGTGCCTTTCTTGCCGCCGGGCCGGGGGTCGAGCAGGATGGGCGCGGTGAACATGGGCCCCCACACGTACTGGTCGAGCAGCTCCACCGCCTCGGCCCGCAGCTCGGGCGTGAAGTCGATGAGGTCGTCCACCGTCACGCCCTGCAGCTCGAACGGCGGCGGCTTCGTGGGGAACGGCTGGGTCGGCGAGAGCCGCTCGCCGGGCACGTCCGAGTCGGGGACCGGCCGGTCCTCGATCGGCCACACCGGCTCGCCCGTCACCCGGTCGAAGACGTAGGTGAACGCCTGCTTGCTGGGCTGCGCCACCGCCTTGATCTCGCGCCCGTCGACGGTGATGTCGAGCAGCACCGCCGACGAGGCGAAGTCGTAGTCCCACACCCCGTGGCGGATGGCCTGGAAGTGCCAGAGCCGCTCGCCGGTGCGGGAGTCGACGGCGACGAGGCTCTCCGCGAACAGGTTGTCGCCGGGCCGGTGCCCGCCGTAGTAGTCGTTGGTGGGGGTCGAGAGCGGCAGGTAGACGATGCCCAGCTCCTCGTCGCCGGTGGGGTGGGCCCACATGTTGGTGTTGCCGCTGTACTCCCACGACGCGCGGTCGTCGACGGGGTCGGCCCCCCACGTCTCCACCCCGAACTCGTTCTCGAGGGGGATGGTGTGGAACGTCCACACGTGCTCGCCCGTCCGCACGTCGTAGCCGCGGACGTCGCCGCGCGGCGACTCCTTGTTGGCGGTGCGCTGGGCGGTGGTGATGTCCTCGACGAACGAGCCGATGACGACGACGTCGTTGACGATGATGGGGGCCGAGTTCCAGTAGAAGTCGGGGAAGGGGCGCAGCAGCCCCTCGCGCAGGTCGACCTCGCCGGCCTCGCCGAACCCGGGGTCGCGCTCGCCGGTGCGGGCGTCGAGCGACACCAGCTTCGGGCCGAGGGTCGCGACGACGCGGCGCTCCTCGCCGTCGGTCCACCAGGCGACGCCGCGCGTCTGCCGCACCCGCACCCCGTCGCTCGGCCCGGTGTTCCAGACGACCTCGCCGGTGGTCGGCTCGAGGGCGGCGACGGTGCCCAGCCCGGTGCTGAAGTAGAGCAGGCCGCCCGCCATGAGCGGCGTCGTCTGCGAGGCGACGGGGCCGCGGGCGGTCTCGCCGTTCCGGATCGCGTCGGGAATCACCGGCTGCCGCCACGCGATCTCGAGGTCGGCCACCGTCTCGGCGTCGATCTGGTCCAAGGGCAGGTACTTGGTGCCGGCCTGGTCCGCCGCGTAGGCCGGCCACTCGACCGTCTGACCGCCGGCGGGGAGCGCCGCCGCGGCCAGGGCCACCGTTCCCGCCAGGACCATTGCCCGCGCCCGCCCGCCACGATTCGTCCGCTCCGACATTGCTGTCCTCCTGGAATCGGCGCCAGTCTACCGCACTTGCCGGCGCCGGCAGCCCGTGGTGGGAGCGCCGCGCGGCACCGCGCCCGGAGGGCGCTACAGATCGCCGAGTTCGTCGGCGGGCTGGCGGGCGCCCGCGGAGCAGAGAGCGCCCCTGCGTGACAGGCGCGACCGGGTGCATATGGGGCATCCTGCAACCACGGACTGCAAGCGGTCCGTTCGAGCAACTCGGTCACGGGCGTGCGTTGCCGGTCAAATGCAGGGGCGACTTCCGCCGGGTTGGTCACAGCCCGCGCGGCAGAAGCCAGGGGGGCCTTGGCGAGCAGCCGCGAGTCGCCGGGGCCGTCCGCGAAGATGGGAGATTTCTGAATAGTCGATTCAAAATGTCATGATAATTTGAAGCTGATGTTCGAAAGACGCCTCCACCTGCCCGCCCCCTGCCAGGAGACCTTCTTCCTGTGGGGTCCCCGCCAGACCGGCAAGAGCACCCTCCTGAGACGGCGATACCCGGACGGGCGCTGGATCGATCTCCTGAAGGCCGACGAGTTCAGGCGCTACGCCGTCAGTCCCGAGCTCCTCCGACAGGAGATCGACGCCGGCAGGCCGGAGCCCGGGCGCCAGATCGTCATCGACGAGGTCCAGAAGGCGCCGGCGCTGCTCGATGAAGTGCACTGGCTGATCGAGAACCGCGGGCTGCACTTCGCCTTGTGCGGGTCGAGCGCGCGGAAGGTGAAGCGCGGCGGCGCCAACCTGCTGGGCGGCCGGGCGGTGCGCTACCGGATGCACGGGCTGACGGCGGCGGAGATCGGAGGCGGGTTCGACCTGACCCGCATGCTCAACCACGGCTACCTGCCCAGGATGTACGAGGCGCGCCGGCCAAGCCGCCTGCTCGACGCTTACGTCGCCGACTACCTGAAGGAGGAGGTCGCGGCCGAAGGGCTGGTGCGCAACCTGCCTGCGTTCGCGGGGTTCCTCGACGCGGCGGCGCTGGGAGACGGGGGCGTGGTCAACTGCTCGAACCTCGCCCGCGAGTGCGGCGTGTCGAGCCACACCGTGAAGGGTTACTTCGGCATCCTGGAGGACACGTTGCTGGGGCGGTGGCTGCCGGCCTGGCGGAAGCGCTCGCGCCGCCGGACCATCGGCGCGCCGAAGTTCTATTTCGCGGACGTCGGCGTCGTCAACCGGCTGGCCCGCCGGGGCGGGCTGTCACCCGGCTCGGAGCTCTACGGCCGGGCGTTCGAGAACTGGGTCTTCCACGAGCTGTCCGCCTGCCTCGACTATCGGGAGCTCGACCTCGAGCTGGCGTACTGGCGGCTCGCCGGCGGCACGGAGGTCGACTTCGTGGTCGGCGACCTGCGGCTCGCCCTCGAAGCGAAGGCCAGCCCGCGGATTACGCGGGACCACCTCAAGGGACTGCGGAGCCTCGCCGTCGATCACCCCGGCGTCCGCCGCCGGGCGGTGGTCTGCCTGGAACCGCGCCCGCGGCGGACCCCCGACGGCATAGACATCCTTCCGGCGGAGACCTTCGTGCGCGAGCTGTGGCAGGGCGATCTGCTGTAGGGGTCTGCGCCGTAGGACGGTGTCGCCGTTGTCGATCAGAAACTTCATCCGGTCGAAAGCAGGGGCAGCTCTCGCTCACGAACCGCGTCGGCCGCGAAGCGGAGGGCCTCGATGACGTCCTCGGCTTCCAGGTCCGGATAGGCGCGAAGGATATCCGTCGTGCTCATGCCGTCGGCAACCATCCCCACGATCGTGGCTACCGGCACGCGGAGGTCTCGAATGCAGGGAACGCCCCCCATGCGTGCAGCGTCGGCCGTGATCCTGGTGAACGCCATCGGTCTCGTTCCCCGCCTCGATTGCCCGGCGACTCGACCATTGCGGCCCGCCCTCGACTCGTCCCGGCCTGGGCCGCGGGGCGGCGATTGACACCGTTCCCCATCGTCCGGATACTACGGCGAGTACATACGACATGTCTGCATCGCGACACCTTGCCGCGCTCGCGTGCGCTGTGCTCGCCCTCGCCGTCGGCGGGGCGCCCGGCGCCCGGTCGGCCCCTGCCGCGGAGGCAGGGGAGCAGCCCGGCCCGTCCGCCGGCTGGCAGCGGGAGTTGCTGGACCGCTACTGCGTGACCTGCCACAACGGCCGCATGCGGACGGCAGGGCTGGCCCTCGACGAGCACGACGTGACGGCGGTGGCGGCGTCGCCCGCGGTGTGGGAGACGGTGGTCCGGAAGCTGCGGGCCGGGGCCATGCCGCCGGCGCCGAGACCGCGGCCGGACGCGGCGAGCTACGACCGGTTCGTCGGCTGGCTGGAGGCCGAGCTGGACCGGCACGCCGCGGCCAACCCCGACCCCGGCCGCACCGAGGCGTTCCACCGGCTGAACCGGACCGAGTATCACCACGCCGTGCGCGACCTCCTCGACCTGGATATCGACGTCGCGGAGCTGCTGCCGGCCGACGGCGCGAGCTACGGCTTCGACAACATCGCGGGGGTGCTCGGGGTTTCGCCTACCCTGCTGGAGCGCTACCTCGCGGCGGCGCGGAAGATCGCCCGGGTGGCGGTCGGACGCCCCGCCCCCTCGGCCACCGCCGAGGTGTTCCGCCTCGCGAGCGACCTGCCGCAGGACGACTGGGTGGCGGGCATGCCGTTCGGCACCCGCGGCGGCGGCGCGTTCCGGCACACGTTCCCGGAGGACGCGGAGTACGACTTCCGCGTCACGCTCGCCCGCAACGCCGGCGACAACCTCGCCGTCTTCGAGGTGCCGCACACGGTGGAGGTGAGCCTGGACGGCGAGCTGGTGCGGACCTTCACCGCTGGCGGGCCGCCGCCCGACGGGCCGCGCGACAGCGACGAGTACCGCGGGTGGCGCGACCGGCAGCGGAACATCGACCGCGACTGGGAGTTCCGCCTGCCGGTCGGGGCGGGGCCGCGCGAGCTGCGGGTGACGTTCGTGCGGAAGACGGCGGCCTATCCCGAGACGCTGCGCCAGCCCTACCTCCGGCCGTACACCAGCATCACCGGCGGCGACACCCGGGTGCAGCCGTACCTGGGCAGCGTCACGGTCACCGGGCCGTTCGCGGTCCGGGGCGGGTTTCCGGCCGGCGGTGACGCGCCGACAGCGGGGGACGGTGCCCCCCCGGCGGTTGGCGGCGCCCCGGCGGCGGCTGACGGCGGGTTCCCCGCGATTGGCGACACCCCGGCAGCGGCTGACGGCGGGATCCCGGTGGTTGGCGACGCCCCGGCAGCGGCTGACGGCCACCGCGCGGTCGGCGACGGCGCCCCGGCCGCGGTCGGCGGCGCGCCCCCGGCGGAGGAGACGCCGAGCCGCCGGCGCATCTTCGTGTGCCGTCCCGCCGGCGGCGCGGCCGAGGCCGAGGA
Organism: Vicinamibacterales bacterium; assembly: GCA_965207675.1. Classification (GTDB taxonomy): domain Bacteria; phylum Acidobacteriota; class Vicinamibacteria; order Vicinamibacterales; family UBA8438; genus JAJEEA01. The sequence goes on from CBDBMY010000011.1 coordinate 642,823, forward strand.
GACCGCGTGCGCGCGCCGCATCGTGTCGGCCCTCGCGCGCCGGGCCTACCGGCGCCCCGTCACCCCGGCCGATCTCGATGTCCTCCTCGGGTTCTTCGACGAGGGTCGGCGCGAGGGCGGCTTCGACGCCGGCGTCGAGATGGCCCTGCGGTGGCTGCTCGCGAGCCCCGAGTTCGTGCTGCGGGTCGAGCGCGACCCGGCCGGGGTCGCGGCGGGGGAGAGCTACGCCGTCAGCGACCTCGAGCTCGCGTCGCGCCTGTCCTTCTTCCTGTGGAGCAGCATCCCCGACGACGAGCTGCTCGACCTCGCCGAGGCGGGCCGGCTGCGCGAGCCCGCGGTGCTCGAGGCGCAGGCGCGGCGCATGCTCGCCGACGAGCGGTCGCGCGCGCTGGTCACGAGCTTCGCGAGCCAGTGGCTCTACCTGCGGAACGTCCCGGCCGTGGTCCCCGACGAGGACCGGTTCCCCGACGTCGGCGAGGGGCTGCGGCAGGCGATGCGGCGCGAGACGGAGCTGCTTCGTCGAGAGCGTCTTCCGCGAGGACCGCAACGTCCTCGACCTGCTGACCGCCGACTACACCTTCGTCAACGAGCGGCTCGCGCGCCACTACGGCATGCCGGGCGTCTACGGCAGCCACTTCCGGCGCGTTCCCGTGGCGCACGAGGCGCGGCGGGGGCTGCTCGGCCACGCCAGCATCCTCTCGGTCACGTCGTACCCGAACCGGACGTCGCCGGTGCTGCGCGGCAAGTGGGTGCTCGAGAACCTGCTGGGGACGCCGCCCGCCCTGCCGCCCCCGGACGTGCCGGCCCTGGAGGAGACGACGGGCACCGGCGAGGCGCTCTCGATGCGCGAGGCGACCGAGCGCCACCGCGCGAACCCCGTCTGCGCGAGCTGCCACCGGCTGATGGACCCGCCGGGCTTCGCGCTCGAGCAGTTCGACGCGGTGGGGCGCTTCCGCACCCGCAGCGCCGCGGGCACGCCCATCGACGCCACCGGCGAGCTGCCCGACGGCACCCGCTTCGACGGGGCGGCGGGGCTGCGCGAGGCCCTCGCGGGCCGGCCGGAGCGGTTCGTCGGCACCCTGACCGAGAAGCTGCTGATCTACGCGCTCGGGCGCGGCCTCGAGCACTACGACGCGCCGGCGGTGCGCGCCATCACCCGCGCCGCGGCGGAGGACGGCTACCGGTTCTCGTCGCTCGTCGTCGGCATCGTCGAGAGCGCGCCGTTCAGGATGAGGAGAGCGGAATCATGATCATCACCCGAAAGACGCTGCCGCGGCGCACGTTCCTGCGCGGGGCGGGGGCGGCGCTGGCCCTCCCGATGCTCGACGCGATGACCCCGGCGCTGGCCGGCGTCGGCGTCCGCGCGGCCGAGCCGGTGCGCCGCCTCGGGTGGGTGTACCTGCCCAACGGCATGGCGATGGAGTCGTGGACGCCGCCGGCGAAGACGGCCCTGGAGCTCTCGCCGACGCTGCGCCCCCTCGACCCGTACCGCGACCGCATGGTGGTGCTGAGCGGGCTCGCCCAGGGGCAGGCCGAGGCGCTCGGCGACGGCAACGGCGAGCACACCCGCGCCACCGCGACGTGGCTCAACGGCGTCCACCCGAAGGAGACCGAGGGGGCCGACGTGCGCGCGGGGATGACCGCCGACCAGGTCGCGGCCGCCCAGCTCGGGCGGACGACGCCGCTGCCGTCGCTCGAGCTCGCCATCGACCGAGACTTCCTCGTCGGCAACTGCGAGAACGGCTACAGCTGCATCTACATGAACACCATCGCGTGGCGCGACCCCACGACGCCGCTGCCGATGGAGAACAACCCGCGCGTCGTCTTCGAGCGGCTCTTCGGCGAGGGCGGCTCGACGGCCGAGCGGCGCGCGCAGTTCCGCAAGGACCGCAGCATCCTCGACGCCATCGGGGCCGACCTCGCCCGCCTCGAGCGCGAGGTCGGGGCCGGCGACCGCGCGCGGGTCGACGCAGTACCTCGACGCGGTGCGCGCCATCGAGCGGCGCATCCAGCTCTCGGAGCAGAGCGACACCGAGCTGCCCGAGCTCGCGCGGCCCGTCGGCGTCCCCGAGTCCTACGCCGATCACGTCGGGCTGATGTTCGACCTGACGGCGTTGGCCTGGCAGGCCGACATCACCCGCGTGTTCACCTTCATGCTGGGCCGCGAGCTGAACGGCCGCGCCTATCCCGAGGTGGGCATCCCCGAGTCGCACCACGGCATCTCGCACCATCGCTACGACCCGTTGAAGCTGGCCCAGCTCGCGAAGATCAACACCTACCACGTGTCGCTCTTCCGCGGCTTCCTCGAGACCCTGGCGTCGACGCCGGACGGGGAGGGCTCGCTGCTCGACAACTCGCTGCTGCTCTACGGCGCGTCGCTCAGCGACAGCAACAAGCACCTGCACTACGACCTGCCGCTGATGCTCGTCGGCGGCAGCGGCGGGCAGTTGAAGGGCGGGCGGCACCTGCGGTACCCGCGGGACACGCCGATGACCAACCTGCTCGTCAGCCAGCTCGACAAGGCGGGAGTGCGGCTCGACGACGGGATTGGTGACAGCACCGGGCGGCTGCGCGAGCTGGCGCCGCTGGCGGATGTGTAGCGAGGTGCGGATGATGCACCACGGTCCGGTTCGCACGCGCGCGTGCGGCCTCGCCGGCGTCTTCGCGGTGATGCTCGTCTGGCCCGGAGCGCCCGCGGCGCAGCCGGCAGACGATGCGACCCTGCTGCACCGGGCCGCGCACGCCGGCGACGCGGCGGCGGTCGCCGAGCTGCTGGAGGCCGGCGGCGGGGCCGACGCCGCGACGCGTCACGGGGTGACGCCGCTGGCGCTCGCGTCGGCGGGGGGCCATGACGCCGTCGTGGAGGCGCTGCTCGCGGCCGGGGCCGACGCGAACCGGGCGTCGCCGGAGGGCGAGACGCCGCTGATGGCGGCGGCCCGGACCGGCGTGGTCGACAGCGTCGAGGCGTTGCTGCGCCACGGCGCCGCGGCGGGCGTCGACGCCCGGGAGGGTTGGCGCGGACAGACCGCGCTGATGTGGGCGGCGGCCGAGGGACATGCGCCGGTCGTGGCGCCTCTGACGGCGGCCGGGGCCGCCGTCGACGCCCGCTCCGACGGAGGGTTCACGCCGCTTGCGTTCGCGGTACGTGCGGGTCACGGCGCCGCCGTCGAAGCTCTGCTCGCGGCGGGGGCCGACATCGACCTCGCGCTCCCCGACGGCACCAGCCCCCTCCACCTGGCGGTTATCAACGCGCGCTACGACGTCGCGATGCAGCTCCTGGGGCACGGCGCCGACGCGGCCGCGGCGGGGCCGGGGTGGACGCCGCTCCACCAGCTGGTCTGGACCCGCCGGCCGAACCGGCACTACAACAACCCCGCCGCGTTCCCCACCGGCACCGTCACCGACCTCGAGCTGGCCCGCGCTCTCGTCGCCCACGGCGCCGACATCGACGCCCGCCAGACGGCGGAGCCGCGCGACGGCTATCGCAATCAGCTCAACCGCACCGGGGCGACCCCGTTCCTGCTCGCGGCCAAGGCCGTCGACCTCGACATGATGCGCCTGCTCCTCGATCTCGGCGCCGACCCGCTGACCGCGAACGAGGACGGCACTACCGCGCTCCTCGTGGCGGCCGGCGTCGGCATCTGGTCGTCGAGCGAGAGCCCCGGCAGCGCCGGGGAGGCCCTGGAGGCGGTGAAGCTGATGGCGGCGCTGGGCGACTCGGTCGCCACCGTCGACGCCAACGGCGACGCCGCGCTCCACGGCGCCGTCATGCGCGGCTCGCCCGAGCTCGTCCTCTACCTGCTCGAGCACGGCGCGGCCCTCGACCCCGTCAACGAGCGGGGCTGGACCCCCCTGACCATCGCCCAGGGCGTCTTCTACGCCAACCTCGGGCGCCGCTGGCCCGACATGGAGGCGCTGCTCCTCGGCCTCGGCGCCACCTCGCCCACCGCCCCCGAGCCCCCGCGGTGAGGGCGGCCCCCCGTGCCCGTCATTCCGCTGCCGCGTGACCGCCCGCTGCCCGCGGCGCTGGCCTTGGTGGCGTGGCGCTCGCTGCAGGTCGCCGTGGCGGTGCTCGTGGTCGTCGTCCCGTTCGGCTACGCGATCACCGAGGCTCACAACTACGTGCTGATGGGCGCGGGCTGCGGCGTGGCGGTCGGCGTGGGGCTCTGCCTGCGGATGGGCGAGGGCAACGGCCGGTCGACCGGCATCCTCGTGGGGTCGCTGCTCGGCGCGGTCATGGCCCTGATCGGCGGCGGTCAGGACTTCGCGTACGGCGCCGGGGTCTACGTTCCGCCGATCTTCGGGCTGGGGGTGGGCCTGCTGGACGGGCTGGGGACGCAGCGGGTCCGGACCTACCGCGAGGCGAGCCTCGAGTCGCTGGTGATGAGCGTGCTGCTGGCCCTGGGCGTGGCGCCGGCCCTCGGACCGCAGGGAGTGGCCGCCGCCCTTCTCCTCATGCCGACGGTCGCCCTCATCGTCGGCTTTCTGAGCCGGAACGCGGCCGGACGGCGCTACTCCCGTCCGCCCGCCTTGCTCCTCGCCGGTTCGCTCGGCGTCTACTTCTCTCTCTTCGCCATCGAGCTGCTCTCCCGGTTGCCGGTCCCCGTCGCGGAGGTCTTCGTCGGACTCGGGGTAATAGCGATGGTGCAGTTCGCCTTCCCGACCGTCACGTTCCTCTGCGGCCGCGCCGCCGCCGCGTGGCTGGAGCCGCGTCTTCGGGTGTACTCGCAGCTCGCCGAGTACCTGCGCGTGATGTGGATCCCGATCGGCGGCTTCGCCGCCGGCTACCTCGCCATCATCCTCGTGTTCGCCGGCTTCTGCGGCATGCTGGAGCGCTTCGCGCCCGGCTCGTTCACCGGCGCGTCGGCGGCCGGCATCGGCGACTGGGTGTCGTTCTCCTTCTTCGCCGCCGTCGTTCCGGACTACACCGGCATCGCCCCGGCCACCGTGCCCGCGCGGATGCTCGTCGGCCTGCAGCTCATCCTGTCGGTCGGCTGGGCGCTCGTCGTCTTCGCCGCGGTGATGTCGTCCATCCAGCCGCAGCTCGAACGCATCGCGCGACGCGGCGGGGAGCCACGGCCGTGAGAGAGCTGCCCTCGCTGTCTTGTTCCGGCCTCATCACACCGTCGACCGTATCCGTCGCCCCAGCGCAGTCAGCCGGTACCTCTGATTCCTGGCGTTGGGTGCGTCGGGGCGGGTCATCTCCACGTACCCGCCCCGCAGCGCAGGCGACAGGTAGCGCTCGCGTAGCGACTTGCGGTCGCTGAGGCCGAGAGCGTGGAGGATGTCGCGCCGGGACATCTCGCCGGTCAGCACGGCCAACAGCCGTCGGACTTGGGGGCTTACATGGGGGGCTTCTTGGGGGGTGCCGACCGCGGCGAGAATCGTGTCCAGCATGAAGGCGACGAAGGGGGTGCTCTCGCCTTGCGAGGAGCTCTCGCGGATGGCCTCGTAGTAATCGCTCTGCCGGGCGCGGACGAGGCTCTCGACGGGCACGTGGGCGAACAGGGTCCTCCAACGGGTCAGGATCAGCGTCTGCCAGAGCCGGCCCATGCGGCCGTTGCCGTCTTCGAACGGATGGATGAACTCGAACTCGTAGTGGAAGACGGAGCTGGCGATCAACGGGTGCTCGTCGGTGTGGCGGAGCCATGCGAGCAGCTCGGCCATCAGTGACGGCACTCGCGCGGCGGGCGGGCCGACGTGCTGTATCCGGTCCTGACCCATCACCGCGACCCCGCCACGACGATAGTGGCCGGGCGCATCCACGAGGCCGGTCATCAGGATCTCGTGGGCGTTCAGCAGGTCGGCCTCGCTGGCGGGGTTCCACCGATCGTACCGGTCGTACGCCTTGATGGCGTTCCTGGCCTCCTGAACGTCCCTCGGTGGGGCCATGACCGGCTTGCCGTCGAGAATCGTGGAGATCTGCTCCTCGGTGAGGATGTTGCCCTCGATGGCCAGCGAACCCTGGATCGAGCGGATGCGGTTGATACGCCGCAGTCGAAGGTCCTGCGAGAGACCCGTCGCCTCTGCACGCCCGACCGCTTCCGCGATCTCGGCGACCCGGGACAGTATGTCCGTCGTGATGTGGTAGGGCGGTCCGTTGCTCATCTGCTTCCCGCCGGACTATCGGTGCACTCTCATGCCGCCGCAGTGCCGTCGTAGTAGGGCGACGGCACGGTCGGATAGGCGCGGTAGACGTGCGCGAACACGGCCTCGGATGTCGCGGTGACGTCGTCTACCGAGTAGGCGTTGGCGGGGAGGCCAGTCTCGTCGCTGTAGAGGAAGTCGTGAATGGCGACCTTGACGGCGCTCTGGGTTGCGTCCTTTTCGCGCCACTGGTCGACGCGCAGCTTCTCCGCCTTGAGCGTCCGCAGCAGGTCCTTCGCGACCTTCTTGATCCGCTCGATCTCGGGCCGGCCGAGGTCGGGCTTCTTCAGCAGGTCGAAGACAGCCAGTGATTCCTCGTCCAGTCCCTCGCGAAGCGCCCGGCCCTCCTCCTTCTCGAGCTCCTGGACGAACTTGAGCAGCTCCTCGAACGTCCGCTCGATGGTCACGCGATCCTTCTCGCGGTTGTACTCCGCGACGATCGCCTCGTAGCGCTGCTGGAAGTCGGTGCGCAGGGGATTGCGCGCCAGCAGGCGCTGCAGCCGCTGCTGTCGGATGACGTCGTCGAGCGGCGCCCCGCCGGTGTCGAGGAATCCCCTCACCATCGCGATTGCCTCGACGAGGGCGTCCAGAAGCTCCTCGTCGGGTCTCGCCGGGTCGGTCTCGCGGCCGGCGCCCTCTGCCTGAGTGCCGGCGAACGTCGCCAGCGCCCGGCGCAGATGCTTGAGGACGCCGCAGTAGTCGACGAACAGCCCGTTGTTCTTGCCCTCGTTGACGCGGTTGGCGCGGGCGATGGCCTGCATCAGCGTGTGGGCCTTGAGCGGCTTGTCGAGGTAGAGGGTGGACAGGCTCGGCACGTCGAAGCCGGTCAGCCACATGGCGCAGACGACGGCGATGCGGAACGGGTGCTCCGGCTCCTTGAACGCGTCGTCGACGGCCATCCGCTGCATGTTGCGGAACCGCGGGTCGGCGCGCATCGCCGGGGGCAGCTCCATGCCTTCCTTGACGAGTCGGCGGTGGGGGACGATGTCGAGGTTCCAACGGCGGAACTTTTCCACCTCGCCCTGCTCCTCGCTCACGACGACCGCGGCGCGGGTCTCGCGCATCCAGTCGATCTGCCGCTGCAGGTAGATCGCCTCCTGCTCGCCGGGGGCCTTCGCGTGCTCCGCCTCCAGCTCATCGATGCGCTCGTGCCAGTAGCGCTCGATCAGCCCGTGCATCCGCACGCAGGTCACCTTGTCGATGCAGACGAGCATCGCCTTGCCGGTCTCCCAGGCCGCCGAGTAGTGACGCACGAAGTCGCCCGCGACCTCGTCGAGCCGCCTGTCGGCCGTGACGACGTGGTACTCGCGCTTGAGCTCCTGCTCGAGACGCTGCGCGACGTCGATGTCGTCGATCTCCAAATCCGCCAGCTTATTGGCGATGCGCTCGTTCAGGTCGCCGATGGCCACGCCGAGCTTCTCACCGCGGGCGCTGTAGTAGAGCGGCACGGTGGCGCCGTCCTCGACCGCGCGCTGGAAGTAGTAGGTCGAGACGTAGTCGCCGAACACCTGGCGGGTGATCTCCTCCCCGGTGAACAGCGGCGTGCCGGTGAAGCCGATGTAGCTGGCGTTCGGCAGGGCGTTGCGCATGTTCAGCGCGAGCGTGCCGTACTGGGTGCGGTGCGCCTCGTCACTGATGACGATGACGTCGTCGCGCGACGTGTAGCCGTCCGCCGCATCGACGTCCTGGTTGAACTTCTGGATCAGCGAGAAGACGTGCGACTTGTGCTCGCCCAGCAGCCGGCGCAGGTGGTCGCCGCTGGCCGCCCGGCAGGGGTCGCGATCGTGGTCGACCACGCCGCAGCCCGCGTAGGTCTTGTAGATCTGGGTGTCGAGATCGTCGCGGTCGGTCAGCACCAGGAATGTGAAGTTGCCGCCCAGCTTCCGGCGCACCTTGCGGCTGAACATCACCATCGAGTAGCTCTTGCCGGCCCCCTGGGTGTGCCAGAAAACGCCGAGCTTCCCGTTCCTCGCCCGCCGGTTGCGCACCGCCTCGACGGCCCGGTTCACGCCGAGGAACTGGTGGTTGCGGGCGAGGATCTTCCGCGTCTCGCCCGTGGATTCGTCGAAGAGGATGAAGTTCTCCACGAGGTCGAGGAAGTTGCGACGGTCGCAGACGCCCTTCAGCAGCGTCTCCATGTTCACCGCGCCGGGCTCGTCCTCGGCCAGGCGTTTCCACTCGTGGAAGTGGCCCCACCGGCTGGTGATCGACCCGATGCGCGCCTTCTCGCCGTTGCCGAACATCACCACCCCGTTGTGGTGGAAGAGGTGCGGCACGGTGTCGCGGTAGTCCGCGTAGTTCTTCTCGAACGCCGCCTTCAGGTCGCGGTGGATGTTCTTGCACTCGATGAACAGCAGCGGCAGGCCGTTGACGAAGCCGACGATGTCGGGCCGACGCCGGTAGAGCGCGCCGCGCACCCGCAGCTCGCGCACGCAGAGGAAGTGGTTGTTCCCGGGCTCATCAAAGTCGATCACCCGCAGGCGCCGCCGGGTGGGCTTGCCCTCCTCGTCGCGGCAGGTGACCTGCACGCCGTCGCGCATCAGGTCGTACTTGTCGCGGTTGGCGGCGACGATGGTCTGCGAGCCGCTGGTCGCGGTGATGCGCCGCACGGCGTCGTCGTACGCCTCGCTGGGCAGGTCGGGGTTCAGTGCCACGAGCCTCTCGCGGAGTGGGCGCTCCAGCACCGCGTCCCGTTCCGACGCCCTGCCGAGGAGGCTGTCCGGGCCGAAGTCCTCGTGGTTGTGGGCGTAGACCGACTCCCAGCCGAACTGCTGCTCCGGGTAGTCGGCCGTGGTCCGCTGGAACAGGGTGTCCTCGGTGTAGGGTGAGGGCGTCACGTCGCCGGCTCCTCCAGCGCGGTGTGTCCGGCCGGCGTGATTCGGTACTTCTGAAGTCGGCTGTTCGGCTTGTCGGGCACGGTGTACTCTGCGCGCCCGCTCTTCAGGAGACGATGAATCACCCGGTTGAGTCCCGCGGAGACGGACCGGTGCCCCAGACCCTCGGCAATCGCGGACCTCGAGAGTGGTTCCGTTGCGAGCAGAACCAGTACGCGGCGCTCCAGGGACTCTAGCCCATCGCCCGCCGACTCTAGCCCATCGCCCGCCGACTCTAGCCCATCGCCCGCCGACTCTAGCCCATCGCCCGCCGACTCTAGCCCATCGTCCGCTGACTCTGGCCCATCCCTTCTCGACTCTGGCCCCGGCTCCGGCTGCGACTCGGGCCCTCGACCTCCTTCGCCACCGGTCTTGCGGATATCCGGTCCGTCATCGAGGCCAGCCGGTCTGGGAAACGTCACCGTCACCCAGTGCTCGGACGCGTCGATGACCGGCTCCGCGACGCCGTGCTCACGGCAGAGGTCGCGGATCCGCCTGATGCCGGAGCCGATGTTCTCGACCACGTCCATCCGGTACAGCATGCCGAACAGCAGGGGATTCCGCGGCATGCTCTTGACGCCGAGGTCCGCCTCGCTCACTCCCGCCGGCAACCCGCCGGGGCTGACGATCTCGATTCGGTCCTTGAAGACGTAGATCTGGACGTTCGCGGTCGAGCGGTAGTCGCGATGCGCCACGGCGTTCGCCACGGCCTCGCGAAGCGCCTCTTCCGGCAGCTCGGGCCGCTCCTCCCGCCGCACGCGCCTGATGACGAGCTCGACGTTGATCTTCGTGAGGATCCACGCCACGGCGTCGTCGACCATCGCCGGCACGTCGCCATGGAAGTCGCGCCGGTCGAGAATGCGCACCTTCTCGGTGCCCATGAACAGCGCGCAGGAGACGTGCGCGGAAGTCGTGAACCTGCGGATGTCACGGGCCAGGAGCCACGCCCCGGCGTGGGTCATTCGGTCGTCGTTGTCCAGCAACCCGAGGTTTCGGAGCGCGACCATGCGATCCATCGACTCCGGGATCTTGGCGCGGCGGCTGAACCGCGCCCAGGTCTCGTCGTCGAGATTGTTGTCGATGGAAAAGTCCGGACAGGGCTTCCTGTCGAAGTGAAGTCGGCCGGCCGCGTAGAACAGCTCTTCGACCTCCGCGTTCGACAGTTGCCGACTGCTCGCTCCGTCGCGCATGAAGAACCGTCCCCCGAACGAGTAAGGCTTGCGCTTCTGCGGCGGCACGACGACCCGCAGCACGTCGCCGAGGCTCTCGGCCTCCACCCCGATCGGCGGGTCTGCCGACCGTGCGGTGCTCAGCACCCGAGCCTTCAAGCGGTTGTGATCCGCCACGCCCACGATCTTGCCGGCATCGGAGATGCCGAGCAGCACGGTCCCTCCGCCGGCGTTGGCGAACGCGCACAAGCCTCGGCCGACGTCCTTGGTCAGCGATCGCTTGAACTCGACGCCTACGCCTTCGCCGCCAGCGACCAGTCTGGCGAGCTCGGTGGCCGGGTCCGAAGTCATGGTTCGAGCTCGCCGCTCATCAGGGGCGGCAGGAGCAGGTCGCGCGCAAGGGCGAGCGCCCGATTCTGCCGTGCCAGTTGGTCGATCGCATCACGAGCACGGTCCCTCATTCTGGCCGGCTCCGCCAGCGATCACAGCAGCACGTGGGTGTCCAGCAGCAGGCGCGCCACGCTACTCCTCGTCCGGGAAGATCCTCGACTGCTCGAACAGCTCCCTCAGCTCGTCGTCGGGCTCGTCGAAGTCCGGGGACATCCGGATTCGGTCTTCCAGCCCTCCGAGCTTGCGCCGGGGTTTCCGTTCGCGGTACGGCACCAGCCGCAGATACGGCTCGCCGGCCCGGGCGGTCACGATGTCCTCGCCCTCCCAGGCCGCCCTGCCGAGACGTGAGAGCTGCGACTTCGCTTCGTGCATGTTCACCTTCATCGGTCGCCTCCGCGGCTAGTCAACACTAACCCGCTTCGGAGGAGCTTCCGCAGGGCGGTCAACCCCCGGGCGAGCGTACGCGTGTCCGTGATCGCGAGCGCCTCCATGGCGTGGCGCCGATGTGCGCCGTCCGCGAACCTGGACAGTCCGGCGTCGAGCTCCCGCGCCACGACCGCGCCATAGGCGGCCTCGGCGATCGTCATCGCGGATGCGGCGTGTTCCGGGGGCCAGCGTGCGGCCATGAAGGCGAGATCCACGAGATCGCGGGCGTGGGTCGAGTCGTCTCTGCCGCGGTCGGCGTGGGCCAGCAGCTTCTCGGCGAGGCAGGACGTGCGATCCAGGATCGGCACGGGAAAGCGGCTGTCGGGGGCACTTGCCAGGGGGATGCGTCCTTCGGCGATGATCTCGAGCTTGATCGGCTGGTCGTCCACGCGCAGGAACGTCCTGATGCCGTACATGTCGGCGCGTACGTCCCGCATCAGCGCGTAGTCGCCGGAGACGATGTCGCCGAGCGATCGTTCGGTGACGGTGTTCCTCAGGGTCCGATACCCGTCGCGATCCGCGCAGAGAAAGTCGACGTCGACCGACTCTCTGAATTCGTCGAGTTCCATGGCGATGCGCGTGCCGCCGCCGAAGTAGCACTTGGCCTCGGCAAGAAGGGCGCCGTTCAGCGTTCCGAGAACGCGCCAGACGAGTCGATGCCATGGCCGGCGGAGGTTGGCCCCGGGCGGTGATGCCGTCATGCTCGCAGACCCCGCCCGGGGACGCCCGCCGCCCGCGCGTCGCCGGACCTGGCCCGCCAATCGCCTACGGCTCCGCTTGGCGCCCAACCGACCCTGCCAGGAGTTTGCACCGTTCTACGCAGACTCCTAGGCATTGATCAGACCGTGTCCGAACTCCTGCGCCAGGACGTCGATGAGGGCGCGTTCGTGTTCGGGGGTGGCGCGGGCATCGACGAATCGCCAGTTGCGTTCGTACAGGGCGAACGCCTCCCGTCGCGTGACATACGGCCCCCGCCGGTTCCAGCACAGCAGCTTCAGGCCGGGGTAGTCGTCGACCGGGATCAGCTCCTCGCGCAGGAACGCATGCAGCCGGTCGACGAATCGAGGCTCGCGCATGCCGGCCTTGAGGCGGTCGCACAGGTCCGACGGGAGCTTGATCTGGTACAGGCGGAACCCGGCCGAGCGATCCCGTTGGCGCTGCCGCTGTTTCGCGGCTCGCAACTGCTCTCGTCGCGTGGTCACGGCGGCCACGCCTTCGGAGGACGGTGACGTCATGTTGTCATGTCATCGTAGCACGACCGGTCGCTGCGTGCGTCCGACCGCTTCCGCGATCTCGGCGACCCGGGGCGGCATGCCCGTGGTGATGCGGTGGGCGGCCTCTGGTCTTCTGCTTCTCGTCCGACCGTCTCCGCCGTTGGCCGACCAGGGCCAAGTGTTCACGTCTGCCGCAGACTCGAACCCAAGCCCTGTCCGTATGGTACACTGGCTTGTTCCAAAAGAGAGGGTCAGGGTGACGGCAACAGCGACAGCAGGATCGGGCAGCGGGGGGCTGCGGGCGCCCACGCTGGCCGAGGTCCGCGCCGGCCTCCCCGCCAGCTTTCTCGACCGCCTGAAGGGCGCCCTGGAGGTGACGGAGTCGCAGCTGGCGAGCGTCGTCGGCATTCCGCGCCAGACCCTGGTCCGGCGCCGGAGCCAGGGAGTGCTCCGCCGGGACGAGGGGGACCGGGCGGCGACGGTGGCCCGGGTGTTCGACCGGGCGCTGTCGTACTTCGACGGCGACCGGCGGCACGCCCTCGAGTGGCTCAAGCATCCCAATCCCGCCCTGGGTGGAGACACGCCCCTGGACCGTGCCGACACCGCCACCGGCGCCGAGGACGTCATCGCTCTCATCGGCCGCCTGGAGCATGGAATTCCGTCGTGAGAGTGTGGCGCATCGCCAGGTCGACGCACGCGGCCAGCGTGGAGGACATGCTGAGCGGCGAAGGTGCGGCCCGGTACGGCGGCAGGTGGAATCCCAGGGGGATGCCGGCCGTCTACTGCAGCGAGAACTCGTCGCTGGCGGCCCTGGAGGTGCTCGTCAATCTGGCCCGGCCGTCAACGTTCCCCAGCTACCGCGTCCTGGACCTCGACGTCCCCGATGGAGCGATCTTCATGCCCCGGGAGCCCGTCGGCGATACCCGGCAGGCGGGCGCCGAGCTGCTCCGGACGCATCTCGCGCTTGCGGCTCCGAGCGCCGTGAACCCGCTTGAACGCAACGTCGTGATCAGTCCCGCCCACCCCGACTTCATTCGCGTCGTCCCCGGCGTGATCCGGCCTTTCGTGTTCGACCGCAGGCCGGCCGCGTGAACGGCCGGCGTCACGCGTGTGGAGAAGCCGGCGGTACCCGCAGCATCGTCGCAGTCGCGTCAGGTGGCCTGTCGTGCTCGAGTTGTGGGCGCGTCAGCGGGCGAACGAGTCCTGTCCCGGCTCCGGCGGGGTGTGGACGATCTCGTACTTGATGCCCTCGGGGTCCTTGAAGAACAGCGCGTAGTAGCCCGGCGGCACGTACTCCGGGAACTCCCGCGGCGGGATCACGATCGTGGCTCCGATCTCCTTCAGCGCGAGGTGCAGCCGGTCCACCTCGGCGCGCGACGCCGCCCTGAACGCGAGGTGATGCAGCGCGCCGGGCCTGCGGCGGTTGACGGCATCGCCCCGGAACGCGCTCCTCGGCGAGTTGATGGCGAAGCCCAGCCGCGGATGCAGGTACTCCACGACGTGCAGCTCGTGGTCTTCCAGCACGGCGCTGTTCCTGCGCTCGAGGTCGAAGCCCAGGAGCGGAAGCAGCTTGTCGTAGAACGGCACCGCGACGCTCATGTCCCTCACCGTGATCTCGATGTGGTCGATGATCGGCTCCATCCCGCATCCTCACGTCACGACCAGGTGAGTCGAAGAGTCACGCCGGAGACGCGACATCGACACCCGCCTGCGCGGCGGCGGCTCCGAGCCGGGCGTCGTAGGTCACCAGGGCCTCGAGCTCGTCCAGCGACAGGGCGGTGGCGAGATGGACGGCGTCGAGGCTGCGCAGGCGGTCCGGTTCCACCGCCGCGGCGTCGCGCAGGATCGGCTCGTCGACCGCGATCAGGGCGATTCCCTCCAGCACCTGCTCTGCCCGGCGCAGCGTGGCCCGCGAACCGCCGTGCGTGCGGCGCAGCGCCCTGAGCACTTCGACCCGAACGAGGCCGCTGGCGACGCGTTCCTCATGCGCGGCCAGGAACCGGCGCAGGGCCTCGGACTCGGGTTCGGAGACGACGAGCTTGACGACGGCGGAGGAATCCAGGTAGACCACGGCGGCTCAGAGCCGATCTTCGCGGTCGGCGAGGAGCGCGTCGCTCGCCGCGGTGGACGGTCCGCCCGCCGGCGCCGGCAGGTCCAGAAGGTCTCGTGCGGGCATGCGCGCGCGCCCTTGCGTCACGAGGCGCGCGAGCGGCGACTGGCCGCCGACGAGGGGGACGAGCAGGGCCACGGGGCGGCCCCGGTCGGTGATCTCGAACCGCTCGCCGTGGTCGAGGCGCCGCAGGTAGACGCTCAGGTTCTGCCGCAACGCGCGGATGCCGACTCGGGAGGCGCTGGCAGCTCGGGGTAGCATGACGCACATTGTAGCACATCGAGAGCTGCGCATCGCTTGGAGCGGAGTCGCCGGGGATCCGCTTGGGGACACGGGCGCGGGTTGGACGGGCCGGACTCCCGGGCCGTCGCCGACCCCAGGGGCCGACCCGCGGTCGAATCAGGCCGGTGATCGCTCCCGATGCGCGCGATCGCGATCGTGGCGGCCAAGCCGGCAAGCACCAGGACCAGTGCGGCGCCGACTTGTCGCGGAAGGAGCGGAGCTCTGGGCGGAAGTCGCCGGGGATCCGCCTGGAGTCGCCGGGGATCCGCCTGGAGACACGGGCGCTGGTCGGACGGGCCGGACGTCCGGGCCGTCGCCGACCGCAGGGGGTGACCCGCGGTCAATCAGGCCGGCGATCGTTCCCGATGCGCGCGATCGCGGTCGTCGCGGCCAGGCCGGAGAGCATCAGGGCCAGCGCGGCGCCGACCTGGCCGGCGGAAGGAGCGAAGCGCGCGAGCGGCCAGTCGGCCGGGTCGATGCCGGGGAGCGACACCTCGGTGACGACCTGGCCCCGCACGATCGACCCCAGGGGCGGCTCGACCGGCTGCTGGAAGGGCCAGAGACCGGCCACCGCGCCGAGCAGGAGCCCGAGCAGGGCGCCCAGCGTCGCCTGACGGTGGCGGTCGAGCAGCCAGCGCAGCAGGTTGGAGACCCCCACGACGCCCGCGGCGACGCCGAGGCCGACTGGCAGGAGGAGCGCTGAGGCGTCGACCAGCAGCCCCGCGTCCACGTCGAGCAGCCCCGCCTTCAGCGTGTCGACGGCGCCGAGAACCGTCTCGTACTGGCCGAGCAGCAGCAGCAGGTAGCCGCCGCTGACGCCGGGCAGGATCATCGCCGAGGCGCCGGCGAGGCCCGACAGGAAGAGCAGGGCCCCGCTCGCCTCGCCGCCGGCGCTCCCGGCGCCGAGCCCGAGCTGCATGAGCAGCATCAGGAGGACGGCGCCGGCGCCGGCGGCGTAGACGGCCGGGGTCGCGGGCCGGGCGAGCCGCCACACGAGGGGCACGCCGCCGAGGGTGAGTCCGATGAACAGGCTGTACATGGCCCAGCGCTGGTCGATGACGAGGCTGCGCATGGGTCCCGCGAGGAGCAGGATGGCCAGGGCCGCCGCGCCCCCGACGGCGGCCAGCAGCGCGAGGGTGCGCCGGTCGAAACGGAAGGTGGTGACGTCGGCGATCGCGGCGATGAACGCGGGGTAGACGCCGGCCGCGAGCAGCATGGTGCCGCCGCTGATGCCGGGGACGAGATTGGCGAGGCCCATGAGGGCCCCGCCGATCGCGCCGCGAATCGTGAGGGACGGGAGGGAGCCGGCGGCGGCCGGCTCCCCGGCATCGGCGGTCATCGGAGGAGTGGCGGCCATCGGAACGCCGGCGAGGCCGGCGGCCTGCGCCGCTGCGACGTGTCGCCGGCGGTCATCGTGGGGCTGGCCGCGGCTCCAGACCGGCGGCCCCCGTGGCGCGGCCCGACAGCGGCGGCCGGTTCTCGGAAACCGCGGCGCCGGCTGCGGCATGAGAATGCCGCGGGGTCGGAGCCCCTGGCCGTTCGCGCCTACTGGCCGCCCTCGGCCGCCGCCCGATCGTCTGCCCGCGCCCCGGCCAGGATGCCCTCCATCGAGTAGTTCCCCTCGTGGCAGGCGTACTCGTAGAGCGGCACGTCGGTGCGCTGCATCGGCATCGACGCCGTCCACGGGGTCGCCCAGGTGTCGGGGTCGGTCACCGTGAACGTGTACTCGAGGGTGTCGTCGTCGAGGCGGGTGAACCGCTCCACCAGGGTGAAGCTGTCGCTCGACGCCACGCCGGAGCCTCCCGAGGTCAGGGGGATCCACTGGCGCTGGTCGTTGAAGTTCGCCGACTCGATGACCAGGGTGTCGCCCTCCCAGTAGCCGCGCGAGTCCCCCGTCCACAGGCGGATGCCGTCGTCGAGGACGGGCCGCCCGTCGAGGGGCACGATGCGCGATGTGTGCACCATCTCGGTGTGGATGACCACGAGGTCGGGGGTCTGGAAGAGCTGCATGTTCTGGTTGTAGGCGAGCGGCGTGATGGGGGGGCCGGCGTTGAACCCGACGATGCACCGGTCGGACGTGTTGCGGTCCGTATAGGTGTCCGCGGGGTGCTCGGCCATGTGCGTACGCCGCGCCTCGGCGCGCTCGGCCCCGACCTCGGACAGCTCGGGGAAGCGCCCGTTCGGGGGATCGGTGATGAGCGACGTGCGCCGCGTCTCGATCGGACTCGTGCCCCGGTCCATCCAGAAGTTGTTGTAGGCGCCGACGTTGCCGCCGACCTCGGTCCTCTGCGCCTCGCGCTCCCACAGCTCGATGTCGCGCTCGACCGCCTCCTGCTCGAGGGTCGCGGCCTCCTCCGGCGTGTAGAACGCCTGGTCGCCCAGGTCTTCCGGCCGCTCCAGCGGGGTGATGGTGCGGAAGTCCCAGATGCCCTGCAGATCCGGCGCCCCCCACGGGGTCCGGGGCGCGTCCTGGGCCGCCGCCGGGGTCGCGGCCAGCCCCGCGATGGCGATCGCGGCAATCGCCGCGACGAGAGAACGATTGGTCATGGCATCCACCTCCAAGTGTCGGTCGTCGTTCCGTACCTGCCAATCATCGATCCGGAGGGTGGTCGCGCGCAAGGACCCGATACGGCTCACCGATTCGGCGGCCGGATCCGTCTCGGACCCTCTGATCCTTGAAGTAGTCGTCGGTGTGGTCCAGTCAGTCCTGTCGCGAGGGCTGAAGATGTCGACGTCGAGCGTCTCCTCGAGGGCCTCGGCCTCGTGCGGCACGTTCGACGGCAGGCAGGGCCCTGCCCTCGGCGATGTCGAAGACCTGCGATGGGTCGTCGCCCACCCAGAACCGGAGCTTGCCCTTGAGGGAGGCCGTGGTGGCTGGCGGAGCACCGGCGGCACGAGGCGCCCGCGTGGACCTTGACACCCATGGGGGCGGCGCCGATCATGGCGGCACGGCGCCAGGAGCCCTTGAAACCCCGCTTTGCTACCGCTCGAATGCAGCGGAACCATCGCCACGGGTTCCGGCCAATGGGCCGTGCCGGCGGCGGGACAACCCCGCCTTGTTGGTAATGAACTGCGACCGGTTCGTTGCCGAGGAGTGGTGCGATGCAGATGCAGTCTACGATTTCGCGCTGGGTTCCCGGGATCACGGCGGTGATGGCGCTGGCGGCGGCGGCAAGCGCGCCGGCCCAGTCGGCGGACGAGTTCGTGCCCGTCACCGACGCGATGCTCCACGACCCGGCGCCGGAGGACTGGCTGACGTGGCGCCGCACCCTCGACGGGTGGGGCTACAGCCCCCTCGACCAGATCGACCGCGGCAACGTGGGCCGGCTCCGTATGGTGTGGTCGCGCGGGCTCGCGGCGGGGCGGCAGGAGGGCACGCCCCTCGCCTACCGCGGCGTGTTGTACATGCCGCAGTCGAGCGACGTCATCGAGGCCATCGACGCGGTGACCGGCGACCTGATCTGGCAGCACCGCCGGAACCTGCCCGACGACGTCTACGACTTCGTCGGCGGCAACGCCCGCAACAACCGGAACATCGCCATCTACGACCGGTTCATCGTCAACACCAGCGACGACGACTACTTCTTCGGGCTCGACGCCGAGACCGGCGAGATCGCCTGGGAGACGCGGATCTTCGACTACCAGGAGACGCCGGCCGGGCACAGCTCGGGCCCCATCATCGCCGACGGCCGGGCCATCTCCGGCCGGAGCTGCCGGCCCCAGGGCGGGCCCGAGTCGTGCGTCATCGTGGCCCACGACGCGCGGACCGGCGAGGAGCTGTGGCGGCGGCGAACGGTGCCGGCGCCGGGCGAGCCGGGCGACGAGACGTGGGGCGACGTGCCCTACGAGGAGCGCGTGCACGTCGGCACGTGGATGCCGGCGAGCTACGACCCCGAGCTGCGCCTCATCTACCAGGGAACGTCGGTCACCTCGCCGGCCCCGAAGTTCATGCTCGGCGGGGTCGACCTGACGCACCTGTACCACAACTCGACCCTGGCCCTCGACGTCGAGACCGGGGAGATCCGCTGGTACTACCAGCACCTGAACGACCACTGGGACCTCGACCACCCCTTCGAGCGCATCCTCGTCGACACCGCGGTGGCGCCCGACCCGTCGGAGGTGAGCTGGATCAACCCGCGCATCCAGCCGGGCGAGACGCGCCGGGTGGTGACGGGCATCCCCGGCAAGACCGGCGTGGTCTACACCCTCGACCGCGAGACCGGCGAGTTCCTGTGGGCCACCCCCACCGTCGCCCAGAACGTCATCAGCGGCATCGACGGGGCCACGGGCGCGGTGACGGAGAACGCGGAGGTGGTGTTCACCGCGGTGGGGCAGCAGGTCTTCGCGTGCCCCACGTGGAACGGCGGCAAGGACTGGGAGGCGGGCGCCTACAGCCCCCTGACGAACACTATGTACATGCCGCTGCGCAACACCTGCGCGCGCATGCTGGCGACGACCACGTTCCCCGACGACACCCCGGCCGCGCGCACCGAGAGCCGCTCGCGCACCTACGCCATCGCCTACCGCCACCAGCTCGCGCCGGGCAACGAGAACGCGGGCACGGTGCGCGCGATCTCGGCCGAGACGGGCGAGACCCTGTGGCTCCACGAGCAGCGCGCGGCGACCATGTCGATGGTGGCGACGGGCGGAGGGCTCGTCTTCGGCGGCGACGTCGCCGGGCGGTTCCGCGCCTTCGACCAGGAGACCGGCGAGGTGCTGTGGGAGATCGCCCTCGGCTCGCCGGTGAGCGGCTTCCCGATCACCTACGCCGTCGACGGCCGGCAGTACCTCGCGGTCGGCACCGGGGCCGGGGGAACGGCGTCGCACTTCAGCGCCCTGACCCCGGAGATCCGGCCCGCGTCGGGCAATACGCTATTCGTGTTCGCCCTCCCGGACGGGGAATGACGACACACCGGCCACGGGGTGGGCAGATGCCGCGGACATGGTGGAAGAGCGTGGACCGCTGGGCCGAGGATCCCGAGGGGCGCATGCCGGACAGGATGTGGCCCCGCTACAGGTGGAGTCGAGGGGCAATCGTCGGCTTCACCTGTTTCTGGGTCCTCTGGGTCTCGTGGGCCTGGTGGCGGGCCGAGGGCTGGCCACACCGCTGGCTCTACGTACCCCTCCTGGTAACGATTCTGCTGAACGGCTGGTGGAGGTGGAAGCTCGACGTGACGGAGGGAGAGCGCAAGTGACGTCTGCCGGCGGCGGACGCTCCATTCCCGATGTAACGAACTCCTGCGGCATCGAATCGCGGTCAGCCGGACGTGAGGCGGCCGACCGCGGCGAGCGCGCGGTCGATGTCGGCGCGTGAAACGTCGAGGTGGGTGACAGCGCGGATCGCCCCGCCGGCGCCGCTCATGCGGACGCCGGCCGCGGCGAGGCGGTCGAGGAACTCGCGGTTGCTCAGGCCCAGGCCGGACGCGTCGAAGAACACCATGTTGGTGTCGGGCGCGGCGGTGCGGACCTCGATGCCGTCGATCTCGGCGAGCCCACGGGCGAGGCGGCGCGCGTTTTCGTGGTCCTCCACCAGACGTTCGACGTGGTGGTCGAGGGCGTACAGGCACCCCGCGGCGGCGATGCCCGCCTGCCGCATGGCGCCGCCGAAGAGCTGCTTGTACCGGCGCGCGCGCGCCATGAACGCGGCGGTCCCGGCGAGCACGGCGCCGATGGGGGCGCCGAGCCCCTTGGTGAAGTCGATCCAGATGCTGTCCACGCGCTCCGCGACGATGGAGGCGGGGACGCCGAGCGCCGTGCAGGCGTTGAGCAGTCGCGCGCCGTCCATGTGCAGCGGAACCCCGCGGGCGCGCGCGACGGCGGCGACGGCGTCGAGCGCCTCGAGCGGCCACACCGCGCCGCCGCCGAAGTTGTGGGTCTGCTCGACGCAGACGACGCCGACGGGTTGGCCATAGGGCTCGGGTACGGCGACGACGCGGGCCATCGCCGCCTCCAGTTCGGCCGCGGTAAAGATGCCGCGCTCGGTCCGGATTCCTTCCACGATGACGCCGGAGGCGAGAGCGGCCCCGCCCGACTCGGCGCGGATCACGTGGGCCATCCAGTCGGCGACGAGGGCGTCCCCCGGTCGGGTGTGGGTCTTCACGGCCACGAGGTTGCACATCGTGCCGGTGGGCAACCACAGGGCCGCTTCCTTGCCGAGCAACTCGGCCACCCGCTCCTGCAGGCGAATGACGGTGGGGTCCTCGCCCTTCTGCTCGTCGCCGACCTCGGCGGCGGCGATGGCGGCGCGCATGCCCGGAGTCGGCCGGGTTTCGGTGTCACTGAACAGAGGGATGACGGTGTCTGGCATGACGTGGCGCTTCGGGTTCGCCGCTTCAGTGAGGGGCGGCAGATCGGTCATCTTGCTCCCGCCGGCCGTCCGCCAGCGGCCACCGGCCGCCGATCCCGAAGGCGAGGGCGAGCCGGTCGTGGTGTTCGGCCGGCCCGCGAGGCGGGACAAAGTCCGTTGCTTTGTCGCCGACCCGCCGCTGGGAGGAGCAGGACCGGTTGTCGGCGTTGTTCTGATCAGAAGATGGCGATCGGGTTCACGGGCGACCCCGTGCCGCCCGGCACGCGCAGCGGGGCCACCACCAGCATGAACTCCCAGCGGTTGAGCCGCGCTGCCGTCTCCGCCGCGGCGTCGAGGTCGATGTTGTCGAGCAGGTTCATCCCGCGCGCGACGATCGCGAAGCGGTGGATGGGGTTGACGCGCAGCCCCGGCACGCTGTTCGGCGCCTCGTGCACCGAGTCGGCCCCGAGCAGAGCGATGTCGCGCTCGGCGAGGAACGGGATGACCGAAGCGTCCCACCCGGACATTTCGCGCGTCGGCCCCACCGCCTCGCGGTAGGCCCACCGGCCGGTGCGCAGCAGCAACGCGTCGCCCGGGCCAAGGCGGACCCCCGCGTATTCCTCCCACGCCTCGATGTCCTCGCGGTACAGCTTCGTGCCCGGCTCGAGGTACGGCACGCCCCTCAGCCGGGGCATGTCGACGAGCACTCCCCGCGTCACGAGGCCGTCCTTCATCTGCGTGGTGTCCATCAGCGAGCAGCCGTCCTCGGTGACCACGTCGCGGAAGTCGAGGCCGTTGTAGAGCCTGTCCTTGTAGAAGACGTGGCACAGCCCGTCGAGGTGGGAGTAGGTCACGCCGTGGAAGTAGACCTCGACCCGGTCGCCCGAGTTCTGCCCCTCGGGGTTGACGTTCATCTGCAGCACGTAGGGCTCGGCCGCGTCGACCGCCTCCTCGGTGAGGAAGTCGTGCGACAGCGACACCGTCGTGCCGGTCCGCACGAGGGCCGCCGCCTCGCGGCGCTTCTCGTCCGTCATCAGGTTGGCGGCGCCGATCTGGTCGTCGTCGCCCCACCGGCCCCAGTTCGACAGCTCGTCCATCCACCGGTCGAACTGCGCGATGCTGACCGGCTCGCGCTCCGGCGACTGGGCCTCCGGGCTCGCGCTTCCCAGGGACAGCCCGATCCCCGCGATGGCCGCCACGACCGCGAGTCGCATCGACATTCTCGTCATGGGTACTCTCCGTGCAGGTGGCCGCTCCGCAGCCTTCAACGCCGACATCGCGAGACTATCGCAGAAGGGGACGACGGCCGCAAGCGGGCCGGGCGTGGGCCGCCGAGGAGGTGGACCCTCGCGCCTCCGCAAGCCTGTGGAGCCGGCCGCAAGCGCGTGCCGGCGTGAGCTGCCGAGGACATGGGGCTTCGGGCTTCCGCCCGGATCGAAGAACCGGCCGCAAGCGCGTGCCGGCGTGAGCCGCCATGGGCTCGCGGTCGGCGCCGGGTTCACGCCGGTTCGAGCACGTCTTCCATGACCAGCCGCGGACCGCGGTCGTGGTCCCGAGCGTGAGTCGCGGCGGGGCCCGCGGGGCGGCGCATCCGGCTTCATGCCAGTCCGAGCACGTCTTCCATGACCAGCCGCGGACTGCGGTCGTGGTCGCGCACGATGCGGCTCTCGTTGTCGAAGAGCATCGCCTGCCGGGTGTCCCGGGCGTAGGCCGGCCAGTGCGGCAGGTCCGGGGTGTCGGGGTTCCCGGTGCGGGCGAACGCCGCCCACGCCGCGCTCATCCGGCCGGCGAGGGCGCGCGCGGACGGCGATCCGGGCAGGTCGAACAGCCGGGTCTCGGTGTGGTCGACGTTGTCGAAGACGAACCGGATCTCGAGGGCGTGCGGCGTCTTCATCTCGCCCCCCATGTCCCAGTCGAAGCGGTAGAGCCAGGCGGGGGCGCCGCCCTGCGCGGTCTTGCGCGCCGCGAGCTCGCGCGCGTACATGCCGCGCGGGTGGTCGGTGCAGATCAGGATGTAGAGGTCCCACGGGCGCGCGTCCGGATAGGCGTCGCGATAGGCGGCGACGACGCGGGGCGCGTCGGCGTCGCTCCGCAGCCGTGCTGCGATGCGCCCGTGCAGATCGGTCTCCGTCATGTCGAGCGGCATCTGGCGGCCGCGCCACGACAGCGTCTCCTCGGTGCGGTTGTAGCCGACGATCACCGGCACGTCGCTCGAGATCTCGGCCGCCACCGGGTCGAAGGGGTGGACGGGGATGAAGCGTCCGTCCAGCACCGGGGTGCTGGTGGTCATGCCGACCACGTGCTCCTCCGGCTCGAAGTCGCGCGATATCTCGGTGAACGCCGCGAACAGCCGGTCGGTCGGCACCGCCTGCAGGTCCCGGGTCTGGTCCGCCCGCAGCCCGAGCTTCGCCAGCAGCAGCTCTGCCTCGCGGGTCGCATCGCGCGTATTGCGCACGCGCAGCACGGCGCCGCTCTGGATGATGGCCCGGTGAAAGAGCCCCTTGGCGTCGGGCATCGCGAGGAGGGTCGAGACCTTCCGCCCGCCGCCGGACTCGCCGAACACCGTCACGCGGTCGGGGTCGCCGCCGAACGCCTCGATGTTGTCGCGCACCCACCCGAGAGCGGCGACGATGTCGAGCATGCCCGTGCAGCCGGACGCCGCGAAGTCGTCGCCGGCCAGCTCGGCCAGGTACGCCGACCCGAAGATGTTGAGGCGGTGGTTGATGGTGACGACGACCACGTCGCTCCGGTTGCACAGGTTGACCCCGTCGTAGGTGGCGGAAGACCCCGAGCCGGCACGGAAACCGCCGCCGTGCAGCCAGACCATGACCGGGCGCCGGCCGCCGTCGCCGAGGCCGCGCGTCCACACGTTGAGGAAGAGGCAGTCCTCGCTGGTGACCGGATGGGACCGGCCCTGCGGCGCCGCCGCGCCGTAGGCCAGGGCGTCGCGCACGCCGGTCCACGGAGCCGGCGCCATCGGTGGCATGAACCGGTTGCGCCCGCCGGTCGGCGCGCCGTAGCGAACGCCCTTGAAGACGTGGACGCCCGCTCGCATCGAGCCCCGGACGCGGCCCGCCGCGGTCTCGACGGTCGCACCCGAGGCGATCTCCTGACCCCGCATGGAAGCGACCACGGCCGGCGCCCCGGGCAGCAGCCGTGCCGCGCTGCTGGCGGCGGCGAGGCCCGACACGCCGCGCAGGAACGCCCGTCTGCTCCAGAAGTCATGGTGCGTGGTCGTGGGGCTGGCGTGATGCGGTGCAGTCATGCTGCAGGCCTCCTGTCATCGGGTGGTGGGCTGCGTCTCTCGATCTCCATCGGTGTGGGGCCGTTGCGGCTCCGCCCGCCGGTGGCCAACATCGATGCGGTGAGATTACCTCACAAGGGCCGCCGCGCGGGAAGACGCCCGCTCGGGCCGGGCGGCGAGCGCTCACGGCTTGCGAAGCACCACCGGCTGACCGTGCGGGGTGTGCCGGTAGGCGTCGGCCCACGCCTCCTTGCGGGTGTGGAGGGCCGGCGCGTCGGTGAGGCCCTTCGCGGCGGCGAGGCGCTCGAGGGCCGCGACCCAGTGGTGGTAGTAGCGCGAGCCCTCGTCGGGCTCGCCCTGCGCGGCAGCGGCCTGGAGCTCGTCGGCGAGGGCGCCGGCCCATTCCTTCCAGCTGAAGTGGCCCTGCTCGCTGAGGCTGACGGCGAGGGCGAACGCCTGTGCCTGCCACGGCTCCGCGAACACGGGTCCGTCGTCGTCGCGCGGCAGCGGGGGGAGGGCGGCGAGCCGTTCGGCGTCCAGCCGCGGCGCAGGGGGCCGTGGAGAAGGCTCGGCCGTCGATCCGTCGGCCCGCGGTGCCGGGGCGTCCGCCGTCGGGGTGTCGGAGCGCGGTGAGTGCCGCAGAGGCTCAGGCCGGCTCAAGGTGGTCCTCCCAGAGGTCGACGTAGACGGCGTCGCGCGCCGACGCGCGCGCTCCCCACAGCTCTTGCGCGCCGAAACGCACGGTGTAGACGTGCTGCGGCGGGCGATCGAGCGCCTGGCCGGTCTCGTCGGTGTCCTGCAGGGCGTAGACGCCGTTGTCGCGGGTGACGACGCCAGCCTTGCCGCGCGCGTACCGCGGCAGCCGCGTGTGTCCGGGAGGATGCAGGTTGCGCGCGCGCACGTCCTCTCCCGGCCGGAAGCCGGGCGGTACATCGACGTCCAGTCGCCCGGGTCCGGAGGGGCGCGCGGCCGGCCCCGGACGGAGCGGCGGCCCCGGCGGTCCCGGCTCGGGCCGCCCCGACTCGAGCTCGGCCCTGGTCACGAGGCCGCTGCGGAGGAGGCGGTCCAGCGATATCGCGAACCACCGCTCGTAGTACGACATGCGGAGGTAGTCGGCGGGGGGGATGCGCTCGAGGTCGTAGCGGAAGCTGCCCCAGCCCGGCACTCGGTCCTTGGGGCGGAGGGCGGCGCGGATGGCGAACACCCGGCCCTCCCAGGGGTGGTGGAAGACGGGCTCGTCCGTCTCGGACTCGACGGGGCCGAAGCCGTCCATCCCGCCCATGTCGTGGACGCCGTTCATGTTTCGCTCCCGCCGTTCTTGGCCGTCTCGACGGCGACTCCGTGCCCGGCGGGGCGGAAGTCGTTCATCCCGCCCATGTCGTGGACGCCGTTCATGCCGATCTCCCGCCGGCCGGGGCCTGCACGACTGCGACTTTGCGCTTGGCGGGGCGGAAGTCGTTCATCCCGCCCATGTCGTGGACGCCGTTCATGCCGATCTCCCGCCGGCCGGGGCCTGCACGACTGCGACTTTGCGCTTGGCGGGGCGGAAGTCGTTCATCCCGCCCATGTCGTGGACGCCGTTCATGCTTCGCTTCCGCCGGCCGGCGGGGGCACGACGGCGACGCCGATCATGGCGTCGCGCGAGACGAGGCCGGCCAGCTCCTCCTCGGTCATCCCCTCGGTGCCGGGGGGGCGTTCGGGCAGCACGAGGTAGCGGATCTCCGCGGTGCTGTCCCACACCCGCACCTCGACGTCGTCGGCGACGGCGACGCCGAACTCGCTCAGCACCGCACGGGGCTCGATGACCGCGCGCGCGCGGTAGGCGTTCGATTTGTACCAGACCGGCGGCAGCCCGAGGGTCGGCCACGGGTAGCACGAGCACAACGTGCAGACGACGATGTTGTGCACGCCGGTGGTGTTCTCGACGACCACCATGTGCTCGCCCTGGGTCCCCCCGAAGCCGAGCTCGGCGATGGCCGCGGTCCCGTCGTCGAGCAGCCGGGCCTTGTAGGCGGGGTCGGTCCAGGCCCGCGCCACGACCTGCGCACCGTTCCGGGGGCCGATGCGGTTCTCGTACGCGTCTACCACCGCGTCGAGGGCGGCGGGGTCGACCATCTGCTTGTCGACGAGAATCGACTCGAGCGCGCGCACGCGCAGGGCGATGTCGTCGGGCACTACCTGGTGATCGTGGTGGTGCTCGTGGCCGTGTTCGTGGGCGCCGGCCGAGTCGCCCTCCGGTCTCGCCATGTCACTGCACCCGCGTGCTGTGCGCCGAGACGCACTGCCACCGGCCGTCGCGCCGTATCCAGACGTCGGTGTAGCGCAGGGTCAGCTCGGCCTCCTGCCCCTGGCGCAGGCCGACGAGGTTCAGGGTGAACCAGACGACCGCGGTGTCCCCGTAGATCGCGACGCGGAAATCGTCCTGGACGGCCGAGATCACCGCCTGGTTGAAGTTGGCGACGAGGTCCATCTCCCTCGCCTTGTCGCCGCGGCTGCCGTCATCGTAGGTGCCGAGGAACTCGTCGGCGAGGAGCCGGTCGATGACGTCCACGTCCCCCGAGTAGACCGCGTCGTTCCAGCTTCGCTCGAGCTCGATGAGGGTCTCGCGGGTCGACTGGGCCGACTGCGCGGCCGCCGTCGTCGCGGCGGCGAGAAGGGCGGCGGCGGGCACCCAGGTGAGGGGTCGGCGGCAGGTTCGCATCGTCGGCGTTCCTTTCAGATGGGCGCGGCGGCGCTACCGGCGGCGGCAACGGCGGGGCGCCTGCTCATGGGCGCGTCGGCCGGACAAACCCGCTCTGCAGCTCCGATGGTCCCTACGGCGGGGCGCCTGCTCATGGGCGCGTCGGCCGGACAAACCCGCTCTGCAGCTCCGATGGTTCCTGCCGATCCTCCCGGCGGCGCCGCCCCCGTGCCGGGCGGCGCCGTGCTGCGGCGCGAACCCTACAGCTCGCGGATCCAGATGTTGCGGTAGCTCACGTCGTTGCGGTGGTCCTGGAGCATCAGCGGCAGCCGGTCCGCGTGGGCCTCGTAGCGGGGCGCGCCGCGGAAGACGGTCGGTCCCTCCAGGGTCACGTGGTTCTGCACGAGCACGCCGTTGTGGAGCACCGTCACCGTGGCGGGGCTCTCCAGCTCGCCACCGGCGCCGAACCGGGGCGCGGTGAAGATGATGTCGTAGGTCTGCCACTCGCCGGGCCCCCGCGAGGCGTTGACGAGGGGGATGTGCTGCTTGTAGACGCTGGCCGCCTGCCCGTTCACGTAGGTCGGGTTCTCCCACGAGTCGAGCACCTGCACCTCGTAGAGCCCCATGAGGAACACGCCGCTGTTGCCGCGGCCCTGGCTCTCGCCGACGATCTCGGCGGGCGTGCGCCACTCGATGTGGAGCTGCACGTCGCCGAAGCCCCGCTTCGTGGTCAGGTTCCCGGTGCCCGGAACCACGGTCATGGCGCCGTCGGCCACCTTCCACCCGGCCTCGCCGTCGCGTCCCCGCCACTCGGACAGGTCGCTCCCGTCGAACAGCACGATGGCGTCGGACGGCGGCCGGCCGTGGCCGGGGCGGCCCGGGTCCACTACGGCCGGGACCGGCTCCCACGCCTCGGTGTCCTCAGGCGGCGGCAGGTCGACGCGCTCCTGCGCGGCCGCAACCGCGGTCAGCATCGCCAGCGCCAGTCCTGTCGTAACGAGATCCCTGCTGCGCAGCATCGTCGCATCCCTACTCTTGGCGATCAGCTCTCGTGTTCCTCACGGATCCGGTTCCGCCATTCGCCACAAGGCTCACCGGTCTGCGTTTCGTGCTTCGTCCGGCAGTGCCGGTCGACGCCGCCCCCACCCGTTGCCGCGGAAGGCGTGACGACATATCCGGTTCCGCCATTCGCCACAGGGCTCACCGGTCTGCGTTTCGTGCTCGTCCGGCAGTGCCGGTCGACGCCGTCCCAACCGTTGTCGTGGACATGACGGCAGAGTGGGCAGATCCCTGGACGCGAGGTCGGTCGACCCCGGCATGGGCAGCCCGGATCGCACTTGGCGCAGCATGCCGTCGGTCATCCTCGAGCGGCTACACCTGCGGCAGCGTCCAGGGAGCGCGGTACGGTGTTTTCAGCATCTTGTTGGCGGAGCTCTCGGCCTCGCCCTCGAACATCTGCTTCTCCGCGTCCCAGACCACCTTGCCGCCGGTGCGGAACGCGATGTTCCCGAGATGGGCGTTCACGGCGGCGAGGCTCGCGACGTCGGCGTTGCAGACCGGCTGCTCGCGCGAGCGCATGCACGCGACGAAGTTCTCGGTGTGCTGGTCGAGCCCCCGCTGGGCCGGGTTGGCGACGACGGGCGGCCGCCCCGGCATCTTGTAGCCGACGGGGCGCCGGTTCTCGAGCTTCTCCTCGGGGTAGAGCTCCCAGCCCCGGCGGTCGACGACGAGCGTGCCGTTGTTGCCGACGAACGCCACCCCGTGGGCCCGCTGGAAGGGGCCGAGCTCGATGCCGGTGGCGTGCTCCCAGGTCATCAGGAAGTCGTCGAATTCGTAGAGGGCGGTCATCGTGTCGGGGGTCTCCTGGTCGTCGTCGGGATAGGCGAACTTGCCCCCGCTCGCGACCACGCTGCGCGGCGCCTCAGCCTGCATGCCCCAGAGCACGATGTCGATGATGTGGACGCCCCAGTCGGTCATCAGCCCGCCCGCGTAGTCCCAGAACCACCGGAAGTTGAAGTGGAACCGGTTGGGGTTGAACGGCCGCTTCGGGGCGGGGCCGAGCCACCGGTCGTAGTCGACGCCCTCCGGCGGCTGGCTGTCGGGCACGTCGGGCACCGGGGGCAGCCAGTTCATGTACGCCCAGGCCCGCACGCTGCGGATGCGCCCCAGCGCCCCGCCGTGCACGAACTCGATGGCCTCGGTCCAGTGCGGCCCGCTGCGCTGCCACTGCCCGCACTGCACGACCCGGCCGTAGTGGCGGGCCGCGGTGGTCATGACCTGGCACTCGTAGATCGAGTTGGCGAGCGGCTTCTCGACGTAGACGTCCTTGCCGGCCGCGCAGGCGTCGACCATCTGCAGGCAGTGCCAGTGGTCGGGGGTGCCGATGACCACCGCGTCGAGGTCGCCGTTCTCGAGCAGCGCCCGGTGGTCGGCGTAGAGGGCCGGCCGCTTGCCCCCCATCGCCTCGATGTCGCCGGCCCGCCGCTCGAGCACGCTCTCGTCGACGTCGCAGAGGGCGGCGCACTCGACCCCGGGCTGCCGCAGCAGCGACCTCACGTTCGAGAACCCCATGCCGTTGACGCCGATGGCGCCGATGACGATGCGGTCGCTCGGGGCGGTCGCCTGCCGGCCCGCGGCGTACGCGGGCGGCGTCCACAGGGCGGCGCTCGCGCCGACGGCGCCGGTGGCGGAGGTCTGGAGGAAGCGGCGTCTCGACAGGCTCATGGCACTCTCCATCGGTCGGCTGGATCACGTCGGGGCGGATTGCGGGACCAAGGATAATCCGGCGACCCGCGGCTTGTCATCCGCGGCCCCGCGGTCCGCCGGTCCCGGCTCAACTGAAGTAGATCAATACTGCGGCCACGATGAGGACGATGGCGGCGGACTGCACGATGTCCCCCGTAGTCCAAGTCCGCTCGCGCGGGGCGTCCTCGGCCTGCGGGGCGCCGAACGTCAGCCCCCTCAGCCGCGCCGGGTCCGGCCGCTCGGTGGCGAGGCTGACCACGGCGAGTATCAGCACGCAGGCGACGAACAGGGCGAAGCCGAAGTAGAGGAAGTTCACGCCGGCCAGCCACCCGAGGGGGCCCGACAGCGAGTCGGCCCGCAGCTCGAGCAGCAGCTTCGCCATCCCGAGGACGAACCCCGCCACCAGGGTCGAGATGGCCCCGGTGGCGTTCACCCGGTTCCACAGCAGCCCCAGCAGGAACACCGCGGCGATGGGCGGGGCGATGTACGCCTGCACGTTCTGCAGGTAGGTGTAGAGCCCCGTCGCGAGGGCCTGCATGACCGGTATCCACGCGATGCCGAGCCCGACCACGGCGAGGGTGCCCCACCGGCCCACCCGCACGAGCTCGGCCCCGCTCGCGGCGGGGCGCACCTTGCGGTAGACGTCCATCGTGAACAGGGTCGAGCACGAGTTGAAGACGGCGGCGAGCGAGCTCATCAGGGCCGCGAGCAGGCCCGCGGCGACGAGGCCGCGCAGGCCCACCGGCAGCACCGCGTTGACGAGGACGGGCAGGGCCTGGTCGGCCTCGGCGAGGTCGAGGCGGCCCCGGTTGGCGAGGCCCAGCGCGATCATCCCCGGCACGATGAAGAGGAACACCGCCGACAGCTTCAGCCACGCGCCCCAGATGGCCCCCCGACGCGCGGTGGCCTCGTCCTCGGCGGCGAGCACCCGCTGCACGATGTACTGGTCGGTGCACCAGTACCAGAGGCCGACGATGGGCGGGGTCAGCACCATGCCGAGCCACGGGAACTCGGGGTGGTCGAGGGGCTTCCACATATCGAAGAGCTCGCCCCCCACCGCCTGTCGCAGCTCGCCCCAGCCGCCGATCTCCACGAGCCCGAAGACGGTGACGGCGGCCGACCCGCCGACGAGGACGAACGCCTGCAGCGCCTCGGTGTAGACCACCGCGCGCAGGCCGCCGAGCACGGTGTAGACGCCGGTCAGCACCACCACCGCCGCCGCC
The DNA here is from genome assembly GCA_965207675.1 of Vicinamibacterales bacterium. GTDB lineage: Bacteria > Acidobacteriota > Vicinamibacteria > Vicinamibacterales > UBA8438 > JAJEEA01. Next base: position 673,612 of record CBDBMY010000011.1, read on the forward strand.
CCTGTCCAGAAGTCCAGGCCCATCAGCCCCTGCAACATCACGCCGCCCGCGTACACGGTGACCGACACCTTGGTGAGGACGTAGCCCACCAGCATGACCACCGACAGGAACCAGCGGCTGCGCCCGTCGTAGCGGCGCTCGAGGAACTCGGGCATCGTGAACACGCCGCTGCGCAGGTAGAACGGCACGAACACCCAGCCGAGGAGGAGGATGATCCACGAGTGCAGCTCGTAGTGCCCCAGCACCATGCCGGTGCTGGCCCCCGAGCCGGCGAGGCCCACCACGTGCTCGGAGCCGATGTTCGAGGCGAAGAGCGAAGCCCCGATCGCGAACCAGCCGACGTGCCGGCCCGCGAGGAAGTAGTCGGCGGCGGTCTGCTGGCGCCGGCGCGCGACCCACGCCGCGATGCCCAGCAGAACCGCGAAGTACGCCCCGACGACGACCCAGTCCAGAGCGGCGAACCTCATCAGGCGGTCTCCCTCCCGCGGTGAAGCGCGTCGATCTTACCGGGACCGGGCGCCGCCGCGGCGGCGCTTGTGATATGACAATGCCCGCGCGGCGCACCGGCGCCCGCGAGTGCGGGGGCCACCGGTCCCCGCCGCGACGGAAGGAGACGAGTCGAACGATGGCGCGAAAGGTAACGCTGTTCACGGGACAATGGGCCGACCTGCCGCTGGCCGAGCTGGCCCCGAAGGCGAAGGGGTTCGGGTTCGACGGGCTGGAGCTGGCGTGCTGGGGAGACCACCTCGACGTCGACCGCGCCGCCGTCGACCAGGACTACTGCGACGCGCGCCACGCCCTGCTCGCCGAGCACGGACTCGGCTGCTGGGCCATCTCGCACCACCTCGCCGGCCAGCTCGTGTGCGATCCGAACGACGAACGGTCCGACGCGTTCGCCCCCGAGTCGGTGCACGGCGACCCCGAGGCGAAGCGGGCGTGGGCCGTCGACACCATGAAGAACACCGCCCGCGCCGCCCGCAACCTCGGGCTCGACGTCGTGTGCGGGTTCACGGGCTCGCCCATCTGGCACCTGCTCTACTCGTTCCCGCCGGTGTCCGAGGAGACCATCGAGGCCGGCTACCGGCGCTTCGCCGAACTGTGGAACCCGATTCTCGACGTGTTCGACGAGTGCGGGGTCCGGTTCGCCCTCGAGGTGCACCCCACCGAGATCGCGTTCGACATCGTCAGCGCCCACCGGGCGCTGGACGCCGTCGGCCGGCGCGAGGCGTTCGGCTTCAACTTCGACCCCAGCCACCTGCAGTGGCAGGGGATGGAGCCGTCCCGGTTCATCGGCGAGTTCTCCGACCGCATCTACCACGTGCACATGAAGGACGCCGCCGTCACCCTCGACGGGCGCACCGGCCTGCTCTCGTCCCACCTGCCGTTCGGGGCGGCGGACCGGGGCTGGGACTTCCGCTCGGTGGGCCGGGGCGACGTCGACTTCGAGGCGATCATCCGGGCCCTGAACCGCATCGGCTACGCCGGGCCGCTATCGGTCGAGTGGGAGGACTCGGGCATGGACCGCGAGCACGGGGCCCGCGAGTCGTGCGAGTTCGTCAAGGACGCCGACTTCGAGCCGTCGACGGTGGCGTTCGACGCCGCGTTCGAGGAGTAGACATGGGGGCCTCCGCGAGTGGATCCAGGAAGCCCCAGACCGGCCGTTCGGTTGAGAAGAGAGGCTACAACTCTCCACCGGTCGCGCACGTGCAGCGGCCCGCGCCTCCACCGGCGGGACCGCGGCCGCGACCGTCCGGGACTACGCCTCAGCGGTCGGGAAGCGGCCGAGAAGGCAGTTGAGTTCGCGGGGATTTGCTATTCGGGCCTTGCGGATCCAGAAGAGAATAACGAGGGTCGTTGGCTGGGTGGAGTGGCAGACATGGGGACCACCGTACGACGGCTGCGCATGGGCATGGTGGGGGGCGGCCCCGGGGCGTTCATCGGCGACGTCCACCGCCGAGCCGCCTGCATCGACGGCGACGTGGAACTGGTGGCGGGGGCGTTCGCGTCCGACGCGGCGCGCTCGCGGCAAAAGGGGGCCGAGCTGGGGCTGGATCCCGACCGCGCCTACGCCTCGTACGCGGCCATGGTCGACGGCGAGCGCGCGCGGCCCGACGGGGACCGCATCGACTTCGTGTCCATCGTCACCCCGAATCACGTCCATTTCCCCGTCGCCAAGGCGTTCCTCGAGGCCGGCTTCCACGTCGTCTGCGACAAGCCGATGACGTTCACGGTGGACGAGTCGCGCGAGCTGCGCCAGATCGTCCGCAAGAGCCGCCGCGTCTTCGCGCTGACCCACAACTACACCGGCTATCCCATGGTGAAGCTGGGCCGCGACCTCGTGCGCGCGGGCGACCTCGGCCGGCTGCGCAAGGTGGTCGTCGAGTACCCCCAGGGCTGGCTCGCCACCCGCCTCGAACGCACCGGCATGAAGCAGGCCGAGTGGCGCACCGACCCCCGGCGTAGCGGGGGCGCCGGCTGCATGGGCGACATCGGCACCCACGCCGAGAACCTCGCCGAGTACGTCACCGGCCTGCGCATCGTCGAGCTGTGCGCCGATCTGACGACCTTCGTCCGGGGGCGCCGCCTCGACGACGACGGGAATGTTCTGGTGCGGTTTCAGAAGGGGGTCCGCGGCGTTCTGCACGCCAGCCAGGTGTCGGTGGGGGAGGAGAACGCCCTCACCCTCCGCGTCTACGGCGAGGACAAGGGCCTGGAGTGGCACCAGGAGGACCCGAACGCCCTCCGCGTCCGGTCGAACGACGGGCCGGTCGAGATCTGGACCCGCGGCTCGGGCTACGTCGCCGCGAAGAGCCCCGCCGCGGCGCGCGCCACGCACCTGCCGGCGGGGCACCCCGAGGCGTTCCTCGGCGCCTTCGCCAACGTCTACCGCAACGCCGCCGACACCATCCGCGCCCGCCTGGCCGGCGTGAAGCCCGACCCGCTGGCCCTCGACTTCCCGACCGTCGACGACGGCCTGCGCGGCATGCTATTCATCGAGGCGCTGCTCGAGAGCGCCCGGTCGGACCGGAAGTGGACGCGCGTGCCAGCGCGTTAGTTCTTCGGGTTGTCGGTCGCAGAGCGCGGTGGGTTGCGGGAGCAGGGGAGCATGAGGAAGAGGGCGGATCAGAAGAAGGGCGTTTTCTGTCTGGAGGCCGATTGGGGGGGAGTCAGGGACGTATTCGGTTACCGCGCGTGGCGTATCCCACGTTCGGGTGGGAGCACGCGCAGGCGGAGGTCGAGTTCCTCCACCGGGCTGGCGACGGCTCAATCGTCCCGTCGAGGTCAAGAGCGGCAGCCGCACCCGCGCCCGCAGCCTGCGCTCGTACATCGCGCGGTACGAGCCGCGCCGCGCCGTCAAGCTCGTCGGCGGTCCCGGCGGCGACGGCGATGGCCCGCTCGAGACCTGGCCGCTGTACTACGCCCAGCACCTGCGGGACTTGTAGCGTCGATGGGCGGAAGGTCCGAGCGACGGGCCGTCAAGCCGCGGTCGTCCGGCCAACGAGGGGACGGTGATCGGAGGCGGACGATCGACGCTGTGCGCGTTCAGCGACGCGGTGTACAGTGGCCGGTACGCCCGCTCCTGACGACGGCTCACGACCTCGACTTCGGAGGCGGAGCACCCGAACGTCACAGGATGAGATCCGCGAACGCGGCGGGTGTGAGAACGGGTGGGCGTTGTGGTGTCCACTCGATCAGATCGCGATCGCCTGAGACGATGAACGCGGCCCGATTCAAGCGGGCAAGCGTGATCAGATAGTCATCACCCGGATCACGCGTGTGATCTGCAACGTCGCCGGGATCCGGCACCAGCTCGAGGGTGGCGGCGAGCCGGTCGACGAACAACTCGGCAACCGGGAGCTCGATCCAGCGGCGCAGCCGTGGACGCTTCGTCAGGACTTCGCGAACCTCGGCCAGCAACCGGGGACACGCCACCACCCCGAAGGAATCGCCTGCCAGCCAGGCGTCGACGATGCGGCGTGACGGTCCACGTTGAATGGCCGCCGACACGAATACGTTGGCGTCGATGACGACCTTCACGCCGGCATGCTCAACGCCCGATGCGCCGGCGTCGAACGGCCCGTACCTCTTCTACCGCCAGTTCGACGGCCTCGATCTCGCCGAGGGGCGGCTCGTGAGCGTCGTTGTTGTCGTCGATTGCCGTGCGGGCGTCGCGGGTGAAGAGCTCCCGCGCGGCCTGTCGGGTCATGCCGAGCGCGGCGCCGACCTGTTCCCAGGTGGCCCCCGCGGCCCGAGCCGATGCAATCCGCTCTCGACACAACCGTTCGAGCTCGACCTCGCCGCGAGCCAGTTCGCGCAGCGCGTCGAGGGGAGCGGCGGGCAGCGCATGCGCGACGATCAAGTCCATCCCATGAGCCTAACATGACGGACAGGGTCGGCGAGTGGAGGCGAGATGCGTCGTCGGCACCTATCGAGGGGGCGAGGACGGCGCCCTGACACCTGGGGCGATCGCCTCGGCCGCATCCGCGACTCCCGGCCTGAGTGATTCTTCGGGGGGCATCTTCTCATCACCCTGGGGGCGATCGCCTCGGCCGCATCCGCGACTCCCGGCTGGTGATCGAGTGGGCTCTACACGAGGCTCCGGAGGAACGGAATCGCCGGCTGCACGCGAATGCCCTCGGGCGTCCGGTAATCGTCGGTTCCCGCCGCGCTGATCTGGATCGCCGCCGCATCCGGGAAGCGGGCGTGCAGGTACCGCAGCGCCTTGTCCCCGGGGCGGTCGCTCCACTTCACCTCGATCAGGCGGACCGGGACCTCCCGGTCGGTCACCACGAAGTCGACCTCGCGGCCGTCGACGTCGCGGAAGTAGCGCAGGTCGAGGTCGCGCCCGCGGACGTCCTGCTCGTGGTGCACCCACTTCAGCAGGTGCAGCGCCACCAGGTTCTCGAAGCGGGCGGCGCGGTCGCGGACCTGGATCCAGTCGTAGTGGTAGTGCTTCTGCGCCTTTTTGACGGCGCGGAGCGGGGGCGCCCCGAACGGCTTGACGCGGAAGATGGCGTAGAGCCGTTCGAGAATCTCCAGCCAGCGGCTCACCGCGCCGTGGCTGACCTGCAGGTCCTCGCGCAGCGCGTTCACCGAGAGCGGCGAGCCCACGAGGTCGGTCAGCCGGACCGCGAGCAGCTCGACCGCGCTGATGTCGGGGACGCCCTCGAGGTCGCGGATCTCCTCTTCGACCAGCCGCATGCGGTACTCGCGCGACCAGCGTTGCGCCGCCTCCAGGGAGTCGCCCAACCACGGCTCGGGGAAGCCGCCGAGGTCGAGGAGCCGGTCGAGTCCGGCCGCGTCGCCGACGTCGAGCTCGGCGACCGACAGCGGGTGGAGGCGCAGCAGGTGGTAGCGGCCCTGCAGCGAGTCGCCGCCGTGGCGGTAGTAGTCGAGCCGGCCGCTGCCGGTGACGAGAATGCGGGTCCCGCCCTGCCGGTCGTAGAGGCCCTTGAGGAAGCCGCGCCACCCGCGGAACTTGTGCAGCTCGTCGAAGACGAGCATGGGGGCGTCGGGGAGGCGGCCGCGCAGAATCGCGTCCCGGTGGTCGGGAATGTCCCAGCTCAGATAGCCCGCCGGGTCCGGAAGCAGCCCGCGGGCCAGGGTGGTCTTGCCCACCTGCCGGGGACCGGACACGAACACCATCTTCCGTTCCAGATCGGTCCGGATCTGGTCGGCGAGATAGCGTCCGAGCAGTGCCGCCATGGTCGCGATGCTAGCATTTTCGCGTCCACGTGAAAAACACTGCCATGTTTTTCGATTCGTGGTGAAAAAACACGTGCGACGTGTTCCGTCCTGGTGGACGGCTGTGGCGGTGATGCCCAGCCCGAACACCACCGGCCTCGTCGACGTCCAAGGAGACATGACGCGGGAACGCGAGACGGCTCGGGAAGGAGCGGCCACATGCGCAAGGTCGGAGGCTCGTTCGCTCGGCGTCTGGCCGTCCCGCTGCTGGTGATCCTCGGCACGGGCGGCGTCGCGGCGGGCCAGGACGCTCCGCGGCCCGCCGTGCCCGTCGAGCCGATCGCCGCGATCCTCGACGCCTTCGAGCGTCACGCCGTCGTGGCCCTCGGCGATCCGCACGGCAACGAGCAGGCCCACGAGCTCAGGCTCTCGCTGATTCGCGATCCGCGATTCGCTGAGACCGTGGACGATATCGTCGTGGAGTGGGGGAACGCCCTGTATCAGGACGTGATGGATCGCTTCGTCGCCGGCGGCGATGTCTCCGAGGCCGAGCTGCGCCGGGTCTGGCGGAACACCACGCAGCCCGGACCGGGCAACGATCGGCCGATCACGGATGCGTTCTTCCGGGCGGTGCGCGAGGTCAACGCGGCCCTTCCAACAGAGCGCCGGCTCCGCGTGCTGCTCGGCGACCCCCCGATCGACTGGGATGCGGTGGAGACGCGGGCGGACCACCAGAGGTGGCTCGAGCTCCGCGACACCTACCCGGCGTCGTTGATCCGGCGCGAGGTGCTCGACAAGGGAAGGCGCGCCCTCGTCGTCTACGGCGCCATGCACCTGCAGCGGCGGAACCTGTTCTCCAACTACGAGCTCGTCGAAGACCGGAACCTCCACACCCTCGTCCAGCAGCTCGAGCGCGGGGGCGACGTGCGCGCGTTCGTCGTCTGGCCGACCGTGGGGGTCGACCTGCAGGCGTTGCAGCGGGACGCGCCGTCGTGGCCCGCGCCCAGCCTCGCGGCGGTGCGCGGCACCGTGCTCGGGGCGGCGGACTTCACGGCGTTCTCCCCGACCGACCCGCCCCGCGCGACGATCCGGGACGGCCGCATCGTGCCGATTCAGCGCGACGAGTGGCGCTCGCTGCCCGCCGAGGAGCAGTTCGACGCCGTCCTGTATCTCGGGCCGCCGTCGGGCATGACGAGGTCGCTGCTCTCTCCCTCGCTCTGCCGGGACGCCGCCTACATGGACATGCGGCGGGAACGCCTGACGCTCCTGGGGATGCAGCGCGACCTGGAGCAGCTTCAGCGGTATTGCGCCCGCGTCGCGCCCTGACTCCGGACCGCCCGTGCCCCGGTGCCGCCAACCGTCTCGGCGCCCGTACGGAGCCGCCTACCGCGACGGATAGCCCCCCACCCAGACGGGGCTCGACCACGCCATGGCGTCGTTCACCTGCCGCACCCGCACGTAGTAGTAGTCGCCCTGCCGCGGGGTGTCCTCGTCGGTGTAGTCGAAGCTGACGTCGCGGGGGCCGTTGCGGATGAGGCGGCGCAGGGTGACGCGGTCGTCGGGGTAGTCGTCGATGGGCATCGCGCGGGAGATGCCGCCGGCGTTGAGGGTCATCCGCACCCGGCTGGCGGGGATGACCGCGCGCGGCCGGTAGAAGGGCGGCGCCGAGCCGGTCTCGGCCGTCTCCTCGAGGTCGACGGTGACGGCCACGCTGGGGCGGATGCCCGACAGGGTGAGCCGCAGCGAGCTGCTGTCGCCTCGGGTGTGGGTGGCGAAGCGCGCGCCGTTACGGGTCCGCTCGAGGAACTGGGTGGTCGGGTTGACGAAGTCCGTGGCGTTGACGGCGTCGACCCCGGCCCCGGTCACCCGCACCTCGCCGCGCCAGTGGCGCCAGCCGCGCGGGGCGTCGCCGGGGTGGACCGGGGTTTCGCCGGACGAGAACGACAGCAGCCACTGCTCGGTGTCGGCGGGCCGGCCGCGGCCCACCGCGTACTCCTCGCTCCAGATGACCTCGTCGTTCTTCAGCAGCTCGACCGACCGGATGGGCGCGGTGCCGACGACCCGGCCCTCGACCTCGCGGACGTCGGCGTACTCGGCCTCCTGTCCCATCGCGGTGCCGTTGACGGTGAAGTCGAGGATGATGCGGTCGCCGGTCGTCGCATAGGTGCGCCGCTGCTTCATGGCGTCGAAGATGGCGTCGCGCGAGCGCTCGGGGGCCATCACCGCGCCGAGGCCGCCGCGCTGGGCGAGCGAGTCGCGGTTCGGGGCGGAGTAGCCGGGGTGCGACAGGTGGTCGTCCGAGGCGGCGATGAGGCCCACGCGGTGGCCGTGCGACAGGTACTGCCGGACGAACCAGTTGAAGGTGCCGTGCATCGACATCATCTCGATGAGCGGCTCGAGCTGCGGGTCCGACTGGCGGTAGTCGCCGGGGTTGTGCGCGTGGGGAATGACGAGCACGTCGTCGGGGTCGTAGCGCGCGTGCAGGCCCTGGTAGAGCTCGGACAGGGTGGGGAACTCGACGGCGGACACCGGCGTGCGGTCCGTCGTGTTCCGGTACAGCACGTTGTGGTGGCCGCCGAACCGGGCCGGCCGCGTCCATTCCCAGCCCAGATAGGGGATGAACCGCCCGGGGTCGTCGAACGCCTCGACCGCCGCCTTCGACAACTCCCACTCGGCGTCGTCGAGCCACACGTCGTGCTCGGAGTGGGTGACGAAGTCGAGCCGGGCGTCGTCGCGCGCGAAGGTCATGAAGAAGTCGATGGTGCCGATGCCCTCGGCGTAGCCGGAGTGGCCGTGGGTGTCGCCCCAGAAGATGCGGCGTTCCGGATTCTCGACGACGAGGACCGGGTTGGCGTCGCCGGTGATCTCGCGGTCCTCGGAGCGGAGGGTGATCCAGTGCGGCCCCGGCTCGTCCAGGGTCAGGGGCACGAGGGTGATGGCCTCCGCGCCGGCGGGGGTGGTGGCGCGCACCGCGCCGTCGACCAGGACCTCGAAGGCGGGGATGTCGCCGGTGGCGCGGTTGAAGAACGCGTCCTCGGCCCGCACCGACAGCTCGAACGGCTCGCCGGGCGCGACGACGCTGGGGGCGAAGCCGTGCACGCCGGCCACCCGCGTCCCGCTGACGACGAAGGGCAGGATGGGCAGCGGCCGCCACTCGCCCGACGCGTCGAGGTCGACGTAGAGGGGCAGCGGCATGCGCGCGCTCGACGTGCCGGTCATGAGCAGCCCCGGCCCGCCGCCGCCGGTGTCGCCGTAGGTGATGGTGACCGACTCGCCGGGGTCGAGCCGGCCCGAGGCGAGGCGGAAGACGAGGGCCGGCTCGGGCGCCCGGAACCCGCCGTGGGGGCCACGCGCCATGTAGACGTCGGGCTCGAACGTGGCGTCGCCATCGGTGGTGGCGATGGTCACGTAGCCCTCGGCGGCGGGGTCGTCGGTCTGGAAGGGGCCGTAGTTCATGTTGAAGTGCCGGGCCACCCAGAAGCCGCCGCCGGTCTCGACCGCGCGCGTCCCCGCCGTCCACGTCTGGCGGATGGACCGGTGGCTGCGCGCCTCGAACGGGCCGAGCGACTCGGCCGCGAGCTCGCCGAGGGCGCCGGGCTCGTCGTGCAGGGTGAACTGGCGGACGAGCCGGTCGACGATCGCGCCCTGGGCGAGGGCCGCCCGACCCGTCGGAGGCAGGGTCGCCTGCAGCCGCACGCGGGGGCCTTCCAGCCCGACCTCGCCGCCGCCGAGGGCGTAGGCGTCGACCCACTCGTCGAGGATGCGCGCGCGTTCGGCGATGGTCGTCTCGTCGGTCGGGCTCGCCGCGACGTCGACCTTGAGCTGCTCGACGGCGGCGCGCAGGTTGGGCGACAGGTAATCGTCGCCGGCGCCGTCATCGTCCGGCGCGCCGCAAGCGGCCGCCCAGCCGGCCAGCACGAGGGCGGGAATCAAGCGCGGAATGGGTCGTGTCGTGGCTTCAGATCGGCTGCGCGCTCCTCTGTGTCGTTCCCGGTCCGCTGCCCAGTGTGTCATCGGCGTATCCAGCTTCCTCCAGAGGGCGTCTGCCGTGGTGACGCCGAAGAGCAGGCTCTCGAGGACGTGACCTCCGTTCAGGCCTCCGGCGAGGTCGACGGAGGCTCCATGCTCACGTCGTCCTTCACTCGTGAGATCGACACCGTCGCCGCCGCTCCGGCGCCGTCCGGATCCGGGCCGTCGTCGAACGGGCACCCGCCTGACCATCCGTTCTCGGCAAGCCCGAACCTCTTCGAGTCGCCGATCCGTCAGAACATCGCGATCGGGTTCGCGGGGCTGCCGGTACCGCGCGCGACGTTGAGGGGCAGCAGCATGAACATGAACTCGTGCCGGCCCTCCTCGGCGCAGGCGTCGGCGATGGGCTCGAGGCGCGCGTTGTCGAGCAGGGCGACGCCGAAGTTGAAGAGCACCCCGTGGACCGGCCAGGGCAGGTCGGCGGCGCCCATGCGGGCGTCCATGAGGTCCCAGCCGAGCAGGGCGACGTCGTGGTCGCGGATGAACTCGGCGCAGCTCGGGTGAAGGCCGGGCCGCCCTTGGCTGCCGTCGTCGCCGCTCTGCATGTACGACGCCCAGCCGCTGTGGACGAGCAGCGCGTCCCCGGGCTCCACAGTAACTCCCTGCGCGGCCGCGATGGCCTCGAGCTCGTCGCCGCGGACGGGACGGTCCGCCGTCACGTGAGGCTCGCCGCGGTGGCGGGGCACGTCGAGCAGGACCCCCTTGGTGATGATGCCCCGGCTCCAGTGGGTGATGTCGCCGAAGTGGGCGCCCTGCGTGTCGATCTCGACGTCGTGGTCGCGGCCCTGCCACATGCCGTCCTCGTCCCAGATGTGGCAGAGGGCGTCGATGTGGGTCACGGTCGAGCCGTGGTAGATGAAGCCCAGGTAGTCCATGACGTAGCCGCCGTTCCCGCCGAGCGAGTCCTTGGTGATGAAGTGCTGCGGCGGCTCGAAGACGCGGCTCAGCGAGACGGTGCGGCCGGTGCGCACGAGGCCGGCGGCGGCGGCGCGCTTCTCGGCGGTGATGAGGTTGACGGCGCCGACCTGGTCGTCGTCGCCCCAGCGGCCCCAGTTGCGGCGGTCGCGGTACATGGCGGCGTAGTCGCGGTCGTCGGGCTGCGCCGCCCGCGCGGCGGGGGCCGCCGCCGCGGACGCTGCCGGCGGTCGTACCGCCGCGGCCGCGGTCCGGTTCCGGGCGGCCTGACGGGCCAGGAGCTCGGGAGGAGAGAAGGTGTCCGGGGCGCCGCGTCGGGCGCCCGCGGGCTCCGCCAGGGCCGAAGCGGGCCGGGCCAGGGCGGCGCCGCCCATGGCGGCCGCGTGCATCAGGAAGCGTCGTCGTGATGAAGCCATTCCCAGGTCCTTCCCCCGCCCCTCGTGTGGGCATTCAGGCCGGTTTCGGGCCATGTCGTCGAGCTGCTGAACGGGATGGATTATAGCGTCACGCGACCCGCCGGTGCCCGGCCCGGTAAACGACTGACTGGATTGGACGTATCCTATTGAGTCAGGGATCCGCGGCGGGCGGCCGCCGGGCTTGGCCTCGGCCTTCGGGCTCCGAGGGGTCGGAAGGGCATCGGCATCCCGTGGCTGAATCCCGCGTCGCAGCGAGGGCGCCGGCGGGCGTCCAGCGCGCCGCCCGACGAGGCGGGGCGACGGAGCGCATCGCGGGTGACTCACGGCGGATCGGGCGACTCCGCGGAGCAGCCGAGGTCAATGGAGTACGTCGCGTCGAAGACGGCGGTGCCTGTTGCCGCGTGCCGCCACGGCCGTTGTCCGCACTGACGAGGAGCAGGGTGAACGTGGGAGCGAGACGAGTGCATCGGATGGCCCCGGCATGGGCGGTGCTGGTCGGGATGGCGCTGGCGGCGGCCCCCGCGCCGGCGCAGCGGTCCGCGGTCCCGTTCGCCGCGCCGCCGGCGGGGACGGTGGCCGTCGTGCCGTTCACCAACCTGACGGGAAGTCCCGCCGACGACTGGATGGGCCAGGGCATCGCCGAGGCCGTCGTGGCGGGGTTCCCCGCCGGGACCGCGGTCGTCGTGCAGCGGGGAGGAGCGGCGGCGGGCGATGCACCGCCGGCAGCGCCGGTCTCGGCCGACGAGGCCGTCGAGGTCGGCCGCACTCTCGACGTGCCGCACGTCCTCGTGGGCGCCTACCAGCGATTCGGGAGTCAGCTTCGCATCACTGCTCGTGTCGTGTCGGCGGCCGGCGGCGACGTCGTACGCTCCGCCATCGTCGACGGCGCCGCGCAGGACCTGTTCGATCTGCAGGACCGCCTCGTGGCCGCGCTGGCGGAGCCCGGGGCGCCGGTCGGACGGGCGGGCGCCTCGAGGGAGAGTCCCGCGGCCGGCGTGTCGGCATCGCCCGCGGGAGCCCCGCCTTCCGCGGGGACCGCGCTGTCGGGCAGGGCCGTTTCGTCCGGGCGGCCGCTGTCGGCTCCGGACCGGCCGGCTGCCCTCGGCGGCCCCGGCGCTCGGACGGTCCCGGGCGGTCCCGGTGCGGCTCGGATGGTCCCGGGCGGCCCCGGCGCTCGGACGGTCCCCGGCGCCGACCCCTTCGCGGGCGCGCCGGCCCCGGGGTCAGCGGCCCCGGCGCCCGCGGCGGCAGCGCCGGCCCCGCCGGTCGCGGCCGGCGCCGTGGCCCCCGGCGGCTTCCTGGGCGGCACCGCGTCGCTCGCGTCGCTCATCGACGGACCGCCCGCCCCGGTCGCCCCCGAGGTGATGACGCGCGACGAGGAGGGCCGCACCACCGTGCGGGCGATCCGGCTCGCGGAGGGCATCAACCTAGACGGGGTGCTCGACGAGGGGGTCTACGAGACGGTGCCGCCGATCACCGGCTTCATCCAGCAGGTGCCCGACATCGGCGCCCCCGCCACCGAGCGGACCGAGGCGTGGATCACGTTCGACGACACCAACGTCTACGTCTCCGCCCGGGTGTGGGACTCGGCCCCCGAGAGCCAGTGGATCGCGAACGAGATGCGCCGCGACACCAGCCAGCTCCGCCAGAACGACACGTTCACCGCCTTCTTCGACACCTTCTACGACCGCCGCAACGGCTTCAACTTCTACACGAACCCCCTTGGCGCCCGCGCCGACCAGCAGTTCACGAACGAGGGCAACCCCAACAGTGACTGGAACCCGGTGTGGGACGTGCGGACCGGTCGCTTCGCCGGCGGCTGGACGGTCGAGATGGAGATCCCGTTCAAGACCCTGCGCTACCGCTCGGAGCCGCCCCACCTCTGGGGCATCCAGCTCCGGCGCGCCATCCGGCGCAAGAACGAGTGGGTCTACCTGACACGGCTGCCCATCTCGGCCGGCGGGGGCAGCGGCTCGTCCGGCATCTTCCGCGTCTCGGCCGCGGGCACCCTCGTCGGCCTCGAGCCGCCCCCGGCGAGCCGCAACATCGAGGTCAAGCCCTACGGCATCGGGGGCATCTCCACCGACCTGACCGCGAGCCCGGCGGTGAACAACGAGCGGAGCGGCGCCGGGGGCCTCGACGTCAAGTACGGCATCACCGAGAACCTGACCGCGGACTTCACGTACAACACCGACTTCGCGCAGGTCGAGGTGGACGAGCGACAGGTCAACCTGACGCGGTTCCCGCTGTTCTTCCCCGAGAAGCGCGAGTTCTTCCTGGAAGGGCGGGGCATCTTCGGCTTCGCGCGGGGCGGGGTCACGGGCCGTTTCGGCGGTCTCGGCGGCGGTGGCGGCGGCGGGGTCTTCGGCGACGCGAACGTGCCGCAGCTCTTCTACAGCCGGAAGATCGGGCTCGAGCGGGGCCGCGTGGTGCCCATCGTCGGGGGCGCGAGGGTGACGGGGAAGGTCGGGCAGTTCGACGTCGGGGCCCTCAACATCCACGCCGGCGACGAGGTGGTCTCGGCCAGCGAGCCGACCAACTTCACGGTCGTGCGGCTGCGCCGCGACATCCTCCGGCGGAGCTCCATCGGGGGCATGTTCACCAACCGGTCGGTGTCGCGGGCGGCACCGGGGCAGGCGAGCCAGGCCTACGGCGTCGACGGCACCTTCGCGTTCCTCGAGAACGTCAACTTCATCAGCTACTTCGCACGCACGCAGGTGCCGAGTCCGGAGTACGAAGGCAGGGACACGAGCTACCAGGGCAAGTTCGATTACGCGGCCGACCGCTACGGCCTGCAGGTCGACCACCTGCTGGTCGAGGACAACTTCCTGCCCGAGGTCGGCTTCCTCCGCCGCGACAACTTCAGGCGCACCTACGTGTCGGGTCGGTTCAGCCCGCGGCCGGCGTCGATCGAGAGCGTCCGCCAGTTCAGCCTGGAGGGGGCCGTCGACTACATCCTGATGGCCGACGTGACCCAGCTGGAGACGCGCCAGCGCCTGCTGTCGTTCCAGACCGAGTTCGAGTCGAGCGACCAGCTCACCTTCATGGCGACCGACAACTACGAGCTGCTCCTCGAGCCCTTCAGGCCGCCCGGCTCCGACTTCTGGATACCCGCGGGGGGCTACAGCTTCGCCGACTACCAGGTGGCGTACAGCATCGGCCAGCAGCGCCGGGCGAACGGCCGGGTGGCGCTGAGGCGGGGCGACTACTTCGGGGGCGAGCTGACGAGCCTCGAGCTGAGCCAGGGCCGCATCGGCATCCTGCCGCAGATGTCGGTCGAGCCGACGGTGTCGTTCAACTGGATCGATACCCCGTTCGGGAAGTTCCAGTCGAACCTGGCGGTGACGCGGGTGAACTACGCGTTCAACCCGCGGATGTTCTTCAGCGGCCTGCTGCAGTACAACTCGGCCGACAACTCGTTCAGCAGCAACCTGCGGCTGCGCTGGGAGTACAGCCCGGGCAGCGAGCTCTTCGTGGTCTACACCGACGACCGCGACGTCACCAACGGGTTCCGCCCCGACCGGGGCCTCGACCTCCGCAACCGCGGCTTCGTCGTCAAGTTCAACCGCCTGTTCCGGTTCTGACGGTCTCGCCGGGTCCGGCACGGAACGGTAACGGGCCGTCGCTCCGGCGCTTCCGCCGCCCGCGCGCAACCACTCCCGCGGGCTCAGGGTTCGAGGCTGAACGGCGGGTAGCGGTCGGTCGCGAGCAGGAGCGCGTAGGCGTGGACGCGCCACGTCCAGCGCGACACCCCGACCACGAAGTCGAAGATTTCCCGAGGGTAGCGGCCAGTGAAGAGGATAGCGAACCAGGCGAAGATCACCAGCACCAGGGTGACCACCCCGAGCAGCATGATCATGATGTAGTGCGGAATCGCCAGCAGCCACTTGATCAGCGGCAGCCAGCGGTTCAGGTCGCGCGCGGCGTCGGGGTAATCGAGATCGAGGTGGACGGCCTGGCCCTCGTCGGTCGAGGGGTACTCGTCGCGGAGCAGCAGGAAGTAGGCGCCGACGCGGGTCAGGAAACGGCTCAGCTCCAGGTTCCAGTCGAACCACCACCGGGGGTACTTGCGGCGGAACAGGAGCATCAGCAGCGTCGGGAAGAACAGGACGCCGCCCGTGGAGATCGCCATTCTGGTGCCGTCCGTGGAGGTCACGACTTCAGTGCCACCGACCTCGTCCCGACCCCAATCGATGGGGTCGCCGGTCAGCAACGCGGCCACCACGACGATCGGGATCACCAGGAACAGGCGGAACGCGGTGGTGGCGGGATTCAGCCCGTCCTCCGGATAGTCGATGGCCAGCCGGGCCGGATAGCTCGACGCCGCGGACGGTTCGGAGCGTTGGTCGGTCATGACTCGATTGCACGCGGCCGGCGCGACGTCCGGTGGATGCGTGCGGCCGACGGAGGCGTGCGCGTCCCGTCGGCCGGCATCGAGCGAATCCTACGATCCAATCGAACGATTTGCACGATCGGATGCACGGCGGCCGGCTCATCGTCCGGACCCACGCGGGCCGGCGACACCAGCTCGCCGTCGGCGTCGACCACCGACTTGAGCTGGTGCGGAGAGGAGACGGCCGAGCAGGATGCTCAGCGGACGACGGTGAAGTCGGCGGCCCACTCGTGGGGGCCCCAGTGGACGACGAGGCGCCCCCGGTCGTCGCCGGTGGGGACGAGGGTGGCGCCGAGGGGGCGGAAGGAGCCGGCGGTGCGCGAGTAATCGACCCGGGTCTCGCCCGCGTCGAAGTCCGGATCGTGCTGCGTGCCCCAGGAGTCGGGCTCGTGGTTGAACACGAAGCGCCAGCCCGAGCCGGTGCGGCGCAGCCAGACGCCGTAGGCGCCGGCGAACCCGGCGGCGAGATTGCCGGTGGGGACGTCGGCGTCGCCGAACCGCAGCGAGACGTCGGACTTGAGGCGGAGGACGGGGGCGCGGATCATTCCGACGACGGCTCCATCGGGGGTGTCGGCGATGCGCGGGTAGTCCTCGTCCTCGACGTCGATGCCCTTCCAGTACAACATGGAGATGCGCGCCCCGTCGGGCAGCACGATGGCCGTCTCGTTGCGCTCGTTGAGCATGTTGTTCCGGGACGTCGGGGTGTTGTCGTCCGCGGCTTGGCGGGCGGTCCCGCGCCCGGAGACCCGCGGGCGGCGGGGCGGCGGCGGCAGCTCGTCGAAGCGGAAGTCGCTGCTCCACGCCTGGCGTCCCCAGCGCAGCTCGAGCCGGCCCGTCTCGGCCGCGGTGGCGTGCGCCGAGGCGGTGAACACGGGCGCTGCCGCGGCGGCCTCCCGATGCTGCAGCGGCACGACGTGGACGGTCCCCCCGCCGCCGTCGGCCGCGCCGGCGGTTCGGATCTCCAGCCGCCAGCCTTCGGCGTTCCTCGCGATCCACAGCTCGGGATCGGGTGGCTCGGCCGGTTCCGGCTCGGCATCGGCCCCCGCTTCGCCGGGCTCCTCCGCGGCATCGTCCTCCGCCGGCTCGTCCTGACCGGCCGCGGCCGCCCGCGCTTCGGCCTCGATGCGCGCCGCTGCTGCGGCCCGTTCGGCGGCCAGCGCCTCGAGGTCGGCCTCGAGCGTGCCCATCCGCAGGGCGCGATGCCCCCGGAAGCTCCCGACGCGCACCGCCGTGCCCGCGAGCAGCTCCGCGTAGGCGGGGCCGTCCGCGTCGAGGTCGGGCGGGAACGCCACGCGGATCTCCTGTCCTTCCAGGACCAGCACGGCGTGAACGAGCCCGTCCGCCTCCTCGGTCGGCGGCGGTGTCTGCGCGCCGGCGAGCGCCGCCGCCATGGCGGTCAGGCCGCAGCCCGCGGCGAGGAAGGTGGCGCACACGCGCAGGAAGCCGAGCCGAACCGCTGTCCCTCGCCCGCCTTCGACATCCCCGGCGGGCGGAAGGGGGCGCATGGGCGGGAGCGCACGCCGGCCGCGACGGGCAGGATGGCTGTCAGCGATGGTCGGCATGGCGATGTTCCCCGCAGAATCGTGATGTTCCCCGACATCGAGACGTCTCCCGAGAGTCGAGACGGTCCCCGGAAGTCTCACGCTCTCCCCAGAGTCGTGACGCACCCGCAGAGTCCGGATGGTCCCCGCACAAAAAGCGAGGGCGGGACCCATCGGCCCCGCCCTTGCCGTGAAGCCACGTCACAACCGGCGGCGCCGGCGTCAGTCGTTGTCGGTGGTCGGCATCGCCGCGGGCTCGTCGATCTCGGCGTAGCCGATGAACCCGAGCGACATCTCGTCGTCGGTCCGGGGCCCGTAGCCGACGAATCGGTTCGGGTTGAAGCTGCGGCGAGACGCGCGCTCCGCGGTGTTGTCGTACCAGAAGTCGACATCGATGCGCGTCCCCTTCGGCAGCAGTTTCGGCTCCTTGTACTTGTAGGTCACCTGCCAGCTCTGGTCGTAGTGAGGCACGTCGAGCAGCAGCTCCTCGGTGCCGTCGGGATAGAACGCGGTGTAGCGCGCGGCCACGGCCCGCAGGTGGGCGTGCGGCCAGAGGGTCAGCACCAGGGTGTCCTTGTCGAGGACGCGCGACGACCCCACGCGGTAGTTCGGGTGGTTGGGCGGAATCTCGAACCCGCGGTTGTAGAGGGTGTCGTTGATGACCCTGTGCTGCACCGGCTCGTCGGCCACCCAGAACGCGATCTCGGGATCGCTCCAGATCGCCGAGCCCTCGGCCGGCTCCTTGTGGTAGTGCATGTTGAACGAGATGCTCGACCCCGTCTCCAGCAGCACCCCGAAGCCCTCGGGCAGCATGTCGGGCTCGCCGCCCTCGGCCACGCAGCTCAGGAGCTGGCTGCCGGCCACGTCGGCGCCCTCGTCCTCCACCGCGCCCTCGGGGATGAAGGCGCCGGGCGCGATCATCGACGAGCACATGTGATGGGTGATCGCGTTGTCGCCGACCCGGAACTCCCAGCCCTTGACCCACGTGTCCTCGGGCAGGATGTCCTCGGTCAGCTGCGTGTAGAAGGTGATGTTGATGTCGTAGATGTCGTCCGCGACCAGATACGGCTCGGGCATCTTGACGACGAAGTCGGGGGTGCCGAGGGTCCAGCCGTCGTTGGCGTCCTCCGCGAACTGCGCGGCGGGCGGGGCATGGGCCATGTCGCCCGCGGGCGCGCCGGCCGCGACCCAGCTCAGGATGGTGTCGATCTCGGCGTCGCTCAGGCCGCGCTCGTTCTCGAACACGCCCTTGGGGGCCGAGGCGAACCACGGCGGCATCTCGCGCGACTCGACCTTGCTCGCGATTGAGCGGGCCCAGGGCCGCGTCTCGCGGTAGTCCATGAACGACATCGGGGCGACGAGCCCGCTGATGTTGGCGCCGGACGGCCGATGGCAGGTCTGGCAGTTCTCCTGCATGATCGGCAGCACGTCCTTGTAGTAGGTCACCGCCTCGGCGCCGTTCTCGGCGTGGCCGGTGGCGGCGGAGGCCGAGACGATGCCGAACGCGAGAAGAGCGGCGAGCGTGCGCGTGAGCTTCATTCAGGATCTCCTTGGCGGCCCGGGTCGCGTGCGTGTCGTGTAGACGGTCGTTCTCAGTTCGGTAAACCTCGCCGGCGACAACACGGAGTCCTACGTCGCCAGCGTGTCGTGTAGACGGTCGTTCTCAGGGGTGCTTTTACCACAGCGTGGCACCGGCTGCAAGGGGAACCGCCGCGGGCTGCGGCGAAGCCGGCCGGACTCGTGCGGCCGCCAGGGGTCTGCCCATCGAGGAACGTCGCGGACCCCTGGCGAAGCCCCGGGATCGGCGAGGCGTCTGCGTGGCAGGGAGCGGCGAGGGCGCGAGGGCACTCACGGGACCGGCACCCGCTCGGCGAGCTCCGTGAACCAGTTGGCGACGTAGACGAGCTCCGTCGGCCCCTGGCGCGGGTCGTCTCCGGGTGCGTCCTCGTCCTCCCTGATCATGAGGAACCGATCGCCGGCCGGCGCCAGGTCCCACTGCCGGCTGACCGCCGCCACCCCGAAGTCCATGCCGCGGGGCAGGTCGAACAACCTCTCGGGGCGCGACCAGGTGAACGACGGGTCGCCGTCGTACTCGACCGCCATCATCGCCCTGCCGGCCGGACCGACGGCGACGTAGAAGAGCTCGCGGCCGTCCCGCGACCACGCCGGCGCGAGGCCGGGGCCCTGCGACACCTGCCACTTGCCGCCGCCGACGTCGGGGAACGGCCGCACGAAGACGGCGGGAGGGCCCGACTCGTTCGACTGGTAGGCGATCCAGCGGCCGTCGGGGGAGACGGCGGGCAGCGCTTCCGCGAAGGCGGTCGCGATCAGCGGCTCGGAGACCCCGCCGTCGAGCGCCAGCCGGTGAATGTCCACGTCCGTCATGCCGGCCGCGTGAGAGACCACGAGGGTGTCGGGGGCCTCCACCCACGCCGCCCCCGTCTGCATCCGTCCGGTCGAGGTCAGGCGCTCGGCCTGCCCCGTGCCGTCGGCCGCCTTCCGGAACAGGCCGAACCCGTCGGCGCCGGCGGTCGTGTACACGACGCGCCGGCCGTCGGGCGACCAGAGCGGGTTGACGTTCCACCCCTCGAAGGTCAGGCGGTTCGACGCCTCGCGGGAGACGTCGTAGATGACGACGTCGGCGTCGTTGCCGTTGGCGGCGGTGACGGCCAGCGCGATGCGGTCGCCGTCGGGCGAGACGCGCGGCGTGCGGTACGCGCGCGGCGGCGCCGGCAGCGGCTCCTCGCCCCCCTCGCGGTCCACCCAGGCCAGCGTCCGGCGGCCCTCGGCGGGATAGAAGGCGTCGACCGCGTAGACGAGCGTGCCGTCGCCGGCCCAGGCGCTGAGGCCAGCGTCCGGGACGACGGGGACGGCCGGGCCGGTCAGCTCGAGGCGCCCGGCGTCGAAGGGGGCGGCCATGAGCGTCGCGCTGGCGGGTCCGCGCCGGCCCGGCGCCTGCCGGACCTCGCGGAGCAGGAGGTGGCCCGTCGGCGCGTAGGTCGCTTCCGTGACTGCCGACGCCACGAGGCGCGGTTCCCCCGTCGGCAGGTCCACCGCCTTGAGCTGCAGCTCTCCGTCGGGCACGAACTCCACGAAGAGCAGCGCCGAGGAGCCCGGAAGCACGTGGGGCGCCATGCACGCGGCGAGCTCGGGGACCGTTCCGTCCGGCAGCAGCGCCTCCGGCGTTCCGCCGTCGCCCGGCACGGCCAGCAGGCCGCCCAGGGCGCCGACGACGATGCGATCGTCGTCCCCCCAGCTCGCGCCGATGGCGGGGACGTTCTCGGCGAGCGCCACCGGCGCCCCGCCGGCCGCCGGAGTCTTCATCAGGGTCCAGCGGGGCTGGAGCCGTTCCGTCGGGCCCGCCGGCCCGCCGCCCGCGAAGAAGCCGATCCAGGCCCCGTCGGGCGAGAAGAACGGGTCGAGCGCGCCTTCGGCGCCGGCCAGCGGCTGCGCGTCGGCCTGGTCGAGACGGCGGACCATCAGGCGCCGGCTCCGGCCGTCGCGGCCGACGTAGGCCAGCGTCGAGCCGTCCGGCGAGAGCGCGAAGGTGGTGCCGCGCGCCATCGGCGACGGCAGGTCGAGGGAGAGGCGCCGGACGTCGGACGGCGCCGGCGGCAGCGCGAGAGCCCACAGCGCCAGGCCCGCCGCGGCTGCGCCGAGGGCCAGACCCAGGGCGGCCCACGCGGTCCGCTGGCGCCACCCGGACACCGGCGGTGGGGCGGTCGGGGCGGTCCCGCCGTCGGCGGTCGCGTCCTCCGGCTTCAGCGCCGCCTCCAGATCGCTGATCGCCTCGCCCGCGTCCCGCATGCGCCGCCGCTGGTCCCTCTCGAGGCAGCGGCGCAGCACCCGCCTGACGGGTGCGGGGGTGGACGGCGGCAGGTTCGACAGATCGAGCTCGCGGTCGAGCACCCGGGCCAGCACGTGGGGCACCGTCTCGCCCCCGAACAGGCGCTCGCCGGCCAGCATCTCGTAGAGCACGACGCCGAACGACCAGAGATCGGTGCCGATGCCGACGGCGGTGCCGGCGGCCTGCTCGGGCGACATGTAGGATGGCGTCCCCATGATCACGCCCATGCGGGTGGCCGAGACGGTGAGGGTGGGCGATTGCGAAACGTCCGCCTGGGGTGCCGGCTCCGGGTCGAGCGCCTTGGCGAGGCCGAAGTCGAGCACCTTGACGGTCCCGTCCTCGCGCACCTTGACGTTGGCCGGCTTGAGGTCCCGGTGCACGACGCCTGCCTCGTGGGCCGCCTGCAGGGCCGACGCGATCTGCCACGCGATCTGCAGCGCGTCGTCGAGGGGAAGGGGGCCGCGCTCGATGAGGTCGGCGACGGTCGGGCCCTCGACCAGCTCCAGGACCAGCGCCCGCGACTCGGCGCTCTCCTCGAAGCCGTAGATCTGCGCGATGTTCGGGTGGTTCAGCGAGGCCAGCACCCTGGCCTCGCGCTCGAGGCGCGCCTGCCGCTCGGGGTCGGCGCTGAACGCCTCGGGCAGCACCTTCAGGGCCACGTCGCGGTCGAGGGTGGTGTCGCGCGCGCGGTGGACCTCGCCCATGCCGCCGGCGCCGAGCGAGCCGGTGACCTCGTAGATGCCGATTCTGCTACCCGGCGTGAGCGGCATGTCAGGAACCGATTGGCTTCGATGCCGTAGACTGCCGGCAGACCCGAGTTATGCCGATCCAGGGTGGGCGGCATGTCCGAGGTCCGTCGCGTCCCGGGAATGATATCCGCGAAGCGGTCCCCGGATCGCCCTCGATTGACACCGTGCCGGGGTTCGGCCAGACTATCACCGAGTTGATCGGTGGCGGAATCGCCGTTCCACAGTGACATCGACCAAGAGTGCAGCAGCCGTTCTTCTCGAATGGCATCTTGCCGCTCTCACGCCCGTTGCCCGACCGGCGCCCCGTTGGCATGCGGGCGTGTCGCGTCGCAACGGTCAGCGCGGATTCTCGGCGGCGTGCCAGGCCTCTGCGCCGTAGAACGTGCAGGCGCCTGACAGGGTTGGTTGGGCGCCAGGCGGAGGCCGCAGCGCGACCTCGCGGTCGCGTTCGGCGACGATTGGCGGGTCAGGAGGGTTGATGATGCTGGCTGTCTGGCCAGGCTTCCGTTCCCGCGCGGCCGTGGTCACGGCCGTGGTTCTGGCGCCGGCCCTCGCCGCGACCGGGGCGCTTGCCCAGCCCGCTGCCGACGGCGCCGACCTGCTCGGGGCCACCGTCGACCGTTACTGCCTGACCTGCCACAACGACCGGCTCCGGACCGCCGGCCTGAGCCTCGACGGCCAGGATCTCTCCGACGTCGCCGGCCACGCCGAGCTGTGGGAGAAGGTGGTGGCGAAGCTGCGCACCCGCGCGATGCCCCCGGTCGGCCGTCCCCGACCCGACGCCGAGACCTACGACCGGGTGGCGGGATGGCTCGAGTCCGAGATCGACCGCGTCGCCCTCGCCGCGCCCGACCCCGGACGCACCCAGGCCGTGCACCGGCTGAACCGGGCCGAGTACGCCAACGCGGTGCGCGACCTGCTGGCGGTGGACGTCGACGTCGACGACCTGCTGCCGGCCGACGACTTCGACGAGTACGGTTTCGACAACAACGCCGACGTGCTGACCGTCTCGTCCGCCCTCATGGAGCGCTACCTGTCGGCCGCGCGCAAGATCGGCCGGACCGCGCTCGGCGAGGCCCCGGCGGGTCCGGCCGCGGAGACCTACAAGGTCCCCATCCTGCTGCTGCAGGACGACCGCATGAGCGACGACCTGCCGTTCGGGTCGCGCGGGGGCATCGCCATCCGCCACGTCTTTCCCGTCGACGGCGAGTACGACCTCCAGATCCGCCTGCACCGCAACTACGTGAACTACGTGCGGGGCATGGGCTCGCGCCACGAGCTCGAGGTGCGGCTGGACGGCGAGCTCGTCCGCACCTTCGTCTTCGGCGGCGAGGAGCCCGAGGGGGTGCAGGCCCCGGCCAGCTACGGCGGCAACCTGTTCGGCGACCCCGAGTGGGAAGAGTACATGCTCTTCGCCGACGCCAACATGCGGGTGCGCTTCGAGGCCGAGGCCGGCCCGCGCGTCGTCGGGGTCTCGTTCGTGCGGCGGTTCACCGAGCCCGAAGGGGTGCTGCAGCCGCGGCAGAGCGTGTTCGCGGTGGCCGTGAACGAGATGCGGGACGGCAATGCGGCGGTCGAGCACGTCGTCATCGGCGGCCCCTACACCACCGCGGGCGGGCCGGGGGACACCCCGAGCCGCCGCGCCCTCTTCACGTGCAGACCCGAGAGCGAGGCGGCGGCCGACGAGGAGCGGTGCGCGCGCGAGATTCTCGGCGCCCTGGCCCGGCGCGCCTACCGCCGGCCCGTCGACGCGGGCGACCTCGGCACCCTGATGCAGTTCTACCGGGCGGGCCGCGACGGCGGCAGCTTCGACGCCGGCATCCAGCTCGCCCTCGAGCGCGTGCTCATCGCCCCCGACTTCCTGTTCCGCGTGGTGCGCGACCCTGTCGACGCGGGGCCGGGGACCGCCTACGCCCTGAGCGACCTCGACCTCGCGTCGCGGCTCTCGTTCTTCCTGTGGTCGACCGGCCCCGACGACGAGCTGCTCGCCCTGGCGGAGGCGGGCCGGCTCGGCGACCCCGAGGTGCTCGAGCAGCAGGCCCGGCGCATGCTCGCCGACCCGCGGGCGACCGAGCTGGTGCGCAACTTCGCGGGCCAGTGGCTGTACCTGCGCAACCTGCGCAGCGTCGTGCCCGACGCCATCACCTTCCCCGAGTTCGACGAGAACCTGCGCGAGGCGTTCCGGCAGGAGACCGAGCTGTTCGTCGACAGCCTGCTGCGCGAGGACCGCAGCGTGCTCGACCTGCTCGGGGCGGACTACACCTTCGTCAACGAGCGGCTCGCCGCCCACTACGGCATCCCCAGCGTCTACGGCAGCCACTTCCGGCGGGTGCGCCTGGACGACGAGCTGGCCGAGCGCCGCGGCGGCATCTTCGGGCACGGCAGCGTGCTGACGGTGACGTCGTACCCGAACCGGACGTCGCCGGTGCTGCGCGGCAAGTGGATGCTCATCAACATCCTCGGCACGCCCCCGCCCCCGCCGCCGGCCGACGTGCCCGACCTGCCGGAGCGGGGCGAGGACGGCCGCGCCGCCACCGTGCGCGACCGGCTCGCGCGCCATCGCGAGAGCCCCGCCTGCTCGGTGTGCCACGCGCCGATGGACCCCTTGGGGCTGGCCCTCGAGAACTACGACGCGGTGGGGCGCTGGCGCACCACCGGCACCGCCGGCCTGCCCATCGACTCGTCGGGGCGGTTGCCCGACGGCAGCGCGTTCGACGGGCCGACGGGGCTGCGGTCGCTGCTGATGGAGCGGCGCCACCAGTTCGCGTCCACCCTCACCGAGAAGCTTCTGGCCTACGGGCTGGGGCGGGGGCCGGAGTACTACGACCGGCCCACCGTGCGGGCCATCACCCGCGAAGCGGCTACCGACGACTACCGCTGGTCGTCTATCATTGTCGGCATCGTGAAGAGCACACCGTTCCGGATGCGGAGGACCGAATCATGATCGTCACCCAGAAGGCGCTTCCCCGTCGTACCGTGCTCCGAGGGCTCGGGGCCTCGCTCGCGCTGCCGCTGCTCGACGGGATGGTGCCGGCGTTCGCGGCCCTGCGCACGACGGCGGCGGCCCCGGTGCGCCGGCTCGGCGTGGTGTACGTCCCCAACGGGATGATGATGCCGCAGTGGACGCCGCCCACCGAGGGCGCCGGCTTCGAGTTCCCGACCATCATGAAGCCGCTCGAGCCGTACCGCCCGCACGTCCAGGTGCTGTCGGGCATGCACGGCGTCGAGAGCGAGGGGCCGCACGCCCGCTCCTCGACCCGGTTCCTCACCGGGGTGCCGTCGAAGCCCGACGACGGCTCGGACCTCCGGGGCGGCGTCTCGATGGACCAGCTCGCGGGCCGCGTGCACGGCCGCGAGACGCAGCTCGCGACCCTCGAGCTCGCCCTCGACGGCCGCGACTTCGCGGGGTCGTGCGACGACGGCTTCAGCTGCGCCTACACCAACACCATCGCCTGGGCCAACGACGTGACCCCGCTGCCGATGGAGAACAACCCGCGGGCGGTGTTCGAGCGCCTGTTCGGCGACACCGGCAGCACCGACCCCGCGATCCGCCGGGCGCGGCTCGAGAAGGACGCGAGCCTCCTCGACTCGGTCAACGACCGCGCCGCCGACCTGTCGCGCCAGCTCGGGGCCGGCGACCAGGCGAAGCTCGACCAGTACCTCGACGCGGTGCGCGACATCGAGCGCCGCATCCAGATGGCCGAGGCCCAGAGCGACCGCGAGCTGCCGGTGGTGGCCCAGCCCGCCGGCATTCCCGACACCGTCGGCGACCACGCGAAGCTGATGTTCGACCTGATGGCCCTCGCCTGGGAGACGGACCTCACCCGGGTCGTGACGTTCATGATGGGGCGGGAGATCACCGGGCGGACGTACGCGGAGATCGGGGTGCCCGACGCCCACCACCCGATCTCGCACCACCAGCGCGACCCCGAGAAGCTGGCCAAGCTGACGAAGATCAACCAGTACCACGTGCAGCTCTTCTCGGCCTTCGTCGACCGGCTGGCGAACACGCAGGACGGCGACGGCACCCTGCTCGACCGCTCGATGATCGTCTACGGCGCGGGCATGGCCGACAGCAACTCCCACGCCTCGTACAACCTGCCCATCCTCCTCGCCGGCGGCGGGGCGGGCACCGGCGGGCGGCACGTCAGGTACTCCGAGGACACGCCGCTGGCCAACCTGCACCTGAGCCTGCTCGACAAGATGGGGGTGCCCATCGATCAGCTCGGCCACAGCAACGGTCGGCTCCCGCTCGAGCCGCTGTCCGGCGTGTAGGGGGCATGCTCGGGCGCGCCGCGGCCGGCCTCGCCGCCCTGGCGATGCTGGCCGCGCTCGGGTGCGGGCGTGAAGCCGGCGACGTGCGGGGCCCGCTGCTGGAGACCATTGCCGATCTCGAGGCGATCGCGCGCGACGAGATCGCGATCCTCGATGAGTTGAGCGGGCGGCCGGACACGCGCTCCCGCCACGAGGTGTGGCGGCAGCGTCTGGACGAGGCCCGGGAAGCCCTCGACCGGCTTGCGGCGTTGCGGGCGGAAATCGACGCTTCGACCGAGGCGGAGCTGGCTGGCGTGGTCGGCCGCGGCGTGTTGGACGACGTGGAGGAGATCCGCGACGCCCTGGACGAGCGCATCCAGCGCCTGCAAGCCGAGTTCGGCACACAGCGCATCGCGTGGCGGACGGGCCCGACCGCGGTGGCCACCCCGGACGCTCGCCGGGCCGGTCCTTGGGGCTCGGGCTCGGAAGCTGTCGCCGGAATCCGTCCTCGCCCGCTTCACCCGTGAGTGAGCGAATCGTGTCCGCCCCGGCGGGACGAGGCGTTCTCGGGAACGGACAGGAGGCAGTTCCATGCGATTCATCACGGGCAGACGTACGTCCCGCCGGCCCTCGTTTCTCGCGGGCGTGGCGGCCGGGGCGCTGGCGGCCATCCTGACGGCATCGGCGCCGGTCGCGGCGCAGGACGCGGGGCGGAGCGCCGCCGCCGACTGGCCGACCTACAACCGCGACCTCGCCGGCACCCGCTACTCGCCCCTCGACCAGATCGACGCGTCGAACGTCGCCTCGCTCGAGGAGGTCTGGTCGTACCGATTCCATCCCGAGGACGGGTTCATCGAGGGGCCGAGCCCGGCCGAGCTCTTCCAGCAGGTGACGCCGATCGTGGTCGACGGCGTGATGTACCTCGCGTCGGGGAACCGGGTGGTGGCCCTGCGGCCCGAGACCGGCGAGGAGATCTGGCGGCACGAGCTGGCCGAGGGGCTGGCGTCGTTCCGCGGCGTCGCCTACGGGCCGGCCACCGACGACCACGAGGCCCGCATCTACTTCACGAGCCTGTCGAAGGTCGTCGCCCTGAGGGCGGCGACGGGCGAGCCCGACCCCGCGTTCGGCGACGGCGGCGAGGCGCCGGTGCGCATCCCCTACACCGGGGTGCCGGTGGTCTACGACGGCACCCTGATACTGGGCTCGAGCGCCTTCGGGCCGGGCAGCGGCACATCGCGCCCCACCTGAACCAGCCCCGCGGCGGGGGGGAGCCGGCCCGGGCCTGGCCGCGGGCCCTCGACGCGGCCGGCACCCTGCTCTGGGAGTTCCCGACCCTGCCCACCGAGAGCGACTTCGGCAGCGAGACCTGGGGCAACCAGAGCTTCCGCGACCGCATCGGGAACAACGTGTGGGCGTTCACCCTCACCGTCGACGAGGAGCGCGGCCTCGTCTACATGCCCGTCAGCAGCCCGGGGTCGAACTTCTACGGCGGCGACCGCCCCGGCGACAACCTCTTCGCCAACTCGACCATCGCCATCGACATCGCAAGTGGAGAGCTCGCCTGGTACTTCCAGAACATCCACCGCGAGCTGTGGGACTACAACCTGCCGCCGTCGCCGGGCCTGATGGACATCGAGCGCGACGGCGAGGTCATCCCCGCCCTCGCCCAGGTCGGCAAGTCGGGCTGGATGTTCATCCTGAACCGCGTGACCGGCGAGCCCGTCCACGGGGTCGAGGAGCGGCCGGTGCCCGTCGGCGACGTGCCCGGCGAGCAGTACTCGCCGACCCAGCCGTTTCCCCTCGCGCCCCCCGCGGTGTCGCGGGTCAGCATCGGCCCCGGCGACATCGTCACCGCCGGCGACACCACGCCCGAGCACGCCGCCGCCTGCCGCGAGCTGTGGGACACCGTGGGCTACTACAACGACGGGCCCTACACGCCCATCCGCTACCGGCAGGAGGGCACCCCGCCGTCGCTCGTGTTCCCCGGCACCGGGGGCGGCGTGAACTGGAACGGCACCGCCTACGACCCCGAGCTCGGCTACATCTTCGTCAACTCGAAGGACGCGCCCATCAGCGGCTGGATGACGGAGAACGAGCTGTACCCCTCGGACACCGACGACCAGGTGGCCTTCGTCCGCGAGGCCGGTCCGCCGTTCGAGGCCCCGATCTTCGACGCCGACGGCGAGCGCCTCGGGGCCCTGCCCTGCTTCAAGCCGCCGTGGGCGCGCCTCGTCGCGGTCGAGGCGGTCACCGGCGAGATCGCGTGGGAGGTGCCGCTGGGCATCGACGAGCTCCTGCCCGAGGGGAAGCAGCGCGTCGGGAGCCGGAACGTCGGCGGTCCCATCGTCACCGCGGGCGGGCTGGTGTTCATCGGCGCCACCGTCGACCGCCGCTTCCGGGCGTTCGACTCGCGCACCGGCGAGGAGCTGTGGGCGGCCGAGTTCGAGTACAACGTGGAGGCCGTTCCCATCACCTACGCGGGGAGCGACGGCCGGCAGTACGTCGCGGCCAACGTCTCCGCCCCGGCGAGCGGCGAGCCGCGGGGCAACGAGCGGCTGGTGGTATTCGCCCTGCCGGAGCGGTAGGACAGTCGGCGCCGGATTCAGGCGTCGCGGCAGTGGGCGACAGACTGCCGTCCGGCCTTGCCCACCCGGGCCTGCGAGCGACGCGCGTGGTCACTTGAACGGCATCCGTGAGTAGCACTCTCGAGCAGATCCGGGCGCTGGTCGCCCGCGGCGAGGTGCGAGTCTCGCTTCACGGACTCGAGGAGTTGGCGGCGGACGCAGTGCGGGTTCGCGATGTTGTCGCCGGGGTCGCGACGGCCCTCGTGGTTGAAGACTATCCGGACTATCCGAAGGGGCGCTGCTGTCTCACCCTGCAGCAAGATGGAGCCGATCGGCCGATTCATTAGTCTGGGGCATTCCGGCGGGACAGGAGTCGCCGGCCGTCGTCGTCACGGCCTACAGGCCCGACCCCGCGAGGTGGGACGAGACTTGGATGAGGAGACGACCATGAGTATCCGATCGACCTCGCGACTCGTGCGAGGCGGCGAGTTCGTGGCCGAAGTCGACGTCGAGCTCGTGGAAGCGGATGGCGGTTGGGCCCCGTACTTGCGACTTGAGGACGCCTGCAAGCTCGACGATGTCCGGGATGCCCTCTGTGCCGGTGACATTGCGCGTGCATCCAGGATCGCGGACCGTGTATACCGGTTGACTCCTCTCCGCGTCCCCCCCGAGGCCGTCAAGCGGAGCGAGACCAGCGGCCGAACCGTCTGACGTACGCGGTTGGGACGAGTGAAGAGTGAGCTGCTGCCATGCACGAGAGCGACTTCGAGCTCGTCGCGGGGAGCGGGAACGTCTTCCGCGATTTCGGCGACCCTCATGCCGATTTGCGGCAGGCCAAGGCAATCGTCGCGGCCCGGATCATCGCCGTGCTGCATGAGCGCGAGCTCACGGCCCGCAAGGCCGCGGACGCCACCGGATGCGCCGCCGCGGATTTCTCGCGTATTCGGAACGCGAGCCTCGGGCGGTTCACACTGGACCGGCTGATGAAGATCCTCGCCACGCTCGATGGCCGCATCCGGGTCACCGTCCACGTCGAGGCGAAGTCGACCGGAGCGCCGGCGGCATCTTGTTGACCTGTCGACCGACATCGAGGTCGTCATCCGGGACACGACCAACCTGGAGTGGCTGCAGCGGGACGACGACCGGATCATCGCCCGCAGGCTCGCGGCGCGGGTGGAGGCCGCTGCGAGCGGTCGGATCAGGCTCAGGCGCGGCGCCGGGGAGAACCACCGGGCAGATGACCACCCGCGGGCCGACGTGACGCCTCGAGGAACCTGGGAGGCATCGGCCCGACCGTTCCCCGGTTGAAGGAAGCCGCATGGGTGAAGGCCTGCGCGGCGGAAGGACGGCCCGCAGCATGCGTTTCTTCAACACGACGGGCCCGGTGGTGGCGGCGGACCACTACTGCATTCCGCCGCTGGCCCGTCTCGACGCGGACGAGCTGCTTCGGCTCGTCCGCGACAAGCGCTACTTCGTGCTGCACGCGCCCCGGCAGACGGGGAAGACGTCGGCCCTGCTGGCGTTGCGGGAACGGCTGGACGCCGAGGGCTGCCGGTGCGTGTACGTCAACGTCGAGGTGGCGCAGACGGCCCGCGAAGACGTCGGACAGGCGATGCGCACGGTGCTGGGCCGGCTGGCGTCGCGGGCGCGGCTGGCGCGGGGCGACGCGTTCCTGGAGGGTGTCTATCGCGACCTGCTGACGCAGTACGGCCCGCACGAGGTGCTGCTCGAGGCGTTGACGCGCTGGGCGGGGGCCGACGCGGCGCCGCTCGTGCTGCTGATCGACGAGATCGACATGCTGGTCGGCGACTCGCTGCTGGCGGTGCTGCGGCAGTTGCGGGCGGGGTACGACCAGCGTCCGCACAGCTTTCCGCAGAGCGTGGTGCTGTGCGGCGTGCGCGACGTGCGCGACTACCGCATCCACTCCGCGTCGGCGAACGCGGTCTTCGCCGGGGGCAGCGCGTTCAACGTCAAGGCGGCGTCGCTGCGGCTGGGGGACTTCTCGAGGGCCGAGGTCGCGGCGCTCCTCGGGCAGCACACGGAGGAGACGGGGCAGGCGTTCACCGCCGCCGCCCTCGAGACGGTTTGGAGTCAGACGCGGGGACAGCCGTGGCTGGTGAACGCGCTGGCCGACGAGGCCTGCTTCCGAACCCGCCCGAACCGGGACCGTTCGCGGTCGATCGACGAGGGCGCGGTCCGGGCGTCGCAGGAGCGGCTCATCCTGCGCCGCGAGACGCATCTCGACCAGTTGGCGGCCACGCTGCGCGAGGATCGGGTGCGGCGGGTGGTCGAGCCTCTGCTGAGCGGGGCGGAGACGCGGCGGTTCACCGACCGCGACCTGGAGTACACCCGCGACCTCGGCCTCGTCGCGCGAGACCTCCCGTACCGCATCGCGAACCCGATCTACGCCGAGGTGGTGCCGCGCGAGCTGACCTGGGTGGTGCAGGGGGAGTTCGAGCAGGAAACGGCCTGGTACGTCGACGCCGACGGCGGACTGAACACGCGGAAGCTGCTGGCCGCGTTCCAGACGTTCTTCCGGGCGCACTCCGAGCACTGGTCGCAACGCTTCCGGTATCAGGAGGCGTGGCCGCAGTTGCTGCTGCAGGCGTTCCTGCAGCGCGTGGTCAACAGCGGCGGACGCATCGAGCGGGAGTACGGATTGGGCCGTGGTCGCACGGACCTGCTGATCGTGTGGCCGCGGTGGGCCGCCGGGGCGGCGTCGGCCGCCGGGGCGGTGCCCGTCGGCAGCGGGGAGCCCCCCGAGGAAGCGGCCCCGGTCGACCGAATCGTGATCGAGTGCAAGGTGCTGCACGGGAGCCTGGAGCGGACCATCGCGGAGGGCCTGGAGCAGACGGCGGCGTACATGGACCGTTGCGCGGCGCGGGAAGGGCATCTGGTGATCATCGACCGCGCCGCCGGCAAGAGCTGGGACGACAAGGTGTTCCACCGTCGGACGACTTCGCGCGCCGGTGCCGTGGAGGTGTGGGGCATGTGACGGCGGAGGGGGCCGCCGTCACGAGCAGCGCCAACTCGTTCGGCGGTCACGAATCGGTCCACCGGTACAACATGGCTCGTGAGTAACCTACTCACGAGTAACATGCTCACGAGTAGGATACGGGGCGATCGACCGGCGCGGACGCGGCGTGCCTTGGAGTGCCTTGAGCGTGGAGGCGAGACCGTCGAGTCGACTGTTGGAGCGCCGGAAAACTCCACCGCGACTTCGGCGACCCTCATGTCGACCTGAGGCAGCTCGATGGGGTGCTCCCGTAGCGGAGGGGGTGACGCCGGACGCGGGAGGACCGCACGGGCTTCGAGCAGAGTCGAGTATCCTCGGGTGCACGACGGAATGGCAGACGACGCACAGTTCCTCTCCGATCTCCCGCCGCGCCGCTGGTCGCCGCCGGCGCATTACGGTTTCGGCTCCGCACGGTTGTTCCTCGGACAAGGAGCGCTCGGTCTCGAGGTTGCAGTGGCCCGCTCGGGGCGTGCACCCAAGCGGTCCGACGTGCTGGAGTGCTGGAAGACCCGCAAGGGCGGGCGCGCGGCGCCCGTGCTGCTTGTGGTGCTGCATCCGGGCGGCGCCGCCCTCTGCGGGCCGGCCGGCGAGGCGCCGCCGGTCCATCCGAAGGTGGACCCGGGCCAGGTCGAGCGACTCTGTCGCGAGACGCTCGCACAGCCGGATCGGCACGCGGCGCTTCGCTTCCTGTCGCAAGCGCTGCCATCTCTCGAAACGGCTCTTCCCGGCCTGAACAACGAGGGGTTGCTGGCGCTGCAGGAATTGCAGCACGGCGTCCCGGCGCGTACGGACTGGACCGAGGCGGGGCGCAAGGCGAAGCGGGTGCTCGGCGACCGTGACCGTGATCTCCTGAGTGCGCTCGGTTTCAGGATCGAGCGGCTCGACAATCTCACGAGCCTGCTGCGCAGGGCGGACCGCCGTACCGCTCTGGCGGTCCTGCTCCGCGACACGGAATCGCCGGAAGCGGGCACGGATCGGTTCAACGGCCTGTCGCCGATCAGCTACGGCCTCAACGCTGGCGGCGGTCGCGGCCGGGGTGTCGAAGGCCGACGACGAAGACCTGCCGTGGGTGGTTCTGGTGCAGGGAGACCGCCTCCGTCTCTACGCGACCGCGGTCGAGACCGGCGTAGGCCGTCGCGGTCGGACCGAGACGTACGTCGAATGCCAGCCCGCGCTCCTGTCGGACGATCACCTGCCGTATCTCTGGCTGCTCTTCTCGGCCGATGCCCTGGCTCCGGATGGCAGTCTCCGAGGCGGATGTCCTCGACACGCTGGCCCCGCCCGATCGCGGCGCTTCGGCGGGACGGACCGCTACCCGCGGCGAACGATCCCCGAAGACCTGCCGTGGGTGGTTCTGGTGCAGGGAGACCGCCTCCGTCTCTACGCGACCGCGGTCGAGACCGGCGTAGGCCGTCGCGGTCGGACGAGACGTACGTCGAATGCCAGCCCGCGCTCCTGTCGGACGATCACCTGCCGTATCTCTGGCTGCTCTTCTCGGCCGATGCCCTGGCTCCGGATGGCAGTCTCCGCGATGTCCTCGACGAGTCGCGGCGCTTCGCGGGAGACCTGGCCGACCGTCTGCGGGAGCGCATCTACGAACAGGTCGTTCCGGCTCTGGCCCACGGGATCTCCGACGCACGCCGAGCCGACGGCGCCGGTCGTGACAATCTGGTCCAGACGTATGAGATGGCCCTCATCGTGCTGTGCGGCGGACGCGTTCTTCGACTTCCGGGTGGCGGACATCGCCATGGGATCGGGCCATTTCCTGATCGCCGCCATCGACCGGATCGAGAAACGCATGGCCGACGCCCTCGCCGCCCGGCACCTGCCGGGCGTGCGGCGGGAGCTGGACGCGCTGCGCGGAGTCGCGCAAGGAGCGCTGGGAGAGCTGGCGACGAGCACGACGATCGAGGACGGGCCGCTGCTGCGCCGCCTGATTGCCCGGCGCTGCATCTATGGGGTCGACCTGAACGGCCTCTCGGTGCAGCTCGCCCGGCTGGCGGTCTGGATCCACACCTTCGTGCCCGGGCTGCCGCTGTCGTTCCTTGACCACAGCCTCGTCCACGGCAATTCCCTCGTCGGGGTCGGCACCATCGAGGAGATCCGGAAGAAGTTCGAAGAGCTCGATGCCCTGCCGTTGTTCCCGCTCGACGCGGCCAGCCTGCTCGGGCGCGCGGCGGCGCCGCTGAGAAGACTCGCCAACCTCAACGACGCCACCCTGGGCGACATCCGTGCGGCCCGTATCGCCCGTCGGGAGGCGAGCCTCGCCATCTGCTCGACCGCGACGCTGTGCGACCTGATCGCGGCGCAGCCGATCGCGGACAACGCGAGCCCGATCACGAAGGCGGACCTGGGGAAGTGGGATCGTCTCGACGCCGTCCTCGAGCACTTCCGGTTCTGGAGGAAGCGCCGGTGACCGCGCGCGTCGACGTGAAGCCGGAACTGCTGCGCTGGGCACGCGAACGCGCGCGGCTGGACCTTGCGGTGCTGGTGCGCCGCTTTCCGAGGTATCTCGAGTGGGAGCGGGGGACGGAGCGACCGACCCTCAAGCAGCTCGAGGCCTTCGCGAGGACCAGCCGAGCGCCGGTGGGCTACCTCTTCCTGTCCGAGCCGCCGATTGAAGAAGTGCCGATTCCCGACTTCCGCACCGTGGGAGATTCCGCGATCGGGCGCCCCAGCCCCGAGATGCTCGATACCGTCTATCTCTGCCAGCAGCGCCAGGACTGGTACCGCGAGTTCGCGCGCGTGGAAGGGGAAGAGCTGCGGCCGTTCGTGGGGTTCGTCAGCATCGGCAGCGATGTCGAGGCGACGGCGGCGCAGATGCGTCGCGCCCTGGGCTTCGACCTCGAGGAGCGCCACACGCTGCCCACCTGGAGCGCGGCGCTGCGGCGGTTCGGTGAACAGGCCGAGGCGCTCGGCGTGCTCGTCATGATCAGCGGCATAGCCGGGAACAGCACGAGGCGGCGGCTCGATCCGGAGGAGTTCCGCGGCTTCGCGCTTGCGGACCCGCTGGCCCCCGTGGTGTTCGTGAACGGCGCCGACACGAAGGCGGCGCAGATGTTCACGCTCGCCCACGAGCTCGCGCATCTGTGGCTCGGCGAGTCGGCGTTGTCGGACGTCGCGGTGCGTCCGACGGCGGTGCATCGGGTGGAAGCCTGGTGCAACCGCGTGGGGGCGGAGCTGCTCGTCCCGGGCCAGGTGGTCCGAGCGGCACACGACGCGTCCGCGGACCTGTA
Organism: Vicinamibacterales bacterium; assembly: GCA_965207675.1. Classification (GTDB taxonomy): domain Bacteria; phylum Acidobacteriota; class Vicinamibacteria; order Vicinamibacterales; family UBA8438; genus JAJEEA01. Next base: position 708,257 of record CBDBMY010000011.1, read on the forward strand.
TTCGGAAACGCAGCGGCTGGCCCGGCGCTTCAAGGTGAGCACCCTCGTCGTGCTGCGCCGGCTCAGGGACACGGGCAGCCTCGACGAGGAGGAGTTCCGGGTCGCGTACCGAAAGGAGATTGGGCGCTTGAACGCACGCCCGGCGGCCAGCGGCGGCAGCTTCCATCCCACGCTCAGGGTCCGTGTAGGACGCCGGTTCGGACACGCGCTGGTGACGAGCACGCTGGAGGGCCGAACCTCGTTCTCCGAGTCTCTGCGACTGCTCGGGATCCGCAAGATGTCCACGTTCCGGGAGTTCGCCGAGACCCTGGGTGCGGGGCGCTGACGAAATGGCCTATCTGCTGGACTCGGACGTGTTCATCCGCGCCAAGAACCTGCACTACGGACTCGACTTCTGCCCGGCATTCTGGGAGTGGCTGGTGGCGGCCGGCGCCGACGGCCGGGCCGTCAGCATCGAGCGGGGTGGGTGACGAGCTCGCCGCGGGCGATGACGACCTGGCGAAGTGGGCCGCGGAGCGGGGTGCTGACTTCTTCCTCCGGCCGACGCGGGATGTGTTCTCGGCCCTGGTGCCGTCAGCCGGTGGGTCACCAGCCAGCACTACGAGCCGGCCGCGGTCAGCACGTTCCTTCAGGTAGCCGATTACTACCTTGTGGCGCATGCCCTCGCACGGGGGTACGACGTCGTCACGCACGAGATCGCATCGTCCTCGACACGCAGAATCAAGATTCCCAACGTCTGCATCGGTCTCGGCATCAAGTGCGTGACGCCGTTCGAGATGCTGCGGCTGGAGCACGCGCGGTTCGTGCTCGGAGCGCCCTCGTGAGCGACAGACCAGCGTTCATCGACAACCGTGACGGGAACACGTTGGCGCGAGCGCTACGCGAGGTGCTGGCCGCTCCACGGTCGGATCGAGTGGGCGATGCCACCGTGCCGCCCCACGAGGTCCGTATCGCCACGGCGTTCTTCAGTCCCAGTGGCTTCGCTCAGATTGCCGGCGCGCTGTCACGGGTGCCGGTTCGACTGCTGCTGGGGGCGGACCGCCCGGCGGATGAGCCGGCGTCCCGGCCACCCCTCGGAGAGCCGGCTGGGGCATTCGAACAGCGTCGGCTCGGGGCGCGTTTGAGTCGAATGGACGACGGCCTGCGCCGGGAGCGGGATCGACTGCCGTACACCCGGACGAGCGCGAAGGCGCTGCGCACGCTTGTCGCGGCGCTTCGCGGCGGCAACATGGAGGTGCGGCGCTACGAGCGGGCGTTCCTGGACGCCAAGGCGTACATCCTAACATCGGTGGGTGATGCGTTCGGTGCGCCGGAGGGCGTCATCGCCGGTTCCGCGAACCTGACGGCGGCGGGCCTGAGCGACAACCTGGAGCTCAACCTCGGCCGCTACGATCGGCCCATCGTCGAGCGGGCGCGGGCGTGGTTCGACGACCTTTGGGAGGAGGCCGAGCCCTGCGACCTGGCGGACGTATTGCAGAGTCAACCTGCAGCCGAAGGTCCGGCCACTCAACCACCGCGTCGCCGAATTCATCCGTACGAACCCTCCGGTGGACGTTCCGGAGGACCGAGTCACTCGAGCCCTCGACGTCTACGAGCGCGGCGGCACGGCCGCTGCGGCCCAGACCGGGGAAGAGTGCTGGAGTCGCCCTGGCCGCGACGGGAGGAGATCATGCTCCGAGGATGGTTCGAGTCCGGCGAGCAGCGCGGCAAGGACTTGGCTCGTTTTCCTCATCGGCAGAATTCTCGATACCGGGCTCGAACCAGTCGCACCGGCTCCGGCTCTGCCGCCGATCTCGCAGGAGGACGTCGAGTTGGTTTGCTGGATGGGAGTGGAGCCAGCGAGCTGAGTCTCTCTACAGCGTCGAGAGCCGTCGAGGAGGAAGGGGATTCGGCTGATTTTCGGGAAATGAAAGCAGCCGTCCCGGAGGCTCGGACCGTTGTTCGAGCTGCTCTTTACGCCCGTCTCACTGGCAGCTCGCCTTCAGTAGCGCGCAATGGTCCTGCGTGGTCGGGACGGCGGTCAGCTCGCGCTCCTGCCAAGGCCGGCGCTCCTGCGGTCCAGCCGCTTCCGGATTGTCCGCAGATCCTCAATGTCCAGGAGGTCCCGGGGTCTTCCGCTGCGCTGCTTCATGTCGATCAGATCGTCGACCGACGCGACGAGGAAGGTGCGCTCTTCGACGGTCACCTCGGTCGCCCGCTGCCGGAGCGTCGAGAACGCATCGCTCTCACCCACCAGGAGGTCGACCTCGGTGCGCCCGTCCGGGGTGTGGAAGTTCAACGCCAGCATGTTCTTGTCGAGGCGCCAACGGCGGATCTGCTGCACGTCGCGGATTCGCTCCAGCGGTTCGGGAATCCTTGGACGGGCGCCGAGGGACCAGAGCAGATCGACGGCGGCCTGCCAGGAATCGGGGGCGAGGCTCGGTACGATGTCGAGGTCGAACGTGGTCCGCGAGCCGCCGTGGAGGGCGGCAGCGACGCCCCCGACGATCACGAAGTCGACATCGTGGTCGTGAAGCTCATTCAGAATCCGAAGAAACTCGGGGGTCATGAGACCGTTGTTCCATCAACGCCCGGCGCAGGAGTCTCAAGGCGTGCACGTGCTCCTCGAGCCTGCGCAGGCGGAGCAGAAAGGTGCGGCCGTCGAGGGGTTCGATGGGCGAGTCGTCGGGCTGAACGCCGGTCCAGTCGATGCTGCGGTTGTCGTGTGGTTCCATCGGCGTGTCGTCTCGGCGATGCTGTCGATCGAAACGGTCGGGCGACGGGGCGTGGCAGGGACTCGGCGGGCGGTGAGGCCCCGCCAGCGGCGTCACTCCTCCGGCAGCGCGAAGGTGACGATCATGTTGCTGCCCATCGGCGCCTCCAGCTCCGAGGCGTAGTTGCTCATCTGGAAGATCGACGCGCCGCCCACCGGCACCGTCAGGTACTGTCGCCCGCCCGCGGTGTAGGTGACGGGGAAGCCGGTGATCTGGCTGCCGAGGATGGTCTCCCACAGCACGTCGCCGGTCTCGGCGTCGAAGGCGCGGTAGCGGCGGTTGAGGTCGCCGAAGAAGACGACGTTGCCGGCGGTGGCGAGGGTCGAGCCGGCGTTGGGGGCGCGCTGGGTGTAGCGCCACGCCTCGCGGCCGGTGGAGATGTCGATGGCCCGCACCTCGGTGAGGTGGCCGTCGACCTCGAAGCCGGGCTCGGGCTGGGTGAAGCGGGGGCCCGCGCCCGAGACGGTGCGCTCGTTCGTGGTCTGGTTGAGGCACGAGCGGTTGATGGGGACGTAGAGCATCCCGGTCTCGGGGCTGTACGACCACGACCACCAGCCCTTGACGTTGTGGCCGCAGATGATGAACTGCTGGCCGAGCTCGCGGGCCACGAGGTCCATGTTGATGAAGACCTGCCCGGTCGCGGGGTCGATGTCGCTGATGACGAAGCGCTCGGTGCTGTCGTAGGGCACGGGGTGCCCCCACAGGAACTCGCCCGTCTCGCGGTCGAGCACGAAGAGGCCGCCGGGCTCGCCCATGGTGACGACGACCTTGCGCTCCTCGGCGGTGCCCGCGAGGTTCGGGTTGACCCACATCGCCGCCTCGGGGTCGGGGTCGATCACGGTGTCGATGAGGGTCCGCTCCTGCACGAAGTCCTGGTCCCAGTCGTCGCAGGGCAGGTGCTGGTAGTACCACTCCATGGCCCCGTCGCCGACGGCGAGGGCCACCGTCGAGTTGGAGTACAGCTCGCACGGGGTGCTGTCGCCGACGTCCCACGTGCCGCGGCGCACGATGCGCGGGTAGGGCAGGGGGACGGCGATGCCCCAGTAGATGAGCCCGAGCTCGGGGTCGTAGCTGCCGGGGGCGCCCCACGGCGACACGTGGACGCGGTCTGCCACGGGCAGGTCGCCCCAGCTCTCGCCGCCGGGGTCGTCCGAGCCGGCCGCGGTGTAGACGCGCCACAGCTCGGCCCCGTTCTCCGAGTCGTGGGCCGAGATGAAGCAGCGGGCCTCGCGGCTGCGGGGGCTGCAGGTGCGGCCGGCGAGGACCCGGCCGTCGATGATCATCGCGCCGGTCGAGTGGGTGATGCCGTCGCGGTAGTCGGCCATCTCGGTGTCGAAGGCGACCTCGCCGGTGCTCGCGTCGAGGGCGAGGAGGTGCGCGTCGGCGGTCAGGTGGTAGATGTGGCCGCCGTAGATGGCGAGGTTCCGGGTGCGGTTGCCGAGGGTGACGTACTGGCGCAGGTCCGGCGGGGTCTCGCGGCGGTAGTCCCAGAGCATGTCGCCGGTGGTGGCGTCGAGGGCCTGGATGTGGTCGTCGTTGTGCGCGAGGTACATCACCCCGTCGTAGACGAGGGGCTGGGTCTGCTGCGGCCCCTCGTCCATCGCCCGCATCCACGCCACCTGCAGTTGGTCGACGTTGTCGCGGTTGATCTGGTCGAGCGGGCTGTAGGCCTGGAAGTCGTAGGTCCGGTGCGTCATCAGCCAGTCGCCGGGGTCGGGGTCGCGCAGCATCTCGTCGGTGACCGGCGTGAACGGCCGCGCCTCGCGCGTGACGGTCGTGCCCTCCTGCGCGGGTGCGGGGAGCGCGACGGTGAGGGCCGCGAGGGCCAGGAGCAGGTACGCGAGCGTCAGGGGTCGGTTCGGCATGGTCATCTCCGACTTGGTATCGGCGGCGGCTCTCACGACCGGCCGATCTCCATCCAATGGTCGATCTCCTCGGCCGTCGGCCGCCGCGTCTGCGCCGGCCAGCTCTTCTCGATCTGCGAGAGCACTGACTGGCGCTCGCCGGTGTACGCGTCCAGCAGCTCGCGCATCTCCTGCTCCATCGAACCGCCCGGGCGCCTGGCGAGTGCCTTCAGCGTGTCAACGGTGCCGGCCGGGACGTTCCCGATCGTGAGGATAGGCAAGTCGTGATTCTCCCGGGTGTTGACACCGTTGGCGCCAAGGCGCTACGGTCCGCCGTTGCCCGGCGCGGGCCGGCAGACCCGTAGCGCGGCCTCACCTGCGCCACACCACGTTGGCCATGAAGTGCAAGACGGCAATCGTGGCCACGACGCCCACCCGAGCCATAGCGGCACGAGCGACACGAGAACTGCGTACAGCGCCAACGGCCAGAGGCCCCAGGCGGTCAGCAACAGCGCACCGAGCGCGACGAGGGCGAGCACGGCGAGAACGAACCCCCGCATCGCTGCGCCCACCCCCACCGGGACTACTCCGCCAGCGGATGCGGGCGGACCTGGAAGCGCACGATCTCGCTCGTCATCCCCTTGCCGCCCTCCTGGTGCCAGTTCGTCACCGAGTCGTAGCTGGCCCAGACGCCGCGGCCCTTCCAGCCCGCGTCGGCGTCGTCGATGCGGCCGTCGAGGCCGCGGGTGTAGAAGCCGAGCGGATACGGTACCCGCAGCGTGACCCACTCGCCGGTGTCGGGCAGCAGCGCGAGCAGCGCGTCCGAGCTGGTGCCGTTCGCGATGGGTACGTTCTCGCCCAGCCCCAGCGTGTCGAACTGGTCGACCCAGTTGTAGTAGTGGAAGTCGGCGCTGCCGGCCGCCTCGACCCCCTTCATCTGCGGGCCGGGGGTCGCGTACAGCGTCCACCCCTCGGGGCAGTGCTGCCCGGTGGCGGTGGGGCCGTTCAGCACCCCGCACTTGCCGCGGTCGAAGCTCGCGAGGTGGCCGCTGCCGCCGAGCGCGGTCCAGAGGACGCCGTTGCGGTCGACGTCGATGCCGCGGCCGCCGTGGCCCCACTGGCCCGGGTCGACGTCGGGGTTCTCGAACGGCGGCTCGTAGACCTCGGCGGTGCACGTCTCGGGCGGGTTGTCGCCGAGCTCGAGCCGGACGATGTTCCCCGGTACCGGCAGGCGCCTCGCGATCCAGATCGAGCCGTCGACGGGGTTGGGGATGATGCCGTAGGCGAACCCGTCGATGCGCATGTCCTTCTCGGGGTCGAGGGGCTCGCCGGGCTCGGTGTAGGCGCCGATGACGCCGTCGCCGCTGGTGTCGACGATGGTGGGGCACCAGCCCTGCGCCGCCTGCTCGTCGCCGGTCTCGTCGTACAGCCGGGTGTTCAGCCAACCGACGACGTCCGTCGATCCGCTCAGCCAGAGGGTGTCGTCCGCGTCCTCGGCGAACTGCAGGTGGTGGGTCATGTAGCAGGTGTCGACGTGCACGAACTCGCCGCTCTCGACGTCGTAGTACGAGAGCTGCCGCTGGCTGCGGTCGATGGGGAAGTGCCGCGCCGACGGATGGTCGGAGCCCGCCTTGCACCAGTCGGGGTTGTCGGAGGGCCGGATGAGCTGGGTGATCCACAGCCGCCCCTTGCCGTCCAGCATCGGGTTGTGGGCGCTGTAGCCCCGCGCCGTCGAGCGCTCGTCGCCCCAGTACGGCGAGGGGATGCGGGCCCTGGTGCCCGCGTAGGAGTCGCCGCGCTGCTCCATGGGGACGCGGGTCGTCATGTCCATCCGCACCGAGCGGTGGGTCACGGGGTCGGTGATGACGAGCCCGGCCCCGCCGACGCCGTACACGGGGCCGTTGGCGTACAGGTGCGGGTTGCGCTTGTCGGTGGCGATCTCGTCGTGGACCATCGCGATGGGGTCGCCCCAGCCCCACATGGTCAGCACGAGGTTGCGCTCCTGCCCCTGCGGCCGGGGCGGCGCGGGCGGGACCTCGCCGGCGGCGATGCGGTCGGTCCAGTCGGCGAACAGGCCGAGGGCGCGCTCGCGGCCCATCCGGTTGAGCCCCGCGTTCATGCTCGGGCCGCTCCGACCCACCTGCACGCGGTGGTCCCAGGCGTCGAGGGTCGAGTCGAAGTCGTCGATGTCCAGCATGGGCATCTCGCGCGTCGCGACGTTGCCCATCTGGTGGCAGAGCTGGCAGCCGTCCTTGAGCCGGTCGACCCACTCGGCCTGATGCCGCATGGCCTGTCCGATGCCGTTGCCGTCGGGGCCGGTGCCGGGGAACTCGCTCGCGGCGGGCACCTCGAGCAGCGAGTACCAGTAGTTGGCGGGGTAGATGCGCGCCGCCTCCTGCGGGGTGGCGGCCGCGGTCACCGTCAGGGTCACGTCGTCGCCGGGCCGCGCCGCCTGCTTTGCGGAGTCGACGAGGCCGTAGCCGCGCACCCACAGCTCGTAGTCGGCCTCCGGCAGATCGGGCACGAGGAACCGCCCGTCGTCGCCGGTGACGACGATCTTCCGGAAGGTGGTCTCGAGGTCACCGGTCTCGGCGATGACCCAGACCCCGGCCTCGCCGCCGCCGGCGCCCCGCACGACGCCGCTGATGTCCTCGTCGGACGCCGCCGCGCCGGCGCCGGTCAGCAACACGACGACGCTGGCCAGGAGCAGGGCTCCCGGGAAACCGATCCGCGATGTCACGCGCATGTCGACCTCCTCGATCAACCGGGTCCACGCCGATGGCTTACAGTGTATGTGACCGGGAGCGGAAAGTGGACGGTTCGACGACGATCGGGCCGGTTCGTTGGAGGTCGCATCGGCGGGGAGGAAGGGATGGCGACGCCTCGTCTCCGGACGGCGGACCTCCGGGAGTACGCAGGTCGGGACTGGGGATTGCCGGAGGGATTGGCGCGCCGGCGCCGGGCGGGACTGCCCGTTGCGGAGAAGGTCCGGATCGCCATCGGCCTGTACGAAGCGATGCGCGCCACGCGGCCGGACTGGCCGACCGAGGCCGTTCGCCGCGCCGACCTGGCGACTCACCTGCGCGTTCGGGCTCTGCTCGACGCCGCCGCCCATGTCCATCGTCGCTGAAACGCTCTCCGCCGTCCGTCGGGTGCTCGACGGGCAGGGGCTGTCGTGGTTCGTCTTCGGGGCGCACGCCGTCGCGGTGCGCGGCGCGCCCCGCGCGACACAGGACATCGACGTCACCGTTCAGGTGGAGCGGACCCGCCTCGCCGTCCTCCTGGAAGCGTTGGAGTCCGAGGGACTTCGGCACCGGTACCCGGACATCGCGGACGAGCTGCTCGCGAAGGGAGCGGTCCTGCCGCTGGTGCACGGTTCGGGCATGGAGGTCGACCTGGTGGTCGCCGGGTCGGGGCTGGAGACGATCGCGCTCGGCCGGGCGACTCGTGTCGCCATCGACGGGGTCGAGGTGCCCGTGGCGCATGCCACCGATCTCGCGGTCATGAAGGTGCTGGCCGGACGCGGGAAGGACCTGGACGATCTCCGTTCGCTGCTGGCGGGCGGCGACGTGGACGTGGCGGAAGCTCGGGACCTTCTCGGTCAGTTGGAGGCAGCCCTCGGGCAGTCGGACTTGCTCCCCCGCCTCGAAGAAGCGGTCGCGACGCTCGAAGACGACTGACGTTGCCGGTGTCGATGGACGTCGCTGCCCCGGAGTTTGGAGAGTGCCGATGCGCGCATGGTTCCCCTTCGTTGGCCGCCTTGCCCTGACCCTTGCCGTGGTCCTGACCGTCTGCCCTCCGGTGTCGGGTGGCCAGACCGGTGAGGCCCCGGGGCCGGCGCCCCTCCGCATCGAGGTCGGCTACCCGGCCGGCCTTCACGACGGCCCGCTGACCGGCCGCCTCTTCCTGGCCCTGGCCCCGACGGCGGAGCCCGAGCCCCGCATCGCCGCCTACAACTCGGCGCGGCAGCGCGACGGCCGCGTGCCCTTCTTCGCCGCCGACGTGGCGGGGATCGAACCGGGCGGGGCGATGCTCATCGACGCCGGTGCCGACGGCTATCCCTACGCGCGCCTGGGCGAGCTGCCGGCGGGCGACTACTGGGTCCAGGCGCTGCTCCACGTCTACACGGAGTTCCGCCGTCAGGACGGCCACGTCATCTGGGGCCCGCAGGACCAGTGGGAGGGCCAGCGCTGGGCGTTCTCGCCGGGCAACCTCGTCAGCACTCCGCGGCGCGTTCGCGTGGACCCGGCGTCGGCGTCGCCCGTCCGCCTGGAGCTCGTGGACGTGATTCCCCCGGTCGAGGTGCCTCCGGACACCGAGTGGGTCCGGCGCGTGAAGATCCGGAGCCGCATCCTCAGCGAATGGTGGGGGCACCCGATGTACCTGGGCGCCGTCGTCCTCCTGCCTCGCGGCTATGACGACAATCCCGACCTGCGCTACCCGGTGGTCTTCGAGGCCGACCACTTCCGGCTCGAGCCCGCCTTCGGCTTCACGACCGAGCCGCCCTCGGGCGAGCCGGGGCTCTTCGATTGGATGCTGCGCGACGCGGGGGGGATGCGCGAGTCGGGGTACGACTTCCAGCGGGCGTGGACCGGCGACGGCTTCCCGCGCGTGATCGCGGTGACGATTCAGCACCCCACGCCGTTCTTCGACGACTCCTACGGCGTCAACTCGGCCAACAACGGCCCCTACGGCGACGCCATCCACCAGGAGTTGATCCCGTACCTCGAAGAGAGCTTCCGGATGATCGGCGAGCCATGGGCCCGCGTGCTCACCGGCGGCTCCACCGGCGGCTGGATCTCGCTGGCGTGGCAGGTCCACTACCCGACGTTCTACGGGGGAACCTGGACCTTCTACCCCGATTCCGTCGATTTCCGGCGCTACCAGCTCATCGACATCTACCGGGACGAGAGCGCGTTCATCGTGCCCGGCGCGGTGCCGGGCGCCCCCGAGCGGATGTTCCAGCGGACGATCGAGGGGCAGCCGGTGGGCAGCGTGCGCCAGCTCAGCCAGCTCGAGCGGGCGCAGGGGTCGCGGGGGCGCTCGGGCGGGCAGATCGACGCCTGGAACGCGGCCTGGGGCCCCGTCGGCGACGACGGCTACCCGCGGCGCCTCTGGGACCTGGAGACCGGCGTCATCGACCGCGAGGCGGCGCTCTACATGCGCGACAACGGCTACGACCTGCGGCACTACCTGGAGGAGAACTGGTCGCGCATCGGCCCCGACCTCGCCGGGAAGATCCACGTCTACAACCCCGAGATGGACCAGTTCTACCTGACCTACGCGGTGTACCTCCTCGAGCAGTTCCTGGAAGGCACGACGGACCCGCACTACGGCGGCGAGGTCGTCCACGGCCGCCCCATGAAGGGCCACCTCTGGTCGCCCTTCACCAATGCCGATCTGGTGCGTCTGATGGCGGACCACGTCGCCGCCAACGCCCCCGCCGGCGCGTCGGCGGCGTGGCGCGCCGTTGGACCGTAGACGGGATGGCTGCCCGTGCAGCGCCTCATGGGGCCGTCCACCCGAGCGAGGTGCGAGGCTCGAGACCTCGACTCTCTCCTCGGGCCGCCACGCGGCGGCGCGTCCACGAAGCCGTGGCCGGCGCGAGCCGACCGCCTGCACCGGTTTCCACGCTCCCTGGCGAGGCGGCGTCCGGAAACGGGTGGGGTAAAATGGCCATGGCGACGTTCGCCATCATTGAAAGGAGAGCGCCCAGATGAGAAACAGACGAATCCACTTGGCAGCTACGGCCGTGTTCGGCACGTTGGCGCTGTCGGGGCTGACGGGCGTGGCCCAGCCGCAGGCGCAGGAGCCGCCTCCGATGGGCTTCTTCGTCACCAGTACCGGCGTCGGCGACGGCGCCAACCTGGGCGGGCTGGCGGGCGCGGACGCCCACTGCCAGTCGCTGGCCGCCGCGGTGGGTGCCGGCGACCGCACCTGGCAGGCCTACCTGAGCACGCAGGGCCAGGGAGCCGTCAACGCACGCGATCGAATCGGAGAAGGACCGTGGGCGAACGCCGAGGGCCTCGTCATGGCCACCAGCGTGGACGGCCTGCACTACGACAACTCGAACTTCAACTGGACCCACTCGCTGGACGAGAACGGCAACCAGTTCGCGTCGCGCATCGACGGAGACCCCGACTTCACGGTGCACGACGTGCTGACCGGCTCACAGCTCGACGGTACGGCGTATCCGGAGGGCGACGACCGCACCTGCGGCAACTGGACCAGCAGCGGCGAGGGCAGCGCCATGCTCGGCCACGCCGACCGCTACTCGTTCACGACGCCGGGCTCGCCCTGGAACACCGCCCACCCGTCCCGCGGTTGCTCGCAGGACGATCTGGTAGCCACGGGCGGGGCCGGCCTGTTCTACTGCTTCGCCATCGACTGACGGAACTTGGTGACAGGGCGACCCGGCGGTATCCGCCGTGTACCCCCGGGGCGCCCTGCCCTGCGTCCTGAAGCGTGTCGGGAGGTCGCTCCGGCGGCCGGGAGGCTCATCCGGCGCAACGGACCCGAGACCACGATTGCCGCTACCCCGTCGGAGTCCTGCATGTTGTCGGCGCTGGCGCCCCCTCGAAGCTGCCGGCCGCGGCAGAGGCAAGACTTCGACGGGGCACGGCGCTTCGTCCCGCCCTCACGTTCCTTCCCCACGCTCGTCGCCTGCTGACGACGCGGTGTCCGGCACCCGCCGACACGTGCCGCAATTCCGGTCATCGGCGGTCCTGGTGGCCGCAGTCGTTCCGGGCGACGCGCGCAATCGCCGCTATCATCCCGTACAGTGAGGACTCTGCTGGGCGCTCTAGCCCGGCGGAAGTCCGGCAGCCGTGGGCAGTGAGGACTCCGCCGGGAGCTGGACCCGGCGGAAGTCCGGCAACCGTGGGCTCCGCCGGGTTCCCGCGAGTTCCAGCGAGGAGGGACCATGCCGAAACGAATCAGCCCAAGCCTCGGGATCGTGGCCGTCGTCGCGCTCGCGGGCGGCGCCGCGATGGCCCAGGAGCCCGGGCCGCGCAGCGATGACGGGGACGTGGCGCCGCCCGAGGGCTTCCGCGCGAACCGTTCGTCCTACAGCGCGGTGATGGATGCCCTGCGCTCCACCCGCCCGGAGGAGGACGTCAGCGACGCGGACCTCGCCCGGCTCGCGGAGATGCAGCTCGAGGACATCTGGCGTTCGCTCGGCGACTACCAGCGGAACTACGTGCGCGGGTTCCGGTCCACCCAGCCCGGCCGGCGCGTGGCGGGCCGGGCGCTGACCATGCGCTTCCTCCCGCCGCGTCCCGACCTGGTGGCGGCGATCGATCAGCTCGCGGCGGAGGGCGACTGGGACCGCCGGTACTACGCTCGGGCGTCCGAGGAGGCGCGGCCCGGCGACGTGATAGTCGCCGAGCTCGGCGGGGCCGACGGCCACGTGCTGTTCGGCGGCATGGGGGCGCTCGGCATCAAGCTGCGGGGGGCGGCCGGGGTGGTCATCGACGGCGGCAGCCGCGACCTCGCGGAGCTGCTGGGGGAGACGTTCGCCGACTTTCCGGTCTTCGCCCGCTTCTTCGACGTCACGACGACGAGCTGGCTCGGCGTCGAGTGGAACGCCCCGGTCCGCATCGGGACGGCGACGGTGCTTCCGGGCGACGTCGTCGTGGCCGACGAGACCGGCGTGCTGTTCTTTCCCGCCCACCTCGTCGGCGACGTGCTGCGGGCGGCCGAGGAGCAGGCGGCGCTCGAGGAGCACGAGCGCGAGCTGCTGCGCTCGGGCGAGCACCGCTTCCGGGACGTCTATCCGCTCTCGCCGGCCCTCCGGCGCGAGTACGAACGGCGGCGATAGCCTGTCTGGGGATCGCCGCGGCGGCTCGACCTCGATCGGCGACGGCGGGGGGTCGCGGCCCTGGGGGCGACGTCGATAGCGCCATCCGCGCATCGTCGCTTCCGGCTCCGCCGGGCGCCCAACGACCTTCCAGGAGTCCGCGCCCTCTGCGGCGCGAACTCCCAGTTCCTCGTGCGGTTGCTGCAACGGGTCGAGACTGCTACGCCGAAGACCCGGGACCGGGTCGCGCTCGCGGCTCTCCCTTCACGAGCGACAACGAGAAACGGCCGGTCGAAGCGGAGCCGCTGCTTCGACCGGCCGTCGGTCCGATGGCGAGATCGCGGCGCGCACGGAGGAGCCTTCGCGCGTGCCGCGGTCATCCGCGCTTCACTCGGCCCCGGTCACGAACTCCTCGAACTCGGACCACGCGCCCGGCCGCCCGTGGATGGGGACGATGGTCTCGACGTCCAGCCCCAGGCGCTCGACGTTCCGGTAGAGGGCCCGGGCGCTGGCGTTCGGCGCGTCGGGCAGGGGCCGGCCGGGGCCCGGCGGCGTGTAGAGGTCCGCCTGGACCAGCATCCGGTCGGCCGGGAGATAGGCGATCAGCATCCCCGCGGCGTGCGCGAGGCCCTGGACGTGGTGCAGCTCGACGAGCCGCGTCGCGTCGCCGAGGATGTACTTCTCGTGCAGCGTCTCGAAGATGTAGCCCTCTGACCACTCCTCGGGGGGGTGCAGCGAGAGCCGATCGGGCTCGAGAACCCACAGCCCCGCTCGCAGCACCTCCTGGTAGTAGGGGCGGTTGCCGAAGTGGGTGACGACCGTCGCCCCCTCGTGCACGTAGGCGCGGAGGCCGCCGATGTGGTCCCAGTGGTGATGGGTGGTCACGATGAACCGGATCGGCTTGTCCGGCATCAGGCGCATCACCTCGTCGATCACCGCGAGCGACCGCGCCTCGTTCAGCGGGGCCTCGATGACCGCGACGTGGTCGGCGAACTCGACCGCCACGCTGTGGTGCGATCCCCCGGCGATGAGCCACACGCCGTCGGCCACTTCTTCGGACTCGACCCGCATCGGCGGCACGGTGGCCGTGCGCACGATGTCGGGCACGGTCAGGGCCGCGCCGTCCACGTTGACCTCGACGCTGTCGATGGTGGTGAGGCTGAAGGAGTGGTCGCCGCCGCTGACGTTGGGCTCGTTGGCGCCGTCGTCGTAGTCCTGGTGCTGGTGCCAGTTGAAGGGGAACATCATTCCGTCCCCGACGTCCCGGTAGTCCGTGTACACCGTCTCGTAGTACATGTCGCCGACGACGGGGCTGGGCATCCAGGTCTGGACGCGCTCGACGACGTTGTCCTCGGTGATGGTGCCGTTGACGCGGTACTTGCCGAGGGCGATGTAGGAGACGACCGTCACCCGCTGCCCGTACTCGTTCCGCTGGATCGCGATCGGATCTCCGGCCCTGGCGCCCTGCAGGAACCCGTGCGGGGTGAGGAAGATCTCGAGCAGGCGCCGCTCGGCCTGCTGGGGCTGGGGGACCACTCGATCGACCCCGGGGGCGTCCCAGGCGTGCTCGCCCCGGACCCGCGGGTTCCGGATGCGGTCGCCCTGGATGGGCGCGCCGCCGCCGCCCCGGGCGGGGTAGCCGCCCTGCCGGATGATCATGTTCTCCGTCGACGAGTTGGTCTCGAAGTCGATGGTGCGCTCGTACTCCGCCAGCTCGAAGCGCGGCCAGTCCTCGGCCGGCGAGGCGTTCTGCCCCACCGCGCCGACCCAGCCGCTGCCGGTGTACCGGATGGACGTCATGTCGGTGACGCCCATCGTGTCCATGGCGGCCTGCAACGCCGCCATGGGGTCCTGGGCCGAGGCCGGTCCCGCCGCCAGCGCCGCGACGGCGACGAACGATCCGATTCGCTTCACCATGGTTCCCTCCGCGCTTCTGATGACTTGCGCAGGGCGCGTCGCGGCCGACGCGACCCGCCCTGCTACCCGGATTGCCCAGCGTAGCCCTTTTGCGGGGAGATGACCACGGGAATCGCGCCGTGGCTCGGCAAGCGACCGACGCGCGCAGGCCCGGGCCGCCGTTCGAGACCGCAGGCGACCAAGTCGGGACGAGCGGATTCGGTTTCTCCTCTTGGTCAGCCGCATCGGGCGTCTCGGGGACGGGTCCGGTATGTCCGGGGCGAGCACCTGTACTCGCGCGTCGGCGGCTGCTCCGCCATCGCGATGTCGGTGTCGAGGGTGGCGCCCGACCGACGTCAGCCTCGGTTGTTCCTGTATTATCGCCAATAATGCGATTCTATCTCTAATTTATCGCTCCTGGCGTGCTAGCATTCAAGGTTCGTTCTTTGAGACTTCCAGGCGGGCGGTGCAACTCTCGCTGCCGCCGCCGTCGGCCACGATGGGCAGGGGCACGGCTCGGGGATGGTGCTTGCGGCTGATTCTCGATGCAGTCGACCTCGACAGCTCTACTCCGACGCTACGGCCGTTGCCAGGAAGTTGCTTCTGCGTGGACCCTCGGTCCCGCTCGGGAGGAACCATGTCGCCGACTACCAGTCGTCATTCCCTTGCACTCTTTGCCGTGTTCCTCGGTGCGCTTGCGTTCGGCGGTTCCGCGGACGCCGCGTCCTTCGACATGGTCGAGGATTGGTGGAACAGCCTCGACTGTCCTCGGATGAATGCCGCGGTCAACGAATACGATCCCGACATCATGGCCGAGGGCACGGACAGCGGCTACTGCGTCCTGTACGCGGATCTCGGCGACGACGAAAAGCACAACGTCGACCACGCGGCCGAGGAGATCGGCGGCGATTACGCCAGCATTCACCTGTGGTGGGAGGCCCTGGACTGCCGGAAGATGAGCATCGCGACCGGCTACGCCCAGCCGCAGTACTGCGGCCACTTCGTGAACGCGCCGAAGTTCAACGGCATGAACGGTCTGTCCAGCATGCAGGAGGACGTCGTGGCCATGGCCGGCTACGTCCTCGCGACGGGCATGACGGCGGACATCGCCGAGATCATGATGTCGGATCTCTGGATGCCGTTCGAGCACCCCGCGCTGGAAGGCAACTTCGGCATGGTCGAGGGTTGGTGGAACAGCCTCGGCTGCGACCGGATGAACGGCGCCGTCAACGCCTACGACGACACCATCATGGCCTCGGGCATGAGCGCCTACTGCGCCCCGTACGCGGACCTCCGCGATCCGGAGAAGCTCATGGTGCACATGGCCGCGATGGAGATCGACGGCCAGTATTCCAGCATCCACCTGTGGTGGGAGGCGCTGGACTGCCGGAAGATGAGCATCGCGACCGGCTACGACGACATGTCGTACTGCGGCCACTTCGTGAACGCGCCGAAGTTCAACGGCATGAACGGGTTGACCACCATGCAGGAGGACGTCGTGGCCATGGCCGGCTACGCCCTCGCGACGGGCATGGCGGCGGACATCGCCGAGATCATGATGTCGGACCTCTGGATGCCGTTCGAGCACACCGCCATGCTGGAGGGCAACTTCAGCATGGTCGAGGGCTGGTGGAACAGCCTCGGCTGCGACCGGATGAACGGCGCCGTCAACGCCTACGACTACAGCATCATGGCCTCGGGCACGAGCGCCTACTGCCACATGTACGCGAACCTCCGCGACCCCGAGAAGCTCGTGGTGCACATGGCCGTCATGGAGATCGACGGCCAGTACCCCAGCATCCACCTGTGGTGGGAGGACCTCGACTGCCGGAAGATGAGCATCGCGACCGGCTACGACGACGATTCGCTCTGCGGCCACTTCGTGAACGCGCCGAAGGCCAACGAGATGAACACGCTGACGATGGACCAGGAGGAAGTCGTGGCCATCGCCGGCTACGCGCTCGCGACGGGCATGCTCGCGACGTTCGAGGAGATCATGGCGTCCGATCTCTGGCAGCCCTTCACGGCCGTCCCCGCGCTGCCGCTGGTCGGGCTCGGTGTCCTGGGCCTGCTGCTTGCCGGGCGCGGAGCATGGCTTCAGCGTCGGCGGCCGGTGGGCACGGCCGCGTAGGCGATACCCACGTCGCCTGTCTGCCGGGGCGGGGCCGGTCGCCGGTCGCATCGGGCGCGGTGGCCGCCCCGCATCCGCCGCCGGTGCTCCGCCGCGAGCAACGGGGATTCTCGAATTGAGAGTCGATTGAACCGGACGCCGGCCGGCGTGCACCCGCGAGGCACGAGGGGGCGGCGCCGGTCGGGGATTTCTCGAACTGAGAGTCGATTGAACTGACGCCGGCCGGCGCGCCCTCGCGAGGCACGGGCATGCCTCGCGAGGACCCGGTTGCGCTTGCCGCTGTCGGCAGCGCCGATCAGTTCATGGCCTTGCTGTACTTGGTGACGCCCCCGCCCGCGAACGGACGCGACGCCGGCCCCTCGGCCACGAAGACGTTGCCGTCCTCGTCCACCGCGATGCCCTCGCCGGCGAGGCCCTGCAGGGTGCGGCCCTCCTCGGGGACGTGCGGCGGGATGAACCCGGTCACCACGTCCTCATTGGCCGATCCGATGCGGACGCCGTTCAGCCAGCCGTAGTGGTTGGTCTCCTGCGACTCGGAATCGATGGCGTACAGGGTGTCGTCGGCGGTGATGAACAGCCCGCTGATGCGGCTGAACTGGTAGTAGATGTCGAGCAGCTCGCCTTCCTGGTCGAAGATCTGGATGCGGTGGTTGCCGCGGTCCGCCACGAACAGGCGGCCCTGCGAGTCGAACTCGATGCCATGCGGCGTGCGGAACTGGCCGGGCCGGAAGCCGATCTCGCCCCACTGCTTGATGAAGTTGCCGTCCCGGTCGTACTTGAGGATGCGCCCGGTCCGCCCGGCCGGGGGATCGGGGTTCTGCCCGCTGTGGCCGTCCGAGACGAAGATGTCGCCGGTCGGGCCCCACGTGATGACGTCGCACGGCTCGTTGAGGTGGACGCCCTCGGGGTCGCTGCCCGGCTCGCCGGCGACGCCGAGGGTCAGGAGCACCTCGCCCTCGGGGCTGAACTTGAAGACCTGGTGCCCGATCTCGTCGTTGCCCTGCGAGTCGGTGACCCAGACGTTGCCGTCGTCGTCGACGTGCAGGCCGTGCGGCAGCACGAAGAGCCCCGCGCCGAAGGCGGCGAGCAGCTCGCCGGTGTTCCGGTCGTACTTCAGGATGGGATCGACGGTGGGGTTGGCCGCGCAGCCGCCGGCGAGCCCGATGCCGCCGCAGCGATCGTAGACCCAGACGTGGCCGTCGGTCGGGTCGATGTCGATGCCCGCGGTCGAGCCCCACACCCGGTCGTCGGGCAGGGCGGCCCAGTTCAGGGCGACCTCGGGGTTGGGGTTGGGCAGATTCCGCTGCACCAGGTCCGCCGAGCCCTCCTGGGCCGCGGCCGGCGCCGCCGCGACGGCGAGCAGCGCCGCGAGGGCGAGGCTCCGCTTCACGATGTTCCGTCGATGTTCGGTCATGCTCGTCTTTCTCCTGGGTTGAATCTCCGGGGTTGAAGTGAGGGCCAATATCCTAGCACCTCGCGGCGGAAGGCCCCCGCTGCATCGGGCCGTCGACGCGTTGCGCCCGACGGCGTGGCGACCCGGTCTGGCAGGCTCGGACATGCTTCCTCGTCACGCCCTGCCGGCGCCTCGGCGATGCCCTGGCGCCCTCCGGGCGCGGTGCGACGCGGGGTCCTGCCGCGGGGCAGCCGATCCGGGGGTGCGGTGTCCCGGGGCGCCAGGGCGTGGGCGTGGTTGCCAGGACCCTGCGAAGAAGCTCCCCCGATGCTGTCCGCCGCAGGCGGGCGCGGGCAACTTGTCAGGCAGACGCCTCGCGGCCTCGGCGCGACGCGAGGCTCTGCCGTGGGGGGGCGCCGGTCCCCGGGGGGCGGCGTCCCGGGACGCGGGCGGCCCGTCGCGGCCCGTCGCGGTTGCCAACGGCGGTAGGATCGCCGGATGCAGCAGACCAAGATCCTCGCCGCCGCCGTCGCCGTCGTGACGCTGGTCCCGGCCGCGGTCCTGGGACAGGACGCGGCGCCGCGCACGCCGTGGGGAGCGCCGGACCTGCGCGGCGTCTGGAGCCACGGGACGGCCACGCCGCTCGAGCGCCCCGAGCGCTACGGGGACCGGGAGCGCCTGACCGACGCGGAGATCGCCGAGGTCGACGCCGCGCAGCAGTCGGCGGAGGGCGTGGGGGCGCGCCGCGTCGTCTGGTGGGAGCGCAGCCTGTCGGACGGCCGCACGTCGATGATCGTCGATCCCGCCGACGGTCGCATCCCCTGGTCGGCGGCGGGCCGGGAGCGCCGCGCCGCCCGCCCGGGGCAGACGACGGAGGGGCCGGAGGGCCGCAGCCCCCAGGAGCGCTGCATTTCCTACGGCATTCCCCGCCTCGGCGGCCCCTACAGCCAGAACGTTCACATCGCACAGACGCCCGACCACGTGCTCCTGCTGCACGAGATGGTCCACGAGTTCCGGGTCATCCCCCTCGCCGGCCGGCCGCACCTGCCTGCCCACGTGCGCCAGTGGCTCGGCGACTCGCGCGGCCGCTGGGAGGGCGACACGCTGGTGGTCGAGACCACCAACTTCCGGGACGACCAGTGGTTCCAGGGGCTGTCGCAGGGCGGGATGCGCCTCGTCGAGCGCTTCACGCGCCTCGACGCCGAGACGGTGCACTACGCGGTGACGTACGAGGACCCGGGCCTGTGGACGCAGCCGTGGACGGCGGAGATCCTGATGCCGCCCACCGTGGGGGCGATGTTCGAGTTCGCCTGCCACGAGGGGAACACCGGCATGACGGCGACGCTCGAGATCGCCCGCGGCGAGGAAGCCGCGGAGGCGGCGTCGCGCTGACCCCGCCGCCGGCGAGTCAGCGGCGGCGCACCTCGATGCCGCCGTTGACGGTCGAGACGTCGATGTCGGGTCCGCCCTGCCCGAGCCGGCCCGACGCCGAGCGCGGGCCCCAGCGGCCCCGGACGTCGACGGGGAAGTCGCTGTCGATGCCGCCGTTGACGGTCCGGAGGCTCAGGTCCGCATGGACCTCGGCGGGCAGGGCGAGGCGAACGCGGCCGTTCACGGTCCTGAACGACAGGTCCTCCCGGGGAGACGCGCCCATGGTGGCGTCGATTCTCCCGTTGACCGTCCGCGCCGACACCCGTCCGGCGCTCTCCGCCTCGATGTTGCCGTTCACGGTCGTGGCGCTGACGTCGCCCGACAGCCCCGACACCCGCACGACGCCGTTGGTGTTCCGGGCGTCCAGGTGCACGCCGTCGGGGACCGACACGGTGAACGCGACGTTCACGTCGTTGTTCCGGGAGCTCATGCGGTACGAGTCCCCCCTCGCGCAGCGGTTCTGCCGGAACCACCCCGACGGATAGACGGCGCAGACGAGGATGCCCTCGCCGTCCTCGATCACCTCGATGGTCACCTCGTCGGGGTCGCCGCGGCGCGCGGTCTTGACCGCTTCCACCACGACCTCGCCGCTCCCCCGGGCCGCCGTGATCGATCCGCTCACGCCGCGGATGGTGACGGTTTGGCCGGCCTCGACGCTGCCCTGCCACCGGAAGTCCGGCGCGGCGCCGGCCTGCTCCGCCGCCGGCAGGGCCAGGGCCAGCGCCAGCATCGCCGCCGCCGCGAGAGTCGCCGCCAACCACTTCGACGCCGTGCTGCCCGATCTCGTTCCTGCTGGGACCATGCTGTCGCTCCTGAATCTGCTCCGGCCGCTTCGAGACCCGTTGAGAGTCGCAGGACGGCTTCCCGGCCCGGTCTGCAGCGGTGTCTCCGGTGTCCGGTACCATGCCGGGAAGGCCGCGCCTTCCAGCCGGAGCGGTTTCCTTGGAGACGGAGACGGACGGGACTGCCGGGGAGTTCCCGGTCGGTGACGCATTTCACGCTCGGATGCGAAGCGGGGGAGAATGTCGCAGATTGGAGGCGCGACGGCTCGAGCGTGTGAGCCAGTTGAACACCGCGCCTCATGCTCGGGAGGCACCCATGACCATCACCTTGTGCATCGGCCGGCCCTCCGCGCGGGCGGCCCGCTCACTCCGGCCCGCGACGGCGGCTTCGGCGACGAGGCTTCTCGAACGGTCGTCTCGGCGCGGGACGGCGCGGGTCTGCGCCGTCGCGGCGGCGGCGTTGCTGTCGGCGGGCCTCCCGGTCCTGGCCCAGGCTCCCGACCCCAGGCCCGCCCTCGGCCACGAGGACACCTACCGCTGGAACACCATCCGGAGCCCCCGCATCTCGGCCGACGGCGCCTGGGCGGCCTGGGTGGTGCAGCCCTGGGACGGCGACCCCGAGCTGGTGGTGTCGCGCACCGACGGCACCGCGTCGAGGCGGGTGCGGGGCCGCGGCCCCGTCTTCACCCGCGACTCGCGCCACGTGGCGTACACGGTGCCGCCGCCGCGGTCGGAGGTCGACGCGCTGCGCCGGGAGGGGAAGTCGGGCGACGAGCTGCCGGGCGATTCGCTGGAGGTGCTCTCGCTCGCCGCCCTCGCGGCGTCGCCGGACGGCGCGGAGGCCGAGTTCACCGCGGGCCCCATCGAGTCGTTCCAGGTGCCCGAGGACGGCGGATCGTGGATCGCCTATCACCTGTCCGAGGACCCGGCGGAGGCCGAGGACGGGGACGCCGGCGAAACGGAAGGCGAGGAGGGAGCCGGCGGCGAGGAAGCGGGAGAGGAGGAGGCGGAAGAGGAGCGTTCGCCGGAGTACGAGAAGCGCCACGAGAAGGACGCCGGGACGCCGCTCGTGCTGCGTCACCTCGACACGGGAGAGGAGTTCACGTTCCCCGATGCCGTGTCCTACCGGGTGGCGGACGGCGGGACCGCGCTCGCCTACGCCGCCTCGACCGACGAGGAGGGCGGCGACGGCCTCCACCGGATCGACGCGGCGACGGGGACGGCGACGCCGGTCATGGCGGGGGAGGGCCACTACCGGCAGATCGCCTTTGACGAGGCGGGCGGCAGCCTCGCCTTCGTGAGCGACGCCGCGGAATGGGAGCGCGAGCAGCCCGCCTTCTCCCTCTACCGTGCCGACGCGGGCGCCGAGGCGGTCCTCGTGGCGGCGACGGCGACGGCCGGCGTGCCCGCGGGCTGGTGGATCAGCGAGCACGGTCAGGTGTCGTTCTCCGACGACGGCGAACGGCTGTTCTTCGGGACCGCGCCCCGCCCCGCGCCCGAGCCGGACGAGGCGCCGCTCGAGCGCGACGAGGTGCGGCTGGACGTCTGGAACTGGAAGGACCCCTACTTGCAACCGATGCAGCTCGTGCGGCTGGACGACGAGCGCGAGCGCTCGTACCTGGCCGTCGCTCTGCACGGGGAGGACGGCGTCGTCCAGCTCGGCGCGCCGGACGTGCCCGACGTGGCCCGGACGCGGGACGGCGGGTCGGACTTCCTGCTCGGGACGACGGACGTGCCGTACCGGCAGGAGCTGTCGTGGGACGGCACCTACCGGGACGCCTACGCCGTCGACGCTCGGACCGGCGAGCGGCGGAAGGTCGCCGAGCGTGTCCGCGGGGGACGCGGGGTCGGCCTGTCGCCGGGGGGCGCCTATGCCTACTGGTGGGACGACGGCGACCGCGACTGGAAGGCCGCCCCGGTCGACGGCTCGGCCGGCGTGGTCAGCCTGACCGCGGGCATCCCCCAGGCGTTCCACGACGAGCTGAACGATCGCCCCCAGGGGCCGTCGCCCTACGGTGGGGCGCAGTGGATCGAGGGCGACGCGGCCCTGATCGTCCACGACCGCTACGACGCCTGGCGGGTCGACCCGGCCGGAGCGGAGCCCCCGGTGCGGATCACGTCGGGGCGGGCCGGCCGAGTACGGCACCAGCTCGTCCGCACCGACGACGAGCCCGCGCTCGCCGAGGGCGACCTCCTGTTCTCGACCTTCGACGAGAGGACGAAGGCCGGCGGCTACGCGCGGGGGACCACGGACGGCGCCGCCAGCGTGACCGGGCTCGTGTCCGAGCCGTTCGGCTTCCGCTTCCAGGCCGGGGCCGAGGACGCCGACCAGTTGCTCTGGACCCGCGAGAGCTTCGCGACGTTCCCCGACCTGTGGACGAGCGGCGCCGACTTCGAGGCGAAGCGGAAGCTCAGCGACGCCAATCCGCAGCAGGCGGACTACGCCTGGGGGACGGCCGAGCTGATGGACTGGACCTCGAACGACGGCGAGCGGCTCGAGGGCATCCTCATCACCCCCGACGGGTTCGACCCGTCACGCCAGTACCCGCTGATGGTCTACTTCTACGAGCGCATGTCGGACGGCCTGCACGACTACCGGGCGCCGACGCCGGGCGGCTCGTCGGTCGCATTCTCGTTCTACGCCAGCCGGGGCTACGTGGTGTTCGTGCCCGACATCCCCTACGAGGTCGGCTACCCGGGCGAGAGCGCCCTCGACGCGGTGGTGCCGGGGGTGCTCGATCTCCTCGGCCGGGGCTTCGTCGACCCCGCCCGCATCGGCGTGCAGGGCCACTCCTGGGGCGGCTACCAGATCGCGTACATGTTGACCAAGACCAACCTGTTCGCGGCGGCCGAGGCCGGCGCCCCCGTCTCGAACATGACGAGCGCCTACGGCGGCATCCGCTGGCAGACCGGCATGAGCCGCATGTTCCAGTACGAGCGCACCCAGAGCCGCATCGGCGGCACCCTGTGGGACGAGCGCGATCGCTACATTCACAACTCGCCGCTCTTCTTCGCCGACAAGGTGCGGACGCCGCTGCTGATGATGCACAACGACGAGGACGGGGCGGTGCCCTGGTACCAGGGCATCGAGCTGTTCGTGGCCCTGCGGCGCCTGCAGCAGCCCGTGTTCATGCTCAACTACAACGGCGAGGCGCACGGCCTGCGCCGCCAGGCCAACCAGGAGGACTGGGCCGTCCGCATGCAGCAGTTCTTCGACCACTACCTGCTCGACGCCGCCGCCCCGCGGTGGATGGCCGAGGGCGTGCCGGCCGTGGACAAGGGCCGCGACCTGGGTTTGGGGCCGGCGGCGCCGGGGAAGGGGTCCGCTCCGTAGAGCGACCCGTACTTCTGCGCGGTCGCCTCACGGAGAGCCCCACAAGGACGCATGGAGAACAACGATCTGCCGGAGATCGCGAGGCGCTGCGCTTCGTTCCGGCCGGAGCATCCCGAACTCGGAACATGAGCGGCGCACCCGACGATCGACAGACTCCGGGCTTGAACCATGGGCCCGACACGCCGAGTCGTGCGGAAGCGTGGCCGACACACTTGGTCCGCGCCGGCTCTCATTCCTGGTCCGGCCCCGGTGAACCCGATAGGGGCGAATCAAGCGGTATCGAAACCGGATCAAGGTGCTCGTGCAGAACGGTGACCACCAGCAATCGGGACGAAGGGAAGGGGTTGCGAAGGTTCTCGTGAACATCGGCGAGGATTTCAAGGACCTCGTCGAGCGACCTGCCTGCGCGAGGGCCGGCCTAACGGAGTACCTTGACGCCGTAGCTTCCAGGGCGGAAGAGGTCGAAGTCGGAACGCGCAGCCGGCGGAGGAACGGCGGATACTGGCACGACGATTTCTCGGAAAAGGCACTCGGTACGATAGCGACGGCCCTTCAGGCAGCCGCGGATGCGGTCGGGCTAGGCGAAGACGTGCCTTCAATGGACGAAGACACGCCGGTCCGGTTCTTGGTCGGGGAGCTCCCCGACTACGTCGATGCGCTCGCCGCGGACCATTCCGGTCGGGACATTGCGCAATTCGTGGACACACTGAACCTCCGCATCCGGAGCCTATTGTCCGCGGGCCGCCTAGCCGCCTAGCCTCGGTGATCCAACCGGACAACTCGACAGCGATCACCCTCGAGGACCGGCTCAGTGACTACGTCGGAGCCGATCAAGCCGAGACGGGACCGCTGGCGGTGATCGACCTCTCGCCGGTTCCTTCCGAGGTCGTTCACATTGTTGTCAGCGTGCTCGGCCGAATGGTCTTCGAAGCGCTGCAACGGTATCGACAGGAGAACGACAAGGAACTGCCGACGACCCTGGTACTGGAAGAAGCCCATACGTTCGTTCACCGGGATCTCGGCGGCGAGTCGGCCCTGCCCGCGGGCCGCGAATGCGCACGGGTGTTCGAGCGCATCGCCCGCGAGGGGCGCAAGTTCGGGTTGGGGCTGGCCGCAGTCGAACCAGGTGTTCCGGCTGCGCTGCGGATTTCCGACGTGTCGTACCTGTCGCGGGAGCGGGTGAAATCGACGTTCATGGAGGATTTCCGAGCGCTGCTGGACGAAGCGCTTCCGAATGAGCGCATGAGCTTCGGCTGGAGCGATCCTGCACACGATCCCCATGGCATGTACGCGGTCGACTGCCGCGTGAACGGCATGCCGCGGCCGGTGTTCGTGCACGCGCTCGGTAGCGACGGCCGGACGAGAGATGCGACGATTGCCCTGCTCCAGTTCGAGAAATGGGGCCTCGTTTTCCGTTCCCTGGCCATTTTCGAAGATCAGGAGTCGATCAGCCGCAAGGTGCTGGCGCGCTTCAGCGATGTGTGCGAGAAGCAGTTTTCGAGCTTGACCGCGAACCGCGAGCGCATCACCCGCTTTCTGAAGGAGGCGGTCGCGGGGTACGAATGACGGTGAACAATGGTGAGGGAGGGCGTCAGATACGGAACCCGAGGGTCGCTGCCGCCGACCGCTGCCGTTCATCGAGCGTGAGGAAGCACAGCTCACGGGGCGAGGGCGCGATGTAGAGTGCCGCGGCGACGTGCCAGAGATCGGCGCCGCGCAGGTACCCTGCGGACAGGGCGGCGGCAAGCTCGGGAGCCGGATGCACGGTTGACGCGGCAAGCCGTCTCGGCTCGGCGGGCTGTCTGCGCCGGGGTGACACCAGTCCGAGACGGGTCCTCCGCGGCGGCAGGATGTGACGTAGTATTGCCGAGTTGCGTGCTGAGCCCCCGTGGTTGCGGGAGGAGAAACGGAGTCATTCGTGCGAATCATCTGTGTATTGCTGCTGGTGGGTCTCTTCGGTTTCGCTCCGGTCGATGCCGGCGCCCAGGTGACCCTCACCGACTGGATGGGACGGTCGGCCACGTTCGAGAAGGGCGAGGTCGACTCGGACGGGGTCGCCATCGCGTATTACACGGCCGGCGAGGGTCCCCTCGTGGTGTTCGTGCACAGCATCACGGGGCCGTGGTTCGACTTCCGGCACCAGATGGTGGCGCTCTCCGAGCGGTACCGCGTGGTGTCGATGTCGACCCGGGGCACCGACGAGAGCGGCAAGCCGGAGGGGGTCGAGCACTACGCGTCGGCTCGCATCGCCGACGACATCGAGGCGATCATCGACCACTTCGGCGAGGAGCGGGCCACCGTGGTCGGCCAGGACAGCGGCGGCCTCCACGCCTGGCACTTCGCGATGACGCGGCCGGAGCGGACCGCGGCCCTGATCTCGCTGGGGTCGGTCCATCCCGCGGGGCTCATCCGCGAGCTCATCGACAACCCCGACCAGCAGCGCGCGAGCACGTTCCAGCGCAACATGCAGGAGAACCCCGAGGCGGGCGCGCAGTTCGGGGCGAGGATTCGGAGCGGCGGGGCGCGGCCCGGCGACACGCCGGAGCTGGCGCGGCTGCGGGCGGAGGCCTACGAGCGCCTCTACGCGGAGTCGATCGTCAACTTCTACAAGGCGAACTGGCCGTACTCGCCGGTGACGGCGGAGACCGAGGGGTTCGGGTTCGCGATGGACGCCTTCCCGCCGGTGCAGGCGCCGACCCTGTTCATCTACGGCAAGGACAGCGGGCCGTTCCTGAACGAGACCCTGAACGACCTCTGGGGCCGGGTCGAGGGCGAGCTGACCATCCACGTCCTGCCGGGGGTGGGGCACGGGCCGCACAACCAGGTGCCCGAGTTCGTCACCCCGCGCATGCTGGAATGGCTCGACACGGGACGGTAGGCTCCTGGGCTGTTTATTGCGGGGCCGGGACCGGTCCCCGACGTCGGCTCCGGTCCCCGACGTCGGCTCCGGTCCCCGACGTCGGCCAAGGAGGGCGGCCGGACGGGTCGGCGGGGCGGAAGGCGCCGTCGCGAAGACGACGAGCTCCGGACGAGTGCGGGCAAGGGCGCCGGGCCGGCCGGGAATCGCGTGAAACGACTGGCGACCGGTGGTATTCTGGCCGACACGAAAGTCAGCACGAGCGGGCGCGAGCCGCGTCCGCCTTCGGAAGAGGAGGATGCCGTGAGACTGAAAGCGCTGGTTCTCGTCGCGGCGGTGGTGTTCGCGACGGCGTCGGTGGCGGCGGGGCAGGAGTGGGCGCCGCCCCGGACGGCCGACGGCCACCCCGACCTGCAGGGGGTCTGGGCCAACAACAACGTGACGCCGCTCCAGCGGCCGGAGATTCTCGGCGATCGCGAGACCCTCACCGACGAGGAGGTGGCGGCCCTGCAGGCGCGCGCCGGCGATCTGTTCAATGACGCGGCGGGCGACGCCGCCTTCGGCGACAGCGTCTTCGCGGCGGCCCTCGCCGAGGCCGAGTCGTTCTCGTCGCGTGACCGGGCGACCGGCAACTACAACCATTTCTGGATGGTCGAGCGCGACTGGGACAACCGGACCTCGCTCATCGTCGATCCGCCCGACGGGCGGCTGCCTGCCCGCACCGAGGCGGCGGACGCGCGGGCGGCGGCGCGCGCCGAGGCGCGGGCGCGCCACGCCTGGGGGCCGGAGGACCGCAGCCTCGGCGAGCGGTGCATCAGTTGGGGGGCGCCGCGCCTGGGCGCCGGCTACAACAGCTATCTGCAGATCTTCCAGAGCGCGAGCCACGTGGTGCTCTACCAGGAGATGGGCGGGCCGCGGGTCATTTCGCTGACCGGCGCCCCCCACGTGGACGACAGCGTCAGGCTGTTGCACGGCGACTCGCGGGGGCACTGGGACGGCGACACGCTGGTCGTCGAGACCACCAACTACGCGCCGCAGGCCTCGGTGGCGGGCTCGGCCGGCGAGAAGCTGAACGTGATCGAGCGGTTCACCCGGGCCAGCGACGACGTGCTGCGGTACGAGGTCACGGTGACCGACCCCGACACCTGGGCGGCGCCGTGGACGGCGATGATCCCGTTGCGATTCACGACCGAACCGGTGTTCGAGTACGCCTGCCACGAGGGCAACATCGGCATGGAGGGCATCATGGCCGGGGCCCGCGTGCTGGAGAGGGCCGAGGCCGAGGGCGGCCAGTAGGGACCGTCATCGAGGGGAGGTTGCGATCGCCATCCGGGAGTCGGGGGAGCGGAACCGCGCGACTCCCGGTGGTAGTCGGTCGGGGGGCGTAGCAGCCCGTGGTGAAGCCCCGCTCGAATGCAGCGGGGACTTTCGCCACGGGCTGGTAGGCTCGGGTGTCGCCCGCCGGGCCGGTACATCCGTTTCTGCGTTGCCGGCGCTCGGAGTAGGAGCAAGGCAGTTTCGTCGGCTTCCTGACTCAGCTTGCGAGGATACGAGACCATGAAACGTCTGTTCACGTTCATCACCGCCACTGCCGCGGCGGCGGCGCTGGCCGCGGCGGCCACCCTCGCCGCCACCGCCAACACCGAGCCGGCGGCCGCCGCCGGGCAGTCGGCCACGGAGATGGCGAGCTGCGACAGCCTGATGTCGCTCGCCCTGCCGAACACCACCATCACCGGCGCGACCCTCGTCGAGGCCGGCGCGTTCGCGCCGCCCGGGCCCCGGAACGCCCGGACGCAGGCGACCTACGGCGGGCTGCCGAGGTTCTGCCGCGTCGAGGCGACCCTGACCCCGTCGGACGACTCCGACATCAAGGTCGAGGTGTGGATGCCGGGGGCCGACTGGAACGGCAAGTACCAGGCGGTCGGCAACGGCGCGTTCACCGGGTCGATCCGGCACAACTCGATGGCCGCCGCCCTCGCCCGCGGCTACGCCTCGAGCTCGACCGACACCGGGCACGAGGGCAACACCGCGAGCTTCGGGCTCGGGCATCCCGAGAAGGTGATCGACTTCGGCTATCGCTCGATCGGCGAGATGACTGTGATGGCCCAGGCCGCCATCGAGGCCTACTACGGCCGGGCGCCGGAGTACACCTACTGGAACGGCTGCTCGGCCGGGGGGCGGCAGGCCTTGAAGGCGGCGCAACGGTACCCCGAGCTCTTCGACGGCATCGTCGCCGGGGCCCCGGGCAACGACTGGACGGGCCGGGCCGGCGGGTCGCTGCGCGTCGCCAAGCCGCTCGAGGCCAACGAGGCGGCCCGCCTCACCGCCGACCTGCGCGAGCTCGTACACGGGGCGGCCCTCGCGGCGTGCGACGCCGGCGACGGCGTGACCGACGGGGTGGTCGGCGATCCCGAGGGGTGCGACTTCGACCCCGCGGTGCTGCAGTGCGCGGACGGCCAGAGCGAGGGCTGCCTGTTGTCGACGCAGGTGAACACGGCGCGCATGCTCTACTCGTCGCCCGAGAACCCCCGGTCGGGGCGCCCCATCACCGGGCTCTTCCCCGGCAGCGAGCTGGGGTGGACGGACCTCGGCTGGACCCGCTCGGCGCGGGCGACCGGGCTCGAGCAGTTCCGCTACCTGACGTTCGCGGACCCGGAGTGGACCGTCGACCAGTTCAACTTCGAGACCGACATCGTGCGGGCCGAGGAGGTCGACAACGACACCCTCAACGCCCTCGACCCGAACCTGAAGCCGTTCTTCGACCGCGGCGGCCGGCTCATCTCCTACCACGGCTGGGCCGACCCGCAGATCTCGCCGGGGAACGCGACGCAGTATTACCGGCGGGTCGTTGACGCGGTGGGTGACGCCGACGAGGTGCACGACCACTACCGCCTGTTCATGGCCCCCGGCATGGGGCACTGCGGCGGCGGCGCGGGGCCGAGCCAGTTCGACATGGTGACCGCCCTCGAGGCGTGGGTCGAGCGGGGCGAGGCGCCGGACAGCATCCTCGCGTCGCGCGTCCGCGACGGCGAGGTGGACCGCACCCGGCCGCTCTGCCCCTATCCGCAGCAGGCGGTCTACACCGGCAGTGGGAGCACCGACGACGCCGACAACTTCGTCTGCCGCGCGCCCTGACGGCGCGGTTCGGCGTCGGCGTTCGCATCTCGTGGGCCGGTCGGGCGTCCTCGCGGGCGCCCGGCCGGCCCGTTTCGTGTAAGGCGGTGCGCGTCAGCGCGTGTCGAAACGGATGTTGAACCAGGTGATGCCCTCGGTGTCGCGGATGCCGTGGGGCACGCCGGCGGGAATGTAGATGACGTCGCCGACGCCGATGACGCGTTCCGACCCGCCGCGGATGGCCGCGCCCCGCGTGCCGTCGACCGGCTCGCCCTGCTCGTCCACGATCCGCCCGCCCGTCACCAGGGTGCCCGATCCCTCGCGTACCACGTAGACGTCGGTCGTCCGGGGGTGCATCAGCGCGGTCTCGGCGTTGCTGATGCGCCGGATGTTGACGTTGTAGCTGCCCCCCTCGAGCAGCCGGGTGGTCACCCGTCCCGCCGCGTCCATCTCGGCGATGATCTCGTCGATCTCGGCCGTCGGGAAGTCGACGGCGCGGTCGAGCGGCGCCTGCTGCCGAATGTCGATCTGGGCGGTGAGGATCGCGGCCGCGGTCAGCCCGACCGCCAGGCCGGCGGCGAAGGTGATGCAGAATCTGCGCATGGTGACTCCTTGGTTGTTGCTGTCGGGCGCGATCCGCCCGCGCGCAGGTGTCGAGAGCGTCGGTCCCGGCCCTGCTGCCCGGCCGGTCGCCGCCTTCGCCAGCGTCCTGCGATTTCGTTGGTAGAATAGCTCCTGGCCCGCCCACCGTCGCCTTCGGCTCCGCTGGGCGCCCAACCAAACCCCAGTGAGTCTGCGCCTCCTCCGGAGGCGGGGCCGTTCCACGGTGCAGACTCCTGGCGGCAAGAACGGGACGGTGGGTCGGGGCGCGCTGGCATCGCTGTTGCTTCCGAATGCCCGTGGACGATCGGGGACGCATCGTCATTGCGGAGGGGATTCCGGGCATGAGGAGGGGGCATTGACCGACTCACACGTACCGAGAACGGCAGCGGGAGCAGAAGGAGCCGTCTCAGGCCTTGACGCTCGCCTGCGGGCGGTTGAAGGAGCCGTCTCAGGCCTCGACGATCGCCTGCGGGCGGTTGAGGCGGGTCTGGCCAGACTGGACGGAGATGAAGCACGTCTCAACCAAGACCGATCTCGAGCTGCATTTCAACCGGCTGCTGCGGTGGGGACTGGGCATCATGATCACGGCCACCGGGGCGTTGTCGGCGATCATCTTCGGGATACTCGACAAACGGTGGTTCGCTTGCGGGGGGTGGAGGAGCCGGTCTCGGCGTGAGCGAACCGACGACCGTGGCCTCGCCTGCGGGGGGGTGAAGAGCGGCGGGCGTGGTCAGACTCGAGACGGAGATGAAGCACGTCGCGACGAAGACCGATCTCGAGCTGCATTTCAACCGGCTGCTGCGGTGGGGACTCGGCATCATGGTCACGGCGACCGGGGCGTTGTCTGCGCTCATCATCGGGATTCTGAGAACGACCGGCAACTGATTGGCAGGAACGCGGGACCTCCGCGGGAGTCACGCGCGGTTGTCCTGGAGGATTGGCCGGGACGGCTGCGCCGCAGGGCGGAGCCGCCGGGCGGGGAGAGATTGCGATGCGCACGATGCGGAACCTCGTGGCCTTCGGACTGGTCGCGCTCTTCGTGGCGACGGGCGCGGCCGGCGCCGCCGCCCAGTCGGAACGCGGGCCGGTGGTGCTGACGCCCTCGGGTGAGCTCGAAGGGCGCGTGGGCCGACGCCGAGGCCGGCGTTTCGGTGTTCCGGGGCGTGCCCTTCGCGCAGCCGCCGGTGGGCGACCTGCGCTGGCGCCCGCCGGTTGCGGTCGAGTCCTGGGACGGGACGCAGGCGGCCACCGAGTTCGGGCCCGCGTGCTGGCAGGCCCGCAACGCCGACGACTCGCCCTACGCCCGGGGCGAGCTGCCGCGCAGCGAGGACTGCCTGACCCTGAACCTGTGGACGGCGGCGCGGGTGGGCGAGCGCCGGCCGGTGATGGTGTGGTTCCACGGCGGCGGGCACAGCTCGGGCACCGGCAGCGCGAAGATCTTCGACGGCACCGCGATGGCGAAGAAGGGCGTGGTCATGGTGACCGCCAACTACCGCCTGGGGCCCTTCGGCTTCCTGGCGCATCCCGCCCTGACCGCCGAGTCGGTCGAGCAGGCGTCGGGCAACTACGGCATCCTCGACCACGTCGCGACCCTCGAGTGGGTGCGCGACAACGTCGCCGCGTTCGGGGGCGACCCCGGCAACGTCACCATCTTCGGCCAGTCGGCCGGCTCGTGGTCGGTGTGCGTGCTGCAGGCGTCGCCGCTGGCGAAGGGGCTGTTCCACAAGGCCATCGGCCACTCGGGCGGCTGCTTCGGGGCCCCGCGCGCGCACCTGGCGACGACCGGGGGGGCGGCGACCGCGGTCTCCGGCCACGACGCGGGTCTCGCCGTCGCGGCCAGGCTCGGGGTCGAGGGCGAGGGCGCCGACGCGGCGGCGGCCCTCCGGGCGGCGGCGCCCGAGGCGGTGCTGGAGGCCGGGCGCGGCACCGGGGTCGTGGTCGACGGCTGGGTGCTGCCCGACCTGCCCGGCGCGATCTTCGCGGCCGGCCGGCAGAACGACGTGCCGGTAATCGTCGGCTCGCTGTCCGACGAGGGCACCACCCTCTACGCGGGCATGGCCGGGCCGCCGCGGGACGAGTTCGTGGCGGGTCTCCGCGATCGCTACGGCGACCGGGCCGACGCCCTGCTAGAGGCCTACGCCGGCGAGATCGCCGCGTCGACCCGCACCGCCGGCCAGGCGATTCAGGCGGATCGCAGCTTCACGTGGCAGATGCGCGAGTGGGCGCGGGCCCACGCCGACGCCAACGACGTCTATCTCTACTTCTTCAGCCACGCCCCGCCGGTGTTCCGCCTCTACCTGCCCGACCGGCCCGAGCTCGACTTCGCGGCCGGGCTGCGCGGCGGGGGCGCGTACCATTCCGGCGACCTCGCCTACGCGTTCGACAACGTCGGCCTCGTGGGGGTCGGCTGGAACGCGCGCGACCACGAGCTGTCGGACCAGATGTCGCAGTACTGGGTGAACTTCGCGACGACCGGCGACCCCAACGGCGAGGGCCTGCCACTCTGGCCGAAGTACGAGCGCGAGGGCGAGCCGGTCATCGAGTTCGCGACCTTCGGGACGGCCGCCGCCAGCAAGATCCGCGAAACCAAGCTCGACCTGTTCGACGACTCGTACCGGGCGGCGGCGACCGACCAGTAGGAGTCCGGGCCGCACGGCGGTGCCTCCACCGGGCCGCCGGGAGGGAGGGTCGCAAGGCTACGGCTGTCGGGCGAGCGGAGCCGGACAGCAGGCGCCCTGTCCCGAGCGCTCTGCGGCCACGATTGGCGGCCGGACCCTCCTCCGTCGCGGGGGAGGGTCCGGGACGTCTCTTCCCGGGCGATCAGCAATCCCGATCGGGCGGCGTTCCCTCGAAACGCTCGGTCACCGCCGAGAGTTGCACCACCAGGCCGTCCGGGTCGGGCACGAGGACGCTGCCGCCGCCGCCCCGCACGCCTTCGAAGCCCGCGTCCTCGAGCGTTCTCGCCACCCGCTCGCCGTCGAAGTCCTCGACCCCGATCCCGAAGTGGTCGATCTCGCCCGCGACCGCGCTGCCCGCGGTGAGGCTGCAGTTGCCGCCCTCGACCGGGCACAGGCTGATGAGGCCGCCGTCGGGCAGGTCGAGCGCGTAGGCGTCGCCGACGATGTAGCGCCGGGCCGGCAGCCCGAGCAGGTCGCGGTAGAACGCCTCCGACCGGTCGAGGTCGGCGACCCCGACGTTGACGTGATGCAGGGTGCGGGCCCGCACCTGGCCGGCCTGGGCACGGGCGCCCGCCGGCAGGGCCATGGCGGTGAACGCGCCCAGCACCTGCCGTCGCGTCAGCTTGCCATCCTCGTACTGTTTCAGTAGCGTGTCGAAGGTCTCTCTCATGTGTGTTCTCCCTCCTCGGTCAGAGGGCGATTGTAGCCGCGCTCTCGGGCCGGACGGCGCGTGGGTGGCGGGACGCTGTCGGGGAGGGCAGGTCGCTGCTCGCTTGCCCCTTCCTCGATAGAGCAGGACCGGCCCGGAACGGCTCGGCTTGCCGTGGGTTGACGCCCGAGAGAACGGTGGCGAGTCCCGCATTTGGACGGAGTCCGGCGGGCCGGATGCGTGGCCGTCGAATGTAGCGGCCTCTTGCCATGGGCCCTCGAGGCAGGGGTCACGCCGGGGGCCAGTCCGTTGGAGGCTGACATGGCGCGAACGGTGGACCCGCAGGGGCGCGAGCTGGAGCTGATCGCTCGAGTCTCGGATCTGGCCGGCAAGGACGTGCTCGACATCGGCTGCGGCGATGGGCGGACGTCCCGTCGCCTCGCCAGACGGGGCGCGACTGTGCTCGGTGTCGACCCGGACGGGGC
Source organism: Vicinamibacterales bacterium (assembly GCA_965207675.1). Lineage (GTDB taxonomy): Bacteria > Acidobacteriota > Vicinamibacteria > Vicinamibacterales > UBA8438 > JAJEEA01. The sequence continues at coordinate 742,005 of CBDBMY010000011.1, forward strand.
CGCAATCGCCCAGGCCCGCGCCGGCGGGACCGGCGACGCCTGCCGCTTCCGGGCGGCGGACGTCCTCGATCTCGTCCTGCCGCCGGCCAGCTTCGATCTGGTCGTCTTCTCGCGTTCGATGTGATGACTGCCTTCCGAGGGCGTCGGTGACGCCCTGCGCAGGGTGGCCGGCTGGCTGCGCCCCGGCGCGCGCCTGGTCAGCATGCAGCCGATCGGCCGACCGATGCCCTTCCATATCCGCCGGGCCGGCCTTGTCGAGCCGCTTGGCGAGGTGGACGTCACCGACGCCGGGCGACGGGACATGCGCGCCTCCCGGGAGGCGCTCGCCGCGTCGATTCGCGCCGGCCTGTTCATCGCGCGGGCCGAGCTCTCGACGGTGCTGGAGTTCCACTACCACTCCGAGGACGACTGGAACGAGTTCCTGGAAAGACCGCGGACCGGGGCCGTCCGGGCCGACCCCCACGTGCTCGCAGGGGCGCTGGCGGCGCTGTCACGGGAGGATGCCGTGATCGTCGCGGTCGAAGAGACTCTCTTCATCGCGTGCGACCGCGGCGACAACGGCGACGGGGACGAGGCGCGGGAAGGAACCCGCGTCAGCGCGCGGAGGAACCCGCGATAGACTGAACGCGGGGCCGCCCGCCCGCGACGCGCCGTCGCAGGGGCGCAGGATGCGGGAGGCGACATGCCCGACGGGGCGCGGCTTTCCGCATTGTGCCACTCGCCGCGGGGGGGAACTGCGCCGCAGGGTGGTGCCGACTCCGGCGAGAGGCGTCGCTCCCGGGCAGGGGTCGGTCCGGCGGCAACGGAGCCGCAGGCGATGGTTTCCGGGGCGGATCCGCGTCGGCGTAGCGATGCGGACTCATGGGAGGGTTGGTCGGGGGCGGCAAACGGAACCGCAGCCGATCAGGGCCAGGAGACGAAGCAGATGATGCGAAGCATGAGCAGGGGCGGTTGGTTCGCGGCGGTCACGGCGCTCGCGGTCCTGACGACGGCGCCGGCCGCGGGCCAGGACGGGCCGGGTCCGCACGACGAGGCCGAGTTCGACGCGCTCTTCGAGGAGGTCAAGAACTGGGGCCGCTGGGGCGCGGACGACGAGCTGGGCACGGCCAACCTGATCACGGAGGAGAAGCGCCGCCAGGCCCTCGCGCTGGCCACGCGCGGCCGGACGGTGTCGCTGTCGCACAACCCGATGCCGGGCGTCCACCCCGACAACCCCGACTCGGCGTTCAACCACACCATGTCGGAAACGCTGCGGTCGGACACCATCGAGTTCTCCTACCACGGCTACGGGGTCAGCCACATCGACGCCCTGTGCCACTTCCTCCACAAGGGGATGATGTACAACGGCCTCCCCGCCGACACGAGCTCGGCCGAGGAGGGCTGCGTCAAGCTCGGCATCGACAACCTGAAGGACGGCATCGTCACCCGTGGCGTGCTCCTCGACATCCCCCGCCTGAAGGGCGTCGACTATCTCGAGCCGCAGACGCCCGTCTACACCGAGGACATCGAGGCGTGGCTCGAGCAGGCGGGGGTCACCATGCAGCCGGGCGACGCGGTCTTCCTGCGGACCGGCCGCTGGGCGCGCCGCGCCGACGTGGGGCCGTGGCAGCTCTCGGGCAACTCGGCCGGCATCCACGCCTCGGTCATCCGCTGGATCCGCGGCGAGGACGTGGCCCTGTTCGGCAGCGACGCCGCCACCGACGTGCAGCCGTCGGGGGTCGAGGGGGTCGGGCTGCCGTTGCACATTCTGCTCATCGCGGGCCTGGGGACCAACATCTTCGACAACATGGACCTGGAGGCGCTGGCCGAGGTCGCGGCGGAAGAGGGGCGCTGGGAGTTCCTGATCGCGGCCGGGCCGATCCCGGTGACCGGCGGCACCGGCTCGCCGCTGAACGTGATCGCGGTGTTCTAGCCGGCAGCGCCGGGTGGTGCGCCGCTTCGAACGACGGGGGGCTCTCGCCACGGGCTTCCAGCTTCGTCAAGGGCGGGCGCCTTGCCGTGATGTTCTCTATGTGAGAACATCACGGGTCGCAGAGCCCAGCCGTTGAGAATCCAGTGGACGACCAGGGCAGTCAGGGACATGCGCCGCCTCGCCGGTTCGGAACGCAGGCGGATAGTGGCCAAGGTCGAGCAGTACGCGGAAGATCCGACATCGCTTGCCAACCAGGTGATCCAACTCGCCGGGGGCTCGTATCGGCGGCTGAGGGTGGGCGACTATCGGGTTCTGTTCACGACGGAACGCGGCACGACGGTGGTCATGGTCGTGACGAGGGTGCGACACCGGAGAGAAGCCTATGACTGAGACGGACTCGGTCACGCTGACGCGGTCGGAGTACGACGCGCTGATTGCCCGTACCGAGGAGCTGGAGGACACGTTGGCCGCCCGGATGGCGGATGACGGCAGCCGGATCCCGCACGAAGTGGCGCTTGCGATCATGGATGGCGAGCGACCCGTCGCGGCGTACAGGCGGCATCGCCGCTTGACGCTGCGCCAGTTGGCGGCTCGGACCGGGCTCGCGGTCGGCTACCTCTCCGAGATCGAACGTGGCCTGAAACCTGGATCGACGAGCGCACTGTCGCGAATCGCCGACGCCGTCGGGACCACCATCGATACGCTGGTTCGGATCGAGTGAAGCACGTAGAGGCACGCCAACCCGTCAGCACTGGAGAAGGCGCCGGCAGGGCCCTGTGACTACCTGAACCCGGTGCGTCAGGCAAACCGCTCGCGGGATTGGGAAACCACTCGGGACAATCGCCACCCGCGTCGCCGTCCGCGGTCGGGTGGTTCGGTCCTCCCTGAGGCAAGTGAGCGAGCCCGCCGGGCAGGCGTGCCCGCGGTACCGGGAGCGGAGAGCCGAGGAAGCCATGAGAAAGACGTCGATTGCCTGTTTCGGTCTTGCGGCGGTGCTCGCCGGGAAGGCCGCGCTCGGCCAGGCCGTGCCGCTGGACGTGCGCGACCTGCGGCCCGGTCCCGTGGAAGTGACCGCGGCCGAGGACAGCGTGACGGTGGAGTGGCCGGACGCGGCCGACCGGGACTGGCGGGCGACGTTCTCGCTCGATCCCGACCGGCCGCTCATCGAGTCGATCGCGGTGGACGGCGTCGCCGTGGTGTCCGCGGTGCGGCCGTTCTACCAGGTCGAGACGGGTACGCGGCGGCGCGGGTGGAACGCCTTCTTCGACTTCCCGCCCAGCCATCCCGACGGGACGCGGCACGCCCAGGGAGTGTTCAGCCCGCAACAGGCAACCGTCCGCACCGTGGGCGAGCGAGTCGAGCTGATCTTCGACGGGCTGCGCATGGGGGTGTTCGAGGGGGCGATCGTCTACACCATCTACCCCGGCAGCCGCCTCATCCAGCAGGAAGCGGTGGCCACCACGGACGCGGCCGATGTCGCCTACTACTACGACGGGGGCTGGGAGATGGCCGCCGACGCCGACCGCGTGGCCGGCGGCAACATGCAGAGCCGCGTGAGCTGGTACGACACGGCCGGCGACCTGCGCCACGACGTATCGACGGGCTTCGACCCTGAGCGGAAGCCGGTGAAGGTGCGCTACCGCACCCTCGCGGCGACCACCGCCGGCGGCAGCGTGGCGGTGTTCCCCCCGCCGCACCAGTACTTCTTCCCGCGCGACTTCACGTCGAACCTGGGGCACCTGTGGCACCGGTCGTGGCGGGGGCGGGTGTCGCTGGGCATCCGGCAGATCCGCGACACCAACTGGCGCTTCTACCCGTGGATGAACGCCCCCCCGGGCGAGGCGCAGCGGATGTCGGTGTTCTTCCTGCTGTCCGACGGCGCGGCCGAGGCGACGCTCGACGAGGTGCTCGCGTTCACCAACCGCGACCGGTTCCGGACCCTCGACGGCTACAAGACCCTGAGCACCCATTGGCACCTCGCCTACACGATGCAGGCGCTCGAGCACGGGCTCGACTGGACGCCGCCGTTCAAGCCGGTCCTGAAGGCGATGGGGGTCGACGCGTCGATCATCATGGACTTCCACGGCGACGGGCACCCGCGCGACCTCACCGATCTGCGGCTCGACGAGCTCGACGCCTACTTCCGCGCCCTGCGCGCGCAGTCCGACCCGGACTTCCTGCTCATCCCCAGCGAGGAGGCCAACGTGCACCTCGGGGGGCACTGGGCCCTCATCTTCCCGCGGCCGGTGTACTGGTTCATGGACCGGCCCGAGGGGGGCGCGTTCGAGATGGACCACCCCCGCTACGGCAAGGTCTACAGCGCGGCCGACGCGGCCGAGATGCTCGAGCTGGTGCGGCGGGAGGGCGGGTTCATGTATCAGACCCACCCCCGGACGAAGGGCTCGACCGGCTACCCGGACCGCATCGCCGGCACCGAACACTTCCGCGACCCCGCCTACCTCGGCGCGGGGTGGAAGGCGATGCCCGCCGACCTCTCGTCGCCCCGGCTCGGCGAGCGGTCGCTCGACCTGCTCGACGACCTGAGTGCGCAGGGCCTGAGGAAGCGCATCTTCGGCGAGGTCGACGTGTTCCAGTTCGACGACACCCACGAGCTCTACGCGCACATGAACATCAACTACGTGCGCCTCGACGAGCTGCCCCCGTTCGACCGCTGGGGCGAGGCGGTCGAGCCGCTCGCGCGGGGCGACTTCTTCACCACCACCGGCGAGGTGCTGCTGCCCGAGGTCGACTTCTCCGCGTCGACCGGGGACCGCCTCGACGTCTGGATCGAGGCGGACTGGACGTTCCCCCTGCGGTTCGCGGAGATCGTGTGGGGCGACGAGGCCGGCGGCGTGCAGCGCGAGATTGTCGCGTTGTCGCGGACGCGGGTCTTTGGGGCCGGCGGGTTCGGGCTCGCCGCCGACGCCCCGGGCTGGGCGTGGGCGCGGGTCGCGGTCTGGGACGTGGCGGGCAACGGCGCGTTCGTCAACCCGACGTGGCGGGAGTGAGCCGTCCCTCTGCGGTCTGCGACACGTGTTCCGCGTCGCGGGCCGGCCATGGCCACTCCCCGCCTCTCGCGTGACGGGCCGGCGTGCCGCGGGCGGGTCACCGGGCGCGGCACAGGCTTGCGCGAGGTGCTATGCTGTAGCGGCGTTTCGGGGTCCTGAACGTCAGGTTGGAGGAAATGTCGATGCGGCGAACGACCACGTTGCTCGGGCTGGTCGGGGTGTTCCTCGCGGGTGCCGGCGCCGGCGCGCACGCGCAGACGGGGGCCGAGATCACCTTCACCGACCACATCCGGCCCATCTTCGAGCGAAGCTGCTGGAACTGCCACGGCGAGGCGTCGCAGCTCTCGGATCTGGATCTGCGGACGCGGGAGGCCGCGGTCGAAGGCGGCGTCCGCGGGCCGGCCCTGGTGCCGGGGCGCGCCGAGGACAGCCGGCTCTTCCGGATGCTGGCCGGCCTCGACGAGCCCCCGATGCCCATGGCCGGCGACCCGCTGAGCGACGCCGAGCTCATGGCCATCCGCACCTGGATCGACGACGGCGCCCACTGGGACGAGGGCGGGGCCACGAGCGCCGACGCCGCCCTGGCCGCGCTCGAGAACACCCTGCTGCCGGACGGGGCGCGCGAGTACTGGGCGTTCAAGCTGCCGAAGAAGGCCCCGGTGCCCGCCTCGGCCGACTTCGAACACCCCGTCGACCGCTTCCTCGACGCGGCCCGCCAGGAGGCGGGGGTGACGGCGGGGCCGCGGGCGGACGACCTGACCCTCGTGCGGCGGGCCTACCTCGATCTCACCGGCCTGCCTCCGACCCCCGAGCAGGTCGACGAGTTCCTCGCCGACACCGAGCGGGGCGCCTGGGAGCGGCTGATCGAGCGCCTGCTCGACTCGCCGCACTACGGCGAGCGCTGGGGCCGGCACTGGATGGACGTGGCCCGCTACGCCGACTCGACGGGGTTCGAGCAGGACTACCGCCGCGACAACGCGTGGCGGTACCGCGACTACATCATCGGCGCCTTCAACGACGACAAGCCCTACAACCAGTTCCTGCGCGAGCAGATTGCGGGCGACGAGCTCGACCACGTCACCGACGAGACCCTCATCGCCACCGGGTTCCTGCGGGCGGGGCCGCGCGTGAACTTCCGCGAGAAGGACAACCCCGAACGGCGGCACGACTACCTCGACGACGTGCTGGGGACCCTCGGCCGAGGCGTCCTCGGCATGACCGTGCACTGCGCCCGGTGCCACGACCACAAGTTCGACCCGATCCTGCAGAAGGACTACTACAGCATGCAGGCGTCGATCTTCGGCTACGTCGAGATCGACTACCCGCTCCTCGACCGGGCCGGCGTGCGCGAGTACCGCGAGAAGAACGCGGCCATCGACGCGGCCCAGCAGCCGCTTCGGGACGAGCTCGCCGAGATCGAGGCCCCGCACCGCGAGCGCCTGCGCATCGAGCTCATCGAGGAGCGCTTCCCCGAGAACGTGCAGCAGGCGGCGTTCAAGCCCGAGGCGGAGCGCACGGCGGGCGAGCAGTTGCTGGCCGCCCAGGTGCTGTCGATCAACCCGCCGCGGCGGCAGGTCGTCGCGGCCCTGTCGGAGGCGGAGGGCGACCGCTGGAGCAAGCTGACGGCGGCGGTCGAGGCCCTCGACGCGGTGCGCCCGCCGGAGCCGCCGATGGCGGAGATCGTCACCGACGGCGACTACCGCTACGCCCCGGACGGCCCGGGCGACAACGTCATCGGGTGCCCCGAGTGCCGCATCCTGCCCGACGAGCCGGGGTCGTTCCTGCACGAGGAGGGCGGGCCGGCCTACGAGGCGCCGCCCAACTACTTCCTGATCCGCGGCGACCCGTTCAGCCCGGGCTCCCCGATGTCGCCCGGGTTCCTGACCGTGGCCACCTACGGCGACCCCCCGACGGCGCTGCCCCGGCCGGACGGGCGCACGTCGGGCCGCCGGCTCGCCCTCGCCGAGTGGATCGCGTCGCGCGACAACCCCCTGACCGCGCGGGTCATGGCGAACCGCATCTGGCACCACCACTTCGGCCGCGGCATCGTGCGCACCCTCGACAACCTCGGCCGGATGGGCGACGCGCCCACCCACCCCGAGCTGCTCGACTACCTGGCGGTGGAGTTCATGGACCGCGGCTGGAGCGTCAAGGAGATGCACCGGCTGCTGATGACCTCCGAGGCCTACCGGATGGCGTCGGCCCACGAGGACGCGGACAGCCGCGCCGCCGACCCCGAGAACCGGCTGCTCTGGCAGTACCGGCCGCAGCGGCTCGAGGCGGAGGCCCTGCGCGACGCGATCATGACGGTCAGCGGCGCCATCGACCTCACGGTGGGCGGTCAGCCGGTCTTCCCCCACGTGCCGCAGGAGCTTCTGCTCGCCGCGAGGAACGGCTACTGGGACAACCAGGCCGACGGCCCCGACGTGTGGCGGCGCAGCGTCTACGTCTTCCGTCGCCGGTCGCTCAGCTTCCCGTTCTTCGAGACCTTCGACCTGCCCGACCAGAACCAGACGGCGGCGGCCCGCAACGTGTCGACGGTGGCCACGCAGGCCCTGACCCTGATGAACAACGAGTTCGTGCTGAACCAGGCCCGGCTCTTCGCGGAGCGGCTCGAGCGGGCGGCGCCCGGCGACGTCGACCGCCAGGTCGACCTCGCCTACCGCATCGCGCTGACCCGGCCGCCGGCGGCCGAGGAGGCCCGGATCGCCCGCGACCTCGTGTCGTCGCAGTCGCTCGTCGACCTGACCCACGTGATGCTCAACCTGAACGAGTTCCTGTACCTGAGATAGAGGGAGCAACGATGCACGATCACCATCATCACCATTGCCGGAAGCGGACGTTCTGGGACCGCCGCAACTTCCTCTTCCAGTCGGGCGGCGGCATCGCGGGGCTCGCCCTCGCCCACATGCTCGACCGCGAGGGGATGCTCGCGGCGGCGCCCGCGGACGGCTGCGGCGACCCCATCCCCGGGAACCCGTTCGCGCCCCGGGCCCCCCACTTCGAGCCGCGCGCGACCGCGGTCATCTCGCTGTTCATGAGCGGCGGGGTCAGCCAGGTCGACACGTTCGACTACAAGCCCGCGCTGACGGAGTACGCGGGCCAGCCGATGGCCGAGTCGGTCGTCGTGCGGCAGGGCCACCCCGGTCCGCTGATGCCGAGCCCGTTCGAGTTCCACCGGCACGGCGAGAGCGGCCTCCACGTGTCCGAGATCTTCCCGCACCTCTCGAAGAAGGTCGACGAGATGGCGTTCATCCGGTCGCTCTACGGCCGGTCGAACGACCACATCCAGGCGACCTACGAGATGCAGAGCGGCCAGATCCGGATGGGCTTCCCCGCCGTCGGCTCGTGGGTCACCTACGGCTTGGGGTCCGAGAGCTCGAGCCTGCCCGCGTTCGTGGTCATGAACGACTACCGGGGCGGCCCCCTCGGCGGCCCAAACGACTGGAGCGCCGGGTTCATGCCCGCGAGCTACCAGGGCACGCTGTTCCGCGCCGTCGGCGACCCCATCGTCGACCTCCAGCCCCCCGAGGGCATGACCGTCGATCAGCAGCGGGCCCGGCTCGACACCCTGGCCCGGCTCAACGAGATGGACATGGCCCGCAACCCGGGCAACTCGGAGCTCGCGGCCCGCATCTCGTCCTACGAGCTCGCCTACCGCATGCAGGGCTGCGCCCCCGAGGCGGTCGACACGTCGGCCGAGTCGGAGGCCACGAAGAAGCTCTACGGCCTCGACGAGACGATCACCGAGCCGTTCGGGCGCCAGTGCCTGATGGCGCGCCGCCTCGTCGAGCGCGGCGTCCGCTTCGTGCAGCTCTTCCACGGGGGTCTCGGCGTCCAGAACACCGACACCTGGGACGCCCACAGCAACCTGAAGGAGAACCACAGCCAGCACGCGGCCGAGACCGACAAGCCGATCGCCGGGCTCCTCACCGACCTGAAGGCCCGGGGCATGCTCGACTCGACCCTCATCGTGTGGCACGCCGAGTTCGGCCGGATGCCGATCTCGCAGCGCGGCGTCGGCCGCGACCACAACCCCGGCACCATGACCGGCTGGATGGCCGGCGCGGGCATCCAGGGCGGCCAGGCCATCGGGGCCAGCGACGTGTTCGGCTACAAGGCCGAGCAGCAGCGGGTGTCGCCGCACGACCTGCACGCGACGATGCTGCACCTGCTGGGCATGGACCACACGAAGCTGACCTACCGCTACAACGGGCGCGACATGCGGCTGACCGACGTTCACGGCGTGTTGATCCCGCAGATCGTGGCGTAGCGGTCGGTTTTCGATTGGGCAAGTACCAGGGGCACGGTTGCAGCCCGCAAGGGGTTGCGGCCGTGCCCGTTCCTTTGGCGGAGAGACCCGACCCGGTATTGCCGGTGGCCGTGGTGAAGATGGAGTGGCTGTAGGCTGAAGGGAGGGCCGAGATGATTCAGGATCGGGCCGGAAGAGCGCGAGCGCATCCTTGCCGCGCGTGACCGCAGGTGGACCCGGGTCGAGAAGGAGCTGCGCGAGGAGGAGGAGGTACGCCGGGAGGTAGCGGGCCGCCACATCGACGCGGGCGGCCGGGTACTACACCCCGTGCATGCTGCGATGCTCTTCGGCTTCGCCTGCCTCTGGCTGAGCAGCTTCCTGGAGGCGTGCTAGATCTGAATCAAGGCATGCACAACCCGGAGGGATCAACGGGTCATCTCCTTGCCCCAGATGGCGTCGGCCTAGTTGGCGTTGCGCCGCGAATGTCGGTGCGATTGGTGTCGGCCCGGTCTCGACCGGCGACCGCAAGGGCCCCAGGTCCGATCCGTGTGCGATAATGACTGCATGCCACCATCCGAGCCGAAGATCATCAGAGGCTACTGTCCGAATTGCGGCAGTGGCCGCAAGGCGTACGTCCGATGTGAGCACGCGATCCACCCGACCGACCAAGATGATGGAACTTCCGCGAGCGATGTCGGAATGGTCCTTGAGTGCTGCGGCTGCGAACGGATCTATTTGCGAAGGGACTACTGGTTCTCTGAATGGGACACGATTGGCACTGATCCGATCTCGGGTGAACCAAGACTTGAGGGCGGCGTTGAGACAGTGTACTGGCCCGCCCCAGTCCGCCGTCAACGTCCGAACTGGCTCGACAAGATTGAAGCGTCCGAACGCGATCTCGGCATGCTCTTGGACGAAATGTATGCGGCGTTGGACAACGACCTCCGTGTTCTTGCTGCTATCGCCGCGCGGACCGTTTTTGATCGCGCATCACAACTGCTCGGAGTTGATCCCGCGCTTGGAATCAAAAAAAAGCTGGATAGTCTCGGTGCCGTCGGCAAAATAAGTTTCCACGAAGAGGAGATCCTGCAGGTCCTGGTCGATGCCGGTAGCGCCGCCGCTCACCGAGGGTGGCGACCGAGTGCCGATGAGCTCCGCACAATGGTCGATGTCGTGGAGACCTTTCTCCATCGTTCGTTTGTCTTGGGCGACGGTATTGAGAAACTCAAGGCCTCCGTGCCAGCTCGGCCGAAGGTCCCGACAAAGAACCTAGCGACCTAGGCTCGGCCGTTCGAGCGAAAGGGCTACGTGACCCGATGGCAGAGCCGACGGCACCACGAGACAATGGACCGGCACTACACGGGCCAGAGAGTGCGTCTTCGCACGGCGACGATTCCAAGCATCCAGCGAAACAGGAGGACGATTCGCGCCTATCCTCGGCACCGTCGACGCGGAGGGCCGGATTGGAGACAGCGGCGATTCAGGCCGCGGCAACCTTGGTCGCGGCGTGCGTTGTGACCTACGGAGCATGCGGCATTGCGCGTGTATTCGAACCGAGTTTTGTTCGATTGGATAATGTTACGTTTAATATGCGCCATATCGTGGAGATCGTAGACAGTCGGCATGGATGTCAAGTCGTCACCTCGAAAGACGGCGAACCCATGAACGCGGGAGGCGACACATCGCGGGTATTCTCGTCGCATTCTCTCGACCTCGTAGGCTGTCTCTCTTTGCGTCGTGCCATGGCACCCCACACCATTAGCGGAGTCGGCCGAGTTACGCGTGGTGAGGTGTTTCTGTCGGGATTTGCTCAAGCGTCGATTATTACTACTACAGGCACGTGTCCCGATGGGATGACCTTATTTCATGGACAGTTTCCGAACGGGGAGACGGCCGTACTTTGTCAGTTATCTGTTGACATCGCCTACCGGATGAACGCCGGACCTCCATGGCCGGAATCATGGAAGGCTACGGGTTTAGTTATGCCGTTCTTTTCGGGAGAGTGTCCAGGCGGACTGGTTCGTCATGAGACTGTTGAGGATGTGCTGTGGTGTTGTTTTGGGTTGGCCGAAGGCGCGGATCCACACCCTGGACACTCAATTGAGTGATGTTCTGCGGTACTGCCCCCTGTCCATGGCTGAAAGCGCTTGGGTGACGTCGCTGATCCGAAATCCGAAAGTGCGCCGCGTGGGCGTTTTGGCGGCGCTCGCGGCGTGGGCGACCGTCGCGATGTCGGGCGTCGTTGCGAGTCGACAGCCACCCGCCGCATTGCCTTCGTCCGCCTACCTCGATGACTTCCACTCGGCCTGGACGTTCATCCGCGACAACTACGCCTACTTCGACGAGAAGTCCGTCGATTGGGAGGAGGCGCGGAACCGGCTGCGGCCGCGCGCGACGACCATCCGCGACCGCGGCCAGTTCATCGGCCTGCTCGAGGATCTGGTCGAGCACCTGTACGATCATCACGTTCACCTGGGCGTCAACACGTCTTGGTCGCCCCGACTCGTCCCGAGCGGTGCGGATCTCTGGGCCGCTCATCGAGGGGGAACGGCCCTCATCACACAGGTGCGGGCCGGCTCGGACGGCGAGCGGGCCGGGCTCCGGCCGGGGATGGAGGTCGTGTCGATCGGCGGCCGCCCCGTCGTCGACGCGGTGGAGGGTCGGTTGCCGAGCGCGGTCGACCGGCAGGATCGGGCCGCTCGCGACTGGGCGCTGCGGGTCCTGCTCGCGGGGCGGCAGAACGCCGGGGTTCACCTCGAAGTGCGAACAGGCTCGCGGCGGCGCCGCGTGGAGTTTCAGCCGGGGTCGGCGGACCGCGCGGAATCACCGCTGGCGGTCGCGGTCCTGGATGACCGCATCGGATACGTTCGTCTGCACGACAGCCTGGGGCAGGCGGCCCTGGTCTCGGCATGGGATGCCGCACTCGACGACCTGCAGCGGACGGACGGGCTGATTCTCGACCTCCGGGACACTCCCGGCGGCGGCAACACGACCGTCGCGCGCGGCCTCCTCGGGCGGCTCGTGTCGGAGGAGCAGCCCTACCAGCGCCATGAGCTTCCCGGCGAGGAGCGTCGCCACGGCATCCGGCGGATCTGGGTGGAGCACGTCGCGCCGCGTGGCCCTCGCGTCTACGACAAGCCCGTCGCGGTGCTGGTCGGCCGGTGGACGGCGAGCATGGGCGAGGGTGTCGCCATCGGTCTCGACGGCATGCAGCGGGCGACCGTGTTCGGTTCCCCCATGGCGGGCCTGGCCGGCGCCGTCTACGGCCGCACGCTCGAGCATACGGGGATTCCGGTACGCGTGCCGGCGGAGCGGCTGTACCACGTCGATGGGACACCGCGCGAAAGGTTCGTGCCGCGGTTCCGGATCGAACCGACCTCGTCAGCCGAGGACACCGTGCTGGAAGCCGCGCTTCGGTGGATACGAAGGCAGTAGCCGGCCGCCGACGCCTGGCAGGCGGGCGCAGGCAAGGAAGGGCGCTGAGTGACGGCATGCGCGAGTTCAATACGGCCGGGCCCGTGGTGGCGGGGGATCACTATCTGATCCCGCCGCTGTCGCGGCTCGACCTCGACGAGCTGCTTGGGCTCGTGCACCGCAAGAAGTACTTCGTTCTGCACGCGCCGCGGCAGACGGGCAAGACGTCCGCGTTGCTGGCGTTGCGCGACCTCCTCAACGGGCGCGACGAATATCGTTGCGTGTACGCGACCGTCGAGAGCGGACAGTCGGCGCGCGAGGACGTCGCGGAGGGTATGCGCGTCGTCCTGGCCGAGCTGGCCTTCCAGGCGGGCCTGACGTTGGGCGACGGCTCGCTGGAGGGCATCTGGCCGGGCGCGCTGGAGCGCGTCGGTCCGCGCGGCGCGCTGCGCCAGGCGCTGACGCGCTGGTGCCTGGCAGCTCCGAAGCCCCTGGTTCTGCTGATCGACGAGATCGACGCCCTCATCGGGGACACCCTGCTGTCGGTGCTGCGCCAGTTGCGCGCGGGCTACACGGATCGCCCCGACCGCTTTCCGCACTGCGTCATTCTGTGCGGCGTGGTCGATGTGCGCGACTACCGCATCCGTTCGAGCGCCGAGAACGCGCTGGTGCTCGGCGGCAGCGCCTTCAACATCAAGTCGGAGTCGCTGCGGTTAGGGGACTTCACCGAGACGGAAGTGCGGTCCCTGCTCGCCCAGCACACCGGGGAGACCGGGCAGGTGTTCACGGAGGCGGCGTTGCAGACGGTCTGGACGCGCACCGCCGGCCAGCCATGGCTGGTGAACGCGCTGTGCTACGACGTCTGCTTCAGGAACGAGGCCGGGCGCGATCGCTCGAGCCCGATCACGCGCGACGCCGTGCTGGAGGCGCAGGAGCGGCTGATCCTGCGTCGGGACACGCACGTCGACCAGTTGGCGTGCAAGCTGCGCGAGGAGCGGGTGCGGCGCGTTGTCGAACCGATCCTCGCCGGGGCTGAAGAACACGCCTGGTCTGACGAGGACATCGGCTACGTCCGCGACCTGGGTCTGATTGCCCTGGACGACGACGGCACGCCCCGCTTCGCCAATCCGATCTACGGCGAGGTGGCGCCGCGACACCTGACCCACGCCGTGCAGATCGGGCTGCCGCAGAAGACGGCGTGGTACGTGGACGAATCGGGCGGCCTGGACGTCGATGGTCTCATCGGGGCCTTCCAGGCGTTCTTCCGGGAGAACTCGGAACACTGGGTGCAGCGCTTCGACAAGTACCACGAGGCGGGTCCGCAACTGCTTCTGCAGGCGCACCTGCAGCGGATCGTCAACGGCGGCGGCCGGCTCGACCGCGAGCACGCGCTGGGCAGCCGGCGCACCGATCTGCTCATCCGCTGGCCGCAGGGCGGTCGCGAGCGCCGGTTCGTGGTCGAATGCAAGCTGCTGCACCGCGACCTCGAATCCACGATTCGGCGCGGCCTGATGCAGACGGGCGGCTACATGGATCGTTGCGCGGCGGAGTCGGGGCACCTCATCGTCTTCGACCGCTCCCGCGAGCGCACGTGGGACGAGAAGATCTTCCGCCGCCCGCCGCCGCCGGAGGGACCGCCCATCACCGTCTGGGGCATGTGAGCCGCGGTCCTGAATCCAGGCACACGGACGATGCGCACGCGGCCCGGTCATACGGCGCCACGCGGGGCGTTCAATGCCTGCGAGAGCTGCATCCGCACTTCTTTTATTGTAGATAAGCTACGTCATGGTGGGTAGTATGGCTACACAATGATGTGGCGACAGATTCGGGTCCGGCTGCGCTCGCTCTGGCGGTGGCGGCGGCAGGAATCGGAGCTCGACGAGGAGATCCGCTTCCATCTCGCCCGCGAGACGGAGGAGCGGATGGCGGCGGGGATGTCTCCGGAGGAGGCGCGCGCGGCGGCGCGGCGCGACTTCGGCAACGTCACGCTGACGCGCGAGCTGACGCGCGAGGCCTGGGGCTGGGCTTCCGCCGAGGCGCTGCTCCAGGACACGCGCGGCGCGCTGCGCGCGATACGCCGGAACCCCGCGTTCTCGGCCGTCGCGGCGGGGACGCTGGCCCTGGCCGTCGGCGTCAACGTGGTGATGTTCAGCGTGCTGAACACGGTGCTCTTCCGGCCGCTGCCGTACCGGTTCCCGGACGAGCTGGTCATGCTGTGGACGGAGACGCCGAGCCAGGACCTCAGGGAGAACCGGTCGGCGTTCTGGAACGTCGAGGAGTGGCGGCGCCAGAGCCGCAGCTTCCGGGACATGGCGGTCTTCGACAGCGTGGCGTTGACGCTGACGCACGAGGGCGAGACGCAGCGGGTCCAGGGGGCCAGGGTTTCGCCCAACCTGTTCCCGCTGCTCGGCATCGAGCCGCGGCACGGGAGGAGCTTCTCGGCCGGGGAGGCGGCGGAGCGGCGGCGTCTCGCCCTCGTCAGCCATCGCTTCTGGCAGGCCCGGTTCGGCGGCTCGCTCGACGCGCTCGGCGCGTCCGTCGAGCTCGACGGACGGCCGTCCACCATCGTCGGCGTCCTGCCCGACGGGTTCCGGTTCGGGAGCCTCGACGCCGACGTCTTCGAGCCGCACACGCTGTTTCCCGACTGGGAGGCCCGGCGCCTCGTCCGCGGGCGGGACTCGTGGTTCGTGGTGGGCCGGCTGCGTCCGGGCGTCACCGTCGAGGAGGCGCAGGCGGAGATGAGCACGGTCGCCGGCCGTCTCGACGCGCAGATGCCGGCGGCCGAGAGGAACCGGGGCGTGCGGGTCGTGCCCCTGACGCGTCACGTGGTCGGCGCGCGGTCGCGGCTGGCGCTGTGGATGTTGATGGCGGCGGTGGGGTGCGTGCTGCTGATCGCGGCCGTCAACGTCGCGAACCTGGGGCTGGCGCGCAGCCTCGGCCGCAGGCGCGAGGTGGCCCTGCGCGCCGCCCTCGGCGCGGGACCGGGCCGGATCGTCCGGCAGCACCTGACAGAGAGCACGACCCTCGCCCTCGGCGCCGGCGTCGCCGGCACGCTGCTCGCCGTGGCCGGTCTCGATCTCGTGCGCGCCCTCGGCTCGGTCGAGGCGGTCGAGGTGGCGCGCCTCGACGAGGTGCGGCTGGATGCGAGCGCGCTTGGGTGGTCACTGGTCCTGTCGCTCCTGATGGGCATCGCCGTCGGGCTGGCGCCGGCGCTCCTGTGGCGCCGGCACGTTCGAGGCTTCGGCGGCGCCGACGGGCGGGCCGCGGCCGGCGGCGTGGCCGCACGGACCGTTCGGCGCGCCCTCCTGGTGGCCGAGGTGGCGCTGGCCGTCGTGCTGCTGGTTGGGGCCGGTCTGCTGGTGCGGAGCTGGTGGCAGGTCGAGGGCGTCGACCCCGGCTTCCGGCCCGAGCGGGTGCTGGCGATGCAGGTCGGGGCGCCGGCCCTCCTGGCCCCCCCGCAGCGGGCCGACTTCTATCGCCGCGCCCTCGAGCGGATCGAGTCGCTGCCGGGCGTGGAGCGCGTCGGCTTCATCAGCGACGCCTTCATCGGCGGCAGCCCCGAGCGGACGCTCACCACGGAGCGGGAAGGCGAGGCGGTGTCCGCGCGCCTGCAGTACCGGAGCGACGAGGTCAGCGAAGGCCTGTTCGAGGCGTTCGGGACGCGCCTGCGCGGCGGGCGCTTCTTCTCGTTGCGCGACGGTCCGGCGTCGCCGCGGGTGGCGATCGTCAACGACGCGCTGGCGCGCCGCCTCTGGCCCGGTGAGGACGCGGTGGGGCGGCGCTTCAAGCGGGGACCCGCCGACGCCCCGGGTTCCTGGCTCACCGTCGTCGGCGTCGTCGACGACATGCGTCGCCAGGGCCTGGAGAGG
Organism: Vicinamibacterales bacterium; assembly: GCA_965207675.1. Lineage (GTDB taxonomy): Bacteria > Acidobacteriota > Vicinamibacteria > Vicinamibacterales > UBA8438 > JAJEEA01. The sequence goes on from CBDBMY010000011.1 coordinate 758,460, forward strand.
GAGCCGGTTCCGCAGATCTTCGAGCCGGTCGCCCAGAATCCCTCCGGGGCCGGCGTTCTGCTCGTCCGCACCGCGCGCGAGAATCCGGAGGACGTGGCGGCGGCGGTGCAGGCGGCGGTGCGGCACTTGGACAGCCGCGCTCCCCTCTACGGCGTGTCGCGCCTGGAAACCCGACTGCGCGCGTTCTACGCGCCGCGCAGCCTGCAGACGTCGATCGTGGTCGGATTCGCGGCGGTCGCGCTCCTGATGGCCGCGATCGGGATCTACGGCCTCATGCGCTACGCGGTCTCGACGCGCACGAAGGAGATCGCGATTCGCATGGCGGTCGGCGCCGGCAAGGCCGACATCTTCAGGATGGTCGTCGGCGAGGGGTTGGTCCTGAGCGGCGCGGGGGTCGCGCTCGGGCTTCTCGGGGGCGTCTGGGTGGGGCGGGCCGCGCGCAACCTGTTGTTCGAGGTGGGCCCGCTCGATCCGGTGACCTTCATCGGCGGCTCGGCGCTGCTGCTCTCGGTGGCCCTCGCGGCATGCGGTGTTCCGGCCCGCCGCGCGATGCGGATCGCGCCGATCATCGCTTTGCGCGAGGACTAGCGGGGAGAGCGTCGCCGGCGGCTCTGCTCGCCGCCCAGTCAACCCGCTGGGAATCTGCACCGTTCTACCCAACCTGCGCCCTGCTCACGCCTCGTCAGCGGGGCACCTTGCCGGTCTCTGTGCAACGCGGGGCTCCGGTCCGGAGCGCGAGCGCTGCTTGACAGTCGGAACCACGCCTGCCGATACTTGGAGTGGTTCGGCGGGGCGGGCGAATCCGCGGAACGACATGAGACCAGCAACACATTCGGGGGAGCCGCGGCCCGCCACGCCGGTAGAGGGCGCGTCTATCGACGTGCCGGCCCCGCACGGAACGTGCACCGAAGCGCAGTACCTGCAGTGGACGGAACACTGCCGGCGGCTGCTCGAGTTCACGGACGGCCGTCTCGATATCCTGCCCATGCCGACCGACCGGCATCAGGTCATCGTGCGGTTCCTGCTTCTGGCGCTGCTTCCTCAGGCCCTGGAGCTGGTGGGCGGCACGGCGCTCTTCGCCCCGTTGCGGCTGCGTATTCGTGAAGGGAAGTTCCGCGAGCCGGACCTGTTGCTCGTGCTTGACGCGAATGATCCGCGACGCGGGAACAAGTTCTGGACCGGGGCCGACCTGGTGGTCGAGGTCGTCAGTCCCGACGACCCGGAACGAGACACGCGGGACAAGCGCCTGGATTACGCGGAGGCGCGGATCCCCGAATACTGGATCGTCAATCCTCTGGACGAGACGGTGACGGTGCTCGTGCTGGCCGGGTCCGCGTACAGGGAACACGGCGTTTTCCGCAAGGGACGGCAAGTCGCTTCGTTGTGCCTGCCAGACTATTCTCTGGACGTGACGAGCCTGTTCGACGCGCACTGAAACGGCACCGGATGGTGGCGGGCGCCGTTGAACCACTCGCGCGCCATCTCGGCCGATTCGCGCCCGCCTGCACGGGCAGGCGTCGGGGCTACAGGCATCCTGCGGGCACCTGCACGATGGTGTCGCTGAGCATGCGCACCTGCTCGCTGTTGTTGACCACGATGCCGAACGGAAGGTCGTGCCGCGCGATGAACTGCTGCAGCCCCGCCAACGGCTTGAGCCCGGTCTGCCGGCCGAGCTTGATCTCGATCGGCAGCAGGCCGAAGCGGCCCTGCAGCACGAGGTCGACCTCGGCCCCGTTCCGGGTGCGGAAGTAGTAGTAGTCCCACCCGGCGACGCCGGCCGCCTGCAGGCCCTTGATGATCTCCTCGATGACGAAGGATTCGAAGTTCTGGCCGACCTGGGGGTGGCGCAGCAGCTTGTCGCGGGAGTCGACGCCGGCCAGGTAGTGGACGATGCCGCTGTCGCGCACCAGTCCCTTCGGCATTTTCAGCACGGACCGGCTGCGGGCGTCCCGGAACGAGGGGACCATCCGCCAGAAGAACGTCTTGTCGGCGATGTCCAGATAGTCGCGGATGGTCACCTCGGACACGTCCACCGACCGCCCCAGTTGCGCCCGGTTGATGATCGTGCCGGAGAGCGATGACAGCATGCCCACGAACCGGCGGTACCGAATCGCGTCCAGCCTGGGGAACAGCTTCCGGATGTCGCGGTCGACGTAGGTGCGGAAGTAGTTCTCCATCCAGGCGTCCCGGGCGAAGTCGTCGGCCTGCAGCGTCGGTTCGGGGTAGCCGCCGCGCAGGAAGCAGGGAATCACGTCGGGCACGGGGCAGTCGAGCTCCCGGATGTCCTTCAGGGTCTCGCGGGTCAGCTCCTGCTCGAGCAGCCGGTAGAAGGGCGGCAGCGGCCGCCGGGCGATCTCGTTGATCTTGAGCGTGCCCACCTCCACGATGGCGATGCGCCCGGCCAGGGAATCGCCGGCCTCCCGGAGCAGGTCGGGGGAGCTCGACCCTGTCAAGAGGAAACGGCCGGACTCGCCCCGGGCGGCGTCGACGACCCCCCGGAGCTGCCGGAACAACCGCGGATCTTCCTGGGCCTCGTCGATGACGACGTGCCGGGGATGTTCGCGGAAGAAGAAGTCGTAGTCCCTCGTAACCAGGTCATGGTCGGCGGCGTTCTCGAGGTCGAAGTACCGCCAGTCGGGGCGGACCATGTGGCTCAGGGTGGTCTTGCCCGTCTGTCTGGCCCCCAGCAGCATGACCGCCGGGAACACGTCCAGCAGGCGGTTGACCCGGTCTTCCAGATTGCGTCTCAAGCCAGCCATTTCCAAAGGCTACGTTAGGATTTTACTGATGTAAACGGTGGGAAGCTGCTGCACGTAGTCCCCCCGATTCCCTCCAGCGACCTGATCGGCACGGTCGACCGGGTTGGGTGGACCAGAAATCGGGCCTGAAATATAATCCGACAGGAGGAGAGACGCCCATGACCACGGTGCCGCTGTCAGAGGCCAAGACCCACCTTGCCAAGCTGTTGGCGGATGTCGAGGCGCTGGGGGAAGAGGTCGTCATCACCCGTTCCGGACGTCCCGTGGGCGTGCTGCTCTCGCTGACCGACTACGAGGGGCTGATCGAGACGCTGGAGGTCCTGGCCGACCGGGACCTGGCGGGATCGATCGAGCAGGGCCTGGCGGAAGCGGATGCAGGCACGGTCGTGAGCCACGAGGACGTGTGGGATGACGTGGACGCTCGTCTACGCGACTAGCGCCGCGCGTGCCATCAAAAGGCTCGATCCCGGCGTGCGGCGGCGCCTGCTGGCCGCCCTCGAGAAACTCCGTGAAGATCCCGAACGCGGCAAGCCGCTGCTGCTGACCCTGAAGGGGCTGCGATCCCTGCGCACTGGAGACTACCGGATCGCGTATCGCATCATCGAATCCCGGGTCGAGATCCTGGTCGTGGCCATCGGTCACCGGCGCGACGTGTACGCGCGCGTGCGGAAGATGCTGAACGCCCTGCACTGAGTCGTCCTCGACGATGGCGTGACCGGGTCACCTGAACCGCTTCTCCGGGCCTGGACCACACCGGGCGGCGTCCAACGCATGCCCCGCGGCCGGTCTGACCCCGGCGCCCTCCATGTCGCTCGTGTGCTCGCGGGGCTTTACCGGGCCAGGGCCTCGGCGCGTTCGGGATCCCGGCGACGACGCCGACGACGCGGGCGTAGTAGCGGCGGTGAAGCTCGCAGCCGTCGGGATCGCCCGCGAGCGTGCGCCGCACCAGGCCGCCGTCCGAGATCGCCGCGCTGCCCTGCTGCATGTCCCTGGAGACAAGGTGATACGAGACGGCCGGACGTTGCAAGCCGGGACGGGCCACGCTGCCGCGAAGCGAGTCGCGCGCAGCGTGTATGATGAGCCGACTACAGGAAGACGAATCGCTGCGCCGCCGGGGGCGCGGTCAGGAGGAGGACGCCATGCGACAGATGTGCGCCTGGGTGGTGCTGGTGTCTGCGGCCGGGCTCGGAGCCGGTGTGGATCTGCACGCGCAGGAGACCGAAGGGGCCGCCGCGGTCCTGCCGTGGGCCTACGTGCTCAACGACCCGGACGTGGTTGCCGAGGCGCTGGACCCCGACGAGGTGGTCACCGTGCCCGGCTCCAGCGTGTCGATGCCGCGCTCGGCCATCGCCATCGACAACGGGCCGCCCGACTGGCACCCGGACCGGCATCCGCCGATGCCCGAGGTCGTGGCCCGCGGGGGCGGCGAGGGCGTCGTCGCGTGCGGCTACTGCCACCTGCCGAACGGGCAGGGCAAGCCGGAGAACGCGGGCCTCGCCGGCCAGCCCTACGAGTATCTGGTGCAGCAGATGACCGACTGGCGGAACGGCCGGCGCCGCCCCGGGGAGCCGCGCATGGGGCCGCCCGCGTTCATGGAGCGCATCGGGCTGGCCGCCACCGACGAGGAGGCGCGCATCGCGGCCGAGTACTTCTCGTCGATCGACTTCAAGCCGTGGGTGCGGGTCGTCGAGACCGACGCGGTGCCGCAGACGCAGTTCGCGGGATGGATACACGAGGTGGTCGAGGGCGGCGCCGTCGAGCCCATCGGCACGCGCATCGTCGAGACGCCGGTGGACCTGAAGCTGACCAAGCTGCGCGACGACTCGTCGGGCTTCATCGCCTACGTGCCGTCGGGCGCGGTGGGGCGGGGCCGCCGCCTCGTGCTCACCGGCGGCGACAACTCCGTGGCGTGCACCGTCTGCCACGGCCCCGATCTGCGCGGCCTCGGCCCGGTCCCGGCCCTCGCCGGCCGCTCGCCGACGTACATGGCGCGGCAGCTCTACGACCTGAAGACCGGCGTGCGCGACGGTGCGTGGTCCGACCTGATGGACGCCGCGGTGGCGAACCTCACGCTGGAGGACATCGTGGACATCGTGGCCTATACGGCCAGCCTGGAGCCGTAGGGGCGCCAATCGACATACCGGCGACGCCGACCGGGTGCGGCGACGCGTCCAATGACGCCACGGTGGCGAGCCTCGCGGGAACACTGAGCCGTAGGGGGCGCCAATCGACATACCGGCGACGCCGACCGGGTGCGGCGACGCGTCCAATGACGCCACGGTGGCGAGCCTCGCGGGAACACTGAGCCGTAGGGGGCGCCAATCGACATACCGGCGACGCCGACCGGGTGCGGCGACGCGTCCAATGACGCCACGGTGGCGAGCCTCGCGGGAACACTGCTGGGGTAGCGGCCAGTCGGGGTCGACTGGAAAGAGGACGGGCGCAAACGACGTGCCCGGCGCTCGGGCTGACGAGCACGGCGACGCGCCCGGCCCGTGGGGTTGGCGGTCGATCCGCGAGTCCCGGGAATGCCCGTGCCTGCGAATCCCGTTCAGATGCCTGTGGCCGACCCGAGGCCCATGGCGCGGCGCCACGCCGCGATCTGGCCGATGTGGCTGCCCTCGTGGGTGGTCATGACGAACGCGGTGTAGTCGCCGAGGGTGGGGAAGGTCTGCCGGCGGCGCTCGTCGGGGAACGGGGTCTCGAAGACGGCCGCGTCCGCCGCGGCGACGACCTCGGCGACCCGGGCGTGCTGCGCGGCCAGCTCGTCGAGAATCCGGTCCCGGCCCGGAAAGTCGGCGGCCGCGCCGCTCGGGATTCCCCCCGCCCCGAACGTGTCCTTCCACCCGGCCGGCAGCGTCGACTCGAGCCCGTACCGCCGCGCGAGGCCGTCCGACGACAGGGCGAGGTGCCCCAGGACCCACGCGGGATGGTTGACGACCCCGTGCGGCTGCCAGACCATCTGCTCGTCCGACAGGTCCTTCACCATCACCCGGCCGCGGTCGAGGTTGAACTGGTACGCGAAGAGCAGGTAGCGAAGCATGGCGGCATTCTACCGGACGCGGACCGGCTGGGCGCGTTGGATCATTCTGCGCTCGGCTGGGCGAGCGCAGTGGCCAGCGGCCCCAATCGGCCCTGGAATCCGCCGCCGCCGTAGTCGGCCGAGTACCGCATCACCCGTTCCGCGTCCGGCCCGGAAACCTGAAGAGTCTCCGTGGCAGGATCGTACCCCGCCCTGATTCCTCGCAGCAGATTCTGGAATCCGCCTTGCCCGCGGACCGGTCGGTCTAGGAGCCCGTGGCGAAAGTCCCCGCTGCATTCGAGCGGCGATGCATCCCGTCTGACTGCGTTGTTCGTCGGTTGCATATGGCCAATATGCGCCCTCCTCACGCCTTGTCAGGCGGGTGCCTCGCCGCTCTCGGTGCAACGCGGGGTTTCACCACGGGCTCCTAGCGGGGCGAAGTCCGACTCGTCTACCTGGACTCTTCTCATCAAGGTGTCTCTCCTGAACAACGAAAGCCGCCCGGGGACTGGTCCTGTCCCCGGGCGGCGTGACGTAGCGCGGTCGTTCCCGCTTACGAGGCGACGCTCTCGGCCGTCACCGCGTCGACCGGCGCGGTCGTGCCGATCGCGATCCGCCGCGGCCTGGCGGTCTCGGCCAGCGGCAGGGTCAGCTCGAGCATGCCGTTCTCGTAGTGGGCGCTGACCTTCTCGGCGTCGACCTTGGCCGGCAGGGTGAACGCGCGCTCGAAGCGTCCGTAGCGGATCTCCGAGGCGTAGCCGTTGCCGTTCTTCTCGGTGCGCGTCCGTTCTCCGGAGATGGTCAGGCTGCCGCCGTGCAGGTCGACGTGGACCTGGCCGGGGTCGATGCCGGGCAGGGCGATCCGCAGCTTCCAGCCGTCGTCGCCGGTGCGGACCTCGGTGGCCGGGGTCCAGGCCGGTCCCGCGGCCGGCTCGTCCGAGCCGATGTAGCGGCCGAACACGCGGTCCATCTCGCGGTGCAGGGTGCCGAGCTCCTCGAACGGGTTCCAGCGCGTCATGCTCAACATGGGGTTCCTCCTTGGGTGGTGATTGAGATCCGTTGCGAATCCTGTCGACGCTTCGTCCGGTCTGTCCTTGCCTGGTTCAACACGGTAGCAGGTTTCATTTATGAAGTCAAATAATCTTAGTGTTTAACAGGCATATATCGGATGAGACGAGCACTCAACCGAAGAAGTTCGCCAGGAGTCTGCGCCGTAGAGCGTTGCAGATTCCTGGCAGGGTTGATTCTGGGCGCCCAGCGGAGCCGAAGGTGACGATGGGCGGGCTGGGTCTTTGCGCGGCGTTCGGCGGCTGTCGTACCATGCACGGGTCACCGCGGGAGGGTGCCCATGGTTCTCATCGGCAGCGATCGGTTCATCGAGCATCAACCGCCGAGCGGCCACCCCGAGCGGCCGGCCCGGGGCGAGGTCATGGCCGCCGTGGCCCGCCGGTGGGTCGAGGCGGGCGGCGCGTTGACGCCGCCGCGGGCCGCGACGCGCGGCGAGCTGACCCGGGTGCACCGGCCCGCCTACGTCGACCGCATCGCGGACACGGCGGGGCGGCGCCTGCGCCTCGACCCGGACACCTACACGTCGGACACCTCGTACGAGGTGGCGCTGCTGGCGGCCGGTGCCGTCGTCGCCGCCGTCGAGTCCACCCTCGCCGACGGCGCTCCCGCCATGGCCCTGGTTCGGCCGCCGGGCCATCACGCCGAGGCGGACCGGGCGATGGGTTTCTGCCTGTTCAACAGCGTGGCGGTGGCGGCGGCGGCCGCGCGCGCGGCGGGCCTCGACCGGGTCGCGGTCATCGACTACGACGTGCACCACGGGAACGGCACCCAGTGGATGTTCTACGAGGACCCCGCGGTGCTGTTCGTCTCGCTCCACCAGTATCCCTTCTATCCGGGGACAGGAGCGGCCGGCGACGTGGGGCGGGGCGATGGGCTTGGCTTCACCCTGAACGTGCCGCTCGAGGCCGGCTGCGGCGACGCCGACTACGACCGCGCCATGCGCGAGCTGGTCGTGCCCGTGGTCACGGGGTTCGGTCCTGACCTCATCCTGCTGTCCGCGGGCTTCGACGCCCACGCGCGGGACCCCCTGGGGGGCATGCAGGTGTCGACGGAGGGCTTCGACGCCATGACCGACCACGTCCACCGTCTCGCCGCGGGCTGCTGCGGCGGCCGGCTTGCGGTGGTGACCGAGGGCGGGTACGACCTGAGCGCGCTGGAAGCCTGCCTCGACTCGACGCTGGCGCGGCTGGCGGCCGGCCCGACGCCGCCGGCGGACGCCACCGCCGGGGACACGAGCCGGGCCGACGGGGTGATTCCGGCGGTGCGGCGGGCCCTCGCCCCGTACTGGGCCGAGCTGCGATAGCCCCCCAATCGTCGCCTGCGGCTCCGCTCGGCGCTCAACCACCCCTGCAGGAGTGCCCGCCGCTCTACGGCGCAGGCTCGTGGACAGCCGCGCCGAGCCCTTGCGGGTTCCGGGTCGCCGTGCATCCCGTTGGACCGTCCCGGCTCCGCGGAGTGTGCTTTGCCGGCGAGGTGACCTCCACGCCCATGGGCCCTCCGGCCGCCCCGCGTGCCGCGAGGACGTCTGCCCCGGTGCCGCGGCAGCGCGCGACCTCGCAACGGCGGGAGCCCGTGGGGCCCTCCGCCCGTCGCGCCTGCCGAGAGACGTCTGTCCGGCTTCCGCGGGAAGCGATCTCGTCCTGGCAGGAGCCCATCCGGCCGCAGCCGGCTTGCTATAATCGTGTCGACCGCCCGTTTCGCACGGGTCCGACCCGCATCCAACCAAGCTGCATACCGTGTCCGACTACGATCCGCAGGCCATCGAGAAGAAGTGGCAGCGGCGCTGGGCCGACGAGCGCGCCTTCGAGGTGACCGAGGAGCCGGGGCGCCCCAAGTACTACTGCCTCGTCATGTTCGCCTATCCGTCGGGGCACGCCCACGTCGGACACGTCCGCAACTACATGATCGGCGACGTCATCGCCCGCATGAAGCGCATGCGGGGGTTCAACGTCCTGCACCCGTTCGGCTGGGACGCCTTCGGCCTGCCGGCCGAGAACGCCGCCATCAAGAACCGGTCGCACCCCGAGACCTGGACCCTCGACAACATCGCCCACATGAAGGGGCAGCTCCAGCGCCTCGGCATCAGCTATGCCTGGGAGCGCGAGCTCGCCACCTGCGAGGCCGCCTACTACCGGTGGAACCAGTGGCTGTTCCTGCGGATGTTCGAGCGCGGCCTCGCCTACCGGCGCCGCTCGACCGTCAACTGGTGCCCGGACTGCGCAACCGTGCTCGCCAACGAGCAGGTGGTCGACGGGGGCTGCTGGCGTTGCGGGTACGCGGTCGAGCCGCGCGACCTCGACCAGTGGTTCCTGCGCATCACCGAGCACGCGGACGGCCTGCTCGAGGGCATCGAGCGGCTCGACGAGTGGCCCGCCAAGGTGCTGACGATGCAGCGTAACTGGATCGGGCGCTCGGAGGGGGCGCGGGTCCGGTTCGCGGTCGAGCCGGCGGGGCCGGAGGCGCCGGCCGGCGGGGGCGCGGGGGCCGAGATCGAGGTGTTCACCACCCGCATCGACACCATCTTCGGGGCCACCTTCGTCCTGCTGGCGCCGGAGCATCCGCTGGTGTCCCGCTTCGTCGACGAGGCGCCGGACCCCGCCGGGCTGCAGAAGCAGGTGCAGGAGTTCCGGGCGCTCGACCGGAACGACCGTCTCACCGGGGCCGTCGAGAAGGAGGGCTTCGACACCGGACGGCGCTGCATCAACCCGTTCACGGGCCGGCCGGTGCCCATCTGGATCGCCAACTTCGTGCTCGCCGAGTACGGCACCGGCGCGGTGATGGCGGTCCCCGCCCACGACCAGCGCGACTTCGAGTTCGCCCGCAAGTACGGCCTCCCGGTCGAGGTCGTCATCCAGCCCGGGGACGCCGGCGGCGGCGCGCCCCTCCACGGGGCGACGATGGACGCCGCCTACGCCGGGCCGGGCGTGCTGGTCGGCTCCGGCGAGTTCACGGGACGGTCCACGGCCGACGCCCCGGCCGAGATGGCGCGGGCGGCCGAGCAGCGGGAGTTCGGGCGCGCCGCCGTGCAGTTCCGGCTCAAGGACTGGGGCATCTCGCGGCAGCGGTACTGGGGCACGCCGATTCCGATCATTCACTGCGAGGCCTGCGGCCTGCAGCCGGTGCCCGACGCGGACCTCCCGGTCGAGCTGCCCAAGGTGGCCGAGTTCAGCGGGCGGGGAGATTCGCCCCTCGCGCAGATTCCCGAGTTCGTCGAGACCACGTGTCCGTCGTGCGGGCGGCCGGCGCGCCGCGAGACCGACACGATGGACACGTTCGTGGACTCTTCGTGGTACTTCTACCGCTTCTGCGACCCGACGAACGGCGAGCGGGCCTTCGACCCCGCGACGGTCCGCTACTGGGGGCCGGTCGACTTCTACATCGGCGGCGTCGAGCACGCCATCCTGCACCTGATCTACTCGCGGTTCTTCTGCCGGGTGTTCAAGGACCTCGGGATGGTCGACCACGACGAGCCGTTCACGCGGCTCCTGACCCAGGGGATGGTGCTGCGCGACGGCGCGGTGATGTCGAAGTCGAAGGGCAACGTCGTCGATCCCGACGAGATGATCTCCCGATTCGGGGCGGACGCCCTGCGGCTCTACGAAACCTTCGTGGCGCCGCCCGAGAAGGAGATCGAGTGGACCGACTCCGGTCTCGAGGGGAGCTTCCGCTTCCTGACCCGGGTGTGGCGCCTCGTGACCCGGGCCGCGCCGGGGCTCGCGGACGCGCCTCGGGCCGGGGCCGGGGTCCGGGAGCTCGACCCGGCGCACCGCGCCCTGCGGCGCAAGACCCACGACACGGTCCGGCGGGTTTCGGGCGACCTCGATCCCCGCGCCCACCTGAACACCGCGGTGTCCGCCCTGATGGAGCTGGTGAACGAGCTGTACGCGTTCTGCGATCGGCACGGGGTGAAGCCCGGGCAGGCGCCAGGGGCCGGGGTCGGGGCCGAGACCGAGACCCTGTCGCGCGTGACCGCCGCCGTGCTCCGGGAGGCTATCGAGGCCCTGGTCCTGATGCTGTCGCCGTTCACGCCGCATCTCTGCGAGGAGCTGTGGGAGCGGCTCGGGCACGCGGGCGGCCTGCGCGCCGCCGCGTGGCCCGAGTTCGACCCGGCGGTGGCCAGGGCCGAGGAGATCGTGGTGCCGGTGCAGGTGAACGGGAGGCTGCGCGCCCGGCTGACGGTTGCGGCCGATATCGGCGAAGAGGACCTGCGGGCGGCGGCCCTGGCCGAGTCCGCGGTCCAGGCCCACACCGCGGGGCGCGAGGTCGCCCGGGTGGTGGTGGTGCGCGGCAAGCTCGTGAACGTGGTCGCCCGGTGACGAGCCCGACACCAGGAGTCTGCGCCGTGGCACGACGCGGACTCCTCGGGGTGGAACGGCGCAGAAGTCCTGCAGGCTTGGGTGGGCGCCCGGCGGAGCCGTTGGCGACGACGGGCGGGTTTGGGTGAAGAATGGGAGGAAGCGCCATGATGCGAAGGGTGCTCGCAAGGCTGATGGGGTTGCTGGGTGCGGCGGTGCTCTGCAGCGGCTGCGGCTACGCCCTGGCGGGGCAGGGGACATTCCTGCCCGATTACATCGAGACCATCGGCGTGCCGCTGTTCCAGAACAACACCACCGTGTTCGAGATCGAGCAGTCGCTGACCCAGCAGGTGCGTTCGGAGTTCATCGGGCGGGGCCGATACCGGGTGGTCGCGGACGAGACCGGGGTGGACGCCGTGCTCACCGGCACCATCAGCCGGGTGACCCTGGCCCCCGCGTCGTTCACCGCCCAGCAGCAGGCGTCACGGTACATACTCACGGTGCAGGCGGACATCGAGTTCCGCGACCTGACGACCGACGAGGTGCTTTGGGAGAACCCCTCGCTCTCCTTCAGCGACGAGTACGACGTGGCCTCGGCGGGTGGCGGGCGGGTCGACGCGAACCTCTTCTTCGGCCAGCAGTCGAATGCCGTGCAGCGGGTGGCCCGCGACTTCGCCAGCACCGTCGTCAGCTCGATCCTCGAGGCGTTCTGACCGGGCCGGCGATCGGCCGCCCCGAACTTCGGGGGCGATGAGCGCGCCCCCGCCGCCATGTCCGCCATCACCCCCGGCGAGGCGCTGAAGCAGATCGCCGCCGGCGACCTCGCGCCCGTATACCTGTTGCTGGGCGACGACGATCTCGAGAAGGCCGAGCTGGCCGACGCGTTCGGGCAGGCCGTCGACGAGGGTCTGCGGGCGTTCAACGTGGAGCGGCTCGACGGCGCCGAGGCGACGTTGCGGCAGGTCGTCGAGGCTGCCGCGACCCTGCCGATGATGGCGCCCCGGCGCATCGTCATCGTCCGGCGCGCCGAGCGCTGCCTGACGCCGAAGCGCGAGAGCCGGGCCGCCGCCGCGGACCTCGCGGCGTTCGAGGAGTACCTCGCGGGTCCCTACCCGCACGCCTGTCTGGTGCTGGTGGCGTCCGGCCTCGACCGGCGCCGGCGCACGACCGCGCGTCTGCTGGACGCGGCCACCCGGGTGACGGGCGACGAGCTGGCCTCGGTGGCGGACGCGGAGCGCTGGGTGCGGCGGCGCGTGTCGTCGGCGGGCCGGTCGATCGACGCGGCGGCGGTGCGCCTGGTGGCCGGGCGGGCCGGACCCGACCTGCCCCGCCTGCGCGGCGAGGTCGACCGGCTGCTGCTGTTCGTCGGCGATGCGCCGAAGGTGAGCCTCGACGACGCGAGGACGGTGGCGGGGCCGGCCGCGGCCCACGACGACTGGGCGGTGGCGAGGGCCATCGAGCGGGGACAGACCGCGGTCGCGCTGAGGGAGCTGGCCCTGATCGTCGAGTCGGGCGCGGCCCCCTACATGGTCCTGGGGCAACTGGCGTGGGTCGCGAGGACCAGGATGCCGGACCACCGGATCGCGGCCGCCGTGGAGTCGCTCCACCGCACCGACCTCGACCTCAAGAGCTCGGCCGGGGACCACCGCGTGCTGCTGGAGCGGCTTGTTGCGGAGCTCTGCGACGGGTGATCGCGGGCGTCGGGCCGGGTAGCGCCGTCCGGCGCTTCCGAGGCCGCGAGTCGACGCTGCCGGCCCTCGGGGCGGGGGTTGTGTATGCAGCTCGAGGCCGCGAGTCGCGCCGCCGGCGTCGGCGTGGGGGTCGCGCACGGAGCCGTCCGCTATTCCGCGGCCGCGGCGAGCCGCCGGGCCAGCCGGGACTTGTAGCGGGCGGCGGTGTTGTCGTGGATGATTCCCTTGGCGGACATCCGGTCGATGAGCGACACCGTGCCGCTGAATGACGAGCGGGCCTCCGTGATGTCGCCCTGGTCGATGGACGACCGCAGGGACTTGAGGGCCCCCCGGAGACGGGTTCGCAACGCGCGGTTGCGGGCCCGGCGCACGAGGTTCTGCTTGTGCGCCTTCAGCGTGTGCTTGTGATTGGCCAAGTCGTGCGCATTCCTTTCCGTTCCGCGACGATTCCGGAAACGTGACAGTATAGCACCGTCAGCCGCGCTTCAATCGCCGCAGGGCGCGGCGCTCGCGCGTGTCGGGAGCCTTCGCTCCCGGCGGACGGCCCGGCGGGCCGGGATCGTGCCCCATGCGCCGCATCTCCCGCTCGGCCTCGGTGAGGGGCGGGGTCATGTCCTCGTACAGGGTTCTCGCCGCCGCCTTGGGGACATGTTGCTCGGCCAGCGACTTCACGACGACGATCTGCTTCCGGCCCTGCGTCCGGGTGATGGCGAGCCGGTCGCCGGTCTGGACGGTCCGATGCGGCTTCGCCCGCTGGTCGTTGACGTCGACCTTGCCCCCGCGACACGCGCGCTGGGCCTCTGAACGTGTCTTGAACAGGCACGCGACATCGAGCCAGACATCCACCCGGACCCTTGCCGGGGGGCCGTCCCCGCCTTCCGGTTCGCCGTCGTGGCGGGCGCGCAAGGGTGAGGTCATGTCCTGACGCCCAACCGAACCTTCAGGGCGTGCGCGCCTCCTCCGGAGGCGGCGGGTCTTGCGGCGCAGTCCTATGCGGCGGACTCCTCGCCGAGCATCCGGCCCACCACGCGCCGGCTCTCGGCCAGCAGCGCGTCGATGCGGGCGGGCTCGCGGCCCCCCGCCTCCGCGAAGTCGGGGCGGCCGCCCCCGCCCCCGCCGACGATGGGGGCGATTGCCTTGACCACCTTCCCGGCGTGTACCCGGTCCGTGAGGTCCTTGCTCACGGAGACGATCAGGCCGACCTTGCCGTCGTTGTCGTTGACGAGCAGCACCACGCCGCGCCCCAGGCGGTCGCGGAGCGTGTCGGCGAGGCCGCGCAGCGCGCCCTTCTCCAACCCGCCGACCCGCCTCGCGATGAACCGGGCGTCGCCGATGGACACCGAGTCGTCTCCCTGCGATTCTACCGGTCCGCCGAGGGCCGCCTTCATCTTCAACCGGTCGAGCTCGCGGGCGAGCCGCCGGGCCTCGGCCTGGAGCCGCCTGACGGTGTCCACCGCGCGGTCGCCGGAGACCCCCAACGCCTCGAGGACGGCTGCGGCCGACCGGCGTTGGCCCTGCACATGGGCGACCGCGCCCTCGCCGGTCACCGCCTCGATGCGGCGCACGCCCGCCGCGACGCCGGTCTCCTGGGTCACCGCGAAGAGGCCGATGTCGCCGGTGGCCCGGCAGTGGGTGCCCCCGCACAGCTCCATGCTGACGCCGGGCACGGAGACGACCCGCACCGAGTCGCCGTACTTCTCGCCGAAGAGGGCCATGGCGCCCGCCTCGATCGCCTCTTGCGTCGACCGGATCTCCGTTTCGACCGCGTGGTTGGCGCAGACGCCGGCGTTGACGGTCCGTTCGATCGCGTCCAGCGTATCGGGATCGACCGGTCCGCCGTGGGCGAAGTCGAACCGGAGCCGGTCCGGCGCGACGAGCGAGCCGGCCTGCTTGACGTGCGCGCCGAGGTGCTCGCGGAGGGCGGCGTGGAGCAGGTGGGTGGCGGTGTGGTTCCGCCTGATGGCGTCCCGGCGCTCCGCGTCGACGGCCGCGGTCACCCGCTCGCCGATCCGCAGGCCCTCTCGCGCGACCTGTACGTGGTGCGCGCGCGGGCCGCCGGGGGCGACGCGCTCCAGGCCGTCGACCTCGGCCACTACCGCGTCGCCGGCCGCCGTCAGGCGTCCGGTGTCCGAGACCTGTCCGCCGGCCTCGAGGTAGAACGGCGTGCGATCGAGCACCACGTAGCCCGACGTGCCGGGGCCGAGCTCGGAAACCTCGGTGCGCTCGTCGTCGAACAGTCCCAGGATCCGGGCCCGGTCGACTCGGGTGATGCCGTACCCCTCGAACCGATCGGGGGCGTGGGCAACCGACCCCTCGGGCGTGGCGTGAGCCGGGGACGGTTCCATCTCGCCGGCGCGGTCGACCGCAACACCGGGTGTGCCGGTCGTGAACGTGAATCCGGCCGACCCTGCGTCCGCCGAGAACCGCGTGCCCGCCCGCGACTGCGTGCGCTGGGCCTCCAGGCACCGCTCGAAGCCGCCGCGGTCCACGGTCACGCCCCGCTCGGCGGCCAGATCCTCGATGAAGTCCAGGGGCAGCCCGTAGGTGTCGTACAGCCGGAAGATGTCCTCCCCGGCCAACCCGCCTCCGTCAGCCCTCGTCAGCGCTGCCTCGAGGCGGGGCAGCCCGTCGGTCAGGACCGCGTCGAACCTGTCCTCCTCGGCCCGGACCACGCCCGTGATCATCTCCCGGCCGGTGCGGAGCTCGGGGTACGCGTCGCCCATCTCGCGGGCGACGACGTCCACGAGGCGATGCAGGAAGGGGCGGGTCATGCCCAGCTTCTTCCCGTGCCGCATCGCGCGCCGCATGATCTTGCGCAGCACGTAGCCGCGCCACTCGTTGGAGGGCATGACGCCGTCGCCGATGAGGAAGGTCATCGCCCGCAGGTGATCGGCGACGACCCGCATCGAGACGTCGTCGGGCCCCGGCGCGCCGCCCGGCGCGAGGGGGCCGTAGGCGCGGCCGGTCTCCTCGCCGATGGCGCGCAGCAGCGGCGTGAACAGGTCGGTGTCGTAGTTCGAGGTCTTGTCCTGGATGATCGCGACGATCCGCTCCAGCCCCATGCCGGTGTCGATGGACGCGGCGGGCAGCGGCGTGAGGTTCCCGCCGGCGTCGCGGTCGAACTCCATGAAGACGTTGTTCCAGATCTCGACGTAGCGCTCGCAGCTGCAGTCGATGCCCCGGCACGCGGGCTCCTCGCAGGGGACGTGGTCTCCGCGGTGGTAGTGGACCTCGGAGCAGCGGCCGCAGGGCCCGGTGTCGCCCATTGCCCAGAAGTTGTCCTCGAGGCCCATCTCGACGATGCGGTCGGGCGGGACGAGGCGGCCCCAGATGGCGTGCGCCTCGTCGTCGCGCGGAATGCCGCCCTCTCCCTTGAAGACGGTCGGGTGCAGCCGGTCCGGCGGCAGCCGCCACACCTCGGTCAGCAGCGCCCAAGCGAACGGAATGGCGTCGTCCTTGAAGTAGTCGCCGAACGAGAAGTTCCCGAGCATCTCGAAGAAGGTGTGGTGGCGCCGGGACGGCCCCACGTTGTCGAGGTCGTTGTGCTTGCCGCTGACCCGCATGCATTTCTGCGACGTCGTCGCCCGCCGGTAGGCGCGCTTCTCGCGGCCGAGGAAGAGGTCCTTGAACTGGTTCATGCCCGCGTTGGTGAACAGCAGCGTCGGGTCGTCCGCGGGCACGAGGGACGAGCTGCGGACGATCTCGTGGCCCTGACCGGCGAAATAGTCGAGAAAGCTCTGGCGAATCGTGCTGGACGTCATGCGGCTATTCTTCCACAAGTGCGGCGTCGGCCCCGGCCTGCACGAGGAGGGCGGCGGCCACCTCGTCGCGCGCGAACCCCTGCCGGACGAGGGCCTGGTGCAGCCGGCGCAGCTCGGTCCGCGTGCGGACCGGGCCCCGGGCCCGCCTGGCGATCGCGCGCTCCAGCACCGCGGCCTCGTCGACCTCGGCGAACACCAGCGCGAGGGCCCGCTCGGCGACCGGCGGGTCGATGCCGAGCGCCTCCAGCTCCCGGCGCGCGCGGTGCCGGCCGCGGAGCTTGACCTGCACCGCCCGGCGCGCAAGGGCCACGGCGGTCCGCGCGTCGTCGAGAAGGCCGCCGCGGGTCAGGCGGTCGAGGGTGCGCTCGATCTCGTCGGCGGGAAGCTCGCGCCGGAGCAGGCGCTCGCGGAGCTGCGACGTCGTGAGGTCGCGGCCGGCGAGGAGTCGCAGGGCGACGTCATGGCAGCCGCTCTCCGGGCCCATGTTCCGCGGTCAGGAGGTCCTGGCGGCGGCGACCGGCTCGGCCACGTGGTGCACGGGGGTGAGCCAGTCGTGGGCATCGCCGACGCGGCCGTTGACGACGTCGAAGAACCGGCGCTGGATGGCCGCGGTGACCGGCCCGCGGGCGCCGTCGCCGATGGTGATCTTGTCGATGCTGCGGATCGGCGAGATCTCCGCCGCGGTGCCGGTGAAGAAGACCTCGTCGGCGATGTAGAGCATCTCGCGCGGCACCGGCTGCTCCACGACCGGCCTCCCGAGGTCGCGGGCCAGCGTCATGATGACGTCCCGCGTGATCCCCGGGAGCACCGACCCGCCCATGGGCGGCGTGAAGATGACGCCGTCGCGAATCACGAAGATGTTCTGGCCGCTCCCCTCGCTGACGAGCCCCGACGGGTCGAGGGCGATCGCCTCGTCGTAGCCGTTCAGGGTGGCTTCCATCTTGATCAGCTGCGAGTTGGCGTAGTTGGCGGTGGACTTGGCCATCGCCGGGAACGTGTTGGGCGCGGGCCGGGCCCACGAGCTGATCTGGACGTCCACGCCCTTCTCCAGGGCGTCCTCGCCCAGGTAGGCTCCCCACTCCCAGGTGAGGATGGCCGCTTCGACCGGGCAGTTGAACGGGTTGACGCCGAGGCTGTTGTAGCCCCGGTAGAGCAGGGGACGGATGTAGCACGCGGCGTAGCCGTTGACCCGGATCGTTTCGAGCACCGCGTCGCGGAAGGCGGGCCGGTCGATCCCGGGGGGCATCCGGTACACCTTCGCCGAGTCGTAGAAGCGGCGGAGGTGGGCGTCGAGCCGGAAGACGACGGAGCCGGCCGGCGTGTCGTAGCACCGGATGCCCTCGAACACGCCGCTGCCGTAATGGACGACGTGAGCGCCGATGTGGATCGTGGCGTCCGCCCAGTCCACGAACCTCCCGTTCATCCAGATCTTGCCGCTGCCAAAGCTCATCGCGAAGACCCGCCCATCTACCGCCGAATCAGATACTTGTACCCGTCCAGTGTAGTGTTCCGGTCCGTCCGGGCGCAACCCCGAACCGGCCGTTCGCCGGCCCGGCGAGCGGGGCACGCCGGGGTGCGGCGCGGGGTGCGGGCGGATTCCGGGAGTCACTGCGGTTCGCGGCAGAACGGGCAGCGGTTGGCGCGGGGCGGCAGCGGTTTGTTGCAGTACCAGCAGAAGTCCGCCGACCGCGCCGCCCGCGGCCGGGCCGGCGTCCGTCCTGGCGTGCGGCGGCCGCGCGCGGCGGCCGCGGCTCCCTCGCCCCGCCCGGCGCGGGCGGGGCGGGTGCGCCGCGCTGCCCGGATGTCGTCGAGGTCGGCCAGCAGCTCGGCCGCGTCCCCGTACCGGTCCGCAAGCTCCGGGGCGAGCGCCTTCATCACCACGTCGTCCAGCTCCCGCGGAATGGTGCCGTTCACCAGGCGCGGCGGCTGCACCAGCTCTCCGCTGCGCAGCCGGTGGAGGTCCCGGGGGGCGGGAGGGTCGTAGGGCAGCTCGCCCGTCAGCATCTGGTACATGGTGACGCCGAACGAGTAGAGGTCGGAAGCGAACACCGCCTCGCCCTGGAACTGCTCCGGCGCCATGTACGGCGGGCTCCCGATCACGGTGGTGCCGAGCGCCGCGATCTCGAGAAACCGCGACGTGCCGAAGTCGGCCACCTTCAGGGTGCCCGACGCCGAGACGAGGACGTTCGACGGCCGCAGGTCCCGGTGGATGACGCCCTGGCCGTGGGCGTACTCCATCGCCTTTCCGATCTGGATCGAGTAGTCGACGGCGCGGTCCACGTCGAGGGCCCCGCCGGTCCCGATGACCGCTTCCAGGGTGTCGCCGTTCACGTACTCCATCACGATGAAGAAGATGTCGTCCTGCTTCTCCGCGGTGGTGATGGCGACGATGTTCGGGTGGTCCAGGGTGGCGAGAAGGCGGGGCTCGCGAAGCAGCTCGCTGAAGTTGAGGTTCTGGCGGTGGGGGACCTTCAGGGCCACCCGCTTGTTGATCCAGGTGTCTTCGGCGAGATACACCGTGCCGAAGCCACCGCTGCCGATGGTGGAGACGATCTTGTATTTCCCGAGCAGATGATCGGAGAACAACATGGAAGGGCGAAAGTATAGCAGTCGCCCTTGTCGAGCCGGCTGGGGGAGAGGCGGCGGCGGACTCCTATAATCGGACGCGATGCCGCCCCGGTTCTTCGCGCCCGCCCTGGCCGGACTCGACGCCCCCGTTCCACTGCCGGACGGCGAGGCGGCGCATCTGACGCGGGTGCTGCGGCTGGGGGCGGGCGACACCGTCGCGGTGTTCGACGGGCGAGGGGCGGAGTACCTCGCGCGGGTGGAGCGGGCGGGGCGCGTCGGGGCCGTCGTGCGCCCCTACGAGCGGATTGCCTCGGCCCGGGAGCCCGCGGTGGCCCTGACGGTGGCCGCGGCGCTGCTCAAGGGGCGCAAGTTCGACCACGTCGTGCGGGACGCCACGATGGTCGGGGCGGCAGCCGTGCAGCCCCTCACCACCGCCCGGACGGTGCCGCCGCCACGGGACGCCGGGCGCTGGTCGCGGATCGCGGTAGCCTCGGCCAAGCAGTGCCGGCGGGCGCTCGTCCCCGAGGTCAGGCCCCCGCGCCCGCTGGATTGGCTCATCGACCGCGACCGGTCGGCGGTGCGGCTGCTGCTGGCCGAGCCCGGGGCCGCCGACGACGGCGCGGCCGGACTGCGGGCCCTCGCCCGGGAGCCCCGGCCGGCCTCCGCGACGCTGGCCGTCGGACCCGAGGGGGGCTGGGCCGCCGGCGAGGTCGAGGCCGCGGTGGCCGCCGGGTTCCGCGTCGTCACCTTCGGCCGCCTGACCTTCCGCGCCGACGCGGTGGTCGCGTGCGCGGCGGCGGTGCTGCTGTACGTCTGGGACGACCTGTAGGCGCGGCCCGCGCACCGCCTCACGACTCTGCGAATGCCCGTGTCAGGGTCTCGTCCTGACAATCGCCATGAGCCCGGACGCCGAGCGGGTTCGGGGGGTGCCGCCGGGTCCGTCTTGCTCGGCACGATGATCATCGGCGGGTTCCGGTCGCTGGACGGCCGGGTCGATACCGACGCGGTTGACGTCGCCACCATTCAGGTCGACACTCGAAGACCGCGTCGAACACGGAGACCAGCCCGGGCTCCCCCTCATGGCGATTCTGCCCGTTCATCCGCGGGCCGTGACGCGAAACGTCATCGCGACCCACTCGTCCTCCTGCTCCCGCCACGCCATCCGCCCATGTTCGCGGTAGGCGGCGGCGACCGCCGCTTCCTCCTCGGTCAGGATGCCGGACAGGATGGCGCTGCCCCCGGGCTCGACGACGGCGGCGACGATCGGGGCGAGGCGGACGAGGGCGGTCCCCGTCAGGTTGGCGATAACGACGGAAGCGCTGGCAGGCTCGAGGTCCGCCACGTCCCGGCGGCGCAGCTCGACCTCGGCCGCCACCCCGTTGGCGCCGACGCCCTCGCGGGCGGAGTCGAGGGCGTCGGGGTCGCGGTCGACGCCGGTGGCGCGGCGCGCCCCGAGCTTGACGGCGGCGATGGCGAGGACGCCCGAGCCGGTTCCCAGGTCGAGGACGTGGCGTCCCCGCAGGTCCAGCTCCTGCAGGCCCCGCAGGGCGAGCCGCGTGGTCGGGTGGTGGCCGCTCCCGAAGCCGAGGGCGGGCCGGATGGTCACGACCACGTCGGCGGGATCGGGGTTCGGGAGGGCGGACCAGGGCGGGGCGACGACGACCCGCCCGACCCGGACCGCCGGCAGATCCGCCTGAGACCGGGCCGCCCAGCTCTCGTCCGAGACCTGGATCGCCCGAGCCTGGACCCACTCTCCGTAGGCGGAGACGACCGCGGTCAGGGCGCGGTCGCGGTCGGAAGCCGATTCGAAGAACGCGCGGACGTGGTTGGAGCCCGGCTCGTCGAGGGCGCAGGGCCGGTGGTCGTCCACGGCGGCGGCAATCGCGTCGAGCCACGGCAGGCCGCCGGGGTGCCCGCCCGAGGCCCGTACGTCGAGGGCCGGGTGAAGACCCGGCGAGGCCCGCCCGCGGACCGCCGACCCCAGTTTGCCCATCGCCGCCTCCGGCTCCGCCGGGCGCCCGACCGACCCTCCAGGGGTCCGCGCCGCTCTACCACGCAGACTCCTGACTGGTCGCCGGGCATCCTCAGCTACCCGAAGATGTCCTTGACGCGCTCGAAGAACGGCCGGTCCTCGCCCGCGCCGGCCGCCGTCGGGTCGAGCACCCTGTCGGGCATCGTCTCGTCGAGGCTCTCCATCAGCTCCTTCTGCTCGCGGCTCAACCGCCGGGGCACGGCCACCTTGACGCGGACGTAGAGGTCGCCGCGGCCCCGTCCGCCGACGTTGGGCATGCCCTTGCCCCGCAGGCGGAAGCGGGTGTCGGCCTGCGTGCCCTTGGGCACGTGGATGGTGGCGGGATCGTCGAGGGTGGGAACGTGGATCTCCCCGCCGAGCACGAGCGTGGGATAGGTCACCGGCACCTCGCACAGCAGATCGTCGCCGTCACGGTGGAAGTACGGATGCTCACGGACGTGGATGACGACGTACAGATCCCCGGGGGGAGCGCCCCGGCTCCCGAACTCGCCTTCGCCGGTCAGCCGCAGGCGCTGGGCGGTGGCGATGCCCGCGGGAATCTTCACCGTCAGCTTCCGCTCGCGGCCGACCCTTCCCTTGCCCTGGCACGACTGGCACGGCTTGGAGATGACGCGCCCGATGCCGCCGCAGTGATGGCAGGTTCGGGCCACCGTGAAGAACCCCTGCTGCATGCGGATCTGCCCGTTGCCGTGGCAGTGCGAGCAGCGTTCCGGCGTGCTGCCCGGCGCGGACCCGGATCCGCCGCAGGTGTCGCAGGGCTCCTCCCGCGGGATCTGCAGGGTGGTCTCGGAGCCGTTCGCCGCCTCCTCGAACGAGATCTCGAGGTCGTAGCGGAGGTCGCTGCCCCGCCGGGCGCCCCCGCGCCGGGCGCCGCCGCTGAAGCCGAAGAGATCGCCGAGCCCGCCGAGGATGTCGCCGAAGTCGTTGAAGATCGTCGGATCGACGCCGACCCCGCCCCCGGACGCCCCGCCGACGCCGGCGTGGCCGAACCGGTCGTAGCGGCTGCGCTTCTCGGGGTCCGCGAGCACCGAGTAGGCCTCGGCCGCCTCCTTGAACCGTTCCTCGGCGGTCTTGTCGCCGGGATTGCGGTCCGGATGGTACTTGAGGGCGAGCTTCCGGTACGCGCTCTTGATGTCGGCGTCCTCCGCCGTGCGGGGGACGCCGAGAATCTCGTAGTAGTCGCGGGTCGTCACGCTTTCGCCACCTTGACCATCGACGGTCGGAGCAATCGCCGGCGCAGGGTGTAGCCCCGCCTCAGCTCTTCGACGACCTCGCCGTCGCGGTGGCCGTCGCCGCGCTCGTGGGCCACCGCCTGGTGCAGGGTCGGGTCGAAATCGGCGCCGACCGCCTCGATGGGCGCCACGCCGCGCCTTGCCATGACGTCGAGCAGCTGCTTGTGAATGATCTCCACGCCGCGCCGGTAGGCGTCGGCATCCCGGGTCTCCGCGGCGAGGGCGCGCTCGAGATCGTCGACTACCGGCAGGAGATCGCCGAGCAGGTCCCCGGCCGCCTGCTCGGTCAGCTCGCGGCGCTCGCGCTCGGTGCGCTTTCGGAAATTCTCGAACTCGGCCGTGATCCGCAGCAGGCGTTCGTAGTGCGCGTCGCGCTGGCGGACGGCCTCCTCCAGCTCGGCCGCGACAGGGTCGACGACGTCGTCCGCGTTCTCGCCGGTCTCACCGGCGGCCTGCCCGGCGGTCCCGTCGACCTCGGAGGTGCCTGCGCCGTTCCCCGCGGCGCCGTCCCGCGTTGCCTCTCGCGGCGCCGGGGCAGGCCCATCGGCCGGCGAGGCATCGTCCGGGGCCGGGGGCTCTGACTGCTCGGAAGGCGCTGATTGCTCCGCGTGCGCCGACTGCTCTGGTTCGGACGGTTCAATCCGCGGTTCGTCGGGCATCTTCACTGGGCGGGGGGGCGTGGTTCAGGAGGACCCGGCTGACCGCCTGCGACACGCTGTCGACGGCGGCGATGGCGCGCGAGTAGCGCATCCGGCGGGGTCCGATCACTCCGACGGTTCCGGTCTGGCGGCCGTCGAAATAAGCCGAGGCGACGAGGCTGAAGGCCCGCAGTTCGCTCTCCGAATGCTCGGAGCCGATGACCACGCGCAGCCCGTCCGCGCCGAGGTACTCGGCGAGCAGCCGGACCAGACGGTGCTTCTCCTGCATCATCGCCAACAGGGCCCGCAGCGTGTCGAGTGACACGGGGCCCTCCTCGTCGGACATCTCGTCGAAGAGCAGCGTCGCGCCGTCGACGAAGACGCTCTCCTGCGGCACCATGTCCTCGAGGGTCGAGCTCGCGAGCCGCAGCCACTGCGACAGCAGCGCGTCGTAGAGCACCTGTTCCTCGCGAAGGCGCCGGATGACCAGGGCGTGCATCTCGCCGATGGTGAGGCCCCGGAACTCCCGGTTGAGGTAGTTGGCGCCCTGCTCGAGCTCGCTCCGCTGAACGCGCTCGCCGATGTCGACGACCTTGTGGCAGACCTGCTCGGCCTGGGCGGTGACGACGACGAGGATGCGCGTGCCCTCGAGCGGCACGAATTCGATGTGCTCGAAACCGGCGGTCTCGCTCGACGGCGCGAGCACGAAGCCGAGGTGATGCGAGATGCGCGAAAGCTCGTGCGAGACGTTCGACAGCACGCCCTTGATCGAGCCCGCCTGCCGCAGCCTCGCCTCGACGGCCGGGGTAGAGCGGGCCGCCCGCCGGTGCTCGAGCAGGAAGTCGACGTAGCACCGGTAGCCGACGTCGGTGGGGACCCGTCCCGCCGAGGTGTGCGGCTGCGACACGTAACCGGCGTCCTCGAGCGAAGCCAGGATGTTGCGCACGGTCGCCGAGGACACTGCGAAGCCGCCCTGCTCGACGAGGCGCCGGGACGAGACGGGGGCGCCGTGCTCGACGTACTCCTGGATGAGCGTGGCGAGCACCCGTCGCGTGCGCTCGGGAAGGCTCGGGCCGGCCGGATCGTGCGGGGCGGACTGCCGAGGCATCGGAAAGACAGTATAGCTTGGCGGCTAGCCGCCGACCGCGACCTCTGACCGGGGCCGGGGGCTCCAGCTCATCGACCTCGCGTCGCGCCCGGCGTCCTGTCCGGCGCCCGCGTCTATCTTGCCGTACTTGACGCCGATCAGCTCGGCCAGGATGGACACCGCGATCTCCTGGGGCGTCACCGCGCCGAGGTCCAGGCCGACGGGGGAGTGCACGCGGCGCAGCTGCTCCGCCGGCAGGCCCTCGCCTTCGAGCGCCTCCGTGAGCCGGACGACCTTGGCCCGGCTGCCGATGAGCCCCAGGTATCGGATCCGCTTCGGGGCCAGGGCCCGGAGGGCGTCGAGGTCGTGCCGGTGCCCGCGGGTCAGGATGACCGCGTAGGCGTGCGCCGGCAGCTCGGCCCGCTCGAGCCATTCCGGAATCGCGTCCACCACGATCTCCTCGGCGTGCGGGAACCGCTCGGCGTTGGCGAACTTCTCGCGGTCGTCGATGACGTGCAGCTTGAAGCCGACCTCGTGGGCGGCGCGGGCGAGATGGTAGGAGACGTGCCCGGCTCCCACGAGATAGAGCTCCGGCGCCGGCTCGAGGGGCTCGATGTACACCTCCATCTGGCCGCCGCAGATCAGTCCCGAGTCCTCCGCGATGTCGTCGGCGAGCTCGTACTTGGCGATGACGGGCTGCCGCGTCTCGATGGCCGTGCGCGCCTTCCAGAACGCCTCGTTCTCGTAGCAGCCGCCCCCGATCGTGCCCACCGTGCGCCCGTCCGGGAACACGAGCATCTTCGCGCCGACCCGCTGCGGGGTGGAGCCCTGCGCCCGGATGATGGTCACGAGCGCGGCTGGCTCCCCGCGCTGCAGCGCCTCGGCGACCGCCGCGAACACGTCTTCGTTTCTCATGGTGACCTGCCGGTCTCCCGGTTCGGATCTCGCGTGTCGGCTCGGCGGCCGCCGCCTGCCGTCGCCCGCCGCCCGGGCGCCTGGCGCCGGTCCACGGCGCGGACGCCCGGGTCGAACTCCTCGCCCCCGGAGGCGATTCAGATCAGGACTTGCACTTCGTACTTCGTCCTCAGCTCGTCGATGAAGGCCGCGGTCCGGGCCTGTTGCTCCTGCTGCAGCAGCAGATCGCGGATCGGGCCGCCGGCTTCCTCGAACGGCACGAGGCGGTCGTCCTGCCGCTCGATCATCTGGATGACGTGGAATCCGAACGGCGTCTCGACGACCCCGCTCAGCTCGCCCGGCTCGAGCGCGAACAGGGCGGCCTCGAACGCCGGCACTGTCCGGCCCTCGACGACGAGACCGAGATCTCCGCCGTCCGACGCCGATCCCGGGTCGTCGGAATGCTCGCGCGCCAGGGCCCCGAAATCGGCGCCGTTCTCGGCCTCCAGTCGCAGGCCCCGCGCCCGCTCCCGGGCCTCCGACTTCTCAGAATCGGCCGCGTCGGGGCTGACGGAGATCAGGATGTGGCGCGCCCGTACGCCGCCCCGCTCCGTGAACTGCGCGGGATGCTGCTCGTAGAAGGCGCGCACGGACTCGGGGTCGATCTCGACGTCGGCGAGGACCGCCGATTCCAGGACCTGCTCGACGAGCAGATCGCGGCGGGCCTCTCCCCGCAGAATATACAGTGACGTGTTCCAGCTGTCGAGTTGGGCCTCGAAGGCCTCCTCGTCCGCGAAACCCGACCGGATCGTGTCGATTCGAGCCTCGACCGCCGCGTCGTCCACGGCGATGCTCAACCGCTCCGACTCCTGCAGCAGCAGGTGGAACGCCACGAGCCGGTCGAGCACGGCCCGGTACACGCTGTCCCGGAACGGGGTCGGGAGCGCCTGCCCGGCCTGGATCTCCGCGCTGCGCACCGCCCGCTCCAGCTCGTCGCGCGTGATCGAGTAGGCGCCGACGCGGGCGACGACCTCCGGCAGCTCGGCCGGCACCGGGTCCGCCGCCGGCGGCCCGGGGGTGTCGGCCGCGGCCGCCGGCTCCTCCGGGACCTGGGACGCCGCGCCGCACCCGGCGGCGAGCCCCAGCACGAGCAGCCACCGGCACGGCGACGTGAGAGCGCATCGCATCGTCGTTCGATTATACGTTCCCGGCAACCCCGTGACTCGTTGCGGCTTCGAGCGATGACCAGCGGCGGGCACCGGCGGAGCAGTGCCCACCCGTGCGCATCGCGCGAGCCGACGCCAACGGACGTGTCGTCGTTCCCGGCGCGGCGCCGGGAGACGTCTTCGACGCTCGGCGGCTGGGTGCGGCTGGGTAACGAATGGTACGTGCTCGCGCGGCTGTACCGGCGGTCTCCCGAGCCGAGCAAGGGGCGGGGATGAGCGCCTCGAGGCGATGGCCCGATGGTGACGCTCTCGCCGGAGCGACCGCGGAAGCTCGCGCATGAGCCCTCGGCGGGCTCAGTGCCGTGAGCAGCGCGCCCCCGGCTCGGTGCCTGCGGCGAAGGCCACCGTGACCGCCCGGGGGCAGCCGCCGGCGGTCCGATGCCCCGTGTCGGCGCAGACGTCGACGAGGGTGACGCCGGGCGGCGGCATGAACTCCGGCAGCGTCCGCTCGGCGACGGCCCTGCGCATGAACGTGGTCCAGATGGGGAGGGCCGCCTCGGCCCCGGTGAGGCCCAGCGGGCTGTCGTCGTCCATGCCGACCCACACCACCGTCAGCAGCGTGGGCGTGAAGCCGGCGAACCACGCGTCGCGCAAGTCGTTCGAGGTGCCCGTCTTTCCCGCCGCGTCGTGGGCGAAGCCGTTCCGGCGGGCTGAAGCCGCGGTCCCCGTGTCGAGCGTGCTGCGCAGCATCGAGGTCACGAGGAAGGCGCTGTCGGCGCGGGCCACGGGCCGCGGCCGGTCGCGGGCGCGGTGGACGAGCCGCTCGCCCGCGGTGACCCGGCTGACCGCGTGCAGCGGCGCGCGGGCGCCGCGGTTCGCGAGGACGGTATAGGCCGCGGCCACCTCCAACGGCGTTGCCTCGAAGGCCCCGAGGACGATGGAGGGGTAGGCGGGCGGGGTCGCCGCGCCGGAGGCGGCGGCCCAGAGGTCCGCGACCGCCCCGAATCCCGCCATCTCGCCGACCCTGACCGCGGCCACGTTGCGCGAGCGGGCGAGGGCCGCCCGCGCCGTCACCTGACCATCGTAGACGCCGCCGTAATTGGCGGGCCGCCACGGCTGGCCGCCGAACCGGAAGGTCGTCGGCCGGTCGTCTATCACCGAGGCGGGGGTGAAGCGCATTCCCGGCTCGCGAGCGGCCCGTTCGAGGGCGGCGAGATAGACGAAGGGCTTGACCACGGACCCCGGCTGCCGGCGCGCCCGTTCGACGCGATTGAACTGCGACTCCTGGTAGGAGCGCCCGCCGACCATGGCGCGAATTGCGCCGCTGCGGGGGTCGACGGCCACCAGCGCGGCCTGGGGCCGGGTCTCCGGGCGCGCGCCGCGCCGGCCGCCAATCCGGTCCAGCCCTTCCCGCACGGCGATCTCCGCCAACCGCTGCAGATGCAGGTCCACCGTGGTCTCGATGCGCAGCGCCCCGCCACGGTCGCGCCACTCGTCCAGGCGGTCCCCGATGCGGGACCGGACGAAGTCGACGAGGTACGGCGCCTCCCTGTCCGCGGGGTCGGCCACCCCGCCGAGGGGCTCGCGGGCGGCGACCATGGCGCGGTCGGGGGTCACCAGCCCCAGGTCCACCATCGCCTGCAACACGCCGTTGCGACGCTCCCGCGCACGCTCCGGGTGGCGATGCGGCGCGTGGGTCTGCGGCGCCCGGATGAGGCCGGCCATGGTGGCCGCCTCCCCGAGGGTCAGGTTGCCGAGGTCCTTGCCGAAGAGGGCCCGGGCGCCCTGGGCGACGCCGTGGATGGCGAACGACCCCCGGTGGCCGAGATAGACCTCGTTCAGGTACAGCTCGAGGATGCGCGCCTTGGGCAGGCGCCGCTCCAGCAGGAGGGCGAGGGCCTGCTCGCGGAGCTTCCGCCAGACGGTCTGCTCCGGGCTCAGCAGCGTGTTCTTGATGAGCTGCTGCGTCAGGGTGCTCGCGCCGACGAGGTAGCTCCGGTTGCCGGTCAGGTTGGTGACCGCGGCGCCGGCGATGCGGATCGCGTCGATGCCGGGGTGGCCGAAGAACCGGTGGTCCTCGGCCGCCAGCACGGCCCGAACCACGTCGTCGGGCATGTCCGCCAGCGGTACCGTCCGCCGCCGCCGCCGGTCCCGGCCGTGCAGGGTAGACAGGTGCGGGGCGTCGAGGGCGAGGCGCTCGGCCCGGCGGCCGGGCGGCATCTCGATCGCGGCCACGTGCCCGCCGTCGCGGCCGGCCTCGGCCCTTGCGAGCCGGACGAGGGCGAGGCGGCCCTCCTGGGGCCCCTCGCGGGGAATCAGCGTCAGCGCATCCGGCCCGAGTGAGTACTCGCCGGCCTGCCGGGCCTGGTCGCGGCGCGCGTACCCCAGCTCGTCGAGGCGCTCGGCGAGACCCGTGCGGTCGAGGCCCAGGCCGGGCAGCACCTCGAGGGGTGCCCCGAACACCATCGCCGGCGGCGCGGTCAGTCCCGCCGCCAGCCGCGCGTCGAGCTGCCGCGACAAGGTTCGGTAGGCCAGCACGGCGGCCGTGGCGCCCACGAGCACGAGGGCGAGGACGGTCTTGCCGTAGCGGATCCACGCCGCGGACCGGCGAGGCCGCCGCCTCGGACGGCGCTTCGGCCGGGAACGTGTCGCGCGAGTGACGCCCACGCCCAGAGTATCGGCTCGTCGCAGCGGGAGAACATGCCGGGTCGAATGCGCGCCCGCCCAACGTCGGCGCAGGTCTCGCGGCGGGAGAACATGCCGGAACGAAGGCGCCCCCCCCAATCGTCGCTACAGGAGTCTCCCGCCGGCGAGACTCCCAACGCGACCACAAGGTCGTGCGGTCGCGCAACGGCCTCCGCCCGGCGCCCAACCGACCGCCGGGGGTCCGCGCCCGCCTGCGGAGCCGCCTCCGGGGCTCAGACCGTGATGACCCAGTGGCGGCTCGTGTCGAGCGTCGTGTCCGAGAGCAGCCGGTCGACGAGAGGGGCGCCGTAGCGGTTCAGGAAGCAGATGCCGCCGACGGCGCGCTCCTGGGGGCTCCCGTGGGGGAAGATCTGGGACTGGGCCCGGGTGAACTGGCGCCTCAGGGTCTGGTGCCGGCGCTTGGCGGCCTGCACGACCTTGCCGTGCAGGTTCCCGAGATCGCGCTCCATCCGCCCGCGCGTCGACTCGGCGGCGCCGGCGAGGGTCGGGTCGACCTCGGCCACCGCCCCCGCCACCGCCGCCATCCGTTCGCGGACGGCGCCGGCCGCGTCCGCCAGGGCCTGCTCGACGGCAGGAGGAAGCTGCGCTCCGAGGAGGCGGTTCAGCGCCGACTCGTCGCGCGGCTGCAGGGTGCCCAGGGCGAGCTCCGAGCGCCGCAGGAACTTCATCACCGCCGGATCCACGAGCGTCGCGCTGAGCCGCATCGCGACGAGCGGCATCGGCACGTCGAAGTGGCGGTACACCGGCTTGAGCTGCGCGAGGTAGGCGAGCTCGTTGGGTCCGGCGACGTAGCAGACGGTCGGGAACAGCCGGTCCTGCACGATGGGCCGGAGCAGGACGTTCGGACTGAAGCGCGCGGCGTCGGCCCGGACCCGGTCGAGCCAGGCCGAGGGGTCCTGCGCGTCGTCCCCGGCCCGGAGGCGGTCGCCGTCGATGCGGATCGCCAGCCGGCTCCCGTTCCGGAGAAACAGCGCGACGCCGTTCGCGGGAGGATTCACCTGCGCATGGAACCCCGCCTCGCGCAGGCGGTCGCCGGCGTCGCGGGCGAGCCTCGTGCTGGCGCCGGCGTCGGCGATCTCGCGCGCGAAGAGGTCCGCGGCCAGCGGCTTCGCGGCCGGATCGGCGGCGTCGAAGACGACCAGTCCGTGCGGGCCGAGCAGCTGCTCGATCCACGTGGCGAACGCCTCGACGAGCCCCCGTCCGGTCGCGTACGCGCGGCGGAGATCGCCCAGCACATCGGCCGTGAAATCGGTCTCCGGGAGGGCGGCGGCGAGGGCGTCGAGAGCCGGCTCGATCTCGCTTCCGAGGCGGACCGCGGCGGCGGGTGTGCCGGGCGGCGTCTCGGTCTCGAGGGCCACGGTAGCCAACGCCTGGTCGGCGTCGAGCACGCCGCACGTGCGGATTTCATCGAGATCGTGGTCTTCCGCGTCGATCCAGAAGACCGCCACGCCCGGCACACCGAAGACGCGCTCCGCCCGGCGGGCGAGGCGGATGGCCGAGACGGCCTTCAGCAGCGTGTACAGGGGCCCCCCGAAGAGGCCCGCCTGCTGGCCGGTGACGACGGCGACGGACCGGCGGTCGCCGAGACGCGTCGCCGCGTCGACGGCCGCGCCCGGCGCCCCCCGGGCGCGCTGCTGGGCGCGGACGATCCGCGCCACGGCCGCCGGATCGCCGCCGAGCTGCGCGCGGGCCGCGATCGCCGCCCGCCAGGCGCCGTCGTCGGCGGGGTCGCCGGCAAAGAACGGCCGGAGCGCGTCGAAGTTGGCGACGTACTCGGCGGCGAGCCGCTTGATGCCGGGGAATCCCTGGAATTCGACGGGCAGCGGAACGCTGTGGGGAGGGGCGGAGAGCTCCGGAGACACTGGTCCCCACTGTCGCAGAGCGGGTGCGTGGTGTCAAGCGACGGCGGCGGCCGCGAGCGGGACCCGGCCGCGGGCGGCGTGAGGGCGGTGATCGGTCTATCGCATTGAAAAACCGTGCACTTCCTGGTATCCTGGGGTTCCAATCGGAGGAACGCTCCCCCTGACACTCGGTCCTTCCGGCGCGCATCAATCTCCCGGTGTATTCGGCCCCTACGGTGTCCTGCACCAGATCGGGAGCGGCGTCCTCGGTCCCGTGTACCGCGCTCGCCGCACCGACGGCGATCTCCCCGGCGAGCGCCTGTTCGCCGTCAAGGCCTTTCAGGTCGATCTGACCCCCGAGCAGACCATCGTCTTCGGCGACGCGCTCCAGGAGATGGTCGACCTGGATCTCGTGCACGCGGCGGTCGTGAGTCCGGTCGGGGCCGGGGTGGCCGACGGGGTTCCCTATGTCGCCTACGAGTACGTCGCGGGCGAGTCGCTCGACGTCAGGATGCGTTCCCGCGCCCCTCTGGCGGCCGAGGCCGCCCTGCCGTACCTCGTCCAGATCGCCGCGGCCCTCGACGCCGCGCACGCCCGGGGGCTCGTCCACGGCGCGCTCCACCTGCGTGACGTTCTGATCACCCCGGACGGAGCGCGCGTGGGCGGCTTCGGCATCGTCGCGGCGCTCGACAGGGTGGGGCGCCGTTGTCCGCTGCGGCCGCCCTATGCGGCGCCCGAGCAGATCGCCGACGCCCGGTGGGGAGCGGCCGCGGATCGCCATGCCCTCGCGGCGGTGGCTTGCGAGCTGCTCACGGGGCGCCGGGCCGCCGGCGGCGGCACGGCCGGGCACCTCGAGCGGGTCCTGGATGCGCGGGCGGCCCCGCGTCTGACGGCGCTCTTCGATGCGGCTCTCTCGCCCGACCCCGGCCGGCGCCCGCGGTCGGCGGCTCGGCTCGCCGATGATCTGGCCGGCGCGTTGGCGTGGACCGGCGCCGCCGGCGTCCGCCGGGCGTTGGGCGGGACGAACGGCGGCGGGACGAACGAGTCGGGAGGCGGCCACGGGCCGGGTCGCGCAGAGAGCGATCCGGTGATTGCCGCCGGCGGCGACGATCCTCTCCTGGAGGGGGCGGTTGCCGCCGCGGTCGGAGGGACCGTGATGCGGAAACGAAGGAAGCGCATGCCGTGGCGGCGGAAGCAGTCGGAGGTCGACTGGACGGAGCGGGCACTCGATCTGGGCCCTCCGGACGGGCGGCCCGGGACCGACGCCGGCGATCCGCAAGCCCGCGACGCCGCGGCCGGCGAGGATGCCTCGGCCGCGGACGGCGACCCGATCGACGCGGCCCTGGAGGGCGGCGGCGAGCTCCAGCCGCAACCCGGCGCCGACGCGCTGGCCGACGTCGCCGAGGGTCTCCACGCCGGCCTGCGGGACGGCAAGGGAAGGGCGGCGGGCGCCGACCTCGAGGACGGTCGTCCGGATTCCGAAGTGCGGGTCACCGACGGCTACTCGCCGATCTCTCTCGACGAGCTGGAGTTGCGGGTCGAGGCCGGCGCCGCGAGCCGGGCACTCGGCGACGAGCTTTCCGAGGCCGCGTCCGAACCGCGCTACGCCGCGGAAGGTGTCGGGGACGAGAACGACCCCGGGCCGGCGGGGCCGGATCCGGAGTCGCCCGAGGCGGCCGAGGCCGGCGACGTCGAGGATGACGAAGGAGAGTTCGCCCTGACCCCCGAAGAGGGTTACGACTACGGCCTGGAGGACGAGGACGAGGCCGAGGATGCGGCCGGGGAGATCTTCGGTCGCGGCTCCGCCGACCAGGACCGCCGGCTCCCGGTCGCTCTGGTGGCGACGATCGCCGTCGCGGTCGCGGTGACCGCGTTCGTCATCGGCTTGGGGTGGATGGGCGGCGGCGAGGACGGCGATGCCGCCGTGATCGGCGAGGAAGCGGGGCCGCCGGGGACCGCCGACGACCCCCCCCGCATGTTCAGCGAGGCGGTGGTCGACGATGCCGCGACCGAGTCGCCCGCCGCCGGGGCCGGGAACGACGCGCCGGCCCTGCCGGGCGGCGGCTCTCCGGCGTCGGCTGGCGGGTTCTCCGCGGCCCGGGGCACGGTACGGGAAGCGCCGCCGCCGGCGACCCGACGGCTCGCCCCGGCCTCCGAGCCTCCACCGCCGGCCGTGCTTCCGCCGCCGGCGCCGGCCAGCGCCGAGGGGCGCCTGCTGGTGCGCTCCATGCCCCCCGGGGCCGAGGTCGTCGTCAACGGCGAATCGAGAGGCACCACCCCCCTCGCGTTGGCCGGCCTGCCGTACGGCCCCTACGAGGTCGAGGTGACCCTGGCCGGCTACCCCTCCCGGCGCGAGCAGTTCAGGCTCGATGCCGGCGACCCCATCGGGTCGCTGAACGCAGACCTCACCGTCGCCCCTCCCGGGGCCCCCGCGGTCGGAGGGGCTCCGGCGGGTCCGCTCGCCGCGGGGCGAGTTGGGATAGGATCCATTGTCGCCGAGACACGGCCCCCGGGCGCCGCGGTCTGGCTCGATCGACGGCTCGTCGGGCAGACCCCCGTGTCGATTCCCGACGTGCCGGCCGGCGCCCACCGGATCGAGTTCAGGCTCGACGGCTACCGCACCTGGATCACCACCGTGGAGGTCGCTCCCGCAACCCAGGCCCGCGTGGCCGCATCGCTCGCCGACGCCGCCCGATGAACGCCGTCCTTGCCCTCGAGAACGGAAGCTGGTACCCCGGCGCCGCCGCCGGCGCGAGCGGCGTCGCGCGGGGCGAGGTGGTGTTCAACACGAGCATGACCGGCTACCAGGAAGTGCTGACCGACCCCTCCTACGCGCGGCAGATCGTCACCATGACGTGCCCCGAGATCGGCAACTACGGGGTCACCGTCGAGGACGTGGAGTCGCGCGGCCCGCAGGTGGCGGGGTTCGTCGTCCGCGAGGCGTCGCCCGTCGCGAGCAACTGGCGGTCGACGGGGACGTTGCGCGACTACCTGCGCGACAACGGCGTCGTCGCCATCGCCGGCATCGACACGCGGGCGCTGACCCGCGAGCTCCGCACCGCGGGGGCGATGCGCGGAATCGTCGCCACCGGCGACGTCGATCCGGACCATCTGGTGAGCCAGGCCCGCGAGGTCGCGGCGATGGAGGGCAGCGACCTCGTGCAGGCGGTTACCTGCGCAGAGCCGTTCGACTGGCCGTCGGGCGCGGCGGCGGACGCGCCCGACGGGCTCGAGCCCGAGGGGTTCCGGCGTGCCCCGGGCCTCCCCGCGGGCCGGCGGTTCCGCATCGCCGCCTACGACTTCGGGCTGAAGCGGAACATCCTGCGCCGGCTGGCCGCCCACGGGTGCGACGTGCGGGTCTTTCCCGCCGCCACCCCCGCGAGCGAGCTGCTCGGGGTCGAGCCGGACGGCGTGTTCCTCAGCAACGGCCCCGGAGACCCCGCCCCCCTCGATTACGCGGTGGCCAACGCGCGGCGGGTGATCGAGGCGGACCTGCCGGTGTTCGGCATCTGCCTCGGCCACCAGGTGCTCGCGCTCGCCATGGGGGCCACCACCTACAAGCTGAAGTTCGGTCACCGCGGGG
This sequence comes from Vicinamibacterales bacterium, assembly GCA_965207675.1. GTDB lineage: Bacteria > Acidobacteriota > Vicinamibacteria > Vicinamibacterales > UBA8438 > JAJEEA01. Next base: position 792,803 of record CBDBMY010000011.1, read on the forward strand.
CGAACCACCCCGTGAAGCAGGTCTCCACCGGACAGGTCGAGATCACGAGCCAGAACCACGGGTTCGCGGTCGAGCCCGAGTCGGTGCCCGACGACGTCGAGGTGACCCACCTCAACCTCTACGACGGCACCATCGAGGGCCTGCGTCACCGCCGCCGGCCGGTCTTCTGCGTCCAGTACCATCCCGAGGCCTCGCCGGGGCCCCACGACGCCGACTACCTGTTCTCCCGCTTCCTCGAGGAGATGGCGCGCCGCGCCGCCTGACCCCCGCCAGCCCATGCCGCGCCGTACCGACATCCAACGCGTCCTCGTCGTCGGCTCCGGGCCGATCGTCATCGGTCAGGCCTGCGAGTTCGACTACTCGGGCACCCAGGCGTGCAAGGCGCTCCGGGCCGAGGGCATCGAGGTGATCCTGGTCAACTCGAACCCCGCCACGATCATGACCGACCCCGAGGTCTCGGATCGCACCTACGTCGAGCCGCTGACCTGGGAGGTGGTCCGCAAGGTCATCGCGCAGGAGCGCCCCGACGCGCTGCTGCCGACGGTCGGGGGCCAGACCGCGCTCAACCTCGCCGTGGACCTCCAGGCCAACGGTGTGCTCGACGAGTACGGGGTCTCGCTGATCGGGGCCTCCGTCGACGCGATCATGGTGGCGGAAGACCGCCTGAAGTTCCGCGAGGCGATGGAGTCCATCGGCATCGAAGTGCCGGCCAGCGCCTACGCGAGGTCGGTCGACGAGGCCATGAGCGTGGTCGACCGCCTCGGCTTCCCCGCCATCGTGCGGCCGTCGTTCACCCTCGGCGGGGTCGGCGGCGGCATCGCCTACAACATCGAGGAGTTCCGCGACGTCGTGACCCGGGGCATCGAGCTGAGCCCGGTGCACGAGATCCTCATCGAGGAGTCGGTCATCGGGTGGAAGGAGTTCGAGCTCGAGGTGATGCGCGACGGCGCCGACAACTTCGTCGTCGTCTGCTCGATCGAGAACATCGACCCCATGGGCGTGCACACCGGCGACAGCATCACCGTGGCGCCGGCCCTGACCCTCACCGACAAGGAGTACCAGCGGATGCGCGACGCGGCGCGGCGCATCATCCGCCGCGTCGGGGTCGAGACCGGCGGCTCGAACATCCAGTTCGCGGTGAACCCGGCCGACGGGCGGATGGTCGCGATCGAGATGAACCCGCGCGTGTCGCGCTCGTCCGCCCTCGCCTCGAAGGCCACCGGCTTCCCCATCGCCAAGATCGCGGCGAGGCTGGCCCTCGGCTATCTCCTGGAGGAGATTCCCAACGACATCACCCGACTGACCCCGGCCAGCTTCGAGCCCACCATCGACTACATCGTGGTCAAGGTGCCCCGCTGGACCTTCGAGAAGTTTCCCGAGGCCGACCGCACCCTCATGACCCAGATGAAGTCGGTGGGCGAGGCGATGGCCATCGGCCGCACGTTCAAGGAGGCGTTCCTCAAGGGCATCCGTTCGCTCGAGATCGGCCAGAGCGGCCGGCTGTTCCCGCCCCGTCCCGAGCCGGACGACCCCCAGGCGGACGACGCGGAGGCCGACGACGCCGCCCTGCAGCGGCAGCTCGTGGTGCCGACCGACCGCCGGATGTTCGCGGTGTTCCAGGCCCTCGACCGGGGGTGGACGGTCGAGCAGGTCCACGAGTTCACCCGCATCGACCCCTGGTTCCTCACTCAGTTCGCCCAGATCGTCGAGCTGAAGCGGGCGGCCGGCCGCGCCGGTCTGGCGGGGCTCTCGACTGACCTCCTCGCCGACCTCAAGCGCGCGGGATTCGGCGACGAGGAGCTCGGCGGCGCCGTCGACGCGCTGCCCGGCGTCGTCGGCGACCGGAGCCGGGACGCCGGGCTCGCCCGGGTCTACAAGCGCATCGACACCTGCGCGGCGGAGTTCGAGTCGTTCACCCCGTATCTCTACGGCACGTGGGAGCGGGAGTGCGAGTCGGCCCCCACCGACCGCCGCAAGGTGGTGATTCTCGGCTCCGGGCCCAATCGCATCGGACAGGGCATCGAGTTCGACTACTGCTGCTGCCACGCCGCCTTCGCCCTCAAGGAAGAGGGGCTCGAGACGGTGATGGTCAACTGCAACCCGGAGACGGTGTCGACCGACTACGACTCGGTCGACCGGCTCTACTTCGAGCCTCTCACCCTCGAGGACGTGTTCGCGGTCATCGAGAAGGAGCGGACGGCGGGCGGCGACGTCGCCTGCATCGTCCAGTTCGGGGGGCAGACACCCCTGAAGCTCGCCCTGGGGCTGCAGCGGACGGGGGTCGAGATTCTCGGCACGTCGCCCGACTCGATCGACCTCGCCGAGGATCGCAAGCGCTTCGCGGCGCTCCTGTGGGAGCTCGGGATTCCGCAGGCTCCCAGCGGCATCGCCACCTCGCGGGCCGAAGCTCGGGACGTGGCGGCGAAGATCGGCTATCCCCTCGTGGTCCGGCCGTCCTACGTGCTCGGGGGGCGGGCGATGGCCATCGTCTACGACGCGGGGGCGCTCGACCGCTACATGACCGAGGCGGTCGACGCCTCGCCCGAGCATCCGGTGCTGATCGACAAGTTCCTCGAGGACGCCTTCGAGCTCGACGTCGACGCGGTGGCCGATTCCGCGGGGGCGGTGGTCATCGGCGGGGTGATGGAGCATATCGAGCAGGCGGGCATCCACTCCGGCGACAGCTCGTGCGTGCTGCCGCCGTACCTGGTCGCCGAGCGGCACCTCGTCACCATTCGCGACTACACCCGCCGGGTGGCCCGGGCCCTCAACGTCATCGGGCTCCTCAATGCCCAGTTCGCGATCAAGGACGACACCGTGTACGTGCTCGAGGTCAACCCCCGGGCGTCGCGCACCGTGCCGTACCTGTCGAAGGCGACGGGGGTGCCGCTGGCCAAGGTCGCGGCGCGGGTCATGGCGGGGCGGACCCTGGGCGAGCTGGGGCTCGTCGAAGACCTCGACGTAGCCGGCGTGTTCGTGAAGGCCCCGGTGTTCCCGTTCGTCCGGTTCCCCGGGGTCGACACCATCCTCGGGCCCGAGATGAAGTCGACGGGCGAGGTGATGGGGGCGGCCGCGACCTTCGGCTCGGCCTACGCCAAGGCCCAGCTCGCGGCGGGACAGAAGCTGCCCGACCGGGGCACCGCGTTCATCAGCGTCAACAACGAGGACAAGGCCAACGTCCTGCCCATCGCCCGCGACCTCGCGGGGCTCGGGTTTTCGCTGCTGGCGACCCGGGGCACCGCCGCCTACCTGCGGGCGCACGGGCTCGAGCCCGAGCTCGTCTACAAGGTCAACGAGGGCCGTCCCCACATCGGCGACCGGCTGCTGAACCGCGAGATCGACCTCGTCGTCAACACCCCGCTCGGTCGCGAGTCGTTCTTCGACGACCGCACCCTGCGCCGCATCGCCACGGTGCTGGGGGTACCCTGCGTCACCACCCTCACCGGCGCCTCGGCCGCGGTCGACGCCATCCGGGCCCTGAAGGACGAGGCGGTCGACGTGCAGCCGCTGCAGGAGTACCACGCCGCGGTGGCCCGGTCGTAGTCAGCCCGCCGTCGGCCATCGGCGTGAGCGGGCCGCCGCCGCTGAGCGTGCCCTTGGCGGGCGCCGGCGCGCCGCCGGTCGGCGCGCGGCCTGATGGCGATCCTGGAGGAGCGGCGACCAGGCCGGAGACGAACGGGACCGCTCGGCGGCAGGGGAGCGGCTGACATCGAGCGGGACAGACCGTCGACGGCGACCGGTGGCCGGAGTCCCGTCGGCGGCCCGACGGCCGGTGGCGCTGCTATCGGTCGGCACGCTGGCGCAGCAGGGCTTCGGCGGCGGCGGCGCGGGCCTCGGCGGCGGCGGCGCGGGCCTCGGCCGCCCGCCGGGCCTCCGCCTCCGCCCGCCGGGCCTCCGCCTGTTCGTCGTAGCTGGGCAGGTCGCGACCGGTCGCGGGGTCGCGGAGGCGCATCTCCCGCCCCGGGACCGCCCGCAACTCCAGACCGAGGGTGCGGCTCCGCAGGGTCGACCCGCCGCCGGGCGTCGTCTCCACCGGTTGCCGGACGTAACCCGAAGGCGTCAACCGCCAGCCCATCAGGCGCGCGGGCAGGTGCTCTCCCTTCGGATCGTACTGGCAGTACTCGCGCACGCCGAGTCGGGCGTACACCGACCGCTTCCGCGTCGAATCGTCCCGCCACGTGCTCGGGGAGGCCACCTCGAGCACGAAGTCCGGCGCCCGCCGCTCTTCCCAGAGCTTGTAGTTGGGGCGTGCCCGGTCCTCCACCCCGAACACGACGAACACATCGGGGACGATCGACACCCTGGGGTTGCCTTCCTCGTAGTAGATCAGAAGGTCTCCGGAGACGTAGACGTCCGGTCGCCGCCCGAAGTGACGGGTCAGGGCGCTGATCGCGTAGATGATCGCGTGTCGCTGGAAGTCGTTCTCCGCCATCGGCCGGCCGTCGGAGCTCGGGTACTCGACAGGAACCGCGGCGGGGGCGCGTCTGAGCATGGCGGCTTCCTCATGGTGGCGTAGCGGCGCGCGACTCCTCGAAGCTACCACAGGCTGCGCGGTCCCCCCCGCGGAGCGGTCCGTAGGGGAAGTCGTGCATGTACCGCGCCAACCGAGTGTCTCTGCCGGGCTCGGCCGACGTTTCCTCCTCGTTCGGCTCGTCCCCGTTCGGCGGGCGCAGGGACCGCGTCACGGTTCTTGCATGAGCACGGGCCGTGACGGTTCCCGCATCCGTGGCGGCGGTGCCGCTCCTGGCTGGCGCGGCGGTCGGCGTCTGGCTGCCGCTGCCCGGGGGCGGCCTGCGGGCGGCGTTGGCCGCGGTCTGGGTGATGGTCCTCGTCGCCGTCGCGCGCCGCGCGCGGGGCCGGAGCGTCGTCGTGCTGCTCGCCGCGGGCTTCGCCCTCGGAGGAATGGCGCTGGCCGCGACGCACCGGGCCGCCGCTCTCGACACGTCGCTGAAGGACTGGTTCGACCGGCAGCCGGAGGCGGCCGGCGCCGGCCGCGTCGGGCCGGTGCGGCTCGAGGGCCGGCTCGTGCGCGATGCCGCGGTCACCGACTTCGGGGCGGCCTTCGATCTGGTGGTATTCCGGGTCGGCCGGGCCGGCGACATGGTGCCGGCCGCGGGCGGGGTCCGGCTGTCGGTGGGCGGCGAGCTCTGGGTGGATCGGCTGCCGGAATGGCGGGAGGGGCGGCGGTTGCGGGTGTCGGCCACCCTGCGCCCGGTCTCCGCGTTCCGCAATCCCGGGAGCGGGGATCAGGCCGAGCGGCAGGCGCTGCGGGGGACGACGCTGCGCGGGTCGGTGAAGAGCGGCCTGCTCGTCGACGTGCTCGCGCCCGCATCCCCGGGGGGCGAGCTCGCCGCCTCGGCCCGGGCCTGGGTCCGGCGGGCCGTCGCCGCCTCGGTGGGGCGTCACGGGGACCAGTCGGCGGCGGTGGTGACCGCGATTCTCATCGGGGACCGGAACCGGCTCGCGCCCGAGACGACCCGGCGCCTCCGGGACGGCGGCATCTATCACGTCATCGCCATCTCCGGCGGCAACATCGCCATCCTGACCGGCTGCCTGCTTCTGCTCGCCCGCTGGTCGGGCCTGCGGCCGCGGCTCAGGCTCGCGCTGGTGGCGGCCTGCGTGCTGGCCTACAGCGCCCTCGTCGGCGACGAGGCGTCGGTGACGCGGGCCGCCGCGGCGGCGACCATGGTCCTCGGCGCGCGGATCGCCGACCACCGCACTCCGCCTCTCAACGTGCTCGCGGTCACCGCCGCGGGCATCGCGGCGGCGTCGCCCCTCGCGGTCCTCGATCCGGGATTCCTCCTCACGTTCGGCGCCACCCTCGGCATCGTGCTGGGCGCGACCCGCGTGGCCGGCGTGCTCCACCGCGGGCTCGAACGACCGCCGATGTGGATCGCGGCGCCGGCGGCGCTGTTCGCGGCGACCCTGTGCGCCGAAGCGGTGCTGCTGCCCATCGGGGCGGCGCTGTTCGGCCGCGTGAGCCTCGCCGGCCTCGTCCTCAACTTCGCGGCGATCCCTCTGATGACCGTGACCCAGGTGGCGGGCCTGGCGGCGGTGGCCCTGACCGCGGCGCATCCCGTTCCCGCCGCCGCCGCCGGCTACGCGGCCCACCTCGCCGCGACCGGGCTGCTCGAGTCCACCCGCCTCCTCGACGTCTGGCCGTGGCTGGCGTTCCGTGTGCCGCCGCCCGCGCCCCTCACGCTCGCCGTCTACTACGCGGCGCTGGCCGCGCTCCTGTGGCGGGGGCGTTCGACCCGCGCCCGCGTCGTCGCCGAGGTCGTCGCGGCGGCCGCCGCCGTCTGGATCGTGTCCACGCCGTGGCGTCCTTCCCTCGCGGGCCTCCCGCGCCCCGGCTGGCTGCGGGTGAGCGTGCTCGACGTCGGGCAGGCCGACGCCACCCTGGTGCAGACGCCGGGGGGGCGGGCGGTCCTCGTCGACGCCGGCGGGTCCATCAGCCCGCGGTCCGACATCGGTGGCCGCGTCGTGGTCCCGGCCCTGTGGTCGCTCGGCGCCCGGCGGCTGGACGCGGCGGTGGCGACGCACGGCCACCCCGACCACATCGCCGGCCTGCCCGCGGTGCTGCTCGACCTCCCGGCCCGCGAGGTGTGGGAGGGCGTGCCGGTCGAGGGGCATCGCGGTCTCGAGGCGTTGCGCCGCGCCGCCGACGCGTCGGGCGCGCGGTGGCGGCGGGTGGCGGCGGGGGACCGGATCGAGCTCGGGGGCGCGTTGTTCGAGGTGCTCCATCCCCCGGTCCCCGACTGGGCGCGGCCGCGGGTGCGGAACGACGACTCGGTCGTGCTCGAGGTGCGCTTCGGCGACGTCGCGGTGCTGCTGCCCGGCGACATCGGGGTGGACGTGGAAGGGGCGGTGGCCGCGGCCCTGGCCCCGGCGCGGTTCCGGCTCGTCAAGGTGCCCCACCACGGCAGCGCGGGCTCGAGCTCGGAGCGGTTCGTGACGGCGGCCGGGGCGTGCGTCGCGGTGGTGAGCGCCGGCCGCGCGAATCCGTTCGGCCATCCCGCGCCGGCGGTGACCGCGCGCTACCGCGCGGCCGGGGCGCTGGTGCTGGAGACGGGAAGGGACGGGGCGGTCATCCTCGAGACCGACGGAAGCGAGGTGCGGCTGCGGACCGCGGGCGGGCGCAGTTGGCGTTACGACGCCGAGGCTGAGCGATGCCAACGTCGATTGGCAGGCTGAAGCTGTCGTGTCAATATTCACACGTGCCTTCGGCCCAACCGCAGCCTCTCACCGCGGCGGTCGTGCCACGGGGTCGCAGTCTCGCCGGAGAGGTGTCGTATCGGGTTGAATCTCAAGGAGTTGACATGTTGGCAGCGGCAGACGATCATGGGAACATCCGTGCTGCGGGCGGAGGTCGTTCCGGATGAGCAATGACACGAAGTGGGTCATCGGAACTGTCCTCAGCACGGCAATCGCGCTGGCGGGACTCATGTTTGCGCAGAGCGCGAGCCTGAACGGGCGCATGGATCGGCTGGAGAATCGCCTGCGGGCGGTGGAGGATCGCCTGCGGGTGGTCGAGATCGGTCTGGCTGAAGTCAGGGTCCTGATCTCCGGGAGGGGACAGGATTCGGCGGACGGCGGCCAGAGTCCGACACTGACGCTGCCCCCAGGGGGCTGACCCGAGCGTCGCATCGGGGCGTCTCGAGTGCTGTCACGGTCGGTCGCTGACCGGCCCCGTGGCGTCCACCCTCTTGACCGCCTGCCACTCGCCCTCCAGCTCGTCGGGCGAGGCGTCGTGCAGGGTGCGGCCTCGGTCCTCGAGGCGCCGTTCGACGGCTCGGAAGCGGCGGGTGAACTTGGCGTTGGCGGTCCGGAGGGCGGACTCGGGATCGACCCGCAGCTTGCGGGCGGCGTTCGCTACGGTGAAGAGCAGGTCGCCGATCTCCTCCTCGATCCGTTCCGGGTCTCCGCCCGCGATCGCGTCGCGCAGCTCGGCGATCTCCTCGTCGGCCTTGTCGACGACCTGCTCCGCCCCTTCCCAGTCGAAGCCCACGTTGGCCGCGCGCGCCCCGATGCGCGAGGCCCGCAGCAGCGACGGCAGGGCCTCGGGGATGCCGTCGAGGAGGGTGGTGCGGCCGCCGGGCGCGCCGGCGCGCTCCTCGCGCTTGATGCGCTCCCACTGCCGCTTGACCTCGGCGGGGGAGAGCGCACGGCCGCCGGCGTCCGCGGCGGGGTCGACGCCGGCGCCGGAAGCGGTTTCTTCACCAGCGGCCCCGTCGTTGGCGGTACCGTCGTTGGCGGTACCGTCGTTGGCGGTACCGTCGTTGGCGGTACCGTCGTTGGCGGCACCGTCGCCGAAAACGTGGGGGTGCCGTCGGACGAGCTTGGCGGTCACCGCCTCGGCCGCGTCGGCGATGGTGAAGTCTCCCTCCTCGGCGCAGATCTGAGCCACGAACACCGCTTCGAGCAGGAGGTCTCCGAGCTCCTCGCACAGGGCGGCGCGGTCGTCGCGGTCCATCGCCTCGACGACCTCGTAGGCCTCTTCGAGCACGAACGGTCGCAGCGAGGCGACCGTCTGCTCGCGGTCCCAGGCGCAGCCGCCGGGCGAACGCAGCGTGCGCATGGTCTCGACGAGCCGCGCGAACTTCTCGCCCGCGTCGGTGGCGGGCGAGACGGGGTCGGATCGCTTCGCCTTGGTCATATCGTTCCCCCTACTTTACGATCCCGTCGAGGGACGGGCAGCGGTGCGACGGCCGCGCCGACCGTCGTCGTCCCGGGACCGGCCCGGCGTGGACGAGACCGCCGGGGCGAGGGGGCGTCGGGGCCCGCCGCGGCACCGTCGACCTTCGTCGTCCGGGCAGGGCCAGGGGCGCGCGAGACTTGCCGAGGCTGACGGCGCCGGGCCTGCGCGGCATCCGGGACCCCTCCGAGAGACCATGACCGACCCGCCGCCCGAGATCTCGTTCAGCGCGCTCGTCGTCTCGCTCGCGACGTCCGCCGCCGTCCATTTCGGTGACGTCGTCGACCCCGCCACCGGGCGGAAGCGCCCTCCCAATCCCGCCGCCGGCGGCAACATGCTCGACCTCCTCGCGGTCCTGGCGGAGAAGACGCGGGGCAACCTGACGCCGGACGAGGAGCGGTTCCTGACCCGCGTTCTCCAGGAGCTGCGGATGCGCTTCGCCGAGATCAGCCGGGCGGGAGACCGGCCGGCCTCGCCCTGACGCCATGCGAGTCACGTTCCTCGGCACCGGGACCTCGGCCGGCGTGCCGGTGGTCGGCTGCGACTGCGCCACCTGTCGTTCGGACGATCCCCGGGACCGGCGGTGGCGGCCGTCGGTCCATCTCGAGCTCGCCGACAGGACCCGCGTCGTCGTCGACACCACGCCGGACTTTCGTTCGCAGGCGCTGGCCTTCGGGCTGACCGGGGTCGAGGTCATCCTGTTCACGCACGAGCACGCCGACCACATCATGGGTCTCGACGACGTCCGGCCCTTCAACTTCCGGCAGGGGACGACGATTCCGTGCCTCGGCGACGCGTCGACCCTCGCGGCGCTGCGGCGGGTGTTCTCCTACGTCTGGGACCCCGCCGCGCCCCGGGGCGGGGGGCTGCCCCAACTGCGGCTGCTAGAGGTGACCGGCCGGTTCTCGCTGGGGCCGGCGCAGGTCGTGCCCATCCCCCTCCTGCACGGCACTCGCCCCATCCTCGGCTACCGGGTGGACGACTTCGCGTACCTGACCGATTGCAGCGAGATCCCGGAGGCCTCGTGGCCGCTGCTCGGCGGCCTCGAGGTCCTGGTGCTCGATGCCCTGCGCCACCGCCCCCATCCGACCCACCTCTCGCTGAGCCAGGCGGTGGAGACGGCCGCGCGCCTCGGGGCCGCGCGGACCTATTTCACGCACATGTGCCACGACCTGCCTCACGCGGAGACGTGCGCCGCCCTGCCCCCCGGCGTGACCCTGGCCCACGACGGCCTCGTCGTCGACGTGTAGGGGTGGTCGGGCGATGGCCGCGGGCGTCCGTGGCGACGGAGTCCGCGAGGTCCGGGGCCCCGGCGCGTTCGCGGCGCGGCGGCGACTGGCGTATGATGACGGGCTGGCCGATGCCGTACGAGACTCGACGGGGAGACCGGGTGCGGATCGTTCGCTTTCCCGACGACGGGGACGCGCCGGGCTGGCGCCGCCCGGTGCTTGCCCTGGGCAACTTCGACGGCGTGCACCGCGGGCACGCCAGGATCATCGAGCACGTGCGGCGCCGGGCCGACGAGCAGGGGGCCACGGCCGCCGCGCTCACGTTCGACCCGCATCCGTCCCGGGTCGTTCGCCCCGACAAGGCGCCGCCGCTGCTGATGACCGGCCCGCAGAAGCTCGCGGCCCTCGCCGAGGCGGGGATGGACGGCGTCGCGGTGGTGCGGTTCACGCCCGAGCTGTCGCGCTGGGAGCCGGAGACCTTCGTCCGGGCGGTCCTCGTCGAGTGGCTGCACGTCGCCGAGGTGTGGGTGGGCGCCAACTTCCTCTTCGGGCACGACCGGGCCGGCAACTTCTCGCTGCTGCGGTCGCTGGGGTCGCGCTACGGGTTCCGGGCGGAGAAGATCGACCCCGTGCGCTATCGCGACTTCGTCGTCAGCAGCACGCGCGTCCGGCGCCTGATCGCCGAGGGCCGGGTCGACGAGGCCGGCTCGCTGCTGGGACACCACTACGTGCTCGAGGGCACCGTGACGCACGGCGACGGCCGCGGCCGCGGCATCGGGTATCCGACCGCGAACCTCGCCACCGGCAACACCCTGTTCCCGCCCAACGGCGTCTACGCCACGGCGGTGGTGATCGACGGCGACATCCACGCCGCGGTGACCAACGTCGGGGTTCGGCCGACGTTCGAGGGCGAGCGGGACGGGCCGGTCGTCGAGTCGCACCTGTTCGACGTCGACCGCGACCTCTACGGCCTCGAGATCCGCGTCGCGTTCATCCGACGCCTGCGCGAGGAGCGCGCCTTCACGGACGGCGAGGCGCTGCGGGCGCAGATCGCCCGCGACTGCGATGAGGCGCGGGGGCTGTTCCGGCGGATTTCACTGTAAGATCCCGACAGGCATGGGAAAGACCTCGGACTCGGCGGCGTCCATCGAGTTGAGCGTGGCGTTGCCGTGCGAGGCGCGGTACCTTCCGATTCTCCGTCAGCTCGCGGCGCGGGCGGCCGACCACCTCGGTTATCGAGCCACCCCGCGCGACGACCTCGTCTGCGCGATAGAGCAGGCGGTGGTGAGGGTGTTCGAGCCGGGGGCCGCCGCCTATACGCACGTCGAGCTGCGGATGGCGGCGAGCGGACGGGACATGCTTGTTCGCATTCGTTATCTCGGCGCCTCGGCGCCGCGTGACGGCGCGCCGATCATCGAGAGGCTCCTGTCCCGTTCGGGCCCCGACGGCGTGCCCCTCGATCGCCTGCGGCACTCGATGGCCACGGTGGTCCTGGGGCGGGGTCCGGACGGCGACGGCGCCGACTTCTGCGAGCTGACGAGGGCCCTGCCCGAGGGGTCCTGAACTGCCCGTGGCGAAAGCCCTGCGTCGCACCGCGCCCCAAGGCGACGGTGGACAGCCGAGGCGCCCGCCTGACAAGGCGTGAGGAGGGCGCTTGTCGGGCACAGGCAACCGACGAACAAACGAAGTCAGGCGGGGTGCATCGCTGCTCGAATGCAGCGGGACTTTCGCCGCGGGCTGTGAAACCGGATGCGTCTCTACAACACTCTGACCCGGCTGGAGGAGCCGTTCGCGCCGCTGCGCGGCCGCACGGTGCGCATGTACACGTGCGGGCTGACCGTCTACGCGCGCGGCCACATCGGCAACTTCCGCACCTTCGTCGCCCTCGACGTGCTGAGGCGGGCGCTGCAGCACGTGGCGGGGTTCGACGTGCGGCAGGTGATGAACTTCACCGACGTCGACGACCGCACCATCGTCGAGTCGAGGGCCGCCCGCGTGCCGCTGCGCGAGTACACCGACCGGTTCATCGCCGCCTTCCGGGAAGACGCGGCATCGCTGGGGCTGGAGCCGGTCGAGGCCTACCCCCGCGCCACCGACGAAGAGAACCTGCGCTCGATGGTCGAGATGATCCAGGCCCTCGAGGCCAACGGGCACACCTACCGCAGCGACGGGTCCGTCTACTTCCGCATCGCGACCCTGCCCGGCTACGGCAAGCTGGCCCGGCTCGACCACGAGGGGATCAAGCCCGGCGCCCGCATCGACTCGGACCGCTACGACAAGGACGACGCGCGCGACTTCGTGCTCTGGAAGGCGACCGGTCCGGACGAGCCGACGTGGGACTTCGGGGTGGGGCCGGGACGTCCGGGGTGGCACATCGAGTGCTCGGCGATGGCCCACCGCCTGCTCGACGGGTCGCCCATCGACATCCACGCCGGCGGCGTCGACCTGGTGTTCCCGCATCACGAGAACGAAATTGCGCAGGCGGAGGGGGCGACCGGCGAGACCTTCTCGCGGTTCTGGGTCCACGTCGAGCACCTGCTGCTCGACGAGGGCGCCAAGATGTCGAAGTCGCTGGGCAACGCCTTCACCGTGCCCGACGTGCTCGAGCGGGGGTACCGGGCCTCCGCCCTGCGCTATGCGCTGCTGTCGGTCCACTACCGGAAGCAACTGCGGTTCACGTGGGGCGGGCTCGACCAGGCCGAGGAGGCGTTGAAGCGGGTCATGGCGTGCCTGGCCCGGCTCGGCGCCCTCCGCGGCGGCGAGGCCCACCCCGCGGTGGCGGCGCGGGTCGAGGCGGCGCGGCGCGACTTCGACGACCGGCTGGCCGACGACGTGAACGTGCCGGGCGGCCTCGGGGTGATGTTCGAGCTCGTCCGCTATGTCAACACCGCCATCGACGACGGCGAGATCGGCGAGCCCGACGTCGAGGCCGTCGAGGCCGCCTTCGAGGGCTTCGATCGGGTGCTGGGGGTCATCGCCCTGCGGCGGGCGGAGGAGCGCCTCGCCACCGTGCCGGTCGAGGAGATCGAGCGCCTGATCGCCGAGCGGAAGGCAGCCCGGGCGCGCCGCGACTTCGCCGCCGCTGACGCCATTCGCGGCGATCTCGACGCGCGGGGCATCGTGCTGGAAGACACGCCGGCCGGCACGCGCTGGCAACGGAAGTAGCCGGCCCGGGCGTGCACGGGCCGGTTCCACGCTCGGATGCCGGCCGTCGCTTTGAGGGAAGCTGGTCCGGGCGTGCACGGGCCGGTTCGCGATTACCAGCGAGGACACCCGGTTGACGCCGGCGGGGTCGAGATCTCGTCCAGCAGCCCGGGCGTCGGTTCTCTCGTGCGCCTCTCGGCCGACGTGACCGCTGTCGGTCTGGTCCGGGCGTGCGCGAGCTGGCTCCGGCCTTGCGGACCTGGATCCGGGCCTCGGGGCTCGCCCGGGTCTTTCCGGGGTTGGTCCGCGTCTTGCACGAGTCTGCTGGCGGGACGATGACCCGCACCCGCCAAGCCCTCGGTCAGCTCGGCGAGGACCTCGCGTGCCGCGAGCTGCAGCGCCGCGGCTACGCCATCCTCGCCCGCCGGTTCCGCACCCGCTTCGGCGAGATCGACGTCATCGCGCGGGACGGTCCGACGCTGGTGTTCGTCGAGGTCAAGACCCGGCGCACCGCCGCGTTCGGCGGGCCGACGGCGGCCGTGAACCCGGCCAAGCAGCGGCGGCTCGTCAACATGGCGCGCAGCTATCTGCTCGGCCTCGGCGGGCCGGCGCCGCCGTGCCGCTTCGACGTCGTCGGGGTCACCGCCGGCCCCGGGCGGCCGCCGGTCCTCGACGTGGTGAGGGACGCGTTCGCGGCGCATGCGCCTTGATGCGGCCCCGAACGCTGTGATAGCGTAGTTCTCAGCAACCCAGCCAGGCAGGATGCATCGCCGGTCGAGCGCCGCGCGGCTCTCTGCCACGGGCTGTCAGGCCGCGACGAGCGGGAATAACTCAGTGGTAGAGTGCGACCTTGCCAAGGTCGAAGTCGCGGGTTCGAATCCCGTTTCCCGCTCCATTCTTTTTGGCGGTGCGTCTCCGCATCGCCGGGGAGGGTCCGCCCGGCGGTAACGCCGGTTGACCTTCCGCCCGCCGGCGCCGTCGCCAAGTGGTAAGGCAGAGGTCTGCAAAACCTCCATCCCCGGTTCAAATCCGGGCGGCGCCTCCAATTCCCTCGATGAGATCCTCGCTCCGGGTTCCGGGGTTCTCCGTCTACGTGCCCTTCCGGGCGGCGCCTCCAGCTTCCAGATGAGGTCCTCGCTCCGGGTTCTGGGGCTCTCCGTCTACCTGCCCTCGAGCCTGATGGCGGTGGCGCAGATGGCGCTGCTCGTGGTGCTGCCGCTCTACGTGCTCGACCTGGGGCGGACCCTCTCGGCGGCCGCCCTCGTGTTCGCGATGCGCGGGCTCGGCAGCGTGGTCGTGAACGTCCCCGCGAGCCTCGTCATCGAGCGCCACGGCTACAAGGCGGGCATGCTGCTCGGCAACGGCCTGATGGCGGCCGGCGCCGTGGTCATCGCGCAGTCGGCGTCCCCCGTGGTGCTGGCCCTCGCCACGCTGGCCTTCGGGGCCGGCGCGGGCACGTGGCTGCTCGCCCGGCTGGCCTGCATCACCGAGCAGGTCGCCACCCGCCAGCGGGGGAAGGCCATGGCCGGCCTCGCCGCGCTGCAGCGCGTGGGCCTGCTGCTCGGTCCGCTGCTGGGCGGGGTGGGGGCGGATCAACTCGGCTTCCGCGCGGTGTTCCTGGCTATCGCGGCGGCCGCGGTGCTCACCATGGCGCTCGTCTGGACGGTGGCGCCGCCGGCATCGCCGGAGGGGCGTGCGGCGGGGGACGAGGCGGGGCCGGCGCCCGCCGGCTCGGCCGCCGCCATGCTGCTGCTGGTGCCGCGCATGCTCGGCCGCCACCGCCGCATCTTCCTGGGGGCCGGCGTTTTCGCGTTCTGCATGCAGCTCGTGCGCGAGCAGCGCCGCCTGCTGGTGGTGCTCTGGGGCACCCGCATCGGCATCGACCCCGAGGCGATAGGACTCATCGTGAGCATCGCGGCGACGGTCGACCTCGCGATGGCGCCGGTGGCGGGCCTCGTGATGGACCGCTGGGGCCGCAAGGCGGCGGGGGTCGGCTCGATCGTCACCCTGGGGACCGCGATGGGGCTCCTGCCCCTGACCGGCTCGGCCGCGACGTACGTGTGCGCGGCGTTGCTGGCCGGCATCGGCAACGGGTTGGGCAGCGGCATCCTGCTGACCCTGGGGGCCGACCTCGCCCCCGCCGACGAACGCAGCCGCTTCCTGGGGGTGTGGCGCCTGGTGGGCGACTGCGGGGTCCTCGCGGGGCCGCTCCTGACCTCGGCGGTGGCGTCGCTGCCCGCGGCCCTGGCCCTGACCTGGCTGATCGGGGCCGCCGGCGGCGGGGTGCTGTGGCGCCGCGTGCCGGAGACGCTACGGCCCGCGCCGGCGGCCGCTGGCAGGCAGGAGGCCGGATGAGCTGGCACGACGAGGGCGGCGGCGGCCGTCAGGGTGCGAGGCGGCGGTGCTCGGCGTCCAGCCGGCGCATCAGCTCGATGGTGTGCGTCGGCGCCTCGAACTCCGCCTCCTCGAGCGGCGTCCGGCCGTGGTGGTCCAGGGCGTCGAAGTCGGCGCCGTTCGCGGCCAGGTACTCGACGATGGCGTCCTCGCCGGCCCGTATGGCGGTGTGCAGCGCGCTGGGCCGGCCCGCGGGGCGGGCGTTCACGTCCAGCCCCAGCTCCACCATCAGCTCGACCGCCTCGAGGTCGCGGCCGCGGGTGGCGAGCAGCACGCCGCCCGCGCCGTCGTGGGAACGCGCCTCGGGGTCGGCCCCGAGAACGAGCAGGGCCTGCAGCATCTCGACGTTGCCGGCCTGGGCCGCGGTGAGGAAGGGCGTCAGGCCGCCGGTGCGGCGCGCCGCCGCCGCGGTCCAGTCGTCGGCCCGGCCGGTGCGGGCGTCCAGGTCGGCCCCGCGGGCGACGAGGGTCCTGACCATCTCGAGGTTGCCCTGGCGCACTGCCGCGTGCAGGGGCGTGCTGCCGGTGCGGTCCCGGGCGTCGACGTCGGCCCCCTCGTCGAGCATCAGCCGGGTGACGGCGTCGCTGCCGGCGGCGATGGCGAGCAGGAACGCGGTGCTGCCGTCGGGGGCGGCGGCGTGGGGGTCGGCCCCGGCCGCAATCAGGGCCCGCGTGCTCGCGGCGTCGCCGTGCTGGGCCGCGAACAGAATGGGCCGGAAGCCGTTGCGGGAGACGGCGTCGACGTCGGCGCCCCGCTCGATGAGGAGGGCGGCGACGGACGGATGCCCGCCCCCGATGGCCCACATCAGCGGCGTCTGGCCCATGCGCGACTCCGTCGCGTCGACGTCGGCCCCCCGGTCGAGTAGCAGCCGCACCAGCGCCTCGTCGCCGCCGTGCACCGCGGCGAGCAGCGCCGTGTCGCCGCTCCACCGGGCGGCGTCCACGTTCGCGCCGGCGTCGAGGAGCAGGCGGGCGAGGGCGAGGTTGCCGTCGGCGCAGGCGAAGAGCAGCGGGGTCTCGCCGTTCTCGTCCACCGGGTCGGGATCGGCCCCCGCCTCGAGCAGGGCGGCGGCGATGGCGGTGTCGCCGCGGAACGCGGCCCACGAGAGCGGCGTCGAGCCGTCGGCGCGGGCGGCGTTGACGTCCGCGCCGTCCGCGAGCAGGACGTGCACCGCGTCGCGGTCGAGGCGCTGCACGGCGTCGAACAGGGGGCCGGGCAGAGCCGGCGACTGAGCGGCGGCTGAAGCCGCCACCGCCAGTACGACCAGCGCGGCGCCCGCGCCGCGCGGCGGCAATGTGGTCATGCGGCTAATGGTAAACTGCCGGCGTCGTGTCTTGCCAGAGCACCCGCCGTTCGGCGCATGGACCGCTCCCGAGTCTGGCCTGCGCGGTTGCGCTGGCATTCGTGCCGGGGCCTGCGACGGCGCCGAGCGCGGCCGGTCAGCCGGATTCGCCGGAACGCTCCGCAGGGCCGGCCGGCTTCGCCGCCGCCGTTCGGAGCGCCGCCGGCGAGGCGGCGTCGCCGACACTGCCACGCTCGCACGCTCACCTCGTCGCCGACGGGCGGCACGCGGCCCTTCAACCGGGCTCGTCCGAGCGCTCCACGCCGTTCGCGGCTTCCTTTACCGCCGCGCGGAATGCGGCGGGCGGGCCGGTCGTCTCCCTCCCGCGCCCCGCCCCGCCAGCCGGGCTCGCCGCCCGCACGGCGGCAGCCCAGCGTAGCGGAGCTGCTTCGTCCCCGCCCGGCGACCTCCTGAAGGCTACCGTCGACCGTTACTGTCTCGCTTGCCACAACGACCGGACCCGCACCGCCGGCCTGACCCTGGCCGGCGTGGGCGACGCGCCGGTGGGCGAGCAGGCGCCGGTCCTCGAGAGGGTCTTGCACAAGCTCCGGGCGGGAGAGATGCCTCCGGCAGGGCGGTCCGCCCCGGACGCCGGCGATCGGGAGAGGCTCGTGACGTGGCTCGAAACCGAGCTCGACGGAGCTGCGGCGGAGCGGCTCGACCCCGGCTCGCCCGCCATCCACCGGCTGAACCGGGCCGAGCACCGCAACGCCGTCCGCGATCTGCTGGGGCTCGACCTCGACCACGCGCGGGACCTGCCGGCCGACGACTCCGGCTACGGGTTCGACAACATCGGCGACGTGCTGACGGTGTCGCCGCTGCACGTCGAGAAGTACGTGGCGGCGGCGCGGCGCGTCAGCCGGCTCGTGGTCGGCACCGGGGCCCCGGTTCCCGTCGTGCAGCGCTACCGGCCCGCGGGCGGGCCGGGGTGGGACGGAGAGATCGCGGGGCTGCCGCCCAACACGCGGGGCGGCATCCTGTTCAATCACCACTTTCCCTTCGACGCCGAGTACGTGATTCAGGTGCGTGTCCGGGGACGGCGCGCGCCCGGCATGCCGCCCCCGAAGCTCGACGTGCGCGTCGACGGGGCTCGGGTCCGTCTGCTCGACGCCGACTTCGACGCCGAGGAGGCGAACCAGGGGAGCCGCATCTTCGAGGTGCGCATGGCCCTCGCGGCGGGCGAGCACGAGGTCGCGGCGGGGTTCCTGACCGAGTACGCGCGGCGCGAGGGCGCCGGGGGTGGCACGACCAACGGCGTCTTCGTCGACTACGTGCTCGTCGGCGGTCCCTACGAGGCGACGGGGCCGGGCGACCCCGAGAGCCGGCGGCGCCTGTTCGTCTGCCGCCCGGCCGCCGGCGGGCCCGAGGCGCCGTGCGCGCGGCGCATCCTGACCACGCTGGCCCGGCGGGCCTACCGGCGCCCCGTCACCGACGCCGACGTCGATCCCCTCATGCGCCTCTTCGCGATGGGGCGGGCCGACGGCGGCAGCTTCGATCACGGCGTCGAGATGGCCCTGAGCGGGGTGCTCGTCTCGCCGAGCTTCCTCTTCCGGGCGCCCGCCGCCCCGGACGGCGCGCGGCCCGGCGACGTGTATCGCCTCGCGGACCTCGACCTCGCCTCCCGGCTCTCGTTCTTCCTCTGGAGCAGCATTCCAGACGAGGAGCTGCTGCGGACGGCCGAGGAAGGGCGACTCGGGACGCCGGACGAGCTGCGCCGCCAGATCGCCCGCATGCTCGCCGACCCGAAGGCCCGCGCCCTCGTCGAGAACTTCGCGGGGCAATGGCTCCACCTGCGCAACGTCGCCGACTGGACGCCCGACCCCGAGCGCTTTCCCCACTTCGACGACGGTGTCCGCCACGCGTTCCAGCGCGAGACGCAGCTCTTCCTGGAGCACCTCGTCCGGGACGACCGCAGCGTGCTCGAGATGATCGACGCCGACTACACGTTCCTCAACGAGGGGCTGGCCGACTTCTACGGCATCGACGGGGTCGAGGGGGGCTACTTCCGGCAGGTGCCGCTCGCCGGCACCGGGCGCGGCGGCATCCTGACCCAGGGCGGGGTGCTGATGGTGACGTCGTACCCCACGCGCACCTCGCCGGTGCTGCGCGGCAAGTGGATCCTCGAGAACCTGCTGGGGGCGCCGCCCCCGCCTCCGCCCCCCGACGTGCCCGAGCTCGAGGCCGAAGCCGGCTCGTCGGCCGGCGGCCTGCGCGCGGCCCTCGAGCGGCACCGCGCCAATCCCGCGTGCGCCGTCTGTCATGCCCGTCTCGACCCGCTGGGCTTCGCGCTCGAGAGCTTCGACGCGGTGGGCGCGTTTCGCGCCGAGGACGAGGGGGTCGCGGTGGACGCCTCGGCGGACCTGCCGGACGGCACGGTCATCGCGGGCGCGGACGGGCTGCGGGCGATGCTGCTCGACCGCCGCCGCGAGTTCGTGGAGGCGCTGGCCGAGAAGCTGCTGACCTATGCGATCGGCCGCGGCCTCGAGGCCCATGACCGGCCGGCGGTGCGCGAGATACGGCGCCGGGTGGAATCGGACGGCTATCGTTTCTCGGCCCTGGTTTCCGCGGTGGTCGATAGCGTACCATTCAGCATGAGGAGGATTCCGGAGCCATGATCACCGGCAGAGCCTTCGCCCGGATAGCGCCGCCTCACGGCACCGCTTCCAGCCCAACCAGTCCCCCGGGAGCCTGCGCCGTCCCACGGCGCCGCCACCTGCCGCGTCGGACGTTCCTGCGAGGCATCGGAACCGCGGTCGCCCTCCCGTTCCTCGATGCGATGACCCCGGCGTTCGCGTCCGCGCCCAGGCCGATCACCCGGGTGGCGTTCATCTACACCGCCAACGGCGTGATCATGAGCGACTGGACCCCGGCCGAAACCGGGGCCGGCTTCACGTTCACGAAGACCCTGCACGCGCTCGAGCCGTTCCGCGACCGGCTCCTCGTCCTCACCGGTCTCGCGCACCGCAACGGCGAGGCGCTGGGGGACGGCCCCGGCGACCACGCCCGGGCCGGCGCGAGCTGGCTGACCGGCGTGCACCCCAGGAAGACGCAGGGGGCGGACATCCGGAACGGCATGTCGGTGGACCAGATGCTGGCCGAGGACATCGGCCGCACGACGCCGCTGCCGTCGCTCGAGCTGGGGCTGCAGGACGTGCGCATGGTGGGGGGCTGCGACTCCGGCTACAGCTGCGCCTACAGCAACACCGTCTCGTGGAGCTCGCCCACGACCCCGCTGCCCTACGAGACCAACCCGCGGCGCGTCTTCGAGCGGCTGTTCGGCGACGGCGACACCACCGACCCCGCGGTGCGGGCGGTGCGCGCGCGGCAGAACCGCAGCCTCCTCGACTTCGTCCGCGAGGACGCGGGCCGCCTGCGGGCGGGCCTCGGCGCCGGCGACCGCCGCAAGCTCGGCGACTACCTCGAGTCGGTGCGCGAGGTCGAGCGCCGCATCCAGAACGCCGAGCGCCGTGACGACGTGGACCTGCCGGCCCTCGCCCGGCCCGACGGCGTGCCCCCGACGTT
This sequence comes from Vicinamibacterales bacterium, assembly GCA_965207675.1. GTDB lineage: Bacteria > Acidobacteriota > Vicinamibacteria > Vicinamibacterales > UBA8438 > JAJEEA01. The sequence continues at coordinate 813,129 of CBDBMY010000011.1, forward strand.
CGAGGAGCACGTCCGGACGATGTCGGACCTGATCGCCATCGCGTTCCAGGCCGACCTGACCCGCGTCGTGACCCTGATGTACAGCCGCGAGGGCGGCAACCGGACCTACCGGTCGATCGGCGTGCCCGACGCCCACCACGGCCTGTCGCACCATCAGAACGACCCCGAGCGCATGGCGCGACTGCAGCTCATCGACCAGCACCACGTCGCGATGTTCGCCTACCTGCTCGGCAAGCTCCGCGGCGCCGACGACGGCGCCGGATCGCTGCTCGATCACTCGATGGTCCTCTACGGCAGCAGCCTCAGCGACTCGAACGCGCACACCCACGACGATCTGCCGGCGGTGCTCGCGGGCGGCGGCGGCGGCACCCTCCGCGGCGGGCGCCACCTGCGCTACCCCGACCGGACGCCGATGACGAACCTGTTCGTGACCATGCTCGACAAGCTGGGCTCGCACCGCGAGCAGGTCGGCGACAGCACCGGGCGCATCGAGCACCTGAGCGACCTGTGATCGGGGGGCGCGGCGGTAGCGCGGCGACGGCGCGCAGCGGGGTCGCCGCCGCCCGGGGTGCGGCTCCGCGCGTCGCGTCGGGCCTCGGAATCGGTAGGGCCGCGGCCGGGAGTTGGCCGGGCGTGGCCGCGCGCGCGGCGACTGGCCGCGGAAAGGGCCCGCAGACGGCCCGGCGCCGGTCGTCGCGTTCGGCGCCGCGGCGCGTGGTCGCGGCGCTTGTGGTAGCGGCACTGACGGGCGGGACTCAGGCCGCGGCGGCCGGCGAGCCGCCGGGCGTCCATCCCGGCAGCTCCTCCATTCTCGTGGTGGTCCCGTCGGCGGCCGACGACCGGTTGGCGCCGTCTCGCGAGGCCATCGCCTACTGGAACGACCGTTTGGCCGAGCTGGGGGTTGCGACCCGGTTCGCCGAGCCCCGCGTGGCTGCCGGGTCGCCGGTCGAGCGCGCCCTCGAGAACTACGCGCGGCAGGTCGCCCAGCGCGCCACCCGGCTGCCGGCCGGCGACGCCGAGCCCCCGCCCCCGGCCGCCCTCGTCGACCTCGACGCCGACGTCGTCCTGCTGCTCTCCCGCCAGGACATCCTGTCGTTCGCGTGGCCCCTGCCCCGCGTCTCGCCGCCGCGCTACCTGGTGGTGATCCGCAGGGTCCGGGGACCGTACCGGACCGACCCCATGGTGACGAAGCACGTCGTCGCCCACGAGCTGGGCCACGCCCTGGGGCTCGACCACAACGCCGAGCCCCACACCCTCATGTGCGGCCCGTGCCAGCCCCTGACGGCCGAGCCCGACGCCACCGGCTTCCTGCCCCTCACCGCCGGCGACCGTGCCCGCCTCGTCGAGCTGCACGGCCGCTGACGGCCGGCGCGGCCAAGCACGGTAAGTCAGTGGAATCGTCGAGAACCATTCTCACGTCGAGCGCACCGCCTCGATGGCGGCGGTGATTCCCGACCGGCGCAGTCCTGCACGCTGGGCGGGTCCTCGCGGGACCTGTGCGAGAATGCGCGGATCGCTTCATCTGCGCGTCGGTGTGCAGGCGATGGATGCGGCGCAACGGCAGGAGGCAGCGGATGAAGACCGTCTCGATATTCGTCCAGGCGTTCTGGGACGACGACGCGAAGGTCTGGGTGGCGACGAGCAACGACATCGAGGGTTTGTCGGTGGAAGGCGCGACCCACGAGGAGCTGTCCGACAAGGTCGTGGCCGCTGTCGCCGATCTCATCGAGCTGAACGGAATCGACACGGACCTACCGGAGATTCCGGTCCACATCATGACGGATGACGTGCGACGGGTCGACAACCCCCGCGTCGCCTGATCGGTGGCGGGCTTCTATCGACGGTTGGTACGCATTCTCCGCCATCATCAGTGCAAGCTGGTTCGCCCAGGCCGTGGCGACCACGAGATCTGGTACAGCCCCATCTCGCGACGGCACTTCACCGTCGCGATCGCCAATCGAAGTCCAGGCACACGGCCAACGGCGCCCTGAAGCAGGCCGGACTGCCGAAGGAGTTCTGAAGCGGTCCCTGGCGGACGTGCAGCGAGATCATTGTGCGCACAATCGTGGAATGGTCCAGGCCTTTCTACGACGCATGCGCAATTGGCCCACTCGGGACACGCCAGTGCAGGTTGGTCGGTTCAGCGAATCGGCCTGATGCGGCCCGAGGAGCTGGCTCTCGCGCTGACCTCCGGGTCGCCCCGGTATGAGACCGATCCGCTGCTGCTCAACCGGGCGTCGAGCGACTCCTCCGCCCACAGCCGGGCGCTTCCGCTGCTGCTCAGCGCCACCGTCGCCCGGGTGCTGCGCAGCGATTCTCCGCGGTAGTCTCCGCTGCTGTTGATGGTGACGTCGAGACCGTCCACCGCGCCTTCGCCGATCCTGACGTTGCCCGAGCTGCTCATGCGGACGGCCAGAGACCCCGCCCGGAGCTCGTCCACCGACAGGTCGCCGGAGCTCCCGACGCGGACGTCGACGGCCCCCGCCTGGATACCATCCACCGACAGGCTGCCGGAGCTGCCGAGGCGGACCTCGACGGAGTCGGCTTCGATGCCATCCATGGACAGGTCGCCGGAGCTGCCGAGGCGGACCTCGAACCGTTCCGCGCGGAGGGCCGGGGCGGTCGCGTCTCCGCTGCTCGACAGCCCGATGAACTCGATCTCCCTCGCCGTGAGCGTGTAGCGAATCGGCCGGGACGGCCGCAGGTGGAAGCCGGTCAGGGTACCTATTCTCAAGGTGCCGCCGTCCGTCGTGATCTCAAGGTGCTCGTGCAGGTTGTCGTCGGCCGAGACCTGCAACGATTCCGTGTCGCCGAGACGAATCTCCAGCTCGCCCCTCGTGGCGAGCTGCACGCCGGTGAGCCCGCTGAACCGATGGTTCTCCTCGGATACGCGGCCGGAGCCCCGTACGACCTCGCGCCCGATGACGATGTCCAGGCAACCCGACGAGAACCCCAGCAGAACGACGCCCGCCAGGCAAGGCATGCTGTTGCGCTTCATCACTTGTCCCCCTGGTCCCTACTGACGTGGCGGCCAGGGAGTGGGTTCCCGCTGCCGGGGCATCTACTCGAGGCGCAGTACCTCCATCGGATCGACCCGGGTCGCGCGCCGCGCCGGGAGCCAGCAGGCGACGACGGCCACCGCGGCCAGCACGAGCGGCGCCGCCACGAAGGTCAGCCGGTCGTCGGTGGCGACGCCGTAGAGGAAGCTCTCCAGGACGCGGCTCGACGCCGCCGCCCCCGCGAGGCCGACGACGGCCCCGGCGGTCACGAGGATCGCCCCCTGCCGGACGACGAGCCCGAGGATGTCGCCCCGCCGGGCCCCGAGGGCCATGCGGATGCAGATCTCGCCCCGCCGTTGCGCCACCGTGTAGCTGAGCAGACCGTAGAGGCCGGACGCGGCGAGGAGGAGCGCGAGGGCCGCGAAGACCCCGACGAGGACGGCGTAGAAGCGGGGCTGGGCGACGGCGAGCGACAGCCGCCCGTCCATCGTCATCACGTCCTCGAGCGTCGCACCGGGGTGGGCCTCGACCACCGCTTCCTGCAGGAAGGGGACCAGGGCAAGCGGATCGCCGGTGGTCCGCACGGCAACGAACATCGCCCCGATCGAGCGGGCAGCCGCGATCTGAGCGGCCGGGACGAACGCTTCCGCCCGTTGCTCGCCGAGGGGGAGCCCCGCGTACTGGAGGTCGGCCACCACGCCGATCACCTCCCGCCATTGCTCGTCGCGGTCCCCGCCATCCTCGAACCCGAGCCGCACGCGCTGTCCGACGGCTTCCCCCTCGCCGGACAAGTGGCGGGCGAACGTCTCGTTGACCACGACCACTCCCGGGCTGCCGGCCCGGTCGAGATCCGTGAAGAGGCGCCCCCCGAGGAGACGCAGGCCCATCGCGTTGAAATAGCCGGGACTCGCCCACCCGATGGTTGCCATCAGCCGGTCGCCCCGCTCAGCCGGTTCGGGCCGACCGGCGACCCGCACCGACGAACCGGTCCTCGTGCCGCCGCTGGCGAGCGGCAGATACGACGAGAGCCCGACCGCCGCCACCGCAGGCAGGCGCTCGAGCCGCGTCATGGCCTCGAGGAGCGCCGCCCGGAACCGCGCGTCGGCCACGCCGTCTCCGCCCCCAGGTCGCAGCCCGCCCGAGCCGCGGGGTGCCTCGGGATTCCCGGTGCGCGCGGTGATCACGTTGGTCGGGTCGTACCCGCGGTCGCCGGTGACGAGCCCGATGAAGCTGCGCAGGAGCAGGCCCGCCCCGACGAGCAGCACCACCGCGAGGGCCGCCTGCGCCGCCGCCAACCCCGCCCGCGCCCGGTTCGAACGCAGCAGGCGGAAGCCTCCGGCCGCCTGCGCGCTCCCCTCGTTCAGCGCGCGCACCAGGCCGAGCCGCGACCACTGGAACGCTGGTGCCGCGCCGAACGCCAGCCCGACGACGATCGACAGCGCGAGGGCGAACGCGAGGCCCGCTCCGTTGATCCCCACGTCGTCGAGGCGCGCGACGTCGCCGGGGACCATCCCCGGCACGACGCCGAGCACGACCGCGGCCGCTGCCAGGCCGAGCAGGCCGCCGGCCGCGCTCAGCACTACGCTCTCGGTCAGGAGCTGGCGCACGAGCCGCGCCCGACCCGCCCCCAGCGCCGCGCAGACCGCGAGCGCCCGCCGGCGAGTCACGCCGCGCGCGAGCAGGAGACCGGCCAGGTTGACGCAGGCAATCAGCAGCACGAGAGCGGTCGCCGCGGTCAGGGCGAGGAGCGCCGGACGGTAGCCGCGGACCATCTCTTCCTGCAGGGGAACCACCCGGCCGTCGACTTCCAGCGTGTCGGCCGAGGCTCGGCCACCCTGCGCGTCACGCACCTTGGCGAAGAAGCCGCTGCGCTGGAGAATAGTGCGGACCTCGGTGGCGGCTCGTTCGGCTGAGACTCCGCGCCCGAGCCGTCCAAGCGCGTTGGTGCTGGACATCGTGACGGAGAAGCCCCGACCCCCGTTCGGGGCAGCCTCCACGGACCATCCCGGCATCACGTACGGCGTCCAGAGCTCCTCGTCGGGGCTCGGAAAGAAGAACCCTTCGGCGAGCACGCCGACCACGGTATGCGGCACGCCGTCGAGGTCGAGGACCGATCCGACGATGTCCGGATCCGACCCGAAGCGGCGGGTCCAGGCGGCGTGGCTCAGCAGCACGACGCGGTCCGCCCCCGCCCGCGCTTCGTCCTCGGTGAACAGCCGCCCGAGGTGGGGCCTTCCCCGCAGCAGCGGGAACATCGCGGGAGACACCCGCGCCGCGCGCAGCGTGACCGCGCCCTCCGGACCCGCCCAATCGAAGGTCGACGACCCGTAGGCGGCAATCTGGTCGAACGACTCCGCCTCTTCCACGATCGCCTCCAGCGAGGCGTTGATGATGGACGAGCCGGCTCGTGGTCCGAGCGACTCGGTGATCCGCACGATGGCGCCCGCGTCCGGATACGGCAGCGGCCGGATCAGCATGCCGTAGACGACGCTGAACATCGCGACATTGGCGCCGATGCCCAGCGCGAGCACGAGCACCACGGTCGCGGCGAAGCCGGGGCTCCGGCCCAGGGCACGGACCGCGTGGCGGGTGTCGCGCCCCAGGTCGTCGAGCCAGCGCCAGCCCCAGACTTCGCGGCTGCGCTCGCGTATCAGCGGGGCGTTGCCGAGCGTGCGCTGCGCCGCGCGCAGGGCCTCTTCCTGTGGTACGCCGGCGTCACGCTGGCGCTCGCGCTCGAGGTCCAGGTGCAGGCGAAGCTCCTCCTCGACGTCCCGCTCCGCCGCGCGGCGGCCCAGGTACGGCACGAGGCGATACAGCCAGGCTGGCCATCTCATGGTTCGACCCTCCGCTCGGCGCTCGGTCCGGTTGCGGGGTGGTCCTCGCCCCGGCACGCCGGCCACTCGACGACTGGTTCTGCGCTCGGTGTCCGCCTACTCGAAACGCAGGACCTCCATCGGTTCGATCCGGGTCGCGCGGCGCGCCGGGACGTAGCAGGCGAAGAGCGCGGCGGCGACGAGCGCGAGCGGCGCCGCCACGAAGGTCAGGCCGTCGTCGGTGGCGATGCCGTAGACGAAGCTCTCCAGGACGCGGCTCGACGCGGCCGCGGCGGCGAGGCCGACGACGGCGCCGGCGGCCACCAGCGCCGCGCCCTGGCGGACGACCAGGGCGAGCACGTCTCCGCGTTGCGCACCCAGCGCCATGCGGATGGCGATCTCTCCCCGCCGCTGCGCGACGGTGTAGCTGAGCAGGCCGTAGACGCCGAGGGCGGCGAGGAGGACGGCGAGGGCCGCGAAGCCGCCGACCAGCACCGCGTAGAAGCGGGGCTCGGCGACGGCGGACGACAGCCTCGCGTCCATCGTCATCACCGTCGCCACCGACGCGCCGGGGCGCGCCCCGGCCACCGCCTCGCGAAGGAACGGGACCGCGGCGAGCGGATCGCCGGTGGTCCGGGCCACGACCGCGGCCGGGCCGTGCTCGAACACGGGAGCGGCGTCGATCTGCTGTAGCGGGGCGAAGGCTTCCGCCTGGATTTCCGTGACCGCGAGCCCCCCGTACGTGACGTCCGCCACGACCCCGACGACCTCCCACGGCTCGCGGTCACTGTCGGCATTGAGGAAGCGCACTCGCCGTCCGACGGCCGGCGCGCCGCCGAGCACCGCGCGCGCGAAGGTCTCGTTGACCACGAGGACCCGTGGAGCACCCGTCCCGTCGCGGCGCGTGAACAGGCGCCCGTCGAGGAGACGCAGCCGCATCGCGGCGAAGTAGCCCGGGGTCGCCACGCGGAGCAGCGCCTGCGGCAGCTCGCGCGGGTCGTTCACCGCGGGTCCGCCGTCGATCTGCACCTGTTGCATCTGGCTGCCGGCGCTCGCGAGCGGGAGACGCGACGACACCCCGACCGCCTCCACGCCGGGAAGACGGGACAGGCGGTCCATCGCCCCGGCGAGCTCCCCGTAGAAGCGTCGTTTCGACGCTTCCGCCTCGGTGCGCTCTTCCGGGGTCCCGAAGTCCGGGGGAACCGTCACCGGGTACCTCGTGCCGGCGGCGACCACGTTGGCCGGGTCGTAGCCGCGATCGAGGGTGACCAAGCCGACGAAGCTGCGCAGGAGAAGACCCGATCCCACCAGAAGCATGAGGGCCAGCGCCATCTGCGCGGCGGCCAGGACCGCCCGCGTCCGGTTGGCGCGCAGCAGCCCGTAGCCGCCCGAGGACCGTCCGCTCCCCTCGACGAGGGCGCGGAGCAGGTGGGTTCCGGACGACTGGAACGCGGGGGCGGCGCCGAACAGCAGTCCGATTGCCACCGACAGCCCGAGGGTGAAGGCGAGGACGACGCCGTCGAGCCCGACCTCGTCGAGCCGCGTCACCGTGACCGGCACCAGCGCGGGCACCGCGCGAAGCACGGCGGCGGCCGTCGCCAGCCCCAGGGCGCCGCCGCCCAGGCTCAGCAGGACGCTCTCGGTCAGGAGCTGACGCACGATACGGCCCCGGCCCGCCCCCAGCGCTCCGCGGACCGCCAGCTCGCGCCGGCGGGTCACCCCGCGCGCGAGCAGCAGTCCCGCGACGTTGACGCAGGCGATGAGCAGCACGAGCAGGGTGGCCCCGGCCAACGCCAGAAGCGCCGGCCGGTACTCGCCGACCATCTCCTCCAGCAGCGGAATCACCCGCGTCACCCGGGCGTCGACGTCCGGCGCGCCTCGGCTTCCGTCCTGGTCCGAACGCCCGGCGACGGCGTCGTCCATGCGCTGCAGGATGGCGCCGACCTCGGTCGCGGCCCGCTCCGGCGTGACCCCCTGCCGGAGCCGCCCCACCGCGATGGCGGTCACGATGTCGGGCTGGAGCACGTAGGGCGTCCAGACCTCCACGCCGGGCCTGGGGAAGTAGAACCCCTCGGCGAGCACCCCCACCACGGTGCGGGGTTCGTTGTAGGCGTCGACGATGGTTCCGACGACGTCCGGATTGGCGTCGAAGCGCCGGGTCCAGGCGTCGTGACCGAGCAGCACGACCCCGTCCGCCTCGCTCCGCGCCTCGTCGTCGGTGAAGAGCCGTCCGAGGTGCGGCCTCGCCCCGAGCAGCCGCAGCAGCCCCGGCGAGACCGCCGTGCCCCACGGCCGGGCGCCGTCCGGCGCGATCCACTCGAACGTGAACGCCCCGTATTCCGCGAGCTGCTCGAACGACTCGGCGGCTTCCTCCACCTCCCCGATCGCGCGGGCGCTCAGGAACGGCCCTCCCGGGCCCTGTGGGAACGCCTGCCCGACGCGCACGATGCGCCCGGGGTCGGGATACGGCAGCGGCCGGATCAGCATGCCGTGGACGATGCCGAACATCGCGGTGGCGGCGCCTGTTCCCAGCGCGAGGATGAGCACGACCGCGGCCGCGAAGCCGGGCGCCCGCCCGAGGCCCCGGGACGCGTGGCGCAAGTCGCGTCCCAGGTCGTCGAGCCAGCGCCAGCCCCACACGTCGCGGGTGCGCTCGCGGATCAGGGGGTCGTTGCCCAGCTTCCGACGGGCTGCGCGCAGGGCCTCGTCCTCCGGGACGCCGGCGTCGCGCTGGCGCTCCTGCTCCAGCTCCAGATGGAGCCGGAGCTCCTCCTCCAGATCCTGCTCGGCTTGGCGCCGGCCGAGATACGGCACCAGCCGGCAGAGCCAGGCCGGCGGCTTCATTGCGGCGCCTCCCCGGCTCCCGCCGGCTGCATGACGCGTCCGACGGCCTCGACCATCCGCTCCCACTTCGTCGCCTCCCGCAGGAGCTGCCCGCGACCCGTCTCGGTGAGGGCGTAGAACTTCGCCCGCCGGTTGTTCGACGAGACGCCCCACGCCCCGGTGATCCAGCCCCGCTTGATCAGGCGGTGAAGCGCGGGGTAGAGCGACCCGTGGTCGACCTGCAGCACGTGGTCGGAGGTCCGCTCGATGGTGGTGGCGATCTGGTGTCCGTGCGCCGGACCGGGCCGGAGCGTCTGGAGAATGAGCATGTCCAGCGTGCCCTGGAGCAGTCCGAGCTGGTCTTCGCTTGCCGGTGGTCGTGCCACTCGCGTGCCTCCTCGGGTAGAAGTTCTATTAGAGTAGCAGCGACCGGTAGAATGTCAAGGGAGGCGAATCCGAGGTGGACCGGACGGAGCCAGGGCGGCGGCGACTGCGGGGGACCAGAGGCCGCGTGTTGCCCGGGGCTCCGGCGCGTGTTACAGTGAACACATGGGACGTTGCGACCGGATCACCATCCTGCTGTCGGTCGCGGCGCTCTGCGCAACCATCGTCGGCACGTCGTGCTCGACCAACGCCCGCATCAGCGACCTGAGCGCGAACGTCAACGCTCGCTTCGATGATCTGAACGCCCGCCTCGGCGGTGCCAGCTCCATTCTGAATGCTCGCATCGATGACTCGAACGCCCGTCTCGACGACGCGGTCGCGGGCTTGAACGCCCGCCTCGACAGCGCGGTCGAGGGCCTGCACGCCCGCATGGACAGCGCGGTCGAGGGCCTGAACGCCCGCATGGACAGCGCGGTCGGGAGCCTGAACGCCCGCATGGATAGCGCGGTCGGGAGCCTGAACGCCCGCATGGACGAGCTCCACGAGGACGTCCGCGAGTTGCGGGCCCTCGTGGTCGACGCGCTGAAGACCGCCGACTGACCGTCGCCCTCCTCCCGGCGCCTCGGCCGACCGGCGGCAGACGAATCACGGCATCTTCGACACTACGGACGGCCGCGTGTGGAGGCGAGCGCCTCGGCCGACCGACGACAGACGAATCACTGCGTCGGCCCCGCAGACGGCCTGTATCGGGTCGGATGCGTGAACGAAGACGAGGGTGGAGGCGGGTCCGGGGTCCCCCGGCCGAAGTGGGCAGATCCCCCGGCGCGCGGCTTGCGCCGGGGGGAGGCCTGCTATTCCTCGACGGTCACCGTGACGTCGATCGGGGTGGTCTTGATCGAGTCGTCGGCAAAGGCCCGCAGCACGTGGGTGCCGGGCTCGGTGAACGTGACGGTGGTCTCGACCTGACCGCCGCGGCCGCCCTCGACCGAGGCGCTCATCGGGTCGAAGCGCACCCGGCCCGGCCCCCGGTAGTGGAGCCAGGTGATGGCGAGCCCCGTCTCGCCGGCGACGCTCGCCTTGACGATGGCCTGGTTCGTGGGGTGGGGCCGGCGCGCCCGCCGGGCGCGGTCCGCGGCGGCGCGGGCCGCGCGGTCCGCGTCGTCATCGTCCGGCTCGGGGGGCCGGGGCCGCGCCCCGGGGATGCCGTCGTCCCCGACCACCGCGGTGATCGTCAGGGTGTCGGGCAGGGTCACCGTCAGGTCGGCGCCGCCGGGGATGGCGATCGACGGCCCCTGGTTGTCGGTCGGCGCCCCCCGGATGCCCGAGCCGCGGTTGGCCCGTATCACGCCGTCGTCAATCTCCCACGCCGGCCACAGCCGGCCCATCGCGCGATCGGTCCGGCCGTTGGTGGTGATGGTCCAGACGAGGTCCTGCTCCTCACCCCAGTCGGCGGGCACCTGCACCCTGAAGATGAACTGCTGGCGCCGGGGGTAGAAGCGCGTCGGCTGGCCGCGGTCCGCCGGCCCCGGCTCGAAGAAGTTGTTCGCGCCGACCGGCGCCTCCGGCATCTCCTGGTAGTTCCGGTTCATGTACCCGAACACCATGCTGAAGGTGCCGTCCGGGTTGCGCTCCCAGCCTTCGAAGACCGGGGCGACGTTCTGGCCGCGGTCGTAGCGAATCTGGGCATCTGCCGCGGGCGCCGCGGCGAGCGCAAGCAGGGCCGCCGCCGCGCACGCCATCAGCATCCGTTGAGGAGTGCGTATGGTCATCGCTTCTGGCTCCAGGGGCCTGTGCCGCGTGCACGGCTCAGGCCCCTGCAGGATTGGTCAGCCCATCGGCGCGGCAAGGGCGTCGATGGCCGTGCCGGTCGTCGTCCGGGCCGGCTGTCGTCCGGGCTGGCCCGGAGAGCGTCGCCTGTGGCTCCGCTCCCCGCCCAACCAACCTTCCAGGAGTCCGCGCCTCCTCCCGGAGGCGGCGCCGTTCCACGGCGCAGGCTCCTAGTTGTCGTCCGCGTTCATGGCCTCGCGCTCGGCCACCGCCGCCGCGAACTCCTCGTCGTCGAGCTCGTAGTAGCTCGTCCACGTGAACGACATGTCGTCGCTCGACCGCTGGCCGAAGCCCGCCCAGTTGTCCGGGTCGGGGTTCCAGCGGTTGCCGGTCGAGTTGTCGTGCCACGTGATGGTGTGCAGGAACGAGCCCGCCGGCAGCAGCGGCTGCGAGTCGTCGGCGTAGTTGTAGACGATGTGCCAGCCGAAGTCCCAGTTGGCGCAGCTGATGGTCTGGACGTTGCCGTCGGGCAGAATCGCCTCGATGCACTGCCGCTTGCCGCGGTTGTGCAGGTGGGGCTGGAACCCGGTCAGCCGCACGTTGGTCGTGAACGGGTGGTAGCTGTCGTGCCGCACCTCGTCCTCGCCAGCGGGGATGTCGAGGTCGAAGTTCTGGGCCAGCCCGCGGGAGAACAGCTCCTTCTCGGGCTCCTCGCCCTCGGGGTAGAACTGCAGGCCGACGCTGGTGCGGTCGGTGATCTCCCGGCCGATCGACGCGTAGTGCATGTTGAACCGGATGACCGAGTTCGACTTGACGAGGCGGCCGGTCCCCGGCGGGAAGATGTCGCCGTTCTTGCCCTGGGCGTACTCGTTCAGGAAGTCGCCCTCGTCCGAGTCCGCGGACTCCTGCACGCGGGTCACCGCGTGGTGCACCACCGGGAAGCCCTCGGCCGACGGCTTGGTCTCGACCGCACTGATCCAGCGGTCCTCGGTCAGCCCGGTCGGCGAGAACAGGTCGCCCCACCAGTTGGCGCCCTCCGCCGGCACGACGAACGGCTCTGGAATCGGCACGATCCAGTCGGGCTCGCCGATGTGCCACATGTCGCGGTCGGCGAACTGCCGCGGCGGCGGCAGGTCCTCGGGGTTGCCGCGCGGCGCCCCGGCGTCGACCCACGCCGCGATGGTGTCGATCTCGGCCTGGCTCAGCGAGCGGTCGTACTTGAAGCCCTGGACGCCCACGTTGGGGTCGATGTACCAGGGCGGCATGGTGCGGGTCACCACCTTGTCGCGGATCGACCGCGCCCACGGCCGGGTCTCCTCGTAGGTCATCAGCGACATCGGGGCGATGTCGCCCTCCCGGTGGCAGCTCTGGCACGACTCCTGGAGAATCGGCATCACGTCGCGGTTGAACGTGACCTCCTGGTCCTGCGCCGCCGCGCCGGCGGGCAGGGCCGCCACCGCGAGCAGTGCGCCGACGACGACGCCGAGCGAGCCGGAACCGAAGGTTCTGACGCGGGTGTTCATCGGGGTGTCCTCCTAATCAACGTGATCATGCGCCTGCGTCGAGAGCTTGTCAATGCACTCCAACCGCTGGGTGGCCGGCCGGCGACGGACGGGACGCTAGTCGATGCGAAGGTGCCGGCCGCCGGTTCCGGCGGGGGCGGATCCGGTTCACCCCCGGGCGGGGCCTGACGGCGTGATCTCCCGCGTAAAGCGCACTCGGCTGTTCCGGCTCATTGTCGGATGCTCTCCTTCCCCGGGGTGGCGCCGGGAGGTTCGGGCACACCGAACCCCGAGGTTCCCTACCCCTTGTGAATCCAGGAGCGCTCCGGTTCGCCGGAAGACCCGGTGCCAGCCCGCCCATCGTCGCCTTGGGCTCCGCTGGGCGCCCAACCAACCCTGCCAGGCGTCTGCACCGTTCTACGGCGCAGACGCCTAGTCGCGACGTTCCCAGTTCCCGACGATCCGGGTCCCTTCGCCGCCCGGGGCCCAGATCACGAGGGCCCGGACCGGCCCACCGTCCGGCGAGGTGATGTGGTTCACCTCGGACGGCGGACGGACGAAGCCGAGATCGCCGGGACCGAGGATCTCGGAGACTCCGTCCACCACGTGCTCGAGCTCACCTTCGAGCACGTAGAAGACCTCGGTGACGCCGTGCGGGTGGTTCCCGGAGTTGGCGCCGGGGGGCCAGGTGATCAGCCCGATCTGGACCTCGCCGCCGCCGAGATTGGACTCCGAGAGCAGGAGCTCGAGCTCGGTGCCGCCGGCGCTGACGAACCGCCCCAGGTCGGCGGCCTGGGCCCCCGCCGAAGAGCGCCCTGCCGCGAACCCGGCGGCGAGGCCGAGAACCGCAGCCAGCGAGAGCGCAAGACCGACGCGGCGGCGGGTCATCGGTCGGTCCCCCCGGCCAGGTCGCGGGTGTAGCGCGAGAACCAGGTCACCACCCCGACCCTGCTGATGACCGGCGACGCGCCGACGGGCAGGGCCGCCACCGCGGGCAGCGCGCCGCCGACGACGCCGAGCGAGCCGGAACCGAGGGTTCTGACGCGGGTGTTCATTGGGGGTGTCCTCCTGAGCAGCGTAATCATGCGCCGGTGTCGGGGGCTTGTCAATGCAGTGATCGTCCTGCGAACGGGCCGGCGGCGGTGGGCGCCGGGACGTACGCAGATCCATGCGAATCAATGCAGTGATCGTCCCTGCGAACGGGCCGGCGGCGGTGGGCGCCGGGACGTACGCAGATCCATGCGAAGGTGTATGGTACTTCCCGATGAAGGGCGACACTGAAAGCTCGCCGTCGGAAGCCCTCGACCTGCCGGATCTCAGCGGCGAGGTGGAATTCGCGCCGGACTTCGACCACAAGGCGCTACGCGAGTTGCGGGGACCGGGCGGCGCTCCGTTCCACTCGCTCGAGCCGGGCACGGTGCCGGACGGGAGCGGTCCTGCGGCCGCGCCGGACTGTACGAGGATGACGCGTTCGAGGAGGAACCCATGCTGAAGAAGCTCGCACTGGTCGCGCTGGCGGCGGCGGTGGGCGTGGTCTCGCTGGGAGGCCAGGAATCGGGCGGCGGCTCGAGCGACTACACGCCCAAGCGGATCAACAAGGCGATCGAGCTGCTCGAGAACGATCAGCCGATCTACTACACGCAGGTCAGCGGGGGCGGCTACGAGGAGGGCAAGGCCCTCGCCCAGACATGGGCCGACTACATCACCTACAACCTCGAGCACAGCCCGTTCGACATGACCGACCTGCGCGCCTTCATGCAGGGGCTCGTCGACGGGGGGCCGACGAAGAGCGGGCACCGGACCCCGACGGTCATCGCGGTGCTGCCGTTCGGCGGCGTCAACGAGACGGTCATGTGGGGCAACTTCTGGATGGTCGAGCACCTGCTCGGCTCGGGCGTGCACGGGGTGCTGCTGGCCCACGCGCGTTCGCCCGAGGTCGTGAAGGTCCTGGTCGAGTCGGCCCGCTATCCGCACGCGAAGAAGGCCGACGGCCTAGACGAGGGCCTGCGCGGCAGCGGCGGGCAGGGCTTCGCGGCCCGCATCTGGGGCGTGTCGAACGCCGAGTACCAGCGGCTCGCCGACCCCTGGCCCCTCAACCCGGAGGGCGAGATCCTCGTCGGCCTGAAGATCGAGGACCGGCACGCCCTGCAGCACGCCGAAGCGAGCACCGCGGTGCCGGGCGTCGGCTTCGCCGAGTGGGGGCCGGGCGACATGAGCATGTCCTACAACGTCTCGCGGGCCGAGAACCCGCAGGTGCTCGTCGACGCGCGGGCGCGGGTCTTCGCGGCCACGAGGGCGGCGGGCATTCCCTTCCTCAACGGCATGAACGCCGGCAACATCATCGCGATGCTCGACGAAGGCGTGCGCATCGGGTCGAACCCCGGGGCCGAGGCGGCCGACATGGGCCGCCGCCACACCGGGCGCCAGATGCCCTGGTAGCGGGGACGCATCGGTGAAGGGCCGGCCGCGCGGAACGTCCGTGCGGCCGGCCCCGGCAGTTCGGGTTCTCGGATCGGTGGGGGAAGCGGGCTGCATCCCGGAGGAGGCCGCCGCCGCCCTGGAAGGCCGAGATCCAGGCCGCGCAGGCGCCAGTGCACGGCGCGAGCGGGGCCCCGCCGGCGCCGCCAATCCTGTCTGACCCAGCGCGGGAGTTCGCTGCCGCAGAACGACGCGGCGGCGGTCCCGGGAGAGAGCCGGAGATGAAGCCTGCGCCTCGTCGGTTCCCGGCCCTGTGCATGATCGGGTGCGCGCTCGCCGCCCTGATGGCCGCTACGGCCCCCGGCGTGCGGGCCCACGGCAGCGAGGCCCGCTACGTGGTCGAGGTCGACTGGACCCCGCCGCGCATCGCCCGCACCTACGGGCTGAGCTATTCCGAGCTCGGCCTGGGCGCCTACCGCAACGAGGTCGAGACGCGCACCGTCGGCGGCCGCCGGTGCGTGGTCGGCGGGCTGATCGGCTTCGACGTCGACGACGCCTATGCCTTCGACGTCGACGAGCCGGTCACCCTCACCCTGACCTACGCCCCGGCCCTCACCACGCCGTTCACCGTCGTCTGGGACCGGAACGGCGGCGACGGCCTCGGCCGGACCCGGGTGCAGCTGGAAGCGGGGGAGGCGGACGGCGCCCTTCGGAGCGTCACCCTGACTCTCGACCGCGCCCGGCTCGCCGGCCACGGCACCCGGGGGATCGACATCGCCGCGGGCAGCCGCGACGGGCTCGCCGTGTGCGACGTCGAGGTGACCCGCAGCGGCGCCACCGAGGCGCCCTCGGCGTTCGGCCGGGTCCGCCTCGAGATCACCGACGGCGCGTCGGGGCGCCCCGTGCCCGCCCGCGTCGGTCTCTACGACGCGACGGGCCGGCTGCCCCTGCCGTCGGGCGACGCGGTCCTCGTGCACCGCTTCACCGACGAGGTCCGGCGGCTCTCGCTCAGCCGCCGCACGTTCTGGCCGTCGCCGCACCGCCAGGCGTTCTACGTGAACGGCGGCTACGAGGCCCGGGTGCCCGCGGGGACCTACGAGCTCGTCGTCACCCGCGGCATCGAGTACCGCGTCCATCACGCGGAGGTCGAGGTCGGGCCCGGGGAGACCGCCGCCGTCCCCGTCGCCCTCGAGCGTTACGCCGACCAGCCCGCGCGCGGCTGGTACTCGGGCGACGCCCACATCCACATCGAGCGCGACACGGTCCGCGACGAGAACGTCTGGGCCCAGGTGGCGGCCGAGGACGTGCACGTCGCCAACCTGCTGCAGATGGGCAACATCGGGGGCACCCACTTCGGCCAGCCGGCGTGGGGCGCGGCGGGCCGTTTCGAGCGCGACGGCCACGCGCTGGTCTCGGGCCAGGAGGACCCCCGGACCGTCCACCGCGGCCACACCATCCACCACAACCTGCAGCGGCCGCTCCACGTCGGCCCCGAGGGCTACTTCCTCTACCACCGCGTCTTCGAGGAGTCGCGCCGGCAGGGGGGCGTGTCCGGCTACGCCCACCAGGCCGAGCTGTTCAACGGGCGCCGCGGCATCGCCCTCGACGTGCCCTTCGGCATCGTCGACTTCGTCGAGATCCTCCAGCAGGGGCGGCTGCCCACCGACCTGTGGTACGGCTTCCTCGACCTCGGCTACAAGCTCCTGCCGGCCGCCGGCTCCGACTTCCCCTACATGGATCTGCCGGGGGTCGTGCGCAGCTACGTCCAAATCGACGGCGCCTTCAGCGTCGACGCCTGGTTCGACGCCTTCCGCGCCGGCCGACTCTACGTCACCAACGGTCCGCTGCTGGAGGTGACCGTCAACGGCGGGTTGATGGGCGACGAGCTTCACGTCGAGCCGGGCGCGCAGGTGGAGGTGGTGGCCGAGGCGTCGCTCAACCCCGATCTCGACCGGCTCGACCGGCTGGAGCTGGTCGTGCACGGCGAGGTGGTGGCCGCCGAGCCGGCCCGCGGCCGCGACCGCGTCCGGCTCCGGACCACGGTGACGGCCGACCGCAGCCTGTGGCTGGCCGGCCGCGCGTTCGGCGAGCGGCAGGAGCCGGGCAACCTCACCGTCGCCCACACCGCGCCCGTCTACGTGATCGTGGCGGGCCGCCCGTTCTACCGGGACGAGCGCGTCCCCGAGCTGGTCGCCCTGCAGCGGACGCGGATCCGCGAGCTGCTGACCGAGGCGGTGGATCCCAACCGCGACCTCGAGCCGTGGGAGACCCGCAGCCTGCTCTCGGAGATGTGGCCCGCCCAGCGCCGGCTGCTCGAGCCCCGCGTCGAGGAGGCCGACGCGCGTTACCGCGCCCTTCTCGAGGCGGTCGAAGACTCGCGCCCGTGAGAACCGCGGGGCGGTGAGAGGACTGGCCGTGCCGCGGCGAGCGTGATGGGTTTGCCGGCGGACGCGGTCCGGCGAGGAGAGAGGCGGTCATGAAGCTCGACCGCTCCCGGAAGACCGCTCTCGCGCCGCTGTTGCTGTCGGCGGCGGCCTGGCTCTCCGCCGGCGACCGGGCGGTGGAGGCGCAGGGCAGCGAGGCGCGCTACGTCGAGGCGGCCCCGTGGCAGCGGTGACCCTCGACCGCGCCCGCTTCGCCGGCCGCGGGGTCCGGGGCACCGACGTCGCGGTCGGCGCACGCGACGGCATCGCGCTGTGCGACGTGTCCGTCGAGCGGAGCGGCGAGACCCGGCCGCCCGCCGCGTTCGGCCGCCTCGTGCTCGACGTGCGCGACGGCGACGGGGGGCCGGCGGTGCCGGCGCGGGTCGGCCTGTACGACGCCACCGGGCGGGCGCCGCTCCCTTCCGAGCGGGCCCTGACCATCCACCGGTTCACCGACGAGGTTCGCCTGCTGCGGGTGAACGCGCGCACGGCCTGGCCGTCCGACAACCGCCTCGCCTTCTACGTCGACGGCCGCTACGAGAGCCGCCTGCCCGCCGGCGAGTACGAGCTCGTGGTGACGCGCGGGCCGGAGTACCGGTCGCACCGCGCCATGGTCGACGTCCGGGCCGGCGAGACCTCGTCGGTGACCGTCTCCCTGCGCCCGCGCTGTCCCTACGGCCGGGGCTGCTGCCCGACCTCGAGCGTGAACCGCACCGAGGCCAGGGTCCGCTCCCAGAGGAGGGCGAGGGTGACGCCGTCCGCCGTCACGTCGAGGAACTGCCACGAGAGCTGATCGAACGAGTGGTCGAGCGTCTCGACCGTCATCGGCGCCCGCACCACGTCGCGGTCCGGCGTGTACTCGTAGGCGCCCCACAGGGCGTCCCGGTTGTCGAAGTCGTAGGTGAGCTGGGCCGGCCACCGCGAGACGATCAGCTCCCAGGGATCGGCCTGGAGGTCGATGAAGACGGTGTACTCGCCGGGCGGCACCGGCGTGTCCCCCAGAACCAGCTCGGTCTCGGTGATGAGCCGGGTGCTCTGGTTGGCGCCGGCCCGCCAGACGTCGGCCCCGTCGTTCAGGAACTCGCGGTAGTCGTCGGGCCCGAAGATGTCGCGGCCCCGCCGGATGGGCCGGCCGTAGCGGATCTCGACCCAGCGGCCGCCGACGTTGCCGGCCCGCGCGTCGTAAGTGCCGCCCACCTGGGTGGCCGAGCGTCCCGGCGGGCTCGCGATGCGGCGCTCCTGGGCGAGGGCGGCTCCCGCCGCGACGACGAGGCAGACGCCGGCCGCGGCCGGAAGCACCCGCCAGGGGGCGGTGCGGTCCTTCATGCGGCAAGGGGGCACCCGCCAAGGAGTCGAGGGGTTCATCATGCGGCAGAGGATAACGCGACCGCGCCCGACGCGCGTATAATCGTCTCCTCGGATTGCTCGTAACCGGTACGGGGCGCCCGGCCATCGCCGGTCGGGGCCGCGGCGGGCGGAGCGCCTGTCCCCGTGGTCGTGTCCCGTGCCCGCAGTCCCGCAACCAAGGTTCGGAGGGAACGGATGAGAGCACAGGCAAGACGTCGCAGGGGGGCCGGACGCCTCGGGTGGATCACGCTGCTGGCGCTGGCCCTGGCCGTCACCGGCGCGGCCGCCCAGGAGCAGGATCGCGGCACGCCCCACGGAGAGTGGTGGTACCAGAGCGGCGACGCCTGGGGGACCCGGTTCTCGCCGCTCGACCAGGTCGACGCCGGGAACTTCGAGGACCTCGAGGTGGCGTGGATCTGGCGGGGCGACAACTACAGCCCGCACACCAACTACGCGTCGCGGTCGACGCCGAGCTACATCGACGGCGTCCTCTACACCGTCGCCGGCTACCGGCGCACGGTGGTGGCCATGGACCCGGGCACCGGCGAGACGCTGTGGACGTACCGCGAGCCGAACACCGAGCGGTGGGAGCAGTCGATGCGGGCCGCCTACGGCAAGGGCGTGGCCTATTCCGAGGTCGACGGGCGGGGGGTCATCTTCATCGTGACGCCGGCGTTCTTCCTGCACGCGCTCGACGCCAAGACCGGCGACCACATCGAGGGCTTCGGGTCGCCGGTGGACATCCCCGGGTTCCCCGAGACCGGGGTCGTCGACCTGCTGGCGGGCCTCGGCCACCCCTACGACCCCTACAGCGGGCTCGACCCCGAGCTGGGCTACATCACCAACTCGTCGCCGCCCATCGTGGTCAACGACACCATCGTGGTGGGCAACTCGCACGAGCAGGGCTACAGCCAGAGCCGCGTCGAGAACGTCCCGGGCGACATCCTCGGCTACGACCTGCGCAACGGCCAGCTCAAGTGGAAGTTCAACATCATTCCCCAGACCGAGAGCGAGTTCGGGTTCGACACCTGGGAGAACGACGCGTGGCAGTGGACCGGCGACGTGTCGTCGTGGGCGCCGATGTCGGCCGACCTCGAGCGGGGCATCGTCTACATCCCCACCAACGCGCCGACCATCGACTACTACGGCGGGTTCAGGCCGGGCGACAACCTGTTCGGCACGAGCACCGTCGCCCTCGACGCCGAGACCGGTGAACGCGTCTGGCACTTCCAGACCGTGCACCACCCGATCTGGAACTACGACCTGCCCAACGTGCCCATCCTCGTCGACGTCAACGTCGACGGCGAGGACGTGCCGATGGCCATCCAGACCACCAAGCAGGGCCTGACCTTCGCCTTCAACCGCGAGACCGGCGAGCCGGTCTGGCCGATCGAGGAGGTCGAGGTGCCGGCGTCGGTGGTGCCCGGCGAGCAGCTCTCGCCGACCCAGCCGATTCCGACGAGGCCCGCGCCGCTCGAGGCCCTCGGCCTGCCCGAGGAGAACGTCATCGACTTCACCCCCGAGCTGCGCGCCGAGGCGCTCGAGATCATGAGCAACTTCCGCATCGGCGGGCCCTACATGCCGCCCCTGCCGGAAGGCCACAACGAGCCGGTCCAGGGCTGGATCGGCTGCTCGGGCGGCCTCAACATCACCAACCCGGCCGCCCTCGACCCCACCACCGGCATCCTCTACCAGCCGTCGGGGCCGCAGTGCTCGGGCCGGCTCGTGCAGCCGGGCACCAACACCGACGGCGACACCCACTCGTGCACCTCGTCCGAGGGCGACTGCTGGACGACGGGCACCACGATCTCCGATTGGGTGCAGGGCGGCGGCGTCGGCTGGGGCGGCCCCCAGGGGCTGCCGATGCACAAGCCTCCCTACAACCGCATCACCGCCATCGACATGAACACCGGCGAGCACCTGTGGTGGCAGCCGGTGGGCGAGGCGAACGAGCGGATGCGGCGTCACCCGGCCCTGCAGGGCGTCGACCTCACCGGGGTCGGCGGCGGCAGCCGGGCCGTGTCCATGGTCACCGGCAGCCTGCTGCTGACCACCCGGGGCATGAACGGGCCGGCCCTGCTCGACGCGCGCAACAAGGCGACGGGCGAGCTCGTCGGCACCGTCGAGCTGCCCGCGCCGGGTCAGTACGGCATGATGACCTACGAGCACGAGGGCGACCAGTACATCGTCGTGCAGATTGCGCAGGGCGGCGTCTTCCCGGCCTCGCTCGCGGCGCTGCGGCTGCCGGCCGGCGAGTAGGCGTTTCCGCGGCGTGAGAGCCGGCGCGGCCGGCTGTCGGGCAGTCTGCCCCTCGCTGGCGGCCCGGTCGGTTCGACACCTGGGCGGGTCCGGGGGACAATCCCGGACCCGCCTTCGTTTTCTCCGGCCGGTGATCGGCGAGCGAGCGAGGGAAGGCTCGCGGCCGGTGGCGGAACCCCGGCGCTGCATCGCCGCTCGAATGCCGCGGGGCCCTTGGTCACGGGCTGCTCCCAGCCGGACGCGATTCAGACGCCGGGCGGGCGATCGGCGCGACCGTCGGGGGCATTTGCGACTAGATCCGCAAGGTGCGGGAGCAGTTGGGAGTCCATAGTTGAACGGTGACGGCAACCTGGCGGTCTTCTGCGACTTCGAGAACGTGGCCCTGGGGGTCCGCGACGCCGATCTCAAGCGGTTCGACGTGCGGCCGGTGATCGAGCGGCTGCTGCTGAAGGGCAGCATCGTCGCCAAGAAGGCGTACTGCGACTGGGATCGCTACAAGGAGTTCAAGGCGCCGATGCACGAAGCGGCGTTCGAGCTCATCGAGATTCCCCACGCGCGGCAGTCCGGCAAGAACTCGGCCGACATCCGCATGGTCGTCGACGCCCTCGACCTGTGCTACACGAAGGAGCACATCGACACGTTCGTGATCATCTCCGGCGACTCCGACTTCTCTCCGCTCGTGAGCAAGCTGCGCGAGAACGCCAAGGCAGTCATCGGGGTGGGCGTCAAGAAGGCCACCTCGGACCTGCTCGTCAACAACTGCGACGAGTTCATCTTCTATGACGATCTGGTGGCCGCGAGCCCGTCGCCCCGCCGCCGATCCCGCGGCAAGGGGCGGGCGAAGACGACCTCCGAGAAGCGGAGAGCGCCCTCGGAGCCCAAGGATGATCCGTCAAAGACGAACGGGCAGGTCGATTCGGTGGACGGCGAGCTGCGTGCGGCGATCGAGGGTCGGGAGTGGGCGCCCGAGCAACACGGCTACGTGTTCACGAGAATCGCCAAGGAGTTGGGGCTCTGCAAAGCAGAGGTTACCTCTTATACGGGGCCGAAGGCCGATCGGCTCAAGGCGGCGCTGAAGGCGGCCGGCTGGACGTGCGCGGCCGACCCCCGTTACACGCATCGACGGATGCGCTGGCACCCGCCCAAGAAGACGGTCACCACCACCGAGCCCGCGAAGCCAGACCCGGCGCAGCCGGCCATCGACCTCGTCATCCAGACGGCCGAAGCGATCCACGCGGAACGCGGCGACCGCGCCAAACTGTGGGGGTCGATGATCAAGCAGACTCTCAAGCGGCGGCGCCCCGGGTTCAACGAGTCGGCCTACGGCTTCGGCTCGTTCAACGATCTCCTGGAAGAGGCGCAGTCGCGCGGCTACCTGGAGCTCGACCTCGACGAGCGGTCCGGCGGCTACGTCATCGGGAAGATCACGCGGGACTGATCGCGCGGGCGCCGAGCCCGCGAGACTGCAATGCCGTGAGCCACGCGGGGACGCAGCCTCCCTTCAGGCCGCGCCGGCTCCCCGGGGCACCCGGTGTGCGGCCCCACCGTGCCGATCCCGGGGCCAGGCAACCCGTACCGGTGTTGCGCCGTCGGGTCACCCGACCATCAGGAATCCCGCGAGCAGATACAGGAGCACGGTGCCGGCGGCCGCGGCCAGGGCGTAGGGGGCCTGTGTGCGCACGTGCTCGATGTGGTCGCTGCCCGCCGCCGCCGACGAGATGACGGTCGTGTCGCTGATCGGCGAGCAGTGGTCGCCGAATACGCCGCCGCCCAGTACCGCGCTGACGACGAGGGGCAGGGAGACCGCGGCGCCGTCGAGCTGCATCGCCGCGGCGAGGGGCACGGCGAGCGGGATCATGATGGCGAAGGTGCCGAAGCTCGTTCCCGTCGCGAAGGCGATTACCCCCGAGGTCAGAAAGACGACCGGTGCGGCGAGGGCCGGGGTGAGGAGGAGGGCGGCCCGGTCGGCGATGAACGGTCCCGTGCCCAGGGCCTCGCAGACGCCGCCGATGGCGAGGGCCAGCACGAGCAGGGTGGCGATGGGCACCATCGAGGCCGCGCCGCGCCAAGCCGCGTCGGCCAGCTCGCGGGGACGGGCGTCGCCGGCCGCGGTCGCGGTCGCGGCCAGCACCGCGAGGGCGGCGAGGACGCCGGTCAGGACCGCGGTGGAGCCCGAGGCGTGCTCGAGCCAGTCCATCACCCCGGGGTCGGCGATGCCGGCCGCGCGCGAACCGGCGATTCCGGTGGCCGCGATGGCCGCCAGCACCGTCCCCATCATCACGGCCAGCGGCACCGCGAGATGCCTCGCTCGTCCCGAGGCCGGCCGGTCGCCCACGGGCCCGCCTTCCGTCCGCGCGCGCTCTTTCTCGTACGAGGCCCTGCCTGGCGCACCGGGGGGAGCGTCGCGCGACGCCCCGCCGCGTGCGGCCTCGTGCGAGGTCCCGCCGGCGGCGCCGGACGGAGCCCCGTGCGACGCGCGGCCGGCCGCTTCGGGTGGCAGATGCGCCTCGGCGGCCTCGTCGTCCGGCGTCCCGGCCTCCCGGGCGCGGCGCTCGGCGTCCCGCATCGGCCCGACGTCGTACCCGGTCGCGGCCACCGCAAAGACCAGCAGCACCGACAGCAGGGCGTAGAAGTTCAGCGGGACCGCGGCGAGGAAGACGCCGAGGGGCGCCCGGTCACCGAGCCGGCCCAACTCGGCCTGGGCGGCGAGGAGGGCGAGCACCACCGCGCCCCAGCTGTTGAGCGGGATCATCATGCACACCGGCGCCGAAGTGGCGTCGCAGAGGTACGCCAGTTTCTCCCGCGCGATGCGATGACGGTCGAAGAACGGCCGGGCCACGGTGCCGACCACGAGGCACGTGATGGTCGACTCGATGAACACCCCCAGGCCGAGTCCGGCCGCCATCAGCCGGGCCCCGCGTCGGCTGTGCGACCAGGGACGGCGGCGGGCCCATCTCAGGAACCCGGTGACCCCGCCGCTCCGCCGCATCCACTCGATCAGGACCCCCATCAGGACAGTGAACAGGACCACCCTGGCCTGACCGGGGTTGACGAGCACGCCTGCGATGCTGCGCGCGGCGGCCGCCGTCGCCGCGAGCGGCTGCCAGCTCGTGACGACCAGCCAGCCGATCCAGATGCCGGTCAGCAGGGCGGGAATCGCCCGCCGGCTCGCGACGGCGAGGCCGATGGCCAGGGCCGGCGGCAGGAGCGAGAGCCACCCGAACGGGTTCTGGTCCACGCGGGGCATCGTATCAGGGGGGACGGCGGCGGTCGCCGCCCCGGGATTGCCCGGGACCGGGTGCGGATTCAGTAGAATGAGGGCCGTTCGCCCCCACCCGGACGACGACAGGACCGACCATGAACGATCTCAAGCTCGCGACGAACCGGCGGCACTTCCTCGGCGCGTTGTCGGCGGCCGGGCTCGGTTCCACCTTGCTGCCCGGTGCCCTCGTGGCGGTGGCCCAGGACGCGGACGTGGTCACGGTGGAGATGCTCGAGGCCGCGCAGCGGATCGCCGGGCTCGAGTTCACCCCCGACGAGCTGCAGCGGCTGGCCGAGCGCCTGAACGGCCCCGGCGACCGGCGGCGCGACTACGAGACCCTGCGGGCCGCCAACCTGGGAAACGCGCAGCAGCCGGCCATCGTGTTCAATCCCGTGCCGCCGGGCATGACCCTGCCGGCCGGGCGCGGCCCCAACCGCCGCGAGCCGGTCACCGTCTCCATGCCCGCGAGCGACGAGGCGCTGGCCTTCCTGCCCGTCACCCACCTCGCGCGGCTCGTCGAGACGCGGCAGGTCAAGCCGTCGGAGCTCACCGAGCTCTACCTGGCGCGGCTGAAGCAGCACGACCCGAAGCTGCACTGCGTGGTCAGCTACACCGAGGACCTCGCCCGGCGGCAAGCCCGGCGGGCCGACGAGGAGATCGCGGCGGGGACCTACCGGGGGCCGCTGCACGGCATTCCCTGGGGCGCCAAGGACCTGCTGGCGGTGCGGGGCACCCGGACCACGTGGGGCGCCTCGCCCTATCGGGACCAGGTCATCGACACCGACGCCACCGTCTACCGCCGGCTCACCGACGCCGGCGCCGTCCTCGTGGCCAAGCTGACGATGGGGGCCCTCGCGTCGGGCGACCGCTGGTTCGGCGGCCGCACCCGCAACCCGTGGAACACCGAGCAGGGCTCGAGCGGGTCGTCGGCCGGCCCGGGGGCGGCGACGGCGGCCGGCCTCGTCGGGTTCTCCATCGGCACCGAAACCCGCGGGTCGATCATCTCGCCCTCGACCCGCAACGGCGTCACCGGGCTGCGCCCGACCTTCGGCCGGGTGAGCCGGTACGGGGGGATGACCCTCAGCTGGACCATGGACAAGATCGGCCCCATGTGCCGGTCGGCGGAGGACTGCGCCCTCGTGTTCGCGGCCATCCAGGGGCCGGACGGGCTCGACAACACCCTGCTCGACGTGCCTTTCAACTGGGACGCGGCGAGCGACGTCACCGCCCTGCGCGTCGCGTACCTGCGCTCGGCGTTCGAGGACGAGGAGGAGGACGAGGGCGAGGCCGCGCCCCAGATGACCGCCCGGCGGCAGACCCTGGTCAACAACCGCGCGGCCCTCGACGTGATGCGCGGCCTCGGCGTGCAGCTGGCCCCGCTCGACCTGCCCGACCTGCCGACCGGGGCGATCGGCTTCATCCTCGGCACCGAGGCGGCGGCGGCGTTCGACGTGCCGGCCCTGAACGCCCAGCTCGACAGCATGCGGGAGGAGCCCGAGCGCAGCCGGTGGCCCGACAGCTTCCGGCTGTCGCGCTTCGTGCCGGCCGTCGAGTACATCCAGGCCAACCGCCTGCGCATGCGCATCATCGAGGACCTGCACGAGGCCCTCGGCGACTTCGACCTGTTCGTGGGCTCGAACCTCGGGCTGACGAACCTCACCGGGCATCCCGAGATCAGCATGCCCAGCGGCTTCCACGAGGGGAGCCCCACCAGCCTGCGGTTCACCGGCAAGCTGTTCGGCGAGCGCGAGATCCTGCGCCTCGCGCACGCATTCCAGATGGCCACCGACCACCACCTGCAGCATCCGGCGCTGTAGGAGTCGAGTGGAGCAGTGGGCGCGGGCAGGACGGCGGGGTGGCGCGATGCGTGATGGCGGTGTAACGCAGTGTGTGATAGCATACACGGCAAAATGCGCAAGACGGAGTGGATTGCGTTCGCGACGCTGATGTTCACCGTCATCGGGGCAGCCGTCGGGGCGGCCTGGTGGACCGGCGCCCGCATGGCGACGAAGGATGATCTGGCCGTTCTCCGGCAGGAGCTTCGGCTGGAGATCCAGACCCTCCGCGAGCACGCCGACGCGCAGATGGCCGAGCTTCGCGGCTACGTCATCGATCACCTGAACGGGCACCCCGTCGACTGAACCTCACCGGACCGCTGCCGTTCGCTCGTCTCGGTCCGCGGTTTCCTCCGCGCAATTACACAACTATTACAACCGCCGGGCCCGCGGCCTGATACGCTGGCGTCCGGTTCGGGCGCTGGTGTCCGGGCCTTCATCCCGAAGGAGTTGCCGTGACCATGAGGCAGGTCGACTTCGCCAGCGGGGACAGGGTCAGCTGGACGACCGCCATCGCGTTCGGCGTCTTCCACGTCCTGGCGGTGGTGGCGCTCTTCAATGCGACGTGGCAGGCGGTGGCGGTGGCCGCGGTGCTGCACTGGGTGTGCATCGGCTGGGGCATCGGGCTCGGCTATCACCGCCTGCACACGCACCGCTCCTACAAGACGCCCAGGCTCGTCGAGTACTTCTTCGCCGTCTGCGGCTGCCTGACCCTGCAGGGCGGGCCGGTGTTCTGGACCGCGCTGCACCGCATCCACCACCAGCATTCCGACAAGACCGGCGACCCGCACACGCCGCGCGACGGCAAGTGGTGGTCGCACATGCTGTGGACCATCTTCGGCGAGGAGCTGCACGCCGACACCGAGATCATGGGGAAGTACGCCCCCGACCTCATGAAGGACCGGTTCTACCAGGTGCTCACCCGGTGGCACTGGGTGCCGCTGGTGGTCCTGGGCCTCGCCCTGCTCGCCATCGGAGGCTGGTCGTGGGCGCTGTGGGGCGTGTTCCTGCGCGTCGTCGTCGGCCTGCACTGCACGTGGCTCATCAACTCGGCGACCCACATCTGGGGCAGCCGCCGCTTCAACACCAGCGACGATTCGAAGAACTCGTTCTGGGTGGCCCTGATCACGTTCGGCGAAGGCTGGCACAACAACCACCACGCCCATCCCCGCTCCGCCCGGCACGGCATGACGTGGTGGGAGGTCGACCTGAGCTGGATGCAGATCCGCGTCATGCAGTGGCTGGGGCTCGCTTGGGACGTGCAGGTGCCCAGCGCCAACCAGATCGCCCACAAGGCGCTGCCGGCCGAGAACGCCGCGTAGCCGCTCTGGCGGTTCGCCGGCGCGAAGCCTCCGCGGCCAGGCCCCTGGCGGTTCCGCACGCCGCCGGATCGGACCCTGCCGGGAGTCGGCGCCTCTCGCCCGACGCGACGCTTCTCCGGCGCGCCGGCTCCTGTCGGCCGGGGCCGTAGCCCCGGGCGGGCGGGAGGCGCTATCCTATGCGCATGGATCGCTCCGGCGGGAATCGCCGACGTTCCGTCCTCCTCGCCGGCGTGCTCGGCGTCGGCCTCATCGCCGTCGCCGTCGCCCTCAACATCAACTTCATCGTCCTCTACTGGCGGACGGGGCTGCTGCTGCTGCTCGGCGTGGTCAGCTTCGTGGTCCTGGTCGGGGGACTCGTCCTCAACACCGCCTTCCTCATTCGCGAGATCCAGAGGAGCGAGCAGCACGACGCCTTCATCCACGCGGTGACGCACGAGCTGAAGACGCCGCTCGCGAGCATCAAGCTGTACCTGCAGACGCTGCGCCAGCGCGAGCTGCCGGCCGACACCCGGCACGACATCATCGACACGATGCTCGACGACTCCGACCGCCTGCAGCGGACCATCGACCAGATCCTGCTCGCCGGCAAGACCGGTGCCGCCCGGCGCGTCGACAATCCCACCGACGTCGACCTGACGGAGATCGTGGGCGAGTGCGTCTCGCTCGCGGGCAAGCGGCACAACCTCGTGAACGGCGAGGTCGAGGTGATCGGCCGCCCCGAGCACGGCGCGTTCGTGGTCGAGGGCGACCGCGAGGAGCTGACGGCGGCGGTGACCAACCTCGTCGACAACGCCGTCAAGTACTCGGGCGACCGGGTGCGGGTGGCGGTGGACGTGGCCAGGGTCGGGGCGCGGCGGGTCGCCGTCAGCGTGCGCGACCAGGGGATGGGCATCACCAGCCACGAGCTGAAGCGCGTGTTCCGCCGGTTCTACCGCCTGCCCGCCGCCCTCCACTCGCGGGTGCGGGGCACGGGGCTCGGGCTGTCGATCGTGCGCGCGGTGGCGCGGCGCCACGGCGGGCGCGCGTACGCCGACAGCCGGGGCTTCGAGCGGGGGAGCACGTTCACCCTCGAGCTGCCGCTCAAGTCATGAACCGCGTCCTCATCGTCGAAGACGAAGACCACCTCGCGGCGGGGCTCAAGCTGAATCTCGAGGCGGAGGGGTACTCGGCCGACGTCGAGGACACCGGCGAGGCGGCCCTCGAGCGGCTCGTCGACGGGGGCGTCGCGGCCAACGCCTTCGACGTCGTGCTCCTCGACGTCATGCTGCCGGGCCTCGACGGGTTCGAGGTGGTGCGGCGGCTGCGCGAGGCGCGGCAGTTCGTGCCGGTCATGCTGCTGACGGCGCGCTCGCACACCGACGACGTCCTGCGCGGCTTCGAGGCGGGCGCCGACGACTATCTGTCCAAGCCGTTCGACCTGTCCATTCTGCTGGCGCGCATCCGGGGGCTGCTGCGCCGCCGCGGATGGCTGCGGGGGAACGAGGCGGGACAGGCCGTGGAGGCCGACGAGTACTCGTTCGCCGGCCGGCACGTCGACTTCCGCAACCAGGTGCTGCGCCGCGGCCGGGCCGAGCAGCCCCTGACCCTGATGGAGGCGACGCTGTTGCGCCATTTGGTGCAGCACGCGGGTGAGACGGTGTCCCGCCGGAACCTCCTCGAAGAGGTATGGGGAGTGCGTCAGGACACCGACACCCGGACCGTCGACAACTTCGTGGCGCGGCTGCGCCGCTACATCGAGGCCGAGCCCGCCCACCCGCGGCACCTGCTGACGGTGCGCGGGGTCGGCTATCGGTTCGTGGAGGAGCCGGACGAGTAACGGCGGCCGGGCCGAGACGCGTCGATTGGAGGGCTGCCGGTCCGTGGCGGGCAGGTAACCGGGCCTCTTGGCGGCAGGCCGCGGACATGGAATTCCGGTTGTCGACCCTCATTCGGCGCCGCAGCGTCGTGGTGGCCCTG
This sequence comes from Vicinamibacterales bacterium, assembly GCA_965207675.1. Taxonomy (GTDB): domain Bacteria; phylum Acidobacteriota; class Vicinamibacteria; order Vicinamibacterales; family UBA8438; genus JAJEEA01. The sequence goes on from CBDBMY010000011.1 coordinate 842,239, forward strand.
CAGGCCGTTTCGGGCGGACCGCCGCGGGGCGGGCACCCGCCGATGGACCCATGCGTAAACAGACTCTCGTGAAGCTCGGCATCGGACTGGCCGTCCTCATCGTCGTGCCGTGGCTCTTCCTGCGGACGTTGCGGGACACCATCGCCGCGCCGTACGCGGTGGCGCCGGGGTCGCTGTCCGGCTGGACGCTGGTGCTGGCCGACCCCGCGCGGCCCGCGGTGTGGTCGGTCGGGCTGCAGCCGCCGGCCCTGTTCCGGGCCCACCTCTTCGACCAGCTCTTCGACCGGACGATGGCGTCGATGACCTCGCCGGTGGACGACGTGATCCCGATCGTGCTCGCCTCGGAGCTGCCCGCCGGGCCGGCCGCCGGGCTCCCGCCCGAGGCGATCCGCCGGGCGGCGGACGAAGCCGGCCTCGAGCGGGCCCGCCTCCAGCCGGTGTGCATGGCGGTGAAGCGCGAGACGTTCGCGGGCCGCACGCGCGAGTTCTTCTTCGTCGTGTTCGACGTTCCCGAGGCGCACGCATTCCGCCGGCGCCTGGCCGAGCTGGCGGGGGAGACCGCCGGGCCGGACGCATTCGGCCCGCTCGACCTGATTCTGCCCATCGCCGGCTCGGACGCCGCGTTCACCGGCTGGTGGCCGGTCGTCGTCGACCGCGAGGTCGACTGCCAGGCGCCGGTCGGGCCCTGACCGCGACCGGGGGCATCTGCGTCCGTGACGGGTTCTTCATCGAACGCTGTCGGGCGGGATGCATCGCCGCCCGAACGCAGCGGGGACCACCAAGGGCTGGCAGACCCCTGTCACTCAGTCCTCCGCGCGGGGTTCTGCCGGCCGCGGCGTGGCCGAGTAGAGGCTGGTCGATCCGGCGGTCGAGACCGTCTGCATCGCCGTTACCGCTCGTCCACGATCGCCCGGTACACGAGGTCCTTGAACTCCTCGCGGAACCCGCCGCCGCGCGACGGCGACACGGCGGCCATGATGACGGTGATCAACCCGTGTTCGGGGTCGATGGAGAACCGCGTGCCCGACGAGCCGTCCCACCAGTACTCGCCGTCGCCGACGGGGAACGAATAGCGGCTCGGGTCGAGGACGACGTTGAAACCCAGGCCCCATCCCGACCCCGCCATGTAGCCCGAGCGGGACAGCGGCATCACCGCGTCGGGCACGTGGTTGCGGGTCATCAGGGCGACGGTCTCGGGCTCGAGCACCCGAACGCCGTCCAGCGTGCCGCCGTTCAGGAACATCTGCGAGAAGCGCAGGTAGTCCATGACCGTCGACAGCAGGCCGACGCCGCCCTCGATGAGGGCGGGGCGCTCGGTGAACGGCACCTGCTCGATGGCCCAGGGGTAGAGCTCGCCGCTGCCGTCGTCGAGGCGGTAGACGGTGGTGAGGCGGTCGGCGCGCTCGCCGTCGGCCCAGAACACGGTGTCGGTCATTCCCAGGGGCTCGAAGAGGCGCTCGGCCAGGAAGGCCTCGAACGGCTGTCCGGACCACACCTCGACGAGCCGGCCGAGGATGGTGGTCGAGACGCCGTACCGGAACCGGGTGCCGGGGTCCTCGAACAGGGGCACGCGGGCCGCGTTGTCGACGAGCTGCGGCAGGGTGATGGATCGCAGGCGCACCTGCTCGGCCCGGTAGACGGGACTGCTGCGGCTGCCGATGCCGGAAGTGTGGGTCAGCAGGTGCCGCACCGTGATGTCGCCCGAGCGGGGGCGGGTCTGCGCCAGGTCGGGGGCGCCGGTGTCGGCGAACACGCGCTGGCCGGCGAACTGCGGCAGGTACTGCGCGATCGGATCGTCGAGCTTGAACCGGCCCTCCTCCCACAGCATCATCACCGCGGTGCTGGTGATGGGCCGGGTCATGGAGTAGAGCCGGAAGAGGTCGTCGCGGGCCATCGGGTCGCCGGTCTCGCGGTCGCGCTGGCCGAGGGCCTCGAAGTACACGATTCGGCCGTGGCGGGCCACCGCCGCCACCACGCCCGCGATGTTCAACCCGTTGACGTGGGCTTGCAGCGCGCGGGTGGCCTCGGCGAGGCGGCTCGACGACATGCCCGCCGATTCGGGCGTGGCGGGCGCGAGGTCCTGGGCCGCGGCGGGCGACGCGAGGGCCAGGCACGCGGCGGCGATCGAGGCGGATCGAAGGCTCATCATCTTCTCCCGGGTAGACGGTATTCAGGGTCGTGTGTCGCATCCTATAATCTCCACGCGTCGTACGAGAAGCCTTGGGAGTCTGCGCCGCAGAACGGTGCAGACTCCTGGCAGGGTCGGTTGGGCGCCCAGCGGAGCCGCAGGCGACGATGGGCAGGCCACGGGCGACCGGGCCGGCTCGGTCGGGTCGGCGTCCCGAAGCGGCATGCGGAGTCGGCGTTCGCGGCAATCGATGGCGGAGGCGCCGCGTCGAGCCGAGAGACAGGGCGAAGGAGTTGGCAGCCGGTGGCGGACCCCGCTCTTGCACGGAGGTCGGCGAAGCAGGATGTGTCGCCGGTCGAAGGCAGCGGGGCCCTGCTGCGGGCAGCCAGGCGGCCCGCGCCGCGAGTCGAGCCGCGGGCCGACAGATGGAGGAGTAACGTGCTGAAACGTCTGACGGTGGTCGCAATCGCGTTGATGGTCGGGGTGGGGATGGCGCCGGCCCCGGCAGCCGGGCAGGACACGCCCCAGTGGCGGGGCCCGAACCGGGACGGCTCGGTCGTCGGGTTCGACGTGCCGGCGGCGTGGCCCGACGGGCTCACCCGGCAGTGGACCGTCGACGTGGGCTTCGGCTACGCGACGCCGCTCCTCGTGGGCGATCGCATGTACATGTTCAGCCGGCAGGGCGACGACGAGGTCATGCAGGCCCTCGACCCCGCCTCCGGCGAGACCGTCTGGCGGTCGAGCTATGCGGCCCCGTTCCAGATGATGCCGGCCACCCGCAACCACGGGCCCGGACCCAAGTCGACGCCGGCCTACGCGGACGGGCGCCTCTTCTCGCTCGGCATCAGCGGCATCGTGACCGCGTGGGACGCCTCCGACGGCAGTCAGCTGTGGCAGCGGCCCGCCGATCCGGTCGAGCCGCTCTACCACACCGGCCAGTCGCCCGTCGTCGACGGCGATCACGTGATTCTCCACGTGGGCGGCCAGGACGCCGGCGCGCTGACCGCGTTCGACGCCGCCACCGGCGAGGCGCAGTGGAGCTGGGACGGCGACGGGCCCGCCTACGGGTCGCCGGTCATCGCCGAGGTCGAGGGCGTGCGGCAGGTCATCACCTTCACCCAGGAGAACATCGTCGGCGTGGCCGCCGACACCGGCCAACTCCTGTGGAGCCGGCCGTTCACCACCCCGTCGACGACCACGTCGCAGACCCCGCAGATCTACGAGGGCGACGTCATCCAGACCGGCCGCGCCAACGGCGTCACCCGCTTCCGCATCGTGCGCGAGGGCAACGCCTGGACCACCGAGGACGTGTGGCGCACCGACGAGGTGGGCCTGCACATGACCAACCCGGTGGTCGTCGACGGGGTGCTCTACGGGCTGTCGCACCTGAACAGCGGCCAGTACTTCGGCCTCGACCTCGACACCGGCGAGGTGCTCTGGACGAGCGCGCCCCGGCAGGCCGAGAACGCGGCCATCCTGAACGCGGGCGGCACCATCGTGTCGCTGCAGGACGACGCCGAGCTCCTCGTCCTGCCGAGCAGCCGCACCGCCTTCGAGCCGGTGCAGCGCTACGAGGTGGCGGAGAGCGCGACCTGGACGCAGCCCACGCTGGTCGGCAACCGGGTGTACGTCAAGGACATCGAGACGCTGACGCTCTGGACCGTCGAGTAGGCGTCTGCGTCGTGCAACGGCGCGGACTCGTGGAGGGTCGGCTGGGCGCCAAGCGGAGCCGAAGGCGACGATTGGCGGGCCAGCCGGCAGGCCGCGGCGTGGTCCCGCCTTTCCATCTCGCGGGAGGGCGCCCGCTGCCGTCGGGGCGCGGCGATGCGACGCCGCTCGATGCATCGGGGGACTTCGCCGCGGGCGGTCGCGCCGATACAACGGATGCCACCCCTTCCGGCGGGACGGGGCGGCGAGCGGAGATCGAGAACGCCCGCCGGGAGCCGGCGCCGAGGAACGGAGCCGGCCCCCGGCGGTCAACCAGGAGAGGAATGCCGATGTCGCTACGCATCAACGACGTGGCCCCCGACTTCACGGCGGAGTCGACCCGGGGCACCATCAACTTCCACGAGTGGATCGGGGACGGCTGGGCCATCCTGTGCTCGCACCCCAAGGACTTCACGCCGGTGTGCACGACCGAGCTGGGCTACATGGCGGGCCTGCAAGGCGAGTTCGAGAAGCGCAACTGCAAGATTCTCGGCATCAGCGTCGACGGCGTGAGCGATCACGACCGCTGGTCGCGCGACATCGAGGCGTCGCAGGGGCACGCCGTGAACTACCCCCTCATCGGCGACCCCCAGCTCAAGATCGTCAAGCGGTACGACATGCTGCCGGCCGACGCGGGGGACACGAGCGAGGGACGGACGCCGGCCGACAACGCGACGGCGCGGTCGGTCTTCGTCATCGGCCCCGACAAGCGCATCAAGGCCACCATCACCTACCCGATGAGCACCGGGCGCAACTTCGACGAGATCCTGCGACTGCTCGACTCGTGCCAGCTCACGGCGACGAAGAAGGTGGCGACCCCCGTGAACTGGAAGCAGGGCGAGGACGTCATCATCCTGCCCGCGGTGTCCGACGAGGACGCGCGGGCGACGTACCCCGACGGCTGGCAGCAGCCGCTGCCCTACATGCGCGTCGTGCCGCAGCCGAAGTAGCGCGACGGGGATTCGGCGCCGGGCCGTCGAGCGGCGGAGAGTCGTCGGCGGGCGCGTTGCACGCGGGCCGTGCCGCCGCCGAAGCAGCGCGGCGGGATTCGCGCCGGGCCGTCCGACGGCGGGAATCGCGGGGGGACATTCGCCCGCGAGGTAGCGGGATGTCGGCGCGGGGGCTTGGTCGGCTCCGGGGGCCGACCGGCGGCGGGAATCGCGGGGGGTGCCTTCGCCCGCGAGGTGGCGGGGCGGCGCCGCGGGGGGCCTGGTCGGCTCCGGGGTCCGACCCGCCACGGCATTCGTCGGCCGTCGCATTCGCCCGGTGGGCGATTCAGGGTTGCATCGAGCGGGCGGATGCCGGAGGATCTGTCCCTGCGGCGCCGCGTGAAGGGTGGGACGCCCTTCCCGGGGCGCGTCCGGTCCGGGCCGCCTCCCGCGGGCGGGCGGACCGTCCAAACCGTGAAGGAGAGCAGTCATGCAGAAGAGCAATGGACGGCGGCTGGCGTTCGGGGCGTTGGCCCTCGCGCTGGTCGCGATGATCGGGGTCGGCGCCATGATGGGCCGCACCGAGGCGACGCAGGGCGAGCTGGTCTGGGGCCCGATATTCGAGGTCGATCCGCTGTGGCCGAAGCCGCTGCCCAACCACTGGCTGCTGGGCACCACCATCGGGGTGTCGGTCGACAACCGCGATCACATCTGGATCATCCACCGCGGCGACTCGCTGTCGGCCGGCGAGACGCCGGCGGCGCAGGATCCGCCGAACGCGGTCGAGTGCTGCTTCCCCGCGCCCCCGGTGCTCGAGTTCGACCAGGCGGGGCTGCTCGTCAACTACTGGGGCGGCCCCGGCGAGGGCTACGAGTGGCCGGCCTCGAACCACGGCCTCTGGGTCGACCACATGGACAACGTGTGGATCGGCGGCAACGGCGGCCCCGACTCGCATCTCCTGAAGTTCGACCGCTACGGGAACTTCCTGCTGCAGGTCGGCCGTTCGGGCGGCAACGCGGGCAGCAACGACACCGAGAACTTCGGCCGCGTCGCCAAGATCATGGTGGACCCGAAGGACAACGAGGCGTACGTCGCCGACGGCTACCTCAACAAGCGGGTCGCGGTGCTCGACGCCGAGACCGGCGCCATGAAGCGCTTCTGGGGCGCCTACGGCAACACGCCGGACGACGCCGACCTCGGCCGCTACGACCCGAACGCCGAGCCCGCGCAGCAGTTCCGGACCCCGGTGCACTGCGCCGATCTGTCGAACGACGGCCTGGTCTACGCCTGCGACCGCGTGAACAACCGCATCCAGGTGTTCCAGAAGGACGGCACGTTCGTCGAGGAGCTGATCGTGGCCCGGGAGACCCTGGGCGCGGGGTCGGCCTGGGACGTCGCGTTCTCGCGCGACGCCGACCAGAAGTACCTCTACATGGCCGACGGCGTGAACGAGAAGGTCTACATCATCGACCGCCAGGAGATGGAGGTCATCTCGAGCTTCGGCGACGGCGGGCGCCAGCCGGGGCAGTTCTACGGCGCGCACAGCATCGCGACCGACTCGTCCGGCAACATCTACACGACCGAGACGTTCGAGGGCAAGCGCATCCAGAAGTTCGTGTACAAGGGCGAGGGCCCGATTCCCGCCGACCAGGGCGTGGTCTGGCCGTCCAACTGATCCGCCCGCGCGGATTCGGCAGTCGCGAACGGGGATCGGGACCGAGGTCCCGGTCCCCGTTTCGTGTACGCGGGCGATTCACGCCCCCGCGCCCGGATGGGGTCGGTCGTGCGGGCCGCTGCCCGGTCCCCCGTTCGGCCTCGCCCCCCGACGGTCCATTCGCCAGCCCGCTTCGGGGCGGCCTTCGCCCCGCGCGTTTCGGTGTGCCGCCACGGTGGGGTGACCTGCCGACGTCGCAAGCTGTCGCCGGCGTTCGGGCTCGCGGCTCGTCCCGGTGAGCAGCCCCCTGCACTGCCGGCGGCTGGGGTCCGGGGTGACAGGAGAGCCGCGCTTGCGGCAAACTGTCCCGATGCTCCTCCAACGGGCGTTCCCCGTCGGGCCGTTGGCGGTCCTCGTGTGCCGTGCGCTGTACTCTTGTACCAGCGGTGAACTCCGGCAACCACGGGACCGCCCACGTTCGCGGAACATCGTGCGATGGAACTTCCTGCACGGGACTCTGGTCCTGTGTGTCGCGGCGTCGGCGGCTCTCGCACCGACCGCCGCGGCCGGCCAGTCCTCCCCGGATCCGGGCCCCGCCCGGTGCCCCGCCCTGGACCTGCGCGGGCCCGCCGCGGATCCCGATCTCTACTGCATCGAGCTGGTCCACGCCCCCGACTTTCCCGGTGTCTCGGGCTACGTCGAGCTGACGCCGCCGCCCTCGCCGTTCGGCGCCTCGGTCACCGCCGCGGGCAACCACCGCTTCGACCTGACCCTGCACGCCGCCGGCCTGCCCGATCCGGCCGTCCTCGGCGACTACACCGGCTACGTCGCCTGGGCGACGACCCCGCTCCTGCGGCCGGTGGTGAACCTGGGCCCGGTCGCGAACGGCCCCAACGCCCTCGGGCCCGTCGACCTCGACAAGTTCCTGGTGCTCGTCACCGCCGAGGCGGCGCCCGACGGGGCGTCGTGGGAGGGACGCATCGTCCTGCGGGGCATCTCGGCCGGCATGCGCATGGAGCCCGAGGACCTGCTGGCGGTGACGGGGATGGTCGGGGGCGGCGCCTCGCCCCCGGCCCCGCGCGGATGGACGCGCCCGCCCATGCACCCGTCCGTGGCGATGATGCCGGGGGTGGCCCGCCTCGCGCCGCCCGTCGATCCGTTCCTGCCGGCGTCGGCCGGGCCGCTTCGCGACGCGCGCCCGCGCGAGATCGTCCGGCTTGGCGACGGCGGCACCCTCGACCTCGAGGCCGGCCTCGTCCGCCGCAACATCGGCGGCCGGACGTTCACGATGTACGGCTACAACGGCCAGTACCCCGGCCCCCTCGTCCAGGTGCCGCAGGGGGCCACCATCACCGTCAACGTCACCAACCGGCTCGAGTTCCCGACCGCCGTGCACTGGCACGGCATCCGCCTCGAGAACCGGTTCGACGGCGTCCCCGGCCTCACCCAGGCCCCCATCGCGCCGGGCGACACCTTCCGCTACCGCATCCACTTCCCCGACGCCGGCCTCTACTGGTACCACCCGCACCACCGCGAGGACTTCCAGCAGGACCTGGGGCTGTACGGGAACCTGCGCGTCGACGCGGCCGACCCGGACTACTTCGGCCCCGCGAACCGCGAGCAGGTGCTGATGCTGGACGACCTGCTGGTCGGCGAGGACGGCCTCGTGCCGTTCGGCCGCGAGCAGGCCACCCACGCCCTGATGGGCCGCTTCGGGAACCTCCTGCTCGTCAACGGCGGGCCCGAGTACCGCCTGACGGTGGCGCGCGGCGAGGTCGTCCGCTTCTTCCTGACCAACGTCTCGAACACGCGCACGTTCAACCTCTCGTTCGATGGGGCCGCCATCAAGCTGGTGGCGTCCGACGTCGGGAAGTTCGAGCGGCAGGCGTGGGTCGACAGCGTCGTCATCGCCCCGGCCGAGCGCTACGTCGTCGAGGTCCGGTTCGACGAGCCGGGCGAGGCGCGGCTCGTCAACCGCGTGCGCGCCATCGACCACGTGTACGGGAACTACTTTCCCGACGAGACGGTGCTCGGCGCGGTGACCGTCACCGAGGTCCCCGCCGCGCCGGACCACGCGGCCAGCTTCCGCGAGTTGCGCTCCCACCGCGACGTCGCGTCCGACATCGACCTCTACCGCGACGAGTTCGACCGCCCGGTCGACCACCGGCTGCTGCTGACCCTCGAGCTCGGGGGGCTGCCCGACCCCCTCGAGCCGCTGCTCAACCTCGACCGCTCGTTCTTCAACCCCGTCGAGTGGAGCGGCACCATGCCGCGCATGAACTGGGTCACCACCGCCGGCCCGGTGCGCTGGGTCCTGCGCGACCTCGACACCGGCCTCGAGAACGACGCCATCGACTGGCGCTTCCGGCGGGGCGACGTCGTCAAGCTGCGCCTGCGCAACGACCGGGGCGCCGTCCACGCCATGCAGCACCCGGTCCACATCCACGGCCAGCGCTTCCTCGTGCTTGCCCGCGACGGCGTCCCGAACGACAATCTCGTCTGGAAGGACACGATGCTGCTGTCGGCCGGCTCGACCGCCGACCTCCTGCTGGAGCTGTCCAACCCGGGCCGCTGGATGCTGCACTGCCACATCGCCGAGCACCTGGAGTCGGGCATGAAGATGGTCTTCGACGTCGCGGCGGGCCCGCCGCCGCGCGCCGAAGGTCGATGACGGAGGAGAATCATGCGTAACCTGATCGCCGCCCTCGCGCTCGTGGCCGCGGCCACATCCTTCGCCGCGGCGCAGCCCGCGAGCGAGCTGTCCGACGCGGTGCGGGAGTTCGTCGAGGTCGACGACGCGGTCGTCGCCCTGACCGGGGTGCAGGTGGTCGACGGCACCGGAAGTGCCGCGGCCGGCGGTCAGACCGTGCTGATTCGCGACGGCCGCATCGCCGCGATCGGGCCCGACGCCGAGGTCGCGGTCCCCGCCGGGGCCCGGACCCTCGCCCTCCCCGGCCACACCGTCCTGCCCGGCTTCGTCGGCCTCCACGACCACACGTTCTACATGACCCGCGGCCGGCGCGTGCAGCTCAACTTCAGCGCGCCGCGCCTCTACCTCGCGAGCGGGGTCACCACCATCCGCACCACCGGCGCCTTCTCGCCCTACAGCGAGCTGAACCTCAAGCGCGCGATAGCCGACGGCCGCGAGATCGGGCCGCGCATGTACATCACCGGCCCCTACCTGTCGGGCGCCGGCGCGTCGTCGCAGATGTTCCAGGTCGGGACCCCCGAGGACGCCCGGCGGGTGGTCGCCTACTGGGCCGACGAGGGCGTGGACTGGTTCAAGGCCTACACCCGCATCGGCGACGAGGAGCTCGCCGCGGCCATCGACGAGGCCCACAGTCGCGGCGTCAGGGTCACCGGCCACCTGTGCTCCATCTCGTTCCAGGAGGCGGTGGACCTGGGCATCGACAACATCGAGCACGGCTTCTTCACCAACAGCGACTACGTGCCCGGCAAGGAGCCCGGCGTCTGCCCGCCCGGCGTGCAGCGCAGCCTCCTGGAGGTCGATGTGGAGGGCGACGCTGTCGCCGCGACCATCCGCGCCATGGTCGAGGGCGGCGTCGCCATGACCTCGACCCTCGCCGTCTACGAGCTCGCCGTCCCCAACCGCCCGCCCCTCGAGGACCGCGTGCTCGAGATGCTCGCCCCCGGCGCCCGCGACGAGTACCTCGCGTCGCGGGCCGACGTCGCGTCGCGCGACGACGCGCCGATGGCCACCCTGTTCCCCAAGGCCCAGCGGTTCGAGAAGCTCTTCGCCGACGCGGGCGGCCTGCTCGCGGCCGGCGTCGACCCCACCGGCATGGGCGGCGCCCTGCCCGGCTACGGCGACCAGCGCAACTACGAGCTGCTGCTCGAGGCCGGGTTCACGCCCGAGGAGGTCGTCGAGGTCATGACCCTGAACGGCGCCCGGGTGCTGGGCGAGGACGCCCGCTACGGCTCCGTCGAGCCGGGCAAGCTCGCCGACCTCATCGTCATCGACGGCGACCCCGTGCGCCGCCCGGCCGAGATCCGCAACGTGACGCTGGTCTTCAAGGAGGGCGTCGGCTACGACGCGCCCGCCCTCGCCGAGTCGGTGAGGGGCATCGTCGGCCTGCGGTGATCGGCTGGCGGCCGTGCGAACGCAAGGACGCTGACGGGGCCGAGCGACTCGCCGTGCAGAGACAGGCTGCCGCTGGGCGCAGTCGGCAACTTCATGTCGATCACCGTCCTGACCGCCCAACGACAGGAGCTCCGCGAGCCGAACGACGAGATGCGGTGGTCGGCGGTCGGTCGCGCGAGCCGTATCCGTCTCTCGAAGTCGGGAGTCGGTTGCCGCGCCGCCGTGCAGCCTCGGTTTTCGCGCGGGCCGGGCATCTGGCCATCGGTCGCTCCGCGGTGGCGAGTGGGTTGTAGGGCGAGTCCAGATTCGATCGCGGTGGTAAAGTGGCGTCATAGTAGCAAATCCGCTCGCCGACGACTGTGGACCCACAGTCCCGCGGCTGTCGACGGCACCCAAAGGAGACGCCGACGCCGACCATCCGCGAGACAGCTCCGCGAGGCTGACGTGCCACGCCAGCTGACCCCGTCGATGCTCCCCAAGAGTTTCATTGTGGAGCCGATATTGAAAAAACAAGTACATGTCATTCAGCGCTAGCTCGATGAGAAACGCGCCCGTGTCGGACGACACAACCTGTTACTCCTGACTGCCCTGGAGAATGTGCGCTCCACGGCCCTGGTTGACCTACGAGAGGTCGTGCGCGAGCACTATGTCGACCCGCAGGTGGCCGCCCAACGTCTTGCAGCCCTGGGAGCACCGGCCACCGCTCAGCTCCTAAGGGACCACGTACCCAAGAGCCCGAGCGCTCGTTCCGGCGACTTTGGTGAGATCCTTGCAACAGAAGTGGCGGAACAACAGCTGAAATACAGGGTGCCAATTCGACGACTCCGCTGGAAAGATGGCCGAGAGATGGCCCTACGGGGCGACGACCTTATAGGTGTGATAAGTGGCAGCAACAGTGCGTTAAAAATCCCAAAGGGCGAATCCAAAAGCCGCCGGACGCTCACCACGGCAGCTCTCTTGAATGCGGGGGCCGCTCTCGACCGGGACAGAGGGCGGCCAACGCGGCACTCGGTGCTTTTCGTGGCGGAAAGACTGCGCGAACAGGGCGACCACGACCTCGCAACTCAGCTGGAAGACGCAGTGTTACATAGCTTCCGGGGTACACCAATACAACACATGCTGTTCACGGTGAGCGGCGCCAGCCCCAAGCGACTACTGGCCAACCACCTCGCGAGCGTGGCCAGAAAAAAGCGTGTAAGGCACGCCGTAGGTGTGCACATAACTAACCACGGGGATTTCATAGATCAGCTATTTGGTGGATTGTAGTATGCCCGAGACGACCGACCAACTTCGCCAACGACTCGCAGCCTCGATACGCCCTGGCGTCAGAGACCGCCTTCTCGACAAGGGACGCGCGCGCGGAATGATCTGGCGGGACGGCCTCTTGCCGCCGGATGCACCGGCATTTCCAAGTGATCTAACCGAAGATCTTCTTGATTATGCCCACACCGTGATTGCACTGGCGCTAAGATTGAGGACCGTCGAAGCCGATGCGACTGTTCTAGAGCCGGCCTCTCTGACTGCCGCTGAAGCCATAGAGGCGGCCGTTCATCGTTCAGAGGTAACAGACGACACCGCCTTCCACCGTGTTAGTTCAGCGGTAGCGTTCCATCTTGCTCGATACGCTGCGCGCGCATACTCTGTATTGCCCCCGGTCGGGGAGCAGGCCAATCTGGCGCCCACGGAAACCGTGCTTGTTCAGTTGCTCCGACGTCAGCTCGATGAAATGCACGAGCTGTTCGCGTCGTGGCTGCTAGACCCGCAGAACCAGGATGCTCAAATCGCCGAACGCCTAGCCAGTGCGGGTGCCTTCGAGGCCGTGGATGCCGGCGACGCGGTAATGACGACCTCCTATATGAAGGCGATTGCTTTATTTGACTATGGCCTTCAGTCAGGCGAGCCTGACTTCGTTGAACAATGCAGACTCCAACTTACCGTTACCGCTGATGCCGCACGGGACCTCAATGCGGTAACGCATTGGTGGACGGCGTCACTCACTTGGCATCTAGTCGATGACCTGTGGCGACTCGCGCTTCATAACACGATTCCGGAACTAACGATGGAAGACGATGACTCCGAACGATGGCGGACATTGCGCCGTGGGTATATTCAACGGCTTCGAAGAGACAAGAAGGCGGCGGTTGAGTTATGGCCGTCCCAAGTGGAGGCGGCTCGGCGGGCAGTGGATCCGTCTGACAACCTGGTGGTGGCACTACCCACAAGCGCGGGAAAAACGAGGATCGCGGAACTGTGCATTCTGCGTGCGTTAGCGTCCGCGCGACGAGTGGTCTATGTGACGCCGTTGCGGGCATTGTCGGCGCAGATCGAACGAGATCTGACGAGTACGTTTGCTCCATTGGGCTTTGAGGTGTCCTCGTTGTACGGGTCTGCAGGTATTGAAAGTGGGGACGCAACTGCATTGCGGGAGGGTGCGGTCGTTGTTTCGACACCGGAAAAACTAGATTTTGCGCTGCGAAATGATCCGGCAATCATAAAGGACGTGGCATTAATTGTCTTGGATGAAGGCCATATGTTGGGTCGAGGGGAACGGGAAGTGCGGTACGAAGCCCTGGTGCAGTGTTTGCTGCGGCGTGACGATGCTGGAGAGCGACGACTGGTGTGTCTGTCGGCTCTATTTCCGAGGCCGGATGAAATGCGGGACTTGGTGGCCTGGGTCAGGCGGGATGTGCCCGGGGAGCCGGTGCATTCGGAGTGGCGGCCCACTCGACAACATTTCGGTGTGCTGCAGTGGACGGGTGTGGGTGGGCGGTTACAGGTGAGCATGGGGGAAGAAAGTCCATTCGTTCCGAGATTTGTGGAGGCCGCCTCGCCTCCGTTGAAGTCTCCTCGACGGAGTATGTTTCCCAAGAGCAAAAACGAGCTAACGTTGGCGGCGGCGTGGCGTTTTGTAGCGCAAGAGAAGAACGTTTTGGTGTACTGTGCGCTACGGAAGTCAGTAGAAGCTCTGGGTAGATTGGTGATAGAGTGCGTGGAACAGGGTGTTCTAGAGGCGCGGCCCGTGTCGAAGGCACGGGTTCATAGTGTCATGGCCATGGGTACAGAGTGGCTAGGCGAAACACACCCAGCTGTACGCTGCCTTGAATATGGAGTGGCCCTGCATCATGGGGGGCTTCCGCGTCCGTTTCTGAGCGAGGTTGAAAGACTTATGAGGGCGGGGGAATGCCGGGTCATTATCGCGTCCCCGACCTTGGCACAAGGGGTCAACTTGTCGGCGAGCATTCTGCTAGTTCCGTCCATTTGGCGCAATCGGAAAGTGATCCCGCCGGTTGAATTTGCCAACGTGGCGGGGCGGGCGGGCCGCGCGTTTGTGGACGTTGAGGGGCTGATCGTGCATGTGGTATGGGAGGAGACTGCGCGGAAATCTGCGCGGGCGATTGGGGTGTGGAACCGGCTTTTGGGGAGAGCTAGCGCACCTTTGGTGCGGAGCGGAATTCTGGCACTAGTAAGTGAGATCTGCAGGCGTATCGGTTTAGCCACGGGCTTGCGGATAGAGGAAGTAGTAGAGTATGTGGCCGGGCACCCGGCGGCGTGGAAATTTGAGGAGAGGGCGGGTGAGGAGCTTCAGGTGGGGCAGGGAGAGTGGGAGCGGGACATTGCGAGTTTGGATGCGGCAATTCTGGTTCTGTTGGGCGCGGAAACGGAGGAGCGGGAGCTGAAGGAAGCGGTGAAGCGAGCTTTGGAGGCGTCGCTCTTTGCGAGGCAGGTGGGATTAGTTGCCCACCTCGGTATGGTTGAAGAACGAGCGAGGTACATTTGGGAAGAGACCAGTGTGGCGCAGCGACGGGGATACCATGCGGCCGGAGTTGGGTTGGCGGCGGGCCGGTTTCTGGATGCTGAATTGCGTCGGTTGGTGGGGCTGCTATTGGAGGCGGAAGGCGCGGTCGTTGTCGGGGACGTCGCGCGCGCCGGAAATGAGATCGTTGGTTTTGCGGAGTTGGTGTTCAAGATATCACCGTTTCGGCCACCGAAGGAACTGCCAGAGAGGTGGCCGGCGGCGTTGAGTGGATGGGTGGCGGGGAGGCCCTCGGCGGAGGTATTGGGGATCTGCGGCGAAGAAGGGGCGGATGTGCTGCAAGAAGCCGTGGGGTACCGCTTGCCGTGGGCTATGGAGGCGGTTAGGGTACATGCGTTGGCAGTGGGGGAGGTGGGTGCGGAGGCGCTGACGGGGATGGCGGCTTTGGTGGTCGAAGTGGGCAGTGCGGATCAGAGCGTGATTGTCTTGCTGAGGAGCGGTTTGAGCTCGCGTGAGGCGGCGCGTGCGGCGGTAAGGTCAACGGATGCTGTGTTTGGAGATTACGACGGGATGAGAGATTGGCTGCGGTCGGAACTGGTGGAAATGCTGTCGGGGGAAGAGTGGTGGCCGACGGAGCAGAGCCGAGAGGCGTGGGTTCAATTCTATGAGCGGGCGGCGAGGGGTGGAGGGAGAGTGTGGAGTAGAGAAGTGCGGGCAGTGGAGGTTGATTGGTATGGCGACCCGCCGGTTGCTGGTAGCCATGTCGTGGTAAGGCCGCGGGCGGGTGGTCAAGGGGGATTCGTGATGTCGCCGGCTTGTGAGCTGCTAGGGGAGTTTGGGGTTGCGTTGCCTCGGGCCTATAGGGAAGTTGTGGCGGCGAAGGTGGACGATAGGGGGGTCTCAGTGGAGGTGGAGTTTTTTGGGTGAGGAGATGGGGGCTGCGGCCGTTTTGGCGTAGTTGGTGAGGTGAGCTGGCGGCTGGCGCGTATCACGGGGCTCGGCGGCGGGGACGGGGCGGGAGATTGGCGGGCTTGCGGGGCTGGGCGTGGGTGGGCGTGACAACGGGCTGAGTGAGTCTGCGGAGGCCGGACGGAACGGGGAGGTTGGGTTGGCAGGTGAGAGTCGGGTGGTCGGTTTGCACGGGGGGCACGGTGACGGTCCCAATGGGCGTAGGTGAATGGCGGGGCGAGGGGACGGGATGGGAGTGCACGGGGGTGACTGTGGGGAATTCGCGCGTGAACGACGGGCAGCGGGGCGGGAAGGGATGTACGAGTTGAAGGGCCTCTAGGCGGCAACGGCGACGGGGAGATTGCCACGGCATTGACGACGCGCACCGGGGGAGGGTCGGGGTGGGGGGGCACCTGTGCTGGATCTCGCGCCAAGAGGCGGTGGAGTTGGGCATGGGGAACATTGAGGAGGGTCAGCAGCAGCGACGCCGTCGGCGGCAAGGAACCCGACCTGTGCCTGGGACCGTGGTCTTCAAGGACGGGGGCGGCTACGACGCGCCGGGCGTTGGGGGAGTTGGTGAGGGGCATCGTGGGCCTGCGGTGACCCCACGGAGGCAGGCAGGTCCGGGCCGTCGCGTCATGGCGGGGAGGCGGTCGCCGCGAAGGGCCGGTACGGATCGGCGGTACGGCCGTCACGCTCACTCCGCGCCGGGAAGCTGTCGCCGCGGCAAGGTCCGCCCGGCGAGGAAGTGTCGGCGAATGTGGCGGTATATGTCCTATTTTCGCGTAAAATAGGACACTATGTACGCCAGGTTGCTTCCGACTCCCGACCGGTCGGTCTTCCTGTTCGGTCCCCGGGGCACCGGCAAGACCACCTGGATACGCGACCGCTTTCCGGACGCGGCCGTCTACGACCTGCTCGACACCGGCGAGGCGCTCAGGCTGAGCAAGGACCCCGGCGCCCTCTACCGGGAGCTCGCCGGCCTGCCCGCCGGCGCGTGGGCGGTGGTCGACGAGGTGCAGAGGGTCCCTGAGCTCCTGAACGAGGTGCACCGGCTGATCGAGTCCCGCCGCCTGCGCTTCGTGCTGTCCGGATCGAGCGCCCGCAAGCTGCGGCGGCGCGGCGTCAATCTGCTGGCGGGGCGCGCCGTCACCACCACGATGTTCCCGCTGGTGTCGGCCGAGGTCGACTTCGATTTCGACCTCGATCGCGCGTTCGCCCAGGGCACCCTCCCCATGGCCCTCGCCGGCGGCAGCCCGGGGGACTACCTGCGCACGTACGCCCAGACCTACCTGGCGCAGGAGGTGCAGGCGGAAGCGCTGACCCGCAACGTCGGCGCCTTCGCCCGGTTCCTGGAGATCGCCGCCCGGCAGAACGCCCAGGCCACCAATGCCGCGTCGATCGCGCGCGACGCCGGCATCGACCGCCGGACCGTGCAGAGCCACTTCGCGATCCTGGTCGACACGCTGATCGGGTCGTGGCTGCCGGCCTGGAAGCTGAAGTCCGCGACCAGGCAGGTGCAGCAGAGCAAGTTCTACTTCTTCGATTGCGGCGTGGTCCGGGCCCTGTCGGGCCGCCTGCCCTATCCGCCGACCCCGGAAGAGCTCGGGCCGCTGGTCGAGACGTTCGTCGTCAACGAGCTCCGCGCGTATCTGAGCTACTCGGGCCGGCACTATCCACTGCACTACTGGCGGAGCTACGACGGCGCCGAGGTCGACGCGCTCTGCGAGACCGCGGCGGGATTCGTCGCCGTCGAGGTCAAGGCCTCGGCGCGCTGGGACAAGCGGTTCAACCGCGGCTTCCGCCGCGTCCGGGAGCATCTCCCTCAACCCGCGACCTGCTACGGCGTCTACCTCGGCCGCCGCGCCGCCCTGTGGGACGACGTGCAGGTGCTGCCGTTGCTCGACTTCCTGAAGCGGCTGTGGGACGGCGACGTGTTGCGTTGACGCCTGCGACAGTCACCGGCGCGCGCGATGGTCCGGTTCACTCGGTGGCACGGCGACGTGTCGCGCTGACGCCTGCGGGACTGCCTCGGCGCTACAGCAGGCGGCTCGGCGTGCCGAAGCTCAGCACCAGCAGCTCTTTCTTCGCGCGCGTCGCCGCCACGTAGACCAGGGCCCGTTCCTCGGTCTCGGCCGATTCCCGCTCCACGGCGTCGCCGCGCGCGTCGACCGCGGCGGGCAGGGGCACGAGGTCGGCGTTGACGCTGGCCATGACGACGCGGTCGAACTCCAGGCCCTTGACGCGGTGCATGGTCGCGAGCCTGACACCATCCTTCTCCGCCGAGTCGACGGCGCCGGCTTCGAGTGGGACATGCGCCAGACCGTGCTCTCCCAGCATGGCCGCGACGGCGTCGCGCTCGTGCCTGGTGCGGGCGACGACGCAGACCCCGCGCAGCGACGAATCCTCGACCTGGATCTGCTTCAGGTAGTTCACGATGAAGGTGGACTGTTCGTCCCGGTTCTCGAAGTGCCTGAGCAGCGGCTCCGGGCCGCGGGTCAGCGACGTGATCCCCTTGTCGTCGTCGGAACCGCCGTCGAGGTCGTCGATGGCGCGGCCGGCCAGCAGGCGGGCGGCCCACCGGCGGGTCTCCTCGGTCGTGCGGTAGTTGAGGCGCAGCTTTCGGGAACGCCCGCGGACGTCGATTCCGCAGCGCCCGAGCACCACCTTGTTCCGCCCGTAGATGCGCTGGTGGCCGTCGCCGACGACGAAGAGGTCGTTGGAGCCGGCCGGCACGACGGCGCGGAGCAAACGATACGCCTGCGCACCCATGTCCTGTCCCTCGTCCACGATCACCGCGGCGTAGTCCAGCACCTCCGGGTCGTTCTGCAGCAGGACGGCGGCGTCGCGGTACGCGTCGTCCACCTCCTTCAGACCCCGTTCGGCGAGCTGGGTGCGGTACTCCTCGAACACGGGCCACGTCCTGGCGCGGACGGCGCGGTTCAGGCGGCTGCCGCGGCCGACCCGCGAGACGCGCAGGTACTCGTCGAGGCTCGTCACGGCGTGGGCCTGCACGACCTGCTCCCACTCGTCGCCCCAGAAGCCGTCGGCGAGGTCCAGGTCAGGAGGTTTCTTGAGGTCCAGCGTCCGCTGCCACGCTCTGTCGTCGCGGCCGAAGACGATGCGAAACTCGTAGCGCCGGCCGCGCAGGAAGCGCACCACCCAGCGGTCCAGGTTCGTGACCTCGATGCGGGCCAGCTCCTCCGGCTTGCAGATGGCGCCGAGGTTGTGCTCGATGTCGGCAGCGAGGTTCCTTGGTGAACGTGGTGAACAGGATGCGGCCGTGTTCCGGCAGGTTCCGCGCGAGCCACCGCGCGCGGTGCATGGCGACCACCGTCTTGCCGGTGCCTGCCGCACCCAGCACCCGGGCCGGTCCGTTCCAGTCGCGTTCCACGAGGCGGCGCTGCGACGGGTGGAGGAAGACCCGCCAGCGCTCCAGCGGGGCGTTGAGCATGGCCTCGAGCTCCAGCTCGTCTTCGACCACCACGAAGCGGCCCCGCGAGTCGTCGCGCGCCAGCGCTGCCGCGAAGTCGCCGGTGTCCACCGGCTCGTCCGGAGACTCCCGTTCCCGGACGAGCTGCTCGTAGCTCTCGCCCGCCAGGAACAGGAAGAGCGCCTCGTACGCCTCCAGGGGAAGGCGGGGCTGCATGGCGTCGAGGTCCGTGTCGTCGCACACCCCTCGCACCTCCGAGAGCATCGCGGGGGGGACGCCGAGCCGGGCCAGCTCCCGGTCCCGCAGCTTGCCGAAGGCCGGGGGCGCCGCCGCATCCGCCGTCGCCGCCGCATCCGCCGTCGCCGCGTCCATCGCGGCGTCCGCCGGCGGCCTTGTCTCGGCAGCCGGTTCGGTGGAAGGCTCGTAAACCTGCAGGGCGCCGGTTTCGGGGTTGATGCGGCACTCGTGCCGTACCGGCCCAGGCGTAGGCGGCGTCGTGCTTGTCCGCCCAGAGCAGCATGTGGACGTCGCCCTGCTCGGGCTTGAGCACGATGGCCCGGTAGCCCTGATCGATGCGGAGCGACCGCATGGCCGGATCGCGGGCCGCGTGGATCTTCTCGTAGTTCAGCCCCTTGGCCGTGGAGTCGGCGTTGAACCGGGAGATGAGGGTCCGGACGCTGCGCTGCTACGGCCTGGGCAGCCTCGCGAAGGCGTCCAGGAAGTCGCTGGACATCGCCATCTTCGTTCCACCGGCCATCAACGCGCTCCTTCGCTCTCCGTCGGTCCTGTGCCGGCAGCAAACACGTTGGCGAGCGTCTCGACGAAGTCGTCGCCGCCCGTCATGAGTGTCCGCCAACCCGCCGCCTCGAACGCGGCGACGTCCGCCTGCGGATTGGCGAGCAACACCGCGACCTTGTGGGCCGGCCAGCCGAGCTCGGCCTCGGCGACCACCGCTCCTCCGGCTCCAACGAGCTCGCAGCCGACTTCCGGCACGGGCGCGCCGCGGCCGGACAGCTCCCCGAGGAGCTCGTGAACCTCCGGAGCCGCCAGTGCCGTGGTGCCCTCCCAATCGTCGTCCGGCCCGCCTGACGCGGGTTGGGGTGCGGCCGGACTCCCGGCCGGCGGAGGAAACTCCGGATAGACATTGCGCTCGACCCCGGTCCGCGTGGTCCACCAGGCGCCGGGCAGGAACTGGAGGAGGGTGAAGAGACGAGGACTCGCTCAAGCGCATGGCATTGGTCCGGGCCGGGTTCCTCGTGCGTCGCAGCTCGCGCACCCAGAGGTGCAGGCCGACCTGGAGAAACGGCCGCAACGCACCTCCGCCCCCAGTCCTCTCGCGGCGGCGTGCTACCGAGATCAGGGCGCACAGACCGTTCAACACCCCGAGCGCCTCGCGGTCGTTGGCCGCCGGCAGACTGTGGCGCAGCCGACCGACGATGTCCGACATCGGCGTCGGACGGCCGTCGAGCACGCGCAGCAGGTTCACGAACGTCGAGTGCTCGCGCAGGCGGTCGCCGAGGGCCGGTCGCCACGCGTCGGATGCGAAGTCGCCCTCGATGGGCGCGCCGAAGAAGAGCTGGTGCTGCGCGCGAATGTACGCCTCGGCCGTCCCATGCCGCGTGGGTTCCACGCGCGCCGCCAGATCGTCGGCTGCATGCAGGTGGCGGCTGATGACCGCGTCGCCGAGAAAGGCGTCGATGCTCTGACGGACCTCGCCGACGATCGCCCCCGGCTCGAAGGGCTGGTCGAAGATGCGCGAGACGTACGCCAGCAGCTCCGCCTCGTCGGCCTCCTCGCCGAGGGTGGCCGACGTCCCGGCGCAGATCAGCGTGTCGCGCGAGGCGCCCAGCCTTACCCGCAGGCGCCGGATCAGGCACGCGAGGTCGGTCCCCTGGGCGCCGTCGTGTGCAGCTCGTCGACCACCAGATACCGCAGCGTGTCCGGCCGGTTGTGCCGC
The DNA here is from genome assembly GCA_965207675.1 of Vicinamibacterales bacterium. Taxonomy (GTDB): domain Bacteria; phylum Acidobacteriota; class Vicinamibacteria; order Vicinamibacterales; family UBA8438; genus JAJEEA01. The sequence continues at coordinate 862,851 of CBDBMY010000011.1, forward strand.
CAGAGCCGGAGTCGAACGGCCGGACCAGCAGGTAGTCCAGCATCTTGTAGTTCGTCAGCAGGATGTCCGGCGGCCGTTCGCGCAGCGTGTCCCGGTCGGTGACGACGTGGTCCCGGCCCATCGTCTTGTGGGCCGACCGCTGCGGCTGGTTGTCGCGACCGACGAAGACTCCCGCGGTGACCCTGCCGCGCAGCGCCGGCGTGCGGTCGATGGTCCGGGCGATGCGCCGCGCCTGGTCCGCCGCCAGCGCGTTCATCGGGTAGACGAGGATGGCCTTGATGCCCGGCGCCCCGGCCCGTTCGCGGCAGTGATCGAGGATGGGGAAGAGGAAGCACTCCGTCTTGCCCGAGCCGGTGCCGGTGGCGACCACCGTCGACCGCCCGGCGTCCGCGGTCAGTCGCGAGAACGCCGTGCGCTGGTGGCGGTACGGAGTGAACCCGAGGGGCACCTCCGGGAACGGCTCGCCGCCCTCGGTCGCCGGCTGGAACGGCAGGGCGATGGAGAGATACGGCCCTTGGCGAGGTTCTCGGGCCGGGCGAGGAAGTCGTCGACGACGTGCGCAAGCGCGGGGTTCGATGGGCCGAAGCCGGTGGCGAGGAAGTCGCCGAGCGCGCCGGTGACCTCGGTGGCGACGACGGAGGGAATCATGGGACAGACGCCGGAGGACACTCGCGACGGCTTGCGCGCCGCCGCGAGCAGCGGGTGTCTCGATTCGGTCGCATGACGATATCACGGCGCCCGAGGCAGGTGGCCCAATGGCGCCCAATGGCCGCCGCCGGAGTGTGGCCGACGAAAGCGATCGTCGTGGATTGGCCGACCGGCGGCTCAGGGCGTGTCTCGACCCTCCGCGAGCTGCGTCAGCCTCGCGACCAGCTCCTCGCCGTCGTCGGCTCGCACGATCCACTCGCCCGCGGCGGCCAGTCCGTCCGAATCGGCGAGCCGTTCCAGCGCCGGCGCCGCCCGTGTCGCCGTCTCTTCGCTGAAGCGCAACGCCGCCTGCCGGCGCAAGAGCGCGCGTTGTTGCGCAAGTCCCTGCTCGATACCTTCCTGAAGCCACTGTTTCGGCCACCCGGCGACGCGTTCCTCCAACGTCATCTTCAGCTCCTCGAGCGTGCGCATCGGCGGCGACGCCGCGCCGGAGGGCGCCAACCGCTCCGCCAGTCGTCGCACCCAGTCGACGAAGACACGCCGCAGCTCCGTTTCACGCGGGTCGCTCAGCGTCGCCGACAGCGATTCCACCACGCGCGCCAAGTCCGCCGCCGAACGGCTCTGCTCGAGTCGGACGACCGACGTCATCAGGTTGCCGCCCGGAAGATCGTCCTTCGCGAGGCGCCGCTCGTCAACCACGTAATACCGCTGGGCCGGCTGATACCGCGCCAGATCCGGCCCCACCGCCGCGATCAAGTCTCGCATTTCCCGAGCCGCCCGCCATGGCCGCGCGCCGTTGTACAGCACCACCGGGAGCACGGGCGGCAGCGGTTCGCCCGCCGCCACCTCGCCGCTGCGGACCAGCTCCCCGTACAGGAGGCCCGTGTAGGTCAGGATGCGCAGGGCCATGCGCGGCTCGTCCCGCGACTGGAACTCCAGCAGCACCACCAGATACAGCCAGTGCTCGCGCACGCGCACTTGCCACACCGAATCGCCGTGCCGCTTGAGCAGATCTTCGCTGACGTACTCGGCCGATAGCTTCCGCAGCGTCGAGAAGTCGATGTCGTCCACCCGCAGACCGGCCACGAAGCCGCGCAGCAGGTCTTCGACCATGCGGGGGAATGCGAACAGCTTCTTGTAGGTCTCGTCGTGCATTCTCTCAAGCGCGCCCTGGACCGCCCGCTCCGCCGGCCCTCCGGTAGTCCGACTGCAAGCGTCGTGCCCACATGGGCCCGCGCCCCCGGCGGTTGCCGGAAGCACTGGGAAGCACGCCGTTTCGACGACGGCGTATCGTGGCTTGCGGTGGGGCACGTCATCGGCCCCCGGACAGCACTTCGCTCTCGCCACCGGGGAAGAGGGCGGCGACGGGAACCTCGTGTTCCCCCGATCTGCCCGGCTGCGTCACGGCGGGACGTTCGCTCGACAAAGCCCCGGCGTTCGACCGACCGTTACCGGCGGCGAGCCGCGAGAACGCCGTGCGCTGGTGGCGGTACGGGGTGAACCCGAGGGGCACCTCCGGGAACGGCTCGCCGCCCTCGGTCGCCGGCTGGAACGGCAGGGCGATGGAGAGATACGGCCCCTTGGCGAGGTTCTCGGGCTGGGCGAGGAAGTCGTCGATGACGTGCGCGAGCGCGGCGTTCGACGGACCGAAGCCGGTGGCGAGGAAGTCGCCGAGCGCGCCCGCGACCTCGGCGGCGACGACGGAGGGAATCATGGGATCCCGCCCGGGGCGATCCCGACCGTCAGCGGATCACGTCCTGCGTCCAGTATCGAAAGTCCACCATTGCGCGTCCCTGAGCAGTCCGCGAACCTCCTGTGCGGAGGGCAGCTCGTCCTCGGGCGGGAAGACGTAGTACGACGACACGTCGATGGAGGCTCGACATCCCGACCGCCGCGACCGGATCTCGCCGGTGACCGCCATCCGCTTGCCGAAGACGTTCCTGAGCCGCTCCCACGAGATCGCATTGCCGAAGTAGCAGACCACCTGCCGCCCCGTCAGTCGGTCGTACAGAAGGAATCGCTTCGTGCCATGGATGATCAGGCCCTCGAGCTCCCCCTCGATCGTGCCGATGGTACGCACCTCGGGCGACAGCACGGACTCCACGTGCAAACGCATGCGCCCGTCCCGTTCCGCGTCCGACGGCGACCCCAAGTGCTCCTCAGCCATCGCGGCGTTATTCCGCCCTCACCGGTCATCTGCATACAAGCGGGACCTGGACGGCCGCCCGCCTCGTGGACCGGACGCTCAGCGTGTGTTGCGCTCCTCGGGAGCTGCGTCAGCCGCGCGACCAACTCGTCGCCGCTGTCGGCCCGCACGATCCACTCGCCCGCGGCGGCCAGACCTTCCGGAACGGCGATCCGTGCCAGCGCCGGGGCCGCCCGCTCCGCCGCCTCTTCGCCGAACCGCAAAGCCGCCTGCCGGCGCAAGAGCGCGCGTTCGTGCGTGGGCCCCTGTTCGATGCCCTGCTCGATGCCTTCCCGAAGCCACTGCTTCGACCACTCGGCGACGCGTTCCTCCAACGTCATCTTCAGCTCCTCGAGCGTGCGCATCGGCGGCGCCGCCGCGCCGGGGGCGCCAGCCGCTCCACCAGTGGCCTTCAGCGCGAGCTGCGCTCGTCGGCGAGCTGCGTCAGCCGCGCGACCAGCTCGTCGCCGTCGTCGGCCCGAACGATCCAGTCGCCCGCGGCGGTCAGACCCTCCGGATCGGCGATCCGTTCCAGCGCCGACGCCGCCCGCTCCGCCGCCGGTTCGCCGAACCGCAACGCCGCCTGCCGGCGCAAGAGCGCGCGTTCGTGCATGAGCCCCTGTTCGATGCCCTGCTTGACGCCCTGCTCGATGCCCTGTTCGATACCTTCCCGAAGCCACTGCTTCGGCCACTCGGCGACGCGTTCCTCCAACGTCATCTTCAGCTCCTCGAGCGTGCGCATCGGCGGCGCCGCCGCGCCCGGAGGTGCCAGCCGCTCCGCCAGTCGTCGCACCCAGTCGACGAAGACACGCCGCAGCTCCGTTTCACGCGGGTCGCTCAGCGTCGCCGACAACGACTCCACCACGCGCGCCAAGTCCGCCGCCGAACGGCTCTGCTCGAGTCGGACGACCGACGTCATCAGGTTGCTGCTCGGGAGATCGTCCTTCGCGACGCGCCGCTCGTCAACCACGTGATAGCGCTGGGCCGGCTGATACCGCGCGAGCTCAGGCCCGACGGTTACGATCAATTCTCGCATCTCTCGCGCCGCCCGCCATGGCCGCGCGCCGTTGTACAGGACCACCGGGAGCACGGGCGGCAACGGTACGCCCGCCGCCACCTCGCCGCTGCGGATCAGCTCCCCGTACAGGAGGCCCGTGTAGGTCAGGATGCGCAGGGCCATCCGGGGCTCGTCCCGCGACTGGAACTCCAACAGCACCACCAGATACAGCCAATGCCCGTGCAGACGAACCTGCCACACGGCATCGCCGTGCCGCTTGAGCAGGTCGTCGCTGACGTACTCGGCCGGCAGCTTCCGCAGCGTGGAGAAGTCGATGTCGTCCACCCGCAGACCGGCCACGAAGCCGCGCAGCAGGTCTTCGACCATGCGGGGGAATGCGAACAGCTTCTTGTAGGTCTCGTCGTGCATCTTCTCCGCGCGTTCTGGAACGCCCACTCCGCTGGCCCTCCGGTAGCCTGGCTGCAAGCGCCGTGCCCAACGTCGGGCTCGCGCCCCTTGACGCTTGTTCGGAAGCGGCCGCTTCGACGACGGGACAGCGTGGTTGGCGGTGGCGCACGTCACCGGTCCCCGGGGCAGCACGTCGCTCTCGTCGCCGGGGAAGAGGGCGGCGACGGGAACCTCGTGTTCCCCGACCCGCCCGGTTGCGTCACGGCGGGACGTTCGCCTGGACGTTCGCCCGGCGAAGCCGTGGCATTCGCCGCGGCGGCGCAGGCGCTGTACGTTCACGGCATGCGAGAGGATGGCGAAGCCCGCCGGCGCCGTCGGGCATTGAGGAGTGATGGCAGACCCGGAGTCGGCCGGCGCACTGTTCTACCTGGTTTCCTTGAAGCCTCTCGAGAGCCGCCCGTCACGGGGCGACATCACCCTCGGCGGCATCAGGGCCGCCAACTGCTCCGTGACGAACCCGTCGGGGAGGTCCGACGAAGCGTCGTAGCGGGCGCGGCGACTGTGCCCATGTGCGTAGGCGTAGCACTCGGCGCGTCCGTGATTGTCCAGGAGGACGACGACGGAACGGGGCGAATCCGGCGACTTGAAGTGGATGGCGACCTCAGCATCCCGCGTGGGATAGACCGTGGGCGCCCACGGGTGTCGCGCCAAGCCGACGATGATCCGCTCAGCCTCCTTCCTGACGGACGGCTTGATTTCCGGAAGGTCGTCCTCCACGATCTCGTCGTCCAGCTCCGCCAGGGCTTCCAGGGCATCTGCCAGCCAGGCAGACGGCGGTGTGCGCGGTTCCTGGACTCCGCTCGTCGCGGTCCCGACCGACATCGGCGATTCGTCTGCGCCTCGGTCACGCATGGGTTCCGCCTCGCCGCAAGTTCACGAGATCGCCTCCCGCTCGCTCGAGGAGCTCAATCGGTCGCTGTTGCTGGCTCCAGTACTGGGTCGGAGTCCATCGACCCCGTCGAGAAAGACGGCCCGTCGCCGCTCACACCCGGTCGGCCGTGTTGAAGACGGCGCGACGGAGCACCGCATTGAGCCGTGTCTGCCAGCCGCGTCCCTCGTTGCGGAAGTGCGCAACGACATCCGCATCGAGTCGAATGGTGATCTGTTCCTTGACAGGCGCCTTCTGCTTGCCGCGTGTGCGACGGCAGGCGTCGACGATCGCCGGGATGACCTCGGACGCAGGACGCATCCGGGCGAAATCGCCGTCCGTCAGTTCTCGCGCATCCGGATCGGCGGCGATCCCTGCCGCGATGGCTGCTTCTTCGCCGTATCGTTCCGCGATTTCGTCGAAGGTCAGCCCCTGGAGGTCACGGTCGACGTTGCCGGGCATGGCGCTGTTCCTCTCGTGGATTGGCCTTGCGCAAGCTGATGATGCGGACGCGGTCGTCGCGTTCGATGAAGACGACGACGTGCAGCCGGGGACCCGATGACGCCGTGTCCGATCCAGCGCGGCTCCTCCGGATGATCGTCCGCCTCGATCCTGGCCGTTTCCCAATCGAAGGCGCGCATCGCCGCGAAGTCGACACCGTGCCTGGCCCGGTTCGTGCGACGCTTGTTCTCGTCCCATTCATAGACCAGCCGGTCCGCCACAACTCTGATTGTAGTCGCAATCTGGATCCCACGGGTGCATTGCCGGAGCGCCCGTCACGCTCGCGCCGCCGGTCCACCCCACGGCAGCAGCGGCGCCCGCGACGAGCCCGTCCTGACGACGCCGTCGAGCTCGGGATAGCGCGCCACCATCTCGTCGCGCCACGTGCCGGGCACCTCCAGGCCGAGCTGGTGCTTCAGGGTGGCGGCGTTGGCCGCCGACTTCGCGGCGAAGTGGTTGTTCATGTAGAGGTAGAGCCGCTTGACGAGGCGCGCGGCGGCGTCGGCGGTGTCTCGGAAGGGCTGAAGCTCGGCGGCGGAGTAGTGGTAGTCGTAGCGCTCCTCGGCGTGGTCGTGGCGCCACCACTTGCGGGCGTTCCGGCCGTGGAGCCGCATGTAGTAGAAGCTCTCGACGTTCGGGAGCCGGTTCTGGGCGATCGACAGGCGGAACTTCGGCTCGTCGATCTGCACCCAGGCGGCGCCGAGGCCGTTCAGCAGGCGCAGGGTGCCGGCCACGTCGTCGCTCCAGCTCCGGTGTCGCAGCTCGACCGCGACGGGGCAGGGCGACAGCGCCTCGATGAGCCACGCCAAGTGATCGTGGGCGGCGGTGTCGTTGCGGAAGCTGGCCGGGAACTGGGCGAGCAGGGCGCCGAGCTTGCCGGCCTCGTGGAGGGGCGAGATGGCCTCGCGGAACTGCTCGACGTCGCCGCCGTCCACGGTCGTGTCGCTTGCCCCGGTGGCCGCCGCGAACATCTTCGGGTGGGTGAACTTCTGGTAGAGCTTGACCGAGAAGCAGAAGTCGTCGGGGGTCCGGGCGGCCCAGGCCTCGGTGACGGCGCGACGGGGCACGCCGTAGAAGGTCGAGTTCACCTCGACGGTGTCGAAGTGCTCCGCGTAGCAGGCGAGCTCGTCGAATCCGGGCGGACGGTGGCGGCGCCCCCGCGGCGGATAGAAGACGCCGTCCCAGGCCCCGGCCCCGCCCGGGTAATGCCACCCGCTGGTGCCGATGCGGATCTGGCGCCCGGCCATGGACGCCATTGTACGTGCGCGGCACGGAATGTCGGCGGCTCGCGGGCGGGTGCGGGTCCCGGCCCCGCAGGCCGCGGTTCCCATGGTCGCCGACCAATCCGACCGTGGCCGTGCCTCCGTCGCGAGGGGGCACCGGTCGGCCGGCCAGGCGGCCGGGAGTCTGCGCCGTAGAAACGGTGCAGACTCCCGCCAGGGTTGGTTGGGCGCCAACGGGGCCGCAGGCGACGATTCGCCGACTACCGCGAGTCTCCCCCCGCCGCCGCCTCGGCCGCCTGCCTCTCGAGGTTGCGGTTGATCTCGAGGATGTGCCGGATGTCGTGGTTGCCCTCGTGGCACCCGTACTCGTACATCGGGCCCTCGATGCGGACCATCGGCACCTCGCCGCTCCACGGGCTCGTCCAGGTCGTGGGATCCGTGACCGTGAACTCGTAGCGGATCGTGTCCGCGTCGACGAGCGTGAAGCGCTCCTCGACGTACCGGTGCCGGTTCGACCCACGGTAGTTGCGCCGGGCAATGAACTTCCCGGTCTCGACGACCAGCGTGTCCCCCTCCCAGCGGGCGCGCGGGTCGCCGCCGAACTGGCGGATCGCGTCGGGAATGCCCGGGCCCCCGTCGAGGGCCATGATGCGCGGCGGGTTCGTCGCCAGCTCCGTGAACAGCACGAAGTGGTCGGGGGTCTGGAAGATCTGGTGGATGTCGTTGTAGGCCGGCGGGAGCAGCGGCGGCCCCTCGTGGGTCCAGACGACACAGCGCTCCATCAGGGGGCGGGTCTCGTAGCCGTCGAACACGCGGGCCATCGCCGCCTCGGCCGCCACCCGGGCCGCGCCCTCCGGCGTCATCGGGGGAATCCTGCCGTTCGGCGGGTACGTGATGAGCGACGTGCGCCGGCTCGACAGGCCCTTGGGCACGGGCGTGCGCAGCCAGACCTGGTTGTCGTAGTGCACGTACGAGGCGTCGCGGTTCTCCTGGTAGAGCGCCTCTTCCCGCTCATCCGGATCCTCGATCGCGACCGCGTCGCGCCGCAGGGGGTCGACGCCTTCCGCCGTCAACTGCTCCTGCAGCAGGGCCGCCTCCTCCTCCGACAGGAACTCCTGGTCGGCCAGCCGCTCCGGCCGCTCGAGCGGCGTGAACGTCTGCGTCGTCCAGTACCCCTGCATGTCCGGCTGCCCGTCCGGGAGCCGGGGCATCGTCCACGCCGCCTCCCCGTCCGCGGCTTCCCGGCCCTGACTCTGCGCGACGACCGGGGCCGACGAAAGGGCGCCAACGACGACAACCGTTGCGAACGCGGCGAGATGACGGCGGCTCATCCGACCCTCCCTCGGAATGTTGTCGATCAAGCAGATTCTAACCACATCGCGTTGCGCGGCAAGGGGCGTCTCGATGTCGCGTGCCCGAGCGCCTGCGATGCACGCAGCATGGGGTCACGCGACGCCGAAGAAACGGCGCACCGCCCGACGTTCCGCCGCCGGGGACCGTTTCGCATCCTTCGGCTTCCGGTCGCTGTAGATCTCGACAAGCTCATCGACTCGCGGATGAACTCGAGGCCGGGGCCGCCGCCGAGATCCTCGAGCGAGCCAGGTGATTCTGCCGCCGTTCAACTGTCGATGCCGCCCAGGCAGAGGTACTTGATCTCGACGAAGTCGTCCATGCCGTACTTGGAGCCTTCGCGCCCGATCCCCGATTCCTTGACCCCGCCGAACGGCGCCACCTCGTTCGAGATGATCCCCTCGTTGACGCCCACGATGCCGTACTCCAGGCCCTCGGAGACGCGCCAGACGCGGCCGACGTCGCGGCTGTAGAAGTAGGCGGCGAGGCCGAACTCGGTGTCGTTGGCCATGCGAACGGCTTCCTCCTCGGTCGAGAAGCGGAAGAGCGGCGCCAGCGGGCCGAACGTCTCCTCGCGGGCCACCGCCATCGCGGGGGTGACGCCGGTCAGCAGGGTCGGCTGGAAAAAGCTGCCGCCGAGCGTGTGGCGCCCGCCGCCGACGGCGACCGCGGCGCCCTTGCCGACCGCGTCAGCAATGTGCTCCTCGACCTTCTCGACCGCCCGCAGGTCGATGAGGGGGCCCTGCTGGGTCCCCGCCTCGAGGCCGTTGCCGACCTTGAGCCCGGCCACCGCCTCGGCCATCTTCGCCGCGAACGCGTCGTAGACGCCGTCCTGCACGAGCACGCGGTTGGCGCAGACGCAGGTCTGCCCGGCGTTGCGGTACTTCGAGGCCATCGCCCCCGCCACCGCCGCGTCGAGGTCCGCGTCGTCGAAGACGATGAACGGCGCATTGCCGCCGAGCTCCAGGCTGACCTTCTTGACGGTCGAGGCGCACTGCGACATCAGCAGCTTGCCGACCTCGGTGGACCCGGTGAACGACAGCTTGCGGACGGTCGGGTTCGACGTCAGCTCGGCCCCCATGGGACGGGAGGGGCCGGTGATGACGTTGACCACCCCCGGCGGCATGCCCGCCCGGTCGGCGAGCTCGGCCAGCGCGAGGGCCGAGAACGGCGTCTGCGAGGCGGGGCGGATGACGACGGGGCAGCCCGCGGCCAGCGCCGGGGCGCACTTGCGGGTGATCATCGCGGCCGGGAAGTTCCACGGCGTGATGGAGGCGACGACGCCGATGGGCTGCTTCAGCACGACGATGCGCCGGCCCGGCAGGGGGTGGTCGATGACGTCGCCGTAGACGCGCTTCGCCTCCTCCGCGAACCACTCGACGAACGACGCCGCGTAGGCGATCTCGCCGCGCGACTCGGCGAGGGGCTTGCCCTGCTCGGTCGTCATCAGCACCGCGAGGTCCTCCTGGTGCGCCATCATCAGCTCGAACCACCGGCGCATCAGCTTCGCGCGCTCCTTCGCGGGGCTCGAGCGCCACCGCGCCCACGCCGCGTCGGCGGCCTCGATGGCGGCGCGGGTCTCCTCGCGGCCGAAGGCGGGGACGGTGCCGACGACCTCGCCCGTGGCGGGGTCGTCGACCTCCATCACGTCGCCGCTCCGCGCGTCGGTCCACGCGCCGTTCACGTAGCACTGCCGGCGGAAGAGGACGGGGTCGCGGAGGGCAATCGGCGTCTGGACTGTCATCTCGTTCCTTCTCCAGGCAATCGCAGGGTCGCGGCGGGGCGGCGGCCCGAGCGGATCGTGCCGGCATGGGCTCGACCGGCACCCGCCCGGGTCTGCTCACAGGACCACGAGGTTGTCCGGGCGCGCCGTCCGCACCGAGTCGAGCGCGATCGTCTGGTCGAAGGTGACGAGACGCCCGCCGTGCCGCGCCGCCAACCCGAGCAGATAGACATCGGTGAGCTGCCTCGGACCGTGGATTCGCGAGTGATCGAACAGTGTCTCGTCGAGAATCGAAACGTCGCCGCGCCAGTACTCGTGGTGTCCGGCGGATGTCGCGGCGGCGAGAAGCCCGATCGCCGTCTCGGTCGGGACGGGGCTCGGATAGCCCGGCTGGCTCAGGATATGGACGAAACCGTTCTGGGTGACGGCGCAGGACGCCCAGCCGTGGCGCACCGACTGCTCGAACCATCTTCGGCCCTGCTCGTGCAGAACGTGATCGCGATCGAGGAGGGCCAGCAGGACGTTGACGTCGAGCAATGCGCGCAAGTCGGCCTCGAGGAATCAGTAGGGTCCGTCTTCGCGCAGCCGGTCGATCAGCTCGTTGGTGACGGGCTTGCCGCGTTTGGGCAACGGCCGGAATCCGTAGAAGCCGTCGTTCTCCGGGGCGGCGCCGATCGACGAACCCGCGTTCAGTCCCTTGCGGGCGAGCTCGGAGATCACGGCTCCGATGCTGGTTCCGTCCCGGCGCGCCAGACCCTTGGCGGCCAGGAGGACATCGTCGTCAATGGTTATCGTGGTGCGCATGCATCAGATGCTAGCACATCGCCGGAGTCGCCGAGGCTTGGGACAGTGATCGATATGACCCTGCCAACTGCGTTCAGGATGGTCCCGCTTGCCCGCGGTTCCCGTGCGCGGCACGTGGCAAGGTAATTCCCGTCACTGTCCTTAGGGTCGGGCTAGACAGGAGCGTCAGTGGGTCAGCCCGTAGAGCATGAAGTTGACGCCGATCTGGAAGCCGGTGTTCTCGGCCTCGATGGGGAGGAGGCCGCGGCCCGCGAGCCACCAGTACTCGCCGAGGTTGGTGTTGTAGGCGACGACGGCCATCATCCGGCCGTTGGGGTCGTTGTCCTCGAAGACGCCGAAGTACTCGGGCGTCATCCCCCTGAGGTGGTGGTTGAAGGGGTTGGGGGTGTCGATCTTGCCGATGCGGAAGAACAGGTTGAAGATGGGGTGGCCGGCGTCGAGGGTCATGAGCTGGGCGCCGGGAAGCACGCGCCTGAGCTGGGCCTCGAAGTTCTCCCACGCCCGGGTCTCGAAGTCGTTGAAGATGACGAAGCCGCCCTTCAGCATGTACGCGCGCAACGAGGCGGCCTGCGCGTCGGTCATGATCCAGAACCCGGGCTCCCACATCATGGCGATGGGGTGCTTGAACAGCTCGGGGTCGTCGAGGGCGAGGGCGAGGCTGCCGTCGGTGCGGGCGTCGGCGGCGGTGTACTCGCCGACCACCGACATCATGTTGGCCTCGGCGTCGGGGAACTCGTGCAGCCAGAAGTTGACGCCCATCCCCGGGGGCCGCGTCCCGTAGGTGCCCCCGGTCCAGCGCAGGCGCACGAAGTGGAGGCGGCCGTCGTAGGGCAGGTCCGAGCGTCCCCAGAGGCGGTCGCCGCGGAAGAACCCGAACTGCGCCGACGCGGCAGTGGCCACTGCCAGCACGGCCAGCGCCAACACCGCCGCGAGCACTCTGCGCGTCGTCCTGCGCGTCGTCACGCTGTGTCCATTCCTCCGCGGATCGCCCTCGGCGCCGGATGAATCGGCTTCGCGGCCGCGTCCTACCTTCCGGCCTCGGCCTCCTTCTCGGCCGCGGCCGCCTGCCGCTCCAGGTTCCGGTAGATCTCGAGGATGTGCCGGATGTCGTGGTTGCCCTCGTGGCAGGCGTACTCGTACATGGGCCCCTCGGTGGTCACCATCGGGATCTCCGCGCTCCACGGCCGCCCCCAGGTGGTCGGGTCGTCGACGGTGAACTCGTAGCGGATGCTGTCGGCGCCGGTGCGGGTGAACCGCTCGGTCACACGCAGGGCGGCCGACGACCCGCGGAAGCGGGTCTTGTCGGTGAAGTTGGCGCTCTCGACCACCAGGGTGTCACCTTCCCATCGGCCCCGCGAGTCGCCGGGAATGAGCTGGATCGTCTCGGGCAGGGCCGGGCGCCCGTCGAGCGGAATGATGCGGGGCAGGCTGTTGTTCAGCTCGGTGAAGATCACGATGTGGTCGGGGGTCTGGAGAATCTGGTGGATGTCGTTGTAGGCCGGGGGCAGCATCGGGGGGCCGTTGTGGGGCCACACGATGCAGCGCTCGGAGAGCGGCCGGGTCTCGTGCCCGGTGAACGGGTCGACGCCCCGCCGCGCCTCGGCCCGCGCCTGTGCCCGCGCCTCGGCCTCAGGGACGGTGGCGGGGATGCGACCGTTCGGCGGGTCCGTGATCAGCGAGGTCCGCAGGGTCGACAGCCCCTTCGGGACCGGTGTCCGCAGCCAGAGCTCGTTGTCGTAGTGGACGTAGCTGGGGTCGCGGTTGTCCTGGTACAGCCGCTGCTCCCGCTCCTCGGGGTCCTCGATGTTGATGACGTTCCCGGCCAGCGGATCGACGCCCTCCGCCGTGAGCTGCGCCTGCAGCGAGGCCCATTCCTCCTCGGAGTAGAACGCCTTGTCGCCCAGATGCCGGGGCCGTTCGAGCGGCGTGAACGTCTGCGTGGTCCAGAAGCCCTGCAGGTCGGGCTGGCCGTCGGGCAGGCGGGGCATCGTCCACGCCGAGGCGTCGTCGGTCCCTGCGGCCCGCTCCTGACCTGCGGCGGGGGCGGGTTGCAGGCCGAGCACCGCGATGATCGTGACGAGGACTGGCAGTCCGAAACGACGATGGCCCATCTGAATCCTCCCTGCCGGACGGTCAAGAAGCCGAATCGCGCCCATGATCGCCCAGGACGCCCTGCAGAAGCCCCTCGATGCGGGACTGGCCCGCCAGCAGTTGCTTGACGTCCGTCTCGATCGCCCTGATGTCCGTCTTCAGCTCGCGGCGCGTCTCGTCGATGCCCGCCTTCAGCTGCTTGTGCGCCTCATCGTTGCTCTTGATCTCCCGCTGCAGGAACCACACTACCATGCCGAGCAGAAAGGTAATGATGCCGAGCAGGAATGTGGCCAGGGTGGCCGAGGTCAAGGAGAGGGCGGGCGCGGCGTTGGCCGCCAACAGGTCGAAGGGCATCCGCGTCTCCAGGCCGGCACTGGGAACCGCCTACGGTCTCCAAGGTGTCTCGCGGCCGGACCCGTCTCTCGGCGCGACCACACTCCCCATCCTACCAGACGTCCCGGTCAACCCTTGACGCCGCGGCACGCTGCGCCTACACTCGCCGCGAGGTAGTGTGCAGTCCGGCGGACCGGCCGAAGGCGGTTCGCGGCACGCGACCGGCAGGAGGGCGAGATGGTCCAACCCGCGCGACTCGGTTCCGGCGCGTGCATCCTGCTGTGGCTCGCTGGCGCCGGCTTCGGGACGGCCTCCCCGGCGGAGGCATCTACGCAGGCGCAGGCGAGCGCCGCGGCCCGCCCCGCCGCCGAGGCGCCGTCTCCCGACCCCCGCGCGCTCCTCGACGAGTACTGCGTCGTGTGCCACAACGCCCGCACCCGGACGGCTGGCCTGCTGCTCGACCGCGCCGACGTCCACGCCGTCGCGGCCGGGGCCGAGACCTGGGAGAAGGTGGTGCGCAAGCTGCGGAGCGGCGCGATGCCCCCGCCCGGGCGGCGCCGCCCCGACCCGCAGGTCCTCGACGCCTTCGTCTCGGGGCTCGAGGCCGAGCTCGACGCGGCCGCCGCCGCCAATCCGAACCCGGGCCGCCCCCCCGACCACCGCCTGAACCGGTTCGAGTACGGCAACGCGGTGCGGGACCTCCTCGATCTGGAGATCGACGTCGAGGCCCTGCTGCCGCCCGACGAGTCGGACCAGGGCTTCGACAACATCGCCGAAGTCCTGTCCATATCGCCGACCCTGCTCGGCCGCTACCTGTTCGCGGCCCGCCGCATCAGCCAGCTCGCTGTCGGCGACCCGTCGGCGGGGCCCGCGGTCGAGACGTTCCGCGTGTCGCGCGGCATGCGGCAGGACGAGCGGATGGGCGAGGACCTGCCCTACGGCACCCGCGGCGGCATCGCGGTGCGCCACTACTTCCCGCTCGACGGCGAGTACGTCGTCAAGGTCCGCCTCGGGCGCAACTTCACCAACTCGCAGATACGCGCCATCGCCACCCGCGAGGAGATCGACGTCCTGCTCGACGGGGTGCGGATCGCCCGGCTGGAGATCGGCGGCCGGTGCACGACCCCGGGCGACGACGACCCCGCGTGCACGGGGTCGGGCATCTACCGCACGTCGCGCTACCAGCTCACCGCCGACGAGGCGCTCGAGGCGCGCTTCGACGCGCCGGCCGGCATGCACACCCTCGGCGTCGCGTTCGTCCGCAAGAGCGTGCTGACCGAGGGGCCGCCGCCGACCCTGCTGCCGCCGCGGCACACCAGCTCGACCTACGAAGCGCCGCGCATGGACGTCGACTTCGTGCGGCTCGAGGGGCCGTTCAACCCGACCGGCCCCGGAGACACCGCGAGCCGGCGGCGCATCTTCGTGTGCCGCCCCGACGGGACGAGCGCCGAGGCCGAGGCCGCCTGCGCGCGGGAGATCCTGGGCGGGCTCGCCCGGCGCGCCTACCGGCGGCCGGTCACCGGCGCGGACGTCGACACGCTGATGGCGTTCTACGACGCCGGCCGGGGCGAGGGCGGCTTCGAGCGCGGCGTTCAGGAGGCGCTGGCCCGGCTGCTGGTGTCGCCGCAGTTCCTGTTCCGCGTCGAGCGCGACCCGGTGGATGTCGACGAGGGCGGCGTCTACGCCATCAGCGACCTCGAGCTGGCCTCGCGGCTGTCGTTCTTCCTCTGGAGCAGCATCCCCGACGACGAGCTGCTCGACGCGGCGGAGAGCGGCGCCCTCCGCGAGCCCGGCGTGCTCGCCGCCCAGGTGAGCCGCATGCTCGCCGACCCGAGGGCGTCGGCGCTGGCCCGGAACTTCGGCGGGCAGTGGCTGTTCATCCGGAACCTGCGGGCCATCGACCCCGACGCGAGCGCGTACCCCGAGTTCGACGACAACCTGCGCGAGGCGTTCGGGCGCGAGACCGAGCTGTTCCTCGAGCACCAGATCCGCGACGACCGGCCCCTCGTCGAGCTGCTGACGGCCGACCACACGTACCTGAACCAGCGGCTCGCGCGGTTCTACGGCGTCCCCAACGTCTACGGCGCGCACTTCCGGCGCGTGGGCATGCCCGACCCGCGCCGGGCCGGCCTGCTCGGCCACGCGAGCATCCTGACCGTGACGTCGTACGCGACGCGGACCTCGCCGGTGGTGCGGGGCAAGTACCTGCTCGACAACATCCTCGGCGCGCCCCCGCCGCCCCCGCCGCCCAACGTGCCGGCCCTCGAGGAGACCGGGGCGGCCGGCGAGGGGGCGTCCATCCGTGAGCAGATGGAGCAGCACCGGCAGAGCCCGGCCTGCGCCTCGTGCCACCAGCGGATGGACCCGCTCGGCTTCGCGCTCGAGAACTTCGACGGCATCGGGCAGTGGCGCGACGACGACGGCGGGGCGCCGATCGACGCCTCGGGGGTGCTGCCCGACGGCACCGCGTTCAGCGGCCCCGCCGACTTCCGCGAGGCCCTGCTCGAGCGCCGCGGCGAGTTCGTGCGCACGGTCACCGAGAAGCTCCTGACCTATGCGCTCGGGCGCGCCGTCGGGGCCCCCGACATGCCCGCGGTGCGGCGGATTCTGAGCGAGTCGGCGGCCGACGACCACCGGTGGTCGTCGCTGATTCTCGGTATCGTGGAGAGCCCGCCGTTCCGGATGAGGATGGCGCAGGACGCGGCCGCGACGGCGGCGGTTGCGCCGTGACGCGGCGCCCCCGAGCGGCGGGGTTCAGGGGGGTTACCAGGCGCAGTCTTGTCCGTGTTTCTTCGCCGGTTCGGGGTGGGTCTGACTCGGAGGAACATTCGGATTGGTTGTGTTCGGACGGTGGGCGGCTCTATGGACGGAATCGTGCGGGAGCGGTGGCGGAAGTAGAAGGACGGCCGGCCGCAAGCATGCGATGAGGAGTGACTGATGTTCATCACCAAGAAGTGCCTGTCTCGCCGGACGGTGTTGCGGGGACTCGGGGCGAGCGTGGCGCTGCCTCTGCTCGACGGGATGGTGCCGGCCCTGCAGGCGACGCGGCTCACCGCGGCGCGGCCGGTGAAGCGCCTCGGGGCGGTGTACGTGCCCAACGGCATGAGCATGCCCTACTGGGTGCCGGCGGCCGAGGGCAAGCTGGAACTCACGCCCATCCTGACCCCCCTGGCCCCCGTGCGGGACCAGGTGCTGGTGCTCAGCGGCATGGCCAACGAGGAGGCCAAGCAGTGGCTGGACGAGGGTGACGGCGACCACTCGCGCTGTCAGGCCGCGTTCCTCACCGGGGCGCACGCCATGAAGGCGTCGGGCACCACGAACGCGACCCTCGAGGTCGGCGTGTCGATGGACCAGCTCGCGGCCCGCGACCTGCGCGAGGACACCCAGCTCGCCTCGCTCGAGCTGTCGCTCGAGGCCAACGACCTCGCCGGGCAGTGCGAGGACGGCTACGGCTGCGCCTACAGCGCCACCCTCGCGTGGAGCGACAAGAACACCCCGCTGCCGATGGAGACGAACCCCCGCGCGGTGTTCGAGCACCTGTTCGGGGCCGTCGGCACCACCGAGACCGAGGCGCGCCTGCGGGCGCTGCGCCGCGACCGCAGCATCCTCGACTCGGTCAGCGCCGAGATCACCGACCTGCAGCGGCAGCTCGGCCGCGGCGACCGCTCGAAGCTCGCCGGCTATCTCGACTCGGTGCGCGACATCGAGCGCCGCATCCAGATCGCCGAGAGCCAGAGCGACCGCGAGCTGCCCGACGTGGTGCAGCCGGCCGGCGTCCCCGCCCGCCTCGAGGCGTACGCCGACCTCATGTTCGACCTGATGCTGGTGGCGTTCCAGGCCGACCTGACGCGGGTCTCGACGTACCTCGTGGGCCGCGAGAAGAGCGTGCGCACGTTCCCCGAGATCGGGGTCGCCGACCCGCACCACCCGACGTCGCACCATCGGCAGCGGCCCGAGCAGCTCGCCAAGCTGTCGAAGATCAACACGTTCCACATGCAGATGTTCGCGCGCTTCCTCGAGAAGATGGCCGCGACGCAGGACGGCGACGGCTCGCTGCTCGATCACTCCGCCGTCATCTACGGCGCGGGCATGGGGAACAGCAACGCGCACGATCCGCTCGACCTGCCCATCGTCCTCGCCGGTGGCGGGGGCGGCACCATCAAGGGCGGCCGGCACGTGCGGCTGGCGGAGGGGACGCCGCTGGCCAACATGCACCTGACGGTCCTCGGCAAGATGGGGATCCCGGCCGAGCGGCTCGGCGACGCGACCGGCGACCTGCCGATCGTGTCCGGCGTGTAGAGCGCGGGCGCAAGGGAGCGACCGGTCACCGTACGAGAGCAAGGCCCGCCGCGCGCGGCGGGCAGAACCGCAAGAGGACGTGACGATGCGCATCAACAGCAGATCGGTTATCGGCGTCGGGCTCGGACTGCTCGTCGCGGCCCCGCTCGCGGCCGCCCCCGCCGATGATCTCTCGCTCGTCGAGGCGGCCCGGCAGCAGCACACGTCAGCCGTGCGCACATTGCTGGCGGACGGTGCGTCGGTGAACGCGAGCCGCCCGGACGGCGTCACCGCCCTCCACTGGGCGGCCCAGTGGGACGACGCGGAGATCGCCGATCTGCTGATCGCGGCCGGCGCGGACGTCGACCGCGCCGACCAGTACGGCGTCACCCCCCTCACCCTCGCCTGCACCAACGCGAGCTCCAAGATGGTGGGGCGGCTGCTCGCGGCCGGCGCCGCCGCCGCCGCCGCGCAGGCGAACGGCGAGACGGCGCTCATGACCTGCGCGCGCAGCGGCGTCCGCGACACCGTCGACCGTCTCGTCGCGGCCGGCGCCGACGTGAACGCCAGCGAGAGCTACCACCGCCAGACCGCGCTGATGTGGGCGGCCTGGGAGGGGCACGTCGACGTCGTCGAGGCGCTGATCGAGCACGGCGCCGACGTCGACGCGCGGACCACCACCGGCTACACCGCGCTTCTCCTCGCGGCGCGGGATGCCCACGCGGCCGTGACCCGGGCCCTGCTCGACGCCGGGGCGGACGTGAACGCGGTGTCCGGCAACTGGACCACCGCCCTCGTCGTCGCCACCATCCGCGGCCACGTCGACTACGTCGAGCTCCTCCTGAGCCGCGGGGCCGACCCCAACGTCGGTCCCGGCTACACCCCCCTGCACTGGGCGGCGGGCGAGTGGGACACCGAGCTGAACGACCTCTCCAACGGGGTGGCCGAGGGCAACCAGTGGAGCATCTTCGGCGGCATGCACGCCCCCGACCGGCTGCGCACCGTCCGCGCCCTGCTCGACCACGGGGCCGACCCCGACGCCCGCACGAACGGCACCCCCGGCTTCGGCATCAAGGTGAAGGGCCACCTGGGCAACCTCACCGAGGGGACGCCGTTCCTGATCGCGGCGCGCGCGAACGACACCGCGGTCATGCGCCTGCTCCTCGAGCACGGCGCCGACCCCTTCATTCCCACCCGCAACGGCACCACCCCGCTCATGATGGCGGCGGGCGTGGGGCACGAGCCGGGCATCACCCGCTCGCCCGAGGGCGAGGCCCTCGAGGCGGTCCACCTGCTGGTGGAGCTCGGCGCCGACGTCAACGCCGCCAACGAGGCCGGCGACACCGCCCTGCACGGCGCCGCCTGGCGCGAGCGGGCCGACTCGATCGTGCAGTTCCTGGTCGACCGTGGCGCCGACGTCAACGCCAGGAACCACCGGGGCTGGACCCCGCTCGTCATCGCCGAGGGCGTCCACACCGGCGGCAACTTCATCAAGTCGGACACCACCGCGGCGCTCCTCCGCAAGCTGGGCGCCGAGCCCAGTCCGCCGGACATCTCGCGCGAGCCGGACGCGCGGTAGAGGCCTAAGGCGAGCGTTCCGGCAAGCCAAGCCAGGGCGTCGGTGGCGCGGGGCCAGCCGAGGGCCCGACCGGCCTCTTTCTCGGCGCCGTTCAGGGGAGCGCTTCGAGGTGGTTGGCGAAGTGCTCGTTGAAGAGCGCCCCGCCGCGGCGGGCGCGCAGTTGCCGGACCACCTGCGGACCCGGCATGCCCAGCCGGTTCAGGATCAGGCCGGCCACCAGCGCCGAGCGGTTGAACCCCATCCCGCAGTGCGAGAGCACGCGGTGCCCGCGGGCGACGAGGGTCGCGCCGAGGGCGGCGACGGCGTCGAGCTTCTCGAGGTCGGGCAGGTTTTCGTCGAGGATCGGGAAGTAGACGTAGAGGATCTGGTTGGGCACCGTCGGCACGCCGATGTCGAGGCCGCCCTCGAGGTCGATGATGGTGTCGATGCCGCGGGACGAGACCGCGTCCCAGTCGTGGATGACGGGCGAGATGAACAGCCGCCCGGCGTCGTCGACCTGGGTCACCTGGTACAGCCCGGGCGGAAGCGCGCCCTGCCGGACGTTCGGCCGGTTGTCGGCCCCGCCGCCGTTCGTCATCGCGATGTCTCCCTTCGCTCGCTGACGGGCCGTTCACCGGCTGGCCTCGGCCGGGTCTTGCGCCCGGTGCGGTTGTCGTGGGCGCTCGTTCGGTCGCCGCGTTCCGACGATGTTCGGCCGGCCCACTCCATGGAATGGGCGCCATTCAGGGCCGCGCCGTCATGCCCGGAGCCGTCGCACGAAGGTGGCCACCGCCTGCCCGATCCCGTCGGGCGAGTCCTCCTGGATGAAGTGCCGCCCCGGGACCGTCACCTCCTCCTGATTCTTCCAGCCGCGGCAGAACTCGCGTTGCGCCCCGGTCAGGATCGCTCCCGGGTCGGCGTTGACGAACAGCTTGGGCAGGTCGTTCGTGCTCATCCACTCGGCGTAGTCCCTGACGATACGCGTCACGTCCGCGGGCTCGCCGTCGATGGGAATCTCGCGCGGCCATGTCAGGGTAGGCCGCCGCGACTCGCCCGGCTCGGCGTAGGGCGCCCGGTAGACGGCCATCTCCGCCTCGGTGAGCCGCCGCAGGATCGAACCGGGCAGGATCCGCTCGACGAAGACGTTGTTCTCGAGCACCATCCCCTCGCCGGCGTCCGAGCGGAGCCCCTGGAAGACCCGCCGCGCCGCCTCCGGCCATTCCGCCGACGTCAGGGGGCGGACCAGCGCCTCCATGTACGCGATGCCCCGGGTCGCGCCGCGGTGCCGGTTCGCCCAGTCGAACCCGAGGGCCGACCCCCAGTCGTGAACCACCCAGACCACGTTCGACGAGACGCCGAGGGCGGCGAGGGCGCCGTCGAGGAACTCGCGGTGCTCTACGAAGCGGTACCGTCCCGGTCCGGAGTCCTCCAGCTTCTCCGAGTCGCCCATGCCGATCAGGTCGAGGGCGATGCAGCGCCCCAGCGGCGCCACGTGTGGCATGACGTTGCGCCAGAGATACGACGAGGTCGGGTTGCCGTGCAGGAAGACGACGGGATCGCCCCGGCCCGTCTCCACGTAGGCCATGCGCTTGCCGTTCACCTCGACGGTCTGCTTCCGCGGCGCGGTGTCCGGGATCATGTCGCGATCCTAGCAGTCCTCCCTGCCCGCCGGGGTCTCCAGGGCGGCGCGGGGCGGCGTTCTCCGGGGGGCCGTCATGGCGTTCTGCGCGTCCGGTGGAGCGAGTTTGTGGTGGACAGCCGGCCCCCGCATCGGTAAACTGCTTCGACACGAGTTCGACGTTTTCGGGCGACTGGTGCGTCCGCCCGCTCGGCGATTCGGGACTCATGGAGGTGAGGGGAATGAGAAGCGCCAGATTCGTGCTCGGCTGTCTGGCGGCAGCAGCGGTGATGGTCCCGGCCCTGGCCGCGGCCGAGGCGCCGGAGAACCCGACGTTCCACAAGGACATCGAGCCGATCCTGCAGCGCTCCTGCCAGGTATGCCACCGGCCGAACAACATGGCCCCGATGTCGCTGATGACCTACCAGGAGACCCGGCCGTGGGCCCGTTCCATCCGCGCCAAGGTCGAGGCGCGCGAGATGCCCCCGTGGCACATCGACCCCAAGGTGGGCGTGCAGAGCTTCAAGGACGACAAGTCGCTGAGCGACGACGAGATCCTGACCGTCGGCAACTGGGTGCAGAACGGGGCGCCGCGGGGCAACCCCGAGGACGCGCCGGCCGCGGTCGAGTTCCAGGAGTTCGGGGCCTGGACCATCGAGCCCGACGTCATCGTGACCTCGCCGCCGCACACCGTGCCGTCCGAGGCGGGCGACTGGTGGGGCGACTACATCGTGCCCTCGGGCATCCCCGACGACCGCTACATCAAGGCCATCCAGACCCGGGCCGGCGACCTGCGGGTGGTGCACCACGCGCTGACCTACGCGGTGACCGATCCCGACGCCCTGCTCAACGACAGCTCCGAGGACGCGTTCCTGAACGAGTACGCGGTGGGCAAGAACGCCGACGTGTATCCCGACGGCACGGGGCGGCTCTTCCCGGGCGACGCGCGGGTGCGGTTCAGCTTCCACTACCACTCGGTGGGCGAGGAAGTGACCGACCAGACGGACCTCGGGTTCGTGCTCTATCCCGAGGACTACGAGCCCGAGCACATCCTCTACTCGCGGCAGCTCGGGCAGGCCGGCGAGCTCGACATCCCGGCCGGCCAGGTGACCCGCCACGACGGCTACCAGAAGATGTACCTGCCCGGGAAGCTCACCGGCTTCCAGCCCCACATGCACTTCCTGGGGACCCGGCAGTGCCTGGAGCTGATCTACCCGAACGGGTCGACGGAGATGGTCAGTTGCGCCAACTTCGACTTCAACTGGCACATCGTCTACAACTACGAGGACAACGCGCAGCCGGTGTACCCCGCGGGCACGACCCTGCACGTGATCAGCTATCACGACAACACGCAGGCGAACCGCGGCAACCACGATCCGAAGAACTGGACCGGCGGGGGCAGCCGCACCGTCGACGAGATGGCCTTCGCCTGGATCAGTTGGCACGACCTCAGCGAGGAGGAGTACGCGGCCGAGCTCGAGGCCCGGAACGCCGACAACGACTAGCGGCGGCCGGTTTCGCGTTCAGCCGGGCGTCTGCGTCGTGGGAAGGCGCGGACGCCCGGGGAGACCCGGTCGGGCGGCGAGCGTAGCCGCAGGCGACGATTTCGGGCTAGACCCATGCCCTCTGCGGGGGCCGCCGCGGCTCCCGCAGAGGGTTTTTTTTCAGCAGCAGAAGGGAAACGGAAAGTGAGCATGCAGTTTCTAGGTCGACGGGCCGTGCGACGGTGGCTCGCCATTGGCTTGGGGGCGGTACTGGTGCTGTCCGCGGCTGCGAGCGCGACGGCGCAGGTCAGCCGCCGCGACGTGCCCATCGTGGCCCAGCCCCAGCAGCGTTTCGACTCGGGGCAGGACATCCAGCCCATCTTCGAGGGGTGGACCCGGAACGAGGACGGGAGCTACCAGTTCCACTACGGCTACCTGAACCGCAACTACCGCGAGCGGCCGAACGTGCCGGTGGGCGAGGACAACTTCTTCTCGCCGGGCGAGCCCGACCGCGGCCAGCCCACCTACTTCTATCCGCGCACCAACCGGTACCAGTTCGACGTGCACGTGCCGGCGGACTTCCCCCGCGACGCCGAGCTGATCTGGGAGGTGACCCGGCAGGGGAGCACCCAGCGGGCCTACGGCTGGCTGCAGCCCGAGTGGGAGATCGACGTCAACACCATCACGTCGAACGCCCGGACGCAGTTCGGCCGCGGCGTGGACCAGCTGTACACGAACATCCACCCGGTGGCCAGCGTCGAGGCGAGCCACGACACGGTCGCGGTGGGGACTCCGGTGACCCTCACCGCCCGGGTGACCGACGACGATCTGCCGAGGCCCGTCGCCGAGCGCGACGACAGCATCCCGCGGCGCCGCCGCGACCCGACGCTGGTGCCGCCGCCCGGCGCGCCGCAGATTCCCGACAACATCCCCAGCTATACCCGCCCGACCCCGACCCGGAACCACATCTCGGTGCTGTGGGCGGTGTACCGCGGACCCGCCGACGGCGAGTTCGAGCCGTACGGCTATCAGGAGTGGGAAGAGGGGATGGACGGCGACGGCTGGACGTCGGGCACGTTCGAGACCACCGTCACCCTGGACGAGCCGGGCGACTACACGCTGCGCGCCTTCGTCAGCGACGCCATGCTGATCTCGCACGCCGAGGTCGAGATCACGGTGACCGCGGCCGAGCAATAGTTCGCGCCGTGGAACGGCGCCTGCTGTCGACGGATTGGGTTGCTGCGGGCAGGGTGCCGCCAAGCGCACTGTTCGCCCGAGTAGTTCGTGCCGGGAACGTGACGGATCGGGTCGGGCGGACAGCGCGCTGCCGGGCGGGTTCTTCGCGGGGGGGTAGTCCGCGCCACGGGACCGCCGCCTCGGCAGAGACGCTGACCCCGCGGAGGGACGACTTGGTCCGAGGCGCTACTTCCCTGGAGGATCCGGTCGGTTGGCCGCTGACGGCACGCCGTCCCGGGCCGGACGGCGAACACGGGCGGGTGGGGCGTTGGCGGCAGCGCTCCGCTATCCGATCCGCCGGGTGGCGCGGGCGGTCAGGAACACCGCCGTGGCGAGGCACGCCGCCCCCACCGGTACGACGGTGATACCCAGCCCCGGATCGCCCCCGTAGAGCTGCACCCCCCCCGCGAAGAACCCGCCCGGCAGCAGCACGCTCGCCCCCACGAGGCAGCGCGAGGCCAGCCGCTGACTGCCGTCCCCGAGCTCGGGGAACGCCCGCAGGCACACCCCCCAGGCGACATGGACGAGGCCCAGGAGGGCGCCGTGCGCGTGGGCCAGGGTCCACATGAGGCGCCGCGTCTCGTTGGTCACGTCCAGGTAGAAGCCCGCCTTGAACCCGTGCAGCAGCTCGAGGACGAAGCCGACGGAGAGAAAGACGAGAAGCGACCACCAGCCGAAGCGGAGGTGGCGGACCGGGTAGTCGACGTCGCGACGGGGTTGCTGAGCCACTACTCTCGGAGGAAGAGGGGCCGCCGGTCGCGGGCGTCGAACAGCCGCCGCATGGCGTCGACCCGCAGCTCGCCGCGCGGGTCGACCAGCAGCTCGGGCTCGCGCCGCAGGCGGGCGGCCGGCGAGGCGCGCCATTCCTGGAGCACCCGGACCGCCGCGTCCACGCGCGCCTGCCGGGGGGCCACGAAGTCGTAGTCGAGGTCGGCGTAGCCGGGCAGGCTGCGCAGCGAGCGGGCCGCGATGAACCGCACCGCGTCGTAGGGGTCGCCGAGGGCCTCGCCGAGGTGGGGCACCATCCAGGTCGTGCCGGAGGCCTCCTGCGCCGGCTTCCAGCCCATGCTCCAGGCGGTGAGGGCCCGCAGGCCCGCGTCGCCGGCCAGCATCCAGCGCAGCCCCGCCGCCACCGTGCGGTCGCCGTTCCGCATCGGGGGGACGGGCATGTCGTACCACTCGTCGAGTGTTTCCGCGGTCCACGCCAGGGTCTTGTCGAGGTGGCACAGGTTGCAGGCGTTTGGCCGCCCCAACTGCACCGTCTCCGCCGCCGACGGACTCCCCACCGTATGGCTGCGTATCGCCTTCAGCAGCCCGTAGCTCGTGTACGGCATGTGGCAGTTGTAGCAGCGGCTGCCCGCCGACTCCGGGGCGTGCCGGGTGTGGGCGGCGGGGTCCGCGCGCAGCGGCTCGTGGCACTGCAGGCAGGCCTCGTCGCCGTCCATGCCCGCCGACACCTGGTGGGTGTCGGCCCACCCGGCGACGGTCCGCGGGTCGTCGGCGGTCTTGTGCATGGCGTGGCACGAGAAGCAGCTCAGGGTGCGTTCCGGGGTCTCCGCGTCGCGGAAGCAGGGCGAGTCGAGCAGCCCGTTGTACTCGCGGCCCGAGACCCGGATGGTGCCGTCGGGCCAGAACGACCCGCGGACGAAGTCGGGGTCGGCGGCGACCAGCGCCCGGATGTCCGCCGAGGTGCGGTCGGCCGCGGGCTGGACGATGAACCGCGTGTCCCGCAGCTCGTCGCCGGGACGGTAGGGCAGTCCTTCGCGGCTCGCCCGCCTCTCGTCGTCGGCGTCGTAGTACTCCCACACGCTGTGGCACTGTCCGCAGACCTGCGACGACCGCACCGGATCGAGATTGGCGGGCAGGACGATGGTCGGGTCGCCGTCTCCCGCGAGGTGGCGCCCGTAGCGGCGCAGGGGGTTGCGGTTGGCCTCGATATGGGCCTCCGCGGGGCCGTGGCACGACTCGCAGGCGATGCCGAACTCCGCCACCGTCGTGTCGATCGCCTGCTCGGCGAACGGCACCGAGCGGTAGGGCGTGTCGAAGGCGGTGCGGCCCTGGGTGGTATGGCACACGATGCACACCGCGTTCCAATGGCCGTCGAGCATGGCCAGCGACTGCCCCGGCGGGTGCAGCACGAGCGAGCTGCGCGGCACCCACTTCTCTTCGTCGAGCAGGTACGCCCCCGGCAGCACGTTCAGCCCGCGGTCGTGCCCGGTCGCGTACCAGTACACGTTCTGGTGGTGCGACCCCGTCATCATGACCACGCGCCGCCGGATGCGGGGGCGCTCGGCATCGGGCCCCTCCCAGCCGGGGTCGTCGAACTCCGCCCACAGCTCGTCCCCGTGACGATCGAGCTGCATCGGGTCCCCGTGGACCGCGTCGACCCGCACGCCGTCGAAGTCGGCGCTCACCGTGTCGGGGGTCGCGCGCTGGGTCATCGTCCGGTGGTACGACCCGTGCCAGCTCTCGTACTCCGAGGGGTGGCAGGCCCGGCAGGTGTCCGACGACACGTAGCCGTCGGCGGTCACCTCGACGGGGCGGTCGACGACCTCCGATTCCGGGATCGGCCGGCTGGCGGTGAGGGCCAAGGCGATCCCGAGGCCGGTCGACGCGAAGAGGATCAGGAACGCGGGGGTGTAGCCGAGCGTAGAAGAGGGTCGCCGGCGCCGGGGGCCGTCACTCCCCGGTGGTGCCGGGGCCGACGGGGTCCGCGGGCGGGGGGATCGAGGCATCGGAACCGGAGACTCGCGCGCCCGGGGCGACCCGGCTCGGGACCGGTCCGCCCGGGCGCCGCGAGAGCGCGGCGGCGCCGCCGGCGCCCCGTCGCGGACGATGCGACGGGGTCGCCGGCGCACGCCGGCGGCCCTAGTTGGTGGCGAAGCAGTAGAAGTAGCCGTTGCCGCCCGTCGCCTGCAGGTTGGCCTGGCTGCAGCCGCGCGAGCCGTGGGCCGAGTTCCACGAGTTGGGGTTCGGGCCGCCTCCGGTGCGGTCGAAGTGCCCGACCATGGCGCTGCCCTCGCCGTCCGCGTTCGACATCCAGTTGCCGCAGGTGGTGTCCCCGTCGCTCATGACGGCCGTGCCGTCCAGGTACGATCCGGTCAGGATGTCGTGCTGGTTCGGGCTGTCGCCCCGGCCGGGGGTCATCCCGCCCTGCTCGTTGAGCACCGTCTCCTTGGTCAGGTTGTTCTCGTAGTGGAGCGTGTCGAGGTCGCGCGCGACGACCACGCCGGCGTGGTTCTGCCAGGGGCCGGTGCCGATGCGGTCGCGGGCGTCGACGCCGCCCTCGCCGGTGGTGCTGAGATACGCCCGCCACATCTTGTCGCCGGCCCCCACCGCCGCGGCCAGCGACTGGCAGTGGGCGTCGGCCCCCTCGAGGCCGCCGAGGTTGGCGCCGTCTCCGGGGCCGGCGCTGGTCAGGAAGAAGGTCATGTCGGCGACCTGCTCCTCCGCGGGAGTGCCGGTCGCGAAGCCCACGAGCAACGCGACGCCCAACAGCAGCATCTTCTTCATTTCTCGTTCTCCTTGTCGTTCTCGTGCGCGGGGTTTCCCGGCGACGCACGTACTGCGTATCGGCCGATTATAGCGCGGCCCGGCGGGCGCATTCGGGGCCGGTCGATTCCTTCTGAAGGGCGGCGGCCGGTCGGCGGGTCGGGGGCCGGCCGACAGGCGAGGGGGCACGACAGGATAGAGGCGACGCCGCCGGGAAACACACCGGAATGGCCAGCCTGACCGGCGCCGGCGTCGCCTCGCGCGCGCCCCGGGATGCCGGCCCGCGCACGGCCTGCGTATACTGTCTGCTCGGCAGTCCGCGCCGCAGCACGGACGGCGCCTGTCGTCAGGATTGAGGTGAGATCATGCCGAGGATCATTCCGACAATGTCCCGCGTCGGGGCGGCCGCCCTGCTGCTCGCGGCGGGCGCCGGCGCCGTCGAGGCCCAGTCGGCGGGCCAGATCATGCGCCAGGCCGAGGCCGACTTCCTCGCCGGCCGCATCGACGAGTCGGTGGCGGGCTTCGACCAGGTGGCCCGCGCGCGGCCCGACGCGGCCCCCCAGTTCTGGCAGCGGGGCATCGCCCTCTACTACGCGGGGCGTTACGACGACTGCCGCCGGCAGTTCGAGGACCACCGCATCGTCAACCCCAACGACGTCGAGAACGCCGCGTGGCACTTCCTCTGCGTCGCCCGCGGCGAGTCGCCGGAGGCGGCGCTGGCGGCGCTGCTCCCGGTGGGCCGGGACCGGCGCCGGCCCATGCCCGAGATCTACGAGATGTTCCGCGGCCGAATGACGCCCGAGGAGGTGCTGGCCGCGGCCGGGGTGCAGGCGAGCGCGCGCTTCTACGCCCACCTGTATCGCGGGCTCTACCACGAGGCGTGGGGTCGCGACGAGGCGGCGCGGGAGGAGATCTTCCTCGCCGCCGACCCCCGCTTCGCCCGGTTCGGCGGCTACATGCACGGGGTGGCGGTGGTGCACCGGAACCTGCTCGACCGGTGACATCCGGAGAAGACCCGACCCGTGGGGACCGCTGCTCGCGGCCGGGCGTGCTCCGACCACGCCCGATCCCGCGTGGTGGTTCGGGGGCGCTACCGTGCCCGGTCCCGCATCGTGGTTCGGGGCAGTGGGGACGCCCGTTCGCCGCCTCACCCGGTCGAACGCCTCGACGGGCTGGACGACGCCGCCGGTCGACGCGTGGGGACGCCCGTTCGCCGCCTCACCCGGTCGAACGGCCGTCCGCGTGTCGCTGTCGCCCTCGCGGCGCCCCTGGATCGGGCCTTCGCCAGTTCTCGACGCGAAGACCCGGAATGCGGCGCATGTGGTCGACGTTGTCGCTGACCAGGGTGCCGTCGCCGGCGAGCGCATGGGCGGCGATGGCGACGTCGAAGTCCTCGATCCGGACGCCGCGGCGTTCCAGGTCGGCCTTGGCCGCGCCGAACGCCCGGCTGACCGCGTCCGTCCACGCCATGCGGGGTATTTCCGCGAGGAACACGTGGAAGCGCTCGATCAGGCGGTCGCGCTTCCTGGACGCGGGCAGGCGTGCGAGTCCGTACTCGATCTCCGCCGCCGCCGGCTGCGGCAACCGGACGTCGGTACGCGACTCCGACAGCATGCGCCGGCACACCGACGGATCGCCCGCGAGGGCGAAAGAGAGTGTGTTCGTATCGAGCACGTAGGTCAAAGCGCGGGCGGCCCCTTCCTCGTCCTGTGCGCGGCGACTTGGCTGCGAAGATCCTCCAGGGTCGCGCTCACGCCATCGGCCTGCGCCGCCGCCAGCTCTTCGACGAACCTGGCGCTCCACGCCGTCTCGGTGGCCAGCGCGCGCTCGAGGGCCCTGATGATGTAGCGGTTCCGGCTCATCTTGCGTCCTTGCGCCTCGCGGTCCACGGCGGCGAGTAGGTCGGCCGGGAGATGCACGGTCGTGCTCATGGTGGCTAGAATATGATTCTATTCGTCATGGGTCAATGTTGGGTCGTCGGTGTCCGGCCTTTGTCCAACGCCCGCTGGCGGAGTCCTGCGCCTGGAATGACGGCCTCGTGATGACGATCCCGCATTGTCCCGAGAACGGCGGGCGCCCGGTGGACCGAGCCCGGCGCAAGCCCGAGCGCGATGGCATCGAGCCGAACGGTTCCGAGCGCGGGCCGGCCGGGACCGGAAGCGAGCGCGGCGGCGGGCAAGAACGCAATGGAGCGGGGGCGGCGGGAGGGGGGTCGGCCGGGTCCGGTCTCCGCGTCCAGCGACGGCGTCTGCTCGACTGGGTGCGCGGCGAACTCGTCGGTCCGGCCGGTTCCGGCTGGTTGCGCGGTTCGCCCGTCGAACGCTACCCGGCCGGGGTGCTGCATCCGGTCGATCCGGCCGGTTGGGGCATGACCGGGCTCGATCCCGCGCAGTCGGAGAAGGACGAGGACGAACCCCGGTTCGCTCCGGCGGGGCAACCCGGGGACCCTCGGGAAGGGCACGGGTCCGAGTCGGCGGTGGTACCGCCGGACGACGAGGAGGAGGACGACGCACCGGTCGGCGGCGAAGGGACGCAGGGCGGCGTCGCGGCGCGGCCGGTGGGCCGCCGCCGCTACGTGCCCCCGTCGTCTGTCGGCGTGTCCTTCTACGTGCGGGGCGATGCGCGTCTGCGCGTCACCGCGTCCGCGGCGAGCTACCGGCGGGTGCGCGAACGCGGCGCGTCCGGCCGGTTCGTGGCCCACCGGCCGGACGCCGATCACGCCGGCGGCGACGGAGGCGAAGCGGACGCCGGCGGCGGGTCCCGTGCGCTCTACGAGCGTACGCCCTTCGAGTGCGGTCTGATCTGGCCGGACGGCGAAGCCGAGGCGCCGGTTGGCGTGACGCGGAAGTTGCGCCGCCGACCGTATCGGGACGGCGACCTGGTGACGGCCGCTTTCTCGAAGGTCTCTCGGACGACTCCTCCGGGCCCCGAGGGGGCCGCAGCTCCTGCCTGGCAGACCCAGCTCGACGTGCGACGCCGGCCGTACGGGAACGGGCACATCTTGACCGTGGTCTTCGCGAACCGTCGGCCCGAGGCGCCGCGCGGCACGGATCGGGCCGAACGGCGCCTGTTCGAGGCCCGTCTCGAGTGCGTGGTCGAGGCAGGGGAGCTGGCCGAGTACCCGCGCGTGGACCCCGCCCTGCTGACCGACGAGGAACAGGAGATCGAGCTCCGGTACCGGGACACCCACATCTACGCGATCGGCCACGGCGCGGCGGCCGACTGGGCGCTGGAGCCGGGCCGGCCACCGCGGATCCGGTCCGCGTGCATGCCGGCGGTGGACGTGCCGCTGGTGACGACGCAGGTCGACGGCGTCGACGACCGCGTGCTGGTGATGCAGGACATCGCGGCGAAGGGGACGTTCCGGGAGTGTATCCCCCGGTTCGAGGCCTTCGTGGCCGCCTATGGCGCCTGGGTCGGCCGGCAGCACGCGGCGGCGCGCCGGTTCGCGGCCGGCGAGCGGGCGGCGGCGAACCGCATCTGCGCCCGGATGGGCGCGGCGCTGGAACGAATGCGGGGCGGGGTGGAGCGGCTGCGCCGCGACGACGACGCGGCCCTCGCGTTCCGGCTGGCCAATCAGGCGATGCTGGACCAGATGCGCCAGCACGACATCGCCGCGGGTCGGGACCGGGACGTGCGGGACTACCGCTGGCGGCCGTTCCAGTTGGCGTTCCTGCTGGCGGTCATCGAGTCGACCCTCGACGAACAGGACGCGTGCCGGGACGTGCTCGACCTGATCTGGTTCCCTACCGGCGGCGGCAAGACGGAAGCCTACCTGGGCCTGATCGCCTTTCTCATCGTCTGGCGGCGGCTGCGGTACGGCGAAGCCGGCGGCGGCACCACGGTGCTCATGCGCTATACCCTGCGGCTGCTGACGCGGCAGCAGTTCGAACGGGCGGCGCGCATCGTCTGCGCGCTCGAGCGGCTGCGCCGGCTCGGCGCCGCGCCTCTCGGCGAGGAGCCGATCACGGCCGGGCTGTGGGTGGGGGCGGCGGCCAGTCCCAATACCCTCGAGGAGGCGGCGAGGCAGGTCGCGGCCCCGGCGCCGCGACCTGCCGGCCCCGTCGCGGGGTCGGTCGTGGCAGGGCCGGAGACCACCGTACCGCCGGCCGGCGACGGCGCTCGAGCGGCCGCGTCGGGTGTCGCAGTCGGCGCCGGCCCCCTCCTGGGGTTGCAGGCCTGTCCCTGGTGCGGCCGGCCGTTCGCCGCGCCGTACGGCTACCGCGCCGGCCCGCGGGAGTCCGGCTTTCTGTGCGGCAACCTCGGGTGCGCATTCGGCGACGGGCGTCCGCTGCCCTGCCGCGTGGTCGACGAGGCGCTGTACGAGCGACCGCCGACGCTGCTCGTCGGCACCATCGACAAGTTCGCGCGGCTGGCCTGGGAGGAGCGCGCGGCGGCGTTCTTCGGCCGCGGCAGGCGCCGGCCGCCGGAGCTGGTGATACAGGACGAGCTGCACCTGATCGCGGGGCCCCTCGGGTCGGTGGCCGGCGTCTACGAGGCGGCCGTCGACACGGTGCTCGAACGGCGCGGCGTGCGCCCCAAGTACATCGCCTCGACCGCCACCATCCGCACCGCCCGCGACCAGGTGCGGCGCCTGTACGGCCGCGACATGGCCGTGTTTCCGCCGCCCGGCCTGTCCGCCGACGACTCGTGGTTCGCCCGCACCGACCGCTCGCGGCCGGGGCGGCTGTACGTCGGCTACCTGGCGCCGGGGCTCGACCGGCAGCACTGCCTGGCGCCTCTCGCCGCCGTCCTGCTGGCGGCGCCGGGCGCGGTGTTCGAGGGCCAGCCGGACGCGGGCGACCTGCTCGACGCGTGGTGGACGCTGGTGGTCTACCACGGCAGCCTTCGCGGCGTCGGGGCCAGCCACAACACCTTCCTGACCGACGTGCGCACGTTTCTCCAGCGTCTCGACGCGGAGCGGGCCCAGGCGGCCCGCGCAGCCGGGGCGGCGTCGGCGCCCGGCTCTTCCGCAGCGGGCGCCGGCGGGCGCCGCCAGCCGGTCGTCGCCCAGCTCACCAGCCGGTCGTCGGCGGAGGAGAACGCCCGCACCTTCGACCGGCTGGCCGCCCGGCGCGGCGCGCCGGACTGCCTGGACGCGGTGCTGGCGACCAACATGCTGTCGGTCGGCGTGGACGTCGACCGGTTGGCCGCGATGGTCGTCAACGGCCAGCCGCTCACCACCGCCGAGTACATCCAGGCCAGCAGCCGCATCGGGCGCGGCGACGTGCCGGGCCTCGTCTTCGCCAACTACTACCGGCACCAGGCGCGCAGCCTGTCCCACTACGAGAACTTCCGCCCATACCACGAGTCGTTCTACCGCTTCGTCGAGCCGACCAGCGTGACGCCGTTCACCTACCGGGTGCGCAAGCGCGCGCTGCACGCGGCCCTGGTCATCGCCCTGCGTCACGGTTGCGACGACCTGACCGCCAACAGCGCCGCCGGCCGCTTCCGCCGGGACGGCGCCCAGGTGCAGGCCGCCGTCGAAGCCTTGAAGCGGCGCTGCCGCCGGGCGGCCGGCGATGCCGCGAACGCTACCGCGCGCCACCTCGATCGGCTGGTCGACGAATGGCACGACGAGGCGCTCCGCTGCGACCGCGAGAATCGCGGGCTGCACTACCAATGCCGGGACGAGAGCGCCGACCGCCTGCTCGGCGCTTTCGACGGCGCGCGGCCGGGCCGCTGGAGGACGCTCAATTCGATGCGCAATATCGAAGACACCGCCCTGCTGTCGGTGAAGCAGCGCGACGCCGGGCGGCGTGACCGCTCCCGGCGCGGGCCCGGTTACGCGGGCGAGGCGTGATGGCCGCCATGGCGTCTGCCGTACACGGACCCGGCGTGGCCGGCCCGCGAGCGAGGCGCGATGGCTGACGAGCCGATTCCAATACGGCTGTCGCACCTGCTGCAGTACTGCGCCGTCGGCGCGGTGGTGCGCGGTCCGGACTACCTGGTGACGGTGAAGGACACCCGCACCTGGACGTGCGGGGTCGAGCACCAGATTCAGCACGTCGAGCAGGTGCGCGCGGTTCTCGGCCTGCGCAGCACGCTGCGTTCGCCGCCGGTGGCGCGCATCGAGGACGGTCGGCTGACGGGGCAACCGGTTCCCGCCATGCGGTTTCCCGGCTGGATGCGTTGCGCGCGGTGCGGGCTGCTGCACTACCGGCCGTGGCGGCGGACCTCCGGGACGGCGCCGGACGCTGGTAGTCTGCGCCGTAGAACGGTGCAGACCACCAGCAGGGTTGGTTGGGCGCCCAGCGGAGCCGAAGGCGACGATGGGCGGGCTGGGTCCCGGCCGCGCGGCGAAAGCCGGGTCTGCGGGGGCGCGGACGGGCGGGGGTGTCAGGGCCGGCTCGAGCAGGCGCCCTGGGTCGTCGCCCACGCCCGCGGCCATCTCGCGGACGTGCCGTGGCACGGGCTGGCGCACCCCGAGAGCGAGAGCAGGCATCCGGGCCGACGCCGGTGCCGCGCCGACTGGGACGAACCGTACCTGCACGTGGCGCCGGCCGCCGGCGGCCACGTGGTTCGTTGTGGTCGGTGCCGCGCATCCGGGCCGCTGCCGTTGCGTTTCCCGTTCGGGGAGGGGGCGTGGCGACAGCCGTGGTTCCCCGAAACGGCGGGACCGCTGGACGAGCCGGCGTGGGTGCTCGAGATCAACGACGTGCGCGTCCACGCGCCGGAGACCGTCACCGCGCTGGTGATACCGCCGGAGTCGCGCATCCGCCGCGGCACCGTGATCGACCGTCTGTTCGGCAGCTCCGACCAGCAGGCGGTCCTCCGCGGCGCCGGCACCCCCCTGCATCGGAAGACCGTGTTGCGGCGCATCGCGAGGGACCTGCGCTGCACGCCGGACGAGGTCGAGGAAGCGCTGGCCGGGATCGACCGGGGGTATCCGCTCTACGGGCAGTCGATCGCCGGCGGCGACCTGCTGCAGAGCGAGTACCGGGCTCTCGTCGAACCGATCCCCGACCTGCGCGAAGACGAGGACTTCGTGACCGCGCACCACACCGAGGCGTGGTCGGCGGTGGTCCGGGGGCTGGACCGGGCGGCAGGGCGCATCGCCGGCGTCGTCGACCGGCTGATCGCGGTCGAGCGTCTCAAGGAGATCCTGGTCCTCAAGGGGTTCCGGCGGTTGGGCGGCGAGACGGTGACGCCGCCCGACCTGACCGGCGAGAGCGGCTGGCTGCCTGCGCTGGAGCTGTACGGCGAGGGCATCTTCTGCACCCTGCGCGAAGACCGCCTGCGGCGCTGGGAGGCCGAAGACAGCGTGTGCAGCCGGGCGCAGGCGTTCGCCGATCGGCTCGCCGGCGGCCCCGTGCGCCTGCCCGCGCGGCCGCTGGTCTCGCCGCGCTTCCTGCTGCTGCACACGCTGGCGCACCTGCTGATCCGCGCGTTGGAGAGCCATGCCGGCTACCCCGCGGCGTCGCTGAAGGAGCGCATCTACAGCCGCCCCGGCGGGGAGCCGGACCAGCCCCCGCTGGCCGGCATCCTCATCTACGTCGCGGTGGCCGACACCGAGGGCTCGCTCGGGGGGCTGGTGCAGCAGGCTCAGCCGCGCCGGTTCCTGCGCCTGCTCACGGCCGCGGTGGAGGCGGCGGGCTGGTGCTCGATGGACCCGGTCTGCGGCGAGCGGGAGGGCCACGGCCCCGGGCTGCTGAACGGGGCCGCGTGCCATGCCTGCGCCCTCGTGCCGGAGCCGAGCTGCGCCTACGGCAACGTGCTGCTCGACCGAGCGTTCGTGGCCGGCTCGCCGGACGGGAGGTGCCCGGCGTTGTTCGGCGACCGGGTACGGACCGGCAGCGGCGCTTGATGCTCTTCCCGGGAAGGCCGGAGGCCGGCAGAGGCTCGGACACGCGGAGATTCCCCTACCCGCGGGCTCGGCGAGGGCGGGCGGGCAGTCGTTGACGGCGGGACGTCGAGGATGGACCGGGAGAGAGAGCGGGAGATCGTGCGCGCCCTCGCGGCGAGGCGCAGGTCGTTCGAGCTGCCGGGCATCCACGAGCTGAGCAAGGAGGCGGAGCGCGCAGTCCGACGCGGGACCGGTGCCGGGGAGGGTGCCGGAGGATCAGGCAGCTCGCCGAAGGAAGAAAGGACTCTGGTCGTCGGCGGCCCCGGCACCGGCAAGACGGTTCTGTGCCTGCATCGCGCCGGCCGTCACCGGAGGCTGAAGGAGCACCACCGGTTCCTCGTCTGGAACCACCTGCTGCACCGGGCCAGCCGGCAGCTCCACGGCGAAGAGCTCGCCGGCGAAACATGGGAGTCCTGGTTCGACAGAGTGTTCCGGGAACGTACCGGGCGGGTGCTGCCGAGACAGCCGGCGGAAGGGGGCGACGAGTACAGGCCGATCGACTGGGAAGCCGCTCGACGTGTCGTGCCGACTCGTCCCCTGGTGCCTGCCTACGCGCCGTGGCTCGTCATCGACGAAGGCCAGGACATGCCGCCGCAGTTCTACCGGATGCTCGTCGAGTTCGGCTTCACGCGGTTCTTCGTGGCCGCCGATCAGAACCAGCAGATCACGGAGCGGCACAGCAGCCGCCGGGACATCGAGACGGAGCTGGACATCGACACGCGGGACGTCATCATTCTGACATGCAACTACCGCAACAGCACCCCCGTGGCCAGGCTGGCGCTTGCGTTCCACACCGGTGATCCGGCCAGCCCTCCGCCTGACCCGCCCAACGATCGGCCCGGTCCGGTCCCTCTGCTCCTGAGCTACGCGCAGGAACGATTCCCGGACATCTGTCGCCGAATCGTGAGACTCGTCGATCGGAATCCGCGAAGGCTGGTCGGGGTCATCGCGCCGGACAACGAGACCCGGGAGCGCTATCTGGAACAAATTCGCAGGGTGGACGAGGCCGGCCTCGACCATGGTGCGCCGGTCATCGAGACCTTCTACGGCAACCACAGACCCGACGTCCGCTTCGACGAGGGCGGTATCCTGGTCATCAACGCGCAGGCCTGCAAGGGCCTCGAGTTCGACGTCGCGGTGCTCGCCGACATCGACCGGCACCACGTGTCGCCGACCGATCCCGACGCCGTGAGGAAGCGCTTCTACGTGATGGTTGCCCGGGCCCGCGAGCGGGTGATCCTGCTCAAGCAGCGTGGAGTGAACACCCGAGTCGACGAGATCCTGCCGGGCGACGCCGACGTTCTTCAACGGACGGATGTGGAGTAGGGACAAGCAGGATGACCACTCCGGAGCAGCCCGGCCTGTTGGGCATCCTCTCCGGGCGCGGCCCGCGGGGCGGAGGCGCCGCCGGGCGCGCCGTGTCGCGACCGGGTCCCGCGGAGGCCGCGCCGCCGCCGGTCGCGTTCGGCGCGGTCCCCGAACGGTGCTGCCTGGTCACCAATCACCTGAACCTGCTCTACATGCTCGCGGCGGGGCTGGTGCTGCCGAGAAGCGGCTTCGGCGAGAAGTACTACCGCGACACCCTCGAGAGCTGCCCGGGCTGGATACCGTTGTTCACCGGCCGCCCCGGCCGGGCCGCCGTCGACCACTCCATCGAGGAGGCGGCGCACCTCAAGCCGTGCCAGGTGGTCGTCTCGCTGCGGGATTGCGGGGGGCCGGTCATGGTTCCCGTGGCGGGCGGCGTCGAGAAGCGCCGCTGGCCGCACGAGGTGGGCGGGGCGCCGCTGATCTTCGTGCCCGCGCCGTTGCCGGCGTCGGCGGTCGAGGAGATCCGGTTCGGGTCGCTGGATGACGCGAAGGCGTGCGAGGCCGACGCGTTGGACTATGGCAACGTGCCCCTGGCGAACTTCGAGACGCGCGCGGACCGCAATCGCCTGGCCGTCGCCGCGGGTCCGCCGTGGCCGCCGACGCACGTGCCGCCCGAGCGCTCGGCGCCGCTCGGCGCGGCCCAGGCCGTCGGCGGCATGCTGGCCATGCTGCGCCTGCTCGCGAATCGGGACCGTGGCGAGATCCTGGAGGGGGGCGAGCCCCTGGCCCTGGCCGCCTGCAGGGCTGCATTCGACCCCGTCGAGGCCGTGGCGCCCGGCCTCTCGGGGACGGTGGCGGCGGAGCTGACGGCCTGGATGCGGACCGGGCTTTCCCCCGCGCCGCCGGGCGCCGCCCTGCCCGGCATCGACGGCGGCGGCGCGCGCCGGCTCTTCTGGGGCGCGGTCGACACGCTCGCGGAACGGGCGGGTGCGGCTGGCGTCGACGAAGCCAACGCCCGGCTTCTCGGCTACCTCGACCGCGAGTCGTCGCACGTCGACGAGCCGCTCAGGAAGCACGTCGTGGAGCTTCGCGAGACGCTGGAGTCCCTGACCGGTTTGGCGGACCTCACCGCGTCCGACCTGTTCGAACGGTTCAGCACCCCGTTCCCCCGCGCGCTGTGCCTGTTGTTCCTGCGCAAGACCTGCGCCGAGCTGCTGGAGTACCAGCATGAAGCGCTGACCGCCGAAGACCGGCTGGCCGCCGCGGTGCTGTTCGGCGCCCGCGCCGGCTGGCTGGCGTTGCCGCTGTCGCTGCGCGGCGGGGCCACGGCTTCCGCCGCCGTCTCCCACCGCATGGCGGCGTTGAGCCATCGCCTGGCGGACACCGGCTTCGAGTTGGGTCCGGCTCCGCCGCGTCCGAAGCTGCTGGCGGAGCTGTTTGCGGGTGAGTGGAGCGCTCGCCAACGGGCTGCCGCGGTCGCGTTCGCCCGGAAGCAGAAATGGACCGACTGCCTGCAGACCCGGGTCAGGCTGGGCCCGGGCGACTACGTGTTGAAGGTCGGACGCGGCGGGACGGAGATTGTCTTTCCGGGTGAGGCGCGCGCCATCGAGACCGAGGTGGACCGACCACGGTTTGCGACGCTGCTGGCGGCGACCTCCATCGATCCGGAGTACGAAGCCGCAGTCGTCGGGATGCTGGAGGACGGGGCTGCAAACGCCCCGCGCGGGCGCCGCCGCATTGACCGTCGGCGCGGCGGAGACCGTCGGGCTGGAGGAAAGCTGTGACGCTGGCTGGCGAGTGTCTGCCGTCACAGGCCGGTTCCGAGACGATACCAGCGAAAGAGCTCGAAGATCTCGATGTCGACGACGACCGGCATCAAGCCGGGATCAACGCGCGGCATCGTCGAGAACCTCCGGCAGGAACAGCTCGGCTGCCTCCAGCGCCTGCCCCGTGCCTCGGTAGCGCAACTCGGCGTAGGCCAGCAGGCTCGGGGCGACAGGGAGGTCGTCGTCGGCCCCGCCGGCAATCGCCAGGGGGCCGGGCGGCTCGATGACCAGCAGGTTCCCGCCTCGTGCGGCGGGCTGGGCGACCAGCGCTTTCTGGGCTTCGCGATCCTCCAGGGCACGGACGGGCGCATAGATTTCCGTCTCGTCCGCGCGGAAAAAGGGCATGCGTCGCCTGGCCGCGTCGGCCCCGGTCAGCGCCCAGGGCTGCGCGCGTTCGGCGAGCACCTTCTGCAGCCGCGGCCAGATGTCCTGTCTCCGCTCGGCCCGCACCTGGAACCGCCGTTCCTTGAGCTTGGGGCGCAGCGCTTCGACGTAGGCCTGCACCCACAGCGCTACCAGCGCCTGCCGGTCCACGACTCCCCGGCCACCCTTCCCCTTGAGCAGGTGTCCACGCACGTCCAGGTCGTTCATGCATCCGGCAACGGTGCCGAGGGCCACGTCCGCCTGCCTCGCCAGAGCGCGATACGGCGCATTGGCGAGTTCCGGACGGATGAGGATGGCCATGACCGTCTTGATCCAGCCCTTCTGCGGCCGGCCACGGGCGGGAGCGGGGTCTTTCTGCGGCCGGCGGCCCTCCACGTGAACGAACAATCCCGGGGCCTGCAGATGAGCGTTGCCGGCGAGATCGAGGTAGTCGATCTCCGCGCGCTCCAGGGCGACTGCCTGTTGTCGGCGGACGTGCGGGGCAAGAAGGAGAACCCTGCCGCCCGCTTGACCGGGGGGCAGATTCGCCGGCTTCGGTTCAACCTTGCGATTACGAACCCGATGTCCTGGTGACGGAGGTGTCTCTTCTCCTCGACGAGGTACGTCACGGCTCCCCCCGTGGCCTTCCAGGTGACGACGCCGTCGAACGGGGCCGGACCTCGCAGGGCGCGCATCTCGGTCCCCGGCATCCACCTCTGCAGAGCAGGCCGGTACGCATCGAGGTCGGGTTCGGATGCCGAACGAGCCATGTTCGAAATTGTAGTGCGTTCAATAATAATGAACAAGGATAAATCATGAACACTCACGCTGGCGGCTTGTGTAGCCCGACTTCCTTCTGCACGTGGCGCAGACCCTGCCGGCAGGCTTGCGGGCCGCGGGCTCGCCCCGGCTTGCGCCTGGGCAGGGCGAGACTCCCGGCGGTGACAACGCTGGCGCCGACTCGTCGGGATGAGCCGCCAGCGGCGGTGAACCGTTGCGCCTCGTGTCGAGCGCCTGCACGTGAGTCCGGTCGTGCGCCCGCCACGGCATATAGTTGTCGTTGTGGCTGACGACTCCCCACTCCAGATTACGGTCGACGAGGCCCGGCGCCGCATCGCCGACCTGCGCCGCGACCTCGTGCGCCACGAGCACAGCTACTACGTCCTCGACGATCCCGACATCACGGACGCCGAGTTCGACGCACTGATGCGCGAGCTCGAGCAGTGGGAAACGCGGTTCCCGGAGCTCGTCCCCCCCGATTCGCCGAGCCGGCGGGTCGGGGGTGCGCCGCGCGAGGGGGTCGAGAAGGCGGCCCACTCGTCGGTGATGCTCAGCCTGGAGAACGCCTTCGACGACGGCGAGCTCCGCGACTTCGACCGACGGGCGCGGGAGCTGGCGGAGGCCGAGACCCTCGACTACGTCGGCGAGCTGAAGCTAGACGGCGCCTCGATGGCCGTCCGCTTCGTGTCGGGCCGGCTCGACCTGGCGCTGACGCGCGGCGACGGGGTCGAAGGCGAGATCATCACCCCCAACGCCCGGACCCTGCGGTCGCTGCCGCTGTCGGTTGACCGCGCAGCCCTGCAGGAGGCCGGCGTGCCGCCCGACTTCGAGGTGCGGGGCGAGGTGGTGATGCCCCGCGAGGCGTTCGCCCGGCTGAACCGCCGGCAGATCGAGGAGGGAGGGAAGACCTTCGCCAACCCCCGCAACGCCGCCGCCGGCGCGCTGCGCATGCTCGACGCCCGCGTCACGGCCTCCCGCCGCCTCGACTTCCACGCCTACGCCCTGCTCGCCGGCGGCGAGCCGGTGCTCGACTCGCACTGGGCGTCGCTCGAGGTACTGAAGCGCCTCGGCTTCAAGGTGGCGGCCGAGCGCGAGAGGCTCTCGGGCGTCGACGCCCTGCCGCCGTTCCGCGACCGGTGCATGGCGCGCCGCGAGGCGCTGCCCTACGACATCGACGGCGTCGTGTTCAAGCTGGACGACACCGCCCTCTGGCGCCGGCTCGGGGCGACGTCGAAGTCGCCGCGGTGGGCCATCGCCTGCAAGCCGGCCGCGCAGCAGGCCGAGACGGTGGTCGAGGACATCGACGTGCAGGTGGGGCGGACCGGCGCCGTCACCCCGCGGGCGCGCCTGCGCCCGGTCGAGGTGGGGGGCGTGACGGTGTCGCGCGCGACCCTGCACAACGAGGACGAGATCGCCCGGCTCGGCCTGCAGATCGGCGACCGCGTGGTGGTGGAGCGGAGCGGCGACGTCATCCCGAAGGTGGTGCGGGTGGCGGCCGAGGGGGTCGACCGCCGCCCCTTCCGCATGCCCGCCGACTGCCCGGTCTGCCGCTCGCCGGTGGTGCGCGAGGCCGAGGAGGTAGTGGCGCGCTGCATCAACGCGAGCTGCCCCGCCCGGCTGAAGGAGTCGATTCTCCACTTCGCCCACCGGACCGCCATGAACATCGACGTCCTCGGCGACTGGCTCGTGGGGGAGCTGGTGGACGGGAATCTCGTGCGGGGGTTCGCCGATCTCTATCGTTTGCGTGTGGACCGCCTCGCGACTCTGGAGAAGCAGACCGTTCTCGGGGCGGCGCGGGCCGAGGTCTTGGTGAAGCATCTGGCCGGGGCAAGAGCGGCGCTCGGGCCGGCACGCGTGCTGCAAGCGCTGGGCATTCCCGGGCTCGGGCCGAAGACGGCGGAGCGAGTGGCCCGCGCCGTGCCGGACCTTGCCCGCTTGGCCGGTCCGGCCCTGGACGTTGCGGTGCAGGCGGGGGGCATTCGGCGACGGGAGGCCGAAGGGATCCGGGCGTTCCTGGAGGAACCCGCCAATCGGCGTCTGTTCGAGCTGGCGTGCCTTTCTCTCGTTGTTCCAGAGCGAGGGGGGACGGGTCGGGGAGGACTGCCGTTGTTCGAACCCGTACCCGACGCCCCGTCGGGCGTCGAGCGAACGGGTGCGTATCGTTTCGCCCTCCGGCGTTTCGTGGAGCGGATCGGGGCGGGCCTCGGGGGTCGCGCGGGACTCGGAGGCGGGCTGTCCGAGAAGCTGGTGGAGCTCGGGCTGGTCCGAAGGCCCGACGACCTGTTCTCCCTCACCGCCGCGGAGCTTGCCGAGGTCCCCGGGGTTATCAGGCTCGGAAAGAAGTCGGCCATCCGCGCGATCGCGAGTATCGAGGGCTCGAAGCAGGCAGCCCTCGGACGGTTGTTGTACGGGCTCGGTATCCGTCACGTCGGCGCGCACACGGCCGATCTCGTTGCCGAACGCTTCCCCAGTCTGGAGAGATTGGCGGCGGCGAATGAGGAAGAGCTGGCCGCGATCGACGGCGTCGGTCCCCGCATAGCCGAGTCGATTCGCGCTTTCTTCAACGCAAGCGGGAACCGGACGCTGCTCGATGATCTGCGCAGGGCCGGGGTCGACCCCGTCGGGCCGGTGCCCCCGGCCGCCGACGCGCCGCCGACGCCGGACGCGACGCCACCCTCCCTCGGCGGAAGGACGTTCGTTCTCACCGGCACCCTCTCGACGATGACCCGGGACGAGGCGAAGGCCGCGATTCGGTCGTTGGAGGGCAGGGTCGTCGGGTCTGTCAGCACGAAGACGGACTACGTGGTGGTCGGCGACAACCCGGGATCGAAGCTCCAGAAAGCGCGGCGGCTCGAGATCGAAGTCCTCGAGGAAGCGGACTTCAAGCGTCTCCTGGACGGCGGCGTGGCCGGCGGTTCCCCGTTGGCCGCCGGGAACGGGAGGGAGGCGCCCGCGGTCCCTCTTCGGGAACCGGTGACGAGCGGTGAGGAGCAATCCGCCGGAGACGCGCAGGGGCTTGCGGCTCCGGCCCCCTTCGCCGGCAGGACGTTCGTCCTGGCCGGCAGACTGCGGACGAAGCAGGCCGATGTCAAGGCGCGCATCGAGGCCCTGGGGGGGCGGGTCACCGGCTCCGTCAGCCGCAATACCGACTATGTCGTGGCCGGCGCGAGCCCGGGCTCGAAGCGGCACAAGGCCGAGCAACTGGGCGTGGCCGTCATCGACGAGGCGGGCTTCCAGGCGCTCCTGGTGGACGGGCGTGCCGCGGCGGCGGCTCCGGCGCCGGCGGATGATTCGAGCCCTGCATCGTCGCCCGAACGACGATGAGCATCTGCCCGCTCCGGCGAGGGCCCTCGCCGGAGCGATTGGCGTATGATGGCCGTATGGCTGATACGCCTTCGGTCGTCCACAGCCACCCGGGAATCTCGGGAGGCATTCCGGTCTTCCGCGGCACGCGGGTGCCGGTTCAGTCGTTGTTCGACTACCTGGAAGGGGGGGAGACCCTGGACCAGTTCCTCGATCAGTTCCCGTCGGTCACAAGGCGGCAGGCGCTTGCCGCGCTCGATCTGGCTCGGGACTCCGTCTTGGCCCGTGCGCGTTCTGCTTGACGAGAATCTGCCGCGTGCCCTCGCCGCCGAGTTGACGGGGCACGACGTCAGCACCGTGCAGGCCGAAGGCTGGTCGGGTCGGACGAACGGTGAGTTGCTTCGGCGTGCCCAGGGCAGCTTCGATGCCCTGCTGACCATGGATCGAGGTCTTCAGCACCAGCAGAATCTGGCTGCCCTTCGACTGCGCGTCGTGGTCATTCGAGCGCCGTCGAACCGCATGGTCCATCTGAGTCCGCTTGTCGGCGGGATTCTGAACACTCTGGCATCGTTGCCGCCCGGACAGTTGCGCGAGGTAGGCAGTTGACGGCTGCCCCCGCGAGGCGGGGAGCCAGGCTGCTGGCGGAGATGCCGCAGCTCGATCCGAGTCTGTTGGCGCAGATGGAGCAGGCCCGCAAGGCGGCTGCGCAGCTCGATTGATGCGCTCACGGCCGAAGACGTGCGAGACGCGGAGATCGCCAGAAACCGACTAGACGAGATTGATAGCGGCCCTGACACCGTCGTACGGGGCGCAGAGCTGGAGCGGCGGCTCGCGGAACCCGTCTGAACCCATGGCCACCACGGCGTTCTACCATAGCCTACCGCTCCGGTTCGTCCCCATCGACCAGCACCGCCCCCCGCCGCCCAGCTTCCCGCCAAGCTCATGCTGACGTTGCCGTCGGGGCCGGTGCGGGTCAGCCGCGCCTCGGTGCGTAGGGTGCCGTCGACGAAGGCGACGCGGCGGGGTCGGTCCGCGTCGGTCGGCCGGTGCGCCACGAACGCCCCGGCGTCCTCGACCGGCTCACACTCGACGGCGTGCGGCGAGTCGTCCGACGTCTGGCGCAACGCACTGTTCGAGGGGTTCGCGCCATCCTGGAGCCTCGGGCCGCGACGGCGTGCGGCGAGTCGTCCGGCGTCTGGCGCAACGCACTGTTCGAGGGGTTCGCGCCATCCTGGAGCCTCGGGGCCGCGACTGTCGCTCCGGAGCGCAGGCCGGGGAAGCGTCGGCGTTCGCGAGCCGGTTGACGCACGCGGGCGGCGGGATTGAAATAGCCGTATGGAGATCGCCAACCCGATCTACGACGCCGCCTTCAAGTACCTCATGCAGGACGACCGGGCGGCGCGCCTCCTCGTCGGCCGCATCGCCGGGCTCGACATCGAGTCGCTGGAGCTGCGCCCGCAGGAGCTGGCGGTCCCCCGAGACGCGTCGCCCCGAGACGATGGCGAGGCCGTGCAGGCACCCCTCGCCCTGTTCCGCATGGACTTCGCGGCCCGCGTGCGCACCCCCGACGGCGGCGAGCGGCAGGTGCTCATCGAGATCCAGAAGACCAACGCGCCCACCGTCGTGGAACGCTTCCGCGCCTACCTGGGCCAACAACTGTGCAGCCCCGCCAACGTCATCGAGCATCCTTCGGGGCGGCGCGAGGCGGTGCCCATCGTCACCATCTACCTGCTGGGCTACGACCTCGGGCTGTCCGACGAGGCGGTGCTCGACGTGTGTCCGCGGGCGACGGCGCGGCGCACCGGCGCCGAGATCGACGCCGGCCATCCGTTCATCGCGGGCATCCACCACCGGAGCCACATCGTGCAGATCCCGCGGTTGCGGGGACGGCGGCGCAACGAGCTCGAGCGGGTGTTGTCGATCTTCGACCAGGGGGAGGCGCGCATCGAACGGGGCGGCGCGCAGGTGCTCACCATCGACGAATCGGCGTATCCGCCGGAGTACGGCTTCGTGCTGCGTCAGCTCCAGCGGGCTGCGTCGGAGTCGGACGTGCGGCGGTTCATGGAGGGCGAGGACCAGTTGCTGCG
Organism: Vicinamibacterales bacterium; assembly: GCA_965207675.1. Lineage (GTDB taxonomy): Bacteria > Acidobacteriota > Vicinamibacteria > Vicinamibacterales > UBA8438 > JAJEEA01. The sequence goes on from CBDBMY010000011.1 coordinate 907,221, forward strand.
CGACTCGATCTCGTGGGGCCGGCAGGCCGACTACGAGCGGCAGGAGAAGGAGCGCGAACGGGCCGCGAAGGAGCGCGCCGAGCAGGCGCTCTCCAGGTCCATCCGGCAGCTTCACGGCCTCGGGCAGGAGCCGGACGCCATCGCCGCGGCGTTGGCCCTCGACGTGGACGAAGTGCGGCGCGTGCTCGCCGCCTCGGATGACGGGAAGGGAGCCGCGTGAGTGTTCGCGACCGCGAGGATCTGATCATGACCATCTGGTCATAGTGATCAGACTTCGATGGCCGCTGACAGGTGTGCATCCGGCTCGACGTCGGGGCCGGCGGCGGCAGTGCCGGGCCGGGGAGTTCTTCACTGACGCCTTCATCGCGCTCAAGAAGTCCTGTAGGCGAGTCGTCCGGTAGACGGGGCCGGGCACGCCAAGTTCGGCGACGGCGTGACTCGCGAGCGGTCCTTGCAGATCCTCGACCGTGGCAGATCGGCGCCAGAGTGCTAGCCCAAGTTTACCCATTTGACCGGCCATTTGGCTGGTTTTGGGCCTATTTCGGACTTTCCATGTCCGTAAGTTGTTGATTCTAAATGATCTTGATTTGGAAGCACGCGATGTAGTGCCATAATTTTACAGAAGAGATTGACTCCCGCAGGTGCGCCCGCTATCGTGGGCATCGTGTTCATCCGCCGCACCCAGACACGGCGCACACAGGACGGAAAGCCCTACTTCGCCCATCGGCTTGTCCACAACGAGCGCGTCGGAAACGCCGTCCGGCAACGCACACTGCTCAATCTCGGGCGCCACTTCGACATCCCCCAGGCCCAATGGCCGCAGTTGTGCGCCCGTATCGACGACATCTTGACCGGCCAGGCGCCCCTGGTCGTTGACTGCCCGCGCGCCGTCGAACACGAAGCCCAGCGCATCGCCGGCCAGTTGGTCGCCCGCGGCGCGCAGGCGGGCGGCGCACCGCCCGGACCGGCGGACATCCAGACCCTCGATGTCGACTCCCTGCGTCTGGTCCGCCCCCGCAGCGTCGGGGTCGAGCAAGTCGGCCTGTGGGCGCTGGAGCAGTTGGGCCTGCCGGCCCTGCTCACCGACCTCGGCGTCAACGGCGCCCTGCGCGCGGCGGCGGCCGGCGTCATCGTCGGCCGCCTCGCCCAGCCCGCCTCGGAGCGCGCGACGCACCGCTGGCTGCGGGAGCGGAGCGGCCTCGGGGAGTTGCTCGGCGTCGACTTCGAGACCGTCGGCGCGATGCAGCTCTACCGCGCCTCGGACGCCCTGGTGAAGCATCGCGAGGCGATCGAGACGCATCTGTTCGACCGCGCGATGGGCCTGTTCGACCTGCAGCCCACCGTCACCCTCTACGACCTGACCAACACCTACTTCGAAGGCAAGGCGGGCGGGCAGCCGCAGGCGCAACGCGGGCACTCGAAGGAGAAGCGCAGCGACTGCCCGCTGCTGACCCTGGGCCTCATGCTCGACGCCAGCGGCTTCGTGCGCCGCTCCAAGGTCTTCGCCGGCAACGTCCGGGAGCAGCGCACGCTGGCCGGCATGCTCGGGACGCTCGGGGCGCCGGCCGGGGCCCTCGTGGTCATGGACCGCGGCGTCGCCACCGAAGCCTGCGTCGAGTGGCTGCGTGACCACGGCTACCGCTATCTGGTCGTCAGCCGCGAACGTCACCGCCAGTTCGACGCCGGGGCCGCCGTCCCGCTCCGGACCCGGTCCAACCAGACCGTGCACCTGTACAAGGCCGTCTCGACAGACCCTGACGAGGTCCGCCTGTACTGCTACTCCAAGGAGCGGGCCGAGAAGGAGCGGGGCATCGTCGAGCGCTTCGCCACCCGCTTCGAGACCGCCCTGACCCAGCTCCACGAGGGACTGGCACGCCCTCGTGCCCACAAGCGACTCGACCAGGTGTGGCAGCGCATCGGGCGATTGAAGACGAAGCACTCCCGCGTCGCCGCGCACTACCAGATCGAGGTCACCGCCGACGAAACCGGCGAGAAGGCGGTCGCCGTCACCTGGACCCGCCGTCCCCGGGACGGCTCGATGGCCACCCACCCGGGGGTCTACTGCCTGCGCAGCAGCGAGACCGAGTGGGACGAAGACGCCTTGTGGCGCACCTACACCACTCTCACGGACGTGGAAGCCGTCTTCCGCTCGCTCAAGTCCGAGCTCGGCCTGCGCCCCATCTACCACCACACGCCGCGGCGGGCCGACGGCCACCTGTTCATCACCGTCATCGCCTACCAGCTCGTGCAGGTCATCCGCACCCGACTGCGCGCGCACGGCAACGCCGCCGGTTGGACGACGTTGCGCCGCATCCTGGACGGCCAGCAGCGCGTCACCGCCACCTTCCGGCGTTCTGACGGGCGCACGCTGCACGTGCGCACGGCGACGCAGGCCGAACCCGGGCAGCGGGAACTCTACGACGCCCTCGGCGTCGACCCGCATCCCGGTGGCGTCCGCAAGACCGTCGTCTGACCGCCCCTCTCACCGGTTTGGTGCACGTTTGTAGTGCCACTCGGGGATTCTCGTCGCCGTAAGCCCTTTACTTGCAACAGGTTGGTTTTGGGGTTGGTAAACTTGGGCTAGACCGAAGTTTCAGCGCCCGATTTGCTCTAACTTATAGCAACCAAAGTGGTTTTGGGATTATTGGCGTGGTTTATCGGGTCATTTGTAGCCATGTAAATATTCTTGTTTGTTCCCGTTTTTGCTTGATATGCTGGGCTATATCGGTATAATGAGTAACCATGTATGTCGAGAGCGTCCGCAATCGCTCCTCGCCGCCCGCCGTCCTCCTCCGGGAGTCCTACCGCGAAAACGGGCGCGTCAAGAAGCGCACCCTCGCCAACCTCTCCAAGCTGCCAGACGCCGCCGTCGAGGCGGTGCGACGCATCCTCCGCGGCGAGCAACTCCTCAACCCGCAAGACGCCTTCACCTGCCTCCGCAGCCTCCCCCACGGCCATGTCGCCGCCGTCCTCGGCACCCTCAAGCAGCTCGGACTCCACACCCTCATCGCCCGCCAGGCGAGCCGCGTCCGTGACCTCACCGTAGCCCTCATCGTCGCCCGCGTCTTCGACGCGCAGTCGAAGCTCGCCACCGCCCGCGCCCTCGCCCCCGAGACCGCCGTCTCCACCCTCGGCGGGGTGCTCGAACTCGGCGACGTCGACCAGCATGAGCTCTACGCGGCCATGGACTGGCTCGTCGAGCGGCAGGCGGCCATCGAGCAACAGCTGGCGAAACAGCACCTGCGGGAACACACCCTGGTGCTCTACGACTTGACCTCCAGCTACGTGGAGGGGACCCGCTGCCCGTTGGCGCAGCGCGGCTACAGCCGCGACGGCAAGAAATCCACCCTGCAGATCGTCTTCGGCCTGCTGTGCTCGGCCGACGGCTGTCCCGTCGCGGTCGAAGTCTTCGAAGGCTCGACGAGCGACCCCAAGACGGTGGCCAGCCAGGTGGAGAAGCTCCGGGAACGGTTCGGCCTGCGGCACGTGGTGCTGGTCGGCGACCGCGGCATGCTGACCGCGGCGCGCATCCGCGAGGACCTGCAGGGGGTCGACGGGCTGCGCTGGATCACCTCCCTGCGCGCGCCCGTCATCCGGAAGCTCGTCAACGCCGGCACGGTGACGCCGTCGTTGTTCGACGAGCGTGACCTGGCCGAGGTCACCAGCGACGAGTTCCCCGGCGAGCGGCTGATCGTGTGCCGCAATCCCCTGCTCGCCGCCGAACGGCAGCGCAAGCGGCAGGAGCTGCTCGCCGCAACCGAGAAGGACCTCGCCCCCATCGCGGCCGCGACCCGGCGCAAGAACCGGCCGTTGCGGGGCGAGGCCGCCATCGGCGTGCGCGTCGGCAAGGTCATCAACCGGCACAAGATGGCGAAGCACTTCCTCACCACCATCACCGACGAGTCCTTCACCTTTCAACGCAACGCCGACAAGATCGCAGCCGAGGAGCAGCTTGACGGAATCTACATCGTCCGGTCCAACGTCGAGCCCGAGCAGTTCGACGCGGCGCAGACGGTGCGCGCCTACAAGGACCTTTCCAAGGTGGAGCGGGCGTTTCGCTATCTCAAGTCGGTGGACCTGCAGGTGCGGCCGCTCCACCACCGGCGCGAGGACCGGGTGCGCGCCCACGTGCTGCTGTGCATGCTGGCCTACTACGTCGAGTGGCACATGCGCCGCGCCCTGGCCCCGGTGCTATTCGACGACCACGACCCGGCCGCCGCCGAACGTCAGCGCGCTTCGGTGGTCGCTCCTGCGCGACGCTCGCCAGCGGCGCGGGCCAAGGCCGGCCGCAAACGCACCGACGACGCGCTGCCCGTGCACAGCTTCCGGACCCTGCTCGCTGACCTGGGCACGCTGACCGCCAACACGATGCAGGTGGGCGAGGGTGACAGCACCTTCACCCTGCACACCGAACCGACGCCGGTGCAGCAGCGCTGCTTCGAGCTACTGGGGGTGACACCGCGAGTGTAGCCAGTATCGACACCCCATGAAACAGCGTAACTGACTCAATCAAAGGGACTTCTGCACGATCCGCTCTGAAACTTCGGGCTAGAACCGGATACCGACGCCGACCTCACCCCGGAACAGAACGAGCCGCCCGCCGGCGCGGAGGAAGAACCGCTCTCCGAGATCCACGTCGAGCACCGCTCCGGCCTGCACCAGGAGCCCGTGGAGGGTGGTGTCGCGCTCGCGTTCATCGGGGCAGCGCGTGCGCTCGTCCGGCGTCAGCTCCTGCCTGAACACGACGTGGTCGGACGGCCAGTCCCGCGGCGTCGGGATTCGCACGACGGGCCCCTCGGAGGCCCGGCAGAACGCCCGCCAGCCACCCGAGTAGATGGCCCCGAAGAGAATGCTCACGCCGTAGCCCGGCCGCTCCAGCGCCCGCCAAGACGCCAGCACGCTCGTCTCGTGTCGCGGCTCGATGGTCAGGTGCGCGCGCTGGACGCTGGCCTTTCGCCCTTCCACGTCGTCGAGGGGGTAGTTGCCGTGCCCCTCAGCCTCGCGGACGCTCCGCAGGTGGTCCACCTGGAGCCGCGCGCGGCCCGAGCCGAGGGTCGCCCAGACCAGGGGCGGGCAGCATTCGCGAGCGACGTCCAGGTACTGGGCGTGGCCGGGGATGGCGCCCACGCCGATCTCGACGGGCTGCGCCGAGGCGGTCGCGGACGCGAGGACGAGAGCGGGAACGAGAACGGACCGGCAGGGCATATCGTCGCACCTCCTCTGCGAGAGAATGCGCGAACGGTGCGGAGACCGGCTCTCGCCCGCAAGGTCGGGCCGGCGGCGGGGGCCCTGATGGTGCGCGAACGCGCTCTCTGCTTGCGCCGACTGGAAACCGCCGCGTCGAGCTGACGGGCTTCGACTTGGCGGAGACCGGTCCGCCGGGGGCGATGCGCCCTTTCCTCACTCGACTCGCAGTGCTTCGACCGGATCGACCCGCGTCGCCCGCCGCGCGGGAAGCCAACAGGCGACGAGGGCCACGGCCACGGCCACGAGCATGGGGGAACGGCCAAGCAGTTGCGCGCGGCCTCAGGCTGCTCCCGCTCGACGTCGGCGTCAGTGGGAGAGCGACCGATGGCGGGCGCGTCGAAACCGCCCTACGCCCTACGCGCCCTTGCGGTCCCTCAGGATCCGGTCGAGGCTCCAGTCGCCGGAGTCGCGGCTCGCGAGGTACAGGAACAGGAAGCAGAAGAGGACGGCCGGCTCGCCCCCGTTGACGAGGGGCCAGATGCTGCCGCGCGGCACGTGGGCGATGAAGAACGCCACCGCCATCTCGCCGCTGGCGATGAACGCGGCGATGGGGGTGAACAGGCCGAGGGCGATGAGGGCGCCGGTGGTCATCTCGATGATGCCGGCGAGGCCGAGGCGGGAGCCCAGCTCGACGCTCTGCTCCGCGCCGAGGATGCCGAAGATCTTCTGGGCGCCGTGCTGGAAGAAGAGCACGCCGGCGACGATGCGGACGGTGTCGTGGATGCACTCGGTGTAGGGCTTGAGGAACTGCATGAGTCACCTCCCGGTTGACGGCGGTTGACGGACGGCGGCGGCCGGTGGCGAAACCGCGTGGGGCCCGTGCCGCGGCCCTCGCGGCTCGACGGTGCTACCATGTTCGACTTGGCCGGCGACGACGAGGGCCGGCGGCAGGAGAATCCCGGTGACGAAGATGGCTGCGAAAAGGACGATGCGGGCGGCGTTCTGCACGCTGATCGGCGGGGCCGTCCTGCTGGGCGCGGTGGCCGCGCCGGCCCAGTACGGGCACCCCCTGAAGGGCTCGTGGAGCGGCGACTGGGGGCCGGACGAGAACGACCGCACGCGCCTGCTGCTCGTGTTCGACTGGGACGGCGAGGCGGTCACGGGCACCATCAACCCCGGTCCGAACCCGGTGCCCATCGCCACGGCGTCGCTCGACGCGTCCACGTGGACCCTCCGCTTCGAGGCGGAGGACGAGGACGCGGAGGGGAACCCCGTGCGGTACGTCGTCGAAGGCGAGCTGCGAAACATCGGCTCCTACAACCGCGTGCTCACCGGCTCGTGGACGCAGGGGGAAGTGACCGGCGACTTCACCCTCATGCGGAACTGAACCGGACTCCGCGCGTCACCGACTCCTGGACCGCCAATCGTCGCCTGGCGGCTCGGCTTGGCGCCCGCCAACCCTCCAGGAGTCCGCGCCGCTCCACGGCGCCGGCGCCTACCGGTTGCCGAAGATCGGCTGCCCGAAGTCGTCCGTCAGGTGGTAGAGGTAAAGATTGTTGTCCTGACAGATGTACTCCATCAGCTCGCCGTCCGGGCGCCACGGGATGTCCCATCCGACCGTCCACGGCTCCGTGTACGCCTCCGGGTCGTCGATCGTCGCCTCGTAGCGCAGGGTGTTCTTGTCGGGGCGCGAGAACCGCTCGACGATGTGGAGGGCGTCGGTGTGGGGATGGCCGTAGAAGTCGATCCAGCTCGTCTCGTTGAAGCCGACGATGTCGACGACCAGCGTGTCCCCTTCCCAGTGACCGACCGAGTGCCCCAGGAATGTGGGGTTCAGGGCTTCGCCCTCCGGATGGGGGCGGCCGTCCATGTAGATCTCGCGCCAGACGTGGGTGGCGCCCTCGAAGATCATGATGATGCGCTCCTGCTCGGGGAGCTGGATGATCTCCATCGGGTACGGCGTCGCCATCATGCGGGGGCCGCCCGGCGTCAGACAGTAGCCCTCGGGGTCGTACTTCGACTCGTTGGCCGAGTTGTAGTCGTAGATGGCGGCCGTCCACGGCATGAACGGGATGTGGGGCTCGGACGCGGACCCGCCGCGGGCGCCGCGCGAGCTGGCGGGCGTGTCCGGGGGCGCAAGCGGCTCGCCGTCCGGCCCGATGACCCGCGTCGCCATGTTGGTGATGTAGGGCACCGCCCAGACGCCCTTCTCGCCCGGCACGCGGCCGAGATTGGGGGTGCCGTCGGCGAGGCGCGGCGTCGGCTCGGCCGCCTGCCCGGCCTCCGGCTGGCCCGCCGCCGCGGCCCCGGCGCTCAGGGACAGGGCGGCGGCGATGCCGGCTGCGGCCAGCGTCGCGGTCGCGGCACGCCCCCAGGCTCTCGGCGCTCGCAGACGTCCGGTCGTGTCATCGGCCGGCGGCCGATTGAGCGCGAGCGATGCTCTCGCCGTTCCCAGACGCCCGGTCATGGCGTCTGCCCCTGGCTCGACGCCGCGAACAGGCGCTGGCCGCTCGCCGCGAGCAGCACGACCCGCGCGTTGGCGCGGCTCGACCCGTCCTTGGCGAGGCTCCCCTCGACGCTGACGACGTCGCCGATCGCCATCGAGTTGCGGGTCCAGCCCCGCCGCATGAGGCCGTTCGGGCTGCCCATCTCCCAGCCCCAGCTCGTCACCTCGCCGTCGTCCTCGGTGACGTCGATGAAGAACCAGACGTGCGGGTTCTTCCACTCGATCTTGGTGACGATGCCGGTCAGCTCCACCGGCTTTTCGGCGTCGAACTCGGCCGAGAAGGAGTGGTGTGCCGACACCGCCCCGGCCAGGAGCACCGCCGATACGGCCAACGCCGCGAGCATTCTCGCGCCCATTCACAAGCCTCCCGTTCTCTACGGTCAGGACAAATGATCGACGCAGGTTCAACCCCTGCGCAGGTCTGCCGTCCCGATTCCGCTATCTCGGCGCGTCCGCGCCTTCCTCGCCGGACTCGTCCTCGACGGCCAGCCCTCCCACGATGCCGTCGACGCGGTGGCCGATCTGTATCGCCCGCAGCCGCTCGATCTCGGCCGGGGTCGCCGCCATGGGGTCGACGTCGCCGCAGGTGAAGGCGCGCAGGGTGCACTCCGAGGTGGTGTGCACGATGCCGCGCTCGGCCATCATCCGGGTCATCAGCTCGACCGCGTCCTCCATCATCACGATGGCGTTGTTGGGGCGGAACGTGCCCACGCCGACGGCGTAGTCGATGGGCATCAGCGGCTCGATGCTGCCCCCGAAGGCCCCGTCGTTCTTCTTGCCGAGGTCGTGGGCGCCGAGGTCCGCGCCCTGGTCGACGAGGTACTGGATGATCGCGACGTCGCCCATGTTGGCGGCGACCATCAGGGGCGTGATGCCCGCGTCGTCGGCCCAGTTGACGTCGGCCCCCAGCTCGACGAGCAGCCTGATGACCTCGAGCCGCTCGGGGAACGACTTGCCCTGGCTGTAGCCGTCGATCCAGCCGTGGCCCGCCGCGGCCAGCAGCGGCGTCTCGTTGTCGCCCGACCGGATGGTGGGGTCGGCGCCGTACTCGAGCAGGAGCCGTACGAGCTCGAGGTCGGCCGAGTACGCCGCGCGCATGAACGTGGTGGCGAACTTGATGCGCGGCGACCCGCCGAAGTTGCGGCGCGAGCGCGGGGTCTTGTCGACGATCCGATTGGGGTCGGCCCCCGCGTCGAGCAGCTTGCGGATGAGGGGCAGGGGGTCGGCCGTCACCGTCCACGGGAAGCCGGGGTTCCACTCCATGTTGCGCCGGTCGACGGCCCAGAACAGGGCGGTGAACCCCTCCGCGTCGGGGTTGTCCACCGGCGACCCGCTGTCGAGCAGGAACGACGCCAGCTCGTAGTTGCCGTTGTAGATGGCCAGGCCCAGTGCGTTCTTGCCGTCGCTGGCCACCGCGCCGAGGTCGGCGCCGCCCGCGGCGAGGAGGCGCGCCGAGGTCAGGTCGCCTTCCCGCGCCGCGAAGAGCAGGGGCGTGAACCCGCCGTTCGAGTAGCCGACGGGCTCGGCGTCGGGGTCCGCGTCCTCGGGCTCGGGGCCCTCGCTCCCGGCGGCGTCGGCCACCGGGTAGATTCTCGTCCGCGCGTCGACGTCGGCCCCGTGGGTAATGAGCAGCTCGACCGCCTCGGCGTGGTGCTCGGCCACCGCCCACATCAGGGCGGTGGTGCCGCCCCACGTCTCGGCGCGGTTCACGTCGGCGCCGCGGTCGAGCAGCAGCCGGACGGCGTCGGGCCGGCCGGTGCGGGCGGCCATCATGAGCGCGGTGTCGCCGTCGGGGCTGAGGGCGGCGTCGGGGTCGAGCCCGGCGTCGAGAAGGCGCTCGATCATCGCGGCGCTGCCGTTGACGGCGGCGAGCCGCATCGGGGTGGAGCCGGCGTGGTTCGCGGCGTCGAGGGTCGCTCCCGCGCGAATCAGCAAACGCGCGGTCTCGTGGTCGTCCCACCGCGCCGCCCAGTGCAGGGCGGTGGTGCCGTCCACCTGCGCCGCGTCCACCTCGGCGCCCGCCTCGATCAGCCGGCGAACCTCGTCCGCGTCTCCGGCCATGGCCGCGTCGGCCACCTCGCTCGCCGCGGCCGCGCCGGCGGGGCCCAGGAAGATGCAGGCTCCGAGGAGGCAGGCCATGACCGATCCGTACGTAATCGAACGCGTCCAGGGCATGGGCGGTCTCCCGGCCGGTGTCCGGCCTGAGCAAGTCGGTTACCGTGTCTGTCTTCTACCATTTTGGCCCGCGATGCACAAACCCGGCGGGTCTCGGAGTCCGTGGCGGAATCGGCGTCGCACCCGGTGTGCACCCTGGTCCGCGGGGCAGCCGTCGTGCGCGGACGCCCTCTCGGTCGGCCGACGCACTTGTCGCTCTCGGTGGCAACGCGCATGCTCTGCCACGGGCATCTCGCACGAGGAAGGGCTTGCATTGGGGTCGTCGTTCCCGCATAGTTGTCGGCAGTTGCTACGGCGCGGGGGACACGTGCGCCCGGCGCTTCGCGGTCGCGTTCATCGGCCGTGCGACGGCCGGGGCTGGAGTCGGCGATGTCTTATCGGCTCGCGGTCGTGGGTTTCGTGGTGACCTTGGCCGGCGTCGGCTCCTCTGGTGCCGCGGCGGCGCAAGCGCAGGAGGGCGAGGCGCCAGCCGCCGCCCCGGCCGCGCATCGCGAGCTCGTCCAGCGCTACTGCCTCTCCTGCCACAACGACCGCAACCGCACCGCCAACCTCTCGCTCGAGGGCCGCGATCTCGCCGCGGTGGGCGAGGATCCCGAGCTCTGGGAGAAGGTGGTCCGCAAGCTGCGCGCCGGCATGATGCCCCCGCCCGGCATGCGCCGGCCGCCCGAGGCGGACTACGCCGCCTTCCGGGACTGGCTCGAGGCGGAGATCGACGGCTCGGCGCCGCTGAACCCCGGTACCAAGGTGCTCCACCGCCTGAACCGGACCGAGTACGCCAACGTCATCCGCGACCTCCTCGACCTGGAGGTCGACCCGGCGACGCTGCTGCCGGCCGACGACTCGAGCCGCGGCTTCGACAACATCGCGGGGTCGCTGACGATCTCGCCGACCCTGCTCGAGACCTACGTCAGCGCCGCCGCCAAGGTCGCCCGCATGGCCGTGGGCTTCTGGAACACCCCCACCGAGGCGACCTACATCGCCCGGACCGACAGCTCGCAGAACCTCCACCTGCCGGGCATGCCGCTGGGCACCCGCGGGGGGATGGCGGTTCGCCACGTGTTCCCCGGCGACGGCGACTACACGTTCACCATCCGCAACCTCGGCGTCGGCACCTACATCCCCGGCGAGCAGCTCGAGCTGTACATCGACGGCGAGCGGATGCACGGGTGGCGCTACGCGGGCATGGGCGCGTTCCGGGGCATGGACGCGGCGCGGGACGGGCACCTGGAGGTCACCCTGCCCGTGAAGGCCGGCTCCCGGCTGGTGGGGGCCACCTTCGTGGCGACGAACTTCCGGCCGAGCCTCGACGTCGCCAGGCACTTCGAGCGCAAGTCGCTCGAGAACGGCCGGGTGCGCGAGCTGACCACCTACCCGGCCATCGGCGCCCTGAACATCCAGGGGCCCTTCGACGCCACCCGCGCCACCGACTCGCGCAGCATCCGCAAGGTCTTCACGTGCCGGCCGTCGTCGGCCGGCGAGGAGGCGTCCTGCGCCCGGGAGATCCTGTCGACGCTGGCCCGGCGGGCCTACCGGCGGCCGGAGACCGCGGAGGATCTCGACGCCCTCATGCCGTTCTACGAGGAAGGGCGCGCGCGCGGCACCTTCGAGGACGGCATCGAGCTGGCGTTGCGGCGCATTCTGGCGAGCCCGCAGTTCCTCATCCGGGTCGAGCGCGAGCCGGTCGACAACCGGCCGGGCCTCGTCTACGGCATCGGCGATCTCGAGCTCGCGTCGCGGCTGTCGTTCTTCCTCTGGAGCAGCATCCCCGACGACGAGCTCATCGACGCGGCGAGCCGCGGCGCGCTCGGCGACCCCGCGGAGCTCGAGCGGCAGGTGCGCCGCATGCTCGCCGATCCCCGGTCGGCGAGCCTCGTCGAGAACTTCGCGCAGCAGTGGCTGTACCTGCGGAACCTCGCGACGACGGCGCCGGCCCAGGCGGTGTTTCCCGACTGGGACAACGAGCTGCGCGACGCGTTCACCCGCGAGACGGAGCTGCTCTTCGAGAGCGTCCTGCGCGAGGACCGCAACGTCGTCGACCTGCTGACCGCCGACTACGCGTTCCTCAACGAGCGCCTCGCGAAGCACTACGACATTCCCGGCATCTACGGCTCGCACTTCCGGCGGGTGCCGCTCGGCGACGATCTCGACTTCCGGCGCGGGTTGCTCGGCCAGGGCAGCTTCCTGTCCGTCACGTGGGTCCAGAGCAACCGGACGTCGCCGGTGAAGCGGGGCGTCTGGGTGCTCGAGAACATCCTGGGGACGCCGCCCCCCGAGCCGCCGCCCAACGTGCCCGCGCTCGAGGACACCGTCGAGGGGCCCGACCGGGTGCTGAGCCTGCGCGAGCAGATGACGATGCACCGCGACAGCCCCGCGTGCGCGAGCTGCCACCGCATCATGGACCCCATCGGCTTCGCCCTCGAGAACCTCTCCGCCGACGCGCAGTGGCGCCTCAAGGACGGCGGGGAAGGGGGCACGCCGATCGACGCGTCCGCCGTGCTGCACGACGGCACCGCCGTCGACGGGCCGGTCGAGCTGCGGCAGGCGCTGCTGCGCTATGCGCCGCAGTTCGTGCGCACGCTGACCGAGAAGCTGATGACCTATGGCCTCGGGCGCGGCGTCGAGTACTACGACATGCCGGTGGTCCGGTCCATCGTCCGGGACGCGGCCGAGGACGACTACCGGTTCTCGTCGATCGTGCTCGGCATCGTCCGCAGCCCGCCGTTCCGGATGCGGATGACGCCGGCCGATGCGACCGCGGAGGCCGCGACGGTCGCGGACGGGCAATGACACGAGTCGGATGCTGCTGAGGAGTCGCTGATGTTCATCACGAAGAAGCACATTCCCCGGCGTACGTTCCTGCGCGGTGTCGGCGTCACCGTGGCGGTGCCGCTGCTCGACGCGATGGTGCCTGCGAGCACCGCCATCGCGAGGACCGCCGCCGGCCCGGTGCCGCGGTTCGTCGGCGTCTGGCATCCCCACGGCGCCTCGCCGGGCTACTGGAGCCCGCTGCAGGAAGGCCGCGACTTCGAGTTCTCGTTCATCACCAAGCCGCTCGAGCCGTTCCGCGACCGCACCGTGCTCATCAGCGGCCTCGACTGCACCGCGGCGTACTCGACGGTGGACGAGCCGGGCGGCAACCACGCCCGCGGCGCCGTCTTCCTGTCCGGCGCGCGGCCGAAGCGCGACGCGGTGACCCCGTACCTCGACGTCACCATCGATCAGCGGATCGCCGGGCGCTGGGGCCGCGACACGCTGCTGTCGTCCATCCAGCTCGGCATCGAGGACCCCAGCGGCAACAGCGGCAACTGCAACTGGGGCTACAGTTGCGCGTACACCAACTCGGTGTCGTGGTCGACGCCGACGACGCCGCTACCCACCGAGATCAACCCGCGCATGGCGTTCGAACGGATGTTCGGCGACGGCGCCAGCCCCGAGGAGCGCCGCGCGGGCCGGCTGCAGACGGTCAGCGTGCTCGACTCCGTGACCCACGAGCTGGCCGACTTCAAGAGGGGCCTCGGCGCCGGCGACCGCTCCCGGCTCGACGACTACCTCGAGAACGTCCGCGAGCTCGAGCGGCGCATCCGCATCGCGACGAGCAACCCAGAGGTGGAGCTGTCGGGCGAGGTGCCGTTCGGGATCCCCGAGAACAAGGACGTCCACTTCAAGCTCATGTACGACCTGATGGTGCTGGCCTTCCAGGCCGACATCACCCGGTCGGCCACCCTCATGCTCGGCCGCGACCTGTCCGCGAGCAGCTTCCCCGAGTCGGGCTACGAGGGCGGATGGCACGGGACGTCGCACCACGGCGACATCCCCGACAACAAGGCCAACTACGCCAAGGTGAACCGCTACCACGTCGAGAACCTGGCGTACTTCTGCGACAGGCTGCGGAACATCCCCGACGGCGACGGGACCCTGCTCGACCACGTGCTCATCTACAAGAGCAGCAACATGGGCAACTCGCACCGCCACGCCCACGAGAAGGTGCCGGTGATCCTGGTCGGCGGGGTGGACGGGACGTTCAAGGGAAACCGCCACCTCGTGTTCCCCGACTCGAGGGAGCGGACGGCGAACCTGCTGCTGAGCATCCTCGAGCTCTACGGCATCGAGCGGAAGAGCGTCGGCGACAGCACCGGGCGGCTGTCCATCTGAGGCGCCGCGGTTCAGGACGCGGGGAGAGCCGAAACCGCGCTCCGGCATCGCCCGCCGCCGAACCGGGTCAGGAGTCTCCGCCGTAGAACGGTGCCGACTCCTGGCAGGGTTGGTTGGGTGCCCAACGGAGCCGAAGGCGACGATGGGCGGGCCAGCCGAGGCGCGGGCTTCCGGACGCGGGGCCGCGAGGGGAGAAGGCCGGCCGTGTCGCTGGGAACAGGACGGTGATGGGGACGTCTGGTCGACAGTGGGCCGTACTGTCGGCGGTGGTGGCGGCCCTGCTCGTCGGGGCGGCCGCGCCCGTGGCGGCGCAGGGCAACCGGCGCGCCGCCCGGCCGGAGGTCCGGCTGCCGGGGGGGCCGGTCCGCCAGGTCATCCTCCGGTCGTGCACCACGTGTCACGGCATCGACGACTACGCCTACAACGCGCTCGACCGCGCCGGGTGGCGCGAGCTCGTCGGCGACATGCAGGAGCGGGGCGCGGTCATCTCCGATCACGACCTGCCGGTGCTGCTCGACTGGCTCGTCGCCGAGTTCGGCCCCGACTCGACGCCGTTCCCCCGGGAGTTCGTCGTGGTTCCCGTCGACGACGAGGTCTTCGCCGACGCCGCGACGGCCGGCGGCTATCTCACCGCGACCTGCACGCTCTGTCATTCGCTCGACCGCATCGAGACCGCCAGTTTCGACGAGAGCCGCTGGCGGGCCACGGTGACCAACATGCGGGCCAGGGGGGCGCCGGTGGCCGAGGAGAACGTCGACGCCCTCGTGAACTACCTGGCCCGGACGCGCGGGGCGGAGTGAGCCCCCTCGCGGTGCCGATTCGGTTCGTTCCTTCCGACCCCGTGACCGGAACGGTGTGGTGCAACCGAGCGGGCAGTCCCATGGCGAAGCCCCGTGTTGCATTGGGCTCGGCGTTGGCGTAGCGCAGCCAGATCGTCATGCCTGACACGGCGCGCGGACGAAACGGTCGGTCTTGCTTCGTCGGCAACCGCGCGACCCCCGGCACAACGCCGACACGTGCGCCGCGGCCCGAACCGGGTCGGGGCGTGTTGCCGCGTGCTCCCGGGGGCGGGGTCGCGGCGGTCCCTGCAGGCCGCGTGGGCGACGGAAGCCACCTTGCCTGGTACCCGGAAGACGTAGCCGCGGGTAGCGTCCCGGTGCGGCTGGCAGACAGATGTCGATGACTGTCCTTGGCTGAGCGGAGATGTGAGATGACGAGAACACTGGCCATCGGTGCCATGATTGTCCTGGGCGTCGGGTCGTCCGCCGCGGCGCAGTCCGTTCCCGAGCCCGCGGCCGTCCCCGCCGCCCAGTCGGGGGCGCCGGCCGCGGACACCGCGCCGGCCCGGCACCAGGTGCTCTTCAACCTTTATCAGACGCCGGTGATGACCGTGTTCATCGCCGACGCCGACGGCGCCGACGCGCGGGCGCTGGTGCCGGACCTGGGGCTGGAGTACTCGCCCGCCTTCTCGGCGGACGGGGAGTGGGTGGTGTTCACGGCCGAGCCCGAGGGGCAGGCCGACGTCTATCGCATCCGCCCCGACGGGACCGGGCTCGAGCGGCTCACCGACGACCCCGCGTTCGACGATCAGGGGGCCCTGTCGCCCGACGGCCGGACCTTGGCGTTCGTCTCCACGCGGGCGCGGGGCACGGCGGACATCTGGCTGCTCGACCTCGCCTCGAAGACCGCCTCGAACCTGACCGACCACCCGTCGGGCAACTTCCGGCCCCGCTGGTCGCCCGACGGCGCGTGGATCGCGTTCACGTCGGACCGGGACGCCGAGCCCGGGGACCAGCCCGGCATGTGGGAGCACCTGCAGTCGACCGGCGTCTACGTGGTTCGGCCGGACGGCACCGGGCTGCGCCGCCTGACCGCCGCGGGCGGCGTGGCGGGCAGCCCGGCGTGGTCGGCCGACGGCCGGCGTCTGCTGTTCTACGAGACCGACCCCGTGGGCGCCTACCTCGCGAAGAGCGGCGGGTCGCGCACCGAGCTCGCCTGGGTGGACGTCGCCACCGGCGGGCGCGTCCAGGTCACCGCCTCGCGCGAGACCAAGCTCTCGCCGGCGTGGCTGCCGGGAGGGCGCATCGGCTACGTGAGCCGGGCCGGGGGGGACCAGGGCGGCCTCAGGGTCCGGCATCCCGACCGGCGCGTCGAGACGGTGATCGCGGGGGCGGTGCGCAGCCCGAGCTGGTCGCCCGACGGCGGCCGGGTGGTCTACGAGCGCATCGAGCGGCTCGGCTACACCCAGCACATGGTGCCCGCCTTCAGCCCCGACCCCGAGTTCGAGCTCTTCCTGCACGAGCCGTTCGTGTCGTTCTCGCCGGACGGCGAGAGCATGATCTTCAGCCAGTACCGCGATCGGTTCTCGGACGCCACCGGGCTCGAGTCGTCGAACCCGAGCGACTCCAGCCTCGAGATCATGTCCGTGGACGGGTCCCACCAGCGGACGCTCTTCCACCGCGAGGGGACCAGCGCCTTCTCCGCCGACTGGTCCGCCGCCCGCAACGAGATCGTCCTCTCCGTCGGCCGCTACTTCCGGCGCCCCGGCCTCCCGGCGGCCCAGGTCGCGCTGATCGATCCCGACGGCGCCGACCTGCGGCTGGTCGTGGACGACGAGGCGAACAACGGGTTCCCGAGCTGGTCGCCCGACGGCAGCCGCATCGTCTACAAGGGCGGGCGCCGGCTCTTCGTGGTCCCCGCGGCCGGGGGCGACCCGGTGGCCCTCACCGGCCCCGACTACTACAGCAACTTCCCGCACTGGTCGCCCGACGGCTCGCGCATCCTGTTCACCTCGAACCGCGACGGCGACTTCGAGCTGTACACCGTCCGGCCCGACGGCACCGATCTCCGCCGGCTGACCCACGCGCCCGGGAACGATGCCCACTCGACGTGGTGCGCGGGCGGCGAGTGGATCGTCTTCAGCAGCTCGCGCACCGGCTTCAAGGACGAGATGGCCCTCTACGATTCGGTGCCGCAGCCCTACGGCGAGATCTTCGCGATGCGCGCCGACGGCACGGACGTGCGTCAGCTCACCGACAACAAGTGGGAGGACTCGGGCGCCGTCTGCGTCCCGGAGCGGGTCGGCCGGCTGAAGTGACGCCCGCGTAGCTGGTCCGTGGTCGACCGCGAGCCGGCCTGGGTCCCGCGCGCTTCCGAACCGGAATACTCTCAGGGCGACGCTCAGTCCTGCTCCGCCAGCAGCTCGCGCGTGATGCGCATCGCCGTGTGGGCGGAGGGGGCGCCGCAGTAGATCGACTGCTGGAGGATGATCTCCTGCAGGTCGGCCGCGGTGAATCCGCCCTGGGCGAGGGCCGCGCGAACGTGCAGCCGGAACTGGTCCCACTGCTTGAGGGCCAGCAGGGTGCCGATGACCAGCACGCGCCGCGTCCGCTCGTCGAGACCCGGCCGGGTCCATATCTCACCCCACGCGTAGCGGGTGATCAGGTCCTGAAAGTCGCTGCTCGCGTCCGTGGTGTCGGCGACGACGTGGTCGACGTAGGCGTCGCCGAGAATCTCCCGCCGGACCCGCATGCCCGCCGCATGCCGTTGCTTCTCGTCCATCGGTGGTCCGTCCTCGTGTGTCGTTCGCGTCGCGCGGCGTCGCGACGCTACGTTGGTGGCGCCGGGCTCGCGATTGCCCGGCAGGGCGGCTTCGACTCCACTCCGCGACGACTTCGGAGAGCGTGGCCGCAAGAAGAACCACATCCGACTCTGGTTCGTCAGGGCAATTCCTGAGGAGGCGGGTAAACTCGGCCGCCCGGGCCGCCTCCTTCCAGGAAACGGACTGCACGTACGAGACTGCCGAAGCACGCCACTCGAGCAGCGTCGAGTTCGGCGAAGTCGATCGACCGCGTCATCGGCTTCTGATCCGTCGTCGGCTTGTAGCTTCGCCCCTTCGGGAGTTGACTGCTGAGCCATCCCTTCAGGTCGCGACGGGCTTCCCACGTCGCACCGTCCCACTGCGCATCAGGCGGAAACCCGTGGCTCTGCATGCGATGCATGCATGGCAGAAACAGCACCTCGTACTCGGGATGCAGCAACGTCACGGCGGTTCTGAACGGGAGGTTCAGACTATCGATCCGCGTCGAGATTCCCGGAGCGATTTGCCGGGGGCATCGATCGTCCTCGTCACGTAGAACCAGCACGCCGCCCACCTCCCGCTTGCTGCGCATGAACTCCAGACCCCGCAACAAGCCTCCACGCCCGCCCGGCCCCGGTTCCCACATGTGAATGTTCTTCCAGCGTCGTGGCGCCGACCACGCAACGTGGACGCCAAGGTACTGCCCAAGGCGCGCCAGCAGCGTGGGAACCGCCCTTGCGTCGCCCTCTCCCTCGACCAGCGTGTAGATCGGCGTGGTCACGAGCCGTGTCATTGGAGGTCCAGCGAGAGCTGAAGATCTCCAGAGAGGTAGAGGTCACCCAGAGAAAGCAGTTTCTGGCGAACCGGGGCTAACTGCTGCTCGGACACGCGCCTTACGTCAGTGTATCCGTTACCGCGATCGACGACGAGAATATGATCTCGTTCCACGTCGGCGACGTCGAGAATGATTGGGCTGTGCGTGGTGATGACGACCTGTGAGAGCTCGCTCGCCTGAACGAGGTAGTCGTAGACCATCGGCAGTGCGCCAGGATGCACCGTCAACTCGGGCTCTTCGATGCCGACGACCGGCATCGTCGGCCTTTGGAGCAACGCGGTAAGAAGCCCCGCGATGCGCAGCGTGCCGTCGGATTGCCGGCCGGCGGGGAACCATTTCCTTCTCTTGTTCTGGTCGTGCTGTGCGACTTGCCTGAATTCGGTCACGAGGAATCCGGCCACGCTCCGGACCCGGGCGCCGTCGATGTCGCCCGTCAACTCACGAAGGCCGGAGATGAGATCGTCCTTCTCTACTTTTTTCAGAAGTTCTCGCAGAATCGAGACCCAGTTCTCGCCGTGTCGCTTCATCGGGGACGCCGAATCGAAGGGTTGAGGCTTCCGGAGCACGTCGGGAAAGATCGAGTAGACGCATATGCCGCCCAGAAACTCGGCCAGGGGCTTGAAACGGGTGTCGCCGGCGAGCGCCGTCAGTTCGAGCGCCTCGTCATCCAGGCGGGGCGCATAGCCGTCCGGGCCGTTCCACTCTTCTTGAGTACGGTGAAACTGGTGCGTCTCGTGTCCGGTGCGCACGGTGGCGCTCTCCGACTTGACGCGATACTCTTCGGTGCGGTCACCGGTAATCTCGAAGGCGTACGAGGCGGGTCGGTTGCTCAGCATGAGGTTCAACGAGATACCGACGTTGTACGGGTGACCGCTGCTGTGCCTGCGAACGCTGTCGATGCCTTCGCGGTGGGTGATGGCGGCGGGCAGTCCCTGGAGAACGGCGTCACGAACGAAGCTCAGGGCGTCCAGCACATTCGACTTGCCGGATCCGTTGGGACCAATGAGGACCGATATTCTTCCAAAGTCCACGGCCACGTGGCGCCCGAGGCTTCTGTAATTGGAGATCTGCAGTTTCCGAAGCATGTCGTCTCCACCGTCTTCCCGACGAGGCGTAGACCCGGCCGCGAGTCGAGCACCCGACGGCGAAGTGTAACAGGCATCCGGGAAGCGGGTCTCGGGCAGTCGCGGGTTCAGCGGCCGCGGTGCGGCGTTTCGGGTGGTGATCGGTATCGCAGTCGCGTTCGCGAGGGTCGCGGCGCGATGGGTCATGACCGGACACGGGTGAGGAAGGCCAGGAGCCCCGCGGTGAAGGCGTCGGCCCGCTCGACGTTGGCGAGATGGGCGGCGTCGAGGGCGAGGAGCTCGGCGCCGGCGACGCGCTCGCAGATGGCGCGGCCGGCGGCCGGGGGGGTGGCGCTGTCGTCGGCGCCGACGATGACGAGGGTGGGGGCCTCGATGCGGTGGAGGTCCGCGCGCAGGTCGGCGTCGCGCAGGGCGGCGCAGCAGGCGGCGTAGCCGGTCGGCGGGCAACCGCGCAACATGGTGCGAAAACGGTCGACGGTCTCGGGCTGGTTCCGTCGGAACCGGGGCGTGAACCAGCGGGCCATGGCCGGCTCCACGAGGGGCTCCATGCCCAGGGTCTCGGCAGCGTGGATGCGCTGGTTCCAGAGGGCGGTGGTGCCGATCTTGGCCCCGGTGTTGGCCGCCACGAGGCCGGTCACGCGTTCGGGCGCGTGTACGGCCAGCCAGAGGGCGGTCTGTCCCCCCAGGGAGACGCCGCAGACGTGGGCGCGCGGGGCGCCCGCCGCGTCGAGGACGGCCAGCGCGTCCCGCCCGAGCCGGTCGAGGGCATAGGGGCCGGCCGGCGCGTCGGATGCCCCGTGTCCGCGGGTGTCGAATCGAACGACCCGGAACGCGGCGGCGAGCCGGTCGATCTGCGCCCGCCAGAGATCGACGGTCGTTCCCAGTGCATCGAGGAGAAGGAGCGCGGGCGCTTCCGGCGGTCCCTGCGCGGTCCAGGACAGGCGGCAACCGTCGACGTCGATGTCAGGCATGGTCGTCCTCAGTCGTCGTCGACTCCGGCGAGGGCACGCTCGGTGAAGTCCCGCGAGACCCCAGGCAGTTGTCGGGCGACGGCAGCGCGGCGTTGTCGTCTTCAGGCAACGTCGTCGACTCCGGCGAGGGCACGTTCGATGAAGTCGCGCGAGACCCCCAGGTAGTTGTCGGGCGACAGCAGCCCGGCGATCCGCGTCTGATCGAGGTGACGATTGACGGCGGGGTCCGCCGCGAGCACGTCGAGCAGGGGCCGTTCCTCCGCGGCGGCGCGGCGGCAGGCGGCGGCGACGCAGGCGTGGGCCTCGTGCTTGCCGACGGCCTCGGCCAGCGCCATCGCCGCCGCCTCGGCGAGCAGCGCGCCGCCCGTCGCATCGAGGTTGGCGCGCATGCGGTCCGTATCGACGGAGAGGCCTTCGAGCGCGTCGGCGGCGGCCCGGGCTCCTCCGGCGGTGACCAGCACCACGTCGGGCAGTACGTCCCACTCGACCTGCCAGCCGCCCAGTCCCCGCTCGTGCTCCTGGACCATCGCCCCGAGGATCGTCGCGACGAGGCCCGGAGTGCGGCCGGCCGCGGCCAGGGCCACCGAGGCCGACACGGGATTGCGTTTCTGCGGCATCGTCGACGAGCCGCCGCGGCCGGCGGCGGCGCCCTCGGCGGCCTCGCCCACCTCCGTCTGGGCGAGCAGGGACAGGTCGCGGGCGATCTTGCCGGCGGCGCCGCTCGCCACGCCGAGGGCGCACGCGAGCTGCGCGAAGCGGTCGCGGTTGGCGTGCCAGGGCGTGGCCGCCGCCCGCAGGTCGAGGCGGGTCGCGAGGGCGTCGGTCACCGCGAGGCCCCGCCCGCCCAGAGCCGCCAGGGTGCCGGCGGCGCCGCCGAGCTGCAGCACGAGGGCCTGCTCGAGGGCCGTCTCGACCTGCCGGCGGGTCCGGCCGAGGGCGTCGGCCCACCCCGCCGCCTTCAGCCCGAACGTGACGGGGGTCGCCTGCTGCAGCCAGGTTCGGCCCGGCATCGTGGCCTCCGCGTACCGGCGCGCGAGGCCGGCCGCGGCCCGCTCGGCGCGGCGCAGATGCCCGGCGACGGCCGGCACCGCGGCCCGGAGCTGCAGCACGAGGCCTGTGTCGAGGATGTCCTGGCTCGTCGCTCCCCAGTGCACGTAGCGCGCCGCGTCGGGGTCGTCGGCGGCGACCCGCGCGGTCAGGTGGCGGACCACCGGGATGACCGGGTTGCCGTCCCCGGCCGCCTCCTCGGCGAGGCGCGCGCGATCGTACAGATCGGCGTCCGCCGCGGCCCGTATCGGGTCGACGCACGCGTCGGGCACGACGCCGACGGCGGCCTCCGCCTCGGCGAGGGCCGCTTCGACGTCGAGCATCGCCTGCAGCTGCGCCCGGCCGTCGAACCGGTCCAGGAGGTCGGGGTCGCCGAGCAGGCGGGCGTGCAGGCGGCGGTCGGCGCTCATGCGGTTCACACGTCGAAGAAGACGGTCTCGCCCGGTCCCTGCAGGGCGATGTCGAAGTGGTAGAGGCCGCCCCCCCGCGACGCGGCGACGAGGGTCGAGCGGCGGTCGGCGGGGACGCGGGCCAGGATGGGATCGCCGGCGTTCGACGGCTCGTCGTCGAAGTAGATGCGGGTGACCAGCCTCGCGAGGAGGCCGCGCGCGAATAGGCCGACCACCAGATGCGGGGCCTGGAGCCGCCCGGGACCTGGCGCGCGACCGGGCTTCACGGTCTCGATGCCGAAGCAGCCGGCGGCGTCGGTGTGCACGCGGCCGAAGCCGGCGAACGCAGGGTCCGGTCGGTCGTGCCGAGGGTCGTCCGGATGGGCGTAGCGGCCGGCCCCGTCTGCCTGCCATACTTCCACCAGGGCGTCCGGAACGGCCTGCCCCGTGCCGTCCCGCACGCATCCCTCCACGCGGATCGGAACCCCGGCGGTCCCGTCCGCGCGCAGCCGCAAACGACCCCGCTCGGGCACGAGAATGGCGAAGAACGGGCCGACGGTCTGCGACGGCGTCAGCGGCGGCACCGCGTCAGGTCTCCATCGGCGTGGCGTCGCGCCCGCGCAGCACGAGGTCGAAGCGGTAGCCGAGCGCCCAGCCCGCCTCGGTGGTGTCGGGATCGAACGACGCGATCAAGCGCCGGCGGGCCGACTCGGTGGGGACCGCGTTGAAGACCGGATCGAAGGCGAGCAGGGGGTCGCCGGGAAAGTACATCTGGGTCATCAGCCGCGTCAGGAAGCTGGGCCCGAACACCGAGAAGTGCACGTGGGCCGGCCGCCAGGCGTTGTCGTGGTTCTGCCACGGATAGGCGCCGGGCTTGATGGTCACGAACCGGAACTCGCCGTCGGCGTTCGTGAGCGCGCGTCCGGCCCCGGAGAAGCTCGGATCGAGGGGCGCCGCGTGCCGGTCCTCGGCGTGCGCGTAGCGGCCGGCGGCGTTCGCCTGCCAGATCTCGACCAGGGTCCCGGGCACCGGGCGGTCGTCCTCGTCGAGGACGCGGCCGGCGACGATGATGCGCTCGCCGAGCGGCTCGCCGTCGTGCTGGCGGGTCAGGTCGTGGTCCGCCGGCCCCGGGCGGTCGTGGCCGTACACGGGTCCGGTGATCTCGGAGAGCGTCTGGGGAACGACCACCAGCGGCCGGGCCGGATGCCGCGCGGCGGTGGACCGGTAGTCGGGCGAGTCGTTCGGGGGATGGCAGCCCGCCGCCGGACGTCTGTACCCGCGAATCGGAACGCTGGTGGGGTCCATGCTGTCGTGATCCGGCCCGTTCGGCCGCGGACTCCGGTTGCCCGCGGCATCCCGCGACTGTCCGCCGCCGGTGCACGACACGATTGTCGGATGACCGCCCTCTGGCCCGCACAAGCCAGCCAAGCCTGCGGTTTCCATGTGGTGCCGGCGCCGTCCAACTTTCTTGTCGTGCACCCTCCGCAGCTCCGCCGCCGCGCGAATCCTGCCCGCGGCTGCTATGATACTAGCGACGGCGCGTAGTCTGTGAGGCGCGTTGCCGAGCCGGCGCGGTCGGATCTCATGTCGGGGAGCGAGACGTTGCTTTCAACGAAGTCTTTCTCGAACCGCACTGTCGGGGCGGTGCTTTCGCTCGGCGTGCTCGTTGCCGGCGGACCGGCGCTCGCCCAGCCCAACGGGGACGCCGGAACCGGGTCGCGGCCCGCCGCCGACGCCGGGCCGGCGGTGGCGGTGATGCCCTTCGTGAACGTCTCGGGCCGGCCCGAAGACGACTGGCTGGGGGACGGGATCGCCGAGACCCTCATCTCCGGGGTGCAGAGCTCGAGCGGGTTGCCGGTGGTCTACCGCCGCGCCGAAGGCGTCGGCGGACCGGCCGCCGGGGCTCGCGGCCGGGAGGCTCCGACGCATCCGGACGTACCCGAGTCCGGCGTGTCCTGGCTCGTCGAGGGCGGCTTTCAGCGGGTGGACCAGCGGTTGCGCATCGTCGCGCGGGTCATCGACGTCGAGACCGGGGCGGCCCGGCAGGTCGCCAAGATCGACGGCCGCACCGACGAGCTGTTCGCGTTGCAGGATCGGGTCGTGACGCAGGTGGCGCAGGACCTGGCCGGTCTGGTGCGTGCCGAGGGCCGCGTTCCCGCCGCCGCCCGCGTGGACCGGGCTCCCGCCGCCCGGGTGGCCGCCGTGCCGGCAGCGGCCACCGCGATTCCGATTGCGAGCGGCGGTCCGGGTGCCGGCCGCACTGGCCCCGCCTTCGCGCCCGCCTCGCCGGGCAGTCGCTCTCCCCGTGCGTCGGCGCCGCTCCCGCGGCCGGCGGGGCCCGGTTCCGCGGTTTCCTGCCGCCGGGGCGGGCGCCGGCCCGGCGGCCGGCGCCGCCGGGTTCGCACCCGTGCCTCCCGCCGGGGATGCCGGCGTGCTCACGGGGCGGGTGACGGTGCGGCCGCGGCGCACGACGACCCCGCCGACGGTCGACGGCCTGCTCGACGACGCGGTCTGGAGCAACGCGGCGCGCATCACCGAGTTCGTGCAGCGCCAGCCCATCGACGGCGCGCCGGCCTCCGAGGACACCGACGTCTACGTGGCCTACGACGACACCAACCTGTACCTGGCCTTCCATGCCAAGTACGAGAACCCGGGGAGCATGCGGGCGAACCGGGTCGACCGCGACCGGGCGGGCTACGGCGACGACATCATCTCGGTCTACTTCGATCCGTTCCTCGACCAGCAGCGCGCCTACGTGTTCTCGGTGAACGGCTACGGGGTGCAGGGCGACTCCATCGTCTCCGGCGGGCGCGGCGGCGGGTTCAGCGGGGGCGGGCGCGGCGGCGTTCCCTGGGGCGACCGGTCGTGGGACGCCCTCTTCGAGAGCGGCGGCCAGCCCGTCGCGGACGGGTTCACGGCCGAGATGGCCATCCCGTTCAAGAGCCTCCGGTACCCGGCGCGGCCCGGCGGCGCGCCCCACACGTGGGGGTTCCAGATCGTCCGGCAGATCCGGGACAAGGACGAGACCATCGTGTGGTCGCCCGTCTCGCGCGACATCGCCGGGTTCCTGCCGCAGATGGGCGTCCTCGACGGCATGACGGGCCTCTCGACGAGCCGGAACCTCGAGGTGCAGCCGACGTTCACCGCCTTCCGCTACGGCTCGTACGACGCGGCGGCGGGACAGCTCGTCGACGGCGAGCCGCAGCCCGACTTCGGGGCCAACTTCAAGTACGGGGTGACGCCCAACCTCATCGCCGACTTCACCCTCAACCCCGACTTCTCGCAGATCGAGTCGGACCGGCCGCAGGTCGAGGTGAACCAGCGTTTCGCCCTCTTCTACCCCGAGCTTCGCCCGTTCTTCCTGGAAGGGGCCGAGATCTTCCAGATGCAGGCCCCGGTCACCGTCGTGCACACCCGGACCATCGTCGACCCGCAGTACGGGGCGAAGCTGACCGGCAAGGCCGGCAAGACCACCCTGGGGGTGCTGTTCGCCAACGACGAGGGGGCCAGCCTGGGCGTCGACGACCGGTTGGACCCCGCGTTCGGCCAGACGGCGCAGACCTTCGTGGGCCGCGCCCGCTACGACCTCTACTCGGAGTCGTTCGTCGGGGCGATCGTCACCGACCGGCAGTTCCTCGACGGGCACAGCCGCCTCGTCGGGGCGGACAGCAACTTCCGCATCGGCGCCACCCACCAGTTGGGCTTCCGGGCCTTCGGCACCGACCGGCGGGCGGCGCAGAGCGGTCCCCAGGTGAACCCCTGTCCGTCCACGGCGGACGTGGACGCCCCCGCCGCGTGCGACGGCTACGCGCTGGACTTCGGGTTCCGGAAGCGGGGCCGCAACCTGAGCTACTCGATCGACTCGTTCGCGCTGTCGCCCGACTTCCGGACCGACGTCGGGTTCGTGCGGCGGACCGACCAGCGCGAGACCCAGGCGCGAGTCGACTATCAGTGGTGGCCGCAGAACTGGGTGATCAGTTGGGGCCCCGAGTTCCGGTACAGCCGCAACTACAACTTCGACCAGGTGCTCGAGGACGAGCAGCTCAGGGCCGGGGTCAGCGCCAACTTCGCCAAGAACGTCCGCTACAGCTTCGATCTCGACCAGGACATGGAGCGCTACTACGGGATGGACTTCGAGAAGCGCCGCTACCGGATGTTCGGCAACGTCAGCACGAGCCGGGTGTTCTCGTTCGGCACCGGTTTCGACTGGGGCGACGAGATCTACTTCGACGGCGCCAACCCGTTCCTCGGGCGCGAGAGCGGCTTCCGCACGTTCATCAACTTCCGGCCGGTGTCGCGGTTCGCCACCAACATCAACATCACGACGAGCCGGTTCACCGATCCGCTGGGCCTCTTCGTGGCCGGCCTCAACGACGGCGAGCGGAGGGAGGACGGCGAGGTGTTCAACGTGAACATCCTCCGCGCCCTCAACACCTACCAGCTGACCGATCGGCTGGCCCTGCGCAACATCACCGAGTTCAACACCTATCGCGGGACGGTCGGCCTCAACGTCCTGGCCACCTACCGCGTCAACTCGGGCACCGCGTTCTACGTCGGGTACGACGATCACTACCGGCAGTACGAGTTCTTCGACGACCAGGTGAACGCCATCGACCGCGGGTACCTGCACACGAACCGGGCCGTCTTCACCAAGATCCAGTACTTGTTCCGGTACTGAGCGGCCGGCGGGAGAGACCGTGAAGGCCCGGGCCCTGCATCCCTGGCGCGTGTCGCATGCGCAGGCGGCCGGGATTCAGGAGGAGTTGCGCCCGCGGCTGGTTGCCGCGCCGTTGCCTGAGCGCCCCCGATTGGTCGCGGGGGCCGACGTCGCGTACTCGCGCCGCACCCACCGGGTGTACGCCGCCGTCGTCGTCGTGGAGCTGCCGTCGCTGGAGACGGTCGAGTCGGTCGGCGTCACGCGGGCCGCGACCTTCCCCTACATTCCTGGGCTGCTCTCGTTTCGCGAGCTGCCGCCCCTGCTCGACGCCTTCGAGCAGCTCTCGCGGGCGCCGGACGTCGTGGTGTTCGACGGACAGGGCCTGGCCCATCCCCGCCGCTTCGGTCTTGCCTGCCACGCCGGCCTGCTGCTCGACGCGCCGTCCATCGGCTGCGCGAAGACCCGGCTCGTGGGCGAGCACGGCCCCGTGCCGGATCGCCGGGGCGGCTCGACCTCGCTGAGGGTGAACGGAGAAGCCGTCGGTGCCGTGGTCCGCACCCGCGAGGGGGTGCACCCGGTCTTCGTGTCGCCCGGGCACCGCGCGGACACCCCGTCGGCCGTCGATCTCGTGCTCGCGCTCGCGGCCCGCTACCGGCTTCCCGAGCCGCAGCGCCGGGCCCACCATGCCACCGTGGCGCTGCACGCGCGGGACCGCGGCCGGCCCGCGCCGCGCGCGAGAACCTATCCGAACTTCGTGCCGAAGCGCCCGCGGTGAGACCGGCCCGCCGCCGGGCCGGTCCCGGCGGCGGCTGGCGGGTCGGTGATCCCGGCGGCCGGGAGGCGGTTCCCTTGGACGGAATCGCCTTGCCGCCGGCGGGGACGCCGTGGGGTGTGCCGGGCGCGTGATCGTGCGAACCTGCCTCTGCCCGACGGATGCGGTTGGCGATCCTGAAGCGACTCTCTCACCGAGCAGTCTGCGCCGAAGAACGGCGCAGACTGCCAGCAGGGTTGGTCGGGCGCCCGGCGGAGCCGAACGCGACGATGGGCGGGCTACGGCTGCGGCATCCGCGAAGGGACGTTGCCGTCCAGCGTGGGCAGCATCTGCAACCCCGCTCGCTCGGTGGCCACGCCGATGGCCGGTGCCGGCGACGCGTTGCGGGGCTGCCGGTAGGTGATGCGGTACTGGTTGCTCACGAAGCGGTGCTTCCGCGCGATGTCGCGGCCCAGCGCCTCCAGCCGCTCGACGACGACGGAGGGGACGGTGATCCGCTCGAAGGTGCCGCGCGTGACCGGCACGAGCGCCTCGCCGACCCCCGCCGCCATCGATCCCGAGCCGAGCGCGTTGCCGCTGACGAACAGCAGCGTGTGGACCTCGACCGAGTTCTCCACCATCCGCTCCACCATCTGGTCGACGCGTCCCTGCTGGCTCCGGCTGAGGTCGGCCCCGTCGGTGGCGACCATGATGACGACGGGGTAGTATTCGCGGTCGTCGTCGTCGTGGATGCGGTTCGTCTCCTCGATGAGGGCGTCGTTGAACGTCGCCCCGGCCCCGGTGTCGGGCGAGATGTTGGCGATGTTCCCCTCCAGCTCCTCCCGGTCGCTGGTGTGCCGCGTGACCCAGCGCGGCTGCCGGCCCGTGGTCAGCATCGCTATCTCCATCTCGGCCGGCAGCTCCCGCAGGAGCGCCAGCAACCCCTCGCGCACCTGGGGTATCAGGATGGTCGCGTTGTCCCCGTTGTCGATGAAGACGGTGAGCCGGACCGGCCAGTCGATGAACTCGAACTCGGTCGTCTCGAGGCTCTCGCCGTCCCACTGCACGACGATGTCGTCCTCGGTGAGGCCGGGCACGGGATTCCCCTGGGCGTCGGCGACGGCCACGTGCAGGGTGTGCTCCTGGGCCGGCACGGACGACGCCACGGCGAGGAGGAAGAGTGCGGCCGTGAGCAGCGCCGTGCGCGCCCCTCGAGGAAGCAGGATCGGGATCGGCATCGGAACCTCCAGTTCCTGGCAGCGGATGGACTGGGCGACGGCGGCCGGCGACGGCGCGTCGCCGCGGATCCAGCATTGTAGTCCGTGCGGCGGCGGCGATGAACGAAATCCCCCGTTCGGCATGCCTCGGCAATCCGGGGGCCGGAGCCGCGGAATCCGCCGGCGACCGGCATCCCGAGCGGGGAGCCCCGTGCCCGCGCGGGGAGCCGCCCGCGCCCCGGCGCTATAATGAGCGCCTCCACGACCGATGACGCGGTCGGAGCGGGAACCGCGGACGGCCGATGGTGAATCATCCCGACACGCCCTGGTACCGGCAGGTCGACGGCCGCCAGCGGCGGGCGTTCGCCGCCACCTTCCTGGCCTGGACCCTCGACGCGTTCGACTTCACCATCCTCACGTTCGTCCTGATCGACATCCAGAGCAGCTTCACCGTCGACGCGGCGCTGGCCGGCGCGCTCGGCACCGTCACCCTGTTCTTCCGGCTCGTCGGCGGGTTCGGCGCCGGCCTGATGGCGGATCGGTGGGGGCGAAAGCTCCCCCTGATGCTCTCCATCCTGTGGTTCTCGCTGTTCGCCTTTCTCAGCGGTTTCTCCACTTCGTACGCCGTGCTGTTCGCGTGCCGCGCCCTGTTCGGCGTCGGCATGGGCGGCGTTTGGGCGGCGGGGATGCCGCTGGCCCTCGAGCACTGGCCGACCCGGCTGCGGGGGCTCGCGTCGGGGTTGCTCCAGGGCGGCTGGTTCTGGGGCTACATGCTCTCCGCCCTGGTCTTCTCGCTCGTCTACCCGGTGTTCAGCCCCACGCCCGATCCGTTCGGCGCGTCGCCCGACTCGACGGTGGGCTGGCGGGTGCTGTTCTGGCTGGGGGGGCTCCCGGCCCTGCTCGTGCTGTGGATCCGGACGGCGGTGCAGGAGAGCCCGGTGTGGCTCGAGCGGCAACGGTACCTGGAGACACGGGGAGGGCGGGAGCTGGCGGACCGCGTGTCGCTGCTCCGGCTTCTGAAGCCGGATCTGCTGTGGGTGACGGTGCAGAGCTCGCTGCTGATGTCCGCGTTCATGTTCTCCTACTACGCGATCTCGTTCTGGTACCCCACCTTCCTCCGCGGCATCGGCGTCGATCCACTGCCGTACATGGTCGCCTTCAACGCCGGGGCGATCTTGGGCATCGCGGTGTGGGGTCGGGCTTCGGAGGGCGTCCTGGGCCGCCGGGGCGCGGTGTCGCTTGCCGCGTTGCTCGGCGTGGTCGTCGCCCCGCTCTTCCTCTCCGCCGCCGGCCCCGCCCGCCTCCTCGCCGGGGCCGTGCTGATGGGAGCGACCGGCGGGGGCATCTGGGGGATGGCGCCGGCCTATCTCACCGAGCGGTTCCCGACCGCGGTCCGCGGGGTGGGACCCGGCTTGTCCTACCACGTCGGGGCGGCGGCGGGCTCCGCCACTCCGTTCGTCCTGGGGCAGCTGCAGGACGGCGGCATGACCACCGGCGCCGCGATGATGGCCTGCATCGTCGCGGGCGGGCTGCTGGTGGCGGCGGTGATCTGGTTGGGGCCCGAGACGCGGGGACGTCGCTTCCGCGCCGTCGACGAAGAGGAAGCGGCCGGGCCGCCCGTGGTGAAGCCCCGCGTCGCTCCGAGCGGCGATGCGCCCGCCTGACAAGGCGCGGGATGGCGCACACCGGGTACATGTGAGCGACGAACAGACGCCGCCGGTAGTCTTCGGGGTTGCGGCGCAGACTACCGGCAGGCGTGGCGGCGCGGCAATCGGAGCCGGAGGCGGCGCTTGCCGGGCGCAGTGGGACGCATCACCGCTCGAACGCGGCGGGGACTCGCCGCGGGCTGCTGGACAGGGTGAGGCGCGGGGGCCGGGGAGTGGACATGAAACGGCAGGGATGGCTGGTGGGTGCGATGCTGGCGGCGTCGCTCGTGGGAGGTGCGGTGTCGAACGCGTTGCTGACGGCGCGTGTCGGCGCGCAGGGCGCGGGAGTGGTGACCGCGTCGCAGGTGAACATCGTCGACGGGGCGGGGCGGCTGAGGGCGATCCTGAGCGCGGACGACGAGCGCGGCATGGCCTCGCTGGCGTTCTACGGACCCGGGGGGGCGTTCCGCGGCCTCGTGGGGGTCGATGCGGACGGACATCCGGTCCTGCGGTTCACCGACCCGAGCGGGGCCGCGCGGATTGTCGCGCGGGTGGGGCAGGAGGACGGGCTGGTCACCGTCGGGGACGAGACCGCGCGCCATGCTCTCGTCGGATCGCAGGCGGGCACGCCGTTCGTCGCCCTCTCGGACGGCAGGCGCATCCCGATGCAGCTCACCCTGGGAGACCAGGGGCAGCCCCGGGTGAACCTCTTCAACCGCCGGGGGCAGCCCGGCATCGGCATGATCGTGGGGGCCGACGACGCGCCGTTCCTGTCGGTGTTCGACCCCGGCGGCGCGCAGCGCGTCACCCTGGGAACGGTGCAGGGCACCACCGTCGTCAACCTGGGAGACGGCAGGCGGCCGCGGATGGTGCTCGGCGTGGCCGAGAACGGCCGGGCCAGCGTCGCCTTCTACGACGACGAGGGCGCGATGGAGCGCGAGGTCGCGGCCGACACCCGGTGACGGTGGCAGGGCGCTGCCGGTGACACGGCGGCGGGTCGGGGCCAGAGGACGGTGATCGACGCAAGGTTGCCCCACTGCGCCCCATGGCGGCCGGTCTCTTGCGGGATCGGTCGCGCGGGACGTGGCAACATAATCCTCGTCAGCGTCCTGACAGCCCGCGGGACCCTGGGCGGAGCCCGACGAGTCAGGAGCCCGGTGGCATCTCCCGCGCCTGTCGCAGGGGTTTCGGCGTCCCGCCGTCTCCCCGGGGACCGCCGCCCCCCGACCCTGCCGGTCACGACCCCCTATAATGTGAGGCGTCCGCGACGGAGGTCATCGAATGCCTGGACAGATGGTGGAGTTCGCGAGCAACGGCGCGACCGGCAGCGGCTACCTGTCCGCGCCCGCCGCCGGGCGCGGTCCCGGGGTCATCGTGCTGCAGGAGTGGTGGGGGCTCGTCGATCACATCAAGGACGTGGCCGACCGGTTCGCGGCGGAGGGGTTCACGGCGCTCGCGCCGGACCTCTACCACGGCGAGAGCACGACGAGCCCCGACGACGCCGGCAAGCTCATGATGGCCCTCGACATCGGACGGGTCGAGAAGGACCTGCGCGGGGCCGTCGGGTACCTGCTGGGGCGCGACGAGGTCACCACCGCCCACGTCGGCACGGTGGGCTTCTGCATGGGCGGGCAACTGTCGCTCTACGCCGCCTGCGAGAACGCCGCGGTGGGCGCCTGCGTCGTCTTCTACGGCATCCATCCGAACGTCGAGCCGAACCTGGCCGCGCTCCAGGCGCCGGTTCTCGGGTTCTTCGCCGAGCGCGACGCGTTCGTGCCGCCGGCGGCGGCGAGGCAGCTCGAGCAGGACCTCGCGGCCGCTGGCAAGTCGGCCGACATCACCTTGTTCGACGGCGCCGACCACGCGTTCTTCAACGATACGCGCCCCGACGTCTACGACGCCGCCCGCGCGGCCGCGTGCTGGTCGCGCATGCTGGCGTTCTACCGCGAGCATGTCCGATAGCGCCGACGGCCGCGGCCTCTTCGCCTGGCTGTCGCGCCTGCGGTCGTGGCAGCTCTTTCTCCTCGCGGGCGCGCTCTTCGTGGCCGACCTGGTGGTGCCGGACCCGATCCCCCTCGTCGACGAGATGATGCTGGGCCTCGCGACGCTGCTGCTGGGCCGGTGGAAGCGCCGGCGTGACGTGATCGATCCGTAGTGACGCCGCCGGCCGTCCTCTCGAGATCGTGATCGACATGGATTGCCAGCTGCCGCCGGGCGCGGCCTGCTCTCCGCGGCTCCATGCGTCCGACACGCAGGGCATCTCCGGCGTCCTCGATGGACGTCGCGCGGTTCGGCGTCCGGGCGCGCGATTCGAGGCTTGAGAGCGACCCATGCCCGGCGATTCGTTCGGACACAGCTTTCGCATCACCACCGCCGGCGAGTCGCACGGCCCCGGCAACGTCGTCATCATCGACGGCTGCCCTCCCGGCCTTCCCCTCGCGGAGTCGGATCTCGCCGAGGACCTCGCCCGGCGGCGCCCCGGCCAGAGCCGGATCGTCACCGCGCGGAACGAGCCCGACGCGCCGGAGATCCTGTCCGGGGTCTTCGAAGGGAAGACGACCGGCACGAGCATCGCGATTCTCATCCGCAACGTCGATCAACGCACCCGCGACTACGGCGACATCCGCGACAAGTACCGGCCGGGCCACGCCGACTACACCTACGACGCGAAGTACGGGCGGCGCGACTACCGCGGCGGCGGCCGCGCGAGCGCGCGCGAGACGGCGGCCCGCGTCGCGGCCGGGGTGGTCGCGAAGCGCATCGTCGCCTCGGCCTTCGGCGGCCGCGTGGTCGGCTACGTCCGCCAGGTCGGGGACGTCGTGGCGGACGTGCCGGACCCCGCCGCGGTGACGCAGCAGCAGGTGGAGACGCTGCCGGACGGCGCGCCGAACATCGTCCGGTGCCCCGACGCGGCCCGCGCGGCCGAGATGGTGGCGTTGATCGAGGAGGCGCGCGAGGCGCGCGATTCGATCGGCGGGGTGGCCGAGATCGCGGCCGTCGGGGTGCCGGCGGGCCTCGGAGAGCCGGTCTTCGACAAGCTCAAGGCGGACCTCGCCAAGGCGCTGTTCAGCCTGCCGGCGGTGCTGGGGGTCGAGTACGGCGTGGGGTTCGGCTGCGCGAGGCTGCGCGGAAGCGAGAACAACGACCTGTTCCGCCCCGCCGACGCCGACGGCGCCGCGGGCGCGCGCGTCGTCACCGGCACCAACCGCCACGGCGGCATGCTCGGGGGCATCTCGAGCGGCATGCCCATCGTGCTTCGCGCCGCCGTGAAGCCGACGAGCAGCCTGCCCCGCGAGCAGGCCACGGTGACGACCGCCGGCGAGCCCACCACCATCCGGACCCGCGGGCGTCACGACCCCTGCCTGCTGCCGAGGTTCGTTCCGATGGCGGAGGCGATGGTCGCAATCGTGCTGGCCGACCACTGGCTGCGCTGGCGGGCGTCGTCGGGGCCGGGCCCCGTTTGAGGCGGGTCGGCGGCCGGCAACCGCGGCTCGTCGGATGGACCGCGCCGCGGCGCCGCCCGGGGGCGGTGCGGGCCGTCCGGGTTGCACTGCGCAGCGGGGCCGTCCCCCGGGGACGGTGTGGGCCCCGTTCCGCGGCGGGCGCACGTCAAGAGAGTGCCGGCGCTGCGCAAGACGGGGCGCGGCCTCGCGTGCGGGCGCCGAACCCCCATCGCGCGGCGTGTGCGCGGGGTCCCGGCCCACGCCGCTCCCGGGAATCGGGAGCCCCACAGCGCCGAGGGCCGTCATCTCGCAATCCTGACGTGCACCCTTTCGCGGTGTTGGGCACGATTTGCAGGGCACAGTGTGTCAAAATGCTCGGTTGCGGGCAGAGTTCGCTTCCGAGCGCGAACGAGGCAGCGATCGACCGCCGGCCGGAGTCTGCGACGCCGAGCGGCCTGGAAGCCCGGCGGGTCGAGCCGACGGCGAGGCCGCGAGGCGGAGATTCCGACCCCGGCGATGGGAACACTCACAACCGTGGAGACTGCATGATCATGCGCAACACCATTCGTATTCTGCTGGCCGTCGCGTTGGGCGGCATCCTCGCGAGCCCGGCCGCGGCCCAGGACCTGCTGGGGCCGAGCGAGCCCATCCCCTACGAGCCGGTCGAGGGCTGGCTGAAGCCGTTCGCGGGCGACGGCTTCGCGTTCGGCGGCAACTCCGGCGTCTTCGTCGAGTCGCCCGACCGCATCTTCGTCCTGCAGCGGGGCGAGACCCGGCTTCCCGACCCGGTGCCGGACGGCTTCGACGGCTACGCCGGCTCCATCGGCATCAACACGCTGCGCGAGGCCGAGCGCCGGACGTTTCAGAACTGCATCTACGTCGTCGACGGCGACGGCAACGTCATCGAGGTCTGGGACCAGTGGGACCACCTGTTCGAGGGGTCGGACGGGCCGGGGCCGCACCGCATCCGCATCAGCCCCCACGACCCGGAGCGCCGGGTGTGGGTGGTGCACGAGTCGGCGCACCAGATCTTCGTGTTCTCGAACGACGGCAGCGAGCTGCTGGCGACCCTGGGCGAGAAGAACGTCCCCGGCGACGACGAGACGCACCTCGGGGGGCCGCAGGACGTCGCGTTCTTCCCCGACGGCCGGGTGCTGGTGGCCGACGGGTTCATCAACTCGCGGGTGATCATCCTCGACGCCGACCTGAACTACCTCGACGAGTTCGGCCGGCCCGGCGACGGGCGCGGCGAGTTCAACGTGGTGCACTCGGTGGCCGTCGGCCCCAACGGCCGCATCTTCGTCGCCGACCGCAACAACCGCCGCGTGCAGGTGTTCAACCAGACCACCCGCGCCGCCGTCTGGTACCACCCGAACATCGCCCCCATCGCGGTCTGGCCGGGTTTCGGCCTGCCCCTCGACATCATCGTGAACCAGTACGAGGTCTACGTGACCGACCTCTCGCCGGTCAAGATCGTCAAGCTCGATCTGAACGGCAACGGCCTGGCCCAGTGGGAGCTGGAGGACGAAGGGCCGAACGCGTTCATCGAGATGCACTCGTTCGCGGTCGACGCCGAGGGCAACCTCTACGGTGCCGACAACCAGTACGGGCGGCTCCAGAAGCTCGTGCCGAAGGCCGACGCCAACCGCGCGCTGCTGATCGGGCAGCCGTTCGTGGCGGCGGCGGGGCAGTAGCCGGCCGGCGGTGGGCCGGGTCCGCGGGCGCTCTCGTCCCGGGACGGCGGCCGGCTGTTCGTGGCGGCGGCGGGGCAGTAGCGGCCGGACGGCGGCCCGGATGCCGTGCGCTCTCGTTCCGGGCTGCCCCTCGTCTCCACGGCCTTCGCCGTTTCGTTCCGCTGGCGGTGAGGGGACGAGCGGCGGTTGCCCAGCCATCGGGCCGGTGCGGTCGTCCGCGGATCGCACGTGCGATCCGCGGACGACCGCCGGCGAGCGGCGTCGCATTTCGGACTACGGGGAGGATTCGAATGGGAAGCGGCAGCATCGTCAAGATCGCAGCCGGCGCGGCCGTGCTGGCGGTGACGTTGGGTTTCGGCTGGCTGCTGGGGAGGGCCGGCGTCGGCCAGGAGGTTCCGGTCGCATCGCTGACGGAGCTCGAGAGGGAGTTCGCCGAGCGCATGCAGCAGGTCGTGCTCGTCGGCAACTTCACCGTCGACGGCCGCGAGACCGGCGGCGCCAGCCCCGAGCGCTACGAGATCGCCAGCGTCGCCAAGGTCGGCGACGACACGTGGCGTTTCGACGTGCGCATGGTCTACGGCAGCTTCGACGCCACCCTCCCGGTCGTCGTCCCCATCGTCTGGGCCGGCGACACGCCCATGGTCTCCATCACCGACTTCGGCATTCCGGGGCTGGAGGGCACCTTCACCGCGCGCGTGTTCTTCTACGAGGACCGCTACGGCGGCTCGTGGGAGCACGACATGGAGCGCGGCGTCTTCGGCGGCCTGATGTACGGCCACATCCAGCCGATGGCCGCCGGCTAGGAGTGAGGCCCGCGTCGGACCGCCGTCGGGGGCATGCGACGGGCTTTCCTGGCCGCCGGGGTGCGCCACTGAACGGTGCGGCCGCCCGACACATGTCTGGTTGGCGGCGGGCCGCGATCTTTCGGGCCGGGTCTCCGGCGTAGCGGTTCCGCGCCGACGGACTTCCCACGCAACCGTGGAGTCGCGCGACCGCGCGTCGACGGGCCTGATCGCCGTCTGGCCCGCAGGAGAGACGGTCGCAACACCGGTTGATGCCCGGCATGGTTCTCGATGGTTCGTTGATGACGATTCGTGTGCACGGCCGGGACGGCCCGAGCGCCGTGCGCACCGGGGTGCGCCATGGACGTGACCACGCTGTTCGGGATTCTCAATATCGCGGCAACACTGGGCGCCGGCCTGTTGCTGCGGTGAGGGCTGTCGGCCAAGCTCGACGATCTCGAACGCTACCTTGCGGCGCATTGCGGTGACTTGCCGAACCGGCCTGACCGCATCAAGGACCGCGTTGTCGCGGAGTTCGTAGCGGCGTCGAGCCGTATCGAGGACCTCACGCTCCACCTGTCGCACGGGCACGACGGCCAGAAGGCTCGACTCGACACCGTGTCAACCCGGGTTGACGGCCTGACCACCCGGGTCGACGGGCTGGCGAGAACCGTTGAAGGCATCGAAGGCCGCCTCAGGATGGACCGCGTTGACCGGCGGAACCCCAATAGCTTCGGACGACGGTTTCCGATCGGTCGTCATCGTCGTATGCAGGATTGACCTGGATTGACCGCCCGTGCTGCCAGGCATCTACCCCTTCCCAATTCCTGCCAATCGGTGCTCGCGCCTGCGGACGGGCAGGGAGCCACCGGACGCAATTCAAGATCGCCCTGTTCCTGCCGACAACATGAATGGGTACTGCACGCCCGGTTGATCGGTGGCCGTGGTTTGCCCGCTCCAAGATGTGACCGGCCGCCCGCCCGTGACGACAGGCGTCTGGGCAGGGGCGCCGGCTCGGCCCCAAAGAAACCTCGCACGAGGAGGATGTTCGGATGGCGGATTCGACCATCGAGTGGACCGATGCGACGTGGAATCCCGTCGCAGGCTGCACCATCCTCTCGCCCGGCTGCACGAACTGCTACGCCATGCGCATGGCGGCCAGACTCGCCGCCATGGGCCAGGAGAAGTACCGCGGCCTCACGCGTCCGAGCGGCGGACGGCAGGTGTGGACCGGCGCGATACGGTGCGACGAGGCGAGCCTCGACGTACCCCTTCGTTGGCGAAGACCGCGCTTGGTGTTCGTCAATTCCATGAGCGATCTGTTTCACGTCGACGTGCCGGAGCCCTTCATCGCCAAGGTGTGGGCGACGATGAAGGCCACGCCGAGGCACACGTACCAGATCCTGACCAAGCGACCCGACCGCATGCGGGACATCGCCGGCCGGATGGAGCTCCTTCCGAACGTATGGTTGGGAACGAGCGTCGAGGCGTCCGACTACCTTTGGCGCCTTCGCGAGCTTCGATCCACCCCTGCCGCGGTACTGTTCGCATCGTTCGAGCCACTGATCGGTCCGATCACCGATGCCGACCTCAGGGGCGTACACTGGGCCATCGTCGGAGGCGAGAGCGGTCCCGGGGCACGTCCCATGAAGAGCGAATGGGTACGTGCGCTTCAGGTTCAATGCGAAGAACAGGGAGTCGCATTCTTCTTCAAGCAATGGGGTGGGACACGAAAGAAGCGCGCCGGCAGGGAGCTGGACGGCCGTACCTGGGACGCGATGCCCTCCGTTCGCGTGTGGCCGCGGGAGCAATCTTCCATGCTTCCGTAGCGACGAGAGTTCACGATGACAGACCAGGAACAGCTCGCCCTGTTCGATCTTCCTCCTACACCGCCTCACCAGAAGGTCTTTCGCTCCATCGACCGGCCGCTGTGGACCGAGCACAAGACGAAGCTGATCAGCCGCTATCTGTACTATTTCGTTTTGATTGCGAGACATGGCGTCTATATCGACGGCTTTGCCGGGCCACAGCAGCCGGATCAGCCGGATAGCTGGGCGGCGAAGCTGGTCCTGGAGAGCGAGCCTCGATGGATGCGAGAGTTTGCGCTCTGCGACAATGAGACCGGACAGGTGACGGCTCTCGAGAAGCTCCGGGATGCCCAGCCGGAAACCGCGGGACGGTCCGTCCGCGTCTTCCACGGCGACTTCAATGCAGAGGTTGCCACCATTCTCGACACGGCGAAGATTGGCGAGAAGACGGCCACGTTCTGTCTTCTGGATCAGAGAACGTTCGAATGTGACTGGGAAACCGTTCGGAAGGTCGCGCACCGCAAGAAGGAGAGGAAGATCGAGATTTTCTACTTCGTGCCGACCGGCTGGCTTGCGCGTTCGATCTCCGCGTTGAAGGCGCCGGAGACCAAGATGCCTCGTTGGTGGAGTAGGGACGGGTGGCAAGACTTGCGAGGCATGAGCAACGCTGACGTAGTCGAGACTTTTCGGCAGCGTTTTATCGAGGAGTTCGGGACAAGCACGCCCATGGCTGGCCGATTTACGACCGGCAGGGTAGTCAGAGAATCATGTACCACATGGTGCACGCCAGTGACCATGATGAGGCGCCCAATCTGATGTCTCGGGCCTACAAGACGGTGACGCGCCGGGCGGAGCCGCGGGAGCAATTCACGTTCGAGTTCGAGCGATTCGTGAGAGACCACGGTCGGACGATCGAGACGGGCTCTCCGACAGACTGAGATGCAGACGACGATGGCGAAGCAGCGTGGTCGCCTCCTCAGCGCAGGGACAGGATCGCTGCGATGCGGCGCGGCGCGCGGTCTCGGAGAAGGCCGCGATTTCGTCGGGCCGCAGCGCCCGTCCGATGACGTCTCGTTCGCGGTAGGAGAGCCACTTCTTGAGCACTTGGTAGCCGCCGAGCCGGTAGCGCCAGACGCCGGTGGGCAGGTTGCGCCAGAACGCACGGCCGTTGAGGTAGACGTCGACGGTGGTGTCGCCGAGCGTGGGGCGATGGCGGCGGGCTCGTCCTCGGAGTAGCCGCGCTCGACGAGGCGGCCTTGGCCCGGCATGACGGCGCGGCCCTGGCCGGCGTGTCCCCATCCTGCGGTCACGGCCAAGTCGTCGCCCATCATGTAGGTTCCGTCGATGGTCGTCGGCACGGCAATGACGGCCGCGGGGGCCTCCAGCGGGCCGCGCGTGACGCCCGGCACCGGCGTTTCCGGGTCGAGCGGTCGGGTGAGCTCGCGCCCGCGGGCGGCGGACGCGGCGAGCGCGTCGGCGGCACGGGCGTCGTCCTGGGCGGCGTCCGGGCGATCCTTCGAAACCGGCGGGCCGGGCCAAGCGGGAAGCGGAATGCGCGGCCAGCCGAGACGCAGGGCGTCGGCGTTGGCCTGCCGGTAGGCGGGGTCGTGGAGCACGGCGAGCACGTGGTAGAACAGGTCCTCGACGCTGGCCCCCAGACGTTCGAGGTAGCGGCGGGCCGGCGGCGACAGGTTGGCGCGGCGCTCGGGACCCTTCTCGACCGCGGCCAGGCCGTCATCGAGCAGCCAGGCGGGGAACAGGTTGGCGCCGCGTTCGATCAGGTGGTGCGAGCCGAGGTGTTCGGTGAAGCAGACTTGGGGCTCGGCGGCTCCTTGCCGCAGATGCTGCGCGGCGGAGAGCCACAGGTTGCCGTCGAACACGTGCGGACGGTAGTCGGTGCGTGGCCGGTCCAGCAAGCCGTCCGGTTCCCAATAGAGCCAGCGGTTGTCGAACGGCCGGTAGGTGAAGCGAACAAAACCGCTCTCGGCAGGGCCGCCGCGCGCCAGCAGGACGTCACGCGTGGCGCGGGCGTTGCCTTGCGCGGTGTCCTTCATGGCGTTCGGGTAGCGCCTTGCGATGCCTTCGTGGCTCAGGCTGGCGTCGAAGTAGCTGGTGATTCGCGACTTGAGCCGGTCGAGGTCCGTATCGACGAGAAGAGCGTCGCGGTTGGTCAACACGCCATGGAATCGGGCCGGGAACAGCTCGGGCAACTCGGGCCACGCGAACCACCCGGAGCTGACGGCTGTCGGGGCGAATGGTAGACCGAGACCAAGTGTCGGTTCGACGGAGTCGTAGAGTGTCAGGGGCGCGGCGTCGTCAGTCTTCGTCAGGGTGTCGCGCTTGGATTGACCCCAGAGGTGGCGGAAACCGATCTCGGTGGCCGGCGCGTGGTCGGACTTGCGGATCATCGTCGCGATGGCGGTGCCGACCTGGATGCCGACCGGGTCTTCGGGTGTCGAGAAGATGCTGGGGTCGGGGCCGCCGTCCGGCGCGGTCTTGCCGGTCTTGTACTTGTCGCCGTTCAGGCAGTCGATGCGGACGGCGTCGAAGGCCTCCAGATAACGCTCACGCATGCCGGTGTACGACAGGCCGTCCAGCCACGAATAGTTGGAGATGAAGCAGACCACGCCGCAGCCGGTCTTCTGGACGATGCGCCGTTCGGCCATGCGGAAGAAGCGGACGTAGAGGTCGTTGAGTCCCCGGCCCTCCGGGGGGCGGACGCGCTTCGTGACCCGGTAGGCGTCCGACAGCTCGCGTTCCTCGTGCACCGCCATGCCGGCGAAGCCGTTGTAGGGGGGATTGCCCAGCATGACGAGGATGGGCGTCGCCTGCTTGACCCGGGCGGCGCGGTCGCGTTCGTCCTCGAGCTCCGGGAAGGGCAGGGGCTTGGTCGTGTGCGGCTCCCAACCGGTCAGGGCGTTCGTCAGGTAGACGCCGGCGCGCTCGTCGCCCTCTTCGGTGAGCGGGGCGCCCAGCGCCCGCAAGGTCAACCCGACCTGCAGGTGGGCGACGACGAACGGCGCCGGCATGATCTCGAAGCCGAACACGCGCTTCGTCGCCGCCTGCTTCACCCGGGCGCCGGTCAGCGCCCCCTGGCCCTC
This sequence comes from Vicinamibacterales bacterium, assembly GCA_965207675.1. Classification (GTDB taxonomy): domain Bacteria; phylum Acidobacteriota; class Vicinamibacteria; order Vicinamibacterales; family UBA8438; genus JAJEEA01. Next base: position 948,247 of record CBDBMY010000011.1, read on the forward strand.
GCGCTCCAGATTGGCGGCGATGCGGCGCAGCACTTCGGCGAGTGGGCGCCGGTGCCGCAGCACGGGTCGAGCACGTACACATTGTCGGCGGCGAGCCCGCCGGCGACGCCGAGGTCTTCTTCCAGCGCCTTGTCGACCCGGGCGACCATGTAGCGGACGACCTCGGCCGGCGTGTACCACACTCCCAACTGCTTGCGCAGGTCGGGATCGAAGGCCTCGAGGAACGGCTCGTAGAAGTAGGGGACGACCTCGCCCTCGCTGAACCTGGCGAAGAACTCGGGCCGGTCGACGCGGTCGAGGGCTGCCGCGGTCCAGTCGAGCACCCCCACGAGCCCGAGCGGCTGCATTCGGCCGGGATCGGAGAGTTGCTGGAACAGCGCGCGCAGCACGGGGGCGCGCAGGTGCCAGACGGCTTCGCGCCAGTTGAATCGACCCGACGGCGGTGGCGTCTGTCGCGCCCAGAGCACCCAGGCGGAGAAGACGCCGTAGAACAGCGTCTGCACCAAGGTCGACCGGAAGAACCGGGCGCCGCGGTCGCCCTCGAAGCGGACGCCGAGCGACTCTTCCAGCGCGGTGCGGACGGCCGCCAGCGCGGGGGCGTCGCCCGCCGCCTCCACACGCGACAGCCCGTCCGGCGCATACGAGGCGAGCAGGCGGGCGAGATCCTTGGGCTCGGCAATCGTGGCGCGGTGCGAGAGCGCCCGGGCGAGGTACTCGCCCAGGCTCGTGCCGACCTGACGGGCGAAGGCGCGCGGGGCTTCGAGACGGCGGTCGAACTCGGCCTCGTCGGCGGCCAGCCGGAAGGCCTCGAGCCTGGCGGAATGGTCCGCCGGGTCTTCGCCCAAGAGCACGAACTCGCGAGTATTCGTGACCAGCACCACGCGATAGCGAGCCCGGTAGCGGCTCACTTGGTTGCTCGCGGCCGTGAGTCCCGTGTCGGCGTCGGCGGACTTCACCTCCACGACGCCGCATTCCGGCGTCTGCCCGTCTCGAGGCCGTCCCTTCTGGACTTGGCGCGCCGCGTAGAGGCCGAAGTCGGGATGCCCGGCGCCCTGATCGGCCAGCTCGCCGATGCAGAACACTTTGGGCTTGAGGGCGCCGCCGACGGCGTTCAGCAGGTTGGCGACCGGCGTGTAGACCGACCGTTCGCCGGTTGCGCCGCCGGACGCGCGAATCCTCTGCAGGTCGGCGAAGTAGTGCTCGGCTGCGGCCGTCAATCGGTTGCTCATCTTCCGACTGGGACCGACCAGGCTTCCCGACCGACCGGGGGCCCCCAATCCGTCTCCTCGACCTGGTAGTCCTTCGGCATTCGGGCCACCAGCGCCCTCAGGTCGTGGCTGCCGCGCACGCGGGATAGGGGCTCGACGATGATGCGTCCGTCCTTGACCGACACCCGAACCTCATCGCCTACATCGATCCGGGCCTCAGCCAGCACCGACTTGGCGAGCCGAAGTCCCCGACTGTTCCCCCACTTCTGGACCCTGGTGACCATCTCTCTCCACCCCCGCGTTCGATGAGGCATATACAAGTGCAGCCGCCGCCGGATCGCGGTGCAACGCCGGCGCTACCCCCGCTTCCGGTCGAGGAACGCCCGCATGTAGCGCTGCGGTTCGTCGGTGTGGTACGCGGTCGTGAACGAGCGGATGCCGACCTGGATGGCGTGGTCGAGGGGCAGCGTGTCCCACCGTTGCGCCAGGGCCTTCTGCAGCCGGATGGCGCCGGGGGCGGCGGCGGAGATGGCGTCCACCCATCGTTGCGTCGCCGCGTCGAGCTCGCCGTCGGGCACGACGCGCTCCACCAGCCCCCAGCGCTCGGCCTCGGCCGCGCTGATCGGCTCGCCGGTGTAGACGAGCTCGCGCGTCCGGCCCGAGCCGATGAGCCGGGGGAGCAGCGCCGCCTCGATGACCGACGGGATCCCCACCTTGACCTCGGGCATGCCGAAGGTCGCGTCCTCGCTGGCCACGCGGAGATCGCACGAAGCGGCGACCTCGACTCCCGCGCCCAGGCAGTAGCCCCGGATGCGGGCGATGACCGGCACCTGCAGCCGCCGGATGGCCTGGCAGGCGAGGTGCAGCCGGCTGATGAAGGGGTGCGTCGTCTCGTGGTCGAGCTGGGCCAGTTCGCGGATGTCGGCCCCGCCGATGAAGGCGCGCGGCCCCGATCCCGTCAGCACGACGCATCGCAGCTCGCGCTCTCCCCCCAGGGTGCGGAAGGCGGTGAGGAGCTGGCGGATGAGGCCGCTGTCGAGGACGTTGAGGCGGGCGGGGTTGTGGACGGTGACGCGCGCGAGCCGGCCGGCGTCGCCGAGCGGCTCGAACTCGGTGCGGACTTCCGGGGAATCGTCAGAAGGCATGTCGGGCTCCGTGGTCGCGGGTGGTTCGTGGCGTCGGCGCGCGGGGCGCGGGAGGACGGACGTATACTGACGCCATCATGCCCAAGTGTAACGAGATCACCGGTGCCCTTGCAGGCCTGTTCCTGTCGTGTGCGGCCATGGCCGCCGCCCAGACCGGCGCGGTCGGGGGAGAGTGGCCGACCTACGGCGGCGACCTCGGCCACACCCGGTACGCCCCCCTCGACCAGATCACCGCGGACAACTTCGCGGACCTCGAGATCGCGTGGCGCTTCCGGACCGACAACCTCGGTCCGGTGCCGGAGTTCCGCTTCCAGTCGACCCCGCTCGTGGTCGACGGAGTGCTCTACTCGACGGCGGGGTCGCGCCGGGCGGTGGTCGCCCTCGACGCCGCGACGGGCGAGCTGCTGTGGGTGCACCGCCTCGACGAGGGGGCGCGCGGCGCCGCCGCCCCGCGCCAGCTCTCGGGCCGCGGGCTGGCGTACTGGGACGGTGGCGAGGGGGGCGAGCCGCCGCGGGTGGTCTACGTCACCCCGGGCTACCGGCTGGTCGCCCTCGACGCCGCCACCGGCCGGCGCGTCGCCGGCTTCGGGCAGGACGGCATGGTCGACCTGAAGCGCGACAACGACCAGCCGATCGACCCCGTCACCGGCGAGGTCGGCCTGCACGCCACCCCCATCGTCGCCGGCGACGTGGTCATCGTCGGCGCCGCCCACCGCACCGGCGGGAACCCCCGGAGCCGGGCCAACGTGAAGGGCTACGTCCGCGGCTACGACGTGCGCACCGGCGAGCGGCTCTGGATCTTCCACACCATTCCGCGCCCCGGCCAGTTCGGGCGCGACACCTGGCTCGCCGACTCGGCCGTCTACACCGGCAACACCGGCGTGTGGGGGCAGATCTCGGTCGACGTCGAGCTGGGGCTCGTTTACCTGCCGGTGGAGGCGGCGACCGGCGACTACTTCGGGGCCAACCGGCCCGGCGACAACCTGTTCGCGGAGAGCCTGGTCGCGGTCGACCTCTACACGGGCGAGCGCCGCTGGCACTACCAGCTCGTGCACCACGGCATCTGGGATCACGACATCCCCTGCGCGCCGATCCTGCTCGACGTCGTCATCGACGGGGAGACCATCAAGGCGGTGGCCCAGCCCACGAAGCAGGTGTTCCTGTACGTCTTCGACCGCGAGACGGGCGAGCCGATCTGGCCGATCGAGGAGCAGCCGGTCCCGGCCGGCGACGTCCCCGGCGAGTGGTACTCGCCGACGCAGCCCATCCCCACCCGTCCCCCCGCCTACGACCGGCAGGGCGTGACCCTCGACGACATCATCGACTTCACGCCCGAGCTGCGGGCCGAGGCGGTGGAGCGGGCGTCGTTCTACAAGCTGGGGCCGATGTTCACCCCGCCGGTGGTGAGCGAGCTCGACGGGCCCCTCGGCACGTTGATAGCCCCGGCGCAGGGGGGCGGCACCAACTGGCCGGGCGGGTCCTTCGATCCGGAGACCGGCGTCCTCTACGTGTCGTCGAACAGCTCGCTGGGGTCGCTGGGCATCGTGCCCCCGTATCCGGGGCAGTCCGACATGGCCTACATCCAGGGGAACGCGGTGACCGGCCCCCGCACCAGCGGCGGCGCGGGGTCGGCGGCGGGCGGGGGCCGCACCAGCTTCACGGTGCCGCCCCGCCCGCCCCTGACGGCCGAGCAGCGGCAGCGCGCCCAGCTCACCATCCGGGGGCTGCCGATGCTGAAGCCGCCCTACGGCATCATCAGCGCCATCGACATGACCCGGGGCGAGATCCTGTGGCAGGTGCCCCACGGCGAGACGCCCGACCACATCCGCAACCACGAGGCGCTGCGCGGGCTCGACATTCCCCGCACCGGCCAGCCCGGCAGCGTCGGCACCCTCGTGACCAGGACCCTGCTCATCGCCGGCGATCCCCAGACCACGACGGACGCCTCCGGCGAGCGCGGCGCGATGCTGCGGGCCTACGACAAGGCGACGGGGGGCGAGGTGGGCACCCTGTTCATGCCGGCGCCGCAGACGGGGTCGCCGATGACCTACGAGCTGGACGGCGTGCAGTACCTGGTGGTCACGGTGAGCGGGGGCGGCCGCTCGGGCGAGCTGCTCGCCTTCCGGGCGCCGCCGGAGTAGGGGTCGCAGGCGGTGCGCCCCAGTCCGTGGCGAACGCGTGGTCGAACTGAAGGCGGGGGAGGCGAAGGACTCCGCGATTGGGCAGATGCCCGCTACATGGGATGGTATCAGCAACGCGAGGGCGCCGGAACCGTTCGCGGCATCCTGGTCGCGTCGGATTTTCCCGATGGGGTGCAGTATGCGGCCCGGGCCATTCCGAACCTGGCGCTTCGGCGCTATCGCATTCAGCTCGACTTCGAAGACGGAAGCCTGTAGCGGCTAGAAGTCCCGCTCGTAGCGCCACGCGCCGTCGATCATCCAGATGCGGTGCCGCGGCCCGGCGCAATCGAGGTTCCCGGTTTCGTAGCCGCAGTCCTCCGCGTAGAGGGCGACGCGCCCGCCATCGACGGGATGGAGGCGTCCGAGCAGGCGTTCCCGGGGCCACGCGTCGATCGCCGCGAGGGCTGCCGCGACGGTGGCGTGCCCGGCCAGCCGGGTGCTCAGGGCGAAGGTCGGGTTCGCGAACTGGATGCGCCGGTCGCGGTGCGCCTTGAGGGCGTCGGGCGGGCGCCACCACCGGTGGTCGTGGATCTCGACGCCGTCGACGCGGACCGCGGCCGGGTCCGCCGCCGCCGCGAAGAACCACGTGGCGAACCGGATGGGGCTCGTCGCCGGCGTCGTCCACTGGCATACCGGGTGCAGGGCGGCCGGGTCGACGGTCACCCCTGCCTCCTCGCGCGCCTCCCGCGCCGCCGCCTGCCGGGCCGCCGCCAGCTCGTCGCTCCCGCCCCCCGACGGGTGGTCGCCGGGGTCGATGCGGCCGCCCGGAAACACCCAGTAGCCGCCCATGAACTTGAGGTCGGGGCTGCGGCGCAGGTAGAGGATCTCCGGTCCTGTGGCGGTGTCGCGCAGGAGCACGACGGAGGCGGCGGGCTGCGGCGCCGCGACGGGTCGGGGCTGACGGTCCACGCTCTCTAGTGTACCCGCCCGGGCCCGCCCGGCGGACTCGCCTGTGCGCCCATGGTACGCTTGAGGGTTCGCTGCACCTGGTTGGCGTCCCCTCCCGGTGGTGAAACGATCGGCCCCTGCCGCCAGACGACCGGTGCCGGCGCGCAGTGGTCGCAAACGCATCATGTCCTCGCTCGATCTCGCCGTCGTCGTGTTGTGCAGCGTGGCCGGTTTCACGCTGCAGGGGGCTGTCGGCTACGGCATGGGCATCCTCGGGACGCCAATCCTCATCCTGATCGATCCCCGCCTCGTCCCCGGTCCCGTGCTCGCGTCGACCATGGTGTTCACGCTGATGGCGACGGTCCGCGAGCGTCGCGGCATCGATCTCCGCGGCCTGGGCTGGGCGCTGGCGGGCCGCGTCGTGGGCACGCTCCCCGCCGCGGCGGTGCTCGCGGTCCTGCCGCAGAACCAGTTGAGCCGCGTGTTCGGGCTGATGGTGCTCCTGGCGGTGGCGATCAGCGTCTCGGGGGTCCACGTCCGTCCCCGCCCGTCGACGCTGGTCGCCGGGGGGGTGCTGTCGGGACTGATGGGCACGGTGGCCGCGATAGGGGGGCCGCCCATCGCGCTGCTCTATCAGCACGCCTCCGGCGAGAGGTTCCGGGCCACCCTGTCGAGCCTCTTCTTCGTCGGCACCATCGTCTCGATCGCGGCGCTGGTGCCGGCGGGTCGTTTCGGAGGGCCGGAGCTGCGCCTCACCCTGTTCATGCTGCCGGGAGCGGTGTTCGGCTTCCTGGTTTCGCGCCGCCTGGCGAGCCGTCTCGATCGCGGCTACACCCGGCCTGCCGTCCTCGCGGTGGCCGCGGTAGCCGGATGCGTCGTGGTCGTGCGCTCGTTCGTCGCGCCCTGAGCGGCGTCGTGCTCCGGCCGCCCCGAGTGTGACGGCGCGAAGGCCGCCGCTGGTCGCGGCCGACCTAAAGTCCGCCTGTCGGTTGGCCGAAATCGCGGGTATGGGCCTGGTGTCGTCCGCGTTCCGAATGTTCGGTCTGCCCGCGTCGGCCGCGCGCGGGAAGGGCGCGCCGGCGCGCTCGCCGCGTCCGCGCCGGCGCGTGGCTCCCCTCCTGGCGGTCGTCCTGCTGCTGGGCGGCGTCCACGGCGGGGCGGCCCAGAGCCTGCGGGGCAGCAGCGGGTCGCTCGACCGCCAGGTCGCCCAATCCCGTCAGCACGACTTCACGCACCTGGCGGGCCCCGCCCAGCTCCGCCGGTTCGTCGACGCCGGCCTCCTCGTGCACTTGCCCGGCAATCGCGACTACACCCTCGTCGACGTGTCGTTCCCGTTCGCCCGGCCCGAGGTACGGCTGTTCATCGAGCGGCTGTCGTCGCAGTACCGGCGGGCCTGCGGCGAGCGGCTCGTGGTCACGAGCCTCACCCGGCCGTTGTCCCATCAGCCCCGCAACGCCTCCGACCGGTCGGTCCATCCCACCGGCATGGCGGTCGATCTGCGGCGTCCGGCGGGGCGTTGCCGAAGCTGGCTGGAGGGGGTGCTGCTGTCGCTGGAAGCGCGAGGGGTGCTCGAGGCGACTCGCGAGCGCCGCCCGCCGCACTATCACGTCGCGGTCTACCCGAAACCCTACGCGGCCTACGTGAGAGATTCGACGGCGCGGACCGCGCGCGGAAGCGGCGAGACGGCGCGAGCCGCTCGCGGGGGCGGGCAGCTCCCGGCGGCGGCCGCGGCGGCCGTCCACGTGGTTCGCCGCGGCGAGAGCCTCGAACGGATCGCCCGCCGCCACGGGGTGACGGTCGAAGGGCTTCGCCGTGCGAACGGCCTCGGCTCGACCCTCATCCACCCGGGTCAGTCGCTCCGGGTTCCCGGGAAGGAGCGGCTGGCGGCCCGCGCTGACGACGGGAGCGCGGAGACCCCGGCGGCGGCGACGGCGGCCGTCCACGTGGTTCGCCGCGGCGAGAGCCTCGAACGGATCGCCCGCCGCTACGGGGCGACGGCCGAAGGGCTGCGCCGTGCGAACGGCCTCGGCTCGTCGCTCATCCATCCGGGCCAGTCGCTCCGGGTCCCCGGGGCGGTACGGCCGGCGGACGGGGCCGCCGGGGGGAGCGGCGAGGCCCAGGCGGCGGATGCGGCGGCCGTCCACGTGGTTCGCCGCGGCGAGAGCCTCGACCGCATCGCCCGCCGCTACGGGGCGACGGTCGAAGGGCTGCGCCGTGCGAACGGCCTCGGCTCGTCGCTCATCCATCCGGGTCAGTCGCTCCGGGTTCCCGGAGCGCGGCCCGCCGCCACCGATGCGGTCACCCTGCACGTGGTTCGCCGCGGCGACACCCTGGACCGCATCGCCCGCCTCTACGGGGCGACCATAGGCGCCCTGCGCCGTGCCAACGGCCTCAGCTCGTCGCTCATCCATCCGGGTCAATCGCTCCGGATTCCCCTGTCGCGGCGCTAGCAGCTGCGCCGTGGAACGGCGCCGCCCCCGGAGGAGGCCCAGACTCACTGGAGGGTCGGTCGGGCGCCGGGCGACGGCCGCAACGCGACCTCGCGGTCGCGTTCGGCGACGATTGGCGGGCGGGGAGTCCGCGCCGTGGAACGCCACCGCCCCGGAGGACGCGCAGACCGGCTGGAGGGCCGGGCGCCGGGCCGGGGGCCGCAGCGCGACCCTGCGGTCCCGTTCGGCGGCGATTGGCGGGTCGATTCTGCATCCCCCGCACCGCGCGCAACAACGCTGTGGTGTTGCCGCCGGAGCCGGTTAGAATAACGCGTGCCGCACGATTCTCGCCGCGCGTGGCGGGCCGCGGCGTTCCCTGGAGTGGTGACTAGATGAAGATGACGTCCGTTGCACTGACGGTGGTTCTGGGATTGTTCGGCGTGGCGGCGCCGGTGACGGCGCAGGATGACATACCGCGGCTCTCGAACGGCCTTCCCGACATGAACGGCATCTGGCAGGTGCTGAACGAGGCCAACTACGACCTCGAGCCGCACATGGCCCGGCACTCGATGCAGATGCGCCCGGGACCGGTGAACCCGGTCCCGGCGATTCCGACGTTGCGCCTCGGGGCGGTGGGCGCGGTGCCGGGGAGCCTCGGCGTCATCGTCGGCGGCGGCCGGATTCCCTACACCGAGGAGGCGCGCGCCCTCAAGGAGGAGAACCGCGCCAACTGGATCGACCGCGACCCCGAGGTCAAGTGCTACCTGCCGGGAGTTCCGCGCGCGACCTACCTCCCCATGCCGTTCCAGATCGTCCAGAGCGAGAACGACTTCTTCATCGCGTACCAGTTCGCGGGGGCGGTGCGCGACATCTACCTGGACGATCCCGGGCCCTCGCAGCTCGATTCGTGGATGGGGTGGTCGGTCGGCAACTGGGACGGCGACACGCTGGTCGTCGAGGTGACCGGGCTCCACGACGCCACGTGGCTCGACCGCGCGGGCAGCCACCACAGCAACCAGCTCCGCGTGGTGGAGCGCTACACGATGCTGGGGCCGAACCACATCGACTACGAGGCGACGATCGAGGACCCGGTGGTGCTGACCGAGCCGTTCACCATCAAGATGCCGATCTATCGGCGCATCGAGGAGAACGCCAGGCTGATGGACTTCCGCTGCGTGGAGTTCGTCGAGGAGCTCCTGTTCGGCGAGTGGCGGCGCGAGCCGCTGCCCCGCTAGGAGGGTTGAGAAATGGGTAATCGAATCGCAGTTGCTCTCGCCGCGTTCGCGGTGCTCGGACCGGCGTCACTGGCGGCGGCGCAGGGCGGCGACATTCCCCGGACCCCGAGCGGACGTCCGGACCTGTCGGGCACCTACGACGTGTCGACGCTGACGCCCATGCAGCGGCCCGTCGAGCTCGGCGAGACGATGTCGCTGACCGACGAGGAGGCGGCGGCCATCGCGGCCGCGGAAGCGCAGCGCATGGCCGAGCGCAACGCCCCCAGCGACCCCAACCGCGGGGCGCCGCCCCAGGGCGGGGACGGGTCGCGGGGCGCCGCCGGCAACGTCGGCGGGTACAACTCGTTCTGGATCGACCGCGGCGCCGGCGCGTACCGGATCGACGGCGAGTGGCGGACGTCGATTCTCATCGATCCGCCCGACGGCCGCTTCCCGCCGCTGACCGAAGAGCGGCAGGCCGCGTTGCGGGCGGCCCTCGAGGCCGGTCCGCCGCGGCGCGCGCAGAACGACGGGACGGCGTACTGGCTCGAGGCGGGCCTCGACGCCCCCGGCCCCTACGACAACATGGAGCAGCGGCCCTACGCGGAGCGGTGCATCCTCAGCTTCGGCTCGACGTCGGGGCCGCCGATGCTGCCCGCCCTCTACAACAACCACAAGCGGATCGTGCAGGGCGAGGACACCATCGTCATCCTGATCGAGATGGTCCACGACGCCCGCATCGTCCGCATGAACGCCGAGCACGATCCGCCCCATATCAAGAAGTGGCTGGGCGACTCGATCGGCTGGTGGGAGGGCGACACCCTCGTCGTCGAGACCACCAACTTCGTCGACCGGCCCGCGTTCCGCCAGGGGACCGGCAACATGAAGGTGACCGAGCGGTTCCGCCTGGAGGACGCCGACACCCTCGTCTACACGTTCACGGTCGAGGACCCGACGGTGTGGGCGGTCCCGTTCACCGGCGAGTACGCGTGGCCGCGAAGCGGCAACAAGGTGTTCGAGTACGCCTGCCACGAGGCGAACTACGCGCTGGAGGGCATCATGAAGGGCGCCCGCCTGCTGGAGGCCGAGTTCCGGGGCGAGGACCCGGAGGGCGTTGCGAACCCCACCCGCTAGGAGTCTGCGCCGTCAGAACGGTGCGGGCGCCGGGGAGGTGATCGGGCGGCGAGCGGAGCCACGGGCGACGCTCTCCGGGCGAGCGGGCAGGGAGCCCGGCCCGGATTCGACAGTCAGGAGAAAACGATGCGCAAGCAGACCCGTGTCTGGTTCGGAATCGGTGCGGTCACCACGCTCGTCCTGGGCGCGTTGGCGGTGACCGGCGGCGTGCCCGCGCAGGCCCATCACGCCTTCGGGGCCGAGTTCGACCCCAACCGCCCCGTCGTGCTGCGGGGGCCGGTGGTCCGCGTGGAGTGGGTGAACCCCCACACCTGGATCCACATGGAGGTGACGACCGACGACGGCGGCAAGCAGGTCTGGATGGTCGAGGGGGGCACGCCCAACACCCTTCTGCGGCGTGGGCTGACCCGCGACTCCATTCTCCCCGGCACGATGATCGTCGTCGACGGCTACCAGAGCAAGGACCGCAGCGCCCGCGCCAACGGGCGCGACGTGACGTTCGAGGACGGCAGCAAGTTCTTCATGGGCTCGTCCGGCACCGGCGCGCCCCTCGACGGCCGCGACCCGACCGAGCAGCGGCGCTGAGCCGGGAGTCCGCGCCGCGGAACGGCGCGGACTCCCGGAGGACCGGCTTGGCGCCAGGCGGGCGCAGTATTGGCGGGCCGGGGTCTGTGCCGCAGGAACGGCGTGGACCCCTGCAGGTCGGTCGGGCGCCCAGCGGATGCCGCGGCGCGACCTTGCGGTCGCGTCGAGAGCTTCGCGGGAGCGCCAACCTCCGGCGACGATTGGCGGGCTACAGACGATTGGCGGTGTGCTACACGGTCCGGCTGGCCGGCAGGCCGGCCGGGCGCCCCGTGCCGGGGGCGTCGGACTGGCTCTGCGTCCTCGGCGCGCCCGGGAAGACCGTCGTGCGCTCGAGCAGCCAGACGACGTTGACGGCCACCGGAGCGCCTCCGGCCCGCGCCGGAACGAAGCGCACGCCGGACGCGAGCCGCGACAGCGCTCGCTGAAGCTCCGCGCTGGGGGTGGCGTCCGAGTGCGCGTCGAGGCCCTTCGCCGCGCCTGCGGCGTCCTCGCGGCCGTGGCCCGGATCCGTGCGAGCCGACGGCTGGCGGAGCACCTCGACGGACGCGAGCTCGCCTTCGCGGGTCACCACCGCGGTGAGGGCCAGGTTCTCCAGCACGAGGGGCGGGAGCGGCCGGATCAACATGGCCGCGGCCTGGGTGTCCGCCCACACCTGCGGCAGGCTGACGCCGGTCTCGAATCCCCGCAACGGGTTGGCGTTCGATCCGAGGCTGTTCGACCCTTGCAGGAACCCGGAGAGCGAGTGCGGATGGACCGGGGGCGAGAAGCTGAGGGCCATGGCCACGAACAGGCCCGCCACCAGCATCGAAGCGATCGCGCCGCCCGCCACGCACAGTCGCTGTCCGTCCGCCGCCACCTCCCGGAGCCGCCGTCGGACGGGTGAGCAGGGCCCGGGGGGGAGGGACTCGAGCACGCTCGACATCATGCCGGCGCACTCCAGCTCGTTCGGACGGTGCTCGGTGGCGTACTCGCGCAGGGCGCCGCTGATGGCGCTCAGGTCCTGCCGCACGCGGCGGCAGTCGTCGCAGGCGTCCAGGTGCGCGTCCAGGGCCACCTGCCGCCCCACCGGGAGCTCGCCGTCGTGAGACGCGGTCAGCCATTGACGCGCGGTGCGGCAACGGAGCGATCTCGTACCAGTCATCGGACGTGCCTCAGTTGTGCGCGCAGGGTCTGACGCGCGCGCGCCAGTCGTGATTTCACCGCGGCGGTCGAGACGCCGAGCGAGAAGGCGATCTCCGCGTACCGCATGCCGTGCAGCTCGCGCAGCACGACCACCGAGCGCTGCTCGAACGGCAGGCGGCCCATGGCGCCCCACAGCCGCCGGCGCAGCTCCTTGCGGTCGAGGGCTCGCTCGGGCGACGTCGTCGCCGCCGGCGCCGGCGGGTCCACGAACACTGCCTCCAGCGACACCTGGTCGGCCCGCTTGCGGCGGCGCCACCAGCGCTGCTGGTTGCGGGCCTGGTTGACCACGATGCGGTAGATCCAGGTCTGCAGGGCGGAGTCGCCGCGGAACCGGTGAATCGAGCGGAACACCGTGAGGAACACGTCCTGCGACAGGTCGCGGGCGTCCTCGGGGTTGCCCAGCAGGTGCAGCGCCAGGTGATACACCATCCGCTGGTGGCCCTGGACCAGCTCGCGGCAGGCCTGGGAGTCGCCGGCCGCGCACCGCTCCGCCAGCTCGCTCTCGGAGGTCGTCGTTTCCGCCCAGTCGATGGCTCGAAGCGGTTTCACCGTGCCTCCCGTGCTGGAGTCTCCGGCATCAAAGCCGTCAGCCCGCCGCGCGTGGCCGGGCGACTCGCCGCCGGAGCCGCGTCATCCGGGTGCCGTCGCAGGACGGCGTCGTGCCGGCGGTTCGGAGCCGCCCGACCACCGCGGAGCCCCGATCCGTCGTTGAACTCTCCCTGCGCAGTTGGATACCGTTCGGCAAGAAAAGTTCCGCCGGCGCAACGGAAGAGGGCGAATCGCTCCCTTCACGCCTCAATCGTTGAACCGTGGGCCTATGCAGGTTAGGATACACGGATCACGCGGGGCAATCAGGCCCTGCGGTCCCCGCGCGAGGCGCCGGGGGTTACAGCAGACGGGGGACGGACATGCTCAGTCGCAGTCGCGTGACGGTCGGCATCGCCGGCTTGATGGTGGCGCTCATCGCCGTGCCGGTCGCGGCGCAAACCGCATCGGTACAGCGGACGCCGCACGGCGATCCGGACATCTCCGGGATTTTCACCTTCCGTACCATCACGCCGCTCGAGCGGCCGGCGGCGCTGGCCGGGAGGGTGACCCTGAATGCCGAGGAGGCCGCCGCCTTCGAGGCCTCCGAGCGCACCCGGCAGAACCGCGACCTGTTCGACCCCGAGGCCGGCGCACCGAACGCCGGCTACCAGTCGCGCGCCGAGGGCGGGGTGCTGTCCTACAACGAGTTCTGGTACGAGCGCGGGGTCGAGCTGACCGCCGACAAGCGGACCTCGCTCATCGTCGACCCGCCGGACGGCCGGCTGCCCTGGCGCGAGGAGAGCCGGCAGGCCCGCGCCATCACCCGGCTGAACCTGCGCAACGGCTTCGCCGACCATTACACCGACCGCAGCCTGTCGGACCGCTGCATCCTGGGCTTCAACGCGGGGCCGCCGATGACCTCGGCCTCGTACAACAACAACGTGCTCATCGCACAGACTCCCGGCTACGTCGTGATCCTCAACGAGATGGTGCACAACGCCCGCATCGTCCCCCTCGACGGAAGCCCCCACGGCGAGATCCGCCAGTGGGTCGGCGACTCGCGCGGGCGCTGGGAGGGCGCAACCCTGGTCGTCGAGACCACCAACTTCCGGGGAGAGACCGCCGCTCGCGGGTCGAGCCGGGACACGCATCTCATCGAGCGGTTCACGCGGATCGATCCCGACACGTTGATGTACGAGTTCACCTTCACCGACGAGAACCACTTCACGCGTCCGTGGACCGCGGCCATCCCGTTCCGCCGGACCGACGGGCCCCTGTTCGAGTACGCCTGTCACGAGGGCAACATCGGCATGCACGGCATCATGGCCGGGGCCCGCGAGCTCGACACACAGCCGGTCGAGGGGTCCCGCTAGCGCGACTTCCTTGCTGAGGCACCGGAAGCAGGACGGGCTGCCTGGTCGGCGGATCGCCGACGACCAGGCGGCCCGGTAATCCATGGACTGGACCGCGCTTTCGGGCATTCTCCGCATCCGCGCGCAGGAGCTGCTGGGAACCGACCTCGCCCAGGTCCGGTTCACCGACATCGGCCTCACCTGGTCGCTGTCGGCGGTCGTGCTCCTGATCGGCCTCGCGACCCTCGCCCGCCTGTGGGGGCTCGCCCGCATCCACCACCGGCAGCACTCCGGACACCACATCGAGCCGCGCTTCCGGCGCGGGCTGCTGGGCCGCGCCCTGTACCACCTGCCCAAGGTCCTGCTGGGCCTCGCCCTCGCGATCATGCTCGTCGCGATGGCCGACCCCTACCTCGCCTCGACCGAGGAGGTCGCGGGCGAGATGGAGTCGCGCATCCGCATCGACCTCGTCGACACGTCGCTCTCGATGTCGTGGGAGCTGCCGGGGACGGGCAGGTCGCGGGCCGAGGTCGCGCGCGAGGCGCACCTCGAGTTCCTCGAGATGCGCCGCGCCAAGAACGACCGCGTCGCGCTGTGGCTGTTCTCGTCGTTCCCCTACATGGTCGACGACTTCGTCATCGACGACGAGCTGTACTTCTTCCAGGTCCTGGACGCGCCCTATGCCATCGTGCGCATCCTCGCCGCCCAGTCGGGGACGCCCATCGACCGGTACTACGTGCCGCCGGACAAGGTGCGCATCGTCGAGCGCGAGGGCAACACCAACATCGTGCGCGCCCTGCAGTCGGTGGTGCGCCACTTCGACCGCGACGTCGCCCTCCTCGGGCGGGGCGCCACGCCGAACCGCGCCGTGCTCATCGTCACCGACGCCGACGTCGACGAGATTCCCGAGGCCGAGTTCGTGCAGCTCGCGCAGCGGAACATCGTGCCCTACATGATCTTCATCAACGCCGCCGACGCCCGGCCCGCCCGCGCCGGCCGGGGCGCGGCGCGCCAGCCGGCCAACAACACCCAGGGGCTCATCGACATGATCCGGGCCTTCGGCGGCGATTACTTCGACGTGGCCGACGCCGACGGCCTCGCCCGCGCCTACGAGGCCATCGACAACGCCGAGACGGTGCCCGTCGAGCTCGCCCACCGCGCCGTCAGGGTGCCCATCTACGCGCGCTTCCTGCTGATCAGCATGGCCCTCTTCGTGGTGGGGATTCCCGCCGGCTTCCTGGCCGAGCTGTTGTGGGGGACGAATCCGTAGCGCCGGGCAGTCCGCGGCGCGCTGCCGGGTCGACCCGTGTGTACCGGACCCACGTATGGCAATGGCACGGTGGCGACTGCAGGGTTGCGAGGACTTGCCGTCCGTGAAGCTCCTGTCGGTCGGCGTGGAGCTTGGGTTGCGTCGGGCCCTTCAGCTCGCTTGGTGTCCACTACGAGCGTTGCCGCTACGTTTCGGGTGTCGCGCCTCGCGCTGCCGCGCGCACGCGCTCTTCCCGGAGACGCTCGAACGGTGTTCGGGTCCCGCTCGCCCGGTGGCGTGGTCCGTAGTACCACCGGTCGGCGAGCTGTCGTATCGTCTCGTCGCCGGCGTCCGGGCCGAGGTGTTCCTGGGCCCGGTCGTACAGGCTCTTCCGGAGTTCGCGGTCGCTTGTCACTGTTGGGCTCGGCATGACTCGGTTTGCCCCTTCCGCTGTGGTTGCGGTGTTCGTCGAGTCTATCGCGTCTCGGCGCGAAACGGGGGCTGGGCCGACGCCGGGGCAGCCCGCCGATGCGGACGCCCCGGCCCGGAGCTCAGTCGTTCGTCGACTCGAACTGCGCCTCGAGGGGCATCAGGGCCGCCTTGATGGTCGACCCCCAGATGCGGTTGCCCTTCTCGTTCAGGTGCAGACCGTCGTCGATGAAGATGTCGTCCATGACCGTCCCGTCCGCCTTCAGGAACGGGGTGACGACGTCGATGTAGTGCACGCGCTCGTCGGCCGCCGCGACCTCCCGGTACAGCGCGTTGGTCTCCTGCGCCTTGTCCCAGACCGCGACGCGGGCCAGGCTCGGCTTGACCGACATCACGTAGACGCGGGTCTCGGGCAGCTCGGCGTGAACCGCCGCGATGATCTGCTCGAGCTCGGCCGCGATCTTGGCCGGAGGCACCATGAACCGCCCGGTGTCGTTGTCGCCCTCGTAGATGACCACCGCGCGCGGTTGGTACGCGATGACGACGCGGTCGACGAAGTGCAGTACGTCGGCCATGGCGCTGCCGCCGAACCCGCGCGGGATGACCGTCAGGGGGGCGAGGGCCGCGGGCATCGCGTCGTTCCACCGGGCGATGCTCGAGCTGCCCGTGACGACGACCGCGCCCGGCGGGGGCATGCTCTCGCGGTCCGCCGCCTCGAACGCCTGTATCGCGCCCTCGTAGCGGGTCGGGTCGATGGGCTGGGCCTGCGCCGCCGCCATCGTCGCGACGCCGAGCGCAACCAGTACCGCCGCCACCGTTCTCAACCGCAACATCTTCATCTGCAACCTCCAGGGTCCATTGGCGTTCCGTGTTCGTTGCCGTCGATTATAGCCGTCGGCGGGCGCGACGCCTCCATCGCTCCCGACGGTAGTTCGGGTCGGATCGGCCGGCCTCGTCGCTCCCGAGGAGGCGGTCTGGTGATAGAGGCATCTGCCGATCCCGAAGCCCGCCGCCGTCGTCGGCGCGGGATGATGATGACGGCGGTCGTCCCGGGGGACGGCGCCGACCCTTGGTCGCGGCGCGGGGCCGTGGTCGCCTGTACTCGTACTCTCACTCCGGCGGGAGGAGAGCTGACCATGAACCCGGCGCCGTGGGGCGACAACGGCGCCGGGGTCATGGCGCTTCCGGCACGTAGATGATCTCGCCGCTCTCGAGCTGGTAGGCGATGCCGACCCGCCGGCCGCGGCGGCCGGCGGCGTCGTCCACGTCCTCGGCCCGGTAGCGGGTGATCTCGCCCGCCTCCTGCGTGATGATCTCCATCTCCGCCGTGCCCGGGTTCTTGACCATCGTGAAGTCCTCCTGCGTGAGGAACTCCGTCAACTGCCAGCGGCTGACCATCGCTACCATGAGGGCCACCGCGAAGACCATCGCGACGTCGAACAGGTTCGCGATGGCGCCGAGCGGGTCGCTGTCGTCGTGAAGGGAAGCGCCGATTCTACGCCGCCGTCTCCTGGCCATCCGGTTCTCCTTCCGCGGGCCCACGTGCCCGCTCGCCGACGAGTCCGCTCACGAACTCGAGGTCGTTGAGCGCCTCGGCGTGCCAGCGCTGCTTCGCCTGCTGGACGGCGAAGCCGATGCCGCCCACGAAGAGCCCCACGACGGTGGTCGAGAAGGCCACCTGCAGGTTCTCGGCCATCGTCACGATGTCGCCGGCGGCCAGTCCGACGAGGGCCGGCCCCATGGGGATGAGGGTGCCCATCAGGCCGAGCATCGGGCCGAGCCGCGCCATGGTCCGCGCCGGCGCGAGGTCGGTCTCGCAGCCCGCCTCGAAGTCGGCGAGCACCTTCTCGCGGTGCGCGGCCGAGCCGCCGTGGTCGAGCAGGCGTCCGATGGCCGGCGTCCACCGCGGCTCGGGCGGGAGGTCGGCGTCGCGCAGCACCGCCTCCACGTTGCCGCCGTCGAGCCGGTCGAGCAAAGGCCGCAGCGCAGAGCGGAACCGGAGCCGCGACAGCCACGCGCCGTAGGTGCGTCCGACGAGCAGCAGCGACCGGCCGAAGAGGATCAGCAGCAGGACGATGACCGGCACCAGCAGGCCGGTCGAGAGCAGGTACAGCGTGCGTGTCAGCAGCTCCATGGCTCAGTCCGCGAGGCGGCGCAGGCGCCGGCGATGGCTCCAGTAGCCGGCGAGGACCCCGAGGGTCGCGGCGCCGGCCACGACGGCGAGGGGTCCGGCCTCGACCGCCGCCCCCGCGCTCCGTACTCCTCCCCGCAGCGCGAACGCCGTCAGTCCGATTGCCAGCACCACCTGCCCGACGTGCACCAGCAGGCGCAACTCGGCCCGGAGGTCCCGGTCCGGCAGCAGCCGCCGGATCGCCTCGCTCCCGCCCATGCCCGCGACGACGACGGCCAGGCACAAGGCCAGCGCGGTGGTCGAGAAGGTCCATCCCGACGCCGCGTGGAACGCCTTCACCTCCACGTAGAACAGCGCCGGCGCGGGGATGAACCCGACGTGGTGCGCCGCCAGCCGCTCGAACCAGCGCAGCCGCCGGCCGTGCTGCGCGCCGAGCAGCAGGGCGACCCCGCCGCAGCCGAGGGCGCCGTCGAACGCGAGCAGCGCCGCCAGCGTCTGGACGCCGGCGCCGTCGAGCCCGCCGACGAACGCGGTCAGGCTCTGGCGCACCGCGATCGGGTGCAGGGCGTAGACGGCGGCGGCGACCGCGGCCACGGCCAGCCCCCGCGCCCACCTCCGGTCGACGGACGCCGCCGCCAGCAGGAGCAGGACGACGCCGGTCCCCGCGACGACGTCGAGTACCGCCTCCATGGCTCTCACGCGTCAGGTCGTGCTCCGCCGTCGCCGCAGGACGAGGTGCATCTTCACGAAACAGGCCCGCGAGGAGGCTGGCTCCCACGCGTCAGGTCGTGCTCCGCCGCCTGCGCAGGACGAGCACCCGGGCACGAACAGTGCGGCCACCGCGATCGCGCCCATGACTCCCACACGTCAGGTCGTGCTGCGGCGCCTGCGCAGGGCAAGCAGCGCGAGCGGGAACGGGACGACGCCGGTCCCCGCGACAACGTCGAGCACCGGCTCCATGGCTCCCACGCGTCAGGTCGTGCTCCGCCGCCTGCGCAGGGCGAGCAGCGCGAGCACGAACAGGCCGGTGGCGATGATCGCCCCCAGCCACGCCAGGCGCGCCGGGGTCGGCCGGGCCGCCGCCGCGTCCGCCGGCCGTGGCTCCGCCTCCTGCTGGGCCAGCACCACGCTCGCCTCCGTCAGCTCCACGCTCGTCGTCAGCGCCCGCTGCAGCTCGCTCCGGTAGCTCGCCGCGAGGTCCGCCGGCGCCTGCTCGGCGATGAACGACGCCAGGGCCGCATTGTCGCAGACGAACCCGCTGCAGCCCGCCTCGAACTCCTCCACCAGCCGGGTGTGGAGCTCCGCGAGCACCGCCAGCTGCTGCGCGGTGGCCTCCCACAGGCCCTTGCGCGCCGTCTCCAGCATCACCGCCGTCATCTCCTGCAGGGCATAGGGGTTCTCCCGCCGGAAGAAGTCGTGGACTCCGAGATCGTAGCGGTCGTCGACGTACACCTCGTACAGCTCGTTCCACAGCGTGTCGTCGATGGCGGCCGGCTTCATCACGTTCCAGCCGTAGGTGTTGCGGAACGTCTCGGCGAAGTGCTCGGCCGACGAGGCGCCGCCCTCCTGCATCTCGCCGATGTAGGCCGGGTTGAGCAGCGTCGACCGCGCCTCGGTCCAGATCGTCTCCTCCAGGTCCGTCACCCGCGGCCGGTTCATGTTGCGGAAGTCGTTGAAGTAGGCGTCGGCGTCGCGGCCGGTGACGTGGCGGACGGCCGCGCTGAGCCCGCCCATGAACTCGTAGACGTGGTCGAGGCTCAGGGCGCCCCAGGTGTGGCTCTGCCGCGGCTGCACGACGACCTCGGTGCCGGCGAGGGCCGCCTCGAAGAGGCCGTCGGCATAGAAGCTCCAGAGCTCGCCCTCGTCGTAGACCGCGCCCATGTTGCGGATGTACTGGTCGGCGACCTCGGCGTCCTCCTCCCAGCGGTCGCCGCTCTCGACCATCCCCATGATGGCGGTGCCGTAGTTGCCGTTCACGCCGCCGAAGACGCGCAGGGTCGAGTAGCGCCGCGCGTCGGCGGGGGAGAGGCCCCTCGCCATCATGACCTCCTCGGCGCGCAGCCGCCCCTCCGCGACGAAGTTGGCCTCGGCGTCGCGCGCCTCGGCGGCCATGGCGACGGCGCGGTTGATGAGGGCGAGGCGCGAGGCGGCGAGGTCGCGGAGCTGGCCGGCGGTCTGGACGACGACGTCGATGCGGGGGCGCCCGAGGTCGGCCGAGGGAATCAGGCGGAGGTCGCCGACCCGCCCGCGCGGGTCCCACACCGGCTCGACCCCGAGCAGATAGAAGATCTCGCCGATGGTGGCGCCCTCGGTGCCGATGAAGTCGGTGGGCCAGAGGGTGAACGCGACCTTCTTCGGCCAGGCGTCGTGCCGGCGGCGGTGCTCGTCGATCAGGGACTCGGCCAGCCTGCGCCCCACCGTCCACGCTTCCCGGGACGGCGTCTGCTCGGCGTCGATGGAGAAGAGGTTGCGCCCGGTGGGGACGGCGTCGGGGTTGACGATGGGGTCGCCCCCGGGCGAGGGCTCGACGTAGCCCCCGCCGAGGCCGCGCACCACGCTCTCGAGCTCGAGTTCCGAGCTGTCGCGCAGGCCCTTCCGGTGGCGGTCGACGCCGGCGACGCCCGCCTTCAGCACGAGAAGCGGCTGGGCGAGCTTCGATTCCCCGTGGGCCTGCTCGAGGTCGGCCGGGGAGACGAGGTCCGACAGCACCGCGTCGACGCTCTCTCCCGCCGCCCGCCGCGCGTAGGCGCGCCGCGCGGTCTGCCGGTACCGGCGCTCGAAGAGCGCCACGTCGTCGAGGATGTCGCTCTCGACCGCGCCCTTGGCGATGTCGATGCCGGCGAGGCCGTAGGCGATCGGGTCGATGGCCATCAGCTCCGCCGTCCCGTGGATCTCCCCGTCGGAGAACGCGTTGCCGAGCGTGTAGAAGCCCTGCACGACCTTGGCCCCGTCGATGGTCTCGACGTGGTTGCTCAGCCGGAAGTAGTCGTCGTCCGACCACGCCTTCTCGGGGTCGAGGCCGAGGTCCACGTGCAGGTCCATGTCCACGGCCATGCGCCGTATGGTCCGGGCGTGCTCGGCCCTCACCGGGCCGTCGGCCGAGTTGCGGTAGCGGTCGAGCCGGTCGCCCAGGGGGCGCAGCCCCTCGTAGAGGCCGCCCTCCATGAACGGCGGCGTGAGGTGGGTGACGGTTGCCGCGTAGGCGCGCCGCTTGGCGATGATCCCCTCGCCGACGTTGCTCATGATGTAGAGATAGACGTGCGGCAGCCCGCCGATGAGCGCGTCCGACCAGTCGAACGACGACAGCGCTATCTGCTTCCAGGGCCTGAACTCGAGGCTCCCGTGGGTGCCGAAGTGCATCACGGCGTCGGCCTCGAACGCGCGCCGCGTCCACAGGTACGACGCCACGTAGGGATGCGGCGGCGGGTCCAGGGTCCCGTGCACGAGGCGGAACGTGTCGTCGCCCACCCCCGGCATCGGCTGCGGGAGGACGACCACGTTGCCGAACTGTACGCGGGCGACCGCGATGGCGGCGTCGTCGCCGCTGCCCACCGTCATGTACTCGCCCGGGGCGGGCCCGTACGACGCGGCCACCGCCTCGCGCATCGCCGGCTCGAGGTGCTCTTCGGCCCATGCCGCGTACCGGGCGGCCGGCACCAGGGCCGGGTCCCCTTTGGCCACGTACTCCTCGAACGCCCCGCGGGCATACGGCCCCATCACCGGCCCCTTCGCCTGGATGAGCTCCCAGAAGGCGTCCTCGGTCTCCGGCAGGCCCTCGACGGTGTAGCCGGCGTCGCGCATCGTGCGCAGCAGGTTCAGGAGGCTCGGCACCACCTCCATGTTGCTGGCGGTCATCGCGTTCTTGCCGGGGCCCTTGTAGTAGTAGATGGCCACCCGCTTGTCGCGGTTCGGCGTGGCCTTCAGGGCCAGCCAGCGCTCGACGAGGTCGCAAAATTCCTCGAGCCGCTCCGGCATCACGTCGAAGATCTCGTAGCCGTGCTCGTCCTCGAACTCCGCCGCGACCGCATAGGGGGCCACCCCGCCGTCGAGCTCGGGCAGCACGACGCTGAGGGTCAGCAGCCCGCCGGCCATCCCCTGCTGGTCGGCGATCCACTCGTCGTGGTCCTGGAAGACCGACACCGCCGTCAGCATCGGGATGTTCCGCTCCCGGAGCCACGCGATCGCGTCCCGGGAACGTCCCCGGGAGAGGCGGCCGTGGGGCATCAGGACCACGAGATCCGGCTCGATCGCCTGCAGGAACTCGAGCCGCTTCTCGTTGCTCGCGATCGGAAAGACGTTCCACTGCCGCCCTTCGAGGGCCCCGATGATGGCGTCGACGTGGTCGCGGTTCGCGTTGAAGGGGCCGGGCACGCTGGTGAGGAGGGCGATGGTCGGGGCGTCCGGCTTCGCCAGGCCCTGCTCTGCGTAGTAGGCGCGGAAGGCGTCGACGGTCTCGAACGTCCGGCGGTCGTCGAGATGGAACAGCACGTCCATCGCCCGCTCGGCGGGAGGCTGCACCGGGTCCGACCGGAACGCCTTGCCGTCGAGCTCGGCGCGGGAATAGTTCAGCAGGCGGGCGTAGTTCTCCGTGCCCCCGAACCGGAAGTAGCCGCCGACGTGATCGAGCTGCCGGCCCTCGAGGTTGGTGACGTCGTGCTCGGGGTTCGACACGCCGCGGACGAACAGGCGCGCGCCGCGCCGCCCCGCCTCGCGAAGCTGCTCGATGTGGGTCTCCTGCAGCTCCAGGCCGCGCCCGTGAATGAACACGACCGGATAGGACGCCGCGCGATGGAGGGCGTCGAGGGCAATGGGCTCGATGCGGACCGCCTGGTCCCCGCGCGCCCGCTCCAGGCGGGCGAGCTGGACGCCCCGGAAGTTGACGAACGCGATGCGGGTTGGGGCGAGGTAGTGCCGGTAGATGCCGGCCGCGGTTCCCAGCGCCACCAGCGCGAGGGCGGCCAGCAGAATCGTCCTCCGGCGCGCCCCCGGCGCGAACAGACGCCGGAGCGTGCCCGTCCGTCTCGTCGATTCCATCATCACCCTGCTCCTCGACCGTCTTGCGGCGTTGACCGGCCGCCATGGGCGCCGCGCGATCTCGAGGCCGCGCCTTGTGAGGGTCGCCGGCGCGAACTCCCGGGCCGCGGAATGCCGCCCGGTCAGCCTGCATGAGTCCGCGCCGTTCCTCGAGTCGGCCTCCTGGTGACCGTCCTGGAACTACCCCTGCCTCCCGGACAGGTCGTTCCGCCCGGCTAGAACGGCGTCACCGCCAGGCTCACCGAGTACATCCGGGCCGCGGTCGGACTGCCGAGCGACTCGTCGTAGTAGGCGTCCATCAGGTTCAGCACCTGAACGCCCACGCGCAGGTTGTCGTTCGGACGGAGGTAGAGTCCGAAATCGGTGCGGGCGTACTCTTCGAGCCACACCGGCCGGCCCCGCGACGTCTGGAAGCGGTCGTCGACCCACCGCTGATCGACGGAGCCGGTCAGGCGCCACGAGCCCAGCCAGGCGCCGACCTCGAGGCCCAGGTTCACCTTGTGCTTCGGCACGCGGGCCAGCAGGTTCCCGGTGGCCAGGTCCTCGCTGTCCGTATACGTGTAGTTGGCGTAGTAGTCGAGCCAGGCGGCGGCCTGCCCGTTCGCCACCAGCTCGACGCCGGTCGAGCGGGCCTCGGCGACGTTGACCCAGTCGAAGTAACTGCGGTCGGCCGAGGCGATGAGCTGGACGAGGTCCGTCATGTCGTTGTGGAAGACGTTCATCTCGGTCCGGAACGCGCGGCTCACCTCGTGCTGGATGCCCCCGTCGAACGAGATGATGTACTCGGGCCTGAGGTCGGGGTTCGGGAAGCCGGGCGTGGTGCCGTGGAAGACGACGTTGCCGAAGAGCTCCGACAGGCTCGGCGCCCGGAACGCGCGGCCGGCCGACGTGCGGACGCGCGTCGACGGCGTGATGGAGTACAGCAGCGCGACCTTCGGCGAGGCGACGGTGCCGAACCGGGAGTGATAGTCGAACCGCAGGCCCGGGACGAGCCGCACCCTGTCCGCCACGTCCCACTCGTCCTGCACGTAGGCCGCCGCGACGTGGAACAGCTCCCGGGACCCGGCCGAGAGGGGAAAGACGTCGCCGAGCGGCGGGTCGCGGACGATGCTGACGGACGGATTGACGGCGCCGGCGGCGAGAAGCTCGGCCTGCAGGCCCAGGGCCTCCGCCGCGAGGTCGGCGTCCGAGCCGAGCAGGTTCGTGCGGTCGACGATGAGGCTGTCGCCGAAGTGCCCGCGGTCGTGGACGTAGGTGGCCCCGAACACGACGGAGTGGCTCAGGCTCGGCGTCCAGGTGAGCTGCGGCTCGATGAGCGTGCTCTGGATCGCCGTGTCCCGGTCGGTGAGGGCGGCGAAGGCGTGAGCGCCGCGCTCGACGGACTCGGTGAGGCCCGATCCCGGGAGCCCGACGATGGTCGTCTGCCGCGTCGGCGTGCGCGTGTAGTTCTCCTGGAAGATGTGCGAGCGCAGGTCGCGCTGGCTGATCTTGAGCTGCGCCGACACGGGGCCGGCGCCCCGATGGCGAAGGACGCCGCCGAGGTTCACCGACGTGCCGGTCCTGTTCTCGTCGACGGCCACCGGCAGCCGCCCCGTGACGTCGAGCCCGGACGTGTAGCGCGAGATGCGCGGCAGCAGCGTCGCGGTCCACCCGTCGGCCGGGGCGAAGTCGAACCGGCCGCTGAAGCGCACGTCCTCGTACCCGACGTTCTGCAGCGGGACCTGCCTCCCGCCGCTCAGGCGCGTATCGCGGTTGTAGACGTTGTCGATGCGGCGGCGGTCGGCCGTGAACGAGTAGGCGACGGGTCCCGATTCTCCACGGGTGGATCCGCCGAACTGGTGGTAGCCGGAGTTTCCGCCGCTCGCGAAGAAGTCGGCGGTCGGCGGCCCCGCTCCCTGCCGGGTGATGGCGTTGATGGCGCCGGCGAAGGCGTTGGCGCCGTACAGGCTGGAGAAGGGCCCGCGCACGACCTCGACCTGCTCGACCGACTGCACCTGCACGAGGTTCAGCTCGGCCAGGGTGCCGGTGCCGAGGTCGTTGGCGGGGAGCCCGTCGACGAGGAAGAGCGCCCGCTTGGTGCCGGGGACGCCCCGCACCACGAGCATCGAGTTGGCCCGGGCCGCCATCCCCGATCGCTCCACGAAGTCGATGCCCGGCGTCCGGCGCAGGAGGTCCTGCAGGTTGCGGGCCGGGGACGCCTGGATGGTCTCGGCGTCGAGAACGGTGACGCTGGCCGCGACCTCGGTGAGCGCGCGTTCCGTCTGGGTCGCGGTCACCACCACGCTCTCCTCGAACTCCAGCACCGGGAGCTCGAGATCGACCCGCACGAGCTGCCCGGCCCCCACCGTCACCGGCGACGTGAGCGTCGCGAAGGCCTCCCGCGTGACCGTCAGTTGATAGGTGCCGGAGGGGACGCCGTCGATGACGAACGTGCCGTCCGCCTCGGTGGTGGCCGACATTCCCGTGCCGTCCAGGACCACGAAAGCGGCCGGCAGGGGCACGCCGCCGTCCTCGGCGACGACGGTTCCCTGAATGGAGCCGGCCTGTCCGAATGCAGGACCTGCTGCGAACGGTCCGGCCGCGAAGAGCACGGCCAGGGCGAGAGGAAGGGCCAGTCGACTACGTACACGCATTCTCACGTCACACCTCCGCGGCGGTCACGCGCCGGATTCCCCCGGCCGCCGGGCCGCCGATTCCCACGATTCGAATGGCCGACACGCGGTTGCCCGCCGGGGCAGCCGGGTCGGCGCGGCGAGAGGAGGCGTTACGCGGGGGGGCCGCGGGTGGGGTGTGGGTCGGACGCGGTCCGGAGGCCGTGCCGACGGCGGGTCGACGCGGCGACGAGGGTCAGCGGGAGCGCGATCGCGGGTGCGGGCGCCGCCGCCGTCGTCACCGTGGAATGATCCCGGAGACAGCAGATGGTGCAGTGGTGATTGTGACCGTCGAAGTCGCCGTCGTCGTGCCCGTGAGAGAGGAAGCTCGCCGGTGGCAGGGCGCACGCCAGCACCAGCGCCGCGGATGCGATGGGCCGGCTCGGCTTCGTCATGGCTCTGCTTGCACGTTGCACGGCGACAGGACGGCTTCGTCCGGCTCAGTTCGCGGTTGCGCCGCCCCGATCGCGGCGGAACAACCCCCGCTCCGTCCTGACGAACAATGCGCTGTCGACGGCGGCCGCTCCATTCGGTCCCGGTTGCGCCGCCAGCGACCGATGCGGATCGACTTCCGGCCCGACCTGACGAACAATGCGCCGTCGCTGGCGGCGACTCCGTTCACTCCCCGGTTGCGCCGAGCCCGATGCGGATCAGCTCGCTGCCCGTCCTGACGAAGAACGCGCCGTCGACGGCGGCCACTCCGTACAGCCGATCGGAGACGGTCAAGGTGTTCCTGGCCACCTCGAGCGGCTCGGCCGCGTCGGCGGCGAAGACCGAGGCCGCGCCGTCGGTCCCGAACAGGTAGACGAGGTCCCCGTTCACGATGGGGGTCGCCCATGCGGGAGACGGCAGGCGAACGGCCCATCGCGACCGGCCCGATTCGAGCTCCAGGCTGCGGATGACGCCCCGGGAGTTGGTGAACCAGACCGACTCGCCGGTCACCACCGGCGACGACATCGACGCCGTCGCGCTCTGCCCGCGCCAGAGCACCTGCTCGTTCCGCACGCGCCCGCGGTTGTCGAGTGGCAGGGCGAGGTTCGACCCCGAGTCCTGCGAGGGGACGACGATGCGCTCTCCGGCGACGACGGGCGACGGGAGTCGGTTGCCGGAGAGGCCGTCCAGCCACCAGACCCGTTCACCCGTTCCCGCGTCGTACGCCTCGACCATGCCGTCGATGCTGACCACCACGAGCTCGCCGCCGCTCCCGGGCACGACGAGCGGCGTCGTCCAGGAGGACCTCGCGGGCCGGTCCGCCTTCCACCGCGTCTCACCGGTGGCGGGGTCGACGGCGAGGAGGTACGACGGCCCGTCGTGGGCGACGAGGACGAACAGCGCCTCGTCGCTGGCGGCGAGCGAGCTGCCCAGGCCGTAGCCCTCGATGGCGCCGTACTCCGCCTTCAGCGACCGCGACCAGACCGGCTCGCCGTCGTGGCCCAGGGCGCCGAGGTCGCCGCTCTCGAACAGGTAGTAGACCCGCTCGGCGTCGACGCGGGGCGTCGGCGCGCCCTTCGCCACGGTGTTCGTCACCTCGACGGGCTGGCTCGACGCGAGAGTGTGGCGCCACCGCAGCGCGCCGGTCTCGGCGTCGACCGCCTCGACGATCTGCGTCTCGCGCCGCGGGCCGTCGATGGCGGTGACGAACACGACGTCGTCCCAGACCACGGGGCTCGACTGGCCGTAGCCCCCGACCGCGTGCCGCCACGCGACGCCCTCCTCGTCCGACCAGGTCAGCGGGAGGCCGCGGGCCTCGCTGTGGCCGAACGCCGGCCCCCGGAAGCCGGCCCAGCGCCGGGCCCCGGCCAGCGGCGGCCGGTCGCCGGCCGCGCCCTCGGCACGGCGCGGCGCGTCGGCGATGTCGCTCGGCCGGAGCGAGGCGGTCTCGACCATGTCGACGATGGCGTGGGTCCGGCCGTGCGCGGCTCCCCCCACGATGTGCAGCACGCCCGGTCCGCCCGCCACGGCAGCGTGGGCGCCCGGTCCGCCTACCGGCGCGTGGGCGTCCGGTCCGCCTGCCGGCGGGTGCGCGCCCGGTCCGCCCACCAGCGCGTGGTTGGCGCGTTCCGGCTCGATCTCGTAGGCGAGCACCTCCCAGGCGTTCCCGTCGGGGTCGAGGCGGTACAGCTGGTTCAGCTCGCTCGCGAACAGGCTTCCGCCGGCCGAGGCCAGGCCCAGGCCGACGCCCCGGCCGCGGCCGCGCACCGGCGGGGCGGGCGCCGGCGCCAGGGTGCGGGTCCGCGGGTCCAGCCGATGCACCTCGAGCCCCGGCCCCCGCGGGGTCATGCCCGCCGGCGACCCAGATGGCGTCGCCGTGGACGGCCGCGGCGAGCGAATGCATGCGCAGCGAGGCCGTCTCGACCACGGTCCAGACGACGGGGTCGACGTCGAGATCGGCGACGAGCACGTCGCCGCGCCAGTCGCCGTCCGGCACGGGGGGCGGGCGGCGCCCTCGGCGGGGCGCCTCGGCCCCGCCCGAGGGCGCCCATCCGCCCATCACCCAGAGCTCGCGTCCGACCACCACCGCGGCGTGGTCCGTCCGGCCCGACGGCATCGGCGTCAGGCCGACCCAGCGCCGGCCCGCGGGGTCCCAGCGTTCCAGCTCGGGGCGGATCCGGCGGGCGCCCGAGACGTCGACGCCGCCCACCCGGTAGAGGTCGTCGCCGTCGCTGGCGAGCACGGCGCCGCGGACCGGATCGCCGGTCCACACCGTCGCCCAGGACGCGTCCGCCGGCGAGAGCGCGTAGAGGGCCGCGCTCCCGGTGCTCGCGGCGCCGCGGGAGGCGGGCGGCCGATCTCCCGCATGCACGTAGAGCACGTCGCCGACCCAGGCCCCCGACGCGTCCGACGACGCGTGCGGGAGGGGCGGCGCGGTCTCGGGCGGCGTCGCCGGCGCCAGGGGGGACTGGGAGGGGAACTGTGCGTGCAGCGCCACGCCGGCGCCGGGGCCCGCTCCTGCCGCCAGGACGAGTGTCAGGGCGCCTGCCGTCGAGATACGTCGCATGATCGTCTCCAACTTCCGAACGGCTCGAGTCACGCCGGCGCCCGCTTCTGCCGCCAAGACGGCTGTCGGCAGGGCGCCTGCCGTTGAGAGGCGACGCATGGTCGTCGCCAACTTCCGACCGCTCGCGGCCGGGGCCGCACCGGGATCGGGCACGCCCTGGTCAGGTCGTTCTCCGCCTCCGCAGGACGAGCCAAGACGTAGGCGCCCTCCCGCCCCGTCGCCGCGTCAGTTCGCGCTCCGCCGCCTCCGCAGGACGAGCAGCGCGACCACGAACAGGCCGGTGGCGATGATCGCGCCCAGCCACGCCGCGCGGGCCGGGGTCGGGCGGTTCGCCGCCGCGTCCGCCGGCCGCGGCTCCGACTCCTGCTGCGCCAGCACCACGCTCGCCTCCGTCAGCTCCACGCTCGTCGTCAGGTTGCGTTGCAGCTCGCTGCGATAGGCGGCCGCGAGGTCGGCCGGGGCCTGCTCGGCGATGAACGACGCCAGCGCCGCGTTGTCGCAGACGAACCCGCTGCAGCCCGCCTCGAACTCCTCCACGAGCCGGGTGTGGAGCTCCGCGAGCACCGCCACCTGCTGCGCGGTGGCGTCCCAGAGGCCCTTGCGCACGGTCTCGAGCATCACCGCCGTCATCTCCTGCAGGGCGTAGGGGTTCTCGCGCCGGAAGAAGTCGTGGACCCCGAGGTCGTGGCGGTCGTCGACGTACACCTCGTACAGCTCGTTCCAGAGCGTGTCGTCGATGGCGGCGGGCTTCATCACGTTCCAGCCGTAGGTGTTGCGGAACGTCTCGGCGAACGTCTCGGCCGACGAGGCGCCGCCCTCCTGCATCTCGCCGATGTAGGCGGGGTTGAGCAGCGTCGACCGCGCCTCGGTCCAGACCGTCTCGTTCAGGTCCGTCACCCGCGGCCGCTGGGCGTTGCGGAAGTCGTTGAAGTAGGCGTCGGCGTCACGGCCGGTGACGTGGCGGACGGCCATGCTCAGCCCGCCCATGAACTCGTAGACGTGGTCGAGGCTCAGCGCGCCCCAGGTGTGGCTCTCCCGGGGCTGCACGACGATCTCGGTGCCGGCCAGCGCCGCCTCGAAGATGCCGTCGGCGTAGAAGCTCCAGAGCTCGCCCTCGTCGTAGACGGCGCCCATGTTGCGGAGGTACTGGCCGGCGACCTCGGCGTCGTCCTCCCAGCGGTCGCCGCTCTCGACCATCCCCATGATGGCGGTGCCGTAGGCGCCGTTCACGCCGCCGAAGACGCGCAGGGTCGAGTAGCGCCGCGCGTCGGCGGGGGAGAGGCCCCTGGCCATCATCACTTCCTCGGCGCGCAGCCGGCCCTCCTCGACGAAGTTCGCGTGCGCCTCGGCGTCGCGCGCCTCGGCCGCCATGGCGACGGCGCGGTTGATCAGCGCGAGGCGCGAGGCGGCGAGGTCGCGGAGCTGGCCGGCGGTCTGGACGACGACGTCGATGCGGGGCCGGCCGAGGTCGGCCGCCGGCATCAGGCGCAGGTCGGCGACCCGCCCGAACGGGTCCCACACCGGCTCGACCCCGAGCAGGTAGAAGATCTGGCCGATGGTGGCGCCCTCGGTGCCGATGAAGTCGCTGGGCCAGAGGGTGAACGCGACCTTCTTCGGCCAGGCGTCGTGACGGCGGCGGTGCTCGTCGAGCAGCGCCTCGGCCAGCCCGCGCCCCACCGTCCACGCCTCCGGCGACGGCGTCTTCTCGGCGTCGATGGAGAAGAGGTTGCGCCCGGTGGGGACGGCGTCGGGATTGACGATGGGGTCGCCCCCGGGCGTGGGCTCGACGTAGCCGCCGGCGAGGCCCCGCGCCACGCTCTCGAGCTCGAGGTCCGAGCTGTCGCGCAGGCCCTTCCGGTGCCGGTCGATGCCGGCCACGCTCGTCTCCAGCGTCAGCACCGCCCGGGCGAGCTCCGCGTCGCGGGCCGCGCGCGCCTCCAGCTCGACGCCGGCGGCGTCGACGGCGGCGTCGAGGCGCGGGTCGAACGCGGGGTCGTCCAGGATCTTCCGCAGGCCGTCCGCGGCCGGCGCGTCGGCGTCCCGGAGCTGGTCGCGAAGAGTCGCCCGGTGCTCCCGGTAGAAGGCCACGGCCGAGAGCGCCCCCTCGATGTCCTCGCTCGCCGCGGTCACCAGCCCGTCCGCCGACCCGTGGCCCCACGCCCGTCCGAGGGCCTCGACCTGCGGCGCGTCGAGGGCGAACGCCAGCCGCTCGGCCGCCAGCCGCCGTTTCTCTTCCTCGACGCGGTCGACGAGCCCGGGATCCTTGAGCAGCGCGAAGGTCCGCTCGCGGAGGGCCTCGACCTGCATCGTCTCGAGCAGGGCGAACACGTCGGGGTCCTCGGCGATCTCGATGGCCTCGGCCATCGGCGGAACGACCGCGGCGATGGTCTTCGCGCGCTCGCGCTGCACGGGATCGAGCAGCTGCGACGTCCGCGCGAACTCCTGCTCCGACTGCAGCCGCTCGACGAACTCGACCTTCCGCGGATGCGGCAGGATGCGCGCCACGAGGTCCTCGAGCTCGCCCGCGCGGGCTTCCGGCACCGCCGCGTCGGGCCGGTTCCGCGCGCCCGCGCCCATCGAGATGAAGCCGCGAATGATGTCGTCGTCCGAGGGCCGCCGCGACGCCTCGCGCCACGCGTGGGCGTGCTGCAGGTCCGCGTTCGCCACCAGGCTGGAGAGCACCGCCCCGGCGTCCGCGCCCGCGACGCGCCGCGCATAGGCGTCGCGCGCGCGCCGGCGGTAGCGGCGCTCGAAGTAGACCTCGTCCTCCAGGTCCGCGGCCTCCACCGCGCCCTTGACGGTGTCGATGCGGGCGAGGGCGTAGGCGATGGGATCGATGGCCATGAGCTCCGCCGTCGAGTCGACCTCGTCGGCCGTGAAGGCGCTGCCGAGGGTGTAGAGCCCCTGCGTGACCTTCTCCCCGTCGATGGTCTCGACGTGGTTGCTCAGGCGGAACATCTCGTCCGCCGACCACGCCGCGTCGGGGTCGAGGCCGAGGTCGACGTGCAGGTTCATCTCGGTCGCGAGGCGCCGGATGGTGCGCGCGTGCTCGGCCCTCACCGGGCCGTCGGCCGCGTTGCGGTAGCTGTCGAGCCGGTCGCGCAGGGGGCGCAGCCCCTCGTACAGCCCGCCCTCCATGAACGGCGGCGTCAGGTGGGTCACCGTCGCCGCATAGGAGCGGCGCTTGGCGATGATGCCCTCGCCTACGTTGCTCATGACGTAGACGTAGACGTGCGGGAGCCCCCCGACGAGGGCGTCCGCCCAGTCGAAGGCGGACAGGGCAATCTGCTTCCACGGCGTGAACTCCAGGCTGCCGTGGGTGCCGAAGTGCATCACCGCGTCGGCTCCGAATGCGTTCCGGGTCCACAGGTACGAGGCCACGTAGGGGTGCGGCGGCGCCTTCTGCGCGCCGTGCACGAGCCGGAACGTGTCGTCGCCGGCGCCCGGCAGGGGCTGCGGCAGGATGACGACGTTGCCGAACTGCACGCGGGCGACGGCCAGCGCGGTCTCCTCGCCTTCGCCGACCGTCATGTACTCGCCGGGGGCGGGGCCGTACTGCTCGACGACGGCGTCGCGCATGCCCGCCTCGAGGTCCGCTTCCACCCACGCCGCGTACTCGGCGGCCGGCACCAGGGCCGGGTCGCCGGTGGCCACGTACTCCTCGAACGCACCGCGCGCGTAGGGCCCCATCACCGGCCCCTTCGCCTGGACGAGCGCCCAGAACTCGTCGTCGGTCTCGGGGAGCCCCTCGACCGTGTAGCCGGCGTCGCGCAGCGCGCGCAGCAGGTTGAGCAGGCTCGGCGCCACCTCCAGGCTGCCGGCGTTCATGGCGTTCTTGCCGGGCCCCTTGTAGTAGTAGATGGCCACCCGCTTGTCGCGGTTGGGCTTGGCCTTGAGCTCGAGCCAGCCCTCGACGAGGTCGCAGAAGGTCTCGAGCCGCTCGGGCAGCGCGTCGAAGATCTCGTAGCCGTCCGCGTCGGTGAACTGCGCCGCCACCGCGTAGGGGGCCACCCCGCCGTCGAGCTCGGGCAGCACCACGCTCATCGTGAGCATGGACCCCGCCATGCCCTGCTGGTCGGTCACCCAGTCGTCGTGGTTCTGGAACACCGACACCGGCGTCAGCATGGGGATGTCGCGCTCGCGCAGCCACCCGATGGCCTCGTCGGCGCGCCCCAGGGTGAGCCGCCCGTGCGGCATCAGCACCACGAGGTCGGGGTCGATGCGCTTGAGGAAGTCGAGGCGCTTCTCGGCGGCGGCCATCGGGTAGACGTTCCAGGCGCGGCCTTCCAGCGCGCGGATGAACGCGTCGACGTGGTCCCGGTTGGCGTTGAAGGGGCCGGGCACGCTCGTGATCAGGGCGATCCGCGGGGCGTCCGGCTTGGCGAGCCCCTGCGTGTCGTAGTAGGCGTCGAACGCGTCGACGGTCTCGAACGTCAGGTCGTCGTCGAGGTGGAAGAGCACGTCCATGGAACGCTCGACGGGAGGCTCGACGGCGTCCGCGCGGAACGACTTGCCGTCGAGGTCCACGCGGGAGAAGTTCAGCAGCCGGGCGTAGTTCTCGGCCCCCCCGAACTCGAGATAGCCGTTGGCCGCGTCGAGCTGCGCGCCGCGCAGGTTGGTGACGTCGAGGGCGGGGTTCGTGGCCCCCTGCACGAACAGGCGCGTCCCCCGGCGGCCGGCTTCGCGCAGGTGCTCGAGCTGCGTCTCGTCGAGCTGCAGGCCGCGCCCGAACACGTAGGCGACCGGGTAGCCGGCGACGCGGTCGAGCGACGCCAGGTCCAGCGACTCCACGCGCACCGCCCCGCTCTGGCGCGCGCGCTCGATGCGCGCGAGCTGGAAGCCGGGGAAGTTGACGAAGGCGACCCGCGTCACCGCGAGATAGTGCTGGTAGGCGGCGGCAGCGCCCCACAGCCCCGCCGCCGCCAGCAGCGCCGCCGCGATCGTCCGCCGGCGGGACCACAGCCCGGCCAGCCGCGCTCGCAGGGTCCGCACTCGTGTCGGTTCCGTCGTGGGAGTCATCTCGTCCTCATCCGTCTCTCGCTGCGCCGCCATGAGCGTCAGCACTTTTGCGCCGATTCCGGAAGGGCGTTGCCGTCGGGCTCACTCAACCGAGAGGGCCCGGCGTCAGGCTCGAAGCGGGTCCGGTTGTCGGCGTCCATCACCGGGTCTCCGTGCCCTTCTGTCGCTACGCCGCCAGGGCGTCAGCACTTCCGCACCGATTCGGGAAGGGCACCGCCGGGCTCACCGAAGCGAGGCGGCCTGACTGTCAGGCTCGAAGCGGTCCCGGTAGTCGGCGTCCATCACTGTCGGCACCCGTACGCCCGCGCGCGGGTCGTGGTTCGGATGCGGCACGATCGCGCATTCGGTGCGCGCGTACCCGTGAGCAGGGCGGGTCGCCCTGCGAGCACCGACATCGCGCATTCGGTGCGCGCGTACCCGTGAGCAGAGCGGGTCGCCCTGCGAGCACCGGTACCGTGCGCGAGCCCGGCCCGATCTCGCAGTCCGGCCGAGCCGTCGAGGTAATGGGGAAGGGCGTCAGGCGGGCGGGCCGCGCGTCGCCTGGGTGGCGAGCGTGGCGTCGAAGCCGCCTCGGCGGGTGCTCGACGCGGCGAAGCGGACCGCCAGGTCCGGGGTGGCGGGCAGGGGCGTCGTCGACGCCGTTGTGGACGAGTGGTGGTGGACGCAGCAGATCACGCAGTCGTGATCGTGGCCGCCGGCATCCCCGTCGTCGTGTTCGTGGGAGACGAAGCCGGCCGACAGCAGGGCGCACGCCAGCAGCAACGCCGCGAGAGCGGTGGGCCGGCTCGGCTTCGTCATGGTCAGGGCGTTCCGACGGTCGTCGTCAGGCGTCCGCGGGCCCGATCAATCGAGCTCGACGATGGTGATGGCGTTCCAGTTGTTCATCGGGATGAGCAGCCGGTTCCGCTTCGAGTCGTAGGCCATCGAGGCGGCGCTGGGGATGCCGGAGGCCACGACCTCGGCCTCCTCTCCCGGACGGATGCGCGAGACGGTGCCGATCCGGACGCTGGAGACGTACTTCGTGCCGTCGTCCAGAATCACCAGCCCGTCGTTGCCGCCGTCCACCGCGTGCTCGGTCCTGACGAGCTCGCCGTCGGGTGAGAAGGTGAGCACCGCGTTGTCGTTGATGTTCACCACGACGATGTTGCCGTCGGGGTCGAAGGCGACGCCGTTGGGCCGGGCGAGGGGCGCTCCCTCGACGACGACCGACGAGTCTCCGTCCGGCCCGATGCGATACACCCGCCAGGTGCCGCTCTCCTCGGTCCCGGTCTGCGTGGCCCAGATGGTGCCGTCCTCGGCGACCTCGATGTCGTTGAACCGCTGCGCGTCCTCGACGACGACGCTGCCCCGCGGCTCGCCGCTCTCCATGTCGAACCAGCGCACGACGTTGATGTCGGCCACGTACAGCAGGCCGTTGACGATGTCGCTGCCGAGGGGGTGGTTCAGCGTCAGGCCGTTACGGTCGACGCCGATCCACTTCAGCGTGTGAGCGCTGCCGTCGGGATTGATCAGCGAGATGTAACCGTCGTTGGGTATGACGTCCTGGGCGATCCCCGCGTTTACCGCGACGTACAGGTCGCGGGCCTCGTCGTAGGCCATGCTCTCGGCGAACCGGAAGCCGCCGTAGGTCTTGGCGTTCGACGACAGGTCGAGCGGCGCGCCGGCCATGAAGGGCTGATCGGCCGCTTCCTGGGCCTGTGCCGCGCGGGTCGCGGGGCCGGCGGCGCAAACCGCCAGCAGGGCGGCGAACGCGATTCCTCGGGAGACGAGCTGTTCTCTGAGAAGACGTGACATTTGAGCAATCCTCCAGTTCGAGCGTTGGCTTCGAGAGTGCCGGCGCATACGCCGACGTCCGTGCCTGATCGCGCCGATCCGACGAGCGACGATGACAAGTCGTCCGAGCTTGGGATGACGAATGTCGCGGCGGTTGGTGCGAACGGGCGGCCAGCCCGGAGCGGCGTCGCCTGCGGCTCCGCTCGCCGCACCAACCCTGCCAGGATTCCTGCACCGTTGTTACAACGCAGAATCCTGGGCGGGCGGGCCGCGCGTGAGAAGAACGCCGAGGGCCGCGGTGCGTTGGCCGTCCGGTCGGGCCGGCGCGACGGCGTGGGCGACGAGGGCCGGGCCGGCCGGAGCGGGGGTGCAGTCCGGTGCGATTCCCGACAGGTGCCGGAAGTTGCAGGCGTCGCAGTCGGCGTGGCCCGCGGTCTGCACGCCAGCGTCGTGCTCATGGAGCGCGGCGCCCGACGTCGCGAGCGCGATCACCGCGAATCCGATGAGCAGGGCCGCGCCCCGCGCCGGCGGCATAACCCACCTATTGAAGATGCAAAGGCGCTCCGGAGTCAAGCGCGGCGGTCCGGGCCGAACCCGGCCGCGCCGGTCGCTTCGGCGCTCGGCCGCCCCTTGCCGCATCGGGCAAACTCTGCTAGGGTCGAAAACCGATGGTCGGCAGAAGACCCGTGCACGCGAGGCTCGCACGACGCGGCTCCGGCTCGCGCGCCTGGATCGTCGTCCTGGCCATGGCGGTGGGAGGTGCGGCCGCCGCCGAGGTCTTGTGTCACGAGGAGCACGCGGCCGACCAGCGCTGCGCGGTCTGCCTGCTCCCGCACCAGCCCGCCCCCGAACCTCCCGGCTCGTTGCATATCGGATTCGCCGATGTTGCGGAGCCGCTCGAGCAGGCTGCCGACCGCGAGAGGATCACGTCCGGTCACACCTGCCGCCTCCCCGCCCGCGGCCCGCCCGCCTAGCTCCCGTCACGCTGCGTTTCGTCCATCGTTCGTCGACGGCGCGCTCTGCCGCGAGCGCACGAGCGCGTTGCGGCAATGGCGCCCGTCCGCGGCCGACCGCGCCTCCGGACACCCGGCCAGCGGTGTCGCGCCTTGTGCCCGCCCAGGGTTGGGTTCCCTGACGCGGTGCCTGGCGCGTTCTCGGCTGCGCCTGCGCGATGGACGCGATGGAAACGGGAACAGGGTCACGAAGAGTGGAGTTCGGGAAGGGAATCTGATGTACCGATTGACAGCGACACGTGTTTGTGCGGTGGCCGCGATGGCCGTCCTGATGGCGGCGCCGGTCCTTGCGCAGGGGACCGGCAGGGTGCACGGCACGGTGACACTGCAGGAATTCGACACCGTTCAAGGCGCGGTGGTCCTCGTCGTGGGCACGGGCAGGTTCGCGTTGAGCGACGAGCGGGGAGGGTTCGTAATCGACGGCGTGCCGGCCGGCACCTACGAGGTCCTCGCGCAACGCGAGCACATGACCGCGGGGCGCCAGACGGTGAACGTCGATCCGGGCGGGGAGTCGACGGTGGACTTCGTGCTCGGACTCTCGCCCATTCGCGAGGACGTGACGGTGACCGCCTCGGCGGGCGGAACCGAGACGACGTTCGAGGCGTTCAACGCGGTCACCACCGTGGACTCGTTCGACATCGCCAGAGAAGCCGCCGCCGGTCTCGAAGACGTCCTTCGGAACGAGCCGGGCGTTTCGATCCGCGGCTTCGGCCCCGGAGCGAGCCGGCCGATCATCCGCGGCTTCGACGGCGACCGGGTGCTGATCCTGGAGGACGGCGTCCGCACCGGAGACCTGTCGAGCGAGTCCGGCGACCATGGGGTCGCGGTCGACCCCGACGGCGCGGAACGCATCGAGATCGTGCGCGGGCCGGCGACGCTGTTGTACGGCCCGAACGCGGTCGGCGGGGTCGTCAACGTGATCACCCCCCACGAGAGCTACCGCGAGTCGCTGCTCGATGGCACGCGGGCGCAGTTCAGCGCCGACGTGGGGAGCGCGAACGCGCAGGCCGGCAGCAGCTTCGGCCTGCAACACGCGCGGAACGGCGTGCACTACTGGGCCGGCGGGGGCACGCGGCGGACGGACGACTACGCCACGCCCGAGGGGACGGTGGAGAACTCCGCCACCGAATCGAGCACGGTGCGGGCCGGGGCGGGCTGGTCGGGGGACCGGCTCTTCGCGAGCGCCGGCGTGACCGCGAACGGCGGCCGCTACGGCGTGCCGTTCGCCGGCGAGTTCCACGGGCACCACGAAGGCGAGTCCGGCGGGCACGGGGACGACCATGGCGAGACGGCGATCGCACTCGACTGGCAGCGTCGCGCCGGGCGGTTCGACGTCGGTCTCCAGGGCCTCGGCAACCGCTTCATCGAGGGAGCACGGCTCAGCCTGAACGTCGTCGATTGGCACCATGACGAGCTGGAGAGCGAGGGCGGGCAGCAGCGCGTCGGCACCCGCTACAACAACCGCACCTACATCGTTCGCGCCGACCTGGACCAGCGCCAGACGGCCCGCCTGGCGGGGCGGTTCGGCGTCTGGACGCAGGTACGGGACTTCGAGGCGGCGGGAGTCGAGGCGCTGGCGCCGCGGACCGACCTGTCGTCCTTCGCGGCCTTCGCCTACGAAGAGCTGAGCCTGGGGCGCTTTCGCGTGCAGTTCGGCGGTCGGGTCGACCGCGACGACTACCAGGTGGCGGAGCGTAGCGGGAGTGCGCACGACGATCACGATGACGGGCACGACGATCACGATGACGGGCACGACGATCACGATGACGGGCACGACGATCACGATCACGGGCACGACGATGATGGGCACGACGATCACGATGATGGGCACCACTCGCTCGAGGCGCCCGACGCGCGCGACCGCGGCTTCGAGGGTGCATCCGCGTCGGTCGGACTCCACGCCGACCTCGGGGCCGGCAACGCCCTGGTCGCCAACGTGACCCGCTCCCACCGCGCCCCGGCCATCGAGGAGCTGTACAACTTCGGTCCTCACGTCGGCACGCTCTCCTTCGACGTCGGCAACCCGGACCTCGACGCCGAGTCCACCCTCGGACTGGACCTGAGCCTGCGGCACCGCGGCGACCGCGTCCGGGGCGAGCTGAACTTCTTCATGTACGACATCGACAACTTCATCTTCGGCAACCGTAGCGGGGCGGTGGCCGACAACCTGCCGGTGTTCGACATCCTGCAGGGCGACAGCCGCTTCTCCGGCTTCGACGCGCGGGCCAGCACCCGGCTCGCGGGCCGGACCTGGCTGACGCTCGGCCTCGGGTACGTCGACGCGCGGCTGACGGCGACCAACGAGGCGCTGCCGCGGATTCCGCCGCTGCGAGGCACGCTGGACCTCGACATCCCCTACGGCGGGTTCACGCTGAGCCCGCAAGTGGAGCTCGCAGGGCGGCAGGCCGACGTCTTCCGGGGCGAGACCGAGACCGACGGCTATTCCGTGGTCAACCTGCGCGCGTCGTACGTCTGGCCGCGGCAGGACATGTCGCACATCCTGTCGTTCACGGGCTACAACCTGACGAACACGCTCTATCGCAACCACACGTCGTACATCAAGGATCGGGCCCCCGAGATGGGCCGCGGGGTCCGGCTGGGCTACGCGGTGCGGTTCCACTAGTGTGCCGCCCCGATCTCCTCGACTGCGGAATCGCGAGGGGATCCGGCAAGGACAGACCCGACGGAGGCGCTCGAAACAATGTCGCGAGTCACTGGGACGCGATGTCGGCGGCCCGTCGTGAAACCCGGGGCGGCACCGCGCCCGGAGGGCCGCCGGCGGGGAGCCGAAGCGCGCTCTTCCCGCGACGGCGTCGCGATCGCCGTGGTCGCGCCCCTTGACGGACTCGCGCGAACGCGCTACAAGACACCATGCGGCGAAGCCGGTCGACGCTGTTGTGGTGGAGCGCAATCGTCGCGCTCGCGCTGCTGGCCGTCACCACGACGCCTCACGTCCACGACGAGGCCGAGGGACGCGACGACACGTGCGTCCTGTGCCACGTCCAGGGTTCGCCGCTCATCGCTTCCACCGTCCACGAAGACCCCGATCCGACGGCCGGGGGCGGCGCCTGCTCGTGCGAGCAGGGGCATGCCCGCGCTGCCGAGATCGAGGGGCACGCCTCCCGGGCGCCTCCCGCCTGACGACTCTCCGGCACCCCAAGGGTTTGCGCCGCAAGGCGGTGACTCCTGGCAGGGTTCCTGGTCGGGCGGCGATCGGAGCCGCAGGCGACGATTCTCCGGCCAGTTCCCTGGTTCCGTGGCTGCGTCGACGCGCCGATGCGCGCCGGCGGTTCCGCTCTTCTTCAGTTGGAGGGGGAGTCCCGGCGAACCATCCCGGGACCCTGAACGAGATCCATGACCGAAGCTGTGACGATGGAGGCGCCGTCCGCGTCGGCGGCCGCCGCGTCGGCGCCCGTTCTCGAAGCCCGCGGGCTGTCCAAGCGTTATGACGACGTGGAGGCCGTCGTCGACCTCGATCTCCGCGTCGGGCCGTCGGAGATCTACTGCCTGCTGGGTCCGAACGGCGCGGGCAAGACGACCACCATCCACCTGTTCCTGGGTTTCCTCGAGCCGACGGCGGGGAGCGTGCGGGTGATGGGCCTCGACGTCGCGGCCGAGCCCCTGGAGTCCAAGAGGCGCCTGGCCTACGTCCCCGAGCAGGTCATGCTTTACCGCAACCTCAGCGGCCTCGAGAACCTGGAGTACTTCGCCGCCCTGGGCGGCACGGGGTCGCTGGCCCCGGAGAGGCTGACCGACATCCTCGTCGGCGCGGGCCTGCCCCGCGACGCGGTCGGTCAGCGCGTGTCCGAGTACTCGAAGGGCATGCGGCAGAAAGTCGGCATCGCCATCGCCATCGCCAAGGAGGCCGGCGCGCTGCTGCTCGACGAGCCCACGTCGGGCCTCGACCCCAAGGCCTCGAACGAGTTCTCGGAGCTGCTCGAGCGGCTCAGGGATCGCGGCGTCGCGGTGCTGATGGCGACCCACGACCTGTTTCGCGCCAAGGAGTCCGGCACCCGCGTCGGCATCATGCGGCACGGGCGCCTCGTCAACGAGATGAGCACGGACGAGATCGGCCACGCCGATCTCGAGCGCATCTACCTGGAGCACATGCACGATTAGCGGCCCGCGGCGAGCCCCGCGTTGCCCCGAATGCAGCGGGCACTCTCGCGGACGGGCCGGCAAGGCGGCAATCGGCCCCCGGGGCGACGGTTTGCCGGGTCAGGAGTCGACGGCGTGGAACTCGGCCATGCCGATCTGGAACGCATCTACCTGGAGCACATGCACGAGTAGCAGCCCGCGGCGATACCCCGCGTTGGATCGAATGCAGCGGGCACTCTCGCCACGGGCCGGCAAGGCGGCAATCGGCGCCCCGGTTGCCGGGCAAGGAGTCACCGATGATCAAGCACATCGCCCGCAAGGAGTTCACCGACGTGGTCCGGGACGGTCGCTTCCGCTGGTGCGCGGCCCTGGTGGGGGCGCTGCTCCTGGTCTCGCTGGGCCACGGCTGGGTCCAGGCGCGCCAGGCGCAGGAGGAGCTCGCGGCGGCGCAGGCCACCGCGCGCGACCACTGGGAGTCGCAGGGCGAGAAGAACCCCCACTCGGCCGCCCACTACGGCATCTACGCGTTCAAGCCCCGTCTCGCCCTGTCGTTCGTCGACGAGGGGGTGGACCCCTACACGGGCACGTCGGTGTGGCTGGAGGCCCACCGGCAGAACGAGTTCCTCATGCGCCCGGCCCAGGACGCGACGGCCGCCCAGCGCGTGGGGGCGCTGACGGCGGCGCAGGTCCTGCAGAACCTGGTGCCGCTGCTCGTCATCCTGCTGACGTTCGGCGCGCTGGCCGGCGAGCGCGAGCAGGGCACGCTGCGCCAGCTCCTGGCCACCGGCATCGCCCGGCGCGAGCTGGCCGTGGGCAAGGCCCTGGGCGTGGCCGGCGCGCTCGCGCTGCTGCTGGTGCCGGCGGCGGTGGTGGGTGCGGCCGCCCTCGTGGTCGGCAGCACCGGTCCGGCGGCGTCGCCCTTGGCCCGGGGCGCGGTCCTCGCCGGCGTCTACCTCGCCTACTTCGCCGCGTTCGTGGGGCTGGGGCTGGCCGTGTCGGCGTGGGCCCGCTCGGCGCGCACCGCGCTGGTCGTCCTCCTGGGGGTCTGGGTGGTGAACGGGCTCGTGGCGCCCCGCGCCGCCGTCGACCTGTCGAAGTGGATTCACCCCACGCCGTCCGCGGTCGAGTTCGCCCACACCCTCGAGCAGGAGATGGCCGCGGGCGTCGACGGCATCGAGCGCCCCGACCGCGCCGCGTTCGGCGAGAGCCTCCTCGCGGAGTACGGCGTGGAGCGGGCCGAGGACCTGCCGGTCAACGAGGTGGGGCTCTACCTGCAGGAGAGCGAGGAGTTCGGGAACCGCATCTTCGACCGCAACTACGGCGCGTTGTGGGACACGTTCGAGCGCCAGGGCCTCGTGCACGAGGCGCTCGCGGTAGCGGCGCCGCTGCTCGCGGTGCGCACGCTGTCGATGGGGCTGGCCGGCACCGACGTCGAGCAGCACCGGCACTTCGCGACCGCGGCCGAGACGTACCGCCGCGACATGATGCGGCAGATGAACCTCGACCTCGCCGAGAACTCGCGCACCGGCGAGCTGTACACGGCGGGCCCCGAGCTCTGGGCCGACGTGCCGCCCCTGCAGTACGACGCCCCGACGCTGGGCTGGGTCCTCGGGAACCGAATGCTGTCGCTTCTCGTGCTGGGGCTGTGGCTGGCCGGCGCGGTCCT
Source organism: Vicinamibacterales bacterium (assembly GCA_965207675.1). Taxonomy (GTDB): domain Bacteria; phylum Acidobacteriota; class Vicinamibacteria; order Vicinamibacterales; family UBA8438; genus JAJEEA01. The sequence continues at coordinate 990,153 of CBDBMY010000011.1, forward strand.
GCTCGCGGCGAAGCGCGTGCGCGTCGCGGAGGTGGCGTAGCATGACCCTGCGCACCGTCCTGTTGAACGAGTGGCGCCTCCTCGCGGCCGACCGCGCGTTGCGAGTCGTGCTCGGGGTCTTCACCGTCCTCTTCGTCTACGCGCTGGCCAACGGCATGGCCTGGGCGCGGTTCCAGGAGCGGACGGTGGAGGCGGCGCGAACCGGCAACGCGGAGCGCGTCGAAGCCCTGGAGCAGGAGCTGGCCGACATCGCCGCCGGGGGGCGGCCGTCGTCGCCGTTCCGCGACCCCCGCGCCCCCAACGTCCTCGGCGGGGCCCGGGGCGCCCGCACCGCGGTGCTCGAGCCGGGGCCCTTGACCGCCCTCGCGGTGGGGCAGAGCGACCTCCTGCCCTACTACTACGACGTCAGCATCTACACCAACGAGGCGTCCTTCCAGCAGAACGGGGAGGTCGAGAACCCCCTCAACCTGATGGTCGGGCGCTTCGACCTCGCCTTCGTGACGATCTACCTGCTGCCGCTGCTCGTGCTCGCCCTCAGCTACAACGTCCTCTCGGAGGAGCGCGAGCAGGGGACGCTGGCCCTGACCCTGTCGCAGCCCGTGTCGGCGCGCGACGTCGTGCTCGCGAAGCTCGCGTTCCGGGCGGTCCTCGTGGTGGGGCTGGCCGCGGCGGTCTCGCTGCTCGGCATCCTCGTGACGGGGGGATTCGGCTCGCCGGGCCGGGTGCTCCTCTGGTGCGGCACGGTGACCGTCTACGCGCTGTTCTGGTTCGCGCTCGCGGCGTGGGTGAACGGCCTGCGGCGGTCCTCGGCCTGGAACGCCACGGCCCTCGTGGGGGCGTGGCTCGTCCTGGTGGTGGTGATGCCGGCCGCCGTCAACATCGCGGCGGGGCTGCTGCACCCCCTCCCGTCCCGCGTGGAGATGATCACCGCCCAGCGCGAGGCCTCGAACGACGCCGTCAACCAGCGCAGCGAGCTGCTCGCCCGCTACCTGGAGGACCATCCGGAGATGGCGGGCGGGGTGGTGGCCGAGGAGCCCGGCCTCGGCGCCCTCGCCTGGGCCGCCACCGACGCCGTGAACACCCGCCTCGAGGAGGTGACCGCGGTGCACGACGCGAGCCGCGCCGACCAGCTCGCCCTGGTGAGCCGCTACCGCTTCCTGTCGCCGGCGCTCCTGGCCCAGGAGGTGCTCGTCGACGCGGCGGGCACGGGCGACGCGCGCTTCGCGCGCTTCCAGTCGCAGGTGCGCGCGTTCGCCGACGAGTGGCGGCAGTTCTTCGTACCGGCGATCCTCGCCAGCGAGCGGATGGACGCCGGCGTCCTCCCCGACGTGCCGGTCTTCGGGTTCGTGGACGAAGGGCCGGCCGACGTCGCCCGTCGCGCGGTCGTTCCCCTACTAGTCCTGGGCGGACTGGTGGTGCTGGTGAGCGTCGGCGCCGCGGCCCGGCTGGGGCGTGTGCGCGGCGCGGACTGATCTCCACGGCTGCCGTGCCGGCCCGTCGACTCCGGGCCGGCACGGTGGCCGAGGCGCGCAACTTTCCTCGCCCTCCGCTGGAACTGCACGAACCGTACTCTGACGCCGCGGTATCCGGACTACCCGGTCCTCAAGCTGCAAGCGACCGCGATGACGCGGCGTCCATAGACGCACTCACCGGACGCACCGACCACACCTCTGCGCCGTTCCCGCCAGAACCCGATCGCGACCCTGCTTGGCGTGCGGCCAGCTCCTGGAGTCCGGTCCGCGCTACGGCGTAGCGTGGGTCACGGTCCGGGGTCCCGAACGGCGCTACTCGACGCCTTCCATCAGGTAGTCGACGAGCGCGGGCACGATGATGTCCGGCCGCTCCAGGTGCGGCACGTGACCCAGCCCGGGAAAGAGCAGCACGCGACCGTTTCCGTTGGGCACGGTGTCGGCCAGCACCTGCATCCGCTCCTGGAAGACCTCGGCCGGACCGAGCAGCAGATCCTCCGCGCCCCCGAAGGCGAGCGTCGGCACGTGGATGTGCGGCCAGTCGTAGACGACCGGGTCCTGGTAGAGCATCTGGCTGATGATCGACTGCACCATGGCGAGGCGCGGATAGTCGGAGCTGAGGGTCCACGACGAGCGGATGCGGGTGTAGAGCTCGAACTGGTCGTTCCAGGCCGAGGGGTCGTGCCCGACGTACCGGCTGAGGCTCCGGCGGGTGCTCTGGTAGTCGGTCCGGAGGGTCCGCTCGTAGATCTGATCGACCGGCGTCATCGGGCGGTTGAACCGGTTGTCGGAGAGGCCGATGGGGTTGTAGATGACCAGCCGCTCGACCGAGTCGGGATACTGCGTGGTGAACCGCGTCGCGAGCATGCCGCCCATCGAGTGGCCGACGGCCATGACCTTGTCGATCCCCTCGTGCTCGAGGACGAGCTGCGTGTTGCGCGCCTGCGTGTTGAAGTTGTAGGGCGCGATCGGCTTCGACGACTTGCCGTACCCGATCTGGTCCGGGACGAGGACGCGGAATCCGGCGTCGGTCAGCCCGTCGATGATGTCGCCGAAATAGAAGCCGCCGAAGTTGTTGCCGTGCATCAGCAGCACGACGTGGCCGTTGGCGGCGCCGGTCGGCGCGATGTCCATGTAGGCGATGCGCACGTCCTGGCCGTAGACGCTGATGTCGAGATACTTGCTCGGGGCCGGATACGGGCACTCGTCGCAGGTGATGCTGCCCGGCTTGATGTCCGTCGGCGTCGGTACCGGCGGCAGAATGTCGCGGCCCTGGGCGCCGGCGGCGGCCGCCGCACCGAGAATTGCGAGCACCGAGGCGAGGGTTCTGACCTGAACGCGCATGAGTCCTACTCCGTGGTCTAGAGGTGTCGGCAGAATACCATCCGGGGTCGGGGACGGGAGTCCGTGGAAGATGGCCACCACGGTCGCCCCAAGAATACAACACGACGCTTCAGGATTCGCGTGGGTGTCCAGGCGTGCTCCGCTGGTCGCCCGGCCGACCCCCCCCCGGGAGTCCATGCCGCACTGGGCGCAGACTCCCGGCCCGGCGGTTGTCGCTTGCAGGCCCCGCCTGGCGCCCGATCGGCTACGCCCCGTGCACCGTCCGTCCCCCGACCACCGTGCGCACGACCCCGGTGTTCTTGATGTCGTCGGGGTCCGCGTCGTGGGGGTCGCGCTCGAGGACGACGAAGTCCGCGAGCTTCCCGGCCGTTATCGAGCCCTTGTCGCGCTCCTCGTAGGACGCCCGCGCCCCGTTCAGGGTGCCGATGCGCAGGGCCTCGTCCACCGTCACCCGCTGGTTGGCGCCCCACACCTGGCCGTTGAAGTCGCGGCGGGTCACCATGCTCTGGATGGCCATGAGCGGCTCGAACGGCCCCGGCGTGTAATCGGAGGCCCCCGGCACGGGGATGCCGTAGTCGAGGAACGAACGGTGCGCGAACATCCTCTCCATCCGCTCCGCCCCGTAGTTCCGCCACTTCTCGCCGTGGAAGTGGACGTAGGTCCAGAACGGGGTGGGGATCGAGCCGGTGTCGCGGATGCGCCGCAGCAGGTCGGGGTTGACGAGCGTGCAGTGCTCGATGCGGTGGCGGCGGTCGGGGTGCGGCCAGCGGGCGAGGACCCGCTCGTAGGCGTTCAGCACCATGTCGATGGTGACGTCGCCGTTGGCGTGGATGCCCACCTGCCAGCTGTGGCGGTGCGCGTCCTCGACGACCTCGTGAATCTCCCCCTGCGACATCGTCAGGATGCCGTAGTCGTCGGGCCGGCCCTCGAACGGCGTGCTCATGCGCATGGTGCGCTCCGAGGCCGACCCGTCGGCGCCGTACTTCACGCCGCCGATTCGCACCCACTCGTCGCCGAAGCCGGTGTAGACGCCGGCGTCGCGAAGCTGCTCGTAGGGCCCGCGGACCATGGCGTAGACGCGGTGGCGCAGCTCGCCCGCCGCGCGGGCGTCCTGGTAGGCGACGAGGCGCCCGCGGCCCGCCCCCGCGTCGTGGACGGTGGTCAGCCCGGCCGCCGTCATCAGCCGCGAGATGTGGGCCATGCCCTCGCGGGCGCGCGCGCGCTGCTCCTCCTCCGTGAGGTCCTCGCGCTCGCCGACGGTGGCGAAGACGTCGCGCGCGTGCTCGGCCACCATGCCCGAGAGCTCGCCGTCGGGGCCGCGCGCGAAGCGGCCGTCCGGCGGGTCGGGGGTGTCGCGGGTGATGCCCGCGAGCTCGAACGCGTGGCTGTTGAACCAGTTGGTGTGCCCGCCGCGGTGGGCCACGTTCACCGGGTGGTCGGGCACCGCCTCGTCGAGGTGGGTCCGGTGCAGGGGGCCGTCGACGACCTTGGTGTCGTCGAACATGAAGCCGCGCACCCAGCGCCCGGGCGGGATGTCGAGGGCCTTGCTCCGCAGGGCCCGCTGGATTTCGGCCACCGTCGTGAGGTTGGTGTTCACCCCGTAGAGCTCGTTCACGCCGCTGGGGTGCGAGTGGGTGTCGATGAACCCCGGGGTGACGGTCATCCCCTCGGCGTCGATCACCTCGGTGCCGGGGCCGACGAGGTTGCGGACGTCGTCGTTGCCGCCGACCGCGACGAACCGGTCCCCGCGCACCGCGAACGCCTCGGCGCGGGGCAGCGCGTCGTCGACGGTGTAGACGCGGGCGTTGACGACGGCGAGGTCCGGCGGTCCCTCCGCCGCGGCCGGCTCCTGCGCCGCGACCGGCAGCTTGGCCACGCCGACCCCGCCGGCCAGCACCGCGCTCAGCCCGAGAAACTCCTTCCGTGTATAGGTCGCCATCGCTACTCCTCCGTCCGTCCGTTCAGTAGTCGCTCGCGTCGAGCGACACTCGGATGATCTCCTCGTCGTTACGCACCAGCACGTGCCGGTTGGCGAACGCCGGGTGCGCCCACACGACGAGCCGGTCGCTCTGGCCGTGGCGGAAGCGCGACCGGCTTCCCGCGCGGCTGCCGCCGTAGCCGGAGCGCGACGTCGGATTGATCAGGTGCGTCCGGTCGAGCTCGACGTAGCCCTCCGGGCTGAACGTGGCGATGATGAGGTCGCCGTTCTCGTTGTAGACGAAGTAGCGGTCCTCGTGCCGGACGAAGTAGGCCGAGCCCCACCGGTTGCGGTTGGTCAGCCCCTCGGCCTCCCAGACCCGCTCGCCGGTGGCCGCGAGCAGGCCCCGCACCTGCCCGTGGCTGCCGATGCCGTAGATGTAGTCGCCGACGACGAGCGGCGTGGTCATCACCGAGTGCAGGCCGGTCTCTTCCGCCACCTCGATGCCGTTGTCGAGCACGCGGCGGCTGCCGTCCTTCCAGACGGCGGTGGCGTCGGGCCGGTCGAGGGCGAGCCGCATCATCATCGAGCCGCTGTAGAAGCCCGAGATGAACAGGCGGTCGCCGGCGTGGACGGCGTCGGCCACCGTCATGTTGGCCCGCCCCTCGAACGGCTCGTCCCAGTACACCTCGCCGGTCTCGGGGTCGAGCGACGAGAGGCCTCGCGGATGCCAGACGATGAGCTGGCGGGCCCCGCCCGCCTCGATGATCAGGGGCTGGTTGTAGCCCATCTCCGTCCGCGTCTCGAGGGCGCGCCACACCTCGTCGCCGGTGTGCTTGTCGAACGCCATCACCAGCGCGTCGGGCTCGCCCCCCACCAGGAGGATCACGCGGTCGCGGTCGACCAGCGGCGCGCTCGACGTGCCCCAGATGGGAATGCTGGTGTCGTACTCGGCCACCGTGTCCTTCTCCCAGACGACCTCGCCGGTCGCGGCGTCCAGGCACAGGATGCGCCCGGTCGCCCCCGTCACGTAGACCCGGTCGCCGTCGACGGTGGGGGTGGCGCGGGGGCCGATGGCGTAGGTGAACATCAGCATCCGGTAGGTGGTGGTCCACTCGTGCGACCACAACACCTCCCCGGTCTCCTCGTCGAGCGCCATCAGCCGCTCGGTGCCGTCCATCGTCCGCGGCTCGGTCTCGACGTAGTCCAGCACGAAGACGCGGCCGTCGGCGACGGCGGGGCCGGCGTACCCGCCGTTGACCGGGGCCCGCCACTTCACGGTGAGCCCCGTGTCGGGGAACGACTCGAGAATGCCGGTCTCGGTCCAGACGCCCCGCCGCTCCTCGCCGCGCCACTGCGGCCAGTCCTTGGCCGACAGGCCGGCCGCCGCGGTCAGGGCGAGCAGGCCGGCGAGGAGGGAGACGGGGAACGCGGGGGAGTGCGCACGGCTCCGGGGACAGCTACGGAACGTGGATGGCTGCATGACGATGCCTCCTGCATGGAAGGACCCGCGGGCCAAGGCCGCACGGCGGGCCGCCGCTCGAACCCCGCGTTGCCTGCCGCGGGGCGTCCGCCGGGCTCGCCGCCGGGCCGCGGCCCATGCGCCGCGGCCCGGCATGAACCGACACGCCGGCTGGCCCGGGCCTCGCCGCCTTGCGGCGTTGCCCGCCCGACCGAACTCACGGAGCCGGCGCCTCGCACGGGGAGGCCGCTTCTCCAGAGGCAGCGGCCTATGCGGAGGCTGCGGCCCCTGCGGTCCCAGTGGAGGCAGCGGTCCCTGCGGAGGCTGCGGCCCCAGTGGAGGCAGCGGTCCCTGCGGAGGCTGGGGCTCCAGCGGAGGCAGCCCCAGCGGTGGCCGCGGCTCGTGCGGCGGCCGCGGCTCGTCCTGCGAAGGCAGCGGCTCCTGCGAAGACAGGGCCATCCTTGCGCAGGGCTACTCGCCCAGATAGTCCTCGTCGCTCACCGGCCCGAGCCAGTCCGTCGGGCCCTCGCCGCCGACGACGGTGAGCTGCACCATGTACGAGTCGGGGGCGGCGCCGTGCCAGTGCACGACCCCGGGGCCCGCGTAGTAGGGTACGCCCGGCTCCATCTCCTGCAGCGGCTCGCCCTGCACCTGGGTGCGCCCGCGCCCCTCCTCGGCCATGATCACCTGGAACCCGCCGTGGCTGTGCCAGTTCGAGCGCGCGCCCGCCTCGAACCGCAGGCGCAGGGCGCGGATGTCCGAGGCGTCCGGCCGCGACGGGTCGCCGCCCACGAAGTTGCTCTGGGCCGCGGTGATCGTCGAGCCCTGGCCCACCATCCACGCCCCGGCCGCCACGAGCACCAGGGCCAGCATCAGACCGAACCGAGTCCGTCCCGCCATGTCGTTCCTCCTCTGTTGGTCGCGTCCGCGTAACCGTATCACGGTCCAGCCTAGGGACAAGCCCGGCGCCTCTCCGCCCGGACGGCAATGGTGATCGTCGTCTTGATTGCTCCACCGATGTTCCGCCCTGGTGCCGTCGCCCTGACGCGGGGCGCCTCACACGATCTCCGGGATGTACTTCTCCCGCGCGAGGTGCCAGAGCGACGCGAGGAACGCGGTCAGGGGGATGGCCACGATCAGCCCGAGGATGCCGCCCAGGGCCGTGCCCCAGAAGAAGACGGCGACGATGATCGCCATGAAGTGCAGCCCGGTGCGCTGCCCCATGATCTTCGGGGTCAGGAACCAGCCCTCGATCTGCTGCACCACCAGCACGACCACGAGCACCATCAGGCACGTCAGCCACCCGCCGTCGGCCTGGAAGAAGGCGATGGGGATGGCGACCGCGAGGCCGATCATGTTGCCCAGGAAGGGGATCACGTTGAGGAGCCCGAGGGCGAGGCCGATGACGAACCCGTAGCGCAGGCCGACGAGGCTGAACCCGGCCGCGAAAAGCAGCCCCTGCAGAAGGGCGATGACGAGCTGGCCGCGGAAGAACCCCACCGTGATGTCCACGAACTCGTGCAGCAGGTAGGTCGCGTCCGCACGGGTCTCGGGCTTGAGGAACGGCAGCACGCGGTCGGTGTCGAGCCGGAAGCCGGCGGTGAGGAAGTACGCGAAGTAGACCGGGGTGATGATCCACGACAGCAGGGCGGCGAGCCCGCGCGCGACCCCGAAGCCGACGGTGACCGCCTGCACCCCCATCGTCTGGAGCCACTCGAAGATCGCGGCCTGCTGCGCGACCGCGAGCTCGCGCAGCCGATCGCCGAGACCCGACGACTCGAGCATCTCGCGGGCCCCCGGGAGTTGCTCTTCGAGCAACGTGCGGGCTTCCGCCCACCACTGCGGCACCTGGGCGGCGAGGCCGACGATCTGTTCGACGGCGAGGCTCCCGAAGAACGTCACGAAGACCCCCAGCGGCACGAGAGCGGACAGGAAGACGGCGGCGACCGCCGCCGGCACGGGCAGCCGGCCCGGTCCGCGCAGCCAGTCGTAGTAGGGGCGGAACACGAGGGCCGCGACCCCGCCCACCGCCAGCGGCAGGAACACGCCCGAGAAGGTGCGGAGGAAGAGGGCGGCCAGCCATCCCAGGAGGCCGACGGCGAGCAGGATGACCAGGGCGGACACCGTGGTGATGGCGGCCGCGATGGTGTTGGCCTGTCTGGGCGTGAGCTCGAGCGCCATGGACGGGTCTTCCGAGAACAGCCCGCATGGTACACGAACCGGCCTGGGATCCGACCTGTTCGGCGCCGTAGCCGCTCCCGCTCTCGCCTTGGGGTCCGATAGCGGGCCTTCCGTCAACTTTGCGGCGCGAGGAGCCGAACGGGGTTGTTCCCCAGTTCCGGAAGCGGCGTGGCGGCCGCGCTCGAGAATGAGGGGGTCGCGATCCCGGGATCGGAGCGGTGACCCCTCGATCCCGCCGCCGCGGCCGAGGCAGTCGTCAAACGCCGCAGTCGACGGAGGCGGCGCGGCGGGGCGGTCCGCGTCGGTCGGCCGGTGCACCACGAACGCCCCGCCGTCCTCAACCAGCTCACACTCGACGGCGTGCGGCGAGTCGTCCGACGCTTGGCGCAACGCACTGTTCGAGGGGTTCGCGCCACAGAGAATCCTCGAGCTGCGACTGTCGCTCCGGAGTGCAGGCCGAGGAGGCGTCGGCGTTCGCGAGCCGGTTGACGCACGCGGGCGGCGGGATTGAAATAGCCGTATGGAGATCGCCAACCCGATCTACGACGCCGCCTTCAAGTACCTCATGCAGGACGACCGGGCGGCGCGCCTCCTCGTCGGCCGCATCGCCGGGCTCGACATCGAGTCGCTGGAGCTGCGCCCGCAGGAGCTGGCGGTCCCCCGCGACGCGTCGCCCCGAGACGATGGCGAGGTCGCGCAGGCACCCCTCGCCCTGTTCCGCATGGACTTCGCGGCCCGCGTGCGCACCCCCGAGGGCGGCGAGCGGCAGGTGCTCATCGAGATCCAGAAGACCAACGCGCCCACCGTCGTGGAACGCTTCCGCGCCTACCTCGGCCAGCAACTGTGCAGCCCCGCCAACGTCATCGAGCATCCTTCGGGGCGCGAGGCGGTGCCCATCGTCACCATCTACCTGCTGGGCTACGACCTCGGGCTGTCCGACGAGGCGGTGCTCGACGTGTGTCCGCGGGCGACGGCGCGGCGCACCGGCGCCGAGATCGACGCCGGCCATCCGTTCATCGCGGGCATCCACCACCGGAGCCACATCGTGCAGATCCCGCGGCTGCGGGGACGGCGGCGCGACGAGCTCGAGCGGGTGTTGTCGATCTTCGACCAGGGGGAGGCGCGCATCGAACGGGGCGGCGCTCAGGTGCTGACCATCGACGAGTCGGCGTATCCGCCGGAGTACGGCTTCGTGCTGCGTCAGCTCCAGCGGGCTGCGTCGGAGTCGGACGTGCGGCGGTTCATGGAGGGCGAGGACCAGTTGCTGCGCGACTCGATCTCCTGGGGCCGGCAGGCGGACTACGAGCGGCGGCGCGCGGAGCGCGCCGAGCAGGCCCTCTCCCGGTCCATCCGGCACCTTCGCGGCCCCGGGGAGGAGCCGGACGCCATCGCCGCGGCGTTGTCCATCGATGTGGACGAAGTGCGCCGCGTGCTCGCCGCCTCGGATGACGGAAAGGGATCCGCGTGAACAGCAGGGTCGGCCGTGATGACAGCGGCGGCCGGCCCGGGATCCAGGCGGTCCGTTCGCCGGCGGGGCTCGGTTCAGCGACAAGGCGGGCGCGGAAGCACCCTGCGGCCACCGCGGCTGCGGCGCTCCCCGGCGCGCGGCCTGGGGGCCGAGGCGGGCGCGTCGGGGTTCTTCGCCTCAGGAACGCCCGCCCCCGGCCGCGGCGGTCCCGGATGCGTCCGGAGGTCTGCCGGCCGATGTCGACGAGTTCGTCGCGCCCCTCGGGCCCCGAGCCGCGCCGTCGGCGACGTGTGCCGTCGAGATCGCCGTGGCCGCCTCGGCCGGCAGGGCGGCGCGGGTGGCGAGCTCTCTGAGTCCAATGGAGGGGCGGACGGCGCGTCCGCCCCGATATGTTGCAGGGGGTCGCCCGTGGTGACCAGAGAACTGGTCCCGGGCGAGTCCACCCGGGAACGGAACGGGAACCCTCTGGTTCGGGGCTGAGCTCGATCTGGACAGGGACCAGGTCCTGGTTCCCTCGCCGTCGGCTGGATGCCGCCGCCCCGCGGCCCGCCGCCTAATCGGCGCCACTCTGCCGAACCGGCAGCTCCAGATCTCCGCGGGGTCCGCTCGCCCCGCCTCGCCGCGGCCTAGCTCAAGCGCCCGTCGGCGACCGCGCGCCGGGGTCGCCGGAGGCCTCCGTCAGCTCGAACACCGGGCGCCGACGAGCGCGGCCGCGGTGACCGAGACCACGCCGCTGAGCCTCGCGGCCGGCGGCGGCGGGCTCCCACGAACTCCGACATCATGCTTCGCTGCTGCGTCGAGCACGTGCATCTATCTGTCCGATGAACGCCAGCGTCGCCGCATCGCGCCCTCTTTGCATCTTGTCAATCCGCGATACTCGATAGCCGTTCGACGAGTCGTTCAACCGCCCAGCAATGCGGTCCACAACGTCCTCCGGAGTCCGATCGGTGATCACGACGGACGACACAGACTGTTGAGGCACGGTTATCACTGCGATGCCTTCCCTGCGCTGCTGTGTCTTGGCCAATTCGGTAATCAGCCGCCACTCCCGTTCATCCTCCCAAGAAGCACCTTTGCAGGACATGAACCCATAGGCGTTCTCTTGGTTCAATACGCGCGGACCCGAAACCAGAGGCGAGCTATCTGCATACGTTACCTGCCTGATTACCGACGTGCCGATCAGGTGCCTTACCCAGTGGTCCACGTTGTAGCCGACAACAACACCCCTGCAATCGTCCGCGTAGTGCGACCACATCTTCACATCGTTCTTCCTGGCCGAGAACGATGTGACGCCGTACCGCTTCGACAACTGATCGCATGCCAGTTGAGCACCATAGGCTACAGGATGTTCCCGGCGATACCTCTCGACATCATCAGTAGAAATCGGCGATGCGGGAAACAACTCGGTCAGGGTCGAAGCGTAGTCTCGATTGATGCTCTCGCGACTCGCCTCGTCGTCAACGAATACTGCTGAGAGACTGGTCTCGTTGATGTCGTTCAATTCGTTTGGTGGCGTGGCACGAAACGAACACGGCCCCCCGTCGGGAAGGGCATCGTCTAGTCGACGGGCGGGAATGTACTTGTAGAGGACCTGCGGCGGTAGCTCGAACTGTTCAAAGAACGTCTGGTCCGGATCCAACAGACGTGCACGCCAGAACTCCCGCTGCATCTTCACGTGCCCGGACGCGTCTATGGCTGCCAATAGGTCTCGTGTCTTGTACATCGCGATACCGCACCAAACAGGTCGTCGAAGGTAAACCGTGCCTTCGGTTGAACCTCCTACATCGAGGCGTATCGACTTCTTGCGAGACGCGCTCGCTCCAATTGTCCCCAAAGCGGTCCGGAATCGAGATCGTTGGAGTGTGGGCTGCGGTAATCAGGACGACCACGCCAGCGACCGCGCACCCTCATGACGCGTTCGCTCGTCCAAACGTTCCCAACGCTTCGAGTTTCCTGGACTGGCCGATGGGGAGTCCCTCGACCGAAGTCCGAGCTAATGAAGGTAGCACGATCGGGCGCCGAGGTCTTGTCGCGGGCACACGAGGCTGATGCTGGAGTGCGTCGACGGGATGTACCTCGCCCCGGCGGCGGCAGCTACTCGCGTCCCGGGGGCGGACTGCAGGGCTGCCCCGCGGGGCGTCTGGGGCGGTGCGCCTGTCGTGGGCGAACGGCTCGCCGATCGCGATGCCGGAGGATGCGGCGGGGCGGCTCCATCGGTGTGCAGCGCGACGACGATGTCGAGGCGCGCGGCCCGTCGCGCTGGCGGGTCGCCGTCGAGGCTGCTGGCCCAGAGTAGCCCGATCAGGCCGCCGGCCAGCGTCACCGCGTCACGGGGGGCGATGCCGTGGAGCCGGCTCGCGAGAAGCGGCGTCGGCGGCGCCGCCGACGAGCGGCCCGCTGCCACCAGCCGAAACGCCTCGGCGAGCACCACCCAGCGCAACGAGGCCTCGCGGGTGCCGAGGGCGACCCGAATCGCCAGCTCGCGCGTCCGCTGGCCCGCCGCCATCGTCAGGATCGCGTACAGCCCGCCCATCGTCAGCACCAGGGTGACCGGCGCGAGAGTGCCGGCGAGCGAGGGCGGGCGCCCGCCAGCGGGCGAGCGCGCCGTCGACCTTGTCGCGCAGCGTGCCGGTGTCCCTCTGGCGGGACGCGGTCCCGCGGTTGCCATTTCCAGCGTGACATGGTTAACTGCACATTTTAAGGTGCAGGGTGGCCGACAAGCCGACGCCACAGAAAATCCCGCTGATCTTCAACCGCACGGCGGCGGGGCGCGAACCCGTGAGGGAGTGGCTGCAAGGGCTGGATGAGGCCGAGCGTCACGAGATAGGGAAGGATCTTCTCCGGGCGCAATGGCGGTGGCCGATAGGCATGCCGCTGTGCCGCGCGATGGGTGACGGCCTCTGGGAAGTCCGAACGGACCTGCCGACGAACCGGACGGCGCGCGTGTTGCTGTGCTTCTACCGACAGCACTTGGTGGTGCTGCATGGGTTCATCAAGAAAACGCGGGCAGCGCCGGATCCGATCTGGCAACGGCGCGAACACGGCAGAGGGAGTTGGAGCGATGAGCGAGGCGCATATGGGATCGAGCATCGATGCCTTCCTGAAGAAGGAGGGCATCTTCGAGGAAACGCAAGCGCAGGCGATCAAGGAGGTCGTCGCGTGGCAGCTTGCGGAGGCCATGAAGCAGCAGAATATCTCCAAGAACAAGATGGCGAAACTGCTGAAGACGAGTCGTACCCAGGTGGACCGGCTGCTCGATCCGAAGAACGACATCACGCTCGGCAGCCTGCAACGGGCCGCCGCAATGGTTGGACGCCGCGTGAACGTCGAGTTGGTGTAGCTGTTGACCGCCGGCGCGGCCTGGACTTGGCTCTCGCGGGGGCGGACGGCGCGTCGGCCGCGGCCGGTGGCCATGAGCTCTGCCTGGACGAAGTGTTCCCGTCTTGAGAGCGAGAACAGTTGCCAGGGGGCGTGGGCATCTCGGCCCGCGGAAGTCATGCCACAACACGGCGGTCGGTGCGGATCACGGCAGGGTGAACGCCTGCAGGGCCGGCACCAGCACCATGCTCAGCACCACGACGACGATCGACGACAGGACAGTCACCACGACGCCGACCCTGAACATCGTCCCCAGCCCGACCGCGCCGAACGAGAACGTCGCCGCCACCGCCGCGCTGGCCCAGGGCAGCGTCACCGCGTCGGCCGTGCCCGGGATGATGCGGGCGAGAATCGCGGCGTTGTAGCCGAGGGCGTCGGCGAGCGGAAAGAGCGTCGTGGACACCATCACCGACGCGGAGGGCCCGTTGGCGAACTGCGTCAGCAGCGGCGTGACGAGGCCCGCCAGCCACGGCAGCGTCCCCGCGGTGACGTTGCCCGTGAGCAGGGCGGCGATCCAGTCGGTCACGCCGGTTCCGGCCAGCACGTCGGCCAGGGCCATCCCGCCGAACACCAGGAACAGCACGTTCCATTCGACTCCGGTCTGGATGTCCCCGGCCGCCAAGGTCGTCTCGCCGCGCTTCGCGTCCACCGGCAGCGCGAAGAGCAGCACCATTGCCACCGGGGGCACGTACCAGAAGTCGAGGAACCCGATGGTGACGAACGTGGGCAGGTTCCACAGCACGAGCATCAGGACGAGGACGAGCAGGACGTTCTTCTCGCCCCGGCTCATCGGGCCCAGCCGCGCCAGCTCCCCGCGAAAGCGGTCGCCGCCGGAGACGGCCCGCACCTCCGGCGGCAGCATGAGGGTCAGGACCAGCCAGCACAACGGGAGGTTGGCCGCGGTCAGGACGACGCCGGTCGACGTCCACTGCGCGAAGGTGATGCTGTAGTCGGTCAGCCGTTCCATCACGGCGAGGGTCAGCGGGTTGTAGACGATGCCCGCCGGCGTCGCCATCCCCCCCGCGGTGGCGCCGTAGAGGACGGCGAGGCTCGCCGCCGCCGCCATGCGCCCGGCGCCGGGCGCCACCGAGCGCGCTATCGACAGCGCGATCGGCGTCGTCATCACGATGACCGCGAGGTCGCTGACGACCGCGGACATCAACGCCGACACGGCCATGATCGCGAGCAGGAGGCCGCCGCCGGAACGCGCCACCCCCGGCAGGCACAGGGCGGCGAGGGCGATGCGCCGGGCGAGGCCGTGCTTGCGGAACGCGTGCCCGAAGAGCATGACGCCCATCAGGTAGGGCAGGATGGTGTGGCCGTAGCTGGCCGCGACCTCGGCGACGGGCATCGCCGCGCCGAGGGGCAGGAGCACGAACGGCAGGAAGCTGGTGACCGTCCAGGGCACCGGCGTGGCCACCCACCACGCGACGATCCAGGCGTAGGCGGCGAGGACGAAGTGCGCCTCGGGCGCGAGGCCGGTCAGCGGCGCGGCGCGGACGGCGGCGAACGCGGCCGGCCCCGACAGGAGGCGCAGCAGGAACGCCCGGCGGCCGGTCGAGGTTGCGTCAGCGTCCACGGTCCGTCTCCGGGACTTCCCGGCGCACGGTCACGATGTCCGAGTCGTGGCACTGGCGCACCACGAACGCCCGCCGGCCGGTCGAGGCGGCATCAGCGCCCACGGTCCGCCTCCGGGACTTCCACGCGCACGGTCACGATGTCCGAGTCGTGGAACTGCTGGTGGCGGACCGAGGACGCGATGTGGCGCAGCAGGCGCAGCGATATCTCCCGCTCCATGAGCACGTCGTCGGGCCGGTCGGCCAGCAGCCCCATGCGGTCCTGCAGGTTCTCCTCGCCGGCGGCGGCGATGAACTCGAGGACCGCGCCGCCGGCCTCCTTGCGGGCCTGCAGCAGCAAGCGGCGCCGCTCGCGTCGCTCCCGGCCCTCGTCCTGCCCAATCAGGGTCAACAGCGTCTCCTCGCTCGCCGCGTCCAGGCGGTCGACCATCTTCCCGCCCCAGCCGCTGCGGGCCGCGAACGTCCCGAGGAAGTCCCTGATCTTCGGCAGCGCGTCGAGGTCCAGGGCCGCCTCGATGCGATGGCGGCGGGGCGCCGTCAGCTCGAGGAACAGGGTCATGAAGATGGCCACGAGGCCGCCCGCGGTGATGCCGTTCTGCAGCAGGCCGCCCGCGAGATCGGCGAGCAGGTCGGGGAATATCAGCCCGTTCTGGCAGCCGACGCCGACCCAGAAGGCGACCCCCGCGATGAGCCCCTTGCGGTGGTCGATGCCGCCCTGCACGACCTCGGTCATGCCGCGGACGAAGCTCATGGCCAGCACCACGGTCAGATAGGCCACGGCGACGGGGCTGGGTATGGCCAGGACGACGGCGACCAGCTTGGGCAGGAACGCCAGCACGATCAGGAGGCCCCCGGCCGCGACGCCCGCCGCGCGGGCCGCGACCCCCGTGAGCTCGACGGTGGGGACGCTGACCCCGATGGTCTGGGTGGGCATGATGCCGGCGACGCCGGACAGCAGCTTGCCGACCCCGTCGGCGGCCACTGCCCCCTCCACCGCCCGGTAGTCGACCGCCCGCGGCCGCCGCCACGACACCCGCTGGATGGCGACGGCCCCGGTGATGGTCTGGATGGCGCCGATGACGGCCACGAACACGAAGGCGGGAAGCAGCGCCGCGAATGCCGGCCCCGGGTCGAGCTCGACGCCCGGCCAGGCGGCCGGCGGCAGGCCGATCCACGACGCCGCGGCCACGCGGCCGGGATCGTAGAGGCCGAGCGGTCCGGCGGCCACCGACCCGGCGACGACCCCGACGAGGGGCGCCCACAGGCGCAGCGTCGCGCCCCCCTTCAGGGAGATGGCGCTGATGACCGCGATGGTCGCCACCGCGGCGAGGGGCGCGCTCAGCGCCGGCGCGCCGGCCGGCCCCTCGGTCAGGCGGCCGAAGACGATCGGCAGCACGGTGGCCGGCACCAGCATGTTCACGGTGCCGACGATGGTCGGGGTCAGCAGGCGCCTGAACAGGGCGAGGCGCAGGGAGATGACGATGGGGACCAGCGACGACGCGACGACGAGGGCGGCGAGCAGGGCGGGACCGCCTTCCGAGAGGGCGCCGACCGAGACCCCGATGAAGGCCCCGGCGGGGCCCATCGTCAGCACGTACCCCGCGCCGACCCGGCCGAGCCTCGCCGCCTGCAGCGCCGTCGAGACGCCGCTGACGGCAACGGCGCAGAACACCGCCCACGACAGGTAGGCGTCGGTCCCGCCGGCGGCCCGGATGACGATGGTGGGGATGAGGACGATGCTGGCGAGGCCGAGCACGACGAGCTGCAGGCCGCTGCCGAGGGCAAGGGCGGCCGGCGGATTCTCGTCGGGCTCGTAGCGGACCGCCGGGCCGCGTTCGGCCTCGCCAGCGCTCACCGCAGGGACCTAGCCGGGGCGCCCCGTCAGCCAGTTCCAGCGGCGGACGCGGGTTTCCGCCAGGAGACCCGCCGCGGCATAGGGGCTGCCGGCGACGAACGCCCGGGCCGCGCCGGGCGAGGGGGCCTCGACCACCAGGACCAGGCCGTCGGCGGTTTCCCCGTCGTCGTCGAGCGTGGGTCCTCCGTGATGAACGATCACGTCGGGGTGACGGGCGGTATCGTGAAGGTAGGCGGCGAATGCGTCCGCCGGACGCTCGCGCACCCGTCCCGAGTCTTCCGTATATATCGCGCGGACAACGAAGTACATGCAGCAATCTCCTTTCGGTTTGCGGGTCGCCGCATCCGGGGCCTCCCGACCATGGGGTCTTCGCCCAGCGGGGCGAACCAGCCTTCCTCATCGAGGCGGAGTCCCCGGCGGCGCATCGCAGGCCTCGTGATCCTAGGGCAACTGCGCATGTATTTCCACTACCGGAACTGGGCGTCGGGGTGGCGACGAGATTCCATCGAGACGACCCTGGGTGACCCTTCGCGCCGGTCGGCGCTGCCATCGGCGGGGCGGAGCCTGCGCGCACGTTGCCTTGGCTTTCCATGCCCGTGGGAGAGCGGCGGCCGTGAAGCGGCCAACGTGGCCGGGAGTTCTTGCGCTAGGATCGGGCTGTAGGAGCTCGCGGAGGGCTATTCCCGCCCTTAGGACGCCAAACCGGAACGTGGTGACGGACCTCGTTCCGTTCGCGAACCGATCTCGACGACGGCCTCGCGGGCGTGAGGAAGGAACACCATGGACGTCGGCAGCCTGGTCCACGACCGCCCCGACCTGGGCCGGTTCAAGGTGCATCGGTCCGCCATGGTGTCGCCTGCCATCCACGAGCTCGAACAGCTGCGCATCTTCGACCGGTGCTGGCTCTACCTGGGACACGAGTCGGAGGTGCCGAATCCCGGCGACTATGCGCGGCGCGTGGTTGCCGAGCGTCCGCTGTTCTTCGCCCGCAACCGGGACGGCGGGCTGGGGGTGTTCCACAACACGTGCCCCCATCGGGGTGCCCTCGTCTGCCGTACCGACCGCGGCAACGCCGAGGCGTTCCGGTGCTTCTACCATGCCTGGACCTTCGACACGTCCGGCGCGCTGATCGGCGTGCCCGACATCGAGGGTTACGGCCCGGACTTCGACCGCGGCGAAATGGGGTTGCGCTCTCCGCGCTTCGACAGCTTCCGCGGCTTCATCTTCGTCTGCTTCGACCGCGAGACCGAACCCCTGCGCGAGTATCTGGCCGGGGCCGCCGAGTACCTCGACCTGGTCGCCGACCAGGACCCCGGCGGGATGCGTGTCATCCCCGGCACCAACCGCTACAGCATCAAGGCCAACTGGAAGCTGCTCGCCGAGAACAGCGTCGACGGCTACCATACGCCGTTCACCCACCGGAGCTTCTTCGACTACCTGGCCGGTGCCGGCGGGGGAGACCCGCCGGCCGTCGGCAAACGCCGAGGGTTCGGCCGGTCCCTCGGCAACGGACACGGCGTCATGGAGAACGATGCCGCGTTCGGGCGGCCCATCGCCATGTGGCATCCCTGTTACGGCGAGGAGGCCCGCGCCGAGATGCAGGGCATCAAGGACGAGCTGATCGCCCGCCACGGCCGCAACAGGGCCCTGCGGATGTGCGAGAAATCCCGCAACCTGTTGGTGTTCCCCAACCTGATCATCAACGACATCATGGCCGTCACCATCCGGGTGTTCCAGCCCACCGGCCCCGGCGGCATGCACGTGACGGCGTGGCAACTGGTCCCCGCCGGGGAGGCCGGCGCCCGGCTGCGCCGCCGCCTCGATTCCTTCCTGACCTTCCTCGGACCGGGCGGGTTCGCCACGCCGGACGACGTCGAAGCCGTCGAGTCGTGCCAGCAGGGGTTCCGCTCCGGCGGCGTCGAATGGTCGGATCTCTCCCGGGGGCTGCACCGCGAGCCCCGGAGCAACGACGAGCTGCAGTTGCGCTGCTTCTGGCGGCGCTGGCAGTCGCTCATCGCGGGGAGACCGCACGTCGAGCAGTACGAACGGGGGCTACCGCCCGGCGCGGTCCCGGCAACAGCCCCGTCGCCCGAGCTGACCGGGGCCGCCGAGCAGGAGTCGGCGCCGTAGAACGGGCGGACTCCTGTAGGATTGGTTGGGCGCCCAACGGAGCCGGACGCGACGATGGCCGGGGGTCAGCCCGCCGGTGAGGGAGCCTGCCGAGCATGACGACCAGACCCGCTCCGGCCCGGCCGTCCGCGGCGGGGCTTCCTGCCGACCCCGGTTCGCTGCTGCTGCAGCACGAGGTCGAGCAGTTGCTCTATCTCGAGGCGCGGCTGCTGGACGACTGGGACCTGGACGCGTGGCTGGCCCTCTATACGCCGGACGCGCGCTACGTGGTGCCCACGACCGACCTGCCCGACGGCGACCCGCGGTCGGACCTGGTGTTCATCGACGACGACCACGATCGCATGGCGGCCCGGGTCGTCCGGCTGCAGGGCCGCCACGCCCACCGCGAGTACCCCTGGTCGCGCACCCGCCGCTTCGTCTCCAACGTCATGGTGACGGCGGTGGACGGCGACGAGATCGAAGCCACCGCGGCGGTGGCCGTCTGGCGCTTCCGGGCCGGCGAGTCCGGGCCCTACGTCGGCCGCTGCGACGTGCGCCTGCGCCGGGTGGACGGACGCCTGCGCCTCTGCCGCAAGCGTGCCCTCCTGGACCACGAGGCCCTGTCGGACCACGGCGCGTTGAGCATCATCCTCTGACCCCCGTCACCCCCGTCTCCGCCGCGGCTGCGCGGCCGGCATCGCCCGCCGCCGCGTCCGTCCACGCCCGCCATCACGACGAGGTCGGACGCCGCGATGCGACGACGGAGGCGGTGCGCCTGCTGCCGGTGTCGCGGCCGCCGCCGAGCGGGGCGCCGCACCCTGCCGCCCCGTGTCGAAGTCCGCGCCGCTCCCGGCCGCGCCGAGCGACGACGAGCGCTTGCGCGAGATCCGGTTCGGGGCCATCATTGACGCGTCGAGAAACGCCGAGAAGATCCGTATCCGGAGGAGGGTGACATGAGCCGTCTATCTCTCGCCGCCGCGTCCGTCGTGCTCGTGGTGTTGCTGGCGCCGGCCGCGGCCGCGGGCCAGACGTCGGAGGCGCCGGCCTCGGCGCGCACGGCGTGGGGCGACCCCGACCTGGGGGGCATCTGGAACAACGCCACCCTCACCCCGCTGCAGCGTCCCGCGAACCTCGCGGACCGCACGTTCCTGACCGAGGAGGAGGCGGCCGGCCTCTCGCAGCAGACGGTCGAGCGCAACGCCGCGCTGCTGACCGCCCCCGCCCGGCGCACCGAGGCGGGCGGCAACGTGGGGGCCTACAACAACTTCTGGATGGAGCGGGGAACGTCGGTGGTGCCCGACCGGCGGACCTCGATCATCGTCGATCCGGAGGACGGCCGGCTGCCGCCGCTGACCCCGGAGATGGCGGCCCGGATGAGCTCGCCGGAGGCGCGGCGGCTGGCGCGGATGCGCGGGGGCCAGGAGCCGGTCGAGACGTACGAGCAGCTCGACCTGGGCGACCGCTGCCTCTGGTACCGCGGCATTCCGTCGTTCCCCACCGGCTACAACAACAACTACCACATCGTGCAGACGCCCGACGTGGTGGCGATACTGCAGGAGCACATCCACGACACCCGCTTCATCCCGCTCGACGGGCGCCCCCACGTGACGGGCAAGATCCGCCAGTACGCCGGCGACTCGCGCGGCCGCTGGGAGGGCGACACCCTCGTGGTGGAGACCACCAACTTCAACCGCCACGCGTTCATCCGCAATTTCAACGGCAACCTCAGCACCGACCTCCACGTCGTCGAGCGCTTCACGCGGCTCGGGCCCGACACCCTCGGCTACGAGTTCACGGTGACCGACCCGAACACGTGGACACGGCCCTGGAGCGGTTCGTTGCCGATGTCGCGCCTCGACGGGCAGATGTACGAGTACGCCTGCCACGAGGGGAACTACGGCCTGACGAACATCCTCGCGGGGTCGCGCGCGGAGGAGCTCGCGGCGGCGGAGCAGCAGTAGGCGCGGCGGGGCGCACGACCGTCGTGCTCGTGGTGGAGAGCCGCGGCGGTCGTGCTCGACGTGCGTGGTCGCGGGCCGGCGCGGCTTCTCCGGGACCCGTCGTGGAGAAGAGCCGCCACCGCGGTCGCGCTTCTTCGTACGTGAACGCGGTCCGGCGTCGGCAGCCCGTGGCGAAGCCCCGCGTTGCTCGAACGCGGCGGGGACTCTCGCCGCCGGCTGCCAGACCTGTTTCCAGGAGGGTCCCCTGGGAGACGAGGACCATCAACCCATCGAAGGAAACCCATCGCCATGAAGTCGACGTATCGCTTCCTCGCCCTCGTCCTGACCCTCGCCCTTCTCGCGCCGATGGCGGCGCGGGCCGACGTCTCGTCGGTCGAGATCACCGAGCGCGGCCCCATCGAGGACGGCCGCGCGTTCGGCGACGCCGGCCCCTACGAGCTGATCGCGGGCCGCATCACCTTCGTGGTCGACCCCGCCCATCCCCGGAACCAGGTCATCGCGAACCTGGACCGCGCGCCCGTGAACGCGGACGGGATGGTGGAGGCGACCGGCGACCTGCGCATCCTCGCCCCCGCCGACCCCGAGCGCGGGAACGGCGTGGTGCTGGTGGACATCGCCAACCGGGGGCGCCTGACCGCGCTCGGGTTCAACCGCGGCGGCAGCGGCCCCTACGGCGACGGGTTCCTCATGAAGGCGGGCTACACCGTGGTGTGGGTGGGCTGGGAGTTCGACGTGCCCGAGGGCCGTCCCATCCGCTTCGCGGTGCCCTCCGTGGACGGGGACCCGGTGGG
The DNA here is from genome assembly GCA_965207675.1 of Vicinamibacterales bacterium. Taxonomy (GTDB): domain Bacteria; phylum Acidobacteriota; class Vicinamibacteria; order Vicinamibacterales; family UBA8438; genus JAJEEA01. The sequence continues at coordinate 1,011,666 of CBDBMY010000011.1, forward strand.
CGGGCTCGGCTTCGCCGCCGTCCGCGACACCGCGTCGTGGATCAAGCACGACCCCGACGCCACGGTCTCGGCCGAACACGCCCTGTCGTTCGGCTCGTCGCAGAGCGGCCGCTTCCTCCGCACGTTCCTCTATCTCGGGTTCAACACCGACACCGAGGGGCGGCCGGTCTTCGACGGCATGATCCCGCACATCGCGGGGGCGTCGCGGCTCGACCTCAACCAGCCCGGAGCGACGCCCATCTCGCTCGGCATGTTCGACGCCACCTCGTTTCCCTTCGCCGACGCCGCCCTGCGCGACCCCGTGACCGGGGCCGTCGACGGCACCCTGGGGAACGAGCGCAGCCGGGACAACCAGCCCCGCATCCTCTACACCAACACCGGCGTCGAGTACTGGGGCGGCGGGCGGGTGACCGCCCTCGTGCACGCGACCCCGGACGGCGAGGCCGACATCGACCTGCAGGAGAACGTGCGCTTCTACCTGCTGGCCGGCACCCAGCACGGCCCCGGCCCGTTCCCGCCGCCCGATGCCGGGAACCGCCAGGAGATGGGCAACCCCACCGACTACTGGTGGAACATGCGGGCACTGCTGGCCGCGTTGAAGGACTGGGTCGTCGACGGGGTCGAGCCGCCCGCCAGCCGCCATCCCCGGTTCGCCGACGGCAACCTCGTGGCGCCGCGCGCCCTCGGGTTCCCCACGATCCCCGGGGTGCGTTCGCCGCACGACCGCACCGGCGGCACGCGGGTGAGGAACCCGTGGCTGGCCGGGGCCGACGACGCCGGGGTGCCGCTGCCGATGCTCGTGCCCGCGGTCGACGCCGACGGCAACGAGACCTCCGGCATCGTGCATCCCGAGGTGGCGGTGCCCCTGGCCACCTACACCGGCTGGAACTTCACCCATCCGGACGCCGGCGACCCCGATACGCTGGTGGCCCTCGCGGGGTCCTACGTACCGTTCGCGGCGACCAAGGCGGAGCGCGAGGCGGCGGGCGACCCGCGGCCGTCCATCGAGGAGCGCTACGCGTCGCGCGACGAGTTCATGCAGAAGATCGCGGCGGTCGGGCACGCGCTGGTCGCCGACCGGTACCTGCTGGCCGACGACCTGCCGGCCATCCTCGACCGGGCCGGCCGGCACTGGGATCTGCTCAACGGCGAGCGCTGATGGATTCCCGCCGCCGGCTCCGCTTTGGACCGTTCCCGGTCCTGGGAGCCGGCGGCGAGACCCGGCGCGGCGCCGTCGCGGCGCGTTGCGTGGCGTTGGAGCCAGCCTCGGCTACGACGGCGAGGCGGGTGGCGCCGCCGTGCAACCCGCGGTGCACCAATCGGGGGGCGGTCGGGGAGATCCGGCAACCGCGGGCTTCTGTCGCCGTCGCCGGTCGGCCCGTCCGAACGACCGGGCCGTCGCGGGTCCGATCGCGCGAATCAGTCCGGGTCTTCGAGCGAGTCGTAGAACTTGATGATGTCGCCGCGGTCGTCCGACTCGTTGAAGGCCATCCCCGCCCGCGGGTGCTGGTTGAGCACCCCGGTCATCATGTAGGGGTAGTCGAAGCCCCACTTCAGCGCTTCGCGCATCGGCTCGATGTGGTGCTGGATGCAGTGCAGCACCGGGCGCAGCCGGAACTTCGGGTTGTGCAGGAAGCTGAGCAGCAGCTCCATCGGGCAGTTGCCGGCGCCGCGGCCCAGCCCCGCCATGCTCCCGTCGAGCCGGTTCGCCCCCTTGATGGTGGCCTGGATGGTATTGGCGAACGCGAGCTGCCGGTTGTTGTGGGCGTGCATCCCCACCACCTTGCCGGCCGGCCCGGCATAGCCCATGAACGTGTCCATGTAGCTGTCGATCTGCTCCGCGTAGAGGGCCCCGAAGCTGTCGACGATGCAGATCGTGTCGGCCTCCGACTTCGCCACGAGGGCCAGCGCCTCGTTCAGCTCGCGGTCGGGCACCGTGGACAGCGCCATCAGGTTGAGGCTCGTCTCGTACCCGAGGTCGTGGGCGTGCTTGATCATGTCGAGGGCCAGCGGAATCTGGTGGATGTAGGTGGCCACCCGGATCATGTCGAGGACGCTCTCGGTCTTCGGCAGGATGTCCTCGCGGTAGTCGCTCTTCTCGGCGTCGGCCATCGCCGACAGCTTCAGGGCGGTGCCGTTGTCTCCGACGATGCGGCGGACATCGCTCTCGACGCAGTGCTTCCACGGGCCGAACTGCCCCGGCGGAAACTGCCGACGCGAGTTGATGTAGCCGATCTCCATGTAGTCGATGCCGCTCTCGACGCACGCCTGATACACCGCCCGCACCGTCTCGTCGCCGAACTGGTGGTCGTTCATCAGGCCGCCGTCCCGAATGGTGCAGTCGAGCACCTTGATTTCGGGGCGGTACGACACCCAATCGCTCGCAGGGCTCGCCTGCGGCTCTCGCTCACTCATCGCGCGGTCTCTCCTTTCGGGGCGATTGCGGCCACCGGGCCCCTTGCCACGACCGCCGCATTCCCCCTCTCCGGAGCCTGCGCGCCTCGTGGATCCGAAGATCGTAGCGCATCGGGGTGCCTTGCCGGAATGACCGGCCGTCCGGGCCGCAGGTTGCGTCGGTCGGCGGGCCGGCCCCGAAACGCGCCGGTGCCGGGCCGTTCGGTCCGCGGTGGGCGGACGAGGAAGATTCGGCGCCGCCGGTCAGAAGTCCCGGCGGCGCGAGTAGAGGATGACGTGCATCGAGAGCACGTCCTTCCGCGCCACGACGCGGGCCGGGTACACGTGGTTGTACGACTCCAGCACGTAGCCGCCCCGCGTCTTCCGCACGAGCCGGATCAACCGCTCGTCCGGCGCGAGCTGCACGTAGGCCTCGTCGCCGTCCTGCAGGCGGCGGTCGGGGCTGACGATGGCGATGGTGTGCGGGGGGTGGGCGGGGGCCATCGAGTCGCCGAGGACGTGGACGCCGTAGGCGCTCGCGTCCTCCACGTCGCGGGGACGCGGTATCCAGCGCTCGATCTCGCCGGGGGGCGGCGCATCGCCCTTCCAGGGCGTTCCCGCGGGCGCGGCCGAGCCCTCCGCCACCAGTGGGATGCTGCCGGCGGCGTCGGTCGCGTAGTCGATGCGCCGGGGCTCGGCGTCGATGGCCACCCGCGCCTCCCGGACCTGGTCGTAGTCGGGGTCCACCCCGTCGAGCAGCTGGTCGATCGTGCACCGGAGCACCTTGGCCAGCTTCATCAGCGTCTGGGTCTCCAGGGTCCCGTAGCGGTCGTTCTCCCAGTCGGAGACCTGCGGCTGCGGGACGTGCAGCCGGTCGGCCAGGGCCCTCTGGGTGGAGATGCCGGCCGCGATGCGCAGCCGCTTGATGTTCTGTCCGAGCGACACGCCGCTCAGGGTAACGTATGGATGCTACACGTGTAAACACGTAGTTCAATGGAATCAACGTGTTGCGCGAGAACGCGAATAATGATTGCACGAATACGCCCCATGGCGTATATTTTCGACACGATGTTGACAGCGAAGCAGCTCGCGGCCCTCCGCGCGGAGCCGGGCACCAACCGCGTCGCCAAGGCGATTGCCCTGGCCGGCGTCACCCAGGGGACCGTCGCGGCGGCGCTGGGCTTCCCCCAGCCCTACATCAGCGACGTCGCGCGCCGCCGGTACCAGACCATCACCGTCGAGAACGCGAGGAAGTTCGCCCGCTACTTCGGGTGCTCCATCGAAGACCTGTTCCCCGCCTCGGAGCGGGCGGCGTCCTGACGCGCCGGCCGGCGTTGTCCCCGCCTGCGACTCGCCGTCGTCGCCGGCCATCCCTCGCCCTTGGCAGCCGCTTCCGCGGCCGCCGACCCTGACCCCTTCGACGGCTGCGCTGTCGCCGTCGGTCATCCCCTTCGTCCGGGAGACCGCGCTCTCCCGGCCGCTGCTCCCGACCCGACGGTTGCGCTCCCGTCGTCGCTGAAGCCGATGCGCGCGTCCGGAGTGGTAACCTGTCCGCGAGGTGGGGCGGTCGGGGCCCCGTTGCGCGTCGGCGCGCACGAACTCGCCTCGCGGCCACCGCTGGAGCGTCCGCGAGGTGGGGCGGTCGGAACCCCGTTGCGCGAGCCGGTTCGATGTCCACTCACTCGGTCAGGCGTCACCTGCGCATCGAGACGGCGGCCTACGACGAGACGATTCGCCGCTTCATTCCGGGGTACGAGGCGATGCTCGAGGTCGTCGCCGGGACGCTCGCCGGCTCGGCCCCGGGTCACGTGATCGACCTCGGGGCCGGCACCGGCGCGCTGTCCGAAGCGATCCTCGCGCACGACGGGGCGCGGCGGGTCGAGCTGATCGACGTCGACCCCGAGATGCTCGCGCAGGCCCGCGGGCGGCTCGAGCGCTTCGAGGGCCGCGTCCGGTTCCGGGAGATGTCGTTTCTGGATGCGCTGCCGCCCTGCGACGGCGCGGCGGCGTCGCTGTCCCTGCATCACATTCCGGAGATGGCGGTGAAGCGCGCCCTGTACGGGCGGATTCGCGGGTCGATCCGGCCGGGCGGCATCTTCGTGAACGCCGATGCGACGATGCCGGCGGACCCGGAGGGGCGGGAGGCCTGCCGCCGCCTCTGGGTCGACCACATGATGGCGTGCGGCATCGAAGAGGCGCGGGCGTTCGAGCACCTCGAAGAGTGGTCGGAGGAGGACACCTACTTCCCCCTCGACGAGGAGCTCGCGGCGATGCGGGACGCCGGCTTCGACGCCGAGTGCATCTGGCACGAGGCGACCATCGCCGTCGTGGTGGGGCGGACCGGCTGAGGGTGCTGCTCCGCGACGACCTGCGTGCCCCGGCGCGGCAACCGCGGGGAGGCTCGGACGGCCCCGGATGCACTCGCGGGTCGACTCATGGGGGCTGGGCCACGCCCGAGGATCCGGCGCGAACCCGGCCGCGGGCCGGGGATGCGCATCGCCGGTCGACCGTCGCGGAGCTTTTGCCACGGCTCCCCAGAGGGTAGGATCTGCGCCATGATGAAACTCATGACGCCCAGGACGTGGACGGCCGCCCTCGCGGCCGGAATCTGCTCGCTCGCCTTCGCCGCCGTGGCGGGGGCCCAGTTGACGATAGCGGCCCCGGACGACGTGGCGGCCGTCCCGGCCAACGCCGAGACCACCGCCTCGGGGCTGGCCTCGAGGGTGCTCGAGGCGGGGACGGGCACCGAGCACCCGGTTGCGACCAGCCGGGTCGTCGTGCACTACACCGGCTGGACCACCGACGGCCGCATGTTCGACAGCTCCGTCGTGCGGGGGCAGCCCGCGCTCTTCCCCCTCAACGGGGTGATCCGGGGGTGGACCGAGGGCGTCCAGTTGATGGTCGAGGGCGAGAAGCGGCGGTTCTGGATTCCCGCCAACCTCGCCTACGGCGACAACCCCGGCGGCGGCCGGCCGGGCGGCCTGCTGGTGTTCGACGTCGAGCTCATCGACATCCGCTAGGAATTTGCGCCGGCAGGCGTCCCGCGCCGGCGAGACCCCCGACGCGACCCGATGCCGCGCCGGCTCCTTGTGCCCGCGGTTCGACCGCCCGTGGTGAGAGCCCCGCGTCGCACCGAGTCCGAAGGGTGCCACCAAGCGCCGAGGCACCCGCGTGACAAGGCGCGACGAGGAGAGTAGCGGGCGGTCATGTTCGACCGAGGAGCAACGCAGTCAGGCGGGGTGCATCGCCGCTCGAACGCAGCGGGGACTGTCGCCATGGCTGCCAACTTGCACCGGGGTCCTTCGCCGCCCCCGTGGCGCCGGGCCCCGCGTTACCCCTGAAGAGAGGCCCCAATGGTCCGTCGACTCACGTTCGTTTCCGCGCTGATCGCCGTCGTGCTCTCGGCTCCGTCCGCGTCCGCCCAGGTCGAGGGCTACACGCCGGTGACCGACGCGATGCTGCAGAACCCCGACCCGGCCGACTGGCTGAGCTGGCGGCGTACCCTCGACGGTCAGGCCCACAGCCCGCTCGATCAGATCAACGCGGACAACGTCGGCGATCTGCGTCTGGTCTGGAGCTGGGCGCTGCGCCCGGGTCCGCAGCAGACGACGCCCCTCGTGCACGACGGCGTGCTGTACATCGCCAACCCCGGCGAGATCGTGCAGGCCCTCGACGCCGCCACCGGCGGCCTCATCTGGGAGTACGACCGCGGCGCCGAGGCGCCCGGCAACAGCTTCGGGGGGCCGCCCCCCGGCCGCATGCACCGCAACATCTCGATGTACGACGACAAGATCTACCTGAACACCGCCGACGCGCACGTCGTCGCCATCGACGCCCGCACCGGCGAGGAGGTCTGGGACGCCGACATCGACCAGGACGTCGGCTACCAGTTCTCGAGCGGCTCGATCGTCGCCGACGGCCGGGTGGTGTCGGGGCTGACCGGCTGCGGCCGCTACCGCGAGGAGAGCTGCTACATCGTCGGCCTCGACGCGAACACCGGGGAAGAGCTGTGGCGCACCTCGACCATCGCCCTGCCGGGGCAGCGCGGTGGCGACACCTGGGGCGACCTGCCCCCGATGTTCCGGGCCGGCAGCGACTCGTGGATCCCCGGCAGCTACGACCCCGTGACCCGCACCCTGTTCCACGGCACGTCGCAGGCCAAGCCGTGGGCCCGCGCCGTCCGCGGCACCGACGGCGACGCCCTCTACACCAACTCGACCCTGGCCCTCGACCCCGACACCGGCGAGATGAAGTGGTACTACCAGCACCTGCCGGGCGAGACCCTCGACATGGACGAGGTGTTCGAGCGCATCCTCGTCGACTACGACGACCGGCGCTCGGTGTTCACGATGGGGAAGATCGGCGTCCTGTGGGAGATGGCCCTCGAGACCGGCCGGTTCCGCAGCGCCCACGACCTCGGCTACCAGACGGTGGCCGACATCGACCCCGTGACCGGGCAGGTCACCTACCGCGACGGCACCATCCCCGTCATCGGCGAGGAGATCTACTGGTGCCCCAGCACCGCGGGGTTCAAGAGCTGGCGCGCGATGTCCTATCACCCGGGGCTCGAGGCGTTCTTCATCCCCATCCACCTGAACTGCGAGACGGCGGTCTTCGGGCCCGTCGACCGCGTGGCCGGCGGCGGCGGCACCGGGCCGGTGCGCCGCACCAACCACCACCACCCCGACAGCGGCGAGCAGCTCGGCGAGTTCCTCGCCATGAGCATGCGCACCGGCGAGGTCATGTGGCGCCGCCGCTTCCGCACCCCCATCAACAGCGCCGCCCTCACCACCGCCGGCGGCCTCGCCATCGCCGGCGGCTGGGACCGCCAGGCGTTCGCGTTCGACGCGCGCACCGGCGAGACCCTGTGGGAGACCCGGCTGCCGACCTCGATCCAGGGGTTCCCGATCACCTACGCGGTCGACGGCCGCCAGTACCTGGCGATACCGACGGGAAGCGGCGGGGCGAGCTGGGGCGGCATGCTGCCGAGGGACCTGACGCCCGAGGTCCGGCGCCCGCAGGGGGGCAACGGGCTCTTCGTGTTTGCGTTGCCTTAAGGACGCTGACGGGAATTACCTTGCCAGGTGCGGAGCGCGTCGTGCCGCAGAAAACAGGCTGCCGCTGGACGCAGTTGGCAACCTTATATCGATCACTGTCCTTAATGGCCAGCGGGTGCCCGCCAGAGTTCAGCGGCGGGACGTGACGACGTTCCTGACCAGATCACGGTCGAGTTCTCGTCGCCGATGCGGTCGAGTTCTCGTCGCCGATGACCGGCCATTCCCGCTACCTGACGGGTGACGGCGGCGTGGGTCGTGTGGCGAGACGCTTCCGCCATCGTCGTCTATCCGATTTTTTGGAGCGCGTCCGAGCCTACGGGTCCCAACCGGTCGACCACGTACCCCAACGGCACCATCACGGTGCACTTCTTCGAGACATGAGCCGGGCTGTGCGCTTGTCAGGGCTGCCGCGGGCGGCGCGCGCCGTGCTGTTGGTCGTTGCGGGCTGCACGACGTGCCCGGCCGGCGCGGCCGCGCAGGGCAGCGTCGCGACGGACCGGGCGGCGCTGGAGGCGCTGTACGACGCGACCGGCGGGGCCGGTTGGACGGACGGCACGAACTGGAAGACGACAGCTGCGCTGGACACCTGGTTCGGCGTGACGACCGACGACGCCGGCCGGGTCACGGAGCTGGAGCTCGGCGACAACGGTCTGACGGGCCCCCTGCCACCCGCGCTGGGAGGCTTGGCGAGTATCGAGCGGCTGTCGCTCTGGGGGAACGGGTTGACCGGCCCCATCCCGGGCGAGCTTGGAAGCCTGGCGAGCCTGGAGCGGCTGTCGCTCCGGGGGAACGCGTTGACCGGCCCCATCCCGGGCGAGTTGATGAACCTCTTGAATCTGGAGCGGCTGTCGCTCCGGAGGAACGAGTTGACCGGACCGGTGCCCGCGTGGCTGGGGAGCCTGACTCGCCTCCAACGCCTGGACCTCGGCAGCAATGCCCTGGCCGGCCGGGTCCCGGGCGAGCTGGGAAGCCTGCCGGAGCTCGAGCGGCTGGACGTGTCGTACAACTGGGGCCTGTCGGGGCCGCTCCCGCCCGAGCTGCGGCGCACGAGTCTCGACGAGCTGGACATCTTCGCCACCCCCGTCTGCGCGCCCGCCGTGTGGGAGGACTGGCTGGAGACCATCGTGTTCCACGGACGACTGTGCGAGACCGCGGCGGCCGCCACGATCGACCTGGCGGTCGTCTATACGCCGGCCGTGCGTACGGCGTCCGGCAACATCGAAGCGGTGATCGACCTGATGGTCCGCGAGACCAACCAGGCCCTTCAGGCGAGCGGGGTGCGGCACCGTATCGCACTGGTTGCGCGATCCGAGGTGCAGTACACCGAGACGGGCGACTCCGGCGACGCCCTGCGCCGGCTCGCGGATCCCTCGGACGGCTACCTCGACGACGTGCACGCTCTGCGCGACCGGGTCGGCGCGGATCTCGTGCAGCTGATCGTCGAGCCGGAGCCCGAGTTCTGCGGCAGGGCCAACGTCCAGGGTCCGTTCAGCGTCACCGGGCGATTCTGCGGGGGCCGGATCTTCGCGCATGAGCTTGGGCACAACCTGGGGCTCTGGCACGACCGGTACCAAGTGATCAACCACGAGCGCGGGCCGTACCCACATCCGGCGTACGGCTACGTGAACCCCCAGGGGCTCGGGCCGGGCCCTGCCTCCAGGCGCTGGCGCACGATCATGTCCTACCCGGCGCAGTGTGACTACCACTTTGCCTCCTGTTCGCAGTTGCTCCGCTTCTCGAATTCGCGCCAGACCTGGAACGACGACCCGATGGGCGTAGCCTACGGTGCCGGCGGCTCGGGCCTGACCGGGCCGGCCGACGCGGCGGCCGTCCTCGCCAACACGGGCCCGGCCGCGGCCCTGTGGCGGAGGCGTCCTTCCGCCGAGGCCAACCGGCCGCCGGCTCTGGTGGGCACGCTGCCGGACCTGTCGCTGCCGGCGCCGCCCGCCATGCTGGTCCTGCACGTTGCACGGGCGTTCGCGGATCCCGATGGCGACGCCCTGGCCTTCACCGTGTCGTCGTCCGCGCCCGACGTGGTGACCGTGTGGTTGGCCGGCCCCCGCCTGACGCTCACGTCGGTTGGCGCGGGCACGGCGACGATCGGGGTGACCGCGACCGACCCGCACGGTCTGAGCGCCACCGCCTCCTTCACGGTGACGGTGGCGAGGCCGGGGACCTTCACCGACGACCCGATCCGGCCCGGCGCGACGCCGGTCAGGGTCGTCCACTTCGCGGAGCTACGGACGCGCATCGACGCCCTGCGGAGACAGATGCCGCTGGCGCGGTTCGCCTGGACGGATCCCGTCCTGACGCCCGGCGTGACGCCGGTCAGGCTCGCGCACCTGCTCGAGCTCCGCGACGCGCTCGCGGCGGCGTACGCGGCGGCGGGGCGGCCGGCCCCGCGGTGGACTGACGCGGCGCCGACGGCGGGAACGACCCCGATCCGGGCGGCGCACCTGATGGAGCTGCGCGCCGCGGTGTTGGCGCTGGAGTGAGACGGTTCCCCGGGGCGTCGACGCGTAGCCGAAGGAGAGGCGGCGCAGGGCAGGACGGCCAGCAACGGGGTCTGCCCGTCCCTGCTGGGCCCGATAACCGGACTACCCGCTGCTCAAGCTGAAGCAGGAGCCGATGCGGGCGGTGTGGGAAACGCGCTGTACCGGTTCGGTGGCCCGGCACCGCCGGGCGGCCTGCGGGTTGAGCATGTGGCTACGGAGCCAGCCCCGCTGGTGCTTGACCGAGGCGGCTGTCCACCTCGATCAGGAACGCGTTCGCCACCCGCAGGATTTCGGTTGTATGGTCGATCATCCCGGCCTTGCGACGGGGGCGACGGTTTCGGTTCGTCTGGGCGAAATCGACATCCATCTCGTGCACGATCTCGTTGCGGGCGCGGAAGATGCGGTCGAGCTGCCTCGGATCGGTCGCGAGCGCGGCCGATGGGATGTCGAAGTATGATGCGACCCGCAGTACCTGGTCCCTGGACTGCAGGCTTTGCGAAGTCAGGTCGCTGACGAGCGTCCCTACGAGGACGGTCCTGGGGTCACGGCTCGCGAGCACGGAGGAGAGAAAACCGGGATCGAGCGTGCCTTGCCGGGCGAGCCGTCTCGAAATGAACGTCCTGAAGTTGTCCTCGGCTTCCCTTGAACGGTCGAGCGTGAGTGACAGCGCGTCGCGCACGAGCTGTTTGATCATCGAGTCGAGGCCGGCGCCCGCGAACACCAGCATCGCTCGAAGCATCTGTTGATCGCCTCGAAGATGTCGAGAAACGAGGAGGCGGCGTCGTGAGCACTGCACAGGATCGTGAAGGCGTTCCGAGCGGCGTCGGCGGCCGGCGCGGTCGGGTAGTGCCGGAATCTGCTCACGATCCTGGAATCTCGTCCAGATTGACGTCCTCGGCGCCAAAAGGGGGCAGATCGCCGCCGGCGTGGCCGGGGTAGCCGGGGTAGCCGGCATGGCCGGGGTGGCCGGGGTAGCCGGGGTAGCCGCGGGATGGACGAGCCTCGAGACGGTACAGGCGCTTCTTCTTGACGATCGTGCCCAGGTATGCGCCTTCCCGATCCACGACGTCATCATCGTTCCAGGGGAGCCAGCCAATCCAGTTTCCGTCAGGGTCGTAGACGTACTTACCCTTCCGAAAAGCGATCCAACCGCCTCGTGAGTTGAACAGGTGCCCCACGCCCATCGACTCATCATATCGCGACCTGAAGGTCGGTCAAGTCACTCCCGCGGCCGGCAAGGGTAGCGGAGTCTGCGACGAGCTGCGGGGCGAGGGCCAAGCGGCGGACTGAAGAGTCTGGCGCTCGGCGCCTGCCGGATGGGCTGCGCGACGAGCGGCGGCCATGATGGACATGACCTCGCGCATGACTGCGCGGGCGCTCACGTACGAACACGACCGCTTCGGCCCCGATACGAAGAGGGCCTGCCCGCCGGGGAAGCGGGCAGGCCCTCTCGGTCTTGCGTGAGCGCGAGGCGGGTGGAGCCCGTCGCTATTGCACCGGCGGGTCCGGCCTCGGCATCAGCTCGGTGAACGACGCCCCGTCCATCCGGTCGAACTTCTGGGTGCGGCCCATCAGGGTGTCGACCCCGTACCAGCTTCCGTTCGAGTCGACCGAGATCTGGTGCAGCTCGAGGAACTGGCCCGGGCCGTCGCCCTCGAGGCCGAAGGCGAAGAGCGGGTTGCCGTTCACGTCCAGCTTGACCAGCCTCGGCGGCCGGTTGTCCACCACCCACACGTCGTAGCCGGCGGCGTAGATGTCGCTCGGGAACTCGAAGCCGGGCCAGGTGCCGATGGGCGAGATGTTCGGGTGGTACCACGTCGAGCGGGTCGTCTGGTTGAACGCCTGCACCCGGTCGTTGTTCCGGTCGGCGACGTAGATGTTGCCGCGGGCGTCGGTGGCGACCGCGTGCACGCCGTCGAACTGTCCCCGGCCGCCGCCCGACGACCCCCAGTGGGTCACGTAGCTCCCGTCGGCGTCGAGCTTCACCACGCGGGAGTTGCCGCTGTCGGCGACGAACATCGTGCCGTCGGGCAGGAACGCGATGTCCTGCGGGCGGTCGAGGTGCGTCTCGTCGTCACCGGCGACGCCCTCCTCGCCCAGCGTCATCAGCAGCTCGGAGCCGTCGTTCGAGAAGGCGTAGACGACGTGCTGCGTCTCGCCGACCACCCATACCCGCCGGTCGGGGTCGTGGGGGTTGATGCGGACCTTGTGGGGGCCGTTGGTGCCCTCGAAGAGGGAGTCCCACTGCGTCCACGACTCGGTCATGTTGCCGTCGCCGTCGACGACGAAGATGCTGTTGCGCCACACCCGCTGGCCTTCCTCGGGCCGCACGGCGTCGATGCCGATGGACCCGACGAAGCCGGCGAACCCGGCGGGCAGGGGGTCGGGCAGCCGCATCTCGCCGCGCTGGGCGATGAAGATGCGGTCCGGCGACTCGGCGAAGACGCCGGCGTGCGAGCCCCACGCGTAGCCGGCCTCGGCGAACGGCTTCAGCCAGCCGTCGACGACGTCGTAGGGACTGTCGCCCTCGACGAGGCGCTCCTGCAGGGCGGCGGGTCCGGCGAGCAGGCCGGCGCCGACCATGACCGCGAGCACAAGGACAGACGTGCGCATGTTGTTCCTTCCTTTCTCTCCTTCCGTGGTTCTCCGTCCTGGCAGCCCCGTGCCGAAGAGCTTACGCCGCACCCGACTGGCGATGCAGCCTGCCCGATCGCGGCGCTCCTGGGCTGCACGTGGTCGACATGCGCCTCGGCACGCCCTGTCGGCAGCGTTACGGGCCTTGCCCTGGGGGCGCGGTGCGACCGGCCTGGGCTGCCTGGGTTGCCTCGCTACCGAGTGCCCTCGACCGGCTGCGTGTTCAGGCGCCGGGCGCCGGCCATGATGCCGTAGAGCCCGTAGTTGCCCTCGTGGCAGGCGTACTCGAAGATGGGGCCGTCGGTGCGCCGGAACGGGATCGCCGCCGTCCACGGCCGCGTGTAGTTGTTCGGGTCGTCGATGGTGAACTCGTACATCACCGTGTCGGGGTCGATGCGCGTGAAGCGCTCGACGAGCTGGGTGTCCTTCGACGAGCCGCTGAAGTTGGTGGCCTGCCGGAAGTTCCGGGTCTCGATGACGAGCGAGTCGCCCTCGTAGCGCCCGCGCGAGTCGCCGACCCACTGCGGGATGTCGCCGTGCCCGCCGTCGCCGACGGGGATGATGCGCGTGTTGTGGATGTGCTCGTTGAGAATGGTCACGTAGCCCGGCGTCTGCAGGATCATCACGTTGTTGTTGTACGAACCCGGCCGCATCGGGGGGCCGGAGTTCGAGCCCATCAGGCAGCGGTCGCCGAGGCTGCGGTCGGTGTAGTGGTCGGCGAACCCGTTGCGCAGGTTGAGCCGCCGGATGCGGTTGGCCTCGGCGAACTCCGCGGTGTAGGGGATGCGCCCGCTCGGCGGGTCGACGACGAGGGACGTCCGCTTGTCGCTCGTCAGCTCGATGCCGCGCTCGTACCAGAACTCGTTGTAGGACAGCACGCCGCCCTCGGCCCGCGACTGGTAGCCGGCGCTCGGCGCCCCGGTTATGGGATCGAAGAGGTCGCGGTTGAGCCGCGTCCGCTCCGACGCCTCGAAGGCCGCCGCCTCCTCGGGGTCGAGCGTCGTTCGGTCGGCCAGCGCCTCGGGGCGCTGGAGCGGCGTGAGGGTGCGGAACGTGAACACGCCCGAGACGTCGGGATACTCGTCGGGCAGGGCGGTCGCCTTCGCGCGGTCCGGGGCCTGCGCCGGCGCCGCCGCCGGCGCGAGCACGAGCGCGAGGATCACGAGCGATCCCGCCAGGCGTCTTGTCGTCATGGGTGGCCTCCGGTGGTTGGGGTGGAGTCTTCGCGCAAGGCCGCCGCGGCCATGGGTCGCCTGCCCGGCGGCACGTTCGAATCGGGTCGTCCGGTGCCGATCCTATCGCCGGAGGCGGCGGGGTTCAACGGCCTGCGGCCCGATGGTTGCGTCGGGTCCGTACCGTGGGCGATCATGCCCGTGCGCCACGCGCCGTCCGGACGGCGACGCCTGCCGCCTCGGCGCGCGGGTGGTGGAGAGGGCGCTTCGCCAAGGAGGGTTCACGCGATGAAGAGGGATGGTGTCGCGCGGTGGGGGCTCGTGCCGGTCGCGGCGATCGCGGGCATCGCCTGGATCGGGACGGGAGAGGCGGCGGCCCAGCCGAGCGAGAGGAACATCGCGTCGGGCCGCCGGCTGTACCACCAGAAGGCCGACTGCCAGTCGTGCCACGGGTGGTCGGGCGACGGCGTGAAGATGGACAACCAGGCGCCCGACGGGGCGAACCTGCGCGAGAGCGCGCTCGACCGCGAGCAGCTCGTCTTCGTCATCAAGTGCGGCCTGCCGGGCCGCGAGATGCCCGCGTTCGACCGGCTCGCCTACACCGACGACCGCTGCCTCGGCCGGACCCGGCGCGACCTCCAGCGCATGGGGCTGCGGCTGCCCGAGCCCGGTGCGACCCTCCAGAACCGCGAGGTCGAGCGGCTCGTCGACTTCCTGCTCGCCAAGGTCGTCGGGCAGGGCGAGATGAACCGCGAGCGCTGCATCGACTTCTGGGGCGAGGAGGTCGACGTGTGCAACCGGCTGCCGTGAGCCGGGCGGTCTCACGGACGGCGGACACCCGGCCCGGCGCGTCGTCCGGGCCCATCGCGAGGAGCGTCGGCATGAGTGACGTCATCGAAGGGCTGGTGCGGCGGTACGAGGGCGGCGGGATGACCCGCCGGGAGCTGGTGGTTGCGTTGTCGGCGGTGATGATGGCCCGTTCGGCGCCGGCGGCGGCCCCGGCCGCGCAGGCGAACGCCGAGCCCATCCCCGTCACCACCCTGAACCACGTGACCCTGACCGTGAGCGACGTGCAGCGCTCGGTCGAGTTCTATCAGCGGGTGCTCGGCCTGCCCCTGGTGACCACGCAGGGGACCGAGCGGGACTGGTCGGCGGCCGCCGTGCCGGTGCTCGGCATCGGCGACGGCCCGCAGTTCATCGCGTTCGGGCAGGGGTCGACGCCTTCCATCAACCACTACTGCCTGGGCATGGAGGGGTTCGACGCGGCCGAGGTCGTCGACCGGCTCGCCGCCCACGGCATCACGGCGCGCGTCCGGATGCGCGCCGACTCCGATCCGCCGGCCGAGGAGCTGATGTTCAACGACCCCGACGGCATCGCGGTGCAGATTCAGGACGTCAGCTACTGCGGCGGGTCGGGCGTGCTCGGCGACCTCTGCGATCCGGATGATCGCCCGCGCGATCGCTGAGTCGGAAGGTTGGAGGTTGCAGGGATGGGTCGTCGAATCGGTGCGGTGGTCGCGGGGCTGTTCGGCAGCGTGATCCTCATCGTGGTGGTGCAGGCGGTGAACGGCTGGCTCTATCCGCCGCCGCCGGGCACCGACCTCACCGATCCCGAGTCGGTCGCGGCTCTGATGGCGCAGATGCCGCTCGGCGCGCTGCTGATGGTCGAGCTGTCCTATGTCGTGGGCAGCCTGGGCGGCGGCGTCATCGTCCGGCTCGTGAGCGCGGACCGGGCCGCCGTCCAGGCCGCCGTCCTGGGCGGCCTGCTCACCCTCTTCGGCTTCGCCAACCTCGCCGCCATCCCGCATCCGCTCTGGTTCGGCGTCCTGTCGACCGTCACCTACGTGCCCTGCGCCCTGCTCGGCGCCGCCGCTGCGGCGCGACTGCGTGCGCGGTGACCGCGGTGCCCAGCTTCGGTACCGGCCACCCGCGTCGCGACCGGTACAGAAGACCCGGGCGGCGCATTTGCCCTTGCCGAGCGGTGGTCGCTAGAATGAACTCAGCGCTCTGATTCGACGGCGGTGCGGGAACATGCCCCTACAGAACGATTCGCAAAGCGAGCTGCCGCTCATCTTCACCTATCGCGATCTCGTCTACGGCACGGGATTTCTGGCCGACGTACGCGTCCGCGGGCGCGTGCTCGCCGTGACGGAGCAGGACGGCGTCTGGATGTACGGTGTCAACCCCGGCGATCTCGCCGCCTCGGGAGCCACCATCCCCGAGGCTCACGCCGCATTCCGGCGGTCGTTCACGGCGATACTGTTCGACATCGCCGAGGACGCGTCGAGCTTCGATGACTTCGCCGCCCAGACGAGGCAGTTCGCCAGCGAGGGCAATGCGCCGGTGGAAGCGGCGTGGCGAGAGGCCGTAGAGGCCCACCGCGCCAATAAGTTCGTCCTGGGAGCCGCTACCCGCAACATGGACGAGTTGCCTGCCGAGACCCCCATCTCCGTCGATGTGGTGCCGAAGACGCAGGCCGACTTCACGACGGCCTTCAACGAGCTCGACCGGGAGCCCGCCTTGGCGGCGTAGGCGTGCCGTCCTTCAGCACTATCCGGTTCAAGGCCGTTCGCCGGATGCTCGATCAGTGTGCCCCCGGCGCTCGTATAGAGAGGAAGGCGCATCGGTATTGGGTCCGTTGCGACGGCAAGATCCACCGCGGGCTTCCTCTTGGGCCTCATGGCAGGCGAGAGAACCCCGAGATCGAGATCGGGCACGTTCGTCACCTGATACGCCGTTTGGGAATCGATGAAGAGTGTGCCCGACAGGCCGTGCCTGCCTTGGGCTGAGCCTCTTCATCGTCCGTCTCCGGCACTGCGGCGGCTCAGAGCCCGGCGCGCAGGCGCTCGACGGCGGCGTCGAGGGTCTCCGTCGACCGGCAGAACGCGAAGCGGAGGTAGCGGCTGCCGTCGTCGCCGGTGGCGTAGAAGTTGTCGCCGGGCACCGTCGCCACGCCGACCCTCTCCACCAGGTGCATCGCGGCCTCGGTCGGCGACAGCTCCGCAAGCGCCGGAACCGTCCGGTAGTCGGCGAAGAGGTAGTAGGCGCCCTCGGGCGGGGTCACGGCGAAGCCGACCCGGCGCAGCCCGGCGACGAGCAGGTCGCGCTTGCGCCGATAGCCTTCGGCGATGCCGTCGAAGAACGTCCGGTCGAGGTCGAGCAGCGCCACCGCGCCCTTCTGCAGCGGCGTCGGGGCCTGCACCACGAGGTTGTCGTGCACCGCGCGCAGCCTCGCGGTGTAGCGCGGCGGAGTCAGGACCCAGCCGATGCGCCAGCCCGTCGCGCGCCCCGTCTTCGAGATGGAGTTCACCACGACGGTGCGCTCGGCCATGCCCTCGAAGCCCGGCAGGAAGAGGTGCCGGTGGCCGTCGAAGACGATGTGCTCGTAGATCTCGTCCGTGATCGCCAGCAGATCGTGCGTCCTGCACAGCTCGGCGATGAACGACAGCTCGTCGCGGTCGAGCACCTTGCCGGTCGGGTTCTGCGGCGTGTTCACGACGAACGCCCTCGCCGACGGGTCGGCGGCGGCGGCGCGCACCTCGTCGCGGTCGAGCCGCCACGTGCCGGCGCCGCGGTCCTCGCGCAGCGTCACGAACCGCGGGACGAGCCCGAAGATCGCCGCCTGCGACGGATAGAGCTCGTGACAGGGCTGCATCACCACCACGCCGTCGCCCGGCTCGAAGAGGGCGCAGAAGGCCGCCGCCATGCCCTCGCTCGCTCCCAGCACGACGGTGATTTCCTCCTCGGGATCGGGCCGCCGGCCGTAGAGCCGCGCGGTGTAGTCGGCGATGGCCCGCCGCAGCTCGGGCAGCCCGAACGGGAACGAGTACTGATTGAACTGGTCGCGCGGGCTCCGCGCCCCGGCCAGCAGCTCCTTCAGGGTCAGGTCGAGCGCCTCGCCGTCCGCCGCGCCGCGCGCGGCCAGCAGGTCGCGCACGGTCATCGACTCGACCTCGCGGCGCCGCGCCTCGGTGCCGCCGAGCATCGCCGCGATCCCGCTCCAGACCAGGTCGTACACCGGCGCCTCGTCGGTGAACCCCTGCGAGAGGTTGACCGCGCCGTGCTCGACGGCGAGCCGGGTCATCCGGCGAATCAGGGTCTCGTTGACGGCCACGCTGCTTCTCGCGTCCGGGGGCTGCACCGTCCATCGTAACCGCAAGCGGGCGGCGGGTCGCGGCGGGCCGTTGACATCGGCGCGCCCCGGCAGTAGCGTGACGGGAGCGAAAACGACTCCAGGAGGAGACGCGGCATGCATGTGGATCGACGCAGGTTCTTCGCCTCGGTGGGCGGGGCGGCGGCGGTGGCGGCGATGGGGCACGAGGACCGGGCCGAGGCCCTCGAGCACTACATGACGGACCAGCTCGACCGGCGCGTCCGCCTCGGCGAGGCCGCCCAGGCGTCGGCCGAGCCCCGCGTGCCGCGCGGGACCGGCAACCTCTTCCGGCCCACCGCGAGCGGCTTCGAGCCCATGCCCGACAAGCCCACGCTGGTCGACTTCTTCGAGCGCCGGTTCGCGCCGGCCCGCCACGTGCTGCAGAGCGCGAACCATGCCGTCGAGACCGGTCAGCCCGAGCGCACGGTGTTCGCGTGCCTCCTGCACGACGTGACCCAGAACCTGATGAAGGCGGACCACGGCTACTGGGGCGCGCAGCTCTTCGCGCCCTACGTGGACGAGCGGGTGGCCTGGGGCATCCAGTATCACCAGGCGTTGCGCTTCTTCCCCGACCCCTCGGTCGGCTACGAGTATCCCGACATGTACAACCGCATCTTCGGGGTGGACTACGAGCCGGACGAGTACATCAACAAGGACTACGAGTTCGCCCGCAAACACCGCTACTACATGGAGGCGCGGCTCGTCACGGTCAACGATCAGTACGCCTTCGACGAGAACCAGCGCGAGATCCGCGTCGAGGAGTTCACCGACGTCATCGGCCGGCAGTTCAAGCAGCCGAAGGAAGGGCTGGGCTACGACAACAGCCCTGTCGCCCACATGTGGCGGTCGATCATCAATCCGGACCGGCCGCTGTAACTGCTGAGCAGGCATGGCGGCCGCGGGGTCGGGCCGCCCGGTCCGGACCCCGCGCCACCATCCGTCGTGCTTGGCCGGGCCCGCCGCCCGGCATTCCTGCCTTGCCGCGCGCCGCCATCCGCCGTTCCCGGCCGGGCGCGCCGCCCCGCATTCCGGCCCTCCGCCCGCAACACGCGGCGTTTCCTGGGTCAGCGACAGTCACCCGTTTTCTGCGGTCCACCGTGCGGCACGTGGCGAGGCGGCCGCCGGCACCGCCCTCAACGGAACGACACCGATGCCGCCGCGGCGAGGTTCCCTCCTCCGGCGGACAGCTCGACGCGGCACCGGGAGGACGCGGTGACGGTGGCGGAGCCTCGAATCACGAATGCCCGGGTCTCGCCCGCCGCCATGTCGCCCAGGGCCTCCTCGCCCAGCCTCGCGTCATCCATGTACGCGGTGACGCGCGCGGACGACAGCGGCGCCACGGCGCGGACGCTACCCTCCACCACGACGTTCGTGGGCCCGATGCCGTCGGCCTGACACCTGGTCACCTCCAGCTCCGCCGAGAGCCTTCCCTGCTCGACCGTCACCGAGAACGCCTGCGTCGCGTTCAGGCCGCCGGGGTCGCTCGCGGCGACGGTGACGTTCGCCGTGCCGAGCGCGCCCGCCAGCAACGTGAGCGTGCCGTTCGAGACGCCTGCGGTCGCGACCCGTGCGTTGCTGGAGGTCGCCTCGAAGGTCAGGGAGTCGCCGTCGGGGTCCGTGAAGTGCTGACTCAGGTCCACGGTCGCCTTTTCGCTCTCGTCCAGCTTCAGGGTCCGGCCGAGGATCGTTGCGGAAACCCGCGGGGCGCGGTTGGATGGTGGCTCCACGGTCGCGGCGAAAGTCTGCGCGGCGCTCGAGCCGCCGGGGTCGGCGGCGGTGACCGTGACGTTGGCGTTGCCGGGGCTCACGGCCGTGATGGTGGCGATGCTTCCCGCGACGGCCACGGTGACGACCCGTGCATCGCCGGAGGTCGCCTCGAAGGTCAGCGGGTCGCCGTCGGGGTCGGTGAAGTGCTGGCTCAGGTCGACCCTGGCCATCTCGGTCTCGTTCAGCCTCAGCGTCTGGTCGGGGATGGAGGCGGAGACCCTCGGCGCACGGTTGGGCGGCGGGCCCGTAGCGGCGTTGAAGGTCTGCGTCGCGGTCAGGCCTCCGGGGTCCGCCGCGGTGACGGTGATGTTCGCGGTGCCGGGGCTCGCGGCCACCAACGTGAGGGTGTTGCCCGTAACGCTCGTGGTGACCACGCTGGCCTCGCTGGAGGTCGCTGCGAAGGTCAACGGGTCGCCGTCCGGGTCCGCAAAGTAGTCCTGCAGGTCCAGCTGCTTGTCGCCGCCGGCGACCACCTCCTGGTCCGGAATGGCCTGTGAGGCCTGCGGGGCCCGGTTGGTGGGCGTCGTGGGCGCGGTCGGCGCGACCGGGTTGCCGCCCCCGTCGCCGCACGCAAGCGCCGCTGCAAGCAGGCTACCGACCAGGAAGCGAACCGACGGACGCGTCATGGGGTTCTTCGTCATGACATGGGCCTGCGTTTGTGGATCCGATATAGGATGCCGGTGCGGCGGCGCACCTTCCTCGAAGAGAAGTGGATACCGACGTTCGGCCCGATGAATCGACCTGGTATTGCCTGCGGCGGGGCGGTGCTGCGCAACGCCGCGGCTGGATCGCCGACGCCGTGTCCTGCCGGCTGCCGGACCGGCTCGGCGCCCGCGAGGGCGACGTCGTGGAGCTCTGCGCGTCGAGCGGCTATCGCCCTGTCGCGCCCGAGCGGGTCGCTCGCGTGTTCTGCAATCGCGCGCGCGGGGTCGTCGGCATGGAGATCCAGTATCGAGGAGAGGTGGTTCGCCTCGCCCCGACCCGCATGCTCGCCGCGAACCTCGCGTTTCCGCGGGCGCTGGAGAAGTTCCTGGAAAGGCGGAAAGCCAGCACCGCCGACTTCGCCGCAGAAGGTGCCCTGCGTGTCTTTGCCGCCCGGCAGCTCCTGCTGACTCGCAAGGGCGGCACCGAGGTGACGAAGCTGTTTCGTGGCGGGACCCTCGTGCCCCCGGCGCAGGGCGACGGAGAGGACCGCGCGGCAGACCTGGCCGCGGGCATTGCGGGGTGGATGCTTCGCAACCAGTCGGCCGACGGTTCGTTGCCCTACAAGTACTGGCCGAGCCGCGGCGTGGATTCGCGATCGGACAACGCGATCCGGCGTTTTCTGGCGACGTTGGCCCTCGCGCGATGGGCGCGGCTGCGGGGCGGCGCGGCTGCCCGCGAGGCGGCCCTGCGGAACCTGCGCGCCAACCTGTCGCGGTACTTTCGGCCCGTGGGGGACGGACGGGGTGCGATTGTCGAGCGCACGGGGGCCAAGCTGGGCGCGGCGGCACTGGCCGGCCTCGCGATCCTGGAGACGCCGGGGGCGGAAGAGCTCGCGCGGGAGCTGGAAATGCTGGCGGCCGGGGTCGAGTCCCTCGTGGACGAGGAGCGGGGTTTCCGCACCTTCTTCTTTCCGCCCGAGCGCGACGGTCAGAACTGGAACTTCTATTCCGGCGAGGCGATGCTGTTCTGGGCGGAGGCGGTACGGCGGAGCGTGGCGTGGGCGCCCACCATGGAACGGTGGGCGACGACCTTCTCGCGCTGCCGACGACGGCACTACGGGGCCAGGAACCCGGCGTTCGTGCCGTGGCATACGCAGGCCTGCGCCGCCATGTTCGAACAGACGGGACGGCGGGAGCTCGCGGACTTCGTGCTCGAGACGAACGACTGGCTGCTGCCCATGCAGCAGTGGGGCGGGTTGGCGCGTGACCTGCGCGGGCGCTTCTACGATCCGCGGAGGCCGGAGTTCGGGCCGCCGCACGCGGCCTCCACGGGGGCGTACCTCGAGGGGCTGGCGGACGCCGTGAAGGTGGCCCGGGCGGTGGGGGACGAGCGGCGGGCGGCCGTCTACGAACGCGCCGTCGGCCGAGGCCTGAGGTCGTTGCGGCAGCTGCAGTTTCGTGACGAGCGGGACGCGTTCTACGTTTCCAGGAAGGGCCGGGTCATGGGCGCGCTCCGCACCGAGGCGTACGACAACACGGTGCGGATCGATTCGGCGGCGCATGCTCTGGTGGCGGCGGCGAGGATATCCGAGCTTGGACTTCAACTTGCCGGGGGCAGCACGTAGTACCCCCGGTCGTTCGCGGGCAGTACGTCGAATATCAGGTGCACGCGGGGTTCGCCGGTGGGGTTCCGCGCGTCGTGCCTGGTCTTGTTGTCGAAGGCCCAGAGCTCGCCCGCACACATCACCACGCTCTCGTCTCCGCACGTCAACGGACTGCCTCCGGGGCTCCGCAGCACGAGGTGAAAGCGGTCGCGTATGCGGTAGTACGCGCCGGCATCCACGTGGGGGCGGACCCAGCCGCGGGGCTGGAGGGAGACGAGGGTGGCGCGTCCGAGCTCGCCGTCCTGGAGCGCGGCGGTCCTTTCGCAGAATCGCAACGCGTGCGGGAAGCGGGCGGCGAACCGCGCGGTGCGGCTCTCGTGCACGTCGTTGGCGTTGGTCGCGCCGGGGGGCAGCGGCTTCCTCGCGACACGCAGGAATATGTTGAGGGTGTCGCGTTGGCAGCGTACCTTGCGCTGGCGGCTCGTGTCGGCGAGCCAGAGATCGGACGCGGCCTCCAGCTCGGCGAGAAACGGCTCGACGTCGACGTTCTCGGCAATACGGGTAAAGCGCGACGCGACACCGGAGGTTGCAGATGACGCGGCAGCTTCCGGGTCGGTTGCGGTCCGGGGCGCGTGTCGAGAGGGGCTCATGCCGTCATTCCACTTCCGCTTCCGTGGGGTTCCAGGGGGTCCATGACGCAGGTTTGGCGGCGCTGCCCGGCTCCGGACGCCGGCAGCCGTGCGTCGTGTAGCCGCGGTCGAGAGCGCCGCCCGCGGATGGGGGTCCGAGGTCGGGTGTGCCCGATGGCCATCGGCGTGCCGTAGCCGCTATTCATCATCATCATCATCATCATCGTCGTCGTCATCGTCGTCATCGTCATCGTCGTCATCGTCATCGTCGTCATCGTCGTCATCGTCGTCGTCGTCGTCATCGTCGCCATCCCCGTCGCCGTCCCCATCTCCGTCGCCGTCCCCATCTCCGTCGCCGTCGCCGTCCCCATCTCCGTCGCCGTCGCCGTCCCCATCTCCGTCGCCGTCGCCGTCCCCATCTCCGTCGCCGTCGCCGTCCCCATCTCCGTCGCCATCTCCGTCCCCATCTCCGTCGCCGTCGCCGTCCCCATCTCCGTCGCCGTCACCATCCCCGTCGCCGTCGCCGTCACCATCCCCGTCTCCGTCGCCGTCGCCATCCCCGTCGCCGTCGCCATCCCCGTCGCCGTCCCCATCTCCGTCGCCGTCGCCATCTCCGTCGCCGTCGCCATCTCCGTCGCCATCTCCGTCCCCATCTCCGTCGCCGTCCCCATCTCCGTCTCCGTCGCCATCTCCGTCTCCGTCGCCATCTCCGTCTCCGTCGCCATCCCCGTCGCCGTCGCCATCTCCATCTCCGTCATCCCCGTCGCCATCCCCGTCTCCGTCTCCGTCGCCATCCCCGTCGCCGTCCCCGTCGCCATCTCCGTCCCCGTCGCCGTCGCCGTCACCATCCCCGTCGCCGTCGCCATCTCCGTCGCCGACGCTGGTGAACGTGATTGGCACGGACCGGACGATTGTGATGGTGTCGTCACCGTCCTCGAACTCGCCCGAGGGCAGCGTGCTGGCTGTGTCCCGCCCGTCGCCGCCCCAGTCTCCCTCCCAATCGCCGCCCCAGCCGCCGTCGGGGTCGCCATCGCCGTCGCCATCGCCGTCGCCATCCCCGTCACCGTCACCGTCACCGTCCCCGTCGCCGCCCCCGCCCGCGGACGGACCCCTGGGTATGGCGCTGGGTGCGGTGGGCACCAGTGGCTCGCCGTCGTCCCCGCAACTCGCGATGAAGAAGAGCGCGATGGTCAGAAAGCAGCAGGCTCTCGCCCGAAACGAGAACCCCTGACCGTTGGGCGTTTCCTCTGTTTCGGTATCCGAGTCCGGCCGGAGATGGTCAGCCATGGGAGTCGTCCCCTTTTCGAGGCAGTTGCTCGGGGTGACGGATGTCCTCCAACCATGGTGTATCACAACCGGATCAATAGCCCCAAACCTGTAACTGAGACTCAATTCCAGAACGATATCTGCGACTGAGACTCGTTCGCGCAATAGTATGAAAGCGCTCGCGAGGGGGGGCGCAGCCAGCCCGGGGGTGGGTCGCGGACGACGGGCCCGCGCATGGCCCGTGTGCGGTGACCCGGAGGCGTGCGGCCCGGCGGGTCGGTCGCGGGGATGGCGTTCTTCCCGGGCGCGGGTCTTTCTCGCGGGCGGCGTTTCCTGGCCCGCCCATCGTGGCCTTCGGCTCCGCTGGGCGCCCAACCAACCCTCCAGGAGTCCGCGCCGTTCTACGGCGCAGATTCCTACCGGTACGCCGCGGCTTGAATGCCGTACAGCTCCGCGTAGTGCCCCGCCTTCGCCATGAGCTCGTCGTGGCTGCCGACCTCCACCACGCGGGCGCCGTCGAGGACGACGATGATGTCGGCCATGCGCACCGTGCTGAACCGGTGCGACACGAGCAGGGTGATGCGCCCGCGGGCGGCCCGGTTCCCGCCGCCGCCGGCGCCGCTCGCGTAGCGCTCGAACAGGGCGTGCTCGGTCTCGGCGTCGAGCGACGCGGTCGGCTCGTCGAGCACCAGCAGCAGCGGTTCGTCGCGCATGAACCCTCGCGCCAGCGAGAGCTTCTGCCACTGCCCGACGCTCACCTCCACGCCGTTGGGCCAGGTCGGGCCGAGCTGGGTGTCGAGGCCGGCGGCCAGGTTGCCGACCACGTCCCCGGCGCCCGCCCGCCCCACCGCGGTCTCGACCGCGGGGCGCTCGTCGAGGCGCGGGACGTCGCCGAGGCCCACGGTGCGCTGCGCCTGCAGCTCGAAGCGGAAGAAGTCCTGGAACGCGCCGGCGAGGCGTGAGCGCCACGCCGCCGCCGGCATCCGCGCGAGGTCCTCGCCGTCGACGAGAATGCGGCCGGCGCCCGGCTCGTACATCTTGCCCAGCAGCTTGACGAGCGTGGTCTTGCCGGCCCCGTTCTCGCCGACCAGTGCCACCACCGCGCCGGCGGGGAGGGTGAGGTCGACGTTCTCGAGCACCAGGCGCTCGGTGCCCGGATAGGCGAACGACACGTTCTCGAGGGCGATGCCGCGCTCGATGGCCGCCGGCGCCGGCCGGTCGGCGCGCTCGGCCTGGGCCGCGGCGTAGTCCTCCAGCCACGCCAGGCGCCGCGAGCCGTCGAGCCAGATGCCGCGCAGGAAGCCGATCTCGCCGACGGTGGCGCTGACGTAGCCGGCCAGCCGCGAGCCCGCCGCGAGCAGCAGCAGGACGTCGCCGGGCGAGGCCCGCAGCCCGGCCGCGACGAAGACCACGGCGCCGACGTAGCCGGCCGCGAAGACGCTCCAACCGACGGCGTGCCAGCCGGCACTGGCCCAGCGGGCGGCGGCGACGGGGCGGTACCAACGCTCCCAGGCGGCGCGGCGGTCGCGCACGAGGCGCCGGCCGATGCCGGTGACGCGGACGTCCTTGCCGGGGGCGGCGGTCGTGGCGGCGTCGAACAGGTGCCGCGCGAGGCGTTGCGCCTGCGCGCCCTGCTGCTCGACCGCGCGCTCCACCGCGGGGCGCCACGAGGCGGTCGCCACCGTCGGCAGCGCGCAGAGGGCGAGGAGGGCCAGCGCGGGGTGGATGGACACGAGCAGGCCGACCGTCACCGCGAGGCGCAGGATCCAGCCGGCGGTGGTGAACAGCGACATGTACATGTGGTCGAGCACGAACACCTGGTTGCGCAGGATCGCGAGCCGGTCGAGATAGTCGGGCCGCTCGTGGTGCTCGACGGTGGCGACGTTCGCCTGCAGCCCCGCGACGTGCGATTCCAGGGCGATGGTGACCCGGTCGCGGAAGCGGCGCTGGGTACGGTCGCTGACGACGCGCAGCACCCACGTCAGGGTGGCCGAGGCGGCGAGGCCGCCGGCGGCGACGGCAACCAGGGTGGAGTCGTCCCCGAGCAGCCCGTCCGCGAGCAGCTTCAGCCACACCGCCATCAGCGCGTCGGGAAGGGCCGCGAGCAGGGCGAGCGCGAACGCGACGGTCAGCAGCGCCGGCTCGGCGTCGAAGCCGCGCCGGAGCGCGCGCCACATCGACGGCAGCGCCGCCGGCATGTCGTCGGCGGGGTGCGCGGCTCAGTCGAGGACATCGAGGCCCGCCTCTTGCTCTTCCGCGTATCGCTGCCGAAGCGCGCGCCACATCGACGGCAGCGCCGCCGGCATGTCGTCGGCGGGGTGCGCCGGCTCAGTCGAGGGCATCGAGGCCTGCCTCTTCCTCTTCGGCGAAGCGCTGCGCCTGCAGGTCGAACATGGTCCGATAGCGCCCGCCCCGCGCCATCAGCTCGTCGTGGGTGCCCAGCTCGACGACGCGCCCGTGCTCGAGGACGCAGATGCGGTCGGCGTGGCGGACGGTCGAGAAGCGGTGCGAGATGAGGATGGTCGTCGCCTCGCGCGTCGCCTTCAGAATGCGCTCGAAGATCTCCGCCTCGCCCCGGACGTCGAGCTGCGCGGTGGGCTCATCGAGCAGCACGACGCCCGCCCCCTGCCGCACCGCGGCGAGGGCCCGGGCCAGGGCCACGCGCTGCCACTGGCCGCCCGACAGCTCGGTCCCGCCGTCGTATCCGCGGGCGAGGACGGTGTCGAGGCCGGCGAGGTCGGCGGCCCCCGCCTCCGCGAGCGCGCCGCGCACGACCGCCTCGGGCGCGCCGGCCGGGGCCACGTTGTCGGCCAGCGGCAGCTCGAAGCGCGCGAAGTCCTGGAACACCGCGGTGATGCGCGCGCGCCACGACTCGAGGTCGAGCTCGCGCAGGTCCACGCCGTCCACCTCGATGGCGCCCGCCTGCGGCTCGTAGAGCCGGCACAGCAGCTTGGCGAGGGTGGTCTTGCCGGCGCCGTTCTGGCCGACGATGGCGAGCGACGAGCCGGCGGGCAGGGTCAGGTCGAACCCGTCCAGCACCGGCCGGTCCGGGCGGGCGGGATAGGCGAAGCGCACGCCCGAGAAGCGGATCTCGCGCCTCGGCCGGTCCGCCGCCGGCTCCGGACCGAGGTCAACGCGCCGCGGGCGGCCATCGCCTCGCGCAGGCGCAGCACCGCCGCGGTGGGCGCGCCGGCGCCGTCGAGGGCCCACGACAGGCCGCCGAAGGCGATCATGCTGGCGGCGACGGCGGCGCTCGCGAACGTCACGAGGCGGTCGAGCGGCAGCGCTCCGGCGGTGACGTCGGTGGCGAGCGACCAGAACACGACGGCGTTGGCGGCCAGGACCAGGGCCAGGCTCGCCGCGACCGGACGCTCGCGCAGCTTCGTCGCCTCCCAGCGCAGGTCGTGGAGCCGCCGCCGGTGGCGCCGGAAGCGGTCGACGGTCCAGCCGGCGAGGCCGAACAGCCGCAGCTCCTTGGCGGCGGGCGCGTCGACGGCGAGCCGGTACGCGTAGTCGGCGTGCCGCTGCGCCTCGCGCACCGCGTCGGTCTGGCGGTCCTTCCAGACCCCGCTCTCGCGCAGCAGCCAGTGGGTGGCGAGCCACGCGCCGCCGAGCACGAGCGGGGCCCACCACGCGTAGCCGAAGAGGAGGGCGCAGGCGGTCAGCCCGGCGAGCAGCTCGATGAGGCCCGACGCGATGAAATCCATCGAGATGTAGAGCGGCGGCCCGCTGATGCCGAGGTCGAAGTCGCGCGCCATCGTCAGGTCGCCCGCGAGCTCGGGGTCCTCGAGGTGACCGATGCCGGGAGGCTCGACGCAGGCGACCGTCAGCTCGTCGTAGAGCCAGGCCGCGGCGGCACTGCCGAGGTTGTTGCCCGCGGCGGTGTGCAGCGGCGGCAGCACCTGCAGCAGGACGAACACCGTGCCCACGCCGGCGAGGGGCCAGGCGAGGCCGCCGCCCGCCTCGACCGCGCCCACGAGGACGCCCATCGCGACGGCCAGCAGGGCGGGCAGGAGGCTGCGCACGACCAGCGCGCTCCACCACGCCGAAGCCAGGAACGGGTTGGCGCGGGGCAGGATGGCCAGGAACTTCCATTCCGGGCGGGCCCGGAGGCGTTGGAGCAGAGACGTGATCATCAGTCGCTTTCGAAGGGACCCGGCCGCTGCTCGCAATTGGCTTGGCGAAGGCGTCGCTCAGCGGCGTCCGGCCTCGAGCAGGGACTTGACGTCGGCGTCGGTGAGTTGCGCCTCGCACCCTTGTCGTGCGGCGATTTCCTTGCGCAGGTTGCGCAAGTCGGTCACGGCCGTGCGGACATCCTGCAGACGGCCTCGGTCCGCCGGAATGATGGGGGCGGCTGGGCGGTCTTGGCGGGTCGACATGATCTTGGCCCCAGATGGGGTGGCGCTGGCAGTCGACTGGCACCTCGCAGACGATGAACGGTCGACAGTGTATTCTGCCATGACCCGCACCGCAGGCTCTCCGGCGCGGGGAGTCTGTTGAACTCGCGACGTGGGACCGTCCGGAGCCGGCTATAATCAGGCTCGCGTCACATCAGGAGGAACGTCATGAACCATCGAATGCTCGCTGCGGGGCTGGCCGTGCTCGCCGCCCTCGTGCTGTCGGCGCCGGCCCCGGCGCTGGCCCAGAACGAGGCGTCGGAGTCGCCGCGGACGCCGTGGGGAGCCCCCGACCTGCAGGGGGTCTGGGACTTCCGGACCATCACGCCGCTGCAGCGCCCCGAGGAGCTCGGCGAACAGGCGTTCCTGACCGAGGAGGAAGCGGCGAACCAGGAACAGGAGGTCGTGGAGCGGAACGCCCGGCTGTGGAACCAGGCCGCGCAACGGACCGAGGCCGGGGGCAACGTCGGCGCCTACAACAACTTCTGGATGGACCGGGGCACCCGCACGGTCGGCTCGCGGCGGACGTCGCTGATCGTCGACCCGCCCAACGGCCGCATCCCGCCGTTGTCGGCCGAGGGGCAGGCGCGGGCCGACGCGCGGGCCGAGTACCGGGCCGCGCACCCCGCCGACTCGTGGGAGGACCGCAGCGTGGGCGAGCGCTGCGTGCTCGGCTTCAACTCGGGGCCGCCGATGGAGCCGCGGGCCTACAACAACCACATGCAGCTCTTCCAGACCGCCGACCACGTGGTGATCCTGAACGAGATGGTCCACGACGCGCGCATCATCCCCCTCGACGGCGGCTCGCTGCACGAAGGGGTGACCCAGTGGATGGGCGACTCGCGCGGGCGGTGGGAGGGCGACACCCTGGTCGTCGACACCACGAACTTCTACAACAAGAACTCGTTCACGGAGCGCTACGGGGCGACGACGGCGATGACCCTGCAGGAGCGCTTCACGCGCATCGACGCCGAGACCCTGCTCTACGAGTTCACGGTCGAGGACCCCGCGACCTGGACGGCGCCGTGGACGGTCGAGGTGCCGATGCTCTACTCGGCCGACCAGGTCTGGGAGTACGCGTGCCATGAGGGCAACTACGGGATGGACGGCATTCTCGCCGGCCACCGGGCCGAGGAGCGCGATGCGGCGCAGGACCAGTAGCGGCCGATGGCATGGCGCCGGGCGCATCGACAGCGCCCGGGTCGGACGGGGAGGCGCGCCGCGGGGAGGCGGCTCCCGGGCCAGGTCTGAGCGCCGTCGAACCTCGCCGACGCCCGGCGGGTCCGGTGGGGCGGCAATCGGCGGTGCCGGCGGCGACTCCGGGGCCGGCGTTTCGGGCGGGCTCGTGGTCGCGTGCATCGCGGCCATCGTCTTGAGCACGGCCGCCCCCGCCGCCGCGGTGCAGGACCATCCCGGCGCCGAGCCCTACCAGCGGGTGTGCCAGCTCTGTCACGGGGCGGGGGGGCGCGGCGACATCGCCCCCGGCCTCGTCCCCCTCGGCTACGACGCCGAGTACGTGCTCGCGGTGGTGCGCGAGGGCTACAGCCAGATGCCCCCGATCTCGACGCGCGAGCTGAGCGACGACGAGGTGCGGCAGGTCGTCGGCTACCTCGACGAGCTGTCCGGCCCGCCGGTGGAGCCGCCCGCTGCCACCGCGGCGGCCTCTGCACCGTCCGAGGCGGGAGGAGAGCAACCCCAGGTCGGCGCCGCTCCGCCGGCCGCCTCCGCGCCGCCCGAGGCCGGGCGAGGGCAGCCCCAGGCGGATGCCGCCTCCGGCTACGACGGCCCCCGGACCCCGGAGGGGAATCCCGACCTCAGCGGCTTCTGGCAGGTGCTCAACTCGGCGGCCTGGGACATCCGTCCCCACAACGCCCAGGACGGCATTCCCGCCGGCCTCGGGGTGGTGGTGGGGGGCGAGATCCCCTACCAGCCGTGGGCGGCCGAGCAGCAGCAGGAGAACTACGCGAACCGGCTGACCGCGGACCCGGTGCGGCAGTGCTATCTGCCGGGGGTGCCGCGCATCACCTACATGCCGTTCCCGTTCCGCATCCTCCAGACGCCCGACCACGTCGTCGTCACCTACGAGTTCGCCCACGCCGTCCGCATCATCTACACCGACGGCAGCCCGCATCCCCTGCCCAACGACTTCTGGATGGGCGACTCGCGGGGGCACTGGGAGGGCGACACCCTGGTGGTCGACACGACCTACTTCAACGGGCGCACGTGGCTCGACGCGGCCGGCAACTTCCACAGCGACGCCCTGCAAGTGGTCGAGCGCTACACCCCGACCACGCCGTACCACATCGACTACGAGGTCACCCTCGAGGACCCGAACGTGTTCACCCGGCCGTGGACGATGCGCATGACGCTCTACCGGCGGATGGACGAGGGCCTGCAGATACTCGACTACGACTGCGTCGACCATCTCCTGCAGTTGGCGGTCGAGCAGGGACAAGGAGCAAGATGATGAGCGCTCGACGAGCCTTCGGCGCGGCGCTGCTCTTCGCGCTGGCGGCGGCCCCCGCCGCCGGCCAGGACGGCGACTACGAGCCCCCGCGCACGCCGTGGGGCGACCCCGACTTCCGCGGCTACTACCTGCCCGGCGCTTCCCAGCCCATGGAGACCGCCGCGAACGACTCGTGGCGTCCCCCCGAGGGTGCCAACCTCGGCCAGGGGGCCGCGTTCTCCCGCTTCTTCGAGCCCGACCCCGACGCGCCGCCGCGCCCGGGGCGCGTCCAGAGGCCGATGGTCGTCGACCCGCCCGACGGCCGCATTCCGTTCCAGCCGTGGGCGTCCGAGCGCCGGGGCGAGGTGATGGCGCGGCAGGACGAGCTCGAGCACCTCGACCCGCGGGTCAAGTGCCTCCCCGCCGCCCTGCCGCGCGCACACCTGCCGGTGGGCTACAACACCTACCAGATCCTGCAGGTGCCCGGGTACGTGGTCATCCTCTACGAGTGGAACCACCACTCGCGCTACATCCCGCTGGACGGCAGCCCCCATCCCGACCCCGAGATCCGCCTCGGCATGGGCGACTCCCGCGGGCGCTGGGAGGGGAACACCCTCGTCGTCGACGTCGCCAACTTCACCGACAACACCTGGCCGGTGGGCCACGGCGCGCCCCCCGAGGGGGCGCCGGCGAGCGCCCTCACGTCGGGGCACGGGACGTTCCACAGCGGCAACCTGCACGTGGTCGAACGCTTCACCCTGGTCGACGACGACACCATCCGCTACCGGGCGACCATCGAGGACCCCGAGGTCTTCACCCAGCCGTGGACCATCGAGTTCGACGCGCTGCGGCGGGCCCCCGAGGGCCACATGCTGTTCGAGTACGCCTGTCACGAGGGCAACGGGCGCAACCTGTCGCTCATGACCGGCGCCGACCTCGACGACATCCGGGTGACCCCCATCAGGTGAGACCGGGTGACCCCCATCATGTGAGACCGGGTGACCCCCATCAGGTGAGACCGATGAGAAAGACTGCCACCTCGTTCATCGCCGCGGCCGGCGCCCTCGTCCTGCTCGCGCCGGCCGCCCCGGCGTCGGCGCACCACGCCTTCTCGGCCGAGTTCGACGCCAACCGGCCCCTGCAGCTCACGGGCACGGTGTCGCGCACGGAGTGGATCAACCCCCACTCGTGGATCCATGTCGACGTCACCGCCGACGACGGCACGGTGACGACCTGGGCCGTCGAGTGCGGCGCGCCCAACTCGCTGATGCGGCGCGGGCTCAACAAGAACTCCATCCCGAACGGCACCGAGCTCGTCATCGACGGCTTCGGGGCCAAGGACGGCTCGAACACCGCGAACGCGCGCGACATCACCTTCCCCGACGGGTCGCGCTTCTTCGTGGGGTCGTCGGGGACCGGCGCGCCGTACGAGCGGAACCGCTGATCCGGCTGACTCGCCGGAATGAAGAAGCTGCCGGATGTTCGTGGAACATGATCGTGTCGTGCTCACCGCGGACGTTTCCGACTCACATCTAAAGGTTGGCGACGTCGGCACGATCGTGCATGTCCATCGCGGTGGCGCGGCCTTCGAGGTCGAGTTCCATGCTCTCGACGGCAACACCGCGGCCGTGGCCACCGTTTCATCGTCGTGCGTACGGCCGGCGACCGGAACCGACATCACGCATGCGCGGGTGATGGACATGGCCGACCCATTCGCGGAGGTTCATCGAGCATGAGATTCTGGATACCGACCCGATCTTCGGCCCTTCGCAGGGTTCCGCGTCTGCTCGGCGTGCTCCTGATGCCCGTCGTGGCGGCGGCCGTCGTCTCCCTGACGCCGCCCGCCGCGCAGGCCCAGCCGGCGTCCGACTTCGTGCCGGTCACCGACGAGATGCTGCAGGACCCGGCGGACGGCGACTGGCTGATGTGGCGCCGCACCCTCGACGGCTGGGGCTACAGTCCGCTCGACCAGATCGACCGCGACAACGTCGGCGACCTGCGCATGGTCTGGACCCGCGCCCTCACCGAGGGGCGCCAGCAGGGCACGCCCCTCGCCTACGGCGGCGTCCTCTACATGCCCAACCCCGCCGACGTCATCCAGGCCATCGACGCGGTCACCGGCGACCTCGTCTGGGAGCACCGCCGCGAGGTGCCGGACGACATCGCCGACTACGTCTTCAACACCCTCTGGGAGAACAACCGGAACATCGCCATTTACGGCTCGACCATCCTCGACACCAGCGCCGACGACCACATCTTCGCCCTCGACGCCGAGACCGGGCGGATGGTGTGGGAGACGCAGGTGCTCGACTACCGGACCCATCCCGCCACCCAGAGCTCGGGGCCCATCGTCGCCGACGGCAAGGTCGTCTCGGGCCGGAGCTGCATGCCCGCGGGCGGGCCCGACGCCTGCGTCATCACCGCCCACGACCCCGACACCGGCCGCGAGCTGTGGCGCCGGCGCACCATCCCCGCGCCGGGCGAGCCGGGCGACGAGACCTGGGGCGGGGTGCCGTTCGAGGAGCGCCGGCACGTCGGGGCGTGGATGGTGCCGAGCTACGACCCCGCCCTGAACCTGCTCTACATCGGGACGTCGGTCACCTCGCCGGCCCCGAAGTTCCTCATCGGGGGCGCCGACCTCCGGCACCTGTACCACAACTCGACCCTCGCCCTCGACGCCGACACCGGGGAGATCGCCTGGTACTACCAGCACCTGAACGACCACTGGGACCTCGACCATCCCTTCGAGCGGCTGCTCGTCGACACCGCCGTCGCCCCCGACGCCGCCGCCGTCGACTGGATCAATCCCGGCGTGCAGCCGGGCGAGACGCGCCGGGTCATCACCGGCATTCCCGGGAAGACCGGCGTCGTCTACACGCTGGACCGCGAGACCGGCGAGTTCCTGTGGGCCAGGCCCACCATCACCCAGAACGTCATCAGCCACATCGACGGCGCCTCGGGGGCGGTCACCGAGAACCCCGAGCTCATCTTCACCGGGGCGGGGCAGCAGGTGCTCACCTGCCCCCACGCCAGCGGCGGCAAGGACTGGGAGGCGGGCGCCTACAGCCCGCTGACCAACACCATGTACATGCCGCTGCGCAACGTCTGCGCGCAGATGATCGCCGAGGGCCCCGAGAGCACCTCGATCTACGCCATCAACTGGCGCCCCGAGATAGCCCCGGGCACCGACCAGGTCGGCGCGGTCTGGGCCATCTCGGCCGAGACCGGCGAGACCGCCTGGGTCCACGAGCAGCGCGCCGCCACCATGTCGCTCGTCGCCACCGGCGGCGGCCTCGTCTTCGGCGGCGACGTCAACGGCCGCTTCCGCGCCTTCGACCAGGAGACCGGCGAGGTGCTGTGGGAGGTCAACCTCGGCTCGTCGGTGTCGGGCTTCCCGATTACCTACGCGGTCGACGGGCGGCAGTACGTGGCGGTGAGCACGGGCACGCCGCGGTTCATCAACCTGACCCCGGAGCTGAGCCCCAGCCAGGGGAACAACCTGTTCGTGTTCGGTTTGCCGTGAAAGGCGCTGTCCCTCAGCGGGTGCGAGTCCCGCTCGGGGGGAAGCAGTCGCCTCGCGGTGGCCGCGCCGTGGAGCCGGGAGGCGGCCGGGAGTCTGTGCGGAGGCCTCTCGAGCCGGCTCAGTAGGTGGTGTGACGCGGCAACCGCTGCCAGCTGGCGAATACGTCCAGAGCCCCGTCGCACGGGACGTGCACCAGCGGCAACGCGCGTTGCGCCATCGGTTTCCTCAGCTCCTCGTAGATGAACTCGTCGCGGAACTCGATGCCGGCGGCGTCGTGCCGGCCGATGGAGAAGTACACCCTTCCGATGCGCGACCAGTAGATGGCGCCCAGGCACATCGGGCACGGCTCGCAGCTGGCGTAGATCTCGCAACCCGACAGGTCGTAGGTCCCCAAAGCGCGGCACGCGTTCCTGATGGCCACCACCTCGGCGTGGGCGGTCGGGTCGTTCGAGCTCAGGACCTCGTTCCAGCCTTCGCCGACGACGGCGCCGTCGCGCACGATCACGGCGCCGAACGGCCCGCCGTGCCCCGACTCCATGCCGCGCCGGGAAAGCTCCACGGCCCGCTTCATGTGCGCTTCGTTCATCGGTCTCCCAACCCGGCCACCGCCGGTTCCCTTGCGCGGGGACGTCGGCGACGGCGAGCTTCATTACCATGGCGCGGGCAGCCCGGCGAGATGTCGCGGCTGCCAGACCGGCCGCGAACCCGGGTGTGGGTGGGGCGAACGAGCTTCCCCGCACACCGGGGATGGACCCCCGGCCGCGACCCGGGTGTGCGTGGGGCGAACCCTCTCAGGGGTCGCGGCGGTCGGGGCCGTCGTAGAGCCAGGGGCGCAGCCGCCGGTCCCGTTTCCTCATCGCCTCGGCGCTGTCGCGGTGCTTGAGTCGCTCGTCGAGCGTCGTGTCCACCCCCTGGAGCAGGCTCATGCGCCGTCTCGGATCGATCTCGAAGGGAACGGCTGCCATGCCGGGACGCTCGACTACCCGCCTCGCGAGGTCGACCGTCGTCTCGATCCCGGGGTTCTCCCTGACGCGAAGGGCGAGCCCGGCGACCACGGGCTCGTCGAGGGTCACCGGGAGAAGACCGAAGTCGAAGCAGTCGTCGTGGAACACCGGACCGAAGCTCGGCGCGATGACGACGCGCATTCCGCACTGCCGGAGCCGTATGGCCGCGAACGCCTGCTGGCTGCCCTGGCCGAAGTTCCTTCCCGCGATGAGGATCGAGGCGTCGCGATACGGCGTCTGATTGAGGACGAAGTCCGGGTTCTCGGTGCCGTCGGGCCGGTATCGGAACCCGTGGAAGGCGTGGCGGCCGGCCCAGGACCCGTCGTGGGCGTGGCCCTCGAGATGCACGTTGCCCGGGTCCAGGTGCACGGCGTGCAGATCCTCGAGATCGGCCCCGACCGGGGCGATCAGCTCGCTCTCGAGGTCCGGTTGCCGGAAGGGGGCCGCGACACCGGTATGACGCACGAACCGGGGCGCGGGTCGAATCATGGCAGTCGGGCGCCTCGTCACCGCGGGTCGCCCGGCTGGTAGATCCAGGGGCGCTCCTGCTCGTCGCGCTCCCGCATGGCCCGGGCCGCCGGGAGGTGGGGCGCGATCTCCTCGAGGTCGTGCAGGCCGTTCAGCAGCTTGTTCCGCACCCGGGGGTCGGTCTCGAACGGGATGGGATCGCGTCCCGGCATCTCGATCAGCTGCCGCTCCAGATCCACCCTCATCCTGACGCCGTGGTGCGACTCGACCCACGCCACGATCTCGTTCAGCGTCTCCCGCGGCAGCTCGACCGTCAGCACCCCGTACTGCACCGCGTTGGTCAGGAAGATCGGCCCGAAGCTCTCGCCGATGTAGACCCTGACGCCCCAGGCGACGAGGGGGCGGGTGACCCCGGTGACCCGCGAGCTGCCGGTGGCGTAGTTCTTGCCGACGATCATGATCGAGGCGGTCCGGTACGCCTCCTGGTTGAAGACGAAGTCCCGCCTCGGCGAGCCGTCCGCGTTGTAGCGGATGTTGGCGAACGCCGTCGCGCCCCGGTTCGACCCGAGGCCGCCGCGGGGCGCGCCGAGCCCCGCGGTCAGGTTGGTCAGGGCCGGCGCGATCACGTCGGTGCTGACGTTGTCGAACATGAAGGGCGCGGCCAGGCCCTCGTGCACGTCGAAGGCGTTCCCGCCGCGCCGGATCTCCTGTCCCATGCTTCGAGTCCTCCAGTGCGGGAAGGTCCGCGCCTCTCGCCCGCCGATGGTCGCCTGACGGCTCCGCTGGGCGCCCAATCAACCCGCCGGGAATCCGCGCCGTTTCACGGCGCCGAGTCCTCGCCCGCCAACCGTCGCCGAACGCGACCGCAAGGTCGCGCTGCGGCCTCCGCTTGGGCGCCCAACCGATCCGCCAGGAATCCGCGCCGTTCCACGGCGCCGACTCCTCGCCCGCCAACCGTCGCCGAACGCGACCGCAAGGTCGCGCTGCGGCCTCCGCTTGGCGCCCAACCGACCCGCCAGGAATCCGCGCCGTTTCACGGCGCCGATTCCTACAGGAACGTGCGCACGTCGGCGACGCTGCCGGCGATGGCCGAGGCGGCGACGGTGGTCGTGCTGGCCAGGATGGTGTTCGTCTCCCGTCCCTGGCGGCCGATGTAGTTGCGGTTCGAGTTCGAGATGCACCGGTGGCCGGGCTCGACGTAGTCGCCGTTCGACCCGTAGCACTTCGAGCAGCCCGACTCGCGCCACTCGAATCCCGCGTCCGTGAAGATGCGGTCGAGGCCCTCCGCCTCGGCCTGGGCCTTCACCGCGTTCGACCCCGGAACGACCCAGGCCGAGGCGATGGTGGACGCGACCCGGCGGCCCTCCACGATGGCCGCGGCCGCGCGCAGGTCGCTGATGCGGCTCTCGACGCACGACCCGATGAACACCTCGTCGACCGGCGTCCCCAGGATCGGCTCGCCCGGCGTGAGCCGGCTGTACTCGATGGCCTGGCGGTAGGTGGCCCGCTTGCTCGCGGGGGCCAGGTCGGGATCGGGAATCCGCTCGCCGATCCCGATCGCATGCTCCGGGTTGATGCCCCAGGTGACCTGCGGCTCCACCCCGGTCATGTCGATGGTCTCCTCGCGGTCGAACACCGCGTCGTCGTCGGTCGACAGCGTGCGCCAGAACGCGAGCGCCTGCTCCCAGTAGCGTTCCGAGGGGGCGAACTCCCGGCCCGCGAGGTACTCGAAGGTGGTGTCGTCGGGGCTGACCATGCCCGTCGGCGAGGCCATCTCCACCGCGAGGTTGCAGACCGAGAAGCGGGCCTCCTGCGACAGGGCGCGCACGACGGGACCCGCGTACTCCACCGCGTAGCCGGTGCCCGAGTCGGTGCCGAGCCGGGCGATGGTGTGGAGGATGACGTCCTTCGCCCTGACCCCCGGGCCCAGGGCGCCGGTGATGGTCACGCGCATGGTGCGGGGCCGGCGCCGGATGACGGTGCCGGTGCGCAGGATGTTCTCGGAGTTCTCCCCGCCCCACGAGATCAGGCCCATCGCCCCGTGCGTGCAGGTGTGGCTGTCGCCCGCGCAGAGCACCATGCCGGGCTGGCTGAGCCCGGTCTCGGGGCCGACGATGTGCATGATGCCGTAGCGCGGATCGGACTGGCCGAAGGCCTTGGTGAAGCCCAGTTCCCGCATCTCGTCGGCGAGCTCCTCGTACGCCTGCCAGCCCCATCCCAGCGACGGGTCGTCGTAGCGGGCGGGCGAGGTGGAGACGGTATGGTCGGGCACGCTGTAGAAGATCTCGGGGTTCCGGAGCTCGACGCCCTCCCGGACGAGCCGCATCACCTGGGTGGGGCTCCCGCCGATGCAGCGGTCGACCTGGAGCAGGTCGGTCTCGCCGCCGAGGTTCGCGATGACGTGGGCGTCCCAGATCTTGTCGAACATGGTCCCGCGGCGCCCCTCCGTCTGGAACCGCGCGAACAGGGACCTGGGGTAGGCCGATACGAGAAGCCCGGCGCCGACCGACGTCCTGATGAAGTCGCGTCTGTTCATGGATGCTCTCCGCCGCGGAACCCGACGGCCCGCGGTTGGCCTTCGCCGGCTGACGGCGACCATGATAGCAGTCGGCCGTCGCGGCGCGATTCGCCAAGCTGGAGTCCCGCGAGAGGACCGCCTATGCGGAACGGCACCACGGCGCCGCGGGCGCGCGCGGGACCGGGACCCTCGGCCGCGTCGACCTCGAACGGCCGCCCGATGCGGTTGCCGGCGGCGTCCTCGAGGGTCGGCGCCGCGACGAGCCGGTACTCGCCCGGCCGCCACGGCGCGCGCGGCGTGAAGGTCCAGCGCGTTTCGCCCTGCTCCACCCGGATCTCCCCGGCCAGCGGGCGGCCGCCGCCGTCCGCCACGTGGAGCGCGCGCTGCAGGAGGCCGTAGTCGAGCGGCACCGGAAAGCGCACCGCGAGAGGGTCCTGCGTGCCTTCGCTCGGGAGGTCGATCTGCCAGGCGGCGGGGTCGAGGGCGCGCTCCCGGGGCGGACCCACCCGGTACTCCCGGCGGAACGGCGCGACGAGGGGCTGGCCCGCGGCGTCGCGCCACGCCGCGTCGATCACCAGGGTGTAAGTGCGCTCCGCCGACAGCGGACGGCCCAGCTCGGCGTTCGGCAGGATGCCGCGCTTGACGCGCCCGGGGTCGTAGAGAACCGTGTAGCGCGTGCGGTCCGCGTTCCACAGGTCGACGTCGAGCGGCAGGAACGGGTCGGCCACCGGCTCGCCGTGCTCGTCGAGCAGCCGGACGTGCGCGCCGCCCGCGCCCAGCCCCATCGGGGCCGAGAAGACGACGTACAGGCGCAGGTGGTTCTCGGGCACCTCGGGACCGGTGGGGTAGACGGCGACGACGCGGGTCGACGGCGCGCGGTCGGGAGCCGGCACCTCGACCGTCGCGCGGAGCGCGCGCGGCGGGGTGGGTGCGCCGTGCGCGGACGGGAGGGGCGACGGATCGAACGCCACCTCGTAGCGTTGACCCGCATCGAACGGAAAGCGCGGGGTGAAGCGCAGCACGCCGTCGCGCACGGCATGCTCGCCGAGCACCGGCGGCAGCTCCGCGGGGGCCGGATCGGCCTGCGCGACCTGGACGCGCAGGATGGCCTGCCACGCGTCGCGCGACAGGTTGGCGCGCTCGAGGTGCGCGAGGTCGGCGGCCGCCAGCCCCGCGACGTCGATGGTCCGCTGCCCGGAGGGCGGGGCGGCCAACAGGATGCGCGGCGCGCCCGCGGCGGGTTCCGGCGCCGGGCCGCCCGGCTGCGAGCATCCGGCCGCGAGCGCGAGGGCCGCCGCCACCACGGCGGCCGCCCTCGCCTCGTGTCTCATCGTCTGCAGGCGCCTACGGCAGCGCGACCGCTTCCAGGTTCAGCCCGCCGCCCGCGGCGTCGACGAGCAGCATCGCCCGGGAGGCATCCAGCCGGTCGAGCTGCCGCACGCCTTCGAGCGACTCGATGGTCTCGAACGGCACGCCGGCCGTGTCGGGGATCGGGTCGGCGATGGCGTCCGCGGCGCCGAACGGCTCCGTGGGCACCTTCATCACGCCGCGCTGATTGTTCGACAGCAGGATGTAGTCCTGCCCGTCCTTCTCGTAGACGATCATGTCGATGGGCCGGTTGCGGTTGCCGAACTCGGCGATGGTCGTCCCCTGGATCTTGCTGCCCGGCTCGAGCGCCGCGATCGGGAACTTGACGAGCGGCGTGCACAGGTAGCTGGCGACGATCGACGGCTCGCCGTCGATCTCGTACGGCACGAACGTGAAGACCGGCGAGAACGTCTCCATCTGGCCGTGCGACCCGTGGTAGATCTCGACGCTCGTCCCCGCGTCCGCCACCCGGAACGGATAGGGGATGACCCGCATCTTCGACGCGAACTCCTCGTTCGACAGGCCCGAGACGAAGAGGTTGCCGTCGATGAAGGCCATGTGGGTGATGGTCTGCACGCCGATCAGCCCCGCGGGGTCGACCTGGTCGGGATAGTTGGCGATGGGGATCTCCCGCCCCCCCGCGAGCACCAGCGGCGTCTCGGCCGGCGGCGGATTGGGCACCCCGATGCGCGTGTAGCGGACCTCGTCGAGGGAGACGACCTCCATCTCGCCCGCGCCGTCCACGCGCACGAGGACCGGCACCGCGCCGGCGCCGAGCCCGCGCATCACCGAGAGCCAGGTGTTGCGTGTCCGCGGGTCGACCACCATGTCGGTGATCAGCAGGTTGCCGGCGTCGATGCCGAGCAGCGCGGCGACCTTCCGGTCGATCGCGGGCACGTCCCGCGTCCCCGGCGTCCCGCCGGCCATCTCCTCGCCGAGATGCAGGGCGGTGATGGACACCTCCTGGGCGTCGGCGGCGAAGAGCACGCCTTCGGGGCCGAACGCCAGCTTGCCGATGTACTGGAACTCGGGCGCGACGCCGGTGGTCGCCTCGGAATTGGCCGCCGGCCGGGCCCCGGCGACGGCCAGACCCAGACCGATGACGAGCAGCAGGCCGATACGGATAGTGGACATGCGGATCTCCTTCCGGCGCATCATACAAGTACGTCCAATCCCGGGCGCGGCCGGAGGCAAGTGGACCGACGTCACAAACCTCCGCGCGTCAGGCGATGGCTACGCGCCACGCGCCGTCGGCGGCAGACTGCCGAGTGTCTCGGCGTCGGCGAATCTGCACGCGTCAGGGCGCCGCGGTGGCCGCCCTCCGCGCGTCAAGGCGCCGACGGCCGCCCTTCGCGGGTCACGGCGCGGCGACGGCTGCGCGCCACGCTTCGGCGGCCGACGCCTTGAGCGTCTCGGCGTCGGCGGGCAGCAGGTACCCCTCGGCGGCCAGCGCGTCCGCCGCCTCGCCGTAGCGCGCCACGTACTCTGCCTCGCCGCCGGGGTAGCGCTCTTCCAGCGACGGCCGCGAATCGCCCGACGCCATCCGCTCGTCCCGCGTCCGCGGGAACGGAATCGTGGAGCCGTTCACGCCGCACAGGTCGCCCTCGGCGAAGCCCGCGGCGCGAACCGCCTTGCCCATGGTGGAGAGCGGGGCCGCGACCTCCGGCACGATGACCCCCGCCAGGATGTTGCCGTCGGCGTCGAGGCCCGGCACGAACAGCGGGTACCGCTCGTCGCTCTCCTTCGGCGGCCAGACCGAGAAGTCGCGCACGCCGAGCGTGCTGATCGTGTCGTTGTAGGGACGGTCCGGGATGGTCGGATACTGCTCGCCCTGCCGTTCGACCGTCACCGCGGTGCCGTCGGCCACCGAGGGCGCGCGCGTCGCCGGCGGCTCGACGCCGTCCCGCACCCACCGCACCGTCGCGTCGAACGCGGCCCGGTAGTACGGCCACGGCAGCACCGGGTTGGCGGGGTCGCGGCACCCGGCGTCGCCCTGCAGGTGCGCGGTCCCGAGCATCCAGTAGCGCACGTTGGGCGGCAGCTCCAGCGCCCGGCCCCTCGTGTCGGTGACGATGAGCGAGGCATGGGCGCCGTAGTACTCGGAGTCGGCGTCCACCTGGATGATGCGGGGGCAGGTGTCCGAGGCGGTGCAGGCGGCCAGCAGCCCGTCGGTCCGGCCCGTCAGCGCATCTGTCGTCGTCGCGAAGGTGAACGGGAACTCGTCCATCGGGTAGTTGTGGTCCTCGTGCTGGCGCGTGTAGCGGCCCGTCTGCGCGAAACGGGCGTTGACCCACGTGAGGCGCGCGCCCGCCACGTACGGCGTCATGCCGTCGAAGACGCGCCGCCCCGCCGGGTCCTCGTTGAAGCCCTTGTAGAGGAAGTCCCTGATCATCCGGCCGCTCTGCGAGGAGCCGACGGCCACCGCGTGGTCGAGCACCGGCATGCCGTCCACGAAGAGCGGGTTGGGGGTGCCCCGGTCGTCGCCCGGGCGGTAGCGCGCGAACGACACGAGATCGCGCATGGCGCTGAAGCCGAGGCCGTGGACGATCGGATCCCGGGCCTCGTACACGAACTCGTAGATGGTTCCCGCGTCGGTGCCCGCGGGCGGCGTGACCGCGACCGTCGTGTCGTCGACGTAGCGCCACGCGTCGGCCGGAACCGCCTGGCGCGGATCGTCCTGGAGCTGGCGGTGCGTGAGGGTCGCGGCGCTCTCGTCGAGCGTCGCCGCCGGGTAGGTCAGCCGCCCGAACGCGGCGCTGTCCGGGTTCTGCCACTCCTCCATCGAGGCGCCGGTAATCGTCCGGCCGTCGTCGGTGGCGAGCGGAAAGGTCGCCAGCACCGGGCGCGGGTCGCCGGCGCCCGGCGCGCCGTGCAGCCAGCCGCTCGAGACGTAGGTGTAGCCCTGGTTCATGAGGAACGCGCTGCCGGCGTTCCCGGCCGCGTAGCCCCGCCCCGCCTCGTGGAAGTAGCCGAAGACGATGTTGCGGCCGCGGTTGTTGACCTCGTACGCGAGGACGCCGTTGCCCCGGGTGATGTCGACCGGCTTGAGGATGTCGACCTCGAAGGTGTACTCGACCAGCCCGTCCGCGTTGCGCGGGGCGTTCTCGAGATCCGCGATCGCGGCGTCGCGGGGGGCGCCCGGATCGGCGACGGCGGTGGCCGTCCCGAGCAGAATCTCGTACGCGCCCACGGCGCCGAACGACCGGCCGCCGAAGGCGGGCTCGCGGCTCGTGATGTCGAGCCGGGTGACGCGTGAGCCTTCCAGGGGCGGCGCCGCGGATTCCTGCGCCTCGCCGACGCCCTGAAACCCGCTCAGCCCGAACCCGAGCACGACCGTCAACACTTGCCGTCGAAAACGCATCGCTCACCTCCGGCTGCATGATAGCGCCTGCCGTCATCGACCGCCAGCGACGAGACCGGTGCGCACGTGATCGTCCGGACCGCGCTTCGACCGAACGGGCCCCTTCGCGGTTGCCAGGGCCACCGCGGGGTGATAGCGTGAGCCGCCGCGGCGCGGACGATCCGGCACGGCGCGTCGTGAACCAGGGTGTGGCAGCGAGGAGGACACGATGGTGGATCCGACCAGACGGACGATACTCAAGACGGGCGCGGCGGCGACGGTCCTGGCCGCCACCCGGGCGCTTGCAGGGCAGGCCGGCCAGGACGGAGCGGCCATGTCCTTCTACGAGAGGGGGCCCGTTCGCATCCGCTACGAGGAGGCCGGCTCCGGCTTCCCGCTGCTCGTCATCGCCGGCGGGGGACTGAACTCCTCGATCGCCGGTCTGGCCACTCACCCCTTCAACCCGTTGGAGGAGTTCAAGGGAGAGAACCGCGTCATCGCGGCCGACCTGCGCAACTCCAACCGCGGCCAGTCCTCCGGTCCTCTCGAGATCGATCGGCCGTGGGATTCCCATACCGACGACCATCTCGGCGTGATGGATCACCTCGGCATCGACAAGTTCATGGTCCTCGGCTTCTGCATCGGCGGCCCCTTCATCTGGAACCTGCTGCGGCGTGCCCCCGATCGCGTCGTCGCGGCGGTGCTGGCGCAGCCGAGCGCGTGGAGCGCGGAGCATCCCACCCTGTTCTACGACAACAACATGGGGGGCTGGGGGCCCGATCTCGTCGCGCGCCGGCCCGAGATCACGATGGACATGGTCGACCGGTTCCTGACCAGGATGTACCTCACCGACGCGGACTTCGTCTTCACCGTGACCCGGGACTTCGTGCGCGAGCTGC
The DNA here is from genome assembly GCA_965207675.1 of Vicinamibacterales bacterium. Taxonomy (GTDB): domain Bacteria; phylum Acidobacteriota; class Vicinamibacteria; order Vicinamibacterales; family UBA8438; genus JAJEEA01. The sequence goes on from CBDBMY010000011.1 coordinate 1,055,444, forward strand.
AGACGCCGATCCTCATCCTGCCCGACGACATCCCGGCGCATCCCTACGACGTCGCCATCGAGGCCGCGATGCTCGCGCCGCGGTCCGAGATGAGCATGTTCCCGTGGAAGCAGCCGGTGGAGCGGATTCCACTCGCGGTGCGCCAGATCCGGTCCTTCCTCCGGGCGCATCGGCCGGTTTCCGGTTAGGACGGTGACCGATACGGGTGCGCCACGAACACCAGGGCATGGCCGTCCCGGGGGCTTCAGCGGCCGTTCGGCGGCAAGCTGGTTTCCGTCGGTGCCCTCGGTCGGGGAACGTGGCGAAGACCCGCGCCTAGCAGCGAGAGCGGCGAGGCGCCCTGCGCGGCGAGATTGAGGCGCTCGCGCGGAGAGTCGGGAAGTCGCCGCCCGCGCGGGGGAGCAGGCCAGTCAGACCGGATCGACGCCGGCGTGCACGCAGAAGTACTCCCAGGCGCGGTCGAGCGCGAGCGGCGAGAGTTGGTCCGCCAACGGACGGCGCCGGCCGCCACGAGACCGCGCCAAGGGACCGCGCACGGCGACCACGAGACCGCCGCGCGGCAACCGAGAGACCTCGGCGCCCGCGGCGACGATGTCACTGCACGGCGAAGGCGACGAGCTCGCCGTCGTGATCGCGCGCGCTGATGGCGACCACCATGTACTGCGTGCCGTCGTGCAGATAGGTCATCGGCGCGCCGGAGACGCCGGCGGGAAGCTCGGTCTGCCACAGCACGCGGCCGGTCGCCTTGTCGTAGGCGCGGAACATCCGCCCGCCCCCCAGGGGCGGGACCACCTGCATCGACCGCGAGCCGTCGCCGAGAAAGAGAAGCGTCCTCGTCAGCAGCGGCGCCGCCCGCCCGGGAGCCCCGAGCCACGGGAGCGCGAGGTCCTGCAGCGCGATGTGGTCGCGCGGACCCGGCCCGTTCGGCACCATCCAGACGTGCTCGCCGGTGTTGAGGTCGATGGCGGTGATGCGTCCCCACGGCGGCTTGACCAGCGGCAGCCCCCGGGGGCCGTCGATCCACACGCTGGCCGGTCCCTGCAGGTAGCGGAACGGCGACTCGTCGGGCGCCTCGCGCAGCCAGATCTGGATCGGCGCCGTGATCGACGGCACGTAGAGCATCTGCGTGTCGGGGTCGTAGGCGGCTCCGTTCCAGTTGGCGCCGCCGACCCAGCCGGGGAGCTGCAAGGTGCCGAGCGTGCCGCCCGGCGACTCGTCACGCAGCGACGGGGGCGTGAAGATCGGCCCCGAGCGGTAGCCGTCGAAGATCTCCAGGGCCTCTGCCCGAAGCTCCGGCGTGAAGTCGATCAGGTCGTCGACGGTGATGCCCTGGCGGTCGAACGGCGCGGGCCGGGTCGGGAACGGCTGGGTAGGCGACGTCCGCTCGCCGGGGACGTCCGACTGCGGCACGGGTCGCTCCTCGATGGGCCAGACCGGCTCGCCGGTCACGCGATCGAAGACGTACGCGAACGCCTGCTTGGTCACCTGCACGACCGCCTTGATCGGCCGCCCGTCGACGGTGATGTCGGCCAGGATCGGGGTCGACCCGGTGTCGTAGTCCCAGACCCCATGGTGGACCAGCTGGTAGTGCCACACGCGGCGTCCCGTCTCGCACTCCAGGCAGAGCAGCGTCTCCGCGAACAGGTTGTCGCCCGGCCGGTGTCCGCCGTACCAGTTGTGGGTCGGGGTGGCGGTCGGCAGGTACGCGTAGCCCAGCTCCTCGTCGGCGCTCGCGACGGTCCAGACGTTGCTGGCGCCGGTGTGCTCCCACGATCCGTCCTCCCACGTCTCGTGCCCGAGCTCGCCCGGCCGCGGGATGGTGTTGAACCGCCACTTCAGCCGTCCCGTGACGGCGTCGTAGCCGCGGATGTAGCCGGGCGCCTGGTCCCTGCGGTCGAACTGGTCGGTGGTGAAGATGCCGACGATGACCGTGTCGCGGCAGATGAGCGGCGCCGCCGTCCAGCGGTACTCCTCGAGGTGGGGCACGCCGGCGGCGAGGTCGACCTTGCCGCCGGTCCCGAACTCCCGCAGCGGGTCGCCGGTCCTCGCGTCGAGGGCCACGAGCTGCTCGCCGCTCACCACGAAGACCCGCTCGTCGTCGCGCTCCGGGTCGTGCCAGTAGCCGACGCCGCGGGTGGGCCCGCCGCGCGGCCGCCCCGCGCCGTCCTCGAGCGCCCGGTAGACCCACGTCGTCTCGCCCGAGGCGGGGTCGATGGCGGCCGCCTGGCCCAGGTTCGTGCTCATCAGGAGCCGTCCCCCGACCTTCAGCGGCGTGGCCAGCAGCATCGGATTGAACCGCAGGTCGGGGTCGGCGTCGGCCAGCTCGTGGTCGACCGAGCGCCACCGCCAGGCGACGCGCATGTCCTGCACGTTGCCGGCATGGATCTGGTCGAGCGGCGAGTACTTCGTGCCGCCCGCCTCGCCCGCGTAGCTGCGCCACTCGCCGCCGGCCGCGCCCTGTTGCCCCAGGGCGGATGCCGCCCCGAGAAGGACGGCCCCGAGGAGGCCGGTGGCGGTCAGGAATGCCCGGACGGTCGGCGTGGCCGTGCTCCGCATCGTCATCTCCAGGAGATCGAACGGGGCGATTCTATCCTGCTCTCCTCACGACTCGTCGGGCGGGCGCCTCGCCGCTCCTGGTGCAACGTGGGGCTCCATCGGCTCCATCGCGGGCTGCCGGGGTATACTGCCGGCTGCGGCAGAACGATTTGCGGGTGACCGCCAGGCTGCGAAGGAGAGATCCATGGCTGCGAAACGACCTGATCGTCGGGAATTCCTGCGAGGCGGCGCCGCGTTGGCGGGCGGCCTGACGGTGGGAGCGGCGGAGCCGGCCCTCGGCCAGGCGCCGCCGGAGCCGGAGCGGTACGTCAGGGGCGAGCCTGACCTGATCGCCTACGGCGAGCGCTCGCGCTTCGTGACCTCGGTGCGCATACCGCATCCGCCGGGCGGCCGGGAGTCGCCCGACTCGTTCGGTCTCGTGTTCCACGTGGCGGCGCCGCTCCAGGACTCGGTGGGCACGATCACGCCGTCGTCGCTCCACTTCGTGGGCACCACCCGCGGCTCGCTCATGCCGGAGATCGATCCGGCCGAGCACCGCCTGATGATCCACGGCATGGTGGAGCGCCCGCTGATCTTCACCATGGAGGATCTGAAGCGTCTTCCGTCGGTGACCCGCCTGCACTTCATCGAGTGCGCGGGGAACCGGGCGAGAAGCACGCACAAGGACGTGCAGGAAACGCACGGGATGACCAGTTGCGCCGAGTGGACCGGCGTGCTCCTGTCCACGCTGCTCGAGGAGGCCGGCGTGAAGGACGGGGCGGCCTGGGTCGTCGCGGAGGGGACCGAGAACGTCAAGGGCGCGTCGAGCTTCCCGCTGGCCAAGGCCATGGACGACTGCATCGTGGCCTACGGCATGAACGGCGAGGCGGTGCGCCCGCAGAACGGGTTCCCGCTGCGGCTGCTGATTCCCGGCTTCGAGGGCATCTTCAACACGAAGTACCTCCGGCGCATCAAGGTGACGGACGAGTACTACCTGAACTACAACGACTACGGCCACCTCAGCCGGGACGCGACGCGCGCCGCGCTCGGCTACCAGGTCGGGCCCAAGTCGGTCATCACGCGCCCTTCCGGGGGGCAGCGGCTGCCCGGTCCCGGATTCTACGAAGTCTCCGGCCTGGCGTGGTCCGGCGGGGGCGCCGTCAGCCGGGTGGACGTGTCCACCGACGGCGGCCAGAGCTGGAGCGAGGCCGAGATTCAGGGGACGGCGCACCGCATGGCGCACACCCGGTTCCGCCATCAGTGGAGCTGGGACGGCCAGGAGACCGTGCTCATGTCGCGCTGCACGGACGAGGTGGGCCAGGTGCAGCCGTTGCAGGCCCAGGTCGCCGAGCACTTCGGCCGGCCCGGCGGCGTGCCGGGTCTCGACAACACGATTCAGCCGTGGCGGGTCGCCGGCGACGGGAGCGTCAGCAATGGGCGCGCCTAGGACGGTGAGCGCCGTGAAGTCGCCGGCCGCACGCGGCGACCGCCCGTCGTTGTGCGGGGTGGGGCGTCCGGCAGGCGGCAAGCTCATTCTCGTCGGCGCACTCGGGATCTTTGCGGTGGCGATGCTGACGGCGGGCGCCGCGCTGGCGCAGGGGCCCACCTACGGCGTGGGGCGGACCCCCACCCCGGAGGAGCTCCGTGCCTGGGACATCTCCATCGGTCCCGCCGGCGAGGAGCTCCCGCCGGGGAGCGGCACCGCCGCGGACGGGGAGCGTCTCTATCGGATACGTTGCGCGGGATGCCACGGCAGGGAGCTGGAAGGCGGCCGGGTTCCCCGGCGCGCCCCCCGGCTGGTGAAGACCGAGCCGGGGTCGGACGTCGATCCGTGGGCGGCGGGGCGCATACTCCCGTACCGTTCGCCGTACGCGACGACGGTCTGGGACTACATCAACCGCGGCATGCCGCTCTACCAGGAGGGGTCGCTGACCGCGGACCAGGTGTACGCGCTGACGGCGTTCCTGCTGTACAGGAACGATGTCATCGCGGAGGACCTGGTGCTCGACGCCGAGAGCCTGCCGAAGGTCGAGATGCCGAACCGCGACGGATGGGCGCCGCTGCCGGATTGGCAGCCCCGGTCGCCGAGGCTTCCGGGATATCCGTTCTAGGAGTCTGCGCCGTAGAACGGTGCAGACTCTTGGCGGGGTTGGTTGGGCGCCAAGCGGAGCCGTAGCGACGATTGGCGGATCCAGGAGTCACCCGCTGGGGGAGTTCGCGCCGCGGAGCCGGCGCGGACTCCTCGACGATGGTTGGTTGGACGCCCACCGGAGGCCGAATGCGGCGATGGGCGGGCCAGGCGGATGTCGGGGTCACCGGCCGGATGGGGCGCCGGTGATTCGAGTTGACGGTGAACGCCGGCGAGCGACGGCGCGGAACCTGGGGCGCGCGCCCCGAGCCAAGGAGTGCACGATGAGTCTGTCTACCAACCGGAGCGGCCGGATGTCGATTCCGCTCCTGTCGCTGCTGTGCGTTCTCGCCGTACCGGCGGCCGCGGCGGCCCAGGAGGGTTCGGCCGGCGACGCGGCGCAGTGGGTCATGCCGAACGCCAACTACGCGGGCTGGAACTACAGCCCGCTCGATCAGATCGACGTCGACAACGTCGGGCAGCTCACCATGGCGTGGACCATGCAGCTCGGCATCCACGATTCGTACGAAGCCCAGCCGCTCGTCATCGGCGACACGATGTACATCGTCACCCCCGAGCCGAACTACGTCTACGCGCTCGACCTCGCCCGGGACGGCTTCATCAAGTGGGAGTTCCGGCCCGAGGTCGCCGACTCGGAGCTGACCCGGCGGAGCGCCTGCTGCGGCGCGCAGACCCGCGGCCTGGGCTACGACGACGGCCGGATCTTCTTCGCCAGCCTGGACGGCCAGGTGTTCGGGCTCGACGCGGAGACCGGAGAGCAGCTCTGGCAGGCGGAGAACGCGACCGTCGAGACCGGCGAGACGGTCCCCGGCATGCCGCTGGTGGTCGGCGACAAGGTCATCGTGGGCGTGGCCGGCGGCGAGCGCGGCGTCCGCGGTCACGTCACCGCCTACAACCTCGACGACGGCCGGTTCCGGTGGCGGTACTACAGCATGGGGCCGAACAACGAGGTGGGCATCGGGTCCCGCTTCGCTCCCTTCTATCCCGACGATCGCATCGAGAATCCGGCGCTCGACACCTGGTCGGGCGACTCGTGGCGGCGCGGCGGCGGCGCCGTCTGGGGCTGGTTCACCTACGACGCCGAGCTCAACCTCTTCTACTACGGCACGAGCAACTGCGCCCCCTGGAACCCGGACTACCGCCGGGAGTGGGGCGTGGTCGAGCTCGACGAGGACGGAGGCCTGACCGGCTACCGCAACAACTACTGCGCGTCGATCCTGGCCCGCGACGCCGACACCGGAGACCTGATCTGGGCCTACAACATGACCCCCCAGGACCAGTGGGACCTCGACGAGCCCAACGTGAACATCCTCGTCGACCTCGAGATCGACGGCGAGGTGCGCAAGGCGCTGGTCCGCCCGGCGAGGAACGGCTACTTCTACGTGTTCGATCGCGCGACGGGCGAGATGCTCCTCGAGCCCTGGATGTTCGTCTACAACGACATCTTCGACGGCATCAACATGGAGACCGGCCGTCCGCGCTACGACATGACGAAGATGATGTTCACCGACCTCGAGGATCGACAGAACTACCTGCCGGATGCCGAGAACGTCGCCATCGGCTGGTGCCCCGGCATCGCCGCCCGGAACTGGCAGAACGACGCGTTCTCCCCGCGCACCGGGCTCGTGTACACCCCGACCTCGAACAGCTGCGACCGCCTGAGAATGGTCACGGGCGAGTACGTGCCCGGGAACGACTACACGCTCCGCGAGCGCGGCGGCCGCGCCCCGGAGCCGCCCAACGCCGAGGTCGTCAACGAGCTGCAGGCCAACGACCCGGTGGCGGGCGAGACGGTCTGGCGGGTCCAGTTCACGACCGCCAACAACGCGCCGGTCATGGCCACCGGCGGGGACCTGCTCTTCCAGGGCGGCCCCAACGAGGGCGTTGTGCGGGCGTTCGACGCCCGGACCGGGGACATCGTCTGGACGTTCCGGACCGGGACCAACTTCCGGAACTCGCCCATCACCTACCTCGGGCCCGACGGCCGGCAGTACGTCGCCATCATCGGCAGCCAGCGCCCGGGCAGCGTGCAGATCACGCCGGACGCCGAGCCCGACGCGGTCGCCCGCTTCCGACGGGCGGGCAGCGCCCTCTACGTGTTCGCGCTCCCGCCGTCCAGCGACTGAGGCCTCGGGAGTCCGCGCCGCAGCACGGTGGCGCGGACTCCTGCAGGTTGGTTGGGCGCCGAGCGGAGCCGAAGGCGACGATTCGCGGTCGAGGAGTGGCCGAGGACGGGCGCGGACCTTGCGCGGCTGGTTGGGCGCCTGCCCCCTCCCTCAACGATCCGTAGAGCAGCGGGTGGTGCTGGAAGCGGAGCCGAAAGCGACGGTTGGCGCCCAAGCGGAAGACGCCCGGTGAGGCCCTGCGGCCCGGCTCCGGAAGCCGCGCCTCACCGTTTGCGGCCACGCGGGGGGCTCCCGGACACCCGATGGGCAGCGCGGCGAACTGAACGATGCTCCGCCCGGTGCCAGGGCATCCCCACAGGCTCGCCCGACAGCCGATGCACAGACTCCCGGCAAGCCTCCCGGCTCCGCGGTGTTTGCCGGTCCGGATCCGGGCGCTGGCGATAGCGTGCGCCTGGCTCTGCATCGTCGGGCCCGCTTCGTCCGTCGCCGCTTCCCAGCAGGCCAGCCCGGCCGACCCGGTCAGAACGGCGGTCGTGACGGCCGTCACCTCCGAGATCGTCATCGACGGGTCGCTCGACGAGGCGGCGTGGCGGCAGGCGCCGACCATCGGGGACCTGGTCCAGAGAATCCCCGTGGCCGGCGCGGCGCCCACGGAGAGGACCGAGGTCAGGCTGCTCTACGACGAGGAGAACCTCTATATCGGCGTCCTGTGCCACGACGCCGAGCCCGACCGCGTGCTGGCGTCGCAGATGGCGCGCGACGCGAGCCTGAACGCCGACGACCGCGTCGCCATCGTGCTCGACACGTTCCGCGACCAGAGCAACGCCTTCCACTTCGCCACCAATCCGGCCGGCGCCATGGTCGACGGCCTGGTGTTCGCGAACGGCGAGACGAACGACGACTGGGACGGCATCTGGATCGTGCGGACCGCGCAGACCGGCGCGGGGTGGAGCGCGGAGTTCGCCATTCCCTTCAAGACCCTGAGCTTCCCGGCCGGCGAGACCGTCTGGGGCTTCAACATCGGCCGCACGATTCAGCGCAAGCTCGAGGAGAACCGCTGGACGGGGGCGCGCTTCCAGACCGAGTTCTTCCAGATCTCCGAGGCGGGGCAGATCACGAACCTCGAAGGCCTGCAGCAGGGTACCGGGCTCGACATCCGCCCCTTCATGGCCCGGCTATGGCCCCGCCCGGACACCGGCGGCGACACGGTCGTCGGCAAGCCGGGCGTCGACCTGTTCTACAACATCACCCCGAGCCTCAAGCTGTCGTTCACCGCGAACACCGACTTCGGCGAGACCGAGGTCGATGCGCGCCAGATCAATCTCACGCGCTTCTCCATCTTCTTTCCCGAGAAGCGGACGTTCTTTCTGCAGGACGCGGGCGTCTTCAACTTCGCCACGACCGGCATCGATCCGCCGGGCGGCATTCCGAGCACCGGGGCCGAGATCTTTCCCTTCTTCAGCCGGAGAATCGGCCTGCTCGGGGGGCAGGAGGTGCCCATCGACTATGGCGCCAAGCTGACCGGGCGGGTCGGCAGGACCGAGGTCGGCATGCTTGACGTGCGCACCCGCGGAGTGGCCGACGCCGGCGCCGACGCCGGCAATCTGCTCGTCGGGCGCCTCAAGCGGAACTTCCTGGAGCAGTCGTACGTGGGCGCCCTTCTGACGAACGGCGATCCCGCTTCCGCCCTCTCGAGCAGCACCGTGGGCGTCGACCTGCGGCTGGCCACGTCCGATTTCCTGGGCCGCGGTCAGAACATGGTCTTCAACGCCTTCGGCCTCAGGAGCGACAACGAGGGCGTCGCCGACGACAATGCGTCCTTCGGCTTCGGGGCCCACTATCCCAACGACCGGTACGAGGCCCAGGTTCTCTGGCGGGAGATTCAGGGCAACTTCGACCCGGCGATCGGCTTCGTTCAGCGCAGCAACGTGCGGATGCTGCGCGTCGCCGGCAGCTTCAACCCGCGCCCGAACCCGTCGACCGGCATTCAGCAGATGTATCACGACGTCTTCTACACGCGCTTCACGCGGCTCGACAACGGACAGGTCGAGAGCTGGGACATCTACGCCACGCTGGTCGACTGGCACTTCAACTCCGGCGACTCGCTGCACAGCCTGTTCGACCTGAACCCGACGTATGAGCGCCTGTTCGAGCCGTTCGAGATCTCGCCCGGCGTCGTCCTTCCCGTGGGCGAGTACCGCTTCATGCCCATGCGCATCTTCTTCACCTCGGCGCAGAAGCGGCGGCTGCAGGGCAGCGTCGGCCTGACGTTCGGCAACTACTGGTCGGGCACCGCGCAGTCGCTCCGGACGGGCATCAGCTACAAGCTCCCGCCCAACTTTCTGGTCAGCTTCAATGCCGACCAGACCTTCGCCAGCCTGCCCGAAGGCGATTTCGTCGCCCGCATCTACAGCTCGGAGATCAACTATGCGGTCTCGCCCTTCCTCACGTTCTCGAACCTGATCCAGTTCGACAATCGATCGGGGAACCTCGGCCTCCAGAGCCGCGTGCACTGGACCATCGAGCCGGGGAACGACCTCTTCTTCGTATTCGGCCAGGGCTGGGTGCACGACCTCGAGCGGGGCTACCGCGCTTTCCGGAGGCAGGACTCGAGGCTGGCCACCAAGCTCCAGTACACGTTCCGCTTCTGAGGAGACGGCGGCCGCGGGTCGCCATCAGGTGAGGCGCCTCGCGGGGAGGCGCAGGAGGTTGCCACATGGTCAGTCGACGCCGATTCAACACGCTGCTCGCGGGAACGGCGGGCTGGGCCGCCGCGGGTCCGTTCGGCGGCACCGCCGCCGCGGGTCCGCTCGGCACCGCTCCCGCGGGTCCGCTCGGCACCGCCGCCGCGCAATCGCAGTCGCCGCCGCGCGGCGCCGTCTATGCCAGCCTGGGCGCCCGGCTCTACCGGATTCGCCGCGACGGCGATTCCCTGGTGCGCGAGCCGCGCCCGGTGGTCCTGCCCGCGCAGGTGCAGGAGGGGTGGCAGCATCCGTCGGGCCGCTACTTCTACATCGCCAGCAGCGACCAGCGCACGTCGACGGCCCGCGTGCGCCATCATTACCTGAACGCGTTCCGGGTCGATTCGTCGGGAGGTCTCCAGCCGCACGGCGGGGCGGTGGAGCTGCCGCACCGGCCCATCTTCATCACCGTCGACCAGCGCGGCGAGTACCTGCTGTCGGCCTACAGCTTCCCGAGCTCCCTCTCCGTGCACCGGCTCGACGCCGACGGGTCGATCGGCGACATGGTGGAGCAGCGGGCGACCCTCGACGCGGGCTACTATGCGCATGCGGTGTACGTCATGCCCTCGAACCGCGCGGTCCTCCTGCCGGCGCGCGGCAACGAGCCCGACCCCGGCGTCCACACCGAGGACCCGGGCGGCCTCTTCCTGTACGGCTTCGAGAACGGCCAGTTGACCAACAAGCAGACGGTGGCGCCCGACGGAGGGCTCGCGTACCGCGCGCGGCACGCCGACTTCCACCCGTCGGGCCGCTGGGTCTACGTCGATCTGGAGACCCAGAACCTGCTGCACACCTACGCCATCGGGGCCGACGACACGCTGTCGGAGGAGCCCGTGTTCGCCAGCACCACGCTGGCCGCGCCGGAGGCCTATCGCGGCGGGCAGACGACGTCGTCGATCCGCATGCACCCGACCAACGGCCGCACCCTGTACGTGGCGAACCGGGGCCGCGGAACGGAGACTTTCCGGGGCGAGACGGTGGCGAACGGCACCGAGAACACCATCTCGGTGTTCTCCGTCGATGCCGCCACCGGCGAGCCGACCCTGGTGCAGACCATCGACACCCGCAGCATCGCCGTGAGAAACATGGCGTTCCAGCCGGACGGCCGGTCGATGGTCGCCTCGAGCCCGGAGCCGGGGCAGGTCCGCTCCGGGGGGCGCCTGGAGACGGTGCCGGCCGCGCTGACGCTGTACGACATCGAATCGGACGGCCGGCTGGCGTTCAAGTCCACTCTGCCGATCGACACGCGCGGGGAGTCGATGTTCTGGAGCGGGATGGTCCGCTATTGAGGTGGAGGCCAGGCAGGGGGGGCGCCGACGCCGAATCGTTCAGGGACCGCGGCCATCACCCACCGCGAGGCCGCCTGACCGGCGATCCATTGCCCGCCGTCCGGGGGACCAGCCCCCCGTTGTCTGATAGAGTGCTGCCGCGCCGCGCCTCGAGCTGAGACGTGCACAGAGGTCCCCGGCGACGATCACCGTCGCCCACCCGTCGGCCGGGCGCAAATCGAGCTCGGTGGGGGCCTTTCCACAGTAAGACGCCGGAGCGGGCGCAAGGCCTCTACCAGAGCTTGAGGCACCGGACTTCACTTCACGGGGAGCGTGCGATGTTCCGACAGCGTCTTCGACTCTTTGGGCTCTTTCTTGCGGTGCTCGCCCTCGTGCCGTTCTTACCGCTCGCGGCGGCGGCGCAGTCCGGCGAAGACGTGGCTTTCGTGCCGGTCACCGACGCCATGCTCGAGGACCCGGCCCCGGGCGACTGGCTCATGTGGCGCCGCACGCAGAACGGCTGGGGCTACAGCCCGCTCGACCAGGTGGACCGCGACAACGTCGGCGAACTGCGGCTCGTGTGGACCCGGGCCCTCGCCGAGGGCGCCCAGGAGGGGACCCCGCTGGCCTACGGTGGCGTCCTCTACATGCCGAACCCGCGGGACCACCTGCAGGCCATCGACGCGGCGACCGGCGACCTGCTGTGGGAGTACCGGCGCGACATCCCCGAGGACGTCCCCGAGATCATGGGCGGCCTGACCGACAACAACCGGAACGTCGCCATCTACGGCAACCTGATCCTCGACACCAGCAACGACGACTACGTCTATGCCCTCGACGCCGAGAGCGGCGAGCTGGTCTGGGAGACGCAGATCTTCGACTACCAGGTGCACCCGGCCCGGCATTCCTCGGGCCCCATCGTCGGCGGGGGCCGGATCTACTCGGGACGGAGCTGCCGCCCGCGGGCGGGTCCGGTCTCGTGCGTCATCGTCGCCCACGACGCCGCCACCGGCGAGGAGCTCTGGCGGACGGGCCTCGTGCCCGCGCCGGGGGAGCCGGGCGACGAGACCTGGGGCGGCGTGCCCTACGAGGAGCGCATGCACGTGGGCTCGTGGATGGTGCCGAGCTACGACCCCGAGCTCGACCTCGTCTACGTCGGCACCTCCGTCACGTCGCCGGCCCCGAAGTTCATGCTCGGCGGCGTCGACAACCGTCACCTCTACCACAACTCGACCCTCGCCCTCGACGGCGAGACGGGGGCCATCCGCTGGTACTACCAGCACCTGAACGACCACTGGGACCTCGACCACCCCTACGAGCGCCTCCTCGTCGATACCGCGGTCACGCCCGACCCCGACGCCGTCGCCTGGATCAACCCGCGGCTCCGCCCCGGCGAGGAGCGCCGGGTCATGACCGGCATTCCCGGCAAGACCGGCGTGGTGTACACCCTCGACCGCGAGACCGGCGAGTTCCTCTGGGCGACGCCGACCATCGCCCAGAACGTCATCAGCGACATCGACGGCGCCACCGGCGCGGTCACCGAGAACTCGGAGCTCGTGTTCACCGACCTCGGGCAGGAGGTGCTGTCGTGCCCGTCCTGGGGCGGCGGCAAGAACTGGCCGGCCGGCGCCTACAGCCCGCTGACCAACACCATGTACTTCCCGATGCAGAACACCTGCGCGCGGGTGCTGTCGACGATGGAGGGCGGGCTCGCCATCTACCGCCTCGCCGCCCGCTTCCAGCTCGCGCCGGGGACGGACGACCTCGGCAGCGTGTGGGCCATCGACGCCGGGACCGGCGCGACCACGTGGCTGCACGAGCAGCGGGCCTCCACCTACGCCCTCGTCGCCACCGGCGGCGGGCTCGTCTTCGGCGGCGACGGCAACGGGCGCTTCCGGGCGTTCGACCACGAAACCGGCGAGGTGCTGTGGGAGATCAACCTGGGATCGGCGGTCAGCGGCTTCCCCATCACCTACGCGGTCGACGGCCGGCAGTACGTCGTGGCCAGCACCAGCGCGCGGCGGTCGGGCCTGACGCCGGAGCTGACGCCGAGCGCGGGGAACAACCTGTTCGTGTTTGGTTTGCCTTGACCGGCCTTGACGGGGCCTGGTTCCGGGATGTACTCTGTTCTTGAGGCGCAAGCACGTATTGCCCTCTTTCCGAGGCCCGCGCTCCGGCGCGGGCTTTCGTGTTTCCGGAGGCCTGTGGGTGACGTATTTCGCCTACCTCGACGAATTCGGGCACATCGGTCCCTACGTCAGCCGCACTGACCCAAGATACAAGGACAGCCCCGTGTTCGGCCTTGCGGGATTCGTAATGCCCGCTGCAGAAGTGCGCGGGTTCGGGACATGGTTCTTCCAGCGCAAGTGCCAGATGCTCGATTTCGAGATCAAGCGGTCAGGTGAACACCCCGCCGTGTGGGAGAAGAAGGGAGCCAGCCTCTTCACCGTCACCAACGTGACTCGATATCGTGAGCTGCGAAAACTCACGACTCGGTTGTTCAACAAGATCGAGAGTCTCGGTGGCTTCCTCTTCTACGTCGGGCTCAGGAAGACCGCAGCACCAGCCGTTCACGATCCAAACCGGCTGTACGCGAGGGTGTTTCTCGAGGCGATCAAGAGAATCAACGAGTATTGCGAGGAGAATCGAGACCCACGAGACAACTTCATCGTGATTCTCGACGAGCACGATCAACGCTCGGCGCTCATCACCGCGGCCGGGCGGAGCATGTACGGGAGGAACGAACCGCGCCGGCAACTCATCGAGCCACCGTTCCATGTCGAAAGCCACCGTTATCAGACGCTTCAAGCGGCCGACTGGATTGCCGGGCTGGTGGGCAGGCTGGGGGCGATCTGGGCCGATCCGGAGGCCTATCCCGAAAACGAGGTGTTCCGCCGCTATTTCGAGCACCGGGTCAACCGCGCAAGCCGCCGGAGCGGAATCCGGACGTAGGCTCCATCTGGCTGCAACGCACCTGCAGCATCTGGTGAAGGCTCCAGGTGAGCCGGCGCGCGCAACCGATGCCGTCGACCGGGCCGTTTCCGGAGAGTCAGCGAGGGGGTGGCGCTAACGTCCACAGGGTCAGTGTGTCGACGTCCTTGACGAAGATCCGGTCGCCGGAGATCGCCGGTTGGGCCCACGTCGGGCTGTCGGCGACGACGTGGCGTGTGACCGGCTCGAAGCCGGCGCGGGCGGCCCGCGCCACGATCAGCTCGGCGTCGTCGTTGAGCAGGAACAGGAGGCGTTCCGTCTTGACGACGGCGGAGTTCTCGGCCTGACGCGGAGGCCCCAGCCACAGCGTCGCCCCCGTGTTCGCATCGAGGGCGAAGAACTGCCCCCGCCTGCGCTCGGACAGCCCGAACAGGGTGTCGGCGATCACGACGGGATTGCTCATCCCGGGCGAGACGTCATCGTTCTGCCATACGGTGTCGACGACCCATTCGGCCCGCCGCCGGCGCGGCCGTAGAGCTCGGATTCCCATGTTCTGGGCGCCGACGACGATTCTCCCGGCGTGCGCGATCGGGGTGATCGCATGCGTGTGCGGCGACGAGAACCGATGGGCCCAGAGCACGACGCCATCCCGCGCCGACAGGCCGACCACGTGATCCTGCGAAATCGACACGACTTGGCGAACCCCGTCCACCTCGACGACGAGCGGCGAGCTGTAGGTGAAGGTGCCCGCGGTGCTCCAGACGACCGCGCCGGTATCCCGGTCGAACGCGGTCAGCGCGTCGTAGTTGCCGGTGTGAACGAAGACGAGGCGGCCGTCGGCGGCTGGTGACGAAGCGGTGCCGTAGAAGGGCTGCTCGGCCGGCCTCGGGGTCTGCCACAGGAGTCGGCCGTTCGCCGCGTCGAAGGCCGAACGACGCCGCCCATGCCGAGCGTGAAGAGCGTGCCGTCGACGAACAGGGGAGTGGCCTTGGGTCCCGGACCGTGGTTGGCGGTGGCCGCGAACATGTCGTACGGCACGGCGTACGCCGTTCGCCAGAGCACGCTGCCGGTTTCGGCGTTCAACGCCGTCATCAACTCATCGCCATTCCGACGCGTGAACATGAAGACGCGGTGGCCGACGATGATCGGCGTGGCGTAGCCCTGGCCGACGGGTACGGTCCACCGTCGCGACAGCTCGGCGGGCCAGGCGGACGGCTCGATGAACCCGCTCGCGGCCCCGTCGCGGTCGCGCCCGCGCCACTGCGGATAGTCGAGCCGCGCCGACTGCGCAGCCGCGGTCTCGCCGACGCTGACGAGGAGCACGAGAACGGGCACGGCCAGATGGGTACGCATGCGTGGCCCTCCTCTCACTCGGCCAGCAGTTGGCGGATGTCGGCCTCGAGAGCGGTGCGGTCGACGAGGCCGACGTGCGTGGCCGCAACGCGCCCGCGGCGGTCGATGAGCCAGGTCGTCGGCAGCACCGTGACCGGACCGAAGGGCGCCAGCCGCTCCGCGCTGTCGGCGAGCGCGATGCGGTAGTCGACCTGCCTCTGATCGAGGAACCGGCGCACGACCTCCCGACCGGCGTCGTCGACGGAGACGCCGAGCACCGCGAAACCGCGTGCGGCGAACGCCTCCTGGAACTCCGCGAACCAGGGCATCTCGATGCGGCACGGCTGGCACCATGTCGCCCAGAAGTTCAGGAGCAGCACGCGCCCCGCGTAGTCCGCCAGCGTCGCGCTGCCGCCCTCCATTGCGGGCAGCGTGAAGCCGGGCGCCTCCGCGCGTTGCGCGGCTGGAACGAGCCGGGGCGTGCTCGCGGGGCGACGCGCGGACAACGCGACCCCGGAGCCGACCTCCGGGTCGGTCCATCGAGACGGCTGCTCGCTTCTCTGCTGCGGGTTCGCGCCGGTGCCGGCGACACTGTCGCTCGGGGGCCCGCCGCTCGGGTTGGCGGCGCCGTGTTGCCGCGGCCACTCCACGGAGAGCAGAACCGCGACGAGCAGGGCCGCGGCCCCGGCGGCCATCAGCCAACTGAGAACCGGGCGGTGCTCCGCAGTCGCCGCCCGCGCCCTCAGTCGCGCCAGTGCCCGTTCCGTTTGCGGCTCGCCCTTCGGGGGCGGATCCAGGGCCGCCAGGCGGGCGTCCACCCAGCGTTCGAGGTCGGAATCGTCATGTGTGGCCATGGCGTCTGACGTACTCCTTTCGCAACGCCTGTCGAGCCCGGCGCAGCATCGTTCCTACCGACCCGGACCTGAGATCGAGCGTGGTCGCCAGCTCGTCGCAGCTGAAGCCGTGACTGCGAAGCACGAGCAGAGCGGCCTGCTCGCGACGAATGGCCGAGAGGGCACGAAGCACGCGCCGGCGTTCCTCTCCGGCCGCCGCGCTGTCTTCCGGGGTCGGGACGTCGCGGACGAATCCCAGGAGCGGTGCGTAGCGCGCTCGCCTGGTCGCGCGGCGCAGCTCGTCGATGCCCAGTCGCAGAGCCGTGCGCAGCACCCAGGCGGAAGCGCCGGCTCCGTGCGCGCCGGGCGTGCGCCACAGCCTGAGGAACGCGTCGGCCGCCAGCTCCTCGGCGCGCGCCGGATCTCGAACGACCCGCGAGATGACGCCGGTGACGCGAGCGTACTGCGCCCGAAACAGATCCTCGAAGTCGAACGGTGGGTCGGCCAGTCCGGCCTCGCGAATCGTGCCGACCGCTTCACGCGACTTGCTCATGCCTGGAGAAACGCTCGGGAGTCCGGATTTGTGACACAAGGGCCTCGACGGGGCGCCTTGACATTCACACGGACAAATAGATACATCTATTTGTCATGAGATCGGTTCCCGCGGCGCTGCGGGATCGGTACCCGCACATCCGGTTCGCCCGCCACTGGGAGATCGGTTCCGACGTCCACTACCAGCTCGGCCAGTGCGACGCCGTCATCCGGTCGATACGGGAGACGCCGCTCAGCCCGGAGCGCGGGGCGGAGCTGCTGCAGGTGGCGCTGATCAAGGGCGCCCAGGCGACCACCGCCATCGAGGGCAACACGCTCACGAGCGAGGAAGTGGAGCGGGTCGCGGCCGGCGCATCCCTGCCGCCGAGCAAGGCCTACCAGGAGCGCGAGGTCCGCAACGTCCTCGACGCCATGAACCGTATCCTGGGCGACGTGGCGGAGCGGGGGTCGGCGCCGCCGGTGTCACCGGCGCTCGTTCGGGATTTCCACGGCCGGATCGGCCGCGAGCTCGGGGAGCACCTGGACGCCGTACCCGGACGCTTGCGCACCGACGAGCGGGTGGTCGGACCCTACCGTTGCCCGCGGGCCGAGGACGTACCGGCGCTGCTCGACCTCCTGTGCGACTGGCTGCGGGAGGAGTTCGCGCCGGGCGACGGGCCGGGCGCGTTCCGGAACGCCGTGGTTCAAGCCATCGTCGCCCACGTCTACATCGAGTGGATCCACCCGTTCGGCGACGGCAACGGGCGCACCGGGCGGTTGATGGAGTTCTACCTGCTGTTGCGGGCGGGCAATCCCGACGTCGCGTCCCACATCCTGTCGAACTTCTACAACCTGACGCGGCCGGAGTACTACCGGCAACTCGACCAGTGTCGACGGAGCCGCGACCTCACGGCCTTCATCGCCTACGCCGTGCAGGGCTATCGAGACGGCCTCCTGGAGACGCTCGGCAGGATTCAGGAGCTTCAGTTGGAGACGGCGTGGCGCGTGCTCGTCCACGATACGTTCGCCAGGCGGCCCTACCGGAAGAAGAGCGTCTTCAAGCGCCGGAGGGAGCTGATGCTGCAAGTGCCCCTCCACGCCGCTGTTCCGCTCGACGAACTGCCGACGCGGACGATCCACTTGGCGCGGGCGTACGCCGCGCTGACGGAGAAGACTCTCGTCCGGGACGTGCAGGTCCTGATGGGCATGGACCTCATCGTTCGTGATCCCGACACCGGAGGCTACCGGGCGAATCTGGATCTGCTGATGCGCCGGATGCCGAGGCGACGCCCCCAGGCGGCGGCCGCGCGTTCGACACCCGGCCGCGGGTCCGTGTGAGTGCGTATTTCGCTGAAGCCGGTGAGCCCTTCCCGCCGCCGCTCGCGCACTCCCCAGGCAGAGGAGGTGCGAGATGACGAGATCGGCGGCTTGGATTCTACTCGTGTTCCTGGCAGCGCCCGCCGCGGCGCAGGGCACGGACGACTTCGAACAGCTCATCGAGGTGATCGAGCCCGGGGACGACATCCGGGTGGCCTGGACCGGCGACGGCCTCGTCCGTGAGGCGCGGGTGGTCGGGCTGACGCCCGGGAGGCTGTCCGTGCGCATCCAGGGTCGTCAGCTCGATCTGGGCAGGGACGATGTCCTGACCGTGCGCTACGGCGTGAAAGACTCCACCGTCGACGGCTTCTGGCGCGGGTTCGCGAGCGGCGCGGCCATCTTCGGGGGGCTGGTGTTCTATATCTGTTCCAAGACGAGGGACTGCGCACCCCACCCTTTTTTCGGTCTCGTGGGGGCTCTCTACGGGGCTGCAGGCGGCGCGATCGGCGCGGCCGTGGATCGTGCTCATCAGACGGAGGCGCGCTGGCCGGACATGCCCCGGCGAACCTGGCGCGTCGCACCTCTGCTGACGCCCAGCCGCCGGGGCGTAGCCGTATCGTTGGGCTTCTGACCTGCAACCGGCGGTTGAGCGCTCGGGTGCGGCGCGCGCATCCGAATGCCGTCGGCCGGATCGCAAGGACCCAGGACGGGCCTTGCTCCGGTCCGGCGCGCTACAATTCGCGCGTGGTCAGCGACCCGCGGCCGGATCCTGTCGAGCGCGGCGTGTTGAGCGCGGACACGTCGCGGGAGATCGAACGCCTCCAGATCGAGGCGTGGCGGCGGATGTCGCCGCTCGACAGGTTGCTGAAGGCCGATGCCCTCTCGCGGCAGGCCCAGGCGCTGGCCCTGGCCGGAATCCGACATCGCCATCCGCACGCGTCGGAACGCGAGTGCTTCCTCCGGCTCGCCGCGATCAAGCTCGGTCGGGAGCGTACGGTCCAGCTCTACCCGGAGGCGGCGGGCCTGTTCGAACCGTGAGCATCGACCTGGAACCGCTGCAGGTGGCCCTGTCGGTGGCGCGCGCCCGGACCGCCAGTGGCGCGACGTGCTCGGGATCGTGGCCGTGCAGGACCGCGGACTGGACGAGGAGTACCTGCGGCGCGGCGCCGACCTGCTGGCCGTCGCCGACCTGCTCGTGAGGGCGCTGCTGGAAGCGAGAAGAGGGTGAGCTGAACGGTTGACACGCAAGCACGCGCTTGCATATCATGAGCCCCTGACGTGCAAGCGGGCACTTGCCTTTGGGCTGGTCTTGTGGACGTGTATCGCGCGATCGCTGACCCGACCAGGCGGGCCATCCTGGACGAGCTCGTCGATCGGTCGGGTCAATCGCTCTTCGAGCTCTGCGCACGCCTGACCATGAAGCACGGCATCGAGTCGTCGCGGCAGGCGATCGCGCAACACCTGGACGTTCTGGAGGCGGCCGGGCTGATTCGCACGAGGCGCGAGGGGAGATCGAAGCTCCATTGGTTCGAGGGCGGCCCGCTGAAGGCCATCTCGGAGCGTTGGCCGATCTCGACAGATGAAAGGGCATTCGAGAGATGAGAATCCACCTGGCCGGCGTCATGGTAGACGACCAGCAGAAGGCGCTTCGCTTCTACACGGAAACGCTCGGCTTTCAGTTGAAGCACAACATCCCCCTGGGAGAGCATGCCTGGATCACCGTCGTATCCGAGGAAGCTCCGGAGGGGACGCAGTTGGTGCTCGAGCCTGATGCCCATCCCGCGGCGCGTCCGTTCAAGCGGGCACTCGTGGAGGACGGCATCCCCTATACCTCCTTCGCGGTCGACGACGTCGAAGCCGAACACGAGCGTCTCGTGGCGAGAGGCGTGCGATTCGTACAGGCGCCGACGGACCTCGGGACGGTCATTACCGCGGTATTCGACGATACGTGCGGCAACTTGATCCAGATCCAAGAGGAGAAACGTCGACCGTGACGATCCCGAGCAGTCGCACCGGCTCCACCGCCGATTCGGTTTCGCCAACGCTGCCTTGACGCCGGTGAGGCCCCGGCGCTCAGGCCGAGGCGCTGATCGGCGGGCCGTCGCCGGCTCGCGCTCACGACAACCCACCGGAGAGGGAGTGTCCGTTGCCGCCCACAAGGGGCGAGGGCCCCGTGTCGGACAGGGCTTGACAAGAACTGATAATCGAATATCATTTATCCATGCAGAGAGCGAAGCAGCAGTTGACCGTCTTGCAGGCCCTCGGCGCGGCGGACGGCCCCCTGTCCGCCAGGGAGCTGTGGAGCCGCCTGAGCGGAACGGGTGTCGGCATCGCCACGGTGTACCGCGCCCTCCAGAAGGGTGTCGAGGAAGGCACGCTGGAGTCGGTCGAGACGTTGGGCGGCGGCGTCCGGTACGAGCCCCGGGGCCGCGAGCATCACCATCACTTTCTTTGCTCGATCTGCAACCACGCGTTCGACCTCTTCGGTTGCGTCGAGGGCCTCGAGTCCCTGGTTCCGAACGGATTTCGAATGACGGGACACGAGGTGGTGTTGCTCGGAACCTGCGATGCGTGCGGCAATGCGACATGACGGTCGCCCGGGAGTGGTGGAATCAGTCGGGGGTCGTCGCGTCGGCCGCTGCTCCGTTCACTGCCTGACGGTTCCCTTCCCGTTGCTGTTCCTGTCTCGATTTCCATGCCGGGGAGGGCGTTGATGCATCTGGCAGAGGGCGTGCTGCCGCTCAACCAGGCCATCGCGTGGAGCACCCTGGCCGCACCCGCCGTCTACTGGAGCCTTCGTCGCGAGCAACGAACCCGTCGCGACACGCCGTCGTCCTCGGTCGTCATGGCGGGGGCCACGAGCCTGCTCTTCGCCGGCACTCTGCTGCCGCTGCCGGTCCCCGTCGTGGGCGCAACCAGTCACGTCTGCCTCACGCCGGTGCTCGCCCTGGTCGTCGGGGCCCGCCGCATCGTGTGGCCCACGTTCTTCGTGCTCTTGCTGCAGGCGGTCTTCTTCGCCCACGGCGGGCTCACGACGCTGGGGGTGAACGTCCTGACGCTCGGACTGCTGGGGCCTCTGACGACCGTCGGGCTCTGGGCACTGCTCCGGCGGCTCGGTGCAGACGGGGCCCTCGGCCTCGCTCTCGCGTGCGGCGTCGGCGGCCTGAGCGTGTACGTGGCGGACGCCGTGGTGCTCGCCGTGGCGTTGTCCGACGTCACCTTGCCTGCGACGACCTTCGGCGCGGTGCTGCTCGGGTTCGCCCCTGTCCAGATCCCCCTGGCGGTTCTCGAAGCCGTCGCCTCCGTCGGCATCGTACGGCTGTTGGCCACGCGTCGGCCGGACCTCCTGCCGAGCTCGCTGAGGAGCCTTCGCCGCGTGTCCGCGCCGCTTGCGTCCGCCATGCTTCTGTT
The DNA here is from genome assembly GCA_965207675.1 of Vicinamibacterales bacterium. GTDB lineage: Bacteria > Acidobacteriota > Vicinamibacteria > Vicinamibacterales > UBA8438 > JAJEEA01. Next base: position 1,076,618 of record CBDBMY010000011.1, read on the forward strand.
GCTCGCGACCGGCCTCTCCGGATGTGCCTACGAAGGCATCGACGGAACCGTATTCGGTGCGACCGCGGAGGGGGCGGGGCGACCGCCGGCAGAGAGCATCCTCGACCTGAGCCAGGGGGAGCTGGGGCTCGCGATGTCGATCCTCATACTCTTCGGAATGGGATTCGTCGCGGGGCGCAGCTGGGAACGAGTGCTCGCAGGAGGGCGCGATGCACCTCCACGCTGAGCACGCTCTGTTCTTCGAGCGCCGGCAACCGCTGTGGGTTGCGGCATTCGGCATCTCGCTGACCAGCAGCGTGCTGATCTTCAACGCAGGCGCGCGCAGCACGACATTGTCCCTGATCGGCTCGGGGATCGGCGTGGTGCTTCTGCTGCTCGCACGTGCTCGCGGACACCGGAGGATCAAGCCCGCCCTCGCGTGGACGTTGGCCCTCGTGGCGCTCGCCCTGCTTGGCGGGGCCGCCCTGGATTCCAACGCGGACGTCGTCGTCCAAACGAGCGCCAGGGTCCTGTGTGGCGCCGTCTGGATCCTCTGGCTCGGCACCCAGGTCGACTGGGCGTCGCTGCGACAGCTCCTGCTTCGGCTTCGGATTCCCGAGGGCGTCGTGGCCAGCCTCGACCACGCGCTCATGCACGGTGTGCTCACCCGGCGCGAGTGGGTCCAGCGGCGTGACGCGGCCCGCCTTCGCCTGGGGTCGCCGCGATTGCCTCTGGCCGCCTGGGGACCGCTGCTCGGCGAGGGCGCCCTGCATGCCTTCGCGCGGCTCGAGGGCGCCGAGGAGAACGCACTGCTGCGTGGTGCCTCCGGCGAAGACGTTCGGGTCGATGACGGCGTCCGCCTCGATGCAATCGACATCGAACGCGGCGGGCAGTTGGTGCTCGAGCGCCTCGAAATCCGCTTGGCAAGAGCCGAGTGGCTGCTCGTGTGCGGGGCAAGTGGAGCCGGGAAATCGAGCCTGTTGCGCCTGCTCGCGGGGCTCGACGGACCCGCGCAAGGGACCATGACCCGCCTCGGAAACCACGTGTCACCCGATGCGCCGCTGCAGGCCCGGCTGCACGGGCGCGTGGCGCTTCTCGGCCAGAACCCGGAACACCACTTCATCGCAAGCACCGTCGACGAGGACATCGCCTGGGGCCTGCTTCGTCGCGGCGTCGAGCCGGGCGAGGCCCGGCGTCGGACCCGCGAGGTGGCGACGGCCTTGCGCATAGGCCATCTGCTGGAGCGTCCGTGTCATCAGCTCAGCTTCGGCGAGCAGCGCCGCGCCGCGGTGGCCGGTCTCCTGGTGCTCGAGCCCGCGTTGCTCCTCCTCGACGAGCCCACGGCCGGGCTCGATCCCATCGCGGCCTTCGAGCTGCGCACGCTCGTCGTAGAGGCTGTTCGTCGGACGGGCGCCACGTGCGTCTGGGCCACCCACTGCCTCCACTCGGTGCCGTCCCAGGCAACGCGCGTCGTCCTGCTGCGAGACCGGCGGGTGCTCTTCGACGGGTCCACGGCGGAAGGGCTGTCGAAACCGTGGCTCATCCGGGCCGGCCTCGCCCAGGGGGAGAACAGAGCGCATGTTGATCAGCACGTCACCACGCCGCCCGAACCTCGAACAGGCTCGACGTATCAAGAAGGCGCTGCGCGAAGCGCTGAGGCTTTCGGATGACATGACGGTCACGGTCACCGAGCTGGCTTGTCTCGAAGAGGGTTGCCCCCCCGTCGAGACCGCGATTGGCGTGCTTCGGCCCGATGCGCCACAGCTTCAGTGCAAGCTGCACAAACCCATGGACGCCGTCGACGCCGGGGACCTGGCCCAGGTCTGCACGGCGTGGGGATTCGACGTGGAGATTCCGGTGCTCGCACCGCTGCTCAAGGAGGAATAGATGGACACGTCTCGAAACATACCGGTCACGATTCTCACCGGCTTCCTCGGCTCCGGCAAGACGACCCTGCTGAACCGGATCCTGAAGGAGGAGCACGGCAAGCGCATCGCCGTGATCGAGAACGAATTCGGGGAGGTCGGCATCGACCAGGCGCTCGTCATCGACGCTGACGAGGAGATCTTCGAGATGTCGAACGGCTGCATCTGCTGCACGGTGCGCGGGGACCTGATTCGCGTGCTCGGCAACCTCATGAAGCGCCGGGACAAGTTCGACTACGTGCTGGTGGAGACCACGGGGCTCGCCGATCCCGGTCCCGTTGCCCAGACCTTCTTCATGGACGACGAGATCCGGGCGGAGTTCGCGCTGGACGGGATCGTCACGCTGGTCGACGCGGCCCACATCGAGCAGCAGCTCGGCCGAAGCGACGAGAGCACGGAGCAGATCGCGTTCGCGGACGTCCTCGTTCTCAACAAGACGGACCTCGTCGACGACGACGCGCTCGACAGGCTCGAGGCCCGGCTCCGGGACATGAACCGAATGGCGCGAGTCGTCCGCAGCGAGCGGGCGGATCTCTCCGTGGATACGGTGCTCAACCTCGGCGCCTTCGACCTCGACCAGGTGCTCGAGCGTCGTCCCACCTTCCTCGAGCCGGAATACCCGTTCGAATGGACGGGAGTCTATTCGCTCGATGTCGGCCGCTACGAGCTCAGCCTGGCCGACGGACCCGACCCGGCGATGTCTCTCGTCGTCGTACCCGGCCAGGGCACGGATGACCCCGCACTTCGCGAGAGTGCGGAGTGGTGCGTGCGCCGGTACGCCGAACCCGCGGACCTCATTCGTCCGGGGGACGAGATGCCTGTCGGAAAGCACCTCAACCTCCAGCTCGACTCCCCGGGGCGCAAGTCGTTCTTCCTGGAGGTCGACACGCAGGTGAGGGTCGGCCTCTACGCCCAGCACACCGCGGAGGAGTTCGATCTGCAACTGACGACTACGAATGGAGCGACAGGCAGGCCGGAAGACGGTCCGCGCGCCGAGCTGGCGACCCCCGCGGAGAACGGGGTCCCGCACGTCAACGGAGCGGTTCCTGTCGAGGTCGAGCGAACCTGGGTCGCACAGCATGAGCACGACGACGAGGTGGGCTCGATCGCCATCGAGAAGGAGGGCGACGTCGATCCCGACAGGCTCAACGAGTGGCTTGGCGAGCTGCTCCGTGAACACGGGGTGGACATCTTCCGAATGAAGGGCTTCATCAGCATCGCGGGCGAGTCGCGTCGCTTCGTTTTCCAGGGAGTTCACATGCTCTTCGACGGACAGCCGGATCGTCCGTGGGGGGACGGGCCCCGGCGCAATCAGCTCATATTCATCGGCCGCAACCTCCCCGAGCAGTCCATGCGGCAGGGATTCGAGGCATGCCTGATTTGAGTGTCGACAGCCCGGGGGGTGTGCTTCGCCCGGGCTGGTCCGCGAGGGTCGGCGACTACGCCATCGCCGGGGGGTGGACCCCGCGGGGCGAGGCGCTGGTGGTCGTTGATGCCGCGGGTGGCGTCTACGCGTTCGAGGGCAGGTCCGGCGCGACCATCTGGGCCAGGCCCGGGGTCCATGAGGGCGGGGTGCTCGCGGTGGCGATTCACCCGAACCGATCGGCGTTCGCTACGGCCGGCCAGGACGGCCGCGTCCTGGTCTGGAACGCCACGGAGGGTCGGGTCAGCCTGGCCGTGGACGTCGGGAGCGATTGGGTGGAGAACGTGGCCTGGTCGCCGGACGGAAAGTGGTTGGCGGCCTCCTGCTCCCGGCAGGTTCACGCGTATGGTGCGGATGGCGCGAGAATCTGGCGGTCCGACGATCATCCGAGCACCGTCAGCGCGATCGCGTGGTCCGGCCCGGAGGAGCTGGCGACGGCCTGTTACGGTCGGGTGACGTTCTTCGACGCGTCCACCGGGGAGCCTCGCCAGAAGCTGGAGTGGACAGGCTCCCTGGTGTCGATGGTGTTGAGCCCGGACGGGGACATCGTGGCCTGCGGCAGCCAGGACAACTCGGTGCATTTCTGGCGCCGCTCCACGGAGCGGGACTCGGAGATGTCGGGATATCCCGCGAAGCCGTCGGCCCTGGCCTTCGACGACACCGGCACCCTCCTGGCCACCGGCGGAGGGGAGGCGGTGACGGTCTGGAGCTTCCAGGGAACTGGTCCCGAAGGCACGCGGCCCGGCGTCCTGGAACAGCATGTTCAGACCGTTACGACGCTCGCCTTCGCTCGCCGCGGGATGCGCCTGGCCTCGGGAGGTCGGGACGGTGGCGTCGTCGTGTGGTCGCTCGGGCGCGACGGGCAGGGCGATGCGATAGGAGCTGCGCCCGTGGCGGATGTGGTCGGCGCCTTGTACTGGCGGCCGGATGGGCGCGCGCTTGCTGCGCTCGACGCTCAGGGTGGGGCGACGGTCTGGCGAGTGGGCGACTAGCCAAGTGGAGTTGCGGCCGCGGCAAGGTGCTTTACAGAGCCATCGCGATCGGGTTCTCCGGCAACCGGGTCCGGTTCCGCATCCCGGCGGACAAACAGGCACGCCCATGAATGCTCAGACTCGACGCATCCGCGAGACGCTCGGCAGACGCGAACCATTGGCTACGGCCCGAGGGCGCGTTCTCGGGCAGATCGTGTTCTGCGAGGGCTGTTGCTGCGGCCGGACCGACAAGGGGTTCGCGCCGTTCCCCCGCGACTGGATCAAGCAGCAGTGGAAGGCGGCGAAGCTCAACAAGTCGGTGCAACTGACGATCTCCGGATGCCTTGGCCCGTGCGATCTGGCCAGTGTCTTCTGTGTCATCTCGCCCAAGGGGATGCAGTGGTTTGGGGGCCTCCAGGAGCAGTGGCAATACGACTTGCTCCTGGATTGGGCCAATGCCTCGCGTGATGCAGGTGCCTTGCTCGAATTGCCGGCCGAGCTGAATCGCCACCGGTTCGAACGGTTCGCGGTTGGGTGCGGCTCTATTGCAGAGAGAGCCATCTCACTCATTCACAAGGGGCTATGGCAACGGACACTGCGTCTGCGGCGCGCCGTGAGCGGAGGCGGCGTCGGGACGGCGCCGGGCCGGCCTCTCTACCCGCGTCTTTCCGGCAGACGGCTCGACTGGCGGTCCGAGGGCGGGGAGTGCCTGGTTCGTCCCTTGCGGCGCCTCGTCAAGTCCCTTCCGCTGCAGAAATGAGCACTGTCTGCTCACGGTCCCTCGGCGGGGGAGAGGTCGAGGGCGTCGAGCACATCCTGCCACGAGACCAGCTTGAAGTTCTGGTTGGCCTCTGCGCCGTCCGGGGCGAGGTTGACCCCGTCCTGCACGACGAGCAGGCCCATCGGGTAGCGGGGGCCGAGCGGGGCCGACACGACGTCCAGTCCGTCGGTGTCCTCGACGCCGTCCACCGCCGCCTCGCCGACGCGGAACGTCCCGCGGTAGGCGTGCGGCGCGGCGCGGTCGTAGACGACGTAGGCGTGGTTGCCCTGGCTCGACGCCACCAGGAAGCCGTCGTCGGGGCCGCCGCCGGGCGGCGCGTAGATCGAGAGGCCCTCGACGTTCGACGCCAGGTGTCCGCCCCCCGGCTCGCCCACCCCGACCCGGTCGACCGCGACCCGCTCCGCCGTCGACAGCCCCGGCTCGGCGCGGTAGCGCCAGATGCCGACCTCCTCCTCGCCGATGAACAGCCACCCGTTGGCGTCGTCGGCGACGCACCCCTCCGTCTGGCTCCCGACCGCCCACGACCGGACGCGGGTGCCGGTCAGACCGGTGTCGCCGGGATCGAGGCGCCACTGCTCGACGGCGCCGCCCTGGTCGTTGGCGAACACGAAGAGGTCGCCGCTCGCCGCGCTGCGGTACAGGCACAGTCCGTACGGGTCCTCGTCGAAGTCCGGCGAGATGGGATCGTCGAGCAGCGGCGTGAGGTCTCCGGTGTCGGGATCGAGCGAAAGCACGTCTATCGTCCAGGTCGTGCGGTTGGTGGCCGCGACGACGATCGTCTCCTCGCCGCCGACCTCCACGCCGTCCCGCAGGTCGACGTTGTTCACGCGTCCGACGTCGTTCGTCGAGACGACGGCGCCGTCCAGCCCGTACACCACGAGGCCGCGCAGCTTGTTGGTGGCGACGATGAGGCTCGCCTCGGGGTCCGCCTCGTCGACCCAGACGGCGGGGTCGTCCGCGGCGTCGCAAGCGTCGGGGACCGGCGCCGTCTCTTGCGCGGCCGAGACGGTCCGCGTGTCGGCCGGCTGCGGCCCCGGCTCGGGGGTCATCAGGTCCGTCAACGCGCACCGTACCACCATCCCCGGACTGCACCCGGCGACCGAGAGGGAGCAGAACGCCAGCGTCGCCGCGGGCATGCAGATCTTCATGTGGCCTCCCGGAGGAACATGCCGGACCACCGCCCTCGGTGATGCCGTCGCGGCCGGCCGCGGTCATCGCGAGGCCAGGAGGCCGCGACGAAGAGGCGAGCGGACGACCATGGTTGTTGAAGGATACGACAGCTTCGCCCCGCAGGTTGCCTGGGTGCTGCGAGGTTGAGGTCACTCGGGGCCACGGATTCGCGGGGTTCGGGTCCATGTCTACGCCGTGCCGGCATGAGGGGCGGGGAGGAGGGAGGCAGGTTCGAGGCGGGCGCGTGCGGTCCGACGCGCTGCAACGCCCGCGTGTTCAGCCGCCCGCGGCCAGATCCGGAACGAACGGGTTGAACGGGGGTGTCGTGGGCCTCGTCGGTAGTGCCGGGTGCTTCGAGGGCGACGCCGGGTCCGTCGCTCCGAGGGGTGCGGGGGGACGGCGGTGACGGGGCCGGCCGGGCCCGCGGCGCGACGGTTGCCGGTCCGTCGCCCCAGGGGTGCAGGGGCCGTTGGCCACGGCGCTCTCCGTTCACACGCTCGCTTGGCGTGTGGTATGGTTCGCGTGATGATAGTGAGTTCTCACGAACGAGGGTGCCGGCGACCGGTGAGGTAGCGGGGTGGAGTTTCAGCGTCGAGCCGGCTTGGTGGCGGGCTCTCGAGGTGGGGGCGGATGAGGCGAACGCATCGGTCCGGGCGACAGTCAGGCGAATCCGGGCGCCTGCGCGGGGTTCTGACGGTCGTCCGGTGGACCGAAGCCAGACCGCATCGCGGCGGGGTTCCCCGGCGGTGCGATTCGCGAGGAGAGAGGCATGACGAGACGGCGGAACACGGCGGCGGCGGTGGTCTTCGCGGCGGTCATTCTCGTGGGTAACGGCGCCTCGGCGCAGGGGGTCGAAGACCTCGTCGGAATGTGGATGGGGCACGTCCACGGGACACTCATCGACTCTGACGAGCTCGAGATGGACATCGAGCTGCACGGCGACCACCTGCACGGGCATTGGCACATGCCGGTGCCGGATGCGCTGGCCAACCTGGGCCTGGAGGAACTCGGCGGGGACGTATCGGGCGGGCATGGCACGCCCCCGGTGGTGGTGCTCGAGGTCGACGGCATCGCGGGTTTTGACGATTGCGAGGTCGAGGTCACGGCCGAACACATCCACGGCGACCATTGGGAGGGCCCGTGGCACCTGCACGGCTGCCCGATCGAGGATGAAGGCGAACTGGAGGTCATGCGGGCGGCGGCCGTGCCGGCGCTGCCGCTGGTCGGCGTGCTGTTGCTTGCCGCGGTTCTCGCGCGGCGCGGCTGGCGGGGGCTTCAGGCCCGACGCTGAGGCCGGGCTCGTGCGGGGGGGCTTGGCCCCCCTCCGCGGCGGCGCTCCACGTCTCTACCCGAAGGCGGCGGCGAGGGCCTCGCCGCCCCAGCCCGGAGGGCGTCGCCTACAGCGCCGCCCGCCGCCCAATCAACCCTGCTGGGCGTCTGCGCCGTTGCACGGCGCGGACGCCCGGGCCCGGCGGCGTCGCCTACGGCTCCGCCCGCCGGCCAACCGACCCCGTCAGGACTCGTCACCGTTTCTACGGCGCGGACTTCGGGACCGGTCTGGCCGCTACGGCAAGGCGAAGGCCACCAGCTCCGCGATTCTCTCCTCATCGAGCGCCGCCACCACGAGGTACTGCCGGCCGTCGGCCCGGTAAGTGATCGGGAACCCGGTGGTCGGCCCGCCCGGAAGCGCAATCTCGTCGACGACGTCGCCGGTGCGCTTGTCGTACGCCCGGAGCACCGGCGCCCCCCGTTGCCCTTCGCCCGCGAACAGCAGGGTCGCCGTTGCCAGCAGCCCCGAGCTCTGCGTGAGGGTCCCGGTTTGTGGCACGTCCACGCCCTGGAGGTCCGGATGCCGCCGGACGTACTCGGGCGTCTCGCCGTGCGGTATCTGCCACAGGATCTCGCCCTCGGTCAGGTCGATGGCGGTGATCCGGCCGTAGGGCGGCTTCAGGAGCGGCAGGTCGCGGACGGTCGGCACCCCCCGCGAGAACGAGATGTGGTAGCGGACGCCGGTCCCCTCGGTGCCGTCCGTCAACCCGAACAGCGTCGGCCGCGTCTGCGACGGCACGAACAGCAGGCCCGCCTCGACGTCCACCGCGCCGCCCGGCCAGTTGACGCCGCCGCCGGCGCCGGGGGCCCCGAGGGTCCCCAGGTTGACGCCCGGCTCGATCAGGGACGGGGGGGTATAGAGGCGCCCGAGCCGGATCGTCTCCACGGTGCGCAGCGCCTCGGCCCGCAGCTCGGGCGTGAAGTCGATCAGGTCGTCCTCGGTGACGCCCTGCTGATCGAACGCGGGCGGTTTGGTGGGGAAGGGCTGGGTCGGTGAGGTCCACTCACCGGGCACGTCCGACTCCCCCACCGCCCGCTCCTCGATGGGCCACACGGGCTCGCCGGTCTCGCGGTCGAGCACGTACGCGAACCCCTGCTTCGAGAGCTGCACGAGCGCCTTGACGCGGCGGCCGTCGACCTCGACGTCCACGAGGATGGGGGCGGTGGGGATGTCGTAGTCCCAGAGCTCGTGGTGGGTGAGCTGGAAATGCCAGCGCCGCTCGCCGGTCTCCGCGTCGAGGGCGAGCACCGAGTTGCCGAACAGGTTGTCGCCGGGCCGGTAGCCGCCGTAGTAGTCGTTGGTGGGCGTCTCGGTCGCCACGTAGAAGAGGCCGAGCTCGGGGTCGGCGGTCACCGGCGCCCAGTGCCCGACGTTCCCCGTGTACTTCCACGAGGCGTCGAGCAGATCGGGGCGCTCCTGCACCCAGTCGTGGGTGCCGGTCGGCACGTCCCAGAGCGACTCGTCCGCCGCGAGCCAGGTGTCGGCGCCGAACTCCCCCTCCCTGGGGACGGTGTTGAAGCGCCAGAGCCTGCGGCCCGAGCGGGTGTCGTAGGCCACCACGTCGCCGGGCATGTTCATGGGCCAGACCTCGTTGGGGGAGGCCCGGGTGGGAATGCTGCCGGTGTGGAGCGAGATCGAGGCGATGAGCGCGTTGCCGAGAATGGCCGGCGGCGACGTGTTGGCCACCCGGCCCGCCCGCTCCGCCGCCGGCCGCTCGTTCCAGCGCAGGTCGTCCATCATGTCGACCACGCCGGCCGTGCCGAAGTCCAGCACGCGCTCGCCCGTCCCGGCGTCGAGGGCCACGAGCTGGAAGCTCGGCGTCACCACGAAGATGCGGTCGTCTCCGGCCCCGTCCGTCCAGTAGGACACGCCGCGCCCCGCGCTCCGCGCCACGGGCTCGATGATGTCGCCCCACCGGCGCTCGTTGTCCCCCGGGTGCCAGTTCCAGACCGGCTCGCCGGTGGCGGCGTCGAGGGCGATCACGCTGCGCTGGTTGCCGATGGTGGTGTAGAGGACGCCGTTGACCACGATGGGGCTGATCTGCGTCCGGCCCGACGGCGGCGGCGAGCCCTGGTCCCGGGCGCTCCAGCGCCAGGCCACCTCCAGATCGCCGACGTTGCCGGCGTCGATCTCGTCGAGCGGCGAGTACCGGGTGGCGCCCGCGTCCGCCCCGAACACGCCCCACTCCCCGTCGGCGGCGCCGTCCTGGGCCCTCGCGCCGACGGATACCAGGCACGCGACGGCGGCGACCGCCGCGCAACGGATCACCGGGTGCCGACCCCACGCTGCTGGAAACTGGCGTCTGTTCATGGCCCCATTCTACTCTTGCCGCTGCGGCGGGTCTTGCGGACACCCGCCCGACCAGGGCCGGTCGACGTGTCCCCGGCGCCCTTCAGCGAGGTAGCCGGGACGGCGGTCGCCCCGCCCATCACGACGGGCGGGTTGCGCGCCGGCGCGGGCTCGCGGCTTCTCTCGATGATGCCGGCGCCGCGACGACCGGGGTCATCCGTTTCGACCAGCCTCGTGCCCTCGATCCGGCCGCCCGCAACGGGAAGCGCCCGAAAACGTCCCGGAGCCGATCATCGACGAGGCGCCCGCCCGCCTCGCCGCGATTCGAGTAGACGGGGGGGCTCGGGGACGCTCGCGGCCGGCCGGGCCGGCCGGGAATCTGTGCTAGCATGTGCCGTTTCCGGCCGTTGGCAGCGCGCTTCTTCCGGCCGTTGGCAGTGCGCTTCGGGGAGGTTGGCCGCTTGACGGAGGTGCTCGGCGAAGGGGTCCGGCTCATGCTCGCGGGGATGGGCGTGGTGTTCGTCCTGCTCACCCTGCTGGTGCTGGCCGTCAAGGCCATGTCCCGGCTCGCCCTCGCCGTGGGCCCGCCCGCCGCGGCGCCGGACGCCCCCGCCGGGCCCGGCATGGAGTCGGACGGGACGGAGCTGATCGCCGCCATCACCGCGGCGGTGACTGCATATCGAAGGGACGCGCGGCAGCAATGAAGAAGCCCCTGGCCATCACCGAGCTGGTTCTTCGCGATTCCGCCCAGTCGCTGCTCGCGACCCGCGTCCGCATCGACGACATGCTGCCGATCTGCGAGAAGATCGACAAGGTCGGCTTCTGGTCGGTCGAGCTGTGGGGCGGGGCGACGTTCGACGCCTGCATCCGCTTCCTCGGCGAAGATCCCTGGGAGCGGCTGCGCCGGTTCCGCAAGGCCCTGCCCAACACCAAGACCCAGATGTTGCTGCGGGGGCAGAACATGCTGGGCTACCGCCACTACGCCGACGACGTGGTGGACGCGTTCGTCGAGAAGGCGGCCGGGAACGGCATGGACGTCTTCCGCATCTTCGACGCGATGAACGACATGCGGAACGTGGAGGCCGCGGTCCGCGCGGTGCTGAAGACGGACCGGCACGCCCAGGGCGCCATCTCCTACACCATCAGCCCCGTCCACACGATGGACACGTGGATCGATCTCGGGAAGCGCCTCGAGGACATGGGCTGTCACTCGGTCTGCATCAAGGACATGGCGGGCCTCATCAAGCCCTACGTGGCCGAGGAGATGGTGTCGAAGCTCAAGGAAGCGCTGTCGGCGCCGATCTCGCTGCACTCCCACGCCACCACCGGCATGAGCACCGCTGCCATCGTGAAGGCGGTCGAGGCCGGCGCCGACATGGCCGACGCCGCCATTTCGTCGATGAGCCACACCTACGGCCACTCGGCGACCGAGTCGGTGGTCGCCATTCTCGAGGGCGGCGACCGGGACACGGGCATGGACCTCGGCCTGCTCGAGGAGATCGCGTCGTACTTCCGCGGCGTCCGCAAGAAGTACGCGAAGTTCGAGGGCTCGCTGCGCGGCATCGACGCGAGGATCCTGACCGCGCAGGTCCCCGGCGGCATGCTCACCAACATGGAGAACCAGCTCCGGGAGCAGGGCGCCACCGACCGGTTCGACGAGGTCCTCGAGGAGATGCCGAGCGTGCGCGAGGAGCTCGGCTTCATTCCGCTGGTCACGCCGACGTCCCAGATCGTCGGGACGCAGTCGATCGTCAACGTGCTCTCGGGCGAGCGCTACAAGACGATCACCCGGCAGACGGCGGGCGTTCTTCGCGGCGAGTACGGCCGCACCCCCGCCCCGGTCGACGCCGACCTGCAGAAGCGGGCGCTCGACGGGGACGACCCCGTGACCTGCCGGCCGGCGGATCGCATCGCCCCCGAGATGGGGAAGCTGACCGCCGAGGTGGATCGGCTGGCGAAGGAAGAGGGGTTTCGGCGCGCGGACGATCCGGTGGAGGACGTCCTGACCTACGCGCTGTTCGACCAGGTCGGTCTGAAGTTCCTGAAGAACCGGAACGACCCGTCGGCGTTCGAGCCGCCGCCCTGGGAGGAGGCGCCCGCGTCGCCGCCGGCTGCCGCTTCGACCGCGGCTCCGGCCGCCGCCTCCGACACCGGTCCGGCCCGATACCGGGTCAACGTCAACGGAACCGCCTACGACGTCGAGGTCAGCCCCGAGGGCGCCGTCGACTCGATCCAGCCGGCCCGCGCGCCCGCTTCCGCGCCCGCCGCCGCCCCCGCCCCGGCGGCTGCCGGCGACGCGCTGCCGTCTCCGCTCTCGGGAACGGTGCGGGTCGTCCGGGTGCAGCCCGGACAGGCGATCGCCGCCGGCGACGTCGTCCTCGTGCTCGAGGCGATGAAGATGGAGACCAACGTCAGCGCTCCCCGCTCGGGCCGCGTCGTCTCGATCGCCGTCCAGGAGGGCGGCCAGGTCCGGAAGGGCGACCCCCTGCTCTACATCTCCTAGCAGCCCGTGATGAGACCCCGCCCTGCACCGCGCCCCGAGGGCGCCGGCGGGAGCCGAAGCGCGGGGTACATCGCGGCTCGAAAGCCGCGGGGACTCGTGCCGCCGGTGTCCGGACTCATGGAACGCGCCGCATGGAATCCGATCTGCTCCTGAGGCTCTGGGAAACGACCGGCCTCGCCAACTTCGGCGGGATCGGGCCGATCGCCATGATGGCGGTCGGCGGGGTCCTCATCTACCTCGGCATCTCCAAGCGGTTCGAGCCGTTGCTGCTGATCCCGATCGGCTTCGGCGCCATCCTGAGCAACATTCCCGTGGCCGACATCGGCGGCCCCGACGGCATACTCGGCTACTTCTACTCGGTGGGGGTGTCTACCGGCATCTTCCCGCTGCTGATCTTCCTGGGGGTCGGTGCGCTCACCGACTTCGGTGCCCTGATCGCCGACCCCAAGACGCTGATGCTGGGGGCGGCGGCGCAGTTCGGCATCTTCTTCACCCTGCTCGGGTCGCTGGCCATGAGCGAGGTCGTGCCGGCCATCGACTTCTCGCTTCAGGACGCCGCCGCCATCGGCATCATCGGCGGCGCCGACGGCCCGACCGCGATCTTTCTCGCCTCGCGGCTGAGCCCCGACCTGCTGGGGGCAATCGCCGTCGCCGCCTACTCGTACATGGCGCTGGTGCCCATCATCCAGCCGCCGATCATGCGGGCGCTGACCACCGAGGAGGAACGCGCGGTGGCCATGGACGAGCTGCGACCGGTGTCGGCGACCGAGCGCATCCTCTTTCCGTTCACGGTCCTCCTGCTCGTCGTCCTGCTGCTGCCAGCGGCGTCGCCGCTCGTCGGCATGCTGATGTTCGGCAACCTCCTGCGCGAGGCGGGCGTGGTCGAGCGGCTGTCGCAGACCGCGCAGAACGAGCTCATCAACATCGTGACCATCCTGCTCGGCCTGACCGTCGGCTCGCGGCTCGCCGCCGACACCTTCCTCTCCGTCGAGACCCTCGGCATCCTCGCCATCGGCCTCGTGGCCTTCGCGGTGGGCACCGCCACCGGCGTCCTCATGGGCAAGGCCATGCACCGCCTGAGCGGCGGGCAGGTCAACCCGCTCATCGGTGCCGCGGGCGTCTCGGCCGTGCCGATGGCCGCCCGCGTCGTCAACCGCGTGGGCCTCGAGTCCAACCCGAACAACCACCTCCTGATGCACGCCATGGGCCCGAACGTGGCCGGCGTCATCGGCTCGGCGGTGGCCGCCGGCTTCCTGCTCTCGCTGCTGGGGTAGTCGCCTGCACAGGCCGTGACCGGCCAGCGGTACCGACCCCCACCACGGTCTCCCGCCCGAGGCCGAGACGTCGGTGCCGCGCGGGTGGACCCCTTGGGGCCGTGGAACGGGTGCGGGCTCCTGGAAGGTCGGTCCGGGTGCCAGGCGGAGGCCGCCGCGCCACCCTGCGTCGGGTTCGGCGCAACGTCATCCTTCCCCGAAGCTGCCCGGGTAGCACACCAAGTCGATCACCTGCCGCTCGTCGTCGGTCAACACGTCCTGGGCCGGCGTGTCGGGCGTGTCGGGCGCGTCGCGCGCATACGGGTCCCCGCTGAAGACCGGGTAGCGCCGGCAAGTTCCATCGCGATAAGATGACACGTACGGCATTTTATCGCGATGAAATTCGATCAGCTGCTGGAGATCGTCGGCGACGAACCCCTGTTCGAAACCGGCCTCCTGCTGGCTGGCGCGGTCGACCCCGCCGACGTCAGGCGCCAGCTCGCGCGTTGGACCCGGAGCGGCCGCCTCCACCGGTTGCGGCGGGGGCTGTATGCGCTGGCGCCTCCCTATCGCCGGCGTGCGCCCCACCCCTTCCTCGTCGCCAACCGCCTCGTGCCGGGATCCTACGTCAGCGGCCTCTCCGCGCTGGCGCACGCGCAGCGCATTCCGGAGTCCGTGCCCGAGGTGACCAGCGTGGCCGCCGCGCGGCCCGGGCTCCGCAGCACGGCCCTCGGCCGGTTCTCGTTCCGCCACCTGAAGGGCGACCTGCTCTTCGGCTATCGGTGCGTGGAGGTGGGCCGGCATCAGCAGGCGTTCGTCGCGCGGCCCGAGAAGGCGTTGCTCGATCTCGTCCACCTGTGTCCGGGCGGCGACGAATCGCCCCATCTCGCCGGGCTGCGCCTCGACCTCGACGCCCTGGACCTGGACCTGATGGAACGGCTGGCGGCGACCGCGGCCCGGCCGAAGCTGCGGCGGGCGGCCCGGCGCGTTCGCGCAATGGCCCGTGATCAGGCGGACAGCTTCGAGGTCCTGTGAAGGCCCATCTTCTCGACCTCATGCGCGCGGCCGATCCGCTGCAGGGTCGCAACCGGGCCCGCGAGTACCTGCAGGCCCGCATTCTCGGCGTTCTGCAGAAGGCGGGCGCGATGGTGCCGCTCGCCTTTCACGGCGGGACCTGCCTGCGCTTCCTCTTCGCGCTGCCGCGCTATTCCGAAGACCTCGACTTCACACTCGAGGGCGACCCGTCGCGGTACGATCTGCGGGCCTGGCTGAAGGCGATCCGCGCGGAGCTGGCGCGAGAGGGTTACGTCGTCGACCTGTCGATGCGGGACGGCCGGACGGTGCACGGCGCGTTCGTGCGCGTCAGGGGCATTCTGCACGAGGCGGGCCTGTCGCTTCGCCGGGAGGAGGCGCTCGCGGTCAAGATCGAGGTCGATACGCGTCCACCGGCCGGCGCCGTGCTGGACACCCGCCTCGTGCGCCGCCACGTCACCCTGCGCCTCTGCCATCACGACCGGGCGTCGCTGCTCGCCGGCAAGCTCCACGCCGTCCTGCAGCGGCCCTACACCAAGGGGCGGGACCTGTACGACTTGATCTGGTACCTGAGCGATCCGACGTGGCCGGCGCCGAACCTGACCCTGCTGAACGCGGCGCTGCGTCAGACCGGCCGGGCCGGCGCGGAGCTGAGCGCCCGAACCTGGCGGGAGACCGTGGCCGCCCGAATCGACGTCCTCGACTGGGACCGCGCCGTCGCCGACGTCCGGCCGTTCCTCGAGCGCACCGAGGACGTGGAATCGCTGACCAGGGAGAACGCGGTGCGGCTCCTCGTGCGGTGAACCGAAGGGGCCGAACCTCCCAACCCACCCGAACGACCCGTACAATGGCCCGACGGCACACGACGATGAGGGTTCCCACGACGCCTGAACGGCCACGGCAGAACGCAGAAAGACGCGAAGCGTGGATCGAACGCGAGACCAGACGCCGGCTCGCCGAAGAAGATCCCGACGCCCCGCGGAACCTCCTGCCGATCGAGCAGTTCCCGGCGACATCGGTGTTCGCGGGAAAGCTGAAGGAGAGAGCGCAGAAGAGAAGCCCGGGAGAGCCGTGCCAAGCACTGGAGGTGCTGATCGCGGGATCATGCAACGGCTGGGTGAAGAGACCGACCGCGGAAGAGATGGAGCAGGCCGTCAAGAGCAGACAGTCGACCCGGAGAGCACGGTGCCTCGCGCGGGTAGTGCTGAGCGAGGCCAGCACGATGTGCATCGCGGAAGCCGACGCAGCCGGAGCGTTCAGCCTGCAGGACCTCGCGTGGTGGATCAAGGAGATCGGCCTGCCCTGCTACAGCCGGATCAAGTGGCTGAACGCGATGGGCCGGGCCTGGCAGCCCGTGGCGAAAGTCCCCGCTGCATTCGAGCGGCGATGCATCCCGCCTGACTGCGTTGTTCGTCGGTTACATATGCCCAATATGCGCCCTCCTCACGCCTTGTCAGGCGGGCGCCTCGCCGCTCTCGGTGCAACGCGGGGCTTTCACCACGGGCTGCTGGCGGCTGCAGGAACGACGGAACGCGAGACGAGGCCACAATCAGGATCACCGATGACCAGGCTGACGCTGCCGGAACCGGCCGGCGATCTGTGGCTGCAAACGCGCGACATCCTCACGCGCCTCGGCCCCGCCGGAAACCCCTGGGCCGTTCACCTGGGCGGAGGAACGGTGCTGGGGGCGCGGCTGCACCACCGCGAATCGACTGACATCGACATCGTCGTCCACGAGGTCCCGGCGCTCGGCGCACTCGCCCGGCCCGGACCGGAGAACCTGACGACGCGCTTGGGAGGGACGACGATCAAGGAGACCCAGGGACAGATCAGGGTCCGGATGAAGACCGGGGTCATCGACGTGAACACGGTCCCCGTAATCCCCGAGGACGACCACGAAGAAGCGGAGATCGAAGGCAGGCCGCAGACCGTGCTGTCAACCGTACAGATACTGCGGGGCAAGTTCGAACGGGCGACCGAGCCCGCACCCGTCAGGGACGTCTACGACGTGATCCGAGCCGCCGCCGACGCGGACGCCGCAGGATCGCTGGCAGCCGCGTACGGACTCCTGATCGAGGACCGACAGGACGCCATCGAGACCGAGTGGAGGATGCTCGACGCCCTGTACGAACAGGAAGCCAGCGACGAGCTGAGGCTGACGGAAGAACCCCAGGCCGATCCGGCGATGCTCGGATCGGCGGGAGCGCTGGCGCTGAACAGCCACCGCGTCGCCCGACTCGTAGTGAGCCTGGAAGGCGACGAGATCGAAATCGAGCGGACGACGCGGAACGGCAGGGTCTTCACGGACAGCACGAGCCAGGCAACGGTCGGACGCCTGATGAACCGGCTCGGCGTGAAGATGCACATGGCGGAGCACAACGCGACGCAAGGACGCGTCGAGAGGCGGATAGAGGAGCACGTCAGAAACCGGCGGAACGGCGTCGTCTTCGACACGGCCGACAGCCACCCCGAACGTCGGCTCGACGGCCGCAACGCCTCGATGAAACGGGCGGACGCCCCGACCGCGACGGAGTAGGCGGGCGGACACCAATCCCTCCTGCCATCGAGTCCGGCGGTCTTCATCGAAGACCGGAGATCACCGTGGCTGACTCCGGCGCTGAGCGCAGGTACACGGTACATACGATCGTCGAGGTTGAGGTCGATGTGATGGTCGTAGATCCGGAAGAGGCCTCCGACCTCGATTCGTTTGAGTCGAAGGAGTTGTGGTGAGTCCATGGGAGTGGACGGGTAGTCGGGGAAGACGGGAGTGGGCGGTCCGCCTCCCGGGACGGCGGCGAACCGTCCGGGGAGGCGGAGGCCGACCGTCAGCGCCGGTCCAGGGCGAACACGAACAGGTAGCTCGAGTTCTCGAGGTTGTCGTACCGCACCGGGTGCAGGTGGCGGCCGCTCGACTGCACCGCGACGTACTGGGTCGGCCCGATGGCGTAGGTGACGGGGGCGCCCTTGAGGGGGGTGCCGACGTTGAAGCGCCACAGCTCTTCGAGGGTCTCGTCGTTGTAGGCGACGAGCCAGCCGTCCTGGAGGGCCGTGAACACGAGGCCGCCGGCGGTGGCGGTCACCCCCGAGCGGATCTCGATCTCGGTCACCGCCTTGCCGATGACCTCGTGGTCGACGGCGTCGAACGCGGTGAGGGCGCCGTAGTAGAGGTCGCTGTCGTACTGGCGGCGCTCGCTCCGCTGGGGATCGATGTCGCCGTCGGGGCTGGCGGGCACCATGGCGGCGCCGGTCTGCTCGAAGCAGCCCTCGGTGCCGACGCCGTAGGCGATGTGCTTCACGGGGTTGTAGGCCATGGGCTGGTGGGCGACGCCGCCGTGCCAGGTCGGGCAGGCGCGCTTCATCTCGTCGCGGTCGCCGCGCATGGCCCGGGCCTCGGGGTTGTAGATCTGCACGTCGAGGTTCGGGTCGTACTCGAGGGGCTTGCCGGTCACCGGATCGAGCCCCGCCGTCCAGTTCAGGTCGTTGACGTACTGCGCGCCCTTGATGAAGCTGCCGTCGGTGCGGTCGAGGGTGTAGAAGAAGCCGTTGCGGGCGTAGTGGGAGACGACCTTGCGCATGCGCCCGTCGATCTCGAGGTCGTAGAGCATGTGCACGCCGACCTCGTCGTAGTCCCACGAGTCGTTCGGGGTGTACTGGAAGTACCACTCGAGCTCGCCGGTGTCGATGTCGAGGGCGACGGCGCTGTTGGTGTAGAGGTTGTCGCCGGGGCGGAACTCGGCGTCGTAGCCGGGGAACGGGTTGCCGGTGCCGACGATGTAGAGCCGCGTCTCGGGGTCGTAGGACCCGGTCTGCCAGATGCCGCCGCCGCCGGTCTTCCAGGCGTTGTGGTCGTCCTTCCAGGTCTCGCTGCCGGGCTGGCCGGGCTCGGGCACCACCCACCAGCGCCAGAGCTCGTCGCCGGTGTCGACGTCGAGGGCCGCCACCCAGCCCCGGGTGCCGCCGTCGCCGGCGCCGTTGTGCACGAGGACCTTGCCCTCGGCCACCATCGGCGCGGTCAGGAACCGCTCGCGGCGGCCGAACTCGTTGACGCCGGCGAGCTCCACGTCCCACATGATCTCGCCGTTCTCGCGGTCGATGGAGATGACCCGGCCGTCCGGGAGGTTGGTGATCACCCGGTCCTCCCAGAGGGCGATGCCGCGGGTGCGCGAGGTGTTGCCCTCGTGGTCGACGCCGGGGTCGGCGATCCACGCGAACTCGCCGTAGTTCGGGTTGCGGGCGTCGATCTTGTACACCGTGCCCCATCCGTCGCTGGTGTAGAGGAAGCCGTTGTCGACCAGCGGGTTGAGCTCGGCCTCGGGGCCGTTGCGCCCGGTGTCCTGCATGCCGCCGAGGGCGAGCGCCCACACCATGCGGAGGTCGGCGACGTTGTCGCGATCGATCTGGGTGAGCCGCGAGTAGCGGGTCGCCGTGTAGTCGCCGTTCATGAGCAGCCAGTTCTGCGGCTCTCTCGCGGCGTTGATCAGCCGGTCGCGGTTGACGGTGAGGCTGTACTGGGCTTCCGCCGCGATGGCCGACGCGACCACCAGGAGGGCCGCGGCACAGACGGTTCTGACCAAGGAGTGCTGGCGCATGCAGGGTCCCCTTTCTGGACGTTCCGATCGCCGTAGCTTACACCGAAAGACGCCGACCGACGGCTCGTTCGAGCTCGTTCGTGACGCTCGTCGCACTGGCGTCTGCCGGTCCGGGGGCGCTTGGCCGCCCGCCGTCGCCCTGCGGGGCTCGGGGCGACGCGGCGTCGCACTACGTTCTGCCGGCTTGGCTGTCGCGGCGGCCCCGCGAGCCGACTCTGCGGGACTCGGCGGCTGCCGTGGGAGGCGCCGACTACGGCGCGGATGGCTAGCCGAACATCCCGTAGAGCGTCAGCAGGACGCCGCCGGCGATGACCGAGCCGAGCTGGCCGGCGGTGTTGGCGCCCATGGCGTGCATGAGGACGTGGTTGGTGAAGTCCTCCTCCTGGGCCACCCGCTGCACGAGCCGCCCGCTCATTGGGAACGCGCTGATGCCGGCGGCGCCCACCAGGGGGTTGACCTTGCCGCGGCTCGCCGTGCAGAGCACCTTGCCGAACAGGATGCCCGCGATGGTGTCGAGGGCGAACGCGAAGAGCCCGAGGCCGAGGATGAACAGGGTCGTCGGCTGCAGGAACGTATCGGCCTGCATGAGGCTGCCGACGGTGAGGCCCAGGAAGATGGTCGACAGGTTGGCGAGCTCGTTCGACGCGGTGCTCGCGAGCTGGGCGACGACGCCCGACTCCTTCAGCAGGTTGCCGAACATCAGCGTGGCAACGAGCGGGGCCGAGGGCGGCACGAGAATGCCGATGCCGATGGTCACCACGATGGGGAAGGCGATGACCGCGCCGCGGGGGACGGGGCGCGGGGCGTACTCCATCCGGATGCGGCGCTCCGCCCGCGTCGTGAACAGCCGCATCAGCGGCGGCTGGATGATGGGGACGAGGCTCATGTACGAGTAGGCGGTGACCGCGATCGGGGCCAGCAGCTCGGGGGCGAGGAGCGACGAGACGTAGATGCTGGTGGGGCCGTCGATGGCGCCGATCACCGCGATCGACGCGGCCTGGTTCAGCGGGAAGCCGACGAGGGTCGCGAGGATGAGGGTGGCGAAGATGCCGAGCTGGCCGGCCGCTCCGAGCAGCGCGAACATCGGCTGCGACAGCAGGGGGCGGAAGTCCATCATCGCCCCGATGCCGATGAAGATGAAGAGGGGGAAGAGCTCGGTGTCGATGCCGAACTCGATCAGCAACTGCAGCATCCCCTCGGGCTGGTTCATCGGCGAGTTGGGCAGGTTGCCGAGCAGCACACCGAAGCCGATGGGCAGCAGCAGGGTCGGTTCGTACTCCTTCGCGATGGCCAGGTAGATCAGGAGCCCGCCGATGGCGAACATCAGCAGGGCTTCGGGGGCAATCGTGGGGACCAGGGGAATCATGAAGACCGGTGGGCGTCGCCCGGCGGAGCGGATGGCAACGTCCGGAAGCGCGGTTGCGTGATGCCGGCAGCCCCCGGCAGACGGCCCCGCCCTCGTCGCGCCTCGTCACGCAGGCGCCTCGCCGGTCGCGCTGCAGCGCGGGGTTCTGCCACGGACTGATCAGGGCTCGAACGACACCAGCGGCTCGCCCTGCGCGACGCGGCTGCCCTGGGCCACGTGCACGGTGTCGATGCGGCCGTCCCGCGGCGACCGGATGACGTTCATCATCTTCATGGCCTCGAGCGTGAGCAGCTCGTCGCCGCGCGCGACGGTCTGTCCGGCGGCGATCGCGATCGAGGAGACCACCCCCGGAATCGGGGCAATCATGCGGTCGGGATCGCCGGAGGCGACGGTCGCGGCGGGGGCCTCGGCGGGGGCCGCCTGCCGTATCCCCGCCGTGCGCGGCGGGGCGTCGCCGATCGGCACGTCGGTGCTGTCGGACGGCTCCACGTCGACCGAGAACGTCGTGCCGGACACCGTCGCGACCACCGGCCGCGCATGCGGGTCGTCGATGTCCACGTAGTACCGCCGGCCGTCGACGGTGACCCGGTAGCGGCTCACGAGCGCGCCCTCGTCCGAACGACGCGGCTGCCGAGGCGCCGCGCGAGGTGCAGGTGCCGCCATTGGGACGGCGTGCGGTCGGGGACGCCGGGCGCGCGCGCGACGGTCGCGCAGGCCGCCGCCACCGCTATCGCCACCGCGCGGAGGCGCCGCTCCCGCTCCGAGTCGGTGATCCGGCCGAACGTCGCCGGCTCCGAGCCGGGGACGGTCTCGAGCAGCCACTGCGCGGCGCGGGCCGGCCATTGCGCGGTCAGCAGGTACATGAGGCCGAGCAGCCCGGCGAGCGCGGCGAACAGGATGAGGGTGCCGACGGCCGAGATATTCAGCACCGTCTCGAGTTGGGCGAGCATCAGAGCGGAATGTTCCCGTGCTTCTTGGGGACGGTGGCGGTCTGCTTGTCCTTGAGGAAGTCGAGCGCCGCCGAGACCCGGGCCCGGGTCTCGCGCGGGTAGATCACGTCGTCGATGTGCCCCGCCGCCGCCGCCACGAACGGCGAGTTGAACTTCTCCTGGAACGAACCCTCGAGCCGGGTCCGCTCGGCCTCCCGCTCGACGGGATCGAGGGCCGCGAGCTGCCGGGCGTAGAGGATGTTGACGGCCCCCTTCGGGCCCATCACCGCGATCTCCGCCGACGGCCAGGCGAGGCACACGTCGGTGCGGATCATCTTGCTGCTCATCACGATGTAGGCGCCGCCGTAGGCCTTGCGCAGCACGACCGAGACCTTGGGCACGGTCGCTTCCGAGTAGGCGTACACGATCTTGGCGCCGTGGCGGATGATGCCCTGCCGCTCCTGCCCGCTGCCGGGGAGGAAGCCGGGGCAGTCGACGAGCGTGACGATGGGGATGTTGAACGCGTCGGAGAAGCGGATGAACCGCGCGATCTTGTCCGAGGCGTCGATGTCGAGGACCCCCGCGAGGTGCGCCGGCTGGTTGGCCACGAACGCCACCACCCGGCCCGAGAGCCGGGCGAACCCGACGACCGCGTTCGGCGCGAAGTCGGCCTGCACCTCCAGGAACGAGCCGCGGTCGGCGATGAGGCCGATGGCGTCGCGGACGTCGTAGGACAGCTCGGCCGACTCGGGAATGAGCCCGTCGAGGGCTGCGGTGTCGGGGGTCAGGGCCTCGTCCGGGGGCAGGACGGGCGGATCGTCAACGTTGTTGGAGGGCAGGTAGCCCAGCAGCCGCCGGGTGAGGGCGAACGCACCGTTCTCGTCGTCGGTCACGAAGTGCGCGACCCCCGACCCCGCCGCGTGGGTGGTCGCCCCGCCGAGGGTCTCGACGTCGACCTCCTCGCCGGTGACGGTCTGGATGACGTCGGGCCCGGTGATGAACATGAAGCTGTTGCCGCGGGTCATCACCACGAAGTCGGTCAACCCCGGCGAGTACACCGCGCCGCCGGCGCACGGCCCGAGCATCAGGCTGATCTGCGGCACCACGCCGCTCGCCTGGGTGTTGCGCCAGAAGAGGTCGCCGAACCCCGCGAGGCTCCACACGCCCTCCTGGATGCGGGCGCCGACCGAGTCGAGGAGGGCGACGATGGGCAGCCCGCTGCTCGTGGCCGCCTCGATGAGCCGGCCCACCTTCATGGCCTGGACCTCGGAGAACGAGCCGCCGAGCACCGTGAAGTCCTGCGCGAAGATGGCGACGCGCCGGCCGTCGACGAGGCCGAACCCGGTGACGACGCCGTCGCCCGCGTGGCGGTTCTTCTCGAGCCCGAAGCCGGCGTGGCGATGCTCGACGTAGGGCGCCAGCTCCTCGAACGAGTCGGCGTCCAGCATGCGCTTGATGCGCTCGCGGGCGGTCAGCTTGCCGCGGGCGTGCTGGGCGTCGACCCGGTCCTGCCCGCCGCCCCGACGGACCGCGGCACGGCGCTCGGCGATGAGATCGCGATTCGCGGCGGTCCGGGAAAGCCCCTCCGTCGACGCGTCCTCCTTGGGGGGCTCGGGGGGGGCGGGAGCGGGCGGCTCGCCGCTCGCGGGCGGACCGCTCGCGCGATCCGGTGCAACGCCCTCGGCGGCGTCGGCCGTGCCCGGCGTGCCGAGGTCGGCAATCGCCGGGAGAGCGGCGTCGACCGCCGGAACCGCCTCGTCAGCGGTCGGGGGAGCGGCGTCCGCTGGCGGATCAGCCTCGTCCGCCGGATCAGCCTCGTCCGTGGCCGGGGGAGCGGCGTCGGGCGCGAGAGCAGCCTCGTCCGCGGCCGGTGGCGCGGGCGGCGCGACCTCGTCGACGGACGGCTCGCCTGCATCCACCGACGCACCGGCGGCCGAGCGCAACGGCGGATGCGCGGCGTCGAGGGCCTCGGCGACGGGCGGGGCCTCGTCGCCGCGCTTGCGCGAGCGCCGCCGTCGGTTCCAGTTGCGCAGCGACGCCAGTACCGTCCCCCCGGAAACCGCGGTGCCGGCCGGCACCACCAGCTTCAGCGCCTCGCCGTCCGCGGCGGTCGCGCGGTCGGCGTCGCCGGCGACGGGAACCGCCGCCTGGGCCGGCTTCTCGTTCCGGGGCGAGTCGACGGGAGTGTCGGCCATGTCGGCTAGCCATTATACCGGGGAACGTCCGTCCGTGCCTGAGCGACGATTCGTCAACCCTCACATTTTGCCTCCGCGAGCGACGCCGTGTCGGGTGATACCGGGGCACGTCCGTCCGTGCCTGCGCGACGATTCGTCAACCCTCACATTTGCCTTCGCGAGCGGCGCCGTGTTGGGTGATAATTGCCGGGGTTCGCGGACCCCCGCGCATCGAGATCCGGCAGGCGCATCGAGATCCGGTCGGCGTCATGCGGAAGAAGGAGGGTTCAGATGCCTCGTCGAGACATCGTGTCCCACGGCTGGCCGGTCGTGGCGGTCGCCGGGCTGGCGCTCGTGGCGCCGGGCCGGGCCGTCGGGCAGGAGCCGGCCGGATCGGGCCGGGCGCAGGAATCGTACGAGGTGCCCCGGACACCGGACGGCCACCCGGACCTGCAGGGGTTCTGGTCGAACCAGACCTACACCCCGCTGGAAAGGCCCGAAGGAGTGACGGGGGAGTTCTACACCCCCGAGGAGCTGGCCGCCATCGAGGGCGGGCGCGCCGCGCGGGAGAGCGCGCAGACCGAGCCGGGGACCATTCCCGACGTCCACTACGACTTCACCCAGTTCGGGCTCGACCGCAGCCAGGCGGCGCGGGCGCGGAACCTCCGCACGTCGATGATCGTCGACCCGCCCGACGGCCGGCTGCCGCCGGTCAACGCCGAGGGAGAGCGCACGGCGGCGGCGCGGGCAGAGGCGCAGGCCCGGCTCGGGGGGCGGTGGGACTCGGCCGAGGCCAACCAGCTCGATGACCGGTGCATCATGATGCGGGGCGTCGGCCCGCCGATGATGCCCAACGGCTACAACGCCAACTACCACATCGTGCAGGCGGCCGACCACGTGATGATCCTGTCCGAGATGATCCACGACGCGCGAATCATCCCGCTCGCCGATCCGGACGCCCCCCCGGCGGGCGTGCAGCAGTGGATCGGCCTGTCGCGGGGACGCTGGGAGGGCGACACTCTCGTCGTGGAGACGGCCAACTTCAACGGCAAGAACCCGTTCCAGGGGTCCGGGGAGCGCATGAAGGTGACCGAGCGCCTCGCCCGGGTGTCGGACGACGTCATCGAGTACCGGTTCACGGTGGACGATCCGGGGACCTGGGACCGCCCGTGGACGGCCGTGAACCTGATGCAGAGGACCCGGGGCCCGCTGTTCGAGTTCGCCTGCCACGAGGGCAACTACGGGCTCTACAACACGCTGGTCGGCGCCCGACTGGAAGAGCGGCTCGCGGCCGAGGCGGCGGCGGAAGCGGAGCAGGCCGAGGCCAGGGACAGGTGACATGGCGATGCGCACTCTCGCAGCGACGATGACGTTGGCGGCGGCGGTCGCGCTGGCCGCGGTCCCCGTGGCGGGTCAGACCGCGGACTACGAGGCGCCCAGGACGCCGGACGGCCGCCCCGACCTGAACGGGATCTGGCAGGCGATGAACTCGGCCCACTGGGACGTCGAGCCGCACTCGGCGGGGCCGAGCGTGGTGCGCGAGCTGGGGGCGCTGTCGGCGGTGCCGGGCGGCCTCGGGGTCATCGTCGACGGCGGCGCGATCCCGTACACGCCGGAGGCCCTGGCGCAGCGGGACGAGAACCGGGCGAACCGGCTCGAGCGCGACCCCGCCGTCAAGTGCTACCTGCCGGGCACGCCGCGCGGCATGTACATGCCGTTTCCCTTCCAGATCATCCAGAGCCAGGACCACGTCATGATGCTCTTCGAGTTCGCCGGCGCGGTGCGCACGGTGTACATGACGGACCAGATGGACGCCCCCGCCGACAGTTGGATGGGGTGGTCGAACGGGCACTGGGACGGCGACACGCTGGTCGTCGAGACGACCGGGTTCTACGGCCAGACCTGGTTCGACCAGTCCGGCAACCATCACAGCGAGGCGATGCGCGTGGTGGAGCGCATCACCCCGCGGAGCCCCGAGACGCTCTGGTACGAGGCCACCATCGAGGACCCGAACGTCTTCACGCGGCCCTGGACGATGCGGATGCCCTTGTATCGGCGGGTGGAGGAGAACGCGCGCATCCTCGAGTTCAGGTGCGTCGAGTTCGTGGAGGATCTGATCTACGGGCACCTCCGCAAGCAGCCCGAGGATGACGGCCGGTAACCGTTCAGGAGGGAACCATGCGCACGAAGCTCGCTTGTGTCGTCGTCGGCGTCGGCCTGCTGCTCGCGGCCGCCCCGGTGTCGACCCATCACGCCTTCTCCGCCGAGTTCGACATCGAGCGGCCGCTGACCCTGACCGGCAAGCTCGTCCGGTGGGAGATGATCAACCCGCACTCCTGGTTCCACATGGACATCGAGAACGAGGAGGGCGAGCTGGTGCGTTGGATGATCGAGGGGGGGAGCCCCAACGAGCTGATCCGCAACGGGGTCACCAAGAACACCCTCGACATAGGGATCGAGCTGACCGTCGAGGGCTACTACGCCAAGGACGGGACGCCCAAGGGCGTGGGCAGGAACTTCCTGCTCGCCAACGGCGATCGGCTGTTCCTCGGCGGGTCGGCCCCGCCGGTCGCGCCCGCCGTTCGCTAGCCGCCCCGCGGCGGAGCCTCGCGTCGCATCGCCGCTCGATGCAGCGGGGATTCGCCGACGGCGGCCTGCCCGGGAATCGTCGCGCGTCGCGGCCCGGATTGCCGCGCAGTCAATGCTCCGGTCGTCCCGCGCCGCCCTTCCGGGGGAGCGAGCGCCTGGATAGTGAAGTGAACAGGGAGACATCGATATGCGGACCATCATCGCGGCGGCGGGAGTCATCGGACTGGCGCTGACCGGCGCCGGCGGCGCGGCGGCCCAGGACGTCCCGACCTACAACGAGCACGTCGGCCCCATCCTGCTCGACAACTGCGCGAGCTGCCACCGGCCGAACCAGGTGGCGCCGATGTCGCTGCTGTCCTACCGGGACGCGCGGCCGTGGGCGCGCGCCATCAAGGCGAAGGTCGAGGCGCGCGAGATGCCGCCGTGGTTCGCCGACCCGCGCTTCGGCGAGTTCTCGAACGACACGAGCCTGAGCGACGAGCAGATCGAGACGATCGTCGCGTGGGCGGACGGCGGAGCCCCCGAGGGCGCCGGACCGGCCCCCGAGGCCCCGCGCTTCTCGGCCGCGGGCTGGAGCCATCCGTCGGGCGAGGAGCCCGACTACGTCATCGAGTTCCCCATCGCGTGGCAGGTCGACGCGGAGGGGGAGACGCCCAACTTCAACCTCTACACCCCGCTGCCGTTCGACGACGTGATGACGGTGTCGGCGACGCAGGTGCGGCCCGGCAACTACGCGGCCACCCACCACATCACCACCGGCCTCGTCAACATGCCGACGGGCATGGTGCTCGGCCGGGGGCCGGCGTGGGCGGGCGGCCCCGAGGTCGACTACGTGCCGGTGCGCGACCCGGACGTCGACGCCGAGGAGGTGGCGAGGCTGACCGCGGACGGGCGGGCCCAGCGCCGCGAGCTGACCGCCGAGCAGCGCGACGAGGCCGCCGCCCAGCGCGCCGGCTTCGGCCCCTACATTCCCGGCGTCGGCGCGGACGTGGCCCGGCCCGGCCAGGTGCGCGAGATCCGCGGCGACCTCTTCGACTACATCATCTGGAACCTGCACTACCAGGCCACCGGCAAGCCGGAGACGTCGCGCCCCTCCATCGGGGCGTGGCTGGCCACCGAGGAGCGGTCGCAGCGGGTGCGCAGCCTCAGCCTCAACGAGACCACGTCCGAGAACGAGCAGTTGGTCGCGCCGCCGCCGCTGACGCCCGAGGAGCGCCGCGCCAGGGCCGCGTCCCGGCAGGTGGGACAGGGGCTGAACCCGTTGCTCGCCCCGATTCCCCCCAACGACGGGAACTGGACGGTCACCGGCATCGGGGGCTTCCAGAACGACGCCGTCATCCAGTCGATGTTCGTCCACGCCCACGTCCGGGGCAAGGACTTCACCTGGGTGCTGACGTATCCCGACGGCCGGGAGGAGATACTGCTGCGGGTCCCCAACTACGACTTCGACTGGCAGTTCGAGTACGAGCTGGCCGAGCCGATCCGGGTGCCGGCGGGCACCACCGTGAAGTCGATCGCCCGCTACGACAACTCGCGCAACAACCGGCGCAACCCGGCCCCCCACAAGGAGGTCTACTGGTCGGAGCAGAGCTGGGACGACATGTACCTGACCAACGTCAACTACACGCTGGTCGACGAGGCCCCGGCCGACGACGACTAGCGAGCCCGGGCGGCGCAGTGCACCGTGGCAGGACGGGGGCGGCCGATCGCGCCGCC
Source organism: Vicinamibacterales bacterium (assembly GCA_965207675.1). Lineage (GTDB taxonomy): Bacteria > Acidobacteriota > Vicinamibacteria > Vicinamibacterales > UBA8438 > JAJEEA01. The sequence goes on from CBDBMY010000011.1 coordinate 1,104,637, forward strand.
CCCGTTCCGTTTTCGGGAGCCCGCGGCGAGGTCGCGGGGCTCCTCGTAGCGGGCTCCGGCGCGCCGGCGCGGACCGTATCGCCGTGCCGGGCGTGCAGGCCGCGGGAAGCCGGCCGGTCCCGCCGGGCAGTCGGCAACCCGGCGTCGATCGGGTATCCCGGGGGCCCCACGGATCCCCGCGGGGACGCGCACAGGAGACATCGATGCGGAATGCGGTCCTGTCGGTTTGCGTACTTCTGATCCTCGTTCCGGCCGGCGCCGCGCAGACCCCCGCCGAGCTGGAGGCCGAGCCCATCGTCAAGCTGCAGCCGGGCGAGACCGAGGTGGAAGGCCAGTGCCTGACCGAGCAGGAGCTGGACCTCATCGCCCGGCTGAACGCCCTGCGCCGGCCGACCCTCGGGGTCGAGGGCGACGCCGAGGGCGACGACCCCGCCCCGTTCGATCCGCACTACTTCGTCGGGAGCTGGGAGGTCGAGGGCGTGCTGCCCGATTCGCCGCTCGCCGAGTCGAGCGAGTTCGTGGGGACCGAGACGGTGCGGCACGTGGAGGGCTGCACGTACGCCAGCACGATCGAGGCGTCCACGTTCGACGGCGAGGTGACGGTCGAGTCCGTCATGGTGTACGACCGGCGCATCAGGTATCTGGTGCGGCTCGAGGAAGACAGCCGAGGCTGGGAGCTCCTCAAAGTGGGCCGGCTCGGGGGCGACCCCGGCGGCTACTTCTCCCACCACTGGGAGGCGGCGCCGATCGAGCGCGGCGGGAGTCGGGTCAGGCTCGCCGGCCGCACGTTCATGCTGTCGCCGTTCCACTACGACGTCCGCATGCGCATCTCCGTCGACGGGGAGCCGTTCGTCAACCACGGTACTCTGCGCTGGCGGCGCCTCGACGAGCCGTGAGGCGCGGCGCGGACTTGCCCTGCACCGACTACGGGACGCTACGCTGGGGGCCCCTCGACGAGCCGTGAGGCGCGGCGCGCATCTCACGTGCGCCCGTACGCGGCACGTGGATTGCCCGGTTGGGGCAGCGGGGCTATACTCGGAAGCATGGTCGAATTGCTCACGGCTGTCGCTGCCGTGATCGGTGCCCTTGCCGGCCTCGTGAACTCATGGCAGATTGCACGGTTGACCGGCCGCGTCGATTCCATCGAACAGACGCAGCACCACGTCCTCGGGGCGTTGATGCACGGTGCCCCGAAACGGGACTGACCATCCGCGCGGCTATCGTCGAGCAGAGGTGACGCGCAGACGCAGACCGTCGTCCGGAGTGACGGCCCGTCTCATGCGCCGCGGTGCGACACGGTTCCCTCCTTCCGGCGCTCGAAGAGCCAGCGGACGTCCACCGCGAACGAACCGACCAGCATGACGAGGGTGACCGCCGCACCCGCGGCGGCGAGGCCGGCGGGGACGATGGGGGCGAGGCAGACGACGAGGGCGACGCCCTGGGCGACGCACCCCGCCTTGCGGCGCAACCGTTGCGGCAGGGGAGCCCGCAGCCACGGCAGGAACCATCCGGCCGCCACGAACGGGTAGCGGGGCGCGCCCAGCAGCAGAATCCAGGCGTCGAGGCGCCCGCTACGCCACACCAGCGCCGCGAGCACCAGCATCAGCACCGAATCGAGCTCCATGTCGAATCGGGCGCCGAAGGCGGTCCCGGTGCCCGTGCGCCGCGCTACCAGCCCGTCCACGCCGTCGAGGCAGAGGGCGGCGACAGCCATGCCGATGATCCACCAGAGGCCGGCGCCGGAGAGGGCCTGCCCGTGCGGCACGAGCGCCGCGAGCGAGAGGACCAGCGCGGCGCGGCCGACGGTGACCCGGTTGGCCGCGCCCAGCCCGGGCCAGGGCTGCGGCGGCAGGAGGCCCTGGACAGCCGCGGCGAAGAGGCCGTAGCCGGCCACCGCGGCCGCGAGGTAGTCGGGCGGCAGCTCGAGACGCCAGGCGGTCGCGCCCGCGGCGAGCAGCAGCGGCGCGAGGCCGACGGCCAGCTCCGCCGCCACGCGGCCCCGGCCGTGGGCGGGCGAACCGGGCGCGGCTCGGGACGTCGTGGCCGGCATGGTCTGATAAGGTGTCGGCGCGGAGCTCGCGATGGTGGAGCCGATCACCGCACGTCAGTTCTGGATCGAGGCACCGGGCCGCGGCGCCGTCGTGGGCGCGCGCCTGCCCCCGCGGCGGGACGGCGAGGTGTCGATCCGAACGCTGTACTCGGGCATCAGCCGCGGCACCGAGGCGCTGGTGTTCCGCGGCGGCGTGCCGCCCTCACAGTATCAGGCGATGCGGGCGCCGTTCCAGGAGGGGGAGTTCCCCGGCCCCGTGAAGTACGGCTACAGCAGCGTCGGCCGGGTGGTCGATGGTGCGGACGACCTCGACGGACAGGTGGTGTTCTGCCTCTATCCCCACCAGGACCGCTACACGGTTCCGCGGAGCGCGGTGACGCGCTTGCCGGCCGGGGTGCCGCCGGGCCGCGCGGTGCTCGCCGCCAACCTGGAGACCGCGGTGAACGTGATGTGGGACGCCCGCCCGGTAGTCGGCGACCGCGTCGTCGTGGTGGGCGGGGGGGTGGTGGGGCTGCTCTGCGCCTGGCTCTGCCGTGGCGTGCCCGGCGTTGCGCTGACCCTGGTCGATCCGAACCCGGCGCGGGAGGCGGTGGCCGAGGCCCTGGAGATCCCGTTTCGGACGAGCGCGCCCGACGGCGCCGACGCCGACCTCGTCATCCACGCCAGCGGCCATCCCGACGGACTGGCCGCGGCCCTCGCCGTGGCCGGGGTGGAGGGGACCGTCGTCGAGGCGAGCTGGTACGGCGACCGGCCGGTGCCGCTGCCCCTGGGCGAGGCCTTCCATGCCCGCCGGCTGACGGTGCGGAGCAGTCAGGTCGGACGCCTCCCCCCGGCCCGCACGCCGCGGTGGGACCACGCGCGCCGGTTGGCGCTGGCCATGACGTTCCTCGGCGATGCGCGTCTCGATGCGCTGATCACGGGCGAGGACCGGTTCGAAGAGCTGCCGGCGGTCATGGCCCGCGTGAGTCGGGCGCCGGGGGACACCCTCTGCCATCGCATCCGCTACTGACCTGGTGTATCGACCCGAGTCGAGCGCAGTCGGCTCCCTTGGGACAGTGATCGTTGTAGAGTTTCCAACTGCGTCCGGATGCGGCCCGTTCCACGGCCTCCCGAGCCTGGCACGAGGAGACGTCATCTCTTTCACCGTCCCGGGCAGCGATCATCGTTCCGGCGAGAACCCATGTACAGCCTCAACGTTCGTGACCACTTCATGATTGCCCACAGCTTCGAGGGCGAGGTCTTCGGCCCCGCCCAACGCCTGCACGGGGCGACCTACGTCGTCGACGCCACGTTCCGCCGCGGGGAGCTCGACGACGACGGCCTGGTGGTGGACATCGGGTTGGCGGGCCGGCGCCTCGGCGCGGTCCTCGCCGACCTCAACTACCGCAACCTGGACGAGGAGCCGGCGTTCGCGGGCAGGAACACCTCGACCGAGCTCCTGGCCCGGCACATCTTCGACCACCTCGCGCGGGACGCGCGGGAGGGGCGCCTGGGGGAGGGCGCGCGCGGCCTCGCCTCCATCTGCGTCACCCTGCGCGAATCGCACGTCGCCTGGGGCAGCTACGAGGGCCCCGTGTGAGCCCGGCCCGTCTGCACGTCGTCGTCCCGGGCCCCATCGACCAGCAGACCGGAGGCTACATCTACGACCGGCGAATGGTCGACGGGCTGCGGGCTCGCGGCTGGCAGGTCGACGTGCACAGCCTGGACGGCGCCTTCCCCGCGACCGACGCCGCCGCCGGTGAACGGATGTCGGCGGCGTTGGCCCGCCTCCCCGACGGCGCGCGGGTGGTCGTCGACGGCCTGGCCCTCGGGGGGCTGCCGGGGCCGGCCCGCGCCGAGCGCGCCCGGCTGCGCCTTCTCGCCCTGGTGCACCATCCGCTCGCCGACGAGACGGGGCTGGACCCGCCCCGGCGCGAGCGGTTCGAGGCCCTCGAGCGGGAGGCGCTGGCCGCCTGCGCCGGGGTCCTGGTCACGAGCGAGTTCACCGCCGGGCGGCTCGAGGCCTACCGCGTGGCCCCGGACCGGGTCAGGGCCGTCCTGCCCGGCACCGACCCGGTGCCGCTCGCCGCGGGTCCGGAACCGGGAGACCCCCCGCTGCTGCTGTCGGTGGGGTCGGTGACGCCGCGCAAGGGCCAGCGCCTGCTCGCCGCGGCGCTGGTCCGCCTCGCCGCCCTGCCCTGGCGCTGCGTCTGCGCCGGCAGCCTCGATCGGGAGCCGGGGTACGCGGCCGAGGTCGCCGCGCTCGCACGCGAGGCCGGCCTCGCCGGGCGCCTCCGGTTCGCCGGCGAGTGCGGCGCGGACGAGCTCGACCGCCTGTATCATCGGGCCTCGCTGTTCGTGCTGCCGTCGTACTACGAGGGATACGGCATGGCCTTCGCGGAAGCGCTGGCGCGGGGGCTCCCGGTCGTCGGCACCACCGGGGGGGCGATTCCCCACACCGTGCCGGCCGACGCGGGGGTGCTCGTGCCGCCCGGCGACGAGGACGCGCTGGCCGACGCCCTGCGCCGCCTGCTCGTCGAGCCGGGGGGCGCCGAGCGCCGGGGGGGCCTTGCCGAGGCGGCGCGCCGCCATGCCGGAGAGTTGCCGAGCTGGTCCGAGTCGGCGAGCCGGTTCGCGGAGGCGATAGTGGCTTTGACCCCGGATTGAGGCGTCCGACGCCGACCGGCTCCGGGGCTCGACGCCGTATCGGCGGGCGCGGGAGTGCTGCCGGCGCCGAGAGCTGGAGGCGTTCGCCGACTGGAAGGGGTTGCGGGCTCGGTCGGAGCGGGTATGGAGACGTTCGACGCCGACTGGCTGACGTTGCGCGAGGCGGCGGACCGGCGGGCGCGGGACGAGACGCTGCCCGAGCGGCTGTGCGCGGCGTGGCGGCGGCGCGGCTGGAGCCGGGTGGTCGACCTCGGCAGCGGGACCGGCGCCAATCTGCGGTATCTCGCCCCGCGTCTGCCGTCGGGGCAGCGGTGGACGCTGGTCGACCACGATCCGCGCCACCTGGGCCGGCTGCGGTGCCTCGAGGCGCCGCCGGGGGTGGATGCCGTCGCGGCGGTGTCCCGCGATCTCGCGGCGGACGGGCTCGCGGTCGTCGAGGATGCCGATCTGGTGACGGGCTCGGCCCTGCTGGATCTGGTCTCCGAGTCGTGGCTCGCGGAGCTGGTGAGCAGGTGCGTCGATTCCGCGTGCGGCGTGTACTTCGCGTTGACCTACGACGGCACGGTGCAGTGGTTGACGGAATCGACGGCGGGGTCGAGGGTCGACGACGACCCCGACCACGGCTTCGTGTCGAGCGTCTTCAACCGGCACCAGCGGATCGACAAGGGGTTCGGCCCGGCCCTCGGGCCCACGGCCGCCGTCTCCGCCGCGCGCCTCTTCCAGGGGGCCGGGTACCGCACCTGGCTCGCCTCGAGCGCCTGGCGGCTCGATGCCGCCGACCGCCGGCTGGTCGACCGACTCGTCGAAGGATGGGCGGAAGCGGCGGCGGACCTCCGGCCGGAACACGCAGCTCGCGTGCAAGCATGGGCGCTGCGCCGTCGGGATGCGCTGGCCCGCGGCTCGTTCCGGGTGACGGTCGGCCACCGCGACCTGCTCGCGCTGCCGGGTGACGCCGAATGAGCGGGCGCGAAACGCCGGCGGCGGAGCTGCCGCGCCACGGCCCGGGGCGCGTTCCCCTCCTCCTGCGGGCCGCGGTGAGCCTGGGGCTGCTGGCCGGTCTCGCGGTGTGGCTCGACGCCGGCGCGGTGGCGTCGCGGCTCGCGTCCATGCAGCCGTCCTGGATACTGGCCGCCCTCGCCCTCTCCGTCGTGCAGGTGGCGGTGCTCGCGTGGCGGTGGAGCTTCACCGCCCGGCGGCTCGGCGTCGATCTGCCGTGGCCGGTCGCGTGGCGCGAGTACTACCTGTCGATCTTCCTCAACCAGGTCCTGCCCGGCGGCGTCCTCGGCGACGTCGCGCGGGCCTGGCGCCAGGCGAGGTCGCAGGTCCGGGCGCAGGCGCCGCGGGGGCCGGCGGTGCGGGCGGTGGTGTTCGAGCGCCTCTCGGCCCAGGTCGTCATGACCACCGTGGCCGGCGCCTCCCTGCTCTTTCTCCCGGTGACGGTGGTCCCGGGATCCCGGCCGGCAATGATCGGGGCTGGGTTGCTGGCGGCGGGGCTCGTCGTCGCCACGATCGTGTGGATGCGCCGCCAGTCGTCGGAATGGTCGCTGTACGGGCCGGTCCTGGCCGAGGTCGGGGCCGCCCACCTGGCGCCGGGGGCCTTCGCGGCGCAGCTCGCTAGCGCCCTCGTGGTGGTGGCGACGTATCTGGCGACCTACCTCCTCGCCGCGAGGGCGGTGGGCGTGGAGACCCCGCTGCCGGTGCTGCTCCCCCTCGTCGCCCCCGTCCTCATGTCGATGCTGATCCCGGTCACGGTGGCGGGATGGGGTCTGCGCGAGGGGGCGGCGGCGGTGCTCTGGGGCGCGGTGGGGTTGACGGCGGCCGACGGGGTCGTGGTGTCCGTCGCCTACGGGCTCCTGGTGCTGGCCGGCAGCGCCCCCGGCGCCCTGTTCCTGGCCTTCGCTCTTCGACGCGGGCGGGCCCGCGCACCGGCCCGTCCGGCGGTGGATCGGGGGCGGGCCACACGGTGACGCCGGCCAACCCGGTGCGGCGTGGGGGCGCCGGGCGAGCGGACGCCGCTCGAAGTCGAGCCGCACGGTGACGCCACTCCTCGCGCCGTCCGACGTACGGGCGTCGGATGAGCCGGCGCCGATCGAGCGGGGCCCCGCCGCTGTTCCGGCCATCCCGGTGACGCAAGGGCGGCGGGGCGAGCCGGTCGAACCCCTCGGCGACGCCCGCGTTCGCGTGGTTCGACGCGCGGAGAGACCCGCGAATCAGCGCAGGTCCAGGTCGAACAGCAGGTCGTCGCCGAGCGGGAACCGCCGGCACCGCGGGCGCAGGGCGCGGTCGAGGGACGGGACGGGCGGCAGGGTGAGGGCATGGGGGCCTGATCCGATGAGCAGCGGGGCGACGGCGACGTGCAGACGGGTCAGCACACCGGCGCCGAGGAAGCGCGAGACGGTCACCCCGCCTCCCTCGACGAGAATACGCGACAGACCCCGGGCGCGCAGGCCGGCGACGATCGCGGACGGGGCGAGGCTGCCGTCGGCGGACGCCGGGTCGGTGGGCAACTCCAGGAGGTCGGGATTCGACCAGCCGCCGGGTCGTCCGGGCGGGGCGCGGCGAACGACCACGGTGCGCGCCGCGCCGTCGCGGAACACCGCGCGGTCGGCCCCGAGGCGGCCGCTCGGGTCGAGGACGACCCGCACGGGGTTCTCGCCCTCGACCTCCCGCACGGTGAGGCGGGGGTCGTCCGCGGCCACCGTGCCGGCGCCGACCACGACGGCGTCGACGAGGGCGCGCAACCGGTGCAGGCGCCTGATGTCGGCCGGACCGGTGATGTAGTGCGAGTGGCCCTGCTCGGTCGCGATGCGGCCGTCCAGGCTCTGGCCGATCTGGCCGATGACGAGCCGGGAGTCGAGCTGCAGCGGCAGGTACAGGTCCAGGAGATCCCGGGCCGCGTCGCCCGGCGGGACCGAGGTTCGCCAGGCCCCTCCCGGGTCGACATGCAGCCGCACATCGCCGGTTGCATTATGATCGTCCGGAACGGCGTGGTTCGTCGCACTCTTGCCGCGAGGCACCGCACGCAGCAGTCTCCAGGCGGTGTCTTCGGTCATGAGTGGCGGCACCGATCCGGTTCTCCCTCTCACCCGAGGCTCGTCACTTCCTCGGGCGTGGGCGACAAGAAGTGGTTCGAAGCATGTACGACGCGGAACGCGGGTTGTTCGACCTTCGACAGGGCCGGCCCCTCTACGTCAGCGGATCGCCCCATGGTGCCGGCGGGCCGGGCGTCCTGCTGGCGACGGTGGACACGCTGAGCCAGCGGACCCTCGAGGCCCTGCGCCGGCTCGACATCGCGCCGCGCCTCGTGGTGACCCACCACCGGGCGCACGCGATGGGCCTCGGCAACGGCGGCCCCTCCCGGGGCGTGAGCCTCGGGCTGAACGGGGCGACGCAGCCGGAGCAGATCCTCCATCTGTGCATGGCGGCGGGCCGGTTCGACGCGCCGGGTCTCGATCCCCGGCCGGCCACGACGCCGGAGTCGAGCGGACTGTCGCTGGCCCGGCTGGCGGGGCTGCTGCCCGCGATCGTCGGCGTGTCGGTGAGCGGCCGGGGAGCCGGCGGGCTCGATGCGGGGTTGGCCAGTGGCGAGATCCTCTTCGTGACCGCCGCGCAGGTCGAGGCCCTCGCCGCCGACGACCGGGTCGAGGTCACCCACGTGAGCGACGGTCCGGTGCCGCTGGAGCACGCCGAGGACGCGCGCTTCATGGTGTTCCGCGAGGGGAACAGCTTCCGCGAGCACGTCGCGGTGCTGATTGGCGACCCCGCGACGTGGCCCGACCCCTTGCCGGTCCGGCTGCATTCCGCCTGCCTCACCGGCGACCTCTTCGGCAGCCTCCGCTGCGACTGCGGCGAGCAGCTGCGCGGGAGCCTGCGCGTCTTCACCGCCAGCGGCGGCGGGGTGCTGCTCTACCTCGCCCAGGAGGGCCGCGGCATCGGGCTCGGCAACAAGATGCGGGCCTATTCCCTGCAGCATACGGGCCTCGACACGGTGGAGGCCGACGAGGTGCTGGGGTTCGGCGACGACGAGCGGGGCTACCGCGCCGCGGTGGAGATGCTCCGGCACATAGGGGTCGAGCGGGTCCTGCTGCTGACCAACAACCCGCACAAGGTCGCGGCCCTGCGCGACGAGGGCATCGACGTGGTCGAGCGCAAGCCGCTGTTCGGCACCCTGAACCGCCACAATCTCCCCTACGTCAAGGCCAAGGTCGACCGGGCCGGCCACTGGCTCACCGAAATGCTCGCGGGTGCGCGCAGCCAGGAGTAGGCGCGCGCGTGGAGTGGTTCGCCTTCGCCACCCTGTGTTCTCACGGCAACCCTCCAGGGAGTCGGCGCCGTGCTGCGGCGCAGGCTCCCGGCGACCCGAGCGGCGGTCAGGTCTCCCCCGACAGGTCCTGCATCACCAGGTAGCCGGCCATCCGCATGCCCAGCGTGGCATAGGTGGCCTGCGCCGTCGCGTTCCCGCCCTCGACGTAGAGCCTCAGCCCCACTACGCCCGGCTTCGAGGCGGTCAGGGCCTTCAGGTGCTCGTACAGCGCGCGGCAGACGCCCCGGCGGCGGTGGTCGGGATGCACGTACACGCTCTGAATCCACCAGATGTCGCCGTTGCGCCAGTCGCTCCACTCGCGCGTGTGCATCATCTGGCCCACGATGCCGCCGCCGACGCACGCGACGTAGTAAGAACCGCGGGCCGGGTTCGACAGGATCTCCCGGACTCCGTCGCGCAGCCTCGCCCGATCGAGGAGGATGCCTTCGCTCTCCTCGGCGAGCCGGGCGTTGAAGTCGACGATCGTTTCCAGGTCGCCGGGGGCGGCGGCCCGGATGGCGAGCTCGTTCATCCGTCGTCTCCGGGGCCGAGGCCGGGACGCCCGCGGGCGTCGTCGCTCTCGACCGGTGGTGGGTTCCGCCCGACCGTCATGCTCCTCCGGCGTGTTTCGTCCCGCGGACGTTCGAGCCCGCCGTCGATGAACCGCATCTCGAAGCAGCCCGCTGAAGCTCTCCGCCGGCGGGGACGCGCCCACGCGGACGGCCGGGAGCGGCGGTGGCCGTCATGACAGCCGGTTCATCGGAAACCGCCGGGCGTCCCGTATCACGTCGGCCAGCACGTGCCCGTAGTGCGACACCAGATCCGCGCCGAGCTCCGCCGTCCCCAGCGTCGCGTCACCGGTGACCCCCTCGGCGTCGAGATCGCCGGCCAGCCACGCGAAGGACGCCGCGCCCTCGGCCGACACCCGGCGCAGCGCCGCGCTCAGCTCCTCGTCCAGCGACGGAAACCGCCGCACCGCGTCGAGACGGACGAGGTCGGGCCGGAGATGCCGCATCATCGCGGTCTCGACGGCGCCCCCGTGCAGTCCGTATCGCCATTCCTCGTCCGGGAGCGCCCCGTCGGGGCGCGGACCGTCGAAGTAGCTCGTCTTGACCACGAGCAGGCCGTGCTCCTCCCGCAGCCGGCGCGCCGCGATGTCGATGGCCGACAGGTTGCCGCCGTGGCTGTTGGAGACGACCAGGCGCCGCGCGCCTGCCGCCCCGACGGCGGCTCCGGTCTGCACCAGGGCCTCGACGAGCAGCTCGGGAGTCAGGGAGAGCGTGCCCGCGAACCGCCGGTGCTCGCCGCTCGTGCCGACGGCCTGCGGCGGCAGCGCCCGGACCGGGAGGTCCGGGGGCAGCCGGCGGAACGCCTCGGCCAGCAGCCCGAGGCCGATCACGAGGTCGGTCGAGAGCGGCAGGTGCGGCCCGTGCTGCTCGATTGCAGCCACGGGCAGCACGATCACGGGGTCGCGCGCGGCGAGCGCCGCCGCCTCGACGGTGGTGAGCGTGTGCCAGTAGCGGATCGGGTCGTCGGACATCAGGCTGGTGGATGCTCACCGCGGCCGGCAGCCGGCGGCGGTTCACCGGGCGCGTCCCCGGTCGCCGGATCGGCGGCCCGGCGGAACAGCGCGAGATCGTATCCGATCCATCCGTTCGTCAGGCACGTCTGCAGGGCGGTCCCGCCCACGAGGTGCCCGAACCGCGTCCGGTCGAGGGGCAGCCACCCGCAGACGGCGATGAACAGGGCGGCCGCCCGGTCCCGGGGGCGCCCGAGCCGCAGGTGCGGCGTGAGGTCGTCGGTGGAGAGGTGCTCGAACCCGGCCCGCGCCGCGAGCGCGCGCAGCTCGTGGGGATGGAGCAGGGTGTTGAGATGCCACCCCCGCCGGAACCGGGCGACCGCCCGCCGGGCGGCGGGGCCGTGGGCCGGCCGCAGGAAGTCGTCGCAGATCGCCAGCAGCCCCCCCGGGCGGACGATGCGGGCGCACGCGGTGAAGAACCGGACGGGGTCGGGCCCGTGCACCAGCGACTCGATCGCGTAGGCGAGGTCGGCCGGTGGAAGGTCCGGCGGCGGCTCGCAGTAGTCGGCCTCCACGCACCGGACGCGATTGGCCAGTCCCGCCTCGCGGATTCGCCGTTCCGCATGGCGCACCTGCACCGGGCTCAGGGTGAGCCCGGTGCCGCGGACGGGCAGGCGCGCTGCGAGGTGGCAGAGGCTGCCTCCCACCCCGCAGCCGAGGTCGACGACGTGGACCGGCCGTTCCGCGGCCGGCAACTCCCGCAGGTGAGCGAGGAGCCGGTCTTCGACGTAGTGGAACGCGGCATCGGCATCGTCGGCGCCCGGGCCCCATACCGCGCGATGCAGCGCGCCGGCCGCGCCGCCCTCGCCATGGGCGACGAAGCTCCCGGTGTTCCGGTCGTAGTAACGCCGCACGTCCGCCGCATCGAACTCGGGCGTCATGCGCGGTGCTCACCATGAAATCCCGACGGCAGGTGTCGAGACTTCATGGTTGTCTTTCGCTGTGCCCGTCAGTGGCGGACGCACCATCAGAGATCCTTCCCCATTCGCACCACCGCCATGAGATGGCCGTTGGGAAGCGTCACTTCCGTTCTCTCGAGAGCGTCGTAGCCGAGGTCCACGTAGAACCGCTCCGCGTTGAGAGAGGCGTGGAGCGTGAGGCGGGGCACCCGGTTGTCTCTGGCGATCCGTTCGATCTCGTGCACCAGGGCCGAGCCGCAGCCCTGCCGGGCGCCCTCCGGGGAGACGTAAACCGCGCGCAGCTCCGATTCTTCCAGCACGAGGGCTCCGATCCCCACGGGGCTTCCGTCCAGCTCGGCGACGAGCCGGATCTCGCGATCCGCGTCGAGAGCCAGGCGGCGCAGGTTCTCGTCGGTCGCCGGCACGACCCAGCCCTCGATGTCGTCTCGGGAGTAGTGACTCGCGGCGAGCCCCCGAACCGCGCGTTCGTGAATCTCGAGGTACAGCGGAATCTCGTCGTCCCGGAGCGGGCGAACGGTCACCGCCATCCGCAGATTGTAGCCGCTGGCCCGTCTCACCCGTCGGCGACGGGCTCGCTCACGTCGTCTCGAGCCGTGCGTAGACGTCTCCCGACCGGCGCCGGGCGGGGCCGGTGCGGAGGCCGGCCAGGAGGGTGTCGCCGTCCATCCAGTCGGCGGCGGCGAGCTCGTAGGACTCGCCCACGGACCAGTTGTAGCGGTAGGACCCCAGGGCCTGCAGCCGGTCGACGCACCGCCGCGTGTAGTCGAGGGTGCCGGGGAGGTACTCGAACGACAGGGCGGGGACGGGGCGGGTGAGCCCCGCGATCACCGCCGGCTCCGCGCCTTCCACGTCGATCTTCACGAACGCGGGCGGTCCGAAGCGTGCGATGAGCGCGTCGAGGGTGACCATCTCCACGTCGACGTCGCGGTTCCAGCGCACGTCGCTGAACACCGGGTCCTCCTCTCGGGCGGCGCGCCACGCGGTGGCCAGGGTGGTCATGGTCGGGGTGCGATCGCTGATGGAGAGCGTTGCGACGCCTGCGTGGTCGCCCACCGCGGCTTCGAGAATGGAGACCCGCGGATGGCGGCCGAACAGCATGCGGAGGAGCGCCGCGAAGTCCGGCTGCGGCTCGAGCGCGACGACCCGGCAGCCGAGGGCGGCGAGGGCGCGGGTCCGGTTGCCGGCGTGGGCGCCGACGTCGAAGACGAGGTCGCGGGGGCCGGCGAAGGTCGCGTAGAGGCGCCGCAGCCGGCGCTGGCGAAGGGGAATCGCATGGTAGACGGCGAGTGACCGGACCAGGCCGTAGACGCGACTCGTGCGCGATGGCTGCATGGCGGTGCATTCTGCGCCGGACCGCGACGCGGTTACAATTCCTGCAAGATGCCAAGTGCAAGCGCCAACGGACTTCGGCTGCTCTCGGCGGTCCTGGGGATCTTCCTGATCTCCATGGGTCTCGGCAAGCTCGACTGGGCGGCCGACAGCAGCCTCCTCGAGAACGAGCTCCGCAACTGGTGGGGACCGGCGCCGGCGATCAGCAAGCTCTACATCGACTGGTTCGCGATGCCCCTCCACCCGGTCCTCGCCCGTCTCGTGCTGCTGGGCGAGCTGACCACCGGGCTGGCCCTGGTGGCGGGGTACCGGTTGCGGCTGGCCGCGTTGGCGGCGCTGTTCATGATCCTCAACTTCCACTTCGCCATGGGCCTCCTGTTCTCGTCCGCGTACCTGACCAACGGCTACGCGCTGCCGGTGGTGGGCGGACTGGCCGCGGTCGCCGTCGGCGCCCGGCGGCTGCCGTACTCGTTGGACCGCTGACCGCCGGAGTCTGCGCCGTGGTACCGCTTCTGCAGGACTGGCCGGGGCGCCTCCTGTGGATGGAGGCGGCGCCGCCCCGGAAGCCGGTTCCCGGACGGAAGGGGCGACCCGGGGCGGCCCGGGGTCGCCCGCCGGGAGTGGGCGGCCCGCGACAGCGATGACCATCGACGTGCCGGGGTGGAGTGGAGCGCGGCTGGCCGCGGTGCGTCGCGTCGCGGCCCCGTGCGCGGCCCTCCTGCTGGTGAACGCCTCCCTCACCTTCGCCAACGTCTGGCCGACCCTCGGCGTGCGGTTCAACCCCGACCTGTCGGCGGAGGCGGCGGCCGGCGTGCTCTTCCTCGTGGCCCTGCACGCCTGGGGCCGGCGCCCGCCGCGCGCCGCGGTGGGCTGGCTGGCCCTCGGCTGGCTGGGGCTGGCGGGGGGGCGGTACGTCGAGGTGACCGTCGCCGCCCTCTACGGCCGCGAGGTGAACCTGTACTGGGACCTCCAGCACGTGCCGAAGGTGGGTGCGATGTTCGCCTTCGTGGCCGACCCGTGGCTCAAGGCGGGGTTCGTCGCGGGGTTGATACTGGCCCCCCTGGGGCTCTACCTCGTGGCGCGCTGGGCGTGGGGGAGCATCGCCGCCGCCGCCGCGCGGCCGGTGGCGCGCCGGGCGCTCGGCGGCGGCGCCGCCGCGGTGCTGCTGCTCGGCCTGGCGCAGTGGGGCGGCCTCGCGGCGCCGGGCGGCCTCCGGGTCGCCGAGCCGGTGTCTCCCGCCTTCGCGCGCGAGCTGGGCGAGCTCGCCTACGAGGCGAGCGGGGCCGGCCTGCGCGACCTCGGTCCTCCCCGGGCGATGCGCTCGGACCTGTCGCGGGTCGCGGGCGCCGACGTGTTCGTCATCTTCCTCGAGTCGTACGGGGCGGTGAGCTGGGAGCGCGACGGCTTCGTCGAGGCCCTGGCCCCGGCGCGTCGGCGCTTCGAGGCGGCGGTGGGCGAGACCGGCCGCCGCATGGCGTCGGCGTTCGTCGAGTCGACCACCTTCGGCGGCGAATCGTGGCTCGCCCACATCAGCCTGCTCTCGGGGACCGAGGTGCGCGACCCCGCCGCCAACGTGCGCCTGATGGCCCAGGAGCGGGACACCCTGGTGAAGCTGTTCGGGCGCCGCGGCTACCGCACCGTCGCGATCATGCCGGGGCTCCTCGTCGGCTGGCCCGAGGGCGCGTTCTACGGCTTCGACGCCATCTACGACCACGCGCGGATCGACTACCGGGGACCGCCGTTCGGGTGGTGGGACGTCAACGACCAGTTCTCGCTCGCGCGGGTCGACGCGGCCGAGATCGCCCCCGTCGACCGCCGGCCCGCCTTCGTGTTCTTCGCCACCATCACCACCCATGCGCCGTTCGTGCCCGCCCCGCCCTACCAGCCCGACTGGGCGCGGGTGCTGAGCGACACCCCCTACGACGCGGACGAGCTCGACCGCGCGTGGTCCGCCTGGGCCGACTGGACCAACCTCGGCCCGAGCTACGTCGAGGCGCTGCGGTACGCGTTCGCCAACGTCGGCGGCTACCTCCGTCTGCGGGCGGACCGCGACCTCGTGCTGGTGCTGGTGGGCGACCATCAGCCGCCGGCCCTGGTGAGCGGGGCCGGCGCCGACTGGGAGGTGCCCGTGCACGTGGTCGCGAGCCGCGACGCGGTGATCGACCGGCTCGTCGACGGCCACGGGTTCGCCCCGGGGCTGGCCCCGCGGCGTCCCTCCGTGGCGCGCATGGACGGGCTGCTGCCGGTCCTGCTGGACGCATTCGGCGACGACGCCGCGACGGATGCGGAGCCGCCGGCGTGGGCGGCGCCGCCATGACTCGTCGCCGGGGGAGCCCGGACCCGTGTCGGGCACGGGTCGTTCGTTCTCCCGCGCCCCAGTCGCCATGACCCGCCGCCGCGGAGGCCCGGGCCCCCACCGCAATCGTCGTCGCGGCGGTCGCCCGGCGTCCGGATGGCGATGAGGGCCGGGGGCCGAATGGCGGCGTCCGCCGCGCAGGTTGCGAATATCCCGGCGTGTTGCGAATATCTCGGCGTGTACGGCGTAATGACACGTTGGGCGCTTCGACAGGCGCCCGGGGGAGCATGAGCGATGGCACGGGCCTGGGAGCTGTTCTGGAACTGGTCGGACCTGATGGCGCTGGGCGGCGACGCCGTCACCTACTCGGCGATGGCGCTGGTGGGCACCGTCCTGTTCCTGCTGCGCCTCGCCCTCGCGATGTTCGGCGACGTGCTCGGCGACTTCGAGATCGAGGCCGACACCGGCACCGACGCCTCCTTCACCCTGTTCTCGCTGCTGTCGGTGATGGCGTTCATCATGGGCACGGGGTGGATGGGGCTGGCGTGCCGCTTCGACTGGGGGCTCAGCCGGCCCGTGTCGGTGGTCATCGCGGTCGGGTTCGGGGTCCTCATGATGTTCCTGGCCGCCGGCCTGATGTACGTCACCCGGAGCCTCAACCGCACCGTGACCTACGACCTGGAGACCGCGGTGGGGAAGACCGCACAGGTGTACATGGCCATTCCCGCCAGGGACCGGGGCCACGGGCAGGTGCAGGTGACGGTGTCGGGACGGTTGATGACGTTGGACGCGGTCAGCGACGGCGAGGCGCTCGAGGCCTTCACCGATGCGATGGTGGTCGGCGTGCGCGACGACCAGACCCTGATCGTCACCCCTCATGGATCCTGATCGTCAACTCCCATGGATGAGGCCGCGCCCCGACCGGCGGCGGCCGGCGAGGCAGTGAAAGATGACCGAGATGATCAACTTCGGCACCCTCGGGGTGGTCGCCACCATCGTCCTCTTGATGCTGTTCGTGCTGACGATGCTCACCCGTCAGTACCGGCGGTGCCCCTCCAACCGGGTGCTCGTCGTCTACGGCAAGGTCGCGGGGGCGCGCGCCGCCCGTTGCCTCCACGGCGGCGGCACCTTCATCGTGCCCCTGCTCCAGAGCTTCGCCTACCTCAACCTGGAGCCGATGACGATCGAGATCGACCTGACGAGCGCGTTGTCGAAGAAGAAC
Organism: Vicinamibacterales bacterium; assembly: GCA_965207675.1. Lineage (GTDB taxonomy): Bacteria > Acidobacteriota > Vicinamibacteria > Vicinamibacterales > UBA8438 > JAJEEA01. The sequence continues at coordinate 1,120,982 of CBDBMY010000011.1, forward strand.
ATCCGGGTCAACGTGCCGTCCACGTTCACCATCGGCATCTCGACGCGCCCCGACATCATGAACAACGCGGCCGAGCGGCTGCTAGGCCTGAACGAGAAGGCGGTCGCGGCCCAGGCCAGCGACATCATCCTCGGCCAGATGCGCCTCGTCATCGCCACCCTCTCCATCGAGGAGATCAACCAGGACCGCGAGAAGTTCCTCGACCTCGTCAACAAGAACGTCAGCACCGAGGTCAACAAGATCGGGCTCGAGCTGATCAACGTCAACGTCCGCGACATCACCGACGAGTCCGGCTACATCCTCGCCCTCGGCAAGAAGGCGGCGGCCGAGGCCATCAACCAGGCCAAGATCGAGGTCGCCGACGCCGACCGCTCCGGCTCGATCGGCGAGGCGAGCGCGAACCGCGAGATGGCGGTCGAGGTGGCCCGGCAGCAGGCCGACTCGGCGGCGGGGCAGAAGCAGGCGGAGCGCGACCAGCGCATCAAGGTGGCGAAGCTCGAGGCGGAGGGCGTGACCGGCGAGGCCAACGCCACCCGCGAGCAGGAGATCGCGGTCGCCGAGCAGAGCGCGCTGTCGGTGCAGGGCAAGAAGCAGGCGGAGATGGACCAGCGCGTCAAGGTCGCCTCGCTCGAGGCGTCGGCGGTCGAGGGCGAGAACCAGTCGAAGGCGAACATCGCCGACTACGAGGCGACTCTGGCGGAACGTCAGGCCGAGGCCAAGCGGCGCGGCGAGGTCGCCCTCGCCGAGGCGTCGCGCGACGTGCTCCGGGCCGAGAAGGAGCAGGAGCTCGCGCGGCTCGAGAAGACCCAGATCGCCCAGCAGCAGATCGAGCGCCAGAAGGTCGAGATCGACGCCGAGGCCGAGGCGGAGAAGATTCGCCGAATCGCCAAGGGCGAGGCCGACGGCGTGCTCGCCAGGTACCTCGCCGAGGCGGAGGGCGTCCGCAAGGTGCTCGACGCCAAGGCCGCCGGCTACGAGAACCTGCTGCGCGTCTGCGCCGAGCGGCCCGAGCTCGCCCCCTCGCTGCTCATCGTCGAGAAGCTCCCCGAGCTGGTTGCCGAGCAGGTCAAGGCGATCCAGAATCTCAAGATCGACAAGGTCACGGTATGGGACTCGGGCGCCAACGGCCGGGACGGCAACGGGGCCACGGCGGGCTTCCTGCGGGGGCTCATCGGGGCGCTGCCGCCCCTCCACGAGCTGGCCGAGCAGGCCGGCATCGATCTGCCGTCGGCCCTCGGCCGGGTGCAGAACCCGCAGCCGCGCGACCGGCGCGAGTCGTCGTGAGCGCCGGCCGCGCCGGCCGGACCGGTTTCCGGCCCCGTCGTGGCGCGGGGGTCGGAAACCGTGTTCTTCGGGCGGGCTGCGCGGGGGCCGGCCTGCGCGTTCTTCGGGTTGCCCACGCCGGTGCGGGCCTGCATGTCCTTGGGGCCGCCTGCGCCGGTGCGGGCCTGCATGTCCGTCGCGCTGCCTGCGCCGGGCTCGTCGCCGTGTTCGCGGCGTGGGGATGGCTGGCCCCGCACGCGGTCGCCCAGGTCGTCACCCTCGACGTGATGACGTTCAACATCCGGACGGCGAGCGTCGACGATGGTGAGAACGCGTGGCCGCACCGCCGGGATCTGGTGGTCGAGACGATCGCCCGGGCGGCGCCGCACATCCTCGGTCTCCAGGAGGTCATCGACGAGCAGATCGAGTACCTGGAACGCATGCTGCCGGACTACCGGTGGCTCGGCGTCGACCGCGGCCTCAACGGCGGCGTCGGGCTCAGCGAGTACACGCCCATCTTCTACCGCCACCGCGAGCTGAGCCCCATCGCCTCGGGCAACTTCTGGCTGACCGACACCCCCGACGTCCCCCCGCCACCGCGCGCGGCGCCCTCACGGCGGCGGTTCCGGCGCCCGCGGGGCCGCATCGTGACCTGGGCCCGCTTCTACCACCGGCCGAGCGGCCGCGAGGTCTACGCGTTCAACACCCACCTGACGCTGCGCCAGGGGCCGCGCCAGTACCAGTCCGCCCGCTTGATCGCCGACCGCGTCGCCGCCCTGCCCGCGGGCAGCGCGGTCGTCGTGACCGGTGACTTCAACGCGAGCGCCGGCGACACCGAGACGTGGCGCATCGCGACCGGACAGGGGCTGCGGGACGTCTGGTTCTCGGCCGACCAACGGCACGGGCCGCCGTTCACCAGCAACGGCTTCGGACCCCCGCCCCCTCACCACGAGGTGTGGCGCATCGACTGGATCCTGGTCGGGGGCCCCCTCGTCGTTCGTACCGCCGAGACCGTTCTCCACCACGAGGACGGACGCTATCCCTCCGATCACTATCCGGTCGCCGCCCGTCTCGATTGGCCCTGATTGCGTGCGAACGGCTTGGTCCGCCGCGAAGACCTGGTTGACCAAGTCATGATCTCGGACAATTCTCGACGTCATGACGACGGTGAACGTCCACGAGGCAAAGACCCAGCTCTCCCGTCTGCTCGACCGGGCGCATGCGGGCGAGGAGATCGTCATCGCGAAGGCGGGCACGCCTTGGGCGCGCCTCGTGCCGCTGGATCCCCCGCCGGAACGCGTGCTCGGGCGTTACCGCGACCAAGTCGGCGAGGTTCCGGACTCGTTCTTCGATCCGCTCGACGAAGGTGAGCTGGCCGCCTGGGAAGGCGGCCGAGTGATCCGGTAGGGCGAGCGGCCCCGGTCGAGTGACGCCCGCCACCGGGCGACCCGGTCTTACAGGTAGCGTGGAGGCAGGTCGAGGATCACCCGCCGCCGTCTCAATTCAACGTAGCGCGGCCCGAGTTGCCGCGGCTCGATCGGGCCGCGCAGGTCCGCGTCCACCGTCACCCGTTCCGGAAGATAGCGCCGGCAGTGGCCGAACTCCTCTTCGTACTCGGGGGTGGGGAACTGCAGGGTCAGCACCGAACGGCCACCGCCGACCTCGACCGCGTACAGGGGGTTGACCCGGAGCACCCCGGCGACCGCGGTCGGCTGTGGCGCAGGAACCCGCCGGCGTATAGCGGCCTGCCGGCTTGCCACGAGGGTCAGGGTGGGCTCGCCGCGGAGCTCGTCGGGCGACCGGTCGTCGGCGAGGTCGACGCAGGCCTCGTCGAGAACGCCGTCGAGCAGCCGGGCGTCGCTGAACAGCGCGGGTCGGAACGGCGCGAAGAGGTCGCGGTAGGCGGCCGGGCTGAGGGGATCGCCGGCCGCGTAGTTCTCGCCCTCCGAGCTGTGGAGGTGGGGCAGCGCGATGACGCCGTCGGGATGCGCCACCCGCATCAACTCGTCCGCGCACAGCCGCTTGTGCCAGATGTAGGGGAAGGCGTCCATGAGGACGACCATCGAGAAGCGGTCGTTCGTGAACGGCAGGGGCGCGTCGGCGCTGCAGCACACGGCGTCGGCCGCGGGCGCGGTGACGCGGGTCGCGAGCCACAGCTTCCGGAAGTACAGATCGGCGATGACGGTCTCCGCGCGCGCCGACGCCGCCTCGCCGCCGACGCCGGCGAGGGCGTGCGCCAGGTGTCCCGTGCCCCCGCAGAGGTCGAGCCAGGGGCCGCCGGCCGGCGCGGCCGAGCGGCGGAGCACCCTCACGAGCGCCTCGGCCGAGACGAACGTCGGGTCGGAGAAACGGTGCAGGAAGTAGGTGCCCTCGGCGTCCGGGGCGAGCACCGCGATGGCCTCGCGATACGTCAGCGCCTTTGCCTCGGCCGCGCGGGCCAGCTCTGCCGCCTCCGCGCGCGGGACGTCAAGGGCGGTCGCCAGCGCCCCGTCGCGGTCGCCGCGCTCGAGGGCGTGCATCGCGGCGCGGGTCGCCTCGTCGGCGATCAGGACGGGGATGCCGGCGATGACCGGGAAGGCGCAGCATTCGCAGCCGAGCACGCCGGCCTCGATCCGGGCGTCGTGGCGCTCGAGGGCCGGGTTGTCGACCAGCTGCAGCCGGGTGCCGCAGAAGGGGCATCGAATCCAGTCGAGGAGCGTGGCGTGCATGGTTCCCCCGGGGCGCCGACCTGTCAGCCCGCCCCGGCCCGGGTGTTCCGGGGGGGCACTCGTCCGTCGCACCGTGCTGCTGCGTCGAACGGGATCGTTCCGTTGCCGCGCCGCCGGTTCCACCGGCGCGAACGCCGGTCGCGTCGTGCCGCGGTCGGCAGATCCGGCATCGCTCTCCGTCCTCACCGGCCGTCCGTGCCGGCCGTGGCCTCCGCGGCCAGCCGATCGACGATCGTGTCGCCCCGGGCCCCGACCTCGGATCGCCGGTAGTGCTCGGTCCTCACTGGCGGCCCGTGACCGCCGCGGCCTCGGCGAACCAGCCGATCGACGATCGTGTCGCCCAGGCGCCCCGACCTCGGATCGCCGTTGGTGCTCCGTCCTCACCGACGGCCCATGCCGGCCGCGGCCTCGGCGGCCAGCCGATCGACGATCGTGTCGCCCCGGGCTCCGACCTCGGATCGCCGGTAGTGCTCGGTCCCGAGCAGGCGCGGCGCGTCGTCCTCGTCGACGAAGCGCAGGGCGCAGTCGTCGAACTGGCTGTGGTGGCAGCGCAGCGCCCGCAGCTTCCGCACCGCGTGGTCGCGCGCGTGCACGACCAGAGTCGGCGGCGGCGCCCCGGCGCCGAACGCGTCCGCGTCGGCGACGCCGAGGATGGTCCGCGCGAACGGGCGCGCCAGCCCACGCGCGGCGCTGACGCGGACGGCGTGATCGACGACCGCCCGCATCGCGCCGGGCGGGAGACTGACGTGGAACAGCGCCGGCGCATCGCCGCCGAGGGCGGCCACCGTCGCGGCGGTCCGTTCGTGGACGGCGATGTGGTCCGGATGCCAGTACAGCCCGTCCGAGTCGAACGTGACCACCACATCGGGCCCGGTACGCCGAATCTCGTCGAGGATGTCGGCGTCGAGCCGGTCCGGGAGAATCCACGGCAGCATCCCGTCCTCGTGGTCGAGCAGTCGCACCCGGCCGATGCCGAGCTCTTTCGCTGCCGCCCGCAGCTCGCCGGCGCGCACCTGGCGGAGAGGCCGGGGCCCCGGTCCGGTCGCACCGCGGCCCGCGCGTCCGTGCTCGCCGTGGGTCAGGCAGAGGAGCGAGACCCGCACCCCGATGGCCGCGCACCACGCCAGCAGCCCCCCGCACGCGAGCGACTCGTCGTCCGGGTGGGCGAAGACCGCGAGCATCGCCGGCCGGTCGCCGGCCGCCGGTCCGGGCGCCGCGACGCCGTCGGGCCGGCGGGCCGGCCGTGTCACCGGCGTGCGCCTCCGCGCTCGGCTTCCCGGGGCGCGACCGCGGGCCGGCGGGCGAACGGGTGGCGCCGGGTCGTCGACGTCGGCGGTCCCGCATTCTGCGCCGCAGAATGGTGCAGACTCCCGGCAGGGTCGGTTGGCCGGCGGGCCGAGCCGCGAGCGACGCTCTCCGGGTTGGCGAGGGCGGCTCTCATGGCTGCCGCTCCCGGACCCCCGTTCCCCGGCGCGCGCGAGCCCGGCCGGCGGCTTCCCGGGCGTCGAGCCCGCGGGCGGCCGCCGTTCCCCCTTGCCGCCGATGCGCGGCCACGATCCGCCGGTATGTTGCGACGTGCGCGTCCACCATCCTGTCCGGCCGGAACCGTTCGAACGCGCGCGCGCGCACCCGCCCGCGGTCGAGGGCCAGCACGTCGTCGAGGCCGGCGCCGAGGGCGTCGAGCGAGGCGAACGCGTGTCCGGTGCGGCCCTCGTCGACGAGCTCCCGGACCGCGCCGCGGTCGAGGGCGGCGACGGGGGTGCCGCACATCATCGCCTCGATCAGCACGAGGCCGAACGACTCCGGCGCCTGCAGCGGGTAGAGCAGGGCGCGCGCCCTCTGCAGCAGGGCGACCTTGGCCGCGAGGTCGGCCTCCCCGGCGTACGCCACCCGGTCGCCGTCGACGAGCGGCGCCACCGCCGTCCGGAAGTAGTCGTTGTCGGCCGCGGCGAGGACGAGGCGGCAACCGGCGCGGCGGGCGACGTCAATCGACTCCAGCACTCCCTTTTCCGGGGTGAACCGCCCGAGAAACAGCAGGTAGTCGTCGGGGGCCGCCCGGTACTCGTAGACGCGGGGATCGACGGCGTGGTGGATGGTGGCGGCCACGTCGAGCCCGGTCAGGTGCTCCGCCTGAGCGCGGGACACGGCGATGAACGGCGCCTCCGGATAGCGGGACCACAGCGCCGCCTCGGGCGCGGACGGCGCATGGTGCACGGTCTGCACCACCGGGATCGGCGCGATCCGGGACAGGGCCAGCGACAGGGGGGCGTACTCCGCCTGGCAGTGGATGAGGTCGAACGCCTCGGCGCGCTCCACCGCCGCCGCGACGTTGAAGAGCTCGCACAGCTCCCAGGGCCACAGGGCGGTGTCGCGGTTGTAGCCCTCGTCGAACACCGCGTGCAGGCGCGCCGACGTGGTCGACGAGGCGGTCGCGAACAGGGTGACCTCGTGCCCGCGGGCGGTCAGGCCGTCGGCGAGCATCGCGGTCACCGTCTCGATCGATCCGGACCGGGCCGGGGGGATGGACTGGGCCACCGGTCCCACCAGCGCGACGCGCAGCGCGGGCGGCGAGGCGGGCGACGTCGTCACGCGACGGCCCTCTCGAGCAGCGGCGGCAGCACGCGCGACGCGTCGAACTCCTCGCGGGCGACGCGAGCCGCGGCGCGCGCGTGCGCCGGGTAGTCGGCCTCGATCCGCGCGAGCCCCTCGATGGCCTCCTCCACGGTCGAGAACGCGAGCAGGCCGGCCCCCGCGGGCAGGTGCGCGCTCCACCCCGTGTCCTGGACGAGGGCGGGCCGGCCCGCCGCGAGGTAGCACTCGGTGCGGTCGCTGAACCACCCCGAGCGGTGTGCCACGTAGGCGTGCTTGGCCACCCCGAACTCCGCCTTCGAGCCCTGGATGAACGCCCGGTAGGCGTCGGCGGTGCGCGACACCTCCATCGCCGGCACCGGCCCCCAGCCGTGCTCGGCGAGGAGCCGGTCGGGTCCGTTCACCGCGAGCCCGAAGCGGCTCGGGGTGCGCCGCGGCAGGTCGAGGAACCGCAGGAACTCCCGGTCCTTGTTGCCGTCGACGTCCTCGAAGCTCTCGGTCCGCCACGTCATGACGGTGGTGAACCGGTCCCGCGCCGCCGGCGCGTCGGTGCGCCACAGCCCGGTGACCACCGGCTGCCAGGTCTTCTTCCAGTGGAACTCGCCGGTGGGCACGTCGCAGTCGGGCGTCCCGATGTTGGCGCCGAACGTGAACAGGTGGTCGAAGCGGCGGAAGAAGTCGACGTACCAGGGCACCCCCTTGGCGATCGCGAGCTGCGTGAACACGGGGTCCGAGTCGATGAACACCCGCCGCGGGATGCGCGCGTACTCGTCGCGCCAGAACCAGGTGCCGCCCGACAGGTTGATCAGCAGGTCGGCGTCGGCGCAGTACGCGCGCACCGCCTCCTTCGACAGGCCGTGGTGGGCGCCGTCGTAGTTGACGAAGCTCCACCGGTCGCCGAGCCCGTGCGGCGCCAGGGTCTCGTGGATGTGCCGGGTGCCGTAGGCCGGGTCGAGCGACACCGCGTCCTGCTCGGGGTCGTAGACGCACTCGCCGGTGTCCTCGACGTAGCAGACCTCGTGGCCCAGCGCCCGCAGCCCGACCAGGTACATCAGCGAGCACCACGCCACGCCGCCGAAGGGATAGCGGCCGATGATGCCCGCGAACAGGATCCTCATGAGACGGCCCGCCCGGCCCGCGGCTCCCGTCGGGGTCCCGGACCGTCCAACCAGTCCCCGGGCAGCCCGCGCCGTTCCGCGGCGCCGTGTCCCGTTTCCTCGAGGAGCTCGTCGACGGTCGCGGTCTCTCGCCGGGACCAGCCGAGGCTGAGACGGGTGCACATCGCGCGGTACAGCCCGTTGGTCCGCATCAGCTCGTCGTGGGGTCCGCTCGCCGCGACCTGCCCCCGCTCCAGCACCACGATGCGCGTGGCGTCGCGGACGGTCGACAGCCGGTGGGCGATGACGATGGTCGTGCGGCCGGCGCGCAGCTCGCGCAGCGCGTCGATCACCGCCGCCTCCGACATCGCGTCGAGCGCGGACGTCGGCTCGTCGAGGAGGAGGATGGGCGCGTCCTTGAGCAGCGCCCGCGCGATGCCGATGCGCTGGCGCTCGCCCCCGGAGAGCGACGCGCCGTCCTCGGCGACGTCCGTCCGGTACCCCCGCGGCAGGCGGGCCACGAAGTCGTGGACATGGGCGGCGCGCGCCGCCGCCTCGACCTCCTCGTCGCCGGCGTCCAGCCTTCCGTAGCGGATGTTGTCGGCGATGGTGCCGCTGAAGAGGGCGGGCTGCTGCGGCACCAGGGCGACCTGGCGGCGGAGCGACCGGAGCCCGTAGCGCGCCGCGTCGACGCCGTCGATGAGGATGCGGCCGCCCTGGTTCTCGTACAGGCGCGGCACGAGGTTGGCGGCGGTGGTCTTGCCGGCGCCGGTGGGGCCGACGAGGGCGACGAGCTCGCCGGGCCGGGCCTCGAAGCTCACGCCGCGGAGGACCGGCCGGCCCGGCTCGTAGGCGAACTCGACGTCCTCGAAACGAATGTGGCCGCGGAGCCCGTCGGCCGAGATGCTCCCCGGCGCGTCGGCCGCTTCCGGGGTCAGGGCGAGCAGCTCGCGGACGCGGCGCGCGCTGACCACCGCCTGCTGCAGCGTGCCGGTGGTTCGCGCGATCTCCGAGATGGGGGTGTAGACCGCGGCGAGATAGGCGACGACGACGAGCAGGCTGCCGACCGTCAGCCGGCCCTCGAGGACGTGCAGGCCCCCGACGCCGAGGACGAGGGCGGTGCCGAGAAGGGTCACCCCGGTGACCGTCGCCGAGAAGAGGGACTCCTGCCACGTCAGGTCCAGCCGCGCGCGGCGCGTCCGGTCGCCCACGTCGGCGAACCGATCGAGCTCGTGCCGCTCGCGCGTGAAGCTCTTGACGGCGGCGATGGACGACAGCACCGCGAGGATCCGCTCGATCAGGCCCGACTCCAGGTTCTTGACCCGTTCGGCCCGGTCCGTCAGCGCCCGCGCGTGGTGCCGGAGGCTCAGGTACAGGAACGGCGCGACGCTCAGCGACAGCAGGGCCAGCGTGGCGTCGACGTACAGGAGCACCCCGAACATCAGGCCGAGGTTCATCGCGGCGACGGTCAGCGGGAATACCCCGCCGATGACGAGGTCGTCCACGCAGTAGGCGTCGGCGTCGAGGCGGTAGACGGAGTCGGCGGTCCGGGCCGCGACGTGGTGGCGCAGGGGCAGCGCCTGCAGGTGGTGCAGGAGCTGCTCGCGGAGCCGGTAGACGACGCGCTGCGCCATGTCGACCTGCATCTGGGTGTGCGCCACGCGCGCCAACTCGGCCCCGAGCTGCACGACGACGCCGGCCGCGACCACCGCCAGCAGGAGCATCACGGCGTCGTCGAGCGCGCCGGGCAGCCGCGCCGCCACCGCGGGGGGGAACGGGGCGCCCCCCAGCACGTTGTCCACCAGGACCTTGAGCGGCCAGGGGGCCAGGGCGGTGAGGCCGGTCTCGGCGAGGACGAGGAGGAGCACCGCGAACGCGCGCCCGCGGTACGGCCTCAGGTAACCGAGAATCCAGGCCGCGAGGTTCACCACGGGATTCTAACAGCCCGGCCGCGGCTACCGGCTCCGCGCGCCGGCCTCGCCCAGCTCGGCGCGCAGGACGTGCTTCTGGATCTTGCCGACGGCGGTGCGGGGCAGGGCCTTGCGGAACACCACCTGCTGCGGCACCCGGAAGCGGGCAAGCCGCCCGCGGCACCACTCGACGATCTCGTCCTCGCGCAGGGCGTCGTCGCGCGGCACCACGACGGCCAGGATCGCTTCGTCCCGCATCTCGTCGGGCACCCCGATGACCGCGCAGTCGAACACGCCGGGGTGCTCGCGCACCGCCGCCTCGACCTCGCTCGCGGCGACGTTCTCGCCCGCCCGCTTGATCATGTCCTTGGCGCGGTCGATGAAGTGGTAGTAGCCCTCGGGGTCCTGCCGCGCGGTGTCGCCGCTCCACAGCCAGCCGTCCCGCAGGGTCGCGGCGGTCGCTTCGGGGTTCTTGTAGTAGCCCTTCATCAGGGTGAGCCCCGGCGTGCCGCGCACCACTATCTGCCCCGGCCGTCCCCGCGGCACCGGCCGCCCGTCGTCGTCGACGAGGTCGGTGGCGTAGCCGGCGACGGTCCGCCCCATCGACATGTTGCGCCGGTCGCCGTCGACGGGGTTCATGATCGGCGGCCCCATGGTCTCGGTCATGCCCCAGAGCTGCAGCAGCTGCGGCCCGAACCGGTCGCGCCACTCGTCGAGCTGCGCGGGGGTGACGTTCTGGGCGAAGAGCACCACCCGCAGGGGGTTCGACCGGAGCTCGGGGCGCCGCGGCTGGGCCAGCAACATCCGGATGGGGGCCGCGAACAGGCTCGACGCGGTGCACCGGTGGGCGACGGCGAGGTCGAAGAAGCGGCTCGCGCTGAAGCGCGCGGTCATCGCCATGCTCGCGCCGGTCACGAGGGTGCTCATCGTCGAGTAGTACTGGGCGTTGCCGTGGAAGAACGGCAGCACCACGAGGTGCCGGTCGTCGGGGGTCAGCCGGATGTGGTTCGCGACCGTGCGTCCCGCGCAGAGGTAGTTGGCGTGGGTGACGAGCACGCCCTTGGGCCGCGCCGTCGTGCCGGAGGTGTAGAGGATCGCCGCGTCGTCGGTCGGGCCGGGGCGCGGCCCCGGCGGCGGCGTGTCGGGGCGCGACGCCGCGAGCGCGTCGAAGCTGACGGCGGGGGACGGCGCCCCGGGGCCGCAGACGATGACCGACTCGACCCTCGGGCACCGCCGGGCGACGGCCCCGGCCGTCTCGAGATGCGGCGCCTGCGTGAAGATCGCCCGGCTCTCCGAGTGACCGGCGAGGTACTCGAGCTCCGCCTCGGACGAGGCGGTGTTGACGGGTACGACGACCGCGCCGACGGCGGCGGCCCCGAACCACAGGTCGAGGAACGCCGGACAGTTCGCGAGCAGCAGCGTGACCCGGTCGCCGCGCCCGATGCCGAGGTCCGCGAGCAGGCGGGCGGTGCGGTTGACGTCGCCCGCGAACTCCCGGTACGTGCGCGCGGACACGCCGCCCTCGAGGTCGTCGAAGACGACGAACGGCGCGTCCGGGGCGGAGCGCGCGCGCTCCGCCAGGAGGGCCGGCAGCGTCGAGGGGCCGGTTCCCCCGACCGGCGGCCGGCCCTCGGCGGACGTGGGTGCCTCCCCTGACCCTGACATGTCGTGCCTCGGCCCGGTCACCGGCCGCCGGCGGCGCGGGCGATCCACCACGCCGCGCAGATTCCCATCGCGGCCTTGAGCATTTCGAGAGAGGTGTAGGCGGCGTGCAGGATGCCGAAGGTCGCGAGGCTGGGGGGCGGCGGGTCGCGGGGGACGAAATCGAGGCTGCGTCCGATCGAGACGATGGGCGGGGTGACGACGACCGTCAGGACCACCGCGATGCCCAGCATCGCGCCCACCAGCCACCGCACCCGGCGGTCCCCGGCGGGGCCGAGAACGAGCCAGAGGGTGACGCCGCCGAGCGGAATCTGGAAGAGGTTCCAGTACCCGAAGAACAGGCGGTTGAGCTCGGAGGACAGGTACCGCAGCAGATCGCGGGCGGCGGGCGCCCCGAGCCGGTCCACGCCCTCGGCGAACGACGGATGGCCGCCCGCCGCGAGCAGGCGGTCGATGGTGTAGAAGTTCTGGGTCGCGGCCACGCTGACGCAGACCGTGCCCATGACCCAGATGCCGAGGCAGAACGCGGCCGCGCGAGGCTTCATCCGTCCATCTCCTCTCCGGGCGCTTCGGCGCCGCGGGCGCATGCAGGCCCCCGCGGCCCGCCGATTGCCCGCCGCGGAAGCGAATCGCGCCGCCTCCGGCCCCCGGTCACCGTTGAAGTTCGCCGACTCCGGCCCCGGTCACCGCAAAAGTTGGGAAAACACGTGTCATTTTCGGATGAATCGCGGAAAAGAAGGACTTCAACAGCGTATAATACGCGCCGGGACCGGTGACGGGAGCGGTTGGCCCGCGGGCGTCGATTCTGGATCAGGTGGAAGACCCGCCATTACAGGTTCGCGACGGACAATCCGACACTCTGGGCAAGACGGGCGTTGCGCCCGCGTCGCCGGCCGGGCCGCGGGCTTGTCGTCGGCGCGCCGGTGTCATGCGGAGCCGGCTTCCCCCGGCGGGCTTCGAGGCATCGGCCGGGTCGTCGGGGCGTTGCCCGGCGCCGCGATGCACGGGGCCTCGCGGCCGCACGGAACCGGGTCGGTATCCATGGGTTCCCAGTTGAGTCTGCATACCGAGACCCTGCGACAGGTCGTCACCTCGGACCCGATCTGCCTCGATCCGCTCGCACCGGTGCGCGAGGCGTTCGAGCGGATGAAGGAACAGCGGCGGGGCGCGGTGCTGATCTGCCGCGAGGGGAAGCTGGTCGGCATCTTCACCGAGCGCGACGCGCTGGCGCTGATGGCCGACGCCGTCGACCTGAGCGTGCCGATCGAGCGGGTGATGACCCCCGACCCCGTCGCGCTGTCCGAGCACGACACGGTCGGCGCGGCCATCACGAGGATGGCGCAGGGGGGATACCGCCGGTTGCCGATCGTCGACGCCGACGGCCGGCCCGTCGGCTTCGTCAAGGTGGGCAGCATCCTGCACTTCCTCGTCGATCACTTTCCCGCGACGGTCTACAACCTGCCCCCGGCGCCCCATCATGCGACCGAGGCGCGGGAGGGGGCGTAGGCGGCGGCGTGGAACCGTGCGGACTCCTGGAGGGTCGGCCGGGCGCCACGCGGCGCTGCGGGCGACGGTTGGCGGGGCAGGCGTCCGCGGCGTGGAAGGACGCGGACTTGCTGAAGTCTGGTTGGGCGCCAAGCGGAGCCGCGGGCGACGATTGGCGGGCTGAGACCCCGAGTCGGGCGCTACGGAGAGCAACGAGAGAATGACGCGCGAGTCGACAGCGACGGTGTCCACCGAAGAGCTCCCGCCACCGCCGGCCCTGCCGGCCTCCGAGAAGCGAACCATCCGCCTCGACGGGGCGACGGTCCGCCTCGCCGGCGACTCCGGCGACGGCATGCAGGTGGTGGGCGGCCAGTTCACCAACACGTCGGCGCTGCACGGCAACGACGTCGCCACGTTCCCCGACTTTCCCGCCGAGATCCGCGCGCCGCGCGGCACCCTCGCCGGCGTCAGCGGCTACCAGGTGCAGTTCGCCTCGCGCGACATCTTCACCCCCGGCGACACGCTGCAGGCCCTCGTGGCCATGAACCCCGCCGCCCTCGTCACCAACGTCAAGGACCTCGAGAAGGGCGGGATCCTGATCGTCAACGAGGAGAGCTTCAAGGCGAAGGACCTGAAGCTGGCCCGGCTCGACGCCAACCCGCTCGAGGACGGGACCGTCGACGACTACCGCGTCATCAAGGTCCGCCTCGACACCCTCAACCGCGAGGCGGTCAGGGAGGTGGAGGGCCTCAGCTCGAAGCTGCAGGACCGGTGCAAGAACTTCTTCGCCCTCGGTTTGATCTACTGGCTGTTCGGGCGCGACATCGAGCCGACCCTGCGCTACGTCCAGGACAAGTTCGGCGGCAAGCCGGAGGTCGCCGCGGCCAACGAGAAGGCGCTGCGGGCGGGCTGGTACTACGGGGAGACGACCGAGGCGTTCGACCACAGCTACCAGGTCGAGCCGGCCCGGCTCGCGCCGGGCACGTACCGCAACGTCATGGGCAACCAGGCCCTGGCCTGGGGGCTGGTCACCGCGGCCCGGCTGAGCGGCAAGGAGCTGTTCTGCGGCTCGTATCCCATCACCCCCGCGAGCCCGGTCCTCGAGGAGCTGAGCGCGCTCAAGCACTTCGGCGTGCGAACGGTGCAGGCCGAGGACGAGATCGCCGCCATCTGCTCGGCGATCGGGGCGGCGTTCGGGGGCGCGATGGCCGTCACCAGCTCGAGCGGCCCGGGCATCGCGCTGAAGGGCGAGGCGATGGGGCTGGGCATGATCCTCGAGCTGCCCATGCTCGTCATCAACATCCAGCGCGGCGGCCCCAGCACCGGGCTGCCGACGAAGACCGAGCAGTCGGACCTGCTGCAGGCGATGTTCGGGCGCAACGGCGAGTCGCCCCTGCCCATCATCGCCGCGCGCAGTCCCAGCGACTGCTTCGAGGTGGCGCTCGAGGCGTGGCGCATCGCCACCCGCTTCATGACGCCGGTGATTCTCCTCTCCGACGGCTACATCGCCAATGGCTCGGAGCCGTGGGCGATCCCGGACCTGAAGGACCTGCCGCCCATTCCGGTGGAGCACCCCCCCGCGAAGGCCAACGGTCAGTCCTTCCTGCCCTATGAGCGGAACGAGCGGCTGGCCCGCCCGTGGGCCCTTCCCGGCACACCGGGCCTGATGCACCGGGTCGGTGGGCTGGAGAAGGAGGACGTCACCGGCAACGTCAGCTACGACCCCGAGAACCACCAGCACATGACCAACGTCCGGGCCGAGCGCGTGGCCCGTATCGCCGGGGACATTCCGCCGCAGGCGGTGGACGGGCCGGCGCGGGGCAAGCTGCTGGTGCTCAGCTGGGGAGGCACTTTCGGCGCGTGCACGAGCGCCGTGGACGAGTGCCGGGCCGGCGGGCTGTCGGTGGCCCACGCCCACCTGCGGTATCTGAACCCGTTTCCCGCCAATCTCGGCGAGGTGCTGGCCGCCTACGAGCGGATTCTCGTGCCGGAGCTGAACACGGGGCAGCTCCGCATGCTGGTGCAGTCGCGCTACCTTCGCGAGTGCGTTGGGTTGAACAAGGTCAAGGGCAAGCCGTTCACGGTATCCGATGTCGTATTCAAGATTAGAGAGCTGGTGGCGTAGGGTCGGCCTCGGGCGCGAGGAGTCGGCATCCAACGGCGACGCGCCGGTCGCGCTGGCGGAGCCGCCGCCGGGTGACGGCGATGGCCGGACGGGCGAGGTGAAGTCCGCGCCCGAGCCGGCGGCGCCGGTCGAGCTGCCGGTGCTGAAGGCGGCCGACTTCGCCAGCGACCAGGACGTGCGCTGGTGCCCCGGGTGCGGAGACTACGCGATTCTCGCGCAGATGAAGAAGATGCTGCCGTCGCTGGGCGTGCCCCGCGAGAACATCGTCTTCATCTCCGGCATCGGCTGCTCGAGCCGGTTCCCCTACTACATGAATACCTACGGCATCCACAGCATCCACGGCCGGGCCCCGGCCTTCGCGACCGGGCTCAAGGCGGCGCGGCCCGATCTGATGGTGTGGGTCATCACCGGCGACGGCGACGGGCTGAGCATCGGCGGCAACCACCTCATGCACGCCATCCGCCGCAACCTCGACATCAACATCGTGCTCTTCAACAACCGCATCTACGGGTTGACGAAGGGCCAGTACTCGCCGACGTCGCCGCTCGGCAAGAAGACCAAGACGTCGCCGATGGGGGCCATCGACAACCCCCTGCACCCCCTGTCGATCGCCATCGGCTGCGAGGCCACGTTCGTGGCGCGCTCCATCGACACCCACATCAAGCACCTGGAAGGGGTGCTGCGGCGCGCCGCCGAGCACCGGGGCACCGCCTTCGTCGAGGTCTACCAGAACTGCAACGTGTTCAACGACCTGGCCTGGCAGTACGCCAGCGACCGGCAGACCAAGAGCGAGCACACCATCGAGCTCGAGCACGGCGCCCCGCTGGTCTTCGGCAAGGACGGCGGGAAGGGCATCCGCCTCAACGGCCTCGAGCCCGAGGTCGTCGAGCTGGGGAACGGCACGAGCGAGGCCGACCTGCTGGTGCACGACGAGCAGGCGTCCGAGCCCAGCCTGGCCTATCTGCTGAGCCGGCTCCGCCACGAGGACGGGTTCCCCGAGCCCATCGGCGTCTTCCGGGCCATCGACGCGCCGCGCTACGAGGAGGAGCTGGCGACGCAGGTGGCGTCCGCCCGGCAACGTTCCGGCGACGGCGACCTGAACGCGCTCTTCAACTCTGGAGACACCTGGACGGTTCCATGATCTGCCCCTGGTGCGGGGCCGACAACCTCGACGGCGTGGACGAATGCGTCGCGTGCGGGCAATCGCTGAGCGACGCCCACCTGCCCGACCCCGCGACCGCCGTCGAGCGCGGCCTCCTGGCCGACCACGTGCGGGTCCTCGACCCGCAGGCCCCGGTGGTGGTGGCGGCCGACACCCCCGTCCGCGACGTCCTGCGGGGGATGATCGACGGCGAGACCGGCTGCGTGGTGGTCGCCGCCGCGAACCGCCCGGTCGGCGTCTTCACCGAGTACGACGCCCTCATGAACCTCAACGCCGAGGCGCCCGAATTCGGCGACCGCCCCGTGTCGGACTTCATGACCGCTCCCGCCGAGACGCTGGAGCCGGACGCGAAGGTCGCCTTCGCGGTCCAGCGCATGGCCGTGGGCGGCTACCGGCACATCCCGGTCGTCGGCGAGGGCGGTGAGCTGGCGGGGATCATCTCGGTTCGCGACATTCTCCGCTATCTGACGGCCAGGATGGGCGGAGCGGCGGGGCAGAAGCCGGCGCCCTGAGAGCGCGGGGCCCTGGAGGGTCTGGTTGGGCGCCAGGCAGAGCCAGAGGCGGCGATTGGCGGGTCGGTGAACGTCGAGCGGGTCTGGCGGCGAGCCTCGCCGCCCGGCGGACGCTCGTTATCCGGAGGCCGGAATGGTGGCAGGGTGGTTCGCGGCGGGGGCGGCGATGGCCGGGCTCGGGGTGCTGCTCGGGGCGTTCGGGGCGCACGGCCTGCGCGAGCGCATCGCGCCCGACCTGCTCGCCGTCTACGACACCGGCATCCGCTACCACCTCATCCACGCGCTGGCCCTGCTGGCCGTCGCCTGGGCGGCCGAGCGCTGGTCGAACGCCTGGGTCGGCGCCGCCGGCTGGCTCTTCGTGGCCGGCATCGTCGTCTTCTCCGGCAGCCTCTACCTGCTCGCGGTCACCGGCACCCGCTGGCTCGGCGCCATCACCCCCATCGGCGGCCTCTGCTTCCTGGTTGGGTGGGCGGTGCTCGCGGTGGGCGTCCTCCGCGCGGGGGGGTGACCGCGCTGCGGCTCGACCGCTGCCCTGAGTCGCGCCACGGACACCTCACCGTCTACCGGATCGCCCGTGGCGACCGCCGGGCTCGCCGGGCTCGTAGCCGTCGCAGCTCAGCAACGGAAGGCGGGGGTACTTCGAGTACCGCGGGTCCTCGGCGGATCGCCCGCACCGGTAGTAGTCCTGGTCGGTACGGGAACGAACGACGCGGGCGTGCCGGCAATGCAGGCACAGCCCCACGCGGTCCTCGCCGTCAGCCGACCGCATCGCCGGTCCAGCGGGTCCAGCCACGGCCGCGGTGGCCGAAATCGCAGCGCCCGGGGTGCAGGATGTCGGCGAGGATCTCCGCCGACTCGACGACGCGCGGTCCCGGGCGGTTGAAGTACTGGTTGCCGTCGGTCATGAACACGCGTCCGTTTCGGACGGCGGAGAGCCGCGGCCAGACCGGGTGGGAAGTCAGCGGCGGCATCTCGCGCCGCGAACGCTCGATGCCCCATCCGCACGGCATGACGGCGATCACGTCGGGGTCCGCGGCGGCGAGGGCCTCGATGGAGAGGCCGCCGGAGTGCTCGCCGGCCCTTCCCAGGACATCCGTGCCGCCGGCCCGCTCGACGAGCTCGGGCACCCAGTTGCCGGCCGCCATCAGCGGATCGATCCACTCGATGCAGCCGATGGACGGACGGGTCCCCGCCGCCGCCGCCCGCGCCTGAACCGCGTCGAGCCCCGCCGCGAGGCGGTCCACGAGCGCCTCGCCGCGTTCCCGGGCGCCCAGGGCCGACGCCACCGTCCGGATGTCGGACCAGATGTCGGGCAGCGACATGGGCTCGAGGGACACGATGCGGGGCCGCGAGCCGACCAGCTCGCACACCGCCGCCTCGACGTCCTTCAGGCTCACGGCACAGACCTCGCACTGCGTCTGGGTGATGACCAGGGTCGGCGCGAGGCGGTCGAGGATGCCCGCGTCCACGCGGTAGACCGAGAGCCCGTCGGCGACGATCGCGCGCACCTGGTCGTCGATGGTCCGGCCGGCCGCCCCGACCTCCACCTTCGACGACGAGCAGACCGGGAGCCGGGCGACGGAGGGGGGATGGTCGCACTCGTGGGAACGGCCCACGAGCCGGTCCTCGAAGCCGAGGGCGCACACGATCTCCGTCGCGCTGGCGATGAGGGAGACGATGCGGTGCGTCATCGCGCCGTCCCGGCAGGTGAACGGTCGAACCGCGAGCAGGGTGGACGCCGCGTCGCCACGCTCAGGGCGAGCAGGGTCGGGATCATGGGGGGGCGTGGCCTCATCGGTGTCTTCCTCCGACGGCCGCCCGTCGTCAGCCGTGCGTGGCCGCCATGTACGCTAGAGTAGACCAGTAAGTCAGAACTGTCCGGCCATGATCAGGAAAGAGCGTCTCCGCAGAGCCGTCGAAGGCGGCAAGTACTCCCCATTGTATCGACATCTCCGCGCACGGGGGGGAGGGGAGTGGCGGGCCTCGTTCGCCGACCTGGAGGCGGTGCTCGGGTTCACGCTTCCGGAATCGGCGCGGGTGCACCGGCCGTGGTGGTCCAATCAGCGCAACGGGGGGGGCCACGGCCACGCGCTCGCGTGGCAGATGGCCGGCTGGAAGACGCGCGCCGTGGATCTCGAGAGGGAGACGCTGGTGTTCGAGCGTGCCGGTGCCGACGGCGATACCGTTCACGAGGCCGGAGCGCCGGACGGTCATCGCGTTCCGCTCGATCTCGACGAGGTGTTTCCGCCGCACGATCCCGGCCCATGGCCGGCCGGCATGTCGTTGCGGCGACACGATCTCTACGACGACCGGGGCCGCTGAGCGTTGGATGTTCATCGACACCAACGTCCTGGTCCGTGCCCGTTTCACGGCCGCGCCCGAACATGCCCCTGCGCGTGAACGCTTGCGCACCGCCCTCGGCGGCGCCGAGCCGGTACGGATCAGCCGCCAAGTCGTACGCGAGTACCTCGCCGTCGTGACGCGGCCGCAGACTTGGTCGGCGCCTCTCGCCATGCCCGATGCCCTTCGGGACGCAGACTGGTTCCTCTCCACGTTCGACCTGCTGGAAGACGGCCCGGAAGTCACCCGCGTCCTCGCCGCGCTGTGTCGTGAGGTGCCGGTTGCCGGACGGCGAGTCCACGACGCGAACATCGTGGCGACCATGCTCGCCCACGCCGAAGAGCGCCTGCTGACGTTCGATCTCCAGGACTTCCGGAGATACGACGGCCGCATCACGCTGATCGATCCTGCGACGGGCCTTTGACGGCAGCCAGGCCGTGGCCGGAGCGCCGCGCGGCGCGATCGAAGGCGCCTCGGTCAGGCTCCGAAGCGATCGCTGTCTCTCGGCGGATCGAGCGGCCTCGGCGAGCGGGTGCGTTGACACGCCGGAGGTTGGTTGCTCTCTGAATCGCGCTCGCGGGCCGAAGCCTCTCCCGTTCTCCCGTCGAACCTCGTCGACAGCCGCTCGGCGCTGTGAGACTGTCGTCATCATCGTCTCCAGCCCGGCAGCAGCGGAGAGTCGTCAGTACACCCGGAGCCGCGGCGCGCCGGAAGCGGCGACGCCGGCTCGTCGGGCCTGGCGGTCGAGGGTCTCGAGCGCGGTGCGGCCGGTGTCGCCGAGGTCGGTGGTCCAGTCGTTCACGTAGAGGTCGACGTGCTGGAACATCACCTCATCGCTCAGCTCCTGGGCGTAGCGGCGCATGGTGGGGACGGTCTCCTCGCGGTGGCGGCGGCCGTGGGCGAGCGAGTCGCGGATCACCGCGGTCACGGCGTCGATGGCGTCGGCGCCGAGGGCGTGCCGCGCGAGGATGCCGCCGAGGGGGAGGGGAGCGCCGGTCGCCTCCTCCCAGACCGTGCCGAGGTCCTCGACGAGGGCGAGCCCGTGCGCGCGCCAGGTGAAGCGGCCCTCGTGGATGCAGACCCCGAAGTCGGCGGCGCCGGATTCCAGGGCGGGCATGATGTCGGAGAACACCACCTGCTCGAGGGCGCCCTCGCCGCGGTGGAACAGCTCGTAGAGCAGGGTCGCGGTGGTGTGGGCGCCCGGGCACAGCACGCGGGCGGGCCGCGAGCCGCCGCCGGCCGCGGGGACGGGGTCGCGGGGACGGGTGCCGGGGCGGGCGGCGAGCAGCAGGGGGCCGACGCCGAAGCCGAGGGCCGAGCCGACCGGCAGCACGCCGAGATCCTCGCGCAGGAGGAGCGCGGCGTGGAAGCTGGCCTTCGCCACGTCGAAGTCGCCGGCGAAGAGCCGCCGGTTCAGCTCCTCGACGTCGAGCAGCTCGACGCGGAAGTCGAGGCCGCGCGGGTCCACCTTTCCCTCGAGGATGCCGTGGAAGGCGAACGTGTCGTTCGGGCAGGTCGAGATGCCCAGGTGTATCGGCGTCACGGGCCGCTCCAGTCGGGCCGGTCCAGCAGGTCGGCCGCCACGAGCCAGGCGGCGTCGAGGGCCTCGGGGATCTGCCAGCGCTCGAACCGGCGGTCGCCGACCGCGTTCGAGATGCCGCGGACGATGGCCAGGGGCACGTCGGCGAGCCGGCAGGCGAGGGCGACCGCGAAGCCCTCCATGTCCTCGGCCGCCGCGTCGGGAAACAGCGCCCGCCGCTCGCGGGTCTCGCCGTGCGTCGCCGACGCTGTGCAGACGGTCAGCAGGGGCCCGGCGGCGGGGGGGACGGGACAGGCGAGAGGCAGTGCGTCGGGCCCGTCGGCCTCTCCGCCGCCGCTCCGCGGCCAGTGGCGGTAGCCGAGGTCGATCGCGGGGACGAACGCGGCGACGCCCACCCCGACCCCGTGCATCAGCACCGACGGAAACACCGCGGCGGTGCCGACCGGGAGCCCGCCGGGGTCGAACGCGCCGGCGATGCCGACGAGAATCACGCGTTCCGGCTCGTGCACCACGATGGCGTCGCGGGCCCGAGCCGCCGCCGCCACGGGCCCGAAGCCGCACAGCTCGCACGGCGCGTCGACCCCGAATCCGCGCTGGCGGGCGAGGTGACGGCGCTCGCTCTCGGTGGGGACGAGGACGAGGGTGTGAGGAGCGGCCACGAGCCACCAAGTTTACCGCGGCCCGTGCCGCCTCGCGCCTCGGCGCGCAAGGGCGCTCCCCGGGGCGTCGACGCCGGGGCCCGAGCCCTCGGCGCACGAGGCGCTCGGATCGCCTGCTCGCCGGGCATCAGGCGGGACGCGCCGCGCGACCGATCGATGCGAACCCCTCGTTCGGGCCGGAAGTCCGTGTCGTAGAACGGCGCGGACTCGCCGGGCATCAGGCGGGACGCGCCGCACGACCGATCGACGCGAACCCTTCGTGCGGGCCGGAAGCCTGTGCCGTAGAACGGCGCGGACGCCCGGAGGATGGTTGGGCGCCGGGCGGAGCCGAAGGTGACCATTGGCGGGCTACGCCCGCAGGTCGTAGCACTGCAGCCGCGGGGCGGCGCCGGTCAGCAGGTCGCGCGAGTTCTGGACGAAGTAGAGCAGGCCTCGGCTCAGCACCGGCAGGGTCCACGATTCGTAGGCGGCGGCCAGCCATGCCCGCGAGATCTCGCGGTAGCCGTTCGGCGTGAGATCGAGCCACAGCAGGTGGCCGATCTCGCCGAGGGCGAGGAAGTGGCCGTCGACCGCCAGCAGCGACCCGCGGGCGGTGCCGAGCTGGACCCGGCGCTGCCGCCCGCCCTGCTCGAACGTCTCGGGCCACAGCGGGACCTCGCGCCACGCCACCTCTCCGGTCGCGACGTCGACGCAGGCGAGCGAGGAGTCGCCCTGGTTGCGGCCGTCGAAGCCGTACAGGTAGCCGTCGCGGTGGATCGCGGTGTTCCAGTGCAGGGCGAACTCGCGGGTGGTCCACACCACCTCGTGGGTGAAGTCGGGAAGCACCCGGACCAGGGCGCCGCCGGCGCGGTAGCTGGCAGAGACGAACACCTTGTCGTCGAACACGACGGGGCACGACGCGTTGACCGACTCGTAGGTCCGGCTGCGGAACGGGAACGCGAAGTCGACGGCGCCGTTCGCGGGGTCGATGGAGAGCAGCCCGCCGGTGGGCGGGGACGACTCGCCGCCCGCGAACACGAAGACGCGGCGCCGGCCGTGCACCGTCGCGGGCACCGGGGAGGCGTAGCTCGGGCCCCAGTCGCCGGCCCGCCACAGCTCGGCGCCGGTGGCCGCGTCGAAGGCCACCACGCAGGCCCCGCGCGGCGCCCCGACGTTCACGATGACCCGGCCGTCCTCGACCAGCGGGGTCGACGAGGTGCCGAAGAAGTCCTGGTGCACGCCGTAGTCGGCCCGCAGGTCGCGGCTCCAGAGGCCGCGCCCGGTGGCGAGGTCGAAGGCGTGCAGGCGGCTCTCGGCCCCGAGCGTGAACACCCGGCCGGCGGCGATGACCGGGCTCGAGCGCGGGCCGTTGTTGTAGCCGTAGCGGTCCCGGTAGCGGGTCGGGTAGCGGAAGTCCCAGTGCGGCTCGCCCGTCTCGGGGTGCCGGCACTCGACCACCTCGTTGTTGCCGAGCCGGTGCAGGAACACCAGCCGGTCTCCCGCGATGGCGGGCGACGTGTAGCCCGTGCCCTTCTCCATCTCCCACACCAGCGGCGGCGGCAGCGACCGGCTGAGGCGGGTCTCGGTGGACACGGCGTTGTGGGTGGGGCCGAGGAACGAGGCCCAGTCGTGGGTGACGGCGTCGGGGGCGAGCGGGCGCGGCGCGTTCCGCACGCCCGGCTGGGCGGCGGCGCCTTCCCGCAGCCGAGCACCGACCGTCCCCGTCCCCGGGCGTGCGCCTGCCGATCCGGCCAGGACCATCGGGCCGGCGAGCGCCTGCAGCAGGGTCCGGCGGGAGAGGGCCTTCATGGGCGGCGATCTTAACAGCCCGCGGAGACGTCGCCGCCGCGATTCGAGCGGAATGCACCCGCCCTGCCTCGTTCCGACGTGCCCGAGGAGCACCCTCCTCACGTTCCCATCAGGCGGGCGTTCTTCGGCCCCGCGGGTGGCTGCGACGCCCCATGAACGGCATCGGTTCCGCCAGGCCGGGCGGGCTATAATTCCCGGGCCCCGCCGGGATGCGCGGGGCCGGCGGCGAGGGGAGGAGAGGACGGACGTGGCGGACACCGGACCCAAGAGCGCGGTCGAGCTGGCGATGGAGCGTCTCCGGCGGCAGGATGCCGAGGCCGGCGACGACGCGGCGGACCGCCCCCTGACGGACGAGCAGAAGGAGGCCATCGCGGCCGCCCGCCGCGACTACGAGGCGAAGGTCGCCGAGGCCGAGATCCTGATGAGCTCGAAGCTCGCGGCCACCTTCGATCTCGAGGGGCGGCGCGAGATCGAGGCCAACCACCGCCGCGATCTCGGACAGTTCGCGTCGTCGCGCGACCGGAAGATCGCCGCGATCCGGAAGGGCGACGGGTCGTGACGAAGGCGCTCGTCGTCGCCCTCACCCTGGTCAACTTCGTGCTCCTCGTCCCAGGCGTGCTCCTGCCGGTCTACGGCGTCACCATCACCACCGAGGTCGCGGCGGCCATCATTCCCGAGCCGGTCGAGGTCACCGTCTACGAGCAGACCCGGTCCATCCTCGGCACCGTTCGCGAGCTGTGGCTCTCGGCCGACTACCTGGTGTCGTTCCTCATCCTGCTGTTCAGCGTCATCGTTCCCGTCGCCAAGGCGGGGATGCTGCTGGGGTCGATCTACGCGGCCGGGGAGGCGGTCAGGAGTCGGCTGGTGCTCGTCGTCGACCTCATCGGGAAGTGGTCGATGGCCGACGTGTTCGTGGTCGCGGTGTTCCTGGCGTTCCTGGCGACCCGCGACCAGGCCCAGGCCAACAGCTTCAGCGTGCCGGTGCTGCTGCGGCAGGTCGACGTGGACATGCAGACCCGGCTCACCTCGGAGCTCGGGCCGGGCTTCTACTGCTTTCTCGCCTACTGTCTGTTCTCGGTCGCCTGGACCCAGGTCCTGAAGTACCGCCGCGCGGGGTGACCCCGCCGGACAGCGGTCGGGGTGATACCATCGATCGAATCGCCGTCTCGGTCATCGCAGGTCGGCGGCGGGTTGCCGCGGCCGGCTGAAATCGAGGAGATCTTCATGAGGTTCCGCAGCATCGCCGGCCTGGCCGGCGGCATCGCGATCGCCGTGTCCGGTTCCGTGTCGTCCGCGCAGGACGCCCCCGTCGTCGTCATGGAGACCAGCCTGGGGACCATCACCGTCGAGCTCGCCCCCGCCGAGGCCCCGATCAGCGTCGACAACTTCCTGCAGTACGTGGACGCCGGGCACTACGACAACACCATCTTTCACCGCGTCATCCAGGGTTTCATGATTCAGGGCGGCGCCTACTCGCCGGAGATGCGCACGCGGCCGACCCGCCCGCCGATCGAGAACGAGGCCCAGAACGGGCTGCTGAACAACCGCTACACCATCGCCATGGCGCGGACCAGCGAGATCCACAGCGCCACCGACCAGTTCTTCATCAACACCGTCGACAACAACTTCCTCAACAACGGCGTTCGCGACTTCGGCTACGCGGTGTTCGGGCGGGTCATCGACGGCACCGACGTCGTGGACCGCATCGCCGCGGTGCCGGTGTCGAACACGGTACCGAACGAGGCGGTGGTGATTCAGTCCGTGCGGCGGCGGTAGCCCGGCCCCGTCGGCGAGACCGCGGCGGGGCGGCGCACGATGCGTGACCGTTGGTACGGCGACGACCGCGACGTCGTCAAGTGGAGTGCCGCCCTGCATCTCGCCCGTCGCGAGGGGCTGGCGGACGTCGTCTACGTGGCGATGCATCGCCCCGACGACGACTGGCCCGCGCTACTCACGGCGCGCGGGCCGGTGCCGTTGCCGGACGAGGTCGTCCGGCACTTTCGCGATCTCGACGACCTGCGACGGCTGGAGGAGCGAACCGGGCTGCGCATCGCCACCGTCGAGGAGCCGTTCGTCGACCGGGCCGCCTATTTTCGCCGCGTGTGCGAGCGGGTCGGGAAGTACGCGGGGCCGGTGCTGGTTCTGCTCGATCCCGATACCGGTCTGGCTCCCGATGCCGGTGCGGGTCCGCAGCACGTGACGTCGGACGAGGTGGCCGCTCTCTTCGCCGCCTTGCGGCCCGGTGACCTCCTCGCCTGCTATCAGCACGCGCGACGGCAGAAGGACTGGCGCGGCCGGGCCCGGCGCGCCTTCGCGAACGCCCCCGGCGTGCCGTCGTTCGACGTGGAAGTGCTACGCTCGGATCTGGCCAGGGACGTGCTGCTGCTGGCGGTCAGGAAGGGGAAGTAGGAGCGCGCTTCCGATGGGTGCTGCCGATGGCGTCGGTCGATGTGGCGGTGTCGCGCTCGGATCCGGCCGGGGGCGTGCTGCTGGCGGTCAGGAAGGGGAAATGGGAGTGCGCTTCCGGGCGGCGCTGTCGATCGCGGCGTTGACCGCCGCGTCCGCGGCGGCGGGCCAGTCGGACTACTGGTTCACCGACGAGCTGGCCCCCTACCGCGAGCTCGTCGGGGAGTACCGCGAGGGCGACGCCGACGCCGCGATGGCCGGGGTGAGGGCGATGGCCCCCTCCGCCGTGCACGCCCTCCTCGACCGGGTGCGCGAGCCCGACACCCGGCTGACGGGGACCGACGCCGAGCCGGCCCTGAACGAGCGGCTGTTCCGGACGGCGGCGATGCTGCACCTCGACGTGGCCGACCTGCTCCGGTCGCGGGGGCTCCACCGCGGCGCCGAAGAGCAGGTCGAGATCGCGATCCGCTGGGTGAACCTGAGCGCGCGCGAGCCGGAGCCGTTCGGGTCTTTCCGGCGCCGCTGGTTCCTGGGGGCGGCCCTCCTCGCCTTCGAGCACGGCGGATGGCAGGACGGGGTGACCTTCACCGACCTCGCCTGCGAGCTGCTTCCCGACGACGTGCCGCTGCTGACAACCGCCGCGTGGTTCAACGAGGGCCTGGCGCTGGCGCCGATGGACCCGACCGGGCTTGAGCGCGGGGACCTTTCGCGGCTGCAGGAACGGAAGCGCAGCCGGCTGCGGGCCGCGGCCCGGCGGGCCGGCGCGGCGCTCCGCGTCTCGCCGGTCGCGCCGGAGGCGGCCCTGCGGCTGGCGCGGGCCCGGATGCTGCTGGGGCAGGGCGAGTCGGTGCGGGAGCAGTTGACCGAATTCGTGGGACGCGACTGGGTTCCCCTGGCCCACGCCTATCTGGGCCGGCTGCTGCTGGGCCGGCTGCACCTCGAGGCCGGCGAGACCGTCGAGGCCGAGGGCCGGTTCCGGGACGCGGTCGCGTTGCTCCCCGAGGGTCAGGCGGCCCGGGTCGCCCTCGGCCGCCTGCTGGAGGGGCAGGGGGACCGCCGGGGCGCGGCGGCGGTGCTGGAGCCGGTGCTGCGCGGTGCCGGCGGCGCCGCCATCGACCCCTGGGTCGACTATCTGCTGGGCCTCGGCAACGGCCCCGAGCTGCGGGAGGCGCTGCGCAGGGAGGTGAGGCGGTGAGCGGGGCGGTTCCGCCAGGCAGGCTCGTCGTCGCCGTCCTCGGGCTGGTCGTCCTTGCCGGGCCGGCGCCCGCGGCGGGGCAGACCTTCCGCACCGGGGTCGACGCGGTGGCCGTCGACGTGCTCGTCACCCGCGGGCGCAACGTGGTGTCGGGGCTGACCGCGGACGACTTCACGGTCCTCGACAACGGCGTGCGGCAGGACGTGGCGGCGGTCTTCATCGAAGAGGTCCCGGTCACCCTGCTGCTGGTCCTGGACACGAGCGGGAGCGTCCGCGGCGCGCCCCTCCGCCACCTGCTCACCGCCGCCGAGGCGGCGGGCGAGGCGCTGCGGCCGGGCGACCGGGTCGGCCTGGTGACCTTCTCCGACAAGCTGCGCCTGGCCGTCGAGCCCCCCGCGCCGCCCGCCGACCTCCCCGCCGCCCTCGGCCGCGTGCGGGCCGGCGGCGCCACCGCCCTCTACGACGCCACGTTCGCGGCCCTCGCCCTGCGCGATCGGACGGTGGGGCGGACGGTGGCGCTGGTCTTCAGCGACGGGTACGACACGGCGAGCTGGCTCGCGCCGCCCGACGTGCTCGACGCGGCCCGCCGCAGCGACGTCGTCGTCTACGGCGTGCGCCACGACCACCTCGCACGAGAGGGCTGGCAGGGGCGCGAGGGGCGGGGGCTGGCGAGCCGCTGGTTCGCGGACGATCCGCATCTCTTCCGGCAGCAGTACCTGGCCCAGCTCGCGGCCGACACCGGGGGCTCGGTGTACGTGGCGGCGGACCTGGAGCGGCTGCGCGAGGCGTTCGAGCAGGTCGTCGACGAGTTCAGGAGCCGCTATCTCCTGACCTACACGCCGCAGGGAGTCGAGGCCGGCGGGTGGCACGAGCTGGAGGTCCGGGTGCGCGGGCGGGGCCGGCGCGTGCAGGCCCGGCCCGGCTATCTGCGCTGAGCGGCGCGCCCCCCGGCCGGCGTCACGGCCCGACGCCGACCGGCCCGACGCTGGACGGGAACGCCGCGTACCGGGTCGTTTCGCCATTCGCGGCGTCCAACTCTCGGATCATCGCCACCCGGTGCCGGAAGGGAGTGCCGCGACCGCATGGATACGCTGCTTCAGCATGTCCGCTCCGCCGTGCGCCGGCTCGCCGGGTGGCGATACCGGTAGCCGACACGCCCCATGCGGTACGCGAAGACCCCGGGCCTGCCGCCGGTCGGGGGCCCCTGCCGCGCGGCCATTTCGGCAGTACGGGCGTCTAACCCCTCGGGCCATCGCATCGATGCCGGAAGGGAGTGCCGCGACCGCATGGATACGCTGCTTCAGGACGTCCGCTCGGCGGTGAGACGGCTCGCCGCGCAGCGCGGGTTCACCCTCACCGCGCTCGTCACCCTCGCCCTCGGCATCGGCGCCAACGTCGCGATGTTCGGCATCGTCTACGGCCTGCTCCTGCGGCCGCTCCCGTATCCGGAGCCCGAGCGCCTCGTCCGGGTGGGAGAGTCGTTCCGCGAGCGAGGGGGCGCCGGCAGCCTCACGAACCGGTCGCTGCCCCTGCTCGAGGACGCCGGGTCGTTCGAGCACCTCGCCGCCTACCAGGCGCGCTCGCTGGAGTGGGCGGGGCCGGAGGGCGGGGTGACCCTGCGCGGCGCCCGCGTGTCGCCGGCGCTGTTCCCGATGCTGCGGGCGGCGCCGCACCTCGGCCGGCTCTTCACCGACGAGGAGGCGCGGGAGGGGGCGGACGGGGTGGTGCTGCTGAGCCACCGCGCCTGGACCAACCGCTTCGCCTCCGATCCGGACGTCGTCGGGACCGTCCTCGACCTCGGCGGAGACCCGTTCACCGTCGTCGGCGTCCTGCCCGAGGGGTTCTACTTCCCCGACCCGGACGGCGAGTTCTGGACGCCGCTGGTCGTGGCCCCGTTCATGCCCCCGTCCGCCCCGGAACCGGGGCGGCCGGTCATGATGGTCGTGATGGCTTTCAGCGCCCTCGGGCGCCTCGCGCCGGGGGTCTCCCCGGAGCAGGCGTCCGCCGAGGCCAGCACGCTGGTCCAGAGCGCCGCCACCGCGTTCGTCCCGCGCCCCGCCGGCGGGAACCGGCCGCCCGGGGGGCCCCCCGAGACCCGCGTCGGAGTGACGCCGTTGCTGGAGGAGATGGTCGGCGAGTATCGGCCGGCGCTCATGGCCCTGACCGCGGCGACCGTCCTCGTGCTGCTGATCGCCTGCATCAACGTGGCGGGGCTGCTGCTCGCGCGCGGGGTCGCGCGGCAGCGCGCCCTGGCGGTGTGCGCGGCCCTCGGGGCGGGGCGGTGGCGACTCGTCCGCCAGCTCCTGACCGAGAGCGTGATGCTGGGGGTGGGGGGCGGCGTGCTCGGTCTCGCCGCGGCCGCGATCGTGCTGCGCGCGGTGCCGGCCCTCGTCCCCGGCGACGTCGCGCGGCTCGACGAGGTCGGCGTCGACGGCGTGGCCGTGGCGTTCACGCTGGGGCTGTCGATCGCGGCGGGGCTGCTGTTCGGCACCGCGCCGGCCCTCCAGTGGTCGCGGCTCGACCTGGTGCGCACCCTGAACGAGGGCGGCGCCCAGTCGCCCGGCGGCTTCCGGCTGCTGCGCTCGAACCGGGCGCGCGCGGCCCTCGCCGTGGCCCAGGTGGCCCTCGCCCTCGTGCTCCTGGTCGGGGCGGGGCTGCTCCTGCGCAGCTTCGTGCGGCTCGTCACCATCGACCGGGGCTACGACCCCGCCAACGTGATCGCCGTCCGCGTCCGCAACCCCGACACGGCGTTTCGGCCCGACCTCACCCAGGAGGCGATCGCCGGCCTCCAGGCCGCGGGCCGGCGCTTCCAGGAATCGCTCGTGGAGGAGATGACGCGCCTGCGGGATCTCTCCGGCGTCGAGGCGGTGGGGGTGTCGTCGGGCCTGCCGCTCGTGTCCAGCGGTGGCGGCACCACCACGTTCCGGCTGGCCGGCGCGCCGCCCCCGACCGAGCCGGGCGCCATCTCGCGGGCGTCGGTCAACGTCGTCAGCCCCGGCTACTTCGACGTGATGCGGCTGCGTCTCCGGAGCGGACGCACCTTCACCCGGCTCGATGGGGCGGAGGCCCCGCGGGTGCTGGTGGTCAACGAGACGTTCGCGCGCGAGCTCGGCGACGGGCCGGCGGTGGGCCGGCGCGTGCTTCTGGCGGGCTCGGGCGAGGACGAACCGTGGGAGGTGGTCGGGGTCGTGGGCGACGTGCGCTATGGCGGGCTGACCATCACCGAGTCGTCGGCCGAGGCCTACGTGCCGGTGTCCCAGCAGGAGCGGGTGATGGCGTTGGGCGGGCTCTTCACCGGCTCGATGGTCTCGGTCCGGACCGCCGGCGATCCGCTGGCCGTCGTTCCCTTCCTCCGCGAGGCGGCGACCGCGGTGAATCCGAACGCGAGCTTCGGCGAGGTGATGACGATGGGCGCCCGGCTGTCTGCGGCGGTCGAGCAGCCCCGCTTCTACGCCGTCTTCGTCGGGTTCTTCGCGGCCCTCGCGCTCTTCCTCGCCGCGTTCGGCATCTACGCCCTGCTCAGCTACACCGTCTCGCAGCGCCGCCGCGAGATCGGGGTCCGCATGGCTCTGGGCGCGCGGCGGGGCGACGTCCTCGCCCTCGTCGTCCGGCAGGGGGCCGGTCTCGTCGCGGCGGGGACCCTCCTCGGCCTCCTCGCGGCGGCCGGCTCGGCGCGGCTCCTCGAGAGCTTCCTGTTCGGCGTCGCCGCCGGCGACCGGCTGACCTTCGTGGCGGCCCCCCTCGTGCTGGCCGGCGTCGCCATCGTCGCCTGCTGGCTCCCGGGCCGCCGCGCCGCCCGCCTCGACCCCATGGACGCCCTGCGGGTGGAGTAGACGGCGACCCGGAGCGTGACGCCCATGCGCCGGACGGCGGCTAGACTAGTGCCGCGGTGCGAACGGCGCTGCGCGGGCGCTGAGGCCGTCCCCGCGCACGTCCACCCGAGGCGTCGGCGCTTCCTCGGCGCCGGGGGCGAGGGTCAACAGGTACCGCGTTCCCAACTCCCGGCCGATGCCGGCGAGCGTGTCTTCCAGCGCCGCGGGGTCCTCGATCCGCTCGAAGCGGCCCCCGGTGGCGGCGGCGAGCCGTGCGAAGTTCGGAAGCGGGACGCTGGTGACGGAGACTCCGGAGAACATCACCCCGTGGGCCGCCATCAGGTCCGCGAGCCCGTCGAGGTCGCCCGACAGGTCGGCCGCGCGGCGCCGGCCGCGGACCTGCGACGACTGCAGCTCGGAGCGGGCCATCTCGGTGGCCTGGCCGAGCATGACGACGACGGGGCGGGGCGCGCCGCGTGCGTGGAGGTCGTCGACCGCCTCGACGAGGGCGGCGTCGAGCTCGCCGTCGACGCTCTGCATGTCGAGGATGCTCTCGTCGTCGAGCGCGCCGATCAGCCGCGCGATACCGGCGTTGAGCTGCCGCTGGGTCACCGCGAGGTTGTCGAAGACGGCGACGATCTGGACGGCCGGGGGCACCGGGGCCACGTCCACGACGTCGAGCCCGACCTCGCCGGCGCGCACCGCGAAGTCGTCCCGCGCGAGGCCCGCCACCGGTGCGCCGTCCTCGTCCGTCACCGTCACGAGCAACTGGACCGGCGACTGGGCGAGCGGCGCCTGCACGACGAGAGCGAGCAACAGAGTCAATGTCCGTCGATGCATGGAATCACCCGAAGAGCGTCTCGCGTACTTCCTGCCTGGGCAGATCCAGGAACTCCGCAACGTCGGTGACGATGGCGTCCAAGGTTCCGACCCGCACTTCTCGATGCCTGGGCACGGTCACGCTGTGTTGCTTGCCGCCGACCGTCAACGTCGTCGTCATGTGGCTGCCCCTGCTTCGCGTCACGCGGTAGCCGTAGTGACGGGCCAGCAATCTGGTGACCTCATGCCCCGCGAGGTCGCGGGGCAACTTCATACCGCGACGGCCTCCTCGCGCACGAGATGCAGTCTGATCACTCTCGGCGCATGGTCTTCCTCGAAGTGGCAGAGCACGGCGTCCCTCGCCATCTCCTTCAGGTCGTTCCAGTCGTCCCCCTGGGTGAAGATGCTGTGCCCCAACGCCCTCGCGACAAATCCGCCCTCGGGCGCTTCGGTTACCTCGAAGATGATCTCGGCCGGTCTCATGGTCAATCCCTTTTGAGCGCGCTCAGGCCGGCGGTAGGAGCTCGGCGAGCAACTGGGCCGGGTGCACGGCCTCCGCGTCCGCGAGGTCGTGCACCTGGTGCCGGCAGGACACGCCGGCCGCGACGAGCCGCTCGTTCGGGCCGAGGGCGCGGGCGGCGGGGAGGAGCCGTCGCTCGCCGATGCGCCGCGAGATGTCGAAGTGCTCGCGGGCGTAGCCGAAGGAGCCGGCCATGCCGCAGCAGCCGGCGTCGAGGTCCACCACCTCGGCCCCGGGCACGCGCGACAGCAGGGCCCGGGCCGGGGGCAGAAGGCCGAGCGACTTCTGGTGGCAGTGCCCGTGCAGCAGCAGCCGCTCGGGGCCGGGCCGCAGGTCGAGGCTGACGGTTCCCGCGCTCAGCTCGCGTTCGAGCCACTCCTCGAACAGCACGCATGCGCCGGCGACCTCGCGCGCCTGCCGCTGCGCTTCTCCGCGCAGCAGCGACGGGAGGTCGTCGCGTAGCGAGGACAGGCAGCTCGGCTCGAGGACGACGATGGGCCGCCCGGCCGAGGCGAGGGGATGCAGGCGGGCCACGGCGTCCTCGCCCCGGCGACGCGCCTCGCGCAGCAGGCCCTGCGAGATGAGCGGGCGGCCGCAGCAGACGTCCGGCCCGAGGGCGACCCCGACCCCGGCGCGGTCGCAGACGGCGGCCGCCGCCATCCCGATCTCCGGGTGGTAGTAGTTGGTGAAGGTGTCGGCGAACAGCACGACGGACGCACCGTTGCCGGCCACGGCACGGGGACGCGCGCGCCACTGCGCCCGCAGCGTGCGGGTGGCCCACCGCGGCAGCGCCCGGCGGCGGTCGAGCCCCAGCAGCCGCTCGTTCAGCGCGCGGACCCCCGACATCCCGAGCCAGGGGTTGATGAACCGCGCCAGCGGGCTCGCCGCGGCCGACAGGTCCCGGATGTGCCCGAGCAGCCGCGCCCGCAACGGCGTCCCGTGCCGGGCGTGGTAGTCGGCGAGGAACTCCGCCTTGAACCGCGCCATGTCCACCCCGACGGGGCACTCCGCCTTGCAGGCCCGGCACTCCAGGCACAGGTCGAGGGCGTCGTGCACCCCCCGGTCGCCGAGCCCCGCCTCGTCGAGGCGGCCGGTCATCGCCGACCGCAGGGCGTTGGCCCGCCCCCGGGTCGAGTGGGTCTCGTCGCGGGTGGCCATGTAGGACGGGCACATGGTGCCGTCCAGGGTCTTCCGGCACGCGCCGACGCCGCTGCACATCTCGACCGCGCGCCCCAGGCCCCCGAACGCCGCGTAGTCGAAGTAGCCTTCCGGCTGGGGGGTCTTGTACTCGGGGCCGTAGCGGAGGTTGGCGGTGAGGGGGGGCGCGTCGACGATCTTGCCGGGGTTGAACAGCCCCGCCGGGTCGAACGTGCGCTTGACGGTGCGGAACGCCTCGTAGAGCTCGGGGCCGAACATCCGCGCCATGAACGGGCCGCGCACCAGCCCGTCGCCGTGCTCGCCCGAGAGGGCGCCGCCGTACTCCAGCACCAGCGCGGCGATGTCGCCGGCGATGGCCTCGAACTGGCGCAGCCCCGCCTCGGTCTTCATGTTGACGACGGGGCGCACGTGCAGGCAGCCGACCGAGGCGTGGGCGTAGACGCCGGTGGTGCTGCCGTGGCGCTTCACGACGTCGAGGAAGCGGGCGATGTAGTCGCGCAGCCGCGCCGGGGCGACCGCGGTGTCCTCGACGAAGGAGATGCTCTTGGCGTCGCCCTTCATCGCCATCGACAGCCCCAGCGACGACTGCCGCAGGCGCCAGATGCGGGCCTGGGCGGCGGCGTCGAGGGCCCGCGACGGGCGGCACGCGATGCCCCGCCCGGCGAGGTCCTTCTCGATGGCCTCGACGCGTCCGGGCAGCTCGGCCGCGTCGTCGGCGTAGAGCTCGACGCAGAGGAGCGCACCGGGGGTCTCGTCGCCCTGCAGCACCGCCCGGCGCAGCGCGTCGAGGGCGGGGCTCTCGCGGGCGTGGTCGAGGATGAACCGGTCCATCACCTCGACCGCCGAGGGCCGGTGCTCGAGGATCGCGGGGGTCGCCCCGAGGGCGTCGAGGAGGTCGTCGAACTCGAGGGCGAGCACCGCCTTGGCGTCGGGCAGCGGCACCAGGTTCACCCGGGCCTCGACGACGAGGCCGAGGGTGCCCTCGGAGCCGACGATCAGCTCCGCGAGGTTGAACGGCCGGCCCGGGTCGGTGAACCGGTCGAGGTTGTAGCCGCCGACCCGGCGCAGGATCTTCGGGTACCGGCGGTCGATCTCGGCCGCGTGGGCCGGCGCCAGCTCGCGCACCATCCGGTAGCACGCGCCCTCCAGGGTGTCGGCCGCGCACGCCGCCTCGAGCTCGTCCGGGGCGAGGGGGCGCAGGTGGGCGACGGACCCGTCGCTCGAGCGCCACGTGGAGGTCGAGCACGTGGTCGATGGTCTTGCCGTACAGCACCGAGCGCGCCCCGCTCGAGTTGTTGCTGATCATGCCGCCGACGGTGGCCCGGTTGGCGGTCGAGATGTCGGGGGCGAAGCGCAGCCGGTGCGGCGCGAGGTGCGCGTTCAGCTCGTCGAGCACGATGCCGGGCTCGATGCGCGCCCACCGCTCCTCGGGGTTCACCTCGAGCACCCGGTTGAAGAACCGCGACGTGTCGAGCTGCAGCCCCTCGCCGATGGCCTGGCCCGCCTGCGAGGTGCCGCCGCCCCGCGCGGTGATCGACACCCCGTGCCGGCGCGCGATCCCGATGGTGCGCAGCACGTCGTCGCGGTTGCGGACGACCACCACCCCGGCGGGCTCGATCTGGTAGACGCTGGCGTCGGTCGAGTAGAGCGAGCGGCTGATGCGGTCGAAGCGGACCTCGCCGTCGATGGCCGCCTCGAGATCGCGCTGCAGGCTCTCGCTCACGGGGGGAGTATATCCCCGCCGCCGCCCCGCCCGGCGAACGACGCAATCGGTCGGCACGCAACGCCGCTTGCGGCCGGCGGGGCCCTCGCCGTCGGCCGACGAGCGGCGATCCGGCGGACGCGCGAACGATGTCCGCGGCGTGAGGATGGCCGCGCTTCAGATGCGGGTAGGCGTTCGAGTCCAGCAGGATTCTCGTCGCCCCATCGACTCGTCCATCTCTGCGAGATCGGCCAGCGCCCGATCCATGGCATCCGCTTCGTCGGGCGTCCAGGTGCCGATCAGGTGATCCAGCGACGCTCCAACCACGGCTCGGCCGCTCTGTGGCGCGCCGATGCCGGCGCCGCGCCGCAGCAGCTTGAGGACGGCCTGATTCAGCGAGATGCCTTCCTGGTTCGCCAGGCGCCTGATGCGATCGATCAGCGCTCGATCGAACCCCCGCACCGTCAACTGTCGCATGCCGCCTCCTCACATGATTCGCATTCGACTCGCTTGTGACTCACGCCATCGACTCACGCCCCTGCGTGTCGAGGCGCGGAGAAGATCGCAGACAGCGGGGCGGCCCGTCGGGACTGGAGGGATGATAGATTGTCCGCCACCTGGAGCCCATCTCGTCCCGCAACCGGAGAGCGCGCGCATGTCCTACCGAGCCGGCCGTCACTTCCTGCAGATCCCCGGACCGACCAACGTGCCAGAGCGGGTGCTGCGCGCCATGTCGCAGCCGACGATCGACCACCGCGGCCCCGAGTTCCAGGCCCTGGGGCGCGAGCTGCTGGACGGGGTCCGCGAGGTGTTCGGCACCACCCGGCCGGTGGTGATCTTCCCGGCGTCGGGCACCGGGGCGTGGGAGGCGGCGCTGGTCAACGTGCTGTCGCCCGGCGACCGGGTCCTCATGTTCGAGACCGGGCACTTCGCGACCCTCTGGAAGCAGATCGCCGAGCGGATGGGCCTCGACGTCGAGTGGGTGCCCGGCGACTGGCGGCGCGGCGTCGACCCCGCCCGCGTCGAGGAGCATCTGCAGGAGGACCGCGGGCACGCCATCAAGGCCGTGTGCGTCGTCCACAACGAGACCTCGACGGGGGTGGCGAGCCGCATTCCCCTCGTCCGCCACGCCATCGACCACGCCCGGCATCCCGCTCTCTTCCTGGTCGACACCATCTCGTCGCTCGGCTCCATCGACTACCGGCACGACGAGTGGGGGGTCGACGTGACGGTGGGGGCGTCACAGAAGGGCCTGATGCTGCCGCCGGGGCTCAGCTTCAACGCCGTCGGCGAGAAGGCCATCGCCGCCCACGGCCGCGCGACCCTGCCGCGGGCCTACTGGGACTGGGGCGCGGTGCTCGCGGCCAACGAGAAGGGGTTCTTCCCCTACACGCCGGCCACCAACCTCCTCTACGGGCTGAAGGAGGCGCTGGCCATGCTGCGGGAGGAGGGCCTCGCGCAGGTGTTCGCCCGGCACGCCCGCCACGCCGAGGCGACGCGGCGCGCGGTGCGCGCCTGGGGCCTGGAGATCCTGTGCGCCGTCCCCGAGGAGTACAGCGACTCGATCACCGCGGTGATGATGCCCCCGGGCACGACGCGGACCGCGTGCGGTCAGTGGTGCTCGACCGCTTCGACATGTCGCTGGGGGTCGGGCTGACGAAGCTCGCCGGCCGCGTCTTCCGCATCGGCCACCTCGGCGACCTCAACGACCTGAGCCTGCTCGGCACCCTGGCCGGGGTCGAGATGGGGCTGCGGCTCAGCGAGGTGCCGGTCGCCGCGAGCGGCGTCGAGGCCGCGATGCGGTATCTGGAGGCGTGCGCGCAGGCGGCGTCGCGGCCCTGAAGAAGCCCGTCCG
Source organism: Vicinamibacterales bacterium (assembly GCA_965207675.1). Lineage (GTDB taxonomy): Bacteria > Acidobacteriota > Vicinamibacteria > Vicinamibacterales > UBA8438 > JAJEEA01. The sequence continues at coordinate 1,157,289 of CBDBMY010000011.1, forward strand.
GAGTCCTACCCGATGCGGACCGGAAGCTCCGTCACGGAGTCGCCGGGGCCGTCTATCGTGAGGACGTAGTCTCCCGCCGCCCACCGCCCGCCCGGCGCCTGGAACAGCAGCTGGGTCTTAGCGACCAGATCCCGCCGGAGGTCTATCACCCTGTCCACCGGTCCCGCGTCGAGCCTCCACAAGGCGTAGCGAGGGCAACCCGACGGATTCGTGTCAAATGGAGAATTGCCCTCCAGTATGCCGGAGCAGTGGATCTTGAACTGCCTCTCGATCGGAAATACGGCAGCGGCGTCCGACGACGCGATGGCTCCGAACATTCCCAGAATCTCATCGCGATTCGCACGAATAGTCCGCAGATCCGGCAGCGGGATTCGCGTGCCGTCCGGTCCGACCAGGTAGATGTCCCGGTCCGGCCGCAGGTCGCCGTTGGCGGACGGATCGAGGGCCATGTCGAAGTACAGCCATTCGCTGATCGGCGTCGCGACGTACAGGGCGCCGGCGCGCAACGGGCCGCCGGGCTCGGAACGCGTGAGGTGCACTTCCAGGCTCTGCGCCGCCGTGGCCGCCCCGCACGCCACGACAGCCAGCACGACAAGAAGCTTCCGCATGGTTCCTCCCGTTGCGAGACCGGATCCACTCTTCGAAGGGAGAGAATTGGTCGGACGAGTATATCCCGCGCGGCCCGTCGGCGAGTCGCGGAACGGGCCGGCGATACCCGGCATTCGGGGACATCCGGGTTGATCGGACGCGGGCCCCTGACGGAGAATGCTCCGAGGCGGCGGCAGCCTGCGGGTGCTGCGGGACGGGTGGACGCAGAACGCGGCGGGCCGAGTGGGAGAGCAGAGATGAACGGCACGCAGAGACGGTGGGCGGCGGTTTCGTGGCCCGCGCCTGCATGCTCGCGGTCGCGGGCGGCGCGCTCCTGGCGCCGGTTGCCGCGGCGGCCGGCCAGACCGCGGACGGCGGCGTGACGTTCACCCGGGACGTGCTGCCCATCCTGCAGCGCGCCTGCCAGCAGTGCCATCGGCCCGGCTCGGTGGCCCCGATGTCGCTGCTGACCTACGAGGAGGTGCGGCCGTGGGCGCGGGCCATCCGCGACAAGACCGCGCAGCGGGAGATGCCGCCGTGGTTCATCGAGCGCAACGTCGGCGTCAGGCGCTTCAAGGAGGACCCGTCGCTGTCGGACGCGGAGATCGCCGCCATCGGCCGCTGGGTCGACGCCGGCGCCCCGCGCGGGAACCCCGCCGACGCGCCGCCGCCGATCGAGCTCGAGTCCCTGGAGGAGTGGCGCATCGGGACCCCGGAGTGGATCGTCGAGCTGCCCGAGCCGGTGGTGGTCGGCGCCGTCGACGCCGACCGCTGGCTCGACATCTGGGCCGACTCGCGGCTGACGACCGACCGCTACATCAAGGCGGTCGAGACCAAGCCCTCTCCCGGCGCGCACCGCGTCGTGCACCACGTGGCCACGTCGATGACGTGGGAGGAGGAGGACGGCGAGGAGGGCGGCGGCTTCCTCAACGAGTACGCGATGGGGAAGAACGGCGACATCTTCCCCGACGGCACCGGCCGCCTGATCCGGGCGGGGACGCAGATCCGCTTCAACATGCACTACAGCTCGGTGGGGGAGGAGATCGCCGACCGCACCCGGGTCGGCTTCCAGTTCTACCCCGAGGGCCACGTGCCCGAGCGGGTGCTGATCTCACGGCACGTCGGCGACAGCTTCGACACCCTCGACATCCCCGCCGGGGCCGACAACGTGCGCAGCGACGGCTACTACGTGCTGCCGGAGGCGACCCAGGTCACCGGGTTCCAGCCCCACATGCACATCCGCGGCAAGCGCATGTGCGTCGAGGCCATCCACCCCGACGGCCTCATCGAGACGCTGAGCTGCACCGGCCACAACTTCGGCTGGCACATCGTCTACAACTACGCCGACGACGAGGCGCCGCTGCTGCCGGCGGGCACCATCCTCCACGTCATCGGCTGGCACGACAACACCGCCGCCAATCGCTACAACCCCGACCCCAAGAACTGGGTGGGGTTCGGCAACCGGTCGATCGACGACATGAGCTTCGCGTGGATGAGCTTCTTCCACATGCCGGAGGCCGTGTACGAGCAGAGGCTGGCCGAGCGGCGGCGCGCCCGAAGCGAGTAGCCGAGCGATTGGCGCCGGCTCTGCCGGGGCGGTGACTCGGAGCCGGCCGCGAAGCCGGAAGGCCCCAAGGAGAGCGGAGGATGCGGCTGTCCAATCTCCAATGCCGCGACCGGGCTGCCCTGGCGATATCGCGCGGCTCTTCAGGAGGACGGAAGATGCGGGTTCCGGATCGAGGCGCGTGCGGGGCCGCGGTTGCGGCGGCACGGAAAGGCTTCGCGTTCCCGGCGGTCGCGGCGGGCCTGGTGGGTCTCGCGATGCTGGCCGCGGCGCCGGCCTCGGTCGCGCAGACCTATCACAGCGGCCAGAACCTGCAGCCGGTCTTCGAGGGGTGGGTGCAGAACCCCGACGGCACCTTCGACATGCTGTTCGGGTACCTGAACCGGAACTACGAGGAAGAGCTGAACATCCCCGTCGGGCCCGACAACTTCCTCGAGCCGGGCGACGTCGACCAGGGGCAGCCGACGTACTTCTACCCGCGCCGGCAGCGCTTCGCGTGGCAGGTGACGGTGCCCGCCGACTGGGGCGACAAGGAGCTGGTGTGGACGGTGACCGCGCACGGCCGCACCGACCGCGCCGTCGGCTGGCTCGTCCCCGAGCAGATCATCGACGAGCAGGTCATCGCGATGAACCGGGCCGGCGGCGGCGCCCCCGAGATCGAGAACGACGCGCCGACGATAGAGCTGCCGGAGGGGCACCGGCGCACCGTCGCGGTGGGGGAGACGCTGTCGCTGACCGCGGTCATCGCCGACGACGGCGTGCCCGAGATGCGCCCTGCCCGCAACAGCCGCCCGCCGGGCCGCCGCAACGCCCTCGGCCTGCGGCTGGCCTGGATCCAGTACCGCGGGCCGGGGACGGTGGACTTCGATCCGTTCGTCAGGCCGATGGTCGACCACACCCCGGGGTGGACCCCGCCGCCGCTCCCCGAGGACGGCCGCATCGTGACCACGGCCGTCTTCAGCGAGCCGGGCACCTACGTCATTCGGGCGATGGCCGACGACGGCTACCTCTACACGCCGGCCGACGTGACGGTGACGGTCACGCGGTAGGACTGCGCGCCGTGGAAAGGCGGCAATCCTGCACGGTCGGTCGGGCACAAGCGGGGTCGGCCGGCGGAGCCGACGGGCGGCGCTCTCCGGGTTGAGGATTGCGCGGGTTCGAGCGGGGCCGCTTGGCGGGATGCGCTTGGCGGCGAGTGAGCGGCAGGCGGCAGAGCCGGGCCGCGGGACGGTTGCTTCGAGCGACGGGCGTAGGGCCGGGCAGCTGGCGAGCCGTACGACGACGCCCGGCGGAAGGAGAGAGCGATGCACGGGATGCGATTCGCGGCGCTCGGCCTCGTTGGCCTGATGTTCCTCGGGGGATGCGGCGGCTCGGAGCCGGCGGAGGAGGCGGCCGTCGACGCGGCCGAGGCCAACCCGATGGACCGCTTCGCCGGCGCGTGGTCGCTGGTGCGCAGCGAGCGCCGCGACGCCGAGGGCGAGCTCGTCGGCGAGCCGCGCGAGGATCGCGTCGGCTACATCATGTACGACACCACCGGCTACATGGGGGTGACGCTGATGAGCCCCGACCGGGAGCCGTACTCCGAGGGCGGGCCGACTCCCGACGAGGCGCTGGCCCAGCTCGGCAGCTACTCGTCCTACTTCGGGCGCTACAGCGTCAACGAGGAGGAAGGCTACGTCACCCACCACCTGGAGGGCAGCCTGAACCCGGACGGCGCGGGGTCGGACTACCAGCGGTTCTTCACCTTCGAGGGCGACAACCTGATCCTGCAGCCGCCGGCGAGCGAGGACGGGGCGCGGTCGTACATCACCTGGGAGCGGCTGCCCGACCTGCCCGAGTCGGAGCTCACCGACACCCACCGGCGGCTCTTCGGCTTCTACCGGGTCGAGTCGGTGACGCGCGAGACCAGCGACGGCGAGTCGGTGCCCGCCGACCAGTACGAGACGGCGTACATCGCCTACGCGCCGTCGGGGCACATGTCGGTGCACCTGATGCGGACCGGGCCGCCAGCCCTACGCGGGCGACGAGCCGACGGCGGAGGAGGCGCTCGCGGTGGTGGACACCTACGGCAGCTACTTCGGACCGTTCTCGGTCAACGAGGAGGAGAGCTACCTCGTGCACCACCGCATCGGCAACGAGGACCCGGGCCAGAGCGGCACCGACGCGCAGCGCTTCTACGAGCTGACCGACACGCACCTCAACCTGATGCCGCCCCCGGCGACCGACGACGAGGGGCGCGAGGTGCAGAGCACCATACGCTGGGCCCGCATCAGCGACTGAGCGGATTCGCACTGCGCCACGTCCGCATCGGCGACCGAGCGGGCTTCGCGCCGTGCCGGGCTCGCGTCAAGCGAGCGAGCGGTCGGTTGGGCGGCGGCGCCGCGAGGCGGCGGTGGAATGGCGAGGCGGCGGTGGAGCCGCGGGCGAGGATTCCCGGGCCTGCGCATGCTCCGGAAGGCCGACACGCCCCGCCCGGTCGGATCCGCGGCGTCAGGAGGACTGCCATGCGCGGCACTCGACTTACCGGTTTCGTCCTGGTCCCGACGCTCGTCGCAGGGCTCGCCGCCCCCTCCGCGGCGCAGCCCGACCAGTGGCCCGCGTTCCGCGGCCCGGCCGCCGGCGCGGTCGCCGACGACCCCCGGCTGCCCGAGACCTGGAGCGAGACCGAGAACGTCGTCTGGGTCGCCGACGTGCCGGGCCTCGGGTGGAGCTCTCCCGTCGTCTGGGACGACCACGTCTTCGTGACCACCGCGGTCAGCGCCGGTGACGAGCCGCCGCCGCAGCCGGGGCTCTACGACCCCGGGGCCGACTTCGGGGCCACCCCGGCCGCGGCCGAGCACCGGTGGCTCGTCCACGACGTCTCCTTCGAGACCGGCGAGGTGCGCTGGACGCGCGAGCTGTACTCGGCGGTGCCGGCCATCGAGCGGCACATCAAGAACAGCTTCGCGTCGGAGACTCCCGTCACCGACGGCGAGCGCCTCTACGTCTACTTCGGGACGGTGGGCGTCGTGGCCGCCCTCGGTTTCGACGGAGAGGTGATCTGGAGCCGCGAGGTCGGCGTCTTCAACGGCTGGCAGCGCTTCGGCACCGCCGCCTCGCCGGCCCTGCACGACGGGCGGCTGTACATCGTCAACGACAACACCACGGGGTCGTTCCTCCTCGCCCTCGACGCGCGCACCGGCGACACCGTGTGGCGGGTCGAGCGCGACGAGAACGAGAACTGGGCGAGCCCGTTCGTGTGGGAGAACGACGTCCGGACCGAGATCGTGACCGCGGGCCGCCGCCGGGTGCGGTCCTACGACCTCGACGGCCGCGAGCTGTGGGACATCGGGGGCATGACCGTCAACGTCGTCCCCACGCCGTTCGCCCGCGACGGGCTCGTCTACATCAGCTCGGGCTATCCCGGCGGCATGCCGCGGCCCGTCTACGCCATCCGCGCCGGCGCGTCGGGCGACATCTCGCTCGCGCCGGGCGACAGCGGCAACGACTACGTCGTCTGGTACCAGCCGATGCTGGGCACCTACAACACCTCGGCCCTCGTCTACCAGGGCGCCTACTACACGCTGCTCGACCGCGGTTTTCTCCTGAGCCACGACGCCCGCACGGGCCGCGAGATCTACGGCCGCACCCGCATCCGCCCCGGCACCGGGTTCACCGCCTCGCCGTGGGCCTACAACGGCCGCGTGTTCCTGCTCGGGGAGGACGGCGACACCTTCGTCGTCCGGGCGGGGCCCGAGTTCGAGCTGCTGCACACCAACTCGCTCGACGAGATGGCCCTCGCCACCCCCGCGGTGGTGCGCGGAAGCCTGATCCTCCGGACCCAGTCGAAGCTCTACCGCATCAGCAACGAGGCTGCGAGCCCGCGTTGATGGGCCGGCCGAGTTTCACAACGGGCTTCCACCCGCGCGTTGAGGGCTCACGGCTTACGTGAACGAGACGATGAAGACCGGCAGGGTCGTGCTCTGCGTTAGCGGGCTTGCTTCCGGCCGTCGTCTGGCGCCGGCCACGGTAGTCCTCATCGTGGCGACGCTGGCCGCCGCCCAGCTCCCGGACGGCTTGCGAGAGCGGGCCGAGCAGGGCGATGCGGCCGCCCAGGCCGAGCTCGGCCGGCGCTACTACGTCGGCGAGGGAGTGGCGCAGGACGACGCGGAGGCCGTCGGCTGGACCCGGCTCGCGGCCGAGCAGGGCCATGCTCCGGCGCAGTACAGCCTGGGCCTTCTCTACTTCCGCGGCCGGGGCGTCGCCGGCGACGACGCGGCGGCGGCTCGCTGGTACCGGGCGGCGGCCGAGCAGGGCCACCCCCCGGCCCAGGCCGCGCTCAGCTCCCTCTACGCGTACGGGGCCGGGGTCGAGGAGGATCCGGTCCTCGCAAGCATGTGGATCGAGCTGGCGTGGCGGGCGAGCCTCGACGGCGACGACTGGCGCCTCTACGCCCGCCAGCGCGCCGAGTTGGCGGATTGGCTGACTCCCGAGCAGACGGCGGAGGGCCGCCGGCTCGCCCGCGAGTGGACGCCGGCGCCCCCGCGGTGACGCATGGCTCTGCGGTCGCCCTGCCGGGAGGGGGGCGGCAGAGAAGGCGTGAGCACCAAGGCTACGGGACGGGCTGCGAGATGATGCGGAACGGCCGGCGCACCCGCGTCACCTCGGCGCCGTCGCGCATCACGCGGGCGCGCGCCACGTAGCGCCCCGGCGGCAGGTGGGGCACCGCGACGACGGCCGTGGCCGTGCGGCGCCGGGTGCCGTCCGCACCATTCAGCACGGCCGGCCCCCGCGCGACGACCGGCCCGCCCGCGTCGTCCACCACGTCGACCTCGACCCGGGTGTCGTCCCACCGCGACCGGGATCGCGCGTACAGCTCGGTGAAGGCCAGCAGGCGCCCGCTCGTCACCTGCGCCTCGACCTGCGGGAGGATGCGTCCCGACGGCGCCGAGGCCTGGTCGGCCAGCATCAGGTCGCCGGCGGCGAGCGGCTCGCCCGACAACCGGGGCACGCGCATCGGATGCTCCACGCTGCCGCGCCGCCCGGCCGCGTCGATCGCGGCCAGCGTCAGGGAGTACGCGCCCGGCTGATCGAGCGGCACCGAGATGGCGACCTCGAGGACCGGCCCGCCCGGCTTCCGCACCAGCCTCGGAGCGACCTGCATCGTCGCGCGGGCCGCCTCCACGCCGGCCGCGTCGCGCACCACGTACCCCACCTCCAGCGTCGCGGGCACGTCGCCCGGGGCATCGACCTCCGCGGCGATCAGGACCCGCATCGGCTCGCTGTAGCTCGTCGCGTTGCGGTAGGCGTACGTCGCCACGCGCAGCGGCAGCTCGCGCACCGCCACCGGCGATCGCAACAGGCGCAGGAGGCGCTCGGCGGCGCCGGGTCCGGCCTCCTCCGGCGGGACGTGGACGCGGCGGTGCGAGCGGACGCGGGCGCCGTCGCGCCCCACCGACACGTCGATGTCGCGGAACTCCCCGCCCCGGTCCGCCGCGATCGATTCCACGCCCAGCAGGTAGTAGCCGGAGAGCTCCCTCTCCAGCCGGTCGAACAGCGGCCCGGGGTTGTAGTAGGTGCGCAGGAGGCTGCCGCCGGTCATCGACGCCGCCGCCATCAGGCCCTGCTCCTGCACCCGGCGGTTCGGCGAGCCCAGCCGCAGCCCCACGTCGGCCGGCGCGCCGGCCCCGGGAGCCGTATCGACTCCGCCGGGGCCTCCCCCTCGCATGGGCGAGTTCTCCACCACGAAGGCGTCCGGCAATGCCCCGGACGCCGACCGGGACCCGTCGACGAGCAGCTCGTCGAGCATGAATATGTACAGCGTCGTGCGCGAGGCGGCAACGAGGTCCGCGATCTTCTTCAGGCCCAGCTCGTCCCCGTCGATCACGAGGCCGCCGGAGAGCCACACGAGCGCCTTGGGACCCTCCACCCGCCGCATGCCCTCGAGGATGGACTCGATGCCGTGCAGCACCGCCGCGGTGCGGCGTCGCGTCTCCTGCAGGATCTCGAACTCGATTGCCGTCCCGCCCATCGCCGGGACGCCCAGGCCCGACATGCCCGCGACCGCGCGGCGGGCCCGGTCGTGGTCGGACGTGAAGTCGACGTAGACGCCGGGCTGCGGCATCGCCACCACCGAGACGCGGTCGCCGGGGCCCAGGCTGTCGACGAACCCGGCGGCGGCGTCCATCAGGCGGCGCCCCTCTCCCCACGGCATGCTCTCCTCGTCGACCAGGATGATGATGAGCCGGCCGGGGTCCGCGTCGGCGTTGGACGTGTAGCCGGCATCCTCGGCCGGGAAGTCGGCCGGGAGGGAGCTACTCTCGGGCGCCCGCAACGAGATGAACTGCGCCTGGAGGACGGCGCGCGGCTCGCCGTCGACGGTCACCGAGAAGTCCGCCGCCCGCAGGTCGGGAATGGGGTTGCCGTCGCCGTCGATGACGGTGGCGTCCACCTCGATGAGCTCGACGCCGCTCCGGAAGGTGGGGGGTTGCTGGGCGGACGGCACGACACTCGAGACGAACGTCGCGATGATCAACACGCCGAGCCCCGCCGGTCGACGGTCGCCCATGGAACCCCCCCTGCGGCTGCTTCGTTGCGTCGGCAGTTGACGCCCGACAGTGATCCTGAGGTCCGCGATGACCTCCGAGAGAACGGGCCGCCGCGCAACTGCCGGCACGAAGTGACTCAGCCGGCCCAGCCTACCCGATCTTCCCGGAACCGGCCGGTTCGAGTGCCGGCGCCCCCAGCGCGGGGCTTCGTCGTGGTCCGGGATCGAATCGGTCAACGTGCAAGTCCCTCGGTTGTCGTCGGAGTCCATCCTGACGCCGACCACGCGGCAGCGCCAGCGCTCTTCGGCGAGTGGCGGATCCGCACCGGCGAACGTATTCCGAAGCCCTCACTCCCACCGAAAGACCCGCGACGCGATCAGGGTGCACACGACGAAGACGACGAGCAATACGGCGACGTCGCCCAGGTGGGCCGACCACGGGTCGCCCTGCCAGATGCCCGAGAGCAGGGAGACGGCGTAGGTCAGGGGAATCACCGTCGATATCGCCTGCATCGCCGGCGGGAGCGCGTCCAACGGGACGAACAGCCCGCAGAACGGCAGCATCGAGTAGAGGAAGAGGCTTCCGAGCGGCGGCGCGAAGCGCGCGGTGCGGACGAGGCTGGCGATGATGAAGCCGATGGACAGGATGCTCCAGGTGCTGAACAGCAGCGCCAGCGTGAAGGAGAGCAGCGGCACGTCGGCGCCGGCGGGGTAGTAGCGGCGGCCCGCGAGGAACATCAGGACGACGGTGACCGCGGTCAGGACGAGCTTGACCAGCACGTGGGTCACGAGGATGGTGACGGGGCTGATGGGGGTCGCCCGCAGCCGCTTGAGGATGCCGCCCTCGCGGTAGATGGCGATTACCGCGACCAGCGACAGCACCGCGCTGATGGCGATGAACACGGCCACGAAGACGGGCAGGCCGGTGCGCATCAGCATCGCGGTCGGCGACGTGCCCTCGGCGAGCCGCGGGCCGAACGTGCGCCCCAGCACGAGGAACATCAGCACCGGGATGACCACCGACCCGATGAGCCCCATCGGCTCGCGCACGAAGATCTTGATCTCGAGCCAGGTGAGCTTGCCGAGGCCGCGCAGGGGGTGTCGAATCATGGGCGTGGGGGCGGCAGCCGGGGCTGCTGCCCGGGGCGGGCGCGCTCGCCGAAACCGTGAAGCGGGAGATGTCGGTTCATGGACGTCGGAGCCGGATCGCGAGTCCCGCGAGGAGGCCGGATTCCGGGACTGGCGGGCTCGTCGCGGCTGCGCGGCGGGAGATGTCGGGTTCGTGACCGTCGGAGCCGGATCGCGAGCCCCGTGAGCTTGCGCGGGCCGCGCAACCGAGGGTGTGGGTTCATGGGCATCGGCGGTCTCCGCCCCGGTCAGTCGCGGATGGAGTGGCCGGTCAGCGTGAGGAAGACGTCCTCCAGCGTCGGCTCCTCGGTCCGGAACGCGGTCACGCGCATGCCGTGCTCCGACAGGCAGTGGATGACCTCGGTCACGAGGTCCTCGCCGCGTCCGCTGATGGTGTGCCGGTCTCCTTCCCGCGTCACGGTGTCCGCCGAGTCGAGGCCCGCGAACCGGGCCGCGGCCTCGTCGTGGGCGGTGGTCACCACGACGCTGCGCTGCGGGCAGTGCCGCGCGACGAGGCCGGCCGGGGTGTCGTGGTCGACGATGCGCCCGTGCTCGATGATGGCCACGCGGTCGCACAGCCGCTCCGCCTCCTCCATCAGGTGCGTGGTCAGGAAGACGGTCTGACCGCGGTCGCGGATGCCGCGCACGAGGTCCCAGATGGCCCGGCGCGCCTGGGGGTCGAGCCCCGTCGTGAGCTCGTCGAGGAACACCAGCTCGGGCGCGTTGATGAGGGCGAGGGCGATGAACAGCCGCTGCTTCTGGCCCCCCGACAGGGTCATGAACCACGCGTCGCGCCGGTCGCTCAGCCCGAGCTGGTCGAGCAGCCGGTCGCCGTCGATCGACGTGTCGTAGAGGGCGGCCCACAGGTCCACCGCCTCCCACACCTTGATGCGCTTCTGGAGCTGCGCCTCCTGGAGCTGCACGCCGATGCGGGGCTGCAGGGCCCCGGCGTCGCGGACGGGGTCGAGCCCGAGCACCTCGATGCGGCCGCGGTCGGGCCGCCGCAGGCCCTCGACGCACTCCATGGTGGTGGTCTTGCCGGCCCCGTTCGGCCCGATCAGGCCGAAGATCTCGCCCGCCTGCACGGTGAACGAGACGTCGTCCACCGCCACCGTCGCGCCGTACGCCTTCCGGATGCCGGAGACGCGGACCACCGGGGTGTCGCCCATGAGGGCGCGATCGTATCAGTCGGGACTGGAGCCACGCGTCGCATCGAGACGGGCGAGGGCGGCGGTGTGCGGTCATCGCGCCGGTGGGACAGGGCGTGACGAGGGAGCGCACCCGGGCATCGGGGGCGGCGGAGGAGACGGGACCGTCGCGCCGACCGGCGTCGGGGGCCGCCCGCGAGGCGTACCGCTGTCCGGGAAGTCCCGGCGGGGCGAACGCAACGGGACCTGCCGCCGGGAGCCGTTGTCCTGCGGATCCCCCGCTTGACAGCGGGGGCGGAACCGTTTGCAATGACGCAGCACCCGCCGGCGCGCCGTGCGCTCGCCGGAGGGGTTGGAATCGGAGACACGAGACCGGGAGGTTCGCGATGAGGATGTGGAAGACGCTGGCCGCGGTGGGATTCGCATTCGGGGTGTTCGGCATGGCGTGGGGGCTGTCGGCCCAGCAGCCGGAGTCGCGGGTGTTCGAGCTGCGCGTCTACAAGGCGGTCGACGGCAAGCGGGCGGAGCTGTCCGACCGGTTCCGCGACCACACCGCCGCCATGTTCGAGCGGGCGGGCATGGAGAACATCGGCTACTGGAACGCGGCCACCGGCGGCGACACCGACGACACGTTCATCTACATGCTGGGGTATCCGACGCTCGAGTCGCGGGACGAGATGTGGGCCCGGCTCGGGGAGGACCCCGAGTTCCAGCGGATCATCATCTCGGCCGAGCGCTCCGAGGACCGGGCGCTGGTCGACACCATCGAGGCGCGGATGCTCGTGCCGACGGAGTTCTCGGCCATCCGGTAGCGATCCGTACCGCGGGAAGCGGTCCCGCTCGTCGGCAGGAACGCGCGGCGATCGTAGCCCAGGCGGCGATCCGGGGCCGGGAACATGTGCCGGAGCACGGCACCGACCCCGGCCGTCGGGCAGGCAGGTGGTGGCGCGTCGCGTCCTAGTGGTCCGTCACGCCACAATCTTCGGACACGAACATGGGTTTACGGCCCGCAATCGTTGACGAATCACGGCCCACCCACCCGAACATTCAGTCGTGACGCAGCACTAGTCTTCGGACACGGGCATGGGTTTGCGGCGCGCAATCGTCGACGAATCACAGCGCCGCATACCCGAACGTTGGTCATGGCGCAGCACCAGGACCCCGCGCGGGTGGGGTGCCCGGGCCGGTGACAGCGTCGAGCACACGCCGACAGCGCGGAGCAGGAAACGGGGAAACCGATGAGTGACAGGACGACGACGAGAACCGGCCGCGGGGTGGCGGGTGCGGCCCTGCTGGGCGTGCTGGCCCTGACCGTGACCGCGGCGGCCCAGCACGGCACCGACGGCGAGTGGCGCGTCCACGGCGGCGACAGCGGGTATACCCGCTACGCACCGCTCGACCAGATCGACGCGGAGACCGTCCACGACCTCGAGATCGTGTGGCGCCGCCCCGCCGTCGACGCGGGCCTGCACGCGCGGTGGGACAACCTGCGCTACTCGAACAACCTGCGGTCGACGCCGGTGATGGTCGACGGCGTGCTCTACGCCTCGAACGGCATCGGTATCGTCGAGGCGTTCGACCCCGCGACCGGCGAGACCCGCTGGGTGCAGGATCTGCCGTTCCTGACCGACGACGAGACCCCGCGGGGGGCCGCCAACCGCGGCGTCGGCTACTGGGAGGACGCCTCGGGGGGCGGCCGCCGCATCCTGTCGGTGCGGCCGCCGTACCTGCTGGCCACCGACGTGGACACCGGCCGGCTCGTCCCCGGCTTCGGCGACGCCGGCATGGTCGACCTCCGCGTCTTCGAGGACACCGACGAGCTGGTCGACTTCAACTTCACCTCGCCGCCCCTCGTCGTCCGAGACGTGGTCATCGTCGGGCAGGCCATGGCCGACCATCCCCTGACCATGGAGAACCGTCCCGGCTACGTCCGCGCCTACGACGTCCGGACGGGCGCCCTGCGGTGGACCTGGAACCCGATCCCCCGGGCCGGCGAGCCGGGGGTCGAGACCTGGCTCGACGACTCGTGGGAGTACTCGGGCATGGGCAACGTGTGGACGATGATGAGCGCCGACGAGGAGCTCGGGCTCGTCTACCTGCCGACGGGGGCGCCGAGCAACGACATGTACGGCGGGCACCGCCCCGGCAACAACCTCTACGCCAACAGCCTCGTCTGCGTGCGGGCCGATACCGGCGAGATGGTGTGGCACTTCCAGATGGTGCACCACGACCTGTGGGACTACGACAACAACGTGGCCCCCATCCTGATGGACATCGTGGTCGACGGCCGCGAGGTCAAGGCGGTGGTGCAGCTCACCAAGCAGGCCATGGCCTACACCTTCGACCGGGTCACCGGCGAGCCGGTGTGGCCCATCGTCGAGCGCCCCGTGCCGGGCTCGGACACCCCCGGCGAGTGGATCTCGCCCACCCAGCCGTTCCCGACGAAGCCGGCCCCGTTCGACGTGCACGGCATCTCGGTCGACACCCTCATCGACTTCACCCCCGAGCTGCGGGCCGAGGCCGAGGAGATCGCCGCGCCGTTCGTGCTGGGGGAGATCTACACCCCGCCGTCGATCCGCGGCGAAGGCGACGGCGACACCAAGGGCACGCTGCAGCTCCCGGGCTCGGTGGGCGGGGCCGAGTGGGGCGGGGCCGGCTTCGACCCCGAGACCGGCATGCTCTACGTGCCGTCGGTGACCGGCACCTTCGCGGCCGACCTGACCCCCGGCAACCCCGACCGCATGAACGTGCGCTACACCCGCGGCACCCGCGCGTTCCCCCAGGGTCCGCAGGGGCTGCCCCTGCTCAAGCCGCCCTACGGCCGCATCACCGCCATCGACATGAACACCGGCGAGCACGTCTGGATGGTCGCCAACGGCGACGGCCCCCGCGAGCACCCCGCCATCGCCCACCTCGACCTGCCCCCGCTCGGCCAGCCGGGACGCGCGATGACCCTGCTCACCAGCACCCTGCTCTTCGTCAGCGAGGGCGACCCCATCATGGTCCGCACCCCGCCCGGCGCCGGCCCCGACGCCGGCAGGGGGTTCCGCGCCTTCGACAAGGAAACCGGCGACGTGGTGTGGGAGACCACGTTCCCGGCCGGCAACGTCGGCTCGCCGATCACCTACATGCACGGGGGGAAGCAGTACATCGTGCTGCCCATCGGCTCGCTGGACCACCCCGGCGAGTGGATCGCGCTGGCGCTGCCGTAGACGTGTTGCTGCCGCCCCTGTCCACGCCCCTGTCCGGCCTCTGCGTCGCCCGCCGTGACGGGCAACGGGCACGGCTGAAGAACCGGGCCGGCGGCTGCCGAACAGGGGCGCCCCAAGCGGTTACGGGTTCCAGGTCGCCTGCCATGCGGCGAATTCGGACGGACGGATGCGGTAGCGGGCGAAGTTGCCCTGGTGCAGGCTCAGCAACTCTCGCTCGGCGATTTCGCGAAACCGCTCCCGGTCCTGCGCGTCGACGTGTCTCTCCGTCCATGCGCCCACGTGAGCGGTGGCGTGCTTCTGATCCATGTGCCCTCGGACGACCGCGCCGACAACCTCATGCAGCTTGTCCCGGTAACGCATCCGGAACGGATCCGGCTCGCCCAGCGATTGCCTGACGGCGGCGTAGTGCGCCGCCGACCGCTCGTAGGCCCAGATGAACACGTCTCGAAGCAGCTCGACGCGCTTCAGCTCGTATACCCCGAGCGTGGCGTCTGCATAGAGTTCCCGCGACACGTCCCCGAACGAGAGCGGCGATAGATTGGCCCTGATCAGAGGGATGTTGGCCGCAAGTCTCGATACCCGCTTGTTGACATCGTCGAACGGCTGCAGGTAGGGAAGCTGCACCATCACGAAGAACGCCTGCTCGAACGGATCGGTGATCGCCGAGGAGGTGGCCAGCAACTGGTCGAAGCACTCCTCGATGACGTGAGGCACCTGGAGCGGATGAAAGACAGAGCGTTCTATACCGACGGGGATGCGACGGAGTCGACCCACCGCCGCCGGGTCGCCAAGCAGGTTGTCGGCCAGCAGCGCATGAAGGTTGAGGATCGTGTAGCGGTTGAAGTCAATTTCTTCGGCCGAGCTCACCAGAAACTCGATGGCAGCCTTGTGGTTCAGAATCATCTGTGCTTCGTGCCGCTGCTTTCCTTCCGCCCTCTCGCCGACCTCGATGAGGCGCTTGGTGTCCAGCAGGGAATAGGTATTGCCTTCGAGACGGCTGGAGTTCCACGAGAGATCGAGCAGCAGCCTGCTCAAGAGCTGCTTGGCGTAAGTGCCGGCCGGCTGTTGTCGGGCGGTCGCGGGCCTGCCGATGCGGTGAAGAAGCCCCCTTTCCGCCTCGGACAGATAGAACGTCTCGTTGGGCCTGTACGCGTGGAGGAACTCCTGGTCGTAACCAACCGGAGTGCGCAACTGCGGCGATCGGTGGATATGCGCGCGAATCGCAGTAGCGGGGTCGGACAGCGCCGGCAGCACTTCGATCCGCGCGCTCATGGTGACGCGAGGCCCGACGATTTCTGCGGCCACCGGGAGCACGCGCGGTGCGCGGTAGCGCGCCCAGCGCCCCGTACCCTCCATCACCAGGCGCTCGCGGCCTACGAGGAGCCTCAGGCGGTATTGCAGGGTGCGGCGCGGGGGCGCGAACGGCAGAGCGTCGTCGATCTGCTGTACCGTCAAGCCGTCGGGGTGCTGTCGCACCACTCGCTCGATCTCCCGCAGGTTCTCTTCCGGTATGCGGCGTGCCACGATGCTCCCTGAAGTTGCGCGTAGACGATTCTACACGCAACTATTGAGTGTCTTGCGCAACTTTGGACGGCATTCGGGGTAGTCTGGCATTGACATCGAGAACATCGCCCGACGGGTGTCGGTCACCTTGGGTCGTTCGCGAGGCGGTCACGAGCTACCTCGACTCACCCTGCCTAGTCCCTAGTGGATCGCGCGGGCGCTACCGTAGGGCCGCCATGCCCTCGACAGCGATGACGCCGGGCCGGATGAGCGCCTTCATGAGGGAATCCGTTCGCGAGGAACGCCGGAACCGGTGTCGGACGGATCCAGGCACGACACGCCGGTCGGTTCGAAGTGCCGAACGTTGCGCGTCACCACCGTCAAGCCGTGCTCGAGGGCGGTGGCGGCAATCAGCAGGTCCGTGCCTTCATGTCCGAGATCGCCGGACAGGCGGCCCCACCGCCGGGCGGTCGACGCGTCGACAGGAAGAATCCGGTCGCCGTACAGCGAGAGCACACCGTCCAACCAGGCGGCGAGGGCGCGGGCGAAGGCCGGGTCGCGCTCATGTTGTCGGGTGATTCCCCGCTCGATCTCCGCGACCGAGACGACGCTCAGGTAAAGGTCGGCGGTCCGCTGCCTGGCCATCCATCGACTGACGCCGGGGCTGCGCTCGGGTCTGCGGAGCAGCGACAGCACGTCGGTGTCGACGAGGAACATCAGAAGTCCACCGGTCGGGGCGGCAGCCGGATGCGCTCGAACTCGCCGCCGCCTCTCGGAACCGCGAGCAACAGATCCGGGAACGTCGGCGCTCGCGCCTTCTCCAGGTGAATCAGGCGCTCGTATTCCTCTGCCGCGAGCACCACGACGGCGGGCCTGCCGTGCCGGGTCACCCGCTGCGGGGCGCCTGCGAGCGCGGCATCGACGACTGCGCTGAACCGGTTCTTGGCATCGTGCAGGGGCCAGTCGGTCATGGGGCTTCCTGGCTAGTTTTCATGTCTAGATTGTCGTTCTGGCCAGATTGGGGTGTCAAGACTGTCGGCACCTGTCCCTTGCGTCACGGGCGGTGCGCGGACGAGGCCAGTGCACCCGTGGATGAAGAGCCCCCGGGGTGGTAGCTTGAGGGATCGCGAGCCGTCTGCCAGGGTCCGAAGCCTCTGTGGCGTTCTACATCGAACACCGTGGCGCGCGCTTGTGGGGTCGCGAGCCGTCTGCTAGGGTTTGCAGCGGGCTGTTACCCGACCTGCGAGGCGGGACGTTCACGACCGGGTGCAGCCTCGTTGGCGTGTCGCGGGTTGCCGCGGGCCGCCAGGATGGACGGGTACCGGCGTCGGCGGCGCGGTCCTGAGAGCCGGACGCCGGCGCCGTGGGAACCCTGATCGGAACCCTGTCTGGAGAGAGCCGAATGCGCGTGTCTCATGAGTCCGCTGCCACCCTGCTCGCCCTGGCGCTGCTGCTGGCGCCGGCCGCCGCTTCCGCCCAGTCCGCCGACGTGCCGCGAACGCCGTGGGGCGCGCCCGACCTGAACGGCGTGTGGGACTTCAGGACCCTGACGCCGCTCGAGCGGCCGGAGGAGTACGGCGACCGGGAGTTCCTGACCGAGGAAGAGGCGCGGGTGCTCGAGCAGGGGGCGGTCGAGCAGAACGAGGCGGCGGATCGGGCGCCGGCCCAGCGCACCGAGGCGGGCGGGGCGATCGGCGCGTACAACCGGTTCTGGATGGACTTCGGCACTGAGGTGGTCGAGACGCGGCGGACCTCGCTAATCGTCGACCCGCCGAACGGCCGCCGGCCGGCGCGGACCGACGAGGGCCGCACCCGGTTCAGCGCGCCCGGGTCGTTCGGGTCGGCGCCGCTGGAGCAGATCGAGGACCTCAGCTACTTCGACCGTTGCCTGGGGACGACCGGGCTGCCCATCTTTCCCGTCGCCTACAACAACAACGTCCAGATCTTCCAGACCGAGGATCACCTGGTGATGCTCGTCGAGATGCTCAACACCACGCGCATCATCCCCATCACCGACCGCCCGCACGGCGGCATCCGGCAATGGCTGGGCGACTCGCGCGGCCGGTGGGAGGGCGACACCCTGGTGGTCGAGACCACGAGCTTCGACCGCTGGCTGCCCCTGGTCGGCGCCAGCCGGGAGGCCCACCTCGTCGAGCGGTTCACGCGCGTCGGCCCCGGCGTCATCGAGTACGGGTACACCATCGAGGACCCGACCATCTGGACGGCCCCCTGGACCGCGGTGCAGACGCTGCGGAGGAACCCGCTGCCGCTCTTCGAGAACGCCTGTCACGAGGGCAACTACGCCGCCGCGAACATGCTCGCCGGCGCGCGGCTCGAGGAGGCCGCCGCCGGGGCCGGCCGCTGAGAGGCGAGCGCAGTCTCCTTCAGGGCGGGGAGCGGGCAGGAGGGCGACTGAGCAGGGGCAGCAACGGAACCGCACCGACCACGGGCGGTCCCGTTCCCCGATCCTCTGCGCTCTCACTCCTTCAGCGCGAACACGAACATCGAGTGTCCCGCGGCGAGGGCCACGTACTGCCGCCCGTCGACCATGTAGCTCATCGGGCCGTTGGCGATCATGCCGCCGAGCGGCTTGCGCCACAGCACGTCGCCGCTCTCGGCGTCGAGGATGTGGAAGTCGCCCTCGCGGTTGCCGGTGAACAGCAGGTTCGAGGCGCTGGTGAGGATGCCGCTGCTCGTGACGTCGGTCATCGCCACCCGCCACTGCTGCTCGCCGGTGCGCGGGTCGATGGCGATGACGGCGCCGCCGCCCGCCGCGTCGGTCCAGTTGTTGATGTGCCCGCGGCGCAGGCTGGGCACGTTGGCGCCGGCCCCGAACGGGTTGGCGGGCCGGCCGCCGAGGAAGACGCGGCCGGGCTGGTACTCCGCCTCCTCGGCCTCGAACACCGACCCGTAGGCCTCCCACGCGGAAACGTAGAAGAGCCCGGTCTCGGGGCTGTAGGACGGCGAGTACCAGTTGGTGCCGCCCTGCACGCCGGGGAAGGTCGTGGCCCCCGGCGGCTGCGGCGTCTGCACGGGGCGGCCGCTGTCGTCGAGCCCGCTCGCCCAGTTCACCGGCACGAATTCCGTCCCATTGAGGAACTGGCCGTTCTCGCGGTCGAGCACGTAGAAGAAGCCGTTGCGGTTGGCCCAGAGCATCAGCTTCAGGGTGCCGCCGGCGCCGTCGGGAGCGTCGACGAGCACGGGAATCTGCACCGAGTCGTAGTCGTAGGGGTCGTTCGGCGTGAACTGGAAGTGCCACTCGAGCTCGCCGGTGTCGGCGTCGAGGGCCACCACCGAGTCGGAGTAGAGATTGTCGCCGGGGCGCTGGGCGGGGTTCCAGTCCGGGCCGGGGTTGCCGATGCCCCAGTAGGTGAGGTTGAGGTCCGGGTCGTACGAGCCGGTCAGCCACGCCGACGCGCCCCCGGTGCGCCACGCGTCGTTCTCCCACGTCTCGTGCCCCGGCTCGCCGGGGCCGGGAATGGTGTAGAAGCGCCACGCCTGCTCGCCGGTGGCGGCGTCGTAGGCGTCGATGTAGCCGCGGATGCCGAACTCGCCGCCCGCCACCCCGACGATGACCTTGTCCTTGATGACGAGGGGGGCGAGGGTCAGGGCGTAGCCCTCGGCGGGGTCGGCCACGGTGGTCTTCCAGATCGGGGCGCCGCCGATGGCGTCGACGGCGATGAGGTTGCCGTCGACGGTGGCGAGGAACAGGGTGTCGTCGAGAATGGCGACGCCTCGGTTGACCGCCCCGCAGCACGGCCGGGCGAGGGGAGACGGCGTGTACTCGTACTTCCAGAACACGCTGCCGCGTTTCGCGTCCAGCGCCACCACGTTGTTGACGGGCTCGGTCAGGTACATGATGCCGTCGACGACCAGCGGGGTGGCCTGGAACGGCTCGAGCGAGTTGGCCTGGAAGATCCACGCCAGCTCGAGCCGGTCGACGTTCTCGGGCGTGATCTGGTCGAGCGTGGTGTAGCGGTTGCTCGAGTAGGTGCCCGAGTAGGTCAGCCAGTTGTGGGGCTCGGCGTCCGCGTTCAGCAGACGCTCGAACGTCACCTGCGCGGCGGCGCCGGGGGCCAGGGCGGCGGCGAGCAGCAGGGCCGGGACGATGCGGCGAAACGGAGTCATGGTCGACATGGCGTTCACAGTCCCTTCAGCGTGAGCAGGTAGGCGAGCACGTCGGCCACCTCCTGGTCGTCGAGCGCGTCGGTGGCGGGCGGCATCGTCGACTCGGCGCCGGCGGTGAGCTCGCGCAGGCCGGCCTTCTCGAGCGACCGCAGGCGCTCGTCCTGGTCGATCATCTGTATGGTGTACGTGTCCTCGTTGAGCCGGCGCCCGGTGAGGACCGTGCCGTCCGCCAGCACCGCCCGTACGGGACGGTTCACGGGGAGCATGGACCCGGTGGGGTCGACCAGCGACTGCTGCAGGTAGGCGGCGGTGCGGACGGCCCCGATCGCGCTGAGGTCCGGCGCCACCCGCGAGCCCTCGCCGAACACCCGGTGGCACGACGCGCAGGCGCCCCTGCCGGCGAAGAGCGCCTCGCCCCGCGCCTCGTCGCCGAGGGTGACCGCGCTCAGGTCGACGTCGCGCATCGTCCGGAGATAGGCCACGAGGCCGGTGAGCTCGCCGGACGTGAACTCGTTGGGCGGCATCGCGGTGCCGGGAATGCCGGCGCGGAGCAGCCCCATCAGCTCGGGGTCCGAGCCGGCCCGGCTGTAGACCCCGCCGGCGAGATCGACCCCGGCCACGGCATCGCCGCTCTCGGCGTGGCACTGCACGCAGTTGGCGTCGTACAGACGGGCGCCGAACTCGATGTCCGCCTGCTCGTACTGGCCGACGTGGTCCTGGGCGGCGGCGGGCGCGGTCCAAGCTGCGAGCGCGGCGACCAGGCCGATGGCGCCGGCCTTCCATCCCGTCGTTCTTCGTCGTGCGTTGTTCACCATCATCGTCCTCGAATCCGGGAATCCACCACGCGGGCCGGATCGGAGTCCGGCCGCCATGCGGCGCCTCGATCGGCTCGTCGACCCCGGGAGCGTTCGCGCTTCCCGGCCCCTGACGTCCATCATCGCGCAACGTGGAGAAACCACGCCAGTCTGTGAGTACGAGCAGGCGTTGTCAATCGCGGCGCCCGGCGAGTGCCGTGGCCGCCTCGAACGCGCGATTCGGATGCACGGGATTATGGTCATCGGGCCGGCGCCGTTCAAGCCGTGGCGGCGACCGCCCCGGGGCTGCTTCAGGCCCGGGTGCGGAACGGGCCCCGCTCCGTGGACCGGCGATGCGCTTGCGGCGGCGACGTTTCGCGCAACGGCGTTGCGCCGCGGCCGTGCATTTTCGACCGGTTTCCGGCCACCCGGCTCGCCCCGCCGGTGCCGCCGGGCCGGGCGCCGACGGGAGGTGGACACGGGTCGCCGCGCGTGACTCCGGGCGGCCCGGAGTGCTATCGTGCACTGGTCCCACGGGGGTGCCGCCGGCCCTTAGGGTCTTCGATCCCAGGACGGTCCGGCGGACGAGCGGGCAGGTCTTGCAGGGCAGGGAGAAGCGACATGCGCAGCAGCGCTCTGGTCTTCGGCTTTCGGATCGCGGCGGCGTGGGTCGTCTGCGTGCTCGCGGCGTCGGGGGCGGCTGCCCAGGCCGGCGTCGGCGCAGACGAGCCGTGGCAGGTTCCCCGGACCGCGTGGGGCGCTCCCGATCTGCAGGGGGTCTGGGACTACCGGACGATGACGCCGCTCGAGCGCCCCCGCGAGTTCGCCGGCAAGGCGGTGATGAGCGAGGAGGAGGCCGCCGCCTTCACCGCCCGCACCCTCGAGGAGCAGGCCGACTACGACCGCGCCCCCAGCGTGCACGCGAAGTGGTGGCTCGACTACGGGAAGGAGCTGACCGGGGACCTGCGCACCTCGCTCGTCGTCGATCCGCCGGACGGGCGCGTTCCCGCGCTGACCGACGAGGCCCGCCGGCGCAACGCCGAGCGGTCGGCCCGCCGGCGCGCGCATCCCGCCGACGGCGCCGACTATCGCGGAAACACCGAGCGGTGCCTCACCTTTGGGACCCCCCGGCTGCCGGGCGCCTACAACAACAACTACCAGATCCTGCAGACCCCGGACCAGGTCGTCATCGTGTCCGAGATGATCCACGACTCGCGCATCGTGCCGCTCGACGGGCGGCCCTACGCCGGCCTTCCCCAGTGGCACGGCGAGGCGCGCGGCCGGTGGGAGGGCGACACGCTGGTGGTCGAGTCCACGCACTACCGGGACGGTGCCGGGTTCCGGGGCTCGACCGGAGCGGTGCGCGTGACCGAGCGGTTCACCCGGGTGGGGCCCGACACCGTGCGCTACGAGATCACCGCCGACGATCCGTCCACCTGGGTGGCTCCCTGGACGGTGATGTTCCCGCTGAAGAAGACCGATCAGGCGATGTACGAGTACGCGTGCCACGAGGGGAACTACGGGCTCGCGAACATCCTGCGGAACGCGCGCCTCGAGGAGGCGGCGGCGCGTGTGGCCACGCAGTAGTGCCGTCGGCGGGACGAGCAAGTGAGGACGCTGACGGACGCGCAAGTGGGTGCGCCGACGGATGCCCTGGCGAGGTCGAGGGCGACGCCGGCGATTTGGAGCTGCGGTCGGACGACGATCTGAGGGCCGACTACACCGCGGCGGAACTGGGCGAGGCACCGCGAAACCGGCCGGGAAAGCGACCTGAAGAGCGCGAGGGACGGCAAGTGGGGAACGCTGACGGACGCGCGACCGGGGATGCTGACGGACCCGATTGGGGACGCTGACGAGAGCCACGTGCCGCGCCCGGCATTCCGGTGAGGGAATCGACTGCGGCGCTTCGACGAGACCGGCAGGTCCCTACCGAGCACGGTCCTGAGTAATGACCGACGAAATCCGCCCGCGACGGCCCTCGCGCGCCGCCGGCAAGGCGCCCGCGAAGAAGGCCAAGAAGGCCAAGCACAAGTCGAAGTCGCGCGAGTCCCGCGCGCACCGGAGCGGAGCCGCGGCCGTCGACGCGCGCCCCGCCGACACGATTCGGGTGGACGCGGCCGGGGTGGGCTCGATGCACGACCCCGACGTCATCAGGCGCGTCTTCAAGGAGGGCGTCTATCCGTACTCGGACCGCATGAAGCGCGGGGCCTACGAGCGGCGCAAGGCTGCCCTGCAGGCCGAGCTGCTGAAGGTGCAGCGGTGGGTCAAGGAGTCGGGGACCCGCGTGGTCGTCCTCTTCGAGGGGCGCGACGCGGCCGGCAAGGGCGGCACCATCAAGCGGTTCATGGAGCACTTGAACCCGCGCGGCGCCCGCGTCGTCGCCCTCGAGAAGCCCACCGAGCGCGAGCGCGGCCAGTGGTACTTCCAACGCTACATCGAGCACCTGCCGGCGGCGGGCGAGATGGTCTTCTTCGACCGGTCCTGGTACAACCGCGCCGGGGTCGAGCGGGTCATGGGCTTCTGCACCGGCTCGGAGTACCTCGAGTTCATGCGCCAGTGCCCCGAGCTAGAGCGCATGCTCGTCAACAGCGGCATCCGCCTCTTCAAGTACTGGTTCTCCGTCTCCCAGGAGGAGCAGGCGCGACGGTTCGGCAGCCGCCAGACCGACCCCCTGAAGCAGTGGAAGATCTCGCCCGTCGACCTCGCCTCCCTCGACAAGTGGGACGGCTATACCGAGGCCAAGGAGGCGATGTTCTTCTACACCGACACCGCCGACGCCCCGTGGACCGTAATCAAGTCCGACGACAAGAAGCGCGCCCGCGTCGCCTGCCTGCTGCACTTCCTCACGAAGATGCCCTACCCCGACAAGAACACCGAGGTGGTGACGGGCCCCGACCCCCTGATCCTGGGCCCCGCGACCCAGGTCGTCGGCCGCGACGAGCCGATGGCGGTCGAGGGGTAGGCGAGGGCCCGCTTCGCGCCCGTCGCCCGCTACAGTTCCCTGGCTTGGCCAGCACGAATTGGCGACTTGTTCCTTGATCTGCATCAAGACGCGCCTTCGTTCTTGCGGGCGACTTCCCGGAGGACATGCCCCATGCGGACGGCCGGGCGGTGGGTGATGGCGAAACGCAGAGGTCGGCATTCAATCGATCTCGGTCATGCTTCACCGATCTCCCGAGGTTCGTGAGTCCGAAATTACAGGCGCGCCGGCCTCACGGACGAGGCTGTGGTATTGTGGCCTCTACCATGTGGAACACACCATTCAGGAGAATCCCGGTAGCCGTGTCGTTCATCGTGCTTGCTGCCGTTCTCGCGGCACAGGCGCAGCCACAGCCGCCCCAGCCGGCGGGCCGACCGGCAGATCCCGGGACGCCGGACGCGATGTTCCGCTCCGGCGTCACGCTGATGACGACGGTGGTAGTTCCGCGTGACCGGAGCGGCGTCTTCCTGGCCGACCTGACGGCGGAGGACTTCCTCGTGTTCGAGGACGATGGGCCGCGGCCCGTCGTTTCCCTGGTGCCCGTCGTCGGGGGGCGCACGGGCAGCCAACTCGCCCCGCCGACGCGACTGCCGGGGGGAGTGGTTCTTCCGCCCCCACCCCCGCCCCGCCCGGCCGGTGAAATGGGGGGGCGGCTGGTCGTCATCCTCGTCGACGATCTGAACATCGAGGAGGGACTGACGCTGCGCACGCGCGCGGTGTTCGAGCAGTTGACGCAGAATCTCGTCCACGAGGGCGACCTGTTCGGCGTCGTGTCGACCGGACAGTCGTCGATTGCGATCGACGTGACCGACGACCGCGCCCTGCTCGACGAGGCGACGGCTCGCATCATGGGTGGAGGCTTCAATCCCAACGAGCTGATCGAGAACTTCAGGCCGGCACCGCAAGGAGTCCGCGAGCTGATGGTGCGGGCCCGCATGGCCTTCAACACCATGCGCAACATCATCCAGGGCCTGGAGACCGTACAGCACCTGCGGAAGGTGGTCGTCTACCTGAGTGGCGGCTACGATTTCAACCCGTTCCTTGCGGAACGCACCGGCTATCATGGAAGCGGCACGTCCAGCAACCCGATCGCCACGCTTGGGCGGGCTCTCCTGGATGCGGAGGGCGACACGGTCCTCAGCGACGCGCCGAGCGATGGCGAACTGTCGAGGGAGATCGCGGAGCTCGCGGCGGCGGCCAACCAGGCCAACGCGTCGTTCTACACCGTCGACCCGCGCGGGCTGGTTGCCGGACCCGAGGCCGCCCATTACCGGTTGAGGGACAACAGGTCTTTCAACGAGTGGATCTTCACGGCGCAGAACAGCCTGCGCTCGCTCGCGGAGTTGACCGGGGGCCGGGCCATCGTGAACCGGAACGACTTCGACGAGGCCTTTCGGCAGGTCGACGCCGAGACGAGCGACTACTACATTCTCGGCTTCACGGTGGGCGATTCGGACTCGACGGTCCGCAGGCTGCGAGTCGAGGTGCGCGACCGCGACGACGTCCGCGTGCAGCACCGCTCCCACTATACGTTGGGCGGGAGCGCGGAGAACCGGCCGCCGCGATAGCGCCTGACCGTCGTCGGGGCCCCGGGCGCAAGCCTTGAGGCGGTTTTCTAAGACCCCGTTGGTGACGCCGTCGTCGACAGGAGTTCATCGAGGGTGGACTGAAACATCGAGTACGGCATGGCCCCGCTCAGCTTCGCCAACAGGCTGAGCTTTCCGTCATCGCGGACCTCGGCGAAGAAGAACGTCGGCGTCGCCGTAACGCCCAGCTCGCCGCCGGCGCGACGATCCTCCATCACGCGTTCCAGCATCGCGTCGGTCAGAAGGCAACTCTCGAGGTCTTCAGGCCGAAGACGCAACGAGGCAGCGTGGTTCAGGAGATCCGAACGGGTCAGCGCGGCGTTTGCCGCGAATAGACGGTCGTGCATCTCCCAGTACATCCCCTGGCCTGCCGCACACTCCGCGGCCTCGACGGCAAGGGGATGAATATCAAGCGGGTAGTGGCGGAATACGTATTGCACCTCGCCGGTGTCCACGTATTCCTCCACCGGGCCGAGCGGGATGCGCGAGAGTGTCGCAGTGCTCGCGCGGGACTTTTCCGATGATCGGAGCGCCGCCGACCTCGTCACGGAGCTGGTCGGCGACGCGGACCCGCGCGTGCGCATGGAGGCCGTGCTGACGCTGGCCGGGATTGACACGGGGCGCGCGCGGGAGGCGCTGCAACGGGTTCTGCGCGAGGACGCTTCCGTCACCCTTGCCCGTTGGCGCCGGCTCTGCCGTTTGAGGAACCATGCGATGGACGGAGGTGCGGCCGCAAGGGGCCACTCGGTCAGCCCGCCGCGCGCGAGCATGCGTTGCAGGGTCCTTGGCACCCGAGACGGGTGTCCGGGAGACAGGAAGGCCGGTGGAACGGCTGGTTCAGCAGCAGCATCCACAGCCCGCGCGGCCGCGTTCTTCACGGATGAGGAGTTCGGTGGCCGGCAGGCGGTGGTCGACGACTGGCTGCCGCGGGTGGTCGGTCGTCGGGGCAGCACCGAGCGCGGAGAAACGCACTTCCGGGACCTTTGCGCCCAGTGCCATCAGTTCCGCGGCGTCGGCTATCCGGTGGGTCCCAGCCTGGACATGTCGTTCTTCCGAGACGAGGAAGATCTGCTGACCTCGATCCTGGACCCGAGCGCGGCGTTCGCGCCGGAGTACGCGAACTACCTGGTGGAGACGGTGGACGGCGAGCTGCTCGACGGCATTCTCGCGGCAGAGACCGCCGCCGCCGTAACCCTGTCGAGGGCGAACGGGGAGAGCGACACGGTGCCCCGCGACCGGATCCGCGAGCTGCGGGCGGAGGGTCGCTCGCTGATGCCCGACGGCCTCGAGCAGGGGCTCGACGCGGGCTGGCCGACCTGCTCGCGTACCTGCGTCAGCACAACCACTGAACCGGGAGCGCTTCGTGAAGCTACCGCCCGCGGCGGCTCGCGGCCGTGACGGCTACACCGGGGCCGAGGAGGCGGTGTTCTTCTACACCGACACCGCCGCCGGCCGGTGGACGGGCATCATGTCCGACGACAAGAAGCGCGCCCGCATCGCCTTGCCTGCTGCACTTCCTATCGAGGATGGCCCTACCCCGACAAGAACACGGACGTGGTGAAAGGCCCCGACCCGCTGATCCTGGGCCCCGCGACCCAGGTCGTCGGCCGAGACGAACCGATGGCGGTCGAGGGGTAGGACGGGCGGGATGGGGCGCGATGGCGGAGCGGGTGGGTGTGCGGCGGACGAACGCGAAATCCGCAGCCGGAGGCGAGGGGGATGCAATGCGCGGCAGCCGAGTAGAGAAACCCGAGACGCGATTCAGCAACCGGCCGCGGGAAGCGCGGGGAGGTGAAGACTCCCTCCAGGTCACCCCGTGTGAGCGATCTGCCCCCGCGGTCGCCCTCTCGAAGGGATCGGACGATCGCTTGGCCAAACGCAAGCCCTCGCTCGTCGAGTTCTTGAGTGCGTCGCCCTTGGCGGGCGTCGAGCTGCAGATCGAACGGGACCGGTCGTCGCCGCGAGAGTTCGACCTCTGAGATGGACCTGGCCGGCCCAGGCTGGTGACCCGGTCGGTTTCCCGAGCCCGGCATCTCTGTTTTCTTGTGTATGGGGCAAGGTAGTTTATGATGTCGTCGTGCCGGTCGTGCTCCTCGCCTGGATCGGTCAGACCGATCTCGACTGTGCAAGCGGCGCCCGGCGGGGGCCCGGCCCCATCGGGAGCGTCGTGGCGGCTCGGCCGTTCGACGCGTTGGTCCTCCTGTCCAACTATCCCGCCGGGCAGAACCGGGCGTTCATCGATTCGCTGGCCGGGGCGGGCGCGCCATCCGTCCATCTCCGGACCGAGGTGCTGACCGATCCGACCGACTACGGCGCCATCCACGCGGCCGCCGTCCGGGCGTTCGACTTCGCTCGCGAGACGTTCGGGGCCGGCGCCGATCTGGCCGTCCACGTCAGCCCCGGCACACCCGCAATGCAGGCGGTATGGGTGCTCCTCGCCAAGACCCGCTATCCCGCGGAGTTGATCCAGTCGCACGCTCAGACCGGCGTCCGCACGGTCTCGGTGCCCTTCGACATCGCCGCCGAGTACGTGCCGGCGCTGCTGCGCCGCGCCGATGCGAAGATCGAGCGGCTGACGGCCGGGCTGCCCCCGGCGACTCCCGCGTTCGACCGAATCATCGGCCGCAGCCCGCTGATGGAGCGGGCGAAAGCGCGCGCTCGGCGGGTCGCTCCGCACGACGTCACGGTGCTCGTGGAGGGCGCGTCCGGCGTCGGCAAGGAGCTGTTCGCCCGGGCGATTCACGCCGAGAGCCGCCGCTGTGAGGGTCCGTTCGAGGACGTCAACTGCGGTGCGTTGCCCGAGGGCCTGGTCGAGTCGCTGCTCTTCGGCCACGAGCGGGGGGCGTTCTCCGGGGCCGCCCGCGCTCGCGCCGGCCACTTCGAGGCGGGCGCAGGCGGCACGCTGTTTCTGGACGAGATCGGCGATCTGCCTCTCGACGCCCAGGTCAAGCTGCTGCGGACGCTGCAGGAACGGACCGTCCGGCGACTCGGCGCCGACCGCGCGATCCCCGTCGACGTCCGTGTGATCGCGGCGACGAACCGCGACCTCGCGGCCGAGGTGGCGGCGGGCCGGTTCCGCGAAGACCTCTACTACCGGCTGGCGACCGCCGTCATCCGGCTGCCGCCGCTCTGCGAACGCCCCGGGGACCTGACCCCGCTAATTGACCACTTCCTCGGCGCCGCGAACCGCAAGTTCGCCGACCAGCCGGGCGTCGAACAGAAGGCCCTTTCTCCGAAGGCAAGGAACCTTCTGTTGGCGCACCCGTGGCCCGGCAACGTCCGGGAGCTGCAGGCGACGATGGACCGGCTCGTGCTCTGGACGCCCCACGCCGAGATCGGCGCCGAGGACGTGCAGGGAGAGCTGCTGCGCTCGGTCACGGACCCGCCCGCCGATCTGCTGGGCCGGCCGCTGGGCGACGGGCTCCGGTTGCCGGAGCTGATGGCGGCGTTGGCCCGGCACTACCTGGGTCGCGCCCTCGACGAGGCGGGCGGCAACAAGACGCGTGCCGCGGAGCTCGTGGGGCTGCCCAGCTACCAGACGTTCACCAACTGGCTGGCCCGGTACGGCGTGGCCCGGCCGGGGAGGGGACGGCGATGAAGGATGGATCTGCAGGCGACACTTGGGTTCCGGCCGAGCGCATGCCTGCGCCTGCCCGCGACCACATCGGCGGACGTGCGTCCCGCCCGCGCCCGCGGGCGCTGCTGGCGGAGGCTCCGGCGCGAGTGTGGCCATCGTTGCCGGTGCCGCAGGGACGAAGACCGGGCACGCCGGGATCTGCTTGCGACGGCATTGGCACGACCGTTGCTTCAGTGAACGTCGACGGTTAACTTGCGGAGAATGGACGGAACGATGCCGCGTGAACACGATCACCGCGACGACGAGATGGCGATGCCGGCAGGCGACCAAGCGACAAGCGATGCGCGGGCGGCCGGGCCTGGCGGGTCCGACGGACCGGAAGACGCGGCATTCGATAGGCCGTCCGGCGGCGCACCCGTGCCGCCGTCAGTGCCAGCGGGGCTGCCCCCAGCGGATGCCGCCCAGCCCGCGGAAACACGGCCGGAGGGAGAGCCGCCGTTGATCAACGCCGTCGAGATCGAGAGCTTCAAGGGTATCGGCCGGCCGGTCCGCATCGAGTTCCGGCCCATCACCCTCCTGTTCGGCCGCAACAGCGCCGGCAAGAGCACCGTGCTGCACGCGCTCTGCTACGCGCACGAGATCCTGAGCCACCGCAACGTCGATGCGCACAAGACCGATTTCGGCGGGGAGCAGATCGACCTCGGCGGGTTCCGGCGCTTCGTCCACGGGCATGACCTGAAGCGCTCCGTGCGACTCCGCTTCGAGTTGAACCTGGGAGGTCTCGTTCTGCCCGAGCCCGGGGGGGCCTACGAGGCCATGCCGCTTGGCTGGTCCCTTGGTGCGTTCGCCGACGTCGCTTCCTTGGAGGAGGCGAACGCAGGCTGGCTGGAGTTGAGAGTCACGTGGCACACAGAACGCGACGAGCCGATTGTCAGCGACTATGAAGTCGGTGTCGATGGACAGGTGGTCGGTCACATCCAGGCCCCGGCGTCGGGGAGAATGGCGACGTTGCTGGCCAACCTGTCGCATCCGCTGTTGGGTTGCGACATCGATCGAGACGAGAAGGACACCTTGTCGCGGTACGTCGGGCAAGTGCGCGAAGATTCAGGTGCTGGCAGGTACGCCCACGGACTTCGACCGATGAGAGTGCTTCTTGAGCCCGGGAACGCGCTCCGCGCACCACTATCCGCCGTGCCGTCTTTCGACCAGCACTTCTGGATCCAGGACAAGGCGCTCGACGACCGTTCACGCTTCGACATACCGAGACTGCTCGCCGGCATCGGAATCCTGCTGCGCGACGAATTGGCCGCGTTTCGTTATCTCGGTCCCTTGCGGGATCTGCATCCGCAAGCCCTCGTCGAGCGGGACCGGTCCGTTCCCGGCCGTTGGGCCGACGGTTCCGCGGCCTGGGACGTCCTGAATCGCTGTGCGCAGGCCACCTTGAGCCGAATCGCAAACGACTTCGGTAATCTGCGCGAGCGCAATCGGGCCATGGTCGTTCGACGTGTGAGCGACTGGCTGTCGCGAGAAGATCGGCTGGGCACGGGTTACGAGCTGCGCGTGCGCAACGTCGTCGAACTCCCCGCGAACACGCCGTTGGTGGACATGTTGAACAAGGGAGTTCTGGGCCAGGAGCTGGCGGCGATCAAGTTGAAGGAATCGGATGCGTCGGGGGTCGAATCCCGTGGCGACGTCATGAGGAAGGCGCCGCCGGACAAGATCGATGCCCTGGCCGACGGGATTGCGAAGGCGCGAGTTCGCAGGGAGATCCAGCTCGTTACCACCACGGGCAGGGATCTGCAGGTGCGAACGTCCGACATCGGTACGGGCATCTCGCAGATACTGCCCGTGGTGGTCGCCGCCCTCGATCCGGACCGTCCGGAGATCACGGCCATCGAGCAACCCGAGCTGCACGTCCACCCCTGGCTGCAGGTCGAACTGGGCGATCTCTTCGCCGAACAGGCGGCCGGCGGCGGGGTGTTCCTGATCGAGACTCACAGCGAACACCTGATGCTGCGTCTGCTGCGCCGCATCGAGGAGACGGGCAGCAGCGAGCTGCCGGCGGGGAAGCCGGCGCTGAAGCCGGACCAGGTCTCCGTGGTCTACGTTGAGCAAGTCGGCGGCGAGGTCAGGGCGACACGCCTCCGGATCGACGAGACCGGCGAGTTCATCGACCGCTGGCCGCAGGGGTTCTTCGACGAACGCGCCGACGAGCTCTTCTGATGCTCTTCGAATACGCAGTCGAGCCGGCGCTGGTTGCGACCTGGGCCGACCGGCGAACGGGCCGGTACTTCAGAGACAAGTTCGGGATTGGCTCACCGCGCCTCATCTCGCGGTTTCCCAAGCGCTGGAAGAGGCGCGTCTGGGACGCCTGGACGGCGAGTGAGACGGAAAGGGGCGGTGAAGTCGCCCGGCGGCGGATGGAGGAGCTGATCCAGCAACTGTCGGAGGTGATGGTGGAGCGCCGGGGCGCTGTTTGGGATGCCGAGCGGTCGTGGATGGAGAACGCGCTCGGTCAGAAAGCTCCATTCCACGCGATCCTCGCCCGACACAATCCGTCTGGAGATCCGAACGTGCTGGTTGCCGACGAGTTGGACGAGTCTACTCCGGGGTGGGTAGCGCCGCATGGCAGGGCGGTGGCCAGAAGGGCCGAGACCATCTCGGACGCGGTGGGCGGCATGCTTCGGATTGCGACGGACATCATCTTCGTCGATCCCTACTTTGCGCCGGGTCGCGGGGACTTCGTCAGAGTGATCGCCGCATGCGTGAGGGCCGGCTGCAAAGGGAGGGCGGTCGGTCCTGCGAGAGTCCGTATCTTCAGTTCGGACAGGGAAGCGAATGGCACTCACGAGCACTTCAGGACTGGATGTCGAGAGCGTCTGCCACGCGAGTTTCCGCCGGGCCAAGCGGTCGTGATTCGGCGGCTCGGTGAACGGGCAGGCGGAGAGAAGCTGCACAATCGCTACATTCTGACGGAGCTCGGTGGCGTCAGTCTCGGCGCGGGTCTGGACGAGAGAGAGGCGGGAGCGACGGACGACCTCAATCTGCTCGACAGCGATCAGTATCGTCGTCGCTGGGCCCAATACGCCGGGGAGCCGCCTGGATTCGAGCAACTCGAGGATCCGATCACGATCGTCGGCAGTCGTCGATGAGGCCGTCAGAGGATCTGGTGTCGTGCCGAGCCTGAACATCGAGGGTTGCCTTGTGAAGAAAGGACGTTGACCATGGCGAGTGAACACGATCGCCGCGGCGACGAGATGGCGCTGGCAGGCGACGAATCGATGGGCGACAGGCGGCCGACGCGGGTTGCTGGAGCGGGCGTGCCGGAAGACGGGGCGTCGGGTGTCGCACCCGCGCCACGGTCCGCCCGCGCGGGCCGGCGTGGAGCGGACGCTGATCAGAACACCGAGACACCGCCCGAGCGGAAGCCGCCGTTCATCACCACCGTCGAGATCGAGAACTTCAAGGGGATCGGCCGGCCGGTCCGTGTTGAGCTCCGGCCCATCACCCTCCTGTTCGGCCGCAACAGCGCCGGCAAGAGCACCGTGCTGCACGCGCTGTGCTACGCGCACGAGATCCTGAGTTACCACAACGTCGATGCGCACAGGACGGATCTCGCAGTTGCTCCCGGTGGTCGTGGCTGTGCTGGACCCCGAACGCCCGGGCATCACGGCCGTCGAGCAGCCGGAGCTGCACGTCCATCCACGGCTGCAGGTCGAGCTCGGGGATCTCTTCGCGGAGGGAGCCGCCGCGGGCAACGTGTTCCTGATCGAGACGCACAGCGAGCACCTGCTCCTGCACATCATGCGGCGCATGCGGCAGACCGGCGCGGGGACGTTGCCCGAGGGGGCGCCCGAGGTACGCCCGGAGGACGTCAACGTGCTGTTCGTGGAGCCGGACGGCGCCGAGACGCTGATTCGAGAGATGAGTTGCTCCCGGTGGTCGTGGCTGTGCTGGGGATCGCCCGGGCATCATGGAGCTGCACGTCCACGGCTCCGGGCGGCTCGGGGATCTGTTCGCGGAGGGAGCCGCCGGCGGCGTTCCCTGAGACCTGCTGCTGCGCATCATGCGGCGCATTCGAGAAACGAGCGACGTTCTCCCGGGGGCCCCGAGGACGACCGCGATTCGAAGGCGTGGCCGGGCGGCTTCTTCGCTGCGATGCTCGACCGTGTTCGACGTGACCTCGTACTCGACCGAGGGAGAGTGCGCGGCCCGCCTGGAGACCATCCGTGAAGCGATGCTGACCGAGGGGCTGGTGCGGACCTCCGGGACGGTGCGTGGAGCGGTCTCTTCCGTGGCGACGCGCGGCCATGGCACCGGCGGGGCCTGGAGCTGCTCAAGAAGATGGCCACGCAGGGGCGGCTGTTGCCCGTCGAGCCGGCCCTACCCGGCCGGCCCGCGGATGACCGCGCCTGGTGTGCGGAGGCCATCGCGACCGACGGTCGGCGACGGTTTGACGGTGGCGTCATCGCGACGGGGGTCTGTAAAGCAGGCGTATGCCGCCGACCCGCGGGTCGCCCGTATCGACCGGCTGTCGAGCGCGCGGTGGTGGGTGTCGCGCGGCCCGTCAGTCCGGCTGGGCCGCACCGCTGCCGACTACGAGAAGCACCTCGATCTCGTGCTGAGCGTGATGGTCAGTCGTGTCATGACGATTCCCGCGCTTGGATGTGAACGCACCAAGTCACCAGAACACGCCCGCCGGGGGCGTGGCGGCGTTCGTCGGGCGTCCGCGCGACGCCGGAACGGCGTATCATCTTCGCCAGCCATGGCGAGCACATCCGACTCTTCCACCGCTGGTCGCCTCTGGGTGGCGTTCGGCCCCGGCATCCTGTGGGCGGCGACCGCCATCGGGGTGTCGCACCTGGTGCAGTCGACGCGCGCCGGGGCGTCGGCCGGCTTCGGGCTGGCCGGGGTCATCCTGATCGCGCTGGTCCTGAAGTACCCGTTCTTCGAGTACGGCCCGCGCTACGCGGCGGCCACCGGGCAGAGCCTGGTCGAGGGGTACGCCCGCACGGGGCGCTGGGCGCTGTGGCTGTACCTCGATCATCACGGTGCTGACGGGCGGGGTCATCCAGGCCACGGTGGTCATGTTCACCGCCTATCTGGTGGGGTTCGCGCTCGGGGTCGACTGGCCGCTGGCGGTGCTGGCGGCGGCGGTCATGGCGCCGGGCTGCGCGCTGCTGTGGTGGGGACGGTTCCGCGGGCTCGACCTGTCCATCAAGCTCGTCGTGCTGCTGCTCGCGGTGTCCACGGTGCTGGCCGCCGCGGTGAGCCTGCCGCGGGCCGACTTCTCGACGGTGGCGCTGTGGCCGGGCGACCTGGTGGGGTCGGCGGTGCCGTTCCTGTTCCTGCTGGCGCTGGCGGGGTGGATGCCGTCGGCCATCGACATCTCGGTGTGGAGCTCGCTGTGGACGCTCGCCAAGAACGAGACGTCGGGGCAGCGGTGCTCGGTGGAGACGGCGCGGCAGGACTTCCTCATCGGCTACGTGGGGACGGCGGTGCTCGCGTTCACCTTCGTGATCCTCGGGGCGGCGGTGATGTTCGGGTCCGGCGAGGAGCTCTCGGCGCAGGGGACGCTGTTCTCGACGCAGCTCGTGGATCTCTACGCCGCCACCCTCGGGGCGTGGACCCGGCCGGTGGTGCTGGTGGCGGTGGTGACGACCATGCTGTCGACGACGATGACGGTGCTCGACGGCGGCCCCCGCGCCATCGAGCGGTCCATCCTGGTCCTGCGCTCGCCGGGGACGCCCGTGCAGCCCTGCGGCCCGCTGTACTGGTGGACCCTCGCGGCGCTGGTCACCCTGACCCTGATCGTGATGGCGCTGTTCATCGGCAACCTCACGACGATGATCGACTTCGCCACCACACTGGCGTTCCTGACCGGCCCGGTTCTGGGCTACCTCAACCTGCGCGCGGTCACCTCCGCCGAGATGCCGCCCGAGCACCGGCCCGGACCGGCGATGCTGGCCCTGTCGTGGATCGGCATCGTCCTGCTCGGCGGGACGGGCATCTTCTACCTGATCACCCTCGTCGGCTGAGGGTGCGGGCCCGGCGTCCGGTCCGGGGCGGCAGGCGGCAGTGACGTCACCGGCGTGCCGTCGCGTGCCTGTCTCAGTCGAGCAGGGCCGAGTAGATGAGGAGCCGACGGCCGTCGAGCCGCCGATCACCCGGTCGGGTGATGGCGCAGGCCGGGCCGCGGGAGAAGCGGTTCGGTGCGCGCGCCCGCGTGCGCCGGCTCTCGAGTCGCCGGGCCGACTGGTCGCCGTCAGCCCTGCGCGTGCGCACCCTTCGCCCGCCCCTCAGTCGAGCGAGACGGGGTAGATGAGGAGCCGATTGCCGTCGAGCTGGGGAATCAGGACCCGGCTGCGGCCCATGTCGAAGCCGATGTCGGCGGCCGGGGTGTCCGAGACGATCTCGGTCACCGCCCCCGACGGCGCGACGCGATAGACGGCGTTGGCGCCGAAGCTCGAGACCACCAGCGAGCCGTCTTCCAGCGCGACGACGCCGTCGAGCTGGCCCTGCGGCAGCTCGGCCACGACCGTCAGCTCGCCGTCGGGGGCGACGCGGACGACGGTGTTCGCGCCGATCGGGACCATCACGAGGCCCTGCGGGGTCTCGATGATGCCGTTGGGCAGGGCCAGCGCATCGCCCCGCGCCATCGCCTGGGCCTGGCCGTCGGCGTCGAACCGGTAGATGGCGGCGGTGCCGGTCGGCGCGAACCCCTGCGCGGTGATGGCGATGCCGGTGTCGGTGACGTAGACGGTGCCGTCGGCGCCGATGGCGACGTCGTTCAGGAAGCCCGCGTTCGGCACCGCCCACTCCCCGAGCGGCGCGCCGGACGCCCGGTCGAACCAGCGCACGACGTCGATGTCCGCCACGTAGAAGCGGTCGCCGTGGACGGCGCTGCCCTTGGGGGCGTGCAGCGTCACGCCCGGGTCGGCGCCGTCTATCCACCTCAGGTCGAGCACCTGCCCGTCGGGCGACACCCGCGAGATGAACCCGTTGTCGTCCCGGTCGCCCGGCCCGCCGTTGATGTTCGACACCAGGTAGACGTCCGCCTCGGGATCGTGAAGGGCCGACTCCGGCGTGCTCATGCCGAGAACCAGGATGGGTTCCTGACCGTACATCGGACCGGCGGTGCAGAGGATCGCGGCGAGCACGAGGGCCCGGCGCCGGTGTACGCGAATATCACGCTGGTGTGTCATGTCCAACTCCCGGGCGCCGCTCGCGACGGCGCCGTGACTCGTGGTTCGTAGTCTCGCGAATTATCGCATGGCGTTCGCGCTGGCCCGCCAGTCGTCGCCAAACGCGAGCGCAGGGTCGCGCTGCGGCCCCCGTTGGCGCCCCGTCAACCTCCAGGATCTCGCGCCCCCGGAGCTGACTCCCGGCCCCATTTCCGCCCTGAAGCGCGAGCAGCCCGTGGCCGAACGCCGCGTCGTCCCGAGGCCGCCGCGGCGCAGGAGGCTCGCCGGTCGAGGGCGGCGGGGACCTGGCCGCGGGCGCTCGGGGCCCGCGGCGAATCCGCGGGGCTCCTGCAACGGGGGCTGGTGCCAAGGGCGCGCAAATGCCGTCAGACGAACGGTGGTGGCGCTCGTTCCGGCTTCCTGCAACCGGCTCACGTCAAAAAAGGCGCGCGCATGGTAACCGGCGGGTGTATAACAGGCCCTGATCCGGGGCTCGATCCCGGAGCATCGAGAGGAGGTGGTGATGGGCACGCGGCTCAGGGGCATCGTCCGGATGCTCATGTCGGTCCTGCCGGCCGCCGCGGTGGCGGCGACGGTCGGCCTCCCGCCCTCGACGGCCTTCGCCCAGGCCGCGGACGCGGAGTACGTGGCCCCCCGCCTGCCGGGCACGGACCGCCCCGACATCAGCGGCATCTGGCAGGCCTTCACCACCGCCAACTGGAACCTGCAGGACCACGGCGCCGAGGCGGGGCCGTTCCCCCGGCTGCTCGGGGTCTGGGGGGCGCAGCCGCCGGGGCAGGGCGTGGTCCTCGGCAACGAGATCCCCTACCGGCCCGAGGCCCTTGCCCGCAAGCAGGAGAACCTCGAGCGGCGGCTCGCGGTCGACCACGACAACATCAACACGGTCGGCGACCCCGAGGCGAAGTGCTACCTGCCGGGGGTGCCGCGGGCCACCTACATGCCGTTCCCGTTCCAGATCATCCAGAGCACCGACAAGATCATCATCGCCTACCAGTACGCGAGCGCCAGCCGCACCGTTCCCCTGGACGGGGACAGCGAGGCGCCGGTCGACAGCTGGATGGGCTGGTCGAACGGGCGCTGGGAGGGGGACACGCTGGTCGTGGTGGTGAACGGCTTCAACGACCTGTCCTGGTTCGACCGGGCCGGCAACTACCACAGCGCGGCGATGGAGGTGGTGGAGCGGTACACGCCCATCAGCCCCTGGCACATGATGTACGAGGCGACGATCGACGATCCCGAGGTCTTCACCCGGCACTGGACGATCCGGCTGCCGCTGTACCGCCGCGTCGAGGACGACCTGCGGCTGCTCGAGTTCAAGTGCGTGGACCTCGCCGAGGAATACGTGTACGGGGGCCTCGTCGACCCGGAAGGAGGTGGACGGTGAGACTTCGAGGATGCGTTCTCGTCGCCGCGGCGATAGCGATGGCCGCGGCAGTGGCGCCGGCCGGGGCGGGGCAGGCCCAGGAGCCCGGCGAGGCCGAGTACGCCGCGCCGCGGACCGCGTGGGGCGACCCGGACCTGCAGGGCATGTGGGACACCCGGACCTACACGCCGATGGAGCGGCCGCCCGAGTTCGGCACGCGCGAGTTCATGACCGAGGAGGAGGCGGCCGAGCGCGAGCGCCTCGGGCTGCGCCGCGTCGTCAGCGACGACGACGACGACGCGATCGCGCAGGAGCTGGTGCAGCAGGACGTGGCGCGCTACGCCCGGTCGGACGCGCCGGACGACGGACGGCCCGGCTACCGCATCGCCGGGGCCGAGTACAACGCGTTCTGGAGCGCCGACCCGACCCAGCCTCCGATCTCCCTGCGCACGTCGCAGATCGTCGATCCCTCCGACGGGCGCATGCCGCCCCTGACCCGCGAGGCCCTCGCCATCTGGGAGGCGCGCGAGGAGGCGCGGCGCGACCGCAGCCAGGCCGACGACTGGGAGGACCGCGGCCTGTCGGAGCGGTGCATCACGCGGAACGGCCTGCCCGGCGAGATGCTGGGGAGCAGCCAGCAGCCGCTCAAGGAGATCGTGCAGACGCCGGGCTACGTGAGCATCGTGATGCCCTACGGCTACGTCCGCATCGTCCCCGTCGGCACCGCGGACG
The DNA here is from genome assembly GCA_965207675.1 of Vicinamibacterales bacterium. Lineage (GTDB taxonomy): Bacteria > Acidobacteriota > Vicinamibacteria > Vicinamibacterales > UBA8438 > JAJEEA01. The sequence goes on from CBDBMY010000011.1 coordinate 1,195,323, forward strand.
AGGGACCGCCGGGGCCCCTCGGATCGGACATCCGCCAGTGGAACGGCGACTCGATCGGCCGGTGGGACGGCGACACCCTGGTCGTCGACACCGCCAACTTCAAGAACACCGTGAGGAACGCCGTGCCGGCCCACGGCGGGCCGTTCGGCGGGTCGGCGCACGTGCACTACTACCCGGGCACCGGCGAGACGCTGCGCCTCACCGAGCGCATCCGGCGCCTCGACGCCGAGACCCTGGAGTACCGCTACACGGTGGAGGACCCGAACGTGTTCGTGCGTCCCTTCACCACCGTCAACTACTTCACGCTCGACCCGTGGGCGACCGCGGGCAACCAGGACCGGCTGTTCGAGTACGCCTGCCACGAGCACAACTACGGGATGACGAACGCCATCCGCGGGGCGCGGGTCGACCGCCAGTGGGCGCTCGACGAGGCGGCCCGCGAGGCGGCCATCCGCAGCCGCGAGCTGGAAGAGAAGAAGGCCCTGCTCGACGCGTGGGAAGCCGCGCGGCAGGACGGTCGCTAGCATCGCTAGCAGCAAGTGTTGAAACCCCGCGTTGTGCCGCGCACGGAGGACGCCAGCGGATCACCGAGGCGCCCGCCTGACAAGGCGCGACGAGGGAGAATATCGGGCATATTGACCGAGGAGCAACGCAGTCAGCCGGGATGCATCGCCGCTCGAATGCAGCGGGGACTTTCGCCACCGGCTGCCGGAGCCGGGACGACAGGAGGTGGGACATGCGAGCACGAACAGTCGCGTCGTTGGGGGTCGTCGGTGGACTGGTGGCCGTCGCCGGCGCGCAGGCGCTGGCCCACCATGCGTTCGCGGCCGAGTTCGACGCGAATGCCCCGATCGAGCTGACGGGAACCGTGGTGAGGATGGAGTGGGTCAATCCGCACACCTGGATCCACATCGACGTGGCGCAGCCCGACGGCACCGCCCAGCGGTGGATGATCGAGGGCGGGCCGCCGACCTCGCTGCTGCGGCGCGGGTTCACCAAGCGCTCGCTGCTGGCGGGCACGGAGGTCTTCGTCGAGGGGTTCCGGTCCAAGGACGGGTCGAACAAGGCCAACGGCCGGGACGTGACCTTCATCGACGGCAGCAAGCTGTTCCTCGGCTCGTCGGGCACCGGTGCTCCGCGGGACGGCCGCGATCCCACGGAGCCGCCGCGCTAGGAGTCTGCGCCGTAAGAACGGCGCAGACTCCTGGCAGGGCTGGTTGGACGGCGAGCGGAGCCGTAGGCGACGCTCTCCGGGTCAGGCGGGCACGACGCCCGGCTCCGCCGCTACGGGGAGAGCAGCGGGCAGGGGGAAGGTCGCGGGGTTGTGTCGGAGGCGGATCGCGGAGCCGAGGGGCTGTGTCGGCGGGCTCGACTTGCTAGAATTGAGCGTCTTTCATTGCGAAAGGAAATCGGATGCGTATCTGTATCGTAGCGGGTTTCGCGGCAATTCTCTTCTCTCTCTCTCCCTCGGCGGCGCAGGCGCAGGCCCCGGTCCCGGCCCCGGCCCCGGCGGCCGTCGCGGTCGCGTCCGGCGTGCTGATGCAGACGGACGGCGGGCTCCTCATCGACCGGATCGATCCCGAGCGTCTCCGGCAGATTCGGAGCGAGCGCACCCGCCAGTACATCCTGGGCGCCGGGATGATGGCGGCCGGGGGCCTGGTGGGCTTCTCGAAGAACGAGTGGCCGGTCGACGAAGGCGTCGTCGGCATCGCTGTCGCCGCCCTGGGGTTGTCGCTGTTCATCGAGCCGGTGACGTGGCGTGACCTCGAGGTCAGCACGAGCACCAACGGTTTCTCCCTGGCGTGGTGAAGCGGGAGGGTGACGCCTCTGGGGGCGTTCCCTTCGCTTCGGGTGCCCGGGGGCGACCGCGGCAAGCTCGGGCGCGGCCCCGCCCACGGCGTTGTCTGGCCCTCGGGGTCGTGCCCGCGCCCGGCGGGAGGATTCGCGCCTCGGGGACGGGACCGTACGCTCGGACCCGCGCGACGTGACGCGTGGGGCCCCGCCGGCTCGCAGGACGGACCGGATTCACGCGCACGAAGGAGAAGCGCCATGCCGAACCGGAGAATCGCCGTGATCGTCGCCGCCGTCGTGTGTCTGCCCTTCATCGTCGGCAGTTGCGCCGAGATGCCCGCCCCGGCCGCGGAGGGCGGGGCGATGCCCGCCCCGCCGGTGGAGGACGCGGCCGCCACCACGAGCGGCCTCCCCCGCGGCCCGATAGTCGGGACGTACCGGCTCGCCGGACGCAACGTCAAGGACGAGAGCGGCGCGTGGGTGCCGGTCGAGGACTTCAACTCGCTCGGGTACATCACCTACAGCGACACCGGGTACATGGCCGTGAACGTCATGCCGCTCGATCGGGAGCCGTTCTCCGACGACGGGCCGACGCCCGAGGAGGTGCAGGCGGCCCTCGAGGGCTATACCGCGTACTACGGCCCGTTCAGCGTCCAGGAGGACGACGAGGGCGGGTTCCTGGTCCACCACCGGATCGGCCAGATCAACCCCGGCGCCGAGGTCGACGCGAAGCGGTTCTACGACCTCGACGGCGACCGGCTCATCCTCACCCCGGCGGCGGCCGACGGGACCAAGAGCGGCGGCACACGGCAGGTCGTCTGGGAGCGGCTGCCCGACGCCGAGCTGTCGGAGGAGGGGCAGCGCTTCGTCGGGTTCCGCCAGCTCCTCTACACGGACCGCTACGAGGACCGCGGCAGCGAGTTCTGGCGCGGCGATCGGAACTACGGCCGCGCCGGCTCCTGGATCATCTACACCCCGACCGGCCACATGATGGTGCACCTGATGGCGCGGGAGGGGCGCACGCCGTACGCCGGTGCCACCCCCACGCCGGAAGAGGCGCTGGCCGCCTACCGGACCTACGGCGGGTACTTCGGGACGTTCACGGTCCACGAGGACGCCGAGCCCCAGTACGTCGTCCACCACCAGGAAGGCCGGACGCGGCCCGTCGAGGGGGTGACGGACGCGGAGCGGCTCTACCTCCTCGAAGGAGACGTCCTGCGCCTCGGGGGGCGGCCCCGCACCAACGACGACGGCGAGATCGTGGGCGGCAGCCTCTACTGGGAGCTCCTGCCGCACCGGCCGGAGTAGCGCCTCGGCGCGGCGTTCGCGGACTGGCGGCCGGGGGCGCGCGGCCCGCGCTCTCGGTCCCTTCCGCGCGTGGCCCGGGCTTCCTCGCCGTTACTCGGAGTTCCTGCCGCAACGGCCGAGTAGCGCCTCGGCGCGGCGTTCGGGGCTGGCGGCCGGGGGTGCGCGGCCCGCGCTCTCGGTCCCTTCCGCGCGTGGCCCGGGCTTCCTCGCCGTCCTGCCGCCCGGTCGGTCGGGTCGACGATGTCCCTTCCACGGGCGGCCGGGAGCCTCGTGACGCCGCCTGGGGAGTCTGCTCCGTAGAACGGTGCAGACTCCTGGCAGGGTTGGTTGGGCGCCAGGCGGAGCCGTAGGCGACGATTGGCGGGCCAGGTTCCCCGCTGCTCTCGACGCTACGGCCCGGGAATCGCGCCCCCGGTGGTCAGGCGGATCCGGTAGAGCCCGGTGCGGGCGGTCATGTAGAGGGTGCGGCCGTCGTCGCCCCATGCCACGTTCGCCGGCACCTCGTCGGGCATGATCGACCCGAGATGAGTCCCGTCGGGGGCGATCACCCAGACCCCCCCGGGGCCGGTGGCGAAGAGGTTGCCGGCGTCGTCGACCTTCAGGCCGTCGGCGGCCCCCTCGGCGGTCTGGTCGTTCACGTCGAAGAAGACACGCGGGTTGGACACGCCGTCCTCGCCGAGGTCGTACGCCATCCACACCTTCTGCTCGGGGTCGGAGTTGGCCACGTAGAGCACCGACTCGTCCGGCGACAGGGCGATGCCGTTCGGGCGCGACTGGTCCCGGTACAGCAGCTCCAGCTCGCCGTCCGGGCTCAGGCGGTAGATGCCGTTGAAGTCGAGCTCGCGCAGCGGCGAGGCGTCGCGCCCCTCGAGCGCCGACCCCGGGTCGGTGAAGTAGAGCCAGCCGTCCGACGCGTAGGCGGCGTCGTTCGGGCTGTTCAGCCGGTTCCCCTCGTAGCGGTCGACCAGGGTGGTCCGGGTGCCGTCCGCCTCCACCCGCGAGATGAGCCGGTTGCCGTGCTCGCACATGACGAGGCGGCCCTCGACGTCGAGGGTCAACCCGTTGGAGCTGACCGAACGCAGGCCGGTTCGGTCGCCCTCGAACACCGGCTCGATGACGGGGCTGGCCCCCGCCGACTCGGTCCACTGGTACACGCCGTTTCCGCGTACGTCCGAGAACAGCAGGCGCGACTCCGCGCGGTCCCAGACCGGCCCCTCGGTGAAGACGAAGCCGTCGGCGAGCCTCTCGATGCGCGCGTCGGGCGGCACGAGCGCGTCGAACCGGGGGTCGACCCGGAGGAGCGTGCCCGCTCCTGTGTCCGGGGCCGTTTCCGCCGGTGTTTCGGCCGGTTCGGGGGCACCGCACGCGGCCGCGAGACATCCAAGCAGGGCGAGCGCCGGTCTGGTCATCCTTCTCTCCTCGGTTTCGTTGCCGTTCGTCGGTTGATTCTACGTGACCGCGGTCGCGTGGCGAGGAGCCGAGGTGAACGCGCTTCCGAAGCTCGAGCAAGCGCTCGACGCGGACGGTCCGGCGGACCCTCTCGTACCTGCGGCGGCCCAGTCACCGAGGGGCGGCCTCAGGGCGCAGCCCGCCGCGGCGGTCCGGTCCGAGTCCTCCCGGTCGGGCCGTTGCTCCCGCCCCGGCCCGCGTGCGCGGCATGCCCTTCGCGATCCGCGGGGGGGCTCGCGTGCGGATCAGGACCGGCGCCGTACGGTCACGGGCAGGCCGTTGAAGGCAGCGTTGCCGCTCAGGGTGTCGAGATGGCGATCGCTCGTCACGTCGTTCGCGCTCGCCCCGGCGTGGGCGCGGGCGACGCCGAGGCGGACGCCGTCGCGGTCGTGCCCCCACCCGTGGGGCAGGCTGACGACGCCGGGGCGCATCGCGTCGCTCACCTCGACGGGGACGGTCACGGCGCCGGTCTCCGACCGGAGCTCGGCGAGATCGCCGGTGCCGAGGCCGCGAGACGCGGCGTCGTCGGGATGGACGAGCAGGGTGCAGCGGGGAGGCCCCTTCACGAGGCGCGGGCTGTTGTGCATCCACGAGTTGTTGCTCCGCACCTCGCGTCTCCCTATCAGCACCAGACCGTCCGTCGCGCCGCCGTCGGCCTCGGCGACGAGCCGCTCGCGCGCCTCGCGCAGGAACTCCTCCGGGGCCGCGTCGACTCGGCCGTCGGGGGTGGCGATGCGGCCGCAGATGCGCCCCGGCTGCAGGGGGCCGAGGTCCATGCCGTGCGGCGCCGCGCGCAGCCGGGCGAGGGTCAGGCCGTACGGCCCGGCGCGCAGCAGCGGGCGAAGGAGACGTTCCGGCCGCAGCGCCCGCGCGGCCCGGGCGACGGGCCGGCGGAGCAGGCGCGGCGCGAGGGCGCGCCCGCCGACCTCGGCGAGAATCTCCCAGTCGTGAAGTTCATCGGGAGTGCGCGCGACCACCGGCTCGACGTACTTCGCCACGTTGCGCACCGCGAAGGCGTTGAGCGCGAGGTCGTAGTGCGCGCGCGTGAGCGGGGGCGCGGGCGGCAACAGCACGTGGGCGTGGCGGGTGGTCTCGTTGAGATACGGGTCGATAGCGACCACGTGCTCGAGGCCCTCCATCGCGCGTGCGAGACGGCGGCCGTTCGGGGCCGACAGCACGGGGTTGCCGGCGACGGTGACCAGCGCGCGCACCGACCCCGCGCCGGGGGGCTCGATCTCGTCGGCCAGGGCCGCGACCGGCAGCTCGTCGCTGAACTCCGGAAGCCCGCGGACGCGGCTCCGCCAACGGTCGAACGAGCCGCGCCAGCCGAGGCGGTCGAAGATGCCCAGGACATCGACGGCCGGGGTCGGAAGCAGCATGCCGCCAACCTCGTCGAGACGGCCCGTCACGAGGTTCAGGGCCTGCTGCAGCCACGCCGCGAGCGTGCCGTAGCGCTGCGTGCAGAGCCCGACCCGGCCGTAGCACGCCGCGCGCCCGGCGCCGGCGAAGGCGTCGGCGAGGCGCCGTATGGTCGCGGGGGCGATGCCGGTGCGCGGCGCCACGCGCTCGGGCGGCAGCGCGCCGACGAATGCGATCAGCGCGTCGAGGCGCTTCACGCGTTCCGCCATTCGGCCGAGGCGCACGCGGTCCTCCGAGACGATGACGTGCAGCAGGGCCGCGAGGAGCAGGGCGTCGGCGCCGGGCCGAATCGCCAGGTGCTCGTCGGCGACGGCCGCGGTCTCGGTGCGGCGCGGATCGACGACGACCACGCGGCCCCCGCGCCCACGAATGGCACCGAGGCGGCGGCGCATGTCGGGCGCGCTCATCAGGCTCCCGTTGGACACGACGGGATTGGCCCCGATGATGAGGAAGAAGTCGGTCCGTTCGACGTCGGGCACGGGAATCAGCCCGAAGTGCCCGTACATGCGCAGCGACGCCAGCATCTGCGGCAGCTGGTCGGCGGAGCTCGCGGAGTAGACGTTTCTCGTGCGCAGGGCCCGCCGGAACGCGAGCCCGTGGGTCAGGAGCCCCAGGTTGTGGGCGACGGGATTGCCGTAGTACAAGGCGACGGCATCGCGGCCGTGCCGGCGGCGGACGGCGGCGAGCCCGGCCGCGGCACGGTCCAGAGCTTCATCCCAGGAGGCTTCGCGCCAGCTCGAGCCGGTTCGGACCAGCGGCCTGCGGATGCGGTCGGGATCGTCGTGCAGATCGGGGAGCGCCGCCGCCTTGGGGCAGACGTAGCCGCGGCTGAAGGGGTCGTCGGGGTCGCCGCGGACCGACCGGATGTGCCCGCCGTCGACCTCCACCAGCACGCCGCACATCGCCTCGCAGAGGGGACAGGTGGCGTGCCGCGTGCCGCGATTCCGGTCCATTGCCCAAGGGACGAGAGCTTCCGGGAGGGCGGTGGGAGCCTGCCGCCGGGCCTCGGCGGCCCGAGCACCCGGGGCGGATCCCCGGGTGCTCGAAGGCTCGAGTCGGCCGGGCCCGGACCGCCGCGCGCGGGGCGTCGCGGCGGCGGGCCCGTCGGGCGATTACCCGAGCGCGCCCTCGAACAGGGCGAGGAGGCGGCTCCACGCCCGCTCGGCCTGCGGCTCGTTGTAGACCTGGGTGTCCGGCGGGCACCAGCCGTGCAGCGCCCCCTCGTACACCTCGATCTCCGCCGGCAGCCCCGCCTCGTCGAACGCCTCGCGCAGGACGTTCTTCGCCTCGGGCTCGTTCTCGTCGTCGTTCTCGGCGATCGCGAACAGGTAGTGCGCCGTCATCTGCGGCACGAGGAGGTGCGGGCTGTCGTCCCCGTCGGTCACGAGGCCGCCGCCGTGGAACGACGCGCCGGCGCCGATGCGGTCGGGCAGGGCCGCCGCCGTGCGCATGGTGATGGGGCCGCCCATGCAGTAGCCCATCGTCCCCATCTTCCGGTTGCTGTCCACCGACGCCTGGCTGTCGAGGAAGCTCACGAACGCCCGCGCGTCCGCCACGTGGGTCTCGGGGCTCAGCGTCGCCATCAGCGGCCTGACGATGGGGGCGATTTCGGCGAAGACCGTGCTGTCCACGATGGGCGCCCGTTGCGAGCGGTAGTACTGGTTGACCACCAGCACCGAGTAGCCCGACTCGGCGAGCCGCTTCGCCATCTGCCGCTTCGCCGGCCGCAGGCCGAAGGCGTCGGGCCAGATGAGGACGCCCGGGTGGGCGCCGCTCGCGGGGTGCACGAAGTAGCTGTCGCAGACGCCGTCGGGGGTCTGGACGTCGATCTCCGACTCGGTGACGGCCTGCGCGTTCGCGACCCGGGGCAGCAGCATCGCCAGTCCCGCTCCCGCCGAGACGGCGCCGAACTGCCGGCGGGTCATCTCCCGTGCGCGCTGGTACTTCGTGGTGTCGGCATCGGTTCTCTCGTCACACATGTCGATCTCCTTGCTGGAATCCTCGTCGGGGCGCTGGATCTCCTCCGCGCCGGCCCTGATTCTACGCGAAACCGTTTCAGTAGCAACAGGACCGGCGACACCGGGCGCCTTCGCGCTCCGGGGCCGGAGCCGCCGGCAGGAGAACCCGTCATCGTACCCGGGAGTGGGCCCGAGACCGGCGGCGACCCCGCCCGGGAACCGGGTCGAGGGCCGGCGTTTCCGGGAAGCCTGTGGCCGTGCCGCGAGAGAGCCGTGTCGTTCGGGCGGGACGAGGGGATGGGCGGCTCGTTCGCGCAGATTCCGCGGCGGGGTCTTGCGGTTGCCGCGACCACCGACGATCATGATGCGGATCGACCGAGTCGCCATGACTTCGGGCGATCCGGAGCGTCGGCGGGCGTCGAGGAAAGGAGTGACCCGTGGTTCTGGCTGGCGGGGAACTGAACATGGGTGCGGCGTTCCGGAGGTCACCCACCGAGTCGCGGGCGGTGGTGACGATCGAGGCGCCCGCAAGGGCGCGGCGAGGGTGGGCCGAGGGCCGAAGCGCGTTCGCGCGGGCCGCGGCGGTGGTCGTCGCGGCGCTGTTGACGCTCTGGCCGGCGGCCCGCGGCGAGGCCGTCTGCTGCCCCCGGGTCGGGGAGGCGAGCCGCGCACCGGCGAGCATGTTCGCGGCGACAGGTGGGGAGACCGCGTGTTGCCCCCGAGTCGGCGAGGCGACCGCACGGCAAGAGACCTGGACGGCGCTCGGGCCGCGGGCGGAGGGCAGGACTGCCGCCCCGGCAAGCCGTGCCGGGCGCGGCGCGACGACGACGATGGTCCAGCCGCGATCGGATGGAACGGCGGACCTGCGGGCGGCGCTCGACGCTCTCGCGGCGCTCCCGGGCGAGCCGGGGATCGTGAGCGCGGCCGGGGTGACCCGCGACGAGACGCCGCTGCTCACCCTCGAGAATCCGTCCGCCTTCGACCTCTCGCGGCCCGAGCGCCGCATCGTGCTCGTCGGCGGGCTCGACGGCGATGCCGAGGCGGCGGCCCGCATCGTGCTCGACGCGGTGCGGTGGTTCAAGTCCGAGGCGCCCCAGGAGGCGCGCACGCGCTGGACGGTCAGCGCCCTGCCGATGGCCCATCCGTCGCCGGAGGGTGCGACCCGACCGGGCGGTTTCCCCCCGGCCGGCGGCTTCTTCGACGATCCCGACCGGCCCGAGAGCCGCTACGTCTGGCGCTGGGTCGCCTACCAGGCCCCCGATCTCGTGGTGGAGGTTCGGGCCGGGGACGGGTTGATCGTCCAGTCGCGGTCCGCCGGCGGGAGCGGCGGGGCGGCCGGCGGCGCGGAGTTGCCCGCGGGCTCGCTGGCCGCGGCCGTGGCCGATCCCGAGAACTGGCCGGGCCTCGGTCCCGCCGACACGTTGCTCGTGACGGCCGGGGCCTCCGACGGGGCGGCGGTCATGCGAGAGGCGCTGGCGCGCGCCCCGGACCGACCGTCGCCGCTGCGCGACGTCCTTGCCGACCGAATCGCCCGCGGCCCGCTGGAGCTGGCCCGGGTGCTCGCGCGGCGCTATCCCGGCGCCCCGAGCATCAGCTACATCCCCGCCCTCGCCTGGGTCCACTCGCTGCGGCTCGCCGCGATCGACGACGACGCTTCGCTCCGCGACAAGGTGATGGGAGAGATCCGCCCGTGGCTCTCCGGCGAACGGCCGCTGTTCGGCGACCGCATCAGCTTCGCGGCGGTGGCGGGGACGATGATCTTCAGCGAGCTGGCGCGGGCGCCGGGCCCCAACCGTGACGCCGCGGCCCGGCTCGCGGCCGAGGGGGTGGCGCTGGCGCGGGCGGAGACCACCCCGGGCGTCCCCCGGCACGGCTCGGGGTGGAGCGACGACCTCTTCCTCGGCACCATCGCCGCCGTCCGCGCCGGCGACCCCGAGGGCCTCGCCGCCGCCGTCCGCCTCGTCACCGCCTACGCGGCGCGCCTGCAGCAGCCGGGCGGGCTCTTCCACCACGACGCCGGCGCCCCCGCCGCCTGGGGCCGCGGCAACGGCTTCGGCGCGCTCGGCCTCTCCGAGCTGCTGACGGTCCTGCCCGCCGACCATCCGGAGCGGGAGGCGGTGCTCGACGTCCACCGCCGGCACCTGGCCGCCATGCGCGCCCATCAGGCGCCGGACGGCATGTGGCGGCAGGTCGTCGACGAGCCCGGCAGCTACCGCGAGACCAGCGTCACCGCGATGACCCTGACCGCGATGGCCCGGGGCCTCCGGAGGGGGTGGCTGGACGAATCGTACCGGCCTGTCGTCGAGCGGGCGTGGCGCGCGCTGCTCGCCCACGTGCTGGAGGACGGCACCCTGGTCGACGTCTGCATCGGCACCGGGGCGGGCCCGACGCGGCGCTACTATCTCGATCGCCCCGCCGTCAACGGGGCCGACGATCGCGGCGGGGCCATGGTGCTGGGCGCGGCGCTGGAGTATCACTACCTGCTGGAGGCGGATTGAGCTTCGAATCGGCCGAAGTGCGCACGCTGAACGTTCGACTGTCCGGGAGGAGAGCATGGCCGGAACGCGACGTATCGCCGGGATTGTCGCCGCCATGGCGTTGATGGGCGCCTGCGCCGAGGACGGGGGAATCGACGTGCCCCCGCCCCCGCCCACCGAGGTCCGGGAGGTCGTCGACACGCTGCACGGCGTCGACGTGCCCGACCCCTACCGCTGGCTCGAGGACCAGGAGGCGCCCGAGACGCGCGCCTGGATCGACGCCCAGAACGGCTACACCGATACGGTGCTCGGTGCCCTGCCGGGCCGCGGCGAGCTGCGGGCGCGGGCCGCGTCGGTGCTCCAGCGCGACGTGGTCGGCCTGCCGAACGAGCGCGGGGGGCGCTACTTCTACAGCCGGCGGGGCGCGGACCAGGACCTGTCGGTGGTCTACGTGCGCGAGGGGCTCGACGGCGAGGACCGCGTGCTGATCGACCCGCACCCGATGAGCCCGGACCACTCCACGAGCGTGGCCCTCTGGGACATCTCGGACGACGGGGCGCGGGTGGCCTATGCCGTGCGCGAGGGCGGCGTCGACGAGGTCTCCATCCGTGTCCGCGACGTCGACACCGGAGAGGAGCTCGACGACGTGCTGCCGCCGGCCCGCTACGGCGGGGTGACCCTGGCCGCGGACGGCGGGGGGCTCTACTACGAGCGCTACGGCGACGTGACGCCGCGGGTGATGTTCCACGCGTTCGGCACCCCGATGGCCGACGACGTGCAGCTCTTCGGCGAGGGATACGAGCGTCACCAGATCCCCGTCACCGTGGTCTCGGACGACGGGCGCTGGATGGTCGTGCACGTCATCGAGGGCTCGTCCGGGCCGACCGAGATCCACGTCAAGGACCTCCGGCGGGACACCCCGTTCGTGACCGCCATCGCCGACGGCGTCTCAGAGTCGTGGGCCTCGTTCGCGGGCGGGGAGCTGGTCATCGTCACCAATCTCGACGCCCCGAACAAGCGGGTGGTGCTGGCCGACCCCGCCGACCCCGGGTTCGAGCAGTGGCGCGAGGTGGTCCCCGAGCGCGACGACGTGGTGGTGGAAGGGGCCGCCGCCCTCGGCGGGAAGCTCGCGGTGTCGTACCTGCAGGACGTGCAGCCGCGGGTCGCCGTCCACGAGCTCGACGGGACCCACGTCCGCGACATCGCGTTCGACACCCTCGGCTCGGTCGGCGGCGGCGCGGGCCGCTGGACCAGCGACGAGGCCTTCTTCACGTTCCAGACGTTCCACGTGCCGAGCACCATCTACCGGTACGACCTCGCGACCGGCGAGCAGTCGGTGTGGGCCGAGCCCGAGCTGCCCGTCGACCCCGCCGCTTACACCGTCACGCAGCGGTGGTTCGCGTCGAAGGACGGCACCCGCGTGCCGATGTTCGTCGTCCACCCGCCCGACGTCGTCCTCGACGGGAGCAACCCGACGCTGCTGTACGGCTACGGCGGCTTCAACAACAGCATGACGCCGGCCTTCTCGGCCCTCGCGACGACGTGGCTCGAGTCGGGCGGCGTCTTCGCCCAGGCGAACATGCGCGGGGGCGGCGAGTTCGGGGAAGAGTGGCACCGGGCCGGCATGCTCGAGAGCAAGCAGAACGTCTTCGACGACTTCATCGCCGCGGCCGAGCACCTCGTCGCCGAGGGCTACACCAGCCCGGAACACCTCGCGATTCGGGGAGGCAGCAACGGCGGGCTGCTCGTCGGCGCGGTGTCGAACCAGCGGCCCGACCTCTTCGGGGCGGTGGTCTGCACCTATCCGCTGCTCGACATGGTCCGCTACCACCAGTTCCTCGTGGCCAGCTTCTGGGTGCCCGAGTACGGATCGAGCGACGACCCCGAGCAGTTCGCGTACATCCACGCGTACTCGCCGTACCACAACGTCGTCGACGGCGGCGACTACCCGGCGACGCTGTACCTGTCGGGCGACGGCGATACGCGGGTGGCGCCGCTGCACGCCCGCAAGATGACGGCCCTGATGCAGGCGAGGAACGGCTCGGACGACCCCATCCTGCTGCGCTACCACACGGCGGCGGGCCACTCCGGCGGCCAGCCGGTGAGCCAGCAGATAGACGAGATGGTCGACACGGTGAGCTTCCTGCTATGGCAGGTGGGGCGGGAGTAGCGCGGGCGGGCTCGGCGGCGGGCGGTCCGAGCGCGGACAGCCGTCGGCCGGGCTATCCGGTCCGGCGATTCGGCCCGATCTCGATCTCCGTCACGTGCAGGCTGAGGCCGGCCCCGGCGCGGAGTCCGATGACGCCGTCGAGTGGCAGTCCGTCGCGGGGGAGTTCGGCGACGACCGCGTCGTTGACGTAGAAGATCACCGCGTCGTCCCGGACGTCGATGGCGAGGACGTTCTCAACCGGGCCGCCCGACGTCGTCTCGTCGAATGCCGCGATGGCCTCGTGGTCGGTCCAAGGGACGAGCTCGGCGGTGTCGCTCCCGCCATGACTGGCGACGCGGAAACGTCGGTCGTTGCCGATGACGAACGACACGTAGGCGGCAGTCTCGCCGTCGAGGTCCCGGCCACCGAGGAACAGGCCGTAGGCGCTGTCGAGCCGCGTCGAGCCGGACTGGTCGGGGTCGCCCTTCGGGAACAGATAGACGGTGCTGCTCACGCTGTAGCTGCCCGACGCGAAGCGCCCGCTGTCCCACAGCAGGCCGCCGGGGCCCGCGAAGATGTGCCACCCGGGCCGCATGACCACGAAGCGGCGCTCGGCCGCACCGGCGCCGTCGTCGTACCGGGCGGTCCAGTGCCCGGGGCGCTCCAGGTTGCGCCCGGACTGGGCAAGCACCGCCGCGCCGGCGGTGAGGACGATGGACACCATGACCGCGAGCCGGGCCGGGGCTCGCCGCGCCTTCCCTTGTCGGATGTCGTCCATCGCCTTGCTCCTCATCGGGCGTCGGGAGTTGCCGGACCGAGCCCGGGGGATTCTACCGGACCTCGACGCGTGCCGCACGGGCTCCACTCCGCTCGCCGCGTCAATGGTCAGCGGAACAGTTGTCGAAGCCACCAGCAGGATCCGACCGGGGGGCGACGCTGGGGCCATGCGGCTACCTGACCTCGATGCCCTGCTCGGCAATCGTCTCGAGGTCTTCCTCGGTGTACTCGACCGGTCGCACGTCCTGGCCGTCACGATCGAGTCGCACCAGAGCGCCCGCCACGTCACCGGTTTCCTTGGCTGCTTGCGCGAAACCGCGCACACAGTCCCAGCTATGAGTTATCGACAAGTCGGGAATGTGCAGGCCCGCGCGTATGCGTTGGTCGGACATGCGAATCCGCGGCTACTGATATGCACTGGGAGGTCCCGTGATTCCATCCGGGCCGGCATCCGGCCCGGATGGAACATCTCTAGGGACCGACGGCGACGGTCATGTCCTGGTGGGTGGCGAGGCCGCCGTCGTGGGCGAGGGCGCGAATCACGTAGCGGCCCGGCCGGTGGAAGGTCGCCTCGACCACCCACGTCCCGTCCTCGGGCGGCTCCGGCGTCTTCCAGCCCGGCGCCCAGGGCGAGTCGGCGCCGGCCCGGTAGTCCTCCCAGACCTTGAACTGCGGCGGGTCGAAGGTGACCGGACCCGGCCCGCGGTAGACGATCCAGGCGACGCGCAGTCCGCTCGCGCTGTTCGGGGTGCCGGCGCCGATGCGGGTGGTGCCGATGCGCGGGGCCGGCATGTTCCGCGTTCTCGGCACGCCGTCGTCGGTGGCGCGCGCCCGCAGGACCACGGGCTCGCCGACGGTCGTGCGGCGCACCGACAGGTCGTCGATCTCCAGATCCGGCCGCTGGTTGCCGAAGATGTTGTAGGCGCCGCCGGCCGGGCCGCCGGCGCCGTTGTTGTTCATGATCGCGATGTCGTCGAGGAAGTAGTCGGGGTGCAGCGTGGCGTAGGCGCGCTCGATCTCGCCGCGCCTGACGACCGTCCACACCAGCTCCTGGTCGCCGAAGTCGGCGGGCACGCGGACGCGGAAGACGTGCCGGTTCCGCCGCGGCTGGAAGCGCGTCGGCTGGCCGCGGTCGGGGTTGCCCGGCTCGATGCGGTTGTCGAGGCCGATGGGGATCTCGGCGGGGTCCCAGCTCCGGTTCATGTAGCCGAAGACCAGGTTGAACGAGCCGTCGTCGTTCCTCTCCCAGCCCTCGTAGGCGGGCGAGATGCTCAGCTCGCGCCCCGGCCGGTCCGCGGCCTCGGCCTGATCCTGGGCCTGGACCGCGACGGGCGCGGCGAGGATGGCAGCCAGGAGGATCGCGGTACGCGCCGCGGCTACCGTCCCTCGCGGCTCCGACGTCGGGGTCGTGCTCGGCATCGCCACACTGGCTGCCCCAGAGCCTTGGCTCCTACTGCTCTCTGGCGGCTCCGGCGTCCGCGTCGTGCTCGCCATCGCTACTGCCCCTCGGTGTTGTCGGCCGCCGTCGGCACCAGCTCGGCCGGGTCGGGGTAGCCGCACAGCGGGCACCCGATGACCGTCTCGCCCGGCGCGAGGCCCAGACGCTCGCGCCTCGCCGCCATCTCGTCGGCGAACTCCTGGTCGGTCAGCGACACCGCCTGCCCGATGTTGATCATCATGTTGTCGATCGAGCGGTGGCCCAGCCCCGACCAGTTCCGCGGGTCGGACACGTTGGGGTTGGTCGGCGTGTTGTCGAAGTAGCCCCTGATGCGGAGGATGGTGCCCCGCGGCAGCAGCGGCGCCGCGTCGTCCTCGAAGGTGTAGACCCGCACCCAGTTGTGGTTGTAGCCGGCGCAGCTCAGGGTCTCGACGTTGTTCTGCCAGATGGCGTCCAGGCACATCCTGACCCCCGCCGCGTGCATGTGCGGCTCGTACACCATCATCTTGGTGTGCTCCATCAGGGTGCTGAACGCCTCGAACTCCTGGTCGGCCTCCATCGGCCGGATGTCGAGCTCGACGGTGGCGGGACCGATGATCTGCACCGTCCGCGACGGCTCGTAGCCCTCGGGGTGGAACTTGAACCCGATCTCGAGCTGGGCGCGGGTGTGGCGCCCGTTGGAGTGCAGGTGGGCCGACGGGAAGAGGACCTTCGAGCCCGCCTTCAGCAGCTTGCCGGCGTCGGGGTGGAAGACGTCGGGGTTGCGCCCCACCTCGTGGACGGGCCAGAAGCCGGCCTCCGCGACCGGCCGGCCGTCGGGGCCGACGGGCAGCATGACGAGGTGGTGGATGACGTAGAGCCCGCCGATGGTGTCGCGCTCGGGCGGCCCCTCGTAGGTGCTCAGCTCGCGCATCTCGATGGCCGAGACGTAGCGGTCCTCGGTGAGGCCGGTCTCCGACTCGCCCATCGGCCCCCACCAGTCGGGGGCCGTCGCCCGGACCTCGACCTCCGGCGACCGGACCACGAGGTCAGGCTCGCCGATCTGCCAGCCCGACGCGTCGACGACGCGGGTCACGGCCGGCCGGTCGACGGGCTCGCCGCGCGGGGCGCCGTCGTCGACCCACGCCGCGACGAGCGCGATCTCCTCTGCGCTCAGCGAGATGTCGCCCTTGTAGTCCTGGATGCCGACGTCCTTCTCGATGTACCACGGCGGCATCACGTCCGGCTTGCCGACCCGCCCCGTGCGGTACTTGATGGACCGCGCCCAGGGCCGCACGTCCTCGTAGGTCAGCAACGACATCGGCGCCACCGACTCGGGCTGGTGGCAGTGCTGGCAGCTCCGCTCGAGGATGGGCGCGATGTCCCCATGGTAGGTGACGGCGTCCGCCGCGTTCGCGGACTGGGCCGCGGCCGGCGCCGCGATCATGGCGATGGCGGCGGTCAGTCCGGCCGCGAACCAGCCTCCCCGAAAGGTCGATGCAGGCATCAGGACGGTCTCCTCGCTTGGCAGTGTTGAAGGCGACGCGGCTGCGCCGGACCCGTTGTCGACGCCGCATGCGCCGACGCTCTATCGTAGTGGACCGGTCCGGCGGAATCAACGTGCCGTCGCGGCGCGGCTGCGGTAGGCTACCGGGAGGGGGCGCGGCGCGAGCGGCTGGGCCTGGCGGCGGTCTGCGGCGCGTGCCGGCCGGGGCCGTCGTCGGCGCCCGATCCGTTGGCGCCCGCCATTCCCCGGCCTCGGGCGATCTCGGCCGTCGGAGACTGCGATGACGATGGACGAGTGGCGCGTGCTGCGTCGGCGGGCGAAGGCTGTTCACCGCGACGAGGAACCCGACGTCCTGGCGCCGGCCGAGGCCTTCAGCGGCCGCCGCGCCGACGAGAGCATCCGAAGAAAGTACCTGCCGGGACACGATCCCGAGGCCATTCGGGAGCGGAGCGCCACGGTTCGGCGCCGCATCGCCAGCAGTTGCTGCGGTTGGCCGGTCCCGCCGACCGTCGGGGAGTTCTACGACGCGATCCATGCCGAAGCGCCGACCACGCGCCAGCGGGTCCTGATCCGCATGTGGGCGCGGGAGGCGGAGCCCGCGCAGATCGTCCTGGCATGGGTCGAAGAGGTCTACACGTTCCGGGAGCTCGTCGCCGCCTTCCACCGGGCGAAGGCGGACCATCCGCACGTCGCGAGGGAATTCAACCGGCTGGCGCGGGCATGAACACGCGGAGAGCGGACGGAAGGTGGAGGACCTGACGCTGCCGGAACCGGCCCGGACTCTCCTCGGCCGGACCCGCGCAATCCTGGACGCGTTCGTGACCCCCCGCACGCCGGACCGGAGCGGCTGGCAGATCGGGGGAGGAACCATCCTCGCCTCGCGTTGGCGGCACCGCGGCAGCGTTGACATCGACCTGCTCGTCCATCCCCGGACGGAGACGCGGTTCCTGCACCCCGAAGCCGCGCCGGAGCTTCACCGTCAGCTCGAGGCGGCCGGCGCCAGGGAGATCACGTTCGGTCGATTCAGCCGGATCCTGTTCGAGGAATCGCGAATCGAGATGCTGGCCGCGGAGCCGCAACCGCAAGTCGGTCATCACCGGGCGGTCGTCGACGGCGGGGTGGCCACCGTGCTGGCGTCGAGCCAGATCCTGACCGGAAAGTTCATCAACCGCTCCCTGAACCCGCCGGTCAGAGACCTCTACGACCTGGCGGTGGCCCGGACCGCCGCGCCGCGGGCGCTCGCCATAGCCGTCAACGCGTTGGCGGGAGACGATATCCGCTGGCGGCTCGCGAGCTGGGACATGGAGTGCGACAAGTTCGCCGAGGAAGGGCCGCTCGAGCTCCACGGTGTGCCGCCGCGGTACGAAGCGATACGGGCCGACCCGGCCGCTCATGCCAGGCAGGCAGTGATGGACGCGGTGTACCGACACGTGCGGTTGCTCGCGGACGACGGTGCGGCAGTCGTCGAGACCGAGAACCGATTCGGCCGCGAAACCCGGACGTACGACAGTGCCGACGACCTCGCGGAGCGATTCGAGGGGGACGGGATCCATGCGGTGCTTGCGGCCGCGGGGACCGACCCGGAGAGAATCCGCCGCGAAACGGCGGCGGCGATGCGGAAGCGCGAGAACGGCACGATTCTGGAACTCGGCCAGGACCGGGTTGCGTGGGAATGGTAGCTGCGGTCGGAAGCGGCAGGGCCGGAGCGAAGCGGCGGGCGCCCTGGCGACTCCCAACTCGTTCGGGTCGCGAGGAGCGGGGGGGCGGTCCGGTCGATCTACTCGACGGTGGCGCGGGGCTTCCTCATTCAGGCGCGGGTTCGCGCGTCCGAGCCTCCCGTTCGCGCCGTTCGCGCGCTTCAGCCTCCCGTTCGCGCCGTTCGCGCTCCTGACCTTCCCGTTCGCGCGCCCGAGCCTGCCGTTCGCGCAACTCCGCCATATCCTCGCCAGTGAGGCCCCGCCCTACCCCCAGCCAATGGGCCGGATCCTGGTGCTCCAGGCATTCGCGTACGACGGGGGCGCTCCCGAACACCTGGAAGGACGCCCGCGTGGCGCCCGCGCGCACGTCGAGGATGGGGGCGCCTCGCAGCAACTGCAGGAGCGCCTCGAGCCCGCGGCCGCTCGTCAGCCGGAACACGTGGTCGTTGACGGGCGCCACCGTGACGTTCTGCCGTCCTCCGCCGGGCAACCCGCGAATCGCGGCGCCGTCGGCAGGCCCCGGGAGCGTGGGAAACTCGAACCCGGCGCTCACGCCGGCGGGCCGGCACACGAGAATGATCGCCGCCCCCTCGTCGTTGCCGAGCCGAAACTCTGCGCCGCCGCCGCCGAGGTCTGCGGCGTTCCAGACCGCCTGCGCCGCCGGCGCCTCGGATGCCGCAACGAGCACCGCGGCCATGGCGATGATCTTCCTCATGGGCGTCTCCTTCGCGGACGGAACATTGCTTCGAAGCCTATCATGGACGATGGCCGGAGGGGCCGGAGGGTCCATGACTCCAACCCGCTGACTGAGGTGGGCCGCTTCTCGGACGAAGAGGGACGCCCGGGGGCGAAGACGACGACGGTTCGGAGCAACGTGCCGCACAGAAGCGGCTGCGGTAATCTACCGGGATACCGGCCGGTGGCAAGGCCATCGCCGTCGGCGCCGGCCGTCGTCGTGAATCGCGATTGCAGGGCGACGCCGCGGATTGCGGTGGCCGCGTGGGAGACGAAACGATGTCAGCACGAGCAGACACGAGCGGCGCCGGTGTGCGCGCAGTGGCGGTGGCGGCGGTGCTGCTGCTCTGCGGCGTGCCGGCGGGCTTCGCCCAGCACGGGGCGGCCGGCGGCGAGTGGCGGACCTACGGCGGCGACCTGGGCAGCACCCGGTACGCGCCGCTCGATCAGATCGACGGCGACAACTTCGACGACCTCGAGGTGGAGTGGCGCTTCCGCACCACCAACCTCGGGCCGTTCCCCGACTTCAACTACCAGGCCACGCCCCTCATGGTCGACGGCGTGCTCTACGCCACCGCCGGCAGCCGCCGCAACGTGGTGGCTCTGGACGCGGCCACCGGCGAGCTGCTGTGGGTCTACCGGCTCGACGAGGGGCAGCGGGGGACCAACGCCATCCGCCGCATGTCGGGCCGCGGCGTCGCCTACTGGACCGACGGCGAGGGCGACGAGCGCATCTACCTGGTCACCATCGGCTACCAGCTCGTCGGCCTCGACGCCCGCACGGGGCGGCCAGTGCCCGGGTTCGGCGAGGACGGCATCGTCGACCTCAAGCGCGACAACGACCAGTTCATCGACCCCCTGACCGGCGAGATCGGGTGGAACAGCGCCCCCGTCGTCGCCCGCGACGTGGTCATCGTCGGGGCCTCGCACCGCTCGGGCGGGTCGCCGCCGAGCCGCGAGAACGTCAAGGGCTACATCCGCGGCTACGACGCCCGCACCGGCGAGCGCCGGTGGATCTTCCACACCATCCCCCGGCCCGGCCAGTTCGGGCGCGAGACGTGGCTGAACGACTCCGCCGTCTACACCGGGAACACCGGGATCTGGACCAACCTGACCGTCGACGAGGAGCTCGGCATCGCCTACCTCCCGATCGAGATCCCCACCGGCGACTACTACGGCGGCCACCGGCCCGGCGACAACCTGTTCTCGGAGAGCCTCGTCGCCGTCGACCTCGAGACCGGCGAGCGGCTCTGGCACTTCCAGTTCGTGCACCATCCCATCTGGGACTACGACGTGCCGTGCCCGCCGATCCTCGTCGACATCACCGTCGGCGGCCGCGAGATCAAGGCGGTGGCCCAGCCCGTCAAGCAGGGGTGGGTGTACGTGTTCGACCGCGTCACCGGCGAGCCGGTCTGGCCCATCGAGGAGCGGCCCGTGCCCGCGGGGAACGTCCCCGGCGAGTGGTACTCGCCGACCCAGCCGTTCCCCACGAAGCCCCCGCCGTTCGAGCGGCAGGGGTTCACCCTCGACGAGCTCATCGACTTCACCCCCGAGCTGCACGCCGAGGCCCTGGAGATCGCGTCGCGCTACCGCACCGGACCGGTGTTCACCCCGCCCATCGTGCGCGGGCAGGACGGCCTGCTCGCGACCCTGTTCGTGCCCAACGGCGCCAACTGGCCGGGCGGCTCGTTCGACCCCGACACCGGCATGCTGTACCTGTACTCCCACACCCTCAACCGGGCCATCGGCCTCGTCAACGATCCCGAGCGGTCGGACATGGACTACGTCAGCGGCCGCCTGCGGCCCCCCACCGTGCGCGGGCTCCCGATGATGAAGCCGCCGTGGGGCCGCATCACCGCCATCGACCTGAACGAGGGCGAGATCGTGTGGCAGGTCGCGCACGGCGAGACCCCCGACTTCGTGCGCAACCACCCCGCCCTGCGCGGTCTCGACATCCCGCGCACCGGCCGCACCGGCGGCGCCGGCGGCAGCTCGGGCGGCATCGGCACCCTGACGACGAAGACGCTGGTCATCAGCGGCGAGGGGGGGACGGTCACCACGCCGTCCGGCGAGCGCGGGGCCATGCTGCGCGCCTACGACAAGGCGACGGGGGAGGAGCGGGGGGCGGTGTACCTGCCGGCCGCGCAGACGGGGTCGCCGATGACGTACATGCTCGACGGGCGGCAGTATCTGGTGCTGGCCGTGGGCGGCGGGACCTACCACGGGGAGTTGATCGCTTTCACGCTGCCGTGAGGTTTCGATCGCGGCAAGGGGCATGACGGCGGGCCTTGAACGAGCCTCGATCGCCCGAGAGAGATGCTCGTGACGGGTGCCCCCAATCGAGCTGCGCACGGGCGGTCGCCCCGTGAGGCCGAAGTCCGTGGGGCCGCATCCAGCGGGTCGGGCCGCACCTGACGGTGATGTCTCGCCCGTCGGCGCGAATCCGCCGGTCCGGTCGGGCATATCCAGCGGGTCGGGCCGCACCTGTCGGGACCTGACCGATCGTTCGGCTGATATGATGCACGCCACACGGTCGGCCGAGGTCACCTTCAGGATGGCGCACCATGGCAGTCGCAGGTATCCACCGCTTCACCGTCGACGACTTCGCGCGCATGGGTGAGGCCGGCATTTTCGCCGAGGGCGACCGTGTGGAGCTCATCGATGGCGAGGTACGGGAGATGACCCCGATTGGTCCTCCTCATGCGTGGATCGTCGACCGTCTGACGGTTCTGGTGGCGGCCCGTCTGCCGGAGACCGCGCACCTGCGGGTTCAGGGGCCGATTCGACTCGGTCGGCACACCGAGCCGCAGCCGGATCTGTCGGTGGCGCGCAGGTCACAGGCGTACACGAATCGGCATCCGGACGCCGACGACCTTCTGCTGGTCATCGAGGTGTCGGACTCTTCGCTGCAGTACGATCGGGGAGAAAAGGTCCCCCGTTACGGCAAGGCCGGCGTGCCCGAGACCTGGCTGGTGGACGCCTCCGCCCGGACAGTCACCGCCTACACCGGCCCCGGCCCGGAAGGATACGCCCGCGAGCGGGTGCTACGCTGCGGAGAGCGCATCACGGCGAGCGCAGTCGCCGAGCTCGACTTCGCGGTGGACGAGATCTTCGGGTGAGCCGACCGTTGCGCTTGCCGGCCACCGCCGCGGCCGGCCGCCGATCGACTCCGCGCGCGATGCCGTTGCTCACGTCTTCAAGTCAACGGCGCAGTCGAGCGGCGAGCCACTCGGGCGCGTTCGCCGCCCCCAGCCGGTGCCCGTGACTTCCGTTCTCTCTCTTCCTTCCAGCGACACGTGATGAGCAGGCAGCAGGCGACCGTCATCCTCGACGCCGCCGAGCGATGGAAGCAGCGGTGCCTGCTCGACGGTGGGTCGCTGTTCACGGACGAACGGCTGTGGACGCGGGATCGCTTCGAGCAGCTCCGCGTTCACGTCGTCGAGCACGCCAACCGTGGATCGGACGGCTTCTGGCAGAGGCTGCGGCGTCTGCTCGACCCCGCCCCGCCGGCAGCGAAGCGCCTCTGGGCCGAGATGACATGGGCGTTCTATCTCATCGCGAGCGAGATTCCGCCGGAGAGGAAGCGTGACGCCATAGTCAGGGTCTGGGAATGGTCCGAATCGGCGCTCCCGGAAGATCACTGGGCGCTTCACGAGGATGTCCTGACGGGATGCTCGCGCTTCGGCGGCGGGACTTTCGCCGGCCGCTGGCGCGAAGTGTGCGGCATCGTATCCGCGATGATCGCGTGGTTCTCGCTGCCTCGGTCCCGACGCGACGCACTCTCGAGCGATGCGTGGGGGTTTGCCGAGTGGCTGGCGGCGGGCGGACTGCTACAGCGACGCGCGTTTCGGAATGCGTTGTTGTTCCTGCTGTTTCCGGCCTCGTTCGAACCTGTCGCGGTGGCGGGCTGGAAACGGCAGATCGTCAAGGGCTTCGCCCGGAAATGGGGAGAGGCGCCGCCGGCGGATCGCGATGACCTCGCCATCGATCGGACGCTGTCGAAGATCCGCGGGCGGCTCGAGGCCGAGCACCCCGGTCGAGAGATCGACTTCTGTCGACCGCCGTTCGAGGAGGTCTGGCGGCCGGATGGGGCCCGGAGGCCGTCGTCTTCATCGTCGGGCGAGGTCGTGGCGGTGTCGAAGGGCGACGACGAAGCGTGGCTTCGGAAGCGGTTCGGCGAAGCCGACGTGTGGGCGATCGCTCCTGGCGCGGGCGCGCGTCGCTGGACCGACTTCCAGCGGCGCGGCATCGCGGCGATTGACTACGACGGCGTCGGGGATCTGAGCGAGTACGAATCCCTGGACGACATTCGCCAAGCGGCAGCCGAGAGTGGACTGGGAGACAACCCGATCAATCACTCGCTGGCGATGAGGGATTTCGCGCACGAGATGCGGCCCGGTGACATCCTCGTCGCGAAGCGCGGCGTCCGCGTCATCCTCGGATGGGGCACGGTTCGAGGGAGCTATGTGTTCGATCCCGACCGTACGGACTTCCAGCACGTCCGGGAGGTCGAATGGCATCCGCTCACGAACCCGGTGGAGCTGCCCGGCACCGAGCGCTTCGTCGTCAAGACGCTGACCCGGTGGACCCGCTACCCCGGCTGGGTGCGACGCATGTTCCGTCTCATGGAAGGCGGTGCGGTCACCTCTGTAATCACCCCGCCGGGGCAACCGGAGCCGTACGACGTCGACTCGGCGCTCGAGGACGTGTTCATCCCGGCCCGGCAGTTCACCCGCATGCTCGATGCGCTGGCCGGGCAGAAGAACCTGATCCTCCAGGGTCCGCCCGGCGTCGGCAAGACGTGGATCGCCAGGCGACTCGCCTGGTGTCTGATCGGGCGGCGAGACCCGGCTGCGATAGAGATGGTGCAATTCCATCAGTCCTATGCCTACGAGGACTTCGTACAGGGCTGGCGGCCGACCGAGACCGGGGGGTTCACGCTGAGGAACGGCGTGTTCTTCGAGTTCTGCAAGCGGGCCGCGGCGCAGCCGGATACGCCGTTCGTGTTCATCATCGACGAAATCAACCGGGGGAACCTGTCCAGGATCTTCGGCGAGCTGCTGATGCTCATCGAGCGGGACAAGCGGGGGCCGGGTCACGCGATTCCGTTGACGTACAGCGGGGCCGAAGAGCGTTTCTTCGTGCCCGACAACGTGCATGTCCTGGGCATGATGAACACGGCGGACCGGTCTCTGGCCATGGTCGACTACGCGCTGCGGCGGCGGTTCGCGTTCGAGGTGCTGAGACCTGCGTACGGTACAGAAGAGTTCCGGGAGTATCTTCTCAAGGCGGAGGTTGACCGGGCGCTCGTCGACCGGATCGAGACGAACCTGAAGGAGCTGAATGCACGCATTAGCGAGGACAAGGACCTCGGCCGGGGATTCCAGATCGGTCACAGCTTCTTCGTGCCGGACGATCAGACGGAGAGCGCGGACGAGGGCTGGTACGAATCCGTCGTCGAGACGCAGATCGCCCCGCTGCTGCGCGAGTACTGGTTCGACCGGCCAGAGCGTGCGGACGAGCTGACGGAGCTGCTGCGGCGGTGAACATTCCCATCGCGAACGTCTACTACCTGCTGTGCTACGCCTGGGGCCACGCCGAGGAGTCGGACGTGGTCCGGCTGGAGGACCTCGAAGGCCTGAGCCGGGTCCAGGATCTGCTCGGCCATCTGCTCGGCAGAGGGACGCTACGGCTGATTCGGCGCGGCCTCGATCGCGGCTATCGCGAGGTGCGCGAAGACCTGGCCGGCATCCGGGGCAAGGTCGCGTTGAGCGACACGGCGGCGCGCGCGTTGCGGTCGCGCGGCCGCGTGGCCTGCGACTTCGAGGAGCTGTCGCACGACGTGCTTCACAACCGCATCCTCCGTTCCACGCTCGCGGCGCTCCTGAGAATCGCGGATCTGGATCGCGGCGTGCGGGACCGCGTCAGGCTGGCGTATCGCACGCTGGAGGGCGTGAGTGTTGTGCGGCTGAGCCGGCGAGTGTTCGGACAGGTGCAACTGGATCGGAATCGCCGCCGCTATCGGTTCCTGCTCTCCGTGTGCCGGCTCGTTCACGAGTGTCTGCTCGTCGACGAGACGTCCGGCGATGGACGGTTCACGGACTTCCGCGAGGACCGGGCGCGCATGTGGAAGTTGTTCGAGGACTTCGTCAGCGAGTTCTATCGTCGCGAGCAGCGTGAGTTCCGGGTGAACCCGGGCGGACGGCGGATCAGGTGGGACGACGGCGGAACGGCCGACCACCACCGCGTGACGATCCCGAAGATGGAAGGGGACGTGCTTCTCGACTCGTCGGCGCGCCGGATCGTCATGGACACGAAGTACTACGGCGAAGCGCTGGCGGGCTACCGCGGCGCCAGGAAGCTCCGTTCCGACCACCTCTATCAGCTGTTGGCGTACCTGCGAAACCGCGAGGCAACGCAGCCGGGACCGCGCCACGAGGGTGTCCTGCTGTATCCCATGGTCGGGGAGCGGTTGGCGATAGACCTCCGCCTGGAGGGCTTCTCGATCCAGGCCCGGAGCGTCGATCTCGGGCAGCCCTGGCCCGGCATCCACCAGGAGATGCTGGCCTTGATTGGCAAAATGGACACCGCGGCCTGAGCCCCGGCCGCCGTACGGGGCCGCGGTTCCGGGCTTCGAGCCTCGGCAGGCCCTGCCGGCTCGCGGCGTCATTGGTTTGCGGCTCCGGCAAAACAGGGCGGTCCCGCCCGCTCCGGAGGCAGGGCCGGTCTTCTCAGGAGGGCCGGGGGCGCGAGCAGCGGTCCAGCAGCGCGGAGGCCGAAGGGCAGGTGACGATCCACTCGCCGATGTCGGCGAAGTGGTCGGGGTCGTCCACCGCGGCGATCAGAACGGCCAGCCGTTCCGCCGTCTCGGGGCCGAAGCGGCGTGCCGCGCGCCGGCAGAGCAAGGTCCGTTGCTCGGCGAGGCCTTTCGCCCGTCCCGCGGCGAGGCCTTCCGCCCGGCCCGCGGCATGACTCTCCGCGCGCACCTGGCGGAGGAAGAGGGCGTCGCCCGCGGCATCGCCGTCGTGGGCGCGGAGCGCCCGGGCGACCCGATCGAGGACCGCCATGGTCTCGATCGACAACGTCGCTTCGTTCATGGACCGGTGGATCTCCGACGCCCTCCAGCCGGGGAACGCGCGGCTCTCGGCCGATTCGCGGTAGGCGCCGTCCGGGTGCAGGACGTGGATGGTCAGGCCCGGCGCGCGGCTCGCCGGCCGGCTGGGCGAGTGTGCGTCGGGCACCTCCACCCACACTTCGGGCAGCCCCCAGGACTCGTACAGCGACAGCTTGCGGCGGCGTACGTCGGTGGTGTGATCGACCTCCACGATCACGTCCGGCAGGGTGTCCTCGCCTACCACCATGGAGGCGCCCGCGGGGCGGTCCCGCTTCGGGTGCAGGTACACCGTCTGGTCCGCCTGCATGATGCGGCGCCGCTCACCGTGTTCGTCCCGCAACAGCAGGTCGGCGTGGCCGAAGGTCTCGATGGGCGAGCCCCGGGTCAGCGCGATCAGCGTCGTCATCTGCGCCACGCGTTGCGACGGATGCTCGTGGTACACGCTGACGCCTTCGCACACCATCGCGACCTCGGTGGCGGCGTCCCAGTACTCGATGCGTCCGTAGTCGTCGATCTCCTCGCGGGAGATCCGCACCGCGCGGCATCCGGGGAACTCGCTGGCGTCGAGCGCCGTCGATGCGGCTGCGTCGGCGTTCGGCTCCGGCGCCACGACCGCGTCGGCTGGCGGCGGCGCCGACGCGGAACCTGAACTGGACGACGGAGAGCGGGGGACTACGGTTGCGGAGCTCGTCATGTGCCCTGCCTCGGCGCGACCTTGCGGCGTAGCTGGCCGCCGGAATCACGTCCGTGACAAACATAACACACTCGCGCGCGGAGCAGCAACGGCACCCCGTCCGCAGCCGGGATGCGGACCCGTGCCGCGGGGGACGCGCCGACGGCGCGGCGGCGCGTCTACTCCCCGTCGATCAACCGCATGAAGTCTACGTGCGAGCCGACCAGCCCGTGGACGCCCACGTGCCGCGCCACGTCGAGGCCGAGCTGCTCGATGTTGTGGGCGAGGCTCCGCATGTTGGGCGTGACGGCGGGCGGGTCCGACCCCGGCGCGGGCGGCGAGTAGAGGTCCGCGTTGATCAGGATGCGCTCGGCCGGCAGGTGCACGACGAGCATGGTGCCGACGTGCCCGAGGCGCAGGACGGGGTAGATGTTCACGACGCGCTCGCCGTCGGTCAGGGTGTGGCCGTCGTCGCCCACCAGCTCGTACGAGGGAATGCGGTTGGGGGCGAACCAGGGCATGCGCGACGAGAGCAGGTCCGGCGCGAGGGCGCGGGTGCCGGGGTGGAACACCACGTCGTCGTAGAAGGCGTGGTTGGCCTCGTGGGTGACGACGGTGGCGCTCTGGGCGACGTAGGTGCGCAGGCCGCCGGCGTGGTCGGCGTGGTGATGGGTGTTGACGACGTAGCGGATGGGCTTGTCGGGGACCCGCCGGCGGATCTCGGCGATGACCGCGAGCGACCGCGCCTCGTTCTCGGGCGCCTCGACGACGGCGATGAAGTCGGCGAACTCGATGGCGACGCTGTGGTGGCTGCCGCCGGAGATGCGCCAGACGCCGGAGGCCATCTGGGTGGACCGGACGACGACGGGGGGGACGGTCGCGTCCTGCACGTTGTCGGGCACCGTCAGCGGCTCGGCGTCCACGTCGGCCGCCGCCTCCGTCACCGTGATCTCCATCGAGTTGTGACCGGGGTTGATGCGCGGATCGCCCTGGTGCGAGTGGATGACGGTCGGGAACATCACGCCGCCGAAGTCCTGGTACCCGGTGTAGCGGTGGTCGTAGATCATGTCGCCGAACAGGGGGTTCGCGACCCAGGTGAGGACGCGCTCGACGAGGTCATCCTCGTTGATGGTGCCGTTCAGGCGGTGGCCCATCGCCGTGAACGACACGAGGGTCAGCTCGCGTCCCTCGAGCACGACGGAGACGGCGCTGGCGTCGTCCGCGGCGGCCGCCGCCCGGAGAAACCCGTGGGGCGACGTCCAGATGTCGAGCTGCCGCACCCCGGCCGCGGCGGGCTGGGGCACCGCGTCGGACCCGCGCAGCGTCCAGGCACGGTCGCCGCTCGTGAGAAGCGTCCGCTCCTGCTCGCCGACGAGCGGCGTGCCTCCGCCGAGGGCGGGATAGTCGCCCTGGCGGCGAGTGTAGGTCTCCCGGGACGACCCGGCGTCGTAGTCGATGGTGCGCGAGTAGGCGGTCATCTCGAAGCGGGGCCAGTCGTCGGCGGGGGTGTGGCTCTGGCCGACGTTGGCGACCCACCCCGTCCCGGAGTAGCGGATGGAGCTCGGGGCGCCCATGGCCTCGCCCGCGGCCTGCAGCACGCTCTCGACGTCCTGGGCCGCCGCCGGGGCCGCCGGCAGGGTCGCGAGGGCGACGAGAAGCGGGAGCGTTCTACGCATGGATTCCTCCTGACGGCGTCCTGTGAGTCGTTGAGCGGATGATAGTCGGAGACCGAGAGGACGGACAAGATCGCTGGCCCGCTGCCGGTGGTAGAATGCGGCGATCGCCGTCTGGACGGGCGGCGGTGACACCGGGGAGGGCCTGAAGTGGCTGACTACAAACTGCTTGGAAAGAACTACCAGTTGCCGGACCTTCACGCGAAGGTCACCGGTCGTTCCCGCTACGCCGAGGACCACCGCGCCGAGGGCATGGTCTTCTGCAAGCTGCTCGTGAGCCCGATGCCCCACGCGCGGGTGGTGGCCATCGACACCGGCGCGGCCGAGGCCCTGCCCGGCGTCGAGGGCATCCTGACCGCCGACGACCTGCCCGAGGTCGACGTGCCGAACGAGGCGGCCCTGACCAACGAGCCGCGCTACGAGGGCGAGCCGATTCTCGCGGTGGCCGCGGTCGACGAGGAGACCGCGGCCCGCGCCATCGAGCTCATCGACATCGACCTCCAGCCGCTGCCGTTCGTCCTCGATCCTCTCGACAGCCTCCGGCCGGGCGGCCCGAACGCCCGCACCGAGGGCAACACGATGAGGGGGCGCGAGCTCGCCGAGGTCAAGTGGACCGAGGCGGACCTGGCCGGGCTCGGGCCGGGCGAGATCCCGATGGACGCGGAGGCCACCGACGGGTGGTCGTACGGCGACCTCGAGGCGGGGTTCGCCGAGGCCGACGTCGTCATCGAGGAGCACTCCTATCACCAGTCGCTCTCGCACCAGCCGCTGGAGAGCCGCACCACCATGGCCTACTGGGAGGGCCAGAAGGTCTACGTGTACCCGTCGGTGCAGAGCACCAACCGCAGCGTCGGGCCGATGGCGCGCTGGGCCGGCGTCGAGCCGTCGAACGTGGTGCTCATCAACGAGTTCACCGGGGGCGGCTTCGGCAGCAAGGCGGCCGGCTACGTGCAGGCGCAGATTCCCATGCTGCTGTCGAAGAAGATCGGCAAGCCGGTCATGATGCGGGTGACCCGGCGCGACGAGACGTCGTTCGGCAAGGCCCGCCCCGGCATCCAGGCCCGCATCCGGCTCGGCATGCGGCGCGACGGGCGCATCACCGCCCTCGACATCCACTCCATCGGCGACAACGGCCCCTACGCGCGGTCCGGCGACCACATGAACCTGGGGGTCATGGGCTCGCTCGCGTATCAGCCGGTGGCCATGCGCATCCGCGGCACCGGCGTCTACACCAACACGCCGCCGCGCGCCGCCCAGCGCGCCCCCGGGGGCGAGCAGTCGATGACGATGCTCTCGCCCATCATCCAGAAGGCGGCGAAGGAGCTGGGCCTCGACCAGGTCGAGGTGCTGAAGATCAATGCGCCCGAGGGGCAGGCGACCTTCGGCGCGCCCGGCGTGGACGGCGTCCAGGGGCACGTGTCGAGCGCCTTCGCGCGGGAGGCCATCGACAAGGGGGCGGAGCTGTTCGACTGGCGCGAGCGCGTGCAGCGCAGCGGGCGGCGCAACGGCCCGAAGGTGACCGGAGTCGGGGTGGCGCTGAGCACCTTCGCGGCCGGCGCCTCCGGCGTCGACGGCCTGTTCGTCATCCGGCCCGACGGGCGCATCGCCATCCAGTCGGGCATCGGCAACCTCGGCACGGGGTCGACGTTCGACATGATGCGCCCCATCGCCGAGGGCATGGACGTGCCCTGGGAGAAGTGCGACGTTGCGTGGGGCGACACGAGCCGGCACCTGCCGTGGAGCTCCCTGCAGGCGGGCAGCTCGACCGCCCACGCGCACACCCGCGCGAGCTGGGCGGCGGTGCTCGACGCGCGGCAGAAGGTGCGCGAGATCGCGGCCCGCGACCTCGGGGGCGTGCCCGAGGACTACAGCGTCGGCGGCGAGCGCGTCTTCCGCACCGGCAACCGCTCGGTGGGCCTGAGCTTCGCGCGGGTGGCGCAGCGGGCCATCGACATCGGCGGCCGCTACGACGGGCACGAGCTGCCCGAGGACATCAACGGGATGACGGCGGCCTCGGCCACCGCCCTCGCCGGCCAGGGCCTGATGGGGGTCGCCCGCGACAACTTCGAGGAGGGCGGGCGCCGGATGTCGTTCGTGGCCGGGTTCGCCGAGGTCGAGGTGGACGTGGAGACCGGCGACATTCGCCTGGTCGATTACGCGGCGGGGTGCGACGCCGGGACCATCATTCATCCCCGGGCGTTCGGGGCGCAGGTCTTCGGCGGGGCCATCCAGGGGTTCTCGGTCGTCCTGAGCCAGAACTGGGTGTTCGACCGGCGCTGGGGGCTGCTGGTTGCCAAGCGCTTCTACAGCAACCGCCCGCCGGGCATCCTCGACGTTCCCCACGAGCAGCCCATGAAGTGGGCCGCCGCGGATCTGCCCGACCCGTTCAACCCGCTGGGGGCCAAGGGCATCGGCGAGGCGGCGCAGGGCGCCGGCTCGGGGGCGGTGATGAACGCCATCGCCGACGCGCTGGGCCAGAACGGCGACCTCTTCCGGACGCCGGTGACCCGCGACCTGATCCTGACCCGGCTCGAGCAGGCACCGAGCGGCCACGACCGGTTGATGGCCCACGTCTAGGAGAATGCGCGCCAGGAGCCCGGCGGTTGCACCACGGGCTCCTGGTTGCGAGCACGACGCGGCGGCCTGCCTTCCTTCCGGCCCCTCGCCGCATGTCCGGTAGCCACGCGTTGCTTGCCCCGCGCGTCGAGGGGTTGGCCGAGCCCCGTAGCCTGCTTCCCATCCCGCTTCCTCGCCGATTGCCCGGCAGCCACGGGCTCTCGCCGCTGGCCGACGGCGGGTCGGCCCCCTGCTTCCGCCATCCCGGCGCCGCGGGGCGGTGGCGGAGGATGGCTGTGCCGGATTCTCGGCAGGTCGAGTGCCATGCTCGGTAGCCACGCGTTGCTGACGCTGCTGATCGACGAGGGGGTGACCCACCTCTTCGGCAACCCCGGCACCACCGAGCTGCCGCTGATGGCGGCGCTGCCCGACTACCCGCAGATCGAGTACGTGCTCGGGGCCCAGGAGGCGGCGGTGGTCGCCATGGCCGACGGCTACGCCCGCGCCAGCGGGCGCTTGGCCGCGTGCAACCTCCACGTCGCGCCGGGGCTGGGCAACGCCATCGGCTCGCTCTTCAACGCGAGCTGGATCGGCTCGCCGCTCCTCGTCACCGCCGGCCAGCACCCCGTCGGGCACGGCCTGACCGAGCCCATGCTCTACGCGCCGCTCGAGCCGATGGCGCGCCCCCACGTCAAGTGGGCGGTGGAGGCGACGCGGCTCGAGGACTTGCCCCGCATCGTGCGTCGCGCGGCCAAGATCGCGCTTGCGCCGCCGACCGGGCCCGTCTTCATCTCGCTGCCGGGCAACGTGCTGACCGACGACGTCGAGGTCGACCTGGGCCGGTGCAACCGGGTCGAGGCCCGCGTCCGGCCCGCCGACGCGGTCCTCGACGCGCTGGCCGACCGCCTGCTCGCGGCCCGGCGCCCGGTGATGGTGGTCGGGCACGAGGTGAGCGCCAGATCGGCCCTGCCACAGGCGGCCGGGCTGGCCGAGCTGCTGGGGGCCGGAGTCTATCAGGACACCATTCCCACCGCGGCCCCGTTCGTATCGTCGCACCCGTGTTTCCTGGGCATGCTCAGCCGCAGCCAGCGAGACGTGGCGGAGCGTCTCGGCGCCCATGACCTGCTGCTCTGTCTGGGCACCGACGTGCTGCGCATGTCGGTGCCGGGACCACCGCCGCTGCCGCCGGGGCTGGCCGTCCTGCAGGTGGGGGAGCGGTCGGCCGACCTCGCCAAGAACTACCCGACGGAGCTGGCGGTGCAGGCGGACGTCCGCGAGACCCTCGCCGCCCTGAACGAGCGGCTGCGGTGGCGCCGCCCGGCCGGACAGGAGGCGGCGGCGCGGCAACGTATCGAAGAGCTGCGGCCCGGGAACTGGTCGGCGGCGCGGGAGGCCCTCGTCCGGTCGCTGGAGCCCTGCGCGGGGAAGCCGATCCACCCCGACCACCTGATGCGGGTGCTGAGCGACACGCTCCCCGCCGATGCGGTGGTGGTGGACGAGGGACTGACGTCGTCGCTCGCGTTGCCCCGGTTGTGGCCTTACCGCGACCGCCACAGCTACTACGGCCTGGCCAGCGGCGGCATCGGGTTCGCGGTGGCCGGCGCGGTGGGCATCCGTCTGGCGGTCCCCGACCGGCCGGTGGTGGCGGTGATCGGCGACGGCTCGGCCCTGTACAACATCCAGGCCCTGTGGACGGCGGCCCACCTGCGGCTGTCCATGGTCTACGTCATCGCCAACAACCGCGGCTACCGCATCCTCAAGCAACGGGTGCGGGCCGGGCACGGCGTCGAGCGCTTCGTCGGCATGGACTTCGACGACCCGCCCGTCGACTTCGCGGGGCTGGCCGCCTCGCTGGGGCTCCGATCGCGGCGTGTCGTCGAGCCGGAGGACGTCGGGCCGGCCCTCGGGGAGGCGCTGTCGCATCCCGGCCCGACACTGTTGGATGTTCTGGTGGACGGAAGGCTCTGAAGTCGCGCGACCGACCGTCGCGAGCGCTCGGCTCAGGCAGACCGGGCGTATAATCTGCACCGAAGGACGGTGTGCATTCGCGAACGTTGCGCGTCCCCGGAAGGCGCGATCAGGAACCAGACCGGAGGTATCACATGACTCGAACACGTTTCGCTGCGGCGGTCCTGGCCGCCCTCTTGCTCGTGCCGGCGGCGGCCCTCGCCCAGGACGCGCCGCGGACGCCGTGGGGCGACCCCGACCTGCAGGGCACCTACACGAACAAGACGATCACGCCGCTCGAGCGCCCCGAGGCGCTGGGCGACAAGGCGTTCCTCACCGACGAGGAGGTGGCGGCCCAGGAGCAGGCGCGGGTCGACCGCAACGAGGCGCTGCTGGTGGCCCCGCCCCGCCGGACCGTGGCCGGGGGCAACGTGGGCGGCTACAACAACTTCTGGCTCGACGGGGGCACGCGGCCGACCGGCCGCACGTCTCTGATCTCCGATCCCCCCAACGGCCGGCTGCCGGTGCGGACGGCGGACGCCGCCGACCGGAAGACGGCGCATGACGCGGCCTTCCCCGTCGAGGGGCCGTTCGACTCGTGGGAGGACCTCGAGCTGAACGACCGCTGCCTGGTGTGGTCGGCGGGCCCGCCGATGCTGCCGAGCGCCTACAACAACAACTTCATGATCATGCAGACGCCCGGCTACGTCGCGATCTACGTCGAGATGATCCACGACTTCCGGATCATCCCCGTCGACGGGCGCGCGCACGTGCCGACGAGCATCCGCCAGTGGCACGGCGACGCACGGGGGCGCTGGGAGGGCGACACCCTCGTCGTCGAGACCACCAACCTGCGGCGCACCGAGGCGAACGCGGGGGCGGTGGGCGGCGACCCCGTCCTGCTGCGCATGGCGAACGGCCGCGACGACGACACCATCACCGTCACCGAGCGGTTCACGCGGACCGGCCCCGGCTCGGTGCACTACGAGTTCACCGTCGAGGACCCCACCCACTGGGAGCAGAGCTTCACGGGCGAGTTCCCGTTCACGGCGTTCCCGCCCGACGAGCTGCCGTTCCTCTTCGAGTACGCCTGCCACGAGGGCAACTACAGCATGACCAACATCCTCGGCGGCGAGCGCGCGCTGGAGCTGGCGAACGAGCAGTAGCCGCACGCCCGCGGCGTCTGCCCGCGTCGCGGGCGTTTCGGCGAGGGCCGGGCACGGTTGCCCGGCCCTTCGTCGTTGTGGACGTGAGACTGCGCGAGATTCGTGACCGGCTCGGCGACATCGTGGAGGTGCGGGTGACGCCGCGCGCGGCGTCCAGCCGCGTCGACGTGGAACGGGGGCCGGACGGCGCGCTCGAGGTCCGCGTTCGGGTGACGGCCCCGCCCGAGCGCGGCAAGGCGAACCGCGAGGTCGTCAAGCTGCTGGCCCGCGAGCTGGGGATCGCGCCGACTGCGCTCGAGATCGTCCGCGGCGCGCAGTCTCGGCGCAAGGCCGTCCGGATCGGGTCGCGATGAGCTTGCGCTCAGTGTTGGGCCGCGGGCACCCACGCGGTCGTGCGGCCGCCGATGGTCGCGTGCTCGATGCGCTCGCCGCGCGTCGTGCGCGCGTCGGCGCGCTTGCCCCAGCGGCGGTGAAAGAGCCATGTGCGGGGATAGAGCGCATCGTCGGCGTTCGCGGCGACCGCGCGCTTGACGATCGCGGCGAGCCGAGTGCGCATGCGCCGTGCCTCCGCGTCGGTCAGCGAGGCGGCATTGCGCCGCGGATCGATGCCGGCCTGATAGAGCACCTCGTCGGCGATCCAGTTGCCGACGCCGGCCGCGAAGGACTGGTCGAGCAGCAGCGACTTCACGTTGGCGCCGCGCGCGCGGATCAGCTCGGAGAAGCGCTTCGGCGGCGGCATTGCGAGCAGGGGGTCGAAGCCGAGCCTCGCGACCGGGGGCTCGCCCTGGGGGTCGTCACGCAGGAGAATGCGCCCCAGGCGGCGCCCGTCGGTCATGGCGAGCTCCCCGCCGTCGTCGAAGCGCATCCGGATCTTCAGGAACCGCGGCGGCCAGACCGCGCCGTTCTCGCGCGGCCCCGACTTGAGCTGCAGGGGCGTCGACGCCGGGGTCTTGAAGCCGCCGGCCATCCCGAAGTGGAAGAGAGGATGCGGCGGGCGGTTGAGGACGAACCAGAGCTGCTTGCCCCAGCGCCGCGCCGCCTCGACCCGCCGGCCCTCCAGCGCGTCCCGCCAGTCGTCCGGCGCGACACCGTCGAACACAAGCGGGTCGTCGGCGCACCAGACACGCTCGATGCGTCGCCCCGCCGCCACCGCTTCGGCGAGCCTGCGGCCCCGCTCGACCTCCGGCAGCTCAGGCACTGTCGGTTCTCACCCGTACGCTGCCTGGTTCGGCCCGGCCCGTCCGGCCGATCGGCGGGAACCGCTCGAACCGGGCCGCGCCACCGTGGTGCTGCGCGGCACCGTGGCGTCGCGTCGCGCGCATCGGCAGCGACGCCAACGGCGCCGCCGGGCTCCGTACGACCCCGATGGTGGCCAGCATCCGCATGCGGGCCGTCCGCCCGGCTGTGCGGGCTCCAACTACTCCGGCAGCCCGAAGGTGAACACCACGTTGCCGGCCGCGATGGTCACGTACTGCTGCCCGTCGACGGCGTAGGTCATGGGGGCGGCGTGGACCATGGCGCCGACGGCGACGTGCCACAGCTCGCGCCCGGTCGAGGCGTCGAGGGCGTAGAAGTAGCCGTCGACGCTGCCGCTGAACACGAGGTCGCCGGCCGTCGCCAGCACCCCGGCCGTCGAGCGCGGCTGCACGGCGTATTCCCAGCGGATGTCGCCGGTCCGCGGGTCGATGGCGCGGATGGCGCTGTGGTAGTTGTCGACCGGCAGGGGACGCTGGAAGCCGCCGCCCGTGAACTGGTCGCCCTCGACGTAATCCTCGTCGCGCTTGTAGAAGATGTCCTCGCCGTCGTAGGCCTGCACGTAGAAGAGCTCGGTGCGGGGGCTGAAGGCGGGCGAGAACCAGTTGGTGGCTCCCACGACGGGCGGCGAGGCGAGGGTGCCCTCGGGGGTCGGCGAGGTGTCGGGCACCCGGATGGGCCGGCCGTTCGAGTCGAGCCCCACCGCCCAGGTCTGCCTGGCGTACGGCACCCCGAGCAGAAACTCGCCGCTCTCGCGGTCGAGGGTGTAGAAGAACGCGTTGCGGTTCGCCCACATCATGACCTTGCGCTCCTCGCCGTCCCAGGACAGGTCGGCGAGAATCGGCACCTGGATGGCGTCCCAGTCGTGCACGTCGTGCGGCGTGAACTGGAAGTACCAGTCGAGGCCGCCGGTCTCGTGGTCGATGGCGAGCACCGAGTCCGAGTAGAGGTTGTCGCCGAGCCGCACGTCGCCGTTCCAGTCCGGGCCGGGGTTGCCGGTGCCCCAGTAGACGAGGTCGAGGTCGGGGTCGTAGGCGCCGGTGATCCAGCTCGCGGAGCCGCCGGTGCGCCACGACTCGCCGGCCCAGGTCTGGTTGTCGGGGTGGTCGGGGCCGGGAATCGTCCACGCGCGCCAGGTGATGTCGCCGGTGGCGGCGTCGTAGGCATCGACGAAGCCGCGGATGCCGTACTCGCCGCCGGCGATGCCCGTCACCACCTGGTCCTTGACGACGAGGGGCGCGGCGGTCTTGCTGTAGCCCGAGCGGTGGTCGGCGACCTCCCGGTCCCACACGAGGTTGCCGGTGCGCGCGTCGATGGCCACGAGGTGCGCGTCCAGCGTGCTCATGTAGAGCGTGTCGCCGAGAATCGCGACCCCGCGGTTGTTCCGCCCGCAGCAGATGCGCAGGTCGTCGGGCAGGGGGTGGTCGTAGCGCCAGTACTGCCGCCCGGTGGCGGCGTCGACGGCGACCACGTTGCTCGGCGCCTCGGTGATGAACATCACCCCGTCGACCACCAGCGGTGACGTCTCCGCGCGGTCGAGCTGGGGGATCTGGTAAGCCCACTTGAGCTCGAGCCCGCCGACGTTGCGGTTGTGCACCTGGTCGAGCCGGCTGTAGCGCTGGGCGTCGAGGGTGCCCGAGTACATCAGCCAGTTCTCGGGCTCGTCGGCCGCGTTCAGCAGGCGCTCCCAGGTGACGGGCGAGAAGGACGGCGACGCGCCGGCGGCGTCGTCGGCGGGCTGGGCGAACGCCGAGGCGGCGAAGGCGAGCAGGGCGAAGGCGGTGGCAAGCCGTTGCATGTCGGTCTCCCGGTGTCGGTCGTTGGATCAAGCGGGCGCGGTCCTCGGCCCGCGGGGTGCGGTCCCAGCCGGTCAAGATACCACGCGTTCGCGACACCCCAAAGGCCGATTGCCGGGCGCCGCGCGCCTGGCAACGCCGTGCCGGACTCCGGTCGCACCGGGGTTGGGCGAGGGCGCTGCGGTGGAGGCTACCGTTCGACGGCGAAAGGCCGTGCCGGACTCCGGTCGAACCGGGTTGGGCGGGACCCGGGGGCGGGCTTGGGGGCGAAGCGGTCGTCATGCCCGGGGATGGGCGACGACCGGTCGCGCGTTCCGACCGGACTATGATCGCCGTCGATGCCAGCGAGCCTCGTATCGCGCCAGTTCTTCCGTTTTCTCCACAAGGGGCTCGGCCTCAAGAACCTCGCCGACTACATCGAGCAGCGGCAGAAGCTGCTGGGCCTGACCAACCTCGACATTCGCACCGTCGTCGACGTCGGGGCCAACAAGGGCCGTGCCGCCCGACGCTTCCGCAGGCTCTTCCCTCGGGCCCGGATCTACTGCGTCGAGCCGATTCCCCGGCTGTGCCGCAGGCTGGAGCAGTGGGCGGAGACCCAGGGCGGCGTTGTCGAGGTGTTCGAGATGGCGCTGGCCCGCGCGCCGTCCGAGCGGCCGCTGTTCGTGCACCGGCAGAGTGACATCCTGTCGACGCTGGCGGCGCCCGCGCCGGGCGAGGCGGCCCTGTACGAGCCGATTCCGGTCCGGGTCGAGACCCTGGACCGCCTGGCCGGCGAGCTGAGCCTCGAGCCGGACGTGCTCGTCAAGCTCGACACCGAGGGGCTCGACCTCGAGGTCATCCGCGGCGGCGAGGAGACGCTGCGCCGCGCCGCCGCCGTCATCGTCGAGGCGGCTTTCTACCCCAACCCGGCCGGGAAGGGCGCACCCACGTTCGAGGACATCGCGGCCGCCCTCCGCGACCTCGGCTACGTCTACCGCGGCAACGTGCGCCTCGGATGCCGCCACGGCACCCCGATGCTGGCCGACGTCCTGTTCGCCCGGCGCGAGGCGGCGGAACGGATGGCGGAGCGGGCGTAGCCGGTCATCCCGAGGGGGCCGCCCCGGACCCGGCCTCGCCACATGCCCCGCCCTTCGACATCACCCGGCCCTCGCGGCCGGCGCCGGGCGCCGCGGCTCGGGGCGCGGCCTCTGTTCGCTGCCGGCGCTCTGGGCCTGCTGCCCCTGCCCCATGTCGATGCCGCCGCGGAACCTGGCTCCTTCGGTGATGGCGACGCGGGGTGCCTTGATGTCGCCGTCGACCGTCCCTTCGGCCCTGATCGAAACGGTCCCCGTCGCCTCGATGTTGCCGACGACCTCACCCAGGACGACGACCGACTTGGCGAGCACGTCCGCGTGAATGCGTCCGTGGGTTCCGACCGTGAGGACATGCTGCTGCAACGTGATCTTGCCCTCGACCTGCCCCTCGATCGTCACGTCCTCGCTGCCGTGGAGCTCGCCCTTGACGACGATCGACTTGCCGACGACCACGTCCCGGTTCGCGTTGCTTCGTGCCGGCCGGGCGGAGCCGGCCGTGCTCTCGACCTGAGGGGTCACCGTCTGGATTCGTTCTTCCTGTTTCCACATGCCTGCTTCTCCCGGGACGGACGGCGCCCTCCAGGAATGTGCCGGGGCGGTCCGGCCCGCCCATCGTCGCCTGCGGCTCCGCTGGGCGCAACGAACCCTCCAGGAGAGTCCGCTGCCGTTCTGCGGCGCAGACTCCCAGCCCCGTTCCCTGGACGCCTCCGACAGAGCCCGGCTCGCAACCGACGCTCGCGGTTCGGCACGGCGAAGGCGCCGGCAGCGTCCGGCTTCCGGCGCTTCGGCCGTTGCCTGCACGCCGACCGCCGGGGGGAGGTAACGATAGACCATTTTGTGTAATATTTGGGCGATATTCGGCTTCAGATAGCGATCATTGGCATGATTGCTGGCGGCGGCGCAGAGCGTGTGGACGGACACGTCGCCGCTTCGGACGGGGAACGGGTAGAATCTCGGCGAACCCGCTACCCCAACTTTCGGAGGTGCACCGATGACCCTCTCACGACGCAAGGCCCTCTCGCTGTCCGGCTCCACCCTCGCGGGGCTGTCCCTCGGCGTCCTCCGGCCCGGGCAGGCCGCGGCCCTGGCGGGGCAGGGCCAGGACGACTGGCCGGATTCGCTCGTGGAACGCCCCCTGCGCGAGGGGTTCCCCGCGCCGCTGCCGCTGAACCCGGACGGATCGGCCCCCGAGCATCCGGAGAGCGCGGCCGGCCCCATCACCGATCCGCTGATGTGGCGCACCCAAGGGCGGCAGACCCCGCAGATCGAGTTCGACTACCGGCGCATGGCGATCCGGGTCGACACCCGCGGCATGGCGCGGCTCTCGGGCACGCTGCGGTTCTCGGACCTGGAGCAGCTGCCGGTGGTCTCCGGCACCTACCTCCTGCAGTGTGGGGCGCCGAACCCGCGCGGTATCGTCAAGTGGACGGGTGTCCGCTTCAGCGACTTCGCGGACATGCTCGGGGTGATCCCCGGCGTGCACTACTGCCGCTTCGTGGGGTCCGACCGCTTCTACGCGGACGAGCCGATGACGACGCTGCGGCACCCGCAGGTGATGCTGGCGTGGATGATGAACGACGAGCCGATCCCCCCGCGCCACGGCGCGCCGCTGCGGCTGGTCGTGCCGTTCCGGTACGGCAACCGGAGCGTGAAGGCGATCACCGAGATGACGTTCAGCACGCCGGGGCCGCGCATGCCGCCGCTGCCGGCGTGAGGTCATCGCAGGCTCGCGGCCGCCACCGAGTCCGTCCGCGGGACGGTTCGGATTCCTGACGGGCGGGCGAAGCTGCAGTAGTGAATGGAGGCGGGGGGCTGCGCCGTAGAAGGCGCAGACCCCCCCGCGTGGCTGGTCGGGCTACGTCCCGCGCGTCGCGCTTTGCGTAGGAGGAGTCTGCACCGGCAAGCCTCCACTGGGTCCCCGGCCGCGCCAGTTTCGCGCTACCCGCGGCCCAGCGCGGCCCGCAACGCGCGCTGCGCGAAAACCCCCACCATGGCGCGGCGATAGTCGGAGCCGGCGTGGATGTCGGCGTTGAGGTCGCTCAGGCCGTCGCCGGCGCGCGCGGCGGCCGCGGCGACGCTGTCGGCGTCGGCCGGCTGCCCCGCCAGCCCCTGCTCGACCGCGGTCAGCCGGACCGCGTGCGAGAGGGCGCCGGTCAACCCGAGGCGCGCGCTCCGGACGGCGCCACCGGCGACGTCGAGGGCCGCCGCCACCCCCACGATGGCGAACCGCGACGCGCGCTGATAGAGCTTGGCGTAGGCGGCGGCGCGCACCGGCGCGAAGCGCACCGCGGTGATCAGCTCGTCGCTGGCCAGATCCACCGTGAACAGGTCCTGGAAGAAGTCGCGCGCGGCGACGATGCGCGCCCCGCTGGGGCCCTGTATGCGGATGTGCGCGTCGAGCGCGAGCAGCGTCGCGGGATAGTCGGCGGCGGGGTCGGCGTGCGCGATGCTGCCGCCGAGGGTGCCGCGGTTGCGCACCTGCGGGTCGCCGATGGTGGCCGCGGTCTCCGCGACGACGGGGCAGCGCTCGCGCAGCAGGGCCGAGGTGGCGACGGCGTGGTGCACGGTGCCGGCGCCGATCTCGATGGTGCCGTCCACCTCGCGGATGCCGGCCAGCTCCGGGATGCGCGCGATGTCGATGAGGGTGCCGGGCTCGTTCAGCCGCAGCTTCATCAGGGGGACGAGGCTGTGCCCGCCCGCGATGAGCTTGCCGGCCCCGCCCGCGGCGGCGAGCCGGGCCACCGCGTCGTCGACCGAGGTCGCACGTTCGTAGTCGAATGCGGACGGGATCACGCCTGGCCTCCGTGGATGATCTGCCACAGCTTCTCGGGCCGCAGCATCATGTCGACGTGGGTGACGCCGAACCCGCTGAGCGCATCGACCGCGGCCGACACGAGGCAGGGGGTCGACCCCAGGGTCCCCGCCTCGCCGACGCCCTTGGCGCCGAGCGGGTTGACGGGGGTGGGGGTGACGGTGGCGTCGAGCTCGAACCGCGGGAGGTCGGCCGCGCGGGGAATGGCATAGTCCATGAAAGAACCGGTCAGCGGCTGCCCGTCGGCGCCGTAGCGGACCTCCTCGATCATGGCCTGGCCGATGCCCTGCGCGAGGCCGCCGTGAATCTGGCCCTCGACGATGAGCGGGTTGATCAGGTTCCCCGCGTCGTCGACGGCGACGAGCCGCAGCAGGGCGAGCTCGCCGGTGTCGCGGTCGATCTCGACCATCGAGATGTGGCACCCGAACGGGTAGGTGTTGTTGGGCGGCTCGAAGAACGCCTCCTCGCTCAGCCCCGGGTCGAGGCCGGCCGGCAGGGGCACCGGGACGTAGGCGTAGGCGGCGACCTCGGCGAACGACTTCCCGGTGTCGGGCGAGCCCTGCACCGAGATGCGCCCGTCCTCGAACACGAGGTCCTCCTCGTGCGCCTCGAGGAGGGCGGCCGCGAACTTCGCCATCTTCTTGCGAACCTTGGCCCCGGCGAGGTGCAGGGCGGTGCCCCCGACCGCCTGCGACCGGCTGCCGAAGGTGCCGATGCCCTGCTTCACGACGCCGGTGTCGCCGTGGAGGATGCGGACGTGGTCGAACGGCACCCCGAACTGGTCGCCGAGCATCTGCGCGAACGTGGTCTCGTTGCCCTGGCCGTGCGGCGAGGCGCCGGTGGTGGCGCTGATGCGCCCGTCGCGCTCGACGGTGACCTGCGCATGCTCCCACCCCCCGGTGGGCAGCGACGCGGAGGGGCCGATGCCGCACACCTCCACGTACATCGCGAGGCCGAGGCCGACGAGCCGCCCCTCGGCCTGCGCCGCGTCGCGCTCGCGCTGCATCTCCTGCCACCCGGCGTTCTCGAGGGCGCGGTCGAGGGCCTTGGCGTAGTCGCCCGAGTCGTAGACGGCCCCCATCTGGGTCTTGAAGGGGAAGCGGTCGGGCGCGATGAAGTTCCGGCGCCGCAGCTCGGCCGGATCCATGCCGAGGCGGCGGGCCAGCATGTCCATGCCCCGCTCGACGAAGTAGGTCGCTTCGGGCCGGCCGGCCCCGCGGTAGGCGTCGGTCGGGGTCTTGTTGGTGAACACCTCGGTGAGGGTGGTGCGGATGGCGGGGATGTCGTAGGTGGCGTTGGCCATCAGCATAGTCAGGGTGGGGATGGCCGCCGTCAGCAGCATGTTGTAGGCGCCGACGTCGGCGATGAGCCGCAGCTTCATCCCCAGCACCTTGCCGTCGCGGTTCGCCGCGATGTCGACGTAGCCGATGATGTCGCGCCCGTGGATGGTGGCGAGGAACGCCTCGGAGCGGTCCTCGATCCACTTGAGCGGCACGCCCAGCCGCCTGGACAGGGCCGACACCACGTACTCCTCGCCGTAGATGTTGATCTTGGCCCCGAACCCGCCCCCGACCTCGGGCGCGATGGCGCGCACCTCGTCCTCGCCCATCCCGTTCAGCTTGGCGACGAACGTGCGCAGGATGTGGGGGTTCTGGGTCGACGACCAGATCGTCATCGTCCCCTTGCCCGGCTCGTAGTGGGCGACCACGCCGCGCGGCTCCATCGCGGTGGGGGCGAGGCGCTGGTTCGCCATGCGCTGCGACACCACGACCTCGGCGTCGGCGAACGCCTTGTCGACGGCGCTGTCGTCCACCGTCTTGCCGTCGGGCGAGACGCCGGTGCCGCTCGGCACCAGCGGCACCGCGAGGTTGTTGTCGAAGTCGGCGTGGATCACCGTCGGGTGGCCGGTCATCGCCACCTCGGGGTCGACCACCGCCGGCCGCACCTCGTAGTCGACGACGATGGCGTCGGCGGCGTCCCGGGCCGTGTAGCGGTCCGCCGCCACGACCACCGCCACCGGCTCGCCGACGTAGCGCACCACGTCGTCGGCGACGGCGCGGTGCTCGGGCGAGGGGAACGGGGTGCCGATGGGCATGGGGTCGAGGAACTCGGCGATCTGCGCGCCGGTGAACACCGCCTCGACGCCGTCCATCGCCTCGGCCGCGCTCGTGTCGATCGAGCGGATGCGGCCGTGGGCGACATCGCTGCGCTTGAAGGCGGCGTGGCGCAGGCCGAAGATCTTCACGTCGTCGACGTAGGTGCCGTGCCCCTGGACGAGCCGCGGGTCCTCGCGCCGCTTGACGCGCTGGCCGACGAGCTTCGGCAAGACCGGAGCCGCGCTCATGACGACCTCCGCGCGGCCGCGTTCTGCACGGCGTTGACGATGTGCTGGTAGCCCGTGCAACGGCAGAAGTTGCCGTCGAGGCCCTCGCGGATCTGCTCCTCGCTGGGTGACGGGTTGTCCTCGAGGAGGTTCACGGAGGACATGATCATCCCCGGCGTGCAGTAGCCGCACTGCAGCCCGTGCTCCTCCCAGAACCCGTCCTGCAGGGGATGGAGGTCGTCGCCCTTGGCCAGCCCCTCGATGGTGGTGACCTCCGAGCCGTCCGCCTGCACCGCGAAGATGGTGCACGACTTGGCGCTGCGCCCGTCGACGAGCACCGTGCACGCCCCGCACTGGCTGGTGTCGCAGCCCACGTGGGTGCCGGTCAGGTCGAGGTGCTCCCGCAGGAAGTGCACGAGCAGCAGGCGCGGCTCGACCTCGGCCGTGCGCTGCCTGCCGTTGACGGTGATGGAAACCTGGGCCATGTGCGTCCTTTCGAAAGGGGGATTATATCGGCAAGCGCCCTTCGCGACGGGCCCGGGCGCCCCGTCTCGCACACCGACTGATGACCGTGCGCCGATGCCTGCCGTGGCCCCGCCGATGGGGTATCATCGAGAGGATGAGCGAGGCACTCAGGCTGATCGGGCTCACGCAGGACGGTGCTCTGCTGCCCGTGCTGCCGGCGTGCGCCGTCGTCTGGATGACGATGACCGTACGCCAGCTGCGCGGCGACGTGGCCTCCTTGCGCGACGACCATCGGAAGATGGATGCCTCGTTGCGCCGGATGGCTGAAGACGTGGCGTTCCTGCGCGGTAGAGCGGAGCGGCAACCCACCCCCTGACGCCGCGTCGTACGCCCTTGCCGGGCCGCGACCGCCCGGACCCGTGACATCCCCACGTCCCCACGCCACGCCCGGCGGGCCGTTCTCAGCCCGGCTGCCGTCGTCTGCACCGGTCCCGCCGTCGGCGCCTCCCAGGCCAACCCGGGAGTCTCCCGCCGAATTGCCGCCGTTCGTGGCGCCGCGTACAATCCTGCGACACGCCGGGGGGTGGCGCCGGCCTGGATACAAGCCCGTCGGAGCCGGCGGCGGAGTGCCGGATCGAGGCAGCCAGTAGGGGAGGTCCCTGATGAGAGAGCGACAGATGAAGCGGGCGGCGGCGTTGCGACGCGGTGGGCGGTGCGGGCTCGCGGTGGTGGCGGTCGCGGTCACCGTCGGATTCGCGGCGGCGCCGGCCGGCGCGCAGGACGGCGGGCGGCTCAACAAGGTGATCGAGGCGCTGGAGGGCGGCGGCGCCGCCATCGCCAACCGCGAGTGGCGCTTCGTCGACATGGAGCACTCGCCGTTCTCCGGCGAGCGCGTGCAGCGGGTGCTGGCGGAGATGAGCGAGGACCGGGACGCCGACGGGCGGCTCAGCCTGACCCCCCTCATCCGCATTCCCCAGGACGGCGACGAGGACTTCAAGTGGGCGGTCAAGCAGGTCCTCGACCTCGGCGGGTTCGGCATCATCCTGCCCCACGTCGACCGGGGCGAGGAGGCGGTGCGCCTCGTGCAGGCGATGCGCTATCCGCCGGCCCGCGGCTCGTCCGCGCCCGAGCCCCGCGGCGAGCGCGGGTGGGGGCCCGGCGGGGCGACCCGCCTGTGGGGCCTGAACAGCGTCGAGTACCACGCCGTGGCCGACGTGTGGCCGCTCAACCCCGCCGGCGAGCTGTTCGCGGTGGCGATGATCGAGTCGCAGGAGGCCGTCGACAACATCCAGGACATCCTCGCCGCCCCGGTCAGCGCGATCATGGTCGTCCCCGGCGACATGGCCATCGACCTCGG
Source organism: Vicinamibacterales bacterium (assembly GCA_965207675.1). Classification (GTDB taxonomy): domain Bacteria; phylum Acidobacteriota; class Vicinamibacteria; order Vicinamibacterales; family UBA8438; genus JAJEEA01. The sequence goes on from CBDBMY010000011.1 coordinate 1,240,216, forward strand.
CCTCGGCCCCAATCCGCCCGACCGGAACCACCCCGAGGTCGACGCCGCGTTCGAGACCGTCCTCGAGGCCTGCCAGGCCCAGGACCGGGTGATCTGCGGCATCGGCGACGGCGCGAGCCGCCTGCAGCAGCGCCTCGACGAGGGCTGGCGCTTCGTGCTGCCCCTCGGCGGGTAGGGGCGGCTCCAACTCGGCTTGGTGCGGGCATTCGGACCGCCCAGGGCACGGCCTCTGGGCGGTTCTTCTCCGTAACGCCGGAGGGCGCTGTCGATTCCGGCCTCCGGCGGATCGAGGCCGACCCGTGCGAGGCCCTTGTTGGCGTAGCGTCGCAGGCCTGAAACCGGTCCAAGTCGACGTCGGGAGAGGCGTGCCGGTCGCACGGTTGGCTCCGGTCAGGGCTTGGCAAGACGAACGACGAGTAGCGCTGGGGCAACGTATGGATCCGGTCCGCAACCCGTACAGCCCGGGTGCCGGCGCCCCTCCGCCGGCACTGGTGGGCCGCGATGCCGAGCTCGCGACCTGCCGTGTCGCCATCCAGCGCTTCGGCTTGGGAAAGCCCGAACGCAGCGTGCTTCTGACCGGACTGCGCGGTGTCGGCAAGACGGTGCTGCTCCGGGAGTTCGGCCGTTTGGCCGAGGGCCACAGGTGGGTGCATCACGCCGTCGAGATCACCGAAGAGCTCAAGTTCGTGGATGAGATGGGCGCCTTGGCGCATGGGGCGCTACGAGCGCTGTCGCCGGGCAAGATCGCGGTGGACCGCGCGCGTCGGGCCCTTGGCGTGTTGAAGTCGTTTCAACTCAAGTGGAAGCTGCCGGGTGAAGGAGACGTGGTCATCGGTCTGGACCCGGTTTCGGGCCCGGCCGACTCGGGGTTGCTCGATCGCGACCTGGCCGGACTGTTCCTCGAAATCGGCGCGGTGGCGCGCGCACGCGGCGTCGGAGTGCTGGTCACGATTGACGAGGTGCAGAACCTGCCGCGGGAACACCTCGGCGCCCTGATGGTGGCGTTGCATCGGGTGAGCCAGGAACAGTTGCCGGTCATGGCGGCGGCGGCGGGTCTGCCGACGGTCCCCAGGCTCGTCGGTGAAGCCAAGACGTACGCGGAACGGCTTTTTCACTTCCGGACGATAAACAGCTTGGCGGAGGCCGACGCGCGAGCAGCGCTGGCGAGGCCGGCGGATGCGGAGGGAGTCCGGTGGCGCGGGGCGGCGCTCGATCGCGTCCTGGCCGAGACCAGGGGCTATCCCTACTTCATCCAGGAGTTCGGCAAGCACGCCTGGGACGCGGCGGACGGACCCGACGAGATCATGGCCGACGACGTGGACATCGCCGTGCCGCGCGCCACCCGTGAGCTCGACGCAGGGTTCTTTCGCGTGCGGATCGACCGGACCAGCCGGGAGGAGCAGGCCTTCCTCGCGGTCGTGGCGTCGTTGGGAGAAGCGCCCCACCACGCCGAGGTCGTCCGCGCCATCGAGACATGGAGCGATGACGACTCGTGGATCGGAGAGGCCGTGGCGGACATCAAGGGGCGCGCGAAGGGCGCAGAGCAGGGCGTCGTGGAACGGCTCCGCGATTCCCTGATCGCGAAGGGGCTCTGCTACTCGCCGCGGGAGGGGAGAATCGACTTCACGGTGCCGCTCTTCGGCGAGTTCCTGCACCGCCAGGAGGACAGGGCCGGAGGAGCGGAATCGGCGTTTCCGCCATCGTGATCCACACCTTCAAGGCAGATCCACATCTTCAAGGCAGTCACAACGTTGAGGGCAGTCCGACCCTCATGCGGGAGGCGGTGGAACCGGCGCCCCTGGAAGGAGCCCCCCGCGTAGGTGCCGGACGAGGCGTCGACCGACGTGGACGAGCCGACGTGGACGCGAGCCCCCCGCGTAGGTGCCGGACGAGGCCGGGGCGTCAGGCGGTCAGCAGGCCGGCCGGAATGACGCCGATGCCGTCGGCGCGCCGGTAGGCCTCGTGGCCGGTGGTGATGACGGCGGCGTCGAGCAGGTCGGGGCCGAGGCGCTCGGCGAGCCAGGCGAGGTGGCGGGTGTCCGCGTCGTCGACGGTCGCCGAGAGCTTCACCTCGAGGGCGACGACGCGGCCGTCGCGGCGTTCGACCACGAGGTCGATCTCGTGCTCGCCGCCGCGGGTCCGGAGGTGCCCGACGCGGGCCTCGTTGGCCTGCGCGTAGGTCCGGACCGAGAGCGTGACCAGCGATTCGAACAGGGCGCCCAGGAGGGTGCCTTCGCGGGGGATGGGAGGCCCTGCGGCGGCGCCGTCGACCAGGGTTCCCGCGTCGACGCCGAGGAGTCGGGCCGCCAGGGCGGGGTCGGCAAGCTGATGCACCGGGGCAAACGCGAGCCGCCGCAGCCGGCTCCGGGTCGGCGCCCAGGCGGAAAGCGGCTCGATGAGCCACAGTTGTTCCAGGGTGGCCCGATAGGGACGGGTGGTCGTCTTGGCCGGCTTGTCGGACTCGCCGGCCGATGCCGCGTCGCGGATCGTCTCGTAGGACGCCGTCGTCGACGATGCGGCAGCATAGGCGGTGAGCCACCGACGGAGCGCGCCCGGGTTGCGTACGGCCTTGCCGAGCTCGACGAACTCCCTTTCCACGATGCGGTCGACGTAACCGTCCAGTTGGGCGCGAAGCAGGCGTCCGTCGTAGCTCCGCAACGCCGGGAAGCCGGACCGTGTGATCTCGTCTGCGTAGTCGGTGAGCGAGAGGCGGGTGGCGCCGCCGAGCGCCGGTCGGCCGCCCTCGAGCAGACTGGCGAGACGCACCGTGGGCGTGGTGATCGCCCGTTCGGCGAGCGCCATCGGACGCATGCGCACGGTGACGATGCGGCCGGCCCCGGAGTGCGTCGGCGCGTCGCTCGGCGCGGCGGAACCGGTCAACAGGAACCGCGCCGGACGGGGGTCGCGGTCGACGGCGCGCCGGACGAGGTCCCAGGAGGCCGGCAGACGCTGCCATTCGTCGACGAGGATGGGCGGGTCGCCGGTGGTGAGGCGCCCCGGTGAGCCGCGGACGATCTCGAGCTGGCGGGGGTCGTCCAGCCGATGGACGGTCCGGGCCCGGCGGAGCGCGGTCTCTGTCTTGCCGACGGCCTTGGGGCCTTCCAGGGACACCGCGGGCAGCCCCTCGAGGAGCGCGTCGAGCTCGGCGTCCACGAGCCGCGGCCGGTAGTCCACGCTCCCTACGATACCAGACGGACGGCGTTTACGCTCCCGATTGGACGGCGTTTACGCTCCCGATTGGACGGCGTTTACGCTCCCGATTGGACGGCCGCTACGCTCAGTCAGCCGGTGACCCCTTCGAGCGGCAGCGGGCCGGTGGCGTGGCCCAAGGAGTCGACCGGCACGCCCAGCCTGTCGAGCAGCGTCAGGTGCAGGTTGGCGAGGGGGGTGTCGGCGGGGTAGCGCACGTGGCGTCCGCCCGGACCCGCCCCGCCGCCGGCGAGGAGCACCGGCAGGTTGTCCGAGGCATGGGCGTTGCTGTCGGCCATGCCCGCCCCGTAGACGATCATCGCGTGGTCGAGCAGCGAGCCGTCGCCGTCGGCGGTTTCCCGCAGCCGCTCCAGGAAGCCGGCGAAGAGCTGCACGTGGTAGAGGTTGATCTTCGTCAGCCTGGCGAGCTTCTCGGGGTCGCGTTGGTGGTGCGAGATGGGGTGGTGGGCGTCGGGCACCCCGATCTCGGCGTAGGTGCGGCCGGTCAGCTCGCGCCCCAGCATGAAGGTGCCGACCCGGGTGAGGTCGGTCTCGAAGGCGAGGGCGAGCAGGTCGAACATCAGCCTCGCGTGCTCGCCGAAGGTGTCGGGAACGCCCTCGGGCCGGGCGACCACCGGCAGGTCGCGGTCAGCCTGGGCCTCCGCGGTCTGGATACGGCGCTCGACGTCGCGGACCGCGTCCAGGTACTGGTCGAGCTTGAGGTTGTCCCGCGGCCCCAGCTCGCGGGCGATATCTTGCGTGCGCTCACGCACCGAGTCGAGCAGGCTCGCGTCCTTGCGCCGCCGGGCCTGCCGGACCGCGGCGTCGGTGCTTCCGGCGTCGCCGAACAGGCGCTCGAACACGATGCGCGGGTCGTTCTCCATCGGCAGCGGGGTCGTCTCGTCGGCCCACGCGATGGTGTTGGTGTAGGCGCAACTGAAGCCGAGGCCGCACGAGCCCGCGAAGTCGCGGCCGTCGAGGGCCAGCTCGAGGGTCGCGAGCTGGGTCTCGCGGCCGAGGACGCGGCCCGCGATCTGGTCCATCGACACGCTGGCGAGAACGTCGGCCCCGTCCCCCCGCTTTGCGGGTACCCCGGTCAGGAACCGCGTCGACGCCCGCGGATGCGGTCCCGGTCCGGCCACACCGTGCATGCCCGACAGCACCTGCACGTGCCGGCGAAGCGGCTCGAGCGGCTGCAGGATGGCGGGGAAGTCGAAGGCGGCGCCCTCGGCCGCCGGCACCCAGTGCTCCATCATCATGCCGTTCGGCACGTACACCACCGCGAGCCTGCGCACCGGCCGCGCCGCGGTGTTGCGGATGGCCGCAAACGCCGGGACCATGCCGTCGAGCAGGGGCAGGGCGAGCGAGGCGCCGAGCCCGCGCAGCACCGTCCGCCGGGGCAACGCCTTTCGGGTCAGGAACATGGGTGCACCTCAGGTGAACAGGTCGCGTACATGCACGCTGAAGTCATCCAACACCGGTGCGCCGTCGAGCGTGCCCGCTTCCGGGACGACGGCGGCAGCGCCAGCGGGGCGATGCACGATCACCGACCGCGTCTCCGGATCGACGACCCAGACGAGCCGGGTCCCGGCCGCCAGCCAGTCGTCGACCCTGGACTGACCGGCGGCGGGGGAATCGCTGGGGGAGATCACTTCGACCGCGAGATCGGGCGCCATCTCCAGGAACCCGGCCGGGGTCTCGCCGGTTCCCAGGCGTTCGCCGGCGACGAACGCCGCGTCGGGGGCCCGGACCGTGTCCGGGTCGCGCCGCAGCAGGAACCCCGTTTCGGCTGCGAACACTCGTCCCAGGTTGCGGTCGAGGACATGGTTGCCGATGACCAGTCCGACCCGGTGGGCGACCTGTCCGTGACGCCCTCCCGCCGGCGTCATCACGATCAGATCTCCTCGCACGACCTCCGTCCGCTTCCCCTCGATGGAGAGGCGCGAGGACAGAGCGAGCAGCTCCGTCGCGGTCACCAAGGCCGTCCGGGCGGTCGAGATCAATGGTTTCCTCCCGTGGACTGCGATTGCGCCCTGTCGCATTCTAGCAGCCCGCCGCGGACCCGGCGTAGCGCCTGGAATGGCGGCAAGGGGACCAGCGGGCCGAAAGCAGCCCGCGAGCCTGACGAGACGCAACGGCGTAAAGGGCTAACCGTCGTGACCGGGCACTGCGGCAGCCGGGGACGGGGGGGTGCCGGCTTGACCGGAGGCTCGAGGCGGGCGGCCCTGGTGCTCCGCCCGGCGTTCACGGCGGTCGCTGTCGGCGACGATCTCGGCCGTGCCGGCCTCGACGATCTCCAGGTCCTCCGGCGTGAAGTGCTTCGTCAACTCGCTCCACGGGTGGTGTCCGCTCATCGCTCTGGACCTCCCGGCGTGATGGTGCGCCGCCGTTCCTGCTCGATCTCGCGGAGGTACTCATCATAGATCGCGTCGGCGCGCGGGACGTAGTCGCGGTAGAAGCGCTCCGAGTCGGTCTTGTGGCCGGCGATCAGCAGGATGGCGGTGCGGTAGGGGTCGAAGGCGTAGAACACGCGGATCGGTGGACGTCCCTGGACGCGAAGTTCCCGCATGTGGCTGTGCCGCGATCCCTTGATGCCGGAGGAGTACGGAAACTGGAGGCGGGGACCGCGCCGGACCAGGGCGTTGACCACCTTCGCGACGGCTCGCTGGTCTCGGATGCCGAGACCGTCCCACCAAGCGCGGAACTCGTCCGTGAACTCGACGTTGGTGTGCTTGGACGCCATACGCTTCGGCCAAGTATGGCGCACCTGAACGGATGCGTCCGCCAACAGCCGCTATCACCCGGCAAGGTCTCGTGCTCCTGGAGGGCGCCGGGCGGCGGCGCGATGTCCGGGTTGCTTGCGGGAGGGGGCCAAGCCCGAAGCTCGCCCGCGTCCCGCGCCTCGGTCAGGAGGCGAGGACCTTCGGGGACCAGGGTCCCGTTCGCGTGTACGCGGAAGTCCCGGTCGCCCCGCCTCGCGGTGAAGGTGGTGGCGCGCCCCGTCGTTACCTGATCGAAGCGAGCCGGTTCGCCCCCATCGCCGAGCACCGCCCCCGCCGTCCAGCTTCCCGCCAAGCCCAGGCTCACATCGCCGTCGGGGCCGGTGCGGGTCAGCCGCGCTCGGGTGCGTAGGGTCTCGTCGACGAAGACGATGCGGCGGGGCGGTCCATGTCGGCCGTACGGCACGAACGCCCCGCCCTCCTCGACCAACTCGCACTCGACGGCATACGGCGAGTCGTCGGTCGTCTGTCCGGTCTGGCGGCTCAGTGAGGACTCTGCATCCGCTTCAAGGTGCGATGTGTACCCGCGGTTTCGACGCCTGTGCGCCTACGATGAAGCGGCGACAGAGCATGACACTGAGAAAGCTGACCCATGGCACCGCCCGTCGGAGGGGCGGACGGCGCGTCTGCCCCGTGGTGCACGACAGTCAACAATAGGGTCGGTCGGCGTCCTCACCCTGCCCGCGAACGCCCCGCTGCGAACTCCGCCAGCCTCTTCACTTCGCGCGTGAGCGTGTCCCGAGCCTGCACGCGACAGCGATCCCAATCTCCCCGCGATGATGGGTGGTACATCACCTGGACGCGCTGCCCCGCGCCCGCGTCTCGCACCGCGCCGCCCGCGAGTATCCGGCGCACCGTAGCTCGGCGCCACTCTCCACCCTCGCCAACAAGCTCGGGCAATGCGATCGACCAGACGGGGGCGTATTCGATGAAGTGCCGCGAGCCGAGGAGGACGATCAGGACCGGCCCGCGGCCCAGCAGCCAGTCGCGGTGAGCTTTGCCGCATTCCTCGCGATACGGCCGGTGCTCGGGCTTGCTGTACGCCTTGTACGTGTCGTTGTTCCCGTCGACGATACCGGGCTTGAGCTTCGCGAGCCCGAGCACCGCGTTTGTGAGGTAGCACCAGTCCGCCACATCCTCGCCGGTGTTGCGGGCGACCTCATCGACGAGCGTACGGAGCCGCTTGATGGTCCGCTGGTTCTCCGCCTCGCCGCCCCGCGCCCGCGCCGCGGCCGCCTCGCCCGTCGTTCCGAAGTCGGTACCGTAGAACACGACGCGAGGCTCCTGCGGCAGGGTGCAGCCATGGAAGAACCCGCCCGCCCCCGGGTAGAAACCGGGGCCGACGGCGGGCTCGAAGTTCACCAGAAAATCCGCGTTGTCGCGATACTCGGGCCAGGCCGGGTGCACCATCGCTCCGCCCTCCTTTCCCCGCCTCTCGACCCGAGCCCTTGCCGTGTATTTCCGATCTGGTCGGATCCAACTCCGGCAGTCCCCTCATCCGGTCCGATCAACCATAGTTCCTCTCCCATCCATGCGGGCTTCGACGCAGAGAGGGCCGTCCGCACACAGCGCACGAGCCGTCCGCCCGCACGTCGGGCTTGATGGCGCCGCAGCCGGGACACTGGGGCCCTTCGCCGTCATCTTTTCCGCCAAAGAGCAACTTGCAGGCGACACCGTAGACGATGGGGAGGGCCATGCCGAGCAACACGGCCGCCGGAAACCCGATGAACGTCCAGAACGCCCAGCGCACCACGCCGGAGTCTCCGGTAGACAACCACCAGCCGATGCCCATGCCGAACGCCGCCAGCACCCCAAGCCAAAACCGCATATAGGGGATTAAGACGCTCACGTCCGCGGGCGGCCAAAGTCGCCGACTCGACGAAACCGGCCGTGACGGGGGCGGACCCCAGGACTGCCCCGCAGGGCCCAAGTGCGCTCGCCGGCGGCGAGCAACGCCGCCGGCGGCGCATGGCTGACACGGTCCAGGTCGCTCAATGCGTTGTGGCGGAGGTCCGCAGCCGCGTCGGTCCACCGGAGGACGTGGCGGCCCGGCGGCGGCCGCATGACCGCGGGCGCACGGCGCTACACACTCTCGAACCTGCGCTTGACCCTGCAATCGAATCGGACCCAGCGTCTTCTCGCCGTCTTCCGTCGTCGCCGCGCTCCCGGGCAACGTGGCTGAGCTCCGGCGGATGGGCGGCGCGACGTTGACAGGGAGAACGCGTCCGCTACGCACGGCTTCGGGAAGAGAGTGATTCACTGAGACCTGGACGCGGTCGACGCGGAGCCGGTCTCGGATGTCGGGATAGCGTCAGCGCGTGTCTGGTCGTGCCGGTAGCGCCCGTCCGACGCGATGTAGTGCACTCACTCGGAGCGTGGGGATTCGGTACCGCCGGCCTGCACAGGGACGGCAACGTAGTCCACGCGCACCAGGAGGTCGTCCAGCGCATTGACGGTGACGGACGCCAACGCGGACACGAATCGGGGCAAGCAGGCTCATCAGAGGGCGGAATCGTCTCTCGTCTCCCGCTCGAGGTACGGACACAGCCTCACTCGCTCCGCAGGGTCACGAACGGGTCCGCCCGCGAGGCGCGGCGGGCCGGCACGTAGCTGGCGAGGAGGGCGATGCCCAGCAGCAGGACCGTCGCGGCGCCGAACGACGCCGGGTCGGTCGGGGCGATCTCGAACAGCAGGCTGTCGAGCACGCGCCCCGAAGCGAGGGCGCCGCCGACGCCCAGCGCCGACCCGATGAGCACCGGCCGCAGGGCCTGGCTCACCACCAGCGTGACGAGCTGCCGGTTGGTGGCGCCCAGGGCGTGGCGCACCCCGAGCTCGTAGCGCCGTTGCGCGGCGACGTGGGCGGCGATGCTGAACACGCCCACGGCCGCGAGCAGCAGGGCGAGGGCCGCGAACCCCCCGGCCACGAGGGTGTTCAGCCGCTCGGACCCGACCGACTGCGCCACCCGGTCGTCGACCGTGGCCATGTCGAAGAGGGGGATGTCGGCGTGAAGGTCCCTCAGCTCGGCACGGATTGCCGGGGCGAGGGCGGCCGGATCGGTGCTGGTCCGGACCACGAACGCCGGATCGAGCACGCGGAACTGCGTACTCGGCTTGAAGACCTGGGGAACCGGCTCGTCCGCGAGACCCACCGTCCGGGCGTCCGCCACGATGCCCGCGATGGACACCTCCTCGCTCTCGAAGCTGCGAACCGGCATCTCGAGCTGAGGGCGGTCGAGGATTCGCGCCTCCGGCTCGCCGGAGAAGAAGCGCCGCACGAACGTCCGGTTTACGATGACGACCGGCGGCGCGTCCGGGTTGTCGCGCGCCGTGAAGACGCGGCCGGCTTCGAGGCGCAGGCCCAGCGTGGCGAAGTAGCCGGGGCTGACGGTGTCGTGCGGAATACGCTGGGGAAGGTCTACGGGAGCGTCGCGCCCGACGAAGAGGAGCCTGGTGCCGCCGCTCCCCGCCGATTCGAAGGGCAGGCGGTTCGTCATCGCGACCGATTCCACCCCGGGCAGGGCGCCGACGCGTTGGAGGATGCCGTCGACGAACGCACTGCGTTGCGACAGATCATGGCGGTGAGACACCGCCCGGAACGTGAGCAGGTACCCGCGATCGAAACCTGCGTCGATGGCCGTCAGTCGGGCGAGGCTCGTGAGCAGCAGGCCGGCGCTCACGAGGAGGACCACCGTCAGCGCAACCTGCCCGCTCAGCAGCGTGCTCTGCAGCCGCCGGCGCGGGATCGCCGCCCCGCTCTGCAGGCCGGCCGCCGCCCGGTGCAGGAAGCGCGGCAGCCACGCGAGGGCGGCGCCGACGCTGACCAGGCACATCACCGCGAGGGTGGCCGCGGCGAAGCCGAGGGTCGTGCCGTCCAGCCGGATGGTGTCCGCGAACAGCGCGGCGTCGGCGAGCAACGCGCGGAGACCTCCCATGCCCAGCGTGAGCGTGGCGAGGGCGACGGCGGCGGCCGCGCTTCCCAGCACCAGCGTCTCGGTCAGCAACTGCGCGGCCACGCGCCGCCGGGTGGCACCCATCGTCAGGCGCACGGCGAGGTCGCGCTGTCGTCCGAGGGTCCGGATCACCTGCAGGTTGGCCACGTTCGCGCACGCGATGAGCAGTAGCAGGGCGATGGCGCCCGAGAACAGCCATACCCGGACCCGGACGTCGCCGACCAGTTGCTCATGCAGCGGTCGGAGGCGGAGCGCGTCGCCCGTCATCTCCGACACCGCGCCGGACAATCCGGGCTCGGGAAAGAACGAGGCCGCCGCCTGCCGGCGAACGACGTCGAGCTCGGCGGCGGCGCCGTCGACGGACTGCCCCGGAGCCAGCCGTGCGATCACCCGGACCATGATCATGAAGGCCCGCCGGCCGTCATTCCAGACCATCGGCGGGAAGCGGTGCGGGCGGTACACGTCCACGCGGTCGCTGCCGGGGAAGCGGAAGCCGGCCGGGGCGACGCCCCTGACCACCGCCGGCCGGCCGTCGAGCCGGAGCGTCTCGCCCACCACCGTCGGGTCGCCGCCGAGGCGGCTCATCCAGAACCCGTGGCTCAGCACCACGACCGACTCCGCGTCGAGCTCCTCGTCGGCGGCCACGAAGCCGCGGCCGGCCGGGAACGGCTCGTTGGTCAGCAGCGGAAAGAAGCCCGCGGTCACCATGAGGGTAGCGACCCGCTCCGGCTCGCCGCGCAGGGCGAGGTTCTCGTCGCGCGACGAGAACTCCATGGCGGCGACCGCGTCGAGCGTCTCGGCCCCGTCGCGCCACGCGAAGAACGACGGATGCCGGATGGCGTTCGCCGGACCCGCAACGCGCATCGCCTCGACGGCGACGAGCCGCTCCGCCTCCGGGTAGGGGAGGGGGCGCAGCCACAACGCCCATGCCACCGTGAACACCAGGGTGGTCGCGCCGATGCCGATGCCCAACGTCAGCAGCACCATCGCCGTGAAGCCGGGCGATCGCCGAAGCCCGCGCAGCCCGTGGCGTACGTCGCGGAACAGGTTCTCGACGGCCCGGAAACCCCATGCGGCACGGCAGTCGTCCTTGGCCGCGTCGAGTGAACCGAACGCGAGCCGCGCCTGTCTCCGCGCCTCCTCCGGACTCAGACCGTGGGCACGGTTCTTCTCGACCTCCTGCTCGAGGTAGAAGGCGATCTCCGCGTCGAGATCACGGTTGGCGAGGTCACGCCGAAGCGCGGTGCGGAGCCGCAGGACGATCGCGTCGAGCCAGCGCATGCATTTCCCCCTTTGCCGCCTGCCACGAGAAGGTATATGATTTCAATATCGAATGTCTATAATTATTCGTCACCGGAGCGAAGACATGAGACCGCGATCCGACAAGGCCGACCTCCTGCGGGGCACCCTCGACCTTCTCATCCTCCGCACCCTCGAGCTGCGTCCCCTCAACGGCGTGGCCATCGCCGAGCGGATCCGCCAGGTGACGCGGGGGACGTTCGTCGTGCAGCCGGGGTCGCTTTTCCCGGCCCTGCACCGGCTCGATCACGAGGCGTGGAATCGCCGGCGAGTGGACGACCAGCGCCGAGAAGCGGCGGGTGAAGTCCTACGTCCTCACCGCGGCCGGCCGGCGGCAGCTCGCGGCCCGGAGGCGCGAATGGGACCGCATCGTGACCGCCGTCTCGCAGGTGCTGGAGACCGGTTGATCAGGGCGCGCGGGACGGCGCCGGTCGATCTATGATTGGCGTTAACAGGAAACCGAAACAGCATTGGACCGTTCCCGACCGGGAGGACCCTGACCATGACCCGTCCTGTTTCCGCGCTCGCCACTACGCTCCTGCTGCTCGCGGCCACCGCGTCGGCCGACGTGGTGCGCATCGAGGTCGACGCCCGCCACGACGTCGCGGATGGCCGCGCCTACGGCCTCGCCGGCCCCTACGAGGCGTTGAGCGGCATGGTGCACTTCGAGGTCGACCCCGCGAACCCCGCCAACCGCGTCGTCACCGACATCGACCTCGCGCCCCGGAACGACCGCGGCATGGTGGAGTTCCGCTCCAACTTCTACCTGCTGAAGCCGGCCGACGTCGCGCGGGGCAACGGCACCGTCCTCTACGAGGTGTCGAACCGCGGCGGCAAGGGCATGCTCGGCTACTTCAACAACGCCGCCGGCAGCCGCTACCCGCAGAGCGCCGAGGAGATGGGCGACGGGTTCCTGCTCGAGAACGGCTTCTCGCTGCTGTGGCTCGGCTGGCAGTTCGACGTGCCGGTGCGCGAGGGCCAGATGCGGCTGCACACGCCGGTGGCGACCGACGACGGGGCGACCATCACGGGGCTGGTGCGGAGCGAGGTGGTGGTGAACGAGCGCACCTGGGACCGGTCGCTCGCCGACCGGAGCCACATCGCCTACGAGGTCGCCGACCCCGACGACCCCGCCAACGTGATGACCGTCCGCGACGGCGCCGGCCAGCCGCGGCGGGTAGTGCCGCGCGACCAGTGGCGCTTCGCGCGGCGCGAGGCGAACGGCGAGGTCGTCGACGACCCGACCCGCGTCTACCTGGAGGGCGGCTTCGAGCCGCACAAGCTCTACGACGTCGTCTACATGGCGAAGGACCCCGCCCTGGTCGGCCTCGGGCCCGCCGCGGTCCGCGACATGATCTCGCGGATGAAGTACGACGATAGCCCCGAGCTGGGGCTGACGGCCGGCTCGATCGACCACGCCATCGCCTGGGGGGTGTCGCAGAGCGGACGCTTCCTGCGGACGTTCCTCTACCACGGCTACAACCGCGACGAGCAGGACCGCCGCGCGTTCGACGGGATCATGTCGCACGTCGCCGGCGGCGGGCGCGGCAGCTTCAACCACCGCTTCGCCCAGCCGTCGCGCGACGGCCACCCGTTCCTGAACAAGCTCTACCCGAGCGACATCTTCCCGTTCACCGACGTCGCCCAGCACGACCCCGAGACGGACATGCAGGACGGCCTGCTCTCGGCCATCCAGCCCGGCCACATGCCGAAGGTCTTCTACACGAACTCGTCCTACGAGTACTGGGGCCGGGCGGCGTCGCTCATCCACACCACCATCGACGGCGCGTCGGACGCCCCGCTGATGGACAACGTGCGCATCTACTCGTTCGCGGGCGGGCAGCACGGCCCCGGCCGCTTCCCGCCGCGGCGCACGAGCGGCCAGCAGCCCAGCAACCCCAACGACTACTCGTGGTTCCTGCGGCCGCTGCTGCTGGCGATGGACCAGTGGGTCGGCGACGAGACGGCGCTGCCCCCGGCGAGCGTCTACCCGCGCATCGCCGACGGCGACCTCGTCGCGTGGGACGCGGTGGGGTTCCCCGCGCTGCCCGGCGTGGGCCAGCCGGCCGAGCCGCACCTCGCCTACCGTGCCGTGTACGGCCCGGCGTTCCGGACCGAGGGCCTCGTGACGGTGCAGCCGCCCGAGGTGCTGTCCGCTTTCCCGATCCTCGTGCCCGCGGTGAACGCCGACGGCAACGAGACGGGCGGGCTGATGATGCCGGAGGTCGCGGTGCCGCTGGCCACCTACACCGGCTGGAACCTCTTCCGCGCCGGGGCGGGACCGACCGACGTGCTCTCGAGCATGCAGGGCTCGTACATCCCGTTCCCGCTGACGGCCGAGGACCGGGAGCGCGGAGGCGACTCGCGGCGTTCGATCGAGGAGCGTTACGGCAGCCGGGCCGCCTATCTGGGCCTGGTGACGGAGGCGGCGCTGGCCCTCGTCGACCAGGGGTACCTGCTGGCCGGCGACCTGGCGCCGATCCTGTCCCAGGCCGCCCGCCACTGGGACTACCTGATGGAGGAGGACACCGGCGACGAGCAGCAGTGAGTCGCTGAACCGCGCGCCGCGTCTTTCGGCTGCCGGGGGGCCGGTGTCCCCCGGTGGCCGGGAGCCGGCCTGTCCCCGCTGCGGGGAGCCGGCGTCTCCCGGCGACCGGGACCCGGTGTCTCCCGGTGACGGGGATCCGGTGTCTCCTGGTGACCGGGACCCCGTGTATCCCCGTGGCGGGGGGCGGTGTCTCCCGGTGGCGGGGAGCCAGAGGCAGAGTTCCGGGGCCCGAGCCATACAGGTCGCGGGCACCGCGTCCCCGTTCTCAGGGCGTCGCGGATTTCGCGCCGGCCGCGCCTGCGACGGCCGCGCGAGCTGCCTCCTGCCACCGGCCGCGCGCCGCGGTGAGCCGGCGCGGCAGCTCCTCTCCGGTTTCGACCCGGGGACACGTTTCGGCCACGTAGCCCAGCCAGTTTCCCACGTAGACGTCGAGCCACCGCCGGTAGTCGTCGAGCGCCTCGTCGTTCGACACCACGGATAGCCCGCGCTCGGCCCAGATGCCGAAGCGCCGGAGCGCGAGATCGATGAGCTGTGCGCGGTAGACGACGGGGTCGAGGGTGACCCGGGCGGTGGCTGCGACATGGGCGTCGCAGCGGTCGAGGGCCCGCCTCGCCTCGCGCGTGGCGGCGTCCCAGGCCTCCCGCCGCGGGTCCCTTGCCGGGAACGGATTACCGCCTTCCACGGGGTCCCGGTGCGACCAGCGGGGGACGGCGGAACGATGGCGGATCTCCCACGACACGCCGAGAGTATAATTGGCGCCAACGTGCGCGGCTGCGGTCTTCCCGACCGGTCGCGGACCGCGATGTCGTGTGTCGTCGGCCGGCGGATGCCGGCCCCGGGGTCAGTCTTTTGCCTAGAGTGAGGTGGATGACGATGTCGAGAACAATCCTGAACGTGGTGGTCCTGGCCGTGGCCCTGGCGGTGGTCGGAACCAGCGTGCACCGGGCCCAGGTGCTGCCCAATCCGTATCGACAGGTCGAGGGCTGGGCGAAGCTGCCCGACGGCCGGGAGATGGGCGCGGTCGGCAAGGTGACCATGGATCCGGACGGCGAGCACCTGTGGGCGGTCATCCGGTGCGACGCGCCCGGCGAGTTCTTCGGCTTCGAGTGCCTCGACTCGGACCTCGACTCCGTCGTCAAGTTCGACATGGACGGCAACACCGTCGACAGCTTCGGCGGCGGGATGTTCATCTGGCCGCACGGCCTCGACGTCGACGACGACGGCAACGTGTACGTCACCGACGCGGTGTCCGAGGCCAGGACTCCGGAGGGGGACACCCGCGGGCACTATGTCGTCAAGTTCAGCCCGACCGGCGAGGTGCTGATGACCCTCGGCACCCCCGGCCAGGCGGGCGCCGGCCCCGACCACTTCAACGCGCCGGCCGACGTCGCCATCGCCGACAACGGCGACATCTTCATCGCCGACGGCCACGCCAACGACACCAACAACCGGGTCGTGAAGTTCGACAAGGACGGCAACTACCTCATGGAGTGGGGCCAGACCGGCTACGCGCCGGGCGAGTTCCGCACCCTCCACGCGATCGACATCTACGAAGACGGGCGCGTCTTCGTCGGCGACCGGTCGAACAACCGCGTCCAGATCTTCGACCAGGAGGGCAACTTCCTCGCGCAGTGGACGCAGTTCGGGCGCCCGAGCGGCATCGCCTTCGACGACCACGGCCGCATCTTCGTGGCCGACTCCGAGTCGGACGACCTGCAGAACCCCGGCTGGGAGATGGGCATCCGCATCGGCGAGGTGGCCACCGGCTGGGTCACCGAGTTCATCCTCTACCCGTGGGGCGACCCCCGCGACCCCGCCGGCAACGGGGCCGAGTTCGTGGCCGTCGACGGCGAGGGCAACATCTACGGCGGCGAGCCGCGGCCGCGGAAGATTCAGAAGTACATGCGGGTGAGGCCGTAGGGGGGTCCGTGTTGTCTTGCTGGGGGGCGACATGGAGAGGCAACTGCTCGTCGTCGTGAAGCGTATCGGCATCCTGCGCGGCCTCGCCGCGCTGGCCGCGGTCGTCGTTCTCCTCTGGTCGGCGGGAGGCTCCGACCGGTCGGTGCTGCACGCGGGGCCGGCTCGGGGTCAGGCGGCCGCGCCCGTCGGCGCGGCGGCGCCTGCCGAAGAGCCGGCTGCGCCGACGGAAGGGCAGCCCGCGCCCGCCGGGGAGCCGGCGCAGGGTGCGGCGGCCGAGCCCCGGGGGCCGGTCGAGCCGGCGGCGACGCCGTTCCTGGCCGCCCGCTACCAGGCGGACCTCGCGGCGATGGCCGAGCACCGCCCGGCGCATCCGTTCTGGGAGCACGTCTTCACGATCCCGGACGGCCGGATCCTCTTTGCGAGCGGGGTCGACGGCCGCCTGCTGGCGTCGTTCCCGGCGAATGCCCGCAACTGGGCCGAGGAGGGCGTCTGGTACGAACCGGCCCTCAGGGCGGCCCTCGACGGGGTCCGGCTGCCGTCGGGCCTGGGGCGCCGGCGGGACCGCGTGGCCGACCTGCTGGAGCCGCTGGCCGGGGGACGGGTCATCCACAACGCTACGCGCGGAGGGTTCATCGCTCCCAATGCCGAGCGCTACGGCCGCTTCCTCCACGAATGGGCGACGATCTACGAGCGGTTCGGCGTGGCCCCCGACATCGGCCTGGCCAAGGCGCTGCTGGAGTCGGGGCTGAACGGCAGGGCGCGGTCGCGGGCGGACGCGCTCGGCCTCTGCCAGTGGCTGCGGCGCAACTGGAACTCCCTGGATCGGCTCGATCCGAACGTCATCGAGGTGTACAACCAGACGACGCAGGCGCCGTACTGCGCGGCGCATCTCACCATTCTGTCCACGATGTACGGCAGCGTCATCCCGGCCCTGTCCGAGCATCACGCGGGCGGGGTCAACGTCGGCCGGGTGGTCATCAACGGCATGCGGCTCGGTGGGGCCGATACCCGCGAGCAGTATTTTCTGGGTTCGCGATACGCGCGCGACCTGCGGGGCGTCTCCATCCGGCGTTACCGCAATCTGTTCCGCAGCTACGGTCCCGTCTCGTACCTGTACTCCGAGATGGTGTTCGGCAACGCCGTCAACGTGACGCGGTTGATGGCCAATACGCCGCAGGCGCCCATCTTCGCAATGCGCACGCCGCGCAGCCTGTCCCTCGCCGAGCTGCGCCGGACGACCGGACTGTCGACCGACGAGCTGAAGCGGTTCAATCCGGCGCTGGTGCGGCGCGTGCCGGCCGGGGCGAACGTCTATCTGCCGTCGTACGTCGAGGAGTTCGGCCCCGACGTCTCGTTCTGGCACCGGCCGCCGCCGGCCGAGTTCGTGACGGTGCTCGAGGAGTTCGTGCGCCTCGAGCCGGGGGTGGAGCGCTGGCACGAGCCTGCTTTCGCGGCCACGCTGAGGGACTTCCAGCGCCGGTTCGCGGCGACCGGCACCGAAGAGGGCACGGTGATGTCGACGATGCTGCGGTTCATCATCGGGAGCTTGCGCACGAGCCGCCGCGCGGAGATACTCGCCGACTTCCGCACCAGCAGCCAGATCGAGCGCCTGTTCCAGCGCGGGTTGACGGCGCTGCGCGCGAGCAACTGAGGCGGTGCATCGGCCGGCGGCCGAAGCCGCCGGACGTGGGCTTCGAGCCGGGGCGGGCCGGTGGCGACGGGGTTTCCGGGCCGGCCGCCCGGACGCCGTGCCGACCGAGGATGGGTCGGCGTGCGCGCTGCCGAGCGGCGCTGACGATCGGAGGGTCGGGCGGGGGCGCAGCCGGGGCCGCGTCCCGCCCCGGAGCCCGCGTGGCAGCCCGGCGGAGGGCGGGCTGGCCGCTTCGTCGGACCGGGCGCCGGTTTCGGGCGATATCGGTTCAACACGGAAGGAGCAATCCCATGCCTCGTCGAATCGCGCTGTGTCTCGGCATTGCCGGTCTGATCTCGGCTGCGGGACCTTTCACCGCGGCGGGCCAGGATGCCGACATCCCCCGCACGCCGTCCGGCCGCCCGGACCTGTCGGGCACCTACGACACCTCCACCGTGACCCCGCTGCAGCGGCCGCGGGAGTTCGGCGACCGGCTGACCCTGACCCAGGAAGAGGCGGCGATCATCGCGTCGGACCCCGACGGGCTCGCCCGTGTGTTCGGTCTCGCCCCGGCCGGGTCGGATGAACGGGCCGCGGCTCGCGCGGAGCAGCAGCGGGCCGGGTTCGAGACCGGCGACGGCGACCGCGAGGCGCCGCCCGTCGGGGGCGACGGCTCGGGTGGCGCGGCCGGGAACGTCGGCGGCTACAACACCTTCTGGATCGACCGCGGCGACGCCGCCTTCCAGATCGACGGGCTCATCCGCACCTCGATCATCACCGACCCGCCGAACGGCCGGCAGCCGCCCCTGACCGAGAGCGCGCGCGCCGCCCGGGCGGCCCGCGCCCGGGGCCGGGCCAACGACGGCACGGCCTGGTGGCTCGAGGACGACCTCGAGGCGCCCGGCCCCTACGACAACCCCGAGCAGCGCCCCCACGCCGAGCGGTGCCTCATGGGGTTCGGCTCGACCGCCGGCCCCCCGATGCTCTCGGTGCTCTACAACAACATGAAGCGCATCGTGCAGACCGAGGACACGGTGGTGATCCTGGTCGAGATGGTGCACGACGCCCGCATCGTCCGCATGAACGCGGCGCACGATCCCCCGGAGATTCGGAGCTGGCTCGGCGACTCGGTCGGCCGCTGGGAGGGGGACACCCTCGTCGTCGACACCACCAACTTCACCGACAACCCGTCGTTCGGCGCCGCGTCCCGGAACCTGCACGTGGTCGAGCGGTTCACCCGGCTCGACGCCGACACGCTGCTCTACCAGTTCACGGTGGACGACCCCACGGTGTGGACCGCCCCCTGGAGCGGCGAGTACATCTGGCCCGCCTCGGAAAGCCGGGTCTACGAGTACGCCTGCCACGAGGCGAACTACTCGTTCGGCGGCATCCTGCGCGGCGCGCGAGTGCTCGAGGAGGACGCCCGGTTGGCGGCGGGGGCTGGCCCGCGCGACTGACGGCGGCTACCGGGGCGGCGAGAGGGCGACCCGGAAGCCGATGAAGGGTCGGCGGGCGCCGGGGTCGGCGCCGCCGCGGGTGGTGGTTCGCAGGTTGCGGGGCGGGTCGGTGAACGAGCCGCCGCGCATGACCCAGAGGGCGTCGGCGTTCAGGTCCCCGGGGCTTTCCGCGTCGAACGGGTAGGGCTGGAGCGGGCTGCGCGTCCACTCCCAGACGTTGCCGCTCATGTCGAGCAGGCCGTAGGCGCACTCGGGGCACGGGACGCCGCCGGCCGGCCCGGCGGTCCCGCGCTGGGGGTTGGCGCGGTCGCGGCGCATCTCGTCGCCCCAGGGATAGCGCCGCCCGTCGGTTCCGCGCGCCGCCTTCTCCCACTGCGCTTCTGAAGGAAGGGTGACCTGCCAGCCACCTTCCAGGTGCTCCGCCAGTGCCTCCGGCGTGTGCGGCGCGTCCCGCAGCGTGCCGGTGAGCCACCGGCAGTAGGCGAGGGCGTCGGGCCACGACACGTTGGCGACGGGGTGGTCCGGGGGCGCTTCGAGGGCCTGCGGGTCGGCGGGGAACCGGGTCGCGGCGACGAAGGCCGCGAACTGAGCGACGGTGACCTCGTAGCGGCCGATGAAGTAGGCGGGCAGGTCCACCGTCCCCTGGGCGGACGACGCGGACCAGCGCTCGTTGTCGAACGCCTCGGAGTCGGTGGTCGGGTCCGCGCCCATCGGGAACGGCCCGGCGGGGACCTCGACGAAGCCGAGTTGCGCGTCGTCGGGCAGGAACCAGGCGTCGGCGCGGAATCCCGGCAGCTCGGCCGGCATCGCCGGTGCCGACGGGGCGCCGGCCGTCGCACCGCGGCCTCCAGGAACGGGTTGGACCCCGAGCCAGACGGCCGCCCCCGCGACCAGCAGGGCCAGGATGGCGGGTCCGATCACGCCGGGTGAGCCGGTGTCGGCGGGGGCGGGGGGAGAGGTGCTGGTGGACATCGCTACCGACCGGGGTCAAACCGTGGTCGTTGCGTCGCGCGGCGCGTCGGAGCGCAAGGCTGACCCCGGGCCCGTGGTGCACGACAGCATCGTCGAGATCACCTTCCGGGTCCCGTCGGGTTCTCGATCGCGGGGAACGGCCTGGGCTGGGCCGCGCGGACACGTCGCTCCATCGGGCCCGGCGCCCGCACCCGCGTCTGCACCCGCGTCTTGCAGGGCGACGCCTCAACTTCCTGTCGAAGATCCCCCGGAGACCGGCAGCCGGCCGGCGAGGAGCCGCAAGGGGGTCGATGTGCGCCGCGAGGGCTCGGAGACATGTCGGGGTTCAGGGTCGGCAGGCGAACGACCAACCGTGGTCGCAGGCCCGAGCGTAGAGCGCCGGCTCGGGCATGTCCAGCAGGTTGGGGCCGGCCTCCCTCAATAGCAGCCGCAGATCGAGGGCGCGCGGGTCGGTGCGGATCGTCGACCCCGGGTCGAGCAGGTTGACGCAGCCGGCCTGGAAGCGCAGCTCGCAGGCCTGTGCGAAGTGCTCGAGCGCCCGCTCCGGATCGGCGGCGACCACGGTCCCCTCCCGGTGGTGCACGCCGACCTCGTTGCACGCCCATCCCGCGTTGTCGCTGCAGTAGTTGGTCTGGATCTGCACCAGCCGCGCGCACGCCTGCGGCCGGCCGTCGGCGCAGGCCCGCTCCCAGAAGGGGACGGTGTCGCCGCGGTGCCGGCCATCGGTCGCTCCCGCCACGGTCATCGCGCCGAAGAACAGCGCCCACACCGCCATGTGGACGAGGTTGGCCTGCAGCGGACCGGCCGACGTCGCCGCCCGGATTCCTTCGGGCCCCGATGCCGCCTCGCGACGGGCGCGGATCGCGGCGGCGAGCCGGTCGATGCGTTGCACGCTCAGGTTCAGCAGGGGCACGCACAGCAGCTTGTCGTAGAAGGTGGGGAGGCCCAGCGTCCCCAGCAGCGCGTACAGCCCGAACACCCCCGCCCCGTAGAGGGTCCCGAACAGGGCCTTGCCGAGCGGCGTCCGCGGCGACGTCGACGGGTCGGTGACGAGCAGGTGCAGCCCGAGGAACACCGCGCTCGGGATCTCCGAGTCGATGAAGTACGGCACCCCGGTGACCGCCGAGTACAGCGCGCTCGACCCGAAGAGCACGATCGCGGCCGAGCCGGCGACCAGGGTGATCGAGAACGCGTACATGACGACGAGGCCGATCAGGAACAGGAACAGGTAGATGCGCGGGGCGAGGGTCAGGGTAGATGCGATGTCCTGGCCCCACGTCAGGTCGGTGGTGCCGGTCGCGAGCAGGATCAGCGAGAACAGGCCCAGGGAGAAGGCGGAGGGGTTGAAGATGTGCGTGCTGCGCCCCTCGCGCCGCCAACGCACGAACTCCTTGCCCATGAAGCCGGCCGCGAGCATCGCGAACTGCAGGTAGAACCAGTCGTCGCGGAACCAGAGGAAGAGGTTGGTGCTGAAGATGATGGGGAACGGGCCGAACCCCAGCACGTAGCGCTCGCGGCGCGACCACGCCAGCAGCAGGTCGAACGCGTAGGCGAAGAGGAGCTGGCCGACGAGCAGCCACGCGTGGTCGTAGACGGGCCGCCAGAAGTACCCCCAGTAGAGGAACACCGAGAGCTGGACCGCGGCCTGCAGGTAGTGCTGCGGCCGCAGGACGACCTGGAACGACCGGCCGGCCGGCTCCGCCCGCAGGCGCAGCCAGAGGACCGCCTGCCAGATCGCCAGCGCCGCCGCGGCGGCCTGGAACGAGCCGGCGAGGACCGCGTTGGACTGCACGCGCGGCGCCAGCGACACCGCGAGGAGCGCGAGGGTCAGCCCCAGGGGAACCGCCCAGACCGGGAGGGTGGAAGAGGCCCCGGCCGGTCCGGAAGCGGCGGCGGCCCGGCCAGGGTCCGCCGGGGACGGTGCGTGCCGTTTGGGTGGCCGGGAGCGCCGGCGTCGCGCGGCGGACATCGGCGATCATCATACGCCGTATAATTGTCGCGGTCCCGCCGCTCGACCGGCGGGGGAGCGTCCGGTGACCACGGCTACCGACATCTTCGTCAACGGCGTCATCGGGGTCTTCGCCGGCATCGCGGTCCTGTACGTCCTGATGCGCGTTCTCGCCGCCGTCCTCGGCCGCCCCGCCCCCGAATCGGCCCCGGCCGACCCGGCATCCGACTAGTGGCCTTCCTCGATCAGCTCGGCATCCTGGCCGTCACCCCGGGCATGGTCGTCATGTGGGCGATCGGGCTGACACTTGTCTACCTGGCCATCCACCGCCAATACGAGCCGCTGCTGCTGCTGCCGATCGGGTTCGGCATCCTCATCGCGAACCTGCCCCTGACCGGGTTGATGACCCCCGGCGAGGGCCTCATCTGGCGCTTCTACCACTACGGCATCGAGTGGGAGGTCATCCCCCCGCTCATCTTCCTCGGGCTGGGCGCGCACACCGACTTCGGCCCGCTGCTGTCTCAGCCGCGCCTGATCTTCCTCGGGGCGGCGGCGCAGGGCGGCGTCTACGTCACGTTCTTCGCCGCCCACGCGTTCGGGTTCACCCTGGAGGAGGCGGCGGCCATCGGCATCATCGGCGGCGCCGACGGGCCGACCACGATCTTCCTCGCCTCGCAGCTCGCGCCCGAGCTGCTCGGCGCCTGCGCCGTCGCCGCCTACTCCTACATGGCGCTGGTGCCCATCATCCAGCCGCCGATCATGCGCCTGCTGACGACGGAGGCGGAGCGGAAGATCCGGATGAGGAAGGCGCGCAAGGTGACCGCCCGCGAGAAGCTCGTCTTCCCGATCGCGGCGGCGATGGGCATCGTGCTGCTGGTGCCCGCCTCGGCCCCGCTCATCGCGATGTTCATGCTCGGCAACCTCTTCCGCGAGTCGAAGGTGGTCGAGCGGCTGACGGACACCGCGCAGAACGCCCTCATGAACATCGTCACGATCCTCCTCGGGGTGAGCGTGGGGGCCACGATGGACGCGCCGACGTTCCTGCGCGCCGACGTGCTGTTCATCTTCGCGCTCGGTCTCGCCGCCTTCGCCCTCGGCACCGCGAGCGGCGTTCTGCTGGCCAAGGCCATGAACCTGTTCACGAGCGATAAGATCAACCCTTTGGTCGGGGCGGCGGGGGTGTCGGCGGTGCCGATGGCCGCGCGCGTCGCCCACAAGGTCGGGGCCGAGGCCGACCGCAAGAACTACCTGCTGATGTTCGCCATGGGCCCGAACCTGGCCGGCGTCATCGGCACCGTCATCGCGGCCGGCATCTTCCTGACGATGCTGCGGTAGCGGGGAGGGAGCCATCGGCGCTCGCCAGGGTCGGTTGCGCGGCAGCGACGTGCGGGCCAGGGGCCCCAGGGCTCCGGATACGTGGTTGGGCTCGAGCGGCGGGCGGGTGTTGTCGGGTCGGGGACCGTCGACGTGGAACCGCGCCGGCTCCGACGGAGTCGTGGACTTCCCGAAGGTTCGTCGGGAAGGCCGCGCCGCAGAGGCGGTGGACTGCCAGGCAGGACGGCCGGGCGGACGGCGACCAGAGGTTGGGAAGGAAGACGACATGGCGGAAGACGTGGCGGCCCCGCTGGCCGGGAAGGTGCTGTCGATCGCGGTGGCGGTCGGCGACGCGGTCGAGGAGGACGACGAGCTGCTGGTCCTCGAGGCGATGAAGATGGAGACGGTGGTGTACGCGCCGTCGGACGGCACGGTGACGGCGCTGCGGGTCGCGGTCGGCGACCAGGTCGAGGAAGACGATCCGCTGGCGACGATCGGGGAGTGACGACGGGCATGGATTTCGAGCTGACGGACGAGCAGAAGCTGGTGCAGGAGACGGCGCGCGAGTTCGCCGAGAACGACATCGCGCCGACCCTCGTGGAGGAGGAGAGGAACCACGAGTTCCGCCTCGACCGGGTGCGGCGGATGGGCGAGCTGGGCTTCTTCTCCTGCGCCCTGCCGGAATCGCTGGGGGGCACCGGCTTCGGCTTCATGGAGTCGGTGCTCATGGCCGAGCAGATCGCCAAGGTCTCGGCATCGTGGCGGCTGCCGTTCAACATGCAGAACCTGGGGCCGGCCCTGACGGTGGCGAAGTTCGGCACCTCCGAGCAGCGGGAGCGGTTCATCCCCGGCTGGGTGGCGGGGACGCGGATCGGCTTCTTCGGCATGACCGAGCCCGAGAGCGGCTCCGACGTGGCGAGCATGACCACCGTGGCCCGCGACATGGGCGGCCACTGGGAGCTGACGGGCAGCAAGATATGGGTCTCGAACGCCACCCAGGGCGACGCGGGGCTGCTCTACGTCATGACCGACCCGGAGCGCAAGCACCGCGGCATGAGCGCGTTCATCCTGGAGCCGAAGAAGGTCGAGAACTTCGTGGCGACCGACATCGAGACGAAGCTCGGCCTGCACTGCGCGCCCACCGGGGAGATGGCGTTCCACGGCACGAAGCTCCCCAAGGACGCCCTGCTCGGCGAGCCCGGCGACGGGTTCAAGATCTGCATGTGGCAGCTCAACAACACCCGGCTGGGCTGCGCGGCGGGGGCCCTCGGGGTCGCCGGCGCCGCCCTCGACGCCGCCGTGAGCTACGCCAACGAGCGGACCCAGTTCGGCAAGCCGATCTCGCAGCACCAGATGGTGCAGGCGCAGATTGCGGAGATGGCGCTCGAGCACGAGTCGGCGCGGATGCTGGTGTACCGGGCGGCGTGGCTCAAGGACAACGGCCGGCCGAACCAGTACGAGACGTCGCTGGCCAAGCTGCAGGCCAGCGAGGCGGCGGTGCACGCGGCCAACGAGTGCATGAAGATCTACGGGTCGTACGGCTACTCGACGGAGTACCCGGCGGAGCGGCTCTACCGCGACGCCAAGTCGCTGCAGGTCGTCGAGGGGACGTCGAACGTGCAGAAGCTCATCATCTCGGGCATCGCGTGCGGCCACGCGCCGAACCGGTGAGGGGACAAGTCGAGCGACCTCCAACCGTCATGATCGGGGTGCCGTTCACCTCGAGGTCATGAGCGTGACCAGCTTGTCTCACAACCGACGGGATCATCCGAGCGGAAAGGCACCTGGAGCCCGGCGTTCGTTTCCAGTGGCCCGCGCCAACATCCAAGTGTGGACCGTTCCAGCGTGAACGCCCGGACCGAGTGGTTGGTTTCAGGTGGGACGCCCGCGGCGGAACCCCGTGCCCTGACACCGCGACGCCATACGACAGTCTGGCAACATCGAGGATCGTGCAGTGAAGCCGTATTTTGAAACGATGGATCGGTTCGGCAAGCCCCTGAAGCCGGGCCGGGTGAAGCGGGCCGCAGCCAGCGCGGAAGCCCTGCGGGCAGTCGAGGCGGAAATCGGGGCGGCGGCCCGGGCGGCCGAGGAGGCCGGGTTCCCGACGGAGAAGATCAACCAGCGCGGCTGGATGACGGTCTACCAGCGGCTCGAGTACCTGCTGGACCCCGGCACGTGGCGCCCCCTGCACACCCTCTACAACCCCGCCGAGAACGAGGAGGGCGTCACCAACGTCGTCGACGGCTTGGGGCGCATCGAGGGCCGGTGGGCGGTGGTCATCGGGTTCGACAACAAGGTCATGGCGGGGGCGTGGCTGCCCGGCCAGTCCGAGAACATCCTGCGCGCCACCGACCTCGCGCGCCGGCTCAACGTGCCCCTAGTGTGGCTCGTCCACTGCAGCGGCGCGAAGCTGCCCGAGCAGGAGAAGTTCTACGCGAACCGGCGGGGGGCGGGGACCCCGTTCTTCCGGCACGCCGAGCTCGAGCAGGCGGGCATTCCCGTGCTCGCCGGCATCTACGGCACGAACCCCGCCGGCGGGGGATACCAGTCGGTCAGCCCGACGATCCTGCTGGCCCACAAGGACGCCAACATGGCCGTCGGCGGGGTCGGCATCGTCTCCGGCATGGCCCCCAGGGGCGGGTTCGACACCGCCATGGTCGAGGAGATCATCGCGAGGACGCGCGAGTTCACGGCGCGCCCCCCCGGCGACGTCGCCACCCACCACGACGCCACCGGCTTCTTCACGCGGGTCTACGACGAGGAGACCGGCGTCCTCGACGGCCTGAAGGAGTACATGCGGGCGGCGCCCGCGTACGGGCCCGAGTTCTTCCGGGCGGCGGCGCCGAAGGAGCCCGCGTTCCCGGTCGACGACCTCTACCATCTGCTGCCGGCGAACCAGAAGGAGGTCTACGACTTCGACGAGGTGCTGGCCCGGTTCGTCGACGGCAGCGAGCGCCTCGAGTTCCGGCCCGACTACGGCCCCGAGGTGTTCACCGGGGTCTGCAAGGTCGACGGCCGGCTCGTCGGCTGCATCGGCAACCGGCAGGGCTACCTGGGGAAGGGCTATCCCGACTACGGCGACTACCCGGGCATGGGCGGCAAGCTCTACCGGCAGGGGCTCGTCAAGATGAACGAGTTCGTCACCCTGTGCGGCCGCGACCGGTTGCCCGTGGTCTGGTTCCAGGACACCTCGGGCATCGACGTCGGCGAACGGGCCGAGAAGGCGGAGGTGCTGGGGCTCGGCCAGTCGCTCATCTACTCGATCCAGCAGACCGACGTGCCGATGATGCTGGTGGTGCTGCGCAAGGGGACGGCGGCGGCCCACTACGTCATGGGCGGCCCCACCGCCAACCGCCACAACGCGTTCACCCTCGGCACCTCCGCCACCGAGATCGAAGTGATGCACGGCGAAACCGCGGCCGTCGCCACCTACGCCCGCCGCGCCGCCAAGGAGCACGCAGCGGGCCGGCCCCTCGACCCCGTCATCGACCGCATGAACGCGCTCGTCGACCGCTACCGCGAGACGTCACGACCGGAGTACTGCGCCCGGCACGGCTTCGTCGACGAGGTCGTGGCCCTCGCCGACCTGCGGGGCTACCTCCAGGCGTTCACCGCCGCCGCCTACCAGAACCCCGTCTCGATCTGCCCCCGCCACCACATGCTGCTGCCCCGCGTCATCCGGGGCTGAGCCCGCGTCACCCGCCCTTGTCCGCCCAGCGTTGGGCCAGCTCGACCATCCGGGGTCCGGTATCGGGCCAATCGTGGAGGGTCGCGGGATCGAAATCAGCCCCGTTCGGCCATACGAGGGTATGCACTTCGGGATCTATCGTGACCTGCTCGAACATCCCGGCGTCACGAAGAGGTCCGTACAAGTCCCCGTGCAACACGGGTCGAAGATCGATCTGCTGTTGCGTGTCGTCGTCGAACGTGACCCTGAGCACGAACGGTTCGACGATCTCGAACGCGGTGACGCGGTAGACAGGGTGCTCCATGCCGTTCGGGCCTAACGCAACGGTTCGATCTTGAGCGGCTGCCGCCCCGACTGCAGCCGCGTCCAGTCCATGGCCAGCTCGGCGTGATGAATCTCGGCCCACGCTTCAACCAGTCGCCGTTGCGTTCGTGGCAGATGGCCGCCGATCAGTTCAACGGGCTCGATTCCGAAGACCGCATCCGCATCCTGGTAGTACGCATGGAAGTGCGGCCGATGATGCGGTGCGTTCGGCTCGGCGTACATTCTGATGACGATTCCGAAGAACCGCGAGATCTCCGGCATGGGGATTTGCGCCCGATCGTCAAGTCGGCGGCTGTCACTCGCCCAGGCGGTCGAACTTCTGCACGCGCTGGCCGACATTGACCTCGGTGGTGTAGAGGTTGCCCCGCGAGTCGACGGCGAGGTTGTGCAGCCGGTAGAACTGGCCGGCGTTCTTGCCGAGGCGGCCGAAGCGGTCGCGCACCTCGAGGGTCTCGCGGTCGAGAATCCAGATGACGTTGTTGGTGCCGTCGGGGATGTACAGCCACCGCTGCTCGGGGTCCTCGGACAGGGTGACGCCCGAGACCGAGCCGCTGCCGAGGGTCGCGGGGCGCACGAACGCCTCCCGGATGAACGTCCCCTGCTTGTCGAAGACCTGGAGACGGTTGTTGGTGCGATCGGCCACATAGACGAGCCCGTCGTGGGCGATGCCGACGTCGTGCACGGGGCTGCGGTAGTGGCGGATGGGCTCGGCGTCGGGGTCGTAGGCGGGCAGCGGGCTGTCGTCGGGACGCTCGCCGTAGGCGCCCCAGTGCCGGCGGTACTCGCCGGTGTCGGCGTCGAAGACGATGACCCGGCGATTGCCGTAGCCGTCGGCGACATAGACCTCGTTCGTCTCGGGGTCCACCCGGATGCCGGCGGGACGGCCGAGGTTGGCGGTGTCGTTGCTGCCGCCGCTCTGGCCGGCGCGGCCGATCTGCAGCAGGAACTCGCCGTCCTTGGTGAACTTCAGGATGTGGGCGTCGCCGGCCGCGTTCCCGCCGACCCAGACGTGGCCCCGGTGGTCGACGTGGATGCCGTGCTCGCTCTCGGGCCACTCGTAGCCGTCGCCGGGCCCGCCCCACGACCGCAGGACGTTGCCGTCGGGGTCGAGCTCGATCACCGGCGGCGCGGGAACGCAGCACATCCCTTCCTCCCCACGCTGCCGGGCGTCGAGCGTCAGCGGCCGGTGGAGCACCCAGACGTGGTCGTCCGCGTCGACGTCGATGCCCGAGACCTGCCCGAGCATCCAGTTGTCCGGCAGCTCGCTCGCCCAGAACGGGTCGACGCGGAACTGGGGGACGTCCCCGCCGGCCGGCGCCGTCTGGGCCCGTGCGGGGTTCGCGGCGCCGCCTGCGAGGGCGAGCGCGAGGAGCAGGGCGGGCGTAGCGACCCGGTGACGTGCGTTCATCATCATGCACCTACGATACACGACGATCCGGCGCCCGGTGTCGAGCTCGTCGGGGTCCAGGCCGTCGCGCCGCAGCCATCGGGCCTCCGTGCGTCTCCGTGTTCGGTCGGTCCGGGATGTGTTGTAATTCGCGCAGCCCATGAGCACCGACACGAAGGCGATCATCGGGACCATCGTGGGCACGGGGCTGGGCGTGGCCGGGCTGCTCTCGCTTCAGATCTCGACGCAGATCGCCGGCGTGAACGCCCGCATCGACGATTTGCGAGCCGATCTCTCGGCGCAGATCGCCGCCGTGAACGTCCGGGTCGACGACCTGCGCGACGAGATGCGTGACATCCGCATCCGTCTGGAGCGATTCGACGCCCGCCTCGACGCGGTGGAAGTGGCTCTCGGCCGGCTCGATCAGCGCCTCTCGACCATCGAGCGCGTGGTGCTTCCCTCCGCTGAACCTCCCGAGTAGCTTCAAATCGCGACCCGCACGGCCGGGACAGCCGCCGGCGGCGGGGGCGGGCTCGCGCGGCCCCGGCTCACCGAATCACCGACAGCACGGCAGTCCGGTCGCCGGGGCGATTCCCGACGTCGAAGAGGGGCGCGGGACACCGAGGCATGGGTTGGAGCAGCCCGCAGTGACCGGCGGCCGGGTGCCGAACGAGGCTCGGACTCGGGGCAGATCCTCGTCGCCGTCGCGCCGCATCCGGCCGGCTGCCGGTCGGCTCGGTCGGATGTCGTCGAGCGGCGATGCACTACAATCCACCCGAACGCACTGCTCGCCGTCCCGGCCCTGCCGGGGCGTCGCGGGCCCGGCCGACGAGACAGCGGACAGCGGCTGCGCCGCTGAGGAGGAACGCAGAATGAAGTGGCTGATGACCGTCGTCGCCGTGCTGGCCCTCGTCGCGCCGGCCCAGGCCCAGCTCGCCGTGCCCAACGAGGCCGGGATCACCTACGGGCACGTGCACCTGAACGTCAGCGACATCGAGGTCCACAAGAAGCTGTGGGTCGAGTGGTTCGGCGGCGAGGTCGTCGAGAGGGGCCCGCTGACCACCATCCGGCTGGCGAACTTCATCATCGCGCTCAACGAGCGCGAGCCGACCGGACCCATGCAGGGCTCGGTGCTCGACCACTTCGGCTTCAAGGTGCGCAACACCCCCGAGTTCGTGCAGCGGTGGCGCGAGGCGGGGATGGAGGTCGGGCCGGAGTTCATCGGGTCGGAGGGGATGCCGAACGCCTACGTCATGGCCCCGGACGGCGTCTGGGTCGAGCTGCAGGAGGATCCGTCGCTGCACGTCCCCATCGCCGGCTACCACATCCACTTCTTCACGCCGCAGTACGAGGAGCTGCTCGACTGGTACACGGAAGTCTTCGGCCTGCGGATCCGGCCCCGCGGCCGCATTCAGTCGACGACCGACGTGCCCGGCATGAACATGAGCTTCGGGGCGGGCAGCGTCGACGAGCCGGTGGGCACGCAAGGTCGCGCCCTCGACCACATCGGCTTCGAGGTGGACGACCTGGAGGCGTTCTGCGAGAGGCTCGCAGCGATGGGCATCGAGTTCGACGTCGAGTACCACGAGGTCGACGGTACCCAGATGAAGAGCGCCTACCTCACCGACCCGGCGGGCACCTACATCGAGCTGACGGAAGGCTACGACGTGTACTGAGCCCGCGCGGTCATGACGGTGGCCGCCGCCCGCCCGAGGGGGCGGCCACGAGTTCCCGTTCACAGGGCTTCGCGCGTGCCCGCACGAGGCCCTGCCGTGTCCCTACCCGACCGGCCTTCCCAATACCGAGGCGGCAGTCGTGGTGCCGGTCGACGCGGCTCGGCCGTCCCGCGATCCAGGTCCTGGGTCCGCCGCGAACCCTGCGTTGCTCTGAACGCGGCGGGGGCCCATCACTACCTGGCGACTACTCGGACGCCCCGCCGACCCAGGCGGCGCTGAGCGCCTCGCGGTCGACCGCCGCGCCCCGCAGGTAGACGTCCACGATGCCGCGGGTGTTCGTGATGTCGTCCAGGGGGTTGGCCTCCAGCACGATGAAGTCGGCGCTCTTGCCGGCCTCGAGGGTGCCGAGATCGTCGAGCCTCATCATCGCGGCGGAGCTCTGCGTGGCGGCGACGATGACGTCGGCGGCGGTCATGCCCGTCCGCACCATGTCCTCCAGCTCGGCGTGGGGGCTCCAGCCGGCGCCGCCGTCGGTGCCGAACGCGATGGTGACGACCCCCTCGGCGCTCAGGCGCGCGAGGTTGCGGGCCTGGATGCCGAAGGCTTCCCGGGCCTCGGGCCGGTCGACCTGCTGGGCCTGCATCTGCTCGAGCTGGTCGGCGGGGATGGTGCCGCCGATCCAGCTCAGATCGACCGGCACGCCCGGCCCCGGCAGGTTCGGCACGAGGTAGACGCCGGGGCGTTCCCTGAACATCTCGACCACCGCGTCGTCGACGTCCATGTCGCGGATGCCGTGGGCGAACCCGTCGATGCCGGCCTCGAGCAGTCCCTTGGCGTCCTCGAGGGTGAAGACGTGGGCGGTGACCCGCAGCCCGTTCTGGTGCGCCTCGTCGATGACCGCGCCGTACAGCTCGGGCGTCAGCTTGTCGAACTGGCCGCCGCGGTCGTCGACCCAGATCTTGATCCAGTCGAGGCCCAGTGTGGCGAGCTCCTGTACCGCGGCGCGCGCCTCCTCCTCGGTCGTGATCCAGTAAGGGACCTCGGTGCGGCCCGGCTCGGGGGCGGTGATGCCCCGGTCGACCGTGAAGTAGCGGGCGGCGTCGGAAACGACCTCGTCGCGCACGCCGAACGCCGCCTCGCCGGTGCCGCGGCCGAGGCTCAGCACCGCCGCGACACCATAGTAGGCCTTGCGCTGCAGGTCCTCGACCAGGGTGTCGCGGTCCTCGGCGCGCAGGTGGACGTGGGTGTCGATGATGGCGGGCATGACCGTCCGGCCGGCCAGGTCGACCCGGCTGGCGCCCTCCGGTACCTCGACCGAGGCGCTGTCGCCCACGGCCGTCAGCCGGTCCTCCTCGACGAGGATGGTGCCCGTGTCGATGATGTCGCCGTTGCCGACGATGATCCGCGCCCCCTCGTAGGCGGTGATGCCCGCGCCTGCCTGTTCCTCCGGCGCCCCGCCGCAGGCCGAGGCCAGCACGGCGAGCAGCGAGCCGACGGCGAGTCGTGACTTCGTGAGCTTGGCTGGATGCATCTGCCGTCTCCCCGTTTGCGCCACCGACGTTGCGGCGGCGGACCCTCGCGTCTTCATCGCCTCCCGTCCCGCGGTCGGTCCTCCGTGCCGCCGGCGCTGCGGTTGCGGCCACGCGAAGAGCCGGTGTCACTCCCGCGCGGCGCGGATTTCCGTGGCCGCCGGTGACACCGTATGCCGCGCTGGGCATCGCGGGGCGGAATGGCGGTCTCCGATTCGCCCGAACCCGACCATCCCGAGTCACCCGCCTAAACGACGGGCCGGCACCGCGATCGCGGCGATGCCGGCCCGTGCATCCGTCCGGTGCGCTCAGGCAAGCGGCGGCGGGGCGACGACCGTCGCCGTCCCCGCTGCCGGGTCCTACGGCCGCAGCTCGCGACCCTGGCGCTCGAGCTCGCGCGCGCCGGCGAGAATGCCGTAGAGGCCGATGTTGCCCTCGTGGCACGCGTACTCGAAGAGCGGGCCGTCGGTGCGGCGGAACGGCATCAGCACCGTGTGCGGCGCGGTGTAGACCGTGGGGTCGGTGACCGTGTACTCGTAGGCCACCCGGTCGGCGTTGATGCGCGTGAACTTCTCGATGAGGTGCTTGTTCGGGCTCGTGCCGCGGCTCTCGCCGCCGCGGAACTGGGTGGTCTCGACGACGAACGTCTCGCCCTCCCAGTGGCCGCGCGACACCCCGGAAAACTGCTTGAACGGCGGCTTGGCGACGTCGTCGATGGGGATGATGCGGGCGTTGTGCACCATCTCGTTCAGGATGACGACGTGATCGGGGGTCTGGAAGATCATCACGTTGTTGTTGTACGCGCTCGACGACATGGGCGGGCCGGCGTTGAAGCCCATGATGCAGCGGTCCATCAGGCTGCGGTTCTCGTACGAGTCGTACATGTGCTCGCGGCGATAGGCCGCCCGCTCACGCCCCGCCGCGATCGCCTCGGGGGTGCGGGGCGGAAGCCGCCCGTCCGGCGGATCGATGATGAGCGACGTCCGCTTGTCGTCGGTCAGGTCGACGCCCCGCTCGTACCAGAACTCGTTGTACGACAGCACCCCGCCCTGCGCCCGGGGCGCGTACCCCGCGTTGGGCGCGCCGGCGATGGGGTCGAAGAGGTCGCGGTTCTGACGGGTGCGCTCAGACGCCTCGAACGCGGCGGCGGTCTCCGGGTCCAGGGTCTCCTGTTCGGCGAACTGCCGGGGGCGCTGCAGCGGCGTCAGCGTACGGAACGTGAAGATCCCGGAGATGTCCGGGTCGCCGTGCGGCCTGCGCATCGGCATGGTGGGCTCGTCCGACTGCGCCAGCACCGGAGCGCCGAGCGCCAGGGCCAACGCGAAAACGAACAACCCCGCGACGCATCTCGTCTTCATCTGTCGTTCTCCTGCGGGTGGACGCCACGGCTGTCGGCGCGTCGACCCCAATGGCTTCCGAACCGCTCGAGGGCGTTCCGGCGCCGGCCATGCTGCTGTGCCGCTCGGGCGAACGGAGAGCCCCAGCCGGACACAAGATCTCAACTCGACAGCATACGCACCCGGCAATGTGAATGCAAGCCGCCGTATACTGATTCGCGCTCGGCGGGCGGAAGCTTGCCTGCCGGCGGATCGGAGCGGACTCGGAACGGCCGGCCGGCCCCGGGGAAGGGACTGCCGGCAACCGCTCCCGGGTCGTCGTGCAAGGGAGGGGAACGGTTGGGCTGGAGTCGGTGGAGAGGCGTCCCGGCCGCGGGGCTGCATGGAGGCCGGAGGTCGGACGGCAGGCGCCGCCCCGGGGCGGCGCGCTCCGCGCTCGCGTGCGCGCTCTGGATGCTGTGCCCGGGGGCGGCGGCGAGCGGGGAGCAGGACCCCGGCGGCGGGCCGGCGGCGCTCCGCGTGTTCCTCGACTGCAACCGTTGCGATTTCGACTACCTGCGGCGAGAGATTACCTTCGTGAACTACGTCCGGGACCGCTACGACGCCCAGGTCCACGTGCTCGTCACGACCGAGAACAGCGGGGCCGGCCGCCGCTACACCCTCGACTTCATCGGCCTCGAGGAGTTCGCGGACCGCGGCGTCAGCTACACCTACTCGGAGAGCCGCACCGACACCGACGACGAGACCCGCGAGGGGCTGGCCCAGGTCCTGCGGGTCGGCTTCCTTCACTACATCATCGACACCCCGATGGCCTACGACATACAGATCGACGCCGGGGGCCGGAACGGGTTCGGAACGGGATTCGCGGGCGGCGGGCTCCGGATGATGATGGCCCAGCCGGAAGACGACCCGTGGGACTTCTGGGTGTTCCGCCTCAGCACCAACGCCCGCGTGTCGGGCGAGGCGTCCCGGCAGCAGCGCAACTTCAACGGCTCGGCGTCGGCGAACCGCACCACCGAGGACTGGATCATCCGCGCCGAGATCGACGGCTCGTACCGCGAGAACGTGCACCAGCTCAGCACCGGCGAGTTCACCGACGTGCGGACCAGCCACCAGCTGGACGGGCAGCTCGTGAAGAGCCTCGGCGAGCACTGGGGGGCCTCGATCCGGGGGGGATCCAGCGCGTCGACGTTCCTCAACCGGGACCGGCGGATCCGCGTGTTCCCGGGCATCGAGTTCAACGTCTTCCCCTACTCCGAGTCGTCGCGCCGCAGCCTGACGTTCGCCTACGAGATGGGGCTGGAGTCGTTCGACTACATCGAGGAGACCATCTTCGGCAAGATGGCGGAGACGCTCGCCGCGCAGGAGGTCGAGGTCACCTTCGACGTCGAGCAGCCGTGGGGGGACAGCCGGGTCCGCCTGCGCTACAACAGCTACGTCAACGACCTCGGCAAGTACAGCACGTCGGTGTTCGGGAACCTGTCGTTCCGGGTCGTCCGGGGCTTGTCCGTGTTCGCCAGCGCGAGCACGGAGCTGGTGCGCGACCAGGTCTACCTGTCCGCGAAGAAGCTGACCGACGAGGAGATCCTGGTCGAGCTGCGGCAGCTCGCCACCGATTCGCGGTATCGAGTCTCGTTCGGGTTCAGCTACACGTTCGGGTCCATCTTCAACAACGTGGTGAACCCGCGGTTCTAGCGTTTCGGCGCGGCCAGGAGTCTGCCCGTGGAACGGTGCAGACTCCTGGCATGGTTGGTTGGGCGGCGAGCGGAGCCGTAGGCGACGCTCTCCGGGCGCAAGGAGCTGCCCGCGCAGATGGTTGGCGGTGACCCGGTCGCAATTCGCCGGAGGGGCACCGTGCGGACTGGCGAGCGACCATTCCCGGGACCAGAGGCATGAGCCGAATCCACGTCCTCCACGAGAACGACGAATGGGTCGAGCCGTTGCGCACGGCCCTCGACGCGCGCCGGCTGCCGTTCGACGAGTGGTTCCTCGACACCGGGGTCGTCGACTTCGGGACCCGGCCTCCCGACGGCGTCTTCTACAACCGGATGAGCGCCTCGTCCCATACCCGGGGCCACCGGTTCGGGCCGGAGTACGCGGCGGCCGTGCTCGCGTGGCTCGAGCGCCACGGCCGGCGGGTGCTCAACGGCAGCCGGGCCCTGCAGCTCGAGATCAGCAAGGTCGCCCAGTACGCGGCCCTCGACGCCCACCGCATCCGCACCCCCCGCACCGTGGCGGTGGTGGGGCGCGAGGAGATCGTCGCGGCGGCGGCCGCGATGACGACGCCGTTCATCACCAAGCACAACCGCGCCGGGAAGGGCCTCGGGGTGCGCCTGTTCCACGACGTCGAGGCCCTCGCCGAGTACGTCCGCGGCCCCGCGTTCGAGCCGTCGGTCGACGGGGTGACCCTGCTCCAGGAGTACATCGAATCGCCCGACGCCACCATCACGCGGGTGGAGTTCGTCGGCGGCCGGTTCATGTACGCGGTCGAGGTCGACACGAGCCAGGGTTTCGAGCTGTGCCCGGCCGACGCGTGCCGGGTCGACGACGCCTTCTGTCCGGTCGGGGACGCCGGGGCGTCGCTGTTCCGCATCGTCGAGGGGTTCGAGCATCCGCTCGTGGAGCCCTTCGAGCGCGTGCTGGCCGCCAACGACATCCACGTCGCCGGCGTCGAGTTCATCCTCGACCGGGGCGGGACCGCGTACACCTACGACATCAACACGAACACCAACTACAACAGCGAGGCGGAGCTCGCCGCGGGGGTGTCGGGGATGGGGGCCCTCGCGGACTGCCTGGGGCGCGAGCTGCACGCCCTGCGGCGGGCCGCCTCGTAGACCGGCATCCGGCCGACCCTGGCGTGGATCGCTGACTGACGGGTCGGGCGACGGTGTAGAATCTGCACGAGACGAACCCAGCGGAGGGCGTCCGCGGCCCCACCAAGGCGACGCGGCGCGACGAGGAGACGGGGGAGGAAGACATGATCGGAACCAATACCCGCGGCCTGGGAACGGCTGGCCGGTTCCTGCGGGCGGCGGTGGGTGCGGCGTTGGTAGTCGCCTCGAGCACTTCGCCGGCGTTGGCCCAGCCCGGCGTCGATCCGGCCGACGTGCCCCACCTCGACGGCGTGTGGAACGGGGGCGGCGGGGTCAGGCCCGTGAACGGCCCGGCCATGCCGTGGGTGCCGGGCGAGAACTTCCCGGTGCTGAACGAGCGCGGGCTCGCCTTCCAGTCGATATTCGACGAGGCGATCGCGCCGAAGTACGACTGCGTGCCTTCGGCGTCGCCGGCCCTGCAGTACGACCCCTACATGATGGAGGTCACGCAGTGGCCCGACCGGGTGCTGTTCCGGTACGAGAAGGACGACCAGATCCGGACCGTGTGGCTCGACGGTCGTGAGCCCCCCCTCAACGAGTTCACGGTCCAGGGCTTCTCGACCGGGCACTACGAGGACGGCTCCCTGTACGTCGATACGACGCACTTCGTCTTCGACATCACCGGCTTCGACGACTACAACGGCATCCCGTCGTCGCAGCAGAAGCGGGTGACCGAGCGCTACTGGCGGGAGGGCGACGAGCTGAAGCTGACCCTGACCGTCGAGGACCCCATGTTCATCCGCGAGCCGGTGTCCTACACGACCCGTTGGCTGCCGGCGCCGGAGGGATACAAGCTGCAGCTCTACGGCTGCGACGCCGAGCAGGCGGGGCATCCGCGCCGGTTCCTGATTCCGAGGTACCAGTAGGTTTCGAGCCCCGGACACCCGCGGGATTGGCGCCGCGAGCGGCGCCGTGCACGAGAGCGGCGGGGCCAGGAACCTGCGCCGTGGAGCGGCGCGGACTCCCGGCAAGGTTGGTTGAGCGGCAAGTGGAGCCGAAGGCGACGATTCGGCGGATCAGGCCCGTCGTCGAATGAGCATCGAGTTTCCGAGGAGGACATCGTGAGAGCTATCTTGTGGATTGCAGCGGCGGCGTTGCTGGTCGCCATCGCCGCGCCGACCATCGCGCACCACGCGAGCGCGCCCTTCTACGACCCCGAGCAGCGGGTCGAGGCGGTCGGCGAGGTGACGCGGTTCGTGTTCCGGAACCCGCACTCGTTCCTCTACGTCGACGCGCCGGGCGACGACGGCGAGGTCGTCCACTGGGAGATCGAGATGGGGGCCGCGGTCTCGATGAGCCGGCGCGGTTGGACGCCGCAAACCATCCAGGCCGGCGACCAGATCAAGGCGGTGGGGCAGCCCTCGCGCGCACCCGGCACGTTCGGCATGTGCTGCGCCGAGCTGACGCGGCCGGACGGCTCGCCCATCACGCCGTAGCTCGGCCGGAACCATCTCGCGCCGCTCCGGCCGCCCGGCGGGAGCGGCGCGGGACCGTCCCCGTTCCCTCGGATTCGCCTGACCTGGACGAACTCCGTCGTCCGGGGTGTTCTCCGTTCCCGGCGATCCGCGGGCGGGCTCGTCACCAGTCGCGGAAGCCGTCGGGCCCTCGGCTACCGATTGCCGCCTCCCGGCCATGAGGAATCCGCCACCGTCGTCGAGGGTGGCTCGCCTCCCGCTCGGCGTCGATGGTGATCGAGGTTGCTGGTCGGAAGCCCGGGAGCCGTTGCGGCCGGCTTCGCTTGCCGCCAGACCCTGACCCTGCCGGGGTGGTTCTGAACCGCTACGGGGCAGGCGCCTCGTTCGATCCTGCCGCCGCCTCTGCGGCGTCCGGCGGATACCAGAAGCGGGAATGGCAGCTCTCGCACGCCGCGTCGAGACGGTCTCCCGACTCCAACAGCGCGTCGATGCTGCGCGCCCGCACCGCGTTGAGCACCACCACCCCGGCGTCGTGCAGCTCGCGGCCCGACCGCAGCCAGGCGTCGTACCGCTCGGCCACCCGTACCGCGATGTCCGCCGGCTCGAGGTCGATGCCTGGCAGCTCCGACACCGAGTCGGGCCCGGCGATCGCCCGGCCCTCGATCTGCAACAGGTTCCCCGCCTCGAGCAGCCGCACTGCGTGGTGCTCGAGGGCCAGCCAGTCGTCGTCGCTGTCCGGCACCTCGCGCTCGATGCCCTCCCGGGTCGCGGTGATGACCACCGCGTCCCAGACGGCGTCGGCGGCGGGATCGATGACGGCCCGCATCAGCTCCTCGACGGTGGTCGTCGGCTGGAAATCCGGCTGCGGGCCGGGATCGGGCTCGGGGGCGCCGCCGGCGCAGGCGGCGAACAGGCAGACGGCCAGGGTGGGCGCCGCCCGTACCGTGGCCGGCCGGCGCTCCGTCGAAACGGGTCGCGAGGTGGACGCCATCATCGGTGTCTCGCGGGTGCTCGGGCGGAAACCTCAGCGCTCCGCACCCGTCCAGTGTAGCTCACGTCCCGCTTCCACGCGGGCTCGGGAGGGCACGCCGAGCCGCGGGGCGCGCCCGCGACCGCTCGACCCTGAAACCGGTATCATCGAACGGAAGAGTGGCAAGCCAACCCCCAGCAGGAAGGAACGACGACATGCCGGAGGCGTATCGAGTGCACCTGCGCATCGAGCGGCTCGAGAACCATCAGTACCTGGCTACCTCTGAAACCGTCCCAGGGCTTGTCGCGCAAGGGAGAACCGTGACCGAGACCGTCGAGATCGCCCAGGACGTAGCGCGCAAGTTGATCGAGTCGTGCCTCGAGCATGGAGATCCCGTGCCGGAGGGCCTGCGCGCAATCGATGCGGAGCCGCTGGATGCGTACGACGACCTGATTACTGCGTTCTGCGCGAGCCGGGCCGTGTCGGACGCCTCATTCTGGCTCCTGGTCACCTTGAAAGAATCGCGACGGCGGTTGCCGGGAGCCACATGCATGGTCTGCGAGGCATTGCTTCGTCGGGCGCGCGACGAGTGGGCTGACGGCTTGGACCTGCACACCGTCGCGGAGCTCGTTTTCGGATGTACCGACAGCATCAGGACCACCCATGGCCCACTCGGGTGCTGGACTTGCTCGACCTTCTTTGTCTGCAAGGGGTGATGGGGACTGCCGACGAGTTCGAACGGTTCGAGCGGTAGAGGTGGGTGGTCTGTCATGACCGGGACGGCGGGCAAGCGGATCTTCGTGATCGCGGGACCGAACGGTGCGGGCAAGACGACGTTCGCCACCGAGTTCCTGCCGCACGAGGCCGACTGCCCGATCTTCGTCAATGCGGACTTGATCGCCGCCGGGCTGAGTCCTTTTCGTCCGAGCCGGGTGGCCCTGGAGGCCGGCAGGCTGGTGTTGAAGCAGGTCGACGCGCTTGCACGACAGCGGCGGAGCTTCGCCTTCGAGACAACCCTGAGCGGACGCGGTCACGCGCGACGGATCGCCCAGTGGCAGAAACGGGGGTACCGAGTGAAGCTCTTCTTCTTGCGGCTGCCGACGCCCGAGGCGGCCATCGCGCGCGTCGCGCAGCGAGTGAAGGAAGGCGGTCACGACGTGCCCGAGGTAGTGATTCGGCGGCGGTTCCACGCGGGTTGGCGCAACTTCGAGGAGACGTACAGAGGACTTGTCGACGCGTGGGCGGTGTACGACAATTCCGACGAAGTTCCGATCCTGCTCGAGGAGGGGAGTCGCAAGTGAGCATCCAGCCCCGGAGCTCGTCGGTGGCGGAACGAGATCCTGACATGGCGGGCGCGGAAGCGGCCATGCACCGGGCGGCTCGGCGTGCTCGCGAGCGGGCGAAACAGGCGGCGCGCACCGCCGCGAGAGCCCGATGGATCGCGAGGCTCGACGGCCTCCGCAGGTCGATTCACTCATTGGCATCCTTGTGGCGCAGAGCGTGATTCGCAGCCGGCCTGTGCACCTCGCTGCCGATGGCCGCTCCTCGGGCGCTTGCTGATGGCGTCGGGCGGCTCGCCGTCGAGACGTCGGAGCAGCGAGCGACATCGGGCTCGTTGGGGAGAGTCAGCAATGAATAATGGCACATTCATGAATGAATCATTATTCATTCAAATGTACCGGGGGTACATTTGGCGGCCAGCGAGGCGCGCGGGCGCCAGCCGGCTGCTGGGTGCTCTCCGTCGTGGGCGACCGCGGTACGCCCTCCCAAGCTGCGCCCATGAGTTGGTGGCGGGGGCAGCTGGTCGTTGAGCCTCACGGGCAGCGGAACCGGTCTTCGAGCGCCCGCAGCACGAGCTCGACATCCAGCTCGCCGCGTTCCTGGGGGTGCTGGTCCAGGTACTGAATCACCCGATGGACGGTCTGGGCGATGGTGGTGCCCGGCGGGACGCAGACCCGGTCGGGCATGAACGACTGGGCCGCGATGACGACGCCGCGCACGAGGCCGGCGCAGTAGCCCATGCCGAACGGGTCCTGGTTGAACGTGTCCTCGCGCCCCGCTCCGGTCCGCCCCAGGAACTCGAAGTAGAGCTGGCAGCGCTCCTGGAGGAGGGCGCCGGTCCCGGTGCGGATCGGCGGCTCCTGCTCGGCGCGAACCGGCGGCTCCTGCTCGGCGCGGGGCGGCGGTTCCTGCTCGGCGCGGGCCGGCGGTTCCTGCCCGGCGCGGGCCGGCGGCTCCTGCCCGGCGCGGGCCGGCGTCACTGCGAGCAGCAGCACGACGAGGAGGCGGATTGCGCGGGGCATTGGACGTGCCTACTTCGCCTTGGCGGCCTCCATCTCCTGCACCCGGGCGCCCCGCAGCAGGTTCTCCATGCCGTAGTTGCGCTCGTGGCAGGCGTACTCGTACATCAGGCCGTCGGTCTTCGGCATGTCGAGGGCGGCCGTCCACTCGCGCTCCCACGTCGTCGGGTCGCGGAACGTCACCTCGTAGCGCAGGGTGTTGGCGTCGGGGCGCGAGAAGCGCTCGACGAGCTGCAGGTTCTCGCCCGAACCGCGCCACGGGGCCTGCCCCGAGAAGCCGTCGCTCTCGACGACGAGGGTGTCGCCCTCCCAGCGGCCGTGCGAGCGGCCGAGCCACTGCGACGGCGCGTGGGCCGGCCCCGCGCCGGTGTCGAGGGGGATGATGCGGGTCTCGTGGACCATCTCGAGGAGAATCGCGACCACGTCCTCGGTCTGGAAGATCTGGAGGTTGTTGTTGTAGGCGCCGCCCAGCCGGACGGTGCCGCGGGTCAGGCAGCGCTCCCACAGGCCGCGGTCCTCGGGGTTCTCCGAGAGCGCTCGGGGGCGGGCGGCGGCCCGGCGCGCGTCGGCGCGGTCCTCGGCCTCGGGGGTCCGCGGGGGGATGCGGCCGTCCGGAGGGTCGATGATCAACGCGGTCCGGCCGTCCGACAGCCCGCGGTCCCACCAGAACTGGTTGTAGGCGAGGCCGACGTCGCGCTCGGGGCTCAGCTCGGCGCGGCGCTCGGAGCTGGCGAACGTGGTGGCCTGAATGTTGGCCTCGGCGACCTCCTCGGCGGTCAGGAACTCGCGTCCCTCGTGGCGCTCGGGCCTCTCGAGGGGGGTGACGGTGGCGTGGCTCCAGACGCCCTGCAGGTCCGGCGCGCCCCAGGGGGTGCGTGGCGCGGGGGAGCCCTCCGGCGCCCGCCCCGCCGATGCGGGCTGGCCGGCCATTGCCGGGGTCGCCAGGCAGGCGACGGCGAGAAGGGTCGAGAAGGCGACGAGCGTCCGGTTCCTCATGGTCGTCCTTTCTTCGGGTTCGGCGTCACGACAGTATACGTCCGCGCCGCCGCCCGCGGGTGACAAGGTGCCGCGGAGATCGTGAAGGGCGGCCGGTCCGCCGCGGGCAGGTTCTCGGCGAACAAGCTGGGTAGCCCGCCCATCGTCGCCTTCGGCTCCACTGAGCGCCAACCAACCCCAGGAGTCCGCGCCGTTCCACGGCGATTCCTCGCCCGCCATCTTCGCCCTCGGCTCCGCTGGGCGCCCGCCCAACCCCTCAGGACTCCGCGCGGTTCTACGGGGCAGACTCCTGGGAGCGGAGGCTCGATCCGCTCGGCCTTGCGGTGGACCCCGGGCGGCTGGATGCGGCCGGTGTTGCAGGGTGCCCTGGTGTCGCGGCGAGCGCCATTGGGGCTACCATGTGCAGGTCGGCCGCGCGATGGAGGCCACTGGCGGCGGCCGCCCGCGGCGTGGGTCTCCGCCTCGGCTTCGTGGCTGCCGCGGACTCCCCCGCGCGGGCGCGACTTCCCGGCAGGGCGGAGGAGAGAGCCGATGAAGGAGGGGTCGATGCGATCGGTCGTCACGCTGGCAGCTGTCGCTGCCGTCAGTCTGGCCGGCGCCGTTTTCGCGCAGGCGCCGGACACCGTGTTTCTCGAGGAGCTGACCTGGACAGAGGTGCGCGACGCGGTCGCGGCGGGGACGACGACGATCATCATCCCCACCGGCGGCACCGAGCAGAACGGGCCGCACATGGTGCTGGGGAAGCACAACTACCTGGTGCGGCACAAGGCAGGGGAGACGGCGCTCCGGCTCGGGGACGCGCTCGTGGCGCCGGTGATGGCTTACGTGCCGGAGGGGAACGTCGATCCTCCCACCGGGCACATGCGGTTTCCCGGCACCATCACCACCCCGCCCGCGGTGTTCGAGCAGGTGCTGGAATACGCCGCGCGCAGCC
Source organism: Vicinamibacterales bacterium (assembly GCA_965207675.1). Taxonomy (GTDB): domain Bacteria; phylum Acidobacteriota; class Vicinamibacteria; order Vicinamibacterales; family UBA8438; genus JAJEEA01. Next base: position 1,282,652 of record CBDBMY010000011.1, read on the forward strand.
TTGAGCAGCACGGCTTCCTGGACATCGCGCTGATGGGCGACAGCGGCGGCAACCAGCGGTCGCAGGCGGCGGTGGCGGAGCGGCTGAACGCGGAGTGGGCGGACGGGCCGGCCCGGGTGCACCACCTGACCGACTACTACCCGGGGCGGGGCGACGAGTGGCTGGTCGAGCAGGGCGAGCGGGCCGAGGACGTGGGCACGCACGCCGGCATGCACGACACGTCGACCCTTCTGTTCCTCGACCCCTCGAAGATCCGCCTCGACCGGATGGAGCCGGGCACCGGGGGCACCGGCAACGGGGTCAGCGGCACGCCGTCGCGCTCGCGGGCCGAGTACGGCGAGCAGATTCTCGAGATGCAGATCGAGGCCGCGGTGAGCCAGATCCGGCGCCTGCGCGCGTCGAGCCGCGGTCGGTGACGCGGCGAGATTACGGAGGAGAGCGATGACACGCCATGCACGTCTCGTTTCGCTGGCGGCCGCCGCCGGCGCGGTCCTGGTCGCGCCGTTGCTCGCCGGGCAGGAGCCGGCGGGCGGGGATGATCTGCGGGGCACGGTGCGAAGCCCGGCCGGCCCCGAGGCGGGGGTGTGGGTGATCGCCGAGACCGACGACCTCGACACCGGGTTCCGCAAGATCGTGGTCACCGGCGACGAGGGCCGCTTCCTCGTCCCCGATCTGCCGGAGGCGTCGTACCGCGTCTGGGTCCGCGGCTACGGCCTCGTCGACTCCGAGCCGGTGACGGCGGAGCCGGGAGAGACCCTGGCCCTCGACGCGGTCCCCGCGGGCTCGCCGCAGGAAGCCGCGCAGGTGTATCCCGCCAACTACTGGTACTCGCTGCTCGAGCCGCCCGCCGCCGGCGAGTTCCCCGGTACCGGGCCCGCCGGCAACGGCATCGCGCGCGGCCTGCAGAGCCAGGCCGAGTGGGTCGACGTCACCAAGCAGGGCTGCCAGCTCTGCCACCAGATGGGCAACCGGTTCACGTTCGACATGGGCCACCTCGACGGGTTCGACTCGTCGGCCGAGGCCTGGGCCCACCGGCTGACGTTCGGCCAGCGCGGGAACCAGATGAGCGGGGTCCTCAACCGGTTCGGCCGCGAGCGGGGCCTGGCGATGTTCGCCGACTGGAGCGACCGCATCGCGGCCGGCGAGGTGCCCGAGGCGCCGCCGCGGCCCCGCGGGGTCGAGCGCAACCTCGTGCTGACGATGTGGGACTGGGCGGGCGAGACCTCGTACGTGCACGACGAGGTGACGACCGACAAGCGCGACCCCACCGTGAACGGGGGCGGCCTCGTCTACGGCGTGTCCATCACCACCGACAAGCTCGTCATCACCGACACCGAGCGGCACGAGTCGATCGAGCTCGACGTGCCGCTGCGCGAGCCGCGCGAGATGGTGCCGTCGATGTTCCCGACCGCGCCCGGCTTCGAGCCCTCGCCGTACTGGGGCGACGAGATCATCTTCGACGCCCCCGCCAACCCCCACAACCCGATGATGGACGCGCGGGGCCGTGTGTGGCTGACCTCCACCGTGCGCCGCCGCGAGAACCCGGACTGGTGCCGGGAGGGGTCGGACCACCCCTCGGCCCGCTACTTCCCCATCGACCGCAGCGGGCGGCAGATCTCGGTCTACGACCCCGGCACCGAGGACTGGGGGCTCATCGACAGCTGCTACGGCACCCACCACCTGCAGTTCGGCGAGGACGAGCAGGACACCCTGTGGCTCAGCGGCGACCCCAACGTCGTCGGTTGGCTCGACACGAAGCTGTACGACGAGACCGGCGACGAGCAGCTCTCGCAGGGCTGGTGCCCGACCGTCGTCGACACCAACGGCGACGGCGTGATCACGCGGCCGTGGAACGAGCCGGGCGACGAGGTCGACCCGGGGCGCGACACGCGCATCGCCGGCTTCGCCTACGGCGTCATCGCCAATCCGGTCGACGACACCGGGTGGGTCGCCCGCACCGGGCCTTTCCCGGGTCGGCTCGTCCGCCTCGACCGCGGCGACAATCCCCCGGAGACGTGCATCGCCGAGGTCTACGAGCCGCCGTCCATCGAGAACCCCGCCATCGACTCGGCGCAGACCGGGCACGCCCCGCGCGGCGTCGACGTCGACCGCAACGGGGTCATCTGGACCGCGCTCTCCGGCAGCGGCCACATGGCCAGCTTCGACCGCAGCCGGTGCCGCGTGCTGAACGGCCCCGATGCCACCGGCCAGCACTGCCCCGAGGGCTGGACGCTCTACCCGACCCCCGGACCGCAGATGAAGGGGGTCACCGATCCCGGCAGCGCCGACTACCACTACTACAACTGGGTCGACCAGTTCGGCACGCTGGGACTCGGTCCGAACGTCCCTATCGCGCCGGGATCGGGGTCAGACTCGCTGCTGGCCCTGCTGCCCGACACCGGTGAGTGGGTGGTCCTGCGGGTGCCCTATCCGCTCGGGTTCTTCGCCCGCGGCCTCGACGGCCGCATCGACGACGCGGACGCGGGATGGAAGGGACGGGGGCTGTGGGCCAACTACGGCTCGAACCTGAACTGGCACATCGAGGGCGGGCAGGGGAGGCGCAGCGCCATCATCCACTTTCAGCTCCGGCCCGATCCGCTGGCGGAGTGAGGGAGACGGCGGCGGTCACCGGGCGGAGGCCCCGCCCGGTGACCGCGTCGGTGGGGATTGACCGCGTCGCGGCCGTCAGGCGAGGGCCTTGGCCATGTTGCTCAGCGCGCGCTCCACGAGCTGCCGCGACGTGCCGATGTTCATTCGCATGCGGCCGTCGCTGCCCAGGCCGTAGCTGGAGCCCGGGTTCAGGTGGATGTGGGCGTGGTCGACCAGGAAGCGCTGGAACGCCTGCTCCGGCGTGGTGGGCCGCTCCGCCGCCTCGGCCGCCTGCTTCATGCGGGTCCTGTCCATCGCCTCGGCGACGTCGAGCCACGACAGGAAGGTGCCCTCGGGCTTGACCGCCTTCACCCCCGGCACGTTCGCGTTGACGTACGACTCGACGAAGTCCTGCGTCCCGTCGATGTAGGCCAGGAGCTGGTCGAGCCAGTCCTCGCCCTCGTTGTAGGCGGCCTCGGCGGCGATGATGCCGAGCGTGTTCATCGACTGCCGGTGCTGCCCGGCCCCCGAGATCCGCGCCAGGTAGTCCGGGTTGGTCGAGAACTGGTAGGCGCACTTCATCATCGACAGGTTGAACGACTTGCTCACCGACTTGAAGGTGACGCTGTTGCGGACGACGGCCTCGTCGTCGAGGGTCGCGAACGGCGTGTAGGTGTGGCCCTTCGTGACGAAGTCGCAGTGGATCTCGTCGGCGAGCACGACGACGCGCCGGCGGTTGCAGATCTCGCCGAGGGTCATCAGGTCGGAGCGCGACCACACGTTGCCGGTGGGATTGTGCGGGTTGCACAGGATGAACGCGTGGGTGTCGTGGTCGATGCGCCGCTCGAGGTCCTCGAAGTCCATCTGGTAGCGGCCGTTCACGAGCTTGAGGGGGCTCTCCTCGGCCACGCAGCCGACGACGCGGATGTCGGTGTAGAACCCGTTGTAGCCCGGCGTCTGCATGAGCACCTTGCTGCCCGGCGGGCAGAAGGCGCGCAGGGTGCTGATGACGCCGGCGTGGACGCCGGGCGCGTGCTGGACGGTGTCGGGGTCGATCTCGAGCCCGTAGCGCCGGCGGTTCCAGTCGACGATGGACTCCTTGTAGGAGGCGGGGATCGACAGGTAGCCGTAGTTCTCGTGCCCGATCCGCTTGCGGAGGGCTTCGGTGATGGGCGGGGCGATGCGGAAGTCCTGGTCGGCGGTGCCCATGCCGACCTCGATCCGGTCGGCGCCGTAGCGGGCGATCTGGGCGTCCCACTTCGACGAGTCGGTCCCGATGCGGCTGTAGATGGTGTCGAAGTCGTAGCGGCCGTCCTGCCGCCGGGCCCCGCCGCCGCCCGCTGCCCCCAGGGGAACCGCGCCGCCGACGGCGCCCGCGACCGCGGTCATTCCGGTGGTGCGCAGGAAGGCGCGCCGGTCGAGCCGACTGAGCTTTGACATCGTGGACTCCTCTCGCATTGCCTCGATTCTCGTCTTCGATCTCGCCGTCTCGCCTTGGGCGTGCGTACGGCCACGCACAGCATAGACCACCCGTGGGGAGAGTCAACTCCGCCGTCCGCGCGACGCGCAACCGTCTCCGAACACGCGTTCGACGGCCCCGCGCGACGCGCCCGTCCCGGCCCCTATTCCAGGAACCGATCGGTCGAACGACGGCCGCCGCGCACCCAGTCGACAATCTCGCGTGCCGACACGTCGGCCGCCACGCCGGGCAAGCGGGGAGTCTCGTCGGGTTGCCGGTGCGTGCCCCGGCCGGCGGCGGCGCGTATGATGGGCGGCGGCGCGACACCCGACCGCCACGCGAGATGACTGTCCGCCTGCGCTTCGCGGCCGGTACCCTGGACATCGGCGGGCTCGACACGGCTTCCGCCCCGCTCCTGCCCGAAGCCTGCCGGTGGGACCCGCGGACCCGCCGGTTCCGGGCGCCGGCCGTCGCCTATGCGCCGGTGGTGCGCGCCCTCGTCAGGGGCGGGATCGCCTACGAGGACGAGGCGCGGGGGTACGGCGTTCTCGACGGCGGCCTGCGGGTGCGTCGCGAGCCCCGCCCGTTCCAGGCCGAGGCGGTCGAGGCGTGGCGCACCGCGCAGGGGCGCGGCGTGGTCGTGCTGCCGACCGGGGCCGGCAAGACCGAGGTGGCGTTGCTGGCCATGGACGCGGTGCGACGGGACACCCTCGTGGTGGCGCCCACGCTCGACCTCGTGGGGCAGTGGCACCGGCTGCTGCGCGAGAGGTTCCGCTCGGAGATCGGCGTCCTCGGCGGCGGCGACCATCTCGTCGAGCCGATAACCGTCTCGACCTACGACTCCGCCCACATCCACATGGAGCACCTCGGCGCGCGCTTCGGCCTCGCGGTCTTCGACGAGTGCCATCACCTGCCCGGCCCGGCCTACGCGCTCGCGGCCGAGCGCTGCCTCGCGCCCTACCGGATGGGTCTGACTGCGACCCCGGAGCGCGCGGACGGGCGCCACGCCGACCTGGAGTCGCTGGTCGGACCCGTGGTCTACCGCAGGCGCGTCCGCGACCTCGCCGGCGACTACCTCGCCGACCACGACGTCGAGCGCATTCTCGTGGAGCTGACCGACGACGAGCGCCGCGCCTACGACGAGGCGCGCGGGGTCTACCGGTCGTTCGTCGTGGGCCAGGGCATCCGGATGTCGAGCCCCGACGGGTGGTCGCAGTTCGTCATGCGCTCGTCGCAGAGCGCGGAGGGGCGGCGGGCGATGGCCGCCTACCAGCGCCACAAGGAGATCGCGTTCGCGGCGCCGTCCAAGCTCGCCTACGTCGAGGACCTGCTGCACCGCCACCGGCGCGACCGCGCGCTGCTGTTCACCGAGCGCAACCGCGCCGCGTACGCCTTGTCGAGACGGTTCCTCCTGCCGATCATCACCCACCAGACGAAGGTCTCCGAGCGCACCCGCATCCTCGAGGACCTCGGCGCCGGCGTCTACAACGCGCTCGTCACGTCGAAGGTCCTGAACGAGGGCGTGGACCTGCCCGCCGCCAGCGTCGGCATCGTCATTTCGGGCAGCGGCTCGGCGCGCGAGCACGTGCAGCGGCTCGGCCGCCTCCTCCGCAAGCAGGGCGACAAGACCGCGGTCCTCTACGAGCTCGTCGCGAACGACACGACCGAGGTGTTCACGAGCGAGCGGCGCCGGGAGGCTCGTGCCGACGGCTGACCCGGTGCGCGTGCGGCGCTCGTGCCCGGGAACAGCCGCGTCGGTAGATGGCGCGGTTGAAGCGGTCTGGAGGGCGTCTCCGCCGCAGAATGACATGCTGACGACTGACTTGGTGCGGGTGCGGCGCTCCCGTCCCGGGTGCGAAGGGCGTCTGCGCCGCCAGGGACATGCTGACGACTGACCTCGTGCGCGTGCGGCGCCGCGGCGGCCGCATCGAGGCCCGCCGGCCGGGGCGCGCCGAGCGCGAGCGCATGCTGGCGGCGGCGGAGGGGTACGTCGCGGCCGCGCAGGCCGGAGTCGGCCGGCCGCGCGCGACGTTCGAGGCGGCGTGCGACGACGTGCCGTGCGAGCCCACCGACTACAAGCTGCTCCAAGGACTGAGGAAGCTCGTGCGGGACCGCTGCGTCTTCGAGACGCCGGGGGACGTGGACGCGCCGGCACTGCGGCGCGCCGTCTTCGCCCGCGCCGCCGCGGCCCGGCGCGCCCTGGACGACGAGGACCCGTTCGAGCGCGAGGCGGTCATCGCGGCGGCGGCGGCCGAGTGCGGCCTGACCGCGCGCGAGGTTCCCGACGCGCTCTTCGCGGACCTGAAGGAGCACCAGGTCCTCGCGCGTTTCGACGCCATCGCGGGGTCCGCCCTCGCCGCCGCCTACGAGACCGCGCAGCACCAGGCGATTCTCCTGCGGGCGGTGCGCGTCGTCGTCACGTTCGACCGGCCCGACCCCGGCGGGTTCCGGCTCTTCTTCCGCCGGCTGAAGTTCCATCGGCTGCTCTACGTCGCGACCCGGCCGTCCGAGGGCGTGTGCCGCGTCGAGATCGACGGGCCGTTCAGCCTGTTCCGCTCCGTCACCGCGTACGGCCTGCAGCTCGCGCTCCTGCTGCCCGTGCTCGACGCCTGCGGCTGCCGTTGGGAGCTCGACGCCGACGTGCTGTGGGGCCCCGAGCGGCAGGCGCTCGAGTTCCACCTGGAAGGCGAGCCGGCGCCGGCGGCCGGCGGCGAGGATGCGCGCCTGCCCGACGAGGTCGCCCGCTTGCGCGACCGGTTTCGCCGGATGAAGACGCCGTGGGCGGCCGAGGTGGCCCACGAGCTGCTCGACGTGCCGGGCTTCGGCCTGTGCGTGCCCGACCTCGTCTTCACCCACGCCGACACCGGCCGCCGCGTCTACTTCGAGGCGCTCGGCTACTGGAGCCGCGAGGCCGTGTGGCGCCGCGTCGACCTGGTGGAGGCGGGCCTGCCGCACCCGATCGTCTTCGCGGTCAGCCGCCGGCTGCGCGTCAGCGAGGAGGTCCTCGACGAGAAGCTTCCCGGCCAGCTCTACGTCTACGCCGGCGCCATCAGCGCCCGCGCCATCGAGGACCGGCTCGAGGCCAGCCTGAGCGCGGTGCGCGGGTGACCCACCCGGGCGGATCGGTTGTCGACCATGGTGCAGCCGCCTACAATGGTCGTGACTGCGGAGGGGAGTCGACCGATGGCCTCGCTACGCGAAATCAAGGATGCCGTTTCGTCATTGAGCCGGGATCAACTGAGCGAGTTCAGGTCCTGGTATGAACGATTCGATTCGGAGATGTGGGACGAACGGATCGAACGCGACGCCAGGGACGGACGTCTCGACGCAATCGCCGACGCGGCCCTTGCCGACCATGCGGCCGGCGCGTCAAGGCGCCGGTGAACCACCGTTCGGGCCCGATTGTCAATCGAGCGCTCTCAAGACACGAAAGCCGATGAACGGGTACCGAGTGTCCACGGCGACCCCGTTGCGCAAGCCGGGCCGCAGGTTCCAGGCTTCGACGTCCCAGGCGCCGCCGCGGAACACACGGTGGCCGCAGTCACCCTCCCAGCAGTCCGAGGTCCATTCCCACACGTTGGCGACCATGTCCGACAAGCCGGCCGCGTTCAAGCCGTACGAGCCCACTGGGCACGGTACGGAGTTGCCCGTGCGCCCGCGGTAGCATCCGGCCCGAGACCCCGCCGCGGCCCGTTCCCATTCCGCCTCGCTCGGCAACCTGTACTCCGCGCCCGTCTTCCCGCTCAGCCACGACACGTACGCCTGCGCGTCGTGCCAGCTCACGCACACGACCGGATGCCGGTCCGTCAGCGGCCACCCGGGGTTCCGCCACGAATCGACCAGGAGGCAGTCGTCCCCGCCGTTCCCCGTTGCCGACGCGAACGCCCGGTACTCGCCCACCGTCACCTCGTACCGACCCAGAGCCAGCTCCGCGCCCGGCATCACCACCATCTCCGGGCACCCGTCGCAGTCCCGGAAGACCTCGCCCGGGGTTCTGCGTGCCTCCTGCTCCACCGCGGCCACGGGCCGTGCCCCGGACGCAGGCGTTGCAACCCCCGTCACGCACAGAGACAGGCAAAGAACGCGCGCCGTCCACGGACTGCCCTCCATCGTGCCTTCCCTCCCGCGAAACGAAACCTGTCACCGGGCTTACGAACCATCGAATGGTGGCGACGGCCGCCGCACACGGAATCCTGGCGCCCGGCCGTCATCGGCGAGAACGGCATGGCGAGCGGTGTCGAGATCGTCGATCCGTCGGCGTGATGCGCCGTAGCGCTTCTGGCGGATCACTCCACGCGCAGCGTCAGCATCGGGTCGACCCGCGCGGCGCGGCGGGCGGGGACCACGGTGGCGGCGGCCGTGACCGCGCCGAGGACGAGCACGACGCCGGCGACGGTCCAGGGATCGAGCGGCCGCGCTTCGGTCAGTCGCCGCAGCAGCTCGGTGACGAGCACCGTGCCGCCGGTCCCCACCACGGCCCCGACGGCGGCGAGGGCGATGCCCTGCCGTGCGAAGCGCGCCGTCACCTGACTCGCCGAGGCGCCCAGGGCGAGGCGAATGCCGATCTCCTTCGTGCTCTGGGCCACCGCGTAGGCGACGAGCCCGTATAGGCCCGCCGCGGCCAGGATCAGCGCGGCGGCGGCGAACAGGCCGAGCACGACCGTGCGGAAGCGCGTGGCCGCGATCGCGCCGCCGACCACCTCGTCCATCGACCGGAACGCGGTTATCGACAGCCGCGGGTCGGCCGCCCGGATGACCCGCTCGACGGACGGGATGAGGCCCACCGCGTCCTCACGTGTTCTCAGCGCCCAGCTCACCGGGAAGACCCCGTGGATCAGTGCGAGCAGCTCGTCCGGCACCTGCTCCACCGGCACGAACACCGTGGGCCGGGTCGCCGTGACGCCGCGCGTCCGCACGTCGCCGAGCACGCCGACGATCTCTCGCGCGTGGTCGTCGTAGTCGCCGGCGGTCGCCTGCAGGCGCGCGCCGAGCAACGGCCGGCCGTCGCCCAGGCGCCGGACGTACTCCTCGTTGACCAGCGCCACGGGAGGTGCTCCGGTGCGGTGGTCCGCTTCGCCGAACGCGCGGCCGGCCACGAGCGGAATGCCCAGGACCCGCAGGTATTCTCCGGTCACGTAGCGCCAGTCGACGCTACCCGCGAGCCGGCCGCCCGGGGCCTCGCGCAGCCCGAGGTTCAGACCGCGTTCGACCGGCACGTTGCTCGCGACCGCGGCGGCCTCGACGCCGGGCACGCGCGCCAGCTCTTCGAGCGTTCGCCGATAGAGCGCCGACACGGCGACCCCCGACCCGTAGTCGGGACCCTGCAGCGAGGCGCGGGCGGTGAGCACGTTGGCGGGCTCGAAGCCGAGCTGCGACGAGCTGAGCCCGACGAACGTGCGCAGGAACATGCCCACCGCGGCGAGCAGCACCGTGCACAGCGCGACCTGCGCGACCACGAGCGACCGGCGCAACCAGGTACCTCGCACCGCGGTCGCGCCGTGCGACGTCCCGCCGTGCAACGCGTCCGCGGGCTTGCCGCGGGCGGCGAGGAGGCCGGGCAGGAGACCGAACGTCAGGCCGGTCGCGAGCGCGACTCCCAGCGACCCGAGCAGCGTCGGCGCATCGACGGCGATCCCCCAGACCGCGAGCTGCGGCTGGGCGGCGACGAGCCCGCGTACGCCCCAGACGCCGGCGAGAAGGCCCACCGTCCCGCCCGCCGCCGCCAGCAGGACGCTCTCGGTCAGGAGTTGTCTGAGGAGGCGGCCACGTCCGGCGCCCAGCGCGGAACGGACGGCCAGCTCCCGGCCGCGCCCCACGGCGCGCGCCAATTGCAGCCCTGCCGCGTTGGCGCAGACGATCAGGAGAATGGCGCCGACGGCCGAGGTGAGCAGCCAGACGATGCCCAGGCTGCGGCCGGCCAGCACGTCTCGATAGGGCTGCACGCCCGGCCGCGGCCCGTCGCGCGTCACGGCCGGCAACTCGGCGAGCACCGGGGGGAGCTGGTCGCGCAGGCTCATGGCCAGCGCCAGGAGCTCGGCCTCCGCCTGGGCGGCGGTCCACCCCGGCGCGAGTCGGCCGATCAGCCGATAGTTCCGGTCCATGCCGGTCGGATCGGGGCGGAAGGGCGTCCACGCGTCGGCCCCCTCGTACGACCAGAAGTCGGCCGGCATGACCCCGATGACGGTGTGCGGTCGGCCGCCCAGCCGTACGACCTGCCCGATGATGCCGGGGTCGCTCTCGAAGTGGCCGGCCCAGACGGCGTGACTCAGCACGACCGTCGACGGAGCCGTCTCGTCCTCGCGCAGGAAGCCGCGTCCGAGCTGCGGATCGATGCCGAAGACCCGGAAGAAGCCCGCGGTCACCCTGAGGTTGCGGACGTACATCGACCCGCGGTCGCTGGCGAGGTTGACCCCGGGGCTCGGGCGGATGCCCGCCAACGCCGAAAAGGCCAGACTGTGGTCGCGCGTGAATGCGACGGCCGCCTGCGGGTGCACGACAGACGGGCTGGGCCCGCCCTCGTGCATGACCACGTTGAAGATGCGGTTCGGATCGGGAAACGGCAGCGGACGGACGAACACGGCGTGGATCACGCTGACCATCACCGTCGCGGCGCCGAGACCCAGGCCCAGGACGACCACCGCGGAAACCGTGAACCCGGGGTGCCTGGCGAGGGTGCGGACCCCGATTCGCAGATCCTGCCACAGATCGGCGAGCAGCCGCCGCCAGCGCCGCTGCCGCTCCCACCCCCGGTCGATGTCGACGCACGCTCTCCGGACCCGCGCGTAGTCGCCGAAGCGGCGCTCGGCCTCCACCCGGGCCTGGGCCGGCGCGCGGCCCTCCCGCACGAGCCGCTCGGTCAGCTCGCGCACGTGGTAGTCGAGCTCGGCGTCCACGTCCGCGCGCACGTCGGAACCCCAGAACCGGACGTACCGCCGCCACATCGGTGTTCGCGCCATCGATCACCTCACGCGGTCTGGGCGGCCTGGAGCACGCGGCCCACCGCAACCGCGAACGCCGTCCACCCCTCGGTCTCGCTTCTCAGGCGGGCGCGACCGCGGGACGTCAGCCGGTAGAGCTTCACCTGCCGCTTGTTCTCCGAGATCCCCCACTCGGCCTCCAGCCAGCCGCGCCGCTCCATGCGGTGCAGGGCGGGGTAGAGCGAGCCCTCCTCGAGCTGCAGCTCGTCGTCGGACGTCGCCTCCAGCCAGCGCGCGATGCCGAACCCGTGGCGGGGGCCGCGGCTCAGGGCGGTCAGGATCAGCAGCTCGACCGTGCCGCGCAGCATGTCGGGGTTGCGGTTGGGTTTCACGCACCGCTCCTTGTCATAGAGTGTCTATGTGACGGATCGTAGCGCGGGTTCACATAGACTGTCAAGGGTCGGGTCGGATCAGTTCCAGGGGGTCGCGCGGGGATGCGGGGCAGAGCGGACGGGGCGACCGGCCACGTCGGACGCGGGATGCTATCTTGCTGTCATGAAGTGCACGGTTTCCTCGAGGGGCCGCGTCGTGTTGCCCGCCGAGCTTCGGCGACAGGACGGCGTACAACCGGGCCAGACGTTCGACATCGAACGGATTGACTACGGCGAGTACCGCCTCGTTCGCACCGAGCCGCGCAGGAACCAGGGTCTGGTGGACGCCCTGCTGGCGTGTCCGGAGAAGGGTTGGTTCCAGCCGATCTCCTCGGGGTCCACGCCATCCACCGCTACCCGCTCGTGACGGACATCCGGTCCGCTGCCGGCGCCGATCACGGCGCCGGAGTCACCCAGACCTGGCTCGACCACGCCATCACCACCCGGCCCCGAACGCGGCCCCCTGGCGAGCTGCACGTAGTAGACGACATCGCCGCCGTCGACGCCGGACCAGAAGCGGTCGAGAGCGTCGATGAATCTAGCAATGGCCCGCGCTGCCTCCACCTTTCTCAATCCTCCCTCGAAGTAACCGTAGCGTTGCATGATTCGTTCAAATGTTTCCCACGTACCGCCCCTAATGGAGTCTGGATTGCGATAAGCAGCTGTTCTTGGAATGTTGGGCGACGCCAGGGGGTATGCTTCGCACACCGCCTTCCAGTCTCCGAAATACCATGCTTCCAGTTCTTCGACCACGATGCGGTTTACGACTTGCCAAGGACCGTCAGACCGCGCGCGTGTCAGGAGATCCGACCGGGCCGACGCAGACTCCAGTTGTTCCTTCAATTCGCGGCAATCTGTTCAGCGTTCCGTCGGAAGCGAACCGGGCCAGCACTGGATGGTCGAACGGGGCATCCTTGATCTGCAATAGCAGCCGCCCATCCTGCATGGTGTCAGCGACCACGCGTTCGATTCGCGGGCACGCGGCCGCGCAGGATCTCGAAGATGCGCTCCAGCCGGTCGGGATGGCGCTCGCTGAGGTACTGGATGACGTTGGCCAGATTGTCGCCAGTCCGCGTCAACCGTTCGTGGGGGCCGGCTTCCGGCTGTCCGCGAGCGCTTTCGGCGGACAGATAGGACACGTGCCAGCCCATGATGAAGTCGCGCAATGCTGCGACCCGTGGGTGCTCCTGGAATTGTCCTAGCGCGTTGACCGCGATAAGATCGGGAGACTTGAGGGGTGTGTTGACACGCTGGTCTTCGGCGTCGGGCGCTTCGCCGCTCGCGGCCTCCCCTTGGCCGTATTGGTACTCGGCGCGGTCCCGGTTTTTCTGTGGTTCATCTTGGGCCCTCCTGGCGCGTGGAGAGGATACATCAGCACCAGTGGTTGGCATGGTGGAGTTGCGGGCAAACGTTGGGGTGCGGAGCGATGTGGTCAGCGCGGTCGGGTCACCCAGACGGGGCTCGACCACGCCATCGCCACTCGGCCCCGGAGGTGGCCCCTCTGGCGCAGCCGCACGTAGTAGATGGCGTCGTCGCGGAACCCGCCGTCGACGCCGGACCAGGAGAAGTCGAGGGCGTCGGGCTGGAGGTCGAAGAGGATGGAGAACCCGCCTTCGGCGGTCGAGAAGCGGAGGACCTGCACCGACTCGATGACGTCGGTGCCGTGGGCCTCGACGCGGAGCCGGGGCGGGCTGCCGGCGGTCGTCTCGCCGCCCATCGGCGCGCCGTCGACCGTGAAGGCGAGAAGGATGCGCGCCCCCGTGGTCCCGTAGGTGCGGCGTGCGTAGAGCGCGTCGAAGACGGCCTCTCGGGTCAGCTCCGGCGCGCGGACCGCGGCGAGGCCCCAGTGGGGCTGGCCGGGGTGCGAGCGGTGGTCGTCCGACGCGGCGATGGTGCTGAGCACCAGGCCTTGCGCCCACATGTCCTGCGCGTTGAGGCCGTCGGGGGCCGAGGTGGAGTAATTGGTGAAGTCGCTCTGCTCGAAGGCCAGCGGGTGGGTCGGGTCGTAGGACTCGCTGAGCCCGTGGGCGGAGTAGATCTCGAAGTTGCGGCGCCGCTCGGGGTCGTGGGCTTCGGTGGTCAGTGGGGCGGGAAACTTGCCGGTGTGGTGCGGGATCGTGAGGGCCTGTCCCGCCTCGAGTCGTGCCCACAGCTCGGGCAGGGTCACCGTCTGCGGGGCCAGGAGCGGCCCCGGCGCGCCGCGGAAGAACACGTTGTGGTGTCCGAACGGGGCGCGGAACGACGCCTCGTAGGCGTGCAGGGTCACGAACTCGCCCGGCGCGTGATGGGCCTCGGTGGCGGCCCTGTACTCGTCCCAGAGCTGCGGCCCGAGCCCGCGCGTGAACCCGTCGAGGCTCGTCTGGCTGTGGTCGGTCACGGCGTGGAAGTCGAGCCCGGAGACGTAGCGGGCATAGTCGAACGCGCCGTCGCCGACCCCGTCGAAGCTGTGCCGGGTGTGCGAGTGGAGGTCGCCCCAGTAGACGCGCTCGGCCGGCGCCTCCGCGTACACCTGCATGGGGTTGCTGCGGGTGCGGAGGATGCCGGCGCGAGTCACCGCCTCGAGGCGGACGATGCCGGGGCCGCGGGGGGTGAACGAGACGGCCCGGTGCCCCCGGCCGGGGTCGAGGCGCACCGTCGCCGGCAGCTCGACATCGCCCTGGAGGACGTGCAGGGCCACTTCTTCCCGAAACTGCGTGACGGGGTTCTCGTGAAGGTCGACCGCCGCGAGGTGCAGGTCGGCGGGCTCGCCGGCGACGAGGGTGGCGGGGCCGCTGAGGCGCAGGGCGGCGGCGAGGCCGCTGCGCGCGGTGAGGGTGGCGTCGTGGCGCACCGGCTCGAAGGCCCGGCCGCCGTCCCGGTCGACGGCGGCGAGAATCGGCTCGGACCGCGTCGAGACGATGGCCGCGCGCATGCCCCGGCTGCCCCCGCGGGTGTCTCCGTACACCACCCGGATCTCGTCGCCGGCCTCCAGCGCGCCCGCCGCCACCGTGACCCGCACCACGTGGACGTAGCGCTCCATCCGCCCGTCGAGCCCCGGGCGCGATGCCTTGACGAGGAAGTCGGGAGACTCGGATTCGACCTCGGTGGTCAGCTCCACCCCGGCCCGCGACCCCTCGGCCGAGACGTAGTGGTCGCCTGCGGGGTCGGTCGCCTGCAGCCGGTTGGCCGAGTTGCGCAGGCCGGCGTGCCACGTGTCGGGAAGCTGCACGCGTAGCGCGCCGCCCGCGCGCAGGCCGGCGGGGCCGACCTCGTAGGTCACCGTCCACGTGCCGTAGTGCCCGGCGACGCCCCACGTTGGCTCGACCCGCAAGCCGTCGGTCTGCGCCAATGCGGGAAGGGCGAGAAACAGCGCGACGAGGAAGCTCATCGCTACGCCAGCCCCCGCAGGAACTCGATGAGCAGCCGCGCCGTCTCCTCCGGCTGTTCCTGCTGCACCCAGTGGCCGGCCCCGTCGACCATGTGCACGCCGCGCATGTCGGTGCACGCCTGCTCCTGCATCCGCTCGAGGTTGCCGGGGCTCTGGTAGCTGCCCCAGTCACTGGAGCCGGCGATGAAGATCGACGGCTGGTCGATGGTCAGCCCCGCGAAGAGCTGCTGCTCGGGGGCGCCGAGGCCGCCCGAGCGGTAGTGGTTCAGGCCCCCCTGGAAGCCGGTGCGGTCGTACTCCTCGGTGTAGACCCGCAGCTCGTCGTCGGGCAGCCACGTGTTGGCGGCGATGTGGTCGGCCGACGGCATGTGCTTCGCCACGGTCTCGGCCATGCCGTCGGCGAGGTCCATGATGTAGTAGGTCGGCATCTTGGCCATCTCGGCCGCCGTCCGCGCCGCGAGCCGATAGGGCCGGTTGCCCGGCCAGTCGGCGCTCTTGTAGTGGTAGTAGCCCCGCATGAAGGCGTGCAGCCCCTGCGTCGCGCGCCACATGTTCGCGTTGGCCTCGCGGGTCCGGTAGTAACGCGTGTAGTGCTTCCGCGGCCGAGGCAGGGCCGCGAGGTCGTCGAACAGGGTCGGGCCGGGCTCGGCGGGCTCGGCCAGGGGGTCGTCCGCGGTGTCGAAGGGCAGGTCGGGGACGCCGCCGTTGGGGGCGCTCATCATCGCCACCGAGCGGAACACGTCGGGCCGGATGCGCGCGCACCAGGCCGCGACGGGCGAGCCGAAGTCGTGGCCGATGACCGCGGCGACCTCGCGGTAGCCGAAGGCGTGCACCAGCCCCAGGGCGTCGCGCACGACGTTGAGGCGGCGGAACGAGTAGAGGTCGCCGTCGTAGTCGGCGTCCCAGCCCGTCGTCCGGCCGTAGCCTCGCATGTCGGGCGCGAAGACGTGGTAGCCCTCCTCGGCGAGGGGCACGAGCACGTTGCGCCAACTGTAGGCGAGCTCGGGAAAGCCGTGGAGCAGCAGCAGGGCGGGGCGGTCGCCCTCGTAGCCGGCCTCGAGGACGTGGACGCGGAGGCCGTTGACGTCGTTGACGAAGCG
Source organism: Vicinamibacterales bacterium (assembly GCA_965207675.1). Classification (GTDB taxonomy): domain Bacteria; phylum Acidobacteriota; class Vicinamibacteria; order Vicinamibacterales; family UBA8438; genus JAJEEA01. The sequence continues at coordinate 1,298,515 of CBDBMY010000011.1, forward strand.
CGAGCGCACCCCCGCGGGCAGCACGTCGGGGTCGTAGGGGCCGATGGGGGCCTCCTGCGCGGCGGGACGGGCCTCACCGGCCGCGGCGGGCGGGGCCGCCGGCCGGGGACCTGCGACGGCGGGCACGGCGAGGGCGGCCGGGCCCAGGGCGGCCAGGCCCTGCATGGCCTGACGACGGGTCATGGATCGAGACATGGCGATTCTCCTTCGGGTCGCGAGGGGCGCCCGGTCTGGCAGCCCGTGGCCGAGGGTCCCGCCGCATTCGAGCGACGACGCCCTGCTTGGCTGCGTTGTTCATCGGTCACGTGCGCCTGGTTGCACCCCGCTCACGCCCGGTCGGCACCGGCGACCTGCGCAGGCGGGCGCCCCTCGGCCGTCCGCCTCCTTCGCCGCATCCGGTGCGACGCGAGACCCGCTTCGAAGTGCCGAGCCTCCGGCAACGGCGGCGATGCTCTCGCAGCTGACGCGGGATCTCGCTACGAACCGCCGAGCCTCCGGTAAACGGCGGCGATGCTCCTGCAAGTATAGGGGTCCGTGAGCGCGAACGGAGATTCGGACGCGGACGCGTCTGCGTTACCATCTTGGAGCATGACCCGGTTGGTCCACCGCCTCGTCGTCTGCGCCGGCTTGGCCGCCACGTTCTGGACGCCCGCGCCGGCCGCCGCTCATCCGGCGCCGTTCAGCTTCGTCGACCTCCGTCTCCAGTCGACGACGGTCGACCTCGAGGTCGTCGTCCACGCGTTCGACGTCGCCTACGAGCTCGCGGTCCAGCCGCCCAACCGGGTGCTGGAGCCCGGCGGGCTGGGCGGCCGCGCTCAACGCCTCGCCGAGCTGGTCCGGCAGCGGCTGGCCATCACCGTCGACGGCAACCGGCTCGACGTCGCGGCCTGGTCCGACCCCGAGCCGCTGCCGGAGCGGCAGTCGGTCAGCCTGCGCGCCCGCGTCGAGCTGGACGGGGCTCCCGGGCGCATCGACGTCGAGGCGGTGATGTTCCCCTACGACCCGCAGCACCAGACCTTCGTCAACGTGTACGACGAGGGGGCGCTGACCTCCCAGGCGATCCTCGGGGCCGGAGACCCCCGCTACGAGTACTTCGTCGGCAGCACCCAGGGGACCCTGGCCGTCATCCAGCGGTTCGTGCCCCAGGGCATCCACCACATCCTGATCGGCCCCGACCACCTGCTGTTCCTCGTCGGCCTGCTGCTGCTCGGTGGCTCGCTGCGCCGGCTGCTGCTCGTCATCACCGCGTTCACCATCGCCCACAGCATCACCCTCGCCCTCGCGGTGCTCGACGTGGTGAGGCCGCCCGGCAACGTCGTCGAGCCGATCATCGCCCTCAGCATCATCTACGTCGGGGCCGACAACCTGCTCGTGCGGGGCGGGCGCGACATGCGGGTGTGGATCGCCCTGGTGTTCGGCCTCATCCACGGGTTCGGCTTCGCGAGCGTGCTGCGCGAGATGGGGCTGCCGACCGGGGCCCTGGGCTGGTCGCTGTTCTCGTTCAACTTCGGGGTCGAGATCGGCCAGGTGGCGGTGGCGGTGGTCGTCGCCTCGGCCCTCGCGTGGCTGCGGGCGCGCAACGAGAAGATCGGCCGGCAGATCGCGGTGGCGGGATCGATCGGGGTCATCGCGGCCGGGACGTTCTGGTTCGTTCAGCGGGTGTTCCTTTCGGGAGGCATGGCATGAGAAGAGCGACAATGCTCGGCGCGGTGCTCCTGGCCGGCGTGGTCTCGGTGGCCGGCCTCGCCGGCCAGCAGGAGAGGACCATCACGGTCGAGCAGCTCGAGGACAACCTGTTCGTCCTCCGCGGCGGGGGCGGCAACTCGGCCGCGTTCGTGACCGACGGCGGGGTGGTGCTCGTCGACACCAAGCTCGTGGGCTGGGGACAGCCCCTCATCGACAAGATCGCCGAGCTGACCCCGAACCCCGTCACCACCATCATCAACACCCACGCCCACTTCGACCACGTGGACGGCAACGTCGAGTTCCCCGCCTCGGTCGACTTCGTGGCCCACGACAACACCCAGCGGCTCATCGGCGAGAACAACGCGGTGCGTGGGCTGGGGCGTCCCGCGCGGCCGAGCCCGTTCGGGGCCGACGGGCTCGGCGTGCCGGAGATCACGTTCAGCGACCGGCTGACGCTCGGCGACGGCGACGACGCGGTCGAACTGCACTACTTCGGCCGCGCCCACACCGGCGGCGACGCCTGGGTGGTGTTCCCGGCCCTCGGCGTCATGCACGCCGGCGACGCGTTCCCCGGCAAGAACCTGCCGATCATGGACTCGAACAACGGCGGCAGCGGCGTCGACTATCCCGAGACCCTGCGCAAGGCAGCGGAGGGCGCCGACGGGATCGAGCGCATCATCACCGGCCACAGCAGCGTGATGACCCCGGCCGACCTGGCCGAGTACGCCGAGTTCGTCGGCGCCTTCGTTTCCGACGCCCAGGCCGCGAAGGCGGCGGGCACGTCGGCCGCCGACTTCGTGGCGGGCTGGGGGGTGCCGGCCCGGTTCGCCGGCTACAGCGGCGGGGCGCCGGAGCGGCTGACCCCGTACGTCGAGGACATCTACGCCGCCACGCCGTAGGATTGCGTTGCGCGACCGTGCGGAACTGCTCGCGGCGGGCTGCGCGGTCTGGCGCCGAGGCTCGCGATACTGATAGCATGGCCGTGGTCGGGCGGGGCTCGCCCACGGGGTTCAATCCGGAAGCGGCGACGGAGCCGCATGTTCGAAGGGGAAGAGACTGATGGCGAAACAGACCACGCGTCGCGATGTTCTCAAGGGCGGGGCCGCGCTGGGCGGGCTCGCGGCCCTCGGCGTGCCCGAGTGGGCGTTTCCTGCGCTCGCGCAGGGCGAGGAGCTCGTCGAGTTCACCGACCTGCCGGCAGAGATAGTGCTGGAGCGGACGCCCGACCGTCGCATCATCGACGTGCGGCACATCGACGGGCCGATCACCCCGGCCGACCTGTGGTTCACCACCCAGCACCACGGCCATCCGGATGTCGACCTCTCCACCTACCGGCTGCAGGTGTCGGGCATGGTGAACGAGACGCTCGGCCTGTCGCTGGCCGACCTGCGAGCCATGCCCAGCCGCGAGCTGGTGTTCGGGTTCGAGTGCTCGGGCAACCGGGGCCCGTTGAACGGGCTGTCGAGCAACGGGCGCTGGACCGGCGTCCCGCTGCGGGCGGTCCTCGAGCGGGCGGGCCTGCAGGATCGCGCCCGCGAGATCGTCTTCCTCGGGGCCGACCGCGGCGAGGAAGAGGTGGTCTTCCGCGGCCGCACCTACAACGTCGACCAGCAGTACGGCCGCAGCCTGCCGCGCGACATCGCCCTGTCGGACGAGCCGCTGCTCGCCTACGCGCTGAACGGCGAGCCCTTGACCGCGCATCAGGGCCGCCCGCTCCGCCTGCTGGTGCCCGGCTGGTACGGAGCGCCGAACGTCAAGTACCTGTCCGAGATACACGTGCAGGAGGACCCCTATCTCGGCAAGTGGCAGGCGCGCTGGTATCGCACCCTGAAGGGGGAGATGATCAACGGCGAGCTGAAGTGGGTCGAGACCGCGATCACGAAGATGCGGCTGAAGTCGTACATCGCCCGGGTGACGAAGGTGGGCGACCACCACCGCGTCTTCGGGGTGATCATGCACGACGGCACCCCCATCGAGTCGGTCGAGGTGCGGGTGGACGACGGTCCGTGGGAGGCCGCGACCCTCGACGCGACCATGACCGAGAAGTACTCCTGGAAGTTCTTCACCTACGAGTGGCACGGGGCGACGCCGGGGGAGCACACCGTCACCTCGCGCGCGACCGACGCCAACGGCTACCGGCAGCCGACGGCGGAGGAGCTCGAGGTCAAGCAGACCTTCCTCGAGCAGAACAACCAGCATCCGCGGACGTTGATCATCACCTGACGGCGGCGCGCCGGCGCCCCGTGTCCTGTACGACGGCCCTGCGGACACGTTCTGCAGGGCCGTCGTCGCTTGCGCGCTCGTGGTGACCGTGGAGCACGAGCGGCCACGCGGAGCGACGTGGTCCTGCGGGATGCATCGCCGGTCGCATTGCAGCCCACGGCCTCCGCCGATGTCCGTGCGGGGACGACGGCGGCGGGGGGTGCACGACTGGCTCTGTTCCCGCCCGGAACCTGTATCAGATTCTTCGGCAAGTGCGGGGACGACGGCGGGGGGTGCACGACTGACTCGTGAGATGACCGCCCCGGCACCGGTCAGGCCGGCGGTACGGGCGTCGTGCCCGGTGGGGCCTCACTTGTCCGTGCGGGGACGAACGGCGGGGGGGCACGACTGACTCGTGAGATGACCGCCCCGGCACCGGTCAGGCCGGCGGTTCGGGCGCCGTTGGCGCCTCACTGTCTCGTCATGCACCCGACGGCAGGTGCAGCATGGCCGAGGACGAGCACTATCTGAAGACCGAGCTCTACGAGCTGGTGCGGAAGGACCCGGCGATCTTCGAGTTCCTGCAGGCGGGCTCGCTCGACGGTATCTGGTACTGGGACGTCGAGCGCCAGGACCAGGAGTGGATGAGCCCCCGCTTCAAGGAGCTCTTCGGCTACCGGGACGACGAGATCCCCAACACCTCCGAGTGGTGGATGGCCAACATCTTCCCGGAGGACCGCGACCTCGCCCTCGACAACTTCGCCAAGCACCTCGCCGACGCTGGCCATCCCTACGACCAGATCGTCCGCTACCGCCACCGCGACGGGAGCACGGTGTGGGTGCGTTGCCGCGGGCTCGCCGTCCGCAACGAGAAGGGAGAGCCCATCCGGCTGCTCGGTTGCCACACCGACGTGACCGCCCTCAAGCGCGCCGAGGAGGACCTGCGGCGCCAGGCGGAGGAGCTGCGCGAAGCCAAGGACGCGGCCGAGCGGGCCAACCGGGCGAAGAGCATCTTCCTCGCCAACGTCAGCCACGAGATCCGCACGCCCCTCAACGGCGTCATCGGGATGACGGAGCTGCTCGCCGAGACCGGCCTGACCTCCGTGCAGCGCGACCATCTCGACGGTCTCCGCGAGTCGGCCGACGCGCTGCTCGACATCATCAACGACATCCTCGACTTCTCGAAGATGGAGGCGGGCAAGCTGGTCGTCGAGCCTCACGCGTTCCGCCTCCGCGAGCGCGTCGACACCCTGGTGAAGTCGTTCGCGCCCCGCCTGCACGGCAAGGACGTCGAGCTGTCGCATCGCGTGGACGCCGACGTGCCGGACGCGGTGGTCGGCGACGGGCGGCTGTTGCGGCAGGTCCTCGCCAACCTCCTGTCGAATGCCGTCAAGTTCACCCGGCGTGGCGCCATCGCGCTGCACGTCCGGCGGGACGATGCAGCCGACGACGGCGTCGTGCTCCGTTTCGACGTGTCCGATACCGGTATCGGCATACCGCCGGGCAAGCAGCGGGCGGTCTTCGAGGAGTTCGTGCAGGCCGACGCGTCGACGACCCGGCGCTACGGGGGCACCGGCCTGGGGCTGGCCATCGCCTCCCGCCTCGTGGATGCCCTCGGCGGCGCCATCGGCCTGGAGAGCGAGCCGGGGAAGGGCAGCACGTTCCACTTCACGGCGCGGCTCGGGCTCTCGGAGACCGGGGTCGACGAAACCCCGCCGGTCCGCGAGACGGTCGTCGAGGGCGTCCCGTTGCGCGTGCTCCTCGTCGAGGACTCCGTCGCCAACCAGCGGGTGGCGGTGGGGTTCCTCGAGCGGGCGGGTCATCGGGTCCGCACCGTCGGCGACGGCGTGGCGGCGGTCGACGCGTGCGCGGGGGAACGGTTCGACGTGGTCCTCATGGACCTCCAGATGCCCGGGATGGACGGCTACGCCGCGACCGAGGCGATCCGGCGGCGAGAGGTGGAGCAGGGCGCCGCCCCGACGCCGATACTGGCCCTGACCGCGCGGGCGTCGCGCAGCAACGAGGCCTGGTGCCTGGCCGCCGGCTTCGACGGCTTTCTGCTGAAGCCGTACCGCCCGCGGGAGCTCTTCGACGCAATCGCCGCCGTGGTTGAGCGAGGGCCGCCGGCCCGCGGGGTCGCGGAGGTCGCGGGTGGCGGCGTTGGCGAGACGCGGGCCGCCGAGGACGGGGACGTGGCTGCGGTGGGCGGGGACGGCCGGGCCGGGCGGACGTCGGGGGAAGGCGACGATGCGGCCAGCGGCGGGAATACGGGGCCCGGCACCGGCTCGGACGCATCGGGCGCACACGCGGACCACCGTGACGAGAGCGGAAGCGGCGTCGCGGACGGTGGCGCGGGCGCGGACGCATCGGCCGGCCGCCTCGACTGGGGCTCGGCGCTGGAGGCCGTGGCCGGTGACCGGGATCTGCTGGCGAAGGTGATCGGGGGTTTCCTCGGCCAGCATCCCTCGCTGATCGCCGAGCTTCGCGGCGCGCTCGAGGCGGGCGACCTGCCGGTGGTGCGCAGGGTGGCGCATACGATTGCCGGCTCCCTCCGGTCGTTCGAGGGCGCCCGCGTCGTGGCCCTCGCCGAGGCCCTCGAGGATCGCTGCCGGGAGGGGGCGGCGGGACCCGCCGCCGCCGCGTGGCGCGAGCTCGAACCTGAGCTGGAGGCGGCCGTGGACGAGTTGCGTCAAGGGGTTCCAGTGGCCGGATAGCCGGAGACGACATCGTGGCATGCATCCTCGTCGTGGACGACTCGGCGGCCGACCGTGAGCTGGCCGGGACGCTGCTCGAACGTGCCTCCTGGCAGGTGCTGTACGCCGAGCACGGCCGGGACGCCCTGGCCCGGATGCGGGAGCACGCGGTCGACCTGGTGTTGACGGACGTGGTGATGCCCGAGCTCGACGGGCTCGCGTTCGTCGAGCACGCGAAGGAGGATCACCCCTTGGTTCCCGTGGTGCTGATGACCGCGCGGGGGAGCGAGGAGCTGGCCGCGCGGGCCCTCGAGGCCGGCGCCGCGAGCTACGTGCCGAAGAAGCTGCTGGTGCGCGACCTCGTGGAGGTCATCAAGCGCATCCTGGACGTGTTCAGGGAGCGCCAGAGCGATACGCTCCTGCAGGGACGCTTGCGGGCCGCCTCGTTCGTCCTCGAAAACGACCTCGACATGCTCTCGTCGCTCGTCGGCTACCTGACCGGCGTCCTCCGGCACTCGGGCATGTTCGACGAGTCCGAGTGCCACCGCGTCTCCACCGCCCTCGACGAGGCCCTGACCAACGCCTGCTACCACGGCAACCTCGAGGTGCGCTCCGAGATACGCGACCACGACCCGCGCGCGTACCGGGCCCTCGCGAAGGAGCGCTGCCTCGCCGCCCCCTACCGGGACCGGCGCATTCACGTCAGCGTGAGCCTGGAGCCCGACGGGGCGCGCTTCGTCATCCGCGACGAGGGGCGGGGGTTCGACGCGGCCGCGGTGCGGGATCCGACCGCCCCGGAGCAGTTGGAGCGGCCCACCGGCCGGGGCATCTTCCTGATGAAGACGTTCCTCGACGACGTGCGCTACAGCGCCACCGGCAATCAGGTGACCCTGCTGAAGCGCCGCAGCGCCTGACCGCGACGGTCGGGTTGGAGTCGCGGGCGCGAACGCCCGCGGCGCACCCTACCGCGGCGCCGGGTCGACGCGGCGCCAAGCGCGTCGGCAGGTGCGAACGCCTGCGGATCACGCCGCTTCGCCTTGCGATCGTATCGGGTAGTCCGGCGACCCGGAGCTCCTGCGGCGCCGAGCTTGCGACCTGGCGGTCGCTGGAGGGCATCAGCCGTCGAGCGAGCGGATCACGACGACGGTCTTGTCGTCGCCGGGGTCGGGGTTCCCGCGCTCGAACCGCTCGGCCGCGTGGCAGATGTGGCGGGCCAGCTCGGGGGCCGACGCGTCCCGGTGCTCGGCCATCACCGCCCGGATCCCGTCCAGGTCGAAGAACCGGTCGGCCTCGTTCTGCGCCTCCGTCACCCCGTCGCTGTAGATGACGAGCCGGCCGCCGTCGGCGACGGTGACCGTCTGCGCCTCCCACGCGGCCTCGGCGAACAGGCGCAGCGGCGGCCCCGTCGAGACGAGGGCCGACTCGGCGTCGCCGTCGAACAGCAGCGCCCGCGGGTGCCCGGCGTTGACGAACGTGAACTCTCCCGTCGATAGCGTCAGCACGCCGTAGAAGAGGGTGACGAAGCGGTCCTGGCTCTTGTCGTGGAGCAGCGCCCGGTTGAGGGTCTGCACGAGCTCGATCGGCGTCGCGCACGTCGAGGCCTCTGCGCGCAGGATGCCCTGCGTCTCGGCCATGAGGATCGCCCCGGGAATGCCCTTGCCCGACGCGTCGCCCACCGCCAGCGCCACCCGGTCGTTCGGCAGCTCCAGGCAGTCGTAGAAGTCGCCGCCGACCTGGCCGCTGGCGTGCAGGTAGGCGCCGATGTCGTGGCGGGGCGCCGCCGGCATGGCCCCGGGCAGGAAGGACTGCTGGACGAAGGCGGCGATCTTCAGCTCGTAGTCCAGGCGCCGGTTCTGCTCGGAGAGCAGCCGGTGACGTTCGCGCGCGTAGCGGATGCTGCGCACGAGCAGCTCTGGGATGAGGTGGTCCTGGACCAGGTAGTCCTGCGCGCCGCGCTTGACCGCCTTCACCGCGACCTCGTCGTCGTCGAGGTCGCCGAGGACGACCACGGGCGCGGTCTTGTCCAGGTGCCGGATGATCGCGAAGCCCTCTCCGCTGCGGGCCGCCTCGGGCGAGAGCCCCAGCAGCACCGCGTCGTAGGGGCCGGTGTCCGTCTCCGCCGCCGCGTCCGGGGCGGCGGGCACCACCTCGACGGTGAACGACGGGCGCCGCGCCTCCTGCAGGAGGGCGCGCACCCGCTCGGCGCCGGCGGGGTCGTTCTCGACGAGCAGCACTCGAACGACGCCGGAGGAGGCCTGAGTGGACACCGCGTTATCGACTCGCCGGCTCGACGCCGAGGGGCTGCGCCGTGGACGGGGCATACCCGCGGCAGGGTTGGTGTGGGCGGCGGCGCCGCGGGGCGGCGACGGACCGCAGGCGACGGTTTCCGGGCTACGAAAAGCTCTGCACGGCGTCCGACTCCGACTCGAACGTGTCGAACACCATCTCGAGCTTGGTCGTCACCATCAGGTCCATGACGCGCTCGTTCAGGTTGAGCAGCTTGAGCTTGCCGCCCGCGCCCAGGACCGCGGAGCGCTTCGACAGCAGCCCGCCGAGCGCCGCGCTGTCGATGAACGACACGGCGCCGAGGTTGAGAATCAGGCTCGTGTGTCCGGCGTCGAGCAGATCGTCGATCCGGTCCCACAGCGCGTCGGCGGCGTCGCCCGCCACCTTGCCGCTGAGATCGAGCACCTTGACGGCGCCGCTGTCCCGCTGGTCGATACGAAGTGCCATGGCAACCTCCCTCAGTAGCGCGCGGCGAAGGTCGCGCCCGGTCCGTCGGGCGCGTAGCCGCTTCGTTGCAACGCGGGGTGTTCGCCGCGGGCTGCCGGCCCGCCAATCTTCGCCTTCGGCTCCGCTTGGCGCGCAACCAGTCCACAGGAGTCCGCGCTGTTCCACGGCGGGGACTCCTGCGCCAATGCTGACGCAAACCAGGCGGGAACGCAAACACGGGAGCCTGGTTCGGTGTCGGCGCGACGGTCGCGTCTCGTGCCCGCGCCGGACGGGGGGCGCCGCAGTCGGTCCTCATCTCGCCGAAGTCGTGTCGTGCGGCGGGCCGGACGACCGCGGCCCGGGGCGGCGGCCGGGGCGAGGCGAGATCGACACCCTGGTGCGGATGACCCAGGAGCTCGACATGCGCCATGCCCTGGTTCGACACCCAGGACTTCCTGTCCGTGTTCGATGTCTACACGGACGTGGAGAGCTCGACATGCGCCATGCCCTGGTTCGACACCCAGGGGAGCTTCGGCTCCGTGGACGGGGATCCCCCGGCGGCGATGCGGGGGCGGAGCCGGCGCGCCCCGGCCGATTGGTCTCGGCCTGCGGCCGATCCGACCCGATCGGCCGGAAGTCGGCTGCGGGTCCCCTCCTCGCGGGGGTTGCGGAGTCCGCGTTCGAGTTGCATCATAGGTTCGCGTCGGTGCGTCCGCTCGACGGATCGACCGGCGCGGAGGAGCGACGATGGATGCCGAACGGCGGTTTCGCGGATGGTGCTGGCTGGCGGCGTCGCTGCTCGCGACGCCCGGAGTCACGGCCGTTGCCGCGGCCAGCGACGATGGCCGCGCCCTGATCGCGGCGGTGCGGGCGCAGGACGTCGAAGCGTCGCGGGCGCTGATCGGCCGGGGCGTCGACGTCGACGCGGCCCAACCCGACGGTGCGACGGCGCTGCACTGGGCGGCCTACCACGAGGCGGTCGAGCTCGTCGATCTGCTGATCGGGGCCGGCGCCGCCGTCGACGCGGCCAACGACTACGGGGTGACGCCGCTCGGCCTCGCGTGCGACAACGGCGCGGCGTCCACGGTCTCCCGGCTGCTCGCGGCGGGGGCCGACCCGAACCGGCCCCGGGGTACCGGCGAGACCCCGGTCATGACCTGCGCGAGGACCGGCTCGGCCGAGGCCGTGCGCGAGCTCCTCGCCCACGGCGCCGACCCCTCCGCATTCGAGCCCTGGCACGGCCAGACCGCCCTCATGTGGGCGGCCGGCGGGGGGCACGCGGCCGCGGCGCGGGCCCTGCTCGAGCACGGCGCCGACGTCGAGGCCCGTTCGAAGGGCGGCTCCACGGCGCTGCTCGTTGCCGCGCGCGAGGACGATCCGGCCCTCGTCGGCGACCTCGTCGCGGCCGGGGCCGACGTGAACACGGCCGCGCCGGACGGCACCACGCCGCTGCACGTCGCGGTGGTGCGCGGCCACGCCGGGCTCGCGATGGTGCTGCTCGAGCACGGGGCCGACCCGAACGCCGACGGCCCCGGCTACACCGCCCTGCACTGGGCGGCGGGGTCGTGGCACACCGAGCTGACCGGCCGCCTGCGGGGCATCGACACCGGCGCCGACCCCGAGTGGCGCTCGCTCAACGGCCTGCGCGCCGGCAAGCTGGCCCTCGTCGACGCGTTGCTGGCTCACGGGGCCGACCCCGACGTCCGGCTCGGCCGCCACCCGCCCCAGTTCGGGTTCGCGAGCCAGCGCTTCCGGGTGAGCCTGCTCGGCGCCACGCCGTTCCTGCTGGCGGCGATGGACGCCAACGTCGAGGTGATGCGCCGCCTCGTGGCGGCCGGCGCCGACACGCGGGCCGCGACCGACGAGAACAACACGCCGCTCATGGTCGCGGCGGGGCTGGGGCAGGTGCCGGCGGAGACGCGGGTCACCGGGGACGGGGCCCTCGCGGCGGTCGAGCTGGTGCTGGAGCTGGGGGCCGACGTCAACGCGGTGAACCTGAGGGGCCGCAGCGCCCTGTACGGGGCCGCCCACATCCGGTCGGACGCCATCGTGCAGCTGCTCGTCGACCGGGGAGCGCGGGTGAACCTCGAGGACGATCGCGGCATCACGCCCCTGATGGTCGCCGAGGGCGGCGGCCACATCCTGCTGCCGGGCCTCGGGGGCGGGAGCACCGCCGACCTGCTGAGGTCGCTCGGCAGCGACGAGACGGTGCGGTCGAGCTTCATCGAGAACTTCAGCCAGGGGGCCATCCGCTAGAGACGCGCGGTGAACCCCCGACGTCACACCGCGTCCGAGGGGCGTCGGCGGACCGTTGGGGGGGGCGGAGCGGAAACCGCCGTCGGTGGCAAGCGTCGAGGAGGGCGGCGGCTCGGCCACGGGCAACCGTGAGCTGAACGCAGTCCCTGGAGCAGAGCAGTCCACGCACCGTCGGATGACGGGACTCTTGCCACGGTGCCCGGGGACGATGCGGCGGAGGCGATGATGAAGAGGACGCCGATGATGGGCGATGGTCGGTTGTCGGCGCTCATGCGAAGGGCCGGGCCGGTTGTGATTGGCGTCGTCTTGAGCTGTGCGGCGGGTGCGGCCGCGCAACCCGGAGGGACGCCGGCGCAACCGCCCGACGCAACGACCCAATCGGTGGTCGGAGAGGTCGCTGCGCCGGCGGCCTACCGGGCCGTGATCGACCGCTACTGCGTCGCCTGCCACAACCGGCGCACGCTGGCCGGGAATCTCGCCCTCGACACCGCCGATCTCGAGCAGGTGGGTCCCCACGCCGAGCTGTGGGAGAAGGTCCTTCAGAAGCTGCACACGCGGGCGATGCCGCCGCCCGGGCGCCCGCGGCCGGAGGCGGCCGTCTACGACGCGTTCGGCGCGTGGCTCGAGCGGTCGCTCGACCGGTGGGCGGCCGACCATCCCGACCCGGGGCGCCCGCCGATTCACCGTCTCAACCGGCTGGAGTACGCCAACGCGGTGCGCGACCTCCTGCACCTCGAGATCGACGCGCAGGCCCTGCTGCCGGCCGACGACATGGCGTTCGGCTTCGACAACAACGCGGCCATCCTCACCGTCGCGCCGGGGCTGTTCTCGCGGTACATGTCCGCGGCGCGCACGGTCAGCCGTCTCGCCGTCGGGGACCCCTCGATCGGGGCCGACGTCGCGCGCTATCCGGTGTCGCCGCTGCTGGTGCAGGGCGGGCGGATGAGCGAGGACCTGCCGTTCGGGTCGCGGGGCGGCGCCGCGGTGCGGCACCACTTTCCCCGCGACGGCGACTACGTGTTGCGCATCGAGCTTCGGGCCGGGGGGCGCAACGAGCCCCAGGAGATAGACGTCCGGGTGGACGGCGAGCGCGTCGCCCTGCTGCGCGCGGGCCGCTGGCCCGAGAACGCGCCGGCGGGGACGCCGGGCGCACGCACGGCGGACGAGGGTCTCGCGGCGCGCTTCCCGGTCCGGGCGGGGACCCGGCTCGTGTCGGTCTCGTTCACGGGACGGACGATGACCCCCGAGGGGGTGGCGCCGGCCCGCCTGCCGCTGTGGACGTTCTCGACCGGCCGCGGCTACGTCGAGCCGATGGCCCTCGACGCCTTCGAGATCGAGGGGCCCTACGACGGGGAGACGGCCGCCGCGGCCGGGGAGGCCTCGGGCGCCGGCCGTGTCGAGGCTTCGGGCGCCGGCCGCGTCGAGGCTTCGGGCGCCGCCGCCGCCGGGGCTTCGGGCGCCGCCGCCGTCGAGGCTTCGGGGGTCGCCGCCGGGGCTTCGGGCGCCGCCGCCGTCGAGGCTTCGGGGGTCGCCGCCGACACCCCCAGCCGCCGGCGCATTTTCGTCTGCGAACCCGCGTCGCCGGCCGACGAGGAGGCCTGCGCCGCGCGCATCGTGGGGACGCTGGCCCGGCGGGCGTTCCACCGGCCGGTGACCGACGCGGACGTCGAGGACCTGCTCGCCTTCTACCGCGAGGGGCGGGCGGAGGGCGACTTCCGCGCGGGCGTGCGTCGCGCCCTCGAGAGCATCCTCGTCGACCCCGAGTTCCTCTTCCGCATCGAGCGCGACCCGCCCGACGCCGCCCCCGCGACGGCGTACCGCCTGAGCGACCTCGAGCTCGCGGCGCGCCTGTCGTTCTTCCTCTGGGCCAGCGTTCCCGACGACGAGCTGCTCGAGGCGGCGGAGGCGGGCCGGCTGCGCGACCCCGAGGTGCTCGAGGCGCAGGTGAGGCGCATGCTCGCCGACGAGCGGGCCGGGACCCTGGTGACCAGCTTCGCGGCGCAGTGGCTGCACCTGCGCCGCATGCGCACCGTCTCCCCGGACGTCAACGCCTTCCCCGCCTTCGACGAGAACCTGCGCGACGCCCTCGTTCGCGAGACGGAGCTGTTCGTGGGCAGCCAGCTCCGGGACGACCGCAGCGTGGTCGAGCTGCTGACCGCCGACTACACGTTCGTCGACGAGCGGCTGGCCCGGCACTACGGCATCCCCGGCGTGTACGGCCCCCGCTTCCGGCGCGTCGAGTGGAACGACGACCGGCGGCGCGGGCTGCTGGGGCAGGGCAGCATCCTGACCGTGACGTCGCTCGCCACCCGTACCTCGCCGGTGGTGCGGGGCAAGTGGGTTCTCGAGAACCTGCTCGGTACGCCCCCGCCGCCCCCGCCCCCTGACGTGCCCGAGCTGGAGGAGCAGGCGGAGAGCGGCGGGGCCACGTCGCTGCGGGCGCGGCTCGAGGCGCACCGCGCCAACCCCGTCTGCTCGGGCTGCCACTCGCGCATGGACCCGCTGGGCTTCGCCCTCGAGAACTTCGACGCGGTGGGGCAGTGGCGCGACGCCGACGCCGGCGGGGCCCCCATCGACACCGCGGGGGTGCTGCCCGACGGCGCCGCCTTCGACGGACTGCCGGCGCTGCGTGACATCCTCCACGGCCGCCGCGGCGAGTTCGTCGCCACCGTCACCGAGAAGCTGCTGACCTATGCCCTCGGCCGCGGGGCCGAGCACTACGACCGTCCGGCCATCCGCGCCATCGTGCGCGAGGCCGCCGCCGACGACTACCGCTGGTCGTCTATAATCCTTGGCATCACCCGCAGTCTCCCGTTCCAGATGAGGAGATCGGAGTCATGATCATCACCCGACACGCGCTTCCCCGACGCACGGTGCTCCGCGGCCTCGGGACCGCGGTGGCCCTGCCGCTGCTCGACGGCATGGTTCCGGCCCTGACCGCGCTCGAACGGACGGCGGCCCGGGCGAAGCCGCGGCTGGGGGTGGTCTACGTCCCGCACGGGGCGGTCATGAACAACTGGACCCCCGCCGCCGAGGGCCGCGGGTTCGAGTTCTCGCCGATTCTCCAGCCGCTGGAACCGTTCCGCGACCGGCTGCAGGTGCTGACCGGGCTCGACCACGCCCCCGCCGCCCAGTTGCCGGGCGACCCCGCGGGCGGCCACGGGCGCATCACCGGCGCGTTCCTCACCGGGGTGCACGCCAAGCCCACCGAGGGGGCGGACTTCCGGGCGGGCACTTCCGTCGACCAGATCGCGGCCAAGGTGCTCGGCCGGGAGACGCAGCTCGCCTCCCTCGAGGTCGGCATCGGCCTGCCCGAGTTCGCCGGGGCCTGCGACGCCGGCTTCAGTTGCGCGTACATCAGCACCCTGTCGTGGAGCACGCCGACGACTCCGCTGCCGATGGAGAGCAACCCGCGGGCGCTCTTCGAGCGGCTGTTCGGCGACGGCGCCACCACCGACCCCGAGGCGCGGCGTGCGCGGCGGCGCGAGGACCAGAGCATCCTCGACGCGGTGACCCGCAAGGTGGCGCGGCTGCGGAAGGGGCTTGGGTCGGCCGACCAGGCCAAGCTCGGCGACTACCTCGCGGCGGTGCGCGACGTCGAGCGGCGCATCCAGCGGGCCGAGGCCCAGTCGGACCAGGAGCTGCCGGTCGTGGAGCGCCCGTCGGCGAGCGTGCCGGCCTCGTTCAGCGAGTACGTAAGGGTCATGTTCGACCTGCAGGTGCTCGCCTACCAGACCGACATGACCCGGGTCGTCAGCTTCCTGATGACGCCCGAGCTGACCGCCCAGACCTATCCCGAGATCGGGGTGCCCGACCCGCACCACGCGCTGTCGCACCACGAGAACAAGCCCGAGAGCCTCGCCAAGCTCATCAAGGTCGGCACCTATCACACCGGGCTCCTTGCCTACTACCTCGACCGGCTGCGCCAGACCCCGGACGGCGACGGGTCGCTGCTCGACCAGGTGATGGTGCTCTACGGCAGCGGCATGAGCAACAGCAACCTGCACAACATCCAGAACCTGCCGATCCTGCTCGCGGGCGGCGGGGCGGGACGCCTGCAGGGCGGCCGGCACATCCGCTTCGCCGAGGGGACGCCGCTGACCAACCTCTACCTGTCGCTGCTCGGCAAGCTCGACGTGCCGGCGGAGCGGGTGGGGGACAGCACCGGCCGGCTGACCGAGCTGAGCGAGGTGTGAGCGGTCCCCCCGCGGGCGGCGCCGCGCACGCCGCCCGCGGGGGCGCACCCTTCATGCTACCGTCCCTTATCGTCCGGTAGCCGGCCCCGCACCGCGCCCGCACCATGCGGGACCGGCTCACCTCTTCATGTCAGCCCGTAGCCGCCCGCCGAGGTGCGGGCGCGTCTTCACGCGTTGCAGGGATACTCCAACCAGCAGAACCAACCCCCCAACCAGGGCACGTACGCGCACCGCACAATCGGTTCACATCCCGGCGGCGGCCAATCGCAATGCGGCGGCCCGCACTCTCCCTGTGCCTCTACGACCGCTGAACCCGGCGCCGACACCGCCAACGCAGCTACCATCAAGACCGCAACCACCACTCGCTTGAACATCCCGCCTCCTTCCTTTCACCCGAGCCGCGCTCCTTCTCCTTGCATGCGGTGTCAGGAGCCTCCCGTTCTCTCGCTCTCGTTCTCCGTGCAACGGGCGCCGTCGTCGCGAACCTGCCCGGGCGGCGCACTACCGGGCGATGGCGAGCGCCAGCGGACAGCCCCGGCAGCCCGCGGCCATCTGGCCGATGTAGAGCGCGTAGTCCCAATCGACTCCCAACGCGTGCAGCCACCGCGGATCGTCCGGGCGTTCGATGACGTGCTGCGCCGGCGTCGCGCCCAGGGCGCCGGCGACGAGCGGGAGGGCGGCCAACACCCCCGCGGCCAGGAATCTTCGTGTCCTCATGGATGACCTCCTCGCGATGTGCGCGACCGGATGTTGCGCTCTCGGTATGGACAAGCAACGGTCGTGCCAGCGGTCCGGACTCCGGGGCGCGCCGCCGGCGCCGCCCGTGTCGCGACGGGGCTGACTCCCCGGTCGGCGGTCGCAGGGAAACCGCCGGTGTCGATGTTGCTGTCAGACCCGCGAGCCGCCGGGACGACGTCCGGGAGATCGGGTGGGGATCCGGTCCAGCGGGAGCGTCAAGTCTGGTTGACCGGGGATGAGGCGACGTGCCCGCGAACAGGTGGGGGACAGCACGGGCCGGCTGACCGAGCTGAGCGACGTATGAAGAGGCGTTCGATTGACCCCGGCGGGCGGCGTCGCTGGCCGCCCGCCGGGAAGCCTTCGACGGCGTCTGTCGCCAACATTTTGCGGCTTCAGGGGCGACTCGAGTGCGCGCAGGCAGAGCGCGGCTCTTTTCCCCCTCGGCCAGGTGCACGATTTCCCGGAAGAGGCGGCGCGGGACAGAGTTCGGGTTCCTCTGCCCTCTCCGATTCCGAGGCCGCGCCGGCAGTGTGTACCGGGTCGTTGGCGTACCGCCTGCCGACGGAGCCGGGGCCGGGCGATTGCCCGGAGCCTCCACCGTTGCCGCCTATGCTGCGAGTGCGTACGCCGCAATCGGGCTTCCGCCTGCGTATACGCAGGCAGTCGCCCACCTCCAGCCAAAGTCGAACCCGATCGAGTGGAGCCACCGGGGACCGCTCGTCCGCTCGGCGACGTGGTGCGAAGGAACGGTGTCGGTCGTTGGCCGTGGTGGCGGAACGTCCAGGGTTCCGGTGAATAGCGGGAGTGCGGCCAACACCGCCGCCGCCAGGAATCTCCGTGTTCTCATGAATGATCTCCTCGACGATATGCGCGACCCATGCCGCGCTGTCGGATGTCCGGGCCGACCATACAGCTCCTGTCGCGTATGGATCGCAACGGTCGTGCCATCGGGTCGCGATGCGGGGGAACCCGCCGAACCGGCGGTGTGAACGACTCGCGGTGGGGCGGGAGACGACGGCGCCCGGAAGTGACGGAAACTGCAGGCGCCGCTGCCGGCGAGCAGCCACGCTTTCCGCTTGCGAAGGGCGTCCCGCACGCCCGGATCTGGCGCCGGTCGCGCGAATCGCCAACCCGGGTTGTCACGGTAGCCGGCCCGGTTGCCTCCCGAGGAGCTTCGCCGCGCCTGAAGCCGTCTCGCCTTCGCCGATCCCTCCGTCTCCGGCGGGCGTCCCTGTTATCATGCCGGCGCGGCACCTGTCTTCCACGGCGCTGCCCTTCAGCGACTCGGACTTCGACCAGGACGATGATGAGAGTGTCTGCATCTCGAAAGCTCGCGGCGTGCGGCGCCGCGTTTGCCCTCGGTCTCGTCGCCTGCGGGAGCATGCCCACCGGCGTCTCGTCGCAGATCTCGCCCGAGTACCGCGAGACGGTGCGCGCGTTCTACCGGGGCCTGGCCTCCCTCGAGGTCGGGCTGCTCGACGACGCGCAGGCGGCGTTCGAGCGGGCGGCGGCGCTGGCCCCGGACGAGCCGGCGATCCGGGCGAACCTCGCGGTCGTGCATGTCGGGTTCGGCAACGAGGCGGAGGCGGCCGGGCACATCGAGGCGGCGCGCGGCCTCGCCCCCGACAGCGCCGAGGTCCGCTTCCTGGAGGCCCAGCTCGCCGGGTTCCAGGGTCGTTTCGAGGACGCCGTGGCGGGGTACCGGCAGGTGATCGAGCTCGACCCCGACCACCTGCGGGCCCGCTACGCCCTCGCCCAGGAGCTCGACCGGGCCGGCGGCGACGCCGAGGCGGCCGAGGCCCAGGCCCAGCTCGAAGCGATCCGCGACCGCCGGCCCGGCAACCTCGCGGTCCTCGTGCAGCACGCGCGGGTCGCCGCCCGCCGGCAGGACGCGCCGGCCCTCACCGACACCGTCGAGCGCCTGCGGGGAATGACCGGCGGCTGGCCGGATATCGCCGTCACCCAGCTCGAAGGGCTGTCGGCGGCGGTCGCCGAGGCGGACCTGGCCGGGGCCCAGAGGCCGGCCCAGCTCCTGCGCAACGTCCTCGTGCGGTTGCCCGCCTTCCGGGAAGACCAGGCCCGGGTCAGCGTCAGCGCCGAGGCGATCGCCGAGCCGCTGTTGCGCTTCCTCGTGCTGCCCTCGCCGCCCGCCGTCGCCTCGCCCCGCGACGAGACCCTCGCTTACGTCGCCGAGCCCCTCGACCCGGGTGTAGCCGACGACCAGGTCGTCGTCGCGGTGGTGCCCGGCGGGGAGGAGGCGCCGATAGTCGTCGCCGCGAACGGGCAGGAGGCGCGCCGTCTCGGCGCTCCGGCCGTCGGTGCCGGCTTCCCGTTTCCGACCGGGACGGGACCGGCGGGGCCGGCGCCGCCGTCCCCCGACGGGGTGCTCGCCCTCGACTGGACCGGAGACTACCGGATGGACCTGGTGCTGGCCGGACCGGGAGGGATTCGACTGTGGCTGGGGGATGAAACCGGCGACGGTTTCGCTGGGGGAGCCGATGACCGCTTCGCGGAGGTGGTCACGGCGCCGGGGGACGATCCCGCGGTTCGCGGCGCCTACGGGGTCTGGGCCGCCGACACCGAGATGGACGGGGACCTCGACATCGTCTTCGGGGCGATTGCCGGCGCGCCGTCGGTCCTGCGGAACAACGCCGACGGGACGTGGCGGCGGGAGAGCCCGTTTCCCGGCGTGGCCGCCCTCCGCGACTTCGGCTGGGGCGACTTCGACCGCGACGGCGACCCCGACGGGGCGCTCCTCGACGGCGAGGGCGTGGTGCACCTGTTCGAGAACCGCCAGGCGGGCCGGTTCGACGTGGCCGAGCCCCTGGCGCTGGCGGCCGGTGCCATCGGCCTCGCCGTTGGCGACCTCGATGCCGACGGCCGGCTCGACCTCGCGCTGCTCGACGCGGACGGCCGGCTGTGGCGGGGTAGCTGGGACGGGGCCGCGTGGGAGACTGCAGAGGCCGCAGCCTGGGACGGCTTCCCCCCCGGGGCCGCGCCCGGCTCCCACCGCTTGCTGCTCGCCGACTTCGACAACAACGGGGCGCTGGACGTGCTCGCGTCGGGCGCCTCGGGCACCCGCATGTGGCTCGCCGACGAGGGGTCACGGCTCGAGACGCTCGACGTGGCGGTCGAGGCGGAGATCTTCGACGCCTACGACCTGACCGGCGACGGCCTGCTCGATCTCGTCGGCGTGCAGAACGGGACGCCGGTCCGGCTCATCGCGCAGGCCGACGCCGGCTACGGCTGGCAGCAGATCCGGCCCCGCGCCAACACCGCGGCCGGCGACCAGCGCATCAACGCGTTCGGGGTGGGCGGCGAGATCGAGCTGCGGGCGGGCCTGCTCGTCCAGAAGCAGGTGCTCACCGGCGCGCCCGCCCACTTCGGGCTCGGGGTGCAGACCCAGGCCGACGTCACCCGCATCAGCTGGCCCAACGGCGTGACCCAGGCCGACTTCGAGTTCGCGGCCAACCAGGTCGTTGCGGCCGAGCAGCGGCTCAAGGGCTCGTGCCCGTGGCTCTTCGCCCACGACGGCAGCCGCATGAGCTTCGTCACCGACTTCATCTGGCGCTCGCCCCTCGGCCTCCGCATCAACGCCCAGGACACCGCGGACATCGCCTTCACCGAGGACCGGGTGCTCGTCCGGGGCGATCAGCTCGCCCCGGTGGACGGCGAGTACGACCTGCGCATCACCGCCGACCTGTGGGAGACGCACTTCTTCGACCACGTGTCCCTGCTCGTGGTCGACCATCCCCCCGACACCGAGGTGTGGGTGGACGAGCGCTTCGCCCGCGACCCGGTGCCGCTCGACACCGTCGTCACCGGTCCCGCCCGCACAGTAACCGGGGTCTGGGACGACGCCGGCGCCGACGTGAGCGAGCTCGTCGCCAAGCGGGACAACCGCTACGTGGCGTCGTTCGACGAGGGCACCCACCAGGGGGTCGCCGAGCCCCACTACCTCGAGCTGGCGCTCGACGAGGCGACGGAGACGTGGGACGCGGTGACCCTGCTCGCCTACGGCTGGGTCTATCCCACCGACAGCAGCATCAACGTGGCCCTCGGGCAGGGGAAGCACCCCATTCCCCGCGGGGTGGCCATGGAGGGGCGGGACGCGAAGGGCGACTGGGTGGTGCTGCACCCGGACCTCGGCTTCCCCGCCGGCAAGCTCAAGACCATGGTCGTCGACGTGCCGCGCCTCCCCGACGGGACGCGGCCGCGGCGGCTGCGCCTGCGGACCAACCTCGAGATCTACTGGGACTGGATCGGCCAGGCCCCGCGGCTCGACCCCGGTCTGGCGCGGGAGACGCGCCTCGACCCGGCCGTGGCCGACCTCGGCTACCGCGGCTACTCGCGGACGGAGCTGCTGGGGCCGCGCGGACTCGAGCTGCCGGACTACGCCATCGGCAACCACCGTCCCCGCTGGCGCGATCTCGTCGGCTTCCACACCCGGTTCGGCGACGTGCGCGAGCTGCTCGCCGGCGTGGACGACCGCTACGTCATCATGAACGCGGGCGACGAGATGCGGCTCCGCTTCGAGGCCCCGTCCCCGCCCGAGGCGGGCTGGCGGCGCGACTTCGTGCTCATCGGCGACGGCTGGGTCAAGGACGGCGACTTCAACACCACCCACGCGAAGACGGTGGGGCCGCTGCCGTCGCACGACCAGCCGGTCTACGATCCGGAGGCGTCGGCGGTGCTCGAGGACGATCCGGTGTACCAGCGGCACGCCGACGACTGGGTGAACTGGCACACCCGCTACGTCGCGCCGGACCGCTTCCTGCGCGGCCTGCGGCGGGTCGAACCGGAGCCGGAGCCGGCGGGCGGGCGCAAGCCCTGACGGTTCGCCGCGCGCGGGCCGCAGGGGCGAAGGGGACGGTCGGGACGCCAGCCACCGCTCGAGCCCGAGGCGTGGACCTGGGAAGGCGAAAGCGCCGATTCGAAGACGAAGCGCCGACCCGACACTCGATGAACGAGGTCGCCCATGGCGACGAGGACGGTCTGGAATGGTTCGACGCGGGGCGTGGCCGCGCCGCTGAGCGGGGCTGGTTCTTGCGCCGATGGTGGTCCGAACGTGCAGGAGGCTGCCCCATGAGAGTTCGCACTGGCGGTTCACGTAGAGTCCCGGCGTTGAGGCTGGCCCTGGCCTCAGGGTGTGCCCTCGCGCTGGCGGCGAACGCCGCCGCGCAGCTTCCCGGCCTGCCGCCGGTGCCCCTGCCGGACGAGCCGCTCATCTTCGCCACCGCCGAGGAGCCGCAGGTTCGCGTGACGGTGGTGACGCGCGGCCTGGAGCACCCCTGGGGGCTGGCGTTCCTGCCCGACGGCGGGCTGCTCGTGACGGAGCGGCCGGGGCGGCTGCGCATCGTCCGCGACGGCGTCCTCGATCCCGAGCCGCTGAGCGGCGTGCCCGAGGTCTACTCGCAGGGACTGGCCGGCCTCATGGACGTGGCCCTGCATCCCGAGTTCGCCGAGAACCGGCTCGTCTACTGGACCTACTCGAAGCCGGCCGGCGAGGGCGCGTGGGTGACCCTGGCGCGGGGACGGCTGACCGACCACGGGCTGGTCGACGTCGAGGACCTCTTCCGGTCGGACCCGGTCGGCGGCACCGCCGCCTCGCGCGCCGTCTTCGCCCCCGACGGCAGCTTGTACATGACGGTGGGCGGCGCGTTCGGGGCGGCCACCGGCGGCCCGCGGGCGCAGGACCCCGGCGACACCGTCGGCAAGGTCGTCCGCCTGCTCGACGACGGCGGCATCCCGGACGACAACCCGTTCGTGGGCCGCGACGGCTACCGGCCCGAGATCTACTCCCTCGGCCACCGGAACCAGCTCGGGGCGGCCATGCACCCCGAGACGGGCGAGTTCTGGGCCAACGAGAACGGCCCCCTCGGCGGCGACGAGGTGAACCGCATTCGCCCCGGCGCCAACTACGGCTGGCCCGTCGTCTCCTACAGCCGCGAGTACTCCGGCGGCCGGGTCGCGGACCGCACCTTCCAGGAGGGTATGGAGCCGGCCGAGATCGTCTGGCTGCCCTCCGTCGCCCCGTCCGGCATGGTGTTCTACGACGGCGACCGCTTCCCCAACTGGCGCGGCCATCTCTTCGTCGGCTCCCTGCGCACCGGCATGATCCGCAACACCGGCCACCTCGAGCGCATCGTCTTCAACGAGCTGGGCCAGGAGGCCCGCCGCGAGTGGCTGCTCACGGAGCTGCGCCAGCGCATCCGCGACGTCCGCCAGGGCCCCGACGGGCTCCTCTACGTGCTGACCGACGCCGACGACGGGGCGATCCTGCGCCTTGAGCCGGTCGAACCATGACGGGGAGCGGGGCAGCGAGGCCGAGCTCGGACGCGGCAATGGCGGGCAACGCCCCGGCGCTCGACGTCTTCGCGTTGCGTGACAGCGTCGTCGACGAATACGAGCGCTTCGCGACGTCGTTCACGACGATCCGCGCTCAGGACATCCGCGAGCAGGTCGAGGCCATCTACGCCGAGAAGCGCTACTGGCCCGAGCCGCTGATCCAGGTCAACCCGAGCTACAAGCGTTCGACGGACGTCGGCGCCCTGGCCGGAAAGCGGCGTCGTCGACCCAGGCTGCGCCGAGATCTTCGGCGCGAACGGTCGGCCGCTGTCTCTCTACAAGCACCAGGAGCAGGCCATCGCGCTCGCCGCGGCCGGCGAGAGCTTCGTGGTGACGACCGGCACCGGGTCCGGGAAGTCACTCTGCTTCTTCATTCCCATCGTCAGCCACGTGCTGGCCGCGCGGAGAAGGATCGCGGAACCCCGCACCCACGCCATCGTCGTCTACCCGATGAACGCGCTCGCCAACTCCCAGATGGAGGAGCTCGACAGGTTCATCGGCCAGGTGCCGGGAGACCGGCCGGTCACGTTCGCCCGCTACACGGGGCAGGAGGACGGAGACGAGCGGAAGCGGGTCGCCGACGAGCCCCCGGACATCCTCCTCACCAACTTCATGATGCTCGAGCTGCTCATGACGCGGCAGGAGGAGACCGACCGACGCGTCATCGGCAACTGCGAAGGCCTTCGGTTCCTCGTTCTCGACGAGCTCCACACCTACCGCGGCCGGCAGGGCGCCGACGTGGCGTTGCTCGTGCGCCGCGTTCGCGAGCGCCTCCAGCCCGAGAACCTCCTGTGCATCGGCACGTCGGCCACGATGGCCAGCGAGGGCTCTATCGAGGACAAGAGCCGCGTGGTGGCGGGCGTGGTCTCGAAGCTCTTCGGGAGCCGCATCGCCGAGAGCAACGTCATCGCCGAGACGCTCGAGCGCATCACCGCTCCCACCCTCACCGCCGACTCGGTGAGGCCACGGCTCGGCGAAGCTATCGACGCCGGCGTACCGCCGGAAGCCTCCGACGCTTGGCTGCGCGAGCATCCGCTGGCGGTGTGGGTGGAGACTCGGCTCGGCATCTCGTTCTCCGACGACGACCAGCGCTGGGTCCGGGCGAAGCCCATGACGGTGACCGAGGCGGAGGCCAGGCTCTCGGAGGAATCAGGCCGGCCTCCCGCCGCGTGTCGCAGAGCGCTGCGCGACCTTCTTCTGGTGTCGAGTGTCCCTGAACGTACGCGGACTGCGAAGCCCGATGGGAACGAGAAGAGCTTCTTCGCGTTCAAGCTCCACCAGTTCATCTCCGGCGCCGGGCATGCCTACGCGACGGTCGAACTGCCCGGCACTCGCACGGTGACCGTCGATGGTCAGCAGTTCCTGCCGGGCCATGCGGAGAAGCGCCTCTACGCGGTGCACTTCTGTCGCGAGTGCGGACACGAGTATCACCCGGTCCGGTTGGCGCGGCAGGACGGGGCACTCGCCTTTCTCGCGCGGGACATCGACGACGCGTCGCCGACCAGGAAGGAACAGGCCGAGGATGATGGAGAAGAGGTCGGTCCCGATAGCGAGGTCTTCGGCTTCCTGACACCGCATCCGGTCGCCGATTCCAGATTCACCTTCGACGACCGCGACGAGGATTACCCGGAGACGTGGATCGAGTTCGACTCCGGCGGCAACCCGCGGCTGAAGGCGTACTACCGAAACGCGCGTGCCCGGCGCTTCATGGTGTCGGCCGACGGGCGAGTCGGTTCCGGGACGAGGGTGTGGTTCTTGCCCGGCAAGTTCCGACTCTGTCTCCGCTGTGGGAACACTAGAGGCGGAGCGGCCCGCGACCGCACGCGTCTCGCTTCTCTGTCGGCCGAGGGCCGCAGCTCGGCAACCACGGTGCTCGTCGCCAGCGTGCTCCGCTGGATGCACGGCGCCGAGTCGGGTTTGGGCGACTACACGCGGAAGCTCCTCGGCTTCACCGACAACCGGCAGGACGCCGCGCTCCAGGCGGGCCACTTCAACGACTTCCTCTTCGTGAGCCTGGTCCGCTCGAGCTTCCTCGGCGCACTGCAGGATGCAGGTTCGATGGGGCTCCGCAGCGAGGAGCTGGGCGCTGGGGCGCAGCGGACCCTCGGCTTCGACCGCCCGGACCCGCAGCTCCGAACGGAGTGGTTGCTCGAACCCACGCTACGCGGCTTCAACCTGCAGGAAGCCGAGCGCACGTTTCGGCAGGTGCTCGGCTACCGTGTCTGGTTCGATCAGCGACGCGGCTGGCGCTACACGAACCCCAACCTCGAGCAGCTC
This sequence comes from Vicinamibacterales bacterium, assembly GCA_965207675.1. Lineage (GTDB taxonomy): Bacteria > Acidobacteriota > Vicinamibacteria > Vicinamibacterales > UBA8438 > JAJEEA01. Next base: position 1,323,623 of record CBDBMY010000011.1, read on the forward strand.
CGCATGGTGAGGGTGGACTATCTCGGCCTCGACGACCTTGCCGCGGACGACGAGCTGTTCGCCGGCTCGCACCCCCTGCTGCAGCGGGCCAGCCACGCCGTCCGCAACGAGGTCTATCGCAAGTTGCTCGACCACATGCGGCAGTGGATGGCGATCCGCAGCCAGGTGCTGGATGCCGCCGTCCTCGAGCAGCTGGTCGCGAAGTCGCACAGCCGGCTCCGTCCGCCCTGGGGATTCGGCAGTGACGAGAAGCCGAGAGGTGCGCGCTGGCTGTTGATCGTCGCGCCGACGCGCCGGGCGAGCACGCTCCGCGACATGGACCTGATCGTGCGCGGCGGCTCGCGAAGCGGTCTCGGGCGAACGCTGCGTTCGTCGATCCCTTGGGGCGGCGACCCGTCCGTCCGGGACTTGAACTCGAAGGACTTCGATCGGCTGGTCGGCGACCTCCTCCGTGCCGGGGCGATGCACGGCCTCGTGTCGGAGGAGAACACCCCGTTCGACCAACCGGGTTGGCGACTCAACGACGCCTGTGTCGTCTTCCGACTGGGCGATGCGCCGGCAGACGACAGGGTTTCCACGGAGAACGCGTTCTTTCGCGACCTCTACGAGAATCTCGCCGGAATGCTCCGCGCCCCGACGCACCCTCTGTTCGGGTTCGAGGCCCGCGAGCACACGGCCCAGGTCGATCCCGACAACCGGGAGATCCGCGAGAAGCGCTTCCGCTTCGGAGATCGAGAGCGCGGAGAGCTGACGAAGGACGAAAAGCGACTCCGCGAGGTGGGAGAGACCAACCGGTTCCTGCCGGTCCTGTTCTGCTCCCCGACGATGGAGCTCGGCGTCGACATCTCGGCCCTGAACGCGGTCCACATGCGCAACGTGCCGCCTACTCCGGCGAACTACGCGCAGCGCGGCGGACGTGCGGGCCGCAACGGACAGGCCGCCCTGGTCGTCGCGTACGCGTCATCGCAGAGCCCGCACGACCAGTACTTCTTCCGCGACCCCAAGGCGATGGTCCACGGCGAGGTGCGGGCGCCGGTCCTCGAGCTGACGAACCGGGACCTGATCGACAGCCACCTCCAGGCGGTCTGGCCCTCGTGCGTCGACCAGCCGCTCAATCGGTGCATCGCGGAGCTGCTTCTGCTCAACGAAGCCGGCCGTCCGCTCCTCCCCGACATCGAGGCCGCGCTGGCGGACAAGCGCGTCGCCGAGAATGCAGGCGACCGCGTTCGGCGCATCCTCGACCTGGTCGCAGACGATCTCACGCCCGAGTTCGCCCCCTGGTACACGGGCCGGGACGCGTATTCGGACTCCATCGTGGCGTCGGCGGCACGGCGCTTCGACGAGGCGTTCAATCGCTGGCGAGACCTCTTTGCCGCCGCCGAGGAGCAGCGGGACGCGGCGCGGAGGACCATGGACGACTACTCGACCCCCTACCGGGAGAAGCGGGCGGCGCAGACGCGGCACGCGCAGGCGGTGGACCAGCTCAACCTGCTTCAGCGCGGCACGAGCGCGCTCTCGAGCGACTTCTACACGTACCGCTACCTCGGCACCGAGGGCTTCCTGCCCGGGTACAACTTCCCCCGGTTGCCCCTCTTCGCGTACGTCCCCGCGAGTCGGGACGGCCGGGGACGGCAGACCTACCTTCAGCGTCCGCGCTTCCTCGCGCTCTCCGAGTTCGGCCCTCGCAGCCTCGTCTATCACGAAGGGCGCGCCTACCGGGTCGTGCGGGCGCTGCTCTCGCTCGGGCACCGGGAGTCGGCAACCCCCGACTCGCAACTGCCCACGAAGGCCGTGCGAATCTGCACGAGCTGCGGGGGAGGACACTTCGGCGACGACCTGTCGATGTGCCACGCCTGCGGAACGTCGCTCGGGGACGCCGACGTCGTGGGCAACACCTATCGGATCGAGAACGTGGCGACGCAGCCGGCCGAGCAGATCACCGCGAACGACGAGGAACGCCAGCGCCAGGGCTTCGACCTGCAGACGACGTTCGAATGGGCGATCCGCGACCAGGAGATCGACGTCCGGCACGCGTCGGCCTCGGACGAGGAGGGCGAGATCGTTCATATGGCGTACGGCGCCGGGGCGACGATCACGCGCCTCAACAAGGGGCTGCGCCGGAGAGCCGACAAGAAGATCCTCGGCTTTCTCATCGATCCGGTATCGGGTTACTGGGCCAGGAACGAGGACGAAGACGCGAACGAGGGCCCCAGGGACCCCACGGCCTCGCCTCGGCAGTGGATCGTCCCCAGTGTGCAGGACCGCAAGAACGCGCTCCTCTTCCAGCCCGGCGGCGACGCTTCCTCGGAGGTCGCGCTGGCCACGGTGCAGCATGCGCTCCTGCGCGGCATCGAGGCGGTGTTCCAGCTCGAGCAAGGCGAGATGCTCGCGGAGCCGATGCCCACGCGTGACGTCCGCAAGGGCTTTCTGCTCTACGAGGCCACCGAGGGTGGGGCCGGCGTTCTCACGCGCCTCGTGAGCCAGGAGACGAGCCTCACGAGTGTCGCAAGAGAGGCGCTGGAGATCATGCACCTGGGCGCCGACGGTGCTCTGTCCGATTCGGCATCGGAGCTCTCGGACCAGCCGGGGACGGCCTGTGTGGCGGCCTGCTATCGCTCAGCCCGGAGACTTACGCCGCGCCCGCGACGTGGGCGCCGTCTCTACGGATTCGCGACTGGCTCCTCCCGCGCGTCCTCGAGCTCACCTATACCGCCTGGAACCTGAAGCCGTTCGCCGAGGACTGCGGCGACGACGGCCCGCCCTTCGTCTGGGATCCGGACCGCCGCTTGCAGCTCCGGTGCGAGATGGACGCCGCCATCTTTCACCTGTATGGCGTATCGCGCGACGATGCCGACTACATCCTCGACACGTTCCCGGTGATCGCGCGGTCGGAGACGCGGGAGCACGGCGAGTACCGGATGAAGCTCACGGTGCTGGCGATCTACGACGCACTGGCGGCGGCCGCCGCGGGGGGCGTACCCTACGAGTCGCCGCTCGGACCGCCGAGGAGGGCGACATGAGCCGATTCCGCCTCCGCGAGATCCGCGCCCACAACTACCGCTGCTTCGACGAGTTGACGCTGCCGATCGAGGAGGATACGACCGTCCTCTTCGCCGAGAACGGCGGTGGCAAGACCGCGCTGCTCGCCGCGCTGGCGATGGGCCTCGCCGTGTTCCAGCGGGGGTCGCCGAAGACCTCGCGGTTCAGCGCGGCGCGGGACATCAGGCAGCGGACGCTGGACCGTCGGGGGGCAAGGGAGCCGGCCGGTCGGTGCGAGCTGGCGTGGACGGCAGACGTGGGAGAAGCCGAGTCCGTGACGTGGTCGACGGCGGCTCGGCCGGGATCGGGACGGACCACGAACCGCCATCGATCGATTCTCGAGGCGATGGAGCAGGTTCGCGTGCCCGGAAAGCGGTGGCCGTTGTTCGCTTGGTACGGCGTCGATCGGTTGGGGTGGCAGCGCGATCGTGGGCACAAGGTGGAACGCATGGGGGAGCGCTGGGAAGCCTACGACTCTTCGCTCGACCCGGACCTCGACGAGGCGCCGCTGCTGCAGTGGCTCCAGGACGAGATGCTTGGAGACGTGGCCCGGAGGGAGCAGGGAGAACCGGAGCGTTTGTTCGAGAGGGCGGTGATGGAGGCAATCGGCCGGGCGACGCCCGGCGTCACCACCGCATGGTACGACGCGGTGACGCGAGGCCCGAAGGTGCGCTTCGAGAACGGCCACGTCGCCGCGTGGACGGAGCTGTCCGACGGCTACCACGTGTTCATCGCCCTGGTCGTCGACATCGCCCGCCGCGCGGTCATGCTCAACCGGTTCGACGGTGCCGCCGCGCCCGCGCGGGTGGAGGGCGTGGTGCTCATCGACGAGCTCGATCTACACCTGCACCCGAGCTGGCAGCGCGTGGCGCTTCCGCGCCTGCGTGAGGCCTTCCCGAGACTGCAGCTCGTCGTCACCACGCACTCGCCGCAGGTGTTGAGCAGCGCCGAGAACCGCCAAGTACGGGGGCTCGTCGACGGGAGGATTCAGGAAGGCCAGGTGTTCGTCGAGGGCAGGGACACGAACGCGATCCTGCGCGATCACATGCACACCGACGACCGTGACGAAGAAGGAGTAATCGCACTCCGTCGCCTTCACGACGCGATCGATCGTGGTGACCGGGAGGAGACGGAGCGGATCTATCGCGATCTCCTGCGCCGATGGGGAGAGACCGATCCGGCGCTCATCCGGGCCGAGGGCCTCATGGAGGAGTAGATGCGGGGAGTGGAGAAGTTCTCGCCGCCCTCGAACGTGAGTCCCGACGGCCAGATCCCGCGGGGACTTGCAGAGGGGAAGAAGAGTACCTCGCGGCCCTGCCCGGCAGGCCCAACCGGGTCAAGTTCGCCAACGTGGCGTACGGTGGGCTCGAGAAGGTCAGGCTGCGCGAGGTCATGCACCGCGAGCAGAAGTCGCTGTGCATCTACTGCGAGCGGGCGGTCTCGGAGACCGGTTCCTCAGCTCATGTCGAGCACTGGCGGCCGCGGAGCAGAGCGCCGGAAATATGCTCTCCATTGGCGGAACCTGTACCTCTCCTGCTCGACGAAAGACACGTGCGGTATCCACAAGGCCGACCGACCTCTCAAGGCCGACGACGCCGACCCGGATCTTCCTTGGCCCACCGAGCTGGACTACGAAGAGTTGGTCGGTTGCACCAGCCGCTGGGAGATGTACGTCCGCGACGACGTGCGTATGGAAGAGGCGACGCGGAGAGCCCTGGAGCTGGCCATCGGCGACGGCTGGCAGGATGGGGGCAGACGGCGGCGAGCCATCTTGAATCTCAATCACGCGACGCTCGTGGAGGCCCGGAGCGCCGCGCTGGACAGCGAACGGACGCGGCTACGGCGGGCATTCGAGGGGCGGACGCCATCGCGGGCGGTGCGGGCCATGCGCGCTCGCAGGCTCCTCAGCTTCCTGCGTTCGTGAGCATCCGCGTTTCGGGGCTTCGGCGGACGCTGGGGCAGGGTCGCTGATGCCCGCACGACGCAAGCGTTGCAGCCTTGGCCGGCGGACTTCGCCGCTGCGGACGCCGAACCGAGGTCGGCGATGCTGACCGCCGTCACCGTCACCCGTCTGGAGAAGGCCGCGACCGACAACGGCTTCGATCTCGAGCGGGAGCGCACGGTTGAGTGGCTCTCGTTCGGCAGCAGCCAGACGTCGCTGCGCATCTGGCTCACCGCCGCCGGAGAGTCCCGGTTCCTCGCCGCCGCTTCCCGGGCAGACGTGGTCGACGGGCTGGCCGGCTTCGGCGCGGCCTGCACGGACCGGCTTCCGAGCGCTGCCGCCGGCGCGCGGGCGGTGGGGGACATCGCCGCGCTGCATCACCTGCTGCGCCGCGCCTTCCAGCTCTCGCGGACGCTGCCCGATGCGCTGCTTCACGTCTCGAGGGCGAGACCGCGGATCTGCCGCGGGCAACGGAAGCGGAGCGCCTGCTCGTGCGGCGCGTCGGTCAGGACGTCTTCCGCCGAGGCCTCCTGGAGTACTGGGACGGCCGTTGCGCGATGACCGGCCTCGAGGTCCCCGAGCTGTTGCGCGCGAGCCACGTCAAGCCCTGGGCCGACTGCGCCACCGACGCCGAGCGCCTGGACGTGTTCAACGGCCTCCTGCTCGCCCCCATCTCGATGCCGCGTTCGACGCCGGCTTCATCACCATCGCGCGGGACGGAACGATGCTCGTCTCGAACGCTCTCCATCCCGGCGCCCGGTCGGCTCTCGAGCTGGACAGGTCCCTGAGGGTCGACGGCCTCCACGGCGCCCACGAGCGCTACCTCACATGGCACCGGTCGAGGATCTTCCGTACCGGTGTGGAGAATGCGAGCTGAGTGGACAACCCGTGGGCCGCGTGGGCGTGGGTTCGCTGCAAGGTGTTCCCCTCGGTTCCGGGACGACCGATGTACGTCCGAGGAGCAGCTTCTGACGGAGTTCCCCCAACTCTCACGCGAGGACGTGCGAGCCTGTCTGGCGTACGCGGTTGAACGAGAGCGCCGAACGGTCGACGTAACGCCGTGACCCTCGAACGGCAGGCGGCTGTCGAAGCCAGCATGTCACCCATCAAGAACCTGTGGTAGGTTCTCGACATGCCGGCTCGACTCGTGCAGATCTCGATGGATGCGGAGCTCCTGCGGCGTATCGACGCCGATCCCGAGGTCCGCGAACAAGGAAGATCGGTCTTCATCCGCTCGGCGATCGAGATGTACCTGCGCACCAGGCAGAGACGCGGGATCGACGAGCAGTTCAGGAACGCCTATGCCGGGCAGGCTGACGAGATGCTGGCGGAAATCAGCGACCTGATGGATGCCCAGGAATGGCGGAGTGAACCACGGTGAGATCTGACGTCTGCACCGGCCGCATCCGGACAAGCCCCGGCGCGTCGCGGCTGATGACCCGCTCGTGGCAGACCGGTGCTCCATCCTCGCGTCAGAGCCAGCGCCTGACCCTCGTCGCGTACTCGTCGTAGTCGGCGCCAAGCGTGCGGCGGAGGTACGCCTCCTCGTGGGGGATGGTGTACCAGTTGAGGGCCGCGAAGGCCGGGACGACGGCCAGCATGACGGCACCGGCGTTGTTGGCGCAGCCGAGGCCGGCGATGAAGACGACGAACGCGAGGTAGACGGGGTTGCGCGATATCCGGTAGGGGCCCGCGGAAACGAGGCGCCGGGTCGGCTTGCGGAGGTCGAGGCTCTCGTCGTGCCGGCGGAAAACGACGAACGCGGCTACCGCCAGCGCCAGGGCGGTCGCCATGAGGACCCCGCCGGCGACGAGGGGCCACGGCGCCTCCAGGGGTTCGACCCGCCACGGGCCGCGATGCGCGACGCCGCCGAGAAGCGTGAAGAGCGCCGGCAGCACCGGCGGCAGGAGGATTCGTCTCATCGTGATGATGTCCCTGCTGCGCCGACCGCCTCCCGGACGTCGCTGATGACCAGGGCGAACAGGACGACCAGCGGAATCGACGCGACGTTCACGGCGACGTACTCGACCGGATGGAGTGCCCAGGCCCCGGTGGCGATCACCGTGTAGTTGAAGGCGAGGGCGGCGTACAGGTTGGTCGTCAGCGCGACGAGTCCAGCCCACAGCGCCCGGCGCCGTCCGCGAAAGAACGCCGCCACGAAGCAGAGCGCCAGCAGGGTGCTCGCCGTGTCGATCAGGCCCATGGCGGTCCAGGACGCGGTCGCCTGCGGATGCCAGCCACCGGCCGGCGGCGGCGGAAAGTCCTGAATCGGCCGGAGCCCGCCGAGGTGCACGAGGTTCAAGACGAGGTGGCCGGCCTGGAAGACGCCGTAGTAGCCGACGAGCCATGGCATCGCCCCGCGGGTCATCGTCATCTTCAGTTCCGGCCGCGCCGCCGACGCGGTGACGAGCGGCTATGCTGCGGGGAATGACTCTCGCCGACTACAAGATCGTTCTGTACAGCCAGCGCGACGGCGCCTGGGTTGCCGAAGTGCCGGCCATCGGCGGCTGCTACGCGCTGATGGACACCCGCGAGGCGGCGCTGACCGAGCTGCATCACGTGTTCGAGGTCATGGCCGAAGAACACGAGGAGCGCGGCGAGGCGCTCCCCGTGGACACCACCCAGATCGTGCATGCGAGGCGCGACGGCCATGCCTCCGCATCGGCTCAGTCGGCCCCCGCCTCGATCAGCTCCAGCGCAAGCCCGTCGAGGTCCTCGATGAGCACCGCGCGGGTCTCGCCGAACGGATAGGGGCCCTCCAGGATGGGCACGCCGGTCGCCTCGAGGTGCGCGAGCACCGGGTCGAGGTCGGGGTAGGTGACCGCGACGTGGTTCACCACCTGCCCGCGCGACGGCGAGAGCGGCCGGTCGAGCTCGGGGCCGCAGCGGCCGTCGCGGCACTGGCGCGAGTACCACATCCACCCCGCGTTGGCGAGGCGCACGCTCGCGATCGGCGTCCGGAGCTGGCCCACGGGCAGGAACGAGGGATAGCTGACGTCGCCGATCTCGACCTCGCACGGGTCGTACGGCGGGCGCGGCGACGTCTCCCCGGTCTCGGGGTCGCGGACGGGCGGCAGGGTCACGCCGAGGTGCGTGACGTACCAGTTGGCGGCGCACAGCGGCTGCTCGTGCCAGAAGTGCAGGTGGCCGTAGAACAGGTCCTCGGTCGCGGCGTTCCCGTTGAACTCGACGAGGATGCCGTCGGGGTCGACGAGGTAGCCGAAGTCCTGGCCGCTCGTGCGGTCGCGGACCGGGTCGGACCCCTCGCGGGCGGCGCGCTCGGCCATCTCGGCCACGGTCAGGAGCTGGTCGCCGAACGGCGCCAGCCCGGAGCGCGGCACCCCCTCGGTGTCGTCGGGCCCGGTGTAGACGGGCAGGAACCGGAACCGCTCGCCCTCCGGATCGAGCGCGGTCAGCCGCTCGTAGAGGGCTAGTCCGTCGGTGCTCGGCCCTGTCGTCCAGAACGCGCTCTGGGGGACCGACTGCCCCCGCCCGGGGTCGAACGCCCCTGGAGCCGGCTCGTCGACGGTGTTGTACAGCAGATACGTGCCGTCCGCCTCGAACGCCGGCAGCCCCGCCACGGTGGTCCGCCGCCCGCCCGGCCAGAACGTCTCCCACCAGTCGAGCGCCCGCTCGGGATCGACCGAGTTGACGCGGATGTGGTGGAAGGTAGGCGCGGGGAACGCCGGCGATCCCTCCGGGGCGGTGCCTTCGCCGGCATCCGGCTCGGATACCGCGCCGGCGCACGCTCCGACGAGGACGGCCGTGAGCGCCCACGCCGCCAGCCGGGTCCAGTCACGCTTCGTATCGTGTCGCGTCATGTCGTCTGCCATCGCCGCCAGGGCGGCTCTATCCGATCCCGTAGCCTCTCGTTCGGGATGGTATCATTCCATGGTACCGTCACGTCAATGAAGCGCCGTCAGGCCAGAATACTTGCCTCGATCTTCAGCCACCCGACGAGCGGCAGCATTCGCTGGAAGGACATCGAGGCGTTGTTCATCGAGCTGGGCGCCGAGTTGAGCGAGCGGCAGGGATCCCGCGTGGGCGTACGGCTCTTCGGCGAGCGGCGCGTGTTTCACCGGCCGCACCCGGGACCCGAGACGGACAAGGGGGCGGTGGCCAGCATTCGGGAGTGGCTGAGGGCCAACGGAGTGGAGCCATGAGAAACACCATGGAGATCGAGGGCTACCGGGCGGTCATTCAGTTCGATCCCGACATCGACATGTTTCGCGGCGAATTCGTCGGCCTGAACGGCGGCGCAGACTTCTACGCGCGGGACATCGCGGGGCTCAGACGCGAAGGCGCGGCGTCGCTCAGGGTGTTCCTCGACATGTGCCGGGAGGACGGCGTCGAGCCCCGGCGCCAGTTCTCGGGCAAGTTCCACGTCCGCATTCCGCCCGAGCTTCACGCCACCATCAGCGCGGCGGCCGCGGCCGACGGCAAGAGCCTCAACCGATGGGTCGTGGACGAGCTGCGTGCCAGCGTTGCCGGCTCGGCTGCGTCACCGGCCTCCCGGTCCGCGCCTTGAACCGCGCGGATGGGCCGGCATCCTGCGCGGTTGTGCGCCTCGAGATTCACGGCCGGTCGACCGCCGCCTGCCGGTAGTGTCAGGAACCGACGCGACCCGGTGTCGTGCGAGGCGGTGCTACGCAGGTGCGGCTGCTACCGGCAGGGACTGGAGGCCGCGGAGCACTACGCTGCTCCGGAACGGCGGGCGATCGTCGAGTAGCCGCATCGACCCGAAGCGCTCGATCAGCGACTCCAGGACCACGCGCCCCTCCAGACGGGCCAGCGGCGCCCCGAGGCAGTGGTGAATGCCACGGCCGAACGCGAGGTGGTTCTGGTCGCCACGGCGCACGTCGAGCCGGTCGGGTGCGTCGAACCGGTCGGGGTCGCGGTTGGCGGCGCCGAGCAGCATGACGACGCTGTCGCCGCGCCGCAGGCGGAAGCCGTTGACGTCGCAGTCCTCGAGCGCGTGGCGCATGTCCACCTGCACCGGCGAGTCGTACCGCAGCAGCTCCTCGACCGCGGACGGAATGAGCCCGGGGTCGTCCCTCAGCGCCGCCAGTTGGTCGGGGTGGCGCAGGAGCGCGAGCATGCCGTTGCCGATGAGGTTGGTGGTGGTCTCGTTGCCCGCCACGAGCAGCAGCCGCAGCATGACGAGCACCTCGCGCTCGGTCAGGCGGTCGCCTTCCTCCTCCGCCTGCGCGAGGGCGCTGATGATGTCGTCCCGGGGGTCGGCCTTGCGCTCGCTGATGATCGGCGCGAGGTAGGCGTCGAGGGCACTCATCGCCGACTCGGCGGTCTCCCGCTCCGCCGGGGTCAGCGTCGGCTCGAGAATGCGGGCGCGCTGGTCAGACCAGATGCCGAACTGCTCGCGGTCCTTCGGCGGGATGCCCAGCATCTCGGCGATGACGATGACCGGCAACGGCTTCGCCACTGCCTCCATGAGGTCGAAGGCGGACGGATCGTCCACCGCGTCGAGCAGCGTGGTCATCAGCTCGCGGATGTGGGGCTCGAGGGCGGCGACCGCCCGCGGGGTGAACGCCTTGTTGACGAGGGCCCGCAGCCGCGTGTGGTCCGGGGGGTCGAGAAAGAGCATGCTCGGCTCCTCCACGCTCGGGAGGCTGGCCCGCCGGCTGGAGGAGGCGACCCGCTTGCGGGGATCGCTCGAGAAGTGGCGGTGGTCGCGGAGGATGGCGTCCGCGTCGGCGAAGCGCGAGAACACCCAGGCGTCCATCAACCGGCTGCGGTGCACGGGGTCGCGGTCGCGCAGAGCGGCGTAGGTGGGGTAGGGGTCCTGGGCCATCTCGGCCGACAGGGGGTTGTAGCTCACCCCGCTCTGCCAGCGCTCGCGCAGCAGCAGGGCGCCCACCGCCACCGACCGTATCGCGTCCCTCATCGCCATCGTCGACTTCCTCGCCTCGAGTTCACCCGCGTCCGTGCCGCCGCCGGCTACTAGAATACCGGGGCGTTTCGCGGATGCATACAGGAGCCGACATGGACACTCGACGTTTTCTCATCACCGGCGGCAGCCAGGGCATCGGCGCCGCCCTCGTCTCGCTGGCCCGCGCGCAGGGCCACGAGGTGGTCTTCACCGGGCGCGACCAGGCCCGCATCGACCAGGTGGCGGCGGAGAGCGGGGCCGTCGGCCTGCGGGCGGACGTGGCGGTGGCCGACGACAACCGGCGCACCGTCGAGGCGGCGGTCGGACGCATGGGCGGCATCGACGTGCTCGTCAACAACGCCGGGGTCGGCTACCTCGCGGAGGTCGGGGAGATCGACATGGACCGGATGCGGGCGCTGTTCGACATCAACGTGTTCGGACTCGTCGACCTCACGAACCGCGTCGCCCCGCTGCTGAAGGCGCAGCAGTCGGGCTACGTCTTCAACGTCGCCTCGACCTCGGGCATGAAGGGGGCGAAGGCGGGGACGGTGTACGCGGCGAGCAAGTGGGCGGTGCGCGGCCTCAGCCAGTGCTGGCAGGCCGAGCTGCGCCCCCACGGCGTGCACGTCACCTGCGTCTGCCCGTCCGAGGTGCAGACGGACTGGATGGGGCGGACGGGGCGCAACAACCCGAACAAGCTCTACGCCGTCGACATTGCGGAGACGGTGATGGCCGCCCTCGCCATGCAGTCCCGCGCCCTCTGGCCCGAGCTCGCGATCTTCGCGAACAATCCGTGGAAGGAGGATTGAGGCCGGCTCTCGCATCGTGGCCCGGTGGCTGCGGATCGCGGCCGGGAGCGCTCTACGGACGAGGCAAGGTGGAGCCGGCGGCCCCTCACATCCACACCTGGTCGTCGTCGAGGTCTGCCTCGGAGACGCGGGCGGCGGCGACGTGCAGGGCGGCGTCTCCGGTCACGGTGACCGGTTCGGCGTACGGGACGTAGCCGGGGCTGCGCACGTACAGCTCGTACTCGCCCGCGGGCGCCTGAACGCGCGCCTTCCCCTCGGCGTCGGTCGAGGCCCGGTAGACGCCCAGGTGGACGTCGGCGGCGGCGAGGGGAGTCTCGGTGTCCTGGTCGACGACGGTGACGGTCACGGTGTTCTCGGGTGGTTCGACGGTACGGAAGCTGAACGTGCACCCCGCGGCCTCATGCCCCGGTGCCGCCGTGGCCACATGCCCCGGCGGCGCGGCGGCGTGATGCCGCATCGCCGAGTCAGCCTCGTGTGGCGGGGCCGGCACCGGCTCGTTTCGCGAGGGCGATGCGCCCTCGGACGGCGCCGGCGCCAGCGCTGCGCGCCGCAGCGCGGAGGCCGCTTCGTGCGGCGCCGGCGGAGCTTCCCGCTTCGGCGCGGATGCGGCCTCGCGATGCGGCACGGGCTCGGTCGCGGGTTCGGGCGGCGGTTTCGGCTCGTCAGCGGGAAGCCCGGCCTCTCCCGCGCCAGGGAAGGCTGCAGTCCACGCGTGCACCCCCGGCTCGGACGGGGCGGTCAGGGAGACCGCCGCCGCGTAGAGCGCGCGAGTGCCGGCCCTGGGCTCCGCCCCGAGCGTTCCGTGGCCCACGTCACGGCCGGCTTCGTCCCGGATGACGACGGGCCGGCCGGCCAGGGGATACCCCGCGGCGCACTTCACGCCCACCGTCACCGTGAACCGGGAGGCCGCGATGACGGGCGACGGTGCCCCCCAGACGGCGACGCTCGTCGGGTGCGGCGCCTGCCCCTCCTCGTCGGTCACCGTCGTGCTTCCTGGTCAGGCGTTCCCGCCGTTCACCGCCGCGTCGCGGCCCGCGATGCGGCCGAAGACGAGGCAGCGGCCCAGGCCGTGCTGCGCGAACCCGCCCTGCGACTCGCCAGCGCAGTAGAGGCCGGGGATGACGTCGCCGTGGATGTCCATGACCTGCGCCCGCGGGTTGGTCCGCAGCCCCGTCAGCGAGTCGTGCAGGATCGGCGTCGACCACGCGGCGTGGAACGGCGGGGTCTGGACCTTGTACCGCGGGTTGGGCTTGCCGAAGTCGGCGTCCTCGCCGGCGTCGACGAAGCGGTTGTAGCGGGCCACCGTCTCCTCGAGGGCGGCCGCCGGCATGGGCTTCGCCTGGAACGGGTTGGCGATGGCCGCGGCCAGCTCCGCGATGGTGTCGGCGCTGTAGAAGAAGCCGTCCGGGTCGACGTTGGGCGGCCGCGGGTCCCATCCCTCGCGCTCCACCGCGTCGTGGTCGAAGACGGCCCAGATCGGCCCCCCGCCGTTCCGCTTCGACTCGTCCCCGGTGTCGGCCATGGCCGCCGCGAAGAAGTCGTAGCGGGCGTCGGTCTCGCTCCAGAAGCGCCGGCCGAGCTGGTTGACGAGGATGACGTCCTGCCAGTCGGTGACGGTCAGGCCCGACGCGCGGGCGAGGTCGAAGATGCGGGCGTCGGGCTGCCAGATCAGGCTCGAGTAGCCCCACTGGCACCCGATGTGGCGCGTCTTCGAGATCGCGATGCCCTCCTCGACGGTCTGGTTGGCGGTGCCCCACAGCGAGGCCCCCACCGCCATCGCCGCGAGCTCGCCGTCGCCGCTCTGCCGCGACCACGGCTCGCCGGCCACCTGGTACTCCTCGGTCAGCCGCGGGTCGAAGGTGCGGCGGAGGTTGACGTTGCTGGTGCTGCCGCCGGTGGCGACGAGCAGCCCCTTCCTGGCCCGGATGTTGACGGTGCGGCCGTCGTGGACGGCGGTGAGGCCGAGCACCCGCCCCGTCGATGGGCCCTCGCGGACGATGCTCGTCATCTTGTGCCGCAGCAGCACCTCGGCCCCCTTGGCGCGCGCGCTGCGCTCGAGGGCCCGGACGAGGCCCGAGCCGACCCGGGTCGGGTAGTGGGTCACCCGCTCGCTGGCGATCGGCCACTGCACGGTGCGCTGTTGCCGGCGCACCTGCGAGGCCCCGGTCGGCCCCACGAGATGGTCCTGGAACTCGACGCCGTTCTCGATGAGGAACTCGAAGGTCGCGGCGTTCTCGTCGGCGAAGGCGCGGACGAGGTCGCGGTCGCTGTAGCGGCTCTGCATGTGGTCGTGGCGCACCCAGTCGCGGTACACCTGCTCGGCCGAGTCCTCCACCCCGTGCTTCCGCTGGTTGCTGGTGCCGCCGCCGAGGTGGACGTTGCCCCCCGAGCACATGCCGTGGCCGCCGATGTCGACGTTCTCCTCGACCATGATCACCGACGCGCCGTGGTCGAGGGCCGACACCGCCGCCGCGAGCCCCGCGGTGCCGGCGCCGATGGTGACGAAGTCGGCCGAGACGTCCCAGAAGTTCTGGGCCCCGGCTTCCCGGGCGCCGACCCCGGCCAGCGCGGTCGCGCCGACCCCCGCGGTGGCGCCGCGCCTGATGAAGGCCCGCCGACTGACGCCGTCTTCCTTGCGTGTCGATCTGCCCATCGGTATCCTCCCTCGGTCCCGTCCGGCCACTCTACCGGGACGGGGGTGCCGGCGCAAGGCGGTGGGCGGCGGGGGGTGCACGACACGAGGTGAGACGCCGCCGAGCACCAATCTCGAACCGCCGCGCTGACCCGTGCCACGGCCGCCATCTCACGAATCGGTCATGCCCTCCGTGGCGAGTCGCCGCGAGCCGCCGGCCCGCTGGCCCCTGGTTTGCAATCATCTACCCGTAGCCGCGCGGTCGCGGGCCGGAGCCGCGAGGCGTGCTGCTCGCGACGGCATGGCCTCGCGGTCTGTGGCGGAGCGTCGTGGCGAGAGGAAGGGCGACGCGCGGGGGCTCGTCGCGGCTGGCAGCGCGGGTCCTCGCGAGGTTCCCAAGGCCTTTGCCGCGCCGCTACGGCCAGGAGGAAGCACAGCATGGGAGAGGTGGCCATCGTCACCGGGGCGTCGAGCGGCATCGGACGGGCCCTCGCCGTCGAGCTCGCCCGCGAGGGGTACCGGGTCGGGCTGATCGCCCGCCGCGCGGATCGGCTGGAGGCACTGGCTGCGCAGATCCGCGACGAGGGAGGTCGCGCGGAATGCGTACCCGCTGGCGTCACCGGGCGCGACGAGATCCAGCACGCGATAGCCGGCCTGGCGGAGCGGCTGGGGCCCGTCGACCTCCTCGTCGCCAACGCCGGCATCGCGCTCGGGACCGACGCGCTGGTCCCCGCCGCCGACGCGCTGGAGGCCGAGTTCCGCGTGAACGTTTTCGGCGTGTTCTACGCCATCGAGGCGGTGGTGCCGTCGATGCGCGATCGCGGGGGCGGCCACGTGGTGGTGATATCCAGCCTCGCCGCCCACCGCGGCCTGCCCGGCGCGGCCGGCTACTGTGCCTCGAAGGCGGCCCTCACCCGGCTCGTCGAGGGCCTGCGGCCCGACTGGGCCCGGGCCGGCATCCACGCCACCACCGTGCACCCCGGCTACGTGCGCTCGGAGATGACCGACCGCAACCGCTTCCGCATGCCCCTGCTCATGGACACCGACCGCGCGGCCCGCCTCATCGCCGGCGCCATCCGCCGGAAGCGCAAGGTCTACGAGTTTCCCTGGCGCATGTCGATCCTGGTCCGCCATCTCGTCCGGCACCTGCCCGACCGCGTGCTCGCGAGCCTCGTCCGCCGCGACAAGGAGCGGCCCGAGGAGCTCTGACGGCCGCACCGGGTCGATGCGACTTTCGCGCTACAATCTTCCAACGGTCAGGAGGCGCCCATGGAGCGATCGGCCGCGTTCACCCCTGTCGCATCGAGTTCATCGGTCCAGGCACCTCGCCCGCCGGTTTCCGACCAAGCCCCGGACCTGCCCGGCTGCGAGTCCTTCCATCTGCCGGCGAGCGCCCTGGACGCCCATGACGGCCGCTTCGAGTTCTGGGACGGCAAGACCGAGACGGCCTGGAAGGTTCGCGAGCCGACGTCGATCTGGCACGAGCAGCCCACCCGGCGCCTGACCCGACTCGCCGAACGGGTCGCTTCGTTGCGTGGCTCTCCCATCGAGTGCTTCGGCTCGGCGGATCTGCTCCGCCTGGACGCTGCGGGCGGCAAGCGGTGGATCATGCAGGCGGACGAGATCCTGTACCTGCATCCCGGCCGGGCGCGCATCTCGGGGCCGGCCGTGGTGGTGGGCGAGGACACGCTGCCGGACGTGGTCCTGGAGGTGGACCACTCCACCGACGTGCGGCGGTGGAAGCTCGGTGTCTACCAGGAATGCGGCTTCCCGGAGATCTGGGTGGCGGTGCCGTGGGACCACTCGACCCGCCGGCCGGGGCTTGCGATCCACGTGCGCCGGGACGAGGGGTACGCCGAGGCGGCGGAGAGCCGGGCGTTTCCGGGTTGGACGGCGGCCGCGATCCATCGGGCACTGACGGAGGAGCCGATCTCCGCGGAGGCCTGGGGGGCGCTCGAGCGCGTGGCGCGGGCGATGGGCGCGCGCGAGGGGACGACCCTGGCCGACGATCCGATCATGCGCTCGGTGAGCCGGCAGGCGGAGGCGAAGGGTCGCGCGGACGCGGTGCTGGCGACGTTGCAGCTCCGAGACATCGACGTGCCCACGGATCTGGCCGAGGCAGTGCGGCGTACGCCCGATCTCGCGCTGGAGGCGGTGCTGGCCGCGGCCCTGGCGTGCACCGACGCCGACGACTTCCGGCGGCGTCTTCGGGAAGCGGCTATGCGTGTGCGGTAACTTCCGCGCCCGCGCTCGACGTGCCGCAACGCCCGGTTCGGTGGGTGGCGGCGCCTGCCGATGTCGATTGGGGCTGCGTTGCAGACAAGGGAAAGGGGGCTCACGCCTCAGGCGACCGCGACTCGTTGAAGTCGTCTGGTGCTGAGGGACTCGCCCCTTTTTAGGTCTCGGACGCGTTCGTCCTGCCGTCAGGCTAGCTCAGCGTGATTCGCCCCGTCAAGAACACGGACGTACATCTCGGCGGACGCCGGTGCGCCCTCGCCGCCGTTGCGGCGCCGTCCGGAGGTACGTCTCGGCGGACGCCCGTGCGCCCGCGCTGCGGTTGCGACGCGGTGGGGCCCGTGGTCGAATAGTCGAACGGGCAACGGGCGTTCCGTGATCGCGCCGCGACCCGTCCTGTATCGGTCACGGTTCCACAACCAGACGGGAGCGACCCATGTTCCGTTACGACACGATTCCCACCGGCCGGCTGCTCGCTCTCGCGACGCTCTTGGGCGCCGCGGCCTTCACGCCGCCGGCCGTCGCCGACGCCCAGGGCACGCGCTTCCTGCGGCAACCCGACGTCAGCGGGTCGCACATCGTCTTCGTGCACGCCAACGACCTGTGGATCGTGGGGCGCGACGGCGGCGACGCCACGCGGCTCACCAGCTCGGACGGCGCAGAGACCGATCCGGCGTTCAGCCCCGACGGGCGGTGGGTCGCCTTCTCGGGCCAGTACGGCGGGAACACCGACGTGTACGTCATGCCCTCCACGGGCGGGCAGCCCGAGCGGCTGACGTGGCACCCGGCCGAGGACGTCGTCCAGGGCTGGACGCCGGATGGAGATGTTCTGTTCCGGTCGGGCCGGGAGGGCGTGCCGACGATGCTGTGGAAGCTCTACACGGTG
Source organism: Vicinamibacterales bacterium (assembly GCA_965207675.1). Classification (GTDB taxonomy): domain Bacteria; phylum Acidobacteriota; class Vicinamibacteria; order Vicinamibacterales; family UBA8438; genus JAJEEA01. The sequence goes on from CBDBMY010000011.1 coordinate 1,341,053, forward strand.
CCGCCGGCGGGTGGGCTGCCGCGCCCGCTCGCGCTCCCGCAGGCCTACCTGGGGGAGATGTCCGCGGACGGGGCGTACCTGGCGTACCAGGAGATCGGCCACTGGGATCCCGAGTGGCGGAACTACCGCGGCGGCCAGGCGCAGCCGATCGGCATCGTGTCGACGTCGACCTGGGAACGCGCGACGTCGCCGTGGGAGGGCGAGCGCCAACTGGACCCGGCGTGGATGGACGGCGTCGTCTACTACCTGTCCGAGCGCGACTGGGCCGGCAACGTCTGGTCGTTCGACCCCCGCACCGGCGAGGAGCGGCAACTCACCCGGCACGCGGACTTCGACGTGAAGTCGTTGGGGGCGGGCGCCGGCGTCGTCGTCTACGAGCAGGCGGGCTACCTGCACGAGCTCGATCCGGCGTCGGGCCGCACCCGTAAGCTGGAGATTCGCGTGGCCGGCGACATGAACTGGTCGCGGCCACGCTGGGAGGAGGTTCCGCCGGACCGGCTCCGCAGCGCGGGCCTGTCGCCGACGGGCCGGCGCGCCCTCTTCGAGTGGCGCGGCGAGCTCTTCAGCGTGCCGGCGGGGGAGGGGTCGTGGCGCAACCTGACCCGCACCCCCGGCGTGGCCGACCGCCATCCGGTCTGGTCTCCCGACGGCTCGCGCATCGCGTGGTTCAACGACGCGGGCGGCGAGTACGGCCTGGTCGTCGCCGGGCAGGACGGGTCTGACCCGCGCCGCATCGACATCGCCGAGCCGTCGTTCTACTTCCGGCCCGAGTGGTCGCCCGACGGCGCGAAGCTGGCGTTCACCGACACGCACTACCGGCTGCTCGTCCTCGACGTGGAGTCGGGCGAGGTGGATCACGTCGACACGGACCGATTCGCCCACCCCGAGCGGTCGATGAACCCCGTGTGGTCTCCCGACTCGCGGTGGGTAGCCTATGCGCGCCGCCTCGACAACCAGTTGCGGGCCGTCGTCGTCCACGACACGAGGTCGGGCGAGACGCACCAGCTCACCGACGGGATGGCCGACGCCATCGCGCCCGTCTGGGACGCGTCGGGCAGGCACCTCTACTTCCTGGCCTCGACCGACTACGGGCTCAACACCGGCTGGCTCGACATGACCTCGTACGACCGCCCGGTCACCCGTGCGCTCTACCTGGTGCTGTTGCCGGCGGGGGAGCCGTCGCCCTTCCTGCCCCGGAGCGACGAGGAGGAGAGTATCGAGGACGAGCAGCCGAAAGAGGAAGGCGAGCCCGGGGAGGACGACGCCCCGCCCGACGTCGTGATCGACCTCGAAGGCATCGCCCGCCGTATCGTCGACGCGCCGGGGCTTCCGCTGAAGAACTACACGGGGCTGCTGCCCGGTCCGCGCGGGTCGGTGTTCGTGGTCGAGGCCGTGGCCGGCGGGTCGGGCGCGCCGGCGGGCGCCACGTTGCGGAAGTACTCCGTGGAGGACCGGGAGGCGAGCACCTTCGTCGAGGGCGCGATGGCGGCCACGGTCTCCCACGACCGCGAGCACCTGCTCTACCGCGCCGGCCCGAGCTGGCGCATCGTCGGTACCGACGCCCTGCCGGGAGACGGTGACGAGCCCCTCGACATGGACGGCATGCGCGTGCGCGTGGAGCCGCCGGCCGAGTACGCGCAGATGCTGCGCGACGGCTGGCGCTTCATGCGCGACTTCCTCTACGTCGACAACCAGCACGGGGCGCCCTGGGACGACGTGTGGACGTGGTACTCGGCGTGGCTGCCCGACGTGCGCCACCGCTCGGACTTCAACCGGCTCCTCGACATGCTCTCCGGCGAGATCGCGGTCGGCCATTCCTACGTGCGGGGAGGGGACTATCCCGAGCTCGACAATCCGCGCACCGGGCTGCTCGGGGCGGACCTCGAGGAGGACGGCGGCTTCTACCGCATCGCGCGCATCTACTCGGGCGAGGACTGGACGCCGGGCACGACGGGGCCGCTCTCGATGCCGGGGCTGGGGGTGGCGGAGGGCGACTACCTCCTCGCGGTCGACGGCGCCGAGCTGCGCGCGCCGGCCAACCCCTACCGCCTGCTGGAGGGTACGGCGGGGCGGACGATCACCCTGACCGTGTCGTCCACGCCGTCCACGGACGACGCTCGCGACCTCGTCGTGGAGCCGGTAGCCAGCGAAGCCGCCCTGCGCCGCTGGGCGTGGGTCGCCGCGAACCGGGCCCGCGTCGACGAGATGAGCGGAGGCCGGCTCGCCTACGTCTGGCTGCCGAACACGGGGCGCGGCGGCTACGAGTACTTCAACCGCATGTACTACGCCCAGAAGGACCGCGAGGGCGCGGTCATCGACGAGCGCAACAACGGCGGCGGCTCCGCCGCCGACTACATCGTCGACATGCTGGACCGCGAGCTCACCGGCTACTTCAACTCGCGGGCGGGGGACCGCAAGCCGTGGACCCAGCCGATGGCGGCGCTCTTCGGCCCGAAGGTCATGGTCATGAACGAGCGCGCAGGGTCGGGCGGCGACCTGCTCCCGTACCTGTTCCGCTTCAGGGGCGTCGGTCCCCTCGTCGGCACCCGGACTTGGGGAGGTCTGGTGGGGACGTGGGACACCCCGCCCCTGATCGACGGCGGCGGTTTCGTCGCGCCCCGCGGCGGCTTCTTCGACGTGAACGGCGAGTGGGCGGTAGAGGCCGAGGGGGTCGCGCCCGACATCGAGGTGAGGAACGATCCCGCGCCGGTCATCGCGGGGGGAGACCCGCAGCTCGAGGCCGCCGTCCGCGAGGCGTTGCGGCTGCTGGAGACGGAGAGGGTCACCTTGAAGGAGGAGCCGGCGCCGCCGGTGCGGTGGCGGCGGCCCGCGCGATAGTAGACTCTACGCGTTTGCCCGCGCTCGGGCGCTTGCACTTGCCCGCGGTGGACTCGACGCCCGCCCGGCCTTCGTTCGCGTGGGCCGGCCCGGAGGGGGCCCAGGCCGGCAGCGCCATCCGGTGCGGTCGGCGAACGGGAGGAGCCGGTGACCGCATTCCTGGAACGTCAGTTCGGGTTGTCGCAGTCGGGGACGGACGTCCGCACCGAGGTGACGGCGGGGGCGACGACGTTCCTGACGATGGCCTACATCGCCTTCGTCAACCCGCAGATTCTCTCCGAAGCGGGCATGCCATTCGAGGCGGTGTTCGTCGCCACGTGCCTCGCGGCCGCGTTCAGCACCCTGATCATGGGGCTGTACGCCAACTACCCGATCGCGCTCGCCCCCGGCATGGGCCTCAACGCGTTCTTCGCCTACGGCGTGGTGCTGGGGATGGGGCACCCGTGGGAGGTCGCGCTCGGCGCGGTGTTCGTGTCCGGGGTCCTGTTCGTGGCGCTGAGCGTCGGTGGCGTGCGCCGGTGGATCGTCGAGTCGGTGCCGCGGGGGCTGAAGCTGGCCATCTCGGCCGGCATCGGCGTCTTCCTCGGGGTCATCGCCCTCACCAACGCGGGCATCATCCAGGACAGCCCGGCCACCCTGGTCACCGTCGGCGAGCTGATCGCGCCGGCCTCGATCCTGGCCCTGCTCGGCTTCTGCGCCATCGTCGCCCTCACCGCACGGGGGGTGCCCGGCGGCGTGCTCATCGGCATTCTCGGGGTCACCGCGGCCGGCCTCGCGTTCGGGGTCTCGGAGTGGATGGGCCTCGTGGCGGTGCCGCCCAACCCGGCCCCGACCCTGCTCGCCCTCGACATCGGCGGGGCCCTGCAGGTCGGCATGATCGCGGTCGTCCTGACGTTCCTCATCGTCGACCTCTTCGACACGACCGGCACCCTCATCGGGGTCGGCCAGCAGGCCAACCTGCTGGACTCGGAGGGGAAGCTGCCGCGCATCGACCGCGCGCTGCTCGCCGACTCGACGGGCACGGTGGGCGGGGCCCTGCTCGGCACCTCGCCGGTCACGAGCTACATCGAGAGCGCGGCCGGCACCGCGGCCGGGGGCCGCACCGGGCTGACCGCGGTGGTCGTCTCGGGCCTCTTCCTCGCCTGCCTGTTCTTCGCGCCGCTGGCCCAGACGGTCCCTCCGTACGCGACGGCGGCGGCCATCCTCTACGTGGCGTGCCTGATGGCGAAGCCGCTGGCGAGCCTGGACTGGGACGACGTCACCGAGTACGGCGCCGCGGTGGTGACGGTGATCGCCATCCCCCTGACGTACTCCATCGCCGACGGCATCGGCCTCGGCTTCCTGACCTACGTGGTGAGCAAGGTGCTGGCGGGGCGGGGGAGCGAGTGCTCGGCCGGGGTCTTCGTGATCGCCGCGGTGTTCGCCGTGAAGTTCGCCCTGCTCTGAGCGCGCGGCGGGGCGGGGGGGGGCCGCGGACGCACGGGGAGACGACGGCGTGTCGTTGCGTCCGGCCGCGATACCGCCCGTGGAGGGGCCGGCGGGCCGGTCGTGTACCCGCCCTGCAGCCGGAGGCCGGAACTTCGGTGCTACGACGTGGCCTCCTGCTTGCCGAACGTCGCGATCAGCGTGTCGACCTTGCCTTCCAGCCGGACGAGCCGCTCACCCTGACCCCGAACGTGGTCGTCGAGGCGGTCGATCCTCACGTCGAGACGGCTGAACAGGCGCAACATCCCCAATCCCAGCGTCACCCCGACTCCGATGATGGCCCAGAATTCCGGTGTCAAGGTGCGGCTCTCTCCCTTCGCAACTTCTACGATACCAGAGACCATCCGTGCCCGTGGCACCTTGACACGTTGACATTGGCGGCGGGCTGCCTTACTGTGCGCAACGGGTAGCCTTCCATGCACTTGACACAATCCTTCGGGTGGCGTCGCGCCAACCCCGGCCGTCGCTCGTGCGCATCCGCGGTCGCGGGCGCGATGGCCTTCGCGCTTTATGGACTCTGCGCGGCCGGCGTGTCCGGCGCCGGCGCGGACGCGGGTCTCGCGGACGCGGCCAAGGCGCGCGACTGGGCGCTCGTGGCGTCCCTTGTCGACACGGGGGGCGACCCCGACGCCCCGCAGGCCGACGGGGCCACCGCGTTGCACTGGGCGGCGTACTGGGACGAGGCGGACGCGCTGGAGCGGCTGATCGGGGCCGGCGCGGACGTCGACGCGCGCAACGAATACGGCGCGACGCCGTTGTGGGCGGCCTGCGCGAACCGTCACGCTGGCGCCGTCGAGCGGCTGCTCGCGGCCGGGGCCGACCCCAACCTGGGGCTCGGCTCGGGCGAGACGCTGCTCATGCGGTGCGCGTTCACCGGCGATCCGGCGGCGGTGCGGGCGCTGCTCGCGCACGGCGTCGACGTCGACGCGGCCGAGCCGGCGCGGGGGCAGACGGCGCTGATGTGGGCGGTGGCCAACCGCCAGCCCGCGGTGACCCGGCTGCTCCTCGAGAGCGGCGCCGCCGTCGACGCGCGGACCCGGACGGTGCGGCAGTTCCGCGGGACCGGCGAGCGCAGCACCACGAGCCCGCAGGGGGCGGCGTGGTTCGACGCCGGCGGGTTCACGCCGCTGCTGTTCGCGGCCCGCCACGGCGACATCGAGTCGGCGCGGGCCCTGCTGGCGGCCGGGGCGGACGTGAACGACCGGTCGGCCGACGGCAACAGCGCCTTGGTAGTGGCGGCGATGAGCGGCAACGAGAACCTCGCCGCGTTCCTGCTCGCGGCGGGTGCGGACCCCGATGCGGCCGGCGCCGGGTATACCGCTCTCCACGCGGCGGTGCTCCGGTCGCAGCCCGGCCTGCTGCGGGCCCTGCTCGCGGCGGGGGCGGACCCGGATGTCCCGCTCGTCCGCGGCACGCCGGTGCCCCGCTGGACCTACCAGTTCGTGTTCACCCTGCGCGAGAAGGGCGCGACGCCGTTCACCCTCGCCGCCAAGTACCTAGAGCCGGACCTCGTGCGCGCCCTCGCCGAGGCCGGCGCCGACCCCCTGATTCCGATGGAGGATGGGAGCACGGCGCTGATGGCGGCGGTCGGCCTCGGGCTCAGCCGGTCGACCAACCGGCGGAGCCGGCTCATCGCGCCGGAGCTGGTCGCGGCCGAGTGGGGCAACGAGAACCTCGTGCTCGAGACGGTGCAGGCCGTCGTCGCGGCGGGTGGAGCGGCGGGAATCAACGAGGCGGGGCGCGGCGGCAACACGGCGCTGCACGGCGCGGCGCGGAACCGGTTCGGGGCCGTCGCCGGCCTCCTGATCGCGGAAGGGGCCGACCCCGACATCGAGAACGAGGACGGCACCCCGGCGAGGGAGCTGGTGGACCGGCTGGCGGACGCGGCAGGCGGATAGGAGTTTGCGCCGTGGAACGGCGCGGACCAGGATTGGCTTTGCGGCGCCGAGCGAAGCCCCAGGCGGCGATTGGCGGGCCAGGGTCCGGCCAGGGTGTATCGCGGGTCGAAGGCAGCGGGCCCTTGGCGGCGCGACGCCGGTCGAAGGCAGCGAGGCCCTTGGCCACCGGTGCCCGGGGCGCCGGGGCTTGCAGCCGCTGAACCCGCGGCCCAAGGATGCCGCGGGGCGTTCGCGGGTTACTGACGTTCGCGGGGCTACTGAGAGGAACGAACATGGTGCGCAGGACACTCGTCATCCTCGCGGTATCGGCCCTGGCCGCGGCCGGTCAGCTCCAGTTGCAGGCCGAGCCGGCGCCCGGCGCGAACCTCGCCCGGGGGAACGTCGTGTCGCTGCCGCAGTTCTCGGCGGCGGCAGAGGCGAACGCCGCGGACGGCCGAGCCCTGCTCAATCGCTACTGCGTGGCCTGCCACAACGAGCGGACCCGCACCGCCGACCTCACCCTCGACACGATGGACCTCTCGCAGGTCGGCGACGCCGCCGCGGCGTGGGAGCACGTGGTGCGGCGCCTGCGGGCCGGCGAGATGCCTCCGGCGGGTCGCCCCCGGCCCGACGTCGAGACCGCGCACGCGTTCGTCTCCTGGCTCGAGACCGAGCTCGACCGCGCCGCCCTCGCCGCCCCCGATCCGGGGCGCTCGGCCGTGCACCGGCTGAACCGGGTCGAGTACGCCAACGCCGTCCGCGACCTGTTCGGCCTCGAGATCGACGCCAACGCCCTGCTGCCGGCCGACGACGAGCACCACGGCTTCGACAACATCGCCGAGGTGCTCTCGGTCTCGCCGACCCTCATCGACCGCTACCTCGCGGCGGCCCAGCGCATCAGCCAGCTCGTCGTCGGCGACGCCGCGCTCCGGCCCGTCGCCCACACCTACCCGGTCCACGGGGGGATGAACCAGGACGGCGCGGTGAGCCTCGACCTGCCCCTCGGGTCCCGCGGCGGCGTTGCCGTCGAGCACCACTTCCCGGTCGCCGGCGAGTACGTCATCCGCGTCAGCCTGCGGAAGCAGGAGTACGGCTACGTGCGCGGCATGGGCCAGCCGCACCTGATGGACGTGCGGCTCGACGGCGCCAGCGTCGGCACCTTCACCGTGGGCCGCGAATGGGAGGACGGCCAGTTGCCCCCGATGGGCTACGCCGGCAAGTTCGACCAGGTCTACGACTCGCGCTCGTTCCCCGAGTGGGAGCTGTACGCCCTCAACGCCGACCGGGGGCTCGACGTTCGCGTCCCGGTGAGCGGCGGCCGGCACCGGGTGGGGGTGGCGTTCGAGCGCCAGTCGGCCCTGCCCGAGGGGCTGCTGCCGCTGCCCGCCGATCGGTCGACCTACTCGCACGGCCAGGACGAGATGCAGGACGGCAACCCCGCGGTGTCGGTGGTGCAGATCATCGGCCCCTACGACCCCGACGGGACCGCCGACCTGGCTACCCGCGACGCCCTGTTCACGTGCGAGCCGGCCGGCGCCGACGCCGCGGCCGGGCGGGCCTGCGCCGAGACGATCCTCTCGGGTCTCGCCCGCCGCGCGTTCCGGCGGCCTGCCACCGGGGCCGACGTCGACACGCTGCTCGACTTCTACGAGATGGGCCGGGCCGAGGGCGGCTTCCAGGGTGGCGTCCAGGCGGCGATCGAGCGTCTCCTCGTCGATCCCGAGTTCCTGTTCCGCATCGAGGCCGACCCGGCGGGGGTCGCGCCGGGGACCGCCTACCGCGTCAGCGACATCGAGCTGGCGTCGCGCCTGTCGTTCTTCCTGTGGAGCAGCATCCCCGACGACGAGCTGCTCGGCCTCGCCGAGCGCAGCGAGCTGGGCGACCCCGGCGTCCTCGACGGCCAGGTGCGGCGCATGCTCGCCGACCCGCGGTCGCGGGCCCTCGTCGAGAACTTCGCGGGCCAGTGGCTGCAGCTCCGCAAGCTGCGGAACGCGGCGCCGGACACCGCCACCTACACCGCCTTCGACGAGAACCTGCGCGAGGCGATGTGGCAGGAGACCGAGCTCTTCCTCGAGGGCCAGCTCCGCGACGACCGGCCCCTGCTCGACATGCTGCGGGCCGACCACACCTTCGTCAACGAGCGGCTCGCCCGCCACTACGGCATCCCCGACGTCCACGGCGTCCACTTCCGCCGGGTGGACTATCCCGACGAGAGCCGCGGGGGCCTGCTCGGCCACGCCAGCATCCTGACCATCACCTCGTACGCGAACCGCACCTCGCCGGTGGTGCGCGGCGTGTGGCTGCTCGAGAACTTCCTCGGCACGCCGCCCTCGCCGCCCCCGCCCGACGTGCCGAGCCTGCCCACCGCGGGCGAGGACGGGGCGCCGCGGTCGGTGCGCGAGCGGCTCGAGGCGCACCGGGCCAACGCGGTGTGCGCGACGTGCCACAACGTCATCGATCCCCTCGGGTTCGCCCTCGAGTCGTTCGACGCCATCGGGCGCTGGCGGGCCACCAACGAGGGGGGGACGCCGTACGACACCGGTATCCCCATCGACGCCTCCGGCACCCTCGTCGACGGCACCGAGGTGCACGGGCTCGCCGGGCTCCGCGCCGTCATCCTCGACCGCGAGGAGCAGTTCGTCGAGACCGTCGCCGAGAAGATGCTGACCTACGCCCTCGGGCGCACCCTCGAGCATTACGACATGCCGGTGGTCCGGCAGATCAGCCGCGAGTCGGCGGCCGACGACATCACCTGGTCGTCCCTGGTTTCGGGCATCGTCAAGAGCACCCCCTTCCTGATGCGGAGAGCGGAGTCATGATCATCACCAAGAAGGCCATTCCTCGCCGGACGGTTCTGCGGGGCGTCGGCGCCACCCTGGCGCTGCCGCTGCTCGACGGCATGGTGCCGGCGGCGACCGCGCTGGCGAAGACCGCGGCGAAGTCTCCCCTCCGGTTCGGCACCGTGTACGTGCCGAACGGCATCATCATGGAGCGGTGGACGCCGCTCGCCGAGGGCCGGGAGTTCGAGCTCCCGCCGAGCCTGAAGGCCCTCGAGCCGTTCCGCGACCGCCTGCTGGTGGTGAGCGGGCTCGACAACACCGGGGCGCGGTCGCGCTCGGGGGCGTCGGGTGCCCACGCCAAGCCCGCCGGCGCCTTCCTCACCGGCATCGAGCCGCTGCCCACCACCGGCAGCTCGAGCCTGCAGCTCGGCATCTCGATGGACCAGATCCTCGCCAACGAGGTCGGCCAGGACACGCCGCTGCCGTCGCTCGAGCTCGGCCTTGAGGGGGCCGACACCGTCAACGGCGTCGGCACCTGCGACGTCGGCTTCAGCTGCGCCTACCAGAACCGGCTCGCGTGGGCCGGCCCGTCGACGCCGCTGCCGGTCGAGACCAACCCACGGGTGGTGTTCGACCGCCTCTTCGGCAACGTCGACAGCACCGACCCCGCGGTGCGGGCGGCGCGGCTGCGCCGGCAGGGCAGCATCCTCGACTCGGTGCTCGAGAAGGTCGACCGCCTGCAGGGCGGCCTCGGCAGCCGCGACCGCGCGAAGCTCGACGAGTACCTGCAGTCGGTGCGCGAGATCGAGCGGCGCATCCAGAACGCCGAGTCGCAGGGCCGCGAGCTGCCCGTCGTCGAGTCGCCGGCCGGCATCCCCGTCAGCTACGACGAGCACGCGCGGCTGATGTTCGACATGCAGGCCCTCGCGTTCCAGACCGACACCACCCGGGTCATCACGTTCCAGATCGGCCGCGAGCAGAGCGGGGCGACCTATCCCCAGATCGGCGTCTCCGACTCGCACCACCCGATCTCGCACCACGGCGGGGACCGGAACAAGATCGAGAGCCTCGCCAAGATCAACGCCTATCACGTGTCGCTCTTCGCGTACTTCCTCGAGCGGCTGGCGTCGATGCCCGACGGCGACGACGGCACCGTGCTCGACAACGTCGTCACCCTCTACGGCAGCGCCATCAGCGAGGGCAACTCGCACGACGTCCGCAACCTCCCGCTCCTGCTCGCGGGGGGCGGCGGCGGGCGCATCGCGAGCGGCCGCCACGTCAAGTACCCGGACGAGACCCAGCGCCTGACGAACCTGCAGCTCACGCTGCTGAACACCTTCGGGGTGCCGGCGGAGGAGTTCGGCGACAGCACCGGCGAGCGGCTCACCGAGCTGTCGGAGCTGTCGCGGTCGACCGACGGGTAGTCACCGAGCCAGGGGTCTGCGCCGTGGAACGGCGTGGACCCCTGGCGCGTTCGTTGGGCGGCAGCCCCCCTGCTGGCGGCGTTCGTCGCCAGACTCGCATGCACGCGACGTCCTCCCCGCGGTTTCTTCCCGAGCGTCTCCCCGAGCCGGGCGAGCTGGTTCGAGTCCGCTCGCGCCATTGGCTGGTCGAAGAGGTGGCTCCGCCGCCAGCGCGGGATCAGTAGGCGTGGCTGAATGCATGACGGTGGAGATTGGGGCGGTCTGGTGTCGGGCAGCCGGCGAGGACCTCGCAGGGATGCCGGAGCCAGTGGAGGACGAGGCCACCTTGGGGGAGATTGCTCTGGCCGTCGGTGGCGTGCCTCTGACTTGGGCTTTGGACACTCGGACCGGGCAGGCGCGGAGCGGCGCGAGGTTGTCGGGCCATCAGTTGGCGGAATGGCTGACGTGGAACTGGTGGCGTTTGCGTTGGGAGCCGGGTCAACACGACACGCATCGCGATCGATGCATCGGTTGGCGGCAGGCTCACGATCTGGCGGGAGTCGGCGGCGGGTGGTTGTGGCCGAACGTAATCGTCACGAGTGACGGCCTCCGGGTCGTGCTGGACGCGAGGCCGTCGCGGGAGGTGGGGACGGAGCCGTTGCGTTACATCGCGGGACGGCGGGTCGTGGTTTCGGCGGGAGCGTTCGAGGCGGGGGTGGATGATTTTGTGGGACGCGTGCTGGCGAGGCTGGACGAGTGGTCGCTCTCGAAGACGGACTTGGGCGCGGCGTGGCGGGAACTGGCGGCGGAGCGCGGGGATCCGGAGCTGGCTCGTTACCGGCGAATCGAGGCGTGCCTGGGCTGTGATGTCGACGAGGCCGACCCCGCCCGGGTCGAGCAGGTGATCGTGGACGGGCGAACGATGGGCAGCGCGGCCATGTTGGAGGTCGCGGCCGACCGGTTCCTGACTGCCGGGGAGTTGCGGGAGGCGGCGCGCCGGATGGGCTTCGATGCCGACCCGGGCAATCGCGTCACCCTGCCGGCGGATGCCTGGGACGCTCGTGGTCGCCGGGCCGCGTGGGAGGTGGGCGTCGAAGCGGCGTGCGCGCTGCGGCGTCGGGAAGGACTTGGCGACGGCCCGATGTCGGATCAGACGCTCGCGGACCTCTGCGCCGTCCACGTGAGCGCGTTCCAGGCCGGGAAGGGCGGTGGTGACGTGGCGTTTGCGCTTGACGACCAGGATGCCGGAAACCGCATCGTCTTGCGGTCGCGCTGGCGAACCGGACGCCGATTCGAGGGTGCGCGGCTGCTTGCGGACTGCCTGCTGGTCAGAACGGATGATCGCCTGCGACCGGCGACCGGGGCCGCGACGTACCGGCAGAAGATGCAGCGCGCGTTCGCGGCCGAGTTGCTCTGTCCGGTCGGGAGCCTGCTCGACGTGCTGGCGGACGATTTCTCGGACGACGCACGGGTGGACGCGGCAGAACGGTTCGGTGTAACGCCGCTGGCGGTCATGGCGGTGTTGGCGAACAACGGCTACGCGGACTGGGAGGATGCGAGTCGAGGATGACCCGACTGGTTCGCTCGTCGCCCATGGCTCGATATCCTTGGGTGGTGTTTCGGCGGGGAAGGGATGCTCATCGCCTCGGTCCCCGACCCAAGTGGTTCCTGATGGGTGCGACTCGTGATTGATCCGTCCGCCTGGAAGCCGCGTGCCGCCGCGCTGGGCGCGGTTGCCGCCTTGGTGTGGGCGGTCTCGCTCTACGGTCTGCTCGTCGACGAGAGCCTCGTCTACGCCCTCGCCGTCGTTCCGCGCCGGTTCGACGGTCTCTCCGGCGTTCTCGGCTCGCCCCTCGTGCACGGGTCGTTCCCGCACCTGGCCGCCAACACGCTCCCCCTCTTGATCCTGGGCGGCATGGTCGCCATCCGCGGCGTCGGCTACTACGTGACGGCGACGCTGGCCATCGCCGTGCTCGGCGGCGCGGGCCTGTGGGTGTTCGGCCGGAGCGCGGCCCACGTCGGCGCCAGCGGCCTGATCTTCGGCTACTTCGGCTTCCTGGTCGGCCGCGGCTACTACGAGCGCAGCCTCCAGTCCGTCGTCATCGCGGTCCTGGTGGCCGTCGTCTACGGCGGCATGCTCGCGGGCATTCTGCCACGCGATCCCGGGGTTTCCTGGGAGGCCCATCTGTTCGGCCTGCTCGCCGGCGGGCTGTGTGCCCGCGCCGCCCCCGGCCGGCAGGGGTGATGCGGTCTGGATGGGTGCTGGAGGCGGCGCGGCCGCAAGCCGCAGGCGCGTCACCGACGCGAGTGTCGGACGCCGCCGCGCGGGTGCGACGCGCCGAGTGCGGTTGATCGTTGACATCGAGTGTGTCCGACATCACATCAGCATGCAGTCGTGTCCGCCGTGGCGGCAAATCCTTGGCTATAATGCAGGCCACTAGCAACCGTGGCCATCGACATCGCGTACCGGCGGGACCTGGACGTGCGCGTCGAGAAGCCGGCGGCTCGGCTCGATCTGCGGGGAAGGGAGCGCAAGACCGCGGTCATCGAGCGGGCGTTGCGCGCGACCGGGGAGCAGACCGGGCGAGCCCGACCGGATCGGGCCGGCGCCGAAGCGGCGCTCGAACGGCTCGCGGAGGCGGGCGACCGATTCCGCGAGCGCGAAGGGCGGGGACGATTCGCCGCGGCGGGCCGGGCGTTGTCGCAGGTCTGGCAGGACGAGCTCTACGACGAGCACGGGCTGCCGGAATGACCGTGGGGGCGGCGCTGCGATGTCTGGCCCTTCTCTTGTCGCCGACAGTCTCCGACGGCACCTGTTCCACGGCTGCCGCGAGCTCCGGGCGTCGCGTGCGTTCACGGCTGCGGCCGTGATCACACTCGCGCTCGGCATGGGCGGGACGACAGCGATCGTCACGCTCATGGACAGCATCATGCTCCGGCCGCTGCCCGTGTCCGACCCGGGCAGCCTGTACCGAATCGGGGACGGGGACGACACCACCGTCACGGGCCGCCACGGCCGCTGGGGCGTGTTCTCGTTTCCGCTGTACGAGCGGCTGCAGGCGGGGGCCGACGAGTTCGAGGACATCACCGCATTCGACTGGGGGGGCTCGCTGTTGAGCGTCCGCAGGCAGGGCGCGGAAGACGTCACGACCCGACCCTTGCGCGCGGGATACGTCACCGGAACGTACTTCTCCACCCTCGGCGTCGGTGCGTCCAGCGGCCGGGTGTTCGCTGAGGACGACGACCGGCCTTCGGCGCCGCCTGCCCTCGTGCTGAGCCATCGTACGTGGCAGGGCGTCTACGGGGCGGACCCGTCGGTGGTCGGCTCGACGTTCGTGGTGGAAGGCCGGCCGTTCACGGTGATCGGCGTGACGGCGCCGGGTTTCTTCGGTGAGACCGTTCGCGCGTTTCCCCCCGACCTCTGGATCCCCCTGCAGCACGAGCCGACGATTGCCGGGGACGGCTCCCTGTTGCGGCAGTCGACCTCGCCCTGGCTGTTCGTGATCGGTCGTCTTCGGGAAGATGCCTCGATCGCGGGAATGGCTCCCCGACTGACCGAAATCCTGCGCCGGTGGATCCGGTTCGAGGCCGATTACCCGGCCGACGTGATGCCGGACATCGTCCGCGAGCTTCCCAACCAGACGATCCGGGTCGTGCCGGCGGGCTCGGGCATCGGCCTCGCGGGCATCTCGCTGAAGGAACGATACGGAACCAGCCTGCGGATCCTGCTCGCCATCTGCGGCCTGGTGCTGGTCATCGCGTGCGCGAACGTCGCGAATCTCCTGCTCGCCCGCGCCGCCACGCGCCGGGAGCAGACGGCGCTGCGGCTCGCGGTCGGCGCGACCCGCCGGCAGATCGTCGTGGAAGCCCTCGCCGAGAGCGTGCTGCTCGCGGTGGCCGGCGGGGTGGTCGGGCTGCTGGTCGCCGTCGGCGCCACGCGCCTGCTGGTCGCGCTGGCCCTCCAGGACTCGACGCTCGGGCCGATCGCGACGACGCCGTCGCTCGTCACGCTGTCGTTCGCCGCGGGGCTGGTGCTCGTGGCAGGCGTACTCCTGGGGGTTGCTCCTGCCTGGCTCGCCACGCGGACGGATCCGATCGATGCCCTGCGCGGCTCCGGACGCAGCATCGGTCGTTCTTTCCGCGCGCGCACGGCCCTGCTGATCGTACAGGTGACGCTTTCGGTCGCGGTCGTCGCCGGCTCCACCATGCTCGGGCGCAGTCTCGCGAACCTCCAGCGCCAGGACCTCGGCTACGACGTGCAGGGCCGCGTGCTGATTGGCCTCAAGCGCCTGCCGTCCACCTACACGCCGCAGCGACTGTCGACCCTCTATCGCGACATCGAGCAACGGCTCGCGGGTCTCCCCGGCGTGCGCGGGGCGGGACTGGCGCTGTACAACCCGCTCGCGGGCAACTGGGGCGAGTCGGTCTTCGTCGCCGGCCGCCCGCTGAACGCGGCCAGTGAATCGGGGGCTTCGTGGAACCGCGTCAGCGCCGGCTACCTTCGGGACCTGGGCGTAGCGCTCGCCAGGGGACGATGGTTCACGACCGCGGACGACGAGACGAGCGCCCCGGTCGCAGTCGTGAACGAGGCGTTCGCGAGGCGCTTCTTCCCGGACGGTGAAGACCCGCTGGAGCGGCACTTCGGCGTCGAGCGGCTCGAGAACGCCGGTACCTTCCGCATCGTCGGCGTGGTGCGCGACGCGAGGTTCGCCGGCTCGGGACCCAACCGCCCGGCCGGTCCGATGTTCTTCGTCCCGCTCGCCCAGCGCGTCGATTACGGCACCGACTACAGGAGGATGGTCGAACGGCTGTCCCACCTCGTCCAGGGCATCCTGGTGGTCACCGACTCCGCGCTCGCCGGGCTCGAGCCCATGGTGAGGACGGCGCTGGCGGATGCCGACCCCAACCTCGTGGTCACGAGCGTCAGGACCCTGCAGCAGCAGATCGACCGTTCATTCGCCCGGGAGCGCGCGGTCGCGAGTCTCGCGGGTTTGTTCGGGATTGTCTCCCTCCTGTTGGCGGCGGTCGGCGTGTACGGCGTCACCGCCTACGTAGTCGCGCAGCGGACGAACGAGATCGGCATCCGGATGGCCCTCGGCGCGGACCGGGTCAGGGTCGTCGGGCTGGTGTTGCGCCAGGCGTTTCGGCGCGTGGCCGTCGGGCTCGTTCTCGGCCTGCCTCTCGCCGTCGGCGCCGCCCGGCTGATGGCGGCGCAGCTCCACGGCGTGTCGTCCTGGGACCCCTTCTCTCTCGCCGTCGCCGCCGTCTCGCTCGCGGGATGCGCACTCGTCGCCGCCCTCATCCCGGCGAGTCGTGCCGCAGCCATCCTACCGATGACGGCGTTGCGGCGTTGAATCCCGGGAACGAGTGCATACGGCGCGGCCCTGGCCGGCCCCGGGGGTTGGTCCGGTCGAGGTCGGCCAGGATGATCCTCGCACCCGCAATCCGTGTCCGGTCCCACGGTCACCGCAGGGTGCGGAAGAACCGGCGCAGGTCGCCTACAAGCAGCTCCGGCTCCTCGATGGCGGGGAAGTGCCCGCCGGTGTCGAAGACCGACCAGTGGGTGACGTTGTCGGGCACGTCCTCGACGAAGGAGCGGGGCGGTCCCGTCCGGGATGGGATGCCCACGAACTGCGCGAAGCCCTGCGGCACCTGCACCGGTCCTCGCGACAGCGCCCGCCGGGGGCGCGAGCTGCCCAGCCCGTTGGCGTAGTAGTAGCGCACGCTGGTGCCGATGGTGCGGGTGTGCCAGTAGATGGAGACGAGGGTGAGGATCTGGTCCTTGCTGAAGCGGGTCTCCACGTCGCCGTCGCAGTCGCTCCACGACCGGAGCTTCTCGGTGACCCACGCCGCCACGCCCGCCGGCGAGTCGGTGAGCCCGAAGGCCAGGGTCTGCGGCTTGGTGCCCTGGATGCGCTGGTAGCCGGTCTCGTCGACCGACCACGCCTCGGCGCGGGCGAGGTAGTCGCGCTCCTCGTCGGTCCGGGGCGGGCGCTGGGCGCGCGGGGGCGCGCCGGGGGTGTGGATGCCGACGACCCGATCGGGGTACGCGGCGCCGAGGGCGCGGGTGACGCCGGCCCCCCAGTCGCTGCCGTAGGCGCCGAAGCGTTCGTAACCGAGGCGGTCCATCAGGGCCACCCACAGCTCGGCGGTGCGGGCGATGTCGGTGCCCTCGAGGGGCTCGCCGGAGAAGCCGAAGCCGGGGATGGAGGGCACGACGACGTGGAACCCGTCGGCGGCGTCGCCGCCGTGGCCGGCGGGGTCGGCGAGGGGGCGCACCGAGGGCAGCATCTCCCAGACGGTGCCGGGCCAGCCGTGGGTCAACAGCAGGGGCAGCGCCCCTTCGCGGGGACTCCGCTGGTGGACGAAGTGGAGCTGCTGCCCCTCGATCTCCGTCGTGTAGTGGTCGAACGCGTTCAGGGCGGCCTCGTGCGCGCGCCAGTCGTACTCGTCCCGCCAGTAGGCGATCAGCTCCTCGAGGTACGCGCGGTCCGTGCCGTAGCCCCAGGGCTCGCCGGGCGAGTCGGGCGGCCACCGCGTGGCCGCGAGCCGGCGGTGGAGGTCTTCCAGCGCCTCGTCGCCGACCTCGATGGTGAAGGGCGCGACGTCGGCCTGCGCCGCTGCCGTCCCGCCCGCCGCGGCGGCCCCGGCGGAGGCCGCCCTGGCCGCGAACGGCGCGGCCATCCCGGCCGCCGCCATCGTCTTCAGAAGCGTCCGTCGGTCCATCCGGTGCTCTGACATCGGGTTCTTCTGCTGTTCTGACATCGGGTTCTTCCTCTCGTGCGGTTTGCGCGCGCCGCTCGACGACCGGGCTCGCACCCGTCGCGGAGCGGCGGTCACTCGCGGTCGTCGGGGTCGTCGGAGTCGTCCGGATTGTCGTTGCCGCCGGGTGCCTCGTGGCCGTCCGGCGTCGCGGCACTCCCGGGTCCTTCAGGGAAGTCGGGCCTTCCGGGGTCCTCCGACGCGTCGGTGACGACCATCACGCCGGTGGCCTCCGCCGCGCTCGGCTCCTCGTCCGAAAGGAGGTCCGCCAGCATGTCCCGGACACTCGACAGATCCAGCTCGCCCAGGCGGTCGCCGACGAGACCGAGCCAGGGTCTGACCGCCTCGACGACCTCGGCTCGATGCTGCCAGACCCAGACCCCGGCCAGGACCAGGCCCACGAAGACGATGAGCTTGAAGGCGAAGGCGATGATGTGCCGGAGCAGGTAGATGCCCACGAGGACGGCCGCGACGACGATGACGAGCACGAGCTCGTTGGACAAGGGCTCCATGGCGGTCTGAGGATCTTATCGGCCGTTGCGCGACCGCGCGACCTCCGGTAGCGGGTGGACCCTCGCTTGGGCGAAGCCCCACCGTGCAGGCACCCCGGCCCTTCGACGACGCGGCCCGATCGGCCCGTCGGGCGCGCGGGCCGGCGAAGGCGTACGGGTGGCCAGCGTAGCACGTCGACCCCGGATTGGCGCCCTGCAGCCGGCGCCGGCCCGAGCGGACCGGCCGGGGAGGGCTATAATCCGGCCCCTGCGTCAGAACAAGGAGAACCTGTGACACGAATGACCCCGGCGGCGCCGGCAGGGCGCCGCAACCCCGCGTTCCCGCGCGCGGCGCGGCCGGCCGCGCTCGTCTTCCCGCTGTTGCTCTCGCTGTCGATGGCGGGCGCGTCCGGCGCCCAGGACTTCCGCCTGATGGAGACGACCATCGACGACGTGCACGACGCCTTCGCGGCGGGGCAGTTGACGTGCCGCGAGCTGGTCGAGGGCTATCTCGCCCGCATCGAGGCCTACGACCAGGCCGGTCCCGCGCTGAACGCGATCGAGTACGTGAATCCGCGCGCGGCGGAGGAGGCGGAGGCCCTCGACGCCGCGTTCGCGGAGTCGGGCCCGACCGGCCCTCTCCACTGCGTGCCGGTGCTGCTCAAGGACCAGGTCGAGACGCGCGACATGCCGACGACCTACGGCTCGGCGCTCTTCGACGGGTTCATGTCGGGGCGCGACGCCACCATCGTCACCCGGATGCGCGAGGCGGGGGCCGTCATCCTCGCGAAGACGACCATGGGGGAGTTCGCCTCGCGCTACGTCGGGTCCGGCTTCGGCATCATCCGCAACCCCTACGACCCGACCCGCAACCCGAGCGGGTCGTCGGGGGGCAGCGGGGCCGGCGCCGCCGCCAACTTCGGCCTCGTCGCCATCGGCGAGGACACCGGCGGCTCGATCCGCGGCCCCGCCGCGGTGCACAGCCTCGTCGGCCTGCGGCCCACGCTGCCGCTCGTCAGCCGCCACGGGATGATGCCCGCCAACCCCTCGAGCGACACGCTGGGGCCGATGACGCGCACCGTGCGGGACGCCGCGATCCTGCTCGACGCGATCGCCGGGTACGACCCGGACGATCCGGTGACGGCCTACGCCGCCGGCCGCACGCCCGACTCGTACGTCGACGGCCTCGACCCGGACGGCCTGCGCGGCGCCCGCATCGGGATCGTCCGCGAGCCCATGGACGCCGAGACCGACCCCGAGTCGGACGACTACCGGCAGGTGCGCCGGGTCGTGGACCGGGCCGTCGCGGACCTCCGGCGGCTCGGGGCGGAGTTGGTGGATCCGGTCGAGGTGCCGGGCCTCGACGAGGCGCAGGCGACCTACGTCCGGAACAGCTTCGAGACGGAGGGGGCCACCGACGCGTACCTCGCCGAGTTGCCGGAGGCGCCGATGCGCTCGCTGCGGGAGATCCTGCTGGCGGGGCGGGTCAATCCCTGGCGAGCCAGGGGACTGATGAACGTGGTGGGCCGGTCCACCTCCGATCACGAGTACCTGGCGGTTCTCCAGGCCCGGGAACGCCTGCGGCGCGCCGTGCTCGCGACGATGGCCGACCACGACCTCGATGCGCTGGTCTACGCCACCTTCGACCACCAGACGACGGTCATCGCCCCCGACGTCCTGACCAATCCGAACCCCGAGGACGGGTACGCCCGCGGGAACAACCGCTATCTCAGCCCGGTGATCGGCTTCCCGGCCCTGACCGTGCCGGCCGGCCTGACCGACGACGGGCTGCCGGTCGGCCTCGAGCTGCTCGGCCGGCCGTTCGCCGAGGCGACGCTGCTCCGCCTGGGCTACGCCTACGAGCAGGGCACCCACCGGCGGGAGCCCCCGGCAACGACCCCGGCGCTGGACTGAGAGGCGGCGCCGCCGCGGCTGCGCCGTGGAACGGGCGGACTCCGGGAGGGGCGGTCGGGCGTCCCGGCCGGGCCTCGGGCGACGATGGGCGGGCGAGGCGTCTGCGCCGTGGAACCGGGCGGACTCCCGAAGGGTCGGTTGGGCGCCCCGACGGAGCCTCCAGGCGACGATGGGCGGGCAAGAACGGGAGCCCTCATGGGAGAGGGGCGGGGCGGCGGGAACCGAGGCGACGTTCTGCGTGGCGCGAGAGAGTCGCGGGTTGCTATAGTGCGGACGTGATCCAACGGCGTGCGGGTTCCTTACGGGGTGGTCGAAGGGGAGGCGGCCGCGTAGCGGCGGCCTTCCGGCCGCGCATGCAGGGGAGACGACATGGGCGCTAAGAGATGCACGGCGGGTCTTTCCGGGCTGAGCCTGTTGGCGGCGGCGGCGCTACTGCTGGGGGGCGGCCAGGCCCCGGGGGTCCTGGCCGCTGGAGACGACATCGCGGGGACGGTGACCGGTGCGTCCGGCCCGGAGGCCGGCGTCTGGGTGATCGCCGAGACCGGCGACTTCGACACGTCGTTCCGCAAGACGGTGGTGACCGACGACGCCGGGCGCTTCCTCGTGCCCGACCTGCCGGCGGCGTCCTACGAAGTGTGGGTGCGCGGCTACGGGCTCGTCGACTCCGAGAGGATCGGCGCGCAGCCGGGCGACAGCCTCGACCTGACGGTGCGCGCGGCCGCCACCCCGCGTGAGGCGGCCGAGATCTATCCCGCCAACTACTGGTACTCGCTGCTCGAGGTGCCGCCGGCGAGCGACTTCCCCGGCACCGGACCGCGCGGCAACGGCATCGGCACCGCCATGCGCACCCAGGCCGACTGGATCGACCGCATGAAGGACGGCTGCCAGCTCTGCCACCAGCTCGGGAACTACGCGACGCGCGAGATGCCCATGCTGGACCTCGACGACTTCGACTCGACCGCCGACGCCTGGAACCACCGCATCCAGGCGGGCGGGGCGGGTCCGGCGATGGCGGCCGAGATCAACCGCATCGGGCGGCCGCGGGCCATCCAGCTCTACGCCGAGTGGACGGACCGGATCCGCGCGGGCGAGGTGCCCCCGGCGCCGCCGCGGCCGCAGGGCGTCGAGCGCAACGTGGTCCTGACGGCGTGGGGCTGGGGCCATCCGCGGGGCATGGTGCACGACAACGTCTCGACCGACAAGCGCGACCCCACCCTCTACGCCGACGGGCCCATCTACGGCGTCGGCGGGGCAGGGCTCGTCATCACCGACATCGAGACCCACCAGTCGGTGCGCATGGATCTGCCGACCCGCATCGAGCGGCCCCGGCGCGCCAACTCCTACCAGGGCTCGTCGAACCGCGTGCCCTCGCTCTACTGGGGCGACGAGCCGGCGGGGCTGGTCAGCCGCAGCGCCCACAACCCCATGATGGACGACCAGGGCCGGCTCTGGATCACCCAGGCGGTGCGCCCGAACGACGTCCCCGGCTGGTGCCTGGAGGGGTCGGACCACCCGTTCGCACGCTACTACCCGATCCAGCACCGCGACGAGTCGCGGCAGGTCTCGTACTATGACCCCGAGACCGGCGAGTTCGAGCTCATCGACACCTGCTACTTCACCCACCACCTGCAGTTCGCCGACGACGCCGACGACACCCTCTGGCTGAGCGGCTCGACCGAGGCGGTGGGCTGGCTGAACACCCGCCTCTACGACGAGACCGGCGACGAGCGGGCCGCGCAGGGCTGGTGCCCGACCGTCATCGACACCAACGGCGACGGCGTCATCACCAGGCCGTGGAACGAGCCCGACCGGGACGGCGCGGTCGAGATCGACCCGGCGAAGGACACGCGCGTCGGCAGCCTCGACAAGTTCAAGCGGGCCTACGGCATCATCCCCCATCCCGACGGCTCGGTCTGGATCACCCGGCGCTTCCCGGTGCCGGGGCAGCTCATCCGGCTCGAGCGGGGCGACAACCCGCCCGAGACCTGCAAGGCCGAGGTCTACGAGCCGCCCTACGATCCGGACGGCGACCCCGGTCTGTGGGGCTACGGCCCCCGCGGCATCGACGTCGACCGCAACGGGCTCGTGTGGACGGCGCTGGGCGGCAGCGGCCACGTCGCCAGCTTCGACCGCACCAAGTGCCGCGTGCTCGCCGGCCCCGAGGCGACCGGTCAGCACTGCGCCGAGGGGTGGACCCTCCATCAGACGCCAGGACCGCGGATGAAGGGGACCGAAGGGTCGGCCAACGCCGACTACCACTACTACCACTGGGTCGACCAGTTCGACACCCTCGGCCTCGGGGAGAACGTGCCCATCACCACCGGCACGACGTCCGACGCGCTGCTCGTCCTGCTGCCCGAGACGGGGGAGTGGGTCACCATGCGGGTGCCCTATCCGCTCGGGTTCTACAGCCGCGGCCTCGACGGCCGCATCGACGACCCCGACGCGGGCTGGAAGGGCCGCGGGGTGTGGGCGAGCTTCAACACCGGCTCGACCTTCCACCTCGAGGGCGGCAAGGGGATGACGAGCGAGATCGTCCGGTTCCAGGTTCGGCCGGATCCCCTCGCCGAGTAGGGCAGCTCGACCGACGCTGAAGGGTGGCTCGCGTCGAAGGGGGCGACCGGGTCCACGGTCGCCCCCCTTCGGCGATTCACCGACGGCGGAGCAGGGGGGCCGAAGACGCAGGCGACCTGCGATCGCCTGGGAGTGTCGTTTGCGCGTGACTCCGTGAGTATTTTCGGGTTGACCGAGAAAACACCATGAGTATATTCAGGTATACCTGAAATTACTCATGAACGCTACGCGCCGGTCCCGGTACATCAACGATCCGGTGACCGCGGATCTCGCCGAGACGATGGTCTTCGTCGGGGGGCCGCGACAGGTTGGGAAGACGACCCTCGCGCTGTCGCTGCTGGGGGAGGGCCGGAACGAGTCCTCTCCCGCCTACCTGAACTGGGACGTTCTGGCGGACCGGGACGAGATCCTGTCGGCCCGCCTGCCGCCCGGGCAGCCGCTGATCATCTTCGACGAGATCCACAAGTACGCGTCATGGCGCGGCCTCGTCAAGGGCCTGTACGACAAGCATCGATCGTCCATCTCCTTCCTCGTGACCGGGTCGGCCCGGCTGGACTACTACCGGAAGGGCGGCGATGCGCTGCAGGGCCGCTACCACTACTACCGGTTGCACCCCTTTACCGTGATGGAGAGCGGCCAGCCGCCGACCGCGGCGCTGGTGGCTCATCTGCTGCGGTTCGGCGGCTTCCCCGAGCCCTTCCTGCGGGGCGAGGAGCGCTTTCATCGCCGGTGGATGCGCGAGCGCTCGGCACGGGTCGTGCACGAGGACCTGCGCGACCTCGAACAGGTCCGCGAGGTATCGCGGCTCGACCTGCTGCTCGGCCATCTGCCGGCGTGCGTGGGGTCGCCCCTGTCGGTCAACCGCCTCGCGAGGCTCCTGCAGGCGTCGCACGAGAGCGTCGAGCGCTGGATCGCCATCCTGGAGCGGCTGTACGTCTGCTACCGTCTCGCGCCCTACGGAGCGAAGGCGATCAGAGCCGTCCGCAAGGAGAAGAAGCTCTACTTCTGGGACTGGTCGCGGGTGGACGCCGGCGGCGCCCGCTTCGAGAACATGGTGGCGGGACACCTGCTGAAGTACTGCCACCTGGTCGAGGACACCGAGGGGTACGCGATGGAGCTGCGCTTTCTCCGCGATACCGACGGACGCGAGATCGACTTCGTCGTACTGCGCGACGGTCGCCCCGAGTTCGCCGTCGAGTGCAAGAGCGGCGAACGCCGCGCGTCGCCCGCCTGCCGGTACTTCCGGGAGCGTACGGAGATTCCCCGATTCTACCAGGTTCACCTGGGCACCGGGGATTTCGGCGACGCGAGCTCGGATACGCGCGTCCTGCCGTTCGCGGCCTTCTGCGCGGAGTTGCCGTTGCCGTAGCAGTCCGCGCCGTGGAACGGCGCGGACTGCTGGCGGGTTGGTTGGGCGCCCGGCGGAGCCGGAGGCGACGATGGGCGGGCGAGGAGTCCGCGCCGTGGAACGGCGCGGACTGCTGGCGGGTTGGTTGGGGTGGAGCCGGAGGCGACGATGGGCGGGCTGGCGCGGCCCGTCGCGCTACTGGCGGGTGAGCGTCAGGGTGCCGTTGTCGACGACCGGCGGCTGGCACGACGCGTTGGTCATCCACGTCGCGTCCGCCATCGTCGCCGTGAACGACGATATCGACACGGAGAGCGCGCAGCCGGGGGCGAAGTACTGCCTGAACACCGCGACGTCGGCGAACGCGAACGACAGGTCCGCCGTCGTGCCGGTCACCGTCCCCGTCACGGTACCGGACAGGTTCACGTCGGCCGGCGCCCCGAACGTGACGAGGGTCGTGGGCATCGGCATCGACCATTCGCCGGTCACCGCGGTGTCCGTCTGGGTGAGCGTGGTGGTGACGGCATCGGAGGAGATGAAGTTGCCGGTGGCCGACCCGCTCCAGGTGCCGGTGAGCGTGACGGGCTCGGGTTCGGGCTCGGGCTCCGTCGGCGCGGTGGGGCTGGCGCTCTGGCAGGCCGCCACCAGCACGACGCTGCACAGAACGATCGCGAGGCGGATGTCGTCGGTCTTGATCATGATGCGGTCCGATCTCGTTCGAGCGGCGGCCAGACAGTCGGCCCTGAAGGCTCTAGCGATCCACGGTTCGGGTCGCCGCTCTCGTAGGTTTCGGTCGTGGAGGACGTCGTCTGTAGGGGTGCCCGTGCCCGCTCCGGCGATGCCGCAGCCAGGACGATGGCGCCACAAGGGGATTGAATCGAGTGACTTACGCCCTTTCGGGGAACGCGGGGGCGTTGGAGGTGGTGCCGAGGGCCAGAATCGAACTGGCGACACCATGATTTTCAGTCATGTGCTCTACCGACTGAGCTACCTCGGCACATCAGGGGTGCGACGCCGTGAACACGATCCGGGGCGCGACCCGCGGGAAGCGGCGCTCCGCTCGCAACGGCGACACTCCCCACGATACCGCACCCGGCGATTTCGGCGCAACCGGCTTCCCGTCCCGACCGCGAAGAGGGCAAACGGGGGTGCACGTCACGATTGTTGGATGACCGCCCTCCGGCCCGCACAAGCCAGTCGAGCCTGCAGCTTTCGGTGTGGTGCTCGGCGCCGTACCAACTTTCTTGTCGTGCACCCGGCAAACGGCTGCCTTGGGCAGTCCGTCATCGTTCTGTTATACTCGCGCCGATGCTCCGCTCTGTCTTGGTCGTCTTCGTTCTCCTGCTCGTTCTCGAGAGGCCGGCCGGCGCCTATCTCGACCCCGGGACCGGCAGCATGCTGCTGCAGGCGCTTCTCGGCGGGGTCGCTGCCGTCGGTGTCATCGCGAGGCTCTACTGGCATCGCATGACGGCCGCCCTCCAGAGAATCCAGCGTCCCAAGCGCTGAACGCCGCGAGCCGGCGCCGAAGGTACCGGTGGCCCATCATCGGCTCGCTCAGCAGCAGATGAGTGTTCGAGAGCCGTCCGTACGGTTCGACACCGGCTCGTTCCGCGACCCGGACTCTCGCGTCTTCCATCACGACGGAGCGGCGTTCCGCTGCCTGACGGCCCGCGCCCTCGAGGACTGGCAGCGGCTCGCCGCGACCCGCTTCCACGCCCGGTTCATGGCGGATCGCCGCCTGGTGCCGACGCGTCTGGTGGCCGACACCGGGTCGTTGCCGCCGCTCCCGCCCCGCTGGGTGGCGGTCCTCGAGCACGAGCGGCTGCCCGTGGTGTCGTACCCGTACGAGTGGTCGTTCGGCATGCTCAAGGACGCCGCCCTGCTCCAGCTCGACGTGACGCGGGCGGCGCTCGACGAAGAGATGACCCTCAAGGACGCGACCGCCTTCAACATCCAGTGGTGCGGCGCGCATCCCACCTTCATCGACATCGGATCGTTCACGTCGTACGTCGCGGGCGAGCCCTGGGCCGGCTACCGCCAGTTCTGCGAGACGTTTCTCTATCCGCTCCTGCTGCAGGCGTACCGCAACGTGCCGTTCCATCCCTGGCTGCGCGGAAGCCTGGAGGGGATCACGGCGGAGCAGTGCCGGGCGTTGCTGTCCGGCCGCGACTTCCTGCGGCGCGGCGTGCTGGCGCACGTCTACCTACAGGCGAAGGCGCAGGCGCGCTACGAGGACACGCCGGGGGACGTTCGACGGGAGCTGCGCGACGCCGGTTTCGGCGCGGCCCTCATCAAGCACAACATCGACCGTCTGCGCAAGACGGTGGAGCGGCTGCGCTGGGAGCCGCGGCGATCGACCTGGTCGGAGTATCAGCGGGAACATTCCTACGAAGACGCCGATCTGAAGCGCAAGGTCGCCTTCGTCGAGGCGGTCCTGGCCCGTCGGCGCTGGCCGCTGGTGTGGGACCTCGGGTGCAACACCGGCAACTATTCCCGGCTGGCGGCCGAGCATGCGGACTACGTCCTCGCTCTCGACGCGGATCAAGTCGTCGTCGAGCGCCTGTACCGGACGGTCCGCGACCGTGGCCCGGGAAACGTCCTTCCGCTCGTGGCCGACCTCGCCGATCCGTCACCCGGCCTGGGGTGGTGCGGGCGCGAACGACGGCCGCTCGAGGACCGCGGCGCACCGGCGCTCATTCTGTGCCTGGCGCTGGTGCACCATCTCGTGATCGGCCGGAACATCCCGCTGGACGGGTTCGTGGACTGGCTCGCGCAGTTCGACGCGGAGGTGGTCCTGGAGTTCGTCGGACGCGACGACCCCATGGTGGATCGGTTGCTCCGCAACCGCCGGGATCAGGAAATCGACTATTCCGAGGCCGCGGTCGCCGCCGCGCTGGGGCGGCGTTTCGGTGACGTCAGTCACGAGACGCTGGCCTCGGGCACCCGCACGCTGTATCACTGTCGCCCCTGAAGCGGATGAACGGCCCCAACCGCTCGGAACCTCCTTTGCCGGCGTGGGCGCGCATCGCCGACGGCCTCGCGCTGACGCTCGCCGTCGCCGTGCTCGTCTCCGGTGTCTTCGGGGCGATCCGCATCGGCACGCTGTTCTCCATGTCCACGCCCTGGCGGGCGTTGGTGGCGCTGCTCGTCGTCCTCGGCCTGCGGCATGGTCTGGTACGGACGCGCCCCTTGCATCACCGGGTCCGGGCATGGTTGCGTGATGCGCGGTTGCGACCGGGGTCGACACCGCGGGAGTCGGCCGCCGACGCCCGGTGGGCGATGCTGCACATCGCCGGCCTGTGGAGCCTCGCCGTCGCGCAGCCGGTCCTCGATCTGGTCGGGCGCAGCCCCGAGTTCCTGGTGGCCCACGACATGTGGCCGGGCGGCCTGCTGCTGCTGGTGGCGGTGGTCTGCCTCGGTGGCCCGGCCGGCTGCGCGCTCGCCGTACGGGCGGCCGGCCTCGCGGGCGGTCCGGTGTGGGGGCGACGTGTCGCGACCGTGGTCGTCGGGGGGCTTGCCGGCGTCGTCGCGCTCGCGGCCCTCAAGTCGCTCGGCGGATCGCCCGGCTCCTTCCTGGTCGCGCTGGCGGCAGCCGCGGGCGCCGGTGCGGCGCACGCGTACCGCCGTTTCCCGCCCGTCCGGTTGTTCGCCGCGTTTCTGACGCCCGCCGTCGTCGTCGTGCCGGCGATGTTCCTGCTCAACCCCGGCGTGGGTCGCCTGCTGGTGCCGGCCGAGGACGTCGGCGCCATCGACGGCGTGACGTTCGGCGCGACGCCGCCGGTGGTGGTGGTGGTCTTCGACCAGTTCCAGCTCGCGGCGCTGCTGGACCGGGATGGCGACGTCGATCGCGCCAACTTCCCCCACTTCGCGGCGCTCGCCGACGACGCCACGTGGTTTCGCAACGCAACCGCGGTCGGCGAGATGACCCAGTATGCGCTGCCCGCGATTCTGACCGGCACGTATCCCTCGCCCGACCGCCTGCCGGTGTCCGCCGACCATCCCGGGAACCTGTTCACGCTGCTGGGCAGCCGGTATCGGCTGCACGTCGAAGAGCCGCTGTCCGAGCTCTGTCCGGAATCGTTGTGCCCGGCCGAGCGTGCGCTGGGCGCCTGGCTCGCGGGCGTCGTGACCGACCTCGCCGTGGTGTTTCTGACCGTCGTGCTGCCGGACGACCTGGCGTTCTGGCTGCCGCCCGTGGATCAGAACTGGAACGACTTCCTGGCGAACGACACGTTCCAGAACCGCTGGCGGGCGGCGCGGGTCGACGACCGGCGGCAGACGGTCACGCGCTTCATCGACTCGATCACCGGCGCCGGTCCGACGCTGCACTTCATGCACGTGCTGCTCCCGCACGAGCCGTGGCTGTACCTGCCCACGGGGCAGCAGTTCACGGCCCTGCGGCAGAACGTCGGCCTACAGGGCGGCAGGTGGGTCGACGATGGGTGGGCCGCCGTGGTCAACCACCAGCGGTACCTGCTTCAGTTGGGATACGTCGACACGCTGCTCGGCCGTCTGGTGGCCCGCCTGCGCGAGGTGGACGTCTACGACGACGCGCTGATCGTGGTCACCGCGGACCACGGCGCCAGCCTGCGGCCGGGCGCGTCGTTCCGGCAACCGACGCGACCTTCGTTCGCCGACGTCGGGGCGGTGCCGCTCTTCGTGAAGCGGCCGGGGCAGCGAGAGGGTGGGGTGGTCGACGCCAACGTCGAGGTGATCGACATACTGCCGACGCTGGCGGCCGAGCTCGGCGTCGAGCTGCCGTGGACCGCCGACGGCGCGGACGTGCTCGATCCGGCGCTCGCGCCGCGGCCCGCGAAGGTGATGTTCTTCAACGGCGCGAGAAACCGCGTCGAGGGGCCGCGCGACCTCCTCGCCGAGGTGGCGGAGGGCGCCGCCCGCAAGTTCGAGTGGTTCGCGACCGGCGACCCGTTCGATACTCGTGCCTTTCACGGCCGCTACGGCGAGTTGATCGGCCGGCCGGCCGAAGCGTTGCGTGCGGCGCGGCCCTCCGATCTTCGGGTGGTCGTCGACACCTTCCGGCTACTGCAGGACGTCGATCCGGAAGCGGAGTTCCTCCCCGTCCACATCACCGGTGCGGTGCCGGACCTGCCGGACGATGCGCCGGCCCCGCTGCTCGCGGTCGCCCTGAACGGGGTGGTCGCGGCGATCACCCGGCCGTACGCGTTCCCCGTCCTCGGTCGCCGCGCCGCCTGGGAGGCGATCGTCGATCCGGCGCGACTCGAGCCCGGCCCCAACGCGCTGGAGGTGTTCGAGATTCTCGGCGGGCCCGCCGCCGGCTCCTTCGCGCTGGCGGCCGCGGCCGGCTCCGGTCCCGGTGGCGCGTGGCCCAACCTCGTCCTGGACGCGGAGCTTCGGATGCTCGGGGCGCAGGCGTCCGGCTTCTACGGCCTGGAGTGGGCAGGGGAGCGACCGTTCCGCTGGACCGGCGGAGATGCGCGCCTGCTGACCCCGCTCGACTCTCGACCCGCGGCGGTCGCGATCGACGTGCTGATGACCGGCCCGCCCAAGCAGCTCCGCATCGCGGTCGACGGATGCACGCTCTTCGACGAGACCATCCGTGGGCGCTGGGACGCCACGTTCGATCTGGGGGACTGCCCGCTCTCGGCGCCCGAGGTCGAGATCGTCCTGCAGAGCGACACGCACGTTCCCGGGACGCGGGACACGCGCACGCTCGGCGTGGCGGTCAGCTCGATCGAGCTGCGCGAGGCCGTTCCCGCGCCGTGAACGGGCTCGTCCGCCGCGGACCCGGCGGACCGGCCGGGCTCGCGGCAGCACGGTTCATGCCATGCCTCTCGGAGGAGGCGCTGTAGCCAGCCAGGCACGCGACCAGCCGGGCTCGCGGCCGCACGGTTCACGCCATGGGGCCACGGATTCCCGGAGCGAGATCCGGAGGCCGCGACCACCGTTGCGTGGGGCCGCCCCGCCGAGGCGTACGGTCGGCATGTCCGCGGTGTCCACCCGCCGCGGCGGTCGGGCGTCGGCCGGGAGTCCGGGGGGCGGGTGTCCTTCGTGGCGGTGACGTTTCGAGTGTCACCGCGCGGCATGGCTCGCGGGCGGAACTCAGCGCTGCCGGTACAGGAACACGACCTGCCGCCGGTCCCCGTCGTCGACGGTGGCGGGAATCGTCGTCGCGCTCGCCATTCTCCGGTCCTCGTAGCCGAAGGTTTCGCGCAGCTCCAGCCGCGGGTCGGTGTCGGTGGCGGGGGTGAGCAGCCAGAGGCGGCTGCCGACCACGCCCTCGAACGACGGGACGACTTCCGCGAGCTGGCTCGCCCCCCGGTAGGGGAAGACGTGCAGGCCGAAGTAGTGCGTCAGAGGCGTCTGCCTCGTGGGGTTCTCCTCTCCGCGGAACCCTTCGACGTCGAAGAGGAGGACGTCGGTCCCCACGAGGTCGGCGATCCGGCTCATGACGCGGTACGGCTGCACGCCCTCGCGGGCCGGCATCTGCTTCGCGGTGAAGAAGAGCTGGAACGGAATCGCGGCCAGTATCGCGGCCAGGCCGAGGCGGCGGAAAGCGCCGGGGCCCGCGCGAAAGGTGACCGCGACGGCGATGATCAGCGCGTAGGGCACGATCTCGCCGAGCAGGAGTGGGGCGTGGTCGTAGTGCCGGTGGACGACGGGAGCGCTCGCCAGCAGGGCGGTGGCCATGCAGGCGGCGAGAAGGCCGTAGAGAAGCGCCAGCGGCCATCGCGGCGGGGGTCGGTGCATGCCCAGTAGCGCGACCGCGGCGAGCCAGGGCGTCACGTACAGCAGCCAGCCCGTCGCGCCCGACTGCAGGAAGACGCGGGCGCCGGACCCGACGATGCCGAGCTCCCGATAGAGGGGGTCGGCGGCGTAGAGCCCGGTGAACCCGATCAGGTACGCCTGCAGGAGGCTGCCGGCGAGGGCGACGGAGACCAGCAGCGAGGCCAGCCTGATCCACCGTCGTGGAGCGGCTGCCCCCACCAGGAGCCGCTGCACCGCGGGGCGCCGCGGGTTCCTGGCGACCTCGGCCAGCCCCGCCGCCGCGAGGGCCAGGATGCCCGCGGTGACGAGCGGCCAGCCGCTCCCCAGCAGGCTCCCGAGCGTCCGTTCGTAGACGCTCGGCGCGTCGCCGGTGGCGTAGCCCAGGCCGTAGAGCACGGACACGCCGTACAGCCCGGCGACGGCAGCGCAGAAGCCGAGGGCGTGGCGGCCCCAGGCGTCCCGGTTCCTCAGCTTCAGCCAGACCCCGAGCCCGAACAGCGGCGCCGAGGCGACGACGTACGGGAATCCGCCGGCGCGGACGAAGAAGACGAGCGACACGCAGGCGGCGGCCAGGGTGACGAGAGACGCGGTCGCCGCCGGTTCGGCGCGCCGCATGCCGCGGAAGGCCCGCGCCAGGTAGTAGAGCCCCAACGACGAGAACGCCAGCGCCACCGCCTCGGAGGCCGGAGACCGGCTGAAGAACACGTGGAGGGGGTTGGTCGCGACCAGCATCCCGGCCGCGAACGCGGCCGGGCGCGAGCCCGTCAGCTCGAACGCCAGCAGCGACAGGCCCAGCACCCCCAGCAGGCCGAAGAAACCCAGGGCGTGGAAGCGGGCGGCGTCGCCGAACGCCTCGCCGAAGATGGCCATCCACAACGGGTGGAGGGGCTGCAGCCGGAACACGTCGCCGTCGCGCGCGGGCGAGAGATCGAGCCCGGGCCGCACCGGGCTCCCCGGCTCCGAATCGTCGCGCCCGCCGGCGCGGTAGATCTCCCGCGACCGCTCGTCGGGGAGCCCCTCCGGGAGCCGGTCGTCCACGAACGCGGTGCCCTCGCGCTGCAGGTGCGCCGACATGCTCGCGTAGATGCCCGGTAGCCGGTCGCCGTCGAGGGTCGGGAACGGCTCGGTGCGGAACGACAGGGCCACGAGAAGCACCAGCAGGAGGACCGGGCCGACCGGCCGGCCGGCCGAGGCGAGGCGGGCGTCGAACCGGGCCGGGGTGAACCACCGGACGACACAGGCGAGGATGAGTCCCGCGATGACCGCGATTCGAGCGTCGAACCGGCTCACGACCAGCAGGAAGACCGCCGTTGACGAGATCGAGACCACCGAGAGGACGATGAAGTCGACGGTCCGGAAGAAGATCAGGTCCGTCGCGGGCCAGTCCTCATTGCGGGTCGCCCGGGCTGCGTCGGCCAGCCAGATCCTCCGGGACCCTTCCCACAGACGGGCATGAGCGGGCGGCGTGCGCACGAGGTAGTGACGCAGGCCGGCGACGATCAACGCCATCACCAGGGGCCGCCACGGATTGGTGACCGAGAGGCCGGGGATCTGGAAGCCGCCGAAGACCGCGGCCTGCAGCGCGGCCGCCCCGAGCAGCAGGGTCAGGACGTCCGCGACCCGTACCCACCCCGGCAGGACCGGATCCGGCGAGGCAGGGGGGGCGTGGTCGTTGCGCAATGGGCTGCTCGGCGGTCGATCACGGCGGCGCTCGCCGAGCCGGCATCCGGGCCGCGGGCGGGGCGGAACCGCGGGGGCAGTGCCGCCCGCCGGCGGGCCGGAACGCGCACGCTCTCCTGGCCGGCCCGCCGATACGGGGCGGTTGCGCGGGCGGCGGCGCACGCCGACGGCCGGAACGCGCACGCTCTCCGGGCCGGCCCGCCAATCGCGGTCTTGCGGCCCCGACCGGCGCCCGGTGGGGCCCGGCATGAGCCCGAGCCGATCCAGGGCGTCCAGCGGGGCCCGGCAGGCCCGGCGCCGATCTGCGGCGACGACGCCTAGTGTAGCGTAAGTCCGGCCCGGTCCCCGGCGTCCGCTTGGCTCGGCCCGTGGGTTGTGACACACTCGGGCGGAAGCCGGCCGGGGCGCCCGGCCGGCGACGCGTTTGGAGGGCAACATGAGGACATTGATCGGAGCGCTGGCGCTTGCCGCGGTGTGCGCCGGCGGCACGGCCGGGGCGCAGCAGGTGCCGGTCGAGGAGGTCGTGCTCGACAACGGGCTGACGCTGCTGCTGCTGCCGCGGCCGGGGGACCCGAACGTGGCGGCGGGGTGGGTGGCCAAGGTGGGGTCGGTCCACGAGCGGCCCGGCATCACCGGCGTCGCGCACCTCTTCGAGCACATGATGTTCAAGGGCACCGCGGCCATCGGCACCCGGAACATCGAGCAGGATCTGCAGATCATCGCCGAGCTCGACGAGGTGAAGGCGGCCCTGCGGGTCGAGGAGAGGGCGCTGCTGGAGGCCGAGCGGCTGGGGCGCATCGAGGACGCGGCAGACCCCGCCCACCGGACCGGGCGCCACACCGAGCTGAGGGACCGGTTCGAGGACCTGCTCGCCCAGCAGGAGGAGCTGCTCGTCCCGGAGGACTTCAGCCGCATCTACTCGGGCCAGGGCGCCTCGGGCATGAACGCGGGCACGAGCTACGACTTCACGCTGTACTTCGTGAACGTCCCCGCCAACAAGCTGGAGCTGTGGTTCTGGATGGAGTCGGACCGGCTGCTGAACCCCGTGTTCCGCGAGTTCTACGCCGAGCGCGACGTCGTCCACGAGGAGCGGCGGCTGCGCATCGACAGCACGCCCACCGGCAAGTTCGAGGAGCAGTTCAACTCGCTGTTCTGGCAGTCCTCACCCTACAGCTGGCCGGTGATAGGCTGGCCGAGCGACCTCGAGGGCATCACCCGCGCCGAGGCGCTCGAGTTCTTCGACCTCTACTACGCCCCCAACAACCTGACGGCGGCGCTCGTGGGCGACTTCGACCCCGGCGAGGCGAAGGCGCTGGCCGAGCGCTACTTCGGCCGCCTGTCGCGCGGCGACCGGCCCCCGCCGCAGCCCCGCACGCGCGAGATGCCGCAGCTGAGCGAGAAGCGGATGCACGCCTGGGCCGAGACGAACCCCCAGGTCGTGATCCGTTATCACTCGGTGCCGGACGGCCACGTCGACGAGCCGGCCCTCGTGGTGCTGGGCCAACTGCTGAACGGCCGGACGGGCCGGTTCTACCGGGCCCTCGTGGAGGACCAGGGGGTGGCCACCCGGGCGTCCGGCGGGCAGTCGGGCTTCAAGTTCGAGGGCATGTTCGAGCTGCGGGGCGTCGCCGCCGAGGGGCATACGCCCGAGGAGGTCGAGCAGGCCCTGTACGCAGAGATGGAGCGGCTGAAGACCGAGCCGGTGGACGAGCGCGAGCTGCAGAAAGTGAAGAACCAGAATGCGGCGTCCAACTTCCGGCAGCTTCAGGGCAACTTCTTCCTGATGTACTCGATGCTGATGCGCGAGGCGTACCGCGGCTGGGAGACCCTCAACACCGACCCGCCGCTCTACGACGCGGTGACCGCCGACGACATCATGCGGGTGGCCGGCACCTACTTCGAGCCCGAGAACCGGACGGTGGCCATCTACTACCGGGAGGCGTCGGACGAGGCGCCGGATCCCCGGCTCGCGGGGCTCGACCCGGAGGAGCAGCAGCAGGTTCGTCAGATGGAGGCGATGATCGGCCAGTTGAACGCGGAGCAGCTCGGGCAGTTCATCGCGCAGTTCGAGCAGATGTCGTCGCAGGCGCCGCCCGAGAGCCAGGACATGGTGGCCGTCGTGCTCGATCTGCTGCGCGAGCGGCAGGCGGCGGCGGAGGAGGGGCGATGACGCGTGTCGACAAGCGGCCGGCGGACCCTGCGGCCCGTTCCCGTGTCCCGGGTCCGGGCCACCCGGCTTCGAAGAGGACCCGTCTTCCGGCTCGACGCGACCGTTCGCGGCCGACGCTGTCCCGCCGAATTCACGGGCGCGGAGCCAACCAGGAGAACGTCGTCCGCGGCTCCGCTCGGCGCTCGACCCACCCTGGCGGGAGTCAGAACCGTTCTTCGGCGCAGAATCCCGGAGCGACCCTGGCCCTGGCGGCCCTGATGGCGCTGCTGACGGCAGCGCCGGCGGCCGCCCAGCCGATTCCCGCCCACCCCTCCGAGCTGACCTACGAGCTGCTCGACTTCACGCCGCCGGTATCGGCCGACCACCGGCACGAGCTGTCGAACGGCGTGGTCGTCTTCGTCGTCGAAGACCACGAGCTGCCGCTGGCGACGGTGGGGGTGACCGTCCGCACCGGGTCGTACCTGGACCCGCCGGACAAGATCGGGCTCGCCGGCCTCACCGGGAGCCAGATGCGGGCCGGCGGCACCGCGACAATGAGCGCGGCCGACTTCGACGAGGAGGCGGCCTTCCTCGCCGCGCAGATCGGCAGCAACGTCGGCGCCACGTCGGGCGGGGCGAGCATGAACTGCCTGACCCGCGACCTCGACGCCTGCCTGGGTCTCTTCTTCGACATGCTCCGGAACCCCGGCTTCGACGAGGACCGGCTGGCCCTCGCCAAGAGCCAGGCCCTGCAGCAGATGGAGCGGCGCAACGACGCGACGGCGGGCATCGAGCGGCGCGAGTGGGCGCGGCTGATGCGCGGCGACGCGCACTTCTCGACCCGGCCGCGGACCCGCGCCACGCTCGAGGCGATCACGCGCGACGACCTGGTGGCGTTCCACCGCGAGTACTACCACCCCGGCAACTTCCTCTTCGCGGTATCGGGCGACGTGGACACCCCCGGCATCCTCGCCGAGCTCGAGCGGCGGCTCGACGGCTGGGAGGCGGGCGCGAAGGAGGTCGCGTCGGTCCCGGCGCCGGAGTTCACCCCGTCACCGGGCCTCTACCTGGTGGACAAGGACGACGTGAACCAGGGGCGGGTCGCCATCGGCCACCTCGCGACCACGCGGGACAACCCCGACCGCTACAAGCTGCTGGTGATGAACGACATCCTCGGGGGCGGCGGGTTCAGCGCGCGGCTCCTGACCCGCGTCCGCTCCGACGAGGGTCTCGCCTACAGCGCCTTCTCGAGCTACGCGCTGGGCACGTACTACGACGGGGTGTTCCAGGCCGGGTTCCAGTCGCGCAGCGAGACGGTGGCCCGGGCGACGGCGATCGTGCTCGAGGAGATCGAACGCATCCGCACCGAGCCGGTGACGGACGAGGAGCTGCGCAACTCGATCGCCTACTTCGTGGAGACGTTCTCGCGCAACTTCTCGAGCGCCGCCTCGACGGCGGGGCTCTTCGCCCGGGACGAGTACACGGGCCGGGACCCGTCCTACCTCGCCACCTATCGCGAGAACATCGCGGCGGTGACCGCCGACGACGTGCTCGACGCGGCCCGCCGCTACCTCGACCCGGACGCCCTGGCCGTTCTCGTCGTCGGCGACCTCGAGGCGATCCTCGCCGGCGACCCCGACCGGCCGGAGTTCTCCCTTGAAGCGTTGCGCCCGGGGGATGCGGTGCGTATTCCGTTGCCCGACCCGTTCACGATGGAGTATCCGACGCCGTGAGTTTCCTGAACGATTGCACCAAGTGAGACGCGGGAAACCGGGCGCTGTCGCCGGGGTCTCCGGGGCGGCATCCGTCGCGCGTCGCCCGATCGGATCCGTCGGGCGTGCGGAATCACGATCGGTCGCGTTCTTCCTGCCGACCCCGCAGGACCGCGACATCGGTGGCCAGCGCATCGAGCTTGGCGCCGAGCCGGTCTCCGAGCCGCTCGATGCTCCGGCCGATGGCGGCGTGCGCTTCCTGGTTTTCGGCGCGAAGCCGACGCTCGGACTCGACCACCGACTTCGTAATGGCCTCGGTGAACGTCGCGCCGCGCCAGAAGACGGCGACCAGCGCAGCCGCGATCCCCACGAGGGCCGCGAGGGCGGCAGCTCCGCTGACGATGACCTGCATCCACTCGACCGGCGTCATGAGCCCTGCCTGACAGGATAATCCCGAATCGTGGCCCGCTGCTTCGCGGCGCGCGGACGGGGCTATTTCGCGGCCCGGAGATTGGGAGCCTTCGCCGCCGCGGCCTCCGGCGCGGCGGCGGGGGCGGTCAGATTGAGCGTCTTCCGCAGCCGGGCGTCGATCGAGTCGAACACCGCGGTGTTCTCCTTCAGGAACTGCTTGACGCGCTCGCGCCCCTGTCCGAGGCGCTCGCCGTCGCAGGAGAACCACGTGCCGCTCTTCTCGACGAGACGGTTGGCGACGGCGAGGTCGAGCAGGTCGCCCTCGCGCGAGACGCCCTCGCCGTACATCAGGTCGAACTCGGCGACGCGGAACGGCGGGGCCACCTTGTTCTTGACGATCTTGACCCGGGTGCGGCTGCCGACGACCTGGTCGCCGTCCTTGATGGCGCCGATGCGGCGGATGTCGACCCGGACCGACGAGTAGAACTTGAGGGCCCGCCCCCCGGTGGTGGTCTCGGGGTTGCCGAACATGACCCCGATCTTCTCGCGGAGCTGGTTGATGAAGACGAGGCAGGTGGACGACTTCGCCACCACCGCGGTGAGCTTGCGCAGGGCCTGGGACATCAGCCGCGCCTGCAGCCCGACCTGGGCCTCGCCCATCTCGCCGTCGATCTCCGCCCGGGGCACGAGGGCGGCGACCGAGTCGACGACCACCACGTCGGCCCCGCCCGACCGCACCAGCACCTCGACGATCTCCAGGGCCTGCTCGCCGTGGTCGGGCTGGGCGACGAGGAGGTTGTCGAGATCGACCCCGAGCTTCTTGGCGTAGGTGGGGTCGAGGGCGTGCTCGGCGTCGACGAACGCGGCGGCCCCGCCCCGCCGCTGGGCCTGGGCGATGATCTGCAGGGTGAGGGTGGTCTTGCCCGACGCCTCGGGCCCGAAGATCTCGACGACGCGGCCGCGGGGGACCCCGCCGATGCCCAGGGCGTGGTCGATGCTGATCGATCCGGTCGAGATGTTCGGCACGGCCGTGACCGCGTCCTGCCCGAGCCGCATGATGGCGCCCTTGCCGAACTGCTTCTCGATCTGGCCCACCGCCATGTCGATGGCCTTGTCGCGCTCGCGCAGATTGCGTTCCTCGGGCATGGATACCTCCGGGACCGGTCGGCGTCACCGTTGCGAAACGAGCCGGAATGTGTCGGGTGGCCGCCGCGTCCCGATTGGGCCGGAGTCTCGACCGTCGCAGCATCGCGAGGGGCGCGACCCGGGTGTCACGCTTCTGCATTCTAGTACCGTGCCATGCTCCATGTCAAGCGAAAGTGAACCGTACATAAACGAATATCCATATATGAATCAGTATTTTATGAGACAGGCTAACTTTCGCCCCAGGAGGCGTGTGTGCGCAGGATTCCGCACGTCTGGAGCATCCTGAAGGTGCAGGATCCGCCAGCATCACCGTGCTTGCGGTTCGCAGCCGTCGGGCGCGGCGGTTGCTCGGGGAACCACTCGATCACTATCCGACCAACGACATGACGCGGGTGCTCGCCGTCTCGCTCGCCGTGAACGGCGTCACCGAGGGCAGGTCTCTGGCGGTCTGTGGGAGCAGCCGGGGAAGCTCCCGCGCACCATGGCGGCTGGGGCCGGGCGGTCCTCGCACTTCCTGACCGTGATGTCGCTTGCCGCCGGGGGTTCAGGGTCGGCTCTTCAGCCGTTCCCTCGTCTCTTCGACGAGGGTCGGGATCCGACGACTGGCGTGCTCCAGCACGTCTCTTCCGGTCGCCCTCGTGGCGTTCCAGATCTTCTCGGGCATGCCGGGCTTCGGGTTCCAGTACTGGTAGGCGCCGGCGTACTTCGTCAGGTCGTCGAGGTCGTCGTCGTTCCGGGTCGCCGCGATGCGTTCGCCGTCGCGTTCGGCCTCGTCCCAGAGGGCCTTCAGCTTGTGACTGTGCTCGACCTGCCGGCCTTGCGCGACCGTCAGGCCCTTGAGGGTCCGCTCGAGGGATGCCTGGAGGTACTCGCACCGGTCCGCCGGGTGGGTCTGGGGGGTGTTGGCGGTCCGCCACTTCCGTTCCGCCCGGTCCAGGAAGTCCAGGGCGTGGTCGGGCTTGTACAGCGTTCTCCTCACCATCGCCGCACCGGTCTCGATCGGGTCGAACCCTGTCCTCGTGTAGACGGTGACGCCCGTCTCGAGGGCGGCGCTCCGCACGTCGCCGGCGTATTCCCGGCCGGCTTCGGCCGAGGCCCTGGTGGTGACCAGCACGTCGACGTCTCGTCCAACGTCCGCGAGGAAGTCCGGCGGGTCGGTCGGTCGCGGGGCGCTCCCGTTCTCCTTGATGACCAGCAGGTCCAGATCGCTGTCCTCGGTCATCTCGCCCCGGGCAGCGGATCCGAACAGGATGATCTGATCGGGTTCGAGCCCCGAGACGACGGCGGCGATCGCCGTGCGGAGCTCCTCGCTGTCGACGCCGCGTCTGGTCCCCTCCGGCATCAAGGCCCATTCTAACCTTGGGGGTCGGGAGGTGATGCGCGATCGACAC
Source organism: Vicinamibacterales bacterium (assembly GCA_965207675.1). Taxonomy (GTDB): domain Bacteria; phylum Acidobacteriota; class Vicinamibacteria; order Vicinamibacterales; family UBA8438; genus JAJEEA01. Next base: position 1,379,758 of record CBDBMY010000011.1, read on the forward strand.
TGCCGCCGTCGGTCGCTTTAGTCCGTTGTGCTGCCTGGCGCCGCGGTCGCTCGGGGCGCGGGCTCGAACCGCGTCGACCGGCGTTTCCGTGAGCGGCCCGCGGCGGGTTTACAATGGCTCGGTTCCCGTCGGGTGGGAGGCGATGACCGAACGGATCGCCGTGGTCGGAGGATCGCGATCCGGGATCGTTCGGGAATCCGCGCCGGACGGTGGGGGAGGGACTCGTGACAGACATCAGAAGCGCGGCGGCGTTGCTCGTCGGCGTCGCGGCGCTCGCCGCCGCGCCGTGGCCGGGGGCGGCGCAAACGGAGTCGGGGACACTCACGCTCGAGGTCGCCCCGGATCGGCTGACCCTCGCGGTCGGCGAGACGGCGACGCTGGCCGCCACCGTGCGGGACGCGGACGGGGCGGTGGTGGACGACGCGACCGTCGTCTACTTCTCCCGCGCGAGGCGGAGCGTCGGGGTGACGCGCGGCGGGGAGGTCGAGGCGTACCGGCCCGGCGAGTTCACCCTCGTGGCCCTCGTGCCCGCCGATCCGCGAAGCCGCGACCGGCGCCCCGAGGCGCGGGTGCAGGTCGAGGTGCCGGTGACGGTGCCGCCCCCGGCGGTGGCGCGGGTCTCGTTCACCGACCCGCCGCCCAAGTACTACGTCGGAACGCGGCCGGGCCTCTCGGTCGAGGTGGTCGACGCCGTCGGCGCGGTGCGGACGGACGTCCCGGTGGCGTTCGCGTCGGCCGACGCCGGGGTGGCGGAGGTCGACGCTTTCGGGTTGCTGACCCTGCACGCGCCGGGGGCGGTGGAGATCACCGCGACGGCCGAGGACGTCAGCGACCGTCTCGCCATAGAGGTCGAGGCCAACCCGGTGACCTCGCTCGAGCTGCGGGCGAGTGTCCCGACCGCGTCGACCGGCGACGTCGTGCGGTTCACGGCCACCGCCAGGGACGCGCGGGGGCTGCCGGTGCGGGGCGTGCCGGTGCGGTTCGCGGTGGGGGGAGAGACCGCGCCGACGATCATCGCGGCCGGCGCCGCCGCCCACGTCGCCGCCGACGGGCGTTTCGTGGCGGAGCGTTCAGGGACGTACACGGTGATGGCCACGACCGGCCGCCATTCCGCGTCGGCCACGATCGCCGTCGACTCGCGCGACGTGCGCCGGGAGCTCGAGGTGGTCGGGCGCGGGCGGGTCCTCGACCGGCACACCTCCGACCTGTGGATCTGGGAGGGGACCGACGGCCGGGACTACGCCATCACCGGGACCTGGGGCTCGGACGGGCGCTCGTACATCTGGGACGTGACTGACCCCGCGAACATCGAGCGGCTGCACGAGGTCAACGTCGACGCCCGCACCGTCAACGACGTCAAGGTGTCGGAGGACGGCGACATCGCGGTCATCAGCCGCGAGGGAGCGTCGAACCGCAGGAACGGCATCGTCGTCCTCGGCGTCGGCAACCCCCGCGAGGGCGTGCCCATTCTGTCCGAGTTCACCGACCAGCTCACCGGCGGCGTACACAACGTGTTCATCTCCGAGGGCCACGTCTTCGCGCTGAGCGCCGGCCGCCGCTACGACGTCATCAGCCTCGAGGACCCCCGCAACCCGCAACGCGTCGGGCGCTTCGAGCTGGACACCGCCGGCCACAGCATCCACGACGTGTGGGTCAGCGACGGGGTGGCGTTCTCGTCGAACTGGACCGACGGAGTGGTCGCCGTCGACGTCGGTGGCGGGGGGCGAGGCGGGACGCCCGAGCAGCCGGTCGAGCTCGGCCGCTACGCGTACCCCAGCGGGTGGAACCACTCCGCCTTCCCCTATCGCAGCCAGTCCACGGGGAAGTTCTACCTGTTCGCGGGCGACGAGTCGTTCCCCTACGGCGGCTACAGCCCGACGCGCGGCGGCGCCCCCTCGCGCGCCGCGGGGTGGGTCCACGTCATCGACTGGAGCGACTGGGACAATCCGCAGGAAGTGGCGCGCTACCAGGTCCCGGAGGCGGGCTCGCACAACTTCTGGGTCGAGGACGACGTGCTGTACGCCGCCTTCTACAACGGGGGGCTCCGGGTCGTCGACGTCTCCGGCGAGCTGATGGGCGATCTGTACCGGCAGGGCCGCGAGATCGCGATGTTCGAGCCGGCGGACCCTGACGGCTACATCGCCAACGCCCCGATGGTCTGGGGTCCGCAGCCCTACAAGGGGCACATCTTCTTCACCGACTGGAACACCGGACTCTGGGCGGTGAAGCTGCAGGAGCGGACGGGGCCGGGCCGCGTCATCGGCGAGCCGCGGTAGCGGGCTCGTCGCAGAAGACGCGGGCGCCGCCGCCCGAGCCATGACGTGTGACATCGGGCTGTCGCCGCACGGTGCGACGCGGCATGACCCTGCGCGCGACGCGGCATGACCCTGCGCGGTGATGGCGAGCGGGCCGGGGTAAGGGGCCGGTCAGGCCGCGGGCAGAGCGTAAGCGGTCTGCGCTCGCGCCGTGACCGCGAGCGGAATGGGGAAGTGGCGACGAGCGGAGCCGACACGCTGTCGGCTCTCGGGCCGTGTCCGCCGAGGACCGGCCGGTGCAGGGAGAGGTTACCGGAATGACTCAGAGGCCTTGGGTGACGCGAGCTCTGGTGACGGGCGTGCTGCTCGCCGGCTGGGCGACGCCTCCGGCGTTCGCGCAGCCCGGCGCCGCGCGCAGCTACTACGTCTACGTCGCGGCGGAGTCCGAGGACGAGGTGTCCGTCGTCCGCTACGGGCCGGCGGGGGCCGAGGTGGTGAAGACCCTGACGGTGGGCAGCTACCCGGCCGAGATCGAGGGGCCGCACGGCATCAACGTCGATCCCGACGGGCGTCACTGGTACGTCTCGATCGCCCACGGGTTCCCCTACGGCAGCGTGCACAAGTACAAGACCGGCACCGACGCCTGGGTCGGCGACGTCACCCTCGGCCTGTTCCCCGCGACCCTCGACGTGTCGGCCGCCACCGGTCTGCTCTTCGCCGTCAACTTCAACCTCCACGGTCCGATGGAGGCCAGCAGCATCTCGGTGGTCGAGGTCGACACGATGAGCGAGGTCGCCCGCGTCGAGACCGGGGTCCGGCCCCACGGGGGGCGCCTCAGCCGGGACGGCTCGGCCTTCTACTCGGTCAACATGATGGACTTCGAGCTCGTGGAGCTCGACGCGTTCACGTTCGAGATCACCCGCCGGCTTCCCCTCGGCGACGGCGTCATGCCGACGTGGGTCACGCGCCCCACGCCCGACGGGAGGGTCTACGTGACCGGGAACAACGTCGCCCGCATCTTCGAGATCGACCTCGAGCGCTGGCGAATCGAGCGGACCTTCGAGACCGGGGCCGGCCCGTACAACATCGACGTCAGCCCCGACGGCACCCGCATGGTCGCCACCTACAAGAACGGCGACGCCGTCGGGTTCTGGGACCTCGAAAGCGGGGAGGAGACGGCCCGCGCTCCCACGAGCCGCACCATCCCACACGGCGTCGTGGTGTCGCCGGACGCCGAGCTCGCGTTCGTCACCCTGGAAGGCGTCGGGGACGACCCCGGCACCGTCGAGATCTACCGGGTGGCCACCGGCGAGCGGGTCGGCGCCGTCGACGTCGGCAAGCAGGCCGGCGGCATCGCCTTCTGGAAGCTCGAACCGGAGTCCGCGCGCCGGGAGTCTGCGCCGTAGAACGGTGCCGGCTCCTTTGCAGGGCGCCCATCGGAGTCGCGGGCGAAGACGGTCGGGCCGGGAGTCTGCACCGTGTGGCACGGGTGCAGATTCCGGAGATCGGCCGGGGCGCCAGGCGGAGCCGCAGCCGACGGTCTGACGGGGCCGGGCCTCCCTGGCCGCATGGCTTGTCGCGTTGCGCGGCGCACGATTCTGTGCTAAATTAAACCCATGGGCGACACCCGCGCTCTCATCCTGACCATCATCGGTACCGGCCTCACGGCGGTCGCCGTCCTGTCGATGCAGATCGCCGGCGTCAATACCCGCATCGACGACCTGAACCTGCGCATCGGCGACATGAACGCGCGCATCGGCAGGCTCGACGACGATCTGCGCACGGAGATTCGCGATCTCCGCGCCGATCTCGCCCGGGTGGATGAACGGCTGGACGCCCTCACGGTCGCGGTCGGGAGGCTCGAGGAGCGTTTCGACGCGCTGGAGCGGCTCGTGCTTCCGTCCCGCCAACCCGCGGGCGGATAGACGTGACGCGGGTGAATCCTCGACGCCCGGCGACCAGCCGCCGGTCCGCGGGCGTGGTGGCGGTGGTCGGAGCGGCGGGTTCCGGCGGCGCTTGCGCCAGCGCCGGCGTTCCTCAGCGTTCGACCGCCAGGGCCACGCCGTTGCCGCCGCCGAGGCACAGCGTGGCCACTCCGCGCCGGGCGTTCCGGTTCCGCATGGCGTAGAGCAGGGTCGTCAGAATGCGCGCGCCGCTCGCCCCGATAGGGTGGCCGAGGGCGACCGCTCCGCCGTTGACGTTGACCTTCCCGGGGTCGACGCCCAGCTCGCGGACGACCGCGAGGGCCTGGGCCGAGAACGCCTCGTTGAGCTCCATCAGGTCGACGTCGTCCATCGACCAGCCCACCTTGGCCAGGAGCTTGCGGACGGCCTCGACCGGGGTCATCAGCAGCCACTTCGGGGCGAGCCCGCTCACCGCCTGCCCCACCACCCGGGCCATCGGGGTCAGGCCGAGGGCCTCGGCCCGGTCGGCGGCCATGACGACGACGGCGGCGGCGCCGTCGTTCACGCCCGGGGCGTTCCCCGCGGTCACCGTGCCGCCTTCCTTCTTGAAGGCCGGGCGCAGCCGGCCGAGGGCCTCGGCGCTCGTGTCGGGCCGCACCGGCTCGTCGTACTCGAGCCGGACGGGGTCGCCGCGGCGCTGCGGGATCTCGACGGGCAGTATCTCGTCCTTGAACCAGCACTCACGGATGGCCCGCGCCGCCTTGTGGTGGCTCGCGGCCGCGAACGCGTCCTGATCGTCGCGCGAGACGCCGTAGCGCTCGACCACCGCCTCGCACGCGATGCCCATGCCCTGGTTCTCGAGCGAGCACCACAGCCCGTCGTGGAGCATCGAGTCGAGGACCTCGGCGTTGCCCATGCGCATGCCCTCGCGCGCCCGCGTGAGCATGTAGGGGCAGTTGCTCATCGACTCCATGCCCCCGGCCACCGCGACGTCGATGTCTCCCGTCGCGATGCCCTGGGAGGCGAGCATGACCGCCTTGAGGCCCGACCCGCACACCTTGTTGATGGTCAGGGCCCCGACGTGGTCGGGGAGCCCGCCCCGGATCGCCGCCTGCCGGGCCGGGGCCTGCCCCGCCCCCGCGGAGACCACGTTGCCCATGATGCACTCGTCGACCAGCGCGGGCTCGATGCCGGCGCGGGCGACCGCCTCGCGGACCACCCGGGCCCCCAGATCGGTGACCGGCAGGCTCTTGAGGGCCCCGAGGAACTTACCGGTGGGCAGTCGCACGGCGCTGACGATGACCGACTCTCGCATGGGACCTGCTCTCCTTCAGGGGCGTCCGGCTCGTTATCTCGATGCGCTTCACGACGCCGTCGCCGAGCAACCGGCCCAGGCGGGCCGCAATCAGCGGGCGCGATCGGTTCAGCTCTCGGGCCCAGTGCCGGTCGGTCGCGGTGACCGACAGCGCACCCTCGGAATCGAGCGCGACGCTGGTGACCCGGTCGACGGCGAGCCCGACCGAAGCCCGCCAGGCGAGAGAGACCTTGCCGGGCGTGATCGGCTGGTCGCGCAGCAGCATTCCAAGCGCGGCGGTCGTGCAGCGCCCCGCCGCGGTCATCGCTCGGCCGTTCCGTCCGCTGGCCATCCTCCACCGCGTCGCGTCAGCGCCCATCGCCGCCTCCGGCTCCGCCGGGCGCCCAACCGACCCTCCAGGAGTCCGCGCCGTTCCACGGCGCGGACTCCTGCTGCCCATCGTCCGCCTCCGGCTCCGCCGGGCGCCCAACCGACCCTCCAGGAGTCCGCGCCGTTCCACGGCGCGGACTCCTGCTGTAATGTAACATCCATGCGCCTCGTGCTGGCCTCCCGGTCGCCGCGCCGGGTGGAGCTGCTGACCCGGGCCGGCTACCGGTTCGAGGTGGAGCCGGCGGACATCGACGAGCGCCGGCTCGAGGGCGAGAAGCCCGACGAGATGGTGCAACGGCTGGCGCGGGGGAAGGCGGCGGCGGTGGCGCCCCGGCATCCGGGGTCGATCGTGCTCGGGGCCGACACCGTGGTGGTCGTCGACGGTGCGGTGCTCGGCAAGCCGGACGGTGACGCAGACGCCGCCCGCATGCTCCGACAGTTGTCCGGTCGCGCCCACCACGTGCTGACCGGCGTGGCGCTGACGGCGGGGCGCCGGCGTTGCGAAGGCGTGCAGGAGACCCGGGTGTACTTTCGAGCGCTGAGCCCGGACGACGTCGCGTGGTACGTGGCAAGCGGCGAGTCGGGCGACAAGGCCGGCGCGTACTCGATCCAGGGGCGGGCGTCGCGGTTCGTCACCCGTATCGAGGGTTCCTACACCAATGTCGTGGGTCTGCCGATCGAGCTGGTCGACGGCCTGTTCCGCGAGCTCGCCGACGGCGGGTATCCCGGGGGCGGGCAGCCGTCCCCGCCGGGGGGCGACCGTTGACCGGCCGGGCGTCGTCACGGTATCCTTCGGCATATCCGGCGATTTCGGTTTGGCGCGAGAAGGCCATCGCGGGCCTCGCGCCAGAGGGTGCAGCAGCATGCCAGCCAAGACCGTGAAGATGATCGTGACCACCCTGGTCCTGTCCGCCGCGTTCGGCGGGCTGCTCTGGGGGACGCTCGCCGAGGGTACCGAGTACTACATGCACGTCGACGAGGTCCTGGCCGAGCCCGAGGCCTGGTACGGCAAGAACCTCCAGATCCACGGATACGTCGTGCCGGGGTCCCGGATGGTCAAGCCGAACACCCTGGAGTACCGGTTCAAGGTCGAGAACAACGGCGAGGTGATCGACGCCGAGTACACCGGCATCGTTCCCGACACCTTCCAGGACGGCTCGGAGGTGGTCATCTCGGGGCAGCTCTCGCCCCACGGCTTCTCCGTGAAGCCCAACGGGGTGATGGCCAAGTGCCCGTCCAAGTACGAGCCCAAGCCCACCCTGGGCGCGGCGGCGTCGAGCTACTAGGCGTCGGGCGCCGCGGAACGGCGCGGACTCCAGGCCTGGTCGGGCGCCGAGCGGAGCCTCGGGCGACGATTGGCGGGCTGGAGCTTAGCGACGTACCGGCGGGAGTCGAGCTTCGGCGGGGGCGGTCCGCGGACCGCCCCTCCTCCGTCAGGTGAGGCGCCGCCCCCTCGGGGACGGGCCTTCGAACACTCCTCCGCGAGGTCTAATCACGATGGCATCCCTGGGCTCGTTCACCCTCCTGGCCGCCTTCGTCGTCTGCACCTACGCCGCCGTCGTCTCCGTGGCGGGCGCGCGGCGTCGCTCGACCCGGCTCATCGAGAGCGGCATCGGCGCCTCGTACCTGGTCACCGCCCTGATGCTCCTGGCGTCGGCGGTCATCGTCCACGCCTTCATCACCGAGGACTACTCGATCCGCTACGTCGACCAGTACTCCGACTCGGCCCAGCCGCTGTTCTACCAGTTCACGTCGTACTGGGGCGGGCTCGACGGGTCGATCATGTTCTGGGTGACCCTGCTCGCCGCCTTCGGGTCGGCCGCCGTCCACTCGAACCGGGAGCGGCAGCGCGAGCTCATCCCCTATGTCGTCGCGGTCATCGCGGTCGTGCAGATGTTCTTCCTGTTCGTGATGATCGTCCACAAGAACCCCTTCGCGACCTACCTGACGCAGGCGCCGCTCGACGGGCGGGGGCTGAACCCGCTGCTCCAGAACCCCTACATGGCGATTCACCCGCCGTCGCTCTACACGGGCTTCGTGGGGATGACGATCCCGTTCGCGTTCGGGATCGCGGCGCTGATCACCGGGCACCTCGACGACTCGTGGCTGCGGGCGGTACGCCGGTGGACCATGATGTCGTGGCTCTTCCTCTCGCTGGGGCTCACCCTGGGGATGATCTGGGCCTACGAGGAGCTGGGCTGGGGCGGCTACTGGGGCTGGGATCCGGTCGAGAACGCGGGCCTGCTGCCGTGGTTCACGGCCACCGCGTTCCTCCACTCGGTGATGGTGCAGGAGCGGCGCAGCATGCTCCGCGTCTGGAACATGACGCTCGTCATCATGACGTTCTTCCTCACCATCTTCGGGACGTTCATGACCCGGTCGGGCATCGTGCAGTCGGTGCACGCGTTCGGCCAGGACGAGACGCTGATGTGGATGTTCATGGTCTTCATGATCGTCCTGCTGGTCTTCAGCTTCGGCCTCGTGATCTACCGGATGCCGCTGTTGCGAGCCCGGAACGAGCTCGAGTCGTGGGTTTCCCGCGAGGCCGCGTTCCTCGTGAACAACTGGATCCTGCTGTTCTCGGCCGTCTTCGTGCTGTTCGCGACGATGTTCCCGACCCTGAGCGAGGCGGTCACGGGGATGCGGCTGACTGTGGGGCCGCCGTTCTTCACGAAGTGGATGCTGCCGATCGGGCTCATCCTGCTGACCCTGACCGGCATCGGGCCGCTGCTGGCGTGGCGGCGGTCGTCGCCCTCGAACCTGCTCTACCAGTTCACGTGGCCGGTGGTGGCCGCGGTTGCGACGGGGGCCGGGCTGTACGCCCTCGGCTTCCGGGTCTGGGTATCCGGAGTCTGCTTCGCCCTGTGCGCGTTCGTGGTCGGCACCATCGGCCAGGAGTTCATCCGCGGCGCCGCGGTGCGGCGGGAGGCGACGGGCACCGACCTGATGACGGCGATGATCGGGCTGGTGGCCCGATCGCGACGCCGCTACGGCGGCTACGTCGTGCACGTCGGCATCGTGCTGATGTTCCTGGGCTTCGCGGGGGCCGGCTACAAGCTCGACTCGCAGGTGCTGCTGCGGCCCGGAGACGCGCACGAGCTGGGCCCCTACACCGTGCGCTACGACCGGCTGAGCCAGAACACCGACTCGCAGAAGCAGATGATCACCGCCCACATGACGGTGCTCGAGGACGGCGAGGTCCTCGGCGAGCTGTATCCGGCGCGGTGGTTCTTCTTCAAGCACGAGACCGAGCCGACGACCGAGGTGGCGATGCGGCGGACCATCGCCGACGACCTCTATATCGTGCTCGCCGGCTACGAGCTGAGCGATCAGGCCGCGAGCTTCCAGGTCACCGTGAACCCGCTCGTGAACTGGATCTGGTTCGGCTTCACGGTGCTGGCCCTCGGCACGGGCCTCGCCCTGCTGCCGGAGAGCACCTTCGCCTACGCGGGGGCGCCGGTGCCGGAGGGGGCGGCCACCGCGTCGACGGCGACGACGGCCTTGCTCGCGTTCGGGCTGACGGCGCTGGCGCCGGGGGCCGCCGCCGCCCAGCCGGCGCAGATCGAGGGCGCGCTGCAGGACGCCAACGTCCCCGCGAGCGCGCTCGAGCTCGACCTGCAGCGGTCGCTCGTCTGCATGTGCGGCAGTCCAGGGTGCGGCAAGAAGATCCTCGCCGAGTGCACGTGCGCCGAGGCGTCCGTCACCCGCGCGGAGCTCAGGAACCTGGTCGCCGAGGGGCTGACCCGCGACGAGGTGCTCCGCTTCTACATCGACAAGCACCAGAGCCAGGAGGCGCTGGCCGCGCCTCTCGACGAGGGGTTCAACCGTCTCGCCTGGCTCTTTCCGTACTTCCTGGCCGCGACCGGCGCGGTGGCGCTGGGCGCCGCCCTGGTGCGCTGGACGCGTCCCGGCCAGCCGGCGACGGGTGACGAAGGTCGGCAGGCCGACCCGGAGCGCGACCGGCTCGAGGCGCGGCTGGACGACGAGCTCCGGGATCTCGATTAGCCAACCGCCGCGGAAGACTGTGCAGGGTCGTTGGGGCGCGGGCAAGCGCTGGCGCCGTTTCGGCCAGCGGGGCTACCGTCGCGTGCTCCAATCCATCTCCTGAAGGCGCCGAGAAGGCGTAGCCGCGTGACCGTGTCCATGAAGCGGGCCTTCGGCATCTCCTCGTTCCGCCCCTGGCACCTGTTCGCCCTCGCCGCCTGGGGGGCGGCGACGGCGGCCATCCTCGTCGGGAGGCCCTCGGACCCGGTCGGCGCGATCCTGCTCATCCTGGCCGTCGGCGCGGCCGGCTTCGTCGGGCTGATGATCTACCGGGCGATCATGCCGCTGACGCAGAGCACCTTCCAGGAGACCACGGTGATGGTCGGCTCGCGGAGCCGGGCCGCGGTGGAGCGGGAGAAGACCCTGGTGCTGCGGTCCATCAAGGAGCTCGAGTTCGACCGCGCCATGGGCAAGGTGTCGGAGGCCGACTTCGAGGAGATGGGGCGGCTGCTGCGGGCGCGGGCCATTCGCCTGATGAAGCAGCTCGACGTCGAGGCGGTCGACTTCCTGGCCGTGATCGAGCGCGAGCTGGAAGAGCGTCTGGGCCGGGCCGCCGAGCCGCCGCCCGCCGCCGAGGTCGCGACCCTGACCTGCGGCGCCTGCGGGACCTCCAACGAAGGGGACGCCCGCTTCTGCAAGGAATGCGGGGCGACGCTGTCGGGGGCGGTGGCGTGAGCGCGGCCGCCGGCGACGGTCGGGTGGCCCGGGGCGGTGGGGAGAACCCATCCCACGGACCGGGAGCACGCCCCGCGAGATCGCGCGCGGCGGGCGTGTCGAACCCGGTCGCCGCCAGCGTGCTGCTGCTTTGCCTCGCCGTGTCCGCGCTGGCCCAGCCGGACCCGCGGCAGATGTCGGGGATTCCCCGCCCCGACCCGAATCTCTCCGACGGGTCGATCACGGTGCGCGTCATTCGCGGGAGCTTCGCGAACGACGTCGCCGGACAGACGGTCGAGCTGCGGGCCGGCGACCGCGGGTCGACGGCGGAGACCGACGAGGAAGGCCGCGCCACGTTCCTCACCCTGAACCCGGGCGAGCAGGTCACGGTGGCCACCGAGCTCGACGGGGTCGAGCTCGAGTCGCTGCCGTTCGCGGCGCCCGGACGGGGCGGGGTCGCGGTCCTCCTCGTCGGGGCGTCGGGCGATCCGGGCGCCGCCGACGCCCGTCCCGCGGCGCGGCCCGGGCGGGTGACCCTGAGCCAGGAGTCGCGCATCCTCGTCGAGCTCGGCGAACAGCTGATCGAGGTGTACTACCTGCTCGACGTGTTCAACCAGTCGCCCTGGCCGGTCGAGCCCGAGCCGCCGTTCGAGTTCCGACTGCCGCCGGGGGCCCAGTCGGGGACGGTGCTGGGGGGATCGACGCCCCGGACCCTGGTCGACGGTCCGCGGGTCTGGGTGCAGGGCGCGTTCGAGCCGGGCGTCACGCCTGTGCACGTGGCCTCCATCCTGCCCTACTCGGGCGACGGCCTGGTGCTGTCGCAGGTCTTTCCCGCGGACTTCGAGCAGCTGCTGGTCTTCGTCGAGCAGTGGGGCGCGCTCGACGTGGCGTCGGCCCAGATCGAACGGCGGGGAGAGATGAGCGCTGCAGAGACGGGCCTGTCGGCCCTGATCTGGGGCGCCGGCCGGCGGGTGCCGGCGGGAGAGCCGGTGGTCCTGGAGCTGAGCGGCCTGCCCCACCACGCCGGATGGCCCCGCATCGTCACCCTGGCGTTGTCGGCGCTCATCGTCGTCATCGGGATGGTGGGGTCGGCGGGGGCCGGAGGCCCGGCGGGGCCGGACGGGCGCGAGGCCCTCGAGCGCCGCCGCGAGAAGCTGTTCACCGACCTCGTCAAGGTGGAGCGGCAGCACCGGCAGGGCCGGATCAAGGCCACGCGGTACGGGACGCGGCGCGCCGAGCTGATCGACCAGCTCCAGAACGTGCTGCGGGAGCTCGACGACGGGCTGGCAGTCGGCGCCGCGGCGGCCATTTCGGGTCGGGCGCCCGCATGATGGCAGGGCTTGGGTCCCGATTCGTGATCTGCCGGCTGCCAGCTCGCCGTGATGCCGCGCGGTGCATCGCGCCCCCGGGGCGCCGGCGGATCGGCGAGGCCCGAAACGCCTGGTCGGTCGAACACGGCGGGTCCCTTCACCACGGGCTCCCGGAGGCTCGCGGAGGGCCGCGGGTCGGGGCTCCCGCGCCGGGACCGGCCGGGTGCTGAGAGCCGCGTGCCGACTTCCAACTCCCTCCACTTCGATCGGATCGCCGTCGCCGGCGTGTCGAGACACTTCGGGCGGCGCCGCGCGTTGTCCCGGGTGACGTTCGGCTGCGCGGCCGGTCAGATCGTGGGGCTGCTCGGCCCCAACGGCGCGGGGAAGTCGACCCTCCTGTCGGTGCTCGCGACCCTCGCCGCTCCCTCGGCCGGGACCGTGCGCTACGGCGCGGTGACGGCCCTCGAGGCGGGTGCGGACCTCCGCGCGCACATCGGCTTCCTCTCCCACGACCTGCAGCTGTACCCCGAGCTGTCGGCCCGCGAGAACCTGGAGTTCTTCGCGGGGCTCCACGGCGTCGATGACCCACCGCGCGCGGCGACGGAGGCGCTGGCCCGGGCCGGTCTCGACGACCGCGCCGACGACGTGGTCGAGGGGTTCTCGCGCGGCATGCGGCAGCGGCTGGCCCTGGAGCGCGCGCTGCTGCACGACCCGCGCCTGGCCCTGTTCGACGAGCCGTTCACGGGGCTCGACGAGGCGTCGTGCGGCAGGCTCGTGTCGCGGCTCCGGAGCCTTCGGACGGGGGGGCGCATCGTCGTGCTCGCCACCCACGACCTCGACATCGTCGACGGCCTCCTCGACCAGGCGCTCCTGCTGAGGGCGGGCCGGCTGCGGCCCCTCGGGGGCGAGGGGACGCTGCGCGAGCGGTACCGGGCCGCCGTCGCGGCGGGAGACTCGCGATGAGGGAGTTCCTGCGGGTGGCGTGGCTCGTCGTCCGCAAGGATCTGCGCGTCGAGTCGCGCAGCCGCGAGCTGCTGTTCACGACGGTCTTCTTCGCCATCTCCTGCGTGCTGGTGTTCTCGTTCGGCTTCGTGCGGGGCGGGCGCGCGGTCGAGGGGGCGGCGGCGGGCATCCTCTGGATCGCCATCGCCTTCTCCGGCACCCTGGCCCTCGGCCGCGCCTTCGAGCGCGAGCGCCATCACGACGCCCTGCGCGGCCTGCTGCTCGCGCCCGTCGCGCGACCCGCCATCTACGTCGGCAAGCTGGCGGGCCTGCTGCTGCTCCTGGCGGTGGTGGAGGCGATCGTGACGGTCATGGTGGCGTTCCTCTTCGAGGCCCCGCTGTTCCGTCACCCGATCCGGCTCTTCGCGTTGCTGTCGCTCGGCACCCTCGGGTTCGCGAGCGTGGGGACCCTGTTCTCGGCGATGCTCGTGCGCGCCCGCAGCCGCGCCGTCCTGCTGCCGGTGCTGCTGTACCCGGTCACGATTCCGGTGCTGATCATGGGGGTGAGCGGCACCGCGGTGCTCATCGACCCCGAGCCGAACCTCGCGATGGCGCGGCTGTGGATTGGCCTGCTGTTCTTCTTCGACGCGGTGTTCCTGACCCTCGCGCTATGGACATTCGAGCCGGTCATGACAGAATGACACCGATGAACCGACGCTTCTTTCCCGTGCTCGCGGGCCTGTCGGCCTTTCTCTTCGTGACCGCCCCCATCGTCATCATCCGCGCTCCCTACGAATCGACGATGGGCCTGGTCCAGAAGATCTTCTACTTCCACTTCCCGGCGTGGATGGCGATGTTCCTCGCCGTCTTCGTGCTCGGCATCGCGAGCGTGCAGTACCTGTTCCGGGGGAAGCCGGCGGCCGACCGCCTCGCCGTCGCCGCGGCCGAGCTGGCCGTGGTGTTCGGGCTGATGGGGCTCATCACCGGGCCCCTGTGGGGGATCAAGGCCTGGGGGGTGTGGTGGCAGTGGGACGCCCGGTTGACGATGGCGGTGATCCTGGAGCTGATCCTGGTGGCGTACCTGCTCCTGCGGCAGTACGGCGGGGCCGGCTCGGATCGGCTCGCGGCGGGAGTCGGCATCTTCGCCATGGCCAACGTGCCGTTCCTCTACGTCTCGACCGAGATCTGGCGCACCGTGCATCCCCGCACGTCGGTGGTGCCCACGCTCCCGGTCGACTTCGGGCTTCCGCTCTGGTGGTCGTTCGCCGGGTTCATCGTGCTGTGCATGGCGCTGCTCGCGGCCCGGGCTCGGCTGGAAGAGCAGCGGGCGGCGCTCGATCGTCTCTACCTCGCGTTGGAGGAGGACTAGTGGAGATTCCGGGTCTGCGTGCCGCGCCGCGGCGGGCGGCGTCTCGATGGGGTGCGTCTCGTGTGTTGGCGCTGGTACTGGTCGTCGGCGCGGCCGCCGGCATGGCGGTGCTCGATGCGGCCCAGCCCGCCACGACCGCGGCCCAGGACGGCTTCGTGCCGATGGGAGACATACCGCCCGAGGACCAGATGCCGGCGGCGCCCCTGGTGGCCGCCGCCTATGCCGTGGTCTGGGCGATCGCCGTCGGCTACCTGTGGACCATCTGGCAGCGGCTGGGTACCGTCGAGGCCGAGCTCGCCGACGTGGCCCGCCGCATCGGAGACCGGCCCGGCGGCTGAGGCTACCCTCGACGATGCCCGCCGGACACTTCGTCTACATTCCCGCCATCCTGCTGCTGGGGCTGGTGGTCGGCTGGATTCTCGGGTCCCGCGCCGCCGCGGACGCCTATGCGGCGGAGTTGCGGCGGCGCGAGGAGCGCGCCGCCCGGAAGAAGGCGCGGGAGGGCTGACCCCTCCCCGCCGCGGTCGGATTCGACGGGTCGCGGCAGGCCTCCGCGGGCCATCGGCGCCGACGGGCTCCGCTCGGCGCCCAGCCAACCCCCCGGGAGTCGTCCGGCGCAGACTCTAGCGGCCCAGGCCGAGCCTGAACGCCAGGCTCTCGGGAAGTCCCACCTCGGTGATGCGCTGTTGCGCGAGGTCGATGCGATAGGGCACGCGCCGGAGCTCGATGCTCGGCTTCTTCGAGTCGTAGACCGCGTAGGACGCCCGCGAGTCGGTGTCGCGGGGTTGTCCCACCGAGCCCGGGTTGACGAGGTAGCGCCACTTCTTGTCCACGTTGATGACGGTCGTCTCGGGGCCGCCCGGTATGGGGTGGGTGGCCGCCACGTCCGACCCGCGCTGCACGTAGGCCACCGGCACGTGGGTGTGGCCGAAGAAGCAGATGGGGCGGCGGGAGGCCTCGAAGGCCCGGGCCGCGTCCTCTTCGTCGGCGATGTAGGTGTCCTCGTCCGACGGCGTGCCGTGGCACACCTCTATCTCGGGGCCCACCCGCTTCGGTCCCGCCGGCAGGGCCGCCACCCGCTCCCGGTTCTCGGTGGTGAGGGCCCTGTGGGTCCAGCGCGCCGCCTCCGACGCGACCCGGCGGAAGTCGTCGGGCTCCGTCACCCCGGTCGAGACCTTGTCGTGGTTGCCCCGGATGATGACGTCCGGCTCGAGGTGGAAGATGCGCTCGACGACCTCGTTCGGGTTCGCGCAGTAGCCGACCAGGTCGCCCAGCACCAGCAGCCGATCGTAGGACTCCGGCGGCGAGCGGGCGAGTACCGCGTCGAGGGCGTCGATGTTGCCGTGAATGTCGCTGAGAATCAGGAAGCGCATCGGGAACGGCCCCGCCTCGCCGCGGACGCGCCTCGCCGGTCCAGGCGCGGTGTGCGGCATCACCGCCGTTTGCCGGACACCCGGCCGTTCGGCTGGCCGGCAGACCGGCCGGCTACACGTCCAGCCGGTCGATGATCCGTTCGGCGATCTCGCCGACCGACGCCTCTCCGGCGTTCAGCCGGACTCGAGCCCGTCGGTAGGCAGCCTGCCGGTCGCGAAAGAGTCGCACCATGCCCGCTCGATCCGCGGCCAGGGGTCGCCTTCCGTCGCTCGGCAATCGCTCGATGACCTGCGACAAGGATACATCAAGCCAGATCGAGACGCCGTCCCGATCGATCAGGGAGCGGTTGACGGGGTCCGCGTACGTGCCCCCCCCGGTCGCGACGACCGCGTGACGCACCGGGACCTGGGCCGCCAGCACCGACCGTTCCACCCGGCGGAAGTAGGCCTCGCCGCGCCGCGAGAAGATGTCGGCGACGGCCATGCGCTCGCGACGCTCGATGAGGTCGTCGACGTCCTCGACGCGCCAGCCCAGCTTCGCGCCGAGGGCGTCGGCGACGCTGCTCTTGCCGGCGCCCATGAACCCCACCAGGTAGATCTTGTCGGTACGCATCGGCCGGCGCGGCATCCGCGCTGTCACGCGGGTCTCGGGCGGTTCGCCCGCCAATCGTCGCCGCAGGAGCTTCGCTCCTGCGCGACCCCGACGCGACCGCGGGGTCGCGCCGCGGCCTCCGTCCGGCGCCCAACCGACCCGGCGGGAATCCGGCCCCTTCCACGGCGCGGACGCCCCGCCCGCCAATCGTCGCCGCAAGGCGCTTCGCTCCTGCGAAACTCCCGACGCGACCGCGAGGTCGCGCCGCGGCCTCCGTCCGGCGCCCGACCGACCCGGCAGGAGTCCGCTCCCTTCAGACGGTGCGGATTCCTACCTGGGGACGCAGATGGACGCCAGCACGTCGAAGAAGCCGGGGTACGATACGTCCACGGCCTCGGCGTTGCCGATTCGACTCGGCTGACGGGCGCCGAGGGCGGCGACGGCGAACGCCATCGCGAGCCGGTGGTCGCCGGCCGCGTCGGCCTCGCCGCCCCGGAGCGGTCGCGCGCCGTCGACGTGGAAGCCGTCGGCCATCTCGTCCACGTGGCCTCCGAGCGCGCGCAGGCCGCCGACGAGCGCGCCGATGCGGTCGCTCTCCTTGTGCCGCAGCTCGCCGGCGCCCGTGACGTGCAGCTCTCCACCGTGCGTGGCCAGCGCCGCCAGCGCCGGCAGCTCGTCGATGAGCCCCGGCACGTCGGCGGGCCCCACCGTGAGCGCGCGGTTGCCGCCGTGGCGGACGCGGACGGTGCCCCGGGGCTCGGCGGTGCCTTCGGCGGCCTGCCGCAGGTCCACGGCCGCCCCCGCCCGTTCGATCCAGGCGAGGATGCCGGTGCGGGTGGGATTGAGCCCCACGTCCTCGAGGGTGACGTCCGAGCCGGGGAGGGCGGCGGCGGCGATTGCCCAGAACGCGGCGGACGACATGTCGCCGGGCACCGTCAGCCCCGCCGCCCGCGGGCGTTGACCACCGCGCAGCGTGACGGCGCCGTCGACGCGGCGCAGCTCGACTCCGAACATCGGCAGGGCCAGCTCCGTATGGTTCCGGGTGGCGGCGGTTTCCCTCACCGTGGTGTCGCCCGACGCGTGGAGCCCGGCCAGGAGCACCGCGCTCTTGACCTGAGCGCTCGGGACCGGCGGCGTGAAGTCTATGCCCTCTAGCCGCGAGCCGGCGATGGTGAGGGGCGGGCGGTCCCCGTCTCCCGTCACCCGCGCCCCCATGCGGGACAGGGGGTCGATGATCCGGCGCATCGGCCGGCGGCGCAGCGAGCCGTCCCCGGTGACGACGCTGGTGAACGGATGGCCGGCGAGAGCGCCGGACAGCAGCCTCAGGGTCGTGCCGGAGTTGCCGGCGTCGAGGGCCCCCGTCGGCGCTGCCAGGCCTCCGACGCCGCGGCCGTCGATGGTCACGATCGGGCGGTCCGTCGCGCCGTCGGCCGGCCGGGGCCCGTCCACGCGGACGCCGAGCGCGCGGAGGCACGCGAGGGTGGAGGCGCAGTCGGCGCCCGGCGCATAGCCGTCGATGGTCGACCGGCCCTCCGAAAGCGCGGCGAGCAGCGCGTAGCGGTGAGAGATCGACTTGTCGCCGGGTATCGGGACGCGACCGCGGACGCGGGCGGCGGGGTGCACGACGACAGACGCCATCGGTAGCACTATAGCAGGGGCGCGGCGGCGCCTGCGAGCGGCCTTGCGCCATTCGGGGAGCGGCAGTATGTTACGCACTTGCATCGCCGCGCCGGCGTCGGATGCGGGGCCGGGGCGGCGGGGCTCCTGCCGCGGACCCTCGGGAGTCGGCACGGGGAGGCCGTGCATCCCGCCCGAGACACAGTTGCATGACCAGCGACCCTGACGTTCGTCTGACGTTCCGCAGTCACTTCGACATGCTGGATTTCGTCCAGGTCGTCAGCGACGAGCTGGGGAAGATCATCGGCTTCGACGGCGACTCGATTCACTGGATCGGGGTGGCGGTCCGCGAATCGGTGATCAACGCCATCAAGCATGGCAACCGGGACATGGAGGACAAGCTCGTCACCGTCGAGTTCGGCCTGGCGCCCCGGGCCGACCCGAAGCGCCTGACGGTGCGGGTGGTCGACCAGGGCGACGGCTTCGACCCGGTCGAGATCGCCGACCCCCTGGCCCCCGAGAACATGCTGAAGTCGAGCGGCCGGGGCATCTTCTTCATGCGCAGCCTCATGGACGACGTGCGTATCCGGCGGGCGCCGGAGGGGGGCATGGAGGTCGTCATGGTCAAGACCCTCCAGGTGGTCTCCCGGGAGTCGGCCCCGTAGGACCGAGCGGTCCTCGGCGCGCTCCCGTCCGCACGAACCTTCTCCGGCCCTTCGACATGGCGCACCCTTCCACGTGGCTGGCCACCGCCGTCGAGATCGTGCGGCGTGCCGGCGCGATGCAGCTCGACCGCCTCGGCGGCAATCTGCAGGTCCGCAAGAAAGGCGCGATCGACCTCGTCACCGCCATCGACGTCGAGGTCGAACGGATGGGCCGCGCCCTCATCGCGGAGCGGTTTCCGGAGCACGAGGTGCTCGCCGAGGAGCTCGGGAACGAGGGAGGCCGGGCGGCCCGCCACCGGTGGGTCTTCGACCCCCTCGACGGCACCGTCAACTTCGCTCACGGCCTGCCCATCTTCTGCTCCAGCCTGGCCCTGGAAGTGGACCGGCGGCCGGTCGTGGCCGCCGTCTACGACCCCACGCGCGGGGAGCTGTTCACCGCCGAGCGGGGGGCCGGGGCCTGGCTGAACGACGCCCCGCTGCGGGTGTCCGGCACCGGTTCAGTGCTCGACGCCATGCTCTGCACGGGCTTCCCCTACGACGTGCACGCCCACGTCGACGACCTGGTCGGGCTCTTCGGCGCCTTCGTCGCGCGGGCGAGGGCGGTGCGGCGGCTCGGCTCCGCCGCCCTCGACCTGTGCTACCTGGCGGCGGGACGGTTCGACGGCTTCTGGGAGCAGCGCCTCCACCCCTGGGACATGTCGGCGGCCAGCCTCGTGGTCGAGGAGGCGGGGGGGAGGCTGTCGCGCTTCGACGGCGGCGCGTTCGACACCCACGGCGACGAGATCGTCGCCTCGAACGGGGGGATTCACGAGGAGATGCTCCGCATCATCGCGGAGCAGGAGTCCGCGCCGTCCCCCGACGCCAAGAAGGAGCCGGCGAGATGACGGCGCGCCGCGTGCGCGAGATCGACTGGACGACGTGGCGGGCCGTCGACCCCGCGACCCTCGTCTTCGTCGTCGAGGGCCGGCGCATCCTCCTCATCCGGAAGAAGCGCGGGCTCGGGGCCGGCAAGATCAACGGCCCCGGCGGCCGACGCGAGGCGGGGGAGTCGTTCGACGACTGCGCCGTCCGGGAGATGCGGGAGGAGCTGGGGGTGACCCCGCTCCGTCTCGTCCGGCTCGGCCAGCACTGCTTCCAGTTCGTCGACGGCTACTCGACGTTCGTCAGGGTGTACCGCGCGGCGGCGGTCGACGGCGAGCCGGTGGAGACCGACGAGGCGGCGCCCCTCTGGTTCGACGTCGGGGCGATTCCCTTCGGCGAGATGTGGGAGGACGACCGACACTGGCTGCCGCTGGTGGTCGCGGGGCGCCGGTTCGCGGGCCGCTGGATCTTCGACGGCGATCGGATGCTCGACTACACCCTCGACATCGTCCCGACGGCGTCGGAATCCTGGGAGTCTGCGCCGTAGAACGGTGCAGACTCCCAGCGGGGTTGGTCGGGCGGTGAGCGGAGCCGCAGGCGACGCTCTTCGGGCTAGGCGTGTGGTCGGCCCGGGGGCGGGGCCGGTGCCGCCGTGAGCGGGGCCGGGCCGGGTTCGGGGACTCTCACCATCGCGGTGACGATGGCTTGAAGCATGCGGCCGTGCTGGTCGACGCGTCCGGTCAGGACGTCGACCTTGCGGCTGGTGAGCATGACCCCTATCGCCGCGACCAGGGCGCTCAGAGCCCCCACCGTAGACATGACGTCCGCGTAGCTCCACCCCACGTTTCAACGATACCACGCCGGGAGCGGTTGCCGGTGCCCGCGCAGCCTTCGTTCTCTTCGCCGGAATCGCCCTTGGCCGCGCGTCTTCGCCATCTCTGCCGGGGCGGAGACCGTCAGTCGGGCAGGCGGGGTCATGAGGAAGCTTGCGCAACGTCATCTGGAATGGACATCGGCTTTCTGACCAGAACCCTTCAAGTTGCTGAGAGAAAGCAGGTTGTCTGAAGAACCCTTGCTTGGCATGATTGTTGCTAATTCCCGTATCGGGTCACGGAAGTCCGGTCGTTGCACGAACGGCGGCGCCGGCCGGCGAGGGGGCCCGTGAGGAGGACGAGATGTCGATGAGGTCGATGCGAGGGATCGTGCTGGCGGCGCTCGTGGCCATCGCGTGGCCCGCCCCGCTCCTGGCGCAGGACAGTTGGTTGAGCCTGAGCCTGGGGCGCTTCACGGTTCGGGGGGCGGACACGCGCATCGCCGACGACGTGCTGCTCGCGAACCTCCAGGATTTCTACTTCTTCCCGGACGACCTGAACGGCGCCAGCGTCGGCGCCGAGTGGCTCCTCGGGGTCGGAGACCATCTCGAGGTGGGGGTCGGGGCCGGCTGGTACCGGCGGACGGCGTTCAGCGTCTACGACCAGTTCGTCGACCTCGACGGGACCGAGATCGAGCAGGACTTCACGCTGCGGGTCGCCCCGGTCACCGCGACCGCCCGCTTCTTCCCCTTCGGGCGGCGAACGGTGGTGCAGCCCTACGCGGGCGCGGGGGTGGGCCTCTTCAACTGGCGCTACAGCGAGGTCGGCGAGTTCATCGACTTCGGCTACGAGGACGCGCCCGTCTTCTGGGGCCAGTACACGGCGAAGGGCAGCGACGTCGGTCGCGTCTACCTCGCGGGGTTGCGGTTCGGGGGACGTCGCTACGCGGCGGGGATCGAGTTTCGCTACCAGGATGCCCAGGGCGTGGTCGGCATCGACCAGGGCTTCCTCGCCGAGCGGATCGATCTGGGGGGCATGACCACCGCCTTCACGGTCAACGTGGGGTTCTGAGGCGGGCGGGTGGCGCAGGGCGGGGGCGGCGCCCCGCCTTCCGGCCCCGTCTCCGAGCCCGGCTCCGGGGAAGGCCTCCGCCGGGCGGCCTCCACGGTTGCGGCTGGGCCTCCGCCCGCTCCCACCCGCCGCGACCCGGCCGCTCCGTCTGCCGGGAGCGGCAACGGCCCACCCGCCGCGAATCGCTCCGCCACCGGCGACGGCGGTCCCGACCCGGAGGATGCGGCCCGTCGCGTCGCTCCGGCCCGCCCGCCGCGTCGCTTCGCCATGGCCGGGCCGCCGCGTCGCTCCGGGCCGCCCACCGCGTCGCTCGCCATGGCCGGGCCGCCGCGTCGCTCCGCCCGCCCGCCGCGTCGCTTCGTTCCGGCCCGCCCCGCCGCGTCCGGCTTATAATCCCGCCGAACCGCGTCTGCATCCCGCGATTGATGAGTCCAGAGCTGTCGGTCGTCATTCCCCTCCTGGACGAGGCTCCGAACGTCGACGCGCTCCACGAGGAGCTCACGTCGACCCTCGACGCCTGGGGCCGGACCTACGAGATGGTCTTCGTCGACGACGGCAGCACCGACGGCACCTTCGAGCGGCTCGCCCGGCTGCAGGCGTCGGACCCCAGGATGCGAGTGGTCCGGCTGCGCCGCAACTTCGGCCAGACGGCGGCGTTCTCGGCCGGGTTCGCGGCCGCCCGGGGACGCCTCATCGCCACCGCCGACGGCGACCTGCAGAACGACCTCCGCGAGATTCCGCGGATGGTCGACAAGCTCGGCGAGGGGTTCGACATCGTCTGCGGGTGGCGCCGGCCGCGGCGGGACCCGTGGCTCTCCCGGCGGCTCGTATCGGCCGCGGCCAACCTGTTGATCTCGCGGGTGACCGGGGTGCGGCTTCGGGATTACGGCTGCTCGCTCAAGGTCTTCGAGGCCGGCGTCGTCAAGTCGCTGCGCCTCTACGGCGAGATGCACCGCTTCATCCCCGCGATCGCGAGCGAGCAGGGGGTGCGCATTGCCGAGGTGGTCGTCAATCACCGGCCGCGCCGGCACGGCCGGTCGAAGTACGGCCTGTCGCGGACGCCCCACGTGCTCCTGGATCTGGTCACCGTCAAGTTCCTGCTGAGCTACTCGACCCGGCCGCTGCAGATATTCGGGCTCGTCGGCCTCGCGATGGGGGCGGCGGGCGCGGCGATCACCGCGTGGCTGGCCTGGATCCGGCTCTTCGGGGGGCAGGACATCGGGGGGCGGCCGCTGCTGCTGTTCGGCATCCTGCTGCTGTTCACGGGGGTGCAGCTCGTGACCCTCGGGCTCCTGGCCGAGCTGCAGGTGCGGACGTACCACGAGTCGCAGGGCAAGCCGACGTACTACGTCCGCGAGGTGCTGGAGACGCCGGCCGAAGACTCGGCGGCGGCGCCTTCGCCCCGCGGGTGACCCGCGTGGCGGTTCGGGGGTGATCGGCGCCGGGGCGTGGCAGGCCCGGGACGGCCGCGCGGCACGGCGGCAGGCCGTTGCGGGACGACGCTGTCAGGGCCGGGAGTCTGCCCGCAGGACAGCGCGGAGTCCGGGAGGGTGGTCGGGCGCCCGGCTGAGCCGGAGGCGGCGATAGACGGGCCGGGAGCCTGGGCCCTGACGCGCGCCGACATCTGGAGGTCGGTCGGGCGCCGGGCTGAGCCGGAGGCGGCGATGGGCGGACCAGGATGACGGTGTCGGGCGAGGGCCGGCGGGACAAGCCGGTGCATGTTGCGTTCCTGGGGTGCGGGTTCATCACCGGGGTGCACAGCCGCCACCTGCGGCGCCTGCGGGAGACCGTCGCGTGGAGCTACGCGAGCCGCGACCGGGCGAAGGCCGAGGCCTACCGGCGCCGGTACCGCGGGGCGGGGAGCTACGCCGGCTACGCGGCGGCGATCGACGACCCCCGGATGGACGCGGTGGTGGTCGCGGTGCCGCCGCGCTTCCATCTGGACCTGACGCTCCGGGCGCTGGCGGCGGGCAAGCACGTGCTCGTCGAGAAGCCGGCCTTCCTCTGCATGGCTGACTACCGCCGGGTGCGGGAGGCGCGGGACCGCGCCGGCCGGGTGGTCCTCGTCGGAGAGAACGATCACTACAAGCCGCTGGCGGTCTGCCTGCGGCGTCTCCTCGCCCGCGGGGTCATCGGCGACCTGGTGCTGGCCCAGTTCACGACGGTGGTCCACCGGCTGAAGGCCGCCGACGACTGGCGCAACGACGAAGGGATGGCGGGGGGCGACGCGTTCTTCGAGGAGGGCATCCACTGGCTGCACCTCGCGAACAGCCTGGGCCCGGCCATCGCCGCCGCGACGGGGTTCGCGCCGCCCCCTTCGGGTCGAGGTCCGGACCGCCGGTCGAAGAGCATGCTGGCCGCGTTCCGGTACGCGAACGGCGCCGCCGGCGCCCTGCTCTACTCGCGCGAGGTGCCCTCGCTGCTGCGCGGGGTCCGGCTGTCGAAGCTCTACGGGCGGGATGGCGTCATCACGTTCGAGTCGAACGGGGGCTTCGTGCTGTCGCGGGGTCGCGGCCTGCCGCGTCTCCTGTTCCCGGGGTTTCGGGACATACGCGGCTATCAGGCGATGTACCGCGACTTCGCGGGCGCAATTCAATCGGGGCGGCCGCCGGAGATGAGCCTGGAGACCGCGATGAACGACCAGCGGATCATGGACCAGATCTACGAGGGGGACACGGCCGCGGGAGACGCCGCCCGGAAGTCTGCGCCGTAGAACGGCGCGGACTCCCGGAGGTTGGCTGGTACGCCCTGGACGGCACCGCCGCCTCGATCCCGCAGACGCCGTAGAATGGCGCGGACTCCTGGAGGTTGGCTGGGCGGTGAGCGGAGCCGCGGGCGACGCTCTCCGGGCTGCGTCGGGCCCGACTGAACGGGAGTGCGCGGCGCCGCAACGGGCCGTCCGGGCCGGGAGTCCGCGCGAGGGTAGCGGACGTCGGCGGGTCACGGCGGGACCGCGGAGGCGGTCTCCGGGTCGGCCACTGCAAGGCGGCAATCTGAACCGCGATGCCGAGCGAGCGTTACGACGTCGTCATCATCGGGACGGGGGCCGGGGGGGGCACCGTGGCCCGGGCCCTGGCCGACGCACCGGTCCGCATTCTGCTGCTCGAGCGGGGCCGCTTCGTGCCGCGGGAGCCCGAGAACCGGGACCCCGCCGCGGTCTGGAAGTACCGGCGCTACCAGACGTCCGAGAGCTGGCGGGACGGCAAGGGCAGGCTCTTCCGCCCGTACACGCACTACTGCGTCGGGGGCAACACCAAGTTCTGGGGCAGCGTCCTCTTCCGCATGCGGCGAGAGGACTTCGGCGAGCTGGAGCACGTCGACGGGGTGTCGCCGGCGTGGCCCGTCGACTACGACGCGCTCGAGCCGTACTACGAGCGGGCGGAGCGGCTGTACGAGGTGCACGGGACCGCCGGCGCGGACCCGACCGAGGCGCCGCGGAAGCCCTTCCCGCACGCCGCGGTTCCCCACGCCGAGCAGGTGGAGGCCTGGGTGGCCCGCATCCGCGAGCAGGGCCTCCACCCCTCGCCCCTCCCCCTGGGGCTCCGGGGCCCGGGCGAGCCGGGGCGCTGCATCCTGTGCGACACGTGCAACTCGTTCCCGTGCCACCGCGACGCGAAGAGCGACGCCGACGTCTGCTGCGTGCGTCCCGCCGCCGGGTGCGACAACGTCACCCTGTGGACCGATGCCCGGGTCCGGCGCCTGCTGACGGATCCGGCCGGCCGCCGGGTCGAGGCGGTCGAGGTGGACCATGCCGGCGAGCGCCGCCGCGTCGAGGCGTCGCTGGTGGTGCTGTCGTGCGGAGCGGTCAACTCGGCGGCGCTGCTGCTGCACTCGGCGAACGGGAAGCACCCGCGCGGCCTCGCGAACTCCTCCGGCCTCGTGGGGCGGCGCTACATGGCGCACCTCGCGACGATGATGGCGGGGTTCCATCCGTTCCGCCGCAACCACACCGTGTTCCAGAAGACGGTGGCGATCAACGACTTCTATCTCCGGGGGTCGGACGGCGGCCATCCGCTCGGGCAGATCCAGTCGCAGGGGCGGACCCACGGGGTCATGGCCCAGACCGCGGTGCCGTGGATGCCCCTGGGCTTCTTCGACTACTGGGTGGCGCGGGGGCTCGACTGGCTCGCGATGACCGAGGACCTGCCGCGCCGCGACAACCGGGTGACGGTCGACGCCGGGGGGCGCATCCGCCTGGACTACCGCCCCAACAACGTGGGCGCCCACGACCGGCTCGTCGGCGAGGTCCGGCGCATGCTGCGGCGGCTCGGGCTCGGAATCGTCTACGTCCACCCGCGGTCGATCCACAACACGACTCACCAGTGCGGCACGGCGTGCTTCGGGACCGATCCGGGGCGCTCGGTGCTCGATCCGTGGTGCCGGTCGCACGACGTCGAGAACCTCTTCGTCGTCGACGCGTCGTTCTTCCCGTCGTCGTCGGCCGTCAACCCGGGCCTGACCATCGTCGCCCAGGGTCTCCGGGCCGCCGATCACATCCGGGAGACGGAGCTGCGGTGCCCGCCTTGGGAAACGGCGGCCGCGTCGGGCGGGGCGCACGGGGCGCAGGGAGCCGCGCGCCAGGAATCTGCGCCGTAGAACGGCGCCGCCCACGGGGAGGCGCAGACTCCCTGGAGGGTGGGTTGCGCACCGGGCGACGATTGGCGGCCAGGAGCCCGCGTCGAAGAACGGCGTCGCCTCAGTACCAGGCGCAGACCTCCGGAGGGTGATCGGGTGCTCGGCGGGGCCGTCAGGCGACGATGGGCAGTCCGGCCCCGGGGCTGTGCCGGCCGAGGCGGCTGCGCCGCGGGACGGCCGGGGATGATGTTCCCCGCGGTCGGTGCGGGACCCGGGAGAGCAGGGAGGACACCCATCGTGCGCGTACGCTCATTCAGCCACACCGGCATCACGGTGGCCGACTTCAATCGGGCGGTCCGGTTCTACTGGGACGTCTTCGGATGTCCCCTGGTGGGCGTGTCCGACGCCCCGACGGAGCGGGTGCGGGGCTTCTTCGGGGTCGACGCCCCCGAGCCGGCCTGCAAGATCGGCTGGATCCGGGTCCCCGGGGGCGCGGTCATCGAGATCTTCGAGTTCCGGCCGGACCAGCCGGCGGCCGAGGTGGCGTGGAACCGGGTCGGGTTGACCCACCTCTGCTTCAACGTGCGGGACACCGCGCGCTGGCACGACTACCTCGTGGACAAGGGGGTGGAGATCGTCAGCCGGCCCGAGCGGTCGCCCCACGGCCACACCCTGTTCTTCGCCCGCGACCCCGACGGCAACCTCATCGAGCTGACCGATCTGCGCCACATGCACCACGTGCTGCGTTGGCTGGGTCCGCTCGGCGGCTGGCTCTTCCGGCGGGGCGTCGGCCAGGACTACCGGCGCTACTACGGACCGTCGGAGCCGCGGGCGCGAGGGTGACGTTCGGCAACGGGGGGCGCCGGCGCCGGGAGTGAGACGACCCGCTGCGGTGGCAGAGTTCACTACCGCCGACGAGGCGACGGACGGCCGCGATCGCGACGCCGCGTGAACAAGGGCGCTGTCCGGCTGCGCCTGAGGCCCTACCCCCGGCAGACCCGCCCGGCAATCTCCGCCACCCGCGCCGGCACCTCTTCGGGCAGCTCGGGGTAGACGGGCAGGCTCAGCATGCGGGCGGCGGCCGCCTCGGCGTGGGGATGGTCGCCGGCCCGGCCGCCGAGATCGGCGCAGCACCCCTGCAGGTGTATGGGCACCGGGTAGTGCAGCCCGGTCCCGATTCCCTCCTCCTGGAGCGCCCGGCGCAGGGCGTCGCGGTGGGGCGTCTCGACGGCGTAGCAGTTGTAGACGTGCCGGACCTCCGGCGCGGCCGCGGGCAGGGTGACCCCGGTCGGGGCGAGCGCGCGGTCGTAGGCGGCGGCGATGCGGCGGCGGGCCGCCGTCCAGGCGGAGAGATGCCGGAGCTTGACCCGGAGCATGGCCCCCTGCAGGGCCTCCATCCGGTAGTTGAAGCCCGCCTGCCGGGGCGTGCCGCCCGCCTCGCCGCCCCAGCTCCGCAGCGCGCGAACGGCCCGGGCGTGGGCCTCGTCGTTGGTGACCACCATGCCGCCCTCGCCGTACGCCCCGAGGTTCTTGGTGGGGTAGAAGCTGAAGCAGCCCAGGTCGCCGAGGCCGCCGACCCGCCGGCCGCGGTACTCCGCGCCGTGCGCCTGCGACGCGTCCTCGATGACGGTCACGCCGCGTGGGCGGGCGAGGGCGAGCAGCGGGTCGAGGTCGGCGGGATGGCCGAAGAGATGCACCGGGATCACCGCCCTGGTCCGCGCGCTCATCGCCTCCTCGACCTGGCCGACGTCCATGGTGCGGGTCCGCGAATCGATGTCGACGAACACCGGGGTCGCCCCGGTGTAGCGGATGGCCGCGACGGTGGCGATGAACGTGAACGGGACCGTGATCACCTCGTCGCCGGGCCCGGCGCCGGCCGCGAGGAGGGCGAGGTGGAGGGCGCTGGTGCCGGAGTTGACGGCGACGCCGTGGCCGGCCCCGCAGAAGGCGGCGAACTCGCGCTCGAAGGCGTCCACCTCGGGCCCCAGCGCGAACCGGCCGCTCTCGAGAACGCGCGCCACCGCCTCGTCGATCTCGGGCCGGATCGACGCGTACTGCGCGCGGAGGTCCACGAGGGAGACTTCGGTCACGGCGCGATGGATACCGGACGCCAGTCGTCGTGCGCGCCGAACGCGCGCGCCGCGAAGCACCAGACGACCAGCCGCTTCCGGCCCCAGTAGCCCGGGTCGGCGCGAACCCGCTCGACGAGCGCGTCGAGGGCGGCGACGGGGGAGGGGTCGGGCGTCGCCGAGAGATCGACGGGGAGGCCGAGCTCGAAGGCGAGCTGATCGGGCAGCCCCGCCCCGGCCGCGTGCAGGTCGCCCCCGGCATGGAAGACCAGCGCGTGACTGTCGCCGAGGAGCAGGACGGGGCTGTCGGGATCGGTCGAGACCGCCGTGCGACCGCTGCCCGTCGCGCGAATGACGCCCCGCAGGCGCAGCTCTTCGCGGGCCGCGGGCACGCCGCCGGGCCCGGCGAGGTCGCCGCTGATGCCGGTGCTGTACCAGCTCGCCCCGAACGGCTCCAGGTCGAGCTCGCGATGCCATGGCCGCGCCCGGACGTCGGCGGCGATCGCGGCGGCCGCCGTCGTGCATCCGCTGCCCGACCAGTGGGTGTCGGTGCGGCAGTACAGCGGACCCTCCGAGTGGAAGCGCTCGCGGATGAAGTGATCCGTCAGATCGAGGACGTCGACGCCGACCGTGCGGAGCCGGTCGTAGAGCCGTTCGAGGGCGGGATCGAGACGGGGCACCGGAATCGGAACCGCCACCGCGCCGGACACCTTCTCGGGGAAGATCACCGACTTCGGCGGCACCGGCGCCAGGAGCAGCTCGACGCCCAGGGCCTCGAGCTGACGGCGCAGGTCGAGAATGGTCGCGACGGGGCCCGTGCCGCCCACCGGCGCCGCCGCGTCGCCGGCGTCGGTTTCGCGCAGGTCGCCCCGGCTCACCAGCCGCAGCTCGGGCGCGAGGAAGAGCCAGTCGTCCACGCCGCCGACGGCGATGCGCTCCGCCGTCTCCGCCTCGAGCGCCAGCCGGTCCAGCTCGGCCCGGAACGGCGCCAGCACCGGGCCGGCGTCCGGCGCGCCGCACGCGGCGAGGAGCGCCGCGGTGGTCGCCCCGGCGACGAGGCGGGTGACGGCATGGGTCATGACTCGGTCCCGATCCCGGACGCTCGCCCCCGGCGAGGGACCTGCCTCTCGTTTCGCGGGAGCCCGACCCTCGCGACGGGCGGTGGTTGCGCGGGAAGGAAACGAACCGGCGGCGGGCCGCGATCCGCCCATCCGCCAAAGAAAGAAACTGGTGATTACGAACCGCGGCCATTGTACCATCGTCGCGTCTGCGCACGGCCGGCGCCGGCCCGGCCGACGCCGTCGGCTTCGCCCTTTCTCCAGCCTGCCCATGTCCGGTATCGCCGGCATCGTCGAACGTGACCCGGACCGCCCGGTGGATCCCACCCAGGTCAATCGCATGGTCGAGTCCCTGCGCCATCGGGGGCCCGATCAGCACGGCCAGCTCGTCCGGCCGGGGGTGGGCCTCGGCATGCGGCGGTTGTCGATCATCGACGTCCGCAACGGGCAGCAGCCGTTCTCGAGCGAGGACGGGTCGACGCATCTCGTGGCGAACGGGGAGATCTACAACCACGCCGAGCTGCGCCGGGAGCTCGTCGGAAGGGGGCACCGGTTCCGCAGCCGGTCCGACGTCGAGGTCGTGCTGCACGGCTACGAGGCGTTCGGCGTCGACGTCGTGACCCGGCTGCGCGGCATGTTCGCCTTCGCGTTGTGGGACGCCAACAACCGCCGCTTCTTCGCCGGCCGCGATCGGGCCGGCGAGAAGCCGCTCTTCTACGCGCAGACCCCGCAACGCCTCCTCTTCGGGTCCGAGATGAAGGCCCTCCTCATGCGGCCGGAAGTGTCGCGGGAGATGGACTTCGACGCGCTGGATCAGTTCCTGACCTACGGGTACGTGCTGAACCCCAGGACCATCTTCGCCGACGTACGGAACCTGCCCCCCGCCCACTACCTGCTCTACGAGCGGGGCTCGGTGAAGGTCGAGCGGTACTGGGACCCGGCGTCGGTGCCGGTCCGGAGCTGGGCCGACGACGAGGCGGTGTCGGCGCTCCGCGAGGCCCTGTCGCGGGCGGTCACCGCCCAGATGATGTCGG
The DNA here is from genome assembly GCA_965207675.1 of Vicinamibacterales bacterium. Taxonomy (GTDB): domain Bacteria; phylum Acidobacteriota; class Vicinamibacteria; order Vicinamibacterales; family UBA8438; genus JAJEEA01. The sequence goes on from CBDBMY010000011.1 coordinate 1,409,647, forward strand.
ACGTACCCCTCGGCGCGTTCCTGGGCGGCGACATCGACTCGAGCGCCGTCGTCGGCTTGATGGCGAAGGCGGCCGGGCAGCCGGTCGCGACCTTCAGCCTCGGCTTCGACGCGGCGGGCTACGACGAGCTGCCGCAGGCCCGCGCCGTGGCGTCCCACTTCGGGACCGACCACCGGGAGGCGGTGGTCGACCCCGACCTCGCGACGCTGTTCGAGCGCGTGGCGGCCCATTTCGATCAGCCGTTCGCCGACGCCTCGTCGTTCCCGACCTTCCTGGTGTCGCAGATCGCCCGCCAGCACGTGACGACGGCCCTGTCCGGCAGCGGCGGGGCGGCGCTCTTCGGGGGCTACCGGACCTACCGGACCGAGGCGCTGGCGCGGCGCGTCTCGAGGGTGGCTCCCGACGCCGCCTTGCGGCTGCTCTCGGCCGCGACGGCCCTGCTGCCGCACAGCGAGAAGAAGCAGGGCGTCATCAACCGGTTGCGCCGCTTCGCCCGGGGGCTGGCGACGGGCCCCGAGAACATCGCGCACTACCGGTGGATGACGGTCCTCGACGTTCCCGAGAAGCGGCGCATCTACACGCCGGCCCTTCGGCGGGCCCTCGTCGACAGCGACGTGTACGCGCCGATTCGCCGCCATCTGCAGGGCGCGCACACCGATGACCTCCTCAACCGGCAGCTGTACGCCGACCTGCAGGTGTTCCTGGGCGACGACCTGCTCGTGAGCGTCGACCGGCTGAGCATGGCGACCTCCCTGGAGACGCGGGCGCCCTTCCTCGACGTCGACGTCATGGAGCTGGCGTTCTCGATGCCGGGCTCCCTGAAGATCCGCAACGGCGACCGCCAGCACATTCTCAAGCTCGCGCTGCGCCCGCTCCTGCCGGAGTCGACGCTGCGTCGGCCGACGGCGGGGTTCTTCATGCCCACGCGGACCTGGCTGCGGCACCAGTGGGCCCTGCCGATGCAGGATCTCCTGGGGCCGGACCAGGTGAGGCGGCGCGGCTGGTTCGAGCCCGGCGAGGTCACCCGCCGCGTCGACGAGCATCTGGCCGGCCACCGCGACCACGCCCGGCTCCTGTTCGGTCTCATGGTGCTCGAGCGCTGGTCGCAGACGTTTCTCGACTGAGCCGGCGTCCGAGCGCGCGCGGACCGATCTCGCGGTCGCCGCCGCCCGCAATGCCGTCTGGAGCGGCGTCCGGGCGCGCGCGGACCGATCACCAACACCCCGCCTTCGCCGGCGCGGCGTCCCGGGCGCGCGCGGACCGATCCGTGTCGCAGGTGCTGTCGAGTGCCTTCACCGGGCGGTGTCCGGGCGCGCGCGGACCGATCCGCCGCTTTCGTCGTATCATGGTCCGGGGGCGGCGTCCCGGCGAGGTCGCCGGGCCGGTGTCGCGCCCCGCCGTGCGGAACGACGACCTCCGACAGCGCAGTCATGGCCTACGAGAGCGCACTCGAGAAGAAGCTGGCCCGCAAGGTGACCAAGGCCATCGTCGACTTCGAGCTCATCGAGGACGGTGATCGGGTCATGGTCGGATTGTCCGGCGGCAAGGACAGCTGGGCGCTGATGCAGCTGCTGGACGCGCTCAGGCGGCGGGCGCCGGTCGACTTCACCCTGGTGGCGGTGAACGTGCATTCCGGCTATCGCGACTACCGGCACGACGCGATCGAGCGGGCCTGCGAGGAGCGGGGTTGGGAGCTGCGCGTCGAGCACACGACCATCGGCGCGATCATCGACGACAAGCTCGACGAGCGGGCGACCCCCTGCTCGCTGTGCGCCCGCCTCCGCCGCGGCGTCCTGTACCGGATCGCCGGCGAGCTGGGGGCGACCAAGATCGCCCTCGGCCACCATGCCGACGACTTCATCGAGACCCTGCTGCTGAACCTGTTCTTCGCCGGGGCCCTGAAGGCGATGCCGGCCCGGCTCGTGTCCGACGATCGACGCCACGTGGTCGTCCGCCCCCTGGTCTACGTCAGCGAGGAGGAGGCGCGGGACTACACGCGCCAGGCGGGCCTGCCCGTCATCGGCTGCTGCTGCCCGGCCTGCGGCGACCTGGGCCTGCAGCGACAGCGCGTCAAGCGGCTGTTGCTCGACCTCGAGCGCGACCATCCGGGGGTCAAGCAGTCGATGCTCAAGGCGCTCGGCAACGTCGCGGGGCGCCATCTTCTCGACCGGCGCCTCAACCCGGTGGCGGAGCTCCGGGCGACCGCGGCCGCGTCCCACCCCGCACCCCGGTCCTCATCCGGCGAGGCGGCGGTCGTCTGATCGCGCCGGCGATGACTGCGCGCCGCATGCTCAGCCCGGACGCCGCGGGGGCGCCGGTCCGCGCGGGCCGCTGGCGCACGCGGGTCTCGGGAAGCCGATGCGAGCCGTCGTGCAACGGGTGACCTCGGCCCGGGTCACCGTCGACGACCGGGAGGTGGGCGGCATTGGTCACGGGCTGCTGGTCCTCGTGGGGATCGCGCGCGACGACGGACGCGACGACGTGTCCTACCTGGTCGACAAGGTCGTCGGGCTGCGCGTCTTTCCGGACGGCGACGGGCGCATGAACCGTTCCGTGCGCGAGGTCGGCGGCGGCATCCTGCTCGTGTCGCAGTTCACGCTCTACGGTGATTGCCGCCGGGGCCGGCGCCCGTCGTTCGACGGCGCCGCGGCCCCGCGCGACGCGCGCCGCGTGTACGACGACCTCGTCCGGCGGTTCCGCGACGGGGGGGTCTCGGTCGAGACGGGGGTGTTTCAGGCGCACATGGGGGTCGAGTCCGTCAACGACGGGCCGGTGACGATCCTCCTCGACACCGGGAAGGCATTCTGAGCGGGGAGACGGATGAGCGGCAGGGCGACGCGTCTGGCGGGATGGGTGCTTGGATTCTGTCTGGGGGCCGGGGCCGCCGCGGCCCAGCAGCGGCCGTTGCTGACCGAGGACCCCGAGCCGGTCGGGGACGGCCTCGTGCTCCTGGAGGCGGGCGTCGACAACACCTGGAGCCACATCTTTCCCGCCTCGGGGCTCCAGGGGCAGCTGTTGCGTTGGCCGCGGCTCGGCCTCAGCTTCGGCATGGGCTCGCGGGCAGAGATCCAGCTCGAGGCGGTGTCCATCAGCCGTCTCGTCATCTCCGAGCGCTTCGACGCTCCGCTGGCCCACATGGTCGAGGTGCCCGGCGACACGACGCGGGGCTGGGAGGACGCCGTGATAGGGGCCAAGGTCAAGCTCGCCGACGAAGGCGGGGTGATGCCGGCCATGGGCCTGCGGTTCGCGACGCGGCTGCCGAACGCCAGCAACGAGACCGGGCTCGGCCTCGACACCATGGACTTCTTCCAGTCGCTGCTCGTCGGCAAGACGGTGCAGTCGATTCGCCTCGTCGGCAACATCGGCGTGGGCATCCTGTCGGACCCGACGCGCGGCGACCGACAGAACGACGTGCTGACCTACGGCGTCTCGCTCGCCCGGGCGATCACCGCCGCCTCGGAGATCGTCGGCGAGCTCCACGGGCGCGTCAGCACGCGCCGGGGGACGCCGCCGCCCGGCACCGAGAGCCGCGGCCGCATGACCTTCGGGCTGCGCCATACTCGCGCGTCGGTGCGGCTGGACGGCGGGCTGTTCACGGGGCTGACGGCGCTCGATCCGAAGCTGGGGGTCACCGTCGGCCTCACCTGGGTATTCCGGAGCCCATTGGCGCCCTGATCGGAGACGGACCCCGCCAGCGATGCCTCTCGACCTCGTCAAGGCCCACGCCTACGGCAACGACTTTCTCTTCGTGCCCATCGGGCAGACCTCCGAGGCCGGGCGTCCCGCGCTGGCCCGCCGCCTCTGCGACCGGCACGCCGGGGTGGGGGGGGACGGGCTCGTGCTCCACGCGCCCACCGCGGCCGGCGCCCGGATGATCCTCTACAACGCGGACGGCGGGCGGGCGGAGGTGTCCGGCAACGCGGTGCGCTGCCTGGCCGCGATCGTCGTCCGCGATCGGCCCTCCCTGGGGCGCCCGGTCATCGAGACCGACGCCGGCCCCATACCGCTGGCCCGGGTCGAGGCGGCGGGCCCGAGGACGACGTTCGACGCCCTCATGGGCCCGCCGGTCGGGCTCCGTCGACGGCCCCTGGAGGCGGCCGGCGAGCACGTCGAGGTCGTCGAGCTCTCGGTCGGAAACCCCCAGTGCATCGTGCTGGGGGGAGAGGTGAGCGAGCCCCGCCTCCACCGTCTCGGCGCCGCCCTCGCCACCCATCCGGCCTTCCCCGAGGGCACCAACGTCGAGCTGGTCGAGGTGGAGTCGACCTCTCGGATTCGGATACTCATCTGGGAGCGCGGCGTCGGCCCGACGGCCGCGTCCGGGACCGGTGCGTGCGCGAGCGCGGTGGCGGCGGCGGCCTTCGGCGGCGCCTCCCGCGAGGTCGCGGTGGCTTCGCCGGGCGGCGTGCAGCGCGTACGCTGGACGGAAGAGGGCATCCATCTGACGGGGTGGGCGGACGTGGTCATGACCGGGCGCTGGCTCGGTCCGGAGCCCGCGCCGTGAAAACGGCGCCGGCCCCGGAGGGTGGAGCGCAGCCCCCGCAATCCCGGTCGAGGCGTCGCCGTGCATCGTACGCGTACGTCGTCGCCGCAGGGAGGAGGCGACGCCGGCGATCGACCCGCGATCGAGCGGCCATTCCCGCGGCAACCGCCGCGCATCCCCGCTTCCCGCCACATGTGCCCGGTTCTTGCAGACGACTCGAGTGGCAGCCGTCCGTGATGGGGCCGGCGTGCCGAGCCGGCCGGCCAGGCGGCCCCGGCGTGTGGTACGATGAAGTCACTCGCTCTCCACGACCGACCCCGCGAAAAGCTCGAGCGTCTCGGGCCGTCAGGTCTGGGCGACAACGAGCTGCTGGCGATCGTCCTCGGTCACGGGTTCCGCGACGCGAACGCCATCGACGTCTCGAACCGGGTTCTGGCCGCGGTGCAGGGCGTGCACGGATTGACACGGCAGTCACTCGGCGATCTGTGTCGCCTGAAGGGGCTCGGGGCGGCCAAGGCGGCGCAGGTGATCGCCGCCGTCGAGCTGGGCCGGCGCACGCTGGTGCGCCCGCCGGACCACCGCAAGCGGCTGGGCTCTCCCAGGGAGGTCGCGTCCTTCCTGCTGCCGAGCTACGGCGCCCGCCCCGTCGAGCAGTTCGGCATCGTGCTGCTGGACACGAAGCACCGTGTCCTCAAGACCGCGCTGCTGTCGACGGGGACCCTCGATGCCAGCCTCGTGCATCCGCGAGAGGTGTTCCGGGCCGCGGCGGGCGGGGGGGCGGCGGCGATAGTGCTGTTCCACAATCACCCGTCGGGTGACCCGACGCCCAGCGGCGACGACGTGGCCCTGACCGCGCGGCTGGTCGAGGCGGGTCTGGTGATGGGGATCGAAGTGGTCGACCACGTGATTCTGGCCGACGCCAAGTACTGCAGCTTCAAGGAGATGGGGCGGCTCTAGAAGCCTGCGCCGCAGAACGGTGACGCCCCCGGAGGAGGCGCCGACTCCCTGGCGGGTTGGTTGGGCGCCCGGCGGAGCCGAAGCGGCCATGGGCGAGTCAGGCGCCCGCGCCGCGGAACGTCGCAGGTTCCCGCGCGCCGGGTAGGAGGCTCCGCCGACGCGACGTCTCCCGGGACCCATGGGGAGGATCCTCTACCTCGACTGCTTTTCCGGCGCCTCGGGCGACATGCTCATCGGCGCCCTGCTCGATGCCGGACTCCCCCTCGAGCGGCTCCGGGAGGCGTTGGGCAGCCTGGCCCTCGGCGACGAATGCGCGGTCTCCGCCGAGCCGGTGACCCGCTCCGGGGTCGGGGCCACGAAGTTCACGGTGACGGAGACCCCCGCGGCCGGCGCGGGTCATCCCCACCGCCACCTCTCCGGCATTCTGAAGCTGGTGGAGCGGTCGGCGCTGGCCGATGCGTCGCGGGAACGGGCGGCCCGGCTGTTCCGGCGCCTGGCCGAGACCGAGGCGGCCATACACCGGATGCCGGTGGAGAAGGTGCACCTGCACGAGGTGGGGGCGCTCGACTCGATCGTCGACGTCGTCGGCGGGGTCTTCGCACTGGAGTGGTTCGGGGCCGAGCGCATCGTCGCCTCGGCCGTGAACGTGGGCAGCGGCACCGTCCCCTGCGCCCACGGGACGATGCCGGTGCCGGCGCCGGCGACGGCCGAGCTGATCAAGGGGGCGCCGGTGTACGCGGGGCCGCCGGGAGGCGAGCTGCTGACGCCGACCGGTGCGCTGCTGGTGGCGGAGTTCGTGGGCGAGTTCGGCCCGTTGCCGGCGATGCGCATCGAGCGCATCGGTTACGGCGCGGGCTCGCGCGACCCCCGGGGCCATCCCAACGTGCTGCGGGTCCTCGTCGGCGAGGCGGCGGCCGGTGACCCCGGCGAACGGGTGGTCTCGGTGGAGTGCGAGATCGACGACATGAATCCCGAGATCTTCGGGGTACTCATGGAACGACTGCAGGACGCGGGGGCGCTCGACGTGTTCTACACGCCGGTGCAGATGAAGAAGAACCGGCCGGGGACGCACGTCACGGTCCTCGCGCCGCCGGGGCGCCGGGAAGCCGTCTGCGAGGCCCTGTTCCGGGAGACGAGCACCATCGGCCTCCGCTACGGGGAGGTGGCCCGGGAGGTGCTGGCGCGCGAGATCGTGCCGGTGGCGACGGGCTACGGCGAGATACGATGCAAGGTGGCGCGTCGCGGGGCGGCGGTGGTCAACGTGGCCCCGGAGTTCGACGACTGCGCCCGCGCGGCCCGCGAGCACGGCGTGTCGGCGAAAGAGGTCCACGCCGCGGCCGTGCAGGCGTCGCGCGACGCCGGATGGGCGGCGGGGGCGCGCGGTCGTTGACGGGGGCGGCCGGTCGAGCCGCGCGTCGGGGCACGGCGCGCCGCAGGCCGGGGGCGGTGCGGCCCTCTGCCAGCGGTCGGAGTGCAGCAGAGATGAACCGCTTCCATCTGACGACGGCGATCGACCACGTCGACAGCCGGCCCCACCTGGGCACCGCCTACGAGCAGCGGCGCGGCCCTCTGCCAGCGGTCGGAGTGCAGCAGAGATGAACCGCTTCTATCTGACGACGGCGATCGACTACGTCAACAGCCGGCCCCACCTGGGCACGGCCTACGAGAAGGTGACGGCCGACGTCATCGCCCGCTATCGCCGCCTGTGCGGCCTCTCCACGCGGTTCGTCATGGGCAACGACGAGCACTCGCAGAACGTCTTCCAGCGCGCGGCCGAGCTCGGGCTCGATCCGCTGGCCTTCTGCGACCGGATGGAGGGCGTGTTCCGCGAGGTCTGGGCCAAGCTCGACGTGTCGTTCGACGACTTCATCCGCACCACCGAAGAACGCCACCGGGTGGCGGTGACGACCCTCGTCGAGCGTATCGCCGCCGCCGGCGACCTCTACGAGGGCGAGTACGAGGGGTGGTACTGCGTCTCGTGCGAAGCCTTCAAGCAGGACAAGGACCTCGTCGACGGCGAGTGCCCGGTGCACCGCAGCAAGCCGGACTGGCTCAAGGAGAAGAACCATTTCTTCCGTCTTTCCCGGTACCGGGACCGGTTGCTCGAGCACTACGCGGCCCACCCGGGGTTCGTGCAGCCCGAGGTCCGCCGCAACGAGATGCTGCGACTGCTCGAGCGCGGCCTCGAGGACATCTCCATCAGCCGGACCGGGCAGCGCTGGGGGATTCCCCTGCCGTTCGACCCGTCGAACGTCGTCTACGTCTGGTTCGACGCCCTGACCAACTACATGGCCGCGGTCGGCTACGGCAGCGACGAAGAGCGGTTCGCGGCCTGGTGGCCGGCCGACCTGCACGTGGTGGGGAAGGACATCACCCGCTTCCACGCGGTGGTGTGGCCGGCGATGCTCATGAGCGCGGGCATCGAGCTGCCGCGGGTCGTCTACGGCCACGGGTGGGTGCACTGGCAGGGCCAGCGCATGAGCAAGTCGCTCGGCACCGTCGTCGATCCGCTCGAGGCCGCCGACCGGCTCGGGCCCGACCCCCTGCGCCTGTACCTCGTCAAGGAGATCGCCTACGGACAGGACGGCGACTTCACGTGGGAGCGCTTCGACGAGCGGTACAACGCGGACCTGGCGAACAACTTCGGCAACCTGGTGAACCGGGTCGCCGCCATGGCCCACAAGTACCGCGGGGGCCGGGCGGCGCCGGTGGCGGGCGCGGCGCCTCGCCTCGCGGACCGCGCCGCCGACGTGGTGCGCCGGTACCGTGCGGCCCTCGACGGTTACGAGCTCCACGCGGGGATGGCGGCGGCGTTCGATCTCGTCGACGCCGCCAACGAGTTCATCACCCGGTCCGAACCATGGGTGCTGGCGAAGGCGCCCGACCGCGCGGCCGAGCTCGATCAGGCGCTCTTCGAGATGGTGGAGGCGGTGCGGATCGCGGCGTTGCTGCTGTGGCCGGCGATGCCCTCGTCATGCGCGGAGATATGGCGGCGCATGGGGCAGACCCGCCCGATTGCCGACAGCCGGCTCGATGCCGATGCGGCATGGTCGGGTGGGGCGCGGCAGGTCGTCCAGGGGCCGCCGCTGTGGCCGAGGCTCGAGGCCGGCGGCGTCCTCGGCGAGACCGCCGCCGTGGCCGTCGGGGCCGCCGCGGAGAAGGATGGAGAGAAGACGATGAACGACGACACTTCGACGGCGGCGCCCGTGCCGCAAGCGGCGGCGGGCGACCGGAGGGGGACGGAGGCCGGGCCGGACGACGCCGGGTCGGTGCCGCCCTCCGGCGAGGCGGGCTCCGGCCCGGCGCCGGTCCCTCCCGCGGCCGCGGCTGTCCCGCCGCCGCCGGTGGACGAGCCGCGCATCTCCTTCGACGACTTCATGAAGGTGCAGCTCCGCGTGGCGAAGGTGCTCGCGGCCGAGGCGATCCCGAAGTCGAAGAAGCTGCTCAAGGTGACGGTGGACGACGGCAGCGGAGAGCGCACGCTGGTGGCGGGCATCGCGCGCGCCTACGCGCCGGAGACCCTGGTGGGGCGCTCGATCGTCATCGTCGCCAACCTGGAGAAGGCGAAGCTGATGGGGGTCGAGTCGAACGGCATGATTCTCGCCGCGACGGACCCCGACGGCGGGCCGGTCCTGCTGGGGGTGGACGACCCCGAGGCCGCCCCTCCCGGGGCCCGGGTCCGCTAGTCGAGGCCGGAGCGCGCCGATGTTCGACTCGCACTGCCATCTCGCCGACGAGGCGTTCGCCGACGACCTCGACGCGGTGGTCGAGCGGGCCCGGACGGCCGGGCTCCGGGGCGCGCTGTGCATCCTCGACGTCACCAACCCGGCCGAGGCGGCCCGGGCGGAGCGGGTGGCCGGGGCGTGGCCGGACGTCAGGTTCGCGGTCGGCGTGCACCCCCACCAGGCCGGACAGTTCGCCGCGTGCCTCGACGAGGTGGAGCCGCGGCTGCGAGCGGCCGTGGCGGCGCGGCCCGGCGCCTGCGCGGTGGGCGAGATCGGCCTCGACTACCACTACGACTTCGCGCCGCGCGACGTCCAGCGCGAGGTGTTCCGGACCCAGGTCCGGGTGGCGGCCGAGTTGGGGCACCCCATCGTCATCCACACCCGCGAGGCCGACGAGGACACCTTCGCGGTCCTCGAGGGGGAGGGCGCGCCGCCCCCGGGCGGCGTCTTTCACTGCTTCACCGGCGACCCCGCGACGGCGCGGCGGGCCGTGGAGCTCGGCTTCCACGTGTCGTTCTCGGGCATCGCGACGTTCCGGCGGGCCGACGCCGTGCGCGAGGCGGCCGCCGCGGTGCCCTGGGACCGGCTGCTCGTCGAGACCGATGCCCCGTACCTGGCCCCGACACCGCACCGGGGGCGCCGCAACGAGCCGGCCTGGGTCGCCCGCGTCGTCGAGGTGGTGGCGGGGGTGCGGGGGACATCCCCCGACGAGGTGTCGGCGCGGACCGCGGCCGCCTTCGAGGCCCTGTTCCTCGGCGGGGACACCGTCGCCGAAGCGGCCCGAACCGGCCCGCGGGGACGCTGACGGGAGTGACCGCGCGTCCGCGAGATGCGCGAAGCGTCACGATGCGGGCCGCGCCCCAATCCGGCTGACGAATCCGGATCGGTCACGGTCCTGAGGACGGTGACGGGAATCACCTTGCCACGTGCGGCGCGCTGGAACCGCGGGCCAGCGGGACGGCCCTGAGCATGGTTGGCAAAGTCATGTCGATCACTGTCCTAAAGGGTTGCTGCGTTGACACTTGGAGCGCAACTGTGCTGAAATCCGGGGCGCGAGACGCCGCCGTGTCGAGAACCTCTGTCCCCCCGGACCTCGCCGAGATCTTCGAGCCCATACGCGCGGACCTGGAATCGGTCGAGCAGAAGTTCGTCCACCACATCGAGTCGCGGGTCGAGCTGATCCCCGAGATCGGCCGCTATCTCCAGGCGAGCGGCGGCAAGCGGGTGCGGCCGGCCCTCCTGCTCATGTGCGCGCGGCTCGGCGGCTACCGGGGCGAGAACGCCACCCTCTACGCGGCGGTGGTGGAGTTCATCCACACCGCCACCCTCGTGCACGACGACATGATCGACGACGCGGTCACCCGCCGCGGACGGGAGACCGTGCATGCCCGGTGGGGCAACGAAATCACCGTCCTCCTCGGCGACTACCTCTACATCAAGTCGATGGGCATGGCCCTGACCGTCGACTCCCTCGACCTCGTGCGGCTCCTCTGCGACGTCACGCGGGGCATGATCGAGGGGGAGCTGTATCAGCTCACCAAGGTCGGCGACGTGGACATCAGCGAGGAAGAGCACCTGGAGATCATCCGTCGCAAGACGGCCCACCTCTTCGGCGGCTGCGCCCAGATCGGCGGGATGCTCGGCGGGCTGTCCGAGGCCCGTCAGGCCGCCCTGCGCGACTACGGCATCAACCTCGGCATCGCGTTCCAGCTCGTCGACGATCTCCTCGACTACACCGCCGACGAGAGCGTGCTCGGGAAGCCCGTGGGCGGCGACGTGCGCGAGGGCAAGATGACCCTGCCCGCGATCTACCTGCTCCGGAAGGCGGGGGCGCCGGCCCGGGACCTGCTGGACGCGCTGGTGCGAGACCGGCGATTCTCGCCCGACGCCTGGAACGAGTTGCGCGGCCTGTTGACCGAGCATCGCGTGCTCGACCTCGCCTTCGAGCGGGCGGCGAGGTTCGCCGAGGCGGCGAAACGTTGCCTCGACGACTTCCCCTCGACGCCGGAGCTGGACGCCATGCTGGTCCTGCCCGACTACGTGCTGGCTCGCGACCGCTGACGCCGGTTCCGCCGCTTCGAGGGCGCCGCTCTCCCATCGCCGCCGGCCGCGCCGTGCCGCCCACCCCCGCGTGCGGTGGCGGGTAGTCGGCGACCTGCCGCATGGGCGGTCCGGCGCACAGCGCGGGCCGACCCGCTCGCGGCGCGCGGTGGCGGCCGGACCGCGGCCGCCCGACCCTTCGCATCCGGCCCTTCCGGCCGGGCTGGCCGGCGATCCGGGGGTCGCCGACCGGTCCGCGAACTTATAATGACCGGCGCAGGGCGATGACCGAGCGCATTCTGGTGGTCGACGACGACGAGGGCGTGCGCGACGCCCTCAAGATGACCCTCGAGTACGAGGGCTACGAATGCCTGTTCGCGCGCAGCGGCCGAGAGGGCCTCGACCTGCTCGGCGCCGAGAGCGTCGACCTCGTGCTGCTCGACGTGAAGATGCCGGGGATGGACGGGCTGGAGGTCCTGCGGCGCATGCGGGAGCGCGGCGACGCGGTCCCCGTGATCGTCATCTCCGGCCACGGCACCATCAGCACCGCGGTCGCGGCGACGAAGCAGGGCGCGTTCACGTTTCTCGAGAAGGGGTTCGAGGGGGACGTCCTCAAGGTCAACATCCGGAACGCCCTGGAGCAGCACCGGCTGAAGACCGAGGTCAGCCGCTACCGCGCGCTCGCCGAGATCCGTCACGAGATGGTGGGGGAGAGCCCGGCCCTGCGGGGGGTGACGGACGCGATCCGGCGGGCCGCGCCCACCACGAGCACGGTGCTCATCCAGGGAGAGAGCGGGGTCGGGAAGGAGCTGGTGGCGCGGGCCATCCACCGCAACAGCCGGCGGGGCCGCGAGCGGTTCGTGCAGGTGAACTGCGCCGCCCTGCCCGAGGAGCTGATCGAGTCGGAGCTCTTCGGGCACGAGCGGGGCGCGTTCACGGGGGCGACCCAGAAGCAGATCGGCAAGTTCGAGCAGGCCGACCGCGGCACCATCTTCCTCGACGAGGTCGGCGACATGAGCCTGCGCACTCAGGCCAAGGTGCTGCGGGTGCTGCAGGAGGGAGAGGTCGAGAGGCTCGGGTCCGCCCGCACCATCGAGGTCGACGTGCGCGTGCTCGCGGCCACCAACCGCAACCTCGAGGAGGACATCGACAACGATCGCTTTCGCGAGGACCTCTACTTCCGGCTCAGCGTCATCCCGATCCGGGTGCCGCCGCTGCGCGACCGGCGGGAGGACATTCCGCGGCTGGTCCGCCACTTCACGGCGCTGTTCTGCCGGGACAACAACTTCCGGCCCCGCGAGCTCACCCCGGCCGCGACCGCGGCGCTGGCGGGAGAGCGGTGGCGCGGGAACATCCGCGAGCTGAGGAACACGGTGGAGAGGCTGCTGGTGATGACCCCGGGAGAGACCATCGACGTGGGCGACGTCCGCGCCGTGGTGCGGACGGGGCCCAGGGACGGCGCGGCGGGCCTCGCCGCGAGTCAGGCCGGCACCCTGAGGGAGTTCAAGGAGCGGGCGGAGCGCGCGTTCCTCATCGACAAGCTGCGCGAGCACGGCTGGAACATCTCGCGGACCGCGGAGGTCATCGACACCCCGCGCAGCAATCTCTACAAGAAGCTGGAGCAGTACGGGATCTCGCAGGACGCGGACGCATAGGAGTCTGCGCCCGTGGAACGGCGCAGACTCCAGGCAGGGTTGGTTGGGCGCCGAGCGGAGCAGAAGGCGACGAGTGGCGGGCCAGGAGCGCGCCGCAGGACGGCGCGGGCGGCTGGCAGGGTTGCTTGGCGCCAAGCGGAGCCGAAGGAGACGGTTGCCGGGCCGGGCGTTCGCGTCGTAGAACGGTGCCGAGCTCCTGGCGGGTCGGCTGGACGCCGAGTCGGAAGCCGCGGCGCGACCTCGCGGTCGCGTTCGGCGACGATTGGCGGGCCGGGGAGGACGTCGAGCGAAGACACGAGGATCCACGCGCCGCAGAGGGACAGGCGACCGCTGCACGCGGTGTCCTTTCAGGGCATCGGGTGGGGAGGAAAGTCCGAACTCCGGAGGGCAGTGCGCCGGGTAATCCCCGGTCAGGGCGACCTGAAGGAAAGTGGCACAGAAAACATACCGCCTCCCGGCGTTCCGGTTCCGGACCGCCGGGCGGTAAGGGTGAAAAGGTGCGGTAAGAGCGCACCGCGTCCGCCGCAAGGCGGATGGCAGGCTAAACCCCGCACGGAGCAAGACCGAATAGGGAGGCGTTCGAGGGCGGCCCGTCCGAAGCCTCCGGGTAGGTTGCTCGACCCCGCCAGTGATGGCGGGGCTAGAGGAATGGTCGTCGCCCGGCGCCGGCCCGTTCGCGGGCGGCGGCGGGTACAGAATTCGGCTTATCGTCCCTCTGCGGCGCTCTAACTCCGAGGCTGCGCGACCTGACGGTCGCGTTGGGAGTTCGCTGGTGCGAAACTGCGCGACCCGACGGTCGCGTTGGGAGTTCGCTGGTGCGAAACTGCGCGACCCGACGGTCGCGTTGGGAGTTCGCTGGTGCGAAACTGCGCGACCTGACGGTCGCGTTGGGAGTTCGCTGGTGCGAAACTGCGCGACCCGACGGTCGCGTTGGGAGTTCGCTGGCGCGAACTCCGGCTGCGCGACCTGACGGCCTCGGGAGTCTCGCGCGCGCGGAGCTCGGCCGCGCGGGCTTGACGGTCCCGGGGGAGCTTCGCTGGCGCGAGGCTTCTGCTTGCGCGACCCCTACCTACGCTGGCGGGGGCGGGCACGAGCAGCGAGTCGCCCGCTGGAGGAGGGCTCCCTGCCTACGCGGGCGGGGGCGCGGGGCGGACCAGCAGCGTCGTGCCCCTGACAGCGTGAACGGTCACCGGGTGGCCGCGGTGGATCGCAGGCCCGGCCGTCGTCGCCTCCGAGCGCCAGAGCTCGCCGCGGACACGAACGTAACCCTGCGGCGCGAGGGGCTCGACGGCCACCCCGCGCAACCCGATCAGGCGTTCGATGGCGGTCGAGGCATCGGTCTCGTAGGCGGTCCGCAGCAGCGGATAGAGCGCCGCGTCCTTGGCCATCACCGCCGCCACGAGCAGGGCCCCGGTCCACCCCGTCAGGACGTTCCAGCGGTACAGCAGGACGGCGGCGCCCGTGGCCAGTACCCATTCCGGGATCTGGTAGAGCGTGTAGCGGACCAGGGTGGAGCGTGTCGTCGCGGCGGGCACGGGTCCACTATCTCATCCCGGCGCGAGGAAGGGAAGGCGCTCTGCCGTGCCCGGTCCGCATGGAGCGGTCGCGAGCCGGTATACTGACGCGTCCGGCGGGTGCGGAGCGCCGACGCGGCGCCCGGACGCGGCGGGACTCGACCACCGGTCCCAGGTGACGACGATGCGCATCTCCTTCAACGGCTCGCCCGCACCCACCCTCGGCGTCGAGGTGGAGCTGCAGATCATCGACCCCGAGACCGGGAACCTGGTGTCGGGAGCCTCCGACATCATCGAGCGCGCGGCCGTCGCCCACCTCAAGCCGGAGCTGATCCAGTCGACCATCGAGATCAACACCGACCCGTGCGCCGACGTCGCGGCGGTCCGGCGCGAGCTGACCGAGCGGCTCCGCGGGCTCTACGGGCTGTGCGATGACCTCGGCTACCAGCTCGCGAGCACCGGCACCCACCCGTTCTCGCGGTGGGCCGAGCAGAAGATCACCGACAACGAGCGCTATCACCTGCTCGCCAACCGCTGCCAGTGGCCGGCCCGCCGCCTGATGATCTTCGGCCTGCACGTGCACGTGGGCATCGAGAGCGGCGAGAAGGCCATCGCCATCTTCAACGCCCTGACCACCTACATTCCCCATCTGCTCGCGCTCTCGGCGAGCTCGCCGTTCTTCCAGGGCGAGGAGACGGGGCTGGCCTCGTGCCGCGTGAAGATCTTCGAGAGCCTGCCCACGGCGGGGCTCCCCTACCGGCTCCTGAACTGGGCCGAGTTCCAGCGGCTGATGATCACCCTGGTGGGCGCGGGGGCCATCGAGTCGGTGCGCGAGATCTGGTGGGACATCCGGCCCCACCCGCAGTTCGGGACGGTCGAGGTGCGCATCTGCGACGGGCTGCCGACCCTCGACGACATCGTCGCGATGACCGCGCTGATCCAGGCGCTGGTGGTGTGGCTGGGCGACCAGTACGACAACGGCGTGTACCTGCCCGTGCAGCGCTACTGGATCGTCCGCGAGAACAAGTGGCGCGCGGCCCGCTGGGCCCTCGACGCGCAGGTCATCGTGGACGAGGAAGGCCGCCTCGAGCCCCTGTCGGAATCGATACACCGTCTGCTGGAATCGATCGAGCCGGTGTCGAAGCGCCTCGGCAGCCAAGCCGAGCTGGTGCGCATCCGCGACCTCATGCGGGCGGGACCCAGCTGCGCCGCCCAGCGGCAGGTGTACGCGGAGACCGGCGACTTCACGCGGGTCGTCGGCTCCCTTGTCGATTCGCTGCGGGCCAGCGTGTTCGCGGGCTCCTGACCGCGCCGGCGAGCCGAGGTCGATCGGGGGCGCCGACTCGTCGGGGTCGGCTCACCGGGCCGAACACCACGCCGACGCGGTCAGCGGCCCCGATGTCGCGGCTGACCAACGAGAACGCCCGGCCCTGGTCCCGCGTGATCCGCCAGAGGGTCGTCGACTGCGAGATACCCCCGTGGGGCGCCGACCCCGCCGTCCGTGCCGGGCCAACGGAAACCGCCACGCGGCCGGACGGGGGTCGTTCTACGGCGCAGACTCCCAGGACGCCACATCGGTCATGGGTCCGGGAAACCGGATTCCAACTGCGTGGCCCGGGCCTGCCAGCGGCCGTGGCGATGGTCGACCTCGAGCGCGAGGCCGAAGCACTCCGAAAGCGCGGGCGGGGTCAGCACGTCCTCGATGGGGCCGGCGGCCGCGGTGCGCCCGGACGCGAGCAGCAGGGCGTGGGTGAAGCCGGGGGGAATCTCGTCCAGGTGGTGGGTGACGAGGACGATGGGCAGGTCAGGATCGTTCCTGCCGAGGTTGGCCAGGGTCTGCACGAGCTGCTCGCGGCCGGGGAGATCCAGGCCGGCGTTGGGCTCGTCGAGCACCAGGAGCCCCGGCGTGCACATCAGCGCACGGGCCAAGAGCACGCGCTGGCGCTCGCCCGACGAGAGCGTCGTGAAGCGCTGCCCGGCGTGGCCGAGGCAGTCGACGCGGGCGAGGCAGCGCCGCGCGTGGTCCCAATCGGTCTCGTCGTAGCGGTGCCACCACGGGGCCAGCGCCGCCTCCTTGCCGGCGACCACGATCTGCTCGGCGGTCAGGGCGGGCGGGATCATCGCGGCGAGGGCCGCGCTCGTGACCCCGATGCGCAGGCGCAGGGCCCGCACGTCGACGCGGCCCAGCTCGCCCCCGAGCACCGTCACCGAGCCCGCGGATGGGTGCTGGTAGAGGGTCAGAATCTGGCACAGGGTGGTCTTGCCGCTGCCGTTGGGGCCGAGCACCACCCAGCGCTCGCCGGCGCGGACCCGCCAGTCGATGTCCTCGAGAATGGTCGTGCGGTCGCGGACCAGCCGCACGCCGGCCAGCTTCACGGCCTCCGACGCCGTCCGCCGCACCGTCTCGTCTTCGCCTCTCCGAGGAGCGGGCCGACGATCCGACGCCTGCCGCGCGCCGGCCAGCTTCATGGCCTTCGTCGGGTCCGTCCGCCGCACCGTCTCGTCTTCGCTCCTCCGAGGAGCAGGACGACGATCCGACGCCGGCGGAGCATCGGTGGGCTGCGTCATCTCATCTTCGCCGGCCGTGGCTGCGATGGGAGCGGCCCGGGTCGGGGCAGGGCGCCTCCCGCGAAGTCACGCGGTGTCAGGACTCCTTGTCTCGCCTTCGCCGGCCGTGGCTGCGATGGGAGCGGCCCGGGTCGGGGCAGGGCGCCTCCCGCGAAGTCACGCGGTGTCACGACTCCTTGACGGCGGCGATCAGGTCGAGCACCGCCTGCTTGCCGTCGCCGAAGAACATCAGCGTGTTGTCGGCGGCGAAGAGCGGGTTCGGGATGCCCGCGAAGCCGGGAGAGAGGCTGCGCTTGATGACGACGACGGTCCGGGATTGGTCGACGTTCAGGATCGGCATGCCCGCGATGGGGCTCGACGGGTCGGTGCGGGCGTCGGGATTGACGATGTCGTTGGCGCCGATGACGAGGCTGACGTCGGTCTGCTCGAACGACGGGTTCACGGCGTCCATCTCCTTCAGCTTGTCGTAGTCGACGTCGGCCTCCGCGAGGAGGACGTTCATGTGCCCGGGCATCCGGCCCGCGACGGGGTGGATGGCGTACTCCACCTCGACGCCCCGCGACTCGAGCAGGTTCGCGAGGTCGCGCACCTGGTGCTGCGCCTGCGAGACGGCGAGGCCGTAGCCGGGCACGATCACGGTGCGGCGGGCGCCGTCGAAGAGCATCGCCACCTCCTCGGCCGAGGTGCTCTTGACGCGTCCCGCGTAGACCGCGTCCGCGTCCGACTTCGAGCCGCCGCCCTCGGCGATCGCCCCCACCAGCACGTTGACGAGGGACCGGTTCATCGCCTTGCACATGATGCGGGTGAGGATGATGCCGGAGGCGCCGACGAGCGAGCCGGTGATGATGAGGATGTCGTTGCTGAGGACGAAGCCGGTCGACGCCGCGGCGAGGCCCGAGTAGGAGTTGAGCAGCGCGATGGCGACCGGCATGTCGGCCCCGCCGATGGAGATCGTCAGCAGGACGCCCAGCACCGACGCGACCGCCACGAGGCCCGCGTAGAAGGCGATGGTGCCGGGATCGGCGACGACCATCGCGCCGAGACCCAGCGCGACCAGGCCCATGGCGCCGTTCAAGACCTGCTGCCCCGGGAAGACGACCGGCGCGTCGGGCAGCAGCAGCCCGCGCAGCTTGTCGAACGCGACGAGGCTGCCCCAGAAGGTGACGGAGCCGATGAGGCCGGAGGCGACGGTGGCCACCGTGGTCTGCGCCGACGGCTCGGTCGCGCTCACCAGCACCGCGCCCGCCACCAGCGCCGACGCCCCGCCCCCGAAGGCGTTCAGCAGCGCCACCATCTCGGGCATCGCGGTCATCGCGATGCGCAGCGCCAGGGTGGCGCCGATGGCCCCGCCGAGGGCCACGCCGGCGAGGATCATGGCCAGGCCCTGGGGGCCGGCGCCGAAGACCTGCCGGTCGGCCAGCGTCGCCGCCACCGCCAGCAGCATCCCCGTCGCGCCCATCAGGTTGCCGCGCACCGCCGTGCGCGGATGCGTCAGGCCGCGGATGCCGAGGATGAAGAGGGCCGAGGCGGCCAGGTAGACGAGGTTGATCGCGCTGTCCACGGGCGGCCTCAGTCCTTCTTCCGGAACATGCCGAGCATGCGGTGCGTGACCAGGAAGCCGCCCACGACGTTGACGGTCGCGATGACCAGCGCGAGGAACCCGAGGACCATCGTCGCGCGGTTCGGCGAGGCGACCGACAGGAGCGCCCCGATGATGGTGATGCCGGAGATGGCGTTGCTGCCCGACATCAGCGGCGTGTGGAGCAGCGGCGGCACCTTGGTGATGATCTCGAAACCGACGAAGACCGCGAGCATGAAGATCGTCAGCAGGGGCAGAAACGCGTCCATGGGGCCACCTCGGCGATGTCAGGCCGTCTCGAGACGTTCGCGGACCCAGGGATGGACGACCTCGCCGTCGCGCGACACCAGCGTGCCCACCGAGATCTCGTCGTCGAGGTCGAGCGCGAGCGCGCCGTCCCGGACGAGGTGCAGCAGCAGCGCCGACACGTTCCGGGCGTACATCTGGCTGGCGTGGTACGGCACCGTGGACGGCAGGTTCGTGGGGCCGAGCACGGTGACGCCGTGCGCCGTCACCACCTCGTCGGGCCGGGACGGCTCGACGTTGCCGCCGCGTTCGGCCGCCAGATCCACCACCACCGAGCCGGGGGTCATCCCCGCCACCATCTCGTCGGTCACGAGCACCGGGGCGGGTTTTCCCGGGACCAGGGCGGTGGTGATGACGACGTCGCTACCCGCCACCACCCGGCCCATCATCTCGCGCTGCCGGGCGTAGAACGCCTCGTCCTGGGCCTTCGCGTAGCCGCCCGCGCCCTCCGATCCGGCGGTGTCGAGCGGCAGATCCACGAACGAGGCGCCGAGGCTCTCGACCTGCTCCTTGACGGCGGGCCTGACGTCGTAGGCCTCGACCTTGGCCCCCAGCCGGCGGGCGCTCGCGATGGCCTGCAGCCCCGCCACCCCCGCCCCGACCACGAAGACGCGGGCCGGGGTGACCGTGCCCGCGGCCGTCATCATCATCGGGAACATGCGGGGCAGGGCCTCGGCCGCCACCAGCACCGCCTTGTAGCCGGCGATGGTGGCCATCGACGACAGGGCGTCCATGCTCTGGGCGCGGGTGATGCGGGGAATGAGCTCCATCGAGAACGCGGTCACGCCGCGGCCCGCGAGCTCGCGGGCGGCGTTCGGCTCGCCGAGCGGCTCGGACAGCCCGATGACCACCTGTCCCGGCCGCATCAGCTCCAGATCGGCGCGCCCCGCGTCGGGGTTGCCGCCGAGGGCGCGCACCTGGAGAACGACGTCGGCGGTGGCGAAGAGGTGCGCGCGGTCGGTCGCGAGGGCCGCGCCCTTCTCGACGTAGCCGGCGTTCGGAAAGCCCGCCGCCGCGCCGGCGCCGGGCTCCAGCAGGACGTCGAGGCCCGCCTTCGTCAGGGCCGGAAGCACCGCCGGGACGGTGGCGACCCGCCGCTCGCCGGGGAAGGTTTCTGCAGGGATGCCGACGACCATGCGGTGCGACTCGTCTGAGCGGAGATCCGATTGTCGCGGGCGGCGCAACGCGCGAGCCCGGGCGGGAGATCGTACCACAACCGGTGCGACCGCGCGACGCGACCGGGTAGTGGGCAGCTTCGATCTGCCGACGGATGGGACCGATTCCGGGGCAGGGTCTGCGCGAGGCGGTCCCGGCCGGTTCGCGACTCCCATGCCGCGGGAGAGCACCATGGAGTTCGAGATGCTCCCGGACTGGCCGGGCCGCCGCCAACCCGGCTCCCACCACCCGATTCCGTCAAGCCGGTCCACTACGCGCGACCGCGCGATGCGCCGCGCAAGGCGGCCGTCCGGTATGATAGCCGGCCGGGCGCCGGTGCTTCGGCCGGGCCGCGCGGTCGCCGCGGCGGATGTCGGCGATTCCACGGGCGGCGTGTCGAGGGCCGCGCGGAACGTGTACACTCGGTTCGGAAGGGACGAACCGACCCCGACTCGAGCGGGACGGGTGAACCAGTCGCGGAATACGGCAAATGAAGCTGATCAAAGCCATCGTGCGACCCAGCAAGGTCGACGTCATCAAGGACGGCCTCGCGCAGCGCGGCATCCCCGGCATCACCGTCACCGAGGTGCGCGGGCACGGCCGCCAGCGCGGCCACACCACCATCTACCGGGGGCGCGAGTACGACATCAGCCTGCTGCCGAAGACCAAGATCGAGATCGTCGTGGCCGACGAGGCGGTCGACGAGGCCGTCGAGATCATCATGGACGCCGCCCGCACGGGAGAGATCGGCGACGGCCGGGTGTTCGTGCTGCCGGTGGAGCAGAGCTGGGTGATCCGGACCGGGGAGACGGACGTCGCCTAGTAGCCGCTGGTGGCAAGAACCCTTGCGGCGCACTGGTCGAATGTAGCGGTGACTCTCACCACGCCGGGCGCTTGCAGCATCGAGGTTTCGCGCCAGCGAGACCTCCAACGCGACCGCAAGGTCGCGCAGCCACATGGGGCACGGTATGCCGTCGGAGCCTGACGCGGTCGCGCCGCGAGACATCTTCCTGGGGGCCGACCTGTCCCCGGAGGCGGCGGCGCGGTTCATCGAGGGCTACGGGGTGCGCGACGGGGCGGCCGCCGACCAGCAGCTGCAGCAGCTCGCCGACGACCTGACGAGCCGCGTGGCCCTGGGCAATCTCGCCCCCCTGCTGTTCGACGAGATCGCGACGACGCCGGACCCCGACGCCGCCGTCGTCGGGTTCTGCCGCTACGTCGCCACGCGAACGCCGAAGGCGTCGTTCATCGGCACCCTGCACGAGGACCCGCACGTCCTCGACATCCTGGCGCAGATTCTCGGGACCTCCCCGTTCCTCAGCGAGATTCTCATCCGCAACCCCGGCTACCTGCACTGGCTGCGGAGCGAGCTCGACAGCGCGCCCCCGGACCGCCACGACTACGACCGCGAGCTGGGCCGGCTGATCGACGGCGACAGCTCCGTCGAGCTCCAGGTGGACGGGCTCAAGCGGTACCAGCGCCGCGAGATGCTGCGGGTCGCGGCCATGGACCTCTTCGGCATGCTGAACCGGGAGACGCTGACGTCGACGACCGCCCAGCTCTCGAACCTCGCCGACACCCTGGTCGACAAGGTGCTGGACATCGCGACGGCGGAGCAGGCGGCGGCCGAGGGCCCGCTGCCGGGGCGGTTCGCGGTCATCGGCATGGGGAAGCTCGGCGGCGGCGACCTCAACTACAGCTCCGACATCGACCTCATCTACGTCTACGACGCCCCCGACGACACCACTGGGACCGCCCAGCGGCGCTACCAGAAGCTGGGGCGCCGGCTCACGTCCCTGCTCAGCGCGCATACCGGCGAGGGCTACCTCTACCGGGTCGACATGCGCCTGCGCCCGATGGGGCAGGGGGGCAACCTCGTCTACTCGCTGAAGCAGTCGGCGCAGTACTACGAGAGCATGGGCGAGACGTTCGAGCGGTTCGCGCTCATCAAGGCGCGGCCGATCGCGGGCGACCTCGACCTCGGGCGGCGTTTCGTCGAGCTGACCGTGCCCTTCGTGTACCGCAAGTACCTGGACCACGCGGCCATCGAGGAGCTCGCCCGGTACAAGGCGCGGGCCGACCGCGAGCACGGCAAGCGCGGCGACCTCGACCAGAACGTGAAGGAGGGCCGCGGCGGCATCCGCGAGATCGAGCTGTTCGCGCAGGTGTTCCAGATCATCTACGGCGGCGAGACGCGGGACCTGCGCACCGGCCACACCCTGACCGCCCTCGACCACCTCGGCGCGCACGGGTTCATCGAGCCGGAGGTGCAGCGCGACCTGGCTTCCGCGTACGTCTTCCTGCGGAACATCGAGCACGGCCTGCAGGTCGCGCAGGGCCAGCAGACCCACACCCTCTCGGGCACGGAACGGGGGCTGCGGGCGCTGGCGCGGCGGCTCGGGTTCGACGACCTCGACACCCTGGTCGACGTCCTGAACCGGCACCGCGACCGGGTCCACGCGATCTACGCCGACCTGTTCGAACAGGAGCAGGAGGACGGCGGCCTCGCCGGCCGCGAGATGTTCCGGCTGCTCTCGGGGGACATGAGCGACGACGACGCGCGTTCGCGCCTCGCCGAGGCCGGCGTCGACGAGCCGGCGAGCGCCCTCGCCGCCATGCGGGCCCTCGACGCCGCCCCGTCGCACGGCTGGTCGTCGTCGCGGAACCTCCTCGCCAACCTGCTGGCGGAGATGCTGGCGGGGGAGACCCCGGCCGGGCTGAGCCGGATGCTCGTCCGCTTCGAGCGGGTGGCGGTGCGCTCCGGCGCGGCCGGGGCCCTCTTCCGCACCCTCCTCGACGACGAGGAGCTGCGCCGGCGCTTCGTGTCGGGGCTCGACGCCGGCGACCTCTACGCGGCGCGGCTCGCCGCCTACCCCGAGCTCCTCGATTCGCTCGGGCGCGCCGTCGTCGATGCCGACACGTTCCGCGACGAGGTGGTCCGGGGGTTCGACGAGGTGACGGCGGGGGACGAGCCGGCGTTCAGCCTCGATCCGTTCCGGCGGGTCAAGGCGATAGAGGAGTTCAAGGCGCTCGTCGAATGGCTGACCGAGCGCCGCCTCGACAAGCTGAACGAGAAGCTGTCGCTCGTCGCCGACTGCGCGCTGCAGGCGGCGGCGCGGGTGGTGTCGCACCACCGCGCGCCGGGCCCGGCGTCGGCGGGTCCCGAGACGGGCTGGGCCGTCTTCGCCCTCGGCAAGCTCGGCAGCCGCGAGCTGACGGTGCACTCGGACCTCGACATCGTCTTCCTCTACGCCGGCGACGGGTCCTGGTTCGAGCCTCAGCAGAAGTTCGTGCGGGCCGTCCACGACCTGCTCTCGAAGCGCACGGGGGCGGGGGCGGCGTACGAGATCGACACCCGGCTGCGCCCGGAGGGGCGAATGGGCGCCCTCGCCCTCTCCGTCGCGGCCTTCGAGCGCTACCTGCGCGAGCGCGCCGAGATCTGGGAGCGGATGGCGTGGACGCGCTGCCGCTTCGCGGGCGGTGACCCCGCCGTCGGCGAGCAGGTGACGGACGTCGTCACGCGGTTCGTGTACGCGCCGTGGTCGCCCGACGTCGTGGACTACGCCCGGCGCATCCGCAGCCGCATCGAGCGCGAGCTCGCCGGCGAGGCGGGGGGCGAGCACCTCGATCTCAAGCGCGGGCACGGCGGCCTCGCCGACATCGACTTCCTGCTGCAGGTGCTGCAGCTCCGCGAGGGGCCGGACCGCCCCGAGTTCCGGGTCGCGGGGGCGCGGCGCCTGCTGGCGGCGTTCCCCGGCACCGACTTCCTGCGGCCCGGCGAGGTCGACGCGCTGCGCGGCGCCTACGGCTTCCTCCGCGACCTCGAGACGGTGCTGCGAATCGCCTCCGATGCGGGCGGGAACGTCATCTCGACGGACCCCGACGTCGTCGACCCGTTCGCGCACCGGCTCCAGGAGCCCATGTCGGGCCGCGAGCTGCTCGCCCGCTACCGCGAGACCACCACGCAGGTCCGCGAGATCTACGAGACCGGCATGGACCGCCTGGCCGGCGGCTCCACCGCGTGAGCGCGTGGCCAACTACCTGCTGGCGGGGGCGGCGGGCTTCATCGGGGCCGCGGTCGCCGGGAGGCTGCTGGATGCCGGCCACGCCGTGCTCGGCGTCGACGACCTGAACGACGCCTACGACGTCCGGCTCAAGCAGTGGCGGCTCGCGGCGTTGCAGGGGCGCGAGGGCTTCACCTTCCGGCGGGCGGACATCCGGGATCGGGCGGGCCTCGGCGGGGCGTGCGCCGGCGGGCCGGCCCTCGACGGCGTCCTCAATCTCGCGGCCCGCGCCGGTGTCCGCGCCAGCGTCGAGGACCCGTGGGCCTTCGTGGACACGAACGTCACCGGCACCCTCAACCTGCTCGAGCTCTGCCGCGACCGCGGCGTGCGGAAGTTCGTGCTGGCGTCCACCTCCAGCCTCTACGATTCGGGCGCCCCCATGCCGCACCGGGAGGACGCGGACACGAGCCGGCCCCGGAGCCCGTACGCGGCCACCAAGCAGGCGGCCGAGGCGTTGTGCCACGCCTGGCACCACCAGTTCGGGCTCGACGTCACCGTCCTCCGCTACTTCACCGTCTACGGCCCCGCCGGTCGGCCCGACATGAGCGTCTTCCGCTTCGTGCAGTGGGTGTACGAGGGACGCCCCGTGCGACTGTACGGCGACGGCGCGCAATCGCGGGACTTCACCTACGTCGACGACGCCGCGCGCGGCACCGTGGCCGGCCTCGCTCCCGTCGGCTACGAAGTCTTCAACCTGGGCGCGGGCGCCCCTGTGCCGCTGCTGGAGATCCTGCGCTTCGTCGAAGCCAGCGTGGGGCGGACCGCCAGCGTGGAGCACCATCCGCCGCATCGGGCCGACGCGCCGGCCACCTGGGCGGACACGTCCAAGGCGGAGAGGCTGCTGGGCTGGAAGCCGCGCACGGCTTGGAGGGAGGGGGTCGAGCGGCTGGTGGACTGGTACGCCGCGAACCGGGTGTGGGCCCGGCAGGTGGACACCCGGGACGGCGGTACCTGACGTTGCCGCGGCAGAGTAAAGCGACGCTGGCGAGTGCGCCGGCCGTTTCCCGTTGCCGCGCAGAGTCGCCGTACCGCCGCCCGGGCCGGCCGCGGCGAGTACTTCCAGCCGGTGAGTCAGGCGGCGTCGCGGTCGCGGCGGCCCGCGAGGAAGCCCTCGAGGGCGCCTTCGAGCTTGGCCATGCGCTCGCGCAGGTCGGCAATGTCGCGGGTCACGCCGTCGAACCGCTTGTCGATGCCGTCGAACCGCTTGTCGATGCCGTCGAGCCGCTTCTCGAGCTTGTCCGTCCGACCGACGAGCTCGAAGCGGAGCTACGCGATGAGCGCGACCAGCAAGGCGGGCGTGAGCCAAGGCGTGAGCGCCTCCATCTCGAGTAGCGTAGCATGCTCCACTCGAGAATCCTGCCCATTCCTCCCGTTGCTCGACGCAAGGGTCCGGGCTCTCGTCACCAGTGGTACTGCCAGCGCAGGCCGTAGACTCGGAAGGTGCCGGTGACGGGGGCGGCGTACCACGCGCGCGCCGCGTCGCCGCCACGGGGCCCGCGGCGGTGGTCGAAGGCGCCGTCGAGATCGACGTGTATCGCGTTGAACATCAGCCGGCTCCGCCCCGTGAGGTACCAGCTGACGCCCGCGGTCACGTTCGACTGCCGGCCGGCGTGGCCGGCGTCGCCGGCCGGCCGGGCCTCGGTCGGGTTCACCGGCTCCCCGAAGTCGACGGTGCTGTACCGTAGCGCGAGCTCGACCGCACCTCCTCCTCCGGCGGTGACGGCGTCCGCGACGGCGGTGCCGGACCAGGTTCCCTCGCGCACGTCGTACCTGCGGGCGCCGCCCGCCACGTACCCGACCTGGGCGTACCATCCGCCGGCGGCGAAGCCGCGTCCGCCCGCTCGATCGAACCGCCCGCCCATCACCTCGGCCTGCGCCCAGAGGGGGCCGTCGAGCCAGGCCGCTTCCAGGCCCCCGTGGGCCAGCGCGCGCAGTCTCCCGTCGGGGCGGCGGCCGGTCAGGGCCGGGACGTCCGCGGCGTCGAGCTCCGAGCCGTAGCCCCATCTCGCCTCGCCGACGGGCCCGCCGGAGCGGTCGACCCAGCCGCCCAGGTGCAGGGCGCTCGTCGCGGTCAGCACGGGTGCGAACGCCACGCGGCCGGTGACGCCGAGCGCCTTCGCGGGCCCATCGTCGCCGGGTGCGCGGCCGGCGTCGCGCGCGAGGTGCAGCGCCGCCTCGACGAGGTGGTTGCGGCCGTAGAGCCAGACCTGGGCGTTGGTGACCCTCGGGCCCAGCGGCCCGTCGGTGAACGCGTCGACGGGCAGGGGCCGCTCGATGAACGCCATGTCGTTCGACGAGGCGCTCTCCTGGAACGTGACGGGGATCTTCATCCTGCCGGCGCCGAGCCGGAGCCGGTCCGACGGCGAGTAGTGGACGGCGGCGTCCTCGATCTCGACCGCGCGGGCGGGGTCGCCGCCGGCGGCGTCGGCATCGACGACGAAGAGCCAGGAGAAGCGCCCCGCGGCGCCCCGCGCGCCGAGGCGGGCGCGGCGGAGCAGGGTCCGGGTCTCGACGGCACCGCCGCGGGCGTTCCCCGCGCCCCGCCGGTAGACGGCCGCATCCCAGTGCAGGCGCCCGGTGGACGCGAAGCGCTCTCGCCCGGCGTCGGTCGACTGGGCGACGGCCGGCGCGGCGAGGGCGCAGCCGAGAGCGAGCGCCAGCACCGGCGCAACGCGCACCAGCCGGGTCGCCGGAGGAGGCCCCCCGCCCCGGTCCTCGTGCCGACGGGGGGCCGTACCGGCCGCGCCGCGGAGCATGCGGGCGACCTTAACACGCCACCCCCGTGGCGGCGTCACGCTACGATAGCACCATGTCTTCCCGCGCCCCGGTGTCGGTCATCGGCGTCCCTCTCGATCTCGGCGCCGGCCGCCGGGGGGTGGACATGGGGCCGTCGGCGATGCGCAACGCGGGGCTCGTCGGGACGATCCGGAGCCTGGGCCTCGAGGTGGCCGACGAGGGCAATCTCGCCACCCCGGTGGTCGAGTCGCTCGCGGGTCCCGGGAACGAGAACGCCCGCTACCTCCACGAGATCGCGGGGGTGCTCGAGGCGCTCGCGGAACGGGTGCGGCGCGCGAAGCTCGCGGGGCGGCTGCCGCTCGTCCTCGGCGGCGATCATTCGATCGCGCTGGGGACGGTGTCGGGAATGGCGGCGGCGGGGGGCGAGGCCGCCGGCGAACGCATCGGGCTCCTGTGGATCGACGCCCACACCGACGCCAACACGCCGGAGACCTCGCCGAGCGGGAACCTCCACGGCATGCCGCTGGCCGCGATTCTCGGGAAGGGGCCCGATGCCCTGACGCGCGTCGGGGGTTTCGCCCGCGGCGCCCCCCGGCTGTCGCCGCCGAACGCGGCGGTCATCGGGGCGCGCAGCGTGGACCCCGGCGAGGCCGCGGTGGTGGCGTCGCTCGGCGTGCGGGTCTACACGATGGAGGAGGTGGACCGGCGCGGCATGTCCGCGGTCATCGACGAGGCCCTCGGTCTCGTCCTCGACGGGACCGGCGGTTTCCATCTGAGCCTCGACGTCGACGCCCTCGATCCGTCGGCCGCTCCCGGCGTCGGCACCCCGGTGCCCGGGGGCCTGACGGTGCGCGAGGTGCACACGGTGATGGAGCGGGCCGCCGCGTCGCGCGGTCTGCGGTCGCTGGAGGTCGCCGAGGTCAACCCGGTCCTCGACCTGAGGAACCAGACGGCCGAGCTCGCGGTGCACTTCGTCTCGTCGGCGCTGGGCAAGCGGGTGCTGGGCGGCTTCTCGGAGCTCGGAGCCGGCCGGGGCCGCGCGCCGTAGCGGCGCGTTCGGCGCGTCAGCCGAAGCAGCCCGACGTCAAGCCGCGTCGCGGTCTCGGCGGCCGGCGAGAGGCCCTCGAGCGCGCCTTCGAGTCTGGCCGGCGTTCTCGTCTCGTCGGCGTTGGGAAAGCGGGTGGTGGGCGGCTTCTCGCAGCTCGGGGCCGCCTGGGGTCGCGCGCCGTAGCGGCGCGTTCGACGCGTCGGTCCGACGTCAGGCCGCGTCGCGGTCTCGGCGGCCGGCGAGAAAGCCCTCGAGCGCACCTTCGAGTCTGGCCATGCGTTCGCGCAGATCGGCTATCTCACGAATCACGCCGTCGAACCGCTTGCCGACGCCGTCGAACCGCTTGTCGACGGCGTCGAACCGCTTGTCGACGGCGTCGAACCGCTTCTCGAGCTTGTCAGTTCGGCTGACCAGTTCGGAGCGGAGCCACGCAATGAGCGCGACCACCAGGGCAGGCGTGAGCCAAGGCGTGAACGCTTCCATCTCGTCAGCGTAGCATGCTTCGTCTCCGGCGGCGCTTCCGTGAGCTTCCGTGGGGCGTCGGCTGCCGCTCGCGAACCATGACGGCGGCCGCTGCGGGCGCCCGCCGTGAATCCGGTCCTTCCTCGACCGCATCCTGAAATCGGCGCCTGGAGCCCGAGGCTCGACCGGGGAACGAGCTTCGCGGTTCCGTAGGTGCGGCGTGCGCAGGGGGCGTCGCGAGGGCGCCGATCAGGATGCGGCGGCGGTCGGCTCCACGCGCACCGTCACCACGTCGGTGTCGTGGTACTGCTGGTGGCGCACCGACGAGGCGAAGTGGCGCAGCAGGCGCAACGAGACCTCGCGGTCGCCCGGCGCTTCCCCGGCACGGTCTCCGAGCAGCGCCAGCTGATCCTCGATGTTCTTCTCGTCGGTCGCGGCCACGAACTCCAGCTCGGCGGCGGGGCCGTCGCGGCGGGCCGTCAGCAGCAGGTGCCGGCCGTCCGGCGCGGCGCCGTCCTTGGCGGGCGTGGTCAGGGAGAGGAGGGTTTCCTCGCCCACCGCGCGCACCCGGTCGGTCATCGCCGAGCTCCACCCCTGGCGGGCGGCGAACTCGGCCAGGAACTCGTCGATCTTCGGGTAGGCGTCGACGTTCAGCGCGCTCCGGAGGCGCCGGGGCCGCGGTTGCGCGAGCTCGAGGAACCCGGTCATGAGGATTGCCGCGAGGCCGCCCGCGGTCATGCCGTTCCCGAGCAGCCCGCCCCAGTACGGGCCGAGGGCGTCCGGGAAGATCCACTGCTGCTGGAACCCGGTGCCGATCCAGAACGCGACCCCGGCCACGACCCCCTTGCGGTAGTCGACGCCGTCCTGCACCACGACCTTCATGCCGAGCACGAACAGGACCGACAGCAGCACCACGGTGTAGCCCCAGACCACGGGGCCCGGAATCGCGAGGATGAGGGCCATGAACTTGGGCAGGAACGCCAGGCCGATGAAGACCGCGCCGAGGTACACGCCGACGACACGGGCGGTGACGCCGGTGATCTCGGCCACCGCGATGCTCGACGAGTAGGTCGTGTTCGGCACCGTGGCCGCGAGGCCGGAGAGCAGGTTCCCCAGCCCGTCGGCCGCCACCGCGCCCTGGACGGCGCGGAAGTCGACGGCCCGCGGCTTGCGCCACGACACGCGCTGGATGGCGACGCTGTCGCCGATGGTCTCGATGGCCCCGATCAGGGTCACGAAGACGAACGCGGGCAGCAGCGACCAGAAGGTCACCCCGAAGCTGAAGTCGAGGCCGGGCCAGTCGCCCGCCGGCAGGCCGATCCAGCCGGCCTCGGCGATGAGGCGGGTGTCGTAGATGCCGAAGCCGGCGGCCACCACGCACCCCGACACGATGCCGATGACGGGCGCCCAGAGCCGCCACACGCCGGTGGCGCGAAGGGTCACGGCGACGGTGACGATGACGGTGGCGGCGGCGCTGGCCGGCGCCGACGCCGGTGACGCGCCCTCGGGCACCTGGGGCAGCATGTCGAAGACGATGGGCATGACGGTCACCGCGATCAGCATGATCACGGTGCCGCAGACGGTCGGCGTGAAGATGCGGCGCAGCAGGGCCAGCCGCGCCGAGAGGGCGAACTGCACGAGGGCCGAGGCCGCGACGAGCGAGGCGAGCATGCCCGGCCCCCCCTCGGCGAGGGCGGTCACGCAGACCGCGATGAACGCCCCGGAGGTGCCCATCATCAGGATGTAGCCCGAGCCGATGTAACCGAGCCGGAGGGCCTGGAACACCGTGGTGACGCCGCTGATCGCGAGGGCGGCGAACGCCGCCCACGTCAGGTAGTCCTCCCCGGCCCCCGCCGCCCGCACCACGATGGCCGGGGTGACCACGATGCCCGCGACCGCGAGCATCGCGTACTGGAAGCCGAGCCCCAGGGCCAGAGCGTGCGGCGGCTTCTCGTCGGGTTCGTAGCGGATGCCTCGTGCGGCGTCGGCGGCGTTCGATTCCATCATCGGCTTCCCGTCATGGTCGTTTCGGCAGACTGTGGCGATGTCCCCGCCGCCCGCGGGCGGCGACCGTTCGGGCGAGCTGCGTGCAGTTCGCGGCTGCAATATACCCAATAACGGGTTCGCCCTCCCCCTTGTCAGACACAGCGACGCCGGCAGCCCGCCGCGTCGGCCGGGCCGACCCTCCCGTCCCCTGCGGCTCCGACGGGCGCCCCGACGGTGCTTCCGGGGGTCTGCGCCTTCTCCGGCGGCGGTGCCGTTCTACGGCGCAGACTCCTGGACGAACCTTGGGGCCCCGCGGGACCGATGCGAGAGCGTCACGCCCGGAGGGCCGCCGCACCGCGAGCAGCGCGATGCACGTGATCGAGGGTGTTGTAGACGTGCGGGCAGAGGCGCAGTCCGCCGGTGGCGGCGCCGGCAATGCCGTACCGTTCGTACAGCGCCGTGACCAGGGCGCCTCGGCGATCGGGCTCGCAGGCCGCGATCACGACGCCGCCGCTCAGCTCGGGCGCCATCGGGGTCACGAGCTCGAAGCCGGCCTCGACGAGCCCGGTCTTCAGGGCCGTCGCGAGCTCCACGATGCGCGCCTCGACGTGCGCCATGCCCAGGCGGTCGTGGAACGCGACGGTGGTGGCGACGGCGGCCAGAGCGGCGTCGTCCCGCTGGCCGAGAGACTCGAACTTGCGCGCCCCGCGGGGACGGGGCTCGACCTCGCCGCCCCAGCTCGGGGCGACGATGCTCGGCCAGATGTCCGTGACCCGGTCGGCGCGGACGTAGAGCAGCCCGACCTCCTTCGGCCCGAGGAACCACTTGTGGGCGCTGGCCGTGTAGGAGTCGCATCCGAGGTCGCGCAGGTCGACGTCGAGCGCGCCCCAGCTCTGGGCGCCGTCGACGTGGACGTGGATGCCTCGGCGGTGAGCGGCCTCGCAGAGCTCGCGCACCGGCAGCCGCACGCCGCTCACGTTCGAGACGTGGGTCAGGGCCAGCACCCGCGTGCGCGGCGTGAGGGCGCGCTCGAAGACGGCGGCCAGCTCGTCCGCGCCCGACGGGGCGGCCGGCGTCGCCACCCGCGTAACCGTCAGCCCGTGCCGCGCCGCCCTCACGTCCCAGGCCACGTTGTTGGTCGGGTGGTTCTGGTCCCACACCACGACCTCGTCGCCCGCCTCGAGGGGCAGCCCGGCGTTGACGACGTTGTTGGCCTCGCTCGTGTTGCGCACGAGGGCGATCTCGTCCGCGTCGACCCCGAGCTGCGCCGCCGCCGCCTCGCGCGAGGATTCGAGGAGGGGGCCGAACTTCGCGCGGTTCGGAAACGAGCAGTCGACGTCGATGTCGCGGGTCAGCCCGCTCACCCGCTCGGCCACCGCCCGCGGCGACGGGCACAGGTTGGCCGCGTTCATCGGCACACGCTCTTCGCGGAACGCGAACTGCCGGCGCACTTCCTCCCAGAACGCCTCGCCGGGCTGGGCCGCCGCGGGGCGGCCGGCGAGCACAGGCCGGACGACGCTGCCGACGGCCAGGGTGTGGAGGAACCGGCGCCGCGTCGGATCGACGTTCATCGTGGTCTCCTTGGGGGAGCGTGCCCGTTGCGGGCTGCAAGCCGGGAGCCCGTGGCGGAAGTCCCCGCTGCATTGGACCGCTGGCGAAACACCCGGCCTGACTGCATTGCCGCTCGGCTGCAATTGCCTCGACATGCGCCCTGTCGCCCCTTGTCAGGCGGGCGCCTCGGCCGTTCGCCGGCGTCCGTCGAGCGCGCTTGCAACGCGTGGTTCCACCACGGGTTCCTAGCGGAAGCGGGTCAGGGTGATGTCGACGGCGCGCGCGCAGGGCTCGTTCCGCCGCCACTGCATCAGGATCGGGCTCTGGTAGCGCCCCTGGGCCAGACGACCCTCGCCGGGGGTCTCGCGGTCGGAGACCGGCAGGCTCACCGAGCGCTTCACCTGAAGAAAGCGGCGGGCGGGGGCGACGAAGAACCGGGAAAGGATGCGTTCGACCACCGAGTCGCTCAGGTGGAGGACGTCGAACACCTCGTTGAACACCCGCACCAGGTCGTACTTGGCGTAGTTGATGGTCTTGTTGGGAATGGACCGGGGATCGGACAGCAGATCGCGGCTGTTCTCGGCCATGAACCGCAACGGGTCGCGCAGGACCTCGGCGAGGTCGTGGCGCATGAGCAGGGTCTCGTACTCGTTGACGGTCAGGCCGGCCTGCTCCTCGCCGGGGCCGAGGGCGAGCCGGATGCGGCCCTTGTCGACGCCGTGCCGCCTGATGAGCTCCTCGCAGCGCTCGAACACGCCGAAGCGGGGGTCCTTGAGACTCACGGACTCGACGGCATGCGCGGACATCGGCACGGTGACGCGGTCGCGGGCCACCTCCTCCTCGGCGTTGTAGCCGAGCACGGTGGTCACGCGCTGGCGGGCCCGGCCGCGGTTGACGCCGTCGAGGTCGATGAAGTACACCGGCTCCCCGTTCCGCCCGCGGTAGGTCACGCAACTGCGCAGGCCGGCGCTGATGAACGCGAGGTGCGAGTCGGCGTTGCGGGGCTCGGTCCGCCGTTGCGCCTCGGACAGCTCCTCGCGGAGGTCGAGCTGGTCGTGCTTGTATCCCGCGCCTTCCGGGAACACCTCGCGGAAGAAGGACAGGTACGACCCGAGGCCGCCGAGCTTCCGGTTCAGTCGCGTCGCCAGGCTCTGATCGAGGTAGCCGGCGGTGGTGTGGAACGAGCTGTAGAGGGCCCGCGGGAAGGGTTCGAGCACGCCGCCGTGGGTCTCCGACACCCGGCGGCGGACATCGACGAGATCGATACGCGTGCGCGGCCGCACCGTGAGCGCGACCTCGACGGGCGCGGGGGGCATCAAGGGGCCATGATAACCCAAAAGGGGCGGGGTGGGGCTGCGCCTCGGCGGCGGTGCGGCGTACTGCGCCCCGCTCCGCGGTCGCGCAGAGCCCTCGGCGCGCAGCCCGGGTTTCCTCGCGGGGAAGGAGCCTGCATGGCAACCGGCGCGGAGGCCGGAAGAGTTGGTCGCGGAGCCGCAGGTGACGAATGGTGCTAGCAGCTCAGGCAGCGGTGGTTGTTCTTCGCGCCCAGGCTCTCGAGCAGCGCGATGGTTTCCGGGAACGGCTGAATGCGCTGCACGGGGCCGTTGGCCATGTCGACGGTCGTCTGGCCGCGACGGCTGACCGCGGTGACGTCGACCTCCCGGTCGGCGAGGTAGCGGATCAGGGCGTTGTCTCCGCGGGCGGCGGCGTGGTGAACGGCGTTGTAGCCGTGGTGGTCGCGGAAATGGACGTCGAGGCCGACCTCCTCGACGAGGTACCGGACCGCGGGCAGCCAGCCGCCGGGCACGTGACGGTGCGAGTTCCCTGCATACCCCTGGCCGTAGCCGACGCCGGCGGCCGCGAGCAGCGGAGACACGGCGGGGCCGCCGAGGGGAACGGGCGGCAGGCCGGACGGATCGGGATGGGGCACGCGGCGGCGGTTCGGCACCGTGACGGTCGGGAGGTGCGGGTCCGCCCCGTGCTCCAGCAGGAGCCGCATCGCCTCGACGTCGAGGGCGTAGGCGGCGCGCCAGAAGGCGGTCGCCCCGGCACGGTCGACCCCGAGGAGATCCCGGTTGTAGGTGGTGTACCAGAGCGACCGCTCGAGCCGCGCGTCGACGTCGGCCCCCGCCTCGATCACCGCCCGCATTACGTCGAGGTACGAGGCGGCCTGCTGCAGGTGATCGGTCGGCTGGGGGTGCCGCGCCTTCGGGGCCCAGTGCATGTTGAGCGCCCCGTAGAGCGGCGTCGCCCCGGCGTCGCTCGCCAGCGCGGGGTCGGCCCCCGCCTCGAGGAGCCGCAGGGCCAGATCGAAGTGCCCGTTGATGCACGCGATGAGCAGGGGGCTCGTGCCGTCGGCCGCGCTCACCTGGTTGACGTCGGCCCCGCCCGCGATCAGGGCCAGCGCCGCATCGGCATGGCCGTCGCGCGCGGCCAGCAGCAGCGCCGTCAGGCCGCCGTGGGTCCCCACCAGATCGGCGTAGCCGAGGGGTTCCGGCTCTCCGCCCCGGTCGGCTTCCGCCGCCGGCGTCGCGGCTCGCGGCCGAAGCGGGGTCCGGTAGGACTGGACGGGCGGTCGTGGCCGGGGCGGAGGACCCGGGCGGATCGATCGGAAACGCCGGGCGGCGCGGTTCATCGATTGTCCGGTCCTGGAGTCGGCCGCCGGGGCGCCCCTCCGGCCGACGTCCGCCCGGCCGAGCGCACCGCGGGGGGTCGGGTTCGCCAGGCGCCGGGCCATCCGGCCGCGCCGACGGCGGCTGTCCGCCTGGTCGAACGCGTTGCGGGCGCTGATGTTCACGACCGTCGCGGTGACGGCGGGGTCCGCGCCCCACCGCAGCAGGGGGGCGACGGCCGAGGTCCGGGCCGCCCCCGCCGCGAACATGAGGGGGGTCTGACCCCACCGTGGCTCGCGCACGTCGGGGTCGGCGCCGTGCGCAAGCAGCGCCTCGACCGCGTCGGCGTCGCCTGACTGGGCAGCGAAGTGCAGCGGGGCGGCCCCGGCCGATGTCCGCGCCTCCGCATCGGCGCGATGCTCGAGCAGGACCGCAACCAGCGGGGCGTGGCCGGCCCGGCTCGCGACGTGCAGCGGCGTGTGCCGGCCGAGGCGGGTCACCGTCTCGGAGTCCGCCCCCGCCGCGAGCAGCCGGCGGGCGCTCGCCAGGTCGCCGAGCCGCGCCGCCCAGTGCAGCGCGGTCATGCCGTCGCCGCGCGGCGCGTCGACGTCGGCGCCGGCCGCGAGCAGCGTGCGCACCGCCTCGTCGTCCTGCCGCATGACCGCGTCGGCGAGGGGCGCGTCGCCGGCGGCCCACGCCGGGCCGGATCCCGCGCAGAGCAGGGTGATGAGGACGCCGGTCCGGACTCGAAGCATGAGTTTCTCCAGAATAGCGGGCGCGGGCCGTCTGCTGACGCGACACGCCGGATGCCTTCGAACGGCCCGACTTCCTCACGGTTGAGAGCGAGTTCGGATCGTGTTTCGTTCACCCTTGTTCAGCGATCGGCTCGACCCATATGCCCCGACGGTCCGAGGCGGAGCCTCGAGCCTCGCCAGTGTCCCGCAACCGTGGTTCGCGGAACAGTGTTGTGTGGGCTATGTCCAGTGTTCACAGGTATTTGCTGTGATCTATAGATTCCACGAGCTTCACGGCCGGGACACTAGGCGTTCAGCGAGAACGCGCCGGTGCTGTCGCCGAACCGCTCGACGTCGTCGACGCCGAGCCGCTGGATCAGGTCGAGCATGACGTTCGCCATCGGCGTCCCCGGCGTCGCGCGGAGGTGCAGGTTGCCGGGCAGCCGGCCGTTGGCCCCGCCCGCCACGAAGAGCGGGCACCGCTTGTGGTTGTGCACGTTGGGGTCGCCCATGGGCGAGCCGTAGATGACCATCGAGCGGTCGAGGAGGGTCGCGTCGCCCTCCTCGAGCGCCCGCAGCTTGCCGAGGAAGTAGGGCAGCAGGCTCACGTGATAGCGGTTCAGCCGGGCGAACTCCTCGATGTTGCGCTCGCGCCCGCCGTGGTGCGAGGCGGGGTGGAAGCCCCGGGTGACGCCGCTCTCCGGGTAGACGCGTCCGGTGGCGTCGCGCGACAGCTTGAACGAGAAGACCCGCGTCACGTCGGTCTCGAAGGCCAGCGCCTGCAGGTCGAACATCAGCCGGACGTGCTCGTCGAACGAATCGGGAACGCCCGGCGGCGAGTTGGGGAGCTCGCGGGGCTCGCCCGTGAGGTTGCGGGCCTCGACGCGCTCTATCCGCCGCTCGATCTCGCGGATGTCCGTCAGGTAGCGGTCCATGCGCCGGCGGTCGGCGTTGTCGAGGGTGGGGGCGAGCCGGGCCACCTCCCGGTTGATGAAGTCGAGCACGCTGCGCTGCTGCCGGCGCCGGACGGCGCGCTCCCCCGGGGTGGCGCCGGCCCCGAAGAGCTGATCGAACGCCAGCCGCGGATCCCGAATCATCGGCAGCGGCTCGGTCGGCGACGCCCAGCTGATGGTGTCGGTGTAGACGCACGAGTAGCCGTAGGCGCAGCCCCCGGCCTGGTCGACGTTCTCGATGCAGAGCTGCATCGACGGAATCGGCGTGCGCTGGCCGAACCGCTGGGCGTAGAGCTGATCGAGCGAGATGCCGGCCCGGACGTCGGAGCTCTCGGTCTGCTTCGGATGCGACTGGGTGAGGAAGGTCGCGCTCGACCGGAAGTGGTCGCCGCCGATCTCCGGGGGGGTGACCGCCTCGGCCGGCCGCACGTCGGTGTCGCTGACGATGGTCAGCACGTCGCGGAACGGCTCGAGGGGGCTCAGCGCGCTCGGGGTCAGGTCGAACCCGCGCCCCGTCGCGGCCGGCGCCCAGAGGTGCCGCGAGGCGCCGTAGGCGGTGCTGCCGGCGGCGCCGTGCACGTTCTCGATGCACACCAGCCGCGTCGGGTCGTCGAGCGACTGGGCCGCCGCCACCCGGCGCCAGGGCCGGCCGGCGGGCACGAACGCGTCGAGGAAGGGCAGGGCCACGGTGGCCCCGACGCCCCGCAGGAACGTACGCCGGGGGAGATGCTTGCCGGTGACGAAGGCCATGCTGGTCAGTCCTCCACGGAAGCCGGCGCCCGGCCCTGCGTGCGGAACGCGGGGCTGCGGACGATCTCGAGGATGAAGCGGGACAGGCGCAGGCCGTCCGCCTCGGCCGCGCGGGCGATCTCGCGCACCGCGGGCATGTCGAAGTGCTCGACGCGGCGGCCCAGGGCATAGGCCATGAGGTTCTCGGTGAACGTGTGCGCGATGGCGCCCGGTCGCTTGAGGATGGCGGCGCGCAGGTCGGCGGCGCTCGCGACGGGGGTGCCGTCGTACAGCTCGCCCGACGCGTCGATCGGGTTGCCGTTGTCCTTGACGCGCAGCGCCCCCGTGACGTCGTAGTGCTCGAGGGCGAGCCCGATGGGGTCCATCATCCGGTGGCAGGAGCTGCACGCGGGGCTCCGCCGGTGCTGCTCGAGGCGTTCCCGCACCGACAGCAGCCGGCCGCCGTCGGCGGTCGCGGTGTCGTCGAGGTCGGGCACGTCGGGCGGCGGGGGCGGAGGCTCGCTGCCGAGAAGCACTTCCATCACCCACTTGCCGCGGAGCACCGGCGACGTGCGGTCGGCGTAGGAGGTGAGGGTCAGCACGCTGCCCTGCTCCAGCAGCCCGCGGCGCGGCTGGCCGGCCGGCCACGTCACGCGGCGGTGGTGCTCGCCGGCGACGCCGGGAAGCCCGTAGTGCCTGGCGAGGCGCTCGTTGACGAAGGTGTAG
Organism: Vicinamibacterales bacterium; assembly: GCA_965207675.1. GTDB lineage: Bacteria > Acidobacteriota > Vicinamibacteria > Vicinamibacterales > UBA8438 > JAJEEA01. Next base: position 1,447,227 of record CBDBMY010000011.1, read on the forward strand.
TCCGCCGTCAACAGGTCGATCAGGCTCCCGTCCTCCCGTACCAGGTGGTCGAAGAACAGCTCCGTCTCCCGCCGCATGGCGTGCTTGAGCTGCTCGTCGAAGTCGGGATAGGTCCGGACGTCGGGGTGCAGCGCGTCGAGGTCGGGCAGCCGCAGCCACTGGGCCGCGAACCGGGTGGCGAGGGCCTCCGACCGCGGGTCGGCCAGCATGCGCCGCACCTGGGCGTCGAGCACCGCGGGGTCCGACAGGCGGCCGGCGGTGGCGAGGTCGATGAGCTCGGCGTCGGGGCCCGCGGCCCAGAGGAAGAAGGAGAGCCGCGACGCCAGCGCGTGGTCGGAGACGGCGAAGACACCCGCGGGGTCGGCCCCGGCCGGCGGCGCCTCGAACCGGAACACGAAGTGGGGGCTGGCGAGAATCCCTTCGATCGCCATCCGGACGCCCGCCTCGAACCCGCCCTCGGCCGCGCCGCCCTCGTACAGGGCCATGAGCGACCGGCGGTCGTCGCCGGTCAGCGGCCGGCGGTAGGCGGCGGTCCCGAGCCGGTCGACGATCTCGCGGGCGCAGGCGGGCCCGTCGCCGGGTGTTGCGGGCCGGCAACTGAAGACGAGCCGCCGACTCGGCGTGTCCGAGACCCCCACGGGGTCGAGCGGCCCCCGGATCGCGAGGTCCCGGAGGTGCGGCAGGCTCGTGAAGCCGTAGGCGTTGGCCACGCTCGTGCTCGACAGCGACCACTCGTGGGGCGAGATGAGGTCCTGCGCGGGGCCCTCGAGGTGGCGGATGAACACGGCCGACACCCGGTGCGGCCCCGCCGTGACGCGGATCGGCCCGGTGCGGAGATTGACGCCGTCCGGATCCGAGACGTGCATCCACCGGTCGATGTCGAGGAGGGCCACGCGCTCGCCGTCGATCGAGACCTCGATCTGCTCCGGATGCTCCGTCGTGTGCAGCGCCCCGCGGCCGCTGCCGAAGAGCTCGCCCGTGGTCTCGTGGTGGAACGAGACCCGGAACCGGTAGTCCGCGTCGGCGGGGAACGTGTGCACGACGGAGATCCCGCCCCGCGAGCCGTAGGGGGCCCCCTCGACCTGCTCGCGCTGCGACACCCACCGCGTGACCTTGTAGGTCGCCTCGCGGGGACCGGCCGTCGGGTCGCCCACGGCCAAGCGGCTGATCTCGGCCGCGGCCTGGAGATAGCCGTTCATCAGGGTGGGGGAGAGCAGCTGCGCGTCGGCGATGTTGTCGAACCCCGCGCTCTTGGTGTCGAGCGGCAGGTAGTCGCCGGCCTGGACGTCGAGCGCGAGCAGATCGCGGATCGACCGCTCGTACTCGGCGCGGTTGAGTCGCTGGAAGCTGCGGCGCGCCGGGAGCGCCTGCCCCGCCGCGGCGTCGTCGACCAGGGCCTCCAGGGCGCCGGCGAGCGACTGCAGCTCGGCCTCGTCGGGACGGGCGGTCCCCGCCGGCGGCATCAGGCCCGTCCGGACCTTGCGGATGATCCTCTCCGCCAGCGGACGGTCGCCGGCGGCGTCCGCGACCGCGAAGCGGTCCAGCGACAGGTTCCCGTAACGCGCCCGGTCGTTGTGGCAGCGGCGGCAGGTCCTGTCGACGACGGTCTGGGCCGCGTCGACCTCGGCCGTCCGGGTCTCGGCCCACAGGTTCCCTGGAGCTCCCAGCGCGATGCAGACGCCGATCGCGAAGGGGCCGACCGATCTGGCGTTCAGCATCGTCCGATCGCTCCCGTCCCGCGACGGCCGTTCCGACCGCCGTGTCACGCGCCTTTACCCGTCGTCTGCGGGCAGTGAGGGGGCCGGGCCACACCCGTGGGTCTCCCGTCGTCTGCGGGCAGTGAGGGGCCGGGCCACACCCGCGGGTGACGGCCGTGCTCGCCGGCTGCCCGTGCCTGACCGGCGCGCTCGGCGCGCCGTGCCCCGCGGGCGCGTCTAGTGTAGCCGTTGTTCTCGCCGTTTTCCATGCCGACGGCCTGACGGCGTGCCGTCTCAGCCGCGCCGGAGCCGCGTCAGGAAGTCGGCCTCGTCGGTGGCAGGAGAGCGCCGCGCGGACCAGCACGTCATCGGATACCTCGTCGACTGCCGGCAGGTCGACCAGACTCTCGTCCGAGAATGCGATGCCCCGCGCCCGCAGCATCTCGCGGACCATCTCCAGCCGGGTCGCCGCCCGGCCCCGGGCCACGCCTTCCCGCCGGTGCCAGCCCAGCATCGGATCGTCGTCAGGCCCGGTACCGTCCCGCGCGCCGAGGGCGGCGCCGATCCGGCGCAGCACCCGGAACGTCGCTTCCGACAGCTGCGTCTCGTTGAGGGCGGTGTGGATCTCGGCCGCCGTCCAGCCCGGAAACGCGCCGCTCGCCGCCGACGCCCGGAAGGCGCCCGCCACCCGGCGGTGGATGGTCAGTCCCGGCCGCCGCCGGCGCACCCCGCCGGCCGGCGGCCGGTCCGGCAGCTCCACCCATACCTCGGGGAAGCCGAACGCCTCGTACAGCCCCAGCTTGGCCCGCCGCACGTCCGTGGTGTGATCCACCTCGAGCACCACGTCCGGGAAGTCGTGCTCGCCGGCCAGCATCTCCTTGGGGCCCGGCAGGCGGGCTCGGCGGGGATGCACGTACACGGACTCGTCGGCCTGCAGGATGCGCCGCGGCGCGCCGTGATCGTCCCGCTGGGTCAGGTCCATCGAGCCGTAGCAGGCGATGGCCGACCCGCGCTCGGCTGCAATGCGGTCCATGAGCGCCGTCAACCTGCGCGACGGCCACTCGTGGTACGGGGTGGTGGGCTCCGCGACCCAAGCGATCTCGGTCTCGGCGTCCCAGAACTCCAGGCGGCCTTCCCAGGTGTCGATGGCGCTCCGCGGCACGCGCCGGGGCGTGGAGCCGGGGAACGCGTCCGCCAGCGTCGCCGCCGCGTCCGGCGACGCGCCGTCGCGCGGAACGTGCGGCTGGGGTTCGAAGTCGGCCATGGCCCATTCTACCGTCCCGCTACCGGCGAGATGCGCCACGGTGGGTTGCGTCCGGTCCCCGTCGGTTCCAGGCGTGCGCCGGCACGGGGTGCGCATCCGGGGCGAGGCGGTGGTTCAGGGCGAGCACCGCCCCTTCGAGGTGGGTCGAGGTCCGTACCGGGCTCAGTGGCGGGCGGTGATCAACCCGCCGTTCCTTCGCCTGGATGCTTCCTTGGGTCGGATAACTGGGGGCTACGTCAACTCCGATCTCGGCGATCACGGGCGCGGTTCGACGGGGCGGGGGCGGGGGCAACAGGGGAAGTCTGGCCGGTCTGGCACAGCCCATCTCGTACAGACGAGTGGACAGGAGCGTCGACCCCGGATCTCGCGCTCCCGCGAGGGATGCGCCAGGAGCGGCGGTCTCGGGGCAGCGCGACCTGCAGCACCCCCCGCTGGGTGGACCACGTCTGGTCGGCACCCGCCAAACTGGTAGGCGACAGCGTCATGGGATTCAAGCTAGAACGAATACCCTCCCGGCGGATCTGAATGGGAGCTGCACGCCGTGGGTAGGCCCTGGAACTGAGCATGCGACGAACCGCCGGGGTGCTTGCCGCCGCCGCAGTAGCGGTTGCGGCCGACGCTGTGGCGCAGGACGGCGTCGCGTCGGACCGGACGGCGCTGGAGGCGCTCTACCACGTGACCGACGGCGACGGCTGGACCGACAACACCAACTGGCTGTCGGACGCGCCGCTGGGGGACTGGTTCGGGGTCGAGGCGGGCGAGGACGGTCGGGTCACCGGGCTGCGCCTCGGCGGCTGGGTCGAGACGTCCCGGGACTTCATCGGCAACGGGTTGACGGGAACGCTGCCGGCCGAGCTCGGCGCGCTGTCCCAGTTGCGGTGGCTGGCGATTGGAGGCAACCGGGGGTTGACGGGGCCCATCCCGGTGGAGTTGGGCGATTTGGCCAATCTCGAGTCGCTGATCCTGCAGGCGAACCGGTTGATGGGTGCGGTCCCGTCGGAGCTGGCGCAAGTGGCCAACCTGAATGAACTCTTGCTCGGCATCAACCCGCTGAGTGGTCGAGTTCCACCCGAATTGGCGAACTTGGTCAACCTCACGGCCTTGGATTTCCGTTACACCATGTTGAGCGGTCCGCTCCCCGAGAGCCTCACCCGTTTGACCGCCCTCGATTGGTTGCCGCTCGAGGGCAGCGGCTTGTGCGTACCGGATACGCCCGGCGCACGAGCCTGGTTGGCCTCGATCTCCGAATTCGACGGAGCAATCTGCGTCGAACCGCCGGACTTCTTGCGCGTCGTCACGGTGCCCGGTCTCGGCGCGCTCAATGCCGTGCACGCCGTCGCGGACTTGAACGGGGACGGACACGACGACATCCTCGCGGGCGGGCGCGACTTCCGCGACGGCAACAGGGCCGAGGATCGATTCACGAAGGCGCCGCTGCACGTGTTGGTCGGCGAGGGGGACGGCGGCTTCAGGCACGCGCCGGAGCTGGTCGAGGGCACGATCGACGTGCGCAACCCGATCGTGGTTGCAGACGACTTCAACGGCGACGGCTTGGTCGACGTCGCGGTCTTCGACGGCGGCGTCTACGTGTTCGCGCAGAGGACCGGAGTAGGCAATCCGCCGCAGCTGTTCCTGAGCGGCCGGGACGGCAGGCTTTGGCCGTCGGACGGGCTGGCGGACGCGGTCAGACGCGAGCACGAGACGCGGCCGAACCCTCGCTACTCCGGACCCGCCGACCTCCATCTGAAGTCGGCGACGTCGGGCGACATCGACGGCGACGGCGATGTCGACCTGTGGGTTGACAGCATCGGCGGGGCCAACGTCTCCAGCCACTTCATGGTGAACAACGGAGACGGCACATTCACGGTCGACGAGGCTCGCGCTCCACCTGAACTGCGCTACAACTGGCCGGAGGCCTGGTATCACTTGCTGGGGCACCTCGTGGACCTGGACGACGACGGCGATCTCGACCTCGCCCTCGGGCAGAACCGGGGCATCGATCCCGCTACCGTCAATCAGTTCAGCATCGTCCTCATCAATGACGGCACTGGAAGCTACCCGGCACGCATCGAGCTGCCGCGGCCGGCGTTCAACGAAGGCTACACGTCGATCAGCGGTCAGACGCATTTCGACGTCAACGGCGACGGATTCCAGGACCTGTTGATGGTGCACCCGCGCAACGACGATGCTCTGCCGAACGTGATTCCGTTCACGGGCCGATACGTTCAGGTGCTCGCGAACCGAGGCGGGGCGTCGTTCGCTGACGAAACGACAATCTGGATGGGTGATCAGAGCGCCACTCTGTCAGAGCGCAACGCGGACGGTGACCACTTGTACAACGCCGCGGAACCCCTGATACGCGACGTCGACCGTGACGGGTGCGAGGACCTGGTCATGTCGCGAATGAGCAGCCCGGTGCGCACCGAATCGCCGCTCGTGTACCGCAACGACGGAAGCGGCCGGTTCCAGGCCATGTCTCCCGTCCCATTCGCCGGATCGGATCGCTATTTCGGGTCCGGCGCTGTGCCTGCCGACGTGAACGGCGACGGAGCGATCGATTTCGTCGTTCCGTATCCGGACGCCGGACCCGACGGCCGCCACGGCACGGCGGACGACGCCACGATGTTCGTGACGCTGTTGAACACCACGCCCTCCGGCCCCATCCGCTGCGCCGACCCGTCGAACCGGCCGCCGGCGCCGGCGGGAGCCTTGCCGAACCGGACTCTGGCCCCGGACGGCACGCTGACCGTGGACGTGTCGCGGGTGTTCGTGGACCCCGACGGCGACGCCTTGACCTACACGGTGTCGTCGTCGGCCCCGCGGGTGGTGGCGGCAAGCGCCGCGGGCGCCCGGGTGACGCTGACGGTGGTGGGGGAGGGCACGGCGACGATCCGGGTGACGGCGACGGACCCGGGCGGCCTGAGCGCCACCCAGTCCTTCACGGTGACGGTGTCGTCGTCGGTGTCGGAGCCGTTCACCGATGACCCGCTCCAGCCTGGGGTGACGCCGGTCAAGGCGGTCCACTTCGCGGAGCTCCGGACACGGATCGACGCCCTGCGGAGCGGAGCGGGTCTGCTGCGGTTCTCCTGGACCGACCCGGTCCTGCGGGCGGGGGTGACGCGGGTCCGGCGCGTGCACCTGCTCGAGCTGCGGTCGGCGCTGGCCGAGGCGTACTCTGCGGCGGGGCGAGCAGCGCCGCGCTGGACGGACGCGTCGCCAGCGGTGGGGTCGACCCCGATCCGGGCGCTGCACGTGACGGAGCTCCGCGCCGCGGTCCTGGCGCTGGAGTGAGAAGGTCCTCGATTCCGTCCCCGCGGCCGCGATTCCATCCTCCTCGAATTCTCGGTTCCCGAGGCTATCCCATAACCCCCCTTTTATGGGTAGTATGGGGGTCGTGAAGACGACACTGGACATTCACGACGATCTCCTGATTCGGGCGAAGCGGCATGCCCGGCGGCTCGGTCGGCCGTTGCGCGCCGTGGTCGAGGAAGGGCTCCGCCAAGTGCTGGCCACGCCGGCGGTTCGTTCCCCGTATCGGTTGCCGGACTTGAGTGCCGGGGACGCGGACGCGCCCGACCCCCTGGAGTCGTACTCGTGGCAGGACCTGCGGGACACCATCTACGGCGACCGGGGAACGCGGTGATCGCGGTCGACACGAACATCCTGGTCTACACGCTTCGCGCTCCGAGAGAGTAGTCGGCGGTCGGGTCGACGCTGTCTCCGACCGTGCCGATGGCCTCATGGCGCTGCGCTTCGCCGATGCTGCGTTCGAGGAGGCGAGCGCATCGTCGGGCGGCCGGCTGCCCGCGGGGCTCGGGCCCCGCGGCGGGGCAGGGGGCGGTTTGGTACAATCGATGGATTGCCGGCCGCGCGGCCATCACCGGCGCGGATCGGGCCGGGAGTCTGCGCCGTGGAACGGCGGGCTCCCGGAGGATTGGTCGGGCGCCAAGCGGAGCCGAAGGCGACGACTGGCGGGCTAGGAGCGACACGATGAAGCGCATCCTGATCGGCGTTCTCGGCATGGGCTTGCTGCTGGCTGCCGCCCCGGACGCGGCGGGGCAGCACTGGCCGCGGTTCCGGGGGCTCGACGCCGGCAACGTGGCCGACGACCCCGCCCTGCCCGACCGGTGGAGCGAGACCGAGAACATCGCCTGGAAGATCGACGTCCCCGGGCTGAGCTGGAGCTCGCCGATCGTCTGGGGCGACCACATCTTCCTGACCACCGCGGTCAGCGCGGCCGACGATGAGGTGCAGCCGATTCCCGGCCTCTACGACCCGGGCGAGCACAACGGGTCGGTGCCGGCGAGCGGCGAGCACCGGTGGCTGGTGTACGACATCGACTTCGAGACCGGCGCGGTGCGGTGGGCGCGCGAGCTCCATCGCGCGGTGCCCGAGATCACCCGGCACCTGAAGAACAGCTACGCCTCGGAGACCCCGATCACCGACGGCGAGCGTGTCTACGTCTACTTCGGGGCCATCGGGCTGGTGGCGGCCCTCGACTTCGAGGGCGAGGAGATCTGGCGGCGGAACCTCGGCACCTTCAACACGATGCAGGCGATGGCGACGGCGTCGTCGCCGGCCCTGCACGACGGCCGGCTCTACGTGCTCAACGACAACACCACGCAGTCGTTCCTGACCGCGCTGGACGCCGAGACCGGCGAGGACGTGTGGCGGGTCGAGCGCGACGAGCCGGGGCACACCTGGTCGACCCCCTTCGTCTGGGAGAACGCCCTCCGCACCGAGATCGTGACATCCGCCACCGGGAAGGTGCGCTCCTACGACCTCGACGGCGAGGTCCTGTGGGAGCTCGGGGGGATGTCGCTGCTCACCACCCCGAGCCCGTTCACGAGTCACGGGCTCGTCTACATCAGCTCGGGCTACCCGGGCGGCGCCCTGCGGCCCGTCTACGCCATCCAGCCCGGCGCGGCCGGCGACATCTCCATCTACCAGGAGGTCGCGAGCGGCCTGCAGGAGGGGTTCCCCGGCAGCCGGACCTATTCGCAGGACTCCCACGTGGTGTGGGCCTATCCGCTTCTCGGCACCTACAACACCACCGCCCTCGTCTACGGCGACATCTACTACACCCTGCTCGACCGCGGCTTCCTCCTCGCGCACGACGCGGCCACCGGGGAGGAGATCTACGGCCGGCGCCGCCTCGAGATCGGCAACGGCTTCACCGCGTCGCCGTGGGGCTACAACGGGAAGATCTTCCTGCTGAGCGAGGACGGCGACACCTTCGTGGTCAAGGCGGGGCCCGAGTTCGAGATCCTCCACAAGAACCCGTTGAACGAGATGGCGCTTTCGACCCCCGCGGTGGCGCGGGGCAGCGTGATTCTGCGCACCCAGTCGAAGCTGTACCGGATTGCGAGAACGGAGTGACCAGGCGTCGACGGCTGGCGCTCGAGACGACATCGAGCAACAGCGCCGGGGATGCGGACAGCCCGGGGAGTGGATGCACGGTCGGCGGGCGTCGCTCTCGACGCCGTCGAGCGGGAACGCCGCGACCCCGGCGCGGGGCTGGCCGCATCGGGCGACGCCAAGGACGCTGACGTGAAATGACCTTGGCCGCGGGCGCGCAGGCCGCGAAAGACCGGCTGCGCGAGTGCAGGCGGCAACCTTTCGAGCACTGTCCAAGGAGACCGGAATGGGACCGACGGCGGTTGACACCACGCATGCGTTCGACGAGGCGGTCCGGGCCGACCGCGAGCCCTTCAAGGTCGCCGACCTGTCGCTCGCGGCGTTCGGACGCAACGAGATCCGGCTGGCCGAGCAGGAGATGCCGGGGCTGATGGCGCTGCGGAGGGAGCACGCGGGGCAGGCGCCGCTCCAGGGCGCCCGCATCATGGGCAGCCTGCACATGACGGTGCAGACCGCGGTGCTCATCGAGACCCTGCACGACCTCGGCGCCGACGTGCGGTGGGTGTCGTGCAACATCTTCTCCACGCAGGACCACGCGGCCGCCGCGGTCGCGGTGGGGCGGCCGGAGACCGGCGGCACGCCGGAGAACCCCCGCGGCATCCCGGTGTTCGCGTGGAAGGGGGAGACCCTCGCCGACTACTGGTGGTGCACCAACGAGGCCCTCGTGTGGCCCGACGGCGGCGGCCCGTCGCTCATCGTCGACGACGGCGGCGACGCCACCCTGCTCGTGCACAAGGGCTACGAGTTCGAGCAGCTCGGCGAGGTGCCGGGCTTCGACCCCGAGACGGAGCCCGAGGAGTGGGGCGTCATCCTCGACCTGCTGCGGAACATCCAGGCCCGCGACAAGCGGCACTGGCAGCGCATCAGCCCCGGCATCCGCGGCGTCAGCGAGGAGACCACCACCGGGGTCCACCGGCTCTACGAGATGACGGAGGCGGGCACTCTCCTCTTTCCGGCCATCAACGTGAACGACTCGGTGACCAAGAGCAAGTTCGACAACGTCTACGGCTGCCGCCACTCGCTGCCCGACGGCCTCGCGCGGGCCACCGACGTCATGCTCGGCGGGAAGGTGGCGGTCGTGTGCGGCTTCGGCGAGGTGGGCAAGGGCTGCGCCCAGGCCCTGCGGGGCCAGGGGTGCCGCGTCGTCGTCACCGAGATCGACCCCATCTGCGCCCTCCAGGCGGCGATGGAGGGCTACGAGGTCAACACCCTCGACGCCATGATCGAGCGCGCCGACATCTTCATCACCGCCACCGGCAACCGCGACATCATCTCGGCCCGGCACATGGCCCGCATGAAGGACAAGGCCATCGTCGGCAACATCGGGCACTTCGACAACGAGATCGACATGGCCGGGCTGAAGAAGACGCCGGGCATCCAGCACGTCCACATCAAGCCCCAGTACGACGAGTGGCGCTTTCCCGACGGCCACAGCGTGATGGTGCTCGCCGAGGGGCGGCTGCTGAACCTCGGCTGCGCGACCGGCCATCCGAGCTTCGTCATGTCCGCGTCGTTCACCAACCAGGTCCTCGCCCAGATCGCCCTGCACCAGAACAAGGGCGAGTACGGCAAGCGGGTCTACATGCTGCCCAAGCGCCTCGACGAGAAGGTGGCCCGCCTGCACCTCGACCACCTGGGGGTCCGGCTCACCACGCTCACCTCCGAGCAGGCGAGCTACATCGGCGTGGACGTCGAGGGTCCGTACAAGCCGGAGCACTACCGCTACTGACCTGGAAACCGGTCCGCGGTCCCGGCTCCTCGTTCCCCGCGCGCTTCGCCGCGGCGGCGCCGTCTGCCGACGAGTGACGATGCGACGTCACTTGCGCGCAGGCCGAGTCTCCATGTCCCGGAGTCCGGTCCGGCGTCACGGTGCTGCGGACGGATCCGGACCCGTCTCGCGGCCGGCGATGCGGCGGCCCAGCGTGCGGAGGGTGTCGAGGTCGTGGACGTCGCCAGGCAGGAGGGGAATGCGTACCTGCGGTATCCCCGCGAACGCGCGGTCGATCTCTTCGAGGTAGCGCGCCTCCTGCCGGCGCCGGGCGGCGAGGAAGGCGCCCTCCGCGTCGTCGGGCAGCACCCGGTTCACCACTAGCGCGCTGACCGGGATCGAGAATCTCCCCAGAACCTCGCGGGACCTGACCGTCTCGAGCACGGAGAGGCGGTCGGGGTTCACTACCGAGACGAAGGCGGTGCGGGAGCGGTCGAGGAGCTGCTCGCGGGCGCCGATGAACTTCCGCCGCCGCGCTTGCAGCAGCTCGTCGAGCTGGGCGTCGCGGCTGCCCGGCTCGTGGTCGGCGGCGGTCTCCAGCCGCGACAGCTCGTCGCCGCGCACGCGTCCGCCGCCGAGGTGGCGGAGGGCGGCGCCGAGGCGGGCCGAGCGCTCGCGGTGGCCGAGCAGGCCGTCGGTCCACGCCGCCATGATGTCGGGCAGCGACAGCAGCCGGACGGTGTGGCCGGTCGGGGCGGTGTCGAAGACGACGCGGTCGTAATCGCGTTCCGCCCGGGTCATGATCTCGGCCACGCGCTCGAGCAGGGCCGCCTCCATCGTGCCGGGGGCCAACCGCGCGAGGTCGAGCTGCCGGTCGATCTCGTCGAACTGGCGCGGGTGCACGAGGCGCTTCATGCGGGCCTTGACGGTCCGGACGTGCGCGTCGGCTTGGCGGTCGGGGTCGATCTCCAGTGCCCACAACGCGTCGGCGATGGCCGTCTCGCGGTCGCCGACGGGGCGGCCGAAGAGGTCGGCGAGCGAGTGGGCGGGGTCGGTCGAGACGAGCAGGCAGCGCCGGCCGCGGCCAGCGGCGGCGAGGCCCAGGGCCGCCGCCGTGGTGGTCTTGCCGACACCGCCCTTGCCGCCGACGAAGAGGACGGGCCGGTTCAGGATCTCGTCGAGCAGGGCGGCGCTCCCGCGTGATGTCTCCCAGAAGGCAGGGGCTGGCTAGCAGCAGCGGAAGCCGTCGAGGGGCGAGTGGTCCAGCCCCTGGCGGCGGTGCCAGTCGTGGAAGCGCTCGAGCAGCACCGGCTGCAGCTCGAGGGTGTAGTACGAGGCGGGGTTCGGCACCCCCATGAGCTCGGCGAAGACGAAGAGCATGAACAGGTCGTCCTCGTCGCGCCGGGCCCGCGCCAGGGTCCCCCGGTAGGGGGCGGCGTAGAACTCGTCGAGCAGCTCCTGCAAGCGTGCGAACCACCCCTTGTCCCCGTCCATGCCGGGCCTGGGAGCCTGCCGCGGGTCCCGCGTGGTCATCGTCCCTCCGCCGGCGAGGTCAGGCGCTCGCCGCGGCCTCCGCCGCCCGCTTCTCCCGCATGAACGCCGAGCCCGCCTCCAGCATGGTGAAGATGGCCAGCAGCACGATCATGACGTCGATCCACAGCAGCGGGTAGAGGATGCCGCCCTCGCGGTACAGGTTGCCGAGCTGGTAGATGGCGGCGGCGAGGGCCATCGTGGTGATGAAGACCATCGGCACCAGCGTGTAGCGGACGGGGCGCCCCAGCTTCACGAGGATGACGCTGATGATGAGCAGGGTGAGCCCGGCCAGCAACTGGTTGGTGGTGCCGAACAGCGGCCAGATGAGCATGCCGCCCTCGCCGCTGGGACCCCCGGCGCCGAACGCCAGCAGCAGGCACGCGGTCACCGCCGCGACGGTGGCCGCGTAGCCGTTCTGCAGGATGGGGATGTTGTAGATGGTGCCCCACTCCTGCACGATGTAGCGTTGCAGCCGCACCCCGGCGTCCATGGTGGTGCCGGCGAAGAGGACCGCCATGACCGCGAGCAGGGTCGCCGCGAACTCCACCGAGATGCCCACCCCGGCCGACACGATGCGCGCGCCGCCCTGCACGAACGCGGTCATGCCCCCGTTGCCGAACTCGCTGTACATGGCCTCCCAGTCGCCGAGGGTGGCGAACCCGGCCGTCGCCGCGATGATGGCCACGAGGGCCAGGGAGCCCTCGCCGGACGAGCCGAGGTACCCCACGAAGCGGGCGTCGGTCTCCTTGTTGAGCTGCTTCGATGTCGTCCCCGAGCCGACGAGCCCGTGGAAGCCCGAGATCGCCCCGCACGCGATGGTGACGAACAGCAGGGGGAAGAGGGGCGGGGCCGACGCCGGCACGTTGGGATTGATGGCCGGCGCGACGATGTCGGGGTTCGCGATCAGCACCGCGCCGTAGAGCAGCCCGAGCCCGACGAAGAGCTGGATGCCGTTGATGTAGTCGCGCGGCTGCAACAGCAGCCACACCGGGAGCAGGGAGGCGATGCCGGCGTACAGGAACAGGATGAGAATCCACTGCGCGCCCACCGGTATCATGCCCGCCGTCAGCTCGATGGGAAACTGCTCGCCGAGGTAGATGACCGCGTAGAGGATGACGGTGCCGACCACCGTGGGCCAGAGAATCGGCACCCCCATGCGGTAGATCAGGATGCCGATGCCGACGGCGACGAAGACCGCGGTCCACGCCGGAATCACGCTGCTCGGGGTCGCCTGGAACTCGTTCGAGATGGCCACCGCGAACACCGCGTTGACCATCATGAGCAGGAAGAAGACGACGATCATGAACAGGGTGCGGGCGCGGGGGCTCACCACGTCGCCCGACAGGGCCCCGACCGACTTCGCCTTGTTCCGGACGCTGGCCCACACCGCGCCGAAGTCGTGGACCCCGGCGAAGAACATGGTGCCGAGGATGACCCAGAGGAAGGCGGGCAGCCAGCCCCAGATGACCGCGATGCCGGGTCCGATGATGGGCGCCGCGCCGGCCACCGCCGTGAAGTGGTGGCCCCACAGGACGACCCGGTTGGTGGGGATGTAGTCCACGTCGTCGCGCATCGAGTGGGCGGGCGTCTCGAAGTCGGGGTCGAGCCGGTAGATCTTCTCGGCGATGAAGCTCGAGTAGAACCGGTAGCCGATGAAGATCATCCCGAGGCCGACGACGGAGAGAAGGGTGGCGTTCATCAGCAGGACACCTCGCAGGCGGACGGGCCGACCGACAGACCGGGAATGGCCCTATTCTACACGCGCGGCCGGTCCAAACGTGCAGCCGGACCGCACAACGGCGGCCCGGGAGCTCCCGGGCCGGGGGTGACGCCATGTACGCCGCGCTCGCCGACCTCGTCCTGCTCGCGCACGCGGGGTTCATCGTGTTCGCGGCGGCCGGCGCCCTGCTGCTGCGGCGGTTCCCGCGCGTCGCCTGGCTGCATCTGCCGGCGGTGGCGTGGGGCGTCGGCATCGAGTGGTCCGGCGGGGTCTGCCCGCTCACCCCGCTCGAGGTGTGGCTGCGGCGGCGGGCGGGGGCGGCGGGCTACGAGAGCAGCTTCATCGAGCACTACGTCACGGCGCTGATCTACCCCGCCGGCCTGACCCGCGGCATGCAGGCGGTGCTGGGGGCATTGCTGCTGGCCGTGAACGTGTTCCTGTACTGGCGCGTGTGGTCCGCTCGTCGCCGACGGGATGACGGGAAGCGGGCGTGACGGCCGGGCCGGCCGCGGTGGGGCGAGCCTTGGGGCGGGATGAACCGCGGCGCCGGCGTGGGCGTAATAAGATCAGGCGATGGGAGAGACCGTCTTGCGGGGCGTCCGGCCCTTGCTGGCCGCCCTCTTGGGAGTGGGCCTCGCCGCGTGCGGGGCGGTTACGGACGACGCGATCGCGCCGGCGCCCCCGCGCGCCGACGGCCCGGTCGTCGCGACCGACGCCCCAGGGACGCCGGTACGGAACGGGAACGGCGAGGGGGCGCGTGACGGCGGCCCGGCCGTTGCGGCCGACGCTCCCGCCGAGGCAGCCGGCCCGCTCGTCGTGGCGCTGGGCGACAGCTTGACGGCGGGGCTCGGCCTCGACCTGGACGACGCCTATCCCTCCCGCCTCGAGCGGATGCTGCGGGCCGAAGGCTACGCGGTGACGGTGAGGAACGCGGGCGTGTCGGGCGACACGAGCGCCGCGGGTCTCGCTCGCGCCGAGTGGGCATTGGACGGGGACGTGCGCATCCTCATCCTGGCCCTGGGCGGGAACGACGGACTCCGCGGGCTCCCCGCCGACCAATTGAAGCGCAACCTCTCCCGGATTCTGGCGCTGGCCGGGGAGCGCGGCATCCGGGTCCTGCTCGCGGGCATGGAGGCGCCCCCGAACTTCGGGGCGGCCTATACGGCGGAGTTCCGCGCAGTGTTCCACGACCTGGCCCGCGAGCACGGCGTGGCGTTCATGCCGTTCCTGCTCGACGGGGTGGCGGCCGACCCCGCGCTCAACCAGGCCGACGGCATTCACCCCAACGCGGACGGGGCGGCGATCGTCGCGGCCCGCGTCCGGGAGGCGGTCGAGCCGCTACTGTCCGCACTGGCGCCGTGACAGCTCCGAGGTCGCGCCCTGCGGGATGCCCGCCTCCAGCCCGGCCCCGACATCCATGCAGCGGCCGTGAGAGTCTGGTGGCAGGCGACGATCGGCGCAGCGTGCGCACGCCGCAGAACTGGCCGGTTCCGGCGGCCACGAGCGTTTGGCGGCAGGCGGCGATCGGCGGCCCAAGCCGCCTCGAAGCCGAGACGGGTGGTTCTGAAGCCCGCCCCGGGGAATCGGGGCGGCGCCCCTCCTGTCGCCGGGCGGTCGCGCGATGGTGCGGCGTCGTCCCCCGAGTGAATCCATGATCGAGCTCCGCAACGTCTCCAAGACCGTCCTCAGCGGGAACGCGCCGCTGACCATCGTCCAGCCGCTCGACCTGACGGTGTCCTCCGGCCAGTACGTCTCCATCGTCGGGCCGTCGGGCAGCGGGAAGTCGACCCTGCTGGGCCTCATCGCGGGCCTCGACGCGCCGACCACCGGCGAGATCGTCATCGACGGGCAGGAGATCTCCGGCCTCGACGAGGACGCGCTGGCCCGGCTCCGGGGCCGCAAGATCGGCATCGTGTTCCAGTTCTTCCATCTGGTCCCGTCGCTGACCGCGTTCGAGAACGTGCTGGTGCCGCTGGAGATCGCGGGCGCCGCGCGGGCCGCCGACCGGGCGGCGGCGCTGCTGTCCGAGGTGGGGCTCGAGGGCCGGGCCGGGCACTACCCCGCGCAGCTGTCGGGCGGCGAGCAGCAGCGGATCGCGATCGCCCGGGCCCTCGCCAACGAGCCCCCCATCCTCCTCGCGGACGAGCCCACGGGGAACCTGGACAGCGTCAACGGGCGGCACATCGTCGAGCTGCTCCATCGGGTCAACCGGTCGCGCGGTACGACCATCCTGCTCGTGACCCACGACGTCGAGCTGGCGTCGGGCACCGACGTCACCCTGCGGATGCGCGACGGCCGCACCGAGCGGGTCTCCCCGATGCCGGCCGAGGAGGTGCTCGCGTGACTTTCGTGCTCCGGATGGTCGGCCGCGAGCTGCGCGCGTCGTGGCGGCGGCTCGCCTTCTTCTTCGTCTGCGTGGCCGTCGGGGTCAGCGCCATCGTGGCGTTGCGGTCGGTCATCCAGCAGGTGGCGGTGGCGATGGCGGGCGAGACCCGCGCCCTCCTGGCCGCCGACGTGGAGATCGAGTCGGAGCAGCCGTGGTCCGAGGCGGCCCTGGCCATCATCGACGGCGTCCTGGGTGCGGAGCCGGAGCTGACGCGAACCCTCTCCATCGAGACGCCGACGATGGCCCGGCCCGCCGACGAGTCGAAGGTCGTGGCCCGCGTGGTCGAGCTGCGGGGCGTCGAGGCCGCGTTCCCGTTCTACGGGCGCTTCGTGCTCGAGGACGGGCGGCCCTACGACCACGACCTGCTCGCGGGCGGTGGGGCGCTGGTGCGTCCGGAGCTGCTGACCCAGCTCGACGTCGCGGTCGGCGACGACATCCTCATCGGCGACCGCGGCTTCGAGATCCGCGGCGTCGTCGTGCGGGAGCCGGGAGGCGGCATCGGCGCGTTCAGCTTCGGCCCGCGCGTGTTCGTCGACTACGACGACCTGCTCGAGACGGGGCTGCTGACCCTCGGCACGCGCGCCGAGCGGCAGATCCTGGTCAGGGTCCCCGAGCCCCGCGTCGACCCGCTGGTGGCCGCGTTGCGCGGGCCCCTGCGCGAAGAGTTCGTGCGCGTGCGGTCCTACCGCAACACCGAGGACCGGATTGCCCGCAACCTGTCGCGGGCCGAGGACTACCTGAGCCTCATCGGCTTCGTGGTGGTCGTGCTCGGGGGCATCGGGGTGTGGAGCGTCACCCGGGTCTTCGTGCAGCAGCGGGTGCGCAGCGTCGCGGTGCTGAAGTGCCTCGGGGCGACGAGCCGGCAGGTGCTGGCCGTCTACGTGGTTCAGGTCGCCATCCTCGGGCTGGGGGGCGCGTTCCTCGGGGTCGCGCTGGCCGCCGCGGTGCTGGCGTCGCTGCCGTCCTCGCTGACGGCGCAGGCGGCGGCGGTCGCCGGGGTCGAGGACCTCGCGTACGGCGTGACCGGCTCGGCCGTCGCCCAGGGGTTGGGGGTGGGCGTCCTCGTCTCGCTCCTCTTCGCGTTGGGGCCGCTCCTGGAGATGCGGACCATCAAGCCGCTGGCCCTGATCCGGTGGAACCTGATCACCGCGACCGCGCGCGACTGGGTGCAGTGGGCGGTGGTGGGCGTCCTGGCGGCGGGGCTGGTCGCGCTGGCGAGCTGGCAGGCGGCCTCGTGGGAGGCCGGCCTGTGGGTGTGCGGTGGCTTCGCGGTGGTCGCGGTCGCGCTCCACGGCGTGGGGCGGGCCCTGGTCCGGCTGATTCAGCCGCTCGGTGCGGGCGCCCGGTTCGCGGTGCGTCACGCTGTCCTCAACCTCGCGCGGCCCGGCAACCAGACCCGCGTCATCCTCCTCGCGGTGGGGCTGGGGAGCTTCTTCGTCATCGGCATCCACGCGGTGCAGGCCAACCTGCTGGGCGCGTTCGCGCTGGAGATCCGCGAGGACAGCCCCGACATGTTCCTCATCGACGTTCAGCAGGACCAGCAGGCCGGGGTCCGCGATCTCCTCGAGGAGCGGACGGGCCACGCCCCCACCCTGATCCCGGTGTTGCGGGCGCGGGTCAACGGCGTGGACGGGCAGCGCACGCGGCTCGACACCGCCCGCGCGGTTCGGCGGCGGGGCGTCGGGCGCGAGTTCACGGTGACCTACCGCGATCGCCTCGAAGCGAACGAACGGGTCGTCGAGGGCACGTTCTGGGACCCCGGCGGGCCCGGCCGCCCCGAGGTCTCGGTGGAGGAGAGCATCCGCGACCGGCTGGACCTCGAGATGGGCGACGTGCTGCAGTTCCGGGTGCTGGGGCGCGACGTCCGGGCGACCGTCTCGAGCGTGCGCGCGGTCGACTGGGACGACTCGCGCAGCGGCGGCTTCATGTTCCTGTTCAGTCCGGGGGTGTTCGATCAGGCGCCCCACAGCTTCATCTCGTTCCTGCGCGGCCCCCCGGAGACGACGGCGCGCGCCCGCCTCCAGCGCGACCTCGTCGCCGGCTTCCCCAACGTCTCGGTGATCGACGGGCTCGAGGTCATCGCCACCGTGCGGCGCATCCTCGACTACGTCACCCTCGCGATAACGATGGTCGGGGGCATCGCCATCTTCAGCGGCGTCCTGATCCTCGTCGGGTCGGTCGCGATGACGAAGTACCAGCGGCGCTACGAGACCGCCGTCTTCCAGACCCTCGGCGCCACCCGCCGCAGCCTCGTGACCATGCTCGTCGTCGAGTACGGCACGCTGGGCGTCCTCGCCGGCGCGGTCGGCTCGATCGGCGCCCTCGGGCTGACCTGGGGCCTCAGCCGCCACCTCCTCGACATCGACTGGAACCCCGCGCCGCTGGTCAACGTCGGCGGCATGGTGTTGACGACCCTGGTGGTGGGAACCGTGGGCGTCGCAGCCAGCCTCGACGCGCTGCGCCGCAAGCCGCTGGGCACGCTCCGGGCCGAGTAGCGGGTACGCCGCGATCCGGAACGGCAACACGACGGACGGACAGCGGGGTCGGCCGAGGCGGCCTCGACAGGCGTCGGCGGGGCACTGGCGGCCCGGGGGCGTCGTCATCGGTCGGTCGATGCGGGGTCGATGAAGCGGCCGTGGTCCCGCAGTCGGGTCGGCCGCGATCTGGGCCGCGGGGCGGGCCGTGCTCATCTGCTATGATCACGAGTTGCATGCGCATCCCGGATGCGGCCTGTCCGGATGCGCGGCGGCGAGGGCGGCTACGGCGCAGGCGCGACAGCGGAGGCGGCCGGTCGACAGCTCCGCCGGCCGGCGGCCCGCGGCCGCGCGACGGCACCGGAGGGTCCCCATGGACATGGCACGCTACAGGGACGCGTTGTTGCGCAAGCGCTCCGAGATCCTGACGGTCGGCGCGGGCGCCAAGCCGATTCAGGCGGGCGAGGGGACGAGCAGCCGCCAGGGGGACCTCGCCGACCAGGCTACCGGCAACAACGAGGTCCACATTCAGCTCAAGCTGAAGCAGACCGATGCGAAGATCCTGCAGGCCATCGAGGAGGCGCTCTGGCGTCTCGAGCAGGGTACCTACGGGGTGTGCCGCGACTGTGGCGAGCCGGTGGCGGAGGCGCGGCTGAACGCCATTCCCTGGACGCGCGTGTGCATCACCTGCAAGGAGAAGCAGAGCGCGCGGTGACCACCCTGCCGCGGGCCCGGTGACGGCGGCAACCGGCATCCGTTTCGGCCCGCGGTTCCCGAGTGCTGGGCGAGGCCGCCGATGGCACTACCGGAGCGACGCGCGGCCGTGGCGCTCGGGAGCAACGTCGGCGACCGCGCGTCTCATCTGACCTTCGCGGTGAGCCGGCTGCGGCGAACGCTCTCCGACGTCGTCGTCTCCCGCTTCATCGAAACCCTCCCCGAGCACGCGGTCGACGAGCCCCTCTTTCTCAACGCGGCCCTCGTGGGGGGGACGCGCGAGACGCCCGCCCGGCTGCTGGCCCGGCTGCTGTCGATAGAGGGAGAGCGGGGGCGGGTCCGGTCGTATCCGGGGGCGCCGCGCACGCTCGACCTCGACCTGGTGCTGGTGGGCGACCTGGCCGTGGAGTCGCCCTCGCTGACGCTGCCCCATCCGCGATTCCGCTCGCGGGCCTTCGTCCTGGAGCCGCTGGCCGAGATCGCGCCGGAGCTCGTCGATCCGGTGACCGGCAAGAGCGTGTCTCAACTGCTGGGGATGCTTCGGACGGGGGTGGCCTGACCTCGACGCCCTGGTCGGCGTCGGGCCCCCCGGGGTGTGGCCGAAGGGTCCGGTCTGCGGCCGGGTTTCGGGCCGGGCGGCGGCGCTCGGCCCAGCGGGTGTGGCCGAACCGTCTCGTCCGCGGCCGAGTTCCGGGCCGGGCGGCGGCGCTCCGCCGAGCGTTCGTCGGTCGGGGTCCGGACACGGCCTGGATCCCGCGGACGACCAGCCGGCCGTTGCGTACGACGGCCGCTGCTACTCGAAGCGCAGCGACTCGATGGGGTCGAGCTGGGCGCCCTTCCACGCCGGGTAGAAGCCGAACAGGACGCCGATGACGGCGGCGAAGCCGACCGAGATCACCACCGCGTCGGGCGGCACCCGGGCCGGCCACTGGAGGAACTCGGTGAGCCCCCCCGAGACGGCGAAGCCGAAGCCGACGCCGATCATGCCGCCCACGAGGCTGAGGGCGATGGCCTCGACCAGGAACTGCCACAGGACGTCCTTGCCCTTGGCCCCGACGGCCATCCGCAGCCCGATCTCGCGGGTGCGCTCGGTGACCGACACGAGCATGATGTTCATGATGCCGATGCCGCCCACGATCAGCGAGACGACGGCGATGGCGAGCGTGAACATCGTCATCGTCTGGGTCATGCCGGTGCGCATGCTGGTGATGTCGTCCTGGGTGCGCACCATGAAGTCGTTGTCCTCGCCGGGAATCAGCTCGTGCTCGACACGCAGCACCGCCTCGATCTCGTCCGAGACCTCCTGGATCTCGTCGGCGGACCGGGCCGAGATGCTGATGCCGGAGATGTTGGTGCCGTCCCGCCCCCGCAGCTTGCGCTGGACCGTCGTGAAGGGCGCGAAGATGGAGTCGTCCTGGTCCTCGCCGAACGATCCGGAGCCCTTCGCCTCCATGATCCCGATCACCCGGAACGACTGGTTGCGAATGCGGACCAGCTGGCCGACGGCGTCGACGCCCTCCCCGAACAGGTTGTCGCGGACCACCGAGCCGAGCACCGCGACCTTGGCGGCGCTCGCGACGTCGGTCGGCGTGAAGAACTCGCCGTCGTCGATCTCCCAGAACCGGATGAGCGGATACTCCACGTCGACGCCCTCGATGCGGGTGTACCAGTTCTGCCCGCCGGCGATCACCTGGTCGCGGGTGTTGACGGTGGCGCTCAGGTACTGGGCGCCGGGCACCTGCTCGCGGATCGCCGCGACGTCCTTCACCTTGAGCCGCGGGGACGAGCCCATGCCCCCGCTGACGCCGCCGCGGCTCCAGTTGCCGGCGCGCACCATGATGAGGTTGGTGCCGGCGGACCGGATCTGGGTCTCTATCTCCTCCTGCGCCCCCGTGCCCAGCGCCACCATGGTGATGACCGCGGCGACCCCGATGATCATGCCGAGCATGGTCAGGGCGGTGCGCATCTTGTTACGTCCGAGGGCCTTGAGCGCGGTCCGGAAGATCAGCAGCAGGGTCATGCGGAACTACTCCTTCGGCGGCGGGTTCCCGGTGTTCGAACGCGGGGCGCCGGTATCCTGAGCGTCGGGTTGCGGCGGCGCGGGCGCCGGCGGCCGATCCCGTTCGGCGGCCGCCATCGCGTCCTCGCCGGCGGCCTCGGCGAGCTCCACCTGGGCCCGTCGCAGGATGTTGAGGGCGGGCCCGACCGCGTCGTCGTCGTCGGGCAGCGCCGCGAGCTCGTCGGCGGCCAGGCGCCGGACCGGGTTCGGCTGGTCGCTCACGATGCGGCCGTCGCGAAAGGCGATGATGCGCGTGCCGTACTCCGCGATGTCCTGCTCGTGGGTGATGAGGAGGACGGTGATGCCGCGCTCGGTGTTCAGGCGCTGGAAGATGTCCATCACCTCGATGCTGGTGCGGCTGTCGAGGTTGCCCGTCGGCTCGTCCGCGAGGAGGATGGCGGGCTCGTTGATGAGGGCGCGGGCGATGGCCACGCGCTGCTGCTGCCCGCCCGAGAGCTGGCTGGGGTGGTGGTGGGCGCGGTCGGTCAGGCCCACCGCGGCGAGGGCCTCGCGGGCCCGGCGGTGCCGGTCGCGGGCGCGCAGGCCGTTGCCGTTGTAGAGCAGCGGCAGCTCCACGTTGTCGAGGGCGTTGGTGCGCGGCAGCAGGTTGAAGCCCTGGAAGACGAAGCCGACCTTCTTGCTGCGGACGGTGGCCAGGGTGTTCTTCGACAGGGTGGAGACGTCCTGCCCGTCCAGGATGTACCGTCCCGTCGTCGGGCGGTCCAGGCATCCCAGGATGTGCATGAACGTCGACTTGCCGGAGCCCGAGGGCCCGATGACGGCCACGAACTCGCCGGTCCGGATCTCCGCCGTCACGCCGCGGAGGGCGCGGACCTTGACCTCGCCGAGGTCGTAGACCTTGGTGAGGTCCTGAACGGCGATGGTCGTCGTCATGAACGGCCCCGAAACCTGCTCCGTCGATCGTCGCGGCTCCGCTTGCCGCCCCGACCGACCTGCCAAACGCCGCCGAACGCGAACGCGGCGTCGCGCCGCGGCATCCGCCTGCCGCCCAACGAACCCCTGCCGGAGCTCATCGCCTCTCTCCGGTGCAGACTCCTAGCGCCGGCCGCGCCGGCCGAACTGCGGGATGAGCGGCGAGGACGACCTCGCCGCGGGGCCCGAGCCCTCCTCGGGGGTGCTGACGTCGGTGACGAGCTGCGTTCCCTCCTCGAGCACCGCGGCGAGCATCGGGGCCTCGGCGGGGTCCGCCGCCGGGGTCGCTTCGAGCCGTTCGATCATCTGCTCGAGGCTCCGGCGCGTCGCGGGGTCGTCGATCAGCTCGACCTGCTGGCGAAGCTCGACGATCCGGGGGTCGACCGCCGGTCTCGCCGGCGGGCGCGGGCCCGCGGCGCCGACCAGCTCCGTCGCCGTGCCGTCGGTCACGCCCAGGCGCACCTCCACCGGACTCAGCTCGTCTCCGTCCATCACCCAGAGCCGGCCCGAGGTCTCTTCCACTTGGATCGGCGAGAACAACGCGTCGATGGTCCGGGCGCCGCGTTCCACCGCGGGGATGGCGGGGCCGGTGCTCCGGTTGGCGGGGCGTCTGAGGCCCCCGGGGCCGCCTCGCCCGCCCGGTCCGCCGAAGCCGCCGGGTCCGCCCCCGCCCTGGCCGCGGCGCGCGGCGAAGAACTCGGCCCGCTGCTCGGGGGTCATCGACTGAATGCGCTCCCGCATGGCCTGGCGTTCCGAATCGGACATGTTGGCGAATCCGCCGCCCCCGCCGCCGGGTCCGCCGCCGCCCGGTCCACCGAAGCCGCCGGGTCCGCCGCCGCCCCGACCGCCGAAGCCGCCGGGTCCGCCGCCCGGTCCTCCCTGGCGGGCGCCGCCGCTCCCGGGACCGGAGCCGCCGCGCTGGAGGATCTCGGGCACCGGCTGGTTCAGCACCGCGAACATGTCGGGCGTCGGGCGGAACCGCAGGGCCGAGTTCGGCACCCGCAGCACGTTCTCGCGCCTCGCGATCTCGAGGGTCACGGTGGCGGTCATGCCGGGCTTCAGCCGAAGGTCGTTGTTGGGGACGTCGATGACGGTGGCGTAGGTCACGACGTTCTGCAGAACCACCGGCTCGAGGCGGATCTGCGAGACGGTCCCCTCGAACTCCTCCGCCGCGTACGCGTCGACGGTGAAGGTCACCGGCTGACCCGGCCGGATGCGGCCGACGTCCGACTCGTCGATGTTGGCGATGACCTGCATCTCGGTCAGGTCCGCCGCGATGATGAACAGCTCGGGGGCCGACATGCTCGCCGCCACCGTCTGTCCCACGTCGACCTGCCGCGCGATGACGATGCCGTCGATGGGGGCGGTGATGACGGTGTGTCCGAGGTTGACCTCGCTCTGGTTCAGCGACGCCCGCGACTGGATGACGCTGGCCTCCGCCGACTGGAGCTGGGCCTCGGCGGACCGGACCGCGACCTGGGCGGCTTCGAGCTCGGACGCGGCGATGAGGTCCTGGGCCGCGAGCTCCTCCGATCGGCGCAGCTGGGTCCCCGCGTCCTCGAGGGCGACGGTCAGCCGGGCCACGTCGGCCTCGGAGCGCGCGAGGTTGGCGCGTGACTGCTCGACCTGGGACTCGAACAGCGACGGCTCCAGGCGGGCGATGACCTCCCCTTCGCGGACGATGGAGTTGAAGTCGGCGTACAGCGCGTCGATGATGCCCGAGACCTGGCTGCCCACCTGCACCGTGGTCACCGCCTCGAGCGCCCCCGTCGCGCCCACGGTGTCGACCACGTCTCCCCGGGCGAGGGCCACCGTGCTGACCTCGGGGACGAATTCCGACGTCCGGAAACCCAGGTAGCCGTAGGCGGTGATTCCGAGGGTGGCCAGGACGATGACGATGGCGAGTTTTCTCATGGGGAGACGGTCCTCGTTGCGGGCGCGGGTCGATCGGGCTTCCGGCGATCGGTTCGGACGGCTACTGGATGATCTGGATTCCCGCCTGTGACAGCGACGTCCGTTGCACGCGGTCGAGCTCGATGAGCGCCTTCTGCTGATCGAGGATGGCCCGAAGCTCGGTGTCCTGGGCGGTCGAGAGGTCCCGCTGCGCCTGGACCACGAAGAAGTTGGTCGACAGCCCCGCGTCGAAGCGGCTCTGCTCGGCCGCGAGCTGCTCCTCGGCGAGCTCGCGGGCGGCGGTGGCGGCCTCGATGCGGCGGGCGATGGCCCGGATCTGGAGCACCGCGTTGGTGACCTCGGTGGCGACCTGCAGCTCGAGCTGCCGGAGCTGCGCCTCGACCTGACGGGTCTGCAGCTGCGCCCGCGCGTAGGCGGCGTCGGCCGCGCTCGGGCCGATCGGATAGCTCACGTTGAGCTGCACCGTCCACACCGGATAGTCGAGATCGACGAGCTGGTCGAACGCGTCGTTGATGCCCCCCGGAACCTCCGTCAGCACCGCGCCGCCGAGGCCCGAACGCAGGAAACGCGTGCCGCCCTGCCCCTGCAGCTGGTAGCTGCCGGTGAGGTCGACCGAGGGCAGCCGCTGGTTGCGCATCGACGACAGGTTCACCTCGTTGATGTCGAGCTGCCGGCGCGACCGCTCGAGGTCGGTGCGTTCATCGAGGGCCCGGCGAATGGTCGCCTCGAGATCGATCGGGGCGGGAGCGAGGGTGGGGAGGTCGATGGGGTTCAGCGTCGCCCGCCAGTACTCGTCGCCGGTGCCGTCGACGATGAGCTGCTTCAGGACGAGCTCGGCCGTCGCCAGGGCCTGCTCGGCCTGGGCGAGGGTCTGGCGGCGGGCCGCCGCCTCGGAACGGGCCTGGACCACGTCGATCGGGGCCAGCGTGCCGATCTCGACCCGGGCCTCGTTGTCGCGGACGAGGGCCTCGGCGAGCTCGAGGGCCTGCTGCTGCACCTCCACCGACCGCGTCGCGTAGACCAGCTCCCAGTAGGCGTCCCGCACCGCCGACACCGTGTTGGTGACCGTCTGGCGCAGGTCGATGTCGGCGATGTCGCGGTTGATTTGGGTGACCCGGATCCCCTGCCGTATCGGATCGATCCGGAACCCGCGGAGCAACGGTTGGGTGTACGAGGCCTGGACGCTCGAGCGGTAACTGGGGTTGAAGCTGGTGAAGAAGTTGGTCGACGCCGAGCGGTTGTTGTTGAAGTCGACCTGGTAGCGGCCGCCGCCCCACCCGACCTCCTGACTGACCCCGCTGTTCAGGATCACGGTGTCACTGATGACCGACTCTCCGCCGTCGAGCTGCGTCGAGGACGGGTTGGTGCGCGAGTTGTTCTGGAAGTTGCTGTCGAACGTGGGGCGGTACGCCGCGAGCTGCTGGGCCAGGTTGAGGTCGAACACCTGTGGGTTCAGCCGCTGGACGGCGAGGTCCAGGTTGCGCTCGAGCGCCCGGGCCACCGCCTCGTCCAGCGTGAGGTCGATCCGAGGGCCGGCGCCGGGCGTCTGCACGGCGGCCAGCCGGCTTCGGGCCTGTGCGATCAGATCCTGGACGCGGGCGTCGGAGGCGGGCTGGGCTGCGGCGACGGCCGGCAGCGTCGCGAGCGCCGCCAGGGCGACGGCGGCAACGGCTCGGGGCGGAACGCTCCACATGGCGATGCAGCTCCTTCGCGGTTCCCCGGACGGCTGGCCGGCCGCAGGTGGCCGGCGTTCCGGTGTTCGCGCCGTGGTTTCGTGTACGTAGACTCGCGGGGCGGCCCGGTTCTTCCGCGTGGGCGTGGGGTCCTGGCTCGCCAATCGCCGCCTTGGGCTCCGCTTGGCGCCCAGCCGCCCCTTCGGGGAGTCCGCGCCTCCCGCGGAGGCGGCGCCGTTCTGCGCGCCGACTCCTACCCGCACCGGTTGCCGGGACGCCGGGTGCGGTTGCCGTCCCGCCTCAGGTCCATCCACTCGTTGAGCGCCGCGCGTTGAGCCGGGCTCAGCACGCGATACATGCGGAAGACCATCAGGGTCCGGGTCTTGCTGAGCTCGCTCCGCGCCGCCTCGACACGGTCGATCTGACGCGTGATGTCGATTTCCTCGACCTGCATGTTCGCGATCATCCGCGACAACGTCCGTTCTTCCGCGTTCAGGCGGCGGTAGGACTCGTGCATCTTCGGGAGCGAGCGCTGGTAGATGTGGTCCAGCCTGGCGGCCTGCCCGGCGCTCAGATCGAGCAGCGCCGTCACTTCGCCCGATTGCCACCAGCGATGCCGCTGCCGGTTCTGCGCGCCGGCCTCGAGCGGCGTCGCGGCGCCCGCCATCACGAGAGCGACCAGAAGACTGACCCACCAGCGCATCGAGCTTCCTCCAGTGGAAAGACGGCGTTCTGCCCTTTCCAAGACTCTCGGAAAACGGCGAACGTTTACTGTGCCGGGTGCGCACCTCCGAGGGCCCCGAGCCGGTCGATGACCTGGCCGACGGTCGAGTCCGGCGTCGAGGCGCCCGCGGTGAGGCCGACGTTGACGAGCGGCAGGTCCGGAAGCCAGCCGAAGCTCCGCGTCTCCGCCGCCGGGGCCGGTCGCCGGCCGTCGTCCACGGGGCGGTGCCGCACTTCGCGGCTCGACACGAGGTCGCCTGCGTCGGCGATGTGATAGGTCGGAACCTGCCGGCCTGCGAGGCGGGCGAGGTTCCTGGTGTTGCTGCTGTTGTAGCCGCCGATGACGATCATCAGATGGAGGTCGCGGTCGGAAAGAAGGGCCTCGATGGCGTCCTGGCGGTCCTGCGTCGCGCTGCAGATGGTGTCGAAAGCCCGGTAGTGCCGGTCGAGCTCCGCGCCGTCCCCGTAACGGTCGACCATCGCCTCGCGAATCATCTCGCCGATGGCGAGAGACTCGGACATCAACATGGTGGTCTGGTTGGCCAGGCCGATCCGCTGCAGGTCCCGGTGGGGGTCGAAGCCGGGCGATGCGGCGGCCGAGAACTTCGACAGAAAGGCGGAGGCGTCGCCGCCGCGGCGGATGAAATCGCACACCATTCCGGTCTCGGCCCGATCGAACACGACGAGGGAGCGGCCGTCCGGGTACTGCAGGGCCTGCGAAGCGGTGGCCACGGTCTCTTCGTGTCGCACCTTGCCGTGGATGATCGCGGTGAACCCGTCGCGGGCGTACTGGCGCACGTTCTTCCAGACGTTGAGGACCGACCCGCACGTCGTGTCCACCAGCGTGCAGCCGCGCTGCTGGAGGCGCAGGAGCATCGAGACGGTGACACCGAACGCGGGGAGGATGACGACGTCGTCCGGCCCGAGCGCGCCCTCGTCCTCGCCGGCATCGTCCAGGAACCGGATGCCGGCGTCGCGCAGGCGATCGTTGACCCGCGGGTTGTGGATGATCTCGCCCGTGAGGTAGATGGACCGATCGGGGAAACGCCGGCGTGCCTGGTAGGCGTAGTCGACGGCCCGGTCGACGCCGTAGCAGAAGCCGAACTCGCTGGCCAGGTACAGCTGCAGGCGCCCCATCCGGCGCTGGTAGCCGGCCGTCCGCACTTCGTTCACGAGCGTGCTGTGGTAGTGCGCGGTCAGCTCGTCCGCGACCTCGTTCTTCAACGAGAGTCCCTTGCGGAACATCCGGGCCGGCTGTGCCGCTTCGGTCATGGCCGTCGGCGCATCCCGCCACGCGACGGCTCCGCCCGCCGCCAGCTTCCGCGCATCATCGGGCGGCGGCGGCGAGGTCGGGCACGCGCGGCGTGAGCGCGTCTATGGATGCCAGCTCCGTCACGGGAAAGCTGACGGTGGCGACGTCGAGGGAATCGAGCAGCGCCGCCTCGGCCATGACCTGCTCGAACTCGCGCAGGGAGAGCGGGGCGGGGGCGGTGTTCGCCGGGGGCGGGAGCTCGATCGTGCCGGTCATGTCGAGGGTTGCGCTTCCGCCGGTCTCGGGCGGCGCCTCGGGGGCGGCCCGGAAGGGTGCGCCGAGGCCCGGCGTCGTCGCAGGCCCCCGATGGAACTGCACGAGTTGCCCGGCGACCATCCCCAGCGCGAGTCCGACCGCGGTGGCGGCCACCGCCCATCGGCCGGGCCGCAAGCCCCGCCGGCGCTCGGGAGCGCGGCTGAACGGGAACGCGAGGATCCGGGCTCGTTCGACGCTGCCGACCACACGGGCCAGCCGATGGCCGATTCGCGCCCGTTGGACGCGCAACCGGTCGGGTGGGAAGGCCTCCTCGAAGGAGGCGTCCGCGCCGTCGGCGATCGTGTCGAGGAACGTGCGCAGACGCCCGGCTCGCTGCGTGCACCGGGCGCACGTGCGCAGGTGCCGGGCGGTCGCCGTCGCGGCCGCGGTGTCGGCGCCGCCGACCACGACCTCGAGGAGACGGTCCTCGGAGGGATGGCGACGGTCGAAGCGGTTGCGCCACCGTTTCAGAAGCGCAGTCATCTCACTCGAGTGAACCCGCCGATGTCGCTGCCGGCGGCCGCGGTCCTCATCACCGGCGGGGGCCCGCCCGCCGGCCGGGCGCGGCAGCCTGCCCGCCCCTCCAGGTCTCGCGGTCGAGCACGTCCCGCAGCTTCCGGACCGCCCGGAACAGGTGCACGCGCACGGTCGATTCGTTGAGCCCCATGATGGCGCCGACTTCCCGTGCCGGCCGATCCTCGAGATGGCTCAGGATCATGGCGGTGCGTTGGCGCAGCGGAAGCCGGTCGATGGCCTCCTCCAGCCGCGTCCGCAGCTCCTTGGCCAGCAGCGCCGCCTCCGGCGACGGCTCGCGGGTCGGCGGCCCTTCCGGGAGCATTCCCTCCCGGGTCTCCACGGGCACCATCCAGCGCGCCCGACGGCCCCGCGCCTTCAATCGATCGAGACAGGCGTTGACGAGAATGCGCGTGAACCACAGCTCGAAGAACAGGTCCTCGCGGAAGGACGGCAGGTGCGTGAACGCCTTCAGGAACGCATCCTGAACGACCTCGTCCACCTCGGCGGGGTCGCGGAGATAATGATAGGCGATACGGGCGGCCCGCCGCTGCTGGCGGTCCACGATGGTTCCGAACCGCTCGGCCGCCTCCTCGCGGCGATCGGCGGCCAGGAGGCGTTTCACCTCGCCCGCCAGCCGCGTCTCGATGGCGGCGTTCGGATTGCCGCGTTTCCCTGCCTGCGTCAAGGCGGCGCGCCGGTAGCGTGACGGTGACGCGCCGTGCTCGGCCGATGAGGTCAGAAGCCGCACCCGCGCATTGTATTACAGGATGGGGGCGTGCGGGAGCTCGAAGGCGGCCGGGCCGCGCCCCGGGCGCGTGCGTCGGGCCATCCGACGACGCTCCCGCGCGCCCGGCGCGCGATTCTCGACCGCTCGCGGCGCGGCACGTTGACGCCCACCGAGACCGATCATAGAATCGGCGCGGCAACGGGCCGACCCCGGCCGTGCCGTCGCTCGGTGCGGTTGTCCGAATGACCTGGTTTCGCACCCCCGGCGGGCCCTCCCTGCGGTCGAGTCCTTTCCCGTCCCTCTCGGCGAGACATGCGGGCGGATGTTGAACGTGAGTTCTGACCAGCGGTTGGAGTCTGTCGGAATCGTCGACCCGGCATCGGTCTACTGGAACCTGTCGACGGCCGCACTCTACGAGGAAGCGGTGGCGCGCCGCGAGGGGACGGTGGCCAGGTCGGGGCCGCTGGTCTGCCGCACCGGCCCCCACACCGGGCGTTCTCCCCGCGATCGGTTCCTGGTCGACGAGCCGTCGACCACGGGCCGCATCGCCTGGGGCGACGTGAACCGTCCGATCGCCCCCGACCGGTTCGACGCAGTCCACCAGGCGGTCGTGGAGCATCTGCGTGGCCGGGACCTGTTCGTGCAGGACTGCTACGCGGGGGCGGACCCCGCCTACCGCCTCCCCGTGAGGGTGGTGACCGAGAAGGCCTGGCACGCGCTGTTCGCGCGTCACCTGCTCATCACCGAGTCGGACCGCGCGAAGCTCGCGGACCACGTTCCCGAGCTGACGGTGATCAACGCGGCTTCCTGCCAGGCGGATCCCCGGATCCACGGTACCAGCTCGGAGGTCTTCATCCTGTTGAATCTCGCGAAGCGGCTCGTGCTCATAGGCGGCACGAGCTACGCCGGCGAGATCAAGAAGTCGGTGTTCGCGGTGATGAACTACCTGCTGCCGTTGCGGCGCGTGCTACCGATGCACTGCGCGGCGAACGTCGGGCCCGCGGGCGACCTGGCGGTCTTCTTCGGCCTGTCCGGGACCGGCAAGACGACCCTGTCGAGCGACCCCGCCCGGCACCTCATCGGGGACGACGAGCACGGCTGGAGCGATGGCGGAGTGTTCAACTTCGAGGGCGGGTGCTACGCGAAGATGATCCGCCTGTCGGCCGAGGCCGAGCCGCAGATCTACGCCACGACGCGGCGGTTCGCGACGGTGCTGGAGAACGTGACCATCGATCCGGTGACCCGCCAGCTCGATCTCGACGACGACTCGATCACCGAGAACACCCGGGGGGCGTATCCGCTCGCGGCCATCGACTCGTACGTGCCTTCCCTGCGCGGGGGACATCCGAGCCACGTGATCATGCTCACCGCGGACGCCTTCGGCGTGCTGCCGCCGATCGCGCGCCTGTCGCCGGCGGCCGCGATGTACCACTTCCTCTCGGGGTATACCGCCAAGGTGGCGGGGACGGAACGCGGTATCACGGAGCCGACGGCCACGTTCAGCACCTGTTTCGGGGCCCCGTTCATGGTGTCGCCGGCGACCACCTACGCCGAGCTCCTCGGCGAGCGGCTCGCCCGCCATCCCACGAAGGCATGGCTCGTCAACACGGGATGGACGGGAGGGGCCTTCGGGGTGGGGAGGCGCATGCCCATCGCGCATACCCGGGCCCTCGTCGCCGCGGTGCTGTCCGGAGGCCTGGACGACGTGCCGACGGCGCGCGACCCCGTCTTCAAGCTCGACGTGCCGCTCGCCTGCCCGGGCGTGCCGTCCGAGGTGCTGGAGCCCCGGCGCACCTGGGCGAACCCCGACGAGTACGACGCGCAGGCGAGCCGGCTGGCCGGCATGTTCGCCGACAACTTCGACCGGTTCGCGGGCGACGTCCTGCCCGAGGTGGCTGCGGCGGGTCCCGCGAGCGGGGTCCCGGTCAGCCGCTAGCGGCCCAGGGCGCGTCGGGCGGCGACCGCCCCGGGGTTTCTGAACGGAGCCGACCAGCGCCGTGAGCGACATTCCCTTCGAGCCGGTAATCGGGCTGGAGATCCACGCTCAGCTCCTCACCGACACGAAGATCTTCTGCGGGTGCTCCACCCGTTTCGGGGCGGCGCCGAACGCCCACGTGTGCCCGGTCTGCCTCGGTCTGCCCGGGGCGCTGCCGGTGCTGAACCGC
Source organism: Vicinamibacterales bacterium (assembly GCA_965207675.1). Lineage (GTDB taxonomy): Bacteria > Acidobacteriota > Vicinamibacteria > Vicinamibacterales > UBA8438 > JAJEEA01. Next base: position 1,478,418 of record CBDBMY010000011.1, read on the forward strand.
CGCGCCGTCGAGCTGGGCATCCGGGCGGCGCTTGCGCTCGACTGCACCGTTCAGGCCCGCTCGATCTTCGCCCGCAAGAACTACTTCTATCCGGACCTGCCCAAGGGCTATCAGATCTCGCAGTACGAGCATCCCCTCGCCACCGACGGCGAGGTGCGGTACGCGGACGACGGCGAACGCGTCGTGCGCATCATCCGCGTGCATCTCGAGGAGGACGCGGGCAAGTCGCTGCACGCGGCCGGCGGCGACGCCGATCGGCACACCCACCTCGACTTCAACCGAAGCGGCGTGCCGCTGATAGAGATCGTGACGCATCCGGACCTGCGGTCCCCGGCCGACGCCGCGGTGTTCTTCACCCGGTTGCGGGGCATCCTCACCACCGTCGGGGTCAACGACGGGAACATGGAGGAGGGCAGCCTGCGGTGCGACGCCAACGTGTCGATCCGGCCGGCGGGGGAGCGGGCCCTCGGGGTGAAGGTCGAGGTGAAGAACCTCAACTCCTTCCGGTTCCTGCAGCGGGCGCTCGAGTACGAGATCCGCCGTCAGACCGAGGTCCTCCGCACCGGCGGGCGCGTCGTGCAGGAGACCCGCCTTTGGGACACCGCGGCCCATCGGACGGTGTCCATGCGCAGCAAGGAGGACGCCCACGACTACCGTTACTTCCCCGAGCCGGACCTGCCCCCCGTCGAGGTGCCGGAGGCGTGGGTCGCCGAGGTCGCGGCGGCGCTGCCCGAGCTGCCCGAGGCGCGGAAGCAGCGGCTCGTGCGCGACTACGGGCTCTCGGCCGGGGAGGCCGGCCAGCTCGGCGATACCGGCGCCCTGACCGCGTACTTCGAAGCGACGGCGGCGGCGGCGGAGAACGCGAAGGCGGCGGCCAACTGGGTCATGGGAGAGGTGACCCGGCGGTTGAACGCGGACGGCGAGGAGATCGGCGCGGCAGGGGTGTCGCCGGAAGCGCTGGGCCGGCTGATTCGGATGGTCGACGCGGGGGTCGTCAGCGGGAGCGCGGCCAAGACGGTGTTCGAGAGCATGTACGGCACCGGACGCGAGCCCGGGGAGATCGTCGAGGCCGAGGGGCTCGCCCAGATTGGCGACGAAGAGCGGCTGCGCGAGGTCGTGAACCGGGTGATCGCCGAGAACGCCGACGCCGCGTCCCGGTTCCGGCGCGGCAACGAGGGCTCGCTGGGGTTTCTCGTGGGGCAGGTGATGCGCGAGACGCGGGGTCGGGCGAATCCGCGGCTCGTGAACGAGCTCCTCCGGCGGGCCCTGTCCCAGGAGTCTGCGCCGTAGAACGGTGCAGACTCCTGGCCGGGGCGCGCAACGCGCGTTGACAGCGCCCGACGTTCGCGCATAGACTGGATCCACGTCATTCATGTTGCGGCCAGATCCTGCTCTCGCCGGCCTGCTCGTGGACTTGCGCCCGCGGCAGCCCCCCGCACTCGACAGCATCCGCACCGAGTTCTACCGCGAGGAGTTCCTGAAGCATCGGGACTGCCTGCGGCGCCTTCGTGATGCCTATTCCGAGTGCGCCATCAGCGAGATGGAGGCCGCGCTTCGCCACGTCATGGCCCGCGTCGACGAGCTCTGCGCCACGGACGGGGCCGACGTCGACCGGGTGGTCAGCGGTCTGCTTCGCTCGTTCGATGGCGTGACGAAGCTGTCGGCGTGGTCGGATCCCCCCGTCACCCACTGATTTCCTCCTGACATCTCCAACCCGTTCGTTGTCGCTGGTTCGCCGACATGCCCTCGACGTGGTGGGTGCGGCGATTGCCGCGGTGGACCCGGCGCGTCTCGTCCGCACCGCTCTCGCCGACCCCTCGGTCCGGTCGTTCCTGGAGCGCGGGCCCCTGAGCGTCGTGGCCGCCGGCAAGGCGGCGGCGGGGATGATCGAGGGCTTTCTCGCGGCCGTGGATCGGCCTGTCCGGCGGGGCGTCGCGGTGGGGCCGGGACCCGCGGCGCCGCTGCCGGAGGCGGTCGCCTGGTACCGCGGCGGTCACCCGACGCCCGACGCCGGCAGCCTGGAGGCGGGTCGTGCGGCGCTGCGCTGCGCGACCGCGGCGCCGGCGCCCGGCTGCCTCCTGGTGCTGCTTTCGGGTGGCGCGTCGGCGCTGTTGTCGATGCCCGCGGCGGGCGTCAGCCTGGACGAGAAGGTCGAGACGACCCGCGTTCTGCTCGGGGCGGGGGTGCCGATTCACGAGCTCAACTGTGTCCGCAAGCACCTGTCGGCGGTGAAGGGGGGGCGCCTGGCCCTGGCGACGGCGGGTCGCGTCCTGACGCTGGCGATCTCCGACGTGGTCCTGCCCGTCGAGGACGATCCCGGCGTGATCGGCTCGGGCCCGACGGTTCACGACGCCACCGGGTTCGCCGAGGCGCTGGCCATCGTCTCGCGCCCGGCGATACGGCCGCGCGTGCCGGCCGGGGTGCGGCGGCTCCTCGAGCGGGGGCGGGACGGCCTCGTCCCCGAGACCTCGAAGGCGCCGGCGCCGGCGGATCGCGCGATGTACCGGGTGGTCGGGAGCCGGCGCGACGCGATGGCGGGGGCGGCCGAGGCGGCGCGCCGCCTCGGCTACGACGTGACCCGCATCGACGAGCCGATCGTCGGCGAGGCCCGGGTCGCCGGCGCGGGGCATCCGGCGCGGGCGATGGAGGCGGCCGGGGCCACGGCGGGGCCGTGGTGCGTGGTCTCGTCCGGCGAGACCACGGTCACGGTGTCGGGGGCCGGCCGCGGGGGCCGGAACCAGGAGCTGGCGCTGGCGGCGGTGGGGGAGATGGGCAGGCTGGGGAGCGCGGGGGTGCTGGCGAGCGTCGGCACCGACGGCGTCGACGGTCCCACGGACGCGGCCGGGGCCATCGTCGACCCCGAGACCCCGTCCCGCGCCCGGGCGCTGCATCTGGACCCGCCCGCGGCCTACCTGTCCGAGAACGACGCGTACGGGTACTTCGACCGGCTCGGCGATCTGGTTCGCACCGGGCCGACCGGCACCAACGTCGGGGACCTCCAGGTGGTGCTCGCGCGGCCGCGGGACCGCGTGACCTGACGGTCGCGTCGGAGGTTCGCCGGCGTGGAGGTCGTGCGTTCGAACGCCTGGTCGGGGATCTTGACTGGCCGGCCGTGCGGCAGCGCGTGGCACGCACTCGTAGAGGTGGCCGCCTCGCGTTCGCTACGGCGGGCTTCACCGGCGCGAACTCGGCGGCGCAGGCCGGTGGAGGGATGACGGAAGCGTTCGCCACGGCGGGCTTCGCCGGCGCGAACGCCTGGAGAGAAATGACGGAAGCGATGGAACGGGCGGACGGACAGGGCGCGGCGATCGTACGCGGCATCCGCGAACGGGTGGGGCATGCGGCCACGATCCGGGAGCTGATGCGGGTGCTGAAGATTTCCCGGAGCGACCGCTACGGGTTCCGCCGGCGGATTGCCCGGCTCGTCGACGCCGGTGAGCTGGTGCGCATCCGCGGGAACCGCTACGGCCTGGCCGATCGCATGCATCTGGTGGCGGGCCGCCTCGCCGTCAATCCGCGCGGCTTCGGGTTCGTCAGCCCCGACCACGGCGGGGACGACGTCTACGTGGCCGGGGCCAATCTCGGCCCGGCGATGCACGGCGACCGGGTGACGGTGCGGGTGGAGCGGGCCGGAGACCGTGCCGAGGGCCGGATCGTCGAGGTGCTGCAACACGCGAACGCCGAGGTCGTGGGCCGCTACGAGGTCGGCGACGAGGGCGGGGGATTCGTGGTGCCGTTCGACGAGCGGGTGATCATGGACCTGCGAATTCCCCACGGCGGGCGAATCGAGGCGGAGCCGGGCGAGATGGTGGTGGCCGCCGTCGACCGGTGGCCGGCGGGGTCCCGCGGCCCGGTCGGGCGCCTCGTGGAGGTGCTCGGCCGGCTGGACGATCCGGGGGTCGACACCGCCATCGTCATCCGGAAGTACCGACTCCCCGAGGCAGACGATCCCGGCGCGGCGGCGGAAGCGGCGCGTCTCGGCGACGAGGTGGCCCCGGCCGACCTGGAAGGCCGCGCTGACTTCAGGGGGTTGCCGACGGTCACCATCGACGGCGAGACGGCGCGCGACTTCGACGACGCGATCACCCTCGAGGCGCTGCCCGACGGCGGCCGGCGGCTCGGCGTGCACATCGCCGACGTCGCCCACTACGTGGGGGAGGGGACCGCGCTCGACGAGTCGGCGTACCGGCGGGGCACGTCGGTGTACTTTCCGGAACGCGCCATCCACATGTTCCCGGCGCGGCTGGCCACCGGGCTCTGCAGCCTCAATCCGGGTGTGGACCGGCTCGTGCAGTCCTGCCTCATGGACCTCGACGAACGGGGCCGCGTCGTGCGATACGAGCTGCACGACGGCGTGATCCACTCCGATGCGAGGATGACCTACGCCGAGGTGGACGCGATTCTGACGGCGCGGGACGCCGGCGTGCGGAAGAGCCGCGCGGCGCTGGTGCCGATGCTGGAGTCGATGGACGTGCTGGCGCAGGGGCTCGCCGCCCGGCGGAGGGAACGCGGCTCGCTCGACTTCGACCTGCGGGAGACCCGCCTCGTGCTCGACGAGGCCGGCGCGGTCGAGGACATCGTGGCCGCCGAACGGAACGTGGCGCACCGCATCGTCGAGGAGTTCATGCTGATCGCCAACGAGACGGTGGCCGGGCATCTGGAGTCGCGCGGCCTGCCGGCGCTGTTCAGGGTCCACGAGCCGCCGGATCCGGCGAAGGTCGCGGACTTCGACGACTTCGCGGCGACCCTCGGCTATCGGTTGGGCGCACCCCCGGACGGGGTCCGGCCGCGGCACTTCCAGCGCCTGCTGGCTCGTCTGCGCGGCGCCCCGGCGGAGCGCCCCGTGGCCCTGCTCATGCTGCGGACCATGCAGAAGGCGCAGTACGACGCGGTCAACGTCGGGCACTTCGGCCTGGCGTCGGAGGCCTATACCCACTTCACCTCTCCGATTCGCCGCTACCCCGACCTCGTCGTGCACCGTCTGCTGCGGGAGTCGCGGCGCGGCCCCGTGGCACGGGAACGGGTCGCCGCGCTCGCCGAGGAGCTGCCGGAGACCGCGCGGCGCGCCTCGGCCCTGGAGCGGCGCGCCGAGGACGCCGAGCGGGAGATCGTCGAGTGGAAGAAGGTTCGCTTCATGGCGGACAAGGTCGGGGACGAGTTCACCGGCTATGTCGTCGGGGTGACCCGCTTCGGGCTCTTCGTCGAGCTGATCGAGCACTTCGTCGAAGGGCTGGTGCACGTCTCCGGCATGGCCGACGACCACTACCGCTTCGTCGAGTCCGACCATGCGCTCAGCGGCGAGACCACCGGACGGGTCTATCGTCTGGGCGACCGCGTCGACGTGCAGGTGATGCGCGTCGACCCGGCGCGGCGCCGGATCGACCTCGGCCTGGTGGAGATTCTCGACGCGCTCCGCGCCGTGGAGCGGGACCGGGGCCCGCGCCGCGGCCCCGCGGGGCGCGTCCGAAGGTCGTCGAAGCCTCGCGGGCCCCGCTCTCCCCGGCGGACACGCGGGCGGGGCTGACGCCATGACGCGACACGTCGTCATCGGCACCGCCGGTCACATCGACCACGGCAAGAGCGCCCTCGTCCGGGCCCTGACCGGCACCGATCCGGATCGGCTGAAGGAGGAGAAGGCGCGCGGCATCACCATCGATCTCGGATTCGCCCACTGGGGCGACGGCGACACCCGGCTGGCGTTCGTGGACGTTCCCGGCCACGAGCGCTTCGTCAAGAACATGCTGGCCGGCGCGAGCGGCATCGACGGCGTGCTCCTGGTCATCGCCGCCGACGAGTCGGTCATGCCGCAGACCCGCGAGCACTTCGACATCTGCCGGCTGCTCGGGGTGACGAGCGGAATCGTGGCCCTCACCAAGGCGGACCTGGTCGACCGGGAGACGGTGGAGCTGGTGGCGCTCGAGACCGCCGACCTGCTGGCCGGCTCGCCGCTCGAGGGCGCGCCCGTCGTCCCGGTCTCGGCGCGGACCGGCGAGGGCGTGGAGGCGGTACGCTCGGCGTTGCTGGCCATGGCCGGCCGCTGTCTCGGCCGGAGCCCCGACGGGGCGGCCCGCCTGCCCATCGATCGGGCGTTCACGGTCCGGGGCTTCGGGACCGTCGTCACCGGCACCCTGGTCTCGGGCCGGTTGGCGGTCGACGACACCCTCACCGTGCTCCCGGCCGGCGTCGACGTCAAGGTCCGGGGGCTGCAGGTCCACGGCGCGATTCAGCCGAGCGCGGTGGCCGGCCAGCGGGTGGCCGCCAACTTCTCCGGCGCGGGCGCGTCGGCGGTGGCGCGGGGAGAGACCGCGGTCACCCCCGGCAGCTTCGAGGCGACGCGGTGCGTGGACGCGGTGCTCGACCTGCTGCCGTCGGCGCGGAGGCTGCGGCATGGGGCGCGCGTTCGTTTCCACCACGGTACCTGCGAGGTGCTCGGGCGGGTCGCCCTCGGGCCCGGCCTCTCCGGCGCGATCGCGGACAGCGACGCCCCCGACGCCCTGCCGCCGGGCGGGCGGGCGTTCGCGCGGCTGCGCCTCGAGGGGGCGGCGGTGCTGACCCGCGGAGACCGCTTCATCCTGCGCGCGTACTCTCCGCCCCTGACCATCGCCGGCGGGCGGGTCCTCGATCCGTTGCCTCCGCGCGGAGGCATCCGCGCCGGGTCCGCGCGGCAGCGGCTGGACCGGCTGCTGAAGGGGCTGTCGGACGCCGGGGCCGCCGACGCGGACCGGGCCCTCGCGGTTCTCATCGGTGAGCGGGGACTGACCGGGTTGCCGGCGGCGGCGCTCGTGGCGCGGGCCGGCGTGGCCCCGGAGTCGGTCGACGCGGTGGTGGCGCGATTGTCTTCCGCCGGGGCGGTGAGGCGCATCGGCGACCGGCTGGTCGAGGCCGAGGCGCTTCGCGTCGGCGGCGACCGGCTGCTGGCGATGGTGTCCGACTTCCATCGCGCGAACCCGCGGCGCGACGGGGTCCCCCGGGAGGAAGGGCGGGAGCGCGTCTTCCGCCACGCCGGTCCGGGCGTCTTCGAGGCGGTGCTCGAGGGCTTGACGGGCGACGGCCGCCTCGTGGCGCGCGGTCACCTCGCTCTGCCCGGCCACCGGGTCACCCTCTCGCCGGCCGAGCTCCGGGCCGGCGAGGACATCGTCGCCCTGCTGCGCCGCGCAGGGCTGCGTCCGCCGGCCCCGGCGGCGATTCGCGAGCAGGTCGGCGTCGACGAGGAGGTGCTCGAGCGGGTGTCGAGGCGCCTCGTCCGCGAGCAGGCGATCGTCAGGGTCGGGCCGCTCCTGTTCGACTTCGGCGCCATCGAGTCGCTCAAGGCCGACCTCGCCTCGCTGAAGGCGGGCGGCGGGGGCGCGACCATCGACGTCGCCACCTTCAAGGACCGGTACGGGGTCAGCCGCAAGTTCGCGATTCCCCTGCTGGAGTACCTGGATCGGGAGCGCCTCACCCGGCGGGTCGGCGAGAAGCGGATCGTGCTGTAGACGTCCGCCCGCGCCTCTGGCGCGCTTTCTTTGCCATCGTCGGCAACTGTGGCTAAACTGGAAGGCGGGCGTCCGCCGGCGACCACGCCGTCGGGGCGTGTTCGGTGGGGCGGTGGGGAGAACATCGACAAGGGCGGGGAATGGACGATACAGCGCGGCAGTGTTTCACGATCGGGGTGTTTCAGGACGTCGAGTGGGCTCAACGCGGGCTCGAAGCCCTCGGGAAGGAGGGGTTCGCGGCCGAATCGCTCTCGCTCATCACCCGGCAGACCCCCGAGGCGGCTGATCTCCTGAAACGCACGTTCGGGGTCGACGGTGATACGATGGACGTGGCCCGCATCGGGTCCGTCGTGGCGCACGGGCCGCTGGTCGGAGCGTTGCAGGGAACGGACGGCGACCTCGGGAGCGCGGGTATCGCCGCGACCATGCGGCGCGCGGGCTTCCAGGCCCATGACGGCTACATCTTCGAGACCCTGACCGCGCGCGGCGGGGTCCTCGTGGGCGTGCACAGCGAGCCGCGGGCGGCGGACGCGCTCGCCGTCATGTTCGCGTACGGCGGGGGCAACGCGTCCATCGGTGCGTGGGCCGGCCGCGTGTGAGCGGCCCGCGTCGACGGGGCGAGTCGGCCGGGGCGGTCGGCGCCGCAGGAACGGTGCGCCTCCTGCGCGAGGCGTCGACTGGCGGCAGGTTGGTTGGGGCGGCTCCGCAAGGCGGCGTCGGAGCCGGTGGGTGGTGATTCTCCGGGCCGGGAGTCGGTGTCGCCGGAGCGGCACGGATTCTCCTGGTTGGGCGCCGGGGCCGCGGGCGGCGATTGGCGGCCAGGAGCGCTGCGCGTGAGCGATGGCTTGAACCTCGGGCCACTCCCGTTCTCTCCCGGGCGGCAAACCTACACGCCGCCCGAGCGCCGCCGCCGGAAGGCGAGGCCGGCGGCCTCCGGTCCTGCGCGCAGAAAGCGCCGCACCGGCGCGGCCACGGGCTGGGAGTCCGGCGATCACGTCCCCTTCCTCGGTGTCCAGCGGGGGCGGATACGCGGCGCCCTCGGCGCTTCGTTCACGAGTCACCTGCTGGCGGTGGCTCTCGTCCTCATCGCCGTCCGCACCGCTCCCGTCGAGGAGATCTTCGAGGAGCGGATGAACTACGACATCGTCTGGATACCGCAGGCGGGCCCCGGGGGCGGCGGGGGCGGCGGCGGGAACGAGTCGCTCGAGATGCCGCGAGAGGTCGAGGTCGAGGGCGAGGACGCCATCGACGTGCCGATCGAGGTGCCGGAGGAGGTGGAGCCTCCCCCCGAGGTGGAGCCCGAGCCCGAGCCCGAGCCGCTGGAGTCGCAGAACATACAGCTCTCCGCGGTGCCGATGGGCGCCTCGATCCGGACCCGGACGGGGCTGCTCGAGGGTCTCCTGAGCGGCGCCCTCGATTCGGCCGGAAGCGGCAGCGGCGGCGGGGCCGGCGAGGGATCGGGCGGCGGCATCGGGCCGGGGGAGGGAGACGGCCTCGGACCCGGCGAGGGCGGCGGCACCGGGGGCGGCGTCTTCCGGCCCGGCAACGGCGTCGAGACGCCCCGTCTGCTGCGCGAGGTCACGCCGAAGTACACGGCCGAGGCGATGCGGGCCAAGGTGCAGGGCATCGTCCTCGTGGAGGCGGTCGTCCTGCCGGACGGCACGGTCGGCGACGTCGAGGTGATCCGGTCGCTCGACAAGATCTTCGGGCTCGACGAGGAGGCGATCAGGGCCGCCCGGCAGTGGCGCTTCCTTCCCGGGACCCGCTTCGGAGAGCCGGTCGCGGTGCTCGTGACGATCGAGTTGACGTTCACCTTGCGTTAGCGGCCCGTGGCGAGAGTCGCCGCTGCATTCGAGCGACGATTCCCGCGCCGGGAGTTCCGCGCGGCAGAACGGCGCGGATTCCCCGGCGAGCTGGTTGGGCGCCAGGCGGAGTCGCAAGGCGGCGACGGGCGGGCCAGGCGACAAGAAACAAAGGGGACGGCCATCCGTGGTGCGGTGGCCGTCCCCTTTGTCGTGTTCCCCCGTTCGGTCGGCGCACCCGGGTCCTCCGGCCGCGCCCGGACCGGCGGTCGGGGGATGGGTGACCCATCCCCCGACGCGGCGCCTAGTACATGCCGCCCATGCCGCCCATGCCGCCGTGGGCGCCGCCGCCCGGCGCCGCGTCCTTCTTCTCTTCCGGGATCTCGCTGACGAGCGCTTCCGTCGTGAGCAGCAGCGACGCGATCGAGCTCGCGTTCTGCAGCGCCGCCCGCACGACCTTGGTCGGGTCGATGACGCCGGCGTCGATCAGGTTCTCGTAGACCTCGGTCTGGGCGTTGAAGCCGTCCTCGTCGGCGCTCTGCTCGCGCACCTTCTGCACGACGATGGAGCCCTCGTGGCCGGCGTTGGTGGCGATCCAGCGCATCGGCTCCTCGAGGGCCCGGCGGATGATGTTCGCGCCGATCTGCTGGTCGCCGTCGAGCTTCAGGTCCCCGAGGGCGCCCTGGCTGCGCAGCAGGGCCACGCCGCCGCCGGGCACGATGCCCTCCTCGACGGCCGCCTTGGTGGCGTGCATGGCGTCCTCGACGCGGGCCTTCTTCTCCTTCATCTCGGTCTCGGTGGCGGCGCCGACCTTGATGACGGCCACGCCCCCGACGAGCTTGGCCAGCCGCTCCTGCAGCTTCTCGCGGTCGTAGTCCGAGGTCGTCTCCTCGATCTGCGTGCGGATCTGCTTGACCCGCCCCTCGATGGCGGCGTGGGTACCCTCGCCCTCGACGATGGTGGTGTTGTCCTTGTCGATGGTGACCTTCTTCGCCTTGCCGAGGTCCTCGATACCGATGTTCTCGAGCTTCAGCCCGAGGTCCTCGGTGATGGCCTTGCCGCCGGTGAGGGTCGCGATGTCCTCGAGCATCGCCTTCCGCCGGTCGCCGAAGCCCGGCGCCTTGACGGCGGCGCCCTGCAGGGTGCCGCGCAGCTTGTTGACGACGAGGGTCGCGAGGGCCTCGCCCTCGACGTCCTCGGCCACGATGAGGAGCGGCCGGTTCAGCCGGGCCACCTGCTCGAGCAGCGGCAGCAGGTCCTTCATCGAGCTGATCTTCTTCTCGTGGATCAGGATGATGGGGTTCTCGAGCACCACCTCCATGCGCTCGGAGTCGGTGACGAAGTACGGCGACAGGTAGCCGCGGTCGAACTGCATGCCCTCGACGACCTCGAGCGACGTCTCGAGGGTGCGCGCCTCCTCGACGGTGATGACGCCGTCCTTGCCGACCTTGTCCATCGCCTGGGCGATGATGCGGCCGATGGTCTCGTCGTTGTTGGCCGAGATCTGCCCGACCTGGGCGATCATGTCGCCGCTGACGGCGCGCGACAGCTTCTCGAGGTGGTCGACGACCGAGGAGACCGCCGTCTCGATGCCCCGCTTGACCTCCATCGGGTTCGCGCCGGCCACCACGTTCTTGGCCCCCTCGCGGTAGATGGACTGGGCGAGGACGGTGGCGGTGGTGGTGCCGTCGCCGGCGATGTCGGAGGTCTTGCTCGCGACCTCGCGCACCATCTGGGCCCCCATGTTCTCGAGGGCGTCCTTCAGCTCGATCTCCTTGGCGACGGTGACGCCGTCCTTGGTGATCGTGGGAGACCCGAACTTCTTGTCGAGGACGACGTTGCGGCCCTTGGGGCCCAGCGTCACCTTGACGCAGTTGGCCAACTGGTCGACGCCGGCGAGGATGTTCTGCCTCGCTCCTTCGCTGTAGACGATCTGCTTTGCCATCTCGATGTGCTCCAATCAGGTCGAATTCGCGTGACCGGCGCGGCCGCGGCCGCCGCCGGACTGTCATCGCGGCCGCCGGCTACTGGACGACGCCCAGGACCTCGTCCTCCCGCATGATGAGGTACTCCTCGCCGTCGAGCTTGATCTCCTGCCCCGAGTACTTGCCGAACAGGATGGTGTCGCCCTCGGCGACGTCCATCGGCTGCAGGCCGCCGTCCTCCTTGACCTTGCCCTTGCCGACGGCCACGACCTTGCCCTGCTGCGGCTTCTCCTTGGCGGTGTCCGGGATGATGATGCCGCCGACCTGCTGCTCTTCCTCCTCGAGACGCTGCACGATGAGGCGGTCGTGAAGTGGTCGTACCTTGATTGCCATGGTGTGTCCGACTCCCTTGAGTTGTGGAAGGAGTCCCTCCCCGCGACTCGGTCCAGGGGCGGGGAGGGGTTAGCACTCTGTGTTACAGACTGACAAGATTAGCAGTCGGCGGGGGAGAGTGTCAACCGTCGCCCTCGCCGGGGGGGCGCCGGCCGCTGGCTGCCGGGGTCCGGCAGGTGCTATCGTTGGGGCCGGCGAGGAGTCGGCGCCGTGGAACGGCGCGGACCGCTGGAGGATTGGTTGGGCGCCCGGCGGAGCCGAAGGCTGCGATGGGCGGGCCAGGAGAGCCGGCACGACGGCTCCTCGCGCCGGAGGCCCTCGGCCCTGCGTTTCCTGAGGCTGCCTTGAGCAAGATCCTCATCGTGGAGGACGACCAGTCGCTGGCCGCGGGGCTGTCCGACGGACTGCGCTACGAGGGCTACTCCACGCTGCTGGCGCGCGACGGCGACCATGGCCTGCGCCTTGCCGCCCGGTCCGGGATAGACCTCGTCATCCTCGACGTCATGCTCCCGCGGTTGACCGGGGTCGAGGTGTGCCGGCGGCTGCGCGAGCAGGGCAGCACGGTGCCGGTCCTGATGCTGAGCGCCAAGGGGGAGGAGCTCGACAAGGTGGTCGGGCTGAAGGCGGGAGCGGACGACTACGTCACCAAGCCGTTCAGCTTCACCGAGCTCGTGGCGCGCGTGGAGGCGGTGCTGCGCCGCTCGCAGGGCCCGGCCGGGCGGGAGCGCACCCACGACTTCGGCGACGTGCACGTGAACTTCCGGACCCGCGACGTCACGAAGGGAGGGCGCCGGCTGGTGCTGCAGCCGCGGGAGTTCCGTCTGCTCGAGTACTTCATCCGGCACCGCGGCGACGCCGTGAGCCGGGACCGGCTCCTCGACGGGGTCTGGGACCAGGACGCCATGCACCCCTTCACCCGCACCGTCGACATGCACGTCGCCAAGCTGCGCCGGAAGATCGAGGACGACGCCTCGGATCCCCGCTGGATCGTCACCGTGCACCGCGTCGGCTACAAGTTCACGGGGTGAGCCGGGACCGCCCGGAGGACTTCACCGTCCTCGACGGTTCGGGGGCAGGCTCTGCAGGTCGTGCTCGAGGTCGTCGAGATCGTATTGGACCGCGACCTTGCTGGCTCGGGCGTAGTCCATCATCTCCCACAGCGAGACGCCCGCATCGAGCGCGGCCCGGGCCAGCGAGACCCGGCCCTCGCCGTACTGGCGGGCCGCGTGCTCCAGCTTCCAGTCGCGGATGGCCCTCGCCAGCAGCCGTCGAACCGTGGTCGAGCGATCGGACTGCTCGACGTTCTGGATGAGCTCCAGCTCGCGCACCAGGTCCGCGGGCAGCCGGGCCCCGACCATCTGTTCCTTCTTCATCGCCTGGCCTTGCGGGCTCGCCTCAGGACCTCGGCGACGACCGAGGGAGAGAGCCAGAGTGTCTCGCCGAGGTCGCGAAGGGCCCTCTCCAGCGAGTCGAGACCGAAGCTGCGGCGGAGGTACCCGTCGAGCAGCACGCCGGCGGTGCCGATGAGGGGCACGCCGAGGGTCCTCGCCAGGCTGCGGGCCTCCTTGTCGTCGGCGACCAGCGACAGCTCCCGCAACCTGGCGAGGGCGACCGACTCGGCCTCGCTCCGATGCAGGTGCGACCGCCGAGACAGGCGTCGGGCGAGATCGTTCTCGGCGTCGGTCGTCGTGGCGACCCCGAGCCAACCCGCGTCGACCGCGGCCTCGAGCTGCTCCACGCCGAGCGAGCGCGTCGCGCCGCCCGCGTCGATGGTCTCGGTCTTGACGTCGGAACCGATCAGCACTCGTTCGTAAAGCTCCCGCAGGAGCTCCAGCCTGTGAATCCGGGTCAGCGCGATCAGGGGGGTCGCGTCGGCTACGGTCACTCGCTCTCCTCGAAGGCGGTGCGCCGGCGGCTCCTGCTGTGCGGTCGGCCGTCGCGGACGCGGTTCATCAATGTTGTATCACTACACGGGTGCCTTTTTGGCAGGAAATTTACATCTTGAAGACAATGTTGACTTGCGAATGATGACATTTACATCGAGCCGCCCCACGATCGCGGCATGGACGATCAAGTGCACGCCGGAGTCGGCGGCGTCGGAACCGAGCTCGACGAGGCCTGGCTGCCCTTGTTGCCGTCGGCGCTGACTTATCCGGCGGGGGCGGTGCTGATGGAGCAGGGGGGCGACCCGGGCGACGTGTTCTACGTCGAGGAGGGGCTCGCCAAGCTGGTCCGGACGGGCCCGGACGGGCGAGAGCAGATTCTCGGCCTGCGCGGGCCCGGCTGGTTCCTCGGAGCGGCCCTCGTGCTGACGTTCCGGGCCCATCCGGCGAGCGCGGTGGCGGTGACCCCGTGCCGGCTGCGCCGGTTGACGAGGCAGGCGTTCCTCGAGCTGATGGCGAAGCACGAGGCGGTCTCGTGGCACGTCCACCAGATGCACAGCCGGGAGGTGCTGAGCCAGTTTCAGCAGATGGCCGACCTCGGCACGGCGACGTCGCGGCAGCGCCTCGAACGGTTCCTGCGCCGTTTCACGGGGGCCGCGTCCGCGAACGGCAACGGGGGCGGGGTGCGCCTGACGCTCCCGCTGAAGCGGTGGGAGCTGGCCAGCCTGCTCGCGGTGACGCCGGAGCACCTGAGCCGGCTCCTCCGCCAGCTGCGCGACGACGGGGTCATCCGCGTGACCGACGGGACGATCGTCGTTCCCGACGTCCACCGGCTCGCCGCCGACGACGTCGACGAGGGCGAGGTGCTCACGAACCCCGCGGACGCGTTGGGGCGGGCCCAGGCGCCATGAACACCGCCGGACGGTACGCCGGCGGGGCGGGCCCGGCCGTGGGGGATATCGACGGGTGGCGGGCTCACCTGGCCCCGCCCGAGACCCATCCGGCGGGCACCGAGATCCTGCCGCAGGACCGCACGCCGGAGCGCGTGCACCTCCTGGCCGACGGCATCGTGAGGCTCGAGAGGCGTGATTCGGGCCAGGGCACCGCCACCATCGGCCTGCGGTTCCCCGGCTGGCTGCTCGGGGCCGAATCGGTCATCGCGGGGCGGGAGACCCCGATCGCGGCGGTCGCGGCGACCGACTGCACGGTAAGGACGCTGGCGCGCGAACGGTTCCTCGGGTTCGTGCGGGTCGACCCCGACCTGTCGTGGCGCGTTGCCCAGATGTACAGCCGAGAGATGGTCGACCGCCTCGAGCGCCCCGGCGGCCGCGCGTGCGTGCCGCCGGAGGCGCGCCTCAAGCACCTGCTCCGCCGCCTGCTCGACGCCAACGACACGGGCGGCCTGCAGAAGGAGGTGCACCTGCGCCTTCCGTTCACCCACCGGGAGCTGGCCAGACTGCTCTCCCTCTCGGCCAGCCAGCTCGCCGCGCTGCTGGCCCGGTTGCAGCGCGACGACGTGATTCGCCTCCGCCGCGACCGCCTGATCATCACGGACCTGTCGGGCTTCCGCGACGCCGACCCCGCCAGCCGCGACGTGGGTTGGCCGGTGAACGCCTGACGGGGCGGATTCCCGCCTCGGTCCGGCCGGCGCCTGCGTCTTGCCCGTGCGTCGCGAAGGCATATAGTCTACGCACGTGGGGAGGGCGGTGATGAACATCTTTGGATCCTTCTATCGGTGGTGGCGGTTCGACGTGCCAATCGTGCTGCTGCCGCTACTGGTGCTCGTGGCCCTGCAGTACGCGTCGAGCCGACAGCTGGCTCGTGCGGAGTTGATCGCGCACCAGAGCACCTTGGTGAAGTACCTCGACGCCGTTGCGGTGAAGGTGCGGCGAGTGTACGAGGATGCAGCCCAGAAGTTGCTCCAGGTCCCGGGGAGCGCCCTTGAAGCCAAGCGGTTCGACGAGGTCGCGCACCACTTCGACGGTCTGGATACCTCCGTGGCGGGCCTGCTGTTTGCCGGGTCGTTGGATGGCTGCTCGTGCTTGACGCAGTTTTATGACCCGGAAACCGGCCACATAGGTATCGGTGCAGACCCCGCCCTCGAAGCCACGATAGTGCGTGTCAGTATGCGGCTTCGGCGGGAATGGATGCAGCACTTGAATCGATCCCAGATCTACGTGGACGAGTTGGATGCCGATAACCGTGTCGTCTACCGATTCGTCACCGGAGCCAACTCGGCGTCGGTCGGCTTTGCCGGCTTCGTGATCGACATGCGTCGGTTCGAGGGCGAATACCTGCCCCGCGCCATCGCCGACACGCAGGATATGCTTACCGAGGACGTGCAGGCTAACCTTATCGTGCGTTTGACCGACAGCAGGGGGCACGTCATGGCCGCTACCCACGATGAACTTGGTCAGGCCGACGCGGTGACCGGCCGCTTCGATTTTGTGTTTCGGGACCTCGAGCTATCGGCACGGAGTCGCCATACCGCTGCCGCAGACGTGCTACGGTCCAACGCCCTTACGAGCTGGATCCTGTCGACTCTGATGTCGGCGATGGCGATCGGCGGCGTGCTACTCACATGGCGGGCGGTCCGCCGTGAACGGCGGGTTATGCGGATCCGGAACGGTTTCGTTACGACCGTAACCCATGAGTTGCGCACGCCTCTGGCGTCCATCGCAGTCTTTGGGGAGCTCCTGCGCCGTGGTCGGGTCACGGCGACGGACAAGGTGGTCGATTACGGACGCCGTATCGAGCAGGAGAGCACTCAACTCGGTCATCTGATCGACAACGTGCTGAGCTTCGGCCGCATTGAAGCGGCCGAGGTCCGTTATCGTGCGGAGACGGCGTGCGTGGAAGACATGGTCGACACCGCGGTGAGGGCGGTGGATGCGCGCCGGGCTCAAGGCGGGTTCACGATAGCGATCATCGCGCCATCCACTCGGCTACCGCAGGTTCGCGTCGACCGGGCGGCGATGACGCAGGTCTTCGTAAACCTCCTCGACAACGCCATGAAGTACTCCGCGGAGTGCCGCGCTATCCGCGTGGAGTTGTGCAATCGCCGCGGCGAGGTGCGGGTCGCTGTTGCAGATTCCGGGATAGGGATTGCGCCTGATCAGCAGGGAAGAATCTTCGATGAGTTTTACCGGGTCGCCGCGGGGAACTGGGGCGTCGCGGGTACCGGTCTTGGGTTGGCGATCGCCCGACACGTCGTCCACGCTCACGGTGGTCGCATCGACGTCTCGAGTCGGCTGGGCCAAGGCGCCACTCTATCTGTTGTGTTGCCTGCGGTGGCGGTGGTTCGCGAGCAGGTCGACATGCCGTCTCCCGTTAACCGGTCCGAGATCGAAGTCCGAGCCTGAACATCGGCGGCCGGAGTGTGCCTTCGGTTGTTGGAGGGGTCCGTACGCTGAGAGCGTCGAACGGACATCTGACTACGAAGGATGGGGGGGCTGAATTAACCCATGTCATCGTCTGGCTTGATTAGGGACAATGCCTCCCGACGACGGCGAGTGAGAGGATTCAGTGTCGAACTCGGGTTGAGTCGCACGGTGGGAGACAGAGAGGAGAAGCAATGGTTTCCAGAGGGAATCGACAGAGGAAGGCATACGTTGCGCCGCGAATCATGGACTTCGGCACCATCGAGGTGATGACGGGCGACTGTCTCGGACTTTGTCTCGACGGAGAGAACGGGGCATTCTACGGGTTTGAGCCGTAGACTCACGGGTCGAGTTGGCTGGACGTCTGACGGTGATTCGGCTTGTGGACTGTCGGCGGTCAGGGTTCGGGCAAGGAGCGAATGACCATCCAGGCGCTATCGGTTTTCGTGCTGCTGGACGCCGGTTGCTGGGTGTTCGGCTTTTCGCGCGTTTTTGTGTTCCTCGGGAGGTGGAGCCAACGGTGTGCCAGTGGCGAGTCGCCTGCGATGCAGCGGCGTACGGTCCGTCGGGCCGTCGGGGCGGTCCAGACAGCCAGCCGCTACTACTATCGGCGGCGCCTGGACTGCCTGCGCCGTTCCCTGACCATCTTCGTGCTTGTTCGGTGTCGGGGCGTTCCGGCGACACTTCGGATCGGTGTGAAGCGCTTTCCCTTCGCTGCCCATGCGTGGGTGGAGTGTCTGGGCGAGGTGGTCGACGACTCGGCGGACGACTGGCGGCACGAGGCGTACGTGCCGATCCTCTCGGCCGGTGACCAGGGGTGACGGACGCGGCCCCGCGGGGACACGCCGTCGCGTTTCGGGCAGACGCGGATTCTCCGCTGCTGGAGCGGTAGCCCATGATTCGGGCGGTGTCTCGTGGGCCAGTGGTGTCCGAGTCGACGGGCGGAGGGGGCGTTGGCGCTGGGATGCTCCACTGAGCCAATGGTAGTCGCGACGGCGCGGGCGATCGGCGGTATCCGGACACCGGACGGCAAGCACGTCGACCGCCGTGCGCTCCTGCGACTGAACGAGGCGGCGAGAATGCGGTTCGCGAGCCGGCGGAGCAGCTGGACAGGGGATGGCGTTGGGCTCGCGTGCAGGACGGCTCCCGCGGACGCGGATGTGTGCGGGGTTGCGCGGTCGTCGACGGGCGGTCGTGAGGAGTGCGCGGTCGTGTTCGACGGGAGGATCGACAACCGCGTGGAGCTGATTGGCCATCTGCGGCATCGCGGCATCGACGCGACGGGCGACGACGCGGAGCTCGTCCTGAGCGCGTACCGTGTTTGGGGCGACGCGTGCGCTTCGAAGCTGATCGGCGACTTCGCGTTCGGGCTGTGGGATTGCGAGGCCCGGCGGCTGCTCTGCGTGAGAGATCCGCTCGGCGTGCGGCCACTTTACGTGCTCGTGCGAGACGATATTGTCTGCTTCGCCACGCAGTTGCGGCAGCTTCTCGCCATGTGCCCGCAGACCCCGACAGTCGATATGGAGTACGTGGCGGATCGAGTGGCTCTGGGCGTGGATCGTCGGAACTCGGGCCTCACGCCGTTCCGCGGTTTGTCCCGGCTGGAGTGCGGCCAACGTCTCATCTCCGAGCATGGGTATACCCGTATCGAATCATATTGGGAGTGGCGCGCCCGCGCCGAGGATTTCGGGCGCGGCTCTGAGGAGTACGTCGGTATGTTCTTGACGACGTTCTCCGAAGCGGTTGCGAGCCGGATGTGCGACGCGAACCCGGTCTGGGCGGACCTTTCGGGGGGGCTCGACTCGTCGTCGATCGTGAGCGTGGCTGCGGGGCAACGCGGGCGGCCGCGCCTTTCGACAGTTAGCGTGGTGTTCGGCGAGTCGGAGGTGAGCGACGAGCGGGAGTGGGCGGAGGCGGTTGCGCAGAGTGTCGACGTCGAGCCATACGAGATTGACGGCGACGTCCACCATCCGTTCAGCCGGTTCACAGAAGCCGTGCAGCACTGGGAGGAGCCGCATGGGGCGGCCGCGTTCTTCGGCGTGCACGAGCAGTACGCGCGGCTCATGCGGGGCAACGGGGTTCCGGTTCTGTTGAGCGGCATCGGTGCCGAGGCGGTGGTTCTGAGCAAGAACCAGGAGCCGGTGCACCTCGCGGACCTCTTGCGCCGAGGCCGACTGACTTCGTGGTGGCGGGAGCTCGACCGGTGGCAGCGGGCGCTGAAGATGCCGTTGAGCAACCTCGCGTTGCGCTATGCCCTGCGTCCGCTGATGGGGGGCGCGGGCATCAGCTACGGCTGGACGCCAGGCGGTCACGACTGGATCGACCGGGGCTTCGCCGCCAGGTGGAACCTCCGGGACCGTTCGCGGAGCAGCAACATGCCACGAACGGGGCGGGGGATCGCCGATCAATGGCACGTGGAGCGCATCGGTTGGATCACCGGCTTCCTGCTGCGGGGATACCTGGAGAAGGCGTGCGACATCCGCTATCCCTTCCTTCACCGGCCGCTCGTCGAGCTCGCGCTGGCGATGCCGTGGAGCCTGAAGGCGGTGCCCGGAGAGCCGAAAGCCGTTCTCCGCCGCGCGATGAAGGGCATCTTGCCCGAGCGCGTGAGGTGCCGCACGCAGAACGCCTCGACGGGGCACGCCGTCTACAACGGCCTGCGGAAGGAATGGCCGGTCCTCGAGAAGCTCGTCGATTCGTCGGTGCTGGTCGAGTTGGGCGCCGTCGACCGCGAGCGCCTGCGCACGGCTTTGCACCTGGCGCGGCAGGGGCACGCCCCCGACCTCGGAGGCCTGCTTTCGACCCTGACCCTCGATGCCTGGCTGCAGCACGCCTTTCTCGGGCGGCAGCGCCCGGGGGTGGATGCCGAGGCGGCCTGAGGGGAGGCACGATGCGAACGGACACGCCGTTGAAGATATCCGAGAAGGCCCACTGCGCCCGCCTGGGAGATCAGATCATCCTGGCCGACATGCGGTCGGGGCGTTATTTCGGCCTCGACGACGTCGGCGCCATGGTGTGGAGCCTGATCGAGGAGCGAGCCACCCCCGGTGTCATCGTGGACCGCGTGCTCGCGGAGTACGACGTGTCGCGGGACGTGCTCGAGCGGGACGTGGACCGTCTGCTGGACGATCTCCTCGAGCGAAGGCTCGTCGAGTACGCAACCGACACCGCGGCCGCCGAAAGCTGAGCGTCGGCCGGACGGCCGCGCCACCTCCAGGGCGAGCTTGGCGGCATCGCGCTCCGCGGGGGCCGAAACCTGAGCGTCGACCAGGACGGCCGCGCCACCTCCCTCCGCGTCCGACCACCCGGCGTTCGCCCTTCTGCTGATACACTGCTCACGCCGCTACGGCGTCGGCCCGGCTCGGGCATGCCGCGCGGGGCCGGCCGAGTCCGTGGGGAGCCGTGGAGTCCCTTCTCAGCGCAGGAGGCATCGTGGGGAAGATCGAGCAGCGTTGGCGTCGGGGAATGTCACGGAGGAAGGCGCTGGCGGGGCTGGCGTCGTTCATGGCGGCGTCGCCGCTGCTGCACGCACAGCGTGACCCGTGGCCGCTCGGCCCGCACCGGCGGTTCCTCGGGTTCGACGAGATGCGCGACGTGTTCGACTTCGAGCCCATCTTCCGCGCCAACGTCCCCCTGGCCGTCTACGACTACACGGCGCACGGGACGGAGTCGGAGTTCACCCTCTACCGCAACCGTGACGCGTTCGACTGGGTGGAGCTGATCGGCCGCGGCGGGGTCGCTCCGGCCGCCGTCGACACGTCCACCGAGCTCTTCGGTCACGCGATGCCGAGCCCGATCATGCTCGCGCCGACGGCGCGGCAGCGCGACCTGCACCCGGACGGCGAGCTCGGCATGCACCGGGCGGCCACGACCACCGGGACCACGATGATCGTCAGCAACGCGTCGAGCCTCCCGTTCCCGCGGATCGCGCGCGGGGGCGCGGACGGGCCGCTTTGGTTCCAGCGCTACGCGACGCGCGAGATGGGGCCGAACCGGGAGGTGCTGGGCACGGCCCAGGAGGTGGGCGCGCAGACGATCGTGGTGACCATCGACCAGCAGGCGTCCTTCTACGAGCGCGACCTGCACGTCAGGCACACCGGCGGGGCGCCGCGCCGGGTGACGCGGCGCGAGCCTCGGCCGGACGCCCCGAACCCGTACCGCGTCTCCGCCGGGCGGCTGTGGTACGAGTGGAAGCTCTTCGACGACCTCCGGCCGATGTGCGAGGTGCCCATGCTGGCCAAGGGCATCCTGACCGGCGACGGGGCGAAGAAGTGCCTCGAGCACGGCGTGGACGGCGTCATCGTGTCCAACCACGGCGGCCGGGCCCTCGACTACGGCCCCTCGAGCCTCGAGGTGCTCGAGGAGGTCGTCGAGGCGGTGGCGGGTCGGGTGCCGGTGCTGATCGACAGCGGGTTCCGCCGCGGCAGCGACGTGCTCAAGGCGCTGGCCCTCGGGGCCGACGCCGTGTGCCTGGGCCGCGCGTCGCGCTGGGGCCTGGGGGCGTTCGGCGAGGAGGGGGCGCAGAGGGTGCTCGAGATCGTCAACGCCGAGCTGAGGCAAGCAATGGCGTTCGCGGGAGTGGCCTCGCTCGCCGACATCGATCGCAGCATCGTGAGGACCAACTTCCCGTGAGGCATCCGATGCAGACGAAGCTCTACGGGCACGCCGCGGCGGCCGCGGCCCTCCTGGTCGCGGCCGCCGGCGCCGCGGCGGCCGCGCAGGAGCCGGCCGGCATGGTCGAGTGGCCCTACGTCGGGGCCGACCAGGGGGCGTCGAAGTACTCGCCGCTCGCCGACATCGACGCCTCGAACGTCGAGCGGCTCGGGATCGCCTGGACGTGGGAGCCGAACGAGCTGCCCAACCCGGAGTTCCGCACGCGGCCCGGCAGCTTCGAGGTCATGCCCCTGATGATCGACGACGTCGTCTACGTGTCGACCATGTACACGCGGGTGGTCGCCCTCGACGCCGAGACCGGCGACGAGCTGTGGGCGTTCGATCCCGAGGCGTGGCGCACGGGGCCGGAGGGCGGCCCCCCCGGCGGCTTCAAGCACCGCGGCGTGGCGGTCTGGCCGGCGACCGCGAACCGGCAGGCGGGCGCGGGCGGGGACATGCGCGTCTTCATCAACAGCCGAGACAGCCTCTACGCCCTGAACGCGGCCGACGGCTCCCTGATCCCCGGCTTCGGGGACGGCGGCCGGGTGCTGCTGACCGAGGGCTTCCCGAACCCGGTGACCCACGAGATGTTCGACCAGACGTCTCCGCCGGTCGTCTTCGAGGACCTCGTCATCGTGGGGAGCCGCGTGCCCGACCGCATCCAGAAGCGCTTCGACACCCCGGGGTCGGTGCAGGCGTTCGACGTCCACACCGGCGAGCGGCGCTGGGTCTTCTACACGGTGCCGCAGTCGAACGACGCGTTCGGGGCCGACACCTGGGAGGGCGGCTCCTGGCGCTTCACCGGACACGCCAACGTGTGGGGACTGATGTCGCTCGACGCCGAGCGCGGGCTGCTGTACGTGCCCACGAGCACCCCGAGCAGCGACTACTGGGGCGGCCGGCGGCTCGGCGCCAACCTGTTCGCCGAGTCGCTGGTCTGCCTCGACGCGCGAACCGGCGAGCGCGAATGGCACTTCCAGGCCGTGCACCACGGGCTCTGGGACTACGACTTCACGTCGGCGCCCAACCTGATGACCCTCGACGTCGACGGCCGGACCATCGACGCCGTCGCCGAGGTGTCGAAGCAGGGCTTCACCTACGTCTTCGACCGGGTGACCGGCGAGCCGGTGTGGCCCATCGAGGAGCGGCCCGTCGACACCGAGACCGACGTGCCGGGCGAGGTGCCGTATCCGACCCAGCCGTTCCCGACGAAGCCGCCACCGTTCGCGGCGCAGGGGGTCTCGCTCGACGACGCGAACGACCTGACGCCCGAGATTCACCGCCTCGCGACGGAGGAGCTCCGGACCTACCGGCTCGGGCCGCTCTTCACGCCGCCCAGCCTGCAGGGGACGCTGCAGCGGCCGCGGGTGGACGGCGGCGCCAACTGGGGCGGAGCCGCGCTCGACCCCACCACCAACCGGTTCTACGTGCGGACGTCGGAAGGGGTGTCGGCCAACCAGGTCTGCGAGACCGATCCCGAGCTGCCGGAGGTCGACGTCGCCTACACGAACAACTGCCCGCGCGGCGGATCGGCCGGCATCTTCCGGGGTCTCGGCGGCTACGTGCCGGCAGAGCGGAGCCGCCTCGGCCCGATACCCCTCGTCAAGCCGCCGTACGCGCGGCTCGTCTCGATCGACCTGAACGCGGGCGACATCGCCTGGAGCGTGCCGTTCGGCGAGGGCAGCCGAATCATGCGCGCGCACCCGCTGCTGCGCGGCGTCGACCTGCCCGACCGCCTCGGCACCCCCGGCGCGCCCGGCCCCATGGTGACGGCCGGCGGGCTCGTCTTCCTCGGCGGCGGCGATCCGTACCTGTACGCGTTCGACGCCGAGACCGGTCGCGAGGTGAGCCGGGTCGCCACCGAGTTCCGCACCAGCGGCAACCCGATGACCTATCGCTCGCGGGCGGGCCGACAGTTCATCCTCATCGCCACCGGCGCCGGACCCGACGCGCGACTGGTCGCCTTCGCGTTGCGCTGACTCCGGGGCCGGTCGGTACGAGTCGGCCGCCAGCGCATTTCATCGCCGCCCGCCGGGCGGGAGGCGCGCCGGTTCGCGTTCGCCCTGCTCTGCCGCTGGAGCCGGCGGGTCGGTGGTTCGTGAGAGACGACGATGCCAGCGATAATCGGTTCCGTCCGGGACGTGGCGATCCGCGAGGTCTGGCCGACTGAGCATGCCGACTTCACGCCCTGGCTCCAGACGCACATTGGTGAGCTCGACAGGGTCCTCGGGCTGGGATTGACCAACCCGCAGAGAGAGGTCGGCGCCGGGGACTTCAGTATCGACCTTGTGGCGGAGACCAACTTCGGCGATGTCGTCATCGAGAACCAGTTCGGATGGAGCGACCACCGCCATCTCGGTCAACTCGTGACCTACCTGTCGCAACGGGACGTCGAGCGGGCGATCTGGATCGCCGAGGAAGCGCGGCCCGAGCACGTCAAGGCGGTGGGAACGCTGAACGACCGAGGCATCGGGCAGATCTGGATGGTTACGGTGCGGGCGATCACGATCGGCGACTCCGCGCCGGCCCCGCTCTTTGCGGTGGTTGCCGAGCCGGTCGACGTGGAGAGGACCGTCGAGTCGACGGACCTCACGCAGACCCAGATCAGGAGACGCGACTTCCTGGCGGCGCTCTTCGCCCAGGCCCGGGAGGAGGGAATCGAGTCCCCCTTCAGGAGTCTCTCGCCGAGCATCTACGGAGTACTTCACACACCCGCGAGGGGGCAGGGCCTGGTCTACCGGGTTGCCGTCAACCGCCATCGTTCCCGCGTCGTGGTCACGAACGCGCGGGGGAGGTGGTTGGGGGCGCTGGCCGCGCTGATCGAGAACAGGCAGAATATCGACGCCGACTTCAGGGCGGCGGGTCTGCCGCGCGCGCTCGAATGGACGGAGGAAGTGATCGCCGGCCGATGGGTGATCCGCTACGAGGTCGACCTCAACTACCAGGACGAGCCCGACCCGGCCGGGATGCGCGAACTCAACCGGGCGGCGGCCGCGATGAAGGGCGTCTTCGAGCCCTACCTCCAGCGGCTCGATCCACGGCTCGAGGAGAGCGCCTCGAAGCTGCCGGACGAATAAGGGCAAGGCACTGAAGAGCGGTTCGGCCCGCCGCATCCCGGTGGCTCACTCCTCGGCCAGGAATTCGTAAATGTTGGACATGACCCGATCCAGATCCTCCAGCTCGCACTCCCATAGCGTCAAGACCCGCCAGCCGGACCGCTCGAGCGCTGCGGCGTTCTTGCGGTCGCGCCGCCGGGTTGCCGCCAGCTTCGGTTGCCAAAAGCCGACGTTTGACTCGGGCAGACTGGCCTTCGGGCACCGTGGATCGGGGTGCCAATGCCAGAAGCAGCCGTTCACGAAGATCACGGCGCGGCGTCCCGGCAGCACCAGGTCGGGCGTGCCCGGCAGATCCCGGCGGTGCAGCCGGAAGCGGTAACCCATGCGGTGAACGATGGACCGGACGATACGTTCCGGCTTCATGTGGCGGGACCGCACCCGCGACATGCACCGAGCCCGATCCGCCGTGCTCAGGTTGTCGGCCACGGTTGGCTCGGCTCGACGATTCCGCTCACCACCCGAAGCGCGTCGGGCGAAGCGCGGTCCGAATCATCCCTCGACTTCGCCGATCGCGCGTGCCTCTCTGCGGCGGGATCCCGGCAGGTGCAGCGGCGCCGGCAAGTCGACCGTCTCGAACTCTTCGCGCGTCTTCGGACAGAGACGTTGCCAGTCGCAGACTGCGCACTTGTCCGCGTGCGGCCTCATCGGGAAGTCGCCCGCGATGATGCGTTCCGCCGCCCACTCCACGTTCGCTGTCGCAGCCTCGACCGCGGCCTCGTCTACGGGAACCTCAATGCGCTGACCATCTTTCAGAAGATGCACGTGGCCCGTTCGCGCGTTGGCGTCGAGCACATCGACCGCCGCCCTGGCGTAGAGCTGTACTTGAAGAGCAAGCTCGGTCCAGTCGAGATCGGGGTTGTTCTCCGGATCCGGGCCGCCCTCCATGGACTTGAAGTCGATGACGCTCGCGTCGAGGATGCCCCCTTGATCGTCGAGGCGCACGAGCAGGTCGATCGATCCACTGAGCACGGAATCGCGCAGCGGGATTTCGAAACGAACTTCGAGCTGGCGGTGACGTATGAAGTCGCCGCCGTAGCCCTTGGCATAGCGGCTGACAATCCCGGCCGACGCGTCGGCGGCGCGCTCGTAGGCGCCCGGCCGCTCCACGGGATCGTGGCTCGGCGGCACGTGCTTGAGGTGGAAGATCCCGCGGGCGACCGCTTCGGCCTCGGCGGGCGTGGGTGCACGCTGCGGGTACCGCTCGTGCAGCTTTCCGACCGCGGCGTGTACCGTCTGGCCGAAACCGAACATCTCGGGAATCGGCGGGCTGAAGCCCCACACGTAACGGAACTTGTAGTCCCGGGGGCAGCGCAGGTAGTAGCGAATCTCCGAGAAGGTCGTCGGCAGCACCGTTTCATCGGCCCGGCGACGGGACGCCGTCGCCGGCAGGTCGTTCGGCGGCAGCTCGTCCGCCGGAGGTGGATTCCGCGCTACCTCCTCGTCGCCCAACCGTGCCGAGAAGGGCGATTCCTGCCGGGCCCTCCTGCCCCCCGGGAGCAGTCTGGCGTGCGTGACGTACAGGAAACGCTCGGCTCGGGTCATGGCCGTGTAGAAGAGCCTCGCCTCCTGCTCGCGGTTGTTGCCGTACGCGAGCCGTGGAGGTTGGACGGCGTCTCCGATCGCCCCCTGCGGAAGCCAGCCGTCGTACTTGCTGTCACGTCCCGGGAAGCGCTGGCGCTCCGTATCGACGATGAACACGACCGGATATTCCAGGCCCTTGGCCTTGTGGACGGTTGAGACGGTCACTGCATCGGGGCGCCGCACCGCGCCGTCCATCGCCGACTGGTAGCCGCTCTCGCCGATGTTCTGCATGAAGTTCAGGATTTCGCCGAACCTCCGGGCGGTGTCGATGCTGACGTAAACGGTCTCGACGTCCTGGAGCAGGCGGCTCAGCATGCCGATGTCGGCCGCCACGCCGTCGTCGAGCCTGCTGTCGGCGAAGTCGTAGGCGGCGAGCAGATCGTGGAGAAGCTGTTGCGGGAATACCCGGCGCCGTTCCACCTCGATCGGCGTGTGGATGCGTCGGCCCCAGTCGGCGTACAGGTTGGTCGCCGCCGCGGTCCGCACCCGGGGGAATGCGGGTCGGACGTGTTCCTCGACGAAACTCAGCACGGTATCGCGATCGGGTGACTCACTGCGGAGCAGCTCCATCGCCTCGCGCAGCAGCGCGACCTGCGGACGTCCGAACACGCTGCCGCCGGCCTCCAGCGTGTACGGTATACCGCGGGCGTCGAGCGCAGCAGTGAACGCCGATGATCTGGCCGTGCCGTCTCGCTCGTCGCTTCCGGTAGACCGCATCAAGACCGCGAAGTCGGCGTAGGTCAGGCCCCGTTTCCCATCGTGGTCGGCGTAGGCGCTGCCGAGCAGCGCCGCAATGCGGTCGGCCACCCATTCCGCCTCGGACCGGCGATCCTCGAACCCGAACACGCCGAGTTCATGCGGACCCTGCCCCGGGTCGGCGGCGGGGGACTTCGTCAGCCGATTGGCGCCGATCTCGGCCCGCACGAAGCTGTCCGCGCTACGCACGATCAGCGGCGTGCTCCGGAAATTGTGAGCCAGAGTATGTCGGCTCGCGCCCGGGTTGCGATTACCGAAGCCCAGGATGTTCTGCACGTCGGCGCCGCGCCAGCCGTAGATGCTCTGGTCGTCGTCGCCGACGACTGTGAGCGTTTCGCACTGGGACCTGAGCGCCCGGATGAGTCGTTCCTGAAGGGGATTCGTATCCTGGTACTCGTCCACGAGAAGGTGGCGGATGCCGCTGACGGCCGACAGCGTGGGCGGGTCCCCGGCTTCCAGACGATCGACGACCAGCCGGATCATCGACGAGAAGTCGATGTAGTTCGACTCGTCCAGCAGGTCGCGGAGCTGCGACAGCGCTGCGCCCAGCGTCGGGTCGTGCGACGTGACATCCCCCAGGTCCAGCACCTCGTCGTGCAGGTTCGCCCACGCGGCGGCCAGGGCGGTGATCCTTCTGAAGTAAGCGGGTGTCCGCTTCCCGAAACGCTGGATTCCCAACTGCGGGTAGCGGGAGATGAGGAACAAGTGCAGGCCGTTCTGATCGAGGACGTCGAACTGGCGGTAGCGCGCGTCGACCCGCACGAGCATCTCGCGGCAGAACCCGTGGATCGTCCCGATGCGGACCCTCCCGACCTCCGTCGCCGGCCGCCCCGTCCTCGTCAGCGCGGTCGCGACGCGCTGTTGAATCGAGTCTGCGGCTTTCTCGGTAAAGGTGAAGGCGACGATAGAGGCGGGGTCGGCTCCGCGTGCGATCAGCCATGCGATCCGGTAAGCCAGCGTCCGGGACTTGCCGGAGCCCGCACACGCGATGACGAGGACGTCCGAACTCTCGTCGGTGGCCGCGGCGCGCTGTTCGTTGGTGAGCTCCTGCCTCAGGATGTCGTCAATGTCCGTGAGGCCGCTCATGCCGCCACCCCCGTGGCGGACAGGCCCCGCAGCATGCGCGCCTGCGCCGCGACGAATTCGGGCGGAATCGCGTTGCCGACCATCTCCGCCGCGGCGTACTTGCCGCGACGCAGGGAGATGCGGTGACGGGCGGGGAACCCCTGCAGCAACAGAGCCTCGCGGACGGTGATCGCCCGATGCTCCTCGGGGTGGAGGAACCGCCCCTTGCTGGGGTTGATGCAGCCTCCCGTGATGGTCGGGGCCGGGCCGTCCCACGCCATGCGCGCGTAGATGTGGCGTCCCCAGCCGTACCCGTGAGGCGCCGCGCGCCGGTGACACTCGAGCTGCTCGGTGTCGGGAAGGTCGGCGCGGCTCCCGCCGTCCCTGCGGACGGCGGCGATGACCGCGCGAACCCGCTCGGCGCGCCGTTCCCCGTGGTCGTGCAGTGCGTCTCCCGAGCGCCCTGCGCTGCGGGCGAGCCCGCCGATGGCGTCGCGCACGGTGCGCCGCTTCACGGCGCCTTCGGCGAGGTTCGGTCTTTCACCGCGGGCGGCGACGAGCACCAAGCGGCGCCGGTGCTGCGGCGTGCCGAAATCGGCGGTGTCCAGGACGCCGCAGTCGTAATGCAGGCCGCAGGCCGCGATGCCGTCGGTGAACTCCTGGAACAAGTCGTTGCGCCGGAGCCCGGGAACGTTCTCCATCAGCACGAGCCGGGGCCGGATCTCGCGAACCAGTCGCAGGAAGTCGAGCACGAGGCGGTTGCGCTCGTCGTGTACGGCGTCCCGGCGGCGGGTCCGAATCGCCGAGAAACCCTGGCACGGCGGACACCCGGCGAGCAAGTCCAGCTCGCCTTCACGTAGGCCGGCGGCCCGGAGCAACCTGCACGTCGTGCCGGGGTCGCGTACGTCGCCAAGGATGACCGGAACGCGCGGGAAGTTCATGCGGTAGCTCTCGACGGCGAGCGGCAGGATGTCAACCGCGGCGGCCACGCGGAAGCGGGCCTGCCGCAGTCCCAGGCTCAGCCCTCCCGCGCCGCAGAACACATCGATGGCCGTCGGCCAGCGCCGGCCCGTTCCCACCGCGTACCTCAACCGCACATCCGCCTCCGCATGATCCGCCGCCGTTTGCCTCCTCGCAGCGCCGCCGCCAGTATCGCACAGGCGGAGATGGGCGCCGGGTTCAGAATCGCGTAGAGAACCTGGGGGCCGGAGTCGGAGCTACAGGTCCGCTTGGCCGCCCGATCGCCTGGAGTTGTCATCGTTTCGGTTGTCGGGTAGCGTCTGGATGGGTGGCGTCTCCTCTACCCCTCGCGCGGGGGGTCCGGTGGGACATCGTTACCCTTCGTCTCCGTCGGACGGCCATGGTGGCGAGTTCGGCTTCACGGGAGCCCTGACATGAGTGCACGACCCTTCCGTCGTCGGTTGTACGGCCTGACCCTCCTGCTCGCACTCGCTGGCGTGACCGCCGCCGCCGGGCAGACCGTCGACGTCACTTCCGCCACCATCGAGGACCTGAACCGGGCGTTCGACGACGGCACGCTGACGTCGGAGCAGCTCGTCGAGCGCTACCTGGCCCGCATCGCCGCCTACGACGACGCCGGCCCCGCGCTCAACGCCGTCATCGCCCTCAATCCGAGCGCGGTCGCGCGCGCCCGCGAGCTCGACGCGGAGCGGCGGTCGGCCGGCCCCCGCTCCCCGCTGCACGGCATTCCCGTCGTTCTCAAGGACAACCTCGACACCGCCGAGCTGCCGACCACCGCGGGGTCGGTCCTCCTGGAAGGCTCGCTACCCCCCGACGACGCCTTCCTCGTCAGGAAGCTCCGCGAGGCCGGCGCCATCGTGCTCGCCAAGGTCAACATGAGCGAGTTCGCCTCCGGCGGGGCCATCAGCTCGCTGGGGGGGCGCACCCGCAATCCCCACGACCTCGTCCGGTCGCCGGGCGGCTCGTCGGGAGGGACCGGCGCGGCCATCGCGGCCGCGTTCGCGCAGGTCGGCCTGGGCACCGACACCGGCGGGTCGGTACGCTCCCCGTCGACGGCCAACGGCATCGCGGGGCTCAAGCCGACCCTGGGCCTGATGAGCCGCGACGGCATCGTGCCCCTCGCGCTGTCGTTCGACACCGCGGGCCCGATGGCGCGGCACGTGTACGACGTCGCCGCCGCGCTCGGGGTCATGACCGGCGTCGACCCCGCCGACGGGGCCACCGCCGCGAGCCGCGACCGCTTCGAGACCGACTACACGCAGTATCTCGACGCGGACGCCCTCGCCGGCGCCCGCATCGGGGTCGCCCGCGACTTCCTCGGCCAGGACGGCGACGTGGACTGGGTCGTCGAGGCGTCGCTCGACGTGATGCGCGAGGCCGGGGCCACCCTCGTCGACGTGCGGCTCCCGCCGTGGCTGCTCGAGGCCAGCGGTGACTTCTACACCGTGGTCCGCTACCGCGAGTTCCGGGCGCAGATCGAGGAGTACCTCGCGACCCTCGAGCCCCGGTTCCACGCGAGCCTCGCCGATCTGGTGAAGCGGTCGGTGCGCCTCGCCTCACCGGCCGACGGGGCGGGTCATAACCCCGGCCGCTGGAGCCTGATGCGGCGGGAGGACGCGAGCGGCGAGCTGACCGATGCGGAGTACCGCGCGGTCGTGGAGCACGGCTTGCCGATGGTGCGCACCGTGATCCGGGGGCTGATGGACGCCGACGATCTCGCGGCCATCGTGTACCCGACGTCGCCCCGGCGGCCCGGGCGCGTCGACGTCGCCCCCGCGCCCACCGGCGGGGGAGGCCCCTCGGCGACGCGCTACGCGAACCTCACCGGCTTCCCCGATCTCATCGTGCCCGCCGGGTTCACCGGCGACGGCCTCCCCGTCGGCCTCTCCTTCCTCGGCCGCGCCTTCGACGAGCCCCGTCTCCTGGCCCTCGGCTACGCCTTCGAGCAGGCGACGCGGGCGCGCCGCCTGCCGGTGCACACGCCGCCGCTCAATCCGTGAGCGGGGGAGCCGCCCGCCGAGGTCGCCTGGTGTCGCCTGGGGAGCACGGGCAGCACCGTGTAGTACGCTTCCGACATGGTGCGTCGTGATGATGCGGTCGGGCAACCGCCCGCATCGCGCTGTTCTTCTCCAGCGGGTGCAAGTCCCGCCTCGGTAGGCGCCGGAGCGCCAATTGGCAGACGCCAGGCACGGCCGGCGACGGCCGTGGCCCGAGCGGCGACCGGCGCTGCGGCCGGCGTGACCGGGCTCGATTCACGGGGTCGGGCGGGCCGGCCCCGGAGCCTGGGGGGAATGGGCCGCACCCGGCGGTCCTCGGGCGGGGGTGGATGATCGCGAGTCGCCGACGGCCTTCCGACCTCTCCGTCGCCCTTCGCCGGAGCGGCGCCGCATGTCGCTGACCCCCGGCGACCGGTTCGCGGGACACTTCGAGGTCACCGGCGTCCTCGGCGCGGGCGGAATGGGGGAGGTCTATCGCGCCCGCGACACCCGGCTCAACCGCGACGTCGCCCTCAAGCTGCTCCCCGACGCCTTCGCCGCCGACGCCGAGCGGCTGGCCCGGTTCCAGCGGGAAGCCGAGCTGCTGGCGTCGCTCAACCACCCCAACATCGCGCAGATCTACGGCATCGAGGAGGACGGCGGCGTGCGGGCGCTGGTGCTCGAGCTCGTCGAGGGCCAGACGCTGGAAGCGCGGATCGCCCGGGGTCCGATGCCGCCGGACGAGGTGGTCGCGATCGCGACCCAGCTCGCGGACGGCCTCGAAGCGGCCCACGAGGCGGGCGTGGTTCATCGCGACCTGAAGCCCGCCAACGTCAAGGTGCAGCACGACGGAAGCGTCAAGGTGCTGGACTTCGGGCTGGCCAAGGCGCTGGAAGCGACGGCGCCCGGCGAGCGGACCGATCCTTCGACCTGGTCGTCCGCCGCCACCGGGGTGGGGGTCGTCGTGGGGACCGCCGCGTACATGTCGCCCGAGCAGGCGCGGGGAAGGGCCGTCGACCGGCGAACCGACATCTGGGCGTTCGGGGCGGTGCTGTTCGAGATGCTCACGGGGCGGAGGGCGTTCGAGGGTGACGACGCGGCCGGCGTCCTCGCGGAGGTGCTCAAGGCCGAGCCGGCGTGGGAGACGCTGCCGGGCGACGTCGCGTCCCCGGTGTCGGCGGTGCTGCGGCGTTGCCTGGAGAAGGAGCCCTTCCAGCGCCTGCGCGACATCGCCGACGTCCGGATGGGGCTGCAGGGCGCGTTCGAGGATGCCCGGCGGCCTGCCGCGGGGCCCGCCGCGGGACGCGCATCCGGATGGGCGCGGAGGGGGCTGGAGCTCGCCGGCGCGGCGGCGGTGGCCGGCCTCGCGGTGTGGCTGCTTCAGCCGGCCGCCCCGCGCCAGCCGGTGCGGTTCGCGATTCAGGGGCCGCCGGGGCTGGGGCCCTCCGTCGAGCTGTCGCCCGACGGCGGCCAGCTCGCCTATCTCGAAGCCGGCGAGGCCGGCGGGTCCCGCGTCATGGTCCACTCGCTCGCGTCCGGCGAGGCCCGGCAGGTGTCCGCCACCTCGCGCGCGGGAACCCCGCTGTTCTGGTCTCCCGACGGCCGTTTCGTCGCGTTCGCCGACGGCCGCACCCTGCGGCGGGTCGACGTGGCGACCGGGGCGGACGAGGCGGTGTGCGACACGCCGGTCTTCAACGGCGGCGCCTGGAACGGCGACGACGTCATCGTGTTCGGCGGACGCGACGGGATCATGCGGGTGGCGGCCGGCGGGGGCACGCCGTCGGCCCTCACGACGGTGGACGCCGCGCGCGGCGAGTTCACCCACACGGCCCCGTGGTTCCTGCCCGACGGGCGTCACTTTCTCTACCTGCGCGCCTCGCTGGACTCGAGCACCGGCGGGGTCTACGTCGGCGCCCTAGGGCTCGATCCCGACTCGCAGGCGCTGGCGCGGCTGATCGCCACCGAGCGCCCCGCGGTCTACGCGCGGTCGCGCGATTCGACCACCGGCCGGCTGTTCTTCATGCAGGGAAGCCGGCTGATGGCGCAGGCGTTCGACGACGCTCGCCTGGAGCTCGCCGGCGAGCCCACCGTCGTGGCCGAGGACGTGGGCAGCTACGACGTGCGGTGGCGCTCGTTCTCGTCGTCCGGGAACGGGATCATCGCGTGGCGCGCCGCCGCGTCGGCCTACTCCGTGTCCTGGCTCGACGTCGACGGGCGGGAGCGCGAGACCGAGCGCATCGACGGCCTGGACGACCCTCGGCATCCGCGCCTGTCGCCGGACGGGAGCCGGCTCGCCCTGGTGGTGGCCGGCGACATCTGGGTGTTCGACCTCCACGGGGACCGGCCGGCCATCCGCCTCACGTTCGACGAGTCGAGCGACGCCATCGGCTCGCCGCTCTGGACGCCGGACGGCGCCGCCATCGTCTACGAGGGCGACGGCTCGCTCCATCGGGTCTCCGCCGACGGCGGCAGCCCGCCGGAGCCGTTGGGGACCGAAGGACACCTACATGCCCACGACTGGTCTCCCGAGGGTCACCTGATCGCGGTCGCCATCTCGGGTGAGAGCGGAGACGTGGTCCAGCTCTCGCCGGTGTCGGACGCGGCGCCGCGGCCGTTGGTGCGGACGGACGCGGACGAGGGGACGACCGCGGCGCTGTCACCCGACGGGAGCTGGCTCGCGTATACGTCGGACGCCACCGGCCGGCACGAGATCTGGGTGCGTCCCTATCCGGGGCCCGGCGCACCCGTGCGGGTCTCTCACGACGGCGGGGTCGAGCCCCGGTGGGCGAGGGACGGCGGCACGCTCCACTACCTCCACGGGCGGGCCATGATGGGGGCGAGGGTCGACACCTCGGACGGGTTCGAGTTCGAGGCGCCGGTCCGCCTGTTCGAAGGCGATTTCCGCCCCTACGAGCGGCCGCCGTCGTACGACGTCGCGGCGGACGGCAGCTTCGTGACGACGAGACCCGGAAGCGCGCCGTCGATCTCGGTGCTCCTGAACTGGCCCGAGACGCTGCGCTCCCGGAGCGACCGCCGCTGACCCCGGCCAACGAGCCTGCGTCGCAGCACGGCCCGGACTCCCGGAGGGTCGGTTGCGCCCGGCGGAGCCGCAGGCGACGATGGGCGGGCCGGGAGCCTGCGCCGCAGCGGCGCGGGCGAGATCACAGCGCCTCGCGGCCGAAGCGCTCGACCGTCTCGAGCGTGTCGCGGACGTCGTCCCAGGTCGTCGAGTGATTGATGACGCACATCCGGAGCGAGAACCTCCGGCGCAGCAGCGTCGACGACATGAACGCGCGCTCTTCCCAGAACACGCGGGCGAGGACCTTCCGGTTCACCTGGTGGAGCGCCCGCTCGTCGAGCGCGCCGCCGCCGGGGTTGACCCTGAAGCAGACGATTCCCAGCGAGGCGGGAGTCATGAGCTCCAGCGTGCAGCTCTCCTCGACGTACGCCGCGGCGCGCTCGGCCAGCTCGATCCCCTTGGCCACCGCCGCCCGGAACGCGGCCAGGCCGAAGATCTGCACCGACATCCAGATCTTGAGGGCGCGGTCGCGGCGGCTCAGCTGCAGCCCGTGATCGGTCTGGTTCGGATGGGTCGCGCCCCACACCGAGTCCTGCAGGACGTCGTGGTGGATGGCGAAGGCGCGCTCCAGCGTCCCGACGTCCTTGACGAGGAGACAGCCCGCTTCGTACGGCTGGAACAGCCACTTGTGGGGGTCCATGCCGACGGAGTCGGCGCGCTCGATGCCGCGCAGCAGCCGCGCCCCCGTCTCGGTGAGGACGGCGAAGCCGCCGTGCGCCGCGTCGACGTGCATCCAGATGCCTTCGGCCGTGCAGTAGTCGGCGATGGCGTCCAGCGGATCGACGGCGCCGGTGCTGGTGGAGCCGGCGTCCGCGCAGACCGCGATGGGCGTGCGGCCCGCCGCCCGGTCGGCCTCGACGGCGGCCGCCAGAGCATCGGGATCGAGTCGGAAGTCGTCGTCGGTCCGCAGCACGCGAAGGTCATCGGGGCGGACGCCGATGATGCGCGCGGCCCGGGCCTGGGCGCTGTGGCACTGGTCGCCCATGTAGACCGTGGCCCGGGCCGGATGCCCGGCCGCCTCCCGCGCCGCCACGAAGGCGTCGAGGGCGGCCGCGGAGCCGCCGCTGGTCATCAGTCCGCCCGCCGTGTCGGGATAGCCCAGCCACCGCCGGAACCAGTCGATGACCACCGCCTCGAGCTGGCTCGAGCCGCTCGCGGTCAGCCAGGTGGCGGCGTTGACGTTGAAGCCGGTCGCGAGGTGGTCGGCGAGGACGCCCGGCCACGTCGGCTCCGACGGGATGAACCCGAAGGCCCGGGGATGGTCGAGCCGCATCGCCGGCTGCAGGACATCGCGCACCGCGCGGTCGATGACCTCGCGCGGCGGCCGGCCCGCCTCGGGCGGATCTTCCGAGAGCCGTTCCGCGAGCTCCTGCCTGAACTCGCCGTCCCAGGCGCGGTCGGCGGGCAACCCCGCGTTACGTCGGATCAGAATCTCGGTGACGTGTTCTGCGAGCTCGCGCATCACGCCGGGGGGCAGCCTGAGACCGTTCGTCATGCCATATCATTCTGGTCGTCCATCAAGGACCTCGCGCCCGAGATGGGCCGCGGGCTCAAGGTGAGCTACTCGCTGCGGTTCTTCTAGTCCTCCAGGATCGCGGCGGCCGGGCCCGTCAGCGCCACGATGTGGAGGCCGGTGTCGGCGCGGTCGGCAAGGTAGATGAGGCCGCGGTCGTCGACCTCGACGTTGTTGGTCTGAATGGCGACCCGGCAGCTCTCGACGCCGTCGATCACGGCGCATCGCTCGTCGGTGCGCTCGGTCGTGGCGGGGATGTAGTAGGCCACCTCCTCCGGGTCGAAGGGGTCGCGGACGTCGATGACCCGCGCCCCCGCGTTGAACCACGACACGACCATCAGCTTGCGGTAGAAGGGGGGCTCCATCGACCACTGCGGCGCGTGGGGGCCGAAGCGGCCGCCCCGCTCGCAGAACCCGCCGCTCGCCTCCGGCACCTGGAACGTCGCGACGGGCAGGGGGTGGGCCTCGTCGGTGATGTCGAGCATGAGCGTGACGTGCCGGGTCTCCTGGCATGCGTTGGCGACCGACTCGGAGACGACGAAGAGGAAGTCCCGCGTCGCGTGGTCGCGGTTGCCGGCGTAGTCGGCGATGGGCATCCCCAGCAGGGGCATCGCGGTGTGCCCGCCCCAGAACGCGGGCAGGTCGATGCGGCCGACCTGCGGGAACGCGAGGGCGGCGGGGCTCGACGCGAGGGGCGCGGCGGACTCGGGGTCGCCGCGCAGCAGCCGGTCCCGGTCGAGAATCTGCACGGCGCCGTTGGCCGACGTGCCGTAGGCGAGGTACACGCGGTTGCCCAGCCGCACCGCCTCGTGCACGCCCGACCCGCCCGGCACCGGACCGCTCGCGTCGGGCTGGACCCCGGGCAGGCTGAAGTCGCGGATGCGCCGCGGGGCTGCCGGGTCCGCCAGGTCGAAGACCTGCAGAATGCGGGGGGCGCGCCATCCGTCGACGGTCCCGACGAGATGGGCGACCCCCGTGTCGCACTCCCACCAGTTCTTGTGCGTGTGCTGCTCGCCGGACGGGGTCCGGCCCATCTCGGCCACCGTCCGCACGAAGACGGGCCGGGCCGGCTCGGTGACGTCCCAGACCTCGTGGCTCACGTTGCCGTTCGAGCGGAGCAGGTAGAACCGGCCCGCCGCGCCCCCGGGGAGCTCGTCGCCCGCGCAGGCCTGCACCATCTGGGCCCCGCTGGCCCCGCCCGTAGCCGGGATGTGGGCGAGGT
This sequence comes from Vicinamibacterales bacterium, assembly GCA_965207675.1. Taxonomy (GTDB): domain Bacteria; phylum Acidobacteriota; class Vicinamibacteria; order Vicinamibacterales; family UBA8438; genus JAJEEA01. The sequence goes on from CBDBMY010000011.1 coordinate 1,515,218, forward strand.
AGACCGGCGCCTCGGGGGCAGTGACGTCCACCACCGACGTGCCGTTGGGTTCGACCGCGCCCGTCAGGGGGTTCATCCGCTCGCCGGCGTGGTGACCGACGTAGACGATGCGCCGCGCGCCCTGGCGGACCGGCAGCGGCTGGTAGGCGGAGCGCGCCTGCAGATCGTGCATGCCGACGAGCCGCGTGTTGAAGGTCTCCTCACCGTGACCCGTGGCCGCGGTCTGGGCGGTCGCGGCGGCCGCGACGGTGGTGATGAGCCCCGTGACGATCGACAGCGAAATCCAGCGGTTCATGGGTCGGCCTCCCGGACCTGAGGGTCGGTGTTCGCGCCGCGGTCCGGTGTCAGATTACCCGAAGCAGGTCTCCGAAGGGCGGGATCGTGACCGGCTCCGGTGGGACCGGCTTCCTCGCGACGGCCGGTTCCGCCGCAGCGGCTTCTCTCGCGGCGGCGGCAACCCGACCGCGGCCGGCCTCGCGATCTGCGAACGGCTCGCACGCGACGGCCGGTTCCGGGTCGCGGCGAGGCGGCGGCATCCGGCGGCCGGCCGGCCTCACGATTGCCGGTTCGTGGTTGTGGCGGGGCCCGCGGCGGCGTAGCATGGACGCAACCGATTCCGGATGTGGCCAGGCCGTGCCTCCGGCTTCCGAACGTGACGGCCGAAGAGGTCGCGGAGCTCACGGGGTGAAGAATGAGGCCGCAGAGCTCACGGAGGTCAGAGATGAAGGTCCGATCCCTCGTTGCCGCAGTTCTGCTCGCGGTCGTCGCGTTCCCGGCCGTGGCCGCGGCCGGCCAGCCGGCGGCGCCGCGCACCCCTTGGGGAGACCCCGATCTGCAGGGCACCTACACGAACAAGACGCTCACCCCCCTCCAGCGCCCGCCGGAGCTGGCAGGGCGGGAGCGGCTGACCGCGGAGGAGGTGGCGAACCTCGAGCGGGAGATCCTCGACCGCAACGCGGCGCTCCTCGCGCGGCCGGCGTCGCGGACCGAGGTCACCGCGAGCGTGGACGTCGGCGTCGACGGGGCGCCGGGGTTCTACAACAACTTCTGGCTCGACCGCGGCACCAGGTCCACCGGGCAGACGTCGCTCATCGTCGACCCGCCCGACGGCCGGCTGCCCCCGCTGACGCCCGAGGCGCAGGCGGACGAGGACGCACGCCTCGCCGCGCGGGCGGAGCGGGGACCGGCCGACACCTGGACCGACCTGGACCTCAACGACCGCTGCATGCTCTGGTCGGTGGGGCCGCCGATGCTGCCGACCGGCTACAACAACAACTACCTGATCCTGCAGACGCCCGACCACGTCGTCATCCAGGTCGAGATGATCCACGACACGCGCATCATCCCCCTCGACGGCCGGCCGCGCCCCGACCGGGGCATCCCGCAGTGGCTGGGCGAGATGCGCGGCCGCTGGGAGGGCGAGACCCTCGTCGTCGAGACCCGCCGCATCGCCCGCAGCGAGGAGGGCTCGTCGTTCGGCAACGACGTGGTCCGCATCCGGGCCGCGAACGGCGGCCGCACCGAGAGCCTGCTCGTGACCGAGCGGTTCACGCGGGTCGACGACGGCACCCTCCGCTACGAGTTCACGGTCGAGGACCCGACCCGGTGGACGAGCCCCTGGTCGGGCGAGCTGCCTCTTCGCCGAATCGAAGAGACGCTCTTCGAGTACGCGTGCCACGAGGGGAACTACAGCATCGCCAACACGCTGAGCGGCGAGCGGGCCCTGGAGCGGGCCGCGGCGGCGGCGGGCCGGTAGCCGGGAGCGGCGCGGCCCACCTCTCGGGGCGACTCGGCGCGGCGGTCGGAGCCCACTGGCGGCGGAGCTCTCTGCCGCCGACGGTTCCGCGGTCGCTCCGAAATGCGTTCCCCCCGGGCGCGACGGCGCGGAATCTCTCCGCCGCCGACGTTCCGAGTTCGCTCCGAGCGCCTTCGGGGCGCGGCGAAGTTGCGGTGTGACCGGCGACGACCGCGCCTGCCGGAGGCGCCGGACGAGACCGTCCTCGCGGGCGAAAGAGAGTATATTGGGCGTGTTCGACGCCAATCAGGAGGGGTTCAGATGCGTCATCGAGTTCTCGGAACCGTGACCGCGGCGATGGTGGCGGCGGTCGGGCTGTCGGCCTCGGCCCAGGACGCGCCGCGGACGGGGTGGGGCGCCCCGGATCTGCAGGGCGTCTGGGACTTCCGCACCATCACGCCGCTGGAGAGGCCCGAACGGCTGGGCGATCAGGCGTTCCTGACCGAGGAGGAGGCGGCGAACCTGGAGCAGGAGGTGGTCGACCGCAACGTCGAGCTCGCCAACCGCGCGGCCCGGCGCACGGCGGTCACCGAGAGCGTGGACCGGGGCGAGGAGGGGGCCCCCGGCTTCTACAACAACTTCTGGCTCGACCGGGGCACGACGACCGTCGGCACCCGGCGCACGTCGCTGATCGTGGACCCGCCGAACGGGCGGCTGCCGGAGATGTCGCCGGCGGGGCGCGAGCGCACCGAGGCGCGACAGGCGTACCGGCGCGAGCATCCCGCCGACTCGTGGCTCGACCGTAGCGCGTTCGACCGCTGCATCCTCGGCTTCAACGCCGGTCCCCCCATCACCCCCGGCGGCTACAACCAGAACCTGCAGGTGTTCCAGACGCCCGATCACGTGGTGCTGATCACGGAGATGGTGCACACCGTGAGGGTGGTGCCCCTCGACGGGCGCCCGGCGCTGCCCGAGGACGTCCGCCAGTGGTCGGGCGACTCGCGCGGCCGCTGGGAGGGCGACACCCTCGTCGTCGAGACATCGAACTTCAACGACCAGCGCCGGTGGCGGGGGACGACGCGGAACATGACCCTCGTCGAGCGGCTGACCCGGGTCGACGCCGACACCCTCGTTTACGAGTACACCGTCGACGACCCCGAGACGTGGACGCGCCCGTGGACGGCGTCGCTCCCGATGCGGCACGCCGAGGAGCCGCTCTACGAGTACGCGTGCCACGAGGGCAACTACAGCATGCCCGGCATTCTCGGCGGGCATCGCATGGATGAACTGGCCGCCGCGGCCGCCGGCCGGTGAGGGCCGGGGACCGTCGCGGGCCGGCGCCGTTCGCCGCAGGGCGACGCTGACGGTACCACCCTGTCACGTGCGAAGGGTAGAAAGCCCGCAGAGGGCGGGCGGCGTTGGCGTGCGGTCGGCAGACGGCGTCGATCGCACGGCCTCGTCGGAGCGCCCTGGAGAGGGTCCCGAAGCCGAGGCGGCTGCGTGGCGCGGCACGCGCAACACAGGTCGGCATCCGTTCATGCCCCCCGCCGAAGTCCGCGCCGTTCGGTGGCGTGATGCTCCGCGGGCATCCGTTCGAGAGGGAGAAGCTATCGTCATGAGAACCGACTTGCGCCGTCTCCTCGTCGCCACCGTGCTGGCCCTCGTCGTCGCCGCGCCGCTCGCCGCGCAACCGGACGGGTGGACCCGGCCGTTCCCCGGCCACCGCGTCATCGGCAACCTCTACGCGGTGGGCACCTACGACCTCGCCGTCTTTCTCGTGACGTCGGACGAGGGCCACTTCCTCATCAACACCGGGCTCGAGGACTCGACCGCGATGATCCGCGAGAACATGGAGTCGCTCGGGTTCCGGCTCGAGGACGTGAGGGTGCTGCTGCAGATGCAGGCCCACTGGGACCACACCGCGGCCCTCGCCGAGATCAAGGCGTTGACCGGGGCCGAGATGTGGGCGACGGCCGACGACGCGCCGGTGCTCGAGGACGGCGGGTTCAGCGACCCGCACTTCGGCGGGCGCGTGTCGTTCCCGCCGGTCGAGGTCGACCGCATCATCGCCGACGGCGAGGTGCTCGAGCTGGGCGACGCGCGGCTCACGGTGATGGAGAGCCCGGGGCACACCGCCGGCAGCTCGAGCTACCTCATGACCGTGGAGGAGAACGGCCGCGAGTACAGCGTCGCCATCGCGAACATGGGCACCATCAACCCCGGCAAGCGGCTGGTGGTCGACCCGACCTATCCCGGCGTCGCCGACGACTTCGCCGAGACGTTCCGCAAGCAGAAGGCTCTGGACGTCGACGTCTGGGTCGCGGCGCACGGGGGGCAGTACGGCCTGCACGACAAGTTCGAAAGAGGGCAGGCGTACCACCCCGACACGTTCGTCGACCCCGACGGCTTCCTGGCCGCCGTCGAGCGCCTGGAGAACCTGTACCTGGAGCAGCTCGCGAACGAGCGCCGCTGACTCTCCGCGGACCACTATCGGATTCACCGGGGGTCGAGATGCTGAATCATGCACGGCGCCGCCTGATGGCTGCGCCCGTCGTTTTCGTTGCGCTGGCCGCAGCCCTCGTTGCGGCGCCGCTCGAGGCCCAGCGCCCGGCGGTCTCGGGCCCGTCCGCCGGCCTCTCCACCGGACACCCGCTGACGACCGCCGCCGCCTTCGAGATCCTGCTGCAGGGCGGCAACGCGTTCGACGCCGGCGTCACCGCCCTCCTTGTGGGCGGTGTCGTCGAGCAGGACCTGTACGGGCTGGGGGGAGAGGCGCTGATTCTCGTCTACCCGGCCGACGAGGGCGAGGTCACCTCGGTCGTCGCCCAGGGGTGGGCGCCGAAGGGGGCCAGCATCGAGTGGTACGAGTCGCGCGGGCGCGATCTCCTCGGCGAGGGCCTCGATCCCGCCGTCGTGCCCGGCGCCCTGCACGGCGCCCTGACGGTGCTGGAGCGCTGGGGCACCATGAGCTTCGAGGAGGTCTCGGCCCGCGCCATCGAGTACGCCGGGCAGGGCTTCCCGCTGCGGCCCCTCACCGCCCGCGCGATCGAGGCGAACCTCGGGTTCATGGAGGCGTGGCCGGAGAACCAGCGGTTCTGGCTGAAGCCGGACGGGTCCCTGTACGCGGCGGGCGAGACCATCGCGTTTCCCACCCTCGCCGCCACCCTCACGAAGATGGTGGAGGCCGAGCGGGCCAACGCCCATCTCGGCCGCGAGGAGGGCATCGCCGCCGCCCGCGACCGCTTCTACAAGGGCGACATCGCCGAGGAGATGGTCGCCTTCCTGCAGGAGCACGGCGCGCCGTTCGAGCTCGACGACTTCGCCGAGTTCTACTCCCGCGTCGAGGAGCCGACTGCCACCGAGTACCGCGGCTACACCATCTACAAGCACGGGTTCAACAGCCAGGGCCCGGTGCTCCTCCAGACCCTCAACATCCTGGAGGAGTTCGACCTGCAGGCGATGGGCCACAACAGCCCCGACTACATCCACACCGTCGTCGAGGCGATGAAGCTGGCCTACGCGGACCGCGACACCTACTACGCGGACACCGACTTCGTCGACGTGCCCGAGGCGGGCCTGCTGTCCACGTCCTACGCCCGGGAGCGGGCGGCGGAGATCGACCCCGGCCGCGCGTCGGTCGCGTTCCGCGCCGGCGATCCCGTGCCCCACGACCCCGAGGTGGACGAGTGGCCGTTCTGGGTCGCGGACATCGACGACGGGGTGGCGGCGAGCGACGCCGACGGGTCGTTCGTGCCGTCGGCCGGCGGGCTGAAGGACACCACCCACGTCGCCATCGTCGACGCCGACGGCAACGTCTTCGACGCCACCCCGAGCGGGGGCTGGACCGGCGGCGGGGTCATCCTGGGGGAGACCGGCATCGGCCTCAGCACCCGCGGCGAGCAGTTCTGGCTCGACCCGGCCCGCGCCAACCAGATCCGCCCGCGCGCCCGCCCGCGCTACACCCTGACGCCGAGCCTCGTGTTCAAGGACGGCGAGCCGCTGATGGCCATCGGCACCCCGGGGGGCGACAACCAGGACCAGACCATCCTGCAGGCGTTCCTCAACGTCGTGGAGTTCTGGGACGACTGGTACCCCAACCTGCACGACGCGCTGGCGTGGCCGCGGGTGCGGACCCAGCACCTGCACGGGTCGTTCTGGCCGCACGCGGCCGGCTTCAACCGGATGGATCTCGAGTCGAGAATCTCGGCCGAGGTGGCGAACGAGCTGCGGCGCCGGGGGCACGACGTCGACGAGGTGGCCCCGTTCGGGATGTCGGGCTGCGCGACCGCGGTCCTCATCGACCCGGCCACCGGGACGCGTCTCGCCGCCGGCGACCCGCGGCGCGACTGCTACGCGCTGGCCTACTGACGGCGCGGCAGAGCCACGGATGAATGGAGGGCGCTCGATGTATCTACGAGGCAGCGGACATCCTGACGGGGCGGGGCGGGCCATCGGCGTCGCCGTGGCGCTGACGGCGGCGGCTTTCGCGCCGTCCCTTGCGGTGGGCCAGATCGCTTCTGCCGCCTATACCGCCGGCGAGGCCGAGGCCGGCCGGCCGATCTACGAGGAGATGTGCGCGACGTGCCACATGTCCAACCTCACCGGCTCGTTCGAGGCGCCGGAGCTGGCGGGTCCGACGTTCCGGGGCACCTGGGAGGACCGGGCGGTCGAGGAGCTGATCGAGCTGGTGCAGGTGACGATGCCGCCGGGGGCCGGCGGCTCGCTCGCCCCGGAGGAGTACGCGAGCGTCGTCGCCTACATCCTGCAGGAGAACGGGGTCGCGGCAGGGACGGTGGCCCTGGGCGGGGTCACCGCGCCGGCGGGCGCCGGGGGCGCGGAGGCGGCCCCGGCCGCGACCGCCCTGGACGGTGGCACGCGCAGCTTCCGGCCCGTGCCCGAGCGCGTTCCCGTCACCGACGCGATGCTCCGCGACCCCGACCCGAACGACTGGCTGATCTACCGCCGGACCTACGACGGCTGGGGGCACAGCCCGCTGGAACAGATCGACCGCGGCAACGTCGGCGATCTGCAGCTCGCCTGGGTCTGGTCGATGGGGGACGGCCGCAACCAGCCCACGCCGCTCGTCTACGACGGCGTGATGTACCTCGCCAACCCCGGCAACGTCGTCCAGGCCCTCGACGCGGCCACCGGCACCCTGCTCTGGGAGTATCGCCGCCCCCTGCCCGAGGCGCTGCGCGGCGCGAACAGCCGCAACCTCGCCATCTACGGCGACAAGCTGTTCCTGGGGGCGCGCGACGCCCACGTCGTGGCCCTCGACAGCCGCACCGGCGAGCTCGTCTGGGAGAGCCGGATGGCCGACTACAACGACGGCTACTCGAACTCGAGCGGGCCCATCGTGGCGAACGGGCGGGTCGTCAACGGCATCAACGGCTGCTCGCGGTTCATGCCCGACAGCTGCTTCATCACCGCCCACGACGCCGACACCGGCGAGGAGCTGTGGCGGCGGCTCACCATCGCCGCCCCCGGCGACCCCGGCGGCGACACCTGGGGCGACCTCCCGCTGGCCCTGCGGGGCGGCGGCGACTCGTGGATTCCCGGCAGCTACGACCCCGAGCTCGACCTGCTCTACTGGCCGGTGGCCCAGGCCAAGCCGTGGGTGCCCGCGAGCCGGGGGCTGACCGTCCACGACCCCGCCCTCTATACGAACTCGACCCTCGCCCTGAACCCCGCCGACGGCTCGATCCGCTGGTACCGCCAGCACGTGCCCGGCGAGGCCCTCGACCTCGACGAGGGGTTCGAGCAGGTTCTGGTGGAGAGCGAGGGGCGCCGGGCCCTGCTCACCATCGGCAAGCACGGCATCCTGTGGAAGCTCGACCGCGAGTCGGGAGCGTTCCTCGGCCACGCCGAGACCGTGTTCCAGAACGTGTTCGAGTCGATCGACCCCGACACCGGCGTGGTGACCTACCGGCAGGACATCGCCGACGCCGGCGTCGGCGACTGGGTGTCGGTGTGCCCGAGCACCGCCGGCGGCCACAACTGGCACGCCACCGCCTTCAGCCCCGAGACCCGGTCGCTGATCATCCCGCTGAGCCAGAGCTGCCTCGAGATCGCGGGCCGCGAGGTGGCCCTGGAGATCGGCTCGGGGGGCTCGCAGGCCGACCGGCTGTGGTTCGAGATGCCGGGGACCGACGGCAACCTCGGCAAGCTCGCCGCCTATGACGTCGACACCCTCGAGGAGCGCTGGAGCGTCGAGCAGCGGGCCGCGTTCATGACCGCGGTGCTGACCACCGGCGGCGGCCTCGCGTTCGCGGGCGACGTCGACCGCTACTTCCGCGCCCACGACGCCGCCACCGGCGAGGTCCTGTGGGAGACGCGGCTCGGCACGTCGGTGCAGGGGTTCCCGGTGAGCTACGGGGTCGACGGCACGCAGTACATCGCGGTGTCGACCGGGCTCGGCGGGGGCAGTCCGCGCCGGGTGCCGTCGCTGCTGAGCCCCGACATCGTCCACCCCGAGACGGGGAACGCGCTGTACGTCTTCGCGCTGCGGTAAGGACGGGGAGACGCCCGACGGCCCTGGCGACGTCAGTGGCAGCAGGGAAGAGACGGTCGCCGCCGGGGGCGTTGCCCGGCGGGCGGGGCGGCATCCGCCCGCGCTGCGGCTTCGCTGGCGCTTGGCATAGTACGCGTCCTGGTCCACAATAGGCAGTCGGCTGCGGCGCGCCGCGGCCGCGAGCACCGGTTCAACCGATTCGGTCCGGAGGACCTCGAGATGTCACTGACCCAGCATTGCCGCGCCGGATTCGCCGTCGCCCTCGTCGCCGCGCTCGGCTTCCTGGCGGCGCCGGCCGTCGTCGAGGCGCAGGACGGGGCGCACGAGCTCACCTTCACCCGGGACGTCGCGCCGATTCTGCAGCGCTCGTGCCAGGAGTGCCACCGCACCGGCTCGATCGCGCCCATGTCGCTGCTGACCTACGAGGAGACGCGGCCGTGGGCCCGGTCGATCCGCGAGAAGGTGGTCACCCGGACCATGCCGCCCTGGTACATCGACAAGAACATCGGCGTCCAGGGCTTCAAGTACGACTACTCGCTGACCGACGACGAGATCGAGACCATCGCGGGCTGGGTCGACGCCGGGGCGCCCCGCGGCAACCCCGAGGACCTGCCGGCGCCGCGCGAGTTCCGCGACATCGCCGAGTGGAAGATCGGCGAGCCGGACTGGATCGTCGAGATTCCCGAGCCGTTCGTGGTCGCCCCCGAGGCCCCCAACTGGTGGGGGGACCTCTATTCCGACTCGGGCCTGACCGAGGACCGCTGGGTCAGGGCGGTCGAGACCAAGCCGTCCATCGAGGGCTTCCCGGTCGTCCACCACGCGGTGACCAGCAACTCCGACCCCGAGTCGGACGACGACGACTACGCCTTCCTCAACGAGTACGCCCTCGGCAAGAACGGCGACATCTTCCCCGACGGCACCGGCCGCCTCATCAAGGCGGGGGCGCAGATCAAGTTCAACATGCACTACGCCGCGATCGGGGTCGAGACGACCGACCGGACCCGCGTCGGCCTGCAGTTCTATCCGAAGGGCGTGGTGCCCGAGCGCAAGCTCATCTCGGCCCACGTCGGCGACGACGAGGACCTCGACATCCCCGCCGGGGCGTCGAACGTGCGGCACGACGGCTACTATCGCCTGAACGAGAACGCGCACATCACCGCGTTCCAGGCCCACCTGCACAACCTCGGCAAGCGGCAGTGCATGGAGGCCATCTATCCCGACAACAGCAAGGAGATTCTGAGCTGCGCCGATTGGGACTTCGGGTGGCACATCGTCTACAACTACGAGGACCACGTGGCCCCGCTGCTGCCGAAGGGCACCCTCCTCCACGTGACGAGCTGGCACGACAACTCCGAGGCCAACCGCTGGAACGACGATCCCACCAACTGGGCCGGCTTCGGCCAGCGGTCGAGCGACGAGATGAGCTTCGCGTGGGTGAGCTGGTACGAGCTCGACGACGAGGCGTTCGAGAAGGAGGTCGAGGCGCGCGAGGCGCTGGCCGACAACGACGAGTAGCCGGCGCCGCCGGGCGCAGCGCTGGCGAGGAGAGTCACGGGAAGACAGCCATGAAGGGTCAGAGTCGAAACATCTGCGCGTTCGCCGCGGTCGTGTTGCTGGCGGCGGCGTTCGCGTCCGGCGCGGCGGCGCAGGAGCGGTGGAACCGCGGCCAGAACGTGCAGCCGGTCTTCGAGGGGTGGGAGCGGAACGACGACGGGTCGTTCACGATGGTCTTCGGCTACCTGAACCGCAACTACCAGGAGCAGCCGGTCATCCCCGTCGGCCCCAGCAACCGCTTCGAGCCGGGGCCGGCCGACCGGGGGCAGCCGACGCACTTCTACAACCGGCGCCAGCAGTTCGTCTTCACGGTGCGGGTGCCCGCCGACTGGGGGCGCGAGCAGGATCTCGTGTGGACCGTCACCCACAACGGCCGAACCGACCGTGCCATCGGCCACCTGTGGCCGGTGTGGGAGATCGACGGCGGCGTCATGCGCCTGAACCGGGGCACGGGCTCGGGGCAGGGCTACGCCGACAACCAGCGGCCCGTCGTGCGGCTCGAGGGGGACGATCACCTGGAGGTGACCCTGCCGGACACCCTCGAGATCGCCGTCCTCGCCGGCGACGACGGCGTTCCGCCCCCGAACCCGCGCCTCGCCGAGCGGCGGGTGCGCCGCGGCCCCAAGTCGCAGGCGATGGTAGACCCGCGCAAGGCGGCGGCCACCGGCCTCGCCGTCACGTGGCTGCACTGGCGCGGGCCGGGGACGGTGAGGTTCGACCCGCGGGTGCCCGAGATCGGCGAGGGCGGACGGGCCGTAACCGAGGTGTCGTTCAGCGAGCCGGGCACCTACGTGCTGCAGGCGGTGGCCGACGATACCGTCTTCGTGACACCGGTCAACCTGACCGTGACCGTCAACCCGCCGGCGGAGGAGCCGTAGGAGTCGGCGTACTACCGCACGGCGCGCGGGCGAGGGTCCTGCCGCACGTCCGGGTCGAGTCGAGGAGCAGAGTCATGCATGCACCGGTCAATCGACGGTGGACGGGGCGCCCGGGACTCCTCGCGGGTGCGGTCGTGCTGGCTTTCGGCATGGCGGCGGGGAATGTGACATCCGCCCAGTCCGGCGACGGCAAGATGACCATCGCCGACACCCCGACGCGCGCGCAGGCCGCCGACGGCTCGTACATCTCCTGGCGCGAGCACATCATCGACGACCTCGAGGTGGGCGGCGTCCCCCTCGCCGGCAGCGACGGGCTCGACATGGCCGACCTCGACCTCGACGGCCACCTCGACATCGTCTCCGTGCACGAGTCCGACACCACGTACGACGGCGTGCCCGACGGTCACGTCCGCATCGCCTACGGCTCGGCCGACCCCGACGCGTGGGACCTCTACACCCTCGCCGAGGGCGAGGAGGCCGGGGCGGCCGAGGACGTGGCCATCGGCGACATGAACGGCGACGGCTATCCCGACGTCGTGGTGGCCTGCGAGCTGTCGCACCTCATCTACTTCGAGAATCCCGGGAAGGCGGGGCGCGCGCAGCGCTGGAAAAGGGTCATCCCCGCCTCGACCCTCGACCGCGGCTCGTACATCCGCGTCTTCCTCGCCGACTTCGACGCCGACGGCCGCCCCGAGGTCGTCGCCGCCAACAAGGGCGGCCAGAACCCGCCCCGGGGCACCACCGAGAAGCACCCCGTGTCGTGGTTCGCGCTGCCCGACGACCCCCTCGACGGCGACGCCTGGGTCGAGCACGAGCTGGCCCGCGTCATCGTCCCCATCAACTCGCAGCCCTTCGACCTCGACGGCGACGGCGACCTCGACGTCATCGGCGGCTCGCGCATGGAGCGCCGCATCTTCTGGTTCGAGAACGTCACCGACGGCGGCGACATCGCGTTCCGCGAGCACCGCATCGAGATCGCCCCGGAGGCTATCGTCACCGGCTTCAACATGGAGTTCGTCGACCTGAGCGGCGACGGGCGCGTCGACATCGCCATCCGCGACGAGCGCAACGGCCTATCGTGGCTCGAGCAGCCGGCCGACTTCGCCGACCCGTGGCGCCTGCATCCCATCGGCGGCCTCGCCCCCGACCGGCTGGTGGGCTTCGTGCTGACCGACATCGACGACGACGGACGCCTCGACGCGTTCTCCGGGGCCTACAGCCAGGACCCCCGTGACGTCGACGCGACCGACCTCTCCCCGTCCCACCGCGCCGGCCGCCTGTCGTGGTTCGAGCAGCCCGAGGACCCGGCCGGCGCATGGACCCGGCACGACGTGTCGCGCCGCGTCCGCGGCATGTTCGACAAGTTCCTCGTCCGCGACATGGACGGCGACGGGGACGTCGACCTCATCGGCACCCGCGGCAACTCCATCCCCTACGACGGCGTTTTCTGGCTAGAGCAGGTGCGGACGACCGAACCGGCACCGGCCTTCGACCAGGCTCGCGAGCAGGAGAGTCGGCAGCTCCTGCTGCCGGAGTGACGCGCCGAGGCTCTGCCACCCCGCGCGAAGAGCGGGGTCGATGTTTGTTTCTTCACGGCATTTGCAGGCGGGGAGACGGAATCCTCCGCCAAGCCGTCCGGCACAACAGGCGCGGGTCGAGGCCTTCCTCGATCCGCTTCCCACCCGTGACGTTGTCTTCACATATCGGACGCGATTCGTGGCGGTTGCGCCGGCCGGAGTTGTGGCTCTTGAGGGTCAGTGGGACGTGTTCCCCCCCGGGATCGCCCTACGTCGACGGCGGACTCGACCCGGAAGCTGCGCCGTAACATTCACGCCCGTTCCTCATGGCGACCACTTCACTGGCAATTCACCGCCGGTCGGTTGACGGGACGGCAGCTTTCAATCCGGCATTCTGGATTGCGCCCCGTACGTATTGGATGTCACCGTAGACCCCATTGAGGTGCTTTTCCATGCGCTCCACGTCTTTCGTGAGCCGCTGCAGCGAGAATCCCGTGAAGAAGCGGTCGCGGAAGGCGTATAGCAGGATGACTATCTGAATTATCGCGAGTGCATCTCCGTTCGAAAAGGCATCCTGGCCGGTAATCGCCCAGTCGAGGACGCGGTTCAGGATACCTATCATTCCGTCGTTCATTTCCAGGACTCCTTTCCATGCTCCGGAGGCATCGCCATTGGGCGATAGACAGTTCCCAAGAGTTCAGCCTTCTATTCCCCGGCTTCACTCAAACATGACTTCACGACGACCCTCTGGTATCGCTCGTGAGAGCGGTCGGACACCCATTCTTCATGGGCTTCCCCCATCGCCGAAGCAACAAGTGCAACATCTGCGCGATCTCGCAAGTATTCGAGGATGCTATTGGCTCTGTCCTCCGACAAGTCTAGGTTATAGGATGCGGCTCCCCTGGCGCTTGCCTGGCCGATCACCAACACTCGTTGAATGGATTCGTTACTTCGAAGCGTGCGGACGACGCTGGCCAGATTGGCGCGGTTCTGCCAAAAATCGAGATCGACTTCGCGGGAATCAAAGGCAAAACGTATTTCGCCAAGCGCTCCACCGTTACATAGCCCGGTCTTGGTGGACGTGGTGGAGCGAGGTGCGATTGGCACCACAGCCAATTGATTGCTCCATTCGTCCTGTCGAGTCTCTCCAGCTCGGCGTACTTGGAAGATGTATACGAGTCCGTTTGTGAGTTCAGAAACGCGATGATGAGGGTCGACGCCCGAGGTCGGGAGTACGCTCTGCCATTGCTCATATGGGCCATCCGATAGGCGTCTCCGGTACTCCCATTGGGGTGTGTCGGTGGCGGAGCCGCCGATCGTCCAGAACAGCTCTACGGCGCGGTCGGCGGGAATGGCGCTCAACTCGGGGCGGACGGACGGCGACACTCTGCGAGCGAACGTCAATCCGTACAAGGATAGCGCGAGGACGGAAACGGTCAATGCGAGATAGGTCGGCAGAGGGTGGGTCATGATGTACTGTCTCCGGTCGTACTATCGCAAAGGAATGTGATGGTCATTTTCGTCTGGGGGGCGTCGCTCGAGCAGGCGAATTCCCTCGACCAGCATGTTGAGGCCGCCGGCTCCAATCAGGAGGTCTTCGAAACGGAAGTCGAGGACTGTTGCGGCTTCAATGAAGACGCACAATAGACCGATTACACCGGAAGACCATGCGTATGCAACATGCCGGCGGTCGGCCTGGTGAACCTTGCGCTGTACCGTTACGAGAAAGAGAAAAAGACGGAAGGTCATCAGGACAGCGGGAATAGCGGCGAAAGAATAGAGGAGTAAGGCAATGTGAGTTAGTTGACGCGATGTGTACGGATCGCCGGTGAATAGGGCAAATGGATTCAGATACATGCCCAAGGAAACAGCGCGATGAGGATGAAGGGCGTCTGCAATTACGAAGATGACCTCGGTCACGACGATCCATGTGAGGAGACGGGTGAGGATCGCGACCGAGTTGGCAACGACGTCCGTGAGGAAGTCGCGATAATATTCGTGAACGGCAATGGTGATTGTGTCGGTGACGTTGTTGAACATGATCCCAGTGTCCCAAGAGGGAGAGCGGAGCGGCGGGGCCGCATGGAAGGGGTTGGCACGGCGGAGACTGAAGCCGTGGGCGCACGGTGGAGTGCGGAAGATGTTGGCTTGGTCGGCTGGCAGAGAAAAGGGTGTAATGTCAGTAAAGACACGGTACAGTGACTGTAGCTCCAGAGTGGCGGCAGGTCAAGACAAGAACCTGTGCAAATTGCCGCAAATTCGCGGTGGCGACGAGGAGCGTGGCTTCCGTTGGGTCGGTGGGAGCCGCGTGGAGAGAACTGTGGGGGTGCGGCGGCTCGGGCGGGTGGCATGCGACAAGCGTTGGGTGCTGGGAGTTGAAGATGAGGAACGGGTGGTGGGCCGGGGTGCGGACAGGGAGGCCCCGCACAGAAGGGGTGGCTGAGGGGCGTTGGGCGTGCGGTCAGAGAAAGGGAAGGAGCCGGGTGGGATGAGTGGGTGCGGGGGCATCGGCGGTGTGGGTGGGGAACGCGATGGCGCGGCGGACGGCGTCTACGGCACGGTCGTGGACGAGATGTTGGTGGTCGAGAAAGCGCTCGACCGGGGGAGGAGGTGAGCCGGCGGGCCAGTCGGCGAGTCCGGCTCCGAGAAGCAGGCGATGGATGGTTCTGGGGTCGCGCGACTCGAGGTGGCGGGCGGGGTCCCAGACCCGGTCGGCGTCTTGGGATCGCATAACGAGTCGGAGCATGCGGCTGAAGTCGCGGGCGGCGGCGACGCGAACACCGGATGCCGCGCAGCGAGAACGCAGGGTGCCCTCGCTGACGCCCGCATGGTGGCTCCACAGGGCGAGGGTGCGAGGATCCGTGGGACAGGAGACGTTGTGCAGCACGAGGTGCGCCCAGCGCGTGTACGCGTTCATGCGGGCTTCCAGGTGGAGGGTCGACCGAAATCTGGGTAGCGTATAGCATGGCTGGGGAGTGGCGGTCCTTGATGTGGGTCAAACCCCCTTGGGAACCGCTTGTTCGGCCCTGCGGACGGTGGCGACTGGAGGCTCGGGCTGTGTATGACGGAACTTCGGGTTCGCGGTGTGCGTCAGTGCAAGAGTAGCGTGGCCCTGCACGGGCAACGTCGGAGCTGCCGCTGATCTACGCATGGGGCGAGTCGGTCCACGCCCTCAGCGGCGTGCGCTCGACATCGAGCGCGGGGAGTTCGTCGCGATCATGGGGCCGTCGGGGTCGGGGAAGTCGACGCTGATGAACCTCATCGGCTGCCTCGACACGCCGAGCAGCGGGACGTACCGGCTGAACGGCAAGGACGTCAGCCGGATGAACGACGACGAGCTGGCCCGCATCCGGAACGAGGAGATCGGGTTCGTCTTCCAGACGTTCAACCTGCTGCCGCGGGCGTCGGCCCTGCACAACGGTCGGCGCGGCGGCACGAGCGGGCGGTGGCGGCGCTCGAGCTGGTGGAGCTCGAGGACCGGATGGACCACCGGCCGAACGAGCTGTCGGGGGGGCAGCGGCAGCGGGTGGCGATCGCCCGGGCCCTAGTCAACCAGCCGTCGCTGCTGCTCGCGGACGAGCCGACGGGGAACCTCGACTCGAAGACGGGGCGGGAGATCATGGCGATCTTCGAGGGGCTGCACCGCGCGGGCAACACGATCCTGCTGATCACCCACGAGGCGGACATCGCGCAGCACGCCCACCGGGTGATCCACCTCATGGACGGGGCGGTCGAGCGGGAGGATCTCAATCCCGAGCCGACGGAAGCGGGCGACGTGCGGGTCTCGATGCGGACCGCGTGAGGCTCGCGAACGGCGCTGCGAGTGGTGGGAGCGGCTCTACGAGCAGCAGGAGTTTTGCTCGGGCAGCTCTCTCAGCCTCGCCACGGCGGCAGCCCGCCGAACGTCAGTCGAGCTCGGTCCCGGTCAACAGCCGGTAGGCCTCGCGGTACTTCTCCCGCGTCCTGGCCACCACGTCGTCCGGCAGCGATGGCGCCGGGGGTTGCCGGTTCCACTGCACCGCGTCCAGGTGATCCCGCACGAACTGCTTGTCGAAGCTCGGCTGGGCGATGCCCGGCCGATAGGTCTCCCGGGGCCAGAACCGCGACGAGTCGGGCGTGAGGGCCTCGTCGATCAGGATGATCTCGTCCCCCTCCCCGATGTCCCCGCCCGCGCCCTGCCCGCCGTCGGCCCGCAGCAGACCGAACTCGAACTTGGTGTCGGCGACGATGATGCCGCACGACTCGGCGTGCTCGGCCCCGTGCGCGTAGAGGGCGAGGGTCAGCTCGCGGAGCCGGGCGAGCAGCCGGGGGCCGATTATCTCGGCCGCCTGCTCGGCCGTGATGTTCTCGTCGTGGCCGCTGGTCGCCTTGGTCGCGGGCGTGAAGATGGGCTCGGGCAGGCGGTCGGACTGCTGGAGGCCGGCCGGCAGCTCGACGCCGCAGACGGCGCCGCTGCGGCGGTAGTCGGCCCAGCCCGAGCCGGCGAGGTAGCCGCGGGCGACGCACTCGACGGGGATGGGCTCGGTGCGGCGCACCAGCATCGACCGTCCCCGGAGGGTCTCCGCGTGGGGGCGGCACGCGGCGGGATAGTCGCCGGGGTCGGTCGACACGAGGTGGTTCTCGACGATGGACCCGGTGCGGGCGAACCAGAACGCGGAGAGCTGGGTCAGCACCTTGCCCTTGTCGGGAATCGTCGAGCCGAGGACGAGGTCGTAGGCGGAGATGCGGTCGGTCGCGACCATCAGGAGGTGGTCGCCGACGGTGTACATGTCGCGGACCTTGCCGCGGCGTTGCGGCTCCAGTCCCTCCAGCGATGTCTCGAACAGTGCGGGTGCGGATGTCACGATGGCCTCATTCCGGCTGCGCCCTCCTCACGCCTGGGTCGGGTCGGCGCCAGCCGGTCCGCTGGCGCCCCCGGGGGCGCGGCGCTGTGCAGGGTCTCTTTCCACGGGTTCCATGGGCTGCCGGGACCTCGTCGTTGGCTCACGCCGTCGCGCGTGGCCAGGATCGGCGCGCGGAAGCCGCTTCTCCCCACGGGTTGCCGGGACTCGTCGTTGGAGACGGCCGTCCCCCGGGGCATGTAGAATCGTAGCTTATCGAAGAGCCGCGCAGGCGGCAAGGAAGCGCACCGGGAGAGAGCGCGCCCGTCGAGCCCGGTCCTGCCCGTCGCGGCCGGCCCGCGGTGCTTCCCGAGATTCGATGAAGCCCTTCGGCGCCAACCGCGGACCCGCCGCGACGGCTTGACGCTCGCCCATCGCTCCCGCAAAGTTCACCCGAGTCACGCGAACGCATGCGAACCCACCTTCGAACCGTCGGTGTCGTCGGACTGGCCGTGGCCCTCATGGCGTGGGTGTTCCGGAGCACCGATCCGGCCTCGGTGTGGGCGGAGATCGAAGAGGCCCGGGCGGACCTGATCGCGGCCACGGTGGCCGGCATCGCCCTCGCCTACGTGGTCCGCGTAAAGCGCTGGCTGCTGCTGCTGGCGCCGCTCGGGCCGGTCGGCGTGGGGTCGGCGACCCGCGCCACGATCATCGGGTTCGCGACGTCGACCATCGTGCCGCGGCTGGGCGAGGTGGTGCGGCCCTACCTGCTCGCGCGCCGCGAGTCGCTCAGCATGAGCGCGGCGCTGGCGACGATCGTGGTCGAGCGCATTCTCGACATGATCGCGGTGACTCTGCTCTTCGGGCTGTTCCTGGCCGCGTTCAGCAGCCAGATGCCGGCCACCGACGAGCAGGTCCTCGGCGCGCTCAAGGCGGGGGGACTGATGGTGGCGGTGGGCGCGGGCGTGTTCCTGGCCCTGGTCTGCGCGGCGGCGCACCGCCCCGAGTGGGTGGTCGCGCTCGCGGCGCGGGTGGAACGGCTGGCGCCGCACGGCCCGGGCGCGGTTGCGAGCCGCTTCATCACGCGCTTCAGCACGGGCCTCGGGGTGGCCCGCGACCCCGGGCGGCTACTGCAGGCCGTGGCGTGGTCGCTGGTGATGTGGGCGCTGGTGGGCGCGACCGCCTGGTGGGGTTGCCTGGCGTTCGGCATCGCGCTGCCGCCGAGCAGCGGCCTGCTCCTGCTGGCGCTCATGGCCCTCGGCGTGTCGGTGCCGACACCGGCCGGTGTCGGGGGCTTCCACGCGGCGGTCCAGGTGGGGTTGACCGCGTTCTACGAGGTGCCGGTGGAGGCGGCGGTCGGCGCCGCCCTGGTGCTGCACGCGGCGACGTTCGCGCCGGTGACCGTCGTCGGACTCGCGTGGATGGCGCGCGACGGCATGACGTTCCGGGGGATGGCGAATCTGACGTCGCCGCCGGCCGGCGGCGGAGCATCGCCGGCGTCGACGGAGGCGGCAGCCCCCGAGGGCGCGGCCCACGCGGGCGGCGGCTCGACGTGAGCCGGCGTCGGCCGGCCGGCTGTGGCGCCGAACGGCGCGGATTGCCGGAGGGTCGGTCGGGCCAGGAGCGGAGCCACGGGCGATCGGGTCCGGCCGGCTGCGGCGCCGGATGGCGTGGGCTGCCGGAGCTCGGTCGGGCAGGAGCGGAGCCATGGGCGACGCTCGCCGGGTTCGGCCGGCTGCGGCGCGGGCTGCCGGAGGGTCGGCCGGGCAGGGAGCGGAGTCACGCGCGACGTTCTCCGGGTCCGGCCGGCTGCGGCGCCGGACGGCGCGGACCGCCGGAGGGTCGGTCGGGCGGCGAGCGGACCCACGGGCGACGCTTGCCGGCCAGGACCGTGAGCGCCGGAGCATGACATGAAGTGCCCGTTCTGCGGCCATCTGGGCGACAAGGTCGTCGACTCGCGCGAGAGCCGGGAGGGCGAGGTCATCCGCCGTCGGCGCGAGTGCCTCGCTTGCGGCCGCCGCTTCACGAGCTACGAACGGATCGACGAGATTCCGTACATGGTCGTGAAGAAGGATGGGACGAGGGAGCGGTTCGAGCGCCAGAAGATCACGTCCGGCATGTTGAAGGCGTGCGAGAAGCGGCCCGTGACGGTGGCCGCCGTCGAGGCGCTGGCGGACCAGATCGAGGCCGGGCTGCAGGAGCGCCCGGAGAAGGAGATTCCCACGAAGGAGGTCGGGAAGCTGGTGATGCAGGAGCTGAGGCGGCTCGACAAGGTCGCCTACGTCCGGTTCGCCTCGGTGTATCGGGACTTTCGCGACGTGGGGGAGTTCATGACCGAGCTGCAGGACCTGCTCGACGCCAAGGACTGACCCGCCGACGCGCCGCGGGTGGCGCGGGCCTCGACCCTCGAGGAGTCCGCGCGGTTCGCGGCGCGGGCCGCCGGGAGCGTTCAGGCCCCGGAGGCGTCGGGAGGCGGCGGCTCGGGCTCGCGCATCGCGAGGCGGTGGTCGAGCACGCGGCCCATGGTGAACCGGTCGATGCGCAGGGCGCGCGCGGCGGCCGGAAGCAGGGCGGCGGCGGGGACCAGGCCCACCACCTCGCTGTCGCGCACCTCGACCCCGTGCCGCGCCGCCTCGCCCCGGACGGCCTCGAACGCCTCGTGAAGCGGCGTCCGCTCGAAATCGACGAGGTTCATCGAGACCTGCACGACGTCGGGGCGCGCGGTCCTCACGCCGAGCGCCTTGACCGCGTCGAGACCGCCGTCGGACGCCCGTACGGCCCGGGCGATGCGGCGGGCGACGTCGAGGTCGCCGGTGTTCAGGTTGACGTTGAAGGCGACGAGCAGGCGGCGGGCCCCGATGGCGGTGGCGCCCCCCGTGGGGTGCGGCGCCGCCGGGCCGAAGTCGGGCCGCCATTCCGGCCGGCGCAGCTTGGCGCCCAGGTTCTCGAATCCGCCGCGGCGAATGAGCTCGAGCCGCCGCCGGTCCGGCGTGCGGGCGGCCTGCTCGTACAGGAAGACGGGCAGGTCGAAGCGCCCGGCGACGGCCTCGCCGACCTCCCTCGCGAGGGCCACGCAGGCGGGCATGCCGTCGGTGTCGAGGGGAACGAAGGGCGCCACGTCCACGGCGCCGATGCGGGGATGGACCCCGGAGTGGGCTCGGAGGTCGATGCGCGCGAGCGCCGCCGCGTACAGCTCGAGCAGGGCGATCTTCAGCGAGGCCGCATCGCCCACCAGCGTGAGGACGGTCCGGTTGTGGGCGGCGTCGGACGAGGTGTCGAGCAGCGTCGCTCCGGGGATGCCGGCGACCGCGGCCGCGAGGGCGTCGACGACGTCGCGGCGCCTCCCCTCGCTGACGTTCGGGACCGCCTCGATCAACCCCATGTCGCAGGTATAGCACAGACCGCCGGGACCGGTCAGGAATCGAGCAGTGTCGCCCCGGGGATGCCGGCGACCGCGGCCGCGAGGGCGTCGATGACGTCGCGGCTCCTCCCTTCGCCGGCGTCGGGGCCGCCTTGATCGACCCCATGGCGCAGAGATGGCGTAGACCGCCGGGACCGGCGCCGGCGCGATGCCGGCTGGTAGAATGGCCCGATGCGGATGCCGCCACGACGGCCGTCGCCCACGATGGGCGGATGCGGGAGGCGGCCCTGACCCCGTCCGGTTCCCGCGGGTCCGACCCCCGGCGGGAGTCCGGCTCGGAGCCGCGGGGAGACCAGCCCGCCGGACCGGTCCCCGAGCTGCTGCTGTTCCCCCCCGAGGTGGAGACTCGCGCTCCGCAAGAAAGGGTCCGCGCCCCGCTCCGCGTCCGGCGGTCCGCACACGACACGGGTGGCGCGAGAACGGCCGAGCGAAGACGCGGGGCCGCGTCGTCGTCCGAGGTTTCGACGCGGGCGATCGAAGCGGAGCCGCGGCCGGCCGGGCCCGGCTTGCGCATCGCCGCCGGTGGCTGCGACCTCGCGCTGCTGGCCGGCCTCGACGCGGCGGTGGTCTGGCTGACCCTCCGGCTCGCGGGACTCGACCTGCAGTCGCTCGGCGCCCTGCCGCTGCCTCCCTTCGTCGCGTTCCTTTGTCTCCTCGACGGGGCCTATGTCGCGGGCCTGACGGCGGCGGGGGGCCAGACCATCGCCAAGATGGCCTTCGGCCTGCGCGTGACCGGTGCGGACGGGGGGCCGGTCTCCCTGCCGAGGGCGTTGGGTCGCACCCTCTGGATGCCGGTGTCCCTGACCCTGGGCGTCGTGTGGACGGTCTTCGGCCGCGAGGGCCGGGTCCTGCACGACGTGGTCTCGGGCACCCGGGTGATGGCCGTATCGCCGCGCCCCGAAGCGCCGCCGGAGGACGGGACGGCGTGACGGTGCCGGCAGCGGGGTGGGGCGACCGGCTGGTCCTCGGCATCGCCACCATGGGTCCCTGCGGCCACGCGCCCGCCGCCCCCGGGACCTTCGGATCGGCGGCGGGGCTGCTGCTGTTCTGGGCGGTCCGGGCATCCGGGTCGCTGGCCGTGGAGCTCACGGTGCTGCTGGCGGTGACCGCCATCGGGGTGGCGGCGGCGTCGCGGGCCGAGTCGGTGACCGGACGCCACGACCCGGGGCTCATCGTCATCGACGAGACGGCCGGCATGCTGCTGACGCTGGCCGCCGTCCCCGTCGGGCTCGGTGGCGCGGTGGCCGGGTTCCTCGCGTTCCGCCTCTTCGACATCGTGAAGCCGTTCCCCGCCCGGCTGGCCGAACGGCTGC
This sequence comes from Vicinamibacterales bacterium, assembly GCA_965207675.1. GTDB lineage: Bacteria > Acidobacteriota > Vicinamibacteria > Vicinamibacterales > UBA8438 > JAJEEA01. The sequence goes on from CBDBMY010000011.1 coordinate 1,536,967, forward strand.
CCGGGGGCTGGGGCGTGATGGCCGACGATCTCGTCGCCGGGCTGTACGCGCAGGCGCTGCTGCGCCTCCTGCTGGGGCTGGCCGGCGCCTGACCGGAGGCGCGGGGGAGACCCGGCCTCGCGATTGTCCGGGAGCCTCCATCAACAGCCGTGAAGCCCTCGCCCGACAGGACCGCGACGATGGCCCCGGCCCCGCGATTGTCCGGGAGCCTCCATCAACGGTCCCCGGAACGCGATCGATGACCTCTACGACCGCCCCCCAGCCTGACCGGCCGCTGTCGACGGCCGAGATCGTCGCCGTGGGCACCGAGCTGCTGACACCGTTCCGCTCCGACACCAACTCGTTGTTCCTGACCGCGGGCCTCAACGAGCTCGGCATCGTCGTCCGCCGCAAGTCGATCGTCGGCGACCACGACGGGGACCTTGCCGCCGCCGTGCGGTCCGCGCTGGCCCGGGTCGACCTGCTGGTGATCTGCGGCGGGCTCGGGCCCACCGAGGACGACCTGACGCGGGAGACCGTGGCCGGCGTGCTCGAGCGCCCCCTGCGCGAGGACCCCGCCATCGTCGAGCGGCTGCGGGCCCGCTTCGCGCGTCGCGGCTGGGACATGCCGGAGAACAACCGCCGCCAGGCACGCGTGCCGGCGGGCGCGGTGGTGCTGGACAACCCGCGGGGCACGGCGCCCGGCCTCTGGCTGGAGCACGGCGGCCGGGTGGTCGTCCTCCTCCCGGGGCCCCCGCGCGAGCTGGAGCCGATGTTCACCGGGCTGGTCGGGGGCCGCCTCGCCGCCCGGGCGACCGGGGAGCGGCTGTACCGGCGGGTGCTGCGGGTGACGGGGCGGGGGGAGTCGCACGTCGAGGAACGGGCCCAGCCGGTCTACCAGCGGTGGCGGCGGGCCGACCCCGCGGTGGAGACGACGGTGCTGGCGTCGCCGGGGCTCGTCGAGCTGCACCTGTCGACCCGCACCGGGTCGGCGTCGGCCGCCGCCGCGGTCCTCGACGGGGCGGCCGGGGAGCTGGCGGAGGCGCTGGGAGACCATCTCTGCAGCGCCGACGGGCGTTCGCTCTCCGAGGTCGTGGGGGCGCTGCTGGCCCGCGACGGTCTCCGCGTGGCGGTGGGGGAGTCGTGCACCGGCGGTCTGGTGACGGCGCGCCTGGTGGACGTGCCGGGCAGCTCGGGCTACGTCGAGGCCGGTGTCGTCGCCTACTCCAACGCCGTGAAGCAGGCGGTGCTGGGAGTGCCCGAGGCGGTCCTCGAGGCCCACGGGGCGGTCAGCGAGCCGGTGGCGCTGGCCATGGCCGCCGGCGCGCGGCGGGCGGGCGGCGCCGATCTCGGGGTCGGGGTCACCGGCGTGGCGGGGCCCGGTGGCGGGACCGACGCCAAGCCGGTCGGTACCGTCTGCATCGCGATCGTGGGCCCGGGAGACGCGGAGTCGGCGACCACCGTGCGCCTGCCCGGCGACCGCGCGGCGATTCGCGCTCAGGCCGCCCGCGTCGCGCTCGACCTGCTGCGCCGGGCTCTGCTGCGGGGCGGGGGGGAGCTTGCGGCTCTTCGCCGCGGTTGATCCGGCCCCGGCGGTCCGGGCCGCGGCCGAGCAAGCGGCACGGGCGGCGGCGCGCCGTCTGGAGAGCGGCGCACGCGAGCGGATACGGTGGGTGGCGCCGGAGCAGCTGCACGTCACCCTTCGCTTCCTCGGGGAGGTGACGGAGGCCGGCGCCGAGACGGTCCGCGCCGCGGTTCGGGCGCCCTTCGAGACGCCGGCGTTCGTCGCCCGGGTGTCGCGTCTCGGGTGCTTTCCGCCCTCCGGCCCGCCGCGCGTGCTGTGGCTGGGCATCGGCGAGGGCGGTGACACGATGACCGCGCTCAGGTCCGAGCTCGACCGGCGCCTCGCGGCGGCGGGGTGCCCGCCGGAGACCCGGCCGTTGCGCGCCCACGTCACGCTGGGGCGGATGAAGCGTTGGCCGGCGCGAACCCGGCGCCTCGTGGACCGGGTCCTGTCCGAGGTCCGGCCGGAGACACCGCGGTGGCTCGTCGACCACGTCACCCTGTACGAGAGCCGGCAGACTCCGCGGGGCTCCCGCTACCACGTGCTGGAGTCGCCGGCCCTGGCAGCTCGCGGCGAGACCCCGCGTTGCCCCGAGAGCGGCGAGGCGCCTGCCTGACGAGGCGCGAGGAGGCCGCAAGTCGGGCTCAGGCAACCGACGAACGACGCAGCCGGCGTTCTGCGCGGGTCACGGGCGCAGCATGCCGCAGTGGTGCGTCACGCCAGAGCTCTCGGGCACGGACCTGGCTTGCGGTCACATCCGTCACCGACCAGCCGGCACCGCGTACCGACCTCTTGGCCGTGGCGCTGCACCAGGCGTGGCTGGTCGGCAATCGGAGCCGAAGGCGGCGCTTGCCGGGCGCAGGCGGGACGCATCACCGCCCCGCCCGAATGCAGGGGGGCTCTCGCCACGGGTTCCCAGGGGTCCCCGGGCGCCCCCCGGCCGGCGAGCGTGTACAGTGGATCGGGGTCATGGCGATGGCGGCACGGGTGCATCGATGAACGACGTGGCGGTTCTGGGAGCCGGCGCCTGGGGCACGGCGCTGGCGATTCACCTGGCGCGGGTGGGGAAGCGGACGCACTTGTGGGGGAGGGACGCGGCGCTCGTGGACCGGTTGCGGCGGGACCGCGTCAATGCGACCTACCTGCCGGGAGCCCCGATCCCCGGGGCGGTCGCGCCGACGGCGTCCCTCGAGGAAGCGGTCGAGAGGGCTGAGGCCGTCGTGCTCGCGGTGCCGTCCCACGGCGCCCGGGCGCTGTTGCGGCGCGCCGCCCCGGCCGTGGGCCCGGCTGCGACCGTCGTCAGCGCGACCAAGGGGTTCGAGTCCGGCACGCTGAACCGGATGTCCGAGGTCATCGAGCAGGAGCTGGGCCCGGCGCGTCCGGTGGTGGTGCTGTCCGGCCCGTCGTTCGCGGCCGAGGTCGCGCGCGCGGCCCCTACCGCGGTGTCGGTGGCGGGCCGATGCGGCGACGTCGTGGGCACGGTGCAGCAGGAGTTCCGCGCCGGCGCCTGCTTCCGGCTCTATGCCAGCGACGACGTCGTCGGCGTCGAGGTCGGCGGCGCCGCCAAGAACGTGATCGCCATCGCCGCCGGGGTCGTCGACGGGCTGGGCCTGGGGCCCAACGCCCTGGCCGCCGTCATCACCCGCGGCCTCGCCGAGATGTCGCGGCTGGCGTGCGCCCTCGGCGCGCGGCGGGAGACCCTGGCGGGGCTCAGCGGGCTCGGGGACCTCGTGCTGACGTGCACGGGGGGCCTGAGCCGGAACTGGCGCGTGGGCCGCGAGCTCGGACGCGGCCGGCCCCTCGATGAGATACTGGCGGGCATGCAGTCGGTGGCCGAGGGCGTCAGGACGACCGCCGCCGCCCTCGAGCTGGGAGGCCGGCATGGTGTCGACCTGCCGATCACCGCTCAGATGGGCGCGGTGCTGGGCGGTCGGATCGAGCCACGGGCCGCCGTCGAAGAGCTCATGCTGCGCCGGCAACGTCACGAGTCGGACGGTGGCGAGCCGAGGATCGACGAGCCGGACGGCGGCGGGAGGGGGCGGCGGTGAGCTTTCTCGGTCGGCTTCGGACCGGTTTGCGGCGGACCGCCGTCGAGCTGCGGCTGAACGAGCTGCCGGAGGTCCCGCCCGCCGCCGACGACACGCCGGGCCCCGCGGCCGTCTCCGTCGAGACCCTCGACGCCCTCGAAGAGATCCTGATCGAGGCCGATCTCGGGGTCGTCGCGACCACCCGGCTCGTCGAGGCGGCGCGCGACCGGGCCGGCCGCGAGGACCTGCGCTCGGTCGTCAAGGCCGAGCTGCTGCGGGTGCTCGACGCCGCCGCGCCCGCCGCCGCGCCCGCCGCGCGACCCCGCGTCGTGCTCGTCGTGGGGGTCAACGGGACGGGGAAGACCACCACCGTGGGGCGGCTCGCGCGGCTGCTCGCGCAGGCCGGCGAACGCCCCGTCATCTGCGCCGCCGACACGTTCCGGGCGGCGGCGGTCGAGCAGCTCGAGGTGTGGGCGCGCCGCGTCGAGGCCGACTTCGTCCGGGCGCGCTCCGGCACCGACCCCGCCGCGGTGGTCTTCGACGCCATCTCCTCGGGCCGGGCGCGGGGGCGCGACGCGGTCCTCGTGGACACCGCGGGCCGCCTCCACACCCGCTCGAACCTCATGGCCGAGCTCGACAAGATCCGGCGGGTGGCGGGACGCGCGGTCGAGGGCGCGCCGCACGAGACGCTGCTCGTGCTCGACGCCACGGTGGGGCAGAACGGGCTGTCGCAGGCGCGCGCGTTCCTCGATTCGGCCGGGGTCACGGGCATCGTGCTGACGAAGCTCGACGGCACCGCGAAGGGCGGCATCGCGGCCGCGATCACGGCGGAGCTGGGGGTCCCCATCCGCTACGTGGGGGTGGGAGAGCAGATCGACGACCTGATCCCTTTCTCGGCGGAGGAGTACGTGGACGCCCTGTTCGAGTCGGGATGGTGAGCGGGAACGATGACCGCGGCGACCGCGTCCTCCCTTTCTCGGCGGAGGAGTACGTGGACGCCCTGTTCGAGTCGGAATGGTGACGGGGAAGGGGGACGGCGGCGACCGCGTTCCGTCGGCCCCGCCCGACGCCTCGGACGATGGGTTGATGGCGCTGGCCCTCGACCTCGCGGCGCGCGGGCGCGGCGCGACGAGCCCGAACCCCATGGTGGGCGCGGTCCTCTGGAACGGCGGCCGTGTCGTCGGGCGCGGCTACCACGCGCGGGCCGGCGCCCCCCACGCCGAGGTCGTGGCCATCGACGAGGCCGGCCCCGCCGCCCGGGGGGCGACGCTCTTCTGCACGCTCGAGCCGTGCTGCCACACCGGCCGCACCCCTCCCTGCGCCGACCGCATCGTCGAGGCCGGGGTGCGGCGGGTGGTGGTGGGCGTGAGGGATCCCGACCCGCGGGTGGACGGCGGGGGCATCCGTCGCCTGCGCGCCCACGGGATCGAGGTGGTGGTGGGGGTGGCGGCGGAACGCGCTGCCCGCCTCAACGAGGCCTTCTTCACGGTGAAGCGGCGGGGGCGGCCGTTCGTGACGCTGAAGGCGGCGGCGAGCCTGGACGGGCGCATCGCCGCCGCGCCCGGCCGGCGGACCGGCCTGAGCGGCCCCCGATCGCAGGAGCACGCGCACGAGGTCCGCGCCGTGGTCGACGCCGTCGGGGTCGGGTCGGGGACGGTGCTCGTGGACGATCCCCTGCTGACCGCCCGGGGACCGGCCCGGCGGCGCCCGTTCGTCCGCGTGATCTTCGACACCCGGATGCGGACGCCGCCCGGCGCGCGCGTGCTGACGACGCTGAGCCACGGTCCGGTCGTCGTGGTGACCACGGACGCCGCGGTCGAGGCCCGGCCGGACCGGGCGGCGGCGCTGGAGGCGGCGGGCGCCACCCTCGAGCGGCTGCCGGCGCGCGATCCGGCCCTCGCGGCGGCGCGCCTCGTCGCCCACGACGTGAGCGACCTGTTGATCGAGGGCGGCGCCGAGCTTCACCGGGCGGTGTGGCACGCGGGCATCGTCGATCGCGTCCGCCTGTACCTGTGTCCGGTGACCCTGGGCCGAGGGGGAGTCCCGTGGCTGCCCGACGCGCGTTTCTCCCTCGCCGCGCTCGGCCCGGTCCGGACCCGGTGCCTGGGCGCGGACGTCCTGCTGGAGGCCGATGTTCAACGGTTTGATTGAAGCGACGGGCGAGGTGTCCGAGCTGACGGCGATCCCCGAGGGGCTGCGCCTCGGCGTGCGGACGCCGGTGGCGCGCGAGCTGCTCCTCGGCGAGAGCATCGCCGTCAACGGCGTCTGCCTCACCGTGGTCCGCGCCGACGACGCGTCGTTCTCGGCCGAAGTGTCGCCGGAGACGATGCGGGTGACCAACCTGGGCGGGCTCGGACTGCGGGACGCGGTGAACCTGGAGCGTTCCATGCGCGCGGACGCGCGGGTCGGGGGTCATTTCGTACAGGGGCACGTCGACGGCACCGGCCGCATCGACGGCATCCGGCACGAGGCGGAGTTCCACTGGGTCTCGGTGTCGTTTCCCGCCGCCATGGCGCCCTTCCTGGTGCGGAAGGGGTCGATTGCCGTCGACGGGATCAGCCTGACCGTGGCAGAGCTGCGGACGACCGGATTCGACGTGCAGATCGTCCCGTTCACCTGGAAGCACACCAACCTCGGGCGGGCCCGTGTCGGCGCCGTCGTCAACCTCGAGTGCGATATCATCGGAAAGTACGTGGTCCGCGCCCTGGAGGTCGGCGAGTTCGGGAGGTCCGGCACCGGTGACGGCGCCCGGGAGCCCGCGCCGCGTGACGGCGCGGGGGGGTGAAAGCGATCGCCGGCGCCGCGAGGCGGTGGGGAAGCGGCGAGGAGGCGCTTCCCCGAGCGGAGAGCGTCATGGCTGAGAAGACCGACGGCGGGCCGGCGCGGCGGAGGCTGGCGCTGGCCGACAAGTCGCGCCGGAGCGGACCGTTCGCGCCCGTCGACGAGGCGGTGGACGCCATCCGCGAGGGCGAGATGGTCATCGTCGTCGACGACGAGGACCGCGAGAACGAAGGCGATCTGACGGTCGCGGCCGAGAAGACCACCCCCGAGCTCATCAACTTCATGGCGAAGCACGGCCGGGGCCTCATCTGTCTCCCGATGCCCGGAGACTGGCTCGACCGGCTGGACCTCCCCCTCATGGTGCGGGAGAACACCTCCCAGTTCGCCACCGCGTTCTGCGTCTCGATCGAGGCGAAGGAGCGGACCAGCACCGGCATCTCGGCCCATGATCGAGCCATGACCGCGCGGGTCGCCGCCGACCCGTCCACGAAGCCACGGGACCTGGCCCGCCCCGGACACATGTTCCCCCTGCGGGCGCGTGACGGCGGGGTGCTGGTGCGGGCCGGCCAGACCGAGGCGGCCGTCGACCTGGCCCGCATCGCCGGGCTCAATCCGGTCGGCGTGATCTGCGAGATCATGAACGACGACGGCACGATGGCCCGGGTGCCGCAGCTGCGGCGGTTCGCGCGCCGCCACAAGCTGCTCATGATCACGATCGCCGATCTGATCAAGTACCGCATGCGCAACGAGCGCCTGGTGCAGCGGGTGGCGTCGTCGAAGCTGCCGACCGACTACGGCGAGTTCGAGCTGGTGGGGTTCGAGAGCATCGTCAACGGCGAGACCCACGTGGCCCTGGTGCGGGGCGAGATCGGCGGCGGCGAGGACGTGCTCGTGCGGGTGCACTCGCGCTGCCTCACCGGCGAGGTCTTCCACTCGGCCCGGTGCGACTGCGGCGCCCAGCTCGACGCGGCCATGGAGCGCATCGCGACCGAGGACCGCGGCGTTCTCCTCTACCTGAACCAGGAGGGCCGGGGCATCGGCCTGAACAACAAGATCCGCGCCTACCACCTGCAGGACCAGGGGTACGACACGGTGGAGGCCAACGAGCGGCTCGGCTTCAAGCCCGACCAGCGGGACTACGGCATCGGCGCCCAGATCCTCGGCGAGCTCGGGGTCAAGAGCATGCGGCTGCTCACCAACAACCCCCGCAAGTTCATCGGCCTCGAGGGCTACGGCCTGTCGGTGGTGTCCTCGCTCGCCCTCGAGGTGCCCACCACCGGGCTTGCCCGCTCGTACCTCCAGACCAAGAAGACCAAGCTGGGACACACCTTGAAGTCAGTGTGAGGCGGCCCGCCGGCCGCGCGCCGCACGCCCCGGCACGCAATTTGCGTTGACAAAGGGCCCCCGACCGGCGCTATCATAAGCGGTTGCGTCTGGTCCGCTTCCCCCTGGCTACAGATGTTCGGCTCGCTGAGTGAACGGCTGCAATCGGTGTTCGCCGCGGTGCGCCGCGAGGCCCGACTGACCCCCGAGTCGGTCGAGACGGCGCTGCGCGAGATACGGCTGGCCCTGCTCGAGGCGGACGTCAACTTCAAGGTCGTCCGCGCCTTCATCGATCGAGTTCGCGACCGCGCCGTGGACCGCACGGTCCTGGAGAGCCTGACGCCGACCCAGCAGGTCGTGGCCATCGTGCGCGACGAGCTGCGGGCGCTCCTGGGGGACGGCGAGGGCGGGCTGGCGCCGACCCGGCAGCGCCCGCAGGTGGTGTTGCTGCTCGGGCTGCAGGGGGCGGGGAAGACCACCACCACCGTCAAGCTCGCCAGGTGGCTCGAGCGGCAGGGCCGGCACGCGATGGTCGTGTCGACGGACGTGCGGCGGCCCGCCGCCATCGAGCAGCTGGGGGTACTGGCTCGCGAGGCCGGCGTCCGGGTCCACGAGCCGGATCCGGGAACCGGAGTGGCCGCCCGGGCGCAGGGGGCGGTCGAGTCGGCGCGCGACCTCGGGTTCGACGCCGTCCTCGTCGACACCGCGGGGCGGCTGCACGTCGCCGACGACCTGATGCGCGAGCTCGAGACCCTCAAGGTCGCGGTCGAGCCGTCGGACCTGCTCTACGTGGCCGACGCGATGACCGGCCAGGACGCCATCAAGAGCGCCGGGGAGTTCAACCGGCGGGTCGGGATAGACGGGGTCGTGCTGACCAAGATGGACGGGGACGCCCGGGGCGGCGCCGCGCTCTCGGTCGTCTCGGTGGTCGGCGTGCCGGTGACCTTCGTGGGCGACGGCGAGCGCATCGACGACCTCCATCCCTTCCAGCCCGACCGGCTGGTGTCGCGCATGCTCGGCATGGGCGACGTCCTCTCGCTCGTCGAGAAGGCCGAGCAGGTGGTGAGCCACGAGGAGGCGTCGCGGCTCGAGAGCAAGATCCGGCGCAACGACTTCACTCTGCAGGACATGCGGGATCAGCTGACGGCGGTCAAGCGCATGGGGCCGCTCGATCGCCTCATGGACCTCATTCCCGGCATGGGGCAGATGGCCTCGGGCCCGCCGGGCGAAATGGACACGACGGCGCTCGGGCGGACGATGGCGATCATCGATTCGATGACGCCGCGGGAGCGGCGGCAGCACCAGGTCATCAACGGCAGCCGCCGCCGGCGAATCGCCCGGGGCAGCGGGACGACGGTGCAGGAGGTCAACCGACTCCTGAAGCAGTTCGTCGAGATGCGCCGGATGCTGCGCTCGGTCGGCGCCGCGTCCCGGGGCCGGAAGGGCAAGCGCGGCCGGCGGGCGATGGCCCTGCCGCCGGGCATGCGGTTTCCCGGGCGCTAGAGACTGGGAAACGCGGCGAGGAGAAGACAGCCGATATGCTGACTATTCGATTGAGTCGGGTGGGAACGACGAAGCGGCCGTTCTACCGCGTCGTCGTCATGGAGTCGCACGCGCCGAGGGACGGCCGCTTCGTGGAGTCGCTGGGGCACTACAACCCGCGGACCGAGCCCGAGACCGTGCACGTCGACCACGAACGGGTGGCGCACTGGATCGGCAAGGGGGCGCGTCCGTCCGACACCGTCCGTACGTTGCTCGCGAGGCATCCCGCGCCGCCGCCGGCCGAGTCGGAGGCGCCCGCGGCCGAGTCGGAGGCGCCCGCGGCGGCCGAGCCGTCCGGCGACGGCGGGACCGCGGTGACGGCATGAGCCGTTCGCGAGACGTCGTCGAGGTCATCGCCCGCGAGCTGGCGGATCAAGCCGAGGACATCTCGGTGACGGAGCGCGACGATCGCGACACGACCTACGTCGAGCTGTCGACGGCGGGCGAGGACCTCGGGCGCATGATCGGGCGGCAGGGCCGCACCGCGGCGTCCATCCGGGTGCTGGCTTCGCTGGCCGCAGAGCCCGACGACCGGCGCGTCGTGGTCGATTTCGTCGACGAGCGTTGAGAACGGTGGCGGGGGCGGCAGTGGAAGCACCGGCGCAGGAGATCTCCGACCGCGAGCGAGTCCGGCACCGTCCGGGGCCTTCGGAGACGCCTCTCCCGGCCCGGCCGGACTGGGGCGCGATGATCTCGGTGGGCCGCGTCGCCCGGGCGCACGGGAACGCCGGGCGGATCGTCATCGACCCGGATACCGACTTCGCGGAGGAGCGCTTCCGGCCCGGGAACACCGTCTGCGTGCGTCGCGGCGGGAATGTCGAACCGCTCGTGGTCCGGGACGTGCGCTTCCATCGCGGCCGGCCCATCGTCGGTCTCGACGGCGTGTCGACCATGTCCGCCGCCGAGGCCCTGGCCGGGGCCGACGTTCGCGTGCCGGCAGCGTCCCTGGGACGCCTGCCGGACGGTACGTTCTACTATCACGAGCTGATCGGGTGCCGCGTGGAAACGGTGGAAGGACGCACGGTGGGCACGGTGGCTTCGATCGAAGGGGGCGGCGAGGCGCACCGGCTGGTCGTGGAGAACGGCTCCACCGACGTGCACGTGCCCTTGGCCGCCCCCATCTGCGTACGGGTGGATCCGCGCGAACGGGTCATCGTTATCGACCCGCCGGAGGGGCTGATCGAGCTCAACCATTCGCGCCGCGCCCGCGGGGCTACGTGAGGCGCCCGCTGACCGGGGGGCGACACTGAGGTTCGACATCGTCACCGTCTTCCCGCAGATGATGCGGACGATGGTGGGGGAAGGCGTCCTCGGCCGGGCCGTGGATCGCGACGTCGTGCAGCTCGGCGTGCACGACCTGCGCGACTACACGAGCGACCGTCACCGCACCGTCGACGACGAACCCTACGGCGGGGGGGCGGGGATGGTGCTGAAGGCGGAGCCGTTCATCGCCGCGGTGGGCGCCGTCCGGAGCCGGCACGGCGCTCCCGGCGCGGTGGTGCTGATGTCTCCGCAGGGGAGGCTCTTCTCGCACCGGGAGGCGTTGCGGTTGAGCCGGCTCCGGCACGTCGTGCTGCTGTGCGGCCGCTACGAGGGGGTCGACGATCGCGTGCGGACCATGGTGGCGACCGAGGAGATCTCCATCGGCGACTACGTGCTGACGGGGGGAGAGCTGCCCGCGGCGGTGGTAGTCGACGCGGTGGCCCGGTTCGTCCCGGGGGTGGTCGGCGACGCCCGCTCGGTCGATGACGATTCGTTCGTGCGGGGGCTCTTCGATCACCCGCACTTCACGCGGCCGGCCGCGATAGACGCCCACGCGGTGCCCGACGTGCTGCTCTCGGGGCATCACGGAGAGATACGCCGCTGGCGGAAGCGGGAGGCGCTGAGGCGGACGCTGGCGCGGCGGCCGGACCTGTTGGAGGGGGCGTCGCTCGACGGCGAGGATCTGGAGATCCTGGAGGAGCTGGAGAGCGCCGGCGAGGAGTGACCGGCCTCACGGGAAGCCGATGCGGCGGCGCGGCGGCCCGGGCCGCCGCGCACCTGGAGCGGTTCAGATGAGTGTGATGCAGACGATAGAGCAGGAGCAGTTGCGCGAGCGCCCCGACCTGCGGCCGGGCCTGACGGTTCGCGTGCACGTGAAGATCCGCGAGGGGGGGAAGGAACGCATCCAGGTCTTCGAGGGTGTCGTCATTTCCATTCGGCGCGGCGGCCCCCGGGCGACGTTCACGGTGCGGAAGGTGTCGTTCGGCCAGGGCGTGGAACGCATCTTCCCCCTGCACTCGCCCTCGATCGACAAGATCGAGATCGGACGCGCGGCCAGGGTGCGGCGCGCCAAGCTCTACTTCCTTCGCGGCCTGCGGGGGCGCGCGGCCCGGCTGCGCGAACGGCGCCGGCCGAGCGAGAAGTAGGTCCACTCGGGTGGCCGCCCGCCGGCAGCGGCGTCCGTCGGCCCGGCGCACGGCGGAGAACGCGTTGCGCCGCCTGGGCTTCGCCCGCATCGCGGGGGTCGACGAGGCGGGCCGCGGATGCCTGGCGGGGCCGGTCGTCGCCGCCGCGGTGGTGCTCTCCCACCGGCGGCTCGTCGGGCTTCGGGACTCGAAGCTGCTGACCGGCCCCGCCCGCGAGCGGCTGTACGACCGGATCCTCGATTCCTGCCTGACCTGGGCGGTCGGCGTGCGGGGGGCGGACGAGGTCGACCGGCTCAACGTGCACCGTGCGTCGCTGGCCGCGATGAGGGACGCCCTGCGCGGTCTCGCTCCCTCCCCGGACTTCGTCCTCGTGGATGCGTTCCGCATCCCCTGCGTCTTCGTTCCCCAGCGTGGCGTGGTCGGGGGGGACCGGCTGTGCGCGTGCATCGCCGCCGCCTCCATCGTGGCCAAGGTGACCCGCGATCGCGAGATGGTGCGGCTGCACCGGGCGGACGAGCGCTACGGGTTCGACCGCCACAAGGGATACGCGACGCCCGATCACCTGGCCGCGGTGGCCCGCCACGGCCGTTCACCCGCGCATCGCCGGACGTTCCGGCCGTCCTCGTTGCCCGATGTCTGATACCATCGTTGATCTGGCCGTGCGGGGGAGGGTGAGATTCATCGACTGTCGCGAATCCTGCTGATCGTCTACTTTCTCGAGACGGGTCTGGTGCTGCTGGTGGCGCCATGGTCGGCGGTGTGGGAGCGGAACCTGTTGGTCGAGATCCTGCCGTTTTGGGGAGACCTGGCGCGGCTGCACGGCGTCCGGGGCATGGTGTCGGGCGTCGGCCTCGTGAGCCTCGCGGTCGGCCTGTGGGAGCTGACGTCGGCGGTGCGCGCCTCGGTCCGGCGGCGGCGCGCCAGGGGGAGCGAGCGGCCGGCGCCGCCCGGCGGCGGGGTCGATCGCGCGCTCGCGGAGGAGGCCGGCTCCTGGCAGCGGAAGCCCTGACGGGACGGCCGGTCGTCGCGCTGGTCACGAGCCGGCGCCGGCTGGCGCCGCACGGCGACGGCGCGGCTCTCGTCGAGAGGCAGGTCGCGGCGGCGGTTCGGGCGCGCGTCGACCTGATTCAGGTCCGGGAGCCCGACCTCTCCGATTGCGCGTTGCTCGACCTCGTGCGTTGCGCGGTCGACGTCGCACGGGGGACCCGAAGCCTGATTCTCGTCAACGAGCGATTCGACGTGGCGTTGGCGGCAGGGGCGGCGGGGGTGCATCTGCGAAGCTCGTCGGTCCCGGCGCCGGTGCTGCGGCGCCACGTGCCGTCCGGGTTCCTGGTCGGGCGTTCCGTGCACGGAGCGGGGGAGGCGGCCCGGGTGGCCGCGCAGGGCGGCGTCGACTATCTGACCCTGGGTACGGTGTACGCCACGCCGTCGAAGCCGGGACGCCCCCCCTGCGGCGTCGGCGTGCTGGCCGCGGCGACCCGGGCGGTACGCCTTCCCGTATTGGCCATCGGGGGCGTGACCGTCGGCAACGTGAGGGAGGTGCTGGCCGCCGGAGCCGCCGGGGCGGCAGCCATCGGGCTCTTCGCGGAGCCCGGACCCGCAGGCCGCTTCGACTCGATCAGCGCAACCGTAGCGGAGATCCGCAGATGCTCGGAGAGACACTGAACGTCAAGCCCGCCGATTCCAGGCCCTCGCGCGATTCGGCCGCCAACGTGGGGGCGCGTCTTCGCGAGGCGCGCGAAGCCAGGAACATGGAGCTCCGGGACATCGCCGCCACCACCAAGATCTCCATCGGTGCGCTGGAGGCCCTCGAGCAGAACGACTTCGATCCCCTGCCGGGAGGCATCTTCACCCGTGCCTTCGTTCGCGCCTACGCGAACGAGGTCGGGCTGGATCCCGAGCAGACCACCCGCGACTTCATGGCGCAGGCGCCTGCCGACGCCACCCACGACCCGGCCCGCCTCGACGAAGAGCAGATGCCGAGCGCTCGGCAACTGGTCCAGACCTTGTTCAAGCTGCTCATCATCGGCGTCCCGCTGGCGGGACTGCTGTTCCTGGGGCTGCGCGGCACGTCGACCTTCTCGCCGGGGCAGGGCGACGCGGGCGCGCCGGTCGCGGCGGCCCCCCAGCCGGCTCCCCCGCCGCCCGCCGCGCCGGCCGCGGTCGAGGAGCCGGCGGCGGCTCGAGAGCGTCTGGCCATCGTGTTGCGACCCCGCGGCGAGAGCTGGGTGTCGTTGACGGTGGACGGCGAGCGGATGCTGTCCCGCACCATGCAGGCCGGCGAGGAGGAGTCCTACGAGGCCGAGGACGAGATCACCCTCAACATCGGCAATGCCGGGCAGTTCGACTTCACGATCAACGGGCAGCCCGCACGCTCGCTCGGCGGAAGGGGCGAGGTGGCGACCGCCATCATCACCCCCGACAACTACCTCACCTACGTCGAGCCGTGACGGCGATGCCGCCTCGAGTGCGGGGGATCACCCCGCGCCCCGGTCGCAGCCGATCCGCGCATGGACGTATGCGCCGCCGCAGCAGCCTCCGCGGCGTGTGCTCGACGTGACGGCGAATCGCCGACGCCGGCGGGCAGGTGTCGAACCCGTTCTGTCCGCCGACGGCGAGGGGCGCTCCGCCCCGAGGTCGCGGCTCGGCGCCAGGTCGACGACAGGCCCCCTGGCGAGGACGCCTGGGTGAGACCGGCCGGCGAGAAGACCCCGAATCGTCAGTCGAGTCTCCGGACCCGGAGGCCCTCGAGGTCGATGGGACTGTCGAGCAGGCGGGCGCCGGCGCCGGTCAGCGCGTCGCGCACGGCGTCGCGCCGGTCCGGGTCGACGAGGAAGAAGACGCATCCGCCGCCGCCGGCGCCGCAGACCTTTCCGGCCGTCGCGCCGGCCGCGTTCGCGGCCGCGAGCAGCCGGTCGATGGCCGGCGTGGTCACCCCGGGAGCGAGGGCCTGTCGTTCGCGCCACTCCAGCGTCACCTGCCGCGCGAGGGCCGTCCAGTCGTGCCGGGCCAGGGCATGCCGGGCCGCCGCGGCGATCTCCGCGATGCGGCCGAGGTGCGCGACGACCGCGGAGTCGCCCTCGATGTGCCGCCGGGTGATCTCCCAGTTGTTGATGCCCGACGATCGGGATTCGCCGCTGTAGGCGAGCACGATGCGGCGTTCGAGGTCCGCCGGATCCACGTCGAGGGGGACCCGCCGCACGCCTGCCGGCCCCAGCTCGATCGCCGACACGCCGCCGTAGCAGGCCGGGCGGTAGTCCTGTACGCCGGTCGGGATTCCCAGCGTCCGGGCCTCCAGGTTCATCGCGAGAGTCAGCAGGCGCTCGGGCGGCAGGTCGACCCGGCACCACGCGGCGAGGGCCGCGCAGACCGCGACGTTCAGGGCGGAGGAACCGGCGATGCCCGCCCCCAGCGGCGAGGCCGCGCGCGTCGCGACCCGCACCCCGTCGACCTCGAAGAAACGGACGATGTGGGCGAGCAGCCGGTTGTCGCCGTCGGTGGCCAGGTGGCGCCACGTATCGGCGTAGAGGCCGGCGCCGGTGTCCTCGGACACGATCTGCACGCGGCGATCGGGGCTCGTCGACACCGTGCACGCGGCGCGTTGCCCGATGGCCGCGTTCACCGTCTGCGCGCCCGGGTGGAAGAGGTACAGCGGCCAGATGTCGAGGGTGCCCCCGGCGAGGTCGATGCGGGTGGGGGCCGATGCGCGCACTTGCACGCGCGAATTATAATCGCGGGGTGTCGTCCTCCCGCCGGCCGGCCCGCGCCGGCCATCGCTTCCGGCCTCCCCCGGTCGAGGGTCGCGTTGCCGCACCGAGCGTGTCGCGGCACCCGGCAGACCAGTCGTGACGAGAGAGCATTCCCCCCCGCCGGTCGGCCGGCGCCGGCCATCGGTTCCGGCCTCCTCCGGTCGAGGGTCGTGTTGCCGCACCGGGCGCGCCGCGGCGCCCGGCAGACCAGCCGTGACGAGAGAGCATTCCCGCCCGCCGGTCGGCCGGCGCCGGCCATCGGTTCCGGCCTCCTCCGGTCGAGGGTCGTGTTGCCGCACCGGGCGCGCCGCGGCGCCCGGCAGACCAGCCGTGACAAGAGAGCATTTCCGCCGCGCGTGGCCGGGCACGGGAGCCGTCGGTCCGGTTGGCATTCCGAGGCGCCGGAGGGGTTCCCGTCCGGGTCCGCCCCGCATCGAGAGGAGCTGCCGGCCGTGAGCTCACTGCATCGGCAGGTGGGGCAGGTGATGATGGCCGGGTTCGGCGGCAGCACGCTGCCGGTGGAGCTCCGTGCCCTCGCCCGTGAATGGGACCTCGGCGGGGTGGTGTTGTTCGCCCGCAACGTCGAGGCGCCGGAGCAGGTGGCGGAGCTGACCTTCGCGGCCCGCGGGCTCGCGCGGGAGACGCCCCTGTGGGTCGGGATCGACCAGGAAGGGGGGCGGGTCGCCCGCCTGCGGGCCCCGTTCACGGAGTGGCCCGCGATGGCGCACCTGGGGCGGCAGGGCGACGAGGACCTGGCGCGCCGCTTCGCGCGGGCGCTGGCGGCGGAGCTCTCGGCGGTCGGGGTGAATCTCGACTTCGCGCCGGTCGTCGATCTGTTCGACGAGGCCGCGGATCCCGTGATCGGGGATCGGGCCCTCTCGTCGGACCCCGGCGCGGTGGGGCGGCTCGGCTCGAGCATCGTCGAAGGCCTGCAGGAGGGCGGGGTGGCCGCCTGCGCCAAGCACTTTCCGGGGCACGGCGGCGTCCGGGTCGACTCGCACGAGCAGCTGCCGGTGGTCGAGCACGACCCGGAGCGGCTGCGCGCGCACGAGATGGCGCCGTTCCGGGCCGTCGTCGCGGCGGGGGTGGCGGGTGTGATGACCGCGCACGTGGTGTATCCCGCGCTGGACGAGGAGCGTCCGGCGACGCTGTCTCGCACCATCGTCGACGGCATCCTGCGGCGCGAGTGCGGCCACCGCGGGCTGATCGTGACCGACGATCTGGAGATGGGGGCGATCACCGCCGATCGGACCGTGGAGCAGGCGGCGGTGGCGGCGTTGGCGAGCGGCTGCGACACGGTCCTCGTCTGCGGGCCGTCGGTCGAGCGGCACGCGTCGGTGCTGGAGGCGATCATCCATGCCGTCGAGGACGGCGACCTCGACCGGCGCCTCGTCGAAGGGGCGTGCGCGCGCCACCAGCGCGTCAAGGCCCGCTTCCTCGCCGGCGCCTCCCCGCGCCGCCCGCTGTCGCGCCGGCAGATACTCGAGCGCATCGGCTCCGACGAGCACCGGGCGTTGGCCGAGACGATGGGGCAGGCCTGACGTGGTGCGGCGGTCCGCGGTCGGTACCGGCGCCCGGACCGCGGGCACGAGCCCCGACGCCGTGCGACGCGCCGTCGAGGGGAGTCGACGCCTGACTCGGAAGCCGCGCCGCCTCGTGTCCGGCGACCGCATCGGGGTCGTGGCGCCGGCGAGCGGGTTCGACCACGACCGCTTCGTCGCGGGGGTCGACGCCTGATGCGGAAGCCGCGCCGCCTCGTGCCCGGCGACCGCATCGGGGTCGTGGCGCCGGCGAGCGGGTTCGACCGCTACCGCTTCGATCGGGGCGTGGCCGAGCTCGCACGGCTGGGCCTCGAGCCGGTCCTCGCCGACGGGATCTTCGAGCGGCGGGGATACGTGGCGGGAGAGGCCCGGCGCCGGGCCGCGGCCCTGACCGCGGCGTGGCGCGACCCCGGCACCGCCGGCGTGATCGGGGCGCGGGGCGGATACGGGAGCGCGCAGCTGCTCCCGCTGCTCGGTCCCGCCGCCTTCGGCGGGGCGCCGAAGGCGTTCATCGGCCACAGCGACCTCACCGCGCTCCTCGTCTACCTGACCGTCCATTGCGGGGTCGTCTGCTTCCACGGGCCGATGGTCGTCGATTTCGCCGGCGGCGACGCGAGCTGCGATCCGACCTCGTTCCTGGGCAGCCTGATGACGGCGGCGCCGATGGGGGAGCTGGCCTGCGACGGCGTCCGGTCGCTCCGGCCGGGCGACGCGCGCGGGCCCCTGCTCGGGGGCACCCTCACGCAGCTGGCGGCGTCGCTCGGCACGCCCCACGCGTTCTCCCCGCCCGACGGCTACGTGCTGCTGCTCGACGAGGTCGGCGAGCGCCCGTTCCGGATAGACCGCATGCTGACCCAGTTGATCGGAAGCGGCGTGCTCGGCCGGGCCGCCGCCGTCGTGTGCGGTGAGCTGCCCGGCTGCGACGAGCCCGGCGGCGAGCTGACCGGGTGCGGCGTCGTCGCCGATCTGCTCGCCGCCTTCCCCGGGCCGGTGCTGTTCGGGTTCCCCACCGGCCACACGTCGGGGCCGGCCCTGACGGTGCCGCTGGGGGTCGAGGTGCGGGTGGACGGCGGCGCGCGCCCCTGTCTGGCCGTGACCGAGGCGGCGGTCCGTTGACAGCCCGTGGTGAAAACCCCGCGTTGCCCCGCGCCCGAAGGGCGCCGGCGAACAGCCGAGGCGCCCGGCGGTGACCGCCCGGCGGACGGCGACGAACCTCAGACGATGAAGGTCCACCTGATCGGCATCTGCGGGACGGCGATGGCCACCCTGGCCGCCATGCTCAAAGAGGAAGGGCACGAGGTCGGCGGCTCCGACCAGCACGTCTATCCGCCGATGAGCGACTTTCTCGCGGCGCGGGGCATTCCGTGCCGCGACGGCTTCGACGCCGCCCACATTCCCGCGGACGTCGACCTGGTGGTCGTCGGGAACGCGGTGTCGCGGGGCAATGCGGAGGTCGAGGCGGTTCTCGACCAGGGGCTCCGCTACCGCTCGCTGCCCGAGACAGTCCGCGAGACGTGGCTGTGGGACCGGCGGTCCATCGTCGTCGCCGGCACCCACGGCAAGACGACGACGGCGTCGCTGGCGGCGTGGCTGCTGACCGAGGGCGGGCGCGACCCGAGCTTCCTGATTGGCGGCGTGACCGGGAACTTCGGGTCCAGCTTCCGGCTGGGGCGGGGGCGCGAGTTCGTGATCGAGGGCGACGAGTACGACAGCGCGTTCTTCGACAAGACCGCCAAGTTCCTGAAGTACCTGCCGGACATCGCGGTGGTGGGCAATCTGGAGTTCGACCACGCCGACATCTACGCCGACTTCGAGGCGATTCGGGTGGCGGTGCGCCGGTTCGTCGGCCTGCTGCCGCGCCGCGGGCTTCTCCTCGTCGGCGCCGACAGCCCGGCCGCACTCGAGATGGGGCAGGGGGCCCCCTGCCGGGTGGAGACGTTCGGACTGGCCGGGGCCGCGGACTGGCGGGCCGCCGATGTCGAGCCGGGCCCGGACGGCACCGGGTTGACGGTCGTCCACCGCGGCTCGCCGCTCGGGCGGGTGCGCATGCCCCTCGTGGGGGCCTTCAACGTGCGGAACGTGCTGGCCGCGTTCGCGGTGGCCCGTGCGGTGGGACTGGAGACCGCCGCCATCGTCGAGGCGATAGGCCGGTTCGCGGGCGTGCGCCGGCGCCTCGAGGTCCGCGGGCGCGAGCGGGGCGTGACGGTGTACGACGACTTCGCCCACCATCCGACCGCGGTGCGCGAGACGCTGGCGGGGCTGCGGGCGGCGTTCCCGTCGCGCCGGATCTGGGCCCTGTTCGAGCCCCGGTCGGCCACCGCGTGCCGGCGGGTCTTCCAGGCGGCGTTCGCGGAGGCCTTCGGCGACGCGGACGAGACCCTGATCTGGCGCGTGTACCGCTCTGCGCTTCCCGCCGCGGAGCGGCTCTCGGAGCCGGAGCTGGCGGCGGCGATCCGGGCGGGGGGCGGACGCGCCCGGTTTCTGCCGGAGCTGTCGGACATCGTGCGGGCGGTGGCGGACGGGGCGGGGGACGGCGACCTCGTCGTGGTGATGTCGAACGGGGCGTTCGGCGGCGTCCACGAACGGCTCCTCGAGGCGCTGGCCTCGTCGCCGGCCGGTGCGGGGGCCGCACGCCGCGACCGGCGCGAGGGGCGGGGCCTGACGAGCCGGGCCTCCGGGGATCGTCCCGTGTCAGAATGAGCCTGTCATGACATGGTGGAGACGGTGACCGATCGGGCGCGTCCGGCCCGGGACTGGCGCATTCGCCCGGCCGGCGACGCCGCCGTCACCCTCGAGTTCGAGCCGCGCATCGATCCCGGCGTCAACGCCCGGGTGACGGCGGCGGCGGCGCTCGTCGCGGCCCGACGGTTCCGGGGCGTGCGCGACGTGGTGCCGAGCTACCACGCGGTCACGGTGTACGTCGATCCCCTGCGGGCGGACGCCGGCCGGGTGCGGGCGGCGCTCGCGGAGGCGGCGTCGGCGCCGCCTCCCGGCCCGGACGCGTCGCGCGAGGTCGTCATTCCGGTGCGCTACGGCGGGGCGGCGGGTCCGGATCTCGAAGAGGTGGCGGCCTTCGCGGGGTGCACGGCGGCCGAGGTGGTCAGGCGCCACGCCGCGGCCTCCTACCGCGTCTACATGGTCGGCTATCTGCACGGCTTCGCCTACCTCGGCACCGTCGACCCGCGGATCGCGATGCCCCGGCGCCCCACTCCCCGGCTCGTGGTGCCGGCCGGCTCGGTGGGCATCGCTGGCGGGCAGACGGGGGTGTATCCGACCGCCGCGCCCGGCGGCTGGCGGCTCATCGGCCGCACCACGGCGCGGATGTTCGACGCCGATCGCGATCCCCCGGGCCTCGTCGGGCCCGGCGACCGGGTCCGCTTCGAGCCGCTGCCGCCCGGGGCGCGGGCGACGGGAGACGGGGCGTGATCCGGGTGGCGGCGCCGGGCCTGCTGACCACCGTGCAGGACGCCGGACGGTGGGGCTGCCAGCACCTCGGCGTGCCCGTCGCGGGCCCCATGGATCCCGTGTCGCATCGGATCGCGAACCTGCTCGTCGGCAACCCCGCGGACCGCGCCACGCTGGAGGTGACCCTCGTCGGTCCGGAGCTGGAGCTCCTCGACGACGCCGTCGTCGCCGTCGCCGGCGCCCGTTTCGACCTGAGCCTCGATGGGCGGCCGATGCGGGCCGGCGTCGCCGCCCGGGCGGGGCGGGGGAGTCGGCTTCGGTTCGGCCGGCGCACGGCGGGGGCGCGCGCCTACGTCGCGGTGCGCGGGGGCATCGACGTGCCGGAGCGGCTCGGCAGCCGGAGCACCGACCTCGCAAGCCGCCTCGGCGGCCTCGACGGCCGGCCGCTCCGCGCCGGCGACCGGCTCGACGTGGGGACGGCCGGCGGCGCGCCGGTACCGGGCGGGTGCGAGCCCCCGCTGCCGCTGCGGGCCGGAGGCGCCAGGGTGCGGTTCGTGCCAGGCACGGAACCGCAACGTTTCGAGGCCGGCGCCCTGGAGCGCTTGCGGGAGTGCCGCTTCACCGTCGGGCCGGAGTCGAACCGCATGGGCTACCGGCTGCAGGGTCCCGTGATCGGCCTCGCCGACCCCGCCCCGGTTCTCTCGAGCGCGACGCCCGCGGGGACCATTCAGGTCCCTCCCTCCGGCCAGCCGATACTGCTCATGGCGGACCGGCAGACGACCGGCGGCTACGCGGTGCTGGGCACCGTGATCACGGCCGACCTCGGCGTGGCCGGGCAGCTCGCGCCGGGAGACTGGATCGCCTTCGACGCCTGCGGCCACCGCGAGGCCCTCGCGGCCCTCGTCGAGATCGAGCAGCGGTTGATGCCGCTCGCGCCGCCGCCTGGCGAGCCTGGCGGGCGGGCGGCGGCGTCGGGCGCCGGGAGACGGGAGGCGGGACGGTGAACGCCGACTCCGCGACCGGGCCGGCCGACGCCCCCAACGCGCCTCGCCCGCCGGCGGCCGGGGAGGTCGACGCGGCGGGCGCCCGCCTCGCCGCGGTCTTCGGAGACCGGGTCCGCCGGCGGGCTCCGCTCGCCGGCCTGACCACCTTTCGAACCGGGGGGGGCGCCGACTGGCTCGTGGAGACGGCGCAGGCGTGGGAGCTGACGGCGGCGATCCGGGTCGCCAACGAGTTGAAGCTGCCGCTGACGGTGCTCGGCGGCGGCTCGAACGTCCTGGTGGCCGACGGCGGCGTGCGCGGCCTCGTCGTGCGCCTGCGCCACGGCGGCATCTCGCGCACCACCGCGGGCACGGTGCGGGCCGACGGCGGCGTGACCGTCAACCATCTGGTGCGCTGGACGGTTCAACGCGGTTTCTCCGGCCTCGAACGATGGGCCGGGACGCCCGGCACGGTGGGCGGGGCCGTTCGCGGCAACGCGCACTTCGACGGCCGGCTGATCGGGGACCTGGTGACCGCGGTCGGCGTCGTGGACCGCGGCGGCGCGGAGCTCGTCGTGCCGCGGGCGGCCATGGGCTTCGGCTACGACGAGAGCCGCGTGCAGCACACCGGCGAGCTCGTCCGCTGGGCGGAGTTCCGGGTGGGCCGGGGCGACGCGGGGGCGCTGCGGGCCGCGGCCCGCCGCTCGCTGGCCTTTCGCAAGCGGACCCAGCCCCTCGGGCAGGCGTCGGCGGGCTGCGTGTTCCAGAACCCGCGGCCCGGCGACGGCCCCTTGCCCGACGGGGTGCCGCGGTCGGCCGGCGCCCTCATCGAACGCGCGGGGCTCAAGGGGCGCCGCATCGGCGGGGCGGTGGTGTCGCCGCGCCACGGGAACTTCATCGTGAACGAGGGCGGTGCCGCCGCCGGGGACGTGCGCCGCCTGATCGAGTCGTGCCGGACCGCGGTGGCCGAGCAATTCGGCATCCTTCTGCGCGACGAGGTCGTGTACCTGGGAGAGTTCGGCGGGGGGGCTCCACGGCGGGCGTCTGCGACGTAGAACGGCGCCGCGTCCGGGGGAGGCGCCGCCTCCGGAAAGGGGCGCTGCTCCGGACGAGGCAGTTTCCCTGATGGTTGGTTGGGCGGCGGGCGGCGGCCGCACCGCGACCTCCGCGGTCGCCTTCGACGGCGTTCGGCGGGAGAGCGGGAAGCCGGATTCCCGGGAGCGGGTTGAACGGAAAGCGAGCCGCGGAACGACGGTTCCCCGGCCTGGATGACGACATGGCGAGATCCGCGGGAAGCAGCAGCGCGACGAGTCTGGTGGTCGAGGGCGGCCACCGCCTGGAGGGCCGAATCGACGTCGAGGGCAACAAGAATGCGGCGCTGCCGCTGCTGGCGGCCTGCCTGCTCACGGAACGGACCTGCGTCCTCACGAACGTTCCCCGCATCAAGGACGTGCAGGTGATGGCGGACCTGCTGCGGGGGCTCGGGGCCGTGATCGAGGGCGCCGGCACCACGACCCTGCGGGTCGACTGCTCCGAGGTCACCGGCGACGTCCCCGACACGGACCTCGTCGGCCGGCTGCGGGGCTCGGTCCTGCTGTGCGGCCCCCTCCTGGCGCGGCGCGGCCGGGTGCGACTCGCCCCGCCGGGTGGCGATTTCCCTGCGAGGCGCACGCTGTCGGCCCATCTGCAGGCGCTCGAGGCGATGGGGGCGCGGCGCCTGAAGGACCGCGGCGGCGACTTCGTGCTCGAAGCGCCGGACGGCCTGCGGCCGGCCTCGCTGTACCTCGTGGAGGCCTCGGTGACGGGGACCGAGACCGCCCTGCTCGCCGCCGCCGCCGCCCCCGGCGTGAGCGAGATCCGGCACGCGGCCTGCGAGCCCCACGTGGCGGAGCTGTGCCGCTTCCTCACCCGGATGGGGGCCGAGGTCGAGGGGACCGGGACGTCCACCCTGCGCGTCGCCGGCGGCGGGCGTCTCGCGGGGGTCGAGCATCGCCTCGGCGGCGACTACATCGAGGCGGGGAGCTGGGCCGTCGCGGCGGCGGTGACGGGCGGCGAGATCGACGTGCGGGGCGCCGCCGCCGGCGACCTCGAGCCGATCACCTCGGTGCTGAGGAGAATGGCCATCGACTGCGAGGTGGATGACGACCGGCTGCGGCTGCGCCCCTCGAAGCCCGAGGCGGTGCGGCAGATCACGACCGCGCCCTGGCCGGGGTTCCCGAGCGACATGGTCAGCCTGATCTGCGTGCTCGCCACCCAGGCCCGGGGGGCGACGCTCGTTCACGACTGGATGTACGAGTTGCGGCTCTTCGCCCTCGAGCAGCTGAGCGGCATGAACGCCGACCTCTTCCTGTGCGATCCCCACCGCATGATCGTCAACGGGCCCGCCGCCCTCATCGGCCGCACCCTCGACAGCCGGGACCTGCGCTCGGGAATGGCCCTCATCGCGGCCGCGCTGGCCGCCGACGGCACCAGCCGCATCCATCCCCTGGAGACGGTCGAGCGCGGCTACGCGCAGCTCGTCGAGCGGCTGCTCGCCCTGGGGGCGCACATAGACGTCGAAGGTCGGTGACGCCGCGCGTCATCGCGGCTCGAGGGGTGGGGGAAGTATGGGGAGGACCTGGTCGGGGTCGAACCCCCGGGGCAGCAAGGGCTGCGGGTCGCGCGGCGGCCGCAGCGCGCCGGGGACGGGCACCGGCTCCGTCGTGTTCCGGTTGATCACGTCCAGCGGGGCGCCGGCGTCGCCGTCGAACCGGAACGCCCGCAGGTCGGTCTCCTCCAGGTCGAGGCCGCGGACGATGCGGGGGGTCAGGGTGACGATGATGTCGGTCTCCTGCGTCTCCAACCGATTGCGCGAGAACAGCCGGCCGATGATCGGCAGGTCGCTCAGGCCGGGTATGCCCTCCATCACCTCGCGCTCGTCGTCCCGGATCAACCCTGCGAGGATGCTGGTCTCGCCGTTCCGCAGGCGAATGGTCGTCTCGATGGAGCGCTGGCCGATCGTCGGGATGTCGCCGTAGCCGACCCCCGACAGCGTGCTCACCTCGATCTCCAGGATGAGGGAGACCTCGTCCTCGTGGTGGATCTGGGGCGTGACCCCGATCCCGACGCCGATGTCTCGGTACTGGAACGACGTCACCGGCTGTTGCTGGAGGCCGCCCGCTGCGAACGGCGTGAAGGTGGTGACGGGAATGGGTATCTGGTCGCCGAACTGCGCCGTGGCGGTCTCGCCCGCCAGCATGCGGAGATGGGGGTTCGCCAGGGTGTTGGTGTGCCGGTCCCGTTTCAGAAGGCGATAGAACAGCCCCGGGAGGTCGGCGATGAAGACGTCGGCGGCGGTCAGGCTGCCCAGCTCGTCGATGAACAGGCCGTTCGGGGCGTCGACGCCCAGCGCGCCCTCGAGGCCCGGGGAGCCCGGTGTCGCGAACTGCAGGCCGTAGGCCCGCAGCCGCTGCCGGTCGACCTCGAGCAGCTCGACGTCGACCACCACCTCGGGGGGCGCCTTGTCGACGGCGGCGATGAGTCGGGCCGCCGCCGCCACGCGCTCCGGCGTGTCCCGAATCGACAGCGACCCGGTGGCGGTCACCACCGACAGTCGGCGCAGGTCGAGGACGAGGCGAAGCAGGTTGACGGTCTCCTCCAGATCCGCGTTGCTCACGTAGAAGGTCCGGACGATCTCCTCCTCGTATTCGGTTCGCTTCGCGGGCGTGTCCGGAATCACGGTGACGGTGCGCGGCGCGGTGACGCGGTAGAAGCTCCGCGTGGAGCGGGTGATCGACCCGAGGGCGGCGGAGAGCCGGGCGCCGCGGAGGTCGACCGACGTGCGCCGGTCGACGAAGTCGGGATCGAAGACGACGTTGACGTCCGAGAACAGGCCCAGCGCGGTGAGGATGTCGCGGGTGCTCGCGTCGCGGAAGACGAGCGAGTCGGGCAGCACCTCGTCGGGCAGCTCGAGCCCCTCGGCGGGGAGGAACCGGGTGCGTTCGATCAAGGCCTCGGTCTCCGTCTGACCGGCGCGCAGGGCGGCCTCGCGCATTCGGACCCGCTCGGCCGTCTCGCGCAACGCGTCCTGGACCTCGGCGTTGGTCGGGTCCAGCTCGGCTGCGATCTGGAATTCGACGAGCGCGTCCTCGTGGTTCCCGAGGCCGGCGAGGCGGAGTCCCTCCGCCTGGTGGAACTGCGCGGCGCGAAGTCGTGCGCGGTCGAGGTCCCGCCGGAGCGTCCGGTCGTCGGGGCGCTCCTCAAGCGCCCGGGTGTACTCGATCACCGCCTCGTCGAAGTTCTGGGCCAGCTCCGCGGTGCGGGCCCGGTCCCTGGCGGTGGTCGCGCAGCCGCCGGCCAGAACCAGGCACAGCCCGGCCGCGACGAGCCCCGCGGCGCCGAACGGCGTCCGGCGTCCTGACCGGAAGTCGCCGCCGGGCCACCGGCCGTCCCGCCCGCCCGGCCCCGCCGAAGGCGTCGGCCTGGCGGCGAAAGCCGCCTCTCGATGCTCCGCTTCGCCGTCGGGGGCCCGTCTCCGGCGCCGGCGGCCGGCCCGCCCGTCGTCGCCATCGGCTCCTCTGGGCGCCCAACCAACCCTGCCAGGAGTCTGCACCGTTCTACGGCGCAAGCTCTTAGCGGAAGGTGCCGGCGGCGGTGGTGTCGATGACATCGGCATCCCGTGGAATCTCGAAGGTGAACGGGCCGTCGGACAGCCCCACGTTCTCCCGGAGGTTCGAGAACGAGAAGGTGGAGACGCCGCCCTGCAGGTCGTAGGCCACCAGCCGGACGATGGCCAGGGACGGCGCGTCGACGACCACGACCAGGAACTCGAAGTCGCGCTCGGCGCGGATCGGCGTCAGCCGAAGGACCCGGCTGTTCGGGGGCGGATCGTCGACGGCGTCGAACGCCGCCGTGAAGTCGGTCTCGAAGCTCCCCCGGCCGGCGAGGAAGAGGGCCGGGGTGGTGGCCTCGCCGGCCGGCAGCTCGCCGACGGTCACCTGCCGGTCTTCCGGCAGGTACGAGTAGAGGTGCTCGCCGTCCGACAGGTAGAGCTTGCGCTCCGGCTCGCGGTAGTCCCACCGCATGCGGCCGGGCTTCTTGATGAGGACCGTGCCGCCCTCGACGAGGGTGGTCCGGAGCACGCCGCCCTCGTAGGTGTGCGTGAAGTCGGCGGTGAAGTCGCGCACGAGGTCGTAGCGCCGCTGCAGCGCCCGCTGCACGTCCTCCGGAGTCTCTCCGAGCGGCTGAGCACCCGCGCTCATGCCCGCGAGGCTCGCGAGGACCGCGACGACGAGGAGCGTTGTCGAACGGGTCCAGTCACTCATGAGGGAAACCGCCGACGCTGCGGGGAGCTCGCGGAGGTGTCCGGCCGGGACGTGCGGCCGGCGCAAATTCACTCGCCGAGGCTTGGTGGGCTGTCTTGGAGCTACCCCTGCCGTCGGTTGTCGAATCGGGCTCGGCACGCGCACGAGAACGGCCTCGGGCATGGACAGCTTTCTCACATACGGTCATCCTACCATGCTGGTCGGGTTCAGGCGGGCCGTCGCGGCGGCCGCCAACAGCCCGTGGTGGAAGCCCGCGTTGCACAGAGAGCGGCGAGGCGCTCGTCTGACCAGGCGCGAGGAGGGCGCATACTGGCCAGATGCAGCCGACGGACAATGAAGTCAGGCGGTATGCGCCGCCGCTCGATTGCAGCGGGACTCCACCGACGGAACTGCTAGGGGACCACCGCGATGCCGGAGATGGCTGATCGGTGGGACGGCGAAGGCGGCCCGTCAGGAAAGTAGAGGTAAAAGAAGAGCGAGTAGCGGCCGGCGTCGCTGGCGGTGAACGTGTACCTTATCGAGAAACGGTTGCCCTCGATGGAGGCGCACTCGTAAATGTTGTCCGTCCTCCCGTAGGGAAGCCAGATCAGGCAAGCGAAGTTGAAGTCGTCGCGCTCGGTCGTCGTCACGGTGCCTGCGATGGTCACGCTCTCACCGACGGCGATGCGCGCGGGCACTGGCGCATCGAGCTCCACGTCCCTGAACTCTCCCGGCGCGATCGGCATGTCCCCGGTCTCGGTCGCATCGACCAGCTTGGCCTCGAGCAGCGGCGTGACATCAGTTCGCAGCGGCGCCGCGCCGCCGGTGGCCTCGAAGAACGACGGAGCGCCATCCCACGTGGTCGTCCCGCCGGTCGCCGCGTGCCGGGCCGCGAAGAAGTTCCAGTAGCTCATTTCCTCGGCCGACAGCAACCCGTCCCGCGACACCACCACCGTCACCCGCGACCAGGCGTCGTCCACGGGTCCTTGGCGCGGGCCGTGCTCTGCGATGATGTCGTTGATGTGCACACGGCGCGCCGCGCCGTCGACCGCCGTTCCGACGGGGGGGGCGAACCCGGTTCCATCGAACTGGCCCTGGTTCTCGAACACGAGGAGTTCCGGCACCGCCTCCGGCCCGATCAGCCCCATCCGATAGCGAGTGGTCGGATGCAGCAGGGCCGGACCCGGGGTCCGTTCGATGGCGTAGGCGGTCCCGCCACCGACCTCGGCCACCCGCCGCTTCACGTCGAGCACGGCGCCGGCGTAGACCTCGCCCGGATAGAGGAGGGGCGTGTGGCTGGCGGGGTCACGCCCGGCGCGAACGATGCCGCCGCCCAGCGCCGACCAGTCCCAATAGTCGACCCACTGGTGGCTGATGGCGTGGGTCGACGACGCGTTGGACGTGAACGAGACGTTCGGATAGAGCTCGACGGAGCGAAGCACGCCGGCGCTGCCGTACGTCTGCGAATCGTCGAAGACGGGCAGGGCGCCGAGGCCTGCGATGGGATTGCGGACGTTGTGATGGAAGGCGTCGTAGGGCACGACGTGCTGCTGCCGCGGGACGAACGCGATCGACGCGTAGTCGTCCCGGAAGTGGGCGTAGAACCGCTTCGCCGCCTCGTCGAGCTCATGCCCGTAGTCGCCGGCCGACAGCCGGCGGTCGCCGAACTCCGGCATGACGAGGTTGACGACATGGCTCGCGTACTGGGTGTCGGCGTCGATCTCGATGACCAGCGCCTGCGGCACGTTCAACGGCGCCACGCGCAACCAGATGGGGAACGTCTGGACGGCTTCGCCGCCGTCCGCCGCATCGGACGGTCTCGGGATCAAAAGCGTCCCGAGCTGTACGTAGGGCCGGTCGAAGCCGCGCGGTTGCCAGCCGATGGCTTCCCACAGCGCGGCGCTGTCCCAGCTCGGGTTGAAGACGCTGATCAGGTGTCCGTCGATGGCGGTGGTGGTGCTGCGCTGCCACGTCTCGCGCACGAGGAAATCCTCGGCGGCGGAGGAAAGGCGCTCGAACGTCAACTCCGCCACGTCGCCGGCGACCAGGAAGTCGTCGAGCGAGAGCCCGCCCGCGTGGTCCGCACGGATGAGCCGCGGGTTCTGGTCGTACCAGAGCGGCGCGGGCAGCGGGAGCTCGGCCATCTGAGGCATGGCCGACGCGGCACCGAAGCCGGGCCACCTCTGCCGACCGAGCGGCGCCGGGGCGCCGCGGACCAAGGGAGCCTCGCCGGTGACCGGTCCCGCGGCCAGCGCGGCGTAGCGTGCCGGCGGCGGTTCCGCCACCTGCGCGGCCGGCGGCGGCCCCAGGGTCGCCAGGGTCGCGGCGACGCCGATCACGCCGATGACACGAGGGAATCGCATCGCGATGCGCTCGCGCGGAAATCGTGGCCTTGGGCTCCGATTGCCGCCCAGTCAATCCTGCCAGGAGTCGCGCCGTTCCATGGCACGGACTCCCAGGCCCACCGCCGCCGCTCGGGGGTCAGCCCTTCAGGCTGCCGGCCTTGGGAGGCGCCTGCTTCGGTGCGTCCTTCGTGTCGGTGGGGTACTTGGCGGTGATCCAGTCGGGCAGCCCCCCCTCGAGTGCGCTCGCCCGGAACCCCCGCCGGATCAGCGCCGCCGCGACGCGCGCGCTCACCAGCTCCTCGGGGTCGGAATCATAGGCGACGATGTCGCGCTCGGGGGACAGCTCCGACGTGTCTACCGCGTCCGGGTCCACGCGCACCGCGCCTGGCAGGGTCATGGTGCTGTGCTCGTACGGATACTTGAGCCGGACGTCGAGGATGACGGGCGCGTTGGCGGCGTCTTCCTCGATACGGGTCTTCAAGGCTTCCTTGGTGATCCTCGGCACGGACATGCTGCTGTACGCTCCTCGGTACTATCGGTCGACGGTCGGCACGGCATGACCCGGGTGGCCTCGCCCCACCGGGCCCGTCCCATCGCCGCCTCAGGCTCCGCCGGGCGCCCGACCAACCTCAGGGGAGTCTGCGCCTCCTCCGGAGGCGGCGCCGTTTCTCCGGCGCAGTCTCCTGGCCCGCCCATCGTCGTCCGGCTCCGCCGGGCGCCCGACCCTCTAGGGAGTCCGCGCCTCCTCCGGAGGCGGCGCCGTTCCACCGCGCGGACTCCGGGCCGGCATCGCCGCCGGAGTCAGTTCATCGAACAGGCGCCGGCGCCCCGCGGGTCGCCGCAAGTGCCGCAGGCGCCGGGCGCGAAGCTCGCCGCCGCCGGGGCGGCGCGGCCCACCGCGAACGCCGACAGGCGCTTCTCCAGAGTCGGGGTGTCGCAGGTCGGGCACGGCGGAGCCGCCCCCCCGCGGACCAGCAACTCGAAGTCCTGGCGGCACCGTGAACACTGGTACTCGTAGATGGGCATCCGGGCCAGATTCCTGGGTCGATTTTAGCACGAACGCCGGCCGCTCCGCGGCATCAGCCGGCCGAGGGTAGTACTTGACCACTACCCGGCCGAGTGATCGTCGATGGCGCGCCGGACCGCGTCGTAGTCGTCGGGCAGCTCGACGGGGACGTTGGCCCAGGTGGGGCGCACGTCGGGCAGCCGGCGCTCGTGGTAGCCGAGCTTGAAGTCGGTGAACTTCAGCCCGCTGGCCGTGGAGACCACGACGACCCTGGCCCCGGCGTCGATCTCTCCCCGCTCGCGCAGCTTGATGAGGGCGGCCAGGGCCACCCCGGTGTGGGGGCAGTTGTACATGCCCGTCCGATCCGCCCGGGCCGCCGCCTCGGCGAGCTCCGCCTCCGACGCCTGCTCGACGATGCCGCGGTGGCGCTGCAGCGTGCGTATCGCCTTTCGCACCGACACCGGATTGCCGATCTGGATGGCCGAGGCCTGCGTGGGCCTCGCGCCCACCGGCTCGAACTCCCAGTTGCGCCGGTACGCCAGGTAGAGGGGGTTGGCGGCCTCGGCCTGGGCCACGACGATCTGCGGCTGCCGGTTGATCAGGCCGAGTTCGCCCATCATGTCGAAGCCCGCGCCCAGCGCGCTGACGTTGCCGAGGTTCCCGCCGGGAATGATGACGACGTCGGGAATGGTCCAGTCGAGCTGCTGCACGATCTCGATGGCCACCGTCTTCTGGCCTTCGAGCCGCAGGCTGTTCATGGAGTTGGCGAGGTAGATGCCCTCGTCCTGGGAGAGGCGCTGCACGATGGCCATGCACCCGTCGAAGTCGGTGTCGAGGGCGAGCACCAGGGCCCCGTTGGCGATGGGCTGCAGCAGCTGCGCCGTCGAGACCTTGCCGCGGGGCAGGAGCACTATGGCGGGGATGCCGCCGGCCGCGGCGTAGGCGGCCAGCGACGCGGACGTGTCGCCGGTCGAGGCGCAGGCGACGGCCCGGATGTCGCCACCCTCGTCCATGATCTGCCGCACCACGGACACGAGCACGGTCATGCCGAGGTCCTTGAACGACCCCGTGTGCGAGTTGCCGCAGAGCTTCACCCACAGGTCGTCCATGCCGAGCTCGCGGCCGAAGCGCTCGGCCCAGAAGAGGTTCGTGCCACCCTCGTCCATCGACACCACCGAATCGTTCCGGACGTCGGGGCACACCCATTCCTTCTTGCCCCAGACCGACGACCCGTAGGGCCACGTCGTGCGCTTGTAGCGCTCGTCGAAGAGGCGCATCCACGCCCCGGCCGAGCGGTCCTTCAGCCCGTCGACGTCGTGGGCGACCTCGAGCAGATCGCCGCACGACGGGCACCGGTAGATCGGATCCCAGACCGGATGCGCCCCGGGGCACCCCGCGATGCAGCGAAAAACCGCCCGATACGCCATTTCTCGTCTATGCCGCAGCCGCGCTGGAGGCAAGGGCTTGCAGTTTCAGCGTGAACCCTGGTAAGTTATTGATTCTAAATGATGGGCCGCTAGCTCAGCCGGGAGAGCGCCGCGTTCGCAACGCGGAGGTCGTGGGTTCGAATCCCATGCGGTCCACCATCCGCCGTCCCCGGGTCCGCTCGGGCCGCGTTCAGCCCTCCTCGACGACGTCCAGGTACTTCAGCGCGCCGCCGGTGTTGAGCAGGACCACCTCGTGGTCGCGGGCGACGACGCCGTCGCGAACGAGCTGGCGCAGGGCGGCGAGGGTGGCGCCGCCTTCCGGTGCGGCGCCGATGCCCTCGCGCCGGCCCAGGTCGAGCATGCCCTCGACCATGTCGCGGTCCGACACGGTGACGGCGGTCCCGCCGCTCTCGCGGAGCGCGCGCAGGACGAGGACGTCGCCCACCGCGGCCGGGACCCGCAGGCCGTCGGCCAGCGTCGCCGCCCCCTCCCACGGGTCGGCGGTGTCGGCGCCGGCGTGAAAGGCGCGGACCATCGGGGCGCAGCCCTCGGCCTGCACCGTCACCAGCCGCGGGCGCCGGCCCTCGACCCAGCCGAGCCGCTCGAGCTCCTCGCACGCCTTCCAGATGCCGACGATGCCGGTACCGCCCCCGGTGGGGTAGACGATCCAGTCGGGCCAGCGCCAGCCGAGCTGCTCGGCGATCTCGTAGCCCATGGTCTTCTTGCCCTCGGCCCGGTACGGCTCCTTCAGCGTGGAGACGTCGTACCAGCCGAGGCGGCGCCCCTCTTCGGCGGCGATGCGGCCGGCGTCGGTGATGAGGCCGTCGACGAGGGTGACCTCCGCCCCGTGCACGCGGCACTCGCGGATGAACGGCGTCTTCACGTCGCGGGGCATGAACACGCGGGCCTCGATGCCCGCGTTGGCGGCGTAGGCGGCGAGCGCGCAGGCGGCGTTTCCGGCCGACGGCACCGAGAGGGTGGCCGCCCCCAGCGCGTGGGCCCGGGTGACGGCGGCGGACATGCCGCGCGCCTTGAAGGAGTTGGTCGGGTTGAGCGCCTCGTCCTTGACGAAGAGCCGGTCGAGGCCCAGCTCGGCGCCGAGGGCGGGCGCGGGGAAGAGCGGCGTCCAGCCCTCGCCCAGCGTCACGGGGCGGTCGCCGTCGGCGAGGGGGAGCGCCGGCGCGTAGCGCCACATCGACGGGACGGCGTCGCGCAGGGACTCGCGGCGCCACGTCGACGCGATGCGGTCCCAGTCGTACCGCGCCAGCAGCGGGCGGCCGCACCGGCACAGGTGTTGGCGGCGGCCGGCGTCGAACGGTCCCGCGCCGCAGGAGACGGAGCACTCGAGGTGGAAGCGGGTCGCCATCGTCGCGCCCGCCCTCAGCGGTCGAGGAGCTCCGCGTCCTTGGCCTTCAGCAGCTCGTCGATCTGCGTGATGTGGTCGTCGGTGACCTTCTGCACGTCGTCGAGGGCACGCCGCTCGTCGTCCTCGGAGATCTCGTGGTTCTTGAGCAGCTTCTTCAGGGCGTCGTTGACGTGCCGGCGCACGCCGCGCACCCCGTTGCGGCCCTCCTCGGCGAGGGCGTGCACGATGCGCGAGAGCTCCTTCCGCCGGTCGTCGTTGAGGGGGGGGATCGGAAGCCTGACGAGCTTGCCGTCGTTGGCCGGGTTCAGCCCGAGGTTGGCGCGCTGAATGGCGCGCTCGATGGCGCCTATCTGGCTCGGGTCGAAGGGGTGCACGACGATGAGGGTCGGCTCGGGTATCGAGAGCGTGGCCACCTGGTTCAGCGGCAGCTGCGTGCCGTAGGACTCGACCCGGACGGAGTCGAGAATGCCGACCGACGCGCGGCCCGTGCGCACCCCCGCCAGCTCGTGCTGCACGTGGGCGACCTGTCCCTGCATGCCGGCCCGGGCCTCGGCCACGGCGCTCTTTCCGTCGGTGACGTTCATCGCGACCCTCGTCCTTTCTGCGCTTCGATCCGCGCCTCTGCGCCTCGACCCGCGCCGGGGCGGATGCGGTTCAGGTGCTGACCACGGACCCGACCGGCTCTCCCAGCACCGCCCGCCGCACGTTGCCCGGCGTCTTCAGGTTGAACACCACGATGGGCAGCTTGTTGTCCATGCACAGCGAGATGGCCGTGGTGTCCATGACGTTCAGCCGCCGCTCGAGGACCTCGCGGTGCGACAGCGAGTCGAGTCGCGTCGCGGCCGGCTCGACGGCCGGATCGGCGGTGAAGACGCCGTCCACCTTCGTGGCCTTCATGATGACGTCGGCCCGCACCTCCATGGCCCGAAGCGCCGCCGCGGTGTCGGTGGTGAAGTAGGGGTTGCCGGTGCCGGCGGCGAAGAGCACCACCCGCCCCTTCTCGAGGTGCCGGATGGCGCGCCGCCGGATGAACGGCTCGGCGACGGTGCGCATCTCGATGGCGGTCAGCACCCGGGTGGCGGCGCCGTGGCGTTCCAGGGCGTCCGAGAGCGCGAGGGCGTTCATGACCGTCGCCAGCATGCCCATGTTGTCGGCGGTGGTGCGGTCCATGCCCCTGGCGCTCGCGGCGAGGCCCCGGAAGATGTTGCCGCCGCCGATGACGATGGCGACCTCGACCCCGAGCCGCTGCACCTCCACCACTTCCCGGGCGATCTGATCGGCGACGGGCGGGTCTATGCCGTACGACCGATCGCCCAGGAGCGCCTCGCCGGACAGCTTGAGGAGGACGCGCCGATAGGCGGGGGCAGCCATCGAGTGACGGGGATTATAGCCGAGCCGAGCCGGGCCGCGCGCCGCCGCGGGGCTCAGTCGGCGGTCTCTCCGATCTTGAACCGCGCGAACCGGACGACGTTGATGTTCTCGCCCATCTTGGCGACGGCCGCGGTCACCAGATCGCCGATCGAGGTCTTGGGGTCGCGGATGGACGGCTGATCGAGCAGCACCACCTGCTGGTAGTAGCTGTTCATCTTGCCCTCTACGATCTTGTCGATGACCTGCGGCGGCTTGTTCGACCCCTCGAACTGCGCGCGGAAGATCGCCTTCTCGCGCTCGACTTCCTCGTTCGGCACCTGGTCGCGCGTGACGTGGAGCGGGCTCGCGGCCGCGATGTGCATGGCGATCTCGCGGCTGAGCTGCTGGAACTCGTCGGTCCGGGCCACGAAGTCGGACTCGCAGCCGACCTCCACCAGCACGCCGACCTGCCCGCCCATGTGAATGTAGCTGCTGACGAGGCCTTGGCTCGTGGTCCGGCCCGACCGCTTGGCGGCGCGCGCCTGCCCGCGCGTCCGGAGGATGGTGACGGCCTTGTCGACGTCGCCCCCGGCCTCGGTGAGGGCGGACTTGCAGTCCATGAATCCGGCCCCGGTCTTGTCCCGGAGCTCCTTGACCTGTGCGGCGGAAATAGCCATTCTCGAATCTACCTCTCGCGATGGATGAACCGGTCGCTCCGGTGCCGCGCGTGAGCGGGCGTCGATGCGTCGGGCGGCCGGCGCCCGCGCGGCTCCCGCCGGCAGTCCCGCCGTCGCGGGACGCCTGTTCTCTCGGGGGCCTCCTGCGCGTTTCCCGGTCGTCTGCCGGCTTGAGGGGTCGTTCGGTACCGGGTCGTCGTCTGTCCCGGATGGCCGGCGCGGTCCCGCCGCGCGTGCGGCGCGGGAGGCCCCGGCGGCCGGGAGCGCCCGGTTCCTCCCGCCGCGACCTCTCAGGCGGTGGCCGGAGACGCCGCCGGCGCCGGCTCGTCTGCCGGGGGGGGCGGGGCGGCGGTGGCGGGCGATGGGCCGGCCGGCGCACTCTGCGACGACTCGCGCCGGTCGCGGCCGGCGATGGCGGCGTCGGCTATCCGCGTCAGAAAGAGCCGGATCGACCGCAACGCGTCGTCGTTTCCGGGAATGACGTAGTCGACGTCGTCCGGGTTGCAGTTGGTGTCGACGATGCCGATGACCGGAATCTTCAGCTTGCGGGCCTCGTCGACGGCGATCTTCTCTTTCCGGGTGTCGACGACGAACACGGCGTCCGGCAGCCTGGACATGTGGCGGATGCCGTCGAGGTTCTTGTGCAGCTTCCGCTTCTCTTTCTCGATGCGGGCGATCTCCTTCTTCGAGAAGGTGTCGTAGCGGCCGTCCTCGGCCATCGCCTCCATGTCGCGAAGGCGCGCGATGCTGCGCTGGATGGTCACGAAGTTGGTCAACAGGCCGCCGAGCCACCGCTGATTCACGAAGAACATCCCGCAACGCCGGGCTTCTTCGACCACGAGGTCCTGCGCCTGCCGTTTCGTGCCGACGAACAGCACCGTCTTGCCCTCGGCCGCGAGGTCGCGGACGAACGCTTCCGCCCTCCCGAACAGCTCCGCGGTGCGGCTCAGGTCGATGATGTAGATGCCGTTGCGGGCCCCGAAGATGTACGGCTTCATCTTCGGGTTCCAGCGCTTGGTCTGGTGTCCGAAGTGCACGCCTGCCTCGAGCAGGTCCTTGATGGCGATCGACGTCAAGCTTCCTCCATCCCCTCTGCGGCACACGGCCGACCCTGCCGGGCCGTACCGCATCCCGCCTGCTCACGACGGATTCGACCGGAGCGGCCCGGCCGCTTCGACGGGCTCAGCGCTTGCTGAACTGGAACCGCTTGCGGGCGCCGGCCAGCCCGTACTTCTTGCGCTCCTTGATGCGGGCGTCGCGCGTCAGCATGCCGGCCTTCTTCAGCACCGGCCGCAACTCGCCGTCGAAGGCCACGAGGGCCCGCGCGATGCCGAGCCTGAGGGCATCCGCCTGTCCGGTGACGCCGCCGCCCTTCGCTGTCGCGAGAATGTCCACCTTGTCGGCGGCCTCCGCCACCTGGAGGGGGGCGGTGATGCGGGTCCGCACCGCCTCCGAGGGAAAACGCTTCTCCAGCGAGGTTCCCCGGATGACCAGCTCGCCCGAGCCGGGCTTCAGAAACACGCGCGCCGTCGAGGCCTTGCGCCGTCCGGTTCCGTAGAAAGTCGTCGCCGCCACGTCAGGACACCTCGAATCGAACGGGTTGCTGGGCCGCATGCGGGTGGTCGGGCCCGGCATAGACCTTCAGCTTGCGGTACATCTTCTTGCCCAGCTTGGTCTTGGGCAGCATGCCGCGCACCGCCGCCTCGACCATCCGGGCCGGCAGGCGCTGCCGCATCGTCTTGGCCCTCGTCTCCCGCAGGCCGCCCTCGAAGCCGCTGTGGCGGCGGTAGAGCTTCTGGTCTTCCTTGGCTCCGCTGAGCTTGACCTGGCGGGCGTTCGTGATGATCACGAAGTCGCCGGTGTCGAGGAACGGTGCGTATTGCGGCTTGTGCTTGCCCTGCAGCAGCTTCGCGGCGATCGTCGCCACCCGGCCGAGCACGTGCTCGCCCGCGTCGATGACGTGCCATCGCCGTTCAATGCCCAGGGCCGACGGTACATGCGTGGACATCTATTCTCCGGCGGCCTCCCCGGCCGCAGACATAAACCCAAAGGCTACGCGCAAATCGACGGTTGTGTCAAGAATTGCCGACCGTCGCGCCGTCCCGGTGGGATTTTCTGCAGCGGCCGGGGAGAGCCGATTGCCGCAACCGCGAAACGGCCCCGGCCGGCGGGCCGCTGACGCGCGGGCCGCGGATGGACCGGGAATTGCATTGCCGATGAGTGGGGAGACCGCGGCGCCGGTCGCGTCGCGGAGACCCGCGGGACCACGAAACCATGATCTTTCGTCGCCGGCAATCGCTGATCGGGATCGACATCGTCAGGGACGCCGTCAAGGCGGTCACGTTGCGCAGGACGTCGCGGGGCCGCGAAGTGGCCGCGATCGGCCGCGAGCCGGTGCCGCGCGGCAGCATCGTCGGGGGCGACGTCGTGGACCGCGGCGCGGTGGCCGAGGTCGTGCGACGGTTGCTGGATCGGGGCGGGACCCGGACGAGACGGGTGGCGGTCGCGGTCGCCGGCCACGCGGCGATCGTCAAGCGGGTGAGGCTGCCGCTGATGGACGAGGACGATCTCGCCGGGTCGATTCGCTCCGAGGCCGAGCAGCACATTCCGTTCGACACGAGGGACGTGAATCTCGACTACCAGGTGCTGCAGGCAGGCAACGACGCCGCGAACGGCGCCTCGATGGACGTGTTGCTCGTGGCCGCCAAGAAGGACAAGGTCGCCGAGTGCGCCGGCGTCGTCTCGCGCGCGGGCGGGGTGCCGGCGGTGATCGACGTCGCGGCGTTCGCCCTGCAGAACGCCTTCGAGATCAACTACGGCGTCGACCCGGGACGGGTCACCATGCTCGTCAACGCGGAGACTGCCGGCCTGAACATCAACATCGTCGAAGGCGGGCAGACACTGCTCACCCGCGACGTCTCCTCGGGGGGCGGCGCGGGGGGCGAGACCGCGGCGTCGGAGCCGGGCTTCTCGTTCGCTGGCCGTCTCGACGAATGGGGCCCCGGGGACGAACCAGGTCCGGCGACCGCGGCCTCCGGCGCCGTCGGCGAGCACCTGCTGCTGGAGGTCGAGAAGACGCTGGGGTTCTTCAGGTCCGCGACGGCGTCGGGGCGCGTCGACGAGCTGGTGGTGAGCGGCGGGCTGGCGGGGGCCCCCGGCTTCCTGCCGGCCCTCGAGGTGCGGCTGGGCGTTCCCGCCTCGCTCTTCGATCCGTTCCGGCGCGTGGGCCGCGGCCCCGGAGAACCGGGCGAGGACCGCCGGCCGGAGTCCGACGCCGCCTTCGCGGTTGCCGTGGGCCTCGCCCTGCGGCGAGGGGAGGACCGATGATTCGCATCAACCTGCTGGCCGGGGAGCCGCTTCCGGAAGGCCCGACCCGGACGGGCACCGGCCTCCGGGCGGCGGTGGCGTGCGGCGTCATCGTCCTGGGGGTCGTGCTCGGGCTCATGCTGCGGGAGGGTCTGGCGATTCGGGGCGAATCGAATCGACTGGACCACCGGGTGCGCGCCCTCGGGCAGCAGCTCGCGGACCTCGACGGCGTGTCGGCCCGGCGGCAGGAGGTCGAACGGCGCGGCGACGACCTGGCGCGGCGCGTCGCGCTGACCGAGGCGCTGCGGGCGGCGCAGGCCGCGCCGGTGCGCCTGCTCGACCAGGTGGGCCGCGCCCTGCCCGATGACGCATGGCTGACGGAGCTTCGGCAACGGGGAGACGAGGTCACCCTGACGGGCCGGGTGGGGGACATGACCGGTCTGACGGCGCTGGTGGCGGGGCTGGAGTCGTCGGGGCACTTCCCGCCGCCGATCGAGATCGTGGACAGCCGGTGGGAGGCCGAGGGCTCGGCGGAGGCGGTTCACTTCGAGATTCGCGCACGCTTCGCGCTCCCGTCGTCGTGAACGGCGGCGGGGACGTCCTCGCCGGGCCGCGGCGAGGGGTGCGCGTCGCACGTCACGGGTCGCGGCGGGGAACGGGACGCGCGTCACACGTCACGGATGGAGGCGGGGAATCATGCGAACGGGATTCACGGAGCTTCCGCGGTATGCACGCATCGGGTTGGCGGCGGCCCTCGTCGCGTCCGTGCCACTCGTCCTGCGGCTGTCATGGCTGGGACCCCGGATGCGGGAGCTCGACGCGAAGCGGGCGGAGCTGGCGGCGAAGGAGGCCGAGCTGACGGCGGCGCGACGGGAGCGGGCCGACCTCGTGCAGGCCCGGCGCCGGCTCGACGAGCTGGGCCTCGGGCTCGACCGCCTCGGCTCGGCCCGGCCGGGCGGGGAGGACCTCTCCGCGCTGCCGCGGCGGCTGCGGATTCTCGCGGTCGGGTCCGGCCTGACGATTCGGGCGTTCCGGCCGCGGCCGCCATTGCGGGACGAGCCTCGGGCGGCCTGGTCCTACCGTCTGCACCTCGACGGCACCTACCCCGGCCTCGCCCGGTTCTTCCGGCAGGTCGGCGGGCTCTCGTCAATCGTCACCATCGAGGACGTGGTGATCCGGGCCATCGATCCGCCCGAGCCCGGCCGCACCA
This sequence comes from Vicinamibacterales bacterium, assembly GCA_965207675.1. Taxonomy (GTDB): domain Bacteria; phylum Acidobacteriota; class Vicinamibacteria; order Vicinamibacterales; family UBA8438; genus JAJEEA01. The sequence continues at coordinate 1,576,235 of CBDBMY010000011.1, forward strand.
TCGCCGCCGAGTGCACGGCTACCGCGTTCGAGTCGGCGGACCCCTCCCGACCCGGCCCCGCGGGGGCGGAGGAGGCACGGTAAATGGTTGCTGCAAGGGTCACGGTGCTCTCGGTGGTCCTGACGGGCCTGGGCGTGGCGGCGACCGCGGCGGCGGGCTCGGGGGCGGCTGGCGCCCTCGGGGAAGCCCGGGCGACGGGCCTGGGCCTGGCGGCGATAGCGGTGCCGGGAGAGGCGCCGTCGCCGCTTCGCGCGGGGGACGCGGGGCAGGCGCGGGGGAATGCGACCGGGGAAGCGGGGGACGGCGGCCGGGATCCGTTCGCGAGGCCGTCGGCGCCGGCCTCGCCGGGGCCCGTCGAGGTCCGTGCCCCCGGCCTCGCCGGCGTGACGGTGGACGAGGCGGTTCTCCTCGGCGTCGTGACAAGCCGGGAAGGCCGCCTGGCGGTGCTGGAAGGACCCGACGGCCGGGCCTGGGTCGTGCGGCCCGGCGAGCGCCTGCGCGACGGCACGGTGCAGGGAGTCACCGCCGACGCGGTGGTGTTCCTGCGGGACGCGGCCGATTCGGTTCGGTTCGCAGACCGGCGGGCCCGCAAGCGCCTTGGCGGCACGGGGAGCGCACGATGAGGGCGGGAACGGGTTGCGGGGCGATCGGGTGGATGCTGGCGGCGACCGATTCGGTCCGGTTCGCGACCCGGCGGGCCCGCAAGCGCCTTGGCGGCACGGGGAGCGCACGATGAGGGCTGGAACGGGTTGCGGGGCGATCGGGTGGATGCTGCTGGGCGCCGCGCCGGCGGGCGCGGCGGGTGAGCTTGCGGCCCCGGTTCGTGCGGCGACGGCGATCGTGGCGGTCGACGCGGCGGTCGGGCCCAACGCGGTCACCGTGACGATCCGGGGGAACGGCGGGCTGTCGCCGGCTCGCGTCCGGGGATTCGAGCACTTTCGTCCCCGGCTGGTCCTGGACTTCCCGGGCCTCGCGGCCGAGGCGGGTGCGTCCACGCGAGTCGACGCCGACCCCGTCGACCGCGTGCGGGTCGACCGGCGGTCCGTCGGACTGACCCAGGTGGTCCTCGAGCTCGTGCGTTCGGCCCCGTATCGTGTCGAGGCGGCCGAGCCCGGGGCGCCGACGCTGCAGGTGGTGTTTTCCCGAAATGCGGGGAGGCCGGGGGCTCGGGCGAGCGGTCCCGAGGACGCCCGCCCGGGCCCGCCGCGGGGCGTCGGGGCCGGGGCCCGCGGCGTCGCCTCCGCCGGGGCGGCCCCGCCCGCCGGCCAGCTTCCCGGCGGCGGGGGCGTCTACACCGGCGACCCGGTGTCGTTGGACTTCCAGAACGCGGATCTGCGGGCCGTGCTCCGCGTGTTCGCGGACATCAGCACCCTGAACATCGTCATCGATCCCAGCGTGCGGGGCGAGGTGAACGTGGCCCTCGCGCAGGTGCCCTGGGACCAGGCGTTCGACGTCATCCTCCGGGCCAACGGGCTGGGGTACGAGGTGGACGGCACCGTGGTGCGGATCGCGTCGATCGAACGGCTGCAGGAGGAGGCCGAGGCGCGGGCGCTCCTGGCCCGGCGCGAGGCGGAGGCGGGCGAGCTCGCGGTATTCACGCGGGCCCTGAGCTACGCCCGCGCCGACGATCTCGTCCCGTTGATCACCAGCACGTCGCTCTCGTCGCGCGGCGAGGTGTTCACCGACCCGCGTACCAACACGCTCATCGTCCGGGACCTCGAAGATCGCCTGCCGGCCCTCGACGACCTGCTGGACACGCTGGACCGCTCCGAGCCGCAGGTCGAGATCGAGGCGCGGGTGGTGCGCGTCGGCCACGACTCGGCCCGCGCTCTGGGCGTGCAGTGGGGGCTCGCGGGCCGGGGCGTCCCGGGAGGCGGCGGAACCGCGGCGGGGTCATCCGCCAGCGAGGTCCGGGGCGCCCCGGACGAGCGCCTCGCGACCGGCATCGACCTCGGCGTCGGGGCGCCGACCTCGACCCTCGGGGTCGCGGTGGGGCCGGCCGGCGGCCCCCTCGACCTCGACCTGACCCTGTCGGCGCTGGAGAGCCGGGGCGACCTGCGCATCATCTCCAGTCCTCGGGTCACGACCCAGAACAACGTCCAGGCCGAGATCCTCCAGGGCGACCAGATCCCGTACCAGACGGTCGCCAACAACACGGTAACGGTGGAGTTCAAGGAAGCGGCGCTGACCCTGCGCGTGACGCCGCAGATAACCGCCGCCGACACCGTCATCATGCAGGTCGAGGTCGAGAACTCCTTCGCGGACTTCGCCCGGGCCCTGGGGAATCCGCCGATTCCCTCCATCGTGACTCAGCGCGCGGCGACGACGGTCCAGGTCGGCGACGGCGAGACCACGGTCATCGGCGGCATCTACGAGAACTCGCGGAGCGAGCAGAACAGCCGCACCCCGGGCCTGCACCGCGTTCCCGTGCTCGGTTGGCTGTTCAGGAGCTCGGCCCGCAACGAGAGCACCGACGAGCTGATGATCTTCCTCACGCCCCGCATCGTGCGGTGACCGGGAGCCCGTGACAGACCCCGCGTTCCTCCGGTGGAACGCCGCCTGGTTGCGCGGGCGGGCGAAGCGCGACTCCGACCCGTGTGGCAGACCCCGCGTTCCACCGGCGGAGCGCCGCCGGGGCTTGCGCCACCGGTCCCCCGCGCCCGGCCCCGCCCATCGTCGCCTTCGGCGCCGCTGGGCGCCCAGCCAATCTCCCGCGAGCCTGCGCCGTAGAATGGCGCAGACTCGCGGGGGGCGGCCACGGGTTGGGGTATCGTTCCCCTACGAGAGGCGGCGCCGGAGCCGCCGCCCGCCGCGGGGAGGGGCATGGTGGAGAAGGACTGGCATCGGGCGCGCCGGCGAGGCCGCCTGTTCACGGCGCCGGTCGGGGCCGGCGAGGCCGCCGCGGGAGCGGCGCCCGGCGATCCGCCCGACCTCCTGCTCGTCACCCACGCCGCCAACGTGTTCTACCTCACCGGCTTCCGGGGCAGCGCGGGCATGCTCCTCGCCGGCGCCGGAGAGGCCACCCTGATCGTCGACTCGCGCTACGTCACGGCGGCGCGGCGCGTGCTCGACGACGCCTCGACGCCCGAGGCGCCGGTCGTTCTCGCCGAGGTCGAGACGTCGTACGAGGAGACCGTCTGCGAGCTCCTGCGGGTGCGCGGGGGGTGCCGGGTGGGCGTGGAGGCCGACCACATGACCCTCGCCCGGCACGCGTGGCTCGAGCAGGCCCTCGCCGGCTCCGGGGTCGAGCTGTGCCGGACCTCGGGGATGGTAGAGGCGGGCCGGCTGGTGAAGGACGCGCGCGAGGTGGAGATCCTGCGCGAGGCCGGGTCCCGCATCTCCGGGGTGATGGCCGAGATGCTCTCCGCCCTGCGGCCGGGCCGCCGCGAGCGCGACGTGGCGGCGGACGTCGACTGGGCGATCCGACGCGCCGGGTTCGAGGGCCCGGCGTTCGAGACCGTCGTCGCGAGCGGGCCCAACAGCGCCCTGCCCCACGCGCGGCCCGGCGGCCGCGAGCTGGCCGGGGGCGACCTGGTGCTGCTCGACTTCGGCGGCGTGCACGACGGCTACTGCGTGGACCTGACGCGGGTGGCGAGCCTCGGTCCCCCGGCGGCGCACGCGGCGGCCTGGCACGACGCGGTACGGGCGGCGCACGCGGCGGCCCTGGCCGCGGTGAGGCCGGGCGTGCGCGCGGTCGAAGTGGACGGCGCGGCCCGGACCGTGTTGACCGACCGCGGGCTGGGGGAGGCGTTCGGGCACGGCACCGGCCACGGTCTCGGCATCGAGGTCCACGAGGCGCCGCGCATCGGCAAGCCGCGCGCGGCGGACGGCTCCGAAGAAACGCGATTGGCGGCGGGGATGGTCGTCACCGTCGAGCCCGGGGTCTACGTGCCGGGGGAGGGGGGCGTGCGGCTGGAGGACGACGTGGTGGTGACGGAGACCGGCTGCGAGCTGCTGACCGACGTGCCCCTCGAGCTCGTTGTGGTCTAATGGGCTACCGGCGCGGCGGGCACGGCCGTGCCGCACGCGGAGCCGAAGCCGCACCGGGGCGCCCGCGCCAGCACGCCGTCCGTGCGTCGTGGAGCTTGCCTGGAAGCGCTGCCGGGCAGGCCGCGCGCGGTCGCTCCGTTCGTGCGTTCGTGTGATTGCCGGGAAGCGGCACCGGGTGGGCGGCGCGCGGCTGCCGCCCGTGAGTCGTGTCGTTTCGACGTTCGTGGCGGGCGGCCCGGCCCCTTCGCGGCGTCGCCGATGGCGGCGCCGGCTTCCGTCTGGTGGACTTCCTGACATGGATCCCGATCGGATCGGTCCCGTGCTGGATCGCGTGCTCGGCCTGATGCGCGAGCACGACCTCGCCGAGCTGGAGCTCGAGTCGGAAGGGTTGCGCGTCCGCGCGCGGAAGATGGAGGCGACGGCCCCGCGGGTCGAAGCCGCGGCCGCGGACCCCGCCCCGGCCGGTCGGGAGCCGGTCGCGACGGTCGTCGAGGCCCCCGTCGTGGGCACCTTCTACCGGGCCGGCGCACCCGACGCGGCGCCCTTCGTGGAGGTCGGCGACCGGGTGGCGCCGGGAGACGTTCTCTGCGTCATCGAGGCGATGAAGCTGATGAACGACATCAAGGCGGAGTTCGCGGGCGAGGTCGTCGAGGTCCTGGCCGAGAACGGCCAGGCGGTGGAGTACGGCCAGCCGCTGTTCGCGCTCCTGCCGGTCTCCGGCGCCGGGGGGGGTGCGTCATAGAACGGCGCGGGCCCCCGGAGAGTCGCTGGGGTGCGCCCGGCGGAGCCGCCGGGCGACGATGGGCGGGCCTGGAGCCTGCGCCGTGGCGGCAGGCGACGCGTGGCGGGCCGCGCCGGCGCGCCGCCGCCCCGCCGCGGTCCTGACAATGTTCCGAAAGATCCTCGTCGCCAACCGGGGCGAGATCGCCCTGCGGGTCGTCGCCGCGTGCCGTGAGCTCGGCGTCCGCACCGTGGTCGCGCATTCGCAGGCCGACCGGGACGGCCTCGCCGCGCGCTTCGCCGACGAGACGGTGTGCATCGGGCCGGCGCCGAGCCGGCACAGCTATCTGAACCGCCTGGCGGTCCTCGCCGCGGCGGAGACGACCGGCGCCGACGCCGTCCACCCCGGCTACGGCTTCCTGTCGGAGCGGGCGGACCTCGCCGAGGGTTGCGCCGCCGCCGGCGTCGCGTTCATCGGGCCGCCCCCCGAGGTCCTGCGGCTGCTCGGTGACAAGGCCCGCGCCCGTCAGGCCATGGGGGCGGCGGGCCTGCCCCTCGTGCCCGGCACCGAGCCCGTCGAGGACGCGGCGGCGGCGGAGCGGGCGGCCCCCGACGTCGGCTATCCCCTGCTCGTCAAGGCGGTCGGCGGCGGCGGCGGCCGCGGCATGCGGCTCGTCGAGGCCCCGGACCGGCTGCCCGAGGCGTTCCGCGCCGCCGTGAGCGAGGCCGAGGCGGCGTTCGGCGACCCCCGCGTCTATCTCGAGCGGTACCTCGGGGGCGCGCGGCACATCGAGTTCCAGGTCCTCGCCGACGGGCGTGGCCGCACCGTGCACCTCGGCGAGCGCGAGTGCTCGGTGCAGCGGCGGCAGCAGAAGGTCGTCGAGGAGGCCCCGGCGCCGGGCCTCGAAGCGGGCGTGCGCGAGCGCGTCGGCGGGCTCGTCACGGCGGCGGCGCGGTCCGTCGGCTACGTGAACGCGGGCACGTTCGAGTTCCTGGTGGACGGGGAAGGCCGGTTCCACTTCATGGAGGTCAATCCCCGCGTTCAGGTCGAGCACGGGATCACCGAGGCGGTGACCGGCGTCGACGTCGTCAAGGCGCAGATCCGGATCGCCGCGGGAGAGCCCCTCGCGCTGGAGCAGGACGACGTCCGTCTCGCCGGGCATGCCGTCGAGTGCCGGGTCAACGCCGAGCATCCCGAGACGTTCGCGCCCAGCCCCGGCGCCATCCGGACCCTCGTGCTGCCCGGGGGGCCGGGCATCCGGGTGGAGACCGCGGCCCACGCCGACCACATGGTCTCGCCGTTCTACGACTCGCTGCTCGCGAAGGTCATCGCCCACGGGCGCGACCGCGCCGAGGCCGTGGCCCGCATGCGGCGGGCGCTCGGGATGATGGTGGTCGAAGGGGTCGACACCAACCTCGCCCTGCATCTGCGCATCCTCGAAGATCCCGATTTCCTCGCCGGCCGTTTCGACACCGCGTTCCTCGACCGGTTCCTCGCCGACGGAGCGCCGGCGGCGTGAGCGGGTGGCCCCGGCTCTACGCCATCGTCGACGCGGGCTCCGCGACCCGCGCGGGCCGGACGCCCGTCGATCTCGCGCGGGCGTACCTCGAGGGGGGAGCGCGCCTCCTGCAGCTGCGCGCCCCCGGCGCAGACACCCGTACCCAGTTCGAGTGGGCCCGCGAGATCGTCGCCCTCGCGCAGCCCCGGGGCGCCCGCGTCGTCGTCAACGACCGCTGCGACGTGGCCCTGATGGCGGGGGCCGACGGCGTTCACGTCGGTCAGGACGACCTGCCCGCGCCGGCCGTCCGGAAGCTGCTGGGGCCGGCCGCCGTCGTCGGCCTCTCCACCCACGACGCGCCGCAGCTCGAGGACGCCCTCGCGCAGCCGGTCAGCTATCTCGCGGTCGGCCCCGTGCTCGACACGCGGACGAAGGACACGGGCTACGCGGCGGTCGGCTTGGCGGCGGTGCGCCGGGCCGCGCGCGCGGCCGGGGGACGCCCGGTGGTGGCCATCGGCGGGATCACCCTGGATGCCGCCCCGGCCGTCGTCGCGGCGGGCGCGGCCTCGGTCGCGGTCATCTCCGACCTCCTCGCCGGCGGCGACCCGGCGGGGCGGGTGCGGGCCTACCTGGACGTGCTCGGCGACGCCGGCTGAGCCCGCGCGGCCCTACGTTGCAGAGCTCTTCCCGCCGCCGCCGCGCAACCACGGTTTCCGCTCGAAGTAGCTGTCCATCAGGGCCCGGGTCTGGCCCGACAGCACGACGAGGGCCACGAGGTTCGGCAGGATCACGATGCCCAGGGCGATGTCCCCGAGGTCCCAGGCCGCGGCGGGGGCGAGCATCGCGCCGAGGAACACCATGCCGACGTAGACGAGCCGGTAGGGCAGGATGGCCTGCGCCCCGAACAGGTACGCGGCGCAGCGGTCGCCGTAGTAGCTCCACGCGATGGCGGTGGAGAGGGCGAAGAGCACCACCGAGAACACCACGATGATCCCGCCCCAGTCGCCGAGGGGGCTGAGCCCGCGCCGGAACCCCAGCTGGGTCAGCGGGGCGCCCCCCTCCGGGGCATCGCCGTAGAGCACCGAGTACCCGGTCCCGTCGTCGGCGGTGGCGGCGCCGGCGCCCGGGTCGATGGTGCCGCTGAAGGGGACCGCCTGCGCCTCGTCGACGTAGAACCGCTCCACCGGCACGTCGTGCCACGCGAACGCCGCCCCGCCCGCCCCGATCTCCTGGCGGCCGTCGACGACGCGGATGGCGGCCGGCGGGTCGGCTTCCCGCAGCGCCCCGTCGGGCTCCGTCACCACGTAGGACAGGTCGCCGCCGGCCAGCGTGAACGTGGACGGCACGCGATCGGTGTGCGCCCCGGTGATGATGATCACCAGGCAGGTCATGGTGACGATGACGATGGTGTCGATGAACGGCTCGACCAGCCCCACCACGCCCTCCGACACCGGCTCCTCGGTCTTGGCGGCGGCGTGGGCGATGGGCGCCGACCCCTGTCCCGCCTCGTTCGAGAACAGCCCGCGGTTGACCCCCCAGTTGAGGGTCACCAGCAGGACGCCGATGCCCGTGCCCGCCACCCCCGCGGTCGGGTTGAACGCCTCCCGCAGGATCAGGGCGAACGTGGGCAGCACCGCGCCGGCGTTCATCAAGATGATGAGGAGGGCGGCGAAGACGTAGATGCTCGCCATCAGGGGGGCGAGAATCGCGGTCACCCTGCCGATGCGGGTGATGCCGCCGAGGATGACCGCGGCCACCGCCGCCGCCGCGAGCAATCCGGTCACGACGTTGGGGGTGCCGAAGTTCGACTCGAGGGTGTCGGCCAGGGTGTTCGCCTGCACCGCGTTGCCGGTGATGAACGCGGTGAAGCCGAGGGCGATGGCGAAGAACACCGCCATCCACCGCCAGCGCTCGCCCATGCCCCGCTCGATGTAGTACATCGGGCCCCCGGCCACCGTGCCCTCGTGCTTGTGGGCCTCGGGGTGCACGTCGCGGTAGCGCTGGGCCAGCGTCACCTCGGAGAACTTCGTGGCGGCGCCGAGCAGGGCCGTCATCCACATCCAGAACAGCGCCCCCGGGCCGCCGTAGTGGATGGCCCACGCCGCGCCGGCGATGTTGCCGATGCCCACGGTGGCCGACAGGGCGGTGGTGAGGGCCTGGAAGTGCGACACGTCCCCCGGGTCGTCGGGGTCGTCGTAGCGCCCCGAGGTCACCGCGAACCCGTGGCCGAGGCGCCGGAGCTGGACGAACCCGAGCCGGACCGTCAGGAAGGCGCCGGCCCCCAGCAGGGCGATGACCTTGAGGGGCACCACCTGCTCGCCGACGGGGATGCCGAAGCTGTCGACGTAGAACTTGACGGTCCGGATGAGCTGCTCGAGGGTCTCCATGCCTGCGCTCCCATCCCGTCCCCGTCGGCGCGGGACGGCCGGCCTGCCGCCGGTGCCGGGCGACAGTATATAGAAACGCCCTGGACGAGCCGCCATCCGCGGGCGGCCGGCGCTGCGACCCCGCCGGCGCGTGGACGGCCGGTGCCTGCTAACATGCACGCGCGATCGTGAGAGCGAGGCCGGACGCGGCGGGTGAGGGCAAGGATGGAGAGCACCGGGACGGCGGCGGCGAGACGGCTCGACGGCAAGGCGGTGGCCGAGGCGATTCGCGGAACCCTGAAGCCGCGCATCGCGCGCTTCCGGGAGGCGGCGGGCCGCCCTCCGGGGCTGGGCATCCTGCTCGCGGGCGACGACGGCGGGTCGGAGATCTACGTGCGCAACAAGGTGCGCGCCTGCGAGGAGCTCGGCATTCGGGCCGATCTCCGGCGCCTGCCGGCCGATGCGGCCCTCGACGAGGTGATGGCGATCGTGGCCCGGTTCAACGCGGCCGACGACATCGACGGCGTGCTGGTGCAGTCTCCGTTGCCGCCGGGCATGGGGGCCGACGCCGAGCAGCGGGTCTTCGACGCCATCGATCCCGCCAAGGACGTCGACGGGTTCAACCCCGTCAATGTCGGCCGGCTGGCGCAGAACCGACCGGCCCTCGTGCCGGGCACGCCTTCCGGCATCATCGAGCTCCTCGACCGGAACGGCATCCCCATCGAGGGGCGCCGCGCCGTCGTCATCGGCCGCAGCGACATCGTCGGCAAGCCCCTGGCCGCCTTGCTGCTCCACCGGCACGCGACGGTGACCATCTGCCACTCGCGGACCCGAGACCTGCCGGCGGTGGCGTCGTCGGCCGACATCCTGGTGGCGGCCATCGGGCGGCCGGGCTTCGTGACCGCGGACTTCGTGAAGCCGGGGGCGACGGTGATCGACGTGGGGACGACGCGGATGACCGACCGCGACCGGGTCGCGGCGTTGTTCGGGCCGGACTCGCCGCGCCTCGAGGTGATCGAGCGGCGGGGCGCGACCGTGGTCGGCGACGTGCACCCCGAGGTCGCTTCCGTCGCCGGGGCGCTGACGCCGGTGCCGGGCGGGGTGGGGCCGCTCACCATCGCGATGCTGCTGTCGAGCACCGTCCGCGCGGCGGAGGCGCGACGTTGAGGGGTGGCCGGGCCTCAGTCGGTTGGATGCTCGTTTCGGGCAATACGGGTGCGCGGGCGGGCGTCTGGGCGCACGGCCTGAAGCAGCCGTGGCAGCGCCTCCACGGCGTACAACGGTAACGAGAGAATGCGCGCGATCACGTCCGTTGCACCCTCGGCGGTGCGGATGGCGTGACGAACCGTCTGCAGGCTCGGCGGGTTGGCGTCGAACCGCACCGCGACCGGCGGCCGCTTCTCGTGGACGAACTGCAGGAGCGACTTCAGCGACCCGCTGCGCCCGGCCTTGACCTCGATCGGCACGATCCAGTCCCGGTGCGAGATCACGTAGTCGACTTCGGCGTTGCCCCGCCGGGCGTGCCGCAGCCAGTAGTGGAGCTCGGGGGGGCGGTCGCCGCCGCCGAGCGACGCCAACTGCTGCCCGACGGCCTGTTCCGCCATGCCCCCCTCGTTGACCAGCCGGGTGTCGTCGAGCGCCTCGATGTCCGTCAGGTCCAGGCCGCACAGGTGGTTCATCAGCCCCACGTCCATGAACAGCAGCTTGGTCGCGTGGTTGCCGGCGTCGGCGCCGAGGGGCAGCCCCGAGCAGTGGCTGTGCGAGACCCGGTGGCAGACGCGCGCCTTGACCAGCAGGTCGATCGCCCGGCCCACGTCCGCGGCCCGCGCATCGGGGTCGAGGCGGCGGTAGGTCACGGGCTGCCCGACGGCTCGGGGCACGAGGCGGAACAGCCGCTGGAGCCGGGCGAGCGGCGTCCGCCGGGCGTACTTGGCGAAGTCGTCCTCGTAGGTCGAGGCGATGGAACGGTGGACCGCCGCCACCTCCACCGTCGAGCCCGACTCGCAGTACGCGAGCACCGCCTCGGGCAGGCCGCCGACCAGGAGGTACTCGCGGAACCGCCGCGCGAGTCGCCGGTGGGCGGCCTCGGTCGGCGGCCTGTCGGGGGCGAGGTCGTCGACGGGCTCGACGGCCGCCGGATCGACGGCGGCGAGGAACTCGCGAAACGTCAGCGGTCCCAGATGCAGGTACTGAATGCGCCCCACCGGCATCGGGAATCCGTGGTCGGCGAGGATGAACTCGAGCAGCGAGCCGGCCGCCACCACCGGCAGGTCGGGCCGGTCCTCGTACAGGTAGCGCAGGGCGGGCAGGGCATGGGGCGTCGACTGCACCTCGTCCAGGAACAGGACCGCCCCGTCCAGTCGGGTACCGCCGAGCGTCTCCAGCTCGCGCAGGATACGGCCGGTGTCGAGGCTCTCGAACACGCGATCGAGGTAGAGATGGCGCTCCAGGTTCACCTCGCAGAGCGCCAGGCCGGCCGCCGCCGCGAACCGGCGCACCAGGGTCGTCTTCCCGACCTGCCGCGCGCCGCGCAGCACCAGCGGCTTTCGGCGGCGAGCCGCCAGCCAGCGATGCAGGGTGTCTTCGGCGAGCCTATTCATGGCCAGATACACCCTGAAAATATCATATGATTTGACTAGGCACACGTCTGTACTATGTTGATGGACTAGGCTCATGCAGTTTCGCGGCACTGGATCTGGTCAGCGACACTCGAAGCTGATCCCCTGGCGACGCTGAAGGCTGACCGTGAAGAAACGGGTTCCGGCCGCCTCGTGGCTTCCCGCAGTCGGCACCGTGCCCCGCCAGCGAGGTCGCCATGGCGACTCCGGGTACGGGCACGAATCGCCTGCCTCAAGCGAGCTGCCTGTCTTCGGAGGTCAGGGAAGCAGATCGTCGGCCGCGATCCGTGGGTCGGGGCGGGGGAGCGGCGCGACGCTGTCGCCGGCTGCATGCCGGGTGCGGCTGGGGGTAGCCGAGGCATTCTCAGTTTGCCAACCGGTGACATCCTGCATGCCGGGTGCGGCTGGGGTGGGGGTAGCCGTGTTCAGCCGGCTCGAGGTAGATATCGAGACGGGCCTCGGTACCGTTGCTGCCGCACGATGCCGTTGGCGGGAGGGCGGGTGAACGCCAGCTGGCCAAGACCGGCCAGCGTCAACGGGAAGGAGCGAAAGGGCCTGGGCTGGCGACGCGCTCACTCCGCCTCCCTGAGAATCCGGTTCACTTCGACCGGGTCGGTGACCAGGAAGTACGCCACGACGGCGAACGCCGGTGCGAACGGCCGGAGGGCCTGCCAGCAGGGCGGAAGGGACGCTCAGTGACCGTGCGCGCATCCGTCGCCTTCAGGGTTTCCGCTCACTGGGAGTCGACGGCGGCAAGGGGCCTGTGAAGGGCACTGGCGTGCGCTCCCGGAGTGTATCATTGGTGTATGGCACGCACTAACGTGGATGTCGACGACGAAGCCTGTGCGGAGGTCATGAGGCGGTATCGCCTGACGACCAAGCGGGAAGCCGTCAACTTCGCCCTGCGTTCACTCGCGGCGGAGCCACTGAGCCTCGAGGAAGCCCGCCGGATGCGCGGGTCCGGCTGGGACGGCGACCTCGACGAAATGCGTGGACGCTCCGATGAGCCTCGTTGACACGTCGGCCTGGGTCGAGTACCTCCGCGACACCGGTTCCCCGACGTGTGTCCGAGTCGGAGAGCTGCTCGGCGCCGACCTCGCCACGTGCGACGTCGTCCGAATGGAGCTCCTGGCCGGAGCCCGGGACGAGCAGCAGCGGCGGGATCTCCGGAGGCTCATCGCACGCGCGGCGGTCGTGCCGCTGCAGCCCGGCGACTTCGATCGGGCCGCCGCGCTCTATCGGCAATGCCGCAGTCGGGGCGAGACCGTGCGGGCGCTCATCGATTGTCTCATCGCCGCGTTGGCCATCCGGGTCGACATGCCGGTGCTCCACCGCGACGCCGACTTCGATGTGCTTGCGCGGCATACGCCGTTGCGTGTCGAGTCGACGTGACCGGCGGGAAGGATGCGCCCCGGCCGGGTCTCGCCCCGGGCCGAGCGCCCCGGCGCGCGAAGGGGGCGTCGCGGGGGCCGATTCGTGCGGGGCGCCCTCCGGGCGGCCGGAACCCGGCTATGCTGACACCATCGCTCGGCGCGCCGTATCGGCGTGCACCGACGCGAATCGCCGCGATGGCGGGAGGACACGACATGACGCGCGTGAAGCTGCGAGACGTGGTGGCGGCCGCGGTGGCGCTCGCGGGAATGCTGGGCGTGGCGGCGCCATCGGCGGCCCAGGCATCGGTCCCGGTGGGCGAGTGGCGGGCGTTCGGGGCGGACGCCGCCAACACGAAGTACTCGCCGCTCGACCAGATCACGCCCGAGAACTTCACCGAGCTGGAGGTCGCCTGGCGGTGGCGCTCGATCTCGGGCGAGGTCGCGGCCGAGCACGAGGCCATCCGCCCCGGCCCCTTCAAGACCGCTCCGCTGATGATCGGCGGGCTGGTCTACGTCAGCACCGCCCTCGGGCAGGTCGCGGCCCTCGACGCCGGCACCGGCGAGCTCGTCTGGTCGTACGACCCCCGCACCTACGACCGCCTCGAGCGCCCCGCCAACATGGGCTGGCAACACCGCGGGGTGTCGTACTGGGAGGACGACGAGAGCGGCGACGCCCGCATCTTCATCGCCACCCACGATCTGCTGCTGGTGGCCATGAACGCCCGCACCGGCCGCCTCTACCCCGACTTCGGGGCCGACGGCGCGGTGGACCTCAGCGGTAGCCTGGGGCGTCCCATCGACCGGTCGCGCTTCACCCATTCACAGCCGCTGGCCGTGGTCGGCGACACCGTCATCGTGGGCAGCATCGTCCAGGACACCTCCCTGACGCGCCGCGAGGCGGACCCCGGCCACGTCCGCGCCTTCGACGCCCGCACCGGCGAGATGAAGTGGATCTTCCACACCATCCCCCAGGGCGGGGAGTTCGGGGCCGACACGTGGCACGACGAGTCGTGGCGCTACAGCGGCCACACCAACGTTTGGGGCACGATGGCCGTCGACGAGGAGCTCGGCTACGTCTACCTGCCGACGGGCACCCCGACCAACGACTGGTACGGCGGCATGCGCCACGGCGACAACCTGTTCGCGGAGAGCATCGTCGCCGTCGACGTCGAGACCGGTCAGCGCGTCTGGCACTTCCAGGCCGTGCACCACGGGCTCTGGGACTACGACTTCCCGACCGCCGGCAACCTCGTCGACATCCGCGTCGGCGGCCGCGACGTCAAGGCCATCGCCCAGCCGAGCAAGCAGGCCTTCGTCTACGTCTTCGACCGCGTGACCGGCGAGCCGGTGTGGCCGATAGAGGAGCGGCCGGTCCCCGCCGGCGCCGTGCCGGGGGAGTGGTACGCGCCGACCCAGCCGTTCCCCACGAAGCCCGCCGCGTTCGACCTGCAGGGCATCACCGTCGACGACCTCATCGACTTCACCCCCGAGCTGCGCGCCGAGGCCCTCCGCATCGCCGGGCGCGCCCAGCTCGGGCCCATGTTCACCCCGCCGCCGGTGCGGGGCGAGGGGCGGCCCATCATCCAGTCGCCGGGCCCCGGCGGCGGCATCAACTGGCCCGGCTCGGCCGTCGACCCCGAGACCGGCCGCATGTTCGTGCCGTCGCAGACCCGCCTGCGCGCGGTCGAGCTGGTCGAGTACCCGCCCCCCGCCACCGTCGGCTACTTCACCGACCCCTGGGCGCAGCCGGTGCCCGGGCCGCAGGGGCTGCCCCTCGTCAAGCCGCCCTACAAGCGGGTCACCGCCATCGACCTGAACACCGGCGACCACGCCTGGATGGCCCCGCACGGCGACGGCCCGCGGAACCACCCGGCCCTGCGCCACCTCGGGCTGCCGCCGCTCGGCGGCCACAACGGCATGCACGGGGGCGGCCCCCTCGTCACGAAGACCCTGCTCGTCGTCAACTCCGGCGGGCGGTACGTCGAGGACATGCTCGAGGCGGCGCGGGCCGTGACCGCCTACGACAAGGACACCGGCGCCTACCTGGGGTCGGTGGAGCTGCCCGCCGTGCCCTACGGCAACCCCGTCACCTGGCTGCACGAGGGGAAGCAGTACATCGCGGTGGCCGTCGGCACGTCGAGCGCGGCAGGCGGCGCCGAGTTGGTCGCGCTCGGGTTGCCCTGAGCGCGTTGCGACCCGCGGTTCCGGATGCCAAACGGGTAGTACCGCGCCGGGCCATCGTCCTCGTGGGCTGCGCACCCGACCGACCCGACCGGGAATGCACACCGTCCTGGGGCGCAGCCGCCCTCGCCCCTTCACTGCCTCGAGGGAGTTGCGCATAGTCCGCATAATACGTAATATGAGTTCATGGCCAAGCGACTGCGGAACAGGAGAATGGAGCCCCGGTCGACGGAGTCGTCCGGCTCGCGTATCGTCACCGCGACCGAGACCGCGAAGAACTTCGGCGCGATCATCGACCGCGTCCGCGAGGACCGCGCCACCTACGTGGTGGAGCGCGGTGGCACTCCGGTGGCGGAGATCGGTCCGGTGAAGGCGAAGACCGTCACGATTCGCGACTTCGCCGAGTTCGTCGGTTCCGGGTCCGTCCCGTCGCCCGGCGAGGACTACCTGAAAGCCGTCGAGAAGGGCATCGCATCGTGCAATCGTCCGGAGATTCCGGAGAACCGATGGGAACGCTGATCGACTCGAGCGTCCTGATCGCGGCTGAACGCGGCCGACTCAACCTCGACGACGTGCTCGCAGCCGGCCCGGACGAACCCGTGGGCATCGCCGCGATCACGGCTTCCGAACTGCTCCACGGCACACACCGGCTCGGCGGCGTGCGCCTGATGCAGGCGCGCGCGTTCGTCGACCTGTGGCTCGGCGTTCTGCCCGTCCTTCCGTTCGATCTGCGGTCCGCGCAAGTTCATGCCGCACTGGCCGCGGATCTCGCGCGCAAGGGGACACCCATGGGCGCCCACGACCTGATGATCGCGGCGACCGCAGTCGAGCTCGGCTACGCCGTTGCCACGTGCGACCGCCGGAGCTTCGGTCGGGTCGACGGTCTCGTCGTGCAGTACTGGTAGCTGCGCAGTCGAACCCGGTGACGTCGGGCGCGTCGTCCGGCGGGCCGTATGATCGAGCAGGCGATGACGCTCGAGCCTGCTTCGGTGCCCGACAGGCCGGAAAGGGCGGTCAAGGCGATCCGCTTCGCCGGGGGGGCGGGCGGTTCTCGGCCACGGCATCCGCGGCCTCGTCGATCGTCTCGCTTCTCGAAGAGAGGAGGCGCATGCCCACCCGCCATCGGTCGGCCGCGACACCGCCGCCGTTCTTCTCGCCGGCGCTGTTCGCGGGCATCCTCGCCCTGGCTCTCGTTTCCTGCGCGTCCGTCGACGAGCCGTCGGGAAGGGCGCCGGACGCGACGTGGTTCGAGGGCGCCCGGCTCATCGACGGCAGCGGCGGCCCTCCCGTCGAGCGCTCGGCGTTTCTCGTCGAGGATGGCGTCTTCGCCTGGGTCGGGGAGGCGGGCGAGCGCGAGGCGCCCGCGGGCACGGCGCGGGTGGACTTGTCGGGAAAGACCGTGATTCCCGCGCTGATCGACGCGCATCAGCACATCGGGCTGACGAACGTGAAGGAGGGCTCGCACAGCCCCGACAACTACACGCGGGCCAACCTCGTCGAGCATCTCGAGCGGTCGGCCTACCACGGGGTCGCGGCCACCATGAGCCTCGGGCTCGAGTTCGACGAGGCCCTGGCATTCGCGCTGCGCGAGGCGGTGCTTCCCGGCGCGGCGCGCTTCCTGACGTCGGGCCGCGGCATCGCCGCCACGCCGACGGCCGGGCCTCAGCAGCCGTACCGTCTGGGGATTCCCCGCGGGGCGGGCACCGAGGCCGAGGGCCGCGCCGCCGTCGAGGAGCTGCACGGGCACGGGGTGGACCTCGTGAAGATCTGGGTCGACGACCGGGGCGGCACCGTCCCGAAGCTCGGGCCGGCCGTGTACGAGGCCATCATCGACGAGGCGCACGCCCGCGGCATGCGGGTGACGGCGCATCTCGGCACCACCAGCGGGCTCGCCGACGCCAAGTCGTTGCTGCGGGCCGGGGTCGACGGCTTCGCCCACACGGTGCGCGACCGCGACATCGACGACGAGTACATGACCCTGGTCCGCGAGCGTCCCAAGGTCTGGACGGTCCCCAACCTGCCCGGCTCGCCCGTCACCCACGACGACCTGCCGTGGCTGAGCGAGACGCTGCCGCCGTTCGAGATCGAGAACCTGCGCCGCGAGGCCGACCGCCTCGCGGCCGAGGGCCCCGGCGGGTTCTTCGAGCTGCAGTGCCGGAACCTCGCGAGGAACCGCGAGGCGGAGATGATCATCGGCATGGGCACCGACTCGGGCGTCAGCGTCGCCTGGACCACGCACACCGAGCTGCGCGACATGGCGGGCTGCGGCCTCGCCGCGATGGAGGTCATCGTCGCCGCGACGGCCGTCAACGCCGAGATCCTGGGGCTCGACGACCTCGGCACCGTGACCGCGGGCAAGCAGGCCTCGTTCGTGGTGCTCGATGCGAACCCGCTGGACGACATCACGAACACGCGCCGGATCGACAGCGTCCATCTGCGGGGCGAGCCCGTGGACCGCGAAGCCCTGCGGGCGAAGTTCATGGACGGCGTCCGGTAGTCACGACGGTCGCCCTCGTCTCGTCGGCAGCCCCCGGCGGCCACGTCCCCGGCACAGCCGACCGGCCCGCGTCCCGCGCTGTCCGACGGGCGTGAGCCGATTCGACGATGTCTGACGCATTCCGTCGCGGAGGTCAGACATGACGAGGTGTGCCGACACCGCCGGAAAGGTCGCGCTCGAGGCCCGGGCGCCCCGAGCGCGTGTGGTCGCGACCGACCCAACTCGCGAGAGGGTGCGGCCGGAGGCGGCCGGCTGCGCCTGCCGGGCCGGCGGGGCCGGAGACCTCGCGGTGAAGGCGGTGCTCGCCGACTTGGTGAGGCGGCCGCGCCATCACCTCGTCGCACGCTGGAACTGGAAGGCGGCCTTCGTGAGCGGGGCCGTGCGGGGCCTTCTGTTCCTGGCGGTGACGCGCGGCTCGGGGGTGGAGGCGGCGGGCGCGGCCCTGGGGGTCGAGTTCGCGTATCGGGTGACGAGCACGGGTGGCTGGTCTGCGCTCACCCAGGCCTTTCGCCGGGCCACGCCGGGTTGGGCGGCCGCCCTCGTCGTCATGGTCGCCATCCCGGTGGCGGCGCACGTGCTCGAGTTCGGGGTGCACCTCGCCGCCGGCACGGCCGAGCTCGGGCGCGCCACGGCCGCCTCCGTGGCGTTGACGGTCGCCTCGGCCGCCTTCACGCTGTTCGCGATGCGGCGCGGCGTCCTCATCGTCGGCGACGCCGACCAGCAGTCCTTCCGGCGCGACCTCGCGGCGCTGCCCGGGCTCGTCGCGGGCTTCTTCATCTCCATCGCGGCGGGGGCCCGGCGAGGCGCGGCGAGGGCCGCGGCCGCCCGCCGCCCATGGGGGCTCGCATGACGCCGGCTCCCCGGCATCCGTCGCGGTGAGCCGGATCTCCGACGCTGGCGGCCGAGGCGAGCGCGAGCCGATGCCCGTCGGTGGCGACCGGGCTCACATCGAGGACGCCGGTCGTTCCGGCGGCGCCGCGCCTGCATCACAGCGGCGGTCCGTTCCACCGGTCGCGGTCGACGAGCTCGCCGCTGCCCGCTTCGCCCAGCACCTCGCCGTTGCGATAGACGATCTCTCCGCGCCGCATGGTGAGGGTCGGCCAGCCGGTGATCACCCGGCCCGCGTGCACGGAGTAACCGCTGTTCGACAGCATGTCCTCGTTGCGGATGGTCCGCGTCTCTTCCGGGTTCCACAGCACGAGGTCCGCGTCGGACCCCACCGCGATCGCCCCCTTGCGGGGGTACAGCCCGAACAGCTTCGCGGGGTTGCTCGAGGTGACCTCGACGAAGCGCTCGAGGCTGATGCGGCCGTCCCGGACGCCCTCGGAGTAGAGCATCGGCAGCATCACCTGGAGGTTGCTCATCCCCGCGCGGTGCTGGACGACGTTCTGCGACGGGTCGAGCTTCTGCTCGCGCGTGTAGGCGACGTGGTCGGTGGCCACCACGTGCACGGTCCCGCGCGCGATGCCGTCCCACAGGGCGTCGACGTCGCTCTGCCGGCGCAGCGGGGGCTGGCCGATGTAGAGGCCCGGGGTGGGGCCGTCGAACCGCTCGCGCGTCAGGTGCAGGTAGATGGGGCGGGTCTCGACGTACACGGGCAGGCCGCGCGCCTGCGCCCGCTCGGCCACCCGCAGGGCGCCCTCCGACGACAGGTGGACGAGGTAGATGGCGGCGCCCGTCTGCTCGCCCATCGACACCGCGCGCTGCGTCGCCGCGACCTCCGCCGTCACCGGCCTGGCGTCGGGGAAGTTCTCGAGGCCGCCCCGTCCCTCGGCGAGCAGCCGCTCCGACGTGATCTGCACGAGCGCCGCGTCCTCGGCGTGCATCATCATTAGAACGCCGTTCTCGCGGGCCGCGTGCATCGTCGAGACGAAGCCGGGGGCCCTGGCGTCGAACGTGGGCCGCACCATGAACACCTTGATGGTGGTCTGCCCGGTATCGGCGAGCTCCGCGAGGGTCTCCGGCGTGGCGGTGGCGGGGTCGGAGACGATGGGGTGGAAGATGAAGTCGGCGATGGCCTGCTCGTCGACGTCGGCGGCGGCCTGGGCCACCGCCGCGGCCGGCGTGCTGCCCGCCCCCACCCCGCCGAAGTTCGAGATCGTCGTGATGCCGCCCGCGAGGGCCGCGGCCGAGCCCGACGTGTAGTCGTCCAGCCGGTCGCGGCCGAGGTGCACGTGGGGGTCGACGCCTCCCGGCAGCACCAGCCGGCCGCGCGCGTCGATCTCGCGGGTGCCCGCGCCGCGCGCCGCGAGGCCGGTGCCGATCTCGGCGATGGTGGAGCCGACGACGCGGATGTCGGCCTGGCGCAGGCCGCCCGCGGTGAAGACGTCGCCGCCGCGGATGATCGTCTCGGGCTCCTGCGCGGCCGCGACGGCCGCCAGCCCGAGGACAACGAGGGGAGCGAGGCTTCGCGGTGCCTTCATGTCATACCTCCGGAAACGCTTCCCGGTACCGCCGAGGGAAGCGGTCCATTATGGCATCCCCGGGCGGTGGAGAGACGGGAGCCTCGAGCCCTCGCGCCGGGCTCCGGGAGACGCCGGCGGCGTGCGGCGCGGGGCCGGCGGGGCCTGCGGCTGAGCGATAATGCGGGGGGAATCGGGAGCGGGGCTCGGCCGCGTGATGCACGGCCATCGGCAAGCCTGGGCAGCCCGGCTCTCGCACGCGGAGTCGGACCGATCGGTGACCGATGGGAGGAGACCATGAGGTTCCGCTGGCACGTCGTCGTCACCGCGCCGTGCATCTCGCTGGCGGCGCTCCCGGCCGGGGCGCAATGGGCGCAGTGCGCGTCCGATCTGGACGAGCTGCGCGCCGTCGCCCGGGCGGTTCACGAGAGCGCCGCCCGGGTCGCGTCGATTGAGACCGCGATCCGGAGCGGGGAGGAGGCCTACTCCCGCTGCGTCGAGGATCGGCAGAACTTCAACGCCGACCCGGGCACCAACCCGTTCCCCGGCGCGATCCGGCGCGGCAACTGCAGCCAGGAGATGATGGCGGTCCGTTCCGCCGAGCAGCGGTATCCGGCGGAGATGAGCCAGGCCCGGGAAGCCTTCGCGAACCTGGCGTTCGCGGTCCAGACGGTGGAGCAGAGCTGCCAGTATCCGCTCGCGGCGATGGCGCCGGCCCCGGGCGGGGCGGCGCGGAGCCCAGCCTGCGATCGCTTTCTGCGAAGCCGCATCGGGGCGCCGGTGGAGTCGCTCCGCCGGCTCTGCCTGGCCGAGATGACCGCGGAGGAATGTCGCGCCTGTCTGGGAGAGGCCCCGCCGGATTGAGGGTCCGACCGGCCACCTCGGGGCGGCGGGTCGGCGCCGGGTGCGCCCTCCCGTGACAGCCATGTGAGAATGGGCGGTCCGGCCCGACCCGCGGCCCCGGCAGAGCCCATGCCGCGCCTGGACCGACCGGTTCAGGCGGGTTGCGCCGCCGGTCGACCCCGGTGCCGGGTCATTGGAGGTGATAACGGTGACGACGACTGCAGACAACGATCTGGTGGCGGTGTTCGAGACGTCGAAGGGGCAGATCCGCATCGCCCTCTTCTCCGACGACGCCCCCCTCACGGTAGCGAACTTCGTGAACCTCGCGCAGCGCGGCTTCTACGATGGGCTCAAGTTCCACCGGGTCATCGCCAACTTCATGATCCAGGGCGGCGACCCCACCGGCACCGGCCGGGGAGGACCGGGCTACAACTTCGCCGACGAGTTCAGCCCGAACCGGCGGCACGACGCGGCCGGGATTCTCTCGATGGCGAACGCCGGCCCCGGCACCAACGGCAGCCAGTTCTTCATCACCCACGGGCCCACGCCACACCTCGACGGCCGGCACTCGGTCTTCGGCCGAGTCGTCTCGGGCCAGGACGTCGTCGACGCCGTCGCGCAGGACGACGTCATGACCACGGTGAAGATCGAGGGCGACGCGTCGGGCCTGCTGGCGGCGCAGGAGGCGCAGGTGGCGGCCTGGAACCGGATTCTCGATCGGCGTTGACGCCCGGCCGAGCGACCCGTGATCCGGCGCCGATCTCGCCGCGCGGTACCTGCACCTGGCGATGGAAGCCACCATCGACCTCGCCAACCACTGGATATCCGATGCGGGCCTGCGGATGCCCGAGACGAACCGCGACGCCTTCACCTGTCTGGAGGCGGGCGAGATCGATCCCGAGCTGGCGGGGCGCCGGCGCGAGTGGGCCGGTTTTCGCAACGTCCTGGTGCACGACTACCCGACCGGGCGATCCGCGACGACCTCGTCGACCTCGACGCGTTCCGCGGCTGGGCCCTCGGCAAGATCGACGCGAGCGAGCGGTGACCGCGGCTCACCGCGGCGGGCGCGCCGCCGTGTCCTCGGCGCGGGGGCCGGACAGGATGTTCAAGCAGGCCGTGGTCGCCCCCCGTGGCAGGCATACTCCAACGTCGGGCCGACATCGGCTCGTCGGACCCGACAAGTCCGGCAGCTTCGAGCTGTCGGCCACCACCGCCACCGTCGACGGGTTCACTTCTGGTCGAACCGTACCACGCTCAGGGTGGGAATTCGCCGGAAGTGAGCGTCCCTCGTGAGAACCGGTTCCCCCGCGCAGACACACAGCGTGCCGATCAGGAGATCCATCGTGGGGATCATCATGCCGCGGCTGCGCAGCGCCCACTCGATCTCGCCGTAGCGCGGTGCAAAGTCAGGCCCGGGGAGCGCCAGCTCCATGAAGTCGGTCAGTCGAGCCACGCGGTCGAGCTCCCGTTGCGGGTCCCGAGACCGACGGGCCCCGGCTTCCAGCTCGCAGCGCACGAAGACCGGCATGCGCAGCTTGACCGCGCCGTGCGCGCGCAGTGTCCGCGTTGCTGCGCCGCTCTGTCCGCGACGGCGTTCGTGCATGAAGTCGATCACGAACGAGGTGTCCGCGAACACGGCTACTTCTCCAGCATGACGGGATCCGGCCGGTCGCCCTCGCGCTCGTTCACCACCGTTTCGAGGGCGGCGAGCGTGTCCTCGGCCAGCAGGACTTCGTCGATGTGCTCGAGGAGGTGCGACGCCGTGTATCGTTCGTCCCGGAGCGTGCGCTTGATCACGCGGCTGAACGATTCGCCGGGCCGCTTGCGCGCGGCGAGCAGCTCGTACGATTCGAGATCGATCGTGATGGTCTTGACGGCCATGCACTTAGCATACACTTTCCGGCCTGTCCTCGCGCCTTCCGCCTGATGTCCTCCCCCAGGTTGACGGCCGCCGGCATCGGAGCGATCATGCGCCGGTCGACAGTTTGAAGGGACCCGGAAACGGGACCAGGGAGGAAGGTCCGTGGCCATCCAGCGATACGCGGCGGCGACGTGTGCGGTGCTCGTTCTCGCGGCCGGCGTTCTCGCGCCGGGCGCGGTCGCCCAGCCGGCGGCCGACGATGCGGCTCCCCGAACCGCCTGGGGCGCCCCCGATCTGAACGGCGTGTGGGACTTCCGCACCCTGACCCCGTTCGAGCGGCCCGAGGCGCTCGCCGATCAGGCGGTGTTCACGCCCGAGGAGGCGGCCGAGTTCGAGGCCGAGCGCCTCGCCGCGTTCGCGGTGCGCGACGACCAGGAACCGGCCGACGTGGTCGGCAACTACAATCAGTTCTGGTTCGACCCCGGCAACCGGGTCAGCGAGACCCGCCAGACGTCGCTGGTGACCGACCCGCCCGACGGCCGTGTGCCGCCGCTCTCCGCCGACGCGGCGGCGCGGCGTGAGGCGCAGCAGGCGGTCCGGGCCGGCGTCAACCGCCACTCGCCGACCCCCGGCGGCTGGGTCGAGGATCTCGGGCCGGGCATGTTCGCGGTGCGCTGCATCCTCGGCTTCAACACCGGCCCGCCGATGACCCCGGGCGGTTACAACCAGAACCTGCAGGTGTTCCAGACCGAGGACCACGTGGTCCTGCTCAACGAGATGGTGCACAGCTCGCGGGTGATCCCGCTCGACGGGCGCCCGCGCCTCGACGACGGCCTGCGCCAGTGGATGGGCGACTCGCGGGGCCGCTGGGAGGGCGACACCCTGGTGGTGGAGACGACCAACTTCCTGCGCGAGACGAGCTTCCGGGGCGGCGTGACCACCGCCGACCTCCTCCTCGTCGAGCGGTTCACCAGGGTGTCCGAGGGCACGCTGATGTACCAGGTCACGGTGAACGATCCCAATACCTGGGACCGGCCCTGGAGCTACCAGATCCCCATGGTGAAGAACGACCAGCCGCTGTTCGAGTACGCCTGCCACGAGGGCAACTACGGGCTCTACAACATCCTGGCGGGGGCGGTCGTGCAGGAAGCCGAGGCGGACGCGGCGGCACGCGACTGACCGCAGGAATGGGGCTCCGGCGAGGCAGGAGGCGGGTGACGCTGCCCGCTTCCTCCCGCGTCGTGGCGGCATGACGCCGGGGTCGGCAGCGTGGAGCGCTGGCCGTTGCGTACCCGGACCCGCGACGTGGCGAGCCCTGTCGGTCTGGGGCGTGATGGGCGACAGCCGAGTGACCGGCGGCGGGTCGGGACGGACGGGCAGGCTCGCGGTGCGGATGCCGGCCACGGTAGAGATCGGACGTATCGGAGATTCGCGACCATGACGGATGGAGAGTCCATGCTGACGAGACGCAACCTTCTGCTGGCGCCCCTGGCCGTGCCCTTCGCGCGGCTGGCCGGCGCGCAGTCCGCCGAGCCCGGCAAGATGCTGCTGGCCATGCACCAGAACACGTCGCGGGGGGCCGGCTACCGCGGCTCGCTCGAGGGCTGGGCGCGGGCGGGCATCCGCTACGTCGAGCTCAACGACACGCTGCTGGTCGACTTCCTCGCCAACGACACCCTGGCGGCGGCGGGGCGCGTGATGACCGACAACGGGATGACGCCGGTCTCGGCCGCGGTGGCCCTGCCCGACCTGTGGATTCCGGGTCCGGCCCGCGAGGCCTCGCTCGACACCTGGCGGGAGCGTTGCGAGCAGTTCGCGAGCCTCGGCCTCGAACGCATCTACTCGCCGTCGGTGACCAACCGGCCGGTCACCGCCGCCGACTTCGACGCCACGCCGGCCGCCATCCGCGAGGTGGCGGAGATCACCGCCGGGTTCGGCCTCACCACGATGATCGAGTTCACGCGCACCTCGACCCACCTGTCGACGCTCACGTCGTCGCTGGCGATGATCCGGGCCGCCGACCATCCCGCCGTCCGGCCGATGATCGACTTCTTCCACTTCTGGTCGGGCATGAGCAAGTTCGAGGACCTCGACCTCCTCGAGCCGGGCGAGCTCGCCCACACCCACTTCCAGGACCTCCTCGACGGGCCGCGCGAGCTCATCGACAACGACTCGCGGATCATCCCCGGCGACGGCATCGCCCCGGTGGTGCGCATCCTGCAGAAGCTGGCCGAGAAGGAGTTCACGGGGGCGCTCTCGGTCGAGCTCTTCCGGGCCGAGCTGCAGCAGGGGGACCCGTTCGAGGTGGCGACCGAGATCCGCGGGAAGTGCGAGGCGGTGATGGAGCAGGCCGGGGTACTGTAGCGCCGATTCTCCGGCGTCCCGGCTCCGGGATGCCGTGCCGTGATGGATTGGCCGGGACAGGTCGGCGGTTGGCCGGTGGGTTGTGGGTTGCGGGCGCCGGGGCAGACGTCGCGATCGCCGCTGCTCTGTGTTAACCTGACGGGAGGTTGGCTTGCGCCCGAAGCGACCATCGCCCCCCGGCTTTCGATGCGGTCAGCGGTAGGCCGATCGCCGGCATGGCCGCTCATCCGCGGCGTCGTTCCGGCAGCGCCGGTCATGGCTCGTCCGGATCGCCCGCCCCGTCGCGCCGTTCACGGGGGTTGCGGTTCCGGGGTTCTCGATGAAGACTGTCTCCACGAAGACCTACGCGGCGCTTACCGCTGCCGGAGCACCGCCCGAGGCGGCCCTCGATGCCGCGGCCGAACTCGGTGAGATCGCCGGTGACGTTCGTATCCTCAAGTGGATGGTCGGCGCCTCGATCGGGCTGATCCTGGTCATGCTGGCGATGCTGTTCCAGATCGCCCTGCGGCTTCCCTGAGCTTCCCGAACCTCTTGGCTCGGGTCCGACGAGACCGGCGAGCATGTCGTACCCTACTTCGGGTGGTCGGCGGCGCTTGCTCGGGAACGGGGGACGCCGGGTGCGGCCGCACGGCACGGGGGCAGGCGAGGACGCCGCAAGGCACGGGAGGGATGGCATGAGACGGATCGGGTCGGTCGCGGCCGTCATCTTGGCGTTGGGGGTCGAAGGCCCGGTCGCCGCACAGACGGAGCCGATCGTCAGCATCGACACCCTCAACGTACGGGACGTGCTCTACCACCTCGGGGGCGGGGGCGGCAACGGCCTCGCCCTCATCGACGAGATCAACGGCGGCGTGGTCCTGATCGACACCAAGCCGCCGGGCTGGGGCGACGCCATGCGCGACGCGGTCGAGCAGGTGACCGACCTCCCGGTGACGACGATCGTCAACACCCACGCCCACGAGGAGCACGCGGGGAGCAACGCGGAGTTTCCCGATGCGGTCACCATCGTCGCCCACGCCAATGCGCGGGCGGCGATGCTGCGCGACGGCCGTTACGCCGCGGGCGGACCGGGGCTGCCGACGACCACCTTCACCGACCGTTACTCGCTGCTCGACGACCTCGACCGAATCGACCTGTACCACTTCGGCCCCGGCCACACCGACGGCGACGTCGTGGTGGTCTTCCCCGCGAAGGGGGTCGCGTACCTGGGCGGCCTGTTCCCCGACAAGGCGGTCCCCGTCATCGACCTCGAGCGGGGCGGCAGCGGGCTGGCCTTTCCCGACACGCTCGACCGCGTCGTCGCGGCCGTCGACGGCGTGGCGCGGGTCATCACCGGGCATGGGCCGTTTCCCTCGACCTACGCGGGCCGGGGGCGGCGCGAGCGCGGCGCGGCGCGGGCCTGGAGCGGGTTCCTGACGTGGGACGACCTCGCCGAGTACGCGGCGTTCATGGGGGACCTGGTCGCCGCGGTGGAGCGGGAGTTCTCGGCCGGGCGCAGCGCCGCGGACGCGGCGGCGGGGCTGGAGCTGCCGGACCGGTACGCCGGCTACGATCTGGCGAACCTGCCGGCCGCCGTCGATGCGCTCTACGCGGAGCTCGCGACACGCTGAACCGCGGGCACGCGGCAGGTCCGTCCCAAGTCCCTGACGGGAGAACGCACGAATGACCAGCGCGAAACTGACCGCGGCGATAGCCTGCGCGGCCTGCCTCTTCGGCGCCGCGCCGGAAGTGGCCGCCGAAGACTGGCCCGAGTTCCGCGGGGCGGGGCGCCGCGGGGTGTGGACCGAGACGGGGATTCTCCGCGAGTTCCCCGAGGGCGGGCTCAGGGCGCGCTGGCGCACCCCCGTCAAGGCCGGCTACTCCGGTCCGGCGGTGGCCGACGGCCGCGTGTTCGTCACCGACTGGGAGCCGCAACAGGGCATGCGCGGGGTCGAGCGGGCCCTCGCCCTCGACGAGGCGACCGGGGAGGTTCTCTGGACGCAGTCGTGGGAGGCCGACTACGCGGGCATCCAGTGGGAGATCGGGCCGGGGGCGACGCCGACCGTCGACGGCGACCGCGTCTACGTCCTCGGGCGTACCGGCGTGCTGTCGGCCCTCGCGGTCGACACCGGCGAGCTCCTGTGGCGGAAGCGTTACGCCGAGGACTACGGCGTCGACCGCATGCGGTGGGGCTTCGACTGGGGCTTCGCGAGCGCGCCCCTCGTCGACGACGAGCGGCTCATCTGCTTCGTCGGCGGCCCGCCCGACGCCCGGGTCGTCGCCTTCGACAAGATGACGGGGGAGGAGATCTGGCGGGCCCTGCCGAGCGAGGCCGATCTGGGGGTCGCGCAGCCCATCATCATCGAGGCGGGCGGGGCGCGGCAGCTCATCGCCTGGGACCCGGAGGAGGTCGCCTCGCTCGACCCCGTGACCGGCGACGTCTACTGGCGGCAGCCGTACGTCGTGGGCGGCGCCATGACCGTCGCGGTGCCCGTGCAGGTGGGCACCCGGCTCTTCTTCACCACGTTCTACGACGGCCCGATGATGCTCGCACTCAACCAGGACCGCCCGGCGGCGACCATCGCCTGGAAGGGGAGCAGCAACAGCGAGATCCGCACCGAGGGCCTGCACGCGGTGCTCGCCACCCCCATCATCGACGGCGGGTACATCTACGGCATCTGCAGCTACGGCCAGCTCCGCTGCCTGGACGCCGAGACCGGCGAGCGCATCTGGGAGACACAGGAGGCCACGGTCGAGCGGCGCCGCTGGGTCTCGGGGTTCATGGTCAAGAACCGGGACCGCGTGTTCATCAACAACGACCGGGGCGAGCTGATCATCTCGCGGCTGAGCCCGGCCGGCTACGAGGAGATCAGCCGCACGCAACTCATCGCGCCGACCTCGAACCCCGGCAACCGCCGCGAGCTGCGCAACGTGAGCTGGGTCCATCCCGCCTATGCCAACCGGCACGTGCTCACCCGGAACGACGAGGAGATCGTCAGCTTCTCGCTCGATGCGGCCGACTATTGAAGCGCTCGGAGGGGTGCGAACGCGGGCGGGCCGGGAGCACGGGCCGCCGGATCGGGCGCCGGCATCTTGCGTCCGGCCGCCGAAGTGGGCGATCATGCGTATCCATGCCCGGGGTCCGCGCCGCGGCAGCGCGCAGGCTCCCGCAGGCTGGGTTGGACGCCAACCGGAGGCCGCAGCGCGACCCGCGGTCGCGTCGGGAGCTTCGCTGACGCCAGGCTCCTGCGGCGACGATTGGCGGGCGAGTTGACGAGGAGGATGACATGAACCAACGAAACCGCGCCGCAACGGGTCGGGCGATCGCCGTCGCCGTCGCATTGGGGATGTTGTCCCCGGCCGTCGCCGCCGGTCAGGCCGCCGACGAGGCGGTGCCGCGGACCGCGTGGGGCGCCCCCGACATTCAGGGCGTCTGGGACTTCCGCTCGATCACGCCGATGGAGCGCCCCGACGACCTGGGCGACCGGGCCTTCCTCAGCGAGGAGGAGGCCGCGAACCTCGAGCAGGAGACCCTGGCCCGCAACGAGGAGCTCCTGAATCGCCCCGCCGTGAGAACGGAGGTCACCGCGAGCGTCGACCGCGGTGAGGAGGGGGCCCCGGGCTTCTACAACAACCTGTGGCTCGACCGCGGCACCACCACCGTCGGCACGCGGCGCACGTCGCTGGTCGTCGACCCGCCGGACGGCAAGATCCCGGCGCTGGTCCCCGAGGCGGCCGAGCGGCAGGCGGCGCTGCGCGCGGCGCGGGAGGGCGTCGACAACCACTCGCCGACGCCGGGCGGCTGGGTCGAGGACCTCGGGGCCAACGGCCTGCAGCTTCGCTGCATCACCGGCTTCAACGCCGGCCCGCCGATGACCCCGGGCGGCTACAACAACAACGTGCAGATCTTCCAGACCCCCGACCACGTGGCGCTCCTCAACGAGATGAACCACAACGTGCGCGTCGTTCCCCTCGACGGGCGGGCGGAGATCGATCTGCCGCAGTGGCAGGGGGACTCCCGCGGGCACTGGGAAGGCGACACCCTCGTCGTCGAGACGGCCAACTTCCTGCGCGAGACGAGCTTCCGCTCGGGCTCGACCGACGCGAACCTCCGCCTCACCGAGCGCTTCACCCGGGTGTCGCCCGGGGTCCTGAACTACGAGGCGACGATCGACGACCCCACCGTCTGGTCGAGGCCGTGGACCTACGAGGTGCCGATGGTGTTGAACGAGCAGCCGATGTACGAGTACGCCTGCCACGAGGGCAACTACGGCCTCTACAACATCCTCGCCGGCGCGCGGGTGCAGGAAGCCGCGGCCGAGGCGGGGCAGTAGGGAGGAATGCACCGGGGCGGTCGTTCACGATCGCCTCGACCCAGCCCTTCATCTCGGCGTCGCCGAGCTTGAAGACGCCGGAAACAGGAAGCAGTTGACGCGGACCGACCGGCCGAACCCGGCGGCGGAGGAGCCGTAGGGGAGTCGGCACCGTCGAGCCGAAGTCCGATCGAGCGGCAAGAGAGGCTCGGTTCGAACGGCAAATGAAGAGCAGCCCGCGGTGCGGGTAGACGCCGTCTTTCATCAGAGGTGACGAGGACCATGAACATCCGAACCATCGCCGTGCTCGCGGGCAGCGCCGTGCTCGCGCTGTCCCTTTCGGCCCCGGCCGCCGGCCAGCCCGCGAGCGAGACCCTGCGCACCCCCGACGGGCACCCCGACATCAGCGGCGTCTGGGACTTCCGGACCGTGACGCCCCTCGAGCGTCCCGAGGAGTTCGCGGACCAGGCGTTCCTCTCCGAGGAGGAGGTCTCCGCCTACGCCGCCGAGCGCGTGCGGGAGAGCAACGCCGACCGCGACCGGGAGGCCCGCAAGCTCGAGACGACCGCCCGGGGAGAGGTGAACGGCACCCGCGAAAGCCGCGACCTCGCCCTCGCCTACAACGACTTCTGGTGGGACCGCGGCGACTCCGTCGTCGAGACCCGCCGGACCTCGCTCGTCGTCGATCCCCCGAACGGCCGGGTGCCGGCGTTGACCGAGGCGGCCGAGGCCCGGGCGGCCGAGCGCCTGCGCGTCAACCAGCGGCCGTCGTGGGGCCCGGAGGACCGTCCCCTCGGCGAGCGGTGCATCACCGGCTTCAACTCGGGGCCGCCGATGCTGCCCGCCGCCTACAACATGAACGTGCAGATCTTCCAGACCGCCGATCACGTCGTCATCCTCAACGAGATGGTGCACAACGCCCGCATCGTCCCCCTCGACGGCAGCGACCACGGCACCGTGCCGATGTGGACCGGCGTCTCCCGCGGCCACTGGGACGGCGACACCCTCGTCGTCGAGACGAAGAACTTCCTGCGCGAGACCAGCTTCCGCAACTCGAGCGAGAACCTCCACCTCGTCGAGCGGTTCCGGCGCATGAGCGACGACGTGCTGCTCTACAGCTTCACGGTGACCGACCCCACGACGTGGGCGCAGCCGTGGTCGGTGGAGCTCCCGATGCGCCTGAGCGACCTCCCGCTGTTCGAGTACGCGTGCCACGAGGGCAACTACGGCATGGACGGCACGCTGACCGGGGCCCGGGCGGTCGAGAAGGCGGCGGCGAACGATGGGCAGTAGGGTCGACTGGTACTACCACCGATCCGGTTGAACGAGCTGCTCCAGAGCCTCCAAGTTCCTGGAGGCCAACGGGATCGACGTGAAGGAACGGGTGCCGGCGAGCCGGAAGCTGGGCCGGGCCGACGCCCGCGAGCTGGCCGAGGCGGCCTCGCGTATCATCGTCGCCAAGGGCCGGAAGGTGGCGGAGTTCGAGCCCCGGGGGGCGCCCGACGACGCGGTGGTGGACGCCATGGTCGGCGCCACCGGCAACCTGCGGGCGCCCCTGCTGCGGGTCGGCAAGACCCTGCTCGTGGGTTTCGACGCCGACAGTTACGCGGGCGTGTTCGGCTGAACGCGCCCGCTCATCCGATACGGCATGAAACCGGGCGCCGCCCTGGGAATGTTGGTGGTCCTCGGGGCGGCGCTCGGCGGCTGCCGGCTCGATTCCGGGCCGCCGGCCGGCGGCCGGCGCTCGCCGCCGCCGACTTCCGATTCTGCTCCCGCCCCCGAGGCGGACGACAAGCTCTCGCCGGCCGAGCGGGGGACGGTCTCTGCTCCCGAAGGGCGCCATGACGCGCCCGACGGCATCGTCTACCACGTCGTCAAGGGCGCCCGCTTCTTCGACATTCTCGTCGCCCGTATCGGCAACCGCGAGCACGTCGTGCTGGGGGAGACGGACGACATGTGCCTCGATCTCCCGGACCAGCGGGATTTCGACGGCGACGGAAGCCGCGACGCCCTCGTGTTCCAGAGCCCCCGCTGCCGGGGCGATGCGGCCCCCGGCCTGCTCTTCTTCGTATCCGCCGACACCGCCTTCCGTCGGTCCAACCCGTTCCCCGGGCATCGGCCGCGCATCGAACGGTGGAACGGAGAGTGGAGCGTGCTCACCGGCGAGGCCCGGCATGTGCTGCGGGACGGGCGCGCCGTACCCGTCGAGGGAGGTGGGCGCGAGGGTCCGCCTCGCCGGGCGTCGCCGTCGAGCACGTCGTTGACACCGCTACCGATGTGAGGCAATTTGTACAACGTGAAGTCGTTCAGCATCCGACACATCCAGCACCATCTCGCCACCGTGCTCGCCGACGTCGAACAGGGCGAGGAAATCGAGGTGCTTCGCCGAGGGCGGCCCGTTGCGCGGATCGTACCGCTGCCCTCCGCTCCTTCGCGGGCCGACTGGAACGACGCGGCGAGACGGTTGCAGGCGGCCTACCCACAGGCCCGCCCGGGCGACACCACTGCAGCGCAGCTCATTGCGGACGGCCGCGGGGAGCGGTGAGTCTCTACTACGACTCGGGCGTACTGGTGAAGCTCTACGTGCGTGAACCGTCGAGTGAAGCGGTCGCACGGTTCCTCGCCAGCCGAAGCGAGGTGGTCGTCGTGAACAGCCTGCACGAGCTCGAAGTGAGGAATGCGTTGCGTCTGAAGCGGTTTCGCGACGAGATCGGGGATGAACAACTCGCGGCGTCGATGGCCATGATCGCGAGCGATTTCACCACCGGACGGTTGATCCGGCGTGGCGTCGATTGGCGACCGGTTCATGCGGAAGCGGAGCGGCTGTCAGAGGCCGTGACCACGGGCATCGGGGTGCGTACCATCGACCTGCTCCACGTCGCGGCGGCGCTGAAGCAGGGCGCATCCGGACTGGTGTCGCTGGACCGCCGCCAGCGCGCCGCAGCACGGGCAGCGGGACTCGAGCTGGTCGAGCTGGCAGGCTGATTCACCGACCGGCGGCGGCTCGATACGAGCGTCCGCCACTGGCGGGCGAACCGCCGGTCCCGCTCCGTCTTGCGCGTCCGTCACCCGCCATGACTTCGTCTGCCGCCGCCACGCTTGCCCCGAGCTCCCGGCCACCGGTCGAGGCGGCGGCGGCTCCGGGATGGCGCTTCCTGGTCGGATGGACCGCCGCCTGGTTCGGGGTGGGCGTCGTGTTCGCGGCCGGGGTTTCGTTCGGGGCCGGCGTCGACCTCGGTCCCGTCCTGCGGCTGAGCGTGCTGTTCGCCGAGGTCGTCGGGTTCAGCGCGTACATCTCGGCCCGGGTGGTGTTCCCGCTGCTGGCGCGGCTGCCGGGGGCCCTGCGGCTGGCGCTCGACGCGCTCATCGTCGTGTCGGGCACTATCTTCGGCTCGATCCTGGTCATCCTCACCGACCCGTTCTACGTGGCGGCGCAGCCCCGGGCCGCCCTGCTGCTCGTCGCATTCAACGCGGTGCTCGCGGCGGCGGTCGCGGTGGCCCTGGGCACCTACGACCGGATGCGGCGCCAGATCGAGGCGTCGTACCAGGTCCTCCGGGAGCGGGACGCGCTCGAGCGCGAGCTGAAGGTGGCCCGGGAGGTCCAGCGCGAGCTGCTGCCGCGCGAGGTCCCCGACGTCGCGGGGCTGGAGCTGGCCGGCGTCTGCCGGCCCGCCATCGCGGTGGGCGGCGACCTCTACGACTACCTCCGGGACGGCGACGGCCGGCTGGGCCTGGCCATCGTCGACGTGTCCGGCAAGGGGGTCCCCGCCGCCCTTCTCATGGCCAACCTGCAGGCCTCGATGCGCAGCCGCTTCCCGACCGCGAAGACCCCGGGATCGCTCGCGGCGGGCCTGAACGAGGCGTTGTGCGGCTCGTCGTCCGCCGCCCGCTACGCCACCGCGTTCGTCGCCACCTTCGATTCCGAGACCCGCCGCCTGTCCTACACCAACGCCGGCCACCTGCCGGCGATCCTCGTCCGGGGAGGCGACACCGAGCGTTGCGAGGACGGCGGCATGCCCATTGGATTGTTCGAGGGCGCGGCCTACGAGACCGGCGCCAGGACGCTGGTCCCCGGCGATCTGCTGGCGCTGTTCACCGACGGTGTCACCGAGGCGCCGGCGCCCGACGGCGAGGAGTTCGGGGCGGAGAGGCTGGCCGAGCTGCTGCACGCCCACCGCGCGCGGCCTCTCGAGGCGATCATCGACACCGTGCTCGAAGCCCTCCTGCGGTGGAGCGGCCCCGTCGACGCCCACGACGACGTCACCCTCGTCCTGGCGAGGGTGCGGTGAGCCGGTCACACCCGGTTCGAAGCCTCGGTCGCCACGCCGCGTTCTGGATCTCGGCCTGCAGCTTCGCCGGCCTTGCCGTTGGCCTCGGCGTCAGTGCGTTCCAGGGGGAGGGCGTCGAGCGCCCGATCCTGGTGATCTCCGTGCTCTTCGCCAACGTCGTCGGCCTCACCGCGATGGTGTGCTCGGTCTGGCTCTTCCCGCGGCTGCGGGGGCGCTCGGGGCCGCTCCGGTTCCCGCTGCTCGTCCTCGCCCTGCTGTCCGGGGCGGTGCTCGGCAGCCTCGCGGTGCTCAGCGCCTATCCGCTCTTCGTCTTCCGCGAGCCGCGGCTCGCGATCGGGGTAATCGTCCTCAACAGCGTGCTGGCCCTGGTGGTCGGCGGCGTCGTGCTCGGCTACGAGGAGATGCGGTTGCGGCTGCAGGACGCCCTGCGCGAGATGCGGGAGGTTCGGCTGGTCGAGGCGCGGCTGCGGGAAGAGGCGGCCCGCGCCGAGCTGGCGGCGCTGCAGGCGCGTATCAATCCGCACTTCTTCTTCAACACCCTGAACACCATAGGCTCGCTGCTCGACGAGGACGCCCGCACCGCGGAGGAGTTGCTGGAGACCTTCGCCGACCTGTTCCGCTATGCCTTCGACGCCGCCGACGCCGCGCCCGTCCCCCTGCGTGACGAGATCGCCTTCACCCGGGGCTACCTGCGCATCGAGCAGGTCCGCTTCGGCGACCGGCTCCGGGTGACGTGGGACGTCGAGCCCGACTCGCTGAGCGTGCGGGTGCCCGGTCTCGTTCTCCAGCCCCTGGTCGAGAACGCGGTGGGGCACGGGCTCGCGCCGCGGGCGCGGGGAGGCCGCATCGACGTCTCGACCCGGCTCGACGGGGGCATGCTGCGCATCGACGTCGCCGACGACGGAGCAGGGCTCTCCGGGAACGGACCGGGCTTGATCCGCGAAGGCCACGGGCTGGGCAACATCGCTCGTCGCCTCGGGGCGTTCTACGGCGGGCGCGCGGCCCTCGATCTGTCGGCCGGGCCAGGCGGCGCGGGGACCCGCGCCCGGCTGACCCTGCCTGTAACGCCGGTCCCCGCGGGGGCCGCGGAGCACGCGCCATGAGCTGCCGTTGCGTCGTCATCGACGACGAGAAGCCGGCCCGCGACCGGATCAAGCGGCTGCTCGCCGCGCACCCCGACTTCGAGCTCGCGGGGGAGGCCGCCGACGCCGAGGCGGCGGTCCGGCTGATCGACGAGGCCACGCCCGACCTGTGCTTCCTCGACGTGCAGATGCCCGAGGGTACGGGCTTCGACGTACTCGAGCGGGTGAGGCACGTCCCCCACGTGGTCTTCGTCACCGCCTACGACCGTTACGCCGTCCCCGCGTTCGAGGTGCGGTCGCTCGACTATCTTCTGAAGCCGGTCGGCCGGGAGCGGTTCGCCGAGGCCCTCGACCGCGTGCGCGAGCGCATCGGCGGCGCCGGCCCCGCGCGGCGCATCCTCGACGAGCTCGATGCCCTTCGGCGATCCGTCGGTCCCGGAACCGCCGCGGCGCCGCGGCCCCATCGCATCAGCGTCCGGCGCGGCTCCGGGGTTCTCCTGCTCGACCCGGACGAGATCGTCTGGTTCGAGGCGGAGGACACGCTGGTCTTCGCCCGCACCGCGGCCGGTCGGTTCCTCGTCGACCGCACCCTCTCCGAGCTCGAGCGGGAGCTGCTGGGCCGGTTCTTCCGCGCCCACCGGAGCTGTCTGGTCAACCTCGGCAGGATCGCCGAGATCCGGCCCGCCGACGCTGGTGCCTGCACCATCGTGTGCCCCGGCGCGGGCACGGTCGCGCTGTCCCGCAGGCAGGCCCGCCGGCTGCGCGAGATATTCCCGTGGTGAGCAGGCAAGGCGCCGGGGTCACCCGGGCGCCGGGCCGCTCTCCGTTTCGTTCCGCCGGGTTCCGTCCGCACGATCCGGCGATCGGGGCAGTGCGACCGGCCACCGGCGCCTCCCGACCGGTGACCCGCCCCCGGTGGCCGTCAATCGGAATCGGGTTGCTCTCGACGGCCGGGGGACGACACCATGCGCGGCAGGAGGAGACACATGCTTCGAAGGGCGTCCATCGCGTCGATCCTGACCATGGCCGTTGCCGCCGCGCCGGCGCCGGCCCGATCGCAGCCGCCCGAGGTGGGTCTGGTGGTGACCGACCCGGCCGGGACCGGCGGGGTCAGCGAGCTGTCCGACGGGCAGGGCACTGTCTTCGCGGGTGCGCTGGCGGTGACCGTCCCGGCCGGGGAGGTTCGCGAGGGAGACCTCTACGCGGCCAGCGAGTCGATTCGCATCGACGGCCGGCTGGCCGGCGACCTGGTGGCGGGGGCGCAGCGGATGCGCCTGGACGGGCAGGTCGCCGGCGACCTGTTCGCGGCGGCCAGGACCATCGACCTGCGCGGCCCCGTGGGCGATTCCTCCCGGGTGGTCGGGGAACAGGTCATCGTGAACGCCACCATCGACGGCGACCTGATCGCGGGCGCGAACCGCCTGCAGATTCTCGATGGCGCCGTGATCAGGGGTGGCGTGGCGGCCGCCGCCAGCTCGGTGGAGCTCGACGGCGTGGTGGAGGAGAACCTGCGCGTGGCGGCGGGGGAGATCATCGTCCGCGGCACCGTCCGCGGCGACGCCACCGTGATTGCCGACCGCCTCGACCTCGACCCCGGCGCGCGCATCGAGGGCGACCTCGACTACCGGACGCGGATACCCCTGAGCGCGGAAGCGGCGGCGCTCGTGGGAGGCGAGGTGCGTTACGAGGAGCCGGTCGACGACGACGACGGCGGGGTCCTCTTCTGGGGTTGGCAGACCGGGGCGGCGATGTTCGCCGGCCTCCTCGCCGTCGCGCTGTTCCGGCGCCTGGTGGGGCAGCTCGCGGCCGTGGTCGCGGGAGAGCCCACCCTCGGCGCGCTGCTCGGGTTCGGCGCGTTCCTGATCGTCCCGATCGGGGCGGTGGTGGTGATGGCTACGGGGATCGGGCTGCCGGTCGGCATCATCGCCGTGCTGCTGTTCGGGGTGGCGGTGTACGTGGCGAAGCTCCCCATCGCGGTCTGGGCCGGAGGGCAGCTGCTCACCCGGGCGGGCAGGACCGACCCGTCGCCGTACGCGGCCGTGGCCGTCGGCATCCTCGCGCTCTATCCGCTGTTCGCGATTCCGTGGCTCGGTGGCCTGTTCTGGTTCGTGGCCACTTGCCTGGGCCTCGGCGCCATGGTGCTCTCGGGCCGGCGATACCTGACTGCGAACGGCGGTTGACGGCCAGAGCTGGCGTCAGACCAGCCTTGGTTCGACCAGCTCGCGTTCGGGCAGGAGCTGGCGGACGATCTCGACGCTCCAGGGCTCGCAGATCAAGCCGCTGTCGACATCGGCGGCAAGCCGATGCGGCGTCACGAAGCTCCCGCTGAGTGATGTTCCCCGGCGCTCGAAGAACTCCGTTGCGCTCAGAGCGATGGCGACATCGTCGGTTCTCGCTTGCCACTCATGGACGATGGCCACGTGGCGCCGCGTCCTGTCGCTGTCTCGGCTACGGATCCAGACGGCGCCGAGCAACTTCAGATCCGTGGGCTCGACGCTGATGCGGAGCTCCTCCTGAAGCTCGCGCACCGCGCCCTGCACGATGGATGGACCGTTGTCACCATCCTCCCGTCTGACGTGCCCCCCGGCCCAAATCACGATCTTGCCGTGGAGCGGGCTGTCCTCGTGCTGCTCCCTTCGTTTCAGTCGCAGAAGATCCCCGCTCCCGTTGCGCACGGCCACGACCGGCAGGGCCTGCACCCGCCCGAAATCGGATTCCACGCTCTCGCGGCTCGTGAACGTGCCCTGGCCGGCGAAAAGATCGACCAGCTCTTTCGCCGCCGTCCTTCCGAGCCAGGTCGTGTCGTCGAAGAGGGGCGCCACGGCGGCCTCCGGTAGAGACAGTATCTCCTCCTCGAGTTGATCCTCGATCAGTCGGAGGACGAGGTCGGCGACCTCCTCCGCGGTCGCCCGGGGACCGGCCGAAGGACCCCGGGACGTGTCGACCTCGAACATCCGGAAGTGCTTCTTCCCCAGTCGTGCGGCGGTCGCTCTGGTCGTGTCGAGCATCGTGCGCAGCACGTCGTCGTTCATGATGGAACCGGATCCGCCCTCGACGGGCAGATGGCCGCGCTCGCGTTCCATCGAATCGGCGGGTGACGCGGTCATCACGATCACGCCGGTGATTCGCCTGCGCCAGTCGTCCATCAGGAGGAATCTCTCGATCGATTCACGCTCTGCCCGGCGGATTCTGGCGAGACGCTCCATGACCGCGAACCAGTTCACGGCGTCGAACAAACCCCGATCGAGAAGCAGGATGTCCGGATCGCTCGGCCCGGACGGAATCTGCGTTTTCTCCAGAATCTGAGACAACGTCGCACAGGCGGTCCAGACGTTGAAATTGGCGTGCTTCTTGTCCCGAATCGGACAGATCGATGCGTGTTCCACCACGACCTCGACCCGGAACCCGCACCGCTTCAGAAACGCATGCACCTGGCCGATCGTCGTGCTCTTGCCTGCCTTCGGAACGCCGGCGAATTCGACGACCACCGGCGTTCTGGCCGCGCTGAACCTCTTCGCCGCTGCTTCGGCGCGTTGCTGGAGTGCCGTCATCGGGAACGCTCGATCGTTCGAGGGAAACTGGCCCGAGGCTGTGTGCTACCGGTCTCCGGCCTCCCGCTCCTGGATGCGCGACCCCGCGAGCATGTTCGTCAGCCCGTAGTTGCCCTCGTGGCAGGCGTACTCGAACATCGGGCCCTCGCCGCGCGACATCGGCAGCGAGCCGCCCCAGGGGCGCGTCCACGTGTTGGGGTCGGTGACCGTGAACTCGTAGCCGAGGGTGTCGTCGTCGAGGCGCGTGAAGCGCTCGACGACGTGCAGGGCCTGGCTGAGGTTGGCGTTGAAGTTCCGGATGAAGGCGTGCTCGTTGAAGTGCGTGGTCTCGACCACCAGCGTGTCTCCCTCCCAGCGGCCGCGCGAGTCGCCCGCGTACTGGCGTATCGACTCGGGGATGTTGGGGCGCCCGTCGAGGGGGATGAAGCGCGTGTCGTGGATGTGCTCCTGCACGATCGCCACCACGTCGGGGGTCTGGAAGATCTGGTAGTTGTTGTTGTACGCGGTGGGGAACGAGGGGACGCCGCGGTACCAGATGCACCGGTCGCCGAGGTCGAGCTGATCGTAGTGGTCGGTGGGGAGCCGCCCGCCCCGCACCGCCGCGAGCCGCCGCGCTTCGTCCGAGTCGAGCCACGCCGCCACCTCGGGCACGAGGGCCGGCAGCCGGCCGTTCGGCGGGTCGACGATGACGGAGGTCCGCCGAGTCGGGAGCACGGTGCTCCCGCGCTCCATCCAGAAGTTGTTGTAGGACCCGGGGGCGCCGTCGACGCCGCGGTCGACGCTGCCGTCCGGGTCGGCCACCGTCCGCAGCGCCCCACGGGCCGCGAGCTCCTGGTTGCGGTCGGTGTTGCGCTGCTCGATGCCGGCCGCCTCCTCCTCCGTCAGGAACTCGCGGTGGCCGAGCGCCGCGGGTCGCTGGAACGGCGTCAGGGTCGAGTTGTTCCAGACCCCCCGCAGGTCGGGCGCCCCCCACTCCGTGCGGAGCTCCGCCGGCGTGGACTGCGCCGCCGCCAGGGCCGGCGCGAGGAGCGCCGCCGCAACCGCCGCCGCCAACCGCACGAGAACTCGGTGATTCATCGCGACTCTCCTTCGCTCTTCTTCCCGGCAACGTCGCCGACTTCCCTCCAGCCCGCCAATCGCCGCCTTCGGCTTCCGTCGGCGCCCAACCATGCCCCCACGAGCCCGCGCCGTTCTACCGCGCGAACTCCCAAGGATGCCGACGGAGATTACCTTGCCCACGTGCAGAGCGCGTCTTCCCGCAGAAAACGGGCTGCCCCCAGGTGCAGTTGGCAACCTCATCTCGTTCAATTTACTAAGCGACGAGCCCGGCCAGCGGGCCGCTTACGTCGATGAAGTCGCCGCGCTGCCCGCGGGCGTGCTTCAGGCCCACGTGACCGACGTCGAGGTCCATCGCCCGGGCCACGCTGACCAGCATCCGCTGGTGGGGGATGCCCGAGAACCGCGTGGCGCCGCTCGCGAGCACCTGCGACGGTACCCGCATCTCCGCTGGCGTCTCGTGCGGCCAGTGGAGATAGCGCCCCGTGCGGAACGCCCACTCGCCGCCGATGAGCACCGGGCAGTAGTGGGCGTAGCCGTGCCACCCGTCGCCGAGCTCGGAGCCCCAGACGATGAGGGTGTTGTCCATGAGCGACCCGCCGCCGGCGTCGGGAACCGCCTCGAGGGTGCTCACGAACCGGGCGACCTGGGCCGCGTGATGGCGGACGTAATCGGTCATCGCGGCGTACTTGGCGGGGTCCTCGTGAATGTAGTGGGCGATGCCCTTGTGCACCTTGTCGCTGATGTGGTCGGCCCCGAACTCGGCCGTGGGCATCTCGCCCAGCGACAGCGTGACCACCCGGGTGATGTCGCAGCTGAAGGCGGCCGCGACGACGTCGGTGAACGCGTCGAAACCGAGGTCGTAACGTTCGAACTCGGCCGCGGGCTGTGCCGGGGCCTCGCACGCGAGGGTGGCGAGGCTCTCCAGCCGGTGGCCCAGCCGCTCGACGAGTCCGAAGTGGGTCTCGAGGCGGGCCTGTTCGGCGGCCGTGAAGCGGGGGGCCAGCTCGCGGTACTCGCGGTACGCAAAGTCGAGAGTGGTGCGGCGGCGCCGGCCCACCGCATCGCCGGACGAGGCCGGCCCGAACACCCGGTTCCAGGCCCCCAGCGGCGAGCGCTCGGCCGGCAGGCGCATGCCGCCGAGGCTGTAGCTGATGGGCCGCCCCGCCTCGAGGGCGGCGTCGAGCGACAGCTCGAGCGAGGGCAGCCGGTCGGGCCTCGCGACGTGCGCGGCGACGATCTGATCCAGCGACGGCGAGACGGAGCGCGTGTCGCGCGCCGCGAAGTCGGCGTTGTCGCCGGTCCAGGCGTGAATCCAGCCCCGGTCGTGTCGG
Organism: Vicinamibacterales bacterium; assembly: GCA_965207675.1. GTDB lineage: Bacteria > Acidobacteriota > Vicinamibacteria > Vicinamibacterales > UBA8438 > JAJEEA01. Next base: position 1,616,553 of record CBDBMY010000011.1, read on the forward strand.
TTGCCCCCGGCGTCGAGCTCGGCCGTGGCCAGCGACAATCCGTCGAGCGCGAGCACGCGCCGGCGGTGCGGGTGGAGCGGGGCGAGGGAGCGGCTGAAGCCGCCCGCCGCGAGCGGCGCGAGGTCGAGCGCCCACGGCTCGCCGGCGGACCGGCCGGGGTGGAGCAGCCGCCAGCCCTCGTAGGGCCAGCCGTGGCAGTGGCTGATGACGACGAGCCGCCGGACCGGCGCCGCCTCGGGAGCGAAGGCCCGCAGCGCCGCGTCGGGAATCGCCGCCCCGAGGGCGGTCAGCCCACCCATTCGCAGCACGCGTCGTCGCGAGATCATTCGCGGCCTCCCGTCGCGCCGGCGCCCGACCGCCGGCGGAAGAGGTCGCTGCCGGCAATCGACACCAGCAGCTCCTCGATGGAGTCGTCGGCGCGGAAGCCCGCCTGCAGCGCGTCGAGCCCCGGCGCCGCCGCGTCGAGCCGCTTGCCGAGCGCGTAGCGCGTCCAGTGCAGCACGTAGCAGTCGCGCGCACGGCGGCTCGCCGCGAGCTGCCGCGCGAAGTCGACGCCGTCGGCGAACGCGATTCGCTCGCCGCCGGCCAGGGTCAGCGAGCCGCTCGCGTCGACCGGCCGGCCGTTGTCGTGCGAGCGCCACCGGCCGATGGCGTCGTAGTGCTCGAAGGCGAACCCCGGCGGGTTGATGGTCCGGTGGCAGGTGTCGCACGTCCCGGGTCGGGTGGCGGCGGCGGTGCGCTCGCGGTTGGTGCTCTCCGCCGTCAGGGTGTCGGGGGGCAGGGCCGTCTCCGCCCCCTGGACGGGGGTGCCGAGGTGCATGCAGGCGAGCCGCTCGAGCACCCGCACGCCGCGCGGGATTGGCCCCGGCTGCACCGCGTAGGCGCCGAGGGCGAGCACCGACGGCAGGGTAAGCACCCCCGCCCGCTCCTCGGGCGGGAAGCTGGCCGGATACAAGGTCAACGGCTTCCGGCGGCCGATGGAGGCGACCACGAGGTCGATGGTCCGGGTGACCTCGGGGCCGCCGGCGCGCTGGGCGCCGGCGCCGTAGATGGGCGCGGTGACGTCCGACATGTAGCCGTGGTGGTCGGTCATCAGGGCCGTGAACGTGCCGGCGCCGTCGAAGACGGTGCGCTCGACGAAGAGCTCCGTCTCGAGCCTCATCGAGTGGCGCACCGGGCCCATGACGGCCGGCCACTCCACGTCGTCGTCGCGGGCGGTGGCGAGCCGCGGCTCGAGGCCGAACAGAGGCCCGAAGGCGCGGCGGGCGGGCGCGACGAGCAGCACGTCGTCGGTGCCGAGCCACTGGTGGTGGAAGCGCACGACCGCGGGCCGGGCCCTGGGGTCATCGAGCATCCGTCGGGCCTGGGCCTCGATGCCGGCCCGGGTGTCGAGCCCGCTCGCCTCGGCCGCCGCGAACAGCGCCTCGTCGGGCATCGAGTCCCACAGGAAGTAGGAGAGGCGCGACGCCAGCTCCCACCGGCCCAGTGGCGCGGCGGCGGCGTCGCCGGCGCTTTCGCGCGGCTCGATCCTGAAGTGGAACGTCGGCGTCTGCAGGATGCCCGCCACCGTCAGTGCGACCGCCTCGTCGAGGGGCCCGGCCGCCGCGTTGGCCCGCCAGAACGCCTCGAGGCGCCGGACCTCCCTGGCGTCGAGGGGCCGGCGGTAGGCCCGCCGGGCGAAGCGCTCGAGGCTCGCCCACGCGCAGGCCGCCTGCTCGGCGGGGGGCAGCGCGGCCCACCCGTCGCAGGCGAAGAAGGTCGGCGATACGAGGGCGAACGACGCGAAGTGCATCGCCGCCAGGTGCAGCTCCTCCACCTGGTAGGACGACGGCGCCTGCCCCTCGGCGATGCCCTCGAAGCCCTCGGAGCCGGTCTCGGCCGGGAAGCGCCACGGCCACACCGGCGGGGGCGGCGGCGCCGCGAAGACGCCCTTGCTCGGCTCGCGCCGAGGGCTGATGCGGTCGGCGAGGGCGGGGCGCGCCGGCCACCGGTCGCCGTCCCGGGGCAGGCCCAGGAGGTCGGCGATGGTGTTGTTGTACTCGACGGGGGTCAGGGCGAGGGGAGCGACGTCCGGCGCGGGAGCGCTTCCGGAGGAGGGAGCCTGGCCCGCGGCGGCCGCCGAAGCCGCAACGGCGCAGAAGGCCACGGCCCGCAACGCCCACGCGATTCGATGTCCCATGACGCTTCCCGCGCACCCTGCAGGCGGCCCTGTCGCCAACGAATCCGCCGCATGGGGATGTCGACCGGCGTCCCCGCGCACGGCAACTTCACAAGAAGTTACCACGCACCGGCGCTGGACGCTGGAAGGGGCGCATGACGGTCTCGGACGGAGACCGGGCGAGCGATGGCGTCCCCAACGGGATTCGAACCCGTGTCTCAGCCTTGAAAGGGCTGAATCCTAGGCCTCTGGACGATGGGGACGCGGGAGATGCGAGTTTGCTCGCGCAGACCACCACCCAGCCGACGGTGGCCCCCTCTGAACACTTCAGTATACGCCACTTCGGCCTCGACGCGAACCGGCCACTACCGGCCACCGGCAGGGCGGCAGGGGGGGCACGACAAGAAAGTTGGACGGCACCGAGCACCACACCGAAAACTGCAGGCTCGACTGGCTTGTGCGGGCTGAGGGCGGTCATCCAACAATCGTGTCGTGCACCCCCGGCAGGGACGGACGGTGGACGGACGGGCGCCTCGTCGCCTTCGATTGCTCCGACAGGCTGGCCGGCGCCGGTCCGGTTGCGCCCGCCGGTTGGCGACGTCCCCGGGCCCTGCGTCAACTTGCGGCGTCCGTTGCGGATCCGCGGTTGACGCCAAGGGAGCGGGTTCTCGAGGCACGGTGGAGACCGGCAGTTTCCTTCCGTCCGCGCAACGCGTTTGCCGCCCTTGTTCCCATCCGGCGGCAAGTTCCTGCAAACGTGGTACTTGTCGGAATCCTGCTGCGCCGCCGGGATGTTGGCCCGTCTCTTGCTCACTCTCACGGTTCCCGCCGCCACGCGGCCGCCCGCGTGCCCGGCCTGGTTTCTTGGGTTGCCGCACCGGCGGCGGGGCGTGTGTCGGCCACCGACTCCCGGGGGGGCGGTGGCCACGGGTTCCCTTCATCAGGAGAGAGAAGATGCGAAGAGTGCTGTGGAGCATGGTGATGGTTCTGGCGTTGTGCGCAGGCCAGTGGGGTGCGGCCGAGGTCCAGGAGACGGCGCCGCCCGAGGCGCCGCGCGCGGAGTCGGAGCTGATCGATCTCAATGCCGCGACGGCCATGGAGCTCGAGACGCTGCCCGGGGTCGGGCCGCGCACCGCGGAGCGGATTCTCGAGTACCGGCGCGAGCACGGCGGCTTCGAGAGAATCGAGGACCTGATGGACGTGCGCGGCATCGGCGAGCGCACCTTCCTCAGGTTGAAGCCGCTGGTGACCGTCGCGGCGGCCGGATCCGATGCAGGCCAGCGTCCGTAGCGGTTCGTGCGGGCGTGTCCCGGGGGGCAGCCCCCGGGGCACGTCCGATTGCACGCGATGCGAGCCCAGGAGTCTGCGCCGTAGAACGGTGCAGACTCCTTGCAGGGTTGGTTGGGCGCCCAGCGGAGCCGCCGGCGACGATGGGCGGGCTAGGACCGGCCGCCCCCGCGAACGCGCTCGCACCGCGGGGTTCACGCTGGTCGAGGCCGGCGTCGTGCTCCTGTTGCTCGGCGTCTCGGCCGCGCTCGCGCTGCCGTCGATGCAGTCGGGACTCGAGGGCATTCGCACCGCCGCCGCTGCCCGCCATCTCGCGGCCCTCGCCCAGTCGACCCGGGTGCGGGCGGTGACGCAGTCGGTCCATGTCGGGCTGCGGTTCGAGAGCGCGGGCGACGGCTACCGGTACGCGATGTACGCCGACGGAGACGGCGACGGCCTCCGGGCGCGAGACATCCGAAGCGGGGTGGATGCGAGGCTGACCGACTTCGAACGTGTCGGCGACCGGTTTCCCGGCGTCGCCATCGGCATCGCGGCCGACATGCCGGGCATAGCGGGCGGCGAAACGCTGCCGGCGGGTTCGGATCCGATTCGGTTCGGCGCGTCCGACGGCCTGACGTTCAGCCCGCTGGGCACCGCGACGAGCGGTACCCTCTATCTGCATCATCGGTCGGGCCGGCAGCTCGCGGTGCGGGTTCTGGGCGCGACCGGCCGCACTCGCATTCTCGAGTTCGACCGGGACACCGTGTCGTGGGTGGTCCGATGACCGGCGGGCGCGTCGAGCGACGACGGGACCCTCGCCGCATTGCGGCCGATCTGACGTGGTTGCGGGCGGTGCGCCTGCAGCCCGGTCTGGAAGCGTTGCTGGTGGACATCTCTCCCGGAGGAGCGCTGGTGGAAACGACGACCCGGCTTCGCCCGGGAATGAAGACGGTGCTGCGGCTGTCGACGACCGGGAGCGAGTTGCGGGCGCCGGGTGAATTCGTGCGGGCCTGGGTGACCGCCATCCCGCCGGACCGCGGCCTGGTCTATCGTGGAGCGGTGCGGTTCGACCCGCCGATAGACCTTCCGGAGAGGGCCTGACCTCGGTCAGCCCGGGGTCGACGCCGGCTCGGCCGGCCGAACGGATCGGAGATTTCAGGCGGGGTACAGTGCAATCACGTTGATCTTCTCGTGTCGATTGAATACCATTCGTGCGCTTGTTCGCACGACACGCATGACGGACTGTGTTCGGCGTTCATCCCGGAGCCCCTGGCGGCACTCTTGTCAGGCTCGCGCTATCACCATGGCTGACCTGTCGATGTCGGGTCCGAAACCGGTCGCTCACCGCGACGACTTCGTCGAACGCGGCCAGCGCTTCTCGGAATTCCTCGCCGTCCTCGAGTCGAGAATCGCCGGCGGTGGGAAGACGGGCGTGCTGGAGGCCGCGGTGCCGGCGGCCCTGGAGCGTCTGGTACCGATTCGCGGCGCCCGGCTGACGGCGGCCCCCGCGCTTCCGCTGGCCGCGCGCGAGGGACCGAGCGACGCGTCGTTGCGGTTTCCCATGCCGGTGCCCTCGTACGCCGATCTGGCGCTCGAGGTGAGCATCAGTCCCGGCTTCGCGCTCGACACGTGGGACAGGCAGGCGTTGCGACAGGCGGCGCGGGTGGTCGGTCTGCTCATCGCGTCCCGAAATCAGGCGGCGCCGCCGGCCGGCCAGCCGCCGGAGCCGGCGGCGCCGCTGGTCGGATCGAGCGCGCCGATGCGCCGCCTTCGGGAGCAGATCGAACGGGTGGCGGCGACCGACTTCACGATCCTGATCGAGGGGGAGTGCGGTTCGGGCAAGGAGCTGGTGGCCCGACAGGTCCACGAGCTGAGCCGAAGGCGCCGGGGGCCCTTCGTCGCCGTGAATTGCGCCGCCCTCGTCGAGACCCTGCTGGAAGCGGAGCTGTTCGGCATCGAGGACCGGGTCGCCACGGGAGTGCGTGCCCGCCGCGGCAAGTTCGAGCTCGCAGACCAGGGCACGCTGTTTCTCGACGAGGTCGCCGATCTGTCGCCGGCCGCCCAGGCCAAGCTGCTGCGGGCCATTCAGGAGCTGTCGGTGGAGCGGGTCGGCGGCCACGGGGCCCGAGCGGTGGACATCCGCATCGTCGTGGCGACGAACCAGAAGCTGCGGAGACTGGCTGACGCGGGGCGTTTTCGCACCGACCTCTACTACCGCCTCGCCGGGGTAGAGTTGCACGTTCCGCCTCTTCGTCAGCGCTGTGAGGACATCGTCATGCTCGCCGAGCACTTTCTGGCCCGGCATGACGGACTCCGCCGGCTGAGGTTGTCGGAGAGCGCTGCGGACGCCCTGCGCACTCACGAGTGGCCCGGGAACGTGCGGGAGCTGCAACGGGTCGTCGAACGGGCCCTGGCCCTGGCCACCGGGGACACGATCGGCCTCGGCGACCTGCCCGTCGAGCTGACGCGCGACTACACGGAGCTGCTCGAGCCGTCCATCGTCCGGGGGGAATCGATGCGCGCCTGGGGCAGCCGCTATGCGCGGCTGATGCTCGAACGCTGCGGCCGCAACAAGCGGCGTACCTGCGAGGTGCTCGGCATCAGCTACCATACGCTCCAATCGTACCTGCGTCATCCGTCCTGAGCCGCGGGGCCGGCTCCGCTCCGCCGGCGGGTGGCTCACGCCCGAGAGCTGTTCCGGGACCGGGAGGGGGCGGGGAGGACCGCGCCTTGACCCCCCGCGGGTCCCATAGTACGTTTCTAGCAGGTTCTTCCGGCGCGCTCGCGGCTGGCCGCGCGTCCGCGTCCGCGGCCGGATCTCTTTCCGCATCCGGCGCTCCGGCACGGACCGCCCGCCACGGCCGACCCTACCGTGTCATGACCGACGCCTCGGCTTCCGCCCGATTCAAGACGCCCCTGCATGGCCGTCACGTCGCCCTCGGCGCGAAGATGGTGCCGTTCGCGGGGTGGGAGATGCCGCTTCAGTACGCCGGCATCAGCGAGGAGCACCTCGCGGTGCGGCGGGCGGCGGGGCTCTTCGACGTCAGCCACATGGGCGAGATCGAGGTCGCCGGTTCGGACGCCCTCGCCGCCGTGCAGCGGATATCGACCAACGACGCGAGCCGTCTGGCCGTGGGCCAGGCCCAGTACTCGGCGCTGGCGACGCCCGAGGGCACGTTCGTCGACGACCTGCTGGTGTACCGGCTGGCCGACGATCACTTCATGCTGGTGGTCAACGCCGCCAACATCGCAACCGGCTTCGAGTGGATCAGGGACAACATCGCGGGCGTCGGCGACGCGGTCGCCGTGAACACCAGCTCGCGATACGCCCTGCTCGCGATTCAGGGGCCGCGGGCCCTCGACGTCGTGCAGCCGCTGACGGACGTCGACCTCGCGGCCGTCCGGTACTACCATTTCGCCACCGGCGAGGTGGCGGGCATCCGCGCGACGGTCTCGCGCACCGGCTACACCGGAGAGGACGGACTCGAGCTCTTCGTGGCCCCGCAGGCGGCCGACCGGCTCTGGACGGCGCTGATGTCGGCCGGCCGACATCACGGGCTGCAGCCGGCGGGGCTGGGCGCCCGCGACACCCTGCGACTCGAGGCGGCGATGCGGCTCAGCGGCCAGGACATCGACCGCACGACGACGGTGCTCGAGGCCGGCCTCGGCTGGATCGTGGGCTGGGACAAGCCCGAGTTCATCGGGCGCGAGACTCTCGCGAGGCAGCGCGAGGCCGGGGTGGGGCGCAAGCTCGTGGGTCTCGAGATGTCGGGGCCGGGCATCGCGCGGCACGGCTACGGCGTTCACGCGGGCGGCGAGGAGGTGGGCCGGGTGACCAGCGGCACGCGCACGCCGTTTCTGGAGAAGGCCATCGCCCTCGCCTACGTCCCGGCCGCGGGCGCCGCGCCCGACACCGGGTACGAGGTGGATGTCCGCGGGCGCCGGGTGCCGGCCCGCGTCGTGTCGCTGCCGTTCTACAAACGCCCGAGATGAGCAGCCATGTATCCGACTGACCGGCTCTACACGAAGGACCACGAGTGGATCCTGATCTCGGGAACGACGGCCCGGGTCGGCATCACCGACTACGCACAGGCCCAGCTCGGCGACGTGGTGTACGTCGAGCTGCCCGAGGTGGGGCGGCAGCTCGAGCAGGGCGCGCAGTTCGGGTCGATAGAGTCGGTGAAGGCGGTGTCCGACCTCTACTGCCCGCTCGCGGGCCGGGTGACCGAGGTCAACGCGGCGCTCGCGACGGCCCCCGAGACGGTGAACGCGGACCCCCACGGCACCTGGATGATGGCGATCGAGCTGACCGACCCCGCCGCCGCCTCCGGGCTCCTCGACTCGGCCGCCTATGCCGAGCTGGTGAAGTAGGCGGACGCGGCGTGACCCATCCACGAGCGGACCGGTTCTCGGAGCGGCACATCGGGCCCCGCCCCGACGACGTCGAGGCGATGCTGGCCGCGGTGGGCGCCGCCTCGCTCGATGCCCTCGTCGACGAGGCCGTGCCTCCCGACATCCGCCTGGACGTCCCCTTGCGGACGCCGGGACCGGAGACCGAGGCCGAGTACCTCGCCCGCCTGCGCGACTTCGCCGGCCGGAACCGTCCCGGCCGGGCTTATATGGGCCTGGGCTACTACGACTGCATCACCCCGAGCGTCATCCTGCGCAACGTGTTCGAGAACCCCGGCTGGTACACCCCCTACACGCCGTACCAGGCGGAGGTGGCGCAGGGGCGCCTCGAGGCCCTGTTGAACTACCAGACGATGGTGGGCGACCTGACGGGGATGCCGGTGGCGAACGCCTCGCTCCTCGACGAGGCGACCGCGGCGGCGGAAGCGATGGCGATGATGCACCGCGTCCGGGCGCGCACCTCGCCGGGTGCGGACCGGCTGCTGGTGTCGCGGCATTGCTTTCCGCAGACCATCGACGTCGTGCGGGGCCGGGCCGAGCCGCTGGGCATCGCGGTCGAGGTGGGCGACCCGGGGGCGATGCGGTTCGACGCGAGCGTCTTCGGCGTCCTGCTTCAGACCCCGGCCGAGGACGGCGCGGTCCTCCCGGTGGCCGAGGTGGTGGCGCGCGCTCACGGCGCGGGCGCGCTGGCCGCCGTCTGCACCGACCTGCTGGCCCTGACGCTGATGGCGCCGCCCGGCGAGAGCGGGGCGGACGTGGTCGTGGGCAACTCGCAGCGGTTCGGCGTGCCGATGGGCTACGGCGGACCGCACGCAGCCTTCTTCGCCACCCGCGAGAACCTCGTCAGGCAGGTGCCGGGACGCATCATCGGGCTGTCCGTCGACCGGCACGGCTGCCCCGCCCATCGGATGGCGCTGCAGACGCGCGAGCAGCACATCCGGCGCGACCGCGCGACCTCGAACATCTGCACCGCCCAGGCCCTGCTCGCCAACCTCGCCGGCTTCTACGCGGTCTACCACGGCCCGGACGGCCTGCGCGCCATCGCCGGCCGTGTGCACGGGCTGGCCGGGCGGCTGGCCGACGGCCTGCGCGAGCTGGGCCTCGCGCCGGCGCACCGGCACTTCTTCGACACCGTCACCACGCCGCTGCCCGCGGAGGCGACAGGGCGCCTGCGGGCCCGGGCCGACGCCGACGGCATGTACTTCCGATACCGCGGCGACGGCGCGGTGGGCTTCGCGCTCGACGAGACCACGACCCCGGGCGACGTTGCTCACATCGTGTCGCTCGTCGCCGACGCCCTGGGCCGGCCGGCCCCGCCGCCCGACGTCGAGGCCGCGGACGCGGCGATGGCGGAGGAGGAAGCGCGCCCCGACTGGCCGGAGCAGCTCGTGCGCACGTCGGCGTATCTGACCCACCCGGTCTTCCACCGGCACCGGTCGGAGACGCAGATGATGCGCTATCTGAAGCAGCTCGAGCGGCGCGATCTGGGCCTCGACACCTCGATGATTCCCCTCGGGTCGTGCACGATGAAGCTGACCGCGGCCTCCGAGATACGTGCCGTGAGCTGGCCAGCGTTCGCCGCCGTCCATCCGTTTGCGCCAGTGGACACGGCCGAGGGCTACCGCACCGTCTTCAGCGAGCTGGAGGCGTCGCTGGCCGCCATCACCGGGCTGCCCGCGGTGTCGCTGCAGCCGAACTCGGGAGCGCAGGGGGAGTTCGCGGGGCTCATGGTCATTCGCGCTTGGCACCGCGATCACGGCGGCGGCGGCCGCGACGTGGTCCTGATTCCGGCGTCCGCGCACGGCACGAACCCGGCGACTGCGACCATGGCGGGGATGCGGGTCGTGGTGGTGGCCTGCGACGACGGCGGCAACGTCGACCTCGACGACCTGCGGGCCAAGGCGGCGGCGCACCGCGACGCCCTGTGCGGGCTGATGATCACGTACCCGTCCACGCACGGGGTCTTCGAGGACGCCATCCGGGAGATCTGCGACGTCGTCCACGACGCCGGTGGTCAGGTGTACATGGACGGGGCGAACCTGAACGCCCAGGTCGGGGTGACCAGCCCCGCCGCGATCGGGGCCGACGTCTGCCACATCAACCTGCACAAGACGTTCGCGATTCCCCATGGCGGCGGGGGACCCGGCATGGGGCCCATCGCGTGCGCGAAACACCTCGCGCCGTATCTGCCCGGGCATCCACTGGTGCCGGTCGGCGGCGAGCGGGCGATTCCTGCGATCGCGGCGGCGCCGTGGGGGAGCGCCAGCATTCTCCTCATCTCTCACGGATACGTCCGGATGCTCGGCCCGGACGGCATGCGGCAGGCCACCGCGGCCGCGATACTCGGCGCCAACTACGTCAAGGCGCGACTCGCCGCGCACTACGACGTGCTGTACGCCCGCGACAACGGGCGGGTGGCGCACGAGTTGATCCTGGATCTGCGGGAGCTGAGGCGCCACGGCCTCAACGAGATCGACGTCGCGAAGCGCCTCATCGACTACGGGTTCCACGCCCCGACGGTCTCGTTCCCGGTGCCGGGCACGATGATGGTGGAGCCGACCGAGAGCGAGCCGCGCGAGGAGCTCGACCGGTTCTGCGACGCGCTCATCGCCATCCGCGGCGAGATCCAGGCCATCGTGGATGGTGCCGCCGACCCCGCCGACAACGTGCTGAAGAACGCCCCCCACACCGCGGCCGAGGCCACCGCTGACTTCTGGTCCCACCCCTATTCGCGGGAGCAGGCGGTCTACCCCCTGCCGTTCGTGCGCGAGAACAAGTTCTGGCCGGCGGTGGGACGCATCGACGACGCCCACGGCGACCGCAATCTCGTCTGCGCCTGCCCGCCCGTGGAAGCCTATCGGGAGTGACCCGGCGCGGCGGGGGCGGCAGGCAGCCGGGCGGGCCCGGCGCGCTCCGTTCGAGTCACCGCCCGCGATCGGCTACGTCGGTGTGTGACCGGATACCGCCCCTGGAAGCGGCAGGCGGCCGGGGGAGCCCGGCGCGCTCCGCTCGAGCCACTACCGCCGACCGGTTACGTCGGTGTTCGGCCGGATGCCGCCCTGGAAGCGGCAGGCGGCCGCACGGGTTCGGCGGGGTCCGCTCGAGTCACTGCCGCCGACCGGTTACGTCGGTGGTGGAGGTGGCCGGACACCGCCGGTGGAACGGGTCGGCCAGCACGTGGCGGGATCGGTCGGGGGTGCGGGTGAGATTGTCGAAGGCAACCTGCGATTACAGCAGTGGACGCAGTAGGTGGCGGGATCAGTCCGGCGCACGGGTGAGACTGTCGGCCCTCTCGCGCAGCCGCTGCAGCAGGCGTCGGGCCACGGGGCCGGGTGAGCCGGACCCGATCGTCCGGCTGCCGACCTGCACCGCGGGGACCACCTCGCGGGTGGTGCTGGTGATGAAGAGCTCGTCGACGTCCGGGAGGTCCGACTCTCGGAGCACGGCCTCCCGGACCGCCACCCCGACATCCGCGCCCACCTCGAACAGGAGGTTGCGCGTCACCCCTTCGAGCAGCCCGGCGTCGAGCGGCGGGGTCAGGACGACGCCATCCCGCACCACGAACAGGTTCGACTGCGAGCACTCGGCGAGCTCGCCCCGGTGGTTGAGGAGTATCGCCTCGTAGGCGCCCTCACGCACGGCTTCCTGCATCGCCAGCACGTTATTGAGCAGGTTGTTCGACTTGATGACGGGGTCGACGCTGCGGGGGTGGTTGCGCACGACGCTGGCCACGACCAGCCGCACGCCGTCGCGCTGCACGCGGTCGGGCGACTCGCGATGCGGGCGGGCGATGATGACGACCGTCGGCGTGCGACACACGGCGGGGTCGTAGCCGAGGTCGCCCACGCCCCGCGTGACGAGAATCCGCAGCATCACCTCGCCCTGCGGATGGACGCCCTGCATGGTGTCGCGCATGCGGGACTCGAGCTCTGCGTCTGACGGCGGGACCTCCAGGGACAGGCGCGCGGCCGAGGCGCGGAGCCGGGCGAGGTGCCGGTCGGGGAGGAAGGGCCGCCGGTTGTAGGTGCGCAGGGTCTCGTAAACGCCGTCGCCATAGAGGAAGCCGTGGTCGAAGACCGAGACCACCGCCCGGTCGCCGGGTGTCACCGCCCCGTTCACGTTCACGGTGGCCTCGGTGATTCCGGCGGGGGCGGCGGGTGCGTCGACAGGGTTCGGATTCACGCCGTCCACGGTACCATACGCGAAGCGCCTCGGTGACGGGCCGAGCGCGGGCAGCATGGTCGCGCCGATGCCGGCCACCTTGCCTGTCGCGGAGGCAGGACCGGATCTGCGCCAACCGCGGCCGGCGGCCGTCGGAGAGCGGCGGCATGCCGGGGCGGTTCGGCGGACGGCAGGACGGTCGCGCCGATGCCCGCCGCCACTCGCCGGTCCGGAGGCAGGACCCGGTGTCGGTACGAACCGCGGCCCCGGCCGGTGCCCGTCGGAGAGTGGCGGCATGCCGGGGCAGTCGGCCGAACCGACAGGCCCGAACGCCGGGTGACCCTGACACGGCGGAACAGGATGCGGGTGCTGAACACGGCGCAGATGCGTGAGGCGGACCGGCGGACCATCGCCGATCTCGGCGTGCCGTCGCTGACCCTGATGGAGCAGGCGGGCCGGCAGGTGGTCGCCGCCATCGAGTCGCGCTGGCCTTCGCTGGCGGACCGCGGGCGTATCGCCGTCGTGTGCGGGAAGGGGAACAACGGCGGCGACGGGTTCGTGGCGGCGCGCCTGCTGGCCGCGCGCGGGGCCGCGGTGCGGGCGTGCCTGGCCGCGCCGGCGGCCGAGATCGAGGGAGACGCCCAGGTCAACCTGTCGGCGCTCCGTGAGGCGGGGGTTCCCCTGGTCGACGTCTCGACCTCATCCCCATGGGAGACGGTGCGGGCGGACCTCGGCGGATTCGATCTGGTGATCGACGCCCTCTTCGGCACCGGTCTGACACGGCCCCTCGCCGGGCACTGGCGGTCCATCGCTCGCGACCTCGCTGCCCTGGACGTGCCGTTGACATCGGTCGACCTGCCGTCCGGGCTCTCGGCGGACATGCCGCAACCGATCGGGGAGGCGGTCGCCGCCACCCTGACCGTGACGCTGGGCGCCCCCAAGCTGCCGCTGCTGCTGGATCCCGCGGCGGGCCGGGCCGGCGCCGTCGTGGTCGCCGATATCGGCATTCCCGAGTCGGTCGTGGACGCCCTCGACGGGCCCCGCGTGAACGTCATCACACGGGCGTGGGCCCGGCGGCACGCCCCGCGCCGGCACCGGAACACGCACAAGGGAGACTACGGGCGGGTGCTCGTCGCCGCCGGCTCGCCGGGGAAGACGGGCGCGGCAGGCCTCGCGGCCCTCGGAGCCCTGCGATCGGGGGCGGGTCTGGTGACGGTGGCGACGCCGCGCGCCTGCCAGCCCACCGTGGCCGCCCTCGCCCCCGAGTACATGACCCTGGGGCTCGACCACGACGGCGACGGCCTCGTCGCGGCCGGGGCGGCCGGGGCGGCGCTCGCCGAACGCTGCGACGCGCTGGCGGTCGGACCCGGTCTCGGGCGCGGCGACGGCGTGGCCCGGTTCGTGCGCGAGCTCGTGGACCGCGCGCCGGCCCCCATGGTGCTCGACGCCGACGCCCTGAACGTGTTCGCCGGCGATTGCACGGGTCTCCGGGGGCGTCCTGACCGGGGGTTGGTCCTCACCCCGCACGCCGGCGAAATGGGGCGCCTCATCGGAAGGCCCGCCGCCCACGTGGCCGCCCACCGCCTCGAGGTCGCCCGGGATATCGCGGTGGAGCAGGGGGTCTTCGTCGTCCTGAAGGGGTCGCGGACCCTGGTGGCGACCCCGGCGGGGGCGGTATGGATCAACGTGACCGGCAACCCGGGCATGGCCACCGGCGGCGCCGGCGACGTGCTCACCGGGGTCCTGGCCGCGTGGATCGCGCAGCTGGGGGACATCGAGGCCGCTTGCGGGCTGGGTGTGTGCCTGCATGGGCTCGCCGGAGACCTCGCGGCGGCCGAGCAGGGTCATGCGGGACTCATCGCCACCGATCTCGCGCACCGGCTCGGGCCCGCCCTGCTCGGTCTGGAGGGCGGCCAGGTCGGCCGGCACGACCAGGAGCCGGAGTGCCGGCCGCTCTGACTTCTCCCTTCGGGACGAGGAGGCACGTGGACACGCGCTACCAGAGTCACTCCGAGCGGCAGACCGCGGACATCGCCGCCGACCTGGCCCGCCGGCTGTCACCCGGCGCCGTGGTCATGCTGTTCGGCGACCTCGGCGCCGGCAAGACCGCGTTCGTGCGGGGCTTCGTGGAGGGCCTGGGCATCGACCCCGACGAGGTCAGCAGCCCGACCTTCACGATCGTTCAGGCCTACGGCGGGGGACGGGTGCAGCACGTCGACCTGTACCGGCTCCAACCGGCGGAGACCGACGACCTCGGCCTGGAAGAGCTGCCTGATGGAGGCGCCCTGGTCTGCATCGAATGGGCGGACCGCCTGCCGCGCCCGGTGCCGGGCGCGGTGTCGGTCCGGGTCCTGGACCGAGGCGGCGACACGCGGGAGCTCGTCATCGAGACGCCGAACGAGACTCGATGACGAACACCCGCTGGAAGCGCTTCCCTGAATCGCTACGGACCGTTCGAAGCTACTGGCGCTCTTCCGCGTATACGTGCAAGCGCCGGCCGATCGCGTCCAGCGCGGCGTCCATCTGGTCGAGCCGCGAGTGGTGCCGAATGTCCAGCACGCGGTCGACCTGCGGCAGGTGCCAGCCGAGGCGCCGCGCCAGCTCCGCCTTGCCGATACGCTGGTCCCGCATCCCCTGATACAGGATCAGCTTCACGGCGGTGAGGGTCGGCAGAGCGGCCCTGGGGCTGCCGCGACCGGGTGCGGGCACGTCCTGGCGGGCGTGAATGCGCGCCGAGATCGCTTCCTCGAGCGCATCGCGAGCGCGGGCCATCGCTTCGTCGCGGTCGTCGCCGAAGGTCGTGAGCTCAGGGAAATCCGGCGCGGTCACCATCACGGTGTCGTTGTCGTCGGCGACCAGCGTGATTGGATAGGCCAGCATCAGCGCAGTCCCAGGTCTTTCTTGATCTTCGCGATCAGCCTCGGGCCAAGCTCCCGAGTCGCGCCGTGCATCGGCAGTTGCGAGGTCCGCCCGTCGCGCCTGACCGTCAGATGGCCGCTGCCACCCCTGTGGTTGCGAAACGTGCAGCCGCGCTTCTTGAGCCAGCGCCGGAACTCCGTCGAGGTCACCCACGGGCACGATACACCACGCTTCTGTTCATGTAAACAGAAACGTTTACCCACGGCAGCATGCGAAACGAGGGGCCTCAAGTCGATTCGACGACGCCCCGGTGTCGCCAAGCGGGCCTACTCCGAGCGGTAGTTGGGTGCTTCCTTGGTGATGACCACGTCGTGCACGTGGCTCTCGCGCATGCCGGCGGGGGTGATGCGCACCATGCGGGCGCTCTCCTGCAGGTCGGCGATGGTGGGGCAGCCGCAGTAGCCCATGCCGGCGCGCAGGCCGCCGACGAGCTGGTGGATCATGGCCCCGATCGACCCCTTGTGGGGCACCCGGCCCTCGATGCCCTCGGGCACGAGCTTCTCGCCGTCCTCTCGGGGGCTCGCGAGGTCGAAGTCCTCCTGGAAATAGCGGTCCCGGCTGCCCGCGCGCATCGCTCCGATCGAGCCCATGCCGCGGTACTCCTTGAAGCTGCGCCCCTGGTAGAGGATGAGCTCGCCGGGGCTCTCGTCGGTGCCCGCGAACAGGCTCCCGATCATGACCGCGCCGGCCCCGACCGCCAGCGCCTTGGTGATGTCGCCCGAGTAGCGCACGCCGCCGTCGGCGATGATTGGGACGCCGTGCCGCTGCGCGGCCTGTCCGCACTCGGCAAGGGCCGAGATCATCGGCATCCCGATGCCGGCGATGACCCGGGTGGTGCAGATGGACCCGGAGCCGATGCCGACCTTCACGCCGTCGACGCCGAGGGCGATCAGCGACTCGGTGCCCTCCGCGGTGGCGACGTTGCCGGCGACCAGCTCGACGCTCGGGAAGCGCTCGCGGAGCTGGCCGACCATCGCCATCACCCCGCGGGAGTGCCCGTGCGCGGTGTCGACGACGAGCACGTCGGCGCCCGCGTTCACCAGGGCCTCGGACCGCTCCACCGTGTCCTTCGCGATGCCCACCGCCGCCCCCACCCGCAACCGGCCCAGCTCGTCCTTGGACGCGGTGGGGTAGGTGATCATCTTCTGGATGTCCTTGACGGTGATCAGCCCCTTGAGCCGGAACTCCCCGTCGACCACCAGCAGCTTCTCCACGCGGTGCTGGTGCAGGATGGTCTGGGCGTCCTGCAGGGTGGTCCCGACCGGCACCGTGATGAGGTCCCGGCGGGTCATCACCTCGCCGATCGGCCGGTCGATGCGGCGCTCGAAACGCAGGTCCCGGTTGGTGAGGATGCCGACGAGCCGGCCCTCGGTGCTGCCGTCCTCGGTGATCGGCACCCCCGAGATGCGGTACTTCTTCATCAGCTCGAGGGCCTCGACGATGCGGTTGGAGGGCGCCAGCGTGATCGGGTTGACGATCATGCCGCTCTCCGACCGCTTGACGCGGTCGACCTCGGCCGCCTGGTCCTCGATCGGGAGGTTCTTGTGGATGACCCCCATGCCCCCGAGCTGGGCCATCGCGATGGCGAGGCGCGACTCGGTGACGGTGTCCATGGCGGCGCTGATGATCGGCACCTTCAGGGTGACGTTCCGGGTGAGCCGGGTCGAGACGTCGACCTCGGCCGGCAGCACCTCGGAGCGCTGCGGCACGAGCAGCACGTCGTCGAACGTCAGCGCCACCGCGATGTCGGTGGCCGTGAAACGGGTCGCCGTGGTGTCGATGCCCGTCGTCATGTCAGGCCCCATGACACTTCTTGTACTTCTTGCCGCTGCCGCACGGACAGGGCTCGTTCCGCCCGACCTTCCGCGTCTCCCGGCGCACCGTGCGCACCTTGGCGTCGTCGCCGCCGGTCCGGGCCGGTTGCGGCCCCCGACCCGCGGCGGCGGCGCCCGCGAAGGCGGGGGCGGCGGCGCCGGGGTCGTTGAGGGTCACCGGCGCCCGCTGGCGGGCCGCCGGGCGGGCGACCTCGCCGCTCTCCCCTTGCACGATCGGCCGCAGGCGCCAGAGGTAGCGGATCATCTCGGTGTCGATGCGCTCCTTCATCGCCTGGAACAGGGCGAAGCTCTCGCGCTTGTACTCGACGAGGGGGTCCCGCTGGGCGTGGGCGCGGAGGCCGATCCCCTCCTTGAGGTGATCGAGGCTGTAGAGGTGGTCCTTCCACTGCGTGTCGACGATCTGCAGCATCACGTCGCGCTCGACCCGCCGCAGCAGCTCCGCGTCGATCCCCTCCTCCTTCTCCTCGTAGCGCGACTTGACGGCCGCCCACAGCGTGTCGAGCATCTCGTCGGGGTTCTTGTCGTCGAGCTCGAACTCGTCGATCTGCTCCGGCGGCAGCCCCGCCAGCTCGCCGACCGCGCGCGACAGGCCGTCGGTGTCCCACTCCTCGGGGTCGGTGTCGCGGCCGCAGTGGGCCTCGACCTCCTGGTCGACGAGGTCCTCGGCCAGGGTCATCAGGTAGCGGCGGCTGTCGACGACCTCGTCGTCGGACACGTGCACCTGACCGTCGAGCAGCTCCCGGCGCAGCGTGTAGACGTTCTCGCGCTGCTTGTTCATGACGTCGTCGTACTCGAGCAGGTGCTTCCGCACCGAGAAGTGCTGCGCCTCGACCTGCTTCTGGGCCCGCTCGATGGCCCGGGTCACCATGCGGTGCTCGATGGGAACTCCCTCCTCCATCCCGAGGCGCTCCATCAGCCCCGAGATGCGGTCGGACCCGAAGATGCGCATCAGGTCGTCCTCGAGGGACAGGTAGAACCGCGACGAGCCGGGGTCGCCCTGGCGGCCCGCCCGCCCCCGGAGCTGGTTGTCGATGCGGCGCGACTCGTGCCGCTCGGTCCCGATGATGTGCAGCCCGCCGGCGTCGACGACCTCCTCGTGCTCGGCCGCGGTCTGCTCGCTGAACTGGGCGAAGATGCGGTCCCAGGCGGGCCGGGGCACGCGGTAGAAGTGCTCGAGGTGGTAGAAGTACACGAACTCGTCGTCGTCGACGAACTTGGCCTCCTCCTTCGGCAGCCGTTCCGCCGCCTGCTCCGCGAGGGCCCGCTGGCGCGACATGTACTCGACGTTGCCGCCGAGGACGATGTCGGTGCCGCGGCCGGCCATGTTGGTGGCGATTGTCACCGCGCCCTGGCGGCCGGCCTGGGCGACGATCTCCGCCTCCTGGGCGTGGTACTTGGCGTTGAGCACGACGTGCTTGACGCCCCGCCGCTTGAGCAGCCCCGCCAGGCGCTCGGACTTCTCGATCGACACCGTGCCCACCAGCACCGGGCGGCCGGTCTCCTGCTTGTCGATGATGTCGTCGGCGATCGCCTCGTACTTCTCGCGCTCGGTCCGGTAGACCGAGTCGGCCTCCTCGATTCGCACCAGAGGGCGGTTGGTCGGGATGACCATGACGTCCAGCTTGTAGATCTTCGCGAACTCCGGCGCCTCGGTGTCCGCGGTGCCGGTCATGCCCGACAGCTTGTCGTACTTGCGGAAGTAGTTCTGGAACGTCACCGTCGCCAGGGTCTGGTTCTCCCGCTCGATCTTGACCTTCTCCTTCGCCTCGACCGCCTGGTGCAGGCCGTCGCTCCAGCGGCGCCCCGGCATGAGCCGGCCCGTGAACTCGTCGACGATGACGACCTGGCCGTCCTTCACCATGTACTCGACGTCGCGCCTGAACAGGGCGTGGGCGCGCAGGGCCTGGTTCACGTGGTGGAGCAATGGCATGTTGGCGGGGTCGTAGAGCCCGCCGGGGTTGAGGCGCTTGCCGAGCATCTTCTCGGCCTTCGCCATGCCGGTCTCGGTCAGCGAGACGGTCTTGTGCTTCTCGTCGGTCAGGTAGTCGCCGGTGTCCTCGAGGGCCTCGCGGTCCTCGGCCTTGACGTTGCCCTGGGTGACCGCCCCCGGCTTCAGCCGGGGGATGATGCGGTCGACCTCGTAGTACAGCTCCGTCGACTGCTCGGCCGGCCCCGAGATGATGAGGGGGGTCCGGGCCTCGTCGATGAGGATGCTGTCGACCTCGTCGACGATGGCGAAGCGGTGCCCGCGCTGCACGTAGTGCGCGAGCTCGAACTTCATGTTGTCGCGCAGGTAGTCGAAGCCGTACTCGTTGTTGGTGCCGTAGGTGATGTCGCAGGCGTAGGCGGCCTGGCGCTCGGGGTCGCGCAGGTCGTGCTGGATGACGCCGACGGACATGCCGAGGAAGCGGTAGATGCGCCCCATCCACTCGGCGTCGCGCCGGGCCAGGTAGTCGTTGACGGTGACGACGTGGACCCCGCCCCCGCCGAGGGCGTTCAGATAGGCGGCGAGGGTGGCGACGAGGGTCTTGCCCTCGCCGGTCTTCATCTCGGCGATCCTGCCCTGGTGGAGCACCATGCCGCCGATGAGCTGCACGTCGAAGTGCCGCATGTCGAGCACCCGCCGGCCCGCCTCGCGGACCACCGCGAAGGCGTCGGGCAGCAGGTCGTCGAGGGGCTCGCCCCGGTCGGCGCGCTCGCGCAGGCCGGCCGTTCGCCCGCGGAGCTCGGCGTCGTCGAGGGTCCGGACCGCTTCCTCCCGGTCGTTGACCGCCGCCAGCGCCGGCTGCATCTTCTTGAGGTCGCGCTCGTTCTGCGTGCCGAAGACTTTCCTGAGGACGTTCTGCAGCATCGGTCGAGTCCAGGAACCGCGTCGAGGGGCAATCTAGCCGGCCAATCGGTCGTCGCAGGGGTTTCGCGCCGGCGAAACTCCCAACGCGACCGCAAGGTCGCGCCGCGGCCTGTGCTTGGCGCCCGACCATCGCTCCGGCAGCTCGCGCCGTCCCCCGGCGGGGACTCCCGGCCGGTCCTCGGGCATGGCCGGCCCCTCCGTGACGTTGCGCTGTCGATGATGATCCAAGGCGGGTGTCGATCCGGTAGACACGGATGTGATCGATTGTAGGGAAGGGGTCTATACGCGTCAAGGCGACGGGTTCGACCGTCGTCGACCCCGCCGGCGCCGGCGCGCACATGGAGCGCGTGAGCCGGGCGAAACCACACCCGCCCATCGTCGTCGCCTTGGCTCCGCCGGGCGCTCGGCCTGCGGGGGTCCGCGCCTCCACGGCGCCGACCTCCGACTCGTGGAGTCTTCGGGACACGAGGGCGTGGTGGGAGCGGGATGGACGCCGGCCCGGTCCCGCGGCGGAAATCAGTCGGCCCGGCCGCCGCCGGAGGCGAACACCGGGCGGAGCGCGTTCATGGGGGCGATCTCCGACACCCGACTCGTGGAGTCTTCGGGACGCGAGGGCGTGGTGGGGAGCGGGATGACGCCGGCCCGGTCCCGCGGCGGAAGTCAGTCGGCCGAGACGCCGCCGGAGGCGAACACCAGCCGGAGCGGGTTCATCGGTCGATTGCGGACGAGAACCTCGTAGTGGACGTGGGACCCGGTGGCGCGGCCGGTGGCGCCGGAGTACCCGATGACCTCCCCCCGCTCGACGTCGTCGCCGACGCGGGTGGCGTACTCCGACAGATGGGCGTAACGCGTGCGCCGGCCGAAGCCGTGATCGATCTCGATCATCTTGCCGAGGTTGCCGTTGCGTCCCGCTTCGACGACTCGGCCGCCCGCCGTGGCGCGAACCGGCTCTCCGTACCGGGTGGAGATGTCGATCCCCTCGTGAAAGGTCCTCTCGTCCGTGAAAGGATCGCGCCGGTACCCGTACCGGGACCTGATACGGCCGGGGACGGGGAGGTTGAACGGTGTTGCGACGGCCAGATCCTGTCGCAGGACAATGTTGTCCCGGACGACCCCGAGCTCGACCTCCAGCACGTCGAGCAGATCGTGAAGCAGATTCAGGGTCTCGGTCGGCGCCGTCTGCGCCACCGCCCGCAGATCCGACGCGGCGCGCGACCGGTCTACCTCGGCCACCCGCACCATGGCCTGCCTGACGCCGGGATCGACGACCGACTGCTCTCGCAGGGCCGCGACGACGAGCTGCAGGGCGGCGGCCCGGCGGGACAGGTCGACAGCGCTGTCGCTGTACTCGTCGATCTCGGTCCGGAGCAGGGCGTTGAGCGAGCGCAACCGGTCGTTCATCGTCCAGCGGGGCGACTTCAGCCACTGGGCCGGATCGAACCGGGACTCCTCGAGCCAGGCGCCGTGGGCGACCCACCCGAGGGGGAGTGCGATCAACAGGGCCGCGACCAGCCTCGGGCGAAAACTGAGCGCGAAGCGGTGGACGACTCCGGTCGAGCGATCGGCGACGATGAAGGAATAGCGTTTGACCAGCGCACCCACCTCTCAGGTCGGATACTACCACGGAGACCCTGATTTGTGAAAGGGAGTGCAAGCGGCGGCGGGTGCGGGACGGTGTACGATCACCCTCACCGATGTGCCGGAGGTATCTGCTCGGTTCGTCGCACTCCGCCGCCGGCATCCTCTCCCGGCTCGCAGAGCGCTTCCTGACCCGCCGCGAGGACGGGCGGACCGCCGCGCGCACCTATCTCGACACATTCGACTGGCGACTCTACCGCGAGGCCGGCACCGTCCGGTCCGAGGCCCGGGACGGGTCTTGCCGTCTGCGATGGGACCGGTTCGACGGCCGCTGCCGCCACCGTGCCGATCTGCCGGCGCCGCCGGACTTCGCCCGCGACCTGCCCCCGGGCGACTTCAGGGACGAGCTGCGGGCGGTCAGCGGCATCCGTCGGCTCCTGCCCGTGGTCAGAATCGACCACCGCACCGAGCGGATCTCGGTGGTCGACCGCCGGGACAAGGCGGTGGTGCGCGTGTCGCTCGAGCATGGGACCGCGACCGGAGCCTCGCGGCGCCGCCGGCCGCTGCCGCCGACCCTGCAGCTGAGGCGGATGAAGGGGTACGAGCGAGCCTGCGGCGGCGTCCGCCGCTTCCTGGAGGGAGACCTCGGACTGGCCCCGGGACCGGAGACGGAGCTCGATCTCGCGCTCGCCGCGGTGGGCCGGCGGCCGGTCGACTACACCGGCAGGCTCGAGCTGCACCTCGACCCGGACTCGAGCGCCGACCGCGCCGTGCGGGACATCCTCGCGGCGCTGTGGGCGATGATGCAGGCCAACGAGGAAGGGCTCCGCGGGGACCTGGATCCCGAGTTCCTGCATGATTTCAGGGTCGCGGTGCGTCGGACCCGCTCCTGTCTCGGCCAGGTTCCGGACGTGTTCGACGAGGCGGCGACGCGCCGCTTCGCCGGCGAGTTCGCCTGGCTCGGCCGGCTGACGGGTCCGCTCCGGGACCTCGACGTGCATCTGCTGAGCCTGCACGGCTACCGGGCCGAGCTGCCGGCCCCGGCGCGCGGCGATCTGGCGCCGCTCGCCGACCATCTGGAGCGCCGGAAGCAGGCCGCGCACGCGCGTCAGATGGAAGGGCTCGACTCGGCCCGCTACCGGCGGCTGAAGCGGGAGTGGCGCCGCCTCCTCGAGACCGGCGGCGACGGCGCCGACGCCGCCCGTCCGATCGGCGAGGTGGCGGGGGAGCGCATCGAGCACGCCTACGCGAGGGTGCGCAAGCGCGGGCGCCACCTGTCGGCGGAGACCCCGGCCGAGGCCGTTCACGCGCTGCGAATCGCCTGCAAGAGGCTGCGTTACCTGCTCGAGTTCTTCCGCAGCCTGTTCGCGGCGGGCCGGGTGAACGCCTTCATCCGTTCGCTCAAGCGGCTGCAGGACGACCTCGGGGAGTTCAACGACCTGCAGGTCCAGCAGCGCGAGCTGCAGGACACGGCCCGGGAGCTGCTCGCGGCGGGCGAGGCCGACGCACCGACGCTGCTGACGACGGGACGCCTCGTCGACCGGCTGGAATCGCGGCAGGCCGAGGCGAGGCAGCGGATCGCCGATGGGGTCGGGAGGTTCGTGACGGCGCGGACCGCGGCCGAGCTCGGCCGGCTCCTGGCTTCCTGCCCGGAAACCTCGGACACGGCCCGTGGCTGACGATGAAGGTGCTGGCGGCGTACAACATCAAGGGCGGCGTGGGGAAGACATCGGCCGCCGTGAACCTGGCGTGGCTCGCCGCCTCGTCGGGGTGGCGGACCCTCGTCTGCGACCTCGACCCTCAGGGGGCGGCGACGTGGTGCTTCCGGGTCAGGATGAAGGTCCGGGGCGGCGGGAAGAAGCTCGTCCGCGGCAAGGGCGCCCTCGCCCGGTACGTCCGCGAGACCGACTACGAGGGGTTGGATCTGCTTCCCGCCGACTTCTCGTACCGCCATCTCGACCTGCTGCTCGACAGCCCGAAGTACGTCCGCCGCCTCACCCGCAGAATCCGCGAGCTCGGCGCCGGCTACGACTACGTCTTCCTCGACTGCGCCCCCAGCATCTCGCTCGCCTCGGAGGCGGTCTTCGCGGTCGCCGAGGCCCTGATCGTGCCCACCATCCCGACGACGCTCTCGCGGCGGACCCTCCGCCAGCTCGCCCGGCACCTGCGACGGCAACCGGCGGCGGTGCGGGTGCTGCCGTTCTATTCGATGGTCGATCGCCGCCGGGCCCTGCACCGTAGGATCTGCGACGCCCCGGACGAGATGCCGTGCCCCATGCTCGCGACCGAGATTCCGTACTCGAGCGTGGTCGAGCAGATGAGCTCGCGGCGCGAGCCCTTGTGCGCGTTCCGGAAGACCAGTCAGGCCGCCCGCGCCTACGCCGCCCTGTGGGACGAGCTGGTCCGGCGGCTCGAGGAAGGCGGGGCGAGGCGGTCATGAAGACGATTCTGCTGCTCCGCCACGGGAAGTCGAGCTGGGACAGCCCGTCGCGGTCCGATCGCGAGCGCCCCCTCGCCCCGCGCGGCGTGAAAGCGGCCCGGCGGATGGGCCGGTTCCTCGAGCGGGTGGGGCCGCCCCCCGACCAGGTTCTCTGCTCGCCCGCCGTCCGCGCGGCCGAGACCCTGCGGAACGCCGCCGACGGCGGCGGGTGGCGGGCCCCGGCCGCCATCGTCCCGGAGCTGTACGGGGCGGCGCCGGGGGACGTGCTGGCGTGCGTCCGCGCCGTCGACGCCGGCGTGGAGACCCTTCTCGTCGTGGGACACGAGCCGGCCTGCTCCGGGGCGGCCTCGCTCCTGATCGGCGGCGCCGCGCTACGGTTTCCGACCGCCGCCCTCGCGTGCATCCGCCTGGACGCGGCGGGGTGGGACGAGGTCCGGCCGGGCCTCGGCGAGCTGCTGTGGCTCGTCGTCCCCCGAATCCTGGCCCGGCTCGAGCCGTAAGTCGGCCGGCCGACATGCACCGCCCGAGGGCCCGAGGGCTCGTCGGGGTGCGGAGTCCGCCGCGTGAGAACGGGGCCGACTCCGGCCCGGCGGAGGCCGCAGCGCGACCCTGCAGTCGCGTCCGGAGTCTCGCTCGCGCGGGATTCCCGGCTGCCCGTGGTGGAAGGTCCTGCTGCGTTCCAGTAGCGATGCACCGCGGCTGCGCCCGGCCCGCGCAGCCTTCGGCGCCGATTGCCGCCCAACCGTACCTGCCGGGCGTCTGCGCCGTGGCCGCCACGGACCCCCGGTTGCATCGTTCGTCGGCTGCATGTGCTCAATCTCGGGTTTCCACCACGGGCCGCCAGGCGAACGATTGGCGGGCTATCCGAACGACAACCGATAGCCGGCTTCCCGGAGGTAGGCGGCCTCGGTCTCCAGATCGGCCCGGGTCAGGGGGTGCTCGTCGAGCCATCCCGGGGGAAACCGCAGGTCGAGGGCGTTCCTGCCGGCGGCGAGCTCGATCGGGGGGAGGGGCAGGGGGCTGCGGCTCCGGTGCAGGACCACCGACAGGCGAAGCGGCATCGCCAGCCGCTCGGTCCACGCCGACCAGTTCCGGGGCAGGGCGGCGATGACCTCGCTCGGGAACTTCCGCCGGTGGGAACGCACCAGGGTCGCCAGCACCTGCTGCTCGGGCAGCGAGAATCCCTGCAGGTCGGCGTGGGCGACGATGTACTCCCCGTGACGATGGTAGTGGTTGTGGGCGACGTCGAGGCCGATCTCGTGCAGGTTCGCGGCCCACGACAGGAACTGCCGCGCCTTGCGGCCGCCGAGGTCCCAGCCGTGCGCCACCTGGGCCAGCAGGAACAGGCTCGTCCCCTTCACCCGCGCCGCCTGCTGCCGGTCGACGTACGCGCGGTCCGCCAGGGCCTCGACGCCCCGTTCGCGCACGTCCTGATCGCGAATCCGACCGAGAGAGTCGTAGAGCAGGCCTTCCCGCAGCGCCCCGTCCGAGCGCCGCATCACGTCGATGCCGAGCGCCTCGAACAGGGCCGCGAGGATGGCCGCCCCGCCCGCGATGGTCGTCCTGCGCCTCGGATTCAACCCTTCGAGCTTCAGCCGCCCGACCCGCCCCGCCCTGAGCAGCGTGTCGCGCAGCCTGCCCAGCGCCTCGGCCGTGATCCCCTTCCGGCTCCATCCGTAGGTGCGGAGGAGGCCGTCGATGGCCCGGATGGTTCCCGAAGCCCCGACCGCGTCCTCCCAGCCGATCGCGCGGAAACGCCCCGTCACCGGCTCGAGTTCCTGCAGGGCGGCGAGCTCGGCCCGCCGCCAGCTCTCGGCGGTGAGCCGGCCGTCGCCGAAATGAGCTCGGCTGACGTTGATGCAGCCCATGTAGAGGCTCTCCATGTCGAGGGGCGCCTCGTCTCCCACGATCAGCTCGGTGCTGCCGCCGCCGATGTCGACCACCAGCCTCCGCCGCCTCGGTCCGGGCAGGGTCCGCGTCACCCCGAGGAAGATCAGGCGGGCCTCCTCGATGCCCGAGATCGTCTCTATCGAGTGCCCGAGCGCCCGCTCCGCGTCGACCAGGAACTCGCCCGCGTCGGCCGCCGCCCGCAGGGTGTTGGTGCCCACCGCCCGCACCGTGCTCGGGTCCATGTGGCGCAGGCGCTGGCCGAACCGCCGCAGGCACTCGATGGCGCGGTCGCGCGACTCGGGGCTGAGGCGGCCGCCGGCGTCGAGGCCGGAGGCGAGCTGCACCATCTCGCGCAGGCGATCGACGAGGACCGGCTCGCCGCCCTTGGTGCGGGCGACGAGCATGTGGAAGCTGTTGGAGCCGAGGTCGACGGCGGCGATGTTCTCGGGCAGGGTCTCGATCGGGTTCGGCACGGCGGGTGTCCTATAATCGAAGGCTTCCGACAGCGGAAACGCCGCGAGATGTTACCAGTGAGCCACCGTGACGAAAGGGGAAGCGGTGTCCGCTAGAGCGCGCCTCGCCGCCCTCGGACCGGCCCGCGCGTTCCTCAGCCGCGAGTTGAGCTGGCTGGGGTTCGCCCGCCGCGTGCTGCACCTCGTCGGCCGCGCCGATCTGCCCCTGCTCGAGCGCGTCAAGTTCGCGGGCATCATCGGGATGCTCCACGACGAGTTCTTCATGAAGCGCATGAGCGGCCTCAAGCGCGAGATCGACAACCGGCCCAAGAAGCTCTCCATCGACGGCCGGACGCCGGCCGACGAGCTCGCCGCGTGCCGCGCCCAGCTCCTCGCCCAGGTCGCGGAGCTCGGGCGGCTGTGGCACGAGGAGCTCGTGCCGGACCTGGCCCGGGCGGAGCTGCCGATCCTGCGCCACGACGACCTGAACCGGGACCAGCGCGAGGCGTTGCGCGCCTACTTCGCCCGCAACATCCAGCCCATCCTGACCCCGCTCGCCGTCGATTCCGAGCATCCGTTCCCGTTCATCAGCAACCTCGGGCTCAATCTCGCGGTGTTCATTCCGCACGACGGCGACACCCGCTTCGTGCGCATCAAGGTGCCCGGCAACCGCCCGCGGTGGATTCCCCTGGACGACCGCCCCGGCGTCGTGCCCATCGAGCAGGTCATCGCCGCCAACCTCGACCTGCTGTACCCCGGCTCGCCGCCCGCCGCGGTCCACGTGTTCCGGGTCACGCGCGCGGCGGAGGGAGACGTCGATCACGGGGACGACACCGGCGACGCACCCCTGGAAGAGCCGGGCAGCATCATCCGCCAGGTGAGCTCGGAGCTGAAGGCCCGGCGGTTCGCGGGGGTGGTGCGGCTGCAGGTCGACAGCACCATGCCGGACAACGAGGTGGCGTGGCTGAGCCGCCAGCTCGGGATCGGCCCCGACGACGTCTATCCGACGCGGGCGCCGCTCGGCGTGAGCGACCTTCAGAGCTTCGACGAGCCGGGCCGCGACGACCTGCGCCATCCGCCGCACGAGCCCGTCGAGCACCCCCGTTTCCAGCGCTTGCCCAACAGCTCCTCGGCGATCTTCGACGAGATCGCCCGCGGCGACATCCTGCTGCACCACCCCTACCAGAGCTTCGACGGCTCCGTGCTGCGGTTCCTCAACTCGGCCGCGACCGACCCGGCGGTGCTCGCGATCAAGCTGACGATCTACCGCACCAGCCGCGACTCGCCGCTGCTGCGAGCGCTGGCGGAAGCGGCGCGGCAGGGCAAGCAGGTCGCCGTGCTGGTCGAGATCACGGCGCGGTTCGACGAGGCCCCGAACATCGCCTGGGGCAACTTCCTCGAGAAGGAAGGCGTGCACGTGTCCTACGGGGTGGAGCGGCTCAAGACCCACGTCAAGCTCGCCCTCGTCGTGCGCGACGAGCCGGACGGGGTGCGGCGCTACGCCCACGTCGGGACCGGGAACTACCACTCGGGGACGGCGCGGATCTACGAGGACATCGGGCTGCTGACCTGCAACGAGCCGATCTGCAACGACGTCGCCACCGTCTTCAACTCGCTGACCGGCGTGATTCCGTACCCCGAGAGCAGCAAGCTGCTGGTCGCCCCGGTCTCGATGCGGCGCCGCTTCATCGAGCTGATCCGCCGAGAGGCGGAGCACGCCCGGGCGGGGCGGCCGTCGGGCATCGACGCGAAGATGAACCAGCTCCAGGACGCCGAGATCATCCACGAGCTCTACGATGCGAGCGGGGCGGGCGTACCCATCCGGCTCAACGTCCGCGGGCTGTGCTGCCTGCGCCCCGGGGTGGAGGGGCTTTCGGAGTCGGTGCGGGTGTTCGGCGTCGTGGGACGCTTCCTCGAGCACAGCCGGATCTTCCGGTTCGTCAACGGCGGAGAGCCCGAGCACTTCATCGGGTCCGCGGACTGGATGAAGCGGAATCTGAACGGGCGGGTGGAGACGGTGATTCCGGTCGAGGACCCCGCGCTGAAGCGCGAGCTCGACGAGATCCTGGCCGCCTACGAGCACGACAACTGCTCGGTGTGGGACTGCGGGCCGGACGGCGACTACGTGCTGAGGACCCCTGCCGCCGGGGTGCCGCGGCGCGAGGTGCAGGAGGAGTTCATACGCCGGGGCCGAAGCGTCGAGGAACCTGTCGGGGTGGGCTCGTAGTCGCCGGGTGGCGGGCGCGGGCGGGGTGGCGCCGACGCGCCCGCACGGGCGGTCAGCGATAGTAGACGTGCTGTCCGATCTGGACGGTGCGTTCGCGCGGCCGGCGCCACGGCGCCGCGCCGAGCGCCGCCGAGTGGAAGAACAGCGCGCCGCCGGTCGGGTCGGCGGTGCGGCCTTCCAGCGTCTCCGCCGCGACCTCGCGGGCCAGGGCCCAGATGCCCGCGTCCTGCGGTCTGTCGCTCTTCCCGTCGCACCAGAACCTGAACTGACAGCCCGGCTCGGTGCCGCCCTGATAGACGACCTCGCAGACCGCCGAAGGAAACTCGGGGTGCGCCCGGCGGTTGAGGACGACCGAGGCCACCGCCGTCATGCCCTCGCGACCCTCGCCGCCCGCTTCCCAGTACAGCGCCAGCGCCAGGCACTCCCGCGGGTCGGCGTCGGACTGGGCCGGGGCAACGCCCGCCCCCGGGACGTGGCCGGCAATGAGCAGGCCCAGCACCAGTCCCGCCGTCCGACCGAGGGCCCGCGAACGAGTCGAATCGAGTGCTTCCATCCTGCGCGATTCCATGGCCCAGTCTATCGGCACGTTCGTTCGATCCGGACACTGCGCGGCGGGCGGCGTCACTCTTCGAGCCGGAACTGCACCGCCTCGGCGAGGTGCTCGGCCGCGATTCTCTCGTCGCCGGCGAGGTCGGCAATCGTGCGCGCCACCTTCATCAACCGGTGGCAGCTCCGGGCGCTGAGACGAAACCGCCGGCTCGCGGCGTCGAGAATCCGCAGCCCGGCGGGATCGAGGGCGCAGTGGCGGGAGAGGGCGCGGCCCTGCAGGCGGGCGTTCACGGGGGCGCCGTCCGAGCCCCGGTTCCGCGCCCGCTGCGTCTCGCGCGCCGCGGCGACGCGGCGGCGGACCTCTGCCGACGCCTCGCCGGCCTCCGTCCCCGTCATCTCCCGGAAAGGCAGCGCGGGCACCCGGACGCCCAGGTCGATGCGGTCGAGCAGCGGCCCGGACAGCCGGCTCCGATAGCGCGCGATCTGTTGGGGAGAGCAGCGGCAGGGGCGCGCCGGCTCTCCGAGATAGCCGCAGATGCACGGGTTGGTCGTGGCCGCGAGCAGGAAGCGGGCTGGAAAGACGACGGTGCGGGCGGCGCGGGACACCTGCACCGCACCCTCCTCGAGGGGTTGTCGCAACGCGTCGAGGACGTGGCGGGCGAACTCGGCCGCCTCGTCGAGGAGGAGGACTCCGTTGTGGGCGAGGCTGATCTCCCCTGGCCGGGGGATCGCCCCGCCGCCGGCGAGGGCCACGTCCGACGCGGTGTGGTGGGGGGCCCGGAACGGCGGTGTGGTCACGAGCCCGCCACCGGGCGGCAGCAGCCCGGCCACCGAGTGGATGGTGGTCACCTCGAGCGCCTCGTCCGTGGTGAGGGGAGGGAGGATGCCCGGCAGCCGCCGCGCCAGCATGCTCTTGCCCGCGCCCGGCGGCCCGACGAAGAGCAGGTTGTGGCCCCCGGCGGCGGCGACCTCCAGCGCCCGGCGGGCCAGCGCCTGCCCCCGGACGTCGGCGAGATCCGGTGCCGAGGGGGCCGCGACGGCGGGATTCCCCGCGGGCGCCGCCGTCCGGCCGGACCGCCCCGCCAGCACCGCCACCGCCTCGTCCAGCGAGCTCACCGGGAGCACCCTGAGGCCGTCGACGATCGCCGCCTCGCCGGCGTTGGCGTCGGGCAGCAGCAGGCGATCGACCCTGTCGCGCCGGGCCTGAGCCGCGATGGGCAGGATGCCCCGCACCGGCCGCACCGCGCCGTCGAGGGACAGCTCGCCGACGACGACAGTCCGCTCGAGACCCTCGCGGGGAGCGAGACCGGCGGCGGCGAGCATGCCGAGGGCGATGGGCAGGTCGAACGCCGACCCCACCTTGCGCATGTCCGCGGGTGAGAGGTTGACGGTGACCCGCCGCCTCTGGAACTCGATGCCGGAGTTGCGGATGGCGCTCTCGATGCGGTCGCGGCTCTCGCGCACGCTGGCGTCGGGCAGGCCGACGAGGATGGTCGTCGGCAACCCGCCGTCCGATACGTCGACCTCGACCCGGACCCGCTGCGCCTCGATGCCGAACAGGGCCGCGCTTTGCACGATGGCGAGCACGGCGGGACTCAGTGCAAGACTGCTGCCGGGCGCGAATCCCGCGTCGCGCGGGCGGCCGGCGGGGAAGCTGGCAGGAATCGAAACGTGGCGCGAGTGCCCGTCGCGCAGGAAGTGCCACGTCCGAACGACGACCCCGGCCGGGATCGCGGCGGGGAAAGCGATGCCGCCGTTGGTACCGCGCTCCCGGCTCGTGATGTGACTGCTTCAGCGACAGGCGGGGATGAACCGGGCGTCGGCGGCCCGGCCTGTCGAGGCCCGCCGCCAGCGGTGCGTCCGAGACTCGGCGGGGGTGGGTCGGTCCACTCGTGGATCCGGAGCGAGGGGCGAGGCGCTCCTACGCCTGGACGAAGACGCCGTGCCGTTCTCCCAGGTCGCGGGCGGCGGGGGTGACGATCGTCCGGTCGTCGACGGAAATGCGGCGGCCGTTCTCGACGGCCCGGCGGACGTCGTCCTCACACACGAAGTCGACGGGGCCGTCGGGTTCGGAGCCGACGTACGTCTCCTGGGCGGCCGGCGGCGGGGGGGGAGTCGGCCGCGGGTCCCGCGGGGCCGCGGAGGACCCGTTCCGGGAGACCGGGCCGGACCGATTCGGGGACGTCGGGGCGGCCCCGGCCGGGGGCGAGGCCGTGCCCACCCTTCGTCGAGCCAGGAACGCGTCGATGCGTCGGGTCAGGAGCGCGGGGTCGAGCCCGCCGGCGCCGCCGGCACGGGCGGCGGCGCCGACAGCCGGCGGCCGTGGGGCGGGATCGGGCGGTCCGGGCGAGGGCCGGTCGGCCGGGCGTACCCCCCAGGCCAGGCGCTTGACGTTCAGCAGGTGCCTCGGCGTGATGTTGTCCGAGGTGATGTTCCCGCCGTGCCCGCCGCAGCCGAGGGTCATCGAGGGGTCGAGGCCCGTCGTCATGCCGATCGAACCCAGCGTCGTCGGGGTGTTGACGACGATGCGGAAGGCGGGCTTGCGGAGGCCGAACTCGAGAATCACCTGCTCGTCCTGCGAGTGGATGGCCATGGTGTGGCCCATCCCGCCGTAGCGCAGGATCTCCTTGCACCGCTCGCAGCCCTCGCGCCAGTCGGCGACGACGTAGAACGAGAGGACCGGGCAGAGCTTCTCGATGGACAGGGGGTGGTCGTGCCCCACCCCTTCCAGGGGGGCGATGAGGACGCGGGTGCCGGCGGGGGCGTCGATGCCGGTCCGGGCCGCGATCTCGGCCGCGGTCCGGCCCACGAGCTCGGGGCTGGGCAGCCGGTCGGCGGTGACGAGGGCGGCGGCGAGCCGGCCGGCCTCGGCGGCGTTCAGGAAGTGGCCGCCCTGCCGCTCGAGCTCGCGTCGCGCCTCGCCGGCCACCGCCTCGTCGACCACCACCGAGTTCTCGGACGAGCAGAGCAGGCCGTTGTCGAAGGTCTTTCCGGCGATGATGTCGGCCGCCGCCCTGGGCAGGTCCGCGGTGCGCTCGATGTACGCGGGGGCGTTGCCCGGCCCCACCCCGTAGGCCGGCTTGCCCGCGCTGTAGGCGGCGCGGACGAGGCCGAGTCCCCCGGTTGCGAGTATGAGGGCGACCTCGCGGCGCCGCATCAGCTCCTGTGTGCCCTCGAGGGTCACCGTCGTCATGCACGTGACGGCATCGTCCGGCATCCCCGCCTCGGAAGCGGCCGCGGTCATCACCTCGGCGACCCGGCGCACGCACCGGGCGGCGGCGGGATGCGGGCTCAGGACCACCGCGCACCGGGCCTTCAGGCAGACGAGGATCTTGTAGATGGCGGTGGAGGTGGGGTTGGTCGACGGCACCACCGCGGCGACCACGCCGAACGGCTCCGCGATCTCGACGACGCGCTCCGCCTCGAGCCGCCGGATGACGCCGACGGTGCGCATGGGCTCGATGAACCGGTGAATCGTCTCGGCCGCGAACAGGTTCTTGCGTACCTTGTCCGCCTCGTTGCCGTAGCCGGTTTCCTCGACCGCCATCCGGGCGAACGGTGCGGCCGCGGCGGCGGCCGCGGCGGCGGCCGCGCCGACGACGCGGTCCACCTGCTCCTGGGTCAGTTCGGCGAGACGGGCCTGTGCGGCGCCGGCCCGGCGGGCCAGCG
The DNA here is from genome assembly GCA_965207675.1 of Vicinamibacterales bacterium. Classification (GTDB taxonomy): domain Bacteria; phylum Acidobacteriota; class Vicinamibacteria; order Vicinamibacterales; family UBA8438; genus JAJEEA01. The sequence continues at coordinate 1,648,958 of CBDBMY010000011.1, forward strand.
TCCGCGCCTCGCGTATCGAGTCGAGGTCGGTGTCGATCCGGGGGGCCCGATCAGCCATGGCCGGATGGGCGGCGGGGACGAGCGCCGGGCGTGGGTGGATCGAGGGCCGGGTCGAGGTCCGCGCCGTTCAGGGAGGCCCGATGAGCCATGGCCGGAATGTGCGCGGCGGGACCGATCACCGGGTGTCGCGGGCCTGGCCCGCCAATCGTCGCCTTCGGCTCCCGCCTGGCGCCCAACCCGAATCCTACAGGAGTCCGCGCCGGCCCACGGCGCAGACTCCTGGCCCGCCCATGGTCGCCTGACGGCTCCGCTGGGCGCCCAACCCTCCAGGAGTCGTCGCCGTGCTACGGCGCAGACCCCTGCGGCAGGATCTTCTCCACCTCGCCGTGGGGGCGCGGGATGACGTGGACGGCGACGAGCTCGCCCACCCGGCGAGCGGCGGCGGCCCCGGCGTCGGTGGCGGCCTTGACGGCTCCCACGTCCCCGCGGACGAAGACGGTGACGAAGCCCGCGCCGATGTACTCCTTGCCTACGAGCACCACGTTGGCGGCCTTGACCATGGCGTCGGCCGCCTCGATCGAGCCGACGAGGCCCTTGGTTTCCACCATGCCGAGCGCTTCGAGAGACATCGCCGTCTTTCTCCGCCGTGTGCGTGGCGTCCGAGCCGAGCCCGCCAATCGTCGCCGAACGCGACCGCAAGGTCGCGCTGCGGCCTCCGCTTGGCGCCCAACCAACCCTACAGCAGTCCGCGCCGCCTGTGGCGCAGACGGCTGACCGGCCGATTCCCGTGCGTGCAAAAACGGCGCAACTCTAACATGCCGCGAAACATGCGGCAACCGTGCACGGACCGCGGCGGCCATGGCGCGGCCGGCCGCGGACTGCTAGAATCGCGTCGGTCAGGCCGGAGGCGCGGCGCACGGTCCCGGCGGCGCGGGCCCCGACGCATGGAGTTCCACTGCAGACTCGGCACCGAGACCGGCGAGGTCATCGAGGGCGTGCACGTCGCCGAGAGCGAGGCGGCCCTCCGACAGGAGCTGGAGGCCCGGGGCCTCTACGTTCTCGCCCTCACCCGGCGCGGCTCGTTCGCCTGGTCCGGCCTCTCGTCGGCGCCCCGCCGGCGCATCCGGACCCGGGAGTTCCTGGTCTTCAACCAGGAGCTCGCGACCCTGCTGCAGGCGGGGCTGCCCCTCGTACAGTCGCTCGACATCCTGCGCCAGCGCATGGACGACCCCGGCTTCAAGACCGTCCTGAACGACGTCCACGACCGCGTCCACGCCGGCGCCTCGCTCTCGGAGGCGTTCGACGCGCAGGGCGGGATCGTCCCCGGCGTATACACCGCCTCGCTGCTGGCGGGGGAGAAGAGCGGGGGCCTCCAGGAAGTCATCCGCCGCTACGTCGACTACGTGAAGGTGGTCACCGCCCTGCAGCGCAAGACGCTCTCCGCCTTGATCTACCCGGTGATCCTGCTGGGCCTCTCGCTGATCGTGGTGTCGATCATCGTCCTGCGGGTGGTGCCGGAGTTCGAGGCCTTCTACGCCGGTTTCGGGGCCGAGCTGCCGCTGATGACGCGCATGGTGGTGGCGGTGTCGAACGCGGCGCGGAGCAACCTGCTGCTCATCGTCCCCGCCGCAGGCCTCGCCGGGTGGGCGGCCTGGCGCTGGCTGCAGCGGCCGGGCCGGGCCGCCCTGCTCGACCGACTGATCCTGCGGCTGCCCGGGGTCGGTTCGATCGCGGGCCGGTTCGCGACGTCGCAGATGTCGAGAACGCTGGCCACCCTGCTCGGCGGCGGGATACCGCTGGTCGACGCCATCGACGTCGCCGCGCGCGCCCTCGGCAACCGGTTCTACGCGGAGCAGCTGTCGGTGGCGGGGCGGCGGGTCCGCGAGGGCGAGGCGCTGGCCGCGGCCCTCGCCGCGCGGGGGATCTTCCCGTCCGTCGTCATCCGGATGGTCGAGGTGGGCGAGGCGACGGGGGCGCTGCGCGAGATGCTGACGAGCGTCGCCGACTTCTTCGACGAGGAGATCGAGACCCGGCTCGGGCGCTTCGTGGCGGTCATCGAGCCGGTCCTTCTGATCGTGATGGGGCTCGTCATCGCCGCCCTTCTCGTCGCCCTGTACCTCCCGCTTCTCCAGCTGGGGACCGTTCTGTCATGAGCACCCCCGATCACGCCGCGGCGGCCGACGGTGGACGCGAGGCAGCGAACGGGCGCGTCGGCGGTGTGGAGCGCGGTCTCGACCGTGCGGGCGCGGCCGCCGCGATCCAATCGGGTGAGGCGCAGGCCGGCGGCGGGCCGGCCGCGGTCGACCATGCGGAGGAGATCGCGAGGGCCCGCCGGCTCGCCGAGCGCTACCGGGTGGAGTTCGCGGACATGGACCGGTTCAGCATGGACGCCGACCTGTTCCGGTCCATTCCCGCCGACCTCATGCTCCGCTACGGCTTCGTGCCCTACCGCAGGGTGGGCGGCACCCTGGTCATCGTCGTCTCCGACCCCATCGACCTCCCGAAGATCGACGAGCTGGCCCTGCTGCTGGACACCCCCATCCGGGTCACGGTGGGGACGCGGTCGGCCATCGAGTCCATCCTCAAGAAGAACGAGGGGTCGCAACGGGTCCTCGACGAGGCGACGGAGAGCTTCGAGCTGCAGATCCTGCACGAGGACGAGGGCGGCGAGGACAGCCTGACCGTCGAGCGGCTCACGAGCGACATCAGCCCCATCATCCGCCTCGTCGACTCGACGATCTACACCGCCCTGCAGCGCCGCGCGAGCGACATCCACGTCGAGACCCTCGACGACGCCGTCCACGTGAAGTACCGCATCGACGGCACCCTGCAGCCGGCCATGCGGCCGGTGGACAAGCAGTTCCACGGGGCCATCCTCTCGCGCATCAAGGTCATGGCGGAGCTCGACATCGCCGAGAAGCGGATTCCCCAGGACGGCCGCTTCAAGGTGCGCGTGCCGGGCAAGACCATCGACTTCCGGGTGTCGGTCATGCCCACGGTGCACGGCGAGGACGCGGTCATCCGCATCCTCGACAAGGAGACCATCAGCGAGCAGTTCCGCGAGCTGCGCCTCGACGTCCTCGGGTTCGCGGAGGCCGAGCTCCGCCGCTTCCGGCGGGCCATCAAGGAGCCCTACGGCATGGTGCTGGTGACCGGCCCCACCGGGAGCGGCAAGACGACGACGCTCTACGCGGCGCTCTCGGAGATCCACTCGCCCGAGGACAAGATCGTCACCATCGAGGATCCGGTCGAGTACCAGCTCCACGGCGTCACCCAGATCCCCATCAACGAGCGCAAGGGGCTGACCTTCGCCCGCGGGCTGCGGTCCATCCTGCGGCACGACCCCGACAAGATCATGGTGGGCGAGATCCGCGACTCGGAGACCGCGCAGATCGCCATCCAGTCGGCGCTGACGGGACACCTCGTCTTCACCACCGTGCACGCCAACAACGTGCTCGACGTGCTCGGGCGCTTCCTGAACATGGGCGTCGAGGCCTATCAGTTCATCTCGTCGCTGAACTGCGTGCTCGCCCAGCGCCTCGTTCGGATGATCTGCGCCGAGTGCCGCCGGCCGATGCGGCTGAGCGGCGAGGCCCTGGCGGAGGCCGGCCTCGACCCCGATCTCGCGAGGGGCCACGAGCTCTTCGAGGGCGCCGGGTGCATCGAGTGCAGCGGGACCGGCTACCGCGGCCGCACCGCGCTGTGCGAGCTGCTCGACCTGAGCGACCGGCTGCGCGAGATGATCCTGGCGCGGGCCCCGACCTCGGAGATCAAGCAGGCGATGCGGGCCGAGGGGATGCGCTTCCTGCGGGAGTCGGCGGTCGAGAAGGTGCTGGCCGGCCTGACCACCCTGCAGGAGATCAACAAGGTGACGTTCGTCAGATGAGTGCGTTCGCCGGCCTGTCCCGCCTCTTCGCCGCCCCCGCGCCGTCGGCGGGCATCGAGATCGCGGCCGATCGCGTCACGGGGGTCGTCCTCGACCGCGAGCGGCGGGTGGCCGCCGCCGTCTCCCGGCCGCTTCCGGTCGGGGCGGTGGTCCCGGCCGTCAACGCCGCCAACATCGTCGAGCCCGATACGGTCCGAGACGTCGTCCGCGAGGTGCGCGAGTCGCTGCCGGGCGCGCCCCGGCGCCTGGCCCTCGCGGTGCCGGACAGCGCCGCCAAGGTGTCGCTCGTGCGGTTCGACAAGGTGCCGGCGCGCGCCGCCGACCTCGACCAGCTCGTGCGGTGGAGGGCGCGCAAGACGGCGCCGTTCAGGATCGAGGATGCCCAGGTGGCCTGCGCGCCGGGCGCCGCTGTCGACGGCGGAGGACGGGAGTTCGTGGTGAGCCTGATGCGGCGGGACGTCGTGGAGGAGTACGAGGGCGCGTGCGGCCGGGCCGGAGGGCACGCGGGGGTGGTGGACCTGGCCAGCTTCGGCGTGATCGACGCGGTGCTCGCGGGCGGCCGCCCCCCCGAGCCCGACTGGCTGCTCGTGCACGCGGCCGGGGGATACCTGTCGATCGCCGTCGTCCGGCGGGGGCACCTGATCCTGTTCCGGCACCGGCGGGCCGGCGACGGTGACGACGACGCCCTCGTCGACCTGGTGCACCAGACCACGATGTACTACGAGGATCGGCTGGGAGGGGACGGTTACGGGCGGGTGCTGCTGGCTCTGAGCTCGGAGGGGGCCGACGACCGGGCTGCCGCGCACCTGGGCCGTCTCGTCGAGAGGCAGCTCGACATCGCGGTGACCCCGATCGCGGCGGGGCGGTGGGCCGAGTCTCCGCGCGACGGCGGGGCGCTCCCCGGCGTCATCGCGGCGCCGGCCGGCCTGCTGCTGGGCGAGCGCACGGCGGGCGACGCGGTGGCGTGAGCCGTCGCGCGAACGGGCCGCGAGGGGCCGCAACGGCTCGAATCCGTCGCGAACGGACGGCCAACCGTGCGGTGGCGCGGCGCGCCGTCCTGCGGGTAGTCGACCCCCGTGGTGCCGAGGGTCGCGCGAACGGACGGCGAACGGTGCGGCGGCGCGAGCCGCTGCCCGAACACACAGTCGCGGCGGCGGCCGCCTCGAACGCGGGCGACCGCGGCGGCCTTCGCGCCCGTGGTATGTTGCAGGCAGGAAGGATGCTGCGGACCAATCTGGCCACTCGGCCCTTCTACAACGAGCGGTTCGCCGTGATGGCGCTCGGCGTGGCCGCGGCGCTGGCCCTGGCGGTCCTCGCGGCCGGGGTGGTGCGCCTCGTCGACCTCGCCCGGCTCAACGGCGAGCTGAGCGCGCGCGTGGACCGGGCGGCCCGGGCCGCCGACGATCTCTCGGCCCGCGCGGCCGAGGCGCAGCGCGCGGCGACCCCGCGCGATCTCGGCGCCCTGGCCGAGGCGACGCGCGAGGCCAACACCCTGATTACACAGCGGGTGTTCTCGTGGACCGACTTCTTCAACCGCATCGAGACCACCCTGCCGCCCGACGTGATGGTGACCGAGGTGCGGCCGGAGATCGAGCCGGGCACGGTCGACGTGGCGATGGGGGTCCTGGGCCGGAGCCTCGAGTCGATCAGCCGGTTCGTGACGTCGCTCGAGACGTCCGGCGCGTTCGTCGGGGTGCTGAACCGGCAGGTGGAGCTGACCGAGGACGGGATGTACCGCGCGGTCCTGCGGGGGCGCTACCTCGGGTCGGTCGCGTCCCCCGACACCGGCGGCACGCCCGGGGAGGGCGTCTCGCCGCCGGGCGCGGCGGCGCCGGCGGGCGGCGGAGGGGCGCCCGACGCCAGGCCCGGCGATTGAGCGTGCGCGCGGTGGGGGGGCGGGGTTCGACACGGGCATGTCGATGACGCTGTTGCGGCGAATCGCCTCGGATCACCGGCGGCTGGTGACGGCCGTCGCCCTGTTGCTGGCGGCCGACGCTCTACTCTACGCGGTGGCCCTGTACCCCTGGTCGCGGAGGGTCGCGCGGGCCGAGGCGGACGCCGCGGCGGCGGAGAGCCGCCTCGCCCAGGTGCGCGCCGCCTGGGAGGCGGCGACCCGGACCGGCGCCAGCACCACGCGCGCCGAGGAACGGCTCGAGCAGTTCTACACGCAGGTGCTCCCGACCGACTTCGCGGGCGCTCGCGCCATTCTCTCGCCGTATCTCGATCGGCTGGCCCGCGATTCCGCCCTCGTGCTCGAGCGGCAGAGCAGCGTGTCGGAGCGGGAGGGCGGCAGCCGGCTCTCACGGCTGCGGACCACGATGGTGCTCGCGGGCCGGTACGAGGACGTCCGCCGCTTCATCCACGTCCTCGAGACGGCCCCCGAGTTCATCCTCGTCGAGGACGTCGTGCTGGGGCAGGGGAACGCGTCGGACGAGGGGCTGGTGCTCACCCTCGGGGTCTCGACCTACTATCGCGACGCCGGCCCGGCAGGCGAGGGAGGCCCGGGGTCATGAAGGGGCGCCGCGGGGGCGCGAAGGAACGCCGCGGGACACGAAGGAACGCCGGGGGCTCGTGGGCGCGCCCGCGCCAGGCGGGGGGCAGGGCCGGGTCATGAGGGAGTGCCGCGGGCTCCTGCGCGCCCTGCGCGCCCGCGCGGGGACCGAGCGCGGGTACAGCTTCGTCGAGCTGCTCGTGGTCAGCGCCATCGTGCTCATCCTGGCGTCGGCGGTGATGCCGCTGACCCGGGTGACGATGCAGCGCCAGCGCGAGGGGGAGCTGCGGCGGGCGCTCCGGGAGATGCGCACTGCGATCGACCGCCACAAGGACGCGGTCGATCTCGGCATGATCGGCGGCCTCGAAATCGAGGCGGAGAACGAGGGGTACCCGGCCAGCCTCGAGATTCTCGTGGAGGGCGTCGAGATGGCGAACGACGCGACCGGCAGGAAGATGCGCTTCCTCCGGCGCATTCCGTTCGATCCGATGACGCAGAGCCGCGAGTGGGGGCTGCGCTCGTACGACGACGAGCCCGATTCCCGGCGGTGGAGCGGCGACAACGTGTACGACGTCTACACGAGGTCGACGGCGACCGCCCTCGACGGTACCCGCTACGACGAGTGGTGACGATGGAAGACCGGCCTGTCCGACGTGCGACGCCCCGAACGGCAGCCCGTCAGCGAACGCCCGCGCGATCGCGGACCGCGAGCCGGCCGGTTGCGGCCGCGGGGTGGACGCTCATCGAGCTGGTGGTGGTGGTCTCCCTCATGTCGACCCTGGTGGCCATCGCCATGGTCGGCTACGGGACGGCGGTCACGCGAACCCGGGAGGCGGTCCTGAAGGAGGACCTCTTCCGCATGCGCGACGCCATCGACCAGTACTACGCGGACCGGACGGAGTACCCGCCCGCGCTCGAGAACCTGGTCTCCGAAGGATATCTGCGCGCCATCCCGGAAGACCCCTTCACGCGGTCGACGGCGACCTGGCGGGTGGTCCTCGCCGAGTACGATCCCGCCGATCCCCTGGCCCAGGGGGTCTTCGACGTGCACAGCGGCGCGAGCGGCGCCGGCCTCGACGGCACGCCCTACGCCGAGTGGTAGGGTGAGCGTTCCCTCCGGCGCCGTGCTTGAGATGGGTTCCCTCACGGAACCGGCGTGGCGGAGTGGACGTCGTCGTGCCGGATCAGAGCGCGCAACTCGACAGCGACCGCGAGATCGTGCGACGGGTCTCCGAAGAGACCGGCGTGCGACGCATCGTTGTCGAGGGGCAGGTGTTCGACTCGACCGGAGCGTCCGACCGCTGCGGCCACTGCGTTCTTCGCCGAACCGATACGGAACACCGCGAACCTGCCGTTGGGCCGGAGTCCATACCCTTTATGACGAAAGACCTCTCGAACACGCTCGACTGCGTCGGCGAGGCGGGGCGAGCTGAAGTACTCGAGCCAGTTGACGGACAGATAGTCCTCGTCCGGCTTGAGCCGGAATGCGGACGTCAACGGCAGGCCGTCCGCGCCCACGGATGAGGGCTTGCAGTAGCGGGATACGTGATCGCCGTCAGGAAGATCGGGCACCCGGGCGGTCCACCTCGGGAACGAAGCCCCGGACGGCGTTCAGGGCGCGGTCCTTCGGCAACCCGCCGTGGACACGCAGCCGAGTACCGGTGCCGTCGGCCGCCGAGACCGCGGCGAATTGGATGATTCCATCGGGCCTGAACTCCATGGCGACAACGCCATGTTCCGCCGTGGCCCACTCTGCCAGCAACAGCCCGTTCGGACTGACTCCGATCTCCGGATCGGCAAGCTGGGATTCGCTCAGGAGGAACAGCGCCAGTCCTCGCAGAGACGCGAGCACGATCGCCGGCTCGTCCGGGGCGCCTTCCGTTGTGATCTCATCGAGTTCCTCGATGCGATCAGCAACGATCCGACGCCCCGCGAACGACAGGGCCGCCGTGATGTCGTCGAGCCGCGTCGCCGCGAGAATTCGCGACGCGACGGAGTCCAGGTCGCCGCCGGACTCGACGGTGTTTGCGGCAGCTACAGCAGCGTACCGCTGGCCGAGCTTCAGGACGTGAGCCTCGTGAGTGAGCATTCCCGACGCTGTTCCGGGCGTCGTCTCGTCTGTCGAGGGCCAAGTCCCGCGCTCGTCCCGTGACGGGGGAGCGGCACGCACCAGCGCGGCCAGGATTCCGGCGCGCACCACAGCGTCGAACGCCGGGCTGGCGGTTGCATCGGAACTGCTCATGCTGACTGATTCCCAAACAGCTTGCGGAGAGCCGACACGATGAACTCCTGGCGTTCCGGCCAGCGCGCGACGGCCGACCGCAGCTCGCGCACCTCGAAAGGTCCTTGGTGGTGCATGTTGCACTCAGCCACTACGCGCGGTTGCTCACTTCTGCCGGCATCCGTGAACGTGATTCTGCACACGGCGCTGCCTGCGTCGAGAGCGAACGTCGGTTGCAGTGCGCGAACCTGCGGGTCCGCACGGAGCCAGTCGGCGGCAAATCGTTCGATCAGCCATCGTCCTGGATCGGATTGCGGTACCGTCACTTGGCAATTGAGGCCCAGACCGCGATACGGCACGTGTGGCAGCTTCTCAAGGTAGGCGTCGACGAGGCCGTGGACGCGGTAGGCGTCGACGAATTCCGGCCCGCATTCCTCCCTGACGGTCAGCCTCGACTCGTCCACCGTCCAGGCGATACCGTTGTCGTACTTCACGACCGCGACGGGAGGCGTCGTCAGTGTCTCGGCGACGTTCCAGTCCTCGGGAACGATCGCGCGGGACACCAGGAAGTCCGGGTTGAGGATCGACGGGTTGTGGAACGCGGCCGTCACGACGACGCTGACTGCGTGGAGACGCAATGGAGCGGTATCGACCATCGTGGTGGCGTTCATGCCTGTCGCGAGCACCCTCATCGGGCTGCTCGCGGGGCGCGTGTTCTCAAGCCTCCTTCACCACCACCCATTCTGTGCTGACCGGTCGTTTCAGGTCAATTCACGGCCAGCCAATTCGGATTCTACCCTGCCATTGCCGATTCGCCCCGGACCTGATCCGAGCCGGCCGCGCGACCGCCCCGCTGATTATCGTTGAGTATCGCATGAAAACAGTGTATACGACGACAATTGGCCCGACGAGCCCTGACGGACACCGTCGCCGAGGCACCCGTGGTGGTGGCCCTGCTGGGCGCCCGGCAGGTCGCGCGAGGCCGTTCTCGGGTGACCGGGGCCGTCGGCGGTCTTCGATCTGGAAGTCGCGGTGGCCCGCGAGTCGCTGTCCGCAAACCCCCGAACGGCTGCTCCGCGCCGGCGAGGGCCTGGTCGTCCTCGACGTGGTGCACCCCGGATGTCGAGCCTGTTCGAGGTGCTGCGGCCGATCTGCGGCGACCGCCCCGGGTTGCTCCGGGGCCATGCCGGAAGGTGTCCGGGAGTCGTGTCGGCCGGCCGACATGGCTCTCGGGTCGCTGGTCCCGCAACGGTTGGACGGCATGGGCGGGAGCTACCGCCCCGGCCCGGCGCGATCGCGGAAGCCGCCGCCGGCCGGGCGCGGAAAGAAGCGTCCATCGAGGTTCCCGGCCGCGCCCCCCATGCGGCCCGGTCCGCCCGGTCCGCTCCCGATGCCTCCGGGGAACGGCGCCGCCGCTCCCGCGGCGCCGGGCGCGACCGCCTGCCCCTGGTGGACGAAGAGCCACTGATCGTAACGGGTGGCGCCGTTGTAGTCGCGGAGCGACTCCTCCGTGGATCGGCTGACCACCCCGACGATGCCGCCCATCTCCTCGTCTTCGCCCTCCAGGGCCCCCGAGAACGGGCCGGGGGAGACTCTGCCGGCCTGGCCCGAGACCACGCCCGAACGCGCCGCGCTCGACAGATTCGCCGCGGCGCGGCGGGATCCCGGGATGCCCGGACGGCCAGCCGCCTCGTCCGCCTCGGCAGCTGTCTCGGCGGCGGCCGCCGCGGCCGAGCCCTGCGTCAGGATGCGGAACGGCTCTCCGGTCATCGGGTCGGGATAGAGGCGCCGGAGAAAGCGCTCCTCCACGAGCATCTCGATATCGGTCGGGTAGGCCCCGGGGAAGCGCCGTTGGTAAAGGTCGATGGCCCGCACGTACTGCTGGCCGCGGAACAGCAGCTCGGCTTCCTTCTCCCGCTTGGCGAGGGTGCGCCACGCCGGCATCGCCACCGACATCAGGATGCTCATGATCCCGATGGCGACGAGCAGCCCGGCCATGGCGTAGCCGCGCTCGGAGCGGCTGTCTCGCCGGTGACCGCACGGTCTCATGCCGCCATGTTAGCAGGCCGTCGGCCGGGGCCGCGACACGCCCGGCAGGCGAAGCCGGCCTTCAGCGCCGGTGCCGGAGCGAGCGCCCGCGAAGAGGCGTGAGGCGCGGCAGTCCGATCAGCCGGGCACGTCCGCCCATCCGCGCGCGCCGATGCGCCGGTAGAGGACGGCCCCGCTCACGATCGCGGTCGCCAGGTAGGGCCAGGCCGTGCCCCCGCCCGGAAGCACCAGCGCGCCGGCTCCCAGGAGGGCGCCGTAGACGAGTCCCAGCCCGGCGAGCCAGTCGGCCAGCTGGCCGCGGATCGACGGCGGGGCCGGCTCGCCGACGCGGGCGGCCAGCCGAGCCCACCCCGGGCCGCCGGGACGCACGCGCCGGTAGAAGGCGGCCAGCGTCGCTTCCGGCTCGGGCGGGGTGAGCCACGTCACCGCGAGCCAGCAGGCGGTCGTCCACGCCACGAGATACAGCAGCGACTCGGGGAAGGCGACGTCGGTGAATTGGACCAGCGCGAGGTGTCCGACGAGGGGGGCGACCATCGCCGCGATCTCCGACCACGCGTTCACGCGCCACCAGTACCACCGAAGAATCAGCACGAGCCCGATGCCCGCCCCCGCCTGGAGAATCAGCTCCCACGCCTGACGGACGCTCTCCAGGTACAGCGTGACCCCCGCGCTCAGGACCATGATGCCGAGGGTGGCGACGCGCGCGGCGCGGACGTAGTGGGCGCCGTCCTCGCCGGGGCGCACGAAGCGGGCGTAGACGTCGTGGACGAGGTAGGAGGCGCCCCAGTTGAGCTGGGTGGACATCGTCGACATGAACGCGGCCGCGAGGCTGCCGAGCACCAGACCGCGCCAGCCGGCGGGGAGGTGGTCGCGGACGATGAGGGCGTATCCCGCCTCGCGATCGGCGACGTCCGGATACAGGATCAGCGCCGCGAGGGCGGCGAGCACCCACGGCCACGGCCGCACGCAGTAGTGGGCGACGGTGAACCAGAGCGTCGCCAGCGTCGCCTGGCGCTCGTCCCGCGCCGCCATCATCCGCTGCGCGAGGTACCCGCCGCCGCCCGGCTCCTGGCCGGGGTACCAGCTCGCCCACCACTGCACGCCGAGATAGGCCACGAACGCCGCCGCCGACAGGGTCAGCGTCGACGCGGCGCCCGAAGCGGACGCGCCGGCCGCCGGCAGCATGAGGAACGTGGTCTCCGGGAGCTGCTCGCCGAGGCCCGGGAGGCCCCCGACCTCCGGCGTGCGGAGGGCGAAGTACGCGACGGCGACGGCCCCGGTCATGGCGAAGGCGAACTGCAGGAGGTCGGTCACCACCACGCCGCGCAGGCCCGACACGGTCACGTAGGCCCCGGTGAGCGCGAGGCCGGCGAAGACCGCGGTGAGCCGCGTCCACCCCAGGGTGACCTCGAGGATCTTGGCCATCGCGAGGTTGACCCAGCCGATGATCATGCAGTTGACGGGCAGTCCCAGGTACAGCGCGCGGAACCCGCGCAGGAGCCGCGCCGCCCGCCCGTGGTAGCGGATCTCGACGAGCTCGACGTCGGTCAGGATGCCCGCGCGGCGCCACAGCCGCGCGAAGAACAGCACGCTGAGCATGCTGCCGAGGGCGCCGTTCCACCAGATCCAGTTGCCCGCGACGCCGTCCCGCGCGACGATGCCGGTGACCGCCAGGGGCGTGTCGGCGGCGAACGTGGTCGCGACCATCGACGTTCCCGCGAGCCACCACGGCAGGTCGCCGCCGGCAAGGAAGTACTGCCGCAGATTCCTGCCGGCGCGCCCCGCGACCGACAGGGCGACGGCAGCGGGGAAGAGCAGGAAGCCGGCGAGGATCAGCCAGTCGAGCGGCGTGAGGCTCATGGTGCCCACCACGCTGCGCGCGCGGGTGGAAGAACGGCGAGGATCAGCCGGCCGAGCGTCATGAGGGCCATGGGCGGGGTGTCAGCTCTCGCGGGTCAGCGCGTGGACCACCGCATCGTGCACGGCGGGGCGGACCGGGAGGATCGCCTCGTTGGTCCGGGTCGGATGGACCCGGTTGGTCAGCAGCACCACGTACAGATCCTGTACCGGGTCCACCCAGAGGGACGTCCCGGTGAAGCCCGTGTGTCCGAAGGCGGCGGGAGACAGCGACCGCCCGCACGACGAGGTGGCGAGCATGGTATCCCATCCCAGCGCGCGTGAGCTGCCGGCGACGCGGCCGCGCCGCACGAACCGCGCGAGGGTCTCCGGGCGGGCCAGCCGTGGCCGTCCCGCCAGCGTCTCCAGGACGGCCCGGGCGAAGCGGCCCACCGCGGGGGCGGTGCCGAAGAGCCCGGCGTGCCCGGCGACGCCGCCCAGGGCCCACGCGTTCTCGTCGTGCACCTCGCCGCGGAGCAGGCGGCCCCGCCACGGGTCGATCTCGGTCGGCGCCGTCCGCGCACGCCACGCGGCGGGGGGGCGGAAGCGCAGGTCGCCGATGCCGAGGCGGCCCGCGACCTCGCCGAACTGCTCGTCGAGGCCGGCCCCGGCCGCGTCGGCGGCGATGAACGCGAGCAGCATGAACCCCAGGTCGCTGTAGACGGATCGCGACCGCGGCGGGTACTCCAGGGGCAGGGTGCAGATGGCGTGCTGGAAGTCGGCTCGTCCGCGGTGGTCCCGGAAGAACGGCAGGTGGGCGGTCAGGCCGCCGGCGTGCTCGAGGAGGTCGGCGAGGGTCACCGCGTCGCGGCCCCCGCCGCGCCACTCGCCGAGCCGGCTTTCGACGCGCTCGGCGAGAGACACGGCCCCGGCGTCGACGAGCCGCATGAGGGCGGTGGTCGTCGCCAGGACCTTCGTCAGCGACGCGAGGTCGAAGACGGTGTCGAGGGTGGCGGCCTCCCGGTCGTCGTACGAGAGGGTGCCCGCGGCGTGGCTCCAGACCGGTCCGGCGCTGCCGCCGACCTCGACGGCGGCGCAGGGAAAGGCCCGCCGGTCGACCGCCTCGTCGATGAGCCGCGCCACCGGGGCGAACGCCGGCTGCCTGCTCGTCTCCACTCGTTCCCCGGCTGTGAACGCCTGACTACGGCGCGGCCTCCCGGCCGTCCCTCGCCGCCCTCCGCGCGGCGGTCCGGTCTGCCGTGCAGCCCGCCGCGAGCGTCACCGCGGCGCCGATGAGGACGTACCACTGCCAGGATACGCTCGTGAGCAGCCGCACCGCGAGCATGACGACGGCGCCGGCCGCCATTCCCCAGTACGCGGCGGCATCCCGGCGGTAGCCGGCGAGCCCGAGGAGGAAGACGCCGAGGATGAGGCCGTTCGTGAACGACGAGATGCCCAGCACCTCGTCGACGATGCTCTGAGAGACGGGAATCGCGGCGAGGGCCACGACCACCTGGACGACGCCCCAGACGACGGTGGCGCGGCGGGCCACCGCGAGGTAGTGCCCGGCCGGTCGCCCGGCCCCGGCGGCGGGCAGGTAGAAGTCGGCCAGGGTGGTCGACGCCGACGCGGTCAGCGACGACGAGAGCGTGGACATCGCCGCCGCCACGACGGCGGCGACCATGAGGCCCCGCACGCCGGCCGGCAGCTCGGTGACGATGAACGCCGGGAAGACGCGATCGGTCTGGACGGTTCCGCCGGGCGACAGCGCCGCCAGCAGGTCCGGGGCGTGGCCCGTGTAGTAGACGTAGAGCATGACCCCGATGACGAGGAAGAGCGCGAACTGCGCGAGGACCACGACCCCGCTCCAGAGCAGGGCCTTGCCCGCCGCGCCGCGGGAGCGGCTGCACAGGTACCGCTGCACGATCAGCTGATCGGTGCCGTGGGTGGAGACCGTGAAGCATGCCCCCCCGACGAGGCCCGACCAGAAGGTGTAGCTCCGGGCCGGGTCGAGGGAGAAGTCGAACAGGCGGAACCGGTCCGCCGCGGAGCCGGCCGCGGTCACCTCCGCCCATCCGCCGGGGATGAGGTCGAGGAGGACGACCGCGGCGACGACGGAGCCGCCCAGGTACACCGCGAGCTGCACCATGTCGGTCCACAGCACCGCGGTCAGCCCGCCGCGCCAGGTGTAGGCGGTGGTCGCCGCGCCCATCGCCACGATCGACAGGACGAGCAGGGTGGTGGACGGCGGGAGCCCCGGCGCGAGCGCGGCCGCGGCGGCGCCGGCGGCCGGCCACGTCAGGAGGGCCGCTCCGAGGACCAGCCCCGCCGCCATGAGCCGGAGGCCGTCGGCGAGGTTCCGGGTCGCGAGGAAGATGGTGGCGGCGAGGCGGCTCACGCCGGCGCCGAAGCGCTCGGCGAGGATCTGGTAGACGGTGAGGTACTCGCCCCGGAAGTAGCCCGGCAGCAGGAGCACGGCGATGATGCCCCTGCCCGCGAGGTAGCCGAAGACCAGCTGCAGGAAGGTGAGGTCGGTCCCGAAGGCGAACCCCGGCACGCTGACGAGGGTCGCGGTGCTCGTCTCGGTCGCCACGATCGAGGCCATCACCACGCCCCAGGGTGCCCGCCGGCCGGCCGCGAAGTAGTCGCGGACCGTCGCCTGGCCGCGCGCGAGGATCAGGCCCAGCGACAGGGTCGCCGTCAGGTAGACGACGATGACCGCGAGGTCGAGCAGGCTCATGAAGGGATGGTGCGGGGGGAGTCCGGTCGCGCCCCGGATGTCCCCGGACCGGCAGCCCCGCGCCGACCGTCGCGGGGAGCCGGCAGGCGCGACGGCTCATCCCCCGGCGGAACGGGGGAACGCGTCCTCGCCGATGGCCCGGCGCACGAGGTTCCCGGCGCGCCGGATGCGGGCGAGGGCCTTCGCGTAGGTGTCGCCGGTCTTCTCCATCACGATCGCGGCCTTGACGTTCCACTTCGCGCGCCCGAGCAGAATCCCGGCCGCGTCGTAGTCGAGGCCGGTCACCGTGGTGATGATGTTGCGGGCCCGGCTCCGGCGCTGCTCCGAGCCGGTCTGCACGTCCACCATCAGGTTGCCGTAGGTCTTGCCGATGTGGACCATGGAGATGGTGGTCAGCATGTTGAGCACCATCTTGGTCGCCGTTCCCGCCTTCAAGCGGGTCGAACCGGCGATGACCTCGGGCCCCACCTCGGGCGCGATGATGACGTCGACGAACGTCTGCAGCTCGCTTCCCGGCCAGCACGTGACGAAGACGATCTTCACGCCCGAACGGCGCGCCCGGGTCAGCGCCCCCCGGACGAACTGCGTCATGCCGCTGGCGGATATGCCCACGAGGACGTCCCGGCTCGACAGGCGCAGGCGACGCACCGCCCGGCCGCCCTCCTCGAAGTTGTCCTCGACGCCTTCCCGCGGCTTGAAGAACGCCTCCCGGCCCCCCGCCATGACCGCCTGCACGAGCTGGGCCGGCGTGCTGAACGTCGGCGGCATCTCCGCCGCCTCGAGCACGCCGAGCCGCCCGCTCGTGCCCGCGCCCACGAAGACGAGCCGGCCGCCCTTGCGGAACGCCCCGGTGATCAGATCGGCGGCGATCACGATGCGCTCCTTCTCTCGCTGCACCGCCTTGATGATGCGGCGGTCCTCCCTGAGCATCAGCTCGGCGATGTCCTCGGTGGAGGCCTGGTCTATCGAGAGGGAGTGAGGGTTGATGGCTTCGGTGGGAAGGGACTGCCACTTGGAGCGCTTCGGCATGAGACGCCACCCCGACGGAGGGTGCGGCGGATACTACTCCTCGGTCCGGCGAGTGTCAACCGGCGCTCGGCCCGTTCCGCGGCCGGGAGCGGAAGCGTCGTGCGAGGTGCGAACGACCGATCGAGGAGCGCCGGCGGGGGCAACGCCGGACGGGGACCGTCGCGCCCCGGCCTCCCCCCCGGAACCGGCCGGCTCCGCGAAGGGCGGCACGCCGGGAGATTTGACGACTTCCCGTCAGGGGCATCGAGCGAGCGCTGATCGACCGATTGCCGGGGTATAGGCGGGTCTCCGACCGTGCCCGGGGTCCGCGAGAGGTCCGCGAGCGGGTGCACGGCAAGAAAGTTGGACGGCGCCGAGCACCACACCGAAAACTGCAGGCTCGACTGGCTTGTGCGGGCCGAGGGCGGTCATCCAACAATCGTGTCGAGCGCCCTCCTCGAGCGGGTGCCTTGACGGCGGGAGCGGGAGCGGCTAGAATGCGCTGTTGATCAGAAGGGCGAGCAGCAAGCTTGGGCGCAGGCCATGACCGAGATCATGACGGCTCCGGTTGCGATGACCACCATGGCGCCCGCTCCGCGCGGGCACAGCGGGTGATGTAGCCGGAGAGCCGGCAGGGTCCGACCAGCCATCATCCGCACCGGATGATGGTTTTTTTTTGCACAGTCGCATGGACGTGGTGACGGCCAGTCGACCGACCCGGTGCGGGTGCACCGTGGGCATCGCGGGTTTCGGAACCGTGGGCCGGGCGGTGGCCCGCATCCTCGCCGACGGTTCGCATCCGGACCTGCGGCTGACGCACGTCTGCAACCGCGACGTCGCCCGCAAGCGCGTCGACTGGGCGGGTTCCGACGTGGTCTGGACCGAATCGTTCCAGGCTCTCGTCGACAGCCCGGTGGACGTCATCGTCGAGCTGATCGGCGGGTACGATCCGGCCCGGGCCTGGATCGAGCAGGCGCTGGCCGCCGGCAAGTCGGTCGTCACCGCCAACAAGCAGGTCATCGCCCACGGCGGCCCCGCGTTGCTCCGGGAGGCCGGGCGGCGTGGCCGGCATCTCCTCTTCGAGGCGGCGGTGGCGGGCGGTATCCCGATCCTCCGGGGACTCCGGGAGGGCGTGGCGGGAGACCGCCTGCGGCGGATTCAGGGCATTCTGAACGGCACGTGCAACTACGTCCTGACCCGGATGGAGAGCACGGGCCTGACCTTCGCGGACGCCCTGGCGGAAGCGCAGCGCCTCGGATACGCGGAGGCGGATCCCGGCGACGACGTCGAGGGCCACGACGCCGGGGCCAAGCTGGCGATTCTCGCCGGCGTCGGCCTCGGCCGCGAGGTGCGCGTCGGCGACATACCGGTGGAGCCCATCACCCCCGTCGCCGCCGTCGATTTCGCCTACGCCCGCCGGCTGGGCTGCGTCATCCGGCAGGTGGCGCGGGCCGAGCTGCTCTCCGACTCGGGCGGCCTCCACGCGGCGGTGCGGCCGGCCCTCGTCTCGGCGTCGTCGACGCTGGGGCGGGTCGAGGGCAGCCGGAACATCGTGGTCGTCGACGGCGAGTTCGGGGGGGAGACCGCATTCTCCGGGTTCGGGGCCGGCGGCGAGCCGACCGCGGTCGCCGTCGTCTCCGACCTCGTGGCGATCGCGCGAGGCAACGCGGCCCCGCCCGCCGGCTGGCTGCCGACTCCGGCGGAGCCGTCGCCGGTGGTCAACGAGTTCGAGGCACCCCACTACGTGCGGTTCATGATCGACGACCGTCCCGGCATCGTCGCGAGCCTCGCTCAGGTCTTCTCGCACCACGGCATCAACCTCGACGCGGTGCTGCAGGAGCCCGGCTGGCCGAAGGCCGAGCTGCCGTTCGTCATGACCCTCGAGCCGTGCAGCTCGGCGTCGGTCGCGGCGGCGCTGGCCGAGGCCGCCCGTTTCGATTTCCACGTGCGGCCGCCGCTGTGGATGCCGATGTTCGCCGACCGGCCCGACGCGGCCGGCGGTTCGCCGGGAGAGTGAATCGAATGCCTGCGTGCGCCGGCGGGCGGCCCGCGCCGCGGAGGGTGTCGGGCGCATGAAGGGTCGGCCGAATGCGGCGGCGCCGGAGGCGGCGACGGCCGGGGCAGGGTCCCGGCGGGCCAGAACCAGGGGGAGGGAGCTTCCATGAGTGCGTTTACCGGTCTGCGGTGTGCGATGTGCAAGACCGGGTTCCCATCGGAAGCGTTGTATGTCTGCGACCAGTGCCTGGGTCCGCTGGAGGCGGTGTACGACTACGACGCGGCGCGGCGGACGCTCACCCGCGAGGCCGTCGCGGCGCGGCCCCGCAACCTCTGGCGGTACCGGGAGCTGCTCCCCGTCGCCGGCGAGCCCCGCACCGGCCTCGACTCCGGATTCACGCCCCTGGTGCGGGCCCGGCGGCTGGGCCGCGAGCTGGGGGTGGAGGAGCTCTACCTCAAGGACGACTCCGTCAATCACCCTACGCTGTCCTACAAGGACCGGGTCGTCCCGGTGGCCGCAACCCGGGCCGTCGAGCTCGGGTTCGACGTCCTGGGTTGCGCCTCGACCGGCAACCTGGGGAACAGCGTGGCCGCGCACGCCGCGCGGCTCGGCCTGACGTGCTACGTGTTCATTCCCCACGACCTGGAGCCGGGCAAGATTCTGGGCTCGGCCGTCGCCGGCCCCCACATCGTGAAGATCGAAGGCACCTACGACGACGTGAACCGCCTGTGCACCCAGGCCGGTGAACGCTACGGGTGGGCGTTCGCCAACATCAACCTGCGCAGCTACTACGCCGAGGGCGCCAAGACCTGCGGCTTCGAGATCGTCGAGCAGCTGGGATGGCGCTACCCGCGGCACCTGGTCTCGCCGGTGGCCGGCGGCACCCTGCTGCCGCGCATCGGGCGGGCGTTCCGCGAGCTGCGCGAAGTGGGTCTGGCCGAGGGAGAGCTGCCGAAGATCCACGCCGCGCAGGCGGCGGGCTGCGCGCCGGTGATCAACGCTCTCGAGAGCGGGGCGGAGTACCCGGAGCCGGTGCGGCCCGACACCATCGCGAAGTCAATCGCCATCGGAAACCCCGCCGACGGGCACCAGGTGCTCGAGACCGTACGGGGGAGCGGGGGAACCGGGGCGCGCGCGACCGACGCTGAAATCCTCGACGCCATCGCCCTGCTGGCTCGCACCGAGGGCATCTTCACCGAGCCCGCCGGCGGCACGACCCTCGCCGCCACCATCAACCTGCTCGAGAGCGGCGCCATTCCGAAGGACGAGTCGATCGTGGTCTGCATCACCGGCAACGGCTACAAGACGGCGCACGTCATGGCCGACCACCCGACCGAGTCGACGCTCATCGGGCGATCGCTGCGCGAGTTCGAGGCGTTCATGGCCTCGCGCACCTCCCAGCCGGTGCATTCCTGAGGGCGCGGTCCGTGGCTCTCGAAACCGGCTCCCCGGGATCGTTCAGCGAGGTCGTCGAGGCCGAGGGGCACCTCATCGACTCGCGGCTGCTCGCCGCGGTCTTCGACAAGGTCATCGAGCGCGGAGCCCGCTATCACGTGCTGCGGTTCACCATCGGCCGCACCAACGAGGAGTTCTCGCAGCTCGAGATGCAGATCACCGCGGACACCCGCGAGGGGCTCCGCGAGCTCGTCGAGGAGCTGATGCCCCTCGGCTGCCATCCCCGGCCGGAGCGCGAGGCCCGGCTCGAGGAGGCCGGCGACGGTTTCGTCCCCGACGACTTCTACTCGACCACGAACCACCGGACGCAGATTCGCCACGGCGGCCGCTGGGTCGACGTGGAGCGCCAGCGGATGGACGCGGTGGTGGTGGTGCGCGACGGCCGCGCCGCGTGCCGCAAGCTCCGCGACGTCCGCCGGGGTGAGCAGGTCGTCTGCGGTCTCGACGGCATCCGGGTCCTGCCCGAGTTCCAGGAGCGTGACCGCCTCGGCTTCGCCTTCATGACCGGCGACGTCTCGACCGAACGCCGGGTGGAGGTCAGCGTGTCGCGGGTCGTCGAGATGATGCGGGCGGTGAAGGCCGACCGCGGCCGCATCGTCGTGGTGGCGGGTCCTGTCGTGGTGCACAGCGGCGGCGGCGGCTACCTGGGCCGGCTCGTCCGGCAGGGCTGGGTCGACGGGCTGCTCGCGGGGAACGCCCTCGCCGTTCACGACGCCGAGCACGCCTTCTTCGGCACGTCTCTCGGGGTCGACCTCGACGCCGGGGTCGCCGTCGACGAGGGGCACAAGAACCACATGCGGGCCATCAACGCGATCCGCCGCGTCGGCGGCCTCCGCAACGCGGTCGAGCAGGGACACCTGAAGAGCGGCGTCATGCACGACCTGATCGTGGGCGGCGTGCCCTACGTGCTCGCCGGCAGCATCCGCGACGACGGGCCCCTGCCCGACACCCTGATGGACCTCGCCGAGGCCCAGGAGCGATACGCCGAGATGCTGCACGGGGCACGGCTCGTGATCATGCTGTCGTCCATGCTCCACAGCATCGGGGTCGGCAACATGCTGCCGGCGTGGGTGCGGGTGGTGTGCGTGGACATCAACCCGGCGGTGGTGACCAAGCTCGCCGACCGCGGCTCGTCACAGACCGCGGGCATCGTGACCGACGTCGGCCTGTTCCTCCACCAGTTGTCGGCGCAGCTCGGGGACGAGGCGGCTCCCGGGCCGGCTGGCGCCGCCGTGGAGGGGGACAGCCGATGACGGCGCCGCATCAGTCGCGAGCCGCCGCGGCCGCCGGGTCGCGAGCCGCCGCGGCCGGAGAGGGCCGATGACCGCGCCGGCCGGCCGCGAAGGCCCCGTGGTCGTGCAGAAGTACGGGGGGACGTCGGTGGCGACGGCGGAGCGCATTCTCGCCATCGCCGACCGCATCGAGCGGAACCTGGGCGAGACCCCTCGGCTGGTGGTGGTGCTCTCGGCCATGGGCAGCACCACCGACGAGCTCGTCGGCCTCGCCCACCAGGTCTCCGACCGGCCCGCGGGCCGGGAGATGGACCTCCTGCTCTCGACCGGCGAGCAGGTCACGGTGTCGCTGCTGGGCCTGGCCCTCCAGAGCCGGGGCATTCCCGCCGTCTCCCTCACCGCGCTGCAGTGCGGCATCCGCACCGACGGGGTCTTCAACGTCGCACGCATCCGCAGCATCGACACCGCCCGCATCCGCGCCGAGCTGGACGCGGGCCGGGTGGTCATCGTGACCGGCTTCCAGGGCATCAACGACGCCGACGACGTCACGACGCTGGGGCGCGGGGGGAGCGACATCACCGGGGCGGCCCTCGCGGCGGCCCTCGGGGCCGGCGCCTGCGAAATCTGCACCGACGTGGACGGCGTCTTCTCGGCCGACCCGTCCCGCGTGCCGGGCGCGCGGCTGTGGGCGGCGATCAGCTACGAGGAGGCCATCGAGATGGCCTCGAGCGGCGCCAAGGTCCTGCATCCCCGCGCCGCCGAGGTGTGCATGGAGTACGACGTGCCGATTCACGTGCGCAGCAGCTTCCACCTGCGCGAGGGCACGTGGATTCGAGGAGCAGCGAGCATCATGGAACGAGCCGAGGTCGTCGCGGTCACCGGGGACGCGAAGATCGCCAAGTTCACCCTGCTGGACGTGCCGGACGAGCCGGGCATGGCGGCGCGGGTCTTCCAGGACCTCGCGGCCGGCGGCATCAACGTCCGGCTCATCATCCAGAGCGCGAGCTCGGCCCACCAGGGCCGCATCACGTTCATCCTCGACAAGGAGTTCGTCGCCGGGGCGCAGGAGCTGGCCCGGAGCTGGGAAGCCGAGGGAGTGACCCGCACCTGCGTGGTCGAGGACGACGTCGCGAAGATCTCCATCGTGGGGTCGAGGCTCGCCTCGACCCCCGGGCTCGCGGCGCGGATGTTCGCGGTCCTCGCCCGCCGGGGCGTCAACATCGACTGCATCAGCTCGTCGGAGATGAAGGTCGCCTGCGTCATCTCGGCCGACCGGCTCGACGAGGCGACCGCGGCGGTGCACGAAGAGTTCTTTCCCGCGAACGAGGCCGCGGCGGCGACGGCGTGACGAGAAGGACGGTCAGGAATGAGCACGAGGATCGAAGCGGGGGTGCTGGGCGCGACGGGCACGGTGGGGCAGGAGTTCATCGCCGGGCTGGCGGACCACCCGTGGTTCGAGGTCGCCTGGATCGCCGCCAGCGAGCGCTCGGCCGGAAAGACCTACCGGGAAGCCACCCCCTGGCGGCTGCCGGCGCCGCGGCCGGACCGCATCGCCGACATGACCGTCGACCGGGTGACGCCGGGCCGGGCGCCGAAGCTGCTGTTCTCGGGCCTCGACGCCTCGGTGGCGGGCGAGGTGGAGGCCGAGTTCGCCCGGGCGGGGCACGTCGTCGTCACCAACGCCCGCAACCACCGCATGGACCCGCTGGTGCCGCTCGTGATTCCGGAGATCAACGCCGACCATCTCTCGCTGCTGGACGCGCAGGGCGCGGCCCGCGGCTGGTCGGGCCTCATCGTCACCAACCCCAACTGCTCGACCATCGTCCTCGCCCTCGCCTTGGCGCCGCTCCGCCGGTTCGGCCTGCGGCAGGTCATCGTCTCGACCCTGCAGGCGGCGTCCGGCGCGGGGTATCCGGGCGTGCCCTCGCTCGACCTCGTCGGCAACGTCATTCCGGTGGTGCGGGGCGAAGAGTCGAAGATGGAGACCGAGACCCGGAAGATTCTCGGCCGCGTCGACGGCGGCGGGGTAGAGCCCCATCCGGTGACGGTGAGCGCGGGGACGACGCGGGTGCCGGTCATCAACGGCCACACCGAGCTGCTGTCGGTCTCCCTCGAGGAGGCGCCCGCCGTCGACGACATGGTCGCCGCCATCCGCGGCTTCCGCGGCCGCCCGCAGGAGCTCGACCTGCCCGGCGCCCCGTTGCGGCCGGTGCTGTACATGGACGAGGAGGATCGCCCCCAGCCCCGGCTCGACGCCGACCGCGACCGGGGCATGGCGGTGTGCGTCGGCCGTCTCCGCCCCTGCCCGGTCCTCGGCTACAAGCTCGTCGCGATGGGGCACAACACCGTCCGCGGGGCCGCGGGGGCGGCGGTGCTGAACGCTGAGCTGTTGAAGGCGACGGACCGACTGTAGCGGTTGCAGGCTCAGCGGCCGCTTCGAGGGTTCCGGGAACGACGAGCCGCAAGAGGCAGTACACTGGGGTTGGGGCGAGGCCCTTCCACAGAACTCGAGCGTGCCATGACCCCCGAGTCCTGGACCATCATCGCTGTCGGAATCGCACTACTCGGTCTCGGGTTGAGACTCGATGGTCACGTCCGCGCCCAAGGCGAGCGACTTGCGAAACTTGAGGGGAAGGTCGATACCCTGATCGCGGCGTTCGTCAAGCCGGAACGGTGATCCGATGGGCACCCGCCCGTGGAGCGTCAGCCGGTCTTCTCGCCGGAGCGCGTGAGCAGGATCGCATCGATTCGCCCGTTCAGGGCACGGATGTCGGCGCGGACCTGGCCCGCCCATCGTCGCCTGCGGCTCCGCTGGGCGCCCAACCAATCCTACAGGGAGTCCGCGCCGTTCTACGGCGCAGACTCCTGACCGATCTCATGCCGCAGGTCGGCCCGCAGATCGAGCCGAATCCACAGCAACGCGCCCACGACCGCCAGCGCCGCGCCGATCACTTCGTAATCCATGCGCTGCGCTTGTCGTGGCACGGATCGTGCGAAGAAGCACACCCGGCGCCGGACCCCGGTCAGTTGGCCGGCGACGACCGGCTGGTGTGGTCGACCAGCAGACGCATCGGCGCGTCGCTGCCGAAGAGAGACGGCACGTCGCCGGGTCCGGCCCCGGGCTCCAGGGTTGCCGTGACCTGCAGCTCGCTTCCCGCGGGCAGGTCCAGCGGCTCTTCGAGCCAGTACCGCGTCGGCCACGCCGGATCCGGCTCCCGAATCAGCAGGAGCGGCTGCCGCGAGCCGTCCGGCCGCACGCCTTCGACCTGAAGCTCACCGGCACCGACCGCGACCTCCGGCAGGAGGGCGAGCAGGGTGGTCTCGTCGTCGAACACGTGGCGGAAGGTCAGCTCGCGGCCGGCCGGCTCGGCGGGCGCGTCGACCACCGTCTGCTCGATGGCGCCGGTATCGGCCTCCGCGAGATGCAGCCCGAGCTGCGTCCGGTCCGTGAACTCCAGTCCCTCGGTGATCCAGGTCTTCTTGTAGAGGACCCTCGCCACGAGGTCGGCCCCCGCGGGCAGGGGATAGCCGATGTCGTCGAGGACCTCGATCTGCTGGCCCGGCCACCACACCGCCACCGGCTCGGCGCTCTCGAACCCCGAGGCGAACCCCGGTCCCTCGTCCGCGGCGTCGGCGGCGCGGGCCTCGCCGCTCGTGTCGACGTACACCGAGACGTGGCGCACCACGGCCCGGCTCTCCGGCAGGATGTCGACGGCGCGGATCGACCGGTCAGCGCCGAGGTCGGTAGGCAGCACGAAGTACCGGACCGTCTCGGAAGTGCCGGCGTCGAAGACGAACGGCTCCGTCAGGGGAAGGGCCACCGTCGGCTCGCCGAGGCTCCATCCGGATGCGGGAGGCGGGGTGGCCGGCGTCAGGTTGCGCGGACCCTGCGGGTACCCGCCGGCCGACCACTCCAGCAGCATGTCCATTTCGTGGGCCGGCAGCACATGGCCGTTGCTGAAGCTGCCGAAGCCGTCCTCCGCCTTCCAGGGCGGCATGCGGAGGCCGAGAATCTCCTCGCGGATCGACTGGGTCCACGGGTACGCCTCGCGGTAGGTCAGCAGCGACATCGGGCCGATGCCGCCCTCGACGTGGCAGCTCCCGCACTGGCGCTCGAAGATGGGGAAGACGTGCTCGTTGTAGGTGAAGCGGGACGCGATCGGGGTATGCCCCCGCGTCACGCTGCCGAGCACGACGGCCCCGACGGCGGCCAGAACGAGGGCCCCGGACGTATGGCGTCGCATCATGATCCTCCCGAAGTTCCGGCCTTCTCGACCGCGGCGTGAAGCCTGACCGTGCGACGACATCGCACGGGCGTGACACGGCACGGCGCGACCGCGGCCGGCGGCTTCACTGGATGTCGTAGACCCCGCTGAACACGGCATGGCGCGACCGCGGCCGGCGGCTTCACTGGATGTCGTAGACCCCGTTGATCTCGCCGACGGCGCCGCCGAAGATGGCGTAGGCGCTGTCGACGTTGTTCTTGTTGCCGAGATCGCCGTACCAGTCCAGCAGGTAGGCCGAGCGCACCAGGTGGCGGACCGCGATGCGTACCTGGTTGCCGCTCGCCGGGGGCAGGTCGGTCGCCGCCCGCTGCAGGGCGAGGGCCAGCTCCTTGGCCTGGAGGGCGGGGATGAAGATCTCGGTGAACGCCCCGCGCGCGATCAGGTCCTGAATCTGCTGGTCGCGCGACGCAATCTCCGCCGCGATCCCGAACGCGGTATCGGGGATGTCCGGCAGGATGCGCTGGGCCAGGGGCACCGCCTCGGGCGTGTCCCCGCCGAAGACGGCCGGCGGCAGGGC
Organism: Vicinamibacterales bacterium; assembly: GCA_965207675.1. Classification (GTDB taxonomy): domain Bacteria; phylum Acidobacteriota; class Vicinamibacteria; order Vicinamibacterales; family UBA8438; genus JAJEEA01. Next base: position 1,674,675 of record CBDBMY010000011.1, read on the forward strand.
GTCGGCAATCGCCTCCTCGGTGGTCAGCGAGGCGAAGATGAAGTCGAAGCGCTCGGCCGGGAAGTCCTCCTGGAAGATGACCTTGGCGGCGAACTCGGCCGGGGCCTCGTAGTTGGGGTCCGACGTCGGGATGAGGGCCTCGAGGAACGCGCCGTCCGGGCTCGGGAAGAGGTCGAAGGCTCTGACCTCGACGAACTCGTCGGTCGCCTCGTCGTACTCCTCGAGGGTGACGGCGCGGCCGGTCCACGTGCTGACGTCCACCGGCTCCCGGTAGTTGTCGGTCGCGTAGAGCCGGAAAAGCCCCGGCTCGGGGAACGTGCCCTCGATGTGGTGGAAGCTGTCGGGCGCCATGAACACGGTGCCGCCGTGCTGGGGGCTGTGGTCCATGTGGGCCCCCGCCGCCGCGTCGACGACGCCGCACGTGAGCATGAACGCGCCGTAGTAGGGATTGCGGACGGGGCCGTCGCGCTGCACCCAGGCCGACCCGTTGTCGTACATGGGGCAGTAGGCCCGCGCGAACCCCTGGGGCAGGTTCCGCTCGGTCAGCGACTCGGACAGCGGCTTGAAGCGGGCGCGCATCTCCTCGATGTCGCCGGCCTCGAGCGCGTGCTCCGCGAGGGCGCGGGTCGCGTCGTCGGTGATGCGGGCGAACTCCTCGAGCTCGGCCATCGCGGCCTCGAAGTCGTCCGCCGCCAGGGCCTCCTGCACCTGCACGTACTCGTTGAGCTGGACGACGAAGTCGGCCGGCCCGGGCTGCGTCGAGCCCTTGGCGACGGGCGCCGCCGCGACGAGGACCGCAAGAAAACCGGAGAGAAGAAGGAAGCGTCTCTGCATTGCTCGCACCCTGGCCTGGATTCGGTCACGAGGCCGCGCGGGCCGCGTCTCGACCCGTCGACCCTTCCTGCCGATAGAATCTGAGGTGAAAAGTATACAACGCGCGAAACGGCCCGGACAATCGATGCCCGACCCTGGGGACGCCCCGCCGGAGGTGCTCGGCTTTCTGGACGAGATGCGCGTGTCGCGCCGCCTCGCCGCCAACACCGTGCTCGCCTACCGGCGCGACCTCGCGCGCCTTTGCGCGTTCGCCGCGCGGCAGGATCTGGCGCCCGCGGCCCTCGACCGGGGCCATCTCGAGGCCTTCGTCCGCGAGCTCATGGTGTCGGGGCTGTCGCCGCGCTCGGTGGCGCGCCACGTCGCGAGCGTGCGGGGGTTCTACCGGTTCCTCGTCCTCGAGGGCCGGCTCGTGGCGAGCCCCGCCGACGACGTCCACGCGCCCCGGGCGTGGCCGGCGCTGCCCCGGTTCCTCTCGCTCGACGAGGTCGATCGCCTCCTCGAGCAGCCCGACCCGGGCCGCCCGGCGGGCCTGCGCGACCGCGCCCTCCTCGAGCTGCTCTATGCGACGGGCATGCGGGTCAGCGAGCTGGTGGGCCTGCGGGTGGGTGACGTCGACCTCGACCGGGGCCTGCTCACGTGCCTGGGGAAGGGCGCGAAGGAGCGGATGGTCCCGGTCGGCGAGGCGGCCGCCGCCTGGACCCGCGGCTACCTCGCCTCGGGGCGGCCGGTCCTGCTCAAGCACCGCGAGTCGGCCCACCTCTTCCTGAACGCGCGGGACGGGGGAGTCCTGACTCGGGTGGGGTTCTGGAAGATCATCAAGAAGTACGGCCGCCAGGCCGGGCTCTCGCGGGAGCTCAGCCCCCACACGTTGCGGCACTCCTTCGCCACGCACCTTCTCGAGCGGGGAGCGGACCTGCGCGTCATCCAGACCCTGCTGGGCCACGCGGACCTGTCGACGACGCAGATCTACACCCACATCATCGACGCGCGGCTCCGGGCGATCCACGACGAGTTCCACCCCAGGGCCTGAGCGTTCCGGCGCCGGGACGGATCCGCGCCGCGATCGGACCGTGACCGCCCGGCTCTTGAGAAGTGGGGAGGCGGCGACCCGTCAGGTCAGTCCGGGGCGAGGTGGGGCAGCCGCAGCGAAGCCGCGGCGGAAGTGCGTTGATTCCCGCCGCCGGGCGATGGTATCGTTAGCGGTTTCCTGATGCGAGCGCGGAGCGCCACCGTGCGCACCGGCGCCTCGCCGGGACCTCGCACCAAGGCGCTTCCGGGGCCGCGGACCGGCTCGGAAGCGCGTCGCCCCATCCGGCGTCGTCGGCGCCGGACACCCGCGGTCTTCACGCAGCAAGGAGCACACTCAAATGCGCCGGACCGGGCAGTATCTCTTCACGTCGGAATCCGTAACCGAGGGCCATCCGGACAAGATCGCCGACCAGGTGTCCGACGGCATCGTCGACGCCGTCCTCGCCCAGGACCCGACCGGCCGCGTCGCCTGCGAGACGTTGCTGACGACCGGGCTCGTGGTGATAGCCGGCGAGATCACCTGCAAGGGGTCCACCGATTTCACCGACGTGGTGCGGGACGCGATCCGCGACGTGGGGTACACCCGGGCCAAGTTCGGCTTCGACGCCGACACCTGCGCGGTGCTGTCGGCCATCCACGGGCAGTCGCCGGACATCGCGATGGGGGTGGACCCCGGGGGCGCCGGCGACCAGGGGCTGATGTTCGGCTACGCGTGCCGCGAGACCGAGGCGCTCATGCCGCTGCCGATATCGCTGGCCCATGACCTGTGCCGGGGCCTGTCGCGGGCTCGCCGCGACGGCGTCATCGACTACCTGCGACCCGACGGCAAGTCGCAGGTGACGGTCGAGTACGACGGCGACCGGCCGGTGCGGGTCGCCACCGTCGTGGTGTCGAGCCAGCACGGCGACCACGTGGGGAACGACCGCATCCGCGAGGACGTGCTGGCGCACGTCGTGAGGCCGACCGTCCCCGCGTCGCTGCTCGACGAGAAGACCTGCATCCTGGTCAACCCGACCGGCCGGTTCGTGACCGGCGGGCCGCACGGCGACGCCGGCGTGACCGGCCGGAAGATCATCGTGGACACCTACGGCGGGGCGGCGCCCCACGGCGGTGGGGCCTTCTCGGGCAAGGACCCCACCAAGGTCGACCGTTCCGCGAGCTACATGGCGCGCTACGTGGCGAAGAACTGCGTCGCGGCCGGCCTCGCCGACCGCGTCCAGGTGCAGCTGGCCTACGCCATCGGCGTCGCCGACCCCGTGTCGGTGCTCGTCGACACCTTCGGCACCGCCAGGATCGACGAGAAGCGCATCAGCGGGCTCGTGCGGGAGCACTTTTCCCTGACCCCCCGCGGCATCATCGAGACCCTCGACCTCCGCCGGCCCATCTACCGACAGACCGCCGCCTTCGGCCATTTCGGCCGGTCGGAACCCGACTTCACCTGGGAGCGGACCGACAAGGCCGAGTCCCTTCGCGGCGCGGCGGGCCTGTAACCCGGCCGACTGCCTGCCCATTGCCCGCGAGACTCCTGTTGGCGGCGATGGGCGGGCCGGTCCCGGACGGGGGTAACCCGGCCGACTGCCTGCCCATTGCCCGCGAGACCGTGGATTGGCGGGGCGCGATCGCCCGTCCCCCTCGGCTGCTCGCCAGGGACAGTGATCGATAATGACCTCGCCAACCACGTTCACGACGGTCCCGCTTGCCTGCGGCTCCTGTGCGCGGCACGTGGCAAGGTAATTCCCGTCACCGTCTCCAAGTGTCGCCTGCGGCTCCACTTGGCGCCCAGCCAGCCTTCCAGGCGTCGGAGCAGACGCCCGGCAGCCGGACGTGGACTCGTCAGGTCCGAGCCGCGAGCAGGAGGTAGACGGCAGAGCCCCCGAAGAGGACGTTCGGGGCCCAGGCCGCGAGCAGGGGAGTCACCATCCCCGCGCTTCCGATGGCCGCGAAGATGCTGATGACGACCCAGTAGGAGAGCGCCAGCACGATGCCGATGCCGACGCCGGACAGGGCCCCGTGCCGGCCCATGGTGACCGCGAACGGCACCGCGATCAGGGTCAGGATGAGGGTGACGAAGGGAAACGACAGCTTTCGCTGCAGCTCGACCCTCAGCGGCACCACGTCCTCCCCGCTCGCCGACAGCTCGCCGATGAAGCGATCCAGCTCCCGGTAGTTCATTCGTTCGGCGTCCGGCCGTTCCGTCGCGAAGGTCTCCGGCGAGGCGAGCGGCACGGGAAGCTGTGCCCTCGTCTCGATTGGGCCCGGACTCCTGTCTTCATCGAACTCCCGCGCCCAGACGTCCCGGCCCAGCCACTCGCCCTCGTGGACGGCGGCACCGGCGAAGAGCCGTTCGCCGAGCCGCCATTCGTCGCCCGCGAACCGGTAGGCGGTGACCCTGTCCAGCGTGACCGCCGTGGGGTCGAAGTGGCCGTAGTTGTAGATCGTGCCGTCGTCGCCCATCAGCCAGCGCCGTTGCAGAATGTCGACGTACTCCGGGGAGCCCCCGCGAATGACGCGGTTGAGCTCGCTGGCCCGGCGGTTGGCGTCGGCCAGGAAGCTCTCGCTCATGCCGAAGAGGGTGCCGCTCCACAGCATCGCGAAGGCGAAGAGGGGCAGCGAGACCCGGTAGAGGCTGATGCCGCACGCCTTCATGACCGTGAGCTCGCTCGTCTTGGTGAACAAGCCCACCGTGACGAGCGTGGCCACGAGGGCCGAGATGGGCAGGACGTAGTAGACCCACTGCGGCGTGGCGTACCAGAAGTACTCCAGCACCATCTCCAGCGTCGTGTCGCCTCTGAGCAGCCGGTCGTAGATCTCGAGGAACGTCACGATATAGAAGATGCCGAGCAACCCGACGAAGGACAGCGCGACCAGTCTCAGGTACTGCTTCGCCACGTAGCGGTCCAGCAGGCCCACGCCCCAGCCGATCCCGCTTCCCAGGCTCACCCCGCGTCCCGGCGCCGTATCGGCGGATGCGGCACCGGCACTAGTGCCCTCGGACGGTGTCGAAGGCGAGCCCGGCGGCCGCAAGCGGGGCAGGGCAGGCAGGAACCGATGCTCGCCGAATCGGGCCCGCCATACCAGCAGCGCCAGGCCGAACACGCCCAGCACGATGTTGCAGATCCACACCGCCCAGTGCGGTGGGATCCAGCCGCTCCTCGCGAGCCCCTGCCCGCCGAACCACAGGATGTAGTAGGCGAAGATGACGCCGATGCCCAGGGCGAAGCTGGCCAGCTTGCCGTCCCTGCGGGTCGTCACGCCGAGGGCGAGGCCGATGAACGCGAACACGAGGCAGGCCACCGGAAACGAGAACTTCTGGTGGAGCGCCATGATCTCGTTGTGCGCCGGGAGTCCGCCGGCCTCGAGCTCCGCCACGCGGGCCCGCAGCTCGGGGATGGTCATTTCGTTCGGCCCGCGTGGCACCCCGCGGACCGGAAACACCTCGTCGAAGTCGAGAGCCAGCACGGTCTCGTCGAAGCGGTTGACGTTGTAGGTGGAGGGGTCGGCCGGGTCGACCTCGTGCGCGGCCCCCGACGTCAGGACGATGTCGACCTGCCGGTTCGCCAGGTCGAGCACGATGCGGCCCTCGTCCGCCACGTAGACTCGGGGCGGGCCGTCTTCCGGCGTCTGGGCCAGGAAGACGCCCGACCAGCCGGTGCCCTGGAGGTCCACCTCGTTGACGTAGAGGACCATGTCGGGCAGGCCCTGGTAGAAGATGCGCGCCTTGACGTCGTTCTCGGTCGCCGCCGCCACGTTGCGGTCGACGATTTCCCGGAACGCCTGATTGGCGTCCGGCAGCAGTACGACGAGGGTGTAGCAGGTGGCCGCGGCGGCTGCCGACGCCAGCAACAGGACGGGGCGCAGCAGGCGGTAGGTGCTCACGCCGCAGGCCTGCATCACCACGATCTCGCGATCTCCCGACAACCGGCCCAGGCCCATCAGCAGCCCGACCAGCACCGCCACCGGAATGGTGATGCCGAGCCCCTGAGGCACGAGCCAGAGCATGAGCTCGGCGATCGTCCAGCCGTCCACCCCCTTGGCGATCAGCTCCTGGGCGTCCCGCATGATCGGTGGGATCAGCAACACGAAGGTGAAGACCAGGAGACTCAGGAGGATCGGCGAGAGCGTCTCCCGGACGACGTAGCGGTCGATGATGCGGAACATCACGCTCGATTGTACCAACTCGCCCGTTGGTCGCGGCTGTCGAGCCGTGGCGCCGGGGTGACGTGAGCGCCACCAGGTCGGCCGTCCCAACCCCAACCACGCCGAAAGGCCCGCGGGGCCCAGTGTCGGCCGGCCGACAGCGTCTTCGCCGGCACCCCCTTGTCCGACCCCATGGCCGAGCTCCAGCAACGCCGGCGAGCTGAGCAACCCGGACCGCAGCGCCATCGCCGAGCCCCGGCAACGCCGACCCTCGTCCGTTAGCCGAGCAACCCCGCCAGACCCCTTGATCCGACCCCATGGCCGAGCTCCAGCACCGCACGCCTCGCCGGCGAGCTAGCCGAGCAACCCGGACCGCAGCGCCATCGCCGAGCCCCAGCAACGCCGGTTAGCCGAGCAACCCCGCAGACCCCTTGATCCGACCCACTTCGTGGGTCGGATAAGGGATGTTATGTTAACTTTGGGGTCCGGAAACGCGCCGCAAGGCTCGCAGACGGCCGGCCGAGTCCGTGGACGCCGCCGGATGACGTCCGCCTGGACCACGGGCCCGGATTCCTGCCGCCGACGGTGAGATTCAGCGCGGCCGACGGCCCGGTCAATCCGCCCGTCGCAGCTCGTCGATGATCTCGGTGAGGGCCGAGATGATCTCGTCGCGCTCGACCTCGGACTTCCGGAACCTGATGTTCAGATTGAAGCTCTTTGCGGGCGGGACGTACTTGAACACGAAGGCCTTGGGCCGCGCCGGCTTCTGCCGGTCGCTCTGCCGGGCCGCCACCGCGCGTGCGTGCTCGCGGGTGGCCGTGCCGCCACCCCGCGTGAGCTGTTCGACGAACGCCACCATCTTTTGGGCGTCGCCCTGTCTAACTACCTGCAAGAGCAGCGACTTGGAGGTGATGTCGGCCAGCCGACACAGCTCGCGGACCTCTTCCGGCATGGCCTGGAGGGCCAGGGACTCGGTGACCGAGGTGCGCGACTTTCCGATCTTCCTGGCGATCTCCTCGTGCTTGAAGCCGTGCCCCAGGACGAGGGACTGCAGCGCCTCCGCCTCTTCGAAAGGGCTGATGTCCTTGCGCTGGAGGTTCTCGATGAGCGCAATCTCGATCATCTCGTCGTCGGCGACGTCGCGGATGACGACCGGCACCTCCGCGAGCTGAAGCCGGACCGCCGCCTGGTAGCGCCGCTCGCCGGCCACGATCTGGAACCGGCCCCGCCGCTGGCGCACGATCAGGGGCTCGAGGATGCCCTTCTCGGAGATGGAGGCCATGAGCTCGGAGAGATCGCCCATGACCTGCCGGGGCTGGTCGGGATTGGGGTCTACCTGGTCGATGGGGACCATGCGGCCGAGGGGAACGCCCGCGGAAGCGGCCAGGGCCTCGACGTAGTGCTGATCGTGACGCATCTTGACTGCGCTCGGGAGTCCTCGTCTAGGCACGATCAATGACCTCCTCGCACAGGCGGTAGTAGTCCGATGCGCCCTTGGAGTCGGGGGCGAAGGAGAAGATGGACTCGCGGTACGCGGGGCTCTCCTCCAGGCGCACGTTCTTCGAGATGACCGTGTTGAACACCTTCTTCCCGAAGACCTTGTTGATCTGGGTGCGGATGTCCCGGCCGAGGGAGGTCCGCCGGTCGTGCATGGTGATGAGCACGCCGATCATCTCGAGACTGGGGTTGGCTCTCGTTCTGACCTTCTCGATCGTCTCCAGGAGATCGTCCGTGCCTTCGAGCGCGAAGTAGGACGACTGAATCGGAATCAGCAGGTGCGTCGCGGCCACGAGGGCGTTCACGGTGAGGAGGCCGAGGGTCGGCGGGCAGTCGATGACGACGTACCGGTAGGTGTCGGCGAGGGGGGCCAGCAGGTCCTTCAGCTTGAAGTGGGCGTCGAGCTCCCCCACCATGCGCGCCTCGAGCTTGGCCAGCGAGATCTGGGCCGGCGCGACCGACAGGTTCTCCTGCTGCTCGGCCGGCAGCACGATGTCCGAGAGCGAGCAGTCCCGGTCCGCGAAGGCGTCGTAGACGGAGCGCGTGATCGTGGTGCGGTCGACGAACGACAGGGTGCTGTTGCTCTGCGGGTCGAGATCGATCAGCAGGGTTCGTCCCTCGCGGAGCGACAACGCAGCGGCGAGATTGATCGCGGTGGTGGTCTTGCCTACGCCGCCCTTCTGATTGGCGATCGCGACGATCATGTCGAGCGGCTGCTGGCAGGAATCGCGCCGAGGACCCGTCCGGACGCCCGATGATCCGACCGCCGCATCCATTGTAGGGACGCCCCCGACAACGTGTCAAGAATGCGGCCCGTCACATCTTGTACTTCCCCAGCTCCTCCGGATCGAGGGCCTCCAGCCACTTCTGCAGACGCTCCGAGTCGGCCTTGTCGGGCGTGATGTTCAGCGATTTGGCGCGATCGATGACGGCGTCCTCCGCGAAGATCGGGGCCTTCACGCGAAGGGCCAGCGCGATGGCGTCGCTGGGGCGGGCGTCGATGGCCACCGGCTCGCCCTGCGCCACCAGGTGGATGACGGCGTAGAACGTGTTGTCCTTCAGGTCGCTGACGACGATCTTGCGCACGTCCGCCTTGAGATCCTGGATGACGTTGCGCAGCAGGTCGTGCGTCATCGGCCGCGGGGTGGACACGTTCTCGATCTGCAGGGCGATGGCGTTCGCCTCGAAGACGCCCATCCAGATGGGGAGGACCCGCTGCCCCTCGGCGTCGTGCAGGATCACGATCGGCATGTTGGTGATGGGATCCACCATCAGCCCCTTGATGGACATTTCGACCTGCATCGATACCTCCCCTGCCTGTCCGGGAGTCCGCGCCGTCACGGGGCGGGCCCGGCGGGTTGGTTCGGGCGGCGCTCGGGAGCCGCCGCGTCGCAGCACCTGCGGCAACGCCATCGGTCGGCGGCGCGACCATCGGTCGCGTTGGGAGTCTCGCCGACGCGAAGCTCCTGCGGCAACGCCGTCGGCCGGTGGCGCGATCTTCGGTCGCATCGGGGACCTCGCCGGCGCGACACTCCCGCGGCAACGCCATCGGCCGGCTACCCCGCCGCCCCGCCGAGCTCGACGGCCGAACCGCGACCGGCCCGCGGGGACGCGTTCGGCGCGGTGGCGTCTTCGAGCTCGCCCCGCAGGCTGAACGGTCCGCTGTCGGTGATGCGCACGTCGGCGAGGCGGCCCAGCAGGTCGCCGGCCGCGGCGCCGGCCCCGGCGGCGCGGAAGTTGACGACGGTGTTTCCGGTGGTGCGGCCGGCCAGCTCGGTGGCGCGCCGACGGCTCGTCGAGTCGATCAGGACCTCGACGACGGCGCCGACGCGGCCCCGGTGAATCTCGGACTGTATCCCCTTCTGAAGCTCCTGCAGCGCGACGATGCGCCGCGTCTTCTCGGCCGCCGGCACGTCGTCGGCGAGCCGCTTGGACGCCAGGGTGTTCGGCCGCTCGGAGTACTTGAACGAGAACATGCTGTGGTACCGCACGCGGCGGGTCAGGCTGAGGGTGTCCTCGAAGTCGCGGTCGGCCTCTCCCGGAAAGCCGACGATGACGTCGGTCGACAGGGCGATGTCCGGCATCGCGGCCCTCAGCCGGTCGACGAGCCGAAGGTAGTCTTCGCGCGTATGGCGGCGGCGCATCCGGCCCAGCACCGCGGTCGATCCCGATTGGACGGGCAGGTGCAGATGCCGGCACACCTTCGGGAGCGACCGCATGGCCGCGATCATCCGGTCGGTGACGTGACGCGGATGCGGGCTCGCGAACCGGATGCGCTCGATGCCCGGCACGGCGTCGACCAGTCCGAGCAGCTCGGCGAAGTCGCAGCCGGCCCGGTCGGGTGCGGTGTAGTGATTCACGATCTGGCCGAGGAGGTGGACCTCGCGATAGCCGCTGTCGGCGGCGAGCCGCACCTCGTCGAGAATCTCCGCGGCCGGCCGCATGCGTTCGTGGCCGCGCGTGTACGGCACGACGCAGAACGCGCAGAAATCGTTGCATCCCTCGATGATCGTGACCGCCGCCGTCACCGGGTTCGACCGCCGCGCCACCCCCAGCGGGAACGAAACGTTGTCGTAGGGGTTGACGTCGACGCGCTCCGGCCGGTGGCCGGTCAGCCCGTCCACCATCGCCGGCAGCCGGCTCAACGCCTGCGTGCCCACGACGAGGTCGACGCGCTGCCCGCGTTCGAGCAGGGCCCGCCCTTCCTGTTGCGCGACGCACCCGGTGACCGCGACGACGGGGCGCCTGCCGCCGCGCCCGCCGGGCACCATGCCGAGCTCCGTATAGAGCCGCTCCTCGGCCCGCTCCCGGACGCTGCACGTGTTGATGACCACGAGATCGGCATCGCCGACGGCCTCGGCCGCCTCGTACCCCGCCTGGTCGAGCAGGCCGGCGAGCCGCTCGGAGTCGTGGACGTTCATCTGGCAGCCGAACGTCTCGATGAAGTACTTCCTCGCCACGGTTGATTCCTCGCCGCCAATCGTCGCCTCTCGGAGGCCCGCTCCTGCGAGACGCCCGACGCGGCCGCCAGGCCGCCCCAACCTCTCCGGGAGTCTGCACCCTGCCGCGGCGCAGACCCCTGGCGCCGCGGACTCCCGGCCCGCGCGTTCAGGTAGCTCTCCGGCTCGGCTTCACCGACGCCGGCGACAGCAGCTCCCGCGCGCTCTCCATCACGGTATCCGAGACCCGGGTCCCGGTCATCATCCTCGCGATCTCCGAGGCCCGCGACTCCCCGTCGAGCCGGTCCACCGAGGCCAGCGTCCGTCCGTCCCGGACAGACTTGGCGACCCGGTGATGGCTGGTGCCGTAGGCCGCGATCTGCGGCAGGTGCGTGATGCAGAGCACCTGGTAGCGCTCCGCGAGTCCGTGCAGCCTGGCCCCGATCCGTTCGGCCGCCTCCCCGCCGACGCCCGCGTCGACCTCGTCGAAGACCAGCGTGCGGCCAGGCGGGTCGGTGGAGATCACCGTCCGCAGCGCCAGCATGACGCGGGAGAGCTCGCCGCCGGAAGCGATGCGCGCAAGCGGCCGGACGTCTTCGCCGGGATTGGCCGAGAAGTGGAACTCCACCCGGTCGACTCCCCGGTCCGTCCAGGCCGCTTCGCCCTCCGCCGCCTCGAGGAAGACCACCTCGAACCGGGTCCGCTCCATCGCGAGCTCGCCGAGTCCGCCTTCGATGGCGCGGGCCAGCTCTCCCGCCGCCTCTCGCCGGCGCTCGGACAACGTGCGGGAGAGGCCGGCGTAGCGTTCCCTCGCCTCCGAGGCGGCGGCTTCCAGCGATTCGAGGTCGGTCTCGCCGGCCAGATGGTCGAGCTCCCGCCGCAGTCCGTCGCGATGGGCGATGACTTCCGCGAGGGTCGGACCGTAGCGCCGCTTGAGACGCTCCAGCTTCGCCAGGCGCTCCTCGACCGCCGGCAGCTGCTCGGGCGACGCGTCCGAGGCGCCGGCCCGCGACCGCAAGGCGTACGCCAGCTCCTCGAGGTGGGGCCGCACCGTGTCCCTCTCCGCAACGTGCGGGGCGAACTCGGCATCGAGATCCGCGAGCTCCTCCACCCGCCGCCACACCCGATCCAGGACGTCCAGGACGGCGCCGTCCCCGTCGTACAGCTCCGCATAGCCCTCGGCCGCCAGGCGGTGGACCCGCTCGGCGTTGGCGAGCAGCCGCCGACGCGAGGCGAGCGCTTCGTCCTCGCCCTCCACGGGGGCGATCTCGTCGATGTCGCGAAGTCGCAGCTCCGCGATCTCGGCGCGCTCGACCGCGTCGGCGGATCGCGCGCGCGCCTGCTCGAGCCTCTGCCGGGCGTCCTGCCAGCTCGAGAAGGCGCCCCGTACCGATCCGCCCAGCGGCTGCAGGTTCGCGTAGCGATCGAGCAGATCGACATGGGTCGACGGATCGAGCAGCGCCTGGTGCTCGTGCTGGCCGTGGATGTCCAGCAGCCGTGCGCCGACGGATCGGAGGGCGGCGGTCGAGACGAGGCGATCGTCGACGAAGGCCCGGCTCCGGCCCTGCGCCGACACCTCGCGGCGCAGCACGCGCTCGCCGCCGCCGGGGTCCTCCGCCATCGCCTCCACCACGGCCCGCGCCGCGCCGGTCCGTACCAGGCTCGGCGACGCCCGGGCTCCCCGCAGCAGGCCGAGGGCACCGACCAGAATCGACTTGCCGGCGCCGGTCTCGCCGGTCAGGATCGTGAAGCCCGCGTCCAGCTCGAGCTCGAGGCGATCGATGACCGCCAGGTCGCGAATGCCGAGGAAGCGGATCATGATCCGGCAGGGTCCCGGGGGGACCGGGAAGCGCCATCGTATCATAGGTTTGACAGCGTCTCCCGAGCGTGTTACCTTGCACTGTCAGCGCCTTCCCAGCGGCGCGCATCGGTAGTTGACGGAGGGCTCGTGCGTGCTCTTGGCTGCTACGCCATGGCCATGCAACTGCAGGCCGATGGCGCGTCGTCCGCTGGGCTGAGTGGCGGCCTGCTCGACTGGATAGCCCAGTCGACGCCCCTCTCCAAGCTCGTCCTGCTTCTCCTGCTGCTCTTCTCGGTCTACTCGTGGGGCATCGCCCTCCACAAGCTGTGGTTGTTTCCGCGGATAGACCGGCAGACCTGGAGCTTTCTCGACGTGTTTCGGCGAAGCACGAAGTTCTCCGAGGTCAGCTCGGCGTGCCGTACGCTGAAGCACAGCCCGCTGGCCGGGCTGTTCCAGGCCGGCTACGCCGAGCTCAACGCGCAGTTGCGCCAGGCAGACGGCGGGAGCGGCGAGCGCCCGGTCCTGCGGAGCCTCGAGGCGGTCGATCGGGCGCTGCAGCGGGCCGCGGTGGTCGAGACGAACAAGCTCGAGCACCGCGTCCACCTGCTGGCGACCACCGCGAGCATCACCCCGTTCATCGGGCTGTTCGGGACGGTGGTGGGCATCGTCAACAGCTTCCAGGGCATCGCGGGGACCGGCTCCACCAGCCTGACGGTGGTGGCTCCCGGCATCGCCGAGGCGCTGGTGGCGACCGCCGCCGGCCTCGGGGCGGCGATTCCCGCCGTTTACTTCTACAACCACCTGACGAACAAGGTGCGCGTGTATCTGTCGATGATGGACGACTTTTCCCTGGAGTTCCTCAACATCTCGGAGAGGAACTTCATGCAGTAGTCCGGCCCGGAACGGCGCGGACCACTGGAGGGTTGGTTGGGCGCCGAGCGGAGGCCGCAGGGCGACCTGCGGTCGCGTTCGGCGACGGTTGGCGGGCTGGCGCCCGCTGGTGCGGGTCGGACGCAGCAAGGAAATGCCCACGATTCACGGCGACAGGACGGGCGCCTCGTCCGGCGGGCGGCGCCGGGGGCGCCCGCGGGCCGCGTCGTCGCTGTCGGAGATCAACGTGGTGCCGCTCGTGGACGTCATGCTCGTGCTGCTGATCATCTTCATGGTGGCGGCGCCGATGATGCAGCGCGGCATGGACGTGAGCCTGCCGGTGTCGCGACGGTCCGATCAGCTCGTCGCCGAACGGCTCTTCGTGACGATAGGGTTGACGTTCCGCGAAGATCGCATCGTGCAGGTGGGGGACGACCTGGTCCGGCTCGAGGTCCTCGCGGAACGCATGCGACAGGAGCTCGGAGACGGCCCCGACCGGGAGGTCTTCGTCAGAGGCGACGGAGAAATCACCTATCAGGAGCTGGTGGCGGTGATCGACGAGCTCAAGGCCGGCGGCGTCTCCGACGTCGGGCTCGTGACGGACCTGCCGGCCGAGCCGTGACCCATCCGTCCGGGCAAAACATGCAGTCCATCACCGACTTGGTTCGCCAGCGCAGGGCCGGAGGGGACGGCCTGGGCCGAACCTGCGCGATCTCGCTGGCCGGGCACGCCGCGCTGATGGCCGTGCTCGTCGTGTTCCCGTCGGCCTTCGTCGCCGAGCTCGAGACCGATCTGGCCGCCGACGTCATGAACATCAGCCTCGGCGGCCCGGCCGGGCCGAGCACCGGCGGTCAGGCGGCGCTCGCCGCGCGGCCCGTGCAGGAGGTGCTGCCGCTCGAGGAGGCGAACCGCCCCCAGTGGATTCAGCCCCCCACCCCGGCCCCGCCGGAGGTGATCCTGCCCGACGAGGACGCCGGCCGCCGGGTCGAGGAGGACGTGCCGCCGGAGGCGGCGCCGGAGGAGTCCCGGGGCCGGACGCCGACCCGGGGGCCGGCGCTCCGGGAGGGCAGCGCCCTCGCCGACACCGGCGCCGAGGAGGGCGGCGTGGGGCTCTCGGCCGGGGGGCTGGGAGACGGCGGGGAGCTCGAGCTCCTGAACTTCTGCTGCCCGGAGTACCTCGCGATCATGACGGAGCGGATCCGGAACAACTGGAACCGCCGGCAGGAGGCGACCGGCGCGGTGACGATCAGGTTCACCATCCAGCGGGACGGCCGCATCACGGACGTGGAGCGGACGACCACGAGCGGCTACTTCGCGCTCGACACGAGCGCCGAGCGCGCCGTGCTGCTGACGAGGCAGCTGCCGTACCTGCCGCCCGCGTTTCCCGCCGACCGCCTGACCGTTCACCTCGATTTCGAGTATCGACGCTGAGGAGCAGCCGCCGATGGCCCCTATTCCGCGCCCCCCCCGCGATGGTTCGAAGGTCTGCCCCCCGGGCGCCGGCGGCGGCACCGGAGCGAACCCGTTTCCGGCCTGGGGCTTGGGCGCCCTGGCCGCCGCGCTGGCCGTGCTGGCCGCTCCCCCGCTGCCGGCGTTCATGGAAGCCGCCGCGGCACCGATGCAGCAGGACGAGGTGCGGGTGACCATCGGGGACAGCATCGGTTCGCAGCCGAGCATCGCGGTGCCCGACTGCCTGCCGCTGACGCCCGATCGGACAACGCAGGAGGCGAGCCGCACCATCGCCCAGGTGCTGTGGGACGACCTCGACTTCGAACGCGAGTTCCGGCTGATTCCCCGCGACGTCTACCGCACCATCCCCGCCGCGGGCTCGCTGGCCGATCTGCCTTTCGGCCGATGGCGGGAGATCGGCGCCGACGGGGTGATGAGCTGCACCGTCGAGGCCCGCGGCGACCGTCAGCTCGAGATTGCCGCCCGCCTGTTCTCGGTCCGCACCGGCGAATCGGCGTTCGGCGTCATCTACACCGGCTCCACCCGCAACGTCCGACTCTACGCGCACCAGCTCGCGGACGAGATCCACCGGCACCAGCGCGGCCTCGAGGGCGTGGCCCGCACGCGGCTCGCTTTCGTCTCCGACCGCGACAGCGAATCGGTGTTCGGGCTGGTCGAGAACCGGCCGGTCAAGGAGATCTACATCTCCGACTACGACGGCGCCAACCCGCGGCGGGTCACGGTGTCCCGCACCCTCAACACCACCCCCTCGTGGTCGCCCGACGGCCGTTCCATCGCGTACACGTCGTGGCTCAGCGGGTTTCCCGACGTGGTGGTCTCGTACCTGTTCGAGGGCCGCATGGCGAAGCCGGTCGAAGGTGACGCCCGCCTGCAGAACTTCCTGCCCGCGTTCTCGCCCGACGGCCGGCGCGTCGCCTTCAACTCGAACCGCGAGAACAACAGCGACATCTACGTCGCCAACGTCGACGGCACCGGGCTCCAGCGGCTGACGAACCACCCCGCCATCGACACCAGCCCCACGTGGTCGCCCAACGGCCAGCAGATCGCCTTCACCTCCGATCGCACCGGCGCGCCGCAGATCTACGTGATCGGGGCCGACGGCACCGGCCTGCGGCGGCTGACCTACGAGAGCTACTGCGACCGGCCGACGTGGTCGCCGCCGCCGTTCAACGAGATCGCCTACTCGTCGCAGACCAGTCCCGGCAGCCACGACATCAAGGTGCTGGATCTGGCCACGAACGAGGTCCGTCAGCTGACGTTCGGGCTCGGCTCGAACGAGAGCCCGAGCTACGCACCCAACGGCCGCCACATCGCGTTCACGTCGACCCGCAGCGGGTCGAAGCAGATCTACACGATAGGCCGGGACGGCCGGGGGTTGCGCCGGGTGACGTCGGCCGGCAACAACGAGATGCCGAGCTGGTCGCGGTAACTCGCGGGGCGGGCGGGCAGCCGCGGTTGCCCGCCCGCCGAGAGTTCGGGAGACACAGGAGGAGCTGGCGAAGATGCGTGATCGAGGACACGGTTCATGGCTCGCCGGAGTTGCGGCGCTCGCCGCGGTGGTCTGCCTGCAGGCCGCATGCTCCGACAACCCGCCGCCGGTGTTCCCGGAGCCGGCGACGGAGCCGACGGTGATCGAGGATCCCCCCGAGATCATCGCTTCCACGCCTGCGCCCGAGACCGCCGCCCCTCCCCCGGCGGCGATGGCCCCGGTCCTGACGCCGGACGACGAGATCGCCTCCCGCTCGCTCGAGGAGCTCAATCGGTCGCTGTTGCTGGAGCCGGTCTTCTTCGTGCTGGACAGCGCCGAGCTGGACGAGCGGGGGCGGCAGACGGTGGAAGCCAACGCAGACCTGCTCTCGCGCTTTCCGACGTGGAGCGTGACCATCGAGGGGCACTGCGACGAGCGGGGCACGCCCGAGTACAACCTCGCGCTCGGCGAACGGCGGGCGCAGGCGACCCAGCGCTATCTGGTGGAGCTCGGGCTGGATGCGGGCCGCGTCCGGACGGTCAGCTACGGCAAGGAGTTTCCTTTCGATCCCGGGCACGACGAGGCGGCGTGGGCCGCCAACCGGCGGGCACACTTCGTGATTACGGAGAAGTAGAGGCGGAGCCTGCCGCAGCGGTTTCTCCGGGCGGACACCTGCGGGTCGACCGGCCGGCGAGCGAAGTCGCGGGCGACGTTCTCCGGGCTGGTGGATCGGCCCCGGCCGGGCTACCATTAGGGACAGGCCGCTCGTGCCCGACCCGACCACGGGCGCCCCCCGTTTCCATTCCCCGTTCTTCGGCGCAGAGGTACTGTCATGAGATGGCTTCCCCTCAGGCTCGCGCTCGGATTGCTCGGCGTCGCGCTGACGGTCGCCCCCGCCTCGGGGCAGAACCGCGAGCACCAGCAGCTGGCGGCCGACGTCCGGATGCTGCAGGAGCAGTACGCGCGGCAGCAGCTCATGCTCTCGGCGGTGGAACGGACCTTGCACCTCATCTTGACGCAGCTCGACGCGCAGGGCGACGACGTCCGTCGGGGGTTCGCGAATCAACAGCTCCAGGTCGACAGAGTGGCGACGGGGGTGCGGGTGGTGCGGGAGAAGGTCGACGAGAGCAACGTGCGGGTGTCCTCCCTCGCCCAGGAGGTCGAGGCGCTACGCAGGGCCATACCCATGCTGGGAGCGCCCCTGACGGATCTCGAGGTCGATCCGGACACCGGCCTGCCGGTGAATCCGGCGTTCGCCTCGCAGCCCGTCAACCCGGGGATCTCGCCGAAGCGGCTCTACGACACCGCGTACACCGACTACACGACGGGCCAGTGGGCGCTCTCGATCCAGGGGTTCGAGCAGTTCATCAGCACGTTCCCGCGGTCGGAGATTGCCGATGACGCCCTGTTCTTCATCGGCCAGAACTACTACGCGGACGGGCGGTTCCGGGAAGCGGCCGACGCGTACGAGCAGGTCGCCGTGCGCTATCCTGCCGGCGACGTGGTGGCCGAGGCGCTGTACAAGCGCGGCCTGGCCCTGGAGCGCCTCGACCAGATCGATCTGGCCCGGGAGACCTTCCAGACCGTGGTGCGGGAGCACCCCGACGACAACATGGCGAATCTGGCGCAGCAGGCGCTCGACCGCCTGGACTGAGAGCTATGGGCAGCGTCAACAAGGTCTTTCTCGTCGGCAACCTCGGCCGGGACGCCGAGCAACGGCATACCGCCGCCGGCCGGGCCGTCAGCAACTTCACCCTGGCCACGACCGACACGTGGACCGACAAGGCGTCGGGGCAGCGGCAGGAACGCACCGAATGGCACCGGATCGTCGTCTGGGGCCGGCAGGCAGAGTCGCTGCAGCCCTATCTGACCAAGGGCAAGCAGATCTGCGTCGAGGGACGGCTTCAGACGCGGGAGTGGAACGACCGTGACGGCAACAAGCGCTACACCACCGAAGTCCAGGCAGACCGCATCACGCTGCTCGGCAGTCGCGGCGGCGACGGCGGCGGACGGGATGCGGCGGCAGGCGGCGGCGATTACGGTGGCGGCGGGCGCCAGGACATGCCCGGCGGCGGCGGCGGCGAGTCCGGCCCCGCCGAGTTGAACGAGGACGACATCCCGTTCTGAGCCCGCCCGGCGGGGCGCCCCGGATCCTGTCGATGCCCGGCCCCGGACTGACCGCCGCCGGTCGGGTTCGCACCGTACGAGGCTCGTCGCCGCCGCTTGACCGCCGCCTGCGAGCGGACCGGCATGCGGGACACACCAAATGCCAAGCGCTGACGCGAAGTGGATCATCGGCGTCGTTCTCGTGCTCGGGGGTATCCTCATCGCGCAGAACGCCGGCATCCGGAACGAGCTGGATCGTTTGGACGCGAGCATCGCCGACATCCGCACCGACATCGCCGACATCCGCACCGACATTCGGCGCCTCGACGACCGCCTCCGGGCAGTGGAAATCACCCTCGGCAGGGTCGAGCAGCGGCTGGCCACGCTCGAACGCATCGTGCTGCCCGGCGATCAGCCGGATTGAGGGCGCTCCTCGTCCGAGCTTCCTGCGGCAGGCTCCGCGCCGCGCCCGTACCGATCTTCGAGCCGGACGACGTCGTCGAGCTCCGGCGTCGACACCTCGAAGATGTCGGTGGGCTCCAGGGCCGTCATGCGGTGCACGGTTCCCGGCGCGACGTGCACGCTCTCGCCGGGCCCCATCTCCCGCGTCACCCGATTGTCGCCCCGCCCCGTCTCGAACCGGATGCGGCCGCTCCAGACCAGGATGGTCTCGTCCTTGACCCTGTGATACTGCAGGCTGAGGGCGTGTCCCGCATCGACGTGGATGATCTTCCCGACGTAGCGCTCGGTTTTCGCCCAGTGCAGCTCGTAGCCCCACGGCTTGTCCACCCTCATCCGACGCCCTCCCCCTCGTCGCCCCGTCCGGCCTCCACGTCGCGATGCCGCACGCGCCATCGAACCCCGGCGACCGCCGCAAGCCTCGACTTGAGCTGCTCGACGATCACGACGGAACGGTGACGTCCGCCGGTGCACCCGACGCCGATGGTCAGGTAGCTCTTGCCCTCGTGGAGGTACCTGGGAATCAGGAACTCGATCAGATCGACAGTCTTGTCCAGAAACGGCGCCGCGGTGTCGGCCGCGCAAACGTAGTCGCGGACCCCCGGGTTCAGGCCGCTCAGTCCCTTCAGGTTCGGAACGAAGTACGGATTCGGCAGAAAACGAACGTCGAAGAGCAGGTCCGATTCCGGAGGCACCCCGTGCTTGTAGCCGAAGCTCAGCAGCGTGGCGGTCAGCCGAGCCCGGCCGTCTCCGCCCTCCGCCAGCTCGCCGAAGGCCCGGCGCAGCTCGTGGACCGTGAGGTGGGTGGTGTCGAGCACCAGGTCCGCCAGCTCCCTTATCCGGCGGAGCCGCCCCCGCTCGGCAAGGATGCCCTCGATCACCGACCCCGCGGGCGCCAGCGGGTGCGGCCGGCGGGTCTCGCTGAAGCGCCGCAACAGGGCGGCGTCCGAAGCTTCGAGAAAGATGAGCCAGGTCTGCAGGCGGCTCCGGGCGCGAAGCGCCGCGAAGACACCGGCGAACCGGTCGGGAAACGAGCGATCCCGGGCGTCGACGACGACGGCGATGGCGTCCCGGCGGGCGCCGTCCCCGGCATCGAGGTCCGCCAGGGCCGGGATCAACACGGTCGGCAGGTTGTCGACGCACAGGTAGCCCAGGTCTTCCAGGGCCCGGATCGCGGCGGACTTCCCCGCTCCCGACAGCCCCGTGACCACGACGAACCGGGTCGCCGGGTCGGCGTCCGCCCGCCCGTCTCCGCCCGTCGCGCGCCGATGACTGGCGGCCATACGCTATCCCGCCGCGCTGGCGCGGCGGCCATCGGTCGGCCCACGGGCGGCGTGCCGCCGTCCCGTGGGCGCGCGGCCGTGCACCCCCTCGGTTCAGCCCGCGCTCGTCGTGTCGTCCATCTCGGCATCGTGGCCGGCCGACTCGGCCACGGCCACGGCGTGACGCCGGCGGTCCTGCCACTTGCCCTTCAAGGTGTGGGCCTGGTGGTTGACCTTGTCGACGGCGGTGCCCACCGCCGCCTGCCAGTTCGGTGCTTCCGCGACGCCGTGCAGCCGGTGATCGCCCCGCGCATGGACGATGAGCTCGGACACGCACAGGTGCCGTGCCGCCGACAACACCACCTCGGCGGAGACGAAGGCGTCGCCGAGCACCCGCTCGAGAGGCAGCAGCCGCTTGTCGATCAGATCCCGCAGCTCGTCGTTCACCGGGATGTTCCGGGCCGTCAACGTGTATTGCATTTGCGTCAGTGTCCTGTCTAGTCGTCAAGGCGGTCGATTCCGGCAACGATGCCCTGCCGCCCGCGACGACACCGGGGACGGCGAGTCTGCCGGCATCCGGGGGCGGGGCGGAGGGTCAGAACAAGACCCGGCGGCGGCTCGAGGTGGGGATCTTCATCTCCTCCCGGTACTTGGCGATGGTGCGCCGGGCCAGGATCAGACCGTCGTCCTGAAGCAGGCGCACGATGCGCGAGTCGCTCAGGGGTTTCCGGGAGTCCTCCTCCTCGATGATCTTGCGTATGCGCTGCTTGATGGCGACCGACGACACGCTCTCGCCATAGGCGCTGCTGATGCCGCTGTGGAAGAAGTACTTCATCTCGAGCACGCCCTGCGGCGTGTGCATGTACTTGTTGTTGACGACCCGGCTCACGGTGGACTCGTGCATGCCGATGTCGTCGGCGACGTTCCGCAGCACGAGCGGTCGCAGGAACTCGATCCCGCGATCGAGGAACTCCCGCTGGAACGAGATGATGCTCGTGGCCACCTTGTGGATGGTCTTCTGCCGCTGATCGACCGACTTGATGAGCCACAACGCGGATCGAAACTTCTCCTTGACGTAGGCGCGGGTCTCGCGGTTGTCGTTGTTCTTGTCGAGCAGCCGCCGGTAGACCGGGCTGATTCGCAGCTGCGGCATGCCGTCCTCGTTCAGCATGGCGACGTACCGGTCTTCGACCTTCACGACGTAGACGTCGGGGATGACGTGCTGGGAAGCGGTCCGGTTGTAGCGGCTTCCCGGTTTCGGATCGAGCTGCCTGATGACGCCGACGTGGTGCTTCAGCTCCTCGAGCGTGAGACCGAGGCGCCTGGCGATCTCCTGGCCCTGCTGATTCTGGAGCAGCTGCAGGTGGTCGCGGACGATCAGCCCGGTCGCGGTGCCGTCGAGGCCGAGATGCGCGATCTGCAGCATCAGGCACTCCCGCAGACCCCGGGCCGCGACCCCGACCGGATCGAAACCCTGGACCACCCGGAGGACCCGCTCGACGTCTGCCGCGTCCCATTCGCCCATCCCGGCAATCTCCTCGACCGACGCCACCAGGTAGCCGTCGTCGTCGAGATTGCCGATTATCGCCGCGCCGACGTCCCGCACCAGCGGATCGTCGTCTCCGGGCCGGAGGGAGAGCTGCCACATCAGGTGATCGGCGAGAGCTCCCGGCGTCGAGAGGGTGTTCTCGAGCGGGGGAAGGTCCCGGACCTCGCGCGGGGTACGCGGACGATAGCCGTCGTCGAGGTAGTCGCCGAAGAAGTACTCGTAGTCCGAGTCGTCCCACGCGTCCTGCGCGTCCTTGTCGGCCGCCGCGTCCGACTTGGCCGTCTCCGCCGGGTTCGCCGAGTCCGGCGGTTCGAGGTCCTCGGCCGTCACCTCCTCCAGCATCGGGTTCTCCACGACCTCCTGGGTCAGCAGATCCGCGAGCTCGAGGGTCGTCATCGGCAACAGCTTGATCGCCTGCTGCAGCGATGGCGTCAGGACGAGCTTCTGCGAGAGGCGGGTCTGGAGTCGTTGCTGCAGTGCCATGGGGCCGGTGTTCTCGATCCGCAAGGGCGCGGCGCATCGAGAGCCAGGGCTTGAGCCGCGGGAGCCTGGCGTCGGCGAGCTCCGAGCGCGCCCGCAGGGCCGCGCCGCGGCCCGCAACGCCGCGCTATCTCGATTCTAGTGCTCCCCCGCCGCGGTTCGCAACCGGCGGCGCAAGCCGGGGTATGCAGAGTCAATCCAGCCGAAAATCGGCGCCGAGGTAGATTCGCTTGACGTCGTCGTCGTTGGCGAGCTCGGCCGGAGTCCCGCTGCGGAACACGGCGCCGTCGTGGACGATGTAGGCGCGATCGGTGATGCGCAGCGTCTCCCGGACGTTGTGGTCGGTGATCAGCACGCCGATGCCGCGCGCCTTCAGGTGGAAGATGATCTCCTGAATGTCGGTGACCGCGATCGGGTCGATGCCCGCGAACGGCTCGTCGAGCAGGATGAACGAAGGCGAGATGACCAGCGCGCGGGTGATCTCGGCGCGGCGCCGCTCGCCGCCGGACAGCGTATGGGCTGGAGACTTGGCCAGCGGGGTGAGATCGAGCTCGCTCAACAGCTCGCGCATCCGCGCGTACCGGGCCCGCCGGGGCATGCCGACCGTCTCCAGAATCGCGAGGATGTTCTGCTCGACGGTCAGTCCCCGGAAGATGGACGGCTCCTGCGGCAGGTATCCGATGCCCTTCCTGGCACGCTGGTACATCGGGTCGTGGGTGACGTCCTCGTCGTCGAGGATCACCCGTCCCCGGTCCGGCGCGGTGAGGCCAACCACCAGGTAGAACGTCGTCGTCTTGCCGGCGCCGTTGGGACCGAGCAGGCCGACCACCTCGCCCGACGTCACCGTCAGACTGACGTCGCGGACGACGGTGCGCCCGCCGTAGGACTTCGTCAGGTTCTCCGTACGCAGTGTAGGCATGCGGGACGGGGGGGGTGCGGGCGGCGCCCGGCACCGGACGCGGGTGGTCGGGCCGGAGGGTCCCCGGATTCAGAACTCCAGCGGCTGGCAGGGGCCGCTGGCGGTCTCGGTCCTCGCTCGCTCGCGTCCGTCGACCGCCACGACGTCGGACCCGCGATAGAACGTGAGCACGAGCCCCCTGGTGCTGCGGCAGACCGGCTCGGCCGGCTCCGCGGGCTCGGTCTCGGCCGAATCCTCGTCGGGCTCGGTCTCCTCGACGATCTCCACCGGCGCGCCCTCCATCTCGTAGCGCCCCTCGGCCTCATGGTACACGAGAGTCTCGCCGGTCGCCCATCGGTCTTCCAGGCGCATCTGCACCGTGCCGGCGGCGACCATCCGGTCCAGGGTCCGGCCGTCGGCCTGCAGGAAGACCTCGATCGTCTCGGCCGCCACGTCGCCGTGGTCGGAGCGGAGGACGGCCGCGCCCTCGTAGAGGGCATGCCGGAGCTCATCGTCGTAGGCGAAGCTGCCCGCGGCGGCGTCGGTGCGAGCGACGACGCTCTCCCCCGTCTCCTCGTCGATGCGGACGATCTGGATGGTCGTTCGTGCCGATCCGCTGATGGAGAGGCCCCCGGTGGCGTGGTCGACGGTGATGGTCTCACCCTCGAAGCTCGTGCTCCCCTGCCACATCCGGACCTGACCACCGTAGGTGACCTGGCGCGAGTCGTTGTCGTAGTCCACCGTATCGGCCCGGATGTTGATTCTCTGCGTCGGCTCCATGAGGGCGGGCACCCGGTCCTCATCGTCCCCGCCGAGGTCGTCCCCGGGCGGAGCGAGGACGGTCTGCACGCCGCCCGACCCCGATACCCTCGACCCGTCCAGAGCGACCTCGAGACTCCCGCCCGCCTCGATGGTGCGGTTGCCGTCGACGAGGATCGCCGGCGGGCCGGCGTCGGCGTCCGGCAGGGACCCATCGTCCGGCCGAGGCACACCGTTCGATGAGGACTCACCGACCGGTGGAGGCTCGCCGTCCGGCAAGGGCTCGTCGTCCGGCAAGGGCTCGTCGTCCGGCAAGGGCTCGCCGTCCGGCAAGGGCTCGCCGTCCGACGCGGACTCGCCTTCCGGCGAAGACTCACCGCTCGGCAGAGAATTCGCGTCCGGCGCGAGCGTTATGGTTCCCCCCAGCAGATTGTAGGCCGCGCTGACCGCCTCGGCCCGGCGGGTCTCGTCCTCGAACCGGACCCCGCCGTCGAACCGCACGTCGAGCAGGCCGATCAGTCCCCGGCCCACGCCGGCTTCGAGCCGGTCGGCGCGGACCGTGCGGGTGACGGCCTCGGCATCCGCCGTTGCCTCGTGCCGCTCGAGGTACGCGACGTCGCCGTCCAGGCTGATTCCGGTCAGACCGGTCTCGGGAGCCCCGGTGGCGGTCAACGCGCGGGACCGCAGCTCCTGGCGGGGCTCTCCCGGCGTCACGGGAAGCCGCAGATGCACGCCCCCGCCGGCGTCGAGCCCGATGATCTCCGCCCGGTCGGGAGCCATCGTCACGTCCAGCGTCTCGCCCTCGATTCGCGAGCCCTCCCCGCCGGCGGTCCCCACGAGCTCGATGACCGACTGTCCGGTCAGGGCGACCTCCCGAAGCCGCCGGGTCTCGGGCTCGAAGCGCAGCGTGCTTGCCTCGGCGCGCGACTCCCGCAACCCCCCGTCGGTCGTCGCCCCGGAACGGATCCGCACGCCGCCCAGCAGCTCCATGGTTTCGAGCGCGTTCTCGCCTTCACCGAAGTACGCGGTCGCCGACTCGGCGTCGATGGTCAGCTCGCCGGTCCGGATGCTCGTTCCCCCCTCGAAGCTCATGTAGCCGTCGGCGTCGGCGAGAGTGACGTGCGGGGCGGCGATGTCGACCGCCGCCCGGTCCGGGTCGCCGGTCAACCGCACCCCGGCGGCGCCGTCGAGGGTGATGATGCCCCGCTCCCGGTCCTGCACGACGTCGTTCCCGAACGCCTCCAGGCCGGCCCGGACCAGCGTCGTCACCCCGCCCTCATCGCTCATCGTGACGACGTTCCGGGCTTCGCTGTAGCTGGCGCCGCCGGTCCGGGCGGCGAGGCCGTCGGAGTCGGCCATGCGCACGTCGCCGCTCACCGTGAAGTCGCCCTGCCCCTCCTCGACGAGGAGCTCCGACGCGTTCATCGTGAAGCCGTCCCGCTCCCCGCGCGGGGGCACGGTCACGGTGACGCCGCCGGAGAACCTCATCGACCCGTCCGCGTACGTCGATTGCCGCGCGGCCAGGAGCCGGAAGATCACCACCTCCCCGTCGCTCCGGACGAACTCGATGCCGGCGCTCTCGCTCACCGCCTCGGGGTCCGTCCGGTCGACGGCGCGGGCCTCCGTCGAGTCCTGCCGCTCGCGGATGCCGGCGACGAGGAAGGCCGCGAAGAGAACCAGCCCGGCGGCGATGCCGAGCCTTGCCGCGCGCTGCCACCTGACGGGGCGCCGCCGGCGCACCCCGCGGGCGCCCCCCGCGGGGGTCGCCACGGGTGCCGGCGCTTCGCCGGCATGGCCGCGGACTGCCGGGGCGTCGGTCCCGGCCGCATCCGGCCCGGCGGGTCGGTGCTTCACGATCTTCACTGTATCGAGCTTGCGCGGCATCGGCAATCCGTGGCACCGGGGCGCGCCCACGCCCGGGCGGGCGCGGGCGACGCGAGGCCCGCGGCGGGGCCGGCCGCGGTGTAGTACCATGAGCGGGTGCAGGAGCCAATCACGCCGCTCATCATCGAGCTGGCCGAGCCGGCGACGGAGGAGATCACCGTCGCCGACATCCTGATCGGCGCGTTCAGCTTCGCCGGGGTCCTGCTGCTGGTGGCGGCGGGTCTGGCGGTGATGGTCGCCGGCGGCCTCATCGGGCTCCGGCGGCTGCGGCCGGCGAATGCCCTCAACGGCGAGACCGCCGGTCGGACCAGCCTGGGCCTGCACGCACCGCCGGGCCCGTAGCCGCGGCGAGGAACCCCGCCGCACGCCGCGTCGTCGCATCCCGGCCTGCCTGGCGTGACGCGGACCCCGGCCCACCGGCGCCCAACGGCCCGCGGCGAAGCCCACGCCGCGTTTCTCCCTCGTCGCGCGTTGTCCCCGGCGGGGGGCCTCGGCCCCTTGCGGGCCCCCTCCGGGGCGCGGGGCAACGCGGGCTCTCACCACGGGCCGCTAGCCCGACCCGTTTTCGGGGCCCGCCGGCCGGATGTCAGCCACCGACAGCTCGACCGTGCGCTCTCCCCGCCAGGTGTTCTCGGTCAGGTGGAACGCCAGGTCGAGAGCGTCCCCGTGGCGCCTGACGAAGTCCGCCCGGTCGGCCATGCGCCAGGCGACCGCGCGGAACACCCGACCGTGCTGCCGTACCCGCATCGCGAGGTGCCGGGACTTCAGCACGCGGGGGGCGTCGGCGAGCTCCAGTGCTCCGGAATGGAAGACGGGCCGGGGATTGCCTGCGCCGAAGGGCTCCATCGCCCGCAGTCCCGCGATCAGGCCGGGGGTGATGGCGGCCAGCGGCAGACGGCCGTCGATGGCGAGCCGCGGCATGAGTTGTTCGGGACCGAGCCGATCGTCGGCGAAGGCGGTGATCCGGCGCCGCAGCTCCGCGAGGCGGCCCGACTCCATGGTGACGCCCGCCGCGTGACGGTGCCCCCCGTACCTGGTGAACAGCTCGCCGCAGTGCTCCAGCGCCGCGAGCAGATCGAAGCCGGGGATGCTGCGGCCCGAGCCGTAGGCCTGATCCCCCTCCACCGCGAGCACGATGGCGGGGCGATGAAAGAGGTCGACGAGCTTGGAGGCGACGATGCCGATGACCCCGCGGTGCCACCCCGCGCCCCACACGACGAGGATCGCGTGGGCCCCGACGTCCGGATCGGTGTCCACCTTGCGGCGGGCCGCGGCGAGGATCTCCGCCTCTTCCGCCTGCCGGCGGGCGTTCACCTCCTCGAGCCGTGCGGCCAGGCTCTTCGCCTCGTCGGCCCGGCCGTCGTCGGTCAGCAGCAGCAGGCGGGTCGCCAGATCGGGCGTGCTCATCCGCCCCGCCGCGTTGATGCGGGGGGCGAGCCGGAACGCGACGTGAAAGCCGGTGAGCGGCTCTCCCAGCAGTCCGGCCGAATCGAGGAGGGCCCGCAGCCCGACGGAGTGGCGCTTCCGGGACAGCCGCTCAAGGCCCAGCTTGGCGATGACGCGGTTCTCGCCCCGCAGGGGGACGACGTCGGCGACGGTGCCCACCGCGGCCAGCTTGACGAAGGCCGGCAGCCATCCCGATCGATCGCTGCGCATGCACAGCGCCTGCACGACCTTGAGGGCGACGCCGACCCCCGCCAGGTGCTTGTCGGGATAGTCGCAGTCCCGCCGCTTGGGGTTGATGACGGCGAGGGCGGGGGGCAGCACCGCCTCGGGCTCGTGGTGGTCGGTGACGATCAGGTCGACGCCGAGCTCCCGGGCCCGGGCCGCCGCGGCCTGGCTGCGGATGCCGCAATCCACCGAGACCACCACCGCGACCCCCTGTGCGGCGAGGCGCTCCAGCCCTGCCGGCTCGAGGCCGTATCCGTCCTTCAGGCGCTCGGGTATGAAGTGGGTCACGTCGGCGCCGAGCAGCTCGAGGACCCGGCGCAGGATGACCGTCGACGTCACCCCGTCGACGTCGTAGTCGCCATGGATCGCGATGCGTTCCCCGTGCTCGATGGCGCGCGTCAACCGGTCGACGGCGCGCGGGAGGTCGGCGAGCCGAAACGGATCGTGGAGGTGATCGAGCCGCGGGTGGAGGAAGCGTTCCGCTTCCTCGGCGGTGGACATCCCCCGCCGCACCAGCAGCCGGGCGATGACCGGGTCGAGTCCGAGGGCTTCGGCCAGCTCCTCCGCCCGGGGTTCGTCCGGGTCCGGGTACTCCCAGATCAACCGGGGCGGCGCCGGCGCGGAACCACTCATGCCTGCGGTCTCACGTCCACGAGACGGTTCCCTCGCCGCAGATCCGCTCGGCGGCCCGGGCGAGCTGCTCGGACGGGCGGATGCGGGTCTCCGTCAGGCGAACCTGGACCCGCATCGGGGGGCGGTGCCGGGGCAGCTCGAGATGCAGGCGGATCCAGCTCGGGCCGCGGTGCAGGTCGAAGAGGTCGGCCAGCGCCCGCAGGGTCTCGCGGTCGTGACGGCTCGTGGAGAGGCGTATCGACAGGGTGCGGCCCACCGCCCCGCTCAGGCTCTCGATGGGCCGCACGTCGTCGGCCATCACGCGGGGCACTTCCTCGTTCCGGTCGAGGCGGCCCGACACCACCACGAGCCGATCCGCGTCGAGCACGTTGCCGCAACGCTCGTAGGTCTTGGGAAAGACGACGACCTCCACGCCGCCGGTCCGATCCTCGAGCGTGAAGACCGCCATCGGCGCCCCCTGCCGGGTCTTCCGCGGTCGGTATCCGCTGATGATGCCCCCCATGAACACCGTCGAGTCCGCCGCCGGCGGCGCGTCCACGGTTCGGGCCCCGGCCGCCTCGAGCTGATCGCGGTAGCCGTCGATGGGATGGCCGCCGAGATACAGCCCCAGCGATTCCTTCTCGAAGGCGAGCTGCTCCGAGGGGGTCCAGGGTTCGACGGCGGGCAGCCGGGCGTCGCCGGCGGGGCCTCCCCCGTCGTCCATCGTGTCGAACAGCTGCGCCTGCCCGCGCTCCCGGTCCCGCTGCACGCGGTTGCCGTGGTCGAACGCGCGGTCGAGGACCGCGAGGAGCTGCGCCCGGCCGTCGGGGGCGCGGCGTTCCCCGGATGCGAGAACGGAGTCGAACGCCCCCGCCTTGACGAGGCTCTCGAAGACCCGCTTGTTGACCAGGCGCAGGTCCACGTCCTCGCACAGCCGGAAGAGCGAGTCGATGCGACCGTGCCGCTCGCGGCAGGCGAGGATGGCGGCGATGGCGTTCCCGCCGACGTTCTTGACGGCCGCGAGGCCGAATCGCACGCCCTCGGGCTCGACCCGGAAGCCCATCGCGCTCGTGTTGACGTCGGGGGCGAGCACGGGGATGCCCATGTCGCGGCACTCGCCCAGGTACATCGCGAGCTTGTCGGTGTTCTGGGCCTCGATCGTCATCAGCGCGGCCATGAAGTGCCGCGGATAGTTGGCCTTCAGCCAGGCGGTCTGGTAGGCGAGGAGGGCGTAGGTGGTCGAGTGGGACTTGTTGAAGCCGTAGCCCGCGAAGAACTCGATGAACCTGAAGATGGTGACGGCCTGCTCCCGCGGCACCTGCCGCGCCACCGCGCCCTCGACGAACTTCTCGCGCTGCGCCTCCATGACCGAGGCGTCCTTCTTGCCCATCGCCTTGCGCAGGAGGTCGGCGTCGCCCATCGTGAACCCCGCGAGGTCGCTCGCGATGCGCATGACCTGTTCCTGATACGCGATGACCCCGTAGGTGTCGCGCAGGATCGGCTCGAGGGCCGGCGAGTCGTACTCGATGGCCTCCTTCCCGTGCTTGCGCTTGATGAAGCGGTCGACGACGCCGCCCTGGAGCGGGCCGGGCCGGTAGAGGGCGTTGAGGGCGATCAGGTCCTCGAACCGCTGCGGCTTGGCCTTTCGCAGCGTGTCGCGCATGCCCGAGCTCTCGAACTGGAAGATGCCCAGGGTCTGGCCGTCGCAGAAGAGCCGGTAGGTCTTCTCGTCGTCCATCGGCAGCCGGTCCAGCGCGATGGACTCGCCCGTCGTCTCGCGGATGTGGTCGACCGCGTCGTGCAGCAGGGTCAGGGTGCTCAGCCCCAGGAAGTCCATCTTGAGCAGACCCATCCGCTCGACCTGCTTCATCGCCCACTGGGTGGTGATCTCGTCCTTCTGGCTCTTGTAGATCGGCGCGAACTCGGTGACCGGCCGGGGCGTGATGACCACGCCGGCGGCGTGCACCGAGGCGTGGCGGGTGATGCCCTCGAGGCGCTGCGCCACCGACATCAGCTCCTTCACCTGCGGGTCCCGCTGCTCGAGGTTCCTGAGATCCGGGCTCTCCTCCAACGCCGTCTCGAGCGTCATGTTCAGGGTGGGCGGTATCTGCTTGGCGACCCTGTCCACGTCGGCGTACGACATGCCCATGGTCCGGCCGACGTCCCGCACGACGGCCCGGGCCTTCATGGTGCCGAAGGTGATGATCTGCGCCACGTTGTCGCGCCCGTACTTGCGGGTGACGTAGTCGATGACCTCGCCCCGGCGGCGCTCGCAGAAGTCGATGTCGATGTCCGGCAGGGAGATGCGCTCCGGGTTGAGGAAGCGCTCGAAGATCAGGTCGAACTGCATCGGGTCGACGTCGGTGATCTGCAGGCACCAGGCGACGAGGCTCCCCGCCGCCGACCCCCGGCCCGGACCCACCGGAATGCCCTGCTCGCGGGCGTAGCGGATGAAGTCCCAGACGATGAGGAAGTAGCCGGGATAGCGCATCCTGACGATGACGTCGATCTCGTAGGCCAGCCGGGTCTCGTAGTCGGCGACGGAGTGCTTCAGCTCTCCGGCGTCGGCCTGCCGCCGCAGCGCCTCGAGGCGCCGCCGGAACCCTTCCCGCGTCACGTGCTCGAAGTAGTCGTCGAGCGTGAACGGCTCCGGCACGTCGAAGTTCGGCAGGTGGTTCTCGTCGGACGCGAGCTCGACGTTGCAGCGTTCGGCGATGGCCACGGTGTTCGAGAGCGCGGCCGGATAGTCGCCGAACACCGCGCGCATCTCGTCGCCGGTCTTCAGGTAGAACTGGTCCCCGTGGTAGCGCAGGCGCTGCTCGTCGCTGACGTTCTTGCCGGTGCCGATGCACAGCAGGACGTCGTGGGGACGGCGGTCCTCCCGCCTCAGGTAGTGGACGTCGTTGGTGCAGACGAGGGGCAGATCGAGGTCGCGGGCCATCGGCAGGAGGCCGGTGTTCACGACCCGCTGCTCGTCGATGCCCTGGTACTGCATCTCGAGGAAGAAGTTGCCGGGACCGAGGATGTCCCGGTAGGTCGCGGCCGCCTCGCGCGCCCGCTTCGGCTGCTCGGTGCGGAGGCCCGTCGCCACCTCGCCCTTCAGGCAGCTGCTGAGGCCGACGAGCCCCTCCGCGTGTTGGGAGAGCAGCTCCTTGTCGATGCGCGGCTTGTAGTAGAACCCCTCCGTGTACCCGGCGGAGACCAGCTTGATGAGGTTGTGATAGCCGGTGAGGTTCTCCGCCAGGAGCACGAGGTGGTTGTTGGTCTCGCCGGGCGTGCCGCTCCGCTCGCGGCGGCTGCCGGGCGCGACGTACACCTCGCAGCCGAGGATCGGCTTGATGCCCCGCTTGCGCGCCTCGTCGTGGAATACCACGCTCGAGAACATGTTGCCGTGCTCGGTGACGGCGAGGGCCGGCGCGCCGGCCCTCCGGGCATGGTCGAGCAGCTCGCCGATGCGGCAGGCGCCGTCGAGCAGCGAGTATTCCGTGTGCAGGTGCAGGTGGACGAACTCGGTCATGGGCAGCCGCTGGATTCGCGTGTCGCTCCTCGACCGGCCGTCGACGGCCCCGACGGCGGCCGGCGGACGGTCACTCCCACTCGATCGTCGACGGCGGCTTGCTGCTGACGTCGTAGACGACGCGGTTCACCCCCCGCACCTCGTTCACGATGCGCGAGGAGATCGCGGCCAGCAGATCGTGCGGCAGCCGGGCCCAGTCGGCGGTCATGCCGTCGCGGCTCTCGACGGCCCGGATCGCGAGAACGTGCTCGTAGGTACGCTCGTCGCCCATGACCCCGACGCTCCTGACCGGCAGCAGAACCGCGAACGACTGCCACAGCCGGCGATACCAGCCGGCGCGGCGGATCTCCTCGGCCACGACGGCATCGGCGGCACGGAGAATCGCGAGGCGGGGCGCGGTCACCGCGCCGAGAATCCTGACCGCGAGGCCCGGGCCCGGGAACGGCTGGCGCCACACGAACGACTCGTCGAGGCCCATGGTCTCGCCCAGCCGTCGGACCTCGTCCTTGAACAGCGACCGCAACGGCTCGACCAGGGCGAAGCGCAGCCGCTCGGGCAGGCCGCCGACGTTGTGATGGCTCTTGATGGGGGCGGCGGGGCCGACCACCGACACGCTCTCGATGACGTCCGGATACAGCGTGCCCTGCGCGAGGAAATCGAAGTGGCCGAGGCGGCGCGCCGCCTCGTCGAAGACGTCGATGAACGTCCCGCCGATGGTCTTCCGCTTCTCCTCGGGATCGGTGACGCCGTCGAGAGCGGCGAGAAACCGCGGGCCCGCGTCTTCGAACACGATGTTCAGCCCGAGCCGTCCCTCGAACCGGCTCCGCACCTGCTCGGCCTCGTTCAGGCGCAGCAGGCCGTTGTCGACGAAGATGCACGTCAGGCGGTCGCCGATCGCCCGGTGAAGCAGGAGCGCAGCCACCGTGGAGTCCACCCCGCCGCTCAGTCCGCAGACCACCCGCCCGCCCCCGACCTGCCCGCGGATGCGGTCGGTCGCCTCCTCGAGGAACGAGGCCATGGTCCAGTCGCCGCGGCAACCGCACACGGCGCAGGCGAAGTTCCGCAGGATGTCGACGCCGTGCTCCGTGTGGGCCACCTCGGGATGGAAGAGCAGCGCGTAGAAGCGCCGGGCCGGATCCTCCATGGCCGCGACCGGCGCGTTCGCGCTCGTCGCCGCGACTCTGAAGCCGTCCGGCACGCGCCCGATGCGGTCGCCGTGACTGGCCCACACCCCGATCTCGTCCGGAAGCCCGGCGAAGAGGGAGCTCCCCGGCTCGGCTCGCACGGTGGCGTGCCCGAACTCGCGCTCGGGCGCCGGCTCCACCTGCCCCCCCAGGATGTCGGTCATCAGCTGCATGCCGTAGCAGATGCCGAGTACGGGCACCCCGAGGGCCAGCACCCCGTCCGGACACCGGGGCGCTTCGGGCTCGCGAACGCTCGCGGGCCCCCCGGAGAGAACGAGCCCGGCCGGCCGGCGGGCGGCCAGCTCGTCGACGGGGGTGTGAAAAGGGAGGATCTCGGTGTAGAGATCGAGCTCGCGCAGTCGACGGGCGATCAACTGGGTGTACTGCGATCCGAAGTCGAGCACGAGCAGGGTCTGATGGGGCACGCGGGCGACCGGATGAACGGTGACCTGTAATGGATGCGCCGGCCGAACGCCGACGGGTTCGGAATCGGGCTTGCCGGACGCCACCGACCCGGCGACCCCTATTATAATGGCACATGCCGGCAGGAAACCACCATATCTTGTAGTGTGTCGATGATGGCCTCTTTCCGATGCGTCGTGACCGCGGTGCTCGCCGCCTGCCTGCTGCCCGGCGCGGCGGCCGGCCAGCTGCGAGGGGCGATCGAGGCCCCGCCCGGCCCGCCCTCGGCGTGGCTGCCTGTCGTCACGCGCTGGACGGCCACCCTCCCGGCGCCCGCCGCCGCACCTCCGGTAGCGACAGGCGATCGGCTCTTCGCGGCCCTCTTCGACGGCCGCGTCGCCGCCGTCAGCCTCGTCGACGGGTGGCTGCTGTGGCAGGTCGAACGGGCCGTCGTCGGGCGGCCCGCGGCCGGGGGCGGCCTGTTCCACGCGGCCACGGCCGAGGGGCTGCTGGCGCTGGACGCCGAGACCGGCGCCGTCCGGTGGGAATCGGTGCTCGAGGCGCCGGTCTCCGCTCCGCTGCTGTGGAACGCGGGGTGGCTGATCGCGGCCCTCGAGAACCACGAGCTGCTCGCCCTGAACGCGGAGACCGGCGGCACGGTGTGGCGTCAGGCCGTCGAGGCCGGCGTCGGCGCCCGGCCCACCATCGCTGGAGACCGCCTCTACGTGCCCCTCGACAGCGGTCGCATCACGGTCCTGGATCTGCTGACCGGCTCCGTGGTCTGGGAGCGTCGGCTCGGCGGCGCGCCGCAGGAGATCCTCGTGGCCGGCGACGTCTTCGTCGGAGCCACCGACAACCACTTCTACCGGCTCTCGCGGCGCGATGGCGCCCTCCGGTGGCGATGGCGGACCGGCGGCGACGTGTTCGGCCTTCCCGTCGTCGACGAGGACAACGTGTACTTCTCCTCGCTCGACAACACCCTGTGGGCCCTCGACCGTTCGAACGGCGGGCAGCGGTGGCGCGAGCTGCTCTCCGCCCGGCCGTCGGCCGGACCCCGGCTTGCGGAAGACCTCGTCATGCAAGGAGGGCTGAGCCGGGAGCTCGACCTCCACGGCCCGGCGGACGGCGTGGTCTATCACCGGTTGCAGGTTTCCGCGGAGCTCGCATACGCCCCCCTGACGGTTGCCGACCCGCTCGGCGACGGGCTTCTCGTGGTCCTGGTCGACGCGGGCGGCGAGCTTCAGGCGGTGGGCCGGGGCAGCGGACCCGTGCGCCTGGATCCGGCCGCCACCACCGCGTGGGAGAAGCTCTTCCCCGTCCCGGAGGACGCGGACGCCTCGGGCGAGGAGGAAGCGGATGCCTCGGGCGGGGAGGAAGCGGACGCCTCGGGCGAGGACGCGGCGGACACCTCGGGCGACGAGGCGGATGCCCCGGAACCGGCTCCCGCGGGCGCCCCGGACCCGAACGACGACCCGTCGCGGCAGGAGCCTCCGCGGTAGCACGCCGCTCCTGCAGGGGTGGTCGGGCGGCGCCGGCCGGGCTCCTGGGGTATGCTGGCCTGACCGTGGCAACGGCGCGAGGACGGCACACCCGGCGCCCTCCGGCTCCCGGCTGGTCCCGGCTGATCGGCGGCGGCGGTGGCGCGGTGCTCGCCGTCCTGGTGCTGGGAGGCGTCCTCGACCGGGTCCTGATCGGCTCGGACGCGGCCGCCACCGCGCGGGGCGTCCGCGAGATCACGGCGCGGATCGCCGGTGTCGATGCGGCCCTGACGCAGGTCGCCCGCGGGCTGGCCGCCCGCGCCGAGGTCAGGGACGGCCTGACCGGCGCTCTGCCGGCGGTCAGGAGGGTCTTCGACATCCTGCGCGCGGCCGACGGCGACCCGGCGGTCTCCGATGTGGCAATCACCGTCTACGACGCGCGTTCGATGCCCCGCGCGTGGCACGGCCGCCCCGCGGAGCTGAGCCCCGAACGGCTGCAATCGGGCCCCGGCGGCTTCGCCGCCGTCGGGCCCGCCGGGCTCCGACTCGTTCACGTCGAGCCGATAGTCGAGGCGACCCGCGAATCAGGCGTACGGGGGCGCCGGCTCGGCACCGTGGTCGTGGAGCGCATCATCTCCTCCACCGCGACCGGGGATCCCGATCCCGGATTCGTGGTCCGCACTTCGGTCGGGCGCGCCGTCCTCCGGCCCGGCGGCGACGACGCCGGCGACGACCCTCGCGTGCACCGCTTCCACGTGGCGGGGATCGACGGATCGGTCCGTCTGAGCGGCTCCGTCAGCCTCGACGAGGTCGACGGCGTGCGCGCCCGTTGGCGCCGACGCGTCGCCGCCCTCTTCCTCGTGGTGCTGGCGGGAGTCTTCCTCGCGGCCGGGGCCCGGGTGCTGGCGAGGCGGACCCGACGCGGCCACCTCCGGCCGTCCGCGATCGCCTGCGCCGCGGCGCTGGCGGGCGGAGCCTGCGTGTGGCTGGCCGCGTCGCCGGACCTCTTTGCATGGGCCGCGCTGTCGCCGGCCGCGTACCGCTCGATCGTCGCGCCGCAGGTTCTGCGCTCCGCCGCGGATCTCCTGCTCGCGACCGCCCTGGGCGCGGTGCTGGTGGTGCTGGCCGGCGAAATCGCCCAGCGCCGCCAGTGGTTCCGGGCGGCCCGGGGCTCGGCCGCCGGGGCCGGCCGCCGGCTGACCGTGCCGGGAACGCTCCTGGCCACGGCCGCGCTGCTCGGTCTCCACCACGGTCTGCTGCAGGACACGGTGGCCGGCGCGTCGATGGACCTGCTTCACACGTCGCTGCAACCGCTCGATTCGGCCCGCACCTCCCTCCAGCTCGCGCTCGTGCTGGGCACCGCGGGGACGGTCTGGGCCATCGCGATCCTGATGGGCGTCGCCCTGGCCCGTCGCCCGCCCTCGTTCCGCGTCTGGCGCCTGGCGCTGTCGATACTGATTCCCGGTGCCCTCGCCGCCCTCGCCGGGTGGGCGCCCCTCGCGCCGTCGCTGCTCCTGTGCCTGCTCGCGGGCGCCTTCGCCTTCCGGGGCCAGCGGCTGATGCACTGGTTCCGCCGCGCCGACCCCGTGACCCGGCTGCTCGCCACCCTGTGCGCCCTTCTGGCGCCGGCCCTGCCGCTGTATCTCTCGCTGGTGTCCTCGACCGACGAGGCGAGGCGGAGCCTCATCGCCGACAGCTACGCGGTCCGGGCGGCCGAGCATCCCCGGGACCTCCACCGCCAGCTCGAGCGCACCCTCGAGGAGATCGACGCCGAGCTCGCCGCGCGGCCGCCCCTGCGCGCCCTCGCTTCACCGCCCAACCCGAACGACATCGACGCGGCGTTCCGCATCTGGAGCCGGACCGCCCTCGCGGCGTCGCGGCTGAGCTCGGCGGTCGAGCTGTTCGGCGCGGACGGCGAGCTTCGAAGCCGGTTCGCCCTGAACATTCCCGACTCGGTCACCGCTCTTCGCTGGACCGACCCCGGGTGCGAATGGGAGGTCTTCGGCGAGGTGGCCCCGTTCGGCGCCGAGGAGCGCAGGATGCTCCACGCGGAACGGGGGTTCTGCGAGCCCGACGGCGGGACGCACATTCCCGCGGGAGCGGTCGTCGTCCACGTCACGCAGGTCGATTACGAGTCGCTGCCCTTCATCGCCTCGCGCAGCCCCTACGGGGAGCCCACGGAGCCGGCCCGCGGCTCGCCCGCCCCGGGGGCGCCGGGTCACGAGGTCGAGCTCGTGCTCTACGGCTGGGGCCGCCAGCCCGTGTTCCTGTCGGGCCGGAGCGCATGGCCGATCGACGATGCGCTGTTCCAGCGGATCTACGCGTCCCGCGACCCGTTCTGGACGCGGCTCGTCAAGGACTCGCGCCGCTACGAGGTGTTCATCGCGAACACCCGCGCGGGCATCTACGCGATCGGGTATCCGGCCCTCACCGCGTTCGATCACCTGCTCCACCTGTCGGAGATTGCCCTCCTGGTGATCGCCGCCTGCGGCTTCACGCTGGCGGTCGCGGTGCTCGCGGCCCTGATTTCTCCCGGCGTGCGGCGGCGGTTGCCGTATCGCGAGGTGCGGGCGCGGTTCGCCCTCAAGCTGCAGATCTGGTTCGTGGGAGCGGCGACCGCTCCGGTGGTGGTGGTCGCGGTGCTGATTCAGGGATACCTGGCCGACCGGCTGCGGGCCGACGTCGAGGCCGTCGCGCAGCGGGCGGCGGCGGTGGCGAGGAGCGTCATCGAGGAGTCCGTGCCGATTCAATCGCCCGACGGGCAGATCATCGCCCGGTTCACCGATGACATCCTCGTCCGCATCGGCCAGGTCATCGGCCAGGACGTCAATATCTTCGACGGTCCGAACCTCGTCGCGACGAGCACGCGCGATCTCTACGCCTCGGGCGTGCTGCCGACGCGCACGCCGGACAGGGTGTACCGCGCCATCGCCCTCGACCGGCTGCCCAGCTTCGTCGGCGAGGACGCGGCCGGCTCCCTCCGGTACCAGCTGGCCGCGGCCCCCGTGCGGGTGGGCGGGCGCGACGTGATCCTGACCGTGCCGCTCGCGTCGAGGCAACAGGAGATAGAAGGTCAGATCGACGAGCTCAACCGGCGCGTTCTCGGATCCGCCCTGTTCTTCGCCGCCGTCGTCGGGTTCATCGGCTGGGCCATCGCCCGAGGCATCGCCAATCCCGTCAAGCGGCTCACCCGCGCCACCAGCCGCGTCGCCCGGGGCGAGTTCGGCCCCCTCGTGTCCGGCCTCCAGGCGGATCGCATCGAGAGACAGGTGGCGGCGCGGTCGGCCGACGAGCTCGTGGTCCTCGAGGCCGACTTCAACCGGATGGCGGTCGAGCTCGACGCGCAACGGCGCCAGCTCGAGCGCACCCACCGCCTCGAAGCGTGGACGGAGATGGCCCGCCAGGTCGCCCACGAGATCAAGAATCCCCTGACCCCGGTCCAGCTCAGCGCCGAGCACCTGCTCCGCGTGCACGCGGATCGCGGCTCGCCGCTGACCCCGGTGCTGCAGGGATGCGTCGAGTCGATCCTGAAACAGGTGCGGATCCTGCGCCAGATCGCCTCGGAGTTCTCGAGCTATGCCTCGTCGCCCGCGGCCAGGCACGCCCCGACCGATCTCGCGGTTCTCGTGAAGGAGGTCATCGCGCCCTACCGGCCCGGCCTCGAGGGGCGCATCGTCCTGTCGACCGACCTGCCTTCGAGTCTGCCCCGCCTGATGCTCGACCCGGTGCTGATCCAGCGGGCGATCACCAACATCATCGAGAACGCCCTCCATGCGATGCCCGACGAGGGAACGCTCTCGATCGGCGTCCTGCGCGGCCCCGGCGAGCTGCGGCTGATCATCCGGGACACCGGCGTGGGGCTCGAGCCCGACGCGCTCGCGCGCATTTTCGAGCCGTACTTCTCGACCCGGATTACCGGCACGGGACTCGGCATGGCGATCGCGAAGCGCAACGTGGAGCTCAACGGGGGGAGCATCACGGTCGCCAGCGAGCGGGGCCGGGGCACCGCCGTGACCATCGCCCTGCCGGCCCCGGAGGCCCCTGACCCCACCCCCGCCCCCGCCGGCTGACCCGCAACGCCGGAAGCGAACGCCGCGGGAGCCGGAGCCGCCGGTCAGCCGGTGCTCGCGGTCTCGAGGTCGGCGGCGTCCCGGGCCTGGCCGTCGTGGCGCCCCGACGCCCGGTGCACGCGACCCACCACGTAGCCGACGGGGCCGGACACCAGGTAGGCGTACGCCATCAGGAACAGGACGAGCTGGGGTTGGACGGCGATGGCGGCGACGAGTATGGCGAATTGAAGCAGGCCGACCGAGGAGCGGCGCGGCTGCACGATGAGGGCCCCGAAGCTGCGGAAACGGATGCGACTGACCATCAGGAGCGCCGGCACCAGCACCACGAGCAGGGCGACGGCCGGCGCCTGGGCGATGGCCAGGCCGTTCGGCCACGCGAACACCGTGGCGGCGAGCACGCCCCCCGCGGCGGGGCTCGGCATCCCCGCGAAGTAGCGCTTGTCGGGACTGTTCGGCTGGACGTTGAAGCGCGCCAGCCGAAGCGCGGTCGCGGTGACGTAGAGAAACCCCACCGCCCAGCCCAGGCGGCCGAGCGGCTCGAGCCCCCACGCGAACACGAGCACGGCCGGAGCCACGCCGAACGAGATCACGTCGGCCAGCGAGTCGAACTCGCCGCCGAACTCGCTCTCCGCCCCCGCCAGCCGCGCGATGCGACCGTCGAGCACGTCGAGCACCGTGGCCACCCCGACGAAGACCGCCGCGGTCTCGTAGTCCCCGCGCATGGCGTGGACGATGCAGGCATAGCCGCAGAACAGGTTCCCGACCGTGAACATGCTCGGCAACAGGTACACGCTTCGACGGAAACGCTGCGTCCGGCGCTTGTTCCGAAGCACCGCGAGCACTCTCGGCATGATGACGCTCCGCCCGTCGCCCTCCTCACGCCTTGTCAGGCGGGCGCCTCGCCGCTCTCGGTGCAACGCGGGGCTCCACCGCGGGCTGCCAGCCGGGCCACCACCGTCTCGCCTCCCCGTACCCGATCGCCCCGGCCCGCGACGAGGGTGGCGTCGGTGGGCACGAACAGGTCCATCCGCGAACCGAACTTCATGATACCGAAACGCTGGCCGGTGCGTACCTCGGTGCCCGGCGTCACCCGGCACACGACGCGCCGCGCGAGCGCCCCCACTACCTGACGAAACACGATGGCGCGCCCCTCGTGGTCCAGCCAGACCTCGGAGCGCTCGTTGGTCGCACCTGCTCCGGGGCGATAGGCGGGCAGAAACGTCCCCTGAACGTGGTCGACACGGGTGATCCGCCCGCCGATCGGCACGCGGTTCACGTGCACGTCGAGGGGCGACAGGAAGATGCTGATCTGCAGCCACGCCCCGGGAGGGGCGCCGTCCGTCGCCGCCGCGCCGGCGAACAGCACCCGCCCGTCGGCCGGCGCCACCACGACGTCCGGCTCGCCCGGCGGCTCACGGGGCGGATCGCGGAAGAACAGCGCGACGAGAAACCCGGGTATGCACAGGAACAGGGCCGGCCACGGCAGTCCGGCGGCCAGGCACGCGAGCGACGGAAGGAACGCCAAGCCGATGAACGGCGCGCCCGCCCGGTCGATGGACATGAGCATGAGCCGCCGGGAAAGGAAGGTCAGGCCGTCTGGGGATCCGCGTGGCGGCGCAGGATGTCGTGCATCCGGTCCTTCAGCTGCAGCTTGCGCTTCTTCAGGTTCGCCGCTTCGATCCGTTCCGGTTGCGACAGGTATTCCAGGCGGGACAACTCGTGAAGGCGGGCGTCGAGCTCCTGATGCCGTTCCGCGAGCTGGCGAAACCCGCTGTCGGTCTTGAGAAGATGCTCTCTCAACTGTTGCGAGTCCTGTGCCATGCCACCTCCTGGAAGTGCGGGACGAGGGCGGGCCGCAGATGCGATCGTACGGGACGAAAAAGGTACCACAAGTCCCGTGCCCTGTATAGGCGCCGGCTTCACGCCCCGGCGGCGCGCGCGCGTCGTTCGC
Source organism: Vicinamibacterales bacterium (assembly GCA_965207675.1). Taxonomy (GTDB): domain Bacteria; phylum Acidobacteriota; class Vicinamibacteria; order Vicinamibacterales; family UBA8438; genus JAJEEA01. Next base: position 1,715,002 of record CBDBMY010000011.1, read on the forward strand.
GCGCGAGCTCGGCGTCGGGCCGGCGCACGTACACGGGTCGGAGGGCATGCGGCGCCCCCGCGCGATCGCGCCAGGGGGTCTGAACCGCCATGACGGCCATCGTCCGCGCCAGCGGCGGAAGCTCGTCGAGCTGTCGCGAGCCGCCTCCCAGGCGTGCGGCGAGCAGCGATCGGCCGGCCTCGACGGCGTCGCCGATCACCCACACCGAGCGTCCGTGCAGCCGATGGACCCAGTCGTCCAGCACCGCGGCCGGCGCCGCCGAGACCGGGGACTCGGTCACGCGCCAGGCCGCGCCGGCCGCCGCCTTGCCGCCGCCCGCCCCGGCGGGCGGCGCATCCGGATCGGGCTCGTACAGCGCGCTGAAGACCTCTCCCCGCCTGGCGTCGACCCACGGCAGGATCAGGTCGGGGGCGGTCTCTCCGCCGACCTCCTGCGCCGCGACGTCCACCAGGGCGTCCAGGACCGGAATCCCGACCACCGGCCGGCCGTGCACGAGTGCGAGCCCCTGGACCGTCGCGATACCCACGCGAAGCCCCGTGAACGACCCGGGTCCGAGGGCCACGGCGTACCGATCGACGTCGGCCGTCGTCGCCCCCTGCCGCCCGAGCAGGGCGCGAATCGCCCCCGGCAGACGCTCGCCGTGGGTCGAGCCCGCTTCGCCGGAGGTCTCCTCGATCACGCGTCCGTCGCGTGCCAGCGCGAAGCTGCCCCGACTCGTGGTCGTGTCGACCGACAGCGTGAGCAAGTCCGGCTCCCCTCGGCGCCTTGACGGTTTCCGGCGCGCTCTCTATACTCGCACGATCCACCGGCCGCCGCACCCCGGCCATCCGGCGGCGGCCGGGTCGCCCGGCTCCTCCCATTGGCCCGTGACCCCCCCCACGACGGACAGCGCCTCTGATGTGCGGGCTCCGACGCCCGCCATGCGCCAGTACCTCGAAGCGAAGCGCCGGCACCGCGACGCCATCGTCTTCTTCCGGATGGCGACTTCTACGAGATGTTCTACGAAGACGCCGTCACCGCGTCACGGGCGCTCGATCTCACCCTGACCTCCCGGTCGAAGGACGCCGCGGGGGGCGCGATTCCGATGTGCGGCGTGCCCCACCACGCGGCCGACACCTACCTGACCCGGCTCGTGCAGAAGGGGTTCCGCGTCGCCATCTGCGAGCAGGTCGAGGACCCCCGGAAGGCCCGGGGGGTGGTGCAGCGCGAGGTCGTGCGGGTCGTGTCCCCGGGGACATTCACCGACACCGCCTATCTCGACGACCGGGAGCCGGCGTTCCTGGTGGGGATTGCCGTTCTCCCTCCCGCGACGGCCGGCGGCGGGGACCGATACGGCATGGCCCTGCTCGACGTCTCGACCGGGGCCTTCGCGGCGGCGGAGTACTCGGGCGACACCGGGCGCCAGGCGCTCGCTGACGACGTCGCGGTGCTGCAACCGCGAGAGGTGGTGGCGCCCCAGGACCGTGACGTCGCTCCCCTGCTGCCGGACACCGCGCCTCCGGCGGTCACGCCCCTCGACCCGTGGGCCTTCGACGTGAGCCGCGCCCGGGAGGCGCTGACCGGGCAGCTCGGGACGACCGGGCTCGACGGGTTCGGACTCCGGGACCATCCCGCCGCGGTCGCCGCCGCCGGAGCCCTCGTGCAGTACCTCGGGGAGACGCAGCGGGGCCGCCTGTCGCACGTCCGCGGCATCTCGTTCCGGGAGAGCGCGGACGCGCTCGTCGTCGATCCGGCCACCCTCGGGCACCTCGAGGTCGTCCGGTCGGCCGAGGGCGGCCGTGCGGGCTCGCTGCTCGGCGAGCTGGACCAGACCGTCACGGTGATGGGCAGCCGGCGGTTGCGGACCTGGCTGCTGCGCCCGCTCGTGAACCTCGAACGGGTGAGAAACCGCCTCGACGCGGTCGAGGAGCTCGCGTTCCGGTCGACCGAGCGGGCCAAGCTCCGGGAGGCGCTCAAGCCCGTGCAGGACGTCGAGCGCCTCGTCGCCCGGGCCGCGATGGGAACGGCCGGCCCGCGCGACCTCCTCGCGCTGCAGCGCTCCCTCGCCGCGGTCCCCCGCCTCAAGGCGATCCTGCTGGCGTTCGACGCGCCCCTGACGAGCAGCCTCGCGGCCGAGCTCGACGAGGTGCCGGCGGTGCGCGACGCCATCGAGGCGACGGTGAGCGAGTCCCCCCCCGCCCTCGCCCGAGACGGCGGGGTCATCCGCGACGGCGTCGACGCCCGGCTCGACAAGCTGCGCGCCGTCAGCCGGGGAGGCAAGGGCCGGATCGCGGCGATGGAGGCGGCCGAGCGCGCCCGCACCGGCATCGCGTCGCTGAAGATCCGGTTCAACCGGGTGTTCGGCTACTACATCGAGGTCTCCAGGCCGAACCTGCACGCGGTCCCCGACGACTACCAGCGCAAGCAGACCATCGCCGGGGGCGAGCGCTTCATCACCCCCGCCCTCAAGGACTACGAGCACGAGGTGCTGGGGGCGGACGAGCAGATTCTCGAGCGGGAGATCGAGCTCTTCGAGGCCCTCAGGAGCGAGGTCGCGGCGACGGCCCCGCCCATCCAGGACTCGGCCCGCGCCGTCGCCAGCCTCGACGTGCTGGCCGGGCTCGCCGAGGCGGCGGCCGTCAACGACTACATCAAGCCGCACGTCCACGACGGCGACGAGCTCGTCGTCGTCGAGGGCCGCCACCCCGTGGTGGAGCTGCACGCCGCGCACCCCTTCGTCCCCAACGACGTGACCCTCAACGGCTCCACGCACCAGGTCGTCATCCTGACCGGCCCGAACATGGGGGGCAAGTCGACCTACCTGAGGCAGACGGCCCTGATCGTGCTGCTCGCGCACGTGGGCTCGTTCGTGCCGGCCAAGTCGGCCAAGGTGCCGATGACCGACCGCATCTTCGCCCGCGTCGGCGCCTCGGACAACATCGCGCGCGGACAGTCGACGTTCATGGTGGAGATGCAGGAGACCGCGAACATCCTGCACTCGGCGACGTCCCGCAGCCTCGTGCTGCTCGACGAGATCGGCCGGGGCACCGCGACCTACGACGGGCTCAGCATCGCCTGGGCGGTGGCCGAGCACCTCGCGACCGACCCGTCGGCGCGGCCGAGGACCCTGTTCGCGACCCACTACCACGAGCTGACGGACATCGCCGGGGTGCTGCCGGGGGTGGCCAACTACCACGTCGTGGCCCGGGAATGGGAGGACGAGATCCACTTCCTGCGCAAGGTCGAGGCGGGTCGCTCGGACCACAGCTACGGCATCCAGGTCGCGCGCCTCGCGGGCCTGCCGGCGCGGACGGTCGAGCGGGCGAGAGAGATCCTGCAGGACCTCGAACGGGAGGAGCTGGCCCGGGGGGGCGGACGCCCCGCGCCGCCCGCGGCGGCCGCGGGCGGGCAGGCGCAGCTCGCGTTGTTCGCGGAGCCGCCGGCGGAGCCCGAGGTGGTCCGCCGCGTTCGCGGCCTCGACGTCGACCGCATGACGCCGCTGGAGGCGCTCAACCTGCTGGCGGAGCTGAAGCGCGAGGCTGACCGGGAACCTCCTCCGTAGGAGTCTGTGCCGCATGGCGGAGCGAATCGGCATCGTCGGGGCGGGCTTCAGCGGACTCCTGAGCGCGTACCTGCTCGAACGGCGCTTCGGGGACGAGGTGGAGATAGAGGTCTGGGAGGCGGGCGACCGCCCCGGGGGCCGCGTGCGGACGACTCGCGTGCCGGAGGCCGGCGTGAGCTACGAGGCGGGAGTCGCGGAGCTCTACGACATCGCCGGCAATCCCCAGCTCCGCAACCTGATCCGTCATCTCGGCCTGGAGACGCGGCCCCTGTCGGGCACGCCGTACTTCGTGGTCGACGACCGGGTCCTTCGCGACGATCGCGCGCTCGAGGGTTTGCTCGGTCGTCGCGGCATGGACCGCCTGCGCCGGTTCTGGGAGGAAGGCACGGCGTTGCGCCCGCCCGCGGACTACGCCCTCGCCGGGCGCGAACAGGACAACGAGCATCCCTGGCAGCGGCGCACGTTCGCGGATGTCCTCGGCAACATCGACGACCCGCGCTGCGAGTGGTTCACGGCCATGCAGTGCCACAGCGATCTGGCCACCGAGCCGCCTCGCACGAGCGGGCTGTTCGGCATGGACAACCTGCTGATCGACCATCCCGGCTACTGCACGATGTACACCCTGACGGCCGGCAACGAGGGGCTCACCTCGGCGCTCGCCGGCCGGGTCCGCTCGCCGCTGTCGCTGCGCACCGCCGTCACCGCCGTGACCGCCGGCGAGGACACGGGGTTGCGCGTCAGCCTGGCGGGTCCCGGCGGGGAACGCGGCGACGTCGAGGTCGACGCCCTCCTCGTCACGCTGCCGCCGGCCGGCGTGCGCGCCATCCGGTGGCGCGACGAGCGGCTGCGGGACGCGGTCGACGACCACGTCCGCCATCACGACCACGGCACCGCGTACCTGCGGGTCACCCTGCTGTTCCGCCGGCGGTTCTGGCGGCGCGAGCTCCCGGAGGACTACTTCGTCAGCGACGCCTTCGGCGGGGTCACCGTGTACGACCAGTCGCCCGACGGCGGCCCGTCGGGCGCCGGCGTCCAGAGCTGGCTGCTCGGGGGGGCGCCGGCCCTGGAGTACGCGGCGAAGCCGGATGCGGAGATCGTCGCCGCGGTCCTCGGCGCCATGCCCGGCGCCACCCCCGTGCCGGACGGCCTCCTCGTCCGGGCCTGCGTGGATCGGTGGACGGGAGTGGCCGGCGTCTCCGCCCTCCCCGGCGGCGTCCCTCTGCGTCCCGTGCGGCAGCGGCACTGCCCGGACCCCCGCTGGCCTCAGCTTCAGTTCATCGGCGACTACCTGTACGACGCCACCCTCTGCGGGGCCCTCGACGCGGTGCTGTACGGCCTGTCGCGCCTCGAGGACCGGATCGGCGCCAACGCCGGCCCGCGCTCCTGCCGCGCGGCCGACGTCATCGGCGCCCCGACCGCCGCGGCGGGCGGCGCGTCGCCTTCCGCTCCCCGATCCGCCTTCTTCCTGGACGAACGGCTCGCCGCGGTCAGCCGGCCGGCTCCTGCAGGGTGAGGCAGTGCAGCGTGCCGAGGCCCAGAACCAGATCGACGGCGTGGATTCCCACCACCTCCCGGCCGGGGAACAGCTCGGCGAGGCGGCCGAGGGCCACGCGGTCGGCCGGATCGTTGAAGGTCGGAACGAGGACCAGGCCGTTGGCGATATAGAAGTTCAAGTAGCTGGCCGGCAGCCGCTGGCCGTCGAACCAGAGGGGCCGGGGCATCGGCAGGGGGACCACGGTGAGGCGCCGGCCTCCCACCCGGGCGGCTCCCAGACGGCGAAGATTGTCGGCGAGCGGCGCGTGGTTCACCTCGCCGGGGTTCGGCTCGGCCGCGGCGACGACGGTGCCCGCAGCCACGAAGCGGGCGACGTCGTCCACGTGGCCGTGGGTGTCGTCGCCGGCGATGCCGCGCCCCAGCCAGACGACGGTGTCGATGCCGAGATAGGCCTCCAGCGCCCGCTCGACGCCCCCGCGGTCCATGCCGGGGTTCCTCGGCTGAATCGCCGGGTCCAGCAGGCACTCCTCGGTCGCGAGGGCGGCCCCGGCCCCGTTGACGTCGATGCTCCCCCCCTCGAGGACCATCGGCGGCCGGCCGCCGGCCCGCGGCACGACGCGCCGCACGCGTCTCGCGGCGGCGATGCGTCTCGGCAACCGGTCGTCGCGGGCCCAGTCGTCGTACCGGGCCCAGCCGTTGAAGCGCCAGTCCACCAGCGCCACGGCGGGCGCCTCCCCGGCGGTGGCGCGCCGCACGAAGGTCCCGCCGGAGTCGCGGACCCAGCCGCGGTCGGTCGGGAACCGGTGGGCGCCCACGCGCCCCGCGTCCACCCCCGCCCTGGCCAGCCGCCGCAGCGCCCGAGCCTCGGAGGCGCCGTCCTGGAACACGATCTCGACCCGTTCGGCCGCCGCGAGCCGGCGTACGAGCTCGACGTAGCACCACCGGACCGCCTCGATCCTGCCCGGCCAGTCGGCACGGTTGTGCGGCCACGCGATCCAGGTTGCGCGGTGAGGCTCCCACTCGGCCGGCATGACCCACCGGCCCTCCGGGGGCCGCTTGCGGGGCCCCGATGCCGCGACGGATTGGCCGGAGTGCCGAGGCGTCAACGTCCGCGGCCCGGCATCCGTTCCCCGGCCGGAGTGTCGTCGAGCAGCCGCGCGGTCAGCCCCGCGTAGCTGTCCACGCGTCGGTCCCGGAGGAACGGCCACCCCTGCCGCTGCCGCTCCATCGCCCCGCGGTCGCACTCCGCCAGCACCACCTCGTCCCGATCGATCGAGCCTGCGGCGAGAACCCGTCCCGCCGGATCGCAGACGAACGACTGGCCCCAGAACTGCAACCCCCCGTCGGGCGGCCCCTCGTGACCGACCCGGTTGACGGCGGCGACGAAGACCCCGTTGGCGACCGCGTGCGCTCGCTGGACGGTGCGCCAGGCGTCGTGCTGGGCCGTCCCGTCCGACTCGCGCTCGGCCGGATGCCACCCGATGGCGCTGGGGTAGACGATCAGATCGGCCCCGGCGAGGGCGCTCAGCCGCGCCGCTTCCGGGAACCACTGATCCCAGCAGATCAGCGGACCAATCCGGGCGAACCGCGTCCTGAACACCGGGTAGCCGAGGTCGCCGGGCGTGAAGTAGAACTTCTCGTGGTAGAGCGGATCGTCGGGGACGTGGGTCTTGCGGTAGCGGCCCAGCAGGGCGCCGTCGGCGTCGATGACCGCGACGGCGTTGTGGTACACGCCGGCCGCGCGGCGCTCGAAGACCGGGACCACCAGCACCACGCCGAGCTCGACGGCGAGGGCGGCGCACCGAGCGGTGGTGGGACCCGGGACCGGCTCGGCGAGCGCGAAGTTGGCGACGTCTTCACTCTGACAGAAGTAGCGGCACGTGAAGAGCTCCTGGAGGCAGACGATCTGCGCGCCGTCGGCCGCCGCTCGACGGACGAGGCGCACGGCGTTCGCGACGTTCGCGGACGCGGAGTCGCCGCACGCCATCTGGATCAATCCGACCGTGAACCGCGGAGTCTCTCCTTTGGACATCTCCACGGCGCAGACGCCTAGTGCAGTGCCACAGCCAAGAGTTCGGGTATCCGGTGCTGGCAAGTCGTTGACGATGTGACCATGAGGCCAGGTCGATACCCGAAGATCATGGCGTGACGCGGCACTAGCCCTGGACTTGCAGCACCTGCAGCTCGCGCTCGGCGTTGGTGAAGTAGAGAGACGTCGGGTACTCGTCCATGATGCGCTGGAACGCGGCGCGGGCGTCGTCCGACCGGCCCGCCAGACGGTAGGCGTGCCCCAACTGCATCAGGACGCCGTCGACCGGCAGCGGCGCGTCGGGGGCGGAGACCGACGACGGTTCGAGCAGGGCGATCGCCTCGTCGTAGGAGCCGCGCGACATCTGCACGCTCGCCAGCCCCAGGGTCGCCATGCGCGCGTAGACGCCGCCCTCGTCGCCGTCGATCACCCGCTGGTACTGCTCGGCCGCCTCGTCGTGACGTCCGAGGGCGGCCAGGGCCGCGGCGGCCCGGTAGCGGGCGGTGATTCCCGACGGCGTGCCCGGGTAGGCATCGGCCGCCTCGAGCAGTCTCGGAAGCGACGCCGACATCTTGGCCTCGATCGTCGGATAGGACCCGGGGGGCTGAGTGAAGGGAGGCTCGGCCGGCGCCGGCTCCTCTTCGCCGCCCGGGGCAGGGGTCGTCGGGGGCGGAACGACCGGCGCGTCGGCGACCACGAGCGCCTCGGCGAGCAGCGCCCCCGCCGACGCCTCCGCCCGCTCCGACCACCACGTGTAGCCGCCGAACAGCACGGCGGCGGCCAGGGCGATGCCGCCGGCGACCGCGAGGCCGGTCCCCCAGCTCTCGGCGCGGTCCTGGAACCGGGCCAATGCCACGGCGAAGGCGTTCTCCTTCAGGTGATGCCGCTCACTCCGCTTCATCGTGTCTTCCTGCCTGTCTCCCGGTGTTTCCCGGCGCTTGCGAAATCGACCTCGCGAAAAGTGTACCAGAGACACGGCTCCGGCGACGGTCCGGGTTGGCGCGCGTGCCTGGATTCGAACCAGGGGCCTACCGCTTAGGAGGCGGTCGCTCTATCCGACTGAGCTACACGCGCGTGTCGAGCAATGCTCCAGTTTAGCAGAGGGAGGGGCGGTGCCGGCACGTGCCGGCGGCTCGGGGGGGGGGAAGAGTGACCGAGACCGTGTGTGACCGCGACTTCAGAGACCGCCGGTCCGGGGGCGCGGGGCCGGCGAAGATCCGGCGGACGCAGGGGGGCCCCGGAATCACAGGTTCCACGGCAGCATCGGCTTCAACGGGTATCCCGTCTCGTCCAGGAGCCAGGCCGGCCGGCCGTGAGACAGCGCCGCGCTGCGGGTGAGGTCGATGGCTCCGGCCAGCGATTCGCGCTCCCCCACGGTGGCGCTGCCGACTCGGACCACCCAGCCTCCCGGCCCCCCGGGCCGTGGCCGGTGAGAGCAGATGACGTCTTGGGCTTCGTCCGGAGGTCGCAGCATGTACCGCTTTTCGGCCGCATCCTGCCGGAGCGACAGTCCCTCTCCGGGTGTCTCCGCGCGGGGTGGAAGGGGGCCGGCACGGTACGGGTCGGCGGCGAGCGCGTGAGCTGGACCGAGGGACAGCCTTCCGAGGGCCAGCGGCCGCAGCTCAAGGGCGCCGAGGACTTCGAGGTCGCCGAGGGCGACATCCTCCACGTGCCGGCCCGGTCGTGGCACCAGATGGTGGTCCCCGAGGGGGGCTCGATCACCTACGCCCTGATCAACGTGTTCGAGTGAACGCCGTCCGCTCGCCTACACCGCCCCGTAGGCGAGCATCGCGTCGGCGACCTTGACGAAGCCGGCCACGTTGGCGCCGCGGACATAGTCCACCCCGCCGTCACCGTCGTCGCCGTGGGCGCAGCACTTCTCGTGGATCTCGGCCATGATGGTCCTCAGCCGTTCGTGGACCTCCTCGCGGGACCAGCTCATGCGCAGCGCGTTCTGGCTCTGCTCGAGGCCGGACACCGCCACCCCGCCCGCGTTGGCGGCCTTGGCAGGGCCGAAGAGGACCCCGGCCGCCAGGAAGCGCTCGGTGGCCTCGAGGCTGCACGGCATGTTGGCGCCCTCCCCGACGGCCCGGACGCCATTCCCGATCAGGGTCTCCGCGTCGCCGGCGTCGAGCTCGTTCTGGGTCGCGCACGGCAGAGCGACGTCGCAGGGCACGCCCCAGGGCCTGGCGCCGGGGTGATAGGCGCAGCCGAACCGGTCGGCATAGGCCGAGATGCGGCCCCGCCGGACCTCCTTCAGGTCCTTGACGAACGCCAGCTTCTCGGCGTCGACGCCGTCCGGGTCGTGCACGAACCCGCCCGAGTCGGACAGCGTGACCACCCTGGCCCCGAGGTCGCGGGCCTTCTCGGCCGCGTAGATCGCGACGTTGCCCGAGCCGCTGACGGCGCAGGTCCGCCCCGCGAGCCCCTCGCCGCGCCGCTTGAGCATGTTCTCGACGAAGTAGACGCAGCCGTACCCGGTCGCCTCGGTGCGGATGAGGCTGCCGCCGAAGGCGACCCCCTTGCCGGTCAGGGTGCCCGCGAAGCGGTTGTTGATGCGCTTGTACTGGCCGAAGAGGTACGAGATCTCCCGCGCCCCGACCCCGATGTCGCCGGCCGGCACGTCGACGTCCTCGCCGATGTGCCGGGCGAGCTCGGTCATCATCGAGTGGCAGAACCGCATGACCTCGGCGTCGCTCTTCCCCTTGGGGTTGAAGTCGGCGCCGCCCTTGGCCCCGCCCATCGGGAGGCCCGTGAGGCTGTTCTTGAACGTCTGCTCGAAGCCGAGGAACTTCAGCACCGACAGGGTCACGTCGCGGTGGAACCGCAGCCCGCCCTTGTAGGGGCCGATGGCGTTGTTGAACTGCACCCGGTACGCCCGGTTGGTGCGGACGCGGTTGCCGTCGTCGAGCCAGCACACCCGGAAGACGATGATGCGGTCGGGCTCGGTCATGCGCTCGAGGATGCCGCCCTCGGCATACCGCGGGTGGTCCCGCATGAAGGGGATCAGCGAGCGCATGACCTCCTTCACCGCCTGGTGGAACTCGGGCTCGCCGGGGTTGCGGCGAACGAGGCCCCGCATGAAGCGGTCGAGATCCAGGTCAGGCATGGTCTTCGGCGGCCTCCTGCTCGGACAGCTCCTTGAGCGCCCGCGACACCCGCACGTACTCTTCGTACCGGCGCTGGTACTGCTCGAGCTTCTCCTGCTCCAGGGCCTCGAGGCGCGCCCGCAACGGCGCCGCGGTTTCGTCGGAGGCCCGCCCGAGCTCCGCCTCGACGGCTTCGCGCCGGGCGCGGTGCTCCGCATCCTGACGCCGTTCCCAGTCGAGCCAATCGGTGCTCCACCGGGCGTGCGCCGCCTCCAGGTCGGCGGCGCTGAAGGGGAACCGCGCCTCGCCGCCGTGCTCGAGAATCGCGAACGCGACCGGGAAGGCCCGTCGGGCCGCGGCCGCCACCGGATACCACGCCAGGAGGACGCGCGGGTCGGTCTGCGCCCGCTCGCAGGCCGGGCCGAAGAGCGCCAGCACCTCGAGCATCTGCGCGTCCCGCCGGCGGACTCCGAGCGCCCTGGACACGAGGATGGCGCCGTACCCGATGGCCGCCGCGACCGCCGCCAGCGCAATCTCGATCATGGTCCTGCCAGGGTCGGCAGCGCGAGCCGACGACCTCGATGAGGGCCCTCGAAGGGTTCAGTACTGCAATCCGACGACGATCGGCGTGTCTCCCAGCCGCTTGCGGCCGTCGAGGAAGGTCAGCTCGACGAGGAACGCGACGCCCACCACTTCCCCGCCGGTCTTCCGCACCAGGTCGCGGGCGGCGCCGGCGGTGCCTCCGGTGGCGAGCAGATCGTCGACGATGAGCACGCGCTGGCCCGGCTCGATCGCGTCCTCGTGGATCTCGAGGGCGTCCGTCCCGTACTCCAGCTCGTAGGACTGCCGGACGGCGGCGGCCGGCAGCTTGCCCGGCTTGCGGGCGGGGACGAAGCCCGTGCGCAGCCGGTCGGCGATCGCCGCCCCCAGGATGAAGCCGCGGCTCTCGATGCCCACCACCAGATGGATGCTCTCGGTGCGGAACGGCTCGGTCAACCCCTCCACCGCGTCCGACAGGCCGGCCGGGTCGCGCAGCAGGGTCGTGATGTCGCAGAAATTGATGCCCGGCTTCGGAAAGTCCGGAACGTGCCGGATCTTCTCTTTCAGGTGCTCCATGTGCGCTTCGCCCATCCTGGTGCGCCCTACGCCCTCGTTCGCCGTCCCCGTCGCCGGCAGGAGGCCGGGCGTATCGAGGCCGGCTACTCCACCTCGATGCGAAAGGTCGGCGCGGCGGCGCCGGGCGTCATGTCGGTCACCGTGACCGCATCGACGCGGCCGGCCGGCGGCCCTTCGCGGAGCGCCCGCTCGAACCGCTGCATCGCGTCGTCGCCGCCCTCGGCTTCCACCTCGACCCGCCCGTCCGGAAGGTTGCGGACGAAGCCGCGGAGGCCTTCCCGGGCGGCGGCGTCCCGCGCATGGAACCGGTACCCGACGCCCTGGACGCGTCCGGAGACCACGAACCGCCTCGCGACGATCACCTCGCCCCCCGGGATGCCGTCGCGCTCCGACCGGTCCCACCCTCGGGGATGCCTGCGCCCTCGAACCGGTCCCCGGCGCCGCCGGATCGGCGAGTCCGCGGCGGGCGTCGCCGGTGGGCGCCGGACGCCATGCGCCGGCCGGCACGCGGCAGCGGGCGATTATATCCGAACCCCGGCAGTCCGGAGCTTCTCGGAGGCAGACGAGGTCTCGCGCTGCGTCGAGTCGCAGGCTGTGCGAGCAGGACGGCCGATGCCACGCGCGGGGAGCCTCGCGGGCGCCCGCTGCGTTGGGTGGGAGAGAAACGCCGACGGAGGGAAGGATGGTCGGGGCGAGAGGATTTGAACCTCCGACCCCTCGGTCCCGAACCGAGTGCTCTACCAGGCTGAGCCACGCCCCGACACAATCGCCTATTCTACCTCAACCGGGGCCGGCTCGGCCAGGAAATCGACGGCATCGAGCGCGGCATGGTTCGTCCAGTCGGGATGCAGGGGCGTGACCGAGACCCATCCGCCCCGTATCGCCTCGTAGTCGGACCGCTCGTTCGGCTCCCAGTCGAGCTGGGCCGAGTCGATGCGGACCGACGTCGGCCCTTCCCCGCGGGAGCCGGTCGTTCCGAAGGCCTGGCGCCGGCTGGCCTGCACCGTGACCCGGATGCCGCGGGGAATCGCACGGGGAATGTTGACGTTGAGCAGCGTGCGGCGCGGCAGCCCCTCGTCGAGCACCGACTCCGCCAGTTGGCGGGCGATGTACGCGGCCCCCGCGTAGTCCATCCGCCGGCCGCGCTGCAGCGAGACGGCGATCGCCGGCACCCCGACCAGCACCCCCTCCAGGGCCCCCGCCACCGTGCCCGAGTAGGTCACGTCGTCGCCGATGTTGAGCCCGTCGTTGATGCCCGACACCACGAGGTCGGGGATGCCGCCGAGCACCTCCGACACCGCGACGTTCACGCAGTCGGCGGGCGTGCCGTCCACCGAGTGGCAGCCCGGGGCCACCTCCCGCAGCTCCAGGGGGCGACGCAGGGTGAGGCCGTGCCCGACGGCGCTGCTCTCGACCGCCGGGGCCACGACCGTCACCCGGCCGAGGGGGGCGAGGGCGTCGGCGAGCGCCCGCAGGCCCTCCGCCTCGACGCCGTCGTCGTTGGTCACGAGAACCTGTCGCATGTCTGCAAGATGGCCGGCGGGGTGCGAGGGCGCGCCGGCGGACGTCCCGCGTCCTCCCCCGCGAGTGCGACCACCCGCCTTTTCTTCGCCCGGTCCGCCGGTGTGCGCCGAAGGAAGTCCGGGTCCGGCCCGTCTCTGCCGACGGCTCGCCGGGCGCACGCGGGGTCGATCTGCTGGTCTTCCCCCGGCTCGGTCTGGGCGGGCGGCTCACCGGGCGCACGCGGGGTCGATCTTCCGCCCTTCGCCGCCGGATGGCGCCCCGCCGACTCACCGGGCGCGCGCGGGGTCGATGCCGTAGGGGCGCGCCCAGTCGAGACCCGCGACGGTGTCGCCGGCGGGCCGGTACTCGCAGGCCACCCAGCGTTCGTAGCCCTGCTCTTCGAGCACGTCGAACAGGTACGGATAGTGTACCTCCTGCGAGGCGTCCGGTTCGTGCCGGCCCGGCACCCCGGCGATCTGGACGTGGCTGATGACGTCCAGGTTGGCCTTGATGGTCTCGGCGAGGAAGCCCTCCATGATCTGCATGTGGTAGACGTCGTACTGGAGGAACACGTTGTCCTCGCCCACCCGGTCGATGATTCGGCGCGCGTCGGCGGTATGGGTGAGGAAGTAGCCGGGCATGTCGTGCGTGTTGAGCGGCTCGATCAGCAGCCGCACCCGCAGCGGCCGGGCCGCCGCCGACGCGCGCCGCAGGTTCGCCACGAACGTGGCCTCGGCCCGGGCGTCGTCGGTGGTCCCCGCCAGGCAGTGCACCTGCCGGCAACCGGTGGCCCGGCAGTACTCGAGAGCGCGCGCGACCCCCTCGTCGAACTCCGCCTCGCGCCCCGGAACCGCGCCGACCATGGACGGCAGGTTGAAGAGCACCGCCTCGAGACCGCTGTCCCGGTACGCCGACGCGATCTCCTCGGCGGCGTGCTCGTAGGGGTTCTGGATTTCGGCGCCGGTGAACCCGGCGCGGGCGGCGAGCCCGAACCGGTCGAGCATGTCGACCTCGCGGAACATCATCGAGAAGTTGGCGGCGAGCCGCAGCATGGCTCCAGACGGTATCATGAACGGAGGATGACCCGACCGTCGCCCCCCGCGCCGTTCGACGCGGTGCTCCTCGTCAGCTTCGGCGGCCCCCAGGGACTCGACGACATCCGGCCCTTTCTGGCGAACGTGCTGCGCGGGCGCCGTGTGCCGCCCCGGCGCGTCGAGGAGGTGGCCCGGCACTACGAGCGTTTCGGGGGCGTGTCCCCGATTACCCGTTTGACGAGGCGGCAGGCCGCCGGACTGCAGGAGCGGCTCGACCGGGACGGCCCCCCGCTACCCGTCTACGTCGGCATGCGCAACTGGCACCCGTTCCTCGCCGACACCCTGCGGGAAATGGCGCAGGCCGGCATCCGGCGCGCGGCGGGACTGATCCTCGCCGCGTTCCGTTCCTGGTCGAGCTGCGGACAGTACCGCGACAATGTACTGACCGCGCGCCGGGAGCTCCGCGCCGCCGGCCATCCCGACGTCGAGGTGTGCTACGTCGGCGACTGGCATGCCCACGAGCGCTTCATCGAGGCCTGGGCGGCGCGGGTCGGAACCGCGCTCGACACGCTGCCGGCGTCCGAGCGCGACCGCGCCCGGCTGGTGTTCACCGCCCACAGCATACCCGTCGGCATGGCCGGCGCGGGACTGTATCGCGAGCAGTTGGAGGTCTCGGCCCGGCTCGTCGCCGGGCGCCTCGGGCGCAACGACTGGGCGCTGGTCTATCAGAGCCGCAGCGGGCGCCCGCAGGACCCCTGGCTCGAGCCCGACGTCTGCGACTACCTGCGGGCCGCCGCGGCCGACGGTCTCCAGGCCGCGGTCCTCTGCCCGCTGGGGTTCGTGGCCGACCACGTCGAGGTGCTCTACGACCTCGACGTCGAGGCGGCCGAGGTCTGCGCCGAGCTCGGCATCACCATGCGCCGGGCGGCCGCCGTCAACGACGACCCCCGCTTCCTCGACATGATGGCCGACGTCGTCCGCTCGACCGTCGATCGCTACCGTGGCGGGCGTCCCCTGCCGATCTGCGCTGCGGCCGAACCGCCGGCCGCCTGATGCCGCGTCGTGACCGGCAAGGCGCGGACGCACCATCTGCCCCCGCGACAAGAACACCCCGGTCTTCGCACGAGACGGCGACCGCAACCGTCCACGACCGTCCGACATCGCACAGGAGGAAGAAGTGAGCATGCGACCCAATCGTCGTCGCAACCCGCACCTCGCCGGCCGCATCGGCGACGCCCTGCCGCTCATCGCGCTGACCTTGGCGGGCATCGGCGCCGCGGCGAGGCCGGTGGCGGCGCAGAGCGTCGAGCTGAGGTGGAAGCTGGAGGCCGGGACCGAGCTCGTGTATCGCCTGTCGATGCTCAGCGAGTCCGAGCTGCGGCAGGGCATGGGAACGTCGACGATGCGACAGGACAGCACTCAACGCTGGAGCGTCCAGGAAGTCGACGGCGACGGTAACGCCACCGTCCGGGTGACCACCGAGCGTGTGCGCATGAGCATGGAAGGGCCGATGGGGACGACGAGCGTCGACTCGGCGGACGGGACGGGCTCCGGATCGCCTCTGGATGCGATCACGGCGATGGCGGGAACGAGCTACTCGGTCGTCCTCGATCCGCTGGGCAAGGTGGTCGGGATGTCCGGTCTCGGGGAGATGCGCGAGGCGCTGCGCGCGCGGGTTCCTGATCCGTCCGCTCAGCCCCTGATCGACCAGATGCTGAGCGAGGAGACGCTGCGCGGCCTGTGGGCGCAGAGCGGGTACGCGCTGCCCGCGGAAGCCGTCAGCGTCGGCTCCACTTGGGAGAGGGCTTTCGCGATGCCCCTTCCGACCATCGGCTCCCTGTCGACCGTTGCCTCGAATGTGGTGGAGTCCATGGACGGCGACCTGGTGCTCATCGGCTATTCGGGGACCGTGTCGCTCGAGGACGGGGCTGCCGCGTCACCCGTCCCGATGAGCTTCGGCGACGCGACGATGACGGGGACCAGCCGCTTCGATGCCGGCAAGGGACTGCTCCTGGGTACCGAGGGCAGCCTTGCGCTTCAGATGACCATGTCGATGCGTGGCGCAGAAACCGTCATCGAGACGGTCACCACCATCGCCCTGGAACTCATCGAGGAGAAGTAGAAGCGGCACCGAGTGCTTCCGACTCGACCCGGCGCACTCGCGACGACCGGGGAACCGATCGGCGCCGGGGACACCGCGCGGTCTGGAGAGCGGATACCGCGGGAGGCCGGGCGGGACCGCCCGCGATGCCCTCGCACGGGGCCGGCCCGCCCCCCGGCAGCTCGCCGCCCGCCCCGCCGCTATCCGGCGACCGGTTCGGCAGCGCAGTGCTTGTCGAACGCCGCCGTCAACTGGGCGGCGATGGCGTGCGCTTCCTGATTCTCGATCTGGTGCCGCTCGATGAAGTAGATGAGCCTGCCGTCGCGGAGCAGGGCGATCGACGGCGACGAGGGCGGATAGCCCGTGAAGTAGCTGCGGGCCCGCTCGGTGGCCTCGATGTCCGCGCCGGCGAACACCGTGGTGAGGTGGTCGGGCTTGACGGCGTGCTGCAGCGAGAGGGCCACGCCGGGGCGCGCCCTGCCGGCCGCGCAGCCGCACACCGAGTTGACGACGACCATCGTCGTCCCCGAGGTCTTGGCGAGGGCCTCGTCGACCTCCGCCGCGGTCCGCAACTCGCGAACGCCGAACCGGGTCAGCTCCTCGCGCATCGGCGCGATCATGAATTCTGGGTACAAGCGAATGCTCCTTTCAGTGCGTTGCCGCCCTTCAGATTAGCATAGGAATGCCGTTTCCCGTCCGCCGCCGGGCCGTGGACGCCTCCTGCGGCGCTTCCATCGTCGAGCACCGCGCCGCCGCAATCCCGACGATTCCCGCCCGGGCCCGGGACGCTCTCTCCCCGGCCTGCCGTTGCAGGTTTCCTGCACCGCATGAGCCCGGTCGAACTCCATGAGGGTCGAAGCGTTCCCCGGCGGCCGGGGGCTGCACCAAGGAACGCCGGCCGCCGCGCACGTCCCCGCCGTGTCGGCCGGCCGACACGTGGTCAGGCGTCGCCACGAAGGCTGGCCGCGGCGATGCGGCGGTTGAAGGCCAGCAGCAGCGCCAGCGCGATGCCCCACTGGAGCAGGCACGTGCCGAGCGAGCTCACCCGCACCGGGTTCCACCACCCGGCCGGGTCGAACACCGCCACCGCCTGGTACGTCCACCACGTGAACATGGCCAGGAACTCCAGCGGCACCAGCCACGTCACCACCCACTCCCAGGCCCGTCCCGCCCGCAGATGCCCGGCCGACACGTCGACGAGTTCGCGCCGGAACCGCCCGGCCCCGAAGCGCCGCACGCCCAGCGCGATGCACAGGCCGCTGAGCATGAGGGCGAGCCCCCATACCCAGTCCTGGTTCTCGAACACGGACAGGCTCGCCGCCGACGGCGCCCCCCCGACGATGACCGCCCCGGTGACCCAGCGGATGGCCCGCGACCGCGGCATGCCGGTGTCCATCAGGATGCGCGTGGCCAGCTCGAACATCGCGATCAGCGACGACAGGGCGGCGCAGAACAGGGCGAGGAAGAACAACGGCAGGAACAGCCCGCCGGCGGGAATCCGGTCGAAGAGCTGGGGGATCCAGATGAAGGTCAGGCCCTGGTTCCCGCTCGCCATCACCGCGAGGGCCTCGTTCTCCGAGAGTATCGCGAACGCAGTCGGCACGATGGCCATGCCCGCGAGCAGCGAGGCGGTGTTGTTGCCGAGCCCGATGGCGGTGGAGTTGAGCACGACGTCCTCTTCGCGCTTCACGTACACCG
This sequence comes from Vicinamibacterales bacterium, assembly GCA_965207675.1. Lineage (GTDB taxonomy): Bacteria > Acidobacteriota > Vicinamibacteria > Vicinamibacterales > UBA8438 > JAJEEA01. The sequence goes on from CBDBMY010000011.1 coordinate 1,732,607, forward strand.
CGTAGGTCAGAATGAGCCCCCACCCCGCCCCCGTCGACCACGCCGACTGGGTCAACGCCTCGAGCCACGTGCGGTAGCTGCCGAGCAGCGACAGGTCGGGGTTGAAGAGGAAGCCGAGCCCCCGCCCCGCCCCCGGCAGGGTCACCGAGCGCACCACTGCCACCAGCAGCAGCACGAACAGGGTCGGGATGAGGACCCGGTTCGCCCGCTCGATGCCGGCCACGACGCCGCGGCTGATGATGGCGGCGGCAATGAGCACGGCCGCAATCTGGAACGCGAGCGGCTGCCACACCGATGCGGTGAAGCTCGTCCAGTACTCCTCGGCGGCGGCGCCCTGCAGGCTGCCGAGCAGGGTCACCGTGAAGTACTTCAGCGTCCACCCCGTCACCACCGAGTAGTAGAACAGGATCATCACGCTGGTGACGGCGACGAACCCCCCCATCCACGCCCAGCGCCGCCCCACCAGGTCGGCGAAGGCGCCGATGACCCCGCGCCGGCTGCCTCGGCCGAGGCCGAACTCGGCGATCAGCAGGGGCAGCGACCACAGGAACAGGAACAGCAGCCAGGGAATCAGGAAGGCGGCCCCGCCGTTCTCGGCCGCGACCCGGGGGAAGCGCCACAGGTTGCCCGTGCCGACGGCCATCCCCAGCCCCGCGAGGATCAGGCCCCATCGCGACGAGAACCGGTCTTGTGCTGCCATCTCGACGGAACTATCGGGCATTGCGGAACGTCAATCAAGGTGCTATTATCCATGTAATAATTTCTTCGTATTACTAACTAAGATTTGACGGAAGGAAGAAGCCATGAACCTCAAGCGCTACACGGAGAAGTCGCAGGAGGCGGTGCTGGCCGCGCAGCAGCTCGCGGAACGGCGGCATCACCCGCAGATCGAGCCCGAGCATCTGCTCGCCGCCCTCATCGACCAGCCGGACGGCGTGGTGCCGGCGGTGCTCCGGCGGCTGGGGATCGAGCCGCCGCGGCTTCTCGAGGAAGCCCGGGCATGGCTCGGTCGGCAGCCGCAGGCCCACGGCGGGACCGAGGCCGGCCCGTCGCCGCGCCTCCGCGGGGTGGCGAAGGCGGCGGAACGCGAGGCCGAGCGGCTGAACGACGACTACGTCAGCACCGAGCACCTGTTGCTGGCCGTCACCCGGGAGGGTGGCCGCGCCGAGGCGGCTCGGCTGCTGGCGGCGAACGGCGTCACCTCGGCGCGGGTCCTCGAGGCGCTGTCCGCGGTCCGGGGCAGCCAGCGGGTTACCGACCCGCATCCCGAGGGCAAGTACGAGGCGCTCGAGCGCTACGGCCGCGACCTGACCGAGGCGGCGAAGCAGGACCGGCTCGACCCCGTCATCGGCCGCGACGACGAGATCCGGCGCACCCTGCAGGTGCTCTCGCGCCGCACCAAGAACAACCCGGTGCTCATCGGCGAGCCCGGGGTCGGCAAGACCGCCATCGTCGAGGGCCTCGCCCACCGCATCGCGCGGGGCGACGTGCCGGAGGGGCTGAAGGACAAGCGCATCATCAGCCTCGACCTCGGGGCCCTCGTGGCGGGCGCGAAGTACCGGGGCGAGTTCGAGGAGCGCCTCAAGGCGGTCCTGAAGGAGATCGCCGACGCCGACGGGCGCATCATCCTCTTCATCGACGAGTTGCACACCGTGGTCGGGGCCGGCGCGGCCGAGGGCGCCATCGACGCCTCGAACCTCCTCAAGCCGATGCTCGCGCGCGGCGAGCTGCACACCATCGGCGCCACCACTCTCGACGAGTACCGGAAGCACATCGAGAAGGACGCCGCCCTCGAGCGGCGTTTCCAGCCCGTGCTCGTCTCGGAGCCGACGGTCGAGGACACCATCAGCATCCTGCGCGGACTGCGCGAGCGCTACGAGATCCACCACGGGGTGCAGTTCAAGGACGCCGCCCTGGTGGCCGCCGCCACCCTCTCCCACCGCTACATCCCCGACCGCTTCCTGCCCGACAAGGCCATCGACCTCGTCGACGAGGCGGCCGCGAAGCTGCGGACCGAGATCGACTCGCTGCCGGCCGAGCTCGACGAGGTCGAGCGGCGCGTCATGCAGCTCGAGATCGAGCGCGAGGCGCTGCGCAAGGAGAAGGACGCGGCGTCGGCCGAGCGCCTCGAACGGCTCGAGCGCGAGCTCGCCGACCTCAAGGAGAACCGCACCCGCCTGCACGCCCAGTGGCAGCAGGAGAAGGCGGCCATCCAGGCGACGCGCGGGCTGACCGAGGAGCTCGAGCAGGTCCGGCTCGCCATCGAGCGGGCCCAGCGCGAAGGCGACTACGCGCGGGCGTCGGAGCTGCAGTACGGGCGGCTGCCCGAGCTCGAGCGGGAGATCGCGGCGCAGTCGGCGCCCGCCGGCGAGGACGGCGGGAACGAGGGCCGCATGCTCAAGGAGCAGGTCGACGACGCGGACATCGCCGAGGTCGTCAGCCGGTGGACCCACATCCCCGTCAGCCGGCTCGTCGAGGGCGAGATCGAGAAGTTGCTGAAGATGGAGGGCCGGCTCCACGAGCGGGTGGTCGGGCAGGACGAGGCGGTCACCGCGGTGTCGAACGCCATCCGTCGGGCCCGCGCGGGGCTCCAGGACCCGTCGCGCCCCCTGGGCAGCTTCATCTTCCTCGGGCCGACCGGCGTCGGCAAGACCGAGCTGGCCCGCGCCCTCGCCAGGTTCCTGTTCGACGACGAGCGCGCGATGGTCCGCATCGACATGACCGAGTACCAGGAGAAGCACACGGTGGCGCGGATGATCGGGGCGCCCCCCGGCTACGTCGGCTACGACGACGCGGGGCAGTTGACCGAGGCGGTGCGGCGCCGCCCCTACGCGGTGGTGCTGTTCGACGAGGTCGAGAAGGCGCACCCGGACGTGCTCAACGTGCTGCTGCAGCTCCTCGACGACGGGCAGCTCACGGACGGCAAGGGCCGCACCGTCGACTTCAAGAACGCCGTCGTGATCATGACGTCTAACCTCGGCAGCCAGCTCATCGCCGAGCAGGCGGGTCGCGGGGGCGGCGGCGGCGAGGCGGTGCGCGGGCGGGTGTTCGAGGCCGTGCAGGCGCACTTCCGGCCGGAGTTCATCAACCGCATCGACGACGTCATCCTGTTCCACGCCCTGGGCCGCGATCACGTTCGCGAAATCGTTCGAATCCAGCTCGATCGGCTCACCGAGCGCCTGGCGGATCGCCGGATGACCATCGAGCTGTCCGACTCGGCGCTGGACCTGCTCGCGGAACACGGCTTCGATCCCGTCTACGGGGCGCGTCCGCTGAAGCGCACCGTGCAGCGGATGGTGCTCGACCCGCTCGCCCGGCGCATGCTGGAGCACGAGCTGTGCGAGGGCGCGCACGTCCGGGTGGACGCGGCCGGCGGCGAGTTGGCCTTCGCGACGGCAGAGCGCGCCGCCGCGTGACGGCGGGTAGGCGCGGCGGTGGGACGCGGCTCCGGGTAGCGCCCGCCGGAGCCGCCCCGGCGGCCGACACCGGAGGGCGACCGCGGACCGCCGCCGGGGCGTCGTGCGTTGGCTTGGGCCGGGTGCGAATGGGCGCAACCGGCAGGGGACGGGGGCCGGTCTGCGTACGGCCGGGTGCGAATTGGCCCAACCGGCAGGGCGGGCCTGCGTACGGTCGGCAACCGCGTGCCGATCACCCGTTCCGAAACGAACGGCTGGGCGGGCTCCGGCGTCTACGTGGAACCGGCCGCGGGCGCAGCCTCCGCCGCCTGGAAGCCGGCGGTCTTGTGCGAGCCGTCGCAGAACGGCTTGTTCTCGGAGGCGCCGCACCGGCACAGCGCGAACGGCCGCCGCTCCACGGGATAGGAGGCGCCGTTCCAGTCGACGAGGGTCACGTCGTCGCCGATCACCAGATAGGGGCCGTTCTCCCGGACCTTGATTTCCGCCATCGCCGTCACCCCATCTTCTGCATCGAGGCCAGGAAGTCCTGGTTCGATCGCGTCTTGGACATCTTGTCGAGCAGCAGCTCCATCGCCTCGACCGCCGACAACGGGTTCAGCACCTTCCGCAGCACCCACACCCGGTTGAGGTCCTCGGGCCCGAGCAGCAGCTCCTCCTTCCGGGTGCCGCTCTTCTGGATGTCGATGGCCGGGAAGACCCGCTTGTCGACCAGCTTGCGGTCGAGGTGGATCTCCATGTTGCCGGTCCCCTTGAACTCCTCGAAGATCACGTCGTCCATGCGGGAGCCGGTGTCGACCAGCGCGGTGGCCATGATCGTCAGCGACCCCCCCTCCTCGATGTTCCGCGCGGCGCCGAAGAACCGCTTCGGCTTCTGCAGCGCGTTCGAGTCGAGGCCGCCCGACAGCACCTTGCCCGACGGCGGGATGACCGTGTTGTAGGCGCGCGCGAGCCGCGTGACCGAGTCGAGCAGGATGAACACGTCCTTCTTGTGCTCGACGAGGCGCTTGGCCTTCTCGATGACCATCTCGGCCACCTGCACGTGGCGCTGGGCCGGCTCGTCGAAGGTCGACGAGATGACCTCGCCGTCGACCGACCGCTGCATGTCGGTGACCTCCTCGGGCCGCTCGTCGATGAGGAGCACGATGAGGTAGACCTCGGAGTGGTTCGCGGCGATCGACTGCGCGATCGACTGCAGAAGCATCGTCTTGCCGGTGCGGGGGGCGGCCACGATGAGGCCGCGCTGCCCCTTCCCGATGGGGGTCATGAGGTCCATGACCCGCGCCGACAGGTTGTCGGCGGTGGTCTCCAGGGTGACCCGCTCCTCGGGATAGAGCGGCGTCAGGTTCTCGAAGAACAGCTTGTCCCGGGCAAAGTCGGGCGACTCGAAGTTGACCGCCTCGACCTTGATCAGCGCGAAGTACCGCTCCCCCTCCTTGGGCGGGCGGATCTGGCCGGAGACGGTATCCCCGGTCTGCAGGTCGAACTTGCGGATCTGCGACGGCGAGACGTAGATGTCGTCGGGGCCGGGCAGGTAGTTGTAGTCCGGCGCCCGGAGAAAGCCGAAACCGTCCGGCAGCACCTCGAGCACGCCCTCCGAGAAGATGAACCCGCTCTGCTCGGTCTGCGCCTTGAGGATCTGGAAGATCAGCTCCTGCTTGCGCATGCCGGTCGCGCCCGCGACGCTGAGGTCCTTGGCGACCTGCGTCAGCTTGGCGATGCTCATGTCCTTGAGCTCGCCGATGTTCAGGCCGTTGGCGCGGCGGCTCGGCTTGGGCGGCGGTTCCGCGGTCGCCGTCTCGGCCGGGGCCGGGGCGGGGGGATGGGTGGACGGGCGCGCTGGTGTGCGCTTCTGGTTCGTCGGCATAGGGCGATCAGCTGGAGGTAGAAGTTCGTGAGCCGTGCGTGAGTCGGACGCGAGGCATCCCGCACGAGGCCCGTGACGAGGAATGACTGTCGAGGCCGAGTATAGGCACGCCCCAACTGGCGTGTCAACCCGCCCGGACGAACGGCCGGACGCGTCCCTCACGTCGTCAATAGCTGGCGGGGTTCTCGCCGATGCCGACGATGCTGCAGTCGAGGATGGGCTCGAGACCGAGGGCCCGGGCCCGGGCCACGACCGCGGGCCCGTCCGCGCCGGGGTTCAGCCAGACCTCCCCGATTCCCTTCCGGGCGATCTCGTCGATGACCGATTCCCCGACCGCCGGTTCGAGATAGACCGTCGCGAGGTCGACGCGGTCCTCGACGTCGAGCACCGACGGGTACGCCGGAAGGCCCTCGATGACGTCGGCGGCCGGGGTGATCGGCACGACCTCGAAGCCGGCGTGGCGGAACGCCCGCACCGCCTTGTTCCCGAACTTCCTCCGGTCTCTGGACGCGCCGACGACGGCGACGACTCGGGGCATGCCGCAGTATACCCCTGATGGCCGGGGCAATCCGTCCGGGGGCGGCGTGACCGGGGGGCGCCCGACCCGGCGGGCCGCGGCGGCGACTCGCGGGGTGCCGTCCGATCCGGACGGTGGCGGCCGGGCGGCCCGCACCGCCGGCCGCGGGGCTGCGCACCCGCGCCGACCGCGGGCCGCGTCGGGAAACGTGCCCATATGCAATCCTGCCGTGCCGTCCGCGGCTGCGCGCCCGGGCCGACCGCGGGCCGTGTCGAGAACACGCCCATATACAATCCTGCCGTGCCGTTCGCGCGTGCAACGCTCCTCGCAGGTCTCGCGTTCCTGACGTTCTTCGTGGGGCTGGGCCGGCCGGCCATCATGGACTCCGACGAGGCGTTCTATGCGCAGGCGGGCCGGGAGATGGTCGAGACCGGCGACTGGGTGACGCCCCGCTACAACGGCGAGTACCGGTTCGAGAAGCCGGTGCTCTACTACTGGCTGGTCGCACTGGCGTACCTCCCGGCCGGGGCCGGCGAGTTCGCCGCGCGCCTGCCGTCGGCGCTGGCCGGCCTCGGCCTCGTGCTCGCCGCGTTCGCGTGCGCGCGCCGTTGGTACGACGACGACACCGCGCTGCTCGCGGGCGCCGTCACCGCCACCTGCTTCGGCTACGTGGGGTGGGCGAGGCAGGCGCTGCCGGACCTCGCCCTCGCCTGCTTCATCACCTTGGCGACCTGGGCCGCGTTCGAGGCCCTGGTCGTCCCGCGGGCCGCCGGCGAGCGCCGAAGGGGATGGCTCGCCGTGGCCGGCGCGGCCCTGGCGGCCGGGTTCCTGACCAAGGGCCCGGTGGGGATCGTCCTGCCCGCGCTGGCCGTCGGGCCGCCGGCCCTCTGGCGCTGCCTATGCGAGGGGCGCTCCCCGGGCGGACCGGGACGGCCCCTCGCGCGGCTCGCCGCCGACGCGGGCCTCCTCGCCGCGATCTGCCTGGCCCTGACGCTGCCCTGGTTCGCGGCGATGACCGAGACGCACGGGACGGCCTATCTCGAGCGGTTCTTCATCGCCGAGAACGTGGAGCGCTTCGCGACCGACCGCTACCAGCACGACCCGCGCCCGGTCTGGTTCTACCTGCCGATCGTCATCGGGGGCCTCATGCCCTGGTCGCCGCTGATGCTGATCCTCTGGCGGCCGTTGCGCGGCATGGTCGCCGGGGTCCGGCGCGTGGGGTCGACCGAGGTCCGGCTCGTTCTCTGGGCGCTGGCGCCGCTGCTGTTCTACTCGCTGTCGATCGGCAAGCAGCCGCGCTACGTGTTGCCGGTCCTGCTGCCGCTGGCGATACTGCTGGCCCGGGCGTTGTCGCGGGCGCTGGCGCGGCAGGCCGCGGCCGGAACCGGACGGGACCGGCTCCTGGCGGCCGGGGGAGCGGCGTCGGGGCTGGTGCTGCTGCTCGTCGGCGTGGCGGTGGCCAGGGCCGGCGTACTCCTCGGCGACGGTCCCCTCGCTGCGGTCCGGATCGCGTCCGTCCTCATCGCTCTGTCGGGCGTGGGGGTGGCGCTGGCGGCGCTGGCGCCACGCCCGCGGCTGCTCCCCGCCGCGCTCGCCGCCTCGACCGTGGTCACCGCCCTCGGCCTGCAGTACTCGGTCCTCTCCCCCCCCGGGCCGGAGCCGGTCGAGCGCATGGCGGCCCTGGTCCGCGAGGCGGGCGGGGGCGACGTGTCGTACGGCCGCTACCGGGTCTTCGTCCGCAATCTGCTCTACTACGCCGGCCGGCCGCACGTGGATCTGTTCACGCCGGAACAGCTCCACGCGTTCCTCGCCCGGCCCGAGCCTGTTCTCTGCGTGCTCCCCGCCGCCGATCTCGAGCAGGCCCGCGCGGCCGACGCGACGGCGTACGAGCTCGGGCGCGTCGCCTACCTGGACACCGGCCGCCTCCAGCTGCGCACCCTGCTCCGGCCGGACCCCGCGACCGACCTGCAGACCGTGGTGCTAGTGACCAACCGGGCACCCCGGTGAGTCCCGCCCGACCCCCGCGCCCGGGCGCACGGCGACCGACGCCGCCCGAGCCGCAGCGGCTCGACCGTGACGCGTCGGTCGCGCCGCCGGCGGTTTCCCGGACCGGCGTGCCCGAACCGCGCGGACAACCGCGCCCGGAGGTAAAGCCGCAACGGCTCGACCGTGACGCGTCGGTCGCGCCGCCGGCGGTTTCCCGGACCGGCGTGCCCGAACCGCGCGGACAACCGCGCCCGGCGGGGACCGGCGGGCGCTGACGCCTGACGACGCGTCGAGGGCGGATCAGACCACGAGGGAATCGGTGATGCGGGCCTTCTCGGCCAGGCGGGCCTCGACGAGCTCGGGGACGAGGCCGCGGATCGACCCCCCGAGGGCGAACACCTCCTTGACGAGCCGCGAGCTGAGGTAGGTGTAGGACTCGGCCGGCATCATCAGGACCGTCTCGATGGTGGAGCTGAGCCGGCGGTTCATGAGGGCCATCTGCATCTCGAACTCGAAGTCCGAGATCGCCCGCAGCCCGCGCACGATGACGTCGGCCCGGCGCTTCCGCGCGTAGTCCACCAGCAGCCCCTCGAACGTGTCGACCTCGACGCCGGGGCGGGACGCGAACACCGCCCGGGTCATGTCCACGCGTTCGGCGACGCTGAACAGGGGCGACTTCTCGGGATTGACGAGAATGGCGACCACGATGCGGTCGAAGAGCGCCGCTCCCCGCTCGATGATGTCGACGTGGCCGTTCGTCAACGGGTCGAAGGTGCCGGGATAGACGGCGATACGTTCGGGGCGGTCGGTTGCCATGGCGTCTCACGCTCCCCCGTCCGGGACGGTGGCCTGCATGGTGCCACGCCCGGCGCACCGTGTGTCAACCGCCGGCAGCCGGTAGAACCGGAGGGCGCTGTCGCCGGCGCGCACCGAGCGCAGCGCCTCGAGGGTGGGCGGGACCGGGAGATCCAGGCGGTGCGCGTGCTCCATCACGAGCCGGCCGTCGGGGCCGAGCCGGGCCGCCGCCGCGGCGAGCATCCGGCCGACGTCGGGCGCGCCGTACGGGGGGTCGAGCAGTATCAGGTCGAATGCGCCGGGAGACAGACGGCGGAAGGCGCCCGGCAACGCGCCCCGGCGCACCGTGCAGCGCCCGGCAAGGCTGCAGGCGGCGGCGTTGCGGCGGATCAGGGCGACGGCCCGCGGGTCGCGGTCCACGAATACGGCGTGAGCGGCGCCGCGGCTCAGGGCCTCCAGGCCGACCGCGCCGGTGCCGGCGCAGCCGTCGAGCACCCGTGCGCCCACCACGCGCGCGCCCAGGATGTCGAAGAGGGTCTCGCGCAGCCGATCCGAGGTCGGCCGAAGACCGTCCCAGCGGGGCGTCGACAGCCGGCGCCCCTTGTGCGAGCCTCCGATGATGCGCATGCTCGGCCCGCTCCCTACCCTACACCGGCCAGGCCGAAGCGCTCCACCCAGCCCGCGTCGAGCCGGGCCAGCAGGTCGGCGGCGACGCCTTCCCGCAGGGCGCGCTCCGCCTCGTCGCGGGCGGTTTCCATGAGGTCCCGATCACGGACGAGGTTGGCGAGACGAAGGGCCGGGAGACCCGACTGCCGGGTGCCGAGCACCTCCCCGGGGCCGCGAAGCTCGAGGTCGCGCTCGGCGAGCTCGAAGCCGTCGCTGGTGCCGGCGACCGCCTCGAGCCTGGCCCGGCCGGCGTCCGACAGCGGCTCGCGGTACAGCAGCCGGCACCAGGCCCGCCCGGGGGCGCGACCGACGCGACCTCGGAGCTGGTGCAGCTGCGCCAGCCCGAAGCGCTCCGCGTGCTCGACGACCATGACCGTGGCCCCCGGCACGTCGACCCCGACCTCGATGACGGTGGTGGCCGCGAGCACGTGCACGTCGCCGCGGGCGAACCGCGCCATGACCGCCTCCCGCTCGTCGGGCCTCATGCGGCCGTGCAGCACGTCGACCGCGTGGGCGGGGAACCGGCGCGAGAGGGCGTCGACCATCACCGCCGCCGCCTTGAGGTCGACCTTCTCGGACTCGTCCACGAGGGGGTACACGACGTACGCCTGCTTCCCGGCCCGGAGCTCGCGCTCGACCAGCGCGTGTACCGCCTCGCGACGAGACTCCGGCTCGATCCGCGTGTCGACCGGCGTCCGGCCCGGCGGCCGGTCCCGGATCATCGACACGTCGAGGTCGCCGTAGGCGGTGAGGGCGAGGCTGCGGGGAATCGGCGTAGCGGTCATGACGAGGACGTCCGGGCGTCGCCCCTTCTCCCGCAGGGTCGCCCGCTGCCTGACCCCGAACCGGTGCTGCTCGTCGATGATCGCCAGCCCCAGCGCGCGGAACGCGACCGACGGCTGGACGAGCGCGTGGGTTCCGACCGCCAGGTGGGCGGCTCCCGCCGCGAGCGCGGCAAGGGTCTCCCGCCGCGCCTTCGCCCCCTGGCTGCCGGTCAGCGAGACGACCCGGAAGCGCGACCGGGCGAGGAGCGGCCGCAGGGTCAGGAAGTGCTGCTCGGCGAGGAGCTCGGTCGGGGCCATGAAGGCGACCTGCAGCCCGTTCTCGAGGGCCACGAGGGCGGCGAGGAGGGCGACGATGGTCTTGCCGCATCCCACGTCGCCCTGCAGGAGGCGGTTCATCGGGTGCGGGCGGCACAGGTCGCCGACGATGGTGCGCAATCCCGCCTTCTGTCCCGGGGTCAGCCGGAACGGCAGCACCTCGAGGGCCGAGCGGCGGATACGGTCGTCCACCCGGACGGCGTGGGGCTTGCGCTCCCGCGTGCGGGCCTGACCGCGCAACTCCAGGCCCAGACGGACCAGGAAGAGCTCTTCGAGAATCAGCCGCGCCTGCGCCGGGGTGCGAAACCGGTTCAGGAGCGAAAGCGGGGCGCCGGGGGGCGGAAAATGGGCTTCCCGAAGGGCCTGGCGGCGGCCGGGCAGGCGGCGCCGGGCGCGGAGGTCGGCGGGCAGGGGATCGTCGAGGTCGGCCGGCAACCGCTCGAGCGCGCGGTAGACCAGCGCCCGGAGCTGCTTCGCCGTCAACGTGCCGATGCGTTCGTACACCGGGACGACGCGGGCGCCGTGCAGGGAGCCGGGATCGTCGCGGTCTGCCGTTCCTGCCTCCGCCGCCCGGTCCCCGTCGCCGTCATCATCGCCGAGCAGCTCGTACTGGGGGTTGGACAGGCGCAGCCCGCCGGGGTCGCGCCACTCCGGCGTGCCGTACAGCTGAAGCCGCTGCCCCGGCGAGAATGCCGTCTTCAGGTACGGCTGGTTCATCCAAACCGCGCGAAAGGTGCCGTCGTCGTCCCTCAGCAGCATCTCGAACAGGGAGAAGCCGCGGCGGCGGGTCTCTCGCAGCCCGGTGCTGACCACCCTGCCGCGGATCGCGGCGGCCTCGCCGGCCCGCAGATCGCTCGAACGGACGAGGCGGCTGCGATCTTCGTAGCGGAGGGGAAACCGGTGGAGGAGATCGTCCGACGTGCGCATCCCCGCCCGTTCGAGCTCCGCCGCCCGCCGAGGGCCGACGCCCTTCAGGAAACGCAGCTCGGCGCGAAGGCCCGACCCGGCGGAGGCGGGCGGCTGGTCACTCACCACGGGCCGTCGCAACCGGCGCTCACTGCACGATGACGGCCAGGCCCGGTGACAGGCGCAGCTCCGTGATGCCGTAGGGCAGGGGAATGGGTGCGTCCAGGCGCGTGCCCGCCGGCTGTTCGGGCGTGCGCGTGAAGTACCGCACCAGCTCCTGCAGGACCTCGACGGGAACCCGAATCCCGCCCACCGTCACCGTCTCCACGTCGACCCGCGCCAGTCCGCTGCCCGACCGGATGCGGCCACTCGCGGTCACGTGGAGCTGCCCCCCCAGAAACTGCACCGGATCCAACCCGCTTCGTTCTCGCGAGTCGCGAATCGCGTCGAGGTCGATGACAGCCTCCGCCGACAGGCTGTCCTCGCCGATACGAACGACCGGCGCCGTGATGCCGACGGGCAGATGCGGCACCGCCTGGTGCGCGAGATAGGCGTTCACGTCCGGCTCGGGCAGCGGAGTCAGCCGGATGTCCGGGGACGGCTCGGCGGCGTTCTGCAGGATCTCGAGCAGCCTCCGCTCGAGTCGGGCGCCGGACTCCTCGGAGGCCGCGCCGGCCTGCACCGCGCGTCCTGCTCCCCCCGCCGACGCCGGGCCGCCCCGCACCGCCCCCACCGCCGCCGCCGATCCCCCGACGGCCAACGCCACGGCCGCCGCCCAGCCCGCCCCTCGATTGACCATGTACCGCAGTATATACCGTTTTTTTTCGCCTTTTCTTTGTGCATTCGTGTAAAGTTACGGTGTCGTTTCCGTTTCGTGACCCTACCGGAGCGGAGCGCCGGCCGGAAGCCGGCGCGGTTCCGGCGGGCGAGGAGGCCCGGGTTGCAGCCACTGACCAGACGGCAACGGGAGATTCTCGACTATCTCAAGGAGTTCATCGACGAGCGCGGGTACGCCCCGAGCCTCGAGGAGATCGGGTCCCGGTTCGGCCTGTCGTCCCTCGCGACCGTCCACAAGCACCTCATGAACCTGCAGGAGAAGGGCTTCATTCGCCGGGCCTGGAACCGAAGCCGCTCGGTCGAGCTGGTGCAGACCCGCGCCGGCGGCCGCGCCGTCGATCTGCCGCTGCTGGGGTACGTCGCCGCCGGCGAGCCCATCGAGGCGGTGGTCGGTGCCGAGACCGTGACGGTGCCCGAGGACCTGGTGGGCGCGCGGGAGACCTACGCCCTGAGGGTCCGCGGCAGCTCCATGATCGACGAGCAGATCCGCGACGGCGACCTCGTCGTGGTGGAGGATCGCCAGGTCGCCCGGAACGGCGAGATGGTGGTTGCGCTGATCGACGGGTCGGACGTCACCCTCAAGACGTTGTACCGGGAGAAGAACCACATCCGGCTGCAACCCGCGAACACGGCCCTCGCCCCGATCATCGCAAGGCCGGAAGCGGTGCGGGTGCAGGGTGTCGTCATCGGCGTGATGCGGCGATACTAGGAGTCTGCGCCGTAGAACGGTGCAGACTCCTGGTATCGCCGCGGGCCGGAACGCTCCGGACGGGACGGCGCGGTCGACCATCGGCCGCGAGGATTCGCAACTCATGGAAGAACGCAAGCAAATCAACTTCACGATCGTCCCCGACGACGCGACCGACGAGCCGCGCGTCTACTCGAACTTCTGCGCGATCTCCCACACGCCATTCGACTTCACCTTGACGTTCTGCGAGGTCCTGCCGCCCACGGAAAAGGCGGTGCGGGAGGCGGCCGCGAACCACGTGCTCAAGGCACCGGTCCGGGCACGCATCGCGGTGCCCACGGCGGTCGTCCCGAACCTCATCAAGGCGCTGCAGGAGCATCTCAAGGCCGTTTCCGAAGGGGGCGCCAGACCCGACTGGAACAAGCCGGCGGTGCACTGAGACGCCGGACGCGCGACGACGCCGGAATGCCGACCGCGCCCCCACCGCCCTCCCGACCGCCGGCCCGGAAGCGCTTCGGCCAGCACTTTCTCGAAGCGGCGTGGGTAGCGAAGGTCGTGGCGTGCATCGGGCCCGCCCCGGGAGAGCTCTTTCTCGAGATCGGGGCGGGCGCCGGCCAGCTGACCCTGCCTCTCTCGGCGGCCGGGGCCGAGGTCGTCGCCGTCGAGAAGGATCGCAGGCTCGCGGCCCATCTGCGGGCGATCGTCCCCGCGTCGGTCCGCGTCGTGGCCGGTGACGTCCTCGACCAGGACCTGGACCGCCTCGTCGCCGAGGCGGGGTCCGGCCGCCCGAAGGGAACCGCCCGCGTGGCCGGCAACCTGCCCTACAACGTGTCCACGCCCATCCTGCGCCGCCTGACGAATACTCAGCACCGCCACGGCTGCTTCGCTGACGCCACTCTGATGCTGCAGCGCGAGGTCGCGGACCGGTTGGTGGGCCGACCGGGGTCGCGAGACTACGGCCCCCTCGCCATCCTCACCGGGGCCGCCGCCCACGCCGAGCGGGTGCTGACCCTGCCCCCCGGCGCGTTCCGGCCGCCGCCGCGCGTGCGCTCGGCCGTCGTCGCCCTGCGCTTTCGTCGGTCGCCCGTGCCCGTCGCCGACCGGGAGCTGTTCGAACGTCTGGTCCGGTCCCTGTTCTCGCAGCGCCGGAAGACCGTCCTCAACGCCCTCGGTCCGCTCGCCCGCGACGCGTCTCACGTTTCGGCGCGGGAGCTGCTCGAACGGGCGGGCGTGGCATCGGACCGCCGCCCCGCCACGCTCGATCCGGCGGAGCTGGCCAGGCTCGCCGACGCCCTGGCGGCCACGTCCCCATGAAGCGCAGACTTCGCGACCCCGACGCCTCCCCACGGCGGCGCCGGGGTCCGGCTCGGAGAAACGCCGCCGCGGCCGGCCGCCGTCGGCCCGGCGGCCGCGGCGGCGGCCCTGACGAGGCGAGAGCTCACTCTCCCGTTTCCGGCCGATGCGGCACCGAGAAGCCATGACTTCGACGCCAGAATCTCCCCGGACGACCGAGCCCGCCCTGGAGGTCGTGCCCTGCGGCGGCCTCGGCGAGTTCGGCATGAACATGATGCTCGTCACATGGCGGGACACGGCCGTCCTCGTGGATGCCGGCGCGATGTTCCCGGGGCCCGAGCTGCCCGGCGTCGACCTCGTCATCCCCGATCCCGCCCACCTCGAAGAACGCGTCGGCAGGCTCTCGGCGGTCGTGCTGACCCACGGGCACGAGGATCACGTCGGGGCCCTGCCCTACGTCTGGCCCCTCGTGGACGGGCCGGTGTACGGCACGCCCCTGACCCTCGCCCTCGCCGGCCAGAAGCTGGCCGAGCACGGCTTCGACCCCGACGACCGCTGCCGCCCGCTGGAAGCCGGAGACACGGCCGCGGTCGGCGAGATCACCCTCGAGCTGATCCGGGTCACCCACAGCATGCCCGACTGCGTGGCGGTGGCGCTGCACACGCCGGCCGGCGTCATCGTGCACAGCGGCGACTTCAAGATCGACCAGACTCCCATCGACGACCAGCCCCTCGACGTGCACCGCTTCGCGGAGCTCGGGCGCGACGGCGTGCTCGCCTTCTTCGGCGACAGCACCAACATCGAGCGCCCGGGGTTCACGGGGTCGGAGATCGACGTGGTGGCGGGTCTCGAGGAGGTGTTCGCGAGCGCGAAGGGCCGGGTGGTGGCGACCGCGTTCGCCTCGAGCCTGCACCGGATCCGGATTGTCGCGGACCTCGCCGCGCAGTTCGACCGCAAGCTGGCCTTCGTGGGGCGGGGCATCGTCCAGAACACGGACATCGCCACGCGGCTCGGCCACCTGCGCCTGCCGGCGGGGCTGCAGATTCGCGACTCCCAGGTCGCCGACTACCCCGCCCGCCGGGTCGTCTGCGTGGCCACCGGGTCGCAGGGCGAGCCGCTGGCCGCACTGTCGCGCATCGCCATCGACGACCACCGCCACGTCCGGCTCGAGCCGGACGACGTCGTGGTCTTCTCGGCCCGCGCCATTCCGGGCAACCGGCGGGCCATCGGGCGGGTGATGGACCACATCGCCCGGCGCGGGGCGCAAGTGGTGCACAACGATCGGAAAGCGGTGCACGTCTCCGGGCACGGCAGCGCCGAAGAGCTGAAATTGTTGCTCTCGCTGGTCAGGCCGCGCTACTTCGTGCCGATACATGGGGAGTACAGGTATCTCGCGGAACACGCGCGGGTCGCGGCGCGGGTCACGGGAGGACAGACGACGGTGCTGCTGGCCGAAGACGGGGACGTCATTCGCCTCGCCCCGGGTGAGGGGCGCATCGCGGGCCGGGTCGCGGCCGGCCGCCTCCTGATCGACGGCACCCGATCCGGCGAGGTCGGAAGCCAGGTGCTGCGGCATCGCCGGCATCTCGCCGCCGACGGCGTGGTCGTCCCGGTGATCGCCGTCGACCGGCAGGAGGGGCGGATCGAGGGCACGCCGGACGTCGTGACGCGCGGCGTCGTGCTCGACGACCGGACGAGCGTCGTGCTCGACACCGTGCCGGCGTGGCTGACCGAGATCATCGGCGGGGCCAGCCCCGAGGAGAGATCGGACCGCGACCTGCTCGCCGAGCGGGTCCGCATCGAGCTGCAACGCCTGTTTCGCAAGCGGGCGGGCCGGCGCCCCCTCGTGCTGCCGGTCATCATGGAGGTCTGACGGGTGTCCCGATCCACGTTGTCACGCTGGTTGAGCGAGTTCTTCGGGGTCGGGCTCTTCGCCGCCGCGCTGTTCTCGCTCGTCGCCCTCGCCACCTACGATCCCGCCGATCCGGTCTGGTTCTTCAGCGCCGACGGGGACGAGGCGCCCGTGAATTTCGCGGGGCGCGTGGGCGCGTTCGTGGCCGAGCTGTCCTTTCAGCTCGTCGGGTTCAGCGCCTACCTGCTCCCGCTCGTGCTCGTCGTGCTCGGCTGGCACTACTTCTGGTGCCGGCCCGTCGAGGGGCCGTACGTCCGCGCGGTGGGCCTGGGGCTGACCCTGGCGTGCACCTCGTCCTTCCTCACGCTGGCGTTCACCGCCTTCGACACCGTCGAACGCCCGTTCCGGGCCGGCGGCTACCTCGGGGGATGGCTCGCGGAGCTGCTCGCCGAGTATCTGAACCGCACCGGCTCGATCATCCTCATCCTCACCCTGCTCTTCCTGGCCGTGCTCCTCCTGACCCAGGTGTCGTTCGGATACCTGCTCAGCCGGTCGCTCGCCGGCATCGGCCGGAGCGGGACGGCCCTGCGGGAAGCGGTGTCGGGCCGGTGGGCACGACGCGGCCGCGGAAGCGGCGCCGCCCGGCCCGACGGGACGCGACTCGCGGCGGCCGCCGCCCCGGCGGCCGCGAAGAGGGCCGCTCCGGCTCCGGGCCGGCCGGGGCGCGCCCGCGGCCGCCGGGGCCCGGCGACGGCTGCCAAGGCAGCCGGACGCGCCGCGCCCGCCATCCGGGCCGCGCGGCCCGACCCCCCCGCGTCGGCTCCCGAGATGACCCCGGCGACGCCCACCATGCTGGGCCTCGACCCCGCCCCGGCGCGCCGGGAGGCGTCCGATCGCCGCCGGAAGGCCTTTGCGCTGCCGCCGCTGTCGCTGCTCGACCCGGTGCGGGCGAAGCAGCAGTTCGACGAGCGCGAGCTGCTCGACAACGCCCGGCTGCTCGAGAACAAGTGCCAGGAGTTCTCGGTCCGCGGCGCCGTCATCCAGATTCACCCGGGACCGGTGGTGACGACCTACGAGTTTCAGCCGGACCCCGGCGTGAAGTACAGCCGGATCACGGGCCTCGCCGACGATCTCTGCCTCGCGATGCAGGCGGAGTCCATCCTGATCGAGCGCCTCGCCGGCCGTTCCACCGTCGGCATCCAGATACCGAACCGCGTGCGCGAGCAGATCTCGCTGCGGCAGATGCTCGAGTCGCCCCCCTACCGCGAGAGCGCGTCCAGGCTCGCGCTGGCCCTGGGGCGGCGGATTCACGGCGAGCCCATCGCCGGCGACCTCGCCAAGATGCCCCATCTCCTCATCGCCGGCTCCACCGGCACGGGCAAGAGCGTGGCGATGAACGCCATGCTCACCAGCATCCTCTACAAGGCGACGCCCGACGACGTGCGCTTGATCCTGATCGATCCGAAGCGGCTCGAGCTCGGCATGTACAAGGACATTCCCCACCTGCTGACGCCGGTGGTGGTCGAGCCGAAGCTGGCCGCGAACGCCCTGCGCTGGGCCGTCCACGAGATGGAGGAACGCTACAAGCAGCTGGCGGCGGAAGGGGTGCGCAACCTGGAGCAGTACAACCGGAACGTGCGCGCCCAGCTGCAGGAGGCGGAAGGTGGGGCCGGCGAGGCGCCCCCGGATTCCGACGAGCTGCCGAAGCCGCTACCCTACATCGTGCTCGCCATCGACGAGCTGGCCGACCTGATGATGCTCGTGGGCCGCGAGGTCGAGGAGTCGATTGCCCGCCTCGCGCAGATGGCGCGGGCCGTCGGCATCCACCTGATCCTGGCCACCCAGCGCCCGTCGGTCGACGTGATCACCGGCCTCATCAAGGCCAACCTGCCGTCGCGCATCTCGTTCCGCGTGTCGTCGAAGGTCGACTCGCGCACGATTCTCGACAGCAACGGGGCCGAACAGCTCCTCGGCCGCGGCGACATGCTGTATCTGCCCCCGGCCTCGTCGCGTCTCGTGCGGGTGCACGGACCGTACATCTCCGAGCAGGAGACGGCGCGCGTCTGCGGCTTCCTGCGCAAGCAGGGCGCCCCCGCCTACGACGCGTCGATCACGGCCGAGGAGAAGGCGGCCGACGCCGACGTCCTCGAGAAGGACGACCTCTACGACGAGGCGGCGCGCCTCGTCGTGGCCGCGGGTCAGGCGTCCATCTCCCATCTTCAGCGCCGCCTCAAGATCGGGTTCAGCCGCGCCGGCCGACTCGTGGACATGATGGAAGCGGACGGGCTGGTGTCGGCGGGGACGGGCGGCAAGGCCCGGGAGGTGCTCGTCGGGTCGGACTACTTCGACCAGGTCGACATGCAGCTCCGTTGACGCGGTCTCCGCGCCTCGAACAGAGCTCACGGATGCCGCTCGCCCCGTTCCGACTTGGTGCTCCAGGGCGGAAGCGGCGCCCGGGCCGGGAGCGGCACGCGTCGGGAAACGGTTCAGGCGGACGGCCCTCCGTCAGGCGCGGGGCGGGCCGGCTCGCGCCGTCGCGGCCCGGTGCTCCGGGCGGGAGCGTCCCTCACCGCCCGAGCCATGAGAGGCGTGCCGGGAAACGGGCAGGCGGACGGCCCTCCGGTCAGGCGCGGGACGGGCCGCCGGACGGCTCGACCCAGTCGCCCTCGAACGGCAGCGCGGCCAGGGTCCGCACGCCGACGCCGGTGGCGCCCTTGCCGGCGTACGGCTTGTTCTCTTCGTGCCACGCGGTGCCGGCGATGTCGAGATGGGCCCAGGGCAGGTCGCCGGCGAACGCCTTCAGGAACATTCCCGCGGTGATCGCCCCGGCGTCGCGCCCCCCGATGTTGGCCAGGTCGGCCGTCTCGCTCTTCAGCTGCTCGGCGTACTCGTCCCAGGCGGGCAGCGGCCACAGCCGCTCCCCCGCCCCGGCCGCCGTCGCCCGCACCGATTCGACCCAGGCCGCCGGCGTCCCCACGAGGCCCGAGGCGTGGTGCCCCAGGGCGATCACGCAGGCCCCGGTCAGGGTGGCGACGTCCACCAGGTGGGTCGCGCCGAGCCGACGGGCGAGGACGAGCGCGTCGGCGAGGATGAGCCGCCCCTCGGCGTCGGTGTTCAGCACCTCCACCCGCTTCCCGTCCGCCGCGGTCAGCACGTCGCCGGGGCGGATGGCGCGTCCCCCCGGCATGTTCTCCACCGCCGGCACGATGCCGATCACGCGCACCGGCGGGGCGAGCTCCCCGATCGCCCGCATGGCGCCGACGACGGCGGCTCCGCCCGACATGTCGTGCTTCATGAGGCCCATGCCTTCCGACGGCTTGATCGAGATGCCCCCGGTGTCGAACGTCACGCCCTTGCCGACGAGCCCCAGCACCGGCCCGGCCCCGTCGCCCCCTGCCGGCTCGTAGCGCATGACGATGACCCGCGGGGGCTCCACGCTGCCCTGCCCCACCCCCCGGACGAGGCCCATCCCCTGCGACGCAATGGCCTCCTCCGCGAGCACCTCGACCGACGTCCGAGGGCCGCTGGCGAGATCGAGGGCGCGGTCGGCGAAGACCCGCGGGGTGAACAGGTTGGCGGGCTCGTTGGACAGCTCGCGCGCCACGTTCGTGCACGCCGCCAGCAGGGCCCCCCGCCGGGCCGCCGACTGCACGTCGGCGTCGGGCTCGCGGCCGAGAACGAGCTCCACGCCGGCCAACGGCGGGCTGTCCGGCTCGTCGGTCTTGAAGCGGAGATCGCGGAACGCGCCCAGCACCAGGCCCTCGACCACCGCCTGGACCATCGCCGGGGTCTCGCCGGCGCGCCCGCACGCGAAGACGACCCGGCGCGCCCTGCGGCCGCGGCCGGCCACCCCGGCGGCGCCGGCCACCGTTCGCGCCCGGTCCGCGCCCCAGGCGACCCGCGGCCCCGCGCCCACCAGGAGCACGCGTCGGGTCCCCCAGGCGGCCTCGACCACGTCCGTCAGACAGAGCTCGTGCAGCTTGCCCGTCAGCTCGCCGGAGGCCCGGGCGCGGCCGATGGCGCCGGCCGTCGCGGCGTCGAGCTCGCGGAGGTCGTCGTTGCCGTCGTCCTCGAAGTACGGGGCGCAGAGCAGATCAGCGTGGCAGCCGCTCAGCTCGCCGGAGCGGCACTCTACGGGCAGGACTTCGCTCGCCGTGTGCATCGGCGGATTATAGCGTGCGATCGATGTAGCAAAGTCCTGGCGGAGCGATGACCGTCGGCGTTACAATCGACGCATGCAAGAACCTCGCTCGCTCCAACCCGTCGGCGCCATCCTCACGGGCCTGGCCCTGCTCGCCCTGGCGTTCCCGGGCGTCGCGGCGGCCCAGGACGACGGCGAGCGCCCCGAGCTCACCCTGCGGGCGCGCCCCAACGTGACGTTCGCCACCAACGCGATCTCCTTCACGGGGCTGCTGCGGGGCGGCGCGGACGACTACGAGGAGTTCTACTGCCTCAGCGCCGAGTGGGACTGGGACGACGAGACGCGGTCGGAGAGCATCTTCGACTGCGAGCCCTACGAACCGGGCGTGAGCGAGATCCGGCGGCGTTTCTCGCGGCGACACACCTTCCAGTTTCCCGGCCGCTACGAGATCCGGCTGAACCTCAAGCGGCGCGACGACGTCGTGGCCTCGGCCCGGGTCCGGGTCACCGTCCGGGGCGGGGCGTTTCCGGACTGACCGTCGGCCGCAGCTCCACCGCCCTCAGCCGGCCCCCGTCCAGGCGATACGCCCGCACCTCGGCCCGGGCTGGCGAGGCGATCACGTACACCAGCTCCGAATCGTCGGCCTCGCGGTCGTCCGTCGCCGACGGGAGGGCGGCCGATGCGGGATGCGAGTGGTAGGCGCCGACCACCGCGTGGCCGGTTCGGCGCGCGGCCCTGACGGCGGCGAAGTGGTCGGCGGGGTCGATGAGGTACCGGGTCCGGCTGTGCCGCAGGTTCCGGGCCGGCCACGCGCGTGTGAATTCCGTATCCGCCCCGGTCGCGACGCCGATGAGGAGGCCGCAACATTCGTACGGCAGCGTCCGGCGCGCATGACCGAGCACCGCCTCCCGCACTCCGCGGGACATGCGAACGACAGCGCCCGCCGACAGGGGCGCACGTCGCCGCGGGTGCCGCACCGGCTCGTCCCCGGGGCTCACTCCTGCCGCCGATCCCCGCGAAGGCGCGCGAGATGTGCGCGCCACGTGCCCGCCGACTCGAAGACCCTGTCGATCTCCGCACCGGCGTCCAGCCCCGCGCGCAGCGCCTGAAGCTCGGCGATGAACTCGTCGAGGGCAGCGCCCACGACGTCCGCGTTCGAACGGCAGATGTCGCGCCAGATGTCCGGAGGGCTCGACGCGAGCCGGGTGGCGTCGAACAGTCCCCGCCCGGTCAGGGCCAGCCCGCGTTCCCCGGCCCGGTTGCCCACGACGTGCATGAGGGCGCTCGCCGCGAGCTGCGGCAGGTGGCTGACGAACGCGAGGAGGCGATCGTGCTCGTCGGGGTCGAGCACATGGGGTTCCGCGCCCAGCGTGCGGACGAACTCGGAGAGCCGTTCGACCACCCCGGCCGCCACCTCGCCGTCCGGGGTGAACAGCCACGGCCGCTTGACGAACAGGTCCGGCCGGGCGTGCTCGATGCCGCTCCTCGGGGCGCCGCCGAGGGGATGCCCGCCGACGAAGGTGAGCCGCGACGGCAGCTGGCGGGCCGCCTCGACCGTGGTCCGCTTCGTGCTTCCCACGTCGGTCACCACCGCGGGAGTGGCGACATGGCGCTCCAGCTCGGCGAGCCGGTCGATGTTCTGCTCGACCGGCGCCGCGAGCACGACGAGGTCCGCCTCGGCCATCACCACGGGGTCGTCGGCGGCGACGTCGATGGCGTGGAGCACCATCGCCTTCTCGAGGACCTCCTTGCGGTCGACGCCGATTACGAGGCAGGCGGGCCAGTTCCGCCTCGCCGCGAGGGCGATCGAGCCCCCGATGAGCCCGAGGCCGACTATCGCCACCTTCTCGAACGGCGGCGGGGTCGGCGCCGCGGCCTGCGGCTGGATGACGGGAAGAGTCCTGGGCGGGTCGGTCAACGCGCTGCTCCCGGTGGTGGGTTCCCCACGGCGCCCGCGCCGGTCCCGGTTCGGCGCGACGTGTCGCCACGAGTGCTAATGGTGTGTCACAGGAGTGACTCTGCAGTCGAGCCTCCGTGGGCCAGACTCGGCCGCCCTCGGTTGGCGCCCGAAATCAGCGGTCTTCCCGGTCCTGTCGACCACGACGGTGCGATGCAGGGCCATTTCGCGGACACTAGGTCCCCCACCCGCGATAGGCGACCGGCTCGAGGCAGATGCTGCGCCCGATGGCCGGCGCGATGATTCGCAGCTCGGCCATGAGCCGGTCGAACTGGGCCGGGAGTATCGACTGGGCGCCGTCGCTCATGGCGTGGTCGGGGTCGGGATGGACCTCGATGATCAGGCCGTCGGCCCCGGCCGCGATGGCCGCCCGCGCCATCGGCGCGACCTTGTCGCGCAGACCGGTGCCGTGGCTCGGGTCGGCGATGACGGGCAGGTGGCTGAGCTTGTGCACCACCGGGATCGCGGAGATGTCCATGGTGTTTCGCGTGTAGCTCTCGAAGGTCCGGATGCCGCGCTCGCACAGGATCACGTTGGCGTTGCCGCCCGACAGCACGTACTCCGCCGACAGCAGCCACTCCTCGATGGTGGCCGAGATGCCGCGCTTGAGGAGCACCGGGGTGGCGCTGCGCCCCAGCTCCCGCAGCAGGGTGTAGTTCTGCATGTTTCGGGCGCCGACCTGCAGGACGTCCGCGTACTTGCCCACGAGATCGATCTGACTGACGTCCATGACCTCCGAGACCACCTTCAGGCCCTCGGCGTCGGCGGCGGCGCGCATGAGCCGCAGCCCCTCTTCGCCCAACCCCTGGAAGCTGTAGGGCGAGCTGCGCGGCTTGAACGCGCCGCCCCGCAGCACCTTGGCGCCCGCCTTCTTGACGGCGGCGGCGGCGGCGGCAATCTGCTCCTCGGTCTCCACCGAGCACGGCCCGGCCATGACGATCACCTCGTCGCCGCCGACGCGGAAACCGCCGAACGACACCGCGGTGTTCTCCGGCCGGAAGGTCCGGCTCGCCAGCTTGTAGGGCTCGGTGATGCGCATCACCTCGTGCACGCCGTCCATCACCTCGATGAGTCGGGCGTCGAACCCCCGGTTGCCGCCCACCGCGCCCAGCACGCTGCGCAGCTGGCCGGTCGACCGGTGCACGTCGAACTCGTTCTCCACCAGGTGCGCGATGACGTGTTGAATCTGATCTTCGCTCGCGCGTTCTTCCATGACGACAACCATGACCCCCGCCCTTCCTTGTCCCACTGGCTCCACGCGATCCGACCGCGTCACCCGGATGAGCGCTCCAGGCGCCGGGCCTCGTCGATGATCCGCTCGAAGAGGCGCGTGATGGCGTCGCCGTCGAGCGGGCCCGCGTTCTCCAACCGCACGTGGTTCAGCACCTCTCGCTCGCGGTGCGGCTGATAGACCTTGAGCCCCACCGTCTCCTTGAGCCGTCCGATCTCCCGCGCGCAGCTCGCCCGCTCGTTCAGCAGCCCGACGAGACGCGCGTCGAGCTCGTCCATCCGGTCCCTGATCTTCGTGATCTCCCGCTCGACCACCGCGAGCTCGGGAGATGCAGATTGCCGGTCTTCTGTCATGCCGCGCCCGCGCTCCCCCGTGTCTTGTCGTCACTCTTCAGCCAGCCCACGTACCGCTCGACCGCGCTAGCCAGGCCGGGCGAGCCGGCCTCGCGGGCGATGGTGTCCACGAGGGCGCTCCCAACGACCCCGGCGTCCGCGTACTCCCCTACCTCGCGGAGGTGCTCGGGACGGGAGAGCCCGAACCCGATCGCCACCGGCAGCGCCGTCACCGCCCGGATGCGCTCCACGAGGCCGCGCACCCCGGCCGCGACGTCCGCCCGCGCCCCCGTCACCCCGAGCCGGGAGATGCCGTAGAGAAACCCGCGCCCCAGCTCGGCCGCCCGCCGGATCCGATCGCCGGTCGTGGTCGGGCTCAACAGGAAGATCGGGTCCATGCCCGCATCCACGATGGTGGCGCGCAGTCCGTCTGCCTCCTCTATCGGCAGATCGAGGACGAGCACCCCGTCGACGCCCGCCTCCGCGGCCCGGGCCGCGAACCGGTCCGCCCCCAGCCGCAGGACGGGGTTCGCGTACGTGAAGACCACGATCGCGGCCTCGAGATCGGCCCGCACGCCCTCGATCAGGTCGAGCGTGCCGGCGAGAGTCGTTCCCGACGCCAGGGCGCGCTCCGAGGCGCGCTGGATGACCGGCCCGTCCGCCAGCGGATCGGAGAACGGCACGCCGACCTCGATCACGTCGGCCCCCGCCCGGTCCAACGCGCGGAGAATGGCGCCGGAGCGCTCCAGGTCGGGGTCGCCGGCGGTGACGTAGGTCACCAGGCCGGTCCGGCCGGCGGCCCGCAGGGCGGCGAAGCGGGCGCCGATGCGCGAGCTCATGCCTTCTCCTCCGATCCCGCGGGCGCCCCGCCGTCCGCGACCGGCCCTGCGCCGTCGGCCGCCGATCCGTCGCCGTCCGCCGCCCCGAGCCCGCGGTCGCGCGCGATCTCGACGTCCTTGTCGCCTCGGCCGGACAGGTTGACGAGGACGGTGGCCCCCTGCCCGCACTCGGCCGCCACCCCCTCGGCGTGGGCCAGCGCGTGCGCCGACTCGAGGGCCGGGATGATCCCCTCCAGCCGGGCGAGCCGCTGAAAGGCCCGAAGCGCCTGGTCGTCCGACACCCAGGCGTACTCCGCGCGGCCCAGCTCGCGCAGCCAGGCGTGCTCGGGCCCGACCGCCGCGTAGTCGAGCCCGGCCGAGACCGAGTGGGTCGGCTCGATGTTGCCGTGGAGGTCCTGGAGGATGACGCTCCGCGTGCCCTGCAGCACCCCCACCGCACCGGTGGCGAACCGGGCCGCGTGACGGCCCGCGACGATGGCCTCGCCGCCCGCCTCGACGCCGATCAGGCGGACCCCGCGATCGTCGACGAACCCGTCGAAGATGCCCAGCGCGTTGCTGCCCCCGCCCACGCAGGCCACGACCGCGGCCGGCAGCCGGCCCGTCAGCTCGAGGACCTGCCGTCGCGCCTCGCTGCCGATGACCGATTGGAACTCCCGCACCATCAGCGGGTAGGGGTGAGGGCCGAGCACCGAGCCCAGCAGGTAGTAGGTGTCGTAGACGTTGGTGACCCAGTCGCGCATCGCCTCGTTGATGGCGTCCTTGAGGGTCCGGCTCCCCGCGTCGACCCCGGTGACCTTCGCGCCGAGCAGACGCATCCTCACCACGTTGAGGGCCTGGCGGGCCATGTCCTCGGCCCCCATGTAGACCTCGCAGGCGAGCCCGAGAAGGGCGCACGCGGTGGCGGTGGCCACGCCGTGCTGCCCCGCGCCGGTCTCCGCCACCACCCGGCGCTTGCCCATCCGGACGGCGAGCAGGGCCTGCCCCAGCGCGTTGTTGATCTTGTGGGCGCCGGTGTGGGCGAGGTCCTCGCGCTTGAGGAAGATGCGGGCGCCGCCGATCTCCCCGGACCAGCGCCGGGCTTCGGACATCGATGTCGGCCGGCCGACATAGCGGTCGAGCAGCGTGGCGAGCTCCTGCCGGAAACCCGGATCGCTCCGTGCCGAGAGGTACGCCGCCTCCAGCTCCGCCACCGGCGCCACCAGCGTTTCGGGCACGAAGCGCCCGCCGTAGGCGCCGAAGTAGCCGCGTGCGTCGGGGTCCCGCCGCCCGAAGACCGCGCCGGCCGGCGCGGTGGTTTCCGTGGTCGTCATGACTCGTGCTCCGTCCGTCCCGCGGGAAGGCTCCCCGGCCTTCGAGGGCCGTGCATGGTTCTCGAGCGTCGCGCCTCGGACCGCACGCTGTCCGCGGGTCATCCGAGGGCTCTCTTCGTCGCGCCCGGTCACGCGGCCCCCTCGCAATCCGCGCTCCCGGCCGGAGCCGTTGCGGCGCCCACCCCGGCCAATGCGGCGAAGAACGCCCGCAGGCGATCGGGGTCCTTCACCCCAGGCTGCGACTCGACCCCCGACGACACGTCCAGGCCGTAGGGCGCGACCTGCCTCACCGCGTCGGCCACGTTCTCGGCCCGCAGCCCGCCCGACAACATCAGCGGACGCCGCCGGGCGAGCCGCGCCGCCCGCGTCCAGTCGACCCGCCGGCCGGTGCCGCCCATCCGCACCGGGTCGAACGCGTCGACGAGAATCGTCGCCCCCGACCACACCGCGTCCGGGTCGTCGCCGGCGCCGTTGCCGGACAGACGTACCGCCTTGATGACGCGCCGCCGGCACCGCCGGCAGGTCTCGGCCGATTCCCGTCCGTGAAGCTGGACGGCGCCGAGCCCGACCGCGTCGGCGACGGCGTTCACCTCGTCGACCGGCTGGTCGACGAACACCCCTACCCCGCCCACGTGGGGCGGCAGGCCGGCGAGGATGGCGGCGGCGGTCTCCGGCTCCACGAACCGCGGGCTGCGGGGCCAGAAGATGAAGCCGACCCACGCCGCGCCGAGCCGGGCCGCGAGCTCGGCATCCCCGGGCCGCGTGATGCCGCAGATCTTCACGGGCACCGTCATCGGACGTCCTTCGTCGTGTCCTCGGCCGCCCCCGAGACCATGGGGCTCGCCTCGCCGACGGGCTCTCGACCCGCGGGCGCGGTCATCGCGGGCCTGCCTCTGCCCCGGGCTCGCCGCGCTCATCGGGGTCCCCCGCCCGCGGGTCGCCGAGCCAACGTCCACCAGTCGCCGAGCCAACGCCCACCAGATCTCGCAGTTCCGCCCCGGCATGCTCCGACCGCGGCGGGGGCGGCATCCGCCGCCAGCGCGCCCGCCAGCAGATCGCGGCGCTACGGCCCACCGGGTTCATCGGAGTCCCCCCACCGGCATGCTCCCGGCCGCAGCGGGGGCGGCATCCGCCGCCGGCGCGCCCGCCAGCAGATCGCGGAGAGCCGTGCCGGGGTCGGTGGCGGTCATGAGGGTCTCGCCGATCAGGAACGCCCGGTAGCCGGCCGCGCCCAGTCGAGTGAGATCGGCGTTCGTCCGCAGGCCGCTCTCCGCGACGCCGATCGCGCCCGCCGGCATCCGCCCGGCGAGCCGGTGCGACGCCTCGACGTCGACCGCGAGGGTCCGCAGGTTGCGGTTGTTCACCCCGACGACCGCCGCCCCCGCCCGCGACGCGCGGTCGAGCTCGTCCTCGTCGTGCACCTCCACGAGAACCCCGAGCCCCAGCGCCGCCGCCCGGGCGTGCAGCGCGACCAGCTCGGCGTCGTCGAGCGCGGCCACGATCAGCAGCACCGCGTCCGCCCCCCCCGCCGCCGCCTCCAGCAGCTGGTACGGAGTGACGATGAAGTCCTTGCGGAGCACTGGGATGTCGACGGCGCCCCGCACCGCGCGCAGATGGTCGAGCGATCCGTCGAAGAACGTCGGCTCCGTCAGCACCGAGACCGCCGCCGCCCCGTTCCGCTCGTAGGCCGTCGCGATCGCCTCCGGGCGGTAGTCGGCGCGGAGGATCCCCCGCGACGGCGATCGGCGCTTGCACTCGGCGATCACGTTGGGGCGGCCGGCGGCGGACAGGGCCGCCTCGAACCGGGCCTTCCCGTCGAGGCCCGTCGGGACCCGCGACGCGAGAACCGTCTCCGGCACGTTCTGCCGGCGGTGACGCACCGCCTGCCGGGTGGCGGCGACGATCGTCGCCAACAAGTCCGGCCCGGGGTCGGCGTGCGAAGCAGGCATCACGAATCCCGTTCCCGGCGGTCGCGGACCGCCTGCCGGGTGGCGGCGACGATCGCCGCCGACAAGTTCGACCCGGGGTCGGAGCGTGGAGTGACCATCATGAATCGAGGCCCCCGCGGGCGCGCACCGCCGCTGTCGCCGCGGCGGCCATCGCCACGCATCTCTACTCCGACATGGGGACGCGGAGGGGACGTCATGCCTCCCCCGCTTCCGCCGTGGTCGCCGCCACCAGCCGGTCGAGCGTCGCCCGGGCCCGGCCCTCGTCGATGGCGGCGGCGGCCATGCCGACCCCGGCCCGGAGGTCGCCGGCCCGCCCGGTGATGAACAGGCCCGCCGCCGCGTTGGCGAGCACCATGTCGCGCGGGGCGCCGGGGCGGCCCGCCAGGACGTCCCTCGCGATCGCCTCGTTGTCGTCGGG
Organism: Vicinamibacterales bacterium; assembly: GCA_965207675.1. Taxonomy (GTDB): domain Bacteria; phylum Acidobacteriota; class Vicinamibacteria; order Vicinamibacterales; family UBA8438; genus JAJEEA01. The sequence goes on from CBDBMY010000011.1 coordinate 1,760,704, forward strand.
CGACTCGGCCCGGATGTCCTCGATGCGGGCCACCGGCAGCCCGAAGTCGTCGGGATGCAGGAAGAAGCTGCGGACGATGCCGTCGCGGCACTCCGACACCTTGGTGTGGCCGGTGGTGGAGATCTCGTCGAGCCCGTCGGCGCCGTGGGCCACCCACGCCCGTTCGGAACCGAGGTCGGCGAGGGCCCGGGCGAGAAGATCGGTGTGGTCGGGACGCGACACGCCCACGAGCTGCCGGGCGACGCCGGCGGGGTTCGTCAGGGGGCCGAGCAGGTTGAAGACGGTGCGCACGCCGAGCTCGCGCCGGGTGGGGGCCGCGTGCCGCATCGAGGGATGGAACGTGGGGGCGAACAGGAACGCGATGCCGCAGGCGTCGAGGCAGCGCTCGACCACCGGGGGGGGAGCGTCGACCCTGACCCCGAGGGCGGCGAAGAGGTCGGCGCTGCCGCAGCGGCTGGAGACGGCGCGGTTGCCGTGCTTGGCGACGGTCACCCCGCTCGCGGCGAGGACGAGGGCGGCGAGCGACGAGACGTTGAACGTCGACGCGCGATCGCCGCCGGTGCCGCAGGTGTCGAACCGGGGCCGGTCTCCGGCCGGCAGGGGCACCGCGTTGGCGCGCATGGTCCTGGCCAGCCCCACGATCTCGGACGGCCGCTCGCCCTTCATCGACAGCGCGACGAGCAGCCCCGCGATCTGGGCGGGGGCGGCGCGCCCCGCCATGATCTCCTCCATCGCGCCCGCCGCCTCGTCGACGCTCAGGTCCTGCCGGCGGTGCAGCCTCTCTATCAGGTCGGCGAACACGTCAGGTCTCCAGGAAGTTGCGCAGAATCCGGTGGCCGACCCCCGTCAGCACCGACTCGGGATGGAACTGCACGCCGTGGACGGGCCGGTCGCGGTGGCGCAGGGCCATGATGGTGCCGTCGTCGGCGGTCCGGGCCGCGACCTCGAGCTCCGGCGGGCAGGTGTCCGCGGCAACCGCCAGCGAGTGGTAGCGGCCCGCCTCGAAGGGGCCCTCGATGCCCTCGAAGACGCCCCGGCCGTCGTGCTCGACCGTCGAGCGCTTGCCGTGCACGAGGGTCGGCGCCGAGGCTATGGCGGCCCCGAACGCGAGCCCGATGGCCTGGTGCCCGAGGCAGACCCCGAGAATCGGCACCTCCGCCCCGAAGCGGCGAATCGCGTCCACCGTGACCCCGGCGTGCTCGGGCCGCCCCGGCCCCGGCGAGATGACGATGCGCTCGGGCCCGAGCGCCGCGATGCCGTCGACCGTCACCTCGTCGTTGCGCCGGACCGTCAGGGTCGCGCCCAGCTCGCCCAGGTACTGGACGAGGTTGTAGGTGAACGAGTCGTAGTTGTCGATGACCAGCACCATGGTCCCGCCCCGAAGCTCTCCCGGCGGCCCGTTGCCCCCAGCTCTCTTCCAGCGCTCGCGCCGCCGGCTCCATCGCCCGCCCATCGTTGCCTGATGGCGCGCTTCACGGAGACTCCTCGCCCGCCCATCGTCGCCTGACGGCTCCGCCGGGCGCCCAGCCGGCCCGCCAGGGTCTGCGTCTCCTCCGGCGGCGCCGTTTCCTCCTACACCATCTCCAGGGCCCGCAGCAGGGCCGAGGCCTTGTCCCGCGTCTCGTCGTACTCCGCCGCCGGGTCGGAGTCGGCGACGATGCCCGCCCCCGCCTGCACACGGGCCCGGCCGTCGCGCAGGGTGATGGTGCGGATGGTGATGCAGCAGTCGAGGTTGCCCGCGAAGTCGACGTAGCCGATGGCCCCCGCGTAGATGCCCCGCCGGGTCGGCTCGAGGTCCGAGATGATCTCCATCGCCCGGATCTTCGGGGCCCCCGACACGGTGCCGGCCGGGAAGCACGCGGCGAGGGCGTCGAGCCGGTCCCTGTCCTCCCGCAGCCGCCCCTCGACCCGCGACACCAGGTGCATGACGTGCGAGTAGCGTTCGAGCGCCATGAACTGCGCCACCCGCACCGTCCCGTACTCCGACACCCGCCCGATGTCGTTCCGGCCGAGGTCGACGAGCATCACGTGCTCGGCCTTCTCCTTCTCGTTGTCCTTGAGCTCCTCGGCCAGCCGGTGGTCCTCGGCGTCGTCCCGGCCGCGCGGACGCGTACCGGCGATGGGATGCGTGATGACCTGCCGCCCCTCCACCCGCACGAGCATCTCCGGCGACGAGCCGACGATGGACAGCCCGCCCATGCGGATGAAGTACATGTAGGGCGACGGGTTCACGTGCCGCAGGGCCCGGTACACGCTGAACGGGTCGGCGCCCACCGGGGTCTCGAACCGCTGCGACAGGACGACCTGGAAGATGTCGCCGGCGGCGATGTGGTCCTTCCCGGTCCGCACCGCCGCCTCGAACGCCTCCCGGCTGGTGTTCGAGCTCACCTCCCGCGGGCCCGACGCGGTCACCGCGGGCTCGGACAGGCTGCGCTCGAGCTCCCGCTCGAGGAAGTGGATGCGGGCGCAGGCGAAGCGGTAGGCGGCGTCGAGGTCCGCCCCCGGGTCGACGCGGGCGTTGGCGATGACGAGTATCCGGTGCTTGACGTGGTCGAACGCGAGGATCGTGTCGAACACCATGAACGCGGCCTGGTCGTCGCCGGTCGCGGGCGCCCCGCGCCGCTCCCAGACCGGCTCGAGCCCCGGCTCGAACCACTCGGCCGCCTCGTAGCCGAGGAAGCCGACGGCGCCGCCCGTGAACCGCGGCATGCCCGGCACCGCGGGGGCCCGGTAGTCGCTCATCACCCGCCGCAGCCGGTCGAGGAAGGGGCCCGGGTCGGTCGTGGTGACGCCGCCCTCCTCGACGATCGTCCGCCCGTCGCGCGCCCGCAGCACGAGAAACGGGTCCTTGCCGAGGAACGAGTAGCGGGCGACCTGCTCGCCCCCCTCCACGCTCTCGAACAGGAACGCGTAGTCGGCGTGCTCGGCCACCTTGAGGAACGCCGACAGGGGCGTGAGGAGGTCGGCCAGGATCTCCTTGCAGACCGGCACGAAGGTGCCGCGGCCGGCCAGCTCCCGGAACGTCTCGAACGAGGTGATGCTCATGCCGGCGCTTCCTGCGCGGTCTCTTCCGGCGACGACGGCCGCTTCCGGGCTGCTGGCCGCCCGTGGCGGAAGGCCCCGCTGTATTCGACCAGCGATGCCTCCCGCCTGAGCCGCGTTGCTCCTCGGTCACATATGCCCAATGTTCTTCCTCGTCGCGCCCTGGTCAGGCAGGTACTTCGGCGACCGGCTGGCGCCCTCCTGGCGCCGTGCAACTCGGGGCTCGGCCGCGGGCGGCCAGGGCCTCCCGCGCCGCCCGCAGGAAGAGGCCGGTGGACGGGCGCGTCCCCAGCCACCACTCGAACTGGCGCACCGCCTGGGCCGCGAGCATGTCGAGGCCGCCGATGGTGCGGCAACCGGCCGCCTCGGCGTCGCGCAGCAGGCGGGTCCGGGCGGGGTTGTAGACGAGATCGTAGACGGTGGCGCCGCCCGCGAGCGCGATGGCCGGCACCGGGGTGCCGTCGACATGGGGCGCGGTGCCGACCGGCGTCGTGTTCACCAGCAGATCCCACGACCCGGGCAGGGGCGGGAACGGGACGGCCGAGCCCCCCGCGAGGGCCGCGATCTCGGCCGCGCGCTCGGGGCGGCGGGCGCACACCGTCACCGCGCCTCCCGCGCCGGCCAGGCCCACCGCCGCCGACCGCGCGGCGCCGCCGGCCCCGAGCACGCAGCAGCGGAGCCCGCCGACGCCGCCCTGCGCCTCGAGCGGCGCGAGAAAGCCGGCCACGTCGGTGTTCAGCCCCCGCCACCCGTCGTCTTCGGCGCGAAGCGTGTTGATGGCGCCGGTCCGCCGTCCCACCGGATCGACGTCGACGACATGGTCCAGGATCGACTCCTTGAACGGCGCGGTGACGCTGAGCCCCTTCACGCCGAGCGCCTCGACCAGCCCCATCAGGTCGTCCGCGTCGGCGGCCTCGAAGGGGACGTAGATCGCGTCGAGCCCGGCCTCGGCGAAGCCGGCGTTGTGCATGACCGGGGACAGGGAGTGTGCGATGGGGGCGCCGGCCACGCCGTAGACCGCGGTCGACGCCGAGACGCGATGGCACCGGTAGCGCCCGATCATGTCGGCCAGGGGCACCTGCCCGGGAGCCACGCCGTCGCCGGCGTACGTCCAGGCCGACCCGAAGTGGGTGGGCAGGAGGCGGGTGGGCACGCCGATCTGCCCCATCCCCACCAGCACCGTCCCCTCGCCCCGCGCGCCGCGCCCGAGCCGGTGCAGCCTGACGACGTCGGCGGCCGAGCGGCTGCGGGCGGCGATCTTGACGACCTCGGCCCCGGTGGCCCGCATCGCCCGGTACCGCGACTCCAGGTCGTCGGGGGTGGCCTCGAAGTCGTGCGTCGACAGCACCACGCCGCGGCCGCGCCGCTCCGCGACGAGCTCGTCGAGCCCCCCGCGCCACTCCAGGTCCACCCAGTCGGCGCCGAGCTCGAACGCCCGCTCGAGGATGCGCCGCCGCGCCTCCTCGGACCCGTCGAACCGCCCGCCCTCCCGGACCGGCCGGCACGTGACGACGACCGGGAGGGACCGGCCGGCGAGGGCGCCGTCGACGTCGAGGTCCCGCACCCCGTCGAGCCGCAGCTCGACGAGGTCGGCGCCGCGTGCCGCGTCCCGGGCCGCCCGCAGTCCCGCGGTGGTCTCGGCCGTCACGGTGGCGCAAAGTCGAGCCCGGTTCATCGGGAGGTCCTCACACTCACTCACAAAAAAAGCCTCTCCAACCGGGGGCCGGAGAGGCTGTCGCGTTCTGCTGTGGCTGTGGTCAGGCGGGCAGACGCACCTCTCCGGGCCGGCTAAACCCGTAACCCCACCAGGCGCGCGCTCCGCCCCCGCATACCCTGACGACGAGGCCGGGCCGCCGGGGAATCGTCTGCTCTTCGAACACCTGAGGCACCATGTCACCGCCGTGCCGTCCCCACACGAGGGCAAGTCACGTCGTGCGAGTCCAGCCGCGTCGAGTCCCTCACGGCTGCCGCTTCATGACCGCATCCTGAAGCACGTCCACGCGGCCGGTCAGGCGGTCGACCTTGCCGTTCACCAGGATGATCGCGACCGTGTTGACCAGCCCGGTCACGCCCCCGACGACCGCCGCGATCAGTGTCGCGACATCCACCTGCGAGATCCTATCACAATGGGTCACAGCGGCTCGGACGACGCGGGTGCACGTCAAGAAGGTGGCGGCGCTGCTCAAGACGGAGCGGAGCCTCGTGTGCGGGCGCCGAAGCCCCATCGAGCGGCGTGTTCGCAGGGCCCCGGCCCAGGGCGCCTCGATGAATCGGGAGCCCGACAGTCCAAGGGCCGTCATCTCACGACCCTGACGCGCACCCGGACGACGGCTGGGACTGCATTGGACCGGCCCGGCGACCGTTGGATTGCCCGTTCCTGCCCGCCTGGACCACGATCTTCGCCGGCCGCCGGCATCGCCGAGGGCCCTTCTGCTTGACCCGCAAGCACTTCCTTCGCTATAAGGTTCTCGTTCCGGCGCAACCTCCGGCCATCTCCATGAATCCGAACAGGCCGCTCCTGGCTCTCGCCCTCGCGACCGGGGGCCTCGTCGCGGCGCTGCCCGCGGCCACCGTCACCATGCCCGTGGACGAGGTGCGGGCGGGCATGCGGGGCGTCGGCCTCACCGTCTTCGACGGCACGAAGCGGAGCGAGTTCACGGCCGAGATCATCGGCGTGCTCGAGAACTCGTTCGGGCCCCGCCGCAACCTCGTCCTCGCCCGCCTCGACGGGGGCCCCCTGGCCTCGAGCGGCGTGATCCAGGGCATGAGCGGCAGCCCCGTCTACGTCGACGACCGGCTCGTCGGGGCCGTCTCCTACGCCCTGGGCTCGTTCCCCAAGGAGACCATCGCCGGCATCACGCCGATCGAGGAGATGCTGCGCGACGACACGCCGGGGCCGACCCGGGTTGCCCGCGCCCCCCCCGAGCTGGTCCTCCCGCTGGCCGCCGACAGCCTGACGGGCCTGCTGTCGACCCGCCTCGCGCGGCCGGAGCCGTTCGCATCGCGGCCCGGCGACGTCGACGCGGTGGGGCTGCCGCCCGATGCCGGGGCCTCGTACGGGGTCCGCCTGCGCCCCATCGCCACGCCCCTCACCCTGAGCGGCTTCACGCCGGCCGCGTTCGACCGCATCGCGGCGATGTTCGGCCCGGCCGGCCTCGCCCCGGTCGTGGGGGGGACGGTGGCGGGGGGAGCGACGACGCAGTCCGACGCGCCGCTCCAGGCCGGCGACGCGCTGGGCGTGAGCCTGATGCAGGGCGACCTGTCGATGGCGGGCACGGGCACCGTCACCCTCGTGGAGGACGGCCGCGTGCACGCGTTCGGGCATCCCTTCTACAACCTCGGAACGTCGCGCTTCCCGATGACCCGCGCCTACGTGCACACGGTGCTGCCGAGCCAGCTCATCTCGTCGCGCATCGCCACCGTGGGCGAGACCCTCGGCACCATCGACCAGGACCGTTCGAGCGGCATCGCCGGCAGCCTGGGTCCGGGCCCGCGCCTCGTGCCCGTCCGCATCACCCTCGACGCCCCGGAGCGGCAGCGGACCGACACCTTCGAGTTCGAGGTCGTCGACGACCCGATCTTCACGCCGCTGCTGGCCTACAACGCGATGCTCAACACCCTGTTCTCGCACAGCCGGCAGACGGGCGCGGCGACCTACGCGGTGCGGGGCGAGGTGACCCTGGAGGGCCATCCGCCGGCCCGGTTCGCGGAGACCTTCGCCGGCAACGCCGCCACCGTGCTCGCCTCGGCCTACGTCGCGGGGCCCCTGACGGCGCTCGTCGACAACGGGCTCGAGCCGGTGACGATAGAGCGGATGGAGGTGTCGGTCACCGCCCGCGACGGCACGCGGACGGCCGAGTTGGAGCGCGTCTGGCTCGACGATCCGCGCCCGCGGCCCGGGCGGACCGCGCCCCTGCGCCTCGCCGTCCGCGCGCGCGACGGCGAGGTCGAGATGCGGACGGTGATGGTCGACCTGCCGTCGACGGCGCGCGGCCGGGTCCGGCTGCTGGTGGCCGACGGCGCGACCCTCGCCCGCGAGGAGCGGCAGCAGGCGGGGATGGCGGCGCGCCCCACGAGCCTCCGGCACCTCATCGACGCCCTGAACACCGCGCGGCGCAACGACCGGTTCTACGTGCAGCTCCGGCGCGGCGACGCCGGCGCCGTCGTCAACGGCCGCCGAATGCCCTCGCTGCCCCGCTCGGTGCTCGACGTGCTGGGGGGCGACCGCGCCGGCGCCGGCCTCGCCCGCATGAGCAGCGCCGCCCTGCGCGAGTGGGAGGTGCCCCTGGATCGCGTGGTCTCCGGGGCCCGCGTCCTCGACCTGGACCTGGGCTCTTGATGGGGGGCGCCCGGAATCGCGCCTGCCGTGACCCACGCGGCTCTCCCCCGCCCGACGCGGATCCGAGCCCGATGAAACGCTGCATCCTTCCGATTGCGCTCGTCGCCGCCGCAGCCACCCTGACCGCGTCGTCGCCGGTCTTCTGGCAGGTGTCGACGCAGGCCGAGCTCCTGCGCGGCGAGGTCGACGCGCTGTCCGTCGACGACGAGGGCCGCCTGCGGCTGGGACCCGCCACCGACGCGGTTCTCGAGACCCCCGAGCCGGCGCTGTGGTCGCTCGCTCGCGCGACCGACGGCGCCCTCTGGATGGGCAGCGGCACCGACGGGCGCCTCTATCGCCTGGGGGCCGACGGCTCGGGCGCGGTCGTCCTCGACGCCGACGAGCTCGACGTTCACGCCCTCGCGGCCGACGGCGACGGCGGCGTCTACGCGGGCACTTCGCCGGGGGGCCGCGTGTACCGGGTCACCCCCGCCGGCGAGGCGACGGTGGTGTTCGACCCCGAGGAGACCTACGTCTGGGCCCTCGCCCTCGACGGCGACGGCACTTTGTTCGTGGCCACCGGCAACCCCGCCCGCGTCTACCGCCTGCCGGCCGGCGGCGACCCCGTCCTGCTCTACGCGAGCGACGCCGCGCACGTACTCTCGCTCGCGGTGGCCGGCGACGGGACGCTGCTCGCGGGCACGGAGTCGCCCGGCCAAGTGCTGCGAATAGACCCCGCGGGCCGGGCGTTCGTGCTGCTCGACGCGCCCTTCGACGAGATTCGCTCGCTGCGCCCCCAGCCCGACGGCTCGCTGCTCGCGGTGGCGGTGAGCGGCCAGCCGGCGCCCGGCGCGGCAGCGACCCCGGCCCCCGCCCCGGTCGCGGCGGCGGCCCCGGTGCCGACGGTCTCGGTGACCACCAGCGTCACCGCGGTCGTGGTCGGGAGCGCCGCGAGGCCCGCCGCCACGCCTGCCGCCACCACCCCGGCCGCGGGCGGCGGCGAGAAGGGGGCGGTCTACCGCATCACCGCCGACGGGCTGTGGGACCGGCTTTGGGAGTCGAGCCTCGACACCCCGTTCGACGCGGCGTTCGACGACCGGGGGGCGCTGGTCGTCGGCACCGGGCCGAACGGCAAGCTGTACCGCGTGTCGGGCGAGCCGCCGCGGACGGTCCTTTCGGGGCAGGCCCCGGCGCGGCAGGTGACCCGTCTGCTGCCGGCGACCGACGGCTCGCTGTGGTACGCCACCGCCAACCCCGGCAAGGTCATGCGCCAGGCGGGCCGGCTCGCCGCCCGGGGCACCTACGAGTCGGAGGTGCACGACGCGGGCGCGGCGGCCCGATGGGGCGCGATGCGCTGGCGCGGCGTGACGCCGCCGGGCAGCCGCATCGAGCTGGCGACCCGGTCGGGCAACACCGCCATTCCCAACGACACGTGGAGCCCGTGGTCCGACGCCTACACCGCGGCGTCGGGCTCGCCCATCGCCAGCCCCAACGCGCGCTACCTCCAGTGGCGGGTCACCCTCCACGGCGGAAGCGACGCCTCGCCGGTCCTGACCGCGGTGACCGCGGCGTACCTGCCGCGCAACCTGCGGCCCGAGATCACCCGGCTCACGGTGCACCCGCCGGGGACCGTCTTCCAGCAGTCGATCAGCACCGGCGACCCGCCGCTCGCGGGGCTCGACGAGCGGCCGGGGTCGCGGCCCGCGACCGGCACCGTGGGCCGCGAGGGCTACCGCAAGGGCATCCAGACGTTCCGCTGGCAGGCGAGCGACGCGAACCGCGATCCGCTGGAGTACTCCGTGGCCTACCAGCGGGACGGCGACACCCGGTGGCACGTGCTGCGGACCGGACTGCGGGAGACCGTGTTCGCCTGGGACACCACGATGATCCCCGACGGCGCCTACCGGGTGCGCATCTCGGTGTCCGACGCGGCGGGCAACGCGCCCGGCGCGGAGCTGGTCGGCGAGCGCGACAGCGCCGTCTTCGACGTCGACAACACGCCGCCCCGCATCGAGGTGGGGGCGCGGCGCCGCGCGGGCGGCCGGGTCGTCCTGCCGTTCACCGTGCGCGACGCGCAGTCGCCGGTGCAGCGGGTCGAGGTCGCGGCCGGCAACGCCGACTGGCGGGTCGTCTTCCCCCTCGACGGGGTGCCCGACGGGCTCGTGGAACGCTTCGAGGTCGTCCTCGACGCGGCTGCCGCCGGGCCGGTCGTCATCCGGGCCACCGACGCCCTCCGGAACACGGTGAGCGTGTTCGGGGAGTGACGCGTGACCGCAGGGATGATGACGGAGAACATCGTTGCCGGATTCCCGGCGCACCGAACACCGAAGGCCGGGCCACATCCTGCTGAAGTCGGCGAATCCGGGCCGGTCATCGTCCTCACGCCGAACCCCGCCCTGTCTCCCACCACCCGCGCATGCTGAACGGCCTCATCGTCTTCGCGGCGCTCGCGTCGGTGTTCCTGGCCGCGCTGACGGGCCAGATGCAGGCGCTGACCGACGCCATCGTCTCGTCGGCGCGCGGCGCGGTCGATCTGGCCATCGGGCTCATCGGCCTGATGGCGTTCTTCCTCGGGCTGATGCGGGTCATCGAGGACGCCGGCGCCCTGCGGCACCTCGCGCGGCTGGTCGGGCCGGTCATGCAGCGCCTCTTCCCGGGCGTGCCCGTCCACAGCCCCGCGATGAGCGCGATGATCCTCAACATCGCCGCCAACATGCTGGGTCTGGCCAACGCCGCCACCCCGTTCGGCATCAAGGCGATGGAGGAGCTCGACAAGCTGAACGGCGAGCGCGGGACCGCGACCAACGCGATGGCCCTGTTCCTCGCCATCAACACGTCGGCCCTCGCCATCCTCCCGTCGGGGGTGGTGTCGATGCGGGCGTCGGTGGGGTCGGAGGACGCCGTAGGCATCTTCTTCCCGACGTGGTTCGCCAGCGGCTGCGCCACCATCGTCGGGGTGACCGCGGCCGTCCTTCTGAGCCGGCTGACCGTCTACCGGCGCACCGAGCCGGCACCCGCGCGGGAGGTCCCCACGGACCCCGCCCCGGACGGCGACGCGGCCCCGGACGCCGCCCCCGGCCACGACGCCCCCGGCCACGACGCCCCCGAGGCCCTCGAGCCGCTGCCCGGCCGGCGCTGGATCGGACGCCTGTTCTGGCTCGCCCTCGCCGTCCTCCTCGGCCGGTTCGTCTGGCAGCACCGCATGGATCCGCCGTTCGAGCTCTTCGGCGCCATCACGTCGGCGTGGATGCTGCCGATGGTGGTGGCGGTCCTCGTCATGTACGGCTGGACGCGCGGGGTCCGCGTCTACGACTCGCTGGTGACCGGCGCCCGGCAGGGCTTCGAGGTCGCGGTGCGCATCATCCCCTACCTGGTGGCGATCCTCGTGGTGGTGGGGATGTTTCGGGCCTCGGGGGGCATCGACCTCATCACGACGCTGCTCTCGCCGTTCACGGCCCTCATCGGGCTGCCGGCCGAGGCGCTGCCGATGGCCATCCTCCGGCCCCTGACGGGCAGCGGCGCCTACGCGGTGATGGCCGAGATCATGACCGCCGAGGGTCCCGACTCGGTCGTCGGGTACATGGTCAGCACCTTTCAGGGCAGTACCGAGACCACGTTCTACACGCTGGCGGTGTACTACGGGGCGGTGGGCATCCGCCGCACGCGCCACACCGTGCCGGCGTGCCTGCTCGCCGACACCGCGGGCATCCTCGGCGCGGTGTTCATCGTCAACCTGATGTTCGGGTAGAGGTCCCGGCGCGGGCGGCGCCGCTTGCAGGCCGAGTCGCGGCCCAGGCCGCCGAATCGTGGCGCCTCGACACCGGAGCATGCAGCCGCCGAGCGATTCCGGTCCGCGCGACTCCCGACCGTGACGGTGGTGGTCTCGCACGGTCCGACGACTGCTGCACAGCCGCAGCGTCGACCCGGACGGCGGGAGGCCGGCTATACTGGCACCATGTCTGCACAGTCGGCCGAGCTCGACCCGGCATCGCTGGTGGCGCGGATCATCGCCGAGCTCGAGGCGAATCCGGCCGCCCAGCAGATGCTCCTGCGCGCCATGCTCACCGGCGAATTCCTGGGGATGCCGGTGCGGCTGAACGCCATCGAGCGCGATGTCGCCGAGATCAAGCGCCGGGTCACCACCCTGGAGAACGATGTCGCCGAGCTCAAGACCGACATGGCGGCCGTCAAGATCGACGTGGCGGCCCTCAAGGGAGACAGCCTCGAAGTCAGGATGCACAAGTGGATCCGCCCTTTCCTCAGCCAGAAGCTCGGCCTGCGCCGGCCGGACGTCGTTCACGGCGCCGTGACGCACACGGACCGCGAGCTGCAGGAAGCCGTGTACGGGGCGGTCGATGCGAACCGCATCACGGTCGGGCAGGAAGTGCGCGTCTTCGCGACCGACCTCATCCTGCGGGCGCAGCGTCAGAGCGGCCGCACCACGGTGTGGGTGGCCGTAGAGGCGTCCAACACCCTCGACGGGCGCGACGTCGAACGGGCGCGCGAGTCCGCGCAGGCGCTTCAGGCGATCTTCGGGGAAGAAGCGGCGGCCGCCGTCATGGGACACGCGATCAGCAGCGAGCTCCGACAGCTCGCCGGCGCGAGCGGGGTCGACGTGTTCATCGTCGACCCGAACCACTGAGCGTGCAGAGGCCCAAGAGGGTCACGTCCGGCCCGGGTCGATGACTCCCCCCGGCGGCATCTCGACCAGGAGCCCGTGACGAAGCCGGCCTCACCCTCGGCCACGACGCAACCCACGCCCACCTCGCCTCGACTTCGACACCGCCGCGACACCTCCGTGGGCCTGTCCCGAGCACAACGACGAAGGCTGCCACCGTTATCGACGATCGCGCTGCGGGGGCTTGATAGCGGCTGCAGTCAGGAGTTAGCATGCCTACAACTCGACTCGCTCTATCGTGTCATGAGTAGCATAAGGCAGGCAGTGAACCAGTAGGCGGGACTGGCTGGACGACCTGAGGCGAGATCTGCGCCACACCCTCCGGGGCCTGAGGCGGAGTCCCGGCTTCACGGCCACCGTGACGTTCATCCTCGCGCTCGGCATCGGTGCGAACACGGCCATGTTCAGCATCGTCAACGGTATCCTGCTGCGACCGCTGCCCTACCCGGACGCCGACGCGATCGTACGCATCGGCGAGTCGTCCAGTCTGCTGGGAAGCGTCTCGGACATGTTGCTCTCGAACCGCTCGATGCCCCTGCTGCAGGAGAACGCCGAGTCGTTCGAGCAGCTCGCCGCCTACCAGGAGCTGCGCGGCGAACGCGACGGGGTCACCCTACGCGGCGCCAGAGTCTCGCCGTCCCTGTTCACGCTTTTCCGAGTGACGCCGCATCTGGGCCGCCTCTTCCTGGAGGAAGAAGCGCGGGCCGGCGCGCCGCCTGTCGCGCTGCTGAGTCATCGCGCCTGGACGAACCACTTCGCGGCGGATCCGAACATCATCGGGACTTCCGTCGACCTGGGCAGCAACGTGCACCTCGTCGTCGGAGTGCTGACCGAAGGGTTCCACTTTCCGACTACTCACAGCGAATTCTGGTTGCCGTACGTCATCCAGCCGGCGACCACGGAGGGTGCGTCGGGACAATCCGGGGGTACCTCCATCACCAGCCTCGTCGGGTTCAAGGCACTCGGACGACTCCGATCGGGCGTTTCCGCGGAGCAGGCCGCGGCGGAAGCCGGCGGCATCCTGCAGGAGAACGGCGGCGCGTTGCCGCCGCTGCTCGGCGGGAGCGGCGTTCGCGTGGTTCCGCTGCTGGACGAGATGGTCGGCGAATACAGACCAGCGCTGTCGATCCTGACCGTGGTAGCGGCGATCGTATTGCTGGCCGCCTGCATGAACGCTGCGGGCCTGCTCCTGGCGCGCGGGGCGTCCCGACGTCGGATGCTCGCCATCAGCGCGGCGCTGGGGGCAAGCAGGGGCCGGCTCGTACGTCAACTCCTGACCGAGAGCACGGTGCTGAGTCTGGCCGGAGGCGGACTCGGGCTGGCCGCCGCAGCGGTTTTCCTGCGCGCCATGCCCGCACTCGCTCTGGTCGACGTCGCGCGCCTGGACGAGGTGGAAATCGACGGGGCGGTGTTCGTCTTCACCGCCGGACTGTCGGTCTTGGTCGGGTTGCTGTGCGGGGCAGGAGCAGCGTTCCAGTGGTCGCAGCTCCACTTGGCCCGCACCCTGAACGACGCAAGCGCGCAGGCCGCCGGAGGTTCCGGGTTGCTGCGGACGCATCGTGCACGCGCGGCGCTGTCCACGATGCAGATCGCTCTGGCGGTCATGCTGCTGATTGGTGCGGGGCTGCTCGCGCGCAGCTTCGTGCAGCTCCTCACGTTCGACCGCGGCTTCGACCCGGCCAACGTGGTCACGGTGGAGGTCACGAACCCGATGGGTATCGCGGCGCACGAGATGGGGCCCCGGATGCCCGAGCTGATGGCGTCGCACCAGCGGCTCCACGAGCGCCTCTCCGACGAGGTGTCGGCGCGGCTCGAACCTCTCGCCGATGTCGAAGCCGTAGGCCTTTCCCGCCACGTGCCCTTCGGGCGCAACATGCCCAGCGCAAGCCCGCTCCGCCGGGCCGGCGTGCCCATACCGAACAATCCGAACGAGATGCCACGCACGACGCTGCAGGTCGTGAGCCCCGGCTACCTCGATGCCCTGCGGTTCCGTCTGCGCGCCGGCCGCACGCTCATGCGCCAGGACGGACGCGGCAGTGCGCGCGTCCTCGTCGCCAACGAAACGCTGGCCCGCGAGCTCTTCGGCGACGAGCCGGCAGTCGGCCAGCAGGTGATCGTGTTCTCTGGTGAACCCTGGGAGATCGTCGGCGTCGTAGACGACATCGTGTACGGCGGGCTCGACTTCACGGGCGAGTCGCAGGCGGAGGCGTACTTCCCGCTCGCCCAGGCCTCTGAGACGTTCTTCGGCTTCAGCTCGGGCGTGCAGGTTTCCGTACGCACCACGATCGACCCGCTGGCCGTCGCTCCGTTCCTCCGCGAGGCGATCATCGCGGCGAACCCGCAGGCGACGATCGGCCGGATGGCGACGATGGAGGCGCTGCTGCTGGACGCCGTTGCCTGGCCGCGGCTCTACGCCTTTTTCGTCGGGTCGCTCGCGGGGCTGGTCCTGGTTCTCGCAACCGTTGGCATCTACGGACTGTTGAGCTACACGGTGGCGCAACGCGAGCGGGAGATAGGCATCCGGATGGCGTTGGGGGCCTCGAGCACGCAGATTGTCACTCTCGTGTTGGGCCAGGGGGCGGCGCTCGTCGGGGCGGGCGCCCTTACGGGGGTGGTCGCCGCTTTGGCCGGGAGTCGGGTGTTGGAGAGCCTTCTCTACGGGGTCGCGACCGACGATCCGCTGACGTTCCTGCTAGCGCCGCTCGTGCTGGCCGCCGTTGCGCTCGCCGCCTGCTGGCCTCCGGCGCGGCGGGCGACGCGCGTCGACCCGATGAGGATGGTCCGCTTCGAATAGGGGTCACCGACCCCAGTCACGCGTCGTGGCCTCGGCTTCCCCGATCTTAATGAACCCTGCCAGAAAGTCGAGCCCCCCGCCGCTGACCCCGGGGTCGGACGCGCCCAGGGACAACCCACATGTAAGCGGAGATGTAGTCCTGCTCCACGCCTTGGCCGACCATGTACGCCATCCCCAGCCAAGTCTGTGAGGCGGGGTCTCCCTGGTCGGGGCCGAGGCGGTACAGACGAACCGCCCCCTCGGAATCCTGCTCCACACCGCGACCCCCCTTGTAAAGGGACGCCAAGACGGCCTGTCCTCAGGCGTCTCCCTGGTCGGCGGTGAGACGGGACCAACGCAAGAGCCTCCTCGAAGTCCTGCTCCACGCCGCTCCCCGGTGTTGTACGCGGCTGTCAGTACACCCAGCACGAGGGGGTATCCCTGATCGGCGGCGAGACGGGTCCAGCGCAGCGTCACCTGGAAGTTGTCGTAGTCGACATCCTGCTCTTCCCTCGGTTATCCAGGTGACGATTTTTTGGTGACCGCCACGTGAACCTGTTGGGCCACTAGTGACAATTTCCATGATTCTAGTCATCGCAAGGCGATTCGCCTCACGGATATCATAACAAATTGCCATGAATTCGCACTCCAGATCACCAGAAGGGGCTGAAACAACGGTTCCCCACGCCGTCCGGCGATGGGTCGGCATCGTTGTGCCGGTCATCGATTCGCCGAAGGATCCGAAGACCATCGCCGACTGGGCGGCCTGGGTGGGGGCGTCTCGCGGCGCATTGCGGACTTGGTGTCGAACGGCGGGTCTGCGGGCCAAGCCCTCGTTGTCGCTCGCCCGGATGCTGCGGGTCGTGGTGCGGTACCCGGAAGGGAGCCCCCGAGAACCTCCTCGATTTCGCCGACACCAGGAGTCTCGAGAGATTCCTGAAGCTCGGCCGTTCCGATGGACCGTCCTGTGATCTGCCGCTCGGTCGGGACGAGCTTCTCGTTCGGCAGCGGTGGATTACGGACCCCCTCGCGCTAAGCGAGCTCGGGGCCGCTTTGCATGCTCGCGATGCCTCGCTCCACGAGGGGTCGACCGGGGATAGATAGGTTCACCGCCGCGTAGAAGGCGGCCGCACTGCACTCTCGGAAGCGTGTTTCGCGCGGCTAGCGCGTGAGGGCAGGGCGGCCGTGGCAGCGCACTCGGCGAGCCGCCGGCCCGTCGCGCCAGAGTTCGCGAGGGGACGACACACCAACCGTTCCACTACTCGTGGTCGCGTCGGCCCTCGCGTGGCTGCGCCTCTACGCCTTCTTCGTCGCGCTCGTCCTGGTACTTGCAGCCGTTGGCGTCTACGGACTGTTGGAGCTACACCGTAGCGCAACGGGAGCGCGAGATCGGAATCGGCATGTTGGGGCAGGGTGCGATGCTCGTCGGCGCGGGCACTGTCGTGGGCATGACCGCTGCGTTGGCGGCGAGCCGCGTGCTGGAGACCATGCTCTACGGGGTCGCAACTGACGATGCGCTGACGTTCCTCATGGCGCCGCTCGCGCTGGCCACCTCAGGGCTCGTTGCCTGCTGGCTTCCGGCCCTGGCGGGCAAAGAGCATCGACCCAATGAGAGCGCTTCGGTTCGAGTAGGGTCACCGCCTCCATTCACGGGCCCGGGCCTCGGCCTCCGCGATCTGCTCGGCCGTCATGACTTGGCGCAGAACATCGAGCCCGCCGCCGCCGATGCCCGGGCCGGAGGCTCCCAGGGACATCCACATGTACGCAGAAACGAGGTCCTGCTCCACGCCCTGCCCGGCCATGTACATCACCCCCAAGGAAGCCTGTGAGCCCGGGTAGCCCTGCTCGGCGCCGAGCCTGTACAGACGAACCGCCTCCTCGAAATCCTGCGCCACGCCGCGCCCCCCCCTGTACAGGGACGCCAAGACGGTCTGTCCCCTGGCGTCGCCCTGGTCGGCGGCGAGCCGGGCCCAGCGCAGCGCTTCCGCGAAGTCCTGCGCTACGCCGCTCCCGGTGTTGTACGCAGCCGCCAGCACCCCTTGTCCGAGCGCGGAGTTCTGTTCGGCGGCGAGCCGGGCCCAGCGCACCGCCTCCTGGAAGTCCTGCACCACGCCGAGCCCAAGATAGTGCGCTTGCCCGAGACGAGCCTGCGCGCCAGCGTCTCCCTGTTCGGCCGCGAGTCGATCCGACTCCCCAACCGCTTCCAGAGTGTGCACCCGAGCGACTCTCTGATCAGCGGGAAGCGGCTCTTCGGCAACTTCCCCGGTGCACGCCGGGACTGCCCCGAACAGCCAACCGACCGTGCCAAGACGTAGCAACGGTGAGCGCAGTGTCGATGTCATGACGTCAGAACCCATGATCCCGGGGTGACGGTCGCACAGACGGACACCAGCCCTTCGTCTAGCCCGAGTTTACCAACCCCAAAACCAACCTGTTGCAAGTAAAGGGCTTACGGCGGCAACAATCCCCGAGTGGCACTACAAACGTGCACCAAACGGTGAGGGGGGCGGTCAGACGACGGTCTTGCGGACGCCCCCGGGGTGGGGGTCGACGCCGAGCGCGTCGTAGAGTTCCCGCTGCCCGGGTTCGGCTTGAGTGGCCGTGCGCACATGCAGCGTGTGCCCGTCAGGACGCCGGAAGGTGGCGGTGACGCGTTGCTGGCCGTCCAGGATGCGCCGCAACGTCGTCCAACTGGCGGCGTTGCCGTGTGCGCGCAGGCGGGTGCGGATGACCTGCACGAGCTGGTAGGCGATGACGGTGATGAACAGGTGGCCGTCGGCCCGCCGCGGCTTGTGGTGGTAGATGGGGCGCAGGCCGAGCTCGGACTTGAGCGAGCGGAACACCGCCTCCACGTCGGTGAGGGTCGTGTAGGTGCGCCACAGGGCGTCTTCGTCCCACTCGGTCTCGCTGCTGCGCAGGCAGTAGACCCCCGGGTGAGTGACCATTGAGCCGTCCCGAGGACGGCGGGTCCAGGTGACGGCGACCGCCTTCTCGCCGGTCTCGTCGGCGGTGACCTCGATCTGGTAGTGCGAGGCGACGCGGGAGTGCTTCGTCTTCAGCCGCCCGATGCGCTGCCACACCTGGTTGAGCCGCTTGTGGGCGCGGGGCCGCGCCAGCCCTTCGTGGAGCTGGGTCAGGGCCGCCTCGAAGCGAGCGGCGAAACGCTCGACGATGCCCCGCTCCTTCTCGGCCCGTTCTTCGGAGTAGCAGTACAGGCGGACCTCGTCGGGGTCGGTCGAGACCACCTTCTGCAGGTGCACGGTCTGGTTGGACTGGGTCCGGAGTGAGACGGCGGCCGCGGCGTCGAACTGACGGTGACGTTCGCGGCTGACGACCAGGTAGCGGTAGTCGTGGTCGCGCAACCACTGGATGCAGGCTTCGGTGGCGACGCCGCGGTCCATGACCACGAGGGCGCCGGGTGGCGCCCCGAGCGCCCCGAGCATGCCGGCCAGCGTGCGCTGTTCCCGGACGTTGCCGGCGAAGACCTTGGAGCGGCGCACGAAGCCGCTGGCGTCGAGCATCAGGCCCAGGGTCAGCAGCGGGCAGTCGCTGCGTTTCTCCTTCGAGTGCCCGCGTTGCGCCTGCGGCTGCTCGCCCGCTTCGCCTTCGAAGTAGGTGTTGGTCAGGTCGTAGAGGGTCACCGTCGGCTGGAGGTCGAAGAGCCCCATCGCGCGGTCGAACAGATGCGCCTCGATCGCCTCGCGATGCTTCACCAGCGCGTCCGAGGCGCGGTAGAGCTGCATGGCGCCGACGGTCTCGAAGTCGACGCCGAGCAACTCCCCGAGGCCGCTGCGCTCAGCCAGCCAGCGGTGCGTCGCCCGCTCCGAGGCGGGCTGGGCGAGGCGGCCGACGATGACGCCGGCCGCGGCTGCGCGCAGGGCGCCGTTGACGCCGAGGTCGGCGAGCAGGGTCGGCAGACCCAATTGCTCAAGCGCCCACAGGCCGACCTGCTCGACCCCGACGCTGCGCGGGCGGACCAGACGCAGGGAATCGACATCGAGGGTCTGGATGTCTGCCGCTCCGGCCGCCGCGCCGCTCACCGGCGCGCCGCGGGCAACCAAGTGCGCGGCGATGCGCTGCGCTTCGTGTTCGACGGCGCGCGGGCCATTGGCGACGAGGGGCGCCTGACCGGTCAAGAGGTCTTCGATGCGGGCGCACAACTGCGGCCATTGGGCCTGGGGGATGTCGAAATGGCGCCCGAGATTGAGCAGGGTGCGCTGCCGGACGTTGCTTCCGACGCGCTCGCTGTGGACGAGCCGATGGGCGAAGTAGGGCTTTCCGTCGTCTGTGCGCCGTGTCTGCGTGCGGCGAATGAACACGATGGCCACGATATCGGGCGCCTCTGCCGAAGTCAACCCGTTCTGTAAAATTATGGCACTACATCGCGTTCTCTCAAATCCAGTCCCTTTATAATCAGCAACTTACAGACACGACAACCCCGAAATAGGGCCAAAATCGTCAAAATGGTCGGTCAACTTGGTAAACTTGGGCTAGTGCCCAGCGCTGAAGTTCGCGAAACTCTGAATGGCTGTAAGTGCCTGTAAACACTGGAGAACTGCCGCGTGGGACTGTTCCGCGAATTACGGTTCGGACGCTAACCGCCCTCAATGCTTCAACATCATACCTCCCCCTGTGAATCGCGAGCAACAATTCGCCCAACCAGTCAGTTGCCGCCAAGCGTGGCATTCGAGCGTGCGGGCCTCAAGCAAGATGTGCCGTACAAACCGCCGCAAGAAGTGAGCACACCTCGCCCTACGTCAGTTCACTTCACACCCTCGGCGGTTCCGCCCGTCTCCCGCCGGCTTCGCTAGCTGGAGGACGAGTAATCCCGGCGCGGGGTGTCGATCCCGACGGACGGGGCCAACGCTGACGGCGCAGCGACTGGGACCGAAGGGATCGCTGCAGCGGTCGCTACGGACGACGAAACACCATCGAGAACCTGACGGGGGAGCGAGCTACAGGCACAACGCGAAGGAATGGAGTGGCAGGCAGATGATTCAGAGCCGGGCGGCGAGCGCTCTCGTCGAAGCCGATCAGCAGCTCCGGCGGATTCGGGCGCCGGGAGCGTGCACCATTATCAACGCCCCTGGCCGTCGTCCCGTTCCTCCGCGAGGCGATCGTCGCTGCGAACCGGTGCTTGCAGCAGTCGGCATCTACGGGCTGCTGAGCTGAGCTACACCGTGGCGCAACGCGAGCGCGAGAGGGGCATTCGAACGGCGTTGGGAGTCGCGAGCACGCGCATCGTCACGCTGGCGTTGAGGCAGAGTGCCGCGCTCGTCGGAGCGGGCACCCTCCTGGGCCCGGTCGCCGCGTGGGCGGTGAGCCGGGTGCTGGAGAGCCTTCTTTACGGCGTCGCGGCCGACGACCCGCTGACGCTGCTGGCGCCGCTGGTGCTGATCGCGGTTGCGCTCGCCTCCT
This sequence comes from Vicinamibacterales bacterium, assembly GCA_965207675.1. Taxonomy (GTDB): domain Bacteria; phylum Acidobacteriota; class Vicinamibacteria; order Vicinamibacterales; family UBA8438; genus JAJEEA01. The sequence continues at coordinate 1,780,933 of CBDBMY010000011.1, forward strand.
GCGGGGTCCCCGCCCGACGGGCGACGAGCGTCGACCCGATGACGGCGCTGCGCTTCGAGTAGGCCAGCCTGGCGCAGGTCCACCAACTGCGGATGGTCATGAGGGTGGTCCGGCCCCGGCCGCCACGATTGCACGATCGGCTTCCGCGGAGGACGAGGGGGTCGCCCGGGACAGTCCCGCCGTCAGCACACCGGGCGGGCGCTATACTCTCGGAAGAGTGTTTCGCGTGGCGGCTCGAGCCGAGCGCCGGGGTGTCGCCCTCGACGAGCCGCGGGCCCGCCGCGCCGGAGTTCTGGAGGGGAGGAATGCGAACCGCTCCACGACTCGCGATCGCTTCCGTCGTGATCGGGGCGGCGATCCTGTCCACGGGCCGTCAAGCCACGACCCAGCCGCCGGCGGGCACCCTGACGATGTCGGTCGGCTACGCGACCCCCGTCAGCGAACTGCGGCAGTGGGACGCGACCGTCGACCGCATGGTGCGGACCGGCGAACTCGTCGTGACGTCCCGCCGCGCCGACCGTGCGTTGACGGAACGCACCCACGAACAGCTCACCCAGCACGTGGCGGGCATACCCGTGCACGGGGGAGGCGTTTCGCGCCAGCTCGACCGCGGCGTGACAGTCTCGCTGCTCGGGGCGCTGCACCGGGGCGTCGAGGTCGCGACGAAGCCGGTCCTGTCGCCCGGCGAGGCCGCCGCGCGCATCGTCCAGGGGACCGGCGAGGCGCCGGCCGCTCCTCCGCGGCTGGTCGTCCTCCCATGGCCCGACGGTTCGTACGCGCTCGCGTACCGCGCGGCGACCGGCGAGGGGCGCGTCCATTTCGTCGACGCCCTGGGAGGCGGACTCGTCCAGACGGTGAACGCCTTTCCCGCGGGGCTGACCGGCGAGCCCGATGCGGGACCCGGCGCCGGCATCGCCACCGACTTCGGGGCCAGCGCGCGGCCCGGCCCGCGGCGGTTCACGGACCACGACGACCGCGCCTACACGTGCGAGACGGCGCGCTTCCCGGTGCGGGTCGGCGGCGTATGGCACTCGCTTCCCGCCCTGTGCGACGAGGGGCGGTTCATCCTGGCCTCGCCCCAGGGCCGCGACGCGGTCGGCGCCCTGTCCGTCATCCTCCCCGGAGCGGCGGGAGTCTTCCGTGCCGGCACCGGAGCGGTGGGGGTCGGCCCGCCGGCCGGGGCCCGGCCGACTGGCGGCAGCGGAGGGGACCCTGCCGCAACCCTCGCCGATCCGTGGTCGCACGGCGCTCCCGGCGCCTACCCCTTCCGGACCGAGTTCGCCCTCGCCGCCGGCGACCGAGCCTGGCACTATACGCGGTTCGCCTTCGCCGGCGGGCAGCTCGTCGAGGGGTACGCCGACTGCTGCGACGACGGCCGCGGCGGCAACTCGACGATGATCCTCGGCCACGCCTTCCACCTCGCGGTCGAGGGCGGCACGAACCGGGGCACCGGCCTGTGGGTCGCCGGCGCCGGCCCCGCGCATCGCGAGCCGATCGGGCAGATCTTCCGCCGCGCCCTCACCGAGTTGCTGCCCCCGGCGGTCTCGTTCCCGCTGGCGGCCGACGCCATTCGCCAGTCCGCGGCCGACCTCGCGCCCGGCAGCGCGGTCCAGCGGGCGATCGAGCAGGCGCTCGAGGCGGTCGGCCTGCCGCCGCTCGACGAGACCGCCGGCGCCGAGACCGGCCATCGCCGTGACGGCGGCGCCGGCGAGCCACGCGGCGGCCACTCCCCCGCTTACGCCGCAGTTCCGCCGGCGCCGGGCGCGGCCAACGGCCGGACCGCCGCGTTCAACGTGCAGGCCGCCGAGGTCGGCCACTACAACTACGAGAGCCCCCACTCGAACCCCGTCGCCCTCCTGCCCGACGGGTCGCTGGTCTACGCCGCCAACACCCCCGCCGACACCGTCGACGTCATCGACACCGCGACGCGGGCGGTCGTCGCCCGCATCGACGTGGGCCTCGACCCGGTGGGGGTGGCGGTGCGGCCCGACGGCAGGGAGGTGTGGGTCGCGAACCACGTCTCCGACTCGGTCAGCGTCATCGACGCCGACCCCGCCAGCCCCACCCGGCATCACGTGCTCGCCACCGTCCAGGTCTTCGACGCCGCCACCCGGTCGACGCGGTTCGACGAGCCGGTGGGCATCGCGTTCGCGGGCAACGCGAAGGCCTACGTGGCGCTGTCGTCGTCGAACCGGGTCGCCGTCGTCGACGTCGCGTCACGCGCGGTCACCACGTTCCTGCAGATCACCGCGCAGGACCCGCGGGCCCTCGCGGTGGCGGGCGGCCGGCTCTACGTCGTGCCGTTCGAGTCGAACAACCAGACCCAGCTCTCGGGGTGCTGGCCCGAGAACATCGACGGCGGGCTGTGCACGTTCGACGCCCGCGCGCACGTGACCGAGGCGCCCGACGGCAACGCGCAGAGCCTGTCGCTGGGCTACGTCGCCGACATCGTGCGCCACCCCGGCATCCCCGACCGCGACCTCTACGTGTTCGACACCGCCACCGACGAGCTGGTCGAGGTGGTCGACACCCTCGGCACCCTGCTCTACGGCGTCGCCGCCGACTCGTCGGGCCGGGTGTTCATCGCGCAGACCGAGGCCCGCAACGACGCCAACGGCAAGGCGGGCACCGAGGGGCACGGCATGGCGGAGCTCGAGAACCGAGCCTTTCTGAACCGCATCACGCGGGTGGCGTGCGGGGGCGGCTGCGGGGCGCCGGCGTTCTTCGAGCTCGAGCCCCTGCCCCCCGCCGACCCCGCGCGGGACGAGGCCCTGGCGACGCCGTTCGGCATCGCGGTGAGCGGCGACGACTCGACCCTGGTGGTCACCGCGGCGGCGTCGAGCCGGGTGTTCACGGTGGACGCCGGCACCGGGGCGGTGCTGGGCCGGACCGACGTGGGGGCCATTCCCCGCGGGGTCGCGCTGGAGAGCACCGCGGCGGGGGCGCCGGCGCGGGCCTGGGTGCTCAACGCGCTCGGGAACAGCGTGTCGGTGGTCGACCTGTCGGACCCGGCGGCGCCGGCGGTGGAGACCACCATCGCGCTGGAGGACCCGACGGAGCCGGACCTGAAGCGGGGGCGCATCGCGTTCAACAGCGCCGAGGCGTCGAGCACGGGCACCTTCGCCTGCGCGAGCTGCCACCCCGACGGGCACACCGACCAGCTGCTGTGGGTGCTCGACACGCCGCTCTGCGACCTCGGCTGCGACCAGATCCAGCCTCGGCTGGTCCAGGACATCCGCGGCCTGCGCGGCAGCGCCCCCTACCACTGGGACGGCATTCCGGGCGACCCCTTCGGCGGCATCAACACCGCGACCATACGGACGCCGATCGAGCCGAACTGCGACGGTGACGTGCCGGAGAGCTGCACCGGCCATCTCATCGACGGCTCGCTGGCGACGACGATGTGCGACCTGGGCGACTGCGAGACCAACGACGAAGGCAAGCCCGGACGGGTCTCCGCCGAGGAACGGGCGGCGATGGCGAAGTACCTCCTCAGCGTCCCCTATCCCCCGTCGCCCGAGCGGCCGTACACCAACGAGCTCACCGCCCGCGCCCGCGTCGGCATCCGGGAGTTCCACGACACGAAGCAGTGCGCCAACTGCCACCGGCTGCCGTTCTGGACCGCGACCAACATGGGCGGCAGCGGCATGGACGTGCCGTCGTGGCGCGGCGCCAACGACCGCTGGAAGAACGCCGTCCAGAACCGCTTCTTCTTCGCGGACCTGGTGGGGGGCGACACCCGCGGGTTCCCCGAGCGGTTCGGCTTCGTGAGCGACCGGGAGATGTTCCAGATGATCGTCGAGGGCAGCGTGGGGTTCTCGGGGGCGCTGGGACGCCAGCTCACGCTGAACGCCGACACCGTCTCGCGGCCCGACGTCGCCGACCTCCTCGACGCCCTGGAGCAGTCCGCGTCGGAGGGCGGGGTGGTCCTGCACGCGACCGGCATCGTGCTCGGCAACCACCTCCCCTTCCGGCTGCCCGCCGAGACGCTGTCGCTGTTCTACCGTGCCGGCGCCTACCGCGCCGCCAACGGTCGCTTCTACTCGCGCCGGGGGCTGTTCAACCTCGCCGCGGCGGGCGTCGACCTCGTGCTGACGATCACGGCCCGCCTCGGGCACCTCACCGGCTACGAGCACCCGCAGCCGACGCTGCGGCCCCTCGAGCTGCCCGTCCTGCCCATGTTCCCGGGCGGCCGGCCCGCCGAGTTCCCCGAGCTGCACGCCAACGGGCCCATGCGCCTGCGCGGCGAGCACGTCCAGCCCGGGGCCTGGCTCGTCGTCGACGGCCGGCGGGTCGAGGGCTCGGTGCAGTGCGAGACCGGCACGCTGCCCGACTGCGAGGACGACATCGCCCTCGTCCGCCTCGCCCGCCTGCCCGCCGACGCGGGCATGCACCTGCTGCAGGTGCAGAACCCCCACGGCCTGTTCAGCAACGACTTCGTGTTCCACGTCGTCGACGAGCCGCCGCGGGCCGAGAGCGCGAACCTCATCAGCAGCGGCGGCGCCTTCGACGGCCGGGGCGCGTGGCGGGTGGGGCTGACCAACGCGTCGGTGACCTTCGACGGCGAGGCCGACTTCACCATCGACGAGCCGTCTCCTCAGCGCTGGCGCGTGCAGCTCTGGCACGCCGTCGCGATCCGCAAGGACGTCGAGTACTCGCTCTGCTACTCGGCCCGGGCCGACGACATCCGCTACATCGAGACCAACGTCGACACCGGGCCGGGTGACTACCGCAGCCTCGTCGGCACCGGCTTCCACCCCGACGTCGGCGCCGCCACCCGCAGCACCGGCGCGAGCCTGACCCGGCGCTACCACCGGTTCCGGCACCGGTTCATCAGCCCCGAGGACGACAGCAGCGCCCGCGTCACCTTCGACCTCGCGCAGAGCGCGGTCGACGTGCAGATCGACGACGTGGGACTGTATGAGGGGCGCGGATGCGGCGCACCGTGATCGATTCGTTGCGGGACCTCGCGGCGCCATGGGCGGCCGCGTGACCGACCGACGACCCCTACCCCTGACGGTGGGGCGAAACGGAACGCCAAGCGCCGCGGACGCGTCCCCGGTGGCGGGTCAGCGAGCGGAATCCGTCGGACGCGGGACTCGGTGCGACGGGATGGCAGTCGGGGCCCACGTACAGGCAACCGACCTCGTCGGGGAGTGTGGCCACCAGCGCTCGCGCCCGTTCCAGCGCGGCGAGCCATCGCCGCTTCAGGTCACGGAGGTCGAGAGGCCCCGGAGCGCGAGCCGATCCAGGTCTTCCTGCCCGTACGCGACGTGGCGGACCGCGCGCTCCAGCAGGAACTCGGGTGTTAAGGTTAAGCTCACCCAGTACTGCATCGACACCCGCTCATATCACGCCCCGGCGGGTGACGAGCGGTCCACCCGATGAGGGCACTGCGCTTCGAGGTTACCGCCCCCAGTCCCGCGCCCGGGCCTCGGCTTCGGCGATCTGTTCGGGCGTCATGACCCCTGCCAGGAACTCGAGCGTCCCCCCGCTGACGCCCGGACCGGATGCTGCCAGAGACATCCACATGTATGCAGAGACGTAGTCCTGCTCCACACCCTGGCCGGCCATGTACATCATCCCCAGGGAGAGTCGTGAACCGGGGTCTCCCTGTTCGGCGCCGAGGCGGTACAGGCGAACCGCCTCCTCGAAATCCTGCCCCACGCCGCGCCCGGTTCTGTACAGGGACGCCAAGACGGCCTGTCCCCAGGCGTCTCCCCGATCGGCGGCGAGCCGGGCCCAGCGCAGAGCCTCGTCGAAGTCCTGCGCTATGCCGCTCCCAGTGTTGTACGCCGCTGCCAGTACACCCTGCCCAAGGGCGTCACCCTGATCGGCGGCGAAACGGGCCCAGCGCAACGCCTCCTGGAAGTCCTGCGTCACGCCGAGCCCAAGATAGTGCGCCTTCGCGAGACGAGCCTGCGCCCCAGCGTCTCCCTGCTCGGCAAGCGCCCGATCCGCCTCAGCAGCGAGCCGATCAGACTCGGCAACCGCTTGCGGAGAGCGGACCTCGGCCCCTTGGTGCCCAGCGGGGAGCGGCTCATCGACCTCCCAGTTGCACGCCGAAATCGTGACGAACACACTGCCGGCAACACTCCAACGCAATAGCGGCGATCGTAGTGTTGATGTCATGACTCCAAGTACATGGGCCAAGCTCAACGATGGCGCACGCTGTCTCGAGCCCTCGCCTCTAACCTCCACCAAAGCACACTTTCGTGTGGACGCAGATCGATTCCGTGGGAGTGACGTTGCAGACGACGCTCATGATACACGTCTCGCTTTGTGCACGAACCGGCTCGTGCACTCCGACTGGGGAGAACAAAAGGGCAGCCGCCACGAAGAAAAAGGCAAGACCACGCTCCAACATCCTACACCTCCTGTGAGATCGGAAGCAACCATCGCCCCACCGACCAAGCGCGCCAAGCATGACAGTCAGGCACGTGAAGCTTCAAGCGAGAAGTGCCGTACAAACTGCCGCAAGAAGTGCACGCACTATAGGATCGGCGTCCACCGCTCGGCAGGCGGCACCTGCGTGGGCCAGGACGTGTACGGACCAGCGTGCGCGTCATCCCGTTCAGCGGGACCACGGATGCGCACAACGCATGCGGTTGATTTCACTCGGCGCTGAGGCTATGGTAGGAACGGAACACCGTTCGGTAGCGTCTATCGTGTCACATATTGCATGAGAAATGACCGGAGACCGGAACTTCACGTCATCGGGCAACGTTGACACTGCGGTGCCCCACGCCGTCCGGCGATGGGTTGGGATCGTGGTGCCGGTCATCGACTCGCCGAGCGATCCGAAGACCATCGCCGATTGGGCGGCCTGGGTGGGTGCGTCTCGCGGCGCGCTGAGGGGCTGGTGCCGGACGGCGGGCTTGCGGACTGGGCGCTCTCTGTCGCTGGCCCGGATGCTGCGGGTCGTGGTGCGGTACCCCGACGAGAGCCCCGAGAACCTCCTCGATTTCGCGGACAAACGCAGCATCGACAGTTTCTGAGGCTGGGTTGTTCCGACGGGACGCCCTGCGCCCTGCCGCTTGGGCCGGAGGAGCTCCTCGCTCGACAGCGGTGGATCACGGACGACGTCGCGCTGCGCGAACTTGGCGCCGCCCTGCGTGCTCGTGAGATCCCCGTCGGCGAGAGGCCAACCGGGGAGCAGACTGCCCGTCCCCGCGCTGCGGGCTCTGTGACCAGCCAACACCGACGGGGGCGACCAACGAACGAGGTGAGGCGATGAAAGACCCGTCGCGGCCGCACTCCGGGCGCCGCCGTCAGGCCGAGGGAGACCGGCAGATCGGCGACTTCGTCCCGCTTGGGGAACCCACCCGCGGCGCATGGAGCGGGCGCTGGCTCGACGATCTGGGGCGCGATCTGCGCCTTGCGCTCCGGGGCCTGAGGCGAAGCCCCGGCTTCGCGGTTACCGTGACGCTCATCCTCGCGCTCGGCATCGGCGCGAACACCGCCATGTTCAGCATCGTCAACGGCATCCTGCTGCGGCCGCTGCCGTACGCGGACCCAGACCGGATCGTACGCATCGGCGAGTCCTCCAGCCTGCTCGGAAGCGTCTCGGAGATACTGCTCTCGAACCGCTCGTTGCCCCTGCTGCAGGAGCACGCCGAGTCGTTCGAGCAGCTCGCCGCCTACCAAGAGCTGCGCGGCGAACGGAACGGGGTCGCCCTGCGCGGGGCAAGGGCATCGCCGTCGCTGTTCCCGCTGCTCCGGGGGTCGCCGCATCTGGGCCGGCTCTTCCTGGACGAAGAAGCGCGGACCGGCGCGCCGCGCGTCGCGCTGCTGAGTCACCGGGCGTGGACGAACCACTTCGCGTCGGACCCGGACATCGTCGGGACTGCCGTCGACCTGGGCTCCAACGTGCACGTGGTCGTGGGCGTGCTGGACGAAGGGTTCCACTTCCCGACACCTGACAGCGAGTTCTGGCTTCCGTACGTCATGGAGCCGCCGGCCAGGGAAAGCGCGTCAGGACCCGGCGGCGCCGGCCTCACCGTGTTCAGAGCGCTCGGACGGCTCCGACCGGGCGTTTCGACGGAGCAAGCGGCGGCGGAAGCCGGCAGCATCCTGCAGGAGGGCGGCGGCGCTTTCCCGCCACTGCTCGGCGGGAGCGGCGTTCGCGTGGTTCCGCTGCTGGAGGAGATGGTCGGCGAGTACAGATCGGCGCTGTCGATCCTGACCGTGGTAGCGGTGATCGTGCTGCTGGTCGCCTGCGTGAACGCCGCGGGGCTGCTCCTGGCTCGCGGCGCGGCCTGGCGTCGGATGCTCACCATCAGCGCGGCGCTGGGGGCAGGCAGGGGCCGGCTCGTACGCCAGCTCCTGACCGAGTACGGTGCTGAGCCTTGTCGGGGGCGTGCTCGGGCTGGCCGCCACGACCCTCTTCCTGCGAGCCGTGCCCGCACTCGCTCCGGCCGACCTCGCACGCCTTGACGAGGTGGGCATCGACGGGGGCTGCGGCGCGCCGTGATCGATTCGTCGAGGACCGCTACATGACGGCGACTGTAGGCGGCACCACGGGCAGGTCGTGGGGCTCGACGGGCGCACCGGCGCGACCGGTTCGCCTCCGATTGAGCGGTACCGGGTCGATCGACGGGCTGAGGCGTCGCCTCAACGCAACCGGAGTTGCGGCACGTCGATGACGAGCTGCCCGAGGGTCGAGTCGATGATGCTGAGGCGTCGCCTCAACGCGCCGGAGTTGCGGCACGTCGATGACGAGCTGCCCGGCGGTCGAGCTGATGGTGCCGAGGCGTCGCTCAACGCAACTGGAGTTGCGGCAGGGGCCGAACATCGACGCCGGCCCGCCTCACCCCGACCATGATCTGCGCGTCCTCGCCGCCGGAGCGCACGTAGCTCACCCGGTACTGCATCGACATCCGATCGTAGCCGGCCGCCAACCGGCTCGCGAGCCGGGACAAGCCCAACGACAGCTCGTTGCGCGACGTGAGGGTCATGTACACCCCGCGGAGCAACCGCGTCAGCTCTCGGGCGATGCCGGGAACGGGTGGTGCCTCCCCGGCGGCCCGGCCCCGCGCGCTCCGCGGCTCGAGAACCACGGCGTGGAGCATGAGCCCGGCGGCGGCGAACCGGGCCATCTGCAATTCGACGTCCGTCCCGGCGTCGCCGAGGTCCTCGTCCCCGTTCGGCAACACCAGCACGACCACCGGAAACGGCTCGTCGTCGTCGTAGCCCTCCTCCGAGGCCTCGCGGACGCTGTCGAGCAGTCCGACCCGGGCGCGCGCCCCGACGCGCACCCGACCAATCGCGTCCTCGAGGGCCCCGCGGTCGGCCGTCGGGCCGACGACGCGGCGAACCCGGCCGCGGATGGTGTAGATGGAGACCTCGTGCCGCGGCGGCAGCGTGCGGAGAAAGGCGGCGAGGCCGTCCCGCAGGGCGTCCCGCTCGGCCCGCGCGGCGACGCGGCCGCCGTTGTCGACGACCAGCGCGATGCGCATCGGGCGCGGCGTGCCCCGGCGCACCGACACCACCTCGAGATCGACGTCGTTCTCCTGGAGGGCGAAGTCGGCCGCGGTCAGGCCGGGGACGGGCCGTCCCGCCCGGTCCAGGACCTCGACGAACACGTGCCCCAGCTCCTGCGCCGCCCCGCCCCGCGGTCCCCAGGCGATGCCCACGGCGATGACGACGAGCAGCATTCCGCGCATGTCGGTCTCGGCCGGCAATCGATGGAGTAAGTGCCTCTACTGTAGCGCGATCAGGTCCGGTCGATTGAGCACTTCGGCGTCACGGAAGCGTCCTGGCGACCCGGAAGCCGACCCTGGTGTCGTTGTGCTCGGGGCGGGCCCACGTTCGCGCATCCGGGTTCAGCTCCGAGCTCGGGCTCCGGAAGCTGGCGCCGCGCAGCACCTTTCGATCGCAGTCCCCGTCCCAGCAGTCGTTCGTCCACTCCCACAGATTGCCCACCATGTCGAACAGGCCGGCGTCGCTCGGCGCGTAGCTGCCGACTCCGCAGGCCCCGGGCTGGTTCCTGATGCGGAAGAAGCAACCCATGGGGCTGCCGGCGGCGCCCCGGTCCCATTCAGGGCCCGTCGGCAGGCGGTACTCCCGGCCGGTCTCCAGCGACAGCCATCGCAGGTATGCGTGCGCCTGGTTCCAGCTCACGCACGCCACTGGATGGCGATCGGTCGGCGACGTGCCGGAGAACCCCCAAGGGCGCCACCAGGGGCGCCTCCCACAATACACCTCGTCGCCGACATCCGGCACCGCCTCGGCGAAGGCGCGGAACTCTCCCATCGTGACCTCGTACCGGCCGATGGCCACGTCGGCCCCGGGCAGCGCGACCATCTCCGGGCAGTCCGCACAGTCCTTGAAGACACTGGTCTGCGCCCCCGGTGGCTGCGCGAGCCGAGGGGGCTGTTCGCCCGTCCCCGGCCGCCCGTGCGCACACTGTATCGTGAGGGTGGCCGAAACCACGATGAAAACGCCGGCAACGGTGCGCCGCGCACGCCCGCCCTTTGCCGCGGCCCCGAAGAAGATCGCCGCGATGACCCCGACCCCGGCGAGGGCGGTCCCGACGAACCACTTGATGAGGTTGTTGGACCCTCTCTCGATCTTCGGCTCCAGCCGCTGCTCGAGAACTTCGAGATCGCCCCTGGTCGGGAGATCCTCGACCGCTTCCCGGACGGCCCAGCGCAGGAACTCGGTCTGCTCCGGGGTGAACCCACTGGACGCTGGAGGCGCACCGGCGGCTGGTGGCACCGCCGGCGACGCCGCGGGCTCATCCACCGCCGACGCACAGCCCCACGTCATCAAGACCACGGCAGCGATGATCGCTCGCACCTGAACCCCCAGTCTCACCCAGACTACCATAAGGAATCGCTCTCCTCTGGCCTCTGTCTCTCTTCTGTCTCCACCGTTTGCGTCCATGGCGCGGGCGCGTCGCTATCGGCTCCCTCCCGGGCCCTCACGACTCCGGCCGCTCGCCGTAGCGCGTATCGTCACTGCAGCGCACGGCGGCGCGAGACGGATCTTCGAGGTCGAGCCGCTTCAGCAGCTTGGCCAGCCCCTGCCGGGTCACCCCCAGCGCCGACGCCGCCTTGGCCCGCCGGCCGCCGGCCTGGGCGAGGGCGCCGCTGACGAAGCGGCGCTCGAACACCTGCCGCGCCTCGTGCAGGGTCGGCGTGCCGTCGGGCCCGCTCGACCCGCCGGTGATCGCGGTCGGCAGCAGGGCCGGCCCCACCACGCCGCTCCGCGGGCCTCGCACGACCAGCGCCGCCACGATGTTCTCGAGCTGCCGGACGTTGCCCGGCCAGTGGTAGCGGGCCAGCGCCTCCAGGGTCGCGCGGGCGGGCGCGGCCCGGCTCCCGGTGAGCGACTGCGCCCGCTGCCAGAAGTGATCGACGAGCAGCACGACGTCGTCGCCGCGGTCCCTGAGCGGCGGCACCTCGAGGCGGAGCACGTCGAGCCGGTACAGCAGGTCCTCGCGGAACTGGCCGGCCCTGACGTCGCTCTCCAGGGGACGGTTGGTGGCGGCAACGACCCGCACGTCGACCGCCCGCGGCGCCGTGTCACCCACGCGGCGAATCTCGCCGTCCTGCAGCACCCGCAGCAGCTTGGCCTGCGCGCGGGGCGACAGCTCCCCCACCTCGTCGAGGAACAGGGTGCCCCGGTCGCACGCCTCGAAGAGCCCCGCCCGGTCGGTCACGGCGCCGGTGAAGGCCCCCCGGACGTAGCCGAAGAGCTCGGCCTCGACGAGATCGTCGGTGAGGGCGGCGCAGTTGACGGCCCCGAACCGGCGCTCGGGCCGGGCGCTCAGCCGGTGGACGCCGCGCGCCACCAGCTCCTTGCCCGAGCCGCTCTCGCCCGTCACGAGGACCGGAAACGGCGACTCGGCCGCCCGCCGCAGGCTGCCGCGAAGGCGGGCCATGACGTCGCTCCGGCCCAGAAGCCCCAGATCGTCCGAACGGCTGTCTTGTCGCACTGCTTTCCTCCGCCATCGACTCTCAATCGTCTCCTGGCCGACCGGCATGGGCACTGCCCAACCAGGCCATCGGCTGCCGACGGCAGGCTCGACCACCGCGATGAGAACCGTCCCGCCGAAGTCGATCGGCGCCGACACCGGCCCCGGCCCGACGCGGGTCTCGAGCTCGCACAGACGTTGGTCTGATCAGCGACAAACGGGACTGCAAAAAGCCGGCCGGAGGCGCTCGCCCCCGAAACCCGTTCGCCGCGGCGCCATTCGGACAACGCGACTCCGCGGACGTCGCAGGAACTGCGCACGGTTTTCTACCGACAGCGCGTGTTTATTGGGACAAGCGGCCGACCCGCACGGACGGACGGACGAGCTCGACGGGCGAACCCGGATCAGCCCGCAAGGAGGGTGCACCGACAAAGCTGAGGGGACAGAACAGAGTCGGGAACGCAGAGAAGTGGAACAGCGCCGCTGACGGCCGCCGTTTCACCCGGTCGCAAGGCGGCGCTCAGTGCGCCAGCGGGTCGGGCCGAATTCCTGGAACTCGATCACTTCTGGTTGTGCCCGGGTCCCCCTGGGTGCCAGGCCGCGTAGTTCAAGTAGCTCGACCAGAGCCCCTTGCCCGTCCTGCCTGCCGTCGGGTCGCCGACGCGGCCCGTCGACGACCCGGAAAAGAAGCCCAGCGGGTACGGAGGTCGCTCGGCTGCACGACGCCGTAGACGAAGTTATCGGCGTCGTCGGGGACGACCGAGGCACCGACGCACGGCCCGAGTCGCGACTCAGCGCCGGAGCCTCCGGTACTCGTCGCACGCCTCCCGCAAGGATGGCGGAGCGGCTGCGCCCGACGGGCATCAGTGGAACCGGCCGGCGACCCCGGAGTGGCCCGCTGCGTCGGCAGGACGTTTCGCCGGCACCACGCCAGGCGCATGTTCGAACCAGCGGCTACGGCAGGCGGAGTGCGCCGACCACTAGTGCGCCAGCGGGTCGGGCCGGATCTGGAACTTGATCACCTTCTGGTTCGTGCCGGGGCCGCCCTCGAGGTGCCACGCGGCGTAGTTCGAGTAGCTCGACCAGAGCCCCTTGCCCTTCCAGCCGGTCGTCGGGTCGTCGACGCGCCCCGTCGACGACCGCGAGAAGAAGCCCAGGGGATACGGCACCCGCAGGGTGACGAACTCCTCGGTGTCGGGCCTGAAGACCTCGAGCGAGTCGGTGTTGACGACGCCGTACAACGGCACGTCGCGCCCGAGGCCGAGGACGTCGTGGTGGTCGACCTGGGTGAGGTAGCTCTCGTCCGAGTTGATGGGGAACGCCTCGGCGTTCTGGTACGTCGGCTTGTCCATCCGGAAGAAGGTCCAGCCCTCGGGGCACCCCTGGCCGTCGGCCTGCGGGCCCGAGATGTCCTCGCATCGGCTGCGGTCGAAGCGCGCGAAGTGGCCGCTGCCCCGCCAGTCCTGCCAAGCCACCCCCTCGGTGGTCAGGTGCAGGCCGCCGCTGCCGTAGGCGCCCGGGTTCATGATCGAGGGGGGCGGCTCGTAGAGCTCGGCCGTGCACGACTCGGGCGGGTTGTCGCCGAGCTCGAGGCGCACGAGCTGGCGCTGGGCGCGGCCGTTGCCCGAGCACCAGACGCTGCCGTCGGCGGGGTTGGCGGCCGGCGAGTAGCAGCCGAACTGGATGCGGTGGTCGCGGGTGGGGTCGACGGGCTCGTCGGGCTCGGTCCACCCGGTGGTGATGACGCCGTCCCGGTTGGTGTCGACGACGCCGGGGCACCAGCCCTGGGCCGCCTCGGCGTCGCCCGTCTCGTCCCAGATCTCCATGTCGATCCAGCCGAGCCCGCCGTTGAACCCGTAGTAGATGCGCTCGTCCTCGCCGATCTGGTTGTGGTCGGCCGAGAAGCAGGTGTCGATCTCGGAGAACGCCTCGGTCTCGGGGTCGTACATGAACACCTGCCGCGTGGCCTGCGCGATCGGGTAGTGGGCGGCGAAGGCGTTGGCGGGGTCGGTGCAGAACGCGGGCTGCTCGCCGGGGGCGCGGATGCGGCCGGTCAGCCACACCCGCCCGTCGCCGTCCATGGCGACGCTGCGGGGGTCGGACTGCCGGGCCCATACGGGGTCGTCGCCCCAGTACGGCGACTCGGGCGTCTGCCCCTGGATGACGGGGCCGCCCGACGGGATGTCGATGTTGAAGGCGCGGTGCTCGACGGGGTCGAGGACGGCGAGGATGTCGCTCGGCTGGACGACGCCGTAGACGAGGCCGTCGGCGTTGACGGTGCCGTCGCGGACGTCGGAGGCGGCGCTGTCGGTGCGGCCGTCGGTCGCCGTGCCCCAGTCCCAGAGGGTGACGACGACGTTGCGCTCGATGCCGGCCGGCCGGGGCGGGGTCTGGGTGGGGGCCTCGCCGGCCGCGATGCGCTCGCTCCAGTCCGCGAACATGCGGCGCTGGTCGCCGAGTCCGCCCCACATGTTGGCCATGCTCGAGCCCATCGGGCCCATCGCGACGCGGCGGTCCCACGCCGCGAGGTGCGAGTCGGCCGCGTCGAGGATGTCGCCGGGAATCTCGCGCGTCGCCCGGTTGCCGACCTGGTGGCAGTTCATGCACCCGGTCACCCGGCTGCCCAGCTCCTGCTGCGACTGCTCGCCTTCGGGCAGCTCCAGCATCGACAGCCACCACGCGGCCGGGTAGACGGCGGCGGCGGCGCGGGCGTCGGGCGCGACCACCCCCTCGAGGTCGACGGTCTGGCCCGGCGTCGCGGTGACCCGCGGCGAGTCGACGAGGCCGTAGCCGCGCACGAAGAGCTCGTAGGTCGCGTCGGGCAGGTCGGGCACCACGTAGCGCCCCTCGTCGTCGGTGGCCACGATGCGGATGAAGCGGGTCGGCAGATCGGTGGTCTCGGCCACCACCCAGACCCCGGCCTCGGGTCCGGCGCTGCTGGTGACGACGCCCCCGATGTCGTCGGCGTCGATCATCACACCGGCGTCCTGCTGCAGCTCCACCGCCAAACCGGTCGCAACGGCGAGCATCGCCGCCATCCCGCCCGCCAACAAACCCGTTCGCAGTCTGGTCATTCCGCCCTCCCTCGATACGTGACGGCGCAGGGTGCCGACCGGCTCGATCGCAGTCAGTGCCACTACGGCCCCGCGCGCCCGACGCACGGCAACGTGACTTCCGTCAGCGACCTCCCGGCCGCGTCATCGCCACCGGCGCTTCACGATCCGGACCCGGCTCCAGGCTCCCCGATACGCAACGCCGGGAGGCCGAGGCCGGCGACGCGCCAGGGAGGCCGCGCCATCGCGCCGCCGGTCCCCCAAAAGAAAGGGCCCGGCACGAATGCCGGGCCCAGGTATTGCCTCTACCGATCCTCCACGTCGAGGAGAACGGCTAGCCCACCGGCAGCAGCTCGAGCCTGCCGGTGGCGTCGCTCATCCTGTCGACGCGGACGCCCATCTTGTCGAGCACCGTCAGGTGCAGGTTCGAGATGGACGTGTCCTCGTAGCGCAGGTGCCCGCCGGCGTGGAGCTTCCCGCCGCCGCCGCCGACGAGCACGAGGGGCAGGCCCTTGTTGTCGTGGCGGTTGCTGTCGGACATGCCGGCGCCGTAGAGCACCATCATGTTGTCGAGCAGGTTGCCGTCGCCGTCGGGCGTCGCCCGCGCCTTCTCGAGGAAGTACGCGAAGAGCGACAGGTGGTACTCGTTGATCTTCGCGATCTTCTCGTAGAGGGTCGGGTCGTCGCGGTGGTGCGAGGTCGGGTGGTGCGAGTCGGGCACCCCGATCTCGGGATACGTCCGGCCGCTGATCTCCCGCGCCATCATATAGGTGCCGACCCGCGTCAGGTCGGTCTGGTACGCGAGGAGCAGCAGGTCGGACATCAGCTTCGCGTGCTCGCCGTAGGTGGCGGGGATGCCGGCGGGCTGGACGACCTCCGGCAGCTCGCGGTCGCTCTGCGCCTCGGCCATCCGGATGCGGCGCTCGACGTCGCGCACCGCCTCGAGGTACTCGTTCACCCGCACCTGGTCGGCGGGCCCGAGGCCGCGCTGCAGCGCGCCGATCTTGTCCGACACCGAGTCGAGGATGCTCCGGTCCTTGCGGATGCGGTCGAGCCGGGTCGCGGCGTCGGTCGACCCGCTGTCGCCGAAGAGCTGCTCGAAGACCGCGCGCGGGTTGTTCTCGCCGAGGAGCGGCGTGGTCTCGTTGCGCCACGAGATGTTGCTGGTGTAGGTGCAGCTGAAGCCGACGTCGCACGAGCCCGACACGTCGCGGCTGTCGAGGGCCAGCTCGAGCGAGCCGAGCTGGGTGTGCCTCGCCGTCTCCCGCGCGATGAGCTGGTCGACGGACACGCCGGCGCGCAGGTTCGACTCGGTGCGGGCCGGGGTCACGCCGGTCAGGAACCGGGTGGCGGCGCTGGCGTGGACGCCGGCGTTGCTCGGCACCCCGTTCAGGCCCGTCAGCACCGTCATCTGGTCGCGATACGCGTCGAGGTGGCTGAGCAGCCGGGTCGACTCGAAGCCGAGGCCGTCGGCCTCGGGGGTCCAGTGCTTCATCGCCATCCCGTTCGGCACGTAGAAGACGCCGAAGCGGCGGACGGGAGCGGCGGCGCTGTTGCGGATGGCCGCGAACGCCGGGACCATGCCGTCGAGCAACGGCAACGCCAAGCCGGCGCCGATGCCCCTCAGCACGGTGCGGCGCGGGATGGCTTTCCTGGTGATCATCATGAGTCGGACCTCCGCATCTGGAACGCGCTGCTCTTCACGATTCCGAGGACGATGGATGACCAGCGATAGTCGTCGCCGGCCGCTTCACGCACGATGTTCCGGACGGTTGGAGCGTCATGATACTCGATCGCACGCCCCAGCGCATAGCCCATCAGCTTTTCCGTCACGGTGCCGACGAAATCGTCGGGCCTCGCGAGCAGGAGGTCGCGGAGCCCGGTGGGGCCCTCGAACGCGGCGCCGTCGGGCAGGACCCCCGAGGCGTCGACGGGGACGCCCGCGGTGGTGGCGCGCCACCGGCCGATGGCGTCGAAGTTCTCGAGCGAGAACCCGATGGGGTCCATCGGCGCGTGGCACACCGAGCACGCGGGGTCCTCGCGGTGCCGCACCATCGACTGACGCATGGTGAGCGGCTCGCCCGCCTCGTTCTCCTCTTCCAGGGTCGGCACGTCGGGCGGCGGCTCGGGGGGCGGGGCGCCGAGCAGGTTCTCGAGCACCCACTTGCCGCGGAGCACCGGCGACGTCCGGTTCGGATAGGAGGTGACGGTCATCACGCTGCCGTGGCTCAGCAGCCCCGCCCACTCGTCCTCCGGCAGGGTCACCTTGCGGTAGCGGTTCCCGTAGACGTTCGGAATCCCGTAGTGCTCGGCGAGGCGCTCGTTGACGAAGGTGTAGTCGGCCCGCAGCAGGTCGAGCATGCTGCGGTCCTCGCGGATCAGGCTGTCGATGAACAGGCTCGTCTCGGCCTCGAAGGCCTCGCGCAGGTTGTCGTCGAAGTCCGGGAAGATGAGCGGGTCGGGATAGACGCCCTCGAGGTTGCGGAAGTGCAGCCACTGCCCCGCGAAGTTGTCGACGAGGGCCGTCGCCCGCGGATCGGCGAGCATGCGGCGCACCTGCCGCTCGAGGACCGCGGGGTCGCCGAGCGAGCCGTCCTCGGCCGCGGCCAGCAGCTCGTCGTCGGGAATGCTGCTCCACAGGAAGAACGACAGCCGCGAGGCGAGGTCGAGGTCGGGAATGGCGTAGATGGCGCCCGGCGGGCTGTCGACGGGGTCGTGCTCGATGCGGTATAGGAACTCGGGGTCGGCGAGGACGCGCTCGACGGCGAGGCCGATGCCGGCGTCGAAGCTGCCGCCCTGCCGCCCGATGTCGAAGAAGTCGAGCAGGGTGTCGAGGTCGTCGTCGGACACCGGGCGGCGGTAGGCGCGGCGGGCGAGGGTACCGAGAATCTCGGCCGCGCAGGGGCGCTCGTCGGCCTCGCTCGCCGGAGTGCACGAGAACAGCCGGCGCCGCGTCGGGGTGTCGCCGGGGCCGTCGACCGTGAACGGGCCGTGGATCTGCACGTTGTCGAGGGCCGGGTTGCCGTCCGGCATGTCGTTGACGGCGAGGGCGAAGCCGGACTGCCGCGGCTGCAGCACGCCCTCCTCTTCCCACGTCTCGCGCGGGAAGGACACCCCGATGACGTGCGGACCCGCGTCGACCCTGATGCGGATCTCGAGGCCGTCGTCGGCGTTCAGCGAGTACGACTCCCACTCGATGTCGCCCCGGATGTTGCCGGCGAAGCTGATGGGCGCGGGCATGCCGGGGGCGTCGCCGCCGAACGTGAACGTCCGGATGCGCCGGCCGTCGAGCCGGATCTCGACGTCGTGGGCCTGGTCGATGCCGCGCACGTAGCCCACGTAGTTGGTGCGCAGGCGCAGCCTGATGAGGTACTCGCCGTCGACCGGGAAGTGGTGCCGCACCGCGGCCCCGCCGCGCGAGCCGAAGGGCAGGTCCTCGCTCTGCTGGTTCTCCTGCTGCATGTTCAGGGGAACCTCGTAGGTGGCGATGACCGCCCCGCCGGCCGGGGGCTCGCCGATGGCGAGCCGGCTGATCTTGCGGGCGGCCGATACGTACCGCTCGAAGAGGGACGGCGACAGCGACAGGGCGCCGGCGTTGTTGTCGAAGCCGAAGCGATCGGGCGCGTCGGCGGGAATCCACTCGCCGACGTCCACGTCGAGGTCGAAGAGGTCGCGAATGACGTTTCGGTACTCGGTCTGGTTCAGGCGGTGGAACGCCAGGGTCCGGCCCGGGTCGGGCCTCGCCTCGGCCGCGCGGTCGAGCTCGTCCTCGAGCCATCGGCGGAAGCCGTCGTAGGCGGCCTTGTCGGGGCGCGGGCGCGGCTGCGGGGGCATGGCCCCGACGCGCAGCTTGCGCACCACCGCCTCCCAGACCTCCGGGTCCTCGGCGACGTTGTCGACGTCGACGGTGTCGAGCGACAGCCCCACCGTGCGGAGCTGTGAAACGAGCACCGAGCGCACCTCGCCCGTGCCTTCCACGAGCGCGCTGTTGTGGCAGGTGACGCAGTACCGGTCGAGCAGCGCACGTTGCGGCGAGACCGCCGGGGACTGGCCCGCCACCGCGGCCTGCAACGTGCTCGCGAGGACGGCGACGACCGCGGTGCTCAGTCCGGCCAAGCCTGGGAAACTTCGGAACGCCGGGGGCTGATGTCGTGTCATGGGATGTCGCCCACCCTACGATCGCTAGCGCGAGGAGCTTCAGCGCCGTGGGAGCGCGCGCAGGCGAGGCCTCCGCTCCGACGACGGAATCGCATGCGCACCGCCCGCGAACGGGCTTCCCCCGGCCCGCAGGACAGAATAGTGTCGCCGCTTTTCGGTGACGGTGTCAACGACGGGGCGGCCCGGGTCCTGGGGGTTTCACCACGGACCGCACCTGCGGTAGCATGATTCGGCGATTGCCATGGCTCGATTGCCGCGAGGCGTGTCCGTGGCCCGTCCGGATCCGGGAGATCCAGGAGAACCTCGATGAGCGCGAACGTCCCCGCGAGTCGATCGATGCCGCTGGTCGGCGCCCTCGCGGCTTCGGCCGCATTCCTCGTCTCGGCCGCGGCCCCTGCCCCGGCCCGCGCCAACACCGACCAGCTCCCGCTGATCGCCGCCGCCCGGGCGGCGGACGCCGACGCGGTCGAGCGCCTGCTGCGGCAGGGCGTCGACCCCGACCAGCGTCAGCCCGACGGCGCCACCGCCCTGCACTGGGCCGCGTTCCGCGACGATCAGCGCGTCGCGGGGCTGCTGCTCGCGGCGGGCGCCGACGCCGACGCGGCCAACGAGCTCGGCGCGACCCCCCTCTGGCTGGCGGCCGAGAACGGCAGCGCGCCGATGATCGAGCGCCTCGTCGCGGCCGGCGCCGACCCGAACACGGAGCTGCCGGAGGGCGAGACGCCGGTCATGACCGCGTCCCGGGCCGGCACCGCCGAGGGCGTGCGGGTCCTCGTCGCGGCCGGCGCCGACGTCGACGCGGCGGAGAGCACCCGCGGCCAGACCGCCCTGATGTGGGCGGTGGCGCAGGGTCACGACGAGGTCGCGGCCATCCTGGTGCGCCACGGGGCGGACGTCGAGGCCCGCTCGAAGGTGCGCCCGCGGATGATGCACGCCGAGGCCACCAACGGGTCGCAGTACGACCAGGGCGTCGTGTGGAACCGGGGCGGCTTCACGCCGCTGCTCTTCGCGGCCCGGCACGGCCGCGTCGCGGCGGCCGAGATTCTGATCGGCGGCGGCGCCGACGTGGAGAGCCCGGCCCCGACCGGGGCGTCGCCCCTCGCCCTCGCGGCGCTCAGCGGCCAGGGCGAGCTCGCCGCCCGTCTGCTCGAGCACGGTGCCGACCCGAACGGCATCGGTGGCGGCTACACGGCCCTGCACGCGGCCGTGCTGCGCGGCGACAGGAGGCTCGTGCGCTCCCTGCTCGCCCACGGCGCCGACCCCAACCTCCGGCTGCAGGCGGGGACCCCGGTGCGGCGGGCGAGCCAGGACTGGGCGTTCGCCCCGGCCCTCGTCAGCGCGACGCCCTACTGGCTCGCGGCGTGGTTCCACGACGCCGACGCCATGCGCGAGCTCGCGGAGGCCGGCGCCGACCCCCGGCTGACGACGCTCGAGCGGTGGCGCGCGGTCTTCGAGCGCGCGGGGGGGGTGGGGCCGCCCCACGTCGCGGGCGGCTTCGTTCCTCCCCTGGTGGCGGCGGCGCGGGGGCCCGCCAACCGCGGGCGCTTCTTCAACAGCGCCCTGCGCAAGCCCGACGAGGACGAACGCAAGGTGATGGACGCGGTCCGGACCGCCGTCGAGCACGGGGCCGACGTCAACGCCGCCGACCTGCGCGGCGACACCGCGCTGCACGCCGCCGCGCAGCGGAACTTCACCACCGTCGTGCGGTTCCTCGCCGAGCTCGGTGCGGACCTCGACGCGAAGGACGAGGCGGGGCGCAGCCCGCTCGATCTCGCCAGGGCGGCCGAGGCGACCCGCCTCCGCATCCAGGACCCGAGCCGGTACCCCGCCGGCAACAGCGCCGAGGTGCTTCGCGAGCTGGGGGCCGACGACGGGCGCAGCGCCGATTCGGACGGGCAATCCGATTGATCCGCCCCATCCTGCGCCACGGCGCCGACGCCCTGCACCAGCCGGCCCGACGGGTGGTCGACTTCGACGACGACCTGCAGACGCTGATCGACGACATGATCCAGACGATGCACGCCGCCCCCGGCATCGGCCTGGCCGCGCCGCAGGTGGGCGTCGGCCTGCGGGTCTTCGTCGCGGACCCCTCGGCCGGGCGGTCCATCGGCGATCTCGTCACCGTCGTCAATCCGCGCATCGTCGAGCAGGAGGGCGCCCAGCGGGAAGAGGAGGGCTGCCTGAGCCTGCCGGGATTCACGGCGCGGGTGACCCGGCCGGCGCGGGTGGTCGTCGAGGGCTACGACCGCGAGGGCACGGAGATCACCATCGAGGGCGGGACGCTGCTCGCCCGCGTGCTCCAGCACGAGCTCGACCACCTCGACGGCAAGTTGTTCGTCGACCGGATGCGGGGCCTTCGGCGCGAGCAGATCGTGCGGCGGGTGCGGAAGCTCCAGCGCGCGGGCAAGTGGTGAAGATCGCCTTCTTCGGGACCCCCGACTTCGCGGTGCCTTCACTGGAGCGACTCGTCGCCGCGGGCGAGCGCGTGGTGCTGGCGGTGACCCGGCCGGACCGCCCCCGCGGGCGGGGTCAGCGGCTCCGGCCGTCCCCCGTGAAGGCCGCGGCCCTCGACCACGACATTCCCCTGCTGCAGCCGGAACGGGCGCGCGAGCCGGGCTTCGCGGCCGGTCTCGCCGCGAGCGGCGCCGACCTCGGCGTGGTCGTCGCCTACGGGCAGATTCTCCCCGAGGAGGTGCTCGCCACGCCCCGCCACGGCATCGTCAACGTGCACGCCTCGCTGCTCCCGCGCTATCGGGGCGCGGCGCCGATACAGCGCGCGGTGATCGCGGGCGAGCGGGAGACCGGCGTCACCATGATCCGCCTGGTCCGCGAGATGGACGCGGGTCCGATGCTCGCGAGCGTGTCCCGGCCCGTGGCGGAGCACGAAACCAGCGCGGACGTCGAGCCGGAGCTGGCCGCGCTCGGGGCGGACCTGCTGCTCGATACCGTCCGCGACATCGCCGCGGGGCGGGCCCGCGAGCGGCCCCAGGACCACGCCCTCGCGACCTATGCGCCCCGCCTGACCCGGGAGGACGGCCGCATCGACTGGACCCGGCCGGCCCGGACCGTGCACGACCTCGTGCGCGGACTGGACCCCTGGCCGCCGGCGTTCGCCTTCCTCGACGCAACGCGATACCTGATACGGCGCACGGCGCCGGACGCCGGGTCCGCGCCCGCCCGGGACTCCGCGCCGCCCCCCGGCACCGTCGTCGAGGCCCGTGGCGATCGGCTGCGCGTCGCCTGCGGCGGAGGCAGCGTGCTGTCGATACTCGAGATTCAGCCGGAGGGGCGCCGCGCGCAGTCGACGCGCGACTTCCTCGCGGGGCGGCGCATCGCCCCGGGCGCCGTCTTCCGGCCGGCGCCGCCGCCGGCATGAGCCGCTCGCCCCGCGATCGCGGCGATCAGGCTCTCGATCAGCCGGTCGACCGCGAAGTGTGGACTCCCGGCGCGTTGGCGACGCCGGTGTCCTGCAACCGTGGGTTCGCGGAGCAGCGCGGACGCCCTGCGTCGAGCCCCATCTCCCTGCGTTCGGGACCGGCAGGGGCAGAGACCCGTTCGGAAGCCGGCGCGCCGCCGGCGGGCCGGACGCCATGACTCGCGCCAACCAGGCCCGCACCGCCGCCTACCACGTCGTGCGGGCGGTCCTCCGCGGCGACGACCTGCCGCGGGCGCTGGCCGAGCTGAGGGATCCGCTTGCCGAGGACCGCGACCGCGCCCTCGTCACGGAGCTCGCGGTCGGGACGTTCCGCTGGCTCGCCGCCCTCGACCACGTGGTGGGGCGCGCCGCCGACCGCCCCGTCGCGCGCATCGACGACGACGTGCTGACGGTGCTGCGGCTCGGGACCTACCAGCTGCTGCATCTCGACCGCGTCCCCCCGGCCGCGGCGGTCGACGAATCGGTCCGGCTCGCCCGCCGGATCGGCAGGTCGAGCGCGGCCGGCTTCGTCAACGCCGTCCTCCGGCGGATAGCGGCGACCCGGGAGAAGCCGGGCCTCCCTCCTCCGCCGGGCGAGGCCGGCGGTCGCGAGGCCCGGCTCGCGTACCTCAGCGTGACGGGGTCGCATCCGCGCTGGCTGGCCGAGCGCTGGCTCGACCGCCACGGCCTCCCCGCCGTCGAGGACTGGGTCCGATTCAACAACACCGCGCCCCCCCTGACCCTGCGCGCGAACCGGCTCCTCACCACGCGCGAGAAGCTCGCGAGGCGGCTCGCGGAGCACGACGTGCGGACCGAACCGACGCGGTTCGCGCGCGACGGGCTCACCGTCGTGGCCGGCAACCCCTATCGCACCCCCATCGCGAGCGGGGGACTCTTCCTCGCCCAGGACGAGGCCAGCCAGCTGGTGGCCGAGCTGGTCGGCGGCCGCCCCGGCGAACGCATACTGGACGCCTGCGCCGCCCCCGGCGGCAAGACCACCGCCATCGCCGGCGCGATGGGCGGGGCCGGCCTGCTCGTCGCCGGGGACCTCCGGCCCGCCCGGCTCCGCCTGCTCCGCCGCACCCTCGCGGGCACGGGTGCGGCGGCGGCCGTCGTCCGCCTCGATCTGCGCCGCCCCGCCCCGTTCGGGCCGGTGTTCGACCGGGTTCTCGTCGACGCGCCCTGCTCGGGGCTCGGCATCCTCCGGCGCGATCCGGAGATACGCTGGCGCCGCCGCCCCGTGGACCTTCCCCGCTTCGCGGCGGCGCAGCGGTCGATGGCCGGCCACGCGGCCGGCGCGGTCCGCCCCGGCGGGGTCCTCGTCTACGCGACCTGCTCGAGCGAGCCGGACGAGAACGAGGAGGTCGTGGCCGCGTTCCTCGACGACCATCCCGAGTTCGAGCCCGTGGGCCCGGACCGGGCGGGCCCGGCCGCGCCGGGCCTCCACGCCGCGCTCGACGACCGCGGCCGCCTGTCGACCACGCCCTTCGGCCATGGCCTGGACGCTTTCTTCGCCGTCGTCCTGAGGCGTCGCGCGTCTCCGGGCGAGCCGTCGCCTCGGGGGACGAGCTCGTCCCGTCGAGCCGCGGCGTCCGGACGGTCGCCGGGTCGTGCCGGAGCGGCAGCGGGCGCTCCGGCACGGCCCGGGCGGCGGGGCGAAACACCGGAGATGCGCGGAACCGCGAGGTTGCACGACAGGGGTTAGTGAAACGGCCGCCTGAACACTGGTCAGGGTCGGCGGTTGCCGGTGTCGTTCCCGGCGGGGTCTCACTGTCGGGTCGCGCACCCGAACCGTGACGGCCGCTGGAACCTGTAGTATTTTTGTGAGTAGAATGTCTGCCTCATCCGACCGCTCCGCGCCCCCGCCGGCGGGGCGCCCTTCCGCGGCCCGCCGGAAGCGGCGGTCGCCTGCCCCCGTCATCGGCCCGGGTCCCTCGGCGACGCGGCGGTGGACGGCGCGGCTGATCGTGGCGGGCGCCGTCGTGTCCATCGCGGGAGTCGTCTTCCTGCTGTTCGCCGTGGCCGGGCTTCAGGTCGCGTTGCGGTTCCGCGAGGTTCCGGTGCCCGACCTCGTCGGTCTGAGTCGGGACCAGGCGGCGACGACCCTCGGGCGGAGCGGGCTGCAGGTTCGGGTGGAACCGCTGCCGCGCATCGACCCGGGCATTCCCGCCGGGCATGTCGCAGATCAGGATCCGGCCACCGGACTGACCACCCGCAGCGGCCGCAGCGTCAAGGTATGGCTGAGCTCCGGCGCGAGCGCGGGCTCGGTGCCGACCCTGATCGGGCAGTCGGAGCGAGGCGCCCGGGCCCGGCTCGAGGAGGACGCCCTGCGCCTGCGCGGCGTTTCCGAGATCCGGTCCAACCGCTATCCGAGCGACTCGGTGGTCGCGCAGGAGCCGCCGCCCCTGGGGTCGGCCTCCAACGTCTCCGTCCTCGTCAACCGCGGAGAGCGCGGCGCCACCTATGTCATGCCGGACCTCATCGGCGTCCTGGGCGACGCCGCGGCCGAGGTGCTGCGGGCCCGCGGATTCCGGGTCTCGGTGGTGGGCGACCACCCGTATCCCATCGAGCCGGGGGTGGTTCTGCGCCAGTTCCCGCAGGCGGGATTCCAGATCGCCCATGGCGAGGCGATCTCGCTCGAGGTCAGTCGATGAGCGTGCGCATCGCCCCTTCGATTCTCTCGGCCGACTTCGCGGCCCTCGGGGCGGCGGTGGCGGCGGCCGAGGCGGGGGGCGCCGACCTGATACACGTCGACGTCATGGACGGGCACTTCGTGCCCAACCTCACCATCGGTCCGCCGGTGGTGGCGGCCCTGCACCGCGTTGCCAGCCTTCCGCTCGACGTGCACCTGATGATAACGGACCCCGATCGCTACATCGACCGGTTCGCGGACGCGGGCGCGGCCTCGATCTCGGTTCACGTCGAGACCACGCCGCACCTGCACCGGACCCTCGGGCACATCCGGAGTCACGGGGTTCGGGCCGGGGTCGTGCTGAACCCCGCCACCGCCGTGTCGACGCTGAGCGAAGTGGCGGGCGAGGTCGACTTCGTGCTGGTCATGAGCGTGGACCCCGGATTCGGCGGCCAGACGTTCATCGCGGGGAGCGACGCGAAGATCGCCCGGGTGCGGCGGCTTCTCGACGAGGCGGGCAACCGCGCGCCGGTCGAGGTCGACGGCGGCGTGGACCGCGGCAACGCGGCGCGGGTCGTGGAGGCGGGGGCCGAGATCCTGGTGGCCGGCGCCGCCATCTTCGGGGCCCCCGACGTGCCGGCCGCCGTCC
The DNA here is from genome assembly GCA_965207675.1 of Vicinamibacterales bacterium. GTDB lineage: Bacteria > Acidobacteriota > Vicinamibacteria > Vicinamibacterales > UBA8438 > JAJEEA01. Next base: position 1,806,760 of record CBDBMY010000011.1, read on the forward strand.
GGGCGCTGCGCGCGGCCGCGTGCGCACCGGCGGCCGCGGTCGGGGAAGGCTGACGGGGTGGCCCGCGGGAGCGCCGCCGTTCGGGTCCGATACGCCGAGACGGATCGGATGCAGGTGGCGTACTATTCGAACTACTTCGTGTGGTTCGAGGTGGCGCGTTGCGAGTTGCTGCGCTCGGCGGGATACACCTACCGGGACCTCGAGGCGGCCGGGTTCATGCTGCCGGTGATCGAGGCGCGTTGCGAGTACCGCCAGCCCGTCCGCTACGACGACGAGTTGACGATACTCACTCGGGCCGAGCTGCTGTCTCCGGTTCGCGTGCGGTTCGCGTACGACGTCCGACGGACCGGCGACGGCGCCGCGGCGGCCCTGGGCCACACGGTGCACGCGTCGGTCGACGGAGAGGGCAGACCGGCCCGGCTGCCCGCCGACGTCCGGAGGCTGTTGGCCCCAGAACATCCATGAGCTACCATCACCGTCCGTCGATCCGTACTTCCCACCGCCCGGCGATGCCCGCGCGGCGCCCGTGGCCGAGAGGCGGCCTCGCGGTGCTGCTCGCCATCACCGCCGCCGCGTGCACCACGCCCCGGGCGGACATTCCCGCCATCGGCGAGGTGGAGGCCGACCGCCTCCTCTTCGAGCGGGGGGCGGCGGCCCTCGACGAAGGCGACTGGCGCCGCGCCCGTCAGTACTTCGTGGAGATCCGCGACAACTATCCGCAGAGTCAGTACCGGGCCCCGGCGCGGCTGGGCATCGGGGAGAGCTACGAGCAGGAGGGGTCGACGGAGGCGTACGTGCGCGCCCTCGCCGAGTTCCAGGACTTCCTCAGTCTCTATCCGACCCATCCCCGGGCGTCCTTCGCCCAGTACAAGCTCGGGATGGTGCACTTCCATCAGATGCGGCGGGCCGAGCGGGATCAGACCGAGACCCGGAACGCGATACGCGAGTTCGAGAACTTCCTGGACCGTTACCCGACCGATCAGGAGTGGATGCCGACGGTTCGCGAGCGGCTGCGCGAGGCCCGCGACCGGCTCAGCGAGCATGACTTCACCGTCGGCCACTTCTACTACCGCTCGAAGTTCTACCCCGGGGCGGTCAACCGGTTCCGGCAGATTCTGGACAACGATCCGGAGTACTCGAAGCGCGACGAGGTCTACTTCTACCTCGGCGAGTCCTACGCCGTGGGCCGGGCGATTACCGAGGCCATTCCGTACTTCGCGCGGATCCTGGAGGAGTTCGAGGCGAGCGAGTACGCCGACGAGGCCCGCGCGCGGATCTCCGAGCTCGAAGCCCAGCTCGACCAATGACGGCGCCGCCCGATGCGGGGCATCCGTCGCGGCCTCCGCCATCCGTCGGCCGCGGCGCCTGCCTGCCCTTCCGGGCGAGGGCGGCCCGTGGCGTCGCCGCCCGTCAGCAGGGAGTCGCCCGTCAGTAGGGAGAGGCGACGCGCTGGCTCTTTCCTTCGGCGACGGCTTCCGGCGCCGCGGAGACCGGCGCGGCCGGGGGCTGGAACGGATCGACCTTCGCGTGCGTCCCGGCCAGGGTGAACCGCCGATAGTACTCCAGCGCCGAGGCGAGGGCGGTGACCACGACGACCCAGAGCGCGATCTGCCCCAGCACGAAGAACTGCCGCAGGTGCTCCCGGCCCAGTATGAGCAGCAGGATCGCGATGACCTGAGACATCATCTTCACCTTGCCGAGCGGCGACGCCGGAATCGTCACCCCGCGCGACCAGGCCAGGCTGCGAAGCACCGTGACCCCGAGCTCGCGGCCCAGAATGATGGCCACCATCCAGGCCGGGGCCAGCTCCATCTGCACGAGCGAGATCAGGGCGGCCGTGACCAGGAGCTTGTCGGCGAGCGGGTCCATCAGCTGGCCGAAGGTCGTGACCTGCTTCTGCCGCCGGGCGAGAAAGCCGTCGAGCCAGTCGGTGAGGGCGGCCACGCTGAAGATCGCGGCGCCGACCAGCTCCTTCCCTTCGAACTCCGTCCACAGCACCACCACGAGCAGCGGAACCAGGAAGATGCGGGCCAGGGTCAGGCTGTTCGGCAGATTCATGGGGAAAAACGGCCCCATTGTAGTGTCCGGAGTGACCGGTCGCAACACGTCGACCGGCCCGACGGGGGTGCTTGCGCCCGTGGTGGAGGGCCCCGTGTTGCACCGCGCCCGGGAGGGCGCCAGCGGAATCGCCGAAGGCGCCCGCCTGACAAGGCGTGAGGAGGGCGCATGTTGCATATGCAGCGGGGGCCCCCACCACGGGTGCTAAGATCCCCCCCGAAATGAAGGCGGTCATTCTGGCGGGCGGCTTCGGCACGAGGCTTCGCCCCCTCACCCTCGAGCTTCCGAAGCCCGTCGTGCCCATCTTCGACCGTCCGTTCCTCTACTACCAGATCGAGCAGCTGAGGCAGGTCCCGGACATCGACGAGGTGATCCTGAGCCTCAACTTCCGGCCCGAGCGCATCGAGGCCCGCGTCGGCGACGGCGCCGAGGCGGGGCTGCCGGTGCGCTACCGGATCGAGCCTCATCCCCTGGGAACCGGGGGCGCGATCAAGTTCGCCTCGCGGGGGATCCGGGAAACGGTGCTGGTCGTCAACGGAGACGTGCTGACCGACATCGACCTCAACGCGGCGGTCGCGCGGCACCGCGAGCGCGGGGCGCTGGCGACCGTCGTGCTCACGCCGGTCGACAATCCGTCCGACTACGGCCTCGTCGAGACCGACGCCGACGGCAACGTGCGGCGCTTCCTCGAGAAGCCGGGCCCGAACGAGATCACCTGCGACACCATCAACGCCGGCATCTATCTGCTGGAGCCGGCGACCTTCGACCGCATCCCCGACGACACGGCGTGGTCGATCGAGCGCCAGTACTTCCCCTCGCTCGTCGAACGGCGGGAGACCTTCGTCGCCCACGTCGATCGACGCTACTGGATCGACATCGGCACGCCGGCGAGCTACATGCGCGCGCACCGCGACCTGATGGCCGGGCGCTGCGCGGCCGGGCCCTTCCGGGAGAGCTCCGGCGCCGTGCGGCGGGGCGCCGGCTGCCGCATCGCGCCGGGGGCCGATCTGGCCGGCCCCTGCTTCCTGGGGGACGGCTGCGTGGTGGAGGAGGGCGCCCGAATCGGCCCCGAGTCGGTGATTGGGCCCGGATGCACGATCGGCCCCGGCGCCGTCGTCGAGCGGGCGATCGTGTGGGGCGACAGCGCCGTCGGCGCCGAAGCGGCGGTCCGGGAAGCGATTCTGGGCGAGGCGTGCCGGGTCGGTGCCGGCGCCGAGGTCGGCGCCGGCTGCGTGCTCGGAAGCCGATCGATCCTGTCGGCCCACAGCCGGGCATGACGCCCGCGGACGCGGGCGGCTCCTTCGCGCGGCGCCCCGGCCGGTCGGCGTCCGGCCCGGAGAGCGACGCTGCAAGATGACGAGATGACCTTCGACCCCGACGTATTCAAGGCCTACGACGTTCGCGGACTGTACCCGGAACAGATCGACGAAGGTCTGGCGGAGCTCATCGGCCGGGGATTCGTCGCCCATCTCGGGGCGCGGCGCATCGCCGTCGGCCGCGACATGCGCGTGTCGTCGCCCGCCCTCGCGGCGGCGTTCATGGGCGGGGCCAGGGCCCAGGGCGCCGACGTCGTCGACATCGGCCTGATGGGAACCGACCAGCTCTACTTCGCGGTGGCCCGCGACGACCTCGACGGCGGCGCCCAGATCACCGCATCGCACAACCCGGGGGCCTACAACGGCATCAAGCTCGTCGGGAGGCAGGCGCTGCCGCTCAGCGGCGACGCCGGAATCGCCGAGATTCGCGACATGCTCGCCGCCGACGCGCTTCCGGCGCCGGCCGTCCGGCAGGGCGCGCGCAGCGAGGTGCGGATGCTCGACGAGTATCTCGACCACGTGCTGGGGTTCATCGACCCGTCGGTCGTCCGGCCGTTCTCGCTTGTGCTCGACGCCGGCAGCGGCATGGCGGGCGTCGTCGCGCCGGCCCTCTTCGATCGGTTGCCGTGCCGCACGACCCGGCTCTGCTTCGAGGTCGACGGGACGTTTCCGCATCACGAGGCGAACCCGCTGATCGAGGCCAACCGCCGAGACCTCGTCGAGGCGGTCCGGGCCGGCTCCGCGGATGCGGGCATCGCGTGGGACGGAGACGCCGACCGGTGCTTCTTCGTCGACGGCGAGGGCGAGTTCGTCCCCGGCGACTTCGTCACCGCTCTGCTGGCGGAGAGCTTCCTTCAGAGGACCCCGGACGCCGCCGTCGTCTACGACGTACGGGCCAGCCACGCCGTCAGGGACACGGTCGCCGCCCACGGGGGACGGGCGCTGATGAACCGCGTCGGCCACGCCTTCTTCAAGAAGCGAATGCGGGAGGAGGACGCCGTCTTCGGCGGCGAGGTCACCGGCCACTACTACTTCCGCGAGAACTTCTACGCGGACAACGGGTTCATTCCCGCCCTGCTCGTCCTCGAGCTCATGTCGACCCGGGGGCTGACGCTGCGTGAGCTGCTCGCGCCGTTTCGCGAGCGCTACCACATCTCCGGCGAGATCAACACCGGCCTCGACGATCCGGAGCAGGTCGCCGCCAAGCTGGAGTCGCTCGCCGTCCGCTACGCCGACGGCCGGGTCCACCACATGGACGGCGTGTCGGTCGAGTATCCGACCTGGCACTGCAACGTGCGGCCGTCCAATACCGAGCCGTTGCTGCGGCTGAATCTCGAGGCCGCCACCCGGGGCGAGATGGAACGCCGGCGGGACGAGGTGCTGGACCTGATTCGAAGCTGAATCGGCGTCGATTCTGATAAGATGGGCACGCGTGGCGACGAGCGGGAGTAACTCAGTGGTAGAGTCACGGCTTCCCAAGCCGTTGGTCGCGGGTTCGATCCCCGTCTCCCGCTCCAGCTCTCGCGACACGCTCGACCCATGGCGACGAGCGACCGCTACCCGAGCGTCACCCCGGCAGGTCCGCCCGACGGGGGTTCCCCGCATCGAGACGCGCGCCGCTCCGGCAGCCTGACGACCTTCGGCCGGAGCATCAACGCCAAGGGGCGGATCAGCGCCACCGATCACGTCATCATCGAAGGCACGGTCGAGGGCGAGGTGTTCGTGCCCGACCACGGCGTCGCGGTCACCGGCATCGCGAGGATTCAGGGCGACGTCTTCGCCCGAACCGTCACCGTGCTGGGCCGGGTCGACGGCAACCTGACCGCGTCGAGACTCATCGAGCTCAGAGCATCGTGCGTGGTCAGCGGGCGGCTGTCGTCGCCGTCCGTGATCATCGAGGACGGGGCCCACTTCTGTGGTCCCGTCGAGCCGGACAAGACCGACGTGGCCATCGCGCTCGCCCGCCACCGGGCGAAGAACGGTTGAGGCTTCGGGTGGTCGGAAGCCCCTTCCGACCCGGGAGCTGCATGCGCTCCGGGACCAGCCGCGCGGCAACGGCCCGGCGCCGGCCCCGGAACGGGTCCGCGGTCAAGATCTAGCCCGCCCATCGTCGCCTTCGGCTCCGCTGGGCGCCCAACCAATCCTGCTAGGAGTCTGCACCGTTCTACGGCGCAGACTCCTAGGCCATGTCCTTCAGCTTCTTGAGCGGGAGGATCTTCACGGTCGTGCTCGCCGGGCGGGCCTTGACGTCCATCGTCTCGCCGGGCCGGAACGGATTCGGAACACCCTTCTTCGCCCTTCGCGCCGGCTTCTTGACTATCTTGATCTTCATCAGGCCGGGTATCGTGCAGACACCGACGGCCCCCTTCCGGACGTGGCGCTCGATGACCGAGTCCAGCGCCCCGAAGACGTCGGCGACTTGTCGCCGGGTCAGCGCCGTCTTCTCCGCGATGTCCGCGAACATCTGCGTCTTCGTCATCGCCTCGGTGAGCTTCTTGACTCTTGCCAACATTCCCTCCTGGTGATGAGTGAGCCGGTCGTTTGCGCTGCTTCGCATGATAACCGAACCGGCCCCGCATGGCTTCACAAAAACCGACACGACGCGGCGCCCCGGTGTCACGCGGACACGAGTGACGCCCCGAGCCGAGAGCGACGCGCAGGCCCCGGCGAGTTCGCGAAGTTGTACCACGAGCGGGGCCCGCGACTCCACCCAGGGAGCCTCGGGAAACGCGGGATGCGGCGGGAACCCGGGCAAGGGTCGGCCGCGACTGACGCAACCGCGGGCGACGACGGGCGGGCTAGTAGTCGTCCGCGCGCAGGGACGCGCGGATGATCTCCCGGTCGTTGCGGTGGACGATGTGCCCGTTCGCGTAGGCCGGGTGCGACCAGTTGACGAGGCGCTCGGCGATGCGGCCGTGCGGCGTGCGGGTGCCCGAGCCTCCTGTCGGCTCGATGAGCCGGGTGCGGTCGAGCTCGACGTAGCCCTCCGGGGTGAACCGGGCGAGAATGAGGAACCCGTCGTCGTTGTTCACGAAGTACCGGTCCCGGTGCCGCACGAGGAAGGCGGTGCTCCACCGCGCCTGCGCCGTCATGTCGGGGCTCATCCAGATCCGCTCGCCGGTGGCGGCGTCGAGCGCGCGCAGCTCGCCGTAGCTGTCCACGCCGTAGACGTGGTCTCCGATGATGATGGGGGTCGTCACCATCGCGTGGATCGTGTCCGTCTCCCCCGGCAGCTCGCTCCGGCTCCGGCCCCGCCACAGCTCGGTCGCGGCCGGCCGGTCCTGGTTCAGCTGCATCATGAGCGAGCCGTTGAAGAACTGCGACACCAGCAGGTAGTTCCCGCTCCGCACCGGGGTCGCCACCGTCACCCCCATCGAGACGTCCCAGGGCTGCTCCCAGTAGAGCTCGCCGGTCTCGGGGTCGAGCGACGCGAGGGCCCGCGGATGCCAGACGATGAGCTGGCGGACGCCGCCCGCCTCGTAGATGACCGGCTGCGCGTAGCCCATCTCGGCCTCGACCTCGATCGCCCGCCACAGCTCCTCGCCGGTCCGCTTGTCGAAAGCCACCACCAGCGCGTCGGGCTCGCCGCCGACCACGGTCAGGAGCCGGTCGCCGTCGACGAGGGGGGCGCTGACGATGCCCCACACCGGGACGCTCGTGCCGTACTCGGCCACGTAGTCCTTCTGCCAGCGCACCGCGCCGGTCTCGACGTCGAAGCAGAACAGCCGGCCGGTGGCCCCGACGACGTAGACGCGGTCGTCGTCGACGGTGGGGGTGGCCCGGGGGCCGACCGCGTAGCTCACCGACAGCATGCGGTAGGTCGTCGGCCACTCGTGCGTCCACAGCACCTCGCCGCTCTCCTCGTCGAGGGCGAGCACCCGCTCCGTGCCGTCCAGCGTGCGCGACGCCGGATCTTCCCGCCAATCCGTGATGAACACCCGACCGTCGGCGACCGCCGGACCCGAGTACCCCGAGCGTACCGGCGCGCGCCAGACGACCTTGAGCTCGTCCGGCAGATCCTCGACGATGCCCGTCTCGTGCCAGACCCCGAGCCGGTCCGCGCCCCGCCACTGCGGCCAGTCGTCGGCGGACGTCGGCGCGGTCGTCGCGGCCACGGCGAGGGCGGCGGCGCCGACGGTCGCCGCGAACGGCCGCGCCAAGGCGACGTGCGCCGTCTTCTCGACTCGAGTGCTCATCTCGTTTCCTCCTGATGCTGCGCACGGAGCCCGCGGTCCGGCGAAACCGCCGGTCGGGGCGAACGACTGGATGACGCTATGCCGTTTCTCGTCGCGCATCGACGCGCGGGAGGGTCGGTGGAGGTGTACCGTCGAGGAACGCCGAACGAAATGGTCGGGATGACTGGATTTGAACCAGCGACCCCCTGACCCCCAGTCAGGTGCGCTACCAGACTGCGCCACATCCCGACACCGACCCGACGCCCGACACCGAAGCCGTCGAGTCCCGTCCTGCGCCCGGTCAGGCCTTCTGCCCGGCCAGCAGCTCCAGAATGGCGTGCAGGCCCTTCTTGATGCCGTCGAGCCGCGACCTGACCTCTTCGCCGAGCAACTCGTCCAACGCCGACGACCCGGCGGTCTCCGACGCCGGCGTCTCCTTCAGGAGCCGGCGCCTCGCCGCCCCCAGCGTCAAGCCCTCGACGAAGACGAGCTGCTTGATGCGGAGCACCCTGTCGAGGTCTTCCCGGCGATACAGGCGCGCGCGGCCGTCGCCGGGCGCGACCCCGATTTCCGGGAACTCCGCCTCCCAAGAGCGTAGCACGTAGGGCTGCAGCTCGGCGATGGCGCAAACCTCGGACGGCTTGTAGATGGACCTTTCCGGCATCTTGACGGTTGTCGCCATCCCATCCACCCGAGACGGACCCAGTATACACCGGCCTACCTTCCCCGCGCCTTGAGGCGGATCGGGGTGCCGACGAACCCGAAGGCCTCCCGGAGGCGGCGCCGGAGGAACCGCTCGGACGAGAAGTGCAGCCGCGCCCCCCGGCCCGTGAACAGCGTGAACGTCGGCGGGGCCACGCCGGTCTGCACCGCGTAGCGAATCCGCACCGTCCGCTGCCCGGCCCCGGACGGACGATGGTCGCGGGTCGCCCGCGCGACCACGCGGTTGAGCTCGCCCGTGGTCACCTTCGTCCGGCGGGCGGCGGCGACCTCGTCGACGAGCTCCAGCAACCGTCCCGTCCGCTCTCCCGTCATCGCCGAGAGGTGGACGATGGGCGCGTAGTCGACGAACTTGAGGGCGTCGCGAAGGTCCTCGTCGAAACGGGCCGCGTACCCGGGTCCGCGGTCCTTGACGAGGTCCCACTTGTTGGCCGCGAGGACGACGCCGCAGCCGGCCGCCTCCGCCTCGCCGGCGATGGCCGCGTCGCGCTTCACGACGCCCGCCGCCGCGTCCACGACGATCACCGCGACGTCGGTGCGCTCCATCGCGTGGCGCGCCCGGACGACGCTGACCGCCTCGATGCGCCCGCCTCCGGCGACGCGGCCGGGGCGCCGCATGCCCGCGGTGTCCACGAGACGAAACCGCCGCCGATGCCAGCGCATGACGTCTTCGACGGCGTCGCGGGTGGTGCCCGGGGTGGGGCTGACGAGCACGCGGTCGCCGCGCAGCAGCCGGTTGACGAGCGACGACTTCCCGACGTTGGGGCGACCGACCACCACCACGCCGGTCTCCCGTTCCGCGTCCGCGCCGTCGGGCGGGGAGGCCGGGCCCGACGGCAGCCGTGCGGCGATCTCGTCCAGCAGGTCCCCGATGCCCTGCCCATGCTCGGCCGAGATCTCCACGATCGGCTCGAAGCCGAACCGGTGGAACTCGGGCACGTGCGAGCGCGCCCGCCGGTCGTCCATCTTGTTGACGGCGAGCACCACCGGCGTGCCTCGCGCCCGCAGCTCGCGCGCCAGCTCGTCGTCGGCCGGCACCGGCCCCTCGCGGCCGTCCACCACGAACACCGCGACCTCGGCCTCCCCGGCCGCGCGCCGGCCGCGGTCGGCCACCGCCTCCTGCATCGGATCGGCGCTCGCCCCCGCGACCCCGCCGGTGTCGACGACGGAGAACACCCGCCGCTGCCACTCCACCTCGCCCGCGAGCACGTCGCGGGTGGTCCCCGCCAGCGGGGTGACGATGGCTCGCCGCGTCCCCGTCAGGCGGTTGAAGAGGGTCGACTTGCCCACGTTCGGACGGCCCACCAGGACCACCTGTCCCGCGGCCCCGCTCAGCTCACCGCTCATCGCGCTCCCGTCCCGGCACCCGTGCGGCCACGGCTTGACAGCCGTAAATGGCAGTACCTATGATGCTTACATAACATCGCGGGCCGCGACGCATGATCAAAATCGACATCGTGAACGAAGTCTCCAGGCTCGCCGACATCACCAAGGTGAAGGCCGAGGTGGCGGTCGACGCCGTGTTCGACGCCATGCGGACCTCGATGCAGCGCGGAGAGCGCATCGAGCTGCGGGGCTTCGGGGTCTTCCAGGTGAAGCCGCGCAAGCGGGGCATCGGCCGCAATCCGCGAACCGGCAAGGAAGTGCGCATTCCACCAGGCCGGACCATCCGGTTCAAGCCCGGCAAGGACCTCCAGGACATCGGCGGCTGACGCGCCGCCGGCCGCGGCGCAATCGCGGCGCCGGCGGGCGGTGCGAGCACCACGGACGGATCTCTCTTGAGCCAGCTTCCCGCTCCCGCTCCCGAACCGCCGCCGGCCTGGTCAGCGGACCGGCGCGAGGGATCGCCGCCGCTTCCCCCTTCGCCGGGACCTCCGATGGGGGCGGCCGTCAGACGGGACCGCCCGTGGCTGAACGTCGCGCTCCTGCTGGCGACGGTCCTGTCCACCACGGTGGTGGGCGCCTGCCAGCACCAGGGTTTCGTCGACGACCTCGACCCTCTGACGGAACCGCCCTTCGTGCTGTGGCACGGGCTCTGGTACAGCCTGACGGTCCTGGCCATCCTGGGCGTCCACGAGCTGGGCCATTACTATGCCTGCCGGCACTATCGGGTCGATGCGTCGCTCCCGTACTTCTTGCCGGCGCCGTTCCTCATCGGCACCCTCGGTGCGTTCATCCGCATACGGCAACCGATTCCGACCAAGCGCATGCTCTTCGACATCGGCGTCGCCGGCCCCATCGCGGGCTTCGTGGTCGCCGTGCCCGCTCTCTTCGTCGGAGTCGGCCTCTCGCGGGTCCTGCCGGCGCAGGAGGCGGCCGAGTTGACGGTGTTCCTGGGTGAACCGCTCCTGTTCCGTTTCGCGGCGTGGGTCGTCTGGGGACCGGTTGTCGAGGGGTCGACGCTGAGCGTCCACCCCATGGGATTCGCGGCGTGGGTCGGGTTGCTCGCCACCGCCATCAACCTGTTCCCCATCGGCCAGCTCGACGGCGGCCACATCTCGTACGCGGTCTTCGGCGCCCGTTCGACCCACGTGACCCTCGTCTCGGCCGCGGTCCTCTTCGCCCTCGCCTTCCATTCCCCGAGCTGGATCGTCTGGGCGGTGCTGATGGCCGTCATGCTCGTCGCGCTGGGCCCCAGGCATCCGCGCACCCTCGACCACCACGTGCCCATCGACCGCACCCGGATGCTCGTCGCGGCGTTCGCGCTCGTCATGTTCGTGCTCTGCTTCACGCCCGCTCCCATCCAGATCGTCGGAGAGCTCGGACCGTAGACCCTCTCGGCCGGAAGCTCCGCGTTCGGCGGCAGCTCTACAGCATCGATACCGGGTCGACGTCGACCACCACGCGCCGCTTCAGGCGCGGATCCTCGTCCAGCGCGCGGAGGAGCGCCTCTCGCATCTCCGCACGGCGCCCCCCCTTCAGAAAGAGCTGCACGCGGTACCGGCCCCGCAGCCTGGCGAGGGGAGCCGGGGCCGGCCCCAGCACCGTGAACCGGCGCCGGGCCGTGCGCAACCGCGCCGCGAGGGCCGCCGCTTCCTGCACGGTGCGGTCCCGCAGCGTTCCGTGAACGACGGCCGAGACCAGGGATACGACCGGCGGATACCGCAGGGCCCGCCGGAAACGCAGCTCCTCCTCATGGAAGGGCGCGTACGCCTGATCGCAGGCGTGGCGGATGGCGTAGTGACCGGGATGAAGCGTCTGGACGATCGCCTCGCCGGGAACGCTCCCCCGGCCGGCGCGGCCCGCGACCTGCGTCAACAGCTGGAAGGTGCGCTCCGCCGCCCGGAAGTCCGGCACCCCGAGGCCGACGTCCGCCGAGACCACGCCCACCAGGGTCACGCCCGGGAAGTCGTGCCCCTTCGCGACCATCTGGGTGCCGACGAGGATGTCCAGCTCGCGGCGCGCCATGCGCCGGAGCAGCCGGGCCGCCGCGCCACGCCGCCGCACGGTGTCGCGGTCGAGCCGGGCGACGCGGGCGGCCGGCCAGCGCCGCTCGATCTCGGCCTGCACCCGCTCGGTACCGAAGCCCACGTGCTCGAGGACCGTGCCCGAGCACCGGGGACACGCGGCGGGGCGGGATCGCGAGTATCCGCAGTAGTGACAGCGGGCCCGCCCGGCCGCGCGGTGGAACGTCAGGCTCACGCTGCAGTCCGGACACTCGAGGGTGTGACCGCACCCGCGGCACAGCAGCGAGGCCGCGAACCCCCGTCGGTTCAGGAGCACCAGCACCTGCTCCCGGCGATCGAGCCTGTCGTCGATGGCCTCGGCGAGAGCGGAGCTCACCACGACGTCGGGGCCGTGCGCGGCGAGCTCCTCGCGCATGTCGACGACGCGCACCGTGGGCAGGGGGCGGCTGCCGATGCGTTGCGGCAGGGTGAACCGCCGGTAGCGGCCGCCGTCGGCGTGGCGGAAGCTCTCGAGCGACGGCGTCGCGGACCCGAGCACGACGAGGGCGCCGTCGCGTTTCCCGCGCATGACCGCCACGTCCCGGCCGTGATATCGCGGATTCTCGTCCTGCTTGTACGAGGCGTCGTGCTCCTCGTCGACCACGATCAGGCCGGTCGACGGCAGAGGCGCGAACACCGCGGACCGGGTGCCCACCACCACGTCGACCTCGCCGCGGCGGATACGGTGCCACTGATCGTGGCGGGCGCCGTCGGACAGGCCGCTGTGCTGGACCGCCACGCGGACCCCGAACGCGGCCCGCAGCCGGGCCGCGATGGCCGGGGTCAGGGCGATCTCCGGGACCAGGATCAGCGCCTGCCGTCCCCGCGCCACCGCCGCCCGGGCCAGCCGCGCATAGACCTCGGTCTTGCCGCTCCCGGTGACCCCGTGGAGGAGCGCGACCTCGAAGTCGCCGGTCCCCGCAGAGCCCTCCAGCGCCTCGACCACCTGCCGCTGCCGAGGCGTCAGGGTGCGGGCCGGCGGCTCCGGGGCGTCGAGAGGCTCGATCGCTTCCGGCTCCCGTTCGACGACCTCGCTCGCCAGCGTCACCGCGCCGAGCTCGGCGAGGCGGCGGAGCGTCCCCCCCGGCACGCCCGCGGCCGTGAGCACCGGCGCCGCCACCCCGCCGGGCGCCGCCGCGAGCCGCTCGAGCACCTCGCGTTGCCGCCTCCCCAGCGAGGCGCCTCCGGCCAGGCGCGCCCGGCCGTCGGCGGTCAACCGGACGACGCGAACCGTCCTGAACGCGGACGCGGCCCCCGTGAGGGGCTGCGTCAACCGGACGAGCCCCTCACGGGCCATGGTCGCGAGGAGCGCCCGGCGGCCTCCGCCCCGCGCCCGTCCGGAACCCCGGCGGTCCGGCCCGCCGGGGTCGAGCGCCGCCACCCGGTGGGGAACGCCGTCCGCGAGGAGCTCCAGGAGACGGCGGCGTGCGGCCCCCGGCCGGCCCGCGAGGACGGCCCGGCCCGCCGCCGTGATCTCCGCTCGCCGCTCGCTGACGACCCACGCCAGGGGCGGCATCGCGGCCGCCACCGCCTCGCCGGCTCCGCAGGCATAGTACTCGCCCACCCAGAGAGCGAGCCGCACCACGCCCGCCGGCAGCAGGGGCTCGACGTCGAGGACGTCGAGCAGGGGCTTGAGCGGGGTGGAGGGCGGCGACCCCGATCGGTCGACGACGCAACCGGTCATCGCCCGCGTCCCCAGCGGGACGAGGACCCGGGTCCCCGTCTCCGGGACCGGCAGATCCGCAGGCACCTCGTAGTCGAGCCGGTCGAGGGCGGGGACGGGGACGGCCACGGAGACGACGCGGGACATCGGCGATGAACGACGGCGGCGCCGTCTACGGCGCCGACTTCGGCTCCGCGAGCAGGGCGCGGACCCGCTTCATGTCCTCCCAGACGTCCCGCTTCCGCTCGGGGCTGCGCAGGAGAAAGGCCGGGTGGAACGTGGGGATCAGCTTCGCCCCGCGGTAGTCGAACACCCGTCCCCGCAGCCGGGAGACGGCCTCGTCGGTCTCGAGCAGGGTCCTGATGGCGAACCCGCCGAGGGCCACCACCACCCGCGGGCGGATGACGTCGAGCTGCCGGAACAGGAACGGCTCGCAGGTCGCGACCTCGTCGGGCTCCGGGTTCCGGTTGTCAGGGGGCCGGCACTTGATCACGTTTGCGATGTAGACCTCGTCGCGCGACAGGCCGATCGCCGCGATGATCCGGGTCAGCAACTGCCCCGCCCGGCCCACGAACGGAATCCCCTGCCGGTCCTCGTCCCGCCCCGGCGCCTCGCCGACGAACACGAGGTCGGCGGTGGGGCTGCCGACCCCGAACACGAGCTTCGTCCGCCCCCCGTGCAGCTTGCAGCGGGTGCACTCGCCGAGATCCTCGCGAACCGCCTCGAGCGTCTCCGGCGCCGCCCCGGGCGTCTCCGCCGCCGACGACGAAGCGTCGGGCGCCGCGGCGGGGCCGCCGGCGACGTCGGTCTGCTCGACGACCTCCAGGCGCGGCGCCGGTTCGCTCACCCGATGCGAATCGCGGGCGCGAGCCAGCGGCACCGCCACGGGCTCGTTCCCGTGATCCGCCGCATCCGGCACGGCATCGGCGGGGTCGCGCACGTACCAGCGCGCGTCCCGGCTGACGCCCTCGACCCCCAGCTCCCGGAAGAACTCGAGGTGCCGCCGCAACTGCTCACGGTCGGTCATGGTCGGCGGCCTCAATCGCCTCCGGCGGCTCGTGCCCGGCCAGCATGTCCCGCAGGCGGTCGAGGATGACGCGGGCCAGGTCGCGCTTGGGCTGGAGGGGCAGGTCGGTCGCCCCGCCCGCCTCGACCAGCGTGGCGGCGTTCGTCTCCACGTCGAACCCGGCGTCGCTCCGCGACACGTCGTTGGCGACGATGAGGTCCGCCCCCTTGGCCTCGAGCTTGGCCCGGGCCCGCGCGACGACGTCGCGGGTCTCGGCCGCGAACCCGATCAGCACCGGCCGGCGGCCGCCGCCGCGCCGGCGCCCGAGCTCCCGCAGGACGTCGGCGGTGCGGGTCAGGGTGAGGGTGAGGGTCTCGGAGTCCTTCGCGATCTTCTGCCCGCGCGGCCCCCGGGCCGGCGTGTAGTCGGCCACGGCGGCGGCCATGACCACCGCATCGGCCTCGTCGGCCCGGCCCGTCACCGCCGCGTGCATGTCGGCGGCGCTCCGCACCGCGACCACCTCGGCCCCGGCCGGGGGCTCCAGGCGGCAAGGGCCGGACACCAGCACCACCCGGGCGCCGCGGTCGACCGCCTCGGCGGCGAGGGCGTACCCCATCCGCCCGCTCGAGCGGTTGCCGACGAAGCGGACCGGATCGAGGTCCTCGCAGGTCGGTCCGGCGGTGACGAGGAGGCGCCGGCCCGCGAGGTCGCCCCCGTCCCGCCGGAGCCGGCGCTCGACCGCGGCGACCACGTCGTCGACGGGGGCGAGCCGGCCCGGGCCCGTCCAGCCGCACGCGAGGTACCCCTCGCCGGGGGCGACCACGTGCGCGCCGCGTGCCTCGAGGACGGCGAGGTTGGCGGCGACCGCCGGGTGCTCGTACATGTTGGTGTTCATGGCGGGGGCGAGGACTACCGGGGCCCGCGTCACGAGGTAGAGCGAGGTCAGGAAGTCGTCGGCGATGCCGTTGGCGAGCTTCCCGATGGTGTTGGCGGTGGCCGGCGCCACCAGCAGGGCCCGGATGTCGGCGGCCAGCGCGACGTGCTCGATGGTCGCGTTCGCGCCCGGCGCGAACTGATCGGTGACGACCGGGCGCCGGGTGATGGCCTCGAACGTCAGCGGTCCGACGAAGCGGCGGGCGTTGGCCGTCATGGCGACGACGACGTCGTGTCCCGCGTCCTGCAGCCGGCGGACGATCTCGACCGCCTTGTAGGCGCCGATGCCGCCCGTCACCCCCACCGCGATCAGCGCCATGGCGCGCCCCCGCCGTCCGGCTCGCCGAAGCTCGCCGCGATCGCCCGCGCGGCGGCGCCGGCCGCGCGCCACGACTGGCGCTCGGCCTCGACGATGCACCGCAGGCGCTCCACGCAGTCCTCCAGGTTCTCGTTGACGACCACGTAATCGTACTCCCCCACGTGCCGGACCTCGCGCCGGGCGATGCTCAGCCGGCGCCGGATCTCGGCCTCGGTGAGGCGGTCGCCGGGCCGGCCCCGCAGGCGGTCCTCGAGCACCGCCGGGGAGGGCGGCAGCAGGAAGATGCCGACCGCGCCCGGCTCGAGCCCCCGGACCTGCCGGGCGCCCTGCACGTCGATGACGAGGACGAGGCTGCGGCCGGCGTCGAGCCGGCGCCGCGTGTCGAGGGCGCGGGTGCCGTAGAGGTGCCCGAAGACCTCGGCCCACTCGAGGAACTCGCCCGCGTCGCGCATCGATTCGAAGCCCGCCCGGTCCACGAAGTGGTAGTCGACGCCTTCCCGCTCGCTCGGCCGCGGGGGGCGCGACGTGTAGCTCCGCGACCGTTCGAGTCCGGGCACCCGCGTGACGAGCGTGTCGACGGCGGTGGTCTTCCCCGTGCCCGACGGGGCCGAAACCACGAACAGGCTTCCCTTGCCGCTCACGCGCGCCCCCGCCGGCCCGGGAATCGTCGCCCGCGGCTCCGATTCCCGTCCTGCCACCCTCCGCAAGCACGCACCGTTCCCGCGGCGCGCGCTTCTGCTCGACGTTCCGGACCTGCTCCCGCGGCTTCTCGAGCTCGGCCTCTGCCGCTCTGCCGACCCCTCCGCAAGCACGCACCGTTCCCGCGGCGCGCGCTTCTGCTCGACGTTCCGGACCTGCTCCCGCAGCCTCTCGAGCTCGGCCTTGGCGGTCACCACGAGCTCGCTCGCGTCGGCGCCCTCGCTCCCGCGGCGCGCGTTCCTACTCGACGTTCTGGACCTGCTCCCGCAGCTTCTCGAGCTCGGCCTTGGCGGTCACCACGAGCTCGCTCGCGTCGGCGCCCTCCGCCTTCGCGCCCAGCGTGTTGACCTCCCGGTTCATCTCCTGCAAGAGGAAGTCCAGCTTGCGGCCGCACGGCTCGGTCGCGCCGGTGAGGGCCGACCAGTGGGCGAGATGGCCGCGCAGCCGGGTGATCTCCTCGCTGACGTCCGAGCGGGCCGCGAACCGCACGACCTCCTGGGCCAGGGCCGCCTCCTCGACGCCGGCCTGCGCCCGCAGCTCCTCGACGCGGGCGTTCAGCCGCGACACGAGCTCGGCGCGCCCCGACTCGGCCGCCGCCTCCAGACGGCCGACGAGGCCCGAGAGGGTGCGGCACCGCGCCTCGAGGTCGGCCAGCAGGTATCCGCCCTCGCGCGCGCGCATGGCGTCCAGATCGCGCAGCACGTCCTCGACCGCCGCGATCGCGGCGCGGCCCAGCGCGGCCCGGCCCGCCTCGTCCAGCTCCAGCTCCTCGACCACCAGCGCCCGCGGGAACCGCAGGAGGTCGCCCGCGGTCAGGCCGCCGGTGGCGGCGCCCCGGGCGCGGGCCTGCTCGACGGCGGCGGAGAGCGCGTCGACCAGCGGCTCGTTCAGGGCGACCTCGACGTCGGGCTGCCCGAGAAGCCGCGCGGTCACCGCCACCTCCACGCGGCCGCGCGCCACCGACCGCTGCACGGCGCCGCGCAGCTCGACCTCGACGGGCGCCAGCAGCGGGGGCAGCCGCACCTGGATGTCGAGGTAGCGATGGTTGACGGTCCGCGCCGTGACTCCGAGGGCCGCCGTCTCGAGCTCCCGGCTCCCGGACGCGAACCCCGTCATCGACTTGATCATCGCGTTGCACTCGCGGCGGGGCGGGCCGGCCCCGCGGGGGAAGCGGCGACCATCGCCCGCTCCTCGCCGTCCTGCCCGAACACCTGCGTCGCATAGAGCTTCGCATAGCTGCTGCCGGGCCGTGCCAGCAGCTCCTCGTGGCGGCCCGACTCCACCACCCGCCCGCCCTCGAGCACGATGATCGCGTCGGCCCGCCGGACGGTCGACAGCCGGTGGGCGATGACGAACGCGGTGCGGTTGAGCAGCAGCCTCGCCAGCGCGTCCTGCACGAGCAGCTCCGACTCCGCGTCGAGGGCCGACGTCGCCTCGTCGAGCACGAGGATGGGCGGGTTCTTCAGCAGGGCCCGCGCGATCGTGAGCCGCTGGCGCTGCCCGCCCGACAGCCGCTGACCGCGTTCGCCGATCACGGTATCGTAGCCCTGCGGCAGGTCCACGATGAACTCGTGGGCGTGGGCGGCGCGCGCCACCGCCACGATCGACTCCCGCGGGGTCCCGGGCGCCGCGTAGGCGATGTTGTCGGCCACCGACGCGTCGAACAGGAACGTCTCCTGGGCCACGATGCCGACGGCCCGGCGCAGCGACTGCAACGTCACGTCCCGCACGTCCGCCCCGTCGATGAGGATGGCCCCCTCGGTGACGTCGTGGAACCGCGGGACGAGGTTGACGAGGGTCGACTTCCCCGCCCCGCTGAGCCCCACCACCGCCACCACCTCGCCCGCCCGCACCGTGAACGAGACGCCGCGCAGCACCAGATCGTCCTGGTCGGGATACCGGAACCTCACGTCGCGAAACTCGATGTCGGATGCGAACGGCGGCAGCACGACGGCGCCCGGGCGGTCGCCGGTCGCGGTGCGGGTGTCCAGGACCTCGAAGATGCGCTCCGCCGCGGCAATCGCCTGCTGGATGTTCGCGTTGACCCGGCTCAGCTTCCTCACGGGGCCGTACATCAGCAGGAGCGCGGTCATGAAGGACGTGAACTCGCCGGCCGTCAGGTCGCCGGCGGCGATCTCCCGGCTGCCGTACCAGAGGACTCCGGCGATGGCGACCCCCCCCAGCAGCTCGATCACGGACGGCAGTATCGAGAGGGCGCTGGTGACCTTCATGATCGTCCGGTAGAGCCGGTGCGACGCCCGCTCGAACTTCCGTTGCTCGAACCCCTCGGCCTGGAACGCCTGGACGATCCG
Source organism: Vicinamibacterales bacterium (assembly GCA_965207675.1). Taxonomy (GTDB): domain Bacteria; phylum Acidobacteriota; class Vicinamibacteria; order Vicinamibacterales; family UBA8438; genus JAJEEA01. The sequence goes on from CBDBMY010000011.1 coordinate 1,825,407, forward strand.
ATGGCCGGTGAAGGCCTCGACGGCGAGGTGCGACAGGTGCTCGACCTCTTCCTGGCCGCGGCGCGTGGTCTGTCGGACCCGCTGGCCCAGCCGGACCAGGGGATAGACGACGAGCGGCGCGCCGGTCATGCACACCAGCGCGAGCCTCGCATCCTGAAGGAAGAGCACGGCGGCGAAGGCGCACAGGGCCAGCGACTCGCGGATCAGGTCGCCGCACGTTTCCGAGACGACCTGCTGGACGCGGCTGACGTCGCTGGTGAGCCGCGACAGCAGGCGTCCCGTGGCCCGGCCTCCGAAGAAAGCCCTCGACTGCGCGAGCATGTGCCGGAAGAGCTCGGTGCGCAGGTCGTGGACCAGACGCTGTCCCGCGTCGGCCATGAGGTAGACGGAGAAGTAGGCGCCGGCCCCCTTCATCAGGTAGAGCCCTACCAGGATGCCGCAGATGAGCGCGACGCGGTCGCCGTCTGGAAGCACGCCGTCGAAGATCGGCTGGATGATGAGGGCGAGCCCGCCGGAGGCCAGGGCGTAGAGCGCCATGCCGGGCAGCGCGGCGATGACGCGCAGCTTGTGGGGCAGGACGAACCGCAGCAGCCGGAGCAGTGGATTCACGATGTGGTCGAGCCGAACCCGTCGGGATGACGCTCGCGCCATCGCCAGGCGGTGGCTACGATGTCGTCCAGATCCGCGTGCCGCGGCCGCCAGTCGAGATCGCGCTCGATGCGCCCCGCCGCGGCGAAGAGCACCGGCGGATCGCCCGCGCGGCGCGGAGCGGGCTCGGCCGGGACGCGGCGGCCGGTCACCCGTTCCACGCTGCGAATCACGTCCCGCACGGAGTGCGGCGTCCCCGTGCCCAGATTGTAGACCCTCGCGCCGTCTCCCGGGGCCAGGGCGTCGAGGGCGCGGACGTGCGCGTCGGCGATGTCCGCGACGTGCACGTAGTCGCGCTGGCACGTGCCGTCGGGGGTCGGATAGTCGCTGCCGAACACCCGGAGCGGGGCTCCCCCGCACGCCGCGTCGAGGGCCCGCGGAATCAGGTGGATCTCGGGGTCGTGGTCCTCGCCGAGCTCGCCGTCCGGGTCGGCCCCGGCCGCGTTGAAGTAGCGCAGGGCGATCGACCGCAGGCCGTAGGCCCGGCCGTAGTGGCGCAGGGCGCGCTCGACGGCCAGCTTCGAGCTCCCGTAGGCGTTGATGGGGTCGGTGGGGTGATTCTCCTCGATCGGGGTCGCCACCGGATTGCCGTACACCGCGCAGCTCGACGACAGCACCAGCCGGCCGACCCCGGCCGCGCGCGTCGCGTCGAGCACCGAGAGCCCGCCCCGCACGTTGTGCTCGTAATACCGGGCGGGGTCGCGCACCGACTCCTCCACCGACAGGAGCCCCGCGAAGTGCATCACCGCGGCGACCCCGTGGTCCCGCAACGCCGCCTCGAGCCGCGCCGTCTCGCGGACGTCCCCCTCCACGAGGGCGGCGCCCTGCACGGCCGCGCGGTGCCCGGCGCTGAGATCGTCGTAGACGACGACGGCGTGCCCAGCCGCCCTGAGGGCCTTGACGGCATGGCTGCCGACGTATCCGGCCCCGCCGGTCACCAACACCGTGTGCATGGAAGCTCAGCGTCCGATCGAGTGGTAGCTGAAGCCGAGGGCGCGCATCTCGGCGGGATCGAACAGGTTGCGGCCGTCGAAGATCGCCGCCTCCCGCATCAGCTCGCGCATGCGGGAGAAATCGGGCTCGCGGAACTCGTTCCACTCGGTCAGGATGGCCAGCGCGTCGGCCTCCTCCAGCACCTGGTAGCCGTCGGACGCGAGGCCGATGCGCGCGCCGAAGATCCGCCGGGCCGACTCGTTGGCCTGGGGGTCGTAGGCCGCGACCTCCGCCCCCGCCGCGAGGAGGGCCTCGATGACGGCGATGGACGGCGCCTCCCGCATGTCGTCGGTGCGCGGCTTGAACGACAGCCCCCAGACGGCGATGCGGCGGCCGTCGAGCCCCCCGATGGCGTCGGTCATCTTGTCGACGAGCCGGTGCTTCTGCGCGGCGTTCACCGCCTCGACCGCCTCGAGAATCCGGAAGCGGTAGTCGGCGTCGCGGGCCAGCCGGCCCAGCGCCCTGACGTCCTTGGGAAAGCAGCTCCCGCCGTAGCCGATGCCGGGAAACAGGAAGGACGGGCCGATGCGGCGGTCCGAGGCGACGACGCGGCGCACGTGGTCGACGTTGGCGCCCACGGCGTCGCACACGTTGGCCACCTCGTTCATGAACGACACGCGGGTGGCGAGCATCGCGTTGGCGGCGTACTTGCTGAGCTCCGCGCTCGCCCAGTCCATGATCTCGATGGGGGCGCCGGTGCGGGTGAAGGGCTTGTGGATGGACGCCATCAGCCGCGCCGCGCGTTCGTCCGAGGCGCCGATGACCACGCGATCGGGCTTCAGGAAGTCGTCCACGGCGGACCCCTGCTTGAGGAACTCGGGGTTGCTCACGACGCTGAACGGCTCGCGCGTCTCCTCCCCCAGCGTCTCCTGCACCCGGCGGGCGGTGCCCACCGGCACGGTGCTCTTGAGAGCCACCACCGTGTAGCCCGCCATCGCCCGGCCGACGTCGCGCGCCGCCCGCAGGACGTGCCGCAGGTCGGCCGAGCCGTCCTCGTCGGACGGCGTGCCCACCGCGATGAACACCACCTCGGAGTCGCGGGCGGCGGGGACGAGGGTGGTGTCGAAGACGAGCCGCCGCTTCGCCGCGTTCCGGCGCACGAGCTCGCCGAGCCCCGGCTCGTAGATGGGGAGGCAGCCTCCGCGCAGGGACTCGATCTTGCCCTCGTCGACGTCGACGCAGGTCACCTCGTTGCCCGTCTCGGCCAGGCACGCGCCGACCACGAGACCGACGTAGCCCGTGCCGACGACCGTCATTCTCATGGGTCAACCGACGATCTGGATGGTTCGGAGCGGGCTCGCGCCCCCCGGGACCGGCCGCGGCGCGATGCCCGGATCGGGAGACGCGCCCGCGACGTGCCTGTACAGCATACTAGTAGTGAATGGGAATCGCGACCGGCGCCCGCGTGGCGCTGGTGCACGACTGGCTCACCGGCATGCGGGGCGGCGAACGCGTGCTCGAGAACATCTGCGGGCTCTTTCCGGACGCTGCGCGGTTCGCCCTCCTGCACGTCCGGGGCTCGGTTTCGCCGACCATCGAGGCGCGGCCGATCCGGACGTCGTTCGTGCAGTGCCTGCCGGGCTCTCACCGGTACTACCGGCCGCTGCTGCCGCTCTTCCCCGCCGCGGTCGAGCAGCTCGACCTCGACGAGTTCGATCTGGTCATCAGCACCAGCCACTGCGTCGCCAAGTCGGTCGTCGCGCCGGGACGCGCCCGCCACCTGTGCTACTGCTTCACCCCGATGCGGTACGTCTGGGATCAGTTTCCCGCCTACTTCGGGCCCGAACGGGTGGGGGCGGCGGCCAGCCGGTGGCTGCGCCGGGGGCTCGCCGCGATCGCCCGCTGGGACGCCTCCACGGCCCACCGGGTGGACCGCTATGTGGCTATTTCGCAGTATGTTGCGGGCAGGATTGGTCGATACTATAATCGAGAGTCGAGCATCGTGTATCCGCCCGTGGACACGTCGTTCTTCCGACCGGGCCCCGCCCCGCCTCGGCATGGTTGCCTGATCGTGTCGGCCCTCGTGCCCTACAAGCGGGTCGACCTCGCGATCCGGGCGTGCGCGCAGGCCGGGGTTCGCCTGCGCATCGTCGGCGACGGCCCGGACCTCGGGCGCCTGCGAAGAATCGCCGGGCCGGAGACGGAGTTCCTCGGTCCGCTGAGCGACGAGGAGGTCAGGCAGGCGTACCGAAGCGCGGTCGCGATGCTGCTGCCGGGCCCCGAGGACTTCGGCATCGCCCCCGTCGAGGCCCAGGCGTGCGGATGCCCGGTCGTCGCCCTCGCCGAGGGCGGGGCCTCGGAGACCGTGGTGGACGGCGAGACGGGGGCCCTCGTGCGGGAATCCACGCCGGACGCCTTCGCCGAGGCCATCGACCGGATCCGCGTCCGGCCGCCCGCCGCCGCCGCCGCCCGCCGGCAGGCGCTTCGGTTCTCGCGAGAGCGGTTCCGCGCGGCGCTGTCGACGGAGGTCGCCCGCCTGATGAACGCATCGCCGCCGGAGCTGCATTCATGACCCAACGCGCCCGCGTGCGCATGCTCATCCAGTCGGCGATCGACGGCGGCATCGGCGTGACGATGTTCCTCGCCGCGTACTGGCTCCGGTTCGAGACCGGGCTGATCGCGGCGCCGAGGGGCCAGCCCCCGGTCGAGTCCTACCTGCAGCTCGCCCCCTTCGTCGGACTGCTGCTCCCGTTCGGCCTCTGGCTGCAGGGCGCCTACCGCCACGAGCGCATTCGATCCCGCGTCGACGACTTCTTCGCGGTTCTGATCGGGGGCCTGATAGCGGTCGTGCTCGGCCTCGCGGGCACGCTGGTGTTCCAGGCGTACTTCATTCCCGCCGAATTGAAGGATCAGGGCGTCTACGAGGTGTCGCGCCTGGTCTGGGCGCTGTTCCTCGCCCTCTGCGTCCTCTGCGCGTATGCGGCCCGGGCAAGCGTGCGGTCGGCGCTCGAGCAGCAGTGGCGCGAGGGCGTGGGCCTCAAGCGCATTCTCGTCGCGGGCACCGGCGACGTCGCCCGGCACGTCGTCGACAAGGTGCTCCACCACCGCGGACTCGGCTATCGCGTCGTCGGCTTCGTCGACGACCGCGCCAGCGACCGGCAGGGCTACCGGGGCCTGCCGCTCCTGGGCTCGCTGTCGGAGGTGGCCGACATCCTGCGGAGCGAGCGGATCGACGAGCTCTACGTCGCCCTGTCGCTCGACGAGCACGCGAAGATGCTCGAGCTCATCGAGGTCGCCAACCGGGAGTTCGTCGACGTCAAGGTGGTGCCCGACCTCATGCAGGTCATCGCCCTGCGCGCCCGCCTCGAAGAGCTCGACGGGGTTCCCATCATCAGCATCAACGACGTGCCTCTCCAGGGACTCGCCAGCCTGACGAAGCGGCTGATCGACGTCGGCATCGCGAGCGTCTCGCTCGTCGCGCTGAGCCTGCCGTTCGCGGTGATCGCGGCCCTCGTCAAGGCGACGTCGCCGGGGCCGGTGTTCTACCGGCAGGAGCGCATGGGGCTCGACGGACGCCCGTTCCGCGTCTACAAGTTCCGATCGATGTTCGAGGACGCCGAGCGGGAGACGGGACCCGTGTGGGCCCGCCGGGACGATCCGCGGCGAACGCCGGTCGGCCGGGTGCTCCGCACCCTCAGCCTCGACGAGCTCCCCCAGCTCTGGAACGTCATCCGCGGCGACATGTCGCTGGTGGGTCCGAGGCCGGAGCGGCCGTTCTTCGTCGAGCAGTTCAGGCAGCGCGTCCCGCAGTACATGCTGCGCCACAAGGTGCGGTCCGGCCTGACGGGATGGGCCCAGGTCAACGGCCTGCGGGGCAATACCTCGATCGAGAAGCGCATCGAGTACGACCTCTACTACATCGAGAACTGGTCGGTGGCCCTCGACTTCAAGATCATGTGGCTGACCGTCCTCCGCGTGTTCTTCCATCGTCACGCATACTGAGCCGCACGGCGCAACGGGCCGTGCGGCCGCGCCCTCGGGGCAGGGCGCGGGTCGGGCCCGGCAACGCCTCGGACACCGCCATGGGTCATCGCGTCGTCATCACCGGTGCCGCCGGCTTCATCGGATCGCATCTCGCCGAGGCGCTGCTCGACCGGGGCGACAGCGTCGTCGGCATCGACAACCTGTCGACGGGCGAGGCGGCGAACCTCGCCCACCTCGCCGACCGGAAGCTCAGCTTCGTCCGGCACGACGTCACCAACTACATCGACGTCGAGGGGCCGGTCGACGCGGTGCTCCACTGGGCCAGTCCGGCGAGCCCCATCGACTATCTCGAGCGGCCCATCCCGACCCTGAAGGTGGGGGCGCTGGGCACCCATAACGCCCTCGGCCTCGCCAAGGCAAAGCGGGCGACGTTCGTCCTCGCGTCGACCTCGGAGGTCTACGGCGACCCCCTCGAGCATCCTCAGACCGAGAGCTACTGGGGGAACGTGAACCCCATCGGTCCGCGGGGCGTCTACGACGAGGCCAAGCGCTTCGCCGAGGCCATGACCACGGCCTATCGCCGCTATCACGGCCTCGACACCAAGATCGTCCGCATCTTCAACACCTACGGTCCCCGGATGCGGGTGCGCGACGGACGCGCCGTGCCCAACTTCATCGCCCAGGCGCTCCGGGGACAGGACCTGACGGTCTACGGCGACGGCACCCAGACGCGCAGTTTCTGCTATGTCAGCGATCTCGTGGACGGCATCCTGAGGCTGATGCGGTCGGACACGAACGACCCCGTCAACCTCGGGAACCCGAACGAGATGACGGTGGCGGGCATCGCGGAGGAGATTGTCAGGCTGACCGGCTCGAGCAGCCGCATCGTGCATGAACCGCTGCCGGTCGACGACCCGAAGGTGCGGCGGCCGAACATCGGTCGGGCGCGCGCGGTGCTCGACTGGGAGCCCCGCGTGTCCCTGACGGAAGGGCTGACCGAGACCATCGCGTGGTTCCGGACCGCCCTGCGGCGGGACCCTCGCGCCGGGTGACGCGCGGATCGCCCCTCACTCGCTGAGCACCCGCGCGGCGTGAACGATGTAGTGGAGCCCGGAGACGAGGGTGATGGCCAGCGTGGCCCAGATGGCCGCATCCACCACCACCGAGCCCCGCCCGAGCCAGTTGTACAGGAGCACCAGGGCAATCGCCAGGATGTAGATCAGGGTCGCCAGCTTCCCCAACGGGGACGGCGGGAACGTACGCCGTCCGACGGCGAGGTTGACGACCGCCACCGTGACCACGATGATGACGTCGCGGCTGATGACCAGTACCGTCAGCCACACGGGGAAGTGGTTCGGGAGGTCGAGCGCGGGGAGGGTGAGCACGACGAAGGTCGAGATGAGCAGCAGCTTGTCGGCCATGGGGTCCAGCAGCGCCCCCAGGCTCGTCGGCCGACTCCACCACCGCGCCAGCACACCGTCGAGTGCGTCGGTCACTCCCGCGACGATGAACACCGCCAGCGCCCAGCCGTTCATCCCGTACACCACCAGGATGACCAGGGCCGGAATCAGCAACATCCGGAGCAGCGTGAGTTGATTGGCAACCGTCAACGCCGACATGTCACGTCATCCAAGGGTACGGGCCCGGCCGCCCCGGCCCGCTCGTCGCCGCCCGCGACGCGGGGGCCTCGCCACGGGCTGCCGGGAGCCCGTGGTCGAAGAGCCCCGCTGGGCTCGACGGGCGGTGCATCCTGCCTGACCGCGTCGCTCCTCGGCCGCATGTGCCAGACATGCGCCCCGTCAGGCGGCCGCCCCGCCGGTCTCGGCGCAACGCGGGGTCCCACCACGCACTCCTAGGGATTCGTTCCGGTCGCCCGGCCGAGGCGCGACAACGCCGCCACGGCATCGCCGCCGGTGACCGCCCGCCCGGGGCCGAACGTGTTCGCGGGGAGCGGAGGCAGCAGTCCGGCCGCGACCGCTTCCGACGCGGCGGGATAATCGAGGTGTCCGGGATCCAGATCGGAGAACCGCGGCAGCGCGGCCGGCGACACCGGCTCGACCGCGGCCCCTCGCAGCATGCGGACCAGGATGCGCGCGAGCTCCGCACGGCTCACGACCCGGTCCGGCAGAAACCGGTAGTTGACGTCGGCCGGCATGATGCCGGCCTGCGCGACGTCGATCATCCAGCCGTACGCCCAGTGGTCGCGGGCGTCGGTGATGATGGCCGCGCCGTCGCTGGCGAGACCCGCCAGCAGGGGCTCGAACCGCACGCCCAGCAGGGCCGCGAGCTGTCCGCGCGTGATCGCGTCCGCCGTCTCGATGGCGGTGTACTCCCGGGGCAGCGCGGCCGCCCGGCGGCGCGCGTCGAGCTCCGAGAGCCGTCGCTCGACGTCGGCTCCCGGCGCGATGGCGTCGGCCCGGAGCAGCGCCTGCTCGGCGCGGTCGAGATCGCCGGTGGCGAGGTACAGCTCGGCCATCAGAAGCCAGGCGTCCAGGGCATCCGGATCGAGGGCGACGGCGCGGTCGAGCCTGGCCAGCGCCGACCCGGCGCCGTCGACCCGCCGCACCACCTCGGCCAGCTCGAGGTAGAGGAATGCGGACTCGGGAGACGCCGCGATGAGCCTCTCGTAGGCCGCCCTCGCCTCGGCGTCGCGTCCCGCCGCGGCCGCCTCCCGGGCGGCCGTGACCTGCCGGGTCAGCGCCGTGGCCTCGAGTCCGGCGATTCGCTCGCGCACGCCGGTCAGGCCGGGGTCGGCCGCAAGGGCGGCGTCGAAGTCGTCGATGGCCTCGGCCAGCCGGTCTTCCAGGAGGAAGGCCTCGGCCCGCCCCAGGCGCGCCGGCACGTAGTCGGAATCCGTGGCGAGGGCCGTGTCGAACCGGGCGATCGCGCCCGCCGTGTCGCCGCGGGCCAGCTCGACGAAGCCGAGCCCGGTCGCCGCGGGATGAAACGACGGTGTGTCGCGCACGATGGCGGCGAACCGCTGCCCCGCCGCTGCGATCTGTCCCGCCTGCAGCAACGTCCAGGCGTCGCGATGCTCGGACGCGGCGCGAGTCCCCTCGAGCGCCGCCGGCACGACGGGCACCGGATAGTCGGGATAAGCCGGCGTGGTGACCACCGGGACGCGGTCGGCGCAACCCGACGCCAGTGCGCCCACGGTGGCGAAGACGACGGCGGCTCGCGCGCGCCTCATCGCTCAGCGCTTCGTCGCGAGGACGCCGGCGCCGCGACGACGGCCCGCGTCGACCGGCGCCGGTACGCAACCGCAGCCGGCGCCCTGTCCGATCCCATGAGGTGTTCGCGCGCACGTCGACCAATCGGCGCGCCCGAGGCCCGACCCGTGCGCTCCCCCTCGGCACGACGTGTCAGGAGTCTGAAAGCGGGCCATCACGCCAGCGATTGTAGCACGTGCCCCCATGCGACCGCCCCCTCGCGGATGAGGCGCGGCTCGCTGCCGCGCACGTCCACGATGGTCGACGGGAGTCCCGTCAGCGGGGCCGCCCCGTCCAGGACGAGGGCCACCGCCGCGCCCAGCTCGGCCAGCACCTCGGCCGCGGTCGCGGCGGGGGGGCGGCCGGCCCGGTTCGCGCTGGTCGCGGTGATCGGTCCGCCGCACAGCGCGGCGAGCCGGCGGGCGTCGGCAGCCGCGGGCACCCGAATCGCCACCGAGCCGTCCGCGGCGCACACGCCGGCCGCGAAGTCGGCCTCCGGCTCGAAGACGAGGGTCAGCGGGCCGGGCCAGAAGCGGTCCGCCAACCGGCGGCCCAGCGGGGGCAGGACACCCACCGCCGATTCGACCTGGACCCGCGTGGAGGCGATGAGGGGAATGCCGGCGCGCGCCGACCGGGTCTTCAACCGGCACAGGGCCTCGACGGCGGGGGCCCGCGCGGGATCGACGCCGAGCCCGTAGAGCGTGTCGGTGGGATAGGCCACGACGCCGCCCGAAACCAGCGCTTCGGCGGCGGTCCGCAGGGCCTCGTCGGGCGCGGCCGCGTCGAGGCGGACGAGGCGGGTGGTCACCGCACGCGCTCCGGGCGCGGTGGGTGCACGACAAGAAAGTTGGACGGCGCCGAGCACCACACCGAAACTGCAGGCTCGACTGGCTTGTGCGGGCTGAGGGCGGTCATCCAACAATCGTGTCGTGCACCCGGGCGCGGTCGGTAGGTTGTCGGCGCCGTGCGACATGGCTCATAATCGATCGGATCGAGGGTCATCGTGCCTGTCAAGACTGCCCGCGCTCCGAAGCGCCCGCCCCGGCCTCGCGTCCCCCTGCCGCGCCAGCGCGGAGGCCCCCACCCGGACAAGACGAAGCGGCTCTTTCGCGACCGCAAGCACAAGGGGCGCTCGGAGCCGACGGGCTGAGCCTCCTCCGCCGGCGCGCCCGCGAGGCGGCAGTCGCGCGCCGGCGGCACCTCGAGAGCGGCCGCGGCCGCCCGGCCGCGGTCGCGCCGCCGCGGGAGTCTCGCATCGGGGAGAGGCCCCACCCGCCGCCGGGGCCCGGCTCTGCGTGCGGTCAAAAGTGCACCACCATGTCGGAATCGCCGGTCAGATGGATGGTATCCACGAACTGGATGCGCTGCGGGCTGGTCTGCATGACGAGGGAGTTGGTCCGCGCCCCGTCGCCGAAGAAGCGGACGCCCTTCATCAGGGTGCCGTCGGTGACCCCGGTCGCCGCGAAGATGATGCGGCGGCCGCACGCGAGGTCGGCCGCGCGGTAGACGCGGTCCATGTCGCTGATCCCCATCGACCGGCAGCGCTCTTCCTTCTCGGGCGTGTCGACCACCAGGCGGGCGAGAATCTCGCCGTTGAGGCAGCGCATCGCGGCCGCGACCAGCACGCCCTCCGGAGCTCCCCCGGTCCCCATGACCGCGTGGACGCCGCTGCCCCGCACCGCGGCGGAGATGCCCGCCGAGAGATCGCCGTCGCCGATCAGGCGGATGCGGGCGCCGGCCTCCCGAATGTCCGCGATGAGCTCCCGGTGGCGGGGCCGGTCCAGGACGATCACCACGAGGTCCTCGACCTTGCGGTCCAGGCACCGCGCGATGGCGCGCAGGTTGTCCCGCACCGGCGCATCCAGGTACACGGCGTGCTTGGAGCTCGGTCCCACGACGAGCTTCTGCATGTAGATGTCGGGCGCGTGGAGCAGTCCGCCGCGCTCCGACACCGCCAGCACCGCGATCGCGTTCGACGCCCCGGTGGCGCACAGGTTGGTCCCCTCCAGCGGATCGACGGCGATGTCCAGCTGCGGCAGGGCCCCGTCCGCCTTCGCCCCCGCGGCATGCGCCGTCCCCACCAGCTCGCCGATGTAGAGCATCGGCGCCTCGTCCCGCTCGCCCTCGCCGATGACCACCCTGCCGTCGATGGGAACGCGATCGAGCGTCGCGCGCATCGACTCGACCGCGACCTGGTCGGACCGATTTCGATCTCCCTGTCCCATCGTGTGCGCGCACGCGACGGCGGCCCGCTCGACGACCTCGAGCAATCCGGATGTGATGGCGGCGCCCATGCCGGCCCGGCTGCTGTCACTCATGCGCTCGTGCTTCTCCTCGTGGGGGTGGGGCGCCGGCCCTTGCCGCCGCCGCTCACCGGGTGGTGACCCGCACGGCCGCTCCCACCTCGAGGTCGAGGCGTTCGGCTGCGCTGGCCGTCTTGGTGGCGAACTCCAGGTGATCGGTGCTGCCGAAGAGCGCGCAGACCTCGCCGGGTCCGATGTCGGCGTAGGTCTCGACCAGGCGCCCGACCGCGCGCCCTCCAACCTCGATGTGGATGTCCCCGCCGGCGGCCAGGCGCTCGAAACGTTTGCGGTCCACGTTCGAGACGGCGTTGCCGAACCGGTCGATGCGGACGACGCAGCCGGCAATCGACCCTTCCCCCACCGCGAGCGCGGGCAGATCCAGCGTGACGTGATCGCGCAGGGGCCGGCCGAGCGCGGACAACCGAATGCCCCGCGCCAGCCACGCCGCGGCGGGGGCGAAGCGGTCGCGCCCCTCGAACGTGCGGCTGATCGTCGGACGGGCGTAGCGTCGTTCGGTCAGCTCCACCACCAGCCGCGGCGGGGTCTGGTCGAAGACGTGGGTGAGGACGCCGTTGTCGGGGGCGACGAATCGACGGCCGCCGGCATCGGCCGCGAGCCCGCGCCGCGTCGAGCCCACGCCGGGGTCGACCACGACCAGGAATATCGTGTCGGCCGGGAAGAATCGATAGGCGGCGGCCAGCTCGAACGACGCGGCCTGGATGTCGTGGGGCTGAATGTCGTGGGTCACGTCCACGAGGGCGGCATCGGGGCAGATGCCGAGGATCACCCCCCGCATCGTGCCCGCGTAGTGATCGCGGGTGCCGAAGTCGCTCAACAGCGCGACGACTGGACGGGCCATCTGCTCCGTACCGGCACGCGGTGGATGCTCCCGTGGGCCTCCGCGGTTCGCACCGGCCCCGCCGGGCGCGCGCGCCGGACTCTACGCGCTCTTCGCCTTCACGGCCGGCGCCGGCCGCCGGGGTTCCGATCCCGCCTTCGCCTCGTTCCGGCTTCGGCTTCCCTGCTGCCCCTGCCCCTGGTGCATGTCGATGCCGCCGCGGAACTTCGCTCCCTCGGCGATGGCGACGCGCGGGGCCTTGATGTCGCCTTCCACCGCGCCCTCGTTGCGGATCGCGACCCTTTCCGTCGCCTCGATGTTGCCGATGATCTCACCGAGGACGATGACCGACTTCGCGAAAACCTGGGCGCGAATGCGTCCGTGGGTCCCGATGGTCAGGACATGCTGCTTCAAGGCGATCTTGCCCTCCACCTGTCCCTCGATGGTCAGGTCCTCGCTCCCCCTCAGCTCGCCCTTGACGACGATCGACTTGCCGATCATCACGTTCGGGTTCGCGCGGCCCGCCTCGGCGGGGGGGTCGGCGCCGATCGGGCCCGTGACCGGGGGGGTCACCGGCTGGACTGGTTCTTCCCGCTTCCACATGACTGCTTCTCTCCAGTCCCGCGGCCGAACCGGGGGCTTCTGCCTTTCAATGGTACGACGAGCGCTCGCGGAGTGTCCACCGGCGGCCGCACCACGGAGACACTCCTTCTATCGGCGGGTGTGCGCCTCCCCGACAGCCCCCCGGCGGGCCCGAAGAGTGAGGGCGACGTCGAACCGCGCAGCGCGGGCCGCGCTGCCGATGCGGCGAAGGACCCTCGGGGCTCGTCGTGGCGGGGGGCTCACTGGAACACGCCGACTCGACAGCCGCCGTCGTCCCCTTGGAGCCTGTTAGACTGGATGCGGTGAGCCGCATCTATCTCGATCACAACGCCACGACGCCGCTGGCCCCGCCGGCGGCCGACGCGATGACGCACGCCCTGCTCGACGTCTTCGGCAATCCGTCGAGCGTCCACGCGTACGGGCAGGAGGCCAAGACCGCGCTCGACGAGGCCCGCTCGGCGGTGGCGCGGCTGATCGGGGCCGAGCCCACGGAGATCGTCTTCACCTCCGGGGGCTCGGAATCGAACAATCTCGCCATTCGCGGCGTCGCCGAGGCGGCGGCAACGGGCCGCCGCCGACTCGTTGCCGGCGCGATCGAGCACGAGGCGGTCCTCCGCACCCTGAAGGCCCTCGACGGGAACGGCCGGGCCACCGCCCTCGTGGGGGTCGACGAGGGCGGGGTGGTCACCGCCGAGCGGCTCGCCGAGGCGTTGACCGACGACACCGCGCTCGTCTCCGTGATGCACGCCAACAACGAGATCGGCACGATTCAGCCCGTCGCCGAGCTCGCCGTGCTGGCCCGCGAGCGCGGGGCCCTGGTGCACACCGATGCGGTCCAGTCGGTGGGCAAGATCGACGTCGACGTGCGCGGGCTGGGCGTCGACCTGCTGTCGCTGTCCGGCCACAAGTTCAACGGCCCCAAGGGGGCCGGGGCCCTCTGGATCCGCCGGGGAACCCGGCTGCACGCGCAGATGACGGGGGGACGCCAGGAACGCAACCGCCGTGCCGGCACCGAGAACCTGCCGGCGATCGTGGGCCTCGGCGCGGCCGCGCGCCGGCTGCTGGAGACGGGCGGGAAGGGGGGGGACGACGTGACCGGCCTGCGGGACCGGCTCGAGGCGGGCATCCTCGCCGAGGTGTCCGGCACCGCCGTCAACGGCGCCGGGAGCCCGCGCGTCGGGAACACCTCGAACATCAGCTTCCACGGGGTCGAGGCGGAGTCGCTGCTCATCGCGCTGGATCTGGAGGGCATCGCCGTTTCGACGGGATCCGCCTGCTCGTCCGGGACCCTCGAGCCCTCCCACGTCCTGCGGGCGATGGGTTTTTCGCCCCACCGCGCGCAGAGCTCGATTCGGTTCTCCCTCGGGCTCGGGAACACCCGCGCCGAAGTGGACCGGGTGGTCGAGGTCCTTCCGGGCATCGTCGGTCGCCTTCGCGCTCTGGTCGGCCGCGGCGCCGCCGCGGCGGGACGCTGACGATGCGGGTGGTGGTCGCGATGTCGGGCGGCGTCGACTCGTCGGTCGCCGCCCTGCGGCTCGTCGAGGCCGGGCACGAGGTCGTCGGCCTGTCGATGCAGCTCTACGACCAGCAGCAGGGCGCGGCGCGGTTCGGCGGCTGCTGCTCGCTCGACGACCTGCACGACGCGCGGCGCACGGCCGGCGCCCTCGGCATCCCGCACTACACGATGAACTTCGAGCGACAGTTCGAGACCGCGGTGGTCTCGGTATTCGTCAGGGAGTACGCGGCCGGCCGCACTCCGATTCCCTGCGTCCAGTGCAACGGGGACCTGAAGTTCGCCCACCTCCTGGCGCGGGCAGAAGCCCTGGGGGCCGACTGCATCGCCACCGGCCACTACGCGCGCCGCGACGCGGCGCCCGGACCCGGCCGGCCCCACATCCTGCGCCGCGGCCTCGACGCGGCCAAGGACCAGTCGTACTTCCTCTTCACGTTGACCCAGCCCCAGCTCGCGCGGGCCCTGTTTCCGGTCGGCGGCCTCCGCAAGGAGCAGGTGCGCGATCTGGCCCGGCAGGGCGGGCTGCCGGTCGCCGACAAGCCCGACAGCCAGGAGCTCTGCTTCGTTCCCGACGGCGACACCGCGGGGCTCGTCGAGGCGCGGGAGCCGGCGGTGGCGAGGCCGGGTCCCATCCGAGATCGTCGGGGGCGGGAGATCGGCCGACACGACGGCGTGCACCGCTACACGGTCGGCCAGCGCAAGGGCCTGAAGCTGTCCGCCAGCGTGCCGCTGTACGTCGTGGACATCGACGCGGCGGCGAACGCGGTGACCGTCGGCCCGCGGGACGCGCTGGCGCGCACCTCCCTCACCGCCTCGTCGGTCAACTGGATCGCGGGCTCGCCCCCCGGCGGCGACGGGCGCGTCACCGCCCGCATCCGGCACCGCCACCCCGATGCGCCGGCGCGCGTCGAGCCCCTTCCCGGCGACCGGGTCGGCGTGGCCTTCGACGAGCCGCAACGCGCGATCGCCCCCGGCCAGGCGGTAGTCTTCTACGACCGCGATACGGTGCTCGGGGGCGGGTGGATAGATTGAGGGGAGGCGCCCGAAGGCGCGGCCGGTTGCGGGCGCGCCCGGAGAAGCCCGCGTCTCGGCGGCGAGCCGAAACGGCTTGCCGTGTGCGTTCCCCCGCTACAAGGACTCGAGATACCGCTCGGCGTCGATGGCCGCCATGCAGCCCGTGCCGGCCGCGGTGATCGCCTGGCGGTAGACGTGGTCCTGCACGTCGCCGCAGGCGAACACGCCGGCGACGCTGGTGCGGGTCCCCTGCCCGGCCACGATGTAGCCGTTGCCGTCGAGCTCCAGCTGCCCATCGAAGAGGCGGGTGTTGGGCGTGTGACCGATGGCGATGAAGACGCCGTCGACGGCGAGCTCCCTGGTGGCGTCCGTCTCGCGGTTGCGGACCACCGCGCGGGTCACGACGCCCTTGTCGACGTCCCCGACCTCGACCAGCTCGGTGTTCCATTCGAAGGTGATCTTGGGATTGGCGAACGCCTTGTCCTGCATGATCTTCGACGCCCGAAGCCGATCCCGCCGGTGCAGCACGGTCACCTCGGAGGCGAACTTGGTGAGGAAGATGGCCTCTTCCATGGCCGAATCACCCCCCCCGACGACCGCGATGGGCTTGCCGCGGAAGAAGTAGCCGTCGCAGGTCGCGCAGGTCGAGACGCCGTGTCCCATCAGGGCGCGCTCCGACGGGAGCCCGAGCAGGCGGGCCGAGGCGCCGGTCGAGATGATGAGCGACCGGGTCTCGTGGTTCCGCTCCCCCACCCGGACGATGAACGGGGGCGTTCCCAGCTCGACCGAGGTCACGTCCCCGGCCACGATCTCCGCCCCGAACCGCTCGGCCTGCGCGCGCATCTCCGCCATGAGCTCGGGCCCCATGATGCCGTCGCGAAACCCGGGGAAGTTCTCGACCGCGGTGGTGAGCATCAACTGGCCGCCCGACTCGAGTCCTTCGATGACCAACGGCTGCAGGTTGGCCCGAGCCGCGTACAGGGCGGCAGTCAGTCCGGCCGGGCCGGACCCGATGATGATCACGTTGCGCATCCGAAATGATCCTCCATGCCCGCCGACCGCTGCCGTAGGAGTTTCGCGTCCGCGAAACTCCCAACGCGACCGCAGGTCGCGCTACGGCCTCCGCCTGGCGGCCCACCGACCCTCCGGGGAGCCTGCGCCTCCCGCGGAGGCGGCGCCGGTCGACGGCGCAGGCTCCGGCCCGGAAGTCCGAACCCTGTCGCGGTGGGGCATCAGTCGGCGGCAGGCGAGAGCAGCACGCGGGCGCGGCGCGTCAGCCAGTCGACCAGCCGCCGCGTTTCCTGGAAGCGGCCCGCGTTGGATCGGGCCCCGAGCACGACCACCGAGACCGCGCGGTCGCCGACCCTGATGAGCGTCGCCAGGCAGTAGCCCGCCTCGTTGATGTAGCCGGTCTTGCCCCCCACCACGTCGGGCCGGCTGTCGAGCAGGCGGTTGGTGTTCCGGACCACGCGGGTCTGGCGGCTCGTGCGAATGCGATGCGAGCGCTTGCGGATGATGCGGGCGATCTCGGGCTGGCTGCCGGCCGCCGCGATCAGCCGGGACACGTCGTGGGCGGACGACACGTTGCCCTCGTGCAGCCCCGACGGATCCGTGAACCGCGTCTGCTCGAGACCGAGCTCGGCCGCCATGGCGTTCATGCGGCTGATGAAGCGCTTCGTCCCCCACCGCGACGCCCGCGCGAGCACGCGGGCGGCCACGTTGTCGGACGCCACCAGCGCGAGGTGCACGAGGTCGCGCAGGCTGACCCGCTCGCCCGACCGCAGGTACGTCGTCGACGCCCTGCGGACGTCTCGGCGCGAGATGACGACGTCGCGGCTGAGATCCGGGTCCTGCTCGAGGAACAGCATCGCCGTCATCACCTTGGTGATGCTGGCGATGGGGCGCGGCTCGCGCGCGTTCAGCTCCCAGAGCGCGTCGCCCGTCGACGGATCGAAGACGATCGCGGCCGCGGCGCGCACGCGCGGCGAGGGAATGCCCTGGACGGGAGGCGGCGTCTCGACCGCCGCCGGCGCGCCGGCGGCGAGCGGCGCGGCCGGGACGGCGGCGAGGCAGGCGAGGGCGAACGCGGCCGGGACCAGACGCCCGGCGGCTCTCCCCGGCATGCCGCCGGCACGCGAGGCATCGTTCTGCGACGTCACGGGTGAGGCAACCTCAGGCACGAGCCGCGCATGCTCCCCAGCGTTCGACCGCACCGGCGGGCCTCGGGTCAGTCACCGATTTCGTCGGTCGCATTGGCCGGAGGACGAGGCAGCGTGTAGTGGGTGCGCGCCCGGATGTCGAGCCCGTCCCGGCCCGGCACCTCGACGCGCAACCGGCGCGTCCGGATCGTCGGGTCGGGGTTGGTGGTGTAGAACCCGAGGACGTAGTAGTCGCTCGTCTCGGCGTCGACCTCGCGCAGCGCGTCGTCGAAGTCGTTGCGATTGACGATGGCCCGGCCGCCGGTCAGCTCCGACAGCATGCGGAGGGTGCCCTGCGTCTGGAACATGTGCCGGCTCCACTCGCCGATCATGAGCTGGGGCATGTCGAGGTCCGGTCCCGCCACCAGGCCGCGCGGGTCGAGGGTGTAGAACGAGGTGTTCGCGCGGTTGGCCGACCGCGCCAGCTCGGCCAGCTCGTAGCTCAGGTCGAGGTTGGCGAACACCTGCCCCTGGCGCAGCTGCCGCTCGAACGGATCGGTCGCCGGATCGGGCAGATCGCCGTAGAGCGTGTCGTACTCCTCCGGCCTGAGCATGCCGTAGTCGTCGAGCCGCTGCTGCTGGAAGAGGCCGCTGTACATGCGCGACTCGGGGAACGGATCGAAGTCGTAGCCTTCGCTGATGTAGAGGAAGACCTTGCGCCGGTCGTGCACCCGCTCGAGGTTGCGCAGCACCGAGCGCGCCGTCTTGAACGCGACGTGGGCGCGGTACAGAACCTCGGACGGTCCCTGCGTCGTCTCCATCTGCATCAACTGGTCCCGGACGGTCAGCGCGTCGCCCATGATGCGGTTGCCCGCCGCGTAGAGCAGCGCGCGATCGTAGGTCATGTCGATGGAGAGCGACGACGGACCCGAGGAGATGATGCCGAACAGGTCGCCCTCGTGGACCAGGTGGTCCCCGATCTGCTCGAAGATCTGCCGTATCTTGGGCGTGCGCGACGGGGTCAGGTGCAGGTCGTCGACGAAGAGCACGAAGATGCGGCCGGCGGTGTTGTCGACCGGCCGCGACGAGGGCAGGATGATGCCTTCCTGGACGGCGGGCATCGGCTGCAGGTGGTTGTAGACGCGGCCCCCGTGCACGAGCACCATCGTGACGAGGTTCTGCTCGATCTCGTCCTCGAAGATGCGGAAGTCCTGCTGGGTGAGATCGGGGACGAAGACGCCGTCGCCATCGCGCACGATCACGTCGGTGGTGACGAGGGTGACCCCGGTCTGGAAGGTCGGCTGGCGGCCGCCGATCTGGCCGACCGAGGTCTCCCCCGGTTCTTCCGGCCGGCTTCGCGGCTCTTGCTGCTGCGCGGAGAGCACGGTGAAGAGGGCGGCGGTGACGGCGACGGCGCCGCCGAGAGCACGTGCGCTGCGACCCGAGGCTGTCATACCCATTCCCGCAGTATAGCAAAAGCACGGCAACGACCCGCGCCGTCATGCGTTCGACGGCCAAACGCGGGACCTCCGCGACCGGGGCGGAAACGGCCGGGCCGCCCGGGTCACGCGGGATCGGAATCAGGCTCGGCCGGGGGCGACGGCGCCGCCGCGACCGGTGTCGGGGCCGACCGCTCGTCCCCGGCGCTCCCTCCCCGCCGCCGGCGTCTGCGCCGGCGGCGGCCCGGCCGCGCGGCCGGCGCCCCCGTGGTTTCGTCGTGCGCACCGGCCGGACCTTCGGCTCCGAGCCCTGAATCCGTCGCGGCTGCATCGGACGCTCCGGGCGCCGCCGCGGGCCCCGGCGGCGGCCTCTCCTGCGTATCCGACTCGCCGGCCGGGGCGCCGCCGCTTCCGGCCGAAACCCCGCGCCCCCGGCGGCGCGACCGGCGCTCCCTCCTGTCCTGGCCGCCGCGGTCCGACGGGGCCGGGGACGGCTTCGCCTTCAGGATCTCCTCCCAATCGAAGGTCAGATCGGGATTCGACGCCTCGATGTCTCGAATCGCCTCCGCGTCCAGGGCAGGCCGGCCGACCGCGATGTCCGGGGGAGTTCGGAACCAGTACAGGACCCGCATGCGGACGACGCCGTCCTTGCGAAACGAGTGGCAGAGGTAGGTGTTGGCGTAACCGCGCTTGTCGCGGGAAAACCGAAGGAAAGGCATCCGATGCGCAGCCGAACCCCCGGGGCGAGAGGCTCCCGACGGCGTCCGGGGAGGGGAGTACAGTAGCATGAATGGCGAACGCCGGCCAAGCCGACCGCCTTGCTGCCCTTCTTCACCCGTCAGGAGCCCTCCCCGTGAACGATCGCTTTCTAAAGGCGTGCCGCCGCGAGCCGGTGGACGCGACCCCGGTGTGGTTCATGCGGCAGGCGGGGCGGTACATGAGCGCGTACCGCGGGCTTCGCGAGCGCCACAGCCTGCTCGAGATCTGCCGGCAGCCCGAGCTCGCGGCCGAGGTGACCCTGCAGCCGGTCGACGCCATCGACGTCGACGCCGCCATTCTGTTCTCGGACCTGCTGCTTCCCCTCGAGCCGATGGGCATCCCCTTCGACTTCGTGAAGAGCGAGGGGCCGGTCATCGATCCTCCGGTGCGCTCCGTCGAGCGCATCGACCGCCTCCGCGTCTTCGAGCCCCGCGAGGCCCTCGGGCACGTGCTCGACACGATACGCCTCCTCCGCCTGCGGCTCGCGGATCGCGTGCCCCTCATCGGGTTCGCGGGAGCGCCGTTCACCCTCGCGTCGTACGCCATCGAGGGGGGGCCGTCGAGCAACTACGCGCGGACCAAGGCCCTGATGTACGGCGAGCCCGAGGCCTGGCACCGGCTCGCGGACACCTTCGCCACCGTCGTCGGCGACTACCTGAGGGCCCAGATCGAGGCGGGAGTGCAGGCGGTGCAGGTGTTCGACTCCTGGGTGGGCGCGCTCTCCCCCGAGGACTACCGCGAGTTCGCGCTGCCCCACACGCGGAAGATCTTCGAGGCGGTGAGGCCCGCCGGCGTTCCCATGCTGCACTTCGGCACCGGCACCGCGACCCTGCTGCCGGCGATGCGCGAGGCGGGGGGCGACGTGATCGGCCTCGATTGGCGCATCCCCCTCGACGAGGGTTGGGAGCTCGTCGGCGAGGACTGCGCGGTACAGGGCAACCTCGACCCGACGCTGCTGCTGGGCCCCGTCGAGCGCCTGCTGCGCGGCGCCTTCGACGTGCTGCGCCGGGCCCGGGGGCGCGCCGGCCACGTGTTCAACCTCGGCCACGGCATCCTCCCCGCCACCAGTCTCGAGCACGTGCAGGTGCTCGCCCGCTTCGTGCACGAGCAGAGCGCGACGCGGTGGTGAACCACGCGGCCCGAGGACGATGACGGACGTCGACGTGGCGGTGGTCGGCGGCGGGATGGCGGGGCTCTCCGCCGCCTACGAGCTGCAGCGGCGGGGCGCCTCGTTCGTGCTGATCGAGGCGGCGCCGCGGCCCGGCGGCGTGGTCCGCACCGAGCGGGTCGGGGGGTTCACCCTCGACGCGGGACCCGACTCGCTGCTCGTGCAGAAGCCGGCCGCCCTCGAGCTGTGCCGCGAGCTCGGGCTCGGAGACCGGTTGCTGTCGACGCTCGAGCCCCGGACCGCCTACGTGCTCCGCGGCCGGCTGCGCCGCATTCCCGAGGGTACCGTTCTCGGCATACCCACCGCCGTCGCCCCCTGGGTCGCCAGCCGCCTCCTCTCCCCCGCCGGCCGGCTGCGCGTCGCCGCCGACCTCCTGCTGCCGCGCGGGGCCGGCGCGGACGAGTCGGTGGGGAGCTTCTTCCGCCGCCGCTTCGGCCGCGAGGCCGTCGAGTACATCGCCGAGCCCCTCCTCGCGGGCATCCACGCCGGCGACGTCGACCGACTGTCGATGCCGGCCCTGTTCCCGCGCCTCGCGGAGGCCGAACGCACCGGCGGCAGCGTGATCCGCGCGCTTCGGCGGGGGCGCCGCGCCGCGCCGCGCCCGGCCGGCGGGCTGTTCCGCTCGCTGCCCGGCGGCATCGAGGAGCTGGCGGCGGCCCTCGCCGCGGCCCTGCCGCGCGCCGCGCTGCGGTGCGGGGCGGGGGCCGTCGCCCTCGGCGGCCCGTCTCCCTATACCGTGAGCCTGTCGGCCGGCGAGCCCGTCTCCGCCCGCCGTGTCATCCTCGCCACCCCCGCCCACGTCACCGCGACCCTCGTCCGGCCTCTCGACGAGCGGCTGGCCGCGCTGTGCGGCGGGATTCCCTACACCTCGACGGCCACCGTGCTGGTCGCCTATCCGCGGTCGGCGGTGCGGAGGCAGCCGCGGGGATCGGGCTTCGTGGTGCCGCGCCGCGAGCGCGCCGTCCCCCTGATGGCGGGGTCGTGGGTCACCTCGAAGTGGCCCGGGCGGGCCCCCGACGGGCAGGTGCTGCTGCGCGGCTTCCTGGGAGGGGTGCGCGACCCGAGAGTCGACGAGCGTTCCGACGACGAGCTGATCGACCGGACCCACGGGACCTTCGCCGGCCTGCTCGGGATCGACCGCCGTCCTCATCTCGCGCGCGTCTACCGGTGGAAGCGGGCGAACCCCCAGCACAACGTCGGACACCTCGCCAGGGTCGCGGCCATCGACGCGCAGCTGGGCCGCTGCCCCGGCCTCTTCGTCACCGGGGCCGGCTTCCGCGGCGTCGGCGTTCCCGACTGCGTGGCCGACGGACGGTCGACGGCCCGGCAAGCGATGGCGTGGCGTCCGGCGGGGTGATTCGCCGGCCGTCCGGCGGGGTGATTCGCCGGCTGTTCGACGGGATGATTCGCAGGCCGGTGGAGTATCAGTCGGCGATGTCGGCCCCGAGATCGGCGTCGTCCTCGGCGGCGTGGGCGTCGACGGTCCCGATGTCGACGTCGACGTCCGCCGCCGCCTGCTTCGCCTTGGGCGACTTCGAGGACGACGCGCTCTTGCGCTTGCGGGTCCGCTGGGGGCGTGCGGCGGGAGCCGGCTCGTTCGTCGGCTCGAGCTTCGCCAGACTGGTCAGGAACTTGCGGACGGTGTTGTCGTCGAACTGGATCCGCGTGAAGGCGTCCTCGACCGAGATGACCGACCCCGAGCCGTAGGTCGGCTCGTGCACCCTGGCTCCCACCTCGAAGCGCTTCGTCGTCACCGGCTCTCTCTCCGCGTGATGCCGCACGGACAGCCACACGGCCCGCGCGGCGCCTCCCTTCCGTCCCGACCCGAAAGCGATAACTCGCACGTTATCAGAAAGTTATCCGAGGCGTCAAGCCGCTCGAACCGTCCGGGTGCCCGACATCATCGTCGGATGGCGCCCTCTCCTGGCGCTGTCGGGCGCCCATTCACGAGAGCGGCTTGGCCGCGACGCCGCGCACCCGCCGCTCCGCGGGGTCTCGGCACCCGCGAACGGGGCTGCGCCCGTCTTGCGCGATGCCGCCCGACTTCCTTGTCGTGCGCCCGCACGGTCCGTGCGTCCCTGTACCGGCCGGGCCCTCGGCGTCCGTGATGCTATAGTGCCAAGAGGGCTGCCGCGTTGCCGGGTTGCGGCGTCGCGTGCACCCGAAGGCACGGCGTCACGCCGTGGGGGCGCGACCCCGTCCCCGATGCGGCCGCGCGTCGCGGATGCCGCGGCGGGTCGCGGCAGCGGCGGCGTGTCACCGGTCGCAGCAAGCAGTCGCGGCGCTCAATCCAACCAGCTCGCCGAAGCGGAAGCCGCCGGCATCGGGTCGGTTCCGCCCAGGCGCAGGAGGAGTTTCTCCGATGAGGACAGTCTGGAAGTCCGGTTTCCCGGCGGCGGCGTTGATGGGCATGGCGGCACTGGCCGCCTGCGGCGGCTCCGCTCCGGAACCGGCGGAAACGGAGCCGGCCCCGGCGGCGGCGGCCCCGGCCCCCGAGATGCTCGGTGGCGGGGTCCTCACGCCCGTCCACGACGGGCAGGCCGGCAGCCCGCACGTCCGCGTCGACTGGGAGGTCGACGGCGCGAACATCTCCGTCACCTACGGCCGCCCCTACCTTCGGGACCGCGTCGTCGGCGAGACCGTCGAGCCCCTCGAGGGATCGGTCTGGCGCCTCGGCGCCGACGAGGCCACGACGCTCGTGACCGACGGCGACCTCATGGTGGGGGCCGCCCACGTGCCAGCGGGCGAGTACACGCTGTGGACCCTCACGACCGGCGACGCCACCGAGCTCATCATCAACGCCGAGACCGGCCAGTGGGGCACCGCCTACGACCCTTCGCGCGACCTCGATCGTACCGCGATGACCGTCGGCACGCTCGACACCTCGGCCGAGCAGTTGACGCTGTTTCTCGAGAACCGCGAGCTCCGCTTCGAGTGGGGCTCGATGGTGGCGTCGGTGCCGATACTCGTGCACTGACGCCCCGGACACCCGACCGCGGCTCCGATCCCGGACCGCGGTCTCCCCCGGGGGCGCGGCGTCCGCTTCGTCCGTCGACCAATGGGCCGCTAGCTCAGAGGTAGAGCACCTGACTTTTAATCAGATGGTCGCTGGTTCGATCCCAGCGCGGCCCACCAATAGAATCAATAACTTGCGGAGATCGTGAAGACATGGTGGGTTGTGTCACCATCGTGTCACTGCACCGACCGGGATGGCACCCATGACGGGAATCGAAATCGGCGCCATTGCGGCCGCCGTGGGGATCGCGAAGAACCTGAAGGACCTCGCAGCCTCTCAAGGCACGAGCGTGCCCCCGGACATGCGCGATCAGATCGTGGCCCTGTTCGACAGGGTGATGGACGTCCAGACGGGAGTGCTGACCGCTCAGCAGCGAGAGCTCAAGCTGACCGAACGATGCCGCAAGCTCGAAGACGATCTGAGGAGCGTGAGAGACTGGCAAGCGGAGAAGGCCCGCTACACGCTGACGAGCTTGGGTGGCAAGACGTTCGTGTATGCAGTCAAGCCTGACGACCCACGGGGAGAACCCCCACATTGGCTATGCGTCAGGTGCATCGAAGACGGCAAGAAGTCGGTCCTTCAGCACTGGGGCGTCATCTACAGCAATCGACGGTGGAAATGTCCTCGTTGCGAAGCCATCATTTCCGCTGCTCAGGAACTCGCCCCCTGACCCTTGGTCAGCCATTGCCCGCCGCAGACTCGCGACGCCACCGGCACCACCGGCACCACCGGCACCAGCGATCGCCGTCGTCGTCCAGGAACAGCCGCTCCGGCCGACCGCAGCAGTCGCCGCGTGACCATCCCGACCCCGAGCAGCAGCCGCACCAGCAACGTCTCGGCCGGGAACGTCCTGCACTTCCGCATCTGCGTTCCGGCCGGCACGTCCTGACCCGGCGTTACCGCCCGGTCTGCCCCGGCCCCGTCGTGGAAATCTCCAGACGGCCGGCGTCGACCACGCGGTCGAAGTCGTCGTCGGGCTCGATCGCCTTGACCAGGAGCTGCCACCGCGACCCGTCGTCGCGGGGGTCGCGCTCGCGCACCGCGAAGTCGGGGTGCAGCACGTCACCGCCCTCGTGTAGCGGCGTCTCCAGCTCTGGCGGCATCGGGCTGTCGTCGGTCCCCGCGTAGCCCTTCGGCGAGAAGCTCCAGCCGAGCACCGACGCCGCGAACGCCCGGAAGTCGGGCAGCCACGGCTCGGGCTCGCCCTCGGGGCGGAACCGGCGCTCGGCCACGCACGCCCGCAGCCACCGCGGCCCCTCGGGGTCGGGCGGCAGCACTGCCCCCGCCCGCACCAGGGCCGGCGCCCACACCACGAGGCCCGTCGGCCGGACGAAGCCGATCCACTCGAGGTGGGCGTGGATCTGTGGGTCGCGTTTAGGCATCGGCTGCGTTGGGATGGTCAGCTGCAACTCGTCGCCTGCCCCGGGTGACCAAGGCGCTCACCGTCAGGGTGCCTTCCCGATGTCACTCGTCGTCGCCGGCTGCAACGGACGCATCGTAACAGTCGGCGAACCAAGACGCCTCACGAATGCGTATGGACGAGTTCACCGCGGCGGCAAGCCGCGCCCCGGACGATGCCGAGACCCCGTACACTCTTTTTCCGCGCGAGCGCACATGCTCGACCGCCGGTGTAAAGTCGCCGTCGGCCGAGAGCAGGTAAGCGTCGTCGAAGTCACCGCGTGCGGCCATGACCACCAAGTCCACGGCGAGCATCACGTCGACTGCCTTCTCCACGAAAACGGTGGTCTTCTGCTGCCGTTGCGCCAGTTTCATCAGGTCCTGGAACACCCGGTAGTCGATCTTCGTGCGCAGATTGGCGAGATAGGACCGCAGATCACGTGCGGTCGGGTTCGCGGCCGGTCGCGGTTCCAGTCGGCCGAGGTGGGTGCTGATGCGCGGTTCAGCCTCGAGCTTCGCGAGAAAGCGGCGCTGGCCGGTGTAGAGCGTGACATCCCCGCTCTGGGGAACGCGGCCGATGTAGTACCGCGTGCCGATCCACCGCCGCGGCCCGACCAGCTTGAGAGAGAGCCTTCGGTAGTCGAGTCGCCCGAGGTCGACCGAACCGAGACCCTTGAGGCCGTGGTACCAATTGTTGCCGTCGATGAAGAGCGTCGCCCGACGTGCCATCGTGCGGACAGAAAAAACCCCGGCGTGTGACGCACGAAGGCGCCAGACCCCGGGGGGATGAAGCTCGACTCCCTTGGGAGCCAACTCTCGAAGCCTAGCGCGTCAACCTACAGCGTGTCAATAGGTCGGACAGCTCACACACGCTCGCCGGGCTGGAGCCGGGACTCGACCGGGGCGCGTCGAACGCCGAGGCCGCGCTTGCGAGCATCGGCCCGAGACGCCGTTGTGCCTCCTCGAAGCTGTGCGGCGGCACCTTCGGTCCGCCACCTCCGCCGATCTCGAGCTGAGCCGTGAGACGCTCACCGAAGCCGAGAAGATAGTTGCGCTTCTCGGGCATCCTAGCGATCCTAGCGAGCCCCTCCCGCGGGCGCCGACTGCAAGTGCTTGCGGATGGTGTCGCGACTCACGCCCGTGATCGCGCTCACCCGACGCTGTGAAACGACGCCGTCCATGGCCAGGGAAATCGCCAACTGGCGACGCCGCGCGCCGTTCAGCGATTTCACGAGGTCGTGGAGAACGCGTTCCAGAGCCATCTCTACGCTGCACCCCTCGAGCGCGGTCACCCGTCGGGCCAGGCTCGCGGCCTGAAACGCGTCGCTGAACGACGATCCAGCCAGGGCTCGGCTGAGAACGGCCGGCCACGGGGAAATCGAGTCGAGATCGAGGTGATCGCGGAGAACCGCCGCAACTACCTCCGGCTCCGGCAAGGGGAACTCGACGACGACCTCGAACCGCCGCCATACGGCCGGATCGAGGAGCTTCGCATGATTCGTCGCGGCCAGCAGCAGGCAGCTCGGCGGCCATTCGTCGATCTCCTGCAGCAGCACCGTGACCAGACGTTTCAGCTCTCCGATCTCGCTCGTATCGTCCCGGCGCTTCGCCACTGCGTCGAGCTCGTCCAGGAGCAGGATGCAGTTGTGGTCACGTGCGAAGTCCAGGACGGCCCGGACGTTGCTCCCGGTCCGTCCGAGGAAGGAGCTCATGACGGCGGAGAGGTCGAGAATGGCGAGCGGCTGCCCGAGCTCGCGGGCAATCCACTTGGCGGCGAGTGTCTTGCCCACGCCCGGCGGACCGGTGAAGAGGACGGACCGCGTCGGGTCCACCCCCGCCTGCGCCAGCCGCTCGCTCTGCTCGCGCTCGCGGGCGACTTGCCGCACGGCGGCCCACGTACGGGTGTCGTAGACCGGCTCGATCTCGAGGGTCGGTGTCTCGATCATCCGGACAAGAGGAAGCCGGGAGTCTCCGTCGACCGGTAGGGCTGCCGGCTCGATGCGGCGCGTCGGACTGACGCGGGGCGTGTTCTCCCGCAGGAGCGCCGTGAGTCGTTCGGCCAGCTCCGGAGCCGTCGATCGGTAGCGGCGAGCGTACTTCCGTACCAGCACGGCGACATCCTGAGGTCGCCCCCCGAGCGCGACTCGGGCAAGGTGGAATAGTTCGTCATCAGTACTTCCGGAATAGCCCGCCTCTGTCAAGCAACGCCCACCCTTCAAGAATCAATGAATGGACCAAAATATAGCAAATTGTCTCTGACTAGTCCATCCGTGCTGCTTCCGGTGCGATCGCCCTGTCAGGCAGGCCAAGGCACAGCCGGGTTGCCCCGTCATCGACGCTTTCGCAAGTGACAGTTGGGGATCCGGACTGGCGACGCCGTCGGCCGCCGGATGGGGGGTCCCGCTGCGAGCAGGACGTTCAGTTCGTCTCCGGCCAGAGGTCCACGAGGCCCACCGGCTCCACGCGCTTCGCCTGCACTTCGTAGAACGCCCGGATCCGCACCGGCTCCTTCTGCCATGCTCCCCGCTCCGACTCGGCGTCGAAGCCACTCCACCGCTGCCACGCGACCCCTCCGTCCAGCTTCTGCGCGTACGCGTTGTCCGCCCCGACGCCGATCTCGAGCCGACGCGCGGCCAGAGCCGCCATCCGCCACCCGCCGTCGAGGCCGTCCGAACCACGGCCTCCGTGCTCCACGAAAACGGCCTCGAAGCCCCGGTCCGGCTCCGGGTCGACGTGCCGCCGGTCCGTTCGCCGGAGGCCGGCACGTCGTCCCACCGCGAATCGACCCCGTCGAACATGCACCGGCCCCGTGCCAGCAGCCTGATCGCTTCGACCGCCTCTTTGACCGAGTCGCCCAGGCGCGTCGCCGCCCGCAGCGTCGCCGCCGTCGGGTTGAGGCGCCGTTTCCGTGCGCTCGCCGAGCGAGCAACGCGCGCGAGCGTGCCCGCCGTGCTTCCCGGCGGATGACGGGCCTCCACCGCCATTGGCTTCAGCGAGGTCGAGGCTCCCGTCCACAAAGCAGGGAAGAGGGGATCGACTCGGGCCGGCAAAGAAACGTCCAGTCAACAACACCACCGAACCGGAACAATGTCAGTCGTGACCCACGAGCCAGCCGAGTCCGTGAGTCCGTCTTGGTGACACGGAACGACCCGGGCCCCGATACTCCGCGCCATGGCAAACGCAGCGCGGTTCTGGTGGGGCGAGAATTCTGACCTGCTCTTGACCTCAGCGCCCCGCGTCAGCCGTCCGAGTGGGTCATCACGTCAAGCAAGGGGGCCCGACTTCAGCCACCGGCGGACGACGCGGTTCCACCACATGACCGCGCCGGTGACGAACAGCGCGGGCGGGACGAGCCCCACGAGGGCCCAGATCGCCTTGGTCGTCGAGTTGCAGAGGTCGCCGCAGCCGGGGATGCCGCGGCCGCCGAGCCGGCCGAAGTGCAGGTAGGCGAGCCAGTACATGACCCGGTCGCCGAAGCGCTCGACCGGGTCGGACGGGTCGAACGGCTCGAGGTAGTCGACGACGGCCATGAACGCGGCGGGGAACGACAGGTAGGCCCCGGTGACCGCCCACATCATGAGGAACGGCCAGCACCAGAAGCCGAACGCGCTGTGGAGGCTCCAGTTGAGCCGCCGCCGGTCGACGACGAGGCTGTGCTGCCAGCGCCGGGCGCCGGGCCACCAGATCACGGCGCCGGTCAGGGACATCGCGAGCAGGAAGAGCGCGCCGACGCCGTTGACGCGCCGCCCCGTCTCTCCCGCCAGAAGGTTGTCGTGGAGATCGAGCACCCACGCGGACACGCGGTAGCCCAGCGGCAGCGGGTCTCCGAGGTCCTCGCCCGTGAAGGGGTCGAAGAGCCGCCGCATGCGGTCGCCGTCGCGGGTCAGGGTGATCTCGACGGCATGGTTCGGGGTCTCCCCCGGCCGGACGTCCGCCACCTCGAAGCCGGGCCAGGCCTGCCGGGCGGCGCGCTCCAGGGCGTCGTCGCCCAGTGACGCGCCCGCGCCGTCCACGAGGACGGGCTGCGGCGAGAAGTGCCGGTAGAGCTCGTTCCGATAGACCAGCACGCTGCCGGTCGCGGAGATCACGAAGATGTAGAGGCCCAGGCCGATGCCGGTCCACAGGTGAACCTGGAAGATCGCCCTGCGCAGCCCGACGCCCTGCGGCGCCCGCGCCCAACGCGACCACCAGCCGCCGTTCGCGCCTCGATCGCCTGTCGCGGCCATGGCTCCGTGGCGTTCCTTCCCTCGCTCGCATGCCAGGGCCGCCGGACCCGCTCCGTCGGTCAGGGCAGCGAGCGATACAGGGCTTGCCAACGGAGCCCGAGGAGCACGCCGATGGCGCGCTCGGCACGTGGCAAGGTGATTCTCGTCGGCTTCCTTGCGCGTTCCACGCCGGGTCGGAGCCGGGGCGACGACTGCGTCCAGCGCGCGGCGCGCGGCCTCCCGTCTCAGCGGCCGCCGTCCGACGGCAACCCGTCGAGCCGGGAGCAAGCTGCCCCCCGGCCTCAGCGGCCGCCGTCCGCCGGGAGCCCCTCGAAGCCGGGAGGAAGCTGGGCGCCGAGCGCGTTCTGGAACATCGCCAGCTGCGTGTAGTTGCCGACGATCAGCACGACCTCGCGGAGCTCCGCGTCCGTGTAGCGGGCCGCGAGCACGTCCCACGTCGGCTCCGAGATGAAGCGGCTGGCGTGGAGCTCGTCGGCCGCCCGCAGGAGGGCGCGTTCGAAGCCGTCCCATCCCGGGGCGTCCGGACCCGCCGTGACCCGCTGGATCTCGTCCGCCGTGAGGCCCGCCTCCTTCCCGATGACGTCGTGCCGGCCCCAGATGTAGTCGCCGCGCGACAGCCAGGCGGTGCGCAGGATGAGCAGCTCCCGGTGGCGCGCCGGGATCGTCGCATTCCGGACGAAGTGGCCCGTGTACTCCCAGTACTTCCGGCACGTCTCGGTGACGTCGGGGCAGAGCTCCCGCATCGGGCCCTCCCCCGCGTCCGGGGGTAGCGCGATCCGCGGGGCGTCGAGGTGCTCGAACGCCGCGACCCGACTCGCCTCCGGCTCCTGTGCCGCCGCGGTCGGCGCGCCGGCCACGAGGGTTCCGCAGACGAGAATCCAACCGGCCGCCATGCCTCTCGTTCGCATTGCCTACCTCCCTGTCGAACGCCGGTGCTCTCTGCCGACGGGGCAGCCGCCCCCCGTTCACGCCGGGCGCCGCCCGAGTCGGATCCGTGCCGGCCAACCGCGAAGTGGCATTCTACACGCCCGAGGCGCGCCGGCCGCGCCAGGACGGCTCGTGGCGCGAAGCGATGGGCGTCGCACGATTCGTGGGCGCGAAACCCCGAGACGCAGGCTCCCCGGAGCCGCGGTGAACCCCGCGCTGCCGCGAGAGCGGCGCGGCTCCGGCTGCGGCTCGGCATCGTTGCGCCGCACCGGGTAGTGGCGAACCTCCGCTGCCACGAGGGCGGCGAGGCGCCCGTCCGACAAGGCGTGAGGAGGGGCGAATCGGGCGTATGCCACCGACGGGCAACGCGGTCAGGCGGCATGCATCGCCGCTCGGGGGCTCTCGCGACGGCTCCTAACTAACAGGCCCCACGGCCCACACCTCGGGACCACCCCACGAGACTCGCCGACCCGGCCTGCGCCGTCGCGTCGCAGTCGCTCACGAACTCCTCGAGCGTGCCCAGCCACGCCTGGAACTCGGAGTCCGCCGGCGCGCAGAGCCCGGCGTTGTCCTCGATTCGCAGCCGTCTGAGGTTCGGCAGGTTCATCAGGCCCAAGGGCAGCTCGCCCGTCAGCCGGTTCTGATGGAGCCTCAGCTCCACGAGGTTCCCGAGGTTCGCCAGCTGGTCCGGCACGGGACCGCTCAGCCCGTTGTTGGAGAGCCGCAGGATCTCAAGACTGGTCATGCTCCCCAGCGTGGCCGGGATCCCCCCGGCCAGGAAGTTGTTGGAGAGCCGCAGATCGGTGGCGCCCGTCAGTCGGCCCAGCTCGGGCGCGATCGTCCCTCTCAGGTTGTTGCCGTCGGGGCCGCACAGATCGAGCTTGCTGACGCGGTCGTTGGCGGTCTCCACCCCGTACCAGGTCTCCAGCGGTTCGTCGCTGAGCCAGTTGGTGGTGTCGGTCCACTCGGGGCCGCCGGCCGCATGGTACTGGGCCACCAGCGCGTCCCGCTCGGCCGTGGTCGTCCCGCCGATCGAGCTCGGTCCGGTCGGCAGCCCGACATCCTCTCCGCAGGCCGCCATCGACGCCGCCGCCGCGCCGAGCACCGCCGTGGCGAGGACCCTCGCGAGCACACGACCGAACGTGGAGAACGTCATCGGAATCCTCCTCCGGCCTCGCCCGCCCATCGTCGCCTTCGGCTCCGCTGGGCGCCCAACCAAACGCTCATGGCCGCGCGTCGCGCAGCCACCCCGACCGCATGAAAGTACGGCAGCCTACCCGCGCTCATGGCACGCTACGTCGTCGAGGTCTCATGGGCAGCCTCAAGAGCGAGCGTCGCTGCGTATCGCATGAACCGCCGCTCCTTGCGACGCCCCCGTCGTGTCGGGATTCGTGTGTTTTCACGCCCCTGTACTTTCCCGGCAACCCTGCCGGGAGTCTGCACGTTCTACGGCGCACGACTCCTGGACCGCAGGTCGATCGCAAGAGTCTATCAACAGATCCACCCCGGCCCGCTTCCGGCACTTCCGGCGCCGCCCCTGCCGGTCTCGGCGCCCGGCGCGCCCCGCTCGCCGAAGCCCCGGCTCGGGGTCGAGCCGACGACCCGAAGGCGCGGCGGAAGGGCCCGGGAGGCCGGAACCCGACCGTCGTCAGGGCCGCCGCGCCGGCACGAGGCGCTCGAACCAGAGCCACGCGACGCCGGAAACGAGAACGGCGCCGAGAAGCGCCCCCGGGAGGGCGCCGCCGTAGGCCTGATCGAGGCCGCGATCGAGCACGCCGGGGACGGTCATCGCGGCGGCGGCGAGCACCGCGAGGGCCGGCCGGTCCTGGAGAACCCGCACGTAGGCGGCCAGGAGCAGCCCCCCCGCGAGGAGGCCCACGACCGCCCACGACGCGAGGTCGTCCGGCGTCGTTCCCGGCGCCAGCAGCGCCCCGACGAGGACGAGCGCCGCCCCCACCGCCCCCTTCCGGCGCGTCCAGTCGGCGGTGAGCCGGTTCGCGAGGGCCACCACCAGCATCGTCACCAGCGCGAGGACGAGATACGCCTGCAACGGTGCGATGGCGGCGGCGAGCCACGGCACGGCAGACGACGCGGGGCCGTGCGCCGACCAGGGCGGCAGGCCGCGGCCGAGCGCGGCCCCGGCGAGGGCGAGCGCGCCGAGGATCCCCAGCCCGAGAGCGAGCCCCGCGGCGACGGCGGGCCGCCGGTCACTCGCCGTCTCCTCTCCCCCCTCGGGCCGTGCGCCGGCCAGCAGCCCGAGGAGGATCGCGATCACGCCCACCCCGATCAGACCTCCTACCAGCAGGATGCCGAGCTGCAGCGGCAGCGGCTGCGCCGTGGACAGGCCGTTCATCAGCACCGGCCAGTCGTTCGCGAGGTCGACGACCGCGACCAGCAGCGACAGCCCCGCGACGGCGAGGCCGAGCCGCAGGTCGAACGCCTTGCGCGTCATCCGGACGACCGCGAGGACCGCGCCCGTCACCAGCAGCAGCCCGAGGACGATGGTCGAGGCGACGCCGGCGATCTGCAGGGTCGCCAGCCGCTGCCCGTCCGCGCGTCGCCACGCCTCGGGCAGGAAGACGAAGAGCCCCGTGTCGACCACCTCGTCGCCCGCGATCTCCACCGCCACCCGCGCCTCCCCGCCCGCGAGGTCGGGGACCGCCTCGTCGCGGAAGGTGAACGTCCAGTCCGTGCGCGCCGGGCGGCTGGCCGACTCGGCCGAGACCTCGGGCAGGTCCGGCGCGCGGCCCCGCCGGACGAGCGCGTCGCGGGCCAGCCCCCGAGCCTCCTCCTCGGACAGGGCGGCGCCCGGGGTCCCCTCCGCGAGCCGGTGCTCCCGCCGCCCCGGCGTCCCGTCCGACGCGATCCACACGATGTGCTCCTCGGCCCGCTCCGCCACGTCGCCCTCGAAGCGGGCGTACCGCACGCGCCAGCGGGGGCCGGCCAGGTAGTCGCCGAGGAGCGCGCGGTGGGCGTCCTCGCCCGCCTCGCTCCAGACGAAGCGGTGCTGCGGCCCGAGGCCGCCGAACACCTGGCTCGTCTCGGTCCACGCCCCGGGGTCGGCGCCCTGCCCCGCGAGCACCTCGCGGGCCGCAGCCACCGCCTCGGCCCGGCCCACCTCGAGCCCCGGCGACTCGGTCGGCGCGGTCGCCGCGTACGCCCAGAGGGCGAACCCCAGCACGCCGACCCCCGCAACCGCCGGCAGTGGCGGAAGCGCGGCCGCCGCCCGTGCCGCCGCGGGCGGCGCCTCGGCGGGCGACTCTGCCTCCGGCGGGGTCCAGGCCGCGTTGCGCAGCGCCGCCGGCGCCTCGGTCCACGCCCCGCCGCGGTAGCGGGCGCGCAACGTCACCCAGAGCGGCGTCAGGAAGAGCAGCCCGAAGACGACCTGGTCGATCCACGCGCCCGGCGCCGAGGACAGGAACAGAGGAATCCCGAACAGCACCGAATTGAACGCGAAGTGCAGGACGATGGCCGGCACCAGGCCGAAGCGCAGGTAGAGCAGGCCGAAGATGGTCGACGGCACGATCAGCTCGACCACCCGCGCGTAGGAGGGCTGTGCGGGATAGGCGGCGTGGCCGGCCCCGAAGACGAGGATCTGCAATACGAACGCCCCCGCGATCCAGGCCCGCCGGTGGCCGAACCGGTCTCCGATGAGGGCGGCGCCGGCCAGGGGCACGGCGCGGAAGAGGCATTCCTCCCAGAACCCCGCCTGCAGCGAGAGCGCCAGCGGGGCGAGCCACGGCACCACCGCCGCCAGCGAGTCGGGGTTGACGAGGGCGTCGGACGGCGACCACCAGCCCAGGTAGCCGACGGTGACCCAGTAGAAGCCGACGACGAACGCGAGGTCGATGCCGACGATGAGGTAGCCGGCCACCGTCTGCCCCAGCACCGCCCGCGACCGCGCGCCGTCCCGGGACCAGCAGCGCCAGAACTGAAGGTGATGCGGGAACGCCTGCCGCGACAGGCTCTCGGCGGCCATGAACGAGAGGGTGTAGACGCCGGTGAACACCAGGAACAGGGCGACCTGGGCCGTCACCTGCTGGATCGCGAAGGCGGTCTCCGAGACCGCGGTGTCGTAGGCCATCCACAGCAGCGGCCACTGGTTGAGGCCGGCCAGCAACTGGGCGAAAGCGATGGAGACACCCCAGACGAGCGGCATGCGCCACAGCACCCGCCGCTGCCGCAGCAGGACGAAGAGCCCCACCGCGATGCCGCCGCCGTAGACGAGCAGCATGGCGAAGCTGCCGGCGATGGTGATGCCCTCGTTGGCCGAGCGCATCTCCTCGTAGCGCCGGTCGAAGGCCTCGGGCACCTGGAGGACGTGCGTCAGCTCCGTGAGCCGGTCGCCGCTCACGACGAGGCGCAGCCGGAAGCGCCCCTCGCCCGCCTGCGCGCCGGCGTGCTCGTAGACGAACGTGTGGTCGACGCGGCCGCCCGGACGCTCCGTCTGGGACGCCTCGACCGGCGCGTACGCGTCGAGCGCGACGTTCCACGGCGCGCCGGTCCCGGCCTCGGCGACAGCGCGGGCCGCGTCGGCGTCGAGCGCGGCGCCCGCCGCATCTTCCGCCAGCGTCTCGCGGAAGCCGTAGGGCGCCCCGTCGGGGAGGAAGCGCACCTCGGCCTCGCGCACCTCGCCGCCGCGGAAGTGCCGGACGATCCACTGGTAGGGATGGAACGGGCCGTCGCGCAGCAGCCCCGCGAACGCCTCGGGGCCGCCTCCCTCCAGCTCGACGAAGCTGCGGGCGCGGTCGTCGACCCGGAAGCTCGCGGCCTGGCGGTAGTCGGAAGGCCCCCATCGGAGCTCGCCAGCGAGGCGCCGCGCCTCGGCGAGGGCCGCCGGCCGGTCCATCTCCAGGTCGAGCTCGACGATGGAGAACGCGCGGGGGAAGTTGACGACCGCGAACGCGCCGCACGCCACGGAGACGGCTGCGAACGCCGCCCAGAAGACCGGCTTCCGGAACATGGGTGGACCTCCTGCCGGGTCGGGACCGTGATCGACATGGACTCGCCGACTGCACCCCCCGCCGCCCCTCTTCCGGGGGTTCCGGCGTTCGGCACGCGGCAACGTGATTCCCGTCAGCGATATGCACCAGCCGGCTGCACCCCCCTCTTCCGGGGCTTTCCCGCGCTCGGCGAACGGCGACGTGGTTTCCGCTACGGTTCTTGCCGTCGACTGCCGCCGCCCGCCCCTCTGCGCAGGCGGCGCGCGACCGCGTACATTCTGTACGCAACCCGTGACAGCGTCGAGAGGAAGCAGTCGGCGGTGAGGAACCCGCCGGGGGCGGGGAGGAACTCTCCCGCGTCGAGGTCCTCGACGGCGGCGAGCGTCCGTTCCAGCCCCGACCTCACGAGGTCGCGGAGCCGGCGGTCTTCGAGGTCGAGTCCGCCGGCCCCCAGCATGAGGGGCACGAGCACGCCGAGCATGTTCCGGCGGTAGCCGCGCCAGCAGTCGTCGAACGTGAAGCCCTCGGCGCCGAGCCCGCACACGATGTCGTGGTACTCCCCGAGCACCTCGCGTTCGATGCGGCGGCGATCGTCGGTGGCCACGTTGGCCCCCAGGAAGTACGCCACGTCGTAGAGGCCGGCGCCCAGCCCGCACCCCTGCCAGTCGATCACCGCGAAGTCGTCGCCGGCCTCGCCGCCGCCGCCGGCACCGGAGCCGGCGTTCGCCCCGGCGCCTACGTCGTCACCGGCCCGGAAGAACATGTTCTCTCCCCGGTAGTCGCCGTGGACGAAGGTCCGGGGCCCCGCCGCCACCGCCGCGAAATGCGCCCCGATCCTCGGCCCGAGCGCCTCGACCAGCCGGCGCGTCCCGCCCGAGAAACAGTCGCCGAAGCGTTCCAGCACCACCGGCAGACACACCAGGTAGGCGATCTGCAGGAAGCGGGCGTACTTCGGGCCGAGGACGTCGGGGCAACCCGACAGGGCCGGATGATCGACCTCGCCCCAGAACTGCCCGTGCAGCCCGGCGATCTCGCGGACCGCGCGCCTCGCCCGCCCCGCCTCGACGCCGGCGAGCCGGGCCGGCACCTCGAGATCGAGATCGCGCAGGTCCTCGAGCACCAGGACGAACCGGTGCGTGTCTTCATCGAAGTCGCCGTACAGGAGGGCCGGAGACCGGATGCGCGCCTGCGGCGCGAGACGGCGGTAGAACCGGCACTCGCGCTCGTGCATCGACAGCCACCGGGCGAACCGGAACGCCGTCGGGTCGGCGGTGGGCAGCTTGACGATGACGCTCGCCGGCGCCGCGGCGGGGCCGTCGTCGGTGGTCAGACGACAGCGCAGGAGCCGGCCGAACGCATTGGTCGCCGAGCCGAGGTCCTCGACCGCGACGTCCCGGATGACCGGGAGACCCGGCGCGCCGCCGGCGGCCAGCGCATGCTGCATCCACTCGGCGGTAATCGCGTCGGCGTCGCGGCAGAGAGCCGGGCGGCTCGTCATGTCGTTGCCTCCCCACGCGCGGCGTCCGGCGCCCGCGCGCGCCGCGCCGCCCGGCGCCGCCTTTCCGTCACCGCGCGCACCTCGGTGGCGTGCAAGCTGCGCGGCAGCCCGGAGGAGGACGTGACGAGGGCGTCAGCCGCAGCATGGCTATCATAGATCCGTCAAGAACGTGTCGGGGAACTCCCCCGTACTCGGGCAAGTTGCAGTAGGCTGGAGCCGATGGAAGCGTGCGGGGGATGCCGGCGCCGGCCGTGGGCGGGCGCCGGCGTTCGTCGCCATTCGCGCCGCGGGAGTCCGTTCGCAGCGGGCTTCCCCGCGCGCACAGGAAAGGCAACACGGTGAAGCGCACACCTTCTCTCCCCGCCCCGTCGACTCTCGGCCGTCTCGCCTCCATCGCCGCCCTGCTCGTCGCCCTGGCCCCGGCCGGGCTCGCCCAGGAACCGGCGCGGGACAGCCTCGACATCTACTGGATCGACGTGGAGGGAGGCGCCGCGACCCTCGTGGTCACCCCCGCCCGCGAGTCGGTGCTGATGGACACGGGCTGGCCGCGGGCCGACGCCCGCGACGCGCTGCGCATTCAGGCGGCCATGGACGACGCGGGCATCGACCGCATCGACTACATGCTCTTCTCGCACTTCCACACCGACCACGTGGGCGGCCTCCCCGCGCTCGCCGAGCGGGTCCCCATCGGCCGGATCGTCGACCACGGAGACAGCGTCGAGCTCGACCGGCCGCGCGGCAGGGCCCTGTGGGACGAGTACCTCGGCCTCGCCGCCGACCGGCGCCGCTCGGTCGCCCCCGGCGACAAGCTGCCCCTCGAGCGCATCGAGCTGACGTTCGTGGCGTCGCACCGCGAGCTCGTCGACAGCCTCGAGCCGCAGATGCCCAACCCGCTCTGCGAAGGCGTCGCGCCCCCCGACCCCGACATGGGCGAGAACGGGCACAGCCTCGGCTATCTGTTGTCGCTCGGCGCCTTTCAGTTCCTCAACCTCGGCGACCTGACCCCCGACCGCGAGCACGCGCTGGCGTGCCCCGAGAACCGGCTGGGGGTCGTCGACCTGTGGCAGGTGCCTCACCACGGCGGCTACGGGGCCATCCGCCCCGAGCTCGCGGCGATGCTCCAGCCCACGGTGGCCGTCGTCAACAACGGACCCCGCAAGGGAGGAACGCCGGACTCACTGGCCGTCATCCAGGGCACGGCCGAGGTCGGCGACGTCTGGCAGTCGCACCGCACCCTGACCGACGACGCCGCCAACAACACGGAAGAGGCGCTGATCGCCAACCTGACGGAAGAGGACGACTGCGAGGGGCACTGGATCAAGGCGACGGTGGCCCCCGACGGCCGGAGCTGGTCGATGACCAACGGCCGGACGGGCTACAGTCGGACCTATCAGTCCCGCTAGGAGTCGTTCCGCGGGGTCGAAGGGGGTCGGGCTCGCACGGACTTCATGACCGTTGTGTTATGTTAGACACATGAGCGCCGATACGAAGGCAGTCATCGGGACCATCATCGGGACGGGACTGGCGATTGCCGGCCTGCTCGTGACCCAGATCGCCGGCGTGAACGCCCGCATCGACGACGTGAACTTCCGCATCGACGACATCAACGCGCGATCGACGCGAGATTCGACGACTTCAACGCGCGCTTCGAACGCATCGAGTCCCGCCTCGACGGCCTAGACGAACGGCTGCGCAGCGTCGAGGTCACGCCGGCGAGGGTCGTCCAGCGCCTCCTGACCATCGAGCGCGTGGTGCTCCCCGGCCCCGAGCCCGGCCGGTAGCGTCACCTCCCCGCCACCCCGCTATTCCCCGAGATCGATCTCGATGACGCCGGCCCGGACCCGAAGCGGATAGGCGCGCAGGCGCCCGCCGGCCGGCGGAGTGAGGGGCGCGCCGTCGGCCACGCGGAACTGCGCCCCGTGCCACAGGCACGTCACGACGCCGTTCTCGTAGGTGCCCTCGGTGAGGGGGCCGCCGACGTGGGTGCAGTAGTCGTCGTAGGCGAGAAGGGTGCCGTTCTCGTTGAAGACGGCGACCTTCCGGTCGGCCAGCCGCATGCACCGCACCTTGCCCGGCGGCACGTCGGCTGCGTTTCCGAGGCGCACGTAGTCCCCCATCCAAATCCTCAAGCCCCGGCAATCAGGGCGTCCAGGGGCTCGCACTCCAGGCCATGGGCCTCGGCCACCGCGGGATGCGTGACCCTTCCATCGACGACGTTGACGCCGCCGGCGAGGACGGGGTCGCGGGCCGCCTCGCGCCAGCCCCGGTCGGCGATGTCGAGGGCGTAGGCCATGGTGGCGTTGGTCAGCGCGTAGGTCGAGGTGTGCGGCACCGCCCCCGGCATGTTCGACACGCAGTAGTGCACGACGCCTTGCTCGACGAACCGCGGCTCGCGGTGGGTGGTCGGGCGGCTCGTCTCGGCCCCGCCGCCCTGGTCGACGGCGACGTCGACGAGGGCCGAGCCGTCCTCCATCTGCTCGAGGTGCCGGCGGGTGACGAGCCGCGGGGTGCGGGCGCCGGGAATGAGCACCGCGCAGATCACGAGGTCGGCGTCGCACACCGCGCCCTCGATGTTGGCGGCGTTGGACATGAGGGTGGTCACGTGCCCCTGCACCACGTCGCGCACGTAGGCGAGGCGCAGGGGGTTGATGTCGATGATGGTGACGTCGGCCCCGAAGCCGACGCCGACCACGCACGCGTTCAGCCCCACGACACCGGCCCCGAGGATGGTGACGCGACCCCGGCGCACGCCGGAGACGCCGGGCAGCAGGATGCCCTTGCCCCCCGCGATGCGCTCGAGCGACGCGGCGCCGGCCTGCACCGCAAGGCGCCCCGCCACCTCCGACATCGGCACGAGCAGGGGCAGGGTCCCGTCGGCGAGCTGCACCGTCTCGTAGGCGATGCCCACGACCCGCCGCTCGAGGAGACGCTCGGTCAACGCCTTCGACGCCGCCAGGTGCAGGTAGGTGAAGAGGACCTGCCCGGGCCGCATCAGGGCGAACTCGGGCTCCAGCGGCTCCTTGACCTTGAGCAACAACTCGGCCCGGGCCCACACGTCCGCCGCGCCCTCGACGATGGCGGCGCCGGCGCCGGCGTAGGCGGCGTCGGAGATGGCGCTGCCGCGGCCGGCCCCGGCCTGGACGAGCACTTCGTGGCCCCGCCCGCGGAACGCGGCCACCCCGGCCGGGGTGATCGCGACGCGGTTCTCGTCGGGCTTGATCTCCGTCGGAACGCCTATGCGCATGGACGCGACTCCACTGTACGTATTATGACGCGGCGCGCGCGGCGACGGGTTCAGGGCGGGGCGTTCGTCGCGCCCCCACGCCGGGTGCGCTACAATGGCGCGCCGGTGCGCCCGGCCGTCCGGGCGGCGCCCGAGCTGCTGAAGGGAGAGCCTAGATGGGCACGATGACGTTGGCCGTCCTGTCCCTGTTGCCGATCGCGACCGTCGCGATCTTCCTGGTCGGGCTGCGCTGGCCGGCCAGCCGCGCCATGCCCCTGACCTACGCGGTGGCGGCGGCCCTGGCCCTCTTCGTCTGGCAGGTGCCGGGCATGCAGGTGGCGGCGGCCACCATCAACGGCCTCGTCATCGCCCTCACCCTGCTCTACATCATCTTCGGGGCCATCCTCCTGCTGAACACGCTGCGGGCTAGCGGCGCCATCAACGTCATCCGGCGCGGGTTCACCGACGTCAGCCGCGACCGGCGGGTGCAGGTCATCATCGTCGCGTGGCTCTTCGGCTCGTTCATCGAGGGCTCGGCCGGCTTCGGCACCCCCGCCGCGGTGGCCGTGCCCCTGCTCGTGGGCCTCGGGTTCCCGGGCATGGCCGCGGTCATGGCGGGGATGATCATCCAGAGCACCCCGGTCAGCTTCGGCGCCGCCGGCACCCCGATCCTGGTCGGCGTCAACACCGGGCTCTCCGCCGACCCCGCCCTCGTCGCCTACGGGATGGAGCGCGTGGCCGGCGAGTGGAACGACTTCCTGCGCTTCGTCGGCTTCCGGGTGGCGGTGCTGCACGCCGTCGCCGGCACCCTCGTGCCCCTCATCCTCGTGTCGTTCATGACCCGCTTCTTCGGCGAGCGCAAGTCGTTCGCGGAGGGGCTGCAGATCTGGAAGTTCGCGCTGTTCGCGGCGCTGTCGATGACCATCCCCTACATCCTCGCCGGCTACTTCCTCGGACCCGAGTTCCCGGCCCTCGTCGGGAGCCTCGTCGGCCTCGCGATCGTGGTGACGGCGGCGCGGCGCGGGTTCCTGGTGCCGAAGCCGGAAGAAGCCTGGGACTTCGGCGACAAGGCCAAGTGGCCGTCCGAGTGGACCGGCTCGATCGAGATCAAGGACGACGCGGGCAACGGCGCCCCTATGAGCCTGCTGCGCGCCTGGGTGCCCTACGTCATCGTCGCCCTGCTGCTCCTGACCTCGCGCGACCCGTTCGTGTTCCTGCGCCCGGTGCTGGACCCGTTCCAACAGTTCCTGCAGCGCTTCTCCTTGACGTGGCCGCAGATTCTCGGCACCGGCATCGACATGAACGCGGTGCAGCCGCTGTATCTGCCGGGCGGCCTGTTCATCGCCACGTCCCTCATCACGTGGTTCATTCACCGCATCCCCGGCCCGGCCTACAAACAGGCCTGGACCACGTCGCTGCAGGTGACCGCCGCGGCCTCGATCGCGCTCGTGTTCACGGTGCCGATGGTGCAGGTGTTCATCAACACCATGGGCGGCGCCGCCGGGTTCGAGCGGATGCCGATCGTGCTCGCCGACGGCGTGGCCTCGCTCGTCGGCGGCGCGTGGCCGATCTTCGCGCCGTTCATCGGCGGCATCGGGGCCGCCGTGGCCGGCAGCAACACCGTCAGCAACATGATGTTCTCGCAGTTCCAGTTCGGCATGGGCGAGCGCATCGCGGTCGACCCGACGTGGATCGTCGCCCTCCAGGCGGTGGGCGGGGCGGCCGGCAACATGATCTGCGTGCACAACGTGGTGGCGGCCTCGGCCGTGGTCGGGCTGCTCGGGCGCGAGGGCTCGGTCATCCGCATCACCCTGCTGCCCTTCGTCTACTACGCCCTGCTGCCGGGCTCGGTCGGCTACCTCATCGTGTCGTACGCCGACCAGGGCATCCTGAACGCGGGGACGTACATCATCGCGCTCATCGCGGCGCTGGCCATCTGGTCCATCGCCCGCTACGGGAGGCGGCCGGCGACGGCATGAGGCTGTTTTCCCTGGCCAGCCTCGCCGGCGAGCCGTCGGACCC
Organism: Vicinamibacterales bacterium; assembly: GCA_965207675.1. GTDB lineage: Bacteria > Acidobacteriota > Vicinamibacteria > Vicinamibacterales > UBA8438 > JAJEEA01. The sequence goes on from CBDBMY010000011.1 coordinate 1,867,209, forward strand.
GAAGACGTTCACGGGCCGCGCCCGGCTGACCCGCATGAACGGGGTGTCGGACGCCCCGCCCGCGAACGTCTACCGCGTCGCCTTCGAGGCCCGAGCCCGCACCCACTGGCACGCCCACAGCGGCCCGCAGTTGCTCCAGGTCGTCGAGGGCACGTGCCGCTTCCAGAAGGACGGCGAGGCGGTGCGGGAGGCCCGGCCGGGCGATCTCATCGCCGTCGCGCCCGGTGAGCGGCACTGGCACGGGGCCGGACCCGACGGCCCCATGACCCACGTCGCCATCAACATCGACGCGAAGACGAGCTGGTTCGAGGCGGTCAGCGACGCCGAGTACGGCGCCTGACCGTCCGGTCGACGTCCCGCCCCGGACGCCGGGGACCTCCCGGGGGAACGATGACTGCTACGCCCGATCCCTGCCCGAGCCCTCTCTCGACCTTGCTCCGTGTCTGCGCCGCCGGCGCCCTGCTCGGCCTGCTCGCCCCGGGGGCGCCCGCCCAGACCGGGGCCGGGCAACCGCTGGACGCCGACTTCGCCGAGCGGGTGCGCGAGTGGACCACGCGCCCCGAGTTCCTCAGCCCGCTCGTCGACCACCTGCCGGCCGGCGGCGCCGTCCCGTCGCCGAAGGATGTCCTGGGCCACCACGTCGGGGCGCCGCGCGAGCTGACCTACTACGCCGAGATGCTCGACTATTACCGGGCCCTCGCCGAAGCCTCCCCGCGGGTCGCGGTCGCGCCCATCGGCGGCACCGACGAGGGCCGCGAGATGGTGGTGGTGACGATTGCCGACGCGGCGACCGTCGCGGACCTCGAGCCCTACCGCCGCGACCTCGCCCGGCTCGCGGACCCGCGCGGCCTCGACGAGCCCGAGGCGCAGGCGGTCGTGGCCCGGGCCAAGCCGATCTACGTGCTGATGGCCGGCCTGCACAGCGGCGAGACCGGCCCGCCCGAGATGCTCATGGAGCTGGCCTACCGGCTCGCGGCCGAGGAGGGGCCGCTCTACGACCGCATCCGCGAGAACCTCATCGTGGCGCTGATTCCCGCCGCGGATCCGGACGGACGGGACCGCTACGTCGACTGGTACTACCGGCACCTGATCGACATCACCGACGAGGACGACCGCATCGGCGGGCCGCCGTACTGGGGGAAGTACATCTTCCACGACAACAACCGCGACATCAACTACTCGCAGCTCAGCATGCGGAACGTGCTCGACTGGTACCTGGATTGGCATCCCCCGGTCATGCACGACCTCCACGAGTCGGTGCCGTTCCTCTACACGTTCAGCGGCCAGGCCCCGCAGAACCCCCTCCTCGACCCCATCGTCTACGGCGAGCTGCCGTGGTTCGCGAACTACGAGATGGCCCGGCTCACCGGCTACGGCATGCCCGGGGTGTGGACGCACGCCTTCGTCGACATGTGGTCGCCGGGCTACCTCGCGTTCATGGCCTCGAACCACAACGGGCTAATCCGCTTCTACGAGACGTACGGCAACGGCGGCGCGACGACCATGAAGCGCCGCCTGAAGACCGAGGACAACACGGCCGAGCAGGCGCGCACGAGCCGCGAGTGGTACCGGCCCTCGCCCCCCTACGAGGAGGTCGAGTGGTCGATGCGGAACAACACCAACTACAGCCAGACCGGCGCCCTCGCCGCGCTGGAGCTGGCCTCGTCGAACCCGCGCGTGCTCCTGGAGAACTTCTACCGCAAGTCGCGGAACGCGGTGGTGGAGGGCGAGGTCGAGCCGCCGCACGGCTTCGTCGTCCCCGCCGGGCAGCGCGACATGACGCAGGTCGCGACCCTCGTCGACATGCTGCGCGTCCAGGGCATCGAGGTCGGCCGGACCGGCGACGCCCTCTCGTTCGGCGACGACGGCGACAGGGACGGGGACGGCGACGCATACCCCGCCGGCTCGTACGTCGTCAAGGGCGGCCAGCCGTACTTCCGTCTCGCCAAGATCCTCCTCGGGAACCAGACGTTCCCGGACGACGGCCTGCGGACCTACGACGACACCGGCTGGACCATGGGATTGATGCACGGGGTCGACGTCGTCGCCGTCGACGACCCCGCGGTCCTGGACGTCCCGGTCGAGCCGGTCACCGAGGCGCGCCTCGCGGGAACCGTGCCCGGGGGCCGCGAGCCGCGGTTCGGCTACGCCGTCGCCCACTACGGCTCGAACCACCTGACGACGCTGCGCTACCGGCTCGGCGGCGCGGCGGTGGAGGCGGCCGAGGAGGGCTTCGAGGTCGGCGGCATCGCTTTCCCGCCCGGGTCGTTCATCGTGCCCGCGGCGGCCGGGAGCGAGCGGGCCGGGCGCCTGCGGGCCGCGGTGACCGAGCTGGGCCTGACCGCGGCAGGCCTGGACGAGCGGCCCGAGGTCGAAGCCCATCCGGTCAATCTCCCCCGGCTGGCGATGTACAGCACCTGGGGCGACACCCAGGAGGTGGGCTGGGTGCGCCACGCGTTCGACCGCTTCGAGATCCCCTTCGACCTCATCTTCAAGGAGAGGGTCCGGGCCGGCGGCCTGCGGGCCGACTACGACGTCATCCTGGTCCCCAACCAGGGCCGGACCGCGAAGGGGCTCGTCTTCGACGTCGAGCCGCGCGGCGGCCCGCGGGCCTACACCAAGACCGAACGCTACCGCTTTCTCGGCGACTACGGGTCGTCGGAGGACATCACCGGGGGCATGGGCCTCGAGGGCGTCCTGGAGCTGCAGCGGTTCGTCGAGGCCGGCGGCCTGCTGGTGACCCTCGGCGAGGCGAGCCACGTTCCGCCCGAGTACGGCCTGACCCGGGAGATCGGCGTCCGCCGCCCGGGATCGGGCTTCTACGCGCCGGGTCCGCTGGTCGAGGCGGAGGTCGCGGTTCCGGACCACCCGATCTTCTACGGCTATGAAGAAGGCCGGATACCCGTCCGCTACGCGAACGGACCGCTCCTCGACGTGCCGCGGCGGCTTCGCGACGACTGGGTCGTGATGTCGTTCACCGGCCGCGTGCTCAGCGGCCACCTGCGCGGCGCCGGTCAGATCGACGGTCGTCCCGCCATCGTCGACGTGCCGCGCGGCGAGGGCCGCGTCGTCCTCTTCGCCACCAACCCGAGCTACCGCTGGCAGAACCACGGCGAGTTCGGGATGCTCTTCAACACCATCCTTCACCACGACGACCTGGATGCCCGCGGCGGTACCCCCGCGACGGCAGAGGACGAGAACGCGCCGGAGAGCGGTCGTCGGCGACCCTGATCGACTGACCCTGCCGGTCGCGACCGGCACGCCCGGGACGCGGCTGGCAGTGCCGTCACCGCCCCAGGCCCGGCGGCGAGACCGGCGCGGCGCACCGCCGTCGGCCCCATGCTCACTCTTCCCTGGACGCCGAAACGGGGAGGCCGGCGCGGCGCACCGCGGTCCGACTTCCGCCTGGGCGCGCCCGGTCCTCGGGCATGTGCGGCCTTGTGTTGGAAGGGGCCGCTTCGCCGGGCTTCCGTTTTCGCGGTAGCATGACCATTCGCGGCGGCGGCACCCGCGCGCCGCAGAGGACCTTTCCGGAGGAAAGCAATGCAGAGATCGAAGCTCGCGCGGACGGCGGCGTTCGTATTCGTGCTCGCGGCCCTGGTCGCCGCCGCGCCGGCCCAGGGACGGGACCTGTTGACGGTCGAGTTCTTCAGCCCCGCCGTCGACCGGACCATGAAGTACAACATCCTGCTCCCGGACGACTACGAGGCGTCGACCGACCGCTATCCCGTGCTGTACCTGCTGCACGGCCTGACCCAGAACTACACCGCGTGGGGGCTGGCCAACGGCGCCCCGTTCTACGCGGGCCTCTACGGCGACCTCATCGTGGTGATGCCCGACGCCGGGAACTCGTGGTACGTCAACTGGGCGGAGAACGAGGACGGGCAGACGAACGACTGGGAGGACCACGTCGTCCGCGACGTGGTCAACCACGTCGACTGGAACTTCCGGACCATCGCCCGCCGCGAGGGCCGGGCCATGACCGGCCTGTCGATGGGCGGCTTCGGCGCGATCACCATGGGCCTCCGGAACCCCGAGCTGTTCATCTCCATCGGCAGCACCAGCGGCGCCCTCGAGTACGGCCGGCAGGCCGCGGCGCGCATGCGGGGCGAGCTCGAGCCGCGGCCGCGGCGCACCCCGACGGCCGAGCAGCTGGCCCGCCGCCGGCAGCCCAACCCCCTGATCGGCATCGACGGCTTCAGCAGCCAGGTCGAGCGGTCGCCGCAGGGCCGGATGTTCACGAACCCCGAGCAGGCCGACGCCTACGATCCGTTCACGCTCATCAAGCAGGTGCCGAGGGAGGACCTGCCGCACATCTACCTCGACTGCGGCACCGAGGACCGGCTGATCTCGGGGGCGCAGGAGCTGGCCGCCTACATGTTCGAGGAGAACATCCCCTTCAACTACATGCAGATGCCCGGCGCCCACAACGCCGCGTACTGGATCGAGGCCATCGGCCACATCACGTCGGTGCAGTACGAGGTGATGCAGCGCGCCCTCGGCCAGCGCCCGTTCGGCCGCGGCCGGTCGACGAACTGACACGCGGCCCCGCTGCAGCGCAACACGCGGCGGGGACCGCTCGCGGGGGTCGCCGGCGCGTGAAGCCGTCGTCGTTCCGCGAGCGGAAACGCTTCGGCGAGCCAGCCGGGAGCCTGCACCGTCCTACGGTGCAGACTCACCGGCTCGGATCTGCGGCCACGCCCCGCACACACTGCCGCGGTGGAACGACAAGCGGTCCGCCCCACCGGCTCCGGCCAACTTGTCGGCGTTGCCGGTGAACAGCGTCCCGACCCGCGTCAGCACCGCTTCACCGACGTGCTCCGGCGGCAGCCGTACGATCACCGCTTCGGCCCTCTCCAGGGCATCGCGCCATCGCCGCGACAGGTCGGACGCGCTCGGGGGCGGCCCATCGAAGGCCAGCGAAGCGAGCTCGTCGGCCGAGTAGCGGGACGAGCGGCGGGCCTGGGCGAGAATGCCGCCCGGCGTGAAGCCGGGGTCCTTCCCGCACGCCGCCCACGCCAGATAGCCCAACGGCTGCAGGCGGGCGTCGCACGCCAGCACATCCACCCAGTCGCGCGCCTCCAGCCGCCCGACGAGGGCCAGCACCTTGTTCGTGGCGAGGTCGAAGGGATGGAGGGCGAGCCCCAGATCGTCGTCCTCGACCAGGGGAAAGAAGCGGAACGCGCTGTCCCGCGCCCATTCCATGACCAGCCGCTCCTGCCCGCGCGCAACCGCCGCCTCGACGTAGCCGGGTCGCTCACGCAGCGCCGCGACCTCGAAACCCGCCGATTCGAGCGCGAGGCGGTCGCGGTCCCACGACCGCGCAACCGCCTCGGTCGTGTCGTGGAAGAGATCGACGTCCCGCGAGAGTCGGTCCGAGCGCAACGCCGCGCCCAGGGCCACGCCCCCGGCCACGTAGCTGTCGCGGTGGCGGCGCCGCCCCTCCGCTAACCGACGGCAGACGTCCCGCTGGAGCGGCGTGAGAGCCATGTCCGTACCTCGGCGACGCGGCGAAGCGCCGCGACGTCGCCGTGCCGCGCGATGAGCCGCAGCACGCGCTCGCGCTCGTCCGCCGTCGCCGGGTAGTAGTCCTCTCGGAAGAACCAGAGGCACTGCGCCCGGTAGTCGTCGACCAGACGACGAACCGGGTCTTCGGGCCGCGAGGAGGATTCCATCGCGTTTATCGTATGCGACCCTTCCGGGGCGATTCAGCCCAGGTCCGCGAGCCGCAACCCGGGGCATTGGGCGCCGAGGGACCGACCGGGACCACCCGGCCGCCCGTCAGCGGTCGGTTCCGCCGCATCCTCACCGCGAGCGTGGCGAAGACCGGAAGCCGGCAGGAGGGCGGCGTCGAAGCAGCGACGTGAAGCGAACTAACCCTGCCCCCAGCCGCACGAACGGCCGGCGTTCTGCTCGTCGAGCCACGCCTGGAGGGGCGCGAAGTAGTCGAGAATGGCGGTGGCGTCCATCTCGCGCTCGCCGGTGCCCAGCTCGAGAGCGTCACGCCAGGGCCGGCTCGCACCCGCCTCCAGCATCGTCCGCAGCCGCTCCCCCGCCGCCCGGCTGCCGTAGATCGAGCAGCGGTGCAGGGGCCCCTCGTGGCCGGCCGCCGCGCACAGCGCCCGGTGGAGCTGGAACTGCAGGATGTGGGCGAGGAAGTAGCGCGTGTACGACACGTTGGCGGGGACGTGGTACTTGGCGCCGGGGTCGAAGTCGGCCTCGCTGCGCGGCGCCGGGGGGCTGACGCCCTGGTACGCGGTCCGGAGCGCCCACCAGCCCTCATTGTAGGCCTCGGGCTCGATCTCGCCCGAGAACACCTGCCAGCGCCACTGGTCGACGAGGAGGCCGAAGGGCAGGAACGCGACCTTGTCGAGGGCGAGCCGCAAGAGCAGCCCGATGTCGCGGTCGGCCGCCGGCGCCCGGTCGAGCAGCCCGACCTCGACCAGGTACTCCGGGGTCATGGAGAGGGCGATGGTGTCGCCGATGCCCTCGTGGAAGCCGTCGTGGGCGCCGTCCCGATCGAGGGGCGACCGATGCCGGTAGGCGCGCTGGTAGTAGCTGTGGCCCAGCTCGTGGTGGACGGTGACGAAGTCCTCGGCGTTCACGTCGAGGCACATCTTGATGCGCACGTCCGAGTCGTAGTCGAGGTTCCAGGCGCTGGCGTGACAGACCACGTCGCGGTCCGCGGGCTGGACGAAGAGCGACCGCTCCCAGAACGTGTCGGGCAGCGGCTCGAACCCGAGCGAGCTGAAGAACCGCTCTCCGTAGCGCACCATCTCGATCTCGCCGACGTCGGCGTCGTCGAGCAGGTCGGTGAGGTCGTAGCCGGGGTCGGCCCGCCGGGGGGCCGCGAGATCGAAGACGTTGGCCCACGTCTGGCTCCACATGTTGCCGAGCAGGTGGGCGGGAATCGGGCCGTCGGGGGGGACGATGGCCGAGCCGTACTCGTCGGCGAGGGAGGCGCGCACGTGGCAGTGCAACGACTCGTAGAGAGGGCTGACCTGATCCCACAGCCGCTCGAGCTCGGCCGTGAACGCGTCGGGAGGCATGTCGTAGCCGGTCCGCCACAACTCGCCAAGGTCGGCGAAGCCGAGGTCGCGCGCCCCCGCGTTGGCCAGCTCCACGAAGCGGGCGTAGTCGTCGCGCATCGGCGGGGCCACCGTCCGCCAGCCGAGCCACAGGTCGAGCAGCTCGTCGGTGTCGCGGACCTCGGCCAGCCGCCGCTCGAGCTCGGGCAGCGACAGGCACGCCTCGCCGCCCTCCGGGCAGTACTCGCCCCGGCCGTAGGCCGCCTCCATCCCCGCGGTGAGGCCCGCGAGCTCGGCCTGCAGGGCGGGGTCGGCGGGGGCCGCCACCCCCAGGGACGTCTTCAGCCGCAGCAGCTTGCGCCGCAGGTCCTGCGGGAGATCGACGCCGTCGAACCGCGCCGCCTCGGCCGCGAGCTCCATGGTGAGGCCGATCGCCGCGGCCTGCGCCTCCGCCGCCTGCGCCGTCGTGTCGTCGGTGATGTACGTGCTCTGTATCCAGGCCGCCCGCCCCGTGGATATCCACGCGTCGAGCAGCCGGGCCTCCGCGTCGTCGAGGAAAGCCCGGGCTTCGCCGGCGGGCGGCGGAGGTCCGCCGCCGCACGCGGCGGCGAGGACCACCACCACGCCGGCGAACCGCATGATCCGAGTCATTCGACAGCCTGCCTCCCCGCGGCGACGGGCCGCGCCACCGCCCGCTCGGCCTGCCACCGCTCGACGAGCCCGCCCCGCACCACGATGGTGTCGTCCCGATCGGAGCCGGTCGACGCGATGGCGATCGGCACCCCGCTCAGGGCCTCGATGCGGGCGAGGTACGCCCGGGCCTCGGGCGGCAGGTCCTCGTAGCGGCGCACGCCGGCGGTGGGCCGCGACCATCCCGGCAGGCGCTCGTACACCGGCCGGCACTCGGCGAGCACGGTGCGGCTGGACGGGAAGTCCTCGAGCACGCGGTCCCCGCGGCGGTAGCCGGTGCACAGGGGGATCTCGTCGAGGCCGTCGAGCACGTCGAGCTTGGTGACCGCGAGGGCGTCGAGGCCGTTCACGCGCACGGCGTAGCGCACCACCACCGCGTCGTACCAGCCGCACCGGCGGGGGCGCCCGGTCGAGGCGCCGTACTCGCGGCCGCTCTCCCGCAGCAGGTCGCCCTCGGCGCCATGCAGCTCCGTCGGCAGCGGCCCCTCGCCGACCCGGGTGGTGTAGGCCTTGGCGATGCCGAGCACCGGACCGATGGCGCGCGGGCCGATGCCGAGGCCGGTGCAGATGCCGCCCACCGTCGCGCTCGACGAGGTGACGAACGGGTAGGTCCCGTGATCGATGTCGAGCTGCGTTCCCTGGGCGCCCTCGAACAGCACGCACTCGCCCGCCTCGAACGCCCGCGCGAGGAACACCGACGCGTCGCCGACCCAGCCCTCGAGGCGGCGCGCCGCCGCGCACACCTCCGCGTGGAGCCGCCGCCAGTCGGCCGCCGCGCCTCCCAGGGCCTCGTTGCGGGCCGACACGTTCGCGCGGATGGCCCGCGCGAGGGCGCCGTCCTCCGACGCGTCCGCGAGGTCGGCCACCCGGATGCCGCGGCGCCCGACCTTGTCCTCGTAGGTCGGCCCGATGCCCCGCGATGTCGTGCCGATGCGCTGGTCGCCGCGCCGCGCCTCGGAGTGCGCCTCGAGGTCGCGGTGATACGGCAGGATGACGTGGGCCCGGTCGCTGATGAGCAGGCGGTCGCCCACGTCGATGCCCTGAGCGGCGAGGGTGTCGATCTCCGAGAACAGCGCCGCCGGGTCGATCACCACGCCGTTGCCGATGACGCAACGCACCCCGGGGTGCAGGATGCCGGAGGGCAGCAGGTGGAGGATGAACTCGGTCTCGCCCACCCGCACGGTGTGGCCGGCGTTGTGGCCGCCCTGATAACGCGCCACAATGGACGCGCTGGGAGTGAGGAGGTCCACGACCTTGCCCTTGCCCTCGTCGCCCCACTGCGCACCGATGACCGCGATGTTCACGCTCTTCCTCGTGGTGTGAAGGCCGGCCGCCGGCTCCCCGCCCTCGAACCGGTTGCGGCGGGGCCGTCCGGTCGGCGGCGCCAAGCGATCGATAGTAGCAGAAGGGCCGGAGACGCGCATCCGTCGAGCGGCGGAGGGAGGAACGCCGGGGCCGGCGGCGGCTCCATCGGCGCCCAGGGGAAAGGGAGTCGGTTGACTGCACGGCCCGCGACCGAACGGAGGCTCCTCGCGGCCCTCGAGGCGGCGCCGCCGCGCGTGCCGGTCGTCGTCGGCGGCTGCGGGAGCGGCCGCACGTCAATCCTGCAGCGCCTGCGGGAACGGCTCGGTCCGGCGACCGTGCTGGTCGATCTCGAACGGACCGCCACGACTCCCGAACGCTGCCTGTCGTCGGTGCTGGGGGCCCTGCGCGGGCACGCGGCGCCCCCGGACGGCGCCGAGCCCGCGCCGGGCGCGCCGCGGACCGCTTTCGATCGCCTCTGCCATCTCTTCGTCGGCGCCCGGGGTACGGGAGGCGGCCCCGTCACGTTCCTCATCGACGAGTTTCTCGAGATACGCACGTTCGAGAGCTTTCCCGGGCTGCGCAGTGCCTTCGCGAAGTTCCGACAGTCGCTCGGCGACAGCCGGAACCGGTTCGTCCTCGCGACGCGGTTCGCGGCCCGCACGGTGCGGCTCTTCCGCGATGCCGCCGGCCCGTTCGAGTTCGTCCATCTCCCCGGGCTGACGCCGGCCGAGGTGAGCACCGCGCTCTCTGACCTCGGCCTTGACGGGGCGGAGCACCGGCGGCGCGACACGGCGGGGCTCGTCCACGCCCTGACGGCGGGACGTCCCCGTTACGTCCGCCTTCTCGCGGAGGCCGCGGCCGCGCGGGGAGGCGGCCCGGTCGACGCCCTCGCAACGGGCATGCGTCCGGGCGCGCACCTCGCCACCGCGTGCCGGCTCTCCTGCGAGCTGCGGCTGCACCGGGCCCGCGGCCGCGGGGCGCTCGTGGCCATCCTCCACCTGCTCGCGGCCGACGAGCCCCTCACGCTGACGGAGATCGCGGCCCGGCTGGGACGCACGCCGGGGGCCGCCCGCGACTACCTGGCCTCGCTGCAGGACGTGGACCTCATCGAGGCCCGCCGGAACCGCTACCGGTACGTCGACCCGGTGCTGCGGCTCTGGGTGCGCCTGCACGCACGGGCGGCGCCGCCCGGCGACGAGGCGCTGTCCCGCGGGGTGCGCGAGTATGCCGCGAGCCGGGTCCCCGGGCTCGCGCCCGGGGCGCCGGCGGCTGGGGAATGGGCGGCCCCGCGTCGCCAGGGGTAGCCGCACGCGAGGTCCCGAGCGCCCGACCCTGGTCCCCAAGCGGCCCATCGTCGCCGAACGCGACCGCCAGGTCGCGCCGCGGCCTCCGCTGGACCCCCGACCCTGCCGGGAGTCTGCACCGTACTACGGCGCAGACTCCCGGGGCGCGGGCTCCGGCGGTTCTTCCAGGGCCGCGAGCGCGCGCTCGGCCGCGCACTGCTCCGACTCCTTCTTGGTGCGGCCCTCGCCGCGGGCGAGCGCCTCCTCTCCGACGCGGATCTCGGTCTCGAAGACCCGGCGGTGGGGCGGGCCGCTCGTGCCCACGATCTCGTACCGCGGCAGGCCCCGATCCTGGGCCTGCAGCCGTTCCTGCAGCGCCGACTTGTGGTCGCGGGTCATGCCGGGCGAGACCCCGCCGGCGCGGACGGCGTCGAGCTGGGGCCTGAACCACCGTTCGATGAAGCGGTCCGCCGCCTCCACGCCTCCGTCGAGGTAGACGGCGGCGACCACCGCCTCGAAGGTGTCGGCGATCAGCGACCGCTTGGTGCGGCCGCCGGTCCTCTCCTCTCCCCGTCCGAGGAGGAGATGGGCGCCGAGGCCCAGCCCTTCGCCGACCCGGGCCAGCGCCGCCGACGAGACGAGCGCCGCCCGCGCCTTCGACTTCTGCCCCTCGTCCCAGTCCGGGCACTCGCGGAACAGCCGGTCCGAGATCACGAACCCGAGCACCGCGTCGCCGAGAAACTCGAGCGACTCGTTGTCGCGGACCCCGCCGCTGGCGTCCTCGTGCGCGCGCGACCGGTGGGTCAGGGCGTGCTCGAGCAGCCCGGGGTCGCGGAAGCGGTAGCCGAGCGCCTCCTCGACGGCGCGGAACTCGTCGCGGATGCGCATCACCCGGTCGGAGACCTGCCGGCCGAACTCGGCGATGAGGCGGCGTGCGCGCTCGGCCTGCGCGCCGCGCACCGTCAACCGCACCTCGCCCAGGCCACTGACGGTGAGGGGAAAGATGGCGTGGGGCGCACCCGACGAGACGACCGCGTCGATGCCGCGGGTCTCGAGGAGCCCGCTCACCACGTCGGCCTCGATAGTGGACTGGGTCCGGAACACGACCTGCGGATCGGAGTCGGTCACGGGCGGCTCGCGGCGGGTGCAGGCGCCGGCGCATCCTCGACCCGGAGCAGGACGATGGTCATGTCGTCGTGCTGCTCCGCCGCCCCGGCGAACGCCTCGACGTCGCCGAGGACGCGCTGCTTCAGGTCGTCCGACGGCAGGTGGAACTGCTCGGTCAGGGTGCGGCCGAGCCGTTCCTCGCCGAAGAGGTCCGATTCCTCGTTCATCGCCTCGGTCACGCCGTCGGTGAACAGGGCGACGAGGTCGCCGGATTCTATCGGGAACGAGGACTCTTCGAGCAGCTCGGCGAACTTCTCCTCGATGCCGTCGATCTGCAGCCCCACCACGAGCCCGTCCGGGGCCAGCACCCGGGGGGTGCGAGGCCCCTCCGGCGCGAACGGCACGTGGACCAGGGGCGTATGGCCGGCCCGCGCGTAGGTCACCCGGCGGGCCGCGAGGTCGAGGACGGCGTACGTCATGGTGATGAAGGTGCGGCCGTCGAGGGTCGCGGACAGGATGCGGTTGACCTCGATGAGGAGCTCCCGGGGGCTCTGGTGGAAGCGGCTCAGCGACAGCACCACGCCCTTGAGCTCGGCCATGTAGAAGGCCGCCGACGTCCCCTTGCCGGACACGTCGGCCACCAGCACCCCCAGCCGATGCTCGTCCAGCCGCACGAAATCGAAGTAGTCGCCGCCGACCTCCCGGGCCGGCCGGCAGGCCGCGGCCACGGCCAGGCCCGGTACCGAGGCGGGCCCCTCGGGGAGCAGCGACATCTGGATGTCGCGCGCGATCCGCAGCTCCTGCTCGAGACGCTCCTTCTCCTTGGCCTGGGCCATCAGGTCGGCGATGTCGGCGGTCATGCCGTTGAACGACTTGGCCAGCTCGCCGAGCTGATCCTCGGTGTCGACCCGGACTCGATGCGTGAGGTCGCCCTGCCGAACTCGTTCCGTGCCGGTGAAGAGCTCGTGCACCGCGCCGGTGATCGACCCGGCGAGCGCGAAACCCATGACCATGGCCGCCGCCTCGATGGTCAGGAACATGGCCCCGAGCAACAGCAGCCCCCACACGAAAACGCCGAGGGCGTACTCGCCTCCCTCGACGACCTCGCGGTAGAACACCATGGGATGCACGGTGAAGCCCACTTCGCCGCGCCCCCGCCGGCCCGTCGACCAGTCGAGGAGATCGACGCGGGCCCTCGCCGGCAGATCGAGGGTCGGGGCGCCGTCCGGAGGCGGCGCCCCGAGGGGGAACCGGAGCGCTTCGAACGCGGCGCCGGCCGCGCCCGCACCCGCGGGGCCGGCCCCGGCCCCGCCGGCGGTCGGGGTGACGCTGAAATCGGTGAGCGTGACGCCGCGGGAGGCCTGCATGCGCCGGGTGACTTCCCCCGCGATGGGAAGGTCGGCGACCACCGCATAGACCGGACCGTCCTCGTCGAACCGCTCCACGCCGCGAGCCACCACCGTCCAGCCCGGCCGGCCGCGCGTCACCACGAGCCCGCCGGCATCGGGGGGGAAGCCGTCGCGCGCATCGCCCGGCCCGCCGAGGTCGGGGGGAGCGCCGAGCCAGGCCGGGAACTGCAGATCGCGGGAGTCGTGGCGCCATGGCCCGGCCCCGGCCGCGCGATCGCGGCCCGCCTGGTTCCACAGCACCGCGATGGAGGCGTCAGGATAACGCCCCTCGACGGCCTGTATCCGGCTCGCCAGCACCTCCCGCACTTCCCCCGGCTCGACGAGACCGCCCAGGTCGACGGCGGTCATGGCCGCGAGGTCGCTCGCGTCCTCCATCACGTCCGAGAAGCTGAGCTGCACGAGCGAGGAGCTGACGGTCGTCAACAGCAGGACGCCCGACACCAGGAAGAACACGACCGAGAGCAGGATCGGCACGAAGCCAATCAGGACGTAGGACAGCACGAGCCTCCGCCGGACCCGCCACAGGAAGCGCCGCCGCAGGAGGATCAGCACGCGGACCAGCAGATAGCCGAGGGCGGCCACGAGGGCGACGGTTCCCGCCGTGTCGAGGGCGCGCAGCCAGACCGGTGCGGCGGCGCCGCCGCCGAACAGCGCCACGAGGGCCTTGAGCACGAGGACCGCGATAATCGTGCGACGCGGCCCGGGCGCCGCGAAGAGCTCCGCGGTCTCGCCGAGTGCATCGACGACCCGCCCCAGAGGCCCGCGCCGTTCGGGGGGTTCGTGCCCGCCCGCCGCCCCGGAACGGGCGGGGGGCGATGGAGCGGCGGCGCCTGCGGGGAGGCCGGGCGGCGGTGTCTGCGAAGCCATGGGAGGGTGGCGGTGATGTCAACGGAACGCAGGGGCGGTCAGGCCGGATCGGGGCGGACGGAGGGCTCCGCCGTCGCCTCGGCGATCCACGCCAGATACCGCGGGTCTCCGCCCACGACCGGCAACACCACGAGCTCGGGCGTGTCGTAGGGATGCAGGTCGTCCACCCGCCGGCGCAGCCGGTCGACGCGGGCCCGCTGCGTCTTGACGATCAGCTGGCGCTCCCGCGCCCGCTCCACCCGGCCCTGCCATCGGTAGACGGACTCCACTTCCGCCAGGATGCCCACGCACGCCGCGCAGCCCTCGCCGACGAGGGTCGATGCGAAGCGCCGGACGTCGGCGTCCATCGGAAACGTGATCAGGACCACGACCGCTTCGGAAGTCGTCACGCCTGCTCCTGGGCCTCGGCGGGACCGGCCCGCCCCGAGGCATAATCTCTGCAACAACTCCGACCGAAACACTGGATTGCATGCCACACGCGGCACGACGCCCGTCTCGTCCGCACCGCCGCCCGGATGCCGCGTCCCGGGCCAAGGGACGGCCTGCCCAGCCGGCGCTCCCGTTTCCCGGCCCCGATCGGACCGACCTTCCGCCGGTGCGCAGCCCCGACGGACGCCCGTGGCAGAGACGTCATCTCGCGCGCCTGCTGTTCAGCCTGCTCACCGCAATCCTGATCGCGAACGCCCTCGTGGGCGACCGGGGGCTGCCGGCCAGCCTTCGGATCCAGCGCGAGCACCGGGAGCTCGAGGCCGCCATCGCCGCCCTGCGGGCGACGAACCGGCGACTGCAGGTCGAGGCCGAGCGCCTTCGCCACGATCCGGCCGTGATCGAGGAGCTCGCGCGCCGGGAGCTCGGGTTCGTCCGGCCCGGCGAACGGCTGTTCATCGTCACCGACCGGCGCGTGCCGGCCGCGATCGCGGACCCGGCCGGCCGGCGTATCGCCTCGACGGAGCCGCCGCCCGGGGGCTTGCTCGCATCAAATCGTTCTGGTATGATAAACGAACCATCGGGGATGGAAGTTGCAGTCGGTCGACCTCGGCCGGCAGACGATTCATTCGATTGACGCGGGGTGGAGCAGTCCGGTAGCTCGTTGGGCTCATAACCCAAAGGTCGGGGGTTCAAATCCCCCCCCCGCAACCAATTTCGGAACGGGCCGGCATCGCATGCCGGCCCGTTTGCATGTACCGGGCCTCCCATCGGAACAGGCGAGGAGGCACATCGGCCCCGCGAGGACTCGGCGGACCTGGCCGGGACCGGCGGAGTCCGGGGAGATCGGCGAATCCGGGCGGCGGGATGGTCGGCCTCGTGCGGGAAACGGCAGCGCCCGCGCCGGGCCAAGGCGCGAAGGGACCAACGATGACGATCGCGGCGCAGGCGCGCGGGGGGCGCTTTCTCGTGGACGAGGTCGAGCCGGACGACGTCGTGTGCCCGGAGGACATGGGTGAGGACGAGCGGCTGCTGATGCGCTCGATCCGGGAGTTCGCGGAGCAGGAGGTGGCGCCGCGGCTCGACGACATCGACCGGCGCGACATCGGGGTCATCCGTCCCCTGTTCGAGAAGGCGGCAGACCTGGGCATCTTCATGGCCGAGGTCCCCGAGGCCCACGGCGGGCTCGGCCTGAGCCCCCTCGCCGTCGCCGGCATGAACGAGTGCCGCTCGGCCCTCGGCGGACTCGCCTCGACCGTCTTCGCCCACCAGGGCATCGGCACCCTGCCCCTCGTCAACTTCGGGACCCCCGACCAGATCGACCGCTACCTCGACCGCTGCATGCGCGGAGAGCTGATGGCGGCGTTCGCGCTGACCGAGCCCGAGGCCGGCTCCGACGCCATGAACATCCGGACCGCCGCGGTCCTCAATCCCGAGCGGACGCACTACGTCGTCAACGGCTCCAAGCAGTGGATCACCAACGCGGGATGGGCCGACCTGTTCATTCTCTTCGCCAAGGTCGACGGTACCGCCTTCTCCGCCTTCCTCCTCGAGCGCGACACCCCGGGGGTGACCGTCGGCCCCCACGAACGCCTGCTCGGCCTGCAGGGCTCGTCGGTGTGCGCGCTGCAGCTCGACGACGTCGCCGTCCCGGTCGGGAACCTCCTCGGCGAGGTCGGCCAGGGGCACCGGGTGGCGCTGTGCACCCTCAACGTCGGCCGCATGAAGATGGGCGCCAACTGCGCCGGCTCCGCCAAGAAGGCCCTCGCCGCCACCACCCGCTACGCCGCCGAACGGCGCCAGTTCGGCCGGCCGATAGCCGAGTTCGGCCTCATCCAGCGCAAGCTCGCGGAGATGGCGGCCCGCGCCTACGGGGCCGAGTCGGTGGCGTACCGTACCGCGGGGCTCGTCTACGCCGCCATCGAGGACCTCGGCCGGCAGGGGGCGGTCTCGCTCGACGCCAAGCTGCGCACCTTCGCGGAGTTCTCGGTCGAGTGCGCGATGGCCAAGGTCATCGGGTCGGAGGCGTACCACGCGGTGGCCGACGACGCCCTGCAGGTGTACGGCGGCTACGGGTTCAGCGAGGAGTACCCCGCCGCCCGCTGGTACCGCGACTCGCGAATCACCCGCATCTACGAGGGCACGAGCGAGATCTGCCGGCTGGGCATCGCCAAGACCCTGCTCAAGCGGGCGCAACGCGGCGAGCTCGAGCTGCGCGAGGCGGTGGCCGGCCTGCCCGCCGCCCCCCCGCGCCCCGCGTCCCCGGACCCCTCTCTCGCGGCCCTGCGCGCGGGCATCCGCGGGCTCAAGCGCCTGTTCCTGTTCCTGCTGGGACAGGTGTGGGACAACCTGGACGAGGCCCAACTGCTCGACCCCGACCACCAGGCGTACCTGGCCGGCTTGGCGGACGTCGCCATGGAGACCTACCTGGCCGAGAGCACGGTCCTGCGGGTGTCGAAGCGGTTGGGCGGCCGACCGGGCGGCGAGGCGAACGCCGAGACGGCGCTGGCCCGCATCGTCTTCTTCCGCTCGACGGAGCGCATTCGGCAGGAGGCCACCGAGCTGCTGGGGAGCCTGCTGGCGGGCGAGGAACTCACCGAAGCACTGGAACGCATCGCGGCCTCGATCCCGATTCCCGTCGGCCTCGTCGAGAGCCGCACGCAGGTGGCGCGGGCGCTCGTCGCGGGCGGCGGCTGGGTACAGCCGGCCGCGGTGTAGCGGGCCGGATGCCCAGCCGCCCCCGAGAGCCCCTGCGACCCCCTGGGCCGAGATTCGGGGAGGGCCGCGCTGCCGGGCGCCCGCCCGCTCCGGAGCGCCGGAGAGGCGTCGACTGGCTCCGACGCAACGAACATGCCCTCGTCGTGGACCCGATCTTCGCCCGCGTGGTCCGGACCGTCACCGAGCTGGCGGAACGGGGCTCCGAGGAGCGCGCCACCCTGGAATCCACCCAGATCCACATCGGCACCCACGGCGGCGTCTCCGGTCCGCAGCCCGCGTGCCTCGACTACGGAGACCCGCTATGAACGGTTCCGCACGCCGGGCCGGGCCGCGTACACGGCCGGCCGAGGCCGGATGGCGACGGACGGTCAAGTAGAATTGCTCGAAAGCACGTCAAAGCAGGGGGCTGGCGACCATGCGGCTGCACGATCTGGTGGACGGCGACGAGGCGGTGTTCTCGCCGGCCCGCATCGCGGGTGCGTTGCGCACGACGAAGGCCGAGATCGCCGACACGCTCGGACTGAGCCGCGACGCGCTGTCGCGCACCGCGCGGATCCGGGCTACCAAGACGCAGACCCGGCTGCGGGAGATGGTGGAGATCCTCCACCGCGTGCAGAGCTACACCGGCTCGCCGCCCCTCGTCGCCTATGCCTGGTTCCGGTCGGAGGCGTTGCCCGGATTCGGCGGCCTGACGCCCGACCAGTTGGTGCGCCAGGGAAAGGCGGGGCTGGTCCATGCCCATCTCGACCGGATCATGGCCGGCGGGTACTCGTGATACCGGGCCGGCCCGATGCGGTTCCGCGGCATCGTCTATCGCGCGCACGATCCGCGCTGGTCCTGGCCGCCGGTGTCGGGCGAAGGCGCGCGGCTGCACGGGGGCCGGTTCAACCGGATCGGCGTGGCGGCGTTCTACGCCTCCCTGTCGCCGTTGACCGCCATGCGGGAGGCGAGCCCGTTGGGAAGGCCCCTGCAACCGACGCTGCTGTGTGCGTACGATGTCGACGCGGACCCGATCTTCGACGCCCTCGACGCGTCCCGACGGCGCGCCCATGCGGTGACCGAAGACCACCTGCGCTGTCCGACGTGGGAACACGACATGTACAGCGGCATCGTCCCGTCGTCCCAGGCCTTGGCGGATCGGCTGATCGCCGCGGGCTTCGCCGGGATGCGCGTGCCGGGCTTCGCCCCGGGAGCCTCGGCGAATGACGTCAACCTCGTGTTCTGGCAGTGGGGCGACACCCGACCGAGCCGCATCGTGTTGATAGACGACGAACGTCGCATTCCGAAGCGAGTGGAGCGGTGATTCTTCGTGCCGATCGAGTCGGGGAACACGGATACGCCGTGAGATTCCCCGCGCCGGTGGGCGCTCCCGATCGGTGACCGTGCGTCAATCGGGCGTGCCGGGGACTCGACCCAGGGCGGCGACGACCGCCGATGTCATCTCGGCCGTCGTGGCGGCGCCGCCGAGGTCGCCGGTGCGGGTCTCGCCGGCGCCCAGCACCCTCTCCACCGCCGCCTCGATGGCCGCCGCCCCGTCCGCCTCCCCCAGGTGCTCGAGCATCATCGCCCCCGTCAGCATCTGGGCGATGGGGTTGGCGACGCCCTTGCCCGCGATGTCCGGGGCCGAGCCGTGGACGGGCTCGAACATCGACGGATGGGTTCGGTCGGGGTTGAGGTTGGCGCCGGGGGCGAGGCCGATCGAGCCGGCCACGGCGGGGCCGAGGTCGGAGAGGATGTCGCCGAACAGGTTGCTCGCGACGATGACGTCGAACCAGTCGGGGTGCTGGACGAGGTGGGCGGTGAGGATGTCGATGTGGTACTGGTCGGTCCGCACGTCGGGATAGTCCGCCGAGACCGCCTCGAAGCGCTCGTCCCAGAAAGGCATGGTGTGGATGATGCCGTTCGACTTGGTCGCCGACGTCAGGTGCTTCGCCGGCCGCGCCCGCGCCTTCTCGAACGCGTAGCGCAGCACCCGGTCGACGCCCTCCCGCGTGAACACCGACTGTTGCACCGCGAGCTCGGCCGGCGTCCCCGCGTAGAGGCGGCCGCCGATCTCGGAGTATTCGCCCTCGTTGTTCTCGCGGACGACCACGAAGTCGATGTCCGAGGGCTCGCGATCCGCCAGAGGGGTGCGCACGCCCGGCCAGAGCCGCACCGGACGCAGGTTGACGTACTGGCGGAACTGCCGGCGGATGGGGATGAGCAGGCCCCAGAGGGAGACGTGGTCGGGCACCCCGGGGTACCCCACGGCGCCCAGGAACACCGCGTCGAAGGCCGCAAGCTCCTCGATGCCGCGCCCCCCCGTCATGCTGCCGGTGCGCGCGTACAGCTCGCACGACCAGTCGAACTCCGTCCATTCGCAGCCGAAGCCGTGCCGCCGGCCGACCGCCTCGATCAGCTCCCGGGCCGCGGGCACGACCTCCTTGCCGATCCCGTCGCCGGGAATCACCGCAATGCGATAGGTTCTCTCTGCCATGGTCCTCGTTCGAAACGTTGGTACGCGTTCGTCAACAGTCAGGCTCGGGAGCCCGGGACGAAGGCCGCTGAGTTCGCAGGACGGCGCATCCGGCCTGACCGCGTTCTTCGCCGGCCCGCCGCATTCGCAGGACGGCGCATCCGGCCTGACTACGCCTCGCAGCCTGCACCGGCCGAATCCCCAACGTGCTCTTCCCCTGCCGGATCGGGCTCCCGGCTTCCTTCAGCCCGCTGGCGGCATCGGCATCCGCCAGCGCCCCCGGCGGCGTGGTCCGGACGTCATGACGGGCCGCTACCCCACCGCGCCGACTCTCCGCAGCTCGGCTATCTCCTCCGCATCGAACCCCGCGCCGCCGAGTATCTCGTCCGTGTGCTCGCCGAGCCGCGGCGCGGGCCGACCGGGCGCGAGCGGGGTCTCCGAGAGCTTGATCGGGGTTCCCAGAGTCGGGATGCGCCCCAGCGTCGGATGATCGGTCTCGACCACCAGCCCGCGGGCGCGGACGTGGGGATCGGCCATCACCTCGGCATAGTCGTTGATGGGGCCGCACGGCACGCCGCGGCCCTCGAGGCGCTCCAGCCAGTGCGACCGGGGGCGGTTCTCCATCACCGCCTCGATGCGGGCGGCGAGGGCCTCCCGGTTGCGGATGCGGTGAGTGTCGTCGCGGTACTCGGGGTCGTCGGCCCACTCCGGGTGGTCGAGGGCCTCGCAGAGGCGCCGGAACGTGCGGTCGTTGGCCGCCCCGATGGTGAGGTAGCCGTCGGCGCACCGGATCGCCTGGTACGGCGCGTTCATGCGGTGCGCCGAGCCGAGCCGCTCGGGCACGCCGCGGCCCGAGAAATACTGCGTCGCCTCCCACACCGAGAGGGCGACCCCGGCGTCGACGAGCGACGTGTCGACGAGCTGCCCGCGCCCCGTGCGCGCCCGCGCGAGCAGGGCGGACAGGATGCCCGCGACCGCGAAGAGGGCCGCCCCGAGGTCGGTCACCGGTATTCCCGCCTTGACCGGCGGGCGCCCCGCCTCGCCGGTGACCGACATGAGGCCGGAGACGCCCTGGGCGACGAGATCAAAGCCCCCCTTGCCGGCGGAGGGACCGGTCTGGCCGTAGCCCGAGATGGACGCGTAGACGAGACGCGGATACCGTTGGGAGAGCCCCGCGTAGTCCAGGCCGAACTTCTCGAGCACGCCCGGCCGGTAGTTCTCCACCAGCACGTCGGACACCGTGGCGAGGCGGTGCACGGCGTCGCGTCCGGCCGGCTGCTTCAGATCGACGACGATGCCGCGCTTGCCCCGGTTGACGGCATTGAAGCTGGGGCTGTCGGTGCCGACGCCGCCCGGCATGCGCCGGGTCGAGTCGCCGGCGGGGGGCTCGACCTTGATCACGTCCGCCCCCATGTCGCACAGTAGCATCGAGCAGAACGGCCCGGCCATCACCTGGGTCAGGTCGAGCACGCGCAGTCCGTCGAGCGCTGATGTCATCGCCCCGCAGATCCGGTGGTGAAGCCCCGCGCTGCGCCGAGGCGCCCGCGTGGCGAAGCGCGACGAAGGTGCAATGTCATCGCCCCGCAGATCCGGTGGTGAACCCCCGCGTTGCGCCGAGGCGCCCGCGTGGCGAAGCACGACGCAGGTGCAAGTCGAGCACGCGCAGTCCGTCGAATGCCGATGTCATCGCCCCGCAGATCCGGTGGTGAAACCCCGCGCTGCGCCGAGGTGCCCGCGTGGCGAAGCGCGACGAAGGTGCAAAGAGAGCATCTCCGACCGGGGAGCGACGCGGCCACGCGGGATGCATCGCCGGTAGAATGCAGCGGGAGCTCTCACCACGGGTTCCTCGTCCGACGGTCGTCGTCACCTCGCGGCTTCGCCTGCCGCCCGATACCTGCAGGAGCCGATCCGTTGCTCGGGGCCGGCCCCCGGTGAACCAGGAGAGTGAACTCGTGTCCACCCCCGACGCCATCTACGCCGTCGACGGTCCCGTCGCCACCCTCACGTTCGACCGCCCCGCCGCCCGCAACGCGATGACCTGGGCCATGTACGACGCTCTCGTCGAGGCCTGCGACGCCGTGGACGACGACCCCGCGGTGAAGGTCCTCGTGCTCCGCGGGGCCGGCGACCGCGCTTTCGTGGCCGGCACCGACATCAGCCAGTTCCAGGACCTGCGGACCCCGGACGACGCCCTGGCGTACGAGTCGAGGCTCGATCGCGTGCTCGGCCGGCTGGAACGCGTCCGGATACCCACCATCGCCCGCGTCCAGGGGGTGGCCGTCGGGGGCGGCTGCGCCATGGCGGTCGCCTGCGACCTCCGCATCTGCGGCCCCGGGGCCCGGTTCGGCATCCCCGTCGCGCGCACCCTCGGCAACTGCCTGTCGGCCGCCAACTGCGCCCGGCTGCTGGACCTCGTGGGGCCCGACCGCCTCAAGGACCTGATGTTCACCGCCCGCCTCCTCGACGCCCGCGAGGCGCTGGCGGCGGGGCTCGCGACGCGCGTCGTCGACGCCGAGCGCCTCGACGAGACGGTGGCGGAGACCGCCGCCGCCATCGCCGCCAACGCTCCCCTGACGATTCGCGCCACCAAGGAGCTCGTCCGCCGCCTGCAGCGCGAGCGCCGGCCCGACCCCGCCCTCGGCCACGACCTCGTCGTCGAGTGCTACACGAGCGACGACTTCCGGAACGCGGTCGAGGCCTTCGTGGCCCGCCGCGCCCCCGCATGGGCCGGCCGGTGAGGACAGCGATCGACACGCGTGCCGATGCGCCCGGACGCAGCCCCTTGTCCGCGGTCTCCCGCGCCCGGCATGTGACGACACGTTCTCCGGCACCATCCTGACCGCCGGCGGGTGCGCCCGCGCCTCATGAGCGAGCGGCTCGTGCAGTGCGGATCCGGTGGACTCCGCCGCGGCCCGGACCGCCGGCGGCGAGCCCGCTTCGGGCCGCGCGCCCGGCGAGCGACGCCACTCCAGGGCTCTCATGGCCGCGATTGCCGGCCGGACCCTGCATCAGGCGGCTCCCTCGACGAGCGACGCCACCCTGTCGAGGCCCGCCGCGGCGCCGCCCTCCAGATGCAGCCGGATCACCGGGCGCCCGCGCGCGGCCAGCACGTCGAGGTCGCCCAGCGCCTGCGCCATCTTCACCGTGCCGAACGTGCAGGAACGGCCCGGGACCGCCAGGTCGCGGGCCGTGTCGTCGGCGGTCAGCAGCACGAACACGCCGGTTGCAGGCCCGCCCTTGAACGCCTGTCCGGTCGAGTGCAGATAGCGCGGTCCGAACCCGACGCTCGTCGCCACCCGCCGGGAGTCGCGGATGCGTCCGCGGATGCGCTGCAGCAACCCGGTGTTGCCCTCGCTCCGGTCGAGGTAGGCCAGCAGGGCCACGTAGTCGCCGGGCCCCGCGCTCGCGACGTGGGCGGACAGCAGCCCTTCCAGGGTATCGGGTCCGCGGCCCGCGGCCCGGAGCCGCGAGCGGGTGGCCCCGTCGGCGAACAGGGCGACCCCGTCCGCCCGCACCGCCGCGGATTCGGCCGGGAATCCCCCGTCGGCCTCCCAGGCCGCGGTCAGGGTCCGCGCCGCGGCCTTGGCGGCCTCCACGTCGGGCTGGTCGAAGGGGTTCACTCCCAGCACCGCCCCGCAGACCGCGGTGGCAAGCTCCCACCGGAAGAGCTCGCCGGCGAGGGCCTCCCGGCCCGGCACCGCCAGGGTGACGACGGGGTGTCCGGCCTCGGCGAGAACCCGCAGCGCCGCATCCTGCGCCGGCCCGGGATCGCCCTCGACGCGAAGCTGGACGAACAGGCGATCCGTGCCGTACGCCGAGGGCGGGCCGAGCTCCTCGTCGACGACGGGAATCAGCCCGCGCCCCGCCTTCCCCGTCGACTCCGCCAGCAACTGCTCCAGCCAGCCGCCGAGGACGCGAAGGGACGGGGGAAGCACCAGGGTCGTCTTGTCCCGGCCGTCGGCGGCGGCGAGCCCGAGCAGGAGCCCCAGCCGCACGCCCGGGTTCCGCCCGGCGGGGACGTCCGGACCGCAGCGCCCGGCCATCTCCCGCGCCGGCGCGAGGAGCCCGGGCACGTCGACGCCGCAGGCCGCGGCGGGGACGAGGCCGAAGCTCGACAGGACCGAGAACCGCCCCCCCACGTCGGGGCGGCCGCTCCAGACCTGCCGGAAGCCGCCGGCCCGCGCCGCCTCCTCGAGGGCCGAGCCCGGATCGGTGATCGCGACGAAGTGCGAGCCGGCCCGCGCCGGTCCGACCGCCTGCCGCATGCGATCCTGGAAGTAGTCGGCCAGCAACGCCGGCTCGAGGGTCGTGCCCGACTTGCTCGACACGATGCACAGGGTGCGGGGCAGGTCGATGCCCGACGCGGTCCGCGCGATCTGCGTCGGGTCGGTGGTGTCGAGCACGTGCAGGGCCGGCGCCCCGTCGGCCCCGCCGAGCACTTCACCGACGACCTCGGCGCCGAGGCTGGACCCGCCCATGCCGAGCAGGAGGACGTCGGTGAGCCCGTCGGCGCGCACGCCGTCCGTGAACCGGCGCAACGCGTCGGCCGGCACCTCCGCATGGGGCAGATCCAGCCACCCCAGCCAGCGCGCCTCGTCGCCGCCCGTCCAGACCTCCGGGTCCTTGCGCCACAGGCGACCCACCAGGCCCTCGCGGTCCCAGCGCCGGCATTCCTCGTCGAGGGCGGCCTGGAGGTCGCGGTCGAGCTGCCGTTCCGTCGTCGAGTCAGTCAGGGGATGCTCCAGCACAGGACGGGGGCGCGCGGGAGGCGCCGACGAACGGGGCCGCTCCAGAGCCCCCCACGCAGGAGTTCGCGCCAGCGAGACTCCCAACGCGACCAAGGGCCGCCGACTGCCAACGCGACTGAAGGTCGCCGCGCCGCGCAGGAGTTCGCGCCAGCGAGACTCCCAACGCGACCCAGGGTCGTCGTGCCGCGCAGGCGTCTTGCGTCAGAGACCCCCCCACGCGACCCAAGGTCGCGCCGCATCAGGCCTCGGGCCACTGCCGGGTCTCGAGACGCCGGACCTTCTCGATGCGCCGCCGATGCCGCTCCTCGCGCGAGAACCTCGCGGCCAGGAAGGTCTCGACGAGCTCGCGGGCCAGCGCCTCGCCGACGATGCGCGCCCCGAGGACGAGGACGTTCATGTCGTCGTGCTCGACGCCCTGGTGGGCAGAGTAGGTATCGTGGCAGACCGCGCCCCGGATGCCGGGCACCTTGTTGACCGCCACCCCCGCCCCGACCCCGCTCCCGCAGATCATTACGCCGCGGTCGGCGCGGCCGTCGCGAACGGCCACCGCCAGCGACTCCGCGTAGTCGGGGTAGTCGGCCGCGGCCTCGCTGTCGGTGCCGACGTCGACGACCTCGTGGCCGCGCTCCCGCAGCATGTCGGCGAGGAGCGTCTTCAACCGGAATCCGGCGTGGTCGGACCCTATCGCCACCCGCATCGTGCCGTTCTCCGCCATCTCTGCCGACCGGCTCCTGCACCAGATCGACGAGGCGATTCCGCAGGGGAACGCCCCGGTCGCCTTCGCCACGGCTGGGGTGTGCGACCGACCGGTCCCCTGCCCCGGTGTTCGGGGATCGGCTGTGGGAACCGCAGAAGCCGAGGTGCCGCACGCCGCCTCGCGCTACGGCGAGGGATCGTACTACAAGCACCGGCGGGACTCCGATGGTGACCGCACGCGCCGGCGACGCGCGGGGAAAACGGGCTGCGGGGCGGCCGGAGCCTGATACGGCGGCGATGCCGTACCGCGGCTGCGCCGCTACGCCGTGTCGCCGGCTCGCTCAGAGCTCGACCCCCGTACGCCCGGCCTCGGCCCCGCGCTTTCCGGACTCTCCGTGGCCGGAACGGTCGGCCCGCCGGCCGTCCACGCGGCGATCCGCCAGGGGTGCGGGCGGCGAGCCAGGGACAGTGATCGATATGACCTTGCCAACTACGTCAGGACCGTCCCGCTTGCCTGCGGTTCCTGCGCGCTGCACGTGGCAAGGTGATTCCGGTCACCGTCCTAACCCCGGTCGGGAAGCCGCCCGATCGTCGGCACGAGCAAGGGGGTTCGCGCCCTGTAGGCCCGATACGCGGGATCGGCGCCCCACTTCCGGTCGGCTTGCGCTTCCAGGAGGGGAATGCCGCTGACGCGGGTCAGGAGCAGCCACACGAAGACCGGGGACAGCAGCGTGACGTAGCGCCAGCCGTCGAGGGCGGGCAGCGCGGCGACCGCGACGCCGGTCCACAGCAGGATCTCGCCGAGGTAGTTGGGGTGCCGGCAGCGCGCCCACAGGCCGGTGGCGATGAACCGTTCCGCGTTCGCCGCCTCCATCCGGAAGCGCCTCTTCTGCGCGTCCGCCGCGACCTCGAGGGAGAACCCCGCGCCCCAGAGGGCGATGCCCGCCGCCGCGGGCCAACCGAGGGGCACCGCCGTCGCCGCGGTCACCGCCCCGAGCGCGGACGACAGCGTCAACGAAACCCAGAGCCCCTGCAGCGTCCACGTCAGGAAGAACCGCGCGGGGTCGTGCTTGATGCGGTCGAAGCGCCGGTCGAAGCCCTGCCGGCGGATGCGGGCGAGCAGGAACGCGCCGAGCCGGACCGCCCAGACCGCGACCATGGCGGCGATGGCCACCGAGCGGAGGTCGGGAGCACCCCGCGCCGACACGGCGAGGAGAATGACGGTCAGGAAGGTGCCGCTGCCCGCGAGATCGAACCAGCGCTCCGTCCGCCAGACCCACGCGGGCACGAACGCGACCCACTGCAAGGCGAACGCCAGGACCACGCAGAGCGCGAAGACCGGGGCTCCCCCCACGGCGATGCCGCCGTGACTGCCGGCGGCGGCCACGCCCCCCGCCACCGCCACCGCCGCCGCGCTCGCGGCCA
Organism: Vicinamibacterales bacterium; assembly: GCA_965207675.1. GTDB lineage: Bacteria > Acidobacteriota > Vicinamibacteria > Vicinamibacterales > UBA8438 > JAJEEA01. The sequence continues at coordinate 1,893,366 of CBDBMY010000011.1, forward strand.
GCGACCGCCTGCTGCTCATGGTCTCCCCCAGCCCGGAGAGCGTCGCCTACGGCTCCGCCCGCCGCCCAACCAACCCTGCCGGGAGTTCTGCACCGTTCTACGGCGCAGACTCCCGGCCGTGATAACGTGCGGCCATGGCCGCGTTGCGCGTGCTCCTCGTCGAAGATCATCGGGAGCTCGCGGAGACCACCGGCGCGTTCCTCGAGTCGTGCGGCCACACCGTCGACTACGCCGCCGACGGCCTCGGCGCCCTCCACCTCGCGCTCACCGGCGACTACGACGTGGTGGTGCTCGACGTCATGCTGCCGGGGCCCGACGGCATCGAGGTGTGCGCGCGGCTGCGTCGCGAGGCGAAGCTCTCCACCCCCATCATCATGCTCACCGCGCGCGACCGGCTCGAGGACAAGCTCGCGGGCTTCGATGCCGGCGCCGACGACTACCTCGTCAAGCCGTTCGACCTGCCGGAGCTCGTCGCCCGCGTCGAGGCCCTCTCCCGCCGCCGCCAGGGGCTCGCCGCGCGCTTCGAGGTGGGCGACCTCGTGCTCGACGCCGACACCCTGCAGGTCACGCGGGGCGGACGCCCGGTCACGCTGTCGAGGTCCGCGTTCACCATCCTCGCGGTCCTCGTCCGGGAGCATCCCAGGGTGGTTTCCCGCCGGCAGATCGAGCGCGAGCTCTGGGGCGAGGACCCGCCCGACAGCGATGCGCTGCGCAGCCACCTGTACAACCTGCGCCGGGCCGTGGACAAGCCCTTCGGGGCCCCGATGATCCACACCGTGACCGGCAGCGGCTACTGCGTCCGCGCCGCCGGCGAGGCCGCCCCGGACTGATCTGCCGCCCGCGGCTTTCCCGAGGCCCGATGCCCCGCCGGGCCGGCGCGCCGGGCCCCGCTCCCCTCGTCTCGCACCCGGCGAGCACGGCCTGCGGCGATCAGCCGCAGCCCGGACCGGGCCGCCCGCTCACGACCGGCGACGGGTCCGCGCCCTCCCCCGCACCCTCACGCAAACCGATCTTCATCGAAGTGTCCTGCCCGGCTGGCTGCGGGCGGTGACGGGCCAGCCGAACTGCCGGCTCCGCACCACGGCCGCGCTTTTCCTCGCCCCCTCACGGGAACCGAATCGTCATCGACGTGCCCTGCCCTGCTGGCTGCGGGCGCTGACGGGCCAGCCGAACTGCCGGCTCCGAGCCACGGCCGCGCTTTCCTCGCCCCATCACGGGAACCGAATCGTCATCGACGTGCCCTGGCCCGGCTGGCTGCGGGCGGTGATCTGCCAGCCGAACTGCCGGCTCAGGCGGCGTACGATGGACAGCCCCAGCCCATGCCCCTCGGTACCGCGGCGGCTGTCGTCGGCCCGGTAGAAGGGCTCGAAAGCGTTGGCGAGCTGCGCCTCGGACATGCCGCTGCCGGTGTCCTCCACCGTCAGGCTGTCGGCGGTGACGATGACGTCGATCCTCCCGCCGCGGGTGTGGTTCACGGCATTGCGCAGCAGGTTGCCGAAGACGATGCGCACGACCCGGGCCGGCGCGCGCACGCGCAGCTCCTCGCGCTCGTCCAGGCACACCGCGTCGCCGACGCGGGCCGCCTGCGCCGCGAGGACCCCGATCTCGCTCGCGGCCACGTCGTTGACCACGGTCTCCTCCGCCCCCGGCACCACCTCCCCGCGGGCGAGCAGCAGCAGGGTCTCGAGCAGCGCCTCCATGTCGTCGACGGTGCGGCGCATCCGCGACAGCGTCTCCCGCTCCCGCTCCGGACGGTCCCGATCGTCGCGATCGAGCAGATCGAGCGACCCCTTCAGCACCGCCACCGGGGTGCGCAGCTCGTGCCCGGCGTCGCGCGTGAACACGCGCTCCCGCTCGATGGCCGCGTCCACCCGGGCCGCGAGCTGGTCCAGCGCCTCGATCATCGCGGCCAGCTCCGCATCGGCGGTGTCGCGCAGGGGGCCGAGGTCGACCCGCACCCGCCCCGTGCTCTCGAAGTCGACCTCCCCCAACTGCCGCGCCAGCCGGACGACGGGAGACAGCGCCCGGTGCGACCACCGGTAGGCCACGAACAACAGCACGTACATGAGCAGCAGCACCACCGACAGCGGCAGCAGGCCGAAGTAGAAGGTGAGGTCGGAGACGCTGTCCTCCTCGAACACGAGGTACAGGCGCCGGCCGCGGCGCTCCGAGACGTGCACCAGCCGATCGCGCCCGTCGACGGGGCGGCGGCCGAACCCCGGCTCGAGGCCCGCGAGATCGTCGGGCGGGGGCGGGGAGCCGGGCGCGGCGAGGTAGCCGCGCAGATTGGCGGTGTTCGGCAGCGGTTGCGCGGGGTCGGCGTCCGCGAGCTGCCAGAAATGCTCGGCCTCGAGGTCGAGGGCGCGCCGCGTCAGCAGGTCCTCGACCACCACCCGGGTGACGTAGACGCCGACCACGGTGGCGAGCCCGATCACCGCCACCTGGGCCGCGAAGACCCGCCCGAGCCGCGCGCGCAGGCCCCGGCGGTTCACCCCGCACCTCCCGCGCCGGCGCGTTCGGGCGCCAGCAGATAGTGGCCGACCTGCCACTCGGTCCCCCCGGCAAAGCCGAACAGCTCCTCGCAGGCCATGAAGAAGATGCGCCAGCGCTGCAGCTGCACGTCCCCTCCATCCCCGCCGGGCCCGGCCAGGACATCGGCCGCGGCGGCGGGGTCGGCGTCGAGGTTCCCCAGCCAGGCGCGGACGGTGTCGCGGTAGTGCCGGCCGTCCACCATCCACTGCCGCTCGATCCGCAGGCGGCCCTGGAACTCGGCCAGCGTGTCCTGCGCCGGCATCAGCCCCTCGGAGAAGAACAGGCGCCCCATCCAGTCGTCGCTGCCGGTGCTCTCGAACCGGTACATGAGCGACCGGTGACAGAACACGTGGACGAACAGCGCGCCGTCCGGGGTCAGCCAGCCCGCGATGCGGTCGAGCAGGGCCTGGTAGTTGCGCATGTGCTCGAACATCTCGATGGACACCACGCGGTCGAAGCGCCCGGCCGGCGTCCAGTCGTTGACGTCCCCCGTGCAGGCGACGACGTTGTCGAGCCCGAGCGCGCGGGCGCGCGCGTCGACGAACTGCCCCTGGGAGGCCGAGTTCGACACCGCCACCACCCGGCTCGAGGGATAGCGGCGCGCCGCCCACAGCGCGAACGCGCCCCAGCCGCAACCGAGGTCGAGGATGCGCATGCCGTCCTCGAGGCCGGCCCGGGCCGCCGACAACTCGAGCATCGCCACCTCGGCGGCGGCGAGGCCGTCCACCCCCGGCGGCCAGTGACAGGCGCTGTATTTCATGCGCGGACCGAGCACGGCCCGGAAGAACCGCGCCGGCACCTCGTAGTGCTGGGCGTTGGCGAGGCCCGGCCGCGCGGCGATGGGTCCGCGGCGGAGCTCGTCGAGCAGGGCGCGGCGGCGCGCCAGCCGCCGAGCCGCGTCGTGCGCCGCCTCCTCCCGCAGGCGCCGGCGCAGGAGAAGCCGGATGCCGGCGCGGACCGCGGCGTCGGGCAGCCGCCCCGACTCGGCGAGGCGCATCAGCCCGTCGAAGACGCTCACCACGCCCCCCTCGCCGCGTGGCGCGTGGGTCCGCGGTAATCGGGCATCGCGAACAGCATCTGCACGTCGCTGATGGCGCGCTCGAGAAACCCGCCCTCGCAGTAGGCGAAATAGAAGCGCCACCGGCGCAGGAAACGCTCGTCGAAGCCGAGGGCCGCGATGTCGCCGCGGCGCGTCTCGAACCGGCGGCTCCACTCCCGCAGCGTCCGCGCGTAGTCCGGGCCGATGTCCTCGAGGTCTACGAGCACCGCGTCGGCATGCCGGGCTGCCGCGTCCACCAGCACCGAGACGCTCGGAATGAAGCCGCCGGGGAAGATGTGCTTCTTGATGAAGTCCACCGAGTGCAGCGCCTGCCGGTATCGCCGGTCGCGAATGGTGATGGCCTGCAGCGCGAGCAGCCCGTGGGGCCGGAGCAGCCGCGCGCAGGCGCGAAAGTACGCCGGAAGGAAGCGGTGGCCCACCGCTTCGATCATCTCCACCGATACGAGCTTGTCGAAGCGCCCCGTCAGGTCGCGGTAGTCGGCCAGCACCACCTCGACGCGCCCGTCCAGGCCGCGCTCGCGCACGAGAAACCGCGCGTGGTCGGCCTGGGCCGGCGACAGGGTGGCGGTGGTCACCCGGCACCCGAAACGCTCGGCGGCATGGACGGCGAACCCGCCCCAGCCCCCGCCGATCTCCAGCAGCTCGTCCCCCGGCTCGAGTCGCAGCTTGCGGCACAGGCGCTCGATCTTGGCGGTGCTAGCCGCCTCGAGCGACTCGCAGCCCTCGTCGAACACCGCCGCCGAGTACATCATGCGCTCGTCGAGGAAGAGTCGGAAGAAATCGTTGCCGAGGTCGTAGTGGGCCTCGACGTTGCGGGCGCTGCCGCGGCGGCTGTTGCGGCGCGCGAGGTGGCGTAACGAGTCAGCGCACGCCGCGATGAGCCCCCGGCCGCGATCGACCTCGTCCTGGGTGCGCCGGTCGCGGGTCAGCAGCCGCACGAGGCCGACGAGGTCGTCGCAGTCCCAGTCGCCGTCCACGTAGCTCTCGCCGGCGCCGAGGACGCCCCCGTACACGGCCCGGCGGTAGAACGCCGGCGAGTTGACCACGATGCGGACGGCGGGGTCGCCGCCGCCGTGCACCGTCTCGGCGCCCCCGTCCACGACGGTGACGGTGCCGCCGCGCAGCCGGTCCAGGGCGCGGTGCAGCAGGCGTCGGGCCGCGCCGGGCCGCCAGTCGCCGGCTGGTGCCGCCGCCCGGCCCCCGGCCGTCCCGCCGGGGGTCCACGTCGATCCGGCGCTACCCATCGGCCGCCCCCCGCGCGTGGACGCTGCCCGGATGGGAATTACACGGGGTGCCCTCGAGGAACAGCCGTCCCGCCGGCCGGCAGATGCTACCCATCGGCCGGTCTCCGCGCGCGGACGCTGCCAGGGTGGGAATGGAACGGGGCGCCCTCGAGAAACAGCCGCCGCGCCTGCCGGCAGGTGCGGCCTCGCCATCGGGCCCGTGAACACCGACCGGCCAACCATTCGACAATCAGCTGTCCAGCCTGCCCGCAGGCGCTACCCATCGGCCGGTCTCCGTGCGCGGACGCTGCCCGGATGGGGATGGAACGGGGCGCCCTTGAGGAACAGCCGTCCCGCCTGCCAGTAGATGCGGGCCAGCGTCGCCGCGTTCTGCGCGGGGGAACGCAGCAGGCCGCGCAGCACCGCGCGGCGGGTCAGCGCCTCCGTGCGCAGGGAGAGCAGCGCGCGGAACGTGCGGCGGCCGCCCGGGTCGAAGCGCATGGCGATGCGGATTCGGTCCGCCCCCAGCGCGAACCTCATCCGGTAGCGCCCGGCCATGGGCAGGAACGGCGAGACGTGCAGCCGCTTGGTGGGGGCGAAGCGGCAGCCCCCGCGGCCCCGCGCGTCCAGCGCATAGCAGTGCCGTTCGTTCCAGGGGGTGCTCCGTACGTCGGCGAGGATGGCGGCGCACTCGCCGCCGGCGTGACAGAAATAGAAGTTGACGGGGTTGAAGGACGTCCCCGCCGAGCGCGGCTGGGTGAGCGCGAGGATGCGTTCCGGCCGGACGTCGATCTCCGCGCGCTCCAGATGCAACGCCACCTCCGCGCGGGTCAGCAGGTGACCGCGGTCGACGGACACCGGCAACCGGCCCCAGGGCGCCGGGCCTGCGCCGACGCGGTCGAGGTCCACCAGCAGCATCCACACCCGGTACCGGAAGACGTGGCGCACGGGATGCGCGCGCGCGTGGACGACCCAGCCCCGGCAACTCGACTCCCGCGGCAGCTCAGGCGGCATCGCGAAGCTCCCGGCGGAGGGCGCCGACGGCGTCGACGGCGCTCCGGAAGCCGTCCTCGTGGAAGCCCCAGCCCCAACCGGCCCCGCAGTAGTAAACGCCGCCGACGCCGTTCACCTCCCCCCGCCGCCGTTGCGCGCGGCGCGCCTCGGGGGTGAAGACGGGATGCGCGTAGTCGCGCTCGATCCAGACGTCGCGCAGCGGCGCCCGCGGGTTCAGGGTCACGAAGAACTGCCGTCGCCCGGCGATGCCCTGCAGGCGGTCCATCCAGTAGGTGACCCGGCAGCACGCCGCGCCGCCGCGGGCATCGGCGACGACGTTCCAGCTCGACCACGCGGCCCGCCGTCGCGGCATCACCGAGGGGTCGGAATGGACCACCGCCCGGTTGCGCCGGTACTTCAGCGCCCCGAGCACCGCGCGCTCGACCGGCGTCGGCTCGATCAGGGCCAGGGCCTGATCGGCGTGGCAGGCCAGCACCACGCGGTCGAAGCGCTCCGCCGCGCCGTCCGCCGTCGCGACCCGTACCCCGCCGCCACCCCGCTCGACACGCTCGACCCGGCGGCCGACGAGCCGGCGGCCCCGGAAGCGGCGCACGAACGCGTCGACGTAGGCGCTCGATCCGCCCTCGACCACGCGCCACTGCGGCCGGTTCCGCAGTCGCAGCAGTCCATGGTTGGCCATGAACACCGCGACGTGCGCCAGCGACAGCTCGCGTACGCGCGCCAGCGGCGCCGACCAGAGGGCGGCGCACATGGGCAGCAGGTGGTCGTCGACGAACGCCCCGGGATAGCGCCGCCCGTCGAGGAACTCGCCCAGCGTGCGCGCGTCGTTGGCCGCGACCTGCGCCGCCTCGTTGTAGAAGCGGCGTATGCCGCGCAGCATCGACAGGAACCGCGGGCTGACGAGGTTGCGCCGCTGGCAGAACAGCGCGCCGAGGGTCGAGGTGCCGTACTCGACGCTCGCGCCGTCGTCCCCCTCCCGGCGCACCGAGAACGACATGTCGGTGGGCCGCGAGGCCACCCCCAGCTCGTCGAGCCACGCCGAGAACAGCGGGTAGTTCGTCCGGTTGAAGACGATGAAGCCCGAGTCCACCGCGCGGGTGCGCCCGTCCACCAGCAGGTTGTGGGTGTCGGTGTGGCCCCCCAGGCGCGGCCGCGCCTCGAACAGGCTGACGTCGGCGAAGTCCTGCAGGGCCCAGGCCGCGGCCATGCCCGCGATGCCCCCGCCCACCACGGCTACGCGCATCGTGCCCCGTCTCCATCCCGCGAGGCCCCCAGCTTCGACGCCGGTCCGCCCCCCGCCGCGACGGCCACGCGCATGGCCCTCCGTCTCCACCCCGCGAGGCTCCGGGGCCTCGAGGCCGCGCCGACCCCGCCCACCACGGCTACGCGCATCGTCCTCCGTCTCCGGAGACCGTCTTCAGGTCGCGGACGAGGCCGACCCCGGCCATGAGCCGCAGCACGAGCCAGCCGGGATCGAGCTCCCACCAGCGCAACCCCAGCCGGGCCGAGGCGCTGTGGCGATGGTGGTTGTTGTGCCAGCCCTCGCCCATCGTGATCATCGCCAGCCACCAATTGTTGCGGCTCAGGTCGCGGGTCTCGTACGACCGTCGGCCGTGGCGGTGGCCCACGGAGTTGACGAGGAACGTCGCGTGCATCAGGGCCACGGTCGACACGACGTAGCCCCACACCAGCATCTGCCAACCACCGGTCCCGGGATACGCGGGCCGCAGCGCTTCCCCCAGCGCGAACATCGCGACCGCGCAGACCACCGGAGGAACCAAGTCGTACCGGTTCAACCAGCGCAGCTCGGGGAACCGGGCGAGGTCGGGCACGCGCTCGACGCGGGTGTCGAACGCGGCCCGGCAGAGGAACCAGCCCATGTGCGACCACCAGAAGCCTCGCGTGGAATCGTGCGGATCGCCGCCGCCGTCGGCGTGGGCATGGTGGTTCCGATGGTGGGCCACCCACCACAAGGGCCCGCGCTGGGTCGCCGCCGTCCCGAGGAACGCGAAGACGAACTGCACGACGCGCCCCGTGCGGAACGCGCGGTGGGCGAGCCCCCGATGGAAGAACGCGCTGATCGCGAACGCGCGGACCGCGTAGGACGCCAGCGCCACCCACAGCGCGACCCCGCTCCACCCGACCCACCAGACGGCCGCGCAAGCCGCGTGCAGGGCCATGAAGGGCACGATGCGCAGCCAGTCCACCGACTCGTCGCCGGGGCCGGCGCGGCGCGCCGTGCCGAACCATCTGGTCACCGTGTCCACTGCTCTTGCTCCATCGATTCGATGCCGCGACCGATTCAGACTACGGCCAGTGCCGTGAAACCGACGTGAGGGAACGGCCGGCCCACCTTCACGCGGATTTCACGCGCAGAACGCGGCGTGCGGAGTGCCCGAGCCGGGAATCGAAGACCGTCGGGTCGACTCCCGCACCGGAGAGTCACGGCGGTGCGCAGGCGCGAGCCGGTCTGGAACCGGTCAGGACCATCGGGTCGTGTTGGGAGTTTCGGGCCGAGACCGCGGCCGCGAGCCCGCCGGACGGGCTGATTCGGCTCGTCGGATTCGATACCCGGAAGGGAAGCCGAAGGAACGCCGTTCGCCGCCAGCCCGCCAATCGTCGCCTTCGGCTCCGCTCGGCGCCCGGCCCTCCATTCCTCGCCCGCCAATCGTCGCCTTCGGCTCCGCTCGGCGCCCAACCGACCCGCCAGGAGTCCGCGCCGTTCCACGGCCCGCACTCTTCTACAGGCCGGCGCCGGTGTCCTTCAGGATTCGCCACACCTTCTCGGGCGTGATGGGAATGTCGATGTGCCGCACGCCGAGGTGCGCCAGCGCGTCGACCACGGCGTTGACGATGGCCGGCGGGGCGCCCACGGTGGCCGACTCGCCGACGCCCTTCGCGCCCTGCGGATGGTGCGGCGACGGGGTCACGGTCTTGTCGGTCTCCCACCGCGGGGTCTCCATCGCGGTGGGGACCAGGTAGTCCATGAAGCTGCCGCCCGAGATGTTGCCGTTCTCGTCGTAGTTGATCTCCTCGAGCAGGGCGGGCGCCATGCCCATCGTGAGGCCGCCGTGAATCTGCCCGTCGACGATCATCGGGTTGATGATGTTGCCGCAGTCGTCGACGGCCACGAAGCGGCGTATCTTCACCTCCCCGGTGCCGCGGTCGATGTCGACGACGCAGATGTAGCTGCCGAACGGGAACGTCAGGTTCGGCGGGTCGTAGTAAGAGACCGCCTCGAGGCCGCCCTCCATGCCCGGCGGGTGGTTGGTGTAGGCCGCGAACGCGATCTCCTGGATGGTCTTGGTCTTCTGTGGCGCGCCCTTGACCGTGAAGGCGCCCGGCGTCCACTCCAGGTCGTCCTCGCTCACCTCCAGCAGGTAGGCGGCGATCTTCTTCGCCTTGTCGCGCACCTTGCGCGCGGCCATCGCGCCGGCCGCCCCCGCCGTCGGCGTCGACCGGCTGGCGTAGGTGCCGAGCCCGTAGGGGGCGGTGTCGGTGTCGCCCTCCTCGATCTCGATGTGGGCGGCGGGGATGCCCAGCTCCTCGGCGAGCACCTGCGCGTAGGTGGTCTCGTGGCCCTGGCCCTGCGACTTGGTGCCGAAGCGGGCGGTCGCCTTGCCGGTGGGATGGACCCGGATCTCGCACGAGTCGAACATCTTGAGGCCGAGGATGTCGAAGTGCTTCGAGGGCCCGGCGCCGACGATCTCGGTGAAGCTGGAGATGCCGATGCCCATCAGCTCGCCCCGCTCGCGCTTCTCGGCCTGCTCCTTCCGCAGCTCGGCGTACCCGATGCGCTCCATCGCCTTCTCGAGGGCGCCGTGGTAGTTGCCGCTGTCGTACTCCCACCCCAGCACCGACTTGTAGGGGAACTTGTCCGCCGGGATGAAGTTCTTGAGGCGCAGCTCGGCCGGGTCCATGCCGAGCTCGAGGGCCACGATGTCGGTGAGCCGCTCGATGGTGTGCACCGCCTCGGTCACGCGGAAGGAACAGCGGTAGGCGATGCCGCCGGGCGGCTTGTTCGTGTACACGCCGTCCACCTCGGCGAAGGCGTGCTTCAGGTCGTAGGACCCGGTGACGATGGAGAACAGGCCGGCCGGGAACTTCGACGGGTTCGCGGCGGCGTCGGTGTAGCCGTGGTCGGCGACGGTCTTGATCTTGAGGGCGGTGAGGGTGCCGTCCTTCGTCGCCCCGAGCTCGGCCTTCAGGTGGTAGTCGCGCGCGAAGGAGTCGGCCTGCAGGTTCTCCATCCGGTCCTCGACCCACTTGACGGGCTTGCCCACCACGACCGACGCGGCGATCGCGAGCACGTACCCGGGATAGACCGGCACCTTGCCGCCGAAGCCGCCGCCGATGTCGGGGGAGATGACCTGAATCTTCTCCTCCGACAGCCCGACGTGCCCGGCCACCAGGGCCAGCACGGTGCGGATGGCGTGCGGGGCCTGGGTGGTCATGTAGACCTTGAGCTTCCCCATGACCCGGTCGAAGTCGGCGACGCAGCCGCAGGTCTCGATGGACGCGACGTGGATGCGCGGAATGTAGATGTCCTGCTCGACGACGACGTCGGCGCCGGCGAGCGCGCCCTCCGTCGCGGCCCGGTCCCCCACCTCCCAGTGGAAGATGTGGTTGTCCTTCTTGTCCTCCTTGTCGGTGCGGAGCACCGGCGCGTCCGGCTCGAGTGCCTTGAACGGATCGACGACGACGGGCAGCGGCTCGTAGTCCACCTCCACCGCCTCGACCCCGTCGGCCGCCGCGTAGCGGTCGGTGGCGACCACCGCCGCCACCTCCTGCGCCTGGTACATGACCTTCTCGGTCGGCAGCACCATCTGGGTGTCGGACATCAGGGTCGGCATCCAGTGCAGGTTGTACTGCTCGAGGGTCTCGCCGGTGATGACCGCGAGCACGCCGGGAACCTTGAGCGCGTTCTCGGTATCGATGGACTTGATCCGGGCGTGCGCGAACGGGCTGCGGACGATGTCCAGATAGAGCATGCCCGGAAGCTGGATGTCGTCCACGTAGTTGCCCTGGCCGCGGATGAAGCGCGGGTCCTCCTTGCGCTTCATCGAGTGGCCCATCCCGCACACTTCCGGCGTCGTCTGGGGTGCCATGGTCTCTCTCCTCCGCGCCGTTCCCTGTGCGGATTCGCCGCCCGGGGAAGCCGCCGTCGCACGCGACCGCAAGATCGAGCCGCTCTCGCTTGCCGCCCGACCAACCCCTCCAGCAGGTCCACACCGTTCTACGGCACGGAATCCTCGCCCGGAAATCGCCGCCGAACGCGGCCGCAACGTTGCGCCGCGGCCCCCGATTGCCGCCCGAGCCAACCCTCCAGGGAGTCTGTGCATCCTCCGGAGTCGGCGCCGTTCTACGGCGCCGACTCCTGGCGCAGCTTCGCGGCCGCGTGCTCGATCGACTTGACGATGTTCACGTAGCCGGTGCAGCGGCACAGGTTCCCGGATATGGCCTGGCGGATGTCAGCCTCGCTCGGATCGGCGTTCCGATCGAGGAGGGCGCGCCCCGTCATCAGCATTCCCGGCGTGCAGAAGCCGCACTGCAGCCCGTGCTCCTGCTGGAACCCTTCCTGGAGCGGATGGAGCGTGCCGTCCTGCTCCAGACCCTCCACCGTCGTCACTTCCCGGCCGTCCGCCTGCACCGCGAGCACCGTGCACGACTTGACGGGCTCGCCGTCGAGCAGCACCGTGCACGCGCCGCAGTGGGTGGTGTCGCAGCCGATGTGGGTCCCGGTCAGGCGCAGCACGTCGCGCAGCCAGTGCACGAGCAGGAGGCGCGACTCCACCGCGGCCTCCCGCGGCTCGCCGTTCACGGTGATCCGGACGTCGTGTGTCGCCATGCCTACTGCCCTCCCGCCCGCTCGACGGCGCGGGTGACGGCCCGGCCCGTCAGCACGCGCGCCATGTCGCGCTTGTACTCCGCCGACCCGCGCCGGTCGGCGCTCGGCGACGCGGCTTCCGAGGCCAGGCGCGCGGCCTCGGCAATCGCCTCCGCGTCCGGCTGCCGGCCCAGCAAATGCTGCTCCGCCGCGGTCGCCTTGATCGGCGTCGGTCCGGCGTTGGTCAGACCGATGCCGACTCGCGCGACCTCGCCCTGTCCGCCGAGCGTGACCTGCGCCGCCGCGGCGGCGGTGGCGAAGTCGCCCACCTTGCGCTCGAGCTTGACGTAGGCGCCCCCGCTCCGCGGGGGAGGCACCGGAATCCTGATCTCGGTGAGAATCTCGGCCGGCCCGAGCGCGGTGGCGAAGAGCCCGGTGAAGAAGCCCGTGATCGGGATGGTGCGCTCGCCCCCGGGGCCTCGCGCCACCACCTCGGCCCCGAGCGCGAGCATCGTCGCCGGGTGGTCGTTGGCCGGATCGCCGTGCGCGAGGTTGCCGCCCACCGTGGCCCGGTTGCGCACGAGAGGGTCGGCGATGACGGCGGCGGTGTCGAGCAGGATCGGGTACTTCTCGCGGATCAGATCCGAGCGCTCCAGGTCCGCTTCGCGCGCGGCGCCGCCGATGCGCAGGTACCCGTTCGCCTCCGCGATGCCGTCGAGCCCCGGGATGCGCCCGATGTCCACCAGGTGCCCGGCGTCGCCGAGCCGGAGCTTGAGCAGCGGCAGGAGGCTCTGTCCGCCGGACAACACCTTCGCCTCGTCCCCGAGACGCTCGAGCAGCGCCACCGCCTCGTCGAGCGTGCCCGGCGCGTGGTAGTCGAATGCCGACGGAATCATGGGGACGCTCCTTCAGGACCGCGATCGATATGAATTTCCAACTGCACCCGGACGCAGCCCGTCTTCCGCTGTCCTCCGGGCTTGCCACGTGGCAAGGCCATTTCCTTCATCGTCCCCGGCCTGGCCCGCCCATCGTCGCCGAACGCGACCGCGAGGTCGCGCTGCGGCTTCCGGCGGACGCCCAACCAATCCTACAGGAGTCCGCGCCGTTCTACGGCGCGACTCCTAGTCCACAATCAGCCAGAGGATGGCGGCCACGATGACGACGGCGAGCCAGAACCCCGGCCGCCGCACCAGCCGACCGAGGGCGCGCCCGCCGACCGTGGCGCCGAGGGAAACCGCGTCGATCGCGTCGCTCCCGGGAGCGGCACCGGGGGGAGCGGCGGCGGGGGCCGCGCCGCGAGCCTGCGCGTCCGGACGATCCGCCGCCGCGCCCGCCGGCGCGCCCACGGCCCCCCCGGCCGGGCTCTTCGCGTCCGCGGACTCCGCGGTCCGACTCGCCGCGTCGGGGCGGTCGCCGGCCGGGCCGTCCGGGCCCTTCCCGCCGGATGCCGGCTCCAGCGCCGCCCGCATCGCGTCGGTGAACCGCCGGAACATCTCGTCGCTGACGTCCTGGATCAATCCGCGGCCGAACTGGGCCAGGATGCCGGTGATGTTCACCGTCGACGACACCGTGACCTCGGTCTCGCCGGGGCCGCGCGCGACGACCCGGCTCGTCATGCGCATGTCGGCTCCGCCCTTGCCGCGCACGTCCTGGCCGGCCGCGGCGATCTCCGCCACACCCTCGTCATCGTCCAGCCGCTCGAAGCGCACCGTGCCCTTGTAGCGGGCCGAGACCGGGCCGACCTTGACGGCGATCGTCCCGGCGTGCGTGCGCTCGTCGACCTGTTCCGTGATCGCGGCCCCGGGCAGGCAGCCCGCCACCCGCGACGGATCGGTGAGGAACGCCCACACCTCCTCCCGGGGGGCCTCGATGACGAACTTCTTCTCTACTGGAATACCCATGTCGGGCTCCCGGGGGGCCACGAAAGGTCCCGTGCGCGCCTTGCCCCGACGAACCGCTTCTCTCCGGGAGTACCCATGTCAGGTTCCGGCCAGCCCGCCGCGAAGGGTCCCACGCGTCCCCGTCGCGTCTTGCCCCGCGGTCGGCCCGGCGGGCTCGACGCCGCGCGCGGGTCGCCCGCCGGCGGCGAGAAGCGGCAGGAGCCGCTCGAGCGATTCCAGGTCGTGCGCGGGAACGAAGTGATCGACGAAGGGCAGGGCGGCCTTCATGCCGCGCGCCTCGGGCCGGTAGCGGGGGTCGCCGAGCAGCGGGTTCAGCCAGATCACCTTCCGCGCCCTCTCCCGGATGGACCGCATCGCCGCGGCGAGCACCGCGGGACCGTCCGAGTCCAGCCCGTCGCTGAGCACGACGACGACGGTCCTCGTGCTCACGAGGGCCTCCAGGTGCCGCGTGACGAACTCGTCCAGGCTCGCCCCGATGCGGGTCCCGCCGGACCAGTCGGGCACGCCGGCGGCCAGACGGTCCAGGGTGGGTCCGATCTTCTCCGGTGTCAGCCACGGCGTCAACCGGGTCAGCGAGGTGTTGAACGCGAAGACCTCGCAACGCCTCGCCACACGCTTGAGGGACAACGCGAACGTCAGCAGGAAACGGGTGTGCGGGTCCATCGAGCCGCTGGTGTCGCACAGCAGCACCACGTCCGGCTTCTCCACGGCGCGGTCCCGCCGCGCCAGCGAGAGGAGCTCGCCGCCGGTGCCGACCGCGCGGCGGAAGCTGCGCCTGAGATCCGCGCGTCCCCCCGCACGCACCGGTACCAGACGCCGGCCCGGCCGGCACCTCCACTGACTCGCGGCGCGCGCGAGCAGCCGCTCCATCGCCGGCAGGTCGTCCGCGGACCAGTCGTCGAACGGCTTGCGCCGCAGGAGCACGTCGGCGGACCAGCCGGGCCGGTCGCCGCCGGGCGCTTCACGCTCGCGTTCGCCGGAGAGCCGTTCGATCGCCTGGAGCCAGCCGGGTCGAGGGGCCGCCCGGGTCCGGTCGGAACGCGCCCGCGACGGCGGTTCGGGCGGCGTGGCCGCAGGGCCGGCCGGCGGGTCCTCGGCGGCCCAGAAGCCCTCGAGAAGCTCGTCGAACGTCTCCCAGTCGGACGGTCGGATCCTGAGGGCGGCGCGCAAGGCGTAGCGGACCTCGTCGCGATCGTCGAGGTCCACCAACCCGAGCGCGACGGCGCCGTCGATCTCGTCGCTCACGCAGACGTCGACGTCCCGTTGGCGCAGGCGGCCCGCAAGACGGGCCAGCCGTTCGACGATGTCGCGGTCAGCCATCGGCCGTGGTGCGTGATCGAGCCCGCCAGTCGTCGCCGAACGCGACCGCAAAGGGTCGCGCTGCGGCCTCAGGCTGGCGCCCAGCCAACCACTCGCGATTCCGCGCCGTCAATCGGCGCAGACTTCTGCCCCGCCGATCCTCGCCTACGGCTCCGCTCGGCGCCCAGCCAACCCGCCAGGATTCCGCGCCGTTCCGGTCCTGGCGTCGGCGAGCAGCGACTCGACCTCGTGCGCGGTCAGGTCCTGCACGTCGTGTTGGTCCTTCAGCACGCACCCCAGCGTTTCCTCCACCGTGTCGGCGTCGAGCCGATCCTGTCGCAGGGCCGTCAACGCGCGGGTCCAGTCGAGCGTCTCGGCCACCCCCGGCGCCTTGCGGAGACGGCGCCCGCGGAGCGCCTGCATGACCGCGGCTATCTCGCGGGCCAACCCCTCCACGACCTCCGGCACCCGGGCGCGGATGATCCGGATCTCCTTCTCCAGCGGCGGGTGCTCGACGTACAGGTAGAAGCAACGGCGGCGCAGCGCGTCGCCGATCTCGCGCGTGCGGTTGGACGTCAGCACGACGTGCGGCACGTGCGTGGCGGCGACGGGGCCGAGCTCGGGAATCGTCACCTGGAAGTCCGAGAGCACCTCGAGCAGGAAGGCCTCGAAGCCGTCGTCGGCCCGATCGATCTCGTCGATCAGCAGCACCGCCGGGCCGTCGCGGCGGGTGATGGCGCGCAGCAGGGGGCGTTCGAGCAGGCAGTCGCGGCTGAAGATCATCTGCTCGGTCTCGGCCGGTTCCCGCCCCTCCGTTCCCGCGATGCGCAGGCGCAGCATCTGCCGCGGGTAGTTCCACTCGTAGAGCGCCGTGTTGACGTCGATGCCCTCGTAGCACTGCAGCCTGATCAGCTCGGTGCCGAGCATCCGGGCCAGCACCTTGGCGATCTCGGTCTTGCCGACGCCGGCGTCCCCTTCGACGAGGAGCGGCTTGCGCATCGCGCGGGCCAGGTAGACCGCGGTGGCGATGGCGGGCTCGGCGATGTACCCCTCGCGCTCCATCGCCGCCTGCGTCTCGCGCACCTCCGGCCGCACGCTACCCCTCCGGCGCCGCCGCCGCCGCGTACCTCTGCGGCTCGGCCAGGAACTGCTCGCGACAGCGCGCGCAGCAGAAGTACCAGGTCGTGCCGCCGACGTCGGCGTGGTGACTGGCCGGCGCGACGGCGACGTCCATGCCGCACACCGGGTCGCGCGCGGTCTCCGGGTCGGTGGGGGCGGTGGCCGGGAGGAGCCCACGCCCGGCATCCGTGGCGACCCCGCCGAGGCCGGGGTCGCGCCCGGTGTCCGTGACGGCCTCCGCGAGGCCGGGGTCGCCGCCAGTGTCGGCGATCGCCGCGGCGGGAGCCGAATCGGGCCCGGTATCCGTGCCGGCTTCGGCGGGGCCGGGGTCGCGCCCCGCATCCGTGACGGCCTCCGCGAGGCCGGGGTCGCCCCCGGTAGCGGCGACGGCCGCAACGGGAGCCGAGTCGCGCCCGGTGTCCGCTTCGGCGGGAGCCGAATCGCGCCCGGTGTCCGCTCCGGCGGGAGCCGAAGCCGCGTCCCGCGCCGGGCGCCGGGCGCGCCCTCGGCGGGTGATCTCGGCGAGGATGCTCAGGGCGATCTCCTCGGGCGTCTCCGCGCCGATGTCGAGGCCGGCCGGATTGGCGATGCGGTCGAGCTGCTCCGCCGCCGCGCCGCGCGCGGCCAGCGTCTCGCGTATCCGCCCGAACCGCTTGCGGCTGGCCACCACCCCGACGTACGCGGGCATCAACCGGCTCGCCGCCCACGCCGCCTCCTCGTCCCGCTGGCCGAGCGTCGCGACGACCGCGAAGCAGCGGGCGGCGTCCTGTCCCGGCCCGGGCGGCTCGATGGACTCGTCGCGGGTCACCAGGCGGCTCGCGTCCGGGAACAGCGTCTCGCTCGCCTCCGGATCGACCGCTTCCACCCGGTAGCCGAGTACGGCGGCGAGGCGCGCCAGCGCCCGCGCGGTGGGAGAGACCCCGAAGACCAGCAGCCGGCGCGCCGGCAGCATCGGCTCGATGTAGATCTCCACGCTGCCTCCGCTGTGGCAGGCCATGGGGAAAACCGTCAGCCCGGCTCGCGCGCCCGACGCCGAGTCGGGGTCGCGGACGATGCCGATGAGCCGCGGGGCGCCGTCCGCGAGGGCCGCGAGCGCCTCGCGGATCACGGTGGGGCGCGTGCAGCTTCCGCCCAGCCAGCCGTGGAACCTCGCCGTCGGGGGTCACGACGGCGCTGTCGCCGACGCGGGCCGAGCTCGGAGGCTCGCGGCGCACCACCGTTGCCAGCGCGAAGGCCTCGCCGCGGCCGGCGAGCTCGGACGCAAGCTGAAGCGTGTCCGTGCGCATCGGTGTTCACCCCGCCGCGGGCCCGGCGTCGTCCGCGCCGGGGCCGTTTCCTGCGACGCCGATTTCCGAACCGGCGCCGTCCGCGCCGGGCCCGTGTCCTGCGGCGCCGACTCGCGAGCCGGCGCCGTCCGCACCGGGCCCGTGTCCTTCGGCGCGGATTCCCGAACCGGCGTCGTCCGCGCCGGGCCCGTGTCCTGCGGCGTGGGTTCCCGAACCGGTGTCGTCCGTGCCGGCGGCATCTCCTGCCCCGCCGACTCCCAGCTCGGCCCTGATGCGCTCGTAGTCCTCGGGAACGTCGATGTCCTGGAGCGCGGCCGGCGGCCAGGACACCGCGACCGCCTCGTGGCGGTGCCTGCGCACGACCTGCCGCCCGCACCCTTCTCCGGACATCTGCCGAAGCTCGGAGAACAGCGCGCGGTCGTACAGCATCGGCGGCGCGTTGACGTCGCCGTAAGCCGAGATGACGAGCGGGGCGGTGCCCTCGCGGTAACGCGCCACGAGCGTCGCGACCATGCGGGTGGTGACGAACGGCATGTCCGCCAGCATCACCATCGCCGCCCGCGCGCGCTCCGGCACCTGGGAGATTCCCGTCCGCAGCGACCGGTTGACCCCCAGCGCGTGATCGGGATTGTCGACCGGCGTGCACGCCAGGTCCGCGAGCTCGGCCCGGGCGCGCGCCGCCTCGTGGCCCACGACGACGAGGACGGGGTCGAGGCCCGCGCCGAGCGCGCGGCGCACGGCCCGCCGGAGCAGCGTTTCGCCGTCGAGCTCGAAGAACAGCTTGTTGCGCCCCATGCGGGTCGAGCTGCCGGCGGCGAGCACGACGCCGGCGACCGCGCCGCTCCGTTCAGCCGGCATGGATCACTCCTTCCTCGTCGCGCAGGTGGCGCGGCGGGCTGGGGGTGACGACGGCCGGCAGCTCAGCCGGCATGAATGAGCCCTTCCTCGTCGCGCAGATGGCGGGGGGCGCTCGACGTGACGACGGCCAGCAGCTCGGCCACGATGCTCACGGCCACCTGCTCGGGCCCGTCGGCACCGAGACGAAGCCCGACCGGGGCGAAGAGCCGGCCGGTCGCCACCGCGCCGATCTGATGGAGGATCTCGTCCCCCCGGGCGCGCGGGCCCAGAAGGCCGATGTAGGGCACGTCGGTCCCGAGCAGCCGCCGGACCCACTCCCGGTCGTGCGCGAAGGAATGCGTCATCACCACCGGGTAGGCGTGCGGGCCGAGCCGCAGTCCGTCCAGCCCGTCGGCAGGTCCGCGCTCGATGCGCTCCGCGTCTGGAAAGCGCTCGCGGGACAGGTGGGCGGGACGGTGATCGACGACGGTCACGCGGAAGCCGACCAGCGCCGCGCAGGTCGACAGGGGCATCGCGTCGTCGCCGGCGCCGCAGATGACGAGGCGCGGCGGCGGGACGTGGACCTCCGTGAACACGCCGGCCGATTCAACGTCGTAGCACTTCGATTCGCCGGCGGCGAGGAGAACCTCCGCCCGCCGGGCTATCTCCCGGTCCAGGCCCGGGGCTCCCGTCGAGCCGGTCTGCGAGCCGTCCGGCGCCAAGAGCATGCGCCCCAGGACGGCGGACGGACCGCGGACGACGGTGGAGACGGCGAACGGCGTATCGCCCTCGAGCAACGCGCGCACGCGCCGCGCCGCGTCCAGGGCGTCGGGCGACGTGACCGGCTGCACGAAGACGTCGACGGCGCCGTTGCAGCCGAGGCCGAGCCCCCACACGGTGCTGTCGTCGTCGCCGGTCTCGTAGTGCCGGAGCCGGGGCACGCCGTCGCGCATCACGGCCATGGCGACCTCGCGCACGTCCGCCTCCAAGCACCCGCCGCTCACGCCCCCGCGCGTCGCGCCGTCCTCTTCCACGAGCAGCTTGGCGCCGGCGCGCCGGTACGCGGACCCGTCGATGCTCACGACCGTCGCCATCGCCGGGCGCCGGCCCGCCGCCGCCAGCTCGGCGATGCGGCCCACGATCTGCGCCGTTTCCTGCCAGTGCTTCATGGGTCGGTCGCACCTGGGGCGGCCCGCCCCGATTCTACATCGGCCCCCCGCTCCGAGACGGTGTCGATGGTCCCCGGCCGAGCTCGTGTGCAATCGTCGGCGCAGACGCGGGATTCGTCGGGCGCCCGTGCGTCCTGCGGGTCGGTGTCCCCGCCGATGCCGGCGACGGCAGGAATGCGGCTCCTCCGGTGCACGCCCCGGGCCGGACCAGCTCATTCGAGCACGGATTGGACGCCTTCCCAGAGCGCGACGACCGTGTCCGTCGCGGAGGCTGCGGGCGCAAGCCTGGCTGATTGACCGGCCCAGGCCTGCATTCCGGCCAGGTGGTTGGACCTGGCGGCTTCACCGCGCATGGCCCGGGTGAGATGCCGTTGGATCGGATAGGGTGCCGGCACAGGTGCGCCCGCCGATGCCGCCGCAACCGCGTAGTCCGTACGAATGCTCCGACCGAGACGCCCGGAGAACGCGCGGGTCGCAATCGTATCCTCGGGCGCGGCGACGCCAAGCGAATCCGCCCATGCGGACGGTAGCTTCGCCTCCGGCGCACGCAGAAACCCGGTGCCGATCTGAACCGCGGAAGCGCCAAGGAGAAGCGCGGCGGAAACGCTCCTGGCATCGGCGATGCCTCCTGCCGCGACGACCGGAAGCCGGACGGCGTCCGAGATCGCCGGTACGAGCGAGAACAGCCCGACCATGTCGCGTTCGGCCGCCGCCGCATCGAATGCGCCCCGATGACCGCCCGCCTCCATGCCCTGCGCAACGATGACGTCGGCGCCGGCCTCCTCGGCCATGACCGCTTCGGCGACGGTGGTGGCCGTCGCGAACCAGTGGATCTTCCGCCGCTTCATTCGGGAGACGAACCCAGGGGGATAGAGGCCCATGATGGAGGAAATCGCGGCGGGTCCGGCATCGAGCATCGCCTCGCACTGACTGGCGAAATCGGGCGGCGCCGAGTCGGCGGCGTCTTCCGGCACTTCCGGACCCCAGTTCGAAAGGAACCGGCAAATCGATCGCTCGTGATCCGGATCCCGATCCGGATCGGGGTCCGGAATCCAGGTATTCAGTTGGAAGGCGCCGCTCGAACCCGATCTCATCTCGCGCACCCAACTGGAGATCTCCTCGCCGCTCATCATCAACACGCCGCAGGCGCCCATGCCGCCTCCCTCGGCTACGGCGATCGACAACGAGGCCGGACAAGCCCCGGCCATCGGCGCGAGCAAAATCGGCACCCGCAGACCGTACGCATCCGCGAATGCGCGAGCGCGCGACATCACCTGAGTGGAGTTCCCCACCAGCCCTCCCTCTCCGCGGCCGGCCGAGCATTGCCGCGTCGAGCCGCCGTGCGGGCCTGCCCGCGCGAGGTCCGCCCGTGGCGCGCGACGGCCGCCCCATCACGTCGCCTCGTCATGCGCGCCCCGGATCGCCGAGCCAGAAGCGGCCTCAGCGCGGCGCCGCAACCACGCCCGCCGTCATTCGGGCCGAGAGCTGCTGCAGCCCGGGACCGACTGCGACGGGATACGTGGCCGGATCGCGCCGGGCGCGCACCCCGGCCGGCAGCGCCGCCACCCACGCCCGGCACGCCGCCTGCAGATCGGTGACGGGTCGACCCGGCACCGTCCGCGCACCTCGACACATGACCCGTCTCAGCAATGGACGTCCCGCCGCCGCCTCGTCCGGCAGGCCGATCACGTCGCCGGCCGCCGCGCCGGTCGGGCCCGCGCGCCACACCTGCTTGGCGCCGGGCAGGTGCGTCTTGCCGGGGCTGCGCTTCGCCAGCGGCGCCATCGCGCCGGCCCGCTCGATCTCGACCAGCTTGTAGACCCCGCTCAGGGAAGGCGCGTCCGACGAGGTGCTCACGGCGGTGCCGACCCCGAACCCGTCTATCGGCGCCGCGGACCCGACGAGCTCGGCGATGCGGTGCTCGTCGAGGTCGCCGCTGGCCAGCACCTGGGTCTCCGCGCACCCGCCCGCGTCGAGGATCGCCCGCACCGCCCGGCTGAGGGGGCCGAGGTCGCCGCTGTCGAGCCTGACCCCGCCCGGCCGCAGGCCCGCCTCGACGATGGAGCGCGCGGCCGCGAGAGGATCGTAGGTGTCGATTAGCAGGACCGAGCGCGGGCCGTGCAGCTCCACGTAGCGCCGGAACGCGGTCAGCTCGTCGGGCTGCGCCATGACCCACGAGTGGGCCATCGTCCCCGCCACCGGCAGGTCGAAGCGACGGCCGGCGTCCAGGTTCGACGTGGCCCCGAACCCGGCGAGGCACGCGGCTCGCGCCGCGAGCATGGCGGCCTCGGCGCCGTGGGCGCGCCGGCCCCCGAACTCGATGACCGCGCGGCCGCGGGCCGCCTCGACCACGCGCGCCGCCTTGCTCGCGATCATGGTCTGGAAGAGGACCGTCGACAGCAGCGCCGTCTCCACGAGCTGGGCCTCCGCCAGCGGCGCCGTGACCCGCACGAGCGGCTCGCCCGCGAAGACCGGGACCCCCTCGTCGACGGCCCAGACGTCTCCGGTGAACCGCAGCCCGGGGAGGTACTCGTCGAAGAACCCGGGCGCGGCCCCGACCAGCGCCGGGACCGAGCGCAGGTAGTCGACCTCCTCGGGGGTGAAGCGCCACGACTGGAGGTAGTCGAGCGCCTGCTCGAGACCCGCCGCGACGAGGAACCCGCGCGACGACGGCAGGGCCCGCACGAAGAGTTCGAACGACGCCCGGGGGTTCCCGCCGGCGGCGTGGTACCCCGCCGCCATCGTCAGCTCGTACAGGTCGGTGGACAGCGCTCCGGGCATGGCGAAGTGCTAATGTACCACTCGCCGTGACCTCGAAACCGCCGCCCCTCACCGGCGTGCACGGCGTCACGCTCGAGGAGAGCCGGCGCGCCCCGGCCGTCGCCCACCTGCCCGGCGTCAGGGGTCGGGGCGGATTCGCAGGAAGCTGGCGAACCGGGGAATGCCGTTGCCGGTCAGGCCGAAGTACTTGTAGGTGACGGTCGCCCCCACCGGTGGCGGGAAGCGGCGCTCCTCGACCGAGAAGCCGGTTCCGAGGCGGAAGCGGCGGCCGTCCGGCGTCTCCACGAGCAGCGAGCCGAGCAGGCCGGCGAATCTGCCCCGGCCGGGCAGGTGCGCGACGACGACCGCTTCGGCGTCGTCGTACCGCTTGACCTTCAGCAGGTCGTCGGTGCGGCCGGCCCGGTAACGCGCGTTGCCGTCGTGCAACATCAACCCCTCGCCGCCCGCCGCCACCACTCGGTCGAGCGCCGCCATCAGGGCCGCGTGGTCGGCGACCCGGAACTGCTCGACGAGCCCGATGTAGGGAGAGCGGCGGCTCGCGAACAGCTCCTGAAGCCGCCGCAGGCGGCCGTTGAAGTCGGCGGGGTGGGCGGGGAGGTCGAATACGAGGAAGCGGACGCCGCGCCACGCCTCGTCGTCGGGGACGACCCGGCGCACAGTGCCCGACAGTCTCTCGAAGGTGCCCCGGCCGGCCCACAACTCGCCGTCGAGGGGCACGTCGGGGAACCCTTCGACGAACCAGGGCGGCGCGTTGAAGGGATTGCCGCGCCGGGAGCGCAGTACGGCGCCGTCCCATCGGGCGCGAACCCCATCGAGCTTCTCGCTCACCCAGTAACGCGTGATGTCGACGCCCTCGCGGTAGACATTGGCGAGCGCCAACCCGGGTTGCGCTTCGGCCCCGCCGCCGGCCCGCGCGAGCGGCGGTCGCGGTTGCGCTTCGGCCGTCTCCACCGGCGCCGGCGCCGGTTGCCGCACGGGTGGCGCCGCCCGTCGGCGCGAGCGCGGGTGCCGGCCGCCCGTCGGTCCGCGGAAGCGTCAACCGGAGTTGCGACCCGGCCGCACCGCCGACTTGCGCCGGCACCGGCCCGGGTTGCGACCCGGTCGCCCCGCCGGCCAGCGCGAGGGCGATCGACAACGAAATGCATCGGAATCGAAACATGGTGCATGGAGGTGCAATACCAGTGCCACAAGGTATCCGCGCGACGGCGGTAGCGTCCGCACGAATTGCTCGAACGACGCCCGCGGCATTGCGCCGTCCGCCTCGTGGCCGGCTGCCATCGTCAGCCCGTACAAGTCGGTGGACAAGCCTCCCAGCATGACGGACTGGTAATGTACAACTCGCCATGACCTCGAGATCCCCGGCCGAACCGACCACAGCGGTGCTCGTGATCGACGTTCAGCGGGACTTCTGCTTCGGCGGAGCCCTCGCCGTCCCCGCCGGCGACGCGGTGGTCCCGCTCCTCAACGACGTGCTCCGCCGCGCGGCAGACCGCCGCATGCCCGTCTACGCCAGCCGCGACTGGCATCCCGCCACGACCGGCCACTTCGTCACCGGGGGCGGCGTCTGGCCGGTCCACTGCGTGGCGGGCAGCAACGGCGCCCGGTTCCATCCCGACCTGCGACTGCCGGCCGACGCCGCCATCATCAGCAAGGGTGTCGATGCGAACGAGGACGGGTTCTCGGCGTTCGACGGGCGCCTGGAGGACGGCACCACGCTGGAGGAGAGCCTCAGGGCGTCGGGCGTCACCCGACTCGTCGTCGGCGGCCTCGCGACCGACTACTGCGTCCGGGCCACCGTGCTCGATGCGCTGAAGAAGGGTTGGCGGGTGACGCTGCTGACCGACGCCGTGTCCGCCGTGGACCTCGAGCCGAACGACGGCGCCCGCGCGCTCGAGGAGATGCGCGCGGGCGGGGCCGTGCTCCAGGTCTCGGTCGATCTGGATTGGTCCTGACGATCCGGAAGCCGCGGCGGGAAGCCCGCGGCTTCCGCCGCGGGCTCGCGCCTCAGTTCCCCTGCTGCAAGGGGCTCGGCCCCCCGCTGAAGGTCAGCAGATAGTCTCGAATCGACTCTATCTGGGCGTTCGCGTCCTGGTCGAACTGCGGATAGAACGAGCCGGGATACTCCGTCCAGAACGTCGGCATGCGGGTGCCGGGCTGGATGTCGAGGGGTCGGATCAGCCAGTCGAGGATCCAGTCGGGCTGCAGCCGTTCCGGGGTCATCCGCAGGTCGGGCGCGAGGTTGGCGACGTCCTGGTCTTCCGGAATGGTGTCGAGCACGTGGCACTGCTGGCACCGCAGCAGCTCGAACAGCTCCTCGCCGGTCTCCACGACGTTGGCGTCCAGATCCACGTCGTGAGTGCGGAACGGCCCCACCGTATCGGAGATCGCCGCGAAGTAGTCGAGCACCCCGTTCCAGTGCGCGTCGTCGAGCCCGAACGACGGCATGCGCACGTCGAGCCACGGCCGGATGGTGATGGGTTCCTTCAGGAACGCGTACATCCATTCCGGCTTGACCTTGGCCCCCTGGGGAGTCAGCAGCGGCGGCGCCAAGGACACGTCCTCCACCAGCTCTCGGTAGTCGCCCCCGTCGGCCTCGATCTCGTGGCAGGCGATGCAGTTGCGCCGGCGCACGAGGTTGCGGCCGTCGATGATGGCGTCCTTGCGGGCCGAGCGCGGCACCTGGGACTCCTTCGGCTGCACGTCGCGCTGGAAGCTCAGCACCGCCGTGGTCAGCAGGCGCGCCTCGGCCTCGGAGAAGCCGAAGTTGGGCATGCGCAGCTTCTCGAGCGGCTGCAGGATGCGCCCGCGGTCGTAGATGCGGGGATCGAGCAGCTTCTGGTTGATCCAGTCCCGCTTGGTGTGGGGGACCTCCTCCGCGTGGATGAACGCGAAGTCGAACTGCGGCAGCAATTTGCTGCCCTCCTGCGAGAGCTCGATGCCGATGGGCTGAACGTCCTCGAACCCGGCGATCTCGTGGCAGCTGTAGCAGCCGTACCGCCCGATCGCCCGCTGGCCGAGATCGAGCTGGCGCTCCTCGGGGCTCATGCCGGCGATGGCCGCCTGCGCGTCGGCGTACGGCACGATGGCCCGCATGTAGTCGAGCAGCGCCGCGTCGACGTCCTCGGGCCCGTAGGTCGCGCCCGCCTCGACCCCGCCCTCGCCGGTCAGCCCCATGAGATAGGTCGCAACGTTGGCCACCTCGAAGTCGTCCAGCCGCAGGTCCGGCATGTACGTCTCGGGGCTGTAGTGCCGCGGGTTCCTGATCCAGTCGAAGAGCCACACGTAGCTGGTCTTGTCGCCGATGGCCTGCAGGGGTTGCCCGAAGGTGCGGCGCGGCCCCGCCTCCTCCCGGGTCTCGTCGCCGGCGATGTGGCAGCCGAGGCAGCCGACCGACTCGAAGATGCGCTGGCCGTTGGCGGCGTTGCCGCGGCCCGGGAAGCCGATGGCGGGCTCGTGGTCCTCCGAGTTGGCGAACAGGTACGCGACGACCGCGTCAATCTCGACCTCGTTGCGCACCGCGTCCTCGGGCGAGCTGGTGTTCGAGTTGTACCAGACCCTGGGCATCCACGTGCTGGCCTTGACCGCGCGCGGGTCGCGGATCCACCGCGCCACCCACTCCTCGTCGAGCTTCGAGGCGATCTTCGTCAGGTTCGGACCGGGCTTGCGCTGGTCCGTGAACCCCACCGTGGTGTGGCACGCGTTGCAGCCGGCGCGCTCGTACATGCCGTAGGCGAGGTTCAGGTTGTCGGCCTCGGGAATGAACACCTCCTCCTTGTGGCACTTCGCGCACGAGGCCTCGGCCATCCCGCTCGGCAGCATCGGGTAGTCCCAGAGATGGGACTCCTCCCAGTGGTACTCCTCCTCCCACTCGGCCATCTGCTCGGGGCTCGTCGGGCTGTGGGCGGCGTCGACGAACGAGATCGACTGCCCCATCCCCTCGTGGCACACCGTGCACCCGGTCGTCTCCAGGGGGTGCGGCGACGAGCTGCCGACGTAGGTCTCGAGGTTGGGGTGCGTGCGGAACGGCTGCGGATAGTCCTCGTAGCCTTCCCGGTCGATGGCGAGATGGCAGGTCTGGCACCGGTCCATCTTCGGCACGCGGATGAAGTTCACGTCGTCGACGATGTTCGGGGTGATGGTCTGGCGCACCGTCAGGGTCGGCGCCATGAAGTCGAGCAGCGGGGCGTTCAACAGGTAGTTGTCGATCAGGTTGGGCTCCATTTCGGCGACGAGCCCCCGCAGCCGGTCCGCCTCGCCGGTCAGGGCGCCCAGCTCGTCGTTGACGGCGTCGACCTCGGCGTTGAACTCGCCGATGCGGGCGCGCAGCGCATCCCGCTCCGCCGTGAGCCGCTCGACGATCAGCCCCTCCTCGAGCCAGCGCTCGTAGAGGGCGGTGACGTCCTCCTCGCCCTCGACATGGACCTCCCCTTCGCCTTCGCCATGGCCGCCGGCCTCGTCGCGGCGCGACTCGAAGTCGTACCGGTCGACGTCGTAGTTCGCCTTGGTGAAGTTGAAGTTCCGGGTGGCGACGAAGAGCTGCCGGTCCACGTCGGCGAGCTGGTCCTCGAGCTCGGCGACCTGCGCGGCGTTGGCCGCGAGCCGCTGCTCCGCCTCGGCTCGCGTGGCCTCCAGCTCCGCGACGCGGGCCCGGTCGACGTCCCGCTCCGCCAGCGCCAGGTCCGCGCTCGTGACCTCCTGCTCGAGGGCCCAGAACTGACGCTGGTAGTTCTTCCATTCCCGATCGTAGTCGTCCCAAATCATCCACAGCGTCGAGAAGAGCACGAAGAGGCTCGACGCGGCGAAGACCACGTTCAGGAAATCGATGTTGTAGGCGTGTCCGACTGCCCGCTTGTCTGCCATGGCCCCAGCCGTGATTGAAAGGTGGTCCTAGATGTTGAAGAAGAACTCCGGAATCGCCACCACGTACTTCAGGTTGAACGCCCACCGGGTCAGCATCTTCACCGGCAGCGACAGCATCGACAGGAAGAGGATGACGGTGACGTAGTAGCGCGTCGGCCCCAGCTTCTCGTAGTACTTCGTCAGGCCCTTCCTCGCGAGCAGCACCGGCAGGACCGCGACGTAGCCGATGGTCAGCAGGATGCCGAAGATCTCCCGCACGAACCAGTGGTCGGGCAGGGACATGCCGAAGCCGCGCACCCAGACGTACTCGGACAGGTCGACGTTGGTCAGCGCCTCGAGCTTGTGGATGTCCCAGTACTCGAACGGGCCGAAGAAGTTCCAGTTGGGCCCCCGCAGGAACGTCCCGAGGACGATGAGCGAGGACCAGAGCACCACGAACCCGAACAGGAAGATGGTGATCTCGACCCGGCGCTCGTTGAACGTGTAGTAGCCGTTCCCCTTGGGGTTCTTGTCGATGTAGGGAATCGCCATCAGCCCGACGATGATCAGCGACGGCAGGACCACCCCGGCCAGCCACGGGTCGAAGTAGACGAGCATCTCCTGCAGGCCGAGGAAGTACCACGGCGCCTTCGACGGGTTGGGGGTGTTGGCGTTGTTGGCCGGCTGCTCGATGGGCGCCTCGAGCCCGATCGACCACACGATCAGGACCACCGTGCAGACCACCATCGAGATCAGCTCGGTGTAGACGAGGTCGGGCCACGTCCAGACGCGGTCCTCCTCGTCCTTCTCGATCGGCGGCTGGCCGCCGGCGGCGCGGCGGTCGTTGTCGACCGCCTGGCGCATCGAGAACCACGTGAAGAACACGAGCAGGAAGATCAGCCCGACGATGGGCACGTTGTCCGGCTTGGTGATGATCAGGTTGAAGTCCGAGTCGGTGAGGCCGAACCCGAAGAACACCGTGAGGAAGATCATCAGCCCCCAGCCCCAGCGGGTGGAGGAGAACGCCTCGCGCTTCCACACGATCAGCACCAGCGCCACCACCGTGGTGGTGAAGAACAGCTGCGGATCGGCAAACAGATCGATGAAGCCCTTCAACCCTTCCAGCATGTTTCGTCTCCGTCGTCCAACGTCTCAGACCCGAGTCCGCAGATCCTAGAGCGGGCCGGAGATGCCGCCGTCCTTCCGGACCCGCCAGAAGTGAATCGCCATCAGGAAGCCGATGACGAGGGGCAGGGCGACGCAGTGCAGCACGTAGAACCGCAGCAGCGCCCCCTCGCCGACGAACGTGCCGCCGAGCAGCGCGAACCGGGCGTCGTCGGCCGCGTGAACGAGCTGCACGTCGCCCAACGCCATCAGCGAGGCGCCGGGACCCTCGTGCCCCAGGAACGGGGTGGCGCGGGCCATGTTCGAGCCGACCGTGATCGCCCAGATCGCGAGCTGGTCCCACGGCAGCAGGTAGCCCGTGAACGACAGCAGCAGGGTCAGCACGAGCATGATGACCCCGATGTTCCAGTTGAACTCGCGGGGCGGCTTGTACGAGCCGGTCATGAACACCCGGAACATGTGCAGCCACACGGTGATGACCATGGCGTGGGCGCCCCAGCGGTGCATCTCGCGCATGATGCCGAGCGGGACGTGCTCGCGGAGCCCGACGATGTCCGAGTAGGCGTACTCGAGCGTCGGACGGTAGTAGAACATCAGCAGCAGCCCGGTGAACGTCAGCACGAGGAACAGGAAGAAGCTCATGCCGCCCATGCACCAGGTGTAGCGCAGCCGCACGCCGGACTTGCGCAGGCGCACGGGGTGCATGTGCAGGAACACGTTCGAGAGCATGACCAGCACGCGGTTCCGGTCGTTGATCGGGGCCGCATGCCGGAAGATCGACGTCCAGATCTGCGTCTCGGTAATCCAGTCCCACGCCCGGACGAGGGCCGGCGCCTTCGGTTCGATGGTCTTCGTATCAGCCATGTCGTCTCAGATCGGAAGGAACGACTCGGGGTCCGCCCACTGGCCGAGCTCCTGCTGGAACTTCCGGCTCTTGTCGACGAGGATCTGGCCGTCCTCGGCCCGCACGATCCGGGTGCGCTCCAGCGGCCGCGGCGCGGGGCCCTCGAAGTTGACGCCGGTGGGCCGGAAGCCGCTGCCGTGGCAGGGACACTTGAACTTGTTCTCGGCCGACAGCCAGTTCGGCGTGCAGCCGAGGTGGGTGCACACGGAGAACAGCGCGTAGAACCCGGACGCCTCGTGCGTGAGGTCGTTGTCGGTGCGCACGACCCAGACGCCGAAGCGGTCCTTGAACCGCTCGTCGACCCCTTCACCGTAGTCCTCGGGGAACCCGATGGCGAACTGCTGGGGCGGCTCGTTGAGCACGTTCGGGAACATGAAGCGGCCCGTGGCGGCGAGGCAGCCGGCGGTGGCGGCGGTGAACGAGCCCCACGCCAGCCCCATCCAGCCGCGGCGCCCCATCAGCGGCGAGTCGTCGGGAATGGCCGCCTTCTTCTTCCTCGCCGTGCCGGCCGCCGCGGTGGTGGTGCGGCCCTTGAGCTTGCCGTCTGCGCCGGCCGCCGCCTTGGCCGCGGCCGGCCTGGCCGCGGCCGGCTTCTTCGCGGCGGTGGCCGGCGGCTTCTTCGCGGCCGCCGGCGTCGCGGCGGTGGCCGCGGTCGGCGCCGTAGCTGCGGAAGCGGCCGCCGCGGGCACCGGGGGCTTCGCCGGAGCCTCCGCGGGCGATCCCGCCGGGGCCTTGACATCGCCCGGGGCTGCCGCTTCGGCCTTCGCCGGCGCCTCGGCGGACTTCTCTGCCGCCGGGGCCGGCTTCTCTGCGGCGTCGTCCGCAGACGCTGGGGTGTTGTTCTCGTCAGCCATGGTCTTCTGTCCCAATCGCCATCGTCGAGTCAGGCGGACGACGGTGCCGTTCGCCGGCGCGCCAGCCCGCCAATCGTCGCCGAACGCGACCGCAAGATCGCGCTGCGGCCTCCGCCTCGGCGCCCGACCAACCCGCCAGCAGTCCGCGCCGCCCTACGGCGCCGACTCCTGCCTTCGCTCGGCCACGCCGCTGTTCACGAGCGACGCATCGAGCGCATCGAGTGCCTGCAACGCCGCGTTCTGTACCTGCACGCTCGGATCCGAGTCGGCGACAGCGGCGACGGCCGACCGCAGATCCTCGCCGACGCCGGCCGAACCCAGCCCCGCCACCGCCTGCAGCCCGCTGATCATCACCTCGCCCGCGGGGTCGAGCCGGGTCTCCGACGGGGTGACGAGCCCGGCGAGGTGGTCGCGGTCGAGCATGCGGGCCAGCACCCCCGCCGACCGCGCATCGCCGTGGCGCGCGAGGGCGACGGCGGCGTTCCACTGTACGTCCGGCGTGGGATCGTCGAGGGCGGCCCGCAACGTCGTATGGGCGCCGTCGTCGGGCAGCACGCCGAGCGCGTACACCGCCATCTTCCGCACGCCGGCGTCCGACGACTGGTACATCGAGACGATTCGGGGCACGACCGCCTCGCCGCCGAGGGAGGCGAGGGCCCACACGACGCTAATCACCGTCTCGCTGTCGGGGTCGTCGAGCGCCTCGGTGAGCGCCTCGATGGTGCCGGGCGGCGGCGTGCGGAGACGGCCGATGGCGAGGGCGAGATAGCGGCGGATCCGCGGATCGTCGCCCCGGGAGCCGACGAACGCATCGACGAGGGCCCTCCCCAGCCCGGGATGCCTCTCCTCGACGGCCGGATCGTCCATCAGGCGGGACAGCTCGTAGGCGGCCGGCCAGCGCCGCTCGCGGCCCCCCGCCCGCACATCGAGCAGGTACTCCTCGGGGGTCCGCTCGTCGGTCACCATCATGCGGAACCCGCCGTAGATGGCGACGACGACCGCGACCACCGCGAGGGGAATCAGGAAGAACTGGACGGCGAGAGATGGTGCGGCTGCAAGCGGCCCGGCCGGGCGTTCAGGCTCACGCTCGCGAAGCTTGTCCATCGGGGATCTGGAACCGGAAGCCGCCCGCACAGGCTTGTGTCTTCAGTCACAAGCTCTGACGTCGGTATCGAGGTCCGAACCGAAATGCGCGAGGATCGTACTACGCGCGGCGGGTCGGGTCAAGGGCGGGGAGCCCCGAAACCACTCGCGCCGGCGCACCGTGCCCCCCCCCGGGACGCCGGGCCCCGGCCTCGCCGGATTTGCC
This sequence comes from Vicinamibacterales bacterium, assembly GCA_965207675.1. Taxonomy (GTDB): domain Bacteria; phylum Acidobacteriota; class Vicinamibacteria; order Vicinamibacterales; family UBA8438; genus JAJEEA01. The sequence continues at coordinate 1,924,445 of CBDBMY010000011.1, forward strand.
CGCCGCGTGACCCGAACGACCCGCCGACGGTGTCCGGCCGCCCGCCGTCTCCGCTCCCCCGCCGCCGCGGCGGGGCTCGCGCGGTCCGTTCGAGGCGGATGACAACAGCCGAGCTCGACGACCGACGGCCCGCCGTCTCCGCTCCCCCGCTGCCGCGGCGGGGCGCGGCGGGCGCTCACGCGGTCCGTTCGAGACCGCGGAAGAAGTAGCCGAGCTCGAACGCGGCGGTCTCCGGCGCGTCGGAGCCGTGCGTGGCGTTGTGCTCGATCGAGCTGCCGTAGCGGCGCCGCAGGCTCCCCTCCTCGGCGCGCCCCGGATCGGTCGCCCCCATCAGCGCCCGCCAGCGTGCAATCGCGTCCGGCGCCTCGAGCGCGAGCACGACGGCCGGGCCCGACGACATGAACGTCGTCAGGCTGTCGAAGAACGGACGCTCCCGGTGCACGGCGTAGAAGCCCTCCGCCTCCGCCTTCGTCATCCGCACCATGCGCATCGCCGCCACCCGGAAGCCAGCCTCCTCGATGCGCTGCAGGATGGCCCCGGTGTGTCCGGACGAGACCGCGTCCGGCTTGATGATCGCGAATGTCTGCTCCATGTGTTCTGCTCGTTGGGCCGCCGCACCGACGGTCCCGCGCGCGGCGTCCATCGGGTATCGCCGCCAGCCGCTCCGCCCGGCTCCGAAGGACCGGCCGGATCCGCGGAACCAGGAGTCTGCGCCGCGTGGAACGGCGCGGACGCCTGGAGGCTGGTCGGGCGCCAGGCGGGGCCGCAAGTGGCGATTCGGCGGGCTAACCGAGGCCCGCCATGATCTCGTCGAGGACGGCCTTCGGCGGGCGCACCCGCGACTCCGGCAGCGACGCCAGCGGCTCGTCCACGAGGTTCAGGGTCGTCAGGAAGTCGCCGGCGGCCGGCGCCACGTAGATGAGCCCGGTGGCGAACTCGCCCCGGTCACGGGTCTCGTGAAGCACGCGCAACGCCTGCAGCTTGTCGGTCGGGTCGTACTCCTCCTCCAGCTTGCGCAGATACAGCCGCGACCCGTCGTGCATGGTCACCTCCCGCACGGCGCCCGGCTCGTAGTCGATCGTGATGTCCTCGAAGAACGGCACGAAGTCCAGCTCCCCGAGGGGGTCGTCGTGGCTCTTCACGTAGGCGTAGCTCTTGGTCGAGCCCTCGTGGTCGTTGAACGTCACGCAGGGCGACAGCACGTCGAGCATGGCGGTGCCGCGGTGCGCGAGCGCCGCCTTGAGAATCGCCGTCAGCTGCTTCTTGTCGCCGGAGAAGGAACGGGCCACGAAGGTCGCGCCGAGCTGGATGGCGAGGGCGCAGGTGTCGAGCGGCGGCAGATCGTTGGCGACGCCCGTCTTCAGCGTCGACCCGACGTCCGCCGTCGGCGAGAACTGCCCCTTGGTGAGGCCGTAGCACCCGTTGTCCTCGATGATGTAGATGATCGGGAGGTTGCGGCGCATGAGGTGCACGAACTGCCCGATGCCGATGGCGCCGGTGTCCCCGTCGCCGCTGACGCCGATGGCCACCAGATCGTGGTTGGCGAGGAGGGCGCCGGTGCCGACCGACGGCATGCGCCCGTGCACGGCATTGAAGCCGTGCGACGACCCGAGGAAGTAGGCGGGGCTCTTGCTCGAGCACCCGATGCCCGACAGCTTGATCACGCGGTCGGGCTCGATGCCCATCGCGAAGCACGCGTCGATGATGCGCTCCGAGATGGCGTTGTGGCCGCATCCCGCGCACAGGGTGGTCTTGCCCCCGCGATAGGCGGGCAGCTCCAGACCGATCCGGTTGTCCTTCTTCTTGACGGGGGATGTCGCTGTCGCCACGGTCTCCTCGCGCTGTTCCCGACCCGCCGGCTCCGACCGGCAGCCCGCCGGCCCTTCGCCGGAGGAACGCCCCGTTGCTGGAACGCCGGCCCCCGAGCCGAGTGCCGCCGCGGACCCCTCGGTCCCCGCCGGCCGGGTCCGAATCACTCTCCGCCGACGCCCGCCTCGTGCGGAATCCGCCCGCCGGCGGTCGAGTACTCCGCACGGTACCCTTCCTGAACCAGGATGTCGTCGGTGATGGTGCGGGCGTCGATGGGCACCCCCGCGTAGTGCAGGACGCTCCGCAGCCGCCCCGCCAGCTCCGCCTTGAGCTCGAGCCGCATCAGCGACGCCAGCTGCGCGTCCCGGTTCTGCTCGACCACGTACACGCGCTCGTGCCGCTCGATGAACGACGCCAGCCCCGAGCGGAAGGGATAGGCGCGGAGCCGGTAGTACGAGGTCTGCAGCTCGGCCTCGTCGAGAAGCTGGTCGCGGCCCTCCACCACCGCCCAGTGGCTCGTGCCGTAGGCGATGATGCCGATGCTCGCCCCGCGGTCGATCTCGACGACCGGCGCGGGCATCCAGTTGCGGGCGGTCTCGAACTTGCGCGCGAGGCGGTCGACGTTCTTCTCGTAGTCGTCCGACCGTTCGCTGTACTGTCCCCATTCGTTGTGGCCCGACCCGCGGCAGAAGTAGGCGGGGGCGGGGCTGCCGGGGATGGACCGGTACGGAATGCCGTCGCCGTCGACGTCGCGGTAACGGCCGAACCTGCCGATCTTCTCGACCGTCGCCTCGTCGAGCACCTTGCCGCGGTCGAGCGGCTTGGTCGGGTACTCCAGCTTCGGCGACATCCAGGTGTTCATCCCGAGGTCGAGATCGCTCAGCACGAAGATCGGCGTCTGGAACCGTTCGGCGAGATCGAAGGCGTCCATCGCCATCGAGTAGCACTCTTCCGGGGAGCAGGGAAACAGCATGGGATGCCGGGTGTCCCCGTGAGAGAGAAACGCGGTCGACAGCACGTCGCCCTGGGCGGTGCGGGTCGGCAGACCCGTCGACGGCCCCACCCGCTGGATGTCGAAGATGACCGCGGGCACCTCCGCGTAGTAGCCGAGCCCCGCGAACTCACCCATCAGCGAGATGCCCGGCCCCGACGTCGCGGTCATCGAGCGGGCCCCCGCCCAGCCGCCGCCCAGCGCCATCCCCAGCGCAGCTATCTCGTCCTCGGCCTGCACCACGGCGAAGGTGGCCTTGCCCGTCTCGTCGTCGACGCGGTACTTGCGCAGATAGTCGATGAGGGTCTCGCACAGCGACGACGACGGCGTGATCGGATACCAGGTGACGACGGTCACACCGGCCATCATGCAGCCGATGGCCGCGGCCGCGTTGCCCTCGACGAGAATGCGCCCGCGGTTCGCGCTCATCGGCTCGACGAAGAACGGATCGCGCTTCTCGAGGTGCTCGTCGGCGTAGGCGTAGCCGACGTCGAGGGCCTCGCGGTTGATGGCGACGACCTTCGGCTTGCCGCCGAACTGCCTCCGCAACGCCGCCTCCATCTCGTCGAGGTCGACGCCGAGCAGGCGCGACAGCACCCCGTCGTACAGCATGTTGCGGACGCGGCGCCGCAGCCTGACGTCGCGCGAGACCTTCCCGAGCAGCACGTCGAACGGGACCGGGTAGAACACCAGATCGTCGCGCAGCGCGTCGAGGTCGAGGGGCGCGTCGTAGACGACGACGGCCCCCGCCGGCAGGCCGAGCACGTCCTCGCGCGCCGTCTCCGGGTTCATCGCGACGAGAACGTCGATCTCCTTCCGGCGGGCGATGTATCCCTTCTTGCTGGCGCGAATGGTGAACCACGTCGGCAGGCCGGCGATATTCGACGGAAAGAGGTTCTTCCCCGACACGGGAACGCCCATCTGGAAGATGGCGCGCAGCAGCACGAGATTCGCCGTCTGGCTGCCCGAGCCGTTGACGGTGGCGACCTGGATGCTGAAATCGTTGATGACGGGATCGGCCGGCGCGGCGGCGGGGCGTGCTTCGAGTGCGACGTCGTGCGCGGCCATTCAGGTTCCTCGGGGCGATTGGGGAGCGGCGACGGTTGGAGGGGGCGACACGGCGTTCTCTTTGCTTACCAAGCGGCCTTTGTCGAGTATAGCAAACGCCCTTTTCCCGCGCATCCGTGGGCGGGCGCCGATTCCTCGGCGTGCGCCCAAGCCGCTCACCCTTTCCCGCGCACCCGTGGGCGGGCGCCTGCCTTCGGGGGGCTCAGGACGCGGAAGGAATCGCCGCGGCCACCGCGGCCCCGATGTCCGACGGGCTCCTGACGACGGCGACGCCGGCCGACGACAGGGCCGCCATCTTCTCGGCCGCGGTGCCCTGCCCGCCCGAGATGATGGCCCCGGCGTGACCCATGCGCCGCCCCGGGGGGGCGGTCTGGCCGGCGATGAACCCGACGACCGGCTTGCGCACGTCGTCGCGGATGAACGACGCCGCCTCCTCCTCGGCCGCGCCCCCGATCTCGCCGATCAGCACGACGGCGTCGGTCGCCGGATCGGCCTCGAAGAGGCGAAGGGCGTCGATGAAGGTCGTCCCGATCAGCGGGTCGCCGCCGATGCCGATGCACGTGGTCTGACCGAGCCCGAGCCGGGTCAGCTGCTGAATGGCCTCGTAGGTCAGGGTGCCGCTCTTCGAGACGATGCCGACCCGCCCCTCGAGGCAGATGTGGCCGGGAATGATGCCGGCCTTGGCGCGACCCGGCGAGATGAGCCCCGGACAGTTCGGCCCGACGAGCCGGCAGCCCCGCTCGCCGATGAACGCCAGCGCCCGGACCATGTCGAGGGTGGGGATGCCCTCGGTGATGCAGACCGCCAGCGCGACGCCCGCGTCCGCCGCCTCCATGATCGCGTCGGCGGCGACGGCCGGGGGCACGAAGATGACCGAGGCGTCGGCGCCGGTCTCGCGCACCGCGGCGTCGACGGTGTCGAACACCGGCAGGCCCTCGTGGATGGTCCCGCCCTTGCCGGGCGTCACCCCGCCCACGACGTTCGTGCCGTACTCGACCGCCTGACGGGCGTGGAAGGCGCCCTCGCGCCCCGTCAGGCCCTGGACGACGAGCCGCGTCCGTTCGTCGATGAGAACCGCCATCCAATCGCCTCGCCGAGAAAAACGGTCGCCGCAGCCGAGTACGGCCCGAGCCCGCCGCGCCGACCGGAGAGAGGTCGCGCCGGTTCCGCGGCGCAGAGACCTACCCCGCGAGCGCGACGACCTGCCGCGCCGCCTCGCCCATGGTGTCCGCGGTGGTGAAGTTCAGGCCGCTCCCGCCGAGCATGCGCCGCCCTTCCTCCACGTTCGTGCCCTCCATGCGGATCACCACCGGCACGTCCACCCCGAGCTCCCTGACCGCGGCGATCACCCCGGCCGCGAGCACGTCGCAGCGCAGGATGCCGCCGAAGATGTTGATGAGCACTGCCCGCACCTGGGCGTCCGACAGCAGGATGCGGAACGCGTTGCGAATCTGCTCGGCGTTGGCGCCGCCGCCCACGTCGAGGAAGTTCGCGGGCTCGCCCCCGGACAGCTTGATGATGTCCATGGTCGCCATCGCGAGGCCCGCGCCGTTGACCATGCAGCCGATGTTGCCGTCGAGCCGGATGTAGTTGAGGCCGTGCCGGGACGCCTCGGTCTCGAGCGGCTCCTCCTCGGCGGGGTCCCGCAGGTCGGCGAGGTCGGCGTGGCGGAACAGCGCGTTGTCGTCCAGCGTGACCTTCGCGTCGAGGGCCAGCACCGCGCCGGCGGCGGTCACCACCAGGGGGTTGATCTCGACCAGCGAGGCGTCCGAGGCCGTGAAGGCGTCGTAGGCGCGTCCCATCACGGCCGCCGCAGCGCGGGCCGTCTTTCCCGTCAGCCCTACCGCGTGCGCCAGCCGCCGGGCCTGGAACGGCGCGAGGCCGAGGCCCGGGTCGGCGTGGATCCTGTGGATCTGCCCGGGAGTCGCCGCCGCCACCGCCTCGATGTCCATCCCGCCCGACGCGCTGGCCATCATTACCGGCCGTCCCGCCGACCGGTCCACGAGCACCCCGAGATAGAGCTCGCTCGACACCTCGAGGGCTTCCTCGACGAGCAGCCGCCGCACGACCCGGCCCCCCGGACCGGTCTGGGGCGTCACCAGGGTCATCCCCAGCATCTCCCCCGCAATGCGCTCCGCTTCGGCGGCGTCACCGGCCACCTTGACGCCCCCGCCCTTGCCGCGGCCTCCGGCGTGGATCTGCGCCTTGACGACGACGCGGCCGCCGAGCCGACGGGCGACCGCCCCCGCTTCTGCGGCCGAGAACGCCGGCTCCCCGCGGGGAACCGCGACGTCGTGGCGCGCGAGCAGGGCCTTGGCCTGGTACTCGTGGATCTTCACGTCGAATCCCGCGTGACGGCCGGCGGCGGCGCCTCCTGGAGCCGCCCTGCCGTCACCGTGCGGCGGCGCCGGACCGATCCGTCTTCCGTTCGGCTCCGCCCGGCGCCCCGCCAACCCCTCCGGAAGTCGGTGCCGCCCGCGGCGCAGACCCGCTACAGCCCGAGAACGTCGACCAGCTCCTTGACGGCCGCCGCCGACCGGTCGAGCGCCGCCTTCTCCCCGGGCTCGAGGGCGATCTCGATCACCTGCTCGGCCCCGCCCGCGCCCAGCTTCACCGGCACCCCGACGAACAGGTCCCGGATGCCGTATTCGCCCTGCAGGTAGACCGCGCACGGCAGGATCTTCTTCTTGTCCTTCAGGATCGCCTCGACCATCTCCACCGCGGCCGAGCCCGGCGCGTAGTACGCGCTGCCGGTGCCGAGCAGCTTGACGATCTCCGCCCCGCCGTTGGCGGTCCGGTCGACGATGGCCTCGACCGTGGCCTGGTCGAGGAGCTGGGTGATGGGGATGCCCGCGACGGTGGAGAAGCGCGGCAGGGGCACCATGGTGTCGCCGTGCCCCCCGAGCACGAACGCGTGGGTGTTCTCGACCGACACCTGCAGGGCCTCGGCGATGAACGAGCGCATACGGGCGGAGTCGAGCACCCCGGCCATGCCGACGACGCGCTCGCGGGGGAACCCGCTCTCGCGGTAGACGACCTGGCACATCGCGTCGAGGGGGTTCGTCACCGGGACGATGATGCAGTCGGGCGAGTGCCTGACGACCTCGGCCGTCACCGACCGGATGATGCTCGCGTTCTTGTTGAGCAGGTCGTCGCGGCTCATGCCCGGCTTGCGGGCGAGGCCGGCGGTGATGACCACGATGTCCGACCCCGCGGTGTCGGCGTAGTCGTTGGTGCCGAGCACCCGCGAGTCGGAACCCTCGATGGGACACGCCTCGAGCATGTCGAGCCCCTTGCCCTGCGGCACCCCCTCGAGGATGTCGAGGACCACGACGTCGGCCAGCTCCTTGTCGGCGATGCTCCTCGCCGCGGTGGCGCCGACGTTGCCCGACCCGATGACGCTGACTTTTCGATTCATGACGCGTTCGGTACCCCTTTCACCGCCGGCCGTCCGGCGACGCACGCTGTCCGCTGGCCGCGCGATGCGCCGGGCATCGCGCCGAGGCGCAGAAGCGGCAGCGCCACCCGGAACCGTGGAACCCTTGTGGAATCGCCCCGGTGGCGGCCAGCGAACCGCCCGTTTCCGGGGCCGTTGATCGCGTGGTGGGCGAACCTCCGCGAGCGGCCGCCTATTATACTGCGGTACAGTCCTCGCCACGCCCAGCCGCGCCCAGCCGCGCACGGGCGCTTTTCTGCCCGGCCGCGCCCCCAGCCGCCCGTGGTGAAGCCCGCGTCGCCCCGCGCCCGGAGTGCGCCGGCCGGCGCCGAGTGCGCCGGCGGACGCGAAGGCGGCCGCGGGGTGCGGAGCGCGCGCCCGACAAGGCGCGGCGAGGGAGCATGCCGAACCGGTGTCGCCGCGAAGCCGCCCGAGAAACGAGCGCCGAATGAAGATAGTGATTGCCGATCCCCTGCCGCCGACGGCGGCAGACCTGCTCCGCGACCAGGGGTGGACCGTCGACGCGGAGGCCGGCCGTCCCCGGCCGCGCCTCGAGGCCGACCTCGCCGACGCCGACGCGCTGATCGTCCGCAGCGCCACCCGGGTCGACGCGGGGCTGCTGGCCGCCGCGCCCCGGCTCAGGATCGTGGCGCGCGCGGGCACCGGCGTCGACAACGTCGACCTCGACGCCGCGAGCGCGAACGGGATCCTCGTCGTCAACGCCCCGGGGGCCAACAGCATCAGCGTGGCCGAGCACACGATGGCCCTCCTGCTCGCCTCGGCCCGGTCCGTGGCGCACGCCGACGCGGGGCTCAAGGCGGGCCGGTGGGAGAAGAAGCGCCTGACGGGGGTGGAGGTGCGCGGGAAGACCCTCGGCGTCGTCGGCCTCGGCCGCATCGGCCGCGAGGTCGTGCACCGCGCCCACGCGTTCGGCATGCGCTGCGTCGCGCACGACCCCTTCATCGCGGGCCAGGTCGCGGCCGACCTCGACGTCGAGCTCATGGAGCTCGACGAGCTGTGCGGGGCCGCCGACTTCATCACCCTGCACGTGCCGGCCACGGGCCCCGGGCCGCTGTTCACGGCCGAGCGGCTGGCCCGCTGCAAGCCGTCGGCGCGCATCGTCAACACCGCCCGCGGGGCCCTCATCGACCAGGAGGCCCTCGCCGACGCGATAGAGGGGGGCGCCATCGGCGGGGCCGGGCTCGACGTCTTCCAGGTCGAGCCGCCGCCCGACGACGACCGCCTCGTCCGCCTGCCCCAGGTCGTCTCCACCCCGCACATCGCCGGCTCCACGCACGAGGCGCAGGAGCTCGTGGGGCTCGAGACGGCGGCCTGCGTCCGCGACTACCTCGGCGCCGGCATCGTGCGCAACGCCGTCAACTACCCCTCGCTCGGACCCGAGGAGCTGAAGCGCATTCAGCCGTACACGGTGCTCGCGCGCCGTCTGGGCACGCTGCTGAAGCACATCGGCGACGCGCGTCCGGAGGCCCTCGCCCTCCGCTACTACGGCGGGCTCGCCGAGGGCGACAACGAGCCGCTCGTCGGGGCCAGCCTCGTCGGTTTCTTCGGCTCGACGGTCGACAACGTCACGCCGATCAACGCTCGCGCGGTCGCCCGCGACCGCGGCATCGAGGTCATCGAGTCGCGCAGCTCGCGGCCCCGCAACTTCACCAACCTCATCTCGATGAAGCTCCACACCGCCCGGGGCGAGCACTGGGTCGAGGGGGTCCTGTTCGAGCAGGCCGGCCCGAGGCTGGTCCTGATCGACGGCGTGCAGATCGAGGCCCCGCTGGAGGGCACCCTCGTGGTGGTCCGAAACGACGACCAGCCGGGCGTGATCGGCGAGGTGGGCCGGATTCTCGGCCGCCGCGGCATCAACATCGAGACGTTCGCGCTGGGCCGGGGCGCGGCCGGCGGCGGTGCGGTAGCGGTGGTGAAGGTGGACAGGAAGGACACGGACGACCCGGGCGTCACGGCCGAGGTCCTCGACGAGATCCGCGCCGTGCCCCCCGTGAAGGAGGCGTCGGTGATCTCCAGCTGGACGACCTGAGCCCCGACCGCCGACCGCCGTGTCGGCCTGACGGGGCGACCCGCGACGCAACTCGCGGCCGCGCGACCGGGAGTCGAGCCGGCTGTCGCCCAGCCCGCCCATCGTCGCCTTCGGCTCCGATGGCCGCCCAACCAACCCTGCCAGGAGTCTGCACCGTTCTACGGCGCAGACTACGGGAGCGTCAGGCGAAACGAGGCCTGCCGGCCGGGATCGAACAGCTCGACGGCGTCGTCGTCGATGCGCTGCACCTGGTAGGGTCCCGGCAGCTCGTCTCCGACCCGCCCCAGCACCACGCGTCCGTCGAGGGAGAGGATCGCGGTACGGCGGGGGCCGGACGGCGTCTCGTCGGTCGCGATGCCGGCCAGCGAAACCCTCGACGGGGCCGCCGGCACCGCGGCGGCGGGACTCCGCGCCCAGCCTTCGGGGACAACCGCCTCGCGCTCCGCGGCGGCGGGCGCGGGACGCCGGGGCGCGAGCGTGAAGGGATTGCGGACGACCGGACGCGGCCGGGGCGCGTGCTCCAGCCAGGCGGCCATCCGCGCCACCTCCCGGTCCAGATCCACTCGTTCGGCCGGGGGCGGGGCGGGCGGCGGCGCCTGTGCTTCAACTCCGCGAGTCGGCGCGGGAGCCGCGCCGGGCAACGTCCCCGCCGCCGAGGCCAGCCAGGCCGCCAGCAGCCCTCCACCCGTCGCCCACATCGCCAGGCGCGTCCTGCTCATCACCTCGCCCCGCCTCATCGTACCACGCCGCGGCGCCCCCGGAGACACCGCGCATCGGCTCGCTGCCGGCCGGCCGCGACGGGGGCGCCGGCCGTGGAGGGAGACGGGACCGACCCACGACTCCGGCACGCGCCGGCGCGCGGACTGGCCGCCCCGACGTGGTAGGATTCGCTGTGCGTCCCGCCACGCCCCCACCCCTCCGGAACCCGCCCCCCGCCGGAGTGACCGCCGCCATCATCCCCGCCCGCTACGCATCGACCCGATTGCCGGCCAAGCCGCTGGCGGACATCGGCGGCCGGACGATGATCGAGCACGTCTACCGGCACGCGGCCGACGCCCGTTCGGTCGACCTCGTCCTCGTCGCGACCGACGACGACCGGATCGCCCGGGCGGTGAGCGCGTTCGGCGGCGGGGTGCGCATGACCCGCCCCGATCACGCATCGGGCACCGACCGCCTCGCCGAGGTCGCGGCGGGCCTCGACTGCGATCTGATCGTCAACGTCCAGGGCGACGAGCCGCTGATCGCGCCGGAGGTCATCGACGCCGCGGTCGCGGCCGCCGCCGACCCCGCGGTGGCGATGTCCACCCTGCGCTGCCCCCTCGCGGGCGCCGACGCCTGGCGCGACCCCGACGTCGTCAAGGTCGCCGTCGATCGCGCGGGCTACGCCCTCTTCTTCTCTCGCGCGCCCATCGGCCTCCACCGCGACGCGGCTCCCGCGACGCCGGTCGCGGTCGACCGGCACATCGGACTCTACGTCTACCGCCGGCCGCTCCTGCTGGCCCTGAGCCGCCTCGAGCCGACCCCGCTCGAGCGCGCCGAGCGCCTCGAGCAGCTGCGCGCCCTCGAGCACGGCTACCGCATCATGACGACGCGCATCGACGACGACCCGATCGGCGTCGACACGCCCGCCGATCTCGACCGCGTGCGCCGCCGCCTCGCGGCCGGAGCCCCGGCATGAGCAAGCCGATCGTCAACGCCGCGGGCCGGCCCGTGAAGTTCATCTTCGTCACCGGCGGGGTCGTGTCCTCGCTCGGGAAGGGGCTGGCCGCCGCCTCGATCGGCTGCCTGCTCGAAGGCCACGGCTACCGCGTGACGCTGCAGAAGCTCGATCCCTACGTCAACGTCGACCCGGGCACCATGAGCCCGTACCAGCACGGCGAGGTCTACGTCACCGACGACGGGGCCGAGACCGACCTCGATCTCGGCCACTACGAGCGCTTCACCAACACCCTCACCACCAAGAACCACAACTGGACCACGGGCCAGATCTACCTCTCGGTGATCCAGAAGGAGCGCCGCGGCGACTATCTCGGCGGCACCGTGCAGGTCATCCCCCACATCACGAACGAGATCAAGGACTGCATCCGCACGGTGGCCGAGGGCGTGGACATCGTGATGGTGGAGGTCGGCGGCACCGTCGGCGACATCGAGAGCCAGCCGTTCCTCGAGGCCATCCGGCAGTTCCGGCAGGACGTCGGCCGGGACCACACCCTCTACGTCCACCTGACCCTGGTGCCGTTCATCGGGGCGGCGGGCGAGCTCAAGACGAAGCCGACGCAGCACAGCGTCCGCGACCTGCGGTCGATCGGGATTCAGCCCGACATCCTGTTGTGCCGCACCGACCGCGTCCTGCCCGCCGAGCTCCGCGGCAAGATCGCGCTCTTCTGCGACGTCGACGAGGACGCGGTGATCACGGCCAGGGACATCTCGAGCATCTACGAGGTCCCCCTCGTCCTCGCCGGCGAGGGCCTCGACCGCAACGTGCTCCGGCGTCTGCAGCTGCCCGACTCGGAACGTTCGATGGACGCGTGGCAGTCGCTGGTCGACAGCCTGCGGCATCCCCTCGACCGTCTCCGCATCCACGTCGTCGGCAAGTACGTGGGGTACGAGGACTCCTACAAGAGCCTCAACGAGGCCCTCTACCACGGCGGCTTCCGGCACCGGCTCGGCGTCGACATCCAGTGGGTCGAGGCGGAGGCGCTCGAGGCCGACGGCGGAGAGGAGCTGCTCGCCGGCGCCGACGGCATCCTCGTCCCCGGCGGGTTCGGCGACCGGGGCACCGCCGGCATGATGCGCGCCGCGCGCATCGCCCGCGAGGGCCGCATCCCCTACTTCGGCATCTGCTACGGCTTCCAGTGGGCGGCGGTCGAGTTCGCCCGCAACGTGTGCGGACTCGCGGGGGCGGACTCCACCGAGTGCAACCCCGACGCCGAGCACAAGGTCATCTACAAGCTGCGCGACCTGCTCGGCGTGGACGACCTCGGGGGGACGATGCGGCTCGGCCGCTATCCCTGCGAGCTCGCCGCGGGCTCGCGGGCCCACGCCATCTACGGCGCCGCCGAGGTTCACGAGCGCCACCGGCACCGCTACGAATTCAACCGCGACTACGAGTCGACCCTCGCCGGGCACGGCCTCGTCATCTCCGGGCAGTCGCCCGACCGCCGTTTCGTCGAGACCATCGAGCTCCCCGACCACCCCTGGTTCGTCGCGGTCCAGTTCCACCCCGAGTTCCGGTCGAAGCCGCTCGATCCCCATCCGCTGTTCGCCGACTTCGTGAGGGCGAGCCACGAGCACAAGATCGCGGCCGCGCGGTCGGACGAAGAACGGCTGACGGCCCCGGAACCGGTGAAGAGCGAGCCGGAGTCCGCGCGGTAGCACGGCGCCGCCTCCCCGAGGAGACGCAGACTCCCCGGAGGGCCGCCCGGGTCCGAGCGAGCCGCGGGCGACGATCGGCGGGTCGGCAGCCGCCGCCGAACCGCCCGGCCCCCGAGCGCAGGCCGCGAATCCCGCGGGGCCGGCCCGGGGCCGATCGCACCCGCCGGTGCCGCCTCCGGCCCATCGGCGGGCGTCCGGAGCCCCCCTATAATGGTCGGGTGTCGGTGGTGAGAATCGGTGACATGGCCGTCGGCGACGGTGGGCCGCTCGCGCTCATCGCCGGCCCCTGCGTCATCGAGAGCGAAGCCCACGCCCTCTTCCTCGGCGGCGCCATCGCCGGCGTCGCCCGGCGACTCGGCATCCCCTACGTCTTCAAGGCGTCGTTCGACAAGGCCAACCGCACCTCCGGCCGCTCGTTCCGCGGCCCGGGCCTCGACGCGGGCCTCGCCGCGTTGCGGGCCGTCAAGGAGACCCACGGCGTGCCGGTCCTCACCGACGTCCACGAGACCGCGCAGGTGGACGCCGTGGCCGAGGTGACCGACGTCCTGCAGATCCCGGCCTTCCTCTCGCGGCAGACCGACCTGATCGTCGCCGCGGCCGCCTCCGGTCGGGTCGTGAACCTCAAGAAGGGGCAGTTCCTCGCGCCCTCGGACATGCGCCACGCCGTCGCCAAGGTCACCGCGGCCGGCAACCGCCGGGTCCTCGTCACCGAGCGCGGGGCCAGCTTCGGCTATCACGATCTCGTGGTCGACTTCCGCGCGTTCCCCCAGCTTCGGGCGCTGGGCGTGCCCGTGGTGTTCGACGTCACCCACAGCCTGCAGCTGCCGGGCGCGGGCGACGGGGTGACGGCGGGTCAGGCCGAGTACATCGAGCCGATGGCCGCGGCCGGCGCCGCCGCCGGGGTCGACGCCCTCTTCCTCGAGATTCACGAGGAGCCCTCGCGGGCGAAGAGCGACGCGCAGAACGCGCTCCGGCTCGACCGGCTGCAGCCCCTGCTCGAGCGCGTGCTCAGGATCGCCGAAGCCGCGAGGGATCGAAACGCATGACGGCCTCCGGCGCCGCGCCGGTCGACCGGGCGCTCGCGCGGCAGGTCATCGAGATCGAGGCGGCGGCGCTCACGGCGCTCGCGGACCGGCTCGACGAACGGTTCGACGCGGCGGTGCGGCTGCTCGAGGCGTGCGCGGGGCGGGTCGTCGTCACCGGCATGGGCAAGTCGGGGATCATCAGCCGCAAGATCGCGGCCACCCTCGCCAGCACCGGCACCCCCGCGTTCTTCCTGCACCCGGCCGAGGCCGTCCACGGCGACCTCGGCGTCGTGCAGGACGACGACGTCGTCGTGGCCCTGTCGCACAGCGGCGAGACGAACGAGATCCTGCGTCTGATCGAGACCATCCGACGGGTCGGGGCCCGCCTCGTGTGCCTGACCGGCGCCCCCGAGTCGACCCTCGCCCGCACCGCCGACGTCGCCCTCGACTGCGGCGTCCGCGCCGAGGCGTGCCCCCTGAACCTCGTACCGACGGCCAGCACGACGGCGGCGCTCGCCCTCGGCGACGCCCTCGCCATGACCCTGCTCGTCCGGAAGGGCTTCCGCCAGGAAGACTTCGCCCACCTGCATCCCGGCGGCGGGCTCGGCAAGCGCCTGCTGCCGGCCGAGCGCCTCATGCACGCCGGCGACGAGATCCCGGTGGTCCCCGCCACCGCGGCGATGCCCGCGGCGGTCCGCGAGATGAGCGACAAGAAGCTCGGCATGACCTGCGTCGTCGACGCGGCAGGCCGGCTCGCCGGCGTCATCACCGACGGCGACCTGCGGCGGGAGCTCGCGGCGAACCGGCCGCTGTCGGCCCGCACCGCCGGCGAGGTCATGTCGGCGGCGCCGCACACGATCAACGGGTCGACCCTCGCCGCCCGGGCCCTCCACCTCATGGAGACCCACCGCATCACGGCGCTCGTGGTGGTCGGCGACGCCGGTCGGGTCGAGGGGGTCGTCCACCTCCACGATCTCTGGCGCACCGAGCTGTTCTGATGGACGACTCCGTGGGGCTGCTCGCGGCGCTCGTGGCCCTGCTCGCGGGCCTCGCCGTGGGGAAGGCCTGGGAGCGCTACAAGCTCCGCGCGGGACGCTGGATCGACCTTCGCCGGGCCCGCGAATCGCCCCGCTATCTGCTGGGGCTCAACATGCTGGTGTCGAACCAGCTCGACCCCGCCATCGAGGAGCTGAGCACCGCCGTCGGCCTCGACGCCGACGCCCTCGAGCTGCACCTGATACTCGGCAACCTGTACCGGGAGAAGGGGCAGGTCACCCGCGCGATCCAGCTCCACCAGCAGGCGCTGCAGCGACCCAAGCTGACGAGGGGCGAGCAGGCGTACCTGCTGCTGTGCCTCGGGCTCGACTTCAAGCGCGGCGGCTTCGTCGACCGGGCCGTCGAGGCCTTCACGGAGGTGCTGCGCATCGACGGCGACAACCGGCAGGCGCTGTCGAACCTCGAGAAGCTGCACGAGGAGCAGCAGCAGTGGCACGAGGCCCGCGCCGTCCGCCGCCGGCTCGCGGCCCTCGCCGAGCCCGGCGAGCGCCCGCGGCACCAGGCGATACTCGCGTTCCTGGAGGCCCGGCTGGGGATGCAGGCGCTGGAGCAGGCCGACCCCGCCGAGGCGGTGGCGCGGTTCGAGGCAGCGATCGCCCTCGACGAGCGCGCCCTCCCCGCCTACCTCCATCTCGGCGACCTGCAGCGCCGGGAGGGGCGCCTCGCCGAGGCCCTCGCGACCTGGGACCGCGTGCCCGGCGTCGCGCCGGACCGCGCCTACCTCATCCTCGACCGGGTCGAGGGCGCGAGCCGCGAGATGGGCGACGACGAGCGCTTCCCTGCCCTGTGCCGCCGCCTGATCGATGCCAATCCGCAGGACTGGCGCGCCCGGCTCGCGTTGGGGCGCCACCTCGCGGACCGCGGCGATCCGTCGGCGGCGCTCGACCTGCTCTTCGACTCGCTGGTGCACAACCCGCACGCCCTGAGCGTGCATCAGGTCGTGTGGCAGGCCCTCGCTGCCCTCCGCTTCGACGAGTCCCGGGTCCGCCGTTACACGGAGCTGATGAGCGGCGCGGTGTTCTACCGGGACCCCCACGTCTGCATGCGCTGCCGCTACCGCAGCACGGAGCTGCTGTGGCAGTGCCCGCAGTGCCACGAGTGGAACACCTTCGTCGAGGAGCGCATCACGCCGGCCGAGGAGCATTGACGATGCGGGTCCCTGCCGGCGGATCATCTCCGCCAGAGCGTCAACGGGCGATCACGCCGGGAGAAGAGCATTGACGATGCGGGTGGTGCTGACGGGGGGCATCGCGACCGGCAAGAGCCACGTGCTCGATCGGTTCGCGGCCGCCGGGGTGCCGACCTCCGACGCGGACCGGTGGGCCCATGACGCGATGGCGCCGGGCGGGCCGGCGTGGCGGGACGTGCGCGACCGCTTCGGGCCGGAGGTGATCGACGCCGGGGGACGCGTCGACCGGCGCCTGCTCGGCGCCATCGTCTTCGCCGACGACGCCGCCCGCGCCGACCTGAACGCCATCGTCCACCCCCGAGTGCGGTCGGCCATCGGGGCCTGGTTCGACGAGATCGAGCGGCGCCCCACCCACCGGTTCGGCGTCGTCGCGATACCCTTGTTCTTCGAGAGCGCGCGGACCGAGTCGTTCGATCGGGTCATCGTCACCGCCTGCGAGCGCTCGGCGCAGGTCGCGCGGGTGGTCGCGCGCGGGTTCAGCCGGGACGAGGCCGAACGCCGCATCGCCGCCCAGCTGCCGACCGCGGAGAAGGTGCGCCGGGCCGACTACGTCATCCGGACGGACGGGACCCTGGTCGACACCGACCGCCAGGTGGACGCACTGTACCGCGAGCTGGCGTCCCGGCCGTGAAGCTCGCGACAGCTCCGGGGCGACGCTAATGCCAGTAGACACCGGAGAACTGCCGCGTAGAGTTGTTTCGCGAACCACGGTTACGGGATACTGCCGTCGGGCGCGTGACCGGCGACGCCGGCAGCGCGAGTTCGCGGCCGCGGACAGGACGCCGACGCCGCTCTCGGCGTCGCCCGGCCGCGAACGCACCCGACGAGACCGTCCACCGGCACTTTCCGACCTCCGGATCCCCGCCCGCGACCGCCGAGCTCAATTCCCTTGCCCCGGCGACTTGGGCGACGGCAACCTGTGCGGCAGGGTACGATGGTGACGCGACGATGGTGACCGAGGGCGCGGCGGCCGCGGAACCTCGATCGGGGGCCGGCACGTATAGACCATGCGGGGAGGCACCGGCGCTCGTGGACGCCGGCACGCGGCGGCTACGACCCGGCGAACGTCCGAGGGCGGGTCGATGAACGAGACCGAGGCGTTGGTGCAAATCCGGGATCTGCACAAGCAGTTCCGGCGCGGATCGGAGCGGATCGACGTCCTGCAGGGGGTCGACATCGACCTGCCGCGGGGAGACTTCCTCGCCCTGATGGGCCCGTCGGGCTCGGGCAAGACGACCCTGCTGAATCTGCTCGGCGGCCTCGACACCCCGAGCGACGGCTCGGTGACCGTCGGCGGCGACCGCATCGACCGCATGTCGGGCGGCAGGCTCGCGCGCTGGCGGGCGCGCCACATCGGCTTCGTCTTCCAGCTCTACAACCTGCTGCCGGTGCTCACGGCCGAGCGCAACGTGGAGCTGCCCCTGCTGCTGACCCCGCTGTCGCGGGCCGAGCGCCGCCGCCACGTCGCCACCGCCCTCGAGGTCGTCGGCCTGACGCACCGCGCCAAGCACTATCCACGGCAGCTCTCGGGCGGCCAGGAGCAGCGCGTCGGCATCGCCCGGGCCATCGTGACCGACCCCACCCTGCTGCTCTGCGACGAGCCCACCGGCGACCTCGACCGGAAGGCCGGCGACGAGATCCTCGACCTGCTGCACGCGCTGAACGCCGATCACGGCAAGACCATCGTCATGGTCACCCACGACCCCCACGCCGCCGCCCGCGCCAAGCGGACCCTGCACCTGAACGAGGGCCTGCTCTCGACGGAGCCCGAGTCATGAAGTTCATACCCCTCGTCTGGAAGAACCTGCTTCGGCGCAGGGTCCGGACCCTGTTCACGGTACTGTCGATAGCGGTGGCGTTCGTCCTGTTCTCGTACCTCGTCGCGGTCCGCATCGCGTTCGGCTCGGGGGTCGACGTGGCGGGCGCCGACCGCATGCTCGTCATCCACAAGATCTCCCTCGTCCAGCCCCTGCCCGAGAGCTACCTCGGGCGCATCGCCTCGATCGACGGGGTGGCCGACATCAGCCACATGTCCTGGTTCGGCGGCGTCTACCAGGACCCGCGCAACTTCTTTCCGCAGTTCGCGGTCGACCCCGAGAGCTATCTCCGGCTCTACCCCGAGATCGTGCTGACGGACGCGGAGCGCGAGGCCTGGCTGCGGAACCGGACCGGGGCCATCGTCGGCCGGTCGACCGCCGACCGGTTCGGGTGGGAGGTCGGGGACCGCATCCCGCTCCAGGGGACGATCTTCCGCACCCGCAGCGGCCCCACCTGGGAGTTCACGATCGACGGCATCTACGACGCGGGGGTGGAGGGCTACGACACCGCGAGCTTCTATCTCCACCACGAGTACCTGATGGAGGCCAACGACCTCGGGCAGCGGTTCATCGGCCAGTTCGTCATCCGCATCGACGACCCGGCGGGGTCGGCCGACATCGCGGCGGCCATCGACACCCGCTTCGCGAACTCGCCGGCCGAGACCCGGACGTCGACCGAGCAGGCGTTCCTGCAGGGGTTCGCCGACCAGATCGGCAACATCGGCCTCATCGTCATCGGGGTGTTGACCGCGGTCTTCTTCACCATCCTCGTCATCACCGGCAACACCATGGCGCAGTCGATCCGCGAGCGCACCGGCGAGCTGGCGGTCCTGAAGACGCTCGGCTTCACCGACCGGGGGGTGCTGGTCCTGGTGCTCGCCGAGTCGCTCGCGCTCGCCGTGGCGGGGGGAGCCATGGGCCTCGGCATCGGCCGGCTGCTGGTCGGGCTGGGCGACCCCACCGGCGGCTTCCTGCCGACGTTCGTCATGCCGGCGCGCGACCTCGCGACCGGGGTCGCCCTCGTGGTCCTGCTCGGGCTCGCCGCGGGCGCTCTGCCCGCGGTGCAGGCGACCCGGCTCAGAATCGTCGACGCGTTGCGGAAGGTGTGAGAGCCATGCGCTTCCTGGCCCAGATGTTCACGATGATCGCGCTCACGCTGCGCACCGTGCCGCAGCGCGCGGGCTCGTCCCTCGTCGCGGTGACCGGGGTGACCGGGGTGGTGGTCGTCTTCGTGGCGGTGCTCTCCATCGCCGAGGGCTTCCAGGCCGCCCTCGCCGGGGCCGGGTCGCCCGACACCGCGATCGTCATGCGCGGCGGCAGCGACACCGAGCTGAGCAGCGGGCTGCCGCTCGAGAGCACCCGGGTCATCAAGGACGCGCCCGGCGTGCGGCGGGCCGACGGCGGCCCCGTCGCGTCGGCCGAGCTGTTCGTGGTCGTCGACGTGCCCAAGCGGAGCACGGGGTCGCCGGCCAACGTTCCCCTACGCGGCGTCGAGCCCGCCGCCTTCGGCGTCCGCGACGAGGTGCTCATCGTCGAGGGGCGTGCCTTCCGCCCGGGCACCAACGAGATCATCGTCGGCCGCAGCGCCGCCGCCCAGTTCGCCGGGATCGACCTCGGGTCGACGCAGCGGTGGGGCGAGAGCGAGTGGGAGGTCGTCGGCATCTTCGAGGCCGGCGGCACCGTCGCCGAGTCCGAGATCTGGTGCGACGCGCGCGTGCTGCAGCCCGCCTACCGGCGCGGCGACAGCTTCCAGTCGGTCTACGCGCGGCTCGAGTCGGCCGACGCCTTCGACACCTTCAAGGACGCCCTGACCACCGATCCCCGCCTCGACGTCATGGTCGAGCGCGAGGAGGACTACTACGTGGGGCAGTCGCAGACCGTCACCGCCATCATCACCGGCATCGGCACCGTCATCGCGCTCCTCATGGGCATCGGCGCCGTCTTCGGCGCCATCAACACCATGTACACCGCGGTGGCGAGCCGCACGCGCGAGATCGCGACGCTGCGCGCCCTCGGGTTCTCCAGCACCCCGGTGGTCGTCTCGGTCATGGCCGAGTCGGTGGCCCTGTGCATCGCCGGCGGCGTCCTCGGCGGGCTCCTCGCCTATGTCGGCTTCAACGGCTACCAGACCGCCACCCTCAACTGGCAGACGTTCAGCCAGGTCGCGTTCGCGTTCCGGGTCACCCCCGAGCTGCTCGTCCAGGGCGTCGTGTGGGCGGTGGTGATGGGGTTCGTCGGCGGCATCTTCCCCGCCGTCCGCGCCGCCCGGCTCCCGGTGGCGACGGCGCTGCGGGAGCTGTAGACGGCGCCGCCCGCCTCTCGGTGGCCACCGGCCTGCGGGAGCTGTAGACGGCGTCGGCGATCGGCACCGTGGCGCACCATGGATCCGCCAAGCCAGGCGACGATGGGCGGGCCGGCCTCCGACAAGACGGTTCCGTCGATGTCCTTCCCGCGCCCGTGTTACACGTGATACAGTCGAACGATGGCTGACACGAACACGTTGACCTGGGTAGTGCGGGGTGCCGGCGGCTCGGGGGCCGCGAGTCCTTCCTCCGCGCCCGACAGACCGGGCGACCGGGTGCGCTACGAGGCGTTGCGGTTTCCCGGCACCAGTCCGATACCCATGCTGCGCGACGGGTTCGAGTCGTACGACGGCCGCATCGAGTACTGGGACGGCCGCGCCGGAACCGCCTGGGTGGTCGCCGAGAGCTCCGGCGTGCACGAGGGCTCGTCGCGGCGGCTGCCGCACCTCGTCGAGCGGATCGCCTCGGTGCGCGGGGCCCCGATCGTCTCGTTCGGATCGGTCAGCCTGGTGGTGCGGGACGCCGAGGGCCGCGCGGAGCGGGCGCTGGAGGCGGACGAGACGCTGTACCTGCACCCCGACCGCGCCGCCACCCCCGAGCGGTCGCTGACGGTCGGCGAGCACGACTTCCCCGACGTCGTGCTCGAAGTCGATCACACCACCGACGTGCGCCCCGGCAAGCTGCTGCTGTACGAGGCCTGGGGCTTTCCGGAGCTCTGGGTGGTCGTCCCGCCGGCCGGCGCCACGCGCCGGCGGCCGGCCGGGGTGACGATTCACCGGCTGGAAGGCGGACGGTACCGGTCCGCGCCGGAGAGCACGGCGTTCCCGGGCTGGACGGCGGCGGCAATCCACACCGGTCTGACCGAGCCCCTGCCCACGCCGGCGACCAGCCGGGTGCTCGAACGCGTGGGACGGGCCCTCGGGGCCCGGGAAGGACGCGGACCCGAAGACGATCCGCTGTCGCGCGCACTGATCGAGGAGGGCCGCCTGGAGGGCCGCGCCCGGGAGCTGGCCGCGGCGGTTCAGAGCCTGCTGAAGCTGCGCGGGCGGTCGTTCTCGCCGGCGTTTCCCGAGCGCGCCGCCTCGCTCTCCGGCATCGCGCGAGACACCGTGATGGCGGCCGCCCTCGCCTGCGCCGACGAGGGGGACTTCTGGCGCCGTGTCGACCTCGAAGGGCCGCCCGCTTGAGCGGCCCGCGCCCGCCACCAGTCGAGCACTCCGGAGAGGGCCTCGAGCAGTTCAAGGGCGGCGGGCTGCATCGACACGGGCGAACAACTCGGTCATGCGCTCGTGGTGGCGCAGATCGTCCCGTCGGCTCGCCGCGTCAGGCCAGTCGGGATGCTGCTGCACCGCCTGCCGCCGCAACTCATCGGCGATGCGCATCGCCTCGATCGGCCCGAGACGAGCGACCCGTTCGGCCCAGTACGCGTCCTTGGCGTCACGCGCCCGCTGCCAGTCGCGCGCCATGAACGCGCGAATGCCGTCGGTGATCACCGCTTCATCGTATCCGGCCCGCCGAACCGGCTCAACCGCCCGAGGTGCATGACCGTGCTGCATCTCAACGGCCGATGCGGCGAGTGGAACGGTCCGCTCCTCGATCGACGGGCGGGATCCCGGGAATCGCAACGCCTCGTGGCGTAGCGCCGCGTCCGGCGGCCTGGCGCATCCGGTCGCACAGCGGAGGACAACCGCCACGAGCCGAACCGTCACTCCGGAATGCGGCCGATCAACGGATCGCCCCCACGTCCGCCCTCCAGGTCTCCAGGGCCGCGAGCAGGCGCTCGACCCGCTCTGGATGAACCGCCGCCAGGTCCTCCTGCTCGGCGAGATCGTCATCGAGGTTGAACAACATCGGCGGCCCCGGCGTCCCTTCGTGGCGGTCGATGACGAGCTTCCACGGACCGTCGCGAACCGCGGCGCCGTTCCAGAAGGTGCCGTCGGCACCCCAGAAGAGCCGCCGAGGGGCCAGCGCCTCCTGCCGGAGGAGGACCGGCGCGAGGTCGACGCCGTCGAAGGCCGGCAACGCCATCCCCCCTGCCCCCGAGCTTCCCGCCTCGGCCCCCGCGCCGGGGCCCACCAGCGCCAGCAGCGTGGGCATGACGTCGAGGGTCGACGCGAGCTGGCCCGCCTCGGTCCCGGCGGGGATGCGGCCCGGCCAGACCGCGATGGACGGCACCCGGTGGCCGCCCTCCCAGTCGGTCGCCTTCAGCCCACGCAGGGGGCCGTTCGAGCCCCACCGGGCGGCGCCGTTGTCCGAGAAGAACCACACCAGGGTCCGGTCGGCGATGCCGTGCGCCTCGAGGGCGTCGATGACCTCGCCGATGCCCGCGTCCATCTCCTGCACCATGTCGCGGTAGGCGCGCCGGCGGTCGGCGACCGAGCCCCGCGGGTCGAACTCGCCGCCGACGGTGCGGTCGGCCGGGTCGTCCGGCCCCTGGAACGGGTAGTGCGGGGCGTGGTGCGGCAGGTAGAGGAAGAACGGCCGGTCGCGGTTCCGCTCGATGAACCGCAACGCGTGCTGCGTGACGAGGTGGGTGGCGTAACCGGCCTCCTCGCTCAGCTCGTCGTCGCGCCACCAGTCGGCGCGCCCCATCGTGTCGACGTGCGAGTGGTAGTCGATGTTGCCGCTGACGAAGCCGCGGAACTCGTCGAACCCGTGCCGCACGGGGTTGAACCGGACGCGGTAGCCGAGGTGCCACTTGCCGAAGACGCCGGTGGCGTAGCCCCGCGCCCGCAGCGCCTCGGCCAGGGTCACTTCCCCCGCCTCGATGCCGTCGTCGTGCGACGGGCGGGCGGGATTGGCGAACAGCACCCCGGGAATGCCCGCCCGCTGCTGGTAGCGGCCGGTCATCAGCCCGGCCCGGGTGGGGCTGCAGACGTTGCCGCTCGAGTGGAAGTCGAGGAACCGCATGCCGTCCCCCGCCATCCGATCCAGCCGCGGCGTGTCGATCCACCCGTCGTAGGGGCCGATGTCGCCGTAACCGAGGTCGTCGGCCATGATGACGACGATGTTCGGCGGCGCTTCCGCGGCCTCCTGCGCCTGGCCCGACGACGGCGTCGGAAGCGCCGCGAGACCCACCAGAATGCCCAGACTCAGCACCGCCGGCAAGCGCGTGCGCATTGTCATCGTGATTCTCCGCGGTGGTTCGCATCGACGCGGTCGAACAGCCCGGTCATGGCGGACGCGGTGGCGCATATCACCCGCCGGCTTGCCGCGGCCGGCCGGTCCGGATGCCGCAACCGCACCCGGCGCCGCAACTCATGCGGCTCATCGGCGCGCCGATGGCACCGCCCGGGAAGTCGACGGTCATGATCTTTCCTCATCTTCACGGCAACCGGTACGCGACGAGCGACGGCACCGCCCCGCCCACGGTGACCGCGATGTACTGGCGCCCGTCGAGCATGTAGCTCATCGGCGTGCCGATGGCGCCGCCCGGCAGGTCGACGGCGCCGCGCAGCTCGCCCGTCGCCTTGTCGTAGGCCACGAGCCGGGGGCCGTCGCCGGTCCCGCCCGCGGTGAGGGTGTAGACGAGCAGGGTGCGGGTCACGAGCGGACCGTTGCGACCTGCGTCGCCCCCCAGCGGGGGCAGGTCGAGGTCGCGCAGCCGGGGGTGGTTGCGGAAGCGGTCGCCGTCGCCGGTGGGGGTCATCCACCGGTGCTCGCCGGTGTGCATGTCGATGGCGGTCATGCGCGAGTACGGCGGCTTCCACAGCGGCAGCCCGCCCGGCATCTGCGGCCGGCGCCGCAGGTTGCCTCCGCCGATGTACGGCGCGTTGCCCCGGCTCAGCAGGTAGCGCAGGTTCGAGTCGTCGGCCGCCTCGGGCTCCCGGAACCGCATGACCGAGTGCGCGTTCCGCGACGGCACGTAGAGCAGGCCGGTCTCGGGGTCGACCCCCGCCCCGCCCCAGCTCGCGCCCCCGCCGGCGCTGGGGCGGAAGACGGTGCCCCGGAGCGAGAGCGGCGTGTAGAGCGGCCCGAGCCGGAACCCCCCCACCGCCTCCACCGCCATCCGCCGGATCTCCGGCGTGAAGTCCACGAGATCCTCGATCAGCGCCCCCTGGTACTCGAAGGGGGCGGGCCGGGTGGGAAACGGCTGGGTCGGGGCCATCAGCTCGCCCTCGAGGTCGGTGTCGGTGGCCACCGGCCGCTCCTCGATGGGCCACACCGGCTCGCCCGTCACCCGGTCGAACACGTAGACGAACCCCTGCTTCGTGACCTGGGCGACGGCCTTCACCGGCCGCCCGTCGACCACGACGTCGAGCAGGTTGGGGCCGGTCGGGTTGTCGTAGTCCCAGACGCCGTGGTGCACCATCTGGAAGTGCCACACGCGCTGCCCGGTCTCCATGTCCACGGCGACGAGGCTCTCCGCGAACAGGTTGTCGCCGAGCCGGTGGCCGCCGTAGTAGTCCGACGTCGGCGTGCTCGTCGGCAGGTAGACGTAGCCCAGCTCGGGGTCGGCCGCGATGTTGCCCCAGACGTTGGTGTTCCCCGAGTAGCGCCACGCCTCGTTCAGCCACGTGTCGGCCCCGTAGGCGTCGGCGCTCTGGGGCACCATGTGGAAGTCCCAGCGGTGGCGTCCGGTGCGCGCGTCGTAGGCCCGGACGTAGCCGGGGGCGTTCTCGCGCCGGCTGAGGTAGTCGTGGACGGACGACCCCACGACGACGGTGTCCCCGACCACGAGGGGCGGAGACCGGGACGGCGGGGGCAGCCGGCTCGGGTTCTCGCGCGCCCGAGGCAGCCCCGCCTCGAGGCTCACGCCGCCGTCGTCGCCGAACCCGGCCGCGGGCAGCCCCGTCGCCGCGTCGACCGCGGTGAGCCGGCCGTCGCCGGTGCCCCAGATGACGTGGGCCTCCCCGGCCGCCTCCCAGTACGCTACCCCCCGGTGGTTCCAGGGCGCGGGCAGGGGCGGGCTGCCCTGCTCGTACACGCGCGGGTTGTAGACCCACACGGTCTCGCCGGTGCGCGCGTCGACGGCCGCCGCTTGATAGATGGGCGTCGCCAGGTACAGCCGCCCGCCGGCCATGACGGGCGTAGCCGAGAGCCGGGCGATGCTCGGCCGGGTCACCCACCGGTCGGGGTCGGCCGCCTCGAGGCGGTCGAACACCGTCGCGGCCGGGGCCAGCGCGACCCCCGAGCCGCTCTCGACCGGCAGGTGCGCGTCGGCGCTGCGCCAGCGCCACGCCAGTTCCAGAGTGTGGAAGTTGTCGGCGGTGATCTGGTCCAGGGGCGCGTACCGCGTGCCCTGGGGGTCGCCGGCGTACGAGCGCCACTCCCAGTCGGCCGTCCCCGACTGCGCCGCGGCCGCGGCAGCCGACAGGCAGACGGCCGCCGCCAGCGCCTCCACGCGTAGCCTTATCAGCACCAAGGCTCCTCCTCGTTGCGTCGCGCCGTCGCGGGCGGCTGTCGCGCGAGCCGGGGCGCCGCCGACGCCCCGGCCCCGGCCCGAATCAGAACAGCGCCGTCGGGCGCCGCTTCCAGTCCGGCATGATGCCTTCCATCGTCGCGACGTGCGAGCCGGCCTGCGTCAACAGGTGATGCAGATCGTTCCCGATGCTGATGAGGCTGAACCCCTGCTCGCGGAACTCCGCCACCCGGTCGGTGCCGAAGAGGAACAGCCCGAGAATCACGTTGTTGCGCCGCGCCGCCGCCTTGAGCGCGTCGGTGGCCTCCTTCAGCTCGGGCGAGGTGTACATGTGGGGGAACTCGTACTTCTCGTACAGCCCCATCGACATGCACAGGTCGTTCTGCCCCAGGAACAGGATGTCGACGCCGGGCACCGCCGCGATGTCGTCGATGTTCCTGATGCAGTCCGCGGTCTCGACCTGCAGGGCGCAGATGATGTTGTCGTTGGCGGGGCCGGCGTAGCCGAGCAGCCCGGCCTTGTTCATGCTGCGCTGGGGGAAGTACACCGAGCGCGTCCCCGCCGTCGGGTAGCGCGTGCAGCTCACCGCCTGGCGCGCCTCGTCGGCGTTGTTGATGTAGGGCACGAGCACACCGTCGGACCCCACGTCCAGCGCCTGCTGGATGCCCGCGCGGTCGCCGTAGCCGGTCACCCGCACCAGCGACTTCGCGCCGCCGCTGCCGATTGCCCCGACCATCGTGGACAGGGTCTCGTAGCCCATCGGGCCGTGCTGCGAGTCGATCAGCAGCCAGTCGTAGCCGCTGTGGGCGAGCTGCTCGACCGCGGTTGGGCTGTGCGAATTGATGAAGAGGCCCATCTTCGGCTGGTTGTTCCGCAGTGCGGCCTTGAACTCTGCACCGGTCAGGCTGTCGCTCATTCAGTTCTTCTCCTCTGATCGTCGATCCGTGCTGCGCGACGTGGAGGGCGCGTCCATCGTCCGGCCTCCATCGCAGACGGCAGGGAGTATACCCGGCGGCGGCGCCCCGCGGGACGAAAACAGCTCGGGTCGGGCGCGAACGTCCCGAGCACGCCGTCGCCGTCGGGCGCCTCAGTGCGATCCCGGCTGGGGCTGAAGTTCCGGCTGTCGCCGTTCGCGCCGCCGCCGGATTCGACGGCGACGAGCCGGCGGGGACGACGAGATCAGCCGCCCCCCGGCGCCGCGCACGGGTCGGCCGAACCGTGGTCGGGGACGCGCGGTCGGCGTACGACGCCGGGGGCTCTCCCGATCCCCGCAGCACCGCCGCCCCCGTCAATAGCGGAACAGGTACTGGATCTTGGTGAAGACGGCCCGGTTCGTCTGCAGGTAGCCGCGGTCGGTGATGTTGACCTGGTCGTCGTAGAACCGCTCGTGCTGCTGGTAGTGATCGTCGTACCCGACGTAGAACGCGGTCCCCGAGTTGACGCGGTAGGTGGCGAGGAAGTTGAGCGCGATCTTCCCGTCCCAGGTGTTGAACTCGGTGATGTTGCGCAGGGCGAGCCGGTCGGTGACCTGGTAGGTGTTCAGCGCCCGGAAGATGTTCACGTTGAAGATCTCGCCGTCCTCTCTCCGCTCGCCGTCGTTGACGCCGGCCGTGAAGAGGCCGAGCGGATCCGTGAATCGGCTGGTGGTGATGTTGACGTTGGTGGCGAACCGCGACACCGGACGGAAGTTGATGAACGTGCGGAAGCCGCTCTCGCGCCCGAGGAACGCATTCGCCCCGTCGAAGTAGACCTCGTCACCCCAGTCGAACCCGGTGCCGAACGAGAGCACGCGGCTCGTGTTGACGTTGCCGAACATCCGGTAGCGCCGCTTGTCGAAGTCCATGCCGTAGTAGCGCTCCATGTCCTGGTCGACGTCGAAGCTGTAGCGGATGTTCTTCGCGAAGTTGGCGCTGACCCCGGCCCGGAACTGCTCGTCCTCGAGCACCTGGTCGAAATTGTAGTTGCGGCCGTAGCGGAGCTCGGGGCCCCAACTGATCACCCAGGACTGCGGCCACCACTCGTACTCGATGTCCGCCTGGGTCTCGCGCTGGTCGGTCCGGCGCACGAACCCCACGTCGGTCCGGAAGTCGGGCGACAGCGCGAACGAGTCGATGGAGTAGCTGAGGTTGCGGCCCCGCTTCCGGAACCCGAAGTCCATCGCGTAGCCGCCGCACGCGGCGGGTCCCTCCGGGTCCGAAGCGGTGGCCGGGCAGGGGTTCACCTGGGGACCGCTCTGCGCCGCTCGCCGGTCGGTGCCGAAGGCCCGGAAACCCAGTTGATGGGTGGCGCCGATCCGGAAGTTGCTGTCCGCGCCGACGAGGCGGCTGTACCCATCGAGAAACTCCCGGTCGGTGACGATCGCTCCGATGAACGACTCGGAGTAGAGGTCGTAGCGGGCGCGGCCCACGAAGGTCTGCGCCGACTGGCCGAACGCGGGGTCCAGTCGGTCGTCCACGCCCAGGCTGGCCCCCTCGTCGCTGGCGAACAGCACCCCCAGCGTGGTCTTGCCGGCCTTGCCGGTCAGCTTCGCCCCGTACTGGGGATCGACGATGGTCCGGGTGTGCACGACGGTGACCGGCGCCTGGATCTGGAAGATCTCGGCCCCCTCGAGGAAGAACGGCCGCAGCTCGGGGTAGAAGAGGGCGAAGCGCTGATTCACCTCGACCTGCGGGCGGTCCGACTCGATCTGCGAGAAATCGGGGTTGAGGGTGAAGTCGGCGATGAGGTTGGGGGTCACCCCGTACTTGAAGTTGGCCCCGAAGTCGGGCTGCGCCTCCCCGTCGACGAGCTGTCCCGCCGTCTCGTCGAACGTGCCGTAGCGGAACGCGGTGAACGTCGGCTGCACCTCCAGGTTCCGGCTCGTCGAGAGGCCCGTCATCCCGTCGAGGACCCCCATCTGGGGCAGGAATCCCGCCATGTCCCGCGACACCGGCGACCACACGATGGTCTCGT
This sequence comes from Vicinamibacterales bacterium, assembly GCA_965207675.1. GTDB lineage: Bacteria > Acidobacteriota > Vicinamibacteria > Vicinamibacterales > UBA8438 > JAJEEA01. Next base: position 1,952,878 of record CBDBMY010000011.1, read on the forward strand.
CCTTGCCCCGGATGCGGCGGACGATCTGGAACCCCCAAGTGTGGGGCGCGCCGCCGGGCCGGGCGGGGTACCGCAGGCTCTTGAACGGGATGGCCATCTCGGCCGTGTACCCGTCCCCGACGGGTTGGCCCCCGCTCGTGAACAGGGCGTCCCACGACCGGTCGCCCCGCGGGACCCCGCCGCGGCCCCCGCCGCCGAACCCGCCCCCGCCGCCTCCGCCGCCGCCGCCACGGCCCCGGCCGCCCACGATCGAATCGCCTTGCACGCCGAAACCGTTCACCGAGAACACGTACGCACGTTGCTGGTCGAGAAAGGTGTCGAAGTAGACCGAGATCGTGTCGTCGCCGAAATCCGCCCGATCGCGGTCGACGCGATTCGCGCGCATGATGCCCGGGTTGTCGTACTTGGCATGAAACGCCAGGTACAGATTCGAGTCGTCGTACGCCAGGTAGACGTCGGTGTCCTCGGTCGCCGGCGCCCCGTCGAGCGGCTCGCGCTGGACGAACTCGGTGATGCGCGCCGCGTCGCTCCAGACCGCGTCGTCGAGCAGGCCGTCGACGGTCGGCGGGGTCGTGGTCCGCCGCGGCCGCACCGTCACCCGGCCGGTGAGCACACCGGCATCTCCGGCCGGCGGCGCCGTTCCGAAACCGACTGCCTCGGGCGCCGGGTTCGTGTCGTTCGCGCCGGACGCATCCCGTGACCGCGCGGCGACGGACGAACCGCCGAAATCGCCGCCGGCCCGGGCTCCGACCACCCCGGCCGACGGGGTCGCGGGGTCCACGCCGAACGGAGCTCGTGAGCGCGCGGCGAGGGGCTGGCCGCCGGACTCGCCGCCGCTCCGGGCCCCGATCGTCCCGGCCTGGGCCGTGGCGTTCGCATCGAACGAACCCCGTGACCGCACGGCGGCGGCCCGACCCCCGGACTCACCGCCGCCACGGGCCCCGGACGGGTTCGGCATCCCCCGTCGCTCCGGCTCCCAGGCGATCGGCCTGCGAGCGTCCGGGGGCGATGCGGCCCCCGGCCCGACGAGGCGGGTCAGGCCGTCCGCGACCTCCGCCACGATTCGATCCTGCAGCAGGAAGAGGTCGTCGGCGTGACCGTCGACCCTGGCGAACTCGCGGGGGGCTCCGGTCTCGACGTCGGTGACCCGCGCGATGATCCGCACCTGGTCGTCCAGCCGCTGGAACCCGCCCCCGACGAGCCACGAGACCCCGGCGGCCCGCGCCCGATCCCGGGCCCACGCCTCGTCGCCGGCTGCGTTCGCCGCGGCGGCCCCGCCGAACAGCGATTGCCGGTCGACGACGGTCACGTAGCCGAGCCGCTCGACCCCGGAAACGACGGTCTCGGCAATCCCGGCTCCCAGCCAGTCGTCCTCGGGTCGACCCGAGACGTTCGTGAAGGGAACCACGGCGACCGCGCGCGCGGCAGACGCCGCCGAGCCCGTCACGTCGCCGAATGCGACCGGCTGGGCGTATCCGCTGCGTTCGGACGCGGCAAACGCCGCCGCGACCGAGATCAGGACCCCGACGGCACGGAGCGACAGCGACCTCTGTGAACGCATCGTCCCACTCCACACGACTGGTCCCGTAACCGGGCATGCCGGCTCGGAATCGTCACCGCTCTTCCCCTTGCTTCCTATAGACGCCTCGAATGGCCCGGATCTTCCACGGTCGAGTCGCTTTTTTCGGCCTTCTTCGTTTCTCGACCATCGTCCCCGGAGGTCGACTGGAGCGGCCCGGGGCGTATCGAGTCGGGGTCGCGTGAACGCGGTCGCCGTCCAAAGGCGGGCCGTGGCCCTATCGGGTCCCGGTGCGGCCACGGAGGTCCAGTCAAGCGCGTTCCGCGGGGCGCCCGAGCTGTCCGGCCGCAAGAACGGCCGGTCGCGCGCGTCGTCGTCGTCGAGACGGGAGCGGCCCGCGAGGTCGCCAAGATCGACGGCCGCACCGACGAGTCGTTCGCGCCGCAGGATCGCATCGTGACCCAGGCGGCGCAGGACTTGGCCGGTCTGATGCTTGCCGAGGGCCGCGTTCCCCAGGATCCGCGCCTCGAGAACCCGGGAACTTCGTCAATCCCCGGCGGCGGCCGCCATCCCGTCCAGCAACTCCCGGACGTCCACCCGCCACAGGTTCGCGGCCGCTTCCGTCAGGCTGTACACGAGACCCGCGCCGTCCGGGAGCCAGTCGAAGCCGCCGACGTCGCCCTCACGCGTCAATCGGGTCGCCGGCCCGCCGGCGGCGGGCGCCACGTGGAGCTCGCGGTCGGGCGCCTCGCCCGACACGAACGCCACGCGGGTCCCGTCCGGCGACCAGCGCGGCTGCGTCTCGTCCCCGGCCGCGGTGGTCAGCCGCGTGCCCGCTCCGCCGCGGACGGGGACGACGCGAACGTCGAACCCCGCCCCGTCGTGCGCCTGGTAGACGATGCGAGTGCCATCCGGCGAGAAGTCCATGCGGGCGCTGTAACCGCCTCGGGTGAGCTGCTCGGCCGGCCCGCCGGCCGCGGGCACCCGCCACACCTGCTCCTGGCCGTCCGCCCCCGGAGAGCGGAACAGCAGCGACCCGCCGTCTGGGTGCCACCGCGGACCCGGCGCCGCCCCCTGCGTCGTGAGGCGCCGCGGGTCGACGCCGTCGGGCGCGACCAGCCAGATGTCCGACCGCCCCCCGGCCCGGTTGGAGGAGAAGGCCAGGGTCGCGCCGTCCGGCGACCACGCCGGATCGACGTCGCGGCCGGGATGCGCGGTCACCCGGGTCGCCTCTCCGCCTTCCGCCGGCACGATCCAGATGTCGCTGTTGCCGCTCCGCCCCGACTCGAACGCGATGAACGCGCCGTCGGGCGACCACCGCGGGGCCGCGGCGCCGCCGGGGCTCGCGGCGAGCCGCCGGGGCGCGCCCCCGTCGATTGCCGCGACGCGCAGGTCGAGGGCTCCCGCACGACCCGCGAGATACGCGACCTCGGTCCCGTCCGGCGACACGTCCGGTTCCAGGGCGACATCCACGCCGGACGTGAGGGCGGTCGCCGTCCCCCCCTCGACCGGCACCGTCCACAGCCACGTCCGGCGCGAGGCGACGCTGAACACCAGGGCCGACCCGTCCGGGGACCAGCGCGGAAACCCCTCCTCCGCCGGGTCGGCGGTCACCCGGCGCGCCGGGCCCCCGTCCGCGCGCGCGATCCAGACGTCGGCCCGGTCGTCGCGTATCGACCGGAACGCCAGCCAGCGGCCGTCGGGCGACCACCGGGGCCGCTGGTCGTTCCCGAATCCTTCCGTCAGCGCGACGTCCCGCCCCCCGTCGCGCGACGTCACCCAGACGTCGGGAGTGCCGTTGCGGTTCGAGACGAAGACGAGCCGCTCGCCGTCGGGCGACCATTCGACCTGACCCTGCGCACCCGGGGCCGTCGTCAGCCGCCGGCCCTCGCCCCCCGCCGCCGGCGCCACCCTCACATGGCGGGCGCCACCTTCGGTCGACACGAACGCGATCTCCCGGCCGTCGGGTGACCACCGAGCCCAGTCGGCCGCGCTTCCGCTCGTCGTCAACCTGACCGGCGCGCCGTCACCGCCCGCCGGCGCCGTCCAGAGATCGATCCGCCCTTCGAAGTTGCTCGAATAGAGAACGGCGGCCCCGTCGGGAGACCACTGCGGATCGCGCACGCGGCCGGGCCGGATGTCATCCGCGCCGGTTCGCCGCCGGCCGCCGGCACGATCCAGAGGTCGGCGGGCCCCTCCCGGCCGGAGACGTAGGCGAGGCGGGAGCCGTCGGGCGACCAGGCGGGAGCCGTCAGGAAGTCGTGCCCACCGGTCAGCAGCGTCGCACCGCCGCCGGCGAGGGGCGCCGTCCACAGCCCGAGCGCCCCGCCCCGGTCGGACACGAACGCGACGCGGGAGCCGTCGGGCGCCACGACCACGTCGCGGTCGACGGCGGCGCCGGCGGTGACGGGGGCGCGCGGCAACTCGACCGCTTCGAGGTCCTCGCCGTCGAGCGGCGGAACCGGCGCCCCGGCACAAGCCGAGATCGTCAGCACCAGCGCGACGAGCCGGGACAGGCGTTCCATGGAAGGCCGGCCGGATGCCGGGAGCGCGGCCCCGCCCCTCGAAGCCGGCGCCGCGGGCGCCCGCCGGTGTCGCTCGGGCATGGTCCCCCGCCTGCTCCCCGACTCACGGGTCGGGCGGCGGGACGCATCCTGTCCCGCGCGCCGCCATCCGCCGCGTCACGGTCGCGAATCACGCGCCCTGCGGACGCCCCCCGGGCCGCAGGGCGGGTCGTCCTGAGCGCTCCGGCGCTATGCCAGCAGCTCGAGCAGTGCCTCCGACACGGTGTCGGGGCGCTGCACCGGGAGGTCGTGCCCCGCCCCCTCGACGATGCGCCGCGCGACGAGGTTGGTGAACCGGCTCCGGTCGCCGGACGGGTCGGGCGACGGCCGGCCGAAGCCGCTCGCGTCGCCCCGCAGGACGATGGCCGGCACGGTGATCGGCGGTCGCTCCGCGAGCTGCCGCTCGACCTCGAGGAAGCGCTCCTCGCCGGGGGCGTTGAGGTGCCGGTGCCGGTACGAGTGGATGACGATGTCGACGAAGTCGGGGTTGTCGAACGAGGGGGCGGAACGCTCGTACGCCTCGTCCGTGTAGTCCCACCCCGGCGACCACGTCTCCCACAGGTAGCGGACGATGTCGTGGCGGTTCGCCTCCAGCCCGCGCACGCCGCGCTCGGTGTTGAAGTACCACTGGTACCAGAGCCGCGCCTCGCCCGCGGCCGAGCCCGGCCGGCCGGGGTTGACGGTGTCCTGCACCGAGTAGCCGTTCACCGCCACCTGGGCCCGCACCCGCTCGGGGTGCAGGATGGAGGTGATGCAGGCGGCCCGGTTGCCCCAGTCGAAGCCGGCCAGCGCCATCCGCTCCAGCCCCAGGGCGTCGGCGAAGTCCACCACGTCCTGGGCGATCGCGGCCTGCTCGGCCATCCGCGGCGCCTCGGGGTCGAGGAACCGCGTCGTGCCGTACCCGCGCAGGTAGGGCACGAGCACGCGGTAGCCCGCCTCGGCCAGAGGCGGCGCGACCCCGTCCCACGAGCGGATGTCGTAGGGAAAGCCGTGCAGCAGGACGATGGGGAACCCTTCGCCGGGTCCGTGCTCCTCGTAGCCGATCTCGAGCACCGGCGTGCGCACCGTGCGCACGGCCGGGCCGGCCGGCTGGGCGGCGCGCGACGAGCCGGCTCCGCTGGCCGCGACGGCGCTGCCACCGGGCGCAGCCGAAACACTCGCCGCCACCACGCCGGCCGCCCCGGCCTGCTTGAGGAAGTCTCGTCGCGTCTGGCTCATCATGCTCCTCCCGCCGCGGCGATGCCGCGACACTCTTCGCCGCGTCGGTCGATCCGCCGAGCGGACGCCCCGGCAGGGCACCTCGGACGCCGACCCTTGCCATGCAGACGCCGCCATTGCAGCGCATCGGTGGATTCCCGATTCCGGGTCCTCTGAAATCGGCGCTGAGGAACAAGCTCCGGCAAACCGGCGCAAACCAACGGCGACCGCTGGCGCTCGACGCCGGCGCAGACCCGACGCCCCGATTCCCCCCATCACCCCGGCCGCGGCAGCTCCGTCGTGTAGAACGGCTCCAGGCGGTCTATCGCCTCCACCGGCTGGCGGTCGACGTCCCACCGGAACTGCCGCAGCGCGATGCGGTCGGGGAGGAAGTCGCACAGCGTGAAGCCGTGGTCCTCGATGGGGGCCACCGACTCCTCGACGTCGAGGTGGTCGGGGGGCGAGGCCCCGATGCCGCGCACCACCGACGGGAAGCCCCGTACCGAGGTACCCACGGGGCCGCTCAGCACCGCGGTGATCGGGCGCGCCGCGAGGTCGACTCCCCCGGCGCGGTGGATGCGGCCCACGCCGATGGCGTGCAGGTCGCCGCTGATGACGAGAGGCGCGCGCTCCGTCTGGGCGCCGATGGCCCGGGCCAGCCGGTCGTGCTGCCGCAGCCAGCCCTCCTGCCAGTAGGGCTTCTCGATCGCGGTGGTCAGCACCCCCTGCTCGCGGTCGAGGATGTCGGGATACCACTCGCCCCACTTGCCGGCGCTCCACCCGAACGGGTTCGACGGCGCGTGGACGAGGTGGCGGGCCTCGTTCGACGCGGTGCGGTCGAGGAGCCACCGCTCGACCTGGGCGTCGACGAAGACCGCGTTGCGACCCGCGAGGCTCAGGGTCCGGCGCACGTCGTACAGCAGCACCTCGGCGAGGTCGCCGTAGCGCACCGTGCCGAAGCTCTCCGAGAGGTCGCCCCGGTCGCCGGCCGACGACCACGGCAGCCCCGCCGGACGCCCGCCGTCGGGCAGGAACTCGGGGTAGTAGAGATGCTGCGTCGCCCGCGCGAGCTGGAGCTGGAACCACGGGATGGGGAAGCTCGCGATGTCGTCGGTGACCGCGTCGTTCTCCCAGTGGTCGTGGTCGTCCTGCAGGAAGAACACCGGCGTCGAGCGGAAGTCGGCGCCGTAGACGGGGACGATCTGCGGCCCCGCCGCCGCCTTCATCGCCGCCTCGTTGCTGGCCCCGAAGACGGTGGCCGAGAAGTCGAAGTTCGACGTGCGGCCGCTCGGGCTGAGCTGCCCCGCGTTCTCGCCCTGCCAAGTGTGCAGATCCCAGTAGATGTGGTCGCCGTTGGCGACCGCGGCGTCCGGCTCGAACGACAGGGCCCGCCGCAGCAGCCGGTTGCGGATGGCCGTGGGGAGGAACCCACTCCGTTGCCCGATCCCCTCGTACGATCCGCCCGGCCCGCCCGCACACGTATGGAACAGCATGCGGAAGCGCTCGGGGCTCGCGTCCGGGGCCGGGAACGTCGACAGCGGCCACGGCTCGCAGAGCGCCGCCCCGTCAGGCCCGTGCAGCGACAGCGTGTGGCGGCGCCCCGGCTCGAGGCCGGTGGCGTGGAACAGCCAGTACTCCCCGGCGGTGTCCGTCATGCGCCCGACGACGTCGATGGCCCCGACGCGGAGCACCGGCGTGCCCGGCAACGGTGCGTCGAACGACGCCTTCAGCAGGATGCGCGTGTCGCTGACGCCCGGAAGCAGGTGCCGCACCCGCCCCGGATCCCAACCCTGCGGCGCCGGCGGCGCCCCCTGCTCGACCATCGCCCCCAGCGGCAGCCGGCCGAAGACGGCCGCCCCCATGGCCCCCGCGCTGCCGGCCAGGAACTGCCGGCGATCGACCGTTCTCCGCCTGCTCATGCTCTGTCGCCCTCCGTCGTTCACTCTGCCACAACACCGGCTTCGGCGCCAACGGAGAATCCGCCGGGCGGAATCCGCCCGCCCGAGTCACCGCCCGACCCGGTGCATGCACTCGGCCCGTGTGAGTTGGCGAGCCCCGGGGGGACGGCGGCGGGCGCGTGTCACTGTCCGGCCCGGTGCATGCACATCGGCCCCGGGGGCGGAACCACACCCGCGTCCTGCCCTGGGGAGAATAGGCCTGACGACAGCTTTCGCCACCGGGGCACAGCGCATGGATCAGGCGATAGACAGCGGAAACGGAGCTACCGCTCACGCGCACCGACCGTCGACATTCGGAAGTACAGACCGTACAGACGGTTGGGGAAACGGTACCCGCCCTTGACTTCGGGATCCGCCTCGATCGCGCCCAGCGTTCTCATGCGGCGCAGGAAGTTGTCCAGCACGCCTCGTTCCTGTTCGGTCAGGCGGTCGAGAAGCTCCCGTCGGCGGAATCGCATCTGATGGGGATCGTCGATCATCTTTCGGAAGATGGAGCGGTAGCGCTCGCTCGTAATGGCCCTGAAAATGCCCGGCTCCAACAGCTTCCTGCCGATGACTTCAGCCGCCGCGATGGTGCCGTTCACAACCTCGCCGGGGTTGATCTTCGGACCGCGAGCCGCACGCCACACGGCGTCACCGAGCTCGTGCGCGAGCACCGGGAGTCCACCGGTATACAGCGAGAGCATCCGCACGCTCGCGTCGGAGATCTCCGCGTTGCCCTCGCGAAACGCGCCGTGGTAGAAGCTCAGGACTTCGTCGTCGGACCAGGGAGCGATAGCGATCGGGTCGAGGACGCGGGCCAGCGAGGGCTGGCGCCTCACCAGCTCCCGCCGTCGCGCTTCGAGTCCCACCACGAGCATGCAGAGCCGCGTCTCGGCATCTGACGTGGCGATCTCGTCGACGGTGCTCTTGAGCCAGTTGGCAAATTCGTCCGAGGCAGCCAGGCCGTTGATGTCGTCGAGGATGAGAAACAGCGACCTCTTGTGTTCCGAGAGGCTCTCCAGCAGCCGCCTCACCGACGGCACGAAGGCATGCTTGATCGTCGCCAGGTCGCGTTCCTGGAGATTCAGCTCGAGGGTAACGCCGAAGAGCCCGACCTTGCGGACACGGTCGCCGAAGAAGTCCCGCAGCTTCTCGTGCCACGGCTTGTCGGTACTCTCGTTGAGGAGCCGCTCGAAGGTCCGGCGCAGCGCCTGTCCGAGGTCCTGCACGCCGCCCAGGAAGACGTGACACCCGACCGCGCCGTCGTTCTGTTCGACGAGATGACGAACGAACCGCGCCAGCGAGCTCTTGCCGATGCCGCGCTCGCCGCTGACGAAGCCGATGCCCACGCGGCCCCGAGCGCTCGCGCGGACCATCCCGCGTACACGCTCGATCTCGGCGCGCCGCCCGACGAAGAACTCGATGGGCGCCGGCTGTCCGGGCCTGAATGGACTCGATTCCGGGTTCATGAAACGGCAAGCTGAACGCAGGTATTCGCCATCCCTGCGCCAGTTCTCCTGCAGGCAGATGTCAGCCGGACCTGCACGGAGCTCCGTGTCCTCCTACTGGCCGTCGCCGTAGCTCCGCAGCAGCGCCGCGATCTCCGGGCGCGTGGCGCGCCGGCCGTTGGTGCCGGGCACGGGGAGGGGGGTCTCGGCCAGGGTCAGGGCGGTCTGGTCGCGGTTGTTGGCGGCCCGCACGTCGGCGCCGCGCCGGACCAGGAACTCCACCAGCGAGGCGTACCCGTTGCGCACCGCGTCGTGCAGCGGAGTCTCCCCCCGGTCGTCGGCGGTGTTCACGTCGACGCCGAGCGCGATGACCACGCGGGCGAGGCCCATCGCCAGCGCCTCCTGGTCGACGTCGTCGGGCGCGGGCACCCCGACCCGGTTGCGCCGGTTCTCCTGCGAGATCTGCGCGCGGCCGATGGCCGCCTGCAGGGCGGAGACGCCGTTGGCGGGATCATGAACGGGTCGGCGCCGTGGTCGGCGAGGGCGCTGAGGCTCTCGAGCTCGCCGTACTTGGCGGCGAGCCAGAAGGCGTTCGCCCCGACGGCCTGGTGGCGGATGCTGTAGTCGGCGCTGAAGCGGCGGCCGGGGGTGCCGCGCACGACGGGCGCGTTGGGGTCGGCGCCGTGGGCCAGGAGGGTGCGGACGAGGGCACCCTCGCCCCTCAGCACCGCCGCGTGCAGCGCGGTGTAGCCGGCCCCGGCGGTGTTGGGATCGGCGCCCCGCTCGAGCAGGAGCTCGGCGAGGGCGCGGTGCCCGCTGTGCGCGGCGATGACGAGGGCGCTCGTGCCGGCGGCGGCCGTATCGTCGACGTCGGCCCCGGCCTCGAGCAGCACCCGGGCGGTGGCGGCGTCGCCGTTGCGCGCCGCGAACAGCAGCGCCGTCGAGCCGCCGTGGGCCATCCGGAAGTTGCCGGTGGGGTTGGTGTTCCCGGCGGTGTTCTCGAGCTGGTGCCAGACGCGGCTGCGGGCGTGCAGGTCGGCCCCGGCCGCCGCGAGCACGCGCACGACCTCGGCGTGGCTCTGCGCCGCCGCCCACATCAAGGCGTTCTGGCCGCGCTCTCGCTCGGCCGCGTCCACGTCGGCGCCGGCCGCGAGCAGCAGCTCGACGGTGGCGACGTCGCCCGAGCGCGCGGCGCTCATCAGCGGCGTCTCGCCCATCTTCAACGTCACGTCGGGGTCGGCCCCCGCTTCCAGAAGCAGGGCCACGAGGCGCGCGTCGCCGTTCTGCGACGCCAGCCACAGCGGCGTGGCGTCGAGCGCGTTGGCGGCGTCGACGTCCGCCCCGGCCCCGAGCAGCGCCTCGGCCGTCGCGAGGTCGCCCCGGTGCGCGGCCCAGTGCAGGGCCGTCGCCCCGTCCCCCTGCCGGGCGTCGACGTCCGCCCCGTCCGCAAGGAGGGCGCGCACCGCGGCCGCGTCGCCCGCCCGCGCGGCGGCGACCACGTCGTCCGCGGCCAGCGCCGGGGGCGCGGCCGTCCCGACCGCGAGAGCGAGCCCCGCGGCCGCGAGCCGAACCGATGACGACGACACAAAGCCTCTGCCAACCCGCATGCTCTTCCCCGTCAACTGACATTCATCCATGGCTTCGTCACCACAACTCGCGCCGACCGGCCGTCGGCGGAGCCGCCCCTGCCGCTCCCTCGCGAACTCGCCGAGGGGAGGCGCGTCGGCCGTGCCCCGCGCGCCCGCCGCCGCTTCGCATTCGTTCCGACGGGGCGCGCCGATGACGCGCCGCCAAAACACCGTTCCGGCGCCGGAAGGACGGCGCCCGTGGCGACCGTATCACGCCGCTTTGGGAGGGTCAATTCAACCCACCGCGGCTGGTGCGCGTTGTCGCGAGGGGACGGGCGCGTTTACAATCCCGGCACCGTCACGCCGTCCGCGAACGAGGCCGATACCGCCCGGGAGCGGTTGGAGGAAACCGATGCATCCTGTCCGCACCGCCGTCGTCAGCCTGTGCATGCTCACCGCCCTCGCCGGGACCGCGGCCGCCCAGAACGTCGACTGGCCGCTGCACAACCTCGACCTCGCCGGCAGCCGCTTCGCCGAGACGGACCGAATCACGCCCGAGAACGCCCACCTCCTCACCCCGCGGTGGCTCTTCCAGCACGGCGTCATCGACGGCGTCAGCAACCAGACCACCCCGGTCATCGTCGACGGCGTCATGTACGTCACCGACTCGCGGGGCAGCGTCTACGCCGTCGACGGCGCCAACGGCCACCTGCTGTGGATCTACGACGTGACCGAGCTGCTCGGCGGCGGCCGGCGCGAGGGCTACATCTTCCGCCACCGCGGCGTGACCTACGCGGACGGGGTCGTCTACAGCGCCGCCGGCTCGTTCATCTTCGCCCTCGACGCCGAGACCGGCGAGCCCGTCGAGGGCTTCGGCGACAACGGGCAGGCCAGCGTCATCCTCGACGTGCTGCGCCTGCGCTACCCCGACGTGGAGACGGCCATCTCCATGGGCTACTGGTTCACGAGCGCCCCGCAGATCCACGACGGCATCCTCTACGTGGGCTCGACCCGCAGCGAGAGCATGATCCCCGGCGGCCACGTGCTCGCGGTGGACGCGGAGACGGGCGAGGTCGTCTGGCACTTCAACACCGTGCCCCAGGACGAGAACGACCAGGGCTGGGACATCGCCGGCCCGACCTGGGTCGGCGGGGGGCGCAACGGCGGCGGCATCTGGGAGACGCCGTCCGTCGACCCCGAGCTCGGCCTCCTCTACGCGGCGGTCGGCAACCCGTTCGGCGACAGCACGATGCGGGCGGGCGCGAACCTGTTCACCGATTCGATCATCGCGCTCGACCTGAAGACGGGCCAGCTCGAGTGGTACTACCAGCAGGTGCACCACGACGTCTGGGACTACGACAACGGCCAGCAGCCGGTCCTCTTCGACATGGTCGTCGACGGCGAGCCCGTCAAGGCCCTCGCGCAGGCCAACAAGAACAGCTGGCTCTACATCCTGAACCGCGAGACCGGCGAGCCCGTCCATCCCATCATCGAGACCCCGGTGCCGACCGAGACCGACCGCGAGGGCGAGGTGCCCTACCCGACCCAGCCGATTCCCCACAAGGCGAACGGCGAGCGGATGGAGCCGGTGTCGCCGGTCTTCCCCACCGACATCCCCCCCGAGCACGCCGAGGGCAAGCGCTTCCTCGAGCAGTTCACTCCGATTCCCAGGGTCACGAGCGACATCATCTTCGCCCCCGGCATGGGGGGCGGGGCCAGCTACGGGCCCATCGCCTACAGCCCCGACACGGGCCTCCTCTACGTCAACGCCATCGACCGGCCGTTCAACGCCGGGCGCGGGCCCAAGGGCTACTTCTCGGCCTACGACCCGACGACCGGCGAGCTGGTGTGGCGGCAGATCTTCGAGGGCTACGGGCAGGCGGGGTCGGTGGTCACCAGGGGCGGCGTGGTGTTCGTGGGGACCGGCAGCAACATCGCCGGCTACTTCTTCGCGTACGACGCCCGCACCGGCGAGGAGCTGTGGCGCTACAACACCGGGGCCGGCATCTTCGCCTCCCCCGCCGTCTACATGGTCGACGGCGAGGAGTTCGTCACCGTGGCCTCGGGCGGCGGCTCGCGCGGCCGCCGCGGCGGCGACCTGATCCTCAGCTTCGCGCTGCCGAAGCCGACGGGCGGGGAGTCCGCCCGTTAGAACGGCGTCCCCGTCGCAACGATTGACAGAGGCTCCTTACCAAGTGGATACTTGCGTAAGGCGACCGGAGTCGCGCCATGCTCGTCAAGATCACGTCGAAGCGTCAGGTCACCTTCCCCAAGCACGTGCTGGACGCGATGGGCGTCCAGCCGGGCGACCGGCTTTCACTGGAAGAAGGCCCCGAGGGCTTCGTGCTGCGCCCGCACCGCATCGATCTCACCAAGCTGGGGACCTTGCACGACAAGATTCGACGCGGACGCGGCACGTTCGACCTCCAGGCTTTCCGCGACGAGCCTCATGATCCGGCGCTTCGGGATTGACACGTCCGTACTCGTCCGGCTGCTCACTCGCGACCCCGAAGCGACCTTCGCGCGGTGCGTCGACGCCCTGCGCATCCTGACGCAGAACGAGGGCGCCGAAATCGTCGCGTCGAACCAGGTCATCGGCGAGGCCTACGTCGCGGTCCAGCACCACTACGGCGCTTCCAAGCCCGAGGCTCGCGCGGGGCTGCGCGACGTGCTGCGAAGCGGGCTGGTCGCCCCCCTGAACGGCCTCGGCGTCTTCGCCATTCTCGACGCGGGCGGGGGGCCCGGCCTGCTGGACCGTCTCATCGCCGACGACTACGCCCGCGCCGATCTCGAAACCCTGACGCTGGACCGGAAGATGGCGGCCCTGCCCGGCGTCCGGCGTCTCTGATTTCCCCTCAGTCCTGCTCCTGCGCCGCGCGCGCCTCCTCGGCCCGGGCCCCGCTCAGGATGTTGATCATGGCGTGGTTGCCCTCGTGGCAGGCGTACTCCCAGAGCTCGCCCGCCGTCACCCCGCGCGACGCCTGGTCGGTGGTCATGGGCGCCGACGCCGTCCACGCCCGCTCGAAGACCTCGGGGTCCTCCAGCGTGAACGTGTAGTCGATCGACTCGGGGCCGACCCGGGTGAACCGCTCGACGAGCCGCAGGGTCGAGCGCGCCTTGCGCCACGGCGAGCTCCAGTACGCGTCGGGCTTGTCGACGAAGTTGACGGTCTCGACCACGAGGGTGTCGCCCTCCCAGCGGCCCCGCGCCTCGCCCGTCCACTGCCGATGCCGGTCAGGGGACGGTCGTCCAGGGGGATGACCCGCAGCTCGTGGTACATCTCGTGCAGCATCACCACCTGCCCCGGGGTCTGCAGGACCTGAAGGTTCATGTTGTAGGGCTGCAGCGGCACCATGTTCGGAAGCCCGTCGGTGATGCAGCGCTCCCCCGTGTCGGTGTCGGTGTAGGAGTGGAAGGGACCGACGCCGTAGCGCGCCCGCTCGCGGTCGTGGGCCTCGCGCTCGCCCCGCCGCCAGGGGATGCGGCCGTCGGGCGGGTCGACGATCAGCGAGGTGCGCCGGCTGCCGGTGATGCGCGTCCCGGCATCGAGCCACACCTGGTTGTAGCCCCCGACGGTGCCCGGGGCCGACTTGCCGTCGTTCGCGGCCCGGGTCGCGACCGTCCGCTGCTCGATGGCAGCCGCCTCCTCGTCGGTGAGCCGGTCGCGCCCCACCTGACCGGCGGGACGCTCGAGCGGGGTCAGGGTGGCCGAGGTCCACACCCCCTGCAGATCCGGGTCGCCCCACGCAGTGCGGGGGAGGTCCCAGCCGTCATCGGCGCCGGACTGTGCGCTCGCCGTCATCGGCTGCGACAGCAGCAGCGCACACGCAACCACTACCGGCGGCAGCCATCGCCATCGGTTGTTCATCGCCCTTCTCCTTCCGCCGCGATCCGGGGGTCCGCGCCGCCGCGGCGCGGACCCCCGCTGTACGTCTACTGCACCTCGAGCCCGCCGCCCGCCGCGATCTCGCGAATGCGCGCGGCCTGGTTCGGGTTCGCGGCCACGATGGCGCCGAGACGCCCCACGATGAGCCCCCGGTCCTCGTCCGACAGCGAGCCCGCCGCCGACGCCGCGGCCTCGACCGCCGCGTAGCAGTCGGCCTCGTAGGTGATCGACCCGCACTCGGCCGTCAGGTTGGCGAGCAGCGCCGCCGCGTTCGACGACGCGCCGCCCCCGCCCGTCGAGTTGAACGCGGCCTCGGCCTGCGCAATCTCGGCCGCCGCCCCACGACGGATGTTGGCCCCCTCGGTGCCCGCCTGGAAGCACGTGAAGTCGGCCCGGTCGGCCCACCGCAGGGGGGCGCAGGCGTGGATGCCGGCCTCCTTGGCGGCCGTCGACACCTCGGTGATCAGCGCCTCGTACTCAGGGTCGCCCTCGCCGTAGCCCGAGAAGTTGCCGAGGTCGCCGCTCGCCGCGAAGAGCCCGTCGACGCCCGGGATCTGCGCGATCTCGCGGGCCGCCTCGACCCCCTCGAGAGTCTCGATCATCAGGAGGAGCACGACGTTGTCGTTCCAGGTCTGGCGGTAGCCGCCGGGCACGTCGTTCCAGAGCTCGCCCGGCCCCTGCCCGCCGCCGGAGCTGCGCCGGCCCATGGGCGGGAAGTAGGTCCAGTCGACGGCGGCCTGCGCCTCTTCGACGCTGTCGACGGTCGGCACCACGATGACCGCGGCGCCCATGTCGGTGGCGTGCTGGATCTCACGCTCGTCGGCGTAGGCCACGCGGGCGCCCGGGGCGGCCGGCCCGGGGCAGGTCCGCCACAGCCGCGCCACCTGCTCCCAGGAGGTCGCCTCGTGCTGCATCTCGACCCACATGAAGTCGTAGCCGGCCGCGGCCATCGCGCAGTAGGTGCGCGCGTCGGTGGCCCGAATAGTGCCGCCGATCATCGGGCCGCCGTCGAGCAGCTTCCGCATGGCGGGGTTCCAGATAGGCGACTCCTCGCCTTCCGGCAGGGCCCACCGGTCGCCGAACTCGAAGTCCGACGCACTGAACTGCGCCTCGGCGGGGGCGGTCGTGCCCAGGAGCAGGCCGAGTGCGAGGGTGAGAACCGTGAACTTGTGCAGTCTGCGCATGAGTACTTTCCTTTGGTCGAAGTCCTTCCCAACTCGAGTGTTCGTTCCGCGCCGATATTCTAGCCCGGCAATCGTGCCCTGCGGCCGGACTTGCCGCCCAACCACCTCCGGGACTACGCACCGGTCCTCGGCGCAGGCTCCCGACCGGCCGGCCGTCGCTCGACGCCCGACCGGCTCGGGGCATCTGCGGCACGGGCTCCCGCCCGCGCGTCGCGAGCCACGCAGCGTTCCACCGTCGCGGCGTTCGGCGGCCGCCGTCACCGCTTCATCAGCTCGGACGGCCGGTGCAGAACGTAGCGCACCAGCCGGCGGCGGCTCACCTCGCCCGCGTAGATGTTGCCGTCGAAGTCCACCCCGAGGAACTCGATGCCGGCCCCCACGTCCTCGTCGTGCTGGGGGATGAAGTGCGTCACCCAGGCCTGCTCGGTCTTCAGGTCGCCGATGCGCACGCCCTTCTCCCAGCCGAGGTTGCTGCGCCAGTTGTCGGGGGGGCCGGTGCGGACCATGCCCGACAGCCCGTCGCCGGCGTAGAGGATGTCGTCGCGGTCGATGAACAGCCCGCTCGGCTTGCCGTAGTGGGTCCAGATGTAGAGCAGGTTGCCGTCGGGGTCGAACACCTGGATGCGGCTGTTGCCGCGGTCGGCCACGTAGACCCGGCCCTGCGAGTCCATCTTGATGTCGTGGGGGTCGCTGAAGCGGGCCGCCTCCTTGCTCTCCGAGCCGACGCCGCCGCCGATGGCGAAGAGGAACGTGCCGTCGGCCGAGAACTTCACGATGCGGTTGTTGCCGCCGCGGTGCCCGTCCGACACCCAGATGTCGCCCTCGGGCGAGACCACCACCCCCGACGGCCCGTTGAAGTGCGACTCGTCGTCGCCCCAGACGCCGGCCTCGCCGAGCCGCATCACCACCTCGCCCTGCTGGTTCAGCTTGAGCACCTGGTGGCCGATGCCCATGCTCTCGCCGAGCGCCGCCCGGGCGTCGCCGTGCGACCCGCCCTCGGTGACCCACAGGAAGCCCTCGTGGTCGAGGAAGAAGCCGTGGGGGAACGCGAAGAGCCCGGCCCCGAAGCTGTCGACGAGGTTGCCCGCCAGGTCGAACTTCATGATGGGCTCGAGGTCGGTGCCCGCGCACTCGTTGGCGCCGCACCGGTCCAGGATCCAGAGGTGCTCCCCGTCCGGGTCGGGGAAGACGCCGCTCACCGTCCCCATCACGCGCCCCTCCGGCAGCTGCTCCCAGCCGAAGGTGGCCCGCCAGGGGTTGGTCGTCGACGACTGCGCCCAGACCCCGCCCGCGCCGAGCAGCACGACAATCAGAACCGCCGCCGGCATCCATCCGATGCGTCCGGACCTTCGCATGGAACCTCCCTTGCGTGTGGCGTCCCGCCTCGCGGGGCACCGGTGCGTCCCTGGTGAAGAGCCGTGCGAGCCCCAGGGTTGACAAAGGGTTAACGATAGCCAATCATGAATTATCCGTGACACACACCATCCACGACAGAGAGTCGGGGGCGCGGCATGAACGACTGGCCTGATTGGGTGACACCCGCGATGGTCCTCGCCGCCTCCCTGTGGATCGTTCGAGAAGTCCGCGCACTGGGCGAGCGGCTGGCCCACCTCGAGGGACGGATTCTCGGCTGGCAGGGCCGGAGCGCAGGCCCCCCTCCGGCGAACTGAAGCGACGCGTCGGCAGCAACCACCGGGTATCACCCCCGTCCCGTCACAGGTTCCCCTCGGCGTGGCGGCTGCGCAGCACCTTCTTGTCGAACTTCCCCACGCTGGTCTTCGGCAGCTCGTCCGCGAAGGCGAAGGTGTCCGGAATCTCGAACTTCGCGAAGCTCTCCGCGAGGTGCGCGCGCAGCTCGTCGTCCGAGACCGCGCTGCCCTCCGTCCGCACCACCACGGCCAGCGGCCGCTCCCCCCACTTGTCGTCGGGGACCGCGATGACCGCCGCCTCGAGCACCTCGGCATGGGCCATCAGCGCCCCCTCGAGGGCCACCGACGAGATCCACTCGCCGCCGCTCCTGACGAGGTCCTTGGTCCGGTCGGTGATGGTCAGGTAGCCGTCGGGGGTCATGGTGCCGACGTCGCCGGTGCGGAACCAGCCGTCGGCGGTGAAGCTCTCCGGGGTCGGCTCGCGCTTGAAGTAGCTGCGGATTACCCACGGCCCGCGCGCCTGCAGCTCGCCCATGGTCTCGCCGTCCCACGGGCGCTCGGCGCCGTCGTCGCCGACGATGCGCAGCTCGACCCCCCCGAGGGGCGTGCCCTGGCGCGCCTTCACGTCCCACCGCTCGGCGTCGGACAGGCCCTCGTGCTGCCGCTGCGGCTTGCACACCGTGCCGAGGGGCGACAGCTCGGTCATGCCCCAGGCGTGGAGCACGTTGACCCCGAGGTCGCGCTCGTAGGCCTCGATGAGGGACCGCGGCATCGCCGACCCGCCGACGACCAGCGACCGGATGGACGAGACGTCGCGCGGCCTCGCCTTCAGCTCGTGGTACAGCCCGTTCCAGATGGTGGGCACGCCCGCCGCCACCGTGACCCCGTGCGTCTCGATGAGCTCGGCGAGGGCCGCCGGCTGCAGGTTCGGCCCCGGCATCACCACGTCGGCCCCGGCCAGCGTGCACGCGTAGGGCAGCCCCCACGCCATCGCGTGGAACTGCGGCACCACCGGCAGGACGACGTCGGTCTCGGTGAGGGCCAGCCCCATCGCCTGGTTCTCGCCGAGGGTGTGCAGGAACATCGACCGGTGGCTGTAGAGGGCCCCCTTGGGGTCGCCGGTGGTGCCGCTGGTGTAGCACAGGCCCATGGCCATGCGCTCGTCCGTCGAGCGCCACTCGAAGTCGTCGGCGCCGCCGTCGACGAGGTCCTCGTAGTGCAGCACGTCGGGCAGCCTCGTCTCGACGTCGCGGGGCGCGTTCACCAGCACGTAGTGCTCGACGCAGTCGATGTCGCCGGCGACCCGCTCGAAGAGGGGCAGCACCGTGGCGTCGATGAAGACCACCCGGTCCTCGGCGTGGTTCACGATGTAGGAGAGCTGCCCGGGGAAGAGCCTGACGTTCAGGGTGTGGCAGACGGCGCCGGCCCCGGGGATGCCGAAGTACATCTCCAGGTGCTGGTGGTGGTTCCAGGCGAACGTCCCCACGCGGTCGCCGGGCGCGACGCCGAGGCCGGCGAGGGCGGCGGCGAGCCGCCGGCTGCGGCGGCAGAGGTCGGCGTAGGTGTAGTCGTGCATCCCGCCGTCGGGCTGCCGGGTGCGGATCCGCTTGTGCGGGAACATCCGCGCCGCGTGCTCGACGATGCGGTCGAGCGTCAGCGGGTAGTCCATCATCAGGCCGTGCATCGCTTCGTCCTCACTGCGCCGGCCGCCGGTCCCGGTTGCGGTGCCCGTTCATCCGGCTGACGTGACGGCCACGGGAAACCGGCAGACCGCCAGCGGCGGCGCCCGATGCCTCCCGCCCGCGCGGAATCGCCAGCAGTCACTTTGCTCAGAGGTCGGCCAGCAGCACCCACATCGGCCGGTTCCCACCCTCGTAGGTCTCGAGCGGGGTCAGCTCGCCGCTGTCCTGGTCGATGCGGTACGACGCGATGCGGCCCGAGTCGAGGCCGGCCGAGTAGAGGAAGCCGCCCCGCGGATCGAGGTTGAACGCTCGCGGCACCGGCTCGGTCGCCACCCGCCCCGTCGCGGTCAGCCGGCCCGACGCCGGATCGACGGCGAAGCTCGCCACGCTGTTGTGCCCGCGGTTCGGCGCGTAGAGGAACCGCCCCGACGGGTGCATCGCGATCTGCGAGCAGGTGTTGGGTTCCGCGTAGCCGTCCGGCAACGTGGAGATCGTCTGGATCGGGGCCAGGGTCCCGCTCTTCGCGTCGATGGCGTAGGCGCTGACGCTCCCCCCCTGCTCGTCGGAGAAGTAGACGACGTCGAGCGCCGGGTGAAAGGCCAGCGCGCGCGGGCCGAGGTAGGCCTCCGGAGCGTGGTGCGCCGGCGCGTTGGGGGTCAGGCGCCCCGTCGCCTCGTCGAACGTGAACTGGAAGATCGCGTTGGGGCCCCGGTTGGCGATGTGCGGCACGTACGCGAACCGGTTGGACCGGTCGGTCAGGATGGCGTGGGCGCCGTGGGCCGTGAACCGCCACTCGACCGGCGGGAACGTCGCCGCCCCGTCGCGCCCCACCGCGTGCACGGCCGCGGTGCTCTGGTAGTAGTAGGCGGACAGGACGTACCGGCCCGAGCGGTCCGTCGCCACGTACACCGGCTCGCCCTGCAGGGGCACGGTCCCGATGAGGGACAGCCCCCCGGTGCGCGGGTCGACCGCGAAGCTCGAGAGCTGCTGGCTCCCGCGCCGCCCCACGTGGAGCACCCGCTTGTCGGGGCCGAGGCTCATCGGCGCCGGGCCGCCCTCGACCGACACGTCCTCCCGGCGGCTCAGCGCCCCCGTCGCCGGGTCCTGCGTGAAGATCGCGATGCGGTCGTCGTCCTGGAACGACACGTACATGTACGCCATCACTCGAGCTCCTCGACGCGCGCGCCGCGCATGATGTTGAGCAGCCCGTAGTTGCCCTCGTGGCAGGCGTACTCGAACAGGGGCCCCGAGGTGACCCCGCGCGACTCCTGGTTGGTGGTCATGGGCACGCTGGCCGTCCACGGCTGCGTGAACATCTCCGGGTCGGTCATCGTGAACTCGTAGTCGATGGTCTCGTCGTCGACCCGCGTGAACCGCTCGACGAGATGCAGCGACGGCCGCGCCCCCCGCCACGTCGCACGCCACAGGTAATGCCGCTTGTCCGAGAAGTTGGTCGTCTCGACGACGAGGGTGTCGCCCTCCCACCGGCCCCGGGACTCGCCGAGCATCGCCACGATGTCGGCGTCGAGCTGCCCGCGGCCGTCGACCGGAATCATCCGGTACTCGTGGAACATCTCGTTGAGAATCGCCACCCAGCCCGGCGACTGCAGGATGTGGTAGTTCATGTTGTAGCCCTGCAGGGGCACCAGGGGCAGCCCGTCGGTCAGGCAGCGCTCGCCGGTGTCGGCGTCCTCGTAGGTGTCGAACGGCCCCACCCCGTAGCGCGCGAGGTCGCTCTCGAGCCGTTCCCGCCCCGCCTCCGTCCACGGGATGCGGCCGTCCGGCGGGTCCGTGATCAGCGCGGTGCGCCGGTCGTCGGTCACGTTCTTGCCGCTGTCCATCCAGAACTGGTTGTAGGACCCGACGTTGCCGAGCTCGAACCGGTCCGAGGCGGCGCGGCTCTCGGCCGACCGCACCTCCAGCTCGGCCGCCTCCTCGGCGCTGAGCACCGTCTGGTCGCCCAGATTGACCGGCCGTTCGATGGGGGTCAGGGTCGCGTTGGTCCACACGCCCTGCAGGTCGGGGTCGCCCCACGGGGTGCGCGGCGCCGTCCACTCGGCCGGGTCAGCGGACGGCTCCGCCTCCGACGCCGGCTCGGCGGCCGGGTCCGCCGGCGGGTCGGCCGCGACCGCGACCGCGTCCTCCGCCGGACCGGGGGCGTGAACGACAGTCTCCTCCGGCGTGCGCGGATTGGCCAGCACGAGGATGACGATTCCGAGAACCGCGGCAACGCTCCAGAATGTTCGATTGCTCATGTCACCTCTCCGGAAAGTCCCCAGCCGTGACGCCGCCGCCGTCCGCCGCGATCACCCACCCTCCGTCCGCCGCCGTCCCGCGATCACCGGCGCCAAGGACAGCGATCGATACAACCTTGCCAACTACGTTCAGGGCCGTCCCGGCGGCGTGCGGTTCCTGCGCGCGGTACGTGGCAAGGCAATTCCCGCCACCGCCCCAGGCATGGGGCCAGGCTCCCAAGCGCTACCGTCCGTCCGCCGCCTCTTCCACCCGGGCCCCGGCCAGGATGCCGGCCATGCCGATGTTCCCCTCGTGGCAGGCGTACTCGAACATCGGCTCGTCGGTCCGCGTCCACGGCACGCGGGCGGTCCACGGCGCCGTCCACGTCGTCGGGTCGACCACCGTGAACTCGTAGTCCATCCGATCGGGCCCCACCCGCGTGAACCGCTCGACGAGGTAGAGGTGCTCGCGGGCGCCGCGGAAGTTGCTCTGCGGCGAGAAGTTCCGGGTCTCGACGACCAGCGTGTCGCCCTCCCAGCGCCCGCGCGAGTCGCCGTGCCACTGGCGGATCCCGTCGCTGACGTGGGGCCGGCCGTCGAGCGGGACGATGCGGGTGGTGTGGATCAGCTCCTGCTCGATGACCACGTGGTCGGCGGTCTGGAAGATCTGGTAGTAGCTGTTGTAGCCCGCCAGCAGGTTCGGCAGCCCGAACGTGATGCACCGCTCGCTGAGGCCGCGGTCCACGGTCCACGCCGCCGGGCGTCCGCGCGACTCCCGCGCCAGCTTCGCCGCCGTCTCGGCCGCCAGCGTCGCCGGCGGCAGCCTGCCGCTCGGGGGATCGACGACGAGCGACGTCCGGTTGTTGAACTCCCGCTCCACCAGCCAGAACTGGTTGTAGTTGCCGGTCCCGCCGTCGGTCGACGTGAAGCTCTCGGCGCCGGTGAGGGCCACGTTGAAGAACTGGTCCCCGAAGGCCGCGTCCCCCGCGTCCTGCGCGAACAGCACGTCGGCGGTCGCCTCGACCTGCGCCAGCTCCTCGTCGGTGAGCGTCGCCCGGTCGGCGACCGCGTCGGGCCGCTCGAGCGGCGTCACGCTGTTGTTCCCCCAGATGCCCTGCAGGTCGGGATGACCGGCCGCGGTCCGCGGCGGCGAGTACGCGTCGGACTGGGCCGACGCGGCCGCCGGCAGCCCCGCCAGACCGGCAAGCACCGCCGCCAGCACCGCTGCAAGTCCACACTTCGCCATCGTGCGCTCCTTCACGTTGGAAACTGCCCGTCAGGATAGCACGCGGACAGTCGGTCGCCGGCCCCCGAAGCACCGGTTCGCCAAGCATCCGCGCGGGGATCCGGCCGGGTCCCGGCGACACACGAACGACACGGCAACGCCCGGCGGTCGGTCGTCGGGCTGCATTCCGACGACGAGGGCCGACCGGCAGCCAGCGTTCTCCCGCAGGAGCAGGAACGTCGACGAGCGCCCGGTCGCCGCTCGCTGGCGGGCGGTTGCCTGAGAGCGGCTCACCGCAACAGCAGGAACGTCGACAGCGGCAGGCTGACGATGCGCGGGTCGTCCACGACTCCCGAGGCGGCCTGCGTGATCAGGATGCCGAACGACGCGTTGTTCGCAGGCTTCTCCAGGAACGCGCGGAGCCCGGACGTATCCCGGCGTTGATCGATCCGCCGCTGATACTTGATCTCCACCGGCACGCGCCGGACACCGACCGTCAGGACGAAGTCGACCTCGCGGTCGCCCCCCCGGGTCGGCTGATGCGCCACGTCGAGACCGGAGACCGCCGACGCGACCGACCCGAACACGCTCTCGGCCAGGTGCCCGGCCTGCGCCGTCAGCTCCGGCCGCGCCGCGAGCGCTTCCGGCGTCAGGGGAATCTGCTCCTGGAGCCAGCACGCCCGCAGCCCGTGATCGGCGAGACACAGCTTGGCGCCGCCCCGGTTCTTCTTCAGGCGGATGTCAAGGGGGGGTATCAGCCGTACGAGCAGCGTGTCGGCCAGCGCCCCCAGGTGGCGCACCACGCTGCCGCCCTCGATCGGCGCCCGCAACGCCAGACCCGCCTGCTCGGCCAGCTCCGACGCCGACGGCGCCTGCCCGGCGTAGCGGCAAACGAGGCGCAGCAGCTCCTCGATCAGCGCCGCGTCGTGTTCCCCCGCACCGTCTCCGTTGCCCAGGTCATGCCGGACGACCCGCTTGATCACCGTCTCGTAGAGGAGATCGGCCAGCTCGGCCCAGGCGACGTCCCGGTGCTTGTGCACGATCGGATAGCCGCCGCGCTCCGAGAAACGACGGAATGCGGCGGTGCGGAAGTCGGCGTGCCGGCGGCCGTGCTCGCGGAGTGCGAGCCAGAACTCCTTCTCGACGACCGCGCCCGGACCGTTCACGGGAAGGAACGGCGCCGGCGCCGCCAGCCCGTGAAGGGGGCCGATCTCGGTCAGCGAGAACGCGCCGGCCTCGATGGTGCTGATCCGCCCGGCCAGGCTGTCGCGCCCCCGCTCGATGCGCAGGGCCGAGCTGCCGGTGATCGCTGCGCGTACCGAGGCGTTGTCGACCAGGAACTTCAACTGCACGTGCCAGCCGTCGACAATCTGCACCTCGTCGAAGAACAGATGCGCCCACTGCCCGGCGCGCGCCAACCGGTTGAAGTGCACGCCGGCGACATGGCGCTCGAACCAGTCCGCGATGCGCAGGATGGGATCGGCAAGGTCGCGCAGGGAGGCCAGCTCGTCGAACTGCACGCGCAGAATGGTCCGGGGGGGAGCGCCCGACGCCAGGAGGTCCTGGATGATCTGGAGCTGCGCGGTCGTCTTCCCCACCTGCCGGGGCCCCCGCACCGCCACGATCGGCGCCAGGGCGAGGTCGAGACGACGGCGAGTCTGGCCGACAAGGTGCCGTCGCGGGCCGGGCGTCACCGGCGCCGGATCGCCCGTCCACCAGGGATTCTGCCGTCGCAGGGCGGCCACCAGCGCCGGCGGCAGCGCCGGATCGGGCAGCGCGGAGCCGATCTCGTTCATCGTGCCTGTCGCGTCGTGACCCGGGCGGCCTCCTCCGCTACGGCCGCCCGGGTGATGGGTCACCCGGACGGCCAGCGGGTGTCGCGTCGTGACCCGGGCGGGCGCCTCCGCTACGGGAAGAGCCGCCGCACCGGGCACCGGAACCCCGGCAGCACGTCGCCGCCCGTCAGCTCTCCGTCCTCCCCGATCACCTGCACGTCATGCGACGATCGATAGACGTAGACGACCCGCGCGGCGGGCTCGACGAGCCAGACCAGGCGCACCCCGGCCGCGAAGTACTCCGCGATCTTGCCATGCACGTCTGCGAGGCGATCGGAGGGGGACACCACCTCGACGGCGAGGTCCGGGGCGCACGGCCAGTAGGCGGCGGGAATGCCCGCTTCGGGAATGCGCGCCTTGGCGACGAACGAGACGTCGGGCGCCCGGACAACGTCCGGAGCCCGCTGCAGGATGAATCCCGGCTCCGCCGTCCCGCAGACGCCGAGATCGTGCTCCTCGACGTACTCGTCGAGCAGCCGGGCGATTCGGACCGCCACGGCGGCGTGCCGGCCGCCCGTCGGGTTCATTCGGACCAGCTCTCCCCGGACCAGCTCGTAGCGGCGGCCGCCGTCCGCAACATCGAACAGCTCCTCCGCCGTCATGAGGCCGCGTTCCTGAGGGACCGCCATCACCGCCTTTCAGTGTACGGCCGAGGGTCGTCGCGCTCAACCACCGATGCCCGACCCGGGCGACCCGACTCGCACCGCCAGCGCACGAACTCCGCCAGCACGCCGTGCTTGAGCAAGTCGCCCGCGTTTCCCATGTCGTAGGGCAATCTCAAGATGGCGGCTCCGGGTTCAGGCGGACGACGATCAACAGGTTCCTGGCGCGCGACGCGGCGACATGACGATGAGGCGCCGTGACGTGGGACGGATCGCCAGCGCTCACCGCGCGCCGAGCCATGCCACGCGCGATCATTCGCGCCAGGGTTCATCAGTTCGACCGAAAGCCCGGCTCGGGCCGCCGGGTCACGGTTTCGCCGGCCATCTCCGAGAATATCGAGCTGGCCACGGCGTAGGGGATGACGGCGCGGAGCCGTCGCGAGGCGGCGCACCGGCCGTACGCACCAGACGACGGTCAATGGTCGGGAGCCTGCCGTTCATGCGGGCCGCCCCACGATCGCAGCCAGCCGGCGACCTCGTCATGCTCGACGGTTCGGCCCTGTTCGATGTCGTCCAGCCCGGCCGCGATCTCGCCGACGTGCCAACTCTCGGTTTCGACGTAGGCCGCGATGGCCTCGGCGGCGAGGAGCGACTCCGAGCGCCGCGACCGCTTGGCCAAGGCTGCCAGACGCTGCCGGGTCTGCACGTCGAGCCGCACCGAGAGCGTCGTGGTCATGATCTCGAACGTGCGCGGCCGGTCATCAATGTGCACACGTTAACACACGGCTGGCGGCGCGAGCCTGTGCCGCCAGCCGAGCTGGACGTAGTGACCGACACCGGGCGCAGCGCCGGCCGTCAGCGGGCGACGCCGGCCCGTTCCCAGGCCTCCACGCCACCCGGGACGACGCGGAACAGCGGATGGGGCGCGGGGGACGCCACCGCCTCGCAGCGCGCCGCCCGTGCCGGATCGCGGCGCGCGAGCTTGGCCTTCAGGTGCGACCACTCGTGCTCGAGCTGACCGCGCGTGACCGGAATCCTGCTGCGCGTGCCCGCCGAGCCGATGAGGTCACGGTCGAACCGGTAGCCGCGGGCGAGCGCCTCGGCGTGCACGTGCCGAAGGTAGTGGGCGATGGAGCCGGCGGGCGAACGCCGGCGGCGGAACCGGGCGAGCTGGGGATGGTGGCGGTAGCCGCGGGTCGCGCCCCTCAGCACGGCCTGGGCCAGCAGCGCCTCGCGCCAGACCGCGACAAGCCCCCGCGCGTCGAGGTACCCCGGATGCAGACTCCAGATTCGCATGCGTCGAGAGGAGTCGCCGGGACGCCGCGCGACGCCTCACTCGCCCATCGCCGCGGCCCCGTCCGGCGCGAGCCAACCATCCGCGAGTCCGCGCCGTTCCGCGGCGAACCCCCTGGCGTAGACTGGTAACGTCAGCGTAACAGACCGGGGGCGTGTCACCTCCGAGGAGGACGACAGATGAGGCTCAGCGGCGCATGTTTCGCAACCTTCCTCCTGGTCGCGGCGGCTCCCGCCGTCGCCCAGGACAGCGGCATCGCGGGGGCGGTGAACGACAACACCGGCGGCGTCCTGCCCGGCGTCACCGTCGAGGCGGCGAGCCCGGCCCTCATCGAGGGGTCGCGGGTCGCGGTGACCGACGCCCAGGGGCGCTACGCGTTCACGGCGCTGCGGCCCGGCGTCTACACCGTCACCTTCACCCTGACCGGGTTCGCCACGGTGGTGCGCGAGGGCATCGAGCTCACCGCCGGTTTCACGGCGCCGGTCAACGTCGAGCTCGAGGTCGGCGCCCTCGAGGAGACGATCACCGTCTCGGGGCAGTCGCCGGTCATCGACGTCCAGCGGGTGCAGGAGCTGACCGTCGTCACCAACGACGTGCTGAACGCCCTGCCGATGAACAAGGACTGGGGCGCCATCGGGGCCCTGACGGTCGGCGTCGCCCCCGAGTCGCAGGACGTCGGGGGGGTCCGCGAGTCGTACATGCCGTACCTCGCGGCGCACGGCGGCGACACCCGCGACGGCATGCGGCAGATGGACGGGCTGACGATGGGCAACCTGTCGTGCGGCTACTCCTGCACGACCCTGAACGCCAACGACGCCCAGACCGAGGAGCTGTCGTACGAGATCGGGGCGGTCTCGGCCGACGTGGCCATCGGCGGGGTCCGCGTGAACATCATCCCGAAGGAGGGCGGCAACTCGTTCAGCGGGTCGACCTTCGGCAACTTCTCGAACAGCGGGCTGCAGGGCGACAACCTCAGCCAGGATCTCCTCGACGCAGGGCTGCAGACGCCGGACGTCGTCAGCAGCATCTGGGACACCAGCGTCGACCTCGGGGGGCCGATCGTCAGGGACAAGCTGTGGTTCCACGGCGCGTACCGCAACTGGGGCCTCAAGCTGCTGCCCGCCAACACGTTCTACGACACCGACCCCAACGACTACGTCTTCACGCCGGACCTGACGCGGCCGGGGGTCAACGAGCAGTACGACCAGAGCGCGAGCATCCGGCTCACGTGGCAGGCCACGCCCGGCAACAAGTTCGCCGTCTACTACAACGGGGCGCCGCGCCACCAGCCCTTCCAGGGCATCTCGAACCGCCGCACCCCCGAGGCGGCGCGCGACCAGCGGAACCCCCTGAACTGGCACGGGACGACCACGTGGACGGGCACCGTCGGCAACCGCATCCTCCTCGAGGCGGGCATGGGCATCCAGATCCAGGACGCGACCATCGACCCCCAGCCCGGCGCCCCCCACCTCCACGCGGTGCGCGAGCTCACCACCGGCATCGACTTCCGCGGCATCGGCTTCAGCCGGCGGTGGAACGAGGTGCACCGGGCCTACAAGGCCGCGATGTCCTACGTCACGGGGTCGCACAGCATCAAGTTCGGCATGACCCTCGACGAGGGGACCTGGCGGCAGGGCACCGACATCATCGGGCCGACCGACAGCCTGCTGTTCACCCTGGGCGGCCAGCCGTTGCTGATCGCGGCCTTCGCCACCCCCTACAACGTGGAGGTCGACCTGACCGCCGACCTCGGCCTCTACGTGCAGGACACCTGGACCATCGACCGCACCACCTTCAACCTCGGCCTGCGGTGGGACTACGTCCGGCAGGACATCCCCGTCCAGGACACGTCGCGCTTCGTCGACACGCCCTCGGGCTCGGTGGGGCCGGGCACGTGGGCGCCGACGCGCCGCTGGGACGCCATCCCCAACGCCGCGAACTGGAAGGACCTGTCGCCGCGGATCGGCGTCGCGCACGACGTGTTCGGCGACGGCCGGACCGCCATCAAGGGGTCGATCAGCCGCTACCTCCGCGTCGACACCATCGGGATGGCGGCGTCGCGCAACCCCGTCAACGCGTCGGTCACGAGCGCGACGCGGTTCTGGCAGGACGCGAACGGCGACTTCTTTCCCGACGAGAACGAGCTGGGGCCGTACTCGAACGCGAACTTCGGCCAAAGCGTGCTGACCAACGTCTTTGCCTCCGACGTCTACTCGGGGTTCGGGACCCGGCGCAACAACTGGGAGTACTCGCTCGGCATCGAGCAGGAGATCCTGCCCCGCATGTCCCTCGACGTGTCGTACTGGCGCCGCGTGCAGGGCAACTTCTCGGTCACCGACAACACGCTGGTCGGGCCCGGCGACTTCGACCCCTACTGCGTGATCGCGCCCAGCGACCCGAGGCTGCCGAACGGGGGCGGCTACGAGGTCTGCGGCCTATACGACGTCAATCCCGCCAGCTTCGGCCAGGTGCAGAACGACATCATTCCGGCCGAGCCGAACGGCTACACGATGGAGCAGGTGTTCGACGGGCTCGACGTCGTCGTCAACTCGCGCATCAGCGGCGACCTCTTCGTCTACGGCGGGGTCGGCCTCGGCCGCTCGCGCTTCAACGACTGCGACGCCCGCCCGGACAACCCCGCGGCGGTGCCGACGCTGGCCCTGACCGCGGGCGGGGCGGGCACCGGCGGCGGTTGGGACAGCGAGGAAGCGGCCGGGATCATCCTGCCCAGAGGACATCACTGCAGCATCGACCCGCCTTTCTTCCGGCCCGCCTGGAAGCTCAGCGGCGCCTATACGCTGCCGTGGTACGACGTGCAGCTCTCGGGCTTCCTGCAGAACCTGCCGGGGGTGCCGATTCTCGCGACGTGGAACGCCCCGGCCAGCGCCATCGAGCCGTCGCTCGGCCGCCCGCTGGCGGGCGGGCAGCAGACCGCCGAGATCCACCTCATCCAACCGGGCACGATGTTCGCCGACCGCCTCAACCAGCTCGACATCCGCCTCTCGAAGCTCTTCCGCTTCGACGCCGACCGCGAGGTGCGGCTGATGCTCGACGCCTACAACATGCTCAACGACAACGCGCCGCTCGCCATCAACGACACCTACGGCCCGGCGTGGCAGGTGCCCGTGAACATCCTTCTGGCGCGGTTCGTGAAGTTCGGCGCGCAGCTCACGTGGTAGCGGCTTCTGCCCTGGAGACGCATGATCCCGAAGGACATCACCAGCGCACACATCGAGCAGGCCATACGGCTCATCATCCGTGACGGCGTGCCACCGAGAAGGAGGAGTCGAGGCTACTGCCTGGAGGCGAAAGGTGAACATCCGGGCGGCTCATTGATGAAGGCTGCGCGCTGCCGTGATGGCGCTGGAATGAGGCGGCTGCCGGTCCGCCGCCGTGTCCCGCATCACGGCTGTTCGGCGGCCGGCGTGTGGGTCTGCACGTAGTCCATGAGGCTCGGAATGCCGGCTTCCCAGGTGGGCACGACGTCGGGCCGCCAGATGTAGCCCAGGTGCCCCAGGGCCTTCGCCGTCGCCGCCGTCCGCTTCTCATCCCCCCGTTCGCCCAGGCCCCGCCGGACCGCGGCTTCGAGCTGCGCGCCGTCCAGGCGTTCGCGCTTCTCGAACGCCTCGGCCACCGCGCGCGCCGCCGGCAGCAGCCCCTGGTCATGCAGCTCGTTGTAGCGTTGCAGGTAGTAGCGCCCCTTCTTCTGCTCGAAGTCCGCCGCGACCGCCGCCACGTCCGTCCGGGTGATACGCCGGCCGGCCGACGACCCACCCGCGACCACGCGCCGCCACAGCGCCTCGCCCAACAACTGCACGAAGTACGGATAGCCCTGGTTGGCGGCCACGAGTTGCGCCAGCGCGTCGTCGTCGACGGCCACCTTCTCGCCCGCCAGCGGCAACCGCAGCGCGTCGGCCGTCGCCGCCGCGTCCAGGCGGCCGATGGGCAGGAGCTCCGAACGGCTCCAGAACGAGACATCCATCTCGCTCAGGCGCGACTCCAGGTGCGGCGTACCGGCCAGGACCAGCAGGAACGGCTGCTTGCGGCCGACGATCTGGCCGGCGTTCAGCAGCGCATGGCCGACTCCGGCATCCAGCGTATGCGCTTCGTCCAGCAACAGCAGCAGCGGCTTCTTGCCGGTGCGGGCGGCCAGGACCTCGTCCAGCGCGGGTGCATCCGGGGACTGTCCCGCTCGCCACCGGACGCCGGAGATGGAGACCTCGCCGGGCAGCAACCGTCGCCACCACGTCGGCGACAGGAGGCGGCGAACGAGCTTCTCTTCGGTGGGAACGGCCGCCGGCGTCAGGTGGATCACGTCGACCGCATCGCGCTCGCGGGCGACCTCGTGAAGCCAGGAGAGCAGCGTCGTCTTGCCGTTGCCGCGCGGTCCGTAGAGGATCAGATCGCGCGGCGGGGCGGCGCCCTGCCGAAGACGGTCCAGAAACGCGCGGCAGATCTGCTGCTCTCGCTCCCGGCCGGCCAAGTACGGCGGCAGGCCCCCGGGGCCAGGCTTGAACAGGTCCAGCTCGTTCCGCGCCGACGGCATGACGCCACCATTCTATGCCCGCCGTGCGTGCTCGACCTCGCGACCCGGGGGCGCGCGCCACCCGAACCCGCGCCTGATGGGCGTCGCTACCGGGTCCGATCGAACCTCTCGATTGTGTTCGGGGCAGGCGGTCGGCTGACGTCGACCACGCAGACGACGACCCTGCGAGCCTCCGCCGCGGACAGCGACTCGGTCAGGCGTGTCTCGAGCTCTCCGGCGCTGCCGGGCGGCGGGCCGTCCCGGGGCGGCGGACCCTGCTCGCCGAACCACAACACCAGATAGATGCCATATCCGTCGGTCGCGGGATCCTGTGCGTAGTACGCGAGCAACTGGTCACGCACGGCGCTCCACAGATCGCGGTGCGAGTCCTTCTTGACCTCGATCGGCACGTGGAAGCTCCCGCACGCGACTCGAATGTCCGCCCGCCGGTCATTCGCGTAATTCCCCTCGGGCTGTGCGTCGGCGGTCCCGACAAGGCGTTCCCGAAGCCGAGACAGCAGCGCGTCTCGACATGAGTTCTCATGTTTCGGCGCGATCGGTTCGCGGTGCGGGCCCTCGTTCCAGAACAGGCGCCAATCGTTGGTGTTGCCGGTGCGGATCTCCTCGGCGATCTCGCGCAGCCGGTCCACCAGCAGCGCCGCCAGATCCCCGGCGTTGGCGGGCGGACCGTTCGCCAGCGTCCGGCGGACCTGCTCGATGCTCGGGGTCCGGAAGGTGGCGTCGCGCCGAACGACCCGCTGCGCGTCGCGCGCGCGGACCAGGGCGTCGCGCCAGGCGGACAACGCGCGGTCTGACGACAGATCCGCCAGGGCTTCGCCGGCGGCGCGGTCCGGGGACGCGGCGAGGCGGTCCATCAGATCGCCGATGGCGAGCGAAACCTCCAGATCGATCGACCCGCCGGTGGTGCCGCGCGGCAGACGAGGGCCGAAGACCGGCCCCAGCAGACGGATCAGCAGGGCCAGCTCGGGCGCCCTCATGTCGTGAGTCAAACCGGGCTCCCGGTCGGTGACGAAGAACGCCGACAGTCGCCGGATGCGAGGGTCCCGGCCCCGTACGAATTCCTCAACCGGTCCGCGCCACCGCTCCGGCGACGTCACCAGACCGGCCGCCAACCACTGTGTGCGTTGGGCGTCGTTCATGCTCCGCGCGCCGAGCTTTCGCTCGATCAGCCGGCGCAATTCCGACCGGTCGGCCCAGCGCAGCGCCGCCCAAAGCAGGATGGTCAACGCGTCGACCTGCGCGTTGCGGCAGCGCGTCGGAAACGAGCGCAGCAACGGCAGAGCGGCGCGGGCGGCCACCTCGCGGTGCTCCGGGTCGGTGGCCAGCCGGTCGAGCGCGGGGACGGCCGGGCTGCCCTGTCGCAGCTCGGCGGAGCCATGACGGCGCAGCACATCCGCAACGATCTCGGGACGTGAGCGGACGACCCGGCGATACCAGCGGTCTGCGCGGGAGACAGGCTTGGTGAAGTAGAACGCGAGCGCGCTGCGGAGCGCGTGTCCGTCGAGCGTCAGCGGGCCGTCCGGCTGTGTCATGCCGTTCTCGACCACGCCGGCCAGGACGGGCAGAGCGAGATGGTATTCCTCGGCCATGGCGGCCCTCCGCACGATGTCCTCGGCGGACGGCACGTCCACACGTGCCGGCGCGCCGCGCAGGCCCGCGAGCGCCGCGTCAACCAGTCCGGTGTCCGGGGCGAGCAGATTGCGCAGCCGCGTCCGGGCGTCGTCCCCCGTAATCTGCGGCAGCAGCCCGAACCACGCGGCGGCCAGCGGACGGAGCAGCGCGGGAGGGCAGCGGTTCTCACTCAGCGCCGTTGCCTGCGCCCGAACGGCCTGCAGCAGGGGCTGCCGGCGCTGCTCGTCCGTCGCGAGCCAGGTCTGCCGGCGCGCGCTGCGAGCCGCATCGACCGGACTGGCGAGCATGTCCCGGAGCTGCCGCCGCAGCCGGTCATGGCCGCTGGTTCGTTCCCGCAGGCCGTCGACCGACAGCCCCCCGGCGCCGGCCCCCGTAACCACGGCGCGCAGCGCGCGGCGGAGCAGCCAGTCGGCGGCATGCAGATCCCGGCGTCGAGCGCTTCGTCCAGGCACCAGCAGGCGAGGTCCGGCGGCGGATCGGCCTCGTAGAGACGTTCGTCGATGCCGGGCCCGCCGGCCGAATGCCCCGACGCGGTCCAGCGCCGCAGGCCCTCCGCGACGATCGCCTTCTGCCGGTCCGGCCGCGCCGCCAGCCAGGCGTGCACGAGCGGCACGGGGCCGCCGTTGCCGGCGCCCGTCTCATCATCGAGCAACGCCAGGCTTTCGGCGTACGGCCGGGAAACCAGGCCGACGCCGAGCCAGTCCCAGAGGCGCCCGGCGTCCAGCGCGTCCCCGTGCGCCTCCAGACCGCGCGCCAGCAGGTCCAGCGTGTTCAGGCCCGCCAGGGCCGGATCCGTCGCCTCCCGACCCGCACCGGCCGCAGCCGGATCGGGCGCGTCCCGCCGGCGGGCCAGATGGTCGAGCAGGACGGCCACGTCCGTATCCGTCGCTCGTTCTGGAAGCGAGTGCCAGAAGCTCGTCCCGCCCGGCCCCTCGGTGAGGTAGTCCAATACACGGGAGGCCGGCAGGAAGCCCGGATACAGATGCGACAGCAACTCCTGCCGAAGCTCGCCATCGGGGTCAGGGACGATTCCACGGTGGACTTCGTCGAGCAGGACGACGAGCGCCGCCTCCCTGTCCTGCCCGCCCGGCATCGCGCGGATGAACGCCTGCAACGCGGTCGAACGAACGTCCGCGTAACGACCGTCGTCCCGGACGACCTCGAGCAGCAGCTCCGACACGCCCGGAAGCGGAGCGGCGACCGCACGCAGGACGAAGTAGACGAAGCTCTGTTGTTCGCGTCCGCGGTCCGGATCGGTCAGGATCTCCCGTAGCGCGGGCTCGAGATCGGCTGTCACGAACGACCTGGAACCCGACGACGACGGGTATTCGACGAGCCGCGATGCGTCGCGGTGCACCGCCTGCAGCAACCGGCGCTTGTCATCGGTAGAGAAACCGGCGGCGTCACCATACAGTGCGACGCCGACCGGGTCGCGATCGATCAACGCCCGTCGGACGCCGGAACACCGGCACAACGCCGCCAGCCACCCCGAGAAGCCTCTGAGCGCGGTCACGATGGTACCGTCGCCGCCGGCGATCAGCGCCAGGACGCGCGGGGCCGGCAGTCCGGCCTCGATCAGCCGAGCGAGGTGTCTCGCCGCCAGGAACTCAGCCACGTGGCGGTGGACCGGGGAGCAACACCCGTCTGCTGACGGCGACGTGAACAACCGCGTGCCGAGTGCACGGCGAGAGAGCCGGCGCGCACCGCCCGGCCCGGTGCTCGCGGCACCGACAGCCGATTCCGGCGAGCCCTCGGGCTCCGCGACGCAGCCGTCGAGCAACGGATAGCGCGCGTCGGATGCCGCCTGACGCAGCGCGTAACCGTCGCGGTCAGCGAGGAGCAGTCCGGCGCACAGTCGTCCGGCAGCATCGACGAGAACGTCGGGCGGGGCATGCCAGTCCTCAAGTGCATTGGCGTGCTCCTCGTTCATCTCCTCGGCCATCGACCGGCACGCCCGCTCGAACGTCTCGGTACGGCTCGTCGGCCACTCGCCGCCCGCGCCGACGGCGTCGGCCAGCATGACGAGACTCTGCGGATTCGCGAGCATGGCGTCGAGACCGCGGTCTCTGGCCGACTCGATGAACGACGCCGCGTCGGATGGTCCGTCGCCGTCCCCGTCGAGAATCCGCAGGGCATCGTCGGACGTCAGCGGATCGAGACCGAGCACGGTGATACGGTTGTCCGGCGAGACCGACTCCAGGTGCCGGCGGTCGTTGGCGCCGAGCCAGTCGGCGGCCCGGCACGACAGCCTGAAGCGCGGCCTGCCCAACACGTCGAGGCGCTCGCGGATCGCGTCGAACGGCGTGCGCGCGTCGGGCGACCCCGCCCGAACCTCATCGAGGCCGTCGATGAACAGGGTCTTGTTGCGCCATTCGGTCCGTGGCGCGAGCGTCCTGAAGTCGCGCGCGTTAATCAGGTGGGTGCGCGCGCGGCCGAGCGCCCGGTGCTCGTCCTGGAAGGCGGTGGTCTTCCCCGCTCCCGGATCACCCAAGAGGACGTACGCCGAATCGTCCCGATGCGCGCTCAGCAGCCGAGACTCTCCCCCGCGCGCGGGCGCGCCGGCCTCGTGGCGGTTCGACCCGCGTTGCCCGGACACCGGCGTGCATGTTCGCGGTACGCGGGCGCCCTTCATGGCTCGTCCAGCCAGTGGTCGGCGGGGGCCGACAGGAACTCGTTGAGGGGAATGCCGCCTTCACCGGCGACCAGCATCCGGGCGGGCCGGAAACTCGACGAGAACGCGTCCATGCCGCGCGGATCCGCCCTCCGCGATCCGCTCTTGACTTCGATGGCGACGAGCCGTGGCCCGCGGTGCAGCACGAAGTCGACCTCGCGCGGACCGTCGCGCCAATAGTACAGCCGGGTCGCGGTCGAGGCGGTGTTGAACAGATGCGCCCCGACGGCGGTCTCCGTCAGGCGTCCCCGATACGTGCGATCCGCCATCGCTTCGTCGAGGGAGTAGCCCGATCCCGCGGTCATGAACGCGGTATCGAGCGCCAGCAGCTTGGGACTCGACCCGCGCCGACGGGGCGCACGACCGGCGTATTTCTGAAGCCCGGCGAGGAGGCCGGAGGCGGCGAGCAGATCGAGGTAACGCGCCAGGGTCGTCGTGTTCCCGGCATCCTGCAACTGGCCCAACATCTTGTTGTACGCCAGGATCTGCCCGGACCACTCAGTACCGAGTTCAAAGAGCCGCTTGAGCAGGGCCGGCTTGTCCACCCGGGTCATCGACAAGAGGTCGCGTTCGAGGTGCGGCTCGACAATGGACTGCAGGATGTAGTCCCGCCACTGGTCGGCGTTCCCACGCATCACGGCACCGCGCGGGTAGCCGCCGAAGTAGAGATACTCCGGCAGGCTGACGCCGAACGCCGCCGACATTTCCGCGAACGACCAGTGGGTCACCGGGATGCGCTCGAACCGGCCCGCGAGGCTCTCGCTCAGCCCCGCCTGCATCGACATGGGTGCCGAGCCCAGGATGACGATGTGCAGGGGGCATTCCCTGGCCCGGTCCGCGTCCCAGAGCCCCTTGACCGCTTCCGACCAGCGGGCGATCTTCTGGATTTCGTCGAAGACCAGCACCGCGCCGCGGTCGGACCGCTCGGCCGTGCGCCGGGCGTCTTCCCACTGCCGCACAATCCAGCGGGTGTCGCGCGTGTCGGACACCCTGGCGACCGGCGCATCGACGTCGTACGGCGCATCGCGGAGACCCGCAGGTTCGGGCTCGTCGACGGCCAGATAGCGGGACTCTCGATCGAGCTGCGAGAGTGCCTGCCGGACGATCGTGGTCTTGCCGGTCTGTCGCGGGCCGAACAGGGTCTGGATGAATGCCGGCCTGCCCGACAGGCGCCGGACCAGGGCCGCGACTTGGGCGCGCTCAAAGGCCATGAGTCATGATTATACCCTTGAGTAAATTACTCAAGCACATAGCCAGCGGTCCACGACCTCCAGCATTTGCCCCCGACCTCATCCCACTGAATCGACCGCGGCACGGTGGCGAGGCGGTAGTCGCACTGTCAACGGCATGACTCAAGTCGCCTCCGACGAGTCCCTCACGGGTCGCCCGGAAGCTCCGCCGGGGCAGGCGCGAACGGCAACGGCCCGGACGTGTGCGGTCATCTTGCCTGGCATGACGTCGTGGCGTACTCTGCCCCGATGACTCGAACCGAAGGTGTCCGATTCCGAAGATCCGCGACGGTGGGGCCGGCCTCGACCGTAGCCCTGATCCTGCTCGGGCTGGCCCTCGAGCCCACTCCCGCCGCGGCGCAGCCGCCGCCGGCCGACTTCGTGCCGGTCACCGACGCCATGCTCCGCGACCCGGCGCCGGAAGACTGGCTCATGTGGCGCCGCACCCTCGACGGCTGGGGCTACAGCCCCCTCGACCAGATCGACCGCGACAACGTGGGCGACCTGCGCCTGGTCTGGACCCGCGCCCTGAACCAGGGAAGCCAGCAGGGCACGCCCCTCGCCTACCGCGGGCGTGCTCTACATGCCGAACCCCGGCGACGTCATCCAGGCCATCGACGCGGCGACCGGCGACCTGATCTGGGAGCACCGGCGCGACCTGCCCGACGACCTCGGCGAGCACATGGGCGGGCTGGCCACCACCAAGCGCACCATCGCCATCTACGACCGCCTGCTCCTCGACACCACCGGCGACGACTACCTGATGGCCCTCGACGCCGTCACCGGCGAGATGGTGTGGGAGACGCAGGTCCTCGACTACACGGTGAACCCCGCCCTGCAGACGGCCGGTCCCATCGTGGCCGGCGGCAGGGTCGTCTCGGGCCGGAGCTGCCGCGCCACCGCCACCCCCGATGCCTGCGTCGTCACCGCGCACGACGCCCTCACGGGAGAGGAGCTGTGGCGGCGCCGCACCGTCCCCGGGCCGGGGGAGCCGGGAGACGAGACGTGGGGCGACGTGCCGTTCGAGCGGCGCAAGCACGTCGGCACCTGGATGGTGCCGAGCTACGACCCCGAGCTGAACCTCGTGTACATCGGCACCTCGGTCACCTCGCCGGCCCCGAAGTTCATGCTCGGCGGCCCCGAGCTGGCGCACCTCTACCACAACTCGACCCTCGCGCTGGACGCCGACACCGGCGAGATCGCCTGGTACTACCAGCACCTCAACGACGACTGGGACCTCGACCACCCCTTCGAGCGCCTGCTCGTCGACACCGCGGTCGCGCCCGACCCCGACGCCGTCGCCTGGATCAACCCCCGCCTGCAGCCGGGCGAGCAGCGTCGGGTGATGACCGGCATCCCCGGCAAGACCGGCGTGGTCTACACGCTCGACCGCGAGACCGGCGAGTTCCTGTGGGCCAACCCCACCGTCGCCCAGAACGTGATCACCCACATCGACGGCGCCACCGGCGACGTGACGGAGAACGCCGAGGTGATCTTCTCGGCCCTGGGCCAGGAGCTGCTGGCCTGTCCGAGCTGGGCCGGCGGCAAGGACTGGGAGGCCGGCGCCTACAGCCCCCTCACCCACACCATGTACTTCCCCCTGCGCAACGCCTGCCAGCGGCTGCTGTCGACGACCGAGGGCGGCAGCTCGACCTACATGCTCGCGGCCCGGCACCAGCTCGCCCCCGGCACCGACCGGCTCGGCACCGTCCGCGCCATCGCCGTCGACACCGGCGCCACCCGCTGGCTCCACGAGCAGCGCGCGGCCACCATGTCGCTCGTCGCCACCGGCGGCCGGCTGCTCTTCGGCGGCGACGCCAACGGCCGCTTCCGGGCCTTCGACCAGGACACCGGCGCGGTGCTGTGGGAGATCAACCTCGGCTCGCCGGTCAGCGGCTACCCCGTCACGTTCGCGGTCGACGGCCGGCAGTACGTGGCGGTCGGCACCGGCACCTCCGCCAACGCCTCGATCAACCTGCGGATGACCCCGGAGCTGAGGCCGAGCTTCGGCAACAACCTGTTCGTGTTCGGCCTACCTGAATAGCCGACGGAGGTCGCAGCCGGACCCGCCCCCGCAGAACCAGCGGCCGAGGGGTGCCATCCCCGACAAGCCTCCCTCGGTCGCCTTCATCCGTTCCGCCCCTTCAGGACGCCCCTCGGCGCACAATCGCGGCCCGGCTGCGGCCCGGCCCAACGCGATGATCGCGGATCTTCAACCGTGGTACGCTGGCTGATCCGACGCGGGCAGCGTTGACGACAAGCCTTTCTGACCTTTGTGACATGAACCCGAAACGCCGAGCGGCCGTGGCGGCGGCGTGTCTCGTGGTGGCGAGCGCCTTCTGGGGCGTGAGACCGGCGGCGGCCCAGCCTCCGGAGGCCGCTCCCGCCTCGGTCGCGGTCATCGACCAGCGCCTGCTCGAGATGGCGCAGGACCAGAGCCTCGACGACGCCGCCCGCGCGAGCATCCGCGGCCTGTACCAGCAGGCGTTGTCCGAGCTCGAGGCGGCCGCCCGCTGGCGAGTGACGGCGCTCGACTTCTCGCGCCGAACCACCGAGGCCCCGGCCGCGCTCGAGGATCTGGAGGCGGCGATGACGGCGCCGGAGGCCGACGCGCCGCCGATCTCCGCGGCGGACGGCCTCGACACCCTGGAGCAGCGGCGCGCCGAGGTCGAGCGGCAGCTCCAGGA
The DNA here is from genome assembly GCA_965207675.1 of Vicinamibacterales bacterium. Taxonomy (GTDB): domain Bacteria; phylum Acidobacteriota; class Vicinamibacteria; order Vicinamibacterales; family UBA8438; genus JAJEEA01. The sequence continues at coordinate 1,991,470 of CBDBMY010000011.1, forward strand.
GGCGGCGTCCCGCCTGACGGCAGCGGACGCGGAGCCTCTCGGGCGCACGTCGCGCCGCGGCGAGATACGCGAGACGCTGGCGGAGCTCGCCGAGGACGCCGCGGGAATCGAAGCCGATCTGGAGGTTCCGGCCGCCTCGGACGCAAGCCCGATGGAGGCCGAGGCACGCCGGTCGCTGCTCGCCGCCCGCCGCCTGCACGTCGTAAACCACTCGGCGGCGCTCGATCGGGAGCTGGTAGCCTACGACGCGGAGCGCCCGCTCCTGCCCCACCGGCGAGAGCTGGCCGCGCGCGACGTTGCCCGCCTGCAGGAGCAGCTGGAACAGCTCGACGCCGCGACCGCCGCCCTGCGCCGCCTCGATGCGTCCCAGCAGGCGAACGAGGCCCGCGCCCAGGCGACCCGGCTCGGCCTCGTCGCCGGCGGCGAATCGGAGCGCACGCGTCAGGTGCTGCTGGCCCTCGCCACCACCAACAACGCGCTGACGGCGCGGCGCCAGGAGCTCGTCAGCCGGCTCGACCTGGCGGAGAGGCGCCTGGGCGAGAGCCGCGCGGCCCTGGCGGACCTCGACGAGCGGTTCACACGGACGCGGGAGCGGGTGGCGGCCCTCGGCCAGACCGGCGCGGTGGGCCTGCTGCTGCAGCGGCACCGCGCCGGCCTGCCGGAAGCCATCGATGGTTACCGGGAGGAACGCCGGGCGGTCGAGGAACGGACGCAGATCGTGCAGGAGGAGATGTTCGATCTCGACGAGCGGCGTCTGGCCCTGGCCGACGTCGAGGGGCGGGCGGCGGCCCTCCTCGCGCCCGACGGCGAGCCGCCCCGCGACGAGCTGGGCCGGCGGCTCGACCGGGAGCCCGGCGAGGAAGTGACGGCGTCGGTGCGGGGCATGCTGGAGACCCAGCGCACCTACCTCGGGCTGCTCTTCGACGACCAGGCGCGCTACTTCGACGTCCTCGTGCAGACGGGGACGACCTCCGGCGAGCTCCAGGGTACCGGCGAGGCGTTCCTCCGCTTCATCGACGAACGCGTCCTGTGGACGCGGAACGCCGAGCTCATCGCCTGGTCGGATCTGGCGGCGGCGCGGGACGCCGCCGCATGGCTGCTGCACCCGGCCCAGTGGGCGGCGCTGGCGCGCACGCTGGCGAGCGACGCGGCACGGGGCCCCTGGGGATACGCCCCGGTGCTCGCGCTCCTTATCGCGACGCCTGTCGCCTGGCCGCGGTTCCGCACTGCGCTGGCGGCGTGCGGCCGGCGGGCCGCGGCGGGCACCGCCACCCGGTACGCGCCGACGGCCCAGGGCCTGCTGCTCACCGTCGCGATTGCCCTTCCCGGGCCGGCCCTGGCGTGGCTGCTCGCGCGCCGCGTGGCCGCGGCTTCGGGCGATTCGGAGCTCGGGCAGGCGGTCGGCGCGGGCCTCGCGGCGGTGGCGGTCACGTTCTTCCCGCTCGAGCTCCTGCGGCAGTCGAGTCGGCCGCACGGGCTGATGGCCGCCCATTTCCGGTGGTCTTCGCGGGCCGTCGAAGTGCTCGGGAGGCATCTGCGCTGGTTCGCCGCCGCCGCCCTGCCGTGCGCCTTCGTGCTCGCGGCGCTGGCTTCCCAGGAGGACCAGGCCCGGCATCACGCGCTGGGCCGGCTCGCCCTGGTGGGCCTGCAGGTCGCGGGCGCGGTGTTCCTGGCCGGCGTGCTCCACCCCGCGCGCGGCGTATTCGGCCAGTTCTTCGCGACCCATCGCGGCGACTGGCCGGAACGCCTGCGCAACGTGTGGTACGGCGCCGCCGTCTGCATCCCGCTCGTCCTGGCCGGCGTGGCGCTCGCCGGCTACATGTACGCCGCCGGCGAGCTCGTCGCCAAGTCCCTGGAGACCGTCTGGCTGGCCACCGCGGTCGTCATCACGTACGGCATGGTGTCGCGCCGGGTGCTCGTCAGCCGGCGCACGCTCGCGTTCCGCCAGCGCCGCGAGCGCGCACAGGCGGAGGACGGGGAGCCGGCGGAGCCGCTGCCCGACCTGGGGCAGATCGACGTCGATACGCGCCGCCTCATCCGGACCCTGACCACGGCCGGGGCGCTGGCCGGGGCCTGGCTGGTGTGGTCGGACATGGTGCCGGCGCTGAGCGTCCTCGACCGCGTGACGTTGTGGCCGCTCGGGGCCGAGCCCGGCGCGGAGGGCGTGTTCACGCTCGAGCACCTGGGCCTCGTCGTCATCGTGACGGTGCTGACGGCGGCCCTCGCCCGCAACGTGCCGGCCCTGCTCGAGATGCTGCTGCTCCACCTGCCCATCCAGCCGGGCGCGCGGTACGCGCTGACCAGCATGAGCCGCTATGCGCTCGTCCTCGGCGGCGGGCTCGCCGTCTTCGGGGTGCTGGGGGTCAGCTGGTCCAGCGTGCAGTGGCTCGTCGCCGCCTTCGGCGTCGGCCTCGGCTTCGGTCTGCAGGAGATCTTCGCGAACTTCGTGTCGGGGCTGCTGCTGCTCGTGGAGCGGCCGGTCCGGGTCGGCGACACCATCACCGTCGGGGGCGTGACCGGGGTCGTGACGCGCATCCGCATTCGCGCGACGACCATTCGGGACTGGGACCTGAAGGAGCTCGTGGTCCCGAACAAGGACCTGGTGACCGGCCAGCTCCTCAACTGGACGCTGTCGGACGCGGCGAACCGGGTGACGGTCTTCGTGGGGGTCGCCTACGAGTCCGACGTCGACCAGGTGACGCGGGTGCTGCAGGAGATCGTGGCCGGCGACCCGCGGGTGCTGGAGACGCCCGAGCCCAACGTCACCTTCGAGGAGTTCGGCGACAGCGCCCTGAAGTTCTCCATCCGCGCCTACGTGCAGGACATCGAGGAACGGCTTCCCGCCATCCATGCCCTCCACACCGCGATCGCGCACCGATTCCGCCGCGAGGGCATCGAGATCGCCTTCCCGCAGATGGACATCCACGTCCGGCCCGACGCCCCGAAGCAGCTCCGCGACGACTCGGCGCCGCCGTTGCGCTTCCCAACGCCTCCAGGGGCAGTCGAGCCGGCGCGCCGCGACCGGTGAGTCCGCACCGGCCGTCCCCCTTGCCGGAACGTCGTCAGAAGCTGATCACGAGCGCGGTCCGGAAGATGGCGTCCAGCCCCGCCTTGCGAATCTGCCCCGTCCCGAAGTCGAGCAGCACGCCGCCGTCCATGACCGTCTCGAACAGCTCGTCGCCGCTGCCGGGCGCGCCGTCGGGGTCGATCAGCGTCACGCGCGCGACGACGGCTCGGCCGAGGGCGAGCTCGGTCGGCTCGGACCAGCGTGTCTCCTCGGCGGCGGGCTCCTGGGCGCCATCGACGCCGGCCGCGGTCGTCGTCAGGCCCGTCAAGAGCGCCAGTCGCGCCACCGTACGCCAATCGGTTCGCATTCGCACCTGCGCCCTCAACATTCGGAACCAGTCTGGAGGTCGAGTCTTTGGAGGGAATCTACGGCAAGTCCGGTCGCCCTCCTTCACGAGCGCGCCCGAGTGAACACGAAGAGGACCGAGGAGGAGGGTGTACCGAAGCACCGGACGCCTACAAGTAGCGAAGGAAGCTCCGCCGCCTCGTCCTTGATGGCGCCGATGACGTCGTCGACGGTGAGACCCCGGCCAGCCGGCCGTCCTCGTCCACCACCGGAATCGCCAGCAGGTTGTAGTCGGCGACCTCGCGGGCCACGTCCTCCTGATGGGTGTCGACGCCGGCGCGGACGGGGTCTCTCGTCATGATCGCCTTGAGCGGCGTCTCGGGAGGCATGAGCAGCAGCCGCCGCAGCGAGACCACCCCAAGGAGCCGGCCGTGCTCGTCGACGACGTAGAGGTAGGAGACCATCTCGACCTTGCGCGACCCCTGGAGCGTCGCGACCGCGCTGCCGACCGACAGGTCCTCGGCCAGCGCGAAGACCTCGGGGTTCATGATGCGGCCGGCCGTCGACTCGACGGCGGTGCGGCATGTCTTCGACTCCGGGGAGGGCCTCATCGAGAAGGCGCGGCGCCCGTCCAGGCGTCCGTGCCGGGCACCGCGGGTGCGGGATGTCTTGGACTCCGGGCGATGGACGTCATCGAGAATCACCCGCAGACCGCCCCGCAGGGACGCGCGCTCGCGGCGCAGGTCGGCCGGCGTGAGGAGACCCTCGGGACCGGGGCGATTCGCCGTCGCCGAGCCGCCCGAAACGGGGTGGACGCGGGCCCGCGCGGGGATCCGGGCTCCGGGGGTGCCGCGTTGCCCCGTTCCATGATGGCATACAGTCGATTCAGGCCCTGCCGCCGACCCGCCTCCGAACTCAATCGAGGCGGACGCGGGCGGCGGCACGGTCGCGGCCCGCGTGGCGCGGGCCCATGGAGCGAAGCGGAGCATGAAAGTCGCCGTCGTCTACAACCGTGGGGCCGGCAACGTCATCAACCTGTTCGGCATGCCGAACCGCGAGAAGATCGGACTGAAGGACGATCGCGCGCATCGCATCCGCGCTGAAGGCCGGCGGGCATCAGATGGTCCCCGTGGAGGGGGGAAGGACATGGGGGAAGGACCTGGTCGAGCGACTGGAGCATTTCATGCCGCGCGTGGTCAAGGGCGAGCGGCCGGAGCTGGTCTTCAACGCCTCGTACGGCGTGCAGGGGCAGGCGCGCTACTCGCACGTGCCGAGCCTGACCTGACGACCCGTCGAGGCCGAATGGAAACCGTGCCCGCCAAGTCGGCTGCGCTGTCTGCAATACTGGCGGTCCTGCTCGTTGCGGCCGGTTGCACGGAGCCACGGACGCCCGGGGGACCGACGGCCGTGTCGGTCGGCACACCTGCGCCGGTCTCCCCACGCGCGGGCTCCGTGGTCGTCGCCGGCACCGTTACGACGTCGGGCGATGACGACTACGTCCTGAACCACGCCGCCATCATGGGGGACACGCTGTCGGTCTCGGTGTCGTACGCCGGCGGGTGCGAGGCCCACGCCCTGACGCTGGTCATCGCCGCGTCGTTCACCGAATCGTCGCCGGCGCGGCTTCCCGCGGTGCTTCGGCACGACGCGAACGGCGACGCGTGCGAGGCATGGCTGACGCACTCGTACGCCTTCGACCTCGCCATCGTCAGGACACGCTACCGGGCCGCCTACGGCCCCGGTCCCGGTCGGGTGGCCCTGCAGCTCGACGGCGTTGCCGCCGACCGTCTGGTCTACGAGTTCGCCGAGTAGGGCAGCCGCCCCGCCGCGGCCGTCGCTCCGTCCGCTCGGCGTCGTCGCCCACGCACCACCGTGACGCCTCGTCGATATCCGCACTGGAGGCGAGCGGCGCTCCTCCGATCGCCTCTCCACCGCCGTCGAGGCCGGCCGGCGTGGGAATGTACCGCCCGGCTCCTACGCCGGAGATGGAGACATCGCCGGGCAGCGGGCGCCACTTGGCGCGAGACGGCCTCTCGCGATCTTTTGCGGGGGTACAACCGCCGTCGCGCACGCACGCCCGGAACCCAGAGTCAGTCGATGCCTCCCGGCCGGAAGCGCGGAGTGGTCTCTCGTGCGGTCACATGCGCTGCGAACCCCGAGCCGGCCTCCTCGTAGACGTCGAACACGACCGACGCGCCGGCCCGCTCGAGCGGCTCGATCTCATCCCGGAACCTGGCCGTGGCGGCCACCCGGCCCCTGAACGAAGCGGCCCGGAGTCGATCGAGAACGGCGAGGCTGGCGGTCAGGTTCGGCAGCGCCAGCATGACCAGCTCGACGGTGTTCGTGTCCTGAATGCGGTCCCAGAAGTCCGCGTCGCTCGGGTCGCCGAGCAGCACGTTTGACCCGGCCGACCGGTGCTTCGTGACCGTTCTCGGATCGATGTCCACCCCGACGACGGTCTCGCCGTGCCGTCGGCGCATCGCCTCGTAGGCCCCGGCGCCGACGCGGCCCATGCCCAGAACGAGGATCGTCGCCCCCCCGGTGTCGAGCATCCGGTCGTCGACGAGACGCTCTCGTCGCTGAAGGCGGAGCCACGCCGTCCGGTATCTCGCGTAGACCCGATCGGCGACGGAATCGACTCCCGCGGCGATGCCGCACGACAGCGACAGCGCGACCGCGATGACGCTCAGCCACACGCCGTCGATCCAGCCGTTGGCGACGGCGACGGCGGCGACGATGAGCCCGAATTCGCTGAAGTTGGTCAGGCTCGACGACGCCAGCAGCGCGGTTCGGGCGCGCAGCCGGAACCGCGCGAGCAGACCCAGGAAGAGAGCCGACTTGACGAACACGAACGGCGTGACGGCCGCGCCGACGAGCACCACCTCCGTCGTCAACGGCCCGGACAGGCCGATGGACAGGAAGAAGCCGACCAGGAACAGGTCCTTGAAGCCGATCATCGTCTTCGCCAGCTCGTCGGCCTTGTCATGGCCGGCGATCAGAACGCCGAGGACCAGAGCGCCCAGGTCGCCCTTCAGACCCGCCAGCTCGAACGCCTCCGCGCCGCCGAGGGCGAGCAGGAACCCGTAGAGGACGAGGAGCTCTCCATGGCCGACCCGCTGCAGGACCAGGCTCAGCAGCGGCCGCAGCGGAATCAGGATCAGCAACGGCAGCGCCCAGAGGGTAGGCCGCTCGCCTGCCGCGATAGCCAGAAAGGCGACGGCGGCCAGATCCTGCACGATGAGGATCCCGACCGCGATTCGACCGTGCAGCGAGGCCGTCTCTCCCCTCTCTTCGAGCACCTTGACGACGAAGACGGTGCTCGAGAAGCTCAGCGCGAACGCGATCAGCAGAGCCCGGGAGAAGTCGATATCAGCCAGGAACGAGGCGCCCGCCAGCGCCAGCAGGTGGATGGCCGTTCCGAGCACCAGAACGACAATCGACATGTGCAGGCCGGCGACGGCCCAGACCTGCGGGCGCGCGAGGGTCCTCACGTCGAGCTTCAGGCCCACGAGGAACAGCAGCAGGGTGATGCCGAGGTCCGACAGCGTCTGCAGCATCTCGCCGCTGACGGTTCCATGCCAGTTGAGCAGGAAGCCCGCGGCGAGAAAGCCGACCAGCGGCGGCAACCCCACCGCCCGGGACGACAGGCCGAGCACGAACGCCACGGCGATCGAGGCGACGTCCCGAACCGCGATGGCGACGTCCATGGCTCTCTGATTCGGAACGCGGGAGAGGCGGAACGTGTGCGGATCAGGACGCGTCCCGGATCGCCTGCCGTGCGTCGAGGATGTCGCGGACGAGCTGCTCGACGTCGTGCTCGTCGATGAACGGGGAGAGGATGAAGCTCTTCAGGCCGACCACCGGCTCGCCGTACTCCGTCTCCCGATAGCAGTCGGTCATCGAGATGTGGACGCCTTCGCCCCGCATCGCCCGGTCGTAGAGGTGCCGGAACAGGCGCCGGTTGTAGTCGTTGTGGCGCCGCAGCTCCTCGCGGGCGGCGGGGTCGGTGCGCTCGCGGTCCTTGATCGTCCAGGTGTCGACACCGTCCGGATAGACGCGGAAGACGGTGACCGTGCCGACGGCGTCGTCGTTGAGCACCGTGGTCGAGCCGTGCCCCTCTAGGTGCTCGCGCAGCACCTCGGCCATCTCCACCAGGTGGCCGAGGAGCACGCGGAAGCCGTTCTGCCCGAAGAGCAGCAGGCTGCCGTAGGCGGCGAGCACGCCCGAGCCGCCCCGCGACGTCTCCAGGGTGAACACCCCGGGATGCCGCTCCCCGCTCTGGAAGAGGTACGGCATCTGCTCGCGGCCGCGGACGAGGAGCTGCATGTCGGCGCGGTCGCGGGCCAGGAACAGGCTCGAGACGTACGGCGTGAAGCCGGTCTTGTGGAAGTCGATGCCGATGGAGTCGGCCCGGTGCAGCTTCGCGATGCGCCGGCCCGCCGCGGCGAGCGCCCGCACCGTGCGCGGGCGGAAGCCGAGAGGGTTCGCCTCGAAGTCGTAGTCGTTGAACACCGACCACGCCCAGCCGATGACCGCGTCGGCGTGGACGTGCGGCGTGTAGTCGAGGCGGTATTCCTCGACCAGCCGGTCGCGCAGGTCGGCCACCGCGTCGAGGTCGTCGATGCCGAACGCGTCGGTGGTGCCCATCGTCGCCACCAGGGCCGCGATGCGGCGTCCCCGGTCGAGCGCCTCGCGGGCGGCGACCTCCAGGCGGTCGATGCGAATGTCGTTCTGCAGGTGCGTCGGCACCTCGACGACGCTCTTCTCGCCCAGACCGAGCCACCCGGCGACGTTCAGGCGGCAGTAGTGGCTCTGCGCCGACGCCAGAATGACGCCGGCGCCGGCGGGCACGCCGTCCTCCATCGCGTCGGGGAACGCCTTCTCGATGCCGAGCTTCGCCCCGTAGAGCACCGTCCCGGTGCCGCCGAACGTGAACACGCCGGCCGCGCGCGCCGGGTCGTAGCCGACGAGCCGCGAGACCATGGCCGCGACCGCAGCCTCGGTCAGCATGAGGCCGTACGACGTGTCGTCGGAGACGAGGTTGGGGTTGTAGATGGCGGGCAGCAGCGATCCGATGACGCTCGGAATGGAGGGCGGGGGGACGACGTTGATCTGCGTCCGCGGATGCCCCCAGATCGGCATGCCCTCGAGCCGGCCGACCAGCAGGTGGGCGACCTCCTCGACACTGCGGCCCTCCTCGTTGAGCTCGGCCCGCTCCGCCGCCGCGTAGTCGAGCGCCCGCGGCCGGCCGAGCAGCGGCACCTTCGACTTCAGGTCGTCGACCTCGTCGAGGGCGCGCAGGATGGAGAAGACGAAGTAGGCGTCGTGCTTCCTGTCCGACACCGGTGCGGGGAACGCGTCCCGCATCCGCCTGAGCAGCTCGTGGTAGGGTCGCTCGGTCATGCCGTCGGCACTGCCTGTCTCCGCTCACCGGGCACATGGCGAGAAGGCGCCGGGATCGAGGTCGGAGTTGGTGGCCGGTTCGCGGCCCTGGTCGGAGCGGCGTTCCGAAGCGACATCGACAACGGCGGCAGCGCCCGCCTCATCGGCACCGGCGGCGGTCAGCGTCTCGGGACCGCGTGGGTGTCCACCGCTGACAGGGTAGCACGGCGCGAACCCCGGCCGGGCTTCGCTCGTTGTTACCGGTATGACGCTCTGGCAGGACTTCCGGTACGCCCTCCGGCGCCTGGTCAACGACCGGTCGCTGACCCTCATGGCGGTGGCGGCGCTCGGCCTCGGCATCGGGGCCAACGCCACCGTCTTCTCGCTCGTGCACGCGGTGTTCATCCGCGGTCTGCCGTTCGACGAGCCGGGACGCATCGTCAACGTCTCGTCGCGCGACACCGTCCTCGGCAGCACCGGGGGCGTCTCGCTCCCCGACTTCGAGGACTACCGCGAAGCGGCCGCCTCGTTCAGCGGACTGGCGGCGTTCACGGCCGGCGGGACCGCGAACCTGAGCGACGCCGACAATCCGCCCGAGCGGGTGACGGGGTCCCTGGTCACCCCGAACACGTTCCGCCTGCTCGGCCAGCCGGTGCTGCTCGGCCGCGACTTCCTGCCCGAGGAGGGCGGGCGGGGCGCGGACCGCACCGTCATCCTGAGCCACCGCGTCTGGCAGGACCGCTACGCGGGCGACCCCGCCGTGCTCGGCCGCGTGGTGCGGGTCAACGACGAGCCGTCGACGATCGTCGGCGTCATGCCGGAAGGCATGCGGTTCCCGCTGAACTCGGACACGTGGCGGCCCCTGCAGCCCACCGACGCCCTCGACCGCCGCGACAACCGGATGCTCTCGACCGTCGGCCGCCTCGCCCCCGGCGTCGGTCTCGACGCGGCCGACGCCGAGGTGCGCGCCCTCGCGGGGCGGCTCCGCCAGCAGTATCCCGACGCCAACGAGAACGCGGACGCCTTTGTCCAGATGTTCAACGACTGGGCGAACCCCGCCGACGTCGAGCTGATCGTCCCGACGCTGATGGGCGCGGTGGCGTTCGTCCTCCTCATCGCCTGCGCCAACGTCGCCAACCTGCTGCTCGCGCGCTCGGCCCGGCGGGCGCGCGAGGTGGCCATCCGCGTCGCGCAGGGCGCCACGCGGTGGCGAGTCGTGCGGCAGTTGCTGGTCGAGAGCCTCCTGCTCGGCGCGGCGGGCGGCGCGGCCGGCCTGGGGCTGGCCGCGGCCGGCATCCGCCTGCTCGACATGGCGACGGCCGACGTCGGCAAGCCGTTCTGGATGACCTTCCATCTCGACGGCGCGGTCGTCGCGTTCCTCGTCCTGGCCTGCGTCGGGACGAGCGTGCTGTTCGGGTTCGCGCCGGCGCTGCACGTGTCGAAGACGCCGGTCGGCGAGCTGCTGCACGAGGGGGGCCGCACCGGGGCGGGCGGGATGCGCGCGCGCCGGCTCGCGGCGGCGATGGTCGTGGTCGAGGTGACCCTGGCGGTGGTGCTGCTGGCGGGGGCGGGGCTGTTCATTCGCAGCTTCCAGGAGCTCTACCGGATCGATCTCGGGTTCGATCCCGCCCGGGTGCTGACGGGACAGGTCACGCTGGTCGCCCGGAAGTACCCGGGACCCGAGGACCGGATTCGGTTCGTCGAGCGGCTCCAGCAACGCCTCGACGCGATGCCCGGGGTCCGCGCCGCGAGCGTGGCCACCACGTTCCCCCTCTTCGGCGGGCTGCAGCGGACGCTCGAGATCGACGGGCGGCCCTCGCCCGCCGGCGCGCCGCCCCCCACGGTGACGATGCTGAGCGTCGGGGCGCGGTACTTCGAGTCGCTCGGCGTCTCGCTGACGCGGGGGCGCGCGCTGACGCTGGAGGACGGCCGCGAGGGAGCGGAGTCGGTGGTGGTGAACGCGCGGTTCGCGGCCCGGTTCTTTGCGGGTGAAGATCCCATCGGGCGGCGAATCCGCCTGCGGGCGCAGGACCGGCCGCCCGGCCCGTGGCTGACCATCGTCGGGGTGAATCCCAGCATCCGGCAGCTCGCCCTCCAGGAACGCGATCCCGATCCGGTGGTCTACTTGCCGTACCGGCTGTACACCGGCGGCCCGGCCGCGCTGCAGTCGTCGCTGGCCATACAGGTCCTGACCGTCGGCAACCCCGCCGGGTTCGTCCCGCAGCTCCGCGAGGCGGTGCAGGCCGTCGACCCCGAGCTGCCGGTGTTCAGCGCCCGGTCGATGTCGGCCCGGCTGCGGGACAGCCGGTGGACGTACCTGCTGTTCAGCGGCCTGTTCGGCATCTTCGCGGCCATCGCGCTCGTCCTCTCGGCGGTCGGGATCTACGCGGTCACGGCGTACTCGGTCACGCAGCGGACGCAGGAGATCGGCATCCGCATGGCCCTCGGGGCCCTGCCGGGGCAGGTCGTCTGGGTCGTCATGCGCCGCGGGCTCGCGCAGGTCGGCGCGGGGCTGATGCTCGGGGCGGCGGGCGCGTTCGCGGTCGGCCGCCTGATCGAGAGCCTGCTGGTGCAGACGTCTCCCCGCGACCCCGCGACGCTGGGCGCGGTGGCGGCGGTGCTGGCGGCGGCGACGGTGGCCGCGTGCGTCGGCCCCGCGCGCCGGGCGGTCGGGATCGACCCGGTCGAGGCGCTCCGCTTCGATTGAAAACGCGCCGCCGCCCTCCGGCGGCCGACCCGGGAGCCTGGCAGCCCTTGGCGAAACCCGGCGTTGCACCGCGTCCGAAGGGCGCCGGCAGATCGCCGAGGCGCCCGCCCGACAAGGCGGGATGAGAGGACTCGTTTGTCTCCAGGCTGTCGCTGCCCTGGCTCACGTATCTCCCAAATGACACACGAAATCGGCTACGATCCGGTGCCTGTGCTGGTTGGCGCGCATGGACTTCGACGGCTACCGGATCGACGAGGCGGTTTACGACGAGTTGTTGCGGCCCGATGGCGCGCCGCGGACGCACTGCCGGCCGCTCCATGACGCGCTGCGCCGGGTGTCGGGTCCGGAGCTGGCCGAGACGCAGCAGCGCGTGACCCGGTCGTTCGTCGACGAGGGCATCACCTTCACGGTGTACGGGGACGGCGAAGCCGACGAACGCATCATCCCCATCGACTGCATCCCCCGCATTCTGTCGGCCGCCGAGTGGAAGGCGCTGCACGCGGGCCTCGCCCAGCGCGTCCTGGCCCTGAACCTCTTCCTGGCCGACGTGTACGGTTCCGGCCGCGCGTTCTCCGACGGCGTCATTCCCGAGGAGATGGTCCGCGACTGCCCGCAGTACCGCGCCGCGATGCGGGGGTTCGCGCCGCCGCACGACACGTGGGTCGCGGTCTGCGGGACCGACCTGGTGCGGACGAACGACGGTTTCCTGGTGCTCGAGGACAACCTGCGGGTGCCCTCGGGCGTCTCCTACATGGTCGCCAACCGCAAGGCGGTGAAGTCCAGCCTCCGCCGGCTGTATCGCCGCTGCGGCGTGCGCGAGGTGGAGCACTACGGCGAGCTGCTGCTGGCGACGCTTCGGGAGCTGGCCCCCGCCGGACGTCCCGAGCCGTACATCGCGGTGCTGACGCCCGGGGTGTGGAACGCCGCCTTCTACGAGCACATGTTCCTGGCCCGCGAGATCGGGGCGGCGCTGGTCGAGGGCCGCGATCTGCTCGCGCGGAACGGCATCGTCTATGCGCGGACGACGGAGGGCCTGCGCCGGGTCGACGTGATCTACCGGCGGGTGGACGACGACTTTCTCGACCCGCAGGTGTTCCGCAAGGACTCGCTGCTCGGGGTGCCGGGGCTGCTGGAGGCGTACCGCCGGGGCAACGTGACCCTCGCCAACGCCCCGGGCACGGGCGTGGCCGACGACAAGAGCGTGTACGCCTACGTGCCCGACCTGATTCGCTACTACCTGAGCGAGGAGCCGCGGCTCGCCAACGTGCCGACCCGCCTCTGCCGACGGCCCGAAGACCTCGAGTACACGCTCGACAACCTCGATCGCCTGGTCGTCAAGCGCGTGGGCGAATCGGGCGGCTACGGCATGCTCGTCGGCCCCCACGCCAGCGCGGCCGAGCGGGAGGCGTACGCCCGGGAGGTGCGGGCCAATCCGGCGGAGTTCATCTCGCAGCCGGTGCTGTCGCTCTCGCGGGCCCCCTGCCTGATCGACGGCCGGCTCGAGCCGCGGCACGTCGACCTGCGGCCCTTCGTGCTCAGGGGCCGGGAGACCCGCATCGTCCCGGGCGCCTTCTGCCGCGTCGCCCTGCGCCGGGGGAGCCTGGTCGTGAACTCGAGTCAGGGCGGCGGCGGCAAGGACGTTTGGGTGCTGGAGTCGTGACGATGCTGGCGCGCAGCGCGGAGGGCCTCTACTGGCTGGGCCGCCACCTCGAGCGCACCGAGAACGGGTGCCGCCTGCTGGGCGAGCAGATGACGACGCTGGTCGACCGGCCGGTGCAGGAGATCGACTTCGGCTGGCGGCGCATCTACGGCGCGCTCGGCCGGCGCCCGCCGGGACCGGCCATCGCGGTGCAGGAGAACGACGACGACTACGCGCTCGCCGATTCCTACACCCTGGCCGACGACGTGACGTTCGAGCGCTCCAACCCCGACGCCATCCGCAACAGCTTCGCGCAGGGCCGGGAGAACGCGCGGCAGATGCGCCACTGCATCAGCGCCGAGATGTGGACGTGCCTGAACCGGGCGTGGCTGCGGTTCCGCGAGCGGCGCATCGAGGACATCTGGCAGACGGCCCCCGAGCGCTTCTACGCTGACCTCGCGCAGGAGCTGGGCACCTTCGCGGGCGTCACCGAGACGACCCTGTACCGGGACGACGGGTGGCGGTTCCTGTGGCTCGGCCGCCTCATCGAGCGCGCCCAGTTCACGGTCGCCCTGCTGATGGCGCAGCTGGCCGCGGTGCGGCCCGACGAGGGGCACGTCGACGGCGAATGGTCGAGCCTGCTGCGGATCTGCCAGGCGTCCGACGCCTACAAGCGCTGCCACGGCGTGGGGGTGCGCCCGGAGCGCGCGCTCGCCCTGCTCGTCGGCGATGCGCAGCTTCCGCGGTCGCTGGGTCGCACCCTCGACGAGGTCGCCGACAAGCTCGGGGCGCTCGCGGCCGGCCCGGGCTCGACCGACGAGGCGCGGCGGGGGGCCGGCAACCTCGCCGCGGACATCCATCGGCAGTGGCGCGACACCGCGGACATGGCCGACTGGGACGAGCCGCTCCGCCGCATGGACGGCGAGTGCCGGCGACTGCACGATCTCGTGATGGAGGCGCACGTCACCTACGATCCGGACGGTGCGCCGGTGCGGTGACGCCGCCGGTCGGAGGCGCCTTACGGGGCGGCCGAACATGGCGCGCCCAGGCACCCAGGCTCCCGAGCGGGGCCGCGTCGGAGGCCTTCGGCGGACGAGGCCGCGAAGCGAGAGGCTTTTCGGCGGCCTGGACCGCGAAGCGGAGGGCGGTGCGTGCTCACCTCCGGAACTGCTTGCTCAAGGCCAGGCCCTGCCGCTGGTAGGACGAGCCGATGGACGCCCCGTATATCTTCTCCGGGACCTCTAGAAGCCGGCTGTAGACGACCCGGCCGACCACTTGGCCGTGCTCGATGACGAAGGGCACCTCATGCGCCCGAACCTCCAGCACCACCCGCGTCCCCTTGTCGCCCTCGCCGTACCCGAATCCGGGGTCGAAGAAGCCCGCGTAATGGATCCTGAACTCGCCCACGGACGGATCGAACGGCACCATCTCGGCCGCGCAATTGGGCGGCACGACCACGCGCTTGCGCGAACCCAGGATGTAGAAGTCTCCGGGATTCAGGATGAGCCGGTCGTCGGGCAGGTTCCGAATCTCGTCCCAGAAGTCGCCGGGATCGTAGTGGGCCACCCGGCGCATGTCGATGAGAGGAGCATTCTTCCGGCCCCGGTAGCCGACGATGTCCACCGCGTTCCTGCCCCGGAGATTGACCGAGAGCTTCACGCCCTTCTCGATGTCCGCCTGCGCCGGACCGTCGTCGTCGACGATGAGGTTCTCCTCCTCGTTCAGACGTTGGAGCAAGCTGTCCGTCGGCGGCGGGTTGCCACGCACGAACCGCAACTGCGACAGCCGCACCCCCTGCTGCACGATCACCGAGAACGTCCGCGGGACGATCTCCGCGAACAGCGGCCCCGAGTAGCCGTCCCGCACGCGCTCGAACTCGACGCCGCCGTCCGTAATCAGGCGCGTGAACACATCGAGCCGGCCAGTGGTGCTCTTCGGATTGGCCTTCGCCGAGACTCCCCGCGGCAGCCGAAGCCTCTCCATCAGCGGCGCCAGGTAGACGCAACCCTTCTCGAGCACCGTCGGTGACGACAGGTCCAGTTCGGCCATGGACAGCGCTTCAAGCTTGCGTTCCACCATGGAATCGCGGCCCGGTAGGAAACTGGCCTGCAGGCGGTAGGCGACCGCCCCCAGCCGCAGATCGAGGCTCGCCGGCTGAATCTGGTCCTCGGCGAGCGGCTCGGTCGCAGCAATGCGGCCGTCTCGATAAAGGGCCTTGATCCGCTGGTACGGCAGGACTCCTGTCGATACCGCGGGGGGTTCTCTGGGAAACTCTCTCCGCACCAGTTCCGGGAACAGCGCCGTTGGGTGATCGTCCGCTCCGGCCATCTCTCGCATCTTCCCCGGCCGGGTGTCAACGACGATCGGCCCGGTCGTGCAACTCCTCCCGCGTCGGCTTGCGGCCGTCGACCCACTCCCGCCTTTGCGGTTGGGGCCCGAAGAAGCGGTTCATAGCGACATCGTAGTCGTCTTCTCCAAGTTGCATCGTCTCGAGTTGCCGGACAATCCACTCCGGTACGCTGCGGTTGTTCTCCGCCGCCCGAACCTCCACCCATCGGGCGAGGTCATCGGGCAACGTGACGGTGACGGTTTCCATCGAGATCCTCCAGATTCCCCCCGAGCACGAAACAGTGTGACACGGAATCCGTCGTCATCCGGGACTTCTCCAACCGTCCCGCGAGCAGGCTCCCGCCGAGCGCGTTCGAGCCTCCTCCCCGGTGCCGTCGGAACGCCCGCCGTGCTACGCTTGGGGCGCTTCGAACTATACAGGTCGCAGGAGGAGATGCGTGATGCGTGCATGGGTGCTTGTGGGCGTTCTCGTGACCGTGGCGTGCGGCGGCGGGGCGGAGCCGGAGCCGGCGGCCGAACCGGAGGCGCCGCCGAGCGCCGGGACCATCGAGCGGCTCGATCCCGCCTTCGACGCGCTCGTGCCGGCCGACGCCGTCATCGAGGAGCTGGCCGGCGGGTTCGGCTTCACCGAGGGGCCGTGGTGGATCGACGACGGGGACGGCTATCTGCTGTTCAGCGACATCCCCGGCAACCGCATTGTCAGGTGGGACCCGGACGGGACCGTCAGCGACTTCCTGAACCCGGTCTACGAGGGCGAGCACGAGGAGGGGCGGCTCGTCGGCTCGAACGGCATCACCGTCGACCCGGACGGGAACGTGGTCTTCACCGAGCACTTCAACGGCCGCATCTCCCGCATCGGGGCCGACGGGACGCGCAGCGTCGTCGTCGACAGCTACGAGGGGGGACGGCTCAACAGCCCCAACGACCTCGACTACCACAGCGACGGCTCGCTCTACTTCACCGACCCCGCCTATGGGCTGCCGAGCCCCGAGGCGCGGGAGCAGGACGTGAACGGCATCTACCGGCTGGGCGCGGACGGCGAGCTCGTGCGGCTGGGCGAGCAGACCGGCCCCAACGGCATCGCCTTCTCGCCCGACGAGTCGACCCTCTACGTGGCCGACAGCGCCACCCGGCAGTGGATGGCGTACCCGGTGAACGAGGACGGCACCCTCGGCGAGGCCGAGCTGCTGCTCGACGCCAGCGCCTCGGAGGAGAGCGGCTCGGCCGACGGCCTGAAGATCGACGGGCAGGGCAACCTGTGGGCGACGGGCCCGGGCGGCGTCTGGGTCATCGCGCCGGACGGAACGCACCTCGGCACGATCAAGCCGAACGAGGTGCCGGCCAACGTGGCGTGGGGCGACGCGGACCGGCGCACGCTGTACATGACCGCGCGCACCGGGCTGTACCGCATTCGTGTGAACGCCACCGGCGACCAGTAGGCGCGTGCGCGTCGGGCGGTGCGGAATGGCCGGCTCGGTTCGCGCAAACCGGAACCGCGGCACGCCGTTTCGGAGCCCGGCCGCCGTGCCACCGGGGGGCCGGGACGCGGGGTTCGGCTCGCCGGGACGGAACCGCAAGGCGATGGGCTTCCGGGACCGGGCCGCGCCCAGCGGTGCCGCGTGGCACCTGGTCCGCGGGAATCGGAGCTGCAAGCGAGGGTCCGGGCCATTCGGGCCGTCCGGCGGCGCAGCAAAGGAGGTCGACGATGCGCTATCCCCTGGTCGCGGCGTTCGCGGCGGCGTTGAGCATCGGTCTGGCGGCGCCGGTAGCGGCGCAGGATACCGATGCCGAGTGGGTCCCGTCGCGGACCCCGTGGGGGCACCCCGATCTGCAGGGCGTCTGGGACCAGACCACCGGCACGCCCCTCGAGCGGTCGGCCGACGCCGGCGACCTGGAGTTCCTGAGCGAAGAGGAGGCGGCGGAACGCGAGCGGCGCCGTTTCGCGGCGTTCGACGCCCCACCGCGGGCGGGCAGCCCCGGCAACTACGGCTCGCAGTGGCGCGACGGGTCGCGCAACGCGCTGACCCGCACCTCGCTCATCGTCGACCCGCCGGACGGGCGCATCCCCGCCCTCACGCCGGCGGGCGAGCGCCGCGCGGCCGAGAACGCGGCGCGGCGACGCGACCATCCCGCCGACTCGTGGGCCGACCGCAACCTGTGGGAGCGCTGCATCACCCGCGGCACGCCCCGGGTGCCCAACAACTACAACAGCAACATCCTGATCCTGCAGACCCCGGACGCGGTGGTGATGCTGAACGAGATGATCAACGAGACCCGCGTCGTCCCCCTCGACGGGCGCCCCCACGTCGCCGCCGGCGTCCGTCTGTGGAACGGCGACTCCCGCGGCCGCTGGGAGGGTGACACGCTGGTGGTCGAGACCACCAACTTCAGCGACCAGCAGGTGTTCCGCGGGTTCCCGGTCGGCGGCCTGCGCCTCGTCGAGCGGTTCACCCGCACCGGGCCCGACAGCATCGACTACGAGATGACCCTCAGCGACCCGTCGACCTACACCCGCGACTGGACCGTGGTGCTGCCGATGATCGCGAACGGCGGCGGCATGTTCGAGTACGCCTGCCACGAGGGAAACTACGGCATGGAAGGGATACTCGCGGGCCACCGCGCCGAGGAGCGGGCGGGCCAGTGACCGGAGCCAAGCTGGGCGCGACGCTGGCCGTGCTCGGGCTGGCCCTCGCCCCGGCCCTGGCCGAGGCGCAGGCTCCGGCCGGAACGCTGCCGGCCCCCGCGGCGCAGGCGCCCGCGGCCGCCGACTTCGTCCCCGTGACCGACGACATGCTCCAGGACCCGGCCCCGGAAGACTGGCTGACGTGGCGGCGCACCCTCGACGCCTGGGGCTACAGCCCCCTCGACCAGATCGACCGGTCGAACGTCGGCGACCTGCGCATGGCGTGGACGCGGGCCCTGACGCCGGGCAGCCAGCAGGGCACGCCCCTCGTCTACCGCGGCGTGCTCTACATGCCGAACCCCGGCGACGTCATCCAGGCCATCGACGCGGCGACCGGCGACCTCGTGTGGGAGCACCGGCGCGACCTGCCCGAGGACATCTACGACCACGTCGGCCGGCTCGCCGTCACCAACCGCAACCTCGCCATCTACGACCGGCTCATCATCGACACCAGCGCCGACAACTTCGCCTTCGCCCTCGACGCCCTGACCGGCGAGCTCGGTCTGGGAGACCCGCATCCTCGACTACCGCACCCGTCCCGCGACGCACAGCGCGGGTCCGATCATCGCCGGCGGGAAGGCGATCTCGGGACGGAGCTGCCGGCCCGCCGGGGGGCCGGAGGCCTGCGTCATCACCGCCCACGACGCCCTCACCGGTGCCGAGCTGTGGCGCCGGCGCACCACCCCGGCCCCCGGCGAGCCCGGCGACGAGACGTGGGGCGCGGTGCCCGACGCCGAGCGCAAGCACGTCGGGAGCTGGATGCCCCCGAGCTACGACCCCGAGCTGAACCTGATCTACGCCGGCACGTCGGTCACCTCGCCCGCCCCCAAGTTCATGCTCGGCGGCGCCGACCTTGCGCACCTGTACCACAACTCGACCCTCGCGCTGGACGCCGACACCGGGGAGATCGTCTGGTACTACCAGCACCTGAACGACCACTGGGACCTCGACCACCCGTTCGAGCGGATGCTGCTCGACACCGCGGTCGCCCCCGACCCCGACGCGGTGGACTGGATCAACCCGCGGCTGCGGCCCGGCGAGGTTCGCCGCGTCATGACCGGCGTGCCCGGCAAGACCGGTGTCGTCTACACCCTCGACCGCGAGACCGGCGAGTTCCTCTGGGCCACCCCCACCATCGCCCAGAACGTCATCACCCACATCGACGGCGCCACCGGCGCGGTCACCGAGAACGGCGAGGTCACCTTCAGCGCCCTCGGGCAGGAGATGCTCGTCTGCCCCACCTGGGCCGGCGGGCGCGGCTGGCAGTCCGGGGCCTACAGCCCCTTGACGCGGGCGATGTACTTCCCCATGCGCAACACCTGCGCGCGCATGCTGTCGACGCTCGACAGCGGCCTGCGCACCTACGCGCTGGCCGCCCGCCACCAGCTCGCGCCCGGCACCGACATGCTCGGCACGGTGCGCGGAATCTCCGTGGAGACCGGCGAGACGACCTGGCTCTACGAGCAGCGCGCCGCCACCTGGTCGCTCGTCGCCACCGGCGGCGGGCTCGTGTTCGGCGGCGACGTCAACGGCCGCTTCCGCGCGTTCGACCACAAGACCGGCGCGGTGCTGTGGGAGATCAACCTCGGCTCGCCGGTCACCGGCTACCCGATCACCTTCGCGGCCCACGGCCGGCAGTACGTCGCGGTCAGCACCGGCAGCGCCGCCCAGTCGTCCACCCAGCTCCGCATCACCCCCGAGCTGCGGCCGAGCGCGGGGAACAACCTGTTCGTGTTCTCACTGCCGGGGAGCCCGTAATGGAACCCATCAAGCAGGCCGAGCAGGACAATCTGACCGCAAAGCGTCCCACGCTGGCGACCGTCTTGTCCCGATTGACGCGGCTGGACGAGGACTTCCCCGAGATCGACGATCCGCCGGTCCGGCCGGAGGACACTCTCTGACGTGCCGTCGTCGCCGTCGGCCCGGAACGCCGTTCACCTCGCACCGCCCGAAGGACCGCGGCGCGGGTCAGTTCGGCGAGAGCGACGGCATCAGCTCCTCGAACCAGTTGACGACGACGTAGATCCGGCCCGGCGGCTCGTCTTCGGCCGCCGCGGAGGCGGGGGTCAGCGTGTAGGCCAGCGTCCCGTTGTCGGACATGGTGTTGCCGGTCACGGTGTCGCCGGAGGCGTCGAAGAAAAGGGGCACAGGGTCGCCGGTCGTCGCCGGCGTCTCCGGATCGACGCCGATCGCGAGCAGCGAGCCGCGGTCGCCGTAGAGGAGGTAGCCGGCGCCGAGGTAGCCGAGAGCGAGGGCCGGCTCGAGCACCAGCCGGACATCGCCGCTCGCGGGCGAGTAGACGGCCACCCTGCCGTCCTCCAGGGCGGATCCGGCACCCAGGATCGTGAACACCAGCTCGTCGCGGCCGGGCACGGCGAGCGGCCAGAGGTGGGCGCGGTCGCCCCGCGGCTCGTCGAGCCGGGTCAGGGCGCGCGGCGTCCCCCCGGCCGCGGACACCCGCATCAGGCCGCTCCCGCCCTCGCTCGACAGCATGGAGTAGACGATGGTGTCGTCCCTCAGCCACGCGGCCTTGCTGTACAGCCGCCGCTCCCCATCCAGGATGGTGTAGGGAGTGCCGCCCGAGAGGGGCACTCGGTTGAGGGTCCATCGCTCGCCGTCCTGGAGCTGGAACACGAGGCTCTCGCCGTCCGGCGCAATCGCCACCGGCCCCATCGCGCCCTCGGTGCCGGGAATCGGCGTCGCGTCGAAGGCGTCGAGGGCCCGGGCGTGGAGCCGCGTCCCGTCGCGGTCCTCGACGCCGTAGACGACGTGGCGCCCGTCCGGCGAGACCGCGAGGGCGCCGGTGAGGGACTGGCCCGGGGCGAGGTCGATGGTGAAGCGCTGCACGGGGAGCGGCGGCGCGTCGGCCGCCGGCTTCAGCGTCCAGGCCGCGACCGCGGTCACCGCCGCGGTGACGACGAGGGCGAGAGCGAAGCGCCATCCCGCCCCGGTCACGGCTCGTTGGTGGCCGACGGCACCTTTCACGACATCGACGGCCCGGCCGCCCGGAGCGGGAGCCGCCGCGCCGGCCGGTGCCGCATCGGGCTCGTCCGCTTCGCCGGTCGGGTCGATCCACTGAAGCTCGCGCTTGAGGTCGCGCATCGTCTGCCAGCGGTCCTCGGGATCCTTGGCGAGGCAGGTCCTCACCACCCGGTCGAGCCGCCGCGGGATGCCCGGCTCGATCGCCCGGAGGGAGACCGGCGCGTCCTTCAGAATCGCGCCGATGACGCTCGCCTGGCTGTCGGCGTCGAACGGCCGCCGCCCCGACACCATCTCGTAGAGGGTGGCGCCGAACGAGAAGACGTCCGACCGCGCGTCGGCCGGCTTGCCGTCGAGCTGCTCGGGCGACATGTAGTGCAGGGTGCCGAGGATGCTCCCCTCCATGGTCAGGGCGGTGTGCGTCGGCGCCGACGTCAGCGGCCCCGGCGGGCCGGCCTCGTGCTGCTTGGCGAGGCCGAAGTCGAGCAGCCGGACCCCGGTCGCGGTGAGCATGACGTTGCTCGGCTTCAGGTCGCGGTGCACGATGCCCTGCCGGTGCGCGGTGTCGAGGGCCTCGGCTATCTCCACGGCGACGGGCAGCGCCTCGGCGACGGGGACGGGGCCGCGCTCGAGCCGCTGGGCGACCGTCTCGCCGTCCAGGAACTCCATGACCAGGAAGTCCATCGGCGGGCCGGCCGACGACGGCCGCTCGCGCCCCACGTCGAAGAGGGTGCAGATGTTGGGATGGTTGATGGCGCCGACCGCGCGCGCCTCGCGCTCGAAGCGCTCGCGCTGCTCGGGGCTGTCGGCGACGCGGGCGGTCAGCACCTTGACGGCGACCGTGCGGTCGAGGCGGGTGTCCGTCGCCCGGTACACTTCGCCCATGCCGCCGGCGCCGAGGGCGCCGGCCACCTCGTAGGGCCCGAGCCGGTCGCCCGGCGCGAGTGTCGGCATGGCGGCGTCAGTCCATTCGGTCGTTCGACGGGCCAGCGCCTCTCCGAGCCCCGGCGCGAACTGGCGCGTCAGGGCCCGAGCCGGTCGCCCGGCGCGAGTGTCGGCATGGCGGTTCAGCTCATCCGTCGTTCGTTCCGCCCCGCGCCTCTCCGGGCCCCCGGCGCGAAGTGGCGCGTACGGCAGGCACGGGCCTGTCGATCGCCAGCGACGCTCGGCCGATCCGCAGAAACGCACCCGGCGCCGCGTACATCCGTTGCGGCGGCGAACACTCCCTGAACCACACGGGCTGCGTTCTAGTCGGAACGGAGCCCGCGCGCCCTCCGAATCCCGCCCAGCCACGCGAGCAGCAGGCCGAGCAGGCCGGCGCCCGCCGCCGGCAATGCCGGAACGGGTTGGATCGGCGTCCCCGTCGCCTCCTCCGACCACTCGCCGTCACCGCCGGCGTTGCTCGCGCGGACGCGCACCGTGTAGGCCACGCCATTGGTCAGCCCCGGGAGCGTGGCCGAGGGCGTCTGGATGGTCTGCTGCCGCGCATCGGAGTACTCCTCCGTTCCGGACCGCCACTGAACCGTGTAGCTGTCCGCACCCGCAACCGCCGCCCACGCCACTTCGAGCATCCCGTCCCCGGGGGTCACGACGAGCTGACCGGGCCGCGCCGGCGGGGGCGGCCCGGCGTCGCGTATCGTCACCTCGACCGAGGACGGCGTGCCCGCCGCCAACGACGGCGGCAGGCTGCCCAGCGCCACCGTGAACGTCTCGTCGTCGTGGTCGGCGTCGTCGGCCGTCGTGACTTCGCCCGTGCCGGTGGTCGAGCCGCCGTCGATGGCGATGCTCTCCAGCGCGCCGTGGTCGTCCGGCTCGGCGGTGCCCGCCGTCAGCGTCAGCGGAATCGTCACGTCGTCCGCCAGCGCCTGCGACAGCGTCGCGGTCACCGTCACCGGGCTCCCCTCGTCGACGGGGTTGGGAGACGCCGACAGGCTCACCGTCGGCCGCGCCTCGGTCGCGGTGAGCACGAACGTCAGCCGCGCCATGGGCTCGTTCGAGAACGGGCCGGTGCCCCTGATGCTGGTGATGACGCCCTGCGGGTCGGTGGCGGGGTTGCTGAGGGAGAACTCGTCGCCCTCCTCGGTGCCGGCGTCGTAGGGGAACAGGTCGATCTCGACACGCGGCTCCCATTGGTCCGACGCGTCCAGCAGCGATCGCCCGTCGATGCCGACGAACCAGTCGGGGCTGGGCCCGATCATCGACAGCAGGGTGACCAGCGGATGGTCCCCGGTGACGTCGATCGGGAAGGTCGCGCTGCCGGTGCCGCCGAAGGTGACGCTCTGGCTGATGATCGCCGCGGCATGGGGCGAGGCCTCGAGCTCGGACCGGAACCTGCTCGTAAAGCCGGTCTCCGCCACCTCCTCGACCCCCGGCGAGGCCCGGCCGCCGCTCTGCCAGAAGGTCACGTCGTCGTTGTGCACGGCCCCGATGAGCGTCGTGAAGTGCGCGTTCGAGACGACGCCGCCCGGCGTGCTCTCCAAGGTCCAGTTGCCCTGGAACGTCACCTCGTAGGTGGCCGCGGACGCCCCGCCGTCCTGCGCCGCGGCCGGCGGGGCCGGCCAGAGCATGCAGCCGGCCGCCGCGAGGCCCGCCGCGACTTGCCGCCATCCATTGCCTGGCTCATCGCGGTGTCTCATCGTCTCGATGTGCCTTTGTCGTTTAGCGCTGTGTCGCATGGCCTCACTCTCGCCATGACGTACCGCCGCTCCTCGCCGTGTCTCATCGTCTCCTCGTTGCGGTTCGTCGCGGTGTCTCATCGTCTCGATGTGCTTTATCGTTTAGCGCTGTGTCGCAGGTCTCACTCTCGCCATGACGTACCGCCGCCCCTCGCCGTGTCTCATCATCTCCTTGTCGCGGTTCGTCGCGGTGTCTCATCGTCTCATCGTGCTTTTTGTCGTTCATCGCCGTGTCTCATGGTCTCACTCTCGCCATGACGTACCGCCGCCCCTCGCCGTGTCTCATCGTCTCCTTGTGGATTGACCCCGCCGACGCGCCGGGAATCCGCGCCATGCCGCGGCGCGGACTCCCGGCGCCTGGCGGCCCCGCGCCCGGAGGCGGGCGACCCGGGCGCCGAGCCGGGTTACTGCTGCGCCCGCTCGCGGTCGCGGGCTCGGGCCGACACGAGCAGGTTCTCCATGCCGTAGTTGCCCTCGTGGCAGGCGTACTCGTAGAGCGGGCTGTCGGACCGCTGCATGACCACCCGCACCGACCACGGCTGAGCGAACGACGCGGGGTCGTCGACGGTGTACTCGTAGGCGAGGCGGTCGGCGTCTACCCGCGTGAACCGCTCGGTCAGCACCATGTCGGGGCCCGACCCGCGGAAGCTGGTCTTGTCGGTGAAGTTCCGGGTCTCGACGACCAGGGTGTCGCCCTCCCACCGGCCGCGCGAGTCGCCCTTCCACTGGCGGACGTGGCCGGGCAGGTGCGGCGAGCCGTCGAGGGGGACGACGCGGGCGTCGTGCACCATCTCGTTCAGGATCACGACGTGGTCGTCGGTCTGGAAGAGCTGCATGTTGTTGTTGTAGGCGCTGGGGTTCATGGGCGGGCCCGAGTTGAACCCCATGATGCAGCGCTCGAACGCCCCGCGGTCCTCGGGCCCGAACGCGTCGCGCCCGAGCAGCATCTGCCGCCGCTCGCCGCGCGCCCGGGCCTCGTCGCTGCGCCCCGGGATCCTGCCGTCGGGCGGGTCGACCACCAGCGACGTCCGGCGCTCCTCGCCGAGCGACGTGCCGCGGTCGTACCAGAAGTTGTTGTAGCCGCCCGACACCGGCAGCCGCCCGTTCTCGTCGCGCCACAGGTCGACGTTTTGCGCGTCCACCCGCTCCTGCGCGAACGCCGCCGCCTCCTCCGGGGTCAGCGTGGCGCGCCCCTCGAAGTCGTCGGGCCGCTCGAAGGGAACGGCGCTACGGAAGTCCCAGACCCCCTGCAGGTCCCGGGCCGACGTCTCCCCTTGCCCCGCTTGGCCGGCCGTCGCCGCGGACGCCAGCAGCAAGCCGCAGGCTCCGATTCCGATCGATCGAACCGTCGCGTGTCGCGTGCTCATCACTTCTCTCCTCGTGCCCGCTGCACCGTCGGGCAAGTGCCTGTTTCCCGTGATGCCGCCGCCGGCCGGGGCCGGCGTCCCAAGCTGTCGTTCCAGCCGCACATGCCGGCCGCGGACGAAGCGCGATGCCACCACCGGCCGGCCCGGCGCCCCGGATCGTGCTCCCGACCCGACCGTCGCCCCCGGCCGCACGCCGGCGCTCGACCGAGCCGGACGCCCGCCGCACGCGGCTGCCCGACCCGGCCGCCCCCGGGTCCGCTCGGTTCTGCGATCGGACTACTCCCCGTACCGGTTGCGGAGCGTGCCGATCCCGTCGATGGTCACCTCCACGGTGCTGCCCGGCTTCATAGAGCCCACCCCCACCGACGTCCCGCAGCAGATGACGTCGCCGGGGTGCAGCGTCATGTCCTGCGAGATCGCGCTGACGATGCGGTCCGGCGGGAAGAAGAGATCGGTCACCGGGTAGTTCTGCCGCTCCTGCCCGTTCAGCACGGTGCGGATCGACAGCGACACGGGGTCGAGGCCGGTCGCCACCGCGGGACCGAAGACGCCGAAGGTGTCGAAGCTCTTGGCCCGGGTCCACTGCGGGAACGACGGGTCCTTCCCGAGGATGCCGACCGCGGTGACGTCGTTCACGCACGTGTAGCCGAAGATGCACGCGGCGGCCCCCGCCGCGTCGACGCCGCGGCACTCCCGGCCGACGACGATGCCCAGCTCGCCCTCGAACACGACCTTGCCGTCGTACGAGCGCGGCTTGCGAATCGTGCCGCCGGGGCCGAGATAGGAGCCGTTGGCCTTGATGAAGTAGAGCGGCTCGGGCGGCTCGGTCTGCCCCGTCTTCTCGGCCATGGCCCGCGAGTTGTTCCACAGCGCCACCATCTTGCCGGCCGGCGCCGGGGGCAGCAGCGCGACCTCGCCGGCCGGCAGGGTCGCCCCGGACGCGGCGGCCTCCCCGAACATGTCGCCGTCGTGCACCGCAATCGTGTCGCCGGACAGCGTGCCGAAGCCGGTCGTCCCGGCGTGCTCGAATCGAATCCACCGCGCCATGCCGTCTCCCTCGTCACTCCCCGGCGGTCGAACTCTCGCGCCGACGTCCCTCATCGAGCCGATCAATGCCGTCGGGGTCGGGCCGGTCGCCCCGCTGTGCATTGTACCGCGCTCGATCCGAACGCGAGGAGGCCCGGAGACCCCCGACCGACGAGTCACGGGCTCGGCGAGGTGCCATTGCGGGACGGGGTGGCGGCGACCTGCTCGTTGGCCGGCAGCTACGGCGCCGCCTCGCTGCCGGAGCTCGCCAGGACCGGCAGGACGTCCTGCAGCCGCTCCAGCGCGGCGGTGATGTCCTCGAAGGCGGCGGCGAACGAGAAGCGCAGAAAGCCCTCGGCGATCTCGCCGAAGTCGCGGCCTGGCCCCAGCGCCACCTGCGTGCGCTCGAGAATCTCGAAGGCCAGCCGGAGCGAGTCGCGCCCCAGGTGCCGGGCGTCGGCGAGCACGTAGAAGGCACCGGTGGGCGTGACGGGGACGGCGAGGCCGAGCCGCCGAACGCCGTCGACGAGCATCCGGCGGCGACGGTCGTACTCGGCGACCATCATCCGCCGGTGCGGCTCCCCCTTCTCGAGCGCGGTCAGGCCCGCCGTCTGCACGAAGTGCGACGCCGAGATGAACAGGTTCTGCTGCAGCGAGACCAGGTGCCGCATCGCCGACTCCGGCGCGATGACGTAGCCGAGGCGGAAGCCGGTCATGGCGTATCGCTTCGAGAAGCCGTCGAACACGAAGCAGCGGTCGGTCATCCCCAGCGGCGACGTGGCGACGGCGCCGTCGTAGAGCAGCCCGTCGTAGACCTCGTCGGAGAGGATCGGCACCCCGAGCCCGGCCAGCCCGCGCACTACCTCGGGAGGCTGCACCGCTCCCGTGGGATTGGCCGGCGAGGCCAGCAGGATGCCCCGCGTGCGCGGGGTGACCGCGGCCCGCACGCGGTCGACGTCGATGACGTAGCCGTCGTCGGGGGAGGTGGGCACGAGGACCGGCCGCCCGCCGCACGTCGCCACCATGTTGGGGTAGCACGGGTAGTGGGGCGTGGGCAGGATGAGCTCGTCGCCGGGGTCGAGGAGCAGGCTGACGACCATGAGGAGGGCGGGGGACGTCCCGCTCGTCACCACGATCCGGTCGGGGCCGACCACTACCCCGTGCCGCCGCTCGCAGTCTGCCGCGATCGCCTCGCGCAGGGCGTGGAGCCCGCGGCTGTCGGTGTAGTGGGTGTCGCCGCCGGCGACGGCGGCGGCGACCGCCTCGGCCACCTCGGGCGGCGGGGGAAACCCCGGCTCGCCGACCCCGAGCTGCAGCACGTCGAGGCCCGCGCGGGCCATCTCCATGCCGCGTTCCATCACCTCCATCGCGAGGAACGGCGCGATGGACTCCATGCGGGCCGAGTAGGACATGAACGCCAACCTCCCGACGACGCCGGCTATCCTGAACGGACGCCGATGGAACCCCCGGATCCGCGGCTCGACGATCCCCCCCGGACGACAACGGCTATCCTGAGCCGATGCCGATCGAACCGGTCGACGATCCCCGGGATCCGCGGCTACGGGACTTCCACGCCGTGCCCGACCCCGTCCTGCTCCGCCGGCGAGGCCTCTTCGTGGCCGAGAGCCGGTTCGTGGTGCGGGAGCTGCTGGCCCATCCCCGCCTCGCCACGCGGGCGCTCCTGGCGACGCCGGCCGCCCTCGACAGCCTCGGCGACCTGCTCGACGCCGGAACCACCGCCACCCTGCCAGTGTACGTGGCCCCGCCCCCCGTGTTGAAGCAGGTCACCGGATTCCGCGTCCACCGAGGGTGTCTGGCCATCGGCGAACGACCGCCGGCGGCGACCGACCGCGACCTCCCGGCTCTTGCAAACGCCCGTCTCGTGATCGTCGTGGAGCAGGTCGGGAACCCCGACAACCTGGGGAGCATCTTCCGGAACGCGGCCGCCTTCGGCGCCCCATGCGTCCTCCTCAGCCCGGGCTGTTGCGACCCGCTGTACCGCAAGGCGATCCGGACGTCGATCGGCGCCACCCTGCGCATTCCCTACGGCGAGATACCGGACTGGCCCCGTGGGCTCGAACGGCTGCGCGCGTACGGCTACACGACGGTGGCCCTGGCCCCGGACCGGGACGCGGACGTCCTGCATGCCCTCGCGGCCGCGCCGCCACGCCGGATGGCCCTCGTGTTCGGGGCCGAGGGCGCCGGCCTGAGCGACGAGGCGGTGGCCCGCATCGACCGCCGCGTACGCATTCCGATCGTCGAGGGCGCCGAGGGCGCCGACTCGCTGAACGTGGCCACCGCGGCGGGCATCGCCCTCTACGCGCTGTCGAGGAGCCCGTCGTAGTGCGAACCGGCTGGCGCGTCGGTCTGGCAGCGGTGGTCGGGGTCCTCGCCGGCGCCGTCCTCCTGTCCGGACCCTCGGGGGTCGAAGAAGCGGTGTCGGCCCTCCGCCGGTGGGCGCACGACCGGGGAGCCGGCGGCATGGTCGGATTCGGCGCCGCCTACGTGCTGCTGGCCCTGCTGTTCGTCCCCGGGGCGGTGCTCACGATGGCCGCCGGGGCGGTGTACGGCGTAGGCTGGGGCCTCGTGGTCGTGGCCGTCGCCACCACCGTGGCCGACGCCGCGGCGTTCCTGCTGGGGCGTCACGTCGCGCGCGACGCGGTCCTGCGGCTGATGGACCGCTACCCCCGCTTCCGCGTCGTCGACCGCGCCGTCAGCCGCGGCGGCTGGCGCATCGTCGCCCTCGTCCGCCTCAACCCGACGCTCCCCTACAGCGCCAGCAACTACCTGTTCGGAGTGACCGGCGTGCCCTTCCTGACGTTCCTGGCGTCGAGCGCCGTGTTCACCCTGCCGGGGGCATGGGCCTATCTCTACGCCGGCTTCGTCGGCGTGGAGACCCTCGGCGGCGAGGCGCGCACCACCGCCGAGTGGACCGTGCTCCTGTTCGGCCTCGCGGTCACGGTGGCCGCCGTCGCCTACGTCACCGTCCTCGCCCGGCGGGGGCTCGACGAGATGAACGGCCGGGAGCCGGCCACCCGGCAGTCGGCGCCGGATGCACTCCCCCAGCCGCCCGTGGTGGAACCCCGCGTTGCACCGCGTCCGGAGGGCGCCCGCGAGCTGCCGAGGCGCCCGCCTGACAAGGCGTGAGCAGGGCGCATATCGGGCATAGGTAACCGCGAACAACGCAGCCGGATGCCGGTCACGGCGTAGAGTGCCGGTAGGCACGGCCGGGCGGCAATCGGAGCCGAAGGCGCCGGTTGCCGGCGCGGCGGGATGCATCGCTGCTCGTATGCAGCGGGGACTTCCACCACGGGCTGCCGGGGCCGGCGGCAACCGCAGCGGCGACTACTCGTGAACGCTGACCACGGTGTTGCCGCGTCCCCGGTTGTGCTCGAAGATCTCGAAGGCCTCGATGAAGCGCTCGAACGGAATGAGGCGGTCGACGCGGGGCTCGATCGCCCCGCTGGCGAGGAAGTCGAGGATCTCGGCCACGTTCCGCTGGTGCCCGTCGGGGTGCCGGGCCGCCCAGCTCCCCCACATGCTGCCCATCAGCACCGCCTGCTTGATGAGGATCATGCCGGGCCGTATGGGCCGCTGCCCGGCCGTGAAGCCCACCAGGCAGATCCGGCCCAGGGGCCGGATGACCGACAGCAGGGCCGCCTCGAACAGGTCGCCCTGCACCATGTCGAGCACCACGTCCACCCCGGCGGGGTGGCCGAGCTCGGCCGACGCCTGCCGGACCTCGTCCTTGAACCGCCGGTAGCCGTCCCGGTCGGCCCCGTAGCAGAACACCCGGTCGGCGCCGGCGGCGGCCGGGAGCTCCCGCTTCTCGGGGGTGCTGACGCCGGCAATCACCTTGGCGCCCATGGCCCCGGCCAGCTCCACCGCGGCCATGCCCACGCCGCCCGACGCCCCGTCGACGAGGACGAGGCTGTCGGCGGTCACCTCGCCGAGAACCTTCAGCGAGTAGTAGGCGGGAAAGAAGTTGCGGCCGAGGTTGGCGCAGGCGGCCAGATCGACGCCCGCGGGCACGCGCCAGACCGACGACGCCGGCACCTTGACGACCTCGGCGAGGCCGCCGACGCTCATCTGCGCGACGACCCGCTCGCCCGGCCGCACGTGCTCGGCGTCGGCCTCGATGACGGTCCCCGACACGTCCATCCCCGGGACGTAGGGCAGGCTCGGCTTGTGCTGATACAGCCCCTGCGCCTGGAGCGCGTCCGGGTACTGGACCCCGGCGTAGTGCGCGCGCACGAGCACGTGCCCCGGCTCGTTCACGGGCCGCGGGATCTCGTCGAGGAACAGGACGTCGCGCAATGGCGCGGGAGTGGGAATCGGCTTGCCCCGGTCGTCGAGCCCGGCGTAGCGGTGGCAGCGGACGGCACGCATCACATCACTCATGGGCATCAATCCTGGCAGGCGAGCGGACGAACCCGGCCGGCCGCCCGACGGGCCCGCTGCACGGGCGCGGCGTTACATCACTCATGGGCATCAATCCTGGCAAAGCGGGCGGGCGAACCCGGCCGACCGCCCGATGGGCCCGCTGCACGGGCGCGGCGTTCCGCGCGGAGCCCGGCGTCGCTATCATAAGGCACGGTGCCGGAACCCGACCCAGCCATCCTCGACGCCCTGCGCCGGCTCGAGCTCGTGGGCGCCGGCGAGACGCCGGCGATGAGCCCGCTGCCCGGCGGGGTGTCGTCCGACATCTGGCGCGTCGACCTCCCCGGCGGGCCGGTCTGCGTCAAGCGGGCCCTCGCCCGCCTCAAGGTCGACGCGGTGTGGGAGGTCCCGGTCGAACGCAGCCGCTTCGAATGGGCGTGGATGCGTGAGGCGGCCCGCGTCGACCCGGCCTGGGTGCCGCCGCTCGTGGCCCAGGACCCCCGGTCGAGCTGCCTCGTCATGGGGTTCCTCGATCCCGCCGCCCACCCGCTGTGGAAGGCGCAGCTCCGGGCCGGCGAGGCGAACGAACGAACCGCGCGCATGGTCGGCGCCCGCCTCGCGGCGATTCACCGCGCGACGGCGGGCCGCCCCGACCTCCGGGACCGCTTCGACACCGGCGGCATCTTCCACGCCATCCGACTCGAGCCCTACTTGCTCGCCACCGCCGAGCGGCACGCCGACCTGGGCCCGCGCCTCGCCGGCCTCGCGGCGGCGACGGCGGCGACGCGGCTCGCGCTGGTGCACGGCGACGTCAGCCCCAAGAACATCCTCATCGCCCCCCGCGGCCCGGTGTTCCTCGACGCCGAGTGCGCGTGGTACGGCGACCCCGCGTTCGACGTCGCCTTCTGCCTGAACCACCTGCTCCTCAAGTGCCTGTGGACGCCGGCGGCGACGCCCGGCTTCCTCTCCTGTTTCGACGGGCTGGCGGTCGCCTATCTGGAAGGCGTGGAATGGGAGCGGCGCGAGCGCCTGGAAGCCAGGGCGGCGGCGCTGCTGCCCGGCCTGCTGCTGGCCCGGGTCGACGGGAAGTCCCCGGTCGAGTACTTGACCACCGACAAGGCACGGAACCACGTGCGGGGGGTGGCCCGTCACCTGCTCCTGGAGCCGGTCGAAACCCTGGCCGCGGTGCGGGAAGCCTGGGCGTCGAGCCTGACCGACCCGCGGGCGCCCTTCCATGCCGGCCGACGACCCCGATGACCGACTCCCCCCACCGCATCGCCCGAGTCTCGGCCCGCCGCGTCTGGGACTCGCGCGGCCGGCCCACCGTCGAGGCCGAGGTGTACCTGCCCGGCGGGGTCAGTGGGCGCGCGACGGCGCCCGCGGGCGCGTCGACCGGCCGCGGGGAGGCGGTCGACCTGCGCGACGGCGGCGACGCCTTCGGCGGATACGACGTCACCCGCGCCGTCGGGCGGATACGGGGCGCCGTCGCCCCCGCCCTGCGGGGTCTCGACGTGACCGATCAGGCCGGTCTCGACCGCGTCCTGCTCGAGCTCGACGGCACTCCGGACAAGCGCCGGCTGGGCGGCAACGCGTGCATTGCGGTCTCGATGGCGGCGCTGCACGCGGCGGCCGGCGCCGCCCGGCAGCCTCTGTGGCGATACCTGCTGGGCGACGGGCCGGCGCTGCTGCCGCTGCCCGAGATCCAGATCTTCGGTGGAGGCGCCCACGCGGGGCGGCGGGTCGACGTCCAGGACTTCATGGTCATGGCGGTCGGCGCGCGCAGCTTCGCCGAGGCCCTCGACTGGACGGCGGAGGTCTACCGGGCGGCGGGCAGCGCGCATGGCCGACGCGGGGCGGCTGCGGGGCGTCGCCGACGAGGGAGGGTACTGGCCCGCCTTCGACACCAACGAGGAGGCCCTCGAGTTCCTGCTTCGGGCCATCGAGGACGCCGGGCGCATGCCCGCAGACGAGATGGCGATCTCGCTCGACGTCGCCGCCTCCGAGCTCTACCGGGGCGGCCGCTACCACCTCGGCCTCGAGGGCCGGGCCGTGGACAGCGACGGCCTCGGCGACCTGCTCGCGGGCTGGATCGACCGCTATCCCATCGTCTCCATCGAGGATCCGCTGGCCGAGGACGACACGGCCGGCATGCGGCGGTTCACGGCCGCGGTCGGCGGACGGGTGCAGGTGGTCGGCGACGACTACCTCGTGACCGACGCCGCCCGAGTCGAGCGCGCGGCCCGCGACGGCGCCTGCAACGCGCTCCTCGTCAAGCCCAACCAGGCCGGCACGGTGACCGAGACCCGGGCCGCGTTCGACGCGGCCCGACGCGCGGGCCTGGGCACTATCGTCTCGGCCCGGTCGGGCGAGACCGAGGACGTCACCATCGCCCACCTCGCGGTGGGCTGGCGGGCGGGTCAGCTCAAGGTGGGTTCGTTCTCCCGCAGCGAGCGCATGGCCAAGTGGAACGAGGTGCTGCGCATCGAGGAGGCCCTGGGCGAGGCGGCGGAGTTCGCCGGCGTCCGGCCGCTTCCCCGCCCCCGGAGTGCGTGAGCCCTCCCCGTCTGCGCCCCGGGTTGCCGGCTTCCCGTCGAGCCGCCGGCCGGGTATACTCACCGCGCTCGACACCGATCCGGTACGGGGCCTCGGCAGAAGCCCCGAGGTTTCATCACAGGCCGGCCAGTAGCGGATCCCCGTTCACACCAACGCTCCGGAGGAAACGATGCGTGCACGCCACTGTCTCGTCGCTCTCTGTCTCGCCGCCCTCGCGCTGACCGCGGCCCCCGCCGCCGCCCAGACCGAGGACCGGCCCATGCTCACCGCCGCCGCCGCCATGACGATAGTGCACGGCTGCCTGGCCAGGGCCCAGCAGGAAGGGTGGCGCATGCACATCGCCGTCATGGACAACCACGGCAACCTGAAGGCGTACCTCCGGATGGACGACGCCCAGCTCCTGTCGCACGACGTGGCGATGGCCAAGGCCCACAGCTCGGCCGCCAGCCCGCGGTCGACGCTGCAGTGGGGCCAGATGGCGTTCGGCAACGGCGTCTCCGCCGCCGCCTTCGTACCCGGCCTGAACTACTTCGAGGGCGGACTGCCCATCATGACCGCCGACGGCCAGCACATCGGCGGCATCGGGGTCAGCGGCGACACCGGCGCCAACGACGCCATCTGCGCCCAGGCGGGCATCGACGCCGCCGGGTTGGAGTAGCAAGGCGGATTTCGGGCGTCCGCGCCGCGGAAGCGGTGCGGACTCCCGGCGCGGGGGCGGGCGGCGCGGCCCCAGGCCGGCACGTCATCGGGTCGTTCGCGGCGAGCGTCGACTGCGCCGATGCAACCGGGGCGAGAGACGCCTTTCCCGGGGGGGCGCCCACGACATTGGTCGCGGGTTCCGCCAGGGACCCGCGGAACGTCGGACCGACGAGACGCACCCGCACCCGCGAGGGTCGGCTCGGTCGCGTCGAGCCTTCGGGGCCGCGAACCTCGGACCGCCGAGAAGCAAGAGCCTCGCCGGCGCACGACACATCGGACTCAGGGCGACGCCGCAGGGCGCCGCGGGAAGGCAATGGCAATGCAGAAGCAACACGCGTGGATCGGAAGTCTCGTGACGGCGGCCCTCCTCGCTCCGGCCGCACCGCCCGCGGCGGCGCAGGACGCCGCCGCGAAGTTCGTGCAGGTGGCCAGCAGCTATCGGCTGGTCCCCAACGTCACCTACCTGCGCGCCGGGGGCGTCGACCTGAAGCTCGACGTGTACCAGGCGCGGGGCGCGGACCGCAGGCCGACCCTGCTCTACATCCACGGCGGCGGGTGGACCAACGGCAACAAGGAGAGCTCGGCCCTGACCTTCCTCCCCTACCTGGAGATGGGCTGGAACGTCGTCAACGCCGAGTACCGCATGGCCGACGACGCCCACGCCCCCGCCGCCGTCGAGGACTGCCGCTGCGCCCTCCGCTGGATCTACCGCAACGCCGAGCAGTACGGCTTCGACCTCGACCGCATCGTGGTCAGCGGCAACTCCGCCGGCGGGCACCTCTCGCTCACCACCGGCATGCTGCCGGCGTCGGCCGGCCTCGACCGCCAGTGCCCCGGCGACCGCAACCGGACGTGGTCGACGGGCACGAGGTCGACGGCCGAGCTGAGGGTGGCCGCCATCGTCAACTGGTACGGCATCACCGACGTCGTCGACCTCATGCAGGGCCCGCCGGGCACCTCGGGCAACTTCACCGAGGCCTGGCTCGGCAGCCGCAGCGACCGCGGCGAGGTGGCGGCCCGGGTGTCGCCCCTCACCTACGTGCGCGAGGGCCAGCCGCCGGTGCTGACGATCCACGGCGACGAGGACAGCATCGTGCCCCACGCCCACGCCGTCCGCCTGCACGAGGCCCTCGACCGGGCCGGCGTACCGAACCGCCTGCTGACCATCGAGGGCGGCGGCCACGGCGGCTTCAGCCTCGAGGAGAACCTGCACATCTACGCGACCATCCGGTCGTTCCTCGAGGCGCACGGCCTCGGTCCCGCGCCGTCGAACTGACGACAGCTTCAGCCGAAGATCGCTGAGGGCCGCCGGTGCGAGCATGCCTGCTCGCCCGGTGGCCGTCACCGCCACCGACCGGCACCACGGACATCCCCGGCCCGTCCGTCCCGGACCGCGCATCGAAGCCGGCGGAATCCTCGCCACGACACGCAAACACGGAGATCAACTGCGTTACAATGGCGCTTCCGGTGCGATTCCACGGGCGAGGTCGCCCGCCGCGCGCGTCCGATCACGTCTCCCGGCAAGGCAGTCACGCGACAGAAGCGGGCACCGCCGTGCCCCGGCCCGGGGCGGCCGGCGTGAACAATCCGCGCGACGGCTCGTAGATCAACGCGTTGACCCGAGTCGCAGACCCCGGGCACGTCGAATCGTCGGTCGGAACGACATCGAGGTCCAGCCATGAAACGCACGAACGTCCTTCTCGTCACCGTCTTTCTCGTGATGTCCGTTGCGGCCTGCCGGTCGGCCGTCCGTCAACAGGTCGTCACCCCCGCGCCGGCGGCGCCGACGGCCGCGGCGGCGCCGGCCCTGCCCGACGGCGTCACCCTCGTCGAGGCGGCCGAGCGGCAGCCCGGCGACGAGGTGTTCATCCCCTACCGGAAGTTCGTCCTCGACAACGGCCTGACCGTGATCCTCCACGAGGACGCGTCCGACCCGCTGGTGCACGTCGACGTCACCTACCACGTCGGCTCGGCCCGCGAGGAGGTCGGCAAGTCGGGCTTCGCGCACTTCTTCGAGCACATGATGTTCCAGGGCTCGACCAACGTCGGCGACGACGAGCACTTCCGCATCGTCTCCGAGTCGGGGGGCCGGCTGAACGGCACCACCAACAACGACCGCACCAACTACTTCCAGACCGCACCGGCCAACCAGCTCGAGAAGCTGCTCTGGCTCGAGGCCGACCGCATGGGCTTCCTCCTCGACGCCGTCACCCAGGAGAAGTTCGAGGTGCAGCGCGACACGGTGAAGAACGAGCGCGGCCAGCGGGTCGACAACGCCCCCTACGGCCTGATGAGCGAGCGGGTGGGCGAGGCGCTCTTCCCCGTGGGGCACCCGTACTCGTGGTCGGTCATCGGCTACGTCGAAGACCTCGACCGCGTCGACGTGGACGACCTGAAGGCGTTCTTCCTGCGCTGGTACGGGCCCAACAACGCCGTGCTCACCATCGGCGGCGATTTCGACGAGGCCGAGACCCTCGCCTGGGTCGAGAAGTACTACGGCTCGATCCCGCGGGGCCCCCACGTCGCCGCGCCCGACAAGCCGGCCGTCACCCTCGACGCCGACCGCTACATCTCGCTCGAGGACAACGTGGCGCTGCCGCTGATGCAGATCGCCTTCCCCACCGTGTACCGCTTCCACCCCGACGAGGCGCCCCTCGACGTGCTGATGTACGTGCTCGGGGTCGGCGAGACGTCGCTGCTCTACCAGAACATGGTGAGCAACCGCCTCGCCGTCCAGGCCCAGGCCAACCACGGCTGCCGCGAGCTGTCGTGCACCTTCGCCATCATCGCGCTGCCCAACCCGGCGGCGGGCCAGACCCTCGCCGACCTCGAGCGCATCGCCCGCGACTCGCTGGCCGAGCTCGGCACCCGCGGGGTGACGGAGGCCGACGTCGAGCGGGTCAAGACGAGCATCGTCTCGAGGATGATCTACGGGCTCGAGAGCGTGGCCGGCAAGGTGGGCCAGCTGGCGAACTATCAGACCATGACGGGCCGGCCCGACTACATCCGCGACGACGTCGCCCGCTACGAGAACGTCACCATCGACGACGTGATGCGCGTCTACCACCAGTACCTCGTGGGCAAGCCGGCGGTGGTGATGAGCATCGTGCCCCGGGGGCAGCTCGCGCTGCGCGCGGCCGAGGACACCTGGCAGCGCCCCGAGCGCGTGCTGCCGGACTACGGCGCCGCCGCCGGAGACCTCGACGAGCGTCCCGCGACCGACGACTTCGACCGCAGCGTCATGCCGCCGGCCGGCGACAACCCCGCCCTCACCCTGCCGCGCATCTGGCGCGCCGAGCTCGCCAACGGGGTGCGCGTGCTCGGGGCCCGCAATGCCGAGACGCCGACCACCGCCATCAGCCTGCGCATCGACGCCGGCCAGCGCGACGAGGGGCTCGACCAGCTCGGCCTCGCCGCCCTGACCGCCGGCCTCCTCAACGAGTCGACCGAGCGCTCCACAGTGGAAGAGTTGAGCGACCGCTTGCAGATGCTCGGCTCGACCGTCCGGTTCAGCGCCGGCAACGACGCCACCACCGCCACCGTCCGCTCGCTGACCCGCAACCTCGACGAGACGCTGGCCATCTTCGCCGAGAAGCTGCTCGAGCCCAAGTTCGACGCCGACGACTTCGCCCGCGTGCAGCAGCAGACGATGCAGGCCATCGCCCTGAGCCGGGACCAGGCCGGGGCCACCGCGCAGACCGTCTACAACCTCCTGCTGCTCGGCCGCGACAACCCCGTGGCCCACCTCGACATGGGCACGCCCGAAACGGTCCCCGGCCTGACCCTGGACGACGCCCGCGCCTTCTACGCCGCGCGCTACTCGCCGTCCATCGCGAGCCTCGTGGTCGTCAGCGACCTCGACGAGGCCGAGCTCCGGCCGAAGCTTGCGGCGCTCGAGGCGTGGCAGGGCCCCGCCGTCGAGCCCGCGCCCCTCGCGCCGTTCCCCGAGACCGGCGCGACCCGCCTGTACCTCGTCGACAAGCCCGGCGCCGCGCAGTCGGAGATCCGCATCGGCAAGCGCGCCCTCGCCTACGACGCCACCGGCGAGTACTACCGCTCCGGCCTCGCCAACTTCGCCCTGGGCGGCGCCTTCAACAGCCGCATCAACATGAACCTGCGCGAGGACAAGGGCTATACCTACGGCGCGCGCTCCGGGTTCAGCGGCAACCGCGACTACGGCACGTTCACCGCGTCGGCGGCGGTGCGGACCGACGCCACCGTGGCTTCCATCATCGAGCTCGAGAACGAGATCCGCGGCTACGCGTCGGCGGGCATCACCCCCGAGGAGCTCGCCTTCACCCGCAACGCCATCGGCCAGCGCGACGCCCTGAGCTACGAGACCCCGTTCCAGAAGCTCGGCTTCCTGTCCCGCATCCTGACCTACGACCTCGACGACGACTTCGTGGACCGGCAGAACGAGATCCTCGCGGCGATCTCCGCCGAGGAGCTGAACCGCCTCGCCGCGAAGCACCTGACCATGGACGACATGGTCATCGTGGTGGTGGGCGACCGGGCCGCGATCGAGGAAGAAATCAAGGGCCTGGGCTACGAGATCGTGCTGCTCGGCGCGGACGGCGAGCCGGCCGACCCCGGGGCCTGACGGCATCACGCCGCCGGCGACCGCGGCAGGAGCTGGCGGCCGCCGGCCCGAACCGGTGGGGTCGATGCCCCACCGGTCGCCCTCCGCGTCAGAAGTTGAACTGCAGCGCGAACTTGGCGAGCCGGCCGGGCATGATCGCGGTCGGCCGGAGATAGTTCGGCCCGTAGTTCCGGTCCTCCTCGATGACCGCGTTCTCGTTCAGCACGTTGTAGACGTCGAACATCGCCTGAATGCGCCCCCCGTCGACGTCGAAGGTCCTCGACAGCCGGATGTCCGCCTGGCTCCAACGGGCGCCGTAGGCCGTGCCCGGCTCGATGACGTTGATGTTGACGGCGCCGCCGGCCGCGAGCGGGCGCCCGAGCGAGGCGGCGACGGCGCCGCTCGGGTAGGTCACGATGGCGGCGCGCCGCGGGCCTGGCACGCTCTGCAGGGTCCCCGCGAAGGTGATGCCGTAGGGGAACGTGTACGAGCCGAGCAGCTTCACCTGCGTCAGGTACGGCGTCGACCAGTCACAGAACGCCGGCGACGCGTCGCCGTCGGCCGAGCCCGCGTGGGCCTCGGGCAGGCTGGACAGGTACGCGCAGTTGTCGTGGCTCGTCCGGCCGGTGCTGAGGCCGCCGCGCAGGAGGAGGGTGTCGAGCCGGGCGTCGACCGAGAGATCGAAGCCGGCCCAGGTCCGAGACCGCCCCCCGAACGCGTCGGCGCCGGTGGTGACGGTGTCGAACTGGCCGAGCTTGTCGGGGTTGACGTCGGCGAAGCCGTTCAGGGCGTAGCCGCCGCCCCCGGGCAGGCGGTCGTCGGCGGGGGCGGTGACCGAGTAGAAGCCGAAGTCGTTCGGCCCCACCGCCCGGTTGTCCTGCACCGCGAAGTTCACGAACGAGCGGTGGAACCAGCCCGCGGTGACCGACACGTTGCCGGCCACCTCGTGCTGCAGGCTGACCGACGACTCGTAGTTGGCGTGCCGGGTGCCCCAGCCGAACGCCCACGCCGGGTCGTAGAACGTGTTGATGACCGGCTGCCCGAAGGCGAGGTTGTCGGAGGGCGAGATGCACTCGCCGTTGGGCAGCGGATCGAGCGGATCGCAGTCCGCCACGCCGCTCCGGTTGAAGTCGATGAACGTGCGCCGCTGCGCGTTGTTGTTGTCGGCGGGGTTGACGCTGCCGGCGCGGGCGTTCGAGTCGCGGTCGGCGTAGCGGCCGAACGACGCCTTGAGGGCGGTCCGCCCGCTGCCGAACAGGTCGTAGGCGAGGCCGAGGCGGGGCTGGATGTCCTTGAACCCGACCACCTGCTGACCGGGGAAGCTGGCCGCCACCGGCCGGTAGCGGGAGGTGCCGGTGTCGTGGTCGGGATAGGCCGCGTTGAAGTAGTCCCAGCGGACGCCGAGGTTGAGGGTCAGCCGGTCCACCGTCCACTGGTCCTGCGCGTACAGCCCGAGGTTGGCGGGCACGTCGTTCTCGACGAGCGACGGCGTCGCGTAGAAGTCGACGAGGTCGACCGGCAGCCCCTGGAGGATGATGTAGCGCTGGTACTGGACGCTCTCGATGTACTCGTTCTCGGCCACGTTGGTCAGGTTCATGCCGACCTTGAACGCGTGGCTGCCGGTGATGTAGGACAGCGACGCCCGGGCCGCGTTGGTGTCGGCGCGCCGGTCCTGGAACACCGTCCCCGAGAACCAGCTCGACATGCCCCGGACCGCGATGTTGCCGGGGATGAGCAGGGCCCCCGCCCGCACGGGGTCGGCGTCGGGCGTGTTCCGCCAGTTCTGGTGCTGCGGATGCAGCGACACGCCCGCCTCGAACAGCAGGCGGCTGGTGATGGGCGCGGTCCACGTGCCCTGGTACACCTGCACCCTGATGGTCGAGTCGACCGCCGCCTCCGGCATCACGTTGAGCGCGGTGGAGATGGTGCTGCCGATCAGGAACCGGTTCCGCTTGTTGTAGTTGTTGTCGTAGAAGAACGTGAACTTGTTGCGCGGCGTCGCCTGGGCCGTCAGCCGCAGGGTGGTCGACTGCGCGAGCTGGTCGTCGACCGCCTGGCGGCCGTGGTCGGGCGTGTAGGCCAGATCGCCCGGGTCCTGGTCGTGGAAGACGCCGGCCACGAACTGATCGGTTCGCTGCGACGTGTGGCTGGCCCAGAACCAG
The DNA here is from genome assembly GCA_965207675.1 of Vicinamibacterales bacterium. Classification (GTDB taxonomy): domain Bacteria; phylum Acidobacteriota; class Vicinamibacteria; order Vicinamibacterales; family UBA8438; genus JAJEEA01. The sequence goes on from CBDBMY010000011.1 coordinate 2,032,002, forward strand.
AGCCGGTCGCGGACGATCGGCCCTCCCCCCGCGGGGTTGGCGAACCACAGGCGGCTCAGGCGGTTCGCCTGGTCCTCGCCGATGCCCTGCGCGACGAGCGCGTCGTCCACGTTGTTCGACTGGAACCCCGGGGATGCGAAGCTGCCGAAGAACTGGCCCGCCCACAGGTTGCTCCCGTCGCGCGGGATCATGTTGACGCGCACGCCGCCCGACTCCACCTCGGCGGTGTTGCCCGAGTAGTCGATGGAGTACTCGGCGTAGTTGCCGTCGGCGAAGAACAGGTTGGACGAGTCGCCCCCCCGGGTCGCCGCCTCGACCCCCAGGCCGTCGATCTGGACCATCTGGTCGGTGCCCGCGCCGCCGTGGATCGCGAGCCGCTGGTAGTTCACGCCCCCCTGGCCCCCGACGTCGACGGCCAGCGTCGACCCCACCACGCCGTCGCCGACCATGCCGGGAATGAGGATGCCCAGGTTCTGGAACGACCGGCCGCTCGGAATGGCGTCGATGACCTCGCGGTCGATGGCGATGTTCTGCTGCACGTTCTGGATGTCGACCACGGGGACCTCCCCCGTCACCGTGATCGTCTCCTCGACCGAGCCGACCGAGAGCACGCCGTCGACGTTCGCGGTGAAGCCGGCGCTCAGGCCGACCCCCTCGCGCCGGACGGTCGAGAAGCCGGTGAGGATGAACGTCACCGTGTACTCGCCGGAGACGAGGCCCGTGATCAGGTACTGCCCCGACTGGTCGGTGAACGCGGTCCGGACCTGCTCGATCAGGGCCGGGCTGCGCGCCTCGACGGCGACCCCGGGCAGCACCCCCCCGGTGTCGTCGGTGACCGTGCCGCCGATGGCCTGCGCGCCCGCTGGCGACGACGCGAGCAGAAGACCGGCCACCGCGCCCGCGGCGACGCCTGCGAAACGGATGTGCATCGAGTCCCTCCCTCCGGGTGGTCTCGATGATAACGGTTTCCGGCAGCCGGCGGCAGGGCCGCGGTGCACGCGAAGCGCACGTGCATGGAGACCGTGAGGCGGCGGCTCCCCTGGACGCCCGGCCGGGTTCCGATGACAGCCTCGTCAGCCGCGCCGCGGTTCGACACGGGCCACCGGAGAGGATTCCGTCGACGAGGACGACCGATGGACGGCTCGACTGCCCTGCAATCGGGCGCGGAACGGCACAGGGTGGGCGACCGGACCCGACTGGAGGCGCACCGTTGGCACTCTTCGGGGCACTCGGGCCGCCAGCCGCGGACGCGATCAGGGAGCGAGGGCGAACACCACCTCCGACCGGCCGCCCCCCAGGTGGTCGCCGCGCGCCTCGACCACGTCCTCGTTCCACGCCAGCGCGAAGCGAGAGCCGGCGCCGCGGATGGCGGGAATGAGCGACGCCGTGGGGTTGTCGGTCAGCCGGCGCGGCCCGCCGTCCGGCGCCCCTCCCGCGGTGAACTGCTGGAAGTGGAGCTCGTGCGACCGGCCGGGCTCGATCTCGTCGGACCACGCGAGGCCGAACCGCGCGCCGTTCCACGCGACGTAGGCGCCGATGGACGCCCCCGCGGTGTCGGTCACCCGCAAGGCGGCCTCCTCCAGCGCCGGCGGCAGTCGGTGGGGATCGACGACCGCGAGATGAACGTCGGCGTTGCCGTCGCGCTCGTCGAACCAGGTGAAGGCGGCGCGACCTGCGCCGAACGCGAGGTCGGGATAGACGGACGGCACGCCGTCGTCGGCGCTCAGGCGCCGGACCGTCGCGCTCCCGCCCTCGACCCGGGCCAGGAAGAGCTCGTGCGCGCGCGTGCCGACCCGTGCGTCGAAGACGATCCAGGCGACGCCGTCCTCGCCCATCCGGAGATTCAGGTTCCACGTCTCGCGGCTCGCGACGGCCACGCGGCGCGCCGGCCCGAGCGGCGCGCCGTCGAGCCGGAGCTCTTGCGCCCAGACGGCCGCGCCCGTGCCGGCGTTTCCCGCGGCGGAGGGCTCCGCTTCGCCACGAGGGGGATCCGGGGCGACGCTCGGGCGCAACGCGCCTCGGGTCTCCTCCAACCAGACGCACTGAATCCGATCGGCGTGTATCGCGACGACGGGCACTCTTCCGCGCCGCCGGGGATGGGAGAGCGTCCTCGTCCAACGCCATCCGCCGGCCGTCGTCCACGCTCCGACCCGGGCCCGCGACCACGAGCCGTCGGCGGCGACGTCGTACCAAGCGACGAAGAGGTCGCGGGCACCTGTTGCCGCGATGCTCGGCTCGTACGAACGGTCCGCGTTCGTCGTCAGCCGATGCTCGTGGGCAACCGGCCGGCCGGCCGCGTCGACGAGGCGCGCATAGATTTCCGGAAAACCGTGGCGGGTGTCGTGCCAGGCGACCGCGAACCCGTCGCCGTGCGGCGCGATGCTCGCTTCGTAGGCGCCCTGCCCGCTCCGGCTGACCTGGACCGCCGCCGGTTGCGCACCGGCCGCGGCGGCCGCGCACAAGAAGGCCGCAAGCGGGGCGACCGCAGACCGCGCGGTCCTGCCGCGCCGAACCTCGGGCAACGAGGGAGAAACCGCGTGCTGCACCGAAACGGGTGAAGGCGCCGGCGGTCGGTGGTGACCTCCGCCCGGCATGACGTGACGACGACGTCCATTGGCGGGATGGCAACACGACACCGAACGCCGGCCGCAGGCCTGACGCGGTCCGCCGAGCGCGGTCCGTGGGCGGGTCGAATGCCGTGCGGCCTTCGTCACGGGTTCGCCCTGGCCCATCGTCGCCTGACGCACAACCGACACTCCGGGAGTCCGCACCGTGCTACCGCGCAGACTCCTGCCCGCGGCGGCGGCGCCACCGCCACACCGCGAGCAGGCCCACGAGGGGGGCGCCGACCCAGAGGGGGGTCCAGGTGCCCTCGCCGCCGTCCGAGGCGGGTGTCGCGGGCAGCGGCTCGACGTCGTCCGCCGACTCCTCCATCCGCAGCCCCTCGATGTTCATCGTCGTCACCGCCGGCCGCGACTCGTTCCAGCGGACGAACTCCTCGGCCGCCGCGGCGGCCGACTCGATGTCGGTGCGGAGGGCCGCCTCCATCGCCGCCCGGTAGGCGTCGAGGGCGGGGCCGGGGATGTTCATCACCGCGCCCTGCTCGAGCACGTAGCGCAGCAGCCGCGGGTTGGCGCAGGTCTGCACGGAGCAGCCGACGCCGTGCTCGGCGACGCTCTCGACGTGCTCGCGCAGCAGGCGCTCGAGGGTCGCGGCGTCGGTCTCCCAGTAGCCCTTGCGGATCGTCTCGACCATGCGGCCGGTGATGTCCTGGTACGCGTGGGGCGAGTGCTCGTCGAAGAACGCCTCGAGGTCGAGGTCGTGCCGGTCCTCGACGTACACCGCGAACGACTCCTGCCACATCGCGTCGTCGACCGTCTCGGGCGCCACCGCGTCCCAGCCCCAGAGGTACTCGACGAAGGCGCGCATCTCGCCGGCCCCGGCGTAGCCCTCGCGCTGCATCCCCTCGATCCAGGTCGGGTTGACGTAGCGCGTCCGGAACTCGGCCCCGATGAACTTGTCGATGCCCGTCATCTGGGGCTGGCCGGGGTCGCGCGTGTTGGTGACGACCATCTCCGGGGTCTCCCCGTCGATGCTCCGGACGGCCGCCGCGAGCCCGCCCATGTACATGAAGAAGTCGTCGTTGTCGAGGGCGCCGTAGAGCATGGTCGAGCTGCTGTGCACGACCTTCTCGGTGCCGGAGAGGGCGAGGCGGAACACGTCCTCCATCGGCTCGCCCCAGAACCCGTTGCCGTAGCCGTGCCCCATCTTCGACAGGTACTCGTCGGCCATCGGCGCGTCGCTGTCCCACGTGCCGCTCGCGGCGGCGATGCGCGACGTGTTGAGGTTGAACGTCCCCGGCGGCTCGTCGAAGATGCGCACCCCCGCGCGCCGCTCCGCTTCCTCTTCGGAGTAGCCCCGGTCGACGAGTGCGGACCGCGTGGCGAGGTAGTGGCGGCGGACGTAGTTCTCCGCCTCCTCGAGCACCTTCACGCGCTGCACCGCCTCGTCCATCAGGCGGGTGACGTTGTTGAACATCCCCTCGGCCGCCGACGCGATCACGATGTCGACGCGCGGCCGGCCGAGCTCGCGCGCGGGGACGACCTCGACGTCGACCACGTTGCCGCGCACGTCCCACACCGGGCGCGTCCCGAGGAGATGGAAGATCTGCGACTCGAGGATCCCCTCGTGGCGCAGCGTCTCGGCCCCCCAGATGACGAACGAGACCTTCTCGGGGTAGCGCCCGTGCTCGGCGACGTGGTCCCTCAGCATCCGCTCCGCGAGGAAGACGCCGAGGTCCCACGCGGCCGGCTTGGGCACCTTGTCGGGATCGATGCCGTAGAAGTTCTTGCCGGTGGGATAGGCGTCGGGGCTGCGGATGGGCTCGCCCCCGCCGCCCGCCGGCACGTAGCCGCCGTCGAGCGCGTGCAGCAGGTGGTCGAGCTCGCGCGGCCCCGACTCGACGATGCGCCGCTCCATGTCGTCGGCCATCACCGTCGCGTCGTCGGGCAGCAGGTCGCGGTCGACCGACACGATGGCCTCGACGGTGCTCGCGCGCATCTCCGGCGCGGGGGTGCGGCCGAAGGCGTGCAGCCCGTAGGGGATGTGCTGGTCCCGCAGCTCGATCACGTAGTCCTCGAGGGCGTGCAGCACGTCGTGGTCGAGCTCGGCCCCCGTCCCGAGGTCGAGCCCGAGGTCCTTGACGATCCCGAGGTCGGCCGCCTGCTGCCTTATCTGGTCCGCGTAGGCCTCGGCGAGCAGCTCGTTCTGGTGAACGCTGCCGTGGTAGTCGTCGACGCTCTCGCCGAGGGCGGCGAGCTCGGGCAGGAGACCGCTCTTCACGAACGGCGGCACCATGTGGTCGACGAGCGTCGCCATGCCGCGGCGCCGCGCCACCAGGCCCTCGCCGACGACGTCGACGTTGTAGACGTAGAGGTCGGGGAGATCGCCGATGAGCGCGTCGGGGGCGTCGGCCTCGGACAGCCCGATGTCCTTGCCGTCGAGCCACTCCAGGGTGCCGTGCGTGCCGAGGTGGACGACGGCGTCGGCGCCGAACCCCACCGGCTCCGGGGCACGCAGCCACGAGTAGGTCGCCACGTACTGGTGGTGCGGCGCGAGGTCGTCGGCGTGGTACAGGTTCTCCTGGTCCTCGCCCCAGCCGCGCGCCGGCTGCGGGAGCACCACGACGTTGCCGTAGCGCAGGGCGGGGATGATGAGGCTGCCGTCCCGCGCCATGAGGGTCGCGTCCTCGGGGCGGCCCCAGTCGGCGACGACCTTCTCGCGCAGCTCGGGCGCGTAGTCGTCCAGCCACTGCAGGTAGTCGCCCATCCACGCGCGCGCCGCGCCGCCGTGCGACAGCAGCTCGTCGAGCTCGCCGGGGGCGTAGCCGCCCACGTTGCGCGCCCGGGTCGTGATTTGCTCGAGGAGGGCGTCGGCGGAGAGATCCGCGTCGTCCGATCCGAGGTGGTAGCCGTCGGCCCGCATGCGCTGGAGGATGTTCGCCAGCGACTCGGCCACGTTCAGGTAGCTGGCGCCGATGCCGGCCTTCCCCGGCGGGTAGTTGTAGTAGAGAACGGCCACGCGCTTCTCGGCGTTGGGGGTCGCGGCCAGCGCCGCGTAGCCCAGCCCGCGGCGCACCGCCGTCGTCACGCGGGAGCCGATGGGCTGGCCGGCGACGATGGTCAGGCCGGTGTCCGGATCGGTGCGGCGCTCCTTGCTGCCGACGACGGTGGGCGCAACCAGCCCCGCCAGCTCCGGCACCGCGACCTGGAACGTCCCCTCGAACATCGACAGGCCCCGCGGCGAGGCGCGCCACTCGGCCTCGCTCCGGCCGTAGAGGCCGATCAGGCTGATGACCGGGATGTCGAGGTTCCGGAGCGGCCCGCCCGCCTCGGGGCCGGCGAAGCGGAACGAGAACGCCAGCGCGACGTCCGCCCTCGCCTCCCCCGCGGGGTCGCGGAGCAACGCCTCGAAGGCGATGGCGGCGGGATAGCCGAACACCGGGACCGCCTCGGCCCCCTGCCGCTCGATCTCGGCGATGACCGCGTCGAGGATCGCGGTGTCGCCGGCGTAGTACTGCGACTTGTAGAACCCGACGGCCACCCGCGCGGCGCCGGGCCGGTGCTTGCCGGCGGCGCGGCGCCACGCGTCGAACCCCTCCCAGGTCGCGAAGACGCGCCCCGTCCCGCCGTCCGGATAGTAGTAGCCGGCGTCGAGGCTCGGCTGCGGATCGGGAACCGTCAGGCCCGCGACGCCCGCCGCCGACAGCGCCTGCTTGAGCAGGCCGACCTGGTTCTCGAACCCCTGGTTCGCCCAGAACGCGCGCGCGCGCTCGTTCCACGCGACGCCGCGCTCGACATAGTGCTCGCGCGGCAGCAACCCCTCGCCGACCCCGAGCACCAGCCCCCGGCCGGTGACGCGCTCGACGAGATCGACGCCGTGCTCCGCCTCGAAGCGCTCCAGCATCTGCTGGTTCATGACGTCGAGGACGAGCACGTCGGTCTCGAGGAGGGCGTCGACGTCGGCGTCGTCGAAGAGCGACTCGGTGAGGAACTCGACCGCGACGCGGCCGCGCAGGTCGGGGCGCTCGTCCAGCAGCGCCTGGTACGCGCCGAGGGTGCCCGACAGGTTGCCGTCCGAGAACAGGTAGGTGACGCGCGCCTCCTGGGCGCTCGTCGGAGCGGCGGCGAGCACGAACAGCACTGCGAGCGCGGCGCCCGCGCGGCGCCCGGCGTCCGCCCCCAGCTTCCGGCCTTCCGCCCCGGTCACCCGCTCGCTCGTCACACCCATGGCGTCATCTCCGTCCCCGCCTGTTGCAGCACTGCTCACCCTGCGCAACTCCGGCCGGCCGCCGACGATGCAGGCACCACCTCGACTCCGACCGCGTCCGACGCCACCGGCATCTCGCAACTTCTGGCGAGAGTCACCCTCCCGTGTCCCGAGCGCGCCGAACCGCAAGAAACGGGCGCGGCGCGCCTGCTCCCGGCGCGCGCCGTTTCGCGCCCGAGTGTCCCTGCGTCAGTCCGGCACGTAGACGACCTGCCCGTCGGCGAGGCGGTAAGCGGTGCCGAGCCGCTCGCCCTGCCCGCCAAGCGTCTCGCCGGTCAGCTCGTAGGCGGTGATCTCGGTACCGCGCTTGACGATGATCTCGCTCAGGCCGTCGGCGTTGGTCTTGACCAGCGTCACCTCGCTGTCCGGATCGACGAGGTCGCCGATGCGGTAGACCGAGAAGAGGGTGATCATCAGGCCGACGATGAACACCACCGACACGTCGAAGATGTTGGCCACGCCCGAGAGCGGGTCCTCGTCCTCGGCGTCAGCCGGCGACGGCAGGTGCAGAAAGCGTCCCATCGTGTCGTTCCTCCGCTGCGAGTTCCTCCGCCGCCGGGTCGCCGGGCGCGCCGCGCCTCAGCTCGGCGGCGAGCCGCTCGGCCAGGTACCGCTGCTCGCGCACCGCCTCGTTGACCCAGCCGTGGCGGACGACCTGGATGACGTAGGCGACGGTCCCGGCAGACAGGCCGACGATGGTCGTGGTGAACGCCACCACCATCTGGCCCGCCATCGCCTCGAGGTTGCCGGCGGTCAGCGAGGCGAGGGCCGTCCCCATCGGGATGAGGGTGCCGAGCAGGCCGAGGCTCGGCCCGACCTTGACGAGCAGGCGGGAACCGTTCAGGGTCCGCCTCACCCGCTCCTCGCGCTCGAGCACCAGGTGCTCGAGGCCGCCGTCGCCGAACGACGGCTTCAGGCGTTCCGCCTCGACGTCCCGCAGCAGGCCCCGCAGCGCCGCCGGCAGCGCCGCCCGGCGCGCGGGGTCCGAGCCGAGCACCGGGCCGGCGTCGAGCCACGCGTTGAGGTCGAAGCGGCTGCGCTCCTGCCGGCGCGCGAGCCATTCCATCACGCAGCCGCCGGCCATGAACACCGCCGCGCCGACCGCCGCCCACAGGAGCACGATGACGGGAAAGCGCAACACCTGGGCCAGCGCGAACAGGCCGTTCTCGAGCGTGCCGAGCAGATTCAACGGCGCCTCCGGAGCGAATGCAGTCCACCGAGCGAGATCATCGCCGCGACCCCCACGACCACCCAGGGATGAACCCCCGGCCGGACCAGGCCGTCCGCCTCGAGGTTCATCGCCGCCGCCGCCCGCCACCCCGCGGCCACCGCCGGCACGGCCGCGACGGCGAGGCCGAGGGCGGCGAGCGCGGCGAGGACGTCATCGCGCAGCGCCGGCGGAGCGAACCGCGCATCGCGCCGCGCGGACGACGCCGCGACGGCGAGGACCCCGGCCGCCACCAGCCACGCCGCCCACGCCGGCAGGCCGTAGCCGGCCAGCACTCGGGTCCAGAGGCCGCCGGCGAGCCCCGCCGCCAGCGAGGCCGACAGCGATGTCGACGCGCCGTGCGGGCGAGCGAGCGACAGCCCGGCCACCGCGGCGACCATCGCACCGGTCCACCGCGGCTCCGGCTGGAACCAGAGGGCGCCGAGCGCGAAGCCGCCGCCGAGGGCGAGAACGCCGCCGCGATCCCTCGCCGCGGTGGCGAGGCTGGAGGAAGCGAGCGCGCAGAGCAGGCCGACGGCGTGCAGCAGCAATATGATGTCCCCGGCCGTCCGAGTCTCGGCCCGCCTCCGCTCCACATTAGAGCACCAAGCCCGGAACGGCGACGGCGCCCCGCAAGAACTTCAGGAACTCTTAAGGAATTCTTAAGGTAGCGGCAAGATCCGCGGCCCGGTTTCAGGAACTCTTCAGGAACTCTTCAGACCCCGGCGGGAAACGCACTCACTATACTCGTCTCCACGTTGCTCGTCGGACCCCTCCGCGCACGGCTCGACGACACCCGTTGCCCGACTGCGGTCGCCCTTTCGCCGGTGTGTCGAGTGCCCGGCCGAGGCCGCTCGCGTCGTCCGTTCGCGTGTCGCGGTGGCGCTCGCCGATTGACGCCCGCGATCTGCCTGTGTCGATCCGGGTGGGGTCGACCAAGCCAAGGAAGGACCAGGTCACCATGACGCGGTATCGCGCCCTGCTCGGCATCCTGCTTTGCATACTGGCCACGGCGCCGGGCGTCGCCCAGGAGCCCGTGACGTTGAGCGGCGCCGTCACCGACTCGTCCGGCGGCGTCCTCCCGGGGGTCATCGTCGAGGCGCAACGCGGACTTCGCGTGGTGGCGACCGGGGCCACCGGGAACGACGGGGAGTACCGCCTGGACCTGCCCGGGCCCGGCCGCTACCGGGTGACGGCCCGCCTGGACGGCTTCGCGGCCGCCGACGCGGACGTGGCCGCCGCCGAGGCGGCGACCGCCGACTTCCGCCTCGACATCGCCCCGCTGCGGGACACCGTCGTCGTCACCGCCTCCCGGACGGCCGAGGGCGCCGCCTCGGTCACCGAGTCGCACTCGGTCTTCACCTCCGACGACATCGAGACCCTCGGCAGCCACTCGGTCGCCGACGTCCTGCGCTACGTACCCGGCCTCAACATCGAGTCGACGGGCCGCGAGGGCGCTCTCGCCTCCGTCTTCGCCCGGGGCGGCGAGTCCGACTACAACCACGTCCTCATCGACGGCGTGCGGGTCAACGACAACGGCGGCTACTTCGACTTCGACAAGGTCTCCGCCGCCGAGATCGAGCGCGTCGAGGTCGTCCGCGGCGCCCAGTCCGCCCTCTACGGCTCCGACGCCATCGGCTCCGTCATCCAGATCTTCACCAAGCGCGGAGACCCCGACAGCGGACCCCGCCTGTCCGGCAATTTCGAGGGCGGCTCGTTCGGCACCACCCGTGGCGACCTGCGGGTCCTCGGCGGCGCCGCGGGCCGCGTCGACTACCAGCTCGGCGTCGCCCACCGCGCGACCGACGGCGCGTTCCAGGACCGGCTCCTCGAGCCCGACCGCTTCGACCAGCAGTCCATCGACGGCAACCTCGGCGCCATCGTCGGCGACAACACCCGCCTGCGCGGCGGCTTCCGCTACGGCAACCGCCGCGGCAGCTCCGTCGGCAACATCACCTACGCCCGGGGCGACACCGGCGGCGGCTACGACACCGACGATCTGACCTGGCACGTCGACTTCGACCAGACCCTCTCCTCGCGCTTCGACCATTCCGCGACGGTGAGCCACTTCCGGTCCGGACGCCTGTCGGTGGACAGCGTCGGCGACCCCCAGTACCGGGTCTTCGCCCTCCTCGAGGGCGAGCCCGGCGCCCTCTATCCGGCCGGCCCGCGCCTCGTGCGGCTCCTCGACGAGCCCGCCTTCGACGCCCTCATGGCCGACCCGTCGGGCCTTGGGTCCGGCCAGTTCCTCGCCCGCACCGGCCCCTACAGCGGATTCGACTATCCCTTCGAGTTCGAGAGCCAGTTGCGCCGGCCCGCCGTCCGCTACCAGGCCAACGCGACCTGGCTCGACGACCAGGTCTTCAGCGCCGGCTACGACTACTACAGCGAGACCAACGCCCTCGACACCCAGCAGGCGGTGGAGAACCACTCCTACTTCCTGCAGCAGCAGTTCAACGTGGCCGACGCGTGGTTCGTCACCGGCGGGGCGCGCGTCGACGACAACTCCCTCTACGGCACCGCCGTGAACCCCAAGCTGTCCGCCGGCGGCTATCCCCTGCCGTATCGCGGGGGCGCCCTCTCGTCGGTCAAGGTGTCGGCCAACGTCGGGCGCGGCATCAAGAACCCGACCTTCTCCCAGCTCTACGGCTCGCAGTGGGTCGACGGCGACCTGTTGCTGCTGCCCGAGGAGGCGCTGACCGTCGACGCGGGAGCCGAGCTGACCTTCGACGACCAGCGCTGGCTGGCGAGCCTCACCTGGTTCAGCAACGACTACGAGAACCAGATCGCCTACTCGCCCTCGCTCGGCTTCGGGGGGGACGGCGTCCCCGACTACGTCAACATCGACGGGTCGCGGGCCGACGGGGTCGAGCTCGAGTTCGCCATGCAGCGGCCCCTCGGCGGGGTGACGGCCAGCGCCTCCTACGCCCTGGTGGACACCGAGGTCGTGACCAACGCGAGCACCAGCGAGCAGTTCCAGCCGGGCCAGCCGCTGCTGCGGCGGCCCCGGCACTCGGCCAACCTGCGCCTCGGCTACACGCAGGGACGCGGCAGCCTGCACCTGTCCATGCGGGTGACCGGCGACCGTCACGACAGCGCGTTCCTCGGTCTGCAGCGTGCCTCCGACGGCCGCGGGGTCGACATCACCGTCAACCCCGGCTACACGCTGGTCACCGCCGGCGGTCAGTTCCGGGTGAGCCCAGAGCTGGCCCTGTTCCTGCGCATCGACAACCTGACGGACGTGGTGTACGACAGCGCGCTCGGATACCCGGGCCTGCCCCGCGCGTTCGTGGCCGGGGGCCGCTTCAACTTCGGCGGCTGACGCGTACCGGCGTCGGGCGCGGTTGCCGTCGAGCGCGGTCGCTGCCGGGTGGTCGTTGCCAGGCGCGGCTGCCGTTGCCGAACCGGGTTGCCGCCAGCCGCAGTCGCCGTGGGCCGCGGTTTCCGCCACGGGCCGCGGCGGCGGCGAGGGTGGCGCACGGCCTCGTAGTGGAGGGAGTCGATCGGCGTGAGCCTGCTGGACCGTTCGGCACCGTTGCGGCGCGCACTGTTCCAGGTCCACCTGTGGACCGGCGTCGCGGTCGCGCTCTATGTCGTCGTCGTCTCGGTCACCGGCGCCGCGCTCGTCTTTCGCATCCACCTGCAGCGGGCCGCGCACCCGGAGCTGCTGACGGCCGGCACCGACGGTCCCCAGGCGGACATCGCGACCGTGCTCGAGAACGTGCGCGACGCGTACCCGGGCGGCCGCGTGGCCGGGGTCGACGCGCCGACCACGGTGCGGCCGACCCACCTCGCCTACGTCACCGAGGGCGGCCGGTTCCGTACCGTGCTCCTCGACCCCGTCACCGCCGAGGTGCTGGGCGAGCTGCCCGACCGCTCGGTGGTGCGCATCCTGCAGGACCTGCACTTCGACCTCCTCGCCGGCCCCACCGGCCGCGTCGTCAACGGCATCGGCGCGCTCTGCCTGCTGCTGCTCTGCCTGACCGGCGTGTTCGTCTGGTGGCCGGAACGGTCGGGGTGGCGGCGCGCCCTGAGCGTCGACTGGCGCCGCCCCTGGCGGCGCGTCACGTGGGAGCTGCACGGCGCGGTGGGCATCTGGACGCTCGTCCTCACCGCCGGCTGGGCCGTCACCGGGGCGTACTTCGTGTTCCCCGACCAGTTCCGCGCCGCGGTGAACCGCATCTCCCCGCTGACCGCCGCGGTCCGCCCGCCGCAGTCGAATCCCGAGGGCGCCGCGTCCGGAGCGCGCCCCACGTGGCGAGAGATCATCGACCGGGCCCGCCCCGCCGAGCCGGACGCGTTCGTCGCACGAGTCGTGGTGCCGGCCGGCGACGAGGCGCCGTTCCAGGTGCTGTTCACCGACCACCGCCCGAGCCGGCTCGGCGCGCGCCACATGCGGACGGTCTACCTCGACCAGTACACGGGCGAGCGGCTCGCCGCGCCGCCGGCGGGGCGCCGCACCCTGGGCGACGCCGTCATCGCCCTCGTCGGCCCCGTGCACTTCGGCAACTTCGGCGGCGTGGGGGTTCGCCTGGTCTGGCTCGTCACCGGCCTCGCGCCCGCCGTGCTGGCCGTCACCGGCCTCGTCCTCTGGTGGACGCGCGTCGTGGCGCCGGCGTGGCGCCGCCGCCAAGAGGCCGCCAATGCACTCCGGCCCCCGGCGCCGGTCGCGCCGGTGCCCCGGTCGAGACCGATCCCCGAGTCTTCCCGGAACGCCGCACCCCCGGCACCGGCGCTTGGGCCTCGGTCGGCGCCGATCCCCGAGTCTTCCCGGAGCGCCGCGCCGCGGCCCCCGGCGCCGGTGGTGCCGGCGCGGGTCGCGCCGGTGCCTCGGTCGGCACCGATCCCCAGGTCTTCCCGGAAGGCCGCACTCCGGCCCCCGGCACCGGCGGTGCCGGCGCCGGATGACGTGAGCACCTGAGAGGCCCCATGACCCGAACGCAGGAACCTGCGACGAACGGCGTGCTCACCGACGTGGAGGGACGGCACCTGCTGCGCCGCCTCGCGTTCGCGGCGACGCCGGCGCTGGAGGAAGCCGTGCGCGGGCTGTCGGCCGACGACGCCGTCGCGGTCCTCGTGCGCGCGGCCCGCGACACGCCCCATCCCGAGCGCCCCGAGGCGGCCCGCGGCATCTGGCGCAACCCCGGCCTGCGCTTCGCCGGCGTCTCGGACGAGGACTTCGAGGCGATGCTCGATCGGCAGGCGCCCGGCGTGCGCGCCGCCGTCGACGACGTGCGCCGGTGGTGGCTGGCCGAGCTGCTCACCTCCCGGGCGCCGCTGCGGGAGAACCTGGTCCTATTCCTGCACGGGGTCTTCGGCAGCAGCACCGGCCCGGTCGACGTCCCCCACGCCCTCCACGGACGCAACGCCCTGCTGCGCCGGCGGTGCCTGGGCACCGTCCCGGACCTCCTCGCGGCCCTCGTCGTCGACCCCGCCATGATGATCCAGATCGGCATGGACGGGCACCGGCGGCTTCGCGTGTCCGACCGCGCGGCCAAGCTCGTCCTCGATCACTGGACGGTCGGCGAAGGGGCCTACGGGCCGCGCGACCTCGAGGAGCTGTCGCGGGCGCTGACGGGATGGCGGCTCGTCGCCCCCGAGGGGCGCGGGCCGGCCCGCGAGATCGCCCGCCGGGCGCCGCGGGCGGCGCAACGCACCGGCCTCGTGCCGACGTTCCGCCCGGCGGACTTCGACGACGGCCCGAAGACCATTCTCGGCCGCACCCGCCCGTTCGACGCGCGCTCGGCGGTGCGTTGGCTGGCCGCGCAGGACGCGACGGGCCGTCGCTTCGGCCGTCTGCTGCTGGCCCACCTCGGCGTCGAGGACGGCGGCGGGGCCCTCGAGGCGCGGCTCGCCGCCGTCTACGGGGCGACCGGCGGATCCATCGAGGCGCTGCTCCGCGAGGTCGTGCGTTCCGAGGCGTTCTGGTCCGAGGCCTCGCGATGGACGTTGATCAAGAGCCCCGTCCACCTCGCGGCCGGCGCCTGCCGCCAGCTCGGCATCGCGTCGCCGCCGGTGGCGAGTATCGCGCGCTGGCTCGAGGCGAGCGGCCAGACCCTGTTCGACACCCCGAACAACGGCGAGGGCGGCTGGTCCGGGCAAGAGGCGTGGGTGTCGCCCTCGTCGCGCCTGACCGTCCGCTACCACCTCGCCGCCGCCCTCGGGGGCCGGCTGCCGCCCCTCGGCCTCGAACGCCCCGATCCGGCCGGCGGCGAAGCGGCCGGCGCGCCCGATGTCCCGCTCGATGCGACGCTCCGCGAAGCGTCGCCGGCGGAGCTGCTCTCGCGGCTCGACCCGGCGCCGGGCCTGGACGCGGCCGCGATCGAGCGGGAGGTGTCCGGCGCCGCGTCGCCGGAAGGCCGCAGCACGTTCATCCAACGCGTGATGATGTCCCCCGAGTATCAACTGGCGTGAGCGCCAGCCTGGAGGAGACCGATGAGCACCATCAGCCGACGCGACCTGCTGACCTGGTTCGCCCTGACGCCTACGGTTCCGTTCTTCGTCCGCGAGAGCGCGCGGGCCACCGCGGGAACGCAGGCGGCCGCCGCCGCGGCGGCCGGCCACGACGGGCGCGTGGTGGTCGTCCTGCGGCTGCGGGGCGGCAACGACGGGCTGAACACGGTGGTGCCGGTGCGCGACGACCGCTACTACCGGGCGCGCCCGACCATCGCCATCCCCCGGCGGGACACCATTCCTCTCGACGGGAGCGACCTCGGCCTGAACCCGTGGCTCGGCCACGTGCGCCGGCTGATGGACGACGGCCACGCCGGCATCGTGCAGGGGGTGGGCTACCCGCGGTCGTCCCGGTCACACGCGCGCGCGACCGAGATCTGGGAGACCGGCTCGGTGGCCCCCCAGGCGCCGCGCCACGGCTGGCTCGGCCGCTATCTCGACCACGCCTGCGAGTGCGGCGACGAGCCGCTGGCCGGCGTGCAGTTCGACGAGACGCTCGGCCGCACCCTGGCCTCGAGCTCGGGCCGCAGCACGTCGATCGGCCACCCCGAGTTGCTGCTCGGGATGGACACCGCCCCGGCGCCGGCCGCCGCCGCGCGCGGACCGCGCGCAGCCCGGCTCGACTACCTCAGGCAGGTCGACAACGGCCTCGCCCACGCCGCGCGTCAGCTCCACCGCGCGCGGGCCGGCACCGGCGGCGGCTTCGACTATCCCGACTCCGCCTTCGGCCAGTCGCTGCGATGGACCGGCGACATGATCGAGACCGGCAGCCCGACCCGCGTCTACTACGTGTCCCTCGGCTCGTTCGACGGCCCCGACCCGGCCTCGTTCGACACCCACGTCGACCAGCCCGAGAAGCACCGGATCCTCTTCACCGAGCTCGGCCGCGGCCTGCGCGCCTTCACGCGCCACCTGCGTCGGGCGGGGCAGCTCGACCGCGTGCTCCTGCTGACGTTCTCCGACTTCGGCCGCCTTGTCACCGAGAACCGCACCGGCGGCACCGAGCACGGCGACGCCGGGGTGCTCTTCGTGGCGGGGGGCGGCGTGCGGGCGGGACTGCTCGGCGACCCGGCCGACCTCGGCCGGGTCACCCGGGGCGGCCTCGACGCCACCGTCGACTTCCGCGACATCTACGCCGACGTGCTGCAGCGGTGGCTCGGCGTCGACCCGGCCCCGATTCTCGGCCCCGCGGTCGGCTCCTTCCCCGTCGTGAGCGCGTGAACCAGGAGAACCCGATGCGCAAGACCCTTCCCGGACTGATCCTCTCGCTGCTGCTCTCGACCCCCGGGCCGCTGTCGGCCCAGGACGGCGGCCGGGACGACCTGCAGACCCTGCAGGGAGAATGGACGGTGGCCGCGGCCGAGCAGGGCGGCCAACCGTTCGACGTCATCCTGGGCGGCGTCCTCACCATCACCGGCGATCGTTTCGCGCTGGTCACCGCCACCGGCAACGAGCTCGCCGGGCAGATACGGCTCGACGCGGGGCAGTCGCCGCGCCACCTCGACTTCGTCCACGACGACGGGCTCCTGTGGGAAGCGATCTACGTCGCCGAACCCGACTTCTTCCGCCTGAACTACGTCGAGGCGAGCCCCGAAACGCCGCGCCCGACGATGTTCGTCACCGGGTCGGACACGCCCGGCACCGTGATCGTCATGGAGCGCTGAACGGGTACACGACAGGATTGTGAGACGACCGTCAGGCGATCGAGGAATCGGCCGATCTGGCGGCTGACGCGCACACGGGAGGAATACTCGAAAACCGTGGGGATGCCGGGAGGATCCGATGGGTCACTTGGCCGCGGCCATTGAATTGACCTGGATCGTGTTGGTCCTGGAGTCCAGCGTGCCGACGACCGTCACTTTCTTTCCGGCAAACTCTCTTGATTTGTCCTGGTCGCTCAACCGATAGACTTCCCTGCCGTCAAACAAAACGAACGGGACGGTGTGGTCATCGACGCAAGCGATGGTGCAGGCAGCGTCGGTCGGCCCCATCCGCATTCCGGAATGATCGGCTATGGGGCACTCTTCATCGGTGATCGTGCCTGAGAAAGTCTGTCTGCTCTGGGTTGCAAACATCGTGGCGGAGGCAAGAAGAGCGGAGGCAAGAAGACCTGTCAGTAGATATTTCATGAAGCTCACCGCAAAGCCAAATCATTCGCAACCTGCGGGAAATCGGGGGAAGGTGTCACACACCTCCCCCCGATTCGTGGTCAAAAACCCGAGGCCGAGAAACTCTCTGCCGGTTTATCGGCCCGGCAACATGATGTGGGCTTCCGGCGTGCCCTCGAACATCAGCCAGGCGCCGCCCGCGTCGCGAACATTCGGCAGTCCGATTTCTTCCGCCATGAAGTTCGGCATGCCGATAAACGTGTGCCAGATGGCGGTGTCCTGGCTGTCGCCCCGGAGGTTATACCAAATGGACCCGACTTCGGGCAGCTCACGCGTTCCGTCTTTCCCGGCGGCCACAACCAGATCCCTAATCCCTCCGGTGCCGCTGCTCGACAAGACAGGACGCCCGGCGGGCCTGCCTCCACTGGCCGTTTGCAGCAGTGGCTGGGCCTTGACCCCCATCTCCGCGAACGCTCGATTCTGCGCGATGCGCGCCATGTTGGCATCGCTGCTGACGCACTCCACCGACCACGGCCGCTCTCCAGGCCAGCCGGTCAGGTCGTAGCAGACCATACGGCCGGGGCCGGGCCTCAAAACTTCAAACGTAAAGTCGGCAGCCGTGACGTCGTCCTCCGGACTCTTCTCCGGATTCCGAATCCACTTGACGACCGTGGCGTTCCTGGCCATGGCCGCGTTCGGAGCGGCGAGCAACGGCTTTTCGATGGGGTCATTCGTATCGACCCGGCGCTCCTCGTAGACCTGCGCCTCCGCCGGCGCCGGCGCGCTCATCACAACCGCCATTACGCCGAGTACAAAAAGAGAGAGCGGTTTCATGTGAGTCCTCCAATCGCTATGCCTCGAAATACGGGTGTCCGAAAGTTTACCACGACGGTGCGTATTCTGTCTATCGAATTCTTCCGCCGACTTGCAGGCCGCTCGGTACGCGCTCGGGAATCGTCCGGTCGAACGAGCCATCGCTCAGAGCGATCAAAAACTCGATCAGATCCACGTCTTCTTCGTCCACGTTCTGCAACTGGCGAAGCAGCGGATCGAGCTCCTCGTAGCTGACGTTCGGGTTCCGGGACTCCCCGGCGATGGTGGATTCATAGAACCCCACGACGGCGTTCAGCGTCCTGAACATGCCATTGTGCCCGTATGGGAAGGTCAATTCGAGGTTTCGCAGCGACGGCGTGCGAAACGCATAGCTGTCGCACGCTGCTCGGGACGCTGCAGTACGCGGCTCCTCAGGAGCTGCCGCGCAAGGAGGGTTCTGCGCGCCTCCGTCGGAGGCGGGCGTTGTGGCACCTGATGCAAGAGCGGGGTTGTCGGGCACGCCCATGACATGCAGTTTGTAATCGGAGAACATGGGCCCGTTGTGGCACCTGATGCACCCGATCTCCTCGAAGCGCTGCATTCCTCTGACCTGTTCCGCCGTCATGGCGCTGCGGTCGCCGCGCATGTAGCGGTCGAACGGCGAGTTGTTGGCCAGCAGCGACCGCATGAACGCCGCTACCGCCCGGCCCAGGTTTTCCGCGGTGACCGGCTGTTCACCGCCGAAGGCCCCGGCGAACAGGCTCTGGTACTCGGCGTTGGCCTGGAGCTTCGCCACCACTCTCGCGACAGCCTCATCCGCCGGGTAGGTGTCCCCTCGCATTTCCTCGAACGACTTGAGCGGTTCGAGCGCCTGCGATTCGAGGCTCCTGATGCGATTGTCCCAGAACGCCGGCGCACTCGCCGGGTCGTAGCGGCCCGATTCATCGATGCCGTTGAAAGCAACGTTCAGAACCGTCGGACTATTGCGTTTGACGAGATGCCCGCCACGCCGGAAGCGGCCCAGGCCGATGCCCGTCACGCCGAGCGACAGGTCGCGGGCCTCCGCATAGGCGCTTTGGGGATGATGGCACGTCGCGCAGGCTACGTCTCCGGGTCCCGACATGATTGGGTCCCAGAACAGCAGTCTTCCCAGCTCGACTTTTTCTGGGGTCGTCGGGTTATATCCCGGCGCCTCCTGAGTCGACGGCAGCGCCGACACACTGTGTTCAACGACACCAACTTCTTGTCCAACGGCACCAACTTGCATGAAAAGGAGTACGGCGACCGTAGCTGCTGCGACCAGCAGTCCGGCAGGGTGTTTGGCTCCGAACAAAACCTCACGGAATTGGCTTTTCGTCATTGCTGCTCCCATCGCACGCGCTACTACGATTTCAGGCTCTTCCGCAGAATCTGTGGACCCCAATCGGCACCAACGGACCGCGTCATGCCGTTCTTGCGCCCGATCTGGACATTCTTCGGCACTCGCGCTCCTGGGATCGAAGTGATGGTCACTCTGCGGGACCCGGATCAGGCCCGTTGCAGGCTGGCCTGTCGAAGCTGCCGGACCCGTCGACGCAAAGAGCGCGCCCACAGGCCCCTGGAAACCGTCCTCGGGCTGAGCCCCGCCTGTCGGGGCAAAAACTGTGGCCAGCTGGCCCGG
Organism: Vicinamibacterales bacterium; assembly: GCA_965207675.1. Lineage (GTDB taxonomy): Bacteria > Acidobacteriota > Vicinamibacteria > Vicinamibacterales > UBA8438 > JAJEEA01. The sequence continues at coordinate 2,051,071 of CBDBMY010000011.1, forward strand.
CTCCGGATGAGTGAAGGCTTGTGGTCACGCACACGACCACCACCACATCTTGGGCTCGTCCGGCCAAGTCTCGACGAGGTTGAGCCACGAGGCTCCCGTCGGCGTGAAGTTCACCCCCCCTCGGTACGAAACCGTGCCCGCCAGTCCAACACGGTCGGCCGGCTGATGCCGAGTGCGGTCGCGATGCGACTGTTGGCAACGCCGTCACCGGCCATCAGCAATGCCTTGGCCCGGGACACCACGCGGTGCGGCGCTGTCGCACCGCGCGCCCACATCTCCAGCGTGCTCCTGCCCTCGGCGTCGAGCGGCAGCGGTGCGGCCGGGTGGTTCATGCCGACCCGCATACTACTCAAGGCGCGCCTAACCGTCAAGCAGTTTAGGGGCACTAGACGGAAGTTCCGCCGCTGATCGCGTGTAAGTCACTCTTGTTGTTGCAGTTGTCTGGTTCTTGGGGGGTGTCGGTTCTGGCTACGCGATGGGCCTGGCGTCGTACCGGCAGATGCCGGCGGGGGCCGTGGCGGTCTCGAAGCGGAAGCGCCGGCGGGTGGCTGGCGCGTTCCTGTTGAGGTAGGGTTCGAGCAGTCTGCGCAACGTGGTCCGCGACCTGTTGCATCGTCGCTCCGCCCGTGGGACGGGTGTTGATGAGCCGGAGCGCGGCGTAGCGGACGCGCCACCGGCGGGTCTGGGCGCCGCCGATCACTCCGAGCGGTCGACGACTCACACGCCGGTGCGGCGGGAACGTCCTCAGCGGTACTCCCCGTTCCACAGCGCCTCGAGGAAAACCCCGTACGGCAGCACGTCCACCCCGCCGACGCGCCGCCGGCGCGGTTCCAGGCAGACGCAGAGATAGCGGCGGAGCTTCTCCTCCTCGGCCAGGGCCCGCAGCGCCTTCAGGTCGCCGGGCGACACGTTCGCCTTGCCCTTGACCTCGATCGCGGTGTGGTCGCCGAGGATGAAGTCGACCTCGAAGCCCGACGTGCAACGCCAGTAGCGCAGCTCTTCGCCCGAGCGGTAGTCGATCCAGCTCCGGAGCTCGTGCAGCAGCCACGTCTCGAACGCCTGGCCGAACTCGGGCGTGCCGGGCCGAGGCCGGCGTCCCTGCAGCGCCGACGCCACGCCGATGTCGAAGAAGTAGTACTTGGAGGACGCGAGCGGCTTGCGCTTGACCGACTGGCGCCATGCGGGCACTTCGACGAGCACCAGCGTGTCGCGCAGGATGCCGAAGTACTCGTAGACGGTCGTCCGCGGCGTCTGGGCGTCGTTGGCCACGTTGGTGAAGTTGACGATGGAGGCGTTGGCGAGCGCCGCGACGCGCAGGAACCGCCCGAACGCCGGAATGTTGCGCGTGGCGCCCTCGGCGACCACTTCCTCCTGCAGGTACGTCCCGGTGTAGGCGCGGAGGTCGGCGTCGGGATCGTCGGAGAAGTAGATCGACGGGAGTGTCCCGTGGGAGACGGCGCGCGTGAGATCGAAGCGCCCGCCCAGCTCCATCCAGGTGAACGGGTGCAGCACCTTCGTGCGCGCCCGGCCGCCGAGGAGGTTGACGCCGCCGCGCCGCAGCTTGCGGGCGCTGGATCCGGTCAGGAGGAAGCGGACGCCGCGCGCCTCGATGATGCGGTGGACCTCGTTGAGCAGCAGCGGCAGCCGCTGGATTTCGTCGATGGCGACGACGTCCACGTCCGGCGTGAGGTCTTCCAGTATTCGGCCGGGCCGCTGGCTGAGATCGAGGAAGACGGCGTGGTCCAACAGGTCGTAGACCCGCGCCCTCGGAAGCGCGCGGCGAATGAGCGTGGTCTTGCCGGTCTGGCGGGGGCCGAGCAGAAAGTGGGACTTCCGGGCCAGCAGCGCGGGCAGGTCCAACGCGCGGTCGACGATGGGTTCCGCAGGCGTCGGCATAGTCGTCACATATCATGACATATGACGACAACGCCGACACCGCCCGGGGACGGCATGCAGGGCGGGCGACCGAGTCGATACCCCGTTGTTGCCGATTCGGGGCGGGCCGGCCCTACCGGCCGTCCATCGCCTCCAGCCTGCGATCGGGACCTCACACCGGCAGGGTATGCAAGGGCGGGTGGCCGAGTCGATTCCCGTCATCGCGGCCGCGCTGGCCGTACACCAACTCCGGCCTGCGAACGAGGACATCACATCGCCAGCAAGCAAGGGCGGGTGGCCGAGTCGATTCCCGTCATCGCGGATGCGGGCCGCGCCGGCCGTACAACACCTCCAGCCTGCGAACGAGAACCTCACGCTCGAAGCCGCGCGGGGCAGCGACTCGATGCTCGGGCCCGACACGGACGGCCCCGGCGAGCCCGTCGACATCGCCCCAGGGGACGAGCAGCTCGCCGCCGGGGTGCCACTCGCGCACGCCGCCGCTGTCCCACGCCGCCACCGGCGTGCCGAGGGTCAGGGCCTCGAGCCCGACGATGCCGAACGGCTCCTGCCAGCGCGAGGGCATGACGAGCACCGCGGCGCGGCGGTAGGCGGCGGAGAGCCGCCGGCGGTCGAGCCAGCCCAGCACCTCGACGCCTCCGGCCTCGACCTCGCGGCGTAGCGGGCCGGTACCGGCCACGACGAAGGGCAGATCGGACCCCGAGCGCCGCCAGGCTTGGATGGCGTCGCGGATGCCCTTGGCCTCGACCACGCGCCCCGCGAAGAGGACGCAGGGCGGACCGTCGGCCCGCGCGTCGCGGTCGAGGCCGTGAACGACGGGGGGAACCACGGTGATCCGCTCCGCCGGCACCCCCACCTGCGTCAGCTCGCGCCTCATGTAGGACGACAGCACGGTCACCCGCAGCCGCCTCAGCGATTCCAGCCGCTGCTCGGTGAGCTCGAGGGTGCTCTCGAAGTAGCCGGGGTCGTCGAAGCAGCCGGCGCACACGTCGCGTGCCATCGAGTCGCCGCAGAGCCGGCCGTCCGCGGTCCACTTGCCGCGCCCCGGGCAGAAGAAGCGGTGGTCCTGGACCGTCGCCACCGCATCCACGCCGACCGCCCAGGCCAGCACCGCGGGGTTGACCACGTTGTGGACGTGCACGAGATCCGGACGCAGCCGCGCCATCAGCGGGTCGAGGTCGACGCCGGCCCGCAGCCTGGCGTCGAGCCCCGGCACGACGGTCACCGGACAGGGCGGGCCCACGGCTCCGTCGCCCCGACCCACCGCGGAGCGCGGTTCGCGGCTCGGACCGCGCGCCGACGGGCTCCTCGACCCGACCCGGTCGTCGCGACCCGACAGAGGGTGCGGCTCGGGCCTCGGATCGCGCGCCCACGGACTCCTCGACCCGACGCGGTCGTCGCGACCCACCACGAGGTGCTGCTCGTGGCCGTCCGACAAGGCATCGAGAAGGCCGATCAGAGCGAGGTCGGCACCGCCGCGGTCACTCAGCCGATCCGCGACGTGGAGAATCCGCATCGCCGCTGCCGCTCCGCGAGGTCCAGGCTCGGGCCGACCCTTCCCGCCCCCGGCATTCAAGCTCTGCCTGATGTTCCGAGTGTTCTCGCCGCTCCACGAGGTACAGGCTTGGGCCGGCCCTTTCTGCTCCACCCACGGAACGGGCGTCGAGCCGCGGAGGCAGGCGCGGGTCCGTTGCGGAGGCCGAGAAGCGACGCTTCAACCTGTCGGGGCCTCTGCCGACCGGATCACCGTGATCTCGCGGTGGGCCAGATGGCCGCGCACACGGTCGACGTTCGCCTGCCACCAGTCGGAGCCGTAGAACGCCGCCTCCTTCCGCTCGAGATCCGCCTCGGTCTCCCCGTAGCTCCGCACCCAGATGAACTGCGTCCGGGCGTCGTTCACCCAGGCGCCCTCCACCGTGATGTCGTGCTCGCGGAGCAACGGCGCGATGTGGCCGTGGAACAGATCGAGCCAGCTCTCCATCTGCCCCTTGTTGATGGTGTACACGCGCAGGTGGGCTATGGACATATGGGCAACATGCTCCCTCGTCGCGCCTCGTCGGCCGCCGCCATCCCGCCGCGTGCAAGGCCGCGTCATCCCGGACGTCGGCGCCGCGGCAGGGGTCCCGGCTCGCCGCTCGTGGCGGCCTTCGGTCCCGTCCCCGCTACCTCATGTCCGGCGGGGGGACCCGGCGCAGGGTCGCCTGCTCGAAGGCGTAGGCCAGCTCGATCAGGCGCGGCTCGCTGCAGGCCATGCCCGCGAAGCTCACCCCGAACGGCCGGGGCCTCGGCTCGAAGCCCTCCGGCATCGGCGGGTCCGGTTCGGTCGCCACGAAGGCGTACGGCACGATGACCGTCGGGTAGCCCGGCCGGGCCGAGATGCCCGCCCCGCTCGACCCGGGGAAGAGCAGGGCGTCGAGCTCGAGGTCCGTCATCACCTCGTCGATGCCGTGCTCGCCGTTCAGACGCAGGTCCCGCGCGCGGTCGGCCTCGTAATCGGCGCGGGCGGCCTCCAGGTCAATCTCGTCCGCGCCGTCGATACGGGCCTGCCCGTACTTGAGCGCGCCGGCCTGCTCGTGGGCCAGGTTCCACTCGCGGAGCTCCGTGAGCGTCCCGACCGGGGCGGTGTCGCCCAGGGTCGCGAGCCAGGCGTTGAAGTCGCGCTTCATGCCGTACGAGAGCACGCTGCTCCCCGTGTTCGAGAGCAGGTTGCCGGCGGGGTCGGGGTCGACGACGCTCGGGATGTCCGCGGGATCGACGATGGTGGCGCCCTCCTGCTCGAGGACCGCGATCGCCTCGGCCATCGCGGCCCGGCCCGCCTCGGACAGCCGGCTCTGCGGCTCGTCGGCTCCGGGGGGCGTGACCGGGTCGTAGTAGAGCGCCCGCGGAATGCCGATGCGCGCCCCCTGCAGGCCCTCGCGGCGGAGAAAGACGGTGTAGTCCCGATCGGGCGGCGGCTCGCATCGCGACGTCGCCGGATCGTTGGGGTCGGGCTCGGAGCCCTCGAGGGCCCCGAACAGGATGGCGGCGTCGGTGACGGTGCGCGCCATGGGGCCCGCCGTGTCCTGGTCGGCCGTGATCGGAATGACGCCCCAGCGGCTCACCCGCCCCACCGTCGGCTTGATGCCCGCCAGCATGTTGGCGTTCGACGGGGACAGGATGGACCCCGACGTCTCCGTCCCGACGTTCGCCGCCCAGAAGCTGCCGGCGGTGCCGATGCCGGAGCTGGAGCCGCCGGTGCCCATGACCGGGCGGCCGTCGTTCCTGCCCGCTCGCGGGTCGCGGCGGGGGTCGTACGGGTTCAGGCCGAATCCCCCCACCGCGCTGTAGTTTCCCGGCATCCCGCTCGCCATGAAGTTCGCCAGCTCGGTCATGACGGTCTTGGCGAGGATGACGGCGCCGGCCTCGCGCAGGTTCGTGGTGAGCGTCGCCTCGTACGGCGGCACGTAGCCTTCGAAGGCCAGCGCGCCCCCGGTGGTCGGCACGTCGGTGGTGTGGATGTTGTCCTTCAGCGCGACGGGAATGCCGTGGAGCGGCCCGCGGACCCTCCCCTCGGCGCGCTCCGCGTCGAGCCGGTCCGCCTCCGCGAGGGCGTTGGCGTTGACCGCGATCGTGGCGTTCACGCGGTCCTCGTACAGGGCGATGCGCAGGAGGTGCGCCTCGACCAGCTCCCGTGACGTGACCCGGCCCTCCTCCATCGCCCGCTGCATCTCGGGGATGGTCGCCTCGACCACGTCGAATCGCTCCTCCCCCTCCTCGACCGCACACGAGGCGACGAGTCCCGGCAGGAGGACCGTGGCGAACACGAAGGCAGGACGCACTCTCATGCCAAGCCTCGCTTCCGCCCCCGGGAGCACTCGCAGAGTCGAGTGGTCTCGTCCGACTCGGCGGATGGCTCGGGCCGCCGAGACGCGCCAAGGTCGGCGACCGGGGGCAAACCTGATTATAGGAGGCTTCCGCGGGCCACGGGAACCGGCGGCCGCAACGTCACTCCCCACGTCTCGTCCCGACCCGTGGGGCTGCCCCCCGCCTGCCCATCGAGGTTCTCCGAGCCTCTTTCCGGGGTGGAATCCCGGGCACGAAAGTCAGTAGGCCCGCCGGTACAGCTCCAGGGCCTCGAGAGCGCCGAAGGGCCGCGGGTTGAACGTGCCCGTCCACTGCGTGGCCGCGGCCTCGGCCAGCGACGGCAGATCGTCGGCCGCAACGCCGGCGGTCCTGAGATCGGGCGGGAATCCCCCCGAACGGCCGGCGCCGGCAAGCCGGCGGGCGAGGCCGTCTCCGGCGGGGCCGCCAACCGACGCGGCCGGCAGCGCGTCGGCGAGGCCGCCGTAGGGGTCGCCGTCGCCCTCCGCGTTCCACCGCACGACATGCGGCAGCAGGATCGCGAGCGCGATGCCGTGCGTCAGGTCGTAGCGCGCGGTCAGGGGGTTGGCGCACGCGTGTGCGGCCCCGAGCATCGAGTGCTCGATGGCCACCCCCGCGTAGAACGCCCCGAGTTGCATCGCGGCGCGCGCGGCGATGTCCCCCGGATCGGCCAGCACCCGGTCGTAGTGCGGCTCGATCAGCCGGAAGGCGGCGTGCGAGAACAGCGTCGAGATGGGGGTGCGGCGCGTGGTGACGGCGGTCTCCACCGCATGGGCGAGGGCATCAAAGCCGGCGGCGGCGGTGACCGCCGGCGGCTGCGACACCGTCAGCTCGGGATCGAGAATCGCGGCCGCGAAGGCGAGCTTCGGATCGCCGCACGCCATCTTCATGTGCGTCGCGGTGTCGGCGATGACCGCGTAGCTCTGGGCCTCCGAACCGGTGCCGGCGGTGGTGGGTACCGCGATCATCGGGAGCAACGGCTTCCGGGCGAGGCCGTAGCCCTTGTAGTCGGCGATGGCGCCCCCGTTGGTGAGGATGAGGTTGATGCCCTTGGCGCAGTCGAGGGGGCTGCCCCCGCCCAGGCCGATGACGCCGTCGGGCCGGCGGGCGGCGGCGAGCTCGACCCCCCGGTCGACCATCGCGCCGTCGGGGTTCGCCTCGCACGCATCGAAGACCGCGGCCTCGACCCCGGCGTCGCGCAGTCGCCCGAGCGCGCGCTCGACGTGGCCGGCGTCGCGCAGCCCACGGTCGGTGACGAGCAACGGCCGCGAGAAGCCGAGCTCGCGGGCCAGGGGCCCGAGCCGGTCGATGGCCCCCGGTCCGAACAAGAGGCGGGTCCGAAGCTGGAACTCGAAGGGAGTCTCTGAAGCCGTCGCCATCCCTACAGTATGCTACCGGGGACCGCGATCATCCCCGCCGGGGAAGAGCGACGGTCGGGAACCCGCGCCGACGCGAGGGCGCACGAAGTGGACCCGCCGGGCGCCGCACCGGCCGACCGTGGCTGCCCCCGGACGCGGAAGACGCCGGCGCGGGTCACCCTGCCGTACGCCAGGCGCGAAGCGGCAGAAACGGGTTGCGGCGGAACCGACGCCGTCTGAGCGGAGCCGACCCCGGCCGGCCCGCACCGCCGACAACGATTGAGGGCAAGCCTCCCATGGACAACGCCGACACGCGCTCCGCCGTCGACGAGGCACGGAAGCTGATCGACAACGCCTGGACGCTCCGTTGGAGGACCCTGCAGTCGCCGCCGGCCACCGAGGACGAGCTGCAGCGGGCCATCGCCCGGTTCCACGGGTATCTCTCCGAGGCGGTGGGCCTCCTGCGCACGGCCGGCGCCACCCTCGAGCTGGTGGGGGCGCTGGGGAAGCTGGGCCATGCCGAGGAGAACGCCGGGCGCGTGGACGCCGCCCTGGCCTGCTACGAGGAGGCGGTGGCGGTCGCGCGCGGCGCGGATCACCGGCTGGAGCTCGCCCATGCGCTGCGTCAACTCGGCGACCTGCATCGGAAGGCGGAGCGGCTGACCGCGGCGGAAGCCTGCTACGCGGAGGCCCTGGCCCTCTACGGCGCACAGGACGAGCCGCCGCCGCTCGACCACGCGAACGCCCTCCGGCCGATGGCGATTCTCAAGGAGGAGCTGGGCCAGGTCGACGAGGCCAGGACCCTGTGGCAGCGCGCGCGCGTGCTCTACGGCGTGGCTTCGATCGAGGCCGGGGTGGAGGAGTGCACGGACCATCTCAACCGACTCGGCTGAACCGTCCGACGACCGCCGCCTCGGCCCCGTCGGCCGCACCGGCGGTCGGCCCGTGACGCGGCACTAGAAGCCCGGCTTCAGGGTCCCCTTCTCGCGCGCGATCTCCAGCAGCGTCGGATAGAACTGCACGAAGGTCCGCTCGACCGCGGTGTGATCGGTGTGGCACTCGACGCACCGTGCCGCCTGCTCCGCGGGCAGGGGCGCGACCGCGTCGGGCATCGAGCCCGCGGCCCCGAAGTTGTAGTAAGCCCAGCCGTCCTCGAAGCGCGAGTCCTTCACCTCGGCCTCGAGCACGAGCAGGTCGCTCTGGAAGCTCCCCGCGATGTTGATCGACGCCTCGGAGACCGACTGCCGGATCTCGAGGATGAAGACGCTGCCGTCCGGCCACTCCCCCGTCTCCTCGAAGCCCGCGTAGGCCGAGCGGTTCACGAAGACGTTCTGGAACCGCATGGGCCGCGCGCCGCTGCCGGCCTCCTGAACCTGCTCGGCCTCGTAGGTCATCCCCAGGCCCGAGCTCAGGAACATCCACTCGCGGTAGTCGTCGGGGCGCACGAGCTCGTTGCCGTTGCGGTAACGCGGGCCGTCGTCGGGCTCCGATTGGGCGCGGGCGGTGAGGGACAGCGAGGCGGCGCAGGCCGCTGCCGCCGCCATGCCCAAGGCTATCGTCATGTTCCGGACGGTCATCTTCCTGGTCTCCAGATCAATCCCGCCACCGGACGCGATGGCAGGGCGTCGGCACCGCCGGCGCGGCGCGGCATCCTTCCGAGACGACTCTTACGAACCTTGTGCCAACTTGCTTGGGACGATGACGGGAATCTCACGGTGCCACCTGGCGAGCCCAGTAGACAGCGGAAACGGACCCACGTCCGGGTGTAGTCAGCAGACTCATGTCGATCACTACGGGGCAGCTCTCCCGACTCATCCCGCCAGCCCCTCGAGCGGGCCGTCGGCGGTGCCGAAGCTGTCGATCGGCACCCCCATCCCCCGCAGCAGCGACACGTGGATGCGCGCGAGGTCGGTCGGCTCGGCGTGCTCGAGGAGGCGGCCGGTCGCGATGACCCCGCCCCCGCCGCCCGCGAGCAGGGTCGGCAGGTGCTGGGCGTCGTGCTCGTTGCCGTCGCCGAGGGTCGCCCCGTAGACGATCGCGCTGTTGTCGAGCAGGGTCCCGCCGTTCGGCTCGCGCACCGAGCTCAGCCGCTCGAGCAGGTACGCGACCTGGCGGTGGTGCCAGCGGATGACCTCGGCGTACATCGCCCGCTTCTGCTCCACCGAGTCCCACGAGGTGACGCCGTCGTCGTCCTCGGTCTTGCCCGAGGCGTTCTTGTAGTGCGACAGCGCGTGCCACGTGCCGCGCACCCCCTCGATGAAGTTGAAGTAGCGGTTCGACTGCCCGTGGTCGAGCATGAACGTGCAGACGCGGGTGGCGTCGGACTGGAACGCGGCCACCATCAGGTCCATCATCAGCCGCATGTACGACTCGTGCTCGGCGGGGATGCCCGGGGTGGGCGTGGTCAGGGTGTCGGTGAGCGCCCCGTCGCCGCGCACCTCCGCCGAGCGTCGCTCCGCGAACTCGATGCGGCGCTCGAGCGCCCTTATCGACTCGAAGTACTCGTCGAGCCGGTAGCGGTCGGCGGCGCTCACGTAGCTGCCGAGGGCGCGGGCGTCGGCGAGCACCGCGTCCATGACCGAGCGGTCGGTGGCGCCGCCCGACGGCGGGCGGAACATGCGGTCGAACACGGCGCGCGGCTCGATCTCGCGCGACATCGGCCGGTCGGGCGCCGACCACGAGATGGCGTTGCGCGGCAGCGAGTTCGAGAAGAAGCCCTCGCCCTGCACCGACAGCTCGAGCGACGGCAGCATCGTCTCGTCGCGCAGGTGCCGCGCCGCGACCTGGTCGGCCGACACCCCGCCGGCGTTGACGGCGAGGCGGTCGTAGTCGCCGCCGGTCAGCCACGTCGGCGGCCCCCCCACGTGGCCGTTGCCCCTGGGCGTCCAGATGTTGGTGGGAATGACCAACTGCTCCTTGAACGGCTCGAGGGGGCTCATCCACTCGTTGAGCTTGACGAGCCGTCCCCCCGCCCCGGTCTCCTCGGGATACCAGGCGCCGCGGGGGATCCCGTTCGGGAAGTACAGATAGGCCAACCGATTCGCGGACGCCGCCGCGCCCGGCTTCGAAGCCGCGGCCCCGAAGCCGGACGCGGCGGCTGGCATCACGTCGAGCAGCGGGAGGGCCACGGCGGCTCCCAGCCCGCGCAGCACGGTGCGGCGTGACAGGCGGCGAGACTGCATCAGTCGGACTCCTCGACGCGGTTCTTCCTGTGCTGGAAAGGGATGGCTGGCCACGATATCAGTCGGTCTCCTCGACCCGGTTCTTCCTGTAATGGACGGGATGGCCGGCCACGATATCAGTCGGTCTCCTCGACCCGGTTCTTCTTGTACTGGAACGGGTAGCTCGCCACGATCTCCTGCAGCAGGGTCTGGAACCGGTAGCCGTCGGCCTCGAGGGCGGCGACGATCGTGCGCACCGCCGGCTCGTCGTAGTACTCGAGCTGGCGGCCGAGGGCGTAGGCGAGCATCTTCGACGCCACCTGCCGCACGAGGTCGTCGTGCCGGTGCTCGAGGAGGGCCCGCTTCAACCCAACGGGTCCGACGAACGGCGTCCCGTCCGGCAGCGCCCCGTCCGCCGCGATGACCCGGTGAGTGTTCCTGTAGTGCCGCACGATGGGGTCGGGGCTCGTCTCGGTCTCGAACTCGACCGTCTCGTCCGCGTCGGCCGGGTCCTCCACCCGCTGCCGGAAGTGGTAGGTCTCGCGCCAGCGCCCGAAGTAGTCGAAGTTCTCGAGGCTGAAGCCGATGGGGTCGATGCGGCGGTGGCACGCCGCGCAGGTCTCGTTGCTCGAGTGCATCTCGAGCTTCTCGCGGAAGCTGAGCCCGCGCTGGTCGGCCACCTCCTCGCTCAGCACGCCGGCGTTCGGGGGCGGGGGCGGCGGCGGGGTGCCGAGCAGCACGTCGAGCACGTAGTTGCCCCGCTTGACGGGGCTCGTGTCCTTGTAGTTCGAGGTCAGGGCGAGGATGCTCGGCTGGCCGAGGACTCCGCCGCGGTTGGGGTCGTCGAGGGCGACGCGCCGCATGTGCTCGCCGCGCACGCCGTCCATGCCGTACAGCGTGCCCGCCAGCTCCTCGTTGACGTAGGTGTAGTCGGCGTCGATGAGGTCGCGGACGGGCCGGTCCTCGCGGAGCAGCGACAGGAAGAAGAGCGCCGACTCGTCGCGCATCGCGGTCATCAGCGTCGCGGTGCACCACGGGTTGTCGATGGGGTCGAGCCAGATGCGGGTGCCGACGTGCTGGAAGCCGAGCCACTGCGCCGCGAACACCGTCCCCAGGGTGTCGGCCCGCCGGTCGGCGAGCATGCGGGTGACCTGGGCCCGCAGCGTCCCGGGGTCGCTCAGCTCCCCGCCCGCCGCGAGGTCGAACAGCTCCTGGTCGGGCATCGAGGCCCAGAGGAAGTAGGACAGCCGCGAGGCGAACTCCCAGTCGTCGACCCGGTAGGCGTCGCCGCCCTCGCGGCCCCGCTCGACCCGCAGCAGGAACTTGGGCGAGATCAGGACCGACTGCAGGACCCGCTTGACCGCCGCCTCGTGGGCGAGCCCCGCCGCCCGGCCGATGCGGTACCGGTCGACGGCTTGGTCGACCTCCCCGGCGGTGGCCGGCCGCCGGTAGGCGCGGCCCAGGAACCGCTCGAGCACCGCCTCGGCCGCGGCCTCCTCGCCGACCTCCCCGCCCGGCTCGACCACGAAGATCAGCTCGCGCGACGCCAAGTGTCGAATGTCGGTCGGCTCCGCCGGCAGGGCGAGCTCGACCACGCGCTCGGCCGCCGCGATGTAGCGCTCCATCAGCGCCGGCTGCAGGAACAGGGTGTTCGACGAGTTGTCGAACCCGCTCGACCCCGTCAGCTCGTCGGGGAACCGGTCGGTGACGTTCAGGGCGACCCCGAACAGATCACGGACGGTGTTGTCGTACTCGGTGTGGGTGAGCCGCCGCATCAGCTCGAAGCCAGGGTCGTCGAGGGTCGAGTAGTCGAACTCCTCGATGTCCCGGTGGAGCATCGCCGCCATCCGGCGCCGCACCTCGGGCGGGAGCGGCGGGGCGCCGGCCGGCGGCATCTCGCCCTCGTCGAGGGCCTCGATGACCCGCTGCCAGGTCTCGCGGTTGCGGACGAGCGGGCGCTCCGTCACCAGCGTCGCGAGGTCGATGCCGGCGGTCTGGGTCTGCGGCCCGTGGCAGCGGAAGCAGTACTGCTCGGCGAGGGGGGCGACGGGATGCGCGGCGGCGCCAGCCTGCGCGGAAGCGAAGGCGGCCACGCAGGCAATCACCAGGGTGAAGGCACCCGTACGCACCAGGGTGACGACACCCGCCCGGCGGAACCCGCTCTTCGTCATCCGCATCTCCGCTTCCGGGTCGTCCCGGCCGTTCGCTCGGGCAGACGCACTTCGGGGTGCCCCATTATAAGGGCTCCCGGCGATCACTCTCGTCCTGACCGCGGCTCGACCCTCCGGCCGGGCCTCGCGGATGCGGATCTCACCGGTCGGAGGAAGCAACAAGTCCCCATCCGCAACGCCGCGTTCAGGACCTGGGCGGACAGAGGCGGGAGCCGTGGGAGCGGCAGCGCTCGCCTGCCGTCAGTGGACGAACGTGCTGCGGGCCAGCACGCGCCCGTCGCCTCGCCGCAGCTCCACGTCGATGTCATGGGACCCCGGCTCGAGGTCCGGCGCCAGGGTGAACAGCACGTAGCGCCCGCCGACCGCGCTCGCCAACCGCTCGACGGCGCGCCGCGGATAGTGGAAGGTCGTCAGGAACAGCCCGCCGGTGTGGTGGGACACGTCGCGCAGGGCGTGCTCGAAGGTGTGGTAGTCGGCCTGGGTCACGTCGAGCGAGAACACGGCGGCGCGGGCCGCGTCGAGAGCGTCGAGGGCCCGCTCGTAGCGGGTGAAGCCGTGGTCGAAACCGTAGCCGATCAGGACCACCGACTTCGACCCCGGCATGGGCTCGAGCACCTCGCCGAGCCGCCGCAGCGCATCCTCGACCTGCCAGATCGCCCGCCCCTCGGTCTGGTCGATGCCCGCCACGATCGAGAGCCCCGCCTGCGGCTCGAGCGCCGGCGGGTCCTCGTGCATCACGTCCCAGGCGAGCACCTCGCGCGCCCGTTCCAGGTCGGCGGTGAAGTCGAGCCAGATCTTGAAATGGTGTTCGAACGAGACGACGGCCACCCGATCGTCCGGCCCGACCCCGGCCAGCAGGCCGTCGCTGTCCCGGAGCAGCCGCAGCAGGCCCAGGGCCCGGTCCGCCTCGAGGCTCTTCTGGACGAAGAACACGACGAGCTGCCGGCGATCGCGCGGCGCGAGGACGGCAGTGAAGCCCGTCGAAGGCAGGGGCGCGCGATCGGACTCGTCCGCGACCTCGGGCTCGTCGGCACCGAGCCACAGCGCCGACTCGACGTCGACCGGCTCGCCGCCGATCCGCACCTCGAAGTCTCCCGGCTCGAGCCCCGCCACCGGCTCGCCCTCGTCACCGATGACCCGCACGTCGATCAGCACGCGCGAGACGTCGACCCGCTCGACCAGCGGCGGCTGCTGCTGCGCGGCCAGCCCGGCCGCGGTCGAGAGCGCCAGCGCCGCAATCACCCCGCCGCGCCGTCCGGCCATTCGGTGAGCCATGCGCGAGGCCATCATATCGATCGGGCCAGGTCGCTGCCGCGCGTCGCGGACTGCGACATCCATGCGGTTCGCGAGAATCAGGCGCCCGGCTCGTGGGCCTTCTGGCCGGCGTGGAACTCGGCATAGACGTACACCGGGATCTTCAGGTCCCCGAGGCGCTCTGCGAGCACGGGGCGGACGTCGTCCCACTCGAGCCCGCCGACGCCGGTGGCGAGCCTGGGCAGGGCGAGAGACTCGAACCCCTCCTGCTCGACGATGTGGGCGAGGGCGCGCAGCGAGTCGCGGACGTGCTTGAGGGTGGCGCGCCCCGGGCGGCTGCCGTGGCCGTACCCGCCCTCCTGGGTGAGGAGGTTGATGACCCGCACGCCGCCCGTCCCGCCCCACATCCACGCCTCGCCCGGCTTCGGGTGCCTCAGGTTGCACCAGTGGTGGTAGTCCTTGTGCATCGCCGGGTACATCTCGTGCAACGACCGCGCCAGCCCCTGGTTCATGGGGTCCTTGGGCGCCACGCCGTGGGCCAGCGCCTGCGCGCGGCTGAGGAGGATGTCTCCCGAAACGTAGTGAATCACGAGCCGGTCCTTTCTGCTTCTTGCTGCGCTTCTGCTGCCGGCGCGTCATTCGCATTGCCGGCCTTCGTGCGCCGAAGATGATACAGCCTCATCACCCCGAGACCCTCGCGGCGACGGCGGCCGGATCAGGCGTCGCGGCTCGATGCGTCGAGCCAGTTCTCGACATGGAGCCCCGGCACCCGCATGAACTCGTCCACGTTCGCGCTCACGACGGTCAGGCCGAGCGCCAGGGCCTGAGCCGCAATCAGCAGGTCGTTGGGCCCGACAGGCGTGCCGCGCCGCTCGAGGTGCGTTCTCAGCTCGGCGTACCGCCGGTCGGCCGGCTCGTCGAACGCCAGCACGTCGAGGGCGGAGAGAATGACCTCGATTCGACGGGTCAGTCGTTCGGATCGCCGCCGGGCCGCCCCGTACCGCAGCTCGGCCGCCACCACGATACTGGTGCACACCCGCCGTTCGCCGACCGCGGCGATGTGCTGCGCAGGCGATCCCTGGGGAAACCTCGCGACGTGCGAGACGATGTTCGTGTCGAGCAGGAACCGGTGAACCACGCTCAGAGCTCCACGTCGTCGAGCGGCGGGAGCGTGTCGTCGACGTCGGGAAACTCGTCCGGCAGCGGCTCCAGTCGCGCGAGCAGATCGATGAGGCGGCCCTTCCTGACCGGCTCGATGATCAGGCAATCCCCTTCCCGCCGGAGGATGGCCTCGGTCCCCTCGAGCTCGAAATCGCGGGGAATGCGCACAGCCTGGTTCCGCCCGTTTCTGAACAACCGTACGTGGCGCATGGCCGGCCGATGGGCAGCGGGTCGGAGCATATGTCATAACCATATGCCACGAGTGGCCCTGCGTCAAGCCTCGCCGCTCCACCGCGCCCAGGACTCCGACTCCGCCTTCGGCTCTCCGCGCTCGACCACGCAGACCGTCGAGGACTCCAAGGTCGGCGACGCCGGTCACTGCCGGGAGCCCCAGTCCGCGGTCTGCACCGTCACTGGCGCGAAGATGTAGTCCAACTTGGGAGTGCCTGCTGGATCCCGATCACGGCCGCTCCCAGAAACCTTGAAAATTCGGAGTCAGAATCCGAGTTTTTCAAACAAATACCCCCCCGCCGGCGGCGCCGGACTTCATCCCGTGCTCCCGGACGAGGGTCGGGTTCGTCGTCCCATCCAGTCGAACCGCTCCCCGCCGCGGGCGTCGAGCTCGAGCGGATCGGGGACCGCACCGTGGCGGATGAACGCCCCGGGGCTGTACATCGCGGCCTCGACGCGGATCCCCGGGCTGGCGGTCACGAACCACGTCGGGGCGAGAAACCACTCCGGCGCTTCGTTCCAGGCCGGGTTCTCCCATCCGTTGAGCCACGCCACGTGCTCGACCATGCCGCCGATGAGCGCGTCCCAGCGGGTGCCGCTCGGCGCGGGACGTGCGTGGAGCACCCGATGCCGTTCATCCCGGGTCAACGCGTGCAGCTTGCGGGGGAGATCGCGAATCACCGCGCGCTTGCGCTCCGTATCGTCTTCCGCCTCGACGATGCACCGGGTGTAGTCGTCGAGGCTCAGCCCCCGCAGACAGAGCGGGTGCCGAACCCGCGTCAAGCGTCCCACACCGTCCTCACGTTCTGCCGCGCCGGCATTTCCCGGTCGCCCGATGAGATCAGCGGCTCGACGAGGCTCGCCCGGACCACGACGGAACCGCGTCCACAGCCAAGCACCGTGCGATTGCGCGTGGGCCGGGGGACGGGCACAACGCGTGCCAGCGGCACGTTCCGCTTCCGGATCTCGACCTCCTCACCGTTCCCGACCGTGGCGAGGTGCTCGCTCAGGCGGTTCTCGAACTCGGCGATGTCGACAATCTTCATGGCCAACATGGTAGCCAAAGACTGGCGCCGGAGAGTCCGCTGACGATCTAGCCGCGCAGATCGTCGAGGAACTCCGAGGCCGGCTCGATGCCGGTCACCAGCAGGCGGTCGCGGGCGCGCGTGCAGGCGACGTAGAGCAGGTGGCGCTCGGTGCTGTAGACCTCTTCGAGGTCCGCCTCGTCGGCGACGTGCTCGATCCGGCCTTGGAGCGGGATGACCTCGTCGTCGCAGGCGGCCACCGCGACGGCGCGGAACTCCAGCCCCTTCGCGAGGTGCATGGTGCCGACGGCGACCGATCCGGACACGCCGCCGGACCCGGTGTCGAGCTGCGCGGGCCGCATCCCCGCCGCCCGCACCGCCGACAGCGCCCGCTCGACCTGCGCCTCGGACCTGACGAACACGCCGATCGCCTGCGGCGCGAAGCCTTCCCCCTGTCGCGCGCGCAGCCAGCCCGCGATGGCCTCCGTCTCTTCCTCCGGCGAGTCGAACACCCTCAGCTCGGGCGCCGGTCCGTTGAACACCGAGACCGTGGCGCCCCGCTGCTCGGCGTTGCCGTCGACGTCGGCGAGCTCGGGGGGCAGGAGCCGGTCGGCCTGCCGCCGGATCTGGTGCGAGGTCCGGTAGTTGATGCGCAGGGTGTGCGACCGCCCCCGCACGTCGACGCCCAGCGAGCGCCATGAGAACGGGGTCCGGAAGATCCGCTGCCCGAGGTCGCCGGCGAAGAACAGGCCGTTCGGCCGGCCCCCGCCGAGGGCGGCGAGCAGGCGCAGCTCGGCGACGCCGACGTCCTGGGCCTCGTCGACCACGCAGAAATCGAACGGCGGATGGGCGGCCGGCGCAATCCGCGCGGCCAGCCGCGTGAACATGGCGGGCTCCGTCAGCCGCCCCTCGCCCGCGAGCGCCGACCGGACCCGCGAGAAGATCGACCAGAGCACCGCGCGCTGCCTCTCGGCCAGCCGCGTCCTGCGGCCCAGCCGCGGCACGTCGCGGTAGTCCTCCCAGGTCTCGAGCTGCCAGGCCTCGACCACCGTGCTCCATTCCGTCCAGAGGAAGTGGGCGCTGAACCGATGGCCCTCGACGCCGGCCGCGGCCCGGTCGAGCAGCGTCCGGACATCCGCGTCGCAGGCGAGATCGAGGCGGCCGGCGCGGGCCGCGTAGAGCCGTCGGCCGATGGCGCTCATGGCGTGCACCTCGAGACGCTCGGCGATCTTCGGCTCGTTGCCGATCAAGCGCGTGAGCCGCACCCGCAGGGCGGTGGCCAGCGCGTCGGAGAACGTCGCCAGCAGCACGCGGCTCTCGGGGTGCCGGCGGGCGAGATGCACGGCCCGGTGGAGGGCCACGATGGTCTTGCCGGTGCCGGCCGACCCCGAGACGCGCGCGGGGCCGTTGTACTCGCGCTCGACGAGCCGCCGCTGGGCCGGGTGCAGGAAGACCGTCCACTTCTCCCACGGGTAGTCGAGGGCCCGCTCGAGCGCCTCGACGTCGGCCATCACCCGGAAGCGCCGCTGGGCGTCGGGGTGATCGAACGCATCGGCGTCAACCGGGGCCGCGGCGGACTGGGCGAAAGCAGCCGCGCCCGCGGACGGCGACGCCCCCACGGTGGCGGGCGGCAGAGCGGGAGCCCCCCCGGTCGCGAGCTGCAGCAGGGCTTCGGCGGCCTCGGCCGGCAGGTGATCGGCGAGGTCGAGCAGGGTGTCCTCGGTCGCCGCCCGGACGTCACCCAGCCATTCGACCGGCACGCCGTAGCCCAGCAGGTAGTCGTCCGACGCGCCGCCGAAGATCGCTTCCCGCGGCGCCGCTGGCCGGCCGGAGGCCTCGGGTCGGGCGGCGGCCGGAACCTCCACCTCCACGTACCGCGGCACCGGGATCTCGCGCACCGTCTCGCGGATCTCCACGAGCTGCGCCGCCCCGGTGGTCGGATGCCGCTCCAGCCGCCGCCGCTCGGCCCACTGATACGCGGCGTCGTGATGGTCCACGTAGCAGAGCAGGAAGTTCGACGCAGTGCGGTGGACGATCAGCCGGATGTCGCGGCTGACCCGGGCCGACCAGAAGCCCTTGTCCTTCGCCCCCTCGACCTGGTGCAGCTTCAACCCCGGCCGCGCCGGGTCCATCTGCAGGTCGAACGCGGTGGTCTTGACCGCCTTCTGCTCGTCGCCGGTCAGCTTCGCGAGGCTGTCGGTGAACGTGTCGGCGATGCGGAACTGCATTCCCTACACCGCGAAGCAGAAGTCGTGCTCTTCGAAGCGGGACACCTTCAAACCCCGGAACACGTTCAGGTTGGCGCTGTCCATCGACCGACCGACCGCCAGCTCCATGAAGAGATTCGCCGCCATCATTTCCCCGAGAGTTCACCCTCCCGCTTGTTCGTCATGCTCAGATACACGCTGTCGGCCGTCTCCTTGATGTCCTCGGCAACGTCGAGCAGCGACTCGTCCCGTCCGTCGCAGGCCCGCAGCGAGCTGCCCGCCTCCCGAATGGTGTCACGGGCGCGCAGGAGCGACGAGCGGAACCGCGTCTCAACCGACTGGGTACTCGCGTGCGCTCGATCGAGATCGCCCGTCTGCTCGAGAACGTCACGCGCTTCCGCGTCGGCCAGTACCTCCCCGAGCCGCCGGATGTCCGGATTCACCATCTCGACGACCGGCCGTACGTCCTCCGACTTCGACCCGTAGAGCCAGACCAGCACCTTCCCGAGCTCATCGAACCTCTCCCGCGGCACCGGATCGACTTCCGGGGCGTGTCGCGTCCAGCCCGGCCCGAGGCCGAGATACTCCGCGTACTGTGAGCGCAAGAGCGCCGCGTAGACGTGCAGGAAGCTGAACTTCGGAGTGTCGCGGTCCTCGATGTCGAACAGCCCCTCGCGCTCTGCCTGCTCCAGCACGTAGACCACGGAGACCATGCGCCTGACCGTGCCGTACCGGTCTCCGATGGCCGCTGCGATCTCTTCGATAGCGCTTCCGTCAGCTCCGCGCGCCCGATACCAGTCCGCCGCGAACCTCGCCTTGCGGTATGCGTCCCACTTCGTCGGCCCGTTCATGTGCTTGAAGCCGATGAACGCCCGTGCGCGCTCCCGGTCGCGGACGCGGTAGACGTACACCTGGTCGAACGTGGCGCGGAGCGAATCGTCCACCGCCGGCACCGAAATCCGGAGGTTCTCCGTTGACGCGATCCTCCGCGCCAAGTCCGGTTCGCGCAGCAGACGCAGGGTCGCGAGTCGCCGGTTGCCCTCAAGGACGATCAGCCCTCTCTCGTCCCCATCGTGGCTGGCCGTCACCACCAGCGGCTCGATGTCGAGATAGCCGTTGGCCGAGAACGACAGGAGCAACTCGTCCAGCCCGGTCGAGCGATGGAGACCCGCCACGATCCACGCGTCCGTTGCCTCGGCCGCCTCACCAGCCAGCCGCGGGCTCTCCCGGTCCAGCCGCAACTGCTCGACCCGGACTCTCGTGATCGTCTCAAGCTCCATGGTCACCCCGCCGATCGTCGTCCGACCCCCTGCCGCGTCGACTCGGGACGTCACCCGCCGCGGCGGATGGCTCACGTACTCGCGGCCGGACTCCGCTTGGCGCTGGCGGATGCGCCGGACGATCTTGTCGACGTCGTAGTCGCACTCGGCCGCGAGCTTGTCGCGTATTGCACGTACCTCGGCCACGATGGGATCATCCGTCATCGTCCCGCGCCCTCAACCTCCATGAGTTCTCCGGTGCGCGCACGGAGGTCTCTATGCCGCCTCCACCGGCACAGCGATCCGGTTCGCGACCTCCGTTCGCAGATCTACATCGATCTCCGGTGCCCTGATGCTGACGACCAGTGCATATCGCGCAGCACGGTCGTACCGCTCGAGCGCCTGGCGGGTCTTCCACCAACCCACCGACGGGTAGACGGCGAGGCATCCCCGGCTCGCGAGATCCGCGGCACTGCCAATCCAGATGTCCCCGTGCAACGAGCCTCGGTGTCGAAGCTGCTTCCCGATGAGCCACCCGGAATCGCCGCCACGTCCGCCGGCAAGCCCCTTCTCCTCGTCCATCGCGGCCGCATTGATCCGCGTCCGAAACTCGTCGACCGATTCTTGCGGTCGCTTGACGTCGAATCGGAGACCATGAGACTCGTATCGGTACCGGGAACGCAGACCGCGACGCGACGGGTTCGGCTCGATGAAGTAGGAGAGCGTGACCCTCATCTCCACTCGTGTCTCCCCCAGGGCTTCCAATGCCTCGCGTGGCCAGGGCAGATTGTGGAGTTGCATGTCTCGCAACTGCGGCGGCTTCGAGCCCTCGCGCCTGAACGGATGCAGGCGCTCTTCGACCACCATCGTCAGCGAGTTCTCGACGCTCCAGAGCGCGCGCTCCAGGTCCGGCACACCGAACCCGCATCGCCGCAACAGGCATTCGTAGTCCGTCTTCGCGGTCTTGCCCGTCGCTGGCAACGAGGCACGACGCAGGGCCTCGGTCCACTCCGCCGAATGGACGATCAGGGCGCGCACGGTCTCCGGCCACAGAGTCGGATAGACGACCATGATTCGAGCCGCCAGCCGCGCCGCCAGCGCCATCGCCGCGCTCGTCGCGTTGGTCGTCGTGAAGATCCGCTCGTTGGGCCGGTGATGCGTCGTGAACAGACTCAGACTGTCCATCGTCACGGCCGACAGCGAGTCCTGCGCGGCGTTGCCTCCCTCGAGCACGACGTCCGGCTTGAGCGGCCAGTGCTTCTCCCACACGAGCGAGGTGGCGCTGAACGGGCTGAGACCTCCGCGGGGAGCGATGGGCGCGAGCCCGCCGGCATCGGCCTCGGCGATTCGCACTCGTTCGGTGAAGGCACCGACCGTCAGTGCGTTCCATGCCTGGGCAGGATCGTGCGCACTATCGGTGTCGTTGGAATCGGGGTAGCGAGCCCACGCATTGAGATCATCGATGTTCCCGGCCGAGAGGACCAGGAGACGCGGGCGTTCGCCAGCGCCGTCGACGTCCGCCGCCAGCGCGTCCACGGCCGCCGACCACGCCGACGGCCGGCCCCGGTCGCGCCCGTCCGGAGCGCTGACGGCCATCCCGAACACGCGCAGCCGCTCCGGCGCCGTGACTTCGGGGCGAGCCACGGCCTCCCACGTCACGTAGCGGTGATGCTGCGGATCTCCGCCGGCGCCGGGCCCCGGCAACAGCTTGACCGATTCCAGGCGATGCTCGAGGGCGACAGAATCGCTGCCTGCGACCAGCTCCGTCAGATCCCCGGCCAACGCAACGCCGGCCATCCGGGTACCGTGACCGTGCGCATCGTCGGTACCCCAGCCGGGCTCGACCGTGTGCAGATCGCCGTGGTCGAGTGCCCGGCGCAGAAGAGGATGGCCACGATTCACTCCTGTATCGAGCAGGCAGACGTGCGGAACCCCGTCGCCGTTGGCGGGAAACTGCGTTCGCGTCAGCAACTCGTCGATCCACTCCTGCTGCTCGCCCGGCCGCAGGGACTGGAAGAACTCGGCTGTCTCCTTGGCTCGTCGAAGCTCCGCGATGCTGTTGAGCGTCAGAATCGACCGCTGCATCTGCTCCAGCGACGCGGACACGAGCAGCACCGTACGCTCCAGGAAAGTCACGGCGCCGGGCGCGATGCGCATGCCCTGGGCTTCGGCGCGCTCCCGGAAGGACGCGACCACTACCCGTCCGTCCCGCCGAACCGGCAGCCACACTTCCCACCAGAGCGAGCCCTCATCCCGCGTGGGGAACTCTCCATCCGTATCGGTCCAGAGCGCACGAAGACTCGCAGCCCGGATCGCTCGGATGGCGTCGACGAGCCTCCTGTGGTCGAGAGCACGTCCTGCACGATCCCGTCTCTCCTCCAGGTACTCACGGATGAGACGCTCGAAATGATCGAGCTTCCCGTCCGGCACGAAGACCGTGGCGTGGGTCCGATCGCCCACATGTCGGACGTTCAGCAGCTCGATCCCGGACCGCTCGCGGGCCAGGCTCTCGAACGCCAACTCGACTTCCGGAAAGCTCTCGAACTCGACCTGCAGGCCCAGGCTGTCGTCCGCGCCCGCAGCTTCCTGCGCATCTCGGGCGGCGGCGGCCTGCAACCGCAAGGCGTCGACCTGACCCTGCAAGGCACCCCCGTGGCTGGCCCTGTCTCGCTCCGGAACGACGGGGCGGCGTCCAAATTGCTGTCGCGACCTGTACGGCTCCGTCTCGGTGAAGCCCTCGATGATGAAGTGCCGACTCCGTTCCCGCCCGTTCGCCATGCTCACGCCCTGCCGCTACGCCCTGGCCGCAGACAGCTTGGCGGCGATGGTCTGGCGCTCCTCGAGCATCAGCCGGATGTCCGCTTCCCGAACCAGAGGCCGTTCATGAATCAAGGCATCCTTCAGCACCTCATCGGCGGCGCGAGCGACCTCGGCGTAGCTGAGGCCCCCCGCGAGCTCCGCGAGGGTGTTCCACCGCACCCGCTTCACCGCGGTCGGGGCCAGCCGAGCCCGGAGAAGCCGCACGATTTGCGCCCGGTCGGGCAGCTCGTAGTGCAGGACGTCATCGAAGCGCCGGAAGAGCGCCGGATCGAGAATGCCGGGGTTGTTCGTCGCGGCGATGACGAGGCTGTGAGAGCGATCCTGCTCGATCATCTGCAGGAAGCTGTTGAGGACGCGCCGAATCTCGCCCACGTCGTTCGCCATCCCGCGCTGGGAGCCGATGGCGTCGAACTCGTCGAAGAAGTACACCCCCCGCGTCCGCATGGTCGCCTCGAAGACCTGCCGCAGCTTGGCCGCCGTCTCTCCCATGTACTTCGTGATGAGCCCATCGAGACGCACCTGAAGAAGGGGAAACCCGAGCTCTCCCGCGAGAACGGATGCCGTCAGCGTCTTGCCGGTTCCCGGCGGCCCGGTCAACAAGAGCTTGCGCCGCGGCGCGAGGCCCCGCTCCACGATGCGTCCCGCATGCCGCTGCTCGCGAATCACCCGTCGAATCTGCTCCCCCAGATCGTCTCCGAGGATCATCTCCCCCAACCGGACGCTCGGGTGCGACGCTTCCAGCAGGTTCGCCAACTCGCCCCGAGGCCGCCCGATGGGGATCGGCGCCCCGGTCTCAACCCCGCCCTTCGCCTTGTCGACCAGCGCTCGCAGCTCCTCCGCCAGCCTCCCGTGGCCGCGCCGAGCTTCATGGGCGGCCACCTGCATGGCGACGGAAAGAAAGCGATCGTCGTCGCCGTCGACGTGCGACTTGAGCAACGCCTTGAGCTGTTCACCGCTGGCCATGGGCACCCTCCAGCGTTGGCACGGCGCGATTCACACCCGGAACACCTTCATCACCTCGTCGCCGAGGTGGTTGATGACCTTGACGGCGATGCGGCCCGACTCGGGGCGGTCGAACGGGCGCGAGAGGTCGCTGTGGAGCGATGCCCAAGCGTCGGGGTCGATCTCGGCCTTCAGGGTGGTCTTGAGGGCCTTGTAGGGGTCGTTGGCGCCGAGGAAGTAGGCGTGGCGGACGAAGAAGCTCTCCTCGTTGTAGTCGGTGTCGATGAACCAGCACGCGATGCCGTCCGCGCCGTCGCTGCGGACCTCGCCGGTGTTGGGGTGGAAGACGTCGACGCCGTTGATCTTCACCTGGAGCTGGTCGTCCCCCGCGCTGTCGCCGGCCGCCGGCAGGATGTCGATGTCGGGCTCGCCGAAGACGACGAAGAGGTTGCCCTTGCCGGTGTTCTTCAGCTCGCCGGCCATGTGGAGGTCGGCGTTCATGCGGGCCTTGAGGACGGGGATGCGGCCGAGGCGGTCGAACTCGGAGGCGTGGGCCTCGTAGTTGAACGCGCAGGCGATCAGCACGTCGAAGCCGGCGTCGCCCGCCTCCCGCGCCGCGGCCACGAGGTCGGGGCGCGAGACGGTGCCGAACTCCGGGCCGACGAAGATGCCGGCCCGCTTCTCCCGGCCCACTGCTCCCCGGCCCTCCGCGTAGCGCCCCTCCGCGCAGATGTACGAGCCCGGCCACGGCGTGACCGTGGCGAAGGCGATACGATCCTCCTTGTGCGCCTGCTGCACGCCGGCCGTCTCGAGCTGCTGCAGGATCATGCCCGCGAAGTCCTGTTGCGGTCCGTAGTCGGCCTTCGCCTCTGCCACGCGGTCGAGGAGCTCGTCGTTCTCGTCGACAGCCACCACGCGGTGTGGCGACAGGCTCTCGACGGTGAACGGCCCCGCCACCCGCACCTTGCGATTGACTTCGTAGGGCTTGTCGTAGAGGTACTCGTAGTCCGCCCTCGCCGCGATGGAATCGTCAATCTCGTGCTGCCGGGCTGTCCGCGCCTCCCACCACATCCCGTGCGTCTCGACCGCCTCCGCCGGCCAGTCCTCGGACGCCTCGTGCGGAATCTGCCAATCCTCCCAATTGCAATCGAGCCTCGCGTTCATGTCATCACGCAAGGGCTGCAACGTCTCCTGCCACCGCTCCCAGATAACGTCGATCTCTGCGTTGTTGGCGATGGACTTCAGGGTGATGTGCGGAACGCGCTGGTAGACCAAGCCCTGTCGAACGTCACCTCGTGTGGACTCGTCGGACTGAACGGTCCGGCTTATCTCCGCCTCCTTGCGCTTTCCTTCCGGGCTATCGACAAGCAGATAGTAAGGATATCGAGCCCCCATTATGCGGGTACGGGCAAGCGCCAACGCCACCCGGGATGTATCGATCGTAATCCAGCGCCGCCCCCATTCCTCGGCTACGTACGCGGTCGTACCGGATCCACATGTAGGATCCAGTACAAGGTCGCCCGGATCCGTCGCCATCAAAATGCACCGTTCGATGACTCGAGGAAGCGTCTGAACAACGTATAGGCGGTCTGCGGCAAACCCGCTGGTCTGTGTGTCAGTCCACACGTTGAGAATCGGAGTGACTCTGTAGTCACTCAGGTAGTTAATATATCTCAACGTCTTGCCTTGCGCCACCAAACGATCCGCTTGATCCAAGCGTCCTAGGCCGACGGCGTGAGTTTTCCAGTGGGAGTTCTTCGATGGTTCATATGTGGCTCCTCGCCACTGCAGCGGCTCATCCCGTAACGAGGCACCATCAGAGAACATCGGATATGGTTGCATGATTCGTGCGCCGGTCGGCACGATCTCGTCACGCCTCTCATCTGCCGTCAATGGCCGTCGTTCACCGTCTGCAGCCTCAATCCACGTATAGTTCGTCGCACCCTCTTCTCTGGGCCGTTTGTCGTCGTAGAGCTGCCTGTACTTGAGAGAATGTATCGATTTGGCGTAACAAATGATGTAGTCGGTTACATTCGCCAATGCTCCCGAACTCTGGCCACCTGTCTTCTTGAAGGCTATCTCGCTGACGAAGTTCCGATCTCCGAACACCTCATCCATTACCGCGCGCACCCGATGAACGTTTTCGTCTCCGATCTGCACGAAGATCGAACCGCTCTCCGCCAACAGATCCCGCGCGACAATCAACCGATCCCGCAGATAAGTCAGATACGAATGAACCCCGTCCCGCCACGTATCCCGGAACGCCTTCACCTGCTCCGGCTCGCGGCTGATGTGCTCCGCCTTGCCGTCCTTCACGTCCCGGCTCGTCGTCGACCACTGGAAGTTCGAGTTGAACTTGATGCCGTAGGGCGGGTCGAGGTAGATGCACTGCACCTTGCCGCGCAGGCCCTCGCGCTCGGCCAGCGACGCCATCACCTGGAGGCTGTCGCCCAGGATCATCCGGTTCGACCAGTTGGCGTCGTGCTGGTAGAACTCGGTCTTCGCGCCCTCGTCGGGCAGGCCGTTGAAGTCGGCAAAGAGGTCGGGCTGGGTCTCGCCGGCGGCGCCCTCCCGGTCGCGGCGCCGTCGCTCCTCGGTCCGGCGGCGCAGGTCGTCGACGAGCACCTTGGGGTGCACCTTCTCCTGGATGTAGAGGGGCGGGGCCTGCACGACGAGGTCCGACCAGTCCTGCTCGTCCTTGCCGCGCCAGACGAGCTGGGGGTCGAGGTCGCGGTTGCGGCGCTCGTAGGCGACCCGGACGGGGCTCTGCTCGGACCGGTCCAACACCGACCGGAACTCGGCCGTCGGGATGTTCTTCCGCGACGCCTCGCCGTGGGTGAGGGTCTCGACCCTCCGGGGAGTCTTGCGCTGCCGCTTGGCCATGTTCGTCCTACACGCGAGCCGCGACGGAGAGGCATCCTTCGATCGCTTCGCAGAGATTGCTCAACAGCTCTTCGAACGAGTCTGCCTGCGTGGCGCATCCCGGGATGGAGGGCACCTCGGCCCAGAATCCGCCCTCCTCGGCCTCGTGGATCACGACCCTCAGCTTCATGTTTCGCTCCGCGACCAGGTCCGCCGAGCTGTCCTCCTCGGCCATGACGCCCCCTACCGCGGTCGAGCCGCCGCGCCCGCCCGAGGCTCCCGCGCGTGTGTGATGTCGGCGCCGGTCGCCGGACGCACCTGCGACAACGGCACGGTGGCCAACGCCGCGGTCTGCCCGTCCAGGGTCGGAAACTCCACCTCGAAAGCCTCGCCGTTCCGATGGACGTGGACAATCGTCCCCACATCCCCGGCCTTCAGTCCCGGGTGGGCGGCATCGTCCGTGAGCACGACGCGATCATGTTCTTCCAGCAACCCGCCTCCTCAAGATGGGCTCACCCGGCCTTGTACGACCGGACCGGCAGGGCCTCGGTCTCGAGCGTAGCCAGGTCCAGCTTCGCGGAAGCGTGGTCGATATCGAAGCCGACGGCGTTGCCCTCCGCATCGAGGTCGACGTTGATCCCGGCGGAGACTTCGCGTGTCTCCACGCCCGGACCGGCCTTCAGCTCGACGTACAGGCTGTCGGTCTCCGGGTAGTAGTGCAGCTTCATGACGAGTCCCTTCGAAAGCCGCGGTCGAAGAACGCATTGTGGATTGTCTCACCGTCGGCCAGCGTCACCACGCGGAGAACGCGCGGGCCGGTTGCGCGGCCGGTGTCGATCTCGCCCCAGAAGCGGACACGGCCGTCCGACTGGGTCTCGCGCCGCAACGGTGTCGCGATCACTTCGACGCACCATGCGGGGTCGATGTACGGGCGCCTGCGCAGCACCTGCTCACTGAAGTAGCGCGTCGTCTTCATCGAGATCCCGAAGTCGCTCCAGTCGCCAGCGCGGGACCGCGGTCAGGCCGTCACCCCGGAGACGACGGCCTGGAACCGCGCCTCCAGCGCACCCTCGAGGTCCTCCTCCATCTGGTAGACGTCGGTCAGCTCGGCGAAGGCCCAGCGGCCGTAGGCGCCGAGGTTGTTGACGCCGGGCACCCAGTAGGTGTCCATGGTGGTCTTCTTGACCTTGGCGTCCTCGCGGCGGTAGCCCTTGACCTCGACCACGAGGCGCAGCAGGTCGTCGTCGCCGCGGCCGTCGTCGACGAGCACGATGAAGTCGGGCAGGTAGCGGCGCGTCTCGGAGCCGTAGCGGTACGGCACCTCCAGGCCGAGGTTGTGGTTCTTGACGTAGGCGCGCACGCGCGGGTGCGACTCGACGACACGGCAGAGCTCGGCCTCCCAGTCGCTGTCGCAGACCACCCAGTTGACGTGGCAGCGGCCGGCGTCGGTCTGCCACCGCGTCTTCCTCGACGTGGTGAAGTGCACGTGGGCGGTCGACCCGACGGGGTTGTAGGGGTCGAGCACCGCCTTGACGGGCCGCTCGCCGAGCAGGGTCGTGGTGATGCCCGCCGTGATCCGCTCGCACGCCATGTCGCCCAGCTCCTGGTATATGAGCTGGGCCGGATAGGTGCCGCCCTTGCACACGAGGTGCGCGTCGAGCCATTGCCGGGCAATCCGCTTGAGCTGGCCGAAGAGGTGCAGCTTGGGCTCCTCGCCGGGGTCGCGCCACTTGGTCTCGAGCAGCCGCTTCGTCAGGTGGAAGAGCAGCGTCGACCGCCGCAGGTCGCCGGTGTGGACCAGGTTCAGGTCGACGCCTTCGCCGATGATCCCCTCGTTGCGGGTGATGGACGGGCCGACGAGGTCTGGCGTCAGCTCGAGCGTCGCGTCGTCGTCGAAGCGGGCCCTCAGGCGCTCTTCCGGCAACTCGACACGGTAGCCCGCGACCCGCGGGAAGCGGATCTCGCAGGCGTCGCGCTCGGGCGTGATCGCCCTGACGAGCACCGTCTCGCGCGGCGGCGTCGGCTTGACCGGGACCGGTTTGGCGGTGAAGTCGAAGGGGATGCCGAGGACGTCGGCGTACTCGACGTCGAAGAGGCCCTCCTCGTTGGGGTCGTACGACTGCCGACGGAGGGCGCGGCCGATGACCTGCTCGCAGAGGAGCTGCGTGCCGAACGCGCGGACGCCGAGGACGTGGGTGACGGTGCGCGCGTCCCAGCCCTCGGTGAGCATCGAGACCGAGACGACGCAACGGATCGATCCGCCCAGCGTGCCGGGCTTGCCGACGGTGTTCATGACCTCGCGCAGCAGGTCCTGGTCGGACAGGTGCTCGGCCTGCCGGCGGTCGCCGGTGCGGGCCACGATCTCGCGGCGGAAGCGCTCGATCTCGTCCCCGGCCGCGTCGCGGAAGCTCTTGTCGAGGGCCTCGCCCGAGTCGAGCTGCTCGCTGTCGATGAGCAGCGTGCGGGGCCGGGCGAGGGGGTTGCCGTGCTCGTCGAAGTTGCGGAAGAGGGCGAGGCGGCCGTCCACCAGCGAGGTCGAGCCGTCCTCGCTCTCGCGGTGGTAGCCGGAGATGTAGTCGTGGACCAGCTTCGACGTCGACGTGTTGTTGCAGACGACGATGAAGCACGGCGGCGCCTCGATGCCCGCCTGCTCCCAGAGCCCGAACGTCTTCTCATAGTGACCGTAGAGCGCCTCGAGCGCGGTCTGCAGCTCGACCGGCAGGCTGAACGGATCGAGCCCGCCCGCCTTGCCCCGCCCCTTCTTCGGCATCTTCGGCCGGATGTGCTCCCACAGGTTGCGGAACTTCGGCGTGTCGCCGCCGGGGATGTTGTCGGCCACCGGCACCCGGGGCAGCTTGACGATGCCCGACTCGATGGCGTCCATCAGCGAGAAGTCGCTCGCCGTCCAGGGGAAGAGCGTCCCCTCGGCGTAGCCCGATCCGCGCAGGAAGAATGGGGTGGCCGACAGGTCGATCACACGCTGGAGGCCGAGCTTGCGCTGCACCGCCTCGAGGCCGGAGATCCAGACCCGCGCCGCCTCCCGGTTCCTCTCGGCCTCCTTCCGGTCGTCGCCCTTCAGCTTTCCCTCTTCGTCCTCGCCGGCCGGCTTCTCCCGGTAGCAGTGGTGGGCCTCGTCGTTCAGGGCGAGGATGCGCTTGAGGCCCATCAGGCCCGGCATGACCCGCTGGAGCATCTGCCCCTCGGTCTCCTTCGTGCCCAGGTCCGGCCCCGACCCCTGCAGCAGGGCGCGGCCGCCCTTCGACAGCTCCAGGCGCTCGCGCGGCATGAACGCGTGGTAGTTGGTGATGACGATCTTCGCGCGCTCCAGATCGCGCAGCATGTCGCCGGGCACGAGCTCGCGGCTTGCGTAGTAGGCGTCGGGGTCGTTCGGCTGCAGCACCCGCAGCCGGTCGCGGATGGTCACGCCGGGGGTGACCACGAGGAACCCGCGCGTGAACCGCGTGCTGCCGGGCCGGCGCACGGCGTTGACGGTCTGCCAGGCGATGATCATCGCCATGACCGTGGTCTTGCCCGCGCCGGTGGCGAGCTTCAGGGCCAGACGGGCGAGGCCCGGGTTCGCCTCGTCGCTCGCCGCTTTGAGGTCGTCGAGGATCTTCCGCTCCTCCCGCCCGAGCTGCGGGGCGACCTCGGTCAGCCAGATGAGCGTCTCTACCGCCTCGACCTGGCAGAAGAACGGTCTGATGTCGCCGAAGTGGTGGCTGCGCCAGTGCCGCAGGAGCCGCGCCGTCTCGGGCGTCACGCGCCACGCGGCCGGATCAGGAAGATCGCGCCAGCGGTCGACCCGGTGGCGGACGTTGCCGATGAACGCCGTCAGGTCGTACTGCTGGGCATCCGACTCGAGCGCCTGCGCAGGCACGTCGAAGACGATCTTCTGCTGCCCCTGCTTCTGCTTCCTGGGTCTGGGGATCGGCGTGATGAACGCGACCTGGCGCCGCCTGTCGAGGACGCGGTTCGTCGGCTGGCGGCTTTCGTCAAGCTCCCAGTGCCGCGAGGGATACTCGTAGGGCGAGTTCAGGATCGGCTGCTCGAAGAAACGCCTGTCCATGGCGCGTCAGGCCGCTCCGCCGCGACGGCGAGAACCGGCCTGGGCTGCAACCGATTCGGATGAATCGCGCGTGTCGCTCCGTGGCGGGCTGGAAGGGTAGCGCGCATCCATCTACGTGCGCTCCCCGTCCATGGCATCCAACAGACTTCGCAGCGACGACGTGAGTGGCGGTACAGCTTCGCGGATCGTCGTCCAGACCACCCGGTCGCTGATGCTCAGGTAACC
Source organism: Vicinamibacterales bacterium (assembly GCA_965207675.1). Classification (GTDB taxonomy): domain Bacteria; phylum Acidobacteriota; class Vicinamibacteria; order Vicinamibacterales; family UBA8438; genus JAJEEA01. The sequence goes on from CBDBMY010000011.1 coordinate 2,081,567, forward strand.
GTGAGCCAGGCGATTGCGGAGCCCCACGATCGCTCTCCAGGGAACCTCCGGATGCGCACCTCGCACGTCATCGGGGACGTGGGTCGCCGCTTCCCCAATCAACTCGAGGTTACGCAGCACCGCGTCATAGCGAAGAGCATCGGCAACGAGCGTCTTCTGGTCCAGTCCCTCCGTATAGCTCATCACCCTTTCCGCGAAAAGCGATCATGTCCTCGACGTAGAAGCGCCATTCGCGAGGCGTGCGGTCCGGGTCAGACATCGATCGCGTCCCGCTCCACATAGGGACGTATCTCCGGGCGCAGCTCCTGGTGGGTCGCCATGTCCACCGAGCGCCCCAGCAGGTCCTCCAGATACGCTTGCGCTCCGAAGTAGCGGCTCCAGTCGGGTGGCGCATCGAACCGCACCAGAATGTCCACGTCGCTGGAATCGACGCCCTGGTCGCGGGCGAAAGAACCGTAGAGCATCAACCCGCGGACCCCGAAGAGCCGGGCAAGCGTTGCCTTGTGCCGCCGAAGCAGACCCAAGACTTCGCTTCTGGTCATTGCGCCCAACGATGGGGATGGGAAGGGTCTCCGGAGCGGCCGGTCACAGGAACCGGAAACCCTTCACGACGCCGCCGCGACACCCTCACGCCAGAATCGGGTCCACCACCCTGCCGGCCACGTCCGTCAGGCGGAAGTTCCGCCCCTGGTAGGCAAAGGTCAGCCGGGTGTGGTCGATGCCCAGCAGGTGCAGCATCGTGGCGTGCAGGTCGTGGATGTGCACCGGGTCGCGGGCGATGTTGTACGAGAAGTCGTCGCTCGCGCCGTGGGTGACGCCGGGCTTGACGCCGCCGCCGGCCATCCAGATGGTGAAGCAGCGGGGGTGGTGGTCGCGCCCGTAGGTGTCCTCGGTGAAGACGCCCTGGCAGTAGGCGCTGCGGCCGAACTCGCCGCCCCAGACGACGAGGGTGTCGTCGAGGAGGCCGCGCTGCTTGAGGTCGGTGACGAGGGCGGCCTGGGCCTGGTCGACGTCCCTGGCCTGTCGCTGGATGCCCTGGGGCAGGCGCGTATGCTGGTCCCAGCCGCGGTGGAAGCACTGGATGAACCGGACGTCGCGCTCGGCGAGCCGGCGGGCGAGCAGGCAGTTGCGGGCGAAGGTGCCGGGGTTGCGCGAGTCGGGGCCGTAGAGCTCGAAGGTGCTGTCGGGCTCGTCAGACAGGTCGGTCAGCTCGGGCACCGAGCTCTGCATGCGGTAGGCCATCTCGTACTGGGCGATGCGCGTGCTCGTCTCGGGGTCGCCGTACTCGGCTTCCTTCAACCGGTTGAGCGCCCCGAGGTCGTCGAGGTAGCGGCGGCGCGTGCCCTGGTCGACCCCCGGGGGGTTCGACAGGTACAGCACGGGGTCCCCGGTCGAGAGGAACTTCACCCCCTGGTAGCGGGTGGGCAGAAAGCCGCTGCCCCACAGCCGGTCGTAGAGGGGCTGCCCGGTCTGGGCCGAGCCCTTCGAGATCATCGCGACGAAGGTCGGCAGGTCGGCGTTCATGCTGCCGAGGCCGTAGGTCAGCCACGCCCCCATGCTGGGCCGGCCCGCGAGCTGGGCCCCGGTCTGGAAGAAGGTGATGCCGGGGTCGTGGTTGATCGCCTCGGTGTGCATCGACTTGATGAACGTCAGCTCGTCGACGATCTTCGCGGTGTGCGGCATCAGGTCGCTGACCCAGGTCCGGGTCTCGCCGTGCTGCCTGAACTCGAACATCGACGGCACGAGGGGGAACCGCTCCTGCCCCGCCGTCATGGTGGTGACGCGCTGGTCGCCACGGACGGACGGCGGCAGGTCCTCGCCGACCATCTGCGCGAGGGCCGGCTTGTAGTCCCACAGCTCGTGCTGCGAGGGGGCGCCGGACTGGAACAGGTAGATGATGCGCTTGGCCTTGGGCGCGTGGTGCGGCAGGCCGGGGAGGGCGCCGAAGCCAGCCGCCGCGCCGGGGACGCCGCCGCCGGGGGCCTGGGCCGCGAGGTCCTGCCCGAAGAGCGTGGCCAGGGCCGCGGTCCCGATGCCGGTGCTCGTGAGCTCGAAGAAGCGCCGCCGGGTCATGAGCCGTTCGAGGTGCGCGTCCATGGTCATTCCTTTGTGATCGTACCGTCGAGGTTGGTTGGCGACCGACCCTGGTCCTTCGTGATCCGCCGTCGAAGTTCGGGTGTGATCATGCCGCCGAAGTTCAGGAGCGGTGGCGACCGTCGCGTGCGACGCCGCCCCGGCCGCGCCAAGGGTCTCGTTGCCTCGGGTTCGCGCTGTTCCTTCGTGATCGCCCTATTCCTTCGTGATCGTGCCGTCGAAGTTCAGGATCAGGTTGGCGACCATGGTGTAGGACGCCAGCTCGGCCACGTCCAACGTCTCGTCGCGCCCCGACTCGCCCTGGCTGACGAGCTCGAGGGCGGCCCCGCGGTCGGCCTGGTAGCGGTCGAGGTGCCGCCGGTAGCCGTCGACGAGAATCTCGCGCGCGGCCGGCGGGGGCCGGTGGGCGGTGGACAGGAGGTACGCGTAGCCGATGCGGTCCTCCGGCGACTCGCCGCCCTCGGTCATCATGCGCTCGGCGAGGCGGCGGGCCGCCTCGACGTAAGTCACGTCGTTCATCAGGTTGAGGGCCTGGAGCGGCGTGTTGGTGCGGCCGGTCCTCACGATGCACGTCTCGCGGGTCGACGCGTCGAACGTCATCATCGTCGGCGGCCCGAGGGTGCGCTTCCAGAACGTGTAGAGGCTGCGGCGGTAGAGGTCGTCGCCGGTCTCCTGCACGTAGTCGCCGTAGCCGCCCTCGACCATGTCGGCCCAGAGGCCTTCCGGCTGGTACGGCTTGACCGACGGCCCGCCGACCTTCTCGACGAGGAGGCCGGAGACGGCGAGGGCCTGGTCGCGGATCATCGGCGCGGGCAGGCGCAGCCGGGGGCCGCGCGCGAGCAGGCGGTTCTCGGGGTCGCTCTCGAACTCCTCGGCCGAGACGTGCGACGCCTGGCGGTAGGCGGCGCTCGTCACGATGGCCCGCTGCAGGGCCTTGACGTCCCAGCCCGAGTCGACGAACTCGGTGGCGAGCCAGTCGAGCAGCTCGGGGTGGCTGGGGAACTCGCCCTGGGTGCCGAAGTTCTCGGCCGTCTTGACGAGGCCGGTCCCGAAGTACATCTGCCAGAACCGGTTCACGGTGACCCGGGCCGTCAGCGGGTGCCCGGGGTCGACGAGCCAGCGCGCGAACGAGAGGCGGTTGGCCTCGACGCCCTCGGGCAGCGGGGGCAGGACCGCGGGCACGCCGGGGAACACCTCTTCGGCCGGGGCGTCGTAGGAACCGCGGTTCAGCCGGTAGGTGGGCTTGCGGACGGTCCGCTCCTCCATCACCATGACGGTCGGGAAGCTCGCCCACAGCTCGTCGCGCTGCCGCTCGAGCCGGGCCACCTCGCGCACCGCCTCCTGGATCGCCGGCGGCGCGTACTGGTCGAGGAACGCGAGTCGCAGCTTGTCGGCCTGGGCCGCGGTCCGCTGGCCGGGCTCGAGGGCGGCAATCTGGCCCAGCGTCTCGGACGTCGCCACCACCGCGGCCTCGGCCGGGGTCAGCACGCCCTCGTAGACGCGGACCTCGTCGAGGTTGCCCCGGAACCGCGGCTTTTCCGACCCGCTGGCCCCGATGCGCAGGGGATAGCGGGTGGCGGGCAGCCGATTGCCGACGAGATCGAGCAGCCCCTCGGTCGCCTGCAGGCGGCCGTCGACGTAGACGCGGATGCCCTCGGGGGTCTTCGAGCCGTCGTAGGTGGCGACGACGTGCTGCCACCGGCCGAGGGCGATCTCCCCGACGGTCTGCGCCGCGACCCCGTCGTCGAGGACGCGCGTCGACAGGTTCAGGCGGATGCGGCCGTCCTCGAGGTAGAGGCCCCAGCCGACCTCGCCCTGGTCGCCGCCGGCCGCGCGCGAGACGACCACGCCGTTCTCCGCCGTGGGGTACATCCACGCGGCGAGGCTGAACGCGTCGTCGTAGCCGACGTCCGGGGCGTTGCCGGCGTTGACGAAGCGCCGCCCGTCGAAGCTCGCGGCGTAGCCGAGGACGCCGGGATAGAACTGCGGCAGCCCGTCCTCGAGCACCGCGGGCACGTCGGTCGAGGTCTGGATGCCGTCGATGGTGCCCTCGAAGGCGTGGTACGCGAGCAGCCCGTCGCGGAGGTTCCAGTCGACCGGCCCCGCCCGCTCGAGCGACGCCTCCCACTCGGCCCGCGCCGCGGCGGCCTCGGCGTCGAGGGCGGCCAGCGCCGCCCGCGCCTCGGCGAGCTCCGCGTCCAGCTCGTCGAGCTCGGCCTGCTGCTCGCCGGTGGGGGCGGTCACGAGGGGCGGGCTGTTCACGTACTTGAAGCCCTTGCCCCGCTCGGGGATGTTGTTGAAGTTCGCCATGACCTCGTAGAACTCCTTCTGCGAGATCGGGTCGAACTTGTGGTCGTGGCAGCGCGCGCAGCCCAGGGTCAGGCCCATCCACACGGTGCCGGTGGTCGAGACGCGGTCGACGCCGTACTCGGCGAGGAACTCGTCGACGACGATGCCGCCCTCGCTGTTCAGGCTGTGGTTGCGGTTGAACGCGGTGGCGACGCGCTGCTCCACGGTCGCGCCGGGCAGCATGTCGCCCGCGAGCTGCTCGATCGTGAACCGGTCGAACGGCATGTTGGCGTTGTAGGCGTCGATGACCCAGTCGCGCCAGCGCCACATCGACCGCTCGCCGTCGGTCTGGTAGCCGTTGGTGTCGGCGTAGCGGGCGGCGTCGAGCCACTCGACGGCCATGCGCTCGCCGTAGCGCGGCGACGCGAGCAGCCGGTCGACGGCCTCCTCGTAGGCGTCGGCGGAATCGTCGTTCAGGAAGTCGGCGAGCTCGACCGGGGTCGGGGGCACGCCGGTGAGGTCGAGGGTGACGCGGCGCAGCAGGGTCGCGCGGTCGGCCTCGTCGGACGGGGTCAGGCCCTCGGCCTCGAGCCGCCGCAGCACGAAGTTGTCGACGTCGTTGCGCGGCCACTCGGCGTCGGCGACGGGGGGCACGGCGGGCCGCTCGGGCGGGATGAACGCCCAGTGCGACTCCCACGCCGCGCCCTGGTCGATCCAGAGGCTGAGGGTCTCGATCTCCGACTCGTCGAGGGCCTCGCCGCCGCGGGGCATCCGCACCCGCGCGTCGTCGTCCGACACGCGATGCACGAGGAGGCTCGCCGCCGAGTCTCCGGCGACGACGGCGGGTCCGCCGTAGCGGCCGCGGTCCGCGAACGGGCCCTCGGGCACGTCGAGCCGCAGGCCGGCCTGGCGGGAAGCCTCGTCGGGCCCGTGGCACGAGAAGCAGTTCTGCGAGAGCAGCGGCCTCACCTCGCGGCCGAAGTCGACGGTGCGCCCGGCCACCGCGGCCGGGGGGGCGCCCGTCGCCGCGGGGTCGGCGCCGAGGTGCGCGCCCTGGTCGATCCACGCCCGCACGAGCTGGATCTGGTCGCTGGTCAGCGACCGCCCCGACGAGGCCGGCGGCATGAGCCCGATCGGCTCCTCCGTCGTCAGCCGCTGGTAGAGCGGGCTGCCGTCGGCGTCGCCGGGCCGCACGTGGGTCTCGATGAAGTCGGCGGTGTCGAGCCGCAGCTCGGCCTGCCGGCTCGCCTCGGACGCCCCGTGGCACGCGAAGCAGGCCTCGGCGAGCACCGGCCGCACGTCCCGCTGGAACTCGACCCGCTCGGGCGCCTGGGCCAGCACCACCTCCGGACCCCGGTCCGGATAGAGCCCCGCCGCCACCGCCGCCGCGCCCAGCACCGTCAACACCCGCAGAAAGGTCATTCGCATGACATGCCTTCTCGCTCAGCTCACAGTCGCCTGTTTCCCGAACAGATCACCGCAGCGCACTGTAGCACGTTAGAGACACTTTGGGTTACGCCGGCACAAGCATGTTCGACACGCTCTCGGTTGCCCAGCGACTCGCCGCTCACGGCGTCGCTCGGGAACAGGCCGACGCTATCGCCGACGCCATGGCCAAGCCGTCGACGAGGGCGATCACGTGACACCGGGCCAGTTCAAGGCTGGTCTGTCGGAGTTGCGGACCGAGATGGCGGCTCTCGCGACCAGGCTCATCCGCTGGATGGTCGGGACGGTGCTCGCCACGGGCGCCCTGACCGTCGCAATCCTGCGCCTGGTCGGATAGAGCACCTGCCCGCCCGGAACCCAACGGCCCCTCTACTGCCCCGACGACGCGTCGGACGCCCGCGCCCCGCTCAGGGCGTTGATCATGCCGTAGTTGCCCTCGTGGCACGCGTACTCGTAAATGAGCGAGTCCGAGAGCCGCATCGGGACCGCGGCGGTGAACGGCGCCGTGAACGTGGCCGGGTCGTCGACGGTGTACTCGTAGAGCAGCGTGTCCTCGCTCACCCGGGTGAACCGCTCGGTCAGCCGCAGGGTCGAGCCGAGGCCCAGCGCCACGAGCGCGTTCGGCTCGAAGCTCGCCCGCATGTCGGAGTAGTTGCGGCTCTCGACGACGAGGGTGTCGCCTTCCCACCGGCCACGGGAGTCGCCGTTCAACTGCAGCAGCGCCTCGGGCAGATGGTCGCGCGGATCGAGGGGGATGATGCGGGCGTCGTGGACCATCTCGTTCAGGATGACCACGTGGTCCTCGTTCTGGAAGAGCTGCATGTTGTTGTTGTAGGCGCTCGGCATCATCGGGGGGCCGGAGTTGAAGCCGACGAGGCACCGCTCGGCGAGGCCGCGGTCCTCGGGGCCGTCGGCCCCGATGCCGGCCGAGCGCACCCGCCAGGGCCGCTCGCCGGGCACGTCGACGTCGAGCGATCCCGCCTGGCGGGCGGCGCCGTCGACCAGCTCGGGCATGCGGCCGTTCGCGGGCTCGACGATGAGGGACGAACGGCGGTCGTCGCCGACGGAGGTGCCGAAGTCGAGCCAGAAGGCATTGTAGGCGCCGACGTTGCCCTCGGCGGGGGGCTGGTCGGCCGACTGCTGGGCCGCCGCCGCGAACGACTCGACGGCCGCCGCCTGCTCCTCGGTCAGCGTCTCGCCGAGCCCCTCGGGGCGCTCGAACGGGGTGGCGGTGCGGAAGTCCCACACGCCCTGCAGGTCGGGGCGGCCGTCGCTCAACCGGGGAGGCTCCCAGGCCTCGCCCGGCCCCTGTCCGAACGCGGGAACTACCGCCGCGCCCACCAGGGCCGCGGTCACACACCACACGATGGTTCGATTGCTCACGATGCTCTCCTCGCAAGATGCCGAATGGTGAATTCTACAATGCGTCGTGCCCTCGTACCGTTGAATCGACCCGGATTGGACCGGACCGCGAACCGACATGCGGCTGCTCGCGCTCGACGTGAAGACCGGCCGGCCGAGCGAGGGCTTCGGCGACGACTTCGGCGACCTGTCGCGGGACATCGACTGGCCGGGGGCCGAAGTGGATTGGTCGGACGGCGAATCCGATGTGTTCACGGTTCTCGCGGCTGCGCGGCTGCGAGGCTGCGCCGTGGGACGTGCAGGCTCGCGGGCTGGTCGCGAGGGAGGTAAGCCGTGGTCGGCGGTTTCCGAAGCCGACTGAAGAGCGATTCGACGCCTGCCGGCGGTGGTCTCCGGCTCGAGTCGAGGGGGCCAGGGCCGAGCCGTCAACGCGCGTGCAGACCGCTGTTGACGTGAGCGGTATGGCTGGTCTCCAGCGCGTCGACGCGGCCCGTCAGCCTGTCGAACTTGCCGCTGAGCTCGTCCATCTTGCCGTCGAGCTTGTCGATTCTGCCGTCGAGCCTGTCGATTCTGCCGTTGAGGAACCACGTGCTGGCGACGAGGCCGATCGCGGTGGCCAGCGATATCAGCAGGTTCCCCACCGCGATGAGTCTGTCGGGTTCCATGCGATAAACATTACCACGGTGTCGTAAACATCACAACATCACGTCGTACAACAGCTTCACGCCGATGACGAAGAGGGAGGCGTGGACGATGCGGAAGAACAACTCGTCGGTGGCGCGCTCGTGCAGCCGGCGGCCGATCCAGATGCCCAGCGGCGCGAGGGGGAGCAGCACCAGCGACGTGAGCAGGTTGTCCGCGTTCCACTGGCCCAGCCACGCGTAGGGGCCCACCTTCGACCAGTTCACGACGAAGAAGAACGCCACGCCCGTGGCCTGGAACGTCGTGCGGTCCATGCGCTGGGGCAGCAGGTAGGCGTGGAGCGGCGGTCCGCCCGCATGCACCGAGAAGCTCGCGAACCCCGCCAGCACCCCCCAGAGGACACCGGCCGCGCGGCGTGGAGACTGTCGGGTCGCCTCCCCCCGCGGCCCGAAGTACTGCAGCGAGTAGGTCAGGGCGATGACCCCCACGAGCGCCCGCAGGCCGTCGGGGGTCAGGTAGTCGAAGGTCGCCGCGCCCAGCACCGTGCCGAACAGCGCCGCCGGCACCAGCACGCGCAGGTTGGGCCAGTCCCACGCCCCGCGGTAGGCGCGGACCGCGAGGACGTCCATGACCATGAGGATCGGCAGCAGCACCGCCGCGGCCTGGGCGGGGCTGATGACCATGGCCATCAGCGGCACCCCGACCACCGCGATGCCGCCGCCGAGCCCGCCCTTGGCGATGCCGACGATGAGCACCGCGACCGTTGCGGCGGCGTAGAACCAGGGATCGGCGATCAAGAGGGCGCCGTCACTCGACCTCGACGAAGATGGGGTTCGAGTAGAACCAGAGGTCGTGCCAGGGGTTCTCGCCGGGTTCGTCCATCAGGGGTTCGAGATCCTCGGTGCCGGTGCCGCGCACGCGGACGTAGAGGTCGCGGTCGACGGCCGGCAAAGGCGCCTCGAAGGTGTACCGGTCTCCGTCGCGGGCCAGCTCGTCGCGGGTGAACCGCGCCAGGACCCGTGTCGTGGGGTTTCTGTCGTTCGCGGGGTCGGGGGCCGGCCCCTGCACCTCGCCCACGATCACGTCGACGCGGCGGACGGCCGGGTTCTCGCCCGCACCGTTGGGGGTCTCGGGGTCCCGGAACCGGACGGTCGCGGTGACCTGCGCCCCGCGGGCGACCCGCAGGGTGCCGCCCGGCCCCGCCTCGCCCCCCTCGGCGCTCTTCAGCTCGAAATCCAGCTCGGTGACGAGGTCCCCCGCGACCGCGAAGACGCGGCCCTGCCGGAGTCCGTCGAGCACGTCGGCGTAGGTCGGGCGGGCGTGGACCCAGGTCTTGTGGAACTCGCCGGGCCAGAAGTCGCTGCCGGCCCTCACGGGATCCGCGTAGTGGAAGTGGGAGTCGGACGTGGCCACGATCCAGAACCGGCGCCCCTCGCCGAGCAGCGCGTCCCACAGGCCGCCGACGAGGGCGGTCATCTGATCGAAGCCGCCGAGGGTCGGCGCCCGGGAGTTCGTGTAGGCGCCGCGGTTCCGGCTGCGGCTGCCCGGCGAGAGGGTGGCGGCCTGGTGACCGGGGGCACCCTCCATGCCGCGGTACACGTCGGGCGCGAGGTCGTTGTTCTCGCGAAGCTCCCACGGCTCGTCGCGGCCGTAGGACCCGATCGCCGCCGCCGAGCGGGACGGGTGGTTCGCGAACAGGATCGGCAGCCGCTCGAGCCCCTGCACGTGGGCGAGCGCCTGCCGCCTCAGTGCCGCCGACTGCCGGCGCGGGTCGGGGGGACGCGCCCAGTCCTCGTTGGCGTCGAAGCGGCTCTCGATCTCGAAGAGCACCTGCGCCTCGTCATCCGCGCGGGGGATGATCAGGGTGTGGTGGTCCATGCCCGGCATGTTGAGCTCCATGCCGTAGAACTGGAGCACCTCGGGGACCAGCTCGCGCGACAGGGTCAGCTCGCGGTGGGCCTGCTCCAGGTTCAGCTTTGCGTGGTCCGGGCCGCCGTGGTCGGTCGTCACCATCCAGCGCAGGCCGAAGCGCCGCGCCATCGCCGCGTTCCGCGGCGTCGAGTACATGGCGTCCCGCGCCTTGATCGGCGTCGGCGGACTGGTGCGATAGTCGTAGCCGGCGCTCCAGTGGCTGTGGATGTGCGAGTCGCCGGCCAGCCACTCGCGCTCGTCGGCGGGCGCCGCCATCGCGAGGGCGCCCGCGGCGGCCAGCACGCAGAACCAGACGAGACGCGGAGCAGAAACTCGCGGCGCAGACATCGCGCGCGATTCTATCACCGAGCCATCCGGTTCATCACCGAGCCCTCCGGACCCTCACGGCCGCCGTTCCGTCGCGGGCCGGCTCCGCTCGCGGCCACGTCCGAGCGGCACCGCGAGCCCCGCCTCCCGGGGCGACGGCCATCTCCGCACGTCCGGGGCCGCGGGTCGTGTCAGGTCTGCCCGCCGTGCCCCGAGTGGAGGGCGGGCGGCCGCCCCCGCGGGCGCTCGGCGAGTGGGAGGGGGCCGATTCCCCTCCCGCGCCCCGATTGCCTTCCCCCGCAGGCGCTCGGCGAAGGATCCACGGGCGGCCGCAGCCTCTCGCCGCCCCGCCGGACGGCTCGACGCGTTGCACCACGCAGCGGCACTCCTGCGTTACGATGAGAGATGATGAGCACGTCCCGTTCGGCGACGCTTGGCTTCATCGCCCTGCTGCTGACCGCGGCCCATCTGGTCGCGGCGCCGGCCGCCTCGCTCGCGTACTTCGCCAGCGTCGCCCTGCATCCCCTGATCGGCCTCGTCCTGGTGGGGGCGCTGGTCCGCGAGGCATGGCGGCGGCCGTGGAAGGGGAACGTTCCGGCGGCGGCCGGGGCCGGCCTGCTGGGGGCCGGGCTGGCCCTCGGGCTGGCGGCGGCCGCGATCGGAGTCACCCGGCAGACCGCCTGGCTGCTGCAGATCCACGTCGCGGTCTCGGCCGCCGGTGCGCTGCTGTGGGGCGTCCACCTGTGGCGAATCGTCGCGTGGACGCCCGGGTGGACCCGAGCGGTGCGAATCGGCCTCGTCGCGGCCGCCGCGGCCGGCCTCGCGGCGCCCCTTCTGCGTGCGTCGCGCGACGCCGACTGGCGCGAGACCCACCGCATCGAGAACCCCGTGCGTCCGCCGGCGAGCATGGACGAGGAGGGGGACGGCGCATCCAGTCCGTTCGCGCCTTCGTCGGCGACCACGAACACCGGCGGCACCATTCCCGCCGACTTCTTCCTGACCAGCGAGACCTGCGGCCGCTGCCACGCCGACATCTACGAGCAGTGGAACGCGTCGGCCCACCACTTCTCGTCGTTCAACAACCAGTGGTACCGGCGGTCCATCGAGTACATGCAGGAGGTGGTGGGCACCCGGCCGTCGAAGTGGTGCGCCGGCTGCCACGACCACGCGGTGTTCTTCAACGGGCGCTTCGACACGCCGATCGTCGAGCAGATCGACACCCCCGAGGCGCAGGCGGGGCTCGGCTGCACGTCGTGCCACTCCATCGTGCACGTCGGCAGCACCATGGGCCAGGGCGACTTCACGATCGAGTACCCGCCCCTGCACGACCTCGCGGCGAGCGAGCATCCGCTGCTGCGGGGCGTGCACGACCTGCTGCTGCGGCTCGCCCCCCGACCCCACCGCGACACGTTCATGAAGCCGTTCCACACGGAGCAGAGCGCCGAGTTCTGCTCGTCGTGCCACAAGGTGCACCTCGACCTGCCGGTCAACGACTACCGGTGGGTGCGGGGGTTCAACGAGTACGACAACTGGCAGGCGTCGGGGGTCTCGGGGCAGGGCGCGCGGTCGTTCTACTACCCCGAGACGCCGCAGACGTGCAGCTCGTGCCACATGCCCCTGGTGCGGTCCGACGACCCCGCCGCCCGCGACGGCTACGTGCGGTCGCACCGCTTCCCCGGCGCCAACACCGCCCTGCCCTTCGTCAACCGCGACCAGGCGCAGCTCGAGGCGGTGCAGGACTTCCTGCGGGCCGGGCAGGTGAGCATCGACGTCTTCGGCATCACCCGCGTGGCCGACGCGCCGGCCCCCGCCGCGGCGGTCCTGCCGGGGGGCGAGCCCGCCCTGTCGAGCACGTTCGCGGTCGGCGAGGAGTCGCTGCAGTTCGGGGCGGGGCGGCGCCTGCCCGGCGGGCCGGCGCCGGCCGAGGTCGTCGCGCCCCTCGACCTGACGCCGGTGGCGGTCGGCGCGGCGAGTCGGTGCGCCTCGAGGTGGTGGTCCGCACCCGCAACGTCGGCCACTTCTTCCCCGGGGGCACCGTCGACGCCTTCGACGTCTGGGTCGAGCTCGAGGCGGTGGACGACCGGGGCCGCGTGCTCCTGCACAGCGGCGAGGCGGCCGACGGGGGCAGCGGGCCGGTGGACCCCGGCGCCCACTTCTACCGCAGCCTGCAGCTCGACGAGCACGGCAATCCCATCAACAAGCGGAACGCCTGGGCGACCCGTTCCGTCGCCTACGTGCGGCTGATCCCCCCCGGCGCGGCCGACACCGTCCACTACCGGCTCGAGATTCCCGAGGACGCCGGCGACCGCATCACCCTGCGCGCCAAGGTCAACTACCGGAAGTTCGCGTGGTGGTTCACGCAGTGGGCGTACGCGGGTGTGCGCGACCCCGCGGACCCCGCGCCGTCGGTCACGAGCGCCCACGACGACGGGCGGTGGGTGTTCACCGGCGACACGAGCGACGTGTCGGGAAGGGTCAAGGCGATTCCCGACATCCCGACCACGGTGATGGCCGAGGCCAGCGCCATCCTCGCGGTCGTCGACGCGGACGCGCCGCTGCCCCCGGCGCCGGCAACGCCGCCGGGCGACGCGCGGCAGCGGGGCCGCTGGAACGACTACGGCATCGGCCTCCTGCTGCAGGGCGACCTGCGAGGGGCGGAGGCGGCGTTCCGCCGGGTGATGGCGATCGACCCCGACTATCCGGACGGGCCGGTGAACGCGGCGCGGGCCCGGCTGCAGGAGGGCGACGTCGAAGCCGCCATCCCCCTCCTCGAGCAGGCCCTGGCCCTCGAGCCCGACCTCGCCCGCGCCCACTTCTTTCTCGGCACCGCCCTGCGGGCGCTAGGCCGCTACGAGGAGGCCCTCGAGCACCTGGCGGAGGCGCGACGGCAGTATCCGCGCGACCGCGTCGTCCTCGGCCAGATGGGACGCCTGCAGTTCCTCGACCGGCAGTTCGAGGCGGCCATCGAGACCTACCGCGAGGTGCTCGCGATCGACCCCGAGGACGTGGCCGCCCACTACAACCTGATGCTCGCCCACCAGGGCGCGGGCGACCGGGAGGAGGCGGCGCGCGAGCGCGCGCTCTACGAACGGTTCAAGGCGGACGAGGCGGCCCAGGCGATAACCGGCGGCTTCCGCCGCGCCTCGCCCGAGGACAACAACGAACGGCAGGCCATCCACGAACACCGGCACGCAGACGCCGGGCCGGCCGCCCCATGACCATGACCCCGGTGACGCGCCTCCCGGCCGGGACCCGATGACGCGCGTTGTGACCGTGGCCCGACACTACGAGCCCTGACCCGATGAAACGCCTACTCGCGCCGACCCTGGCCGCATCCATCCCGGCCCTCGCACTGACCGCCGCCACCCCGGTCGTCTTCACCGACGTCACGGGGACGGCCGGCATCCGCTTCACCCACAACACCGGGGCCTTCGGCGCCAAGTACATGCCGGAGACCTTCGGCTCGGGCGCGCTCTGGCTCGACGTCGACGGCGACGGCTGGCAGGACCTGCTGCTCGTCAACGGCACCGCGTGGCCGGGGCGGGGCGGGGCGGAGACGCACGCCGCGCTGTACCGGAACGACCGCGACGGCACGTTCACCGACATCACCCGCGGCTCTGGGCTCGACGTCCCCCTCTACGGCATGGGCGGGGCCGCCGCCGACTTCGACAACGACGGGCACGTCGACGTCTACCTAACGGTGCTCGGGCCCAACCGGCTGCTCAAGGGGGCCGGCGACGGCACCTTCACCGACGTGACGGCGGCGGCGGGGGTCGGCGACCCGGGATTCTCGACCGCCGCCCTCTGGTTCGACTACGACGAGGACGGCCACCTCGACCTGTTCGTCGGCAACTACGTGCACTGGACGCCGGAGACCGACCTGTTCTGCTCGCTGTCGGGCGACGCCAAGTCGTACTGCACGCCCGAGTCGTACCAGGGCCAGAGCGGCACCCTCTACCGAAACCGGGGAGACTCCACGTTCGAGGACGTCACCGACGCCGCCGGCCTGCGCGCGCCCTCGTCGAAGGCGCTGGGCGTCGTCATGCTCGACCACGACGGCGACGGCTGGATGGACCTGTTCGTGGCCAACGACACCCAGCCCGACCAGCTCTTCGAGAACCGCGGCGACGGCACGTTCGAGGACATCGGGGTCCTCGCCGGGGTGGCGTTCAGCGACGCGGGGGTGGCCCGCGCCGGCATGGGGGTCGACGCCGCCGACTACGACGGGTCGGGCCGGCCCGACCTCGTCATCGGGCACTTCTCGACCGAGATGATGGCCCTCTACCACAACGAGGGCAACGGCCTGTTCATCGACGAGGGGCCGCGCTCGGCCATCGGCCGGGCGACCCTGCTGACGCTGACGTTCGGCTGCTTCTTCTTCGACTTCGACCTCGACGGCTGGCCGGACATCTTCGCCGCCAACGGGCACGTCGCCGACGACGTCGAGCGGGTGCAGGCCCGCATCACCTACGCGCAGCCGCCGCAGCTGTTCCGCAACGCCGACGGGCGCTTCGAGGAGGTCGACGCCCCCGACACCGCCCTCGGGGCGGCCCAGGTGGGGCGTGGGGCCGCCTACGCCGACTTCGACCGGGACGGCGACCTCGACGTGCTGGTGACCGCCAACGGCGGGCCGCCGCGTCTGCTCCGCAACGACGGGGGCAACGAGAACCGCATGCTGCGCATCCGGACCGTGGGAACGGCGTCTAACCGCGACGGCATCGGGGCCCGCATCGACGTGACGGCGGGGGGGCGCGACCAGTGGCAACTGGTCAAGACGGGCTCGAGCTACCTGTCGCAGAGCGAGCTGACGGTGACCTTCGGGCTCGGCGACCGGGCGCGGGCCGACTCGGTGGTGGTGACCTGGCCCAGCGGCGAGGTGGACCGCCTCGGCGCGGTCCCCGCCGACCGGCTGATCACCGTCGAGGAGGGTGCCGGGATCGTCGACACCGCGACGATGCCCGGCGCGAGATAGTCATCTTGTTCCGACATCCGCAGGTCCGGACGCCGGCCGCCTCGGCTGTTCGCCATGGCCGTCGCTCGTGTCGCGCCGGCCGCGGCGGCGATGCTCCCGGGGATGCGCCGCCCCGCCGACTCGCACGCCGGTCCGCTCGCGGGGCGGGGTCGGGCCCGCATCGGGCGCTGCTTCGGGCGCTCTTCTCCGCCGCCGTCGCGGTCCTCCTCGCCGCGCCGATCCACGCCCAGCGGGACGTCCGGGAGCTGCACGCCCGCGCCGAGGCGGGCGACGCGGCGGCGCAGTTCAACCTCGGCCGCCTCCACGTGACCGGCACCGGCGTCCCTCAGGACGACGGGCGGGCCGCGCACTGGTACCGGCTGGCGGCCGAGCAGGGGCATGCCGGCGCCCAGCACGCCCTCGGCGTGCGCTACGACGCCGGCCTCGGGGTCCCCGAGGACGATGCCGAGGCCGTCCGCTGGTTCCGCCGCGCCGCCGATCAGGGTCACTGGGAGGCCCAGTTCCGCCTGGGACGGATGCATGCCCGCGGCGACGGCGTCGTCCGCGACGACGCGGATGCGGTCCGCTGGTTCCGCCGCGCCGCCGATCAGGGCCACGCCGAGGCCCAGTTCAACCTCGGGCAGATGCACTACAACGGGCGCGGGGTTCCGCAGGACCGCGCCCGGGCCGCGCGCTGGGTGCGGATGGCCGCGGCCCAGGGCAACCCCACCGCGCAGGTGACCCTCGCCAGCATGTACGAGACGGGGTCGGGCGTGACCCGCGACCTCGCCCTCGCCGCCCGCTGGTACCGCCTCGCCGCGGTCCAGGGCGACCCCGCGGCCCAGGTCACCCTGGGCTATCTCCACGACGCCGGGGCCGGCGTGCCCGAGGACGACGCCGAGGCGGCCCGCTGGATCCGGCGGGCGGCCGACCAGGGCGACGCGGAAGGCCAGTTCGCGCTGGCCAACCTGTACCTCAACGGCCGCGGGGTCGCCCGGGACCTGGCGGAGGCGATCCGCCTCGTCCGGCTCGCGGCCGGTCAGGGGCACGTGCGGGCGCAGTTCAACCTGGGGATGAGCTACGATACCGGCACCGGGGTCGCACGGGACGCGGCCGAGGCGGCGCGCTGGTTCCGCCGCGCCGCCGACCAGGGCGATCCGGCCGCGCAGCAGAACCTCGGAATCATGTACGCCAACGGCGACGGCGTGCCGCAGGACCCGGCCGCCGCGTACCTGTGGCTCACGCTCGCCGCCGCGCAGGCGCCCGAACCGGCGCGGGCCAGCCTGCTGCAGGGGCGCGCCATCGTCGCCCGGCAGCTCACGCCCGGCCAGCTCGCGGCGGCCGAGCGACGAGCCGAGGACTGGTCACCCGTCACCGCCGCGACCCGCGAGCGCCCCTGAGACCATGGACATCAACCAAGACCGGATCTGGTACCTCAAGCTCCACTGGCAGGTGCTCGGCGCCATGCTCCTCGGCGCCCTCACCGGCCTGATCTTCGGCGAGGGCGCCGCGAACGCCATCGGCTGGATCGGCGACCTGTTCATGCGGCTGCTGCGCATGATCATCGTTCCCCTGGTCATCGCCTCCATCGTCTCCGGAGTGGCCTCCATCGGCGGCGGCCGAGCCATCGGACGGCTCTTCAGCAAGACGATGGGCTACTACCTGCTGACGAGCTTCCTCGCCGCGTCCACCGGCCTCATCGTCGTCAACCTGTTCCGGCCCGGGGTCGGCGCCTCCATCGGCGACGCCGGCGCGACCGAGGAAATGCCCGATCTCGACATCCCCACGTCGGGGGTCGACCTGCTCCTCGACATCGTGCCGCCGAACGTCCTGTCGTCGGCCGCCGCGGGCGACATGCTGCCCATCATCTTCTTCAGCATCCTCCTCGGGGCGGCGATCACTACCCTGAAGACGGACGCCCCCCGCGACACCCTCATCGGTTTCTTCAACGCGTTCTTCCAGGTGATGGTCGCGCTGACCTCCGGCATCATCAAGCTGCTCCCCATCGGGGTGTTCGCCCTCATCACGCGGATGGTCGGCACCACCGGGTTCGAGGCGTTCGCCCCCCTGATCCGCTACTTCCTGACGGTGGGGACCGGACTCAGCATCCACCTCTTCGTCACCCTGCCGCTCGTCCTGATCGTGCTCGCGCGCATCTCCCCCGCCATCCATTTCAAGAACATGCGCAACCCGCTCCTGATCGCGTTCTCGACCAGCTCGTCGGCCGCGACCCTCCCGGTGACGATGCGGGCGGTTCAGGACCGGGTGGGAGTCTCGAACAAGGTGTCCTCGTTCGTCCTCCCCATGGGGGCGACGGTGAACATGGACGGCACCGCCGTGTTCGAGTGCGTGGGGGCGCTCTTCATCGCCCAGGTCATCGGCTTCGATCTGTCGCTTGGCGCCCAGGTGGTGGCGGTGATGACGGCGCTGCTCGCGTCGATCGGGGCGGCCGCGGTGCCCTCGGCCGGCCTGGTGGTCATCTTCATCGTCCTGGACGCCATCGGGCTCGGCGGTCACCCCCAGGCCGAGGCGATCGTCCTCGCGATGCTGGCCATCGACCGGCCGCTGGACATGTACCGCACCGCCATCAACATCTTCAGCGATTCGTGCGGCGCGGCGGTCATCGCGCGCTCGGAGGGCGAGGACACGGTCGACCTCGAGGTGCGCTGAGCCGCGGGCTGCAGGGGACGGCCAGGACGGGCGCGCCCCGGCATTTCCCCGCGCGTTCGGCAATCCAGGCCGCCGGATCGTGACGCCGGCGACACGGAACGCGAAAAACGCTCTTGCAATACAGTGGGCAAGTGTGGCACGCTGGCTGTGTCATGATCAACACGGCCGCGCGGTTGATATCTCTCATGAGCCGGTTCGCCAAGCACACGGGGCTGAGCGTCTCGACGGTATCGCGTCACGCCACCGGCAGCGGCGATACGGTGGCCCGCCTGCAGCGCGGCGGCACGATTACCATCAAGAGGTTGGACCGGGCCGTACGCTTCCTGTCCGACAACTGGCCCGAATCGCTCGCCTGGCCGGCCGACGTCCCGCGGCCGAGCTCACCGCGACGCGTCTCGAAGCGGCGCCGTCCGAACCCGCGCACCGACTGACCCGCCGGCCGGCCGTCGATTCCCGTCAGGCGACGGCACCGCCGTGCGAGCCGCACCAGGCCACCCGCCCCGCGATCACGTCGCCCGCCGTCATGGATTTCGACAGATGAGCCGGGTTGTCGCAGACCAGGCTCCAGTGGTCGCCGATCCGCCGGAGGCGCCTGACGACCAGACCTTCGCCGGTACGGACGGCGAACAGCTGGTTCTCCACGGCGACGCGCTGATCCTTGTCGACGACGACGAGGGCGCCGGCCTGGATGGTCGGCTCCATCGAATCGCCATCCGCCCTGACGCAGGTCAGGTGATCGGTGCGCGACCAGGCCGGCAGGACCTTCTCCGCCACCGCGATCGACAAGTTGGCCGACTCCTCGAACTCCACCTCACCGGTGTCCGACTTCAGCCGGACGTGCTCGGCGAACGGCATCATCCGCGTCGTCGACCCGCCGGCCAGCCGCGGCAGCAGCTCCGCCGCCACGGCCGCACGCTCGGTCAGCTCCTGCACCAGACGCATGCCGTCGCGCAGCTTCGACGCCATGACGTCCTTCTCGATCCGCCCCACCGCGTCCAGCACGCTGGCGTCGGCAGGCAGCTGAAGGGCCCTGGTGATCTCCGGCGGCAGCTGCGGAGCCTTGTCGTCCCGGTCGGCGGGGCCGACCGACAACCGCAGGCCCAATACGGACGCGATCGATTCCAGCGTCGTGTATCGCGACGCCCGGCCCTGCACCACGCTGCGTAGCTGGCCGAGGGGGATACCCGTGCGCATGGCGAAGGGCCGGAGCCCTTCCGCCTCGATCCGCTGACGCACTGCTTCTACGAGACTGTCGACTCCAGTGGGTGTCACGGTTAACACGATATACGAAATTCCGTTTGCAGGAAACCGCGGCCACGCTCCCCCGCGGAACGAGGGCGATGCCCAGGGGCGCTCAGGCCGCCCCGCCGCCCCGAAGCCGCACCCGCGGCGCCCTCCGCGACGAGGTTTGCACGGTCACGACCGAAGCGGTACGCTGGTGGCCGACGAGTATTTCGAGGGGAGCGAATCGTGAAACGGACCACTCTCTGCGCGCTCGCCGCCGCGACGGCGCTGGCGCCGCCGCTTGCCGCGGCCCAGGAGGTTCGGCACGGCGTGACGCCGCTCGTGCTCCAGTGGGAGGCGGCCGACTGGGGACCGCCGACCGACCGGCCCGGCTTCCCCGCCGGCATTCGGAACGCGCCGATCGCCACCGATCCGGTGACCGGCGGCCCGACCTACCTGGCCCGGTTCCCGGCGGGGTCGGAGTTCGCCATGCACTGGCACACCTTCACCGAGACGGTGGTCGTGCTCGAGGGCGCGGTGGACATCGTCATGGACGGGACCCGCTACACGGCCACCGCCGGAAGCTACGTCATCATCCCGGGCAAGGCGCACCACGCGTGGTACACGCACGAGGGCCGGGACGTGGTGCTGCTGGCACGCCGCGACGGGCCGCCCGACTTCCACTTCGTCGATCCGTAGAGGACGGGACCGGTGGCATAATCGGGGCAAGACAGGGGGCCTTGAAATGAAGAAGTGCGCACCGATCGCGAAGACCGCTCCCGTGGACCGTCGCGGTTTCCTGAAGGGCGCGGCGGCCGGCGCGGCGGCCGGCGCGGCGGCGCTGGCGAACCCGAGCGCGGCGCCGGCGGCCCCGGCCCCGCCGGCGGCGCCGCTTCCCACCGAGGCGCAGCTCGCGCGCGAGACGCAGCTGCCACCCCCGTCGCGGGCCGTGGACGCCTACATCGTGGAGCGCCCGGGCTCGGACCACATGGTGGACGTGCTGCGGTCGCTCGACATCGAGTACTGCGCGTCGAACTGCGGGTCGAGCTTCGAGGGGCTGCAGGAGTCGATGGTCAACCACGGCGGCAACCGCCGGCCCGAGTTCCTGACGTGCCTGCACGAGGAGTCGGCGGTGGGCATGGCCCACGGCTACGCCAAGGTCGCCGGCAAGCCGATGATGGCCCTGCTGCACGGCACCGTCGGCATCCAGCACGCGTCGATGGCGATCTTCAACGCCTACTGCGACCGCGTGCCCGTCTACCTCGTGGCGGGTCTCGACTACGCCGGCCCGGTACCGGCCCACAACGCGACCGACCTCGCGGCGCTCGTGCGGGAGTTCGTCAAGTGGGACGACCAGCCCGGCTCCCTGGCGGAGTTCGGGCCGGCGGCGGTGCGGGCGTACCGTGTCGCGACGACGCCGCCGATGGCGCCGGTGTTCGTGGTGGTCGACGCGAAGCTGCAGAAGGACCCCGTGGACGACGACCCCGGGCTCCCGCCCATTGCCCCGCCGCGGTTTCCGAGCGCCGACGCCGGATCCGTACGGGAGATCGCGCGGATGCTGGTGGAGGCCGAGAACCCCCGCATCGCCGCCGGCCTCGCCGCCCGCACGCAGGAGGGGATGGACCTGCTCGTGGAGCTTGCGGAGCTGCTGCAGGCCCCCGTCGACGGCGGCGGCGCCCGTCTCAACTTCCCGTCCCGCCATCCTCTCGCCGGGGCCGGGACCGGCCGGCCCGACCTGGTCCTGAACCTGGAGCCGGCCGGCCGGGGAGGCCCGAGAGTGCCGGCGGGCCAGGGCATCCGGACGATCACCATCAGCTCGGCCGAGTTCCTCGTCAGCCGCAACTTCAGCATCTACGAGGCGGGCTCGGGCACCGCCGACGTGCTGGTGGCGGCCGATGCGCAGGCGACCCTCCCGGCCCTGATCGAGGAGGTCCGTCGGCTGCTGACCGACGACCGGCGGCGGCTCTTCGAGGAGCGCGGCGCCGCCATCGCCGCCGCCCACGCCGAGCGCCGCCGGCGGGACATCCGCGAGGCCCGCCACGGCTGGGACGCGAGCCCCGTCAGCCTCGCCCGCATCGCAGCCGAGCTGTGGCCCCTGATCAAGGACGAGGACTGGTCGTTCTCTTCGCCGCAGGGGTTCATCGGCGGGTGGCCGGGGCGGCTGTGGGACATGAAGCGCACCTACCATGCGCTCGGCGCCCAGGGCGGCGGCGGCATCGGCTACTCGCTGCCGGCCTCGGTCGGCGCCGCCCTCGCCAACCGGGAGCACGGGCGCATCACCGTCAACATCAACGGCGACGGCGACCTGAACTACGCCCCCGGGGCGCTGTGGACGGCGGTGCACCACCGGATTCCGCTGCTGACCGTCGTGCACAACAACCGGGGCTACCACCAGGAGGTCATGTATCTGCAGCAGCAGGCCGCGGCCCGCAACCGCGGGGTGGACAGCGCCGCCGTCGGGACGACGATCACGAACCCGAACATCGACTACGCCCAGATGGCGAAGGCCTACGGCATGCACGCCGAGGGCCCCGTCGATCACCCCGCCGACCTCGGCCCCGCGCTGAGGCGCGGCGTCGAGCGCGTCAAGGCGGGCGAGCCGGCCCTGATCGACGTGGTGAGCCAGCCGCGGTGAGGAGGTCCGAGATGACGAGCGCAAGACCGGGTCGTTCGCGGCCCTTCGCCGCCCTCGCGGCGCTGCTGCTGGGCGCCGTCGCGTTCCCCGGCACCGCGGGGTCCGGCCCGGGCGCAACCGCGGCGCAAGACCCCGCCGGCCTCGAGGGCGACGCCGCCAACGGGGCGCAGCTCTTCATCGACTACACCTGCTACGGCTGCCACGGCTACACCGGCGAGACCGGCCGGGGCCCGCGGCTGAACCCGCCCCGCCTGCGGCAGGCGCAGTTCATCGGATACCTGCGGAACCCTCCCAACCCCCGTCAGATGCCGCCGTACCGGCAGGCCGACGTCACCGACCAGAAGCTGGCCGACATCTACGCCTTTCTCGAGTCGCTGCCGTCGGCATCGCCCGACGCTCAGGACATCCCGGTGCTGCGCGCGATCCTCGCCGAGACGCGTCAGCCGTCCACGCCGGGAACCGTCGACCCTCGATGACTCGGGGCCGTCCAGGGTAGGCGTGCGGGTCACGGCAGTTGCGCCACGAGGCCTGCCGTGGCCCCCCGCGTCGCCACTACCGCACGGCGAGCGACCGACTCGTGCCGCGGCCACCACGACCCGGGCCGGGACGCCGTCGCCCTCGCGAGCTTCCGGAGAGGACGTCTTCCGACCGGCATCCTGACGACGGGACGGACGCATGAGCCGCGCCGGCGGACCGAGACCCGCGTCTAGATTGTGAGTTCGATGTCGCGTTGCGTCGGGCGAGGGTTCTCGGCGCCCGCGGCTCGGCTACGGCAGGGCGAGGGCCACCCACTCGGGGATCTCCCCGCGGGCGCCGACCGCGACCACGATGTACTGCCTCCCCTCGTGCAGGTAGGTCATGGGGCCGCCGGTGGTGCCGGCCGGAAGCTCCGTCTCCCACACCACCGCGCCCGTCGCCTTGTCGTAGGCCCGGAACGTCCGGCCCCAGCGCCAGGACTGGTCCTGCTCGGGGTCGGACGGGTCGCCGTCGCCGCGCTGGGTGCCGATGATGGCGTCGCTTCCCTCGCCGAGGAACAGCAGGCTGCCGGTGACGAGCGGTGCCGGGCGGTTGGGAATGCCGAGCGGCGGCAGGTCGAGGTGCCGCAGGCGCGGGTGGTTGCGCGGCCCGTCGCCGTTGGGGGCCATCCACGCGAGCTCGCCCCGGTTGAGGTCGAGGGCGGTGATCCGCCCGTAGGGCGGCTTGGTGATCGGCAATCCGTGGGGCCGGGGGGTCGGCACGCGCAACTCCTCGCCCTGCGGGGTGGCCCAGGCCAGGGTGGCGTCCTCGTCCGTGGTGGCGGCGACGCTCCACACCGTCGGCATGGTGTGCGACACCGCGTAGTAGATCCCGGTCTCGGGGTCGAAGGCCCCCGTGTGCCAGTTGCCGGCGCCCCAGCCGCCGGGGGCGGTCAACGTGCCCAGCTTGCCGTCGGGCGCACCCGTCCGCGGCCACGGCGGCGTGAACAGCGGCCCCAGGACGAGCTGCTCGACCGCCTCGAGGGCCGCCGCGCGCAGCTCGGGGGTGAAGTCGATCAGGTCGTCCTCGGTGATGCCCTGCCGGTCGAACGGGGGCGGCTTCGTGGGGAACGGCTGGGTCGGCGACGTGCGCTCCCCCGGCACGATCGACTGCGGCACGGGGCGCTCCTCGATCGGCCACACCGGCTCGCCGGTCTCGCGGTCGAACACGTAGAGGAACGCCGTCTTGCTGGGCTGCATCACCGCCCGGATGCGCCGTCCGTCGACGACGATGTCGCCGAGGGTCGGCGGCCCCACGGTGTCGTACTCCCAGACGTCGTGGTGCACCATCTGGAAGTGCCATACCCGCTCGCCGGTCGCGGCGTCGAGGGCGACGAGGCTGTCCGAGAAGAGGTTGTCGCCGGGCCGGTGGCCGCCGTAGACCATGCCCGTCGGCGCCGACAGGGGCACGTAGACGTGGCCCAGCGCCTCGTCGGCGGCGAGGCAGCACCAGGACCCGAGGTCGCCCGAGTAGGCGGCGGCGCGGCCCCACGTGTCGGCCCCGAACTCCCCCTCCCGGGGCACGACGTGGAACGTCCAGAGCAGCTCGCCGGTGCGGGCGTCGAAGCCGCGAACGTCCTCGGGGGCGGCCTCGCGGACCACCCCGCCGTCGCCGGCCCCGCCGGTGATGCCGGCCACGACCACCACGTCGCCGACCACGATCGGCCCCGCCGACCAGTCGAAGTCGCCGGCGAGGGGGTGGTCCCACCGCAGATCGACCCGGCCCTGGTCGGCGAGGCCGAACCCCGGCGCGGGTCGGCCCGTCTGCGCGTCGACCGAGTACAGATACCCGCCCCGCACGAACAGGAGCCGCCGGACCGCGCCGTCGGTCCACCACGCGGCCCCTCGCGTGCTGCGGCCCGCGACCTCCTGGAGCGTGACGGCGAACGGCGCCTGCCGCCAGACCGTCTCGCCGGTGGCGGGGTCGAACGCCTCGAGCAGCCCCACCGCGTTGGGGGCGTAGAGCACGCCGTCGATCATGACCGGCGTCGACCGCAGGTACGCGTTGACCCGAAGATCGGGAAACGCCTCCTGCACGGCGGGGTCGAGGCCGGGCCGGCGCCAGACGATCTCGAGGTCGCCGACGTTCCCGCGATCGATCCGGTCGAGGGGCGAGTAGCGCGTGAACGCCTCGTCGCCGCCGAAGTAGCGCCACTCGCCGGCGGGCTGCGCCGCCGCCGGCACGGCCGCCAGGCCCAGCCCCGCAGCCAGGAGCCCGCAAGCGAGCCCGACCCGAGGCCCCGGAGAGCGAGACGAGCGACAGGCGGAGTCGCAGGGCGTGGTACGGGCCGTCGCCGGAACGAGATTGCGCGGCATCGGTGCATCCTCCTCGGGCAAGGGGTGAGGACCGGGCGGGTCCGCGAGGGGCGTCGGCCCATTGACTGACGCTGACGAGAATAGCATCGTATAGTCACGCTTCCGTCGGAACGGGGTCCACGCGACCCGGGACCCGCTCGACGGCCTGACGCCGGTGAGAACCCGGGGGCGGCGGTCGAGCGCCGCGCGGCTTCGACGACGCCGTGCCCCGGGGGCTCGGAGGGAATCACGAGCGGCGGCCCGCCGATGGTCGGCGAATCCGCAACCGTCGCCGTCGCCGCCGGTTTCGAGACATGACCCGCAAGCGCTTCGAGCGACTCGTGGCCCGCGCCGTGCGCGGCATCCCCGCCCGCTTCCGCCGGGAGATGGACAACGTGGCCGTCGTCGTCGAGGCCCGCCCGTCGGCCGAGCTCCTGGAAGAGATGGAGATCGAGCCGCCGGACACGCTGTACGGCCTCTACCAGGGCATCCCGCTTCCGGAGCGGGACTGGACGCACGGCAACATGCTGCCCGATCGGATCACGATCTTCCAGGAACCCATCCTCGAGGACTGCGAGCACGAGGACGACATCGTCAAGGCCATCGGCGAGACCGTCATCCACGAGTTCGGCCACTACTTCGGCCTCGACGAGGAGGAGATCGAGGAGATCGAGGAGCGGTACTGGCGGGGCGAGTCGGACGAGGACGAACCTTGACAGCCTCCGGTTCCGCTAGTACAAGGAAGGTTTGCACCAACCGGGCCACGCTGCCCCAGATTCGAGGAAACGAGGACCTGTATGCGACGAATCCTGATCGTCGGCCTGCTCGCGGCTTTCGCCAGCGCCGGAGCGGCCTCCGCCCAAACCGACGTCACCCCCGCCGAGCCGTTCAAGGTCGGCACCTTCGACATCCACGGCGTGCCGCATGTCGGCGTCGTGCTGCGCGACAGCCTGGTGATCGACATCGAGATCGCGAACCTGGCCCTCGAGGCGAGCCCGGAGTACGCGAGGGTCCCGATGCCCGAGGACATGCTCGAGCTGATCGGGCGCTACGAGTACGGCCTGAAGTACCGGCTGTACGAGATCGTCAACGACGTGGTGGCGAACGGGCTGGGCGCCGACCGGGCCGACTTCGTCTATGACGTGGACGAGCTGCGCACCCGGCCCCCGATCATGTATCCGGGCAAGATCCTCAACGCCGCCGTCAACTTCTACAGCCACGTGAACGAAGCCGGCACCCCCGAGGAGCGGGCGGCCGAGATTCGGCGGCGACAGGAGCAGCGCGGCGTGCCGTACCTGTTCCTCAAGCCGAGCCGCGGCGCGGTCGTCGGCAACGGCGACCCCGTGGTGATCCCCTACGGCCGCAACCGCACCGACTGGGAGGTCGAGCTCGCCGCGGTGGTGGGCCGGCCCGCCAAGTACGTGTCGGCCCTCGAGGCGCAGGACTACATCTTCGGCTACATGGTCTCGATCGACGTCTCCGACCGCGGCGGGCGCCCCCCCGGCGGCAACGCCACCCGCTCTGACTGGTTCGTCGGCAAGGGCCACGACAGCTTCGCGCCGCAGGGCCCCTGGATCGTGCCGAAGGAGTTCTACGGCGATCCGATGGAGAACCTGCGCCAGACCCTCAGCGTCGGGGGCACGGTGCTGCAGGACGCCCAGGCCGGCGACATGATCCACTCGCTGTGGGAGATCGTGGAGTACGCGTCGTCGATCATCACCCTGTATCCGGGCGACGTGATCAACAACGGCACGTCCGGGGGCACGGCGGCCGGCTCGGCCGAGACCCGGACCGGCGACCGCTACCTGCAGCCCGGCGAGGTCATCGAGGCGACCATCGACGGCATCGGCACCCTGCGCATGCCCGCGGTGGCCGGCGACATGCCGCCGGACGACCTGACCGGCGCGCAGCTGCCGCCGATCGACAACTACCGGTAGGAGAGCTTCGGGAGCGGGCGCCCCGTTATCGGAGGGGCGCCCGCTCCCGTCCTCTTTCCCTTTCCTGACGAAACCGCCGCCGGCAAGCTCCCCTCCCTCACTCGAAAGCGGTCGCCGCGGCGCGTAGCGCGTTCAGGTGCACCGATCGGATCGGTCGCCGCCCCGGCCACGCCGCCGTTGCAGCCGGCGCCTCCAGCGCCCAGTGGTGCGTCACGCCATGACCTTCGGGCACGGAACGTGGCCCCATCAGCCCGTGACGAGAGTCCCCGCTGCATTCGAGCGGCGATGCATGCCAACGGCCGTGGCTCGCGGCCGCTCGGGCCTCACCGAGGCACGGGGGGCTCGCCGCGGGCGGGTTCGAACGGCGGGCGCTCCTCGTCCTCCCACGCCCGGCGCGGAATCGGCTCGCCCAGGGGGGGGAGCCGGGAGAGATCGACCTCGCTGACGGCATGCAGCCCGCCGGCCGCGGGCCGGATGCGGTAGGTCGCCTCCAGCGTCCTGACCGTGCCCGCGACCACGTCGCCGTTGACGACCAGCGTCATCGTGCCCATCTCCACGCCGGCCAGCCGGCCCGCCAGCGAGTAGCCGCCCGAGAACGTCGGCGCCACGCTCTCGACGAGGCCCGTGAACGACGCGTCGTCGAAGAGGTTCAACGTCAGCACGCCGGACGGCGCGGCGGCGGCGCCGGCGGGGACCGCGGCGGCGGTGTCCGCCGGCGGCGCGAGCTGATCGAAGTCGATGGCGACGAGGCGCCGCCGCAACGTGATGGAATCGGCAACGGCCGAGATGTCGGGGACGGCGGCCACTCCGGCCGGCGCCACCTCCCTGAACAGGCCGCCGGGTTGCCCCGCCGCCTCGCCGGCCGCCAGTGCGGTCAGCAGCGCCACGGCGAGCGCCGTCGAGCGACGGCCGCCGAGCACGGCACCGCACCCCGTGCGACCGCCCGGAACGTGTTCCCTGCGCCCCATGGTGACAACTCCTCCCATCCGGCGGGCGCCAGCCCGCCAGCAGCCCGTGGTGAAACCCCGCGTTGCATCGAGAGCGGCGAGGCGCCCGCCTGACAAGGCGTGAGGAGGGCGCATATTGGGCATATGCAACCGACGAACAACGCAGTCAGGCGGGATGCATCGCCGCTCGAATGCAGCAGGGACCTCGCCACGGGCTGCCAGCCTCGCCAGCCCGCCCGTCGGCGCCTTCGGATCCGCCGGGCGCCCAAGAGCGTGCAGGAGTCCGCGCCGTTCCACGGCTCGGACTCCTGGTCCAAGGTCGCTTCATTCGACGCCGCCACCGCGTCGCGCGACTCCGACTGCCGGCAGCGCCGTCCGCCCGGATCCACCGGCCAAGCCTCGTTGCACGAGGCGGCTTCGGCCGAGGCACCTACTGGTACACCGGCACGACGTTGATGTTGCCTTCCACCTCGCCCACCAGAATGGTCCTGGTGTGCACGCCCTCGGTGCCGATGCGGATGACACCCTCTTCGCCGTTCGCGCCGGGGTTGCCGATGTACACGTTGTTGCTGCCCGACTGGTTCCTGGTTCCGGCCCGGTACCCCAATGCGATGTTGTCCGAGCCTTCCCGGCTCCCGTACAGAGCCTGGTAGCCGATGGCCATGTTCTGGTCGCCCTGGTTGTTCTGGAGCGCCTGGGCCCCGATGGCGACGTTGCCTATGCCGGACAGATTCTCCCTCAGCGCCTCCTTGCCGATGGCCGTATTGGCGGATGCGTCCACCGCCTTGTCCATGGCAGCGGCGCCGATGGACAGGTTGCCCTCGCCGTCCACCAGCCTGGTCAGGGACCGGCGGCCGAAAGCGGCATTGTCCTTGCCGGTGGTCAGGGATTGCAGCGTCTGGTAGCCGACCGCGGTATTGCCCGTGCCTTCCGTCACGGCTTCCAGCGACCTCCCGCCCAGGTGCGTATTGGTCCCTGAGCCGGCATGGTCCTGCGAGCTCGCCGGATCGCCGCCGACCACGCCGTCTCCGCTGTACGCCATCGTCCCGGCCGGGGGCGCCGCTCCGGCCGACAGGAACGGGCCCGGCTCGCCCTGCGGGCCCTGCGGTCCCGCCGGCCCCGCCGCGCCGAGGGTCGGATAGAACACCGCCCCCGCGCCGTCGGCCCACGAGAGGGCCAGGAGGTAGGTGCCGGGCAGCACCTCCGGCAGCCCCGTCACCACCCCCGACTCGGTCACCGACAACACCGGCAACGCCGACATGCCGAGGGTCACCGTCGGGACCTCGCCCCCGAAGTCGAAGCCGTTGATGGTCAGCGTCCCGTTCTCGGCGTCGACGAGCGCCTCGGTGACGAGCGGCTGACGCTCCGGCGCGGCCTGCGCGCCCGCCTGCACATAGACGACCCCGGCAACGACGACCAGCGCCAGGGCGGCCGCGAACCACGAACCACGCGTTCTCGTCATCGGAACACTCCTTGTCTCCGTCTCCGCCGAAC
Source organism: Vicinamibacterales bacterium (assembly GCA_965207675.1). Taxonomy (GTDB): domain Bacteria; phylum Acidobacteriota; class Vicinamibacteria; order Vicinamibacterales; family UBA8438; genus JAJEEA01. The sequence goes on from CBDBMY010000011.1 coordinate 2,110,306, forward strand.
ACTCCGTCCCGGGCCGGACCGCCGATGCGGCGAGAACGGCCCCACTCGTATTCGCGGCCGCCTCCCGGCCGCCGCGCCTCCCGCCCCCTTCCGGCTCGACCCTCCGGTCCGACCCGCACGGGGGTCCGTTCACGACCGCCCGCGCCCGCCGCCCCCCCTCGTCGCTCGACGGCTCCGCTGGACGCCCAACCGACCCTGCCAGGAATCTGCACCGTTCGACGGCGCAGACTATTGGCGCGGGGCCGGCGGCTCCGGCTCGACCACCATCCCGGGACGAGGCGTGGTCGGCGCAAAGGCCGGACCGCCCCGGGGCGGCGGGGCCGGCTCGGCCACTGCCTCGACCGCGGGAGGAGGACGGAGCAACCGCTGCAACCGCTCGCGCTGGTCCGCCAACGACATCGCTGGCGCCTCGCGTACGGGGCGGGGCAGCGGTCGCCGCGCGGCCGGAGCGCCCGCCGCCGCCGGCCGCGCCGCCCGGCGCGCGGCCCGAATCTTCACCCGGTCGTAGAGCGAGGCCCCCGGGTCGCGCGGATCGCGCGGGGCCGCGAGGAAGCCGGCCGCGGGCCGCAACAGGAGCCGCAACGCCTCCCGCTCGGGAACGCCTTCGAGCCGCAGCGTCACGGGCGCCGAACCCAACTCGCCCACGCCTTCGAACCGCGTGCTCCCGACCCGGGACCATTCGGCGAGGACGTCACCGAGCGGCACTCCGGCCGCGGTCAGGGTGACACGGCCCGCCGCGACGGCGAATGCCAACTCGTCGGCCCGGACCACGCCGCTCCCGCCCGACCACGCCGCGGTCAGCGCGACGGCAACGCAAGCGACCCATCCCCGACCGCCTCGATTCACTGACTGAAGATAGCACGTCGGGGAACGGGCCGCGCCACCGCGCGACCTCGAATCCGGCGTCCGCTCGGCCTCGACGACGCGGAACCGGCGGCCGCTCGGCGCGATTCGAGGCCGCGGCCCCGGCAGGCAGCCGGGCCCGAACCACACCTCGCGGGAACCACCGGCTCGTGCGCGCTGCCCGGGGGAGGAGGGTTGCCGGGACGCTCCCATTCCGAACCACACCTCGCGGGGAACCACCGGCTCATGCGCCGGCCATTGCGGGCCTGCCGGGTCGGGGCGAACGGCGCCGGGCCCGGCTACGGCCCCGCATCGGGACGCGGCGCGATGCGCGGCGGCGGCCCCGTCACCCCCGGGTTGTTGCGGGTGCCGATGTGAATGGGCCCCACGTCCTCCTGCGTCAGCCCGTGCGTGCGGACGATGCGCGGGGTCAGCAGCATCACGATGTCGGTCGACTGCGCCGACTCGTCGTTGGCCGAGAAGAGCTGCCTGAGGATGGGGAGGCGCAGCAGGCCCGGGAACCCCTTGAGAATCTGGCGCTCCTCCTGGCTGAGGAGGCCGGCGAGCAGGTTCGACTCGCCGTCCCGGAGCCGCAGGCGGGTCATGACCTTGCGCGAGCCGAACGTCGGCAGCGACTGGCCGGCGACGAGGATGGGCGGCCCCAGGGTGCTGTTCTCGACCTCGAGGTCCAGGATGATCTCGTTCTCGTAGGTGACCCGAGGGACCATTCTCAGGATGACCCCGACCGGCCGGTACTGGAACGAGGTCAGCGGGTTGAACGAGGCCCCGCCGACGGCCAGGGGCGTGAATGCTGTGGTCGGCACCGGGATCTCCTGCCCGAGGTTCAGCTCGAGCTCGGCCCCCTCCTGCCCCCGGATCTGGGGCTGGGCCACGAGCCGGGTGTCGGTGTCCTGCTCGAGGAAGTCGATCACCGCCGACGGTACCGCGAAGTAGAAGTCGGCGCCGCTGACGCCGGAGACGCGGCCCGGGCTGAACAGCCCGGACGCGGCCGAGGCGCCGGCGTCGCCGTTCCCGGCGGGGACGCCGCCGGGCGAGTACGTCGCCGAGATGGAGTAGCGCGACAGGTCGAGGCCGTACCGCTGGGCGCGCTCGCGGTTGACCTCGAGGATCTCCACGTCGATGACGACCTCGGCCCGCGGCTTGTCGTTCGCCGCGAGCACGCGCTCGACGATGCCGACGACCGGCGCCGTCGCCCGCACGGTGATGGCGTTGGCCTCGAGGTTCGCCACCACCTGCGGCGCGTTGGGGGTGTTGGGCGCGCTCACCAGCGTGGAGAGCAGCTCGGCCAGGGTCTCGACGTTGCCGTGCGACACGTAGAAGGTGCGGATGACCAGCTCGTCGTACTCGCCGCGCTTCTCCGGCGTCTCGGGCACGACGACGATCGTCCTCGGGTCCACCACCTTGTGGAACGCGCCGTTCGCCGTGAGTATCCGGGACAGCGCCTCCTCGAAGGTCACGCCGGCCAGCGAGACCGACAGCGTCAGGTCCTCGAAGTCGCGGTCGTAGAGAACGTCGATGCCGGCCGCCTCGCCGAGGAAGTCGAGCACGTCGCGCAGGCTCGTGTCGGCGAACTCGATCACCAGCGGCTCGTCCGACACGGGGTCGAGCAGGGGCGGGCCGGTGTCGAGGCGCGCCTGGCTCCGCATCGCCTCGATGGGGGCGGGCGCGCGCGCCGCCTCCATGCGCTCGCGCAACGTCTGTTGCAGGTTGGCGATCCTGACGCCGGTCTGCCCGTTCGACGGGTCGAGCTCGTAGGCGCGCCGGTACGCGCCGAGCGCCCCCGCCAGGTCCCCGAGGGCCTCGAGCTCCGCCGCCGCCGCCTCGTGGTGGCGCGCGGCGCTCAGCATGGCCCGCTCGAGGGCGATCCGGTACTCGGGGCGGTCGGGGTCTTCCTGCAACGCCCGGCGGTAGTACTCGACCGCGGCGTCCCAGTTGCCCTCGCGCGCGGCCGCCGCGCCCTCGCGGAACGACTGCGTGGACGCGCACCCGGAGACGACGACGACCGCGGCGATCAGGACCGCCGCCACGGGTTCCCGCATGCAGATGTGCCCCTTGCCGGCCCGCAAGCTCCACGACTCGCGCCGTCGCCGGCCGTCGATCGCGACTCGGCCCCTTCACTCCCCCGTCGGCCTCAGGGTCAACCGTTCTCCGTCCTCGAGCCGTTCGAGCAGGAGCACGGCGCGGTCGAGCGCGACGATCCGGTAGCGTCCGCCGACGACGTCGCCCACCCGTCCGTGATGGACGCCGGCGCCGTCCGCCAGGACGGCCACGCGGCCGACCGACTCGGGCGCCTCCAGTACCCCGATGAACCGGACGGCCTCGGCCTCCTCGGCCGGCCGCCACCCGTCGACCGCGCCGAGCGGTACCGCCGGGCTCCCGCCCGGGGCCGCTCCCGCGGGCAACAGCGGCGGCGGCGGCTCCCGCTCGAAACGGAACGGATTGCGGGTCCGGCCGCCCGGGGCCGGCGCGCCGCCCGACAGGGCGTCGAGCCTCACGTCGAACGACGGCTCATCAGGACTATCGGCCGGTTGGCCGCGGCTCGTGAGGGGCGGGTCGGCGCCGACCCCCCGGGCGGGGGCGCCCGCGGGCGGAGGCGCGCCGCAGGCGGCGGAGAGGAGGAAGGAGAGCAGCAGAGATCGAGAGAGACGGCGTCGGGGCGTGCCGGATGACCTCTGAGCCACGATGGCCCAGACTACCATGGGCGGCGCAGACGCTCGGCCCGCCCGCCGTCTTCGGCTCCGATGGGCCCCCAACCAACACGACAGGAGTCAGCGCCGCGGCGCGGTGACGCCACGCCCGCCCATCGGCGCCTCCGATGGGCGCCCAACCAACCCGCCGGGAGTCGGCGCCGCGACGACTCCTCGCCCGCCCATCGGCGCCTCCCGCTCCGATGGGCGCCCAACCAACACGACAGGAGTCAGCGCCGCGGCGACTCCTCGCCCGCCCATCGGCGCCTCCCGCTCCGATGGGCGCCCAACCAACACGACAGTGAGTCCGTCCGCCCTGCGGGGCGAACCCCTACCGGGCGACGCCCGCCGCGGCCAGGAGCACCAGCATCGCGCGCTGGGTGCCGACGTGGGCGTCGCGCGGGCTCCACCACTCGTCGACGGAGTGCGCGCCCCCGCCGGCGCCCCCGCGGCCCAGGGCCACGGCGGGGATGCCGCGGGCGATGGGCAGGTTGGCGTCGGTCGAGGCGGCGGCCAGACGCGGCTGCAGACCGAGGAAGCGGGTCGCCGCGAGAGCCTGGCGGACGAGGGGGGCCCGCGGGTCGACACGGCCGGACGGCCGGTCGCCGATCGGCTCGAGCTCGATCGCGAGGGGGGCGCCCCGATGCCGGATCCCGTTCAGCTCGTCGACGGCGCGTGCGACCGACGATTGCAGCGCGTCGTCGAGCCGGTCCAGCCGCTCGGGGTCGGTGGACCGCAGGTCGACCTCGGCCCAGGCCTCGCGGGGGACGGCGTTGACCGAGGTGCCCCCGCCGATGCGCCCCACGCTGTAGCTGGCCGACGTGCCGACCCCGTCGACGGCGGAGGCGGCGCGGTCGAAGTAGTCGATGGCCCGGGCGAGGGCGTGGGCGGGGTTGGCGAGGCCGAAGTCGCCCCACGAGTGGCCGCCGGGTCCGGTCACGCTGACGCGGTACCGGCGGGAGCCCAGGGCCTGGTTCACCACCTGTTCGTCGGAACCGCCGTCGATGGCGATGAACTCGTCGATGCGCGGCCCGCCCGGCCGGAGCAGGTGCCGCACCCCGCGCAGGTCGCCGAGGCCCTCCTCGCCCACGCTCCCCACGAAGAGGACGTCGGCCCGCGTGCGCACCCCGGCCCGCTCCAGCGCCTCGGCGATGATCAGCAGGACCACCAGCCCCCGCGTGTCGTCGCCGATGCCCGGCGCGTAGAGGCGGTCGCCCCGCCGCCGGACGGTCACGTCGGTGCCGGCGGGAAAGACGGTGTCGAGATGGGCGACGATGGCCACGGTCTGCGGACCGGCCATCCCCGTCCGGCGCCCGATGACGTTGCCGGGCTCGTCGACGGTCACGTCGGCCAGCCCCGCCGCCCGCAGGAGCTCCGCGAACCGCGCTCCGCGCTCGGCTTCCCCGAAGGGCGGCGCGGGAATCTGCGTCAGCTCGATCAGGGTCGCTTCCGCCCTCCGTTCGAGCAACCGGGTGAGACCGAGGGCGCGGCGCACCTGCGGCCTGACGGCCACGGCTCGAATGGCGGCGTCGTACTGCGGGTCCGGCCCCTGGGCGGGCGCGGAGCGGGGACTGCACACGGCCAGGGCAATCCCCACCGCGATTGCGGAACTCTTCATGGCGTGCACCCTCCGGTGCCTCCGCCGTGCGGTCGGCCCGAGAGGGCGGCGCCCGCGACACCGCCCCTCGTTCGACCGACCGTGGGTCTTCCCGCGGGCAGGGCGCCCGTGGCTACTGGGACTGCCCGGCCCGCTCCTCGGCGCGGTGACCGGCGAGAATCCCGTCCATTCCGATGTTGCCCTCGTGGCAGGCGTACTCGAACATCGGCTCGTCGCTCTTCATCAGGGGGATGCTGACCGTCCAGGGCCGCGTCCACACCGTCGGGTCGGTGATGGTGACCTCGTACTCGAGGGTCCGGGCACCCACCCGGGTCAGCCGCTCCACCAGGTGGAGTCCGTCGGACGACCCGCGGAAGTTCGCGGTCGACGAGAAGTTCGTCGTCTCGACGACCAGGGTGTCCCCTTCCCAGTAGCCCCGCGAGTCGCCGTGCAGCTGACGCACCGACTCGGACAGGTGGGGCTGGCCGGTGAGCGGGATCACCCGCGCGTCGTGGATCATCTCGTTGAGGATCACCACGTGGTCGGCGCTCTGGAAGAGCTGGTAGTAGTTGTTGTAGCCCGCGCTGATGCTCGGGACCCCGTAGGTCACGCACCGCTCCTGGAGCGGCCGGTCGGCATAGCTGTCGGCGGGGTGCTCTCGCCGGTACTGGGCGGCGGCGCGGAACCGCTCCCGCGCCTCGGGGATGACGGCCGGAATGCGGCCGTCCGGCGGATCTACCACGAGCGACGTACGGTTGTTGAAGTCGCGCTCGACGATCCAGAACTGGTTGTAGTTGCCGGTCGTGGGGTCGTAGGAGGTCGCCTCCACCCCCTCGATGGCGGCCAGCACCAGCTGGTCGCCGAACAGCGCGTCCCCGTCGCTCACCGCGTTGGCCGCCGACACCCGTAGCGCCGCCACCTCCTCGTCGCTGAGGGTCTCCCGACCCGCCCACGCCTCGGGCCGCTGGAGCGGCGTGATGTTGTTGTTGGCCCAGACCCCCTGCAGGTCCGCGTGGCCGTCGGGCGTGCGAGGCACGACCCACCCGGCCTCCGCCGGCTGGGCGGCGGCTGTCGCCGGCACGAACGCCCCGGCGACAGCGATAACCGCGGCCAAGCCCCCAAGCGTCACCCACTTCTCGCGCATTGAATCTCACTCCTTCCACGGCCCCGGCGAACGACCCGACGTCCGGCCGCCCCTGCGGCGCGGCCACCTCGACCAGTTTTCCGCAGCCCGGCCCCGGTCTCCGCGACTCGGGCTCTTCGTAGCCGGCTATCCACGGCCGCCCCCCCGCCGGGGGCGACCGGAAGTCCCTCCCTGCCGTCGTCGCCCCGGCGCCGCGAACGTGCGGCCGGTCACGCTGGAATCCGCCCGGCGCGATCATTCTAAATCAGCGGGCGCTCTCGCGATCGTTCCTCTCGGCGAGGACGCCCGGTGCCGCACTCGCGGCGCCCCCCCCTCCGGATCGGGCACGGACGCGCACGGACGCCCGCACGCGTATAATTGGCGGATTGCATGGCGCCGCGGGGTCCGGCCGGCGGCCGGGGTCTCTGGCGGACCGGGTGCGGCCCGCAGGGCGGGCCGAGCGAATTCCTGACGGAGATCACATGACTGAGACGCAACAGCTGGGACTGGCCGGACGGATGCTCATGTGGGTGCTGGGCACCGCGATCTTCGTGGTCGTCGCGCTCTTGCCCTACGCCCTCTTCATGCGGTTCGCCACCGACTACGTCGTGCACGTCACGGTCCTGAGCTGCGTGGGCGTCATCCTCCTCGTGCTCGTCGTCGGCACCATCTTCGGCCCCCTGCGGACCGAGCCGCTGTCGGCGGCGGCCGACACCGGCGGAGGGATCCGCTTCCTGGCCCTCATCTCGAACACGGTGTTCATCGGGCTGCAGATCGTGCTGGTCCCGCTGCTCGTGATCGAGATCATCCTGCGGCTCGCCGGAAGCTCCCTCTTCTTCTAGCGCCAACCAGGTAGACCTGAGAGCGGGGCGGGCGACCGCGGTGCGGTGCGGCAGCCGGGCCGCCGGCGGCACCGAGCAGGGTCGTGGCTTGTACAGAATCCGCACTGTGGGACGGCTGGTCAGCGAGCGCCAACCAGGTAGACCTGAGCGGGGCCGCCCGCGGTGTGGTGCGGCAGCTGGAGCCGCCGGCGGCACTTGGCGGGACCGTGGTTGGCACAGAATCCGCGCTTTGGGGCGGCTGGTCCGCCAGTCGGCTGGCGGCTTTCCTCCCCCGGCCCGACCCGGCCCCGCCCTACATGCGGGCGGGACCGGCCGCCGGCGCGCCCTCGCCCGAATCGCGGCCGGCGGCGCCGGGCGGCGTCCCCGTTCGCCGGGCGGCGCCCGCCAGGGCGGCTCGCCATTCCCCCGACATTGCGCCTGCGCCCCCGGCGCCCCGGCGCTCGGGCCGGCGGGTCAGGGCTCGACGATCGCCGCGCCCGCGAGCTGGGCGATCGCGGCCAGAGTGGTCTGGGCCGCGTTCAGGCCGAGGCGGAAGTCGTCGTCGCTGAACGTGTCGTAGCGGTCGGTGGGCTGGTGCCAGTGCGGGTCCCAGCCCGCCCCGATGTGCATGCCCCGCTCGTTCTCCCGCAGGCTGATGGACGGCGTGACGTTCATGAACGGCGTCGAGTCGGTGCTGCTCATGTGCGGCCCGACCTGAGCCGGATAGTCGGTGGCGTAGGCGTCGTTGGCGGCCTTGAAGAAGAAGGCGAGGTCGCGCGACTCGGCCGCGAACGTCGAGTTCGACTGGAACTCGATGTTCACGTCGGCCTCGCGCCGCTGGACCGGGCTCACCTCCCCGTCGGGGCCGGGCGCCCCGTGGTCGAACAGCATCATGTCGTGCTGGATCATCCCCAGCCAGCGCGGCTCGGGATAGCGGCCCGACCCCGGCGGGTTCTCGAGGCCCTGCCGCTCGCGGCGCTGCTCGACGTAGGCCCGGCTGCCGTTCAGGCCGGTCTCCTCGTCGTTCCAGAGGGCGAAGCGGACAGACCGCTCGGTTCTCACGTCGGGGGCGCTCAGGATGCGCGCGAGCTCCATGACGAGCGCCGTCCCCGACCCGTCGTCGTTCGCGGCCTCGCCGAAGCCGTGCCCGTCCATGTGGGCGCCGAGGATGTACATCTCGTCGGGGCGGGTCGAGCCGATCTTGGTGCAGTAGACCTGCGTGCGGGCGCCGTCCACCGGCTCCTCCATGTTGAGGGCCCGCAGCGCCTCGTCGGGCTGCGCCATCGGGTCGCGCTCGACGCCGGTGCGGCGACGGTAACCGAAGATGGTGCTGCCGCCGGGGCCGTTGCCGTTGCGGCCGATGCGGCCCCGGTGGGCGTCGGCCCGGGCGGGTTCAGGGGCGGCGGCGTCCCGCGCGTGCTCGGGTTCCGCACCTGCGGCCTCGGCGGGGGCGCGTAGTAGCTGTAGAAGACCCGCTCGGTGGTGGTGCAGCCCGCCTCCTCGAGCCACGCCTCGATCCAGTCGACGGCGTCCCGATTGCGGCGGGTCCCCTGCCGCCGGTCCCCGAACTGGGTCAGGCCCTTGATGGTGGCCTTGTACCGCTCCAGGTCGAGGCGGCCGACGAGCTCCGCGGCGGGGTCGACGGCCTCGCCGGCGGGCGGTTGGGCGGACGCGCGATCCATGCCGGCGGCGGCCGCCAGCGCCAGGCCGAGAACGACGAACGAGACTCCTCTGCGCATGGCCTTCCCTCCTGAGCCCGCCGGCGGCGGCTCCTCGATCCGCCGACCCGGCCAGAGTTCCGATCCCGAGTTGCCGGTGCCCCGGCCGCCGGCTTCGCCCGCCGGCCGAAACAGCAGGTCGATTGGAGTCGGGCACCCCCTCCGCCTGCCGCCACCCCGCAAGACCGCTCGCGACGCATCGCGGCTTCGCGCACCAGCCGGAACGGCAGCCCGGTCGGTATCGGGCTGCCCCCCCCCTGCCGCGACGCGCCAGGCGTTCACTCCCAACCTCGGGCGCCGGTCCGCTTGCCGATTCCGCGGCTCAGTCGCCGCTCTCGGCGATGCGGTAGAGGCCCGACGCGGTGCGGATGAGCAGGCTGCCGCGGGCCACCGCCGGGGTCGCCAGGGTCATCTCGTCGAGCGAGTTCCGCGCCAGCACCTCGAACTCCTCCCCCGCCTGCATGACGAAGGTGTCGCCGTCCTCGCTGAGGGCGAAGATCTTCCCGTTGTACGCCCACGGCGACGCGGTGAACAGCGTCCCCGCGGTGATGCGCCGGCGCCGGTAGACCTCGTTGCCCGAGCCGGCGTCGTAGGCCATCAGGATGCCCCGGTCGAGCAGCGTGTAGTGGGTGCCGCCGTAGACGAGCGCCGACGGGTTGTAGGACCCGAGCTGCGGGTGCGACCAGACGATGTAGTCGTTGCTCGTGGCGCCCTCGGGCAGGGTGATGTCGCCGGCCGCACCGGCCCGGACGGCATAAACCGGCCGGTTCCGGTCGGCCACGTAGCCCGAGTTGATGTAGAGCAGGCCGTTCTCGGAGAACGGCGTCGGGATGACCAGCGACGACATCCCGCTGAGCTGCCACAGCAGCTCGCCGTCGAGCCCGTACGACTTCACGCCGCCCTGGCCCGTGGTCACCAGCTCGGTCCGCACGTCGTTCTCCCACACGAACGGCGTGGACCAGTTCGACCGCTCGTCCCGCTCGGTCCGCCACAGCTCGTCGCCGGTCGCCGCGTCGAACGCGGCCACCCACGACGCCTCCTCGTTGTCGTTGACCACGTAGAGCCGGCCGTCGTGCAGCACCGGCGAGCTCGCGGCCCCCCACTGGCGCCGCGGCAGCCAGTCGAGCGGCGCCGACCACGCCAGCTCGCCCGTGAAGTCGACCGCGAAGAGCCCGATGTCGGCGAGGTACACGTAGACGCGCTCGCCGTCGGTGACCGGGGTCTCCGACGCGAAGGTGCTCTTCTGGTGGGTCGGCAGCTCCGGCACGCCGCTGTGCAGGGTGTATTCCCAGCGCGTCTCCCCCGTCTCGAAGTCGATGTCGAGGAGCACCCAGCGCAGGGGCTGGTCCATCTCGGTGATGAAGGCGGCGGTCATCGTGCCCCCGAGGGAGCGCGCCCGGTAGTTCTCGATGGGCTGGATGGGCACCTCGTCGCCCTCGACCGCCGTCGACGTCAGAACGAAGACGTGGTCGCCCCAGACGATGGGCGACGCCCATCCGCGGCCCGGCACGTCGACCCGCCACGCCACGTTCTCGTCCGGTCCCCAGGTTTCGGGCAGGGCAGGATCGTCGGCGACGACGCCGGCCGCTTCGCCGCGGAATCTCGGCCAGTTGGTCTGGGCCGCCCCCAGGGAAGCGCTCAGCAGGAAGACGCAGACGCCGAGCGCGCTCAATCGCATGTTCATCATCGACTCCTCGAAGCTCTACCAATTCCTCCGTCGATCGTGGCGGTATTCTAGCCCGGACCGCGCCGCGGCGCGGCGGTGCCCTCGGCCCGCCGTCCATCCGGTCCCCACCGCAACCCCCGGATCTCTCGGACGGAGCTCCGATCCCCGGCGCGGACTCCTGGTAGACTGACGCGCGCAAACCGAGAGCCACGAGAGGAACGAAAGATGCCCCCAGTCGCGCAAGGCGAAAACCCAGTAGTCCCCGGCCGGCCCCACCGAGGGCATCGCCATGCCGTGCGAGGCTGCGTTCGCGGCGCCCTCGTCGCCGCTTCGGCGCTCCTGCTGTCGGCGGCGGGCACCCCCGGCCCGGCCGCCGCCCAGGACGGCGAGCACTTCGTGCCGTCCCGGCCCGAGACGGTGAGCTGGGGGTGGTTCCCCCTCGACAAGCCGCCGGTCCTGACCATCGACTCCGGCGAGACGGTGCGCATCGACACCCTGTCGCACGCCGGGGCCACCCAGAACGATCATCCCGACCTGTCGCTGATCGTGCTCGGGGTGACGCCGGACGAGATCCTCCCCGACGTGCTCGACTTCTGGGCGTCCCGGGCCGGGCGCCCGCGGGAGGGCCGGAGCGGCCACGTCATCACCGGGCCGATCGCGATCCGGAACGCCGAGCCAGGCGACGTGCTCGAGATCCAGGTGCTCGAGATCGAGACCCGGGTCCCCTACGGCATCAACAACACGAGCCCCACCGGCGGCGTCTTCTCGCCCGCCTACCCCGGCTCGCGGCCCGACGACGCCGCGCGCGACATCGCGGCCGGCCGGCACCTCATCCGCACCGGCGTGGTGAACGGCCGCGAGGTCGCCCTCTTCGCCGACGGCATCCACGTGCCCCTGGCCCCGTTCATGGGCATCATGGCCGTCGCCCCCGACCCCGTCGTCGGCGAGCCCGGCGTCACCGTGCCCGGCGTCCAGGCGTCGCGGCCCCCCGGCCGCTTCGGCGGCAACCTCGACGTCAAGGACCTCACCGCCGGCAGCACCCTGTACCTCCCGGTGCTGCAGCCCGGCGCCCTGTTCTACGTGGGCGACCCCCACTCGGCGCAGGGCGACGGCGAGGTCAGCGGCACCGCCATCGAGCAGTCCCTGACCGGGCGCTTCCGCTTCGTGCTGCACAAGGACCGCGAGCTGACGGCGCCGCGGGCCGAGACCGACACCCACTACGTCCTGATGGGCATCGACCTCGATCTGGACCGCGCCCTGCAGAAGGCGGTCGAGGAGGTGGTGGCGTTCCTCGCCGACGAGCACGGCCTCAGCCCCGACCGGGCGCTGTCGCTGGCCAGCATCGCCGTCGACTTCCACGTGGCCGAGGCGGTGGACCTGACCCAGGTGGTCACGGGGCGGATTCCGAAGAGCCTGTTCGGGCGGTGAGCGGCGCCACCCACTTGAGGGCGGAATCACTGCCGCGGTTGCGCCCCACGGGCGGGCTTGGCTCCGCCGCCCGCGGATCTCGATGACGAAGGGAGCATTCCTCGCCGATCTCCACGTGAAGGAGATGCGGCCCTGGGTCGCCGCTCGTTTCGACAGAAGGTCGGGATGGACACACGAGTATGTCGATTGCAGGACGGGTAGGCCCTGGTCCTGCGAGAGCCTGAGCGACGCGTTCCGACAGTATCGCTGGAACCGGGAGTCGTGGCACGAGAACAAGACGAAGCTCGATGCGTACCGCCACGACCTCTGGGAAGCCGTTGGCGACGACGACGTCGACCGTGCCGTCCACGCGTGCGAGCGAATTCTGAGATGGGGCGGCGTCTGGGCGCGCAACGGCGCCTATCTGCGTAGGCGCCGTTCGATCCTGCTCGACGAACTCCGGCATCTGCAGGCGGTGATCGACGGGGACCACACGCCCTCGCCGAGCGACATGCGCCGGGATCCGTCGGCCGCGGACACGGCGTGCCGCATGAACGCGGGCTTCGTCAAGATCTACAGCCTGCTCTGCGGCCATTGCGTGATCTACGACGGACGGGTGGGCGCGGCGCTGGGACTCCTCGTCCGACAGTTCTGTGAACACACGGGTCGCACCACGGTTCCCGACTGTCTGGCGTTCGCGTTCGGAAGCCCCAAGGAGGCGCGGAACGCCAAACGCCGCAAGCTCCGCGACGCGAGCCGGCACGGGCTCCGGTTTCCTCGACTCAGGTCGGATCCCCGGTTTCACACGACGCAGCTCATGCGGGCGAACTGGTTTCTACGCAGCATCCTGGAAACCGGGGCGTGGCCAGGCAGCGCCGGCGAGGACGGGTTCCACGAACTCGGGGCGGGGCTGTTCATGGTCGGCTACGACCTGCAAAGCAGTCGTCGGAACGCTCGGATCTGTGCGACCTTCACGTGCAGCGCGTGCAGCACGGTTTTCATCGAAAGAGGACCATCCTCGGGAAAAAACACAGGTTCAATCCACCGCCAGAGATGTGGATCTGCTACGGATCGCCGAAACAACTGCAAGGATTCATCTACGGGCAACGTGGCGAGAAACCGCAAACACCCTTGGCCGATCTCCGGGAATACGTCATCGAAGTAGCAGGCCACTCCCCTGATCGGGCAAGAAAGTACGCGGTCCTGCACGACTGGGCGGTCGAACACGAAGACCCTGCAGGCACATAAGGCGACGGCAACCCGTCCGAGGGCTATCGCGCCCGGCGCGCTGTCGCGCGACCCCGGCACCTGGACGTCGTCCAGGCGGCCGATCGAGCGAGGAATGTGGGACCGAACCTGGTACGGGAGCGCCGAGACGAGCGCACTCACGCAGCATACCCGTCCTGAGTAAATCACTCAGTATCAACGATGCACGCTCTGGTGCGGCTGTGAGACCCACAGCGGCGTCCCACGGGGCACGCCTGTCTCGCGTGCGGCGTCGTCGATCGGCAGGTGGTTCCGGATCGAGGCCCAAAACCGTCAGCGTGCTTCGAAGACGCTCGTCACGTCGAGCGAACAGTCGGGAAGGCATACGGAGCGGACGTGCTGGCCACGGCGGAAAACGCCACGGTCTACGTAACTGTCCTCGGCCAGCACGAGCCATGGTCACCGTCTCGTCGATCGGGTTGACGATCCAGTATTCCGGAATCCGCGCTTCCGCGTAGTCCGCGTGCTTGTGCCGAAGGTCCCGGTCGGGGTCGTCGGGGCTGACCACCTCCACGACCAGGTCGGCGCCCGTCCAGAAGTCGTTTCCGCGCCGCGGGTCGCCGGCGTCGAGCAGGACCACCAGATCCGGCTCGCGGAACTTGCCCGCTCGGATGCGCAGGCGCAACGGCGCGAAGAGCACCGTCCCGCCGAGGTCCGTGGCCCGCGGAAACCGCGTCAGGAACAGATGCCGCACGATGACCTGATGGCGGTCCGTGGGCATTGCCAGGATCTCGAGAGTGCCGTCCGCGAACTCAATCAGTCTGCGGCGGCCGCCCGTCAGGCGCAGGTACTGCGCCTCGGTCCAAACAATCCCTGCAGCGGCTGCAGGTCGATGGTCGAGTCGCCGTCCGACGTCACGAGGCGCCAAGTCTCCTGGCGTGCCGCAACCGTCATGTCACCGCCCCTACGATGGCCTTCGTGCCGCTGCTCGGGGCCGAAGTGCAGGTTACCACGCGCGATGCCTCACGAGCGGACTCCAAAGATCCGGTTCGGCGACGCACCGCCTTGACGCCGGCCATTTTGCCGCCGTACGATGAGCAAATGCCGGACTCGCTCACGGAAACCACGGCGCCTCCGCCGACGGCTTTCCTCACCGCCGAACAGCTCGGCGGACGCAAGACCATCGGCCGGCAGATTCGGTCGGATGCGGAGTTGGCCCGAGCGGTAGAGCTCGGGCTCCCGACAGCCGCGATCGACGCGCTACGGAGACGGGGTGTCACGGAGCGCGACATCGCGACCCTCATCATCAAGCCCCGCACCCTGTCGCACCGGCGCGCTCAACGAAGCAGGCTGACGGTGGAGGAATCCGACCGCGCGGTCAGGCTGGCCAGGGTGAGGGCGCTTGCCGACGAGACCTTCGCCAACGGTCACAAGGCCGACCTCTGGCTCCACCGGGAACTGTCGGTGCTGGATGGACGGCGCCCAATCGACCTGATTCGTACCCAGGTCGGCGCCCGCATCGTCGAGGACCTGCTGGCGAGCATCGCCTGGGGCGCCGCCGTCTGATGCACCTCTGGCGGCTGTCGGCGAGAACGCACGCGGAACGCTTCGATGGCGGGTACGGGCTCGGGAGAGACGGTCGATGGAACGGGCGGGGCCGCCCCGTGACCTACTGTGCGACCGGCCCAGCGCTCTGCGTGCTCGAGAAGCTCGTGCACATCAGCGACGCGTCCCTGCTGCCCGACGACATGATGTTCGTGCGCTACGAGGCGCCGGACGATCTGAAGATCGACGAGGTGCCGCTCGACAGCCTGCCGGAACGTTGGGACACGCTGGGCGGTCTCACCAGGCGTCTCGGAAACGACTGGCTGGACGGCGTCTCGGCCTGTTTGCTTCGCGTCCCGTCGGTCATCCTGCCGATCGCGGACACCCGCGACCGCAACGTCATCGTCAACCACCGCCACGAGGACGCCCACCGCATCACGATCTCGCGCATGGAGACCTTCCGGTACGACCCCAGGCTGTTCTCATTCGGGTAGCCGCCTCCGACCAACCTCCCGACGCAGCTCTCCGAGCCTGGCCGTGCGGGACGATCTCCGCCGCGTCGCCCGCCTCTCACTCCGCCGCGTCCCTGAAGAACGGCAGCACGAACGGCAGCAGCCACAGCAGCACGACGACGATGGCGAGCACCGTGAAGACGTCGAAACGGCGCGGGGGCGGGGGCCGGTTGACGGCCACCCGCACGCGGTCGAGCATCAGCCGGCCGACCCACCCCAGCACCGTCGCGAGGACGATCCACTTCAGCATCGCGGCTCAGTTCGTCGATCGCCTGAGTTCCCTTCAGCCTCTCGGCTCGCTCGGCGATCGTCCGGTCCCTTCCGCCTCTCGGCTCAGTCGACGATCGCCTGGTAGGTCATCGTCGCGAGGTCCGGCCGGACGTTGAGGTGCGTGTAGGGCCGGATCTGCTCCATCAGGATGCCGATGAGCTCCTCGGACGGGTCGACCCAGAAGATGGTGCCGAAGGCGCCGCCCCAGTAGTAGGAACCTTCCGAGCGCGGCGTGCCCGAGGGGCCGAGGTCGGTGACCACCGCGTAGCCGAGGCCGAACCCGTAGCCGGGGCCGGCGAGCCAGATGCCCTTGTCGCCGGTGTGGTTGGCGGTCATCAGCTCGACCGTCTTGCGGCCGAGGATGCGCGCGCCGTCGAGCTCGCCGCCGTTGAGCATCATCTGGTGGAAGCGGAAGTAGTCGCGCGCTGTCGACACGAGGCCGCCGGCGCCGCTGAAGTAGGTGTGGGGCTCGGCGACGAAGCGGCTCTCCGCCGTGGGGGCCTCGGCCAGCTCGATCTTGCCGTCGGCGTCGGGGCGGTAGAGGGCGGCGAACCGGCCGAGCTTCGACTTCGGCAGGTAGAAGTGGGTGTCGCGCATGTCGAGGGGCTCGAAGATGCGCTCCTTCAGGAACGCGTCGAGGGTCTGGCCCGACATGACCTCGACGAGCCTGCCCACGACGTCGGTGGCGCGGCCGTACTCCCAGTGGTCGCCGGGGTGGAAGTTGAGGGGCAGGGTGGCGAGCCGCTTCAGCATGTCGCCCACCGTGTCGCCGGGCTCGCGCGGGGCCACCACCCGCTGGAACTCGGGCTGGGTGATGCCGCGGTAGGTGTTGGCGAGGCCCGCGGTGTGGGTCAGGACCTGCTGCACGGTGATGGGCCGGACCGCCGGCACCGTCTTGTAGCGGCCGGTCAGCCGCTCCTGCGGGGGCGCGGGCACCGCCACCTGCATGTCCGCGAACTCGGGCAGCCACTTCGCGATGGGGTCGCGGAGCTGGAAGCGGCCCTCCTCGTAGAGCATCATCAGCGCCACCGACGCGATGGGCTTGGTCATCGACGCGATGCGGAAGATGGTGTCGTGGGTCATCGGAGCGCCGGCCTCGACGTCGCGCTTGCCGAGGGCCGAGAAGTGCACGACCTTGCCGCGCCGCGCCACCAGGGTGACGACGCCGGCCACCTCGTTGCGGTCGATGTAGCCCTGCATGACCTTGTCGAGCCGGTCGAGCCGGGCCGAGGACATCCCCACCCCCTCGGGCTCGGCCGCCGGGACGCCGTCCATCGCCGGCACGTCGCCCGGCGCGCTCGCGCTCCCCGCCGCGACCGCCGCCGCCAGCAATACGACCAGCACCCACCACCTCGTCGTCGATCTCGTCATGACTGTCTCCCTCGGCGGGCGGTCGATCCGTCCGCCGGTCGAAATGCCGCATTATAGAACGCCTGCGCTGGACGGCCCGCCGCGCTGGCCAGCATCCAGAATCCCCGCCCCCGGCCCTGACGGCTACACCGAACGTTCGCTCGCCGAACGTGGCACCGTGCTCCACGTCACCGCACTTCCCGACGTGGAGGCCATCCCGGGTGGACGCGATGCCCGATTGAGCGAATCCCTCCGTCGGCGGTCCCCTTTGAGCCCTCGAGCCACCGCCGCCTCTGACCGACCGTCTCCGCACCTGGCCGCTGTCTCCCAGACGCCGTCGCGACCCTGATGCCAGTAGCCCAATCGCGGGCGCATCGGGTTGCCCCGCGTAGGGATCTATCTGCGTGAAGCCGTAGCGCGGGGGGTACGTGGCATCCGCTTCGCCATCTCCCGGCGTCGCCGACGGTGGGCCGGACTCCCGCGCCGCGCGGCGCGCTGCCAGGCACCCGCGTTGAATGAGCACTGGACTCGCGGCACCCCGCGCCACCGAGAAGCCGTCGACAACGCAGATCCCGCCCAACGCGACAGCGCACCGCCGCGTCCACTCCCTCAACAGCCGAGGACGGCCGCGCCAACCGTCTCCCACAGCGCGACCCCCGGCGATCCGCACGCTCCGCAAGCGCTGACCGCATCTTGGCCAGCCGCCGCCGCTTTCGCTGCCGCCATTGCGCCTCCGCCGCAGGCGTGCTGCATTTCCCCGCACGAACGAATCACGTTGAACGATTCTCGCTCATTCGAAGCCGGACTGCTGGGGGAATACGACAGCCGCCCCAGCGACGAACACCGAGGCCCCAATCGGGCGAGAGCCTCGCCGGAAGACCCGTTGAGCCTCCTTGGAGTGTGGGAGAGTGGTTATGAGGACCACCATGAGCGGGGTCATTCCCCGACGTCACCACGCGAGGCCGGATGGATGCGCCTCCTTTGCGGCGCAGATAGTCGTCTTGATGAGTGTGGCCCACTTGCGCCGACGAAAAACAACAAAGGAGTGCTCTTGTCCCATCACTGTGCTCACGCCAAGGCCGTTTGGGATAAAGCCTTCAGTGACACTGGGAACCGCGTCAACAATATCATCAATGTCCAGCTCCACGGAATTGTTCCGCCAGTTTACTCCGTGCGAATCGAAAGCTCAACCGAGACGAGGTAAGGACCAACCAGCCTCCTCGTGCTTCAAGTCCTCGAAAGTGGTTGGCTGGTCCGTGATACACCACTTTTTCGTCTTCAAATATGCCTTTGGCAACAAGGGAACACACCAATCTCGCAAAGGTGCCGAGCCGCGCTCCATCAGGACGTAAGGAGTCTGTGGCACTTGCCTGGCTCGCCCGCTCCCGCCGTTCTCGTTGTTTGCGTTCTGCCCCTTGGCGTGTTTGCCCTTCACGTCCGGCGCGCACGCCCTCGTCGTCAGCGTCGCGTCCTGCCCTACTCTGTCGAGAGCCCTGGGTACGGCCGGCACCGCAAAGCGTTTCATATGCCCGCCCGACCTCCTTGAAGATCCACTCGGAGGCCTTGTCTCCGGGGTTCCTGTCCGGGTGATGCTTCTTTGCCAAGCGCAAACAGGCCGCCCGAATCTCATGTTGGTGACGCTCGGCTGCAAGCCCGGCACTTCGTAGGGATCTCGGTCGTCTCGCGTCATGCGAGCCCTACTTCAGCTTGAGCAGCGGGTAGTCCGGGAATCGCGGAGTGAGCGTGCGGTTCGCGCAGTCGGCGATCAGGTCCAGGGCTTCGAGGACGATCTGGCCGATCAAGGGCTCGCTCAACGGCGGGCCCACGACACAGTCCGTGCTCATGGAGCGGTTCCCGATCCGGACCGTCACCGGACCGGCCAGCGGTCGTTCCTCCTTGCGTTCGTCGGCGTAGGTGACGACGACCGTACGGCGCTGCGCCAGGCCCAGCCGTTCCACGACGTTCTGCGGCAGGACCAACATGGCGGCGCCGGTATCGACGATCGCTTCGATGGTGGAACAGCGGACGTCGGAGTCCTGCGCGTATCCGTGCTCGGCGAGAACGCGGTCGCCGGGATTCTCCAACACGATTTCGGCGTTGATCTCACCCATGGGCCTGCTTTCATTCCGCTACGCCGTTCTACGGCGCAGACTCCGGGTCGGATATGCCCCGCCCGCAACGGGGCGCCATCATCCAGGTTCCGTCGCGGTCCTGCCGCCAGTAGCGCACCACCGGCGGGTCGGGCCGCTCGTCGTAGGGATCGATCTGCACGAAGCTGTAGCACGGAGGCAGTTGCTCGGGCTGCATCGACTCCAGTTGCTCCGCCTCCGACAGACCCAGGCGCCGCCGGTGCTCGTCGAGCTGCCGCGGGGTCACGGTGCGTTGCCACGCGCCCCCGTTGATGACGATCGGGGTCGCGGCGCCGCGCACCGGCGAGAAGCCGTCGACGACGTAGGTCAGGCCGGCCTCGACCCGGGTGAAGTTCCCCTGGCGGTAGTCGGCGAGATGGGTGTGTCCGTGGACCATCACCGCGACGGGCCGCGGGTCGGTCAACCGCTCCAGGTGACGGCCGAACACCCGGTCGCGCGACCCCCAGAAGTACTCGAACCGGGGCGCGTCGGTCTCCGGGGTGCGCGGGCACTCGGCGAGCGGGGGGCCGGTGGGGTCGAGTTGCGTCAGGATGCGCTCGAAGCGCCGCCGCGCACGCCGGAGGGCGGCGCGGTGGTCGCAGATCGCGGTCAGCTCGTCGTCGCTCAGGGCCTCCATGAGGGCGGTCAGGCCGCCCGCGTCGAGGACCCTCGCGGCGAGCGGCTTGAACCGGTCGTCGTCGGCCAGCGAGTCGACGAGGAACCGCGGCCCCGCCTCGCGCACGGCGGCGAGGTCCCAGACCGGGGGCTCCACGTCGCCGCGGTCGAGGTCCATTCGGAACTGCTGCCACGACATGCGGAAGAGCAGGAACCGCAGCAGGTCGGGCGCCGCCGCCCCCGCGTCGTCCACCCCGGCCGCGGCGAGGGCCTCGCGCACGCCGGCGCCGTTGTCGGCGAGGTTGTCCACGATGGGGAACCGAGGCTCGTGGCGGTCGTACAGCGCCTGCACCACCGAGTGCCCCCACGGCCGCGCGACGTGCCGCCGCCCGGAGCGGGTCACGAACGGGGCCGGCCAGTCGTCGAACCGGTCGGCCCGGCCCTCGATCTGATGCCCGTGCTCGGCGTGGATCAGCCCGTCGGCGGAGCGCCAGAACCCTTGCCCGGCCACCCTGACCCGCCCCGGCGCGGCCGCGAACGCCTCGACCGCGCGCTGCCCGACGGCCGGGAACAGCAAGGCCGCGTCGTGGTCGCCGGGCACCAGCACCAGCCGGTTGTCGCCCGCGGCGGCGAACGCCGCGAGGGCGGCCGTCTCGTCGCGGTGCGCCTCGAGCACCCGGTCCAGACGGGCCAACGCCTCGCCCTCGGTGCACCCGAGCGCCGGGTCGTCGTGGGCGCAGGCGCCGTCGCTCGCCTGCACCAGCTCGAACGTGTCTCCGTTCAGCACGAGGTCGGTCGGGCCGCCCTCCTCCGCCAAGGCGGTCAGGAACCGCTGGAGGTCTTCCGCCCATCGGAAGTCCTCGTACGGCGACCACGAGCCGTCCGCCGCGCGCCCCTCGCCCAGGCGCAGGTCGCCCATCACCACGACCCGGCGCGGCGCGGCGTCGTTGCCCTGGCCGTGAAGCACGACCGCCGACACCACGACGGCGAGCGCGAGAAACAGGCAAACCAGCCCGCGAGCCGGTGCCGGACGGCTCCCCTCGCCGCCCGTCGGGGGCTCCACCCGTGCTCCACGCGAGGAGCTCCCGCGCGCAGGGCCGCCCCGGCTCGACGGTCGGCTTCGATGGCCGAGCGAGCTTCGTCCCCCGGCAAGTTGCGGCGACGTGCGTTCGTGCCGCGCGCGGCCAACCAGGCCGCACCGGTCCCTGGTGGTGGCTGCCGTCTCGAACCCGCGCATCCCAGCCACCCTACTCCTCCCCGGCCAGCGAGAGCCGCACGATCTCCTCGTCGTTGCGGACCACCACGTGGCGGTTCGCATAGGCGGGGTGCGACCAGTTGACGGCCGAGCCGGAGAGCCGCCGCCGCACGTAGGGGTGCGTGGGCTCGATGAGTGGGGTGCGGCTCACCTCCTCGTAGCCGTCCGGCGAGAACCGCGCGATGACGAGGTCGCCGGTGTCGGTGTTGACGAACCAGCGGTCGCCGTTGCGGACGAAGAACGCCGTCGCCCAGTTGGTGCTCTCGCCGATCAGCGCCTCGGTCTCCCACACCCGGCGGCCCGTCGCCGCCTCGAGGCAGCGGAGAATGCCATGGCCGTCGACCCCGTAGACGTGGTCGCCGTGGATGAGCGGGGTGCTGATGACCGAGTTCAGGGTGTTGAAGTCGAAGCCGTACTCGGGATCGCTCTCCCCCACCCCCTCCCAGAGGACCTCGGCCGCGGGGCGGTCCTCGTCGAGCAGCAGCATGCGGGCCCCGCCGTACTGCGACGTGAAGAACAGGTAGCGGCCGCTGTGGACGGCGGTGGCGGGGTTGATGCCCATGTCGACGATGTGGCGTATCTCCCAGTACACCTCGCCGGTCTCGGGGTCGAGCGAGCTGATGTCGCGCGGATGCCACGCGATGAGCTGCCGCGTGCCCCCCGCCTCGATGATGATGGGCTGGCTGTAGCCGGGCTCCCAGTCGGAAGACAGGGCCCGCCAGATCTCCTCGCCCGTGTGCTTGTCGAACGCCATCATCTTGGCGTCGGGCTCGCCCCCCACGAGGCAGATCAGCCGGTCGCCGTCGACGAGCGGCGCCCCCGACATGCCCCACGACGGCACCTCGGTGCCGAAGTCGGCGGGGAAGTCCTTCTCCCACCGCACCGTCCCGTCGGCGACGTCGAGGGCGAGCAGCCGGCCCATCGCCCCGAGCACGTAGACGCGGTCGCCGTCGACGGTCGGCGTGGCCCGCGGGCCGATGGCGTACACGAGCTGCAGCCCCGCGTAGTCGGTCTCCCACTCGCGGGTCCAGAGCACGTCGCCGGTGGCCTCGTCGAGGGCGACGGCCCGCTCGACGACCGCCGTCGACCGAGGGTCGAGGCGGCGGGCGTCGGTGACGAAGACGCGCCCGCCGGCCACCGCGGGGCCGGCGTAGCCGCCGTGGATGGGGGTGCGCCACGCCACCGGGAGGCCGCCCTCGGGGAAGGTCTCGACGAGGCCGGTCTCGTGGAGAACGCCCCGGCGGCCCGCCCCGCGCCACTCGGGCCAGTCGTCGGCGTGAACGGCCGGGGCGAGGCTGCCCGCGGTCAGCAGCGCCAGGAACTGCGGAAGGTAACGCGGCATCGCCACTCCTTGCTACTATCCGTGCCGATTGGTGCGCGAGACACGACAGGTCGACCGGGTTCCCCGCTCACGGGAGAACCGCCGGCCCGCGATGTTCGCCCATGTCGCCGAGCCCTCCGGGAAGGCGGGCAGACATGCCGATTCCCGGCCGGCTCCGTCGGAACCGCCGGCACCGGCCCTCCGTCAACTGCGGGTAGAACCATGACCAAGTTCCTGCTCTGGTGCATCCTCCTCGTGCTCTGCTGGCCGCTGGCCCTGCTGGCGCTGCTGCTCTACCCCATCGTCTGGGTGCTGCTGCTGCCCTTCCGGCTCCTCGGCATCGCGGTGACCGGCGTCTTCGCCCTGCTCACCGCCATCATCATGTTCCCGGCCCGGGTGCTCGCGGGCCCCAGAGCGTTCTAGCCCACCCACCGCCGCCTGCGGCTCCGCGGGACGCCAACCATCCCTGCCGGGGAGGGGTCAACCATCCCTGTCAGGGGTCTCCACCGTTCTACCGCGCGGAACTCCCGGCCGGCTCCGCGGGGCGGCGCAGGCCCCGCACCGTCGGCAGGCCGGCAAGTGGAGGGCCGCGCGATGCCGCTTGCCGGCCGCCCCGGCCCCGGAACTGCGCCCGACGGGAGCGACCGCCCCGGAGACCCGCTACGGCAGCTCGTTGTAGATCACCCGCACCGCCGCCTCGAGGCGGTTGGAGTCGTAGTGCGGATAACCGGACGACATGTTGACGCCGGTCGCCGCGTCGTCCTCGCTCAGGCCCGCGGCCTTGGCCGTCCGTACCGCGTCCAGGAGGTCGGCGTTGAAGCGCTGGAACTCCTCGAAGCTCTCCCACGTCGTGACCGGGATGTGCCCGGGCACGACCACGTCGACGCCCTCGATGCCGGCGATCGCCGCGGCCAGCGTCCCTGGCATGGCGAGCCCGCTGCCGCCGTTGCTCGTGTCGAGGAACGGCGCGTCCCGCCACGGGAACATGTCGCCTGTCTGCAGCACCCCGAGGGCCGGATAGACGATGAACGTGTCCCCGTTCGTGTGGCCCGCCCCGAAGTGGTACAGGTCGATGCGGTCGTCCCCCGAGCCGAGGCTCATCCGGTCGGAGTAGGTGGCGGCGGGCAGGAACCGCGCGTTGTCGCCCTGGAAGTTGTCCATGCGCTGCATGTTGGCCTTGGTGTTCTCGTGGGCCACGATGCGCGCCGCGTCGAAGTGCTCGTTGCTGCCGACGTGGTCGCCGTGGGTGTGCGTGTTGACGATGGTGACGACGGGCTTGTCGGTCACCGAGCGGATGCGATCGAGGATCACCGGCCCCCACCCCGGCAGCTTCGTGTCGACGATGGCGACCCCGTCGTCCATCACGAAGACGCCGACGTTCCCGCCACTGAACAGCGACCGGTCGATCGGCGACGACCCGGTGATGACGTAGAGGTTGTCCCTGACCTGCTCGATGACGGCCGCGTCGACCGCGTCCGGATTGAGCTGCTGGAACCCGTTGACCCCGACCGACAGGACCCCGACCGCCACCACCGCGCCGAGCGTGCTGCTGCGTCTCATCTCCGTTCACTCCCCTGCGTTCGCTTCATCGGCGTCCCCGGACGGGCTGCGCCTTGGCCGATAGGTTTACCACAACCGGCGCCGACGCACCGGAGCGTGACGCCACCGGGTCCGCTGCGTGGTCCGACTCGAGGTCGGCATCGCGTTGCCACATCGCATGGACCGTCGCCCCCGCGGGCAGGGCGGGCAGTGATGTTGAACAGCGTGGATCTCGTCCCACGCCTGAGCGGCTCCCCTCGCCCGCAGACGGCCCTCCATCACCGCGGGGACCGCCTCGGAGGCGAGCAACCCGCACACGGCGTCTCCCGGTGGGGGTTGAGGACGGGCGCCGACGCGCGTCTTCTCGGCCAGCTCGAGAGACGGCTGGAACACGTTCGCGAACAGCCGCCGCGTCGTAGCCTACGCCGCCCGTCTTGACTTCGATTGTCCACTTGTCGGATTCTCCCTGCTGCCGACCGGACCGGATCCCGGGTCGAGCCGTCGAGCCGCCGAAGCGGCACGGAGCCTTGGCGCCGCGCCCTGGCGCTGGCGCAGTGCGCGCTGACCGACGATACCGTTCGTGGCCGCGGCGCCGGGTCGCGCAGTTGCGTAGCGCCCCCGGGAACGCGGTGGCCGAGACCGGCGTTCTCGAGGCCGCCGGCCGCCGCGTTGCCCGCTTCATCGAGCGGTTCGGACCGGCGCCGACCGGGGGGAAGCACACCCGGGCCGTGGACGAACGGAGTCGTGCGGACGGTGACGAGGAAGGGCAGCCCGCGGCTGGCGCGGAGGGATCGAGGCCGTGGAGAGTGCGGCGAGATGAAAAAGCAGCAGTGGTGTGTCGTGCTCCTTGTGGCCGCGTGGTCTCTCGGTTCTTCCGCGAAGGCTCAAGAGGGATACTGTCTGGTGGAGGCGCGGTTGGAGAGCCGTCACCGGAGGGTGTATGCGGGCGCTACGATAAGCGTCGAATGCCAAGGTAGCGTACACTCGCCGCCGTTCGGGAACTGGGGAGTCGAGAATCAGTTCTTCGACAAGAAGAACGGCACTCAGTTCAATGGTTGGCATCCCCACGGGGAGCAACGTCAATGGAACTCATGCACGACCGACGAACGCTTCGACGAAAACTACAACTTCGATGAGCGCAACGGTCGGATGACAGCGCAGAAGGCCGACCCGGATGACATCCAGGAAGTGGGGCGCTGGTCGTTCCCGGCGACGGTGGCGGGGTCGTGCGGAGCGTTGCGGTCCGTTCCGGTGCGCAACCTGTACATGGACATCTACGAGCTCGATCCGGTGTGGCCCGACGCGCACATCGCCACGTTGCGCTACCCGCCGCTAGATATCGAGGTGTCGTGCCCGTCGAGCGACCACTGGGAGTGCTCTGGTCAGTCCGGATGGGTATGGCCGGTGGCCGTGGGACCGCCGTCTTCGAGGGTCGATGCGCAGGTACGCGTCACCATCCGAACGACAAGGGCAAGCAGGTAGACCGTGATGCGCCCCGCCGGCCGCTCGGTCGTCGCGTTGGCGCTGCTGTTGCACACGCCGCTCCCATCTCCGGCCCAAGACACCAGCCCCGTCATCAGGGGACTGGTGTCTTGACCACGAAACGAACCAGCTCATCGACAGGGCCGTCATCGGGTTGTTCGTGCAGACCTCGTCCCGGTCTGATGACCGATGGGGGGGCGGGTACGGACTCCTCGCTCTCGAAGTGCCGCCTTGGGGGGGGATCCGATACGGCCCGTCGGTGCTTCGGGGCGGGCGATCTCACGACGTTCCCTGCGAATCGTCTCCCGAGGCAGAGACCGCTCTGCCCGAGAGCCCAGCCGACCGTCGGCCGTTCACGCTTCAGTCGCCGGGCACCGACGGGACCAGTACCGCTGCTGCCCGAGAGCCCAGCCGACCGTCGGCCGTTCACGCCGCGCCCTGCCACTGACGTAGAATCGCCCGAAGCGCGACCCGGCCGCCCGCGGCGGACCCCGCCTCGCACCGTGACCGGCAAGTGGCAGGCGGGGCGCCGGCGGAAGAGGGAGGCGCATGCGGACACGAGGAACCTCCGACGGACGAGGCGTGACGAGGAAGCCCCGGGGCTGCGAACGCCGGGAGGATCTGCCATGCCCAAGCGAAACGTGACGAGCACGCGCTCGTCGGCGACGATCGTCTGCGCCGGGACGCTCCTGGCCGCGGTGTCGGCCGCGGCCGGCCAGGACGTCGAGTGGCGCGCCTACGCCGCCGACGCGGCCAGCTCCAAGTACGTTCCCCTCGACCAGATCGACGCCGGGTCGGTCCACGACCTGGAGATCGTCTGGCGGCAGTCGACGATTCCCGACGCCACCCGCGGCGGCAACGACCTGCGCGCTCCGGCCGCGTCGCAGAACACCCCGCTGATGGCGGGAGGGCGCCTGTACGTCAGCACCGGGCTCGGCATGGTCGCGGCCCTCGACGCCACCACCGGCGAGGTGGTCTGGTTCGACGACCCGCCGGCGCCCGAAGGCGAGCAACGCCCCCGCGGCCGGCCTACGCGCGGCCTCGGCTATTGGACGGACGGCGACGACGCCAGGGTACTGGCGATTCTCGGGGACCGACTCGTCGCCCTCGACGCCGACACGGGAGACCGCTATCCCGACTTCGGCGACGGCGGCGAGGTCGACCTGACCGAGGGCTACGACGACCCCAGGGTAGAGACGTTCCGGTGGCAGTCGGCACCCCTCGTCGTCAGCGACGTCATCGTCGTCGGCTCGCTCATCGGCGACATCGTCAGCCACACCATGCCCGCCCTCAAGGAGATGCCGCCGGGCGACGTCCGCGGCTTCGACGTGCGCACCGGCGAGCAGCGCTGGATCTTCCGCACCGTGCCGCGCGAGGGCGAGCCCGGCAACGAGACGTGGCTGACCGCGTTGAACGAGGACCGGGCGTCGTGGGAGTACACCGGGAACACCAACATGTGGGCGTCGCCGAGCGCCGACGAGGAGCTCGGCTACGTCTACCTGCCCCTCTCGACGCCGACCAGCGACTACTACGGCGGGCACCGGCCCGGGGACAACCTGTTCGCCGAGAGCCTGGTGTGCCTCGACGCGGCGACGGGCGAGCTCGTCTGGTACTTCCAGGCGGTGCACCACGGCCTGTGGGACTACGACTTCCCCGCCGCCCCGACCCTGGTGGACGTCACCGTGGACGGCCGCGAGGTCAAGGCGGTGGCCATTACCAGCAAGCAGGCGCACACCTACGTCTTCGACCGGGTCACCGGCGAGCCGGTGTGGCCCATCGAGGAGCGTCCCGTGCCCGCCGGCGACGTGCCGGGCGAGTGGTACGCACCGACCCAGCCGTTCCCCACGAGGCCGCCGGCCTACGACCAGCAGGGCGTCGCCATCGACGACCTCGTCGACTTCACGCCCGAGTTGCGGGCCGAGGCCCTCGCCCTGCTCGACCAGTACGTCTGGGGGCCGCTGTTCACGCCGCCGTCGCTCATCGACGACCGCCCGGGGGGCACGCGGGGCACGCTGGTCGTCCCGGGCCTCGTCGGGGGCACCGACTGGAACGGGGCCGGCGTCGACCTGGAGACCGGCATCCTCTACGTGCCCTCGGTCCACAGCGGCACCGTCGTCGGCCTCAGCCGGTCCGAGCACCCCCGCTCGGACGTCGACTGGGTGATGCGGGGCGCCCGGCACATCCCCGGCCCGCGAGGCCTGCCCCTGTTCAAGCCGCCCTACGGCCGCCTCGTCGCCATCGACCTCAACCGCGGCGAGATCCTCTGGACGGCAGCCAACGGCGACGGGCCCCGCGACCATCCCGCCATCGCCCATCTCGACCTGCCGCCGCTCGGACAGGGCGGGCGCGCGGCGCCGCTCGTCACCCGCAGCCTCGTGTTCCTCGGCGAGGGCGCCAACGTCGGGGCCGCGTTCCTGCCGCCGGGCAGCGGGGGAAAGATGTTCCGCGCCTTCGACAAGCGGACGGGCGACGTCGTCTGGGAGATGGAGCTGCCCGGGGGCACCACCGCCGCCCCCATCAGCTACAGGGTCGACGGCCGCCAGTACATCGTCGCGACCGTCGGTTGGGACGACATGAGCAGCGAGTACGTGGCCCTCGCCCTGCCGGAGACGGCGCAGCCTTGAACCGTTGACCCGCCCGACGCCGGGGACTACCCTTGACGCGAATGGATGTCGTCCGCTTGCAAGGAGGTCGGAGATGAGGCAGAGACAGCTCGTAGCGCTCGGCGTCCTCGCCGCGCTCGTCGCGGTCGCGGGGCTGGCCCCGACGGCGGCGGCCCAGGGCGGGCCGCGCACGGCGTGGGGGGCCCCGGACCTGCAGGGGGTGTGGGACTTCCGCACCATCACCCCCCTGCAGCGCCCCGAACGGTACGGAGACCGCGAGTTCCTGACGCAGGAAGAGGCGGCCACCCTCGAGCAGGGCGCCGTCGACCGCGACGAGCGGCTCCTCCTCGCGCCGCCCCGCCGCACCGAGGCGGGCGGCAGCGTCGGCGCCTACAACAACTTCTGGATGGACCGGGGCACCCGCACCATCGGGACCCGCCGGACGTCGCTCATCGTCGATCCGCCGAACGGGCGCATGCCGGCGCTGAGCGAAGCGGGGCAGGCGCGGGCCGACGCGAGGCGCGAGTACCGGGCCGAGCACCCCGCCGACTCGTGGCTCGACCGCAGCACCTTCGACCGCTGCATCCTCGGGTTCAACACCGGGCCACCGATGACCCCGGGCGGCTACAACCAGAACATGCAGGTGTTCCAGACCGAGGGCACCGTCGTCATCCTGAACGAGATGGTGCACGACTCGCGCATCATCCCCATCGACGGCACGCCGCGTACCGGCATCGGGTCGTGGACCGGCGAGTCGCGCGGCCGCTGGGAGGGCGACACCCTCGTCATCGAGACGAACAACTTCACCGACAAGACCCGCTGGCGCGGCTCCTCCGAGAACATGACCCTGGTGGAGCGGCTGACCCGACAGGACGAGGACACCCTGGTCTACACGTTCACGGTGACCGACCCCGACACCTGGGTGCAGCCGTGGACGGCCGAGATCCCGATGCGGCGGGGCGAGGAGCCGCTGTACGAGTACGCGTGCCACGAGGGCAACTACTCGATGGAGGGCATTCTCGCCGGCGCCCGCGCCGACGAGCGGGCGGCGGCCGAGCAGCAATAGCCCGGCGTCCGCCGCCTCGCGGCCCGATTGCCGCCCAACCGTCCTGCCGGGAGTCGGCACCTTGGAAACGGGTGCGGACTCCCGGCGGGCGATGCATCTATCCAGCGACTCGGTGGCGCCACCGGCCCGCCCAGCCACGGCGATCGCCGTCGACGATCTGCTTCCCTGACCGATCCGAAGAAAAGGAAGAGCGCGTGGCACCGGGTCAGGCGTCGCCGCTCTCTATGGCCCGGGTCAGGGCCGGGGTACGCCCGAGCAGGCGCACGTAGAGCGCGAGCTGGGCGCGGTGGTACTCCTCGTGGGCGATGCCGTGGTGCAGCCAGGTGAGGCGCGTTCCGCGCTCGCCGTCGAAGCGGCGCACGTACTGCAGCATCTGCACTTCGCCGGCGGCACGGAGCTGCCGCGCGCCGTCGCGGTAGCTCGTGCGCAGCAGGCGCAACCATTCGGCGCGCGGGCGGGGCTTCTCGACTCCCTTGGCGTAGTGGCGGATGAACGCCGGGAAGCTCTTGCGGGTGAAGTCGGCGGCAGGACGGGTCAGCTCGTTCGTCCACATCATGGCGGTGGCCACGACGTGAGCAACCAGCTCGGCCACCGACCGGGCACCGGGCGCCGGCCGGAAGTCCCAGTCGCGGGCGGGAATGCCCGACGCCTCGGCGATGACGCCCTGCCGGGCGCCGTCCCACGCCTCGATCGCTTCCTCGAGCAGGCTGTTCATGGTCATCGCTCCGGTCGGGCCGGTCGGGGTCGCCGCTCACTCGCACACGACGCCGTCGCCGTCGCCGTCCCGCATGTACACGTAGGCGGGATGGCTGCGCGGCACCGGCGCGATGCCGTGCCGGCGCGCCTCGGCGCACGTCACCCGGCCGTTCCCGTCGTCGTCCCAGGGCACCCCGGCCGCGGTGCCGCGCGGATTCCCCGCGGCCCGCGCCGGCGACGCCGCCGGGTCCCAGAGCCCCCGGCCGGCCGATCGCGCCTCGCGCTCGAGCCGCCGGAACCGGTCGAGGTAGCGGAACGGGAACCGCGTGTAGGCGTGGCCGTAGCCCCGCCGGATGATCTCGGCGTTGGCGAACGTGCCGTCCACGAGATGGACGTAGGCGAGGGTGCGACCGTACCGGTCGGTCCGTTCCCGGTCGTACTCGAGGCGCACGGAGCGGCCTTCGAGCAGCCGCTTCGTGAACGCGCTGGCCTCGCGACCAAAGAACTCGACGGGCCGGCGGGTGTTCACCGTCTCGGGGGTGTCGACGCCGATCAGCCGCACCCGGCCCACGCCCTCGACCACGATGGTGTCGCCGTCGACGACCCGTTCGACCCGCTGGGCCTCGGTCGCCGCCGGCGCGAGCACGGACAGGACCGCGGCCAGCAGCACCGGCACGGCAATCACAGCAGCATCGATCGCGCGGAGACGTCGCAACATCCACCACCTCGGACCGGCGGGGCGTCGATGTGGCAGGAAGCGCCACGGACTCGCCGGCAGATGTGGCGATTATCGCGTACATCGACCGCCCAGCGGCCTCCGGGCAGGGGCCTCTCGCGGTCACGCGACGGCGGTGGGGATCGAGCAGTCGGCCTCAGGCGTCCAGGAAGCGGTCGCGGTAGCGCGGGTCGGGGGCCGGGCACGACGCGTGGCGGCCGAAGAGCCGGTAGCGGTGGGCCGCGACCCTGTCGTAGAGCCGGTCCCGCAGCCCGGCGGGGACCCGGCGCAGGATCGCGGCGAGCCGCCACGGCCATCCGAGCTCGCCGAGGACGAACAGCGCGGCCGCGGAACGGTCCAGCACGGGGCCCGTCCCCGACCGGTAGTCGACGACGACGTGGACCGTCTCGAGCCGGTCCGGGTCGCGGCCGAACCCGGCGACGAGATCCCGGCCGACCGGGCCCTGCAGCGCCGCGAACCGGAAGCGGCCCCGGCGGTCGCGCGCCAGCACGAACCGGACGAACCGGTCGCAGAGCCCGCACACGCCGTCGTAGAGCAGCAGGTGGCGGCCGGAATCGGGCTCGGAGGGTCCGCGCGCGTCAGTCATCCCCGCCTCGACGTCCCACCCGCCGGCGTCTCGCCCGATGCCGGTGCAGGGCCGGGTTGGGCCGCGATTCCCCGCCGTTCCGGCGCCGGGTGCGCGGCGACCGCGCCTTGACCTGCCGGCACGACGCGCATGTCTTCGCAACCACACCTGCGGCAACTGGACAAGCAACGGCGACGACTCGGCCCAGGTCGGCCACTCGGACACGCAGGGCGGCGGCAACAGCTCGTGGAACTCGACCCACGCCAGCCGCGGCTGCAGCCAGGAGGCCCTGGTGGGCACCGGGGGCGCGGGGCTGTTGTACTGCTTCGCCATCGACTGACGCGCGCGGCGCGCGCGGGGGCGGCCGCGCGCGCCGCACCCGCGCCGCGGCCGCCGGAAGTCCGCTCGGTCCCGCCCCGCGCTCCCGCGTCCACGACCGTCACCCTCCGCGCCTGGCGGCGCCTCCCCCACGCCCGGTCTCCCTGGGCGTGCAGTCTACACGAGCGGCGATAGCGCCCCTGCGGCCGCGCGAGAGCGAGGCGACAGGTGGGTGGCGCCGCCGGACGGACGGAGCGCGGTCAGAAGCGCAGCAGGCGGGTGGCCTTGACGACGAAGGCGCGGTTCTCGAGGAACGGCCCCCGCGGGTCGAGGGTGTCGCGCTCGTCGGTGTAGACGACGAACAGCTCGCTGCCGGGCCGATACTCCCAGCGGAAGCGCAGGTTGGTGCCGAGCGAGTCGAGCGTCGAGTTGTACTGCACGAGCGCCGCCACGAACATGCGCGGCGTCAGCGTGTAGGTGGTGCGCACCGAGACGAGGTCGGTCCGGAAGTCGCCCTGCGGCAGCTCGAGCCAGTTGAACGACAGCGACGGCTCGACGTTCAACTGCGACGAGAGATAGATCCGGCCGAAGGTGTAGCCCACGCCGGTGCGCTCGCCCCCGAAGAACCCGCCGTGGTCGAAGCTCAGCCCGCCCGACACCGTGCGCTGCTGACCCGGGGCGTAGACGATGCGGGTATTGGTGAAGCGGTAGGCGCCGGCGGGGATGGTGATGGCGGGGGTCATCGGGAACGGCTGCTTCAGCCACTCGTAGCTGTCGGTGACGCCGGCGAAGAACAGGTCGCTGTTCTCGAACTCGATGCCGAAGAGCCCCTGTTGCACCCGGGTCTCGAGCAGCCCGCCGCCGTCGGTGGTGTAGTCGAGGCTGCCCTGGAACAGGAACTTCCGGATCGACGCGATCGACAGGGGACGCGGGCTGAAGCGCCCCTCCACGAAGTTGCGCCGGAAGTCGTGCCGGCGCACGAAGCCCACCTCGGGCCGGAAGTCGGCGCCGACGCCCAGCCGCTCGGCGAGAAACCCCCACCGGTCGCCGCGGTAGTCGAGCTTCGCCTGATAGCTCCTGGCGTCGTCGCGGCTGACGCCGGGCAGCCGGCTCTCGGCCAGATACGTGGTGATGTTCAGGTTGTCGTAGAACGAGAAGAGCCCGTCCATCCCGTACACCTGGCTCGCGCCGCCGCCGTCGAGCGACACCGAGCGGCCCGTGAACAGCGCCCCGACCGCGCTGCGGCGCAGGATGTCCCGCTTGACCCGCGCGACCGAGAAGTTCGTCGGCGCGACCCCGCCGGCCCCGTCGGTCTGCACGTTCAGCACCCCGATGCTGTAGGGCCCGGCCTTGCCCGTGAGCCGGCCGCCGGCCCGGATGGGCACGGTCCGGCCGTCCTGCAGCCCGATGCGCCGGCTGAAGAAGAGGATCGGCGCCGTCCCAGAGAACTGGCCGCCGCCGAAATAGAACTGCGTAGAGTCGCTGGTGAATCCGCCGCCGAAGTCGAAGATTCCCTGCCCCTCCAGGAAGAACTCGCGCTTCTCGGGAAAGAACAGGCTGAAACGGGTCAGGTTGACCTGCTGCTCGTCGACCTCGACCTGCGCGAAGTCGGTGTTGTACGTGAAGTCCGCGGTGAGCCCCTGGGTGACGCCGTACTTGACGTCGAAACCCACGTCGCCCCCCGTGCTCGTGCGCTCGTCGGGGACGCGGGCGAGGTCGGTGGTGACGTCGGAGATGCCGTACGGCTTGACCTCGAGCCGGGTGCCCGAGGTGGGCACCTCCAACCCCACGAGGGTCGCGGCCGACGACATCTTGTAGGCTCCGGCCCAGCTCAGCGAGGCCGGAATCGGAGTCAGGAAAGAGGTCTCGTTGGTCGACGCCACCCGGCGTTGCACGTTGATGCCCCACATCTGCGCCGGCCCCGCCCGATACCGGAGCGACTTGAAGGGAATGGCGATCTCCACCGTCCATCCCCCGTCGAAACGCCCCGCGCGGACGTCCCACACCGTGTTCCAGTCGATGTTCTGGCTGCGTTCGTCCGTGACGAGGGCGTCGAAGAGGCCCCCGATGGCGTTGGTAGTGAAGGCGAACGCGTTGCGCCGGTCGTAGAACGTATCGAGGACGACCCCCAGGGTCTCGTTGCCGTACATGCCCCAACTGTCGCGCTTCATCTCGTTGGCGACGATCCGGTCCGGCGCCAGGCTCCAGCAGCGGGCCGACACGTACAGCGTGTCGTCGTCGAACGTCACCCACACCTCGGTCTGGTCGGCGGCGGGCTCGCCCTCGACCGGCTCCTGCTGGATGAAGCCGGTCACCGGCGGGACGTCGAGGTAGACGCGCTCGTCGAGGCGGCCGTCGAGCTGCAACGGCGCGGCGAGCCGGATCGCGCGCATGGTCAGACGCCCGAGATCGTCGCGGGCCGCCACCTCGGGCGGAAGGGGCGGTGGCGGACCGTGGATGAGGGTCGGCGCCGCCGCAAACCCCGCCGCGGGCGGCCGGGCCCCGGGAACCGCGGCGGACGGGCCGCCTCCCGGGCCCGCGGCGGGCGTTCCCGCTCCCGGGCCCGGACCGGATGATCCCGCCCGACCCGCGCCGCCCGGCCCGGTTCCCCGGGCCACGGCGGACGGGCCGCCTCCCCGACCCTCGCCCAACCGCCCCGGGCCCGCACCCGCGCCGGACGGGCCGTCCCGCGGACCCACGGCGGATGCCTCCGACACGAGACCCCGGCCGATCACCCCCGAACCCTGTCGCGCCGCGTCGTCGTCCGACGCGCTCCGGGAAGGGACGAAGGCCGTCGCCCCCCCGAACTGCCCCCCGGGAGCCGCGTGCGGGGCCGGCAGAGGGGTCGAGCGCAGCGCGGTCCCGGCCGGCCGCGGCACCGCCGGGGGCGCCGCGCCAGCCGGCGGCCGTCGTGCCCCGCCGGCCATGGCCCCCGGCGGCCTCGCCCGCCGCGCCGCCGCCGCGAGACGGGCGGCCAGCTCGTCCTGCATGGCGAACAGGTCCGCAAGCGCCCCGTCGACGCGGGTGCCGGCCAGGACGCGCCCCGTGGCCTCGTCGAGCAGTTGTGCGGTGATCCGCAGGCGGGCGCCCACCCGCTGGTAGGCGCCGGCCACACGCAGCCCGGGCGGCGCCGCCTCCCCCGCCCCGCCGAGATCGGCGACCAGCGTCTCGGCGATGCCGTCGCCGATCCAGGCGTCGGCGGGATCACCCGACAGGTTGGTGAAGGCCACGACCTCGGGGGAATCGGCGGCGCGGCCGACCGACCGGACCGCCTGGCCGTGCGCAAGCGGCGCCGCGGCCAGGATGGCCGCCAGGAGGCCGGCTGCGGCGGATCGGACCATCGCGACGACAAACACAACCGCCTATGATAACCGGGCCACTCTGCGCCGCCCGCCCCGCGCCCCCCGACCCGCGCCCGACGCCGACGGCCTTCCACCCGCTCCCCGCGTCCTTCCGTGCCGCTCCACCCGACCCGCGACATCGTTCTCCCGGGACCCTCCCCCGCGCTTCCTGCCCCGCTCCGTCCTGCTGGTACACTGCGGCGGCCCATGCGGCACGCAGGAATCATCTGGCTCGCCGGCGGTCTCGGTTGCCTGGCGGCGGGCATCGCGCTGGGGGCTTCGCTGTCTGTCGAGGCGGGCGCGGCGCTCGCCCTCCTGGGCGCCGGCGCCATCGGCGCCGGCGCCATGGCCCAGGCGCGCGGAAGCGCCCCCGACCCGGAGGCGATGGCCGAGCTCGACCGGCGGCTCGACGAGCTGCGGGGGCTCGACGCGCGGTTGACCGCGGCCGGGGTGTCGCCGGTCGAGCG
Source organism: Vicinamibacterales bacterium (assembly GCA_965207675.1). Classification (GTDB taxonomy): domain Bacteria; phylum Acidobacteriota; class Vicinamibacteria; order Vicinamibacterales; family UBA8438; genus JAJEEA01. The sequence continues at coordinate 2,145,205 of CBDBMY010000011.1, forward strand.
GACCTACGACGAGCTCCTCCGCCGCCGCCCCGAGGAGCCGGCCCCGCCCGCGACCCTGGACGAGCAGGAACGGCGGCTCGCGGAGATGATCCGCGACCGCTGCGACCGCGTGTGGGACGGCATCCGCGACCGGCGTTACGTCCGGCACGAGGACGGGCGCGTGGTGGACCTCGACGGCGGCGCCATCTTCGCGGAGCTGCGCGACGTCGTGCAGGAGGTCGCGACGCTGTATCACGCCGAGTCGGACAACGCGGTGCTCGAGGCGCGCACCGGGGACATCGCCCTCGCGGTGCGCTCGGCCGTGGGCGAGCTGCTGCAGGCGGTGCGGCAGGCGCCGTTCGTCGATCCCGCGTCCTGGTCGGTCAAGACCGTGGTGACCCAGCTCGAGCAGGCCCAGCAGGGGCTCGCCCTCTACCGGAAGCTCGAGCCCTGGGAGCACTACCTCAACGGCGCGCTTCTCGCCACGCGCCTCGCCACCGGCGCGAACCCCGTCGGGGTCGTCGCGTGGACCCTGGGCACGCAGGTGGCCAAGCGCGTGGGAAAGCGGTTCATCAAGTCGCGCGCGGAGGTGTGGCTGAAGACGCTGCTGGAGAGCTCGGTGGCGCTGATCTACCTGCGGGTGGCGCGCATCTACGACCCCCTGCGCTCGTACCGCGGCCCCGACTGGATCGCGCTCGTCGAGGCGCTCCGCGTCCACGCCTGCATCCCCGGCGTCGACCACAACCGCCAGCGGTTGCTCGACCGCATCCTGCGCGCGCCGATCCCCGACGAGTTCGCGAAGCTGACCCTGTTGCGCGCGCTGGCCGAGGACGGCGCGCCGGCCGCGCCGGCCGCGCCTCCCGTCGACCTCGACGGGCTGCGGCCGGAAGACCGGAAGGCCGTCGCCGAGCGTCTGGCCGACCTGCTGTCGGGAATGCGCGGCCTGCAGGCGCCGGCCGCGCGCTCGGCCATCGAGGCCCTGCAGCGCCGGCTGCCGCTGCCGGTCGACCTCGGCGACTCCCACCGCCCCGAGGCGGGGCGCGCAGCCGACGGGTTCGCGCTGCTCGCCGCGCTGGCGCGCGACTGTCTCGACGCCGAGCGCGCGCAGGCCGGCAGCCTCCTGCGCGCCGGCGCGTTCAACACGCGCGTGAAGGAGACGCTGGACGGGGCGGAAACGGAACGCATGCTCGAGCGCGCGCTGGAGGCGGCGTACGAGGCCGGCGGCGGCCAGCAAGGACCGGACCCGGGAGCGCCTCCCCCCGCCCTCGTCGGAGACCGCCTGGCCGAGCCGCTGCTGACGTCGGTGGCCGATCTGCTGTGCTCCGCCTCCCCGCCCTGGCCGATCGAATTCGACCAGCTCGTGCTGCTGCACGCGTCGGTGCTCCTTCCCGAACGCAAGCAGGTCGCGGGGGCCTGGAAGCGCTACGTCGACGCCGCGTCGCGTCGCCTGCGGGAACGCCTGCGCCTGCCCGACCTCTCGACGTGGCCGCCCCATGCCGCGCCCGGCATCCTGCGCCAGCTCGCCGACGGCGAGCCGGTGCTGGCGGTGCTCGCCGCGACCAGCCGCGCGGGACGGTCGCGGTGGCTGGCGTTCCATCGCGACCGCGTCGTCGTCGGCGCGGTGAGCGACAGGGAGCTCGTCGTCGACGACGGCGAGCCGGAGGTCCATCCCATCCGGCCGGAGTTCCACCCCGCGGCGCCGGTCCGGCTCGTCCGCCGACGGGGACGCCTGACCGACGACCTCGTGCTCCGGTGCGGCGAGGAGCGCCTGACCGCCGCAAGCGGTAGAATCGGCAACTTCGAGCGTCGCTTCGGCCCGCTGCTGGACGCCCTCGACCTCGACCCGGACGGCCTGAACCGCGAGACCTGAAGCCCAGGACGCGACATCGGGCAACCGAAACGGCAGCGGCGCCCCGTGACATGCGTCCGGCGTCGGACGCCCGGGGGCGCACCCCTCCCCCGCCCGCCGCCGGGCGCGGCGCCGTGGAGGAACGCTACAATGCCGCGTGCCCGGCTCCTCCCCGGCCGCCGCCGGCCGTCCGCCGTACTTCGCCCTGTCGCGTGACCTGTTCCTCCGCCTGCTCGCCCTCGTCTACCTGCTGGCGTTCGCGTCGCTCGCCCCGCAGATTCTCGCCCTCGTCGGCGCCGACGGCCTGCTGCCGGCGGCCGGTTACCTCGAGCGCGCCCGCGACCTCTGGGGCGGCGCCGCGTACTATCGGCTGCCGACGCTGCTCTGGCTGTGGCCGGGCGACGCCTTCCTGTCCGCGTCGTGCTGGCTCGGCGTCGCGCTGTCGCTCGCGGCCATGGCCGGCGTCGCGCCGCGGGCGGTGTTCGCGGCTCTCTGGGCCTGCTATCTCGGGCTGTCCGTCGCGGGGCAGGAGTTCCTGCAGTTCCAGTGGGACCGGCTGCTGCTGGAAGCGGGGCTGCTGGCCGTCCTCTACGCGCCCCCGGGGCGGCGCGTGCGACTGGGAACCGGGCACGAGCCGAGCGCGGCGGCGCGCTGGCTGGTCTGGGGCCTCGCGTTCAAGCTGACGTTCCTCTCCGGCGTCACGAAGCTGACGAGCGGCGACGCGACGTGGCGCGGCTTCACCGCCCTCCAGCACCACTTCGAGACCCAGCCCCTGCCGACGTGGTTGGGCTGGTACTTCCACAACGCCCCCGACTGGTTCGGCGTCGTGTCGGTGGGCGTGATGTTCGTCATCGAGGTCGCCGTCCCCTTCGCCATACTCGCGCCGGCCCGCTTCCGCCGCGTTCGAATGGCGGGCTGCGGCCTCCTCTGCCTGCTGCAGGTCCTGATTGCCGCGACCGGCAACTACGGCTTCTTCAACCTCCTCGCCGTCGTCCTCTACCTGTCGACGCTCGACGACGACGCGGTCGCGTCGCCGCTCCGCATGGGCGTCTCCCCCGCCGGCATGCCCCGGCGCGGCCGGCCGGCCGCGCCGGCGTGGCGGCGGGCGGCGCGGACGGGGGCGGCGGCAGCGCTGGCGGGGCTGAGCCTGCTCGCCACGGTCCGCGAGGTCCGCCGCCCCGCCCCGATGCCGGGGTGGGTACGCGTCGTTCTCGACGACTGGGCCGGCCCGTTCCGCTCCGTCAACGGCTACGGGCTGTTTCGGGTGATGACGACCGAGCGTCCGGAGATCGTCATCGAGGGGAGCGCGGACGGCGCGACGTGGCTGGAGTACCCGTTCCGATGGAAGCCGGGCGACCCCACCGGCGCGCCCGGCTTCGTGCAGCCGCACATGCCGCGCCTCGACTGGCAGATGTGGTTCGCGGCCCTCGATCCGCGCGGCAACGCCCACTGGCTGCTCCCCCTCGCGGAAGGCCTGCTCGAAGACGATCCGGCCGTCCTCCGCCTGCTCGGCCGCACCCCGTTCCCCGACGCGCCGCCCCGCTTCGTGCGGCCCGTGATGTACCGCTACCGGTTCACGACCCGGGAGGAAGCCGCCGGCGGGGCGTGGTGGGTGAGGGAGCGGCTCGGGCCGATGACCGAACCCCTCTCCCGCCGGGAGTCCGCGCCGTAGACGACGCAGGCTCCCGTCCCGAGAAGCGAGCCCAGCCGGAATGCACCGCGGCTCGGGAGCAACGGCGATTCCAACCACGGGCTCCTGCCCCGAAGTCCTTGAAATCTGACCCCTTGGCGCCTACAATGCCCGGATGAGATTTGGGTCTTCCTGGACCGCTTCCCGCATTTGGACGCTGGCCGCCGGGGCCCTGATCCTCGGCTTGGGCCTGTCGCTTCCGGTTGGCACGCACGCTCAGGTACCGGCAGGCGAAGCCGCGTCGGCGCTGCCGGCCGAGGCGGCCGACGCCCGCCAGCTGCTCGACCGCTACTGCGTCGCCTGTCACAGCGATCGGCTCGAGACGGCCGGGCTGAGCCTCGAGGACATCGACGTCGCGCACGTTCCGGCTACGGCCGAGACCTGGGAGAAGGTCGTGCGCAAGCTGCGCACGAGCACCATGCCCCCGCCGAACCGGCCGCAGCCGCCGGCCGAAGCCAGCGCCGCGATGGCCTCGTGGCTGGAGTCGACGCTCGACGCGGCGGCGGCGGCGGGCCCGAACCCGGGGCGGACCGAGACCCTGCGCCGCCTCAATCGCACCGAGTACCAGAACGCCATCCGCGACCTGCTGGCCCTCGACGTCGACACCACCACCCTGCTGCCCCCCGACGAGAGCGGCTACGGCTTCGACAACGTGACCGTCGGCGATCTCCCGCCGGCCCTGCTCGACCGTTACATCTCGGCCGCCCAGAAGATCAGCCGCCTCGTCATCGGCACGACCCAGACGTCGCTGCAGGCCGACGTGATCCGCGTGCCCGCGGACACCACTCAGGAGGAGCACGTGCCGGGGCTGCCCCTGGGCACCCGCGGCGGCGTCGTCATTCCCTACACGTTCTCCCAGGACGGCGACTACGACATCCAGGTGCGGCTGGCGCGGAATCGCACCGGCAACATCGGCGGCCTGCGCGACCAGCGGCCGCACGAGATGGAGATCCTGCTCGACCGCGTCCCCGTCGCGAGCTTCACGGTCCAGCGGCCGGAGCGCGGGGACGACGCGCTGGTCGACCGCGACCTGAAGGTGCGCGCCTCGGTGACCGCCGGCCCCCACGACCTCGGCGTCACGTTCCTGAAGAGCGCCTCGTCGCTGATGGAGACCGAGCGCAGGCCCGGACAGTCGCACTTCAACGAGACCCGGCACCCCCGGTTGACCCCGGCCGTCTACCAGGTGTCGATCACCGGCCCCTATGCGCCGCAGGGGGTGAGCGATACCCCCAGCCGCGAGCGGCTGTTCGTCTGCCGGCCGGCGCAGGCGAGCGAGGAGGAAGGCTGCGCCCGGGAGATCCTCTCCACGCTGATGCGGCGGGCCTACCGGCGGCCGATCTCGGACGCGGACATCGACGGCCCGATGGCGTTCTACCGGGAGGGCCGGGCGGGCGGCGACTTCGACGCCGGCATCGGCCGGGCGCTGAGCGCGGTTCTCATCAACCCGGAGTTCCTGTTCCGGGTCGAGCTCGATCCCGACCGCGGCGGCGCCGTCCCCGCGTATCACGTCAGCGACCTCGAGCTGGCCTCGCGGCTGTCGTTCTTCCTCTGGAGCAGCCTGCCCGACGACGAGCTGCTCGACGCGGCGGTACGCGGGGAGCTGAGCGACCCCGCCGAGCTCGAGCGGCAGACGCGCCGGATGCTCGCCGACCCCCGCGCGTTCAACCTCGCCAGCAACTTCGCCGGGCAGTGGCTGCGCCTGCGCAACCTCGCGGCGCTGAGCCCGAACGGCCGCCTCTTCCCCGACTTCGACGACAATCTGCGGCAGGCGATGCGAGAGGAGACGGAGCGGTTCATCGGCAGCGTGATCGACGAGGACCGCAGCGTGCTCGACCTGCTGCGGGCCGACTACACGTTCCTGAACGAGCGCCTCGCCAAGCACTACGGCATACCCGACGTCTACGGCACCCGGTTCCGGCGGGTGGACCTCGACCCCGACAGCCGGCGCGGCGGGCTGCTTCGGCACGGCAGCGTCCTCGCCGTCACCTCCTACGCGACGCGGACCTCGCCGATCATCCGCGGCGTCTGGGTGCTCGACAACATCTTCGGGGCCCCGCCCCCGCCGCCGCTCCCCGACGTGCCGGCCCTCGAGGAGAACGAGGTGGCGGCGAACCTGCCGATGCGGGAACGACTGGCCCAGCACCGCAACAGCCCGGCGTGCGCGAGCTGTCACCGGACCATCGACCCCGTCGGCTTCGCCCTCGAGAACTTCGACGCCCTCGGCCGCTGGCGCGACCAGGAGGGCGACAACGGCGTCATCGACGTCTCGGGCGGGCTGCCCGGCGTCGGGGCCCTCGTCGGGGTGGACGGCCTCGAGGACGGCCTGCTCAGCCGGCCCGATCTGTTCGTCGGCCGGCTGACGGAGAAGCTGCTCACGTTCGCGCTCGGCCGGGGCGTCGAGTACTACGACGCGCCCGCCGTACGCGCCATCGTCCGCGGCGCCGAGGCGGAAGACTACCGCTTCTCGTCGCTGATACTCGGCATCGTCAAGAGCGTTCCGTTTCAGATGAGGAACTCCACATGATCATCACCAAGAAGGCGTTACCGCGGCGTACGTTCCTGAAGGGCGTGCAGGCCACCCTGGCCCTGCCCCTCCTCGATGCGATGATCCCCGCGGCGACCGCCCTCGCCCGGACGCCGGCCAAGCCGATCCGCCGGCTCGGGTACGTGTTCATCCCGATGGGCTGCGACCACCAGCGGTGGACGCCCGCCGACAAGGACCGGCTGGGCCAGCTCACGCCAATCCTCAGCCCCCTCGAGCCGGTCAAGGAGCAGCTCACGGTAGTGACCAACACCGAGCTGCAGCTCTCCTACCCGGGCACGCACGACACGTCGAACTCCGGGTTCCTGAGCGCCGCCTACGCCAAGCACACCGAGAGCTCGGACTACTTCCTCGGCACCACTGCCGACCAGCTCGCGGCCCTGCAGATCGGCCAGGACACGCAGTTGCCGTCGCTCGAGCTGTCGATGGACCTGAACCCGCTCGCGGGCGTCTGCAACAACGGCTACGCCTGCGTCTACCAGAACTGCCTGTCGTGGTCGTCGCCGACGACCCCGCTGCCGTCCGAGGCGCACCCGCGCATCGTGTTCGAGCGGCTCTTCGGCGAGGGCGGCACGGCGGAGGAGCGCCAGGCCGCGCTCGAGAGCCGGGCCAGCCTCCTCGACTCGTTCGGCGCGGACATCGCGCGGCTCAAGGGCGCGGTGGGGGCGGCCGACCGGGCCCGCGTCGAGCAGTACCTCGACAGCATCCGCGAGGTCGAGCGCCAGATTCAACGGGCGGAGGCGGCGGCCAGCGACAACCTGTTCCCCGACCTCGACCGCCCGGTGGGCGTGCCCGACTCGTTCGCCGACCACGCCCGGCTGATGTTCGACCTGCAGGTGCTGGCGTTCCAGGGCGACATCACCCGCATCGTCACGTTCCAGCTCACGCGAGAGCTGAGCAACCGCACCTATCCGGAGATCGGCGTGCCCGATCCGCACCACCCGACGAGCCATCACGGCAACGACCCCGAGAAGCTCGCGAAGATCGCCAAGATCAACACGTTCCACGTCTCGCTGTTCGCCGAGTTCCTCCGGAAGCTGAAGGAGACCCCCGACGGCGACGGGTCGCTGCTCGACCAGACGGTCTACATGTACGGCAGCGGGATGGGCAACCCGAGCCTGCACGACCACGTCAACCTGCCGATCCTCGTGGCCGGCGGGGCCGCGGCGGGCCTGCGGGGCGGGCAGCACATCCGCTACGAGACCGGCCTGCCGCTGGCCAACCTCCACCTCACCCTGCTCGACCGGGTGGGCGTGAAGCTCGACCAGTTCGGCGACAGCACCGGGACCGTCGACACCCTCTTCGACCCTGTCGCGGTATAGCGCAACGGCCGATAACCAATCAGGGGCCGGCGCCTTCACGGAGGCGCCGGCCCCGCAGCTTGGCCGAGCGGCGATCGGCGCAAAGGCGGTGATCGCCGGGGCCAGGAGAAACCGATGCATCCAGGACGAATCGCCCGACTGTCGGTGCTGGCGCTGGGGCTGGCCGGGGCCGCGTGGGCGGCCGGTGAGGCCCCGCTCGCCGACGCGGCCGAGGAAGGGAACGCCGCGCTGGTCCGCACGCTGCTGCACGCGGGGGGAGCCGACGTCAACGCGACGCAGGTCGACGGCATGACCGCCCTCCACTGGGCGGCATACCACGACGACCGCGAGACGGCGGGGCTGCTGGTGAGGGCGGGCGCCGACGTCGACGCGGTGAACCGCTACGGCGTGCCGGCGCTGTCGCTGGCCGCCACCAACGGCAACGCCGAGCTGGTGACCCTGCTGCTAGACGCCGGGGCCGACGCGGACGCGGCGCTTCGCGGCGGCGAGACGGTGCTGATGACCGCGGCCCGCACCGGGAGCCTGGCCGCGGTCGAGGCCCTGCTCGCGAAGGGCGCCGATGCCAACGCGCGCGAGGCCCGCGACCAGACCGCCCTGATGTGGGCGGCGGCCGAGGGGCACACGCCGATCGTGGAGACGCTGCTCGCGGCCGGCGCCGACGTGAACGCCTCCCTGCGGTCCGGCTTCACCCCGCTCTTCTTCGCGGTGCGGGGCGGACACATCGACGCCACGCGGGTCCTGCTCGACGCCGGCGTGGACGTGAACGCGGAGCTCACGCGCATCAAGGACGGGCCGGACCGCGCCGTCAACAACGCCACCTACCGGCCGGTCGACGACGGCATGAGCCCACTGCTGCTGGCGGTGCGCAACGGCCACTTCGAGCTGGCCGTCGAGCTCATCAAGGCCGGCGCCGACCCCAACGACCAGCGGACCGGCTTTGCGCCGCTGCACACCATGAGCTGGGTGAGAAAGCCGGACGCCAGCGACCGGGGCGACCCCGCGCCGGAGGGGGCGGGCCGCCTGACCGGCCTGCAGTTCGTGCGGTCCCTCGTCGCGCTGGGGGCCGACGTGAACCTGCGCCTCGAGCAGGGCAGGCGCCCGCCGCACACCGCGTCGGGGCTGGAGATGGAAGGGGCGACGGCCTTCCTCATGGCCGCCGACCGCGCCGACGCGGCCCTGATGCAGCAGCTCCTGGATCTGGGCGCCGACCCGTTCCTGCCCAACGCCGAGCTGAGCACGCCGCTGATGGCGGCGGCCGGCCTCGGCACCAACGCGCCCGACGAGGAAGCGGGCAGCGAGGCCGAGGCGTTGATCGCCACCCAACTGCTGCTCGATCTCGGGGCCGACATCGACGCCGTGGACGCCAACGGCGACACCGCGATGCACGGCGCGGCGTACGGGAACTTCCCCGCCGTCGTGGGGCTGCTGGCGGCCAGCGGCGCCGATTCGGCGGTGTGGAGGCAGACCAACGCGCGGGGGCGCACCCCCCTGTTCATCGCCGAGGGGTTCCGGAACGGCCTGCCGAGGATGTCACGGCCCACCATCGACGCCCTGGAGCTCGTCATGGCGAGGGAGGGCATACCGACCGACGGGCCGCGGCCGGTGCACATCGACCAGTATTCGCGACCGGCGCAGCAACAGCAGTAGCCGCCGCACGAGACTCCCGGCGGGAGCAGGGGCGCGGACGCCCCTGCTCCGTCACCCTGTCGCGACCTGAGCCTCCGACGTCCTTCATTCGCGCGACCATCCCAATCGACCTTCGCCGTACCCGTTGCCGAACTCCGACGTTGCGTCCCGACTTCGGGGACCGCTCTGGCCTGACCGATGTCACAACCACGCTCCGCGCCCACGCCGCTCCGCCCCGTCCGGACACGCCGCCGCTTCGCCGCCGCCGCGCTGGCCGGCCTCCTGAGCGCCACCGCCCTCGTCGCGGCGAACAACCCCGGCGTACGGGACTACCTGGATCTGGCGAGGAGGCACGAGTCGAGGGGCTGCGCCCTCAGCCCGTCGAACAGCACGGCCATCGGCTACTACCAGATGACCCTGGCCGCCCTGCGGGACATCGGCTTCAAGGACGACGCCGGAAACTGGATGGAGAACGCCTGGGACATCACGTCGGACGACGAGTTCCGGTGCCACCGCGCCGCGAACGACGAGGCGATGAAGCGGTTCACCGAGAACAACTGGGCGATGCTCGCCGACGAGGTGAAGAGCCGGATCGGCAGGAGCGCCTACGGAGTCGTCATCGACGCCGCCTCGCTGCTCGCCGGCGCGCATTTCCTCGGCGCCCGGGGCATGAACGACTTCGTCCTCTGCGGCATGCACCCCACGTGCATCTCGGAGTTCGCGATCCGGACCAACGGGGGCGATCCCGCCAGGATTCACCGGAAGCTGATCGAGCGCCTGAGGAAGGCGGCGGGACTGAACGTGTCGGAGCTGACCGACGGCTCCTGACCCCGAAGTCCCAGACGACCGGTTGGCGACACGGTCGTCGTGCTTGCGGTGCACGGCCGTCAACATCCCGAGCGCCGGCGGTCTCGTACATAGTGAAACCCCTTTCGTCACGCCGCCAGCGCCACGTCGGCCCGAACCGGCGGGAGCCCTACATCATCTCGCGCGGCATCGGCAGGTGAGCGAGGACGGCGGTGACGAGCAGCACCGCCGCGGCCAGGAGCAGCTCCAGACGCGCCGAGCGCAGCAGCCGGCCCGGACCGGAGGCCTCGCCGAGCCGTGGCGTGAGCCGGCGCCAGTTGTAGGCCCCGACGGCGCCGGTCGCCAGGAAGAGGACGACCTTGAGCAGCAGGGCTCGCCCGTAGGGTGTGGCCCACAGGTCGCCCACCGAGGCCAGGTAGAACACGCCGGTGACGACCCCGGAAATGACGATCGTCGCGACCGCGGCGAGGGCCATGGGCGAGAAGGGACGTACGAGAGCGGCGACGCTTCCCGGTCCCTGCGGCGGCTGGTGAAGTCGAGACGCGACGACGACGACCACGGCCAGGGCCCCGACCCACAGGCCCGCGCCGATCCCGTGGGCGACCTGGGCGAGGTGCGGCAGGAGCGTTTCGAAGCTCGCGGCGTGACCGGTCAGGGGCAGCGTGATCCAGGCGCCCGCCGCGGCGAACGCGGTCAGCCACCAGCCGCCCCCGGGCCGCCGGATCCACCAGGCGGCGCCGACCACGGCCAGCACGGCGGCGCCCGCCTGCGGCTGCCAACCACCCGCCCACCGGCTCTCGATGCCGATGAGGCGCACGAGCTCGAGAGTGACCGGCTCGTCGAGCCCGAACACGGACCACGTCTGCGCGTAGAGGCGGGCGGCGGCGCCGAGCACGAGCACCACCGCCGAGACCGCGGCGACGAGGCGGAGCCGCCGATCGACGCCGCCGCCCCGGGGCTCGACGGCGTCGGTCGACGGTGCAAGCAGACGGGCGACCGCGACCGCGCCGGTCAGCCCCATCAGCCCGAGGTAGGTGACCCACTTCGCGCCGGCGAGCAGGACCACCGCGAACGATTCGCCGTCCATGACACCCAGCCCGTCGAATCGTGGACTCCGGCCCCTTGGCGCCCGAATCGGCCCCGCGGGAGCCGCGGTTCCTTCGTTCCGGGTCAGTCGGCGGCGCGCACCGTGAACGCGAACTCCCCGCGCTGCGTGTGCCCGTCGTCGCCGGCCGTCCGCCATCTCACGGTGTAGTCGCCGGCCGCGAGCTTCGACGGCAGCATCGCCGCCAGGGACATGTCGTCCCCCACCTCCGTCTTCCCCAGGATCACGTCGCCGTTCGCACTCTCGAGGGTCAGCCGGCTGATGACGGGGTCGGGCGACTGCGTGAACCACATCTGGATGTGCGACGGAGACTCCGACAGCACGGCGTCGGCCTCCGGCATCGTCTTCTGCACCGCCATGTGCGCGGCGACCATCGCGACCGACGTGACGACCAGCACGAGGCACCAACCGACGGTGTTCATCCTGCGCATCGTAGATCTCCTTTGTCCGTGTCTCCGAACCGGGGCGATGCGCGCCGGCGGGCGCGCCTCAGAAACCCATCTCCGTGCCGACGTAGACGCTGCGGCCGAGCTCGGCGATCCGCAGGCGCGTGAACGGGTTGAACGAGTTCAGGTGGTTGACGTAGTAGCGGTCGGTCAGGTTCTGCACGCCGGCCCGCAGCGTCAGCCCCTCGCGCATCCGCACGCCGCCCATCAGGTCGATCGTCGTCCAGCCGTCGGTGGGCGCCTCGAGCCGCGCCGAGGCGACGCGCTCCTGCGCGGACGTGCTCGTCACCAGCAGCTCCACCCAGCGCGTCCTCGCCGGATTGTGGAGGTCGAGGGCGTACACCTGCTCGAAGGGCGGCACGCCGAACAGCGGCTCGTCGAACAGCAGATCCTCGGCCCGCACGTACGACCAGCCGCCCCGCACGTCCACCCACGGCCCGACGGCGGAGGTCGCGGTCAGGTCGAAGCCGGCGAAGCGCGCGGCGTCGGCCTGCACGTAACGGAAGAGCTGGTCGGGGCTGAGGGGGAGGCGCTGCGCGAGATTGGGGTCGTGGGCCACCGTGATGTAGTCGCCGACGTTGCGCACGAAGACGTCGAAGGCGACGGTGGCCTGTGCGGCGCGCAGCGTCGTGCCCAGGTTGAGCTCGAGGCTCTTCTCGGGGACGAGATGGGGGTTCCCCACGAACTCCGCCGCGGTCTGGAACTTCACGGCCGGGAACCGGTCGGCGTAGCGCTCCAGGGCCGACGGGTTGCGCACGGCCCGGCCCACCCCGAGCGTGACCTGCCACTTGTCGGTCAGGCGCAGGCTCGCGCTGGCGGCGGCGCTGACGCTGGTGTTGGTCTGCGCGAACTGATCGCCCGTCACGAGCATCGTCGCGCCGTGGCCCGCGTCTGGCGTGCCGTGGTCGTGCATCCCGTGGTCATGCATGTCCCGTCCGTGCGCCGGGGTCGTGCACTGCGCCGTGACGCAGTGGAAGTGCCCGTGGGCCGTGTTCAGCTCGTACCCGGGGATCGCGTTGTCGGCGAAGAAGGACGTCACCTGCCCCACCCCGGCCTGCTCCCGATCGACCCGCACCGTGGCCCCGACGGTGCTCCGCCCGCGGTCGACGAGCACCTGGGCGTAGCCCCCGGCGTTGGTCATCGTCGCGTCCGGCCACACCGGATGCCGGTCGTGGTGGACGTCGCCGGTCTCGCGGTCGCTGACGGTCTGCGTGGCGCTCTGCCGGAGCTGGTAGGCGTCGAATCCCAGCTTGTAGCGGAGCGGCCCCGTCGCGAGGGCGGCGTGGAAGCGGCCCCCGACGGTGTCGGCCGAGGTGGGCAGGTCGACGCGAATGGGAAACGGCGGCGTCCGGTGGTGGTCTCGCAACGCCGTCGGCTTGTCGTCGTTGTTCATCAGGTGGTCTTTGCGGTTCACGTAGGCCCGGCCCGCGAGCTCGGTCAGGACGCCCGCGGCCGGCGCGTGCGAGAACTCGAGGGCGTGCGACTGCGTCTCGAAGAACGTGGCGTCGAGCAGTCGCCCCGGATAGTCGAGGTCGTTCTGCCGCTGGTAGCCGCCGCTGTACTCCAGCAGCGTCCGCCGCCCCACGCGGGCGCCGAGGTCCCAGCGCGTGTCGAACGACTCGTAGTCGCCCTCGACGGTGTCGCCGTTGCCGTCGGTGTAGTCGCTGCCCGTTCGGGTGTTGTGCTGGAAGGTGAACCGCAGCCGGTCGGAGCTGCCGTAGAGGCTGGCGAAGCCGTCGTTGGCGCCCCCGTTGCTGCCGTAGTTGTAGCCGGCGCGGCCCCCGAGCTCGAAGCCGCCCGCGCCGAACTCGGGCTTGAAGGTCTCGGCCTGAACGGCGCTGAGGGTGCCGGCGCCCCAGGTCAGGGCGTACGGCCCCCGCACCACGCGAAGCGACTGCAGCGCGTGCGGGCTGATGTGGCTCAGGGCCGAATCCATGCGGGCGGGTCCCGCCGCGAACGTGCGGGTGCCGTCCACGAAGACGCCGATCTGCTCGGCGTAGAGCCCGCGGACCGACGGGTCGAGGTTGACCGCCCCGCGGCGGACCGCGGTCACCCCGGGATGGCTCCGGAGCGACTGCGCGAGGTCCTGGGCGACGCGCCGTTCGATCTCGGACGCGGGCGTGACCAGCTCCGTCGCCGTCGCCAACTCGGGCATGAGGGCGGTGACGGTCAACTCTTGCGCGAACGACCCCACCGCCAGAACGATGGCGGCGTCCACCCCTCCCGCACCGGCGGTGACCGCCTGCTCGTGCGGCGCGAACCCGAGCAGGCTCGCGGCCAGCAGGTAGTCGCCGGCGGGCAACCCGCCGAGCTCGAACCCGCCCATCCGATCGGTGACCGTCGACGCCACGAACTCGCGCGAGGCAGTGCGAAGGACGACGGTGGCGCCGGGCAGCGCCAGCCCCTGCGCGTCCGTCACGGAGCCGGTCACCGTGGCGCGCTCCTGCGCGCCCGGCCCGGCGGAAGCGGCCAGCGTCGCCAGTAGCGCCAGCAGCACGCGCAAGGGGCGTGCCCCCTCGCGCACGATGAGACAAGACCTGTACACCTCGAAGTACACCTCGAAACCTCCCCGTGCGCCCGTCCGCCGACGCGTCACGCGGGCCGAGGCCCGGACGGCGCCGCCGATGAGCGCAACGAAACCGCTGTCCCGGAATCGAATGGAACGGTCGGAGCAGGGGTCAGGCCCGCGGAGGCGGCGGACCGAGGAGGCCGACGAAGGAGTCGGCGGCCGGGCGGAGGTCGCCGACATGGCCCGCGGCGGCGGGGTCGGCGGTCAGCTCGAACGAGTCGGGCGTGAAGCCGGTGAGGCCCAGCAGCCCGATGAGCGCGTCGTCGAGGGAGTCGCAGCCCGCCATGCGCGGCTGGTCCGGCGGGGGATCCGTCTCGTCGGCAGGCCCGCGTTTCAGCGGACACATCGCCCCGTGCTCGCCCCCCTCGCAGCAGGCGGGCACCGCGGTCCCGTCCGCGGCCATCGCGGCCCGGCAGCAGAGCGCGGCGGGCAGCAACGCCAGGACGGTGAGCTTCCAGGCGATGACCGCGGCAACCGTGCCCGCACGGGACATTCGGACGGAGCGCATGAGAGTACGGAACGATGTTAGCTGATCATGGCGGCCCGTCGCAAACCGGGCGCGTGAGCGGGGTGCACGACACGATTTTGGATGACCGCCCTCAGCCCGCACAAGCCAGTCGAGCCTGCAGTTTTCGGTGTGGTGCTCGGCGCCGTCCAACTTTCTTGTCGTGCACCCGCGTGAGCGCCTGACCGCCTCCGCGGAGCCCGCGGAGCGCGAGCGTCTGCTCGCAACGGCGGAGGACATGCGTGGCGGACGGTCATCCTCGCCCGTGCTCCACCGATTCGACGTGCGCGCCCGGCGCCGACCCCCTCGGGCGAGCTGACCCGCTCTCGTCCCACGGGAGCCCTGGGCACGGCGTGCCTGCCGCGGACCGCGCGTCCCCCGGACTGACGCGGCCGCGGTCGCTTGCCGGGGTTCCCGGCGCGGGGAAGCGCCGTCCATTCTGCATGGTGCGGGAGTGGGGACCTGTGCGACAATGGTTTCTTCCGAAATCGTAGAGGCAGAGAGACCGGTACAACGGCTCTGGCAGGAGGACTCCGTCCGAAACAGAAACAGCGAAACGCAATGAAGTGACGCGCGAGAGAAATAGACGCGCTGAGGGATGTTCGGTCGGCGGCCGTGCGGTCGGCAGCGTTGGTTCCGTGCTTCCAGTGGAGGGGGACCCCATGCGTACTGTCGTCGTCGCATCGCTCGCTGTCCTTCTGACCTGCGCCCTGGCCACGCCGGCCTACGCGCAGGGAACGTCCGCGATTCGCGGCATCGTCACGGACGAGCAGGGTGGTGTGCTCCCCGGCGCCACCGTCCTCGCCACCCACGAGGAGACGGGCACGTTCCGGGAGACCATCACCGGACCGGGGGGCGAGTACTCGCTCGCCAGCCTGCAACCCGGCCCCTACACCCTCACCGCCCGGCTCCCGGGCTTCCGCGAGCTCAACACCGAGAACATCGTCCTGCAGGTCGGGCCGACCGTGCAGATCGACCTCTCGCTGCAGATCGGGGCGCTCGAGGAGTCGCTGACGGTGACCGGGGAGTCGCCGCTCGTCGACCTCACCTCGGCCCAGGTCGGCGGCAACGTCTCGACGGAGGAGCTGCGGGACCTGCCGTCGTCGAGCCGCAACTTCACGAGCTTCATCGCCCTCCTGCCCGGGGTTCAGTTGACGCCGTCGAGCAGCCCGAGCTCGTCCGGCGTGCGCATCAACGGCCAGAACCAGACCGGCATCATGTTCATGCTGGACGGGGGGGCCAACAACGACGACCTGCGCGGGGGCCAGTCGCAGGCCAAGCCCGCCCTCGAGTCGGTGGCCGAGTTCCAGGTCGTCACCAACCAGATGGACGCCGAGTACGAGTCGGCCACCTCGGGGGTCGTCAACGCCATCAGCAAGACCGGGACCAACGAGTTCCACGGCAGCGCGTTCGGCTTCTACACGAGCGCGGCCCTGACCGCGCCGGACTTCCTGGTCAAGCAGCGGGGCGGCGACAAGCCGGACACGGTGCTGCGGCAGCTCGGCGGCACCATCGGGGGCCCCGTCGTGCAGGACAAGGCCCACTTCTTCTTCAGCTACGAGCGCCTCGATCTCGACCTCGGGGAGAGCCGCTTCTACCCGCAGCGGGAGGACCTGAGCTTCACGGGGGTGCAGGAGTCCAACTTCGACAACTACCTGCTCCGCTTCGACGACCAGATCAACTCCGACCACAACTACTCGATCCGCTATCTCTGGGATCACCAGCCCACCAACGGCAACCCCGCCGGCTCACGCACCGCGGAGACGGTGACCAACGAGCGCGACGACGACTGGACCCTGGTGGGGACCTACAACTGGATCGTCGGCACGAACGCGGTCAACACCACGCGGGCGTCGTGGACCTACGAGCGCCCGAACTGGGGCTCGCTCGGCTATCACGACACGAACGACCAGACCCTGGAGCCGCCCACCATCCTGCTGAAGAGCGGCATCATCACCCAGGCCGACTCGTTCGCGCTCGACCGGAAGATGCAGTCCTACGCGTTCCAGAACGCCTTCAGCTGGTTCGTGCCGACCGACGGCGGGGACCACGACTTCAAGTTCGGCATCCAGTACAACAACGCCCAGCACCGGCGCGTCGACCAGATCGCGATGAACGGCGTCTTCCAGATGGCGAGCGACATGCCGTTCGACGCGGGCAACCCCTTCACCTACCCGGAGCGCCTGACGGTACGCATGCCGGTGCCGGACCGGCCGTTCACCTCGGTGCACTCGGCCGGGCTCTTCCTGCAGGACAAGTGGCGCATCGACAACCTGACCCTCAACCTGGGGGTGCGCTACGACGTCCACA
Source organism: Vicinamibacterales bacterium (assembly GCA_965207675.1). Lineage (GTDB taxonomy): Bacteria > Acidobacteriota > Vicinamibacteria > Vicinamibacterales > UBA8438 > JAJEEA01. The sequence continues at coordinate 2,161,955 of CBDBMY010000011.1, forward strand.
TCGCCCCGATCAAGGCGTTCTTCAACCCGCTGTTCGACGACCCCGACGCCTACCCCGTCGACAAGAACAACATCGCGCCGCGACTCGGCTTCGCCTACGACGCGGGGAACAACTCGGTCATCCGCGGCGGATTCGGCCGCTTCTACGAGCGGCTCTGGGTCAACCGCTTCGAGAACTTCGTCCGCCGCGGGGTCTACGCGACCTCGCAGCAGGTCGACTTCCCGCTCGACGACATCGATCCGGGTCCCAGCCAGGGGATGTTCCCCACCCACCCCCTGCTCATGAACGGGCCCATGCTGGACCGTAGCCTCATCTCCCAGCTCGTGCCCATCGGCTCGTCCTTCCGGAACTTCGGGGCAGTGTGGCTGGACACACCCAATCGCCCCGTCGCCCACCAGGACTCGGTGTCGTTCGGCTACGAGCGCGAGCTCAGCCCCCAGGTCTCGTTCGGCATCGACTACGTCAAGCTCTGGGGCCGCGACCTGCCGCTGCGCTACAACCTCACGCCGCGGGTCCGGGCCGGCACGAACAGGACGGACCCCGTCACGCGGGTCGACTTCATGGGGCTCGCCGACCAGCTGGGGATCGCGCCGTTCGCCAGCGACGTGTGGATCATCGAGAACAACGCCAGCTCGGCCTACGACGGGCTCAACTTCCAGATCGAGAAGCGCTACGCCGACAACTGGAGCGCGCGCGTGGCCTACACCCTCGGCTACGCCCGGGGCAACAACGACGGCGACCCCAACGACGAGGTGAACGTGGCCCAGGTCATGGAGAACCGCAACCTCGACCTGCTGTGGGGCCCCAGCCAGTACGACCGGCGCCACCTCCTGACCCTGAGCGGGCAGATGGAGATACCGGGAACGGGGGGCGTGACCCTCAGCGCCGTCGCCCGGTACATGAGCGGCACCCCGTTCACGATCCACGACAGCAACTTCGATCCGGACATGAACGGGCAGCTGGTCGACCCGCTCCCGCCGGGCACCTACAGCGGCACCGGGACGAACGCGATCAGCGTGGACAACGCGGGGGGGCTGAGGGGCGCCTACGGGCCCGACTACTTCCAGCTCGACCTGCGCATCGGCTACCGCTTCCGCGGCGCCGGCGAGCAGACCGTCGACGTCTTCGGCGAGCTCTTCAACGCGACCGACCGCGTGAACTGGGTCAACCCGTCGGGCGACCGGCGGTCGGGCAGCTACCTCGTCACGACCCAGCTCCTCGCCGGGGGCTACCCGCGGCAGTTCCAGGCGGGCATCCGGTACGGGTTCTGAGGGGGACGGTCCGGTGGCGGCTCGCGGACGGACCGCGAGCCGCCCCGCTTGCCGCGTCAAGCCTGCGCGTTCGGGGGAATGGCCAATCAGGGTGGCCGACGGCTCACCCGCTTCGGCCGGATCCACTCGACCTGCTCGATGAGCAACGAGCGCAGGGAGGGAGCCCCAACCGGCAACACCTGGGGTCTTCGGAGGCCGAAGTGGCGGTCGGCGGCTATCGCACCCGTTCCGAGAGTTCGGCGACGGCCTCCGCGACCAGCCGGATGTCGTGCCGCAGGCTCTCGGCGACCACGTCGAAGTGGGTGCGCGTGCGCTGCTCCGACGCGGCGATCTCGTTAGAGACGTGTGCCCGCATGCGTTGCTCCGACGCGGCGATGGCCGCGTGCAACTCGTCCCTCGTAGCGAGAGTCGGCAGAATCCGCTCGATCCCGTCGACCCGAAGCTCGAGCTCTTCCATACGCTGTTCCAGTCGCTCGATCTGCATGGCCCTGCTCCCCCATTCGACGGCAGCGACGGACCGCAGACCGGTCACGTGACCGCGCCATCGTGGCACGATGCCGGAGCAAGAGCCGTGCCGGAGTCAGGGAGCGTTCGAGACGCCGGCCGCGACCACCGGATCGATCCAGTCCGTGAGGATCCGCCGTTGCGCGATGCGCCACTTGCCGTCGACGCGCCGCAGGCGGTCCTCGTAGCGGCCCTGGAAGACGATGCGGGCCGGATCGGCGGTGCTGACGACGGTGACGTACGAACGCATGGCCGCCTCGTCGCCGGCCCCGTCGATGACGAACGTCGACGGCATGTGCCGGCTGCCGGACGGCTCGCCGTCCCGCGCCAGCGACCGCAGGGCGTCGCCCTCGATGGTGTAGCCCTGGGCCACCATGTCCATCACGCCGTCTTCCGTGAACACCTCCGCCCAGGCCGACGGCTCGCCGAGGTCGAGGGCGTGGCTGTAGCGGCCGGCGAGGTTGCGGATCTCGACGTGGTCGTCGGCGGTGAGGGCAGCCGGCGCCGTACCGCCCGGGGCCGCCCCGGTGCTCGCGGACTGGGCGGCGTGAACGCCCCAAGCCCCCGCGGCCGCCGCAAGAATCAACAGGCCGAACAGTCTCTTGAGCATGGAATTCCTCGTTGGCTGGAAGCCCGTGGTGGTCGGAATTGCAGCGGGGACTCTCGCGACGGGCTTCCGGCCCGCCAATCGTCCCCGCGGAAGTCTCGCGCCAGCGAAGACGCTCGACCCGACCGCAAGGGTCGCGCCGCGGCCTCCGTTGGCGGCCAGACGACCCTGCCAGAGTACGCGCTCTTGCCGCGGTGCCGGCGCCGACCTGCCGCGCCTCCGCGCCGCGGCCCGGACGCCCGCTCTCGTCATCGCCGGAGCGGATCCGGCTTCTGGATGCGTCTCAGTACCCTTCGAGCACCGGGAAGCGTTCGTCGTCGGGCAGCGGCTGCACCCCGAAGGCGTTGAGCAGCATCGACACCATGCGGTAACGGGCGGTGGTGGCGGCGATGCTGATCATCTGTCGGGTGTCGTACCGCTCGGCGAGCGCGTTCCACGTTTCGTCCGAGACGGTGGTGTCGCGGTACATCTCGTTCGCGGCGTCGATCAGCAGGCGCTCCGTTTCGTTCCAGCCCGCCGCGTCGTGCCCCTGGGCGATCCAGTAGGGGTCGAGCCCGTGGTCGCGGGCGCGGCCGACGCTGCCGACGTGCTTGGCCCACTCGTAGACGGCCTGGGCGTTCCAACCCGTGCGCAGGATGAGCAGCTCGCGGTCGTGCGGCGTCAGCCCCGACAGCTCGGGATTCAGCACGAAGCCGGAGGTGGCGCTGAAGGCGTCAGCCATGGCCGGGTGCCGTCGGAACGTGCGGGAGACGCGCAGTCCGGGACCGTCGACGGGATCGATCCGCGGGCTGGCGAGGGGCGGCTCGCGCACCGGGACCACCACCCGATAGGCGACGTCGCTGGTGGGGATGCGTGGTGCCCCGTCGTCGGGCTGGACGCCCAGCGCGTTGAGCACGATCGCGACGGCGGTGGTGTCGGCCACCGTCGCCACCGCGTCGATCAGCTCGTGCTCGCCGTAGCGCCCGGCCAGCGCCGCCCAGGTGAGGTCGGTGACCGACGAGTTGCGGAAGAGCTGATCGGCGAAGCCGACCAGGGCGTCCTCGAACGGCTCCCACCGTTCCAGCGAGGGTCCCTCGGCGAGGTTCGTCAGGTCCTCGTCCGTCAACCCGGCGTCGGCCGCGGCGGCGGCGTGGGCGGCCCAGAGGACGGCGTTCTGCGTCAGCCACGCCGTCCGCAGGACGAGCAGCGCGCGGTGCCGCGGCGACAGGGTCGAGCCGCCGGCGACATAGTCCCTGAACGCGAAGATCCGCTCGGCGAGGGCGGGAACCCGGACCAGGGTGCGCAGGGCGTTGCCGAGCCCGGCGCCGCCCGCGTGGCGCTCGACGACCTCGCGCTGCGCCACCGTCCACTCGGCCTCGGCGAGCGGCCCGATGCGCGGCGCCCGCAGGCGGCGCTGGGGCAGCACGCTGCCCGGCAGCCCGGTGATCGCCCGCGCCGGCTCGATGCGCAGCAGGGCCGCGTCGTCCTCCTCGGTCAGCACGTAGAGGAACCCGTCGGGCCCCTGCCGGACGTCGCGGATGCGCTGCTTCAGCTCGGCGAGCAGCCACTCGCGGCGCATCTCCTCGCCGCGCTGGTTGAACACGATGCGCTCGAGGTGGCCGGTCCGCTGCATCCGCCCCACCGTCATCGAGCCGACGAAGAGGTTGCCCTGCCAGGCGGGGAACCGGTCGCCGTCGTAGAACGTCAGCCCCGACGGCGCGATCGACGGCCACCACAGGACCTCGGGCCGCTCGAAGCCGTCGACCCACGGGGTGTCGGACACCCGCACCCCGGTGTACTCCCGGCTGTCGGAGGCGACCGGCCAGCCGTAGTTGCGGCCCGCGAGAATGACGTTGGCCTCGTCGCCCCCTTGCGGCGCGTTCTCGGTCGCCCAGAGCTGCCCGGTGTCGGGGTGGAACGTCAGGCCGAGCTGGTTGCGGTGGCCGAACGAGTAGATCTCGGGCAGGTAGCCGGGCCGGCCGACGAACGGGTTGTCGGCGGGCACGCTGCCGTCCTCGTTCAGGCGGATGACCTTGCCGACGTGAGTGGCCGGATCCTGGGCGCGCTGCCCGGTGGTCTGCGACCGGATGGCCCCGCCGACGGTCATGTAGATCTTGCCGTCGGGGCCGAACGTCACCCGCGACGCGGCGACGCCGCGCCCGAACCCCTCGGAGACGAAGACGTCGCGCACCTCGGTCAGCGCCCCCGCGTCGAGGCGCCCGCGCGCGAGGGCGATGGTCGCGCCCCGGCGGCCGTCCTGCTCCATCGGCTTCGAGTACGTGAGATAGACGAGGCGGTCGTCGTCGGGATGGAGGGCGATGTCCATCAGGCCGGCGAGCCGCGTGCCCAGGTAGACCTCGGGCGTGCCGGGAATCGGCCGCGGGTCGAGCACGCCGTCCCGGATCAGCCGCAACGCGCCGTTGTCCCGCTCGGTGACGAGGATGTCGCCGTTGCGGCGGAACGCCATCCCCCAGGGATGCGAGAGCCCCGCCGCGACCGGCACCACGCGGATGCGCGGCTGCTCGGCGCTGTACAGCACCACCGGGCCTTCCGGCAGGGCCACCGCGGGCACCCCGCTCAGGGCGGTGGTGCGCTGGCCGACCTGCGCGACCGCCTCGGAAGCGAGGCCGGCCGAGATGCCGGCGACGAGCGCGCAGACGCAAGACGACAGCGCCGTCCAAGCTGAACGGCCGCGCGTGGGAAACTGCATGGTGCGACCTCCCGGTCAGTCGTTGTCGGTAAGCTGGGCCCGGGCCTTCCGCTCCTCGGTGATCCGCTCGTAGTCCTCGTCGGTGATGAAGATGACCTGCTGGTTGGCGTGGGCCATCTCGTCGACGGTGCGCGGCCCGTAGCTCACCCACTGGCGCGGGTCGGGGTTGTTCCGGTTGGCCCGCGTGTTGTCGTGCCACGTGGTGATCTGCATGACCGTGCCCTTCGGCAGCACCGGGGCGTGGTCGGGGTCGTAGATGTAGTTCAGGTGCCAGGTGTTGTCGAAGCGGTCCGAGTAGTTGATGACCTCGCGGTCGCCGTCCGGATGGAGCGCCTCGAGCAGGAACGCCTTGCCCCGGTAGTGCATGTGGGGCTGGAAGTTGTGGAGGATGGCGGGCGCCGGCAGCACGTAGATCCCCTGGTGCTGGACCACCGAGTGCGGCGGAATTTCCAGGGTCTGGGCCGCGCTCGCCCCCATGCCCACGAACTCGGCGCTGTACTTCGGCGGAGCGTCATCCGGGTAGAGCCACCAGCCGACCGAGAGCACGTCGGTCACTTCCTCGCCGACCGCGTGGTAGTGGATGTCGAACTCGACGCGCGAGCCCTCGCGCACCAGCTTGCCGACGTTGTCGGGGTAGATCTCGCCCTGCTTGCCCTGCGCCCACTCCGTGAACAGCTCGCGGACCTCCTCGGGGTCGGTGGCCCGCTTCTGCGCGGCCGCGATGACCGCGTCGACGCCGACCTGCCCCGCCCGCAGCGCGCGCTCGGCCTCGATGAGCTCCGCCCCCTTGGGCTGAATCAGATAGGTGGACGCATGGTGCACGATGCGGCGGCCTTCGCGCGACGGCTTCGTCTCGGACGCCCGCACCCACACCGAACCGGGCAGGTTCACATCGGCCCGCGGCCGGAACCACGCGTCCTGGCCGTCGGCGGGCATCGTCCACGGCTGCGACTCGACCACGATGTCGGGCGGCCCCAGCCGGTCCTCGAGCTCGAAGCGGTCGCCGGCCGGCCACACCACCGGCGGCGGCATGTCGGCGGGGTCGCCCAGGGGCGCTCCGGCGTCGACCCAGCGCACGATGGTGTCGATCTGCTCGTCGGTCAGCGACCGGTCGTTGATGAAGTGCTGGATGCCGACGGTCTTGTCGAGGTGCCAGGGGGGCATCTCGCGCGACTGCACGCGGGCCCGGATGGACCGCGCCCACGGCCGCGTCTCCTGGTAGGTCACCAGCGACATCGGGGCCATGCTGCCGACACGGTGGCAGGTCTGGCACTTCTGCTGCAGGATCGGCGCGACGTCCCGGGTGAAGGTCACCTCGTCGCCGGCCGTCTGCCCCGCCGCCCCGGCCGGGACCAGCACCACCGCTGCCCCGAGCAGCAGACCGATCGCCAACCGCCACGTCGCCGCAAGCTGTCGATGCCTCATCGCCCTCTCCTTCACCGTGTCCCGTCGACGGCCCGCACGCGCACGTAGCCGTTCGTCCAGCAGCACTGGTTGCTCTGCCGCGACCCGTCGGAGACGACCGCGTGGAGCACGTAGTCGCCCGGCTCGGACAACGTCGCGGTGGTGCCCGCGCGCCCGGTCACACCCTCCGGCCCGTCCTCGACCTCGACGTCCGGGCTGTCGTCCTCGAAGCTGACCTCGCCCGGCCCCCTGAACTTGCGCCACGTCACGGTCAGCACCGTCTCGTCCCGGCCCGAGCCCAGCCCGTCGTCGGTGATCCAGACATCGAGGGGCAGCGGGTCCCCGGCCGCGACCGTGCGGTCGACGACCCCGCCCGAGGGTCCCGAGAACCCCGCGTCAGCCGGGTCGAAGTTGACCACCGGCGGGCCGTTCCCCGGACTGGGCCCGGCCGCCGCCCGGAACGGCTCGATCAGGTACTCGCTGTCGAGGTTGACCGGGATCTCCAGGGTCTCGCCCCGCGAGGTCAGCCTCCACGTGACCTCGGTGTCCGCATCCGGCACCGTGATCGTGAACACGCCGATCTGGCGGCGCGGAAAGAAGTACGTCGGCTGGCCCTGGTCCTCGGGACCGGGGGCCACGCGGTTGTCCGGCCCCACCGAAATGGCGACCTCTTCGACGTGGTTGCGGTTGAAGTAGCCGAACGACGCGATGATGGTCCCGTCCGGCCGCTGGTACCAGCCCTCGTAGACCGGCGACACGCTCTGCCCGCGGTCGTGCCGGATCAGGCCGCCGGCCCGGGTGACCTGGGCGTCGGCGACGTCGCAGACCCCGAGCAGGCTCGCAGCCATCGCCACCGACACCGCCGCGATGGGCCATGGCCGGCGCGCAGGCGGCCGGGATGCGCTACGCATGACCGCAGATCTTGGCAGCAATGCCGGCGGATGTCCAGACTCGAAGACGCTCCGAGTCGGCGCCGGATCCGTCGGGTTCGCGCCAGCGATTCATGCAGGCCGCTTGCTACGCTACCGCTATGGGGACCCGCCTGCAGGTCGTCGTGGACGAGGTGGAGATCGGCCGGTACCGCCGGCTCGCGACGCGCGACGGGCTGACGCTCTCGGAGTGGGTCCGGCAGAAGCTGCGCCTTGCCGCACGGGACGAAACGCCGGGCGACACCGACCGGAAGCTCGCCGCAATCCGCGCGGCCGCTCGTCACGACTCTCCCACCGCGGACATCGATCAGATGCTGCGCGAGATCGAATCGGGCCACCGCGCGTGATCGACAACGCGCCGCAACAGGGCATGCTGTTGTGCATGCCGGCCCCCTCTCTCCCGCGGCCGGTCAGACGACCGTCGAATCGTCGCCCTGTGCAGAGAGCACGGCCCGTTCCATCGATGCGACCTCTTCATTCGACAGGCGCTCGAAGTGCCTGGCGCGTCTCCGTGCGGCGAGACGGCCGCCGTTCTGGAGACAGAAGCGAATGAAGAGATCGATCTGGCGGTCGGGCATGTCCACGATCGCCTGAATCGCCCGCTTGGCCGCGTCGTACCGGGTCAGGAACGCCAGCTCGCCGGCCAGCTCGCTATCGATGGTCCGGTCGAGGAAGCGGAAGAGCGCCTGCGCCTGGGCCGTCATGTCGATGTAGCGGTACCAGAGCGCGGTGTCGTTGTGCACGGTCAGGCGGCCGTCGGCGTCGAGCGTGTACTCGACGAGCGGCATCAACGGGCGTGCGAACGCCTCCAGCGATGCGTCGTAGTCCGCCGCCTGCTTCAGCATGGTGGCCGAGACCGGCGCCATGACCCCCGGAGGCGTGAAGCCGCGCCGGGCCAGGATGTTGTGAATGAGGAAACGGTGGATGCGGCCGTTGCCGTCCTCGAACGGGTGCAGAAAGACGAACCCGTACGCGACCGCGGCGGCGTGAATCACGGCCGGCGCGTTTCCCGACGCCATGCGGCGATGGGCGGCCACGAGCCCCTCCATCAGGTCGCCGAGGTCCTCGGGCCTCGGGGCGACGAAGTGGATGCGTTCGTTCCCCCACGCGACCGTCTCCCCGACGTAGTTCTGGGTCCGCCGGTAGTCGGCGTCACGGAAACGGGCGTCGACGATGCGGTTCTGCAGCTCGACGAGGCGCGGCTTGTCGCAGAAGTCCTCCTGATGCGCAAGCTGCAGCAGCCCCGCGAACCGCTCGGCCCGTGTCGACGTGGGCGTGACGTGCTCGATCGCGAACGACGATTTCGTCTCTCTGGCGTACAGGTAGCCGAGGGCGCGCCTCAACAGGTCGGGCGGGTAGCGCGATGCGATGCGCCGGCAGCGCGCGGGCAGGTCGGCCGCCTCGAAGCCCCGCAGGACGTCCGTGCGGCGGATCGTGGGGCAGAAGCGCCGGTCGCCGAGGAGGTTGTCGTTGACCCGCTGGCGGCGGACTCGGCGGGCGGGGTCGATGGTGTAGTAGGCATCCGGCTCGAGCACGTCGACGTAGTTTCCCTGCTTCAGGTCGTCCAGCGGGAGCCGCCGGTCCGTCAGGAGCTCGTAGAGGAACCAGAGCCGCCGGGCGTACTTGCCGGTCGGCCGGGAACGGACGTAGGCCAGCAAGTCGTCCTCGGGCATCACCCGGAACAGCCGCGCCAGGATGGCGAGGTTCGTCCCGTCGTGCTTGAGCGCGAATTCGAGCTGGTCCCCCGCCGCGTCGCCGGGCCAGTAGCGGGGCGGGAAGACCTCGACCACCATGTCCGCCGCGGACTCGACGCGGCGCCCGCCGCGGGTCGCCACTCGCGACGTGCGCCAGTGGGGAACGACGTCGACGCCGTAGCGCTCGACCAGGGCCGCGTAGCCGGCGAGACGCGATGTCGGCATCTCCCGGCCAGATTCGATCATGGACTCGTCCGGCGAAACAGTGACAGGGACGACGATATGATTATCGATGTGTCTTCGTCAAGAAAAACGATTACAACTCGGGGCTGGCGATGGTGTCGAGGACGACGGGGCCGCCTGTTATACTACCGGCATGAGTATCCGGCTGCAGGTCGTGATGGACGAGGTCGAGGTCGGCGAGTACCGGCGCCTGGCGACGCGCGACGGGCTGACTCTCTCCGAGTGGGTCCGCCAGAAGCTGCGCCTGGCCGCACGAGAAGCACCGTCGGGCAGCGTCGACCGGAAGCTCGCCGCGATCCGCACGGCCGCTCGTCACGACTTCCCCACCGCGGACATCGACCAGATGCTGGTCGAGATCGAATCGGGCTACCGGACGTGATCCTGGTCGATTCGAACGTGCCGATGTACCTCGTCGGCGCCGAACATCCCCACAAGACCGACGCGCAACGGCTGCTCGAACGCCTCACGTTGGACAATCGGCGGCTGGTCAGCGACGCGGAGGTGCTGCAGGAGATCCTGCACCGCTACGTCGCGCTCGGCCGGCGAGACGCGATTCACCCGGCCTTCGACGCTCTGCTCGGCACCGTCGACGACGTGTTCCCGGTCACCGCCGAGAACGTGACCAGCGCGCGCGACATCGTCTTCGGTTCGCCGGGACTGTCCGCCCGCGATGCCATACACGTCGCGGTGATGCGTCAGCACGGCGTGGAAGAGATCCTGTCCTTCGACCGTGGATTCGACGACATCCCCGGCATCAGGCGCGTCGCCGCCTGACTCGGCGCCGCCGTAGGGCTCCTTCGTCGTCCGGGCCCTCGGACGGAGCTTGGCCCGCCCATCGCCGCCTGCGGCTCTGCTGGGCGCCCAACCAACCCTCAACGAGTCCGCGCCGTTCTGCGGTGCCGACTCCTGGCCCGCCCATCGTCGCCTGCGGCTCCGCTGGGCGCCCGACCAACCCTGCAGGAGTCCGCGCCGTTCTGCGGCGCAGAATCCTACGGAACGCTCGCGGCCGGCGCCACGCCGGCCCGTTCCATCACCGCGCGAATGGCCGCCGCGGTGGCCGGGTTGTCCTGGATGCCGCGGCCGAGGGGCACGCTCTCGACGATGTCGAGGGGGGTCCACTCGCGCGAGTTCGGCCGGTTCCAGACCGCGGGGTCGGCACCCGCGTCGGCAAGGAACGCCACCACCGTGGGCACGTGCTTGTAGGCGGCGCCGTGCATGACGGTCTCGCCGTTGTCGTCGACCTCGTTCAGGTCACCGCCCAGCCCCAAGGCCACCTCGACCGCCTCGAGCACCTCGGGCTCGGTGCCGGGGTCCTCGCCCGGCGACGAGGTGCCGACGCCGGCCGCCACCATGAGGGGGGTGGTGCCGTCCTCGTTGGCCAGCAACGGGTCGGCCCCGAGCTCGGCGAGGAGGCGCATCAGCGGCGCGTCGCCGGTGCGGGCGGCGAGGAGGAACGGCGTGCCGCCGATGAAGTTCAGGCGGGTGATGCCGGCCGGCGGTCGGGTCGTGACCCGCGCGTTCAGATCGGCGCCAGCGGCGACGATCTTCTTCACGAACTCCAGGCTCGTCATGGCGCCGGAGCCCTTGGGAGCCGGGTTGTTGCTGCCGGCGATGCCCGCCTTGCGCACCCACGACACCTGGTGCAGTGCCGTCCACCCCCGCGAGGCGACGTTGACGTCGGCGCCGCGGTCGACGAGCAGGGCCGCGAGCTCGTAGTGGGCGTTGGCGGCGGCGAGCAGGAAGGCGTTCAGCCCCGTCGCCCCGCGCTCGGCGCTGGTGCCGCCGCGGCGCCGCTCCTCGATGACCGGCAGCGACTCCTCGACGTCGACGCCGGCCTCGAGCAGCGTCTGCACGACGCCGATCTCGCCCTCGCGGACCGCGAACAGCATCGGGGTCCAGCCGCGCTCGGACCGGGCGCTGACTTCGGCGCCGTGGGACAGCATGGCCGGGATGAGGTGCGCATGCCCCTCCGCCGCCGCCCACATCAGCGCCGTCTGACCGCGCCACGCCTCGGCTCGCGTTCACGTCGGCGCCGCGGTCGAGCAGCAGCTCCACCACGTCCAGCGCCCCGGTCCGCGCCGCCGTCATCAGCGCCGTCTCCCCCTCGGCCAGCGTCGTGTTCGGATCGACTCCGGCGTCGAGGAGCAGCCGAACGATGCCGGCGTTGCCGTTCACGCAGGCCAGGGCGATGGGCGCCACCCCGTAGCGGTTCGTCGCGGCGGCGTCCGCCCCCGCCGCCAGCAGCAACTCCACGATGCCGGCGTCGTCGGCGTGCACCGCCCAGTGGAGCGGCGTGGTGCCGTCCGGCTCGGCCGCGGTCACGTCGGCGCCGCCATCGAGCGCCGCGAGCACGGCGGCGGCATCGACGGCCTTGACGGCATCGAGCAGCCCGGCGTCGACCGCCTCGGCCGCGGCGGCACGGGCGGCGCCCGAGGCCGCGACGGCGGCGACGAGCAACGAGGTGGCCATGGGACGGGTCACAGGCCCGAGAATCGAACAACGCATAGGAATGCCTCCCGTGAACGATGCCAGTCGCCCGGAACGGAACGCGACTTCACCCGGCCATCGAACGTGCCGACCTCGCGTGGATCGCAAACGCCGCCGCCACGCACGCGGCCTCGCCCAAAAACTCGCACGACCCCTCGGGCCGCCGTGCCCTCGCCGCACCCGGTAACGACGGCAGCACCGCGCCCGACTCGACCCGGCCGCCGCCGTCCACCGCGACCTCAAACAACGCGCGGGCTGCCGGCCCCGGAGGCCGACAGCCCGCGATCTTCCTGCTGCAGCCTCCCGCGAACGCTACAGCGACAACGGCTCGACGATCTCGCCGGTGCGGCCGGTGCTGTCGGCGAAGTCGTCCAGGTGCACGCCCACGTCGTCGAGCAGGGTCAGGTGCAGGTTGGCCATCGGCGTCAGCTCGTCGTACTTGACGTGGCGCCCGCCGGCGATGCGCGACCCCGCCCCGCTCGCCACCACGATCGGCAGGTTGCGGTGGTCGTGCACGTTCGGGTTGCCGAGGCCGCTGCCGAGCATGTAGGTGGTGTGGTCGAGCAGGCTGCCGTCGCCGTCCTCGGTGTGCTTGAGCTGGTCGACCATGTAGGCGAAGAGCGACACGTGGTACTGGTTGATCTTCGCGAGCTGGGCCAGCTTCTCGGGGTTGTCGAGGTGGTGCGACGTCGGGTGGTGCGGCTCGGGCACGCCGATCTGCGGATAGGTCCGCGTGCTCGCCTCGCGCGCCATCTGGAACGTGACGACCCGCGTCAGGTCCGCCCGCAGCGCGAGCACCTGCAGGTCGAACATCAGCTTGACGTGGTCCTCCCAGACGTCGGGCACGCTCGTGGGGCGCGTGAGGTCGCTCAGCGGCGAGGCCGACGCCGACGCCTCGGCCCGCTCGATGCGCCGCTCGACCTCGCGGACGGTGTCGAGGTACTCGCTCACCTTGTTGCGGTCGCCGGCGCCGAGCTGCGACTGCAGGCGGGACATGTCGTCGAGCACCCAGTCGAGGATGCTGCGGTCCCGGTGCAGCTGCGCCTTGCGCTGCTCGGGGGTGCCGCCCTTGCCGAAGAGGCGCTCGAAGACGATGCGGGGGTCCGCCTCGGTCGGGTTCGGGGCGGTCGGCGACGCCCACGACAGGCTGTTCATGTACGCGCAGGCGAACCCGTTGTCGCAGTTGCCGACCTGGGCGATGAGGTCGGTGCCGAGCTCGAGGGACGGCAGCGGCGTGTCGCGGCCGACCTTGCGGGCCGCGATCTGGTCGACCGAGGTGCCGTTGACGTAGTCGCTGCCCTCGGTGCGCTTCGGCCGCACGCAGGTCAGGAACGCCGAGTTCGCCGACGCGTGGTTGCCGGAGATGTGCGCGTCGTTGATCTCGAGGTTGGTCACGATGGTCACGTTCTCGAGGTTCGGCAGCAGCGGCGACAGCGTCGGCGACAGCGTGGTCAGCCGGCCCGTCTCGGCCGGCGTCCACGGCACCGGGTTCATCCCCATCGGGATGTACACGTAGCCGAGCCGCCGCGGCGCCGCCGTGTTGGCCAGGGCGGACGCCGCCGGCACCATGGCGTCGAGCAACGGCAGGGCCAGCGTCGCGCCCGCGCCGCGCAGGAACGTCCGCCGCGGCAGGGCCATCTTCGTGATCATCATGACTGCGATCTCCTCATCTGAAACGGCGGGCTCTCGACGATTCCAAGGATCAACGACGAGAAGCGATAGTCGTCGGCGGCCGCGGCGGCGACTATCGCCCGGACCGCGGGGCCGTCGGCAGGCTCGATGCCGCGCCCCAGCGCATAGATCAGAAGCTTCTCGGTCACCGTGCCGACGAACACCTCGGGGCGGTCGAGCACGGCCTGCCGCAGGCCGGCCACGCCGTCGAAGAGCTCGCCGCCGGGCAGGTTCCCGGACGCGTCGATGGCCGCCCCGCCCTCGCCCTCGACGTCGCGCCACCGGCCGATGGCGTCGAAGTTCTCCATCGACAGCCCCGCCGGGTCCATGATGCGGTGGCAGACCGCGCAGGCGGGGTTCTGCCGGTGGGCGACCATCCGCTCGCGCATCGACATGACGTCGGTCGACGACGCGCTCTCCTCGAGGGGCGGCACGTTGGGGGGCGGGGGCGGCGGGGGCGTCCCCAGCAGGTTCTCGAGAATCCACTTGCCGCGCAGCACCGGCGAGGTCCGCGTGGCGTAGGACGTCACGGTCAGGATGCTGCCGTGGCCGAGCACGCCCGCGCGGGGGCTGCCCGCGGGCAGGTCGACGCGGCGGAAGTGGTCGCCGTAGATGCCCGGCACCCCGTAGTGGGTCGCGACCCGCTCGTTGAGGAACGTGTAGTCCGCGGTGAGCAGGTCGGTGACGCTGCGGTCCTCGTCGACGACGCTCCTGAACAGGAGCTGGGTCTCGGTGCGGAAGCCCTGGCGCAGGTTGTCGTCGAAGTCGGGGAAGTTGCGGGCGTCGGGGGTGACCGCGTCGAGGTTCCTCAGGTGCAGCCACTGCGACGCGAAGTTCGTGGTCAGCGTCCCGGCGCGGGGGTCGGCGAGCATGCGCCGCACCTGGGCCCGCAGCACCTCCGGCTCGCGAAGGCGGCCCGCCGCCGCGACGTCGATGAGCTCGTCGTCGGGCAGGCTGCTCCACAGGAAGAACGACAGGCGCGAGGCCAGCTCGAGGTCGCCGACGCGGTACGCCGTGCCCGGCTCCGCCCCGGCGGGATCGCGCTCGATGCGGAACAGGAACTCGGGGCTCGTCAGCAGGGCCCGCAACGCGGTCTCGACGCCGGCCTCGAACCCGCCCTCGGCGTACCCCTCGCGATAGAACCCGGTCAACTGCTCGATGTCGCCGAAGGTGACGGGACGCCGGTAGGCGCGCCGGGCGAGCGACGCGACGATGCCCGTGGCGCACGCCTCCGCCTCCTCGGTGGTGTCGTCCGCGGGGCGGCACGAGAAGATGCGGTCGCGGCTCGGCGTCTCGCCGATGCCGGTGGGCTCGAACGGCCCCGCGATCGAGATGGTGCGCACCGCCGGCTGCTGCCGGGGGTGGCGGTCCATGTTGAAGTGGGCGTCGTAGGGCTGCCGGGTCGTCTCGAGGAGGGCCGAGTTCTTCTTGATGAAGGCGGCGCCCACCCGGTGCGGCCCCGCCGTGACCGGCAGGCGCGCGTTCAGGTGGTTGTCGATGCCCTCGTCCGCGTAGTACTCGGCGTTGGCCTGAATCACCATGTTCGTGCTCGGCTCCATGGTGAACAGGCCCAGGCGCTCGCCGTCGAGGGTCAGCTCGACCTCGTGCGGCTCGTTCAGCCCCTCGACGTTCTCGTTGCGGTTGCGCTGCAGGCGGACCTGGATCTCGTACTCGCCGTCGAACGGGAAGACGTGCTCGACGACGGTGCCCCCGCGGGTCCCGAACGGCAGGCCGTCGACGTGGTCCTCCTGCGTGCGGTCGGCCGGCACGATCACCACCCGGCTGTCGGGCGCCGGGGCCCGGCTGCCCACCGCCAGCTCGCTGACGGTCCGGGCGGCGGCGAGGTACCGCTCCATCAGGGTCGGAGACAATCCGCCGGTGTTCACGTTGTCGAACCCGAAGGCGGCGTCGTCGCGCGGCAGCAGCGCGGTGACGTCGATCTCGAGGGCGAGCAGGTCGCGTATGGCGTTCTGGTACTCGGTCCGGTTCAGCCGCCGGAAGGTCTCGGTGCGGCCGGGGTCGGGATTGAGCCTCGCCGCGGCGTCGAGGGCGGTCTCGATGGTGGCGAGCAGGCGCTCGTGCGTTTCAGCGTCGGGACGCGGCCGCGGCCGGGGAGGCATCGCGCCCGCGCGCAGCTTGCGGACCACCTTCTCCCACACCTCGGCGTGAGCGGCGACGTCGGCGAGGTCCACGCCCTCGAGCGACAGCCCGCCGGTCTGCAGGCGGTCGCTGTGGCAGGTGACGCAGTAGCGGTCGATGACCGCGCGCTCCGAGGCGGGCGATTCGACCCCGGCGGAGGCGGACGAAACAGGCTGCGCGTCCGCGCCGGCCAGCGGCAGGAGGAGGCACGCGATGAGGACGAAGGCGCGCCGCACGAACCGACCTCTCGGCATCCGTTCCCGGCCTCCGGTCATACAGGCCTCCAGCGTGCGGGTAGTCGAGTCCGCGCGTATTCTACCCCAGTTTCCAGAGAATCGGATCACCTCGGTGGCGCCGTCGCGCCGGCCGCACGTTCCTCGGCACGGGCCAGCGAGGATGCCGGTCATGCGTCAGAGTGCCGGTGTCCGCGGCGAGCCGGTGTCTGCGACTCGCAGGTCCTGTCGTGCGATCCGCGCCTCCAGGCCTCGGGCCGCCGTCTCCGTGGGCTCCGCTATCGTATCCGACCGACCGCGCGTCGGATCACCTCGACGGCTCCGCCCCCGCCGCCCGCTCCTCGGCGCGGGCGCCGGCGAGGATGCCGGCCATCGAGTAGTTCCCCTCGTGGCACGCGTACTCGTAGATCGACACGCGGTCCGAGATGCGGTTCATGGGCCGCGAGACGGTCCACGGCCGCGTGAACGTCCGGGGGTCGTCGACGGTGAACCGGTAGTCGATGGTGTCGGCGTCGACGCGCGTGTAGCGTTCGGTCAGGTGCAGGGTGTCGCGCGAGCCCTGGTAGCTGGTCTTGGGGTCGAAGTTGGTGGTCTCGACGACCAGGGTGTCCCCTTCCCAGCGGCCGCGCGAGTCGCCCATCCACTGGGTGACGGACGCGGGCAGGTGCGGCCGCCCGTCGAGGGGGATGATGCGCGGCTCGTGGATGAGCTCCTGGAAGACGACGACGTAGCCGGGCGTCTGGAAGATCTGGTAGTTGCTGCTGTACCAGCTCCCGATGCCGTTCCAGCCGCGCGAGATGCAGCGGGTCCAGGGGCTGAGGTCGCTGTAGGTGTCGGGCGAGTTCGACGGCCCCCGCGTGCTCCGCTCGGCGCGCTCGGCCTCGATTCTCGCGCGGCCTTCCGCCGACAGCGCGGGGATGCGCCCGTCCGGCGGATCGACGATGAGCGACGTCCGGGGCAGGGCGCGGCCCACGTCGCGCCAGAACGCGTTGTAGTTGCCCACGCTGCCCTCCGGCGGCGGCAGATCGAAGTTGGCCCGGTTGGTCGCCTCGATGGTCGCCGCCTCATCGAGCGGCAGGGTCTCCCGCCCCGCGAGCGGCCCCTCGGCCGGCCGCTCGAGCGGGGTCGAGGTCTGGCTGTTCCACTGCCCCTGCAGGTCGGGGTCGCCCCAGGGGGTCCGGGGGGCGACGACGCCGCCGGTTCCGCGGACGGGGCTGGCCGCCGGCTGGCGCGGCCGCCAGCGCCACGGCGGTCAGGATCACTGCGGCGAGTCCTCGCTGGGCCATCTCATCCTCCTGCCCTCGTCACTCGCGTCGGGCGACGGGCCGCACCCCCAACCCGCCGAGCGGCCCGGCCGTCAGCGCGACGAAGGCGCCTCCGGGCGCCGGGCGAAGCCCGATAGCGGCTCGTTGCAGCGGCTCGCGGGTCGAATGGAGCGAGCTCCCGCGACGATGCCCGCGGGCCGACATGGCCGCATGATCGCCCACCCGCGCCGCCCGTGCAAGGCGAGCAACCCGCGCCGAATTCCCCGCTGCGGAGGGCGACGTCCGCCGGGACCCTCCCGGCGCGGTGCAGCGCGGGCTCCCGCCGCGGGCTGCCCGGCGCCGGAGGGTCTTTTCGCGCGCTGTGCGGGGGGCATCAGCAGCGCGGGCTTGCGCCGCGGGCTGCCCGGCGCCGGAGGGTATTGCGCGCGCTGTGCGGGCAGGGCATCATGCGCGTACGTGGACGACGCGTGTGGAGGACGTGCCATGAGCCGACGATACGGTGTTTCGCTGCTGGCGGCGGTCATAGCCGGCGTGCTTCCCCTCGCGGCGGCGGGCCAGCCGACCGAGGACCCCGGTCCGCGGACGCCCTGGGGCGACCCCGACCTGCAGGGCATCTGGACCAGCGCCACCTATACCCCGCTGGAACGCCCGGAGACGGTCGCCGACCAGGCCTTCCTGACCGAGGAGGAAGCGGCCGGGCTGGCCGCCCTGGTGGCCGAGGACGGGGTCGACCCCCTGCGGGCGCGCAACATCCTCGCGGCCCGGACCGACGAGGAGCGGCGGGCGGTGACCCGCCAGACGCAGGAGAACATCCACTACGACAACGCCATCTGGCTGACCGAGGAGCAGCGGAAGACGTTCTCGACGCGGCGCACGTCGCTGATCGTGGACCCGCCGAACGGACGCATCCCGCCGCGCATCCCCGCGGCGATCGAGCGCGAGGCGAAGCGCCGGGAGGCCAGCCGGCACCTCGTCTACAACCTCGACGAGCCGTCGTACGAGGGCTACCACACCCGCACGCTGCAGGAACGCTGCCTGGTGTGGCGGCACGAGGGCCCGCCGATGGTGCCCCCCTCGTACAACGACATGCTGCAGATCTTCCAGACGCCCGACCACGTCGTCGTCATGCAGGAGATGAGCAACAACCCGCCCCGCATCGTCCCCCTCGACGACCGGCCCCGGCTGTCGCCGCGCATCCGGCAGTGGCCGGGCGACTCCCGCGGCCGCTGGGAGGGCGACACGCTGGTGGTGGACACCGTGAACTTCAACGAGAAGACCCACTACGAGGGGTCGACCGAGGCGCTGCGCGTCGTGGAGCGCTTCACGCGCGTCGACGCGGAGACGATCCGCTACGAGTTCACGGTGCAGGACGACCGGACCTGGGCGCGGCCGTGGAGCGTGGAGTTCCCGCTGATGAAGCGCGACGGCCCCCTCTACGAGTACGCGTGCCACGAGGGCAACCACGACATCCGGCACATTCTCGAGGTGGCCCGCAACGTCGAGCGGCAGGCGGCCGGGCAGACGCAGGACCGGTAGGAGGCACCGGACGGCACGCGGCCCGGTGTTCGTCTCCGATGCCAACGACATCTTCGCGGCCCGTCGTCGGCGTCATGGGCGCGAGCGGCGAGCCGCACCAGGAACGCTCGCGACGCGTGGGGACGTGGATCGCCCGCGCCGGCTATCACCTGCTGACGGGCGGCGGCCCGGGGGTGATGGCCGCCGTCACCGAGGCGTTCGTCAGCGTGCCGGACCGAGGTGGCCTCGCCATCGGCATCCTGCCCGCCGGCGGCCGACGCGGCATCGAGGGACCGCCCGGCCGGCCGCCTCCCGGCTACCCCAACCCCTGGGTCGAGCTGGCCATAGCGACGCACCTCGACAGCCTCGGGGAACGCGGCGGCGACGAGCGGTCGCGCAATCACGTGAACGTCCTGTCGTCCGACGTCCTGATCTTCCTGCCGGGATCGGCCGGCACCGCGAGCGAGGCGATGCTGGCAGTACGATACGGACGACCGGCGATAGCCTGGCTCGATGCGCGCGCGGACCTGCCGGGCCTGCCGGACGCGATCCCCGTCGAGGCCGAGTTCCCCCGGGTCGAGGCCTTCGTGCGGGACGCCTGCGAACGCCGCCGCGCGCCGGCCGGTCCGTGACGCCGGCCGTCGCGAACGCCGGGGCGCCGCTCGCCGACGGTCGAAAGGAGCGGGCCATGGACGGGAAGCCGTGACCCCTCGCGAGCGGCGTGCCGCGCCCGCACGACCGGCGGCCGCACCGACGCTCACATACGGAGCTGCCATCATGCGACCCACGACACCCGGGCCTCCCTGCCTGATGCTCGCTCTTGCCGCGGCCGCCCTCGGCTGCGGGGCCGCGCCCCCCGAGGCCGCCGGTCCGTCGCCGCGGGCCTGCGCCGACCTCCTGTCGCGCACCGACTTCGACGTCAGCGTCATGGACGCCGAGCTCATGAACCCCGGCGCCGAGACGGAGTACTGCTGGGTCGACGCGATGATCCGCCCCAACATCCGCTTCGCCGCGAGCCTGCCGACGAGTTGGAACGGACGGTTCGTCATGCGGGGCGGGGGCGGCTACGCCGGGCAGCAGCCGGTGAAGGGGCGCGAAGACGCGTTGCGGGACGAGGGCTGGGTCACGGCCTCGACCGACACCGGGCACGACGCCGCCCGCTATCCCCTCGCGAGCTTCGCGTACGACAACCGGGACGGCGAGATCGACTACGCCTACCGCGCCGTCCACCTGACCGCGGTCGAGGTCAAGGCCCTCGTCGCCGAGTACTACGGCCGCCCCGCCGACTACGACTACTGGCTCGGCTGCTCGACCGGCGGACGCCAGGGCCTGATGTCGGCCCAGCGCTTCCCCGACGACTTCGACGGCATCGTCGCGGGGGCGCCGGTGCTCGACTTCACCAACACCCAGATCGGCGGCGTGTGGTTCGCGCGGGCGATGCGCGAGAACCCCCTCGGGCTCGAGAAGATCGCCCGGGTCGGCGAGGCGATCTACGCGGCGTGCGACGGCCTCGACGGCCTCGAGGACGGCCTCATCGACGATCCGCGGCAGTGCCGCTTCGACCCCCGAACGGACTACCCGCGGTGCGAGGGCGCCGACCGCGTCGACTGCCTCACCGAGGGGCAGGGCGAGACGCTGGCGAAGATCTACGGCGGCGTGGTCAGCCGCGGCGAGCCGTACTTCCCAGGCCAGCCCCTCGGGGCCGAGCTCGGCGACCCTCTCGGCGGGCCCGCGTCGCGGACCAGCGGCTGGGGCCGCTGGTTCGTGGACCCCGCGGGCGGCACCCCGCTGCTCGAGCTCTTCGGGGTCACCTTCATGCGCTACATGGCGTTCACGCGGGACGACCCCGAGTGGTCGCTCGAGGAGTTCGACTTCGACGAGAACCCCTACCGCATGGACGCCATCCGCGGCATCCTCGACGCCACCGACCCCGACCTCACCCGGTTCCGCGACGCCGGCGGCCGGATGATCACCTACCACGGCTGGTCGGACACCGCCCTCAACCCCATGATGGCGGTGAACTACTACGAGGACGTGCTGGCCGAGACGCCCGACGCGGCCGACTTCTACCGGCTCTACATGGTCCCCGGCATGTTCCACTGCGCCGGCGGGCGCGGCGTCAACACCATCGACGCCCTGCCCGACCTGGTGGCGTGGGTCGAGAACGGCGAGGCCCCGGACCGCCTCGTCGGCCGGCGCGTCGACCGCGACGGCGAGGTGCTCATGACGCGGCCGGTCTGCCCGTACCCCGAGGTCGCCAGCTACACGGGCTCCGGCGACGCCGACGACGCCGCGAGCTTCGTCTGCCGGCCACCTGCCTCCTGAGGACGTGCTGGCCGAAGCGGATGCCGCCCTCGCGGGCACTCACGCGCCTCGCCCGGAGTCCCCGCCGCCGTCGCCGATCGAGTAGGGCACCCGAACACCGGGGGCGTCGGCGGGGAAGTCCTTGGTGTTCCTGGTGACGAGCAGGCCGCCGATGCTGCGGGCGCTGGCCCAGATGATGGCGTCGGGCAGGCGGATTCGACGCTCGCGCCGGATGCCTACGGCCAGTTCGCTCACGCGGTCGTCGATGGCGACGCGCCCGAAACCGGACAGGAACCACCTGAGACGCGCCATCTCCCTCTCGTCGGACGCGCCGACCATGACTTCCATCCAGGTGATCGTACTGATGAGAGGCGCGTCATACCGGGCTATTTCGTCACGGGCCGCGTCGACGCCGCCGAGGTAGTCGATGAGGATGTTGGTGTCGAGCAGGGCGCGCATCTCTCACGACCATTCGCGCCGACGGCGCCGTTCGTACTCGAGGCCGTCCGGGTGGCGCCCCCGCCACATGCCGAATACGTCGCCCCGCTCGCGCAGGCACAGCGCCTCCAGATAGTCGGCCACCGCTCGGCGGACGACCTCGGCGCGCGACACGCCCTCGCGGCGGCAGATCTCGCCGAGCCGTCGAATCTGATCGTCGGGAAGGTCTATGATGGTCCGCATGGATCATGATGCCGATACATGATGACAGCTTAGCCCTTCCCGAGCACTGATGACAACCCCGGCGAGTGGAGCGCCGACCGCTTCCCACCCGGTCGTCATCGACTACCCCCGGGACCGAGAGCCCACCACCCCTACCCGCGCAACATCGCCGCCGTGCGGTCGACCAGCCCGGAGAGCACCTGCTCGAGGGCGGCCCGATGCGCCTCGACCACGCCGTCCTCCGAGGGATCGGGCACCTCGAACGGCGCCCCGATGGCCACCGCCATCGAGCTGAACGGCCGGGGGACCTGGGTCCGGTCCCAGCTCGAGGCCGACCAGTGGCGCTCGGCCTCGATGTGGAAGGGCAGGATGGGGCTGCCGGTCACCCCGGCGAGCCACACCGCGCCGGGCTGGACGCGGCGCGCCGGCCCGCGCGGGCCGTCTACGGTGAACGCGGCGGGACGGCCCGCCGCGACGTCCCGCTTGAGCTGGATCAGGGCGCGCCGGGCCCCGCGCGAGGTCGATCCGCGGGCGGTGCCGTAGCCGAAGCGCCGGATGATGCGGGCGATCCACTCGCCGTCGAAGTTCCGGCTGGTCATGACGACGATGCCGCGATCGCGCCAGAAGTACGTCGCGGGCAGGATGCGCCCGTGCCAGAACGCGAAGACGGGCTGTCGCCCGCGCGCCACGATGGCGTCGTGGTGCTCCATGCCCTCGACGCGCCAGCGAAGGGTGCGGCAGAGCAGCCCGATGAGGGGGGCGCCGACCCCGGCGATGGTCCGGGCCTGCGCGAGCTGCCAGGAAGTGAGGGAGGAAGGAGCCGCGCCCGGGCCGGCGCCCACGCTACATCCCTTCGTACTCGGGGCCGCCCCCGCCCTCGGGGGGAACCCAGTCGATGATCTGGTAGGGGTCCATGATGTCGCAGGTCTTGCAATGCACGCAGTTCGACGCGTTGATTTGCAGCCGGCGGCCGTTCCCCGTCCCGTCGTCGACCATCTCGTACACGTTGGCGGGGCAGAAGCGCACGCACGGGTTGCCGTACTCCTCGCGGCAGCGGGTGCGGCAGACGTCGGTGTCCTGCACGAGCAGATGGACGGGCTGGTCCTCGTCGTGGCGGGTCCCCGAGTAGTGCACGTTGGTGAGCTTGTCGAAGGTCAGCGCGCGGTCCACCTTGACCGCGTTGCTCGGCGTGTCGGGATCGGCGGGGCCGCCGGGATAGTAGCCCGCCAGCGACGCCAGCCGCTCGTGGCCGGGCTCGCTCGCCGGCGGCCGGGCCGGCCACAGGCCGCCCGTCAGCCACGCCAGCCCCGCGACGGCGGTTCCCGCCGCCAGCCCCGCCCCGAACGCCTGATGCACGTTGCGGACCGGGTAGAGCTCTCTTCGGATGCCGCCGTGGTTGATGAGCTCCCGGTACCTCACGAGCTGCGCGGCCGACACGTCGCCGGCGCGCACCGCCGCGAAGGCGGCGTCGGCGGCGTGGATGCCGCTGTGCATCGCGAGGTGGATGCCCTTCAGCCGCATCGAGTTGAGGAACCCCGCGGCGTCGCCTACGATCAGGGCCCCGTCGAGATGGCACCGCGGAATGGCGTACCAGCCCCCCTCCGGCAGCGCCTTCGCGCCGTAGCGGGTCATCTCGCCGCCGGCGAGGAGGCCGGCCACGAGGGGATGCTGCTTGAACCGCTGGAACGCCATGTGGGGATCGAAGCGCGGGTCCCGGTAGTCGAGCCCCACCACCAGCCCGATCGCCACCCGCCCCTCGGGCAGCACGTAGATGAAGCCGCCGCCGAACTCCTCGTGCCGCAGCGGGTACCCGAGCGTGTGCACGACGGTGCCCGGCGCCTCCCGTTCCGGCGGAACCTGCCAGAGCTCCTTGATGCCGATGGCGTAGGTCTGGGGGGCCGTGGCGTCGAGCCCGTGGCGCCGAATGAGGATCTTGGTGAGATTGCCACGGACCCCGTCGGCGAAGATGGTGACCGCGGCCCTGATGTCGACGCCCGGCTCGAAGGCCCCCTTCGGCCGGCCCGCCTTGTCGACCCCGCGGTCGCCGGTCCTCACCCCGACCACGCGGTCGCCGTCGTACAGCACCTCGGTGCCCGCGAACCCGGTGAAGACGTCGACGCCCTCCGCCTCGGCCTGCTCGGCGAGCCATCGGACGAAGCGGTTGAGGGAGATGACGTAGTTCCCGTGGTTGCGCAGGGGCGGCGGGGTAATCGGCGCCCGGAACCGCGACTTCGCGGTCAGGTAGTAGATGCGGTCCTCCCGCACCGGCGTTTCGAGCGGCGCCCCCCGCTCCTTCCAGTCGGGCAGCAGGGCGTCGAGGCCCGACGGGTCGAGCACCGCCCCCGACAGCATGTGCGAGCCGCTCTGGCGGGACTTCTCGAGCACCGCGACGGCGAGGGGGTCGCCCCCCTGCTGCCGCTGCAGGGCGGCGAGGCGGATGGCCGCCGACATCCCGGCCGGACCGCCGCCGACGATCAGCACGTCGACGTCGAGGGTCTCGCGCTCCATCACTTGTCGAGGGCGGCGATTATCGCGGGCACCACGTCGAAGAGGTCGCCGACGATGCCGTAGTCGGCAACCTCGAAGATGGGCGCCTCGGCGTCCTTGTTCACGGCGACGATGGTGCGGGAGCCCTTCATGCCCACCAGGTGCTGGATGGCGCCGGAGATGCCCAGGGCCAGATAGAGCTTCGGGGCGACGGTCTGGCCCGAGCTGCCGATCTGGCGGTCCATGGGCAGCCAGCCGGAATCGCAGATCGGCCGCGACGCCGCGACCTCGGCCCCCAGGGCGGTGGCGAGGGACTCGACGAGACTCAGATGCTCCTGGGCCTTGATGCCGCGCCCGGCCGCGACGATCCGCTCGGCCTGGGTGAGGTCGACGGCCTGCTTCGCCTCCTGGAAAGGCGCTTCCACCGACTGCCGGATCGTGCCGGGCTCCAGGGTCAGCGGAAACGCGGCGACCGGGGCCGGGGCCGCCCCCCGCTTCAGCGCATCGGGCCGGAACGAGCCGATCTGAAAGCTGACGAAGTGCGGTGCGGGGCCGGTGGGGGCCACGTCGGCCACGAACTTCCCCTGGAACATCGGACGCACGAACGCGAGGCGCCCGTCTCGCGGCCTGATGCCGACGCAGTCGGCGATGAACGAGCGGCCGAGCCGAGCCGCGAGCCGGGGCGCGAACTCGCGGGTCTGATAGGTGTGGGCGAGGAAGACGAGGTCGGGGGCGGCGTCGACCACCACCGCCGCGAACGCCGCCACGAACCCGTCGGGGTTGTACGACGCGAGCTCGGGATGGCCGACGGCGAGGACCGACTCGACCTCGGCCGCGGCCAGCTCGGCCGCCACCGCGCCCGGCTCTCCGCCGGCGACGGCGACGCGCACCGGCTGACCGATCTGCTGGGCGGCGACCAACGCCTCCCAGCTCGCGTTGTTCAGGACGCCGTCTCGTTGCTCCGCGATCACCAGCACCATGTCGGTAAGCTCACCTCGCTGCCAATCGTCGCCATAGGCTCCGCCTGGCGCCCAACAACCTCCGGGCGTCCGCGCCGTGCGACGACGCGGACGCCCGGCCCGAAGAGCATCGCCCGCGGCGCTGCTCGCCGCCGACCGATCTCCGGGAGTCCGCGCCGTTCCCCGGCCCGGGTTCCGGGGGCGGGGTCAGATCACCCGCGCCTCTTCGCGCAGTGCCTTGACCAGCTCGGCCGCCGCATCGGCCGGGGACCCGTCGATCATTCGCGTCTGCTTGGCCTTCTCGGGCACCCGAATCTCGAGAATCTCCTGGCTCGGCGCGAGATCGGCGGCCGCCTCGACCACGCGGACCTCCTTCCGCTTCGCGGCCATGATGCCCTTGAGGGTCGCGTAGCGAAGCTGGTTGATGCCGCTCTGAATCGTCAGGAGCGCCGGCGTGGGCATCGAGACCCACTGGAACCACCCGCCCTCGAGCTCGCGCTTCACCCGCAGGCGCCCATCGGCCACCTGCACCTCCATGATGATGGTGGCGTGGGGGATGCCGAGCAGCTCGGCGAGGACGACCCCGGTCTGGGCGAAGCCCTGATCGTCGGACTGCAGACCGGTCAAGACGAGGTCGAAGCCCTCGTCCCGAATGGCGGCGGCGAGGGCCCCGGCGACCATGGCGGCGTCGGCGGCGGCGAGGCCGTCGCCCTCGACCCGTATCGCCCGGTCGGCCCCGCGGGCCAGCGCCTCCCGGACCACCTGGGCCGCCCGCGCGGGCCCGGCCGAGCAGACCACGACCTCGCCGCCGTGCCGCTCCTTGAGTCGCAACGCCTCTTCGAGGGCATAGGCGTCGGGCTCGTTCATCTCGAAGCTGGCGTCCCGATCCTGGACCCACGTGCGGGCCTCGTCGACCCGCAGCGGCCACTCGCGGGTCACGACCTGCTTCACGCAGACGGCGATCTTCATTCTCTCCTCGTCATCGCGCGGCCCCGGTCCGCCGCATCATGAACAGCCCGCCAATCGTCCCCTTCGGCTCCGCTTGCCGCCCACCGACCCTGCAGCGAGTCTGCGCCTCCTCGGAGGCGGCGCCGTTCTACGGCGCAGACTCATGGTGGCGCCGGAACAGCAACGAGGCGTTCGTGCCGCCGAACCCGAACGAGTTCGACAGGCCGTACTCGAGCGACGCCGCCCGCTTCACGTTGGGGACGTAGTCGAGGTCGCAGTCGGGGTCGGGGTTCTCGAGGTTGATGGTCGGCGGGAGGACCTGCTCGCGCACCGTCAACGCCATGATCCCGGCCTCCACGCCCCCCGCCGCCCCGAGCAGATGACCGGTCATCGACTTCGTCGACGAGACCGCCAGGCGGTGGGCATGGTCGCCGAAGCACCGCTTGATGGCCAGCGTCTCGATGCGGTCGTTGAACGGCGTGGAGGTCCCGTGCGCATTGATGTAGTCGACCTCCTCGGGCGCGATGCCCGCCTGCTCGACCGCCGCCTTCATCACCCGGAAGGCCCCGTCCCCGTCCTCGGCCGGGGCGGTGACGTGATGGGCGTCCGCGGACATGCCGTAGCCGACGAGCTCCGCGTACACGGGCGCCCCGCGCGCCAGGGCCCGCTCGCGCTCCTCGAGGATGACGACGCCGGCGCCCTCGCCGATGATGAACCCGTCGCGCTCGCGGTCGAAGGGGCGGCAGGCGCGGGTCGGCTCGTCGTTGCGGGTCGACAGGGCACGCATCGCCGCGAACCCGCCGACCCCCATGGGGGTGATCGCCGCCTCGGACCCGCCCGCGACCATGACGTCCGCATCGCCCCGCAGAATCGTCTCGAAGGCGTCGCCGACGGCGTGCGCCGACGCCGAGCAGGCGGTGCAGGTCGCCGAGTTGGGTCCCTTCGCGCCGAGGCGGATGGAGACCTGACCGGCGGCCAGGTTGATGATCGCGGCGGGAATGAAGAAGGGCGAGATCTTGCGCGGGCCGCCCTTGAGCAGCGCCTTGTGCTCGCGCTCGATGGTGCTGAACCCGCCGATGCCGGAGGCGATGTACACCCCCACCCGGGGCGCGATGTCCGGCGTTACGTCCAGTTGCGCATCGGCCCGCGCGAAGTCCGCGGCGGCGATGGCGTACTGGATGAAGACGTCCATCTTCTTGACGTCCTTGCGGGAGAGGAAGGCGAGCGGATCGAAGCCCTGCACCTCGCCGGCGATGCGCGCCGCGTAGCCGGAGGCGTCGAACTTCGTGATCGGGCCGATGCCGCTCCGGCCCTCGCACAACGCTTCCCAGGTCGCCGACGTACCGATACCGAGCGGCGACACGAGGCCGACGCCCGTCACCACAACCCGCCTGCTCACAATCACTCCCGTCGGGGCCGCCCCTACTTCTTCTTCGAATGCGCCTCGATGTACTCGACGGCCTCCTTGACACGGGTGATCTTCTCCGCGTCCTCGTCCGGGATCTCGAGGCCGAACTCCTCTTCGAACGCCATCACGAGCTCCACCGTGTCGAGCGAGTCGGCCCCGAGATCGTCCACGAACGACGCGTCCGACGTCACCTCTTCCTCGTCGACGCCGAGCTGCTCCACGATGATGCTCTTCACCTTCTCAGCAACCGCCATTCACTCGCCTCCTACATGTACATTCCACCGTTCACCGCGAGCACGTGCCCCGTCACGTACGCGGCCTCGTCGGACGCCAGAAAGCAGATGGCGCCCGCGACGTCCTCGGTCGTTCCCAGCCGGCCCAGGGGTATCTGCGCGAGCATCGCCGCCTGCGCCGACCCGTTCAGCCCTGCCGTCATGTCGGTGTCGATCATGCCGGGGGCCACGACGTTCACCGTGATCCCGCGCGAGGCGACCTCCCGCGCCAGCGCCCTCGAGAACCCCTCCAGACCCGCCTTGGACGCCGCGTAGTTGGCCTGTCCGGCGTTGCCCATCCGCCCCACCACCGAGCCGACGTTGACGATGCGGCCGCGGCGCTGCCGGATCATCGGCCGCAACACCGCGCGCGCACAGTTGAACGCCGCCGTCAGGTTCGTGGCGACCACCGCGTCCCAGTCGGCCGGCGACATCCTGAGCGCGAGCCCATCGCGGACGATGCCGGCGTTGTTGACCAGCACGTCGACGCGGCCGTACTCGTCGAGCGCGGTGCGGACCATCGCTTCGATCCGCCGCGGGTCGGTGACGTCGGCGCTCACCGCCGACGACCGGCCGCCGGCGGCCCGGATCTCCTCGGCGACGCCGTCCGCGTGGTCGCCGCGCGCCGCCGCGACCACCGCCGCGCCGGCCGCCGCGAGCCGCCGTGCCGCCGCGCGCCCGATGCCGCGCGAGGCGCCGGTCACGATGGCTACGCGATCGGCCAGGGAGCCGGACATGACGCTCCCGGTCACACCGCCAGGGCCGCCACCGCCCGGTCGACGCCGTCGGGGTCCGCGACCGACAGCAGGCGCGCGCCTCTGTCGATCCGCTTGATGAGGCCGCTCAACACCGTGCCCGGGCCCACCTCAACATACGTGTCGACCCCTTCCGACGCAAGGCGCCGGACGACCTGCTCCCACCGGACCGGCGCCGTCACCTGATCGACCAGGGCGGAAACCGCGGCGGCGGCGTCGCGCTTCGGCTCGGCGTCCAGATTGGCCACCACGGGGATGGCCGGATCGGAGACCACGAGCGCCCGCAGGTCCTGTTCGAGCCGATCCTGCGCGGGCTGCATCAGCGCGCAGTGAAAGGGGGCGCTGACGGGCAGCGTGCGAACGCGTCTCGCCCCGAGCGCCCGGGAGCGGTCGCCGGCCCGCCGCACCGCGGCGGCCGCGCCCGCGATGACGATCTGGCCGGGGGCGTTGAGGTTGGCGGCGCTCACCACCTGCTCCCCCGCCGCCTCGCGGCACGCCTGCTCCACCAGCGGCGCATCCAGCCCCATCACCGCGGCCATGGCCCCGTCGCCCACCGGCACCGCCTCCTGCATGTAGCGTCCCCGGTTGCAGACCGTGCGCACCGCGTCGCCGAACGACAACGTGCCCGCCGCCACGTGCGCCGAGTACTCACCGAGGCTGTGGCCGGCCAGCCAGCCGGGCCGCACGCCCCGATTCGTCAACGCCCGCGCCGCCGCCGTCGAGACGGTGAGCAGCGCCGGCTGCGTATGCTCGGTCAGCACGAGCCGCTCGGCCGGACCCTCGAAGCAGAGTCCGCTGATGCCGACCCCGAGCGCGGCATCGGCCTGCTCGAACGTCTCGCGGCACTCGGGAAACCGGTCGGCAAGGGCCTGCCCCATGCCCACGTGCTGCGAACCCTGGCCCGGAAATACGAATGCGATCATCGACTGGTTTCGACGACGGGCGAACGACCGCGACCGTCGGGCGGCCGGGTCTGTCAGGCCTCCTTGACGGGCCGAACCTGCCGGCCGCGGTAGTAGCCGCAGTACGGGCACACCTGATGCGGCGGCCTTCGTTCGTGACACTGCGGGCACACGCCCAGCAACACCGGGCCGAGATTCTGATGCGTGCGGCGCTTCGCCGTGCGTGACTTGGAATGACGTCGCTTTGGATTGGCCATGTGCTCTCGAATTCCCTCGCGATGCGGACGGCGGCGGCCGGGCCCCGCCGCCTCGCGGCGGCGCCGTTCCGTGGAGTCTCGCGCCGGCGAGCCGACGCCGCCGCACGGGCGGGCTAGTGCTTCAGGAGACGCTTCAACCCGGCCAGCCTCGGGTCCTCCCACTCGTCGGCGCATTCGCACGGAGCCGTGTTCCGGTTGCCCCCGCACACGACGCAGAGCCCCCGGCATTCCGTGCGGCAGAGCGGCTTCATGGGCAACGCGAGCTGGAACTGCTCCTGAACGAGGTGCCTCAGGTCTATCTGCTGGTCCCGGTAGAACGCGGTGCCCAGGTCTTCTTCCTCTACCCGGACCTCGCCGTCGCCCCGGTTCTCGGAGGCCGGCAGATAGAGGAGGTCCACGTCGATCCCGGCTTCGAGGCGGAAGGGCTCGAGGCAGCGGCTGCAATCGAGCTCCAGCTCGCCCTCGATCCGGCCCGACAGCCGATAGTCGTTCCCCCCCTTCGATACCAGCAGATCGAGGCTCACGACCCCCGGCACCCGGTACTGCCGCCCCCCGTCCGGGGTCAGCGACCCGGCCGGGAACCGCCGGCGGACGTCGGTCCGTGGTCCCTCGATGGCGCGCAGATCGAGATGCGCGGAGGTCGCCGCCCCCTCCGTCCCGACTGCCCTCGGCTCCATCTCAATCGACTCCGCCCCCCGGTGGTGACCGGCTCACCGACCGGGCGCCGGACGAATCCCGCATTATAACCTCAAGGTTTCCTTCCCGTTACACCCGATGGCGGGGAAACGCCGCACCGGGAACCGCCCGCCCCCTCGTCCTCCCTCCCGGCCGCCCCCGTCACCCAGGGCCGCGGGATGAACAGGCGCTGGTACAGGTGCACGGCGAACCGGTCCGTCATCCCCGCGATGAAGTCGCGCGCCGCCGCATCGACCCCGTCCGATTCCAGTGTTCGTCGGTCGACAAAGGCGTCCGGCGCCCCACGCACCCGCTCCCAGAGCCCGCCGATGATGTCGGAGGCCTTGGCCATCTCGGCGGTGGCGACCCGGTTCTCGTACACCGCCTCGAACAGGAACGCCCGCAACCCCGTGAGCGCCTCGAGGACCGGCGGGCTCATGCGGAGCTCGACGTCGGGCCTCGTGGCCCGGGTCGCGGTCACCACGTCGGACACCAGAGCCCCGATCCGTTCGGACGAGGTCCGGCCGAGCTGCCGCAGTGACGCCGCGGGCAGATCGAACGGGTGGAGCACTCCCGCGCGAACCGCGTCATCGATGTCGTGATTCACGTAGGCGATCATGTCCGCGACCCGTGCGACCTGGCCCTCGAGGGTCGCCGCGCGTTGGGACGCTTCGGGGCCGAGAGGCGCGCCGTCCTTGCCCTTCGAGTGCTTCGCAATCCCGTTCCGGACCTCCCAGGTCAGGTTGAGGCCGCGGCGGTCCCTCTCGAGAACGTCGACGATGCGCAGGCTGTGCCCGTGGTGGTTGAACCCCCCCGGCATCAGACGGCTCAGCACCGCCTCGCCGGCGTGGCCGAACGGGGTATGGCCGAGATCGTGGCCGAGTGCGACGGCCTCGGTCAGGTCCTCGTTCAGACCGAGCACCCTGGACACGGTGCGGGCTATCTGGGCCACCTCGAGCGTGTGGGTGAGGCGCGTCCGGTAGTGGTCGCCGGCCGGCGAGAAGAACACCTGGGTCTTGTGCTTGAGCCGGCGAAACGCCTTGCTGTGCAGGATGCGGTCGCGGTCGCGCTGGAACGCCGGCCGGATCGGGTCCTCGGGCTCGACCCGGAGCCGCCCCTTCGACTCGCGGCTCCGCGCCGCGTACGGCGCGAGGTACTCGGCCTCGCGGGCCTCCAGCTCGTGTCGAATCATGAGAGCACGCGTCCCGTCCCGTCGCGGATGGCGGCGTCGAGCAGCTCGGCGACCGCGTCGCCCGCCCCGGGATGCTCGCCCGGCGTCGCCATCCAGTGCACTCCCGGCTCGCGCCTGAACCACGTCAGCTGCCGTCGGGCGTAGCGGCGGTTCTCGCGGACGATGAGCTCCCGCGTGCCGTCCAGATCGCGCTCGCCGCGAAGATGCTCGAGGGCCTGGCGGTACACGAGCCCCCCGAACGGCCCCGCGTCCTCGGGCACGCCACGCGCGAGCAGGCCCCGAACTTCGTCAAGCAAACCGCCTGCCAGCTGCCGGTCCACCCGGTCGGCGATGCGGGCCTCCAGCTGCTCCATGGGCAGCTGCAGCCCCACCGTGAGCACGGCATGGCCCGCGATGGGCGAACGCGTCCCGGCAAAGTGGTCGGTCAGGGTCCGGCCGGTCAGCAGGAACACCTCCAGCGCGCGGACCAGGCGCTTCTCGTCGGCGGGATGGACCCGCTCGGCCGACGACGGATCGTGACGCGCGAGCAGCCGGTGAAGGGCGCCGGGGCCCCGGCCGCGGGCCACCCGCTCGAGCCGCGCACGGAGCGCGGCGTCGCGTCCCGGGCCCTCGAACAGCCCCCGCGTCAGGGCCCGGTAGTAGAGACCGGTGCCGCCCGCCACGATCGGCAGCCGGCCCCGCGCCGTCACCTCCCGCACCACCCGGGCCGCGTCGCGGCCGTACCGCGCCGCGGAGTACACCTCCACGGGGTCGACGACGTCGATCAGATGGTGCGGAATCCCACCCTGCCGGCCGGGGGGGACCTTGTCGGTCCCGATGTCGAACCCGCGGTAGACCGCCGTCGAGTCGCATCCCAGGACCTCGCCGCCGGCCCGCGCCGCGGCCGACAGCGCGAGCGCGCTCTTGCCCGTCGCCGTCGGTCCGACGACGGCGAGCAGCACCGGCCGCCCGTCCCGGTCCCGCGGGTCCCCGGGCGATCGCACGTCACCCCAGAAACGCCGCCGCCAGCACCACCGTCAACAGGATCAGGAGACCGAGCTGCTGGCGTTCGGTCAGTCGCGGCGGCTCGGTCATGCCGGCGTCAGGGGTTACCGCGGCGGCCGCTCGTTGAAGTAGAACGTCACCGTGAAGAAGACGCTGTCGTCCGGATACTCCGGGGGCAGCGGGTAGGTCGGGTTCGATCCGCGAATCGCGTTGTACGCGGAATTGGTGAACGCGTCGACCGTCGACGGCCGCTCGACCGCGAGATCCGTCAGCGTCCCGTCCATGTGGACGTTGAACGTCAGGACGACGTTCCCCGACATCGACATCGCCGCGTAGGGGATGAACCAGTTGCGGTAGATCTGGGAACGGAACCGCGCCAGCCAAGAGCCGAAGTCGACCCCCTTCGAATCGAACTGGATGTCGGGGCCGTACTGGTCGGTACGGCCGCGCAGGTTGTAGTACTGCCGGTTGCGGGCGACGCTGTCGAGACCCCGCAACGCCCGGTTCAGAATCGTCCCCTGCCGATCGCCGAGGGGGCGCGGCCGCGAGAGGCGCTCAGCCAGACGCAGGGACTCGCCTTCTCCTTCAACGGGCTCCTCCTCGGCGCCTTCCCCGGACTCCTCCGGCACGCCGTCCTCGACCCCGTCCGACGCCTCTTCGAGGGCCGCCTCGAGCGCCTCCGGATCGTCGCCGGGCGAGGTCAGGGGGTCGAGCCCGTCGTCGGGGTCCGGCGTCTGCACGAACTCGAACGTGTTCCCCTCGGCGTTGGGGAGGTCGTTGAGCGGGTCCTCGGCCTGGGTCGGCGACTGGGCGACACGGTCCTGGTCGGACAGATCCGCCGCGAGCGGGGACGCGGGCGCCGGCGGGTCCGCCAGGGTGTCGACGAAGATGAACCGCGGCGCGTCGTCCGGAACCTGCTGCAAGGCCAGCTGCTCGGCCGCCGCCAGCTCCGCCAGCTCCGCCAGCCTCTCGGCGCGGAGCTCCATCGCCTCCTGCACGAACGGCAGGCGGGGCCCCAGCAGCACCGCCAGCGCGATCAGGAGGTGGGTGAAGAAGGAGAGGAGAGCGCACTCGCGGTAGGACATCGCCGACTCGACGGTCGGCGTCTCGAAGCGGCGGCTCTCGAAGTCGAAGTACATGGGTCGGGAGCGTGGCCTCCAGTATAACCCGGCCCAGGCGCACCGCAGCCGGGAGCCCGTCCCGTCCCAGTGGCGGTCCGGGTGCGGGACCCGGCCTTCGCGGCAACCGGGTCTTCAGGGGCCCGCCGGCTTCCGGGCCACGTAGAGATGGACGATGCCGAGGGCGAGGCGGTCGACGCGGACGTCTTCGAACCCGCACTCGCGCAGCACCGCGGCCAGCGCGTCCGGCCCGAGGAACGCATGGACCGAGGCGGGCAGGTAGGCGTACGCGTCGGCGTGCCGCGACAGCCACCGGCCCACGCGGGGCAGCACCCGGCGGAAGTACCACAGATACGCCCCGCGAATCAGGGGCAGGCGCGGCTCCCCGAACTCCAGGATGGCCAGCCGGCCGCCCGGCTTGAGGACGCGGGCGGTCTCGCGGACCGCCTGCGCCGGATCGACCACGTTCCGGATGCCGAACCCGATGGTCGCCGCGTCCATCGTCGACGGCCGGCACGGCAGCCGGCAGGCGTCGGCCCGGACCAGCCGCACCCGTCCGCCGAGCCCGGACGCCCGCACCTTGCGGCGCCCGACGTCGAGCATCGCCCCCGCGAAGTCGACGCCGAGGACCGTCCCGGCCGGCGCGTCCCCGCGGCAGGCGGCGATCGCGAGGTCCGCGGTGCCCGTGCAGACGTCGATGACGCGGGCCCCGGCCGGCGCCCCGACCGCCGCCACCGCCTGCCGCCGCCACCGCCGGTCGAGCCCCGCGCTGAGGACGTGGTTCAGGCGGTCGTAGCGGTGCGCGATCGCGTCGAACATCCCCGCGATGCGCCCCGGGGTCTTGTCGAGCGGAGCCGCCCCGCCCCCGCCCGGCCCGCGCGCCCGGTCTCCCGTCATCCGGTCCATGGGGGATAGAGGGCGTGCGGCACGCCCAGCGCGTCGAGGATCTTCCCCGCCATGAAGTCGGCGAGGTCGTCGAGGGTCCGGGGGCCCTGGTAGAACGCGGGCATCGCGGGCAGCACGGTGGCCCCCGCCTCGGCCGAGGCGACGAGGTTGCGCAGCTGCGGGAGGCTCATGGGCGTCTCGCGGGGCACGATCACGAGGGGGCGGCGCTCCTTGAGCATGACGTCGGCGGCGCGTTCGATGAGGCTCCGCGACAGCCCGTGGGCCACGCCGGCGAGGGTCTTCATCGAGCAGGGCACGATGGCCATGCCTCCACAGGCGTAGCTGCCGCTGGCGATCGACGCCCCGAGGTTGCGGTTGCTGTGGACGACGAGGGTGCCCGCCTGCACGTCCTCGCCGTACCGGCCGGTCAGGAACTCGAGCAGCCGGTCGCACGACGCGGCCTCGCCGAGCTCGTCGTGCAGCAGGCGGCGGCCGAAGTCCGAGACCACCAGCTCGACGCGGAAGCCGCCGGCGAGCAGCGCCGCCACCGTGCGCACGGCATAGAGGGCCCCGCTCGCCCCGGTGACGCCGACCGAGACGCAACGCCCGCGATCATCCGGCATGGAGGGCCCCGGCCGTCGCGGCGAGATAGAAGAGGCCCACGTACCCGTTCAGGTCGAACGCCTGCTTCACCCGCGAGAGGTCGTCGGCCTGCACCATCGACTGCTCCCACGCGAGCAGCGCAGCGACCCCGCCGACCCCCGCGAGATACCAGGGCCCGAGGGGCGCGGCCAGGGCCACCGCGGCCATCGCCGCCACCGTCCCGACGTGCAGCCAGCGGGCAATCACGAGCGAACGGCCCACGCCGTAGCGGACGGGAATGGAGCGCAGCCCGTGGGCGCGATCGAAGGCCAGATCCTGGCAGGCGTAGAGGATGTCGAACCCCGCGACCCACGTGCCGACGGCCACGGCCAGCAGCCAGGGCTCCCACCCCGCGCCCCCGCCCGCGGCCAGCCAGCCGCCGACCGGGGCGACGGCGAGCGCCAACCCGAGGTACATCTGCGTCCACGTCGTGAAGCGCTTGGCCAGCGAGTACCAGAACACGATGGCGAGGGCGACGGGCGACAGGACCAGGCAGATCCACCCGAGCTGCGTCGTCACGAGGACGAAGGCGAGCGACGACAGCGAAACCAGCCCGATCGCGTCCCCGCGCGAGAGCGCCCCACGCGGGAGCTCGCGGTTCGCGGTCCGGGGGTTGAGGGCGTCGTACCGTGCGTCGACCAGCCGGTTGAACCCCATCGCGGCGGTGCGGGCGGTCACCATCGCGGCGACGATCCAGCCGACGCGGGCAACGGTCAAGGGATGCTGCTCGGCCGCGAGGAGGGCGCCGACGAGGGCGAACGGGATCGCGAAGACCGAGTGGCCGAACCGCACGAGCGAGAAGCACGATCGGATGTAACGGAGAGCCGAAGCCGTCATGTCGGGGCCGCCTATCCTGCCGATCGTCGCCCTCGGCTCCGATTGGCGCAACCCTCCCGGAGCCCGCGCCGGTTCCACGGCGCCGGCTCGGGGACGCCGGAGGACGCTCTCCGGGCGCGGACGGAGGCGCGCGGTGCAGCCGGGCAGGTCGACATCCTTGACGATCGCTCTCCGGACGCGGACCGAGGCGCGGCGCGTCAGCCGGCGGCGCCGGCGAGCCGTACGATGCGGTCCGCGGTGACGCCGCCAAGCAGATATTCTTCCACATCGTCCACGCCGGGGGGAATACGCACGCCGATGAGGTCGGCGCGGCGACCGGGGGCGATGGCCCCGAGCTCGTCGTCGAACCCGAGCGCCTCGGCCCCGTGAAGCGTGGCGCACGCCAGCAGGCGGCGGGCCGGCGCCGACGGGGCGAGGCGGCGCATCAGGGCCAGCTCGCTGAACAGGTCGAGGTCGGGGACGCTGGCGAGGCTGTCGGTGCCGACGGCGAGCCGCACGCCCGCCTGCAGAAACCGCTCGACCGGCGGGTGGCCGACCCCGGTCCAGGCGTTGCTGCGCGGACAGGTCACGAGGAACGCGCCGCTGTCGGCCAGCCGGCGCAGCTCCGGGTCGGTCAGCTGCACGCCGTGGACCGCCACCAGCCCCTCGCGCAGCCAGCCCATCCGGTCCAGGTATTCCACCGGTCCGCACGCGGGCGGCGTCCAGGCCGGGTCCCAGCGCCCGATCCGTTCGAGGAGCCGGCGCCACGGGCCCTGTCCGGTGCGCAGGAACTCGAGCTCTTCCGGGGACTCCGCGAGGTGGATGGATCGGGGGCCTTCGAAGCGGCTCCGGGCCGCCGCGTCGAGGGCCGCGAACGCGGCGGGGCCGACCGAGTAGGGGGCGTGCGCGGCCAGCCCCACCCTCGGCCCGCCTGCCGTCTCGAGGGAGCCGAGGTCGTCCCCGGCAGCGTCCACGGCGGCGTCGGCTCCGGCGGCGGGGAAGGCGAGAACCTCCCTGAAGAAGCGCGCCGGTACCCCCGTCTCGGCCAGAACCGACGCCGACGCCGTCGTGTTGCCTATATCGCCGAACAGCCCGGTGCCCGACGCCCGCGCCTCGGCGACGGCCCGGCGCATCGCCCCCGGATCCGGCGCCCCCGCCTGCGCCCGGCGCTCGAGCAGTCGGTCGACCCACGCGGGCATCGACGCGGCCGGCGGCACCGCGCCCCGCAGCCCCGACAGCTCCAGGTGGGTGTGGGCGTTGACCAGGGCCGGCAGGATGGCGGTGCGCCCCAGGTCGACGACCGGCCCCGGAGCCGGACCGTCGGCCGCCCCGACGCCCACGATGCGGCCGTCGCGTACGTCGACGCGACCCCGGCGCACCGGTGGCGCCACGATCGGCAGCACCCAGTCGGCGATGTAGCGCTTCATGCGGGGCGCGACCTCGTGGATCGGGGTGGGAGCTTCGCCGACGCGAACTCCGCGGTGTAACGCCGGGGGCGGCCGGGACGGCACCGCGCGCGGCAGGCCGCCTCGCGCGGGCGAGCGCCGCGGGTCGCGTCCGGCGAATCGATGCGCCGGCGCGGCGCGGGGTCAGGCCGGCTGCGTGCCCGACGCCGCCCGCCGTTCCTTGCCGGGGCGGCTGCGCGCCGGGTACCGTGACAGCTCTTCAGGAACGGTGGCGTCTCCCGCCGCGCGGGCCACCGCGAGGGTCGTGCGCCGGGGTATCGCCCGGCGGCGGCAGAGGGGGTCGCCGAGGACATCGTAGGTCATGTTGCGCCGTTTCGGCACGAAGCCGGCGTCCTCGACGTTCCGCACGATCTCGGCCTCGTCCATGCAGTACTCGGCCCCGGCGGCGCGGACCACGTTCTCCTCGATCATCACGCTGCCCATGTCGTTGGCCCCGAACGCGAGGCTGAGCTGGCCGACCTTGCCGCCCTGGGTGACCCACGACGCCTGCAGGTTGTCGAAGTTGTCGAGGACGATGCGCGAGAGCGCGAGGGTGCGCAGGTAGTCGATGCCGGTGGCCTCGACGCCGGACAGCTCGGTGTTGGCGGGCTGATAGCTCCAGGTGATGAAGGCGGTGAACCCGCCCGTCTCGTCCTGCAGCTCCCGCAGGCGGCAGAGGTGCTCGACCCGCTCGGCGGGGGTGTCGACGCTGCCGTACATCATGGTCGCGGTCGACCGCAGGCCGGCCTCGTGCACCTCGCGCATCACCGAGAGCCACTCGTCGGCGGTCGCCTTGGAATAGCAGTTCAGCTCGCGGCGCACCCGGTCGACGAGAATCTCGGCGCCGCCGCCGGGGACGCTGTCGAGCCCGGCCCTCACCAGCCGGCGGACCACCTCCGCCACCGGCGCCTGCGACAGCCTCGAGAGGTGGAGGATCTCGGGCGGCGACAGGGCGTGGAGCCTGAAGCCGGGATATCGGGCCTTGACGGCGGAGAACAGGTCCTCGTACCACTCGAGGGGCAGATCGGGGTTGTGCCCGCCCTGCAGCAGGAGCTGCTCTCCCCCGACCGCGCGCGTCTCGTCGATCTTGCGGAACAGCTCGTCGAAGCCGAGCACGTAGCCCTCGGAGGACCCCACGGGGCGATAGAACGCGCAGAAGTTGCAGCGGGCCACGCACACGTTCGTGTAGTTCACGTTACGGTCGATGATGTAGGTCACCACCCGGGAGGGATGCCGGCGGGCCCGAATGCCGTCGGCGAGGCGGCCGAGCAGCGCCGTCGACGCCCCGGTGTAGAGGCGCAACGCCTCGCGGCCGTCGATGCGGCGGCCCTCGCGCACGCGTTCGGCGATCGACGCGATGGTCATTCCGCCGTCCACTCGTAGAAGCGGAGGTCCCGCTGCACCTGGACGAGCCGCTGCTCGTACGCGTACTGGTAGAACTTCCGCAGGCCGTCCCGCGCCCGCTCGTCGAGGCCGAACGACACGTTCTCCCGCAGATAGCGCCGGCCGACCTCCCGCTGCTCCTCGTCGGGGCAGTGGCGGGCCACGATGTCGTCGACGGCCTGCTCCCCCCGGGCGCGGGCCGCCGCGAGGGCGCGGCCGTGCTCGGCCGTCAGCGCGCCGCGGCGCCCCACCCACGCCGCCCAGACGAAGGGCAGCGAGGTCAGGACCGTCCATTCCTCGCCGAGGTCGACCTTCTCGAGGCCCTGCTCCTCGTGCTCGAGAAACAACGCCGGGTCGCCGATGATCATGGCGGCGTCGCACCGCTTCAGCATCACCGGCAGGTCCGGCCGCAGCTTCACGAGCTTCGGCTCGATCTCCCAGGACTCGGCGCAGAGAATCCGGAGGAGCATGGCCCCGGTCCGCGAGTTGCTGTCGACGGCGATGGACCGGAGCGACGTCACCGGCCGGGTGGTGAAGAGCGCGACGGAGGCCACCTCGCCCTCGGACGCCACCGCGAGATCGGGCACGATGCGGTAGTCGGGGTTCTGGAGGTACTCGATGGAGGGAATCAGCGCGACGTCGGCGGACCGGTCGTGGAGATGGTGGGCGCACCGGGCCGGCGCGTCGAACCGGAGATCGAACAGGTCGGTCCTGTCTCCGAGGCCCTCGACGAGCGGCCTCGCGTTCAGGTACTCGACGGCGCTGACGCGAACTGGACTCATGACTGGAGTGCCTCGAAACGGCCGTTCCGCGGGACCGGCACGAAGCCGGCCGCCGTGATGTTCCGGCGAATCTCCTCCCGCGGGGAGCGGCGCCACCCCTGGTCGTGCGACGCGGCGGCCGGCACCGCGTCGACGTCGTCGGCGCCGAACGTCAACGCCACCTGGGCCAGCTTCGGCCCGTGGCGCGACCAGTCGACCTGAATCGAGTCGATATTGTCAACCAGGAGCCGCGCCAGCGCAACCTGACGGAGGTCGGCGTAGCCGGTGGCCGGCGGCGACGGCTCGACCGGGGGCAACGGGGCGAGGGCGCGGCAGACGCTGCCGACGCCGTCCCCGGAACCGACCCGCTGCAGCAGCCCCCGGAGGTCGTCTCCCGCCGCCCCGCCCAGCGTCAGGCTCGAGACGCGGAGGCCGCTCTCGCCGAGGACCGCAACCACGGTTTCCGGGTCCGGCGCATCCGCCGCGAGCGAGGTCAACCGGGCCAGCCCCGCTTCCCGAAGCTCGACGAGGAGGCCGCCGAGGCGGGCCGCATCGCGGCCGCACAGCGCCTCGAGGTCGCCGTAGGCGAACCCGGTGACGGGCGTCCCCCCGGCCCGGGCGGCCAGGGCCCGAACCGCGGCCACCGCCGCCGAGGCCGTCTCGGGCCGGCCCGTCAACCGCAGCTCCCCCGCGTCGGCGGCCACCGGGTCGGGGATCGCCGGGGCGTCGACCGGCACCGGCACGACCTGGACGAAGGTCGTCCGGTCTCCGTGCCGGCGCCGCCGGGCGCCGTCGGCGGCCATGCCCAGCGCGATCAGGTCGTGCCCGCTCGTCAGCGCCCGCCAGTCCCCGTCGTCGAGCGCCTCGCCGGCCTCGACCTTGTCGAGCACCGCGGCCAGATCGTCATGCATGGACGTCACCCCCTCCGCCACTCCCCTGCGCCCCGCCGAAGGGGCCCCCTCCACCGAACCGAAGCAATCACCTTGCCAACTGGCCCGGGGAGACGGCGAGGCCGTCGCGCAACGCCGCCGCCACCTCGACCGCGAGGGCGAGCGCCCGACGGCCTTCGGCCCCATCGACCCGCGGGGCCGCACCCCCGGAGACCGCCCCGACGAAGTCGCCGAGCTCGAGGGCGAGGGGCTCGCCCGGCGGCACCTCCACCTGCCCCCCGTCGATGACCGGCGCCCGGCCCGCGGCGCGCCTGACGCGCCAGGCCTCGACCTCCCGCCGCGCGCAGTCGACCGAGATGTACGCGTCGCGCTGGAAGAACCGCAGCTTGCGCACCCGGTCCCGGCTGATCCGGCTCGCGGTCAGGTTGGCGATGCACCCGGACGCGAACCGCAGCCGGACGTTGGCGATGTCGACGTGGCCGGTCAGCACCGGCACCCCGACCGCCTCGATCGCGGCCACCTCCCCGCCGACCGCGGTCCGCACGATGTCGAGGTCGTGGATCATCAGGTCGAAGACGACGTCGACGTCCAGGCTTCGGGGAGAGAAGGCGCCGATGCGGTGCACCTCGATGAAGCGCGGGGCCTCGACCAGCGGCAGGGCGGCGGTCACCGCGGGGTTGTGGCGCTCGGTGTGCCCGACCGCCAGCACCGCCCCGCCGGTCCTCGCGGCCGCGATCATCTCGTCGGCCTCGTCGAGCGACCGCGCCATCGGCTTCTCGACGAGCACCGAGATGCCCCGCTCCAGCAACGGGACGGCGACCGCCCGGTGCCTGTCGGTCGGCACCGCGACGGTGACCGCGTCCACCCGGCCGTGCAGGGCCGCCGCGTCGGTCTCGGGGCGAACGCCGGCCTCGGCCGCCACCCGGGCCGCGGCCTCGGGATCGACGTCGACGACGGCCTCCAGCCTGACGCCGGGGGAAGCGGAGAGGATGCGCGCGTGATGCCGGCCGAAGTGCCCCACCCCGACCACCGCCATTCGGGGCGCCCCGCCCGCGGTCGAGGCGGTCATCGGCGGCCGGCCCGCCGGCGCGAGGCCTCACCGGAGAAGGCGTCGCCAGAGAAGGCCGCGGGCGAGCTCATTCCGCCCCAGGCAGCCCGTGGCGAAAGCCCCCGCTGCATTCGAGCGGCGCTGCATCCCGCCTGACTGCGTTGTTCGTCGGTTGCATATGACCCACTATGCGCCCTCCTCACGCCTTGTCAGGCGGGCGCTTCGCCGCTCTCTGTGCAACGCGGGGGTTCGCGACGGGCTGCCTGCTCGCGCCCCACCACCGCCGCCCCCTGGGCGTCGGCCCGCGCGTAGAACCGCGGTCCGTCGAGCACGAGGGCCCGCCCCGCGTCGATCGACAGCGCCCTCGCGCCCGCCTGCTCCATGGCGGCCAGCGTCGGCAGGCCCACCACCGGCACGTCGAACCGCATGTCCTGGGCGGGCTTGCCGACCTTGACGATGCACACGCCGGGGCCCGCGAGCTCGCCGGCGCGGGCGATTACCGCGTCGGTGCCCTCCATCGCCTCGACCGCCACCACCGCGCGGTCCTTCACCGCGATAGTCTGGCCGATGTCGAGGGCGGCGACGGCGTCGGCCATGCGATAGCCGAAGTCCAGGTCCGCCCGCTCCTCCGCCGACGGCGGGCGGGCGGTCAATACGCCGCTCCCCGCGAGCAGCGGGCGCAGGAAGGCGGTCGAGTTCTCGAGCTCGATCCCGTGGTCGGCGAGGACGGCCGCCACCGCAGAGATCACCGCGTCGGTGTTCCTCGTCCGGAGACGGCCGAGCACCTTCAGCCCCCCCAGGTCGGGCACGATGTCGGCGAACAGCCGGGTGTGCTTGACCTGCCCGGCCATGACCGCGCGGGTCACCCCGGCGTCCTTGAGGATCGAGATGCACCGGCCGACCTGCCCCAGCGAGACCCAGTGCACGGCGGCGGGCGGATCGCCGGCCGCCGCCTCGACGAGGGCCGGGCTCGTCTCCTCCCTGATGGCGACGACGGTCACGTCGTGGCCGAGGCGGCGGGCCCCCTCCAGGGCCAGGAACGGAAACCGGCCGTTTCCCGCGATCAGGCCGAGCCGCATGGCGTCACTCCGTCCCGGCCCCGGCGCCGCGCCTCGGGGGATCCGCTCCCCGCCCGGCGGCTGCCGCTGCTCCCCGCCCGGCGGCTGCCGCTGCTCCCCGCCTGGCGGCTGCCGCCGCTCATCGCCCGGCGGCTGCCGCTACTCATCGCCCGGCGTCACCTCGAGGCGGCGGATGCGGCGGCGGAGGTGGACCCCACGGCGGGACGAGCGGATGAAGTCGACGAGATAGGCCACCTCCGGGGCGACGAGCGTCCGGTCCTGCTCGATGCGCTCGAGGGCCTGGGTGGTGTTGAGCTTCGACTGCAGCAGGTGGCGGAACGCCCGCCTGAGCTGCGCGATCGTCTCCTGCGGAACCCCCCGGCGCTCCAACCCCACCGTGTTCAGGTCGTAGATGCGCGCCCGGTTGCCGACGCTGCGCGCGTAGGGTAGCGCGTCGAGGGTCACCACCGAGGCGCCGCCGACGAAGGCGTGGCGGCCGATGCGGCAGTACTGGTGCACCCCGGAGACGGCCCCGATGAACGCGTGGTCCTCCACCGCGACGTGGCCGCCCAGCATCACCGCGTTGGCGAGGATGGCCCGGTTGCCGATGCGGCAGTCGTGGGCGACGTGGACGTAGGCCATGAACAGGTTGTCGTCGCCGATGCGGGTGACGCCCCCGCCCTGCGCCGTCCCGCGGTGGATGGTGACGAACTCCCGGAACACGTTGCGCCGCCCGATGACGAGGGTCGTGCGCTCTCCCCGGAACTTCGTGTCCTGGGGAATCAGGCCGACGGAGGCGAACGGGAACACCTGCGTCTCGTCGCCGATCTCGGTCCACCCGTCGACGACCGCCGACGCCCCGACGAGGCAGCCGCGCCCGATGCGCACGTGCGGTCCGATCACGGCGTTCGGCCCCACCACGGTGCCGGCGCCGATCTGCGCTCCCGGGGCCACCCGCGCGGTGCGATCGATGCGGGCCCGGTCGAACAGGAGACCCAGCCGCAATTCGGCCTCGACGACGACGTGGTCGCCCACGTGGGCCACCGCCGCCGCCACCGCCATCCGCCGCCGGCGGCGGCGAATCGACACCGAGACCCGCAGCCGGTCGCCCGGCACGACCTGGCGCCGGAAGCGGGCGCCGTCGACGCCCCGGAGCACCGCGCGCAGGGCCGCGGTCTCGCCGTCCGCCTCGAGAACCAGCACCGCCGCGGCCTGGGCGAGGGTCTCGATCATC
Source organism: Vicinamibacterales bacterium (assembly GCA_965207675.1). Lineage (GTDB taxonomy): Bacteria > Acidobacteriota > Vicinamibacteria > Vicinamibacterales > UBA8438 > JAJEEA01. The sequence goes on from CBDBMY010000011.1 coordinate 2,205,689, forward strand.
AAGACCCCGGGCATGACCGGATTGCCCGGAAAGTGGCCCTGGAAGAACTCCTCGTTGACGGTGACGTTCTTGACCGCGACGAGCCGCGCCCCCGGCTCGTGCTCGATCACGTCGTCGACCAGCACCGAGGGATAGCGGAAGCAGAGACGGTCGAGGGCCCCGTCGAATCCGTCGGAGAGGCCGGCCGCAGCCGGTGCCGAGGATGCCGGGCTCGACGTCACTCTCCTCCCGAGGCTCGGTCGAGCTCTTGGATGACGTCCGTGGAGATGTCGAGCGCGGGATCCGCCCAGGCGAATATGCCCGTGGCGGCATTGAAGACGAAGTGGAGTCGCCTCTGTGTCGCGACCTGATTGATCGCCGGTATCAGGCTGTTCTGAAACTGGAGCTGCAATTGTTGATCGAGCTGCTGGAGCTCCGCATCCGCGTCCTGGGTCAGCCTCTGCAGCTCCAGGTCCAGACGCTGGATCTCCTGCTGCTCCGCGAGCTGAGCCTCGGGGCTCATCACGCTGGCGTTCTGCTGGAGCTGCTGCTGCCGGGTCTGCAGCGCCTGCTGGCGCCCCAGGAGGTCCTGCTGCCTCTGCTGCATCAGTAGCTGAAGCTGCTGGTTCGCGGCGCGGCCCGCGGCCGACTCGGCCGCGATGCGCGCCAGGTCGACATAGGCGTACCTGGCGTCCGCCGGGAACGGCAGCGGGGCCTGGCGCGCCTGCGCTTCCGCCCCGACGGCCCCCGGTATCAACCCGACACAGGCGACCGTCGCCGCCGCCACTGCACTCAGCAATCTCATCGGATCTGTCCCTCGATCGTTTTCGACCCTGCAACACCAACCCGGGGGTGAGGGCGCACCGGCGCCCGCCCCCCCCGAAGCACCCAATACGATAACAGTTTCCGCCGGTCCCCCGCGAACGCCGGCTCAGAACGTGGATCCGACCGCGAACTTGAAGACCGTCGCCTCCTGAGGCTGGAACCGATCGTTGAGTATCCCCTCGCGGTGGGGGTTCCAGGCGTAGATCAGCCGGAACGGCACGTTGAGGACGGGCATGAAGAAGCGCAGCTCGACCCCCGTCGACGTCCTGAACAGGTCGCCCGAGAACGCCTGCCCGAAGTCGGCGACCTGGCCGGTGTCGTAGAAGAAGAGCAGCCGCACGGGATTGGCGATGGCGAAGATGTACTCGGCGTTGAAGAGCAGGCTCTTGTTGCCGCCGATCACCAGTCCGCTGCCCGAGACGATGTTCCCGGCGCCGTCGAAGACGAGCGGGTCGTTCGGCCCCACGGTGCGGATGTCGAAGCCGCGCAGGCTGAACTCGCCCCCCATCGCCAGCAGCTCGAAGATGGGGAGCGTCTCGGTCCCCGCGATCGGCGCGATGTACTCGGCCCGGGCCCGCAACCCGAACGTCAGCTTCGGGTGATGACGCAGGAACCACACCCCTTCGAACGACGGCTTGTAGAAGTGCGTGTTGCCGCGCAGCACGCTGCCGGGGGCCACCTCGAACGCCGCCGTGTACCGGTGGCCGGTCATCGGGAAGATCGGGTGGTCGACGGTGTTGTAGACGAACGAGGGGGTGACCGAGCTGATCGTCCGCGCCCCGCCCTCGCCGAGCAGGAGGGCGTCCTGCAAGAACGGGTTGAACTGCAGCAGCCGGGGGTTCAGGAACGCGGGGTTGAGCTCGCCGACGTCGGTCTCCTCGAACGAGTACCCGAGGAAGAACTGCGACCAGCGTCCCGCCCGCATCCCGAACGACGTCGTGGCCCCGATCGAGCTCTGCGTGAACTGGTTGATGAACCGGATGTCGCGGCGGAAGACGTTGAACCCGGCGGTGATGGGCTTGCCGAAGAGATACGGCTCGGTGAACCCGAGGACGTAGTTCTTGATGCGCTCGCCGTTCTGGAGCGAGAGCGAGAGCGACTCGCCGCGGCCGAGGAAGTTGGTGGTCTGGAACGCCAGCTGCAAGAAGAAGCCGTCGAACTGCGAGGCACCGGCCCCGAACGTCAGCTGGTTGAGGTTCGTCTCCTCGACCTCCAGGGTCAGATCGACCTCGTTGTCGACGCCCGGGCGCTTGTCGATCTGGATGGCGGTGTCCTCGTCGAGGGGCTCGAAGTAGCCGAGCTGGTTGAGCCGGCGGACGCTGAACCGGAGCGCCTCGGTGTTGAAGACGCCCCGCTCGAAGAGGCTGATCTCGCGCCGGATGACCTCGTCGTGGGTGGTGTTGTTGCCCACGAAGGTGATGCGGTTGACGAAGTACTGCTCGCCTTCCTGCACCTGGATCGTCACGTCGACGACGGGGTCGCCGTCGATCCGGGCCGGCGACCCGTCGTCCTCGAGGCGCGGGGCCAGATCGGGGAACACCGTCATCTCGTAGTACCCGATGGCGCCGTAGGCCTCGCGGGCGACGTCGAACGCGTCGCGGACGACCTGCTCCGAGTAGTAGTCCCCCGGCTCGAGGCCCGAGAAGATCCCGCTCAGGGCCTCGGTCCGCAGCACGTCGTGCCCGTCGAAGTCCAGGGTCCCGACGCGGTAGCGCTCTCCCTCGCTCACGGGAATCCGGAGCCGCACGGGACGGCTCTCGCCCGACTCGGACATGTCCAGGTACTCGAGCTCGGGCTGGCCGACCTGGGCCTGGATGTAGCCGTTGTTCCGGTAGTGCGCCACCAGCAGGTCGGCGTCCTGCTCGAAGCCGAACGGCCGGTACGTCCCGCGGCCGCCGATGAAGGAGAACAGCCAGCGCTCCTTCGTGAACCTCATCTGGCGCTTGAGCGACCGCTCGCTCACGTTGTCGTTGCCGACGAAGGAGATGTCCGAGACGTGGACCTTGGGCCCCGCGTCGATGTTGAACGTGAGCTGCACGACTCGGGGCCCGCCGGCCAGGGGGGTGATCTCGTGGGTCACCTCGGCGAACTGGAACCCCTTCTCGGCCCACATCTCCCGCAGCAGGCCCTCGGTCCGCCTGATCACGCCCGGCCCGATGCGGCTGTCGAGGCGCAGCTCGATGCCGACCGACTCCATCGCGTCGTCGATCTCGGCCCGGTCGTACTCCTCCGACCCCTCGAAGTTGACGATGCGGACCCGCTCGCGCTCCTCGAGCAGGAAGACCGCCCGGCGGCCCTGGACCCCGTTGGGATACGGATCGTCGACGATCTCGATGGTCAGGTCGGTCAGGAAGCCGGTGTCCCACAGCCGCTGGAAGTCCTCGAGCAGGACCTGCTCGATGGTCTCGTCCCAGGGCGTCCACCGTCCCTGCGAGGGCAGGCTGACGAGTTCGTCGATCTCCATGTAGTAGAGGTACGTCTGGCCTTCGACGCTGAGGACGTTGCCCTGGGTGGGGGCCAGAATCTGGAGCGTCGTGAACAGCGTCGGCGAGTCGGGCGGGGGCAGCGGGGAGGGTTGGAACTGTCCGCCCGCCGCTCCCGGTTCGCCCGCCGCCGCGGACGCGGCGATCGGACCCAGTCCCATCCCCGCGAGGGCGATCGCCACCGCCGCAACTCTGTAACGTCTCATGGTCTTCCCGTCCGTCCTGCCGTGTTCTCCCGCGCGAGGGGGGGCGAACGGCAGCAACCCCCTGCTCCTTAGACGCTCGCCGTCAGCCGGCGGCCGTCGTAGGTCCGCGCCGCGTCGCGATAGCTCAGCTCGCCGCCGTCGAGATACACCTCGATCTCACCGCCCCGCAGCCGGCCGCGTATCAGCTCCTCGGAGAGCGGATCCTCGACGTACCGCTGAATCGCCCGCCGGAGCGGCCGCGCGCCGTACGAGCGGTCCTTGCACGTCATCTCGATCACCCAGTCGACCACCTCCGACGCGAGGCTGATCTGCAGCTTGCGATCGACGAGATGCTCGTTGAGCTGGTCGACCAGCATCTCCGTAATCCGCCGCAGGTCGTCGTCGACGAGGGCGTCGAAGACGATGACCTCGTCGAGCCGGTTGAGGAACTCGGGGTTGAAGGTGCGCCGCACCTCGCCCAGCACCATCTCGCTGACGTTGCGCTGGACCTGCCCCGCGTCCGAGGGCTGGAACCCCATCGAGGCCTTCTTCTGGATGAAGCGGGCCCCGATGTTCGAGGTCATGATGATGATCGCGTTCTTGAAGCTGATGCGGTTCCCGAGCCCGTCGGTGAGGTGCCCGTCCTCGAACACCTGCAGCAGGATGTTGAACAGGTCCGGATGGGCCTTCTCGATCTCGTCGAGCAGCACCACCGAATAGGGATGCCGCTTGACCTTCTCGGTGAGTTGGCCGCCCTCCTCGTGCCCCACGTACCCCGGCGGCGACCCGATCAGCTTCGAGACCGAGTGCTTCTCCATGTACTCGGACATGTCGAAGCGGACGAGGGCCGAGTCGCTCCCGAACAGGAAGTTCGCGAGGGCCCGCGCGAGCTCGGTCTTCCCGACGCCGGTGGGGCCGAGGAACACGAAGCTGCCCACGGGCCGGTTGGGCGACTTCAGGCCCGCGCGCGACCGCCGTATGGCCCGGGCGAGGGCCGACGTGGCGTGCTCCTGGCTGATGACCCGCCGGTGGAGCTCGCTCTCCATCTGCAGCAGCCGGTCGCCCTCGTCCTTGTTGATCGACGTCAGGGGCACGCCCGTCCACGTCGCCACGACGCCGTCGATGTCCTGCTTGCCCACCTCGATCGCGACCGTGCCGACCCGCTCGTCGAAACGCTCCCGCACGTACTGGAGGTTCTCGCGGGCGACGACCTCCTGCTCCTTGAAGTACTGGGCCTTCTCGAAGTCCTTCTGCGCCGCCGCGCTCTCCATCTGCTCGACGGCGGCGCGGATGTCGCGGTTGATGTCGCCGAGCTCCTCGCTGAACCGGGCCTCCCGCAGCTTGGCGCGGGACCCCGCCTCGTCGAGCAGGTCGATGGCCTTGTCGGGCAGGAACCGCTCGGTGATGTAGCGGCTCGACTGATAGACCGCCGCCTCGAGGGCCTCCGGCGTATAGGTGACGTGGTGGAACGACTCGTAGCGGTCCTTGACGCCGAGCAGCACCTCGAGGGCGTCGGTCTCGCTCGTCGGCTCGACCTTGACGGCCTGGAACCGACGCTCGAGCGAGCGGTCCTTCTCGATGTGCCGACGGTACTCGGCCGGGGTGGTGGCCCCGATGCACCGGATCTCGCCGCGCGACAGGGCCGGCTTGAGGATGTTCGCGGCGTCGAGCGACCCCTCGGCGGAGCCCGCCCCGACCAGCGTGTGCAGCTCGTCGATGAACAGGATGATGTTCGGGTTCTCGACCAGCTCCTTCATGATCGCCTTGAGGCGCTCCTCGAACTGGCCCCGGTACTTGGTGCCGGCGACGATCAGCGAGATGTCGAGGGCGAGGATCCGCTTGTCGGCGAGGAAGTGCGGCACGTCGCCCCCGACAATCCGCTGGGCGAGGCCCTCGACGATCGCGGTCTTCCCGACCCCCGGCTCGCCGATGAGGACCGCGTTGTTCTTGTTGCGGCGGCACAGCACCTGCTGCACCCGCTCGAGCTCGAGCGCGCGCCCGATCAGCGGGTCGAGCTGGTTCTTCATCGCGCTCTCGGTGAGGTCGCGGCTGAACTCGGCGAGCAGCGGCGTCTCCTTGACCCGCGTGAGGGTGGTCTTCTCGTTCAGGAGCTGGACGATGTCCTCGCGCACGGTGTTCAGCCGCATGCCCTTCTCGACGAGGATGGACGCGGCGACGCAACGCTCCTCCCGGAGGAGGCCGAGCAGCAGGTGCTCGGTGCCCACGTAGTTGTGCAGCAGGCGGTCGGCCTCCTCGGCCGCGAACTGCAGGACGCGCTTGGTCTCGGTGCTGAACGGAATCTCGACCGAGGTCGACACCTTCTCGCGGAACACCGTCCGCCCCTCGATGTCCTTGCGGATGCCCTCGAGCGACAGGTGCGAGCGCGCGAAGATGCGGCTCGTCAGCCCCTTGCCCTCGCGGATGAGCCCGAGCAGCAGGTGCTCGGTCTCGATCGAGATGCTCCCGAGCTGGCTCGCCTCGTAGCGGGCGAAGAACAGGACCCGACGTGCGCGCTCGGTGTAGCGTTCGAACATCGGTTGACCCCCGGCCCGCCAATCGCCGCCGGAACGCGACCGCAAGGTCCGAGCCGCGGCCTCCGCCTGGCGCTCGACCCACCCTTCGGGAGCCCGCGCCGTTCGAGGCGCAAACTCCCGTTGTCACCGCGACAACCGGCGGAGCTACCCACTGGGGGACGCCGGCGAGACCGCACGAAGGCGATTTCGCCATTATAAGGCAAGCTCTCGGGTCGAATTCCAGACGGGAAACCAGACGGGCGTCCCGACGTAGGCGAAGGGGTAAGGGATGTTCGAGGAGAGCGGCGCCCCCGGCCGCCGGCGACCGCCGTCCCCGGCGATGGGTCCTGGACGGGGTCCCGGGCCGCTCGGGCGGGCCGCAGGCGGCCGTCCTCGAGCCGGAGCACGCGGGCCAAGCCGCTCCCCGGCGATGCGGTCCGGAACGGGCCCCCGGACCGCTCGAGCGGGCCCGGGCGGCCGTCCTCGAGCCGGAGCACGCGGGCCAAGCCGCTCCCCGGCGATGCGGTCCGGAACGGGCCCCCGGGCCGCTCGGGCGGGCCGCGGGCGGCCGTCCTCGAGGCGGAGCACGCGGTCGCAAGCCGCTCCCCGGCGATGCGGCCCGGAACGGGGGCCCGGGCCGCTCAGGCGGGCCGCAGGCGGCCGTCCTCGAGCCGGAGCACGCGGTCGCAAGCCGCCGCGAGCTGCAGGTTGTGGGTGGCGATGAGCGACGTGAGCCGCCGCGCCGCGTGCAGGCGGCGCAGCAGCGCGTGGAGGTCGCGGCCGGTCTGCTCGTCGAGGTCGCCGGTGGGCTCGTCGGCCAGCAGCAGGGCCGGCTGCATGACGAGCGCGCGGGCCACCGCCGCGCGCTGCTGCTCGCCGCCCGAGAGCATGCCCGGGCGGTGCGTCAGCCGCTCGCCGAGCCCCACCTCGCGCAGCAGCGCCTCGGCCCGGCGGTGCGCCTCGCCCCGCGCCGCCCTCGCGATGCGCAGCGGCATGGCCACGTTCTCGACGGCGCTGAACTCCGGCAGCAGGTGGTGGAACTGGAAGACGAACCCGACGTGCCGGTTCCGGAACGCGACCCGTGCGCCGTCGCCGACCGAAGACAGCTCGGTCCCCGCGATGACGATGCTGCCGCCGTCGATGGCGTCGAGCCCGCCGACGCAGTGCAGGAGGGTGCTCTTCCCCACCCCCGAGGCGCCGACCACGGCGACCATCTCGCCCTCGTCGACGGCCAGCTCCAGCTCGCGCAGGACGCTCAGCCGCCGGTCGCCCGCGACATAGGACTTGGAGAGGGCGCGGACATCGAGGAAAGCCATGGCAAAAGGACAGCGATCGATATGGCCTTGCCAACTACGTTCAGGGCCGTCCCGGCGGCGTGCGGTTCCTGCGCGCAGTACTTGGCAAGATGATTCCCGCCACCGTCCCAAGGCAAGGAGTCCGCGCCATCGCGGCCCGGACGCCTACTCGTATCGGAGCGCCTCGGCCGGATCGAGCCGCGACGCCTGGCGGGACGGATACAGGGTCGCGAGCAGGCACACCGCGAGCGAGCCCAGCACGACGAGCAGGAAGTTGCCCGACTCGACCCTGAACGGCACCCACCCCATGTCGTACACCGAGGACGGCACCCGGATCCACTGGTACGTGTCGGCGGACCAGGACAACGCGACCCCGCACGCGGCGCCGACCGCGGTCCCGACGACCCCGATGATCGCGCCCTGCAGCACGAAGATGATCCGGATGCTCCGCGACGGGGCCCCCATCGTCTTGAGGATGGCGATGTCCCGGCTCTTCTCCATGACCAGGAGCACCAGCGACGCCACGATGTTGAGGGCCGCCACCATCATGATGAGCCCGATGGTGACGCCGATCGCCATCTTCTCGAGCCACAGGGCCGAGAACAGCTCCCGGTTCAGCTGGCCCCAGTCATAGGCGAAGTACTCGGCCCCCAGCGTCTCGGTGACCGCGCTCGCGACCGCCGGGGCCTCGTCGAGATCCTCGACGCGCAGCTCCATCATGTCGGCCCGGTCCCGGTTGAACAGACGGCCGGCCACGTCCAGGCTGACGAAGCCGTACGAGCCGTCGTACTCCCGCAGCCCGAGGCTGAAGACGCCGATCACCTCGAGGCGCCGCGGGCGCGGCACCGGCCCCCAGGGCGTCAGCGTCGCCCCCTGCGGCGTCAGCACCGAGATGGTGTCGCCGACCGACGCCCGAAGCGAGCGCGACAGCTCGTCGCCGATGACCACGCCGCCCACGACGCCGTCCCGCGGCTCGGACAGCGCCGCGAAGCTGCCGACGACGATCGACTCGCCGACCTCGGTGACCTGCGCCTCGAGCACCGGATCCACCCCCTTGAGGGTGATGAACTCGTCGACGCCGTGGGCCGTCGCCATCCCGTACCCGAGCATCACCGGAGCGGCGGCGACGACGCCGGGGACTGTCTCGAGTCCGTCGATCTCCGCTTCGAGATCGACGAACCCCCCGCCCAGCACCTTCTGCACGTAGACGTGGGCGGCCGACCCCACGATGCGGTCCCGCAGCTCCTGCTGCATGCCCGTCATCAGGGCGAGGGCGATGATCAGGGCCATGACCCCGACCGTCACCCCCAGCGCGGAGACGGCCGAGATCACCGAGATGAACGCCTGGCGCCGCTTCGCCAGCAGGTAGCGGGTGGCGACGTAGAGCTCGAAGGGCATGCGTCTCACCCCCGGGGGCGGTACTCGATATGACCTTGCCGACCACGTTCAGGACCGTCCCGCCCGCCTGCGGTTCCTGCGCACGGCACGCGGCAAGGTGACTCCCGTCACCGTCCTGACGACGCTGATCGATACAGACTCGCCAACTGCGCCCGATTCCGGCCCGTCCTTGCCGTCTCTCGGGCTTGCCACGTGGCGAGCGCAATTCCCGTCACCGTCCTGAAGGCGGCGATCGACGAGGTTGCCCAATACACCCGACGGCGGCCCGTCTCCGCGGGCCGGGCGTGCGGCACGCGGCAGGGCATCGAGCCCCGTCCGCTCCCCTCACCGGGCCCGCATCAGGGGGAACAGGATCACGTCGCGGATCGACGCGCTGTCGGTCAGCACCATCACCAGCCGGTCTATGCCGATGCCCTCCCCCGCCGTGGGGGGCAGACCGTACTCCAGGGCCCGGACGTAGTCCTCGTCCATGCGATGCGCCTCGGCGTCGCCGCCCTGCCGATCGCGGATCTGGGCCTCGAACCGCCGCCGCTGCTCGACGGGGTCGTTGAGCTCGCTGAACCCGTTCGCGAGCTCCATGCCGGCCGCGAACAGCTCGAAGCGCTCGACGGTGTCCGCGTCGTCGTCCCGCTGCTTCGACAGGGGCGACACCTCCGTCGGGAAGTCGTGCACGAAGGTCGGGTGCACGATGGCGGGCTCGCACAGCCGCTCGAAGATCTCCAGGGCGATCTTGCCGGGCCCCTGGTCGGGCGCGGTGTCGACGCCGAGGCGGGCGGCGAGCCGCGCCGCCCCGTCGCGGCTCCGCAGATCCGATTCGGCAACCGGGGTCCCGAGCCGTTCCGCCGCCGCGTCGCACACCGCCTGCCGCAGCCTCACGCGCGGGTAGGGGCCCCGAAACGACAGGGTCCGGCCCCCGAAGCTGACCGAGGCGTCATCGCCGTCGCCGGACGCGCCGGCGCGGTCCTCCCGCCCCCGGCTCTGCCCCGATGCCTCGGACACCGTACCGGGGGCGCCGGCGTCGCCGCCTCGCATCCGCCGCCGCCCCGACGGCGCAACCCCGCCGGATGCGCCGGCCGCCTCGGCGCCGTCCCCGGCGAACCGCGCGACATCCCGGGTCACCGTCTCCAGCAGCTGCTCGGTCATCGCCATCAGGTCGCGGTAGTCGCTGTACGCCTGATAGAACTCAAGCATCGTGAACTCGGGGTTGTGCTGCGTCGAGATGCCCTCGTTGCGGAAGTTCCGGTTGATCTCGTAGACCCGCTCCATGCCGCCGACGACGAGCCGCTTGAGGTAGAGCTCGGGCGCGATGCGCAGGTAGAGCTCCATGTCCTGCGCATTGTGGTGGGTCACGAACGGCCGGGCGAGGGCGCCGCCCGCGATCGGCTGCATCATCGGGGTCTCGACCTCGAGAAAGCCGCGGTCGGGGTGCTCCATGAACCGGCGGATCGAGGCGATCACCCGGGCGCGCACCTCGAACACGGCCCGGGACGCGGGGTTGACGATGAGGTCGAGGTAGCGCTGGCGGTAGCGCGTCTCGACGTCGGTCAGGCCGTGCCACTTCTCGGGCAGGGGCCGATGGCACTTGGCGAGGAACTCGAGGCGGTCCGCCCACACCGTCAGCTCGTCGGTCCGGGTCCGGAAGAGGCGTCCCTCGACCCCGACGTGGTCGCCGACGTCGAGCAGGGCCGCCACCCGGAAGTCCCGTTCGGACAGGGAATCCTGCCGCACGTAGACCTGTATCCGCCGCCTGCCGTCGGAGATCACGAGGAAGCGGGCCTTGCCGAAGCTCCGTACGATGAGAATCCGGCCGGCCGTCGCGGTGTGGACCCGCGCGGCCTCGAGGTCGTCGCCGCTCCTGCCCCCGTGGGCGTCGACGAGGGCCGACACGGTGTCCCTCGCCCCGTTCGGGTGCCGGAAGGCGTGGGGGTAGACGGCAACGCCGAGATCGGCGAGCGAGGCGAGGTTCGCGCGCCGCTGGGCGCGCTGATCGTTGTCGGCCATGGTTCAGTCCGCCGGCGGCCCGGGGGCGCCCCGGTCCTCGTCGAGCCGGTGCCGGACCGCGTCGAGCACCCCGTTCACGAAGCGCGGGGACGGCTCGCCGCTGAAGGTCCGGGCCAGCTCGATCGCCTCGTCGATCACCACGGCGGGGGGGGTCTCGGCCACGAGCAGCTCGTACACGGCGAGCCGCAGGACGAGGCGGTCGATCACCGCCATGCGCGACAGCCGCCAGTTGTCGGCGGCGGCCTCGATGAGGGGATCGATTCGCTCCAGCGCGTCCACGGTGCCCCGCAGCAGGCCCTCCGCGAACCGGCGGGGGCCGTCGGGGGCCGGGTGCTCCCGCCAGTACAGGTCCACGGCGCGGTCGAACCGCGGTCCCTCGACCCCGCCGACCTCGTGCTGCTGCGAGGCCGGGCGGGCGCCGGCCGCCCCCCCCCTCGCGCGCGATCCCTCGACCTCGCCGAGCTCGCGCTGATACAGCAGCTGCAGGGCCGCCACTCGTCCCCGGTGACGGCCCGCGGGATCGGATCCGTCCGCGCTCACGCCGGCCGCCCCCGCCCGCCGGCCGGCCCCGGTCGTCGGAAGAGACGCACCATCGCCAGCGCCGCGTCCGCCGCCTCCCACCCCTTGTTCGACCGGCCGGCCCCGGCCCGGGCCAGCGCCTCTTCCGCCGAGTTGGTCGTCAGCACCCCGAACGTCATCGGCACGCCGCTGTCGAGCGCCGCCCGGGTCAGGCCGTGGGCGACGGCCGAGGCGATCACCTCGAAGTGCGGCGTCTCGCCCCGGATCAGGCAACCGAGGCCGACCACCGCGTCGACGCCGCCGGCGGCCGCGAGCCGGCGCGCCGCCTGCGGCACCTCGAACGCCCCCGGCACCGGCGCCACCACGATCGCATCCTCCGCCACGCCGGCCTCCCTGAGCGCCTCCATCGCGCCGTCCTGCAGGCGGTTGGTGACGAAGTCGTTGTAGCGCGACACGACGAGACCGACCCGGACGCCGGCGGTCGCGCCGCTCCCGGCCGGGGCCTGCGCGCTCACCGACCCGTGAACCTCGGCTTGCGCTTCTCCAGGAACGCGGTCGTGCCCTCCCGCGCATCGTCGGTCGCCCAGACGAGCCCGAAGGCGGTCGCCTCGAGCGCGGTGGCGTCGGCCATCGACACGCCGAGGCCGTGGTCGACCACGTCGATGATGCGCCGCACCGCCTCCGGCGCCTGCGCGGCGATCGCGGTAGCCAGCCCGAGGGCCTCCGCCGGGAGCTCGTCCGGCTCGACCACCCGGTTCACGAGGCCGATGCGCCAAGCCTCCTCCGCCGTGACGGGGGCGCCGGTGAGCATCATCTCCAGCGCCCTTCCCCGCCCCACCAGGCGCGGGAGTCGCTGCGTGCCGCCGTAGCCGGGAATGATCCCCAGGGTGATCTCGGGCAGCCCCAGCTTCGCGGTCCTCGCCGCGACCCGGCAGGTGCAGGCCATCGCGACCTCGCACCCGCCGCCGAGCGCATAGCCGTTGACGGCGGCGACGACCGGCTTGCCGAGGCCCTCGATGAGGTCGCACATCCGGTGTCCGGCATCGGTGAGGGCGCGCGCGGTCTGCGGCGTCAGGCGCGCGAGCTCGCCGATGTCGGCCCCCGCGATGAACGCGCGGTCCCCGGCGCCGGTCAGCACCACGGCCCGAACGTCCTCGTCCTGCCGGAGATCGGCGAACACCGAGGTCAGCGCCCCGACCGTGTGCGAGTTCAGGGCATTGAGCACCTTCGGCCGGTCGACGGTGACGGTGGCCACCGCCCCGGCCCGTTCGATCAGGATCGGCTCGTCGTTCATGTCGTCGCCTCCGCCTCCGCCGTCGCCGCCTCCGCTCGGCGTCCGACAACCCTCCGAGGGGTCGGCGCCTCCTCCGGAGGCGGCGCCGTCCTGCGGCGCAGACTCCGGCCCGCCCATCGTCGCCGCCGGCTCCGCTCGGCGGCCAACCAACCTCCAGGTGTCATGCCCTGCTCGGGGCTGCCCGCATCCGCGAGCCGCCGGCTCCGCTCGGCGGCCAACCAACCTCCAGGGAGTCTGCGCCTCCTCCGAAGGCGGCGCCGTTCCTACGGCGCAGACTCCCGGCGCGCCGCGCGCGCCCGCCACATCCACGCCGCGCCGCACACTACCGCGGCGCCGGCGGCGTCGGCGACCAGATCCGACCATTGGGCCGTGCGCCCCGGCACGAACCACTGATGCAGCTCGTCGGTCGCGCCGTACAGGGTGGCGAGCAGCGCCGCGAGCAGAGCGGTCCGTCCCGTCACCGCCTTCCAGCGCGCCGACGCGAGGGCGCGCAGCAGCAGCGCCGCCAGACAGCCGTAACCCAGCCCGTGCCACACCCCGTCGTCGAGCGCGCGGGCCGCCGACGGCAGCGACGACATCCCCGACGCGGCGAAGATCAGGGCCATGGCCGCCCACACGGGGCCCCAGACCCGAAGGTGCGACCGCACGCCGCCACGCCGCCCGCGAGCCATCGAATCCGGACGGCGGGTCACAGGGGGAAGGGGTACAGGATCCAGCCCAGCACGAGGGCGGCTCCGACGAAGCCGGCGAACAGCCGGCCGCCGAGCTTCGCCTGCTCGGCCGGCTGGTCCTGCATCAACACCGCGAAGATCAGCGACACGAACCCCGAGAACAACATCATCACCAGCAGATGGCTCGACATCTTCCTCTGCCCGCAACCCTCGCCGTCGGCTCGCCCTCCGGCGCCGCGCCGCCCGAATCAAGGTTATCAGGAATCGGCGCCTCCCGGAGCGGCGCCGCTCTACGGCGCGGGCTCCTGCCGCCGGCCCAGCGCCACGTCGTAGGCGTCGAGGGCGACCAGCATGTTCAGGAGCCCCGAGACGATGATGAACGTGTTGCCGTACTCGAACGATCCGGCGACGACGCGGCCCTCGCCGAGCCCGGCCGCGCTGGCGATGAGGTAGGGCAGGCCGTTGCCGAGATCGGCGAACGCGGCGAGCAGCACCAGGGGCTGGCCGGAGTCGAACGGAAACAGCCGGCCCCCGAACCCCAGCCCGACGGCGAACATGAGGGGGATGGCGACCAGGAACACCAGGCCCTTCTGTCGGCGCGCCAGCCACAGATGACCGCCGCCCGGCACGACGAGGCCGAGCGCCGCCGCCGCGAGCGCCCGGTTCCGGTCGGGGCCCGGCTCTGCCGCCGGGGCCGCCGGGGCTACGCGAGATCGCCGCGAATCACGAGACTTGCGACCCATGTCACCGCCACTCCCAGCGGCACGCCCGCCGCCGCCCTCAACTCTCCGATCGACGGCATCCAGCCGACCATCTCGGCCGCGAACGTGATTCCCGTCGGCGCCGCCGCCGCCAGCACCGCCCACCGCAGCCACGCGGGCGCCCGGTCGGCCGCGCCGCCACGCCCTTCGCCGCCGCCCGTCGCCGGGGGAAGCGCCGCCCCACCGCCCCCCGTCCCACCCGGCCGCCGCCCGGGCCGGTCCGCCGGCCCGCCGCGGCGCCGCCGGAACCCGGCCGCCGCGAGCACGCCCAGCCCCGCGCCCAGGTACAGCCCCGCGCACCGCGCGCAAACCGGCATCTTCACGCCCCCGGGATGGAACGACCGATCCGGGCGCTGGTGACAGACGACCCCGCCGAGCAGGTACGTGCCCGCCGCCGTCAGGGTCACGGCCCGCCCCCCGACGTCCCGGGCCAGCGCCACCGGCGTCAGCAGGACCAGTAGCAGCCAGCCCAAGGTGACCGCCGTGAACGCACCGCCGATCCAACCCCGCAGGGCCCGCTCCGTCACAGCTCCTCGAAATGGGTCAGGCGCTTGAACGCCTGGAACCGCTGGTTGATGGTCTTCGAGGACGCCCTCAGCAACCCGTCGAGCCCGAAGTCCTCGACGGCCAGCGAGGCGAGGGCGCTGCCGGCGATGGCGGCCCGGGCGAGCACCTCCTCGCCGATCTCGCGGGCCGACGCCAGGTACCCGATGAACCCGCCCGCGAACGTGTCGCCGGCCCCGGTCGGGTCCCTCACGGTGTCGAGGGGCATGCCGGGAGCGGCGAAGAAGCCCTCGTCGCGCGTCATCAGCACGCCGTGCTCGCCGCGCTTGATCACGACGAGCCGGGGCCCCATCTCCTGAATGGCGCGCGCCGCCTTGACGAGGTTCGATTCGCCGGAGAGCTCGCGCGCCTCCTCGTCGTTGATCGCCAGCGCGTCGATCCGCCGCAGCACCGCCCGCAGCTCCTCCGGCGTCCCCTCGATCCAGTAGTTCATGGTGTCGGCGGCCACGAACCGCGGGCGATCGACCTGGGTCAGCACCTCGGTCTGCAGCGCCGGATGGATGTTGGCGAGGAAGACGAACGGCGTCGACCGGTACTCGTCGGGCAGGATCGGGCGAAACCGCTCGAACACGTTCAGCCGCGTGTAGATCGTCTCGCGGGTGTTGAGGTCGAAGCCGTACTCCCCCTTCCAGCGGAACGTCTCGCCCGGCACCCGCTGCAGCCCCGCGAGGTCGATGCGCCGGCCCGCGAAGGTGCGCATCTGCTCGTCGGCGAAGTCCTCGCCGACCACCCCCACGAGCCTCACGTCGGTGAAGAAGGACGCGGCGACGGCGAAGTAGGTGGCGGCGCCTCCGACGACCCGGGACGCCTCTCCGAACGGCGTCTTCACGGAATCGAACGCGACCGAGCCGACGGTCAGTATCGGATGCACGAGCGAACCACCTCTCCCCGGCCGGCCCGCGGCGGCGACTGCGGCGACGCGCCGACCCGCTCGCCGCCTCGGCGCGAGGGCGCCCGACGGCTCCCGCGCCGAGGGACTCCCGCGACGACTCGTACTTCCCCGGAATCGGCGCGAGATCCCGCTTCGCGGCCGCGGAATCAGCTCCGGCCGCGTTACGACACGTACTTCCCCAGAATCGGCGCGAGATCCCGCTTCACGGCCGCCGGAATCAGCTCCGGCCGCGTAATGATAGCCGAGGCGAGCGCCGTCGCGCACTCGCAGCCGCGCTCGACCGGCAGGCGCGCGGCGGCGGCGCGCACCACCTGCTGCGCGGTGACCGCGTTCTGCTGCAGCGTGGCGACCACCATCTCCACCGTCACGTCGTCGTGGCCCTCGTGCCAGCAGTCGTAGTCGGTGACGAGGGCGAGGGTCGAGTAGCAGATCTCCGCCTCGCGGGCCAGCTTCGCCTCCTGCAGGTTCGTCATCCCGATGACGTCCATCCCCCAGGAACGGTAGAGCCGCGACTCGGCGAGCGTGGAGAACTGCGGCCCCTCCATGCACACGTAGGTGCCGCCGCGATGGACCGTGGCCCCGGACGCCGCCCCGGCCTCGACCACGATGTCCCCCAGCGCCTTGCAGAACGGATGGGCGAAGCCGACGTGGGCGGCGATGCCGCCGCCGAAGAAGGTGCCGATGCGCCCGCGGGTCCGGTCGAGGAGCTGGTCGGGAACCACGATGTCGAGCGGCCGGTACCGCTCCTGCAGGCTGCCGACGGCGCTGGCCGACAGGATCCACTCGACCCCGAGGGTCTTGAGCCCGAAGATGTTGGCCCGGAAGTTCAGCTCCGACGGCATCAGCCGGTGCCCCTCCCCGTGGCGGGCGAGGAAGGCGACCCGCCGGCCGTCGAGGTCGCCCACGACGTACGGCGCGGAAGGCTCGCCGAAGGGCGTCGACACCTCGATCCTCTCCCGGTTCGTCAACGCCTCCATGTCGTAGAGGCCGCTTCCCCCGATGACCCCGATCCGGGCCCGTGGCTCTGGCATGTCCGCGCTTCTCCTCATGGCCGGCGCGGCGGCGCGACGACCCGAGCCCGCCCATCGTCGCCCTCGGCTCCACCGAGCGCCCGACCGACCCTCGCGGGAATCTGCGCCTCCTGCGAAGGCGGCGCCGTTCGACGGGGGCAGACTCCTGGCCGGCGCCGGCGGGACGTCCCGGCTCCCCGGCTCCGGCCGCCTCACCGGCCGGGCTCTTCCTTGAGCTCGACGAGCACGCCCTGGGCCGCCGACGGATGGATGAAGGCCACGCGGCTGCCGCCGGCCCCGGGCCGCGGCTCCTCGTCGACCAGCCTGACCCCCCGCTCGCGGAGGCGGGCCAGGACGGCCGCGAGATCCGCCACCCGCAGGGTGATGTGGTGGATGCCGGGACCGCGGCGCTCGATCGACCGGGCGATGGCAGAGCCTTCGTCGGTCGCCTCCAGCAGCTCCAGCGCGGTATCGCCGAGCGGCAGGAACTGCGCCCGCACGCGCTCGGAAGGCACGTCCTCGGCCTCGCCCACCTCCAGCCCCAGCGCGTCGCGGTAGAAGGCCAGCGCCGCGTCCAGGTCGCGCACCGCGATGCCGATGTGATCCAGCGTCGCCTTCATCCGACCTCCAGCCTCGAACGGGGCCCGCGCGGATCGGCGGCAGGGACTTCGCGGACGGCCAGGTCCAGTATGCGCCCAGCCGCCGTGTACGGATCGATGACCGTGTCGGCCACCTGGTCGACGAACCGATCGAAGCCGCCCGGCCCGAGCGCCCTCCGCTCGGCGTGCTCGAGGAAACGCCGTGAGACCAGCTCCCGCACCCGCGCCCGCACCCGCGCCCGCCGCCTCTCCCCCGCGCCGTCCCCGGCGCGCGCGCGAAACCGCTCCACCGCCTCGACGACCTCCTCCACCCCGCCGCCCTCGGTGGCCCGGGTGCGCAGCACCGGCGGCCGCCACTCGCGGGGGCCGTACTCGTTCAGGTGCAGCACCGCCTCGATCTCCGCCGCCGTCCGGTCCGCCCCGGCCTGGTCGGCCTTGTTGACGACGAACACGTCGGCGATCTCCATCACCCCCGCCTTCAGGGCCTGCACCCCGTCGCCGCCGCCGGGCATCGTCACCACAAGGGTGACGTCGGCGGCGCGAGAGATCTCGACCTCCGCCTGCCCCACCCCCACCGTCTCGATGACGATCACGTCGAACCCCGCCGCGTCGAGGATCAGGGCGGCGTCGCCGGTGGCCCGCGACAGCCCCCCGAGCCGGCCCCGGCTCGCCATGCTCCGCACGAAGACGCCGTCGTCGCCGGCGTGGGCCTGCATGCGCACCCGGTCGCCCAGCACCGCGCCGCCGCTGAAGGGGCTGCTGGGGTCGACGGCGATGATGCCGACCGTCAGTCCCCGCGACCGCAGGACCCGGGTCAGACGGTCGACCAGGGTGCTCTTCCCGACCCCCGGCGCGCCCGTCACCCCGACGAGGTAGCCGCGGCCGGTCCGCGGGTGGACCGCCCCCACCATCGACGCCGCCGACGCCCCTTCGGCCTCGACGCGGGAGATCGCGCGCGCGACCGCCCTCCGGTCGCCCTCGAACACCCGGGCCGCGAGCTCGCGGGGGTCGGCCGTCATGCCCCGGCGTCCAGGCACTGCCTGGCGATGATGAGGCGCTGGATCTCGCTGGTGCCCTCGCCGATGGTCGTCAGCTTCACGTCGCGGAAGAACTTCTCGGCCGGGTAGTCCTTCACGAAGCCGTAGCCGCCGTGAATCTGCACGCCCTCCTCGGCCACCCGGACCGCCGCCTCGCTCGCGAAGAGCTTGGCCATCGCCGACTCGCGGGTGGTGGCGGCGCCGCCGTCCTTCAGCCACGCGGCGCGGTAGGTGAGCCAGCGCGCCGCCTCGATGCGCGTGGCCATGTCCGCCAGCTTGAACTGTATCGCCTGGAACGATGCGATGGCGTGCCCGAACTGCTCGCGCCCGACGGCGTGGCGCCGCGCCGCCTCGTAGGCGCCCTGGGCGAGGCCCACGGCGAGGGCGGCGATGCCGATGCGGCCGGCGTCGAGGACCCGCATGGCGTCGACGAATCCGTGCCCGGCCTCGCCGAGCAGCTGGTCGGCCGGCACGAAGCAGTCGTCGAGAGACAGCCCCGCGGTGTCGCTGGCGCGCATGCCGAGCTTGTTCTCCTTGCGGCCCGGCGTCAGGCCGGGGGCGCCGCGCTCGATGACGAAGGCCGAGATGCCGTGCGCCCCCCGCGCCGCGTCGGTGACGGCCATGACCACGAACGTCTCCGCCAGGGTCGCGTGGGTGGTGAAGGTCTTGGAGCCGTTGAGGCGCCATCCCCCCTCGACCCGGCGCGCGCTCGTGCGCAGGCTCCCGGCGTCGCTCCCGGCGCCCGACTCGGTCAGCGCCCAGGCCCCGAGGTGCCGGCCCTCGGCGAGGGGAGCGAGCCAGCGGGCCCGCTGGGCCTCCGTCCCGAACATGTGGACGTGGGCCGACGAGAGCCCGTTGTGGGCGGCCACCGAGAGGGCGATGGAAGGGTCGACCCGGGCCAGCTCCTCGATGCAGATGCAGTAGTCGACGGCGTCGAGGCCGGCGCCGCCGTAGCGCTCGGGAAGCTGGATGCCCATCAGCCCCAGCCCGCCGAGCCTGGGCAGGAGCGACAGGGGGAAGCCCTGCGCCTCGTCCCAGGCCATGCTGTCGGGGGCCAGCTCGGCTTCCGCGAACTCGCGAACGGACTGTCGCAGGAGGCGCTGCTCGTCGGTCGGCCGAAAGTCCATGGAGGTGCTCCGGCCACTGTATCACACCGCTTTCGAGGGTCCGACCGGGAGCCCGCCGCCCCGGCGGGCCCCGCCGCCGGCTCTGTTATCATGCCCCGAGTCCGCTTTTCCGTCCCTCTCGACCGGCGCCTGCCGCGGTCCGACCATGTCGCTACGACCCGTTGCCGTTTCCCTGCTGCTCACGGGGGTGCTGCTGGCCGGCGCCCCGCGCGCCGAGGCCGACCTGACCGCCTTCCTCGGCTCGAACACCACCCCGACCAACCGCCCCGTCCGCGGGCTCGCGGTGGGCATGTCGCTCCTCGTCGTCGGCCTGGAGTTCGAGTACTCGGACACGTCAGCCGACGAGAGCGGCCACGCCCGGCGCCACGCCGGCATGTTCAACGTGCTCGCTCAGACGCCGACCCTGTTCGGGCTGCAGTTCTACGCCACCGTCGGCGGCGGGGTCTACCGCGAAGAGGGGGCGGAGCTGCTCGAGAACAGCGCCGCGACGAATAGCGGGGGCGGGGTGAAGGTCGGCCTCATCGGGCCGCTCCGGATGAGGTTCGACTACCGCGTCTTCCAGCTGCGCGGCGAGTCGTCGCCGAACCGGACCCATCACCGGTTCTACACCGGCGTGAATCTCGCCTTCTGAGACTCCCCGGGCGCCCGCCAGGGCAGGCGCGCGCACCGGGGGTCTGTACCGCGCAGAGACGCCTAGTACGACGCCACGATTCGCAGGTCGAAGACGCCCTGCTGCGCGAGGGTGGTGCTGCTGTAGAGGGGAACGAGCGCGCGGACCTCGTCGCCGTTGTTCGGCGGGCCCGGCGGATAGTGCTCGGCCAACACCCGGATCGGGTGATACTCGCTGCCCCCGGCGACCGAGGTGACGTGTCCGAAGTAGACCGCCGGCCCCCCCGCCGCCGAACGGTACAGCGTGAATCCGGCGCTGCCGCCGCTCCGGGCCGCGAGCGACTCTCCGTACGCCCGAATCACCCGCTCGAAGTTGTCGGTCTGGCCGTCGTTCACGACCCACTGCCACAGGCCCGAGCCGCCGTTGAGAACGACGCTCGGGGCCTGCGCCTCCGCCGGCCGCGGCGCCAGCCAGCTGCCGAGCACCACGCCCACGACCAGCGCCGACAGCACCGCCGCGCCCACCCAAACGGGGGTCCTCCGCTCTCGCCACATCGTCCGCATCTGATCCTCCTCTGTCCCGGGCCCTACCCGACTGGGACTGACCCACCGAACAAAAAAAGCGCTACTCTACCGCAACTGGGCCGCCGCGCCAAACCCATTCGCCCCTGACACGCCCGGCGCCCCGCCGTGCGGCCCGGCCGACTCCCCCGGAGCGGGGCCGGCAGGGCCAAAGTCGCTACTCTATCGCAGCTGTCCCGTTCGGCCAAGCGAATCGCCGGGAACGCCGCGCGACCGCCGCGCCGGCCGGATCAGGGCCCCCTGACAGGGGCCAGGTTCAGCAGTATCTGCCCGTCCGCGAAGGCGCCCGCGTAGGTCTCGTAGAGCGTCTGCGCCTCGGTCGGGAAGGCCTCGTTGAGAATGCCGGGCACCCAGTAGTCGGCCCCCGGCACGACAGGGTCGATCCAGGAGACGTACAGGCGTGCGCCGTCGGCGAGAGGTTCCTCCGCCTTGTACATGCTCCAGCCCTCGGCCTGCTCCTGCCGCTCCTCGCTCTCGCTGGCCGCGAACGCCTCTGCCACCCGCGTCATCGCCTCCTCGAAGGTGCTCTCCGCGTCCTGCCTGACGAAGTAGAGCACGATGCCGGTACGGGCCGTGAACTCCCGGGGCCGGTCCTGGACCAGGGGCGGCTCGGGCCGGGTCTCGGTCTCGGGCTCGGCCTGCAGCGACTCCTCAGGCACGGAATCGGCCGGGGGCGACTCCTGGTCCGGCCCGGCATCCCCTTGCGCCGGGTCGTCAGGGACAGGGGCCGGGTCGGCCGGCGGCTGCGAAGCCGGATCCGGGTCGTCAGGGACAGGGGCCGGGTCGGCCGGCGGCTGCGAAGCCGGATCCGGGTCGTCAGGGACAGGGGCCGGGTCGGCCGGCGGCTGCGAAGCCGGATCCGGGTCGTCAGGGACAGGGGCCGGGTCGGCCGGCGGCTGCGAAGCCGGATCCGGGTCGTCAGGGACAGGGGCCGGGTCGGCCGGCGGCTGCGAAGCCGGATCGGAGTCGTCAGGGACAGTGGCGGGGTCGACCGGCGGCGGCTGCGAGGCCGGCGCCGGCTCCCCCGGCGGCTGCCCGGACGCCGCGGCCTCGGAGAGGACGCCGCCGCCTCCGCAAACGAACCCCAGCCAGAACGCCGCAACGACCGCGGCAACCCCGCACACCTGCCGCCGCCGGTCGGTCATCCGCATCCCGCCGTTCCTCCGTGCCCCGGACACCGCCCGTCGCGCGACCCGCGGCCGCGCCCCGGGATTCTCCCCGCGAGACTCGTGCGGCGCAAGCAGCCCGGCCATGGGGAAGGTCCCCCGCTGCGTCGAGCGGCGATGCATCCCGCCCGATCGCATTGCTCCTCCCCCTCGTCGCGCCTTGTCAGGCAGGCACCGCGGCCAACTGCGCGCGCCCTCCGGACGCGGCGCAACGCGGGGTTCACCACGGGCTGCTACACGAACACCTGCATCACTTCGCTGGCCAGCAAGCGGCCCTTCCTCGTCAGGCGCAGGCGTTCCCAGTCGTCCTCGAGGAGGCCGGCCTCGACGCATCGCACCAGCTCGTCGCCCCACCGCTCGCGAACCTTCACCCCGTACCGGCGCTCGACCGCGGGTACGTCGACCCCCTCGGTGAGCCGCAGCCCGAGAAACAGGGCGTCGGTCGCACGCTCCTCGGCCGCAAGCACGCGCTCGTGGGCGACCGGACTCGCCCCGCCCGCGACCCTCTCCACATAAGACACCGTTTCGCTCACGTTGCGCCAGCGCCGGCCGTCCCGGGTGGAGTGCGCGCCGCACCCGAAGCCGACCCACGCGCCGTCGGACCAGTACTTGAGATTGTGGCGGCACCGATGTCCGGGCCGGGCCGCGTTCGAGATCTCGTACTGGCGGTACCCGGCCGCCTCGAAGCGATCGAGGGCCGCGTCGTACATCCCGGCCGCGACGTCGTCAGGCGCCTGCGTCCACCCCCCCCGGGCCATGTCCTCTCGCAGGGGGGCGTTGGGATAGAGCTCCAGCAGGTAGAACGAGACGTGGTCGGGGTCGAGCTGCAGAAGGACGTCGAGGGTCTCTCCCCAGTCTTCGAGGGTCTGCTCGGGCAGCCACACCATCAGATCGACGCTCACGTCGTCGAACCCGGCGGCCCGGGCCGACTCGAACGCCTCCACCGCCCGCGCCGCCGTGTGCACGCGGCCGAGGCGGCGGAGCTCGGCGTCGCGGAACGACTGCACGCCGAGGCTGAGCCGCGTCACCCCGGCCTCGCGCCAGCCGTCCAGCCGGGGCCTAGACGCGGTCTCTGGGTTCGCCTCGAGAGTGATCTCGGCCGCCCCGTCGAGCGTGAAGGCCGATACGCACCGGGCGATCAGGGGTCCGACGTCGGCGGGGTCGAGCACCGAGGGGGTGCCGCCGCCGAAGAACACGGAGTCCGCGCGGCCGCCGTCCCCCACCGACTCGATCTCCCGCGCCAGCGCCGCGAGGTACCGGCGCTTCAGGTCGGTCCGGACGAGCTCCCGGTTGAAGTTGCAGTAGTTGCAGATGGCCTCGCAGAACGGAATGTGCAGGTAGATGCCGAGCGGGCGGGCCGGCGCGACGTCGTTCACGGCCGGCAGCGGAGAACGGCGGCGGCCGGCCGGCGCGCGGTTTCCCGGGGGGGGCGGGGGCGGTACGGCGCTCTTTCGCATGGCGGTGTCGACGCTGCGGGCGGGCTCCGTCGTCAGGCTTCGTCAGGCGGACGCCTCGGCCGTCCGCCGGCGCCCCCGGAAGGCCACCGACAATTGCCTCGCCAGGTGCCGAGCGCGTCGTGGCTCGGAGAACGGGTTGCCGCCGGGAGGAATCGGCAGCTTCATGTCGATCACTGTCCTTTGGGGCGCCGTGCAACGCGGAGCTTCACCACGGGCGGCCAGGGCGAGCGGGCCCTCACCCGCCCGCGCGCCCTCCCGGCCAGGCCAGATCGGCGCTGCCGCCCTTCAACCGGGCCCGCGCCCGGGTCGAGGTCCTGGCCGGCAGCTTCGATCGGGGCTTCGCCTTCTTCGCCTCCCACGCATGGGTGAGATCCTCGCTGCTGGGCGGGTACTCGAAATCGCGGTAGTCCGGGCCGTCGTACTCGAGGAACTCGCACATCTCGCGAAGCCGCGAGTGCATGCGGAAGCCGACGCGCGCCTTGAGCGAATCGACGGCCTCGGCGTCCTGGAGATCCTCGTAGTTCGTGGTGAAGATCGTGGGGAGGCGATCGTTGTAGCGGGTGTTGACGATGAAGTTCATGGTCTCTTCCACCCAGTCCGTCAGGCGCTCCGCCCCGAGGTCGTCGAGCACGAGCAGCTCCGCCCCCACCACCGGGCGCAGCACGTCCACCTCGGAGGTGCGCGTCACCGGGTCGTAGGTGCTTCTGATCGTGTTGAGCAGGCTCCGCGTGTCGTAGTACAGGCCGCGCGCGCGGTTCTCGGACACGACCTGCCTGAGAATCGCGACCGCGATGTGGGTCTTGCCGATGCCGGGCGAGCCGATCAGCAGCAGCCCCTTCTCCACCACCGGGAACACCTCGATGAACCGGCGGGCCCGACGCAGCGCCTTCTGGAGCTTCTCGTTCTCGTAGGTGACGAACGTGTCCAGATCGCAGCGTCCGTAGCGGGGCGGAATCCGCGCGGCTCCCAGCAGGGTCTGCGCCATGTCCGTCCGCCAGCACTCGCAACGCTCGGCGCGGGCGACGCCGCCTTCGGAAACCAGCCGCCAGCGGGTGCCGTCGCAGTGTGGGCAGGGCATCGGAGCAACGCGTCCCCGCCGGCTCGCGGATGACCGCCGGCAGGTCGAAAGGGCTCCGATCAGACCGCGCCGCCGCGCTCGGGGCCATCGTCGGCAGCCCCGGCCCGACCCTCGACGCGGACCAGATCGGTAGGCGACGATCTTACCAGCGCGGTGCCCAGTCGCCGCTCCCAATCTCCGAGCCCGCGGGCGAGCTCCTGCTTGACGTAGGCCATGAACTCGTTGACCTCGGCCTGCATGCGGTCCATCTTGCTCCGCATGTTGAGGATGATCTCCACCCCCGCGAGGTTGACGCCCAGCTCCCGAGTCAGCGTCAGTATCGTCTCGAGCTGCTCGAGATCGGCGTCGGAGTACTGGCGGGTGTTGCCCTCGGTCCGGGAAGGCTTCAGCAGCCCCTCGCGCTCGTAGAGGCGCAGCGTCTGCGGATGAATGTCGTAACGGCGCGCCACCGCGCTGATCATGTAGTAGCCCTGGCCGGATCCCCTGCCTGGCATGTTTCCCACCCGCTTTCTGCCGGTTCCAGCCGCCCGTGCAGGACTCCCCGCGGCATTCGAGATGCGGCGCGGAGTTCCACCACGGGTCGCTCGTCACCACAACCCGGCGCGCACGTCCTCCGTGCTGTTGTCGGCGAGCTGGCGCATCAGCTCCTTCGATCGCTCGTCGAGCACCCGGGGAAGCACGATCCTGATCTCGACGATGAGGTCTCCCGGCGCTCCGGCGCCCGGCGAGGGCGCGCCGCGGCCGCGCACCCGGAGCCGCTGGCCGGACTGGGCGCCGGGCGGAATGCGTATCCGGGCCGGGTCCCCGATGGTCGGCACCTCGACCCGCGCCCCGAGCGCCGCCTCGTGGACCGCGATCGGCAGGACGAGGTGCAGGTCGTCGCCCTCGCGCCGGAACAGGGGATGCGGTTCGACGGTGACGGTGACGTAGAGATCACCGGTGGGACCGCCGCGGCGACCCGCGTTTCCGCCCCCCTGGACCCGCAGCCGGGTCCCCCCCGTGACGCCCGCGGGAACCGCGACCGGGACCGCCTCGATGCGGGACAGGACCCCTTCCGCCCCGCACGCGCCGCAGGGGCGGTGCCGGCGACGCCCCGTCCCGCCGCATTCGGCGCAACGGCGCGAGAACACCATGTGGCCCCGCGTCCAGCGGGTGTGCCCCAGGCCACCGCAGCCCGAGCAGCGGATCTCGGCGACCCGGCGGGTCCCGGTTCCCGCGCAGGCGCCGCACGCCGCGACCCGGCTCACGGTCACCTCGTGGGCGCCCCCCAGCATCGCCTGCTCGAAGGTGATCTGCAGCGTCGCGTGCAGATCGACGGCCGGCGCGTCCCCGCGTGGGCGGCGGCCGGACCCGGCGATGACCTCGGCGAAGAGGTCTCCGAAGCTGGAGGCCGGCTCGCCGGCCGAGGCCCCCGAGAAGTCGAAGCCCTCGAACGCGACGTCGCCCTCCGGCGGGCGGGGCGCGGCGAGGCCGTACGCGTCGTAGTCCTGCCGACGCTCCGGGTCGATGAGGATCTCGTACGCCTCGGTCACTCGCCGGAACACCGCCTCGGTCTCGCGGTCCCCGGGATTGATGTCGGGATGGTACTTCCGCGCGAGCCGGCGGTACGCGCGCTTCAGGTCGCCCGCCGAGGCGCTCCGTTCGACCCCGAGAATGACGTACAGGTCCATCCGTCCGTCTCACGCCGCGCCCCGCCGCCGCCGATGGCGGGTACCGCGCCGCATTCGAGCGACGCGGGGTCGCACGCGGTCCGCTTCACTTCTTGTCCTCGACCACCTCGGCGTCGATGACCTCGCCCTGTCCGCCCGCGGCGTCGCCGCGACCGGGCGCCGAGCCGGCACCGCTGCCGGACGCCCCCGACGACGGGTCCGGCGGGGGCGGCGGCTCGCTGGCCTGCTTGTACATCGCCTCGGCCGCCTTGTGCTGCACGGCGGTGAGCGCCTCCATCGCGGGCTTCAGGGCGGCTTCGTCTTCCGACTCGAGGGCCTTCCTGACGTCCGCCACCGCGCTCTCGATGGGGGCGCGATCCTCGGCCGACAGCTTGTCGCCCGCCTCCTGCATCATCCGCTCGGCCGCGTAGACGGCCTGGTCGGCCTGGTTCCGGGCCTCGATCGCATCCTTGCGCGCCTTGTCCTCGTCGGCGTGCGAGTCCGCCTCGCGCATCATCCGATCGACTTCCTCCTTGGACAAGCCGCTCGAAGCGGTGATGGTGATCTTCTGCTCCTTGCCGGTTCCCTTGTCCTGCGCCGACACGTTCACGATGCCGTTCGCGTCGATGTCGAACGTGACCTCGATCTGGGGCACGCCGCGCGGCGCCGGGGGCAGCCCCACGAGCTGGAACTTGCCCAGGGTGCGGTTGTCCCGCGCCATCGACCGCTCGCCCTGCAGCACGTGAACCTCGACGCTCGTCTGGCTGTCGGCGGCGGTCGAGAAGATCTCGCTCTTCTTGGTGGGAATGGTGGTGTTGCGCTCGATCAGGGTGGTGCGGACGCCCCCCAGGGTCTCGATGCCGAGCGAGAGGGGGGTGACGTCGAGCAGCAGCAGGTCCTTGACCTCTCCCGCCAGCACCCCCGCCTGCAGGGCCGCCCCGACCGAGACGACCTCGTCGGGGTTGACCCCCTTGTGCGGGTCCTTGCCGAAGAGGTCCCTGACGATCGCCTGCACGCGCGGCACCCGGGTCGACCCGCCGACCATGACCACCTCGTCGATCTGCGAGGCGTCGAGCCCCGCGTCGGCGAGGGCGCGCTTGACCGGGCCGACCGTCTTCTGCAGCAGGTCCTCGACCAGCTGCTCGAAGCGCGCGCGGCTCAGCTTCATGGCGAGGTGCTTGGGCCCGGACTGGTCGGCGGTGACGAACGGCAGGTTGATCTCGGTCTCGACCACCGTTGACAGCTCCATCTTGGCCTTCTCCGCCGCCTCCTTCAGCCGCTGCAGGGCCATGCGGTCCTTGCGGAGGTCGATGCCGTCGCTCTTGTGGAACTCGTCGGCGATCCACTCGATGATGCGCTGGTCGAGGTTGTCGCCGCCAAGGTGGGTGTCGCCGTTGGTCGACTTGACCTCGACGACGCCCTCGCCGACCTCGAGGATGGAGATGTCGAACGTCCCGCCCCCGAAATCGTAGACGGCGATGGTCTCGTCCTTCTTCTTGTCGAGCCCGTAGGCGAGGGCGGCGGCGGTGGGCTCGTTCACGATGCGCTGGACGTTGAGGCCCGCGATCTGGCCGGCGTCCTTGGTGGCCTGGCGCTGGGCGTCGTTGAAGTACGCGGGCACGGTGATGACCGCGTCGGCGACCGACTGCCCCAGGTACTCCTCCGCGGCCTGCTTGAGCTTCTGGAGCACCATGGCGGAGATCTCGGGCGGCGACAGGTCCTTGTCGCCGGCGCGGACCCGGGCGTCGCCGTTCGACCCCCTGATCACCTCGTAGGGCACCATCTTCATCTCTTCGCTGACCTCGTCGAACTTGCGGCCCATGAAGCGCTTGATGGAGAACACGGTGTTCTCCGGGTTCGTCACCGCCTGGCGCTTCGCCACCTGCCCGACCAGCCGCTCGCCCGACGCGGCGAACGCAACGACCGACGGCGTCGTCCGGCCGCCCTCCGGGTTCGTCACCACCGCCGGCTCCCCCGCCTCCATCACCGCCACCACCGAGTTCGTCGTTCCCAGGTCGATTCCGATTACCTTGCCCATAACACCATGTCCTGAAAGAGTTTACGAACCAGCACCCGCTGACCGCGGGGAACGATACTAACAGTGAACCGATTATATAATCTTAGCTATCCAATGTAAAGCTTGAGTCTGCGGGATTGGCCGCGAGTTGCCGCCGGGAGTCCGCGAGCTGCTGCCGGGGTTAGCCGCGAGTTGCCGCCGGGAGTCCGCGAGCTGCTGCCGGGGTTAGCCGCGAGCTGCCGCCGGGCGGCCCCTCACGCCTCCCCGCCGGGGGCCGGCTCGTTCCCCGTCGACTGCCCGCCGCCCGCCTTCTGGATCAGGTACGCCTTGATGAACGGGTCGAAGTCTCCGTCGAGCACCCGGTCGACGGCGCCGGTCTCGACCCTCGTGCGGAGGTCCTTGACCATCTGGTAGGGGTGCAGCACGTAGCTGCGGATCTGGCTGCCGAACCCGATCGCCTTCTTCTCGCCGCCGATCTCCTCGAGCCGGTCCTGCTGCTCCTTCTGCTTCAGGTCGTACAGCCGCGCCTTGAGCACCTTCATGGCGGCGTCGCGGTTTCGGTGCTGCGACCGCTCGTTCTGGCAGGAGACGACGATGCCGGTGGGCAGATGAGTGATGCGGACGGCCGAGTCGGTGACGTTGACGTGCTGCCCCCCCGCCCCGCTCGACCGGTAGGTGTCTATGCGCAGGTCCTTCTCGTCGATCTCGACCTCGACGTCCTCGGGCAGCTCGGGCCACACGAACACCGAGGCGAACGACGTGTGCCGCCGGGACGCCTGATCGAACGGCGACATGCGGACCAGCCGGTGCACGCCCGCCTCGGCCAGCATCAGCCCGTAGGCGTAATCGCCGGCGATGGTGAGGGTGCCCGCCTTGATGCCCGCCTCGTCACCCGGCTGCCACTCGATGACCTCGACCTTGAAGTCGCGGCGCTCGGCCCATCGCAGGTAGGCGCGGGCCAGCATCTCCGCCCAGTCCTGCGACTCGGTGCCCCCGGCGCCGGGATGGATGGTGACGATGGCGTTCTTGTCGTCGTGCTCGCCGCCGAGCATCTTCTTGATCTCGCCCGCCTCGATCTCGGCCGCGAGGGCATCGAGAGCGGCCGCGAGGTCCTCCTCCACCGCTTCGCCCTGCCCGATCCAGTCGACGAGGACGCCGAGGTCCTCCGCCTTCGTTCGAAGCGACTCGGCGAGGTCCCGGTCGTCCTGCAGCCGGCGGCGGCGGCGCAGCACCTCCTGCGCCCGGCCCGGATCGCTCCAGAAGTCGGCGGCGGCGGCGCGGGTCTCGAGCTCGCGCAGCTCCCGGTCGGTGTCCGGCGTGTCAAAGATAGCCGCGCAGGGCGAGCGACCGCTCCACGAGGTCCTGGTAGCGCTTGAGCTGCTCGTCGATCTCCATGGTCACGTCCGTCCTCCTGTGGTCGTCCCGTTCGCCCGCGCCGCCGGACCGGCCCCCCCTCCCCGGCCCACGCCGATCCGCGGCTCGCGGCCCTGCCGCAGCCGCGAGAGGTTCGAGCGGTGGGTGAACGCGATGAAGCCGGCCAGCGACGCCGCCAGATACACGTCCGCGAGGGGCACCGCGGGGTCCGGCCGGTACCGGAACGCCAGCAGGATCGCCGGCATCGCCGCGGCGGCGCCGATCGAGGCCGCCGACACGTAGCGCGACGCCGCCGCGACGGCCGCGAAGACCGCGACCCCGCACGCCGCCGCGCCCGGATGCGTCGCGAGGACCGCGCCCGCCGCGGTGGCGACCCCTTTGCCTCCGCGGAGCCCCGCGAACAGCGGGTAGCAGTGCCCCAGGGTCGCAGCCGCGCCGGCGGCCAGCCCGAGCGTCGTCCTCGGGACCGGGTCGTCCCCCGCGAGCCACGACGCCAGCAGGGCCGGAACGTACCCCTTGGCGGCATCGAGCGCCAGCACCACCAGCGCCGGCCTCCAGCCGAACGCCCGGAGCATGTTCGTGGCGCCGGGATTGCCGCTGCCGTGCCCGCGGACGTCGCTCCCGTACAGCCGCCGGCTGATCGGCACCGACGTCGGGCACGATCCCGACAGGTAGCCGGCGAGCAACGCGAGCAACAGGGTGGCGACCAGGATACCCGCCTCCGGAGACGGCCCGACGCCGGCCCGTCAGCCGCCGCCGGTCGGCCCGCGAGCGCCCGACCCCGCGGGGATTCCGCCCGATCCTACGGCGCAGACTCCCGCGTCACCCACGGCTCGAACCGCTCCTCGGTGCGGAGACGAAGGCTGACCCGCTCGGCCTCGACGCGGTCGGCGTAGGGCCCGACCCCCACGCGATGCAGCGACCCGGGAATCCCCGGCATCGGCTCGACCACGACCGGGTACCCCTTCGCCTCCAGATCCGCCTCCACGTCGCGCGCCGCCGCGGCGCCGCGGACGCTCATCAGCTGCACCACGAACGCCTCCGCCCCCGCCGGCCCGCCGGCCAACGGCCCCGGCGGCTCCGGGGCCCCGCCGGCGGCCGGCCGGGCCGGCGCCGCGAGGTCCAGGGTCTCCGTCACCGGCCGCGCCCCGCGCAGCCGCTCGAAGTAGCTCAATCCGCCGAGCCGCGGCGCCGGCGCGTCCCGCGGCAGGTCCCCCGCCCCGTCGAGGCCGTCCGCGGCGGCGCCCTCGACCACCGCCGGCCATCCGGCTCCCACCGCGGCCGGGGCCGGCAGCCCCCGCCCCACCTGCACCCCGCACAGGAACGCGACGACCACGGCGAAGACCGCGATCATCGTCAGGAACACGAGCTGCTTGGGGCCGACCGTCAACTCAGGCCGATGCGTCCGTCGTCCCATCGTCGCTGTTGGTCTTCTCGGCCGTCCTGGCGTTCGGCAGCAGGTTCAGGAACTCGACGGGGACCGGGAACAGGATCGTGGAGTTCTTCTCGGTGGCGATCTCCGTCAGCGTCTGCAGGTAGCGCAGGGTCACCGCGAGGGGCTCGGTGGCGATGACCTGGGCGGCCTGCGACAGGCGCTCCGACGCGCTGAACTCGCCCTCGGCGTGGATGATCTTCGCCCGCTTCTCGCGCTCCGCCTCGGCCTGCTTCGCCATCGCCCGCTGCATGTTGTCGGGCAGGTCGACGTGCTTCACCTCGACCGCCGACACCTTGATGCCCCACGGGTCGGTCTGCTGGTCGAGCAGGTGCTGCAGGTCGCGGTTGAGCCGCTCGCGCTCCGAGAGCAGATCGTCGAGGTCGACCTGCCCGAGGACGCTGCGCAGGGTGGTCTGGGCGAGCTGGGAGGTCGCGTAGTTGAAGCTCTCGACCTCGACGATGGCCTTCAGCGGGTCCATCACCCGGAAGTAGATCACCGCGTTCACCTTCACCGACACGTTGTCGCGGGTGATGATGTCCTGGGGCGGGACGTCCATGACGATGGTGCGCAGCCCCACCCGGACCATGCGGTCGATGGGGGCGAAGACCAGGATGACCCCCGGCCCCTTGGGCCGCGGCAGCAGCTTGCCGAGCCGGAAGATGACCCCGCGCTCGTACTCGTTCAGGATCTTGATGGAGCTCACCAGGTAGAACGCGACCATCAGGCCCACGAGCAGCAGGGGGTTGTTGAGCAAGGTCGTCACTGCAGTCTCTCCCTGACCCGTTCCGCGGGCCGCTCGGGCGACACCGTCAGGGTCATGCCGTCGATGGCGACGACGCGCACGCGCGCGCCGCGCGGAATGGGCTCGCCCGCCTGCGCCGACCAGGTTTCGCCGTGGGTCGCCACGCGGCCGAGCTCGCCCGGCTCTATCGGTTCGACCGCCTCGCCCCGCTTGCCGACCATGCCGTCGACGCCGGTCACCGGCGGGCTGAGGTGGGCGCGGACGGCCAGTCGCCCCAGCAGGGTCACCAGCACGGCCAGCGCCCCCATCACCGAGAGGACGAAGGGCCACCCCGGCTGCAGCTCGGGCAGGGGCGAGTCGATCAGCATCACCGCCCCGAACACCATGCTCAGGAGCCCCCCGGCGGCGAGGGCGCCGAAGGTGGGCGTCAGCATCTCGAGAATCAGCAGGACGAGCCCGAACAGCAGCAGGAGCAGCCCGACGTAGTTGACGGGGAGAATCTGCAGCGCGAAGAACGCCAGCAGCAGGCACAGCCCGCCGGCCACGCCGGGCAGGATGGCGCCCGGGCTCCACAGCTCGATGGTCAGCCCGAGGGTGCCGAGGCTCAGCAGCAGCACGGCGATCTGCGGATGGGCGATGGCGCTCAGCAGGCGCTGCCGCCACGTCATCTCGATCTGCTCGACCCGCGCGCCGGCGGTGCGGAGGACCTCCTCCCGCCCGTCCCACCGGGTCACGGCCCGCCCGTCGAGCGCCTCGATGAGGGCGTCGAGGTCGTCGACGACGAGGTCGATCAGGGGCGGCTCGGCCCCGAGGGCCTCCTCCTCGGTGAACGACCGGCTGTCGACCACCGCCTCCTCGGCCAGCTCGACGTTCCGGCCGCGCTGCGCGGCCAGCGACCGCGCGTAGGCGGCGACGTCGGAGGCGGCCTTCTCGGCCACCGTCTCGTCCATCGGCTGGCCGCTTCCGGCCACCGGATGGGCGGCGCCCACGTGGGTCCCGGGGGCCATGGCCGCGACGTCGGCCGCGATGGTGATCAGGAAGCCCGCCGACGCCGCCCGCGCCCCGCTCGGGCCCACGAACACCACCACCGGGACCGCGGACTCGATGATGGCGGTGTTGATGTCGCGGGTGGAGTCGACGAGCCCGCCCGGCGTGCGCAGCACGAGGACCACCACGTCCGCCTCCTCGGCCACGGCGTTGTCGAGGGTCTGGACGATGAACTCGGCCGAGGCGGGGTGGATGAGGGCGTCGACCTCGGCCACGTGGACCACCGGCGTGCCGAGATCCTCACCCGCCTCGCCGGGCGGCGCCTCGAGGCGCTCGTTCTCCCCGGTCGTCGGCGTCCCGGAGGGGCCGCCGGGCTGGCCCGCGGGGACCGGGCCGTCGACCGCAGCCAGGATCGCCCCGATCGCGATCAGCCGAATCGGCAAACGAAACCGCGGCGCGATCATGTCGATTCCTCGGGGGGCCGGGCAATCGAGAACCGCCGGTCGGCCCGCACCCCGTCTCCCATGGTAACGCTTAGCCGCCCGCGGCAAAAGGTCTCCGGCGTCGCGCGGCCCGCGATGCTCGCCGCCCCGACCCCTCGTTCGGCGAACCGGGCGGCCCCGTGCCCGCGCGTCATCCCCCCGGGAGGCGAACCCCGGTGCGCGTCACGGGCTCCGCGCGCGCCATCGCCGGACCGCTCCGAGGCGCCGCGCGGCTCACGCGCCGTCCGGGAATATCTGGTAGAGTTTGGGGCGCCGTGACAGGAACGCCGCCGACTGCGCCGGGGACCGGGGCCCCCTCACGCCGCCGGCCGTGACCGCCACCGTGTACGCGGCGGCGATCATCGCGGGGGGCCGCGGGCGGCGCCTGGGCGGGCTCGACAAGAGCCACCTCGTCATCGGCGGCCGGCGGATCATCGACAGACAGCTGGCCGTGCTCGGCCAGATCGCCCCGCGCGTCCTGGTGGTCACCGACGACCATAACCGATTCCGCACGTCCGGGCTTCAGGTTTGCGACGACGTCCTGCCGGGGGCGGGTCCCCTGGGGGGCCTGCACACCGCGTTGACCCGGTCGCCGGGCCGGCGTACCCTCGTCGTCGCCGGCGATCTGCCGTTCCTGTCGGGCGCGTTCCTCCGCCATCTCGTGGCTCGGGCGCCGCACGCGGACGCGGTGGTGCCCCGGAACGCGGCCGGCCTGCAACCGCTCTGCGCGGTCTACGACAAGGGCTGCGCCGAGGCGGTCCGCGCCCGGATCGAAAGGGGAATGCACCGCTTGGTGGATCTGGCCGGCTGGTTGCGCGTGACCGAGGTGGGACCCGACGAGGTGGCCGCCTTCGACCCCGACGGCATGTTGCTCTTCAACGTGAACACGCCTGCCGACCACGCCCGCGCCGCCGCGTGCGCGGCCGGGCGCGCCGGGCCGGGAGGGCAGGCGCCCCCGGCCTGCCCCGCATGAACCGATGGAACGCCGTGCCCGGCGCGACTCCGGCCCATGCCCGGAGCACCGCCCCCCGGACGGCGGGGCCCGTCCGCGCGGTTCGGCCGTCGTCCCGAGCCGAGGCGGTTCCGGGCGCCTGACCGGCCGTCGCATCCCACTGAAATCAGAGCATGATACTGCCACTGCACACGGAGCTGCGCCGCGCCATCACGTCGGCCCTGGACAAGCTGTACGGCCTCGCGCCGGACGCGATGCCGCCCATCGTGATCGAGTATCCGCCCAACCGGCAGATGGGCGACCTCGCCGTCACCGTCGCGTTCGACCTCGCCCGCGTCCTCCGGAAGGCGCCCCGCGTGATCGCGGCCGAGATCGCCGAGGCGGCCGGTCAGGAACGACTCGGGCGACTCGAGGCGACGGGGGCCGGCTATCTCAACCTCTTCCTCGATCGCCCTCGGTTCGCGCGGGTGCGCATCGGCCGCGACCCGTCGGCCCGCGCCTCCGAAGACGGCGAGAAGACCATCGTCGAGCACACCGCCATCAACCCGAACAAGGCGGCCCACGTCGGCCACCTCCGCAACGCCGCCCTCGGCGACACCCTGTGCCGGCTGCTGCGGTTCAGCGGGGCGGACGTCGAGGTGCAGAACTACATCGACGACACCGGCGTGCAGGTGGCCGACGTGGTGGTCGGCCTGCGGGAGCTCGAGGGGAAGGACGTCGGCGACGTGCGCCGGCTCGCCCGGGAGCCCCGGTTCGACTACTACTGCTGGGACCTCTATGCGCGGGTGACCCAGTGGTACGAGGAGGACGACGCGCGGCTGTCGCACCGCCGGGACGCCCTGCACGACCTCGAGCACGACGCCGACCCCACCGCGGCGATGGCCGGCGCGGTGACCGACAGCATCGTGCGCCACCACCTCCGGACGATGGCTCGGCTCGGGGTCGAGTACGACCTGCTGAGCTGGGAGGGCGACATCCTGCGGCTGGCGTTCTGGGACCGCGCCTTCGAGATCCTGAAGGCCTCGGGCGCGGTCCGCCTCCAGGCCGAAGGGCGGCTCGCGGGGTGCTGGGTGATGCCGATCGACGAGGCCGGCGAGGGCGAGGCGCCGGCGGACGCGGACGGAGGCGATCCCGACCCCGACGCCCGCCTCAAGGTCATCGTGCGGTCGAACGGCACGGTGACCTACGTCGGGAAGGACATCGCGTACCAGCTCTGGAAGTTCGGCCTGCTGGGGCGCGACTTCCACTATCGGCGGTTCGACCCCCAACCCTCGGGCCGCCCCCTGTGGACGACGTCGAGCACCGCCGCACCGGCCGGTCCGGGCGACCCGGGGACACCGGGCACCAGCGGCGGCCAGGCGCCCCCGGAAGGCGGCGATTCCGCGACCCCGGGCGGCGCAGCCGTGGCCGCGTCGTTCGGCCGCGCCGCGGCCGTCTACAACGTCATCGACACGCGCCAGAGCTACCTCCAACGGCTCCTGGCCCAGGCGCTGACGGCGCTCGGCCACCCGAGGGAGGCCGAGCGCTCCATCCACTTCTCCTACGAGATGGTGGCGCTGTCGCGCAACACCGCCCGCGTCCTCGGCCACGCCGCCGACGATGACGGGAAGCCGTTCGTCGAGGTCTCGGGCCGCAAGGGCCTCGGGGTCAAGGCCGACGATTTGCTCGACCGGGTGACGGCCCGGGCCGAGCAGGAGGTCGCGGCCCGCCACCCCGACCTCGCCGACGGCGAGCGCCGGCGTATCGCCGGGATCATCTCGACGGCGGCGGTCCGCTACTTCATGATCAAGTTCTCGCGCGGCAAGGTCATCGCCTTCGACATCGACGAGGCCCTCAGCTTCGAGGGCGAGACCGGGCCGTACCTGCAGTACGCCGCCGTCCGCGCCCGCAAGATCCTGCAGAAGCTGCAGGAACGCAGCGGCCTCGTGGCCGCCGACATCGCGGAGAACCTCGCGGCAACGCCCGGCGCCCCTCTCGCGGGCCCCGCCGGCGACGAGCTCTGGGGCCTCGTCCTCGAGGCGTCACGCCTCGACGAGGTCGCCGACCAGGCGGTGCGGACGCTCGAGCTGTCGGTCCTCGCCAAGTACGCTTTCGCGCTCGCCCAGCGCTTCAACGGCTTCTACCACAGCAGTCCCGTCGTCTCGGAGCCCGACGAGGCGACCCGGCTCTGGCGCGCGGCCGGCGTCGCCTGGTTCGAGGCCCAGATGACCCGCGCCCTCGCCCTCATGGGCTGCGAGGTGCCGGACCGGATGTAGGAGTCGGCCCCGGCCGTCCGCTTCACGGAGCGATGCCGAGGAACAGCACCAAGGCGCGGCTGATGCGCATCATCTCGGCCTCGTCGAGCCGGCCGACGGCGCGGCCGAGCCTGCCGGCGCGGACGGACAGCAGGCCGGACGAGCGAATTCGCGAAGAGCACGGGAAGCAGAGCTTTGCTCCACCTCGGGATGTGTTACATGTAACGGTGCGGAGTACGGTGGCCGGGGCGCCACGGGGCATCCCGGCCGACCCGGCCTCGAATAGCCGCTACGCCCGGTCGAGGGTGACCACGGTCTCGACGTGGGGCGTGTTGGGGAACATGTCGAACGCCCTGACCTCGCCGAGGCGATAGCCGGACGACCGCAGGGCGCGCAGGTCGCGGGCCTGGGTGGCCACGTCGCACGAGACGTAGACGATGCGCCGCGGGCGGCGGCGGGTGAGCCGGGTGACGGCTTCGCGAGAGAGGCCGGTCCGCGGCGGGTCCACGATGACGGTGGCGGCGGAGAGCCGGCCGCAGCGCTTCAGGTACGTCTCGACCGGCGCCCGGACGAGGCGCAGATCGCCCTCCAGGGGCGCGGCGTTGGCGACGAGGTCGGCGGCGCCCACCGGATCGCGCTCGACCGCGGTGACCCGGCCGCTGCCCCGCGCCGCGATTCCCAGGGCGAAGAGCCCGACCCCCGCGTACAGGTCCACGACCTCGCCGCCGCCGGCCAGCTCGGCCACCGCCGCCGTCAGTCCCGACACGAGGTGACGGTTCGCCTGGAAGAACGCGTCGGCGTGCCGGCGGAGCGCGAGGGTCTCGGCCCGGGGCGACGGCAGGAAGCTCGCGAGCGGATCGGTCACGAAGGGCGACCCCACCGCCCACGGCGGTCCCGGAAGCGTCCGCGACGCCACCGACAGGCCCGATACACCCGCCTCCTCGGCCAGCGCCTCCCACCGTACGCCCGCGCCGGCGACGGGGCCCTGCACGAGCAGGTGCAGCGCGCACCGATCGCCGGGGAGGTTCTCGGCCAGCTCGACCGTCCGGACGCCGCTGGCCGTCAGCTCGGGCGCCCGGCCGCTCAGCGCCGCGACCGCCCGCTCGGCACCCGGCGACAGCACGCCCGTGCCGTCGACGGCGCAGACGCGGTGCGAGCCCTCGTCGAGGAACCCGACCGCGCCCTCGCCGGCGTGCAGGCGCGCGCGCATGCGGTATCCGGTCTCGGGCGAGCCCACGACTACCGGCGGCTCGGGCAGATCGATGCGCCCGATGCGGCGGAAGGCATCCCGCACGATCTCGGCCTTCAGGGCGAGCTGCCGCGGGTACGCGACGTGGGCCAGCGCACGGCCCCCGCAGGAGGCCGGCGCGGTGACGACGCGCCGATCCGGCGACCGGCGCGTCACGTCGACGGTGCGGGCGAGGAGCGCGCCGCCGCGGCGGCCCTCCACGACGGCGCGCACCTGCTCGCCGGGAATGGCCCCGGCCACGAGGACCACGCGCCCCTCCCGCCGCGCGATCATCCGGCCGCCGACCGCCGGCCTCTCGACGATCAGCTCGATGGGGCCGGCCGGGCCGGAACCGGTGACGTCGGAAGGGTCCAGGGCCCGACTCCTACTCGTCGAACCGCACCGCCGGGAGGCCGAGGCGGCTCCGCAGCAGCCGGTCCACAATCGCGCCCACGCCACGGGCGAAGGCGACGGCGTCCAACCGCGACCTGAACGACGACAGCTCGTCCCGGGCGTCGGCCTCGAGGCCGTCGAGGTCCGGGCCCGCCGCCTCGCGCGCCGCCGCGAGCAGCGCGCGGTCGATCTCGTCGAGCCGGTCGACCACCGCCCGCCTCGCCGCGCCACGGGCACCGCGCGCGGCGGGCCGGAGGGCGTCGACGTCGGCGACGAGCCGCGTCAGGGCCCCGCGCAGGCCCGCCGGCATCTCGTCTCGCGCCAGCCGGTTGGACGCCGCCTCCAGGATCCGGTCGACGTGCCGGGGCAGGGTGAGGCGGCCCGTACGCGCTCGGCGATCGGAGACCTCCCCGCCGTCGGGGGCGACACCCGGCGCCGCGCTCACGCCGACCGCCCGCCGCCACTCGTCGAAGGCGTCGAGCACGTCGGCCTCGCAGAACTCGATCCGCAGCGGCCGCCGATGGGGGCCGGTCGCCCGGTAGCGGGCGAGCCGGCGGTCGATGCCGGCGGTGACCACCGGCAGCGGCACCCCCGCCTCGGCCCATCCGCGCACCTGCTCGAAGGCCGGCCCCACGATGCGGATCAGGTGTCCGTCGTTGCAGCGGCAGAGATAGGACTCGATCTCGCGGCAGTACGCGCCCGCGTCCGTCATCGGTCCGTTCCCCGGTTGCGCATCCAGGCGAGCCGGAGACCGTGCAGGGTCAGGTCGGGATCGACGTGGTCGATGGACCCGGTCTCGGCCGCGACGGCCGCGGCGAGCCCCCCGGTGGCGACGCTCACCGCGAGCCCGTCGCCCGCCAGCTCGGCGCGCAGGCGCGCCAGGAGCCCCTCCACCATGGCGACGTACCCGAAGTACAGTCCGGACTGCATGGACGCCACGGTGCTCGCGCCGATGGCCTGCCCGGGACGCCGGACGTCGACTCGCGGCAGGCGCGCGGCCCGCTGGAACAGGGCGTCGGCCGAGACCTCGACCCCCGGGCAGATGACGCCGCCGACGTAGTCGCCGGCGGCGGAGATGACGTCGAACGTGGTGGCGGTGCCGAAGTCGACGACGACGATCGCCCGGCCCGCCTTCCCGTAACGGTCGAGGGCGGCGAGGCTGTTGACGAGCCGGTCCGCCCCGACGTCCTCCGGCGGCTGATAGCGGACGCGCAGGCCGGCGTTGGCGGCGTCGACGACGAGGGCGTCCACCCCGAACGCGTCGCGCGCCATCCGCGCGACGGTGCCGGTCAGCGGCGGCACGACCGACGAGAGGACGACGCCCGACACCCGGGCCGTCTCGAGGCCGGCCTCCGCGAAGAGCCGGCCCACCAGCACCCGCAGCTCGTCCGCGGTCCGGCCCCGCAGGGTCTCCAGCCGCCAGATCTCGCCGAGCCGCTCGCCGTCGAAGATGCCGAAGACGATGTTCGTGTTGCCGACGTCGATGGCCAGCAGCATCGCCCCCCCGTCCGTCAGGACAGTGTTCGCCATGAGGTCGCCGACCGCATCCGGGCGCGCCCCGTCGTGGCGGGGCCGGCGCACGGCGCCCGGTGACGCGATTCCGTCAGCGTCCTTGTCCGACGTGTCTCACCTCGCCGCCGGACAACCGCTCGCGACGCCCGTCCACGCGGACGATCAAGGCGCCGTGCTCGTCCACCCCCTCGGTGACCCCGCGGCGGCGGACCTGGCCCACCGACCACTCCACGGCGGCGCCGCGGCTCGACGGCGCCAGCACCTCCCACCGCCGCAACAGGGCGTCGACCCGGCCCGTCTCGATCTCGCCGCACCGCCCCGCGAGGGCCGCCAGCATCTCCACCAGCAGCGCCGCGGCATCGACGGGACACCCGGACAGGCCCTCGACCGACCCGGCCCGCGACGCCAGCTCGGGTGGCCAGGCGCCGTCGCGAAGGTTGACGCCGATGCCCACGACGACCCGATCGACCCGGTCGCCCACCGTCGACGCCTCGGCCAGGATGCCCGCCACCTTGCGGCGGCGACCGGCGTCCTCGACCACGACGTCGTTCGGCCACTCGAGCGTCGCATCGAGCCCGGCCGCCCGACCGAGGGCCTCGGCCACCGCCACGCCGGCGGCCAGCGTCAGCACGGGGGAAGAGGCGGTGCGCAACAGCACCGACACGTACAGGCCGGTGCCGGGGGGAGAGAACCAGCGGTTCCCGTGCCGTCCCCGGCCGGCCGTCTGCTCGTCCGCCACCACCACCGTGCCGTGCGGCGCGCCGTCCCCGGCGAGGGCGGCGGCGACGTCGTTGGTCGAGCCGACGCGCGGATGGTGATGCACCCGGCCCGCGAACGGCCCGAGCCGGGAGGCCGCGGCCCGGAGGCGCGCCTCGAAGGGACCGGGAGATGGACCGCTCACCGGTCGCCCCGTCCTCCCTCCGCGGCCACGGGAGACCCGGTGCAAACCAGGACCGGGGCGGTCACGGCGCCAACGGTCGCGACGCCAACGGTCACGGCGCCCGCGGTCACGGCGCCCGCGGTCACGGCGCCTGCGATCTCGACGCCGCCGGTCACGGAGACAGCTCCGCCAGCACCTCGTCGAGCTGCTGCCGCCGCTGCCGGGCCGCCGCGTGCCGGGCCTCGGTCTCGGCCACGACCTCGGGGTCGGCGCGCTCCCGGAACTTCGGATTGTCCAGCTTGCCTTCGAGCGAGCCGAGCTGCTTCGAGATCTTGTCGATCTCGCGGCGGAGCCTGGCCGTCTCCGCCGCCCGGTCGATGACCCCGGCGAGGGGCAGATACAACCGCATGCGGCGTACGATGCGGCGCACCGTGTCGGGGTCGGCCGGCGCCGACTCGACGAACTCGAACCCCTCGAGACCGGCCAGACGCCGCAGATAGTCGCCGTGGCCGTCGAGCACCGCGCGCTCCGCGGGGTCGGCGTGCTCTATCTGCAGCCGGAGCCGGCGTGACGGCGGCACCCCCAGCTCGGCCCGGACGGTGCGAACCGCGGTGATGACCTCCTGGAGGAGCGTCAGCACCGACGCCGCCTCGTCGTCGGCCCATTCCGGCACGGGCCGCGGCCAGGGGGCGCGGGTGACGGTCCGTGCGGCCCCGTCCGGCGTGCGCCCGTCCTCGGCCGCGTCCGCCGGCGCGGGCAGGGTCTGCCACAGCTCCTCGGTGACGAACGGCATGAACGGGTGCGCGAGGCGCAGCACGCGGTCGTGCACGGCGAGGAGGACGGCCCGCGCCCGCTCGCGGTCGCGCTCCTCCGCGTCGTCCTGCAGGTGGGGCTTCACCAGCTCGATGTACCAGTCGGCGTACTCGTGCCAGATGAAGTGGTAGAGCCGGTCGGCGGCGACGTCGAACCGGTACCCCTCGAGGGCGCGGGTCACGTCGGCCGTGAGCTCGCTCACCCGGTGGAGCACCCACCGGTGGATGGTCCCGAGCTCGGCCGTCGGCGGCACCGCCGGGCGCTCGGCCAGCGACGCCGGCAGGTTCATCAGCACGAAGCGCGAGACGTTCCAGATCTTGTTGACGAACTGCCGGTAGCCGCGCAGGCGCCCCTCCGAGAGCGAGATGTCCATGCCCGGCGAGGCGAGGGCGGCCAGGGTGAACCGGAACGCGTCGGCCCCGATGTCCTCCATCACCTGCAGGGGGTTGACGACGTTGCCCTTCGACTTGCTCATCTTCTGCCCGTGCGCGTCGCGCACGAGCGAGGTGATGTAGACGACCCTGAACGGCACGTCTCCCGCGAACTTCATGCCCAGCATCATCATCCGCGCGACCCAGAAGAAGATGATGTCGAGCCCCGTGATCATGACGCTGGTGGGGTAGTACCGCGCGAGGTCGGCGGTGGCGTCGGGCCAGCCCATCGTGCTGAACGGCCAGAGCCCCGAGCTGAACCACGTGTCGAGCACGTCGGTGTCCTGGCGCAGAGGGCCGCCGCATTCGCAGGCCCCGGGCGTCTCCTCCTCGACCACGACCGTTTCGCACCGGTCGCAGTACCAGGCCGGCACCCGGTGGCCCCACCAGAGCTGGCGCGAGATGCACCAGTCGTGGATGTTGTCCATCCACTCGAAGTAGGTGCGGGCCCAGTTTTCCGGCACGAAGCGGGTGCGGCCGTCCCTCACGGCGGCGATGGCGGGCTCGGCCAGCGGCTTGATGCGCACGAACCACTGGGTCGACACGAGCGGCTCCACGACGGTGTGGCAGCGGCTGCACTGCCCCACCGCGTGCCGGTGGTCCTCGACCCGCTCGAGCAGGCCCTCGGCCTCGAGCCGCTCGACGATGGCCTTGCGCGCGGCCAGTCGCTCCTGCCCCGCGTACGGCCCCGCCTCGGCCGTCATCCGGCCGTCCTCGCCGATCACCACCACCTGGGGCAGGTCGTGTCGCCGGCCCATCTCGAAGTCGTTTGGATCGTGGGCCGGCGTCACCTTGACGGCGCCGGTTCCGAACCCGGCGTCGACGAACCCGTCGGCGACCACCGGCAGCTCGCGGCCGATGATGGGCAGGCGCAGCGTCCGGCCGACGAGGCCCCGGTAGCGGTCATCGTCGGGATGCACCGCCACCGCGGTGTCGCCCAGCATCGTCTCCGGCCGGGTGGTGGCCACCGTCACCGCGCCGGCCGCGGCCGGGGTGGCGCCGGTCCCCTCGTCCTCCCGGCCGGCCGCGCCGGCCCCGGTGCGGGTGGCGGCGCCGGCCCCGGAGTCCGCCTGGCCCTCCGCCGCGTCGGCGGCGCCCTCGACCCCGGCGCCGCCTCCGGAGTCGGCCCGGCCCTCGGCCGCGGACGGGTAGCGCACGTAGTAGAGCCGGCCCGCCTGCTCCTCGTGCACCACCTCGAGATCGGAGAGGGCGGTGCGGCAGCGGGTGCACCAGTTCACGATGTACTTGCCGCGGTAGATCAGCCCCTCGCGGTACAGGGTGACGAAGACCCGCCGCACCGCCCGCGACAGGTCGTCGTCGAGGGTGAACCGCTCGCGGCTCCAGTCGACCGACGATCCCAGCGTGCGCATCTGGCTCGTGATGGTGCCGTGGCTCTGCCGGCTCCAGGCCCACACCCGTTCCAGGAAGGCCTCGCGGCCGAGGGCGTGACGGTCCGTCCCCTCGTCGGCGAGGTGCTTCTCGACGACGTTCTGGGTCGCGATGCCCGCGTGGTCGGTGCCCGGCAGCCACAGCACGTCGTGGCCGGTCATCCGCTTCCAGCGGCACACGACGTCGGGCAGGGTCTGGTTGAGGGCGTGGCCGATGTGCAGCACCCCGGTGACGTTGGGAGGCGGCAGCACCATGCTGAACGGCGGGCGCGACGACCCCGGATCGGCGCGGAAGGCGCCGCTCGACTCCCAGAACGAGTACCACTTCGGGTCGACCGTGGCATGGTCGAAGCCCTTGCTCAACTCACGCATGTCACTCATGGTATCAAGCCGCGGGGGCGGCGCCGGACCGGCGCGGCGGCGCGGACCGGAACGCTGTCGGAACGCCTGATTGCGATGGATGCCGGGATGCGTTCAGGGCTGGACGGGCGGCGGGTGGCCGCGGTCAGGCCGGATCGATGCGGCCGATCTGGTCGCGCACCAGCCGCTCCGCCACCCGGGCCACCACCTCGGAGACGAGCTCGCCGGTGACGTCGTTCGACAGGCGCTCGACCACGCGCTCGGCCACCCGTTCGACGAGGTCGTCCTCGCTGGGCGGCGCGGGCGGTCGAGGCCAGGGATAGGCGGCGCGAGCCCGGTCGAGGTCGCCCTGCTCGGCCGCGAGGAGCGAGGCGAAGGCGGCGGCGAGCGAAGGCGGCGGCGACTCGACCGCGGGGACCGCCGTGGGCGCCGCGGTCGCGGGCCGGGGCTCGACGTCCGGACCGCCGGCGGACGCCTCGGGCGCCGCGGCCGGGGCCTCGCCCGCCGAAGGAGTCTCGGGGTCGACGGGAAGCGGCTCGGACGGAGCCGGGGACGGCGACGGACCCGCGTCCGAGACGCCTCCCGGCCGCGCGTCGGGCGCCGGCGACGCCGGAGTCGAGGTGGCGGGCGAGGAATCGGCCGCCGCCGTAGCCGTCGAATCCGGGGCGGCAGGCGCGTCATCCGCCGGTGGGGAATCAGCCGCCGCCGATCCCGCCGAATCCGCGGCGGCGGGCGACCCGTCGGGGACCACCGTCGCGACGCTCTCGCCGACCGCCTCGCCACTCTCCCCGCCCGGTGCGCCGTCCCGCACCGCCTCGGCCGCGGCCGCGGATGCCGCCGCCCCCGCCGGGGCCGCGGTCACCGCATCCGCGGGCGGGCCGACGAGCTCGCGAACCCGCTCGATCACCGCCTTCGGCTCGAACGGCTTCACGAGCACCGCGTCGCAGCCGACCTCGCGGGCCCGCTCGTCGTCGACGGGCTCGAAGGCCCCCGTCAGCAGCACCACCGGGATGCGTGCCCGGGCGCTGTCGGCCTTCACGAAGGCCGAGACCTCGTAGCCGTCCTTCCCCGGCATGTTGGTGTCGGCGAGGACGATGTCGGGCGGGTCGGCGGCGATGCGCTCGATCGCCTCGCCCCCGTCGCCGACCGTCACCACCCGGACGTCCTCCTCGGCGAAGGTCATCTCGATGACGCGCTGAATGGTGGCGCTGTCGTCGGCGAGCAGAAGCGTGACTGGCATCGGCAGGTCGGGCCTCGACAGGAGCGTGGCAGACGTATGCGGCGCGTCACCGGTCCGCGGCCGCGCCGGCCGACGCCGGCGAGCCGGCCGCGGACCGGTGGTGCTCGCGAATGAAACCGACGATGTCCCGCATGGGGGTCCCGGGCTGAAACACGCCCTCGATGCCGATGGCCCGCAGACCCGGCAGATCCGCATCGGGAATGATGCCGCCCAGCACCACGAGCACGTCGTCGA
Organism: Vicinamibacterales bacterium; assembly: GCA_965207675.1. Classification (GTDB taxonomy): domain Bacteria; phylum Acidobacteriota; class Vicinamibacteria; order Vicinamibacterales; family UBA8438; genus JAJEEA01. The sequence continues at coordinate 2,250,085 of CBDBMY010000011.1, forward strand.
GGCCCTTCTCGCGCAGCAGCTCCATCACGCGGGGGCAGACGTGGTTGTGGGCCCCCGACAGGATGGACAGCCCGATGACCCCGGCGTCCTCCTGCAGGGCCGCCTCGACGATCTGCTCCGGGGTCTGGCGCAACCCCGTGTAGATCACCTCCATCCCCTCGTCCCGGAGCGCGCGGGCGATCACCTTCGCGCCCCGGTCGTGACCGTCGAGGCCGGGCTTGGCGATGACGACGCGAATCGGGTCCATCTCGCCCCGGCTACGGCTGCACGCGGAACGCCACCAACGTCGACGCGGTCTCGCCGCCCGCCTCCGCCGAAAGCTCCATCAGGTAGTCTCCCCGGGGGAACGGCGAGAGCTGCAGCAGCACCTCGTGCGGGCGATCGCCCTCCGGCGCGGCCACCGGCAGCTCCATCATCGCGGTGCCCTCGCGGCTCAGCAGCCGGGCCCGCACGCGGGGCTGAACGTCGCCGGGCGCGTAGGCCTCGACCCGGAACAGGAGCTGCTCGGTGCGGCGGAAGAAGCGCGACGCCGTGGGCAGCGCATCGGCATCGGCGATCAGCCCGCGCATCTCCATCGCGTTCCGCGCCCGCAGCACCTGGGGTGTGCTCAGGGCGACGTCGGGAGCGGTGAAGTCGGGCGCCACGAGCTCGTCGACGTCGCGGTCGAGCACGTCGCCGTACTCGTCCTCGATGCCGATGTTCAGCTCCAGCTCGCCCGGGTCGACGTCGAATCGGACGCGCGGCATACGGCCCCCGCGCGGTCCCGGCACCTCTCCCCGGAAGTAGGCGCTGCTGTCGCTCATCGCCATCAGCATCACCTGCGACGCCGATTCCTGGCGCCGCGACCGGTCTCCCCCGATCGGCTCCCACACGAACGTCAGCTCCGTCCTGCCCTCGTCGCCCCGCCGGGCGCCGACCCAGGTCCGGACGTAGCGGCCCCGCCTCGGCTCGGCGAGGGTCGCGAGCGCGGTGTCGACGGCCCGGGGGGGCTCCGGCTTGGGCGGGGCCAGCACCCGCGCCGCGTTCTCCGCGCTCAGCGCATAGTAGCCCTTGCGGGCCCGCACGCGAACGTCGTCCCGCAGCACCTCCACGTCGATCTCGTGGAACTCGCCGTCGGTCGGGGCCGCCGACGAGGTGTAGCCGAGCAGGTAGTACGCGCTCTGGTCGCTCACTATCTGGGCCAGGCCCGGCCCCAGGTCGTTGCGGTTGACGATGGCCCGCCCGTCGGTCTCCTCGGCCAGCACGTGCAGGGTGTCCTGCAGCTCGCGCAGAATGCGGTAGTCGGTGCGCATGTCGATGGGCACCTGGCTCGAGTCGAACTCCCCGGTGGCCAGCCCCCGCGGGTCCACCATGTAGAAGCTGGTGTTGTTCCGGTTGGCGATGTCGGCGGTGTACACCAGCTCCGAGCGCATGTACGACATCTCGAAGAACTGCTGGGTCTCCTCCATCCGCGACTCCCCCGCCAGCGGGTCGTACCGCATGGGATTGAAGAGGCCGCCGGCGAGGGCGTCGATGTTGCGCAGCTGGGGGGGCACGTAGTTCGAGTAGCCCTCGCTCAGCACAATCACCGACTTGCGCCCCTCGCGCAGCCCGCCGAGGTGGATGGCCAGCGCCTTCAGGGCCGACAGGCTGACGTCGTTGCGGATGATCTCGACCGTCTGGGTGGGGAAGTTCGCGTAGACGTGCTCGTACATGTTGCGCGGCCGGTAGTCGTACTTGACGCCCTCGAAGCTCTCGAGGGCCCGGACGATCTGGCCGTGGTTGCGGGTCAGCCGCATGTCCATGATCGGCGTCAGGGGGTACATGATCCCGACGAGATCGGTGGGCCGAAGCTGCGTCTCGACGAACTCGACGAGGGCCGACCGCATGCGAATGCCGTTCTCCCGCCGCACGTGGTAGTCGTCGAGGAAGAACACGAAGATGCGGGTGTCCGGGCGCGCCGCCTCCCGCACCTGGTCGTAGTCGTTGCGGATGCTGGAGAGCGGCGGCAGCGCGGGGTCGGGCGCCCCGGTCACCTCCACCAGCCGGAACGACTCGATCGTCTGCTCGACCTCGTCCTCGAAGACCCGGAAGTCGTCCGCGGTCAGATCGAGGACCGGGTCGCCGTCCTCGTCGGTGACGATGGCGTCGACGCGCACGAAGTTGATGCCGGTCCGGAACACCGGGGTCTGCGGCTGCGCCTCGGCCCCGCCCGGCGCCGGGTCCCCGGCGCCGCCGCCGGCCTGCCCCGGGGGGGGCTCCTGCCGTTGCTGGGCGGGAAGACCGGCGCCGGCGAGGATCACGCACGCGGCCAGGGCCGGGGCCGCCCACCCGGATCGCCGCATCCCCGACCGGATGCCGCCACTCTCGCGCACGCGCCATCGACTGATCGCCATGTCGCTCTTACCTCTGCAAGGAGACCTGACGCCAATCATACCACTCGGATCCCCGCCGTCCCGCGACCGTCGCCGCGGCCCGCCGATCGCCGCCGTGCCGGCGCCGCTCGCATATGATCCGGACAGGGTTCCCGGCGCTTGACGGCGTCGGGCTCCCTGGACCGGGGTGCCCACGGTGGGGCCGCGCGTCCCAGCGGTAGCGTCAGGCCTGTCGCGGACGTTCCAGGGAACTCGACCGGGCCGCGCGGCGGTGCGGCCGCGCGTCCCGGCGCGGGCGCCCCCGGCCAAGGGCGCCCGGTACCAGCGGACAGGATCCCCCCATGCGCCTGGAGCTCACGGCCGAACAGAAGGACTTTCGCGCGTCGGCGCAGCGGTTCGCGGAGGAAGAGGTGCGGCCGCGCGCGGCGGAGATCGACGCGACCGGCCACTTTCCCGCCGATCTCGTCGAGAAGGCCGGCCGCCTCGGGCTGATGGGCGTCACCATCCCCGCCGCGGAGGGCGGGGCGGGCCGCGACTACGTCAGCTATGCCGCGGCCATCGAGGCGATCGCGGGAGCGAGCGCCACCCTCGCCGCCATCCTGTCCGTCAACAACTCGCTGGTGGCCGAGGTCGTGGCCCGGTTCGGCTCGGAGGCGCAACGCGAGGCCTGGCTCCGGCCCCTCGCGAGCGGCGCCGCCGTCGGCGGCTTCGCCCTCTCCGAGCCCGACGCCGGCACCGACGCCGCCAATCAGCAGACCCGCGCCGTTCCCGACGGCGAGGGGTACCGACTGACGGGGCGGAAGGTGTGGGTGGCGAACGGGGCCGCCGCCGGCGTGTTCATCGTGTTCGCGGCCACGGAGCCGGACGTCGGGGGCCGCGGGGTCTCGGCGTTCCTCGTCCCCGCCGGCGCCCCGGGGCTCGCCGCGTCGGTCACCCCCGACACCCTCGGGGTCCGCGGCCTCGGATGCCGGGACCTCGATCTCGACGGGGTGCGCGTCCCGGCCGAGGCGATGCTCGGCGACGCGGGGGCCGGGTTCCGCGCCGCGATGTGGGCGCTCGACGGGGGCCGCGTGGCGATCGCCGCCCAGGCCGTGGGCATCGGGCAGGCCGCCTTCGACGAGGCACTGGCCCACGCCCGGCGGCGCCGGACGTTCGGGCGCCCCATCGCCCGCTACCAGGCGGTGCAGTGGATGCTCGCCGACACCGCCACCGAGATCGAGGCGGCGCGCATGCTGATGTACCGGAGCGCCGCCGCCAAGGTCACGCAGGAACGCAGCGCGGCGGAGGCGGCCATGGCCAAGCTCTACGCCTCGGAGGCGGCCCACCGGGCCGCCGACCGGGCGATGCAGATCCTGGCCTCGGCCGGCTACCGCCGGGGCTCGACGGTGGAGCGGCTGTTCCGCGACGTCCGGGCGACGGAGATCTACCAGGGCACCTCCGAGGTGCAGCGCATGGTGATTGCCGCCCACCTCCTCGCCGAGCCGTAGGTCCTAGCGGTCGGCGGCGAGACGCTCGAAGATCGGGACGAGGCGCTCCAGCGTCTGCGGGGGCGTCTCGGGGACCACCCGGGTGGCCCCGACGACGGTCATGAAGTTGGTGTCGCCGTCCCAGCGGGGCACCACGTGCAGGTGGAGATGGCCGGGGATGCCCGCCCCCGCCGGCCGTCCCAGGTTGATGCCGACGTTCAGGCCGTGGGGCCGGTACGCCTCGCCGAGGGCGATCTCCGCCCGCTGCGCCATCGTCATCAGGTCGCCGAGCTCCGCCGCGGACGCCTCGGCCAGCGACCCGATGTGGCGGTTCGGCACCACCATCACGTGGCCGTTGTTGTATGGGTAGAGGTTGACGATGACGAAGCACGTGTCCGCGCGCGCCACGATCGGGGAGACACCGGCCTCGCCCAGGGCGGCGCAGAAGACGCAGTCGCCGCCCGACCGGCCGGCGCCGCCCTCCACGTAGTCGAGTCTCCAGGGAGACCAGAGTCGCTCCATGGGCGGGTCCCGGGAAGGAGTCTGCGCCGTGGAACGGCGCAGACTCCGGCCGATTGGTCGGGCGCCGGGCGGAGCCGTCAGGCGACCATTGGCGGGCCAGGGCTCGCGGGCGTGAGCCGGGCCGCCGGCGCCGATTCAGAGGCCGGCGCTCCTGCCAGGCTCCTGCATCGCCGCCGGCGCCGGCTCGGGCAGCCCCGCGCTCGGACCGGCCGGCTCGCGGTTGATCAGCTCCCTGAGCTCCTTGCCCGGCTTGAAGTACGGAATCCGCTTCGGGGGCACGTCCACGCGGTCCCCCGTCTTCGGGTTCCGGCCCTTGCGCGGCTCGCGCTGCCGGAGGCGAAAGCTGCCGAACCCCCGCAGCTCGATTTTCTCGCCCCGGTGCAGCGCGGTGATGATGCTGCGAAACACCGCATCGACGATCACCTCGGCGTGCTTCTTGGTGAGATCGGCGGCCCGAGACACTTCCTCGACGAGCGCCGCCTTGGTCACGCTGCCGCCTGCCACCGAAACCTCCCTGGCCGAAGGCGCCGGCCCTGGGAGCCTGCGCCGCAGAACGGTGCCGGACTCCCAGCAGGGTTGGTTGGGCGCCCATCGGAGCCGAAGGCGACGATGGGCGGGCCAGGAGTCTGCGCCGTAGAACGGTGCAGACTCCTGGCAGGGCTGGTTGGGCGCCCAGCGGAGCCGCAGGCGAACGATGGGCGGGCTAGGTCTGATGCTTGAAGTGGTCGCCCAGGGTCACCTCCGGCGATCCCGACGCCGCACCGTAGGCCTCCCAGTCCGCCTCGTAGTCGTCCGACTTCAGGGCGCGGATGCTGAGGCCGATCTTCCGCTCCGACGGGCTCAGCTTGATGATCTTCATGCTGGTGACCTCGTCGACCTTCAGCTCGACCTTGTCGCGGCCCGTGTCGTCGTCGAACTCCGACACGTGGATGAGGCCCTCGATGCCCTCGGCGAGCTCCACGAACGCCCCGAAGTTGGTGATGCGGACCACCTTGCCCTCGACCACCGAGCCGACCTTGTGGGCCTCGAAGAACTCGTCCCATATATCGGTCGCAAGCTGCTTCAGCCCCAGCGACAGCCGCTGGTTGTCGGGGTCGACGTTGAGGACCATGGCCTCGACCTCGTCGCCCTTCTTCACCACCTCGGAAGGGTGCTTGAGGCGCTTGCTCCACGACATGTCCGAGATGTGGATGAGCCCGTCGATGCCCTCCTCGACCTCGACGAACGCGCCGAACTCGGTCAGGTTGCGGACGCGCCCCGTCAACCGGGACCCGATCGGGTACTTGTCGGCGAGCTGATGCCACGGGTTGGTCTCGATCTGCTTCAGACCCAGCGAGATGCGGCGGGCCTGGGGATCGACGCCGAGCACCATCGACTCGACCGCGTCGCCCACCGTGAGCAGCTTCGAGGGATGCTTGACCCGCTTGCTCCAGGACATCTCCGACACGTGGATCAGGCCTTCCACGCCCGGCTCGAGCTCGATGAACGCCCCGTAGTCGGTCAGGCTGACGACCTTGCCGCTCAGCCGCATGCCGACCTGGTAGCGTTCCTCGACCGCCGTCCACGGGTCGGCGTGGAGCTGCTTGTAGCCCAGGGACACGCGCTCGGTCGAGCGGTCGAACTTCAGCACGATGACGTCGACCTCGTCGTTCACCTTGAAGAGCTCGGACGGATGGGCGGCGCGGCCCCACGACATGTCGGTCACGTGGAGCAGCCCGTCGAGCCCGCCCAGATCGATGAACGCGCCGTAGTCGGTGATGTTCTTGACGACGCCGCGGAACACCTTGCCCTCCTCGAGGGTGGCCAGGGTGTGCTTCTTCTTCTCGGCGTTCTCCTCTTCGAGCAGGGCCTTGCGGGACAGCACGATGTTGCCGCGCTTCTTGTTGACCTTGATGACCCGCATGCGCAGCTCCTGGCCGCGCAGGGCGTCGAGGTTGCGCACCGGGCGCACGTCCACCTGCGACCCCGGCAGGAACGCGCGCACCCCGATGTCCACCGCCAACCCGCCCTTGATGCGCTCGATGACGCGGCCGATGACGACCTTCTGATCGTCGTACGCCTTCTCGACCTCGTCCCAGATCTTCATCTTCTCGGCCTTCTCGCGCGAGAGCACGATGTGGCCGTCCCGGTCCTCGGTCCGCTCGAGCAGCACGTCGACGGCGTCGCCCGGCCGGACGATGCACTCGCCCTTCTCGTCGAGGAACTCCTGAATGGCGATCATTCCTTCCGACTTGTAGCCGACGTCGACCACCACCTCCGACGACGACACCTTCAGCACGGTGCCGGTGATCACCTCGCCTTCGGCGATGTTGCGGAAGCTGCCCTCGTACATCGCGAGCAGCCGCTCGTACTCCTCCCGACCCGACGCCTCGCCGTCGTCGTACTGATCGGCCATGACCGTCATGGGAGCGGGTCGCGCCTTCTCCGAGCGGTCCACCTCGACGTCTTCTGCCTTCGTCATGGAATTGCGAATCCTCCTGTGAGTTGCTCCTCGCCGCTACGCGGCGCGGCCGTCGACACGCGGGCCGCCGGGGCCTGCCGCCCCCCGCCGCCGAAGCGCGTCGATTGGCGATAAGCCGCAGACTATACGACAGTTACCGAGACGCGTCAAATACGGTTGGGAGCCCGAATCACCCCGGCCGGCCGCGCTCCGCCAGCCGGCCGCGCACGATGAACAGGACCCGCTCGATGACGGTCTCGAGCACCAGGCCCGTCGTGTCGACGCGCACCGCGTCGTCGGCCATCATCAGGGGCGAGCTGTCGCGGGTGCGGTCGGAACGGTCCCTCGCCTCGAGCGCGCTCGCGACGTCGGACAGGGTCGACGCGCGGCCCAGGCCGTGCGCGGGGTCCGCGGCGCGACGGGCGGCCCGCTCCTCCGGCGTCGCATCCAGGTATATCTTGACGTCGGCGTCCGGAAACACAGTCGTGCCGATGTCCCGGCCCTCCATCACCAGGCCGCCGGCGTCCGCGTAGCCCCGCTGCCGCCCCACGAGGACCTGCCGCACCGACGGCATGCGGGCGACGCGGGCGGCGGCGGCGTCGATCGTGCCGTTGCGTATCCGGTGCGTCACGTCGTGCCCCGCGACCGTCACGGCCCCCCCGTCCAGCGTCAGCTCGGCCCGCTCGGCCAGGCGCCGCACCGCCGGCTCGTCATCGAGGGCGAGCCCCCGGTGGGAGGCCAGCCACGCGACCGCCCGGTACATCGCCCCGGTGTCCACGTACCGGCACCCCAGCGCCCGGGCGACCGCGCGCGAGACGCTCCCCTTGCCGGCCCCCGAAGGCCCGTCGATGGCAATCACCGGCGTGACGCGAGCCGGGGCTCCAGTCGGCTTCATCGGCGAACCCGGTTGCCGGGCGGGGCGGGCGGCGCCGCGTCGACGGCGCGGCGCAACGCCGCGACCTCGCCGGGGGTCAGGTCCCGGAACTGGCCCGGCCGCAGCGTCGGATCGCGGATCGGGCCGATCGCCACCCGGCGCAGCCGCACCACCGGGTGTCCGACCGACTCGCACATGTGCCGTATCTGGCGCTTCCTCCCCTCGGTGACGCCGATCCGGATCAACGACTGGTCTCCCGCGCGGCCCCGCCCCGCGGACACGAGGCTCGCGGTGGCCGGCAGCGTCCGGCGGCCTCCCACGACGACCCCGCCGGCGAGACGCCTCAACGCCGAGGCGTCGGGCACGCCGCGGACCCGCGCCTCGTACAACCGTTCCACCCGGTGGCGCGGATGGGTCAGCCTCGCCGCGAGCTCGCCGTCGTTGGTCAGCAGCAGCAGCCCCTCGCTGTCGTAGTCCAGCCGTCCCACCGGATAGACCGACTCGCGGACCCCCGACAGGAGGTGCATGACCGTGCGGCGGCGCTCCGGGTCGTCCCGCGTCGTCACCACGCCGCGCGGCTTGTTCAGCAGCAGGTAGCGCCGCCGCCCCCCGGCGCCGATGCGGCGCCCGTCGACCCGCACGTCGTCGGCGGCGGGATCCGCCTTCGCGCCCGGGGTCGACACCACCGCGCCGTTGACGGTGACCCGGCCCTCGCGCATCAGCGACTCGGCCGCCCGGCGCGAGGCGACCCCGGCCGCGGCAATCAGCTTCTGCAGCCGCACGCCGTCCGTCGCAGGCGGAGGAGTCACAACCGCCTTCAGTGGACTTGCCCGGCCGGCGGGGCGTCCGGGTCGCCCGAGGTCGGTGCGGGGTCGTCGAACGGCAGCGCCGGGGCGTCCGGTCCTCCCGCGGCCAGCGCCGACGGCACCTCCATGCCGAGCGCCTCGGCCATCTCCTCCACCTTGGGCAGGTCGTCGAGGTCGCTGAGGCCGAACTGGTTCAGGAACTCCTGGGTCGTGGCATAGAGGAACGGCCGTCCCACCACCTGCTTGCGGCCGGTCACCTTCACGAGGTGCCGCTCTAGCAGCGTCCCGACCACCCCCGACACGTTCACGCCACGGATCTCCGCGATCTCGGCGCTGGTGATGGGCTGCTTGTAGGCGATGACGGCCAGCGTCTCGAGCGCCTGAACCGACAGGCGCTGCTTCGAGTGCTGGTGGAAGAGCCGCCGCACCCAGTCGTGCAGCTCGGGGCGGGTGCAGATCTGATAGCCGCCGGCGACCCGCACCATCTGCAGGCCCCCCCGCTCGTCGTACTCCGCCCGCAACGCCTCGAGCGCCTGCTCGATGTCCTCCCTCGGCGTCCCGTCGAGCAGCTCGACCATCGTCTCCGGCGTGAGGGGATCCGGCGACGCGAAGATCAGCGCTTCCAGAATCGGCTTGAGTTCGTCCGACATGCCAGCCCGTCCATCGTCCATGCCAGCCCGTCCATCGTCGCCTGCGGCTCCGCCGGGCGCCCGACCGGCCCTGCCGGGAATCCGCACCGTTGCACGGCGCGGACTCCCGGGCGGTCCGACCCCAATACCCGCCCAGACCCTCCTGGCCGCGCTCAGCACGACCCCCAACCCACGAAAGAAACAGCAGAGTATCCGCGCCCGGGCCACGAGCCGCCGTCGCGGCCGATCGATCAACTGTCCCGACCGGCGCCGGCCTTCCGGCCGGCGGTCGACCCGATCGGTCTGGGCGCATCCGCCGGGGCCTCGCGGCGGTACACGCGGATCGGGCCGCACGACCCCGACTGAAACACCCTTATCAGCTTCAGCCGAATCATCTCCAGCACCGCGAGAAACGTGGTGATGAGCTCGGCGCGGCTGCCGTCGTCGGCGAAGAGCTCCTCGAACCCGCAGGCCTTCACGTGGGCGAGCCGCTCCATCAGCTGCCGGGTGCGGGTCTCGATGGACACCTCGGCCGCCGGCAGGGGCACCCCCGGCCGCTCCCGGGCGCGCTTGAGGACCGCCTGGAACGCCTGCAGCAGCCCGAACAGGTCGGCCTCGAGCTCGCGCTCGAACGGCTCGCCCGCGAGGTCGGCGAGGCGTTCGTCGGCGAGGCCCCACTGCGCGTTTCGCACCGTCTGCCGCTCGTGCAGCAACTCGGCCGCCGCCTTGAACCTCTGGTGCTCGATGAGGCGCCTGACCAGCGCCTCGCGGGGGTCCTCGGCCTCCTCCGCCTCCTCGGCCGCCGTCTCCGGCCGCGGCACCAGGGTGCGCGCCTTGATGTGGATGAGGGTCGCCGCCATCACCAGGAACTCGCCCGCGGTGTCGAGGTCGAGCTCCTTCATGAGCTCGATGTACTCGATGTACTGCTGCGTGACGAGGGCGATGGGAATGTCGTAGATGTCGATCTCGTTCTTGCGGATGAGGTGCAGCAGCAGGTCGAGCGGCCCCTCGAAGTTGTCGAGGCGGACCGGATAGTCCTCCAGCACCGACTCGAACTCGCCGGGCCGTCCCGCGCGGGCCCCGGACTCCGCCGCGGCTCGGTTCGTCATCCAGCCCGCCAATCGTCGCCTGCGGCTCCGCTTGCCGCCCAACCAACCCTGCCAGGAGTCTGCACCGTTCCACGGCGCCGACTTCTAGGCACCGTAGGCCAGCCCCACCGCCTCGCGGACCTGCTTCATCGTTTCCTGCGCGATGCGGCGCGCCCGAAGCGACCCGTCCATCAGGATCTCACGAACCTGCCCCGGCCGCGCCAGGGCCTCGGCCCGGCGCGCGCGCAACGGGTCGAGGGCGGCGTTGAGGGCGAGGGCGAGCTTCTTCTTGACCTCGACGTCGCCCACCCTGCCGGCCCGGTAGCGGGCCTTGAGGTCGTCGACCTCGGCCGTGTCGGGGTTGAACGCGTCGTGGTAGACGAACACCGGGTTGCCCTCGACGGTGCCCGGGATGTCGGCGCGGATCCGCTTCGGGTCCGTGTACATCCGCATCACCTTCTTCCTCACCGTCTCGGCGTCGTCCGACAGGCTGATGGCGTTGTCGTAGCTCTTGCTCATCTTCCGGTTGTCGAGCCCCGGCAGCCGCGGGAAGCTCGTGAGCAGGGGCTGCGGCTCGGGGAACAGCTCGCCGAAGAACCCGTGGAAGCGCCGCACCACCTCGCGGTCGAGCTCGAGGTGCGGGACCTGGTCGTCCCCCACCGGCACGTAGTTGGCCCGGTAGATGATCACGTCGGCGCCCTGCAGCAGCGGATAGCCGAGGAAGCCGAGGGTCGACAGGTCCTTCTCGGCGAGCTGCGCGATCTGCTCCTTGTAGGTCGGCACGCGCTCGAGCCAGGGAATCGGCACCACCATCTGCAGCAGCAGATAGAGCTCGGCGTGCTCGGGCACCTGCGACTGGATGAACAGCGTGCTCCGCTCGGGGTCGACGCCGGCGGCAATCCAGTCGGCGGCGTTGTCGCACGCGTTCTCGACGAGCCCGGCGGTGTCGGCGTACTCGCTCGTCAGCGCGTGCCAGTCGGCGACGAAGTACATGCAGTCGTAGTCGTCCTGCAGCCGGGCCCACTGCTGCAGGGCCCCGACGAGGTGGCCGAGGTGCAGCTTGCCGGTCGGACGCATGCCGGAGACGACGCGTGGCTTCACGGCAGCAACCATCCCATCAGCAGCGACATCGGCGGCCCGATGATCCGATACAGCCAGCCCGTCGCCATGAGCACGAGGAGAATCACGAACCCCCAGGGCCGCACGAGCCGGTCGTAGGGCTCGGCCAGCCATTCGGGCAGCAGCCCCGCCAGCACGTTCCCGCCGTCGAGGGGCGGCACCGGAATCATGTTGAACACCGCGAGCAGCAGGTTCAGCTGCAGCATCGCGAACGCGAACGTCGCCACCGCCCCCGCCCACCCCCCGGCCGCCTCGAGGCCGACGGCGACGAGCAGCCACGACGCGCCGATCGCCAGCACGATGTTGCTGGCCGGCCCCGCCGCCGCGATCACCAGGAAATCCTGGCGGGGCCGCCGCAGGTTGGCGGGGTTGACGGGCACGGGCTTGGCCCAGCCGAACACGAACCCACCCGCGAGGATCCCCAGCAGCGGCAGGATCACGGTGCCCACGGGGTCGACGTGCACGGCCGGGTTGAGCGAGATCCGCCCCAGCCGCCGCGCCGTGGGGTCGCCGTACCAGTCGGCCGTCGCCGCGTGGGCCGTCTCGTGGATCGTCAGGGACAGAAGCAGGACCGGGAGGATGACGAGGAGCTGACCGATATCGAGCAAGGCTAGTCAGCATAACGTACTAGCCGTCGAAGTGGGCCAGCACCGCGTCGGCGACCTTGGCCCCGACCACCGGCACGAGCTCCTCGCGGGTCGCGCGGCGGACGTTGGCGAGGCTCCCGAACCGGGTGAGCAGCACCCGCCGCCGGCGCGGCCCGACGCCGGGGATGCCGTCGAGGGCCGACCGGAGGTCGCGGCGGGACCGGGCCTTGCGGTGGAAGGTGACCGCGAAGCGGTGGGCCTCGTCGCGCATCCGCTGCAGCAGGAGCAGGGCCGGGCTCGCGCGGTCGAGGGCGACGGGCTCGGCCGCGTCCCGGGTGAAGACGAGCTCCTCCTGCTTGGCCAGCCCCACCGCCACCAGGTTCGACAGGCCGAGCGACGCGAACGCCTCGTAGGCCGACGAGAGCTGCCCGCGGCCCCCGTCGATGACCACGAGGTCGGGCAGCGGCCCGCCGTCGTCGAGCAGCCGGCGGTAGCGGCGTCCGACCACCTCGCGCATCGAGGCGAAGTCGTCGAGCAGGCGGGGGTCGGCCTGGGGCGCCGGACTCGACGGGTCGGGCGCCGGGCTCGTCGCGCCCTTCGCGCGCCGGCGGCGGCCGCGCCGCGGCGGGCCGCCGGGCGGGCTCGTGCGCTCCTCTCCCCAGCTCCCTCCCCGCACGCGGTACTTCCGGTACTCCTTGCGCACCGCCCGGCCGTCCTCGCAGACCACCATCGAGCCGACCGTCTCGGCCCCCTGCAGGGTCGAGATGTCGAAGCACTCGATGCGCCGCGGCGCGGCCGGCAGGCCCAGCACCACCCGCAGCTCGTCGAGGGCGGCGGCCCCGGCGCGGGCCTCGTCGCTGTAGCGCGACCGGTAGGCGAGGGCGGCGTTGCGGGTCGCGAGATCGAGCAGCCCCCGCTTCTCGCCCCGCTTCGGGACGCCGATACGCACCCGCCGCCCCGCCCGCTCGCTCAGCCAGCTCGCCAGCGCCTCGGGCTCGTCGATCTCGACCGGCACGTGAATCTCGGGCGGCGCGGCCCGCTCCTCGTAGAACTGCTGCACCGCCGCCTGCACCGTCTCCCGCTCCGGCGAGCCCGCCCCCGCCGGCAGCTCGGCGGCCAGCTCGACCCGCTCGATGACCCGCCCCCCGCGCATCTGGAACACCTGGATGATCGCGCCCGACGGCCCCACCCTGACCCCGAAGGCGTCGCGGTCGCCCAGCCGCACCGACGACATCTTCTGCTGGCGGTCGCGCAGGGTCTCGACGGTCCTGATGGCGTCGCGGGTCTGGGCCGCCTCCTCGTACCGAAGGTCGTCGGAGGCCTCGAGCATCCGCCGCTTGAGATCGGCGATGAGCTCGTCGTTCCGGCCCTCGAGAAACAGCCTGGTGTGCTCGACCGCCTCGGCGTACTGCTCGGGGGTGCACAGGCTCTCGACGCACGGCGCGACGCAGCGCTTGATGTCGTACTCCAGGCAGGCGCGGCCCCGGCGGCCGTTGATGACCTCGTTGCACGACCGGATGCCGAAGAGCTTGTGGGTCAGCGACATCGTCTTGCGCGCGAGGGTCGCGGGCAGGAACGGCCCCGCGTAGGTGTGCCCGTCGCGGGGGTCGACCCGTCGCGCGACGAGCACCCGCGGGAACGCCTCGCCGGTGGTGAGCTGCAGGTACGGATAGTTCTTGTCGTCGCGCAGAAGGATGTTGAACCGCGGCGACCGCTGCTTGATGAGATGGGCCTCGAGGGCCAGGGCCTCGACCAGCGAGTCGGTGACGATGACCTCGAGCCGCGTCACCTCGTCGAGCAGGGCGTCGGTCTTGGGGCTCGACCCGTAGGCGCCCAGGTAGCTGCGCACCCGCGCCCGCAGCGAGCGCGCCCGCCCCACGTAGAGGGTCTCGCCGGCCGGGTCGAGGTACAGGTAGACGCCGGGCTGCTCGGGCAGCGCCGCGATCCGCTCCTTGAGATCACGAATGGCCATGGACTAAACTGCGGGGTTCGTGCCGTCGGGGCCGCGCCGGGGGCGGGGGCACCGACGGTATCCTATCAGCCTGCGCCGCGGGCGCAGGGCAGACCGGCAGCAGGGTCGGTCAGCCGGCGGGCGGAGCCGAAAGGCGGCGCTTCCGGACCGGCGCCGCATCTCCCCACCATGACGTTCACGGGCGCCATCGGCGCCGCCTGCATGTTCCCGCTCCGCGCCATCATCCGGGCGTGCGTCGCGTTGCGCATCCACCCCAACGTGCTCACCCTGGTCGGCGTCTTCATCAACTTCATCGCGGCCTGGTTCTTCGCGCAGGGCGAGTTCGTCACCGCCGGCTTCATCATGCTCGTCGCCAACATCTTCGACTTCATCGACGGAAAGGTGGCCGAGGCGACGAACCTGGCCTCGCGGTTCGGGGGCTTCTGGGACTCGGTGATGGACCGGTTCTCGGACCTGTCGCTGTTCATCGGCGTCATCTACCTCTACGCGCAGCTCGGCCGCACCGACTACGTCATGATCGCGGCCTTCGCGATGATGTTCTCGGTGATGACGAGCTATACGCGGGCCCGCGCCGAGTCGATGATCGACAAGTGCAAGGTCGGATTCATGGAACGCCCCGAGCGCATCGTGCTCGTGATGATCGGGGCGTTCACGAACCGGATGGGGGCGGTGCTCTGGGTGATCCTGGTGCTGTCGATCGTGACCGTGCTCGACCGCATCTACTTCACGTGGCGGGCCCTGAAGGCCCAGGAGGCGGCGTCGTGAAACCGCGCGGACTCGCGGCGGGCGGGTCGGGCGGTGAGCGGAGCCTTCACGCGGTGATTGCCCGGCGCGAAGGCCGCGTCGTGACCCGGTGGGCTTTCGGGCGGGTGGTGAGCGGAACCGTCAGGCGACGCGGGACGCGCGGAGAGGCGGGGGTGCGGTGACCATGCGGGGACTGCTGACGCTGCCGGCGCGAGCGGTCTGGCACGCCCTGTTCTGGACGTTCGAGCGGGCCACCTGGCAGTACGACCTCATGGTCATCGCCATCCTCGCGTTCGTCTGGCTCACCCCGCCGGGCTGGATCGGCGACCCCACGGCGAGCGGCCCCGGGCTGATCGGCATCATCCTCGATCGGCTCCGGTAGGCCGCGCGCCGGCGGACCTCACTCTCCCGCGGAGGTTTCGGCCCTCGGCAGGGACGCCGACGGGAATCACCTTGCCAGGTGCCGCACACCTCATCCCGCGGAGAACGGGCTGCCGTCGGGTCTGGTTGGCGACGTCGCATCGATCACGGTGGCAGGGGGTCCGGCAGTCGCGCGCACGCGATACCCTGCGCCGCCGCGAGAGGGCGAGGCCGCCGGGCGAGCGGCCGGGCACCGGCGGGCGAAGGCCCCGCGCCGGGGTATCACACCACTTCCCGCTCGTCGTAGCCGAGGTCGAGCCCCTTCCCTTCGAAGCGGATGTCCTGGGCCCCGATCTTGTCGCGCAGGAGGCGGCGCACCTCGCCGTAGTGCTCCTGCGGTACGTCGAGATGCCGCACCAGGCTGCGCACGCGATCGATGAGCACGAGCCTCGGCTCAGCGCCTTCGCGCCAGGACAGACCGCCGATCCGGTCGTAGGGCAGGAGCCCCTTGTTCGCCCACACCCCCCCGTCGTAGAAGCCGCGGCCGATGCGGAGGCTCAGGGGAAACGCGTAGCCGTAGTAGATGAAGCCCATCGTCTCCGCGAACGCGTCGGCGAGCGGGCGGTCCCAGACGACGAGCTTCAGGAACGCGAGGAGGCCGAGAAGGATCCCCAGCCCGAGCGACACCTCGTAGAACGACGTGCGCCGGCCCGGCCACGTCAGGATCGCGGTCGGACGCAGGCGGAGGAAGCGCAGGAACCGGCCCAGCAGCCGGACGTTGGCGACCAGGAACCCCGCCCCGAGGAGCCACAGGGCGGCGGGCAGGACCGAATCGACGAAACTGGAGAACAGCTCCCCCTCAGCCACCGATCCGCCTCCCGCCGGCGGGCGGTCACGCCCGCGACTGATACTCGCCGGTCTCGGTGTTCACGCGAATCCGGTCGCCGTTGCTGATGAACGGCGGCACCTGCACGACGAGGCCGGTCTCGAGGGTCGCCGGCTTGAGCTGCGCGTTGGCGGTGGCCCCCTTGATGGCCGGGGCCGTCTCCTGCACGGTCAGCTCGACCGTCATCGGCAGGTCGAGCCCCACCGGCTCGCCCTCGAACAGCGAAACGCGGATGGTCGCCTCGGGCAGCAGGTAGCTGACCGAGTCGCCGAGGGTGTCGGCCCTCATCTCGACCTGCTCGTAGGTCTCGAGGTCCATGAAGTGGAAGGCGTCGCCGTCGCGGTACGTGAACTGCATCTCGCGGTCGTCGAGGGCCGCCCGCTCGACGAACTCGGCCGACCGGAACTTGTGGTCGAGCAGGGTGCCCGCCCTGACGTTCCGCATCCGCGACTGCACGAACGCCTTTCCCTTGCCCGGAGTCAGGTGCGTGACGTCCATCACGCGATAGAGCTCGTCGTTGTGCTTGACCAGCATGCCCTTGCGCAGGCGTGTAGCTTGAATCGATTCCATGACGAATCAGTACAGGACGCGGACCGCCGACCGCCGGTCCGCGCAGGCGATCGGTCGACCCCCGGAACGCAAAAGGCGGATCGTACCACACAGCCCGAGCCCGCCGACGAGGCCGGTCGAGGCCGGGCAAGGGCCCCGGCCGCGCCGAACGGCGCAACGAAGGTGCGCCGCGGGGTCTCGGCCGCGGCGCTGCCCGACCGCGGACCGCGGACCGCGGACATCGCGGCGCAACGGAGGTGCAACGCGGGGTCTTCGCCGCGGGCGTCCGGCCTCGTCACTCGCCGGACGCCTGCTCGTCGCAGAGGACCGGGCGGAGGTGGCGGCCCGTGTGCGACGCCTCGTTCATGGCGATCTGCTCGGGAGTACCGGCGGCGACGACCCGCCCCCCGCCCTCGCCGCCCTCCGGCCCGAGGTCGATCACCCAGTCGGCAGACTTGACGACGTCGAGGTTGTGCTCGATGACGAGGATGCTGTTTCCCGCCTGCAGCAGCTGGCGGAACGCGGCGAGCAGCTTCGCGACGTCGTCGAAGTGCAGTCCCGTCGTCGGCTCGTCGAGGATGTAGAGCGTGCGGTCGGCCCTGCGCGCGGCGAGGTGCGAGGCGATCTTGATGCGTTGCGCCTCCCCTCCCGAGAGGGTCGTCGCGGGCTGGCCGAGCCGCAGGTAGCCGAGCCCGATCTCGTCGAGCAGCCGCAGCCGCCGGCAGATCTTCGCCGACCCCGCGAAGAACGCGAGGGCCTCGCGCACCGTCATGTCGAGCACGTCGTCGACGTTCCGGCCCCGGTAGCGCACCTCGAGCACCTGCGGCTTGAACCGGCGCCCGTCGCACTCGTCGCAGGGCACGAACACGTCGGCGAGGAACTGCATCTCGACCCGCACCACCCCCTCGCCCTCGCATCCGTCGCACCGGCCGCCCGGCACGTTGAACGAGAAGTGGCCGGGGGTCAGGCCGGCGGCGCGGGCGTCCCGCGTGTGCGAGAACAGCTCGCGGATGGGGTCGAACGCCTTCAGGTAGGTGACCGGGTTCGACCGCGGGGTGCGTCCGATGGGGGTCTGGTCGACGAGGGTGACGTCGGTCACCAGCTCCGCCCCCTCGAGGCGGTCGTGGCGCCCGACCCGCTTGTCCCACCCCCCCTTCTGCCGCTTGATGGCGGCGTAGACGACGTCGTGCACCAGCGTCGACTTCCCCGACCCGCTGACCCCGGTGACGCAGGTCAGGGTGTTCAGAGGAATCTCGACGTCGATGCCCCGCAGGTTGTGCTCGCGGGCGCCGGCGACGCGGATCGCCAGGGGCTGCGGGTGCTTCCGCCGGCTCGCGGGAAGGGGAATCGTCAGGTCGCCCCGCAGGTACTTGGCGGTGAGCGACTGCGGCTCCTCGAGCAGGGCGTCGAACGACCCCGCGTGGATGACCCGCCCCCCCTGCTCGCCCGCCCCCAGCCCGAGGTCGACGACGACGTCGGCGGTGCGGATGGTGTCGGCGTCGTGCTCGACCACCAGCACCGTGTTTCCCTGGTCGCGGAGCTGGTGCAGGATGGCGATGAGCCGCTCGTTGTCGCGCGGATGCAGGCCGATCGAGGGCTCGTCGAGCACGTAGAGGGTGCCGACGAGGGCCGAGCCGAGGGCCGTCGCGAGGTTGATGCGTTGCGCCTCGCCCCCCGACAGGGTCGACGACAGCCGGTCGAGGGTCAGGTAATCGAGCCCCACGTCGCGCAGAAACGACAGCCGCCGCCGTATCTCGCGCACCAGCCGGTCCGCGACGTCGCGCTCCCCGTCGCCGAGGGCGAGGCCGTCGAAGAAGGCCGCCGCCTCGCCCACCGTGAGGGCGCAGACCTCGTCGATGGTCCGCCCCGCGACCTGCACGCCGCGGGCCTCGGGCCGCAGCCGGGCCCCGTCGCAGCCGGGGCACGTCGCGTACCCGCGGTAGCGGCTCAGGAACACCCGGACGTGCATCTTGTACTTCTTGCGCTCGAGCGACGCGAAGAAGCCGCGGACGCCCGGGTAGCCGACGCCGTCTCCCTCGACCACGAAGTCGCGCTCGGCGTCGCTCAGCTCGCACCAGGGGGTGTCGAGCCGCAGCTCGGCGCCCTTGGCGGCCCGCATCAGCCGGGTGAGCTGGGGCCGGTACTCGGGCTTGCTCCACGGCTCGATCGCCTGCCGCCGGATCGACTTCGTCGGGTCCGGCACCACGAGGTTGAGGTCGAGCTCGATCACGTTGCCGAAGCCGTGGCAGGTGGAGCACGCCCCGAACGGGTTGTTGAACGAGAACAGGCGCGGCTGCGGCGGCTCGTAGCCGATGCCGCAGGCCCGGCACTCGAACCGCTCGCTGAACCGGTGCTCGGCCGCCGGCCGCCCGTCGCCGTCGACCTCGAGCGCGAACGCCGAGCCCGCGCCCTCGAGGTACGCGGTCTCGATGGAGTCGGTCATGCGCCCGAGCAGGTCGGGCTTCACCCGCACGCGATCGACGACGATTCGGAGCGACCGCCGGCCCGCGAGGCCCGCGGGGTCGACCTCGTCGAGCCGGGCCACCCGGCCGCCGGCGGCGTCCCCGGCTTCGGCGTCGCCGTTGCCGACGATGATGCGGGCGAACCCGCGCTTCCGCAGGCTCGCGAGGGCCGCCGACACCGGATCGGCGGGAACCACGACCGGGGCTTCCGGCGCCGGTGCCCCGGGCTCGGTGGATTCTCCAGTCGCGGGCCGTTCCCCAGGCCCGGACCGGACCTTGGGCCTGGGCGTTCCTCCCGGGGCCGATCGTGCCCCCGCCTCGGACCGCACTCCCCCTCCCGACCGCTCCCCCCGCGCCGGCTCCTCCGCAGCGGCGCCGTCCGACGTTCTCGGCGCCGGCTCCTCCGCATGGGCACCCGCCGAGGGCACGGCGGCGTCGGCGCCGTCCACCGCGTAGTCGAACCCCAGCAGCAGCCGGGTCCCCGCCGGCAGCGCCGCGAGCTCGCGCGCCACCGTCTCGGCCGACTCGCGCTCCACCTCGCACCCGCACCCCCGGCAGATCGTGCGCCCGATACGGGCGAAGAACAGCCGCAGGTAGTCGTGGATCTCGGTGGTGGTACCCACCGTCGACCGCGGGTTGCGCACGCTGTTCTTCTGGCGGATCGCGATGGCGGGACAGATGCCGTCGATGTGGTCGACGTCGGGCTTCTCCATCCGCTCGAGAAACTGCCGGGCATAGGCCGACAGCGACTCGACGTAGCGGCGCTGCCCCTCGGCGTAGATCGTGTCGAAGGCAAGCGACGACTTGCCCGACCCGCTGACCCCGGTGACGATGATCAGCCGGCCCGCGGGCAGGGTCAGGTCGATGTTCTTGAGGTTGTGCGTACGGGCGCCCCGGATGACGAGGCGCCCGTTCGCGGCTGCCGTCTGGTCTTCTGGCATGCGAGATCCGCCGCCCGCCCGGCGGACGCGCGGCCAGACGGGCGAGCCGCCGGTCCCCGCGCAGCGTCACGGGCGGTACCGTAACTCGCCAGTGTACCGCGGGCGTGCGCCGCCGTCCAACCTTTCGGCGGCAGGTCCGATCAGCGGGTTCGAGGAGCTCGGAAACACACCCTTGGGACGGTGATCGATATGACCTTGCCAACTACGTGCAGGACCGTCCCGTTTGCCTGCGGTTCCTGTGGGCGGCACGTGGCAAGGTGATTCCCGTTACCGTCCCTACCCAACGACAGGCCCGCACACGAGGGCGCGCGCCGCGTCCCGCCGGAGGGCCAGGGCCGCCCCGCGTCGCCCGCAACTGTTCCCGACACGAAACCTGCTTCCACTGTGCTGCATTCGTCACGATGAACAGCGACACGAGGCGGGTCGTCGGGACCGGCGTTGCCATCGTCACTGCCATCATAGGGACGGGCGCCGTGCTGGCCGGCTTGCCGCTGACGCAGATGGGCGTCCCGCGCGCGCTTCGATGGGCTCGACGACCGCCTGCTGGCGGTCGAGATCGGCTTCGGGAGGGTCCAACAGCGCCTGCTGGCCATCGAGCAGCGTGTCGAGTCCATCGAGCAGCGTGTCGAGTCCATCGAGCAGCGCCTCGAGACCATCGAGCAGCGTGTCGAGACCATCGAGCAGCGTCTCCTGACGATCGAACGCGTGGTGCTGCCGGCGCGGACGGCCCCGGACAATAGCGCCTCCCGGTTCACCCGAACCGAATTGCGTCGTGACCGCCGCAACCTTCCTGCTCGCGGTCTCACGTCGTATGATGACCCACGCCGATGCGTCATCCGCAGCCCGGGTCGGACAGCGAACGCCGACGGTTCGCCGGGCTGCAGCAGCGACTGGAGCCGCTGTACCGGCGGGTCTTCGCCGATCGGGGCGCTGCACGGGCACGGCAGGCTCGGCATGGTGTGCATCGGCGCGGACCGCAGGCGGGCTCTACTGGCCGTACGATCGAACCTTGAGATCCTCGACCGCGAAGGCAGCGGCCGCGCCCGGCGCGGGCGCGCCCGTCACCGAAGGCCGCCGCGGCTCCCGGCGTGACCCTGCTGCTTCGCGGCTGCCGCGGAGCCCCGAAGAGGAGAACGGATGACTCACGGAAGAACGCCACGCTACTCCCGAATCGCCGCCGCCGCGGCCGTGCTGGCCCTGCTCGCCCCCGCCGCCTCCCCCGCCACCGCGCAGACGGACCTCCGCGTCCTCATGCGACAGAAGCTCGAACGGGCGCAGCAGCTCTTCGGGTCCGTCGTGCTCGGCCGACTGCCGGCCGTCGAGCGCGATGCCGCCGAGCTCGTGCGCATCAGCGAGACCGCCTCCTGGATGACGGCGCCCACGCCCGAGTACTTCACCAACGCCGAGCAGTTCCGCGAGGCCGCCCGCGACCTCGCGGCGGCGGCATCGTCGGGCGACCTCGGCGAGGTGGCCTCCGCGTACATGACCATCGTCGAGACCTGCCTGCAATGCCACCGGGAGGCGCTGCCGAGGCCATCGCCGTGAGCCGGCCCGCCGCCGCGCCGCGGGCTCGCAGCCCAGTCTACGGCGCCGACTCCCGGTCCGGGAGGGCGAAGACGTAGAGCCCGTTCCCCGACGGGGGCTGGTAGATGTCCGGGCTGAGCACCCCGCTCAGGCCGCGGAAGATGCCCACCCCGGTCGGGACCGCGACGTACTGCCTGCCGCCCGCGGCGTACGAGATCGGGAACCCGTGACCGGACTGGCCGAGGCGCGTCTCCCAGAGGACCTGGCCGGTGCCCACGTCGAGCGCCCGGAAGTAGCGGTCGACGTCGCCGACGAAGGCCAGCCCGGTGGCCGTGGTCAGGACCGACGTCAGGAAGATGGCGCGCTGCTCGCGGCTCCACACCTCCTCCATCGTGCGCACGTCGTAGGCGGCGAGGCGTCCGAGCATGCCGTTCGTGCCCGGCATCTCGTGGAGCTCGATGGCCGAGACCCCGAGACCTCCGCCCCCCTCCACCAGCTCCACGTGACGGCCGGTCAGCGTCATGCACACCTGGTGCAGCGGATAGATGATCACCTTCGCCTCGGGGCTGTAGCCCGACGCCTGCCAGTTGTGCCCGCCGTACAGGCTGGGGCACGCATCGACCGCGTCGTCGACGCCGGCGTCGCGAATGTCCTGCCGGTAGCTCACGCGCCCCGTCTCGAGGTCGATCGACTCGAAGACGTCCTGGTGCAGCATCTCGGCCAGGTCGACGAAGGCCCCCGTGCGCCGGTCGAGCTTCCAGAGGATGGCGTCCTTGCCGGCCGTGAACAGCCACTCGTGATCGCCGACGTCGACCAGCACCCGCTCGAAGACGACGTCCAGGTCGAGCGTCTCGCCCGGCACGTGCTGGAAGTACCAGGCGATCTGCCCCGTGCGCGGGTTCAGGGCGAGCGTCGAGTTGGTGTAGAGGGCGTCGTTGTACGTCGACATGCCGCGGCTCGCCGCCACCCACGGCTTCGCCTGCGCGGTGCCGATGAAGAAGAGGTCGAGGTCGGCATCGTAGGCGCCCGGAATCCAGGTGTCGCCGCCGCCGCGCAGGTGCGGCGGAATGTCGCCCCAGGTTCCGCTGTTGACGTCGCCGGGCTGGGCGATGGTCGACGTGCGCCAGAGCTCGTCGCCGGTGTCGGGGTCGTGGCCGGTGATGAAGCAGCCTTCGTCCTCGAAACGCTCGCAGCCGTTGATGCCGCTGACGACGACGCCGTTCGCGATGCTCGGCCCGCCCGTCTGGGAGAAGCCCTTCCGGTAATCGGCCCGCGTGGTTTGCCAGACCGGCTCGCCCGTCCGCGCGTCGAGGGCGACGATGGCCGCGTCGTAGGTGGCCAGGTAGACCTTGTCCCGGTAGAGGGCGATGCTGCGGGTCGCGCGCCGGCTCTCCGCGTCCTCCGGATACTGGTGCCGGTGCTCCCAGAGCAGCTCGCCGGAGGCCGCGTCGAGGGCCTGGACGACGTTGCCGGGGCTCGCCAGGAACATCACCCCGTCGTGGACGAGCGGCGCGGTCTGGTTGGTGCCCTCGGGCATCGCCAGCGCCCAGGCCAGGCGCAGGCCGGCCACGTTGTCGGGCCCTATCTGGTCCAGCGGGGTGTAGCCGTGGTTGTCCCGGGTGCGCCGCCAGGTCAGCCAGTCCTCCGCCGGCGGATTCCGGAGCAGCTCGTCGGTGACCGGGGTGAGGCCCGAGACCTCGCGGTTGACGAACGCGCGCAGCCCCGGCACCGCGTCCACGTCGCGGGGCTCGTCGGCCGACGCCGGGTCGGACGCATCCGCCGTGGCCGGGGCGCCCCCTGCCGGAGCGGCGCCGGGCTCGCCGACGATGTCCGCGGCGTCGGCGGTGAGCGCCCGCGGCCCCGCCGCATGGCCGTTCGCCTGCAGCAGGTAGGCGACGATGCTCAGGTAGGTTCCGCTCGGGAGCGATCCGCCGAGCCCCGGCGGCATCTCCGCCCGCAAGTACTCGTACAGCGCCGCCGCGGTCCGCGATCCCCAGTTGCCCAGAAAGCTCGGACCCGTCAGATCCGGCCCGTGCAGCCCGCCCCGCAGCGTCGTTCCGTGGCAGGAGGCGCAAGAGCTGTCGTAGGCCGTCCGTCCGCTCGCGGCCTGCGCGTCCAGGAACGCGCCGCCCTCCGCGGGCTGCGCCCCGGCCGGTGCGGCGATGCCGAGGGCCAGCCCGACGGCGGCGAGGCCGGCGACGCCGGCGAGTGGTCGTGTCCTCCGCGACGCCCGACCGTCGCTCGATCCGCCGCCATGTCCCGCGCGTGTCTGTCTCGGCATCGCCGCGTCTCCCTTCGGGCCGCCTCGCCGGGCCGCCCGTGTGGTCCGCGATTATAGGTCGCGGGCCGGGGCTTGTTGCCGGTCCTCGAGAAGTCGCAGCCCCCGACCGCGCGCGAGCAGTCCGGCCTTGACCTGCTTGGCCGACGTGATCAGCACGGCCGCCCGCAAGGCGAACCTCGATCCGTTCACGGTGCATCAGATCCGCACTCCTTCGCGACGTGGCTGTGCGACGCCGCGGCCGTCCTCGCCGACATCCAGGACCTGTACCGCCACACGGACCCGACGACGACGAGGATCCACGCCGCTCCGACGCTCGCCTAACGGCGCGACGCCATCCGCCGCCCGCGTGTCGTGGCCGAGGCGTGAGACGAGCCCGGCGGGGCTCGCGCCCGTCGGCGGCAACGGAGTACAATGAGGGAATCGTGACGACGAGGATCACAATAGCTGTCACGCGTGCTCCGGCCGCATCAGCGCCCGCTGTGCCGGCCGTCGTAGCCCGTTTGGCTGGCAGCACCGGCTGGCGGCACTTCGCGGTATCCTCGCAAGTCATTGATTCTAAAGGGTTGCCGGCGTAGCTCAGTTGGTAGAGCAGCTGATTCGTAATCAGCAGGTCAGCGGTTCGAGTCCGCTCGCCGGCTCCAATAGAATCAACAACTTACAGCTATTGACGGAATGGGGAATCGCAGCCGTGTCGGCATTATGTGGGCGCCCAGCCTGCGAAGGCGCAGCCGTCGCGGGACCGTACCCGACAGCCGCAACAACGCCAACTAGCCAAACTAGCCTCAGCCCGGCTGCGCCCCCGACGCCCCTTGCTTCGCCACAAGGTCGACCTGTGGGCGGGTGGCTAGCGTGGCTAGCGCCCGATGCGCTTCATGGGACGCAGCCGAGTACCAGCACGTCCTGATCAGGCTGAGCCCTCGCCCCCGCTTCGCTGCGCGAGGCTTGGCCTCACGACGCACGTGGCTACACTCCTTGGCTCGCCGGAACATGAACATCTGTCGTCGGTGTTGCTCCGCGGCGGGTGGCGCGCCGGTTCCGGTGTCCGGCCCGTCGTCGTTCCCGTCGGGGAGGCGTCTTCCGGTGTTTCACGAGCGCGATCGTCACCCTCCGTTGACGGCGCGTCGGTCTAGCCCCGGATCTCCTCGCGCGACGCCTTGAAGGCGTCGCGCCCGCGGGGCTCTCCGCCGGCCGGGCGGCACCGGCGTCGGAGCGAGGCCTCCGCGGACGGGCGCGCCTCGAACTCCCTCCGCCGCGCGCCGGCCGGCGGTCGCCAGCGGCCGTCCGTGCACTCCCCAACCGTCGTCGGCGAGGCGCCCGGGCTCCCACCGCTACGCCCCGCGACGGACGGCGAAGAGACCGCTGCGCGGGCGAAGGTCGTCGGTGTCGAGGTCGGCGAGGGCGGCGAGCTCGCCCGCCGCGCACACGCCATCCATCGACCAGTCCGACATCCCTGCCAACCCACATCCGCCCGCGCGGCGGGACGACCCGGGCGCTCCCTTTCAGGCCCGCGAAGTGAGCGTGATCCCGACGGACAGTCCGTCAGGGACGACCCGAGATAGCCGAAGCCTGCGGCAAAGACCGCCGCGGCGCGCCAGGAGCGACTGTCCGAACCGGATCGAGAACTGGCTGCGGCGGGAGCGAGGAGAGCGGACGTCGCCGCAGCGGCCCAAAGCGATCCGGCCAACGCCAACCTCCTGCACGTCGTTCCCGGCGAAGAGGTCGGACCCGGCCTCCTTCGTCTTTCCGCGGCGGATGGTGACCGGGTTGTTTGCGGGCTCGCCCTTCCAGCAAACGATCCGGTATCAAGAGCCTCCCTTATTTATAGCGGTTCCTCCGCCAGAAGCCTCTCCCGCCCACCACCCCAAGTATACCCGTCCGGTCCGCGGGACGACCTTTGGCTGAGCGGACGCAAACGGCCGGTGCTGTACAGGCTTCCGGCGGAGGTTCACCATGCAGAAGAAGTGCTCAACTTGTTCTTCCAGAGGTCAAGCGGCGGAGAGACGCACGAAGATCTTCGATGATGACAGGCTCTACCTGGCGGGGGATCCCGCCCTGCTGGTGCTTGGCCGCCCCGGCACTCTCGCCCACTGGAGGTCCGAGGGTCGCGGGCCCGCCTTCATCCGGCTCGGCTCGCGCATCGCCTACCGAGGCCGGGACCTAAATGAGTGGGTGGACGACCAAGTCGTTCGGCCCGGCGGCCGGCAACCGGGGGACTGACCTCTCCCGTGCACGACCGGGCAAATGTTGTGGATCGGCCTTGACGTGATCAGGCGGCCTCCTTCCGATCCTCCGTCTGGATGACGCCATCGACGAAGACCACGCCGGCCCGGACCAGAGGCAGCAGGTGCGCTCCGTTCAGCCGGCGCCATCGCCGCTCCGCCATCGCCACCAGCTTGTAGGCCATCAGCAGCCCCTTGGTCCGCGAACCCGCGCCCTTGGTCACGCGCTGCCGAAGACGCACCGTCGCAAACACCGACTCGATCACGTTCGACGTCCGCAGGTGGCGCCAGTGCTCGGCCGGGAAGTCGAAGAACGCCAGCAGCGCCTCGCGGTCCTCCACCAGGCACGTCGCCGCCTTCGGGTACTTCGCCTCGAACTCGGCAACGAAGACGTCGATGCCACGCTCTGCGTCGGCCTTCGTCTCCGCATACATGATGGCTCGTAGCGCCCGCTTCGCACGCGGCCGAAGACGCTTCGGCAGCTTGTCGAGCACGTTGGCCAGCTTGTGGCACCAGTCCCGCTGCACCGTCGTCTCCGGCCAAACGTCCCGCAACGCCGACCAGAAGCCCAGCGCCCCGTCACCAATCGCCACCGCCGGCGCCCGCAGACCGCGGCCCCGCAGGTCCCGCAGCACGCTCGCCCAGTTCTCCTGGCTCTCCCGGTAGCCGTCCTCCAGCGCCACCAGCTCCTTCGTTCCGTCCACCCGCACCCCGATCACCACCAGCGTGCACAGACGGTCCTCCTCCAGGCGGATGTTGAAGTGAATCCCGTCCACCCAGATGTACACATAGTCGCACTCAGACAGGTCGCGGCGCTGGAACGCCTGGTACTCCTCGTCCCACGCCGCCGTCAGCCGCGTGATGGTCGTCGGACTCAGGCCCGCCGCGTCCTCCCCCAGCAGCGCCGGCAGCGCCTCCCGGAAGTCGCCCGTCGACAGGCCCCGCAGATACAGCAGCGGCAGCACCTCGGAAACCTGCGGCGACCGCCGCATATAGGGCGGCAGAATGCGGCTCGTGAACCGCTCGCGCGAGCCGTCGGCATCGACCCGCTTGTCGTTCACCCGCGGCGCCCGCACCGGCCACGTGCCCGCCCCGCAGGTCACCGTGCGCTCCTGCGCCTGGCCGTTCCGCACCACCAGCCGGTGCCCGTCCGCATCGCGCACCTCGGCGAACCGCTCGATGTACTCCCTCACCTCGGCCTCCAGGGCCGTCATCAGCATCCGCCGTGCCCCTTCGCGAGCCAACGTGTCCAGGGTCGGCGGCACGCTCCGCGACCCGTCGGCCCCGCCGCTGCCGCTCCCCTCACCAGCCGAAGTCGTCGTGGGCGCGTCGGCGACCGCGGGGTTGTCTTCCTTCCTGTTGTCGGGTACCGTCAGCATGGGTGGTGTCTCCTTCCCCCCGGCCTTTGCCAGCCAGGGTGTTTTGGGTTGTTCACACGGAAGGATACGCCACCTGCCTCACGCCGCGATCCACAACTTTCGGTTATACCTCGTGCCGAACGCGCTGGGATCGAGGTCCTTGCGGTCCTCCAAACCCGTATTCTCGTGGTCGCTTGCGACCGTTGCGGGCATAATCAGTTCATGACAGGGCGAACCCCCGCGTGGGCGCTCGAAGAGCTGAAGGCGCCCGACGCGTTCGACGATGAGCGGGGCGGTCCGTGCGGTGAGGACAGTGCGACGGTGGCCGGGCGGCTGCGGATGAGTTGTGCGGGATGGACGACGGTTCCTCGGGCCCGGGAGTTCTACAGGGCTGTGCACGCCCCGACCGGTAGCGGTCGCGAGACCGCGATCCTGCTGACTTGGTTCCACGAGGCGGACACCTTCGAGCAAGTCAACGCGAGGCTCGAGGGCGCCTACAGCTGGCGTGAGCTGGTGCGGGCGCTCCACCGGGTCGGGCTGACCCGGGGTGAGGGCGCCCGACGACTGAACCGCTTCAGCCGGCCGCCGCAGGCGGCCGCGTCGGGCTAGATGTCGGTCGGTTCTGCCAGAATCGGAGGATGTCGACGGGATCGGCGATGCGTCGCTGTCGACCGCTTGCCTGAGGTGCGGGTCGGAGGCTGCGGTCCATCGGCACGTGTGTTCCGGTCAACCGGTACGGGGCAGCTTCTCCAGCCATCCGCGGCACCACGTCGTGCCGGGTTGGCCGTTTTCCTGGATTCGCCCGTTCTGGAGGGTGCACTGCGTTGTCGGTCGGGGCCGTCGGTCTTCGTGGTGGCTCGAGTTGTCGAGGAGGACCAGTTCGTCGAACGCGGCCGCGTCGCGCTGCAGGTTCTCCAGGGAGCGGCGGTGGCGCTCTCGAACGCGTTCCGGATCGATGTCGTGGCCAGTGAGGGTCCGCATCCGGTGGGCGATCCGCTCGATGTTGATGTCGGGGAACTCGGTCCCGATGTAGATGCCCTTGATGCGGTAGCCCTGCTCGCGGAGTTGCTGGACCATCCCCGGTCCTCGGCGGCCCGCGTAGGTGGTCTCGGTGCCGAAGTCCTGGCGTGCTGCGATAGCCAGGTCGATCTCGGCGTGGGCGATCTCTAGAGCCCGTCGCTGGGTCTGGGGGTTGTTCCAGTCGCCGATCCCGCCGGCGACGGCGTCGAGGTCGTAGTGTCGCGGTGGTAGGCGGTCGTAGTTGGCCCGCTTCCAGGTGGTCTTGCCCGCCCCGTTGCAGCCCATGATGACGGTGAAAGTCGGCGGGGTGGCCATGGCCCATGGTACCCCGTCGCAGGGAGGTGCGTCATCGCGCGGTTCCGAGGTCGGCTCCACAGATGGTGGCAGGGCAACATGCCGAACGTGGCTCGCCGCGTTGCTGTCGACGCCTTGGAGTTCACCGCCATGGAGGCGGGGTGGACTGTTCGGTCCTCGTGGATCCGGTCGCCCGTCATCCCGGCTACCGGATGGAGGATGTGGGCGACGGGGCGAGGAGCACCGACCGCCCCCGGCCGCCCGGGCCGGGCTGCCTCGATCGTGTAGTCTCTGGACACGGCGCGTTCAGACGGAGCCCGGTTTCATGAAGCCACTCGTCACCCTGGGCCTCCTGGCCGCCAGCGGGCTCGCGGGCCTCGCCGACGCCGCGCTCGCGCAGCCGGGAGGGCCCTACGTCGGCGTCACCGGCATCGCGGCGCGCCCGCGGGTCTCCTACGAGAAGACTGTCGACAACACCGCCGCCGCCAACGTCTCCCCAAGCCGGGGGCAGGTGTACCGGACCGACGGCGCCGCCTACGCGGCCGGCTTCCTCGCCGGCTACCGCCTGCCGCTCGGCGCGGGCGGCGCCTATCTGAGCCCCGAGGTCGACGTGGCCCTGGGCGGCGGGGCCGTGCGGGGGCGCCTGGCGGGCGCGGGCTTCTCCGAGGGCCGCAACCAGTTGGGCGGGGCTTGGCCCGAGGCCTGGTCCCTGGAAGCGACGAGAGGGTACGGCCTGACGCTGCGGCTCGGCGCCGGCGTCGGGTCCGACGCCGGCGTGTACGGCCTCGCGGGCCTACGCCGCCTCGAGGCGATGTTGACCGCGGACTTCACCGGTTGCTTCGACTTCACGTTGTGCTCGCCCTGTCTCGAGCACCGGAGGCAGGTGCGGGCCCGCGACCGGCTCGAGCGCGGGAGATCAACCGGCGTTCCCGCGTCGGCGTCACCCTCGCCCGCCGGGCGGCCGGGCTGTGCGAGCGGTGCGGAGATCCGCTCGACCGGGACGGCCCGGAGTGCTCGGGGTGCCTGAAGCGCCGGCGTCAGAGGCGCAGGCGCCGCGGTGCGGCGTCAGCCGCCCTTGCTTCGCCCGAGGCGGCTGTTCGCCCCTCTTCGGACGGTGGTGGCGCGTAGTGGGGATCGTCACCGCTCGTAGCCGCTTCCCTCGTCGTCTGCGGGTGCGCCCCGCGCCGTCACCCGTCGTCGTCTCCGGCTGGTCCGTGCGTGCGGGTCAGGCGTGGCTGTCGCTGGGCGAGTCGTTCCACCCCCTTGAGTATCTCGAGCCTTGCCCTGTTGCCGTCGGCCTGGTACGCCTTCTCGGCAATCGCGAGAGCGCTGCCCGTGTCGCGGATGTCGATGACGCGGATGATCGCGTCGGCGTCGGCGGCGTCAACCGCCCGCGTCGCTCTCAGCTTCATGGCGAGCATGTGCTCCGGGGACGCGCCGATGATCTTCAGGTGCCGCCCTTCGTACAGCGTCCGCGCTCGGCTGTCTTCGACCCGCGGTATGGCGGTCCACATTCTCTCGTTGATCCAGCCGGGCTTCGCCCCGTGGCGCGCGCCTACCTCCTCGGCGGCCCGCTTGAGGGCCTTTCTGCCGGTCCGGACTATTCCGTCGATGTCTTCGGTCGCTCGGTCGGTTCTCAGGCCGAGGATCATCCGGGCTCCGCCGGCGACGTACATCTCGACGTGTTCGCCCTCCTTTTGGAGGCTTCTGTCGAGTTCCTTGAACACGTCATTGATGTTCGAGGGCGTGAGCCACCCATTGCCTGCCATCGCCGGTCCTTCCGTCCAGGTCGAGTGGATCTATGTTGACCCCACGGCGCAGCCACGGTCCCGGCTGAGCCGTCGTTTCGTCCCACCCGGGTCCGTCCATCGCGTTCTCCGGCGTCTCGAGGAACCAGTGGGGCTCCTCGATCCATCCGGGTGGATCGTACCCGTGGATCAGCGCGGCGTGCTCCATCACGCCGCCCGTGACGGCGTCCCATTTGGTTCCCGTCGGTTGCGGCCTGCTCTTCAGTATCGCCGTTCTCTCCGCATGCGTTCGTCCGTGGAACGAGCGCAGCGTCTGTCGCACGATCACCCGGTACAGCGAGCGCTCGTCCCAGCCTTCCTCGACGCCGGTCAGGCATGTCCCGGGTGCGCCGCCGTCGTTGCCCGGCTGTTGTTCCGGTGTGGTCGGGCCGGGTTCCGCTCCGCGGCTGTCTCGCCGGCTGTCTCCCGTTCCGCTTCGTTGCGGTCGGCGCCACCGGGTTGTTCCCCCTTGCCGTTCGGCCAGCTGCTCGATTGTGGTCTCGGGTGCTCCGCACGCCACGAGCGATGGCTCGCTCCAGAGCGTCGGCGCGGGTCCGCGGCTGCCGTCTTCCTTCCCGGTCTCGCGCCAGATTGCTTCGGCGAGCTTCCGCTCGTTCAGCCCCATCGGGGCGACCGTCCGGTTGATGAGATCGGTGGTGCGTGCCTGGATCTCGATGGGGGCCCTCGTCCACGCCGGATCCGCCGGCAGCGCGAGGGCGTATACGAGGTCGCGCCGTCCGATCAGAATCCGCAGCCCGGAGAGCGCGGGCCGTTCCCGGCGCACCGCGGCGGAGAGTGCCTCGAGCACCCTCTCGAGGCGTCGTCCGAGCTTTCCCGGATTGGCCTTGGCTCCTGGCAGCCTCGGGTCGCCGGCGGCGCCGATTGATCGGATCTCGCGCGGCGGATCGCTGATGATCGCCCCGCCCATTCGTCTCAGGCGGGCGATCTCGGCTGCCGGATCTGCTTCCGCCAGCGCGTGGGCGGCGTCTGCGGCGGTCGCGAACCCCGTCGCTGGTTGTTCGGCCGCGAGCCGGCGCTTCCCGTGGTGGTCTCCGTCGTCGTCGATGGCCCAGAGCCGGAATCGACCGGTCTCCGGGTTTCTGATGATGCTCAGCCTCGCCCAGCTCATCCGCCACCCCGCCGGCAGGGCGGGGTTCTCTTCTTCTCGGCGGGCGCTCGTCGTCGGCGGCGTCATCGTGGAGTTCTCCGGCTGGCTCGACACCCGCTGGATGTTCCGGCCCGAGCGATCATAGCCGCTCTCGCCTGTTTACGACGGGGTGCCGGCTATCGGTCGGCTCGAAGAGGTCGGCTCGGCGATCGATGGTCTGTGCAGTCGTCGTTCGGATGGCGGGTACATGGGTCTGGTCCATCCCCCCGGTGCGGGGCGGGAGTTGAGACGGAACGCGGCACTAATCCAATGCAGGGTTGATCCCCGCTTCTGCGGGGTTCGGTGTAAACCCCTGAAAAAAAGAGGGTTATTCCAACGCCTGCCACGGTACCACGTTTCGTCCCACGTTTCGGTCACGTTGAAGGCGGTCGGTGAGTACTTCCGGGTAGACGGTCACGCGGTCACGAGCATCTGGATCCAGCACTCGGCGGCACCCACCGTAGCCCTGCGGGCAATCGGCTGGTCAGTCCAGCGGGGCGGTCCACAGCCGGCGGTCGCCGGTCCTGTGGTCGAGGTCCCGGCTGTCGATCCCCACGCCTCTCCGGAGGAACGCTCCCGGCTGCCATGCCGGGTCGCTGTCGGTCTGGCAGCCGTTCAGGTTCACCGGTGCTGCCAGGAACCGTTCTGGCTCTTCGACCCATGCTGGCGGCTCGTAGCCGTGGGTCCTCGCGACGTGCTCTATCACCGCGCCGAGTACCGCGTCCCACTTCGTGTCTGTCAGCCGGGGTCGGCTGGCGAGCATTGTCCGTCGCTGGGCGTCGTCCCGTGAGTGGAAGCTCCGCTGCAGCTGCCGGACGATGAGCCGGTACAGCTCCTCGTCGGTCCACCCTTCGTGGACTCCCAGGGCGTACCGGTCCGGGTCGCAGGGCAGCTTCAGCCTTACGCCTTCGCTGTTCATCTCTCGTTGCAGCGGCCTCTGCTCTGGCGGTCCCGCCAGTCCTTCACGGTTCCCGGGGCCACCCCGGCGATGACCAGTGCGGGCTCGTCCCAGATTACCGGGGGCGGCAGTCCGGGCTTGCCGGCTCGGCGCCCGATTTCGGCCGCCTCCCTCAGGAAGTCGTCGCACGTTCGGTTCGTGGCCTGGAGCGCCCTCGTGATCGCGGTCCGGGTCACGGTGTCCGGGTAGACGTACATCCGGGTCAGGATGCTGTAGCTCGCGTGGATGATGAACGGCCGGGGCTCCCGCCGGCCGTCGAGGGCGATCCGCAGCCGCAGCCCGGTCCGTGTCATCCGCGCGGCGAGAGCCCGGCAGTCCGCGTTGAATCTCGCCCGGTCGGCGCCTCCAGCGTCCTTCGCCTTCTGGCTGGCTGCTTCGTCGGTGGTGCCGATCACGTTTTGATTATGGCACTTGGCGCCGGTGCCCCGGCGCCGGGCGTCGAGGTCCGGAGTGTCCGGGCCTGATCGGCGAGGATCTCGCGGCGTGACTCCTCCTCGCTCGCGGAGAGGAGTGTTCTCGAACCGTGCTTCCGGCGCTCCCGCTTCGTCAGGCGGTTGTACGTCTCGATCAGCCGTGTCACGTCGGCGACGGGCTTCGGGCTCCACCCGCCGATCGGCGCGTCGACGTCGAGGAGCACGGCGGGCCCCCGGTTGTGGCGTCGCCAGTCTGGTTAGTCCGGTGCCCGGATTCCGATCGGCAGCGTGAAGACCGGGATTTCCGCTCGGGTGTTGTCATCTCGCCTTCTCTCCGGTTCTGGCGACACCTCGGCGCGTCTCGCCGCGTCCTGCCGGCAAGGCCTCGCAATTCGGCGCCAGCCGCGCACCCCGGGGGGCGGTGTCGCTCCGGGCGCGTCGTCGACCGTACGTCTCGTCAGTCGCGGAGCGGGATCAGTGTCCGTACGCCCGGCGTCGGGGGACGGGCTGACGTTCTTTCGGCCCACTGTCCCTCGCTTCGGGCAGGGTCTTGTGCCGCTCTTCGTGCTCCTGGCCGGCCGTCAGGACGGCCGTTGGGGTTCGGGCGGCGAGGCTGGGGAGTTCGGGCCCGCCGCTCCTCCGGGGTCACGTGGCGGCCGTGTTCGGCGCTCTGCCGGCGGGCGTCGGTGGTCGCGTCGACCTGCCTGGTGGGCAGCTCGTTGTCGGTGAGTCGACGGGTGCCTGTGGTGTGACGCCGGTCGTCGTCACCGAACGGCGACACCGTGCGGGCCACGCCAAGCCACCCGGCCGACGATCTGATCGTCCCCCCTCAGGGGTCTCGGCGGGTCTGCCGATCCGTCGCTGATCACGGTCCACTGGTCGCCGACTTGCCGAAAGCGCTTGACCGCCAAGGCGTCGACGATGTGGACGACGAACAGTTGGTCGTCCACCGCGGTGCGGCGGCTGCCGTCGACCACAACGAGCGCGGCGTCCGTCGAATCGCCGGGCATCCGGATGCATGTCAGGCGAGCCGCTCGCGCCCAGGACGGGAGCACGCGTTCTGCAACCGCGGCCCGGATGTCGGACGACTCTTGGAACTCCACCTCGCCCGTGTCCTCGCTGAGCCGCACGTGTTCGGCGAACGGGATCATCCGAATCGCGGAGTCCGCGGTCAGCGGCAGCAGGTCTGCCAACGCGGTCGCGCGGCCGGTCATCTCCTCCAGGAGTTGTATAGCCGTGCGAAACTTCGATCCTGCGGCGTCTCCCTCGATCGCGTTCACCGCCTCGGCGACCGTGGCGTCCGGGCGTAGACCGAGCGCCCTGGTGAGTTCCCGAGGGAGCGGAGCGTCCGTGCCGTGCTGCTCGACCCGAACAACGAACACCTGCATCCCCATGGCCGATGCGATCGACTGCACGGTGGTGTGCTGCGATGCCCGGCCCTGGACGAAGCTCCGGAGCTGACCGAGAGGAATCCCGGTCCGCTTGGCGACGGGCCTCAGCCCTTCGGTGTCGATCTGCTGGCGCACCAGCTGCACGAGGGTACCTATGCCTTGGCGTGTCATCGGGATTTGCCGTCGGACCGATTCTCGCGGTCGGTCAGCGTAGCACGACCGTTGCCGGTCCTCGGCGCTGCGGGGCGCTGCGGAGATCGCCAGCGTTGACTGCGGTTGGTCCGGCCGGTCCAGGGCTGCGTCCGCTGGAGTGGACTCTGGGGGAGTCCGCGTCGTCGGGATCCCGACCCTCGGCGACCTTACGAAGCGGGCGCCGACCGGCAGCCCGCAGTTCATCACCGGGTTGGCCCGCCCGGCGGCGTTGTGACCGTCTTGAGGCTAAGTACTGACACCCATAAATACGACCACGTATAGTAGTGCTATCATGCGCCCTCGGAGGCCTTCCGGCATGCCGAGGAAAAGTCCGTATACCATCGAGTTGGCTGACGGTGAAGCGGCTGAGCTGCATCGACGTGCACGAAAATATACGTTGCCGTATTTCCAGGTCCTGCGAGCCCAGATGATCCTCCTGGCCGCGGACGGACGGCGAAACGACGAGATCGCCGAGCGGTTGAACTGTCGTCGAGAAGTGGTCGCCAAGTGGCGCAAGCGCTTCTTCGAGCGACGGCTCGCGGGGCTGGACGACCGCGACCGCCCGGGTCGGCCTCGGGTTTTTCCCCCCGGAGGTCGTCGTCCAGATCAAGGCCCTCGCCTGTGAGTTGCCTTCCACCCACGGGGTGCCCCTGGCGCGATGGAGCCGGGCGGAGCTCGCCCGGTATGTCCAGGAAACTGGTCTGGTCGGCACCATCAGTGGCAGCACGATCTGGCGGTGGCTCTCCAGGGACGCGATTCGGCCCTGGCAGCATCGATCCTGGCTCTTCCCCCGCGACCCTCAATTCGCTCAGAAGGCCGCACCTGTCCTCGACCTGTATCAGCGGTGCTGGGAGGGCCAACCCCTCCGCGACGACGAGTTCGTCATTTCGGCCGACGAGAAGACGAGCATCCAGGCGCGTCACCGTACCCATTCCTCCGTGCCGGCCCGCCCCCGTCGCGCAATGCGCGTCGAACACGAATACCGCCGGCGCGGCGCCTGGGCCTACCTCGCAGCCCTCGACGTGCACCGGGCCCATGTTGTCGGACGCTGTGAGGCCAAGACCGGGATCACGCCCTTCCGTCGCCTGGTTGAGCAGGTCATGTCCACGGCCCCCTACCGGCAGGCCCGGCGCGTGTTCTGGATCGTCGACAACGGCTCCTCGCACCGTGGGGCCCGATCCATCCAACGGGCGCGGACATGGGACCCCAGGCTGCAGATCGTCCATACCCCGTGCCATGCCAGTTGGCTCAACCAGATCGAGATCTACTTCTCGATCGTGCAACGCAAGGTCCTGACGCCAAACGACTTCGCCAGCACCGAGGAGCTCGCCGACCGCCTCCGCAACTTCGAGGGCCACTTCGCCAAGATCGGCAAACCGTTCGAGTGGACCTTCACCCGCGACGACTTGACCAACCTCCTCAAGAGACTCGACTCGCCACCCCTCGCCGAGGCCGCCTGAATACGTTACCGAACTTCTGACCCAGGGGTACTAAGCTAGTGCTAGTGGTGGTCCGCGGTGCGGGTCCTGCTTCGTCTCGGTATCATGCGGCACTCTGGCTCGGCGTTTCCCGGGCCTTCAGGTTTTCTTCCACTCGAGTGATGCGCTCGCGAAGGCCTGTCATGTCGTGACTGAGCGTGTCGAAGCGGCGGTTCATTTCGATGTTCGCCTCGTCGAAGCGACGGTTCGTCTCCGTCCGGAATTGGCTTACCTCCTGGCGCATGCTCTCGGCGTGCTCGCCGGTCTCCGTCCGCAATTGGCCCATCTCCTGGCGTAAGCTCTCGACGCGCTCGCCGGTCTCCGTCCGCAATTGGGTCATCTCCTGGCGTATGCTCTCGAGGTGCTTGCCGATCTCCGTCCGGAATTGGCCCATCTCCTGGCGTATGCTCTCGAGGTGCTTGCCGATCTCCGTCCGGAATTGCTCGAGGCGCTGGTCCGCTTCCCTTCGCGTTCGGTCGTTGTGGTCCCTCAGAGACATGGTGCTCCGGTTCATGATGACCGCCAACGTCATGAAGCCGATGATCAGTGTGAACAGCTCGACGTACTCCATGTTGTCCTCCTGGACCGTTTCCTGATTGCCCTCGTGGCCTGCGACTGCGATGAAGGGTACCGCGTGTTCGTCCGGCATCCGTTGGCATTGCGGGGTCGAGCCGCTCTGGTGTGAGCCAAGCGTCGAGCCCGCTCGTCGGAGGACGCTGGAACCCGCAGGCCTTGCCGGACGTAGCTGCCGTGATGCGGATCGCTGGAAGCCGCCCTGCGGGAAACCTCCTTGACTGGAGGGTCGTGGTTCTCGGCAACCACGATTCCACCCGGTTTCGTGGGGGGCCGCCCGCTGGGAGTCGACGTTACACGGTGATGATCGTCTGGCTCTCGTCCGCGCTCACCTGGGTTGTAGCTGGAGCCGGTCGCGCCAGTGATGTTTCGCGCTCCCGCGGGTGCACTGGTGGGTGCAGCTCGCGTTGTCGAGCCCGTCGGTGTTCGGAGATGTCCGACATCCATGCGGTCAACGTCTCCCTTCATGCGCGTCGCCCCGCTGATCGCCGGCGTCCCCCGTCGCCGTCCTGTTCGTGACGATCGGATCGTTCCGGCGGACTCGTTACGCTGGTCGACGGCCTGTTGGTGAAAGGCTGCGGGTCGTCGCCTGTGGTGCACACTGCCCCATCGTGCTGCAGGCGTGGCCGCTCGTCAGCGTGATCGTCCTGGCCTCGTCCGAATCGGGCTCGACCGTGATGGCCGTGATGGCCCATTTGGCAGTGCGTCGTAGGTTGTCCGCGTCGCCGCCTGCCTGCACGAACTCATCGGCGTCGTCCGCGAGGTCCACGTCGTACACGGTCAGTCTGTCCAGGGATGGAACCTCGATCCCCGGTCGCCGCGACGCGGTGCCCAGCCGTCACTGAACCCCGCCGCTCGGCGGTGCCGCCGCTGTCACGACGCGGGCGGCGATCTCATCGTTTTGAGGCCAAGTCACCCGCGCCTTCGAGGCCCTCTGGAGCGCCGCGCAGATCGCGAGCGGCAGGGTGTGCTCATGTAGATGTCCTCGACCAGCTCGTCGGGGGTGCCGGGCTCGAAGAGCCAGTTACGTACAAGGTGCCGGACGTGTCGGCGCCGGGCTCGCTCGAGAGAGCGGCCTGCACGGCGATGTGCGGGCGCAGGCGGTCTGGCGTACCGGCCGCCAGCATTCGGTGGACGCGCTCGATGCTCGCCGCTACGCCTTCGCCGTGGCCGAAGACGGCGATGACGCACCGCAGGTCGTCGGACGCGCCGCCGGGCTCGTCGCCCGCGACGAGCCGCCGCACCTGGGCCCAGGACTGGCGTGCCAAGTCGGGCTCGATACGGGCGACGAAGACCACCGCGGGGCCGGTCATCCGTTGCTCGAGCGGGTCGGTCCCCGACCGTCCAAGGGGTCGCTGAGGTCGGGGCCCGGCCCTTCGGGGCTCGTCGGATCGCTGCGGCGAGCGTTGCCTCTCCGCCGCTGGCCGAGCACGCGGTCCATCAACGACTGTCCGGACAGCTCATCGATCGCGTTGTCGATCATCGCCCGTGTCCGCTCCTCGTTCACCGAGGCGGCCCGGGTTACCGTCGCCTGGAGCCCGGTGACCTCCTCCTTAATCTGGGCGATCGCGGAGACTTCGCCGGCGATCGCGTCGATCCGGGTCTCCATGGTTTTGAGCGCAGCTGTGATCACGCCGGGGTCGGACCGTTGAATCGTCTCGGTTGCCGTCTTGAAGGCGGTGACGGCCTCGCTGAGCGTCTCGACCCCCTTCCGGGTCGCGGTGACGAGCTCCTTGACGTCGCGGGCGACGAAGTCGAGCCCCTGCCGAGTCTCGGCGAGCGACTTGTGGAGCGACTCCGCCTCCTCGAGTTGCCGGAGGACCTCGCCGGCTTGCTTCTCGGTCTCGACAAGGCGCTCGAGCACTTCATCCATCGTGCCCATCTGGTCCTCCTCAGCACGTGCTCTCTGCCACAAGCGTCTTGTACTCGCCAGCGCGGCGGGTGTGGGCGCGTCTGATGTCCGCGACTAGCCGTCCGAGTCTCCGGGCCGCGCCTATCGCGCGGACACGGTGGTCGGGGTGGTCGTGCGCCCGCTCGAGGGCTTTCTTCGTCAACCGGGCGAGCTCGGGCCGGTTTTCGCCCAGATCCAGGAGTTCGGCGGTGAGCGGTGGCCCGAGTTCATGGGCTTGCTCGGCGCTCATGTCGAAGAGCGTCTCGACGGCGCCGTCGATCTCCCGCTCAGGGATGGCGTACTTGTGCATCGCCACCCCGATGGCTGCGGTGATGCTCTGGCGAGTGGTCGCGTCGTCGTGGTCGGAGCACATCGTCTCTGCGACGGCGCGGGCGAGCAGCAGCCCCGGGTGGTCGGGCTGCGACTCGAGGGCGCGGATACACAAGCCGCGCAGCTCGCCGGCCTCCATCTCGTTGTTGACCTTTCGGACCAGAGCCCACCACGCTGCGAACTCGACGGTTTCGGCGGCGAGGAGCTCCCCGATGTACTCTGATCCGAGGCCTTCCTGTAGGTAGTCGAGCACGCGGCGCCGGATCTCGGCGTCGTGTGTCGCGTGGCGGCCGAGCTGGACGGCCTCCATCATCGACCGCCGTCTCGACCGCTCGATCTCGTCGTAGGTGAACTCGACCAGCACGCGCGTCAGCGCCACGATCTCTTCGCGCGTGTCGGCCGCTTCGGTCTCGATGAGCTTGTCGTGGAACGCCTTGGTCTTGCCGGGGCTCGTGGCCCGGATGTAGTCGAGGATGCGCGTGCGGCATGCGGTCCGGTCGTAGGCGGCGCTGTGGACCACGAACTTCTTGCCGCCGAAGTCGACCTCGTAGTCCCGGATGACTCCCACCTTGACGAGCTGGTAGATCGCCTTCTCGGTGGTGCTCTTCGAGCCGTCTCCCTTGAACGGGATCTCGGCGAGGAGGTTGGCCGACAGGTTCTTGAACTTGCCGAGGAGTGAGTCGACGGCGGCGACGTCCGCCTCGATGCCCTTGTAGTTGTTCAGGTGGAACCAGACCGCGCGCGTCACGTCGTCGGCGGTGCGGCGGTCGCCAGCCTCGTCGCGCAGGCGTGTGCGCATCTCCTCAATGCCGATGCTCGGGTCGAGGAGTCGGTCGGAGCGGACCGTGTCGTACTCCGAGAAGATGACCGTCGACAGCGCATGCCGGCGGTCGCGGCCGGCGCGCCCGGCCTCCTGGTACAGGCTCTCGATGGACATGGGCATGCCGAAGTGCACCGTGTAGCGGATGTTCGGCTTGTCGATGCCCATCCCGAAGGCCTTGGTTGCCACGAGTACGGCGATCTCGTTGTTCTTGAACGCAGCCGCGTTCTCCTTCTTGGTCCGGGCCCATCCGCCCGAGCGTTCGGGTACTCCGTCGTCAGGCTCGCGGCCGCTGTAGGCAGTCACGGCGGCGGCGGTCGCCTTCCGGACGATCCGCTGGGTTGCCCGGATGCCGTATATCTGGCCGTTGACGGTCGGGACGAAGATGATGCCGGCGGCCGTCTTCGGGCCGTTCGGGCGGAAGAAGTCGGCCTCGCGGCCGTTCAGCTTCTGCGGCAGGCCATTGATGGTGCCACGGAGGACGCTTCTCGCGTCCTCCCTCGGAGAGGTGCGACGGATCTGGAACTCGAGCTCGGGCCGGTCGAATGAGTCGGGCCGGGTTAGCGCTTCGGAGCGCCGCTGGTCGATGCCGAGGTCGTTGAGCATGTCCCGGAGTACGGCCCGGGAAGCGGTACCGGTCAGGGCGAGGAGGCGGGGTCCCCCGTCTCCGGTCGCGCTCCCGATGTTCCGGAGCGTCTTCCCGAGGTTGAGGTACGCCGGTCGGAAATCGTGACCCCATTCGGAGACGCAGTGGGCCTCATCGATAACGGCGAGGCTCACGACGGACGATTCGGCCAGCGATGTCAGCGTCGCCCGGAACTGGGGCGATTGCAGCCGTTCGGGCGAGTGGAACACGAAGAGGTACTGCCCGCGTTCGAGACGGTCGAGGAGGTTTTCCCGCCGCCGGCGGTCTAGGTCGCCGGTGATGCCGATCGCCAGGTCCACGCCGTACTCGCGGAGACCGTGCAGCTGGTCGTCGATCAGGGCGTTGATGGGGTCGACGACGAGCGTCACGCCGGGCTGCAGCAGCCCTGATAGCTGGTAGATGATGCTCTTCCCGCCGCCGGTCGGCAGCAGCACGACCGAGTCGTTCTGCTTCAGGGCGTTCAGGATCGCCTCGCCCTGCAGCGGCCGGAAGTCCCGTTTCCGGAAGATGTTCCGCAGCAACAGCGTCAGCGCCGGGCCTGCGTCCGCGTACGTCTCGGCGACCGCCGCGCGCCGGCTCCTCTCGTAGGACTGGCGCGTTGCCATCGGCGGCGGGATCGACGCGGGGCGGATGACGAAGTCGGGTTGCCCCGTCCGGTCGATGGCGTCGAACGGGCTCGAGTCGAGCTCGACGGCGATGCGGAGTTCTTCGGGATCCTCGGCCGAAGCGGCCGGGCCGGTTGTTTCGGATCCGTTGGCGGGATCGGCGGGCCATGTCACGGGTGGGCCGTCGCCGACGTCGACGGTGCAGGTCCGCGGTGCCGTCCGCGTACCGTAGAGCGCGTCGAGCGCTGCGAGCATGTCGAGGGCGTCCGTCATGCCGCCCGCGGCGGCCGCGCCGGCGCCGGTGACGGTGACGCGCCAGTCGCCGCCCCCGGTGAGCCACCCGTACTCGACCGCTCGCGCGAGCGCGAATTGGACCTTGGATGCCTTGGCGCATTCGATGGTCAGCCCGGCGGCGGGTCCGCCGTAGCCGGCGGGCGGGAACGCGTCGAGCGCGGCCCGGCACCGCTCCTGGACGCGGTCGAGCGCCGGGCCGTGGCCGCGCATCACCTCGTCGTTGGTGACGCGGACGACGTCGATCCCGACGTCGCGCAGCTCGTCGTCGCGGATGCGGTCGGCGTCGGGGTCGTGCTCGGGGCCGTCGAGCTCGACCGTGAACGGCTGGGCCGCTGGATGGTAGAACAGGAAGTCGCACCGGCGTGCGCCGGGGCCGTCTGCCAGGCCGGCGGCCTCGAGGAGCGTGTCGAGGGGCGCCTGCGGCGTGAACCAGTGGCCTGCCTCGGGTCCGACCGCCTCTGGCACCCACTTCTTCAGGAACAGGGCCTCGGCGTCGCTGTCGACGAGCACATCGGCGTCACCGGATGAGCCGTCGAACGATGGGTCGAGGGTGAACGGGCGCCTCCTGAGGGTTTCTGCGAGGATCGTGTCCGCCTTGATGGTGCGAGTGTCCGTCAGCTCCCCACCGCTCCAGCCGACCTCGTGCATTTCCTCGCCGAGTTCGGCGACTTCGGCGGCCAATCCCGCAGCGTCAAGCGCCGCGCGCTCCACCCCGAGCGTCGCGAGCGGCGTCCGCCCTCGGCGGAGGATCTTGATCAGCAGACCGCTCGTGAACCGGGCGTCCACCGTGCGCTCGAGCGGGCGCGTGGAGCGAGACAGCACGAGTGTCTGGCACAGCACCTTGCGCAAGCGGTTCGCCTTCGCGAGGTGGCGGTGGAGGACGCCGGGGAGCGAGCCGATGGAGACGTACTCGGCGGCGAAGCCGGGGCGGGCCGGGGCGTTCTCGGTCCACTCGACCGGGAGGTCGAGTGTCCGCCGGTTCGCAGACGGTCCAGCCCGGTCGCTCGGGGCTGGCCTCTTGCGCGTCTCGCGGTGGTGTGCCAAAACGGGGCGCCGGAACTGGCGCGTCGGTTGGGGCTCGTCGGTCGCGATGCCGGGCGGGAACGAGGTCGTGCGGGATGTGCCCGTGTTTCGCATGCTGCATGGGAATTGTAGGCCGGATGAGGCATCGTCGAATGGGTTCACGCGACTCCCAGGGGTTGAGGAGCGCATCATCCGGTCGAGGTCGTCGTGCCAGCCGCCGTTGACGCCCGCGGCAAACGCTGGCTCTCGGTCGAAGCCCAACAGGGCACCAAGCCTGAATGGCACACACAAGCACATTCAAGGGCCCGGGGCGTCACGCCCCGAGAGGGCAGCGTCGAGTTCGACACCGGCACCTACCGAGCCGGCGACGGCGACGCCTACAGCGTGGCCGGCAACGTCGGGCTGCCCTTGGGTCCCCAACGGCTTCGCCAACCTCAGCCTCGAGTACGGCCACGCCGACCCGACCAACCGTAGCGTCCAGCGGGCCGACGCGGCGGCGCTCATCGCCGCCGGGAACACCGACGTGGCGGACCCGGCGCAGATCTGGGGGAACCCCACCGTCGAGGACGATCTCAAGCTTTTCCGCAACTTCGGCAGCCTGCTCGGCACGGTCTGGAGTTCTACGGCCACGCCAACTACGCGAGCAAGCGGATGACCGAGGGCTTCTACTTCCGGAACCCCAACAACCGGGTCAAGAGCTACAGCCTCGACGGCGGGGAGACCCTGCTCGTCGGCGACGTGCTCCAAGGCGAAGGGCCTAGGCAATCGTTTCGTAGGTCGCGCTGCCGGCTCCAAATAGGTCGGCCGCCGACTGCGCGATGACGCGCGCCCCCAATTGGCATGCTCGGGGCGTTCGGAATCAGGTCGGTCATCGCTCGAAAGAAGGCGCGTTCCACGTCGTGACGGTTTGTCGCCGCCGGCGCCCTGGACCGCCAGCCCCGTCCGTCGCCGTCCGCGCAAGCAGGGCGGACGCCAGCCTCAGAGCCCTAGTGCATCGACCCATCCTCTCGTTCCCCTGTCCCGAGCCCCCGCATCAACTCCGCTTGGCGGCCGTCATCGCCCGAGCGTGCCGGCCTCCTCGGCGTGGCGCGGAGGGCTGCGGCCATCGCCGCGGCGGACCGTTCCCAGCTCGCCGTCTCGTCCTTGAGTCGGTGTCGCCCTGCGTCAGTCAGGCGGTAGTACTTGGCGTGGCGCCGGTTCTCGCTCTCGCCCCACTCCGAGTCGATGAGCCCCTGCTGCTCGAGGCGGCAGAGCGCGCGATGCAGAGTACGCTCCCGAATGCGCAGGTCCTGTCCTGAGACCTGCTGGATGTGGAACAGCACCCCGTGGCCGTGCAGGCGCTTCAGCGAGATGGCCTTGAGGATCAGGGGGTCCAGCATGCCGCGGAGCAAGACGCGGGGCAACATCAGAAGACGGCCTCCAGGGGGTTACACGTCGGCAGGACGGGCTGAGCGATGAGTCCATCTGGACCAGCCAGTTCGCGCGTCGCTTCCCGTCGGGATGGCGAGAACGTGTCAACTGCTTCTAGAGACGGATGACGAGCGGAAACCGAACGGTTGGGGCGCCGATTGCCGTCTTGATCTCGCCGTCCGGCGGGAGAGCGGAACCGGAGTCTCATGAGCGGCGAGCCGGTCCGCGACGGTCTTCAGCGGCACTCCGGCACGCCGTCTGGAACGTGAACGCGAGCGAGACGGGAACGAGCTGGACGGTCGTGAACTGTCCATCGGTCGGTGGGCTGGTACTCGAACGTGAGCGTGTCGCTGCCGGAGCCGGTCCGGTACGCCGCCGTGCGTCCATCGTCGTCGAGCCGAACGGCTACGGTCTGAGTTCCGCTGGCCCGTGTCTACCGTGACGGGCTCACTCCAGGACAGCGTCGCGGTCACGGCCGTCGCGCTTTTACCGGGACCGGCGATGGTCGTACCGATCACAAGACAGCGCTCTGGTGAGTGCTCGTTGCGAGGCTGCTGACCTCGACCGCTTCGCTGGGCAACGACTTCTTCGTGAACCTCCAGTCGATGTAGCTGAACCGAACGGCTATCGATCTGCCGGCGTCCTTCGCCGCGATCTCGTACGTCCGCCCCGTCACCTCCGGGATC
The DNA here is from genome assembly GCA_965207675.1 of Vicinamibacterales bacterium. GTDB lineage: Bacteria > Acidobacteriota > Vicinamibacteria > Vicinamibacterales > UBA8438 > JAJEEA01. The sequence continues at coordinate 2,294,224 of CBDBMY010000011.1, forward strand.
GGAGCGGTGCTCCCGCCATCGACGTACACCCTTGGTACTCGCGGCCGGTCTGGTTCCACGGCGCGTTCATATCCGGGTCGTTCACGCCGGTGGCGTCCGCGCGCCCGGTGTCGCCGATCATGGCCGTGTTCAGCGCGATGTCGTTTCCGCACGCCGCGGTGATGCGGCCTTCGCCCTTGGCGTTGGGCGGATCCGGTACCCATTCGCTCTTCAGGTACTCGAGGCTCGGGTGCTCGGCGTTACCGACCGTGACCTGGAGCTGGTAACCTGCCTCCCAGCCGCCAGATGGTGTACGTCTCGTCGGTTGCGCCGCGGATTGGGGAGCCGTCTCCGCTCAGTCCCGTGCGGAGTCTCCACCGGTACAGCAGGCTCGAAGGCGTCCTGCCCATCGGCGTCGTCACCCGATGGGTTCGGCGAGGACCTCGAGGCCTTCTCCGAGTCGGTAACCGCCCCTCGTCTGTGGCGACAGGACTTGAGCCGTGCGTTGGAAGGTATGCCGTGCGGCTCTCGAAGAGGTGGCCGGAATTCCGGCGGCTGTCGTACACCATCGATCCAGGCCGATGGATTGAGTCCCTGAGGACAGATGCAAACATCACCCACTGGCGGCGTGCTGGGGTGCTCCTGGTCGCTGCCGGCGGCACCGAGCGCCGCTGGGGCCGTTTCGGCGGGCCGGTCGGCTCCCATGGGGCGGCTGCGACGCCCGCTTGCTCTCGCCTCTGGCGGTGTAGGCGGGATCGTGCGCGGTGCTACGCTCGCTCTTGAGGCCCAACCGTAGATCGAGTTCCAGAGCGGCGTCGTCGGTCCTCCGCTCGTCGTCATGCAGGTGCCGTTCGTCGTCGTGCCTGACGGGTGTGTCAAGTTGCGCGGTCACCATCACGCCTTCAGGCTGCTGGAGATCCACCCGTGGATCAACGTGAGCGTCGAGCCGACCGGCTACCCTTCGTGGAGGAGGAGGAGACGGGTCGAGAGACCTTGCCTGCGACGGTTGCGTCGCACCTCGCCAGTACCCCATCGGTCATCGTGGGCGTTGGATTCTCACGCGGATGCCGTGTCTTTCGTCTTCGTCGACCACAACGGCGCGTTCGGCGGCTTCCCGTCGTTCCGCCGTGTTCTGCTTGCGTGGTGTCGGGCAGTCTGTCCGCGTTCACCGGTCATCCCGCCAGGGTCTTCCGAATCGTCGCGTCCAGCTCAGCGTGTACGTGCTGTACGCCGGCGTGTTCCGTCCGCGTGCCGGAGTACGTGCAGGTTTGGAGTGATGCGCTTCGCGAGCACGGCATCCAGCGTGCTTGATCCGGTCCCTTGATCCCGGCGCGAGCACCTTGATTCGGGTGTTGCTGGAGATCCGGTCAGGATTCCTGTGTCTCTCGCGGATCCGGCCAGTATTCCTGTGTCAGCGTGATCGCTCCGACCCCTGTTGGGCCGCCTTGGCGGCCAGAATTCCTGTGTTTTCGGGGCAGAATTCGTGTGGAAGCACAGCGGGCTCCGGGCCGCCGCCGTCCGTCTACGGTTGTTCTCGGCCGGCTCGTAGTCGGCGGGCCCGCGCGTCCGCCCGTCGACGACGCCGGCGATCTCTGCCTGGTGCCGGCCGAGCGGGCTCAGCCGGTCTCCGCCTTTCTCCTGGACGAAGACGGGGGCGCCGGGGTTCTCCGCCGCGGTATCGGCGCGCCGGCCCGAGGTGGTCGGTTCGACGTCGGTCGTGAGCTGCTGCAGGAGCTCGTCGTCGATGGCGTGGTGCTCCCGGGTGTGGGCCCGCATCCCGCCCGGCCGTCGTCCTCGAGGTAGGGATCGTACCGCTCGTCGTCGTGGACGCGCCTGCTCCGGTCCTCGAGCCGCAGGGCCCGGTTCTCCTCGACCGCGGGTTTTGAACTGCTTGTCGGTCCTGTGCTCTTCCAGCCGGCCCCGGCCGGCCCCTCGGGGCGTCCGGCGTCCCGGCCGCGCCGGCGGCCGTCCTCGGCGTCCTCGCCCGGATCCGGCTTCCGGTGCTTGGGCGTGCCGGCAAGGTGCCGGCGTCACTCTTCGGCGAGGGCCTTCTTGAGGGCCGGGGCCCGGATGAGGGCGGGAACGGCGCAGTTCCGCTTGTTGTCGGGCCCGGTGAGCTCGGCGGGGATTTTCTCCGTTCGGCCTCCTCGTCGAGCCCGAGCGTGATGCGGGCGGCGTGCTGGACGTGGGGCTCGTCGTCCTCGGCGAGCTTCCTGAAGTCCTTGACGACGGCCCCGGCGTCCGCCCCCTTCAGCTTCTGAGCCGTCAGCATGGTCCGGTTCCGCTCGTCCTCGTCGGGTGTCAACACCGAGTACGCGAGCGAGGCCCGCACGAGCGCGCGTGCTCGATCGTGGGCGAGCCCCAGGGGCGCCATCAGGTCGTTGCCGTCCGCCGTCTCGACGATGGGTCCCGCTGCCCACAGCGTGGGCGTCTCGTTCGGTCTCTGTACCTCCCTGGGGTCCGATCGCGGCGGGGTGCGGCGGCATCGGCCGCCGTCCCGCGTTTCGGGCGGGAGCCTTCGGCGTTGCTTCATGGTGTTCGGTTCGGGTGTTGGGCGTTGGTTCGACCGGGGCTCGCGTCGGGCTCGGTGGAGCTAGATCGCGCCGGCGAGGCTGGTGCTTCCAAGCCTGTCCCGTATCTCGGCCACGGCGTCCTCCCACGTCCACGGCCAATCTCCGGGTTCGGCGATGTCGCCGATCGCGTCGCTGGCGAACCGGTGGGGCGGTATGCCCGTCAGTCCCCAGACCATCTTCGGGAGGTCGGCGTACGAGGTGTGTGCGTACACCAGGGCCGCCACCGGGATGCCGCAGATGCGGCAGGTGACGTGCAGGCACGGCTCGTCGATCCCCCAGCCGTTGCCGTCGAGGTCCCAGTCGGTTTCGACGTGGAATCTCGGGCGGTCGAACGTCAAGTAGTCTAGGGCCCGTCGGTCGGGATCGATGGGCGGGCAGCCGGCTCCGGCTCGCCTTGGTAGCCCGGTCCCGCCGCCGGCGTCCTCTTGTCTTCTCCGCTCGGCCATGTTCTCACCTGCCGGCTCGGTTCCGGTGCCGACTCCTCGTCCGCTCGGGCCGCCGCCTCGGTGGCTGGAGACGTCCGTGCTTGTCGACGCTGAATCCCTGCGCGTCCATCGCGGCGTTGATGCTGGTCTCCTGCACGTCGTGCCGCCGGGCGACGATGCGGACGGCGGTGTCGGCGTCGAGTTCGCCTCCTGCGATCTCGATCAGCGTCTCCAGAGAGTCGGCGATGCTTCTGTACTCGGGCAGGCCCCAGACCGTCAGCGCCCACCGGCTCTTGGCGACCCGCCTGAACCGGGGGTCCTGCAGCCGCAGCCGGACCGTTGTCCCGCTCGTCCTGACCCGCTGCTCGATCTCGAGTGTGTCCAGCGGTCGTCCGGCCTCGATCAGGACGGTCTCCATCTCGTCGGTCGTCGTGCCCCACGGCCGGGTGCGCTCGCCCGGGTAGTACCGGTCCCAGCCCCGCTGGGCGGCTTGCACGCGCCGGAGCGCTGTCGGCAGCAGCCGGCGGAGCAGGGTGCCGGCTTTCCAGTCGGCGGACTCCTCTCCCTTTCGGAACTTGTCGATGTGTCTCGCGCACTCGTCGGGCGTCCTCGCCCCGCAGAGATGATCTCGGCTCATCGCACCTGCGAGGCCGTAGAGCGCTGCTTCGAGCTCGACTGCGAGCAGCTCCAGCACGGCCTTCGTCGGCCCCTCGGTTGCCCCGTCCTTGCTGTGCTGCTCGTCGTCGTAGACGCTCTCGCTCGTCGCGATGGCGTTGCACGCCCGGTTCACGAGGTCGGCGTCCATCTGCTCGATGGCTTTCCGGCACCTGTCCCGGGTCTCGGCGTAGCGCCGCTCGGTCCAGATCCCCAGCTCCTGTCCTTCGACCCGCTCCAGCCGGGTCCCGGCGTCCTCGCCGTCCTCGCCCCCGGTCTCCTCCGTCCCGGCGGTGCCTCCTCGGTCGCTGCCTGGACCGCCGCGCAGCTCGAGACCTGCGGCGGTCTTCTCCTGCGTGTCGTTGCGCGGGCCCGCCGGATCCTCTCTTCCGATCATGGCCTCCTCCCGTACCCCGGCGCCCACGCCCGCCTTATCCGTTTCCGTTCGCCCCGTCCCCGCTTCAGTCCTTTGCGAAGCCATTCGCGGGTCTCGGCGTCGTCCGGTGGCGTGGTTCTCAGCGCCGCCTTGTGCGCGCCTATCTGCGCCTCGACGCAGTCCAGCCTGTCTCCCGGCTGCGGCGGCAGCATCAGGTTGGGGACGGCGACGTCCGTAAGGAACCTCGTCTGGATCAGCTCGATCCGCGCCCGGTACCCGTCCGGGCCGGTCCCTTCCGGTGCTTCCGTGCACTGCTCCGGCGTCTCGCTCGCGAACCGCCGGCTCATGCGGTCGGTCCATCCGGTTCTGCCGGTGTGGTCGACGCACACGATCACGATGTGCGCGTGCGGCGCCTCCTCCTGGTCGTGGATCGCGCAGTGGGCGATACGGCTGTTGGGTCCCGCCCGCGGCCCGATCCACTCGAGGGTGTCCTGGAGGTACCGTGTCACGGTCATCAGCCGCTCCGTCTGGAACTCTTCTTGCGGCAGCGTCAGGGCGTCGTCGATCCACCAACCCCAGGCCTCCCGGCCTTGGGCGTACAGCGGGTAGCCGCCGATGTCGATGCCGATCACCGGCGAGGCGGTGCGCCCGCGCTGCTTCTCGGCGGCGGCGAGTGCCTGGCTGAGGTGCGCCCGGGCTGAGCGCAGTCGGTCGGTCTGCTCTTCGGGGGTCATCGGCAGACCGTCGGCCGAGACGTTCGTCACGCCGGTGCCGGTGTCTCCGGCGTCGGTTTCGCGCGGCGGCGTCAGACCGTCGATGTGCCGGCCGAGGGCGTCGGGCAGGTCCCGATGCCAGCTCAACGAGAACCGCCACCGTTCCCATTCCGGCGGTGGTCCGGCGTAGTCCACCATCGTTCCGCGCTCCGTTGTATGCCTCTCCTCTTCAGCGGTCCGCCCGGGGGGGCGGCTGCCCATTGGGCTCCTGGGCGCCCACGGCGGGCGGCTTGACCATGGCCCTTCCGGTGCCGTTGCCGGTTCTCCGGCGGCGTCGCCGTCGCCGTCGCGCCGGATGGCGTCCCCGTGCCCGCCCCCGGTCCGGCGGGCGTCTCCGACCCCGTCGCCCGACCGCACGGCGTTCCCGTTCCCGGGTCCGCTCACCTCGAGGTCGCCGCACTCGCACCGCAGGGCGACGGTTCTGTACTTCGGGTACCACCGGACGCCGGGGGGCAGCATGCCGACCGGGCCGTGCTCGTCGAGCTCCACCACGATCGTCGGTCGCTCTCCGGCTGTGACGATCCGTTCCGCGTCTTGGCGACCGCCTTCGGTTCCAGGGTCGTCGGGGCGTTGGGCCTCGGACCGTAGGTTGCCCCGCTCGAGGGCCTTTTGAAGCCACTCGCAGGTTACCGGTCGTCCGGCGTCCCGCTGCCGTCGCACGGCCTCGCCCGCCAGCAGCCAGTGGTGGACGGTGGCGGCGCGCCGCTCCTGCTCGAGGGCGGTCCCGCGGGGTGTCAGCCTGGCGTCCGGGGCGCCGTTCGAGCGGTAGTCCTTCAAGCGGTGGGCGTGCCGCCGGGCGCGCCTCACGTCCGGCTCGCTCAGGTTCTGTCCCAGCGCTTGGCCCGTGATCGCCCACGTCTCCTTCTCGCTCAGATTGGCTGAGGCTTCGATGGCGTCGTCGGTCCAGGCGTCGTCGATGGCTTCGCCCGTCTCGAGCGCAGCGATGGCCCAGAGCCCCAGACACATGTTCCGGCGGTCGTTCAACTCTTGTACGGTCACGCTGTCGCAAGCGTAGTAAGCGCCGGTCGTTGCCGGTCGCGGCGACGGTCGGCGTAGGCGTCGTCTGCCCGGGTTGGTTTCCGCTCGGGTGGGAGGGCGTCTGCGCGGCGGCTGCGCCGGTGGGTGGACGAAGTCCGATCCCCGCACACGTGGGGATGATGCGGCGGCGTCGAGTTTCTCGGCCGGGCGTATGAGCGGTTCACCCCGGGCCTGCGTCCATCGACTCCGCGTCGTCGAGGATCGAGAACGCCGCGACCGTCCGCGCGACCTTCGGGATTCCGCCTATCGGGTGCCGGGGCCCGCCCGGCCGCGCGTCGAACGCGGTGAGGCGGAAGAACTAGGAGTGCCGTCGCTGGCGGGCGGAAGTGGGAAAACGGGGCCCCGGGCCACGGCCGCCAAATGGCCGGCGGGCGTTCGATGCGCTGCGGCGGGAGGGCGGCGCCGGCGGCTGTGACGCATCAAGGTGGCGGGGTGGCCCCGCCGACCGCGCCGGCCCTATCGCCCGCCTGCAGCGCGCCCTTGGCGAGTGGGAGATCGCCGGCATCACCTCGTGGGGCTTCTCGTCGATCTCGGGCTGGTCCGGGCCCCGGGCCGCGCCGGTCGGTTGCTCTCGTCCTTGCGGCGGTACTCGCCGCTTCGGCCGACCCCGCGTCGGCGGGCGGTCGGGTGTGAGTGTTTACGAGGACCCGTCCGGGTCCTTGTGGGTTTCGGTCTGTTCAACTCTCGCCTGGTTGATTCGCTGACGCCTCCGTTCAGGCGGGCGGTATTGCCCGGTGTCGTCGGCACAGACTCGCACTGAGCAACAGTACAGCCAGCGCGATCGCACCAGTTATCGGCAGAGCCGGCACGGGGGTCAGGTTCGCGGCGATCGAGAACTGGTCAGCTGCGTCGCTGGGGTTGCCGGCGCTGTCCTCAGCGGCGCCGGCTGCGATGTCGACTGTGACGGTGCCCGAGGCTTCGGGCGTGATGGTGGCCATGTAGGTCGCCTCGGTTCCCTGCAGCTCCGAAGCGCTGCCGTTCCCGACGACCAAGTCCTCGAGTTCGAAGCCGGTCACCGGCTCCGAGAACGCGATGGTGATCGGGAAGGGCCCGGTTACCGGGGTGCTGACGTCGCTGCTGATGGCCACCGTCGGGGACGTTGTGTCGGCCGCCACGCAGCTCAGCTGCGTGCCGCCGCCCGCGAGCAGCCGCTCCAGCGCGTCCCGCTCTGCTGGGTCGACCGACAGCCCGTACTCCAGCTTGACGGCGATGACCCGTTCGGCGAACCACGCCCCGTGACGGGCCGGGGTCCACTCCCCGGCGTCGCGGTCGCTCTTCTCCGACCGGTTGACGGTCGGGTCCGCAATCGTGAGGTTGTCCAGGTCGGCCGCGATGGCCCGTCGCTGGTCGTCGGCGATTCTGCTGTCGTGCGCCTCGGCGAGCGCCACGATGTGCTCGATGTCGGTTGCCGCAGTCCCGTCGGCCCTGATGTCGAACGGCAGGCAGGAGTACGGTGTGTAGACCTGTCCGCCGGCCTTCATCGTGGCCGGCAGCATGTTGATGATTTCGTCCTCGAGGCTTGAGTACGCGGACCCGAAGGCGTCGCGGTCGTAGCCGTCCCGGGACTGCTCCTCGCAGACCTGCAGCCCGCGCCAGGTCTCTGCGTCGGCCGGGCAGCCCTCCGGTTCCACCGGCTGGACGTTGGGGATGTAGCCCCCTGGATTCGGTGATGACTCGCACGCGACGCCGTCGTTGTCGGTGTCGCTCGATCGGCTGCGCTCGAGCCACTCGTAGATGACGCCGGTCCCGTCGCGGTCGTCCTGGTACGCGGGCAGCCTCAGACCCTGATCTTGGCTCTGCCCATCTCTCGCTTCGGTGCACGTCAAGTCGCCGTTCCCGTTGAGGTCCCAGTACGCGAACTCGTCGCGCGATTGTGCCGACACCAGTTGTGCGAGCAGCAGCGCCAGAGCAGCGACCAGCGCGGCGGTGAGTCCGTGGTTCCGGTGTCTTGGCATGGGTATCCCTTGCCTTTCTGCGCACGAGGGCGGGTTGCCGAGGAGCGCGACGGTGAGTTGAGGTCGACTATTGGGGGAACCGAACTAGGGGGTCTTGCGGCCAGGGCTTGCTCGCCCGTCGGGTCACCGGACGTCGTCTGGCCATCGCTCTCGGGCGAGCCGCCGGGCTGCTTCGTGTGCAGCGTGAAAATCGGAGGATTCGGCGGTCTCGTGTCCGAGTCGTGTCACGGGAAACCGGCCGTAGTGCCGCCCGCCCTCGAACCAGTACGACTGGCTCTCGGACACGATCGAGATCTGCCCGCCGATACAGCACGACACCTGAACTTCCGAAGCTCGGAACGGCCATTCGCCCTCAACGTGGTCTGCCGTCAGCATCAGCGGTGGGGCATTGCCTCCGCAGCGAGCGCTCATGGCGATGATGAGCGGAGTCGCGACGACCGCAGCGAGCCACAGTCTGCCCAGTCTGCCCTTCACGCGCGGTAGTATACGCGGGTCATGCGTTTTCCGATCACCGTCGACGGCATCGCCTGCGCGCGCATCGCGATCATGTTGATCCCGTCGTACACGGCCGCGGCCCTCACGGGCGAGATGGTCTGGACGGTTCCGACCCTCGCGGCGGCAAGCGTGCTGGCCGCCAGCCTGAAGCCCACAGAGCGGACCCAGCGTGCGGTCGATGACGACGCAGGGGATGGTGACGGTGGTGACCACGGAGGAGACGGTGACGGTGACACCGGTGTCGAGACCGACATCGACACCGACGTCGACACAGAGTGAAGTTCGGCTGCCCCTTGGCGGGATGCGACGCTCCAGGCTCGGAGCCTCCGCACGTCCCACGCCTCACGGAAGGAAGGTGCATGGGCCGCAACTACCGCGAGCTTTACCAGCACGTCCTGGAGCTTCAACGGGAGACCGCGGATGCGACGCTCTCAGGTCGTGATCTACGGAAGGGGGACTCCGCAGCAATTCTCTGAACTCAGGCGCAAGGTCGAAGAACTCCAGCACCAATGCGATGTACTCATCAAGGTGCTGACGCCGCGCCCGTAAACGGCACGGGGATCCTCCCCTCGGGAAGGTTCAGGGGCGACCTCCGGTGCTGTTCACGCCGCGTCGCGATCGCGCCGTCCGGCTAGGAACCCCTCGACCGAGTCGTCGAGCTTTGCCATCGGATCAGCCTTCATCTCCCGGATCTCTGCGCCGTTCGCCTCGAACTGCTTGCTGATTGTCGTCGTCAATCAGGACGCCGACCCCGGTCAACACGGTTACGAGAACGTCTGCGCTCATGGTTTCTCCATCCTACACCCGAAGAGCAACAGATTCGAACGAGGATAGCCGCCGTGCTTCGCCACCTGCCACCTGCCGCACCGGCGCGGCAATCGCGGTCCCGCCTGGCGCTGGAAGGTGCCATGGCAGCCGGAGTCTCGGAAGACGAGCCCGGCATGGTGGACTCACGGTCCGCCCCCCTGACCGTCGGGGACCCCGCTGTCGAGGGATCTGTCTGATGACCGCACGGCTGTCCCACGTCGCCCCCTCGGGCGAGTTCTTCCCTCCACGGGGACTGGTGCTCGGCCTGGAACGGGGGTAGGATTCCGGTCTGTTGGGGTGCTCAGGATGAAGGCCGGATCAAAGGCGGCCGTCCCTGCGACCCGTAGCGCCTCAAGCCGGATCTGCGCCAGCTCACGGAACACCCCGTTCGGGAACCGACGCAGGTACACCTCGAACTCCGCCGGGTTCGTGCTGTTTGCGATCGACTGCCAGAACACTACCTCCACCTCCGCGCTGGCCGGCGGAGGCGGTTGCTGCGCGGCCGAGGCGCTGGCCGGCGCAGCCGGGGCCGCAGCGGCGGCTCCCGCCGGCTCCCTCTCCCGGAACGTCGGCTGCGGCGCCACCGACGGACGTAGCGCCGCCACCGACCCGCCGTCCAGATACCCCGTCGCACGAGCACCCCGGGACGTCTGCCAGCTCCGGATCGCAGCCCGAGTCCGTGGCCCGAACATCCCGTCGGCACCGCCCGGATCGAACCCCGCCGCCTGGAGGCCCTCCTGAACCCGACGATGCGCCGCACGGTCGAGACCCAGACCCTCCTCCACCACCGGGCTGTTGCAGCCTCACACCCGAACGATGCACCCCGAGCCGTCACCACGCGCACTGGACTGCCCAAGCGCCGCCCGTTGCGCGGCCGACGACGACGTGAACGACTCTGCCCAGCCCACTGCCGCGCTGTCCGCGTCCTGGTCCGCTGCATAGGCCGCGCAGCGCTCGAACGTCAGGACCACCGAGCAGCCCGCGCCGCACTCCCCCAACGCCGCCGACCGCGCCGCCGCCGTCTCGTAGTCCACCGCCCAGCCGTACTGGGTGCCCGGCGCTCGTCGAGCGCCAGGGCACCCACCGGGGTCTGCGCCGCAGCCGCTGGCGACAGGTACACGACTGCGCCGAGAACGGCCGCCGAGCCGGCAATGGTCCGAGCGGAACCGGCCCCCCCTAACCGCGCGGGTCGAGTAGCCTCACTTTCGCGGGACAGACGGGCGCAACTCGACCCGGCTTGGGAGGCTGCGTGTCGGGTGGCGCAGCAGGTCGACTACGGCCCGGGCGACGTCCGAAGCGTCGAGCTTCCAGTGCCCGTCCGCGAACGGACGGCCGCCACCGAACTCGGTGTTCACCGAGCCAAGCAGCACGCAGCTCACCCGGATGCCGTCCCGGCGGACTTCCTGCATCAGCGACTCGGTCAGCGCGTTCAGGCCCGCCTTGGACGCGCAGTACGCGCCCCCGCCGGCGAACGGGTGCTTGCCGGCGAGGCTACTAACGTTGACGATCCAGCCCCTGCCCCGCTGCTTCATCACCGGAATCGCCGCGCGGCAGCAGTAGAACACCCCGGACAGGTTCGTCTCGATCGTCTCGATCCACGCGTCGACGGCCAGCTCCGACGCCGGCCCGAAGCGGCCGATTCCGGCGTTGTTGACGAGGATGTCCACCGCGCCCAGCTCGTCGACCGCCGCCGTCACCAGACGCTCCGCCTCGTCATGGCGCCGAACATCGGCGACCACCGTCGCCACCCGCCCCGCGCCAGGGGTGTGGACGAGGTGCGCACCGGCCCGGTCGAGGGCCGCTTCCGAACGGCCGCACACTAGCACGTCGGCGCCCTCCGCCCGTAACATCACCGCTGTAGCCAGCCCGATGCCCCGCGATCCGCCAGTCACGATCGCGACGCGGTCAGCCAGCGATTCCGTCATTGGCCTGCGACTCTAGAAGTCCGCCGTTCCCGGGCCAACGCCGACGCCGTGCACAGCAACGCCCGCGGGCGCGAACTTCCCGGTAGTCAGGGGCACTACGGCGAGCGGAAACAGCCGCCTCTCAATTCGTAAGACGTTCGTGAGAACGAAAGCGAACGGTGCCGGCCAGCGGGAGCCGTGGTTAACCGAATCCGCCCTATCCGACCCAAGGGAGGCTTCAGCCCGAAGGGAGCGGCGCGACGATCCGACTGGCGCGGTCCCCGCCCGCCGGAATTCGCGGACTTCTCACTCCAGCGCCAGCACCGCGGCGCGAAGCTCCATCAGGTGCGCCGCCCAGATCGGGGTCGACCCCGCCGCCAGCAACGCGTCCGTCCAGCGCGGCGCCGATCGCCCCGACGCTCTGTACGCTTCGACCAGAGCCGCCCGCAGCTCGATTAGGTGCACGCGACGCACCCGCGTCACGCCCACCCGCAGGACCGGGTCAGTCCAGGAGAATCGCAGCAGACCCGCTGCGCTCCGCAGGGCGTCGATCCGCGTCCGGAGCTCCGTGAAGTGGACCGCCTTGACCGGCGTCACCCCAGGCTGAAGTGGGTCATCGGTGAACGCCACCGACGTCGTCGTCGACACCGTCACCGTGAACGATTGGATGGCGCTCAGCCCCCCCGGGTCGGTCGCCGTCACCCGGATCGTCGCCGTGCCCTCCCCCACTGCCGTCAGCATCACCCGGGCACCTGTGGCGCTTGCCGCCACCACCCGCGGGTCCGTCGACGACACCGCGTAGGTCAAGGCGTCGCCGTCGGGGTCGATGAACGCCCGCGACACGTCCACGGTCAGCGTGCCGTCCGGCGCCAGAGTCCGGTTCGGCAGGGTCTCCGCCGGCGACGGCGGCCGGTTCGCCGGGTCGGCGCAGCGGATCGCGCCGGGGGGCGTGGTGTTCAGATGCGTCCAGAATATCGAGAAGTCATCGTCGGTGCGGGCACGGCCGTCGGGCCCGTCATCACGCTCCGCGACCACGAAGTCGATCATCGCGTCGCGGTTCAGGTCCGCGGGCACCGCGTAGAACGAGATGTTGGCGAAGGGTTCGTGAGACAGCGCCTGGAACCGGCCCGTCCCGTTGTTCCAGTACGCGACCGGTGCTTCCGCGCGAGGCCTGATGCGCATTCGTGCCATCATCAGGTCGCTGCACCCGTCCCCATCGACGTCGTGCATCTCCGCCTCGCCGAAGTTCCCGAGCTCCTGGCCGTCCGCATCGAGCTCTGTCGTGGTGAGGCTCTGATCGCCCCCCATCCATCTCGTCGACTCGTCACCAAACGACGTCTCGCCGTCGCGGTTGACGAGTACCTGGACGTAGCGGCCCGTCCATGGAAGCACGTCGGGCAACGCGTCGTTGTTTCGCTCGTGTACGAGCAGCAGGTCCTGGAAACCGTCGTCGTTGACGTCGAAGTGCGTGATCGAGGCTACTGCCGTATAGCCTTCGTTGAAAGCCGGATGCGGAAGATCGATTCGTGACCGATAGTACCCGGCGCCGTCGTTCAACAGGACGATACTGAACTGGTTGACGGCGGATTGGCTGAGATCCCGTATCTGTCCGAGGGCGAGGTCGAGGTCTCCGTCGTTGTCCACGTCCACGAAGTGGCTCCCGACGTACCCCCAGTAGTCGCTGTTGCCCGGCAGCTGGTTGCGGAGCACGGGTTTCGTGGCGCGGGTGTCCAAATCAATCGTGAACGTGCCGTCTCCGTTGTTCACCATGAAGTGCTCTTCGACGTTGGCGCCTCCGCCGCTCTGAACCCACATGTCGATATCGCCGTCGCCGTCGATGTCTCCCGCCGCGGCCGCCTTGACGTGCAGATCGGACGGGCCCGAGAGCCGAGGTGGAGCCTGCCGTTCGTGCTCCGTCCTGACCGCGCGTGCGAGGGCATCGGACGCTCTGAACACGCGGTCTTGACTGCCCAAGAAGAGCTGCGGCGGATTGCCGTAGCCGGAATTGCGGTCGTAGATGTAGACGCCGTGGTCGAAGATCGCGAGGTCGAGATGCGTGTCGCCGTTGAAGTCGTCCACGACCGCAATCGGGTAGCGCGCCTCGAATGCCCCCTCGACCAGCCCCGGAGCGTGCCGAAACGTGCCGTCCCCCTGGTTGACGAACACGCCCATAGGCGCTTTCTTGAGCCGCTCCTCGGGCGTCTGCGCGACGTTGTACTCCTCACGCCCGCCGACCAGAATGTCGTTTCGGCCGTCGCCGTTCAGGTCGGCGACGGCGAGCACGAAATCGAACCGACCGCCGGGATCCCAGCTGGTGGCCTCGAAGGCCACTGCCGGGGCTTGCGCGTGCGCGGTCGAGCAACCGACGGTGAATGCGACGGTGGCCGAGACGAGAGTCGCGACGCGGCCTGCCAGCGATTCCGAGTAATGGTCCGTCATTTTGCCTGTGGCGGTGCCGACATCTTCCGGTTGGTGCTGCCCGTCCCGCCCGGCCCGCCGGTCGCGTTGCGGGTCGGGCCACCGATCCTACGGCTCGAGGAAGCGCCGCGATGGAACGCACGGCCTTCTCTCAATCGTCAAGACGTTCGTCCGGACGAAAGCGAACGGTCCGGCGGCGGGGCTGCGGCAACGCGCTCAGGACTTGGCTGGCTCTCGGCACCACGGTGGCGTTCTTCGGACTGGCGCATCTGGGCAATCCGAACGCAATGCTCCACGGCGCCGCGACGACCGGGATCGAAGCCGGCCTGCTGGTCGCTGCTCGCCTACCTCCTCACCCGCAGGCCCTGGCTCGCGATCGGCCTCAACTTCGCGTGGAACTCGGAGCGACCGTCGTCTGGGCGACGGATGACTGGTCGTCTGCCGCGCGACGTCACCCGAGGATTGACAGTGCCGCCGAGTCTTGATCGGCGCCGGGGCAGGTGGCCTTCGCCGCCGCGAACAATCAAGTGTCTCGGAGGCCGGCAGCGGGAGCCCGGCTGCTTCGACCAGCATGACGGGTCAGAGCACTCGAAGAGCCCACCGGGGGCCTCCCCCCAGCATGCCCGTGCTCTAGCCTTGGATGATCTGGCGACGGGACAGTGCGGCAAAGACGCCGGCGCGCCGCATCAGATCGTCGTAGCGGCCGCTCTCGACGATGCGGCCCCCGTCCATCACGTAGATGCGGTCCACGTCGCGAATCGAGCTGAGCCGGTGGGCAATGACGACGCGCGTCGCGCTCAGCTTCCTGAGGGACGCCTGCACGCCGGCCTGAGCCCGGTTGTCGAGTGCGCTCGTCGCTTCGTCCAACAGGAGAATGCGGGGCCGGCGGGCCAGGGCGCGGGCGATCAGCAGCCGCTGCTTCTGTCCCGTGGACAGTGCCGAGCCCTGACTCGCCACCACCGTCTGCATCCCCATCGGCATCGCCCGAATGTCCTCGTCGAGGGCGGCGGCGCGCGCCGCTGCCCAGGCGCCCTCGACGCCGAGCGGCGACATGCCCGCGATGTTCTCGTAGATGTTGCCGGCGACGAGCTGGCCGTTCTGGGGGACCACGCCCATGTACCGCCGAATCGCGACCGGGTCGAGTCCCGAGAGATCGCGGCCATCCAGGAACACGGAGCCGGAGACCGGCTGCTCGAAGCCGAGCAGCAGCCGGAAGAGGGTGGATTTCCCGCACCCCGACGGCCCCACGAACGCGACGTACTCTCCCGGGTCGACGCGGAACGACACGTCCTCGACGGCGTTCGGCGCTTGCGAGCCGTAGCGAAACTCCACGTTGGCGAACTCGATGCCGCCCTGCAGGTCGCCCGGGTCCTCGCCCCCGTCGGCGTTCTCGGGTCTGGCCGCGAGAATGGGACGCACGCGCTCGAGCAGGGGCACGATGGAGACGACGGTCGTCGCCGCGACCGCGAGGTTGTTGACCGCCGCCGTGAGCTGCCCGAACGCGGTGTTGAACGACAGGAAGGCCGCGAGGTCCAACGCGGGCCGCGCCTCGTCGGGCGGGCCGCCGTAGTGGACGAAGCCGTAGATGAAGACCAGGGCCAGCGGCTGGAGCAGGGCGTTGAGCGCGTGCTGCCCCGCCGCCCACCGCCGCGCCGCGAGCGCGGCCTGCTTCTGCTCCGAGAACTGCCGCGCCCATCGCGCCAGCGCGTAGGTTGCCGCGTTGGCCACTCGAAGCTTCGACAAGCCGTTGATCATCTGGAAGGCGAACCCGCTGATCGCCCCCCGGGTCCGGAACATCTCGCGGTAGTGGCGGAATTGGCGGTATGAGCAGAAGCCGGTGGCTATCGCCATCGCGAGCAGCATCGCGCCCGCGATCAGCGCGAGCCGCCAGCTGTAGTAGAAGAGCAGCAGCAGACTGAACATCGAGAACAGGCCGCTCATCGCCGCCTGAACCGCGGCCCCGGTCAGCATCTCGCGGACGTCGCCGACGCTGCCGGCGCGGTCGGCGAGGTCGCCGGCGCTGAAGTCCCGGAAGAACCGGCACGGCAGGGCGATCAGCCGGCTCCAGATGGCCGCCTGCAGCCGCTCGTCGATACGACCCTCGATACGCAGCACCGCCAGCCCCTGAACCACCCCGAAGACGGCGTTGCCGAGCCCGACCAGGGCGAGGGCCCCGAGCGCCGCCAGCCACGATCCGTAGTCGGCGCGGGGAATGAACCTGCCGAGCAACTGGCCGGTCAGCACCGGAACGAGGAGAGCCGCGAGGCCCGCCAGCGCACCGACCGCGCAGACGGTGCGGAGATCCCGGTGGGTCCGGAACAGGGCGAACCGCAGCACGGTCCGGCCGTTCCCGGCGTCGTCCGGCAGCGGGGGGTACAGCGCCACACCCCCGGCGGCGATGCCGGCGGCGGCCGCAACGTTCACGACGAAGTCCGCACCGGTCTCCGGGTCAGCGGCGCGGTAGCGGCCTCGGCCGTTCGCGATGATCGCGAGCGGCTTCCCGCCCGGCGTCGTGAAGCCGACGAACGACGGACCGTCGCGCTTCCACCAGCCGGGGGCGAGGGTGATTCGCCGCGAGCGCATCCCGGCACGGCGCGCGAGCGCGTCGATGGTGTCGGCCGCCTCTTCCGCCCCGTCCGGCTCGCGGGTCGCGGAGGCCCCGTCCGGTTGCCTCGCGAGCGTTGCACCGACCGATTCGGCTACCAGTCCCGCCGCCGCCTTCAGCGCGCTGCCGCCGGTCGGGCCGATCCCCAAGTTGCTGCGCGCTCCGCGCAGCACGCTGCCCAGTACGCCGAGGGAGCCCGACACCGAGAAGCGCATCGCGTCGTTGGCATCGCGCCGTCGCGACGCCAGCGCGGCGGCGGCTTCCGCATCGGCCAGAATCGCGCGCTCCAGGATGCGGGAGGCAAAGCGCAGGAGCGCGGGCCAGAGCTGCCCCGTCAGCAGCGCGGTGGGGGTATAGACGGCGGTGACGACGGCGTCGGCGTCGACCCGAAGCCACGTCCGCTCGGTCAGCGGCAGCGGCGGCTCACCCGCCGGGACCACCAGGTCCGTGCGTCCGAGCAGGCGCATGGGGACGGTGGCCGATACCCAGACGACGTCGCCGTGTTGCGCGGTCAGCACGGAGCCGGACCGGTGGCTCACGTTCGGCTCCGCCTCGACGTGCACGGCGTCGCGGGGCACGGGACAACCACGGACGGCGAACGAGGAGAGGCTGGCGATCCAGGTGTCGATCCAGGTGACTGCAGCCAGGTCGAACTCTCCGGCGGCGACGCCGTCGCGCTCGCCGTCGATGACGACCGTATCGAGGCCGGGTACCGCGAGGAAGCCGAAGACGCGCTCCGGCCGCGCCGGGTCCGCGACTCGATCGGCGCCCAGCGCCATTTCGCCGGCCGCCACCCGGGTGACGAACTGCCTTCGCCCCACCGGCCGGTCTCCCGCCAGCTCGACGGCGAAGACGTCCAGAGACCCGCGTTCCACGAAATGGACCCGCTCGGCGTCGTCCATCACGAACGGTTGCGTGGCGTCGGTCTCTCTCCGCACGCCGCGGAGGCGTTCAAGGATTGGAGTCTGCACGGTCGGATGAGCCCGTCACCAAAGTGCGGTAGAGGCCTTCCTCAGCGGTCAGGCGCCGGTGCGTGCCGCGCTGCACGATTCGGCCGCGGTCGAGCACGACGATCTCGTCCGCGTCCCGGACGGTGCTGAGCCGGTGGGCGATGATCAGGCAGGTACAGCCTCGTCGCCGCAGGTGCTCGTCGATCTCCATCTCGGTGACCGGGTCGAGCGCCGAGGTCGCCTCGTCGAGCACGAGGATGGCCGGATTCCGGGCCAGGGCGCGGGCAATCTCGAGCCGTTGGCGCTGCCCGCCGCTGAAGTTGCTTCCCCGTTCCTCGACGCGGGCGTCGTACTTCCGCGCCCGGGAGGCGATGACGTCGTGAATCGCAGCGTCGCGCAGCGCCTGGACGACGTGGTCTTCCGAGACGGTCGGATCCCACAGGGACACGTTCTCGCGCACGGTGCCCTCGAAGAGGACGAGCTCCTGGTCGACGTAGGACACGCGCTCGGACAAGTGAGCGGGATGCAGGTCGGCGAGGTCGCTCCCGTCGATCCGCACCTTGCCCGACCAGGGCGGGAGCAGGCCGCAGACCAGCCTGGCCACCGTCGACTTGCCGCTGCCCGAGCTGCCGACCAGCGCCACCCGCCGGCCCGGCTCGATGGAGAGCGAGAAGTCCTCGATCAACGGCGGCTCCTTGAGGTTGTACCCGAAGGTGACCCCGTCGAGCTCGACCGATCCGCGCGGCGGCGGCGCCGTCACGTCGGCCGCCTTCCCGTCGATGCCGCGCACCGCCCGCTCGTCGGGCTCGTATTGCAGCACGTCGTCAAGCCGGGCGATGTCGCCCCTGACCGTCTGGATGTGGGCACCGAACCGGACGAGGCCTTCGACGGGCCGCGAGAAGCTCTGCATCAGGATCTGGAAGGCGACCAGACCGCCGACGGTCAGCGCGCCGTCGAGGACGCGCCGGCCGCCGACGCCGAGCACCGCGATGACGCCCAGCAGCGAGAGCAGCGGGGGCGCGACGCCGGCCAGCGTCGTCACGAGCATCAGGCGCTGGCGCGCATCCAGCGAGTTTGCGTGCAGGCCCGACCAGCGCATGAAGAAGTCGCTCTCCGCGCCGGTGGCCTTCAACGACTCGATCATGCGGACGCCGTCGACCGACGCGCCGGCGAGATTGCCCTCCTCCCTGAGCAGCCTGCGGTTGGCATCCTGCCGCGCCCTCGACGCGAGCAGCAGCACGGCGACATTGGCCGCCACGATGCCGACGGCGAAGAGAGTCAGCGGCACGTCGTAGGTCGCCATGACCGCCAAGTAGAACCCCATCGCCGCCACGTTGATCACGTTGACGGCCAGCTCGTCCGACAGCAACCTGGCGACCGCATCGTTCGACGCGACGCGGTTCACGAGATCGCCGGGCCAGCGCTGACCGAAGAACTGCATCGGGAGGGTCGCGAGGTGCCAGAAGAAGCGCGTCGTCATGACGATGGAGAGCTTCGCCTCCATCCGGGCGAGGAACGCCCGCTGCAGCCACACCAGAGCGCCCTGCAGCCCCGCGGCCGACGCGAGTCCGAGCAACAGGGCGAGGACCCAGTCGCCGTTGCCGAGAATCAGCACGTCGTCGACGAACACGCGGGCCATCGTCGGCACCGCCACGCCCGGGACGAGCAGCGTCAGCGTGGCCACCGCGGCGAACGCGAGCGCCCCCCGGGCGTTCCCGAAACGCGCGCGCAATCCGCGCACGATGCTCGGCTTCGAGCCGCCCTTCCGAAAGCGCGGGCCCGGGGCGAAGGCCAGCCCGATGCCCGTGTAGCCGTCGTCGAACTCGCGGGGCGAGATCCGTCGAGGCCCGTCGTTCGGGTCGTTGATGTAGAACCGGTCGCCCCGAATACCCTCCAGCACGACGAAGTGGCCGCGGCGCCAGTAGAGGATCATGGGGAAGGGAAGCTCGAACAGCGTCTTCCTGGGGTGGACGAAGCCTCTCGCGACGAGCCCGTACTCGCGCGCCGCACGAGCGATGTTCGCCGCGTTCGCACCATCCCGCGACACGCCGCAGCGGACGCGCAACTCTTCGAGCGAGACCCACCGGCCGTGGTGGGCGAGAATCATGGCGAGGCAGGCGACACCGCACTCGGTGGCCTCCATCTGCAGGATGGTCGGCACCCGCCGCCGCCCGCCCGGCCAGCGCCAGAGATTGCCCCGGAGCTCGGGGTTCAACTGCCGCATCCTCTCCGGGTGGACGCCGGCGGCATCGGACGGACGTCCAGCCCTGGTTCCGGGCGTACCGCCGAAGGCGCCGAGGGCGGCGCACCCCGGGGGGATGCGGTCTGCACCCCGGCGTGCTTCGATGAGGGCGGGTCGGTGGAAGGGAAGCGTCGGGGCGGCCGTTCTCCGGCCGTTACGGGTGAGGCTGAACCGTCCCCGGCCGCTCGGCGCGCCGCCGGCCGCCGGCGGGACTCAGTAGCCAAGCCACTCCCTGAGCATCGGCACCACCAGCGAGATGGGCGGTTGAGACTCGACCTCGATGTCGATCTCGGCCAGCGTGCCCGCGGTGACGTTGACCTCCGCGCCCTTGGAGGATGTCCAGGCGAGGCCGCTGGCGGTAGCCGGATCCGGCGTCAGGGCGATGCGGCCCGCATAGGGCGCTCCGTCAACCGAGAACGCTTCCGCCAGCTCCCGGTTCTGGAGGACGGCGGTCATGCTGTCGACGCTGGCCGGAAACTCGGAGAGGGTCGCCACGGCGCCGGTGATGTAGCCGTACTCCGCGCTCCGCACCGTCGTCGGCGATATCAGCACCCGCATGCCCGGCTCGACACGCTTGCCCTCGGTCGGCGGAATGTACAAGAGCACGTCCAGGCCGTCCCCGCCTCCCCCGATGCCGAGCACGGACTGGCCGGTCTGCAGAACGGCGCCGGCCTGCGCCTTGACCTCGGTGACCCGCCCCGAGATGGGCGCCCTCAGGCGCCAGGCCTCCATCGCGGCCTCGAGCTCCTCGACCTCGCGCTCCGCCGCCACGAGGTTGATCTCCGCGTCGGTGAGCTGCGCCCTGAGCCGCGCCTGGCGACTCAGCTCGCCGGCCTCGAGATCGTCGCGCCGGCGCATCACGTCGAAGAGGTTGCGGCGCGCGAAATCCACGCGCTGCTCGCTGATGTCGGCCTGGAACTCCGCGAGCAGCCCCTCCTCGAAGAGCGCGAGATCGCCCCGATGCCGCTTGCTGGCGTTCTCCATCAGGTCGCGCGCGCTCTGCTCGAGCGCCTGCAGGTTCGCGCGCCGCCGGGCGAGGTTGCGCTCGGCGAGCGCGTCGGACTCGCGGGCTTCGGCACGGAATGCGCTGAGCGCGCGCGTCAGCTCACCGACGAGGGCCAGGGCGGTGGCGTGCTGCTCGACCGTCTCGGCATCGTGGATCTCGGCCACGACGTCTCCCACCGTCACCGCATCGCCGAGCGAGGGCAGGACGCGAACGAGCGTGCCGGCGGTGCGGGGCCCCACCTCATGGACTGTGCCGCCGCGACCGAGGAGAATGCCGTGCGCGGGCACGTAGGTCGCGACGCGGCCCAGCCACGCCCAGCCGATCGCGGCGGACACGAGCGCGGCCAGCGTCAACAACGCCAGCCAGGCCCGGGGCGTGACGACGTGCAGGGCCCGGTCGAAGTGCTCGACCCCTCTCAGCTCACGTTCGCTTGCCGGTGGCACAGCTGCACCCGGTCGCACCAACGCGACCTGCACGTCGACGCCGCTCCGGGCCCCGCGCGGTCGTTAGCCGCCGCTGAACGCCGCAGCCAACACGGCGTTCTTCCAGTTCTGCCATTCCTGGTCGGTCTGGCTGGTCCGATGGATGGTCACGGTGTACGACTCGCCACCGGCCAGCTTCTCCAGGGCATCGTCGTCGAGGAAGCCCTCGAAGGTCTTGAGCTTCTCGACATCGACCTTGGCCGGGTCGATGGTCACGGTGAAAGAGTCCTGCCCGGGATCGACCGATTCGGCTGTCTGTGTGTTCATCATGGACTTGCTCCCTCCTCTGCGAGTGGGCCGTTCACGCCCCCTTCATGCGGACGAGCTCGCCGCGCCTGATGCCCCGGTGGAGGTCCACTGCGCGTCAGCTCGTGTCGGTGGCTTCCTTCCGTTTCGCGCCACTCTAAGCTTCTAGACGGATGAACGGCGGAAACCGAACGGTTGAGCAGAAAATCACTCGTCGGCCTCAGCGGCGAGCAGCGTCCCGGCGAACCCCTGAGCCGTGGCCGGGGCCGGGCCCTCCGCAAGTTCGGCGACCAGGCGCGCGCATCGGTCCTCCTCGACGCGGAACGCAGCCCGGCTCAGGTGCGTCTTGAGCTGCTGCAGGATCCTGGTCCCGCGGCAGGGTCCTCTGGTCACCGGTCATCTCGGCCCCGAAGGTCTGCATGAGCGCGGCCGGGCGCATCTTGCCGACGCCGAAGAGCCGCTCGATATCGCGGCGCGTGAGCAGGTTCGGCCGAGCTGTTCGAGCTGGCTGATGGCGGTGGGGATGGCGAGGAGCCACCGGGGGCTTCGCGGGCACTGGGTGAGGGTCTCTTCACCGCCAACGGAGAACGGACCGGCGTGCACGGGTTCGCCGGGCGTCGACCCGCCGTCCGACGCACCCGTGGTCGCGCCTGGCCGGTTGTGCGGCCAGCTCGATGGGAGGCCGGCGGCGGCGGTTCCGGGCCGGCTGGAGGCCTCCGTCTCGCCGTCGGCGCAGCTCGGGCGACCGAGAAGCGCGGCGAGCTCCGCGACGTCGGCCGGCAGACCTACGGAGCCGCCCGCCCCCGCCGCGGCCGAGGCGGGCGTTCCAGGGGCGAAGAACCTCCGAACCACCCCCGCAGTCACCCCCGCCGTTCGGGGTCAACCCGGGGCCCGGGCCGGAAGCCTCGACGGTCACGGACCGACAGAACCTCGCCACCGCTCCCCGTCGACCAGCCACGCCAGACCGCGGTCGGTCGGCAGGATGCCCGGCGAACCGCGTCGCTCGGCCCCGGCGAGCAGCGACCGGGGCGTGTTCGTGATGTAGAACAGGTCGACGGTGTAGGTGTAGCCGCCGAACGTGAACGACCGAATGCCCGGGATGTGGCCGAACACCCGGTGCCAGTAGCCGTAGAACTCGCTCCCGTCGTCGGTGACCGACCTCTCGACGTAGACCTCGCCGGTCCAGATGACGGTGTCCGCGGCCGCTGGCGCGGCCGACGCGACCAGCACGGCCGTAAGCAGAATGGGTCTCATCGTTTTCGTTCCTCTTATCTCGCCGCTCGCACGCCCCGACCGCCCGCGGCCGCTTGAAGCCGGGGATCGCCGCGATCAACAGCGCCAGCCCGACCCCACTGCGCACAACGCTATCCCCGTTTCAGGTTCCACCTTGTTCGCCGGGGGGCTGCCCCAGGGGCTGCCCCCGAGGTTCACTGCAGGTCGCCGCGGGGCCCGCACCGTCGACGTCGCGCGCGCAGGGCGTCGAAGGACTCGACGCCGATGGTGCCGGTCCGGTCTTCGGCTTCGTCTACCGGGCGGCGTTCTCGACCACCGCCTGGTCCTGGTTCTCGGGGAGGACGAAGTCAATCACCACCCCGGCCGCGCGGCCGTCACTGGCGACCAAGCGCCCCGCGAGATCCACCGCGTCGAGGCTTCGCCGGCGAGGCACAGGCCTCAGTCCTGCGCGTCGACGGCGATCAGCATCGCTGCCGTTCAGTTGGCCGCTGGTGGTAGCAGCCCGACAGCGACCATCCCCTCGTTGATCGCGCGGTAGGTAGCGCTGTCGGATCCAAACAGGTCGGACGCTGACTGCACGACGGCGCTCGCCGCCATGCCCATGTGCGGAGAGCTCGGCATCAGGTCGGTCATCGCACGGAAGAACGCACGTTCGACGGCGTGGCGGTTGGCCCCGCCGACGCCCTGTACCGTCATTCCGGTCGTCCGGTTCCGCCCGCCTTCGATGGCCAGATAGAACGCATGGCTCAAGACGGTGGAGTTCCAGTGGACTCCGCCGTAGCCCCACGTGGGGAGCCAGATCAGCGTGCGGCCCTCATCCACGGAGCCGATCCGCGAGAAGAACGCAAAGTCGTAGCCTTGGAACTTGCCCGTTTCGATCAGGAAATAGACCATTCCGCCGGCGGCAGCCGGATAGCGGATGTCGACCGCGAAACTGCTTCTCAACGGCACCGAGCCCGGATCGTCGATCCTCCTGAACCACCCTCCCGTGTCCTCACCCACCAGGTAGTCCGCGCGAAGCGGACCTGTCGCCGGCTCGTGCAGCATGAACTCGACGGCCGTGCCGATGATGTCGGAGTACGCCTCGTTGACGGCGCCCCCTTCGGCGGCGGCTACCAGGAGCCGGCCCTCGTCGCACAGGAAGCTGAACGAGACGCCGGTCAAGAACGGCTGGGCCCACCCCTCGGGGTATTCGTAGCTGTCACCGCAACGGGCCGTGAATCCATCCGGGAGGGTGAACTCCGACGGGCCCAGAAGGCCCCAGGCACCGCCGAGCCGCTCACCGGTGCGCTCAGTCACGGAGAAATGCGTGACGCCATGCATGATCTCGTGGGCCACGATGTCAGCCGCCACGAGCGGAGTGTCGCGGTGCCCGAAGGCGACGACCCCGGTTCCCTCCGGCCCGTACGGAGGGCTGACGAAGAATGCGGTGCGGTAATCGAGGCCGATGTTCACCATGCTCATGAGCCGGCCGTTTCGACCGTCCATGCCGTTCCAGCCCTGCTCGAGCGCGAGGTAGTCGTAGGTGAAGCCCGCGTAAGCGTGCGCGTCGACCACCGCCGTATCGCCCCAGTCGTTGTCCGGGTCGCTCGCCACGTCGCTCGGCATCCAGACGCCCTCCGGCTCATCGATGAGGAAGTCCGCGCGGTCCCTGTCGTGGCGCATGTCCAGGGTGACGGTCTCGGCGGGGCGGAGCCGGTCGTGAGCGTGATACTGCCCGCCGGCCTGCGACGTGCTCAGCTTCTTGCGCTGACCCTGAATGCCGGCCCCGACGCCCACCGACGTGCTCTGTTCGAACACGTTGCTCTCCTGGTGCACGATTCTCCCGCTGTGGGCGTCGAGAAAATACGTCCGCCGGTCGGCCATCGGCATCCGCCAGGCGAGGACATAGTCACGCGGGAGGGTGGGCAGGATCACGAGGGTGGGCGGCTCGGTGGTGGCCGGTCCGACACCGGTTTGGCGCGCGACCGCGGTCAGCGCATCGTCCGCCGGCACGAACGGCGTCGTGTCGACATCGATCCCCTCATGGAGCGTGCCGAAGACTGAGACGGTCACCCCGCGGGCGAGCTGTCGGGATATCCCGCCACCGACCACGGGGACGCCGTCGTGGTACTGCATGAAGCCTTCGTGTACGCGCTCGGAAAGGTATCGGTCGGGCGTCCGGGACACCTGCAGCAGCTCGTCGCGCCGAACCAGCTCGTCGACCATCTCGTCGGTTCGGCGCAGCTCCGAGATCTGGGGTTCCATTGCCACGACCTCTCGGCGGCGGGAGGGTTCCTGACCCGCCATGCCGGCAACAGGAATGACCAGTGCCGCAACGGCAACGAGTCCTCGGATCACGTTCTGTTTAACCTTCATCATCCAGTTCCTCGGCCTGAGCATCGAGGTGGGAGCGCGCTTCGCCGAGCGAGTCTCCGTGGCCCGGCGAGCGACCTTGGGTGTGCCGCCCCCTGTCTCGGTTTCATGCAGCCGAAGCTCGAAGGGACAGCCGATCCGGCCTGCCCCCCCCCGCGACAGGACCCTTGCACCGGCACACTCGCGCTCGGATTTGCTGGCCCCGCACATGGCGTCCCACGGAGGCGGGTCCTCGACAGCGCCCGCCCCGGACCGGCGTCATGCGCCGAGCTTGCGGCGACGTACAATCCGGTGAGACGGATGAGTGACGGAAACCGAACGGTCGGGCGGAGAAAAAGTGAGCTGAGCGGTGGGCAGATGCGCCCTGGCGTTGCGTCGCCGGTGCCGGGTCCGGACGGACCCGGCCCAGACACTGGGGATTCCGAACGGCGCCTGCTGGATCGCGTTCGACAGGGCAGCCGATCCGCCCTGGGCGCGCTGCTGACGCGCCACGCGTCGTGGCTCCGGGGCTGGGCGCGGGGCCGCCTGCCGAGATGGGCCCGCGACGGGCTGGACACCAGCGACCTGGTCCAGGACGCCCTGCACCGCACGCTCGCGCAGATGACGGGCCTCCGATCGGTGCACGCCAAGGCGCTGCGCGTCTACCTGCGGCGCGCCGTCCAGAACCGGATAGGCGACCACCTGCGGCGGGCGATACTCCGCCGGAGCGTGGTTCAGCCGAGCGAGCGCGTCCTGCTCTCCGACGAGGCGGCGCCGCAGCTGCGGCAGGCTCTCGACGACGAGGCCTGGGAGCGCTACCTGGAAGGCCTGAAGCACCTGACGGCGCGCCACCGGCGGCTGGTGGTCGGCCGGTTCGAGTGCGGCTACAGCTTCCGCCAACTGGCCCTGCTCGAGCGGCTGTCGTCGCCGGACGCGGCGCGCATGGCCTTCCGGCGTGCGCTGCTGCGGCTGAGCAAGGTCATGCCGGACGCGTGACCATCTCGTCTTGCCGCTTGACTTCAACCGTTCGGTTTGCGCGGTCGAAACGTCTTCCAAGACATGAGGCGTTTCGGTCGGATGAAGCGTGTCAAGTTGCCGGGCGGTCCTGCAGGCCCGGTCAGGTCCATAGCATGTTGTCGAAACCAACCTCCAGGCAGCGGAGCGACGGCATGTCGGCCGGCGGCGAAGAGCACGACGTCGTCGTCGACGGCGTGGCGGACGCCCTGACGCTGAACCAGGAGGTCCAGTGGGAGCGTTGCGAGGAGCAGGCCACGCCGGCCAATCGCCGTGCGCTCCGCAACCTCCGCACGCTCGCCCGGCTCGCCGCCGGCGGCGAGCCGGGCCCGGAGACACCGGCGGCCGCCGCCACCGACACGCGCGGCCGCACCTTCGTGCGCCGAGCCTCGCAGGCCCTCATCGCGATCGCCGCGGTCGAGGTGGCCGCGGCGCTGATGCTGCTGCCGTGGGCCTGGGGAGACTACCAGCGCGAGCACGGCGAGATCGCCCTCTACATGGCGGTCAAGCTGGTGGGGCATTCGGCGAGCGCGTGCCTGCTGCTGTTCGCCGGCCGCCGCGACAGGCGAACCTGGCTGCTCGGGATCTACTGCCTGCTCAGGGCCACGCAGCCCCAGCTGCACATGCTCCCGGCGTTCCTCCTGGAATTGCCGCCGCCCGAGCAGCTGTCGGCCCATCTCCTGGACCTGCCCGCGTCGAGCAGGCTCTTCCTCTATCTGTACGTGCCCTCGTTCCTGTTCGCGCCGGTGTTCCTGTGGTCGTTCGCTCGCGAATGCCCGCGGGTCCAGTACCGCGCCCGGCTCGACGACGTCGCCCGCCGCATGGTCCCGGCCAGCGTGGCGATCGGCTTCGCGCTCTGGGTCGGGTGCGGGGTGACGCTGCAGCTCGCCCAAGCGGGCTACGCGGAGGCATTGGTACCCGTGGTCCTGGACGGATCGGTCGCCGCCTTCGATCTGCTGTCGCTGGCGGCGGTTGTCGTCATCGCGTTGCGCGCGCACACGGCACAGGCGGAAGAGGTACGGCGCGTCGTGGTGTTCAGCATCGGGTTCCTGATGTACATGGGACTGGTGGCGGTCTACGACCTTGCCGAGGCGTTCGCGCCGGGGCACTGGGTGACCAACTACCGGCGGTCGCCGGCCGTGCTCGCGATGGAGGTGATGCGCTTCCCCGGCATGGTCCTGCTGTGGTACTCCGTGCTCGCCGCCCGCGTGCCTCACGTCCGGGAGGTGGTGGGGGGCGGCTGTAGACGGCTGCTGACGCGACCGCGGCGGCTGCACGCGGCGGCGGCCGCCCCGGCCATCGGCTTGGCCTGGCTGGTGGCGAGTCGTCCGGAGCGCACGGTCGGCGCGCTTCTGGTGGACCCGGCGGCGCAGGCGTTGTTCGCCGCGGCCGGCATCCTGCTCCTCTCGACACTCGGCCGCGAGTCGATCCTGCGCCGTGTCGACGCGTGGACGCACCCGGCGGCGACCGACCAGCAACAGGCCCTGGCTACGGCGACGGCGGCTCTGGCGCAGGCGGCGAGCATCAAGAGAGTCAGCCGGGCGGTGACCCGCGCGGCCAAGCGCGGCTGCGGCTCGCCCGCCGTTCTCGCGGCCGTGATCGACCCCGATACGCACGCCGGGGCCTCTCACGCGCCGGGCGCCGCGCCCCTGACGCACACGTCGGCCATCGTCCACATGCTGGAGTCGGCCGGCGGAACGTTGCGGGTCCATCCGACGGATGCCTCCTCGCTCTTCGGGCTGCTGCCGCCCGACGAGGCGGCGTGGGTGGTCGAGACCACGGCCGACGCCATCGTGCCGGTGCCCGGCCCGGGCGGCGAGCTGCTCGGGGTGCTGGCCGTCGGCCGCCGGTTCGACGACCGGCTCGTGCGCCCCGCCGACGTTCACTTCCTCGAGGTCCTGGGCGCGGCCGCGGGCCTGGCCCTGGGGCGGCTGAGCCTGCTCACGGCAGGAGGCTCGGCGGACGAGGCCTCCCCCGCCGAGGAGTGTCCCGTGTGCGGATGCGTGGTCCAGGCGGGCGAGACCCCCGGGTGCGGTTGCGGGTCCGCGTATGCCGAGTCGGAGGTCCCGATACTGCTCGCCGGCAAGTTCCGGTTGACGCGCCGCCTGGGGGCCGGGGGGATGGGGGCGGCGTACCTGGCGCGAGACCTCCGTCTCCAGCGCAACGTCGCCGTCAAGATCCCGACGGGTCTATCGACCCTGGGCCTGCTCAAGTCGGAAGCGCGGGCGATGGCGGAGCTCTCGCATCCGGCCGTGGCTCAGATCTACGCTGTCGAGTCCTGGCGGGGCCGACCCTTCCTCGTCGCCGAGTACCTGGCCGGCGGGACGCTCGCAGACCGGCTGCGGCGGGGACCGGTCCCTGAGCGGGAGGCGGTCTTGATCACCGCCGCCCTGGCTGACGCCCTCGCGGCCCTGCACGACGCCGGGTACCTGCACGGGGACGTCAAGCCCGGCAATATCGGGTTCACGGCCGGCGGGTCGCCGAAGCTGCTGGACTTCGGCCTGGCCCGCGAGGCCAATGACGCCGGCGTCGTGGCCGGCACCCTGCGCTACGCGTCGCCCGAGGTCCTCTCCGGCCTCCCGGCCGAGGAGGCCGACGACGTCTGGTCGCTGACCGTGGTCCTCTTCGAGATGGTATCGGGAGACCATCCCTTCGCCCGCCCCGGGGCCGACGCCCGTGAAGTGACGCACCACATTCGCCGCCGACGCGTCGACGGCGGCGGCCTGCAGCCGGGCCCGGCACGGCAATCCGCGGTGGCCGCCTTCGCGATGTCGGTGTTGTCTGCCCCGCGGCCAGTGCGGCCGCCGACCGCGCAGCGGTTCGCCGAGGCGCTTCGTGGCGTAGCGCCGGCGGATCCGTGAGGGCCTGATGATGTCGAGATGCTGCAGCACATCAGAGAGCACACACCGGCATCGCCGCCGTGTCGCCCGGAAGCGTCAATTGGCGGCCCGCGGCAGCAGGCCGACGGCCACGAGTGCATGACCGATCGCCTGGTGGGTCGTGCTGCCGACTCCAAACAGGTCGCCCGCCGACTGCAGGATGACGCTCGCCGCCATGGGCATGTTCGGGGCATTCGGCATCAGGTCGGTCATCGCTCGAAAGAAGGCGCGTTCGACGTCATGACGCTTGGCGCCGCCGACGCCCTGAACCGTCAGTCCCGTCGTCTTGTTCCGCCCGCCTTCGACGGCCAGGTAGAACGCATGGCTCAGTATGGTGGAGTTCCAATGGTCTCCGCCGTAACTCCACGAGGAGAGCCGGATGAGCGTCCGGCCCCCGTCCCTGGTGCCGATTCTCGAGTAAACCGTGAAGGAGCGGTCACCGTACTCGAAGGTCTCGGCCAGGAACCAGAACATCCCGCTGTAGGCATCCGGGTAGCGACGAGCCGCCGGATCGTCGAACCTCCTCAGCGTTACCCCCGTGTCCTCGGCGATCAGGTAGTCCGCGCCGAGCGGACCCTGTGCCGGCTCGTGCAGCATGAACTCCACGCTCGTGCCGATGATGTCCGAGTACGCCTCGTCGATCGCGCCTCCGTGGGCTGCGAACAGCAGGAGTCGACCCTCTTCGTCGCACTCGAAGCTGAACGGGATTCCGGTCAGGACCGGCGCGGCCCACCCTTCGGGATATACGTAGCTCTCCCCGCAGCGGGGCGTGAAGCCGTCGGGGAGGGTGAACTCCGACGGCCCCGGAAAGTGATGGGCGCCGCCGAGGCGCGCGCCGGTTCGCCCGCTCACGGAGAAGTGCGTGACGGCGTGCATGATCTCGTGGGCCACGACGTCGGCGGACACGACCGGCGTGCCGCCGTACCAGTGGCCGAAGGCGATCACCCCGTTGCCCTCGGGCCCGTACGGCGGGAGAACGAAGAACGCGGTGTGGCTGTCGAGGCCGATGTTCACCATGCTCATGAGCCGTCCGTTCGCGCCGTCCGCGCCGTTCCAGCCCTGCCGCTGCGCGAGGTAGTCGTAGGTGAAGCCCGCATGGGCGTGCGCATCGACCACCGCGGTGTCGCCCCAGTCGTTGTCGGCGTCGCTCGCCACGTCGCTGGGAAGCCAGCCGGCCTCCGGCTCCTCGATGAGCAGGTCCACGCGCTCCTTGTCGTGCCGCATGTCGAGGGTGACGGTCTCGGCGGGACGCAACCGGTCGCGAGCGTGATACTGCCCCCCGGCCGATGACGTGCTCAGCTTCTTGCGCTGACCCTGAATGCCGGCCCCGACACCCACCGACGCGCTCTGCTCGAGCACGTTGCTCTCTTCGTGCACGATTCTCCCGCCGTGGGCGTCGAGAAAATACGTCTGCCGGTCGGCCATCGGCAGCCGCCAGGCGAGGACGTAGTCGCCGCGGAGGGTGTGAACGACCACGAGGGAGGGCGGCTCGCCGGTGGCCGGCCCGACGCCCGCCTGCCGCGCGATCAGGGTCCGCGCATCGTCGGCCGGCACGAGCGGGGTCGTGTCGACGTCGACCCCCTCGTGGAGCGTGCCGAAGACCGAGACCGTCACCCCGCCCGCAAGCTGTCGGGACAGCCCGCCGCGAAGCACCGGGACACCTTCGTGGTATTGCATGAGGCCTTCGTGCAGGCGGTCCGGCAGGTATCGGTCGGGCGTTCGGGATGCCAACACCAGCTCGTCGGTCCGGGTCAGCGCGTCGACCAGCTCATCGATCCGGCGCAACTCCGGCATCTGGGCCTCGGTCACCGTAAAGTCACGGCGGCCGGCGGATTCCTGTCCCGCCACGCCGGTAGCGGGGACCGCCAGCGCCGCGAGGGCAACGATTGTTCGGATGGCATTCTGTCGCATCTGCATTCCTGTTCCCCGGACCACCGCACCCGCGCCGGTACGCTGCTTCCGGCGGCGGGACCGGCGCATCGAAGAGGCGGGTTTCTCCGAACCGGCATACAAATGTCTAGAGACGGATGAGCAGCGGAAACCGAACGGTCAGGCGGAGCTGGCTGATCGGCATCGGGGATGGGGAAGAACGCGGCTTGGGGCACCTTGAGTCATCCGCCGACGACCTGGTCGCTCTCGCAGACGAACGCGAAGGAGACGGCCGAGGAACGGCCGGGGCGTTCGGGCGACCAGCCGTCCGCGCACGCGGACTGGAAGATTCCGAGCACAGGTCCGTCATTGGCCTGCCCTCGGCACGAAGTGGCATGCCCACGCCGCGGCGGAGGAGGATCCGAAATTGTCGCCCCCATCGTTCGCTTTCCGCGGCTCATCCGTCTCCAATTGATCAGTGGTCGGTAGTTCAGACGGACGGAACGCTCCGTCAAAACCGTCCTCCCGGCACGAGAACGCGCGGGAATCGGTCGGCGCCGGTCCCGTCGGGGCGCGCCCGATGCCGAAGATCGAGGGTCGGCACGGCGAGCTCAACGACCACGAGCGACGTCCCGTCGCAGGATCTCCCCGCGATCGCGCCGCCGGGTCGCGCTCGACCAGATGCCCGCGCGCCGCACGAATGGGCCGGACACGTTCTCTCGATGAATCGAACCATGGACTCCAGAAACGCTCACGCCCGCCAGGATGTTCGCTACGAGCCCGACGACCGGCCGCCGCACCTGCTCTCGATCGGCTTGGGGTTGCAGTACGCCCTCCTCAACGTGACGGGCATCGTCCTGACGCCGGTCATCATGATCGGGAGCGCCGGCGGCAGCGACGCCTATCTGGCGTGGGCGGTCTGCGCCGCCCTCGTGATCAGCGGCATCACCACCGTCATCCAGTCCGTCCGCATCGGACGCATCGGGGCGGGCTATGTCCTCCTCATGGGCAGCACCGCCGCGTTCCTCGCCGTCTGCGTGACCGCCCTCGAACGGGGCGGGCAGGGGCTGCTCTCCACCCTGATCCTCGTGTCCTGTCTGTTTCAGTTCGCACTGGCCGCCAAGCTGTCGTTGCTCCGCAAGGTGTTCACCCCGGCCGTGGCCGGCACCGTGCTGATGCTGATTCCGGTGAGCGTGGCCACGACCTTCCTGGGGAAGCTGACCGACGTGCCCGAGGGAGCGTCGCCGGCCGCGGCGCCCGTCACCGCCGGCGTGACCCTGGCCATCATGATCGCGGCCGGACTCCGCTTCCGCGGCGCCTGGCGGCTGTGGGCCCCGGTCATCGGCCTGGTCGTCGGGAGCGCCATCGGCGGCTTCGTCTTCGGCATCTACGACACCGCGGGCGTCGTCGACGCCGCGTGGGTCGGTCTGCCGCCCGTCGCGCACGTCGGGTTCGATCTCGGCTTCGGTCCGGCCTTCTGGGCGCTCCTGCCCGCGTTCGTGTTCGTGACGCTGGTCGGGGCGATGGACACCCTCGGCGACACCATCGCCGTCCAGCGGGTCTCCTGGCGCAGGCCGCGCGCCATCGATTTCCGCTCGGTGCAGGGCGCCCTGTTCGCCGACGGTCTCGGCAACCTCCTCTCCGGCCTCGCCGGGACGGTGCCCAACAGCACGTACGCGATGAGCATCTCCATTGCCGAGCTCACGGGCGTGGCGGCCCGCGTGGTCGGCGTCTGCGTCGGGTGCATCTTCGTGGTGCTGGCGTTCCTGCCGAAGTTCACGGCGGCCATCGTCGCGATTCCGGGGCCCGTGGTGGCCGCGTTCTACATCGTCCTGGTTGCGTTGCTCTTCGTGTTCGGCATGAAGATCGTGTTCCAGGACGGGCTCGACCAGCGGAAGAGCCTCATCGTCGGCATGGGGTTCCTGCTCGGCGTCGCGTTCCAGCTCGACTGGATCTTCCCGGAGTACCTTCAGGGGCCGTGGGGCGAGCTGCTCGGGAACGGCATGACCGTCGGCGGCTTCACGGTGATTCTCCTGACGCTCTTCGACGACCTCTCGGCTGCACGCAGGGTACGTCTCAGAGTGGCCCTGAACGCCGACGCCTATCCGAAGGTCGACGAGATGCTCTCCCGTTTCGCCGTGGGCAACAAGTGGAACGAGGAGATGACCGCGAGGGTGCGGGCGGTCGGCGAGGAGACGCTGCTGCTGCTGCGCGACGGTGAGCAGGCGCAGCCGCGCGATGACCGCCACATGCTCCTCATGGCGCGCGCCGACGGCGATGCGGCCGTCCTGGAGTTCATCGCCGTCACCGACGAGACGAACATCGAGGACCAGATGGCCGTGCTGAAGGACCGGCCCGGCGCCTTGCAGGTCGAGGAGGAGGTGTCGCTCCGGCTGCTGCGGCACTACGCCTCCTCCGTTCGCCACCATCAGTACCATGACACCGATGTGGTGACCGTCCGCGTGGAACCGGTCGTCTCCCTGTGACCCCCCTGTCGGAACCCGTGACCGACGGCCGGCGCGACCGTTCGAGCGCGGTGCTGGACCGCCGCTGCCCCGCCATGCTTGCGGCGCCGAAGACGGCGGCCGGATCCTGCGTTTCCTCGGCCAGGCGCAAAGCGCCCGAGCCGCCGTTCCGTCCTCGACCGGAACCAACAGACGCGCTTCCATCTCACGGACTGCCCCCGCGGGGCGTTCGCCCACGACGTCCGCCCCGGTGCGGCTGTCGACGGCCTGCGTCCGGCGTCTCACCGTCGACCAGCGCCCCGTCGTCCGTCGCGCCGGTACGTTTTGTCGGGGCGCTCCCCCGCCTCTACGTCTGGCTCGACGGCGGGCCGCCCGAGGACGCCACCCTCGCCGCGAACCTCGCCGAGCTCCACGACCAAAGGCCGGCGCCGGCGAGCGCCTCGACGGCCATGGCCGCCGCCGCTGCGTCCTTGCGGGTCCGCCTCACCGCCCAGGCAAGCCCGGCCGGGGAACGGACGGCCGGGTCCCTCGCCGACTACCCGGCGGATCGTCGGTGATCGAGACCCGCCCGCACGCGACCGGGGCGGCGCACCTGGTCGAGATTCCCTCCGCGGCGCGCGGCTCCGCGATGGCCATCTCCTCGCCGGTCGCCCGGCCGTGGAGGCCGCCGACAGTCCGACCGTCCACGGGCGAGCACCCTTGGCCCCCTCCGGAGCCGGCCCGCACCCCGCAGTGACGACAGCACCGCGGCGCCGGGATCGGACGACCGCGCCCGCGCCCCGACGCGCTTCGCGACCCAGTGGTGGAAGATCTGCAAGTCTCTTGTCCCCAACCGTTCGGTTTCCGCCACTCATCCGTCTCTTGCTGATCGGATGCAGAAAGACCTGGACGGACGGCCGATCAATGGTTGACCGGCTTCTCGTGCCGGGTGGACCGGCTCCTCGCCGACGACGACTCCGGGAACCGCACTCGAGGTGACGGACGAGATCTGCACATCCGGCCAGGAGTGGCCGGTGCTCCAACAGCTATTGCCAGCCCACGCGCTCACCTTTCTTGGCAGAGAGAGACAGACCGTCACGCCGGCGTCGCACGAGCGGCCCGCGGGGCGTCGACCTTTGCGTGCTGCTACACGCTCCCGGGCGACGGTGGAGCGCGCGGGTGGACATCCTGCACTGCCGACGAAGAACGGGGGGCAGGACTCGTCTCGGCGCAGGGGGGATGTCATGAGCGAGCAAGACGCGTTCGAGCGCATCGTCGAGTCGATGACCGACGCCATGATTGACGACTCCCGCTGGCCGGTCGTCGCTGCCCTCATCGACGAGGCCTGCGGCTTGACGGGCAATGACATTCTGGTCGCTGAAGGCCCGAAGGAAGATGTCCGGGTGCTCTTCGTCGGCGCCTACACCCGGGGACAGCGCCGCGAAGACCAGGAGCGCGAGTACCTTGAGAATTACCACCCTACGGACGAACGCGTACCGCGTTTCCGCCAACTGCCCCACGGTCGTCTGGTGCACGTCACGGATCTCTTCACGCCCGACGAGCTGAAGACCTCACCCACCTACAACGAGATGCTGTTCCGTGGCGGTGGCCAGAACAGCATGTACGTGCGTCTCGACGGCCCGGACGGATCCTCCATCGCCTGGGGCCTCCGCGATCCTGTCGACTCGGACGGCTGGGGGGCTTCGCGGATCAGGATGGTCACGCGGCTGCTGCCGCAAGTCCGGCAGTTCGTCCGCGTCCGGCAGGCGCTGGTCCGCGCCGAGGCGCGGAACAACACGACCACGGCCGCCGTCCTCGAGAACCCTCGGATTGGCGTCGTCCACCTGGACCGGCGCGGCCGGATCCTGGAGGTCAACGACCGCGCCCTCGGTATCCTGCGCCGCGGCGACGGATTGTCGGAACGAGAGGGTATGCTGAGCGCCCGCTGGCCGGCCGACGAGGACCGCCTCAAGCGGGTGGTCGGCGATGCCCTCCCGGCCCCGGCCTCCCCAGCGGTCAGCGGGTCGATGCTGCTCCGCCGCTCGCCCGTGTTGACGCCGTTCGTGGTGCACGCCAAGCCCGTGAGCGTCCCCCAAGCGGACTACGGAGCCCGGCATGTCGCCGCCCTGGTGCTGATTGCCGAGCCGGGGCGTCCGAATCGCGTCCGCCCCGAGCTGGTGGCCACGGTCCTGGGGCTGACGAAGGGGGAGAGTCGGGTGGCGGTCTCGTTGGCGGCGGGCAAGAGCGTGCGCGACATCGCTGAGGCGACCGGCCGCACGGAACGCGCCATCCACCGGGACCTGCAGCAGATCTACCGGAAGCACTCCATCTCGCGGCATCCGGACCTCGTGCGCTTGGTGCTGTCACTCGCGGAGCTTGGTTGAAGTCCGATCCGTCGTCGTCGATGGCGCGGTGCTTGTGGTCGACACGAGTCCAGTTCCGGGCTCCGGCAGCACGCCGCGGCGCTGGCCGGCACCCGGCCCTGGTCGTGGAGCTCGGCGAGGGGCGACGATCGCATCCCTCGGGAGGCCGACGAGCCAAGCGTCAAGGAGGCCGGGGCGCCTGACGCGGCCGCAGGGGAGGGATGTCGGCTGACGCTGCGGCTCCGCTGCGCGAACAAGCGGCCCCCCGACAGATTCCGGCGGCGCGTGTGCTGGGGGTGTCGGCGGTCGCTCGCCACCGGCGCTCGCGTCGAGGTGGGCGCGACCCGGCCGTCCAGGGCCTGCGAGGCCATCGCCGCCGAGGCACTTGCCGCCGGTCCCCGGTCGTGGAGCTCGGAGCACCCAGGCACCCGCTTGCTGCAGAGCGTCAACCCCCCGAACCAGCCCCCTTTGGACCGCAAGCACGTTGCCGGCCTCGGTCGCAGGCGGATGGCGGACTCCCGGACCGACCCCCTGTCGGAACCGGTGACCGACGCCGCTCCGGCGTCCGGCGGGCCCGTTCGAGCGCGGTGCTCCTCGGTCCCGCCCGATCCGGCGGCCGGAAACCCAGAACCCCGCAATAGCGGCGGCCGCCTTCGCGGCGGCGGGGCTGTCGGCCCCTTTGCCGTTGCGGGCGGCGACCTCGTAGGCGATTCCGCCGAGCCGCTGCTCGGCGCAGCGCAGTGGCGGAGGGTCTGGGAATTCTCGCTCCCCACCGTTCGGTTTCCACCGCTCATCCGTCTGTCCCTAAAGATAGGGTCGCCAGGGGTCGGGGCGAAGGCGTCTGACGCAGACACATGACCGACCAAGGCAAGAGAATCACCATCGAGGGAACGCGCGGGGACTGGCCCGGCGGTGCCCGGACGCTGACCCCACTCGACCCCTGCCGCGAGCCGAACGGGACACTCTGGTTCGGCACCGACCTCCACCCGGACGGCAAGCAGGTGTGGTTCCGGGTCACCTCGAAGGACATTCGTCGGATGCGGGCGGAGACACCCCACGCCCGCGGCGATCGCCTGATCGACGCCCTTCTTGCGTGGCTGTCGCCAGACCATCAACTGCGAGACGCTCTCAACCGCTTCGATGTCCGGGTTTCGGATCACGGCGATGCATGGGTCGAACGTCTGAGGTAATGGACCCTCGCTCTCCCCGGTCGATCAGCCCGAACGCCGGGGCGCTCCGCGGCCTCAACGCCTGGCTTGTCGGCCGGCCGATCGAGGCCGCCGGCCGCGCGCGAGGCGACGGGCGGGCGCGACGCGATCGAGGCGGCTATCGATCTCCTGGTCGCCGAGACCAACGCGGCCTATCTGGCGAGCGGCGTGCATCGCCGCGTGGCCCTCGCGGGCAGAGTCGAGGTTGCAGTACGTCGAGTCGGGCGAGATGCGCACCAACCTTCGACGTATCCGGGCGCCCTCGGACGGTCATATGGACGAGGTGCACGTCTGGCGCGACCGCGTCGGGGCCGACCTCGTGCACCTGATCATCGACGGGGCGACCGGTCAGTACGGCGGGCTCGCCGGCATCCGCCACGCTTTCAGCATGTCCTCCCACGACCAGGGCGGCCGGACCTTCGGCCCACGAGCTGGGCACAACACGGGGCTCTCGCACGACCGCTGCCAGGTGCACCACAAACGAGGGCGGCGTGTTCGCGCATCCGGCCTACGGCTACCTGAACCCATGGGCGTTCGAGGCGGGGGCCGCGCCGTCCCGCGGGTGGCGCACGATAATGTCCTACTCGGACATGGTGCGACGATGCCGGCGTCCGCTGCTGGCATCTCGACCGCTTCCCGAATCCGCGCCAGCGCTACGACGGCGACCCGTTGGGCGTCACCTTCGGCACCGGCGTCTCGGGCGTGACCGGCCCGGCCGACGCGGTGGCCGTCCTCAACGCCACGGGCGCCGTGACCGCCGCGTGGCGGGATCCTCCCGGGGCCAACCGGCGGCCGGTCGCCGTGGGCACCCTGCCCGACCGCAGGCTGGCGCCGGGGCGCTGGCTCGACGTACACGTGTCGCAGACGTTCGCCGACTCCGACGGCGACGCGCTGACCTACAGGACGGCGGCGGCGGCGGGCGTGGCGACGGCACGCGCGGCGGGGGGACGCGTGACGGTGACGGCGGCGAGCGTCGGGGACGGCGGTGATCGAGGTGACGGCGACCGATCCCGGTGGACTGGGCGTGACGCACTCGTTCACGGTGACGGTGTCGTCGACGGTGCCGTTCACCGACGACCCCCTCCGGCCCGGGGTGACGCTCGTCAAGGCCATCCACGTCACGGAGCTCCGAACCCGCATCGGTTGGCTGCGGGAAGCGGCGGGCTGGCACGGTTCGCGTGGACGGACCCGCTGCTGAGGGCGGGGGTGACGCCGGTCAGGCTCGTGCATCTGCAGGAGCTGCGCGAGGCGCTCGCCGCGGCGTACGCGGCGTCGGGCCGGGCCCGCCTGGACCGCCGCGGTGCCGGCGGCGGGAGCGACTCCCATTCAGGGCGGCGCACCTGACTGAGCTGCGCAACGCGGTGATCGCGCTGGTAATGAGGCGTCCAGCAACCTTGGCCTCCCTCCGCGCGATGTCGAGGAGTGGCGAGCGAGCATCAGGACGCCGACAGGGGGGTCTGGGGCTGCAACACGTGCGCAGCCAGTTGCTCGCTGTCACGCCGCGTGACGGTCGAGGTGACGGACTCACGGACCACCCCCCCTGTCCGGAACCCGTGACCGCCGCCGCTCCGGCGGCCGGCGGGCCCGTTCGGGCACGGCGCTGGACCGCTGCTGCACTGCGATGCTTGGTCCCGTCAGACCGACGGCCGGGTCCCAGAACCGGCAATCGCTGCGGCATGTCTTCGCGACGACGGTGCGCTGTCGGCCCCGCAGCCGTTGCGGCCGGCGACCGCGCTGGCGAGCGCTACGCGGCGCAGTGGCGGAGGATCAGCGAATTTTCTCGCTCCCCACCGTTCGGTTTCCGCCGCTCAGCCGTCTTGGAAATCGGATGTGAAAGCCCAGAGGCGGACGGGGCCGATTCCGAATCGCACCCGTCTTCCAGGCCGAGAAACGGCGCGGGGAAACCAGGCGTGCTGGCCGCGGTCTCAACGAGACGGCACTCCCCCCCGGTCGGCGAGAGGCGCAGGAGAACCAGCGATGCCATCCGTCAGGCGCCCCGCCACCCTGCCCCTGGCGTTCATCCTGGCCGTGCTCGCGGTCGCCGGCGTGGCTGCAACGCCCGGCGTTGCCGTCGGGTCCCCGGCGGCTGCCGCCCTCCAGGACCGCGACCCTTCCGCTGTCGAGGCGTCGCTCGCCCTCGACCGGTCCACCCGGCGGCTGATTCAGCAGGAACTCCGCAACCAGGGGTTCGACCCCGGCACGCCGGACGGCCTGTTCGGCCCGCGGACGCGCGCCGCGATTCGGGAGTGGCAGCAGTCGCGGGGCGCCTCACCGACGGGGTATCTGAACGGCGCCGACGTGGAGCTTCTTCGAGCGCCTCCCGCACCGTTGCCAGCGGTGCCGCAAGGCTGGGTCGTCAGCGAGAACCGCCCTGCTCCCACACCGACGGAGACCGGCTCCAATCCGGCGCAACCCACTGTTGCCACCGACGAAGTCAACCCGCAGAACGCCGCCGAGACGACCACCCCGCAGCGGACGCGTGCTCCAGCCGGCACCGGAACCGCCCAACTACCGCCCGAGATCCTGGTCGACCGGCATCTGCTCCGAGCGGAACGGCTCCTCGCCGACGGCGACCTCGCCGCCGCCCTCGCGGCGATGAACGAGGTCCTCGCACTCCGGCGCGACCACGATCTCGTGTTGCAGAACGATTTCGACTTCGAGTACGCGCAGGTGGCCCACGCGGCCGGACGGACCGAGACCGCCATCGCCTCGCTGAACCAGTACCTCGCCGCCGTCGGGCGCGAGGGCGCGTTCTACCGCGAGGCGCTGGAGCTGCTCGATTCCGCCGAAGTCAGGTTGCTGCGAGAGGAGGAGGACCGACGACGAGCTGAAGCGCGGTTTCGGGACTGTGACGCCTGCCCCGAGATGGTCGCCCTGCCCGGGGGCAATCTCGCCTTGGGCCGCTACGAGGTGACCGTCGGCGAGTACCGGGCCTTCGCCGCGGCCTCAGGCGCCCGGGCGGGCGCCGGATGCCTCGCTTCCCGCGAAGGTCTTTCCTGGCGGGACCCGGGGTTTCCTCAGACCGACCGCCATCCCGTGACCTGCATGAGCGTCGAAGACGCCGAAGCCTATGTGCCCTGGCTGAGCCAGCTTTCCGGCAAGGCGTACCGACTACCGACCCGCGCTGAACTGGCCCGTGGGTCGGCGGGTTCTGAGCCAGGCTGCTACCAGAACCGCACAGGTCGAGACGGCACCTGTCGCGTCGGCACGTACAGCTCCAACGCCTTGGGCCTGTCCGACATGCTCGCGAACGTGGCGGAGTGGGCATCGGACTGCTGGGAGGGCGACTGCGGCCGTGGCGTCACGCACGGCGGCGGCTGGCTCGACCCACCCAGGTTCCTCGTTCGCAACCGCGTTGGCCGCCCCATCCGCACGGATTCCCGGTTCACGAGCAGCGGCTTTCGCGTTGCGAGGACGCTGGAGTAGTCGGATGCCGCAGCTAACGGAAGACCGCCTTATCGGACCCCGGGGGTACGAGTCCCCCCGCTGTTTGGAGGTGTTCGGAAATGAAGCTCGCCACACCCCTCGTCGTTGCCCTGTTGACGTTCGCCCTGTTCGCGGTGACGGTGTCAGCCCGTGCCGCCCCCAACGGCCCGGCGCAGCAACCCGCGGGCCAGCCGCCCGCCCCTCCACGGACTTCCGAGGCCGAAAACCTGTTCTGGCAGTCGATCATGAACAGTACGCATCCAGCCGACTTCGAAGCGTATCTCGAAGTGTTCCCGAACGGCCTGTTTCGCGGCTTGGCGCAGAATCGCCTGGGGACGTTGCGCACGACCGCCACTCCGAACGCTGCGGCCGCAACCGGGTCCGTGAGTCGGTTCTCCATTGACTTCGGCGACGACACCGCCGCCTGGGCGCGGGATGGCGAATGCGACGACATTCGCTTCGAGGGCGACGGGGTGGCCTCCGTACTGCTCCTCAAGTATCGCGGCCACGACGCGGCAGATTGTCGCCAGCTGCACGACGAAGGTCATGTCCGCCCGTTCGGCGTCGATCTCCGCTCCGGCGCCATCGACTTCGGCGACGACGCGAGCAACCGGGCGCAGGATGGCCAATGTGCCGATCCTCGCTTTGACGGCGCAGGTATGGACTCCTTCCTGTTTGATAACGACCGCGGCCACGACGCGGCCGATTGCCGGCGGCTGTACGATGAGGGACGCATCCGCCTCTTTGGCGTTAACCCCATACCAGGAAGATGAGCGCTGCAGTTGCCGGACCCACCGGCGCATCCATGCCCAGGAACGGCCCGGCAGTTAACCGAATACCGCCTTATTCGACCCAGCCAGACTGCACAGCCACCCTCCGAGAGCCTACGAACCGTTGTGTGATGTGTTGGGATGGCGCAAAAAGGATGCGATGATGAAACCGGTCCTCAATCTGATGCTGGCGATGCTCCTCGCGTGCGGCGGCCTCATGGCTGGTGCCTCCTGGGTACCACCCTACGGGCCCTCCCGCGGCGGCGTACTGGCTGCCGCGGCGCAGGATGCTGGAACAGTCGATTTCGGCGACGATACAAGCGTCTGGGCACGTGACGGCCAGTGTGACGACCCCCGCTTCATCGGCGAAGGCGTCGCGAAGACCCAGCTCGATTCGGACACGCACCGCGATGCGACGGATTGCCGCGCGCTGTCCAACTTGGGCCTTATCCAGCTGCGTGCCGCTCCCGTTTCAGGGACTGTCGCTTCCCATGTCGAGCGCGGACGACTCGACGTTGAGGATGAGACGCTTGCCACCGGCG
Organism: Vicinamibacterales bacterium; assembly: GCA_965207675.1. GTDB lineage: Bacteria > Acidobacteriota > Vicinamibacteria > Vicinamibacterales > UBA8438 > JAJEEA01. Next base: position 2,335,234 of record CBDBMY010000011.1, read on the forward strand.
AATTTGTGGACATCTACATTCTGGAGGGTTGCGCTGGAGACAAAGCGGTCCTGGACCTACGATCGGCCGAATTCGATCCATACCTGATCATACGGACACCGTCCGGCGAACAACTCTACAATGACGATCACGAGGGAGATCGCACTCGCTCTCTTTTGGCGGTAAAGCTCGATCAGACCGCCTCTTACACAATTGGGTTAACTAGCTTTCAGTCGGGCGAGACGGGCGAGTACACGTTTACCCTCTCACGGGCCGAGCCGGGAAGGGTTCTGGCCGCCGGCTTCGACGCCGTGGACCATGTCACGCCCGCGCCCCCGCGGCTCGGGGACTCGCGAGTGTTCGACGGAATGGAGTTTATGTGGATTCCGCCGGGGCAGTTTCAGATGGGCTCGACAAGTCTAGAGGCACGAGACGCAGAACCCGTGACGCAGGTGCAGATCAGCCGTGGATTCTGGCTTGGCAAGTACGAGTTGAGGCAAGCAGACTGGCAAGCTGTAATGGGAACTAATCCCTCAGAGTTCTCCGGATGCGGACGCCGACCGGTAGACAGCGTCTCCTGGAATGACGTGCAGGAGTTCATCGGTAGTCTGAACGAACACGCCGGTGGCACTTACTACCGTTTGCCGACGGAGGCGGAATGGGAGTATGCGGCACGGGCGGGGACGACAGAAAACCGCTATGCAGCGGATCTTGATGCGGTCGCGTGGTACGGGGGGAACAGTAGGGGGCGAACGCATCCAGTGGGACAGAAGGAGCCGAACGCGTGGGGGCTGCACGACATGTTGGGCAACGTGTGGGAGTTGGTGCAGGACTGGCACGGCGACTATCCGGGCGGTTTCCTGATCGATCCCACCGGTCCCGCGTCGGGCTCGGAGCGGGTGGCTCGTGGTGGCAGCTGGGGCGGCAGTGATACGTGCTGTCTGGCCCCGGATCGCTCCAGACCCCCGCCCAGCTTCTTTTCCAACTTCCTCGGTTTCCGCTTGGTGAGGGTTGAGTAGCGCACCGAAGCTGCTGACCCGGATCGACCAAGCCCCCTCTCGTCGCCGCGCGGCGCGACCGCAAAGTGCTCAGCGCGGGGACGACGGGTGGTGGACTCACGGACCGCCCCCTGTCGGAACCCGTGACCGACGCCGCTCCGCCGGCCCGCGGGCCCGTTCGAGCACGGCGCTGGAACCGCTGCTGTACCGCGATGCTTGGTCCCGTCCGACCGACGGCCAGGTCCCAGAACCGACAATCGCGGGGCATGCCTTCGCGGCGACGGTGCGCTGTCGGCCTCGCGGCCGTTGCGGCCGGCGACCGCGCAGGCGAGCGCCGCGCGACGCAGTGGCGGAGGATCAGCGAATTTCTCGCTCCCCACCGTTCGGTTTCCGCCGCTCAGCCGTCTTGGAAATCGGATGCGAAGCCCAGAGGCGAACGCGGCCGTTCGGAATCGGCACCCGTCTTCCGGGCCGAGAAACGGCCCGGGGAACCAAGCGTGCCGGCCGCGATCTCAACGAGACGGCACTCCGCCCGGGTCGGCGAGAGGCGCAGGAGAACCAGCGATGCCATCCGTCAGGCGCCCCGCCACTCTGCCCCTGGCGTTCGTCCTGGCCGCACTTGCGGTCGCCAGCGTGGCTGCAACGCCCAGCGTTGCCGTCGGGTCCCCGGCGGCTGCCGCCCCGCAGGACCACGACCCTTCCGCCGTCGAGGCGTCGCTCGCCCTCGACCGGGCCACGAGGCGCCTGATTCAGCAGCGACTCCGCAACGAGGGCTTCGACCCCGGCACACCGGACGGCCTGTTCGGCCCCCGGACACGCGCCGCGCTTCGGGAGTGGCAGCAATCCCGGGGAGCCTCACCGACGGAGTACCTGAACAGCGCCGACCTCGAGCTTCCTCGAGCGGCTCCCGCACCGTTGCCGGCGGCGCCGCAAGGCTGGGTCGTCAGCGAGAACCGCCCCGCTCCCACAGCGACGGAGACCGACGACTCCAACCCGGCGCAACCCACTGTTGCCACCGAAAAAGTCAACCCGCAGAACGCCGCCGAGACGAACACCCAGCAGCGAACGCGCGCCGCCGCCAGCTCCGGGACCGTCCAACTGCCGCCCGAGATCCTGGTCGACCGGCATCTGCTCCGCGCGGAACGGCTCCTCGGCGACGGCGACCTCGCCGCTGCCTTCGCGGCGATGAACGAGGTCCTCGCACTCCGGCGCGACCACGATCTCGTGTTGCACGACGATTTCGACTTCCAGTACGCGCAACTGGCCTACGCGGCCGGACGGACCGAGACCGCCGTCGCCTCGCTGAACCAGTACCTCGCCGCCGGCGGGCGCGAGGGCGAGTTCTACCGCGAGGCGCTGGAGCTGCTCGATTCCGCCGAAGTGCGGCTCGAGCGGGAGGCCGCGGACCGGCGGCAGGCCGAGGCGGAACGCCGACGCGCCGCCCGCTGGCCCCCTGGACACGTGTTCCGCGACTGCGAGACGTGCCCCGAGATGGTGGTGCTTCCGGGGAGCCTGATGGCGCTCGGTCGCTACGAGGTCACCCTCGGAGAATACCGAGCGTCTCGGCCGCCACCGACGTGGGGGCCGGCGCCGGATGTTTCGTTGGCTATCGTGACGACAGCGGTTCGTGGGAGAACCCGGGCTTTCCACAAACGGACCGTCATCCTGTCACCTGCATGAACTTGGACGACGCCCAGGCGTATGTCGCCTGGCTGAGTCGTGCGTCCGCCGTCATCTACCGCCTACCGACCTGGGAGGAATTGGTGCGGGCCGCTGAGGGTTCCCAGCCTGGGTGCTACTCCGATCGGACAGGCCGTGACGGTACCTGTGTCGTCGGCACCTATGGCTCCAACGCCTTCGGCCTTTCGGACATGCTCGGGAACGTGCGGGAATGGGTGTCGGACTGCTGGGGGGACGACTGCGGCTCCCGCCACGACACCCACGGGGGCGCTTGGCCGAATCCTCCTCGATTCATTATTGCCAACTGGACTGGCAGCCCAACCCCTCCCGATTTGCGCTCGCCACAAGTCGGCTTCCGTGTTGCGAGGACGCTGGAGTAGCCTGATGCTGCAGTTAACGGAAGACCGCTTATTCGACCCAAGGAACCAGAACTGGCCAGACTGCCACCTCTCTACCGGGAGCTCCAAAGGGGGGAGTGGTTTCGACCCACGAGACGACAAAGGGTGGCGGCATCGACGCGGCTGCGGCCCCCCGCTTGGTCCGGTTGTGCGTCCGGCTCGACGTCGGGGCCGGCGGCCGTTCCGGGCCGGCTGGAGGCCGCCGTCCGCCGGCGGGGCAGCCCGGGCCGCCGAGGGTCGCGGCGAGATCGTCGACGGCCGCCGGCCGACCTCCGGACCCCGACCGCCCGGGGGCCGCCGTGGCCGAGGCGCAGAGCTGTTTCCGAACGAAACCCCGGCGCTCTCGACGAGCGCCCTCGTCTCTTTGAGCCGTGCCGATGGTGGACACGGACCGCCCCCTGTCCGGAACCCGTGACCGACGCCGCTCCGGCGGCCAGCGGGCCCGTTCGAGCACGGCGCTGGACCGCTGCTGCACCGCGATGCTTGGTCCCGTCCGACCGACAGCCGGGTCCCAGAACCGGCAATCGCGGCGGCATGCCTTCGCGGCGACGCTGCGCTGTCGGCCCCGCGGCCGTTGCGGCCGGCGACTGCGCAGGCGAGCGCTGCGCGGCGCAGTGGCGGAGGATCAGCGAATTTCTCGCTCCCCACCGTTCGGTTTCCGCCGCTCAGCCGTCTTGGAGATCAGATGTGAAAGCCCAGAGGCGGACGGGGCCGATTCGGAATCGCATCCGTCTTCCAGGCCGAGAAACGGCGCGGGAGACCAGGCGTGCCGTGCCGCGATCCTCAACGAGACGGCACTCCCCCCGGTCGGCGAGAGGCGCAGGAGAACCAGCGATGCCATCCGTCAGGCGCCCCGCCACTCTGCCCTTGGCGTTCGTCCTAGCCGTGCTCGCGGTCGCCGGCGTGGCTGCAACGCCCGGCGTTGCCGTCGGGTCCCCGGCGGCTGCCGCCCTCCAGGACCGCGACCCTTCCGCTGTCGAGGCGTCGCTCGCCCTCGACCGGTCCACCCGGCGGCTGATTCAGCAGGAACTCCGCAACCAGGGGTTCGACCCCGGCACGCCGGACGGCCTGTTCGGCCCGCGGACGCGCGCCGCGATTCGGGAGTGGCAGCAGTCGCGGGGAGCCTCACCGACGGGGTATCTGAACAGCGCCGAAGCGGAGCTTCTTCGAACGGCCGCCACACCGCCACCAGCGGCGGCGACAGCTCCCCTGCCGCCCCAGGACGTTCCCGCTCGCGATCCGAGCGCCTCCTCGCCGGCGCTAACGCTTTCCACGCCACCGGGTCGCTCCGGGACCGGGGCCGGCACGGCGTCGCCACCAACTGCCGTTGCTGCGGTTCGCCCACCGCCATCGGCCTCATCTGCATCTGCATCTGCGCCTGCCGCCCAGCGGGCGGCATCGCCGCCAACGGCCACGGCTGAGCAGGAGAACCTCTTCTGGCAGTCGATCATGAACAGCACGAACCCTCCTGAGTTCGAGGCGTATCTGTCGCAGTTCCCGAACGGCGTGTTCCGCGCTTTGGCGGAGGCGCGTCTGGCGAGTCTGCGATCATCGACGAACGACCCGCCGGCCGGTCGACCACCCGCCGCCGGCACGTCGCTCGAGGCCGTGGCTCGCGGCGACCCGCCCCGTCGTCCTGGCGACGTGTTCCGGGATTGTGAGGACTGCCCAGAGATGGTGGTGCTGCTCGGCCGCCGGCTGGCGATGGGCCGCTACGAGGTGACGGTGGGCGAGTATCGTGCGTTCGCGTCCGCTACAGGAGGCACCGGCAACCAACGTTGGCGCGACCCCGGCAGATTCCCGCAGACCGACCGACATCCCGTGGTGAACGTGCGCTGGGGTGATGCGAAGGCGTACGCCTCCTGGCTCAGTCGGCGGACTCACGCAACATATCGGTTGCCGACCGAGGCGGAGTGGGAGCGGGCGGCAACCGGGTCTCGAGTCGAATGTCACTGGGACCGCACACAACCCCTTGGGACCTGTCCGGTCGGCTCCGGCGGTTCGAATCCACACGGTCTCTCGGACATGGTCGGCAACGCTTGGGAGTTCACGTCGGACTGCTCGCAGGGCAACTGCAACCGCATCGTGAAGCGTGGGGGCTCCTTCTGGGAAGAACCTGAGAACCTGCATCCCGGCACACGCGGTTATGCGTCCGACGGCGCCGCGTGGCTCGCTAATGGCTTTCGCGTTGTGCGGCTAGTGGACTGACCCGACCCCACGCTCGAGCAGCCTGATGCCGCAGTTAACGAAATACCGTCTTATCGGACTCCCCTAAGAATAGGGCGTAGGGCGTACTTCCAGTCTCATTATCGCGATCATGGAGGAGCAGGGAGGAGGGCTGCAAATGACAAGAATGGAATGGATCAACCTGCTTGGTTTGTTCGCTGCCGTCGAAGCGGGATCCGCATACGTCGGTCATTTAAGTGGCCGGCTCGATGCCCATCAATCCTGAGGAGGCCGCTGAGCGCATCGAGAATGCTAGGGACGCCGCGCTTGAGGAAATTGGCAGAGCCAACGACAGTCTTTCGGATCTCGCAAGTCTGCATTCTAATACATTCGAATGGAGACAAGAACGCTCGGCGGTTCAGATGATCAGGATGAGCGAGGGAATTTGCTACCTCGTTTTTGTCACAGGTAGGTTTACAGGTGGTGGCGAAACCGTTTCCATTTACGCTTAGCGACGACTACTGGTTTTTGGGTGGGAGTTCGGCCCAGGCTGGCATCGGTGCCCGCGCCCGCTGCTGGAGATTTCCGACCTTTGGAGCAGAGCGAGACGACTGAGCAACGACCTTCGACGGCTGAACCTCGTTCGACGACCGCGTGGAGAGCATCACCAGGGCGCCTGTGTTTGGATTCGAGCCGAGAGCCCCTCCCGGTTATACAGAATGACCGCTTATCGACCCAGCCCCCCCGGCAACTGTGTGTAGATCGAACAACTCTCTTTGGTGCCCCACAACTCCGTGCTTCCCCCCGAGAGGAGATCACGATGACTTGCTCGCTAAGGTTCGCTGCGTCGTTAGCGGCGACCGTCCTGCTGATTGCCACTGCGGCCCAGCCTTACGACGCCCCGACCCCGAGTGGATCATCTTCTCGGGTGGGACAGGAGTTAGGTGCGGGTCAGAGCTGTGAGGTCCCAGATCGTGGGACCTTCAGTGTTGGAGACGATGGATTCGGTTGTCTCGGTAATATCTGCGCCGGCAATCGGCTGAACGTCAACGGTTTCGAGGCCAGCAAGATTCCCGAAACTTCGCGATGGCGCATCGACGCATTGCCATCGGCATAGAAGCCATTGATTTCCGTGTTCCAACGCGCGAACCCGCTAGCGACCGGCCGAGCCGCGTGTCGCAAACGAACGTTTTGCGACACATGGCGAGCATCGCGACCGCGGTGGCCGCGGCGTGCTTCCGCGCCCGCTTCGCCGGCGCCCGGCCCTCGTCGTGGAGCTCGCCGAGGTAGGCGGCGAGAGTGGCGTCCTCGAGCGGTCGGCCGTCGAGCTACGCGTCGAGGCGGCGGAGCGCTCCGGAGTAGGCCCGGCGGGTGTTCGGGCTGATGCAGGCCTCAGCGAAGCGGCGCGCGGGCGGTGCCGGGTGCTGGCGGATCCGGCGGCTGCGCCAGTGGCTCGGCCGCAAGCACAAGTTGCGGGCCGGGATCGGCGAAAGCCGCCGGGAACGGCTACCCCCTCCGCCTACCGCCACCGCGCCAGTCGTCGACTCTACCCCCCTCCCGCAAAACGACCCGATCGAGGCGTCGCCCGCGGCTGAGCCGTTGCTGGAAGTTGGTCGGCGTCCTGCGCAGCGACGGCACGGCGCGGCCGAGCGGCTTCCTGCGGCCGAACTCCAGGTGGAGGCGGCTGCCTGCGCACCCAAGCCGATCACCGTCTCTGGGAGACGGCCGTGCTATTCCACCCTGCGGGACTCGTCCCGCGCCGGCGACAGTCTGGCTGGCGCGGTCACGCCGCTGCGGCTTCACCGACCACGTCGTCGCCGCGTGCTCGATCCTCGGCTACGCGTTCGTCCCGCGCATCCGGGACCTGCCCTCGAAGCGCCTCCTACGTGTTCCAACGCGCGGGTGTTACCGGGCTCAGCGAGGCTCAGCAACGGACCGTCCCGGCCCTCCCCACGAAATGATGCGCGCTAACCCCCAGCAGCGGCTTGATTCAGTCGACCTGGCAGTACAACAGGGCGACGAATGGGGGCATCGCATCAAAGGGCACGTCCTCCCCTGCGTCGGAACTCTCTCTCCTGTGCCGCGGGCCATCGTAGGTGCCCCGACCGGCGGCGTCAACTCCCCAAACCACACTTGGATTCTCGCTACCGGCGACTGGGAGCCAATGGCTGTGGGCTGGCATATTGATGAGATCGAGAAGCACTTGGTCTGATCCGCCTTCTTCGCCGAGAGATTTGACAGGGACGCTATTTCCGTAGCGGTTGAACGTAGAGTGCGCGCCCGTGCCGAGGATGAAGCGGCCCCGGCTAGCCTCATAGGGGTGCCAGCCGGATGGGCAGGCGGCGCTCTCGAATGCAATTACGGCAGACACGGGTACATTCAAAGAGGTCCGACTCTCAAGCTGGCGGACACGTTCCGCGAGCCCGCCGATGAAGAATACACCCCCAGCGACGGTCGCGATAAGGACACCTAGCCCGATCCAATCTTGAAGTCGCACATCCTCCTCCTTCCGCCGCGGCTCATGCCGCGGCATTTCCTCAGTTCCGGCGGGCGTCACGTCGGTGGTCGATGAACTCGTCAGCTCCGACGCCAACCCGACCCTTCCGGAGTGGTGCGGTCACGTGCTCGACGTTGGCGGCGCGGGCCGACGCCTGGAGCCGCAACCCCATCGGTCGTCAGATCACGATAGGCTCGATCTCGTCGACCGTTACCGCGTCCGCGGTCCGGTGGTAGAGCTTCGTCGTCTTCGGCGACGCCTGGCCCGCGATTTGCTGCGCGCGCTCGAGCGTCCCCCCGTTCGACAGGTACGCCGTGATCCCCGTCGCCCGGAACGTGTGGCAGCACGTCGAGGGCGGCAGACCCGCGGCCGCGGCGCGCCGCTTGATCATCGCCAGCACGAGCCGCCGGTCGAGCGCCCGGCCTGTCAGCCGCCGCGACGCCGGGTCGACGGCCTGGAAGAGCGCCGCCTTCGGCTCCTCGAGCCCGGCCACCTCGACGTAGGCATCGAGGGCAGCCGCCGCCCGGTGGTGGGCCGGCACGTCGTGCCGCTTCCCCCCCTTCTCGTGCAGCCTCAACCAGCCCCGGCTCCCCTGCCCGAAGTAGTCCTGCCGCCGCATCCCCAACACCGCGCTCACCCGCGCGAAGCTGTAGAGCATGACCGAGAGCAGCGCCCGGTCCCGGAGCCCGGCCAGGGCGCCCGTGTCGATCGTCCCGAGGAGCTTCCTCGCCTCCGCCGGCGAGAGCACCGGCGTCGCGCCCTTGGTGACGACGTGCTTCGGGCCGCGCACGGCCGCGGCGGGGTTCACCGGGAGGACCTGGCTGACGACGAGCCAGTCGCCGAGCATGCGGATCGCGGCCAAGTGCTGCTTCACCGTCGGGACCGACCCGGGGTGCGTCCGGATGTAGGCGGCCACGTGGAGCGGCGAGACATCGCGCAGCTGTAGGCCTCGCGCCTCGCACCACCCGAGGAATTGTCCCACGGCCCTCCCGTACGCCGCTCGCGTCCTCGCGTTCGCGATCCTTCCGGCGAAGAACTCCAGGAACCGCGCCGTGGCCTGGGGCCCCGCTTCGACGATCACTTGCGGCAGGACGATCTCCCCTGCCCCGCTTCTTGCGATCGCCGGCTCGGCCGTCGGCACCAGAGCTTCCGTCGTCATTCCGTCACCTCTCCCCCGCCGGCTCCCCTGTCGATGAGCGCCTCGAACCGTTCGTAGTCGTTCACGAGCGCATGCGCCAGCGCGTAGAGCTGCTCCACGGCGTTCTTCGCCCCGTCGAACCGCACCTCGATCCGGTCCCGCTCGACGGTGACGCCCTCGGGCAGGCTTGCCGGCTTGCCAGCTTCGCGCCGAGGGACTCGACGGGCAGCTTCACGCGGATCCCGGTCAGCCGCGCCTTCCGGAGCTCGCCGACCAGGCGCTGCCGACGTTCCTCCTCGACGCGGAACGCCGCCCGGCCGCGGTGCTTCTTGAGCTGCTGCAGGAGCTTCGTCCGCGGCAGCGTCCTCTGGTTGCCGATGAGCTCCGCCCCGAAGGTCTGCATCAGCGTCGCCGCCCCGGCCTTCGAGACGCCGAAGAGCCGCTCGACGTCGCGCCGCGTGAGCAGGGTCCGGTCGAGCTGCTCGAGCTGGCTGATGGCGTCGCGGATGGACAGCAGCCACCGGGGCTTCGCGGGCACGGTCAAGATCCTCAGCGCCAGTGCCCCGCCGTGCCGTCTGGCGGCGGCGTGGACGGGTTCGCGCGGGCGCCGGCGGCCGGGATGTCGACCTGCCGCCTGACGCGCCGACGGCCACGCTTGGCCGGTTGTGCATCGGGCTCGACGTCGGGCTCGGCGGCGGTTCCGGGCCGGGTGGAGGCCTCCGTCTCGACGACGTCGGCCCGCGCGGCCGCGGCGAGCTCGACGGCCACGCCGGCGGCGGCGCGGCCCGGGTGCCCGAGGGTCGCGGCGAGCTCGTCGACATCGGCCGGCCGACCTCCGGACCCGCCCGCCGCCGCCGCGGCCGAGGCGGCCGTTCCTGGGGCGAAGAACTCCCGAAGCGCCCGCCTCGAGACCCTCGGAGGCCCTGTCTCGATCCCCTGCGGAGCCGATCCGGGCCGCTCCCCCGCGGGGCTCCCGCCGTTCGGGGTCAACCCGCTGCCGGCGTTGGACTTGGGACGATTTCGACAGCCTTGGCCAAGGGCTGAATCGCGGGCACAGGCGGAACGTGCGACCGTCGAGCTGGCCGACACCGAAGAGAAAGCTCTCGAGAAGGCGTGTCGCGGCCGCGGCGGCCGGCACGCCGGCGGGCGGCGAGTCCCCAGGAGCCGTTCCCCGTTCGGCGACGAGCGCGAGGACGTCGCCGCGCCGCGCGCCCAGCGCCAGCCGCAGGCCCGAATCAGCGACAGGAAACCCCCGCCAGTCCGCGTCGAGGTGCCACTCGACGCCGCTCCGCCGCATCGGAATCCCCGGTCACGATTCCCCCCACCGGCCGAGCAGGCACGCCGCCCGGCCCGCCCAGTACACGACGTGCGCGATGAGAACCACGACGCGGCCGATCAGCGTCCGGACGCCCCAAGTGACGAGGCCCGCGACAACGAACACGACGACAGGCACGAAGACCGCGTAGAACGCGACCACCACGACTAGGCCGATCGTGAGAATGACGTCGTTGACCCGCGGAAAGAAGGAGTCCACGAGAATCGCCGCCAGCGTGCCGAGCAGCACCCCGACCGCCCCGACCACCGCCACGTCCCGATTAACCTTGGCGAAGTACCCAGGCCCGGGGAACGTACTCACGGCGTCCCCCGCCTCAGGTCCGGCGCCATGATCCCAGCCACCGGACCCTTCGTCGACTCGATGTCGGCACCGGTCTCGCCATCCCCCCCGACCGCGCCGTCCATTTTGCCGACGGACGGCCTGCCACCCCGGAGCTTCCTTCCACGTCCCCTTCCCCCCATCATAACGGCGGCCCTTGAACTGAAGACCCGCCCTCCGCCGCCCGTTACCTCGCTTCACCGGTACTACGAGTGATCAGCGCCATAAATTCGTCGCAACCGAGCAAGGTGGCCGCGCCGATCTGGACGGACCCCGACCCGCCCTGGGCCGGAACCACCAACTGCCGCCGCACTACCTGACCGGTGACGGTGCCGGCGACGGTTAACCGAATCCCCCCTTATCCGACCCAAAGGGTGCGGCGGCGAGACCCGCCGTGGCGAACGGCCGCGCTTGCTCCCGGGGCCGGCCGTCACCCGGCTGGCTCAGCTCGCCGGCGAGGCGGGGCCCGGACGCACGCCCGCGCCGACCGTTTGGAACGCGGCGAGGTAGGCGCAGGTGTTCGGGCTGATGGAGGCCCTCGGCAAAGCGGCGCGCGGTCGGCGCCGGGTGCGCTCGAGATCGGCCCGGGACAGGACGGGCCGAGACGAGGGCGTCCATCCCTTCCTCACCACCGCAGCCGGTCGAGCCACGTGATCCAGACGATGAGGCCGTCGACCAAGAGGCGTCCGCGGGCGGCGAAGCGTCTCCGCGGGCATCCGGGGCGACGGTGGCCTCGGCGATCCGGAACCAGAGCTGGGTCGCCGTCCGCATGGGGGCAGGCCCCCGAACCGCGGCCGCGGGACCGGAAATCGAGGGCCTGCTCACTCCAGCGTCAGGACCGCGGCGCGGAGTTCTGTCACGTGCAGCGCCCGGATAGGGGTCGACCCCGCCGCTGGCGATGCGTCCGTCCAGGACGGCGACGACCGACCCGACTCCGTATACGCTGCGGCCAGCGCCGATCGCAGCTCCAGCAGGTGCACGAGCTTGACCGGCGTTGTCCCCGGCCGCAGGACTGGATCCGTCCACGCGAACCGCGCCAGCCCGACCATCGCTCGCACGCCATCGATCCGAGACCGCAGCTCCGTGAAGTGAACCGCCTTGAGCGGCGTCACCCCGGCCACGAGCGGGTGGTCCGTGAACGGTGCCCTCGTGCCCACCGTCACGGTGAACGATTGCATCGCCGTCGTGTTCGATCCGCTGGTGTCGGTCGCCGTCACCGTCACCAGCGCACTCCCCTCGGACACCGGCGTCACCGTTACCCGGCTCCCGGACACCAACACCGACGCCACCGCCGACGTCGAAGAACGCGCCCCGTAGATCAGTCGATCGCCGTCCAGATCCCGAAATGCGCCGGACACCTCTACCGTCACCGGCGACTCGTCCACCCCGATCGTCAGGGGCGCCAGCCGGCCCACCGGCTCCGGCGCCCGGTTCTCCGGAGGGGTCACCGTCACCGTGAACGACTGGGCGGCACTCAGACCGCCGGGGTCGGTCGCGGTCACCCAGATCGTCGCCGTGCCGGCCCTCACCGCCGTCAGCCTCACCATGGAGCCCGCCACCAGCGCCGCCACCACGTGTGGCGCCGACGACGACACCGTGTAGGTCAGCGGATCGCCGTCTGGATCGATGAACGCCCGTGACACGTCCACGTCCAGGGCGCCGTCCTGAGCCAAGCTCCGGTCCCGCAGGATTGCCGCCACCACCGGCGGGGACCCCTCGCAGGCAAGCCCCGAGGAACGGAAGTCGGCAATCGTAGCCAACCACGCTTGAATCGCCGGATCGTCGGGCACGCACACGCCGGTGCCCGCGATACCGAACTCCGCGAGATCCGACAGGCGAGTCAGGCTTGCAGGGATTGGGCCCGTCAGAGCGTTGTTGCCGCTGAAATTCAGGGTCCGCAGCCTCGTCAGGGATCCGAACCACGCCGGAATCGACCCGGTCAGTAGATTGCCCCACAGCGCCAACCACTCAAGGTTGGTAAGGTTGACCAGCGTCGCCGGGATCGGCCCGGTCAGTGCATTCCCGCCGAGATTCACGCCCCGGAGATTAGTCAGGTCGCCCAGCGTCGCCGGGATCGGTCCCGTCAACCCGTTGCTGCCGAGAAACAACGCCCGGAGCTCCGTCAATTGCCCCAGCTCGGCCGGCAGCCGTCCCGTCAACTCGTTGCCCTCAATGGAGAGCTGCCGCAGGTGCGCCAGGTCGCCCAACTCGGGCGGCAGCGTCCCCACCAGCCCATTGCCCACGAAATCCCCCACGCTGTCATCCCAGCCGCCCAACCGCAACCCGGTGACATAGCCGCGCTCGTCCGCCTCGACGCCGTACCATTCCTCGAACGGGGCATCGGTCAGCCAGTTGGCGTTGTTCGTCCAGTCTTCCCCGTCGGTCGCGCGGTACAGCGCTTCCAGCGCCGCCCGCTCCGCTTCCAGGTCGCGGACCACCACCGTGAACTGCAACGTATCGGCGGCGCCGTTTCCCGACACCGTGACCGACGCGACGCCCTCGGCCACCGGTCTGACCGCCACCCGCGACCCCGACACCGTGACGGCGGCCACGCCCGGCGCCGACGACGACGCCGTGTACGAGGACGCGTTCGGCAACTCGACTTGCACGACGTGGGTACCCTCGCCCACGTACAAGGTCCTGGCCGGCCGCCACAGGAGCGACCGGAACCGGTCGTACCGGGCCCGCACGACGTGCTCGCTAAGCTTGTCGCGGACAGCATAGCCGCGCCACCCCGCCTCCACGGTGTGCTCCGACCGCTCGTTGCTCAATATCCATTGGTCCCAGAAGAACGCGCCGTAGACCACACCCGGATACGCGCTCACGGTCCCGAGCATCGCCTCGATGACGTTGGCCTGCTGCTCCTGGCCATCGTCGAGCCCGTTCCCGTTCCGATCGGTAAACGGGACCATGGGGTCGGACGGACCACCGAACGGCTCAGAGGGGTCGTCCACGTTGTCGGTGATTCCGTACTCGAGAAACACCATCGGCCGCTCGTTCATGGCTGCGACAGGTATCAGGTGGTCCCGGAAGATCAGGTCGTACTTCTGCCGAAAGTGCTCGACGCTCAAGACCGTCGTGGGCGGCTCGTCAGTCAGGGGGATCCACGCGCTGACGCCGATGACGTCCAGGTCCAGGTCGGACCACAGGTGGCGCGAGCCCGGCGCGAAGAAGTCGTGCGTGTGCGCCGAGTAGTGCATGTCGTACGTCAGCAGGCCGTCATACACGGCGCGCACGCCAGCGACCATCGTTCGCAGCTCCTGCAGGAAGTCGTTCGACCAGTAGTGGCCGCCCGACCGCGTGCGGAACAGGGCGTCGGTCTCGGTCCCCAGCGAGAACATCCGCACGCCCTCCTCCTGCGCGAGCCGGGCGAAGTGGACCGCCTGCTGGGTGTACGTCCTCCAGAACTCCGCAACGAACTGGGCGTGGTCCGGGTGGCTCGGGCGCCACGGCCAAAACTCGGGGTCGATCTCGGCGTGGTCGGGAGGCCTGCCAGTCTCGGTGTCTCCGGGGTTTCCGAGGAGGAACCGGGTCAAGGGGCGCTCGGCAACCTCCGCCTCCTGGGTTTCGAACGCGAGCGTCAGGTAGACGTCGATCCCGTGCTGCCTGTACTCGCGGAAGATCTGTCTCAGCGCTTCGTCGGTGAACGTGGGCGCGTAGAGATCCGGCGAGTACTTGCGCTCGACGGTGCTGTCCATGCTGTCGTCGACGTGCAGAGCCACGGAGATGCCGACCCAGTTGATGTGCGAACTCTCCAGGTACTCGACGTAGCCCGGCGGCAAGATCGGCTTGGATGGGTCCCCAGCTTGCTCCCATTCCTCCACGGTGGTCCTAGTGTGGGGCCAGTTCCCCGAGTTGTGGATCGACCGTAGCGGCCGGTCAAGGGCCGAACTTCCCTGCGCAACCGCGTCAGCCGCAAACACCGCCAAGACGGCAACGACCCCCAACACCAGCACCGTCCGACCAATCATTGAAATCCCTTCAACAGTGCCGAGGAGACATCGGCGAGCGCTCGAAGGCTTGTCCGCCTCCGCGTCGATCGCCAGCACCGTCAGCAGCATTGTGTCTCCGTGCGGTCTCGTCCCAGCCGCCGAGCCGTCATCCCGGATGTCAACGACCATCCAGAACCGACAGATTCTCGACAAGTCATCGACCACAACATGTAGGGGGTCAAGGTTGGGCATCGTCCGATAGCTGCCAGTCTGGACAAGCGTGCGCGGAACCGCCGTCAAGGCCGATAGCCCCGCGAAGCGGGGGCGGAGCGTAGCGACGCGCCTTGACGGCGGCGAGCACACGCCGAGAATGTCGGTCGGACGATGCCCCGGCCACCACAACATCTTGTGGTCGGCGCCAGGCTCGAATTCGTCAGATCCTCACGGTCGCGAACATCCCGGATCGTCGCCGTACCCGCGCCCACGGCCGTTTCAGGGTTCACCACGGCGCCGTCAGGGGTCGGCAACCGTCACCGTTGGCTGTTTCCTCCTGGCTCCAGAGAGGAACGTATCACGACGCACCCCCCGGCGCGACCCAAGGACGAAGCGGGGGGTCGGGAACACCTCGGCTGGGAGTCGGGACCGCGGCGCCGGTCAGGGCCCGGCCGTTGACAGAATCCCCCCTTATCCGACCCACGGAGCGCGAGAACGGCGGGCCGGCGAGGAGCGGCAAACCTCCGGGCTGCCCTGAAAGGGGTCGAAGCAGTCGAGGTACACACCGGGTGGTGCACCACGCGGCCCCGGAACGGCGCGGCCGAGATCGTCCGACGCTTCGGGTCGCGTATCTCGAACGAGACGTAGCCGCCCGGCCGCCCAACGTACCCCGCCCGCGCTTGCCCAAAGCAGCCCGCGCCGGCGCGGCGCACAACGCACCGAACGTCGCGATCTCCTCGAACAGGCCATCAGCCCTTCACCGCCTCATCCGCCTTCCGCCAGCCGCCGACGAGTTGGTCGGTCTCATCGAGAGGAACACGCCGCGTGCTCGTAGCGGCGCTCGTCCAGGTGCCCGAGGTCCTTGGCGAGCCGGCACAGGAACCGCAAGCTTCTCGATGCCCAGGTTCGCCGCCGCCAGAGCAGGAACTTCTGCCGCCGCGGGAACCTTCTCCACCGCCGGCACCAGCCACAGCACGAAGCGATACATCGACTCCAACGCCGGGCCGGTCCGCCGCGCGCCCTGCCCACTGCCCACCGAAGACACCAATCACGAGGCCCCCGGGGGGCTCACGCCCCCCAGACCCACCCCAAGATGTAAAGAGCTGAAGAATAAGGACTTAATCCAGCGTCCTCGAAACGCGAAAACCTTGGCTGAGGTTCCGGTGGGCGGTGGAGGAGATGCGGCGCGCGCCAAGCCGGAGGAGCTCGGCCTTGATGAACCAGGAGCCGCCGCGAACCAAACGACGGCCGCAGTCTCCCTCCCAGCAGTCCGATGTCCACTCCCACACGTTCCCGACCATGTCCGACAGACCTGCCGCGTTCGAGCCGTGCGAGCCGACGGGGCACGTCCCATCCGGCCGCGTCCCTCTGCCCAACCGGTCGCACCCGGGCTGAGAACCGGCAGCCGCACGCTCCCACTCCGCCTCCGTCGGCAACCGATACGTCGCACCCGTCCGACGGCTCAGCCACGACACGTACTCCTGCGCGTCGTCCCAACTCACGCAAGTCACCGGATGACGGTCCGTCTGCGGGAAGCCGGGGTCGCGCCAGGAATCGCCACTCATCGTCAAACACCCGCCGCCCGCGCCAGCGCCCGGCGCCGACGCGAACGCCCGGTACTCGCCCACCGTCACCTCGTAGCGACTCATCGCCAGACCGCCGCCAGCCAGAACCACCATCTCCGGACACGCCGGGCAGTCCCGGTACACGTCACCAGCACGACGCGGCGCGTCGACGCCAGCTCCGAACGCCGTGCCGCCAGCACCAGCGCCGGACACCCGAGACCCCGAAGCCGGTGAGCCCACCCCGCCAGCAGGACGCCCCGCCGACGCGGGCGTATTGCCCCCCGGCGAGCGCAGCGCCGCCAACCGGTTCTCGGCCAGTCGCCGGAACACGCCGTTCGGAAACACCTCGAGATACGCCTCGAAATCCGCCGGATCAGTGCTGTTCACGATCGACTGCCAGAACAGGGCCTCCAGCTCCGCGCTGGCCAGCGGAGGCTGCTGCTCCGATGCGGAGGCGGCAGGCGCCGCAGCCCCGGGAGCTGCCGACGCTGCGGCGGCACCCGCCGGCTCCGGCGCGCGGAACGTCGGCTGCCCCGCCATCGACGGCCGAAGCGCCGCCACCGACGCGCCGGCCAGATAGCCCGTCGCTCGGGCGCTTCGCGACGTTTGCCAGCTCCGAATCGCCGACCGTGTACGCGGGCCGAATAGCCCGTCGGCGACGCCCGGATCGAACCCCGCCGCCCGGAGGCCCTCCTGAACCTGACGGCGCGCCGCACGGTCCAGACCCAGGCCCTCCTCCGTCACCGGGCTGTTGCAGCCCCACACCCGAACGATGCACCCCGAGCCGCCACCACGCGCGCCGCACTGCCCGAGCGCCGCCTGTCGCGCTTCCGACGACGACGAGTACGACTCGGCCCAGCCCACCGCCGTGCTGTCCGAGTCCTGGTCCGCCGCATACGCCGCGCAGCGCTCGAACGTCAAGCACCACCGAGCAGCCCGTGCCGCACTCCCCCAACGCCGCCAACCGCGCCGCCGCCGCCGTCTCGTAGTCCACCGCCCAGCCGTACTGGTCGCCCTGGCGCTCGTCGATCGCCAGCGCACCCACCGGGGTCTGCGCCGCCGCCCCTGGCAACAGGTACACGACTGCGCCGAGAACGGCCGCCGAGCCGGCAATGGTCTCCATAGCGGTTCCTCCAGGCCGGCAGAACCTCGCCGGCGGGTCGGTGACGGTCCGGTGATGCCGCCGTCCTGCGCCCCGGCGGCCCACCGCACCGCCAGCGCGCTCGCCACGATCAGCGCTGCTGTCGCAGGGGCATGAACTCGGATTTGGCGGTCGTCCTTGAGACGCGCACGTCCGAGGCTGAGACGGTACGCACCGGCTTCTCCAAAGATCTGCCGAGACCCGGGCTCAGTTCCTTGGCCCCGTCCCAGAGCCTGTCACACCCTGGCCGGAGTTCCTGGAGCTCCTCCAGAGTCCGCGCAGCTTCCTCCAGGTCGTGGTCTTCCCTTGTTCCGTCTCCGCCGCCTCCGCCATCTGAACATCCCACGGCCCCCAGTTCGCCCCTGCCGGCTGGTCGGAATACAGCGCCTCTTGTTGTATAGGACGTTCGTGAGGACGAAAGCGAACGGTGCCAAGCGCGGGAGCCGCGTGGCTTAACTGGAGATCTGAGCCGCAGCGTCGTCGGCCGAGACGACGGCAACAACGACGAGCGCCGTAACGGCACTGCGCATGGCTCCTCTCCTTGCCGACGCCGAGGAACGGAAGCACCGCTGGCGAGGAACTCCCCGTCGGCCGCCAACGCCGACGGGCCGCAGGTTAACTCAACCCCCCGTTATCCGACCCAAGGGCAACGGCAGCAAGGTCCGACGGCCGCGCTTGCCACCCCGGGGCTCGCGTCGCCGGCGAAGCGGGGGGCCCGGAAGCACGCCCGCGGGGACCGCCGGCGAGGCACTCACCGACGACCGAGCCCTGGTCGTGCAGCTCGGCGAGGTAGGCGGCCAAGGTCGTGTCGGCCGGCCGTCGGAGTCAAGCATCGAGGCGGCGGAGGGCCCCGGCCCGCCGGGTTGACCTCGTCGTCGACGACACGCCCCCGCGGTCGGAAACCGCCGCCCTCGAGGCGGGGTCGCGGACCTGATCGTCATCCTCGAGGGCCTTCCTGAGCCCGCCAGCGGGGACCCTTCTCACTCCAGCGCCAGCACGGCGGCGCGGAGCTCCGTCACATGCAGCGCCCGGGTCGGCGTCGACCCCGACGCCGGCGCCGCATCCGTCCGGCGCGGCGCCGCCCGACCCGCCGCTCCGTACGCCTCGACCATCGCCGTCCGCAGCTCGAGCAAATGCACGCGCGTGACCCTCGTGTCCCCCGCCGCGGCGCCGGGTCGGTCCAGGAGAACCGCGCCAGATCCGCCGCGCTCCGCAGGGCGTCGATCCGCGTCCGCAGTTCCGTGAAGTGGACGGCCCGGACCGGCGTCAACCCAGGCACAATCGGGTCGTCGCTGAACGGTGCGGTCGCGGCCGGACCCCGGATTGACCGCGGCCGGCCAGAGCGTGGGCCGGCGCCGCTGGAACGCTGTAGAGGTGGTCGCCCGGAATTCGCGCTTCGAGGCGCCAAGCTCCCCCTCTCCGCTGGCCCGGAGTCAGGTCGTCCGGCCTCACCGTCTCGAAGTGGCGGCTGGACGACATCCGACGGCTGGTCTGGCTCTCCACTGCCAGCCGTACTGCCAGCCGTTTCGCGTTCTGCCAGGCGTTTTGTGACCCGTTCTGACCCCCAGAGACCGCCGATTTCCCCAACGAATACGGGGTTTCCTGGGTTTTCGTTGAATCCGGAACGGGTTCGAAGCCCGGCGCCCGCCGCGTCGGGCCGCTCCTCGACTCGCTCGACGGTACACGGCGCCGCCGCCCACGCACCAGAACCCGCGGGCCGGAATCGGGTTTCACCCATCGTCGTCCAACTCGGCGTGCGCGCGCCGCTCGCACGAGGGGCTCCGACTCGAAACCTGAGTTCAGCGTCTCTGCGCTGTCCTCGATGTGCTGGTCGACCACGGTATCGAGACCGTCTCGGGCTCTCCTGGTACCACGAACGCTCAGCGTGCCCGAGGTCCCAGCGTATTCCGCTTCCATCCCGTTGCGCGAGACCGCACGGGAGGCCCCAAGGCACGACTGCCAGCCGTTCTGCCAGCCGTTTCGCGTTCTGGGAGCCGTTTTCTGACCCGATGTGACCCGTTCTGGATCGCGACTTCCCCAATGGATCCGGGGAATTCCGGGGTTTTGCGTCGGAACGAGATCGGCTTAGAAGCCCGGCGCCCGCCGCCCCTCGAGCCGTTCCTCGACTCGCTCGACGCCGCCGTCGATCTGATCGACGGGGCTATAGCCTCAGCCGTCGAGGGTTCGCCGTCAGCTGATCCAATCGTCGGGATCGGCATCGTGGAGCACGTCGGCGATGGGGCGCGACCCCGCCCTACTAGCGGTGGCCGGTGCCGCGAGGCCCAGCGCCAGGAAGCACAGCACGATGGAAACCAGGAAGCCGCCGCCGCTCTCGATGCGTGTTCGTCGTCATGGCAACCTCGCGTCTCCGAGCCTGCCGGGCCGCCTCGCCGGAGCGGCTCCGACGTCCCAGGACGACCTCGAAACTGCGTCTTTGTTCCCCGCCATTGCCGCCGCTATCGTCGCACCGATTGCCCGCCGGGCGCCCGCCACCGGCGAGCCGAGCTCGCGAACGTAACGGTTCGCCGCCTGAGCTGTCTTGTGGCCGAGGAGTTGCTGAAGGATCGGCGCGGAAACGCCCGCCGCCGCCGCACCGGTCGCCACGGTTCGCCGGAGATCGTGCAGGCGTACGTCCGCCAATCCTGCTCGCGCCGCCGCAGTCGCGAAGTGCGTGCGAGCAGTACGGTAGGTCAGAGCCCCCCGAGCGTCCACGGCGAACACGAACGGATTCCGGTTAACGTGCGGCCGCTCCAGTAGCACGTCCAGCGCCGCATCCGGGAAGTGATGCACCCGCCGACCCGTCTTCGTCTCCGGCAGGGTCACCCGCCCGGTCTCGAAGTCGACATGCTCCCACCGGATCGAACAGACCTCCGAGATTCGCAACCCCGTCAGCGCCGCCGTCCGTATCGCCGCCACGCTCGCCGGGAACCGCTCCTCGAGCGTGTCGAGAGCTTGCGACAGCACCGCCAGCTCGCCCGTGTCGAGCACGCGGTCTCTCGGCTCCTCCCTCGCCCGCTCTACGCCCCGAACCGGGTTCGTGTGCTGCGGTCTCCAGCCCCACGTCTCGAACAGGTTGAACAACCGCGAGACCAGCGCCAGCACCCGGTTCCGGGTCGCGTCCCGTAGCGGCCGTACTGTGCGCTCCACGTCGGCCCGCGCCACGTCGGCGACGCGCAACCCGCCGAGAGACGGCCCGACGTAGAGCTTCGCCTGATTCCGGTACGTCTGGACCGTTCGCGGCGACAGGCGCCGCAGCCGCACTCGCTCCGGCGCATACTCCCCGAAGAATCGATCCAGGCCATCCGCTACAGTCGGCGCTTCCCTCGCCTCCCGCCGCCGCGCCAGCGGGTCAGACTCGCCGCCCCGGATCGCAGCTAGCTCCGGCCCTGCTCGGTCGCGCGCCTCCTTCAGCGACAGCTCAGCGACACGGGCAAGGGTCGCAAGGTGCTTTCGACCAGCCGCGCGGTAGAACAGGACGTACGACTTCGCGCCCTTCGGCGTGATGCGGACGCCCAGGTTCCTCACCCGGGCGTCCCACAGAAACCACGTCTTCGACCCCGGTTTCGCGTCCCGGATACGGCGTTCCGTCAGCATGCTCTGTCGCCCGCTCACCGTGCACCGCCTACCCGATGCCCCACATCACCTCCGACTGCCCACATGGCCCGTGACTCGCAGTCAGCAGGTCTTCCCGTCCCCGCCGTGTGGGCACTGTGTAGGCACTGCGACAGAATACCACCGCAATCCGGCGCATGCAAGCGACACACGACGAAAGCGTAACACCATCCACATCAGCAACTTACGGCGATTCCCTCAACGGAACGCAAGCGGAGGATTCGCCGTGTGTTATGATTCGTAATCAGCAGGTCAGCGGTTCGAGTCCGCTCGCCGGCTCCAATGGAATCAACGACCTGCAATGATCGGCGGTACGGGTCCTAGCGGTCCGATTCGGCACTGAGTCGACACGCGCTCCCGTCGTCCCGCGGGCTCCCGGCACCGCACTGCGATCGCCGAGGCTCTGCGCCAACGCGACGGCGCCGCCGTCGAGTCCCGCGCCGTCGGCCCCGCCGGCGCACTTGCAGTTCCTCATCATCTCCCGGTCCCTGTAGCGGACGTTCGCGAGCTGCTGGTGATCGGAGACGCGACTTCATCAGGGGGAGCCCGGACGAGGAAGAAGGTGAACCGGACCACAGCGGTCATCGGTGCCCAGCGACGATGGCAACACAGCGTGAATCGGTGAAGTTCCTAGAGGTTCGAGTCCTTCGTGCATCTCTGGTATGGAGATCGCGAGCCCCCACCCCACGCTCAGGTATTCCGGTCCGGGGCAGGACGTCCGTCACGGAACGACCGCACCACCACGCACGGCTCGGCCGCAAGGCCGGGGCGCGGACGCTCGGACGGGACGAAGAACGAAATGGCCGACCAACTCGACAACCGCCCGGTGTTCACGATCGTGATGGGATGCAACGGGGCGGGAAAGAGCGCCTGGAAGCGCGAAAACTGGGACCGCCTACCGGAGCGGTACTTCGACCAGGACTCGATTGCGGGGGGAATCGGCGACTGGAACTCCGAGTCCGCGCGGGCCCGCACGCGGGAGTACGTGGACGCCGAGATCGACAAGGCGATGGCCGCGCGGCTGGACTTCGGGATCGAGAGCACCTACTCGGGAACACCGGGGCGGGCGATGGTCGAACGCGCGAAGGCCGCCGACTACCGCATCGAGGGCGTGTATATCGGCACGGATTCACCCAACATCAACGCGGACCGGATCGAGCACCGCGTCAGAATGAACACCGGCCACCATGTGGACGCGGCGCGACTGCCGGAACGCTACAGGTTCTCGCTGTCGAACCTCCGCAAGACGGCGGAGCTGTTCGACACCCTCGAGGTCGTGGACAACTCGAACCACGACGAGGAACGGCGTCCATTCCCGACGGACCAGCTCCACATGGAGAACGGCAAGACGCGGTGGAGAGCGGAGCCGCTGCGGTCATGGTGCGAAGACTGGCTGACCCGCTTCGAGATGTCGATAGCGGACCGCCAACGACGCGCAAACCGTTGATGCCTGCGGTACGGCCAGCATCGCAGCGGGGTCGAACAGCGGCTCAGTCACGGCTTCCCCCCGCAACCGTCCGCGGCCGCGCAAGACGAACCGAGCGCCGCGGGCGGCGTCGGCAAGACGTTCGGCGGGCATTAGACCGAAGTTTCAGCGCCCGATTTGCTCTAACTTATAGCAACCAAAGTGGTTTTGGGATTATTGGCGTGGTTTATCGGGTCATTTGTAGCCATGTAAATATCCTTGTTTGTTCCCGTTTTTGCTTGATATGTTGGGCTATATCGGTATAGTGAGTAACCATGTATGTCGAGAGCGTCCGCAATCGCTCCTCGCCGCCCGCCGTCCTCCTCCGGGAGTCCTACCGCGAAAACGGGCGCGTCAAGAAGCGCACCCTCGCCAACCTCTCCAAGCTGCCAGACGCCGCCGTCGAGGCGGTGCGACGCATCCTCCGCGGCGAGCAACTCCTCAACCCGCAAGACGCCTTCACCTGCCTCCGCAGCCTCCCCCACGGCCATGTCGCCGCCGTCCTCGGCACCCTCAAGCAGCTCGGACTCCACACCCTCATCGCCCGCCAGGCGAGCCGCGTCCGTGACCTCATCGTAGCCCTCATCGTCGCCCGCGTCTTCGACGCGCAGTCGAAGCTCGCCACCGCCCGCGCCCTCGCCCCCGAGACCGCCGTCTCCACCCTCGGCGGGGTGCTCGAACTCGGCGACGTCGACCAGCATGAGCTCTACGCGGCCATGGACTGGCTCGTCGAGCGGCAGGCGGCCATCGAGCAACGGCTGGCGAAACAGCACCTGCGGGAACACACCCTGGTGCTCTACGACTTGACCTCCAGCTACGTGGAGGGGACCCGCTGCCCGTTGGCGCAGCGCGGCTACAGCCGCGACGGCAAGAAATCCACCCTGCAGATCGTCTTCGGCCTGCTGTGCTCGGCCGACGGCTGTCCCGTCGCGGTCGAAGTCTTCGAAGGCTCGACGAGCGACCCCAAGACGGTGGCCAGCCAGGTGGAGAAGCTCCGGGAACGGTTCGGCCTGCGGCACGTGGTGCTGGTCGGCGACCGCGGCATGCTGACCGCGGCGCGCATCCGCGAGGACCTGCAGGGGGTCGACGGGCTGCGCTGGATCACCTCCCTGCGCGCGCCCGTCATCCGGAAGCTCGTCAACGCCGGCACGGTGACGCCGTCGTTGTTCGACGAGCGTGACCTGGCCGAGGTCACCAGCGACGAGTTCCCCGGCGAGCGGCTGATCGTGTGCCGCAATCCCCTGCTCGCCGCCGAACGGCAGCGCAAGCGGCAGGAGCTGCTCGCCGCAACCGAGAAGGACCTCGCCCCCATCGCGGCCGCGACCCGGCGCAAGAACCGGCCGTTGCGGGGCGAGGCCGCCATCGGCGTGCGCGTCGGCAAGGTCATCAACCGGCACAAGATGGCGAAGCACTTCCTCACCACCATCACCGACGAGTCCTTCACCTTTCAACGCAACGCCGACAAGATCGCAGCCGAGGAGCAGCTTGACGGAATCTACATCGTCCGGTCCAACGTCGAGCCCGAGCAGTTCGACGCGGCGCAGACGGTGCGCGCCTACAAGGACCTTTCCAAGGTGGAGCGGGCGTTTCGCTATCTCAAGTCGGTGGACCTGCAGGTGCGGCCGCTCCACCACCGGCGCGAGGACCGGGTGCGCGCCCACGTGCTGCTGTGCATGCTGGCCTACTACGTCGAGTGGCACATGCGCCGCGCCCTGGCCCCGGTGCTATTCGACGACCACGACCCGGCCGCCGCCGAACGTCAGCGCGCTTCGGTGGTCGCTCCTGCGCGACGCTCGCCAGCGGCGCGGGCCAAGGCCGGCCGCAAACGCACCGACGACGCGCTGCCCGTGCACAGCTTCCGGACCCTGCTCGCTGACCTGGGCACGCTGACCGCCAACACGATGCAGGTGGGCGAGGGTGACAGCACCTTCACCCTGCACACCGAACCGACGCCGGTGCAGCAGCGCTGCTTCGAGCTACTGGGGGTGACACCGCGAGTGTAGCCAGTATCGACACCCCATGAAACAGCGTAACTGACTCAATCAAAGGGACTTCTGCACGATCCGCTCTGAAACTTCGGATTAGACGGAGGGCGCGCGCGAACAGGCTGCTCGTCCCCGGGTCGGGTTGACCCAGACTGACGCAAGTCTCCAAACCGCCCGCCCCGACGAGCCATTCGACGAGGTCGGTGCATGGGGTGCGGGCGCCCGACTCGATGCGGGCAACCGTCGACTGCGGAATCCCCGCCCGGCGGCCCAGGTCAGCCTGGGTGAGCCCCGCCCGCTTGCGCGCCTCGCGGACGAGATTCCGGAGAATTCACCCTCCCTGCTATAGCCGATTGGCTATGCTCGTGCAATCCGGCGGAGAGCCGACCTGCGCCCAACGGAAGCGACACGGCACGGCGGCGGCACCCGTCGCCCTCGAACGGCGCCGCCCGCCCTTCGACGCCGCCGTCGTCAAGCTGAAACGCCGGTTCTCGGGCAACCGCAACACCCCCTTCCCACTCCGCCACCGCGACGCCGAGCCCGGCGCGGAGGCGCGCATCACCCGTCGGCTGCCGACTCGCCTTCCCGCGACCCACCGTCCCCAACCATCTCAGCGACCTGACGGTACATTCGGCACCCCTGCACGAAATCCCGTACCTCCTCCGCACCAAACCCCATCGTCTTCATGAAGCACACCTCAAGCAAGAGCCGCAATACCCAGCTATAACGTATAGCCGCGTCCACCCTGTGTTCCGGCACATGATCCATCTCCGGATAATGAGTCAGGGTGTTTCGCAGATCCACGATCTCTGAAACCCAACTCTCCGGCCTACGCTCAAGGACTTTCAAGGCTTGGCTGTGTTCACGAACGAGCTCTCCTATGCGACGACGCAGCGAATACTCGTTTCCGTACTTGAGTCTCGCCCTAATCGCGTCACCCAAGCCGCTCGGCGCGGTTTTCGGGATCTTGGCGACCAGCGGCTCATAAACAGTCTTCTCAAATCGACCCTGGTCCTCAATGTAGCGGCCACTGTAATACCTTCTATGGAACGCCTCAACCGCTTGTGTCAAGAACAAGAACTTCTGTTCTGCGAAACCACGGCCATATACGCCCGCAAAATACAGGGCGCGCACGTAACGCAGACGATCCAACTGCGACAACCACGTGCCCAGCACGTCCGCTCGTCGCTCCCGTACGTCCGCACCTGAGAACAATCCGAATGGAACACCACCCTTTTGTTGTTCTGAATACACGGGGACCGCATAATAGAATCCAAACTCTCGTGCTTGAGACGCCTTCTTATTTCGCATTAACAGAGTTTCTGTTCTTTTGCAAAGGTTCAGACATGCAATCGATACAAAGTCCTCACAAGCATGTACTATCTCTTGAAACTCCGATAGCGTCCGAGGCGACTCGGCCTTGACTTCTACCTTTACCCTCTCCCGCAGAGACATTTCGTGCCGGTCGCGATCATACGAGCAACTCGGTCTGAGCACAACCGTGAACCGGCCGTCATCGTGTGCCACGAATGGTGACTGCGATGTATAGCGCACCTCCACATTTGGGAATTCGATTTCACGATTCTCTGTGATGCCCGACACTCCCCACCATTCCGTGAGCGGACTCACTGTCGCAGAAACACGATCTACGGATGGGTTGCGATTACAATGAAACCCATCGACAACTGCATTCGCGCAGATGTCTATCGATCCGAACCCGCCATGTATTCCGTAACTTGAGGATTTCTCAAAACAATCCAGGAGCGTCACCATCTCGCCCCTATTGGTTCGTCCGACAATCACCGAACCGCTTGGAATCAATGACCGCGTCAACGGTGGCGGCATACCGTAGTTATGCGGCACGGCGACGCGAAGGGACACACCTTCCTCTTCGTCAAAGCGGAGCACCCCACTCCACCTTTCCTCGGGATGCCCGGGGTCCCACCATTCGCCCTCATGTTCCAGTTTCGTCATGCTTCGGCCCAACAACTACCAGCAGCCGCAGCCCAGCCACGATGGGCCGGCCCGCGGTGGTGACCATGTCGGCTACGTGCAGATCGAGCCAGCCCGAGCTCTCGCCCCGCCGGGTCGAGACGAGGCGCAGGGTGCGGCCGTTCGACAGCAGCCCCGCCGGCACCCCGGTCTGCCGCAGCAGCCGCTCCATCCGGCCGTGGGCTGACACCTCGGGGCGACGGGCGCCGCCGGCGACGCGGTGGAAGTCGTCGCCGGGCTCGACCGCCTCGACCAGAAGCCGCCGCCGCGACCCGTCGTCGCGGGGGCGGCGCTCGCGCACCGCGAAGTCAGGGCCCAGCACCTCCCTGCCCTCCTGCAGCGGCATCTCCAGCTCGGGCGGCATCGGGCTGTCGTCGGTCCCCGCGTAGCCCTTCGGCGAGAAGCTCCAGCCGAGCACCGACGCCGCGAACCCCCGGAAATCGGGCAGCCACGGCGCGGGCTCGCCGTCGGGCGGAACCGGCGCCCGGCCAGGCGGCCCGCAGCCGCCGCTGCCCCTCGGGGTCGCGCGGCAGCCCCCCCCACCCGCACCAGGGCCGGCGCCGACACCACGACGCCCATCGGCCGGACGAAGCCGATCCACTTGATGTGGGCGTCGATGTGAGGGTGACGTTTCGGCATCGGCCACGTCGCGACGGCCAAAGAGCATGTCGTGGCCAGGCAGCGGGACCAGTCGCTCGCCGTCATGATTCCCTCCGGGTTGCTGCCATTGAAGAAGAGCATCGCCCGAGTGCCATCGCGCCTGAAAGAAAAAGCCCCGGCGTGTGGTGCGCGAGAGCACCAGACCCCGGGAGGATGAAACCCCGCTCCCTTGGGAGCCGACTCCCGGAGACTAGCGCGCCAACCGATAGCGTGTCAACGCGTCGACGTATCCTCGACAGGTTAACGCCACGCTCCGGTTCCGAGATGCGCTGCTTTCGGTCTCGCGGCCGCCGGGCGCGAGGTGGACACCCGTCTCGCGTCATGCATCGTGTTACAGTCGGAATATCGAGATTGCGCACAAGGGGCTGCTGGCCTTCTTCGCGCGGGGGGGATGCTCGGCGCGTTCCGGCATCGCTGGCGCCGCGGATTCGCCGCATCCTCTCCGACCTGGAGGCGGCGGTGCAGCCGCGCGACATGAACCTGCCCGGCTACCGGCTGCACCGTCTGAGCGGGGACCGGCGGGGACAGTGGAGCGTGCGGGTCTCCGGGAACTGGCGAATCGTCTTCCGCTTCGAGAACGGCGAGCCGGTTGACGTGACCTTGGTCGACTACCATCAGGGGACGAGGAGGCCACGATGCCGACGATGCACGACCCCGCGCACCCGGGCGAGAGCCTTCGGGACGCGTTGGAAGCCGAGGGTTGGACAGTGACCGAGGCGGCCGCGAGGCTGGGCTGCACGCGGCAGGCCCTTTCTCGGGTTCTGAACGGTCGTACCGGCATCTCGCCCGGGATGGCGCTGGCGCTGGAAGGCATCGGTTGGAGCAACGCCGCATTCTGGGTGCGGCGACAGGCGCAGTACGACTTGGCGCAAGAACGCATCCGTCGGCGACAGGCGGTGGCCTGAACCACGTCGACCCTGATCATCCGCCTCCCCGACGACATACACGCACGGATGAAGGCCCTCGCCCGCCACCGCGCCATGAGCGTGAACGAGCTCATGGAGGAGCTGTGCACCATCGCCGTCACCCAGCATGACGCCGAGACGCGATTCCGTGCGCTCGCCGCGCGCGGCTCCGTGGACAAAGGGCTCGGCATCCTCGACAGGCTCGACGCCGCCCTCGGCGCCGAGGAGTAGCCCCGCTCAGGCGAGGACGTGTCGAACCCGGCGGTCGCTGTCGGCTCCGTCTCCACTCGCCGGGTTGCATGCATACGCCGCGTCGCGCTTGCAGCGCAATCGTCTGGCTTAAGCGCTCGGACGGAGGGCATGGCGGATGGCGAGCATCACGATTCGGAACCTCGACGACGACGTCAAGATTCGGCTGCGCGTGCGCGCGGCGGACAATGGCCGCTCCATGGAAGAGGAAGCGCGCCTGATCCTGCGTGATGTCGTCGGGCCCAAGCCGAGTTCCCGGAACCTGACGACCATCATCCGCTCGCACTTCGGCCCGGCCAACGGCGTGGACCTCGAATTGCCGCCGCGCGAGCCCGGGCCCGAGGCGCCGTCCTTCGACTGAGCCCGTGGCCATGAATGTGCTGCTGGACACGAACGTCGTGTCCGAGCTGATGCGCAAGGCGCCCGACCCGACGGTCGCGGTGTGGGCAGCCGGCCACCGTCTCGAGAGCCTGTTCTTCTCCGCGGTCGGCGAAGCGGAATTGCGCTACGGGGCCGCCATCTTGCCGACAGTGGGCGCCGGGAGACGCTGGTCGCGGACATCGAGCGCGGCGCGCGCGTACGCGGACATCGCCGCAAGGCGCCGTTCCACCGGCCGCTCCGTCGCGCCCGCCGACTGCCAGATTGCGGCAATCGCCCGCTCCCGCCGCATGGCGGTTGCGACGCGCAATGTTCGGGACTTCGAAGACGTCAACTTCGAGGTCGTCGATCCCGAGAAGGTCGGTGGCGCCTGGGAGTTTCGCGGCACCCGGGTGCCCGTATCCTCGCTGTTCGAGAATCTCCGTGACCGCGGCATGATCGACCGATTCCTCGAGTGGTTCCCGGGGGTCGAGAGAGAACAACTCCGGGCTGTCCTCGACCACGAGAACGAGGCCCTCAGGGAGTCGGCTCGTTCGTGAGAATCCTGTTCGAGCAGGGTACGGCGGCGCCGTTGCGCGACCATCTGTCCGAGCACGCCGTCGATACCGCCTTCGAGCGGGGCTGGTCGAACCTCAGTAAGGTCGCCTTCAGTCTTGCCGGCTTCCCGATGTCCGTTCGAGCAGCTCATGCAGTCGAGGCAGCGCGCGCCGGTCCTTCTCGCGGTCGGCGGCGGACTTCGATCGAATCACGTCGGCCAGGGACGCGACGAGAACGGAGACGCCCTCGGTGGCCGCCAGCGGGACGGCATCCCTTTTGAGGTCGTGGTAGCCTCCGGTGCCGGCGGGCGAAAACGAGACGTCCAGGGCGCCGGCGCGCGTCGTCAGCTTGAGGATGGCGTCGGGGCCGAGGTTGCGGAGGAACTGGGCCGAGCAGTCGAAAGGCAGGCCGTGCGGAGCGTCGTCGGTGCGAATGCGCGCGTCGAGGGCGCGGAGTGCCGCGGCCAGTCTCTCGAGGTTGTCGAGCTCGTAATCGGGCGCGATGTCGATGTCGACGGTGACGCCGACATCGCCGTGCAGGACGGCCGCCATACCGCCGATGAGGACGAAACGCACGTCGGCCTCGGCCAGTACGGCGAGCATCGCAGCGGGGTCGAACAGCGATTCAGTCATGGCTTCGCTCGCGCAACTGGCGGCGGGCGCTCAAGACGAACCGCGCGGCGCGGGCGGCGTCGGCGAGACGCTCGGCGGGCGTTCGACGGAGGGCCTGCGGGAACAGGCTGCTCGTCCCCGGGTCGGGATGACCGAGACTGACGCGGATCTCGAAACCGGCCGCCCGGACCAGCCGTTCGACGAGGTCGGTGGACGGGGTGCGGGCGCCGGACTCGATGCGGGCGACCGTCGACTGCGGAACCCCGGCCCGGCGGCCCAGGTCGGCCTGGGTGAGCCTGGCCCGCTTGCGTGCCTCCCGGACGAGATTGCGGAGAATCATTCCCCCTGTTATAGCCGATTGGCTATGCTGGCGCAATCCGGCGGAGAGCCGACCTGTTCCCGCCCTCGTGCAGCGACGTCGCCAGCTCGGGCGGAATCGAGCTGTATGAGCGTGAACGAGCTGGATCGCCGAGAGCGTCCGACCGCGGGACGCCGCGGCACCGGCGGGTGGCTGACGCCGGACCGGCGGCTGGGGCCGGAGGTCGACCGCTTCCCGTTCCTCGTCTCCGCTGACCGCGCGACGAGGCTCGAGCGCTACGGCGGTGACTGAGACGGCGGCTGCGCCCGGGCGTTTCGCGGGCGCGGGAAATCGAGTTTGGGGCACCTTCCGGGAGCGGACTCTCATGCGATACCTGCCGTACGCCGCCGCGTCGTCCGAGCCCAACGTCATCGTCGACGGCACGGCGAACGACCGCACGCTCGTCACGCTGTCCCACTGGCGGCAGAGCGGCACCCCTGCCGAGCTGATGGCGGACACGTCGACGGCCATCGTGTTCAACTATCTCGACCGCCCCGACCTGCACGTTCCCGCCGGCGTCGTCTCCAACAACCACTTCGACGAGGACGGGCTCGTCGGCATCCACGCGTTGCTCGAGCCCGACGCCGCGGCGTCTCGCCGCGACCTCCTGATCGACGTTGCCGAGGCGGGTGACTTCGGCGTGTACAGAAGCCGGCACGCGGCCCGAATCGCGTTCGCCATCTCGGCGCACGTGGACCCGGCGACGTCGCCGCTCCCGCGGCCACTGTTCGACCGCCCCGCGCCGCAGATCGACGAGGGGTTGTATCGGGCGTTGCTCGATGTCCTGCCTCGGCTGCTCGCCGACGTCGACGAGTACCGATCGCTCTGGGGCCCGGAGGACGCGGCGCTCACGCACACGGAGCGCCTCTTCGACGCCGGCCGGATCGCAATCGAGGAGCAGCCCGAGCTGGACCTGGCCGTCGTGCGGGGACCGGCCGGCGGCGAGTGGCATCCGATGGCGGTGCACACCCGCACCGCGGCCACCCGGCTGCTCCTGGTCCACGGCCCGCGCGTGGAGTTCCGCTACCGCTACGAGAGCTGGGTCCAGATGGCCTCGCGCCGGCCCGCGCTCCGCGTCGACCTGACGGCGCTGGCCGGCGAGCTGAACCGCGAGGACGGGGCCGACGGCCGATGGCGCTTCGAGGGGGTCGAGCACATCACCCCGCGACTGTACCGGGAGGGCGGTGCGTCGATGCTGACGCCCGAGGACATCCGCCGCCGGCTGGAGGCGGCGCTCCGGGCCGGCGCACCGGCGTGGAATCCATACGCGTGACGAGCGACACCACGCCTGGTGCCGCAGCCACCCCGACCGGCCCGCTCCAGGGTCGCGGGTGAACGACTCGACAAGGAGACGAGCAACGCGCGGACGCGTGGGATCGAACGAGCGCGCCTGTGGTGTGCAGCTCGTTCCGCTCGCTCGCCGCTAGTGGTCGCTCAGGAACTGTCGCGCTTCCTCGACGGTCGGCGCGTCCTTCGCCCCGCGCCACTGAGCCACAACCTGCGCGTACTGCGCGCGCGCGGTGTCCGGATCGCCGGCCGCCACGGCAGCGCGGGCGAGCCCGCGGAGCGAGAGCGACCGATTCGGCGTGCGCCGCAGCGAGCGCTTGAACTGTTCGACCGCTTCAGCAGGCCGACCCAGCTCGAGCAGGATCTCGCCGTACAGCTCGTGCGCCGGCTTGAGTGGGGTCGGCGCCCCGCGCGGCGCGCCCCGCGACTCGGCCAGCTCGATCGCCTTGTCCATCGAGGCCGACGCGGCGTCCGCGTCGCCCCGCGCGGCGTGCAGGAGCGCCGTGACCTCGTGATGCGCGATAGCCGCGACGGCACCGTCCAGCGCGGCCAGCGCCGCGGCCGACGTGGCGCCCGCCGCCAGGTCGCCGGTCCGCACGGCGCTGATGCCGTTCGCCAGGTGTCCCCCCGCCGCGGCATGCGACGACACCTCGATGACCTGCCACTGCTCGGTCTCGATCACGTACCGCGGCCGGGTGCTGGCTGCCCGCTGCAAGGCGATCGGCGCCTCGGTATTGGCGATGACCATCTCGGCGTTCTCGACCGCCTGCCACGCCTTGGCGTAGTCACCACGCTGCAGGTCGCCATACTGGCCCCAGTCGAGCGCATGCGTCAGATTCCTGGCATTGAAGTACCGCTGCGTGTCCGATTCGTAAGTGTCCTGCCGCTCGAACATCTCGAGCGCCGCCGCATACGAGGCGTCGTTCGACGACGAGACGTCGTCCCACATCCCGAGCTGGATGAAGATGTGCGACGGCATGTGCAGCGCGTGCACGACACCGGGCGCGATTGCCGCGAAGCGCGTGGCCGCCGGCAGCGCGATCGCCGCGTGAATGGGGTCGTCGAAGGCGTGAATGATGTAGTGCGCGGCGCCAGGATGATCCGGATTCTCGTCGAACACCCGCAGCGCGATGGCGCCCGCCCTCACGTTCGTGCGATACGGCTCGTAGCCATAGTCGCTCGAGGTGGCCAACAGCGCCAGCGAGTAGAACGCCTGCACCTCGTGATCGTCGGGGTAGGCGGCGGCAAGCCGCTCCATCTCGTCCGCGTACGCGACGCGGCGATCGGTCTCCTCGCCTGCGCCGAAGAACAGGGCGTCCACGGCGCGGACGAATCCCTTCTCGCGCTCGGTCGCGGCCTTGGCCAACCGGGCCTCCCGGGTCGGTCCCAGCCGCTCGAGCGCCTGCCGCGGCAGGTCCCACTCCTGGAAGCGCTGGAGGGGGTGGTTGTAGCTCATCGCCTCGCCCCAGTAGGCCATGGCGAAGTCCGGAGCCACGGCCTGGGCCTGACGGAACTCCAGGGCCGCATCCTCGAGGCCGAAGCTGTGGAGCATCGCCGCGCCGCGGAGAAAATGGACCTGGGCATCGGGGGGGCCGGAAGTCGGAAAGTCGATGACCCCGAGATCCGACGGCAGGGCCGCACTGGACGTCTCTTGCGCGGCGCCGTCCGGGACGGCCACGGCCACGGTCAAGGCGACGCACATGACGAAGGTGACAGTTCGCATTGGTCTCTCTCCCCGATTGCCGCCGCGACGCGGAGAGGCCGGTCGACCCTGATCTGCCGCGACGGTGACGCGCGATTCCACACGGAACGCGGCCATCGTATCACGCCAAGCGGCCGCGATGGCTCCATGCCATCCATGCCTCTTCGGTCCACGGCCCGCGCGTATTGCGCCGACCGGACCGTCGAATCGAGGGTCGACCAGATTGCTGATTGATGACGGGTTGCACTTTCGCCTACCCTGGTGGGGTCAGGGATCGCAGTGCCCTCCCGCACGCAAGAGGATTGCATTTGCCCACCACGTGATGCGGGAAGAGGCAGCGAATGCTCCCGAAGAAGGCGAGGGCCAAGAAGCGCAGGGGCAAGCATCCCCAGAAGGCGCTCACGGACGCCTTCTGCCGGAACGTCGCCGAGGCCGGCCGGTACGCGGACGGGAACGGGCTCTACCTGCACGTGGACCCGTCAGGCGCGCGGCGATGGGTGCAGCGCCTGGTGGTTCACGGCCGTTCCCGGGCCCTTGGGCTTGGCGGCTACAGCATCGTGTCGCTGGCGGAGGCCCGCGCGAGGGCGCTCGCCAACCGCAAGCTGGCGCGCCGGGGCGGCGACCCCAAGACCTCGGCCGTGCCGCCTCGACCGCCGGGCGTCCCGACCTTCGAGGAGGCGGCGGCCAAGGTCCTCGATATCTATAGCGGCGCATGGCGGCAGGGCGGCAGGACGGCGAGCCAGTGGCGCGCGAGCTTCCGTGACCACGTCTTCCCGCACATCGGCGACACGAGCGTCGACCGGGTGACGTCGGCCGACGTCATGGCCGCGCTGCAGCCCATCTGGACGCGCAAGCACGTCACCGCTCGGAAGGTGCACCAGCGCATCGGCGCCGTCATGCGATGGGCGATCGCCCAGGGCTACCGGACCGAGAACCCCGCGGGAAAGGCAATCACGGCGGCGCTGCCGCGGCGGCCGGCACCGGTCGAGCATCGACGAGCGCTGCCGCACCGCGAGGTTGCCGCGGCCATCGTGACGGTCCGCGGCTCCAGCGCCTGGGCGGGGACGAAGCTCGCGTTCGAGTTCCTCGTGCTGACGGCGACGCGGTCGGCCGAGGTCCGGCTGGCGAGGTGGAGCGAGGTCGACTTGACGGCGCGCGTGTGGACGATCCCGGCCTCGCGGATGAAGGCGAAGCGCGAGCATCGGGTGCCGCTGAGCGCGCGGGCGGCCGAGGTCCTGGGCGAGGCGGAGGAGCTGCGGCCTGCGCCGGCGCCGTACGAGCTGGTGTTCACGAGCGTCCGCGGCAGGCTGATCGACGGCTCGACGATCTCGAAGCTCGTGAGCGAGCTCGGCATCGCGGCGGTACCGCACGGCTTCCGATCGTCGTTCCGCGACTGGGCGTCGGAGCGGACCGACCACCCGCGGGAGGTGGTCGAGGCGGCCCTGGCGCACACGGTGCGGAATCAGACCGAGGCCGCCTATGCACGGTCGGACCTGTTCGAGCGCCGACGCGACCTGATGGACGACTGGACGCGGTACCTGGCCGAGTCGGCCGGCCAGGCGGTGACGCAGAGCGGGTAGCCGGGGACCTTGCGACCCCGAACGGACGACCGCCTATGCACGGTCGGGACCCGTTCGAGCGCCGGCGCGACCTGATGGACTGACGCGGTGCCTGGCCGAGACGGCCGGCCGGGCGGTGTCGCAGAGCGGGTAGCTGGGCACCCTGCGGCCCGAACGGACCACCGCGTCCGGCCGCGGGATGGGCCGTTCACCATCCGCCGCGATGCTCGGACTCGTGAACCTGCCGATCCCCACGCGGAACTCCTGAACGCTCCCGGGCATCGACCACGTTCCCTCCGTCACCCCGCTCGGTCCAGCTGCCCACGGACCCTCCACCGCCTCGAGTCGCCGATCCCGATGAGCCTCGAACCCCAAGCTGTAGTCGCCCCTCCGGGACGGGCGGCAAGCAACTCCGCTCGCGCGAGTGCGGAATGGACTTGGTGCCGGCGGGCCGGGGGCTTCGTCGAGCCGCGGTTCGTCGGGGCTCTCGATTCGGTTGCACATCAGGGGATTCGAGCGGGGGCAAAACCCACGCTATCGCCCCAAAGTCACTTTACAAAGTCACAATATCACATATATATCTTGTAAGTTGTGTACCATTCACCTGCGCCTCTCCACCGGGCGATTGCACCCGTCTCTCTTGGCGGCGACCGTGTGGTTTGCGGCATCGGTTTGCCGCGGGCTCAATGCGCGGCTGGACACGCGCCGGCCGCGGTCGTTCGGGGCACCGCTGCCGATGTCGCGGCGATGGAGCACGAGAGGGGCGCGGCCGAAGCAGCATTCCCGGCGGCTCGAACGGCGAGAAGAGGAACGAGAGCTGAGGCGGCGCGGGGCCCTTCAGGCAGGACAACGGCGGCCCTCCCCACAAGGTCGCCGGCCCGGGGCCCCGCCCGTCACCAGGACGCCGCCGCCCCGGACAGGAGTCGGCGATTCCGAGCGCCGGATCCGAGACGGCAGAACGCGTCGCGTTGCCGGAAGAGACGGCCGATGCTGCCGAAGAAGCCGAGGGCCACCAAGCGCAGGGGCAGGCACCCCGACAACGCGCTCACGGACGCGTTCTGCCGCGAAGTCGCCGAGGCGGGCCGATACAGTGACGGGAACGGGCTCTACCTGCACGTCGACCGCTCGGGAGCGCGGCGATGGGTGCAGCGCGTGGTCGTGCGCGGCCGTTCCCGGGCTCTGGGGCTCGGCAGCTACCGCCTGGTCTCGCTGGCCGACGCCCGCGCGACGGCGCTCGCCAACCGCAAGCTGGCGCGCGGGGGCGGCGACCCCACAACCGCCGGCCGGCGACGCTCCCTCGGCGTGCCGACCTTCGAGGAGGCGGCGGCCAAGGTGGTCGACATCTACAGCGGAGCGTGGCGGAAGGGCGGCAAGACGGCGAGCCAGTGGCGTGCGAGCTTCCGTGACTACGTCTTCCCGCACATCGGCGGCACGAGCGTCGATCGGGTGACGTCGGCCGACATCATGGCCGCGCTGCAACCCATCTGGACGGCGAAGCACGTCACCGCCCGGAAGGTGCACCATCGCGTGAGCACGGTCATGCGATGGGCGATCGCGCAAGGCTACCGGACCGACAACCCGGCCGGTGACGCGATCACGGCGGCCCTGCCGCGGCGCCCGGTGCCGGTCCGGCATCGGCGGGCCCTGCCCCACCGCGAGGTGGCCGCCGCGATGGCCGCGGTCCGGGCGTCAGGCGCCTGGATCGGGACGAGGCTGGCGTTCGAGCTGCTGGTGCTGACGGCGACGCGGTCGGCCGAGGTCAGGCTGGCGAGGTGGCGCGAGTTCGACGTGGTGGCGCGCCTGTGGACCATCCCGGCTTCGCGGATGAAGGCGAAGCGCGAGCATCGCGTGCCTCTGAGCGCGCGGGCGGCCGAGGTCCTGGGCGAGGCAGAAGAGCTGCGGCCCTCGCCGCCGCCGCACGAGCTGGTGTTCACGAGCGTCCGCGGCAAGCCGATCGACGGCTCGGCGATCTCGAAGCTCGTGAGCCAGCTCGGCATCGCGGCGGTGCCGCACGGCTTCCGTTCGTCGTTCCGCGACTGGGCGTCGGAACGCACGAACCACCCCCGGGAGGTGGTCGAGGCGGCCCTGGCGCACACCGTTCGCGACCAGACCGAGGCCGCGTATGCGCGGTCGGACCTGTTCGAGCGGCGGCGCCACCTCATGGACGACTGGACGGAGTATCTGGCCGAGACGCGCGGCCAGGTGCTGTCGTTGCGACAGTGAGCAGGCTCTCGCCTGCGTCGAGCCGCCACGCTGCCCGGGGTCGACCGGCGACCTGCCTCGCGGGCCGTACGCGATTCCTCCCGCCCTCTCGTCGACCGGGCGCCCTCACCATCCCGACGGGCATCTCGTCATCGAGGCCCTCCGGATGGCGCCGACACGCCGTCGTCCCGCCCTCGGGCGGGTGCACCCTCGAACCCCGGCAACCCCCGACGCCCGCGGAAGCCGCTCGGCAATCGTGCCCAGCCCCGTGCCGGAGATCTTGATCTGTTGTGATATTTTGGCGGTGCGATGAGAGACCGTTCGTGATAGAAAAACGATCCTGTCTGCGGCGGCTTCGCGCCCGGCGCCTTCCGGGTGCGCCCGCGGCCCGAGCGGGCTCGTGAGGTGAATCCGTGAAGGAAAGCCCAGCCGAGCTGCGGCGACAGATACGGGCGCTCGAGGAGCGCGTCTCGACGCTGAGCAGCGCCGTCCTGCGCATCAGCTCGAGCCTCGACCTCGACACGGTGCTGCAGGAGGTCGTCGACAGCGCCCGCGCCCTGGCCGACGCCCGCTACGGCGTCATCACGACCGACGACGGCGCCGGGAACGTCCAGGACTTCGTGACCTCCGGCTTCACGCCGGCCGAGAAGCAGGGGATGGCCGACTGGCCGGACGGGCCGCGGCTGCTCAAGCACTTTCGCGATCTCGAGGCCCCGCTACGAGTGTCGGACCTGCCCGCCTACGTCAGCGCGCTCGGCTTCTCCGCCGACCTCATGAGGTCGGCGACGCTCCTGGGCACCCCGATGCGTCACCGCGACGACTGCGTCGGCAACTTCTTTCTCGCCGAGAAGGGCGGCGGACGCGACTTCACGGAAGCCGACGAGGAGGTGTTGATGCTGTTGGCCACGCAGGCCGCCAACGCCATTGCCAACGCCCGCACGCACCGCGACGAGCGGCGGGCGAGGGCCGACCTCGAGACGCTGATCGAGACCTCGCCGGTGGGCGTCGTGGTCTTCGACGGCGCAACCGGCGAGCCGGTTTCGATCAACCGGGAGGCGCGGCGGATGGTCGAGAGCCTGAGCATGCCGGGACGCCCCCTTCAGGAGGTGCTCGAAGTGGTCACGTGCCGGCGGGCCGACGGGCGGGAGATCTCGCTGGGGGAGCTCCCGATGGCGCAGCAGATGAGCACCGCCGAGACCGTGCGCGCCGAGGAGATCACGCTCTCCGTCCCCGACGGCCGCAGTGTCACCACCCTGGTCAACGCCACGCCGATCCGCTCGGGGAACAGCACGGTCGAGTCGATGGTGGTGATCCTGCAGGACTTGGCGCCGCTGGAGGAGCTCGAGCGGATGAGGGCCGAGTTCCTGGGCATCGTGAGCCACGAGCTGCGGACGCCGCTGATCTCCATCAAGGGCTCGACGGCCACCGTCCTGGGCGCCTCCCCGGTCCCGGACCCGGCCGAGATGCTGCAGTTCTTCCGGGTCATCGACGAACAGGCCGACCACATGCGTTCCCTGATCGGCGATCTGCTCGACCACGGGCGGATAGTGACGGGCACGCTGTCGGTGTCGCCCGCGCCGGTGGAGGTCGCCACGCTCGTGGACCAGGCGCGCAGCACCTTCATGGGCGCGGACAACCGCTCCCTGAGCATCGACCTGCCGGAGGACCTGCCTCCGGTGATGGCCGACCGGGCACGTATCGTGCAGGTCCTCAACAACCTCCTGTCGAATGCGGCGAGGCACTCTCCCGAGTCGTCTCCCATCCGCGTCGCCGCAGAACGCGACGGCGTGCACGTGGCGATCTCGGTGGCAGACAAGGGCCGGGGGGTGGCGGCCGAGCGCTTGCCCAACCTGTTCCGCAAGCATGCCGCGGCAGCCGGTGGCGGGGGGGCGGGAGGAGGGACGGGCCTGGGCCTGGCCATCTGCAAGGGGCTGGTCGAGGCGCACGGCGGGCGCATCTGGGCCGAGAGCGGTGGTCCGGGGCGCGGCACGCGGTTCACCTTCACCGTGCCGTTGGCCGAGGAGCCCGCGATCGACGCCGGTCCGGCCGCGGTCCCGCCGCGCCGGCCGCAGAGAGGGCGGGAGAAGACGCGCATTCTGGTCGTCGACGACGACCCGCAGACGCTGCGCTACGTCCGGGACGCGCTCACCCTCGCGGGCTACGACACGGTCCTGACCGGCGACTGGGAGGAGCTGACCAACCTCCTGAGGACCCGGAGACCCGCGTTGGTTCTGCTCGACCTGTTGCTCCCCGGCACCGACGGGATCGCGCTGATGGAGCGCATTCCCGAGCTGAGCGACCTCCCGGTCATCTTCATCTCCGCCTACGGCCGAGACGAGACGGTCGTCAAGGCGCTCGACGCCGGCGCCGCCGACTACATCGTCAAGCCGTTCTCGCCGTCTGAGCTCACGGCGCGCGTGCGGGCGGCGTTGCGCAAGCGGGCGACGCCCGAGCCGTTCGTGCTCGGCGATCTGGCCATCCACTACGACCGGCGCCGGGTCGCCGTGGCGGGGCGGCCGGTGGAGCTGACCGCCACCGAGTACGAGTTGCTCCGCGTGCTCTCGGTCAACGCTGGGCGGGTGCTGACGTACGGCTCGCTGCTGCGCCAGGCATGGGGCGGACGGAGGCCGGAGGCCACCGACCCGAAGCTCGTGCGCGCCGTCGTGAAGCGGCTCCGCCGCAAGCTGGGGGACGACGCGGCAGATCCGGCCTACATCCGCAACCAGCACGGGGTCGGCTACCGCATGCCGGGACCCAACGAGACCGACTGAGGCGCTGCCCCGAAAGGACCGCGGCTCCGTCGGATGAGCCGCCCCCGATCGGGTTCGTCAGCGTGGGCCCCGACCCTCACGGTGCCGCGGCCGGCCCGCGCGGCGCCGATGTCTGCACCGCGCTCCGGAGACGGACGACGTCGACCTTGACCTCGGTCACGATGCTCTCCAGCCGGTCGAGCCGCCGTTCCACGGCGTCGAGTCGCTTCGCCACCGCGTCGAGCCGCTCGTCGTGAGCCACGAGGCGCGCAGTGATCGCCTGCACGTGCTCGCCGACCGACGCGAAGCGCCGGTCGTTCAGCCTGACGTGCTCCACCAGGTGTCGCCACAGGGCCTCGAAACGGCCGCGGGCTTCCGGGGTCTCCGGGTCACGGGCCGCTCTGCCGGGCGCGCCCGCCACCGTGTTCCCTCGCGGCCCGATCGGGTAACCGTCCGGGATTCCGGGCATGCTCGGCGACGGCACGCCCTGCGGCCAGTTCTCCGAGAGATAGCGGAGCGCCCTGTCCACCCGCCTCGTGGTGATGGCGGCGCCGCGCCGCAGCCGTGCCACCACGTCGCCGCTGCCCGTGGCCAACCGCGACGCCGTCGAGACGCTGCGTCCGGTCCGTTCGGCGAAGAGCTCGATCAGCGCGACGAGGCTGGCGGCGGTGTCGTCCAAGTCCGGTTCCTCACGTGGAGGG
This sequence comes from Vicinamibacterales bacterium, assembly GCA_965207675.1. GTDB lineage: Bacteria > Acidobacteriota > Vicinamibacteria > Vicinamibacterales > UBA8438 > JAJEEA01. The sequence continues at coordinate 2,375,548 of CBDBMY010000011.1, forward strand.
GACGAACCTCACGCGGTTCGAGCCCCTTCGGCGAGGTGGGGAGGCCCCATCCTCCGTTGGCGCCCCGGGGGTCCGTCCTCAAGCGTCCGCTCGACCCTTCTGCCGGCAAACCACCCTGGCGGCCCTCGCGGGATACACAAGGCCTCATCTTACAACGTCCAAGAGTGATTTTCTAGAGCTTTGTTGAATCCTCGTAGCGATATTTCAGGAATTTCCCTGTAAATTTCTGCTATTCTTGCCCCGCCCGTGCTCAACTTGGCGCCCTCCGCGGAAGTCCGGGGAAGGGCGAGGTCGCGCGCGAGGGAGATCGAGACGGCTCTCCAGGCGGCCCGCGAGGACGCGACCGAGGCGACGGTCCGCCCCATTCTCGATGGCGGCCCCCACGACGGCCGGTCGGTCCTCGACGCCGTTGCGTTCTTCACGTTCCACGAGGCGTACCACGCCGGCGCGCTCGGCGCGATCCGCAAGGCCCTGGGGCTGCCGGGGGCCGGCAGAGCTGGTCATGGCGCGGGTAGAGGGCTGGAGATGGCGCGCTCCATCGCAACTCAACTCCCGCGGTGCGCGCCACGGGCGTCGTTTTCCGCCGCCCATCGGCCCGCCCGCGGCCAGAGCGGGCGCGACAGCCACGGCCCGAGGCGGTCCCCGTAGGCGAAGATGGCCGGCAGGCCGCCGGTGTGGACGAAGAGCACGCGACTGCCGCCGGCGATGCGCCCCGCGCGCACGTGGGCGACGAGGCCCGCCATCGCCTTGCCGGTGTAGACGGGGTCGAGGATCAGGGCCTCGTGACGCGCTGCCAGCTCCATGGCCTCGCGCACCGCGTCGTTGAGCCGGCCGTAGCCGGGCGCGAGCGCGGCGTCCGACACGTCGACCTCGTCCGCCTCGAAGGCCTCGGGGCGGTCGATCATCTCCGCTAACGCCCCTGCCACCTGCGCCACCCGCGCGCCCTGCCGGCGCGCGTCGCGCCGCACGCAGATGCCGCGCACCGGCGTCGCCGCGCCCAGCGCGCGCAACCCGACGACGAGGCCCGCGTGGGTGAGCGCGCTGCCCGAGGCACAGACCACCGCGTCGAACCCGATGCCGAGGGCCGAGGCCTGCGTCGCCACCTCCTCGGCGGCCAGCAGGTAGCCGAGCGCGCCAAGGGGCGCGTGGCCCGGCGCGGAGTGGATGACGTAGGGCCGGCGGCCCTCGTCGGCGAGCGCCCGGGCGAGACGATCGAGCGCGGCGTCGGCCGCCCCTTCGTCCTCGCCGACGGGAAGCGAGTGCAGCGTCGCCCCCAGCAGCCGGTCGAGCAGCACGTTGCCCGACGCGCGGTAGAGGCCGCCCGCCTCGTCCACGCGCTCCTCGAGCTGGACGTGCGCGTCCAGGCCGAGCCGGCGCGCGCCGGCGGCGGCGACCCGCACTAGGTTCGACTGCACCGCACCGGTGACGAGCACGGTGTCGGCGGCGCGCGCGCGCGCCTCGCCGAAATGGAACTCGAGCTGGCGTACCTTGTTGCCTCCGAAGGCCAACCCGGTGCAGTCGTCGCGCTTGATCCACAGCTCGATGCCGAGGGCGGCGCCGAGGCGCGGGGCGGGGTCGAGCGGCGTCGGCGCGTGGCCCAGACGCACTCTCGGGAAGCGTTCGATGGCGGCGAGAGGACTGGTCATGAAGCCGGCGGGGCGACCCGTGTGTCAGGCGGCGGGGGGGACGCGGAAGACGTTGCGGACTCGTGCGCCGGGGACGATCGGGTCGCGCGAGAGCGAAACCTCGCGGGTCGGCCTCGTCCCGGCGCCCCAAGGACGGATCGGCGGCAGCCGATTGGCGCCCCGACACCCGTCGCGGCGCGCCTCGTACCGGCGCCCCACGAGCGGGATCGGCGCCAGCCGGTTGGCGCCCGACGCCGGTCGCCGCGCGCCTCAGCGGGTTCGCGGTGTGTCCACGACGTCGAACGGGTGCGTGACGCCGTGCTCGACGAGGAACGCGACGACGTCGTCGAAGCCCTCGTCGAGGGCCGCCCTGACCGCGGTCCGCCCGCGCGCGTCGGCCGCGTCGACGTCGGCGCCCAGCTCGACCGCCACTCGCACCGCCTCCAGCGTCGCGGTTTCGATCTCGGCGAAGTCGGGTCCCCGGCCGAGCTCCGTCGCTTCCGCGACCCTCGCGCGGTGGTCCACCGACCAGAGGGGATCGCGCCCCCCGAGGCCGACCGCCGCCAGGAGCGCGGTAATCTCCCCGTCGTCGCGCCACATCCGGCCCGCCGACGTCCGCGGGTCGCGGGTCCACCAGGCCGGACCGTGGGTGGCGAGGGGGTCGGCGCCGTGGCGGGCGAGGAGGCGCATGAGGCCGGCCTCGCGGTGGCGCGCGGCGAGCCAGTACGCCGGCGCGCCGACGTACCACGGCGGGAAGTAGAAGTCGGCACTGTCGCGCGTGTACCGCGTCGAGGCCGACACCCGGGCGTTCGGGTCGGCCCCCGCCGACAGCAACGCCTCGGCCAGGACCGCGTCCCGGTGCAGGATCGCGGCGTGCAGCGGCGCATAGCCGCCCCCCGCCGCGTTCGGGTCGGCGCCGCTGTCGAGCAGGAACGCGCCGACCGCACCGCTGCCGCTGAGGGCGGCGACGGCCAGCGCACCGGTCCCGTCGGGGGTCGTCTCGTTCACGTCGGCGCCCGCCGCCACGAGCAGCCGCGCCGAGGCGACGTCGCCGACCCGGGCCGCGAAAAGCAGCGGCGTGAACCCGCCGCTCTGCACCTCGGTGATGTAGCACTCCGCTCTCGGCACGCACTCCAGGCCGTAGTTCGCGTAGGTCGAGATGGTCTTGACGGTCTCGGTGAACACGGTCGAGCGCGCACCCACGTCAGCGCCGTGGGCCAGGAGCACTTCGACGACGGGGGGGTGCCTCTGCGCCACCGCCCACATGAGCGCCGTCTGCCCGCCGTAGGCCCCTTCCGCGGTGGCGGCGTCGACGTCGGCCCCCGCCGCCAGCAACTGCCCGACGACGCCGGCGTTGCCGGCGCGGGCCGCCGTCATCAGCAGCGTCTCTCCGAACGGCAGCGCCCGGTTCGGGTCGGCGCCGGCCCCGAGCAGAATCCCGGCCATGGCCGGGCTTCCGTTCTCGCACGCGGCCCAGAGGGGCGTGACTCCGAGGTCGTTCTCGGCGTCGATGTCGGCCCCGGCGCGAATCAGCCGGGCCGCGAGCTCGCGGTTGTCGTGGTAGCTCGCCCAGTGGAGCGCGGTCGATCCGTCGCCCTCGCGCGCGTTGACGTCCGAGCCCTCCTGCAGCAGCGCGCGCACCGCGGCCCAGTCGGCGCCCCTCGCGGCGTCGGCGAGCGCCGCCTCGGGCGGCGCCGCGGCGGCTGCATGGGCGCCCGCCAGGGCCGCCAAGGCCAGCAGCAACCCGGATCGGCACGCGTGCGCCATCCGCATCCGGGCGGAGCTCCTGCCACGGGTTCCCGTCATCGGTATTCTCCTCCCGCCTCGGCGGGCGGCTGCGCAACGCTGCGGTCGCGTTGGAAGATTCCCCAGCGCCAGACTTCCGCGGCGCAAGCTCCCGGCCCGGAATCGTCGTGCGCGGCTCCGATCGCCGCCCACCAACCGGCCGGGCGTCGGCGCCTTCTGGCTCCGTGCTGCGCGATAGCTAGACGCTCGGGTGCGCGGCGCTGTGATTCGTCGACAATTGCGCGGTGCAGACCCTGTCCTTGTCCGAAGATTGGAACGTAGGCACCACCAAGCGGCCGTCCTGCTGCGCGGGCGCCTACACCTCCGACAGCGTGTCGATCTCGTCGATCGGCAACGCCCCGGTGCTGCCGCCGACGCGCTCGAGCGGGAAGTCGAACTTGTCCATCAGGGTCAGCAGCAGGTTGGCGTGCGAGGTCCCGTCGTAGCGGAGATGCCGCCCGCCCTTCAGCCGCCCGCCGCCGCCGCCGAGCACCAGGATGGGGACGTTGTTGCCGGCATGGCGCGTGCTGTTCGACATGCACGTGCCGTACACGATGGTCATGTTGTCGAGCATCGACCCGTCGACGTCGGGCGTCGCGCGGAGCCGCTCGAGATAGCGCGCGGTCAGGGCCGCGTGGTACGCGTTGACCTTCGACATCCGGGCGATGAGGGCGGGGTCGTTGCCGTGGTGCGACAGCGGATGGTGCGGATCGGGGACGCCCACCTCGGGATAGGTCCGCGTGCTCTGCTCGCGGCCGAGCATGAACGTGGCCACGCGGGTGATGTCGCTCCGCAGGGCCAGGAACTGCAGGTCGAACATCAGCTCGACGTGCTCCTCGAACGTGGCCGGCACGCCCCGCGGCTCGTTGGGGAAGGCCTCGGGGTTCACGTCGCTCTTCGATTCGGCCACCTCGATGCGCCGCTCGACGTCGCGGATCGCCGCCGTGTAGTCCTCGACCTTGCGCCGGTCGTCGGCCCCGACCCGGCGCTCGACGTCGGCCAGCTTGTCCATCACCGAGTCGAGGATGCTCCGCTTCTCGGCCATGCGCGCCCGCCGCACCGCGGGATCGGTCGAGCCGCTGTCGCCGAACAGGCGCTCGAACACCGCCCGCGGGTTGTTCTCCATCGGGAGCGGCGTGGTGGGCGTGCGCCACGAGATGGTCTGGGTGTACGCGCAGCTCAGGCCCGAGGTGCACTGCCCCGCGTTGGCCTCCTTGTCGATCGACAGCTCGAGCGAGGCGAGCGGCGTCGAGGCCGCGAACTGGCTCGCGAGCAGTTGGTCGATCGACGTGTCGGCCACTACGTCGGTCTCCGACGTGCCCCCCCGCCGCGTGCCGGTCAGGAACGAGCCGGAGGCGCCCGCGTGCACGTAGGTCCACGACGCGTTCAGCCCCGAGAAGACGAGCATCTGGTCCCGGAACGGGGCGAGGGGCCGCAGGATCGGGGTGAGCTCGAAATCGCGCCCCCCCGCGGCCGGCGACCAGTACTCCATCGCCATGCCGTTCGGCACGAAGATCGCCTGGAAGCGGCGCACCGGCCCCGCCGCGTTCCGGGCGAGCGCCGACACCCCGGGCGCCATCGCGTCGAGGAACGGCAGCGCCACCGTCGCGCCCACCCCGCGCAGGACCGTCCGGCGGGACAAGGGCTTCGCGGTGAAGATGTTGGTGCCTCTCATGTCAGTCCTCTCCTCGGCTCACGCTCGGCGCATCGAGTCGAGCCGGTTCCGCGTCACTCCGCCGCCCGCCGCATCGTCGGCCCGCCGGATCGAACCTCGTTCCGCGTCACTCCGCCGCTCCGCCGCGTCGTCCGCCGCCCGGCTCTGACTTCGCTGCCAGTCACTCCGCCACACGGACTCTCGACGACCGCCGCCGCGACCACTAGACCGGGGACGCCGGGCCGCGGCCCGGCCGTCACTCCGCCGCCGGGCGCATCGCCCCCGTCATTCCGCCGCCCGCCGCATCAGGAACGCCGGGCTCTCGACCACCCCGAGAATGATAGACGACCAGCGGTGTCCGTCCGCGGCCGCGTCGCGCACGATGGTGCGCACCGTGGGCTGGTCGTAGTGGCGCAGCTCGCGCCCGAGGGCGTAGGCCAGGAGCCGCTCGGTGAGCGTGCCCACGAAGAGCTCGGGCTCTTCGAGCAGCAGGCCTCGCAGCCCGGCCAGGCCCACCGCCGTCACTCCGTTCGGCAGGGTGCCGGCGGCGTCGACCGCGTGACCCGTCTCCGTGACCGTCCGCCACCGCCCGATGGCGTCGTAGTGCTCGAGCATGAAGCCCGGCGGATCGATGCTCCGGTGACAGCTCGCGCACGCCGGGTTGCGCCGGTGCAGCTCCAGGCGCTCGCGCATCGACGCCGGCGCGCCGCCGTCCCCGCGCTCGGGCAGCGCGGGCACGTCGGGCGGCGGGCCCGGCGGCGGCGCCCCGAAGATGGCCTCGAGCAGCCACCGTCCCCGCAGGACGGGCGAGGTCCGGTGCGGGTAGGAGGTCAGCGACAGCAGCGACCCGTGGCCCAGCAGCCCGCCCCGCTGCTCGAGGTCGGGCAGCTCGACGCGCCGGAACCGGCTGCCGTAGACGCCGGGGATGCCGTAGTGCCGCGCCAGCCGCTCGTTCGCATAGGTATAGTCGGCGCCGAGGAGGTCGAGGACGCTGCGGTCCTCGTCGATGGTGCCGGCGATGAACCGCGCCGTCTCCTCCCGGAACGCCTCCACCAGGTCCTGGTCGAAGTCGGGATGGACGGCGGGCTCGGCCTTCACGTCGTCGAGGTTGCGCAGGTGCAGCCACTGCGCGGCGAAGTCGCCGACCAGCGCCTCGCTGCGCGGGTCGGCCAGCAGGCGCCGCACCTGGCCGCGCAGGACGGCGGGATCGGTCAGCTCGCCGCCCTCGGCCGCGTCGAGCAGCTCGTCGTCGGGGATGCTGCTCCACAGGAAGAACGACAGGCGCGAGGCGAGCTCGAGATCGGCCAGCGCGTACGCCTGTCCCGGCACGGCGCCGGGCGGGTCCTCCTGCACCCGCAGGAGGAAGTCAGGATCGACGAGCAGCCGCTCGAGGGCGAGCTGGATGCCGGTGTCGAAGTCGCCCCCCGGCTTCGCCCGCCCGTCCCGGTAGAACTCGAGCAGCGTCGCGACGTCGCTCTCCGTCGGCGACCGGCGGTAGGCGAGGCGGGCCAGCCGCGACAGGATGCGCCCGGCGCACGCCTCCTCCTCGGACGCGGCGGCGGGCCGGCACGTGAAGATGCGCCGCCGGCTCGGCGTGTCGTCGGGGACCGCGCCCTCGTAGGGCCCCTCGATGGTCAGCGCCTGGACCTCGGCGTTCCCGTGGTACTTCTCGTCGTTCGAGAGGACCGCGCCCTTCATCAGCGGCTGCAGCGGCCCCTCGGGCTCCCAGCGGTTCCGGACGAAGGAGACCCCGACGACGTGCGGTCCGCCGCTGACCGCGGCCCGGACCTCGAGGTGGGCGGCCGACTCGCGGACGTAGCGCTCCCACTCGGGGTCGCCCGCCTCCGCCGGCGACCACGTGTGGGGGGCCGGCGTGCCCGGCGCGTCTCCCCCGACCGTGAAGCGCTCGACGAGCCGTCCGTCGATGCGGAGGTCGAGCAGGTTCCTGCGCCCCATGCCGCGGACGTAGTCCTGCCAGTTGGTGGTCAATCCGATGCGGAAGATGTAGTTGCCGTCGGCGGGGAAATGGTAGGTGGCGGCGAGGCCGCCGCGCGACCCGAGCGGCAGGTCCTCGCTCTGCCGGTCGGCCTGCGTCAGCAGCACCGAGTTCTCGAACCGCGCGAAGTCGGGCGCCGTCGTGACCCCGGTGGCGAGGCGCGATATCTTCCGCGCCGCCGACAGGTACCGCTCGAGCTGCGAGGTCGAGATGGACAGTACTTCGGCGTTGTTGTCGAACCCGGTGTCCGAGGTCTCGTCCCCGGGCAGCAGCGCCGCCACGTCGACGTCGAGCGCGAGGAGATCGCGGACGGCGTTGCCGTACTCGGTGCGGTTCAGGCGGTGCATCGAGCCCGTCCGCCCGGGGTCGGGGTTCCCGGCGGCGGCCTCGTCGATGCGGGCGGCCAGCCACACGGCGGCCGCGCGCGACTCCTCCCGGCCCGGCCGCGGCAGCCCGACCGGCGGCATCGAGCCCGCGTCGAGCCTCTTGATTACCCGCTCCCACCGCTCGGCGTCCGCGCCCGGCCGCTCGGCGTCCACGGTGTCGAGCGCGAGCCCCGTTTCCCGGAGCTGCGCGTCGAGGACCGACGCGGCCCCGCCGGCCGCGGTGACCCGGCCCTCGTTGTGGCAACTGACGCAGTAGCGATCCAGGAGTCCGCGGACGGATTGGGAGGAAACCGGCGGCTGGCCGGCCGAAGCCCCCGCCGTCCCCACCACCGCCGCGGCCGCGACCATCACGGACGCGGCCCGCGACATCTTCGTCGTCATCGTCGCCCTCGCCGGCTTCGGGCTCTCGGGCCCGACCCGGTCGGCATCGCCTCGAGCTTCAGGGGGGACACCCGCTTCGCCCCCGAGCCCGCCAATCGACGCCCTTCGGCTCTGCCCGGCGCCCGGCCAACTCTCCGGCGCCCGCGCCGTTCGGCGCGCAAACGCCCGCCGGCGCAGGATGCCCCGCCAATCAACGCCTGGCGCCTCCGGCTGGCGCCCTACGCCCCTCGGCAGCCCACGCCGTTCTACGCCGACACCGACGAAGCCGCTGGCTGCAGTGAGGGTCAGCCCCTCGACCCCAGACGCCTGCCCCGCCGCGCGGTGAACCGTGCGGCGGCGGCAGGCCGCGCTACGGACCTCGGTGCATCACCCTCCGCCTCATTGCCCGCCGTCGGTCGGCACGGACGCCGGCGCCGGGAACGGATATCCCGGCGGCCCGTAGGTGTAGTACGCCCCGAGGTCGTCGATGGCGTCCATGTCCGGATAGAGCACCCCGAACGCCGGCGCCTCGCGGCTGCCCCGCGGCGAGTACCAGACGGCCCCGTCCCGCGTGATCTGGATCTTCGGCGAATCGGCGTGCCGCTGCGGCTTCGGATAGAACGTGAACTCCTCGCTGCGCGGGTCGAACTTCCACAGCGTGGCGCCGTAGTCGCCGTCGGTCCGCTGGCCGACGTCGGGGGCCCAGATGTTGTCCCAGGGGTCGGCCGCGACGTCGTAGGGCTCGGCGTTCTGCTGCGGGATCGTGAACTCGCTCATCTTGCCCGTGGACTGGTCGAGCTTGACCAGCTTGCCGGCCCGCTTGCCGGCCGAGTAGATGCCCCACCAGATGTTGTTCTGCGAGTCTACGTTCAGCCGCCGCGTGTGCCCCGGGTAGGTGGGCGCGGTGAACTCCGTCCACGAGTTGTTCGACGTGTCGAACTTGACGATCTTGCCGCCGCTCCACAGGGCGATCCAGATGTTGTCGTCGCGGTCGGCGACGACCCCGTAGGGGATGGCGTGCGGGGTCGGGATGCGGAACACCGACACCTCGCCGGTGGCCCGGTCCCACTTGCTGAGGGCCCCGCCCATGATCCAGCCGACGTAGATGTTGCCCTTCGAGTCCATGGCCAGCGACTGCATGAACTTCGTCGGGTTGCGCACCACGTCGTCGGGGTCCATCGGAATCTGGTACTCGAACGTCTCGGTCTCGGGGTTGAACCCCAGCAGCCGCTTCTCCGCCGCCCCGGTGCGGCCCCGGTGCTCGGGCAGCCAGATGAGGCCCGAGGGATCGATGAGGATCTCGTGGTTGCCGTTCCGCGGATCGGGATAGAGGTACTCCCACTGCTCGCCGGTGCGGGGGTCGAGCTTGACGAGCCGGTGCGGGACGCCGCGGTCGACCAGCCAGACGTTGCCGTCGGCGTCGAAGCGCGGGTCCTGGCCGTAGCGGCCGACCCGGTCGCGGGCCCACGGCTCGGCGTTGACGCCCTCGTCCGGTCCGTCCTTGGCGAGGTAGTACTCGATGTACATCGCCTTGCCGAGGGCCTCCTCGTCGACCGGCGTCTGCTGCTCGATGGCCACGCGGCGGCGCTTGCTGTCGGGCCCGAAGTTCTCGACCACGTAAGCCAGCAGGTCGTCGCGGTCCTGCCTGCCGAAGCGGAACATCGACGCCCGGAACGAGAGCAGCCCCTGGCCGTAGCGGGTCGGGTCCTGCTCGCCGAGGGTGCTGCCGACCATGTGGTCGATCCAGGTCATCCACTGCCGCTGGGTGCCCGGGCGCGTGGGGAAGAAGTTCTCGCCGTGGCACGCCATGCACACCTGCTCGGCGACCGCCTTGCCGGGCCCCGGCGGGTAGATCTCGTCGTAGTCGGCGTACTCGAACGTCCCCGACCGGCCGCTCTCCATCGCGGTCCGCCCGGCGGGAATGACGAGCGGGGGCGCGTCGCCCGAGAGCGGGCCCAGGGTCAGGTCGACCTCGGCCGCGTCGCCGGCGCCGACCGTGATGGTCTGCACGTCCGACTCTAGGCGCTTCGTGCTCGCGCTCACCTCGTAGGTGCCGGGAAACAGGGCGACGGCCCGGTAGCGGCCCCCGTTGGTGTACACCTGGTACACCATGTCGCGGTCGAGGTTGCGGGCGTAGACCTGGGCCGCGGTGAACGGCTCCGAGGCGGTCACCGTCCCCGACAGGGTCGCGGTTCCCGGCACCTGGGCCTGCAGGTCGGCCCCGGTCAGGGCCACCGCCGCGCACATCGCCGCGGCGGCCAACCGGGCGCGACATGCCCGCGCGCCGAGCTTCTTCGAAAGCACCATCGTCTGCTCCTTTGGACGATTCGACTGGTTGCGTCCGACAAGAGGATGCGCCCGGCGGCGGGTCAAGTCAAGTCTCGGCGCTTCTCGCGGGTGGCCCGCGCCGGAATGAGACGACGCGTCGCTTCGGGGCGCCGAGGCAAGGACCGGGATTCGCCAAGCCGACGGAGGGCACCGCTTCCGTGGCGCGCCGTCCGCCGTCCCGTCTCGATCAACCGGGCCACGGCGTCCGAAGCAGCTTCCACAGAGCCCTCGGGGTGACGACTCGCAAACCCGCCGCACGCCCCACATCGAGTGGATCCCGGTCCCCGGTCACGAGCACATCCGCCGACCCGACGAGGGCGGCTGCCACTATCCACCGATCATCCGGATCGGCGTCCGGCCAGGGAGCCGACTCGACCGGCGCGACGACGTCCGCCTGTTCGCGAAGGAACGTGATCACCTCGCCGACGCGCGCGCTCGGCACCCGAAGCTTGCCGGCGAGAATCCGCTCGAGCTCGGCGAGCACCGTCTCGCCGACGAGAAGTCGATGCTCGGCGAGCACGAGCTGCAGGATGTCGAGGCAGAATCCGCGAGTCGCGAAGGCGGCGACGAGGACGTTGGTGTCGAGCAGGATCCTCACGACACCTCGTTGAAGACATCCTCATCGGTAAGCCAGCCGTGAGCCTCGGCGAACGGCGCGACCCGGCGCCGCAGTTGCTCGAGTCGCGCAATCGCCAACTGGCGCCGCAGGCCTTCGCGCACGAAAGCGCTTCTCCCGGTGCCGGTGCGGGCCACGAGGTCGCGGAGCTCCGTGTCCAGCCTGTCGTCGATGCGGATCAAGCGTGTACAGACTCGCACAGCGTTCGTCTCCGGATCGGTAACTGGCGGGTGTTCTTCAGGCGGGCAGACGGGGCAGGATCGAGATTGTGCGTTCCTCCATCGGCGCGAGGCGTATAGACGACCGTCTCGACCGCCCGAAGCCGAAGTCGTCGGTGGCTCCGCGGGTCGTGCCGCCCTTGACGCCGCCGACCAGCCAGACGCTGAAGCCGAAGGGGTTGTGGTCCCCCGCTCGACCAGAGGAGCCGACGCTCGGCAAACGGACCGACCTACCGGTCCGAGAGGGTCGCCGCAATCCGCGGCGGCCTGCGGCCATACCAGAGCCGCCTCATTCCAAGACCGCCACCGCGGCGCGCAGCTCCGTCACGTGCACCGCACGGAGCCGGCTGCCGCGCCGCCGTCCGAGCTCGGGGCGGCGGCCGCGCGGTCGACGGGGCACCGAAGCCACGCCCCCCTATATCCGGCAGGTCGGAACGACGGCGGCCCTGCGGAGCGGCGGCCGCCCTCGAGGTCGAAGCGGCGTACGATGGGGCGGACGGCGGCGAGTTCTTCCTGATACTGCGAGGCGATGCGGGCCACCTCGACGACGCTGCGTCGGGACACGCCCTCGGCGCCGCCGCCCTGTGGGTCTCGTCGACCTTCGGCGGGCAGCGTCAGGACCCGCCGGCCGTGTCAACCCCTTCCCGCGACGATCATCGTGAAGCCGGCGTGAAGTGCAGCTCGAGCGCCCGGATGGAGCCGGCCGGCCCAAGTTCCACGAACCCTCGCTCGATTATCTGGCCGGTGACTGCGACCGCGTGCTGGCCAATCACGTCGTCATCGAGGACATCCTCGTCGACCACCGTGATCTGGAGAAGATCCCCTTCATAGACAGTCACCACCGGCCCCGAGTCGAAGTCCAACGTCCGAGAGTCGCTGTCTATGGTTCCAGTCTGACCATAAATCAGCGCCAGGGTGCGAGAACGCTCGTTGCTCGTACTCTGACGCTCGCGCCACACCTCCCGCCGCCTGACCTCGAGAGACTGCAGTCGGGCTTGCTCGCCGGCGGTCAAGGGCAGTCCGGGCTGACGCCTGCTCTCCTCGATCTTGTTCTCGAGCCGATTCAGTTCCTCCCTGTGGAAGTCCCGCACCTCCAACAGAGGCATCGCTGAGAGCACGGCGAGCAGCTCGCGCTCGGAATCGGTGAGCGGCGGTCCCGGCCGGATCTTCGATTGGGCTTCCTTGAGCTCGAGCGGCCGAATCTGATCGAGGAGCCGCTCGGCTTCGTCGACGAGCTCGCTCATCCGGTCGTTCAGCGCGGTGACTCTCGCCGCGACAACCGGGTCCTGGCGGCGGACCTGCACCTGGAAGTCGGTGCTGGACAGGGCGTCCCACCCCGTCGCTCTGCTCACCGTGAGCTGGCCGACCGTCACCTGATAGCCCGGCGTCTGTGCCCGGCCTGCGGTCCCGGCCGCAAGGAGCACCGAAGTGCCGACGAGGGCGACGATCCGAGATTGTGGCGCGTGCATGGCGATTCCTCCCCCTCCGCAACCCGCAGGACTCGACTTCGTCGCCGAATCACGATTCCAGCGGCTGTCTCGGGTAGCGCAACGGCCGGTCGCCGCTTCCGCGTCGGCAGCAAGGCCGCTTTCTGGTTCAACGAACCGGTCCTGTTTCCGAAACGGAGATCGTCGCAATCGTCTCTCTCGCGCCCGACACGCGGTAGTCCGCCTCGATCGTGCACCGGAGCGTGGAGGCGCTCGTGGAGATGATGCCGGCTATGCGGAAGTTCTCCGTCCGCCCCGCCGACATGCTGCCGATGAACTGGATCCCCACGAAATCTCCATTGCCGCGTCCCGTGAGAGTGACCAGAGACAGCGGCCTTTGGGCCGTCACCGTGCCCGCGATCACGACATTCACGATCGTTCCCGCCGTTCTGGTACCCGAGCATGTCGTTATTTCGCCCGTGAGCGCTTCTCCTCCTCCACCCGACTCCACGGTGACCCGCACCCCGGACGAGCAGTTGTTGCCGGTGTCGCTCTCCCCGCCGACCGGCTCGACGCACGCGCCGTAGTAGTACGTCCCCGCCGAGCTCGGCGCCGTCAGGCTGATCGACTCCGTCCCGCTCGCGTCCGCCGCGAGTGCCGAGACGGCGTCGGTGCCGACCGCGGCATCATTGGTGGAGATGGTCGAGTCGGTCGACCGGTAGTAGCGCAGCGTCGTCGCCGCGGCCCGGGCCGATCCCCGGTTGCGAACGGTGGCCGAGAGGGTGAACGACTGACCCGACGTGAGGGTGCGGTCGCTGACGGTCGGCGCAGCTACAACCAGGTCCGGCATCAGGCCGGTCGGGGCCGCGTTTTCGAGTTCCACCACCGCGTTTCTCAGCTCGGTGACGTGGGCGGCTCGAATGGGGGTGGTTCCAGCCCTGACGCCCGCATCGGTGTAGGCCGGCCGCGGTTGGCCGGCCGCGGCGTAAGCCTCGTTCAGCGCCGCCCGCAACTCCGTCAGGTGCACGCTCCTGACCAGGGTGACGCGCGGCGTCAGCACCCGGTCCGTCCACGCATAGGCGGGCAGGCCCGCCCCCGTCCGCAGCGCGTCGATACGCGCCCTGAGCTCCTGGAAGTGGACCGCCCGGACCGGCGTCACCCCTGTCACGAGTGGATCGTCGGTGAACCCGTTGACAGTGCCGGCGACCCGCACGGTCACCGCGATCGACTGCGTCGCGCTTCCTCCGCCAGGGTCGCGGGCGGTGACCGTGACCGTCGCCGTTCCTGCCGCAACCGGCGTGAGCGTTACCGTGCTGCCCGAAGCGGCGGCCGTAACGACGCCGGTCCGGCTCGAGCTCGCGCTATACGTCAGCGCGTCACCGTCCGGGTCCAGGAAATACCGAGCCACGTTCACCGACGCCGATCTGCCGCCCACCGTCAGTGTCTGTGCAGGGACCGAACCGGTGGCGCGAGGCGCCTGGTTGCCGCTGCCGGGTCCTGCCCCGTCGTGCAGTTGAACTGCGATGTGCTGACCATCGGACCATCGGACTCCCGGGTCATCCAGGAGGATGCTCATGACTCGCATGCCCCCGAAGACGCTGTCCGGGAACACGGTTGCATCGCTCGCGGCCAGCGCGTGGCCGTCCACCGTGAGCGTCATGGAGTCCACGTCCTGTTCGTCCAGAGGCGGACCGACGCGGAGGACGATAAACCCGGTATTGCGGTTTTGCGCCAGGAAGGGAACATGATGAGCGGTACCACGGAAGTCGAAGCCCCGATCGCTGAGCTCGCCGCGTTGGCGGACGCCATCTTCTCCTTCCGTCCGCATGTACCCCATGAACCTGGTTCCGCTCGTCGTCTCGAACGAGGCCGCGGTCAGAGTCGACGACCACAACGGCATGGCGCCGCCCTCGTCCTCCACCGTCACCGAGATGGCCTGCGTCGCGCTCGCCCCGTCGGGGTCGCGGGCCGCGACGGTGACCGTCGCGGCACCCGCCGCCACCGGCGTGAGGGTCACCGTGCTGCCCGACGTGCCGGCCCTCACGATGCGGCTCCGGTTGGAGCTGGCGGAGTACGTCAGCGCATCGCCGTCCGGGTCCGTGAAGTACCGCGCAGCGTCCACCGACGCCGCCACGCCGCCGACCCTCAGCGTCTGCGCAGGTATCGAGCCAGTGGGCCGTGGCGGCCGGTTGGCGCCTCCGCCCTCCTCCACCGTCACCGCGATGGACTGCGTCGCACTGGCGCCGTCGGGGTCGCGGGCGGTGACGGTGACCGCCGCCGTCCCTGCCGAGACCGGCGAGAGCGTCAGCGTGCTGCCCGAGACAGAGGCTCTCACCACGCCCGTCCGGCTCGAACGCGCCGTGTACGTCAGCCGGTCCCCGTCGGGGTCCGTGAAGTACCGCGCTACGTTCACCGACGCCGAGCTGCCGCCTGCCGTCAACGTCTGCGCGGGAACCGAACCCGTGGCGCGAGGCGGCCGGTTGGTTCCTCCACCCGTCGATTCGCGCCGGACCATGCCTTGCGTCACTACCTGGTCAACGATTTCGCAGAAGCTGGTGTCGCACGTGTACGCGTAGTCGCTGCACTGAATCCTGCCTGTGGCACCGATGGTGGCCGTCACGATCCCACCTTGGAAGACCATGCTGGCGGGGTTGTGAATGCTGCACGAGAAAGCAGAAATATCCGCCGGAAAAGTGGAGATCCTCTCGCCGACCCCGAACGTATCGGACGACTGCAGTCCAGCTCCTCCGCCGGCTTCGGCCGCCCCGACGAGACCGCAGCAAGCGAACATCACGAGCAGGAATACGGACACGGGCAGAGGGCGGCAACCCGCGTTCGGGCTCTTCGCCATGGAGCTCCTCGTTGTAGCGGGCGGCCTTCCACCGTTCAACGATACGCTTGCCAAGTTCGCGCGCCTCGCCATGGGGTCCTTGTAGTAGCGGGCGGCTCTTCCGCCGTCCATCGATACGCTTGCCGAACACGCCGGCGCCGCGCCCGTCTACTTTGAACCGGCACGACCTTGATGTCGCCTTCCACCTCGCCGACCAGAATGGTCCTGGCGTGGGTGTCCGGGTCCCCGATGCGGATGACCCCCGACTCGCCCTCCTGAGCCCCGGCCTGCAGGCAGAACAGCGCCGGTCTACACCGCCACCAACAGGGCGGCCGCGAACCACGAACCACGGATTCTCGTCATCGAACCCCCGGAGTTCCCCGAACCGGCGCAATCACTTGCCGGTCGCGTTCTCCAGAGACGCCACGGGCAGGCCGACAGGCCATCCGCCCCGCGGCGGTCATCCGCATGGGCGTGCGGGGGCAACCGCACCCGCGGGCCGCCGGCAGCCGAGCCGGCGCCTCCAATGACGAAAGACGTCCGAAGAGCAGAAACGCGGCAGGCGAGCAGGGAGAAATCGGTACTATTCCTTGCCCAGCACTCCACCGAGCGCATCAGCGAACGCGCGCGGCGTCGCCGGACGTGCGGGCCGGGCAGTCGCCAGCACCGTCGCCGCGAATGCGACGACTGTCGACTGCATCTCCGTGTCGGGTGCGGACCGCACGCGGCGGCCGGGGCGTTGGCGCCGAACGCGGTCTGCCACGTCTTCGACGCCGCCACCCGCGAACGGGTGTTCACCCGACACCATCTCGTAGAGGACCACGCACAGGGACCAGACGTCGTCGGCCGCCTCCGCGGGCCGCCCCGCCAGCACCTCGGGTGACAGATAGCGCAGCGTGCCGCCGGCCACCGCCGCACTTTTGGCCGGGCGGGCGAGGCCGAAGTCCAGCAGCTTCGGCAGGCCGTCCACCGTGAACCCGATGTTGCTCGGCTTGACGTCCCCGTGCAGATACCCCGCCCGGTGCAACGCGGCCAGCGCCTCGGCGAGATGGATGGTCACGGCAACCGACTGCGGCGCCGAGATCGGTCCATCCCCGAGCCGCTCCGCGAGCGTGCCGCCGGGCAGGAACTCGACGACCAGAAACGGGCGCCCGCGCCACGATTCGACTCCGTAGATCTGAGCCACCGCCGCGTGCGCCACCCGCGCCATGGCCCATGCCTCGGGCTGCAGTCCCATCATCCGCGACGCGGATCTCCCGGCCAGAGTCTTCACCGCAACGTGGCGATCGAGTCGGACATCCAGCGCCAGATAGACCGCCCCCATCCCGCCGGCGCCCAGCCGCCGCGTCAGTCGGAACCTGCCCGCCAGCAGCCGCGGAACCTCCGTCTCGACGTACGCCGGCCCGCAGGCGCACCCAGGAAGCTCCTTGGCCCCTGCAACGCATCCACACGCAGGGCATTCGAGCGCCGGCGGCGGCTCCGACAGCCAAGATCTCGACCCGTGCAACAGCCGCAGGCGCATCACCGCCTGCCCGGCCGCCGATGCCAGCACTTCCAGGAACGCCACGTCCGCCGTGCGCACGATCCGGTCGTCGAAACGCCGCCCCGCCACGAGGATGCCGACGACTTCGGCGCCGGGGCCGGGGACTGCCACCATCACGTCGGCGTCCGTCTCCGCCACCCACGCCGCGTCCTCGGCCGGCAGCAGGCCGAAGACCGACTTCGTATCGCTCGGGTGGACCCGCAACGACCCGCCGACCTCCGTCAGGATGTGGACAATCGCCGAAGTCCGCGACAGGGGAGCGATTGCGGCGTCCGCCGGCTGGAAATCGCGCGCGTCCGACTGCGCGTCGTCCACCACCAGCAGCCTGACCGGCGAGCCGCAACCGCGCTTGACCGCCCGCGCCAGCGTCCGACTGATGGTCGCCATCCGTTCCGCCTTCGCCAGGGCGGCGGTAGCCACCGCCAGGAACTGCCGCTGGTCCGGAGTCTCGGGATCGACCCAAGCGTCCAGACGACGAAGAAGACGTTCGCGGTTGATGGCCAGGACCAGGAGGATCACGGCCGCCGCGGTCAACGACTGCGCCAGCGGACTGGCGACAACCGCGCCCACTTGCCGATCGGAGTTGCTCAACAGCAGCCAACCGACACCCACGACCGGCGCGACGGCCGCTCCCCCAAGCAGGCCGGGTCTCATCAACAGCCGTCTGTAGCCGGCTCGGATTACCTCGCGGGGGTGGGGCACACGGACTGCGAGCACCGAGTACCACAGCAGCGCCATCCCCGGGAAGCGCATCGGCTGCATCAGCGCAAGGACCGAGCCCGGTTCATAGTTCGACACCCAGGATCCGGGCGACATCGCCTCGACGAGGTCGTACGCCGCGCCCAGCCCCACCCACACCAGGAACCCGAGACTGAACACGACGACGCGCCTCACCTCGGCGGCCGGCGCCGTGTGCGCCCGCAGTGCGACCACCACCACGGCAGCCAGCGACAACACGGACGTGACGGCGGCGGTGCCATCGAGGACCGCCAGGTAGAAGGCTCCACTGACCGTGTCGCCGGCCGACCCCGCCGCGTAGATCGACGCAAGCCAGGCGCACATGGCGCCACCGATCGCCGCGCTGACGGGAATCATCCCGCGCGCGAGGTCGTCCAGCCGGGTCCGCCGATGGACCCTGGGGCACTCTCTGGCGAACGCCCACAGGAACGCGGGCGACAACGCAAACGCCAGCGGATACGACAAGTGCACGAACACGACGGTCGGCAGGGGAACGTGCCAGACGGAAACCTCCAACATGGCGAATGGCGGCATCTGCCCCAGAAAGCCCGGAAGCATGTGCAGCGGTGCCAGCGTGGCCCTGAAGAGGAAGAAGCCTCCCAGCAACCAGGTCCGCCGGTCACGACGGCCGGCGAACAGCAGCAGGGCGGCGCTTGCGCTGTACCCGGCGAGCAGGACCGCCCCATAGACCGCCACGTCTCCGTGCGCCCGATGGTAGGGCTCCCATCTCCAGGGCAGCAGCAGCAACGTCGCCACCACCTGGACCAAGGCAGCGGCCATGAGGACGTGGACAGCGCGACGAATGAAGGTGCCTGCGGGAAAGCCGACGGAGGGCTCCGCCGCGGTCGACGGCGCAAGCCCCGCGGGGTCGCTATCCGTGAAGATCCGGGAGAGCTCTCGCAGCGTGCCGAGCGCGCGGCGTTCGGACGGTGTGGCCAGTCTTGCGCACCGCTCCCACTGTACGTCCTGGTTCAACGTGACGGCGTCCACCGCGTCGGCGACGATGTCGCCGGGAGCGTCTCTAGTCATTCGACATGACGTCGACCAGCCTTCTCAACGCCCGTGTCAGCGCCTTGCGCGCCACCGCCTCGGTGGACAGACGCTCCATGAAAGCGATCTGACGGTAGCTGTATCCGAGCTCCGCGCGCCCGACAATCAGCCGCCGGTCGCGGGCCGTCAAGCGCTCCAGACCGGCTGCGTAGCGCTTCCGGGTCTCATCGTCAACCAACTGCTGGTGCTGGGGTGCCGCACTGTCCGACAGCGGCGCAGGTGCATCGGGCATGATCACGTTCAGACGACGGTTGGCGCGCCGCAACTGGTCATTGATCCGGTTCTCGACAGCACGCAACAGGTATCCCTGGAGCGCCCTGGCATGTCTCGACTCGAACGAGTCGAGCCTCGCAAAGGTCTGGTGCAGCGTGTCATGGACGATGTCGCTGGTGTCGATGCCGTCACGCGCCCACTGCGGCAGGCGGCCCCGTGACCTCCGCCGGAGCCAGGATCTGTATCGCGTGAACAGCGTGTCGATCGCCGACCGACTGCCCCGCCGTGCCTGCTCGAGGAGACGCCGGTTCGAGGTGGACCCGTCGGAAGACTCGCCGCCGGGCTGCGCCGAGTCAGGATTGAGGTCCGATTGCATGATGGAGCCGTGGACTATCGGTGTCACTGCGGGCCGGACGGGGCGCTGGCGTGGATTCGAGAAACCGCACTCTGGCTGAACACAGCAACCTTACACGATTCAGCGTTATATTATGGATATATTTAGTTATATTCAGCGACTTTCTGGCGACAGCCGGAGCAATGCGTTCCCCTGTGCGGAACCACCGAACTGCAACGGGCGGCTCTTTGGACAGGGCCGGAAACGGCGGTGAAGAGTTCAGGCCGAGAGGGCGAGCCCGCGGTTGGGCGCCTGCCCCGCGCTCGTGAATCGAGACGACGGCGACCGCGGAGGAGTCCGAGCTCGCGGCGGCGGCCGCCGCAACGAGCCGCCGAATCGTTGCTTCCCCGACCGGCGCAACGACGGGACGACCCGTCACGCGATGATGTCGTGGATGACCCGGCCGTGCACGTCGGTGAGGCGGAAGTCGCGGCCGCTGTAGCGGTAGGTCAGCTTCTCGTGGTCGATGCCCAGCAGATGGAGAATCGTCGCGTGCAGGTCGTGGACGTGCACCGGGTTCTCGACCGCCCGGAAGCCGAAGTCGTCGGTGGCGCCGTAGGTCATGCCGCCCTTGACCCCGCCGCCGGCGAGCCAGATGCTGAAGCCGAAGGGGTTGTGGTCGCGCCCGTTGACGACGCGGCCCGCCGCCGAGCCGCCGCCGGTCTCGAGCACCGGGGTGCGGCCGAACTCGGTGGCGCACACGACCAGCGTCTCGTCGAAGAGGCCGCGCGACTTCAGGTCCTTGATGACCGCGGCGAAGGGCTGGTCCGAGTCGCGGGCGTTCTTGCGGTGCTGGAAGATGTCGCTGTGGGCGTCCCACGGATCGCCCTTGGCGTAGTAGACCTGCACCATCCGCACCCCCCGCTCGACCAGCCGCACCGCCATCAGGCAGCCGCGGGCGGTGCTGCCCGGCCCGTACAGCTTCTGGGTGGCCGCGCTCTCCTGGCGGATGTCGAAGACCTCGGGGGCCTCGGTCTGCATGCGGTAGGCGGTCTCCATCGCCTGGATGGCGCCTTCGATCTCGGGCGCGTCCCGCCCCAGGCGCTCGATGTACAGCCGGTTCAGCCTCTCGACGAGGTCGACCTCGGGGCGCTGGTCGTCGAGCCCGGTGGCGTCGTTGCGGATGTGGGGTATCAGCTCCTGCGGGTCGAAGTCGCCCTCGATGCGGGGCACCTTGTCGGAGATGTACGTCCCCTGGTGGACGGCGGGCAGGAACGCGTTGCTCCAGAGCGGAGGGCCGACCACGGTGGGCTGGTCGGGGCAGAGGACGACGAACCCGGGCAGGTCCCGGTTCTCGACGCCGAGCCCGTAGGTCAGCCACGCCCCCAGCGAGGGGCGCCCGGGCTGGATGTGCCCGGTGTTCATCATGAGCAGCGACGGCTCGTGGTTGGGGATGTCGGTGTGCATCGAGCGGATGACGCAGATGTCGTCGGCGCAGCCGCCCACGTGGGGGAAGAGCTCGCTGATCTCGATGCCCGACTCGCCGTAGCGCTCGAAGCGGAAGGGCGACTTCATCAGCGCCCCGGTCCGCCGCTCGGTCTCGATGGCCCGGTCGGCATCGGCTGGCCGTCGTACCGCTCGAGGGCCGGCTTCGGGTCGAACGTGTCGACCTGCGACACCCCGCCGTTCATGAAGAGGAAGATGACGTTCTTGGCGCGCGGCTCGAAGTCGGGCGCGGGCAGCGGAGCGCCGGCCGGCGAGACGAGCCCGCCCGCCGCCTCGAGCATCGACGCCCGCACCATGCCGGCGAAGGCCACCATGCCGAAGCCCGCGCCCATGGTCCGCAGGGCCTCGCGGCGGGTGCGCGCCCCCCCGCTCGTCACGCCGCAGCCGTGGTGGCGGTGGTCGAAAGGGCGTTGCGGCATCGGAATCTCTCCCGCCGGCTCTCGCTCTCGCCTAGTCGACGAACCTGAACTCCGCGGCGCTGAACAGCGCCCGCGCGTACTGGGTCCACGCCCGCATGGAAGCCTGCCGCTCCTGCGGTTCGTCCGGTTCTTTCGCGGCAGTCCGCCGCTCGGCGAGGAACGCCAGCCCCGCCTCGAGCTCGGCTTCGGAAACGTCGCGACCGTAGAGCAGCGGATAGGCGGCCCGGATCATGTCCCGGTCCGGGAAGCGTGCGGGTATCACGTCGTCGCCGTCGTTCACGCCCTCGCCCCCGCCTTCGCCATCCCCCGCGGTCTCCTCCCCACCGGCCTCCCCCGCCAGGCGCCTCACCAGCCGCTCGGCCTGCCGGCGGACGAACGGGCTGTTCATGAAGAACAGGCTCTGCTGGGGCACGTTGGTGGCGTAGCGGCGCTCCGCCGAGAGGTTGGGGTCGGGGAAGTCGAACGTCTGCAGGTAGTCGTCGAGCTGGAAGCGGCTCACCGAGCCGTAGAGCGTCCGCCGGTCGTTGTCCTCGTCGTCGAGGTCGACGGACGGCCCCCCCACCTTCGCGTCGAGGCCGCCCGAGACGTGCAGCAGGGCGTCGCGGATGCTCTCGGCGTCGAGGCGGCGGCGGTCGGCGCGCCAGTAGAAGCGGTTGCCGGCGTCGACGGCCTCGTTGGCGGCGTGCCGCCCGGCCCGGAGCCGGTAGGTGGCCGAGAGCATGATGTCGCGGTGCAGCCGCTTGATCGACATGCCCCCGTCCACGAAGCGGGCCGCGAGGTGCTCGAGGAGCTCGGGGTTCGTGGGCCGCTCGCCGGCGAAGCCGAAGTTGCTCGGCGTGTCGACGATGCCCGACCCCATGTGCCAGCGCCAGACGCGGTTCACGATGACCCGCGCGGTCAGGGGATGCTTCGCGATGGCCTCGGCGAGCTGCAGCCGGCCGCTCCCCTCGGCGAACGGCCCCGCGCCTTCTTGCGAGAGTACGGTGACGAACCCGCGCGGCACCTCCGCGCCGAGGTCGGTGGGGCTGCCGCGCACGTGCAGCCGGATATCGGTGAGGTCCTCGGGGTCCTTGTCGCGCACGCCCATCACGAAGGGCAGGTCCGGCAGCGCCTCCTCCAGCTCGTCGATGCGGGCGCGCATGGCCTCGACGTGGTCGGCGGCGACGCGGCCGAGCTGCCGCTCGAGGCCCCAGCCGCGGAAGCGCAGCAGCCCGGGGGCGGGAAAGAAGGTGTCGAGGGTGTTGTCGAGGTCACGGCGGTAGACGTCGGTGTACAGGTTGAGGCGCTCGCGCTCCATGGTGTCGAGCTCGAGCTGGTGCCGGTCGAAGAAGCTCTCGAAGCCGTTCGGCATCGGGGTCGACTCGACCTCGTCGAGCGGGGTGCCCTTGGCGATGATCCTGCGGTTGCGCTCCTCGAGCTCGGCCTGCTCGGCCGCCACCTCGAGGAGCAGGCGCTGGAACGCGTCGGCCAGCTCCTGCGCCTCGTCCTCTTCGGCGTCGCCGCGGGCGATCATCGCCTGCCAGTCCTCGAGGTAGGGATAGTGCCGGGGCTCCTTGCCGAGGAATCGGATCCAGCGCTCGAGCGTCTCCAGGTCGACCCTGGCCCGCGACGCCGCGCGGTCGGGCGGCAGCTTCTCCCTGCCGGTGACCCGCCACGCCGCCATCATGTACCGCGAGGCCTGCATGGTTAGCACCCGCGCGAGCTGCTCGCTCTCGGTGCGCAGGTACTCGGCCAGGCTCTCCTCCATGTCCTCGATGAACCCTCTGTCCTTCTGGTAGGCCTCGGCCTCCTTCTCGTCCGCCAGCAGGTACTCGTGATAGTCGGCGTTGTTGAAGATGCCCGCGAGCGCGTAGTAGTCGTGGGTGCCGACGGGGTCGTACTTGTGGTCGTGGCAGCGCGCGCACCCGACGGTCAGGCCGAGGAACCCGCGCGTCGTCACGTCGACGCGGTCGTGCCGCTCGTCGGCGCGCGCCACCGGGGGGTTGGCGAGGTCGTAGTACCACGGGCCGCCGCCGAGGAAGCCCAGCCCGCCGAGGGCCTGCGTCCGCTCCGGCTCTTCGAGCAGATCGCCCGCGAGCTGCGCCTTCACGAAGAGGTCCCAGGGCATGTCGCGGTTGAAGGCCTCGACCACCCAGTCGCGCTGCACGTACGCCGACGGGTAGCGCTCGCGCCCCGACCCGTCCTCGGCCAGCCCGCGGGTGTCGTCCTCGCCGAAGCGGGCGACGTCGAGCCAGCGGCGGCCCCAGCGCTCGCCGTAGTGGGGCGAGGCGAGCAGCCGGTCGACGACCTGCTCGAAGGCGTCGGGAGATTCGTCGGCGAGGAAGGCGTCGATCTCGGACGGGGTGGGCGGCAGCCCCGTCAGGTCGAAGGTCGCCCGGCGAACGAGCTGGCTGCGATCGGCGGGGCCGAGGGGGACGAGCCCCTTCTCCTCGAGCCCGGCAAGGACGAAGCGGTCGATGTCGTTGCGCGCCCAGCCGGTCCGGGCCGGCTCCGGCACGGCCGGGGCCGCGAGGGGCCGGAACGACCAGAAGTCGCGCTCGGCCGCGGTGACCTCGCGCCGCGGCGTCGCCGGACGGGCGAGGTCGGCCGAAGCCGTCGCCGCCGCCGGCGCCGCTTCCGGCCAGGGCGCGCCCATCCGGATCCACTCGACGAGCCCGTCGACGTCCCGCGCCGCCAGGGGGTCGGCGTAGCGGGGCATCTCGCCGCCCTCGATCTCGTGGCGCACGGCCCGCACGAGCAGGCTGCCGTCGGGGTCGCCGGGCACTATCGCGGGGCCCGAGTCGCCCCCTTCCAGCAGCGCCTCCCTCGAGTCGACCCGCAGGCCGCCCGACTGCAGGCGCGCGTGGCACGCGTAGCAGTTGTCGGCCAGCACCGGCCTCACGCGCGTCTCGAAGAAATCGGCGGGAGATTGCGCGCCGGCCGATGCGGGCACGCCGAGCGCGGCCAGGGCGATGAGCGCAACGGGTCTCAAGCGGGGCCTCCGTCTCCTGCAGCGAGACTTCGCCGGTTGACGAGGCGCAATCCGAGCGGCCACAGACCTCGACGCCTGCATTCTACGGCGGCCGGTCTGGAGGAACAACCCACGACCGCGCCGCGACGTCATTGCGAGATCTACCCCGTACGGGAGTCCAAGCCCCGACGGGAGATCAAGGAGGAAACAACCCACGACCGCGCGCGCGACGTCATTGCGAGTCGCCCCCCCCGGCACGGGGTCGGGTCGGCGGTCTCGGCGTCACTCCCCGCCGCGTCTCGCTGTCGTCGCGCACCCGCCGCCATCACCGGGGCGCCGACATGGAAGACCACCGCGTCCGTCGTGCTACAGTCCCTCCCATCGACGTCGCAGGTTCCCGAGCAGCGGAGCTCCCGCTCGCGCGACGCCGACGGATCGCCCTTCCGGCGCCGCGCCGGGAAGCGCACGCGCATGAGGGATGCAGCGCCGCCGTGACGACCCCCCCAGACCGGCCGAACGCCGGGCCCGTCGCCGAGGCCGCGCGCATCGACTCCATCGACGTCCTGCGCGGGTTCGCCCTCCTCGGCATCCTCGTCATGAACGTCCAGGCGTTCGCGATGCCCCAGGCGGCCTATTTCAACCCGACCGCCTACGGCGACCTCGAGGGCGCGAACCTCTGGGTCTGGCTGACCGGCCGGATGTTCTTCGACCAGAAGTTCATGACGCTCTTCTCGATGCTCTTCGGCGCCGGCATCGTGCTGATGGCGGGGCGGGCGAAGGCCCGGGGGGGCGCCGGCCGGGTGCACTACCGCCGGATGGGTTGGCTGCTGGTCATCGGGCTCCTCCATGCGCACCTGCTGTGGTACGGCGACATCCTGTTCACCTACGCGGTGTGCGGCATGGTGGTCTACCCGCTCCGCCACCTGTCGCCGGGGCGGCTCGTGGCGCTGGGGACGACCCTGCTCGCGATCGGCTCGGCCCCCTCCGTCGGGGCGGGGATGTCGCTGCCGTACTGGCCGGAAGAGGCGCTGTCGGCGTTGACCGACGAGGCGTGGCGGCCGACGCCGGAGGTGATCGAGGCCGAGCTCGCCGTCTACCGCGGCGGCTGGCTCGCCCAGCTGCCGAGCCGATCCGGGGACGCGCTCGCGCTCCAGACGGTTCTCCTGATCTTCTGGGGGCTCTGGCGCGCGGGCGGGCTGATGCTCATCGGGATGGCCCTGTTCAAAGGCGACGTGCTCGGCGCGCGCCGCTCGGCGCGCTTCTACGCGGGGCTGATCGCGGCGGCGGTCGCGGTGGGCCTTCCCCTGCAGGCGTACGGCCTCTCCCTCGACTTCGCCCGCGGGTGGCCGGTGTGGTCGTTCTTCATCGGCATGCAGTTCAACTACTGGCCGAGCGTCGCGGTCAGCCTCGGCTACGTGGGGCTCGTCATGCTCGCCTGCCGCAACGCCGCGCTCCACCGGTTCACCCGCCCGTTCGCCGCCGTCGGGCAGACCGCGCTGACGAACTACCTGCTGCAGACGGTCCTGTGCACCCTCGTCTTCTACGGCCACGGGCTCGGCTGGTTCGGCTCGGTCGACCGCGTGGGGCAGATCGGCGTGGTGGCCGCGGTATGGGCGGTGCAGCTCGTCGCCTCGCCGCTCTGGCTGAGCCGGTTCCGCTTCGGGCCGGCCGAATGGGCCTGGCGTTCGCTCACCTACGGGGCCCGTCAGCCGCTGCGGCGGGCGCCGCTGGCCGAAGCGGCGCCTTGACCCGGCGATCCGCCTTCGAGAGGCCGGCGAACCGGCGCCATGGAACCGGCGCTATAATCGCGGTATGGCGACTCGGGCGACAGCCGCGGGCTCGCCGCCGAGGATCGACGACGGCGGACCCGGAGCCGGCGGGCGCGCAGCATCCAGGTTCCACGACCTGGACGCGCTGCGCGGCTTCGCCATGCTGCTGGGCATCCTGCTGCACGCCGGCGTCTTCCTCGTGCCCGTCGAGTTCTGGCCCGTGCACGAGGCCTACGCCTACGACACGGCGCCGGAAGCCAACGTCTACGCGTGGTTCCTCTCCATCATCCACGGCTTCCGGATGCCGCTGTTCTTCCTGCTCAGCGGCTTCTTCAGCGCGATGCTGTGGCGTTCGCGGGGGCTCGACCGCCTCGCCCGGCACCGCCTCGAGCGGGTCGGCCTGCCGCTGCTCGTGGGCGCGTTCACCGTCGTGCCGGCCATCGGCTGGGTCGAGCCGGGCAACTACTCGCTGCTCGACTGGCCGCTGGCGTGGCTGGACGGCCTGGAGCACCTCTGGTTCCTCTGGTACCTCCTGCTGCTGGTGGGGGCGTTCGTCGCCGCCGCCCGCCTGGGCCTCGTGTTCCGCCACCCGGCGTGGTGGCTGCTCGTGCCCCTCACGGTGGCGCCGCAATACGCGATGCACGAGCAGGCCTTCGGCCCCGACACGGCGGACCGGCTGATACCGGCCGGCCGCGTCCTCGCCTACTACGCCATCTTCTTCGCGTTCGGGGTGTTCTTCCGCGAGCGGAACCTGGTGGTGCGCCGGTGGTGGACGGTCGCCCTCGCCCCCTCCCTGCTGCTGCTTCTGCCGGCCGGCGTCATGCTGCTGTACGACGCGGCGTTCCCGTACGCGGGAGCCGCGTGGGTCTGGCCGGTGGCCGCGGTCGTGCAGGTCGCCTTCGCGTGGCTGATGTGCTTCGGCGCGATGGGGCTGTTCCGCTGGGCCGCCTCGAAGGAGCGCTTCTGGGTGCGCTACCTGTCGGATGCGTCGTACTGGCTGTACCTGACGCACCTGCCGCTGGTCATCGGCGCGCAGCGGCTGATGGTGGAGTGGCCGGTCAGCGTGCACCTGAAGTTCGCACTGATCAACGTCGCGGTCGTCGCAGTCCTGCTCGTCGCCTACCAGACGGGCGTTCGCTACACGGCGATCGGGAGGATGCTGAACGGTCCGCGGGTGCCGCGGGCCGCGGCGCCGGGCCGCCCTCTCGTGCCCAGGGCGCAGACCGGATAGGAGGCCGCGCCGTGTGGAACGGCGCCGCCTCCAGGGGAGGGGCAGACGCCCTGGAGGGCCGTTCGAGCGCTCAACGGAGGCCGAGCGTGACCTGCGGTCGCGTTGG
Source organism: Vicinamibacterales bacterium (assembly GCA_965207675.1). GTDB lineage: Bacteria > Acidobacteriota > Vicinamibacteria > Vicinamibacterales > UBA8438 > JAJEEA01. The sequence continues at coordinate 2,402,632 of CBDBMY010000011.1, forward strand.
GGAGCTTCGCTGGCGCGAACCTCCTGCGGCGACGATGGCGCGGGCCGGGGACCGGCGAGGGACACTGGAGGTCGGCCGGGCGGCGCCGGCCGCGGAATCCTGGCGGGCCGAGCGCCGGCGCGGCAGAACGGCGCCGGCGATCGGCCCGGGACGCTGAGAGTCGAAAGTGATGGGCATGGTCGTGGAAACCCGCTGGGAGGCAAGCATGACTCGGTACGTGAGTAGTGCACTCATCCTGTTCGTGTTGGCCCTGTCGCCGGTCACCGCCGCAGCCCAGGACGGCGGCATCGCCGGCCGCGTCGTCGACGAGACGGGGGCCGTGCTGCCGGGCGCGACGGTCTCTCTCAGCGGTGCGGGCGCTGCGCGGGTCGCGCAGTCCGACGCCAACGGGGAGTACGAGTTCCCGGCCGTGGCTCCCGGCGCCTGGTCGGTGACGGCCGGGCTCTCCGGATTCTCGGACGCGACCCTGGACGGCATCGTCGTCGCCGACGCCTTCGTCGAGGCGCCGCCCCTCGTGCTGGCCATCGCGAGCTTCGGCGACACCGTGGTCGTCACCGCCTCGCGCACCGAGGTCCGGGTGGTCGACGCGCCCGTCACCACCTCGGTCGTTCCCGCCGCGACCCTGGAGACGACGGCCAGCACCAACGTCGGCGAGGCCCTGCGCTCGGTACCGGGCGTCAACGTCATCCAGCTCTCGGCCCGGGACGTCCAGGTGACGAGCCGGCAGTCCACCGGGCCCCTCGCCAACTCGCAGCTCGTGCTGATGGACGGCCGCAGCATCTACCTCGACTTCTTCGGCCTCGTGCTGTGGGACACGCTGCCCGCCAACCAGGGCGACATCGAGCAGATCGAGGTCGTCCGCGGGCCGGCGTCGGCCACCTGGGGCGCCAACGCGATGACCGGCGCCGTCAACATCATCACCAGGCCGCCGCGCGACTCGGTCGGCACGACGGTGAGCATGAGCGGCGGCTGGATCGACCGGGACGCGGGTTCGACGGCCGGGCAGGGGGCGGGAACCATGTTCGGGGCCAACGCGACGGTCACCCGGGCGCCGAGCGACACCCTCGCCTACCGCATCAGCGCCGGCTACTTCCAGTCCGACGCGTTCCCCCGCCCGACGGGTCAGGTGCCCGTCATCGAGGACCCGCGGGTCCCGGGCCGGATGGTGGGCGGCGCGACGTATCCGCTCGACGGGGCCGGCCCGTTCGGCGCCGCCTTCGCGAACCGGGGCACGAGCCAGCCCAAGTTCGACGTGCGGGTCGACCAGGAGGTCGCGAACGGCGGGCAGCTCTCGTACTCGGGCGGGGTCGCCGGCACCGAGGGCCTCTCGCACAGCGGGGTCGGGCCGTTCGACATCCAGCGCGGGTCGTACGTGGGCTACGGCAAGGTGGGCTACACGCGGGGCGACTTCCGGCTCCAGGCCTTCACCAACATCATGAACGGCGACGCCCCGAACCTGCTGCTCGCCGACCCCGCCACCGGCCAGCCCGTGCAGCTCGGGTTCAAGGGCAACACGTTCGACGTCGAGATCGGCAACTCGTCGTTCCTCGGTACGCGGAACCTGCTGACCTACGGCGGCAACGTGCGCCGGAACACCTTCGACATCACCATCGCCCCGGAGGCGCCCGACCGCCTCGAGTTCGGCGCCTACCTGCAGGACGAGATCTTCTTCGACCGCTTCCGCCTCGTCCTCGGGGGGCGGGTCGACAAGTTCGGCAGCGTATCGACCCCGGCCTTCTCGCCCCGCCTGTCGCTGATGTACAAGCCCGGCGTCGACCACTCGGTGACCGTCTCCTACAACCGGGCGTTCCGGTCGCCGTCGATCATCAACAACTTCCTCGACATGAACGTCGTCTTCCCCGTCGACCTGAGCGGCCTCGCGGTGTTCCGGCCCCTGCTGCCCCTGCTGCTGCCGCCCGGGCTGCCGCCGGCGACGGCCCAGGGAGCGCTGATGCAGCTCGAGCAGCAGCTCGACCAGACCACCGCCCAGCCGTTCCCGCTGGTGGTCCAGTCGCTCGGCAGCGACCTCCCCCTCGGCTCGACGCCGCGCACCGGCCTCACGGAAGAGTCGCTGACCGCCTACGAGCTCAGCTACACGGGGACCTTCGGCGGCACGACGGCCGGCGCCGCCGTCTACCTGAACCGCCGCGACACCCCCATCGCCTTCACCGAGCTGGCGCCGGACGTCGACCCCTACACGGCCGAGAACCCGCCGCCGGGCTGGGTGCTTCCGCCGCAGGTGCTGACGTTCATGGCGGCGGCGGCCGGCATCCACCTGCCCCGCACGGCGTTCACCTACTCGAACCTGGGGCCGACGCGGCAGGTGGGGGCCGAGCTGTGGTTCGACCAGCGCATCTCGCGCTCGACCTCGGCCTGGTTCAACTACTCGTGGCAGGCCGAGCCCGAGATTCTGGCCTCGGACGACCCGTCCCTGCCCCAGTTCCTGCCCGAGGAGCTGACCCTGCCCCCGACCCACCGGGTGAACATCGGCGCGTCGCTGAACGGCACGCGGTTCCTCGGGAACGCGTCCATCAGCATGGCCACGTCCGCGTTCTGGTCGGACGTGCTCACGCCGGCCTTCCACGGCTACACCGACGGCTACACGATGGTGAACGGCAGCTTCGGCGTGAGGTGGAACAACGGCGCCGTCACGACGCTGCTGAAGGTGACGAACCTCTTCAACCAGAGCATCCAGCAGCACATCTTCGGCGACATCCTGCGGCGCACGGTGGTCGGCGAGGTGCGGTTCAGCCTGTAGCGGACGGCAGGCCCTCGGACGGGCGGAGCGGGCTCGGCGCCCCGCCCGTTCGAGGGCTCGCGAACGTGACCGCCCGCCCCGCCTGCCCTCGCGGAATCCCGCCTGCGCTCGTCGTTGCCCGCCCCGTGCACCGCGCCGCGGAGTCAACAGCCCGTGGCGAAGTCCCGCTGCATTCGAACGGCGATGCATCCCGCCCGACGCGTTGATCCTCGGTCGGAGTACGCCCGATACTCTCCCTCGTCGCGCCTTGTCGGGCGGACGCGTCGCCGCGCTCTGCGCAACGCGGGGCTTCGCCACGGCCTGTTAAGATGGAAGCAGCGCGGCTCCATGCCGGCCGATGCCGGCGCGTCTCCCGACATAAGGGAGACGTGGAGGCCGCGCGTCATGAGACGGAGGTGAACCATGCAGGGAAACACCCAGGTGATCGACGCGCTGAACCGCGCGCTGACCATCGAGCTGACGGCTATCAACCAGTACTTCTGCCAGGCCAAGATGTGCGCCAACTGGGGCTTTCACCACCTGGCGAAGAAGCACCACGAGGAGTCGATCGGCGAGATGAAGCACGCCGAGCAGCTCATCGACCGCATCCTGTTCCTCGAGGGGACCCCGGAGATCGCGCGCTACGACGTCATCCGGGTCGGCACCGACGTGAAGGAGCAGCTCGAGAACGACCTGCAGCTCGAGCTGAAGGGCGTCAAGCACTACAACGAGGCCATCGCCCTGTGCACCCAGCTCGGCGACAACGGCACCCGCGAGATTCTGGAGCCGATTCTCTCCGAGTCGGAAGAGCACGTGGACTGGGCCGAGACGCAGCTCTTCCGCATCGAGAAGGTCGGCATCGAGAACTACCTGTCGGAGCAGATGGGAGGCCACGAGCGGTAGGAGCCTGCGCCGTAAACGGCGCGGTCGACATGGAGCGGCCCGGCGGCGGGGCGGGACGATGCGAAGCGGGGCGTTCGGATCAGGCCGGAGGGCCGGCGTAGGTCTCGCCGGACGGGTCGGGCAGGCAGGGCGGCGGGCTCGACCAGCGGGTCAGGCAGTTCTCGAGCCGGCCGTGACAGGCGGTGCAGCCGGTACCGGCCTCGGTCGCGCGGATGAGCTCGCGGACGGTCTGGACGCCGTTCTGCTCGACCGCCACGCGCAACTGACCCTCGGTGACCTGCAGGCACGCGCACACGACCTGGTCCGGCTCTGCCCTCTCCATGCGGGGCGTATCATAGCACGACTGAGAATGAGACGCGATCTCAATCGATGACGCTCGGCTACGGAACGAGCAGTCGAATCACCCCGTCGTGCTTGTTGAGCAGGAAGATCCGGCCGCCGGGGCCGGTGTCGATGCGCACGTCGGCGCGGCTCGTCGGCGTCCGCCCCTGCTCGGCGTTCTTCTCCTGAATCAACTGCAGGAACGTGCGGGTTTCCCCCTCGTGCTCGAACAGCACGCGGCGAATCGGGTCCTGGCCGCCCTCGGGCAGCTGGTCGGCGTCGAGGTAGAAGACCTCGCCGTTGGGTCCGTCGCCGAAGAGCAGCAGGTTCTCGAGCTGCGGAATCGCGTCGTCGCGGTAGACGACGAGCCCGGTGGCGTGCGAGCGCGGCCCGAGCAGCGGGTCGAGCTGGCCGTACTCGACGACGGGCCAGGCGAGGCCGGGCTCGCCGCGCGGGTCGACGAGGCTCACCTCGCGGCGGCTGATGAACCGGAAGCTCCCCTCCCAGTCGTTCCAGCCGAGGTTGGCGCCCGACCACACCGGGCTGATCTCCTCGACGATGTTCTGCCCGATGTCGGCGAGGAACATGTTGCCGTTCCGCGCGTCCCACGCGAGGCGCTGCGGGTTCCGCACCCCGTAGGCGTAGATCTCGCCGAGGGTGGCATCGTCGCCGTCGCCCGCGAAAGGGATTGTCGGCGGGTATGCCGTACTCGGCCGTTGGCGCTGTTCGAGCCGAGCGGGTCGATGCGCAGGACCTTGCCGAAGATCGAGCCGAGGTCCTGCGAGAGGTCGAGCGGGTCGCCGCCGCTGCCGCCGTCCGCCGACCCCACGTAGAGCAGGCCGAAATCGGGGTCGCCGGGAGCCGCGAGGGGGTTGAAGGCGAGCTGGCCGCCGTTGTGGTTGCCGAACGGCTGCTCGACGCGCATCAGCTCGCGCGGCGGGCCGCCGTCGTAGACCGGCGAGGCGGCGTCGGCGGCCGTCCACTCGAGGAGGATCGTGTCGTGGGCGTCGCTGCCGCCGCCGGGCGTGAAGTCGGCCGGGGGCGCCGTGTTGCTCGAATCGGTCCAGGCGTAGAGCTTGCCGTACCCCGGCGCACCCGCCTCGGCGAACTGGGGATGGAGGGCGAAGCTCTGGAACCCGCGCTCGCGGCCCCTCGCATGGACGTCGACAGCCCAGCGCGCGTCGGTGAGATCGAGGTAGCGCGTGACCGTCCCGCCGTCGTAGCTGACGGTGTAGACGAGGCCCCACATGTCGCTGACGAAGAGCCGGCCGGTGCCCGGCTCGTCGACGAGGCGCATCATGCGCGCCGTCTCGCCGCGGAAGTCCGGCAGCGCCGCGAACTCGACGGCGCCGACCGTGATCACGCCGTCGGTCGCGGCGATGGGCGCCGCGAACGGATCGTTGCTCGTCTGGGCGCCCGCGACCGAGACGGCCAGCAGCACCGCCGCAGCCGCCACGCCGACATGCCCTCTGGCGAACGTCATGGCCGCGCCTCCCTCAGCTTCCGTCGTTCCGCAGCACCGCTCCGGTCGCGCCGGGACGCTCTCTCGCCGAACGTCACGGACCGGTTTCTCTCAGTTTCCGTCGTGCGGCAGCACCGCTCCGGTCGCGCCGGGACGCTCTCTCGCCGAACGTCACGGACCCGGCCTTCCCCCCCGGTTCCACCTCGTCGGCTCAGTTCCCGTCGTAGACGTGCTGCACGGTCGTCCGCAGGCTCCCCTCCGGCGCCGCGAAGTCGCTGTACTGGCCCGGCACGCTGTAGGCGGCGACCACCTCGTCCACCGACAGCCCCGCCGCCTTCCCGTGCTGCGCCTTGCTCACCACGTCGTTGAAGAACCCGCTGAAGTCGACGAACTCGGCCCACGTCACCGGCGTGGGGTTGTGCCCCGGAATGACGGTGTCGACGCCGGAAACGCCCGCCACCGCCTTCTTCAGGGTCTCGCCGAACTCGTTGGCGCTGCCGTTGCCGTTGGCGACGTCGATGAACGGCAGCCCCTTGCGCTGGAACATGTCGCCGGTGTGCATGGTGCGGGCTTCCCGGAACACCACGAACGTGTCGCCGTCGGTGTGGCCGCGGCCGAAGTGGTAGAGGTCGATGCGGTCCGCGCCGTTGAAGAGCGACATGCGGTCGGAGTAGGCGAGCTTCGGCAGGTACCCGGCGTTGTCGCCCTTGAAGGCGTCGCAGTTGGTGACCGGCTGGCAGGTCTCGCGCGACATCTGGGCCAGCGTGTTCTCGTGCACCACGAAGCTCACGGTGTCGGGCAGCTCGGTGTTGCCGCCGCTGTGGTCGAAGTGGGTGTGGGTGTTGATGACGTGGGTGATGGGCTTGTCGGTCAGCTCGCCCACCGCGGCGATGATGTCCTGGCCGTAGCCGTAGATCTTCGTGTCGACGAGGGCGACGCCGTCGTCGGTGATGAAGATGGCGGTGTTCCCGCCCCCGCCCATGCCCTGCACCTCCGGCGCGTTCCCCAGCACGTAGAGGTTGTCGGTGATCTGCTGGACCGCGAGGGCCGCCCGCTCGTTCTGCGCCTGGTACGTCGCCCCGGTCAGGGCCACGCCGACCATCGTGAGCGTGGCCAAGTATCTGCTTCGTTTCATTCTTGCTCCTCCCTCGCGCGCCGCATGACGCCGCACCGCAACTATACCGGCTGCGGTTCGTTGGGGCCAATGCCCGGACCGTCGTCCCGTGTTCGCACTCCGCTTCCTGATCCGGCTTCGAATCGGGGGAAGCACGGACCGGCCGCGGTCGCGACCGGCGGCCTCGGACGCGCGGGACCGGCAAGTGAGCGGCGGTCGCGTGCCCCGACGGCGTTTGCGGGCCGGGTCGGCCGATCGTGGAGACGCCGTTCGGGGCCATGGAAGACACGGCTCGGGGCCGGGGGACGCCGGCCGCGGGGCGGATGTACAATCCGGGCTCGATCCGCCATTACCCCGCTCGGCCCGCTCACACCGCGAAAGGGAGCACCACCATGAGACGACCCGTCGCCGCCCTGTTCGTCGCGCTGGCCATGGCGCTGGGCGCCACCCTCTTGGAAACTGCCCCGTGGTCGGCCGGGACACGGGCGGCCGCGAGCCAGCCCGCCGCCAGCGCCGCCATCGAGCCGTTCACCATCGACGTCCCCGACGACGTGCTGGTCGATCTGAAGGAGCGGCTCGCGCGCTCCCGCATGCCCGACGAGCCCGAGGGCGTCGGGTGGCAGCTCGGGATGAACCAGGCCTACCTGACCCAGCTCGTCGAGTACTGGCGCGACGAGTTCGACTGGCGGGCGCAGGAGCGCCGGCTCAACCGGCTGGAGCAGTTCAAGACCACCATCGACGGCCTCGACATCCACTTCGTGCACCGCCGCTCGGCCGAGCCCGACGCGTTCCCGCTGATCCTGACCCACGGCTGGCCAGGGACCTTCGCGGAGTTCGACAAGGTCATCGAGCCCCTGACCGACCCCGTCGCCCACGGCGGGCGCGCCGAGGACGCCTTCCACGTCGTGGTCCCGTCCATCCCCGGCTACGGGTTCTCGGACCGGCCGCGGCGGCTCGGCTACGGCCGCGACCGCACCGGAGCGATCTTCGCCGAGCTCATGGCACGGCTGGGCTACGAGCGTTACGGCGCCCAAGGCGGCGACCTCGGCGCCGGTATCAGCCGGTGGCTGGCCGCCAACGACGCGGAGCACGTGGCGGGCCTGCACCTCAACCTGTGCACCGCCGGCCCGCCCGACCCCGACGACCCCACCGCCGGCGTGCCGCCCGCCGAGATCGCGCTGATGGAGGAGCGCGCCGCGTTCTGGACCGACGAGGAGCGCGGCTACAGCCACATGCACGGCACCAAGCCGCAGACCCTCGGCTACAGCCTCAACGACTCGCCGGTCGGGCTCGCGGCGTGGATCGTCGAGAAGTACCGGAGCTGGTGCGACTGCGACGGCAACCCCGAGACCCGCTTCAGCAAGGACGAGCTGCTGACGACCCTCACCATCTACTGGGCCACGGAGACCGCGACCTCGGCCGCCCGCTACTACTACGAGGGCCGGCACGGCGCCAACGCGCCCGACCCGCCGCGCATCGAGGTGCCGACGGCCTGCGCGGCGTTCCCCGGCGAGTTCCGCTTCACGCCGCGGCGCTGGCTCGAGGCGCGCTACAACCTCGTCCGCTTCACGATGATGCCGAGCGGCGGCCACTTCGCGGCGAGCGAGGAGCCGGAGCTGTACGTCGACGACCTGCGGGGGTTCTTCCGGGAGCTGCGGTAACCGTCAACGCTCGTTGATCTCGTCCCTGGTAACACCGGACGTGCAGAGCCGAGCCTGGTCAGGTTAGGTTGGACGTAGTCACGTCACTCCTGGTTGGGGTCGCGCTCACGGCGCCGAATGGAGGTCGGAAATGAAGAAGCTGGGGTGGATCCCGATCGCGGCATGCGCGTTGCTGGCCATGTCGCCGGCGCAGGCACAGGAACGATTCAAGCTGATCGGCGCCAGTGACAGCGGCGAACTGGAGCAGGAGCTGAACGCCGCCGGGGCGGCCGGCTACCGCTTTGCCGGGAGCCAGGGCGGCAGGTCGACGTTCGTCTCGGCCGACGATGCCGTCGTGGTGATGGCCCTCGATCCCGAGGGCCGGCGGTTCCGTTACATCGTGCTGGCGACCAATCGCATCAGCACGATGGAGCGGGAGCTGAACGAGGTCCCGCCGGAGTTCGACGTCGTCGGGATGACGGCGTTCAGGGGGGTGGAGAACGGGGCGGTCATTCTCGAGGCAGGGGACACTGCTCAGCGCCAGGACGCCGTGCCGTAGACGGGGCTTGCTCGCATCATGAAGTCGGTCACCTCCCGACGATCGGCGCGGCGTCGGGCACTACGGGAGGTACCGCGTTCGAGGAACCGTCAGTCGAGCGTCAACGGAAGTGGACGGCCGCGCCGGGGCCCCGACGGATCCCGACGCCGGCTCACTCGGCGTGCAGCGCGGCGGCGATGTCGAGGCGCGCGGCGCGCCGGGCCGGCAGGTCGGAGGCAAGGCCGCCGGCCGCGAGCAGCCCGACCAGGCCGCCGGCCAGCGTCGCCGCGTCGTGGGGGGCGATGCCGTAGAGCTGGCTCGCGAGAAGCGGCGTCAGCGCCACGGCGGCGGCGAGACCGACGAGCGCCCCCGCCGCGACCAGCCGAAGCCCCTCGGCGAGGACCATCCAGCGCACCGAGGCCTCGCGGGCGCCGAGGGCAACCCGAATCGCCAGCTCGCGCGTCCGCTGGCCGACCGCCATCGTCACGACCGCGTACAGCCCGCCCATCGTCAGCACCAGGGTGACCAGGGCGAGGAGGCCGGCGAGCAGGGCCGGCGCCCGCCAGCGGGCGAGCGCCTCGTCGACCCTGTCGCTCAGCGCGCCGGCGCCGCTCAGCGGCACCCCGGCGTCGAGGCCGGCGAGCACCCGCCGGACGTGCTGCAGGGTCGCGCCCGCACCGGCGGGCGACCGGGCGTGGAGGAACGCACGGGAGTGGAAGCGCTGCTGGGCAAGGAGCAGGTAGGCGAGCGGGCGCGTCGGCTCCGCGAGCGCGCGGTAGCGCATGTCGTCGACCACGCCGATCACCGTCCGGTCCCCGCCGCTGAACGGGAACGTGAGTACCTGACCGACCGCCGGGCGGCCGGGCCAGAGACGCTCCGCCAGCGTGCGATTGACCATTGCCACGAGCGGCGAGTCGGCGTGGTCGGCGGCGGTGAACTCGCGGCCCTCGAGCACCGCGACGCCGAGGGTGCGGAAGTAGCCGGCGGACACCGCGTTCCCCAGAACCAGCAGCGAGGTCCCCGGAGTCTCCACCGAGATGTTCAGGGCGGAGACGCTGAGCGGGGTGTGCCAGGCGAGCGACGCCGAGGTGACCAGCCCGCCGCCGCGGAGCGCGTCGAGGAGCCGCCCATGGAAGGCGTGCGCCTCGGCCTCCGAGTACGACGTGTGGAGCTGGGCGACGACGACGTCCTCGGGGACGAAGCCGCGCGGGATCGACGCGACGCCCTGGGCGCTGCGCAGCAGCAGCCCCGCCGCCACCACCAGGACCGCGGAGACCGAGACCTGCGCCGTCACCAGGGCCCGCTGGCGCCCGCCGCGGCCCGTCGTCCCGGGGCCCGGCGTCCCCGGGGGGGTCGGGGGGCGAAACGACATCAGCAGCAGCAACCCGAGGCAGACGGCCGCCCACGTCGCCCCGGCGACGGCCAGCGTCCACAGCGCGGCCCCGGCGCCCGGGTCCGCCGTCCCCGCGCCGAGCGGCGCCAGCTGCGGCAGCGCCGACAGCACGGGCCCCAACCACCGCAGGGCCGCGAGCGCGGCCAGCCCGCCGGCCCCGACGAGCACCGCCAGCTCGGCCGCGAGCGGCCGGACGAGGTCCCGGCGCGACGCCCCCAGCGCACGACGCACCGCCAGCTCGTGGGCCTGCTCGGCCCCGCGGGTCAGCAGCAGCAGCACCATGTTGCTGCACGCCGCCAGGAGGAAGATGCCCGTGATCACCGCCAGGATGGTCAGGAACCGGGCGGCCTCGCGGTGAGACTCCGGTCCGAGCCGGACGTGATTGACGGGCCGGGCGACGTACCACCAGTCCTCGGCCCCCATCCCCATCGCCGGCACATCGGCGATCAGCCGGTCCCGGGCCAGCGCCGCCAGCGCCGTGGCGTCGCCGAGCGACGTCGACGCGCCCAGCCGTCCGACCGCGTGCAGCCAGCCCCCGGAGGGGCCGAGGAGGATGTCGACCCTGGCGGGCGGCAAGAGCTGGTGGACTGCCGACACCGGGACCCAGAAGTCCGGATCGTGCGCCGGACCGGAGAGCGGGTTGCCGGAGACGCCGACGACCGTGAAGACCTGCCGCCCCAGGCGCACGGTGCGTCCGACGAGGTCCGGGTCCCGCCCGAAGTGCGCCGTCCAGGCCCGGTGGGACACCACGGCCACCGCCGGTGCGCCGCCGGGGTCGTCGTCTCGCGGCGCCAGCAGCCGGCCGCGCGCCGGCGCCGCCCCCAGAACCGTGAAGAAGTCGCCGGTCACCAGGGCGACGTCCACCCGGGCGGGGGCGCCCCCGGCCACGAGCGTGAAATCGAGGATGCCGAAGGCCGCGAGAGAGAACGCCTCCGCCTCGGCCCCCACCTCGCGCAGCCGCAGGTGCGCGGGATGGCCCAGCGTCGAGGCGTAGCCGTCCTCGAACTGCATCTGCACCGTGAAGAGCCGGTCCGACTCGGGCAGGTCGAGCGGCCGCCAGAAGTGCCGGTCCATCGTCGACAGCACCACCGCGGGAATGCTGAACGCCAGGGCCAGCGTCAGCGCCGCTATCACCGCGAACGTGCGGCGGCGGGCCAGCGATCGGAACGCGCGGCGAAGATCACCCGGCACGGACACCCCATCCGAATCATGCCGATCCTGCCGAGGTCGCGCAAGGAAGCCGTGGCGTCCGGTCCTCACTCGCCAACGGCGAGCGCTTCCCGCGCCACGCCGAGCAGCTCCGCCCGCGGGCGCTCGAGGCACTCGGGAGCAGCATCCCCCGGTCGAGGACGCTGACGAGAAGCATCGCGTGCCCGCAGAGACGGGCTGCCTTCGGGTGCAGAATTCGGCCTGAAGAACGGCCCCGCCGGCCGACAGTCGATGGTATCGGCCTCGCAAGGTTCACTCGACGATCTCGCCGCCCCACAGCGCGTCCATGAACTCCCGCACCGGCACGATCTCGACGCCGTGGTCCTCCCGACGGCGGCGAGGCTCGTGGGACACCACGAGCTTCCGGCGGAGCGGGATCTCCTCGGCGAGCGCGAGCAGCCCCTTGTAGTCACGGGTCGATACGCGCGACTTCGCCTTCACCTCGACGGCCACCGCATCGCCGATCACGAAGTCGACCTCCAGCTGTGAGCGGCTCCGCCAGTAGGCGAGGGGATCGTCCCGGCGCCGATAGTCCAGCCAGGCCCGGAGTTCCAGGAACACCAGGTGCTCGAGCGCCCGGCCGTACGCGTCCGACCCGCGCTCGATGGTCCCGGTGCGCCGCAGCGTATTGGCGACGCCGACGTCGAAGAAGTAGAACTTCGCGGTCGACACCGGCTTCCGGCTGCGGGTCCTCCGGAACGCCGGCAACTGCTCGCCTACCAAGGTGTCCTCGAGAATCCGGTAGTGCTCGCGCACGGTGCTGGGCGCGAGCCCCGCGTCCGAGGCCACGGCCGCGAAGTTCACCTGCTCCCCGTTGGTCAGGCCCGCAACGTCCAGAAAGCGCCCGAAGTTGCCGATGGAGCGGGTCAGCCCCTCCGCCTGAATCTCCTCCTGCAGATAGGTACCGACGTAGGCCCGTAGATCCTGCCGCGGCTCCGCCGCATCGAGGAACCCCGGCAGTCCTCCGTGGTTGATTCGATCCAGGAGACGGTCTCCATCGATCTCGGCCGACACCAGCGGGTGCAGCCGGACCACCCGCGCCCGGCCCGCCAGCAGGTTGGCGCCGCCACGCTTGAGCTTGCGCGCGCTGCTTCCGGTCAGAACGAACCGCAACGACGGGTTCCGCTCGATGAGCAGGTGGACCTCGTCCAGCAGCGCCGGGCACTTCTGAATCTCGTCGACGACGACGATCCGCCGCCCCGGTTCCAGCGTCTGGCGCAGGTGCTCGGGGTGGGTGCTCAACTGGTGGAACGTGTCGGCCTCGAGGAGGTCGTAGAACGCCGCTTCGGGGAAAGCGTGGTGGACGAGGGTGCTCTTGCCGGTCTGGCGGGGCCCGAACAGAAAGACGGAGCGGTGCTCGACGAGGGCGCGGAGATCCAGGGCCCGCCTGTACATTCCAGCAACACTATAGCGGATTTACATGGAAATTCCACAGCTCCACCGCCGCCGCCGATTCTCCGCATCGGGATCCCTCGAACCCGCTCAGAAGCCCGCCGGGCGCGGCCTGAATGCACGCCGCCGGATCCTGGCGACGACCACCCCGACCAGCACCAGCACGGTGGCCAAGGCCAGCACGGGCACCATGAGCGCGAGGAGGGACAGTCCGATGGCCGCCCCGTTCTCGGCGGTCGAAACCGCCGGGTTGCCGAAGCCGCCGGTGACGAGGGTCGAAGCGCCGCGCAGCAGGGTCGTTCCCGCCTGGACCACGGCCGCCGCCCCGCCGCCGGTCACGGCGGCCAGGCTCCAGCTCAGGAGCGGTGTCGCGGTCTCGACGTTCGCCGCCGATACCAGGGTGCCAGCCGCCACCGCCGCCGGCATCGCGACCGTGTCCAGCAGGTTGTCGAGCCACGGGACGTAGTAGGCGGCGGTTTCGCAGGCCATCGCCACCGCGAACGTCAACAGGGCGGGGGTAGCCGCCATCCACTCCAAGCCCTCGGTCAACTCGAGGAAGCCGGCGCGGGCGGCCAGCCCCATGATCAGCACGGGCAGGAAGACCCGGAAGCCGCACGCGGCGGCAAGGCCGACTCCCAGACCGATGCTGGACACCATCTCCATCGGCACAATCCCTCGACTTGGCTCGCCCCCACTACCGCCGCTCCGGACGCCACCACCTGCGCCTGGTTGCCGCGCTGACGCGTAGCGCGTGAACGCGTCGATAGCGGTCGTCTGAACGGTCCGCCATGGTAGCATGTGGGGTTTTTGGCCAGTGACGGCGTTCATTGACTCACGCGAGGGCGCGCCCGCAGGCGCCGTGGAGTACTCATGATTCAGTCACTCGAGGGGATGGACTTGGCCGACCGCGTCCGCGAGGTGTCCGGCCGAATCGCGAAGCGACTCGACAGCGTCAAGACGGAAGAGGCGACGAAGACCGCGTTGGTCCTGCCGTTCATCACGCACGTGCTCGGGTTCAACGTGTTCGACCCCGACGAGGTCGTGCCCGAATTCACTGCCGACGTGGGCACGAAGAAGGGCGAGAAGGTCGACTACGCAATCGTCGCGAACGGCTCGCCAATCATGCTGTTCGAGTGCAAGCACTACGGCGTCGACCTGTCGAAGGAGCCGGCGTCGCAGCTCTACCGATACTTCAGCGTGACGGCCGCGCGCCTCGGCGTCCTGACCGACGGAGTGACCTACCGGTTCTTCTCGGACATCGACGAACCCAACAAGATGGACCAGAGGCCGTTCCTGGAGTTGAACATGGCCGACGCCGAGTCCATCGACGCCGACGAACTCAAGCGGTTCACGAAGCCCGCGTTCGACCTGGACAAGATCCTCGATACCTCGAAAGACCTGAAGTACACGCGAGAGGTCCTGCGCCTGCTGGCGGCCGAGTGGGCGAACCCGTCCGAGGCGCTCGTACGCCACTTCGCGAGCCAGATCTACGACGGCGTGAAGACGAAGGCCGTGGTCGAGCAGTTCGAGCGGGCCACCCGGAAGGCGATGCACCAGTTCCTGACGCGGCGGATCAGCGACCGGCTGAAGTCGGCGTTGTCGTCCGACGAGGAGGAGCCCCCGACCAGCGGCGACGATACTCAGACCGCGGAAGTGGCCGAGAGCGACATCGTCACGACCGAGGAAGAGCTGCGTGGCTACTACGCGGTGACGGCGATCCTGGCACCCGACGTGGCAGCCGATCGCGTCATCCTCCGCGACTCGAAGTCCCGGTGCTCCATAGTGCTGGACCATTGGAAGCAGACGATCTGCCGGTTGTACTTCAATTCACCCCAGAAGAAGATCGGGTTGATCGGGCCAGAGTGGGCTGAAGAGAAAGTGGCCATCGACCGGGTGAATGACATCTTCGCGCACGCGGCTCGCATCCGGGAGACGGCGCGGAGGTACCTGGACAAGGCCGCGCGGCCGGACGCGGGGAGAGAAGACCCTCAAAAGGAAGCCTGACCCACGCGCTTGGGTCTACAGGACCTGCGGAGCCCTCCAGGAACGGCACCTCAGTCCTCGGCTATGAGTCGGCGTGTCCCATCCGGGAATACAAACAACCACTCGTCGCGCGAATATTGCAGACTGCCGTTCCAGGCCCGCGCCGGCCTCGTGTGCGGTGGCGTCTTCGGCCAGATGAAGGTGTCCATACCCGCCTGGATCACGACATTCCCCCGTCGCACCGACTGCCGCCCGACCGCACCGGTAATCTGATTCGCCAGGTGCAACACGTCGGACGTGTCGGACTGGGACCAGGGCCGTCCCCGGACCTCGTAGAACGGAGCGCCATGCACGTGTTCGACGAAGCCCTTGTAGCTGATCCCCACTGCCTCACCCGCATTCGCTCGGCGTACGAGCTCACGAAAGAGCGCGACGCCTCGTTCGATACACATCTCGAGTCGCACGTCGCGATCGTCGGCCAGAAGCGTGGTCGCGGCAGGTCGGACCGGAACAGGCGCCCCCGCTCCACCGGCCGGTGCCGCGTCCCAGATCAGCCCCTCGACGAGTACGCCACCCACGGACCGCACCGGCTGCCCGCGCGTGCATGCGCGTGCTGGACCGCCGAGCAGACCGACGGCCGGGAGCGTCGACACAACGGCCTGCAGATCGTCGTGGTCGCGTGTCACCGCGCTGGACGGAAGACCGTAGGCAGCCACGAGACGCCGGGCGAATCTCTCGATGACCTCAACCGGGGCCCGGCGATGCCCCGGCAGCGGCTCGAGCCCGGATGTTCGCCAGGTCGATGTCGGGAAGCACTCCAGCAACCAGTAGCCCGCTGGACGCGGACGGATGTCTCCGGCGTGGTCGTTGACGAGCGCAACATCGGGGCGGCAGAGCAACTCGGCAAAGACGTCGATGCTGAATCGAATCCACCGAAGGAACGTCGAGGGACAGGCCACACCGCGGGTGCCGGTCTTTCCCGGCGTGCGGGTCTCGTACTCGCACGCTCGGCCAACGCCCGGGCGATTGGATGGTGCCGCCGGATCTCGCCAAGCCTGCGGACCATCGATGGAGACGGCAGCGACGTCATGGTCGCGGGCGAAGACATCGATGCATCGCGCAACGGCGGCCGGGGTGAGCTCCTCCGTCGGCCACGCCACGCCCCCCGGCACGGCACGTCTGAAGCGCCCGTCGCCGAATGCGACCAACGCCGAGCCGATGTCATCCCAACTCCGGCAGGCGAGGTCGACCCCAAGGACCTGTCGCGAGTCGTCGAGCACAACCATCAGAATAACGTGGTGAGCGATTGGTCTGCTCTCGGGGGCGAATCCTGCGCGAGTCCACGTGACCAGTTCGCGGACGGTAGCAGGCGGTATACTCGCATCATGAAGTCCGTCGCCTCGGACCTCCGCGCGCGCACCGACGCCGAGATCCGACGGATGTCCCCGGCCGAGCGGCTCGAGTTGGCGTTCCGTCTGGGCGACGACGCCGTCAAATCGCTCCAGGCCTCGCGCGGCGTCGACCGGCAGACCGCGATTCGCCTGATCGAGCGGCGCCGGCAAGCGACCCGCCAGCCCAGCGCGTGCCTCGACCGGCTGATCGGGTGAGCCTGCTCGATCGGGTCGCCACGATTCCGAGCGGACCGGTATGCCGTACGCCGTGATCGGCGCACCTGCCCCGCTCAGTCGATGGCCGGTACCTCAACACCGGCCGCCTGTGCCACCGCCCGGAGAGCCGGGTCCAGCGTGGCGAGCGGCATGCGCATCCGCGTGGCCAGCTCCAGGTACATCGCATCGTAGACGGCGATCCCGTGTGCGTTCGCCAGGTCGAGCACCGCACCCCACGTGCGCGACCCGGAGACCGGGTCGACCTCTATCGGCAGCGCGTCGAGGTGCGCGCGAATCTCCGGCCACTCATCCTGACCGACCCGACCGCGGCGGGTCGCGACCAGCAGCGCGTTCGCCGTCTCGACCGGCCACAAAGCCGGGACGAAGGCGCGAGTGTCGAGCAGCGCCTCGCGCAGGCGATCGGTCGCCTCGGTCGCCTCGTCCGGAAACATCCACGCCATGGTGACCGAACAGTCGAGGACGAACGCCATCAGTAGCGCCGCCCTTCCTCGATCATCTCCCGAACCGACAGCCCCCCAGGCTGTGAGTCCGCTGAAACTCCTTGAGACCGTCGATGGCGGCGCGGATTCTGTCGGCGTCCCGCCGCCGAAAGGGGATCAACTCGGCCACGGGGTGCTTGTGCCTCGTGATCACGAATCGTTCGCCCCGCTCCACGCGCTTGAGCAGTTGCGGCAGATGCGTCTTCGCTTCGAATGCGCCAACTTCGGACACGGGCGGCTCCTCCACATCAACCTGTCATAAAGACCGTACTGAGACCAGTCTGTATCACAGTCCCGAAGACGCATGGCGCGAAGGACGATTTCGGATCGTCCGCTATGGATGCCGGCAGGCTTGGGACGCGCCGTTCAGCCCACCCGCCGCCGCGACCGTGGCCACAGTCCCGCAGCCTCACGAACTCTTGGGCGGCTTCGCGAACGTCTGTTCGTAGAGAATGCCGCAACCTCCTGCCGCGCCTTCGGGCTCGCCATGAGCATCGATCCTGTTGACAACAAAATCGATATCGTCGGCCACGGACGATTCGCGACGGAGATCAGCGGCCGGGACGGCCGGGGTGACGGACGTCACCCCGGCCGCCTGGCGAGGAGTGCGCTACGACAGGCCGGTCAGCTCCTTCAGGGTGCCGGTGCTGTCGCCGAAGTGCTCCACGGGCACGCCGAGCCTCTGCAGCATGGTGAGCTGCAGGTTGGTCATCGGGTTCTTGCCCTTGGGGTACACGAGGTGGCGGCCGCCCTTGATGGTGCCGCCGTCGTGCCCGGCGAGGAGGAGGGGGACGTTGTCGTACACGTGGGCGTCCCCGTCCCGCAGGGCGGCGCCGTAGAGCAGCATCGCGTGGTCGAGGAGCGAGCCGTCGCCGTCGGGCGTCGACGCCAGGGTGGCGAGGAACTCGCTGTAGAGCTGCATGTGGTACTGGTTGATCTTGGTCACCTTCTCGATCTTCTCGAGGTCGCCGCGGTGGTGCGTCAGCGGGTGGTGCGGGTCGGGGACCCCGATCTGCGGATAGGTGGTGCCGCTCTGCTCGCGGCCGATCATGTAGGTGAAGACGCGGGTGACGTCGGTCTGCCACGCCAGCACGAGGAGGTCGTACATCAGCCGCGCGTGCTCCTCGAACGAGACGGGGATGCCCGCCGGCTGGTCGAGCAGCGGCAGCTCGCGGTCGGCCTGCCGCTCGGCGATCTCGATGCGGCGCTCGATCTCGCGCACCGCGTCGAGGTAGTTGCCGAGCTTGCGGCGGTCCTCGCCGTCGAGCCGGCCCTGCAGCCCCGCGATCTTGTCCATGACGGCGTCGAGGATGCTGCGCTGCTGCTGCGCGCGCGCGAGCCGGACGTCGGCGCTGGTGCTGCCGGCGTCGCCGAAGAGGCGCTCGAACACGACGCGCGGGTTGGTCTCGCGCGGCATCGGCGTGGTGCGGTCGTGCCACGAGATGTTGAGGTAGGCGCAGCTGTAGCCGGTGTCGCAGGTGCTGACGCCGTTGAAGGTGTCGGCGCCCTCGAGCGACAGCTCGAGCGACGGGAGGCGCGTCTCGCGGCCCAGGGTCTGCGCCGCGAACTGGTCCATCGACGTCCCGAGGTCGAGCTCGGAGCCCTGCGTCTGCTCGGCGTGGAGGCCGGTCAGGAACGCGGCGGCGGGGCGCGAGTGCGACCCGAGGGCCTCGCCGGGGCGCGCGAAGGCGGCGCGGTTGTCGAGGTTGGTCAGCACCGTGAGGTGCTCGCGCACCGGCTCGAGCGGCTTGAGCAGCCGCGGCAGGTCGAACCCGGGGGCGTCGGTCGCCGGGGTCCAGTTGCCGTTCCGCGTGATGATGCCGTTCGGCACGTAGACCACGCCCAGCCGCTTCGACGGCTTCGCCGCGGTCCTCGCGAGCGCGGTCAGGGGCGGCACCATGCCGTTCAGCAGCGGCAGCGCCAGCGCCGTGCCCATGCCCCGCAGGACGGTGCGGCGCGCGATGGTCTTCTTCGTGACGATCATGATTCGACCCTCCTCAACTGGAACGGGGCGCTCTTTACGATACCTTGAATCAACGCGGACCAGCGGTGGTCCTGCTCCGCCGCCTCCCTGACGATCTCCCGGACCACCGGCATGTCGGGGTGCTCCAGCCGCCGGCCGAGCGCATACGTCAGGAGCCTGCCGGTCACCGTCCGGATGAACTCCTGCTGCCGGTCGAGCAGCAACTCGCGCAGGCCGGCCGGGCCCTCGAACCGGGTGCCGTCGGGCATGACCCCGGACGCGTCGATCACCGGACCCCGTTGACCCGGCATCCGCGGGTCGTCGGTGGTCCGCCAGCGTCCGATGGCGTCGAAGTTGTCGAGGGCGAAGCCCAGCGGGTCCATCACGCGGTGGCAGACGGCGCAGGTCGGGTTGCGCCGGTGCGCCTCCATGCGCTCGCGCTGCGACGTGGGCGCGGCCCCGGCGGCGGTCTCCTCGAGCGGCGGCACGTTGGCGGGCGGCGCCGGCGGCGGCGACCCGAGCACCCGCTCGAGCAGCCACTTCCCGCGGTTCACCACCGAGGTCCGGGTGGAGTACGAGGTCAGGGTGAGGATGCTCGCCTTGCCGAGCAGCCCAGCCCGCCGGTCGTCGGGCAGCACCACGCGCCGGAAGTGGTTCCCGTAGACGCCGGGAACGCCGTAGTGCCGGGCGAGCCGCTCGTTGAGGAACGTGTCGTCGGCCCGCAGCAGGTCCACCACCCCGCGGTCCTCGCGCAGCTGGCTCGCCATGAAGAGCGCCGTCTCGGTCTGCATGGCGTCGCGCAGGTTCTGGTCGAACGCGGGGAAGATGGTGGGGTCGGGCGCCACGTTGCGGATCTTGTGCAGCTCGAGCCAGCGGTCGACGAAATTGCCGGCGAGCGAGGCCGACCGCGGGTCGGCGAGCATGCGGCGCACCTGCTCGTCGAGGACGGCGGGCCGCGCGAGCTCGCCGCGCTCGGCGAGGGCGAGCAGCTCGTCGTCGGGGATGCTGTTCCACAGGAAGAACGAGAGCCGCGACGCCAGCTCGATGTCGTCGATGCGGTAGACCGCGTCGGCCGCGTCGGCGGGCGGGCGCGGGATGCGGAAGAGGAACTCGGGGTCGACGAGCACCCGCTCGAGCACCGTCCGGACGCCTGCGTCGAAGTCGGCCCCTCGGCGCGCGGTCTCGAAGAAGCCGTACAGGTGGTCCACGTCGGCCGCGGCCACCGGCCGGCGGTAGGCGCGCCGGGCGAGGGTCGAGATGATCTCGCGGGCGCAGGCCTCCTCGGCCGCCCCGTCCGCGGGGCGGCAGACGAAGAGCCGCTGCCGGCTCGCCACGTCGTCGGGGGTCTCGCCGTCGAACGGCCCGCCGATGACGACGTTCCCCACCGCCGGCTCGCCGCCCATCTCCTCGTCGGTGCTGTAGCCGAACGTCGACATGTCGACCGGCGGCTGCAGGACCCCTTCCTCGAGGGCGGGATGGTCGACGAACGCGACGGCCACCGTCCGCAGGCCGGCCTCGACCGGCACCCGCACCTCGAAGTCGTCGTCGGCGTGGTTGGCGTACCGCTCCCACTCGGCCCCGCCCATGCCCGAGCTGCCGCAGAAGCTCGCGATGCAGCGCTCGGCGTCGGGGCTCAGGCCGCCGCCGGCGATGAACGTGGCGACCAGCGCGCCGTCCACCCGCACGTCGAGCTGGTGGGCGACGTTGCCGATGCCGCGGATGTAGTTGTAGAAGTTGCGGCGCAGCCCGACCCGGATGGTGTACTCGCCGTCGAGGGGGAAGTAGTGGCGCACCGCCGCGCCCCCGCGGGTGCCGAACGGCAGGTCGTCGCTGGTGTGGTGGTCCTGGATCTCGCGGTCGGGCACCCGGTAGGTGTCGAACCGCGGCCGCAGCCCGGCGTCGCCCACCGCGAGCTGGCTGACCTGCCGGGCCGCGTAGAGGTAGCGCTCCATGAGGGTCGGCGACACCGACAGCACGTCGGCGATGTTGTCGAAGCCCTCGTCGTCGTCGTCGGGCGGGAGCAGCGCCTCGGGATCGACCTCCAGGCCGAGGAGGTCGCGGACGGCGTTGCCGTACTCGACCCGGTTGAGCCGGTGCGCGACGGTGCGGCCGGGGTTGGGATCGGCGGCGGCGGCGCGGTCGAGCTCGTCCTCGAGCCACGTCGCCACCGCGTCGTAGGCGGCCTCGTCCGGGCGCGGCCGGCCGACCGGGGGCATCATGCGCGACCGCAGCTTCAGCGCCACCGTCTCCCAGGCGGCGGGGTGCGCGCCCACGTTCGCCGGGTCGAGCGGCTGCAGCGACACGGGAACGCGCCCCGCCGCGTAGCCGCCGTCGCTGTGACACGCGAGGCAGTAGCGGTTCAGCATCGCCTCGACCGAGGCCGCGGACGACGACGTAGCGGCACGCTCGGACTCGCCCGGCGTCGCCGCGGGCTCGGCCTGTCCCGCCACCGCAACCGCGGCCTGCATAACGAGGCACCCGGTCGCCGCGGCGAACCACGCGGCCGGCCGGACCCCGAGGCGCCGTCGCGGCGTCACGACGGTACGCGCTCTCTCGTGCGCCATCTCCTCACCCCTCGTCTCCCGCCGGAATCGGTGACTGAACCGACCGGCGATCGACCCACATCGCGCCGCGGGAATCCCCTGGCGACTCCGATTTGCCGCCCGATGCTCGCGGCGTCCGCGCCGCTCCACGCGCAGACGCCCGACTCGGACATCGCGTGCGGCGCCGCTCGATCCAACCGAACCGCCAGCCGCCGGTACCGCTTCCGGCGGCGCCCAAGCTATCCCGCGCAGCGCACGAGCAGCCCGTCCGCCGCGTGGCACATCATCTGCCGGGGCGTCCGGTTGCGCTCGTTCGCGGCGTTCAGGTCGCCGCCGTGCTCGACGAGCAGATCCACCACCGCCGGCCACGCCTTGAAGACGGCCGAGTGCAGGGCGGTGTCGCCCGCCGCGTTCCGGGCGTTCACGTCGGCCCCCAACGCCAGCGCGAAGCGCGTCGCCGCGAGGTTCGGGCCCTCGTCGGCGTGCAGGGCCTCGGCGACCTCGGGCGGGACGCGCCGGTCGTGGCGGTCGATCTCGCCGTTGGGCCAGTTCGCCCCCGAAGCCATCATCAGCGGCGTCGTCCCGTCGCGCATCGGCAGGAATGGGTCGGCCCCGTTCTCGGCGAGGATGCGCATGATGCCGACGTCGGCGTACTTCGCGGCGAGCAGGAACGGCGTCGCCCCGACAAGGGACCCCGGCAGTATCCACCAGTGGGTGGCCCGCGGGACCCGGCTGCCCTTCGTGAGGCGAACGTCCGGGTCGGCGCCGTACGCCAGCAGGGTCTTGACGAGGGCCGCGTCCGCGCGCAGGACCGCGGTGTGGAGGGCGGCGTAGCCCGCCCCGGCCGCGTCGGGCTCGGCGCCGCGGCTCAGCAGGTACGCGGCAAGCTCGCCGTGACCGCTGAAGCTCGCGACGACCAGGGCCGAGGCGCCGTCGGGGGCGGTCTCGTCCACGTCGGCGCCGGCGTCGAGCAGCAGTCTCGCGCTCTCGACGCTGCCCTGCCGCGCCGCGAACAGCAGCGGCGTGAAGCCGCCGAGCGGAAGGTTGCCCGCGCGGTCGGCGCCGCGCCCGCCCAGGCTCACGAGGAGCGAGCGGGCCTCGGAGCGCGCGTGCACGTCGGCGCCGTGCTCGATCAGCAGCCGCACGACGTCCGGATACCCCTGGGCCGCCGCCCACATCAGCGCCGTCTGCCCCCTCGACGACTCCCGCGCGTCGACGTTGTCGGCGCCCGCGTCGAGCAGGGCGCGCACCGCGGCGGCGGCCCCGGTGCGCGCGCAGGTCATGAGGACGGTCTCGCCCATCGAGGTCGCGGCGTTCGGGTCGGCGCCCGCGGCGAGCAGCCGCTCGACGACCGGCGCGCTCCGGTTGATGCAGGCGAGCGACAGCGGCGTGACGCCGTAGGCGTTGGCGGCGCCGGCCCGCGCGCCCGCCTCCAGCAACAACTCGACGACGGCGGCGTTGTCCCACCGAACCGCCCAGTGCAGCACCGTCGCGCCGTCGCCCTCGGGCGCGTTCACGTCGGCACCCTGCTCGATGAGGACGCGCACCGCGGCGGCGTCGCCGCTCCTCACCGCCTCCTTCAGCCGCACGTCGGCCGCGTCGGCTGACGTGGCGGCCCCCGCCAGCAACACGATCGCCCACGCGATGACCCGAGTCGCGAAGCCGGTGTGCATGCTCTCCCCCTCACGTCGCCGGCGCCGCAACTCGTCGATGACGACCTGCGCCGGCCGGACCCGCCCGCTCTTCGCCGACGCCCACGCCTCGGAAATCGCATCGTGCAGGGCGCGACGTTCGGCGGCATTCAGGTCGTCACGTTCGTCGTCGACCACCAGCTCTACTCTTCAACGCGCGGTGTAGGTCCGACTGTACCCGTTGCGGCCGTTCGTCATCGTGTACGTGCCGTCCGCCTGCACCGACGCCTTGAGCCAGTGGCCCTGGCACTCGTCGGTGTCCTCGAAGTTGGCGATCATGTCCTCGTCGGTATTGTGGCCCTCGGCCTCCAGCGCGAGGTGCGTCTGCCAGATGCCCTCGACGCCGGGGACCTCGACGATGCGGTCATAGTGGTGCGGCGCGGTGATGCCCTTGCGGGGGCCGTTGTTGACCACCACCACCTGCGGCTCGATGGCCCACAGGTGGGCGGGGGCCCCCGCCCCGTCGAACGCCCCGTGGCGGCTCGTCTGGTAGACGGTGACGGTGCCCAGCCGGTTGACGGGGCACGACAGCTTCATCTCCATGTCCCAGTCGAGGTCGCCGAGGTCGACGAAGCGGAACCCGCCGAAGCTGAACAGCGCGCCCAGCGTGCGCTGGTTCTCGGGCGAGGCGGGCGGCCGGCTCTCGGCCCCCGCGCAGTGCGGGTTGGGCCCGCCGTCGTTGATCGGCTCGGCGATCAGCTCCATGTTCGACGAGATCATCCGCACCTCGACGCCGCCCATCGACAGGACGTCGCCGGCGCCGGCGACCAGCCGCGCGTCGCCGGCCGTCTCCAGGTAGATGTCGCGCCACTGCTGGTTGCGCTCCTCGGTCTCGCCGCCGTGGTCGAGGTACGTCTCGATGTCCACCATCCCGGCCAACTCGGCGAGGCTTCCGACGTGGTCGGTGTGGAAGTGCGTGATCAGCATGTAGTCGAGCTTCTCGAGCCCAGCGTCCTCCATCGCGGCCACGATGCGCTGGGCGTCGCGGCCCTCGGGCCGCGGCCAGCCGGTATCGACGAGCATCGACTCGCCGGACGGCGAGACGACGAGGGTCGCGCCCCCGCCCTCGACGTCGATCCAGTAGATGTCCATCGTCTGTGCCGCCGCGGGCGCGGCGGCCACGACAGCCAGGGCCAGGGCACGGACCATCACGCCGATCGGACGTGCCGACGTTCCCGCGTGTCGCATCATGACCTCCTGCTGCCGGGACGAGGGCAGTCTACCGCACTTGTCCGGGCACCGCACGCGCTATGCTGATCGGCGGTGATGACCAGGCGCCGCTTGCCCATCGGCCTGCAGACCTTCCGCGAGCTTCGCGAGGAGGGCTGCTACTACGTCGACAAGACCGGCTTCATCGCGCGGCTGCTGGACGAGGGCAAGCACTACTTCCTGTCGCGCCCGCGGCGTTTCGGCAAGAGCCTGTTCCTCGACACCCTCAAGGAGCTGTTCGAGGGCAGTGAGCCGCTGTTCGCCGGGCTCCGCATCCACGACCGCTGGGACTGGTCGGTACGGCATCCCGTCGTGCGCCTCGACTTCCGGCGCCGGGCACTTCGGCGAGCCCGGGTACGTGCATGCCAACGCGATGGCGCAACTCGCCGCCGCCGCGGAGGAGGCCGGGGTCGCGGTGCGCTACGACACGGCGCCGGAGCGCTTCCGTGACCTGCTCCGCGCGCTGCACGCGCGGACGGGACAGCGCGTCGCGGTGCTGGTGGACGAGTACGACAAGCCGATCCTGGACGCGCTGGAGGCCCCCGCGGTCGCGCGCGGGAACCGGGACTATCTGCGTGGGCTCTACGGGACCATCAAGTCCAGCGACGCCCACGTCCGCTTCACCTTCCTGACCGGGGTCAGCCGGAGCCCTCAGCGGGGGAGCGCGAGGGGGCACCCCTCGCATGAGAAAGCCTCGATGGTGAGCGTGTTCTCGGGCCTCAACAACCTCACCGACATTACGATCGACCCGCGGTATTCCGCCATCTGCGGCTACACGGAGACGGACCTCGACAGGGTGTTCGCCCCGGAGCTGCCCAGCCTGGACCGGGAGCGGATTCGCGACTGGTACAACGGCTACAACTGGCGGGGCGCGGACAGGGTGTACAACCCGTTCGACATCCTCCTGCTGTTCGACAAACGCGAGTTCGGCTGCTACTGGTTCGAGACCGGCACACCGGCCTTCCTGGTGGAGACGCTGTTCCGTCGCCGGGTGAGCTCGCTGGAGCTGGACGGCCTGTTGAGCAGCGACGATCTGTTGTCGTCGTTCGAGGCGGCGTCCGCGGCTATCGCCTGGGCTATCCCAACCGGGAGGTCCGGCAGAGCTTCAACCGGAGCCTGCTGCGGTACCTGGTGCAGGATGCGACGCGCCAGACCGCCAATAGCGATCGGCTGTACGGTCTGATGGAGGAGAACGACTTCGCGGGCATGCAGGCGCTCTTCCAGGCGTTCTTCTCGAGCATCCCCTACGAGTGGTACACAAGCAACGCCATCGCCGCCTACGAGGGCTACTACGTGAGCGTGTTCTATTCCTACTTCGCGGCGTCGGGCTTCGACGTGACGGTGGAGGACTCGAGCAACCGCGGCCGCGCGGACATGGCGGTGCGCTTCGCCGGCAACGTCTATCTGTTCGAGTTCAAGGTGGTGGAGCAGGCGGGCGAGGGCTCCGCGCTGGCGCAGCTCCGGGAGCGGGGCTACGCCGACAAGTACCGCGCATCGGGCGAGCCGATCCACCTGATCGGCGTGGAGTTCAGCAAGTCCACGCGCAACGTGACGGCGTTCGCGGTGGAGCAGGCCTGATGCCCCCCATCACAGTCTCTCCGCGCTCGATCGTCAACCAGATCAAGAGCCTCCTCCGGGATCGCTACGCGTCGGGCTACCCGATCCTCAAGGAGCTCGTACAGAACGCCGACGACGCGAGAGCGCGGCACGTCAGGCTCGATACGCTGCCCGGCTGGCGGGACGCCGACAACCCGTTGCTGCGCGGCCCCGGGCTGCTCGTGGTGAACGACGGCGTGTTCCGCGCTCGCGACCGGGACGGCATCCTCTCGTTCGGCGAGAGTGTCAAGGCCGCTGACCACTCAGCCATCGGGAAGTTCGGCCTCGGCCAGAAGGCCGTGTTCCATCTCTGCGACGCCTTCGTCGTGCATGCGTTCGGCCGTATCGGCGGAAACGAAGATCGATCGGCTCACGGCGATGATTCAGAACGAGTTTCCGCCCGGCGAACCGGTTCTGCTGTTCACGGAGTACAAGGCGACACAGGCGCTCGTCGTGAATGCGCTGCATCGGCGGTTCGGCTTCGGTTCAGCCGCCTTCATCAATGGCGACGACCGGCTCGACGGGCTGGAGCAGGCGTCGGGGACGACCGGCGCTGTCGCGCAGCCACGTCAGCAGGCTGCCTCAGCGTTCAACGCCGGCAAGGTCCGCTTTCTGGTTTCAACGGAGGCGGGAGGCGAGGGCATCGACCTTCAGGAGCAATGCGCCGTGCTCGTGCACGTCGACATGCCCTGGAATCCGATGCGCCTGCACCAGCGGGTCGGTCGACTGTCGCGCTACGGCCAGTCACGGCCCGTCTCCGCTTACATACTCCGCAACCCGAACACCGTCGAGGCGCGCATCTGGGACCTGCTGAACGAAAAGCTGGAGCGCGTGCAACAGGCGCTGTCTTCCGTCATGGATCAGCCGGAGGACATCTCCGAGTTGGTGGTCGGCATGGCCGGCAGCTCGGTGTTCAACGAGCTGTTCTCCGGCGCGCAGGGCATGACCGGTGAACGGCTGACGGCATGGTTCGATACATCGACCGCCACGCTGGGCGGACGCGACGTGATCGAAGCCGTCCGGGAGATGCTCGGCAACGTGTCCCGCTTCGACTTTCAGACTGTCGGCAGGGACCTGCCGCAGGTCGACACACCAGACCTCGAACGGTTTTTCACCCTCGTCGCCGGCCGGCACAAGCGCCGCGTTCGAAGGGGTGTGGACGGTCTGGAAATCAGGGCGCCGGATGCCTGGAAGTCGCGCAGCTACGCCGTGCGCGACAGGTACGACGGACTCGTGTTCGACCGCGGCCTGCGAGGCGAGGGCGCCGCGTCGAGGGTGCTCGGCGTCGGCCACACACTCTTCGACATCGCCCTCGACGAAGCCCGCAATCTCCCGGTGCGGGCCGCCACGCTGAAGGGAATCGGGGCCCCGATCCTGGTCGTGTCAGTCGAGGACGAAGTCACGGGAACCGGATCGCTCGTGCACCGACTGATCTTCGGCGTCACGGAAGTCGAGGGACGCCCGGCGGCGCTGCGTGACTGGGAACTCCTGCTCGTTCTGAACGGCCTGAAGCTCAAGAACATCGGCGTGGAACCGGCAGGCGACAGAACCGATACGGAACTGACCGCGACCGTCGAGCGACTGACGACAGCGTTCGCCGACGCCCTCCCGAACCACGCGCCGGCCTTCCGGCGGCCGATCTCGTGGCCGGAAATGCTCCTGGTTCCGATGACGAGCGGCGCAGCCCTCGCGCCGACTGGAGACCTGCCAAGTTGACCGGCGATTCCCCCGATTCTCGGCTCGCTGCTCGTGTCGCAGCTCCCGCGCCCTCCGCTTCCTGACTCCACCGCCGAACCGAGACCGGCGGTGGGCGCTGCAGGTCCCGACGCCCCCTGCCCGGCTCCAGAGCCTCTGGGAGCGGCTCGATCGGTACTGACGACTCACCCCCCCGACGGGCGCGCGGTGCGTAGCCCCGCCGCCCGCGGTATCCTGATCAGCGGTGACGAACAGGCGCCGCCTGCCCATCGGCCTCCAGACCTTCCGCGAGCTCCGCGAGGAGGACTGCTACTACGTCGACAAGACCGGCTTCATCGCGCGGCTGCTGGACGAGGGCAAGCACTACTTCCTGTCGCGCCCGCGGCGCTTCGGCAAGAGCCTGTTGCTCGACACGCTGAAGGAGCTGTTCGAGGCCAACGAACCGCTGTTCGCGGGGCTGCGCATTCACGACCGGTGGGATTGGTCGGCGCGTCATCCGGTCGTGCGCCTCGACTTCGCCAACGGCCATTTTGCGGCGCCCGGTCAACTCGAGCTGCGCGTCATGGAGCAACTCGCCGCCGCCGAACGGCGCGCGGGCGTGGCCTCGGAATACGCCACGGCGCCCGGGCGTTTCGCGGCGCTGCTCGAGGCGCTGCACGAGCGCACCGGGCGGCGCGTGGTGGTGCTGGTCGACGAGTACGACAAGCCGATCCTCGATGCGCTGCAGACGCCCGACGTCGCCCGCGCCAACCGCGACTACCTGCGGGGTTTGTACTCGACGATCAAGTCGAGCGATGCCGACATCCGGTTCAGCTTCCTCACGGGAGTCAGCCGGAGCCCTCAGCGGGGGAGCGCGAGGGGGCACCCCTCGCATGAGACAGCCTCGAAGGTGAGCGTGTTCTCCGGACTCAACAACCTCATCGACCTCACCCTCGACCCGCGCTACTCCGCCATCTGCGGCTACACCGAGGCGGACCTCGACACGGTGTTCTCGCCGGAGCTGCCGGGCCTGGACCGCGAGCGGATTCGCGACTGGTACAACGGCTACAACTGGACCGGGGACGACGGGGTCTACAACCCGTTCGACATCCTGCTGCTGTTCCGCCGCGGCACATTCGCGGCGCACTGGTTCGAGACCGGCACACCGGCCTTCCTGGTGGAGACCCTGTTCCAGCGCCGGGTGAGCTCGCTGGAGCTGGACGGCATGTTGAGCAGCGACGAGTTGTTGTCGTCGTTCGAGGTCGACGCCATCGCCACCGAGGCGCTGCTGTTCCAGACCGGCTACCTGACGATCAAGGAGGTGCGGGACCGGGGCGGTGTCCGCCGCTATCGCCTGGGCTACCCCAACCGGGAGGTCCGGCAGAGCTTCAACCAGAGCCTGCTGCGGCAGCTCGTGCAGGATGCGACGCGCCAGACCGCCAACAGCGATCGCTTGTACGACCTCATGGAGAGGAACGACTTCGCGGGCATGCGGGCGCTCTTCCAGGGGTTCTTCTCGGGCATCCCCTACGAGTGGTACACGAGCAACGCCATCGCCGCCTACGAGGGCTACTACGCCAGTGTCTTCTATTCGTACTTCGCCGCATCGGGCTTCGACGTGACGGTGGAGGACTCGAGCAACCGCGGGCGGGCGGACATGGCGGTGCGCTTCCGCGGCAACGTCTATCTGTTCGAGTTCAAGGTGGTGGAGCACGCGGCAGAGGGCGCCGCGCTGGCGCAGCTCCGCGAGCGGGGCTACGCCGACAAGTACCGCGCGTCAGGGGAGCCGATCCACCTGGTCGGCGTGGAGTTCAGCAAGGACGCGCGGAATGTGACAGCGTTCGAGGTCGAGCCGGCCTGACGGAAGCTGAGGCAGGTCGCGAACGCGGATTGCGCCGGCAGCCGTGACGCCGGCCGCGTCGCGCAACGGCCGGCGGGCGCCGACGGACTGCCGAGGGCGCTCCCCCGACGAGCCGCAAGGAGCATGCCCGGGGATACGCCTCAGCAGGACACGCAGTTGTCGTTGTTGACGGCGC
Organism: Vicinamibacterales bacterium; assembly: GCA_965207675.1. Lineage (GTDB taxonomy): Bacteria > Acidobacteriota > Vicinamibacteria > Vicinamibacterales > UBA8438 > JAJEEA01. The sequence goes on from CBDBMY010000011.1 coordinate 2,432,143, forward strand.
CGAGGCCCTCGAGCAGGGCCAGCGTCTCGGGGAACGGCAGCGTGCGCTGGTACGGGCCGTTCGCCATGTCCGCGGTGGTCTGGCCGCGGCGGCTCACCACCATCACGTCGGCGCCCTGCTCCACGAGATAGCGCACCATCTCGGTGTCGCCGCGGGCCGCGGCATGGTGGACCGCGGTGTAGCCCTCGTGGTCGCGGATGTTGACGTCGACCCCGAGCTCCTCCACCAGGTAGCGCACGGACGGCAGCCAGCCGTCGGGCACGTGGCGGTGGGCGTTGGACTCGAAGCCCTCCCCGTAGCCGACGCCCGAGGCGGCGTGTATCGGCCAAACGCCGGGGTCGCCGGCCTCGACCGGGGGCAGGCCGGACGGATCCGGCGCCGCCTCGCGGCCGTCGCGCGGGCGGCGCGGCTCGGGGGCCCGGGTCGGCACATGCGGGTCCGCGCCGTAGGTCCGCAGCAGCTTCATGGCCTCGACGTCGGTCGCGTAGGCGGCGCGCCAGAACGGGGTCGCCCCGTCGACGCTCTCCGAGCAGCAGTGGTTGTAGGACATGTACCAGAGGTGCTTCGCGAGCCGCACGTTGGGGTCGGCCCCCGCCTCGAGCAGGGCCTCCATGACGTCGAGGTAGGTCGCCTCCTGCTGGTCGTGGGCGCGGGGCTGCGGGTAGCGCGCCCGCGGCGCCCACTGCAGGTTGAGGGCCGCGAAGAGCGGCGTGGCCCCGGCGTCGGTGGCGACGTTGGGATCGGCGCCGCGCTCGACGAGCCGGAGCGCGAGGTCGAAGTGGCCGTTCATGGTCGCGATCTGCAGCGGGGTCGTGCCGTCGCCGCTCGCCCGGTCGATGTCGCCCCCCGCGTAGAGCAGGGCCATCGCCACGTCGGCGTGCCCCTGACGGGCCGCGTGCAGCAGGGCCGTCAGCCCGCCCTGCACGCCCACCCGCTCGGTGTAGGCGCGCGGCGTGCCGCGCTCGAGCTGCGCGCCGCCCTCGAAGCTCGGGACGTCGTCGAGCGACTGCACTTCCCGCGCGGCGCGGACCGCGGCCTGGACCTCGCTCGCGGTGGGCTGCCACCCCTGCCGCTCGACGGGCGGGGCCGCCGCCCGGAACCCGTCCAGCACCTGTTTCCGCCGCTGCGCCGCCGCCCGGTCCATCGAATCGAGAGCGGGGAGATCGACGACCCGGGTGGCGACCTCGAGGTCGGCGCCGCGCTCCATCAACACGTTCACGGGCCCGAGCCGGTTGGCGGCGGCCGCGAACATCAGCGGCGTCTGCCCCCATGTCCGCTCCTGCGCGTTCACGTCCGCCCCGTGATCGAGCAGGGCGGCGACGGCCGCGGCGTTCCCGGCCTGCGCGGCCAGGTGCAGCGGGGTCGCCCCGCTGGCGGTCAGGGCGTGCGGGTCGGCCCCGGCGTCGAGCAGGGCCTGCAACACCTCGGCCCGGCCGCTCCTCCCCGCCACGTGCAGCGGCGTGTGGTGGCCGATGCGGGTCGTCGCCTCGAGGTTGGCGCCGGCGTAGAGGAGCATCCCCGCCATCTCGACGTCGCTGCGCATCGCCGCCCAGTGCAGGGCGGTCATGCCGTCGGGCCGGGCCGTCTGCACGTCGGCGCCTCTCTCGAGCAGGGCCCGGACGGCCTCGGCGTCGCCCCGGACGGCGGCGTCCGCCACCGGGGAATCGGCTGCCGCAACGGCCACCGACCACAGGGACGGCGCCGCGCACAACGCCGCCAGCATCAACGCGGCCACGCCCGCGCGCAGTGAAAGTCTCATGACCCTCTCCCCCGCTGTCTCGCTCTCCGGCAACCCGTGGTGGAAACCCCGCTGCATTCGAGCGGCAATGCTGCCCGCCCGAGCCCGGCAGGCACCGATTCCGGCGCCTGGCCGCCCAACCGAACGCTCATGGTCAGGCTTCGCGCAGGCACCCCAACCGCCATGAAAAGTACTTGCAGCCTGTCCGCGCTCGCGGAACCCGTTCGGCATCGAGACCGCAATGGGCGGTTGACCAGCCGAACGCCGTCGCTGCCGCATGAACCGGTGCCCCGCTCCTGGAACGTCCCGTTGCGCGGGTCGGTGCGCCTCCCCCGTGTACTTTTCGGCCGGACGTCGGCGCCTCGACCGGCGCAGACGCCCGGCGGCGCTGTTCGTCGACTGCACCGACCGCGTCAGATGCTGAGCGCGAACTCCCCGGTGCTGTCGCCGAAGCTCGCCCGCTCGTGCCCGAGCGCGTGCAGCAGGCTGAGCATGGCGTTGGCCATCGGCGTCCCCTCCGGCGCCCGGAGATGGCATCCGCCCGGGAGCCGTCCGTTGGCGTGGCCGAGCAGCAGCAGCGGGCAGCGCTTGTGGTTGTGCAGGTTGGGATCGCCCATGCCCGAGCCGTAGAGGATGACGCTCTTCTCGAGCAGGTCGGCGTCGCCCTCGTGCACGTCCTTCAGCTTGTCCATCAGGTACGTCAGCAGGCTGACGTGGTAGGTGTTGATCTTGTTGAACTCGACGATCGCGTCCTCGCGGCCGCCGTGGTGCGACGCCGAGTGGAACGGCCGGTCGGTGCCGCTCAGCGGGTAGACCCGGCCCGAGGCGTCGCGGCCCATCTTGAACGAGAAGACGCGGGTGACGTCGCTCTCGAAGGCCAGGGCCTGCACGTCGAACATCAGCTTGACGTGCTCGTCGAACGAGTCGGGCACGCCGGCCGGCGCCGCCGGGAGCTCGCGCGGCTCGCCGCTCATGTTGCGCTCCTCGACCCGCTGGATGCGCCGCTCGATCTCGCGGATGTTGTCGAGGTAGCGCTCCATCCGCCGCCGGTCGGTCGCCCCGAGCTCGCGCGTGAGCTCGGACACCCGCGAGGTCATCCAGTCGAGGATGCTGGCGTCGGTCTTCCGCCGGGCGGCGCGCTCCTCGGCCGTGCCGCCCACCCCGAAGAGCTGCTCGAAGGCGACCCGCGGCGAGCGCGTCACCGGCAGCGGCTCGGTCGGCGACGCCCAGCTGATGGAGTCGGTGTAGACGCAGGTGTAGCCGTAGGCGCAGCCGCCGGCCTGGTCCACGTTCTCGATGCAGAGCTGCATGGACGGGATGGGCGTCTCCTGGCCGAACTGCTGCGCGTGCAGCTGGTCGAGGGAGGTCCCGGCGAAGACGTCCGAGCCCTGGGTCTGCTTCGGGTGCGACTGGGTCAGGAAGACCGAGCTGGTGCGGAAGTGGTCGCCGCCGATCTCGGGCGGCGAGAACGCCTCCGCCATGCCCACGTCGGTGTCGCTGACGATGGTCAGGTGCTCGCGGTACGGCTCGAGCGAGCTCAGGGCGCCGGCGCTCAGGTCGAAGTCGCGCCCGGCCCTGGCCGGGGCCCACAGGTGCTGGGTGCCTCCCCAGGCGTTCGAGCCCGCCGCTCCGTGCACCATCTCGATGGTGATGAGGCGGGTCGGGTCGAGGGCGGCGGCGGTGGCCGCCGACACCCGTCCCGCGGGACGCATCGCGTCGAGGAACGGCAGGGCCAGGGTCGCGGTCCCCACGTCACGGAGGAACGTCCGGCGAGGAAGGTGCTTTCCAGTGATGAACATGAGTCTGTCTCCCAGCCTGCCTGTCTCGTCTCCTGAATGTTCCGTCCGTCAATCGTCGCGACTTCGCCCGTCAATCACCGCCCGCGGCACCACTGCCGCCTGGCGGCGCCGCCGCCCAATCACTGCCCCCGGCTTCCGCGCCATCCGCGGCGCACGACCCCGAGGGCGCCGACCGACGTGAAGTTGCCGACTGCACTAGAGCAGCCGGCTACGGTTTCCCGGGTCCTGGCCTCAAGGGCAAGGCCGATTCCGTCAGCGTCCCGACTGCCCTACTGCACGATCGCTCCCGCCTCGCCGGCGCCGGCCGGCTCCGCCCGCTGCATCGTGAACGCGGGGCTCCGAACGACCCCCAGGATGAACGACGACATGCGGTAGCCGTCGTCACGCGCGTTCCCGGCGATGCGCCGGACCGTGGGCATGTCGTAGTGCTCGACCCGCCGGCCCAGGGCATAGGCCATGAGGTTCTCGGTGAACGTGCGGGCCAGCGGCACCTCGAGCTTCATCAGCGCCCCCCGCAGCTCCCGGGGGGTCGACACCGGGGTCCCGTCCCACATCTCGCCGCGGGTGTCGAGGGGCATGCCGTTCTCGCGGATGCGCCACTTCCCGATGACGTCGAAGTTGTCGAGGGCGAGCCCCAGCGGATCCATGAACCGGTGGCAGGCGTTGCACGTCGGGTTGGTCCGGTGGACCTCCATCCGCTCGCGGGTCGTGAGGGCCCGGCCGTCGATGACCGCCGCCGTCTCGTCGAGGTCGGGGATGTTCGGCGGCGGGGGCGGCGGCGGGACGCCGAGCACGACCTCGAGCACCCACTTGCCCCGCAACACCGGCGAGGTCCGGTTGGCCATCGACGTCAGCATCAGCACCGAGCCCTGGCCGAAGAGGCCCCGCCGCTGGTCGCCGAGATCGTCGACACGCCGGAACCGCGGCCCCGCGACGTCGGGTATGCCGTAGTGACGGGCGAGCCGCTCGTTCACGAAGGTGTAGTCGGCCGTGAACAGGTCGAAGAAGCTGCGGTCCTCGCGGACGAGGCTGTCGAACAGCAGCTCGGTCTCGCGGCGCATGGCGTCGGCGAGCTGGCGGTCGAAGTTGGGGAACCAGAACGCGTCGGGCTGCACCTGGTCCATGTCCTGGAGCCGCAGCCACAGGGCCGCGAACCGGGTGGCCAGCGACTCGGCCCTCGGGTCGGCGAGCATGCGCCGGGTCTCGGCCTCGATGACGTCGGGGTCGGACAGCTCGCCCGCCGCCGCCCGCGCCGTCAGCGCCTCGTCGGGGGGCCCGCCCCAGATGAAGAAGGCGAGGCGCGAGGCCAGGGCCACGTCCGAGACGCGGTAGTTCTCGCCCGGGGCGACGGCCTCGGCCGGCCGCTCGATGCGGAACAGGAAGTCGGGGCTGGCCAGCGTCGCCTGGAGCGCGGTGCGGATGCCCGTCTCCCAGTCGCCCTCCGCGAGGCCCGCCTCGTAGAACCCCATGAGGTCCGCGAGATCGGCGTCGGTCAGGGGCCGGCGGTACGCCTGGGCGCCGAGACGCCCGACGATCTCCTCGGCGCACGCGCGCTCGGTGTCGGGAGACGTCGGGCGGCAACTGAAGACCTTGCGGCGGCTGGGCGTCTCCGAGACGCCGGTCACGTCGTAGGGACCGTCGATGATGAGGTCCCGCATGTGCGGCAGGGCGGTGATGCCGTACCCCAGGTCGCCTATCTCGGTGTCGACAATCGACCACTCATGGGGAGCGAGGACGTCCTCGACCGGCCCCTCGAACTGCCGGACGAAGACCGCCGACACCCGCCGGGGGCCGGCCCGCACGAAGATCGGCGCCTCGACCTCCAGGTTCACGCCGTTGGGGTCGGAGGTCCGCAGCCACTGGTCCATGGCCAGCACCGCCGCCGGCTCGCCGTCGATCGAGATCTCGATCTGCTCGTTCCGGATCGTCGACCCCGACAGGCCGCCGGTGGTCGTGTGCTGGAACGCCATCCGGAAGACGTAGTCCCCGTCGGCCGGGAAGTTGTGGACGACCGAGAACCCGCCGCGGGTGCCGTAGGGGGCGCCTTCCACCTGATCCCACTGCGAGTACGCGCGCGACTTGGCGTAGGTCGTCTGCTTGGGTAGCGCGTTCGGGTTGCCGACCGCGAGCTGGCTCACCTCGGCCGCGGCCCGGAGGTACCCGTCGAGCAGCGTCGCCGACAGCAACTGAACGTCGGCGATGTTGTCGAAGTTGGCGCTCATGGTGTCGAGCGGCAGGTAGTCGCCGGCGTCGATGTCGAGCGCCAGCAAATCGCGGACGGCCTGTTGGTACTCGTGGCGGTTCAGGCGCTGGAAGGTCCGGTACCCGGGGTTCGGGTCGGCCGCGGCCGCCTGGTCCACCACCGACTCCAGCGTCTCGACGAGCGCCGTCAAGGTTTCCGCGGGCGGGCGGCGCATGCCCGGCGGGGGCATCATGTTCGCCCGCAGCTTGCGAATCATCTTCTCGGCCCGCTCCGCGTCGCCGCCCGCGGCGCCGACATCGAAGCCGTCCAGCGAGAAGTTGCCGGTCAGCATGCGGTCGTTGTGGCAGCGCTGGCAGTAGGTCCCGACCACGCCGTTCAGGGCGTCGTGGTCGAGGTCGAGGGCGGCGGCCAGCGGCGCTGCCACCGCTTCCTGCGCGACGGCGGGGGCGGCGGCGCCGAGAACGGCGAGCCCGGCAGCGAGGACCGCGGCGGAAACGGCAGGGACTCTCATCATGGGATCGCCTCGAACCGCCGAAACGCGAATCGCGCAAGTTTAGCAGATCGGCGCGCACTTCGCCTCCCCGCAGACGCCCCGCGCCGAGCCCGCGCACCGGCCGCCGGCCCCGGCAACCGCCTGGCGCGGCGAACGCCGCGAGGCGCCTGCCCGGCCAGGCGCACGGAAACACGAAGAGGCGGTGCGACTACGCCTCGTTCGGCGATGCCGGGCGTCACGGGGTGCACGCACCTCGCGACCGGGCAACGCCCCCGTCCGGGCGGGCTTCACTGCCGTCGGATGCCCCTGGCCCGTGCCGCAGGGTGGTAGGATGGTGTCGGTCAGGTCAGGAGCGACCCTGTCGGCCATGCAGCAGCCCGCACCGAGCAACCGTCCGAACCAGCCGCTGGACCCCGTCCACACGCGGGCCCCGGTATTCTCGCCGGGCAGCGGCCCGGCCGGCACCCCGGTGACGGTGGAGACGACCAACCTCCCCGCCGTCACCCCGATCTACCTCGGCATGGGGGCCACCCGCTCGAGCTTCGAGGTCCTCGCCCAGCTCGTCACCGACGAGTTCGGCACGATGTCGACGGTCATCGACGTGCCGACCTGGGCCACCACCGACCGCACCCACTTCTTCGTGCTGGTGGACGTCTACTTCCGACCCCTCGCGGTGTCCGCGCCCTTCCACGTCACCGAGCCCGACGGCACCCTGCGGCGCCAGGGGCGTGTCGCCGACGGCGGCGGCGACTGCCTCGTGCTCGAGGAAGGGGGCGAAGGCGGCGAGCGCTACGTGCTGACCGGCGACCGGCGAGGCTTGGCGCCCGGGGACGACGTGGTGGTCGAGGGCCGCCTCGCCGAATCGGCCGACTGCCCCGACGGCATCGCCCTCGAGGTCGTCCGGGTCGAACCCCCGAACTGATCCCGCGTTCCGGAAACGACGACGGTCCGGACAGCACGCAGCGCTGCGCGCAGCCGGAGCACGGGAACGCACCCCGCCAGGAAGCCTGCCCCTGGCCGCATGTGCGACCGACGGGGCCAAACGACATCGCAGTCCCTGAGACCTCTGCCACGTCTGCCCCGAGCCCACCCCTTGTTGCCGGCTCCCCTTCGCTGCCCGCCGACGCCTCCAGCCGCGCGGCCGTCGCACGCCACGAGCCGCCTCCCTGCGATGGGGAAACGGCAGGCATCCCCCAGATTGTCTCGCTCGCCGCAGGTCGGCACTTCGTTGACTAAATTTAGCAACATACATAAAATTAGGCCTATAACTCATCCACACTGAACATCGACATGGCCGAGTTCTCCAACCCGTTTCGCCCCGGCGCCGGCCACGCGCCGCCGTACCTGGCCGGCCGGCACGTCGAGCGCGAGGAGTTCGTCCGACTGCTCGCCCAGCGCACGATCCTGGACAACCTCGTGCTCACGGGCCTTCGAGGCGTGGGCAAGACCGTGCTGCTCGACACGTTGAAGCCGCTGGCGCTCGGTCACGGGTGGCTGTGGGCGGGAACCGACCTGTCGGAGTCGACCAGCGTGAGCGAGGAGAACATGGCCACGCGGCTCTGCACGGACCTGTCGCCGTTCACGTCCAGCGTGGTGGTGGCGACCGAGGAGCGGCGCAGAGCGGGGTTCGGGGCCGAGACCGAGGCGGTCACGCACACCCTCGGCTACGAGGCCCTGATCGACCTCTACCGCCGCACGCCCGGCCTCGCGCTCGACAAGCTCAAGGCAGTCGTCCAGTACGCCTGGGGTGCGCTGTCGCAGGCGCCGCGCGTCCGGGGCATCGTCTTCGCCTACGACGAGGCGCAGAACCTCGCCGATCAGCCGGCGAAGGACCAGTACCCCCTGTCTCTCCTGCTCGACGCCTTCCAGTCGCTGCAGAAGATGGGGCTTCCGCTCATGCTGGTCCTCACCGGCCTGCCGACGCTGTTCCCGAAGCTGGTGGAGGCCCGGACGTTCTCCGAGCGGATGTTCAGGGTCGTGTTCCTGCAGAGCCTGAACGAGCGCGAGAGCGAGGACGCCATCCGCAGGCCGATCGACGACGCCGCGTGTCCGGTGCGGCTGTCCGACGATTCCGTGCGGACGATCATCGAGACGTCCGGCGGCTATCCCTACTTCCTGCAGTTCATCTGCCGCGAGGTCTGCGACGCGTTCATCCAACGGACCGACTTGGGCGAGCGGGCGTCCGTCCCCGTCGCGGAGATCGAACGGAAGCTCGACACCGACTTCTTCGCCGGGCGCTGGGCCCGCGCCACCGACCGGCAGCGGGACCTGCTGTCGGTTATCGCCCGGCTCGAGCGCTGCGACGACGAGTTCACGGTCCAGGAGGTGGTCGAGGAATCCAGGCGCTCGCTGGACAAGCCGTTCAGCAGCAGCCACGTCAGCCAGATGCTCGTCACGCTGGCCGCCCAGGGCCTGGTGTACAAGAACCGCCACGGCAGGTACTCGTTCGCGGTTCCCCTGTTGGGCCGATTCATCGCCCGGCAGGCCGCCGCGTAGCGGGCCTGATGTCGGCGTCGAGACCGACGTGGCGCCCGGCTTGCGGGCACGAGCGCGATCCATCGATCCTCCCCTGGACGTCGAGCCGGAAGCCGCCGGCCACGTCGCGCGCTCGGCCCTGCTCCCGAAGCTGGCGTCGTCCGGGCGGACGTCGCAACCCCTCTTGCCGCGCCCACCCGGAGCTCGTCCCCTGGCGGTTGGCACGGTACGTGCTTCGCATTTGAGCACGGACGCGCTGAAACGGGAGCGGCGTCGCAGCGTGTGGTAGCTTGGGGAAGTCGTGCGCGCCGTCGCGCCGCCGGAGGTCCCGACCATGATCCGACCCGCACCTGCCGCGGCCCCGATCCACTACCCGAGCTCGGACGGCAAGCCGATGGCGGAGAACGACGCCCAGCGCAACGCCATCATGTACGGCATCGGTGCGCTGACCCGCCACTTCAGGGACCGCCGCGACGTTTACGTCTCCGGCGACCTGCTGATCTACTACGAGGAAGGCAATCCACGGGTGTCGATCGCCCCGGACGTCTTCGTGGTCTTCGGCGTCGAGAAGCGCGAACGGCCCAACTACAAGCTGTGGGAAGAGCGGAGGGCGCCGGCCTTCGTCCTCGAGGTGGCCTCGCCGAGCACGTGGCGTGACGACCTCGGGCGGAAGCGGTCGGTGTACGCCGGGCTCGGCGTGCGCGAGTACTGCCGGTTCGACCCGGCCGGCGACCATCTGCCGGCACGGCTCGAAGGCGAGCGGCTGACGCCGTCGGGCTACGTCCGTCAACCGGCGTTGACGGCGCTCGACGGCACGTTGACGCTCCGCAGCGAGACCCTGGACCTTGAGCTGCGGGCCGCGCCCGGGCGCGAGCTGCGCTTCCGGGACCCGGCGACCGGCAGCGATCTGCGCAGCCACGACGAGGAGGCCGAAGGCCGCCTGATCGCAGAGGCACGGGTGGCGGAGCTGGAAGCGCTCCTTCGCGAGCGGTCCGGCTGATGCGAACGACTTCCACCCCGCCACCGACTGGCCCCTACAAGACGCCAAGAACCGGTTCAGCGCCGTCGTCAATACCGCGCGCCGCAATGCGTGAGCCGGCGAGGGAAGCCCGCCGTGGTGGTGCTCGCGGCAGGAGACTACGAGCGCCTGCGCCACTTGGACGAGGCACGGGCGCCGAGGTTCCTGGAGCTGTTGCTCGGTATCCTGCAGGACGGCGGCGAATTCGATCACATCCGATTGACGTCCCGACCGCTGGACTTCTGATGTTCCTGGTCAAGACGGCACGGACCTACTATCGCGGCTGAAGCCCTGGAACACGGCTTGACCGTGGTAGTGCGCAACGTCCGGCGTTTCGGGCAGACCGGCGTGTCGGTCCCCGACCCGTCCGACTTCGGTCCCCGGAAGGCCGGATAGCCGACTGACCGGCTCACCTCCGCCGACGCCTGGAAGAAGCCTCGCCCCGGTTGGCACGGCACCTGCACTCGCTTCCCCGCACGAACGCCTCGACATGGAGGCGGCGTCGCAGCGTGTGGTAGCTTGGGGAAGTCGTGCGCACCGCCGCGCCCCCGGGAGGGCCCCGACGATGATCCGGCCTGCACGTGCCGCCGCCCCGATCAACTACCCGAGCTCGGACGGCCGGCCCATGGCGGAGAACGACGTCCAGCGCAGCGCCATCATGTACGGCATCGGCGCGCTGGCCCGCCACTTCAGGGACCGCCCGGACGTGTACGTTTCCGGCGACCTGCTGATCTACTACGAGGAAGGCAACCCGCGGGTGTCAATCGCCCCGGACGTCTTAGTGGCGTTCGGCGTAGAGAAGCGCCAACGGCCCAACTACAAGCTGTGGGAAGAGCGGCGCGCGCCGGACTTCGTCCTCAAGGTGGCCTCTCCGAGCACGTGGCGGGACGACCTGGGGTGGAAGCGGTCGGTGTACGCCCGGCTGGGCGTGCGCGAGTACTTCCGGTACGACCCCGACGGCGAGCACCTGCCGGCGCGGCTCGAAGGCGATCGGCTGTCGCCGTCGGGCTACGTGCGTCAACCGGCGCTGACGGAGCTCGACGGCACGTTGACGCTGGCCAGCGAGACGCTGGGGCTGGAGCTGCGGGCGGCGCCGGGACGCGAGCTGCGCTTCCGTGACCCGGCGACGGGCGGCGACATTCGCAGCCACGACGAGGAAGCCGAGGCCCGCTTGGCAGAAGCGGAGGCCCGCCTGGCCGCCGAAGCCCGCGCCGCGGCCGCCCAGGTGCGGGTGGCTGAACTGGAAGCGCTCCTTCGCGAGCGGTCCGGATGATCGAACGAGGTCGGCCCCGACGCGATCTTGCGCTGGGTCTCCCGCTTGCGCTCAGTCTTCGTTTCGTGCGTCTGGAGCCGACCCAGCCGATCCGCGAGGAGTGTCGGCGGCCCTCGTTCTGGCCGCCAGTTCCCGCCGCCGCTTCTTGAGCTTCTCGATCCATGGAGCTCGTCGTGGTGCCCTCACCGCCGCCCCGCCACCAGATGGCGGTGCAGGCTCGGACCGCCTCGGCGGACCACATCGTGCGCTCGGTCCTGCTTTCGGACCTGACGTTCACCGCTGCCTGCGTCTTCCCCCTTCCGTGAACCTGCCGGTGCTCGTCATGCTTGCGACCGAGCGGATCGCGGACCGGGTACAGCCGGCTCGGCCCGCTCCCGGTCCGGCGCCGGGTCGCTCCGGCCGTCGATGCGCGCCAGCAGCTCGGCGCACTCCGCCTGCCGCGCCTCGAGGGCCTCTCCGGCGTTGCGCAGCCGGAGCACCTGCGCCTTGGTGCTCTCCAGCTCCGGCGCGAACGTCTCGCGGAGCTGCTCGACGTAGTCGCGAAGCTGCTCCTGAACCGCGCCTCGAGGGTCTCGGCCAGCTCGACGCGCAGGGTCTCGACCTTGCTCGCGAGCTCGCGCTTCAGGCGGGCCCGGCGCTGGGGCAGGATGAAGAGGCCCGAGGCGACGAGCAGGGTCGCGCCGACGGTGCCGGTGACGTCGAGGCCGAGGGTCGTGAACGCGGCGGTCAGGGCCGCCCCCAGCCCGATGACCACGGCCTGGACCCCGAACGTCTTGGCGATGGCCGCGTTCACCGCCGCCACGACCTCGTCCGCCTCGCGCTGGGCGTCGAAGAGCGCGAGCCGCCGCCGCACCGGCTGGGCGAGGCGGGTGAAGATCTCCTCGCGGTTGTAGACGTACTGCGGGCTGACGAAGCGCGTGCGCCCCGCCGCGTCGCGCAACGCCTCGCGCCGCTGGCGCAGCAGGCCGTCCGCCTTCTCCCACATCGCGAGGTTCTGGCGCACCAGCCAGTCGATGAGCGCCTGCACCTCTTCCTCGATGCGCTGCGGCGCGTCGGCCACGACCTCGTTGCGGAACCGGTTCTCGACGACGTCCTTGTCGCGCAGCCGCATGATGTTGGTCAGCCGCACGAGCTCGTCGAAGAACCGCTGGCCGCGCCGGTCGAGCTGCCAGAGGATGTTGGTGATCTGCGACTGGTAGCGGGAGACGTCGTCCCGCATCCGCGTCTCGTAGGCGTCGACCTCGGTGAGGATCGACGCGAGGGCGGAGTGGTCGCCGCGCACGAGCCGCAGCCGCTCGCCGAGGGCGTCGGCCTGGCGGGCGAGCACCGGGGTGAGGCTCCTGAGCGGCGCCGTCAGCTTCAGCCGGACGCGGTCGCGGTCGCGCAGGGTCGACCGGAAGAACGCGGTGAAGGCGGTCCACTCGTCGAGGTCGGACAACGGCTCGCCGGACGTGCGTTCGAGCACGACCCCGCGGGCGCTGATGGCGAACAGCGGCGGCTCCTCGCCCAGCGCCTCCCTGGCCTGCTGCTGCACGTAGCGCTTCACCCGCGCCGCGTGGTCGGGCCCGGACGCGAGGTCGACCTGGTTGACGATGAACACGACGTGCTTGCCCCAGCTCAGGATGAGCTTGAGGAAGTCGTGCTCGCTCGCCGAGAACGGGCGCAGCAGCGAGGTGACGAAGAAGACGATGTCGGCGCGGGGCACGAAGCCCTCCGTCAGCAGCTGCTCTTCGCGCTGCATCGAGTTCGTGCCGGGGGTGTCGACGATGTTCAGCTCCTGCAGCACCTCGACCGGCAGCTCGTGGACGAGCAGGCGCGGCTCGGCCTCGCGCACCGACTCGATGGCGCCGTGGCGCAGCAGGTGCACCGAGCGGGTCGTGGGCAGCTCGCCGGTCTCGAGGGCGTCGGTCCCGAGGATCGCGTTGAGGAACGTCGACTTGCCGGCGTTGAACTCGCCGACCACCATGATCAGGAAGAGCTCGTCGAGCCGCCGCCGCATCGCCTCGAGGGCCTCGACGTCGCCCGGCACGAGGTCGAGGTCGGCGAGCAGGGCGCGGCTGGCGTCGAACAGCGCCCGCTGCTCGTGCACCAGCTCGCGCTCGTCGGGGGTCAGGAGCGGGTCCATGCGGGTACTGCCTTGGCCTGGCCGCCCGTGCTGGAAGTCCCCGCTGCATTCGGGCGGCGGTGCACCCCGCCGCTCTCGGTGCAACGCGGGATCCCGACGTGGGCGGCCGGAACACGGACGGCGGCGCCCCGGGGTAGCGGAGGCGCCGCGCACGAGGAGAGGCCACGGCGAGCCGGGGCCGTCCGGCTCACGACGAACGGCTGAAGATGTGGACGGCGGTCTCGCCTTCCTGGCGCTCGCCCGCCCCGACGACGACGAAGACGTGCGAGTCGGTCGCGGCAACGTCGCGGGCCGGCTCGCCGGTCCGGAGGGTCCCGGCCGGCGCCGGGGCCGACGGGTCGGAGATGTCGACGATGGCGACGCCGGCCTCGGTGTCGGCGACGAAGACGAGCGAGCCCGAGAAAGCCACGCGCGACGCGCGCCCCGGCGTCTCGAAGGTCGCGGCCCGCACCGGGCGGGTCGGGTCCGAGGCGTCGTAGATCTGGAGGTGGCCACCGCCCGCTCCCGCGAGGAGGCCCGACACCTCGCCGACCTCGCGCTGCACCTCGATGGCGCGGGGGGCGCCGGGGGCGTGGAGGACGCCGACGGGCTCGGGGGGCCCGGACGCCGACAGGTCGAAGACGTAGAGGCCGGTCGGCGAGTCGGTGGCGTAGGCCATGGGCCCCGAGGTCACCACGTCGCGGGCGTAGCCGTCGAGGAAGAACGAGCCGGCCCCGGTCGGCGCCGATTCGTCCGTCGCGTCGACGAGCACCATGCCCTCCATGTGGTCTATCAGCACCACCCGGTTCTCGTACACCGCGCCGATCTTGGTCTGCCCGAGGGTCTCGTGATTGCCCAGCACCGTCGGCGCCGCGGGGTCGGAGATGTCGACGATGGCCACCCCGAAGAAGTTGGCGCCGACGTAGGCCCGGTCGCCGCGGACCCGGAACCCCCAGATCTCCTGCGGCAGCTCGGTCGCCCCCATTCGCACCGGCGCGGCCGGATCGGACACGTCCCAGACGGTGAACGACGAGTGGTGGGACACGTAGGCGTGGTCGCCCTGCACGCGGATGTGCTCGGCCGGGCCGGGTATCTCGCCGACCTTCGTCAGGGTGACGCTCTGGGCTGCGGCCGGTCCCGACGCCAGGACGGCCAGGACCCCGGCAACGAGCACGCCGGCCGCCCGGGCCGGGGATGCCGGCGCCCGCTGGCCGGCCCGGACAATCGCGTTCACGGTCATCTTCACGGCTGTCACGGCTGCCCCCCCTCTGCTATCCGATAGAGCTTCGTCCGCGTCCGCACGATGAGGCTGCCGTTCGCCACCGCCGGCGTCGCGAGCGTCATCTCGTTGAGCGGATTGGTGTGCAGAATCTCGAACTCGGGCCCCGCCTGGACGACGAACGTCTCGCCGTCCTCGCTGAGCAGGAATATCCGGTCATTGTACGCCCAGGGCGACGCCGTGAACCCGTTGCCGATCTCGAGCCGCCGCCGCCCGTAGATCTCGTCGCCGGTGCGGGCGTCGTGGGCGACGAGGAACCCCCGGTCGAGCAGCGTGTAGTACTGGTCGCCGTAGACCAGGGCCGACGTGTTGTAGGTGCCCAGCAGCGGGTAGGCCCAGGCGACGTCGTCGGACGACGCCTTGACGCCGGGGAAGCCGAAGTTGAGCCCCGTCCGCATGTCGTCGGGCGACCAGATGGAGATGTCGCCCGACGCGCCCGGCCTGACCACGTAGACGGGGCGCAGGCCGCCGCCGGGATAGCCCGAGCCGATGTAGAGCAGCCCGTGCCGGGAGAACGGCGTCGGCACCGTCAACCCCGACATGCCGTGGATCTCCCACAGCAGGTTGCCGTCGAGGTCGTAGGAGCGGACGCCCTGGGTGCCCGCGGTCACGATCTCGGTCCGCAGCTCGTTCTCCCAGACGAACGGGGTCGCCCAGTTCTGCCCGCGCTCGTCCCGCTCGACCCGCCAGATCTCGGCGCCGGTGTTCTTGTCGAGGGCGACCATGAACGAGCGGGTCACGTTGTCGTTGACGACGTAGAGGCGGTCGCCGTGCAGGGTCGGCGAGGCGGCCGAGCCGAATCCCCCGGTTGTCTCGTACGCGCCCAGCTCGGTGTACCAGACCGTCTCGCCGCTCATGTTGAGGGCGGCGACGACGCCCGCGGTCCCGAAGTAGACGTACACCCGGCGGCCGTCGGTGACCGGGGTCTCCGACGCGAAGCTGTTCTTGATGTGCCGCGCGATCTCCGGGGCGGCCCGGTGCAGCTCGCGCTCCCACCGCATGGCGCCGGTGTGGAAGTCGATGTTCCAGACCACCCAGCGGTGGACCTCGGACGAGCGGGTCGCGCCGTTGTCGTCGCCGGGGTCGTAGAGCCCCGGGATGGGCTCGACCACGTCGCCGGCGCTGACGGCGGAGGTGACGAAGATGGTGTCCTCCCAGACGACCGGCGAGCTCCAGCTCAGCCCCGGGAGGTCGATCTGCCAGACGACGTTCTCGGTCTCGCTCCAGGTATCCGGCAGGGCGGGATCGTCGCCGACGTCGCCGGCGTTCGGGCCGCGGAACTGCGCCCATTGCGCCCCGACGGGCGCGGACGCGGCCAGCGCCAGCAGCAGGCTGACGACGACGAGCGGATATCGCTTCATGCGTACCTCTCACCTTCCGGTCGCGGGGCGCCGCGCCTCGCGCCATCGTGCGTTGTTACCGATCGCGCCGTCCTTGTCAACAACCTCCGACAGAGCGGGTGCACGACACGATTGTTAGATGACCGCCCTCAGCCCGCACAAGCCA
Organism: Vicinamibacterales bacterium; assembly: GCA_965207675.1. Classification (GTDB taxonomy): domain Bacteria; phylum Acidobacteriota; class Vicinamibacteria; order Vicinamibacterales; family UBA8438; genus JAJEEA01. The sequence goes on from CBDBMY010000011.1 coordinate 2,448,031, forward strand.
GTCGAGCCTGCAGTTTTCGGTGTGGTGCTCGGCGCCGTCCAACTTTCTTGTCGTGCACCCCGACAGAGCCGGTAGCGCCCTGCGCCATTCGCCTGCCCCGAACGAGCATCTCCGTCCTGCCGCCGACCCGAATCCCGCGCTCCCGCGCGGACGGAGCGGCGGCTTGGACAGCTTACATGCAGTACGGTCCTCCCGGCGTATCGGACAATCGTCGGGGCGCAGGCGGACCTCCCGCCCCGTCGCGTCGCGGCGCGCGTCGGCGCCGTCGCGTCGAGACGGTCGCCGGCCGGCCGTCGATGTCCGTGGCGCCGGCGGTTCCGGGGGTCCGGGGACCGCGCCCCCGGGCTGGACGAGCCGGCGCCCCACGCCGGCGACCGATTGACACCCCGCGCGCCCAAGGCCCAAAATACGCTATCGCAGTGTGCACCGGCAGCTCGTTCCAACGAAAGGAACCACGGTCCATGTCTGGATTCCGGGTCATCGGCGCCGCCGTCGGGACCGCGCTGATCTGCTCGACGGCGGGCGCCGGGCAGCCGGCCGCGGGACAGTCCGGCGCACCTGCCGACGGCCACGGCCAACTCCTCGACCGCTACTGCGTCGCCTGCCACAACGACCGGCTCGAGACCGGCGGGCTGTCGCTCGAGGCGATGGACCTGACGAACGTCGCCGCCGACGCCGCGGTCTGGGAGAAGGTGGTCGCCAAGCTGCGCGCCGGGGCGATGCCGCCGCAGCCGCGGCCCCGGCCCGAGCCGGCCGCCTACGACGGTTTCCGGACCTGGCTCGAGACCGAGCTCGACCGCGCCGCCGCCGCCGACCTGCGGCCGGGGCGCACCGAGGCCCTGCACCGGCTGAGCCGCGCCGAGTACCGCAACGTCGTCCGCGACCTCCTCGACCTCGACGTCGACGTGAGCGACCTCCTGCCCGCCGACGACACCAGCTACGGCTTCGACAACATCGCCGGGGTGCTGGGGGTCTCGCCGACCCTCATGGAGCGGTATCTCGCGGCGGCGCGGAAGATCAGCCGGCTCGCCGTCGGGTCGCCGGTGCCCTCGCCGATCGCGGAGACGTTCCGGGTCCCCTCCGACCAGGGGCAGGACGGCCATGTCGCGGGGCTGCCGTTCGGCACTCGCGGGGGCCTCGTCGTCGACTTCAACTTCCCCGAGGACGCCGAGTACGTCATCTCGGTCGTCCCCGACGGCCCCCTCTTCATCGAGCCCCACGAGCTCGAGCTGACCCTCGACGGCGAGCGCCTCGAGGTGTTCACGGTCGGCCGGGCCCTCGAGCCGGGACAGCGCCGCAGCCAGTACGCCGAGGCCGACGCGCGCGAGGTCCGCCTGCGGGTCAGCGCCGGCCCCCACCGCGTCGGGGCCGCCTTCCTGCGCAAGACGCTGGCCGAGCCGGAGCGGACCCGCAAGCTGTACAAGCGGCCGTTCACCGGCGAGGGGTCGGGCGCCGACTCGCGCTACCAGCCCTATCTCGAGCGTCTGACCATCGCCGGGCCGTTCGAGTCTCGCGGCACGCGCCCCCTCGTCGACACCCCGAGCCGGGCCCGCATCTTCACCTGCGCGCCGGGAGACGACGCCGCTTCGGCCGCCGCCTGCGCGTCCGACATCCTCTCGGGCCTCGCCCGGCGCGCGTTCCGCCGGCCCGTCACCGGCGAGGACGTCGACCGGCTGCTCGACTTCTACGAGCAGGGCGTGGCGACGGGCGGGTTCGACGGCGGCATCGAGCTCGCCCTGCGGCGGCTCCTCGTCAGCCCCGAGTTCCTGTTCCGCATCGTCGAGGACCCGGCGGGCCTGCCGCCCGGGACCGCCTACGCGCTGAGCGATCTGGAGCTCGCCTCGCGGCTGTCGTTCTTCCTGTGGAGCAGCATCCCCGACGACGAGCTTCTCGACGCCGCCGTCCGCGGCGAGCTCGGCGACCCCGCGGTGCTCGAGGCCCAGACCCGGCGCATGCTCGCCGACCCGCGGGCCGAGGCGCTCGTCACCAACTTCGCGGGCCAGTGGCTCGGCCTGCGCAACGCCGCCGCGGTGCAGCCCGACGAGGACCTCTTCCCCGACTTCGGCGAGGATCTGCGGCAGGGCTTCCGGCGCGAGACGGAGATGCTCTTCGACGCCATCCTGCGCGAGGATCGCAGCGTCGTCGAGCTGCTCTCGGCCGACTACACGTTCCTGAACGAACGGCTCGCGGTGCACTACGGCATCCCCAACGTGCGCGGCAGCCACTTCCGGCGGGTCGCCCTCGACGATCCGGGGCGGGGCGGGCTGCTCGGCCACGGCAGCATCCTGACCGTGACGTCGCACGCCAACCGCACGTCGCCGGTGGTGCGCGGCAAGTGGGTGCTCGAGAACATCCTCGGCACGCCGCCCCCGCCGCCCCCCGCGGACGTGCCGGCGCTCGAGGCGACGACGACCGGCCGCACCCTGACCATGCGCGAGGCGATGGAACAGCACCGCGCCAATCCGGTGTGCGCGAGCTGCCACCGGGTGATGGACCCCCTGGGCCTCGCCCTCGAGCCGTTCGACGCCATCGGGCGTTGGCGCACGCCGAACCAGACCAGGGTCCCGATGGACCTGACCGGGGTGCTGCCCGACGGCACCGTCTTCGACGGGCCGGCCGGGCTGAAGGCGGCCCTGCTCGCCCACCCCGGGCGCTTCGTCACCACCGTCACCGAGAAGCTGCTGACCTATGCCGTCGGCCGCGGCGTGGAGCACTACGACGCGCCGGCCGTGCGCGCCATCACCCGCGCGGCGGCCCGCGACGACTACCGCCTGACGACGCTCATCCTGGGCGTCGTCGACAGCCCCCCGTTCCGGATGAGGAGCACGGAGTCATGATCATCACGAAGATGTCGCTGCCCCGCCGCACGTTTCTGAGAGGCGCCGGCGCCGCGCTCGCCCTGCCCCTGCTCGACGCCATGGTGCCCGCGGCCACCGCGCTCGCCCGCACCGCGGCGCGCCCCACGAAGCGGCTCGGCTTCATCTACATCCCGAACGGCGCCAACATGTCGCAGTGGACGCCGACCGCGGACGGCCCCCTGGAGCTGTCGCCGATCCTGAGCCCCCTCGCCCCCGTCAAGGACCACGTGGTCATCCCCACCGGCCTCGCCCACCGGCAGGCCGAGGCGTGGGGCGACGGCAACGGCGAGCACTCGCGGGCCAGCGGCGTCTGGCTGAACGGCGTGCACCCCAAGCGCACCGAGGGCGCGGACGTCCGCGCCGGCACCACCGCCGACCAGATCGCGGCGGCCAGGCTGGGTCAGGAGACCCCGCTGCCCTCGCTCGAGATCTCGCTGGAGAACAGCTACGTGGTCGGCAACTGCGACAACGGCTACAGTTGCGTCTACACCAACACCATCGCGTGGCGCACGCCGACCACCCCGCTGCCGATGGAGCACAACCCGCGGGTCGTGTTCGAGCGGCTGTTCGGCGAGGGCGGCACCACCGCCGAGCGCGTGGCGCGCCTGCGCGAGGACCGCAGCATCCTCGACGCGGTGCGCGACGACATGGCGCGGCTCGAGAAGCGCCTCGGGGCCGGCGACCGGCGGCGGGCCCATCAGTACCTGGACGCGGTGCGCGAGATCGAGCGCCGCATCCAGCGGGTCGAGGCGCAGGCCGGCGACGGCGACCTCCCCGAGAACCTCGCGCGGCCGGTGGGCATTCCCGACTCGTTCACCGAGCACGCGCGGCTGATGTTCGACCTGCAGCGGCTCGCGTTCCAGGCCGACGTGACCCGCGTGTTCACGTACCTGATCGGCCGCGAGCAGACGGCCCAGAGCTACCCCGAGGTGGGCGTGCCCGACGCGCACCACTCGGTGTCGCACCACCAGCTCGACCCCGGCCGGCTCGAGCAGTACGCGAAGATCAACACGTACCACGTCGACCTGCTCTCCGGGTTCCTGCAGTCGCTGCACGCGACCGAGGACGGCGACGGGTCGCTGCTCGACCAGTCGCTCATCCTCTATGGCGGCGGCATCAGCGACGGCGACCAGCACTCGCACATCGACCTGCCGCTGATCCTCGCCGGGGGCGGAGCCGGGCAGTTGAAGGGCGGGCGGCACGTGCGCTACCCGACCGACACCCCGATGACCAACCTGCTGCTGGCGATGCTGGACAAGGCGGGGGTCGTCGAGCCCGAGCAGTTGGGCGACAGCACGGGGCGGCTGCCGCTGGAGCCCTTGACCGTATAGGAGTCACTGCCGGCCGCGCGTCGCCGCCTTCCGCGGGAAGTGGCGACGCGCTTGCCAGGGTCGGGTTGGGCGCGGCTGCTCCGCCAGGCGGCGGGCCGGCGCACCGAATCATGAGCCTGCGCATCGCATGAGCTCGGCGGCTGCCCGCTTCAAGGGCATGCTCTGCAGCCGGGGGCGGTTGGCGAACTGGACAGTGCGCCGGGCGAGACGGCGCGAGCAGGCGGGAACGATGACGCACACCAAACCGGCGATTCGCGCAGGGTACCGGCTGGCCGCGGGAATGGCGACCGCGGCCGCGGTCACGGTCGCGGCGGCCGCCGCACAACCGCCGCGCATCCCCCTGATTGAAGCCGTCAAGGCGGCTGACGCGGCCGCGGTAGAGGCCCTGCTCGATGCCGGCGTCGACGTCGGCGCGGCCGAGGCGGACGGGACCACCGCGCTGCACTGGGCGGCGCACAACGACGACCTCCGACTCGCAGCGCGGCTGCTTGAGGCCGGCGCCGAAGCGGACGCCGTCACCCGCTACGGCATCGCGCCCCTCGCGCTGGCCGCCACCAACGGCAGCGCCGAGATGCTGGGGTTGCTGCTCGAGGCCGGCGCCGACCCCAACCGCACGTCCGGCGAGGGCGAGACCCCGCTGATGACGGTCGCGCGGACCGGCGTCGCGCCCGCGGTCGCGGTCCTCCTCGAGCACGGCGCCGAGGTGGACGCGGTCGAGGGCTGGCGGGGCCAGACGGCGCTGATGTGGGCCGCCTCGCAGGACCAGCCGGACGCGGCCGGGGCGCTGATCGCGGCCGGCGCCGACGTCCACGCGCGGTCCGGGGGCGGGTTCACGCCGCTGCTGTTCGCGGCCCGCGAAGGCAGCGTGGCGGCCCTCGACGTGCTGCTCGCGGCCGGCGCCGACCCCGACGACACCCTGCCCAACGGCACCAGCGCGCTGGGCATGGCCGTCTACAACGCGCAGTACGAGATCGCGGCGCGGCTGCTCTCGGCGGGGGCCGACCCCGACGCCCGCGGCCAGGGCTGGACGGCCCTGCACCAGGTGGTGTGGACGCGCCGGCCGAACCTCGGGCGCAACCCCCCGTTCCCCGTGCCCCTGGGCCGGCTCGACGGCCTCGACATGGCGCGCATCCTCATCGCGCACGGCGCCGACCCGAACCTGGGCCAGACGGCCGAGCCGCGGGACGGGAACCGCAACATGCTCGACCGGGTGGGGGCGACGCCGTTCCTGCTCGCCGCCAAGGCGGCCGACGTGCCGATGATGCGGCTGCTCGCGAGCCTCGGGGCCGACCCGAACCTGACCACCGCCAACGGTGCGACCCCGATGATGGCGGCGGCGGGGGTCGGCATCTGGAAGATCGGCGAGAACCCCGGCACCAACGACGAGGCGCTGGCCGCGGTCGAGCTGGCGTGGGAGCTGGGGAACGACGTCAACGCGGTGGACGGCAACGGCGACACCGCGCTGCACGGCGCCATCCACCGGGGCGCCGACGGCATCGTGCGCTTCCTGCACGAGAAGGGGGCCGACCTCGACGTCGCGAACGGGACGGGCTGGACGGCGCTGTCGATCGCCCAGGGCGTGTTCTATCCCAACACGTTCAACCGTCACCCGCACCTCGTGACGCTGCTCGAGGACCTCGGCGCGGATCCGGCCACGGGCACGCGCCGGCAGTTGGACCTCGCCCCCTGGGAACGCCAAGCGCTGGCCGCCGATACGCCCCGGCCGTAGGCGACCCTGAACCGAAGGGCAGCGCCGCCCGAATGCCACGGCGACTTTGCCCGGCTGGCGACGAAGCCGGACCGAACCCGGCCTCAGTCCAGAGTCCGCGTCGCAGGACCGTCTCCTGCAAGGAGGCGCAGACCCCGGCGGGTTGGCAAGCGGCGAGCGGGCCGCCGCGGTGCTGTACGAGGCGAGAACCGGATCAGGCGCGAAAACCGCGCCGCTGCTGGGGCGCCGCAGCCCGCCCCGACACGCGGATCGTCCGGCGAAGACCGAGACCGCAGACACGACGACAATGAGCACCGAGAAGCACACCTTCACCGCCGAGGTTCAGGAACTGCTGAACCTGATGGTCCACTCGCTGTATTCCCAGAAGGACATCTTCCTGCGCGAGCTCGTCTCGAACAGCTCGGACGCCCTCGACAAGCTCCGCATCGAGGGCCTGTCGGACCCGAAGCTCCTGCCCGAGGGGGACCTCGAGATCCGGCTCGAGTCCGACCCGGAGGCGCGCACCCTCACCATCTCGGACAACGGCATCGGGATGACCCGCGACGAGGTGGTGCGCGACATCGGCACCATCGCGCGCTCCGGCAGCCGGGAGTTCCTCGACGCGCTGAAGGCGAAGCAGGGGGCCGGCGACGAGGGGACGCCGGCGGCGACCGCAGACCTGATCGGCCAGTTCGGCGTCGGCTTCTACTCGACGTTCATGGTCGCGGACCGGGTCACCCTGACCACCCGGCGCGCCGGCACGGACACCGCCACCCGCTGGGAGTCGACGGGCGACGGCACCTACACCCTGGACGAGGCGGCGCGGCCGCAGGCCGGCACCACCGTGGAGCTGCACCTCAAGCCGGCCGACGAGGAGGACGGGCGGCGGGACTACGCCGACGCCTTCGTGCTGCGCGAGATCGTCAAGAAGCACTCCGACTTCGTCGCCCACCCGATCCGCATGAAGGTCGAGCGCCAGGAGCCGGTCCTCGACAACACCGGCCAGCCAGTCAAGGGGATGCTGCCGAAGACGGTGGTCGAGGACGAGACCTTCAACTCGATGAAGGCCATCTGGACCCGGTCGCGGAGCGAGGTCGGCGACGCCGAGTACAACGAGTTCTACCGCCACCTGTCGCACGACTGGCACGATCCGCTCGCCACCATTCCGGCCGCGATGGAGGGCGCTTTCAACGCCCGCATCCTCCTGTTCATCCCCCCGAAGGCCCCGTTCGACCTGTATCACCGCGAGCGCATCACCAAGGGGGTGCAGCTCTACGTGAAGCGGGTCCACATCATGGACGACTGGAAGGCGCTGCTGCCCGAGTGGCTGCGCTTCCTGAAGGGGGTCATCGACTGCGAGGACCTCTCGCTGAACGTGTCGCGCGAGATCCTCCAGCACGACCGGCAGGTCAGGTCGATCCGCAACTTCGCGATCAGGAAGACGCTCGAGGCGATCGGCAAGCTGGGCAAGGACAAGCCGGAGTCGATGCGCACGTTCTGGCGCGAGTTCGGCGCGGTCATCAAGGAGGGGCTCGCGACGGACGGTGAGTACCGCGACCGCCTGCTCGGCCTGATCCTGTGCGCGACCACCCACGGCGACGAACCGACCTCGCTCGCCGACTACGTCGAGCGGATGAAGGACGGCCAGGAGCACATCTACTACCTGGGCGGGACCTCGCTCGACGCGGTGCGCCACTCGCCGCACCTCGAGTCGTTCGCGCGCCAGGGCATCGAGGTGCTGTTCTTCGCGGACCCCGTCGACGAGTTCTGGCTGGAGCGCGAGCTCACCTACAAGGACAGGAAGTTCGTCTCGGTGAGCAAGGGCGAGGTCGACCTCGGGACCGGCGACGCCGAGGACGAGGAGAAGGACGCGGCGGAACGGCCGCAGCTCGACGGCCTGCTGCAGACCCTGCGCACGCACCTGCAGGACGACGTCAAGGAGGTGCGGGTCTCGGGACGGCTCACCGACAGCCCCGCGTGCCTCGTCGGCGACCAGGACGACCTGAGCCCGCAGCTCGAGCAGATGATGCGGCAGCTCGGGCAGGACCCGCCCCGCACGAAGCGCATCCTCGAGATCAACCCCGACCACCCGTTCATCGCGCGGCTCGCGGCGATCCACGCCGAGAACGCGCAGTCGCTCAAGCTGAAGACCTACGCCCAGCTTCTGCACGGGCAGGCGATCCTCGCGGAGGGCGGCACCCTGCCCGACCCCGGCGCCTACAGCCGCATCGTCATGGAGGTCGCCAGCGAGGCGGTCACGGCCGGCGCGCCGCCGCCGCGCGTGGACATCTTGTCGGACGATCAGGCCCCGTCCCCATCATCGTGAGGAGTCCCGTCATGAGATACCTCGACATTCGCGCGCTCGCCATCCCCCTGCTGCTCCTGAACGCCTGCGGCGGCACCGAGCCCGCCGCGGACCCGCCGATGGAGGAGGCGGCGGCTCCCCCGCCCTACCGCGCGTTCGTCACCAACGAGACCTCGGGCGACCTGACCGTCATCGCGGGCGGCACCCACGAGGTGATGGCGACCATCCCCCTCGGCAAGCGGCCGCGGGGCATCAAGGTCGACCCGGCCGGCGAGCGCCTCTTCGTCGCCCTCAGCGGCTCGCCGCCGTCCCCGCCGGGGACCGACGAGTCGACGCTGCCCCCGCCCGACCGCTCGGCCGACGGCATCGGCATCGTGGACATCGCCGAGGGACGGGTGGTGAACGTGCTGAACGCGGGCACCGACCCCGAGCAGGTGGCGGTGAGCCTCGACGGCACCCGGGTCTTCGTCGCCAACGAGGACGCGGCCCTCGCGAGCATCGTCGACATCGAGAGCGGCGAGATCCTCGCCCAGCTCCCGGTCGGGGGCGAGCCCGAGGGCGTAACCCGCAGCCCCGACGGCCGGTGGGTCTACGTCACGTCGGAGAACGACAACCAGGTCTCGGTCATCGACACCGAGTCGCACGAGGTCGCGGCGGTGTTCGACGTCGGGGCCCGGCCGCGCTCGTCCGCCTTCCTGCCCGACAGCACCCGCGGCTACGTCACGGCCGAGAACGGGAGCACGGTGTCGGTCGTCGACACCGCCGACCACTCCGTCATCGCGACCATCGAGCTGACCGGCGAGCTGGTGCGGCCCATGGACGCCAAGGTCTCGCCCGACGGGTCGCGGCTCTACGTCTCGACCGGCCGCGGGCGCACGGTGGCGGTCATCGACACCGCGACCAACGAGCCGATCACCCAGGTCGAGGTCGGCGAGCGGCCGTGGGGCATCGACCTCAGCCCGGACGGGCGCTACCTCTACACCGCGAACGGCCCCGGGAACGACGTCTCGGTGGTGGACACCGAGACCCTCGAGGTCGTCGCGAGGGTGGAGGTCGGCGTACGCCCGTGGGGCGTCGTCATCGTGGAGTGACCGGGCGTGCCGACGCCCAGCCGCCGACAGCAAGGCGCCGGCCGACGTGCGGAGGCGTCGGCCGGCCGCTCGGACGCCGGTGGAAGTCGCTGCGGGTCGGCCGATACGCGCGCAGCCACGTCACGCGCGTCGTGTCCGGGGTGACGTGGAGGTTGCCTCGCGGCGTTCCTGGCCGGCCGATAGCCTGCCGGCCCGCGCTCTTTCGAGTCCGGCAAGTGAGTATCGGTCAAGGCCCAACCGAGTCGGGCCAGCCCGCCGGCGGTCGGCGACCCGCCGGCGGGTCCACACATCCCGCGGATTCTGCCCGCCGGGCGCGCCCCGGCCGGCGGTCCGTTCCCCCGAAGAGGCACCCGATGCGCGCATGGCAACGACTCGGCCTGTCGGCGGCAATCCTCACCCTCGGCACCGGACTCGTCTTCACGGCCGGGCAGCAGCGCCCGACGTTCACCCCCGAGCAGGAGGCCCGGCTGCAGATCCGCGAGGTGAAGGACGGCCTCTACGTCCTCCCCGGCTTCGACGGGGGGCAGTCCGGCGGCAACGTCGCGGTCCGGGTGACCGGCGAGGGCGTCATCATCGTCGACAACAAGTTCCCCTACAGCTACGACTTCATCACCGCCCAGGTCGCCAGCGTCACCGACCGGCCCATCCGCTACGTGCTGAACACCCACCACCACGGCGACCACGCCGGCAGCAACGCCGACTTCATGCGCTCGGCCGAGGTCATCGCCCACCGCAACGCCCGTGCCAACTTCGTCCGCAACGAGCAGCCCGGCGCCCCGCGGGTGACGTTCGCCGACGAGACCGCGGTGTTCCTGGGCGACGCCGAGGCCCAGGCCTTCCACTTCGGCCGCGGCCACACCGACGGCGACGCGGTCATCTACTTCCCCGACCTGCGCACCGTCCACACCGGCGACCTCTTCATCCACGGCGAGCGACTCGACGGCAGCACCCTCGCCCCGTTCTGGGACTACGGCAACGGCGGCAGCGCCGCCGAGTGGCCGGCCACCCTCACCGGCCTCCTCGCCCTCGACTTCGACACGGTGATCCCCGGCCACGGCGAGATCCTGGGCAAGGACGACGTCCGCACCTTCCGCGCGAAGCTCGAGACCGTCCTCGATCGCGTCCGCGCCGAGATCGCGGCCGGGGCGACCCGCGACGACATCGCGTCCCGCGTCGACACCACCGACCTCGACTGGCCGCTCGCGCCGGTCCGGATTCAGGGCGTGTACGACGAGCTGACGGCGGCCGAGTGATCACAACCAGTCCCAAAGACATGCCAGAAACCGCCCCCTGCTTCGACTGCGACGGGGACACCCGCAGAATCCGGGGCGAGCACACCTTCACGTACGGGCTCGGCGCCGACGCCGCCGAGCTGACGGTGACGCTCCCGGTTCACGTCTGTCCGTCATGCGGCCTCGAGTTCCTCGACGACGAAGCCGAGACCCTGAAGCATGAAGCGGTCTGCGCCCACCTCGGCGTGCTTTCGCCGAACGAGATTCGCGGCATCCGGCGGACGCACGGAGTGTCGCGCGCCGCCTTCTCGAAGATGATCGGCATCGACGAGGCCACATTGGCCCGCTGGGAGGAGGGCATTCTTATTCAGAGCGCGGCGAACGACCGTCACCTCCGCCGCCATGCGACCATGCGCGGATGCGCCCGGTTCAACGCATGATCGGCGTGGTCGCCACGCGCGGCGAGACCGCAACGGGACGAAGGCCGTGCCCGCCGCGCCGTCATGCGTGAGCGCGGCGCCGCAACTGCCATTCCACCCGTCCTGCGGCTTCGGCCGTCCGCCCGGTAACGCACGAACGCGCGCCGGTCCGAACGTGCCCACGCGACGAGTCCCGAGCGGCCGCCAGCCCGCTCGCAAGGCGATCGAGCGGAGGCGTCGTTCATTGTCATGACAATCAGCGGCGATACTGTTGATTGTCATGGCAGGCCCCGATAGCCCGCCCGGCGCCCGGGCCTGCGAGCCATCGTCCGAGCGGAGGTGCCGCTTCCTGCGCCGTGTCGCGGCAGGCGGCTACGCCAGCTCCGGCGTGAACGTCACGTCGCCGGCGGCGGTGTCGCCGGGGTCGAGGACGATGAGGCCGGCGTCGGCTCGGCCGTCCTCGGCCATGTTGAACCCGTCGATGCAGTTGGTCGCCGGCTCGACGCAGAAGAAGTCGCGGGCGGGCGGCGTGTAGACGACGAGGCAGGCGTAGACGGGGTCGGCGTCGATGCGCAGCCGCGCCGACCACTCCGGCCACTCGATGACCGCGCGCCCGCCGAAGCGGGTGAAGTTGTTGTCGAGGGCGGTGGCGTCGGGGTCGAGCCCGGCCCCGCGGAGGAGGAGCTGCGGGGGCGGCGGCACGATGCGGACGGGCATGACGTCGTCGCCGGCCTCCCACATGGGGCCGACGTCGGCGCGCACCCGGGCCCGCGGGGTCCGGACGAAATAGGGGTGGAGCCCGAAGCCGACGGGCATCGGATCGGCCGCCTCGTTGGTGACCGCGAACCGGACGCGCAGGCGCTCGTGGGTGAGGTCGAAGGTCTGCTGCGCCAAGTAGGCCCAGGGCCAGGCGTCGGCGGGGTGGCGGTACTCCAACGTCAACCGCGAGTCGGCCTGCTCGACGACGGCCCACGGCGCCCGCCACCCGTGACCATGGATGGCGTGCGGCTCGGGCCGGAAGTTCTGCGGGAGCTGGATCTCCCGCCCGCGGAAGCGGAACCGCGCGTCGCGGATGCGGTTGGAGAACGGCACCAGGGGAAAGCTGGACGTCCCGCCCGCGGACCGTTCGGCGAGAGCGTCGGGCGATGCGGGGCGCATCCACTCGAGGGTGCGGTCTCCGCGTTCCGAGGCGAACCGGGTGATGGAGCCGCCGACCTCGGGCGCCACCCCGAGCCGCGTCGGACCGGCGCGGAGCTCGATGATCCGCGGTGCGTCCTGCATCACGCGGTCATCGTAACGCGAAAACGGACCCCACATGGAGAACGACCCCGCAAAGCTGATATCGTCAACGGTTGGCGAACGGCTTCTTCGCCAGGAGGATCCGACCATGACATCGAAGTTCGCGAGGGTGGCGGCGGCCGGTCTGGCGCTGGCGATCGCCATCGGAAACGCCCCGAACGCAGCCGCACAGGAAGAGATGGCCGACAACCCGTTCTTCGCCGAGAGCCCGCTCCCCCATCAGCATCCGCCGTTCGACCGCATCGACGACGCGCACTACGCGCCCGCGTTCGAGCGGGGCATGGCCGACCAGATCGCCGAAATCGAGACGATCGCGGGGGCCTCGGAACCCCCGACGTTCGACAACACCATCGTGGCCCTCGAACGGTCGGGCCAGTTGCTGAACCGCGTCGCGGCGACGTTCTTCGCGCTCTCCAGCGCTGACACCAACGACGCCATCAACGCCATTCGCAACGAGATGGCCCCGCGCCTCGCCGCCCACACCGACCGCATGCTGCTCGACGCCGGCCTGTTCGCGCGGGTCGAGACGCTGTACGAACAGCGGGCGGAGCTCGGCCTCGACGACGAGTCGCGGCGCCTCGTCGAGGAGTACTACGTCGACTTCGTGCGGGCCGGGGCGCGGCTCTCCGACGCCGAGAAGGAGCGGATGCAGGCCATCAACGCCCGACTGGCGGCGCTGTCGAGCCGGTTCACCCAGAACGTGCTCGACGAGGTGAACGCCTCGGCCGTGGTGGTCGAGTCGCGCGACGAGCTGGCGGGGCTCTCCGAGGGCCAGGTCGCGGCCGCCGTCGCGGCGGCGGAGGCGCGCGACCTCGAAGGCCGCTACGTCATCCCGCTGCTCAACACGAGCGGGCAGCCGGCCCTGGCGTCGCTCGAGGACCGCGGCCTCCGCGAGCGCATCATGCGGACCTCTCTCGCCCGCGGCAGCCAGGGCGGCGAGTACGACAACCGCGGGGTCATCACCGAGATGGCCCGGCTGCGGGCCGAGCGCGCGGCCATGCTCGGCTACCCCAACCACGCCGCCTACATCCTGGAGCGGCAGACGGCCCGGACGGTGGACGCCGTGAACCAACGACTCGCCAGCCTCGCCCCGCCCGCGGTGGCCAACGCGGAGCGCGAGGCGGCCGACCTGCGGGCGATGGCGGCGGCGGAGGGCGCCGACCTGGAGGTGGCCGCCTGGGACTGGTCGTACTACACCGAGAAGGTGCGGGCGGAGCGTTACGCCTTCGACGCGGCGCAGCTCCGGCCGTACTTCGAGATGGACAACGTGCTCGAGAACGGCGTGTTCTTCGCCGCCACCCGGCTGTACGGGCTGACCTTCGAGGCGCGGCCGGAGCTGCCCGTCTACCACCCGGACGTCCGCGTGTGGGAGGTGTTCGACGCCGGCGGCGAGCCGCTGGGGCTGTTCATCGGCGACTTCTACGCCCGGGCATCCAAGCGGGGCGGCGCGTGGATGAACGCGTACGTGTCGCAATCGCACCTGCTCGGGACGTTGCCGGTGGTGGGCAACCACCTGAACGTGCCGAAGCCGCCCGACGGCGAGCCGACGCTGCTGACCTTCGACGAGGTCACGACGATGTTCCACGAGTTCGGGCACGCCCTGCACGGCTTCTTCTCGAACGTGCGCTACCCCTACTTCGCGGGCACGTCGGTACCGCGCGACTTCGTGGAGTACCCCTCGCAGGTCAACGAGATGTGGGCGACCTGGCCCGAGGTCCTGCGGAACTACGCCGTCCACCACGAGACCGGCGAGCCGATGCCGGCGGACCTGCTCGACCGGGTGCTGGCGACGCAGCAGTTCAACCAGGGCTTCGCCACCACCGAGTACCTCGCGGCGTCCCTCCTCGACATGGCCTGGCACCAGCTCACGGCCGACGAGGTCCCGGACGCGGTCGGCGTCGAGGCGTTCGAGGCGGCGGCCCTCGAGGCGGCGGGGGTCGCGCTCGAGACGGTGCCACCGCGCTACCGCAGCACCTACTTCTCGCACATCTGGAGCAGCGGCTACTCGGCCGGCTACTACTCCTACATCTGGAGCGAGGTGCTCGACGCCGACTCCGTCGAGTGGTTCAAGGAGAACGGCGGCCTGCTGCGCGAGAACGGCGACCACTTCCGGAGCACGCTGCTGTCGAGGGGCGGCAGCGTCGAGGCGCTGGACCTGTTCCGCGCATTCCGCGGGGCGGAGCCCGACATCGGTCCGCTGCTCGTGCGGCGCGGCCTGAACTGAGCCGGGCCGCGTCGTCCGTTTCGCGGATCTCCGCCGCCCGCGGAGCCGGGCGGCCCGCCCCGCCGGGCGCCGGACAGGGAGCGTCCGCCTCCACCCGCCGGCGGGACGGGGCTTCCGCCAGGAGGCTGCGCCGAAGACGGCGCGGACTCCTGGCGGGTTGGCTGGGCGCCCGGCGGAGCCGGAGGCGACGATGGGCGGGCCAGGTCCCGAGCGTCGAAGCGAGGCCCCGCCTGCGCCCGTGCGCGGGACGGCACGCGCGGTGCCGGTCGCGGTCGCCGGGTGTCGTCCCCGCCTCCACCCGTGCGCGGGACGGCAGCCTCCCAGCCTGGAGGGGCGTACGGCCGCCGAACGGTGGTATCATCGGTCGGCGCCTGATGAGGCATCATGGCGCAGATGCGCATGGGAGTCGCAACCATTCGTACCGCGGAGGACACGATCTCAGTTCCACGGTCGGAATCGCAGCCGCGCGTGCGGCTGCGGCTCGCGGTGCGCGTGTTCCTCGCCCTCGCCCTGCTGCTGGCGGTGACCATCGTGGCCACATCGGCCACCCTCCTCTACAACGCCGCCGCCACGCTGCAGGACGAGGCCGAGGCGAACGCGGTCAACCTGTCGGAGGTTTTCTCGGCGAGCTTCGCGGAGATGGGCGAGATCTCGGTCGCCAACGTCGCGCGGACGCTCGACGCGACCCTCGACCCGCAGATGATCGCCCAGGCCCGCATCGCCGCCCATCTGACGGCAGCGGCGGAGGAGGCGGGGTGGAACCCGCCCCGCATCATCCGCATGCTGGAGGGCATCGTCGCCGAGACGGTGCTCGACGAGTTCTGGATCACGGACGAGACGGCGTACTCGTACCTCACCAACGTCCGGGACGATCGGGGCGACCTCGTGCCGTTCCAGTTCAGGGCGGACCCGGCGGTGCAGCCGCAGGCGTCGAAGTTCTACGTGCTGCTGCTCGGCGACGACGGCGACGTGATCACGCAGCCCGCCCAGGTGCGGGAGATCGACAACCAGGTCTACAAGTACGTC
Organism: Vicinamibacterales bacterium; assembly: GCA_965207675.1. Classification (GTDB taxonomy): domain Bacteria; phylum Acidobacteriota; class Vicinamibacteria; order Vicinamibacterales; family UBA8438; genus JAJEEA01. Next base: position 2,463,524 of record CBDBMY010000011.1, read on the forward strand.
GGGGTCGGCGGAGTCGACAAGCAGCGGATCGTCCAGGTCGGCAACGGGATCGTCTTCAGCGACCAGGAGATTCTGACGAGCCGCTACACGTCCGAGCGGGCCGATGTCTCCGCCATCATCGAGGGCATCCTCGGCCAGCAGATGGCGGCGCAGGCGACGATGCTGGAGCGCTTCATCGCCGCCGCCGAGGCGGCGGGATGGACGCGGGACGACATCGACTTCCGGCTGCGCCGCATCGCCACCACGACCGTCATCGGCGAGATTCGCGTCGCCGACGCCGACAACGCGCCCCTCTACTCGAGCCTGCTGCCGCCCGCCGCGGGCGGGGCCGCGGCGGGCTTGGTGCGCCCCGAAGATCTCGACGAGCTGCCCGATGAACCGCCCGGCGTCGTGGAGCACCCGACGGCGGCGCGGCCGTCCGACGGCGCCCTCTACAAGTACGTCACCGTCGCCACCGGGGAGTCGGCTCGGCGTGTCCAGGTCGGCGTTCCCATCGAGAGCGCGTCGGGCAACCTGCTCTACTCCGTGTACCAGCGCGAGGCGGACGTCCTGGTCCGTTCCGGAAACCAGGACCTCGACGCCCTCTGGGTCGTCAACCTCGATCGCGAGTTGGCCGCGGCCGCCCGGCGGGCCGAGGTGCAGACCACCGAAGGCGTCGACGCCCGGGAGCTCTTCGCGAACCGCGCCGCCGCGGTCATGGACACCGCCATGGACGAGGGCCGCGTGATCAGCGCGGTGAACCTCAGCCTGTTCTCGCCCGAGGAGCGGGGCATCTGGGTCGCCTCGCCGCTCATCAACACCGGCGGAATCCCCATCGGAGGCCTCGCCATCGCCGTCAGCCTGGACGAAATCGCGGACACGGTGATCGGGGAGACCGTGAACACCGTCGTCATCGCATTCGTGCTACTCGCCCTCACCGGCTTCGCGGCGGCGAGAGGCACGCGGTGGCTGACCCACCCCATCGAGGTCATCGCCGACGCCGCCCGGCAGGTCGAGACCGGGAAGCCCCCCGACAACGAGGCGATGCAGGAGGTCATCGACCGCACCGACGAGCTCGGCAGCCTCGCCCGCGTCTTCTCCGACATGACCGTGCAGGTCTTCAACCGCGAGGAGCAGCTGGAGACGATGGTCGCGGCCCGGACCCGCGAGCTGCGGACGAGCAACCAGCGCCTGCAGATCGCCCACGAGGCCCTCAAGCAGGACCTGTCGATGGCCAAGGTCGTGCAGGAAGCGCTCGTGCGCGAGGGCGACGCGGAGTTCGGGGCCTTCTCGGTGTCGGCGCGCATGACCCCGGCCCAGCAGATCGGCGGCGACTTCGTCGAGTTCACCGACGCGTCGGGCGGCAAGCTGTCGTTCGTCCTCGGCGACGTGTCGGGCAAGGGGGTCGCGGCGGCCCTGTTCATGGCCGCATCGCAGTCCGCGGTGATGGGGGCGTTCGCCGAGCACACCGGCATCTCCACCATCGCCAACGAGGCGAACCGGCGGTTGTGCCAGCAGAACCCGATGGGGCTCTTCGTCACCTGCGTGCTCGGGGTCCTCGACCTGGAGACCGGCCGGTTCGACTACGTCTGCGCCGGGCACGAGCCCGCCTACGTCGTCGGCCCCGACGACGAGCGCCGCCCCCTCCCCATGACCCAGGGGCTGGCCATGGGGCTGATGGACGACTTCGATTACGCGAGCGGCAGCGAGGTGATACAGCCGGGCGAGACCCTGTTCATCTACACGGACGGCCTGACCGACGCCGTGGACCTCGGCGGCAGTCTCTTCGGGAAGGAGCGTCTCGAGGCCACCCTGGACGGCGCGTCGCAACGGTCCGCCTCGGAGATCGTGAGTCACGTCTGGAACGAGATCGGGACCTTCTCGACCGGGGCCGCCGCCGCCGACGACATGACCTGCCTCGTGCTGCGCCGCCGATGACCACGCCGGTATTCCCTGACGAACGAGTGGATTGGCCGAGCCGGATATTGCTATAGTGGCGTGTTTGCGGACTGGCCATCGCGCGCGGAACCATGCCTGACCTTCATGTCTCGTTGCCGGCCAAGCTGACCGAGGTGCGCAACCTGTCGGCCTCCGTGGAGGAGTTCGGGGACGCCAACCGGCTGCCGATGCCGACGGTCTTCATCATCAACCTGGCCCTGGACGAGCTGATCACCAACGCCGTCACCCACGGCACGTTCGACGTGCCCGATCCCACGATAGACATCCACCTGAAGGCCGAACGGAACATCGTGACCCTGACCATGGAGGACAACGGGTCGCCGTTCGATCCGACCGCGATGGACGGGGACGAGGTGGACACGACGTCGGCACTGGAGGACAGGGGGGTGGGCGGCCTCGGCCTGCACCTGGTCAGGACCTTCGCCCACGACATGGCCTACGAGTTCGTGGGCGGCAGGAATCGCTTGACGGTACATCACCACTTCAAGTCGGAATCCGAGTGACCGCGCGGTCGACGGATCATCCGCCGAGGGGCATCGATGAACATTGAAGTCGCAGAAGAACGGGAAGACGGGGCCCTTGTCCTGCTGCCGGTCGGACGGCTCGACAGCGCGAACGCGCGGGCGTTCGAGTCGATCGTCATGGAACACATCGGCAACGACGAACGCCGGCTGATCTTCGACTTCGGCCGCCTGTCGTTCATCAGCAGCTCGGGCATGCGGGTGCTCCTGATCGCGGCGAAGAGGCTCAGCGCGAACGAGGGCACCATCGCCCTGTGCAACATGCAGGACCACATCGAGGAAGTGTTCCGCGTCAGCGGCTTCGATCAGATCATTCCGATCCGCGACTCGCGCCAGGCGGCCCTGGAAGTCTCCTGACCCAACTTCCCGCGACGGCTCCGCGGACCCCGCGACCGACGACGCCGGCCGAATTGACTCCGCGCCGACAGGGGTGTCGTGTGCGCCGGCGCCCGTGAACGCCGTGTGTCAGGGCGCCGGGGCGTCGATTTCGTACTGGACGTGCGCCGCCATCACGGCGTCATGAAGGCCTCGGCATTGGGCCTCGACCTGCCGGAGCCGCTCGCAACGCTCCTGCAGGGCAGGCTCTCCCGACGGCCAGCGGCCGCGCACGGTCCTGGCTATCAGCGCCGCCACGCTCGCCGCCGCGCCGGTCGGCCCCGGCCCCGGTGCCAGCGCCGCCAGCTCGCGAGCCGTCGCGTCGGCCGCGACGTGCAGCGACCGCGGCAGCCGCGAATCGACGACGAGCAGCTCGAACACCCGGTCCACGCGCATCGCGACCCCGTATCGATGCGCATAGGCATCGAGCGCGTTGCAGACGCGCAGCAGGCTCATCCAGTCGTGGTCGGAGCTCTCCTCCGTCGCCGTGACCTCGTCCGCGTGGGCCAGCAGCAGCGAGACGGCCAGCTGCAGCCGCTCCAGGCAGCGGCCAATCTGCAGGAAGCGCCAGCGGTCGTCGCGGTACATGGTCCGCTCGACCACGCCCGTCAGCGTGTCGAGGTCTCGTGCGACCTCGGCGTAGAAGGCCTCCGGCGCGGTCTTCCAGATGTCCTCGATGCGGAGCTCCCGCAGGCGCAGGTAGGGCAGGTTCAGGCTCGCCCACATCTCCCCGGTGATGCACTGGCGCATCTGGCGCGCGTTCTCCCGGCCGGCCGCGAAGCAGCACCACACCGAGTCGGGGTTCGATCGCTCGAAGGTGAGGTCGTCGGCGAGCGCGAACGAGTCGGCGAGGGTGAAGTCGTCGTCGGCTCCGCCGAACCCGATGGCGGGACCGGGAGGCCGCCGGCGCAACGCCCCGTAGATGCGGCGCCATCCGAAGTGGATCTCGCGGACGGGCCGGTCGACGAGAGTCTCCATCTGCTCGCGCAGGAGGCGGCACAGGTGGCTCGTCCGCTCCACGTAGCGCCCGAGCCAGTAGAGGCCTTCCGCGTTGCGCGCCAGCATCAGTCTTCCAGCACCCAGACGTCCTTGCCGCCCCCGCCCTGGCTCGAGTTGACGACGATGCTGCCCCGGCGAAGGGCGACGCGGCAGAAGGCGCCGGGCACGAGGCGGGTCCGCCGCCCGCGGAGCACGAACGGGCGCAGGTCGACGTGGCGGGGCTCGGCCCCCCCGTCGACGAAGCAGGGGGCCCGGGACAGGTCCAGCACCGGCTGAGAGACGAAGTCGGCCGGGTCGGCCCGCATCTCCCGCGCGTACGCCTCGCGCTCGGCCGGGGTGGCGTGGGGGCCGACGAGCATCCCGTAGCCGCCGGACTCGCCGACCCGCTTCACGATGAGCCGCTCCAGATTGTCGAGCGTGTACTCGAGATCGGCCGGGCGCCGACAGATGCGGGTCGCCACGTTGGCGAGAATCGGATCCTCGCTGAGGTAGTAGCGGATCAGGTCGGGCACGTAGGGATACACGCTCTTGTCGTCGGCCACCCCGGTCCCGGGGGCGTTGGCGATGACGACGCTGCCGTGCTGGTACGCCTCCATCAGGCCGGGCACGCCGAGCAGCGAGTCGGGGCGGAAGACGAGGGGGTCGAGGAAGTCGTCGTCCACCCGCCGGTAGATGACGTCGACGCGCCGCAGCCCCTCGGTCGTGCGCATGTAGACGGCCCGGTTTCTCACGACAAGGTCGCGCCCCTCCACCAGCTCGCCGCCGATCTCGTCGGCGAGGAACATGTGCTCGTAGAACGCCGCGTTGGCCACCCCGGGGGTCAGCAGGGCGAGGGTAGGCTCACGATTGCCGGCAGGGGCGAGCTCGCGCAGGGTCTCGCGCAGGAGGCGCCCGTAGTGCTCGACCTCCCGCACCCGGCACTGCCGGTAGAGGCGGCGCAGGCTCGCCTTCACCGCCCGGCGGTTGGCAATCATGTAGGACACGCCCGACGGCACCCGCAGGTTGTCCTCGAGCACCATGAACCCGTCGTTGGTGCGCACGACGTCGGTACCGCAGATGGCGACCCACGTACCGTGGGGCGGACGCATCCCGCGCATCTCGCGCCGGTACTGCGGGCAGTCGTACACCAGCTCTTCGGGGATGACCCCGTCGGCCACGGCGCGGGCGTCGCTGTAGACGTCGGCGAGGAAGTGGTTCAGGGCGAGGACGCGCTGCGCGAGCCCCGCCTCGAGTTGCTTCCACTCCTCCGCGGCCAGAATGCGGGGAATGCAGTCGATGGGGATGATGCGCTCTTCCGCCGAGTCGTCGCCGTAGACGGTGAAGGTGATGCCCTCGTTGAGGAACGAGCGGCCGACCCGCTCCTGGATCTCGCCGAGATCGGCGGCCGAGAGCCGGCCCAGCGCCTCGCGGAGCGTCCGGCTGTGCTCGCGGGGCACACCGTCCGGCTCGAACATCTCGTCGTAGAAGGCGGGGTCGAGCTCGTACGCGCCGAAATCCATGCGGTGCCCCGTCAGAGCCTCCAGATGATCAGGAGCTGCACCAGGTTCTCGTCGGTGTCGGTGCCGAGCTTGTTGGGCCAGTACTGGTACTCGCCGCCGAGGAAGAGCTGGTTCGGCTGGCCGCTGATCGCCTTCCCGAGGTCCCACACGAGCTGCGGCTGGGCCAGGATCCAGCTCCGCACCTCGTTGCCGAACTCGTCGGTGACGCGGTGGATGTACTCGGCGTGGCCGAAGAACCCGAACGACTGGGTGCCGACGTCGAACCCGGCGCCCCAGTTGACGTCGAACATCCAGCTGTTGCTCGACCGCGGAGCGGCGCTGCCGGTGTTGCCGTCGATGAACGCCGTGAAGTCGGTGTTCAGGAAGAAGAAGCCGGGCACCGCCCAGGACAGGCGGACGCCGGGGAGGTACTTGAAGAAGTCGGCGTCGCCGCCGAAGTTGATGCCGCCGATCAGGGCCACGTCCCGGAGCGCCCCCCCGCCCACCGTCCGGCCCGACATCCTGCCGAAGCTGAGCGTCGGGTACCACTCGCCGTAGAAGTCCTTGTCGTTGAAGCCGTCGACGAGGTCGTCGTCGATGTAGTCGATGAAAAAGAAGCTGTCCCCGAGCGACCAGCCCGACGCCTGCTGGAACGTCAGGATGCGGCTCGGCGCGGACCCGGCCGAGAACGGATTCACGAGACTGCCGTACTGGAAGTGGAACTCGGTCTGCGCCGCCGCCGGCGCCGCCGCGACGCCGGCCAGCACCGCCGCCAGTCCCCAACCTCGCCAGCTCGGAACGGTTCTGTTTGCGATCACCTGTGACCTCGCCGGCCCGTTTTCCAGAGCCATCGACGCCCGCCGAGGGCCTGCCCGCGGAAGCTCGCACCAGCGAACTGCCAACGCGGCCGCAACGCGTCACCCGAGGAGCCTGCTCCGAAGCAGCTCCGCACACCCGCGAAACCTCCAACGCGACCGCCAGGTCGCGCAAGGAGCTTGTGCTCCGTGGAAGCTCCGCGACCGCGAAACCCCCAACGCGACCCGCAGGCTCGCGCGGGGAGCTTGCTCCCCCAGACGCTTCGCGCCGGCGAAACTACCAACGCGACCGAAGGTCGCGCGGGCACCCCGGACCCCGGATCCGGTTCGCGGCGATCCGTCGCCGCGGGTTGCCGCCGACCGGGCGATGCCGGCGACTCGCCGATGCGGTCCGTACGTCGCGATTTCGCCGACAGTATAATTCGGCGGTGCCGGAATCGAACACCGCCGTCGAAGCCGAGCCGACGCCCGCCGCAGCGGCACCGCGCGGCCAGACCCCGAACGACGCCGAGTACGTGGCGTTCGACCGCGTCAGCAAGAGCTACGACGGTCGCACCCTCGTCGTGCGGGAGCTCGACCTGCAGATAGCCAGGGGCGAGTTCCTGACCCTGCTCGGGCCCTCCGGATCCGGCAAGACGACCTGCCTGATGATGCTGGCGGGGTTCGAGGCCCCCACCTCGGGCGTCATCCGCATCGGCGGCCGCTCGGTGCACCATCTGCCGCCGCGCCGGCGCGGCATCGGCATGGTGTTCCAGAACTACGCCCTCTTCCCGCACATGACGGTGGGCGACAACCTCGCCTTCCCCCTCGAGGTGCGCGGCCTCGCCCCCGAAGATCGGCGCGCCCGCGTCCGCCGCGCCCTCGAGCTCGTACGGCTGGAAGGCCTGGAGCAGCGGCGGCCGGGCCAGTTGTCGGGCGGCCAGCAGCAGCGCGTGGCCATCGCGCGCGCGCTCGTGTTCGAGCCGGACCTGGTCCTGATGGACGAGCCCCTCGGCGCCCTCGACCGCCGCCTGCGCGAGGAGCTGCAGTACGAGATCCGCCGCATCCACCGAGACCTCGGGGTGACCATGGTCTACGTCACCCACGACCAGCACGAGGCGATGGTGATGTCGGACCGGGTCGCCGTGTTCCGGGCCGGCGTCGTCGAGCAGATCGCCTCGCCCGAGGCCCTCTACGAAGAGCCGGACTGCTCGTTCGTGGCCCGGTTCATCGGCGAGAACAACCGCCTTCCGGGGCGGGTGAAGAACGTCCGGGGAGACATCTGCGACGTCGACGTCGGCGGGCGGCAGGTCCAGGCGCTGCGGGTCGTCCCCTGCGGGGCCAGCGACCCGGTCCTCCTGTCCATCCGCCCCGAGCGCGTGTCGATCGCGCCCCAGCCGGGCATGTACACCAACGAGTTCGAGGCCACGGTCGACGACGTGACGTTCCTCGGCGACCACCTCCGCATCCGGGTCACCGTCTGCGACCAGCCGGACTTCATCGTGAAGATCCCCAACGTCGTGGGTCACGGCGCGGTGCTCGAGGGAGACCGCATCCGCATCGGCTGGACGTCGACCGACAGCCGGGTCCTCGACGCCGACGGCGGGGAGGGCGCGGCATGACCCGCGCCGCCGGGCGATCCGCCGCCGCCGGCCGTTTCGCGGCGTTGGCGTCCGCGGTGGCGGCGGCGACGGTGCTGGCGTCCGACTGCGGGCCGCCGCCCGGCGAGTCGCTGACCGTCATCTCCTGGGGCGGCTCGTACGCGCGGGCCATCACCCGGGGCTACCTCGAGCCTTTCACGGCCGAGACCGGCATCGAGATCCGGCTCGACGACTACAACGGCGGGCTCGCCCAGGTGCGCGCCCAGGTGGAGACCGGCAACATCCACTGGGACGTCATCGACCTCGAGACCCCCGACGCGGTGAGCGGCTGCGACGAGGGCATTCTCGAGCCCATCGGCCCCGCCCGCCTCGCGCCGGGGGCGGACGGGACGCCCCCGGAGGACGACTTCCTGCCCAACGCGCTGCTGGAGTGCGGCGTGGGCACGTCGCTCTACTCCAACGTCTACGCCTACAACGCCGAGCGCCTGACCGGCGAGAGGCCGACCACCCTGGAGGACTTCTTCGACCTCGAGCGCTTCCCCGGCCGCCGGGGACTGCGGCGCGTGCCCTTCGCGAACCTCGAGCTCGCCCTCATCGCCGACGGCGTGCCCCTCGACCGGGTCTACGCCACCCTCGACACCCCCGAGGGGCTCGACCGCGCGTTCCGCAAGCTCGACACCATCAAGGACCAGGTGGTGTGGTGGGAGGCGGGCGCGCAGCCCCCGCAGATGCTGGCGGACGGCGAGGTGGTGATGAGCACCGCCTACAACGGGCGCATCTTCAACGCGCAGAACCTGGAGGACCAGCCGCTCGTGATCGTGTGGGACGGCCAGGTGCTGGACGTGGGCCAGATCGGCATCGTCGCGGGAACGCCCGATCTGGAGGCGGCCCTCGACCTCGTCAGGTTCGCCTCGACCACGGCGTCGATGGCCGCCGTCAGCCGCTACATCGCGTACAGCCCCGCCCGCCGTTCCGGCGCCCCCCTCGTGTCGACCCACGCCGACACCGGCATCGACATGAACCCGCACATGCCCGCCTGGCCGGCGAACACGAGGCGCGCGCTGCAGAACGACTGGGCGTGGTGGAGCGACCACATGGACGAGATGAACGAGCGCTTCAGCGCGTGGCTGGCCCGGTGACCCGACCCGCCCTCCGCGCGGCCCGGCTGACCCTGCCGCTGGTCGCCTTCATCGGCGTCACGTTCGTGGTGCCGCTGGCGACGATGCTCGTGCGCAGCGTCTACGACCCGGTGGTCGCCGACGCGCTGCCCGACACCCTCGCGGCGCTGCGCGACTGGGACGGGCGGTCGGACCCCGGCGAGGCGGCGTACGCGGCGGCCGCGCGCGAGCTGCTGCGCGCGCGCGAGGAACGGACGATCGGCCGCGTGGCGAGCCGCGTCAACCGGGTGCGCGGCGGCCTGCGGAGCGTCGTCGTGCGCAGCGCGCGGCGGCTGCAGGACTTCTCCGGGGGGCCCTGGCGCGCGGTCATGCTGGAGATCGACGACCGCTGGGGCGACATCGCGACCTGGCAGGCCGTCCGCACCGCCGGCGACCGCCTCACCGCGCGGCACTACCTGAACGCGGTCGACCTGCAGCGGCTGCCCGACGGGTCGATCGCCCGCCAGCCGCCCGAGCGCCGCATCTACGTGGCCCTGCTCTGGCGCACCCTCGTCGTCAGCCTCGGCATCACCGCCCTGTGCCTGCTGCTCGGCTATCCGGTCGCGTATCTCATCGCCCATGCCCCCCCGCGGCGGGCGGGCCTGCTCCTCGGCCTCGTCCTGCTGCCCTTCTGGACGTCGCTGCTCGTCAGGACCACGTCGTGGATCGTGCTGCTCCAGACCCAGGGGGTCGTCAACGACCTGCTGGTCGCGATCGGGCTCGTCGCCGACGACGGCCGCATCGCCCTCATCTACAACATGACGGGCACGGTGGTGGCGATGACCCACGTGCTCCTGCCGTTCATGGTGCTGCCGGTCTACTCGATAATGCGCGCGATTCCGCCGCAGCAGATGAACGCCGCCGCCTCGCTGGGGGCGGGCTTTCCGCGGGCGTTCCTGCGCGTCTACTGGCCCCAGACCCTCTCCGGGGTGGGCGCGGGGTCGCTGCTCGTCTTCATCCTCGCCATCGGCTACTACATCACCCCGGCCCTGGTGGGCGGCCAGAGCGGCCAGCTCATCTCGAACTTCATCGCCTACCACATGCAGACGTCGCTGAACTGGGGGCTCGCGGGCGCCCTCGGCGGGATCCTGCTCGCCTGCGTGGCGGTGCTCTATCTGGCCTACGACCGGGTCGTCGGCCTCGATCGCATGAGGCTGGGATGAGCATCGACGCGGCCGAGCCGGGACGGCCCCTCGGGACGGTGACGGGAATTGCCCTGCCAAGCGCCGCGCGCAGAGACCGCGGGGATGGCGGGACCGTCCCCGACGTGGTTGGCACGGTCATGTCGATCACCGTCCTTGCGCCGTCGACCGCGCCCGGCGGGAAGCAGCGATGAGCATCAACGCGGCCGAGCCGGGCGCCCGTGTCGGACGTATCGTTTACCTGTCGGCCTGTGCGCTGATCTTCACGTTCCTGATCGCGCCCATCCTGGTCATCGTGCCGCTCAGCTTCAACGCCGAGCCGTACTTCACGTTCACCGAGGGGATGCTGCGCCTCGATCCGGAGGCCTGGTCGCTCCGCTGGTACCGCCAGATCGTCACCGACGACGCGTGGCGGCGCGCCCTCGGCAACAGCCTCTTCATCGGCGTTGCGTCGACCGTGATCGCGACGGTGCTCGGCACCCTCGCGGCCCTGGGGCTGTCGAGCCCCGCCATGCCGGCGCGCCGCCTCACGATGGGACTGCTGATCTCGCCGATGGTCACGCCGCTGATCATCTCGGCCACCGGGATGTTCTTCTTCTACTCCACCCTCGGCCTGTCCCAGACCCACCTCGGGCTCGTCCTCGCCCACGCCGCCCTCGGCACGCCGTTCGTGGTCATCACCGTGACCGCCGCCCTGTCCGCCTTCGACACCAACCTGACCCGCGCCGCGGCGAGCCTCGGGGCCGATCCCTTCCTGATCTTCCGCCGCGTGCAGCTCCCGCTGATCGCGCCCGGCGTCGTCTCCGGCGCCCTCTTCGCGTTCGCCGCCTCGTTCGACGAGGTCGTCGTCGTGCTGTTCATGGCCGGCGAGGACCAGCGCACCCTGCCGCGCCAGATGTGGGCCGGCATCCGAGAGCAGATCAGCCCCGCCATCCTCGCCGTCGCCACGTTCCTCATCGCCTTCGCGGTGCTCCTGCTGCTCACCGTCGACTGGCTGCGCCGGCGGGGCGAGCCGGCCGGCGGCGGCGGGTGACGGTCGACGGCCGGGCGGTCGGCACCCCTGACGTTCACCGTCCGTGACGCGGCGGTCCCGACCCTGCCGGCGGGCGGGACGCTGCCGCTCCGGGCGCTGCTGCCGTGGCGCTGCGCGACTCAGACGCCCCGTACGGTAGTCGTCCGTTCGTCCCGGGAGGCTTCGCTCCTCGTCCGACAACCGGCCTGGCCCGGAGAGCGTCGCCTACGGATCCGCTCGCCGCCCAACCAACCCTGCCAGGATTCTGCACCGTTCTACGGCGCAGAACCTGGCCGCCGCATACGCCGCCTTCCGGCCGAATGCGCTACGATGACGCGGTACGCCGCCCCGCGGTCGGGACCCCGCCGATGACCGAGCGCTTCTTCAACACCACCGGGCCGGTGGTCGCCGAGGACCACTACTGCATTCCGCCGCTCGGGCGGTTCGACCTCGACGAGGTCCTGCGCCTCATCGACGCGAAACGCTACTTCGTGCTGCACGCACCGCGGCAGACCGGCAAGACCTCGGCGCTGCTCGCGCTGCGCGACCTGCTGAACGAGCGGGGCGCCTACCGCTGCGTGTACACGAACGTCGAGACCGGCCAGACGGCGCGCGGAAACGTCGAGGCGGCCATGCGGACCGTCCTCGGGGGTCTGGCCGAGCGGGCGCTGGTCACCCTGGGCGACGACTACGTCGAGGCGAATCTGGGGGCCTTCCTGGGAGCCGAGGGTCCGCACGGTGCGCTCCGGAGGGCGCTGACACGGTGGTCCCTGAACGGCTCCAGGCCGCTGGTGCTCCTGATCGACGAGATCGACACGCTGGTGGGCGACGCGCTGATCTCCGTGCTGCGCCAGTTGCGCGCCGGCTACGACATGCGTCCGGCGGCGTTCCCACAGAGCGTGGTCCTGTGCGGCGTCCGCGACGTGCGCGACTACCGCATCCACTCCGAATCGGCGGGCGAGATCATCGCCGGCGGAAGCGCCTTCAACATCAAAGCGGAGTCGCTGCGGCTGGGCGACTTCGACGAGGCCGACGTGCGCGCCCTCCTCGGCCAGCACACCGAGGAGACCGGACAGGCGTTCACGGAGGGCGCGCTCGCCGCGGTGTGGGACCAGTCCCGGGGCCAGCCGTGGCTGGTCAACGCGCTGGCCTACCAGGCCTGCTTCAGGAACAAGGCCGGCCGGGACCGCTCGCGCGCCATCGACGGCGAGGCGATCATGGACGCCCGGGAGGCGCTCGTCCTGGCGCGCCAGACGCACCTGCACAAGCTCGCGGACCAGCTCCAGGAGGAGCGGGTGCGGCGGGTGATCGAGCCGGTGCTGACAGGCGGCGCGGACGGGGCGGACAGGGTGAACCCCGACGACGTGGAGTACGTCCGCGATCTGGGCCTGCTGGCGCGCAACGGCCCCCGCCGGATCGCCAACCCGATCTACCGCGAGGTGATTCCGCGCGAGCTCATGTACGCCGACGAGGACATGATCCTCCACGAGCCGGAGTGGTACGTGAAGGAGGACGGCGACCTCGACATGGACGGCCTGCTGAAAGGGTTCCAGGGCTTCTTCCGCGAGCACTCGGAGCACTGGATCGAGCGCTTCCAGTACCGGGAGGCGGGGCCGCAGCTGCTGCTGCAGGCGTTCCTGCAACGGATCGTCAACGGCGGCGGCCGCATCGAGCGCGAGTACGCCCTGGGTCGCCGGCGCACCGACCTCCTGATCGTGTGGCCGCCGGTCCGCCCCGGAGACGCCGCCGCCCCTGGGACGCCCGCGCGCCGCCACGTGGTGGAGTGCAAGATCCTGCGCGGGGGCCTGGAGGCAACGATCCGCGAGGGCGTGGCGCAGACGCTCGACTACATGCACCGATGCCGAGGCCAGTCGGGCCACCTCGTGGTCTTCGACCGCGCCGAGTCGAAGCCGTGGGACGAGAAGCTCTACCGGCGCGCCGAGTGCCTCGACGGCCGCGCCGTGACCGTGTGGGGCGCGTGAGCGGCCGGCCCGCTGCCCCGCGGCGCTTGTGTGTCCAACATGCTATCGTTGTGCCCATGCGTTTGCACATAGCCTTGGACGACGATCTCGTGGCCGAGGTCGACCGGCGTGCGGGTCCCCGCCGCCGGAGCGCGTTCATCGCCGAGCTCATCCGGCGCGGTCTGGACAACGAACGGCGCTGGGACGACATCGAAGCCGCGCTCGGCGGCCTGCCCGATCGCGGCCACGAGTGGGACGATGATCCGGCGGCCTGGGTACGGCGACAGCGTCATGCCGATCCGCGCCAGTACGACCTCCACCTGCCTAACGGGAGAAGGAAGATGAGTCCGGCAAACCGCGCAGAGTTCTTCCGGCGACAGCGCGTGCGCGAGTTCGGCCGGCTGCTGCGCGAGGGTGCGTTCGACTACCCGTTGACCAACGACGAGATCGAGTCCGCGGATTCCTGATGGCTTCCGGCCGCAACGTCGTCCATGGCACCGTGGCCCGCGTGGCCCGCTCACCTCCACACCGCCTGTGCTATAGTTGAAGACACGGCTGGAGGCCAGTTCGGCTGGCGTCGGTGGAAGCCGATATCTCCAGCCCGCCGCCGGAGTGGCGGTTGATTCAACACGGCACTGACGTGCCGCATTTATCCGGACCTGTCCGGCCCGGGAGGGAATATGCCTACCTCTCCGTCCGTCTCGGACTCTACTTCACAAACCTCGCAGCGTGACTTGCGCAAGCGTGTCTCGGTGGCCTTCGAGCAACTCGTCGCATCGGCGGCGGAGCTGAACGCCGCCTCTGACGAGCTCGCTGAACCGATCTCCTCCATCGACGAGGCTCTGAGAAAGCTGAACCTGGGCGTGTCGGCTTGGATTCGATTCAGGTCCATCAGCTACGATATCGAGAATCGCTACGAATACAGCGAGAGCAGCTACCTGGGATACGCCAAGGTCTCGCAACAGTGGGGACTTGCAATCAGATCCGAGGCGACAATTGACGGTCTTCCCCAAGAAGAAGAGGAAGTGTGGCGCTTCAGCGACGCTCCGCGAGCGTACCGACTGGAAGCCATGGAGAAGCTACCGGAGCTCCTCGACAAGCTCGCAGAGACTAGTGGCAAAACCGCCGCGAGGCTGAGGAAAACGATTACCCTCACGAAACAGGTGGCGGAGACGATAAACCGGATGGCGCCATCACGGCCTGCGCGCAGGAAGTAGGGCGTGATGGTCAAGCATCCGGTCCTCGGACCTCGCAAGGTGGCAGTGTTGCTCGACAGGCTTGGTTTCGTGAAGGTTCGGCAGCGTGGCTCCCACAAACGGTTTCGACACGCCGACGGAAGAGTGACGACGGTGCCCTTCCACGGGGCCAGGGACATCTCACCTCGGTTGCTTCGCCAGATTGCGCGGGACGTCGGGCTGTCGGTGGACGATCTGCTTGGAGCCGCTCAGCGAGATCGAAAGGACGACACGAAGTAGCGGTAGGCGGGAGTCGACTAGCGGGAACCGACGCTGACCTGTTGGACCCCGACGAATTCGCTCTCGCTCTCGATCTCACCATCCTCAAGGAGGAGTTCGATGACTTCCCGCAGGTTCCCGTGGAGCTCGTCCAGAGTCTCACCCTGACTGTGGGCGCCGGGGAAACCGGGCACCCAACCGACGTACAGCCCGGTGTCAGCGTCGCGCTCGACGACAGCGACATAGGTCTTCATGTGAGGTCTCCGCTGTTCGCGAGCACGGATCCAGGATGGGATGATCCCGTCGAACACAGGATATCACTCCTGCGCTCCCGGCGCTCCACCCCGATAACCGTCGGGACGAACGCACCCATCACAGCTGCCCACTGCCGGGTGGATGCAGCCGTTCGGCTGCATCCACCCGCGGATCGTTGCGGAAGTACCCGACTACTTCGCCAGCACGTCGGGGCGGATCTGGAAGTGCACCACCTTGCTCGGGGTGCCCGCACCCGTCTCGGCGTGGAACGGGGCCCGGGTGCTCCAGGTGGCCCAGACGCCCCGGCCCTTCCAGCCGAGGTCGGGGTCGTCGATGCGGCCGTCCATCCACTTGGTGTAGAACCCGAGCGGATACGGCACGCGCAGGGTGACCCACTCGCCGTCGCGCAGCGCGAGCAGGCCCTCGGCCGCGTTGCCGGTGTTGATGGGCACGCCGCGGCCCAGCCCCAGGGTGTCGAACTGGTCGACCCAGGTGTAGTAGCTGCCCTCGATGCTGCCCGAGGCGTCGATGCCCTTCATCTGGGGCATCGGCTCCTCGTACATCGTCCACCCCTCGGGGCAGTGCTGGCCGGTCGCGTCCGGCCCGTTCAGCGGGCCGGTGCACTTGCTGCGGTCGAAGCTCGCCATGTGGCCGCTGGCCAGCGGGGTCCACACGACGCCGTTGCGGTCGATGTCCATGCCGCGCGGCGAGTAGCCGTCCTGCACCTCGGCCCCGGGGTTCTGGAACGGCACCTCGTAGAACTCGGTCAGGCCGTCCTCGGACGGGTTGTCGCCGGTGGGGTCGAAGCGCAGCACCGCGCCGGGCATGCCGAGCGACGACCCCCAGATGCTGCCGTCGACGGGGTTGTAGGCCACGCCGTAGAACCCGGAGCGGATGCGCGTGTCCTTGGTCGGGTCGGCGGGCTCGCCGGGCTCGACCCACTCGTCGCGGACGCCGTTGCCGTTGGTGTCGAGCACGAGCGGGCTCCAGCCCTGCGCCGCCTCCTCGTCACCGGTCTCGAGGAAGAGGTTGGTGTTGAGCCACCCGATGACCTGACCGCCGCCGCTCGTCCACAGGGTGTTGTCGTCGTCCTCCGCGAAGATCAGGTGGTGGGTGCTGTAGCAGGTGCCGACCAGCGTCATCTCGTCGGTGGCGGGGTCGTACACGGCCAGGTGCCGGTTCGCGCGGGGGTTGGGGAACGCGCGGGCCGACGGATGGTCCGACCCCTCCAGGCACATCGGCGGGTTCTCGGGGCCGCGCACCCGCGAGGTCAGCCAGACGCGGCCGTCCTGGTCGAGCATGGGGTTGTGCACGTTCGACTGGCTGTCCCAGATGGCCTCGTTCCCCCAGTAGGGCGAGGACGCGAGGGGCGGCCCCGCCGCCACCGGGGTGTCGGGGTCGCGCACCGGCACCACGACCTCGGAGATGGCGTTGGCGACCGGGTCGAGCACCGGCACGTAGTCGGCGCTGGCCTCGAGCGCGCCGTAGATCGGGCCGTAGGCGTTCACGGTCGGATCGCGCTTGTCGGTCGACGCCTCGTCGTGCAGGTAGGCGGTGGGGTCGGCCCAGTCCCACTGGGTGACGACCACGTTGCGCTCGACCCCCTGGGGCCGCGGCGGCGCCTCGGGCGGCACCTCGCCGGCCATGATGCGGCCCGTCCAGTCGGCGTACATCTCGAGCGCGCGGCGGCGGCCCATCCGGTCGAGGCCCCCGACCATGCTGCCCCCGGCCTGCCCGGACTGGATGCGGCGGTCCCACGCCGCCACCAGCGAGTCGAACTCGCCGAGCTCGGGCGGAATCTCGCGCGTGGCCTTGCTCCCGAGCCCGTGGCAGGCGGTGCACCCGCCCGACTTCAGGCCGCGCAGCCACGCCGCCTGGTTCGGCACGTTCGGCGAGATGCCGTTGCCGTCCTGACCGGTGCCGGGGAACTCCTCGGGCCCGGGCACCTCGAGCAGCGCGTACCAGTAGCCGGACGGGTAGTACTGCGCCGCCGCCTGCGCGTCGGGCGCGACCACCGCCGTATGGTCGACGCGGGCGCCCGGCGACGCCTGCTGCTTGGGCGAGTCCACGAGCCCGTAGCCGCGCGCCCAGACGTCGTAGGTCGCCTCGGGCAGGTCCGGCACGACGTAGCGGCCCTCGTCGTCGGTGACCACGGTGCGGTTGAACCGGGTCGGCAGATCCGTCGTCTCGGCGATCACCCAGACGCCCGCCTCCGGCCCGTTCGGCCCCGTCACGACGCCGCCGATGTCGTCGTCGTCGATGGCCACCTCCGCCTGCCGAGCGCCCAGCCCCGGCTGCAACGCCAGCATGCAGACGGCCAGGCCGCCCGCAAGCGCTCCGAGAAACGCCAACCTGCTTCTCGTCATCTCTCTCTACTCCTGTCTGTCTCTACTCGAACCTCGACGCCGAGCTTGGCCCGCCAATCGCCACCTGGCTCCGCTTGGCGCCCAAACACCCCTCCGGGAGCCCGCGCCGTTCCTACGGCCCGGACTCCCGGCTCCGGTCGCGCCGACGCCGCCTCCGGCGGTCCGTGCTCCGTTCTCGGGCCGGCCGCCTGCGTGGCCTCAGCGCTGGTGTCGCTCCCGTCGGCCCGAACGCGGCCGTCACGGCGAGCTCGCCCGGCACGATTTGGACACGGACATGCCACAATGTCAACCGTTCGTCGAGGCCCCGGACGATGGAACCGTCCGGACGGAGATGGAGATCGGATCGGTGCCCGGTGCACCGGGCAGGAATGCTCAGGCCCAGGAGCCGTGACGAGAACACCGCTGCATTCGACCAGCGACGCTGCCCGCGTGGATTGCGGTGCGGCGCCGACTCCGTTCGGTCCGCGGTCGACCGTACCCCCGGGCCGCCAGGGTCGCACGACGCCTCGCGGGCGCCCGGTCCTCGGCGCCGCGCGCGGTTTCGCCGCCGGCTCCAGGCTTGCGATCGCAGCGGTGCTGGCAGCGCTGCTCGGGTGCCAGACGCAGTCCTGGGAGCAGTACATGGACGCGGCGGCGTTCGCCTACCAGGACGGCCGGACCGAGGAGGCGGAGGCGTTCTTTCTCCTCGCCGCGCAGGTCGCCGAGGACTTCGAGGACACCGATCCCCGGCGGGCCCTGACCCTCGGCAACCTCGCCGACCTGTACCGCGCGCAGGCCCGCGACGAGGAGGCGGAGTCGGCGTACCTCGAGTCGCTGGCGCTGCTCGAAGGGATCGACGGGCCGGACTCGCCGCGGGTGGCCCGGTTCGTGGCCGACATCGCGGTGTTCTACACGGACCTGGGGCGGGTCGAGGAAGCGGAGCCTCTGTACTGGCGGGCGCTGCAGGCGCTCGAATGGACCCACGGGTTCGATCACGACGACGTGCTGGAGCTGCGGACGTCCCTGGCCGGGTTCCTCCTGCAGCAGCAGCGGTACCGGGAGGCGGAGCCGCTGTACGTCGAGGTGCTGGCGATTCTGCTCGCGACGCCGGAGCAGGACCGCGACCTCGATCGCGTGCTGACCGCGCTCGACGAGTACTCGGCCCTGCTGCGCGCCACCGGCCGGGAGGACGAGGCGGCAGAGGCGGACGCCCGCGCGCGCGACATACGGGCGCGGTTCTGACGGCCGGGAGCCCTTGCTGCACCCCCTTGTCGCACCGCGCCGGAACGGCGCCGGCGGGCGCCGGGGCGCCTGCCTGCCGAGGCACGACGAGGGCGCGTAGCGAGCATGGGCAAATGCCCACGGCCCGCAGTCCGTGGAGCGATGCAATCAGGCAGGATGCACCGCCGGTCGAACGCAGCCGGGCCTTTCGCCTCGAGTCCCTGACGAACGAGACGACCCCATGCGCCTCCCCCGCGGGTGCGGGCGCGAGGACGCGAGAAGACGGAGACATCCATCATGAGACGCCTGATCGTGCTGTCATCGGCCCTGCTGCTCGCCGGCCTCGCCCACGCGCAGACCGCCAGCGTCACCACCGTCATCGGCAACGGCGCCGCGGGGCTCTCCGACGCGCAGGTAGCCAACCCCTACGGCGTCGTCGTCGGCCCCGACGGCGCGCTGTACTTCTGCGACCTCGACAACCAGCGCATCCGGCGGCTCGACCGCGAGACGGGCGCGACCACGACCATCGCCGGCAACGGCGACCGGGGCTACACCGGCGACGGCGGCCCCGCCACCGAGGCCGCCCTGAACATGCCCCACGAGATTCAGTTCGACGGCGAGGGCCACCTCTACATCGTCGAGCGCGACAGCCACGTGGTGCGCCGCGTTGACGCCGCGACCGGCGTCATCTCCACCGTCGCCGGCACCGGCGAGGCGGGCTTCTCGGGCGACGGCGGGCCGGCCGTCGAGGCGATGCTCCGGCGGCCCCACAGCATCGCCTTCGACCCCGAGGGCCGCCTCCTCATCTGCGACATCGGCAACCACCGCATCCGCCGCGTCGACCCCGCCACCGGCCTCATCGAAACCTGGGCCGGCACCGGCGAACGCGAGCCGACTCCCGACGGCGCCCCCCTCGCCGGCACCCCGCTCAACGGCCCCCGCGCCATGGCCAGCGACCCCGACGGCAACCTGTACCTCGCGCTGCGAGAGGGCAACGCCATCTACCGCATCGACCTCGCGGCCGAGACCATCCACCACGTGGCGGGGACCGGCGAGCAGGGCTTCACCGGCGACGGCGGCCCCGCCGCCACCGCGACCCTGGCCGGCCCCAAGGGGCTCGCCTTCGCCGAGGGCCGGCTATACATCGCCGACACCGAGAACCACGTCATCCGCATGGTCGACACCGCCACCGGCCTCATCTCCACCGTGCTCGGCGACGGCACCCGCGGCGACGGCCCCGAGGACGACCCCCTGCGCTGCCGCATGGCGAGGCCCCACGGCATCTTCTACGAGACGGGCCGCGGCCTCTACGTCGGCGACAGCGAGGCCCACCGCATCCGCCTGCTGGAGTGACGCACCCGAGCAACGCGACGGCACCGGCGCCCACGGGACCGCGCCCGCCGGCCCGAGCGCCACCGTCAGCGGACCGGTGCAACCACGCGATCGTTGCGGGCCAGGACATGGCCGGCGGGGTCGAACGCGAAGGGCACCGAGCGGTTGTCGGGATCCCAGATGTCGCGGTGGGTCTGCACCTGGAGATGAAGGTGGGACATGGTCGTGTTGCCCGAGTTTCCGGCCAGGGCCAGCGGGTCGCCCTTCCGGACCCGGTCGCCGGCGCCGACCCGGAGCGTACCGCGCCGGAGGTGCGCCAGGACGACGAACTGGCCGGTGTCGAGCTCGATGACCACGACGTTCCCGAAAGCGTCGGCGGGATCGGTCACGAAGTTGACGCCCTCCGCATCCTCCATGTCGTCGCGTGCGACGACCACCCTGCCGTCCGCGGGCGACAGGAGCGGCTGCTCCCAGCTATGGTCGCCTGCGTTGCCGGCCTCGTCCGCGAAGATGCGCCCGTTCTCCAGCCGGACGAAATCGAGGGCGAACCGCTGGTTGTAGGCGGCGAGGTGGTGGTTCTGAAGGGGACTGCGGCCTCCCTGAAGCACGAGCCACTCCCCCTCGAACGGCGGGGCGATCAGCACGACGTCGGCGGGGACGCCGATGAAAGCGCGACCGAGATCGAACGCCAGCACCAACGCGCCTGCCGCCACGACGAGGGTGGGGCCGGGGTTGGTCCGGCGAGATGTGATGAGCGAGGCCGCTACTCGGAGCACGCAGATTCCGGCCAGCGCGACGATCAGGGGCGTCATCTCCGCCGACCGCGGAAACACGGCGAGGCACGCGGCCGAGACCGCCACCCAGAAGCTCGCACGCCCCGCCGCCTGGAGGAGCCGGGGGCGACCGTCGCGCCCACGGAATCCGCGCAGCGGCCCCGGATGCAGACGCCCCTTCCATGCGAGCCAGACACGGCTCACGACCGCCCACCCGCACCCGAGCGTCACCACGACGGCCAGCCCCTGGTGGCTGTAGAAACCGATGAAACGCAGGGAGAGCAGGCCCCCGAGGGCCAGCGCCGTGAGCAGAGTCGTGACGGTCGCGTAGGCGTTGATCCGCATCCCGACGAATCATAGGCCAACCGGCGCACGACCGCCGGACGAGCCGTCAGCGCAGCCTGCACGCGGTCTGTGGTATACCAGCCTCTATCGACGCCGCGACGTTATCCGCCACAAGACGTTTGGCCGACTCCGCCGCGGCGACGCCCAGCGCCGCGTCACTACCGTCGCCGACCTCGAAGGAGGGGTCACGGTCGCTGGCTGCGGCGCCGGATTGATGAACAATCATCAATGTTCATCAATTTCCGTGAAACTGATGAAATCAAACCCCGGCGGAACCCCAGCGCGCCCGCGTTTCAGGAGGAATTTGCGATGTCACGTGGTCATCTGACGGCTGTGGTGTTGTTGGGCTTCGGGCTCGCCGCCGCCCCGGCGCACGCTCAGCCCGTTCAGGACGACTTCCACCATCTCGGTGAGATCAACAAGGCGTCCATCGTCATGCTCGCCGAGGTCGGCCTGGTTCCCGAGCCGATGGCGGCGGAGATCGCCCGCGGCATCGCGGCCGTCGTCGCCGGGCAGGACGAGCCGGGCGCGCCGCGCTCGTCGGACTACCTCGACTTCGAGGCGCGCCTCGTCGAGGTCGCGGGCCGGGACGCGTCGCGGCTCCACACCGGCCGGAGCCGGCAGGACATCGGCTCGACGTTCCGCCGCCTCGCCATCCGGGCCGCCCTGCTCGACGCCTACGAGGCCCTGCTCGCGCCGCGTGACGCCCTGCTCGACCTCGCCGCGAGGCACACCGCGACCATCGTGCCCGCCTACACCCACGGAGTACAGGCGCAGCCGACGTCCCTCGCTCACTACCTGCTGGCCTTCGCCGCCGCCCTCGACCGCGACGCCGAACGCCTGCAGGAGGCGTTCGCGCGGCTGAACCGCAGCCCCCTCGGGGCCGCCGCCCTCGCCACCTCCGGGTTCCCCCTCGACCGCGGGCGCCTCGCGGAACTGCTGGGGTTCGACGGCGTCGTCGAGAACGCCTACGACGCCAACCACGTCTCGTCGGTCGACTCGAAGACGGAGGTCGCGTCGACACTCGCGATCTCCGCCCTGTCGATCGGCCAGCTCATGGAGGACGTGCACGTCCAGTACCACGACCCGGCGCCGTGGCTGCTCCTCGACCGCTCCCTCACCGGGGTCAGCAGCATCATGCCGCAGAAGCGCAACCCCGTCATCCTCGCGACCCTCCGCCGGCTGGCGAGCACCGTGATCGGCGACGCGCAGACGGTGTTCCTCGCCGCGCACAACACGTCGACGGGCATGGCCGACTACCGCGCCCCCGACCAGTTGCTGGAAACCCTCGCCAAGGCCGCGGAGATGTACAGGGTCTACGCGCGCGTCGTGAACGGGCTGGTAGTCGATCCCGCGCGGTCGCTCGCCGAGGTCGACGCCGACTATGCGACGATGACCGAGGTCGCCGACACGCTGCTGCGGCACGCGGAAGTGCCGTTCCGCGTCGGCCACCACTACGCGTCGGAGATCACGGAGTACGGCCGCGCGCAGGGCAAGCGCCCCAAGGAGCTGACCGCGGACGAGCTGCGCCACCTGTACGACGAGGCCTACGGCGAGCCCTTGCCGGTCGACGTAGCGCTGATCGAGGCCGCCCTCGACCCCGAGCAGATGGTGGCGAGCCGTCGCGGCCTCGGCGGGCCGCAAGCGGCGGAGGTGGAGCGCATGCTCCAAGCGGGCCGCGAGCGGACCGACGCGAGCCGCGCCTGGCTGCAGGCCACCCGGACAGGCCTTACCGAGGCGCGTTCCGGCCTTCAGTCCGCGTTCACGCGACTGACCGAGCTGACCCCCTGACGCTCCGCGGCGTGACGGACCAGCCGGCGGGCCAGCGGCGGCCTCCGGCGCCGCCGCTGGCCCGCCCTGCTGCCGGGGCACTCGATCTGCAGCTACCTCGGGTACTTGATCTGCAGCCGCTCGTACATGCGGACCACCGCGCGCGGGTCGGGCCGCGCCGCGTTCGGGCCGTAGTGCTGCGTGTGGGCGCCGAGGTCGACGCGCCGGGCCGCGCTCTGGACGGAGACGCCCTCGGCATACAGGTCGTTGACCTGGCGGTTCAGGTCGCGGAGGTACGCCTGCAGGTGGTCGATCTGCTCGCGCTCGGTGAACGGCGTGCCGTGGCCGGGCACCATGACGTCGAAATCGAGCGCCTTCAGGCGGTCGAGCGACGCCGGCCACTCCTCGACGTAGCCGTCGCCCATGTACGGCAGGCCGTGCCCGCCGGGGCGGCCGACGAAGAAGTCGCCGGTGAACACGATGCGCTCCTCGGGCAGGAACACCAGGGTGTCGCCGCCGGTGTGGCCGAGCCCGGGGAAGTGGAGCTGCACCTCGCGGCCGCCCTTCACCAGGGTCATGGTGTCGCTGTAGGTCAGGTTGGGCGGGGTCGGCACCGTCTCCTGCAGGGCCTCCCAGTGGGCCTCCTGGATGCGGAGCTGGGTCTCCAGCCGCGCTCGCTCCGCCGCGTCCTCCGTCGCCGCGATCTGCGCCTTCCGCTGCTCGATCTGGCCGGGAATGACCTGGGTGAACGAGCGGTTGGTGCGCTGGCTGAGCACGTCGGACGACAGCATCGTGCGCACGAAGTCGTGGCCGATGATCTCCACGTCGTCGCCGAAGATCTGGTTCCCGTGCGCGTGGTCGAAGTGGTAGTGGGTGTTGAAGACGTAGCGGACGGGCTTGTCGGTGAGGGTCGCGATGCCCTCGAGGAGCCCGCGCGCGGCGGCCGGGGTCACCGCGGTGTCGACGATCATGACGTGGTCGTCGTTGATGATGACGAGCGAGTTGCTCATGACCGTCATCGACCCGCTGGCGATGGCGAACCAGACCCCGTCGGCGAGCTCCTCGAAGCGGTGGCTGGGGCTGCCGTCGGGGCTCTGCAGGACGGCGCCGCGGGTCTGCCACTGGGCCGCGAACACGGCCAGGGCGACGATGGAGAGGGTCATCAGAAGTCGTTTCATCGGTCGTTCGCCTCCACGAGAAAGGGCTCGTTGCTCGCCACTCGCCCCGGAACGGGGGCGTGGTGGTGTTCCAGATACAGATAGCCGCTGTAGAACCCGGTTCGGTCGGGGCGGTGCTGCCGGTCCCGGATGTGAATGGTCAGCGTCCTCGGCACCTGCGCGGCGTAGCAGTTGTCCCGGGCCGCGGTCTGCAGATGCAGGTACGCCATGCGCTGCTCGCGGGTCTGGCGATAGCGCGGGCGCTCCGCCGACCCGACGTCCGAATAAGCCCCGCCCCGCATGTCGTCGAGGGGCGACGGCCGGTGGTCCGCCCGCCGCATCGCCCGCCGGTCGCCGGCCTCGACGAGCCGGTCCACGATGGCCTGCGTCAGCCGCGACATCGCGATGCACTCGTCCCGCCGGCACTCGGGATGGTCGCCGATCTCCTCGACGCGATGCACGATCGGGTCGCCGAGCCGGGCCTGGAGCTCGAGAACGTCCGGCGGCGGCTCGCCGAAGTACACGAGGCCGTCGACCTGCCGGATCACGTAGCAGTCGCCGGGATGCAGCTCGACGACCTCGACCCCGTCGTGCTGCGCCGGGAGCATCCAGTGCCAAGTCTCGGGCGCGGGCCGCGGGTCGGGTTGCGGTGCGCCCGGACGTCGCTCCAGAGCCGCCGCGCCCAGCACGCCGCCAATCGCCGCCACGGCGGCGAGCCCCGCTGCCGCCAGTCGCCGCCGGCCGCGGATCCCTTCTGGCATCGGTCCGGCCATTCTAGCCCGGAAATCGTCGCCTCACGGCTCCGATTGCCGCCCAACCAACCCTCCCACGAGCCGCCGCCGCTCCGCGGCGCGACTCGTGGCCCCGGAAACCGTCGCCTGACCGCGCCGATTGCCGCCCAACCAACCCTCCCAGAAGTCCCCGCCGCCCCGCGGCGCCGACTCGCTGCCCCGGAGAATCGTCGCCTGACCGCGCCGATCGCCGCCCAACCAACCCTCCCAGGAGTCCCCGCCCCTCCACGGCGCTGACCCGTCGCCAGCAATCGTCGCTGGCGCCCTGATTGCCCGCCCGGCACCGCCTGGTCGAAATCCCGGCCTCGACTCGCCACGACCTCCGGACATCGTTGACAGTCGCACCGCGCCGCACTATTCTCGACACAGGGGTGCCCGGCAGGTTCCCCATGTTCCACGAGGTGGGAATGAAAGGACATACGCGGCACGCCGTCCCCTGCGCTCTGGTTCTCGGTGCCGCCGCCGTCCTGATGCAGTGTGCGCACGGACAGCCGGGAACGGGCGAACAGCCGCCTCTGCTCCCGCAGCCGCCGGCGGCGGAGGCTCGCACCTTCAGCGACTGTCCCGGCTGTCCCGAGATGGTGGAGATACCCGGCGGAACCTTCCGCATGGGCACCAACAGTTGGCGCGACGACACCAAGCCGGCGCACGCGGTCGCCGTCCGCCCGTTCGCGATGGGCCTCAGGGAGATCACCCGGAACGAGTACGCCGTCTTTGCCGCGGCAACCGGCCGGACCCCGCCCAGTTGCCCGTACCGCCCGTACGACAACGGCGCCGCGCGGTGCCTGACCTGGTACGACGCCCGGGCCTACGCCGCATGGCTCAGCCACCGCACCGGCCAGCCCTACCGTCTCCCGAGCGAATCGGAGTGGGAGTACGTCGCTCGCGGGTCGGACCTCGACGGCGTGTCGAGGTTCGGCGTTCAGGACCTCTTCACCGGCGTCGGCGAATGGCTGGCGGACTGTTTTCTCAGGAACTACGTCGGCGCGCCGGCTGACGGCTCCCCCTGGGATCCGGACCCCGAGTGCAGCAACCGCGTGATCCGCGGCTATGCCTGGTCGGCACTCTGGACGACCCCGAACTCGACGCCGGATCGACGGAAACGCGCCGCCCTCCGGCAGTTCGCCATGGACCGGCAGGCCCACCCGCCCCAACGCACGACGTCCACCGTCGGCGTACGGGTCGCCAGGACCCTCGTCGACTCCCCGGAGCTCTGACCGGAGGTCCAGGCTGTAGCCATGCTCCACGGCACGGGATGGACAGGACATGCGCGGCGCACCATCGGCTGCGCTCTCCTCTGGGCCTTCGCCGCCGCCCTGACGCAGTGTGCGCACGGACAGCGCGGGACCGGCGAGCCGCCGCCTCGGCTCCCGCCCCCACCGGCGGCGGAGACCCGCGTGTTCAGGGACTGCCCCGACTGCCCCGAGATGGTGGAGATCCCCGGCGGCACCTTCCGCATGGGCCTCGCCGACTGGTGGACCACGCCCTGGGGGACCGACACCAGGGTACGACCGGTGCACACGGTCACCGTCCGCCCATTCGCCATCGGCCTCAGGGAAGTCACCAGCGACGAGTACGCCGTCTTCGCCGAAGCCACCGGCCGGACCCCCTCCGGTTGCGGGTGGCGCCCGCCAGGCAACGGCGCCCGGTGCCTGACCTGGCACGACGCCAGGGCCTACGCCGAGTGGCTCACCTCTCGTAGCGGCCGCCTCTATCGTCTCCCGAGTGAATCGGAGTGGGAGTACGTCGCTCGCGGGTCGGACCTCGACGGCATGTCGAGGTTCGGCGTCGAGAACCTCTTCACCGACGCCAGGGAATGGATGGCGGACTGCTACTATCCCAACTACCAGGGCGCGCCGACCGACGGCTCCCCGTGGGTCGAGGACTCCGACTGCCCTCGCAGAGCAGTCCGCGGCCGGAGCGGCCTCTGGCCGTCGGAGTTCCACCGGAGGACGATGCTGGATCGAAGGAAGCGCGACCTCATCGAGCGCGCCGCCGCCGGCCGCAACGCGTGGCAGGCCCACAGCAGGGCGAGCACCATCGGTGTGCGGATCGCCAGGGCCCTTGTCGACGCCCCCGAGCCGTGACCGTTCCGGCTCGCGGCGAACAGCAGCCTCACGAGTCGTAATCGCCCGATCTGCGGCCGCGCGAACCGTTCCCCTGCCTCCGAGTGCCGGTGCGACCTGCACGCGGCGGCTACCCGTCCCCGGCTCGGCCACCCGGCCCGGGAACCCCTTGCAGCGGGTGGCGGTATGATTGTGCGTTTCCGCGACGCGGTCGACACCTGCGAGGAGCGACGACGATGATGCGACGGGCTCACCCGATCTGCTGGATGCTGGCCGCGGCGCTGATGGCCGCGCCGACGGCGGCCGCGCAGCAAGGAGCACCGGCCAACGGCGAGTGGCCGACCTACGGGGGCGACGTCGGCAGCTCGAAGTACTCGCCCCTCGACCAGATCGACGCCGGCAACTTCGGCGACCTCGAGATCGCCTGGACCTGGCAGTCGGCCGACGCCTGGGTCAGCATGACGACCCCCGGCGGCGGCGAGTGGCGCGCGCGGTCGGACGTCATCTTCGGCGCCCTCGACGCGGCCGACCCCGAGCGCTGGCGCGACCGCCAGGCGCCCTACACGAACAACCTCAAGGCGACGCCGCTGATGGTCGGCGGCCGGCTGTTCATCAACATGCCGACCTCGCAGGGCGCCGCCGTCGACGCCGCCACCGGGGAGACCCTGTGGGTCTACAACCCGAAGACCTACGAGGCGGGCACCACCACGATGACCGCGCGGTGGAACCAGCGCGGCGTCGCCTACTGGACCGACGGGTCGGCCGAGCGCGTCTTCTGGGGCACGAGCAACGGCTACCTGCTCTGCGTGGACGCGGCCACCGGGCGGCCGTGCCCGGACTTCGGCGAGAACGGCCGCGTCGACCTGACCCGCGACATCCCCCGCGCGGGCCGCGGCGACCGCGACTGGCTGAACGCCCTGCTCTACTCGGTGCAGTCGCCGCCCCTGGTGGTCGGCGACACCATCATCACCCCGTCGTCCATCTCGTCGTACAACATCACGCGGGAGGCCCCGCCGGGGTGGATGCGGGGCTTCGACGTGCACTCGGGCCGCACGAAGTGGACGTTCCACACCATTCCGCAGGGCGACGAGTTCGGCAACGACACCTGGGGCGGCGACTCGTGGCGGGTCACCGGCAAGGTCGGGGTGTGGACGATGATGAGCGCCGACCCCGAGCTGGGCCTCGTGTACCTGCCGACGAACACGCCGGCCCCCGACTACTACGGCGGCCACCGGCCGGGCGAGAACCTGTTCGCGGAGAGCGTGGTGGCGCTCGACATCGAGACCGGCCAGCGCGAGTGGCACTTCCAGGCGGTGCACCACGGCCTGTGGGACTACGACTTCCCCGCCGCCCCCAACCTCGTCGACATCGAGGTGGACGGCCGCCCGATCAAGGCGCTGGCCCAGGTGAGCAAGCAGGGGTTCCTGTACGTCTTCGACCGGGTGACCGGCGAGCCGGTGTGGCCCATCGAGGAGCGGCCGGTGCCCACCGACACGGACATCCCCGGCGAGTTGGTGTGGCCCACCCAGCCCTTCCCCACCCGGCCCGCCGCCGTTCGAGTACCAGGGTGCGACCATCGACGACCTGGCCGACTTCACGCCCGAGATCCGGCAGATGGCCGTCGACGCCGTCGAGGGGTTCCGGCTCGGGCCGCTGTTCACGCCGCAGAGCCTGAGCGGGACCATCCAGCGCCCCAGCGCGGGGGGCGGCGCCAACTGGTCGGGGGCCGCCGTCGACCCCGAGACGGGCATGCTCTACGTGCCCTCGGTCAACGCCTTCAGCGTGCGCAACTACCGCGACCCCGAGCCCGGCGAGGGCGCCACCCTGAACATCATCGAGGCGCGCGGGGCAGGGACCCGGTCGCCGACGATGCCCCAGGGCCTGCCCCTGTTCAAGCCGCCGTACTCGCGGATGACCGCCATCGACCTGAACACCGGCGACCACGTGTGGATGAACCCGCTCGGCGACGGCGACCGGGTGCGGAACCACCCCATGCTGCGCGACCTCGACCTGCCGCCGGTGGGCGGCGACCACAGCCGCAGCGGGCCCCTGGTCACCCCGACCCTGCTCGTCTACGCGCTGACCACCGGCGGATCGACGGGCGGGCCGCGACTGCTCGCGGTCGACAAGGCCACCGGCGAGGAGCTGGCGTCGGTCGACATCCCGCGCGGGGCGATCGGCACCCCGATGACCTATCTGCTCGACGGCCGGCAGTACATCGCGCTGACCGTCGGCGGCTCGCCGGTGCCCGAGCTCATCGCGCTGGCCCTGCCCGAGTAGGGGCTGGCAAGCCGAGGATGACCACGGCTCCGAGTCCGGCTCGAACCCGCCTGATCGGGGCGGCCGCCGTGGCCCTGCTCGCAGCGGGGGCCCCCGACGCGGCGGCCCAGGCGGGCGCGACGACGGGCGTCATCCGAGGCGTGGTCCGCGATCCCCTCGGCCAGCCCATGCCCGGCGCGGTCATCGTCGTCCTGCACCGCGAGACCGACCTGCAGACCATCGTCGAGACCACGCCGGCCGGCACGTTCGTGCGGGCGCTCCTGCCGCCGGGCACCTACGACCTCACGGTGACGGCGGACGGCGGGTACGGCGTCGAGCGCATCGAGGGGGCGGCGCTGCGGGTGGGCGAGACCCTCGACCTCGCGGTCGACCTGCGGGTGGTGGCGGCGGAGACGGTCACGGTGGCCGCGGACGCCGCGCGCCTGGTCTCGACGGCCGACGTGACGAGCTCGCAGCGGGTGGCCGAGGAGGTGGTCGACCGGCTGCCCAGCAACGGCCGCAACTACCTCGATCTGGCCCTGCTGACGCCGGGGGCGTCGCTCTCGCAGGGGCCCGACGGCGACGTCCTCAACATCGCCGGCCAGCGCGGCATCTTCAACAACGTCATCGTCGACGGGGCCGACTTCAACAACCCGTTCTTCGGCGAGCAGCGGGGCGGCCAGCGGCCCGCGTTCACCTTCAACCAGGA
This sequence comes from Vicinamibacterales bacterium, assembly GCA_965207675.1. Taxonomy (GTDB): domain Bacteria; phylum Acidobacteriota; class Vicinamibacteria; order Vicinamibacterales; family UBA8438; genus JAJEEA01. The sequence goes on from CBDBMY010000011.1 coordinate 2,492,979, forward strand.
CGCGATCGAGGAGATCGTGGTGGTGAACCAGGGGGCGACGGCCGAGTTCGGCCGCTCGGCCGGCGGCTTCGTCAACGTCATCACCAAGTCGGGGACCAACGACGCGAGCGGGTCCGCCCACTACTTCGGGCAGTGGGACGAGATCTCCGCCGCCCACTCGCCCGCGCGCGGCGGCGGCGAGCCCGACTTCGGGCGCAACCAGCTCGGCGGCACCCTCGGCGGCCCCCTCGTGCGCGACCGCGCGTTCTACTTCCTCGCCTACGACCAGCAGGCGGCGGCCGAGACCCGACAGGTGGAGCGTCGCGTCGTGAACCCGGCCGAGCTCGCCCGGCTCGAGTCGTTCCTGCAGGCCCGGTGGCCGGGCCTCTTCGACGACGAGTTCGGGCCCATCCGCCGCACCGACGACGCCCGGTCGCTCCTCGCCAAGATCGACGTCACCCTCGACGCCCGCCACCAGCTCAGCGGCAAGTACAACCACACGTGGTCCGAGCAGGTGAACGGCACCTTCGACGTCGACTCGTGGGGGCGATCGGCCAACGGCATCGAGGGGGACCGGTCGCACGCGTTCAACGCCGGGCTGCGCTCGCTCCTCGGCAACACCCTCTCGAACGAGTTCCGCGTGCAGTGGGCGCGCGAGGACCGGCCCCGCTGGTACGACGGCCCGCTCATGCCGGGGGCGGCGCTGCCGGGGCCGCCGCAATTCGACCGGCTCGGCGGGCGCCCCTTCCCCGACGTCGGCATGGATTTCGCCGACGGCTTTCGCATCGGGCTCCCGTTCTTCCTGCCGATCGACCCGGCCTACGACACCCGCCTGCAGGTGCTCGACAACGCCTCGTTCCTCGTGGGCCGCCACCTCGTCAAGGCGGGCGTGGAGTACAACCGGACGGGCGCCGGGCAGCAGTTCATCGGGTTCGCGAACAGCCGCTACCTGTTCGACTCGGTCGCCGGCTTCATGAACTTCGCGACCCGCGGCAACCGCTACGTCACGTGCTCGGACGGGTCGGCGAGCGACGCCGGCGTCTGCCCCGCCGGCGCGGAGATCACCGGACCGGTGCTGCTCTACCTGCAGTCGGCGACGGTGCCCGGGGTGCCCCCCGACCAGCTCGGGCTGCAGCAGCTCCGGACCCAGGAGCTGGGGCTCTTCCTGCAGGACACGTGGACCCCGCACGACCGGCTGACCCTCGACCTCGGCCTCCGCTGGGAGGGCTCGTGGCACCCCGACATGTTCGTCGCGCCCGAGGACACGTTCTTCGCGCCGTACCTCGACGACCCGCGCTTCCCTTCCGACGGCCGAATCCCCCACGACCTCGACAACTTCCAGCCGCGCGTGGGGATGGCGTGGGACGCCGGGGGCGACGGCCGCACGGTGCTGCGGGCCAACGCCGGGTCCTACGTCGCGCGCATCCCGATGCTGGTCTTCGCGGGGCACCGCACGACGAACGGCGCCTTCCAGCAGATCATCTTCCGCAGCAGCGCGGCCTCTCCCGCTCTCGGGCCGGTGCCGGCTCTCGACGAGCAGATCGACGGCTCGGCGACCCTGCCGTTCCTGCCCGACGTCCAGGTCGCCGACCGCAACCTCGAGCTGCCGCGCACGTGGTCGTTCAGCGCCGCCGTCGACCGGGACCTCGGGCGCGGCCTCGCCGCGAGCGTCACGTTCACCCACGCGCGGACCGACGACCTCTTCCGCTTCGTCAACCGGAACGCCCCCGTCCTCGGCGCCCCGTTCGGCCTCGGCACGCACCCGACCGGCGGCGGCCTCGGCGCCCTCACCGTGACCGAGAGCAGCGCCCACTCGCGCTACCACGGCCTGACCCTCGGCCTGCGGGGGCTGGACGCGCTCGGGGGTCGGCTGACGTTCGAGACGAACTACACGCTCGCGTTCGACCGCTCCGACGACGACAACGAGCGGGACCCGTTCGTCTTCCGCTACGCGAGCGCCGCCGACCTCGCGCCCGAGTTCGGCTGGTCCGACCGCGACCGGCGCCACGGGGCGAACGGCTACGTCCTGCTCACCCTCCCAGGCGGCGTGCGATTCGACCACGCGTTCCAGTACCTGTCGGCGTCGCCGGTGTCCGAGCGGTGCGCCGCCCCGGGGACGCGGGCCGCGCAGCCCTCCGACCGGATCTGCGCCGACGGGTCGATCCTCCGGCGCAATACGCTGCGCCGCGAGAACGAGTTCGTGACCTGGGACTTGCGGCTCGCCCGCCGCTTCGGCCTCGCGGGCGGCGCCACCGTCGAGCCGGTCTTCGAGGTGTTCAACGTCCTGAACGCCGACAACATCCTCGACACCGCCCAGGGGTCGCTGCTGTTCAACTTCGACGGCACTATTCGAGCCTCAGCGGCCTCGGCGACACGCGGCGGGCCCAGGTGGGAGTGAATGTCCGGTTCTGAGCCTCGCCCTCGTCAGGTGCGGAGAGCTTCGGTACCCGGTGCAATGCAGGTGGGAGTCGATGTCCGATTCTGAGCCCGAGCCGATCATCTTCGATACGGATTCGGCCGTCTTCAACGACGACGCGGCGGCCCTGGCGATGCTCCTCCGGCGCCCCGACCGGGTCGAGGTGCTCGGGGTCACGGTGGTCGCCGGCAACCACACGGTTCCGCAGGGCGCCGAGCACATGCTGCACCTGCTGGAGCTGGTGGGGGCGGCGGACGTCCCGCTTCACCTGGGCGCGCACGCGCCCCTAGTCAACACCCCCGAACGGGCGGCGCGGCACGAAGCGCAGTGGGGGCCAATCTCGTTCAAGGGCGCCTTCGACGAGGGGCCCGACGTGCGTCCGCCGCACGGGGGGCGCTTCGCCGCCGTCCGTCCGCGGCCGGCCGACGCAGCAGAGTTCATCATCGACACCATCGAGCGGCGGCCGGACGAGGTCACCCTCGTCGCGGTCGGCCCCATGACCAACCTCGCGCACGTGTTCCGCGCCCGCCCCGACCTCGCGTCCCGGGTGAAGCGCCTCGTCTTCATGGGCGGGGCGGCGCGGGTGCCGGGGAACGTGACACCCGCGGCGGAGTTCAACCTCTGGTTCGACCCCGACGCGGCGGACGAAGTGCTCCGGGCCGGCGTGCCCTCCGTCGTGATGTTCGGCCTCGACGTCACCAACCACGCCCCGGTGCGCAAGGCGCTCTTCGACCGCATCGTCGCCGCGGACACGCCGCTCACCCGGCTCATGCAGCACCACATGGGGCCGCGCTACGCCCGCGACCCCGCTGCCACCTACTACGTATGGGACTGCATCACGGCGGCGTGGCTCATCGACCCGTCGGTGGTGACGGTGTCGGAGACGCTGCCGATCGCGGTCGAGACGGCGCTCGGCCCCGCCTGCGGCGCCACCACGGTGACGGCGCCCGGCGACCCCCGCGGCCGGCCCGTCGAGGTCATGCTCGATCTCGACGTCGGCGCCTTCTACCACCTGTACGCGGAGCTGCTTGCGGCTCCGCAAGGACAGTGATCGATATGACCTTGCCAACCACGTTCAGGACCGTCCCGCTTTGCCTGCGGTGACTGCGCGGGGCACGTGGCAAGGCAATTCACGTCACCGTCCTGAAACGCATCAGGCGCCGGCGGACGGCGCACATCGTCACCACGAGCGAGGGTTTACCGCGCGCCGGCCGGCGTGCCGACCGGACGGGAGAGCGATCGAGAGCGTCATGGACGCAACGGTGATACGGTGGTGCGGATGCAGGAGCTCGCCCCCTGGCTGACGCCCGCGCTGGTCATCGCCATGTTCGCCTGGCTCCGCACCGACGTGCGCGAGTTGCGGCGCGAGATGAACGGCCGCTTCGATGAAGCCGGCCGCCAGATCGGCGACCTGCGCGAGCGCATGGCCAGGCTGCAGGGCGCCCTCGAGGGCTTCATCGCCGGCCGCCGCGACCGCGACGCGGCCTGATCGCCTCCCGACCCCGCACCCCGGCCGGCGTCACGTCCCCGTCACTGCGCGGACGCCGCATCCACGGTGACCTGGAACTGGATCGAGACCGTATCGTCGTCGTCGTCGGTGGCCGAATAGACGTAGACGGTTGCCGACTGGACGGCGGTCGGGACGCCGGCGATGGTCCGCGCGGCGGCGTCGAACGTCAGCCCCGCCTGGAGCTCGGGCGAGAGGCCGTAGGTCAGGGGCGGGTTGCCGCCGCTCGCGGCCGGCAGCGACGTATGGACGGCGACGCCGACCGTCCAGGTCTGGTCCGGCACGAACGCCGCGAACGACGGCTGCAGGTCGTCGTCGCCGCCGGGCGAGAAGGGATTGACGGAGTCGCAGCCGGCCAGCGGACCCGTCGCGGCGACCAGCATCATCGACAGCAGGACGTTTCGGCTCATGCTTCCTCTGCAGGCGCGGACCGGAACTCCGCCCGGCACGAACGCGACACCTCAAACCACCTCTGCAGGCGCGGACCGGAAACTCCGCCCGGCGCGAACGCACCTCGGACCGCGGCGAACATGGTACTCCACGCGCCGGCGGAGCCGCCGCGACGGCGGGGCACGAGCCGCCATCCGGCGCGCCTCGGGGTAAACTCCCCGCCATGTCCGATCTGCCCGCGGCCGGCGCCGAGGCGCCGGCGTTCTCGCTGACCGACCGGCAGGGCGGCCCCCTCGCGTTCGACGGTGGCGACGCGCCCGGGGCCACCCTGCTCTTCTTCTTCAAGCACGACTGCGCGACGTGCGAGCTGACGGCGCCGCTCGTCGAGCGGCTCCACCGGGCCCTCGGGCCGCACGGCCTGCGGGTCGCGGGGGTGTCGCAGGACCCCGACGCCGACACCGCCGGCTTCGTCGATCGGCACGGGCTGAGCTTCGAGGTGGCCCTCGACGCCGACCTCACGGTGTCGGCCGACTACGGGTTCGACGCGGTGCCGGCCCTGGTGCTGGCCGGCGGGGCCCGGCGGGTCCGGCGCAGCTTCGAGGGATTCGTGAAGCAGGATCTCGTGGCCCTGATCGGCGAGGCGGCGGCGGCCTGCGGGGTCGCCGCCCCCGAGATCGTCCGCGACGAGGACGGCCTGCCGGACCATCGCCCGGGGTGCGGCTCGAAGATCCACGACCCCGAGGTGGCCCGGCGCCTCGCGGTGCGGCGCGGCGCGGCGACGCTGGGGGCACGGCGGGTGCGCATCCCCGTCGACGACGATCCGTTCGAGTTCATGGCGTCGCAGGGCCTCGGCGACGGACTGCCGGTGGTGCCCCCGACCGAGGACCGGGTGCTGCGGATGCTCGCGGGCACGAGCCGGCCGGCGTCCGACGTCGTGGCCCACGTGCCCCCGAACCTCGCCCCCGCCACGGTCGAGAAGGTCGCCATCAATGCGGTCATGGCCGGCTGCCGGCCCGAGTACCTGCCGGTGGTCATCGCCGCCGCGGAAGCCGCGTGCACCGACACGTTCAACCTGCACGGCGTGCTGGCCACGACCTACTTCGCGACGCCGGTCATCGTCGTCAACGGGCCCATCCGCCAGCGCATAGCCCTCAACTGCGGCGGCAACGTCTTCGGACAGGGGTTCCGGGCCAACGCCACCATCGGGCGGGCGCTGCAGCTCCTGGTGCGCAACGTCGGGGGCGGCCGGCCCGGCGAGGTCGACATGTCGACCCTCGGCCAGCCCGGCAAGTTCACCTGCTGCATCGGCGAGCACGAGGAGGCGAGCGCCTGGGAGCCGCTTCAGGTCGAGCGCGGGTTCCCGGCCGGGGCGAGCACCGTCACCGTCTTCGCGGGCGAGGGGCCGCGGGCGATCCGGGACCAGCTCTCGCGGACGGCGCGGTCGCTGGGGGCCAGCATGGGGTGGTGCATGGAGACGGTGGCGCACCCCCGGCTGCACCGCATGGGCGAGGTGCTGCTGGTGGTCAGCCCCGAGCACGCGAAGACGTTCGCGCGCGACGGCTACACCAAGGCGGACCTGCGGGCGCGCATCCAGGAGGTGACGGCGCGGCCCCTGCGCGAGCTGCTGCCCGACGACGAGTGCCGGAAGGGCATGGTCCCCGGCGCCCTGCCCCCGGAGCTCCTCGGCCCGGACGGCCGCCCGACGCCGGAGGCCCTGGACACGCCCCTGCCCAAGTTCCGCCGCGACGACGACATCCTGATAGTCGTGGCCGGCGGCACCGCCGGGAAGTTCTCGGCGGTGGTCGGCGGCTGGGCGAGCGGCGCCGCCGGGTCGACGGCGGTGACGCGAGAGATCACGGGATAGCGCGACCGCGCGACCCGACGGTCGCGGTGGGGTTCCCCGGCGCGCTCCGGTGGGCGCAGACTCTCGGCGCGACCCCTGCGATCGCGTCGCGAATGTCACCGGCGCGCGAAAACTCCCGCGGCACAGGCTCCCGGAAATCGCCTCCGTAACAGAGGGCGGCCCGGGCAAGACTGATCGAAAGCGGCATCGGGCCCGCAAGGCGGCGCTTCCGAGCTAAGATCGACCCGCGGGATCATCGCGGCGGAACCGCGAACGCGCAGCACGCAGGTGAGAGACATGCACAACGAGTCCCCCGTCATTCTCGACCCGACCGACGAGCGCGCCGCGATGGGGCGGCGGCCCGCGGCCCGGCCCGCCCACCTCGAGGGCGTGCTGGGCATCATCGACATCGCGAAGGCGCGGGGCGACGTCTTCTGCGACGAGGTCGAGCGGCTCGTCCGCGAGCGGTTCCCCTCGCTCGACGTCATCCGCCTGCGCAAGCCGACCTACACCAAGCCGGCCCCGGACGATCTGCGGGAGGAGGTGGGGGCGCGGTGCCGCGCCGTCATCCAGGCCCTCGCCGATTGAGGGTCCTGCACGTCGTGCAGTGTGCACGACCTGGTCGACTACGAGGCCCGCGGCATCCCCGCCGTCATGGTGGCATCGAGCGAGTTCGTCCGTCCCGCCCGGATGCAGGCGGAAGCCCTCGGCATGCCCGAGATCGCGAGCGGCTCGGTCTTCGTGCCGCATCCGATACAGGACGCCACCGACGACGAGATGCGGGCCAAGGCGCGCGACGCGCTGGACGACATCCTCGCCGCGCTGACCGCCCCGGCGTAGCCGCCCGCGGCGGAGGCTCGCGCCGCACCGCTCCCGGGCCGTCGGAAGCGACAGCGGGCCGATTCGCGCCGGAGCCCGACAAGGCGGGACGAGAGCTGGAGCCGGCGGCCACCGCCGCCCCGCCGAGAGGAGTCCGCGCATGGACGCCATCGCGCCCGCGACCATCGTCGTCTACCTGGTGGCGGCCACCGCCGTCGGCAGCCTCATGGCCCGCCGTGCCGGCAGCTCGGCGGGCTGGGCGGTGGCCGGCGGGGGCATGTCCACCGCGATGGTCGCCTTCGGGGTCGCCGGCACCCGCATCGGGGGCGCCGGCACCTACGGGGTGGCCGGCGACGTCATCACCGGCGGCGTCTGGAACCTGTGGTGGTACGGCATCAACACGTTCCTCGCCCTCGCCATCGTCGGCATCTTCTTCGGCGTCTACTACCGGCGCTTCCGGCTGCACACGGTCGGCGAGCTGTTCACCATCCGCTTCGGGACGCGGCGGTGCCAGTGGCTCACGAGCCTGTGCGTCCAGACCGAGTACGTCGTCGTCAACCTCATCGAGGCCTACGTCATCGGCGTCATCCTGAGCACCCTCACGCCGCTGTCGATGTTCGGCGGGGTCATGGTGGCCGCCGTCATCTTCTCCACCTACGTCTCCCTCGGCGGGCTGTGGGGCACCGCGGTCACCAACCTCATCCACTGCTCGGTGGTGCTCGTCGGCCTCCTCTGGGTGGGGCTGGCCGGCATCGAGCAGCTCGGCGGCTGGACCGCCGTCACCGCGGCCGTCGGCGACCAGCTCGCGGCGGCCTCCCGGAGCGAGACGGCCTGGTGGGGCTTCGCGGGGGCGGGATGGCTCCCGGTCATCGGGATGTTCTTCGCGGCTTCGGTGCACACGCCGGCCGCCTCGGTGTACACGAACTACTCGACGGCGGCCCGGACCGAGCGGCAGATCGCGCCGGCGTTCCTGCTCGGCGGGCTCATCGCGGCCGCGATGTCGGTGCTCGCGGGCCTGATCGGCATCCTCACCACCGCCCGCTACGGCTTCGACGCGGGGCTCGGCGGCTACCGCAACCTCACGACCCTCGCCTCGGAGATCGACCCGGTGGTCGGCGGGGTCGCCCTGGCCGCGGTGCTCGCCGCGGTCATCTCGTCCGGGGGCCCCATCCTGCTGTCGAGCGCCACCATGGTGGTCGACGACTGGCTGCCGGCGGCCCGCCGCCGGAGTTCGGAACAGCGGCTCAAGGCCTACCGCGTCACCACCACCGTCTACGCCTTCGCGGCGGCGGTCGCGGCCTGGTACGTCGCCACCCGCACCTCGATCTCCATCCTCGACCTGCTGCTGTTCGGGTTCGCGATGGTGGTGCCGCCGGCCGTCGCCCTCGGCTACCTCATCTACTGGCGGCGGACCACCGAGCAGGGTGCGTGGTGGGGCATGGCGGTCGGCTACGGGGCCGGCCTCGTCTGGTTCGCCGCGATCAAGATCGCCGTCGCGGCCGGGCTCGCCGCCCCCGAGTCGGCGGGGCCCGTCGTGCGGCTTCTCGTCGAGGCCCTCACCGTCGGAGGCGAAGGCGTCGACCCGTCGTACTTCACGTTCTTCGTGCCCCTCGCGGTCGTCCCCGTCGTGTCGCTGATGACCGCCGACGACGACGCCGGCGGGGACTTCTACGACGTCGTGTCGGGGCGGAAGCGCCTGGACCCGGAACCGAGCTGACGGGTCGCGCGCTTCTTCGCGACCAGCGGCACCCGCCGACCGGAGCGGATCTGCCCCAGCCATGTCGGCGCCCGGCACCGCGGCCACCCGGCCGGCGCCACCTCCCGGAAGAGGGCCGCCGGGCTGCCCCGCCGCCAGCGCCGCGGTCGCTCTGCGACCGACGAGCGCTTGCGGACAGCAGAGCTGCAACCCCGGGTCCGGGGTTCGAGTTCCTGCCGCCACGATCTCCCCCCGGACGAGACCGAACCCCGGCAACCCCCGGGCCGTCCGCGCCGTCCAAGGGAGGTGATGGCGGAAACGCGGGTATTCCACGCGCTGGTGCCGGCCGCCGCGGCGAGCGACGACGAGTCGGCCTTCGAGGCGCTCTATCGCACCCATGCGAAACGCATCTACTCGCTGGCCTACCGGTTCGCGGGCAACGCGGCCGAGGCCGAGGAGCTGCTGCAGGAGATCTTCCTCCAGGCGTACCGCAAGCTCGGCGGCTTCCGCGGCGAGGCGGCCCTCGGGACCTGGCTGCACCGGCTCGCCGTCAACCGCTGCCTCGACCACGTGCGCAGCCGCGCCGCGCGGCAGGATGCGGTGACCGAGCCGCTCAATGCGGACCACCCGCCGCCCGACCGCGCCGGGACCGGCCCGATCACGCATCTCGACCTCGAGCGCGCGATCGCGCAGCTCCCGGACGGCTGCCGAATGGCCTTCGTGCTGCACGACGTCGAGGGGTACGGACACCGGGAGGTCGCCGAGCGGCTCGGCATCGCCACCGGCACCTCCAAGTCGCAGGTGCACAAGGCGCGGCTGCGGCTCCGCCGCCTGTTGAGACGACCATGGGCATGAACGATCACGCAACGTCGCCGGGATCGGCGTGCGACCGGCATGCCGACGCGCTCGTGGACCTCGTCGACGACACCCTCGACGCTCGCGACCGCGGCCCGCTCGACGAGCATCTCGCCGGCTGCGCGGCGTGCCGCGACCTTCTGGCGGACCTGCGCGAGATCCGGTCGCTCGCGGCGACCCTCGAGGCGATCGAGCCGCCGGCCCGGGTCTGGCACGACGTCCGGCAGAGGATCGCGGCGGCGGAGCAGGAAGAGACCCCACGGCGCTCGATCGGATGGCGGCACGGGTGGTCGCTCGGCGGCGCCGCCCTCGCCGGCGCCGCCGCGATGGCCGGGGCCGTGCTCGTGATCGGTCCCGCCGACTTCACGCTGTCGCCACGGTCGAACGAGCCCCTCGGCCCGGCGCGGGAAGCCGTCGCGGCCGCGCTGGAGCAAATCGAACGCCCGCACGCCGACGCCATCCGCGAGCTCGAGCAGCGCATCGGGACCGGCGCTCCGATCCCGGTCGCCGCGCGCGACGTGCTGACCCGCAACCTGGCCGTCGTCGACGACGCGATCGCCGAGAGCCGGTCGGCGGTCGCCGCCGACCCGAGCGCGGCCGTCCCGCGCGAGCGGCTGCAGGCCGGGCTGGCCCACAAGCTCAACCTGCTCCGGACGATGGCCGCCCTGGAGCTGGAGGGCGGCTGACGCCAGGTGCGCGGACCCGCGGGCACCGCCGCCGACCCGAGGGCGGCGATCCCGTGCGAGCGGCTGCAGGCCGGGCTGGCCCACAAGCTCAACCTGCTCCGACGATGGCCGCCTGGAGCTGGGAGGGCGGCTGACAGGGGCTCGAGCCCGCGGACACCGCCGCCGGGTCGAGATGGACGGGTGCGCGCTCGGCGCCGAACGGGCACGGCCTGGTCGGGGGCGGACGGCGAACGCGAGAGAGGCAGCAGACCGACACGGAGAGAGACCATGACCAGACAGTTCCTGCAGCAGGCGATCGTCGCCCTGACGATCGGGGCGGCCGCGACCGCCGGCGCCCAGACCGAAGAGCTCGTCCGGACCATTCCCATGGCGCCCGGCGGACAGTTCACGCTCAGCAACATCTCGGGCGATATCACGGTGGCGGGCAACGACGACGCCGTGCTGACGCTTCGCGCGACGAAACGGCTCGTCGATCCCGGGGCCGTCAGCGAGAGCGTGGCCCGCGATGCGCTCGACCGGGTCGAGATCGAGATCCGGGATCGCGGCGGTCGCGTCGCGGTCGAGGCCGAGTATCCGCGCCGCGGCCTCGCCGGCCGCCTCGCCGACCTGTTCCGGGGCGGGCGGATGGCGGTGGCGGTGGACTACGCCGTGACCGTCCCCCCCGGCGTCGGTGTTGCGATCGAGTCCATATCGGGCAGCGTCACCGTCGAGGGGGTCGACGGCGAGACGAGCATCGAGACGGTCAGCGGCGACGTGCGGCTCTCGTCGCTGCCGCGGCTCGCCGAGGTCGAGATGGTGTCGGGCGATCTGCTGATGAGCGACGTCGGCAACGACGACGAACTGTCGGCCGAGACGGTGAGCGGGCGGATTACCGTCGACGGGGTCCGGGCGCCGCGGGTCGACGTGGAGGCCGTCAGCGCGACCATCGTGCTGACCCGCGTCGAGGCCCGGCGGGTCGACGTGGCGACGGTGTCGGGACCGGTGAGCTTCGACGGCGCCCTCGACGCCGAGGGCCGCTACGAGATCGAGTCGCACTCGGGCAGCATCCGGGTGACGGTGCCTCCCGGAACGGGATTCGATCTCGAGGCGGAGTCGTTCAGCGGCGAGCTCAGCTCGAACGCCGCCATCACGATGGTTCGCCCGGGCGAAGGCGTCACCGTAAGCGCGGACTCGATCGCGCTGGACGGTACGGATCCGAACGACCCGACCATCGAGGCCGCCAACCCGCTGATCCAGTGGGCCATGAGCCGCAACGGCACGCGCGAGCTGGAGGGCTCCGTCGGCGGTGGGGGCGCCCGCCTGGAGCTGTCGACCTTCAGCGGCGACATGACCATCGTGGTGGGCGGCGCCCCCTGACGGATGCGGGCGGGCGGGAACCAACCGTTACCCGGAGCGGCATTCCCGTCCGGCGCCACGGCTCGTCTCGGCTGGAGGCCACCGGGAGAAATCGCCCGCCGGTCTGCAAGCAAGGTCGATGCCCGCGTACGGCCCCCATGCCGGTCGGTCGGGGACTGGTCGGACTGCCTCCGCATGGGGCCGCTGCAGGACGACCGCCGGAAGCTGGCCGGCATTCGGGAGCGGCGCCGCCGGCAAGGGCGGCGCCGCTGGGCGAACCTGACGTTTCGCGCCGAAGTCCTGCGGGCCCTTGGCTCCTGCGACGAGCACTAGTTGCCGACGGAGAAGAAGAGGTTCTGCGTCCGCTCCTCATCCTCCTCGTTGTCGGTGACCCTGATCTCAAGACGATAGGCGCCTTCGGGGAATACGCTGAGGGGGATGTTCTGAGGAACAATCAGCGGAAACTGCCGGACATCGAATCCCGGCGGCAGCGTCTCCGAACCGAATTCCTGCGGCGCGGTGCTATTGAACGTCTGCTCGTCGCCGTCAGATTGCGTGTAGAAGGTGTAGTTGATGGTGAGGTCAGGCATCCCGCGGTCGTGTCCGGCGTTGTAGATGCCGAACAGGAACCCCAATGCTTCCTGCCGCCGGAAACCGGGGTCCAGTCTCGGGGTCACGCGAAAGCCGGTGAGCAGGTAAGGGGACTCGGCGATGTCATCGGGCGTCGGGGCCTCGGTCAGGGGCTGCAGGTCCCGGAAGAGCAGGACGCTGCCGATCTGCAGCTCGTCGCTCCACAGGTCGGGAACCGTGATTCGCTCGCGCAGGACGGTGATCGTTGGCACGACCACCTGCCGGCGCTGCCGCCCGAAGGCATCGATGGACGCCTCTACCGGCGCCTCGCCGTCAAAGCTGTCACGAACGGCGATGTAGAGGTCGTAAGCGCCGCCTTCGGCCTGCACGAAGCTGGCGACGCTCACCCGATCGCCCTCCCGCGTCCCGGCGCCGACATAGAAGCTGTTCTCGAACTCCAGATCCGACGAATCGGAGCCCGGCTCCGCCAAGGCCACGTACACGGCGACGTTGTCGGTGGTCACCGCCGCCGGATCGATCAGCAACGAGAACGGGACACTGACGAGGTCGTCTTCGATGCCCTTGAAATAGCTGGGCAGATAGGTGATCACGTCTTCGTCGGGAGCGCGCTGCCCTTGGCGAACCTCGTTTATGGCCCCGGCCAGCGTGAGGAGCTCGGCGTTCTGCCAGTCTTCGAGATCCTGCGCGGTGACCGGCGCAGCCACCAACAGCATCACCGTGGCGCAGCCGGCCACGACCCAAGCGCTTCGGACACAGTCTTTCATGGAAGTTGATCTCCTGGAACGGGGTGAATCTGTGGAAACGGCTCATCATAGGCGACGAACCGTGCCAAGTCAATCGACATCTCCGCAAAACATTGAATTTAAATGGTTTATTCCTTCATGCAACACCGGGCCGCCGGCCCGGCGGTCGTCGCCGAACGCGACCGCGAGGTCGCGCTGCGGCCTCTGTTCGGCGCCCCACCAACGCTCCCCGGAGTCCACGCCGTTCCCCGGCGCAGCTCCTGGCCCGTCCGTCGTCGCCGAACGCGATCGCAGGGTCGCGCTACGGCCTCCACTCCGCGCCCGGCCCACCTGCAGGAGCCCGCGCCGTTCCACGGCGCAGACCCCTAGTGGAAGTCCCGGCTGCCGACCGTGTTCGGCCCGGCGTCGAGCTCGGGGCGCCACAGCGCGTCGGCGACGAGGTGCACGACCTCGCCCGCCTTCTGAATCGTGCCGGTCACGCCGAGGAACGACGCGGTCCTGGCGATCAGCGCGTGCTCTTCGAAAACCCGGTCCCAGACCACGAGGTTGACGAACCCGGTCTCGTCCTCCAGGGTCATGAACACGACCCCGCCCGCGGTGCCGGGACGCTGGCGGCAGATGACGAGGCCGGCGTAGCGCGCCTTCCGCCCGTCGCGCATCGTCGATACGGTGCGGGCGTCGGGAAGGCCCCGGGCCCCGAGCTGCGCCCGCAGGGCGGCGAGGGGATGGCCGCGCGGGCTGTGCGCGCTGGTGCGGTAGTCCCACGCGATGGTCTCGCCCAGGTCCAGGTCGTCGAGCGCCGGGGTCTCGTCCCGGGCGGTCCCGGCCGGCAGGACCGGCGCGAGCGCGCGGACGAGGCCGCGGACCTGCCAGAGCGCGTCGCGGCGCCGCCGCTCCAGACCGGCCAGCGCCCCCGCCTCGGCGAGACGGGTCGACATCTTCTCGTCGAGACCGGTCCGGGCGACGAAGTCGGCGACCGAGCCGAACGGCGCCCGCCCGCGTGCGGCCTCGATGCGGGCCCAGTCGCGCGATTCGGACAGCCCCTTGACGTACCGGAGCCCCATCCGCACCGCGAACCTGGGCGTCCCCGCAGAACGGCGCCGCGTGGACAGACTCCCCGAGTCGACGGCCCGGGTCTTGCTCTCCTCGGTCTGGGTGCCCGCAGAACGGCGCCTGGACAGACTCCCCGAGGGGCGGTCGGGCGACGAGCGGCGCGGCAGGGCGCCGCTGGCCGGGTCCGACCGCGCCGGCCCCGTCGACCCGACCGCGCCGACCGGCACCGGCGCTGGAGAAGACGGCGTCTCGCCCCCCGGCTCGAGGGTGCAGTCCCAGTCGCTGCAGGCGACGTCGACCGGGCGCACCTCGATGCCGTGCCGCCGGGCGTCGTCGACGATGGAGGCCGGCGCGTAGAACCCCATCGGCTGCGCGTTGAGCAGCGCACAGGTGAAGACGTCGGGATAGTGACACCGGAGCCAGGACGTGGCGTAGGCGATGAGGGCGAAGCTGGCCGCGTGGCTCTCGGGAAACCCGTAGTCCCCGAAGCCGCGAATCTGGTCGAACACCCGCTCGGCGAACTCGGGGGCGATGCCCCTGGCCGTCATCCGGCCGACGAGCCGGTCGCGGTGGCGCTCGATCCGGCCCTTCTGCCGCCACGCCGCCATGTCGCGCCGCAGCTGGTCCGCCTCGCCGGGGGTGTAGTCGGCGGCGACCATCGCGAGCTTCATCACCTGCTCCTGGAACAGCGGCACCCCCAGCGTCTTCTCTAGCACCGGCTCGAGGCACGGGTGGGGGTAGGCCACCGCCTCCTCCCCGTTGCGCCGCCGCAGGTACGGGTGCACCATCCCCCCGGTGATGGGCCCCGGCCGGACGATGGACACCTCGATGACGAGGTCGTAGTAGTTGCGCGGGCGGAGCCGCGGCAGCATCGCCATCTGGGCCCGGCTCTCGATCTGGAAGACGCCGACGGTGTCGCCGCGGCAGATCATGTCGTAGGTGGCCCCGTCGCCTTCCGGAATCGCGGCCATCGACAGCGTGCGGCCGTAGTGCCGCTCCAGCAGCTTGAAAGACAGGTCGAGCTGGGTCAGCGCCCCCAGACCCAGCAGGTCGACCTTGAACAGCCCGAGGTCCTCCAGGTCGTCCTTGTCCCATTGGATGACGGTGCGTCCGGGCATCGCCGCGTTCTCGATCGGCACCAGGTCGTGCACCGGCTCGTGGCCCAGCAGGAAGCCGCCGGGGTGGATGGACAGGTGGCGGGGAAAGTCCCGGATCTCGCCGGCGAGCCGCACGAGGTGCGCCGCCGCCGGGCCCTCGCCGTCGAGCACCTGCCGCACCGTGTCCCCGTCGACGGCGTCGTAGTGGGACAGCCGCTTGGCGAGCCGGTCGACCGCCGTCTCGGGCAGCCCCAGCGCCTTCCCCACCTCGCGCACGGCCGAGCGGGCGCGGTAGCGGACGACGTTGGCGACCATCGCGGCCCGGTCGCGCCCGTACTTCTCGTAGACGAACTGAATCACCTCTTCCCGCCGCTCGTGCATGATGTCGAGGTCGATGTCGGGCGGCTCGGCCCGCTCGCGCGACAGGAAGCGCTCGAACAGCAGGTCGACCCGGGTCGGGTCGACGGCGGTGATGCCGAGGCAGTAGCAGACGGCCGAGTTGGCGGCCGACCCCCGCCCCTGGCAGAGGATGCCGTGGCGGCGGCAGAACTCGACGATCTCCCACATGGTGAGAAAGTAGCCGCAGTAGTCGAGCTCGTCGATGAGGGCCAGCTCCTTCGCAATCTGCGTCCGCACCGCGGCGGGAACGCGGCCCCCGAAGCGACGGCGCGCCCCCTCCTCGGCGAGCCGGGCGAGCCAGCTCGACGAGGTGTCGCCGTCGGGCAGGCGCTCGGACGGATAGCGGTAGCGGATCTCGGCGAGCGAGAAGCGGCACCGGGCCGCGATCTCGACCGTCCGCGCCACCGCCGCGGGGTCGTCGCGGTACAGGGCGGCGAGGGCGGCCGGAGACTTCAGGCCGTGCTCGGCGTTGGCGCGGATGCGGCGCCCCGCCCGGGCGAGGCTGGCGCCGTGGCGGATGCAGGTCAGCACGTCCTGGAGGTCCCGGCGCGCCGGGGTGTGGTAGAGCACCTCGGTCGCCGCCGCCAGGGGCAGGCCGATCTCCCGGGCGCGCGCCCGCAGCCAACCTTCCCGCGGCGCCTCGCAGGCCAGGCGGTGGCGGGCCAACAGCCCCCAGGCCCGGTCGCCGAAGGCGTCGCGGAGCGCGGCCAGGGCCGGGCGGTCGCGGTCGGCGTCGGCCTCGGCCGCCCAGTGGGCGCCGGGCCAGAGGGCCAGCAGTCCCCCGGCGTGTCCGCAGACCTCGTCCATGGTGACGCTGCACTCCCCCTTGGCGTGCCGGCGGCGGCCGCGGGTGACGAGCCGGCAGAGGTTGGCGTAGCCGGCGCGGTCGGCGGCCAGCAGCACCACCTGCGCCCCGCCCGCCAGCGACAACTGGGCCCCGCAAATCAGGTGCACGCCGAGCTCGCGGGCCCGCACGTGGGCGCGCACGACCCCGTACACGCCGTCCCGGTCGGTCAGCGCGAGGCCGGGCAGGCCCAGGGCATGGGCCTGCTCGACCAGCTCCTCGGGATGCGAGGCGCCTTCCAGAAACGAGTAGTTGCTCTTGCACCAGAGCGGCGCGTACTCCACCTCGACCTCGGCCCGTTCCCACCCGGCTCATTCCACCGCGGTCTCATTCCGCTGCAGCTCGTTCCATCGCGGCTCGTCGCCACCGCCCACCTCGGACGCACAAGCGGGTGCGTTGCCCGGACTGCCCGGTCGTTTCTCGACCCGCAGCGCCACACCGCACCAACTCGGGCGCACAAGCGGGTCTCCGACGGGGCCACCGCGCCCGTCGCCAACCCCGCGGCTCATTCCACCGCACCCTGCTCGACCAGGCCCGGCGGCGGTCGTAGCAGACCCGGCCCAGGCGCGCCCCGCCGGCGCCGGCGGCGAATTGCCATCGCGGTTTCACTCCACCGCACCCTGCTCGAACCAGGCCCGCCGGCGGCGGTCGTAGTAGACCCAGCGCCAGGCGCGCCCGCCGGCGCCGGCGAAGTAGTACTCGCGGTGGATCGGGGTCCTCCACCAGCCGCCCGCCACCACGTAGGGCCCGCGCATCCCGGCAGCCTCACCGTGGCCGACGCCGCTCGACACCCGGCCGTCCAGCTCGCGCTGCCGCGGGGACGACACCCGGCGCGGCACGGCGAAGAGACGCCGGACCAGCGAGAAGACGCCGGTCGGGGCGGGGACCGGCCGCACGACGTGGTCCAGCGGCCGCCAGTCGAAGGCCGCCTCGGGCAGATGGCCGTCGGCGAGCGCCGCCCGCACCACCGCGCCGTCGCCGAACTCGGCCCTGACGCGGGCCACCGCGCGGTCGGCGGCCCGGAGATCGCGCCGGGTCCCCTCCTGGAAGAGCCGCAACTGCTCGCGGGTCGCCCGCGCCGGCGTCACCGCCAGGTCGATCTCGATCACCCCGGCGGACAGGGCCAGGAGTCCGCACGGTGGAACGCCGCGGACTCCTGGAGGGTTGGTTGGACGCCAGGCGGAGCCGTCAGGCGACGATTGGCGGGCCAGGCCCTCGACGCGCAGATGCACCAGGTTCAGGATCTGCCGGACGTCGAGGGTCGGGGCGGCGGGGCGGATGCGCTCGACCCGCTCGGCCCGCGGCGCCGCGGCCGGCGCGTCCAGCCGCAGGCGGAGCTCGAGGCCCGCCAGCGCCTCCTGCCGCGACGCCATCACCCCGAGCAGGGGGTCGAGGGCCTGCTTGACCCGGAACAGCAGGCGCTCGACCCCGGTCTCCGGCGCGTCGAGGTCGAGATGGCGCGCGAGCGGCTCGACCGCCGGCGCGGGCTGGAAGGGGACCACCAGGTCCCCCGCCGCCTCGCGGTGCAGCCGGTGCGCCTCGCGGCCGAAGCGCCGGCGGACGCCGGCGGCCGGCAGCCGCAGGAACGCCCCCACGGTGCGGACTCCGAGCTTGTCGAGGGCGTCGCGCAGCGCGGGGTCGACGTCGAGCCGGCGCAGGGGCACGCGGCGGGCCGCCCGCCGCTCGGCCGCGGCGTCGTCGAGCACCGTCACCCGGCCGTCCCCCTCCCCCCGGTCCGCTTCCGCCCCGGCTCGAGCCCGCCAATCGTCGCCTGACGGCTCCGCCTGGCGCCCTCCAGGAGTCCGCGCCGGTCCACGGCGACTCCTGGCCCGCCAATCGTCGCCTGACGACTCCGCCTGGCGCCCAACCAACCCTCCAGGAGTCCGCGCCGTGGAACGGCGCGGACTCCTGGCCAACGCATACGTGCCGAACCGGGTGAACCCCACCACCACCCGGGCCCGGAACCCGGCCGCCCTCAGATGCGCCCACACCCCGTGTCCCCAGTCCACGAGGGAGGCGAACAGCGGCTGCAGCCCCGAGGCGTCGAGCCAGAACACGCCGGGCCGGGCGCGGGACGGCTCGACGCCGGGCGTGAACCGCCGGAGCAGCTCGGCAATCGCATCGACGCCGACCGCGACGTCGCCGAGAGGCACCTCGGCCGCGCGGAGCCCGCCGGCCAGCGAGAGCCCCGTCGCGTACGACATGCCGGGGAGCACCCCGGCCCGCCGGGCCGGCTCGTTCACCCACTCGACGACCCCCTGGGGCCGATCACGGTCGACCACCGCCGCCGGATGCGCCGCCCACGCGGGGTGCCGGCGTATCAGCAACTGGAGGGGCAGCGCAGGCACGTCAACACAGGCCATCCGGTCCACGAAACACCTCGACGCGCCTCCACCCCGGGTCCGCCCGCCGGTTCCGACATCGGAATCGGCAACTGCGGCGGCGGCGCGTCAACACAGGCCATCCGGTCCACGACACACCTCGACGTGCTGCCACCCGGGCCCGCCCCGCTTGTCCTTGAGCACCCGGGCGGTGCACGTGAAGGCACCGGACCCGAAGCAGGGGACGTCCTCCACGGCCGCCGCCGGGCGTGTCGGCGCCCCACCGGCCGGCTCGGCACGGGACGAACTCCCCGGAGCGTCCTCACCGGCCGGCGCCGGACCCGCCGGGGCCTGCCCCGCCTCGGCCCTGAGCGACACGAGGGAGCCGAGCGACGCGTCACCGCCGCGCTTCCGGGTCAGGAACAGCACCGCCGACTCGTGCTGCCGGGCCAGGCCGAGCAGGCGCATCTGCATGGGGACCGGCACCCGGGCGGCCTCGCCGAGGTCGAGCACGAGGAGACCGAAGGCGCCCGAGCGGGCCAGGTGCTCGGCCGCGCGCGGGATCTGCCCGGCCGCCGGCAGCCGGACGACGACGAGGGCATCGAGGTCGACGCCGCCGCGCGCCGCGTCGGGGGGAAAGAAGGCGCTCTCGTCAGCCGTCAGCCAGCCCACCGGCTCGCCGGCCCGCTGGGCGTCGAGCACCAGCGAGAACGCCAGGGTCAGCCCCGCCGCGCCCTCCCGGCTCGACAGCTCGGCGAGGCGCCCGGCGAGGGTCGCCAGCCGCCACGACCTGAGCGGCCCGCCGGCCGGCCCCGGGGCGGCCGGCGCACCCTGGCGCGGGGACGCGTCCAGGCGCCCCGCCAATCGCGGGGGAAGCTTCAGCGTTGCGGCGCGGGCCATCGCGCATTCCCATCAACCTACGGTGCGTCGCACCTCGACGACACGTCCGGGCGCCCCGCCAGTCGCGGGGGAAGCTTCAGCGTTGCGGCGCGGGCCATCGCGCATTCCATCAGCCTACGGTGCGTCGCACCTCGACGACCTTGCCGAGCAGGGAGATCTCCCGGTCGGACCGGATCGGCGCGAAATCGGGGTTCTCCGGGTGCAGCTCCACCCGCCCGGCCCGCCGGCGCAGCCGCTTGACCGTCGCCTCGCCGTCGACCAGGGCCACCACCAGCGCCCCCGAGTCGGCGGTCGGCTGGCGCCGCACGATCACGAGGTCGCCGGGCAGGATGCCGGCCCCCACCATGCTGCGCCCCTGCACCCTCAGCGCGAACAGCCCCGCCCCCGCCCGATCGGCCGGCACCGGCACGTAGCCTTCGACGTCCTCGACCGCCTCGGCCGGGCGCCCCGCCTCGACCCGCCCCAGCAGCGGCACCCAGCCCACCGGCGCCGCCGGCTCGCCGCCCATCGGCAGGCGATAGCCACGGGCCTTGCCGCGGGCCGCCGACAGCCGCCGCTCGGCCACGAGCTTCTCCAGGTGGTACCGCGCCGTGTGCGGCGTGCGGAAGCCGAACACCTGCTGCACCTCGCGCACCGTCGGCGGGTCGCCGGCGAGCAGCCGGTCGCGAACGAACCGGAACACCCGGTCGCGGGTCCGCCCCGCCCGTGCCTGGCTCATGTCCGGAGGATATAATACATATGTATCATCGATCAACCTCGCGGTTCCCCTGCCCTTGGCGCATGTAGAATCGTGATAGATGGCGAAGTTGACCAGAGAGGAACGGGATATCGTCGAGGCGTTCGAGCGCAACGAGCTGCGCTCGCCCCGGAACAAGGCCGCGATGATGAAGGAGCACCGGGAGTACGCGGCGGCCACGTTCCGGGAGAACCGGACGCCCCCCGCCGCTACGCGCCGGGCGCCACGCGCCGGAGCAGATCGGTCAGGTTGACGAACCGGACGGCGACCCCGCGGTAGTCGCGGACGTACGAGGTCACGGTGTCGTCGGTCACCACGAAGTTGTCGCCGTCGGGATAGCGGGCGCGGAAGGCCCTCACGTTGCGTGCGTCGAAGCCGGCGGCGCGCCACTTGCACTCGATGGCCACGGGCGGGCCGTCCCTGCCGCCGAGCACGAAGTCGATCTCGTGTCCCCGCTTGTCCCGCCAGTACCGCACGCGGGGGTGCCGGACCCGGGCCAGGTACTCGTTCAACACGTAGTGCTCCCACAGGAGGCCGCGGTCCTCGTCCCGCAGCCGGTCCCACCCCTTGAACAGGCACACGAACCCGGTGTCGAACCCGTAGACCTTCGGCGCCGCCACGATCTCCGAGGCGCGGCGCGTGCTGTACGGCCTGACGACCTGCACGACGAGCGTGTCCTCGAGCACCCGCAGGTAGTTGGCGACGGTGGCCCGGCTGATCTCGCACGGGCGGGCGAATCGCGTGGCCTCGAAGACGCCGCCGCTCTGCGCGAGCACCAGCTCGACGAACCGCAGGAACGACCAGCGGCGCTCGAGGCGGAAGAGCTCCTGGATGTCGCGGGCCCAGTAGGAATCGAGCCACTCCTGGAACCCGTGCGCGGGCACGGCGTCGGCGAGGAAGAACGGCGGCAGCCCGCCGTGGAGGAACCGGTGATCGATGCCGCGGGGGCCGAACTCCTGCTCGTCCTGCCCGATCATCGGCGTGAGCCGGAGGTCGCGCTTGCGGTCGGTGAGGGTGTCGCGGAAGCGCCGTGAGGCGCCGAGGAACGACGACCCGGTCGCGACGACGCGCGTCTCCGGATGGTAGTCCGCGGAGATCTTGAGCAGCTCCGACGGATTGCGCAGGCGCTGGATCTCGTCGACGACGATCCGCCGGCCGGCCGCGTCCCGGAGAAACCGCTCGGGATCCTCGAGGGTGCGCCGCGTGCTCGGCAGCTCGCAGTCGAGGTACTCGACGTCGGGCAGGGAGCGGCACAGGAAGGTCTTGCCGGCCCGGCGGACCCCGGAGAGCCAGACCACCGACTTCTCCCGCCACAGGCGCTCGATGGTCTCGATCCAGTGGCTGCGCCGAACCATATGCTGTCAGGAATAGCAGATAGTGCGACCAAACGCAATCCTGGTGGCGTTTGGTCGCGCATCGTGACCGCCTCGGAGACAGCTCCGCCCGAGCGCCGACGGCGGCGGGGTGCCGGTGGTCGTGCGGTGCTCGGCTGACAGCTCCGTCCGAGCGCCAGCGGCGACCACGGTGGAAGGGACCGGCGCGCGAACGTGAAGATTCCCGGCGGATGCCCTGATACGACCGGCCCTGTCCGGAGAGCATTCCCACCGGACCCAGCCAGCCTGTCGAACAGGCGCGTCGACGTGGGGAGCCGGGCCCGGCGGGACGTCGGGCCCGGCCGGTCCACTAGTCGATCTGGTACTCCGGCGTGCTCATGATGAGGTGCGCCACCATGCGCAGCGGGTCCTCCAGGTAGGTCTCGGCGCGGGCGAGGTCCGAGGTCCCCAGCTCGTCGTCGAGCAGGGTCACGAGCGCGTCGCGCATGCCCGCCGACACGGGCATCCGCAGGAACCGCGCCAGCAGGTAGTCGACGGCCTCGCCGGTGGTCGCCGCGCCGCTGCCCATGACCATCCGCGTCATGTCCACCCGGGCCGCGCCGCGCGGGGTCGGAATCAGCTTCTGCATGGCCCGGGCCGCCGCGGTGTAGCCGGAGACGCGGGTGTTGAACAGCTCGTCCCGCTCGAGGGCCGCGAGGTCGAACGCCGACATGTTCGCCGGGTCGTCGTCGAAGGCGATGGCGGCGCCGTAGTCGAAGCCGCGGCGCAGGCGGTCGCCCACGACCCCGTCCCCGCTGTAGCTGAGGAAGTTCGGGTCGCGGAAGTTGACGATGTCGGGGAACAGGTAGTCGAAGGCGACGTTGCCCCGCTCCTGGAGCAGCGCCGGCGTGATCCAGGCCCGGCCCTGCGCCCAGCCCGCCACCGACGGCGGGTTCAGCAGGTGCTGGCCCAGCGCGATGGCGGTGCTGTTGAAGTCGGGCACGCCGGGCACGTCCTCGGCCCCGAGGTGCTTCAGCAGGGTGACGATGTGCTCGACCGGCCCCTTGATGTGGGCGCCGTAGCTCGCCTCGCTGTAGAAGTCGCGCGACAGGAAGATCGTCCGCATCAGCGGCTTCAGCTCGTAGTGGTTGTCCCGGAAGACGGCGCCGAGCTCGGCCTGGAGGGCCGGCGACGGGTCCTCGCGGACGAAGAAGCGGTAGATCTTGGACGCGATGTACTCGGCCGTGATCGGCTGCTCGAGGATGATGTGGAGGACGTCCACGCCGTCGAAGTTCCCGGTCCGTCCCAGGAAGGTCTTCTCCCCGTCGTCGTGCTGCCCGACGTTGACCACGAAGTCGAGGTTCTCGAAGTTCCAGCCCGTGAAGGCGCGCGCCGCCTCGCGGACGTCCCGCTCGGTGTAGTTGCCCACCCCCATGGAGAACAGCTCCATCACCTCGCGGGCGAAGTTCTCGTTGGCCGCGCCCTTCACGTTCACCCCGGCGTCGAGGTAGTAGAGCATCCCGGGGTCCTGCGCCACCGCCACCAGCAGCTCGCCGAAGTTGCCCGTCGCGTGCCGCTCGAACGTGTCGATCTGCACGAGCATCTTGCGGTAGTCGCGCACCTTGTTCTGGGCGGTGGCGAAGTGTCCGTGCCAGAACAGGGCCATCTTCTCCTGGAGCGGCCGGTGGGTGTCGAGCATCCGCTCGGCCCACCAGTAGCCGACCCGGCGGGTCTCGAGCCCGCTCGCGCGCAGCCAGTAGAAGAACCGGTCGGAGATGGGCTGTCCGTGCCGGTTGACGTGGTCGGGCTTCACCCGCACCCCCATGCTCTCGCCGTTCCTCATCCCCAGCTCGGTGGCGGCGGGCCGGCTCGGCGGGAAGTTCAGCAGCCCCTCGTCCCAGAACCCGGAGTGCTCGAACGGCGGCAGGTGGTCGTTGGGGATGTCGTCGTAGTCCACGAGGGAGCGGACGGCCTCCTCGGGGGTCATCCCGGCCAGCTCCCGGATGTCCTCCGGCGTGCCGCTGAAGCCGGCGCGGCCCAGCAGGTGCTCGGCGCGGTCGAAGCTCCAGTCCGCCTCGGTGATCGGGGTCAGGTCCCCCCGCCATTCGGCGGGCCCCGGCTCCCAGGTCTGCGCTTCCGCCGTCACGGCGCCGCCGGTCAAGCAGAGCGCCAGCACGGCCGCGGCCGCCGCGGCACGGTGGTGTCGAGTCGTCATGGGATGTTCCCCCTGTTGTGCAGCCAGTCCCTCGGCCCGAGCCACGAGGCCGTCCAGAATCTCCATTGTGGGCGGCCGGCCTGCATTGTCAAGGCTTTGCCGACGGCGAGCGCGTGGAGAGCTCTGAACGGCGCGCATGGGTGCGCCGCATGTGAGATCGAATGCCCGCGTCCATGTCCTCGACGCTCCTGCGCGCCGGGGGTCGGCCGAACACGGCCTTGTGAATGTCCAGTGACGAGTACCGCCGCCGGGACGTAGTCTTCGATTCGCTCGGTTCCATGGTCTCCTGCCGCACCGTCCAACGATTGTCACTCGCCTCACCCGATCAGATCCAGCCTCGGCGCACATGCGCCTGCGCTGTCCGACCCCTGCTGACCCCTGCGCTGCTCAGGCTTCGATGTGAGAAGATGGGCCGCTGGACTCCTGACATGACGAAACCGACGATCGCGATGCTCGCCGCGGGCCTGATCCTGAGCGCCGCCACGACCCACGCGCAGAGCGACGGCCCCGGGGCGTGGGACCGGCAGGCTGCCGCCGCCTACCTCGACCAGCGAGTGGACTGGTGGTCGGGCTGGGAGACGGCGGCCCGCGAGCGCGGGACGTTCTGCGTCTCGTGTCACACGACCGCCCCGTACGGCCTCGCCCGCCCGATGCTGCGACCCGCGGCCGGCGCGAGCGAGGCGACGCGGCCCGAGCGGGCGCTGCTGGACAGCGTGTCGACCCGCGTCGCCCACTGGACCGAGGTCGGCCCCTTCTACGCCGACGAGCGCTACGGCGCCCCCAAGACCAGCCAGTCGCGCGGGACCGAAGCGATACTCAATGCCCTGGTCCTCGCCCGGCAGGACGAGCGGACCGGCACGCTGAGCGATCGCACGCTCCGGGCGTTCGACAACCTCTGGGCGCTGCAACGAGCCAGCGGCGTCGACGAAGGCGCGTGGCCCTGGCTGCATTTCAATCTGGCGCCGTGGGAAACGGACGAGGGACCGTACCACGGGGCCGCGCTGGCCGCCGTCGCGGTGGGGCTCGCCCCGGACGACTACCGCGACCGGCCCGACATCGGGGACAACGTCGCGCGGCTCGGCGACTACCTCCGTCGCGGGCTCGACGACCAGCCCCCCTTCAACCGCGTCATGGCCCTCTGGGCCTCCGGCGCGCTGCCCGATCTGCTGGCGGACGCCCCGCGGCGGAAGATCATCGGCGAGATCGCCGGCCTGCAGCAGGAGGACGGCGGCTGGAGCCTGTCGTCGCTGGGCGCCTGGGAACGGCGGGACGGGACGCCCGTCGGCACCGCCAGCGACGGCTACGCGACGGGGCTGGTCACGCTGGCGCTGCAGCGGGCCGGCCTGGCGCGGGACCACGCGGCGGTCGCGGGCGGGCTCGACTGGCTCGCCGGGAACCAGGATCCCGACGGGTCGTGGCCCGCGTCGTCGCTCAACCGCGAGCACGATCCGGGATCGGACCGGGGCCGCTTCATGAGCGACGCGGCCACCGCCTACGCGGTCCTGGCGCTGACGGCGAAGGACGGTCGCTGATCTCACCTGCCAACGGTTCGACGGTGCGTCCGCCCGTCGGCACGGACCCGCCGGCGGTGCGTTCGTCGTAGAGCACGACGACTGCAACCCGGGAACGGCACACAGGGAGGAACCTCAGATGAAGTACCGAGCAGGCATGCGCACGGCGTTGGCGGTGGTCGCGGCGGCAATCGTCTCGGCTGCGGGGGCGGTGCCCGCGCAACCGGTCACCGGGCCGACGAACGACCACCCGAACCCGTTCGAGACCATCAACGACCACTTCAAGCTGCCCGAGGGACGCACCTGGGGCTCGACCAGCGCCGTCGACATCGATCCCGACGGCACGTCGATCTGGGTCGGCGAGCGCTGCGGGGCGAACAGCTGCGCCGAATCGGACCTCGACCCGGTCCTCAAGTTCGACAAGGACGGCAACCTGCTGACGAGCTTCGGCGGCGGGATGTTCATCTTCCCGCACGGCATCCACGTCGACCGGCAGGGCAACGTCTGGCTCACCGACGCCCAGGGCCCCCGGGGGCGCGGCCCCGCCTACGAGGGCAAGGGGCACGCGGTCTTCAAGTTCAACCCCGACGGCGAGCTGCTGATGACCCTGGGCCGCCCCGGCGTCGGCGGCGACGGGACGGGGCCGCTCCTCAACGAGCCGAACGACGTGCACGTCGCCCCGAACGGCGACATCTTCGTCGCCGAGGGCCACAGCGGCCAGGGGGCGGGGGCGACCTGGGACACCGTCGCCCGCGTCGTCAAGTTCGACCGCCAGGGCAACTTCATCAAGTCGTGGGGCGGCATCGGGACCGCGCCGGGGCAGTTCCGCACCCCGCACGGCCTCGCCATGGACTCGCGCGGCCGCCTCTACGTCGCCGACCGCGGCAACGTGCGCATCCAGATCTTCGACCAGGACGGCAACTACATCGACCAGTGGAAGCAGTTCAGCCGCCTCAGCGGGATCTACATCGACGCCGACGACAACATCTACGGCGCCGACTCCGAGTCGAGCCCGACATCCAACCCCGGCTGGCGCCGCGGCATCCGCATCGGCAACGCCGCGACCGGCCACGTGCGGTTCTTCATCCCCGACCCCGCCGAGGTGCCGCGAGGCACGACCGCGGCCGAGGGCGTGGCGGTAGACGCCGAGGGCAACATCTACGGCGCCGAGGTCGGCCCGCGGCAGCTCGTCAAGTACGTCCGGCGCGAGCAGTAGTCGACGTGCCGGGTCCCGGACGGGGCAACGCCCTTCCGGGACCCGGCGCTCCGTCCTCGGCTCCCTCCTCACCGGCGATTCTCGAGAAGCCGGTTGAACTCGGCGGTCAGGCATGACTTGAACGGAAACACTGGGCCGACGCCAGCATGAGCTCCTTTCCGCTGACGCCGGATATGGGTTCCTGATCGACGCGGTTGCGGGCGTCCGCTACGCCATTCCCGTCGGTGGCGACGCTGGCTGCGGCTGCTCCGCGGCGGCCGTCGCGGCCTGCGTCCGTTGAAGCATGTTCTCGACGAGCGTCCTGAAGTCGCGGAACGCGTCGCGAGCCGCGACGGCATGACTCCCGAGGGCGCCGTCTCCCGCAGACAGAGAGAAGATCGGCTTGCGCGCGTCCTGGGCAAGCGGAATCAGGCTGCGGTAGTGCTTCACGGTGGCGATGCAATGCCCGTCGGCCTGCGGATCCGGCGCAGCCGCGGGAGTCTTGTCACCCAGCACGCTTCGGGAGTACTCGGCCGGCATCTGCCTTGCCCATCGGTCATAGGCCTTGACCGGACGGCTGAGTCTGACTCCGTGCTGCTGAATCAGGTAGCCGATCGGCTGCATGTTGCCGGGCGGCAGGTCGAAGTCGGGCTCGGCCCAGTTGTCGAGGCACTTCTTCCAATCCCCCCGCCAGCGGCGCAGGGTCGGACCCAGGTTGCGCAACCCCTGGCGGGAGAACAAGTCGGCGGCGAGCGGCACCGCGACGAAGTCGGTCGCAATCAGGGCCGAACGGTTGATGGCCCCAAGGCTGGGACCTACGTCGACCAGCACGATGTCCGCGCCCGCCGTTCTGGCGCCTCTTTGAACGACCTGCCAGAACGCCGTGGTCACGCGAAACGCGCGGTACAGGTTCGTGCTGCCCAGGCAGTTCGGCCATTCCGTAGACAGCAGATCCTCGAATCCGGACAGGGCCAGATCGCCCGCCAGCAGATAGAGCCTGTCCGAGGGTCGCCGCAGCTCGGGGTCTCTGACATCCCCGACACGCGTGAGCGGCGCGACGCACTGGTAGATCGTCTTGCCGGACGAGGAGGCTTGGTCGCTCCAGAGCTCGGCGAGCGTATCCTCGTCCAGGAACGCCGCCGTGAGATTGGCCTGGGGGTCGAGATCGACGACCAGCACCGTGTGGTCCAGCTCCGACAACATCCACGCCGCGTGGTAGACCAGCGACGTCTTTCCCACACCACCCTTGTTGTTGAAGAACGTCAGTACGGGCGTCATCACGGGCGTCATCACGGGCGGGCCCTCACCGTGCAGTGAACCCAGTTCGGCTCTACGCGGAAGTCGGGTTCCGGCTGCCCATTCTCCAGCAACGCGCGCCGCGCCGTCGGGATTCCCGCGCCGTAGCGCTGGGCCAGTCCGAGCACCCTCATCGCTTCAGCCAGAATCTGGTTGCGATAGTCCACGATGCCCGGCTGCCCGAAGTTCTCGGCGTTGAGGGCCCCGTAGGGCCCGCCTGGGCTCGTGATCTCGATACGATCGTCGAACCAGTAGACATGGATCGGCGCGTTCGTGCCTTCGTACGTCCTGTGCATGATGGCGTTGCGGACGAGTTGCTGAAGGGCTGCCATGGGATACGTCGGCGTACGTGTCTCAATGGGCCCTGACGTGAAGTCGACGGCGATCCGATTGTGCGCCAGCAGCTTGTCGTCCAGACCGCGGACCAGATGGGCGATGGGTCCGCTGCATCGCCCATCGTCGACCACGGGGTCGGCGAGCTCGGTGCCGGCGATCCGGAGGAACTGCGCGAATGCCGCGGGCAGGAAGTCCTGCGGGCTCCTGCCCAGGACCAGGATGCCGGCAATCGTGGGCCTCGGGTCGTCGACGCCGGCGATCATCTTCAGGGCGGCGAGACGTTCCTCGGTGCTCCGATCGTTCTCGGCCAGAGCCGCCGCGTCGACAGCCTGCGGGAGGTAATCTTCTTCGAAGCGCCGCAAGTCGAGATCCGCAATACTTGCGGTGGGCACGGGTTGCGCATCGAAATGCGGGTCGCGATGCCTCCGCTTCTCGTTCAGAATCCGTTCGTCCTGGGCGCTGGCGATGGCGCGCCTCGGCCCCACGCGGATCCAGATCCGTCCCCGGTGGCGCACCGGCGGCGTGTCCGCCGGCATGACGGTGACGACCGCAACAGGAGCCCCGAGCAGCACGCGCCTGTCGACGGTCATCGTCGGCGGCGGAACGATGTTGCCGTCCGTCTTCACGTCGGCCAGTTGCAGCAGGAGCTGGTCCGTGACCTCCAGGCCCACCGGTGCGCCGGCGTCGTCCGCTCCGACGAACACGACTCCGGGGCGCTGGTGGTCCGGCAGATCGTTGGCGAAGGCGCAGACCGCTTGCCGGATCTTGCGGGGATTGTCTCCCTGCAGCGATTCCTTGCGTTCGACCAGATCGGACTCCAGGTCCGCCAGCATCTCTTCGAGCTCGTGCTGCTTGTACGGGGCGGTCACTCGGGCCCTCCGCGCGTCGATCTCATCCCTCCGGCTCGTAGCTTACACCGGTGCTCTCGAGTCTGAAGGTTCGTCATATTTACACTTGACAATTATATCTACCACGTGAACAATGACGTTGTCGAGGGTGGAAAGCGGCATGACCCGGAAGCAATCGATTCAGAAGCAGGTGCTCGCCGCGGCCCAGCGTCTCTGTCGGACCAGGGACGACTGGACGTTCACGCCGGCAGAGATCGTCCGCTCGCTGCCCGGCGTGAACGAGGCCACGGTGCGAACCGAGGTCACCGGGCGATGCTGCGTGAACGCGCCCGATCATCATGCCCGGCGCTGGCCGTACTTCCGCCGCGTGCGCCGCGGCCTCTACCAGATCGAACCCGCGTTCCGCGAGTCCCCGGCGGAGACCGCCGCCACGTACGCCGGCCCGGAACGCGGCGCCGCCCCCAGGGTTGCGGAGACCGCTCCCGCGTACGGCCGGGAGGACGTCGCGATTCGCGACACGGTCCATGCCGTGGTGACCGAGAGCGAGGGGTGGTACGTGGCGGAATGCCTGGAGCTGGCCGTCGTCACCCAGGCGCGGTCGTTCGATGAGCTGCTCGCCAACCTTCGCGAGGCGCTGGCGCTGCACCTTGAAGACGAGGACCCCGCGTGGCTGGGCCTGTCGTCCAACCCGCGGCTGTCGGTGAGCTACGAAACCGCTCCCCTCGGGGCGTGATGCCGCGGCTGCGGCGCCTCTCGTCCGGTGATGTGCTGCGCATTCTCCACCGGTTCGGCTTCGCGGTTTCCGGACAGAGGGGCAGCCACGCCAAGCTGGTGCGAGTCACTCCCGGTGGCGAGCGACAGATCCTGATCGTCCCCGTGCACAGGAACCTCGCGACGGGCACGCTGCATGCCATCTATCGAAAGGCAGTGCGCTTCGTGCCGTCCGTCGAGCTGCGGCGGGCGTTCTTCGCGGACTGAGAGACTCCTCGTTTGCGCCTTGTCAGGCAAAGGCGTTCCTCGCCCGCGGGCGCCCGCGCCGGTCTCGGTGCCACGTGGGACTGACCACCAGTCGCGCCCGACCGCAGCCGAAGCCCGCGTCACTCCGGCAGGGTGAGTTTCGTATATTCCATAAGTCATTCACGGTAAATGACTTACTTCAGGCACGCCAGCCACGGTTCCCCCGCTCGTTCCCTCATCTTCAGCGGGAATCCAGCGGCCCTTACAGGCCCGCCGCGGACGAATCCGGCACGATGCCCGATGGTCCCCAGCTCCGTCTCGCGAAGCTCGACCCCGCCGCCCGAGCGCTATGCAATCCTGTTGGCGGCATCGAAGAACGCGCGGGCTGTCCGTCCAAGACCGGCTCAACCCCTTGACCTTCACCGACGACCCGATCCGGCCAGGAGCGACGCCGGTCAGGGTCATCCATTTCGCGGAGCCGCGGACGCGCAGCAAGGTCGGCGAGACGACCCGGACGACCCCGGGGTGACCAGGCGTCATGGAAGAGTCCTGGCGACACGGAAGCCAAGCCAGGTTGTTCCCGTAGTCGGCAACAGTCCCCGTCGCGCATCCCGGCGCTCGTCCCGCCACCGCCACCCCCGAATCCTGCCAGGGTCCGACCACGAAGTGCCGCGTACCACTTTTTGTCTGCAGTCCCCGCCCCAGCAACTGTCCGTCCACTCCGCGACATTGCCCTCCATGTCGTAGAGGCCGGCTTCCGTCGGGGCTGAGAACGAGCCGACCACGCACGTTCCGCGTTCGGTGCCATCGGTGCCCCCATCCTTGGAGCAGCCCTTGCCGCTGCCGGCTGCGCCTCGGTTCCACTCCGCATCGGTCGGCAGACGGTACTGGTGGCCCGTCTCCAGCGCCAGCCACTCCGCGTACGCCTGCGCCTCGTTCCAGCTCACGCACGCGACCGGATGCCGCGCGGTCTGAATATACCCGGTGTGCTGCCAGTCACGAACCCGCCAAGTGCGACGGGTGCAACGCGCCTCGGCGGCATCCGGTACCGCCTCGGCGAAGGCGCGCCACTCCTCCACCGTCACCTCGAACCGGCCGAGGGCCACGTCGGCGTCGGGCAGGGCCACCATCTCCGGGCAGTCGGCACAGTCCTTGAAGACACTGGTCTGCCCGGCCGGCAGCTGCGCGAGCAGAGGCGGCCCGGGTGCACACTGCATCAGCAGAGCGGCGAGGGCCAGGACGAAGGTGCAGGCGATGATGCGCCGCGCATGCCCGGCCAATCCCGCCGCGTGGAGCCGCACCCTGGTGCCCTTGATCTCCCTGACGACCTGTCTCTCTTCCGCCATTACCGACGTCCTCTCTCTACTGCTGTGTGGTGCCGGCGGCATCGACAACGCGCGGGCCGTCCGCCCGGGACCGCCCCACCCCGTGCAGCGCGTTCCTGCAGCACCTCGGACGGGCGTCCGCAGCCGCCGACAGGCTGCACGGGCATCTTCGTCCTCGATCTCGATCAACTGACCCGAACGAGTCTATCGCGGCTCCCCCACGCTGAGAAGCCGGCAAGTCGCGGCCGAACGTTTGGGCGTCCGGTCCGCACTCGTCCCGGACTGCGGCCGTCGGGCTCCTCCCGAATCCCAAGACGGCGGTAAGCCGGCCCCGGACCCGGCAGACCCCACGACGGACGACGTCCAGCTCGCGCCAGAGGCCACGGCCCTTCAACAACCGAACCGTCGCCCACAAGTGGGCCGTCCGGAAGCGGCCCGACAACCCCGACCGGCTGATCCTCGCCTGCTCGAACTGTCCTGAATTCGGACCGTCGCGGCGTCGGCCGCCGTGGTGGTCGGTGGTTGCCCCGGCGTCGCCGCGGCCGTCGGGGGCTCCGGCCACCGAGGTCCGCGAGGCCCTGGCTGCGGCGATCGCGGCCGAGCGGGGTCGAGGGGGCCCATAGGGGGCCGCCGACGGGCCGTTACGTAACGGCGTAACAATAGGACTCGGATGGCCCTCACCTCCGCGGAACGGCAACGCCGCTTCCGCGAGCGCCGCGCCGCTGGTGTCCCCGTTCAGCCGCGACGTCCGGCCCGGCCGAAGTCCCGGCCGGCGCGGTGGGCGGCAGCCCTGGCCGAACTCCGGACCCTGCAAGCCGAGTACCAGGACTGGCGCGACCAGCTCCCCGAGGCCCTGGCCGCCTCCCGGATCGCCGAACGCCTCGCCGAGGTGTGCGATCTCGACCTCGACGCCCTCGACGTCGACCTTCCCCGCGGCTTCGGCCGCGACTGAACGCCCCAGAGCCGGACCCTGCGCGCCGCCCGACGACCTCCAGGACATCGCCCCCCCGCGGCCACACCGCAACCCGTCGTCCGCGCGGAGCGACCTCCGGAAAACGGTCCTTCGGGCGCACAGGGGGGCGGCTGATGTGGTAGCCCGCCCCCCTGCTCATCGTGGGCCTGGTCGCGCGCGCTGTGCGCGCCTTGCCGTGGCCGCGCTGTGCGCGGCAACGGAGACGAGGGGCCCAGGCCGGCAAGGGCACGCACCACCGCGACGAAGGGACGCTGGTCGGGCGCTGGCGCCCTCGGGCGTTCCTCGAGGATCACCGAGACCGTGTTGGCGAACAACGCCGGGCGCAGCACCGTCCGGGTCGTCACCCCCTGTGCAGTCCGCCCGGCTCGAGCTGTCGCGACGAAAAAAATTTCTGCCGACCTGCCCGCACCGCATCGGATCGGTGAGGACCGAACCGCTCACCGGGGAGCACGGCCGGCCTCAACCAGTCAGAACTGGGCGGAAAGGGCCATATCC
Source organism: Vicinamibacterales bacterium (assembly GCA_965207675.1). GTDB lineage: Bacteria > Acidobacteriota > Vicinamibacteria > Vicinamibacterales > UBA8438 > JAJEEA01. The sequence goes on from CBDBMY010000011.1 coordinate 2,525,653, forward strand.
GGTCAGAACTCCCTTGTTTGTAGATAGTTGCGGCGTTTTGATACGCTCCGATCCTACCCGTTCGCGGACGGATCACAGCAGTCCATCAGCATCGAGGAGCGCATCAGATGACGACGAACAGACACGCCCCCCTGTGCAGCCGAGCGCCGACGCGGCCATGCCCAGACTCCTGACCCTGCGCGATGTGACGGCGGCGACCGCCTTGTCCCGCTCGTCCGTCTACGCGCTGATGGCCGAGTCCCGGTTCCCCAAGCCGATCCGCATCGGCACCCGGGCCGTCCGCTGGGTTGAGCGGGAAGTGCTCGACTTCATCGCCAGCCGTCCCCGAGCCGGCTCGGATCCGCCCTCGCGTAGCCAAGGATGACGCTGAGGTCCACGCGAACGGGGCAGCATGAGGACCCGGCCGTGTCGAGTCACCGAGCACCCGTGGTCGCAACCGGCTCATGGTCCGTTGGGCATCGTGAGCCAGCATACTCGTTGTGTACACAACGAGCTGGCGAGGGGGACGCTGCGCCCCCCTTCGAACCCCCGGCTTCACGCGCCCTGCAGGGCGAGCCGGCGGGGGCTCCCGCCCCCGAACCCCCTTGCCGACGCGCTGATGGCTGAGCGCCGTACCGGGCAGATCCACCTGCGCGTCTCGCCGGCCGAGGTCGCCACGTGGCGGGCCAAGGCCGAGGCCGCCGGCGTGCCGCTCTCCGACCTGCTGCGACAGGCCATGGTGCGGACGCGCACCTGAACCGCGGCGGCGGCCGAGGTCGAGCGCGACCGCACCCGCCAGGTCGCCCGCATCGGCAACAACCTGAACCAGATCGCGCGCTGGGCGAACACGCACGCGGCGCCCATCGACGCCGTCGAGATCATCGCCAACCTTGGTCTGCATCTCGCAGACGCTCGACAAGCTCGCCCGTGTCGGCGGAGAGGCTGACGATGCACATTAAGTTCATCGCCCGCGGGACCGGCTCGGCCAGGGCGGCGGTCGACTACCTGCTCGGCGAGCGGGACGCGGCCGGCAAGCCGCGCGACGGCGTCGAGGTCCGCCGCGGCGAACCCGACATGGTGGCCGCCGTTGCCGACTCACTCGAGTTCCGGCACAAGTACACCTCCGGCGTGATCGCGTGGGCGCCGGAGGACCGGCCGACCGACGCGCAGATCGAAGCCGTCCCCGACAAGTTCGAGAAGACCGCCTGGGCCGGACTTGAGCCGGACCGCTACACGTGGACGGCGGTGGAGCACCGCGAGCACGGCGGCGGCGTCCACGTGCACGTCCTCGCCGCCCGGTGCGACCTGGAGACGGGCAAGAGCCTGAACATCGCGCCGCCGGGCTGGCAGAAGACCTTCGGCCCGCTGCGCGACGGCTTCAACCACGAGCACGGCTGGAGCCGGCCCGACGACCCCGGCCCGCGCCAGGGCGCAGCAGCCCGGCCACCGCGCCTTGATCGACGCGGCGAACCTGCGGGCCGGCCTAGCGGTCGAGGTCGACCCGCGCGAGCTGATCCGGGACTACCTGGTGCAGCGCGTCGAGCACGGCCTCGTGCGCGACCGCGCCGACGTCGTCGCCGCGCTGAAGGATGCCGGCCTCGACGTGCCGCGGCAGGGCAGGGACTACGTGACCGCCCGCGACCCGGAGACCGGGAAGCGGTGGCGGCTGAAGGGAGCGTTGTACGAGCATGACTTCGAGCCAGAACGACTTGGCCGCCCGGCTGCGGCGGAAGTGGGAGACCGACCGGGGGAAATCAAGGAGACCGGCGTGACGGAGCTGCGGCGGCTTGGCGAGAGCTTGAGCAGCGCTGCGAGGAGCGCGCAGCGTTCCATCGACGCCGATATGGCGGCGTGGACCGACCGGATCCGGGCCCTGCTGATGCGGGCGTGGCTCCTGCCCGCGGCGGCGGGTCTGAGTCTCTTCCTGGTCATCTGCGGCGGCAGTTGGGTGATCAACGACAATTATTTTTGCCGGTCGCCGACGCGGCGATCGGGCGGTCGCAGGGGCGGCCGCGAGGCGTGTGACACTGCCCGCTATGCGGAGCTCCGCATAGCGGGCACTATGCGGAGTGCGGGGCTATGCGGAGTCGGTTGAGGGTTTTGCTTCCAAGTGCCTGTCAGAATGAGGGTTACTTGAGCTGACCGGTTCGGGAGACTCCGCATAGTTTGGGATGCTCTGTCCGGCCTGATTGGCCGGAAAGGAGCATGCCATGACCGTTCACGGCTCGTGGACCGTCGACCGCCTCGTCGACGCGTACACGCACCACCAACGACGTACGCGCGGCTGGCGCCCTCACACATTGCGCAACCGTGCCTGGTTCGCCCGGAAGCTCGTCCGGGCCGCTCTTGGCGCGGACCCGATCGACCCCAGCCGCCTGACGCCGGCTGCCGTGGTGGCGTTCATCACGTCGTTGAGCCACCGGCGCCGCCCCACGTCGATGAGCAACGCGCGGTCAGCGTTGCGGTCGTTCTTCCGGTTCCTGCGCGTCGAGGGATTCTGCGGCGACGCACTCGAAGCGGCTCTCCCGACCGTTGCTCATTGGCGGTTGGCGACGCTGCCTCGTTCTCTGACCGAGCAACAGCTCGAGCAAGTGCTCGCGTCGTTCAACGCCTCCACCCCGTGCGGGCATCGCGACCAGGCAATCGTGCAGTGCCTGGCGACCCTGGGGCTGCGGCCCGGCGAGGTGGCCGACCTGTGTCTGGACGACATCGACTGGCGCGGCGGCACCCTGCAGATACGCACCCGAAAGAACCGTCGAGGCGCCGTGCTGCCGCTGCCCCGTGTGGTGGGGCAGGCGCTGGTCGCCTATCTGAGCGGGGAACGTCCGGCGACCGACGAACGCCGGGTGTTCGTCGTGCACCGGGGAGATCGTCGCGGCAAGCCGCTCTCGAGCATTGCCGTCTCACGTGTCGTGGCACGCGCGGTTCGCCGAGCGGCAGTCGACGCGCCGCACGCCAGCGCCAACGTCTTCCGGCACACCGTCGCCAGCCGCATGGTGCGAGCGGGAGCCAGCCTCAAGGAGGTCGCTGACGTGCTCGGCCACCGCAGCCTCGACACCACGACGATCTACGCCAAGGTCGACCTGCCGCGGTTGCGTGAGGTCGCGCTTCCTTGGCCGGAGGTGCTCCGATGACACCTCCAAGCTTCCATCATCTGGTCGACGAGTACCTCAACGCGCGTCGCGGACTGGGTTTCGGCCTCGAAAAGCAGGAGGGGTTCCTGCGGGACTTCGCCCGCCATGCAGAACGGATCGGACACAGCGGACCCGTGACAATCGAGCTCGCGGTCCAGTGGGCACGATCCTCCTCACGCTCCAGCAATCCCGTGCAGGCTGCACGCCGACTGGTGATCGTGCGGCAGTTCGCGCGGTACCGCGCACTCATCGACCCGGCGACCGAAGTGCCGCCGGTCGGGCTCCTGGGACGCATCCCAACGCGCCGCTCAACGCCCCACATCTACACCGAGGCGGAGGTCGCCGCGCTCCTGCAGCAGGCACGCTGCTTGCGGCCCCGAGGCGGGTTGCGACCCGCCACCTATGTCGCGTTCTTCGCCCTCCTGGCGTCGACCGGCCTCCGACTGTCCGAGGCCCGCCGTCTCACGACCGACGACGCCGACCTCGTCGACGGCATCCTGACCATCCGCGAGACCAAGTTCCGCAAGTCCCGATTCGTCCCGCTCCATCCGACGACGACCCGGGCACTGCGTCGCTACGCCGACCGCCGTGACGCGTGTCTTGCCACACCCCGGTCCGAGTACTTCTTCCGCACCGAGCAGTCGCCCCGGCTCACTCTCACCGCGGTGGAGTCGACGTTCCACCGGATCAAGCTGCGTCTCGACTGGACCGCGCAGGGGCGTACGCGCCGACCGCGCATCCACGACCTGCGACACACCTTCGTCGTTCGCCGGCTGCTGCGCTGGCACCAGGAAGGCGCGGATGTAGATCGCAAGATCCTGGCTCTCGCAACCTACCTCGGCCACGCCAAGGTCGCCCACACCTACTGGTACTGCACCGCCGTCCCCGAGTTGCTCGCCAGCACCGGACAGCGTTTCGAACGCTTCGCCCAGCGAGCGTCGGAGCGCCCGTCATGACCTCCGTCGAGCGGGCATTCCCCGCACTCCTGCAGGAGTTCTTCCACCGGCGCCTCATCGCACAACGGGGCGCCAGCGCGCACACGATCGCCAGCTACCGCGACACCTTCACGTTGTTCCTCGGATACGCCGCAGAGCGCACCGGACGCACCCCCTCGGCGCTGACCCTCGCGGATCTCGGTGCGCCCATGGTCCTCGGCTTCCTCGACCATCTCGAGACCGAACGCGGCAACTCTGCGCGCACCCGCAACCTCCGGCTCACCGCCATCCGGTCGTTCATGCGCTACGCCTCGCTGCGCGAGCCGTCCCTGCTGCCCGTGACGCAACGCGTCCTCGCGATTCCCGTCAAGCGCTTCGACCGGCCCGTCCTCGGCTACCTGTCCCGCGACGAGATTACGGCGATCATCGACGCGCCCGACCGGTCCACCTGGAGCGGGCAGCGCGACGCCGTCCTCTTCGCCGTGCTCTACAACACCGGCGCCCGCGTCTCGGAGATCACCCGTCTGCACGTCGCCGACGTGCTCCTCGACCGAGCGTCCTCGCTGCTTCTGCACGGCAAGGGGCGCAAGGAGCGTGTCGTCCCGCTCTGGAAGAGCACCGCAGCGCAACTGCGGAGGTGGCTCCCCCGAATCGATGGAAGCCCAGACGCCCCCGTGTTTCCCAATCGCGCGGGCAAGCCCCTGTCGCGCTCCGGGGTCGAGCATCAACTGCGCGTCGCCTGTCGAAAGGCCGCCGAGCGTCACCCATCGCTGGCGACGCGGCGGATCTCACCCCACACGCTGCGCCACACGACCGCGATGCATCTGCTCCAGTCCGGAGTCGACATCACCGTCATCGCCCTCTGGCTCGGCCACGAGGACACCGTCACCACCCACCAGTACGTCGAAGCCGACCTCGCCATGAAGGAGGCGGCACTCCGGCGCGTCGAAGATCCCGCACCTCAGCCGCTCCGCTTTACCGCCACCGACCGGCTCCTCAACTTCCTGGAAGGCCTCTGACTATGCGGAGTACCGCGCCAGGCAAAATGCCCGGGTCAACGCGCGCGCCGAGCCAACTCCGCATAGTTCGGAACTCCGCATAGTGCTCGTTTTCCTCGCGGAGGACGGGTTGGTCACGGATGCTCAGGTACGGCGATTGCGCGAGAAGCGGATGGCAGGCAAGACGCTGGCGGCGGCCGGGATGAGCGAGCGGGCGGCCCGCAAGTGGCAGAGCGGGCCGTTGCCGTCGACGGCGAAGGCGCCGCGGCGGTGGCGCACGCGGGAGGACCCGTTCGCCGACGTGTGGCAGTCGGAGGTCGTGCCGCAGCTGGTGGCCGACACCGACGGCCGGCTGCAGGTGCTGACGCTGTTCAAGGCGCTGTGCCGGCGGCATCCGGGCCGCTTTCAGCCGGGGCAGCTGCGGACGTTGCAGCGGCGGGTCCGCGAGTGGCGGGTGGAGTACGGTCCCGACCGCGAGGTGTACTTCGAGCAGGTTCCGGTCCCGGGTCGGGAAGCGGCGTTCGACTTCACGGACTTGAGCGACCTGGGGGTGACGCTTCGGGGCGTGACGTTCCCGCACCTGCTGTTCGAGTGGGTGCTGAGCTACAGCCGGTGGACGTACGTTGAGCTGGCGCTGAGCGAGACGTTCGAGGCCTTGGTGTCGGGCCTGCAGGGCGCGCTGTGGACGCTGGGGGCGGTGCCGGCGGTGCTTCGTCACGACAACCTGTCGGCGGCGACGCACGAGCTGCGGCGCAGCGGGGGTCGTCAGTTGACGGCTCGGTTCCGGCAGGTGCTGGACCACTACGGGCTGCTCTCGTCGCGGATCCAGCCGGGGAAGCCCCACGAGAACGGGGTGGCGGAGCAGTCGCACTTCCGGACGGCGACGGCCATCGAGCAGGCGTTGCTGTTGCGGGGTGGCCGGGACTTCGTCGACGAGGCCGCGTATCTGCGCTTCGTGCGGCGGGTCGTCGACGAGGAGCGGAATGCCCCGGCGGCGGCTCGGTTGGCCGAGGAGCGTCCGTATCTGCGGTCGTTGCCGCCGACTCGGGTCCCGGAGTACACGACGTTCCAGTGCCGGGTGCGGAAGTGGAGCACGATCCGGGTCGGCGGGCGGGTCTACTCGGTGCCGTCGCGCTTGATCGGTCACCTGGTCGAGGCCCGGCAGCATCCGTCGACGGTGGAGGTCCTCTACGGCGGGCGGGTGCTGTGCACGATGCCGCGGCTGCGGGGCGGGGCTGAGCACCGCATCGACTACCGCCACATCATCGGGAGCCTGGTCCGGAAGCCGGGGGCGTTCGCGCGGTATCGCTTTCGGGAGGAGCTGTTCCCGTCGCTCGTGTTCCGGGCCGCGTATGACGCGCTCGGGCGGACGCACGGCGAGCGGGCCGATGTCGAGTACGTGCGCCTGTTGCACCTGGCGGCCACGACCAGCGAGCGACGGGTGGAGGCGACGCTTCGCGGCCGTCTCGGCGCCGGCGATCCCTGCGACTACGCCGCCGTCCAGGCCGAGGTCCGTCCGCCGGTACCGACCATCCCCGTGGTCCACATCCCCCGCCCGGATCTGGCGCAGTACGACGCGCTGCTGGCCGGAGGTCGAGTCGGATGACGGTGCCAAGCACGCAGGTGACGTCGTTGCTGACGCAGTTCGGGCTGACGACGGCGGCCGAGGAGCTCGTGCCGCGGCTGACCGAGGCGGGCCACCCCGAGGCGATGCCGGTGCTGGTCGAAGTGTTCGAGGCGGAAGCCGAAGCGCGCCGTCAGCGCCGGATCACGCGGTTGCGTCGCGCCTCGCGGTTGCCGCCGGGCAAGACGTTCGCGACACTCGACACCGGCAGGTTCCCGGCAAAGGTCGCGCAGCAGCTGGAGACGCTGGCTACCGGTGCCTTCCTCGAGACGGCGACCAACGTACTCGCGTTTGGCCTGCCGGGCGTGGGCAAGAGCCACGCGCTCTGCGCCGTCGGGCACGCGCTGGTCGAGGCCGGCCACAGCGTGTTGTGCGCCCCGGCCTACGCCCTGGTGCAGGAGCTGCTCGGTGCGAAACGCGACCTCGACCTGCCCCGCGCCCTCCGAAAGCTCGATCTCTTCGAGGCAATCTTGCTCGACTAATGTTGAGTGATCGGTAATGTGCAGTGATCGCCGCGCGCCTCGGCGACGGCGACGGTACACCCTCCAGGACTCCACATTAGGTACGTAGCATCGGGACCGTGCCGATCTCGGCACCGCCTTCCCGGGAGGTCCCGATGGTGCTCGAGCTGTACCCCAGGATGCACCGGCGGTACACGTCGTTGGCGATTCTCGGTCCGGTCTTGGACGGATACGGCACGTGGCTCTTGGAGCAGGGCTACTCCACCGAACGCGTCCGCAAGCATTTCTGTGCGGCGCGACGCCTTGTTCACCGTCTACAGCAACGCGACGCGGAGACCCTGGCGAGCCTGACGCGGGCGCGGTTGCGGGCCTGTGCTCCCGCGGATTCGCAGGAGGACCCCAATCTCGCGGTCCTGGTGCGGCAACTGGAGCGGTATTGCGAGTCCGAGCTGGCGCTGTATCCGCCGCCCGCGTTGACCCGCATCGAGCAGCGAGTGGCCGCCTACAGGACCTACCTGGAGCAAGTCCGAGGGTTCGCGCCTGGGACCGTGGCGCACCACGGCCGCACGGTGAGCGAGTTCCTGGCCCACATCGGCTACGAGACTCGCCCGACTCGGCTCGCCGCGCTCGACCGCCAGGATCTCGACGCCTTCCTGTGCGCCGTCAGCCCCCGCCAGTCGCGCGCGTCCCTCCAGCATGTGGTGGGCCACCTCCGAGCCTTCCTCCGGTCCCTGGCCGCTGACGGCGAGATCCCGACCGGGCTCGACACGCAGATCGACACGCCCCGCGTGTATCGCGGCGAGCAGCTCCCGAGGGCGCTGCCCTGGGACACGGTTCGGGCGCTCCTCGACTCGATCGATCGCGTGACCCCGATGGGGCGTCGCGACTACGGGATCTTCCTCCTCATGGCGACCTATGGCCTGCGCGCGTGCGAGGTCGTGACGCTCACGCTCGACGACATCGAGTGGCGGGCGGAGCGGCTGCGCATCCCCCAACGCAAGACACGCGGCTCGCTCTGGCTGCCGCTCACCAACGAGGTCGGGACCGCACTGCTCGACTACCTCCGCCACGGACGCCCCGCCCTGAACGTGCGCCGGCAGCGCGTCCCGTTCCGAGGCGGGCCGCCGCGCAGCTATCGGGAGCTGTTTCTCCGCTGCCGCACCCCGACCGGCGTCCTCAAGCCGACTGCCGTCACCGAGGCCTTCCAGGCGTGGTCGAAGCGCAGCGGCCTCGCCATTCCGTTCCAGGGACCCCACTGCGTGCGGCACTCGTACGCAGTGCACCTCTTGCGGTCCGGCCTGTCGGTCAAGACCATCGGGGACCTCCTGGGCCATCGCACTCTCGAAAGCACGTGCGTGTACCTCCGCTTGGCGGTTGACGACCTCCGCGACGTCGCCCTGCCTCTGCCGCCCACGGTCGACCGCAGAGCGCCGGGGGTGGCGTCATGACGACGTTCAGCTCCGGCTTGTCCGCCTCCATCCGAAGCTACCTGACGCTCAAGCGAGCGCTGGGCCGCCAGTACGCAGCGGAAGAATGGGTGCTGGGGCACCTGGATCGGTTCCTTGCTGCCCGCGGCGGCGATCTCACCGCCGAGACGTTCGCCGCCTGGTGTCTCACGCTGGAGCACTTGGCCTCTGTCACGCGTCGAGGTCGCATGCGGGTCGTGCGAAACCTGTGCCTGTATCGCCGCCGCGGCGAGCCCGGCTGCTTCATCCCGGACGAGCGGCTGTTTCCGCGAGCCCACCAAGCCATCCGGCCGCATATCTTCACCGACAGCCAGATAGTCGAGTTGCTGGCCGCCGCGCGAACGCTGGCCCGCACCTCCAATTCGCCACTCTGCCCCGAGAACATGCGCCTCGCGGTCGTGGTGCTGTCCACCACGGGGTTGCGACGCGGGGAGCTGACGCGGCTGACGGTGGGAGACTATGACCCCCCGCAGCGCACGCTGGCGATCCGCGAATCCAAGTTTCACAAGTCGCGCCTCGTCCCGCTATCGGCGGATACCGCCCGCGAGGTCGAGCACCTGATCGAGATTCGCAACCGACGTCGACTGCCGGCCGAGGCGGACAGCCCGCTCCTCTGGCATCGCAGTCCGGGCACCGGCGGCTATAGCGGCGCTGGTCTGAGCTGTACCGTACGAGCGCTCTTCCGGCGGGCCGGCATCCGGACCGAGACCGGTCACCTCCCACGCACGCATGACTTCCGTCACGGATTCGCCGTGAACGCGCTCCTCCGGTGGTACCGCGCCGGTCTCGACGTGCAGGCGAAGCTGCCCTTCCTGGCCGCCTACATGGGGCACGTCTCGATCGTCTCGACCGCCTACTACCTCCAGTTTGTCGAACCCCTCGCGGCCGCCGCCAGCGCGCGATTCGCCGACCACTGCGGCGACCTCATCACCGGACCCACCGGTGCGGGAGGTGCGCGATGACCGTCGCCGCTCCGAACGACCTCGCGCGAGCCCTCCGGGCGTTCTTCGCCGACCACCTGCCCCGGGTGCGGGGGACGAGTCCCCACACCATCCGGAGCTATCGGGACAGCTTGGTGCTCCTGCTGCGCTTCGTGGCAACCCGGTCGCAGCGGTCCGTCATCCAGCTCGACCTTGAAGACCTCGGCACCCAGCCGGTCCTCGCGTTCCTTCAGCACCTGGAGCTCGACCGGCACAACAGCGCCGCCACCCGCAACGTGCGCCTCGCCGCGATCCACGCGTTCTTCCGGTACTGCGCCCTGGAGTACCCCGCACGGCTCGCGCACTGTCAACGCGTCCTCGCCGTCCCGTTCAAGCGGACCGGCAGCCGCCCCGTGGAGTACCTCGAGCACGAGGAGATCGAAGCCATCCTGGGCGTCGTCGATCGCAGTTCCGTCGACGGCCGCCGCGACTATGCGCTCCTCGCCACCATGTTCAACACCGGCGCCCGGGTCCAGGAAATCGTCGTCCTGAGCGTCGCCGACCTGCGGCTGGACGCACCCGCACAGGTCCGCCTCTACGGCAAGGGGCGGAAGGAACGCGTCTGCCCGTTGTGGCCTCAGACCGCCGACCTGCTGCGTGTCCTGCTGGCGGAGCGCGGACGCGAGCTCCAGCTCGACGAGCCGGTCTTCCGCAATCATCGCGGGATGCGGCTGACCCGATTCGGCGTCCGCTACCTTCTGCAGAAGTACTGCACCCGGGCCCAGGCCAGCGTGCCGGCCCTGCGCACCAAGCGCCTCCATCCCCACAGCATGCGGCACAGCACGGCCGTCCACCTGCTCCGCGCCGGCGTCGACATCGTCACGATCAGTCAGTGGCTCGGTCACGCCAGCGTCACGACCACGCACCGGTACGCCACCGTCGACCTCGACATGAAGCGGCAGGCTCTCGCGAAGGCCCGCCCCACCACCCGTGCCGCTACGGGGCCGGCCCCGTGGCGCACCGACGCGTCCGTGCTGGAATGGCTTGAAGCGCTCTGAGGGCCGATCGGTAATGTGGAGTCCGGCGACTCTCACCTGCTTGGGCCGGGCGCCGCCTTCGGCGCCGACTCCACATTACCGATCACTCAACATTAGTCGAGTAATGTGGAGCTCCACATTACTCGACGACCTGGGCTACGTTCAGCAAAGTCCCGACGAAGCCGAGGTGCTTTTCACGCTTCTGGCCGAGCGCTACGAGCGGCGCTCGGTGCTGGTGACGAGCAACCTGGTCTTCAGCCAGTGGGACCGGATCTTCCGCGACCAGATGGCCACGGCCGCGGCGATCGACCGCCTCGTACACCACGCGGTCGTGATCGAATTCGACGTACCCAGCTACCGCACGGACCGGTCGCGCCGGAAATCGCCGCCCGCACCTGCCACCCGCGGTCGTGCTCCCGGTCCGCTGTTGCCGCGAGCCCGCCGACGCTCGACGTCGTGAACGTCCGGGCGCCGGTCTGCCTGTCACCGGTCCGTTACGTAACGCTTTGGAGTGGGTCGTGGCGTTGACGAACGCGGAGCGGCAGGCGCGTTACCGGGAGCGGCGGCGGGCTGGCGAGTCCCCGCTCCGGTACCGGCGGCCGGCGGACCGGAGGTCGCGGCCACAGCAGTGGAACGACGCGGTGCAGACGCTCCTGGCGCTGCAGGACCAGTACCGGGAGTGGCGGGACGGGTTGCCGGCATCCCTCGCCGAGTCCGTGACCGCGGAGTTGCTCGATCAGGTCTGCGACCTGGACCTGTCGGAACTGGAGGCTGTCGAGCTGCCCAGGGGCTTCGGGCGTGACGGCTAGACCGTCGGCGACGGCTTCCGGTTGGCGGCCACGAAGCTGCGCTGGGCGCTGGGCGCCCGGCATCCGGAGGCCGTTCGCGCTCCCCGCGACGCCACGACAGGCCCTGTCGGGAGGTCGGGGACGCGTAGCTGCGGGACGGCCGGCGTGTCAACGTGCTGCGCACGTCCTCCGCTCCGCTACGGCCCTGCGGGTGACACGCCGCCCGCCCCGCGGCTCGGATGGCAATTGTGGGCCTTGCGGCCCGGCCTGGACGGGGGCGTCCCGGCCGACCACTACGCTCACGGGGACGTGGCGGACCGCCGGATTCGGGACCACCATGGGACTGTGCTGCTCAAGGCAGACCAACGGTGACGCCGACCCTCGGAGCCGGAGCACGCCGCGTGCCGCGGCGTGCTCCGGTCCCGGCTGATTCTCGATCCACGACGACCGGAACGGCAAAAATGGCTGTCGTCAAGCGGCAAAAATAGTTGACGCTGAACAGTTGGGGGACGATGCGCTGGTTGTCGATGCGGATCGAGAGCCAGCTCCAGACCCTGGCGATCCTGAACGTGGACATCAAGGAGGCCCGCCAGACCTTGACGCAGTTCGAGACGATGACGTGGCGCGTCGATCTGCGCGTAATCGACGGCGAGAGGTTCGTCGTGCTGCCCCCCCGGCTCGCTGGAGCGTCCGCCCTGGAGGGTGGGTGGGCGGCCTGCCGTGAAGCTGTCGAGCGAGTGAGGGAGCTCTATGGACGCGCTACATCGGCAGTTGATGACGGCCTTGCGGCGGTTGTCCGAGCAGTCCGAGCGGGAGCGGACGCAGCAGGACGCGCACGCCGAAGCCTGTCAGCGGCAGATCGAGACCTTGCGGCGGCAGGTCGAGCGGCTCAGCGCGCAGGTGACGAGCTTGACCGAACACTACGCGGCCCCGGCCGCGACGTTGCGCGGGCCGTGGAGATGATGCGGCAGCAGAGCCGGCAGCGCGGACGCGGGCGCGATTACGGCCCGAGCCTCTGACGCCGAATCGCCGACGGTCGCTGCGACTTGAACCATACGGAGGTACGTCATGCCCTACAAGGTCAAATACACCAACGAATTCGAGTCGTGGTTTGACGAGTTGTCCGCACGGACGCAAGACGACGTGTCGCGGGTCGTCAACATGCTCGTGGAACACGGCCCGCTACTGCCACACCCCTACTGCTCGGGGGTCGGGAAGTCGCGCCACGGCCGTATGCGCGAGCTGCGGATCCAGAGCGGCGGCCGGCCGATCCGGGTGTTCTACGCGTTCGACCCGCGCCGCACCGCGGTCATTCTGCTCGGCGGCTACAAGACGCACCCGAAACGGTTCTACGACGACTATGTCCGCCGCGCGGACCTGATCTATGATCGCCATCTGAACACCATGGTCCGGGAACGCCCGACTCATTCCGACGAGCCGTCCGCCATGACTCTCCGCGACTGGTCCGAATTGACGAAGCACTGGAGCCCCGAGCGGAAGGCCGCCAACGCGCGCGCCGAGGAGGTGCTTCGCGCCGACATCCGCCGGCTCCAGGCCCAGGCGCGGAAGGAAGGCCGCCACCCCGGCGATCCGCCGTCTGCGGCGTCACCGTCGCGGCGCCCGGAGACGCCGAGCTACCCCGTCGAGTCGCGCCGGCGGCCCGCGCGCGACGACGACCGGGACTTCGGCCCCGGCCGTTAGGCCGCATCACCCGCCCTTGCCGGCGAGGTGCTCCGCCCAATCGTCCATCAGCAGCCGCCGACGCTCGAACAGATCCGACCGGGCGTAGGCCGCCTCCACCTTGTTCTGGACGACGTGCGCCAGCGCCGCCTCGATGACCTCACGCGGGTGGTCCGTTTCTTCGGCCGCCCAGTCCCGGAACGACGACCGGAAGCCGTGCGGTACGGCGGCGACCTCGTGCTGCTGGAGCATCTTCGGCAGCGTCGTCGCCGACATCGGCCTCCCGCTCCGCATGGGGAACACCAGGCCGCCGCCGTCACCGAGCGCCCGCGCCGCGTCGAGGATCTCGACCGCCCGCCGGCACAGCGGGACCCGGTGCTCGCGCTTCGCCTTCATCCGCAGGGCCGAAACGGTCCACACGCAGTCCTTCGTGTCCATCTCGTCCCACGTCGCCAGCCGCACCTCACCGGACCGCGCGGCCGCCAGCACGAGAAACTCGAACCCCAGCTTCACGGCCGGCTGTGCCGAGCCCGACGCCCGCACCGTCTCGATGGCCGCGGCCACGGCCTTGTGGGGCAGCGCCGGATGGTGCCGGACGATGTCGTTCTGCGGACCGAGCACCGGCAGCACGCGGTCGCACGGGTTGTCGTTCCGCAGGTCCATCGCGATGGCCCACTCCAGCACCGAGCGGACGCGCTGGCGGACGGCCCTGGCCGTCTCCGGCTTGACGTGCCAGATCGGCGTGAGGCTCTCCAGCACGTCGCCCGTGTTGACCTCGGAGACGGGCCGGCGGCCGATGCAGGGAAAGGCGTAGCGCTCCATGCTGCGTCACCAGTTCTGCGCGTGCCATCGGCCACGCCAGCCGCCGCGCTTCTGTTCGAGGACGCGCTCGGCGGCCTCGGCGAAAGGTGGGCACGCCCTCGGCGCGGCGCTTGGCGGCGAGGGGGTCGCCGCCCGACCGGGCCAGCATGCGGTTGGCGAGGGCCTGCTCGCGGGCCTTGGCGAGGGGGACGAGCGCGGCGGCGCCGAGCCCGAGCTCTCGGCGCCGAGGTCCGCCGCAGCGATCCCCACATGGTGGCCCCCGTCGCCGACGCGCTGAAGTTCGAGCACCAGTACACCTCCGGCGTGATCGCGTGGGCGCCGGAGGACCGGCTGACGGACGCGCCAATCGAAGCCGTCTCCGGACAAGTTCGAGAAGACCGCCTGGGCCGTACTCAACCGGACCGCTACGCGGGAGGCCATCGCGCGGAAGTGCTGGCGCACCTGGTCCGGATGCGCGGTCGGCGGCGGCCGGATGGCTGGTAGCGGTTTCGTCCACGAGCGCGTTGCCATCGTCCGCCACACCGTCTCGATCGGGTTGATCGGCGCGGTCGACACGGCCCGAGTTTTCATGCCGGCCTCGTGCTCCTTCGAGGCGGGCGCGCCGGGCAGGCTTCCGCTTTGACGGAAAAATGCACCCTGAGCGACCCCGGTTGGACCGGGAGTGAAACGCGCTGCCCCCGTTGCTGTGGGGGCAGGGAGTCTTACGGCCCGGAACGGGGTCGCTCAGGGTAACTCAGACTGGTCACGTGGCCGGTCACCAGGGACTTCGTGTTTCGGGCTAAGTGCCTGTTGGTACTAGACTTGGACTGGCACGTTACCGGTGACGACGGGGTGTATCTCACGCGATATCTCGATTCTAGAGGTCTTCCGGCGTGGTGGCCGGCCATTGGGCGCGTTGGTGGCCGGCGCTCAGGCGCGGTTTGTGACTGTCGTCGAGCGTTGCCGGAGGTGCTCTCCGCAGGTCGTGCGGGAACGGGCAGACTGGAGATCGGCAGCGTGCTCATCTGCCGCTTGGCACGGAGCGCTTCTTGTGCACACGGCGGGCAGTGGGTTGCACGCGGCGACGTTCGAGCTCGTGGTCGGTGATGGCGACGTCGTGCGAACGGTGCCGCGGACGGCGGCGTTCGACGGCGCGGATCTGGCTCTCTCGAGCGAACCTCCCGAGAGCGCCCGGGCCGGCCTCGCCCACCAGCGTCCTCATCACGGGGTTGTGTGTGCCCTTGCCAGACTGGGTTCCTCGTCACCGTTGCCGCGCCAGCGCGGCAACGGCCATAGCGCGCACAGCGCGCCGATTTCTTGGGCAGAGGGGTGGGCTACCGTATCACCCCCCTGTGCTCCCATCAGGGCCGTCTTCCGGAGGTCGTTCAGCGGGGACGACGGGTTGCCGCGAGATAAGCCGCCCAGTCGTCCATCAGCCGCCGTCGCCGCTCGAACAGGTCCGACCTCGCGTAGGCCGCCTCGACCTTGTTCTGGACCACGTGAGCCAGCGCCGCCTCGATGACCTCGCGCGGGTGGTCCGTCTCCTCCGCCGCCCAGTCCCGGAACGACGAGCGGAAGCCATGCGGCACGGCCGCGACCCGAAGGTCGTTGAGCGTCTTGAGCAGCGTCGACGCCGAGATCGGCCTCCCGCTCCGCATCGGGAACACGTGCGGATTGCCGTTGCCGAGCGCACGCGCCGCGTCGAGGATCTCCAGCGCCCCACCGCAGAGCGGCACACGATGCTCGCGCTTCGCCTTCATCCGCTGCGCCGGCAGGGTCCACACGTGGTCCGTCGTGTCAATCTCGGCCCACTGTGCCCCACGGACCTCGCCCGACCGCGTCGCCGTCAGCACGAGGAACTCGAACGCCAGCTTGACGGCGGGCTGCGCGGACCCCGCCCGAACCGTCTCGATGGCCGCGGCCACGTCCCGGTGGGGCAGCGCCAGCCGGTGCGTCACGATGTCGTTCTGCGGACCGAGCACCGGCAGCACCCGGTCGCACGGGTTGTCGTTCCGCAGGTCCAACGCGATGGCCCACTCGATCACCGACCGGATGCGCTGGCGGACGGCGCGGGCCGTCTCCGCCTTGGCGTGCCAGATCGGCGTGAGGATCTCCAGCACGTCGGCCGTGTTGACCTCGGACACGGGCCGGCTGCCGATGCGCGGGAACGCATACCGTTCCATGCTGTTCCACCAGTTCTGTGCGTGCCACCGGCCGCGCCAGCCGCCGCGCTTCTGATCGAGGACGCGTTGGGCGGCTTCGGCGAAGGTGGGCACGCCCTGGACGCGGCGCTTGTCGGCGAGGGGGTCGCCGCCCGACCGGGCCAGGATGCGGTTGGCGAGGGCCTGCTCGCGGGCCTTGGCGAGGGGGACGAGCGCGGCGGCGCCGAGCCCGAGCTCTCGGCGCCGGCCGCGGATGACGAGCCGCTGGACCCAGCTTCGGGTCCCGGTCGGCTGGACGAACAAGTACAGGCCGTTGCCGTCTGCGTGCCGTCCTGGCGGCGCGGAACGGACGAAGGCGGCCGAGAGGGCCTTGTCGGGATGGCGTCCCCGGCGCTTGGTTTTGCGGGGCGAGGGGGCGGGTTTGGCTACAACATCCATCCCCTCATTATATTCGGGATTGGGATGGATTTTGCAACACGTCCCGCCTCGGTCCAGTTCGCGCCGGCGAATAATAAACTATTACTAATCAGTCATTTACGGATTCTGCCGCACAGATCTGGACGCTAGCAGACTACCCTTGGTTGTTAAGGCAGGGCGAAGACGTAGAGCGCGTTCCCGCCCTCCGGCTGGAAGATCTCCGGGGTGAGCTGTGCGGTGAGGCCCCGGAACGCGCCCGCCAGCGAAGCGGGGACGGCCAGGAACTGCCGGCCGCCCGCCTCGTAGGTGATGGGATAGCCGTGCGCGGCGGCGCCGAGGCGGGTCTCCCAGAGGACCTCCCCCGTCCGGACGTCGAACGCCCGGTAGTAGCGGTCGGCGTCGCCCGCGAAGACGAGGCCCCCCGCCGTGGTCAACGTCGACGTCAGGAACGCCGCCCGCTGCTCGCGGCTCCACAGCTCCTCCATCGTCCGCACGTCGTAGGCGGCCAGCTTCCCCACGTTGCCGTTCGAGCCGGGCATCTCGCGGAACTCCGACCGGCCCGCCACGCCGCCGCCGCCCTCGACGAACTCCACCTCGCGGCCCGTCAGGTACATGCAGGCCTGGTGGAGGGGGATCACGAGGGCGCCGGCCCCGGGGTGGTACGCCGATGCCTGCCAGTTGTGGCCGCCGAGGAGGCTGGGGCAGGCGGGCACGCGGTCGCCGATCTCCGCGTCGCGGATGTCCGGCCGATAGGTCAGCTCGCCGGTGGTCCGGTCGATCGACTCGAAGACGTCCTGGTAGACCGTCTCGCGCAGGTCGACGAGGGCGCCGGTCCGCCGGTCGAGCTTCCAGAGGATGCCGTCCTTGCCGATCGTGAAGAGCCACTGCTCGCCGTCGGCGTCGACGAGCACCCGCTCGTACACGATGTCGAGGTCGAGGGTCTCGCCCGGCGCGTGCTGGAAGTACCACTCCACCTGCCCCGTGCGCGGGTTCAACGCCAGCGTCGAGTTGGTGTAGAGCGCGTCCTGCCGCGTCGTCATGCCGCGGCTCGCCGCCACCCACGGCTTCGCCTGCGCGGTGCCGATGTAGAAGAGGCCCAGGCCCGGATCGTAGCTGCCCGGGATCCACGAGTCGCCGCCGGCCCGGAGATACGGCGGCGTGTCGCCCCACGAGGCGTCGTTCGGGTCGCCGGGGAGGGCGATGGTGGACGTGCGCCACAGCTCGTCGCCTGTGTCGGGGTCGTGCCCGGTGATGAAGCAGGTCTGCTCCTTGTAGCGGTTGCAGCCGTTCATGCCGCTGATGACGACGCCGGCGGCGACGACGGGGCCGGAGTTCTGGCGGAAGCCCTGCGTGTAGTCGGCCTTCACGGCGCGCCACGCCTCGGCCCCGGTCCGCGCGTCGAGGGCGACGAGGGCCGCGTCGTGGGTGGCGAGGAAGACCTTGTCGCCGTAGAGGGCGAGGGTGCGGGTCGCCGCCCGCTGGGGTGCATCGTCGGGCAGGGGCCATCGATACTGCCAGATGACGTCGCCGCCGACCGCGTCTATCGCCTGCACCACGTTCCCCGGACTCGCCAGGAACATCACGCCGTCGTGCACGAGCGGCGTCGTCTGGTTGTTGCCCTCGCGAATGGCGAGCACCCAGGCGAGCTGCAACTGGTCGACGTTGTCACGCGTGATCCGGTCCAGCGGACTGTAGCCGTGGCTGTCGCGCGTCCGCCGCCAGCTCAGCCAGTCGCCGGGCGGCGGGTCGGCGAGCAGCGCGTCGGTGACCGGGGTCAGCTCGCGCGGCACCTCCCGGTTGACGAACCGCGTCGGCCGCCGTCGCGGCGGCTCGCCCCGCTCGGCCGCGCGGCGCGCCTCGGCCACGTCCGCCGCATCGCCGATGGCGACCGCGGCGTCGGCCGTCAGCGGCGCGTCGCCGGGCCGGGCGCCGTTCGCATCGAGGATGTACGCGACCAGATTCAGGTAGACCCGATCGGTGAGCGATCTCCCCAGGCCGGGGGGCATCTCGTCGCGCACGTACGCGAACAGCTCGTCCGTCGTCTGCCCGGCCCAGCCGTTCAGGAAGTCGACCCCGCGCAGGGCCGGCGCCTCCGCCCCGTCGAGCCCCTCGCCGTGGCACTCTCCGCACTGCCGCGCGTACTCGGTCCACCCGGCGGCGGCCTGCTCCGCCGTGAAGCCGCCGTCCGCCGGGGCCTGCGCCGCCACGACCACCCTGCCCGGCGGCACACCCGGTTCGCCGAAGGAGCCGCCCGGCACGATCAGTCCGGCCACCGCCACCCGGATCCCCACCGACGCGGCCCCGACGAGAGTTCCCCTCGACATGATCGCAACTCCCCGGCGCCGTCCGAGGGCGCCCCAGACCCCGGGGCCCCCCGTGCGGCGGGCGGCCCCGTTCAGATCAGGATACGCTCGATCTCGACGACCGTCACCGTGACCGCCGTCCGGTCGTGGACCTTCCTCATCTTCGTCGAGGCGTGGCCGGCGATCGGCTGCGCGTGCTCGAGCGTCCCGCCGTTGGACGGCTACCCCGGTGATGCCCGTCCGCATCAACGTCGCGGCCCGCGCGAGGTCGGGCGCCTGCGCCGCCCGGCCAACCCTCGGCGACGTCGGCCGGCAGACCTCCGATCCGCCCAGGGCCGCGCCGCCGAGACGGCCGTTCCGGGGGCGAAGTGCCTCCGAGGCGCCGGTATCGAGGCCTTCGGAAACCCGGTCCATTTCCTCTCCGGAGCCGATCCGGCCGGAACCTCGGCGGCTCCCCCGCCGTTCGGGGTCAACCTGCTCTCGGTGTTGAAGTTGGGGCGATTCGAGCCTTTCGACATGTTAGGGAACGTTCGTTCAAAACCGCAAGACCGACCGACCGCCCCCGACTCACTCCAGCACCAGCACCGCGGCGGAGCCTCCGTCACGTGCACCGCCCGGATCGTTACCGCTACCGCCGGCTCGGCGCGGTGCTGCTCGACCCCGACGTCGGCGACGACGAGTTGCGGAGCCGACTGCCGGGGCTACGGCCGCTACAACTCGAAGCGCTCCGTGAACTCCGCGTAGCCTTCCTCGAATGTGCACGGATAACCCTGCAGAGAATCCGCCATCGTCTCCAGTGCCGTCCGGCGGAAGTACATCTGCGCCCGCCGTAGCGTGCCCTCGTCCCTTGGTCCACCGTAGTGCTCCAACACGCGTTCGGCGAACTCGTGCCCGTACCCATGCAGGCCGCCGAAGTCGAGGGCGGGGTCGCCGATCGAGCGATCGCTGAAGTCGATGATATTGACTTGCCGATTCTCCGCGTCCCAGAGGATGTGCTGACCGTCCAGATCGCCATGGACGAGCGCCGTCGGGCGGGGCCGTTTCACCTTGGCGGCCAACTCGGTCAGGAGGGCACGGATGACCTCGACTTCATGCGGAGGGAGGCGCGGGAGCACGAGCGTTTCGACGTCACGAGCGAGGTCCTCGTGGTCCTTCTGCGGATCCTGCTCGGACACGCCGCACTCGCAAGCGACGGACTTCGGGGTCTCGTGCACCGCGGTGAGGAACGTGGCGAGCTGTTGCACTATCCGTTCCCTCTCCGTGTCGGAGAGCCGGCTGAACGTGGCGGCGTCGAGCTCCCGGCCGGCGAGCAGCGGGTAGCCGGCGAACGTGCCGTCCGCGGACTCGTAGACGTAGTCGGGAATGCCGACGTCGACCCTCGGCTGGAGGTAGCGAAGCAGCCTGGCTTCGTTCGCGAGCGCACCCCGGTACGCCTCAGCCTTGGGAGCCCGGAACACGAGTGCCTCGTCGAGGATCAGGACCGCATGGTCCCAGCCGTGCGTCAGGTACCGGTGCGACGTCCACGTGACGTCGGGGAACTCCTCCCGTAGTCGCTGCAGGAACAGTCCTTCTTCCATACGCGTCTCTGGCCTACAGCCAGTGCCGGACGGGCCTCGTCAGGAAAGTGTCGATGTCGATGCCGTCGCCGCCGACGAGCAGCGTGCGGGACGGCTGGAACGCCTCGGAGAATGCCGCCATTCCCGGCAGTGCATCGGGTGCGCGTCCGCCCTTGACCTCGATGGCGACCACCGTGCGGCCCGCTCGCAGGACGAAGGTCGACCTCGCGGTTGCGGTGGCGCCAGTAGTGTACGGCGCAGCGCGGCGACCGCCTTCGTCAGCGAGCTCTCGCGGATGGACGTCCACGCTCAGATCACGATGCGCTCGATCTCGTCGACGCTCACCGTGACCGCCGTCCGGTTCGTAGAGCTTCGTCGTCTTCGGAGACGCGTGCCCCGCGATCTGCTGCGGGTGATCGAGCGTCCCCCATTCGACAGGTACGCCGTGACCCCCGTCGCCCGGAACGTGTGGCAGCAGGTCTGTGGCGGCAGCCCCGCGGCCGCGGCGCGCCGGTTGATCATCGCCATCACGAGCCGCCGCTCGAGCGCCCGGCCCGTCAGCTGCCGCCCCGCCGGTCGGCGGTCTGGAAGAGCGCCGCCTGCGGGCCCTCGGTCCTCCCGCCTCGACGCAGGCATCGACCACCACCGCAGCCGGTCGAGCCACGTGTCGCCGGCATCGGAGATCCGGACCTCGAAGCCGGGACCGGCGTGCCCCCGGCCGCAGGACTGGGTGCGTACAGGCGAACCGCCCGAGACCCGTTCCCCGCCCCGGCGTCGCGCACCGCCGGGTCGGTCGCCATTACCCCGGACCGTCGCCGCACCCCTCCCCCACCATCGTCAGGCTTGACCAAGGCGTCCGCGACACGGGTCGTCAACACCTGCGAGACCAACGACGACACCGTTCAACGTACCGTTCGGCAGTGTCCGGTCCGGCAGGGTTCCCGCCGCCGCCGGCCGGTTGGTGGAGGATCGCGCCGAGCGGTCGCCCCTTGGCCTCGGAATCCGCCCGGCGCCCGTTGCGGTCGGATGCCCCGCGGGTCGTCATCGAGGCGGCCAGGAGGTCGTACCTGTAGCGCCAGCGCTGCGGACCTTCCGCGAACACCGCGCGGCGGGGCGCCGCGGCGTCCCGCCCGATGCGCCGCTCGACTTCGCGTCGGCGGCGCTGCAGCGCAACTCCATCTGTCTCACAGGTATGGTCGGGTCGCCAGAAGCCCCCTCAGGATGAGCCACTGCCACGGTAGGACACCGTGGAGATGTAGCTGTAGCCGTGCCGCGTCCGCAGGAGCAGCGCATGGTGGAGAATCCACTCGTAGCCGGCGGGGACGAAGTCGCGCGCCTTGAGCGCCGAGAACCGCCCGCGTCCGTCGTTCAGCCAGATGAGCGGTTGATTCGGTCGCAGCTCTTTGCCCCCGGGTGCGGGGTCATCACGAAGTCCGCCGCCCCGTCGCCGTTGAAGTCGAGGACATCCACCCACCTCGCCCACGGCGCATCGGTCGCCACACCCGCGTTGCCGCCGGCTCCCTGAGCCGTCCGCGGCGGGGACCACCGGAAACCGAGGCCCTGCTCACTCCAGCGCCAGCACGGCGGCGCGGAGCTCCGACAGATGCAGCGCCCGGATCGGGGTTGACCCCGTTGCGGGAGCCGCATTCGTCCAGCGCGGACCCGCCCGCCCAGCCGCTCCGTACGCCTCCGCCAACGCCGACCGCAGCTCGAGCAGGTGCACGCGTCGGACCCGCGTCACCCCCACCAGCAGCTCCGGGTCGGTCCAGGCGAACCGCGCCAGACCCTCTGAGCTCCGGAGGGCGTCGATACGCGCCCGCAGCTCCGCGAAGTGGACGGCCCTGATCGGGGTCACCCCGGGCACGATGGGGTCATCGGTGAAACGACGCGACCCGGCCGGGCGCACGGTCGCCGTGAACGTTTGCGTCGCCGTCCCCTTGGAGCCGCCTGCGTCGGTGGCCGTCACCGTCAGGGCCGCCGTGCCCTCCCCCATCGGCGTCACCGTCATTGCGCTGCCGAGAACCGCCACCGCCGCCACGGCCGGCGCCGAGGAGGCCGCCCCAAAGGTCAGCGCGTCCCCGTCCGGGTCCCGGAACGCTCTTCCAACCTCGATCGTCACCGCCGGATCATCGACCACCAGCGTCAGCGGCGGCAACGCGCCCACCGCCTCCGGCGGGCGATTCGGCCGCAGCACGTCGGTCGTGAGCGTCGCCAGCCCGCCCGTGGCTTCCCAGAAGTTGTACGAGCCGGGGTCGCCGTCAGGCCCAGGAACGCTGAACGCCCGCAGGGCCTCGCTCAGCTCTCCGGCGATATCCCTCGATCGCGCGGGATCGTCCACGATGAGCATCGTGGCGGCCCGGAAGCTCTTCTGCGAGTCCAGCCAGCTCGGCATCCGGACGCCGTGCTCTTCGACCACGCGTTCTATCGACCACGTCTGGATATCGGACGAGGTGAACACCCAATTCCCCGACGCGTCGACGTCGCCCGACCACGCGCCGTCGTTGGCGACCCAGAGCTCGGGAACCTCGTCCGGGGGAATCAGGCCCGCCAAGTAGAGTTCTATCGGGCTGTACGGCAGGTCGTTGCCCGAGACGCGGAAGCTGCCCGCCGTGTAGCGGCCATCGCCGAGCTCGACCAGCTGCCCGAGGTCGAAACCGCCCAGCACGCCGTTGGCGCTGCTGAATCCCCAGTGCGGCAGCCCCGGGTCGATGATGAAGTTGGCCCAAGCGTGCATGATCTCGTGCGCCAGCGTTCCCGGGAAGTGGACAGGGTCGAAATAGGACAGATGAATGAACCCCTTCAGCCTCTCCCCGTACACGTGTGAGCCGAACACGCGCTTGCCGATACCGGCCACAGAGTTCCTCACGTCGGCGTACCGCCCGGAGTAGCCGTACTGGGGGTCGTCAAGGGGCAAGTCCGTGACGACCACGAGGTAATCGGCGATGTCGCCGTAGTATTGCAGGAACGACTTGACGAGAGTGTCCAGGGGAAGGCCGTAGTCCAGGAACTCGGGCGCCCCGACCACCGTCACGCGATCGTCGTACTGCCTGAGGACGATTGGCTCGTTCGCCGCCTGCCACGGCACCGCCAACGCTTCGAGGCGGATCTCTCCGTCCGCCTCGCCGTCCACGGCGTCGGCGGCGGCCATGTGGGCGCTCGACAACGCGAAGACGTAGCCCTTGCCGACGCTGGAGCCACAGTCACGGTACGGGATGATGGGCAGGTAGGAGGCGAGCAGGGGGTCGTCGCGCCCGTCGCCGTCGATGTCTCCGGCGCTCACCCCGGTTCCCAACCTGTCGGCCGGTGCTCCGATGAATTTCCAGAACCCGTCTCCCAGAGGCAAGAGATCCAGATCGATGACCGAGTCGGCCACCCCGTCCGCGCCGTCCGCCTCGTGCAAGCCGCCCCCCGGCAGCAGGGCGACGGCTCCGTTCGTCTGGGACCCGCCGGCGGGAGCACACCCACTGACCTCCCTCGCGCTGTCGTTGCCGATGAGGAGGTCATCGAGGCCGTCCCCATCGATATCGAAGTTCGAGGCGATGCGGAATGAGAACGCTCCCTCCCACACGAATTTGAACGAGTCGTCCTGGTCCAGCGTGCTGTCGAGCGCCACTACGCGGTCCTCGGTCCCGTCTGCCGCATCCGCCGCCGGCAGATCCGAAACCGAGATCGCGAACACTTCCCGAGGGCGGCCGGCGGAGGGCGTCTCGTAGTTGGACAGGATTACGTTGTCGATGCCGTCGCCGTCCAAGTCACCGGCGGCCACGCCGTACGAACCGATGCGCTGGTCCTCGAAGTCGCCGACCAGCTTCCAGGAAGCCCTGCCCCTTGCTACCGCGTCCAGGCCGATCACTCCGTCGGACTGCCCGTCGGCGCCGTCCATCGCCGGCAGGTCAGCGGCCGCGATGAGGTACACGGCACCCCTGGCATCCAACCCGGGCGTCTCGTGGAATTGGACGTAGGCGGCGACGACCAGGTCCGACCGGTCGTCGGAATCCAGGTTCGCGACCGCCATGCGGCTGCCGGCGAGGCCATTCGCCTGCTCGCCGACCAGCTTCCAGGAGTCGGGTTGCGCGGCGACCGACGCCAAGGCGATCCTGCCGTCGGCGGCGCCGTCCGCCGCGTCGGCCGGGGCCAAGGCCGCCCCCGAGAGCAGGTAGGCGGCGCCGCGATCGTCCTCGCCGTGAAACAGCGCGCCGATCAGCAGGTCGGAAAGGCCGTCCCCGTTCACGTCACCGGCGAAGAGCACGGTCCTGCCGGCGTTGTCATAGCCGGCCTCGCCGGTGAGTGCCCAGGAGTCGGGCTGGTCCGCAACCCGCCGGATATCGACGACGCCGTCCCTCGCGCCGTCCGCCGCGTCAGCTGCGGGGAGGTCGGACGCGGAGACGAGGTAGGCCGAGCCCGTGAAGTGGCCGTGGGCGCGCGCGCCTATGAGGAGGTCCGAACAGCCGTCCCCGTTGACGTCGCCCCCGGAGGCCACGGAGGTGCCGACGTAGTGCAGTCCCTCGCTCGTCAACTTCCAGGAACGAGGCTGTGCGGCGACCAGGCCGAGGTCGATCACTCCGTCGGCGGCTCCGTCCGCGGCATCGGCTGCCGCGACGTCCGCCATCGAGACAAGGTACGCTGCGCCAGGCTCCTGGTCGCCAGCGGAGCGGGGCTCATGGAACGACGGTGCGCCGACCAGCACCTCGGCGAAGCCGTCACAATCCACGTCGTCGGCGAACGAGATGTCGTACGCGGTCCGAGAGAAGTTGTGTTCGCCGACGAACCGGTACCGAAAGATGCCGTCCAGGTCGGCCGAGGACACAGCCGGCACTCCAGGCGGGTCGCTGCCCGTGCCGGAGGCCGCCAGCTCCGGGCCGCTACGGAACCGGCGGGGATTCGCGTCCTCGCGTACGTCCGGCGTCGCCGCCGGCTCCACCGCGCTCCGCTCGGCATAGGGGCCAGGCAGCTCGATGCGCAGGCGGTCGGGAACCTGCGCGCGGCCCAGCGGCGCCAGCATCAGGACCACCGCCAGAGCGAAGGTCGAATGCCGGACAGGCGAGCGCAGTGGCGATTCGGTATTGTCCATCCGCGTCCCTCCACTCGAGGCTGCCATCCCGACCACGCGGTCGGATACGCCGCGCAACGACCGGAACGCCGGAAACCACCGAGGCGCCCAGGACGACAACCTTCACCAACGCGTCATCACGTCGGCCCGTCCGAACAACCCGCATCGGGTCACTACGGGCCACATGCTACGCCACCGGTCGAGCGGTTCCGCCATCGAAGCGCACGGACTACAGGCTCGAACGCGGCGGAACGCCGCCGTTGCGCACCTCCCTTGCGGCCTTGCCCGCTCTGGTGGCCGTTCCGCCGGAGGACCTGGGATCAGGTTCACCAAGTCGGTCGCGAACCGCCGTTTTCGTGGTCGTATCGGTCGTGCAGAGACCGGGTCGTGCGCCTCACAGCGGCCGGCTGCCGCCACGTGCCACGGGCGGAGGACTGGCCCGTGATGTGGACCGACTGGAAGACCATTCACATCGTGCCCTACAGCTTCTTCACCCGGAACCCGGCCCTGACCATACGGGCAGAGCACTGAGCGGGGGAATCATGCCGGTACAGGCAGTCGTCACGTCGGATGGCGTGGAGCTCCACACCGAGTCGGTGGGAAGCGGCAATCCCATCCTCTTCGTTCACGAGTACGCCGGCGACCATCGGAGCTGGGAGCCCCAGGTCCGGCGGTTCTCGCGGAGTCACCGCTGCATCACCTACGCGGCCCGGGGCTACCCGCCGTCAGGGATGCCGGCCGATGCCGCCGCCTACTCGCAGCAGCACGCCGTCGACGACGCCGTGGCGGTGCTGGACGGGCTCGGGGTCGAGGCGGCGGACGTCGTCGGCATCTCCATGGGTGGCTTCGCCGGCCTGCACCTGGCGATGCAGCACCCCGCGCGCGTCCGCTCGCTCGTCGTCCTGGGCACCGGCTACGGCGCGCGTCCCGAGGAGGGGCGGCGCTTCCGCGGCGAGTGCGAGGCCATCGCCCGGCTGATCGACGAGTCGGGGATGGAGTCGTTCGCCCGCCGGTACCTGTCGGGACCGGCGCGGGTGCAGTTCCAGGACAAGGACCCCCGGGGTTGGGATCAGCTCGTGCGCCAGTTGGGAGAGCACGACCCGGACGCTGCCGTGCGCACGATGCTCGGCGTGCAGCGGCAGCGGCCGTCGTTGTACGCGCTGGAAGCTGAGCTCTCGGCCATCGAGGCCCCCGTGCTGATCCTGGCGGGAGACGAGGACGACGGCTGCCTCGAGACGAGCGTATGGCTGAAGCGCGTAATCCCCCGGAGCGGTCTGGCCGTCCTGCCGAAGTCGGGCCACACCCTGAACCTCGAGGAGCCCGACCTCGTGAACGCGTTCATCACCGACTTCCTCGGACGGGTCGGGGCCGGGGCGTGGCGACCCCGCGACCCGCGTGCCATCCCGGGGGCCATCACCGGAATCTCGTAGCGCGCATTCCGCGGGCTTCGGCTCCTGGCCGGATCGGGCCCGCCGCGTTGCGTCGACGGCCGGACGGGTGACATGATGGCTGCGCTCCAGGACTGAACGACCCGCCTTGCGACAGTGAGCTGGCGGACGCAGGTCTACGGG
Source organism: Vicinamibacterales bacterium (assembly GCA_965207675.1). Lineage (GTDB taxonomy): Bacteria > Acidobacteriota > Vicinamibacteria > Vicinamibacterales > UBA8438 > JAJEEA01. The sequence continues at coordinate 2,552,535 of CBDBMY010000011.1, forward strand.
AGGAGGAGGTTGGAGATGAGGCGCATTCTGCTGTCTTCGAGCCGGATCGCAGCGGCGGGGACCGCGGCCGCCGCCCTGTCGCTCGCCGCGGTCCTCGCGGCCCAGGCGCCCGGCGGGGCGATCCCGATGGACGCCGACGATATCGCCGGCGTCGTCACCGGCCCCGACGGCCCCGAGGCCGGGGTCTGGGTGATCGCGGAGACGCGCGACCTGCCCACCCGCTTCGTCCGCATCGTGGTGACGGACGATGCGGGACGCTACCTGCTCCCTGATCTACCCGAGGCGGCCTACGACGTCTGGGTGCGCGGCTACGGGCTGGTCGACTCGGAGAAGGCACGGGCCGAGCCGGGCGACGCGCTCGATCTGACGGCGGTCGCCGCCCCCGACGCGGCGGCGGCGGCCGAGTACTACCCGGCGCAGGACTGGTTCGCCCTGCTGGAGGTCCCGGCGTCGGACGAGTTCCCGGGCACGGGGACCGACGGCAACGGCATCTCGCCGGACATCGAGAGCCAGGGCGAGTGGATCCGCTCGGTCGTCAACACCGACGGCTGCACCGGCTGCCACGCCCTGGGGAACAAGGCCACGCGGGAGATTCCCGAGGCCCTCGGCGACTTCGACTCGCACTTCGCGGCGTGGGACCGCCGCGTGCAGTCGGGGCAGGCGGGCGCCACCATGGACGCGCGGCTGGCGGTGGTCGGGCGCGACCGGGCGCTCGCGATGTACGCCGACTGGACCGACCGCATCCAGGCCGGCGAGTATCCGACGACGGCGCCCGAGCGGCCCCGAGGCGTCGAGCGGAACGCCGTCGTCACCATGTGGGACTGGTCGGACCCCGAGGCGTACATGCACGACCTGATCTCGGCCGACAAGCGCGACCCCAACGTCAACGCGAACGGCCCCGTCTACGGCGCCCCCGAGAACAGCACCGACGACATGCCCGTCGTCGACCCCAACACGCACGTCGCCGGCGTGGTGCCGCTGCAGGTGCGCGACGCCGACACGCCGAACTCCGCGGACACCCCACCCAAGATGGCGTCGCCGTACTGGGGCGACGCGGTCATCTGGCACAGCCGCAGCGTCGCCCACAGCTTCGCCATGGACAGCCGCGCGCGCGTGTGGATCGCGGCCCGCGTGCGCGCGGCCGAGACCCCCGCCTTCTGCCAGCCGGGGTCCGACCATCCCTCCGCGCAGGCGTTCCCCATCGAGCGCAGCAACCGGCAGGTCCAGATGTACGACCCCGAGACGGGGGAGGTCACCACCGTCAACACCTGCTTCGGCACCCACCACCTGAACTTCGCCTACGACGACAAGCTGTGGTTCTGCGGCAGCGGGCCGGTGGTCGCGTGGTTCGACACGAGAGTGTTCGACGAGACCGGCGACGAGGAGCTGGCCCAGGGGTGGACGGTGCAGGTGCTCGACACCAACGGCAACGGCCGGCGCGACGAGTACGTCGAGCCGGGCGAGCCGATCGACCCGACGAAGGACGCGCGCATCGAGCGCGGCTTCTACGGCGTCGCCCCCAGCCCCCTCGACGGGTCGATCTGGGGCTCGACCCTGGGGTTCCCGGGGGGACTCGTGAGGCTCGTGCCGGGCGACGACCCGGTGAACACGGCGCTGGCCGAGTTCTACGAGGTGCCGTGGAACGAGTCGGACGCGGCGGTCCAGGGGTTCTCGCCCCGCGGCATGGACGTCGACAGCGACGGCGTGGTGTGGACGGTGCTGGCGAGCGGCCACTTCGCGAGCTTCGACCGCACGAAGTGCACGGGCCCGCTGAACGGGCCCACCGCCACGGGCCGGCACTGCCCGGAGGGCTGGGCGCTCTACCAGTTCCCGGGGCCGAACTTCAGGGGCGCGGTCGATTCCGGGGCCGCCGAATCGGCGTACTACAACTTCACCGACCGGTTCGACCTGCTGGGCCTCGGCGAGAACGTCCCGCTGGCCACCGGCAACCTGTCCGAGGGCGTGCTGGCGCTGGTTGACGGCGAGTTCCACAACTTCCGCGTGCCCTACCCGCTCGGGAGCTTCTTCGGCAAGGGACTCGACGGGCGCATCGACGACCCCGACGCCGGCTGGAAGGGGCGCGGCATCTGGACGACGTCGGGCAGCCGGACCCCGTTCCACGCCGAGGGCGGGACGGAGCGAGTGGCCCCGGTGTTCAAGTTCCAGGTGCGGCCGGACCCGCTGGCCCGCTAGCCGCCGTGCTGCTCCACGAACCGCCGGTGCCTCTCCGGGCTGTGCCGCCTCAGGCGCGCCTCGAGTGTCGCCTCCGAGGTCTCCCAGCATCCGTCCCACAGTCCGAGTTCGCCCAGCGACTCGATGAGCGCGGCTTTCCTCGGACCGGCCACGCGAGTGAAGGAGAGCGGCTCCGAGAATCGGCACGCGGCGTGCAGCCCGGCCGCGCACCGCTCGGCCATGCCGAACAGCATGCTCTCGACCCAATGCATGCAGATCTCCCGGTGCTCCGAGTCGCTCAGCCGCCATGCAGCCTCGCGAATGACGCGCAGATAGTCGTCGTAGAAGGCGGGCGCGGCAGCGGCGTAGAAGGGGATGTCGAACCGTTCGGACAGAGTGCGGCACGCCCGGTGCGCGGCCGCGATCGCTTGGGCCTTGGGCTGCGGCAGGGGAAAGCACTTCCTCCCGTCCCTCTGTCCGATGTAGCCGCGACCGTGGCCGACACGCCGGATCACGAGGTAGTTCAGGCTGACGGCCACGCGCGAGTCGTAGATGGCATATCGCGACGGGTCGTGCAGCACGAGCGCCTTCGACCTTGACGCGATGTTGGTGAGTCCCTCGCCTGCGAGGGTCGCCGCATGCTCACGAGCGTACCGGCGGCGCGCATCGTCGCCGATGTTGATGCGGCCCCATTTCTTTACGTAGTAGTCGACCAGCCTTTCTCGGTCATCGCCGAGTGCGCGGCGGAACCGCGGGTGCAGCTCGCGCTTCAGTTCGATGTTCCGGTCGAGTAGTGAGTGGGAGCGGAGCGTGATCCCCGTCTGTTCGTGCAGCTTCTCGGCGTCAATAGGCCAGTCGTACCATTCCACGGTGTCCACGACCCGTCGCAACCTGTCCCGTTCACTCTCGGCCGTCCTCATCCCGGTGGGCATCGGATCGAACAGTTCGTTGGCGAGGGCGACGATGGCCCGGGGCAGGTCGAAGTCGCCCACGCCGGGTCTCTCTTCCTCTGGCATCACCTCACTCCTTTCCACGGCGGCGCACCAGCGCGGGCAGCACGGCGCCGATCTCCCCGCGCACGACGACGTCGGCGATGTCGTCGTGCGGCGTGGGGTCGCGGTTGACGATGACGAGGCGCGCGCCGGCCATCCGGGCGATTCGTGGGAGGGAAGCGGCGGGTTCGACCTCCAGCGACGAGCCCACCACGAGCAGCAGGTCGCAGTGTTCGACGGCGGCACCGGCCCGCGCCAAGACGCCGGCGGCAGCGTTTCGCCGAACAGGATCACCGCCGGCTTGAGCGGCCCGCCGCACCGGCAGCAAGGCGCGGTTTCGCCAGCCTCGAGACGGCGGCCCACCTCGTCGGCGGCGACCCGGTCGCCGCAGGTCAGGCAGGCCGCTTCGGTCGCGGCGCCGTGCAGCTCGATGACCTTCTCGGCGGGCACGCCCGCGCGCTGGTGGAGCGAGTCGATGTTCTGGGTGACGAGCAGTTCGAGCCGGCCCTGGCGGTGGAGCTCCGCGAAGGCGTCGTGTCCGGCGTTCGGCCGCACGTCGCGCAGCGTCGACCAGACATCGAGGGCCATCTCCCAGAACTCGCGGCGTGTCTCCTCGGAGGACGTGAACTCCCGGAGGGTGGTCATCGACTAACGGGTCCACAGGCCGTCCTCGGACCGGAAGTCGGGCACGCCGGACTCGGTCGAGACGCCGGCGCCGGTGAAGCCGACGATGCGGGTCGCGCTGGCGATCAGCGCCCGGGCGTGTCTGCTAACGCTAACAGTCATGCATTCTCCTTGCGTGTTGGCGGGCAAGGGGGGCTTGACCCTCGCCTGTGTCCTGGAGAGCGTGGCCTGCCGCCTCCGGGTGGGCGTCAACGCTGCCGCCAACGAACGCGATTCGCTGGCACCTTGAGGATCCGCTCGTGGTCGAACGCCAAGCGGCCCTCGCGGCGAAGTTCTGCCCGCCGGCGTTCACGGTCGGGCAGCTTCGGCGGGTCTACGAGATGGTCTGGGGCGTGCGGCTCGATCCGGGCAACTTCCACCACGACTTCGAGGCGAGCGGAGTCTTCGAGCGGACCGGCGGTTCGGCGGGCGCGCCCCGGCACAGTCGTGGGCGTCCGGGGGCGCGCTGGACGGTCCGGCGTCCGATGGACGGCGACCCGTTCGCGAGCCCCGTCGAGCGGCCGCCGGCGAGGCGCAAGCGCCGACTCCGGGTGGACGACGGCGAGGGGATGGGCGGGACGGGCCCGTCGAGCCGGCTACGCGGCGAGTACGGACCCCGGTTGTCGTGGGAGGTGGTCGGGGGCCGCGATCATTCGGACTCGCCCCGACTACCGCGCCGCCAGTACGTGTCGCTGTTGCGAGAGGCGGTCGAGAGCTACGACTACCCGACGGTCGTCTACGACTTCCAGACCGGGAGCGAGATCCGCCACACCGACATGGCAGCTGTCGAGGAGTATATCCGTGCCGTGCTACGCAGCCCTGACCCCGGCCGAGTACGCGACGGCCTGTCGAACGTGCTGTACTGGGGGTACGCGCGGCAGCCCGGGCGCCGAGACGCCAGGGTTCGTGACTTCAGGGACGTCGTCCCCTACGACGATCCGAGGCTTGCTCGATTCGCGGATCTCGTTCGCTCGCTGGGTGAACCACCGCTGCCCACTGCGGCGGGGCCGGTGCTGCTGCAGATGAAGCGGTTGACGTTGCGTCAGTTCGGCCAGATGTCGCTCGTCACGAAGATCCTGATGTTCCTGGACCCGCGATTCCCCGTGCTCGACATGAAGGTGGCCAGGGCGTTCGCGAACGGCGGCTTCGCGCCCCTGGCCGAACTGCGGTTCGACAGAGGCGGCATTCGCCTCACCGGGAACAACGTGAGGGCCTACGAGCGCTGGGCGCGCTCGTGCCGGGGAATCGCGGGGCTGGCCGACGACGAGCCGCCTGCTCATCGCCGTGGTCTGAGAGCGGTCGATGTCGAGAGAGCGCTCTTCGCTCTGGCCGACCAGCCCCGTCTCGCGGCGCGCAGGCTCTTGGCGGGTCCGGAAGGCTGGACGTTCGATTGCGCGTAGGGTGCCCGCGGCCGGCGGTCGTGGCACTCGCTCCTGGACCGCCGACGGCGCGGGGTCCGGGGTCCTCGCATGACCGCGGAGCGACATCGTCTCGGCGAACGCTTCCGGCGTGTGTCCGGCGCGAGGCCGGCAACGGTGACCACGACGCGCCGTGGGACGAGCTGCCGACGGCGCGACGCTGCTGATCATCGCGCTGACGCCACCGATTCGCAGGCGACCCTCGGCGACTGTTATCAGATTAAGATAACCTTTGGTCGATGACGCCGCTCGATCGCGATCCGGGTCTCGACACTCTGCTCGAGCTGCACGGTCAGACGCTGTTCGTCGACGAAGCCGGACACTGGGTGAAGTTCGTCGCCATACGGGTCGGCGTCACGCCTGAACGGCCGCATGGGCTCAGCTACTCGCTGACGCTGCACGCCCCGGACGGCGCCAGGCTGGTCGGTTTCGACAACGCACACGCAGTGGGCGGGCGTCGCGGCCAGGGAAAGCGCAGGCACCGCGAGCGCGACCACCGGCACCGCTTGCGGAACGTCCGGCCCTACGGCTACACGGATGCCGCGACGCTGCTGGAGGACTTCTGGAACGAGGTGGATGCCGTGTTGAGAGAAAGGGGATCCATCCCATGAAGACGCTGAGGATCGGCATTGCCGACTATGGCCGGATGAAGGCGCGCACGATGGCCATCGCACGCGGGGAACACAAGCCGGCCAGGGGCGAACCGACGGTCTGGTTCACCTCCATCGAGAGCTTCGCCAAGGTGCTCTCCGGGCGCAATCGCGAGCTCCTGACGTTGATTGCCCGCGAGGAGCCGGACTCGCTCACGGAGCTCGCCGGACTCGCGGGGCGGAACAAGTCGAACCTGTCGCGGACGCTCAGGACGATGTCGCGCTACGGGCTCGTGGAGCTGAGGGAGGGACGGCGCGGCACCGTGATCCCGCGGGTCCCCTATGACCGGGTGAGCCTGGATGTCCCGTTGACGGCCGCCCGCGACAGGTCTCGTGAAACCCCCGTCGCGGGTTCGTCACCATAGCGGCGCCCGCCGGCCGTCGTCCGTTCACGGCCCGACCCGCAATCCAAGCCCTCCGGGGATCGGTGAACGGGCATCGACGCCGGAGGCGGCCGCGCATAGAATCGGGTCGTAGCCGGAGGACCATGTCAATGCACCGATACGCGCACCCGACCGCCGCGTGGCTCACCCCCCTGTTGCTGGCGACGACGGCGCTGGCGCCGGACGTCGCCCGGGCGCAGGCGCCGACCGACGACTTCGCTCCGATCACCGACGCCATTCTCCAGGACCCGCCGCCCGAGGACTGGCTCATGTGGCGGCGGACGCTCGACGGCTGGGGCTACAGCCCGCTCGATCAGATCGATCGCGACAACGTGGGCGAGCTGCGGATGGTCTGGACGCGGGCCCTCGCGCCGGGCCTCCAGCAGGGCACGCCGCTGGTGCATGACGGCGTCCTGTACATGCCCAACCCGCGGGACGTCATCCAGGCCCTCGACGGCGCGAGCGGCGACCTCCTGTGGGAATACCGGCGCTCGCTCCCCGACGACGTGGACGAGTTCCTCATCACCGTCCTCGCCGAGGTCAACCGCAACCTCGCCATCTACGACGACCTCATCATCGACACCAGCGTCGACGACTACGTCTTCGCCCTCGACGCCGAGACGGGCCGGCTCGCCTGGGAGACGCAGATCCTCGACTACAGGACGCATCCCGCCAACCAGACCTCCGGCCCCATCATCGCCGGCGGGAAGATCATCTCGGGGCGGAGCTGCACCCCGGCCGGCGGTCCCGAGGCGTGCGTCATCACCGCCCACGACGCCCGGACCGGCGAGGAGCTGTGGCGGACGCGCACCATTCCCGCGCCCGGCGAGCCGGGGGACGAGAGCTGGGGCGACGTGCCCTACGAGGAGCGCAAGCACGTGGGCGCCTGGATGGTGCCCAGCTTCGACCCGGACCTGAACCTCGTCTACATCGGCACGTCGGTGACGTCGCCGGCCCCGAAGTTCATGCTCGGGGGGACCGACAAGAAGCACCTGTACCACAACTCGACGCTGGCCCTCGACGCCGACACGGGCGAGATTGTCTGGTACTACCAGCACCTGAACGACCACTGGGACCTCGACCACCCGTTCGAGCGCCTGCTGCTCGACACCGCCGTCGCGCCCAATCCGGCGACCGTGCCCTGGATCAACCCGCGCCTGCGGCCCGGCGAGGTGCGCAAGGTCGTGACCGGGATTCCCGGCAAGACCGGCATCGTCTATACCCTCGACCGCGAGACCGGCGAGTTCCTGTGGGCGATGCCGACGGTCACGCAGAACGTGATCAGCGACATCGACGGCGCCACCGGCGCGGTCACGGAGAACTCGGAGGTCGTCTTCACGGGCGACGGGCAGACGGTGCTGGCCTGCCCGACCCTGGTGGGCGGCAAGGACTGGGAGGCGGGGGCCTATAGCCCCGCGACGGGGCTGATGTACTTCCCGTTGCGCAACGCCTGTGCGCGGATGATGGCCACGGCCGGCGGCGACAGCGTCGCCACGTCGCTCTATGCGCTCGTCGTGCGGAGCGAGCTCGCGCCCGGCACCGACCAGCTCGGCACCGTCCAGGCGATCTCCCCGGAGACCGGCGAGGTGAAGTGGACCTACGAGCAGCGGGCCGCCACCACGTCGCTCGTCGCGACGGCCGGCGGGCTCGTGTTCGGCGGCGATCTCAACGGCCGGTTCCGCGCCCTCGACGCGGAGACCGGGGACGTGCTGTGGGAGGTGAACCTGGGGTCACCGATCACGGGGTTTCCGATCACGTTCGCCGTCGACGGCCGGCAGTACGTCGCGGTCAGCACCGGCAGCTCGCGCACCCTGGTGTACTTCGCACCCCTGACGCCCGAGCTGCGCCCGAGCATGGGCAACAACCTGTTCGTCTTCGCCTTGCCGGACTAGGACTAGGAAATCCGTGGCACCTCCGCCGTCCCCTCCGGCCGGCCACGACGGGTCTCCGACGATATGATCCCGACATGACCGGGAGGGACCTCGCTTGAAGTCGCGACGCGCCGCCGTGGACCGGAGCCGCGGCCCGGGCCAGCCGCAGCTCTTCCGCGAGTGGATCGGCGGCCGGTTCGAGGCGCCCTTCTTCGTCCACCATCGCGAAGAGCCCTGCCGTCCCCACATCGTGCTCTGGGTCGAGCTGCCCGACGGGTTCGTCGTCGGGCAGGGGGTCGTCATGCCCGACGACACAGCCGGCGCCGTGGCGCTCGCGCTGCGCGGCGCCCTGACGCAGCCATTGCTCGGCCCGCCGCGCCGGCCCGACGTCATCCGCGTCGCGGACGCCGCCACCGCCGCGGAGGTGCGGTCCGAGGTCGCCGGGGCGATACCCGTCAACGTCGCGCCGACGCCCGAGCTGCAAGAGCTTCTCGAGCACCTGGTCGCGTCGCTGACGGCGGACGCCGCGAACGAGCCGAGCTACTTCGCGTCGGGCCACGTATCGCCCGCGGCGGTCGAGAAGCTGTTCACGGCCTGCGCCCACCTGTTCGCGATGAAGCCGTGGAAAGTCGCCGACGACATCCAGACGATCCGGATGGACATCCCCGCCCTGGACGTCGACGGCGCCTGTGTCTCCGTCATCGGCGGCCTGGACGAGCACCGCGGGCTGCTGATCTTCCCCTCGGCCGAGGGCTTCGAACGGTATCTCGAGGCCTCGGCGACCGGCGCCCTCGAAGAGGGCGCGGGCCCCGGCACCGGGCTGCTGTCGCTGCTCTTCGAGCCCGCGACGGAGCTGCCGCCGTCGATGCGGCACGAGGCGATGGAGCACCGGTGGCCGGTGGCGGACCCCGACGCCTACCCGTCGGTGGTGCGGCTGGAGCCGGACGGGGCGCCGCGTCCCCTCGTCGAACGCGACGTCGAGATCGCCACCGCCGCCGCGCGGGCCCTCGGCGCGTTGTTCGCCAGGCACCCGGCGGCCTTCGAGTCGGACGCCGCCGTTCCCGTCTGCGAGTCGTACTTCGACGACGACCGCGAGGTGCGACTCACCGTTCCCTTCGAGGCCGCGGCGGAATCCGACCTGGCACCTCCGCGAGCCGAACCCGACGACGACTTCGCCCCGTTCGCCCTGTCCGCACTGGCGGATCCGTTCCGGCCTCGGGCGGGCCGCAACGATCCCTGCCCGTGCGGCAGCGGCCGCAAGTACAAGAAGTGCCATCTCGCCGCCGACGAGGCCGGGCACGCCGAGAACCGCAACGCCGCCGCGTTGCACGAGCTCGACCGGCGGCTGGTCGTCCGGCTCACCCGGTTCGCGCTCGAGACGTTCGGGCTGACGTGGGAAGCCTTCGAGGACGACTTCGCCAACTCGCACGCCGCCCCGGCGCTCGCCGAGCCCTGGTCCGTCTACGGCTTCGAGGTTGACGGCCGGACCGCCGCCGACGCCTACCGCGCCGTCCGGCGCTGCTCGCCGGAGGAACGCCGCTGGCTTGACGCCCAGCGGGCCGCGTGGCTGTCGGTATGGGAGGTCGAGGCGGTCGACCACGGGAAGACCCTGACGCTGCGCGACCTGCTGACCGATGTTCGGCGCACGGTGCACGAGTCGCAGGCGTCGCAGATTCTGGTCCGGCGCCACGCGGTGCTGGGCCGCGTCGTCGACCACGACGGCATCTCGGTGCTATGCGGCACGCACCCGCGGCCGCTGCCGCCATTCCATGCGGCCGAGGTCGTCCGGCGCGCCCGCGGCCGCCTGCGGCGCCGCCGGGCAGTGCCGGTGGAGCGGCTCCGGGACGCTTCCCTGGGAGGGTATCTGATAAGACGCTGGGAGGAGGCGGTCGAAGACTGCGACGCGCGGGGCGCAATCCCCCGCGACCTGCGCAACCAGGACGGCGACCCCCTGCTGTTCACCGTGGACCGCTTCGAGGTCACCCCCGGCGCCGGGCGGGCCGTCGATACCCGCATCGCCGGAATCGACGGCGCCTGGCAGGAGCAATCGGACGGGGACGCGGCGACCTGGACGTTCGTACGCCCCGACCCGACAGGGGGGGATGGCGACGGGATCGTCGTCGGCCGCGTCGAGCTGAACGCCACCGAGCTGCGGGCGGAAACCAACTCGCGGGCCCGCGCGGACACGCTGCGGGAGCGCATCGAGGCCGCCTGCGGCGCTCGCGTCCGCCACCGCGCGCGCGAGCACGCCGACCCCGTCGCTCTCGTGAACGGGGCCGAGAAGACGCCGCGGGAACCGGCCTCACCGGAGGAGGAACGCGCAGTCGCCGAGTTCAAGGCCCGCCATTACGCCGACTGGCCGAACCGGCCGCTGCCGGGGCTCGACGACAGGACCCCACGCGAGTGCGTGCAGACCGCGGCGGGTCGCCGGGCGGTGGATCTGCTGCTGAAGCACATGGAGCACCTGGAGCACCGCGGGCCGGGACCGCCCTTCGACTTCTCGACCATCCGCCGCGACCTCGGCCTCACCCGGCGCTGACACCGACATCGTGGTGACTCGCCCCTCGCGGCATCGGGTCGACCGAAGGCTCGAGCGGCAGCAGGCGGCCCGAACACCGGGACCGGGGCGGCGCAACGCCCCGGTCGGGAATCCCGGATCGTCACCCGTGCGAATCCGCACGCGGCGGCGGGACCAGCCGTCAGAAGTCGGCAGGGGCCGGTGCGTTGTTGCCGTCCCAGTCCTTGACGTCTCCGTCCGGGTCCTTCAGGAACCCGAGCAGGCAGCCCGGGGAGCCGTCCCGAACCGGGTGGCAGCGCACCTTCACGGAGTCTCCGGGCTCGATGTAGCCGCGGGTGATGCCGCTCTCGGCCAGGTGGTTGCGGTCGCTGGCCTCGAGCGCCCAGATCTGCGGCTCGCCGTCGGGGCCCTCCACCTCGAGGTAGAGCCAGGAATGGGGCACCAGCAGGTGGAGCTCGGCGACCACGCCCTCGATGTCGGTGAACTCCTCCGAGTAGTTGCCGTGGGAATGGTGCCCCCCGGCGGGCAGGACGAAAGCGACCGCGCAGACGACGGCGAGACCGAGCTTGAACCGCATGATGACCCTCCTCACTGGCTTCGACCGTCGGAGACCGCGACGGTAGCCGCCACGTAGTCTCTTCATTCCCGAAACACGACCGGCCTCACTGCAAACGCCGCCGCTGGTGCTGCGCCACGTCGCGGTCTTCGGACACCGACACAGGTACATGGCCCGCAATCGTTGACGGAGCACCGCGCCGCACACGCCAACGTCCAGTCATGACGCGGCACCAGTGCCCTGAACCCTGGTTCGCGACACGACTCTACGCGGCAGCCTTCCGGTGTTCACGGGCATTTGCAGCGATTCAGGCATTTCGCGAACTTCGCTGCCGGGACACTAGAACACGGCCGGAACACGGGGTGGCGCGGGGAACCCGTTCGAGTAGGCGGACTGGTACCGCAGCCCGTTCCCGTCCTCGTCGAGCCAGCCCAGCGACTGCTGGAAGAGCGCCGGCTCGGGGTAGCCCCGCGGGACCGTGCCCTCCGCGACGTAGAGCTTGTCCTCGTGCATGTAGATCGACACGAACGTGCGCGACTGGTCGGGGTTGGTCAGGTGCATCTGGTGCCCTTCGACCCGATCGAGCGAGTTGTAGCCCAGGTGCGTCACCTCGGCGTCCCGCTGCATGAACGTCCAGGTCGCGTAGAGCATCGCGCCCCGCACGTCGTGGCGCCAGTACCCCTCGCCGGTGGACCCGCCGCCGCTGCAGCGCTCCGCCCCCGGCGGGCAGCCGCCGGCCCGCTCCGTGAGGATGCGCTCGACGTGGCTGTAGTCGGCCACCGTCACCGAGAAGCGGCTCGGGCCCCTCTCGGCGGAATAGACGCGCGCGGGCACCTCGGCCCCCATTTCGGAGACCCAGGTGGACTCGGTCACCTCCGGCTCGCCCGGGAAGTTGCAGGTGAACCGGTCCTCCTGGCTGGCGAACTCCGTCCAGTCCTGCGCCGCCCCCGGCGCGGCCATGAACACGACGGAAGCCGCCGCGACGACTGTGATCAGGCGCATGGTCGTTCCTCCCGCTGATAGGCGACAGTGATTCGAAGTCGAAAGCTGCCGACCCCGGCCCGCCTTCCCCGGTGTCCCGCGCTTGGCGAGCGGCCAGGCAAACCCGGTCGCCGGCCCGGAGATCCACCGTCAGGGCTCCTGCCGGCAGCGGTCGGCCCCCACCCCGCGCCCCTCCGCGCCCACGTCGCGATAGACCTCGTGGCAGCTCGCGCAGGCCTCGTTGAGCTGGTCGGTGGCCTCGATGACGGCGTCGACGCTCCTCGACTGCGACGCCCGGTAGGCGACCCGCCCCGCCTCGACGACCGCCTCGGTGTACTCCCGCCAGTCGGCTCGATCGACGGGCACCGGCCGGCCGTTCTCGCACCGGCGCCCCGGTACCAGGAAGAGGGGCGCGGATTCGGCGATGGCCAGCGCCGCGAGGTCGATGGCCTCCCATCCCGGATAGACCGTCGATCCCCATTCGACGAAGTCGAAGGACCGGGCCGCCGTCGGCGGCGGCACGTCGTCCGCGGGGTCCTTGATCTGCACGTTGAAGACGATGTTCGAGGCGGGGAAGGCGATGGCCCGCATCAACTGCGCGAGGTTGGCGATGGGCGCGACCGAGAGGTCCCCGCCGCCGGCGGCCGCCGAAGCGGTCGCCACCGTGGGGAGGGCAATGTCAGCCAGCGCGGCGTCGGCCAGCTCCGCCTCTCCGGCCGGGAACGCGCCGGCCTCGAGGATGTAGGCGGTGAGGTCGATCGACGCCTGCCGCGAGAGCGGCGCCGTCGCCTGGAGGGGCATGGTGTTGTGGATCTTGTCGACGAGCTCCACCAGCGGCAGCGCGCTCCAGATCGACAGGAACCCGTCTCCGGCCAGCGGCGGGCCCACGCTGCCCTCGAGTGCGTCGCCGTGGCACGTCACGCACTGCGCCTGGTAGACCTGCGCGCCCCGCGCCGCCTGCCCGGCGGTGTACACCCCGTCGGCCACGGTGCGCGACGGCTGGGCGCGCGCGGTGAGGGCGAACGCCCCCGCGAGCGCGACGGCGCAGAGCATCGCGGCCGCCGCCCGGCTGGCGGTTCCCCGGCCGGGTTGGATCATTCGCATGATGAACCCTCTCGGACCTCTCGCCAACGGCCCCCGGACGCCCGCCGCCGACCCGCCGGAGCGTCCCGCATAGATGGTAGCAGGCATCCCCGTTGCCACGCCTCCTTCCGATCCGCGGGCGGTGCCGCGCTTCGCCAGCTTCGTCATGCGGACCACCCACCGGCCCGGAGATCGTCGCCTACGGCTCCTCTCGCCGCCCAATCGACCCGCAAGGAGTCTGCACCGTTCCACGGCGACTCCTAGAAGACGACGAAGAACCGGCCGCCCTGAACGACGGCGGCGACGGTGCTTCCCTCGATGACCGTCCCGGCCCCGCCGCCCGGCTCCCCCACGGGACGACCGGCTGCGTCGAAGACCTGCCAGTGCAGCGAGCCGCCGAAGCTGAAGCCGGGGCCGTCGCCCCAGGCGAGCAGCGTGTCTCCGCCGGCATCCACGGCGACCGCGGGGTTCTTGCGGCGGAAGCGGGCCTCCCCCGGCGGCGAGCGCGCATCGTCGAGCCGGCCGGCGCCGGCGAAGTAGACCTGCCCCTGCGTCTCCCACGCCACGGTCAGGCCTTCGGGGCCGGCGACCAGGCTCGTGGTCGACACCGGGCACGCTCCCAGCTCCCACGGCTGGACCAGCCGGTCGGAGAAGATGCGGCCGTGGTCGGTCGACGTCAGCAGCCGCTGCCCCCGGCGCACGTTGGCGCCGGCCCCGCGGTACGACACGTGGACGGCGCCGCCCGGCGCGACCAGCGCGCTCAGGCCGCAGCAGGCGCACGCGCCCTCCGACTCCGCGCTGACGCGGCGCGCCGGCTCGAAGGTCGTCCCGCCGTCGCGCGACTGCGTCAGGAAGACGCTGCGCCGGGCGTCGTCGAACGCGCCGGCGTGCCAGAAGACGTAGACGTCGCCGCCGCCGTCGGCCGCCACCGCCGGGCCTGCCTCGAGGGCGCCCGCCTCGCCGGCCGGCAGCTCGCGCTGGGGCTCGAAACCCGGTCCGTCCGCCCGGCTCCGCGTGTAGAAGAACGCCGGCGGGTCGGCCTGGAGCCAGACGACGTGGAGCCGCCCGTCGGGCCCCAGCGCGAGCTGCGCGCCGTCTATCGGGCCCACGCCCGTCACCGAGAGCGCTCGGCTGTTGACCTGTCGCGGCTCCGACCAGCCCGCCGCGCCCCGCTCGCGCGTCACGTGGAAGAGGTCGCCGCGGCTCGTGTCCCCGGCGGCGTACACGACGTGCAAGATTCCCTCGCCGTCGACGACGGCCCGCGGCATGCGGCCGCCCTCGGGAATCCGCAACGTCGCGACCGCCGCGTGAGACGATGCCGCCGCGACGCGCGGCGACACGGCTTCGCGCAGCGAGAAACCCGCCCCGGCAACGACCGTCAGCAGGACAACCGCGACCGCCGCGCGCCCGAGTCGAAGCGGCATGACCATCACGGGCCTACCTTAACGCTCATCGGTCGCCCCCGCAAGGCGAGGGAGAGGACCGCACCGGCGTGGCCGCCGCCTGCGATGCAGCAACCGGCCTGTCGGTCATGAGTTGCCGACGAGAGTCAGCGGCGGGGCGACGAATCGGCTCCGGGCCCAGTCCGCTAGGCGCGCTGCGCCAGGTACCAGAGCCACGTCTGCCAACGGCGGGCACTGTACTCCCCCACGAGGTCGCCCAGGAGCGGCTCGTCCTCGAGCTCCGGCAACTCCGTCCACCGCGCGACGAGGGCGCGTTGCGTGCTCTCGACCGCCCGCAATCCGGCAGGCGTCACCTCGAAGGCCCGCCTGGCGCCGCGCCTCCGCGGCGAGGTCGGACCGCCCCCGCCGGACACCACGAGTCCGTTGCTCTCCAGCCGGTCGAGCGCGGCGTGAATCTCCCCGAGCACGACGCTGCGGCAGTCCCTCCACCGGAGCTCGCGGGCAATCGCGGCGGCGCCGGCTCGCTCGCCGGCCACGAGGATCGCCAGGAGGATCATCAAGTCGTAGTCGGTCAGACGGTCGACGGCCATGACTCCCACCCCCGTTCTGCCAGGCAAGCCGGCCGGTCGGAGCGTCGAGAACCCCTGGGCGCAAGACATCAGGTCAGGTCCCAGCCGGGCAGGGCGGCCGCCTGCCGGACCCACGCCGCCATCTGCGCCTCGTCGAGCCCGCTCTCGTGGACGTCGACCCAGCGCGCGTCCCTGTCCTTGCCCGAGCCGGGCGGGACGGGCCGTAGCGACGCGCCCCGGAAGAAGGTCACCTTCACGTAGCGCGTGAAGACGTGGACGTTCAGAAACCAGCCCCGGCCCTCGACCCCGTAGAAGGGCGAGTTCCACCGCACGCACTTGCGCACGTCGGGCACGGTGCGAACGATGAGCGCGTCGAGGCGGCGCCCGACGTCGCTCTTCCAGCCCGGCATGGCCACGATGTACGCCTGCACGGGGGCGTCGCCGTCGGCCTTCGCGATCTGGGGGTTGCCGCCCGAGAGGAGGACCGGCTTCGCCTTCGCCCGGCCCGCGGCGGCCTTCCCCGCGTCCTTCGTCGACTTCCCGGGTGTCCGACCGGCCATTGCTCTACTCCATCCGGGTCCGTCCGCGCGGCTCCCCGCGGACACGCTCGGGCCGGACGCCCCAGCCGACGAGCCACGCGGGCAGGTCGCGGACCCACGGCAGGGCCGGCGCGATGCGCGCCGGCCACGGGAGCCGGAACGGCTCGTCGCGCAGGGCCCGCGCCACGAGCTGGCGCTGCACGAGCGCCTGCACGGTCTGGATGAACCGCGTGGGCCATTCCCGTCGGCGCTGCACGGCGGCGAGGTGCGCGCGGGTGAGGTTGCCGGCGAGGAGGGGCCCGGCCAGCAGGTTCGCGGCGGCGACGGCGTCCTGGACAGCGTA
The DNA here is from genome assembly GCA_965207675.1 of Vicinamibacterales bacterium. GTDB lineage: Bacteria > Acidobacteriota > Vicinamibacteria > Vicinamibacterales > UBA8438 > JAJEEA01. The sequence continues at coordinate 2,568,676 of CBDBMY010000011.1, forward strand.
GTTGATGCCGACGCCGCCGATGGGCGACATCACGTGGGCGGCGTCGCCGATGGCGAGCAGGCCCTCGCGGTGCCACGTGGGGATGCGGCTCGACTCGACCGACAGGAAATGGACGTCCTGCCAGTCGCGTATCGCGTCCATCCGATCGGCGAGCTCCGGGACGAGCGCCGCCAGCTCCGACCGCAACGCGCCCAGCCCCGCCTCGCGGACCGCGCGATTGCTCCCCTTGAGGATCGTGTAGCCGAGCTGCCACTCGCGGGCCCGCGCCAGCACCACGACGAGCCGCCCGCGACCAATCCGGAAGCCGGTCATGTCCGCCGCGCGCTCGTCGTCCCCACGAGGCAGGACCAGCCACATCACGTCCATCGTCGCCGCGTTCCGCCTCGGCACGAAGCCCGCGAGCTGACGCACCCGCGACGCCCGGCCGTCGGCCGCGACGGTCAGAGGCGCGCGAAGCTCCCGGTCGCCTTCCCCGTCCCGGTAGCGGACGCCGCGGACCGCGCCGCCCTCCACGATCAGGTCGGTGACCCGGGCCCCCAGGCGCAGCTCGAAGCAGCCGTGCCGCCGCGCCTCGCCGACGATGAAGTCGAGGAACTCCACCTGGGGGATCATCGCGATGTAGGGAAACCGCGACCGCACCCGGGTGAAGTCGGCGAGAACGGCGGTGGTCCCGCCGCTCTGCAAGGTCATGCGGCGCATTCGGGCGTGGTCGCGCGCGAGCAGCGGCTCCGCGAGCCCGAGGTCGTCGAGCATCTCGAGCGTCGAGGGGTGCACGGTGTCGCCCCGGAACGCCCGGTCGAAGTCTTCCCGGGCCTCGAGCAACGCCACGGGCACGCCCCGCCGGGCGAGGAGCAGGGCGAGGACGGCGCCGGCGGGCCCGCCCCCCACGATGCAGCAGCCGACCTGATCGCAGCTCCGGTTGCCAGCCATCCGCCATCCATCGCGCGCTTCCACAGCCTGCGGGACCTGGCCCGCCCATCGTCGCCGTCGGCTCCGCTGGGCGCCCAACCAAGCCTACAGGAGCCCGCGCCGTTCTACGGCGCAGACTCCCGGCGGGGTTTCTGCGACCCCGGGATCCGCGGGCGTCCGGAGGGCAGCGGCGCGAGCACGAACCGTTGGGCATATCATATGCGTATGCATACTGCATACATATGAACAGTCCGGCGATCATCGAGCGGTCGGGGCGTGATGGATGGCGGAACGCAGGCGGTCGCGGCAGCCATCAGAAACTTCACGCACCCCACGAAGCCGGGCCGCGTGACCGTACCGCATCCGAGGAAGGACCTGTACGTAACGACGCTCCGCAACATCTACCGGCAGGCCGGCTGGGACTGGAGAGACCGATGATCCTCTACCTCGCGAAGCTGCACGCCGAGGCCGACGGCGGGTACAGCGTCGAGATCGTCGACCTGCCGGGGTGCTTCACCGAGGGCGACAATCTGGCCGAGGCCGTCCGCAACGCCGAAGAGGCGATCCTGTGTCATCTCGACGGCATGGTCGCCGACGGCGAGCCCATCCCCGACCCGGACGTGGTCGGCCGGACCGCCGTCGAGCCGGGGGCGTTCCTGGTGGGCGTCCAGGTCGATCTCGACAAGCTGGCGATCTCGAACAGGACCGTCCGGCTGAGCGTGACGATCCCGCGGCGCGCGCTCGCGTTGATCGACCGTGCGGCAAAGCTCGCCGAGACGTCCAGATCCGGCTTCCTCACGCAGGCCGCCCTCACCTACATCGAGCGGCGCGCCGCGAAGGGCCCTTGAGGCAGGCAGGCCGCCCCCCACGACGCGGCGGGCGATGCAGTCGCCCCCGCGCCCGAGGGTCGGGTTCCTCCAACCTCGGGTGCCCTGGGGGACAGTGATCGATACAGGTTGCCGAACGCACTGGTCGCAGCCCGTCTTCTGCGCCCGTGCGCGCCCGACACACGGCAAGGTGGTTTCCGTCAGCGCCCTACCAGTCGATCCTGTCCGGATCGCCGGCGTAGACGGAACGGATGAACGCCAGGATCTTCCAGACCTCGTCGTCCTCGAGCACGCTGTAGACGGTCGGCATCGTCTGATCGGGCATCTCGCCCTTGATGAGCCTGAACAGCGCCTCGTCGTCGCTGCCGAACACCCAGGCGTCGTCGATCACGGAGGTGGCCATCCCGCCGCCGCCTCCGCCGCCGTGACAGCCCTGACAACCGACCTGGAAGTACAGCGTCCTGCCTTCCGCCGCCATGTCCGCGTTCCCCGTGTACGGGTTGAGCCTCCGCGCCGCCGGCGCCGGGTCGACCGGCGCCGGGGACGGCGGTGCGGCCTCGGCGTTCGGGTCCGCCGGGCCGGACCCGCCACTGGGGACGACCGGCACGCCGTACTCCTCCAGAATGGCCAGGATCTCGGCCCGACGCCGGTCGATTGCCGACTCCAGCCGGCCCTTCAGCTCCTCGTTGCCCTTCGCGACGCCCATCGAGATGTCGAAGGACAGCGGCACCCCCGGCTCGTCCTCCAGCGGAACCAGCTCGATCGGCGCGTCGGACGTCGTGGCCGTCCAGCCGGCCAGCGGACCCCAGGCGACGGCGACGTCCAGGGTGCCCGCCACGAGGTCGTCGAGCAGCTTCCGCGGCCGGTCCCGATCGCCGCGCGGATCGAAGAACAGCGAGTAGGCCGAGACGTTGTCGAGCAGGCCGCGCCGCGCCAGGCTCTCTTCGGGCGGCGTGTTGACGTGGACGCCGATGCGAAGCTGTTGCAGCTCCGGCGCGTCGAGCGACCGGAGGTCGTAGCCCCGGTCGCCGCGGTACGCCATGACGTAGGACGACCGGTAGTACGGCTCGGTCCAGAGGACGAAGTCGAGACCCTCGGGCACCCCGAAGATCACATCGCACGTCCCCGCGTCGATGGTGTTCCGGACGAGGCCGCGCTGGTGCGGCCACCACGCGTAGACGGGCGTCGCGCCGAGCTCGGCCGCGACGACCGCGGCAATCCGGTTCTCGAACCCCTCGAGCCGCTCGTTCGAGAACGGCAGGTTCTCGGGGTCGCCGCAGACGCGGAGCGCCGGCGCCTGAGCGAGCACCGGCGCCGCCGGCGGCGCCTGGGCCGCCAGCAGCGCGCAGGCCCCGACCGCGGCGGCAACGCCCCTGGCGACGACGCCTCTGGCAGTACAGATCACCGCAATCTCCATGAAGCTGGCAGCCCGTGGTGGGAGTCCCCGCTACATTCGAGCGGCGATGCATCCCGCCTGCGCCCGGCAAGCGTCGCCTTCGGCTCCGATTGCCGCCCAGCCACGCCTACCGGCAGTCTGCGCCGCAACCGGCGCAGACTGCCGACTGCGTTGTTCGTCCGTTGCATATGCCCGGTATGCGCCCTCCTCATGCCTTGTCAGGCGGGCGCCTCGCCGCTGCTAGTCCTCGAGGGCGAAGACGTGCAGCGTCCCGCCCACGGAGGTCACCCTGTCGAGCCCCGAGTCGTAGGCGGCGCCGACCGCCCCCAGCGCCCCGAGCGGGTCCTCGCGCGAGAGGTCCGCCGCGACGGGAAGGCCGAACCACCCGCCGATGCCGGAGTAGATGGCGACGTACTGCTTGCCGTCGGGCGCCACGAACGTCATGGGGTTGCCGATCGATCCCGAGGGCAGCCTGGTCTGCCACAGGGGCTCGCCGCTCCTGGCGTCGACCGCCTTGAACCACCGGTCCATGGTCCCGTAGAAGACCACGTCGCCGGCCGTGACCACCGTGCCGGTCCACACCGGAAACGGCTCGGTGATGCCCCAGACCTTCTCGCCCGCCGCCGGGTTCCAGGCCATGAACTCGCCCTGGTAGCCGCCCGGCCCGGCGAAGATCCGCACGTTCGCGCCGACGTACGGCGCCCCCGCGATGTACCGCACCTCGAAGCCCTCGTAGTTCATGCACAGGTTGTTCGTGCCGGCGTAGATGAGGCCGGTGCGGGGCGAGAACGACACCGGCTGCTGGTTCTTGGCGCCCATGGCGGAGGGGCAGATGTCCAGCGTGTTCACGCCCTGGCGGGTGCGCTTCTCCGGGACCTCCACGGGGCGGCCGGTCTCCAGGTCGATGCGCTCGGCCCAGTTCGTCGCCTCCACGAACTTCTCGGCCGACAGCAGCGTGCCGTCGGTGCGGTCGAGCACGTAGGCGAAGCCGTTGCGGTCGAAGTGCACGAGCGCCTTCACGTCCCGGCCGTCGACGGTGAGGTCGAGCAGCACGTGCTCGTTGACGCCGTCGTAGTCCCAGGCGTCCCACGGCGTCATCTGGTACGCCCACTTCGCCAGACCCGTGTCGGGATCGCGGGCGAAGATCGTCATCGACCACTTGTTGTCGCCCTCGCGCGGCGTCGGGTTCCACGTCCCCGGGTTCCCGGTGGAGTAGTAGACCAGGTCGAGGTCGGGGTCGTACGCGTACCAGCCCCAGGTGGCGCCGCCGCCGTTCCGCCAGCGGTCGCCCGGCCACGTCTCCGTGCCCGCCCCGGACCCGCCGTAGTGGGGATTGGCCTCGTTGAAGTCGGGGGCGAGCATGACGTCCTCGTCCGGGCCCATGCTGTAGGCCTTCCAGAGCTGCTCGCCCGACTCGACGGCGTAGGCGGCCACCCAGCCGCGGATGCCGAACTCGCCGCCGGAGACGCCTACGATGTACTTGTCCTTGACCACGAGGCCGGCCATCGTCATCGTCTCGCCCCGCAACGGGTCGGCGTTCCTCGTCTTCCACAGCTCCTCGCCGCTCTCGGCGTCGAGCGCGATGACGTGCCCGTCGAGCGTCGTCATCAGAATCCGGCCGTCGACGTAGTTCACGCCGCGGTGGACCAGGTCGCAGCAGGCGACGGGCACCGCGCGGTCGTCCTGGACCGGCGTGTACCGCCACTTGATGGGCCAGCCTTCCTCCGTGAGGTCGATGGCGTAGACGTGGTTCGGGTACGCGCTGTGAACGTACATCGTCGAGTCCACCACCAGGGGCTGCCCCTCGTGGCCGCGCAGCGCGCCCGTCGAGAACGACCAGACCTGGGTGAGGTTCGCGACGTTGTCCGCGGTGATCTGGTCTAGCGAGCTGTAGCGCGTCGCCGAGTAGTTCTTCCCCGGCAACACCCACTGGTTGTCGTCGTTCTGCCGCGACATCAGATCGTCGTTGGCGGCGATCGCCAGCGGCAGCCCCAACGCGAGAGCCGCAATGGCACAGATGCTTCGCTTCATGGCCGTTTCCCCTTCCTGGCCGTCCTCGAACGCCCCGGTCGCCCGCACCGGGCGATTCGTGCCGAGAATGGCGGTTCCGACGATCGGCGTCAAGAGCTAATTCACCTCGCCAGCGGGTGCGGCCGGAACTGGAACTTGACGAGGATCGGCTTCGACACCGACCGGTACTCGCCGTTGTCGACCGCAAAGCCGTCCTCGGCGTGCCACACCGTGTCGGAGCCGGTCGACGAGTAGACGCCCCGGCCCTTCCAGCCGGCGTCGGGGTCGTCGATGCGGCCGTCGAGGCCCCTCGGGTGGAAGCCGGCGAGGGGATAGGGCACGCGCATGACCACCGTCTCCCCCGTCCCTGGCAGCAGCGCCACCAGCGAGTCCGAGCCGGTGCCGGTGGCGATGGGCACGTTCTCGCCGAGGCCGAGGGTGTCGAACTGGTCGACCCAGTTGTAATAGTTGTAGTCGGCCCGGACGTTCGTCCCCTTGAACACCGGACCCGGCAGGGGATGCAGGGTCCACCCTTCCGCGCAGTGCCGTCCGGTGTGCGCGTCGGGGCCGGTCAGCCGCCCGCACCGGCTCCGGTCGAAGCTCGCGAGATGGTTCGTCCCCGAGAGCGCCGTCCAGATGACGCCGTTCGTGTCGACGTCGAGCCCGCGCGGCATGAAGCCGCGCTCGCCCGCCGCCTCCACGTCCCAGCGCTCGGAGGGCACCTCGAACACCTCGGCGACGCAGCTCTCCGGCGGGTCGTCGCCCACCACGAGGCGGACGATCCTGCCCGGATAGGAGTCCTGCGCGCCCCAGACGGACCCGTCGACGGGGTTGACGATGATGCCGTAGGCCCCCACCGTGACGCGCGTGTCGAGCGCCGGGTCGAAGTCCCAGGTGCTCGCGGTCGGGTCCTCCTCGAACCGGGAGCCGCGGGCCAGCGACGGCTCGTTCCACGGCTTCGTGATGCGGCCGTCGCCGTTGGTGTCGACCACCGTCGGGCACCACCCCTGCGCGAGCCGCCCGTCGCCGGTCTCGTCGAAGAGCTTCGTGTCGACCCAGCCGAACACGTCGCTGTTGGGCCGGCTGAGGAACAGGGTCTCGTTCTCGTCGTGCGCGAACTGCAGGTGGTGGCTGCCGAAGCAGGTGTCCACCATCGTGAACTCCCCCGTCCCGGGGTCGTAGTAGCTCACGTTGCGGCCCGACCGCTCCACCGGGAAGTACCGCGCGAACTCGTTGTCGGAGCCGTCCAGGCACCAGTCGGGCTGGTTCTCCGGCGGGCGCAACGTCGCCGTGTACCAGACCCGGCCCCGGCTGTCGAGCATCGGGTTGTGGATGCTCGCGGGGTTGAAACGCGCGAGGTCGGCGAGGCGCGACGGCGGGTAGCCCGACTGCGCGTAGGACGCCCGCATCGTCGAGCGGTCGGCCAGGGTCGGGATGCGCACCATCGTCGCGGTGTGGGTGTTCGGGTCGAGCATGGCGAGGTTGTCGTTGGCGATGTCCACGCCGTAGATGGGGCCGTCGGCGTTCACCGTCGGGTTGCGCTTGTCGGTCGACGCCTCGTCGTGGATCTTCCCCATCTCGTCGGTCCACTCCCACTGGGTGAGGACCAGGTTGCGCTCGACCCCCCGCGGGCGCGGCGGCGCCGGCGGCACCTCGCCGGTGGCGATGCGGTCGCTCCAGTCGGCGAACATGCGCAGCCCGCGCCCGCGGCCGAAGCGCGACATCCACATGCTCATCTCGGCCCCGCGCTGCCCCATGCGGACCCGCGCGTCCCACGCGTCGGCGCTCGAGTCGTAGTCGAGCCCGTCGGGGTGCCCGCGCGTGAACTCGCCGCCGACCTGGTGGCAGCGCAGGCAGGCCTTCACGTTGTAGAGGTACTCGTCGCGGGTGCGGAGGTCCTCGCTGATGCCGTTGCCCTCGGGGCCGGTGCCCGGGAACTCGCCCGCCCCGGGCGGCTCGATCAGCGAGAGCCAGTACGCGGCCGGATAGACCGCGGCGGCTTCCTGCGGCGTCCCCGCGGCGGCCGCCGCCAACTGCAGGTCCTGCCCCGGCTCGGCGGCCACCGGCGTCGAGTCGACGAGGCCGTACCCGCGCACCCAGACCGAGTAGCTCGCCTCGGGCAGCTCCGGCAGCAGGAACCGGCCGTCGTCGCCGGTCACCACGATCTTGCGGAAGGTCGTCGGCAGATCGCCGGTCTCGGCGATGACCCAGACGCCCGCCTCGGGGCCGGCGGCGCCGGTGACCACGCCGGTGATCGCCGTCGCATCGCCGCTCTGCGCGACCAGCGCGGGCCCCGCTACCCCCGCCGCCAGAAGCACCCCCACCGCCAACCGTCCCAGTCTCCGTTGCATCGTGCTCTCCCGCGGTTCGCTACCTCGGACCGTCCTCGTGCCGACCATGACGCCTCGAACCGCCGACGTCAAGAGCCCGCGCGCCGCGATCGATTGATATCGTTTTGATGGCGATGTATAAGTGATGGCGTGATCAAGACGCAGATTCAGCTCCCGGACGCGCTGTATCGTGACATCAAGCGGCTGGCCGCCTCCCGGGAATGGTCTCTGGCCGAGACCATGCGACGAGCGGCCGAGCAGTTCCTGGCCCGGTATCCCGTCGTGACGCCACCCCTGTCGCCCTGGCGGCCACCGACGTCGGACACCGTCGGCTGGCGCGGCCTCGGCCACGAAGCGGTCCGCGAGGCTGCGCTCGACGACCTCGAGGCGCGGACCATGGAGGCACTTCGAAAGACCGGACAGGAAGGGAAGCGCCGGCGGTGACGTCGTTCGACACCAACATCCTGCTCCACGCCTTCAGCCGCGCCAGCCCCTTCCACGACCGGGCCCGCGCCTTTCTCGAAGACCTCACACCCCGTGACGACGTCGCCGTTTCGGAGCTGGTGCTGGTGGAGCTCTATACGCTGTTGAGGAACCCCGCGGTGCTCGTCAGGCCCCTGCCGGCGGCCGCGGCGGTCGAGGTCGTGCAGAGCTACCGCCGCCATCCGCGGTGGATGCTCGTCGGACTCGACCCCGAGAGCGCGCCGCTGCACGACGAGCTCTGGCGGCTGGCGGCCAAGGCGCGCTTCCCCCGCCGCCGAGTCTACGATGCGCGCCTCGCCCTGTCGTTGCGGCGGCAGGGCGTCACCGAGTTCGCCACCGCCAACGTGAAGGACTTCGGCAGCTTCGGCTTCGACCGGGTCTGGAACCCGGTGGAATGACTTGCAGGAACGAAGGACGATGCGCCTGACCGCTCGGCACGTCGTCCATCGCCCTCGACGTCGAGCGGGGCGTCGGCCACTCCGCTCGCCGGCCGACCGTCCTCGTGCCGGCGCCGACCGGCTCGGCGGGTTGGCGTCAAGCCCTGGCTCATGCCGATCGGCGCGTCAGTCGCGGAGCGTGATCTTCTGGACGCGCCAGGTCAGCAGCTCGGCGACCCAGACCTCGTCGGCCGACGGGCACGCCAGGCCGTGGATCCAGCCGAACTGGCCGACGGCCTGGCCGTCCCGGCCGAAGTAGCCGAGCACGGTGCCGTCGAGCGACATCTTGTAGATGCGGCCGGGGAACATGTCCTGGGTGAACATGACCGGGTCGGGCCCCGGCGTGATGCAGATCGAGTTGGGCCACAGCGAGTTGTAGCTGCCGTCGGGCAGCCGTCCGAAGCTCGCGACCTGGGGCGCGTAGTCGGGCGGCACCGGCGCCTGCCGCCGCAGATCCGCGAGCGTGATCTCGCGCACGAACGTGCCGTCCGACTCGAACACCTGGACCCGGTTGTTCGACCGGTCGGCCACGTAGACGCGGCCCCGGTCGTCGGCGGCGATGCCGTGGGGGAGGCGGAACTGCCCCGGCCCGCTGCCCCGCTCGCCCCACGAGCCGACCCAGTTGCCGTCGGCGTCGTACTTGGCGACCCGGGCGTTGTTGTAGCCGTCGCTGAAGTAGACGTTGCCGTCGGGATCGAAGGCGACGTCGGTCACCTCGTCGAACAGGCCGTCGCGCGCGGGCGGCGGCAGGGCGTCGGGCGACTCGTAGTACGGCGGGCGCAGCGAGTGCGGCGGGCAGTACGGCCCCGTGCAGCGGGGGTAGCGGGCGTGGGTCGATTCCGCACGGCGCCCGAAGACCTGCAGCACCCGGCCGGCCGGGCTCAGCTTGACGGCCATGCTCGAGCCGTTGTCGACCAGCCAGATGTTGTCGTCGGCGTCGACCCGGACGGCGTGCGCCCACGCCTTCGAGTAGAGGTTGCCGCCGATCTCGCGGACGAAGCTGCCGTCGGGCGCGAACTCGTAGAGCGAGGCGGCCCGGGGGGCGATGATGGTGGCGTCGGTCCCGGACCGGGTGTAGACGAAGACGTGACCGCGCGAGTCGACGGCGACGCCGGCGTTCTCGCCGAGATAGAGGTCGGGCGGCAGCTTCAGCGGCGCCACCGCGTCGTACTCGAGCTCGGGCGCCGGCTGGCCGTGGGCGGCGGCGACGGAGAGCAGCAGACAGAACGTGGCGACCGGGGCGGAAACGCGCATGTGGAGACCTCACTCTCTGTTGTGGTAGTCCGATGGAGGGCCGAGTGCCGGACGGGCGAGACGGCCACCGGCGCCGGTTGCAGCGGTTCGCTTCGCGGCGGCCACGAGCGCCTCGTCGGCAGGGCGCCCGCCCGCCGGAGCGCCTCACGGTCTGCGTCAGGACGGTGTCGGAAGAAACCTTGCCGCGTGGCAGGCCCGGAAGACGGCAGAAGCGGGCTGCGTCCGCGCGCAGCTGGCGGATCTATGGCGAGCACTGTCCTCGACGCGCGCGCCGGCTACCGTTCCTGCGGGACGAAGACGTCGCGGGCCGGCATCTCGACCGCGGGCAACGTCTCGGTGTTCATGACGGCATCGGGGGCGATGAGGCCGTTCTCGGCGAGAATCCAGGCGACCAGCCCGTAGACCTCGTCGGGGGCGAGGGTGCCGGGCGCGTCCGTCGGCATCGCGCGGCGGATGTAGTCGAAGAGGGTCGTGGCGTAGGGCCAGTAGTTGCCGACCGAGAACGGCACGTCGTCGCCGGCGGCGCGCCACGCCTCGTAGCGCGGGCCGAACGGGGGCGTGCTCGCGGGGTCGTAGCCGACCAGCCGGTCAGCGACGCCGCCTTCGCCGGCCGGCCCGTGGCAGACGGCGCACTGCGCGGCGTAGACCGGGGCCCCGCTCTCGGCCGTTCCCGAGCCCTCGGGGAGGCCGGCACCGTCGGGCATGACGTCGATGTCCCACGCCGCGATGTCCTCGGCCGTCGCGGGCCGGCCGAAGCCGAACCGTCCGTCCTGCGGCTGCGCTGCCGCTGCCGCCGCGAGGCCGACGAACACCGCGACAGCAGCGCCCACGGCGCGGGTTACGCGTCCCATGGCTCCTCCACCCGGTACTCGACCCGCCCGCCCCGCCGGATGCGCCACGCGGTGATGGGGTTCAGGTGGTACCGCCGCGCCCGCCGCCCGCGCTCGGCCCGGAGCGCCGCGCGCGTCGGCTGCACGTAGCCGGTGTCGTCGACGGCCCGGCTCATGATCTCGGTCTCGGCCCCGTCCCAGCGCCACAGGTGGCGGAAGCGCGTGTGCGCCTGCCGCAGCACCGGCGCCTGCAGCCGCGCCTCCTCCCAGGTGCCGCCGCCGTCGGTGCTCACCTCCACCCGCGCGATGGCGCCTCGTCCCGACCACGCGATGCCGCGCAGCTCGATCCACCCGGGCTCGACCACGTCGGGCCACGCCGGCGCGGTGATGATGGAGCGGGCGTCGAAGACGAAGCTGAACTGCCGCGCGGTGCCGTCGGCGAGCGGGTCGGTGTACTTCGAGGTCTCCTCGCGGGTCATGAACGGCCGGTCGGCGAGCTCGATGCGCCGCAGCCACTTGACGTTCGAGTTGCCCTCCCACCCCGGCAGCAGCAGCCGCACCGGATAGCCCTGCCCCGGCCGCAGCGCCTCGCCGTTCTGGGCGTAGGCCACGAAGGCGTCGTCCCGCGCCTTCTCCATGGGGACGCTGCGCGTCATCACCGCCGCGTCCTGGCCCTCGGCGAGGAACCACGTGGCGTCGGGGCTTGCCCCGACCTCGCGGAAGAGCGTCGCCAGCGACACGCCGGTCCACTCGGTGGTCGACGTCATGCCGCAGACCCCCTCGGGCTTCGTCTCGGGCCCCGCCCCCGTCGGGTAGTTGCCCGAGCACTCGAGGAAGCAGATGCGCGAGGTGGCCGGGAAGCGCTTGAGGTCGGCGAGGGTGAACACCATCGGCCGCTCGACCATGCCGTGGACGAGGAGCCGGTAGTCGTCGGGGTCGACGTCGGGGATGCCCGCGTGGTGGCGCTCGAAGTGGAGGTCCGACGGCGTGATGGTGCCCTGCAGGTCCTGCAGCGGCGTGCGCGAGGCGACCGGCCCGCGGGCGTCGCGCCGTATCGTCACGTGGGGCGAGCGGGCGCCCAGCGGGCTGGCCCCCGGCCCCGCCTGACTCGTGGTGTCTCCGCTCTGCGCGCGGGCGCGCCCGGCGGCGGCCGGCATGGCCGCGGCCGCGATGGCGCCGGCCAGCAGCTCGCGACGGCTGACTCTGTTCGGCATGGACTCTCTCCTGATTTGCTCCTGCATCCTACTCCGTCGCACGCGCCCTGTCGACGCGGGTTCCGCCGCACGCGCCCCGTCGACGCGGTTCCGCCGCACGCGCCCCGTCGACGCGGTTCCGCCGCACGCGCCCTGTCGACGCGGGCTCGAACACGCCCTGTCGATGCCCGACGCCGTCGCGCCGACGCCCGGTTGCCAGCCCGCTGGTCACGGCGTACGGGCTCATCCCGATGGCCGCCGCGATGACCGCAACTCCAAATCGCGCCCAAGCCCGGACAGCGTACTGCTCTGGACGGCCGCGGCGGCGTCAGGCAGGGCGCTCCGGGTTCCGTGGCCGCGTTTACAGAAGCCCCGGCACCGGCTATCGTAAACGGTCGGGGCGACCGTGCGAAGTGGGCGCCCGTGACTGGGAGGTAGAGCCATGACGGTGGTGAAGGGTCGAAGCGTTGCGTCGGCGCTGGCGGTGGTGCTAGTCGTTCTGGCGGCCGGCGCCGCCGCCGGCCAGGACGTGCCGCGGACCCCGTGGGGCGCCCCGGACCTGCAGGGCATCTGGGACTTCAAGACCGCCACGCCGCTCGAGCGGCCCGAGGACCGGGGGGACCAGGCGTTCCTGACCGAGGAGGAGGCGGCCACCATCGAGCAGGAGCGGGTGGACCGGAACATCCGCCTCTGGGAAGCCGCGCCCCGCCGGACCGAGGCCGGGGGCAACGTCGGCGGCTACAACAACTTCTGGCTCGACTTCGGCACCACCGTCATCGACGACCGCCGCACGTCGCTCGTCGTCGACCCGCCGGACGGGCGCATCCCCGCCCTGAGCGACGAGGGGCAGCGCCGCGCCGACGAGCGGCGCGCGTACCGCGAGGCGCACCCCGCCGACTCGTACACCGACCGCAGCGCGTTCGACCGCTGCATCCTCGGGTTCAACACCGGACCCCCGATGACCCCCGGCTTCTACAACCAGCACATGCAGCTCTTTCAGACGCCCGACCACGTCGTGGTGCTCAACGAGATGGTGCACGACTCGCGCATCATCCCCCTCGACGGCCGCCCGCGCCCCGACATCGAGTCGTGGACCGGCGAGTCGCGCGGCGTCTGGGAGGGCGACACGCTGGTGGTCGAGACCACGCACTTCAGCGACAAGCACGGCTACCGGGGCTCGACCAGGGACCGGCATCTCGTCGAGCGGTTCACCCGAGTCGACGCGGACACGCTGCTCTACGAGTTCACGATCAGCGACCCGGCGACGTGGTCGGCGCCGTGGACGGCGCGGATTCCGATGAAGTGGACCGAGCTGCCGATGTTCGAGTACGCGTGTCATGAGGGGAACTACGCGATGCCGAACATCCTGGGGGGTGCGCGGTTGGAGGAGCGGACTCGGGAGAGCGGGCAGGATTGAGGGGTCGGGGGCGGGTAGCGGGCTGAGCGCCGATGCCGCTCGCGCTCCCGCTCAAGAGCACCGATGACAAGAAAGCTGACCGCGATCATCGAGCGCGAGGGCGACGGTTACGTCGCTCTCTGCCCCGAAGTGGATGTCGTCAGCCAGGGAGACACCGTCTCCGAAGCGAGGGACAACCTGGAGGAGGCCCTCGGGCTGTTCTTCGAGACAGCCTCCGCGGAGGAAATCGAGGCCCGCCTGCGCGACGAAGTCTACGTGACGCAGGTCGAGGTGGCGGTTGGGTAAGCTGCGTGTTCTCTCCGGCCGCGACGTCTGTCGGATTCTGGCGGAGCACCGTTTCGCGGAGGTGAGAAGACGCGGGAGCCACGGGGCCACCACTCGCTCTTCGTCAAGGCGCGTCTCCGGCCCGGCGTCGCGCTGCCCCGGGCCGAGGCCGCGGTCGGGGCGGTGGCCGCCCGGCTCACCCGGGACCGCATCGAGAGCTGATACCATGCCTGCGCAGACAGCATGCAGTACACCATTCGAGCCGTTCCCGACGAGATCGATCGCGCCCTTCGGCAGCGCGCCAGACGCGAGTCGAAGAGTCTCAATACGGTCGTCATCGACGCGCTGGCCCGCGGGCTGGCCCTGGAGGCCGCTCCCGTCAGACACACCGATCTGGACCACCTGGTCGGCACGTGGCAGGAAGATCCCCAGTTCGACCTCGCCGTCGCCGAGTTCGACCGCATCGACGACGAGTCGTGGCAATGAACGTCGCCCTCGACACGAACGCCTACAGCGACTTCATGCGCGGGATTGCCGCCAGGGTCGAGCTCCTCCGCACGGTGCAGTCCTGCCCCTCATCGTGCTGGGTGAGTTGCGGGCCGGTTTCGCGGCCGGCAATCGCGAGTCGACGAACGCCGCCAACCTGCAGCGGTTCCTGGCCAGTCCGCGGGTGTCCGTGCTCGCGCCCGACGAGCAGACGACGCACTGCTACGCGCAGCTGCACCGGCAGCTTCGCGACGACGGACGCCCGATGCCGACGAACGACCTCTGGATCGCGGCCCTCGCCGTCCAGCACGATCTCGTGCTCTGCACGTCCGACCGCCACTTCCGGCAGATTCCGCAGTTGGTGATCTGCTGAGCTCTTCGCCCGCCGGGGGCTGGCAGACCTGCAAACAGCCCGGTACTCCCGCTGACTCCCGGCCGATGCGTGGGCGGCGCTCGCCCTCATGCGGAATGCGTCGGACGTGCGATCGCGCCTGTCGCCCGGGGCCCGCGACGGTCCGGGGGCGTCTGGCCGTGGCCTTCCGCACCGTCGGCCGGGGCAGGTCGCTGACCGGATCCCGCCGCCATGCGCACGCCCGACTTCGACGAGGGCTCGGCCCCGGATCTCGCTCGAAACCGGACATATGTGCTACACTCAGTAACGTGACTATCCGTAACGCCCTCCTGACCGAGCTGCAGCAGGCCGTCATGGAGGTGATCTGGTCCGGCGGCGAGGCGACCGCGGAGCAGGTCCGCGAAGGGCTGCTGCCCGCCCATCCGCTCAAGGATTCGAGCGTACGGACGGTGCTGAGGCGCCTTGAAGCCCGCGGCTACCTGAGCCACCGGGTGGCGGGCAAGACGTTCGTCTACCGGGCCGAGCTGCCGCCGCAGGGCATTGCCGCGTCCGCCGTGCGGCGCATCATCGACCGCTTCTGCGCGGGCTCGACCGAGCAGTTCCTCGTGGGCATGGTCGACGAGCAGGTGCTCTCGGTGGACGAGCTCGAACGCCTCGCGCGCCGGGCCAGGGGCAAGGCGAAGGCGGGGCGGGGGGGGCGGTCGTGAGCGGGATGAGCGGGATGGTGCTGGAGGCGCTGGCCGACGCGTCGCTGCGGGCGGCGCTGGTCGCGGCGTTCGTGGCGGCGGCCCTTGCCGCCCTGCGGGTACGGGCCGGCGCGACCCGGCACGCCGCGTGGACCGTCGTGCTCGTCGCGATGCTGCTGATGCCGGCGCTCTCGCGCCTCGTGCCGGCCGTCGACGTGCCGGTTCCGCCCGCCGCGCGCGACGTCCTCACCGCCGCCGTCGCCATGACGCCCGGCCCGCGGACCGATCGGAGTCCGGCGACCCCGGCTCCCCTGCCGCTGACGCCGCCTCGTCGGGAGCACGGCGCCTCGCACGACCCGGCGCCGGCGGCGCCTTCTCCAGGCGCGTGGCCGCGGGCCGCAAGCGGGCAGCCGAGGGCGGCCAGCGGGCGGCCGTGGGCGGCGGCCGCTCTCGCCGTCTACGCCGCGGGCATGGCGTCGATGCTGCTGCGACTCGTGCTCGGGTTGTGGGGCTCGCGGCGGCTCGCGCGCGGCGCGCGGCCCATCGACGGGCCGCCCCGCCGGCGGCTCGGCGCCCTCCCAATCCGGATCAGCGAGTCGGACCGCGTCGCGGTGCCGGTCACGGTGGGCCTCTTCCGGCCGACCGTGGTGCTGCCGCCTGGCTGGGAACGGTGGCCCGGGGCTACGCTCCGCGCCGTACTTGCGCACGAGCACGCGCACGTCGCGAGGCGCGACCCCCTCGTCGCCGGGCTCGCCTCGCTGAACCGCTGCCTGTTCTGGTTCCATCCGCTCGCCTGGTGGCTGCGCCGCGCCCTCGCCCTGACCGCCGAGCAGGCGTGCGACGAGGCGGCCCTGCGCACGGTGCGCGCGCCCCAGGCCTACGTCGACGTGCTGAGATCGATGGCCATCGCCGTCCGCGCGCGCGGTGGCCGTTTCTCGTGGGAGGGTGTCGGCATGCATGGAAGCTCGTCACTGACCCGGCGAATCGCGCACATCCTGCGGCGGGCGCCCCGGCGCGCCACATCGCCGTTCTCCACCGCCGCCCTGGGTGCCTGCTGCTGCCTGATCGCGATCGCGGTCGCGGCGTGCCGCCCGGCCGCGGACGGGACGGGGAACCCGTTCCTGGACATCCAGCGGCAAATGGACACCGCCACCGTCGCGAGCTGGCCGGTCGAGCGGCTCCTCGACGACTTTCCCGACACCGAGGTCGCGGTGAGGCATGGCGACCGGCCGCGCGCCGAGGAGATCCTGCTCCAGCGCCGGACGGAAGACCCGACGGGCCGCTGGTCGGCCCGCCTGGGCCGGTTCTACGCGGCCGGCGCCACCGGCTACCGCGTCCGCGTCACCGACGGCGGCCCGCTCGTCGAGGTGACCGGCTTCGACCCGGACAGCGCGTTTGCCGCGCGTGCGCGCGCCCGCCTCGCCGCGTCGAGCGATCCGGTCCTGCTGACCGCCGCCGCCGAGTACGTGCTCAACGCGCCGCGCTACAACCGGAACAGCTTTCCGGAGGACGTCCTGCTGGCCAGGGACTGCCTCGAACGCGCCGCGCGGCTCGATCCGGAGTCGGCGCGGACCCGGACGATGCTGGCGGACCTGGTGGCGAGCGAGCGAAGCCGCGCTGCATGGCTACGCGACCGCGCCGTGGCCCCGGCCGAGCAGTACGACGCCCTGGCCGCCCTGCCCCCGGCCGAGCGCTTCGAAGCGATGGCAGAAGCCGCGGTCCGTGCGCTGCAGAGCGTCCGCGTGGCCGCGCGGTTCGACGACCGCAACCTGGCGGGTTACGCCGAGACGAAGACGGACAACGCGAGACGCTTCGCGGAAGACGTGCTCGACCTCGCGCCCCGCTTCGCGGGCGTGCCCGATGCCGGCTCGTTCATCTACCAGGCGCACATGACGCTCGCCTCGGCGGCCATGCTCGACGGCGACGTCGACGCGTCCGTCGACGCGCTCCGCCGCGCCTCCGCGGCGCCCCCGGCCGAGGGGCTGACCTACGGTCATGGGGTGGCCACCTGGCGTGTCCTGCTCGACCTCGTGGACGCCGGCGAGCAGGCCGCGGTCGTCGACTTCCTCGAAGCCATGGCCGAACGCAACCTCGCAGCGCCGGACCGCCTGCTCGCGGCGGCGGACGACGTTCGCGGCGGACGGCATCCGTCCCGCCTGTTCGAGCGTGCCGCCCCGCCGCGATGACGCCCGCGAGACGACGTCGGGGCGCGCATCTGCTGTGTGATGAAGAACGGCCGCCGCGACGACGTCGACACCCTCGACGAACGGTGGCCGCGCGACCGGCCGGTCGGCACGCCCGTCCGGCTGTGCGACAACCCGGACGGCATCGCCGCGGGCATCCGGCAGCGACCCGCCGGCCGCCGCGACGACGGGCCCGAGTTGATCAGAGCCGCTGCGCACCGGGCCGGCCGTCCTCGACGACGAACGACGCGCGCGTCGAGATGGGGCTGCCGGGCCGGGTGACGTACTCCAGGACCTGGTAGTCGGCCCGGCACTGCTCGGGCGTCAGATGGCAGCGCACGTAGCCGCGCTGGGCGTTGAAGAAACGGACGGCCGGGTTCTCCGCGAGGAGCGCGGCGGTGGAGTCGCGGGTGTCCACGCCGTCGCCGCCCGAGCTGATGGATGTGCCGACGAGCTCGGTGCCGACCACGGGCGCGGCGGGGTCGCGGTAGTCGACCTTGAGGTCGGTGACCCAGTTGCTGTGGATGTCGCCGGTGAGGACGAGGGGGTTCGCGGGCCGGCGGGTCGCCAGGAACTCCATCAGCCGGCGCCGTGCGGCCTCGTAGCCGGACCAGACGTCCGCGGAGTAGGACTCGCCGTCGCCGGGCGTGTAGTCGATTCGCGCCATCATGATCTGCTGCGGGATGACGCTCCAGCGCGCGGTCGAGGCGTCGAGCCCGTCCATGAGCCAGCGCTCCTGCGCCTCGCCGAGCGGCGTCGCGGCGGGGTCGTAGATGCCGTCGCAGTTTCCGCGGCGGTCGCCGCACGGCTGGTCGGTGCGGTACTGCCGCGTGTCGAGCACGTGGACCGAGGCGAGGTCGCCCCAGGCGAAGGCGCGGTAGAGCTGCAGGTCGGGACCGTTCGGCAGCGACGACCGGCGCAACGGCATGTGCTCGTAGTACGCCTGATAGGCGGCGGCGCGGCGCCGCCGGAAGAGCTCGGCCGGCAGCCCTTCCTCCTCCGACACGAGGTTGGCGTAGTTGTTGTCCACCTCGTGGTCGTCCCACGTGACGACCCACGGAAACGCCGCGTGCGCCGCCTGCAGGTCGGGGTCGCTGCGATAGAGCGCGTACCGGTTGCGGTAGTCGTCGACCAGCTCGATCTCGTCGCCGGTGTGCCTGCGCACCCGCCCGTCGCGCCCCTCGTACTCGTAGATGTAGTCGCCGAGGTGGAAGACGAGGTCGAGGTCGTCCTCGGCCATGTGCCGGTACGCCGTGAAGTACCCCTGCTCGTAGTGCTGGCACGAGGCGAAGGCGAACCGCAGCCGGTCGGTGCGCGTGCCCGCGGCCGGCAGCGTGCGGGTCCGCCCCACCGCGCTCTCGTCGGCGCCGGCGCGGAACCGGTACCAGTACCAGCGCCCCGGCTCGAGCCCGTCCACCTCGACGTGCACGCTGTGGCCGAGCGCCTCGCGGGCGATGCTCGTGCCGCGCTGCACGACATCGGCCATCCCCTCGTCGCGCGCCACCTCCCAGACGACCTCGACGTCGTCAGGGGGCATGCCGCCGCCGTTCAGCGGGTCGAGCGCGAGCCGCGTCCAGAGGACGACGCCGTCCGGCGTCGGGTCGCCCGACGCGACGCCCAGGGGAAACGCGGAGGGCTGGAAGAGAGACAGGCCCGAGGCGCGTCGGGCGGCCGCGAGCCCGAGCAGACCCAGGCCGCCGGTCAGCAGATCGCGGCGGCCCAGCCGACGCTGGAGCAACGAATCGACACAGGCACGATCGGTCATCGCCAGTCCTCCCTTGCCGAGATCTCGCATGAGCGCATGCCGGTATTATGGCGCATATGCCTTGACAATCTACAATACCTGATTCATTGTAGATTATCTTCATGTCGGAGGGTCGCCCCATGCCGTTGTGCGTACCGCTCGCTCGTCTGTTGTCGGGGCTCCGCCGCCGCCGCGCAAAGCGGGCGGAGAAGGACATCGAACGGGAGCTCTCCCTGCACCTGGAGCTCGAGACGCGGCAGAACCTCGAGCGGGGCATGTCGCCCGCGGACGCCGCGCGGGCGGCGCGGGCGACGCTCGGCAACGCCGGGCTCATCCGGGAGGACGTCCGGGACCTCTGGCGCTGGCGCTGGCTCGATCAGTTGCGGCAGGACCTGCGGTGCGGCGCGCGCACCCTCGCCCGCGGTCCCGGGTTCGCGGCGATGTCGGTCGCCACCCTGGCCCTCACCATCGGAGCGACGACGGCCATCTTCAGCGCCCTCCACGGCATTCTCCTGCGCCCGCTGCCGGTCGAGGAACCGGACCGCCTGGTCCGCATCCTCGACATCGGCTACGTCGGCGAGCTCGTCGAGCTGCGTGAGCGGGCGCGCACCCTCGAAGTCGCCGCCTACGTCCCGCCGGACGACCGGTCCCTGACCGGACTCGACGAGCCCTTGCGCGTGAGCGTCGTGCCGATCACGGGCGATCTACTGGCCCGTCTGGGCCGGACACCGGCGCTGGGTCCCGGCTTCCGCCTCGACGACGAGCGCCCCGGCGCCGCGCCGGCCGCCCTCCTGAGCGACTCGCTGTGGCGGCAGCGCTTCGGCGCCGATCCGGCCGTCGTCGGGCGGACGGTGCCGCTCGACGGGGTCGCCCACGAGGTGCGGGGCGTCATGCCGCCGGACTTCGACTTCCCGTCGGCCGGCGTGGACCTCTGGGTGCCGATGACCGTGGACGCGGCGAGCCCGGTCGGCCTGTGGGCGCGCACCGCGTTCCTGGTCGGCCGGCTCCGCCCCGGCGTCTCCCTGGAGGCGGCGACGGACGAGATGCGGGCGCTCGGCCCGCGGTTCGCCGGGCTGTTCCCGTGGCGGATGCCCGACGACTACGGGACGCGCGTCACCCTCCGGACGTGGCGGGAGGACCGGCTGGGCGAGGTGCGCCCGATGCTGCTCCTGCTGCTCGCGGCGGTCGCCGCGGTGTGGCTGATCGGGGCCGTGAACCTGACCAACCTTCAGCAGGTGCGCGCCGCCGCCCGCCGGCACGAGCTGGCCCTGCGCGTCGCCCTCGGGGCCGGCCGCGGCCGCGTCGTCCGGCAGCTCCTGACCGAGAGCGCGCTCGTCTGCCTGCTCGGGGGCGCGGCGGGCCTCGCCGTCGCCTGGGCCGGCGTGCCGGCCCTCGTCGCGCTCCTGCCCGCGGACGTTCCGCGGGCGGACGGGATTCGCGTCGACGGCGTGGTCCTCGGCTTCACCGCGGTGCTCTCGGTCGTCACCGCGCTGGCCGCCGGCACGCTGCCGGCGCTGCGCGCGGCGCGCGCGGGCGAGGAGGCGGCGCGATCGGGCTCGCGCGGAAGCGTCGTTGGAACGACGGGCCGCGGTCTCGACCTGTTCGTCACCGTCGAGACCGCGGCGGCCGTCACCCTCGCCATCGCGGCCGCCCTGCTGGCCCGGAGCCTGGCCTCGCAGCTCGCCGTCGACGTCGGACTCAGCCCGGAGCGCCGCGTCGTGGCCGAGGTCGCGCCGTCGGCCGCGCGTCATCCCGACGATACCGCCAGGCTCGGCTTCTACACGGCGCTGGAGCAACGTCTTCGCGCCCTTCCCTTCGTCCGCGCGGTGGGGCTGTCGACCGTCTTCGAGCCCTTCGGGGCCGGTTTCGGCTTCAGCGTGTTCACGATCGAGGGACGGCCGAACCCGGCCACCGAGGGCGGGGAGTGGCCGTCGACCGACCTGCGAACGGCCGTGAGCGCCGACTACCTGACCGCCCTCGGCGTGCCCATCGTCGAAGGCCGCGCCTTCACCGAGGCCGACTCGAGCGGCGCGCAGCGCGTCGTGCTCGTCAGCCGGCGCCTGGCCGAGACCTGGTGGCCGGGCGAGACCGCCGTCGGCCGGCGCATCCAGTTCCCGGGCAGTCAGGGAGACGCCGACCCCTGGCGTACCGTGGTCGGCGTGGTGGAGGACGTCCGCTGGCGGGGACCCGCGGGCGAGCAGGGCACGACCCTGTATCTGCCCCTGGCCCAGCACCTCGGCGCCATCGACGCGATGTCCGTGGTCGTCCACGCCGGCGCCGACCCGGCCCTGGTGACCGACAACCTGCGGGCGGTGGTCGCCTCGCTCGACGCGGAGACGCCGGTCAGCCGCATCCGTGCGATGGGCGACGTCATGG
Organism: Vicinamibacterales bacterium; assembly: GCA_965207675.1. GTDB lineage: Bacteria > Acidobacteriota > Vicinamibacteria > Vicinamibacterales > UBA8438 > JAJEEA01. The sequence goes on from CBDBMY010000011.1 coordinate 2,589,853, forward strand.
CCCAGGCCGTCAGCCGCCCGCGCTTCACGACGACCCTGGTGCTGGGGTTCGCCGTCCTCGGCGTATTCCTGGGGATGATCGGCATCTACGGCGTCATCGCCTACGCCGCCGCGCGCCGGCGTCGCGACATCGGCATCCGGCTCGCCCTCGGCGCGACCCGTGCCGGCGTCCGCACGCGCTTCGTGTGCCACGCGCTGGCGTTCGCGAGCGCCGGCGTCGTCATCGGAGAGCTGGCCGCGGCCGTCCTGATGTCGTCGCTCTCATCCCAGCTCCATGGCGTCAGCCCGTGGGACCCCGCCACGTACCTGGTGGTCCCGGCGCTGTTCGCGCTGCTCGCGGGGCTCGCGGCCTATGTTCCCGCGCGCCGCGCGACCGCGCTCGATCCCGCTGCGGTGCTGCGCACCGACTAGTGGTGTGTCACTGGAGTGACCTTACAGTTCAGCTTCCGTGGGCCACACGCGGCTGCCCTCAGTTGGCGCCCGAAACCGGGGGTGCCGGTCTTGTCGACCACGGCGGTGCGATGCAAAGCCATTTCGCGGACACACCACTAGCGCGGCCATGGATCCGACGGCCGGATGTTGACCGGGACTACGAGCAGTCCGACGAACTGGCCCGATCAGCCAGGCTGGATCGTCGCTCGACGCGGCGGCAACTTCGCCACACGCTGTGCCGGGTCCGACGGCGCGGGGCGCCTGCCCCCGCGTAGCACCGAGGGCCGCCGGGGGCTGCCGGCGGTGTCGCAGGAGCCTGCACCACGGAAACGGGCGCGGGCGCCTGAGGGGCGGCTCACACCTCTTCGCCGCCGTCCGCGCGCGCCGTTCTCTCGGACTGCGGTATCGCACTCTCGATGTCGGTCCGCGAGAAGTCGCCGCCATTGAACAGCAGCGGCAGTCTCCTCTGGCGCGCGAGCGCGTACGGGAACACGTCGCCGAGATTCAGGCCGGCGGGGTGACGCCCCTTGCCGAAGCGGCGGTAGGCGCGGGCGGCGATGGCCGCCTGCTCCGCGTCGACCGGCTCGACGGCGATGTAGGGTTCGTTCAGGAACGAGCGGGCGGCCTCGAACAGTGCGTCGGCGCGCCCCGACACGGCGGCCAGCTCGACCGCCGACACCGCGGAAACCAGCGCCCTGCCGGCGATCTCCATCTGCTCCCGGAACGCCGACTCGCCTTCCTCCCCCAGCAGAATGGCGACGATGGCGGACGTATCGACGACAATCACCGCGGCAGCCCGCTCTCGTCGTACAGGTCGTCCTGCAGCGCCTCGGACAGTGGTCGGCCGTCGCCGGGATCCAGGTGCCCCAGTCGCTCGCGCAGGCGCGGCGCCGCCTTTGCGTACCGAGCGAGGGACGCCCGGACGGCGACTCGATCCGCTTCGCCCCTGCCGGCCTCGTTCTCGAGCGCGTCCAACGCGCGCTCGATGACCGCGGTCTTGCGCCCGCGCCCCCGCAGGCCGAGGCGGGCGGCCAACCGCTCGACTCGCTCGTCGAGGTCGTGCCGGTGAGCGATGTTGATCGCCATGACCCGATCGTAGCATCGAATCGTAGCATAGAGGAGTTCTCCTCGAATCACCCGCTGCTGGCGCCGGCGCAGGCCCGGGAGCGCGCGGTGACACACGACAGGCACGGCGCCGCCACGGCGGATCCTGCTCCCCCGGTCGCTTCGTCCGACCGCCGCCGGCGGCAACGGCCGGGTCCGTTTACCGTCGGCCGCGTTCCTCGGCGCGGGCGCCGCGGAGGATGAGGGGCATGCTGTAGTTGCCCTCGTGGCAGGCGTTCTCGAAGACGGGGCCGGCGGCGCGGGTTATCGGGAACATCACCGTCCAGGGCCCGGCGAACGACTCGGGGTCGTGCGCCGTGAACTCGTAGTGCAGCCGGTCGGGGCCGGCGAGGCGAATGCGCTCGACGTAGCGTGCGTTCGGCCCCGTACCCTGAATCGTCCATATCCCCTTGAAGCCGGTCGTCTCGACGACGAGTGTGTCGCCCTCCCAACGGCCGCGGGAGCTCCCCTGCCACTGGCGGAGCCCGGACGCGAGCGGCGGTCGCCGGTCGAGGGGGATGATGCGCAGGTCTGAGTTCTGCTCGTGGAGGATGGCGAGGTAGTCGGGCGTCTGGAAGATCTGCGCGAGCCGGTTGGGGGACACCGCCAGCAACGGCACCGTGCGCCCCATGATGCAGCGCTCGTAGCGCTCGCGGTCCTCGGGGCCGTCGGCCGACCGCAACCGGCTGGCGATGCCCAGCGTGCGCGCCCGCTCGCGGCCTGCCGCGGTGCGCTCCGGCAGCCGGCCGTCGGGCGGATCGACGATCAGCGACGTCCGCCCGTCGGTCAGGCCCCCCGGCTGCCACCAGTCGGCGTTGAGCTGCAGGTCCCGCTCGCGCCCGATGGCGGCGTGGCGCCCGACCAGGTACTCCGCCTCCTCCTCGGGCGTCAGCACCGCCCGGCCCGCGAGCGCCGCCGGCCGCTCGAGCGGCGTCGTGCTGCGGTACTCCCAGTAGCCGCTCAGGTCCGGCGCCCCCGAGGGCGTGCGGGGCGCCTCGGCCGCCTGCGCCAGCGCGGGACCGGGGCCATCAGCAGAAGGACGACGAGCGACAGGCTGCGCATGACGACCCACGATACTGCAGAATGGCGTCGTGCGCACCCCGCCGCCCTGACCCTGGCCCGCCCATCGTCGCTTCGGCTCCGCTGGGCGCCCAACCAACCCTGCTGGGAGTCTGCGCCGTTCTACGGCGCAGACTCCCAGGGAGCCGACCGGTCGATCCGAACCGGCGATCGACGTTCGGTGGAGGCCACCGTGCGCACGAGGCGCCACGGGATCAACCTGGCGCCCGTGCGCTGCTGGAGATCCTCACCGCCATACACCACGGCCGCGTCGCATTCCCGGCGCGGTCCTGCGAGGAACGCCCGCGGATCCTCCGCCCCGAACGCCCGTTCGCTGATTCAAGTCTGTATTTTGAATTGGCTTGGCGCGTTCAACGGTCGGGTTCAGAGGATGGAGGCCTGTCGCACGGGTCCGGCGAGGCCCGTGCAATCGACGTACATCTCAACGGTTCGGGCTCGGAGGCGTGGAGGCAACGGCCGCAGTGGACTATACTCCCCGTACGAGGGCCGCGCCGATGCCACCGAAGCGTGATGCCGCCGATCCGCACGACGCTGTCTCCGCGTCGCGCCGCGATTTCCTGAAGTGGAGCGCCCTCCTCGGGGGCGCCACGGCGCTGGGCGGGGGCGGGCTGCTCCTGTCCCGGTACCCGACCGGGGGGGCGCCCGCCGGCGTCTCCACCGCCGGGGCCGCGGCGGCCGCGACCCGCGTCTTCCGCACCGCCAACACCCCGGAGTGCCTGCACTGCGCGATGCTCGCCCACGTCGAGGACGGGCGCCTCGTCAAGGTGACCGGCGACCCTGACTTCAACGTGCTCGCCTGCGCCCGCGGCATCTCGCGCATCCGGCAGCTCTACAGCCCCCACCGCCTGAAGTACCCCATGCGCCGGGCCGGCCGGCGGGGCGAGGACCGCTGGGAGCGGGTGAGCTGGGAAGAGGCGCTCGACACCATCGCCGAGCGCTACCGCCGGATTCTCGAGGAGGACGGCAACCAGGCGTTCCTCGCGTTCGGGGGGACCGGCAACTGGTCGACGCTGTCGACAGGGGTGCGGGGGCTCTACTCGGCCTGGTGGAACCGCTTCGGGGGGGCGACGCCGATCATCTCGCAGCTCTGCTGCGCCTCGGTCAGCTCGGGGTTCAACGCGATCTTCGGGGGCGGGCGGTCGGAGTTCCGCGACGAGTGGGTGCACAGCCGCTACTTCCTCGCCTGGGGCAACAACCCCGCGGTGTCCAACCAGGGCTACGTGAAGAACCTCTTCCAGGCGCGGGAGGAGCACGGGGCGCGGCTGACGACCATCGACCCGCGGCTGAGCGAGACCGCCGCCCTCTCCGACCGCTGGATCCAGATCCGGCCGGGGACGGACGCGGCGTACGCGCTCGGGATGATCAAGGTCCTGCTCGACGAGGGGCTGTTCGACGAGGAGTACGTCCGGCAATACACCAACGCGCCGTTCCTGGTGCGGCTCGGCGAGGGCGGCTACGACCTGGAGGCGGCGTCGCGGGGGTGGCCGGCCGGCGGCGAGACGCTGCCCGTCGACCTGCGCGACCTGCGGCTGCTGACCGGCGGCGGCAGCGGCCCGGGGAGCTTCGTCGTCTGGGACGAGCGCGCCGGGCGGCCCGTCCCCGCCGACGCGCCGGGCGCGCGGCCGGCCCTGCGCGGCAGCTACACCATCGACGGCGTCCGCTACCAGCCCGTCCTCGAGTGGGTGCGCGCCATCGCCGCGCGCTACACGCCCGAGGTCGTGCACCGCATCACCGGCGCCCCGGCCGACTCGATCGCGGCGCTGACGCGCGAGTACGCGGCCGTGAAGCCCGCCGCCATCATCCAGAACATGGCCGGCGCGCAGCGCACCGACCACGGCACCCTGACCGTCATCGGCCACCTCTACCTCGCGTCGCTGACCGGCAACATCGGCGTGCTCGGGGGCGGCGTCAACGACAACGGCGGCTACCTGAGCGAGGGCGGGACCGTCAACCCGCCGGTGCCGCTGCAGCGCAACCCGCGCATCGACGGCATCCCCGCCACCAAGCTCGGCGAGTACCTGGTGGAGCGGAAGCCCCACCCCATCCGCGCCATCCACGTGGCGGGCACCGGCGTGCTCACGCAGTACCCGAACACGCGCAAGATCATCGCGGGGCTCGACAACATCGACCTGATGGTGGTGCAGGACATCTTCATGACGACGACGGCGCGCTACGCCGACTTCGTCCTGCCCGTGACCACCCTGTTCGAGACGCGGAACCTGCTGGCGGGCATCCGCAGCCGCTACATCCAGCTCATGAACCAGGCCATCGAGCCGCTCTTCGAGTCGCGCTCCGACCGCTGGATCATGACCGAGCTGGCGAAGCGGCTCGGCTTCGGCGACGACTTCGACAAGCCCGACGACGATCTGCTGCGGCATGTGCTCGAGCCGACGGGGGTGACCCTGGAGCAGTTGGAGGAGGGCCCGGTCAACCCCATGCCCGACCCGTGGGTCCCGTTCGCCGACAAGCGGTTCAACACGCCGTCGGGCCGCATCGAGCTCTTCTCGCTGTACCTGCAGGAGCGGGGCTTCGACCCGCTGCTCGAGTACCTGCACCCGGTCGAGGCGCCCTGGGTGGACACCGCGCGCGCCGCGCGCTACCCGCTGCAGCTCATCAACCGCAAGAACCACAACCACGTCAACTCGAGCTTCCACCACCACGACTTCCTCACCGAGATCTGGGCCAGCCAGGTGCTGCAGATCCACCCCGACGACGCCGGGCCGCGCGGCATCGAGGACGGCGCGCGCATCCGCGTCTTCAACGACCGCGGCGAGATCGAGGCGATGGCGCAGGTCACGAAGGGCATCATGCGCGGGGTGGTGAGCGTGACGACGGGCTGGGGCGCGGTGAACGAGAAGCAGACCGCGAGCATCCTCAGCCCCGACAAGTACGAGCCCATCTCGCTGGGCCACACGCTGAACTCGTCGATGGTGGAGGTCGCCGGGGAACGCGGCATCCACGGGGGACGCGGCATGAGCGACACGCAGAAGCAGGTAGCGTTCTTCTTCGACGCCAACCGGTGCACCGGCTGCCGCACCTGCGAGGTCGCGTGCAAGGTCGAGAACGGGGTCGAGCTGGGGCCGCGCTGGCGCAAGGTGCGGACGGTGGAGGGCGACGGCGACGGCGGGCCCTACATGTACCACGTGTCGATGTCGTGCAACCACTGCGAGGTCCCGGTGTGCGCCGAGGCCTGCCCCTCAGGGGCCATCACGAAGCGGCCCGACGGCATCGTCATCGTCGACGAGAGCAAGTGCATCGGCGCCCGTCTCTGCGCCTGGGCGTGCCCCTACGACGCGCCGCAGTTCAGCGAAGAGACCGGCAAGATGGAGAAGTGCAACTTCTGCTCGCACCGCATCGACGCCGGCACCGGGGGGCCCGCGTGCGCCGAGGCGTGCCCGACCAAGGCCCTGCAGTGGGGCCCGCTCGACGAGGTGGCCGCGAAGGCGGGCGGCACGGACCAGTTCGGGCCGCTGCCCGACGCCGAGATCACGAAGCCGGCGATTCGCTTCATCCCGCTCAAGCTCGTCCGCGCCTGACCGCACCCGCCGGATGGAGACGCGCGACTGGTCGCTCGTGTTCTTCACGGTCCTGACCCAGGCGGCGGTGGGGGCGTTCCTCGTCCTGCAGGTTCTGCGATTCGTGTCGGAGCCGCGCGGCGCGCGCGCGACCGACCACGGGCCGGGCGCGAATCCCGCAGGAGACGATGCGCGGCGCGACGACTCGGAGACGGGCGGCGACGGCCCGGGGCCAGCGGATGCACGGAGCCGCGGCCGCGAGGCGGCGGTCCCGCTCCTGACCGTGCTTGCCGTGCTGTCTGCCGGCCTGTTCGCGGCCCTCTTCCACCTCTCCACCCCGCTCCAGGCCGCGCGCGCCGTGGTGAACTTCTCGACGTCGTGGCTGAGCCGCGAGATCGTCTTCGGCAGCCTCTTCGCCGCGCTGCTGGGCGCGATGGCGTGGCGGGAGTGGCGAGGCGCCGATGCGGCACCAGACAGTTCCGCGCGAGTGCGGCCCGCGCCGGGTACGGCGCTGGAGCAGTGTGCGGCGGGTGCGGGGCCGGACGGACGAACGGCGGTGGACCCGGCGCCGGCGACTCCCGCCCTCGCCACGTGGCTGCCCCGGCTCACGGCGGCGGCGGGACTGGCGTTCCTCGCCTGCCAGACCGCCATCTACCTGCTGCCGGCCCAGCCCGCCTGGAACAGCTTCGCCACGCCCGCCGCGTTCGGGGGCACGGCCCTGCGGCTCGGCATCCTCGGCGTGGCGGCGGGGCTGGTCGGACGCTGTCTCGCACCAGGAGCCGACGACCCGGCCGCCAGCCCTGCCGCGGCCTCGTCGGGGGTCCTGCCCGGGCTCGCGCTGGCCGGCATCCTGGCCGTCGCCCTCGAGTTCGTCGTCGTGCCGCTCCATCTCGCCGCTCTGGCCGGCGAGCCGTCTGCGGCCGCCGCGGCGAGCGCGGAGCGGCTGACCGGCGACTACGGCGGCGTCCTCCTGCTGCGGCTCGGGCTGCTGGCCGCCGCGGCGGCGGCTCTCGGAGGCGTCTTCGCCCTGGCCCGCAGGCCCCTTCCGCCCTCCCGGCATCGACTCGCCGCCGCCCTCGCGAGCGGGGCGCTCGGGCTCGTCCTCGTGTCGGAGGTGTGCGGGCGGTTCCTGTTCTACGCCATGCGGGTGAGGGTGGGCATTTGACCGCTCCCGCGCCGCACGACGGCGGGGGCCGGCGCGCTGAGGCTGCCGCGTCGAACGATGTCGGGGAGCGGCGCACGACGGCTCCCGCGTCGAACGATGATGAAGGTCGGCCCGCCGAGGCTGTCGCGTCCAGCGCCGTGGTGGGTCGGCATGGGGCAGCTTCCGGGTCGAGCGAAGCGCCCACCGTCCCCGCCGAGTGGCGGCGGCGGCAGGAGGAGCAGGCCCTCGCCTACCACTTCCTCGGCCGGTGCTTCTACGAGGCGCCGCGCGCCGAGTGGGTGACCGCGCTGGCCGGCGACCGGCTGTTCGAGGCGTGGCCCTTCCCGTCCCGCGACCGCGGTACGGCTGCGGGACTGGCGGTGCTGAACGGGTTCTGCGCGGGCTGGGACCCGGCCGGGCTCGGCGCCCTCGAGTGGGACTTCAACCGGCTCTTCGTCGGTCCCGGCGAGATGCTCGCCCCGCCCTGGGAATCCGTGCATCGCAGCAAGACGAAGCTCACGTTCCAGGAGCCCACCTTGCAAGTGCGCGAGCTCTACAGGCGGTTCGGCGTCGAGGCGCCGGCCGTCCACCGCGAGCCCGACGACCACCTCGGGCTCGAGCTGGCCTTCGTGGCCACCCTGTCCGACCAGGCGGCCGGGGCCGAGGGCCGGGGCGACGCGGCGCACCTCGCGCAGTGCTTCCAGGCGCAGCGGGACTTCCTGCGGGGTCACCTGCTCGCTTGGGCGCCGGCCTGCCTCGCGCTCGTCGAGAAGCACGCCGAGACCGACTACTACCGCGGCGCGGCCCGCCTCGCCCTCGGGTCGCTCGCCGAGTCCGCGCGTCTCTGTGGCGCCGGCTCGAACGCGGACCCTCCCCGGTGACCTGGCTGTCCTGGACGCCTTGTCCTCCCGCTCCATGTCCGAACGCCTCTTCACGTCCGACCGGGAACGCCGCCTATGGGCCTGGACGCTGGCCGTCGTGGCCGCCATCTACTCGACCCTCGGCCTCGCGCGGACGCTGAACGCGGCGCTGGGCGACCTCGGCCTGGGCGTCGGCCTCTTCATGCTCTGCTGCCTGCTGGTGCTGGCGACCACGGTGACGCAGGGCCTCAAGGTGCGTCCGGGCGGGGCCGAGATCGCCGTCGCGCTGGGCGTCGCGGCCGCCTACCTCCTGGTGCTCGTGCGGATGACGATTCCGACGGAGCGTTCCCACCTCATCGAATACGGCGTCGTGGCGCTGTTCATCCACGAAGCGCTGACGGAGCGGGCGAGCCGCGGCCGCCACGTCCCCGCGCCCGCGCTGCTCGCGGTCGTGGCGGCCGGTCTCGTCGGGGTGCTCGACGAGTGCCTTCAATTGCTGATACCGAGCCGCGTATTCGATCCCGTCGACATGCTGTTCAACGTCCTGGCGGCGACAATGGCGGTAACCGCCAGCTCCGCGCTGCGTTGGGCGCGATCGCGACGTCGAAGTTCGAGAACCGGCAGAGGGTGAGATGAAGGCGCGCTACGACGAGGCAACGGATACGCTGACGCTCATCCTGCGCGACGTGCCGGTGGCTGAGAGCGATGAAGACAAGCCCGGGGTGATCCTGGACTACGGCGAGGATGGTTCCCTCGTCTCGCTGGAAGTGCTCGACGCGTCCAAGCGTGTCGAAGACCCGCACGTCGTGACTATGGCCGTGGACGCCTGAGGGTGCCAAGGCGGCCGTCAGCATCGACGGGCACCGCCGCTCGTGTCCGCGCCGGCGGCACGACCAGGTCCCCGCCAATCCGCTTGCTCACTCACTGATCGCTTTCGTCCGGGCCGGTCTCATCGGCGAGCACGAGTACGCGGCGTCTGACTTCGGCCGACATCCACATGCCGGCTTCTTCCAGCCGATCCAGGTGGGTGACGACCCGCTGGATGAGCCCCCGCGACTTCGCCTCGATGAGCACCCTCAGCGTGCCCCAGACATTCAGTCCGGCGCTTTGCGCGATACGTCGCGCCTGTCTGTCATCCAGCAGAACCGTGCAGCCGGGGTGCTCCAGAGCCAAGCTCAGCACGGCCAGCTCTCCTGAACCCAAATCCAGATTCAGCCATTGCGCCGGGACGGTGCGAGGTTCCGTAATCGTCAGCCACCGGTAGCGTCGCGGCTCCGGCACGTCATATCCCTTCAGTCGGCCCTCGGCCAATTCCTGCGCGACTGCCTCGGGAATCCACACTTCCTCGCACAGCTTGGACAACCAATGCAGCGCCTGGATTCGGTGCAGATACAGCAGCGGCGAAGTGTTGCTGATCGTGACATCAGTCACGCTCCCGCTCCAGGTCGACCAGTTCCGCCTCCAGGGGGAAGACCCGGTAGCGATCGAGGGTCAGGAGGAACTCCACGCGCGGCATCCCGGCCAGCTCGGCGGCCCGTCCCGACGACAGGCGGCCGAGCTCGTACAGCTTGACCGCCGCCAACATGCGCAACTCGCGGGCGAACGACTGCTCGTCGGTCTTCTCGGCCAGCAGCACGCTCTCCGGAACATCGACCGCGATCTTGCGGGTTGCCATCGCCGCGTTCCTCATACGTACGCTCCGCACTCAGAATGGCGATTCGGATGACCGTCGTCAAGCGTCAATCCTCGCCCCCCCTCTACGGCCGGAAGGTGATGTTGATGGTAATCCGGGTGTCGACCGGCACGCCGTGGAGCAGGGTCGGCTCATAGCGCCACCCGCCGACTCCCTCGACGGCGGCGCGTGCGAGGTCGGGGTGCACCGTCGTCATCGTGTCCGGGTCCACCGGGGCGAGAATCTGCAGCACCTCGACGGTGCCGTCGGTCGTGATCAGCCCGTCGAGGACGACCTTGCCCTCGAAGCCGCTGCCGCGCACGGACGCCGGGTAGACGGGGGCGACGTCGCGGATCTTGATGGGCGGCGCTATCGAGCCGCCGCCCGCGTTACGGTTCTGCATGTACCGCTCCCGCGTGGCGGCGCTGATCTCCCTCACCTCGGAGGGCGACTCGCCGGTGTCCGTCACCGTGATCGTCTCTTCCACGGAGCCGAGCTCGAGCACCAGCTCTTCCTCGATGCGCTGCCCCGCCTCCAGCGAGAACCGCCGGAACAGCCTCGCGAAGCCCGGCCTGGCGGCCATGAGGCTGTAGACGCCCGGCTCCAGATCCGCGAACTCGAAGCGGCCGGCGTCGTCGCCGTCCACCCGCGTCTGCTCGCCGGTGGCGCGGTCGGTGAGCGTGAGGCCCGGATTCTCCACCACCTGACCGGCCTGGTCGACGACGTTGCCGGCAATGCCCGCGGTCTGCGCGGCCAACTGCAGGCTGGCGATCAGCACCGAGGCCAGGGCCAGCCCGCCCAGGCTCCAGATGCGGCCGGGACGTGTCATCGGACGCCGGTTCGTGTGCGGATTCAACATGGTGGACACCCTCCGTTCCAGTTGTGACGGACGCGCCAGCGCGGGCGCCGGCAACCACGTCCGCCGTTGTTTCCGAACCTCCCTCGCCAGCTCGACGAGGTGCATCGCGAAGGCGGCGGGGGCGACGCCGTGCGCGAGCACGAGGTCGTCGGCCGCCTGCTCGCTCTCGCGGCGCAGCCGCGCCCGGAGCACCCACGCCAGCGGATTGAACCACCAGACGCACGACAGCGCCTCGGCCGCCACCTGCACGACCCAGTCGCCGCGGCGCGCGTGCGCGAGCTCGTGCAGCAGCACGACCCGCATCCGTTCCGCCGGCCACCCCGACGCCGATTCCGGCAGCATGACGACGGGCCGCCGCCAGCCCCACGTCGCCACCAGCCCGGGGGCCGGCCCCAGCAGGAGGTCGACGCCGCGCCGGCAGCCGCACGACCGCGCGAGGTCGCCGCACAGCCGATGCCACGGCCCTCCCGTGACCCGCCGCGCCGACGCGCGGAGGCGGCGGAGCCTCGCCAGTCCGACCAGCAGCACGCCGACACCGCCGGCGGCGCCCGTCAGCCAGATCGCCGCGCCGAGCCGGCCGCGGCCTCGTCGATCGCGGCCACCGCCGCCGGCCGAGACGAGCCCGATCGGCGCCCCGAAGGACCCCGCTCTGCCGGGGGGAGCGCGGCGCCCGGGCCGGCCGGTTCGGTGAGCGAGGCCACGTAGGGACGCAGGCGGAGCGCTTCGAACACCGGCCCGGCGCGCCACGCGAGCGGCCCGACGGGGGCCGCCTGCACGCCGGGCAGGAGCGGAAGGACGTGGATGGCCGGGGCCGCGCACGCCGCCACGACGCCGACGGTCAGGACCCAGTGCCTCGCGGCGGCCGACCTCGGCCGCAGGCAGAGGGCGCCGGCCAGGGCGAGGAGCAGGATGGCCGACACCTTGAAGGTCAGCGCGGCGAGCGGGATCATCGCGGCTCCTCCCGCGTTCGCCGCGGGCTGCGCTCCGGCCGCCGGCCGGCCGGCGCGCCGACCTGACGCTCTCCGGCCCGCTGCCCCCCTCTCGCCTCCGTGACGATCCGCGCGATGCGGTCCAGCTCGGGGTCGGTCAGACGCCTGGCCTCGCCGCCGAGCAACGCGGCCACCGCCCGCTCGGCCGAGCCCTCGAAGAACGTGTCGACGAGGTGACGCAACGCCGATCGGCGCGCCGTCCGCGGCGACGTGACCGGACGGTACACGTAGCGCAGCCCTTCCTCGTCGTGGCGCACGTGTCCCTTCCTCTCGAGAATCCGCAGCTGCGTGCGGACCGTCGACGAGCTGAGATCGCCCGGAAGCTCCTCCCGCACGACGCTGGCCGGGGCCCGGCCGTGCCGGAAAAGGATGTCCATGATCTGCCGCTCGCGGCGCGACAGGCGGCTGTGCCAGGGTGTGGTCATGGGCTTCGGGATCGCCGCCGGCGCGGCTGCCGCCATGCGTTAATTTTTTGGCTACTGGCCAACAAATTAGCAACTCGGAACCTGCATGTCAACCCCCATCGCGGCCGGACCGCACCCGCCGTCGCTCCAGCCACTCCTTCAGGGTGGCGCCCCTGTGGCGGACCGCGTGCCCGGCGGCGTGGACCCTGTCGTGTCTCGCGGCGCTTCGGCTTGAAATGACGCTCTGGATCATGTTTTCGTACCTGACACATGACCACCATGCTCCAGATCCGCAACGTGCCGGGCTCCCTTCACCGGCGACTGAAGGCCCGGGCCGCCATGGAAGGCGTGTCGATGTCGCTCTACGTGCTACGGGAGATCGAGCGGGCGCTGGCCCGACCGAGCCGGCAGGAGCTGCTCCAGGCGATCCGCGAGCAGCCGGAGGTCGTGCTCGATCGCTCGCCGGCAGACCTTCTCCGCGAGGAGCGAGGGCGGCGTTGATGGTGCCGGATCGCCAACCCAAGGGGAATCCGGACGGGCGACGACGAGTTCCGCGCGCTGCGGCGGAAGACGGCAGGCGTCGCGTTCGATGGGAGGATCTTCGACCAGCCTACGACCCGAGCCGCTCCTTCAGGTAGCGCCCGGTATGGCTGACCGCGTGCCGCTGGGCGACCGCCTCCGGCGTGCCCTCGGCGACGATCCGGCCCCCCGCCCTGCCCCCCTCCGGGCCGAGGTCGACGATCCAGTCCGCGGCGGCGACGACGTCGAGGTTGTGCTCGATGACGACCACGGTGTTGCCGCCCGCCAGGAGCCGGTCGACGATCGTGAGCAGCCGGTCGATGTCGGCCGGGTGGAGGCCGGTGGTCGGCTCGTCCATGACGTAGACGTTGCCGGACCGGGTCAGCTCGGAGGCGAGCTTCAGGCGCTGCGCCTCGCCGCCGGACAGGGTGGACAGCGACTGGCCGAGGCGCAGGTAGCCGACGCCGACGTCGGCGAGAAGCTGCAGGCCGCGCCCGATGGCGGAAAGGCGCGCCTGCGCGCCGCCGGCCGGGACGAAGAAGGCCAGCGCGTCGGTGACGGTCATCTCCAGGACGTCGTGGATGGAGCGGCCGCGCCAAATCAGCTTCAGGACGTCGTCCCGGTACCGCCGACCTTCGCACACCTTGCAGTCGAGGCGCACGTCGTCGAGGAACGACAGCTCGACCTCGAGGTAGCCCCGGCCCTTGCATTCCGGGCACGAGCCCTCGGCGTTGAAGCTGAACAACGACGGCGGGACGCCGTTGGCAGCGGCGAACAGCTTGCGGATCTGGTCGAACACGCCGACGTAGGTGGCCGGGTTCGAGCGCGACGAGCGCCCGACGGGGCGCTGATCGACGACGACGACCTCATCGCGGCCGTTCTCGCCTCGTCCTCCCTCCACGCCTCGTCCCTCGTTCTCGCCGCGCCGCCCGTTCTCGCCCGGTTCCCGTTCCTCTCCCTGACGCCGCCGCAGGGTGTCGACGAGCTCCGCGACGAGCGAGCTCTTGCCGGATCCAGCCACCCCGGTGATGCAGGTCAGCACGCCCTTCGGTATCCGGACCGTGAGGCCGCGCAGGTTGTTGGCGCTCGCGTTGTCGACGACCAGCGTGTCGCGGAACCGGCGGCGGCCCCGCCGCGCGGGGGCCGCCCGGCCTTTGGCAGCGCCGTTGGCGCCGGCCGGCGCCTTCTGGGACAAGCTGCTCGCGCTTCGTGTCGAGACAGCGCGCGACCTTGCAGCGCCGTCGCCCCCGGACGGGCCCCGCCGGGCCTGCCCATCGAGCCGGCCCCGCAGGGCGCGCGACGTGGCGCCGTCGGCCCGCAGCAGGTCGTCGAGCCGGCCCGAGAAGACCACCTCGCCCCCGCCGTCGCCGGCGCCGGGGCCGACGTCGACCACCCAGTCGGCGGCGCGGATGACGGCGGGGTCGTGCTCGACCACGAGCACCGAGTTGCCCTGGTCGCGCAGGCGGCGCAGCATGGCGATGAGGTGATCGATGTCGCGCGGATGGAGCCCGACGGTCGGCTCGTCGAGGATGTAGACGAGGTCGACGAGGTCGCAGTCGAGCTGGCGCGCCATCTTGACCCGCTGGCTCTCCCCGCCCGAGAGCGTCGGCACCCCCCGGTTGAGCGACAGGTAGCCGACGCCGATGTCGATCAGGTGCCGGAGCGTCCCCCGCATCCGCGCGACGAGCGTCGCGACGACCTCGCGGATCGGCGCGTAGTCGTCGTGGCCGGCGAGTTCCCCGAGCGCCCGGTCCAGCTCGGTCAGCTCGCACTCGACGAGCCGGCCGACGGTCCAGCCGCCGGCCAGCTCCACCGCCAGCGCGGCGGCGTTCAGCCGGGCGCCGCCGCAATCGGGGCAGGGGCGCTCGCGGAACAGCCGCCGGTACGCCTCGCGCGCCACCTTCGGAATCTGGTCCTCGTTCTTGTCGATGTGGAGCCGCTCGAGCTTGCGCGCCACCCCGTCGAAGGGCCGCTCGTAGGTCTCGCCCTGGTGGACCTTCCTGACGATCAGGCCGTCGGCCCAGAGCAGGCGCTGCATCTCGGCCTCGGTGAACCGCCGGAGCGGCCTGTCCGGCGGGACCACCCGGGAGCCGACGATCTCCCGCCAGTACCACTTGCCGATGGCGTAGCTCGGGTGCCGGATGGCGCCCTCCTCGATGCTCCGGTCGAGGTCGAGCAGCTCGTCGACGTCGATGCGGACGCGCTTTCCCAGGCCCTTGCAGGCGGGGCACATGCCGTCGGGATGGTTGAACGAGAAGCGGTGCGACCAGCCGACGTGGGGCCGCCCGCAGCGCGAGAGCAGCATCCGCAGGTAGGTGTAGACCTCGGTGACGGTCCCGACGGTGCTGCGGCTGCTCGCGCCGAGGCGCTTCTGGTCGATGACGATGCACGGCGAGATGTTCCGGATGGCGTCGACCGGGGGGCGGGTGAGCTGGGGCAGGCGGCGGCGGGCATAGGTGCTGAAGGTCTCGACGAGCTGGCGCTGCGCCTCGGTGCAGATGGTGTCGAAGACGAGCGACGACTTTCCGCTGCCGCTCACGCCGGTGAAGGCGACGAGCCGGTGCTTGGGGACGTCGACGTCGATGCCCTTCAGGTTGTGGGTCCGGGCGCCCCGAATCTCGATGTGGGTCACGTGCGGCGTCCTCGCCCGCCAATCGTCGCCGCAGGAGTTTCGCACCAGCGAAACTCCCAACGCGACCGCACGGTCGCGCATCGGCCTCCGGCTGGCGCCCCAATCAATCCGCCAGGAGTCCACGCCGACCTACGGCGCAGACTCCTGGCTGGCATAAGATCGTAACCGCGCAATCTGCGGAGGGTTGACCATGCGATGGAGCGGTACGTCAGGCGCTTGCGCCGAAGGGGCTTCGAGCCGGCGAGACTTCCGACGCGACCGCAGGGCCGCGCGGACGGCACGCGGCTTGGTCGGGATGCTGCTGTTGACGGTCGCGGCGGCGGGGCCGCCGGAAGCGCTCGCCCAGAACGGCGCCGACCCGAAGGAGTGGCGCTTCTACGGTGGGGACCCCGGTCACACGAAGTACACGCCGCTCGACCAGATCAACGCGGACAACGTCGACGAGCTCCGGATCGCCTGGACCTGGACGTCCGTCGACGAGAAGCTGCGGGCGGAGAACCCGGTCATCGGCGAAGGGCGCCGGTTCCGCACCTACGCCTACGAGGTCACCCCCTTGGTGGTCGACGGCGTGCTCTACACCACCACCAACCTCGGCCAGGTCGCGGCCGTCGACCCGACGACCGGCGAGACCCTCTGGAGCTACGACCCCGGCCTCTACCTCGACGGCCGCCCCGCCGTGCACGGCTTCCTGTCGCGGGGTCTCGCCTACTGGTCGGACGGCGAGGACGCCCGGCTGCTCTACGCGGGCGGGCGGACGTGGCTGGTCTCGGTCGACGCCAAGACCGGCGAGCCCGACCCCGACTTCGGCGTGAACGGGCGGGTCGACCTCACCCGGGGCCTCGGCCGCATCATCGACACCAGCCAGTACGCGGTCAGCTCGGCCCCGCTCGTGGCCGGCGACACCGTCGTGGTCGGCTCGGCCATCACCGAGGGCACCGGCCGGAAGGAGGCGCCGCCGGGGCACGTCCGCGGCTACGACGTGCGCACCGGCGAGATGAAGTGGATCTTCCACACCATCCCCCAGCCCGGCGAGTTCGGCCACGAGACCTGGGGCAACGACTCATGGAAGTGGGCGGGCGGGGCCAACGTCTGGTCGAACATGAGCGCCGACCCCGAGCTGGGCTACGTCTACCTGCCCGTCGGCTCGCCGGTGACCGACTACTACGGCGGGCACCGCCCCGGCGACAACCTCTTCGCCAACTCGCTGGTGTGCCTCGACGCCGAGACCGGCGAGCGGGTGTGGCACTTCCAGTTCGTGCACCACGCGGTGTGGGACTACGACCTGCCGGCGGCCCCGAACCTGATCGACATCACCGTCGACGGGCGCGAGATCGCGGCCGTCGCCCAGATCACCAAGCAGGGGTTCACGTTCGTCTTCGACCGGGCGACCGGCGAGCCGGTGTGGCCCATCGAGGAGCGGCCGGTCCCGCCGTCGACGGTACCCGGCGAGCGCACCTCCCCCACCCAGCCGTATCCGACGAAGCCGCCGCTCTACCTGACCAACGGGTCGCTCGAGGAAGACCTGATCGACTTCACAGACGAGCTGCGGGCCGAAGCCCTCGAGATCTACGGCCGGCACACCGCCGGCCCCCTCTACACGCCGCCGGCGCTGGGCGGCAACATCGTCCGGCCGGGCTGGAGCGGCGGCGCCAACTGGTGGGGCGCCGCCTTCGACCCCGAGACCGGCCGCCTCTACGTGCCGAGCTGGGCCCACTTCTCGTTCGTGGTCCTCGAGCCGGGCGACCCCGCGCGGTCCGACCTGACGATCCGGCCGCGGGTGAGCAACCTGCCGGGTCCCCGAGGCCTCCCCCTCTTCAAGCCGCCCTACTCGCAGCTCGCGGCCCTCGACATGAACGCGGGCGAGAAGCTGTGGAGCGTGCCCCTCGGCGACGGCCCCCGCGACCACGAGGCGCTGCGCGGCATGGACCTGCCGCCGCTCGGCAACTACGAGAAGGGCGGTGGGCCGCTGCTGACGAAGACCCTGCTCTTCATCGGCCAGGGCATCGAGTCGAACCGGCTGCGCGCGTTCGACAAGGACGCCGGCTACGAGGTGTTCGAGATGGAGCTGCCCGCGCGGTCGTCGTCGGCGCCCGTCAGCTACCTGGCCGGCGGCCGGCAGTACATCGTCCTCGCCGTCGGCGGCGGCGACGCCCGCGAGCAGCTCGTCGCGCTGGCGCTGCCGTAGCCGAGGCGCCGGCCTCCGCAACGCCGTCCACGCGGCAGACCGGACGGTCGGTTATACTCGACCATGTTTCTGGTCAACTATGTCGACATGATCAAGGTCAATCTCGCCGAGGCCAAGACACGCCTCTCGCAGTACGTCGCCAGCGTGGAACGGGGGGAGACCGTCGTCCTCTGCCGCCGCAACGTGCCGGTGGCGGAGATCCGCCGGCTGCCGAGACCATTGACGGAACCCCGACCGGTCGGCACCGACCCCGACCTGGTGGTTCCTGACAGCTTCTTCAAGCCGCTTCCCGAAGAGCTGCTCCAGGCGTTCGAGGGAGTCGGCGGTGAACACGCGAGCGACACGCACGAGCAGAACGACGGGTGACGCGTGCGCGGGGAGGGTCCGCAGATGGCCTGGCCGGGATAGGCGCCGTGACGCTCCTGCTCGACACCTGCACGTTTCTCTGGTTGGTGGCCGACGATCGACGGCTGCCGGCGCGCGCCCGGACCGAGTGCCGCGCCCCGTCCAACACCGTGTACCTCAGCGCCCTCTCGGTGTGGGAAATCACGATCAAGCATCGGCTTGGCCGGATGCCGCTGCCCGAACCCCCGCAGCGGTTCGTCGCCAGTCGCCGCGCGCGGCTGCGCATCGAGCCGCTGCCGTTCGACGAGAGGGACGGCGCGCACGACGGGCTGCTGCCCGCGCACCACCGGGATCCGTTCGACCGCGGCCTGGTGTCGCAGGCGATCCTCCGCGGAATGACGATAGTGACGCCGGACCCGCTGATAGCACGGTACCCCGCGCCCGTGCTCTGGTCGTGATCATCCCGGGAGCATCACCATGAAGACCGTCATCATCGGCATCGCGTTGCTCGGCGTCGCGGGGACCCTGCTGGGAGCGGCCGCCCGGCAGGAAGAACCACCGATGGTCTTCCAGCGCGTCTGCAACGTCGTGCCCGGCCTGGAGGACACCGCCGAGGCCCTGGCCCGTGAGATGGTCGAGCTCGTCGGGGGGAGGTATCCCGGCGCGGAGATGTCGGCGAGGACCGGCCGCTGGATGACGGGCTTTCAGAACATCGAGCGGCCCGTCGACCAGATCCTCTTCAGCGAGCGGCACCCCGACGAAGACATGCGCCAGGACTTCAACGAGATCCTGATGGGCGACGACGAGTTCCGCGCCTTGCAGCAGAGGATGGCGGGAGTCATCGACTTCAGCAGTTGCACCGAGACCCGCTACCGCGCGCGTCCGTAGTGAAGACAGGCTCCCGAGGGGGAGCCGATCCAAGGGGTCTTCACAACACCACGGAGCACTGGCCAGACAACCGTCATCTCGCCGCGCGACGTTGCGCCCGCGGAGCCGGCGAGCCGGCCGTCGCCGGTGACGACGCCGGCGCGTTCTCGCCGCTGGACACGGCCAAGAGGGAGAGCACGATGAGACGAACATTCGCACTCGTGATTCTGGGGAGTCTGCTGGCCGCCCTGGCGGCGCCGGCGGCGGAGGCGCGGGTGGTGCGGATCGTCGTCGAGCGGACGACGCCGTACGCCGGCGGACAGGCGTTCGGCGACGCCGGTGCGTTCGAGCGCCTCGACGGCACCGTCCACATGGAGGTCGACCCCGACGATCCGCTCAACGCGGTGATAGTCAACCTCGACCGAGCCCCACGCAACGACCGGGGGATGGTCGAGTTCAGCGCCCCGTTCTTCATCGTCAAGCCCGTCGACATGGCGCGCGGCAACGGGAAGCTGCTGTACGGCATCAACAACCGCGGGAACGCCATCGAGCTCGGCTTCCACACCTTCCCCTCGACCGGGCCCGACGCCGACGACGGGCTGTTCTTCCGCCTCGGCTACACCCTGGTGGACGCGGGCTGGGCGGGCGACGTCGTGACGACGGCGACGCGGCTCGGGGCGAACCTGCCGGTCGCGGCGCAGGCCGACGGCAGCCCCATCGTCTCGCGCATCCGCATCGAGTACCCGTCCGACCCGACGGCGGCGGGCGCCGTCACCCATACGCTGCCCCTCAAGGGGAACGACCGCTTCGTGAGCTACGAGACGGCCGACACCGACACGTCGCACTCCACCCTCACCGTCCGCGACGCCATCGACGGCGAGCGCCGGCCGGTCGCGGCCGACGGCTGGGCATTCGGGACGTGCCCGTCGGGCGAGGCGTCGCTCGCGCCCTCGACCACCGACATCTGCCTGTTCGACGGGTTCGACCCCGACAAGGTGTACGAGCTGATCTACCCCGCGAAGAACCCGTGGGTGATGGGCCTCGGCTACGCCGTCACCCGCGACCTCGCCTCGTTCCTGCGCTACGAGACGGCCGACGACGCGGGGACGCCGAACCCCCTCGCCACGAGCGCCGACGCGACCGGCATCCGCCGCGCCTACGGGCTCGGCATCTCGTCGACGGGGATGTACCTGCGCGACTGGCTCTACCTCGGCTTCAACGAGGACGAGGCGCACCGGCGGGTGTTCGACGCCGTCCGCATCCACATCCCCGGCTCGCACCGGCTGTTCGCCAACGTCGAGTTCGCCGACCCCAACATCTACTCGCGCCAGGACCGGACCCCCGACTTCACGTCGCAGTCGGTCCCGCCGCTGACCTACGCGGTGACGACCGACCCGGTGACGAACGTGCGCGACGGCATCCTCAAGCGGCCCGCCACCGATCCGCTCGTCTTCCACGTCGACACGAGCAACGAGTTCTGGCAGATGAAGGCGTCGCTGAACGTCCACGACGGGCACGGCGACCCGGTGCCGGTGCCCGGCAACGTCCGCTTCTACCTGTTGGCCAGCCACCCCCACGGCGGGGCGGCGGGGGTCGGGGCGAGGCCCACCGACCTCGGCGCCTGCGCGTACGTGACGAACACCTACCGGAGCGCGGCGCCGGCGATGCGCGCGCTCCTCGTCGCGATGGACGACTGGGCCGACCGCGGCATCGAGCCGCCCCCGAGCCGCTACCCCGACGTGCGCAGCGGGACGCTCGCCACCGTGGACGAGGTGGCGCGCACGTTCCCGGCCATTCCCGGCGTCACGTTCCCGACGCGCGTGAACGGGCTCGACGCCCTCGGCTTCGGCCCCACGTTCGGCGCCGGGGGCGGCCGGCAGACGGTGCTGCCGCCGGCGCGCGGCGGGTCGTACCAGGTGCTCGTGCCGACGACGGACCGCGACGGCCACGACGTCGCCGGCATCCACACGGTGGACATCGCGGCGCCGGTCGGCACCAACACCGGCTGGAACCTTCACGCGCCCGGCCCCCGCGGGCGCGACCTCTGCTCGCTGACCGGCTCGTTCTTCCCCTTCGCCCGGACGCGCGCGGAGCGGATGGCGAGCGGCGACCCGCGCCTGTCGCTGGAGGAGCGGTACGGCGACCATGACGGCTTCGTCGACGCGGTTCGGCAGGCCGCCGACGAGTCGGTCGCCCGCCGGTTGCTCCTACCCGACGACGCCGAGGTGCTCGTCCGGATCGCGGAGGAGGGCGACGTGCTGCGGTGACCGCGGGTCGAGCGGCGAAGCGACGATTCGGCGGGCCGGGTCACGGGTATCAGCGCGCCCCGGCCCGCCGGCGCTTCCCGGGTGCCATCGCCACGCGGACGGCCTGCCGCGCATCCTCGTCTCCCCGCAGGCCTCCCCGTCGGTTAGACTGCCAGATGAATCCGCGGTGCCGAGTTCCACGCCGGATCCGGCCGGCCGAGCCGGCTCCGCGACCCTCGACGGAGGTCGGCGATGAGCGTCATGGGAGCAGACGAGTTCGTGCGGCGGCTCGATGCCGCCGTCAGCGTCGGGGACGTCGAGGCCGTGACCCTGGCCGTGCAGCACGAGATCGAGAACGCGCCCGGGCGGCTCCGACTCGACGGGCGTTTCCGGCGCACCCGCCCGGACCGCTACGCGAGGCGGCTGCTGCACCGCGACCCGGCTCGCCGCTACACGGTCCTCGTGCTCGCCTGGGCCCCCGGTCAGGGGACCCCGATTCACGACCACCCCAACCTGTGGAGCGTCGAGGGAGTCCTCGAAGGCGAGCTGGAGGTGACGCAGTACGCACCGCTCAAGGAGGAGGCCCACCGTTGCCGGTTCGCCCCGGTGGAGTCGCACCGGGTCGTCGCCGGCGACGCCAACTTCCTGATCCCGCCCTTCGAGTACCACTCGCTGACGAACGACCTCACCGACCGGCCGTGCGTGACGCTTCACGTCTTCGGCGGCGAGCTGATGGAGATGAACACGTTCGACCCGGTCGGAGACGGCTGGTACGAGCGCTCGCTGACCCGGGTCTCCTACGACGATTGAGACTTCACGCGTCCGGTCCCGCGGTGGGATAGACCACATCGGCTCGCAAGGCGCTGGCCGCGAACCTCAGAGCAGCTTGGATCCCATCACCGGTCAGGCGCGGATGCGCCTCGAGTATCTGGTCGAACGTCTCGCCGGCGGCGAGCTTCTCCAGAATCAGCTCGACGGTGATGCGCGTTCCTGCGACGACCGGTTTGCCCATCAGTACGGCGGGGTCCGACCGGATGAGATCGGTGTCCATGTTCATTCCTCCCGCACACCGTGGCGCGTGTCGCCGAGACGGCTCCGCGTGCCCGCCGACCGGGCGATGCCTCGACTCTCCGGCCGCCCCGGCGACACACCCGCCGTGCAGGTCGGGAACGCGGGAATAGCCTATCGCGGGTCCGAAGCCTCGGCCGCCGCCCGCTCCTCGGCCCGCGCGGCCGAGAGGATGTTCACGAGGCCGTAGTTGCCCTCGTGGCAGGCGTACTCGAACACCGGCCCCTCCGTCTTCCGCAACGGCACCCGGGCCGTCCACGGGGCCTCCCAGATGTCCGGGGCCTCGACCGTGAACTCGTACTGGAGGATGTCGCCCTCGCGGGTGAAGCGCTCGACGAGCCGGCGCGGCTCGCTGCCGATCATCGTCAGCTCGCCGTCGAAGTGCATCGACTCGACGACCAGCGTGTCGCCCTCCCAGCGGCCGCGGCCGTTGCCGCCGAACTGGGGAAGGCCGCTGCGGGGGCTTCCGTCGAGGGGGACGATGCGCACGAAGTGCATGCTCTCGGCGAGGATGGCGACGTGGTCCGGGGTCTGGAAGACCTGCACGTTGTTGTTGTAGGGACCGGGCACGATGGGGAAGCCGATGGTGCCGAGGCAGCGGTCCATCAGGTTCAGGTCCTCCCACGAGTCGAAGGGCCCGGGGCCGAACGAGCCGGCGACGGCGGCGCGTCGCTCATCCGCGCCGTCCACGGTGGGCGGATGGCGGCCGTTCGGCGGGTCGACGATGAGCGAGGTGCGCCGGTCCGGAACGGGTTCGGTGCCAAACTCGAGGAAGACCCGGGTGTGTATCTCGTGGCCGGGCACGGTTTCCCCGTTGTCGATCGACTCGAACAGGTCGGCCGACCGGCGCGCGAGGGCCGCCGCCTCCTCCTCGGTCATCACCGCCCGGTCGCCGTATTCGTCCGGCCGCGCCATCGGCGTGGCGGAGCGGTAGTCCCAGACGCCCCCGAGATCCGGAGCGCCCCAGGGCGTGCGGGGCGTATCCGCCGTCTGGGCCGCCGCCGATCCGGCCGGCCACACGAACAGGGCGCCGAGCAGTCCCACCGCCGGACAACGGATCATCGTGTCTCCCCCCCAAGCATGGTGTGCGCAACTACGGCGTCAAGCGACCCGTCAGTAGTGGCAACCGGCCTTCAGCTCTTCGAGCGACTCCAGCAGACGTCGTGCGTTCGCAGGACTCCTCAGCAGGTAGGCCGTTTCCTCGAGTCCCTCGTAGTCGCGCAACGACAGCATGACGACGGCCCTGCCGTTCCGGCGCGTGATGATGACCGGGGCGTGATCGTCGCAGACGCGGTCCATCGTCTTGGCGAGGTTTGCCCGGGCATCCGAGTACGTGATGGTATCCATGGCTTCGCCTCCGCCGACCGTCGGTACAGAATATGGTACGAGGCGACCGAACAGAAATCCCGAGGTGTCGACGATGCGATGGATCGGTGCACTGACGACGGGGGTGCTCGCAGCGACGGCGTGTCTGACTGCGGCCCCGGCCCGGGCGCAGTACGGGGCGCCGGCCGGCGGCGAGTGGCGCAGCTACGCGGGCGACAGCGGCAGCACGAAGTACTCGCCGCTCGACCAGATCACGGCCGACAACTTCGCCGACCTCGAGGTGCGGTGGCACTGGACGTCGGCCGACTCGCACCTCGTCCGCTCCGGCCCCGGCGGGGACTCGCTGGTCGCGGCCGATACCCTGTTCGACATCCTGCAGGCGGACGAGCCCGACCTGTGGACGGCGTGGGACGGCGTGCGGCAGACGCGCGCCCGGCCCACCATCCGCTCGCTGGTGGCGACGCCCCTCATGGTCGACGGGGTCCTCTACCTGAGCACGCCGCTCTACCGGGCCGCCGCCGTCGACGCCCGCACCGGCGAGACCCTGTGGGTGCACGACCCGCGGGCCTACGAGTCGGGCATGCCGGCCATCGCGCAGTGGCGCCACCGCGGCGTGGCGTACTGGGAGAACGACGGCGACGCCCGCATCGTGTGGGCCACCGGCGACGGCTTCCTCATCGCCGTCGATGCGAAGACCGGGCTGCCCGCCCCCGACTTCGGCGAGGACGGGCGCGTCGACCTCACCGACGGGGTGCCGCGCGCGACCCGGGGCGAGCGCGACGTCCTGAACCTGCTGCCGCTCTCGTCGCAGTCGCCGCCGATGATCATCCGCGACACCATCGTCGTCGGCTCGACCATCAACGACCGCACCATCACCCGCGAGGCCACGCCGGGCTTCGCCCGCGCCTACGACATCCGGACCGGGCGGCACCAGTGGGACTTCCACACCGTGCCCCAGAGCGCCGACGAGTTCGGGTCGGACACGTGGCTGAACGAGTCGTGGCGCTACAGCGGGAACACCAACATCTGGTCGATGATGAGCGGCGACGAGGAGCTCGGCTGGGTCTACCTGCCCGTCGGGACGCCAACCAACGACTACTACGGCGGACACCGGCCCGGCGACAACCTCTTCGCCGAGAGCATCGTCGCCGTCGACGTCGAGACCGGCCAGCGGCAGTGGCACTTCCAGACGATCCACCACGGCCTGTGGGACTACGACCTGCCGGCCGCCCCGAACCTGCTCGACATCACCGTCGACGGGCGCGAGATCAAGGCGGTGGCCCAGGTGAGCAAGCAGGGCTTCGTCTACGTCTTCGACCGGGTCACCGGCGAGCCGGTGTGGCCCATCGAGGAGCTGCCGGTGGCGACCGACACCGACCTCGAGGGGGAAGTGATGTCGCCCACGCAGCCCTTCCCCACCCGGCCCGCGGCGTTCGAGTACCAGGGCACGTCGATCGACGACCTCGTCGACTTCACGCCCGAGATCCGGCAGATGGCCGTCGCCGCGGTCGACGGTTTCCGGCTCGGGCCGCTCTACACCCCGCAGACCCTGCGCGGCACCATCATGCGGCCCCCCGTCGGCGGCGGCGCGAGCTGGTCGGGGGCGGCCGTCGACCCCGAGACCGGCTACCTCTACGTGCCGTCGACCAACGGCCACTCGACCATCCAGCTCACCGAGCCCGAGCCGCACGAGCTGTCGACGCTGCGCTACATCCGCCGCTCGGTCTCGGCCGGCCCGGTGATGCCGCGGGGGCTGCCCCTGTGGAAGCCGCCCTACACGCGCATGACCGCCATCGACATGAACACCGGCGAGCACGCCTGGATGACCCCCACCGGCGACGGCGACCGCATCCGCAACCACCCCATGCTGCGCGACCTCGACCTGCCGCCCGTCGGCGGCGACGCCAGCCGGAGCGGCCCCCTGCTGACGAAGACGCTGCTGATCTACGCGCTGACGGCGGGTGGTTCCGACGGCGGGCCGCGCCTCGTGGCCTACGACAAGGCGACCGGGGCGGAGATCGCCTCGATCGACCTGCCCGCCGGGGCCCTCGGCGCGCCCATGACCTACCTGCTCGACGGCGTGCAGCACATCGCGCTGACCGTCGGCGGCGAAGTGCCGGGCCTCATCTCGTTCCGACTGCCGGAGGGAATCTTGCAATGACAGCAGACATGGGAGAGATATCGGTCGACTTCGAGCTGGAGAACCCGGTCGACCGGGAGAACTTCGACCGGGGGTTCGGCGAGGAATCCATCGTTCGGCGCGCCCGCGTGCAGGGCATCGCGGACACCGGGGCGGCCATGCTCGTGCTCCCCCTGAACATCGTCGAGCAACTCGGGTTGCGGGTCCAGGACACCGTGGTTGTCACCTACGCCGACAATCGCAAGGAGGAACGCCCCGTCGCGGGTCCGGTGACGGTGCGCATCTGCGGCCGATCGACGCGCACCGACTGCGTGGTCGGCCCGCCGTCGGGCGAGGTCCTGATCGGTCAGGTCATCCTCGAGACCCTCGACCTGATCGCCGACTGCACGAACCGCACGCTGACGCCACGGATACCCGACTACCCGTTGCTGAGAATCTGAAGCTCCTCACCTGACGCGGCGGCCCGATGCGAGTCGAAGGCACGACATGACAGAGCTGCTGGAAGAGGCGTTCGCGAAGGCGGCCCGACTGCCTGACCACGAACAGGACGCGTTCGCGCGCTGGCTCATGGACGAGCTGGAGTCCGAGCAGCGCTGGTCACGTGCCTTCGAGACTTCGCAGGGTCGACTGGCAGAGCTGGCTCGGGAAGCTCTCGAAGACAACCTGGCCGATCGCACCGAACCGCTCGACCCCGACCGGCTGTGAAGTCGAGCCTCACTCGTCGCGCTGTCACCCGTCAACTCACGGCGCCGGCCGGCACAGCGCCAGGCGTTGTGCGGGGTCGCTGACCGCGTGCCAGCTCGAGGATCTCTTCCTGGGTCATCGGACTCGGTGGATGGTGGCTCAGGCACATGGGGCTGCGCACCCGTTGAAACGGCACCATGTCGCTTCCCACGAAGAACTCCCCGGGCCGCAGGCGAGCGATGCCCCGCGCGTCGCCGCCCTTCTGAGCGGCCATTTCCTGGGCGGCCGCGATCTGCGCCGGGGCGTTGAGGAGGCCGAAGAACTGCGTCGTCGCGTTGCCGGGGATCCGGTTATGGAGTCCCTTCGGCGCCTGAGTGGCGAAGACCAGGCCGAGACCGTACTTCCGTGCCTGGGAGGCGAGGGCGAGCGTGCTGTCCGTGGTCGCGGTACGGCCCGTTGACGGCGCGAACGTCTGGGCTTCGTCCATGACGAACAGGCCGCCCAGCGGCCGGTCGCCGGCGGGGTGCTTTTTCACCCAGGCGAAGAGCGCCATCTGCAGTTGATTGACGAAGTGCTGGCGCTGCTCGTCGTTCGGCAGTCCGACGAGGCTGATGACCGAAACGCGGGCACGTCGACCTCCCGTCGGCTGGAGCAGGAGCGAGGGATCGACGGCCTCGCCGGTCCCGCCCAGCATGGGGTCGTTCACCGTCTCGGCCAGCAGCGTCTGGGCGATGTCCGCCGCGAGCTTCTCGCCGCTTGCGAGCCGGCTGACGCCCTCCGGCAACGCCGACAGGTAGCCGAGGAATCCCGTGAGATCTCCGCCGCCGCGTTGCGCGTACGCAGCCAGGGCCTCCTTCAGTACGGCTCGGCCCTGGGTCTGTCGCGCGCCAGACGCGGGCAGGCCCGAGCGCGGGACGAGCGAGGCGACGGCATTGTCGAGCGCGATCGCAAACTCGTCCGGGTCGTTCGCCACGTCGCCCAGGCCGGCCAGCGGAGCGAACGAGAGCGGGCGCCCCGTCGTCAGGCGCGGCGTCCACACCACGACCTCGGTGTCGCGAAGGTAGCTCGCCGCCTTCTCCGCATCGCCATCGTTCCAACCTGAGGGAGGCTCGGGCCAGGGCAGACCGAGGCGCGCGAGGTCGTTGTTCGGATCGAGCACCACGGCCGAGACGCCCTTCAGCGCGCACTCCTCGACGAGCCGGCGGATGAGCACGGTCTTGCCGGAGCCGGAGCCCGCGAAGATCACCGTATGGCGCCGCAGGTCCTCGAGGGGCATGGTGACGGGTCGATCCGTGCCTTCCGTAAGGCCGATGAGAATGGAGTCCTCGTCAGCTTCGTACGGCACAGGAACAGCTCTGGAAGGTACAGCGGCCCTGGAGGGTCCAGCAGCCTCGGACCGATTGGCAGCATCAGATCGTGCAGCGGTCGTGGCCGGCTCAGCGCGCTTGGGCGTAGGGGCCCTCGGCGGTGCAGCAGCCCTGGACGACACAGCACGTGTGAGCGACACGGCAACCTTGGTGGGTGCGACGGCCCTGGGTGGTGCGGTCCGCTCGGATTGCGGGGCGGGCTTCGACGATGTGTCGTGCACTGCAGCGGCGCTGGACGTTGCGACGCCGGCGGGCTCGGGATTCAAGGGTGCGAGCAGCTTCGTCCTGCTCGCGTGACGATGCTCCCGGAGCCACGCGGCGAGGCCCGTCGGCTGCTCTTCGAGGAGCTGCTGCAGGGCCCGGAAGACCTTGAGGTCGGCCTCCGGCAGCATCATGACGCTACCGCCGCGCGCCCGCAGCTCATCGAGCGCCTGCTGCGTCTTCGGGCCCCGGGACCAGACTGCGTTGCGCAGGATGAACAGACGCCGCCGCTCCCCCGAGAACTCGAGCCCCGATGCCGTTACCGCGGCTCGCAGCCCGTTCAGGGCCGCCACCGGGCTGGCGTTCAGGACGGCCCGGAACGACCAGTGCACTTCCTCGTCCGTGTCCGCGTCGACAATCCGCCGCAGCCGCGCATGCAGCAAGGGTCTTGTCCCGGGCGGGGGATCGACCGAGAAGTCGCCCCCCGCGGCGTTCTCCTTCGCCCACGCGGTCAGGCCGGCGCGCAGCAGGGGCGGGAGGCCATGGTCCATCGTCTTCTCGTCGAGGGCGGCGGCGACGTTCGCCTCCTGAACCAACCGGTCGAACCGTTGGTCGAGGCCCGGGTCGGGCGGCGGCCCGGATGGCGGAGGGGCGACACCAGGCCGGGGCCCGTCCGGCAACGGCTGTGGCCCCTGCCGCTCGTTGGGCAGTTGCTCCAGCTCGGTGACGCGACCGTTCTCCCGACAGCGCACGCAGTGGTCCTGGACCACGGTGATCAGGCTGCGCGGGGAGAACAGGATCGCGTCGTCGAACGCGGTCGTCCGCACCGGCCAGGTTGGATACCTGGGCGTGAACCCAGCGCGGCCGTAGGCCTCCCGGAGATGCGCGGCCACCAGCGCCTTTCCGACTCTCGCCGAGGGGATGAGTCGGAGCTCGACGATTGTCGGGTAACGGGCGTGAGCGGTCGGCACCGCCCGTTCGCGAATCAGCGCCCAGCTGTCGGCCAGGCACGACAGGACGATCAGCGAGTGCTGCACGTCCTCGGCGAGGTCCATGAGTCCGTTCGCGATCTCGTGGAGAACCGACTGCTCCGCGGCGCCATCGAGCGACCGTCCCAGCGCGAGCAGTCCGTCGAGCTGGTCGACCGCCACCAGGGTCGTACATCCGGCGGCGCCCGCCAGCCGATCGAAGGCGCCGACGACCTCTCGGCATGGAATGCGACTCGCGCGGATGGAATGCGCGCGCGCCTCCTCGACGTCGATCGGCAGCCCCTGGATCAACGCGTCTCCGATGTCCCGGTGGGCGAGATCCTCGCTGTTCGTGAGAATGAGCGCGATCGCTACGTCCACGGTCACCCGATGCCCGGGCCGGCGGCCGAGATGCACCTGGAGCCTTCGACGGACGGCCTTCAGGTGGGCGGAATCGAACGTCCCCGCCGCCAGGTCCTCTATCTCCGCTCGCGGCAGCCCGATCGCTCCCCCGAGGCCATGGAGGACGGTGCGCAACTGGGTCCCCTCTTCGTCCATGTCGCGATGCAGGGCATCCACGTAGGCCAGCGCCAGGCTGTTCCAGAATTGGCGCGCGGTGCTCGGCTGGAAGAGGACGAAGATCTGCCCCCGGTCGACCACCGCATGGCGGACGCGCCCCAGAAAGTGCGACTTGCCGATTCCCGGCCGCCCCTCAATGACGATGTTGCCGACCGGCGCGCCGTCGCGCACCCGGGCGAGCGCGTTCAGGATCCGCTCGAACGCCCACGAGTGAATGCCGTCGACGTGGACGACGTCGTCGCGCCAGATGTCGTTGCCGGCATACGCCGTCCGGAACGCCACGTGCCCAAGCGCCTTCAGCTCTGGCTCCACAAGACTCACTCCATGCCGATCATGTGCATGTCGTCCACGCCGAGCCGAAGCGCCGCGTCCCGGTCGGCCTGCGTGAGCCGGCGGCGGTCCTCGTGCAGCGTGAGATTGACGACCCTCTCGCGGAACATCCGGACGAGCTCGAGATCCACCTCGCGGCGCGGCCAATCGCCAAGCCGAGCCCGGAGATCGCGCAGCTCCACCCGGTCCCAGGGGCGGGACGCCAGGCTGCGGTAGGCCTGCCGAATCCTATCCCGGAGCGAGCCGGCAGGTTGCGGAGCCGCGGGAGCGAAAAGCTCCTGGATGACCATCCCGCGCGCGTCGAGCGCGACCCTCAGGCCGTTGAGGAGCGCGTACAGTGCGCCGCCGGCCGAGCCCGCCTTGGGCGGCACGCGCTCGTCGAGCTCGGCCACCGCCCAGGCCCACCCGGCATCCGTCAACTCGTGGGCAAAGCCCTTGCGTCCGAGGCTGCGGCTCTGGAGGAGCCCGTCCCGGTTGAGCTTCTCGCGAATGGGCTTCCTGACGTCGATTCGATAGTGCCGCTTGAGCTCCGCGTTCCGCGTCTCCTTGTTGAGGGCCATCAGGGCGATCATCGCGGCGCGTTCCGGAATCCCGTACGCCATGCTCACGTCTCCCCTGCCGTGGACCGCCGCCGGTCCTTCAAGAATCGTCCGAGGTCGTCGACGACGCGGGCCACATCACTCAGCACCTCGTCGTTCGTGTAGCGAAGAACCAGGAAGCCCGCGCGCTGCAGCGCGCGGTCGCGCGCCCGGTCGGCGGCGTACTTGTCCGTGTCCAGGTGGTCGGGTCCATCGAGCTCGACGACGCACTTCTCACGCGTCCAAACGAGATCGAGCCGGAAGGGGTTGGCCAAGACGCCCGGCGACCAGGGCCGGTTCCAGGCACGACCCGTTGCCCACTCGGATCGCGAGAGGTGCGCCTCGAGGCGCTGCTCCGCCCGGCTGGACGGGTTGGGCCGCCCCCGCGGGGGCGTCAGGCAGGGCGAGCGCAGCACGGCCGGCGACTCCGACGTCGGCATCCGGCGGCGGAGCGAAGACCGGGGCACTCGCGTCATGCGGGCGGTCGGAGTCCCGAAGAGCCAGACGCCGAGCTCCCCCGGCCCGACCAGCCACAGCGCGTTCGCTTCCGCGACTTCGATCTGGGCGGTGCTCCACGTACCCGTCAACTCGACCATCACGACGAGTCGTTCATACCCGTAGGCGCGGAGGATCAGCTTGCGAGCCTGACGCACGGCCGTCTCGCGCGCGAACTCCGCCACGGCGAGCGCCCGCCCGCGCAGCGACGCCTCCGCGGCGGCGCGGAGAAACGGGCCGAACAGGTCGCTGCCGGCGGCGGCTCGCTCGCAAATCGCGCGCACCGCCGCCAAACCGGCGCCACCCGGTCCCGCGACGTGTTCCGCGCCCGGCAGCCACGCGGGGAACGTGCCTGTGACCGCTTCCGACAACGCGTCGATGACCTGCTCCGTGAGATGGCGCCGGCCCAAGCTCGCGACGTCCACGGCGACCGTCAGGATAGCTGCCTCCCCCCCGTGAGCCGATTCGACGACCTCTCGCACCGCGACCGGAGACACCCCGGGCCAGCTCACGAGAGGCTCGCGCAGCAGCGCTTCGATCTCCGCATCGTTCCGGACGGCGTCGCGCCGAATGACCATGGGCACGAGGCGGGATCGTACTCGAAACCCTCGATCCGATTGGCGGACGCGCGCCGTGCCGTCGGAGGGCAAGCCCCCGTCCACCTCGGTGACTCGCCAGCCACGCTCAAGTAACGCACCGAGAGCTCCTTCCCCGCGCCCTGCCGCCACCTGTTCGGCCGACCAGCGTCATGCACCACGGCGCTCCCAGGCGGAGACGAAGCCCGCCGACAGCCGGTCGAGATCGTCGAGGATCATGTCGGCGGCCCGGCACCGTTGAAGCCAGAACCGGTCGAGACTGGCCTGCCGCTCGACGGGATCGAAATAGTGCTGCCGCACGCCGTACTCGCTGCGGACGAGCTGAATCGCCCACACGTGGGGCGCGAACTCGACATCGGCGCGTTCGACGTCCCGGTTCGCCCGGCAGTACGCCTCGACGAAGGCGAGGGCCTGCCGTGCCAGCCCGGGCCGGCGGTCACCATTTCCGGCGCGAGCGCGGCCCGGCCGATCTCGAACGCGGGCAGGAACCGCTCGGGTGGCCGAAAGTCCACGACCGCAATCAGCTTGCCCCCTCGGAACAGGATGTTCCAGAGGCTGTAGTCGCCATGCAGCACGTGCCGCCCCAGCGGCGGAAGGGACGCAAGTAGCGAGGCCGCTCGCGGCAGCAGGTCCAGTCGCCGGCGCAGCAGGGGCACCGTCCGGCGGTCGAACTCGTTCTGCTCCCCCCGCTTCTCGATAGCGTTCAGGCAGCGTTCGAACGCGGCCCGCTTCCGGCTCGCGTCGAGAGCGAGCCACTCTCCCGCGGCGTCGCGGCGAGCCGGCCGGTCCCGCAGGCACGTGTGCAGCCGACCGAGGGTGTGGCCGGCCTGCGCCATCTCCGAGCGGGAGGGCGCGATGCCGGAGGTCGTGTCGGGGTGGTACTCGAACAGCGCAAGGGCCAGGTCGCCCTCCGACCACACCAGCTCGCCGGCGGCGGAGGGAATGACCATCGGCACCGGCAATCCCGCGGCCCTGGCCTCCTGGAACAACTTCAGGGCGGCCGCCTCCCCGGCGACGTCGGCACTCGGCGGGTACTGCTTCAGGAAGTAGTCGGCCTGGGGCGTGCGCACCAACCAGTTGGTGGTGCCCATGCCCTTCGCGATCCGCGCAAGGGCGTGCGCTTCACACCGGTAGTGTCTCACCAGCGCATCCGCCAGCCGCGCCGCTCCGGACCCGTCGTTCGCTGGGCGGGCCGACTCCGAGGCGGTCAAGACGTCGACTCCGTGCGGCAGTTGCCGACGAGAATCAGCGACCGGGCGGTAGAGTTGGCTCTGGGACAGTCCACTAGAACCGGAACAGCCGGTTCACCTTGACGACGAACCCGCGGTTGCGGAGCTCCGAGAAGCGGTCCGGGCGCAGGGGGTCGGTCAGGCGGTCCTCGGTGTAGACCACGAAGAGCTCGCTGCCCGGCGAGTACTCCCAGCGGAGGCGGAGGTTGTTGCTGACGGTGTTGGTGCTCGAGTTGTACTGAATCAGGCCGCTGAAGAACATGCGCGGCGTGAAGGAGAGGTTCACCCGGGACACGAGCAGGTCGGTGCGGAACGCCCCCTGCGGCGAGTCGATCCAGTTGACCGACACGCTCGGCTCGAGCGAGAGCCGCTGCGTCACCTCCATGCGCCCCTGGCGGAACTCGACCGAGCGGATGGTGCCGTTGAAGTAGTCGCCGGCGCGCACCGTGAAGGTCCCGTTCAGCCGGCGCTGGGCGCCCGGCGAGTAGGTGCCCTCGACATCGAAGAACTGGTAGCCGCCGACCGGGAAGGCCACCTCGTCGGGCCCCGGCGTGAACTCGCGGTGCAGGAACTCGTAGTTGTCGGCCACCGAGACGCCGAACCGGTCGCTGTTCTCGAGCTCGGTGGAGAACCCCACCTGCGACTGGCGCGTCTCGACGATGCCGAGGTCGGCGGTCTCGATGTAGTCGTAGCTCGCTTCCAGCCGGAACTGACGGATGCCGGCCAGCGACCGGGGCCGCGGGCTGTACCGCGCCGTCCCGTAGGTGCGGCGGAAGTTGTCGCGGCGCAGGAAGCCGACCTCGGGGATGAAGTTGTCCTCGACGACCAGATGCTCGACCTGAGCCCCGTAGAGGTCGCCGGCGTAATTGAAGCGGCCCTGGTAGCTCAGGTCCTGCCCGTCGTTCCCCGGGGTCTGCGTCCGGGCCGCGTAGGCGAGCAGGCTCACGTTCTCGTAGAACGAGAACGTCGCGTCGGCCCCGTAGGCCTGGCTCGAGCCGTCGCCGAGGAGCGAGACCGAGCGGTTCGTGAAGATGCCGCCGACGCTGCTGCGGCGCAGGATGTCGCGCTTCAGCCGCACGACGGTGAAGTTGGTCATGTCCGCCCGGGCCAGCTCGTCCTCGTCGGCCTGGATGTTCAGCAGCCCGACGTCGAACGCGCCGATCTTGCCGGTGACCCGGCCGCCGCCGACAATCGGCACCACCGACCCGTTCTGCAGCCCGATCTGCCGGCTGTAGAACAGGGTCGGCGCGTTGCCGCCGCCGAAGAAGCCGCCGCCCTGCCCGCCCCGCCGGAGGGCCCCGCCGAAGCCGCCGGCGACGCCGCCGCGGGCGAAGCCGAAGATGCCGCGGCCCTCGAGGAAGAACTCGCGCTTCTCGGGAAAGAACAGGCTGAAGCGGGTCAGGTTCACCTGCTGCTCGTCCACCTCGACCTGGGCGAAGTCGGTGTTCCAGGTCAGGTCGGCGGTCAGGTTCTGGGTGATGCCGTACTTCACGTCGAGGCCGCCGCTTCCGTCGCCCGCGTTGACGGTGGGCTCCGACGAGGCGAGGTTGGTGCTGATGCCGCCGATGCCGTACGGCTTGATCTCCAGGTTGGCGCTGCCGCTCGGGGCGTCGAGACCGACCAGGGTCGCCGCGTCCGAGATGCGGAAGATGCCGCCCGGTCCCGACCCCGCCGAGATCGGCAGGGCCGTGATGTACGCCCACTCGTTCTTCCGGCGCACGTTGCGCCGGAGCTGCACCCCCCAGATCTGCGAGGGCCCCGGCCGGTACCGGAGGGACTTGAACGGAATCTCCATCTCGACCGTCCAGCCGCCCTCGAAGCGGCCGGTGCGGACGTCCCAGATGGGGTTCCAGTCGCTGTTCGGGTTGCCCTCGTTGGTGAGCTGGAAGTCCGCGAGCGCGCCGAGGGCGTTGGTGTAGAACGCCACCCCGTTCCGCCGGTCGTAGAAGGTGTCGAGGATGACCGCGAAGGTGTCGTTCTGCCGGAGCTGCCGCGTGTCGCGGCGCATCTCGTTGGCCACCCACTGGCTCGGCGGGGCCGAGTCCCACACGCGGGCCGCCACGTAGATGTTGTCGGCGTCGAACAGGATCCAGGCCTCGGTCTCCTCGGTGGCCGGCGCGCCCTCGTCGGGCGCCTGCTGGATGAAGCCGGTGATGGCCGGCACCGTGAAGTAGACGTTCTCGTCGAGCTGCCCGTCGAGCCGGATGCCCTCGGGCAGCTCGACGGCACGGATGGTGGCGTTCCCCTGGTCGTCGCGGCGGATGACGTCGGGCGGGAGGGGCGGCGGGGGGCCGTCGATCATGCCCGGCGCAAAGCGCGGGGCCTCGAACCCGGCCCCGCCAGCGCCGGGGGCCGTGAACGTCGGCGCGGCGGCCGCAGGCGCAGGCGCGGCGCTGGCGGAGGGCGGGTTCGCGGCGGCGCCCCGCCGCGCCCCCCCCCGCGCCGACGCCGGCAGCCCGCCTGGTGGTTCCGGCCGTCTCGACTCGGACGACCCGCGGCCGGCCGGAGGCCCCGGCAGGAACGATCCCTCTCCGAACTCGAAGGGCTCCGGTCGCCGGTCTCCCGCCAGCCGCGCGACGGGGCTGCTCGAAGCCTCCGAACCTGCGGCGGCGAGCAGATCCGCGGCCACCTTGTCCTGAAGCGCGAAGAGCTCCCCGGCGGCGCCGTCCACCACCGTCGTGGAGACAACGGTCGCGGTGCGCACCTCGACCAGCCTCGCGGTGATGCGCAGCCGATCACCGACGCGCTGGAAGCCGCCGCCGACCACCCAGCGCCCCCCGGCGGCCCGGCCCGCCTCGACGAGAACCGCGTCGGACGTCGCGGCTGCACCAGCCACGGGGCGCGCACTCGGGGAGCCGCCGACGCGGGCACGCACCGACCACCGTTCGCCGATCTCCGCCGCGACCACCTCTGCGATGCCCCTACCGAACCACTCGTCGGCAGGCGCGCCGCTGATGTTGACGAACTCGGTGACGACCACCGCCTCGGACGAAACGCCCTGGGCGCCGACGCAGACCGCCGCCAGCCAGCAGAGCAGACCGGCCAACGCAACGCGAGCCGGATGGGCGTGCATCACATCGATAGACGCCGGGCGGAGAGCCGCCGTTTCACCACGCGATGCCGCGGACGCGGCGGGGAACGCCATCGTCCTCGAGCTCGGCACGGGCCTGATCGTCATCCTGGCGCACCTCCGGTAGCCGCGGGTGGTTCATGTGCCTTCTTCGGCGCGTGCTGGTGATTGCGTCGCGATGCAGCGGCAAGCGTGAGGCTATAGGCGTGTAGTTTGAAGATCGAATCTTCAGTATGCAACACTCTCCCTGTGATTCCGAGGCATCTCGCGGCAACGGTAGGGCGGGCGGCGGCGCAGTACCCGGTCGTGTCGGTGAACGGACCGCGACAGTCCGGGAAGACGACCCTGCTTCGCAGCGCCTTCCCGCGCCACCGCTACGTCTCGCTCGAGTCGCCGGACGAGCGCACGTTCGCCCTCGAAGATCCACGCGGTTTCCTGGGCCGCTTCGACGGACCGGCGATCCTGGACGAGGCGCAGCGGGCGCCCGACCTGTTCTCGTACATCCAGTCGATCGTGGACGACGATCCGGCTCCCGGCCGCTTCCTGCTGTCGGGCTCCCGGAACTTCCTGCTGATGCAGGGCATCTCCCAGTCGCTGGCGGGGCGGGTCCGCCTGACCAGCCTGCTGCCGTTCTCGCTGGCCGAGCTGACCCGGCGGGACGCGCCGGCCATGGGCGACCTGCTGTCGGCCGGCCCCCGGCAGCCGTCGCCCGACGGCGCCTGGACGGTCCACGCCGTGCGGGGCTTCTACCCGCGCATCCACGACCTGGGGCTCGATGCCGGCGAGTGGCTGGCGCAGTACTTCCAGACGTATCTGGAGCGTGACGTGCGCGACCTGACGCAGGTCGGCGATCTGGAGGCGTTCGGCCGTTTCGTCCGGCTGTGCGCGGGCCGGGCCGGCGGGCTGTTGAACCTGTCGGGCCTCGGCAACGACTGCGGCGTGAGCCACGACACCGCCCGCCGCTGGCTGTCGGTGCTGGAGGCGAGCTTCGTGACGTTCCGGCTCCAGCCGTACCACCAGCGCTTCAACAAGCGGCTGACGAGGCGTCCCAAGCTCTACTTCGTCGATACCGGGCTGCTGTGCTGGCTGCTGCGCATCCGCGACGCCGACCAGCTCGCGACCCACGCCGCGCGCGGGGCGGTGTTCGAGAACCTGGTCGTTGCCGAGACGCTGAAGGCGGCCTGCAACGCGGGGCAGGTGCCCGATCTGTACTTCTGGCGCGACCAGCGGGGCCAGGAGATCGACCTGATCGTCGAGACGCCGGACGGCCCGCACGCGGTGGTGATCAAGTCGGGAGAGACCGTCGCGGGCGACTTCTTCAAGGGCCTCGCCCACTGGCGCTCGCTGTCGGGGCGGTCCACGCCGGCCACCGTCGTCTACGGCGGACGTGAGAGCTACGTCCGGGGCGGCGTCGACGTCCGCGCCTGGCGCGACTGGGCGTGAGCGGCGTGGTCGATGATCCGTGCGTCCGAAGCGGGCGCCCCTCGCGCGAACTCCACGGACTCCGGGCGCTGCGCTGAGGCGCACGGCTCCCGACGCCGGGATGCAACCTTGACGCCTGTACCGCAGGGGAATAGCGTTGACCGACAGCGCAGGGGTGCGACTCGCCCGCGACAGGCGCCATGGCGACACAACCAGCGGGCCGCGGTCGTCGATGGCTACGGAAGGCCGAGCTGATTCTCGCTCACGTGGCGGCCGTGGCCGTCGGATTCGCCCTGATGGTCGTCGGCCTCGGCCTGGGGGTGACGATGATCATGCTGCCGATCGGACTCCTGGTCGGCCTGCTCGGTGTCGTGACGTTCGTGTGGGGTCTCTTCGGTCACCTGGGGAAGGACGGCTGAGGCCGTCCCTGTTCCCGGCGCGGTCGCGACCCTCCTCGAACCGCGCGTCCCGGCGCGCGGCGGACGCGCCCATCCACCGAGCGGCGCCAGCATCAGGCTCTCGGTCAGCAGCCCCGCCGGCCCGACCGCCGAGTGCCGCCCGCCTGCCCGGAGGTATCTCGTCACGCTCTTCAGTTCGCCGCGGCGTCGTCCAGCGGCTCGATTCTCAGCACCGCCCCCGCCTCGTGATCCGTCGTCACGTACGGCAGGCCGTCCGGTCCCTGCTTCACGTCGCGGATGCGCTGGTTGAGCTCGGTCAGGAGCGGGATGTGCCGCACCGGCAGTCCTCGCTGGTTGAACACGATGCGATGAAGCTGCGTGGTGGACATCCCGCCGACGAAGAGGCTCCCCTTCCACACGGGGAACGCGTCGCCCGTATAGAGGGTCATGCCGGAGAGATGACCTCCGCTAGAGACAGAGCCAGTCCATGCGGCGCGAGGAAGTCCTTCGCGCCGCGCGGCGATCGGGCCGGGAGCGGTCAGGGTACCTCTGAAGAAGCACTGTCGACCGCAACGTGCGTGTCGGGATTCAGGTCTCGATTGGGGTCGACGAGATGACCGCCCGGGAAGCTGACGGAGACGGCCGGGGCGGACGTATCGAGGCACAGAAGGTGGTTGTTGTCTCGGTCCCCGAGATCCGCGAGCGCCGCCGGAACGATCTCGTCGCTCGAGCCGTCCGGGCGCTCCACGGTCACGCGATAGAGGGCGCGCTCGGCGTCGCCGGGTTCGCCGCCATTCGGCAGTCGTACGCCTCCGGCCCAGGTCGCCCTGACCACCTGTCGGATGCCTTCCGGACAGGAGGACCCGCGGCTCTCCGTCGACCATCGGTCCTCCGGTACCACCTCCGCCAGCACGAGAGAGGGCCCGGCATCGAGTGGCGTGACGTTCGTCCGTGTTCCGCGGAAGTTCACCGGACCGCCCGTCACGCCATCCGAGAGCAGGTCGCCGACAACGAGCACTCTCACCGGTGGGTCGTCGGCCGCGTCGCCGAGCTCACCGATGAGGAGCACGGTCCTGAGCTCGCCCGGATCGTTGGCCGGCCGGAGGGTCGAGCACATGGGAGTGCGCTCGGACCCCGACCGTGTGACAATCCGAAAGTCCTCGGCCTGCAAGGTCTCCGCGTCAACGGTATGAGACAGCACGATCGGCATGCCGTCCTGCCCGGATGCGCCCCGGCAGAGGAGACTCGCCCCGGCCGGCAGGGCGTTGTCCAACCCGAAGAAGGCCGACAGCGGGCGCGCCGTTTGGCCGTTCGCACCCTGCGCGACAAGCATCATCGCTGCCAGGCCCCCTGCGACAAAGTAGAGAAACGCCTTCATATCGCCACCTCGCGCCGACCCGCCCGACCCTCGTCGACCGCTCGTCGAAGGAATCGTCGTCCGACGCCTCACTCCGGCAAGCCGAACACGAACAGGTTGTTCCCGAAGCTCGGACGAAGCTCCGGCGTCAGGCCGACGAACGCCGACGCGCTCGCGGCGGTGCCGGTGCTGACCGCGACATACTGGCGGCCGTCGACCGCGAAGCTGATGGGAAAGCCGGTGACCGGCGAGCCGAGGTTGATCTCCCACAGCACGTCGCCGGTCTCCTGGTCGAGGGCGCGGAAACGCCCCTGCACGTCGCCGCCGAACACCAGTCCGCCTCCGGTGGCGACGAGCGACAGCGTCGCGGCCCGCTGCTCGCGGAGCCAGGTGGTCCGGCCCGTCTCGGCCGAGATCGCCCGAACGGTGCCGAGCTGGTCGGTGCCGGGCGCCAACTGGAACCGTGCGGCGAGCTGGTAGATGGCAAGCCCCTCGTCCGGGGTCGCCAGCACGCGCGCGCCGGAGTTGCGTAGCGGGTAGTACATCGTGTTCGTCAAGGGGCTGTACGCGCCCGCCTCCCAGTCCTTGCCGCCCAGCCACCCCGGGCAGGACAGGATCTGCTGGCCGTACGAGCTGAAGATCACCTCGGGGTTCTCGGTGACCTCGCCGGTGGCGCCGTCGATGTCGCTGATGAGGTTCTGGCCGACCGTCGGCGTCGCCCAGAGGAACTCCCCGGTCTCGCGGTCGAGGGTGTACACCACGCCCGTCTTGCCGGGAATGCCGGTCACCACCCTGCGCACCTCCCCGGCGCGCAGCCGCGGATTGATCCAGCTCACGGCGTCGGGGTCAGGAGCCACCGCCGTGTCGACGAGCAGCCGCTCGAAGGGATGGTCCATGTCCCAGTGGTCGTTCAGGTGCTGGTAGTACCACCGGATCTCGCCGGTGTCGGCGTCGAGCGCGAGCGTCGAGTTGTGGTAGAGGTGCTTGTTGCCGCTGCCGCCCAGCAGGAACTTCGGCGCGGGGGAGGTGACCGACGTCCCGACGTAGACGAGGTTCAGCTCGGGGTCGTAGCTGGGCACCATCCATGACCCCACGTGCACCCGCTCCTCGTAGGGCACGCCGCCCCAGGTCTCGTCGCCGGGCTCGCCCGGCGCGGGCACGAGGCGGGTCCGCCACAGCTCGGCGCCGGTCGTGGCGTCATGCGCGACGATCACGCACGCCGCCGGCCCGCCGGCGGGCCGGCAGCTGCGACCCGAGACCACCTTGCCGTTGGCGACGATGGGCCCCGACGAGTGGCGCGCCGCCCCCGTCGCGTAGTCGAAGATCTCGGTCTCCCAGGCCAGCTCACCGGTGGCGGCGTCGACGGCATAGACGTAGCCGTCGTTGCCGGTGTCGATGATCACGTTCCCGTAGATCGCCACGTTCCGGTTGACGGAGACCAGCCCCGCCGCGGCGGCCAGCGTCTCGGCGGCGCCCTCCGGCGTCTCCCGGCGGTACTCCCAGAGCAGATCGCCGGTCGCCGCATCGATCGCCTGCAGGTGGTCGTTCGGGTTCGGCATGTACAGGGTGCCGCCGTAGGCCAGCGGCGTGCCTTCCTGGTAGCCGGACGACAGGCCGCGGGTCCACACCAGACGCAGGCGGTCCACGTTCTCCCGGTCGATCTGGTCGAGCGGGCTGTAGCCCCAGCCGTTCAGGGTGCGCCGCCACATGAGCCAGTCGCCGGGGGCCGGGTCCTGCAGCATGGCGTCGGTGACGGGAGGAGCCTCGGGGGCCTGCGCGGTGGCCGGAACGCCCGCCGCAGCGAGGCCGATCAGGGCGAGAACGACAAGTCGCATGATCTTCCCTCAGTTCGCCGCCGCGTCGTCCAGCGGCTCGATTCTCAGCACCGCCCCCGCCTCGTGATCCGTATCTTCCCTCAGTTCGCCGCCGCGTCGTCCAGCGGCTCGATTCTCAGCACCGCCCCCGCCTCGTGATCGGTCGTCACGTACAGCAGGCCGTCCGGTCCCTGCTTGACGTCGCGGATGCGCTGGTTGAGCTCGGTCAGGAGCGGGATGTGCCGCACCGGCAGTCCCCGCTGGTTGAACACGATGCGCTGGAGTTGCGTGGTGGACATCCCGCCGACGAAGAGGTCTCCCTTCCACGCGGGGAACGCGTCGCCCGTGTAGAGGGCCATGCCGCCGGGAGAGATGACGGGGTACCAGTAGAGCAGCGGCTGCTCCATGCCGGGCGCACAGGGCTCGGGCAGCTCCGGGCCCGTCCCGCCCGTGCCGATCGCGGCCTCGCCGGTGTACGCGCGGCCGTAGGAGACGATGGGCCAGCCGTAGTTGCGCCCCGGACGGACGATGTTGAGCTCGTCGCCGCCCTGCGGCCCGTGCTCCACCTCCCAGAGCTCGCCGGTCTCGGGATGGATGACGAGGCCCAGCGGGTCGCGGAACCCCAGGGCGTAGATCTCCGGCCGATAGGCCGGGTCGCCGACGAAGGGGTTGTCCTCGGGCGCGGTCCCGTCGTCGTTGAGGCGCAGGATCTTGCCGGCGTGGCTGCCGGGCTCCTGCGCCTGCTCCGCCGTGCCGACGCGGTTGCTGCCCCCGTGCTCCTGGTCGCGCAGCGGCATGCCGATCGACATGAAGATCTTGCCGTCGGGGGCGAAGATCAGCCGCGCCACGCTGAAGCCGCTGACCCGGGCGTCGGAGACGAAGATGTCCTCGACGTCGGTCAGAGCGTTGGCGCCGTCGAAGCGGCCGCGCGCCAGCACCGACGTTCCCGCGAGCGGCTGGAACTCGGCCGGTTCCACCGCCGCGTCCTCGCTCGGGTCGGGCTTCAGGT
Organism: Vicinamibacterales bacterium; assembly: GCA_965207675.1. GTDB lineage: Bacteria > Acidobacteriota > Vicinamibacteria > Vicinamibacterales > UBA8438 > JAJEEA01. The sequence goes on from CBDBMY010000011.1 coordinate 2,631,336, forward strand.
ACGTGAAGTAGACCAGCCGGTTCTCCGCGAACCGCGGATGCACGGCCACGTCCCACAGGCCCAGCCGGCCGCCGTAGGCGTTGTACACCTCGGGCATGCCGCGGACGGGCTCGGGATCGAGCACGCCGTCGCGGATGATCCGCAGGCCGCCCGAGCGCTCGGCGACCAGGACGTCGCCATTCGGCAGGAAGTCCACGGCCGACGGACGGAAGAAGCCCTTGATGGGGACGACACGGAACCGCTGATCGCCGAAGCCCAGGATCTGCGGCTCGTCGGGCAGGGTGTCCGGGCCGATCCCCCGGCGTCCCTGCTGCGCGTTGCTGATGGCGATGAACAGGCACATCGTGAGGACGACGAAGAGCACGGGCGACCGTCTCGGCGAGCTTGCGAGCGTCATGGTGTACCTCCGACAAGTAAAGAGCCAGTCCCGGCGGCGCGAGGAAGTCCGCCGTGCCGCCACAGCGATCATCGGCCAAGACGGAGGACGAGGACAAGACGGAGGAGAGCGAAGCGCTAATCGACGCCGTAGCGTCGGTGCGGTGTCGTCGTCGGCCGTTTCGTCCGGCTGTGCGCTGGCCGGGCCGGCGGCCTGCCCACGGCAACGCGCACAGCTGATGTAGCATGGCTGTATACGTTTGGCGTTGACGGTGGTGACAGCGCGGAAAGGGCGGGCGATGGGCGGTTGGCAGGAGTGGTTCAAGGTGCAGGCGGCGCTCGACGACCGCGAGTGGGACTTCAGGACCGTGGACGGCATCGCGGGGGAAACCGGATTGGCCTCGGACGCCGTGGTACGGCTGCTTGGCGAACATCGATCCGAGCTTCGACAGATCCTCTTGCGGGACGGCCGGATCGGCTACACGCTGAAGTCCCGGCCGAAGACTCTTCGTGAAGTCTTCGCCGAGATACAGATGTTCGCGAGACCGTGATGGCAGGACTCGTCCTCTGCGGGGTCGGCGGCGGCATTGCCGTGGAGATTCTTCGCGGCCAACCCCTGACGGGACGCGCAAGCCGGATCACCAAACGCGCCAGGTGATCGTGGAGCACTCGCAGGCCCCCCGCTGGTCCGACCGGCGCCGCTACGCCCGATACTACGTGCCGGTCGGCAGACGTCGACTCGTCGACACGGAGACAGGCCGCGAGCCGCAACCGCGCCGGGGGCGGACGTGACCGCGACCCGCCGGAGCCGTCCGAAGTTCACCCGGGAGGCAGCAACCCGATTGTGGCTGCACCGCCAGGGGTTCGACCGGCCCCGTGGGTCGACTCCGCTCGGCGCCGCGGCCTTCGTCGACCACCTGGAGCGGACCGGCGCCCTCCAGCTCGACAGCGTGAACGTCGTGGACCGGGCCCACTACCTGACCCTCTGGAGCCGGTTCGGCTCGTACGACCGCTCGAAAGTGGATCGGTGGGTGTACGCAGATCGTCTCGCGTACGAGTACTGGGGACACGAAGCCTCGATCCTTCCCATCTCCCATCTCCCTCTCGGGCGGCGGCGCATGCGCCGATTCCCTCCCGAGAGCTGGTCGAGACGCGCATGGTGGGACCGATTCGCGACCTCGACGGCGTCGAAGCGGCGGGTGCTGCGGCGGCTGCGCGCGGAGGGGCCTCTGGAGAGCGTCGACTTCCAGCCGCGGCCGGCCGAACGCGAGGAGAAGACGAACTCGCTTGCGTGGCGCCTGAAGGAGGACAAGCGCTCGCTCGACCTGCTATGGCACGACGGTCGGGTCGCCGTGCGCGGGCGGCGGCACTTCCGGTGCATCTACGATGTGGCGGAGTGCGTCTACCCCGACGGGCCGGTCGCGTCGCCGACCGAGTACCATGACAGTTGGCTCCTGATCGGCCTCTCGGGGTGCGGGTTCGCTCCGGCACGACACCTCGTCAACTACTTCACCGGGCCGGAGCTCAACGCGGCGGAGCGGCGCCGGGTCATCGCCCGCAACCTGCGGAAGAAACGGATCGTCGAGGTGGACGTGGAGGGACTGCGGGGGCCCTGCTACGCCCTGCCCGAACACCTCGAGGCGATCGGCCATCTGCCCGAGCCGACCGGGACCACGCTGATCTGCCCCTTCGATTCCCTCCTCTGGCAGCGAAAGCGCGCGGCCGAGCTTCTCGACTTCGAGTACACCGTTGAAATCTACGTCCCCGCCCCGAAGCGGAAGTACGGCTACTACGTGTTGCCGATCCTTCACGACGGACGCCTCGTGGGACGACTCGACCCGAAGCTCCACCGCGACCGCGGCCTGCTCGAAATCCGGGCTCTCCACGTAGAGCCCGACTGCGCAATGACCGCGGACTTCGGTGTCGAGCTGGACGATGCGATCGCGGATCTCGCGAACTTCCTCGGCGCCACGGACATCCGAATGCCCTCCCTGTGAAGGCGCCCGACTCGACGTTCTCGAGCTGGCCGTCGACGGTGGCGGCGGCGTGGCCGTAGGGGGGGTCGGGTCGGAAGGTGGAGATGTCGAGAAAGCCGTGCTCGAAGGCGATCTTCACGCTCCCGCCAGCGACGGCTTCGGGAGTGCCGCCGAGCTGGTTGACGATGTTGCGGTCGTTGTCCTGCAGCAGATCGATGAGGGTGTTCCGGCCGGGAAGGAGCACGTCGATGTCGGTGCTGATGCGGTGCTTCCAGCGGGCTGCGAGGATCGTACCGCCGCCGAGGTGCGGAGGAATGACCCGGCCGAACATCTCGGGCGGTATCGCGTGACGATGCTGCGTTTTGCGGCCCACAGGCTGGCCGCGGGTTCGGGAAGCGTCAGGTTCTCCATGGGTTGTCCGGGCGCGGAGGGGGCGTCGCGAAGGCGTTGATCTGGCGGATCCGTAGCGGCGGTACGGTGCCCTGGCGCAGGGCGGCTCGGGCGAGCTGCCGCCAGGTGAACGCGCCTTCCGTGTGGGCGTTGACGAGGTCCTCGAAGGAGGCCTCGTTGATGAGCACGGCGGCTATAGACCGTTGGCGGTTCGTGGGATCGTCTGCGCGCAGGGCGTCGTAGAGCTCGACGCTGGTCGGGCGGACGCGCCAGCCGGCGCAGGCGCCGCCGAGCAGTCCCCGGATGGTCCGGGAGCGCGGACCGGTGGCGTCGGGGTCGGCGTCGAGGCGAGTCGCGGCGAGGTCGTCGGCCGTGGAGTACTCGTCGGGGAAGGCGTCAATCGGTGCGAGGGTCGGCTGTGTGGCGGCAGCGTGGCGCCGGCGCGCGGTTTCTGCCCTGCTCCAGGCCCAGGTGTCCGTCTTCCGGGGGTCGGCGGCTTCAGGGGGGAGGGGGGTCACGGGCACAGATGTACTCTCCGCCGGTTGTTCGAGGCTCCCCCCGGGCTGGTCGTCCACCGCGGTGGGCGGCTGGGACGAAAGAACCTCCCGCCCCCGGGGGCGCCGCAGGTTGGCGGACAGTCGTTTGACGGTGCCGGCGGCCATCGAGTCACTCATCGGATCGTACGAGCAGTCCTGGCAAGTTCCCCCGCGACCCCGCCGTGTTCGCGGTCGTCGCGGTCGTCGCGGCCGGCGCACACGACCTACCTGGCTCGGTCTCAGTCGTCTCCGTTAAGGCCCCATTCCACGTCCTCCTTCATGAAGGCTTCGGTCCACTCGTCGGACGTGCGGGATTCGAGGAAACGTCGCAACGCTTCCGTCAGCAGCCCGTCGAGATCGCTCGCACACCCCTCGGCGACGAACGCGCGCGCCTGCGCGGCCAGCGCCGCCGGCAGTTCCGCCTCGATTCGGACCCTCTCCATGCTGTCAAGGTACCACGTCCCGCGGCTGGCCACCGGCTCTCGGCGCCGAGGGCGCGCCGACCAAGTCGCCGCCGAACCCTCACCGCCGTCCCTCTCCGCGTTGGTTGGCGACAGCCTTGCATGAGTTGTCCGCGCAGTACGAGCCCGGGAGCGGACGGGACGAGGTCCCCGTCATGCCCTACGATGTCGAGTACACGGACGAGTTCGAGACGTGGTGGAACGGGCTGACGGTCCGGGAACAGGAGGACGTTCGGCCCGTCGTGAGATTGCTCGAGGAGCGAGGGACTCGGCTGGGAGACCCGTACTCGTCGAAGGTCAAGGGGTCCAGGCACGGGCGCATGCGCGAGCTCCGGATCCAGAGCGGCGGCCGGCCAATCCGAATCTTCTACGCTTTCGATCCGCGGCGTACGGTGATTCTCCTGATTGGCGGCCACAAGCAGGACCAGAACCGGTTCTACGAACACTACGTGTGGCGTGCCGATGCGCTTTATGATCGGTACCTGCAACAACTCCGGCGCGAGGGACTTCTCGAACCGGAGCGGGGATGGGAATGATGAACCACAGGCCTTTCAGGGAGCTGACCAAGGACTGGCCGCCGGAGCGTCTTGCAAGGAACGAGACGAAGGTCGAGAAGATGCTCGCCGAGCTGGATCGGCGCGAGCGTGACCGGACTCGGGACAAGCGCACGTCCCGTGCCGCCACCGAGGAAGCTCAGAGCCGGTCACCGCGACCGACGCGCTGACCCGAGCGAGCGATTCGGAATCTCCGGACCACCCGCGCTGCAATGCCCCTGGGAAACCCTGGTGGCGGTTTCCGCCGAGGCATCTGACGCTGCCAGCTTCGCCGCCAAGCCCGGCCGGGTCGAGGGCGACGGATCCCAACTCAGCGACAGCGCCCCCCTGAGCGCGGAAGCCTTCGGCCTGGTGTGCCAGCAGCGTGCGGATCCGCACGTCGAACGACAGCCCCATCGACGAGTGCGACCGGACCCCTCAGTCGACGGCCGTCCGACGCCTCACTCCGGCAAAGCGAACACGAAGAGCGCGTTCCCCCCCTCCGGCTGGTAGATCTCCGGGCTGAGCTTCGCCGTCAGGCTGCGGAACACGCCGCCCAGCGCGGCGGGGACGGCGATGAACTGGCGGCCGCCTGCCTCGTAGGTGACCGGGTAGCCGTGGGCCGACGAGGCGAGCCGCGTCTCCCAGAGCACCTCGCCGGTCTCGACGTCGAACGCGCGGTAGTAGCGGGCGCCGTCGCCGGCGAAGACGAGGCCGCCGCCGGTGGTGAGGGCCGACGTCAGGAAGGGCGCGCGCTGCTCGTGGCTCCAGAGCTCCTCCATGGTGCGGACATCGTAGGCGGCGAGCTTGCCGGTGTTGCCGTCGCTGCCCGGCATCTCGAGCAGCTCGTAGCGGCCGGCGGTGCCGCCGCCCCCCTCGATGAACTCGACCTCGCGGCCGGTCAGGTGCATGCACGCCTGGTGGAGGGGGATGACGAGGGCGCCGGCGCCGGGGTGGTAGGCCGACGCCTGCCAGTTGTGGCCGCCGAGGAGGCTCGGGCAGGCGAAGACGCGCTCGCCGATGGCGATGTCCTGCAAGTCGTCGCGGTAGGTCAGCGCGCCGGTGTCGCGGTCGATGGACGCGAAGATGTCCTGGTGGACGGTCTCGCGCAGGTCGACGAAGGCGCCGGTGCGCCGGTCGAGCTTCCAGAGGATGCCGTCCTTGCCGATGGTGAAGAGCCACCTTTCGTCGTCAGCGTCGACGAGCACCCGCTCGTAGACGATGTCGAGGTCGAGGGTCTCGCCCGGCGCGTGCTGGAAGTACCACTGCACCTGACCGGTCTGCGGGTTCAGGGCGAGGGTCGAGTTGGTGTAGAGGGCGTCCTGCCGCGTCGTCATGCCGCGGCTCGACGCCACCCACGGCTTGGCCTGGGCGGTGCCGATGAAGAAGAGGCCGAGGTCGGGGTCGTAGCTCCCCGGTATCCACGAGTCGCCGCCCGCGCGCAGGTACGGCGGCGTGTCGCCCCACGACGCGTTGTTGGGGTCGCCGGGGAGGGCGATGGTCGACGTGCGCCACAGCTCGTCGCCGGTGTCGGGGTCGTGGCCGGTGATGAAGCAGGTCTGCTCGGTGTAGCGCTCGCAGCCGTTGGTGCCGGTGATGACGACGCCGTTGGCGATGACGGGGCCGGCGTTCTGGCGGAAGCCCTGCGTGTAGTCGTCCTTGACCGTCCGCCACACCTCGTCGCCGGTGCTCGTGTCGAGGGCGACGAGGACCGCGTCGGCGCGGGCGAGGAAGAGCTTGTCGCCGTAGAGGGCGAGGGTGCGGGTGGCGCCGGGGCGCGCGTCGTCGGGCAGCCGCGCGCGGTAGACCCAGATGACGTCGCCGGTCACCGCGTCGATGGCCCGGACGACGTTCCCCGGGCTGGCGAGGAACATGACGCCGTCGTGCACGAGCGGGGTCGTCTGGTGGTTGCCGGGCCGGACCGAGATGGACCACGCGAGCTGGAGGTCGCCGACGTTGTCGCGCGTGATCTGGTCGAGGGGGCTGTAGCCGTGGCCGTTGCGGGTGCGCCGCCAGTTCAGCCAGTCGCCGGGCGGGGGGTCGGCGAGCATCGCGTCGGTCACCGGGGTCAGCTCGTGCGGCACCGTCTGGTTGACGAACCGCGACACCCGCCGCCGCGGCCGCTCGCCGGCCTGGGCGGCGCGCTGCGCCTCGGCGATGTCCGCCGCGTCGCCGATCGTCACCGCCTCGCCCACGGCCAGGGTGCGCTCGCCGGGCAGGGCGCCGTTCGCCTCGAGCATGTAGGCCACGAGGTCGATGTAGGACTGGTCGCTGAGCGCGCCCTCGGCCCCGGGGGGCATGGTGTCGCGCAGGTACTCGAACAGCTCGTCGGTGGTCTGCCCCGCCCAGGTGTTCAGGAACTCGACGCCGGACAGCGGCGGCGCGATCATGCCCTCAAGGCCGATGCCGTGGCACTCGCTGCACTGGACGCCGTAGGCGGCCCAGCCGCTCGCCGCCTGGTCCGCGGTGAAGGCGCCGTCCGCCCCCGCGGGCTGCGCCGTCGCGCAGACGGCGCCCGGGCCGGCGATGAAGCCGCCCGCCACGAGCAGTCCGGCCGCCGCCACCCGCACCACTGCTGCGAGATTCAGTCCGCGCCAACCCGATCCGCCGAATTCAACGCGAGTGTCCTTCGACATGGTCCGCACTCCTGGCCCGCCAATCGTCGCCCCGACGGCTCCCTTGGCGCCTGAACAACCCTGCCGGAGCCCGCACCGTTCTTGCGCGCAAGCTCCCAGGTACAGCCGGTCGGCGCCTGAACGCCGCAGTATCGTCCGTGCCGCCGTTATACCACCAACCCGCCGGCGGCGCTACGCGGCCGGCCCGCCCGCATTCGGTGGGCCGGCGCCCGAAGCCATCGCGCCGAACCTCCGTCAGTCAGGACCCGGGTTGCGCACTCGTCCGCCCCGGGACCTGAATCCGGGGCTACTCTCGCTCGGCGTGGAGCGCTCCGACGAAGGTGCTTCTGTCGAGTTGCCGGACCCGTAGGCACCCGTTGATGCCCGTCCGCTCGAGAGTCTCCTCGATTCGGGCTCCCGGAACGACGATCGGCTCGCTCTTCCCGTCTTCGGTCGTCGTGATGATTCTCGCCGGCTGTCCGCGTCTCGCCGGTTCGATCTCGATCTGCTGGTAGCACGCACGGCGCAGCACTTCCCCCGCCCGCTCCACGAGTTCCCCGGGGCTGACGAGCAGGGGTTCGCTCGACGACAGCGGCTTCAGGTTCCAGCGCGCGTCCCGCTCGATCTTCTCGCGCCGCACGTGCCACATGACAGCGACGTCCCCTTGCATGTCCGGCGACAGCATGTTGACGGCCCGGTGCAGCCCCACCGGCTCCCGTTCGCCCGCGATGACGATGTCGTACAGGTCCCTGGCCGGCGCACGCAGCGACCGGTTCAGCAGCTTCCCGGCCAGAATCTGAGTCGTCGAAAGCGCGTCGAACCGATGGTCGTCGATCACCGTGTCGACGTGTCCCAGCGCCGGCGACGGCTCGCTCCGGAACACGTGAAGGCGCTTCCTGCCCGGAAACGTCATCTCGACTGCCGCTTGATTGTAGCCGTCGAGCCTGCCTCCCAATGCCCTCATGGCGTTGGTGAAGTCGTTGCGTCCCCCGTTCTCCAGCCCCTGGATCTGCCAGCCGGCCGAGGTAATCAGGTCGATGTCCGTGCTCCTTCGGTGCCGCCACCGCGCGGCCAGGACCGACCCGCCACCCATCATCCAGGTCTCGGGCGTCTCTTCGTGCGCCTGTCGAAGCTCCGCAAGCCGATTCCTGATCGCGGCCCACAGCGACTTTGCGGGCTCCGTCAGATGAAGTCCGTCTTCCTCTGCGTTCGTCACCGTTCCCACAGCGTGACGCCCCCGTACTCGCCAACCTCCGCGAACTCGTTGATGATCCGGATCTGCTGGTGGACGTCGAACCCCGCCTTGTGCAGGGCGCGGACCAGCACCCGCCAACTGTAGGCCTGCTCGGCCCACGCGCGGATGAGGTCCATCTCGGTGGCCTGCAGCACGAAGGCGTACACCATCGCCCGCTGTCGTTCGCTCGGCTCCCGCGCGTGTACCGCTTCGCAGAAGTCCCGCGCAGACGGCTGTTCTCGCGATCCCGCGAAGCTCAGTCCGAGCCGGAACTCGACGGCCCGGCTGTTCTCCCGCATTCTCCACGGGTCGATCTTCGGCCAGTACCAGAGCCCCGGGTCGAGCGGGGCCAGCTCGTCCGAGAACGCCTCCGGCGGTCCCAGCACGCACGGGCGGAGATCGAGGTGGTACCGCTTCAGGTGCTCCCACCGCCGTTCGCGCCATTGCCGCGTGCCGGGGTCCACCCCCGAACGGCTCGCCCACACCACCTCCCGATCGCTCCCCGTCGTCATCGTCCGTCTCGATGCCTGCTCACCGTCAACGCCAGTGGATCGGGGCTATGCCACACCGCGCACACCGGTGTCTCACAGCAAGGCAGCCGGTTCGGCGCGTTGCGGCGGCCGTGGCGGCTCGATGTCGAGGATCACCCTCTGCCCCTCGTCGCTCATGGCCCGGATCGCCCGTTCCCGCGTTCGGACCGCGCTGTGCCCGTGCGCCCGCAGGAACAAGGTTCACTCATCTCGAGCGCCTCGCGCGTCTCCTTTCAGTGTAGACGGGACCGTTGGGTTCCGGGACTCGTCTGCCCCGCTTCGACAGCCCAGATTCACCAAGCAGAAACCAACCTGTTGCAAGTAAAAGGCTTACGGCGACAAAGATCCCGAGTGGCATTACGAACGTGCAACACACGGCAAGGGGAAACGGTCGGACGACGTCTTCCGGACGCCCGGGGTGCGGTCGACGCCGAGCGCGTCGTAGACGTCCCGCAGCCCGCGTTCGGCCTGCGTGGCCGTACGCACATGCAGCGTGTGCCCCTCAGGACGCCGGAAGGTGACGGCGACGCGCTGCTGGTCGTCCAGGATGCGGCGTAGCGCAAGATACAATTCACCAAGGGGGGGCGCGACGTGACGGAGCTGTTGGAGGAGGCGTTCGCAAGGGTGGCCCGGCTGCCTGACCACGAACAGAATGCGCTCGCGCGTTGGCTCATGGACGAGCTGGAGTCCGAGCGGCGCTGGTCCCGCGCTTTCGAGACTTCACAGGGCCGACTGGCAGAGCTGGCTCGGGAAGCCCTCGAAGACGATTCCGCCGGCCGTACCGAACCGCTCGACCCCGTCAGTCGAAGCCCGGCACGTCCCGGACCCAGGCGGTGGGGCCGTCCTCCCACTTGTTGTGGGTGAGCCGGACCACCGTCCGGTCCGACAGGCGGATGGCGTGCAGCTCGCCGTAGGGCTGGGGCTGGAAGACGACCCGCAGCAGGGGCAGCTCGTCGCCGAGCTCGGCGCGCTGGGAGGTGAAGAGCACCCACTCGTCGTCGGGCGAGAACCGGGGGTGCATGTCGTGGCCGGGGCTCGTGGTGAGGCGCTCGGGCGGCCCCGCCCGGCCGTCCTCGTCGACGGTGACGGTGTACAGCTCGAAGTTGCCGTCCCGGAGCGACGTGAACGCGACGCGGTCGCCGGCCGAGGAGAACGCGGGCATCGTGTCGGTGGCCTCGTGGTGCGTGAGGCGCCGCACGTCGCCGCCGTCGGCGTTCATCAGGTAGATGTCGGCGTTGCCGCCGCGGCGGCTGCGGAAGACGATGCGGCGGCCGTCGGGCGAGAAGTCGGGCAGGGCGTCGTTGGCGTCCGAGTCGGGCGTCAGGCTGACGAGGCTGGTGCCGTCGCTGCGGATCTTCCAGATGTCGACGTCCACCGCGTCGGAGGCGAACGGCGGCCCGACGATGAACGCCAGCCACTGGCCGTCCTTGGACCACGAGGGGCCCCAGGCGGAGTCGGGGCCCCGGTAGCGGTCCGCGCCCCCGGCGAGGTCGTGGATGACGCGTTTCCCGGTGCCGTCGGGCCTCGACGCGACGAGGCGGGCGAACGCCTCGCTGGTGGCGATCTCGCCCGAGGTGGGGTCGACGGCGGGCAGGTAGCCGCGGATGCCAACGAGGGACACTTGGCGGTCCGGCATGTCGACGGGGAGCGGCGGGTGGACGAGGAACTCCCCCGGAGCGTCGCTCTCGAATACCGAGGCGTCCTCGACCGGTCCCGGTCCGTGAGCGAGGAGGCGGCCCGACGCAGGATCGTAGGCCGGCGCCCAGTAGTCGCGGGCGTCGTCGCTCTCGACCCGCGGGTCGGAGCCGTCCGGCCGGGTGGAGACAAGGGTCCACCGGCCGTCGCGGTTCGCGGTGTAGGCGAGCCGTCCGTCGGGACCGAAGGCCGGCGACAGCGCCGCTTCGTCGGGGACGGAGACCGGCTCGGGACCGGCAGCGGGCTCAACACCCGCGGCGGACTCGGAACCGGCGGCGAGCTCGGCACGCACCGCGGGCCCGGAACCCGCCGCGGACCCGGCGTCGGCCGCGCCGTCGACGCCGGTGCGGTAGATGCGCGACTCGCCGTCTCGCTGCGAATAGAAGAAGACGCCCTGCCCGTCCGGCGTCCACGCCGGGGCGCCGTCCCAGCTCTCGTGCCGCGTCAGGCGCCGCACGCCGGTCCCGTCCGCCCCCATCGCGTACACCTCGCTGGCGAGGTAGGTCGACCCCGGGCTCGCCCCCGTGCTCGTCGCCACCGTGGTGTCGCGGCTGCTGGAAAAGAGAATGCGCGTGCCGTCGGGCGAGAAGGCGGGGTTGTAGTCGCCCGCCGGGTGCCGCGTCAGGTTCCGCGCCTCGCCCGCCGCGGACGGGTCCTCGGGCCGGAACGGCATCTCGAAGATGTCGGCGTTGCCATCCCGCGTGCCGACGAAGAGCAGCCGCCGGCCGTTCGGCGAGATGGCCGCCGCGTCCTCCATCGCGGGGCTCTCGACCAGCGGCCGCGGGCCGGCGTCGCCGTGCAGGTCGAGCACGTAGAGGTCGGGGCTGCCGGTCCGCTCGGACGTGAACACGACCCAGCGCCCGTCGGGAGAGATCACGCCGTTGTAGTCGAGACCGGGGTCCGTCGTCAGCCGGCGGGGCTCCGAGCCCGGGCCGTCGAAGAGGTACAGGTCCCAGTTGGCGGGCAGGATGCTGCTGTAGACGATGGTCTCCCGGACCGGCTTGGATTCCTGCGCAGCGCGCAGGTAGCCGGTCGCGACGACGGCGGCGAGCAGCGCGCAGAGCGCGGCGAGCTTCGCAGGCTTCATCCCTACACCCTCCTCCGTCCTGCCACCATCACTCGGGCAGGGTTGGTCGTCGAATGCTCACAAGTCGTCCACTGGGTCGATCTGCGTCAGATAGACCGACCCTTCGGGATGCTCGAGCCGGGCGGCGCGGTCCTCGGCGAAGCCGAACGCCCGATCGAGGAACGCCACGGCCGCCGTCGGATCGTTGTACGCCAACGAGGCACCACACGTAACCGGGGCATCGAGTCCAGCTCCATTCGTTTCGCCAGGGTGGGCCGCTACCTCCGCAGGCGCTGCATGAACCACCAGTGGTGCCCCTCAGGGTCCTGGGCCTCGTAGGTGCGGTCCTTCCAGTACCCCTCGCCGTAGTCCTGAGTCGCCGGCTCGACGGTTACGACGGCACCTGCCGCCCGCGCCCGCTCGCAGTGGGCGTCCACGTCGTCGACGTACACGCACAGCGCCTGTGTGTTCGCACCGCCGACCGCACGCGGCGACCGCGGGTACGTCCGGTCCGGACGCAGGCCCACCTGTCCGACCATGACGAGGCCCCCATCGAGAACGAGTTGCGAGTGGGCGATCCGCCCCCGGTCGTCCTCGACCCTCACCTGCACCTCGAAGCCGAAAGCGCGTGTCAGCCAGTCGATCGCCGCCGCGGCGTCGTCGTAGAACACCGCCGGCGAGATTCGTGGCCACCCGTCGGGGGGATTCTCCATGCGGTTCTCCTGTCGCCTCGGTGGCTCGCGCAGGATCCGAGGGCCTGCCGCCGTTCAGATCCTACGCCAAGGGCGAGACTTCGGAACCGTACTCGAACGCACGCCGGGAGAACGCTTGCCGGTTCACCTCATGGCTACCTCAGGCACGGCGATCGGCCGCGACCGAGCACGCCCTGTCGGGGTGGGGTCTCCGGCGCCTGCTTCGGCTGGCGCGGCCGGTGGCACGCGCGGCACTGGTGGCGCACCCCGCAGACGACAACAGGTTGTCAAGGCAGGGCGAAGACGTAGAGCGCGTTTCCCCCCTCCGGCTGGAAGATCTCCGGCGTGAGCGATGCGGTGAGGCTGCGGAACGCGCCCCCCAGCGCCGCCGGCACCGCGATGAACTGCCGGCCGCCCGCCTCGTAGGTGATGGGATAGCCGTGCGCCTTCGCCCCGAGGCGGGTCTCCCAGAGGACCTCCCCCGTCTCGATGTCGAACGCCCGGTAGTAGCGGTCGGCGTCGCCCGCAAAGACGAGCCCGCCCGCCGTCGTCAGGGTCGATGTCAGGAACGCGGCCCGCTGCTCGTGGCTCCACAGCTCATCCATCGTCCGCACGTCGTAGGCGGCCAGCTTCCCGACGTTGCCGTTCGAGCCGGGCATCTCGGTGAACTCCGACCGGCCCGCCTCTCCCCCGCCGCCGTCCACGAACTCGACCTCGCGGCCCGTGAGGTACATGCAGGCCTGGTGCAGGGGAATCACGAGAGCGAAGGCGCCGGGGTGATACGCCGACGCCTGCCAGTTGTGGCCGCCGAGCAGGCTGGGGCAGGCGGGCACGCGGTCGCCGATGCCGGCGTCGTGGATGTCCTGCCGGTACTCGAGCCGCCCCGTGGTCCGGTCGATCGACTCGAAGACGTCCTGGTACACCGTCTCGCGCAGGTCGACGAAGGCGCCGGTGCGCCGGTCGAGCTTCCAGAGAATGCCGTCCTTGCCGATGGTGAAGAGCCACTGCTCGCCGTCGGCGTCCACCAGCACCCGCTCGTAGACGATGTCGAGGTCGAGGGTCTCGCCCGGGGCGTGCTGGAAGTACCACTCCACCTGCCCGGTACTCGGGCTCAGGGCCAGCGTCGAGTTGGTGTAGAGCGCGTCCTGCCGCGTGGTCATGCCGCGGCTCGCCGCCACCCACGGCTTGGCCTGCGCGGTGCCGATGTAGAAGAGGCCGAGCTCCGGATCGTAGCTGCCGGGAATCCAGAGGTCGCCGCCCGCCCGGAGATACGGCGGCGTGTCTCCCCATGACGCGTCGTTCGGGTCGCCCGGCAGGGCGATGGTCGACGTCCGCCACAGCTCGCGGCCGGTGTCGGGGTCGTGGCCGGTGATGAAGCAGGTCTGCTCCTTGTAGCGCTGGCACCCGTTGATGCCGGTCACCACGACGCCGTCGGCGATGACGGGGCCGCCGAACTGCATGAACCCCTGCGTGTAGTCCGCCTTGACGGTGCGCCACACCTCGCTCCCGGTCCGCGCGTCGAGGGCGACGAGGGCGGCGTCGTAGGTGGCGAGGAAGAGCTTGTCGCCGTAGAGGGCGAGGGTGCGGGTAGCGCCCCGCTGCACCGCGTCCTCGGGCAGCGGCGACCGGTACTGCCAGAGGACCTCGCCGGTGACCGCGTCTATCGCCTGAATGACGTTCCCGGGATTGGCCAGGAACATCACCCCGTCGTGCACGAGCGGCGTCGTCTGGTGGTTCCCCTCGCGGATGGCGAGCACCCAGGCCAGCCGCAACTCGTCGACGTTGTCGCGCGTCACCTGATCGAGGGGGCTGTAGCCATGGCCGTCGCGGGTGCGCCGCCAGCTCAGCCAGTCGCCGGGAGGCGGGTCCGCGAGCAGCGCGTCGGTGACCGGGGTCAGGTCGTGGGGCACCTCGCGGTTGACGAAACGCGTCGACCGCCGCCGAGGGCGGTCGCCCTCGCGCGCCGCCCGCTCCGCCTCGGCGATGTCCGCCGCGTCGCCGATGGTGACCGCCGCGTCTGCCGTGAGCGGCGCGTCGCCGGGGCGGGCGCCGTTCATGTCGAGGATGTACGCGACCAGGCCCAGGTAGACCCCGTCGGCGAGCGACCCCCCGAGGCCCGGCGGCATCTCGTCGCGCAGGTACGTGAACAGCTCGTCGGTCGTCCGCCCCGCCCAGCCGTTCAGGAAGTCGATGCCGCGCAGGGCCGGCGCCTCCGCCCCGAACAGCCCCTGCCCGTGGCACTCGCCGCACTGACGGCCGTACGCCGCCCACCCCGCCGCCGACTGGTCGGCGGTGAAGCCCCCGTCCGGCCCCTGGGGCTGGGCCGTCGCGACGCGGGCGCCCGAGCCGCCGAGCACGATCAGTCCGGCCGCCGCCGCCCGGACCACCACCGCCGCCAGCCGACGCGATCCGCCGACGCCGACGCGAGCTCTCTTCGACATGATTCGCAACTCCCCGGCGCCCGACGAGGGCGCCGCACGCCATGCGGCCACGCCGCGTCACTCCGGCAGGGCGAAGACGTAGAGCGCGTTGCCTCCCTCCGGCTGGAAGATCTCCGGCGTGAGGGTCGCGGTGAGGCTGCGGAACGCGCCCCCCAACGCCGCCGGCACCGCGATGAACTGCCGCCCCCCCGCCTCGTAGGTGATGGGATAGCCGTGCGCCTTGGCCCCGAGGCGGGCCTCCCACAGGACCTCGCCCGTCTCGATGTCGTGCGCCCGGTAGTAGCGGTCGGCGTCGCCCGCGAAGACCAGCCCGCCCGCCGTCGTCAGCGTCGACGTCAGGTACGCGGCCCGCTGCTCCCGGCTCCACAGCTCCTCCATCGTCCGCACGTCGTAGGCGGCCAGCTTGCCCACGTTGCCGTTGGAGCCCGGCATCTCCAGATACTCGGACCGGCCGGCCGCGCCGCCGCCGCCCTCGACGAACTCCACCTCCCGGCCCGTCAGGTACATGCAGGCCTGGTGGAGGGGAATCACGAGGGCGCCGGCGCCGGGGTGATAGGCGGACGCCTGCCAGTTGTGCCCCCCGAGCAGGCTCGGGCACGCGGGCACGCGGTCGCCGATGTCGGCGTCTCGGATGTCGGGCCGGTAGGTCAGCTCGCCGGTGGTCCGGTCGATGGACTCGAAGACGTCCTGATAGACCGTTTCTCGCAGGTCGACCAGGGCCCCCGTCCGCCGGTCGAGCTTCCAGAGGATGCCGTCCTTGCCGATCGTGAACAGCCACTGCTCGCCGTCGGCGTCCACGAGCACCCGCTCGTAGACGATGTCGAGGTCGAGGGTCTCGCCCGGCGCGTGCTGGAAGTACCACTCCACCCGGCCCGTCCGCGGGTGGAGGGCCAGGGTCGAGTTGGTGTAGAGCGCGTCCTGCCGCGTCGTCATGCCGCGGCTCGCGGCCACCCACGGCTTGGCCTGGGCGGTGCCGATGTAGTAGAGGCCGAGCTCGGGGTCGTAGCTGCCGGGAATCCACTGGTCGCCGCCGGCCCGGAGATAGGGCGGCGTGTCGCCCCACGACGCGTCGTTCGGGTCGCCGGGCAGGGCGATGGTCGACGTGCGCCAGAGTTCCTCGCCGGTGTCGGGGTCGTGCCCGGTGATGAAGCAGGTCTGTTGCTTGTACTGCTGACACCCGTTGGTGCCGGTGACGACGACGCCGTCGGCGATGACGGGGCCGGCGTTCTGGCGGAAGCCCTGGGTGTAGTCGGCCTTGACCGTCCGCCACACCTCTTCGCCGGTCCTCGCGTCGAGGGCGACGAGGGCCGCGTCGGCGGTGGCGAGGAACACGCGGTCGCCGTAGAGGGCCAGGGTACGGGTGGGCGCCCGCTGCGGCGCGTCGTCGGGCAGCGGCGAGCGGTACTGCCAGATGACGTCGCCGGTGACCGCGTCTATCGCCTGCACGACGTCCCCGGGGCTGGCCAGGAACATCACCCCGTCGTGCACGAGGGGCGCCGTCTGGTGGTTCCCCTCGCGGATCGCCAGCACCCAGGCCAGCCGGAGCTGGTCGACGTTGTCGCGCCTGATCTGGTCCAGGGTGCTGTAACCGTGGCCGTCGCGGGTCCGCCGCCAGGTCAGCCAGTCGCCGGGCGGCGGGTCCTGCAGGAGCGCGTCGGTCACCGGGGTCAGGGGCACTTCGACGGCCCGGTTGACGAACCGGGTCGGCCGCCGCCGCGGCGCCTCGCCCGCTTCCGCCGCCCGCCGCGCCTCGGCGATGTCCGCGGCGTCGCCGATCGGCACCGCCATCTCCGCCGTCAGCGGCGCGGCGCCGGGCCGGGCGCCGTTCGCGTCGAGGATGTACGCGACCAGCTCCAGGTAGACCCGGTTGCCGAGCGAGCCCCCGAGGCCGGGGGGCATCTCGTCGCGGACGTACGCGAACAGCTCGTCGGTCGTCCGGCCCGCCCAGCCGTTCAGGAAGTCGACCCCGCGCAGGGCCGGCGCCTCCGCCCCGTCCAGCCCCTCGCCGTGGCACTCCCCGCACTGCCGCGCATACTCCGTCCACCCCGCCGCGGCCTGCTCGGCCGTGAAGCCCCCGTCGGCCGGCGCTTGCGCTGCGGCCACAACGACGTTCGGTACGACCACCGAGCCGCCGGCCGCGATCAGCCACGCCGCGGCAAGCCGGATTGCGCCCACCCGGAGATTCGCTCTTGGACGCCCGTGGCGGCATTCCCGCCGCATTCGACCGGCGACGCGCCCGCCGACTCCGACGCAAGTTGCCCTGAACATGATCGCGACTCCCGGCGCCGTCCGACGGCGCCACCACCGCGCCCGGCCGCCCGTCCCGCCCTTATACCACCGCGACGGGGGCGGCGCCAGCAGGCGACAATCGTGCGCGCCGCGACGACCGCCACGCGCCGCCGCTCGGTCGAGGCGCCTCACACGGGCGGTACCGACGACATCCCGGAGTGGTATGATGAAGCATCATACCTTCGACGCCATGCCGAAAGCCAAGGTCGCCCTCACGCTCGACGCGGAGCTGCTGAATCACGTGGACACCCTGGTGTCGGAACGGCGGTTCCGCAACCGAAGCCAGGCGGTCGAATCGGCCCTGGCGGAGAAGCTCGGCCGGCTCGCCCGCACCCGGCTCGCGACGGAGTGCGCCAAGCTGGACCCCGCCGCCGAACAGCGTCTCGCGGACGAGGGCCTGGCAGGTGAGTCGTGGCCCGAATACTGAGGGGCGACATCCGCTGGGCGGACCTGAATCCCGTTCGCGGTCACGAACAGGCCGGCAGGCGTCCCGTCGTCGTCCTCAGCCACGACGTCTTCAACCAACGATCGGGGACGGTCATCGCAGCAGCCCTGACCAGCCAGGAACCCCGAGCGGGCTTCCCCCTCACGCTGAAGCTCGCCACGCCGGCGCTCCCCAAACCCTCCTGGGTCAAGATCAGTCAAGTGCGCACGCTCTCCGTCGAACGCCTCGGCCGGCGGCTCGCACATGCGTCGGAAGAGGAGCTGGCCTCCGTTGTCGACGGTCTGGTCGAGATCATCGGTTGACCGCGCGCATTCCGCTTACGCGCCGTTCCGGGACCGCCGAACGTACCGAACGGTCCTGTCCGCAGCCGGACCGCCCGACCGGACTTCGCCCGGCGCGAGCATCCCACGGCAACGCGTCGCCAGGCACTCGAAGCCGGACCGCCCGACCGGCCACGGGCCCGCTCAGTTCAGCAGATCGATGCCTGCGCCGGCGTCTGCGCGGGCGGCGGCTACGCGCCGCCGGGGACCGCAATCAGACTCGATGCGGCCAGCGCGAATGCGGTGACCACCAGGTCGGGCACCGGTGACGGAACCGTACGCCGCGCTTCGGCCAGTCTGGCCGCCGGCGCCATGAGGCGCAACGAAGCGACCGGCCGGTCGGCGCCTGACCGTGGCGCAACGGAGCGATGCGGGAGGCATCGTCGGTCGAACGCAGCGGGAATCCCGCCGGGCCCCTACGGCGCGTCGGGCAGCGGGCCGAAGTCGGGCGGCGGCACGCGGTGCCGGGTCGCCGCCTCGTAGGCCGACGCCGCCTTCAGCACCGCGGCCTCGTCGCCGGGGCCGGCCCAGAACATCATGCTGATGGGCAGCGGCGTGTCCAGCCGCGACGGCTCGTAGCCGGGGACGGCGTCGTAGCGGTCGCCGGCCGCGTTCAGGACGTACCGCGGCTCGTAGACGACGTCGTTGAAGCCGGCCGGCACGACGATCTCGGGCGCGCCGATGAGCGCGGTGATGGTCTGGGTCGACCCCGAGGCGCCGCGGCCGTTGACGCTGGGCTCGCTGGGCCCGCCCACCTTCTGGTGGGGCAGGGTGTTCTCGGGGTTCACGAGCACGTCGAGGCGGTTCTCGCGCATCACCTTGGCCAGGACGAGCTGCATGACCGCGCGCATCTGCATGCGCTCGGTGTTGCCGTACGAACGGACGTCTTCGATGGCGGCCCAGTTCGCCGACCCCGCCTCGGCCGCGGCCGAGAAGTACTTCGTGTTGGCGTCGAGGCTCGCCATGTCGGTGACCCGCTCGTCGCCGCGCCGGGCGAGGTACTGGTCGATGTGGAAGCCGAAGGCCCGCGTCGCCGGCGAGAGGGTCACGCGGCGCAGGTTCAGGTTGGCCGCCAGCGGCGCGCGGCCCTCTGCGAGCTGGACGAGGTAGCGCTTCGACGTGACGTCGTGGCCCGGCACCGGGAACTCGAGGGCGCCTTCGCGGGTCTTGGAGAAGTACTCCGGCATGTGGATCGGCAGGATCTCCGCCAGCGCGTCCTGGAACGTGTACGCCATGTCGGCAACGTCGGGGTCGTCGGGATGGAGCGCGTCCCGCGACTCGACGAGGGTCGCCCCGAGCCGGTCGCGGAGGACGGTCTTGATCTCGGCGTCGATGCGGTCGCTGATCGCCGCGTCGTTCTGCGTGTGCTTGACCATGTACTCGCGCACGATGCCGACGCGCATGCCGGCCAGCGGCTGCTCTCCCCCGTCGCCGGGCGCCGCGTCGACGACGAAGCCGGCGTAGGGCTCGTCGGAGACCAGCGCTTCCGGTACAGCCGTGTAGATGTCCCGGGAATCGAAGTAGCCGAGGGCGGGGTCGACGAGGGCGTCGAGCACGAGGGCGGCGTCGCGGACGGTGCGGCAGTTGATGCCCGCGCGGTCCACCAGAGGGTTCGACCCGACGGCGCCGCCGTACGGAATCAACCCCTTGGTCGTCAGCAGGCTGACGGTGGCGTTGCGCGACGCCGGCCCCTTGCACGACCCTCCCGTCTGCTCGCAGAAGGCGCAGGTGACGAGGTTCGCGGAGACCGCGACGCCCGACCCCGAGCTCGAGCCACGCGGCGAGCGCTCGGTGTCGTAGGGGTTGCAGGCCTGACCGCCCCACGTGCTCCGCTCCGCGTAGCCCAGGTACCGCGCGGTCGCGGCGGCGGGCCCGCCGGGGTTGCCGATGCCGCCGTTGAACTCGGTCGCGTTGGCCTTGGCGTAGACGATGGCGCCCTTCGACCTCAGCCGGTCGACGATGGTCGCGTCGGCCGGCGGCGCGTCCATCGCGAAGTCGATGTCGGCCGCCGTCGTGGTCCGCATGTCCCGGGTGTCGTAGACGTCCTTGAACCCCAGGGGGATGCAGTACATGGGCATCGCCGTCAGATCCGGATCCGAACCGTACCGCGCATCGAGCTCCGCCGCCCGCTCGAGGGCGTCGGGCTGCCGCCGGAAGGCCTCGCAGGCGGCGGGGCAGTCGGCCGGAATCTCCCCCGTCTCGGGGTGCGCGTCGCACGCGCCCGGGCAGCTCACCGATCGCTCGCCGCGCAGGTTCAGCGTGCTCAGCGCGTTGACCTGACCCGCGTCGGGGACGCCCGCGACCATGCCGTACTGCGCCTGCACGGCGGGGTCCGACAGGGTGGGCTCCATCCGCCCCAGGTCGAGCGGCATGCCGCGATACCGGTCGAAGTCGGGAAGGACGCTCGAGACCGGAACGGTGGAAGTGGGGAAGCGCACCGGCGCCCCGGCGCGAACCGGGCCGGCCGCCGGCGCGATCGGCGCCCCGTCGAGGGTGACGAGCCGGGTGCAGGCGCCGTTGTAGGCGCGGGCCCGGTCGACGTAGGCCTGCACCACGCCCCGACAGCTCGTCCGGCCGTCCTGGATGGCCCGGTGAATGTCCTCGATGGTCGCTTCCTCGATCTGGAACCGGTCCGATTGGCTCGCCACGGGTTGCGCGGCGGCGACTGCCGGCATCGACAGGCACAGGGCCGCGGCCGCGAGCCGCCCCCCCGTCGACACCCGGCGCCGTCGTTCGCGAGTCGTCGTCAGTCCAACCATGCCAACCTCCCAAAGTGCGCGAGCGGACCCCGGCGGCGCCGCGGCCGAGCGAAACCGCCGCCGACGTTCGGGCCGCCGGGCTCAACGATGTCGTCGGATTATACGGGCAGGCGGTCTCCGGCGAAGGACGGTCAGGGGGTCGGCGTCGGGCCCTGGTGCATGCTGAACGGCAGCGTCAACGAACTCCCTTGATGACGGAAGCAGCCCCTGCGGTCTCCAGCGATCCCGCCGTCATGAGCGGGACTCCCGTCTTCGCCGGCACCCGTGTGCCGTTCCAGGCGCTGCTCGACTATCTGGAGGCCGACCAGACCATCTGCGAGTTCCTGGACGATTTCCCGACGGTTTCGAGAGAGCAGGCCGTAGCCGCTCTGGAACAGGCGAAGGACGCTCTGCTGACCCGTGCGTGTCCTGCTTGACGAGTGCCTGCCGAGACCACTGAAGCGTGAACTGATCGGGCACGCGGTGCGCACCGTGCCCGAGATGAAGTGGTCCGGCTGCTGGACCTGCTCCCGCTCGTTCCGGCGATTCTCGAGATCCTGCCTCGATCCCGGCCCGGCGAGGCGGCGGTCGTCAGTGCCCGAGCGATCCCCGAGCTGGGCTGGCGAAGGGCCCAACGGATCGCCCCGACCGCCGGCCTATTGCCGCTGCCGGATCAGGATGTTCGCGAGACCGCGCGCATCGGCGGGAAGGTCGTCTTCGCCGGCCGGCATGCGACTCATCGAGAGCATGTAGGCGACGACGTCGACGTATTCCTGGTCGGTGAGGGACGCGGGGTTGTCCTCGGGCATCGTCAGCCGCGTGTACGCGAGCAGGACGGCGAGCGACCGCCCCTCCCACACGCGCAGGAAGCGCGCCCGCGCCAGCGGGGGCGTGGACAGCATGTCGGGGTCGTCGGGAGCGCCGTTCAGCCGCCGCCCGTGGCACAGGCCGCAGGCGCCGAAGTACACCTGCCGGCCCCGCGCCGCCTGATCCTCGGTGAAGACGCCGTCCCAGGCCGACGCCGCCGGGCCGGCGTCCGCGAGCCGGGCCAGCACTGCCACCGCCTCGTCGGCCGTCACCGCGCCGAACCCGTTCGTCCAGGCGCCGCGGACGTAGCTCGCGACGGCGGCGGTCTCGGCCGCGCTCAGGGCCGGGAACGCCGGCATGTTGCCGATGCCCTCGCGGACGGCCCGCACGATGCGGGCCGCGTTTCCGAGGCGCTCGTTGCCGTTCAGGGCAGGAAACACGGTCGAGCGGCCCCCGCCCGAGTCGCCGTGGCACAGGGCGCAGTGCTGCTCGTAGAGCCGCCGTCCCTCGACCGCCGCGTCGTCGACCTGCGCGGCGACGGCGCCGGGAACGAGGAGACAGGCGAGGAGTCCATGCACGAAGCCCCGCGGAATCCGACGCGTGCAACGCGCAGTCTCGCCGCGGGCTCCCGGACTCGGGCCATCCACCAGGATCTCTTCCATCAGACCAGCCCCCAGGTTCGTGTCGCCCCCACCCGCGCCGCCGAGGGCGCTCCCCCGGCCGGGCGAGTCGGTCCCCCCGAAGCGATCAGGACCAGATATCGGCATCCGAGAGCTCCCGATCCTGCTCCAGCTCCGCCCGGATAGTCGTGTCGGTCGTCAACGCTCCGTCGAAGCGGAAGGGAATGCAGCCCCTTCCCGAGACGAAGAGCCGGTACTCGCCGGCCGGGACGTGCAGCTCGGCCATCCCGCGCTCGTCCGTGACGGCGCGGTACGGGTGCGCCACCACCCGCGCCCCCTCGACCGGGGCCCGGCTCTCGGCGTCCAGCGCCACGACCGTCACGCGGCACTCGGGCGCCGACACGACCCGTACGCCGAAGCGGGCGCGCCCACCGGTCTGCGCGTCCGCCACCCCGCCCGGCTCCGCCGCACCGTCGGTTTCCGCTACCCCGCCCGGCTCCGCCGCACCGACGGTCTCCGCCACCCCGCCCGGCTCCGCCGCGCTGCCGGTCGCCCGCCCGACGCCCGTCGCCGAGGCAGCACGCGTCACCGCCGCCGCCTCCCAGTCGTAGAGGCCCTCGGCTTCCGGGGCGACGAGCGCGACCTCGGCATGGTAGAGCGCGTCGGTGCCGGGCCACGGCTCCTCGCCGACGGTCGCCGTCGCCCGGCTTCCGCCCTCGTGGTCACGGACCTCCACTCGCCAGCCGTCGGGCCGGCGCGCGGAGGAACAGGCAATCCCGATCCTGACCTTGAAACGCGTCCCGCGCTCGATGGCCGCCGGCACGTCCCAGACGACGACGCGCGCGGCGGCGCCGGCGTCTACCGTCCGGGGCGACGCCTCGGCGTCGGACGAGGCCATCTCCGGCGGCGGAGCGTCGTTACGGTCCATGGTCGGTCAGCGCGTCAGCGGTGCCGGCGTCTACCGTCCGGGACGACGCCTCGGCGTCGGACGAGGCCATTTCCGGCGGCGGAGCGTCGTTACGGTCCATGGTCGGTCAGCGCGTCAGACGGGATCGCCGCCATCGAATCAGACAGTGTCCGCGGGCAGCCGCGCAATCGAGCTCGACAAGCGCTTCGGCGGCACCCTGCAAGCCGACTGGTACGCCATCCGGGCCCGGGCAGCCCTGCGCGCGCCAGCCGGGCCCGGGGCGACCGTCCCTACGCCGACGGATCCTCCGCCGCATGCGTGCCGGCGATGTAGCCGTGCACGTGGCCCTTGCCGAGGCCGTGCTTGTTGAACCCGCCCACCGCCTCGCCGCCCGCGTAGAGGCCGGGGATGGCCTCGCCCTGCATGTCCACGACCTGCTGGCGGCCGTCGACCCGCAGGCCGCCATAGGAGTCGTGCCAGACCACCATGATCGACAGCGCGTAGAACGGCGGCCGGTCGATGCGGTACATCGGCGCGTCGGCCTCGCGCTCGAAGTCGGGGTCGGCGCCCGCGTCGACGTGGCCGTTCCACCTGTCCACCGTCTCGGCCAGATGGCGCAGGGGCACCCGCTGGAACTCGTGGCCCGCCTTGATCTTCCCGGCCAGCTCCTCGATGGTGTCGGCCTTGAAGAAGTAGCCGTTGTCGGCCACGTAGGGGAAGTAGAGCTCCCAGCCGGTGCGGTCGACGGCCTCCTCGTCGAAGATGGCCCAGAGCGGCCCCGAATAGTAGTCGGGCGGCTCCGATCCCTCGTTGATAGCGAGCGCGGCGTCGAGGCCGTGCTCGTAGCTGTACATCTCGCGGACCCACTTCGCCTGGCAGTTGCGCCAGTCGAGGGGCTTGTGGTCGAGCCCCCGGCCGGGGGTGGCGCCGTCGCCGGGGTACCGGCTGCCGGCGGGCCGGGAGGGCAGGCGGACCTCGTTGAAGAACCGCTTCCCGACCTGGTTCACGGCGATGAACTCCTCGAAGCCGGCGCTGCCCACGTTGACCCCGGCCGAGCCGCGGAAGCCGAACGTCGGGTGCCCGGGCATCATCGTGGTGTACGCGTCCCGCGTGCCGAGGCGGGTCGAGATGTGGAACGTCGTGGGGTACGACAGGTTCTGCTGCATCCCCGCGAGGTTCGCGCCCACCCGCAGGCCGGCGACGAGCGCGCTCGCGTCCTGGCCGTGGGGGCCCTGCAGGGCGAGGCCGCTCGTCGGGAAGGCGGGCTCGCGCATGGCCGGGTAGAACATGCTGCGCACCTGGGGGTTGCCGGCGTGCCCGCCGCTGGCGAGGATGACGCCCCGGCGGGCGCGGATGGTCACCGTCTCGCGCCGCTCGTCGACGTTGCCGTTCTGCCAGTAGCTCTGCATGAGCTCGCCGGTCTCGGGATGGTGCCGCGGCGAGTAGTTGGCGCGGATGCCGACCACCCGCCCCGAGAACGGCTTCTCGCGGATCAGGTCCGCGAAGGCGCGGTGCAGCATGAACTCGACGCCCTTCTCGCGCGCCGAGAACTCGAGCGGCCGGGCGAGGGCCGCGCCGTTGCTGACGGCGCCAGGCGCGACCGAGCGGCTCGCGTTGTTCATCTGCACCGGCGCGAACGCGCTCGTGCGCTCGGGGTCGGCGACGCCGGCGTCCTCGGCGGTGATGGTGCCCGCCTTGATGTCGGTCTTGTCGCCGAGCATGAGGAAGGCGCGCGCCCCCCGCGCGCGCGACAGGCCGCCGCCGCCGTGGGTGCCGCCTGCGCGCGCGAACCGGACGTAGTTGTCGATGAGCAGCTGCCGCGTGGCCGGGCAGTTCTCGGCCCATGAGCGCGAGAGCTCGCGCTCGTTGTAGCGGTACGGGCTCTGGCCCTTGCGGTCGAGGACCGACCAGTCGGTGAGGTCGGTGAACAGGAGGTCGACGCTGTCGTCGAGCTCCTCGGGCGCCTCGGAGGGCTCGACGGTGATGAACCCCTCCTTGTCCTTCTCGCCCTTCATGTCGCGGACCTGGACGGGGTCGCCGCCCCCCAGGGACACGAACGACCCGCTGTGCAGCATGCGGCCGCCGACGTCGTAGTTGGCGTCGACCACCAGCACGCTGGCCCCGAGGTCGCGCGCGCGGATGGCGGCGGTGAGGCCGGCGCACCCGCCGCCGGCGATGACGACGTCGACCTCGTAGTCCCAGGTGACGTCCTCGGCCGGGGTCTGCGCCTCGGCCGGGCCCGGCGCCAGCAGCGCGCCCGCCCCGAGGCCGGCGGCGGCCCCCGTCTTGACGAAGTCCCGCCGGCTGACGCCCTGCTCGTTCTCGAGCCTCGGATCGTCGTGGTCGTTGTCGCGCTTCTTCGCCATGTCCAGCCTCCCTCGTCGCCTTCACGGACTGCGGCCGTCGTGACCGCGTGTTCTCTGCCGCCCGCCCGTTGCGGCCGTGGCCGCCGTACGAATCGCCTTCGCGCGTTGCCGACCGCCGTGGGCCGCCGGTTCTCTTGCCGCTAGCCGCTCCCGGCGTCGCGGCCGTGACCGCCTTCCTCGCTTCCGCTCGGCGCACCCGTTGGCGCGCCCGAAGCAACACTACACCGAAATGCCGAACAACGCGGCGGCGTTCCCCCCCAGGATGGCGATCCGGTCGTCGTCGCTCAGCCCCGGCGTGTCGAGGACGTGATCCACCACGTCGAAGCGCGGCACCCGGGCGTCGTCCGGGGTCGCCGTCCACGGGAACGGGTAATCGGTCCCGATCACGATCTGGCCCGCCCCGAGCACCGCCACGAGATGGCGCAATGCGGTGCCCGTGAAGACCAGGGCATCCACATAGAGCCGCCTCACGTAGTCCGTGGGCAGTTGCGCCAGGGGGCCGGTGCACTGCGCGGGACGCGTGGCGCACCCGTAGTCGGACCGGTCAGCGTAGGACGGCAGGTAGCCCCCGCCGTGCGCCGCGCAGAGTCTCAGCCCGGGAAACCGATCGAGCGTGCCCTCGAAGATCAGATGGGACAGGGCCAGCGTCGTCGCCAGCGGATTGCCGATGACGTTGCCGAGGAAACCATTGCCGTCGAGCCGGGACGCGAGCTCGGGCACGCCCTGCGGATGCAGGAAGACAGGCACGTCGAGCTCCTCGGCCTTCGCCCAGAACGGATCGAAGCGCCGCGAGGCCAGCTCCTCGCTCCCCACGAGCGCCCCGACCGAGGCGCCGCGCAGCCCCAGCTCGGTGACGCCTTCCTCGAGCTGCTCGGCCGCCAGCTCGGGATGCTGCAATGCCGACGTGGCGAGCGCGACGAAGCGATCCGGGTCGGCCGCGCAGATCTCGGCGAGGCCCTGGTTCTGCGCCCGGATCAGCCGGGGCGCCAGATCGCGGTCGACCCCGTACCAGAACGGATTGATGCTGAGGACCTCGACGTCGATGCCCGCCGCGTCCATCGCCCGCAGGCGGTCCGGCCCGATCGTGAGCGCGGGGTTCGGCGACGAGCCCGCCCCCATCATCTCGCGGATGCCGGGGATCTCGCAGTGCGCGTGCACGTCCACCGTCGTGACCCGGCGTCCGTCCACGACGACCTGCCGGCGTGTCCCCTCGCCCGCCGGCTGTACGGTGACGCCGGCCGAGCCGCGCACGCCGCTCCCGGCCGCCGCCATGCCGGCCAGCGCGGTCGCCGTCCGTCCGATGAAGTGCCTTCGGGTCGGCATCTGCTCCTCCCGTCCTGCGGGCGACCCGGCCCGTGACCAAGTCGAGATCGGTCGGGCCGATTATGCCACTCCGAGGGCCCAACGCGCGATTCGGGCTGCATCGCCTGGTCGCCGGCCCGATCCGACTGCGGCGTCGAGCGCGCGAGGCGCCAGAGTGGGTCGTGCGGGATGTAACGGCCGACCATGAACTGACCGAATTCACGTTGATTCAGTCAATTGCCAAGCTCGTATTCATGCCCCGGGCGCCGAACGACCCTGCCGTCCATCAGTTGCTCTCGTCGCCAGCCCTGGGTAGACGGCGCGTAGAGGTCCGTCATCGCCGTCCTCACGAGAGCGGCTCTTCAGGACGGTCCCATCGTACTGGACCTCGGGCCGGGAGCCTGAAGTGCCGCCGTGGCACAATGCACGGTCAGGGGGCCGTCGCCGAAGCGCGGTCGGGGATCGACCCGGACGGGCTCAAGTGTCGGATGCCGACCCCGGGAGCCCGGTCAACCCGTCCAAGAGACTGGGCAGACCAATCGATTGGCGAGGCGCAGGCGTGAACCCAAAGACCGAGGCGGCCGTCGATCCAGTCCAACGCGTGGCGGAGGAGCTGGAGCGGCGCCGGAGAATGGAGACGGTGCCGCGACGGTGCACCCTGGCGCCCCCCGAAGCCTTCAGCGCGGATCCAGCGCCGCCCGAGGCGGTCGAGCGGCTGTGCCCCGGCATCGACCCGGCCGAGACGGGGCGGAAGGCGCGGGCCGTCGCGGGGCGAATCGGCTCGAGCTGCGCCGGCTGGGCGCGTCCCCCGACGCCGGCGGAATTCTACGATGCGGTGCGCGCGGAGCGGCCGAGCGAACGGCAGAAGGCCGTCGTGCTGATGTGGGCCACCGAAGCGACCACCCACGAGATCATGGCGGCGTGGGCGCAGCACGCCTACACGTTCCGTCAGCTCGCCCGCGCGGCCGCGGCGGCCGGCCTCACCTACCCGGCGCCCATCCAGCAGTTGAACTACATCGCCACGCCGCTCCCCGAGCGGGACGAGCCGCGACCCGGATGACGCTATCGGAACCCGCGCGCCGGCTGTGGCTCCTCGCGTACGGCGCCATCGAGGAGCACGTCAACGCCCTGTCGAGGGGCCCGCACGAGATACGCCTCGGAGGCGGCACGGTGCTCGCCGCGCGCTGGAAGCACCGGACCAGCTACGACATCGACCTGACGTTGAGCCCGGAGGCGAAGATCGCACGGTTGACGGCGGAGAACAACCCGGCCCTCGACGCGGCGCTCCGCGCACTGGGCGGAACGCCGGAACACGAGCCGCCGAACTACAGGGTGAAGTTCGAGACGGGATGGATTGACATCGCGACCCTGGAACCCCGACCTGCGAAGGGAGCGGCGGCGACGACCGTGCACGGCAAGACGGTGCAGGTGCTGAGCACGACCCAGATCCTGCGCGGCAAGCTCGAGCGGGGAACGCGCAGCCCCGTCCGCGACGTCTTCGACTTCGTCACTGCGGGGATGGTCGACCGCGCCGGACTGACCGCGGCCGTGAACTGCCTGGCGGCGCCGAGGATCCACGAGATCGCGTTCTGGTGGGACCAGGCCAACGAGAAGCTGAGGACCGAGGCTGGCGCGCAACTGTCGCACGTGCCCGAGCGCTTCCGGCGGGACCCTGCCACCCTCGGCATCCAGGGCGGCGAGACGCTCCGCGGGGCGATCTACGAGCGGGCCGCGATCTACGCCGGAGCAGGCCGGGCGTACGCGGAGGTCGCGACGCTGGACGGCTACGAGGCCACGTTCGACGTGCGCGGTGAAGCGCTGATCAACCGCGGCCTGTACGACCACATCGAAGCCCTGACGGGCGACGCCGAGAGCATCAGGGAGAAAATCCCGACGGCCTGCAAGAGGCGGGGCGCTCCGACGAGAGTCTGGGCGGGCCGCCTCGGAAGAGCGGAGGGAGGGTCGCCACGTTCGGTCCGCCACCCCCGCGGCTGAAGACGTCGGATTCCCGCGACGCCCCCGGAGGATCGCGCGCCGCGCCGCGGACAGGCTCACCACCGTTGACACGGCCGCCGCGGCTCGGGTTAATACTTCCATCGTCAAACGATGGGAAGAAAAAGCGGCCCCGAGATCCTGCCCGGCACCTTCGACCTGCTGATCCTGCGGACGCTCGCGGCCGGATCGCAGCACGGCTACGGCATCGCATCCCACCTGAAGACCGTCTCCGACGACGTGCTGCAGGTCGGCGAGAGCTCGCTCTATCCCGCCCTGCAGCGGCTCCTGCTGAACGGTTGGGTCGAGGCCGCCTGGGGCACGTCCGAGAACAACCGGCGCGCCCGGTTCTACTCCCTGACCAAGGCCGGCCGGCGGCAGTTGACCCACAAGCGCGACGAGTTCGACCGCATCGTCTTCGCCATCCACCGCGTCCTCGACGCGACGTAAGGAGGTGGGCATGACCCGGCTGCTGCGGCGCCTGCGCTACCTGCTCCGGCGGGACCGTCACGAGCGCGAGCTCGACGACGAGCTGCAGTTCCACCTGGAGATGAAGCGCCGGGAGCTGGAGTCGCGCGGCCTGGACAGCGCGACCGCGGCGGCGGCCGCCCGGCGCGCGTTCGGCAACCTGCCGCTCACGCGCGACGACGTGCGCGACGTGTGGATCGCGCCGTGGCTCCGGAGCGCGGCGCAGGACGTCCGCTTCGCGATGCGTCTCCTGCTGAAGGAGCGCGGGTTCACGCTCGCCGTCGTCGTGGTGCTCGGCGTGGGGATGGCGCTGACCGGCGCCATGTACACAGTGGTGAACGCCATCCTGTTCGGGTCCCTGCCCGGCGACGACGGCGAGCGCATCGTGTCGCTCGGCACGCGAGATGCACAGGGGCGTGCGTGGCGTACTCGGTGGCGCAGCGGACCCACGCGATCGGGGTACGCATCGCGTTCGGCGCGACCGCCGCGCAGGTCGTCCGGTCGGTCTGTCACCGAGCCGCGTCTCCGCTCGGGCTGGGCCTGCTCGCCGGCCTGGCCGGCGCCGGCGCCCTCGGCCGCACCCTGGAGGCGTTCCTCGTCGGAACCGAGCCGTTCGACGCGGCCACGCTGCTGGTCGTAGCCGCGCTGCTGGCCGGCGTCGTGCTCGTCGCCAGCCTGGTCCCCGCCCGCAGCGCGGCGGGGGTCGACCCGCTGACGGCGCTTCGGTGCGAGTAGCGCGGGGCGAGTGGCGGCCCCTGGAATCGGCGCGTGACGGCACGATGTCGGCACCCGCGGCGCGCGACTCGCGGATCTTCTCGTGGGAATCCCGGCAATCGACGCGTTCGGCGCAACGTCGGCGCGTGGTGGAGATTGAGGAGCAAGAGGATGCGAACTCCAGTCGAGACCGTGTGGAGCAAGCCGGCCGGTGGGCTGCTTCTGGCCCTGGCCGCAGCCGCGGCCTGCACTTCCGGTTCACCCGATCTCGCGGAAGATCTCCGCGCCATCGAGGCCCTCAACCAGCACGACGTCGACGCCGTGCTCTCGAGCGACGTCGATGCGCTCATCTCGCAGTGGACGGACGACTTCGTCGTGATCACCCAA
This sequence comes from Vicinamibacterales bacterium, assembly GCA_965207675.1. GTDB lineage: Bacteria > Acidobacteriota > Vicinamibacteria > Vicinamibacterales > UBA8438 > JAJEEA01. Next base: position 2,661,235 of record CBDBMY010000011.1, read on the forward strand.
GGCTCCATCGTGCGTGGCCGCGACGCCAACGCCGCGCTGATGGAGCCTGCCCGGGAAATGGCCAGCCAACTCGAGCCGCTGGAGCACGTGCTCGACTTCGAGGAGACGATCATCGCGGGCGACTACGCGTTCCAGTGGGGCACCGTCCGTTCGAGCTCCCGGGCGCGCGCGTCCGGCGAGCTGTTCTCCGGCGGAGGCAAGCTGATGCGCATCCTCCAGCGCCAGCCCGACGGCTCGTGGAAGATGCACCGGACGATGACGGTGGGCGACCCCGCCAGCGAGTAGGTGCGGACCTGGCACGCATGCGATAGGTTGAACTCAAACGGCGGCGAGAGGGTCGACATCCTTCGGAGCCGACGGAGGCTGCCCGATCCACCGACTCGGGAACGCCTGCTGGGCCACCGTTCCACGGGAGGGGCCTGAAGTTGCCGACCGTGGCACAATGCCGCCACGGAACGACCGCGCCGCCGCGCAGCTCCTGGCTGGAGGGCCGCGTGACACGGAGGGCAATTGACCCATGCGATATGAGTTCCTGGTCGAAACCTACGAAACGGAACGCCTCAAGGTGCTCGGTGTCTGGAGCATGTTTCGCAATGAGGACCTCCCGATCCGTCCGCATGCCACGGACAGACGTGGTCGCAGCGTGCACGAACAGATGGTGCACCAGTGCGTCAGCGAGGACCTGTGGTTTCGCACGATGCTGGGTATCGGGACCGGCGTGTCTGCCCTTCCGGAGATCGAGAGCAGGCTCGGTTTCATCGAGCGATATGCCACGAACTCTGCCCAGCGGCTGGACGCCCTGCGATCGCAGCCCGAATCCTGGTGGGAGGGAGAGACCCGCTTCTTCGATACGGCCCGAACGCGGGCGTGGGTCGTTGTCCGACGCATCGCGCACACGTCTCATCACCGCGGTCAGCAGATGGCGATGCTTCGGATGCTCGACCGCGACCTGCACAGCAACTACGGGCCGACCTCCGATACCGGCGGACTGATGCGGAACCACGCACCCGTGATCTACGCCTACCCGAATCTCGAGGAGCTGCTGGCCGGCGAGCTCGCAGGCGGACGCAAGGCGCCGCTCCCGGGACCCGGCGAACAGCCGCCTACCGAGCGGCCCGGCAGCTGAGACACCAACCCGCAGGCCTCGCTGCCGCCGAATCACCACTTCACTCGCCGCCAGCCGCGCCGACGCGCGACGCGCCGTCGAACGACGAGCCGGTTCAGGATCTGCGCCGACGCCGACGCGGGTGCACCCCCCCAGCGGACCGTCGACCGAACGACCGCCGTGGGTCGACCCGCTGGCCGCGCTTCGACGCGAGCAGCCAGGGCCGCTGCGCCCGGTCCATTCGCTCACGCGACCGGCGGACGTGCGGCGCTCCTGCTCTCATAGCCGCCCGAGATAGATGAAGGACGCAAGGAAACTCATCGAGAGCAGAATCATGTTTCCGCCCGTCATCCACAACACCGTCCGGTTGAGCGACCATTCCGGAAATGTCCACCACAAGGCCAGGTTGAAGCAGATGGACAAGACCGCGGCGGCAAGCATGAACCACCCTGCCGCCCGATTGGCCGGATACCAGACGTCCTCGGATTCGAGGGTCTTCGGCGTCCTGAAGCCGTAGGCGCCGTTGGGGGGAACCCTGTCCAGAATCATGGGTATGGACAGCGCCAGGATCAGTAACGGAACGACGTAGCCGATCAGGTGCTTGACCATGTCTGCTCCCGGAAGGCTGCCGCACGGCAGGCTCGACGCGCTCGGCGCGTCACTTCGCCTCGTCGTCGACATCGGAGATCGGCACGCCGCAAGGCGCAGTGAACTCGTTCGGCGGGAGATTCCCGGTATTCACGGTCCCGGCCGGCTCGAAGCACAGCACGTACGCGTCCTCTGCGGCAGAGGTGCGGTGCTCGACGCCGCGCGGAACCAGCACGCACTCTCCCGCTCCCATCTCCACCCGCCGGTCGCGAAACTCTACCGAAAACCGCCCCTTCCACACCAGGAAGAACTCGTCGGCGTCGTCGTGACGGTGCCAGGGGAAGACGCCCTTCGCCCTGATGAGCTTGACCTCCTGCCCGTTGAGGCCGGCGATGACGCGCGGGCGCCACGCTTCGTCGAGACGGCTGCAGCTTTCGTCTACGCTGATCTTCTCCGTCATCACGTCCTCACGAGGACCGTCCCGCCGGCCCGTCCCATTCGGCGGCGGGGCTTCCCGACCACACCCAGATCACGTAGTCCACCAAGGGCGGAGTTCCGCCGAGCTCGCGCAGTCGCGTCATGACCTGCCCCCGATGGTGCGTCGTGTGCGCCACGACCTGAAGCGCGGTGACGCCCAGGGTGACGTCGCCGCGCGGAGGGCCGAAACGCTGCTTCATGCGCTCGCCGAAGACGTCCGACACCCGCTCGGCCAAGGCCTGCGCGTCGGTCGATTCCAGGAAACCGCGTGCCGTCGCGTAGTACGGACGCGCCCACTCGTAGACGGCGGCGAGAGGGTCCAGGTCCTTCGCCGCCGATCGAGGCTGCCCGGTCCACAGGCTCAGAAACGCCTGCTGCGTATCGTGCAGGTGGAAGAGCTTGTCGCGGAGCCATGTGTCGTCACAGGCGTCCGCCGTCTTCAGAACCTCGGACCAGACCTTGGCATCGGCCCATTCCATGTGGGCGTAGAGCACGCGAAGCAGTTCGGGGGTGTACATGGCGGCCCGTTCTCACTCGGACTCCCGCAGCGCCGCCAGGGGGTCGATTCTCGTCGCGCGCCACGCCGCCAGCAGGCTCGCCGCGCCGCACACCGCCACGAGCACGGCGGTGAGCGCGGCCAGCGCACCCGCCTCGCGCGGGGCCACGCCGAAGAGGAGCGGGCGAAGCAGCTCCGCGGCGGCGAGGGCCGCGCCGAGGCCGACGGCGGCGCCGAGCAGGGTGAGCACGACGGCCTGCCCCCACACCAGCCGCAGCACGTCGACCGCCTGCGCGCCGAGGGCGCGGCGCACGCCGATCTCGCGGGTCCTCCGGGCGACGCCGTAGGCGACGGTGCCGAAGAGGCCGACGGCGGCGAGGCCGAGGGCGAGGCCGGCGAGCAGCGTGGCCAGGGTCATGTTGAAGCGCCACGGGCGCATGGCGTCGTCGACGAGGCCGCGGAGCGGCGTGACGGACGGGACGACGAAGTTGGGGTCGGCGCGAGGCACCTCGGCACGAAGCGCGGCGGCGAGCCTCGCCGGGTCGCCCTCCGTGCGAACCACCAGGTGGTTCAGGCCCATCGACACCTGCGTGAACGGCACGTAGAGGCCGAACCGACCGCGCGTAATCTCCCGGTACCGGGCGTCCTCGACGACGCCGACCACGGTCTGCCAGGCCGGCCCGCCGTCGGAGCCGGCCCGGGCCCCGATCGCGATCAGGCGCCGGCCCACGGCGCCGCCGGCCGGCCACAGATGGCGCCCGAGCGATTCGCTGACCACGACCGCGGCGGGCGCGTCCGCGGTGTCGCGGCCGGTGAACGTGCGGCCCGCGACGACATCGAGCCCCATCGCCTCGAAGTAGCCGGGCGACACGGACTGCAGGGTGACCGGCGGCCGTTCCGGCCGGTCGGGTCCGTCGAGCGGCTCGCCCTCGAGCACCACGCCGCCGTCCACGCCGACGACCCCGTGCTCGAAGGGCAGCAGCATCGTCCCGCCGGCGGCCTCGACCCCGCGCAGAGCGCGGACGCGGGCGAGGAGCTCCCGCCAGGCGGTCCGCCTCGCCGCGGCTTCCTCGTACGCGCCGTCCCGTGTGGTGAGGGTTAGCGCGAGCACGCCGGCGGGCCGGTAGCCGAGGTCGACCCGCGCGAGGTTGCGGTAGCTGGACGCGAGGAGGCCGGCGCCGACGGTGAGGACGAGCGCCATCGCGACCTGCGAGACGACGAGCGCGTTGCGCGCGCCGGCTCCCGCGCGCCCCGGGGTCACGCCGTGCGCGCCGTCGCGCAGCCACGCGACGAGAGACAGCCGGCCGGGGCGCGGAGACGCCGCCGCGGTCATCGCGAACGCGAGCCCGACCGCGAGCAGCGCGGCGAGGGCGACCGAGGTTCCGTCCACCGCGGCCCGCTCCAGCCTCGGCATGTCGGCGGGGCCGAGCGCGACGAAAACGGGCAACGCCGCCGAGGCGAGGGCGATGCCGCCCGCCGACGCGGCGCCCGTGACGAGCAGGGTCTCCAGCAGCTGGGCGCGGAACAGGCGCCCCCGGCCGATGCCGAGCGCGCACCTCACCGCGGTGTCGCGCCGACGCGACTGCGCGCGCACGATCATCAGGCCGGTCACGTTGGCGCCGGCGATCAGCAGCAGGAGCGCCACGCCGCCGAGGAGAACGAACAGGGCGGCCTCGGCGTTGCCGAAGACATAGTCCGTCAGGGGCGTCACGACCGCGCGCCGCGTGCCCAGCCGCGAGAAGTGCGCTTCCCACAGCCCGGGCACGATGACGTCCATCTTCGCCCGCGCCTCGTCCACGGTGCGGCCCGGGGCCAGGCGTCCGATGACGTAGAGAACCCCGAGGCCGCGTTGCGCGCCGGCGTCCATCCCGTTCCCGCGGAAGATGCCCGCGAGCTCGCGGCCGACCGGCGTCCACACCTCGGCGCCGGGCGGGAACTCGAACGCGGGCGGCATGACCCCGACGACGGTGAACGGCTCGCGTCGCGCGCCGACCGGCACCGTCGACCCGACGACATCGGGGTCGCCGTCGAAGTACTGCCGCCACGCGGCGTGGCTGAGCACCATCACGCGCTCGGCCTCCGCGCCGTCCTCTTCCGGCAGGAACGTCCGGCCGAGCAGCGGCTGCGCCCCGAGGGTGTCGAAGAACGACGCGGAGACCGCGCTGATCGTAAGCCGGACCGGCGGGTCCTCCTGGACCTCGACCTCTCCCCACGTCGTCGAGCCCATCGCGGCCATGCTCGCGAACGACCGGGCCTGCGCGCGCCAGTCCTCGAAGTTCGGCAGCGACACCTCGATGTGGGGGTTGCCGGTGCTGTCGTCCTTCTCCCACAGGACGACGAGCTCGTCCTGGTCGGCGAACGGAAGGGGCTGCAGGAGGACGGCGTCGACCACCGCGAAGAGCCCGACGGCCAGCCCGAGGCCGAGGGCCAGGGTGAGGGTCGCCGCAAGCACGAAACCGGGTTGCCTGCGCAGGCCGCGGAACGCGTACCGCAGGTCCTGGCCGCACCCGTCAGCGAGCCGGAAGCCGCGCGCCGCCCGGGGCGCATCGTCGGGAACCGGCCGCGACCACCCGGTCCCCGGGCTCGGTTGTTCTGGGCGCCGGCGTTTGTCCATTGCTTGACGACGTCGATGTCCGCCTGTGAGAGGAACGGCTCACTCCCCGGGCTCAGTTGTTCTGGGCGCCGGCGTTTATCCACTGCTTGATGACGTCGATGTCCGCCTGTGAGAGGAACGGCCCCGCCGGCGGCATCCGGTCGCCGACGATGCCCGCGCGGCCGTCGAGCTTGTGAATCAGGTAGCTGTTCTCGGCGTCGTTGGGCTCGACGAGATCCAGCGCCACCTGGATGCTCTGCCGGTTCACGAGGTTCGAGAACGACTGGCCGTCTCGGAGATCGAGGTCGGCGTCGGTCGCGTGGTCGCCGTGATGGCCGATGCACGAGTCGTTGAACACCACGCTCTGGATGCTCGACAGGGTGGCGGTCAGCGCGCCCGGTGTCGGGGTCGGGGTCGTGGTCGGCGGAGTCGGCGCGGTGGGTGAATCGCTCCCGCACGCCGCGACGCCGACGGCGAGAAGCAGAAGCAGCGCGGAACGGGAGATGGTCCTCATGGCGATAGCGTAGCCGACGGCGGGAGGCGGGTCCAGAGAGGGTCGTCCCGGGGCGCGGCATCGCAACGCGCAGGGCCGCCCCGGCCGGGCGCGGTTCGCACGCGGCGCCGGCTTCGGACGCACCCTCCGGCCCCGCTACAGTACCGGCCGGTCTCGTGGAACGAGGTCGAGCGTCTGCGAACCCGTGGCAAGGGGCGCTGCCTTCGAGCGGCGATGCACCCTGCCTCCGCGAACTCGCCACCGCGCGGTTTCGAGCGCTCCTACAGATAGAGGTGCAACTGCGCCAGCACGGTCTGCGCCCGCAGGTCGGTGAACGGCAGGCGGTCCCGGTAGTAGGACAGGTTGACGTGCCAGTGGGTCCGCGGGTAGAGCGGTGGGTCCGGTGCCACTGCGGGGAAATGCGCAGCCACAAACCGCGGACCGCCTCGACCGACGTCTGGTTGGCGAGGATGTAGGCGCGGCCGCTCGCGGTCCGCCGCTGGAACCCCACGTCGGCGTGGGTCCAGGTGAAGTCCAGCCACGACGGACCTCTCCGCGGGGGTCGGTGTCGGTCCGGCGCCACTGCGGGGAAATGCGCAGCCACAAACCGCGGACCGCCTCGACCGACGTCTGGTTGGCGAGGATGTAGGCGCGGCCGCTCGCGGTCCGCCGCTGGAACCCCACGTCGGCGTGGGTCCAGGTCGTCAGCCACGCGACCGGCGCGTAACCGAAGGACAACCCCGTGTTCGTGCTCCGGGCGGCGACCTCCGACGCCCCCCGGTGCAGCACCGAGGCCGCGAGGACCATCCGCGGGCCGAGGTCGAGCTGAAACCGGCCGGCCGCGGTGAACGCCTGCCGGCCGTCGCCGTCGACGAGAGACTCGGCGTTGCCGGGGCCGACCGAGACCTGCAGGAGCGTCCGATCCGTCGATACGCCCACCTCGACCCCGTAGACCTGGCCGTCCTGCGCGAGGTCGAGGCCCGTGCGCGTGAACGACTCGTGGTCGGCGAAGCGGACGCCGTAGGCGGGAAGAAAACGCCCGCCGCGAACGCTGACCCCGTCGGAGGCCTGATAGGCGACCCAGTGCTCGTAGGAGATCGGTCGGGGGCCGCCGCGCGCGGGCTCGCGACCGAGGGTGCCGTACGCCGTCCACCGGCCCCGCCGCCACGCGGCCTGAAGATCGAGGTTCATGAGGAAGTTGCGGTCCGGCAACGCGCGGCCGCCCACGTCGACGGCGATGCGGGACGGCCTGACGTCGAGACCGAGCTGAAGCGGGCTCTCGCTCGGGATGGCGCCGAAGAGGAAGCCCTCCTCGCCCCTCGGCCCCGCGGGGACCCCGCCACCCCCCTGCCGGCCGAACGTCGAGAGCTCCTCCCGCGACAGCGACCGGCCGTAGGGCGTCAGGAGTCCGCCGCCCGAGGCCGAGTAGTGGCAGGCGGTGCACCGCGGGTACTGCTTCGAGAGAAACGTGGGCTCGGCGGAAGCGGGGCCGGCTCCGCATGCCCCCAGGAGCAGTGCCGTCCAGAGACCCAGTCGCACGGTCGCGCCGGGCCGTGCGTTGCGGGTCATGAGCCGTCCGGCGGCGTACCGACGCCCACCGCCTCGAACCGCACCGTGATCTCGACGTCGTCGCGCACCCCGATGCCGAGGTAGCGAGGGGGCGGGATGCCGAACGCCTCCAGGCTCAACCGGAACACCGCCTCCACCTGAATGCGTCCGTCGCGCCGGCGAAGCTCGGCCTCGCCCTCGATCGCCCGCCGGACGCCGTGCAGGGCCAGGGAGCCGGAGAACCCGGTCTCGCGCCGACCGCCCCCGCCCGGCGGCGGATCGTCGAGCACGATGCCCGAGAGAACGGCCTCGCGGAAGTCCGGGCCCCGCTCGACCTCCAGGTAGTCGCCCCGGAGGTGGCCGTTGCGCAGCGCAATGCCGGTGTCGAGGGTCCCGAGTTCCACCCGCAACTCACCCGAGAAGGCGGTGTCGTTCGCCGAAGGGCGGAGGGCGCCGGACAGCGACGACGTGACCGCGTCGAACGAGCCGCCCACCGTCAGGCGGCAGCGGACCCGCACGTCGCCGGCCGACACCGTCCACGACTCGACACCAGGGGAGGTCTGGGCCCCGGCCGGCGCGGCGATGGCCGAAACCACGGCAACCAGGACCAGGACCGCGCCCGCCGACATGCGCCGGGAGAGCGCGGCAAGCGCACCGCACCGTCCGCGCCCGCCGACCCGCGGTGAAGCGGGCTGCCGCGAAGGCGGCAAGGCGCCCTCAGGGCCCGGCGCGCGGCCTGTCGGGCACGGAACGACGCCTGCCGGAAGCCGTGGCGGCAAGGCGCCCTCAGGGCCCGGCGCGCGGCCTGTCGGGCACGGAACGACGCCTGCCGGAGGCCGTCCGGGGCACAACGCGGTCCACGCGGGATGCATCACCGGTCGTGTGCAGCGGCAATCCTGCCGCGGGTCCCTACTGTTCCAACTGCTCGAGCGCGTCGAGGAACTCGCCCCACGGCACCGGCTCGCCGTGCACCGGGGCCAGCGTCTCCACGTCCAGGTTCATGCGCTCCACCTGCGTGTGCAACGCGCGCATCGACGGCAACTGCGCCGGCTTCGGCGGCTCGTGGGTGTCGAACAGGTCCGCCTGGAACGCGATGCGCTCGGCCGGCAGGTACGCCATCAGCATCCCGGCGACGTGTCGTAGCGGCTGCACGTAGTAGACGCGCAGTATCCGGGAGTTGTCGGTGATGACGTAGTTCTCCTGGACGGCCTCGTAGTTGTAGCCCTCGGCGAGCTCCGTCGGCGGCCACTTCGAGATGATGTCGGGCTTGATGGTCCGCGGCTCGTAGGTCAGCACGTCGTGGTTCAGGAACTCGAGGTTGATCATGTGGGTGACGATGGTCGACCCGACGTGCAGGTAGGTGCGCAGCCCCCCGATGGAGTCGAAGTGCGGGTGAGACACGATGACGAAGCGGATCGGCTTGCCGGGGGCCAGCTTCGTGATCCGGTCGATGACCTTCAGGCTCCACTCCTCGTCGCCGGGGGCCTCGAAGACGGCCACGAAGTCGCTGAACTCGATCATGTAGCTGGCGGCGGGATTGCCGCCGAGGCGGTAGACGCCGTCGGCGATCTCGTCGACGGTGACCTCGGTGGTCCAGTCCGCCTCGGCCACCGACTCGGGCACCGGCACCGGGTCGCCGCAGTCGTTGGGCCGGATGTCGGGGAACGACCCGCCGTAGGCGTTGTGCCCGGTGCTCTGGCGGTAGAACTGCCAGTTGTCGTCCCAGCCCTGGTGCGAGTGCCAGTTGGTCGGCCACTTGACGTTGCCGATCGAAACGAAGTTCGTCGACTCGTGCTCGATGTTGAAGTCGCCGAGGGCGGGGATGTTCACCGTGGTCTTGAGCCGCTGGATCAGGTTCTGGGGGTTGATGGTGGCGTCCACGCGGTACTTCCCGAACATCTCGATCGCGACCACGTGCATCTTGACCGGCGCCACGACGTTGCCGTCGCGGCCCTTCTCGATCTGCTCCCAGCGCCAGAACGCCACCGGGTTCGCCCCCGGCATGCGGGCGGCCTTGAGAAACCCGTGGGGGTTCAGCCACATGTCGAGCTGGTACACCTCGGCGATCTCGGGGTGCACCGCCACCGGCGCCCCGTCGCCGTCCATGTGCCACGAGAGCTTGCCGTTGGTGACGTGGGTCTGGCGCGTCTGGGTCTGCGTGGGCGTGCCGCCGCGCCAGCCGAGGCCGTACTTCCAGGACGCGGGCGCGAGGCCCGGCTCCCGGTCGAACGTCTCCACGCTCGTGCCCGCCTCCCAGTTGATGGTGCGCGTGTAGTTGTCGAGCGAGCCGATGCGCGGCCAGTCGATGTTGACCGCGTTCTCGAACGTCTGGCCCACCGCGCCGGCGTAGCCGCCGCTGCCGGAGTACGAGAGGCAGCGCAGGTCGGCCTCGCCGATCTCCTCCGCGGCGGCGGCGAGCAGGGGCGCCGGGTCGACGAAGCCCGGGGGAAACTCCTGGGCGGCCAGGGGGGTCCCGGCCAACATGAGCACGACGACGCCGACGAGATGCTTCTTCCTCATTGTCATCGCCCCCTCGCTACAGCAGCCGCTCCACGTGAGGCGCCAGCTCCTCGTAGGGGAGATCGCCCGGGTTGTAGAGGCGCACGATGCCCTCGCGGTCGATGACGACGAGGGTCGGGGTGGTGCTGACCCCGAACTCCAGGAAGTTGCGCTGGCTGACGGGCGCGCTCATCCACGACGGGATGGGGAACCTCTCCTGGTAGGCGCCGCGCAGGTACGCCAGCTCCTGCTCGGGCGTCGCGTCCTCGCCGCGCTGCACGTACCCGTAGAGCTGCGTGGGACCGAGGACGACGAGGCCCTGATCGCCGTAGGCGTCGTGGAGCTGCTCGAGGACCGGGACCTGCCGCTTGCAGTCGGGACACCAGTGGGCCCAGAAGAACGCCACGATCACCTTCCCCTTCAGCGCCTCGGCGTCGGGGAGCGGCGTGCCCAGGTCGTGCTCGACGTCGAGCACGGGGAACGGCGCGCCCTCGAGGCTCAGCAGCAGCACGTTCTTCTGGATGCGGGTCTCGATGGACGTGCCGCGGTAGCGCTCGCGCTCGGCGGTGAGGAACTCGACGCCGCCGGCGCGGTCGCCGCGGGCGTCGTGGACCCGGCTCAGCACCTCGATGCCCGCCCCCAGGGCGAGGGGCAGCTCGTTGTCGGCGTCGAGATCGCGCTCGGCGAGCAGGGCGACGCTGCCGTCGCGGGCCTCGCTCGCGTATTGCTCGGCCACGTCCCACCGCTCGGCGAAGCCGGCGCCGCGGCCGAGCCACGACGCAGCGAGCAGCCAGCGCGGCGACGCCGTGTCGTGATGCGGCCGCTGCGCCTCGATGAGCGCCTGCGCGGCGTCGACCTCCTCGGCCCACGCCATGTCGCGCATCTCGGCGATGAGCTCGGAGACGCCGAGCGGGCTCGACGCCGGTTCTGTCCCTTCGCCGACTCCGGCCGGCGCCGGGCCGCACGCCACGCTGAAGGCCAGCCCGGCCGACCCCGCCAACACCGCCAGCTTGCTCACTGTCATCTCGGACGCTCCCTCTGCCGTTCTCGGCACAGAATCTCCACCGCCCCATTCTACTCCCGCCGGGTGAAGCGGCGCCCCCCTGCTCCCGCCGGGTGAAGCGGCGCCCCGCAAGCCGACTGCCCGAGTCGGCCCCGTCGACGCTCTGCGGCCGGCCCGTTCACGGAGCGATCAAGCGCACCGATGGGAAGTAGGTCCTTATCCTGCCGGTGTCGGCGGTAGCGAGCGCCCATCCCATCACCTGCGCGTGCGCACCGATGAAGAAGTCGGGCGACGGCGTTCGCGGCGATGGCCGGCCGGATTGTCGTCGCCTTCGGTCGCAGTAGCGCCGGTAGGCGACCGCACAGGACTCCGCCGCCGCGGCCGGCACGTCGAGCACCTCGACACCCCAGCCGCGAACGAGATCCGCGGCAGTCGAGGGATCCGACGCGCCGACGCAGATCTCGGCCAGGCAGACGGCGTTGATGGCCGCGCCCTCGGCCGCGACGGCCCCGGCCACGGTGCTTCGCGCCCACTCGTGATGGGCCGAGCCGCTTTCCGAAACGTATATCAACACGTTGGTGTCGAGCAGCGTCATGGTTCGCGTGTAAGCCGCTTCAGTTGGTCCCAGGAGAGAGTCATCCGCAGGGGCGACCGCGACATCGCCTCGAGACACTGCTCGCGGCTCACGCTCGGCAACGGGGCGGGACGGTGGAGGCGCACCAGCACGTACCGCTCTTCTCCGAGCCGCTGAACGTCGAAGACGTCGCCGGGTCTGGCTCCCGGCACGACGACACGCCTCTTCCCGTCGGCTCTCACCGTGCCCATGGTGGGATTGTCCCACCTCCACGACTGTCGGTCAACGTCCGGCGTCCGCGCGGCGGCCGGGGGAGGGGCGATGTCGCCGGCACGACTCGGCGTATACTGCCGGGAGCATGTCTTCGATACGTGCGTGGGCGGCACTAGGCGGTCTTGCGGCGCTCCTGGCCGCTTCCTGCAGCGGTGGAGGCGGAGCGCCCGGCGCGGCGTCCCCCGCCGCCGACAGCGCCGCCGAGGTGGCCGCCGCGGAGGCCCCCGAGCCGGACCCGGGACCGCAGGCGACGTTCATCAACCTCCTGCCCTGGGGCGAGGTCGACTTCACGCGGGGCGAGTTCCCCTCGCGGGACGAATGCAACGCCTTCGTGCGCGCCCTCCCGAACTACTCGGGCTACACCACCCCCGAACGCTGCGAGCCGATCGACGACCCGGTGTACTGCACCGAGTGGCAGGACCCCGACGACCCGCGGACCGGCCTCGACTGCTTCAGGGGCGTGGGCGGCTGCGAGGTCGAGCTGCGGCGCCACGACCTGCTGGCGGAGAGCCGCGGCCGGACCCTCGCCGCCCGGTGCGAGCCGATGTCGCTCGCCGACGCATGGGCGCGGTACCAGGGCCTCGACCCCGACGCAGAGCCGTGAGCCAGCCGGGCGGCAGCGTCTTCTACCGCATCGGCCGGCTCGCCGGCCGCAAGGCCCGCAAGGCGACCTGGGTCTGGCACTCGCTGACCGGCGACGACGACAAGGCCATCGAGGCCGAGCACGGGGTCGGCGCCGACATGGCGGCGGTGGTGCGGGAGAAGAGCGGGGTCGAGGCCGACCCCGCCCTGCGCGTGCAACTCGACCAGACCGTGGCCGCCCTCGCCGGGGTGGTCCGCAACCGGCTCCACCGCTTCGAGGTCGGGGTGGTCGGCGACGAGCAGCCGACCGCCTACGCCCTGCCCGGCGGCTTCATCTTCCTGACCGCCTCGCTCGCAGACCTGTGCCGGCGCGACCGTGACGAGCTCGCGTTCGTCGTGGCCCACGAGATGGCCCACGTCATCCGGCGGCACGCGGTCAAGCGGGTCCTGCGCCAGACCGCCTACTCCGCCGCGTCGATCCTGACGCCGGGGCGCGGGGTCATCGCCCCGTGGCTGCACCGCATCGGGCTCGAGTGGCTGGAGCGCGCCTACTCGCGCGAGCAGGAGCTCGAGGCCGACGCCCTGGCGGTGCTCTTGACCAGGGCCGGGGGGTTCGACGCGGAGGGCGCCCTCCGGCTGTTCGAGCGGCTCCGCGCCCTGGAGCCGGCCGGCGGCAAGGGCATGGGCGCGTACCTGTCGACCCATCCACCGGTCGACGAGCGCCTGGCGGCGCTGCGCCCGCGGCTGGCGTCCCGCCGAGCGCGGCCCCGAGGCGACGCCGGTTGACGATCCGGCCCGGCCGGCGGCCCCGGCCGACCCTGGCGCGAATCGACCGGCTTCCTGGTGGACCGTCCTCGAGCTACGTTCGCCGTCCGAATGCTGGCTCTTCTCCAGGGAATCGACGGGAAACCGGTACCATGGGCAGCCTTTCTGCAAGACAGCCCACTACTGTCCGGGCTCCCGGGGCCCGGGCTCCTGCGCCTTCGCGTCGAGCCGGGCCTGGAGCGCCGCCCTGATGCCGCCGATCTCCTCTCGCTGCCGCTTGTAGCGCCTGAGGTAGTGGGCCGCGGCGTCCAGGATCTCGGCCAGCTCGGTATTGCCGATCCACGCCCCCGCCCGGTTGCGCGCCGCGATGTCCTGGGCGGCGTGGGTCTGTTCGAGGACGAGCGCGGTGTCCTCCGCGACCAGCGCCGCGACGGCGGAAACGAGGGCGATCTGGCGGGGATCGTCGAGGGTCTCGGCGAGCTCCCTGAGCGGCGCGAGGCGGTTGTCCTGCGGGTCGGTCATGGATCTCCGGGTGCGGGCAGGCGGATGCGGTGCGCCGTGCCGTGCAACGTAGAATACAGTACACGGATCGAACGATCCCCGGCCGCTGGCGCGACGGGCGTCGGCGCGAGGCGAGCTCGCACCAATCGCCGGCCCCGAGCGGCGGGCGCCGGCTCGCGGAGACCCGGACCCGGTCGTCGGCATGCGCCACGACGACGCCGGGAGTGGCCATCGGCGAGTGGCGGCGGGACTTCCAACTCCGGCGCACGCCGAGCTGCCCGTGGTGGGGTTCCGCGTCGCACAGCGCCCGGAGGGCGCCAGCGAACTGCCGAGGCGCCCGCCTGACAAGGCGTGAGGAGGGCGCACGCCGAGCATATGCAACCGACGAAGGACCACCGGCGACCAGGCCGTGACCGGACGACGGGGACGGTGCTGGGCCTCCTCGCGGCCGGCGCGCTGTGGGCGGGTTGCACCCCGGCTCCGGCCGGGGAGGGCTTGGCGGACGCGCCCGGCGCCGGCAGCGGGACGGAGACCGTGGCGCTGGCCGTCGGCCACGAGACGCGCTGGCGACAGCTGCGCATCGAGGGCGAGACGGATCTGCCGGACGGGGCGGTGGTGACCTGGCAGGTCACCCACGCCCTGGCCAACGAGCTGCCGCGGGGCGACTGGCCCGCGCAGAACCTGCTCGCCGACGGCGAGGCGGTGGTTCAGGACGGCGTGTACTGGACACGCATCAACACGACCTACTGGACGCCGGGCCGTGTCGACGTGCGGGTGCAGTTCCCGGTGGCCCCGCAGCCCGACCCCGTGCGGCTCCGCTTCGGCGAGTTCGGCGAGCACCTGACCGGCGAGAACGTGGCGTCTCTCGGCGGGTCCCGGGTCGTCACCGCCGAGCACGCCTTCGACTGGACGCGCTGACCGCGCCGCTGACCACGCCGTGTCCTTCTTCCGTCCCGCCGTCGACACCCTCGAGCCCTACGTGCCCGGCCGCCAGCCGGCCGCCGGCGCGCGCGTCGTCAAGCTGAACACCAACGAGAACCCGTACCCGCCGAGCCCGCGCGCGATGGCCGCGCTCGCCGCCCTCGACGGCGACGAGCTGCGCCGCTACCCGGACCCCTCCAGCCGGGAGTTCCGCGAGGCGGCGGCCGAGGCCCTCGAGGTCGACCCGGCGTGGATTCTCGCCGGCAACGGCAGCGACGACGTGCTCACGATGCTGGTCCGCTCGGTCACCGGCCCCGGCCGTCCCGTGGTCTACCCCGCCCCGACCTACGTGCTGTACCGCACCCTCGCCGGCATCCAGGAAGCCCCCGTTGTCGAGGTGCCCTTCGACGACGACTTCGTCCTGCCCGTCGCGGCCCTCGCCGAGGCGGGAGGCGCGCTGACGTTCGTGGCCAACCCAAACAGCCCGTCGGGCACCGCCGCGCCGGTGCCGACCCTCGCCCGCCTGGCCGACTCGCTCGACGGCCTGCTGGTGATCGACGAGGCGTACGTGGCCTTCGCGGACGCCGACGCCCTCGATCTCGTCCGACGGCGCCCGAACGTCGTCGTCCTGCGGACGCTGTCGAAGAGCCACGGCCTGGCCGGCCTGCGCCTCGGCTACGCGGTGGCGCCGCCCGCGGTCATCGAGGGGCTCGGGAAGGTGAAGGACAGCTACAACGTCGGCGCGGTCGCCAACCGGGTGGGGGCCGCGGCCATCCGCGACGGCGCCTACGCACAGCACGTCGCCGCGCGGATCGTCGAGAGCCGGGGGGCGCTGGCCGCGCGCCTGCGGGAGCTGGGGTGCCGGGTGTGGCCGAGCCAGGCGAACTTCCTGCTCGTCCGGCCGCCGGGGGGCGATGCCGCCCGCCTCCACCACCAGCTTGAGGCGTCCGGGGTGCTCGTACGCTACTTCGACGAGCCCGCGCTGGCCCAGACCCTGCGCATCACCGTCGGCACCGACGCGGAGAACGCGGCGCTCCTCGACGCGCTGCGGCAGATCCTGTAGGGGGCTCGACTCCATCCACCACCGGCCGCCGCCATGCCCATCGCCGTCGACGTCGCGATTCTGCCGTCCGGCGCCGCCCGGGCCGTCGTCGAGCGCCTCAACGCGGGGTTCGACCACGCGCCGGGAGCCGGGTTCCGGTTCGACGCGTCGTGCCATCCCCACGTCACCCTCAGCCAGCACTTCGTGCGGCGCGAGCGGCTCGCCGAGGTGCGACGGCTCGTCGGCGAGGTGGTGGGCCGGCTCGACCCGTTCGAGGTACGGGTGACCGGCGCTCGCGCCGGGCGCACGTCGCAGGTCCTGGCCGTCGAGGCGTCCGCGCCGCTGGGACACCTTCACGAGCGGCTGATGGACGCGCTTCGCGACGAGGAGGTCGCGGGAGACGCGGCCGCGTTCCAGGCGGACGGAGAGCCGGCCCGGGCCGCCGACGTCGCCTGGGTCGAGGGGTTCCGCGAGCGGTCGAGCTACGCCCGCTACGATCCGCACGTGACCGTCGGCATCGGGCCGCGGCCGCTCTCGACGGCGCCGTTCCGCTTTCCGGTCGAGGAGATCGCGCTCTGCCGACTCGGGCGGTTCTGCACCTGCCGCGACCGGCTCGCGAGCTGGACGCTGTGAGTCACGCGCGAGAGCGAGACGCCGACGGCCCGCCCCAGGACGGGCGGATAACGCCACGGCCGGCGCACCGGGGTCGGCGGCGGCCGCGGAGTCCGCGCCGTGGACCGGCCGCCGCTTCCGGAGGAGGCACAGACTCCCTCGACGGTTGGTCGGGCGCCAAGCGGAGCCGAGGACGACGGCTGGCGGGATCGATGGCAGCCCGTGGTGGAACTCCCCGCTGCATTCGAGCAGCGGTGCGTCCCGCCCGACTGCGTTGTTCGCCGGTTGCGTAGGCCCAATACGTCCCCCTACTCGCGCCTTGTCAGGCGCGTGCCTCGCTACGCTCGGCGCAACACGGGGTTCCACCGCGGGCTGCCGGCTTGCCACCGCGGACCGTACCGGGAGAGCATACGGCCGAATCGGCGGCATAAGGCCGGGTGGACGGCGTCCCCGGGCAGTCGACGCCGCGCCCGCGCCCAGACCGCGCCGCGACCGCGGCGCCTTCGATGGAGGTCCCCAGATGTTGCGCAGACTCGTCGTCCTCGGCTCCGCCGCCCTGCTCGCGGCGGGCGCACTCTACGTCGCCACCGGAACCCACGCGGCCGCCGGCGCCGGCGAGGCGGCCGGCCAGGAGGGGTTCACGCCCCGCGAGGTCACCCCGGCCGACATTCCGCCGGACATCCACGAGGACTCGTGGGCACGGCTGCCCACCATCCAGCGCGAGGACCTCGACGCGGAAGGCCAGCGCGTCTTCGACATCATCGTGAACCCGGACAGCCGCTACTCCACCGGGTTGCGCGGCCCCATCGGCATGTGGATGTACAGCCCGCCGATGGCCGAGCACCTGTTCCCGGCCAGCACTTACCTGCGCTTCGGGGCGGACGGCGCAAGAGACCAGCGGCTGGCGGAGCTGGCCATCCTGACCGCGGCCCGGGCCCTCGACAGCCAGTACGAGTGGTCGGCCCACGAGGGGCTCGGCCGGGGGGCGGGGCTCGAGGACGAGATCATCGACCTCGTCCGCTACGACCGCCCGGTGGCGGAGGGCGACGGCCTGCCCGGGTTCGGCGAGCTGGAGCGCACGATCGTCCAGGCCACCCGCGAGCTGATCCGCGAGCCGAAGCTCAGCCGCGAGACCTTCGAGGCCGCCCAGCGGCTGCTCGGCAACCAGGGGATCGTGGACCTCGCGGGCCTCATCGGCCACTACACGCTGGTGAACTACACCCTCAAGGCGTTCGACGTCCAGCGGCCGCCGGGAAGCCGGCTGCTGCTGCCGCTGACGGATCAGCCCTGAAGCGGTGCGGCCGCACGCCCGGTCCCAGCGGGGGAGCGCCGCGGTTGCGGCCTCTCCCGTTCGGGCCGCGGACTCACGAGTCGGAGCGCGGGGACTCCCCCGACGGCGGCATTCCGTGGGTAACGGCGGGCCGACCGCGGCGGTCTCAGACCTCCGGGTCGTCGGCGAGGCGCCGGCGCTCGGCGATGATGAGGCCGTACTCGGCCGCCCGCTTCCACACCCGGTTGGCCACCTCCGTGAGGTGGACCGCGCGCAGGCCGTAGTAGAGGAACACCGCGCCGACGACGCCCAGCACCAGGGCCCGCAGCGCGTCGACGGTGGGCTCGCCCAGCTCCGGGGCGAGTCGGCCCAGGCCATGGTAGACGACGAACCCCAACCCGGCCAGCAGCGGCCCGGTGACGGTGCGCATGCTCCACGACGCCACCCGAGACTGTTTCTCCATCGACGTCGCCACGACCCGCAGCCGCTCGAGCCCGCGGGCGATGCGGTCGAAATCGGCCCCCAGGAGCACTTCGCGCAGGGTGACCTGGGCCCGGCACGCCCGCGCCACCCGGCGGTCGCCGCGGAGCCAGGACACCCTGTCGACGGCGACCGTGAAGTCGGGGAACCGCGTGCGTAGCCCGGCGATCAGCCGCGCCCGCCCCGCCTCGGTGTGCTCGTGCAGGGTCGAGACAGGGTCGATCTCGATGCGGCGCCGGGACGGCGTCAGCACCAGCTCGTGCAGCTCGCCGCTCTCGGGATCCTCGACGTAGGCGGCGGCGTGAGGCGCCAGGCCCTCGTGCAGCACCGCCTCGTGGTCGAGGCAGGGCAGGCGCGGCACCGCGGCGGCGACATCGACCTGAAGCCGGTACAGCTTGACGGCCCGGAGACGGACGCGCGACGCCAGCTCGGCGAAGAACCGGCTGGCGACCTCGCACGTCCCGGGCGCGGCGCCGGCGGGAACCGCGCCGACGCCCTTCACCCGGGTCGCTGTCTCCCGTTCCATCACGCGATCGGGGGGAACCGCGGCGCCGCCTCTCGCGTATCCCCTGACTGTATCTGCGCGCCTCCGGTATCGATGCGCACCCCGGTTCCGGGGCTGCGCCAGCGTCCGACGGTATCGACGCGTTTGACACCGGGCGGGAACGGCGCCGAGCCTGCGGAGGTCTGCCAGAATAGCACGCGCCCGCGGCGCCGCCATCGAGCCGCAGGGCGCCGGCCGGGGCCGGCGGCGCAACCGGAAACGGCGTGACCACCAAGGGAGCCGATGGCGAGCCAATCCCGACCCGCCGCGCCGGATCGCGCCCGCCACGGCGCGGCGAGGTCGAAGCGACGCCCGACCCGCCGCGTCGGATCGCGCCCACGACGGCGTGACGAGGTCAACGCCCGACCCGCCGCGTCGGATCGCGCCGTGACGGCGTGAAGATCGAGGAGAGAATCGATGTCGGACCAACAGTGGTACCGGGCCCAGGACGGAAACCAGGTCGGCCCCATGTCCGAGGCGGAGCTCGCCACGGCGGTCCGGCAGGGAGACGCCGACGCGTCGACCCTCGTCTACACCGCCGGCATGGCCAACTGGACCCCGATCGGCGACGTTCCGCGGCTCCGGGCCCACCTGCCGGACGAGGCCCGGTCCCTGCTGCCGGTGCCGGCCGGCCGCATCGCCCACGAGATCGACTACCAGGTGCAGGGCGTCGAGATGCAGTACGTCGAGATCGAGCTCGACCCCGGCGAGAGCGCGGTCGCGGAAGCCGGCGGGATGATGTACATGCACGGCGGCATCGTCATGGAGACGGTGTTCGGGGACGGCAGCGAGCCGCCCCGCGGGGGGTTCATGAACAAGCTGCTGGGGGCCGGCAAGCGGCTGCTCACCGGCGAGAGCCTGTTCATGACGGTGTTCACCAACAACGCCGGCGGAAAGGCGCGGGTGGCCTTCGCGGCGCCCTACGCCGGCAAGATCCTGCCCATGGACCTGAGCCAGCTCGGGGGCGAGCTGATCTGCCAGAAGGACGCCTTCCTCTGCGCCGCCAAGGGTGTCTCCATCGGCATCGCCTTCCAGAAGAAGATCGGGGTCGGGCTCTTCGGCGGCGAGGGCTTCATCATGCAGCGTCTCGAGGGCGACGGCCTCTCGTTCCTGCATGCGGGAGGCAGCGTCCACCAGCTGGACCTCGATCCGGGAGAGACGCTGCGCGTCGACACCGGCTGCCTCGTGGCCCTGCAGCCCACCGTGTCCTACGACATCCAGTGGGTGGGGGGCATCAAGACCGCGCTGTTCGGGGGCGAGGGGCTCTTCTTCGCCAACCTCACCGGACCGGGCCAGGTGTGGCTGCAGTCGCTGCCCCTGAGCCGCCTCGCCGACCGCATCTACAAGGCGGCGCCGCAGACCGGCGGGCGGCGGCAGGGCGAAGGCTCGGTGCTGGACCACGCGCTCGGCATCGGCAACCTCATCGACGGCAAGTAGCGGGACGGGCCGCACCGGCGGGCGCCGGCGGGGCGAGGGCTCCGTGCTCGACCACGCGCCCGGCAACGTCGACCTCATCGACGGCAAGCAGTAGATCGGGCCGCGGGAACGGCGCCGACGGTTGGACCCGAAACGTGGCCGGCGGCCGGGCGGGGAAACGGCGCCGGCGGTCGGGCGGCCCCCTGCCGTGAATCGCGGCGGGGATGATATAGTTCACCGTCGGATTCGGCCTCTTCGCCCCGCCCGACGCCGCGTGCCTGCGTCATGCCGCGCCGCCCCGAGGCGATTCGAGGCCCTGTACAAGTGCGTACGACGGCGCCTGCCGCGTGCACTCTTCGGCAACCGGCGTCAACCGGGCGGCGCGACGCCGCCTCTGACCGCCCCCAGACAGACGAGGTATGAGAGAAATGCGGAATCCGTCCCCCAACCCCGGTCGCCGCGTCTCCGCGGTGTGCCTGCTCGCGACGCTCTGCCTTGCCGCAGCCCTCACGACCACGACCGCCGCCCAGGACCAGACGATCTGGGACGGCGTGTACACCGAGGAGCAGGCGGCCCGCGGCCAGCGCACCTACGACCAGGAGTGCGCGGCGTGCCACCTCGACGACCTCATGGGTGACGGCATCGCGCCGTCGCTGATCGGCTCGGCCTTCTTCTTCCGGTGGAGCGAGCTGTCGATGGGCGACATGTACACCGCCATCCGCACCACCATGCCGCAGGGCGCCCCGGCGAGCCTGAGCCCCTCGGGCTACGCGGACATCTCCGCCTACATGCTGCAGAGGAACGACGTGCCGGCCGGAAGCATGGAGCTTCCCAGCGACACCGACGATCTCGAAGCGATCATGATCACCGAGGCGCAGTAGCCTCGGACGCCTTCCGCCGGGGCCGGCTGCCGGCCCCGGCGCCACCCCTGTCACGCCGCGCGCCGCAGTCCCTTTGCCCCGCCGGGCGTCCGTTCCCGCCCCCACCGCCTCCGGCTCCCCCGGCCATCGCCTCCGGCCAACCGGGGGGCGGCGCCGTCATAACCAGAAGAAGGGCGTGACCGATCGGCGAGCTCGCGTCGCGACCCGGCGATCCAGGGAGGGATCAATCGACATGACGACGACCCCCACGAGACGAACGCTGTGGAGCCTCGCGGTACTGGCGGCGCTGGCCGCGCCGACCGCGGCGGGAGCGGAGGCAACGACGCAGGAGGAGCGCGAGGAGGTAGAGCGCACGGTGGTGAGGCGTCTCGACCTCGGCGCGCCCCGCACCGAGATCGGCGTCTCGGTCCGCGACGTCGAGGAGGCCGACGAGGCCGGCGAGGGCGCGGTCGTGAACGACGTGCGCGCCGACGGCCCGGCCGAGGCGGCCGGCATCGAGCCGGGGGACGTCATCGTCGAGTTCGACCGCGAGCGCGTGCGGAGCGCCCGCCAGCTCGCGCGGCTCGTCGAGGAGACGCCGGCCGGGCGGACCACGCCGGTGCGCGTGCTGCGGGGCGGGTCGCCCGTGGCGCTGAGCGTCACGCCGGCGGAGGGGTCGGGCTGGACCGCCCGCATGCCGCGAGCGTTCGCCGACCGCATCCGCGTGGAGGTGGACGAGGTCGAGGAACGCGGCGACGTGCAGGAGTTCGCGAGGGAGCTCGCCGAATCGCAGGATCTCACCGTGCTCCGCCGGCTGCCCGAGGTCCTGCGCGGCTTTTCCGTCCGGCGACCGGGGCGCGTCCGACTGGGCATTCGTGGCGAGTCGGTCGGCGGGCAGCTCGCCGAGTACTTCGGCGCCGGCGCCGGCGTCCTCGTGGAGCACGTCGACGAGGGCACGACGGGGGCGGCCGCGGGCCTGCGGGCCGGTGACGTCATCACCGCCATCGGCGGAAACGCCGTGGACGACCTCGGGGCCCTCCGCCGGCAGCTCGCGCGCCTCGAGCCGGGCGCCGCGTTCGACATCACCATCGTGCGAGACCGCGCCGAGACGTCCCTGACCGCCGAGCCGCCCCGGGAAGAAGAGGAAGAGGAGGAGGCGCGCCCGCGCTCGCGGCGGCGCGGATCGGCGATCTGATACCGATACCGAGGATTCCCGGGGTCGGGACGGCGCACGGTGTCGAGACGGGGTGAGGGCGCCAAACGGAGGGGGGCGCCCGCAAGCGGGACGCCCACGACGACCCCTGCCTGGTGGACGCCGCCATGCAGCGGCGCTCTCGCCCCCGATTCCGGGAGTGACGCCCGAGCTGCTTCAGGTGGCGCTCTCGCCCCCGATCCAGGGAGTGACGCCGGAGCTGCTTCAGGTGGAGTGTCAACCCTTGACGCCCCGGCGCGCCGGCCGCATACCTGCATTCTTCCGTTGACACGCGGTCGAGGCCGTCGCTTGGCGCCTCGACCCCACCGCACGGCACGGCCGGGAGTGATACGATGGTTGACAGGTCCCCGCCGTCACCTGCCGCTTCGGCGCGGCACCACTCGCCAGGGCGGGCCTCGCTGTCGGACGCCCGGCACCGGCGCGGAGACCGCGAGAGACCTGTCCCATGGACACCTACTACCATCCCCCCGATCTGGCGAGGTTCGGCGACGTCGGCAATGACGCGCCCGAGCTCTGGGAGAAGTTCTCGGCGTGGTACGACGCGGTGTTCGCCGAGGGCGCGCTGACCGAGCGCGAGAAGGCGCTGATCGCGCTGGCGGTGTCCCACGCGGTCCAGTGCCCCTACTGCATCGACGCCTACACGACGGCGTCGCTGGAAAAGGGCGCCGCCCCCGACCAGATGACCGAGGCGGTGCACGTCGCCGCCGCCATCCGCGGGGGGGCGGCGCTCGTCCACGGCGTGCAGATGCGCAACCGCCTCGACAAGCTGTCGATGTAGCCATGTCGCTGCCGACGCTGCTCAACACGCGCTCGCCGCTGGCCCCGCCCGCCGCCCAGCGCGCCCGCCTCGATGCGCTGCCGCTCGGCCGCAGCTTCCGCGAGGCGGCGGCTTCGGCGGGCCACGAGCCGTTGCGGCCGCATGCGGCGACGACGCTGCAGATCAACGTGGGCAAGCGCTGCAACCAGGTCTGCCGCCACTGCCACGTCGACGCCGGACCCGACCGCCGCGAGGTGATGCCGGACGAGGTGGTCGAGGCCTGCTTCGCGCTGCTCGCGGCGACGGACATCCCCACCGTCGACATCACCGGCGGGGCGCCCGAGCTGCACCCGCGGTTCCGGGACATGGTGGCGCGGGCGGCGGGGCTCGGCCGGCGCGTGATGGACCGCTGCAACCTCACGGTCCTGACCCTGCCGGCCTACGAGGACCTCGCGGAGTTCCTGGCCGAGCACCGGGTGGAGATCGTGGCGTCGCTGCCGTCCTATGCCGGCGCGATGACCGACCGGCAGCGCGGCGACGGCGTCTTCGAGCAGTCCGTCGAGGCGTTGCGCCGGCTCAACGCCCTGGGTTACGGCGCCCCGGACTCGGGCCTCGAGCTCCACCTCGTGACCAACCCCGTCGGGGCGTTCCTGCCGGCCGGCCAGGCCGCGCTCGAGCGCGACTGGAAGCGCGAGCTCGAGCGGCGCCACGGCATCCGCTTCAACCGGCTCTTCACCATCACCAACATGCCCATCAGCCGCTACCTCGACTGGCTCGAGCAGTCGGGCAACCTGCAGGGGTACATGGACCGGCTCGTGCAGGCGTTCAATCCGGCGGCCGTCGACGGCCTGATGTGCCGCTACACCCTCAGCGTCGGCTGGGACGGCCGGCTCTACGACTGCGACTTCAACCAGATGCTCGACCTCGCGGTGGAGCCCTCGGCCCCGCAGACGGTGATGGACCTCGCGCGCGGCCTGCCGGGACCCGACGGCGGACCGGCGTCACCCGCACACGCCCTCGCCGCCCTGCAGCGGCGCCGCATCGCGACCGGTCCTCACTGCTTCGGCTGCACCGCCGGTTCCGGCAGCTCGTGCGGCGGCGCGACGGCCGCGACGTAGCCCTTTTCTCGGCCGCCGGGGACGCATGAACGAGAGGAGCGACCCGGGAGGAGCGCGAATTCGACCGCACCGCCACGATCGGCTCACCGTGCGGCGACGCGACGGCCGCGACGTGGAGGAGGCTCCCCCGCCGCCGGGCTCGCGCGGCGGCCGGATCCAGGGCTGGCGCGCACCCGGAGTCAGATCAGCGACTTCAACAAGGCCATGGCCGGCGCCACGCGAATGCCGTCCGGGCTCGCGTAGTCCTTCGTGCCGGCGGCCGAGACCTGCCACGCGTCGCAATCGGGGAATCGCCTCTTGAAGTAGCGCAGACTCCTGTCGACCGGGGTGTCGGCCCACTTGCATTCGACGCAGCGGACCGGGCGGCGTCCGTCGACTATCACGAAATCGACCTCCCGCCCGTCGGTGTCCCGGAAGTAGCGAAGCTCGATGTCCCGTCCCTCGGCGTCCTGCTGGTAGTGGACCCACTTCAGGAGGTGACAGGCGACCAGGTTCTCGAACCGCGCGGCATCCGAGGGCACGACCGACCAGTCGAAATGGTAGTGTTTCCGTTCCTTCTTGACGGCGCGGATACGGGGAGCGCCGAACGGCGGCAGGCGGACGATGGCATCGAGCCGCTCGAAGATCTGCAGCCACGCCGCCGCCGTCTTGTGGCTCACCTGCAGGTCTTCGCGCAGAGCGTTGACCGAGAGCGGCGAGCCGACGAGCGCCGGCAGACGGAGCATGAGATCCTCGAGCGTGCCCAGGTCCTGGACCCGCTCGAGGCTGGTGACCTCGTCGCGGATGAGCAGGGTCCGATGCGCCCGCGACCAGCGTCGCGCCTCAAGCTCCGAGCCCCCGAGGAACGGCTCGGGAAACCCACCGAGCGTCAACAGGTCGCGCAGCTCGTCCGGTGTTTCGAGACCGAGTTCGGCCACCGACAGCGGATGCAGCCGCAGCAGATGGTAGCGGCCCTGCAACGAGTCCCCGCCGAATCGGTAGAGATCGAGCCGCGCGCTCCCCGTGACCAGAAGACGGCGACCGCGCGCCCGGCCGTCGTAGAGTCCCTTGAGGTAGTTGCGCCAGCCTCGGTACTTGTGAATCTCGTCGAAGACCCACAACTGCGCCGACGGCAGCTCGCGCCGCAGGATGCGCTCTCGATCCTCCGCGACGTCCCAGTTCAGGTAGCCCCGTCGGGCGCCGGGCAGCATCCGGGCCAACGTCGTCTTGCCCACTTGACGCGGACCCGCCACGAACACCATCTTCCGGGCGAGGTCCCGAGTGACCTGTTCGGCCAGGTAGCGGGTACGGTCGGCCACGCCTTGACGGTATCAGTATTTTCAACCATGGTCAAAAATACTCATGGGTATTTTGGACTGACATCAAGAATGCAGACGCCCCCACTGGGAGCGCCCTCCATCCATTCCTGCCGATCGCGGACGGTGACCGGACATCCGCCGTCGCCGGGGCCGACACCGTCGCCTCCGCCGAGGACGCCGCGGTCCACTACCCGCCCCAGCGGTAGCCGAGGCGCGCGTAGTAGTAGCCGCCGCTCATGCCCCACGGCGTGAACTGGCTGTAGGGCAGGCCGAACCGCGACGCGAACAGGTCCATGCGGTCCGAGTAGGTGTCGAGGACGTTCTGGCCGCCGACGGAGAGGGTTGCGGCGGCAGTGAGGGGAACGCTGGCCTCGAGATCGAGGATGAAGCGGCCGCCGAGGGCGGGGGCCTGGGCGCCGCGCGCGGAGCGCGCATCGATGTGATCGACCCACGACCCGTAGTAGTGGAGGCGGCCGAGAAGGCCGACCCGGCCGGCGCGCTGGTTGACGGCCACGTTCCAGCGCGTCTCGGGCACGCCGCGTTCCAGGGCGAGCACGTCCCCGGGGCCCAGCAGGTCCGAGTCCTTCGTTACCTCGGTGTCGGTGTGGTTCAGCGCGAAGCTGAAGACGGTGCCGCCGCCCAGCGCGAGAGGCGTCCAGGTCGAGACGACGTCGACGCCCCGCGTCCGGGTCGAGAAGTCGTTGATGAAGAAGCGGAAGAAGGCCAGGGTGCGCGCCGACGCGATGCCTTCCGAGAGGAGCTGCGCGCGCTCGTCGGCGCCGAGGGTGAAGTTCTGCGACAGCGCGAGGCGGTTGTCGACGTCGACCTGGAAGTAGTCGGCGGTCAGGGTGAACGGCCCGGTGTCGACCACCACCCCCGCCGTCGCGTTGACCGAGGTCTCGGGGTCGAGGGCCCGGCCGCCCCGGAGCTGCGCGGCCCGGAAGGTCGACGGCACGGTGGCGCTGTCGACCAGGTCCAGGGTGTCCGGGTCGATGGTCGACTGCACGTTGAACGTGTTCTGCTGCCCCGGCGTCGGGGCGCGGAACCCGGTGCTGACGCCGCCGCGCACCGAGACGGCGCCCGTCAGCGCGTAGCGGGCGGACAGCTTGCCGTTCATGGTGGCGCCGAACACGTCGAAGCGCTCGAGCCGGAGGGCGCCGCCGACCGTCCAGCGGTCGTCGTCGGGCTCCCGCAGCTCGACGTCGCCGTACACGGCGGCGTTGGCGCGCGTCCACGTGCCGGCCGTGTAGTCGGGGAACCCCGCGAAGCCGTTCGAGCCGGAGACGAAGCCCTGCGCCGCGTAGGGGCCCACCTGCCACGAGAGCGGCTCGCCTTCCCGTATCGTGAACCGCTCGTCGCGCCACTCGGCCCCGCCCGCGAGATGGACCATCTCGGTGGCCGCCCAGGAAAGGTCGAGATTCAGGTTGACCTCGGCCTGCCGGTACAGGCCGGGATCGAAGTCGCGCGGCGTGTCGGGGCCGAGCGAGGCGTTGACGGTGTTGAAGAGGAAGAAGTCGGCCTGGTGCGCCCCGTAGCCGGCGCTCGCGTCCCAGGTCAGGCCGTTGGCCGCGGTACGGCGCAGCCCGGCGACGGCCGACACGTCGGTGACGACCCCGCTGAACGAGGGGGTGAACCCGCCCGGCGCGATCTCCTGGAAGCTGAAGCAGTTCGGTTCCGCGAACACCTGCGCGAGGGCGGCGGGATCGGGCCGGTCGTCGGTGATCGTCACTGTCGGGCAGCCCGCCGAGCCATCGCGCACGCCGTCGCGGGCGTCGAGCGCGTCGCCCACGAGGAGCGTACGGCCGCCGTCGAGGCTGAAGATGTTGGCCCGCGTGTTGGGGTTCCGGTAGTAGAAGCCCTGCGTCGACGTCCGGCCGGCGTAGTTGGCGTGCCCGTAGAGCTCGAGGCCACCGGCGTGGCGGTGACCGAAGTTGCCGAACAGCTTCAGGTCGTCCTCGCTCGTGGGGTCGCCCCACGGCTGCGCGGGGTCGGCGACGGCGGTGTTGCCGGCCGCCACGAGGGCCGCCGCGTCGGCGCGCTGCACGCTGCGGTCGGTGGGGCCGGTGTTGCCGTACTCGAAGCTGAGGCTGGCGAAGCCGGTGTCGCCCAGCGGCAGCCCCACGTTGCCGGCGGCGCTGTAGGCGTCGCCGTCGCCCGCGCGGTAGGTGCCCGTGTCTATCTCCAGGCTGCCGCCCGAGCGGTCGTCCTTGAGCAGGAAGTTCATCACCCCGGCGATGGCGTCCGAGCCGTACTGCGCGGACGCGCCGTCGCGCAGCACCTCGACCTGCCGCAGCGCGATGGCCGGAATGGTCGAGATGTCCGGCCCCTGCGTGCCGTCGGTCACGCCCCCGAACCAGACGAGGATGGCCGAGCGGTGGCGCCGCTTGCCGTTGACGAGCACCAGCGTGTGGTCGTGGGCGAGGTTGCGCAGGCTGGCCGGCCGCACCAGCGACGCCGCCCCGCTGATGGGGTGCGTGGCGACGTTGAACGACGGCACCAGCGTCCGCAGCTGGTAGTCGAGCGAGTGCCCCCCCTGGCTCACGACGTCCCGGAACGGGATCGCGTCGATGGGAACCGGCGACGCCGTCACCGACCGCGGCCGCGCGCGGCTGCCGACGACCACCACCTGCTCCTCGAGCTCGACCGCCAGCTCGACCTCGATGGTGACGACGGCCCCCGCCGCCGCCTCGACCCCCGCTCGCACGACCCTCTGGAAGCCGGAGAGGGTGAACCGCACATCGTAGGTGCCCGGCCGCAGCCCCGCGATTGCGAACGCACCAGCGCCGTCGGCAACGGCGGTCGCGACCGGCTGGCCGTCCGCCGTGCTGCGCACCTCCACCGTCACGCCGGGCAGCACCAGGCCCGTCGCATCGGTGACGGCGCCGTCGATGACCGCGTCCTGGGCGTGGGCGGCGCCCGCGCCCCCAAGCACGAGAATCAGGGCGAGAGCGGTCCCGGGCAGCATCCCTTGCGAGCGACGATTCATGGTCCTGTCCCGTACATCTTCAATTCATGAACCGCTCCCTGTCTCCGGGTCACGGCGAGGCACTTGGTCGTGGAGCCGGCCGGGAGTCAGTAGAACCGCGCGGACTTCCGGGCGTTGACACGCGGTATTCGGCGGCCACAAGAGACGGTTTCCGGGCTAGGAGTCTGCGCCGTAGAACGGTGCAGACTCCTAGCAGGGTTGGTTGGGCGCCCAGCGGAGCCGAAGGCGACGATGGGCGGGCTAGTCCATCCGGCGCTCCAGCTCCTCCATCGAGAGCGTCTGTTCCTTTCGGCGCGCCTCGATGAGATCCCAGAACGCGGGACTGGTTTCCAGGATTACCGTCTCCCAGTCCTTGCCCTCGACGCCGAGCAGGACCGCCGCGGGCGCCCCACGGCGTGTGACGACAACGCGGTCACTCTGCGCGGAATCGACGACATCCTTGATGTTCGTATTCGGTTACCGCGTCCAGAAGCGGTTTTCGCCCGTGAAATGTAACCAAGAGTGGACTTGTGCTCCCGAGAGTTACGGCGGCGGCGAGGTGTGCGTGACGCAAGATTGTCGGATTGGCGCTCCAATGCTGCGAGACGTCATCGGTTGTCGGCGTCGGCCGCGCGCCAAACGAGGCCCGCGACGGGGAAGGGACGCCGCGCGAAGCGCGTTGGGCATCCCGCGGAACGTCGTCAGCGGGCGGCGGTCCGGCGGCGGCCCCTGGAGTCGCGGGCGGGGCGGTTGCGGCGGCCGGCTGGATGTGATGGGCGGCGGATCCCGGATCCGTCGGGAGGGGCCCGCCGGCGGTCAGGCGGGTGGCGGCAGCGCAAGCGCTTCGGGCACGACCGGTGCGCGGGCGCACAGCATCGTCGTGAACAGCGCGCGGGGGTCGAGTCGGCGTTGGCGGGCGGTACGCGTCACGCTCGCCAGCACCTGCTGGGTGTCGGCGCCCTTGCGGGTGCGGTTGCCGCCGCACACCTTGCGGGTGACCACCGCGGGGCGGATGGCCTGCTCCGCCCGCCAGTTGGTGGCGTCTATCGACGGGTCGCACAGGAAGAGGAACACCGCCGGGAATTCGTTGGCCAAGTGCTTGGCGAAACGCTCGGCCGCGGCCAAGGGCGGCGCGGTGTCGATCAGGCGACCGAGCCGGGCGACCAGTCGGCCGCGGGCCGTCGCCAGACCGTGCTCGCTGATGTCGCCCGCATTGCAGCGGTCCCGCAACGCGAGACCGTCCTGAAGGACCGCCTGCACCCTGTCCGCCCAAGGGCTGTCGGGATGAGCGACCTGCAGATTCTCGCAGCGGCGCAAGAGGTGACCCACACACGTCTGGTGCGGCGCGTTCTTGAAGCCGCGATAGGCCACCCAACCGTCCCGCACCAGCACGCCGGAGAAGTCGGGGCCGAGAACCGCCGCCGCATGCTCGAACCCCCGCCCGTCGCAGATCGCGTAGACCGTGGTCTCCGGCGTCGCGAACACCCACAGCCAGTGGTTGAGCCCCCACACACGCCAGCCCGTCTCGTCCGGCGTGACCACCGGACTGCGGCGGACCTGCTCGCACAGCGCCGCATACGCCGGCGCCGCCTTGGCGGCAGTGCGGTGCAGCAGTTGGACCAGACCGCCCTTGGTCACCCGGAGTCCGAACTGGGTGTCCAGAACCCGGGCGACCTTCTCCAGCGGCGTGCCCAGCTCGGTGTGCAGCTCGACCACCAGCGCGGCGACGTTCGGACCCAGTTGGGGGGCGGCGGCGCCCAAGGCGTCGGAGGTCTGCAGCGCGTGCCGGCCCTGCACCCGCCGCCGACACCGCGAGCAGTGGCCGACCTCGATGTCGAAACGCCGTACGAGGGCCTGAACCGCCGGCAGCTCTTCCTGATACTGCGACGACACCCCGTCCACGGCGACCGCGCCGCCGCAGTCGGGACAACTCGTCGGGACCGGCGCCGCGTGGACCTCGTCGACGCGCGGGGGCGGCTGGCGCCGCCCCTGCTTCCCGTAGTCCGCACCGCGCCGTCGCCCCGGACGCTCGCCGCTTCCCTGCCGCCGGTCCTTGGCGAAGGGGGCCGCCTGCCGCTTGCCGGCGCGCCGGGCCGCCTCGAGCTCCTTCTCCAGCTGCTCGCTGCGGCGCTTCCACCGGTCCCGCTCCTCGATCAGCTTCGCCTTGTCCCGTTTCAGGCGTTCGATGCGCCGCACGTCGCGCGGGTCCCGCTGAGGCCCAGGGGCCTGCGAATCGCCGCGGTCGCCCTTCTTGCGCGCCATACTTCACGTATCGGCACATGCTCGCCGTACCTGCACACATTTTCGTGGATTTTCCGGCCCGGACCCGCTAACCGAAGACTGATGTTCTTCTGCAGGTCTCGTACCGAGATTGTCTTCACAGGATTTGCTCCGTCGTCGTGTGAGGCGGCTTCGTCGGACCGAGCGTACGAAAACCACCCGGCCGATTTCGTCGACGTCGTAGAAGACACGATGGTCGCCGATCCGCAACTGCCAGATTGGGGGCACGTGCTCGAACGGCGGCGACAGCTTCCGAAGCTGCTTGACGTGCTTCGTCCTTCTCGTCGGTTCGTGGCCAGGCCTGCGCCGAATGCCATCCAGGATCCGCTTTCGTTCGGCCGCGCGCATCGCGCCAAGGTCGCGCACCACGCCAACCGCGAACCGAATCTCGTGCACGCATATATTATTGCAAGTGCATCACCCGCCGGTGGGGCCGGCTGGGCGCCCATTGAGTGCGGCAGCAGTGGCTCCAGCCCTGTGTGGGACCCGCCGGAGCCGAGGGTCAGGCAGTTCGCGACACACCTGGCCCACCGCGGCATCGACCGCCAGCGCCGCGGGGCGTGGGTCGGGCCCGCGCACGGCGATTCGGAGAGCCGTCGGTCCGCCATCAACCGCCCGCGCCGGCGGCCCCGGCGCGCAGGACGGCCATCGCGCGGGCCGCGGTGGGGCGGCAGCCGCCCGTCAGCGTCCGGGCGAGGGCGCCGGTGACGTTGGCCACCGCGAAGCTCAGGCCCTTGAGATTCCGCTCGGGGGGAATGCCGGGGGCCGGCCGGGGATAGCCGGAGGCTCGGCACACCGGCCGCCGGTCCCTCGACCACCTCCACCTCCACGGCGAGCCGCGGGCACGTCCAGTCGAGCTCGACCGCCAGCACCCCGTCGAGCGTCCCCGGCAGATACCGCGTCTCTCCGTGACGCCCCGCGCTGACGATCAGCGCCCCCGCGGCCGCGGCATGGTCCGCGGCCGCCCGCAACGCGGCGGCATGCGCCGGGTTCTCGGTGCCGAGGCTGAGGTTGATGAGGTCGGCCCCCTGCCGCGAGGCCGCGTCGATGCCCGCGACCAGCGTGTCGATGGACGCCGACAGCGTGCGGTCGAAGACCTTCACGATGAACACGTCGGCCCCCGGCGCGCGCTCCTGGATGGCCGCGGTCACCGCGGTGCCGTGACCGATGCGGTCCAGGTAGTCGCCGCCGTGCGCGGCCCCGGGCACCACGCTCAGACCGCCCGCGACCCGTCCGATGTGGGGATGCGACGGATTCACCCCGGTGTCCACCACCGCCACCCGCACCGGCCGCGGCGCGCGCGCGGCCGTCTCCCCTGCTCTCGCTCGCCCGGTGTTCATTCCCTTGTCCCGTCCACGCCGCGTGACCGCCGCGGGCCGGCGATCCGGCCGACCCCCCCGCCCCAGGCCCCTGGCTGCAGGTTCTCGCTGCATTCGGGCGGCAGGCGGGCGCCTCGCCGCCGCCCTGCGGGAGCGCGGCACGACGCTCGGCTTCACCCGACGTCCGCGGCTACGACGCGCGATCGGCCGCGAACAGCTCCGCGAACCGCCCGCCCCGCGTCATCAGCTCGTCGGGGGCGCCCTCTTCGACGACGCGCGCGCCGTCGAGCACCGCGACCCGGTCCGCCCGCCGCGCGAGGGCGGCGCGGTGGGTGATGAGCACGGTGGTGCGGCCCCGCATGACCGCCTCGAACCCTTCCGCCACCTGTTGCTCCGACTCCGGATCGAGGGCCGCCGTCGGCTCGTCGAGCACCAGCACCGAGGGCGCGGCCAGGAGCGCCCGCGCCACCGCCAGCCGCTGCCGCTCGCCCGCCGACAGCGCCGCCCCGCGCTCCCCCACCACTGTCTCGTGGCCCTCCGGCAGGGTCGCGACGAACCGCGCCAGCCCCGCCCGGGCGGCCGCGGCCCGCACCTCGTCGTCGGTCGCGTCCGGGCGCGCGTAGCGGATGTTGTCGGCGATCGAGGCGTGGAAAACCGCTGGCTCCTGCTCCACGAGCCCGACGTGCGCGCGCAGATCGCGCAGCCTCAGCGTGCGCAGGTCGCGCCCGTCGAGCCGCACCGTCCCGGCGTCGGGGTCGAGGAACCGCAGCGCGAGGTCGGCGATGGTGCTCTTGCCGCCGCCGCTCGGGCCGACGATGGCGAGACAGGCGCCCGCCGGCGCCCGCAGGGTGACGTGCTCCAGCACCGGGCCGCGATCGAACGAGAGCGTGACGTCGTCCAGCTCGAGCTCGCCGCGCACCGGGGGCAACGCCGCCTCCCCCGGCGGCTCGTCCACCTCGGGCTCGCCGCGCACTTCGGGGAGCGCCTCGGCCGACGGGGGCTCCACCACCTCGGGCTCGACGTCGAGGATCTCGTGCACCCGCCCCAGCGACACCCGCACCGTGGCTAAGCTGGCGTAGAGCCCCATCAGCGCCTGAACCGGGGCGAACAGCCGGAGCTGGTAGGCCATGAACGCCACGAGGGTGCCCAGGGTCAGGGTGCCGTCGATGACCCGCTGGCCGCCGTACAGGAACACCAGCGCGGTGCTGCCCGACAGCACCAGCCCGGGGAGGCCGCCCGAGAGGTAGGTGGTCCACTGCATCGCCATCAGGGCGTCGACGAACCGGCCGTTCCGGCGCCGGAAGCGCTGCACCTCGCGCTCCTGCGCGTTGGCGGCGACGACGAGCCGGACCCCCTGCAGGGTCTCGATGAGGAAGCTGCCGATGTCGGCGCTCCGCTCGCGCAGCACCGCGACCCGCTTCTCGAGCCGCCGCCGGTAGTGCACGAGAGCCCAGATGCTCACGGGGAGGGCGGCGGTGCCGAGCAGGAGCAGCCGCAGGTCGAGGTACGCGAGCATGACGACCGCCCCGATCAGGAACAGCACGTTCCCCACCCAGGCGAGCACGACCTCGGACGCGATGCGCTGGATCTCGCCGATGTCGTTGTTCAGCCGCGACATGACGTCGCCGAACCGGGTCCGGGCGTGGAACCGCGGCGAGAGCTGCTGCAGGTGGCGGTAGAGGGCGAGGCGCATGTCGAAGAGGACGTCGGCCGACACCCGGGTGTAGCGCAGCCCGCTCCACACGTTCAGCCCGAACCCGGCCGCGGTGACGGCGACGAAGACGAGCACGACGAGGCGCAGGGCGCCCGCGTCGCCGGCGAGGATCGCGCCGTCGACCAGCGTCCGGGACAGCAGCGGCACCACCAGAGAGAAGCCGGTGGAGACGAGGCTGAGCACGACCACCAGGGCCAATTGCCACCGGTAGGGCCTCAGGTACGACAGCGCGCGGCGAAAGTGCGGGTCGAGCACGGGTGAAAGGATATGTCGAACCCGCCCCGACGGCGACGCCCACGCGGACAGGTCAGGCCCGCCGGCGACAGCGGGCCGGAACGGACTTCGACCCGCGGGCCGCGGCGCCCGAACCGGCCTCACACTCCCGGCGGACGCGTTCACCGGTCCGTCGTCGACTCGCGGCCGGGCGCCTCCGGCCCCGCGCGTTCCGGCCCCCGACCGCGTTCCCGGACGGGACTCGATGCGTCGCGAGGTTTGCCGGCATCCCGCCGGATTCGGCCACGTCGCCCGATTCGGCCACAATGGCGCGATGGATCCGGCGCCTCTCGACGTCGTCGTCATCGGCGGCGGCCCCGCCGGCGCGGCGGCGGCCCGCCTGCTCGCCGACCGTGGCCACTCGGTGCGGGTGCTGGCGAAGCCGGCCGACGACGCCCGCACCCTGGGCGAGTCGCTGCCACCGAGCTGCCGCGGGCTGTTCGACCTGATCGGGATAACCGCGGCGGTCGAGGCGGCGGGCTTCCTGCGCAGCACCGGAAACACGGTGTGGTGGGGCGGACGGGACCCGCGGGCAGTGCACTTCGCGGGCGGCGGCCTCGGGTGGCAGGTGAGGCGAAGCGAGCTCGACCGCCTGCTGCTGGGCTTGGCGGCGCAGGCCGGCGCCGGGGTGGAGACCAGTGCCGTCGTGCGCCGGGTGAATCTGGCGCCCCCTTCCCACCCTGCCGGGGCGGCTGAGTCCTCGATAGGCTACGTGGCCGGCGGCGAGGCGCGGTCGCTGACGGCGCGGTTCGTGCTCGACTGCTCGGGCCGCGCCGGGGTCGTCGCGCGGCGCGGGTTTCGCCGACACGCGGCGGACCGCACGACGCTGGCCCTCACCGCGGTGTGGTCCCGCCACGGAGGCTGGGGGCTCGACGACGAGTCGCACACCCTCGTCGAGAGCTATGGGGACGGCTGGGCGTGGTCGGTCCCGGTGACGGCGGAGCAGCGCTACTTCACCCTGATGGTGGACCCCCGGGTCACCCGCCTGGAGCGGGGCGGCCCCCTCGCACCCTGCTACGAGGCCGAGCTCGCCAAGACCGCGGCCCTCGGCCCCCTGACCGCCGGGGCGACCCTCGGCGCCGGGCCGTGGGGATGCGACGCCTCCGTCTACGACGCGCATGCCTACCGGGCCCCGGGGATGCTGCTGGTCGGCGACGCCGGGTCGTTCATCGACCCGCTGTCGTCCTACGGCGTCAAGAAGGCCCTCGCGTCGGGGTGGCTCGCCGCCGTCGTCGTGCACACCGCGCTGACCGACCCCGCGCTGGCCGGCGTCGCGCTGAATGTCTTCGACGAGCGGGAACGGGAGATGCACGCCGCGCTCGAGCACCAGTCGGCCGAGTTCTTCGCCGAGGCGGCGGGCCGGCACGATCATCCCTTCTGGACCGACCGCGCCGAGGCGGGCATGCCGGAGGCGGCCCCCCTCGCCCCCCCCGAGCCGGCCGTCGACGCCCTGCGCCGGGACCCCGGCGTCCTCGCCGCCTTCGAGGCCATTCGGCGCGCCCCGGCGCTGCGGCTCCGGCGGGGCGACAGGCTCGGCGTCGTCCGCCGCCCCGCCATCACCGCCCGGCGGATCATCCTCGAGGACCGCCTCGTCGTCCCCGGCTGGCCGGACGCCGGCGCCGACCGGGGCCTCCGGTTCCTCCGCGACATCGACCTCATCCGGGTGGTGGAGCTGGCCCCGCTCCACCGGCAGGTTCCCGATCTGTACGAGGCCTACAACCGCGTCTGCCCCCCGGCGCCCCTGCCGGACTTCCTCGGCGTCCTGTCGGTCCTCATCGCCAAGGGCGCGCTGCAGGAGGCCGGCGACCCGTCCCCGGCGTGAGTCCGAAGGCGGCGACCCGTCCCCGGCCCGAGTCCGAAGCAGTTCCAGAAGCGCCGACCCGCACCCACGCGAGATTCACTCACCCGCACGCAGGAGCCGACAGTTCCGCCATCGTTCTGCGTGCCTGCGTAGCGCGGAGCGCGCTATGGTCCCGGAGCCGCGCAATGCTCCCGGAGCGCGCAATGGTCCGCTCCCGGAGCGCGCAACGGTCCCAGACCGAGTGTGCCTTACCGGGCAGGCCGGACCCGGGAACGTGACGAACCCGGCCCGCATGGCGGCAGGGGTCAGGGGCGTCTTCCCGCGAGGGTCGCCGGCCGTTCGTCCGCGCCCATGCGCACGTCACACCTGGCGGCTATCGCCCTCGCGAGCTTCTCGAAGTCGCTGAAGCAGTCCTGCACGGCGTAGATGTGACCGCCGAGCGCACCGTCCGCCGCCCTGAGATGGAACATCGGCTTGCGGGCCTCATGGGCCATGGCCATCAGGCTGAGGTAGTGCTTCAGGGTGGCGAGGCACTCGGCGTCGTCATCGGTCGAGGCTGCGCCGTCACCGACCCGATCGAGCGCCTCCGTGCGATAGACGTTCGGAATCCGCTCGATCCACTACTGGCAGGCCCGAACCGGACGACCCGCGCGCACCGCGTGCTGCATGACGACATAACCGGCCGGCACGATATCGGCCGATGGCAGATCGAGGTCGTGAATCGGAGGACGACGCGCCAGGCGATCCTGCCAATCGCCGCGCCACTCGCGGAGCGTCGGTCCCACGTTGCGCAACGCCTGGAGGGAGAACAGGTCGGGGGCGAGGGGGAAGACGACGAAGTTCGCCGCGATGATCGCGGCCCGGTTGATGGCGCCCAGGTTCGGACCGAGGTCGATCAGCGCCAGGTCGGCGTTCTGCTCGCGGCCGGCCCCGAGGATCGTCCGATGGAACCCCGACTCGACCCGAAACGCCGACTCGTCGCGGCTCATGCAGTCCGGCCACGCCGAGGACAACCTCGCCTCGAAGCTCGACAATCCCAGATCGCCGACGACCAGGCCCAGGTTGTCGGCGACCTTCTCGACGTGCGGCGCCCTGATGTCCCCGAGACCGCGCAGAATGGGCGATACGGCGCCCAGAATGCTGTCCGGATGTTCGCCGTCTGGCCACAACCGCTCCAGCCGCCCTTCATCGAGGAACACGGTGCTGAGGTTCGCCTGCGGATCGAGGTCCGCCGCCAACACCGAGAATCCGAGCTCCGCGTACATCCAGGCCAGGTGGTAGACGAGCGTGGTCTTGCCGACGCCCCCCTTGTTGTTGAAGAAGGCGATCGTCTTCAAGGCGCCCTCCGGATGGTCGCCAGCACCTGGGTGGGATCGAAGGTGAATTCCGCCTCGGGGTTGCCGTTCCTCCGCAGGGCGTCCTGCGCCCGGACGACCCCGCGCCCGAAGGCGTTGACGTACCCCAGGGTCGCGAGGGCCTCGGACAGGACCGGATTGCGGTAGTCCGTCTGCCGCGGAAAGTTCTCGCGCGACGCCATGCCGTACAGCCCGCCCGGGTTCTGGATCTCGATGCGGTCGTCGTACCAGTAGAACCGGACGGGCGCATTCGACTCGTACGAGCGGTGCATGATCGCGTTCAGCAGCAGCTCGCGAACCGCGATCGTCGGGTAGTCCGCCTCGGTCCTCTCCCGGAGGGCCGATTCGGCCACGGGGCGCGCCTGCGCGGGGAGTGAAACGAACGCATCGACCTCCCTCAGAACCGTGATCAGGTCGCCGCGGAACCGCCTCTCGCCGATCGGGTCGTCCGCCATCGTCGTCCCCGCCCAACGGACGAACTGGACCCAGGCGCCGGGCATCCAGCGCAGAGGATCCCGCGCGAACAACAGCGTTCCCGCGTTCGTGGGGCAACCGGCGCCCAGGTCGTACAGCCGCAGCGACGCCATCTGCTCCTCGTGCCCGCGATTGTTCTCGGCGATGACCGCCAGGTCCACGGCGGCAGGCAGGTAGGTGACCAGAAACAGGTCCAGGGCGAGGTCGTCGAGCGTGCAACCGTGGCACGGGCAGACGTCGAACGGGCGCTGCCGGGCCGTCCGTTTCTCGATCAGAATGCGCTCTTCCTGCTGATTCGCGCCACGGCGGGACGGACCGACGCGAACCCAGACCCGGCCCCTGTAGCGAACGGGCGGCAGATCGGACGGCAGGACCTCGACGACGGCCACGTCGCCGCCCGGCAGCGTGTACTTCTGGACGGTCATGGCCGGTAGCGGCTCGAGGTTGACGTTGGAGCGCAACGCCCCCAGGCGCTGGAGCAGGTCGTCGGTGACGGCGAGGCCGCCGACGGTTCCGGCGTCGTCGGCGCCGACGATGAGACGCCCCGGCTGCCCGTGATCGGGGAAGTCGTTGGCGAACGCGCAGATCTCCTCGCCGAACTTGTCCGTGTTCGTCGTCGAGACCGTGAACTCGACGCGGTCGGGCTCACCGCCGGCGATCAACGCGCGCAACTCGTCCGTCGTCAGCACGGCCCCGCCCCCGTCAACAGGGTACATCAGCGATTGGTTCTCACGGCCGGGTGCACGTCAGGATTGTGAGATGATGGCCCTTGGCGCCGTCGGGCTCCCGATTCACGGGAGCGGCGCAGGCGGGCCCCGTGAACACGCCGCTCAATAAGGGTTCGGCGCGCGCACACGAGGCTGCGCCCCGTCTTGCGTAGCGCCCCCACTTTCTTGACGTGCACCCCTCACGGCCGACGAGGCTGACAGACACGGCCGTATGTGCTACAAAGGTCCGTTCGCCGGAGTCGACCGATGCCCCAGCCCCGCCTGAAACTCGTGTTAGGCCTTCCCCTCGTCGCGTTGCTCGCGGCCGCCGGGACCGCCGCCCAACCCGCCGAGAACGACGGCCCCGGCATTCCCGTCGACGACGAGACGGTCCGGCAAGCCTGCGGCTCGTGCCACCGGCCCGACGACGCGGGTCGGCTGTCGCGCATCTCGTTCAGGCGCACGACGCCCGAGGGGTGGCAGCAGACCATCCGCCGCATGGTCACCCTGAACGACGTGGCCCTGACCCCGGAGACGGCCCGCGAGGTGGTGCGGTACCTGTCGAACAACCTCGGCCTCGCCCCCGCCGAGGCGCTCGACGCGGCCTGGGAGGCGGAGCGGCGCAGCGACGACCAGCCCTACGACGACCCCGACGTCGAGGAGACCTGCATTCAGTGCCACTCGATGGGGCGGGTCATCAGCCAGCGGCGGACCGGGGAGGAGTGGTCGCTGCTGATGGCGATGCACCGGGGCTACTACCCGTTCACCGACTTCCAGGCGTTCCGCCGCGGCAACCCCGGCGAAGGGGAGCCGCAGGCGGTCGACCGGGCGGTGGCCCACCTGTCGGAGCGGTTCCCGTTCGAGACGGCGGAGTGGGCGGCGTGGTCGGCGACGATGCGCCCGCCCCGCGTGGACGGCTCGTGGCTGCTGCGCGGGCACGCCCCCGGCCGCGGCCCCGTCTACGGCCGGATGACGATCTCGCCCGTGCCCGGCACCCAGGACGAGTTCACGACGGAGGCGACGTACACCTTCGCCCACACCGGCCGGACGGTCGAGCGCACCGGCCGCGCGATCGTCTACACCGGGTTCCAGTGGCGGGGCCGGACCATCCCCGGCGACCCGAACGCCGACGAGCTGCGCGAGGTGATGTTCGTCGAGCGCGACTGGCGCACTATCAGCGGTCGCTGGTTCACCGGCGGCTACGACGAGACCGGCATCGACGTCACCCTGGAACGCCTCGGCGACGGGCCGGCGGTGGCCGGGGTGCACCCCCCGTCGCTGCCGGCGGGCGCCACCGCGACGGTCCGGGTCCACGGCCAGAACCTCGCCGCGGCGTCGGCCGACGCCATCGACCTCGGCCCCGGCGTCTCGGTGCTCGACGTCACGGGGACGACCGGCGAGTGGGTGGACCTGCAGGTACAGGTCGACGCCGACGCCGCCACCGGCGGCCGCGATCTGGTGCTCGACCAGACCGCGGTGACCGGCGCCCTCACCGTCTACGACAAGGTCGACCGCATCGCGGTGACCCCGCGGGCGGGCATGGCCCGGGTTGGCGGGGTCCGCTTCCCCAAGCAGTTCCAGCAGTTCGAGGCGCGGGCCTGGCACGACGGGCCGGACGGCGAGCCGGCGACCGACGACGACCTCGACCTGGGGATGGTCGACGTTCGGTGGTCCATCGAGGAGTACGCCGTGACCGTCGGCGACGACGACATCCGCTACGTGGGCGACATCGCGGCCGATGGGCTGTTCGTCCCCGCCGTCGACGGGCCGAACGTGGAGCGCAGCGGCAGCCGGAACAACGTGGGCGACGTCTGGGTGGTGGCGACGTGGCCGCCGGACGCGGGCGACGGGGAAGGGCTGACGGGGCGCGCCCACCTCCTCGTCACCGTGCCCCTCTATCTGCGGTGGGACCCCACCGCCGTGGAGCAGCCATGAGCGTGCTTGCCCAGGGAGAGTTTCATCCGTTCACCGCGGCCGGCCGCCGGTTCCTCTACCTGGTGCCGAGCGCGGCGGTGTTCGCGCTCGACGAGCCGGCGGCGGCGCTGATCGACGGCCTCGACGGCCGGCGGGTGCCGCGCGAGGACCTGCTCGCCGACGTCGGCGCGCGGTTCCCCGACACCGACCTCGGCCAGACGCTCGACGAGCTCGAGCAGGTGCACGCGGTGCGCACTGTCGCCGCCCCGGCGCCTCCGGCCCCTCCGGCGCCGGCGATCATCCCGCTGACGCCGTTCCCGCTGACCACCGCGGTCCTCAACGTCACCAACCAGTGCAACCTGAGCTGCTCGTACTGCTACGAGTACAGCGAGGACAAGATCGTCGACACCGCCAACGGGTCGCAGCCCAAGTTCATGAGCGAGGAGACCGCCCGCAAGAGCGTCGATCTGCTGATGAACGAGTCGCTCGACAACCGGGTGGTGCACGTGAGCTTCTTCGGCGGCGAGACGCTGATGAACTACCCGGTCCTCAGCCGCGTCGTGCCCTACGCCCGCGAGCAGGCCGCGGCCCGGGGCAAGCGGGTCGAGTTCAACCTGACGACGAACGCGACGCTGCTGACGGGCGAGATGATCGGCTTCCTCGCCGAGAACGACATCGCCGTCACGGTGTCGATGGACGGCCCGCGCGAGATGCAGAACCGCTTCCGCGTCTT
Source organism: Vicinamibacterales bacterium (assembly GCA_965207675.1). Taxonomy (GTDB): domain Bacteria; phylum Acidobacteriota; class Vicinamibacteria; order Vicinamibacterales; family UBA8438; genus JAJEEA01. The sequence continues at coordinate 2,701,798 of CBDBMY010000011.1, forward strand.
CCACGACGGCGGCGGCAGCTACGACGTGCTGCTGCCGCGGGTGCGCGAGCTGCTGCGGCGCCACACGAGCCGGCCCATCGGGGCCCGGGTTACCCTGACGTCGCAGGTCAGCGACGTCGTGAGCATCTACCGCCACCTGACCGAGGAGATCGGGTTCCAGGAGGTGGGCTTCGCCCCCGTCACGACCTCGCCGGGCCGCGAGTACGCGCTGGGCGGGGACGGGTTCGACCGGATGGTCGAGCAGTTCACGGCCCTCGCCGACGAGTTCCTCGAGGCGGCCCTGGCCGGGCGGCACCACGGGTTCTCGAACGTGAGCGAGACCCTCGAGGAGATTCACAAGGGCGCCAGCAAGGCCTACCCGTGCGGGGCCGGGCTGGGGCTGGTGGGGGTCGCCACCGGCGGCGACGTCGCCCTGTGCCACCGGTTCGCGGGCTCGGACGAGCACAAGCTGGGCACGGTCGACGACGGCCTCGACCGCGAGGCCCAGAACGCGTTCCTCGAACGTCACCACCTGGCGAACAAGACCGACTGCCACACGTGCTGGGCGCGCCCGCTGTGCTCGGGCGGGTGCTACCACGAGGCGCACACCCGCTACGGCACGAGCGAGCGGCCGAACCTGCACTACTGCGAGTGGATCCGCGGGTGGACCGACGTCTGCCTGCGCGTCTACGGCGAGCTGGCGGCCCGGAACCCGGAGTTCCTGCGCCGGTTCGAGTGAACGGCGGCGAGACCAAGAGACAGGGGCGCCCGGTGTTCCCGCCGGGCGGCCAACCTGCGCCGGTTCGAGTGAACGGCGGTGAGACCATGAGACACCTCAGAGCCATCAACCAGAAGGCGGCCCGCGTCGAGCGGACCGTCGCCGCGCCGCCGCCCGACGCGTCCCCCGACGGCGACGTCGTCGCGCTGCAGCAGCAGGGCTCGGGCCCGCCCCAGCAGCCCGAGGGGCCGCACATCCCCCTGGGCTGCTCGCTCGTGTTCCAGCCGGGCTGGGAGGCGGACCGCAACGGCGGCACCGCGGGGCTGTGCCAGCCGGTCGAGCGCGACCTGTTCGACTGCCACCGCGGCTGCTTCTGGCCCGCGCACGTGCCCGACCAGCTCAACCACACCCCGGACTGGACCGGCAAGTGCGCGGCCGCCCAGAAGGACTGGCGCAACATCGACCTGATCTTTCCGTAGGCGTCCGCGCCGTGGAGCCGTCTGCAGCGAGGCGGAGGCTCTCCGCGGGCGCCGCCACAGGGACAGAGATGGATATGAAGTTGCCGACTGCAAGCCAGGGCGGCCCGTGTTCCGCGGGATCGGCCGCGCGGGACGTGGCGAGGTAGTTCTCGTCAGCGTCCTTGCGGCCGCGGCCGTACCGTCCGGCGGCCCGGTCGGGCGGCGCTTCCCGGACGGTGGCAGATCGGCAAGAACCACTTCAGGGCCAGGAGCCCGCCCCTCGTTCGGAGACCTCGACCCATGCGCAAGCTGGCCGGTGCGTTCGCGCTCCTCACCCTCCTGCCCGTCGCCGCGCCGGCCCAGCCCGCGGGCGGGCTGACGGGCGGCGACGGCACCTTCTACGTCGGCGCGTTCCCCAACCGCATCTACGTCATCGACGAGGCGACCGAGCAGGTCGTCGACACCATCGAGATGACCCTCGGGGGGCCGCCCAACGACATGCGGATGTCGGCGGACGACACCCGCATGTACATGCGGGACCGCACGTTCGAGCAGATCGAGGTGATCGACCTCGAGACGCGGAGCACCGTCGACACCTTCACCCTCAGCGAGGGCTCCACGCAGGTGCGCATCCGCAGCCTGGTGGTGTCGCCCGACGACGCCTACGCCGTCCTCCTCGCCGACACCGCGATCAAGCACCTCGACCGTTACGAGATCGCCCCCCGCCGCCTCCTCCAGGTGGACCTCGCGTCGCACGAGATCATGCGGGAGATCCCGTGGCCTGACGGCGAGGAGCGGACCGGCGCGAGCATGATGTTCTCGCCCGACGGCGGCCTGCTCTACCTGTTCGGCGGCGAGATCCTCGCCCTCGACACCGACTCGTTCGAGGTGGTCGACCGGTGGGCGCTGTCGTCGGTCGAGGCGCCCGACCTCGAGCGGTTCAGCTTCGGCTTCGGCGTCGACCGCAACGAGGAGCCCGGCTACTTCACCAACCTCTTCCGCGTGAGCGACCCCGTGCAGAACCGGCGCCTCATGGGCATCGCGCGCATCAACCTCGCCGAGCGCGACGTCGACTTCTACACCCTCGGGCCCGACGAGCCGCTCTCGTCGTTCTCGCTCGCGCCCGACCGGTGCAAGGCCTACGCGGTCCTCAAGCGCATCGGCCACTACGAGATCTGGACCTTCGACCTCGAGGGGCGCCGCGTCGAGCGGCGCGAGGTCTTCGAGGGGCGCCCGCGCATGTCGCTCGCGGTGAGCACGAACGGCCGGCTCCTCTACGTCCACCAGGCCGGCGCCACCATCGATCTGCTCGAGGCGTCGACCTACCGCTACCTGCGCACCATCAGCCTCGACGGCGACATGACCAACCTGTTCCTGGTTCCAGGCCGGGGACAGTGACGGGAATCGAACCTGCCCGGCGCAACCGACTCCTCGCGACCGTGAAGTCCGCCGTCAACGACTGCCTCGATCGGCTGGAGCGGGAGCACCGGGATGCGCTTCCGCACTTGACGGCCGAAGGCATCATCCCCGCCCCGACGCCCGAACTGCTCGAGGCGATTCGGAGAGGGGTCTGCGTATTCCGGCCAGCCTGCAAGAACACCGCGCCGAGCCTGCCCGTCTGATCCTGGACCCCAACCCGGCCGGCAACGCGAACCAGACGCGCACGGACCGGGTGCCGCGGCGAGCTGGGCCACTCGGTGGTCTTCGACCGCGACGACCGCGCGCCCCTGCGCGCCCCGCTGCCCTCCGGCCGAATGCGCTACGATGACGATACGCAGTCCCGCGGGCGGGACCCATGCCGATGGTAGAGCGCTTCTTCAACACCACCGGGCCGGTGTTTCCGGCCCGGCACTACAGTATCCCGCCGCTCGGGCGGCTCGACCTCGACGAGGTCCTGCGCCTGATCCGGGACGAGCGCTACTTCGTGCTGCACGCGCCGCGGCAGACCGGCAAGACCTCGGCGCTCCTGGCGCTGCGCGACCTGCTGAACGAGCGTGGGGCCTACCGTTGCGTGTACACGAACGTCGAGACCGGGCAGACCGCGAGGGGCGATGTGGCCGCCGGGATGCGGACCGTGCTGGCGGAGATCTCCGAACGCGCCCTGGTCGCCTTGGGCGACGGCTTCCTCGACGAGACGTGGGAGCGGACGCTGGACCGCGCCGGTCCGCACGGCGCCCTGCGCCAGGCGCTCGGCCGGTGGTCGCTGAACGACCCCAAGCCGCTGGTGCTCCTGATCGACGAGATCGACACCCTGGTGGGCGACACGCTGATCTCCGTGCTGCGCCAGTTGCGCGCGGGGTACGACATGCGTCCCACGGGGTTCCCGCAGAGCGTGATCCTGTGCGGCGTCCGCGACGTGCGCGACTACCGCATCCACTCCGAATCGGCGGGCGAGATCATCACTGGCGGCAGTGCCTTCAACATCAAGGCGGAGTCGTTGCGGCTGGGCGACTTCGACCAGGCCGACGCGCGCAACTTGCTCGGCCAGCACACCGCGCAGACCGGGCAAGCGTTCACCGAGGCCGCGCTCGCCGCGGTGTGGGACCAGTCCCAGGGCCAGCCGTGGCTGGTCAACGCCCTGGCCTACGAGGCCTGCTTCAGGAACAAGGCCGGCCGGGACCGCTCGCGGGCGATCGACGAGGAGGCGGTCATGGACGCCCGGGAGGCGCTCGTCCTGGCGCGCCAGACGCACTTGCACAAGCTCGCGGACCAGCTCCAGGAGGAGCGGGTGCGGCGGGTGATCGAGCCGGTGCTGAGCGGCGCGGACGGGACGGACAGGGTGAGCCCCGACGATGTGGAATATGTCCGGGATCTGGGCCTGCTGGCGCGCAGCGGCCCCCGCCGGATCGCCAACCCGATCTACCGGGAGGTGATCCCGCGCGAGCTCATGTACGCCGACGAGGACATGATCCTCCACGAGGCGGAGTGGTACGTGAAGCCGGACGGCGACCTCGACATGGACGGCCTGCTGAAGGGGTTCCAGGGCTTCTTCCGGGAACACTCGGAGCACTGGATCGAGCGGTTCCAGTACAAGGAGGCGGGGCCGCAACTGCTGCTGCAGGCGTTCCTGCAGCGGATTGTCAACGGTGGCGGCCGCATCGAGCGCGAGTACGCCCTGGGCCGCCGGCGCACCGACCTCCTGATCGTGTGGCCGCCGGTCCGCCCCGGAGGCGCCGCCGACCCCGGGACGCCGGCGCGCCGCCACGTGGTGGAGTGCAAGATCCTGCGGGGAGGCCTGGACGCGGCGATCCGCGAGGGCGTGGCCCAGACGCTCGACTACATGGGCCGCTGCCGCGCCGAGTCGGGCCACCTGGTGGTCTTCGACCGCGCCGAGTCGAAGCCGTGGGAGGAGAAGCTCTACCGGCGCGGGGAGTCCCTGGACGGACGCGCCGTGACCGTGTGGGGGGCGTGAGCGACGCTTCTTCCGCGACCTGCCGGTCCGCCACACCCTTGGCGGGTGCCGGTCCCCTTGTCGCGCCGACGCCGGCCGGGTTTGCGGTGACAAGCGCTGGTAGGATCCGAGCGTGAGTTCCACCGCGCCTTCGATCGCGCGCCTTCCGGCGTCCCTGCCGGAGCCGTTCCGCACGTCGCTCGTCACGGCCACCGACACATGGTGCGCGCTCCTCGGCCCCCGCCTCCGCTCATTGGTGCTCTTCGGCTCGCTCGCCCGCGGCCAGGGCACGGCCTGCTCGGACGTCGACCTCCTGGTCATAGCCGAAGACCTCCCGCGCAGCCTCGTCGAACGCCGGCGCCCGCTGCTCGCGGCGTGGTCGGAGGCACGCGCCCGACACGCCCTGCCCGCCGTCGAATGGAACCTCGTGACGAAGACGCCGGAGGAGGCGCGGTACCACAGCCCCCTCTACCTCGACATCGTCGAGGACGGCATCCTCCTCGTCGACCGCGGACGCTTCTTCGAGACGGTGCTCGACGCCATGCGCGCCCGCATGCGCGAGCTCGGGAGCCGGCGGATCTTCCTCGACGACGGAAGCTGGTACTGGGACCTGAAGCCGGACTTCCGCTTCGGCGAGGTGGTCGAGATATGACCAGCTCCCGCATGGGGCGGCTCTACATCGACGAGGCCGCGAGCCGGGTGGAGCTGTTTCGCCTCGCCCGCGAGCGCGGGCTCTGGGCCACCGTCGTCCGCGAGGCGCAGGAGTGCGTCGAGCTGTTCCTGAAGGGCGCCCTCCGCCTCGCCGCGGTCGAGCCGACCCGGACCCACGACGTCGCCGAGCTGCTGCGCCGCGAGGCCGCGCGCTTCCCCGAGTGGTTCCGCGCCGAGGTCGACCGCCTCGCCACCATCTCGACGGAGATGGCCGGCGACCGCGGCATCGCGTTCTACGGAGACGAGCGCCAGCATCTCGCCCCCCGGGACCTCTTCGACGAGGCGGATGCCGAACGCGCGGCGGGCAACCTCGAGTACGTCCGGGATCTCTGCAACCGGCTCCTCGACAGCGTGCCGGACTGACGCCGGCGGGCCTGCATCGACAGGCCGCCGTGTTGGTGCCGGCCCGCCGGGGCCCGACGTCCCTGACGATCTCGTGGTCCTCGTCCAGCTTGCCGAGGCGGTCCTCCAGGTTGACGTCGTCGGGACCGGCGACGAGCTCTATCTGCAGCCGCGCTCACCCGATGAAGCGCGTGGCGATCAGCAGCACCAGGGCCGGGACGACGGTGACGGCGATGAGGTCCATCAGCACGCCGTAGCGGATCATGTCGGTGATGCGGACCCGCCCCGAGGCGTAGACGATGGCGTTGGGCGGGGTCGACACCGGCAGGGCGTCGGCCACCGAGGCGGACAGCGCGGCCGCGACCGAGGGGATGATGGGGCTGACCCCCGCCGCCGCCGCGATCGAGATGACGATGGGCACCGCGATGTTCGTCGCCGCGGTGTTCGACATGGTCTCGGAGAGGATGACCGTGAACAGGGCGGCCGCGAACGTCAGCGTGACCAGCTCGCTCGTCGGCACCAGCCCGGTGATGCCCTCGCCCACGACCCGGGCGAGGCCCGTCGAGGCGGCCAGCCCGCCAAGGGCGAGCCCGCCGCCGAAGAGCAGGATCGTCCCCCAGTCGATCTGGGCCGCCTGCTTCCAGGTGATCGTGGTGGGCTCGGTCTTGCTGATGGGCAGCAGGAACAGGAGCGCCACCCCCGCGAGGGCCGCCACCGCCTCGGGCACGCTGGCCAGCACCGAGCTCGCCACCGGATGGTCGGCGCCGAGCACGAGGGCGAGGAGGCCGGGGCCCACCCACAGGCTGACGGTGACGCCGAACGCGATCACCGCGTTGATCTCGCCGCGCCGCCACGGCCCGAGGGCGGCCTTGCGCTCGGCGATGATGCGGTCGGTGCCGGGAATCTCCTTCATGCCGGTCTGGCCGACCCAGTTCAGGTAGACGAAGACGATCGCCATCAGCACGCAGACGATGGGCACCGAGAACAGCATCCACTGCACGAACGTGATGCGGTAGTCGAGCTGCTCGCTGAGCATCCCCACCGCGATCAGGTTCGGCGGGGTGCCGACCGGCGTCGCCATGCCGCCGCGCGAGCAGCAGTACGTGGTCATCAGCATCAGCGCCGTGCCGTACTTCTTGGGGATGTCCGCCGTCGACTCCATGAACCGGATCAGCGACACCCCGAGGGGGACGAGCATCGCGGCGGTCGCGGTGTTGCTCATCCACGCCGAGAGGGCGGCGGCGATGAGGCCGTAGGCGAACAGGATGCGCGTCGGCCGGGCCCCGATGATCGGCAGCGAGAGGACCCCGAACGCCACCCGCTCGTTCACCCGGTGCACGAAGAGGGCCCGGGCGAGGATGAAGCTGCCGATGAACAGGAAGATGGTGGTGCTGGCGAACGGCCGGAACGTCTCGCCGGCCGGCGCCACCTGCAGGAAGATGGCGAGCGCCGGCCCGATCAGCGCGGTGACGGCCAGCGGCACCGCCTCGGTGACCCAGAACACGATGACCAGGGCCATGACCGCCGCGAGCCGGTGTCCCTCGGGGGTCAGGGACTCGAAGGGCCACGCCAGGACCAGCAGGAACGCCAGCGGTCCGACCACGAGGCCGATCTTCCGCCGCTTCTCGTCGAACGCGGCTTCCGCGGCGGACTTGGCGGGGCGGTGGTCGCTCGGCGCGGCGCCGGCGGTCGACGGCGGGGGCTCTGATGTCATAAGCTGGTCGATCTATCACACTTCCGGGCCGCGTCAAAGCGGCTCGGGCGGCACCGCGGTCTGAACTCGCCGCGGCCCGCGGCCGGTGGCGGCGAGCGCCGCACCCCTCGACGCGGGCCTGCGAGGACCGTCGGCGACGCCGGGACTGCGGCGACGCCCGGTCTGCGGGCGGCGCCCCGACGTGGTATTCTCTTGGTGGAAAGCCCCGGCTTCGACGAGGAAGGTGTCCTGTGATGGATCATACGGTCTTCGCGCTCATCGGCACGCTCGGCGTCCCCGAGCTAATCATCATTTTCTTCATTCTGATGCTCATCTTCGGCGCCAACCGGCTGTCCGGGCTCGGCAAGGGCATGGGTCAGGCCATCCGCGGGTTCAAGGACGAGATGGGCGCGAAGGAGAAGCCGGCCGAGGCCGAGCCGCCGCGCGACGCCTGACCTGCCCCGTTTCGGGCCGCGGCTTCATGGCGCGCGCAGGTTCGGGCCGGGGCCGTGGCGTGCCGACGCGGCGACGGCCCGGTCTCCGGAAGAGGACGAGGGTGGCCGCGGTGGTGCCCAGCGCGGGCACGAGCAGCACGAGCGCACCCCACGCCGGCGTCGCGACGCCGGTGACCGGGTCGTAGTCGAAGCAACGGAAGAGGACGTCGCCCGGCAGCGGATAGCTGGCGATGAACTGTCCGCGCGCCTCGCGAACGACCTCGGCCAATCGCGCCGCGTTGACAGAGCCGCCGACCAGGAGCCGGGCCACGCGCCCCTCCCGAATGCCCACGAGCAGGGCAGGGTGATCGAACTGCCGCCTGTCGTCATCCCATTCGAACCAGAACCCGAGCGCGCGGGCCAGCCGATCGACGTCCGCCGGGGCGGCCACCCCCAGCACCCAGCCCGCGTCGCCGGCAACGCCGAGGTGCCCGGCCGTCCTCCGCATGTCGTCCGGCGTGTCGCGCGGGTCGAAGCTGAGGACCACCCGCCGGACGTCGTCGGGCAGGTCCAGCGCCTCGCCGGCCTGCCCCCGGGGCGTTCACGACGGCCGGCCGCAAGGACTCGACGGGGTCGACGGCGCCGTGTCCCTTGGCGTCACCGTCTCGCAGTGCCCGCCAGGCCCTCCCCGCGCCGCTAGTCGAGGCCGAGGTCGCGCATGTGCGCCACCAGGTCCCGCCCCGCCGTCGACGGGTTGACCCGCTTGTCGATGCGCAGGATGCGGCCGTCGCCGCCGATGATGAAGGTCCAGCGGGCGGGGAACCCGCGACCGCCGGACGGCACCACCCCGTAGGCCTCGGCGACCTCCCGCGTGGGATTGCTCAGGATGGGGAAGCCGGCCCCGAGCGACTCCGCGAACCGCCGGTTCGTGTCGGGGTCGTCGGCGCTGATCATGAAGTACGCCATGTCGATGGCGTTCAACGCGTCGCTGGACTCACGCAGCGACCTGCACTGGGCGGTTCAACCGCCGGTGAACGCCATGGGGAACCACGCCAGCACCACCGGGGTCCCCGCGTAGTCCGACAGGCTGTGAGTCCTGCCGTCGCTGCCCGGCAGGCTGAACGCCGGCGCCGCGTCACCGACCTTCAGCGGCTGGGCGGCGGCTCCCTTCACGCCGACCGCGGCCACCGCCGCCACGGCCACGACGCAGAGTGCGACGAGCATTCTCATCTCTCCCGCTCCTTCGAGTGACGACGCTTTGCGGAGCCGAGGCCGGCGGCAAGGACGCGGCATCCTATCACGTCCGGCCCGGCCGTCCCGGCGCGGCCGGCGACGCGGCGGCCGCCGCGTCGAGCACCCCGATGTACGGCAGGTCCCGGTACCGCCCGCCGTAGTCGAGGCCGTAGCCGACCACGAACCGGTCGGGGATGGTGAACCCGACGTGCTCGACGTCGACCTCGACGCGGCGGCGCGACGGCTTGTCCAGCAGGGTGACGGTACGCAGGGAACGGGGACCCCGGGCGCGCACCATGTCGATCAGCAGCGCCAGGGTCCGCCCGGTGTCGACGATGTCCTCGACGATGAGCACGTCGCGGCCCGCGACATCGTCGTCGAGGTCCTTCGTCAGCCTCGGCGGGCCGCACGGGCCGGTCCCGGACCCGTAGCTCGCCAGCCTGACGAAGTCGACGGTGACGGGTCGGGCGAGCGCCCGCATCAGGTCGGCGACGAAGACCACCCCGCCCTTCAGGACCGACAACAGGTGAAGCTCGCACCCCGCCGGGTAGCCCGCGCAGATCTCCGTGCCGAGCTGCCGGACGCGCTCCTGGATGCGCTCGGGGGTGAACAGGACCGACGCGATCGGGCCCGCGGGCGCGCCCGACGCGGTTTCGGCGGTCACCGGCGCAGGCTCCACGGCGTCGGGCGGTCGCTGCATCCGGCCTGACCGGCGTCGTCCTTCGGGGCCAAGCCGCCCCGCGGACACCCGCCTCCGGCAGGCCGCTTCGCCACACCGGGTCGCACGGATGCGCCGGCAGCCCGGGGGCCTCCGCGCACATTCCGGTGCGCCGCGGGACGCCGGCGGCGGCCGCTGTCGGACGAGGAAGTGGTGGGCGCTAGTGGATTCGAACCACTGACCCCCGCCGTGTGAAGGCGATGCTCTACCACTGAGCCAAGCGCCCACTCCGAGACCGAACGGTCATTGTACCCCACACCGCCGCCGGCACCCGGTCCGTCGAGGCGGCCCGGCGGTGCTCCCCGACGAACCGTCGCCGCGCGGCGGCCGCGACCCCGCGACCACCGCTCGTATCGGGCCGGGCCGGATCAGGGCACCGCCTCGAGCAGGGCCCGCAGCATGCGGGCGTAGCCCGCGTCGGCCTCCGCGTGCTCGGCCGTCGCCGCGTCGGTGAACGCCACGACGGTGCCGGCGACGTTTGCGCTGTCGCCCGGCGCGCCGGCCTGCAGACCGTCGGCCCCGACGTCGGTCACCAGCACCTTGCTCTCTGCGATCGACGCCATATTGAGGTCCATGTAGACATCCCGATAGCTGCCCGCGGCCAGCTTCTGCTCGACGTAAATCGTGGGGTCCATGCGGGCCGACACGACCATGAGCTGCCCCGGAAAGCGGAGGGCGGCCACGAAGCGGTCGTCGCCCTGCGGGCCTTCGGGGTCCCGGGCCGCGATGCTGTCGAGCTGCGCGCTCTCGAGGGCGGCGGCCAACTGCCCCGCCAGCGGCGCCGACTCCTGAGCTCGCGCCCCGGAAGCGGCGCCCACGATGAGCACCGTGACCGCCGCAACCGCCGCGGGTCTCGCTACGCACCGAACGCATCCCAACATGGTGCCCCTCCTATGTCATGAGCAGCTTCTCGTCCTCCTCCGTCGACACCGGCGACCGCGACACGACGAGCCCGTGCGCAGCCGCGCACCGAAATGGGTCCGATGCGGCGGATTCGCCCCGGGCTCGTGGCCTCATTCTACACCCGGTCCGCTTCCCTGCGCCCGAAAATGCGCCGTCAGGACAGCGCGTAGCCGGGGCTGCGCAGCGCCTGAATCTTGTCGCGCAACGCCGCCGCGCGCTCGAACTCCAGGTTCGCCGCCGCCGCCCGCATCTCCGTCTCCAGCGACCGGAGATGGTCGTCGAGCTCGGCCTGCGTCCCGAACGCCTCCGCCGTCTCGCGGACCGCCGGCACCGTCACGTAGTCCCGTTCGTAGACCCCGGACAGGACGTCGTCGATGTCCTTCACGATCGACTCCGGGGTCAGCCCGTGCTCGCGGTTGAACGCCTCCTGCAGCGACCGTCGGCGCTGCATCTCGTCGAGGGCGGCCCGCATCGAGTCGGTGACGACGTCGGCGTACATGATGACCAGCCCGTTGACGTTGCGGGCGGCCCGGCCCGCGGTCTGGATGAGCGACCCCGACGACCGCAGGAAGCCCTCCTTGTCGGCGTCGAGAATCGCCACCAGCGACACCTCGGGCAGGTCGAGGCCCTCCCGCAGGAGGTTGATGCCCACGAGCACGTCGAACACCCCGCGCCGCAGGTCCCGCAGAATCTGTACCCGCTCCAGGGTCTCGACCTCCGAGTGCAGGTAGCGCACCTTGACCCCGAGCTCCTGGTAGAACTGGGTCAGGTCCTCCGCCATCCGCTTGGTGAGGGTGGTGACGAGCACCCGCTCGCGCCGCTCCGCCCGCCGGCGGATCTCGTGCAGCAGGTCGTCGACCTGCCCCTTCACCGGGCGGACGTCCACCACCGGGTCGATCAGGCCGGTGGGGCGGATGATCTGCTCGACGACCACCCCCTCGCTCTGGTCGAGCTCGTAGGGCCCGGGGGTGGCCGACACGAAGACCACCTGGCCCACGCGGCCCTTCCACTCGTCGAACGTCAGGGGGCGGTTGTCGAGGGCGGAGGGCAGGCGGAAGCCGTGCTCCACCAGCATCTCCTTCCGCGACCGGTCCCCGTGGTACATGCCGCGCACCTGCGGTACCGTCTGGTGGCTCTCGTCGACGATGGTCAGGGCGTCGGGCGGCACGTAGTCGAGCAGGGTCGGCGGGGGCTCGCCGGCGGCGCGGCCCGACAGGTGCCGGGCGTAGTTCTCGATGCCGTGGCAGTAGCCGATCTCGCGCATCATCTCGAGGTCGAACATCGTGCGCTGGTGCAGCCGCTGCGCCTCGAGCAGCTTGCCGATCGACTCGAGGTCGCCGCGGCGCTCGGCGAGCTCGGCCTTGATCGCCTCGACCGCCTCGAGGGTCCGCGCCTTCGGGGTCACGAAGTGCGACTTCGGATAGACCGCGATCTTGTCGTGGCGCCGCAGGGCCCGGCCGGTGACGGGGTCGAAGCTGATCAGCTCGTCGACCTCGTCGCCGAAGAGCTCGATGCGCACGCCGACGTTCTCGTAGGACGGATGCACCTCGACGACGTCGCCGCGCACCCGGAAGGTGCCGCGGTCGAACTCGTGGTCGTTGCGCTCGTACTGGATCTCGACCAGCTTGCGCAGGATCCAGTCGCGCTCGACGCGCTGCCCCCGCTCGAGGGGCAGCATCAGCCCGTAGTACGCCTCGGGCGACCCGAGCCCGTAGATGCACGACACGCTCGCCACGATGACCACGTCCCGCCGCTCGAAGAGGGACCGGGTGGCCGAGAGCCGCATGCGGTCGATCTCGTCGTTGATCGTCGCCTCCTTCTCGATGTACGAGTCGGTGGCAGGCACGTAGGCCTCGGGCTGGTAGTAGTCGTAGTAGCTGACGAAGTACTCGACCGCGTTGTCGGGGAAGAACCGCCGGAACTCGAGGAACAGCTGCGCGGCGAGGGTCTTGTTGTGGACCATCACGAGGGTGGGGCGATTCACCTCGGCGATGGTCCGGGCCATCGTGAACGTCTTGCCGGAACCGGTCACCCCGAGCAGCACCTGGTGCGGGTCGCCGCGCCGCAGGCCGTCGGTGAGCTCCTCCACCGCGCGGGGCTGATCGCCGCGCAGCTCGAAGTCGCTCACGAGCTTGAACCGGTCGTAGGTGGACGGCACGGGCCTCTCGGTGAACGCCGGAGCGTCGAGCGCGGTTCGCGCGACGCGCGCTCGGGGCCTGAGAACGGCTCGCAGACGGCAGGGCGCATGCGCCGCGGGACGTCCCGCCTCGCCCCCCGCCCATCGCCGCCTCCGACCCGCCCGGCGCCCGACCGATCTTCCAGAAGTCCGCGTCGTCCCGCGGCAGACGCCCGGAAGCCCGCGGCGAGGGTCGCCGCTCCAATCGGGCGGCGATGCATCCCGCCTTGCACGGGCTCCTAGCGACCACGCGGCGCCGGGTCTTCGATGTAGGGCGCGAAGTAGCCTTCCCGGGTGCGGATACGTGCGTCCCGGAGCTCCGGGCGGTTTCCTCGCAGGCTCACCGTCACCCGGCGCCACGCGCCGTCGGTGGTCCCGTCCGTGGACACGTAGCCGAGCGAGTACCGTGCCTCCAGCTCGTCGCGGATCTCCGCGTAGATCTCGTCCAGATCGTCCCGCGAGACCGGAAAGTAGGCGCGCCCACCCGTGAGCTCCGCGATCTGGCGCAGCCGCCGGCGCTCCCGCATCTGCGCCATTGTCCTCCGCTGCGCCTGGAACCCGATCGCGTAGACGGTGACGTCCGAGGCCCGCAGGAGGTCGCGCAGCTCGCTGTAGCGCAGCCGGCTCCGCGTGTCGGCGCCGTCCGTGTAGAGCAGCAGCAGCTTGCGCCCGTCCTGGGCGAAGGCGCCGTCCAGGTAGACGCCGAGGGCGTCGTAGAGCGCCGTCATCCCCTCTGCCCGCTGGCTTCGCAGCCGTTCCACGAGGCGGGGGAAGTCGGCCTGGGTGAACCTGCTCACCCGCACCTGGGTGTCGAACTCGACCAGGGTCATGTCGGCCGCGAAATCGAGTCCCCGCAGGAACCGGATCGCCGCGGTCTTGGCGAACGACGCGCCGACGGTCATGCTGCCGCTGACGTCGAAGAGAACCCCGAGATGCAGCGGGATGCGATCGCTGTCCAGCCGCAGCCCGCGCGAGAAGTAGGCGATGCGCTGCTCCTGTCCCTCCTCGACCAGCCGGAAGTCGTCTGCCGTCAGTCCGGAGACGAGCTCACCGTCCTCGTCGACGACGGTGACCCCGAACCGGACCAGGTCGACGCCGCTCCGAAACACCGGCTGCGCGGAGGCCGCGGCCGCCCCCGCGAGGACCAGGACGACCGACGACACGTATCGGCGCACGGCAACTCTCCTGCTTCGGGTATCGCCGATCTTATCCGATTCCCGTTCACCGGGAGCCGCCGAAGAGCCACCCGGCATTCGACGACGGCGCGGGGCTTCTCCACGGGTCTCCCGGGCCGGCGGCGCCCGACTATAATGGGAGCTTCGGGCCGCTTCGGAAGCGGCTCGAACGGTCACCAGCATGAAGTGCCTCGCCGTCTGCCAGGACGAGGGGACCATCCGACTCCTGGACCGGACGCTCAAGCCGCGCCTCGACGTCGAGTTCGTCGTCGAAGACCGACTCCTCGGACGGCGCCTGGACGATTCCGGCATCGCCGCCCACGTCGGCAATCCGCGCCGCATCGACACCTGGTTGAAGGCCGACGTCGGACCCGCCACCTGCGTCATCGTCGAGGACTCCCCCCGCCGGAGCCCCGGCAGGACGATCGAGGCGATCCAGGACGCGGGCGCCACCCTCGTGTACCTGCTCGACGCCGAGCAGCCCCGGAGCCCGAGGCAGCAGGAGCGACAGCGACGGCTGATCGCGGCCGGGGTCACCCGGCTCGCCCTCGCCGACCTCCTCCGGGGCGCCCTGGGGGCGGCGCTGGAACGATCCATCACCCGGGCGCGGGTCGAGCAGTATCAGCGGTATCTCGCCGACGCCGACCGCATCCTGATCCTGCTGCACAACGACCCGGACCCCGACGCGATGGCGAGCGGCCTCGCCCTGCGCACGCTGCTGCGCCGCACCAGGACGACCGCCATCATCGGGACGTTCCAGGCCGCCACCCGGCCCGAGAACCTCCGCATGGCCAACCTGCTCGACATCCGGATCGAGCTGCTCAACCGTCGCTCCCTCAACGAGTTCCCGCGCATCGCCACCGTCGACGTGCAGCCGCACTACTTCGGCGGTCTGGTCAACCGGGTGGACCTCGTCATCGACCACCACCCCGCCCGCGCCGGCTACAGCGCCGCGTTCAAGGACATCCGCCCCGACTACGGCTCGACCTGCACCATCCTCACCGAGCACCTGCGCGCCGTCGACGCCAACATCTCGGAGCGCACCGCCACCGCGATGCTCTACGCCATCAAGTCCGACACCCTGTTCCTGTCGCGCCACACCGACGAGTCGGACCTCGACGCGTTCCGTTTCCTGTACCCCCTCGCCAACGCGGCCCTCGTCCGCAAGATGGAGGGGTCGGAGACGAACCTCGAACGGCTGGCGTGCCTGTCCACCGCGATGCAGCGCAGCCGGGTCGACGGCGCCCTCTACACGTCGCACCTCGGCGAGGTCGAGCGCGAGGACCTCATCACGTTCGTCGCCGACTTCCTGCTGCAGGTGGACGAGATCTCGTGGTCGGTGGTGTCGGGAATCGTGCGGCAGAGCGTGGTGATCTGCGCCCGCAACCTCGGCGAGGCGGGCGACGCCGGAAAGTTCGTGCGACGGTCGTTCGGCGACATCGGCAGCGCCGGCGGCCATCGCGTCATGGCCAAGGCCGTCGCGCCCGTCGCCCGGTTCGTCGAGAGGTTCGGATCGGTCGAGCCGGATCGGGTGCTCGCCGCCACCCATGCGCTGGCCGACGAGTTCCTCCACGCGTCGCCGTCGTCCGAAAAGCGCCGCGGCGCCGGCGCGGCCGGCGGCGACTGAACGGTCCACCTCGCCGCGGCCCTGTTCTCGCCGCCCTCGAGGCTCTTCGTTCGCCGGCGGGCTGTCGGATCCCTCCGCTTCCTGCTCACGCCACCGGCGATACCGGGGTCGGGGGGCGGGGCCGCGGCGTCGGCTGCATCTCCTCGCCGCCGGGAGCGACGACCGGATTGACGAACTGCCGGTACCCGTCGTCGAAGCCGCGGTCGATCAGGTCGGTGAGGGTCCACGCCCGATCGGAACGCTCGTCGTATGAGCCCGCGAAGTCGAACGGGCCCAGAGGATTGTGGGCGGGGCGTATCTCGAAGAACGCCTGGAACAGCCGAGCCCGGCTGGCGACGGCGTCGCGCACCCCCGCCGCCTCGATCGACTGCAGCGACTCGCCGATCCGGCCGCGGCCGTCGCGCCGCTGCCCCCCCAGGGCGTGCGGGCCGGACAGCGGGGGTTGCGCGGTTACCAGGACGACCTGCTGCGCGCCGGCCGACGCCACCTCGTCGAGCAGGCGACCGACGGCGTCCGGCCGGTCGCACAGTCGATGGGTCTCGCCCCGCCAGGCGCTGCCGGCGGGGAACCTCACGAGCCACGGCTCCGTCGCGACCGGCAGGCTGAGGGAGGCGGCGAGGGCGTCGAACGAGTGCCGGGCCGCCCATCCGCTCAGGTCCAGGGCCTCCAGGGGCCGGTCGCCGCCCGCCCCTCGCCGCCGGAAGAACGGCCCCCTGAACTTCTTCGTGAGCATCGCGAGGACGAGGTCCCGGGATCCGTCCAGGTCGTGCACGGTGACCAGGAGCTCGCGGAACCCGGGCTGGCCGAGGCTGTCCGAGAGCAGCCGCGTGTACCGGAGCCCGAACTTCTCGGTGCTCGGGCGCGCCATCGCCGAGGCCCCGCGCACCGACTTCCACAGGCCCTTGCCGAACCAGCGCTGCCCGTAGTCGGCGTCGAGCGGCGCCCCCGCGAGCAGCCACCACAGCGCGCCGCGCCCGCGCCGCCCGGGGCGCGTCCGATGCCACGTCAGCACCGCCGACCAGCCCAGCACGCCGAGCAGCAGGACCAGAGCGAACACCGTGACCCGCGGCAGCCAGACCGGCAGCATGTCCGGGGCGAAGACCCAGTCGACGACCCGCGCGAACCCGCCCGTCAACCACGTCCCGTCCAGCCCGGCGATCTGGACGAAGTAGGCCAGCGCGTAGACCAGCGAGGCGAGGACGACCACCCCGAGGGGAAGGAGGAGGGTCGAGAGCGCGGTCCCGAGGACGGCGGCCGCCGAGACCAGCGCCGGGCGCCACCGGTACAGGCGGGCCGCCCCCGGCGCCGCCCACAGCCCCGACCGCTCCCACAGCTGATCGGCGCCGTCCACCGCCCCGAACAACGCGCCCACGGTGCCGATGCCGCGCCCGGCCATCAGGTCGACCTTGACGCCTGCCTCGTGCAACGCCCTCAGCACGCCGGCATGGTAGGCGCCGGCGGTGCCGGTACCGGTCAGCACCACCGCCGTCCGCCGGTGCGGGGAGTATCGCGCCCGGGAGCCGGCCGGCGGCGGGGCCGCCGCGGCCGACGGGGTCGGCGCGGGCGGTCTACTCGCCATGAATCGTGACGAGCTTGATCAGTTCGAACTCGCGTATCCCGCTCGGGGTCGGCACCGCCACCTCGTCCCCTTCTTCCTTGCCCATCAGGGCGCGCCCGATGGGCGAGGCGGTGGATATCCATCCCTTCCGGGGATCCGCGTCCTCGGGCATGACGAGCCGGTAGACGATGGCGTCGCCGTCCACCTCCTGCAGGTGCACGGTCGAGCCGAAGCCCGCGCGGTCGCTGGGAATCCGGTCGAGGTTGAGCAGCGACAGCTCCGCCACCCGCTTGCGCAGCATGGCGAGGCGGGCCTGCACGAAGACCTGCCGTTCCTTCGCGGCCTGGTACTCGGCGTTCTCCCGCAGGTCGCCGAGCTCGCGGGCGCGCTTGATCTCCTGGGGCAGCTCGCTGCTGAGCTCGCGCTCGAGCTCGCGAATCTCGTTCTCGAATCGCTTGAGCAGTTCCGCCTTCATGCCGGCGTCGTCTCCACCTGACCGGGAATCATCGCCCCGCGAGCTCGCGGTCGCGCCCGGAGTGTCGCTGATGCGAGCTTCAGCGGCTGCGATGACCGCCGAGGACCGCCGCCGGCCCCGCCTGCAGACTCCCACGGCGCGTCCGCCAAAAGGTAACGATAGCACATCTGCTATGCTCGCCCCGGGCGCCGCGGCGAGGCGCCGGGAGCCGGCATGAGCCCGGCGATCACCGCTACGGCGTCGCGCCGGTCGACCCGACCCCCGGACGGCCTCGACACGCCGATGGCTCGTGACGGGGCGCGGGCGCACGCGGCGGCGCGGCCGCCCCGGGAGGGGTGTCGCCGAAGGCGACGAACGGACCGGGGCGCCGAGCCCGTGGAGACCATCACCAGCCGCCGCAACCCGCTCGTGGAGGGATTCCGGCGCGCCGCGCGGCGCGACGCGGGGACCGGCTCGACCGTCCTCCTCGAGGGCCCGCGGCTGGTCGAGGACGCCCTGGCGGCGGGCCTGAGCCTCGACGTAGCGGCGGTGTCGGCGAGCCCCGCCCCCCGCGTCTCGGCCCTGGCCCGCCGTCTCGCACCGATCGCCCGGGTGGTTCGGGTGACGTCGGCGGTCATGGAGGCCCTGAGCCCGGCCTCGACGCCGAGCGGGCTCGTCGCTCTGGCCGCCCTCCGCCCGGCCCGGGTGGAAGACGCCGTGCGGGCCTCGCTGCCGCTGGTCGTCGGGCTGAGCGGCGTCCAGGACCCCGGCAACACGGGCGCGGTAATCCGGGCCGTCGACGCGGGGGGCGCCTCCGGCGTGGTCACCGTCGGCGGGGCCGATCCGCTGGGGTGGAAGGCGCTCCGGGGCGCGATGGGCAGCGCCTTCCGGGTGCCCGTCGCCCGGGCCGAGGGCCCCGCCGAGGTGCGGCGGCTGGCGTCCGCGCACAGCCTGCGGGTGGTTGCGGCGGCGCCCCGGGGGGGAACCCCGCCGGCCGAGGTCGACCTGAGCGGTCCCTGCCTGGTCTGGCTGGGGGCCGAGGGCCCCGGCCTGGGTGGAGACCTGGCCGCGACCGCCGACGAGACGGTGTCGATTCCGATGCGTCCACCCGTCGAGTCTCTCAACATCGCGGTGGCGGCGGCGCTCATCGTCTACGAGGCGGCCCGGCAGCGGGGCGCCCGCCCCGTGCCCGACGCGCCGGTCGAGGGCCGCGGACCCGGTTCGGCATGACTTCCGGGACCCTCTTCGACGAGCCCCCCGACGAGACGGGGACGGCGGCGGACACCCCGCTCGCCGAGCGCATGCGCCCGCGGCGCTTCGACGAGCTCGTCGGCCAGGACGAGCTCGTCGGCCGGGGCCGCCCCCTGCGGCAGGCGATCGAGCGCGACACCCTGCGGTCGATCATCCTCTGGGGTCCTCCCGGCAGCGGCAAGACCACCCTGGCCCGGCTCATCGCCGACGTGACGACCTCGAGGTTCGTCGCGTTCAGCGCGGTCCTCTCGGGCATCAAGGAGATCCGCGGCGTGCTGTCGGGGGCGGAGGCGGCGCGGGCCCGCGGGCGCCGGAGGACGATTCTGTTCGTCGACGAGATCCACCGCTTCAACAAGGCCCAGCAGGACGCGTTCCTGCCCCGGGTCGAGGCCGGGGACATCGTCCTCGTCGGCGCCACGACCGAGAACCCGTCGTTCGAGGTCAACGCGGCGCTGCTCTCGCGCTCGCAGGTCTACGTGCTGAAGCCGTTGTCCCTCGAGGCCATCGGCGTCCTGCTCGCCCGCGCCCTCGCCGATTCGGAGCGCGGCCTCGGCGGGGCGGCGCTGCGGGCCGACCCCGACGCCCTCGCCGCCATCGCCCGCCACGCCAACGGCGACGCCCGCGTCGCCCTGAACCTGCTCGAGCTCGGGGCGGCGGCCGCCCTCGCCGGCGCGGCCGAGACGGGGGCCGCCGGCGAGGCCCGGCTCACCCTGCAGCTCGCCTCCGACGCGATGCAGCGGCGGGCCCTGCTCTACGACAAGGGGGGCGAGGAGCACTTCAACCTGATATCCGCCCTCCACAAGTCGATGCGCAACAGCGACCCCGACGCGGCGGTGTACTGGCTGGCCCGCATGCTGGAGGCCGGCGAAGACCCCCTCTACGTCGCCCGCCGCCTCGTGCGCTTCGCGTCCGAGGACGTCGGCAACGCCGACCCCCAGGCCCTCGGCGTGGCGGTCGCGGCCAAGGAGGCGGTACACTTCATCGGCATGCCGGAAGGCAACACCGCCCTCGCCCAGGCCGCCGTCTACCTGGCCACCGCGCCGAAGAGCAACGCCGTCTACCGGGCCTACGGGCAGGCCGCGGCCGACGCTCACCGCGAGGCCGCCGACCCGGTGCCGCTACACCTGCGCAACGCGCCGACCCGCCTGATGAAGGACCTCGACTACGGCAAGGGCTATCGCTACGCCCACGACGAGCCGGAGGCGGTGGCGGCGATGAGCTGCCTGCCGCCCTCGGTCGCGGGCCGGCGCTACTACGCGCCGACCGCGCGCGGCTTCGAGAAGGAGATCGGCCGACGCCTCGCCGGGTGGCGGCGCATCAAGGCGGAGCGCCGGGCCTCTGCCAAAGCGGAGCGCCGAGCCTCTGCCGACGCCGCCCGAGGCGGAACCGGCCCCGCTCCCCCGCCGTCCGACGCGCAACCGTCCGGCGCGGGCCCTTCCGAGGCGGAAGAGAAAGACTGAACCATGCCCGGCGCCCTCTACTACGTCGGCCGCGGACTCCAGCTCCTGGGAATGGCGGCGCTCCTCGAGTCGATTCTCATCGCCGGCCCCATGGGACCCAGCCCCCGCATCTTCGGGTTCGGCGTCGCAGTCTTCCTCGTGGGGCACTTCATCGTGAAGCGCACCACCGGATAGACGCTCCCGTCTCATCGCCGGCCCGCGCGCACCGGCCGCCTTCCTCGCGTGAAGCGCACCACCGGACAGACGCTCCCGCCGCCGAGTCTCACGCCCCACGACTCCCGCCGCGAACGGCCCGCACAGGCGGCACGCCCACCGGGCGCCTCTCGCTCGCGGTCAGCGTCGCCGCGCGACGATCGACCTCGGCGTCGGGCGACCAGGCCTCCTGGCGGTAGCCCCCGAGCACGGCGTCGACGGCGAAGCCCGCCGCCTCGAGACGATCGACCATCCCGGAGACGCCCAGCGTGCGGAAGGCGATGGACACGGGGTAGCTCCGGCGCCGACCCCGGCGCGTCTCCACGAACTCCTGGTCGAAGACGGTCAGCCCCTGCCGGGGCACCTGGCGCACCGACTCGATCAGGGTCACCCGGCGGCCGCCGCTCATCGGCCCGCGGAGGCCGACCCGCCGGGCGTACTCGCCCCAGCGCGGCAGGCCGGGCGCCAGGTCGACGCCGAACGTGCCGCCGGGCGCGAGCACGCGGGCGACGCCGTCGAGGGTCGCGGCGAGGTCGTCGTCGGAGAGAAGCGACTGCAGCATGCCGTAGGGCGCCATGACCAGGCGGCAGCGCCGGTCCGGCCGGAAGGGCAGGGCGCGGATGTCGCCGCGCACGATCGAGGCGCGCCCGGTCAGGCGCGCGCGCCGCAGCCGCGCGCGCAGCTTCCGCAGCATGGCGGCCGAGCGGTCGACGCCCACGAAGCGGCGCGCCTTGCGCACTACCGGCACCGACAGCCGCCCGGTGCCGCAGCCCAGCTCCAGGACCGTGCCGTCGGCGCGGCCGGCGAGGTCGGCCCAGAACCGCACGTCGCGGCGGCCGACGGTCTGGGCGTTCTCCCAGTCGTAGAACCGCGCGTAGGCGTCCCAACCGTGCCAGCCTTCGGTGGGCGTGCTCATCGTCAATCGGACCAGCAGCCCGGTCCGCTCCGCAGGAGCTTCGACGCCAGCGGCCGCCGGATCGCGCTGCGATATGCGCAGAAGCTACGCGCCCGCGGAATGTGCAGCGCGACCGTCAGCCGCGGGGTCGACTTGGTACGTAGTGCTGCGTCATGACCGAACGTTCGGGTGCGTGGGCCGCAATACGTCAACGATTGCGGGCCTTGAACCCACGTCCGCTCCGGAATCGGGGCGTGACACACCACTAGATGCGCTCGAACCGCCTCTCGATCTCGCGGCCCGAGAGGCGCAGGACGACGGGGCGGCCATGGGGGCACACGGACGAGTGGGCGGTGCGGCGGAGCGCGTCGAGAATCCAGACCATCTTCTCGGGCGTCAGCCGGTCGTGGGCCTTGACGGCGGCGTGGCACGCGGTGGTGGCGGCGCTGCGCCGGAGCGCCTCGTCGACGGCCGCGCCGTGGTCGAGGCCGTCGAGGTCCTGGGCGAGGGCGCGCACCGCGGCCTCCGACGCGGCCAGGGGCACGACGGCGGGCACCGCGGCGATGCGGACGCTGTCGCCGCCGAACGCCTCGACCTCGAAACCCAGCCGATCCAGGACCTCCCCGTGAGCGGCGAGGGCCTGCCGCTCGGCCGGCGGCAGGTCCAGCACGATGGGCTGGAGCAGGCGCTGGCTCTCGAGCCGGCCGGCCGTCAGCCGCTCCATCACCTGCTCGAACAGCACCCGCTCGTGGGCCACGTGCTGGTCGACGATGGCGATGCCTTCGGCGTCGACGGCGACGATGAACGTGTCGCGGAACTGGCCGAGGGGCTGCATCGGGCGGTCGACGACCCCACCCGGCGGGACCGGCGGGGCGCCGGCCGCCGGACCCGCGGTGACGCCGGCCGGGCGCAGCTCGCGCACCGCGTCGACCAGCGTGTATCCGCCGGCGCCGGCGGTGCCCGCGGCGCCGGGGGTAGCGGAGGAGGATCCGGCGCCGGGCCGATCCGGCAGGGCGCCGCGCCACCCGGCCGCGGCCTCTCCAGCCCCCGCGTGCGAGACGGGGCGCCAGCCGTCGGGGCTTCCCGCCGCGGACGGCGGCGTCACCCCGGAGACCGCCGATGCCTCGGACGCGGGGCCGGCGTCCCCCGGCGGCGCCGCCGACGTAGCGTCCTCCCGGGCCGCCGCCGGGCCAGCGGCGCCGCCCAGGGTCACCGCCGGGGCGGCGGTGGCGCCCAGCGCTTCGGCGATGGCGCGGCGCAGCACCTCGTGCACCAGGGACCGCTCGAGAAAGCGGACCTCGGCCTTGGTCGGATGCACGTTGACGTCGACCCGGTCGGGGGGCAGCTCGATGAAGAGATGAACCTCCGGCTGCCGCTCCTTGATCGTCGCGGTGTCGTAGGCGTGGGCGACCGCGTGAGCGATGGTGCGGTCCTTGACGGCGCGGCCGTTGACGAAGACGTTCTGCGGACCCCGCGCGCGCCCGCCGGCTCCCCCCGTGAGTCCCGCCACGAAGCCGGTCACCGTGACGCCGGCCGCCTGCTTCCGGACCTCGACGAGGTCGCCGCGGTCCTTGTAGACCTGGAACAGCCGGTCCTTGAGGCTCTCGACCGGCGGCCACTGCGCGAGGCGGCGGCTCCCGCTCGTCAGGGTGAAGCCGACCCGGTGCCGGCCCAGCGCGAGCTGGGTGACGAGCCGCGAGATCTGGGCGGTCTCCGCGCTGTCCGACTTCAGGAACTTGCGGCGCGCCGGCACGTTGTAGAAGAGGTCGACGACCTCGACGATGGTGCCCTCGGCGGCGCCGGCCTCGCGCGCGGAGTCGACGGCGCCGCCGGACACCCGCACCTCGACCCCGCGCGAGGCACCGCGCGCGCGGGTGCGCAGCAGCAGGCGCGACACCGAGGCGATGCTCGGGAGGGCCTCGCCGCGGAAACCCAGCGATGTGATGGCGGCGAGGTCCTCGACCCGCCGGATCTTGCTGGTGGCGTGCCGCTCGAGGGCGAGCCGCGCCTCGTCGGCGGTCATCCCCTCGCCGTCGTCCTCCACCCGCACGAGACGCTTGCCGCCCAGCTCGACGGCGACCGCGACGCGCGACGCCCCGGCGTCGAGGGCGTTCTCGACCAGCTCCTTGACCACCGACGCGGGGCGCTCGACCACCTCGCCGGCCGCGATCTGGTTCGCGAGCTCGGCCGGCAGCCGCACGATGCGCGGCGGACGGGGTGCCTGGATCTGGCCGGACGAGGAGGTCGGCCCGGGGTGGGGGGTCACGAGGTCTTCAACAGGGCGCCGATCAAGGACTGCAGGATCTCTCCGTGCTCGTCCACGCGCCCCGAGAGAACGTCGACCTTGCTGTCCAGATCATCGATCTTCTTGCCGTTCCGCATCCCGACGACGGCAGCGATGACGGCGCCGATGGCGCCCCCCATCGACGCGACGAGACCCGTCAGCTGGAGTCCTTCACTCATCGTCGACACGCTCTCCTGTCACCGCGGGTCAGGTTATCACCTGAGCGGGAACCCGCCAACTCCTCAGTCGGCGTCCCTGACCAGCGCGGAGACGTCGGCGAGCTGCAGGATCAGGTGCTCGAGCCGCTTCAACAGGGCCAGGCGCCGCCGCCGCAGATCGGGGTCGCCGGCCATGACGAGCACGTCGGTGAAGAAGCGGTCGACGGCGGGGCCGAACGCCGCCGCCTCCGCGAAGGCCGCGTGGTAGTCGGTCCCCGCCGCCACCGCCGCCGCGATGGCCGGCCGGCGCCGGTCGAGCTCGGCCGCCAGCGCCGCCTCCGCCGGCTCGGGCGGCTCGTCCGACACCGCCGCGCGTCCCGCCTCCACGTCGGCGAGCTCGGCGTCGGGCAGCTCTCTCGCGATGTTGCGCACGCGCTTGAACAGGGCCGCGAGCTGCTGGAAGTCCGTCGATCCCGTGAACCCGGCCAGCGCCTCCAGCTTGCGGCGGGCGTCGAGGGGGACGACGGCGCGCCAGGACGGCCACGGCTGGGTCACCGCCCGCACGTTGCGCACGTCGTGGCCGCGCTGCTCCAGCACGAAGCGCAGGCGCTCGAGCAGGAACTGCTGCAGCCGCTCGATTGCCTCGGGCTCGGCGACCGGTGCATGCGCTCCGCCGTCCGCCGCCTTGTGCTCCGGACCATCCACCGCCCCGGGCCCCGTGCCGCTCGCGGCACCGCGCGACCTCCGCCTCTGCCCCGGCTCGGCCGGCGGTGAAACCGCTGCGCGCGCCGCATCTCCCGCCGCCACGCGCCCCGAGTCGTGCGCCGCCTCCGCCGCCGCGACCAGATGCCCCAGGTTCGGCCGGGCGGTCAGCCCCGTCACCTCGGGCAGGTCCACGAGGATCGCGAAGACGCCGTGGGCCTGCCGCCGCAGCCCGAACGGGTCGCGCGCCCCCCGCGGCCGCTCGCCGGCCCGGAACAGGCCGACCAGCGTGTCCAGCTTGTCGGCGAGGGCGACCGCGGCCCAGCTGACCCCGGCCCCACCCACATCGTCCGGCCGCGGCGGGGCGTCGGCGGTGACGCCGATAGGCAGGTAGTGGTGATAGACGGCGCGCCACACCTCTTCCGGCTCGCCGTCCTCGCGGGCGTAGATCCCCCCCATGACGCCCTGCAGCTCGGGAAACTCGCCGACCATGTCGGTGGTCAGGTCGGCCTTGGCGAGGCGGGCGGCGCGGGCCGCGTGGCCGACCGCGGCGGGCGCGCCGAACGCGTCGCCGGCGACGGCGGCGGCCAGCTTCTCGATCCGCCGGGCCTTGTCCAGGTAGCTGCCGAGCTTCGCGTGGAACCGCAGCGTGTCGAGACGGTCGAGGCGCGAGTCGAGGGGCGCGCCGCGGTCCGCCTCCCAGAAGAACCGGGCGTCGCGCAGCCGCGCCACGAGCACCCGCTCGGAGTTGCGGGCGATCGCGGGCACGTTGTCCTTCGGGACGTTGGTCACCGCGAGGAAGTGCTCGGTGAGGCGGCCGTCGCCCGTCGCCACCGGGAAGTAGTGCTGGTGATGGATCATCGTCGTCTTCAGCACTTCGTCGGGCAGGGCGAGGAACTCGTCGGGAAAGCGGCCGGCGACCACCGACGGATACTCGACGAGATCCGGCACCTCGTCGAGCAGCGACGCCGCGCCGCCCGCGCCCTCGACCACGCCGCCCACGCCCTTCGCCTGCGTCTCGAGCTTCTTCGCGATGCGGGCGCGGCGCTCCTCGCGCGACAGCAGCACGTAGTGCCGCTTCAGGGTCTTGCGGTAGTCGGCGAACGAGCCCACCCGCACGGGGCGGCCGGGCCGGCCGTCGCGCGAGAAGAAGCGGTGACCGCGGGTGGCCGAGCCGGCACGGATCGGGGCCACCCCCCGCGCCGCCGCCTCCGGCGTCCGCCCGATGACGAAGGGCACGACCCGCCCCCCGAACAGGAACACGAGCCAGCGGATGGGGCGCCCGAACGGCAGGTCGCCCCGCCCGTCGTCGAGGCGGGCGTCCCAGTGCATCTGCTTCGGAAACGCGAGGTCGCGCAGGGTCCCCGCGAGCACGCCGCCGAGGACCGAGCGGGCGGCCCGCCCGCGCTGCCGGCTACGGTGGGCGAGATAGGTCCCCTTGGGTGTGTCGATCCGGACCAGCCGGTCGACTGAAACCCCCTGCTTGCGGGCGAAGCCGAGGGCGGCGCGCGTGGGCTCTCCCGCGTCGGTGAAGGCCGCCCGGACCGGCGGTCCCGTGACGGTCTCCTCGAGGTCCGGCTGCCGGTCCTCGACCCGGAGGGCGTGGACGGCGAGCCGGCGCGGCGTCGCGAACGCCGCCGGCGGGGCCGGACACGCGAGCCGGACCGCCTCCAACTGGGCGCCCAGGGACTTCCCGAGCTGCCGGACCAGCGGCGGCATCCAGCTCGCGGGCAGCTCCTCGCACCCGATCTCGATCAGCAACTCTCGATACATGACGTCCCGCATCCCGATGTCCCCGCCCCGCAGCGGGCGTGGCGGTCCTCGCCCGACCCGCCCTCGACGAAGGTCCCGGCGGCGGGGATCCGTCGTCAGCGGGCCACGTGGGGACGCCGACGAGAACAACCCTGCAACGTGCGCCGAACGCCTCGTCGCGCGGAAACGGGCTGCCCGGCGGGGCAGTCGGCAACCCCGATGTCGATTACCGCCCCTGTCTGCCCGCGGCGCGGCGTCGCCGCGAACCCGCTACCGTTCACCCCGCGGCCGGCCGGGATGCAGGTGGGCTGGAGTCCGCCTGGTCACCGGCCGCCTCGCCACCCGCCGCCTGGCCGCCCGCGTAGGCCCCGGCCACCGCCACCGCCAGCTCGCGCACGCGGAGGATGTAGGCGGCCCGCTCGGTCACCCCGATGCCGCCGCTCGCGTCGAGGATGTTGAAGGTGTGCGAACACTTGAGGCAGGCGTCGAGGGCCGGCAGCACGAGGCCCGACTCCACCAGGGTCCGGGCCATGCGGTGATGCTGCTCGAACAGCTCCCGATGCCGCGCCGCGAACTCCGCCTCGGGCAGGTCGACCATGCCGAAGGCGTACTTCGTCTGCTCGACCTCGTCCTGGTGCCGCACCGTGCGGTACGTCACCCCCGGCGCCCACTCGAGGTCGTACACGTCGTCGACCCCCTGCAGGTGCATCGCGATGCGCTCGAGCCCGTAGGTCAGCTCGACCGACACCGGCGACAGCTCGATGCCGCCGGCCTGCTGGAAGTAGGTGAACTGGGTGATCTCCATCCCGTCGAGGAGAACCTGCCACCCGATGCCCCACGCCCCGAGGGTGGGCGATTCCCAGTTGTCCTCCTCGAAGCGCACGTCGTGGCGAACCGGATCGATGCCGCACACCCGCAGGCTGTCGAGATAGAGGTCCTGCGCCGCGTCCGGCGACGGCTTCAGGATGACCTGGAACTGGTGGTGCTTGAACAGCCGGTTCGGGTTCTCGCCGAAGCGGCCGTCGGCGGGGCGCCGCGACGGCTGCACGTAGGCGACCCGCCAGGGCCGCGGCCCGAGCACGCGCAGAAACGTCTCGGGGTGCATGGTGCCCGCCCCCACCTCGGTGTCGAGGGGCTGGTGGATGAGGCAGCCGCGCGACGACCAGAAGCGCGACAACGCGGCGATCAGGTCCTGGAGGGTCACGGCGTCACCACCCGGTACGGGGCTTCCGCCGGCATGCCCGGGAGCGTCACGACGCGGCGGCGAGCCGCGGCCCGGCGCCCGGGAACGCGCAACGCCGCCCCGCGCGGCGCCGAGGCCGGCGGAGCGCCGGTCGGGGATGACACGACGGAAAGCCACATGGTCATCATGACGACGTCACTCCGGCGCCGGTCCGGCCATCGCCCGCAGCACCTTGGCTGCTCGCAGCTCCTTCTCCAGGTGCATCGCCAGCAGGCGCCCGTGCGCGCGATCGAGCTCCTGGTCCGCGCGCGCCGGCAACTCGACCCGCGACAGTGCGTCGGGGGGCGTCGCGGCGGCGTCGCGGAGAAAGCGCAACGCCTCGGCCGACAACGGAAGCCCCCGATCGCCGGCGCACGCGCCGCACCGGAAGCCGCCGCGCGCGGCGTCGATGCGGCCGCCCGAGTCCGGCCGGCGTCCGCACTGCCCGCAGGCGGTCAACGACGGATAGACGCCTTGCAGGCGCAGCACCCAGTACTCGAAGTAGCGTGCCAGCCGCGCGATCGGAATGTCTCCCGCCAGCAACGCCCCCACCGCGGACCCGAGACGGAACAGCGGCGCATTGGGCTCCGCCTCCTGCGCGCACTCGTCGAGGATCTCGGCGAAGTACTCGACATGGCCGAGCCGCTCGCCGTCACGCGCCAGCATCGGCGAACGCACCGGCTCGACGTAGCGCAGCCGCACCAGCTCGCGGTGTTCGCGCTCGTAGTAGGCGAGGCGCACCGCCGTCAACGGCTCGAGCCCTCCCGCGAACCGCCGCGAGCGCGGGCGGCGCGCCCCATTGGCCACGCCCCGCTTCTTGCCCCGCTCGGGCGTCAGGAAAACGACGATGCGGTCCGCTTCACCAAGATGGTAGGTGCGCAGGATCAGCGCGTCGGTCGTCAGGACTGGCATCGCGGGCGCGGAGTGCCGGGCCGGCCACCATTGTAGCGTCCCGCCGCCCGCGAGGCCATCGCGGGGCGGGCGCGGCAACCGCCCGCGGCCAGGTCCGCGCTGCATTCGACGCCGGACCGTCACCGCGGGCCGTCAAGCCAGGCGTTCCAGATAGGGCAGGAAGACGGTGGCGAGGCCGAGGAACGCGAAGAACCCGAAGACGTCCGTCAACGTCGTGATGAACACCGCCGACGCCAGCGCCGGATCCACCTTGAGGGCCCGCAGGGCGATGGGAATCAGGGTCGCGGCCACCGCCGCCACCAGCAGGTTGATGACCATCGCCAGGGCCAGGATCGCCCCCAGGTAGACGTTCCCCGACAGCAGCCACGCCACCAGGGCCCCCACCGTGCCGAGGGCGAGGCCGTTGCCCAACCCGACCAGCGCCTCCTTCAGCACCGCCTTGCGCGAGTTGCCCCAGGTGAGCTCGCCCAGGGCGATGGCCCGCACGATGACGGTCAGGGTCTGGGTCGCGGCGTTGCCGCCCATGCTGGCCACGATGGTCATGAGGACGGCCAGCATCACCACCTCGTCGATGGTCGCCTGGAACGCCCGCACCACGAACGCCGCGAGCGCCGCCGTGACGAGGTTCATGGCCAGCCACGGCAGCCGCTTTCGCGCCGACTCCCGCGCCGGGGTGAACACGTGCTCGTCGCCGCTGACCCCGGCGAGCCGGTAGAGGTCCTCGGTCGCCTCGTCCTTGATGATGTCGATGACGTCGTCGACGGTGATGATGCCGACGAGCTTGTTCTCCTCGTCGACCACCGGAATCGCCAGCAGGTTGTAGTTGGCGACGTGCTGCGCCACCTCCTCCTGGTCGGTGTCGACCCGCGCGCTGATCAGGTCGGTGGTCATGATGCGCCGCAGGGGGGTCTCGGGGGCCACGAGCAGCAGCCGGCGCAGCGAGACGACGCCCACCAGGTGGCGGCGCTCGTCGACCACGTAGAGGTAGAAGACCATCTCCACCTCGCGCGACCCCTGCAGGGCGTGGATCGCCTCGCCCGCCGTCTGCTCCTCCGACAGCGCGAACACCGTCGGGTTCATGATGCGGCCGGCGGTCTGCTCGGCGTACTCGAGCAGGTTCTCGACCTCGCCCGACTCGTGGGGGCGCATCCGCTCGAGCACCGCCGCCGACAGCTCGTCGGGCAGCTCGTCGATCAGGGCCGCCGCGTCGTCCGACGGCAGGTCGAGCAGCCACAGCGCGATGCGCTCCGGCGGCTGGTCGGCCAGCAGGCCGGCGCCGGGCTCGACCCCGTACTCCATCAGCGCCTCCATCGCGAGGCGGCTGTCGCGGTCGATCAGCAGGTCGAACGCGTCCTGGCGGTTCTTGTCGGAGAGCTCGCCGAGGACCTCGGCGAGGTCGGCGGGGCGCTGCTTCTGGAGGAGGTTGAGGAGATTGGCGGACGCACCTATCCGCTGCAGTCGCTTGACCGAGTCGAGCACCACGTCGATTCGGCGCTGGAAAGGCATCTTCCCGTCGTTCGGGGAGCCGTCGCGAACGAATGCCGCGACAAGTCGGGTTCCTCTGGGCAGTCCACTGTCAGCATCAGGATCATTTCAGTGTAGCACAGCGCCCGGGGGGCGTCCCGGTAGGGCCGGTAGGGCTCTCTTGGCGACGCGGACCACAACCATGGGGGTGGCAGGCGCCCGGCGTGGCGTGCATCGGAACGAGGGTCGATCTGCGCCCTGATCTACGCCGCCACGCGCCGCGGACACAGTGTCTTTGACACGACCGATTCGATACATTCGAGTTGACACGATCGAGACGACTCACTAGCCTGGATACATGCCCAGCACGCGCAAGATCCAGGTGACGCTCGACGAGCGGCAGTACGCCGCCGTCTCGCGCATCTCGCGTACCGACGGCCGGAAGCTGGCCGCGGTCGTCAGAGAGGCGGTCGAGCGGTACTGTGTGGAGCCCGAGGCCCGGCGACGGCGGCTCGAAGCGATCGACGCGCTCTACGCGATGGAGCCGGCGCCCGCGCCAGCGGATCTGGAGCAGTGGGAGCATGAGTACGGCGAACGGAAGACCGGCGCGGCTACCGGCTGCGCCATTGACGCCGAGGGTGGCGGCGCCGGGACACGGAGAGCGCGATGACCGTGGGCGAAGCGCTCTTCGTAGACGCCAACGTCTTCATGTACCTGGCGGGCAGCGACCCCGCCCTTCGCGAGCGGTGCCGGAACGCCCTTCGCTCGGCGGACAAGCAGGAGATCGCGCTCGTGACCAGCGCGGAGGTGCTGCAGGAGATCCTCCACCGCTACTCCGCGATCGACCGTCACCGCGACGCCCGAAGGGTCTACGATTCGGTCGCCGCCATCTGCTCGGACATCCTCCCGATCACGGAGCGCCAGACCGCACGAGCCCTCGAGCTTCTCCTGCTGCACCCCCAGGTGCCGGCGCGCGATGCCCTGCACGTGGCGACCATGGAGCACCGGGGCATCCGCCGGATACTCTCGGCCGACCGGCACTTCGACCGACTGGAGATGGTGGAGCGCGTGGATCCCGCCGCTCTGGCCGGGCCTGCATAGGTGCGGCGCGTCATCGCCACGGACGGGCGCAGACGTGGAGGGCTCGAGGGGGCAGGCGAGGTTGCGGGCGACCGCGCCCGGCCGGGGAACGCGGGCCGGGCGGCCGGACGGGCTCACTCCGCGGGGGGCGTGCAGCGCGGCGTCGGCGGATCGTTGTAGCTGTCGCGGTAGACGCCGTGGCAGGCCGAGCAGGCCTCGGCGACCTCGCCGGTCATGAGGATCGCGTCGAAATCGTCGTACTGGCGGGCCTGCGCCCACTCGTAGGCGGTCTGGCCCGCCGCCCGCAACCCGGCGACGTACTGCTTCCAGTCGTCGCGCTCGACCGGGGCCGCCACGCCGTTGCGCGCGGGGTCGTCCTCGAGGTTCTCGCACAGCCGCGGCAGCTCGATCAGGTTGGCGGCCTCGACGAGCGCGACGGCCGCGTTCTCGAGGGCCTCCCACCCGGTGTAGATGTTGGAGAAGCGCGCGCTCGTGGAATCGCCCTCGGCCGCCTCGACCGGATCGTCGGGGTTGTTCGTCTGCACGTCGAAGATGATGTTCGAGTTGGGGAAGAGGATGCCGCGCATCACCTCGGCCAGATCGCCGAACACCTGCGGCTCCGCGTCCTGGGCCCGGGCCGTGCCCGCGACCAGCAGGACCGCCATGAAGACAACGCTCAGTCTACGCATTCGCTCATCTCTCCGATTGGATTCCCGGGTCAGGACCGGCAGTGTATCCCGTGGTCGGCGAGCGGGTCAACCAGGACAGTGGCCCGGGCCGAACCGCGTCGCGGGCGGAGCGCGGTCACGAACGGCGGGCGCACCCGGGGACGACGGGCGCACTCCGGGGCGCCGGGCACTCCGGGGCGCCGGCGCCCTCATGCACCGGAGCGCAACCTGGGCCGCGGCGCGGTATAGACTCATGGTGAGACTTCCACAGACGAGGAGGATACGTGACCCGAACCAGTCTTGCCCGAGTCGTGCCCGGCGGGGCCGCTCTCGCTTTCGCCTTCGCCCTGTTCATGGCCGCCGATTCGACGCCGTTGATCGCGGCCGCCCCCGTGCAGGAGCCCGCCGCCGAGGTCCCGGAGAACCCCATCGAGGCGACCGAGGAATCGGTGCGGGCGGGCCTGCGGGTCTACGGCCGCTTCTGCCGTGCGTGCCACGGCATCCGGGCCGACGGCCAGGGCATGACGGCGCCGCCGGGATCGAGGCCGGCGAACCTGATCGACGACGAGTGGGTGCACGGCGGCACCGACGGCGACATCTTCCTGGTGATCCGCAACGGCGTGCCACCGGCCTACGACATGGAGGCGTGGGAGGGCCGCATCACCGACGAGGAGATGTGGCACATCGTCAACTTCCTGCGCAACATGGCCGAGCGGATGGCGCGCTAGCAGGGTTCGCCTGCGCCTCCGATCGCCGCCAGACCGCCCTCGGGGAGGCGGCGCCGTTCTACGGCGTCGGCTCCCCGAGCAGCGAGCCGGACCAGAGTCGGTCGAGGAAGTCGCCCACGGGCAGGATCTCGATGCCGTCGTCCGTGCGGAGGCACTGCGGTTCGAGGCAGACGACGATGCGCCGCCCGACTTCCGGGTGGTCCTGCATGACACGCGGACCGCGTCGAGGCGGCGGCCGGGCTCGGCCCGGCAGCCCCTCGTCATGCTTTTTTCAAGCGGCCCTTACGTTTGTCTACCCTCTTCGGGCTGGCCTGGCGCCAAGCGGACTTCGCTCGGGGCACTCCGACGCGGTGCGCTCATGCGCGAACGGCGCTGCCGTCGGAGCGCCCTGACGCCGCCGCGTCAGCCCTCAGCCCCGCTCGGTCGGCGCCACGCCGGCCTGGTCGAGGATCCGGTCGTCGTCGCGCCAGTCGGCCCGCACCTTGACGTGCAGGTCGAGGTACACGGAGACGCCGAAGAACCGTTCGAGGTCCTGCCGGGCCTCGGTCCCGATCTGCCGGATGCGCGCCCCCCCGGGGCCGATGACGATGGGCTTCTGGGACTTCCGCTCGACCAGGATGGAGCAGAACAGGCCCAGGCGCCCCGGCTCGCTCTCGTCGTCGAAGCGGTCGACGACCACCGCCGTCACGAACGGCAGCTCGGCGTGGGTGTGGCGGAGCACCTTCTCGCGCACCGTCTCGGCCGCGAGCACCCGCTCGGGCTGGTCGGTGAGGAAGTCCTCGGGATAGAGCGCCGGGCCGGCGGGAAGCCGCTCGACGATCTCCCGCTCGAGGACGTCGACCCCGTCGCCGGTCGCCGCCGACACGGGAACGAAAGCGGCGAAGTCGCGCTGCCGGCGGTACCAGTCGATGATCGGCAGCAGGCGCGGCTTCGCTATCAGGTCGATCTTGTTGAGGATCAGCACCACCGGCGCCGGGGCCCGCTCCAGGGCGCCGACGACGAAGCGGTCGCCCGCGCCGACGCCGTCGGTGACGTCCCGCACCAGGCCGATCAGGTCGACCTCGCCGATCGACTCGAGGGCCATGTCGACCATGCGCACGTTCATCCGGTGGAGCGGGCGGTGAATGCCCGGGGTGTCCACGAAGACGGCCTGCGCGGGGGTCCTCCCCGTGTAGTTGCGCACCGCCAAGATCCGGTTCCGCGTGGTCTGCGGCTTGTCCGAGACGATGGCCAGCTTGGTGCCGACGATGCGGTTCAGGAGGGTGGACTTGCCCGCGTTGGGGCGCCCGACGAGCGACACGAAGCCGGCGCGCATGGCCGGCGGATCGGTTTCCGGCACGCCTACCCCTCGACCGTTTCCGCCACCGGCCGGCGGCAGATCCGCACCTTCCGCACCCGCCGGCGCTCGGCGTCGAGCACCTCGACGACGAGGTCGTCGACGTCGACCGTCTCTCCGACCCCCGGCACCCGCCCGAGCCGCGTCAGGAGATAGCCCCCCACGGTCTCGAAGCCGTCCCGCTCGATCGACACCCCCAGGCGCTCGGCCAGCTCGCCGACCCCCACCGTGGCGAGGAACACGAAGCGCCCGCCGTCCTCCTCGACGACCGGCTCCGACTCGTCGCCGTCGTACTCGTCGCGTATCTCGCCGACGATCTCCTCGAGGAGGTCCTCGATGGTCACCAGCCCCGCCGTGCCTCCGTACTCGTCGACGACGATGGCGCTCTGCGCGTGCCTGACCTGCAGCTCGCGGAGCAGGTCGGCCACCCGCTGGCCCTCGGGCACGACGCAGGCCGGCCGCAGCAGGCGGGGGACGATGGGCGAGTCGCCGGAGAGCCCGTCGGCCTTCACGAGGTCCTTGGCGAAGACGAAGCCCAGGATGTTGTCGAGGTCGTTCTCGAACACCGGGATGCGCGAGTACTCCTCCTCGGCGAAGAGGGCACGGAGCTCGTCCACCGTCGCGTCGTGGGCGATGGCCACGATGTCCGGCCGCGGGGTCATCACCTCGCGCACCAGCGTCCCCCCGAAGTCCACCACCGATTGCAGGAGCCGCCGCTCCTCGGTGTCGGCGGCCTCCGCCCGCGTCTCGTCGTCCTCGCCGGGCGCGTCGTCCGCGCCGCCGTTGGCGCGGCCGTTGATGCTCCGCCCGCGCCGCGGCCGCGCCAGAAGCATCAGCCAGCCCGTGAGCGGCCCCAGGATCCGGAGCGCCAGGTCGAACGACGGCAGCAGCAGCTCGAGCACCCGGCCGGCGTTGCGCCGCGCGAGGGCGGACGGCACCACCTGCTCGCACACGACCACGAAGGCGACGATGCTCAGGAGCAGCACGCCGACCGCCCGGGGCGTGGCCACGCCGATCAACTGGGCCAGGATGACGGCGGCCACCGCGAAGAGCCCGCCCCGCAGCAGACGGGTGACCACGTAGAGCCGCAGGGGATCCTCGAGGTGGGTCACGAGCGACTCGTTGCGGGCGTCCCGCTCGGCCGTCAGCCTTTCCGGCAGCCGGACCATGGCCCCGAACGCCGACTCGATGGTCGCGACCCAGATCACCGCGCAGCCGAGCAGGAACAGCGCCAGTGGCATCATGAGGCGTCCACCGGCAGCCCGCCGCGCCGCTGGAGCCGCCGCTCCAGGCGCCGCATGCGTCCGTCGTCGCGCTCGTGGTCGTATCCCAGCAGGTGCAGCAGGCCGTGGAGGGCGAGGCGGCGCCGCTCGTCCGACTCGGTGAGACCGGCCGCGCGAGCCTGCCTCGCCGCCCGCCCCGTCGCGATCGCGATGTCGCCCAGCCAACGCCGACCGCCGCCCGCGCCTTCGCCGGGAGGGGCGGCCTCGTCGGGCCCGGCCGGAAACGACAGGACGTCGGTAACGCGATCGATGCCGCGGAACCGACGGTTGAGGTCGCGCATCTTGCGGTCGCACACCAGCGCGACCACGGCCAGGCCGGCCGCGGACCGGGGCGCCACCCCGGCGAGCCAGGCCGGAAGATCGCCGGCCGCCTTGGGCCGGCCGCGCCCGTCGGTCACCACCACCTCGAGTCGGGTGGACGCGGGGCGGGGGTCGGGGTCGTCCGCGGTCATCGGAGGTCGATCGCCGTCATGGCGCCGGATCGAGGGTTCCCGTCGCGCAACGTCCCGTGTCGATCGTCATCGTCGGGTCCGGCGACCAGGTCGTGGGCGTCGAATCGCGCAACGCCTCGCAGTCGTCAGCGTCGCGTCCGGCGAGCAGGTCCCGGCGTCGAATCGCGCAACGTCTCCGTGTCGGTCGTCATCGTCGGTCCGGCGAGCAGGTCCCGGCGTCGAATCGCACAACGTCTCGTGTCGGTCGTCATCGTCGGGTCCGTCGAGCCGGTCATGGCGTCGAGTCGAAGACTCCCCTCCCGGCGGGAGCCGGCGCCGCGGCCGGCTCGTCGGGACGCTCGGCCCAGGTCTCGTAGGCCCGGACGATCCGGCGCACGAGCGGGTGCCGCACCACGTCGCGGTCGTCGAAGCGGGTGAACGCGATGCCGTCCACGTGCTCCAGAATGCCCAGCACCTCCACGAGCCCGGACACGCGCCCCGCCGGCAGGTCGATCTGGGTGATGTCGCCGGTGACGACCGCCTTCGACCCGAACCCGAGGCGCGTGAGGAACATCTTCATCTGCTCGGCGGTGGTGTTCTGGGCCTCGTCGAGAATCACGAACGCGTCGTTCAGGGTCCGCCCCCGCATGAACGCGAGGGGCGCGATCTCGATGGTCCGGCGATCGAGCAGCCGGTCGACCCGGTCGAGGTCGAGCATGTCGTAGAGGGCGTCGTAGAGGGGGCGCAGGTAGGGGTCCACCTTCTCCTGCATGTCCCCCGGCAGAACCCGAGGCGCTCGCCGGCCTCGACGGCGGGGCGCGTGAGGACGATGCGGGTGACCTTCTTCGCGGTCAGGTACGCGACGGCCTGGGCCATCGCCAGGTAGGTCTTGCCGGTTCCCGCGGGCCCGACCCCGAACACCACGTCATGCCGGTCGATGGCCTCCAGGTACCGTCGCTGGTTGAGGCTCTTGGGGGCGACCTGCCGCTTGCTCGACGCCTTGACGGTGGTCTTGACGAAGTAGTCGCGCAGCCGGACCGACGCGTCCTGCATGACGAGCTGGGCCGCCTGCCTCACGTCGTCCGGCGACAGCCGGTAGCCGTCGCCGACCAGGGCCGACAACTGCCGGACGGTCCGCTCCACCCCCTCGACCGCCCCCGCTTCGCCGTCGACCAGGAGGTGGTTGCCGTCGGTGCGGACGCGCACTCCGAACAGCTCCTCGAACGTCGCGAGGTGTGAATCGTGGGCGCCGAACAGTTGCTCGATCCCGTCGTCGGGTACGGCTATCCGCGTGGCCGCGGCAGTGCCGGATGGGCTGGGTTCTTCGGACACGTGCGTCTGCGATCGTGCACCAATCAGCCGGCTACGGCAAGTGCCCGCCGTCACGATGCCCGATCGAGTGCGCCGGCCGCGGGCGGACGTGCTCGTGACGCACCGAACGGCGTGCGGACACTCGATCCCGGCGCGCGCAGGCATCGGCGCCGACTCTCGCGCCGGCTTGTCCGGGCCGCGCTCGCGCCGGCGGAGCGCGGGAATCGGGGTCCCGGGAACCGTCACCCCTCCGTCTGCAAGTGCAGCTCGCGCAACTGGTGGGGGCTCACCGTCGACGGCGCGCCGGTCATCAGGTCCACGGCGGCGGCGGTCTTGGGGAACGCCATCACGTCCCGGATGGACGTCTCGCCCGCGAGCAGGGCGACGATGCGGTCGACCCCGAAGGCGATGCCGCCGTGCGGCGGGGTTCCGTACTCGAGGGCGTCGAGGAAGAAGCCGAAGCGCGAGCGGGCGTCCTCGTCGCCGATCTTCAGCAGCTCGAAGATGCGACGCTGCAGCGGCTGCTCGTGGATCCGGATGCTGCCGCCACCGATCTCCCAACCGTTGAACACGAGGTCGTAGGCCTTGGCCCGGATGGCGCCGAGATCCCCGCCGTCGAGGAGGTGGCGGTCGTCGTCGTGGGGCGACGTGAACGGATGGTGCCGCGACACGTGGCGCCCCTCCGTCTCGTTCCACTCGAACATCGGGAAGTCGACGACCCACGCCAGGGCGGAGCGCGACTCGTCGACGAGCCCCTCGCGCCGCGCGAGTTGCAGCCGCATTTGCCCGAGCAGCCGGGACGGCTCCTCGCCCGACCCCGCCGCCACGAGCACGAGGTCGGCGTCGCCGGCGCCCGCCGCGTCCAGAAGCCGCCCCAGGGTCTCGGCCCCCGCCACCTTGAGGATCGAGCTCTGCACGTCGCCGTCCGGCCCCCGCCGCGCCCACACGAGGCCGGAGGCGCCCAGCGCGATGGCCTCGTCGACGAGCTTGTCGACCTGGCTGCGCGAGTACCGCCCCGCCCCCGGGACGACGAGGGCGCGGATGACGCCCCCCTCGGTCACGCACTCCCGGAACACCCGGAAGCTCGAGTCGGCGAAGACGACGGAGACGTCGGCGATCTCCATCCCGATGCGCAGGTCGGGCTTGTCCGACCCGTACCTCGCCATCGCGTCGGCGTAGGTCAAGCGGGGGAACGGCGCCTCCACGGTCAGGCCGGCGGCGGCGCACACCGCCTCCATCAGACGCTCGACGATGCCGAAGACGACGTCGGGGGTGGCGAACGACACCTCCATGTCGATCTGCGTGAACTCGGGCTGGCGGTCTGCGCGCAGGTCCTCGTCGCGGAAGCAGCGGGCGATCTGGAAGTAGCGGTCCATGCCCGAGATCATCAGGATCTGCTTGAATATCTGCGGGGACTGCGGCAGGGCGAAGAACTCGCCCGCATGCACGCGGCTGGGGACCAGGTAGTCGCGCGCCCCTTCCGGGGTCGACTTGGCCAGGATCGGGGTCTCGATCTCCAGGAAACCCTGCTCGTCGAGGGCGCGCCGCACCGCCAGCACCACCCGATGCCGGAGCTGCATGTTCCGCTGCATCCGCTGGCGCCGCAGGTCGAGGTAGCGATACTTCAGCCGGAGGTCCTCCGAGACCGGGCTCTCCTCGGCGATGTGGAAGGGCGGGCGCTTCGACTCGTTCAGGACCTCGATGGAGCGCACCGCGATCTCGACCTCGCCGGTGGCGATCTTC
Organism: Vicinamibacterales bacterium; assembly: GCA_965207675.1. Lineage (GTDB taxonomy): Bacteria > Acidobacteriota > Vicinamibacteria > Vicinamibacterales > UBA8438 > JAJEEA01. The sequence goes on from CBDBMY010000011.1 coordinate 2,740,240, forward strand.
GGGTTGAGGGTGTCGTCGGACCGGCGCTCGACGACGCCCGCGACGGCCACCACGAACTCGGGCCGCAGCCGCTTCGCCTTCGCGAGCAGCGCCTCGTCGTCGCGGGCCACGACCTGGGTGACCCCGTAGCGGTCGCGCACGTCGACGAAGATGAGGGAGCCGAGGTCGCGCACCCGGTGCACCCACCCCGTCAGGGTCGCCTCCTGCCCCATGTCGCTCGGGCGCAACGCGCCGCATGTATGTGTCCGCACTGCTCTACACCCTGTTCCCGGCGTCGACGTCCCCGTCGCCCGTCCGTCCATTCCGCTCCGGCGGCGTCGCGCGTCTCGCCGCAAGCGCCGCCGCGACGGCGTCGCGGGCCACCCGTCGCTGCTCGCTCGTCGCCATCTCCTTGACGGTCACCTCGCCGGCGGCCAGCTCGTCCTCGCCGATGATGAGCATGTGCCGGGCCCCGCTGCGGTTGGCCCGCTTCATCTGCGACTTCGACGAACGCCCCCCGTAGTCGATCAGCACCCGCAGGCCGGCCCGTCGCAGGTCGCGGGCCAGCACCCGCGCCGACGCCCACGTCCCGTCGCCGAGGGCGACCACGAACGCGTCGGCCGGGGCCGCGTCGCCCGCGTCCTCGGGCAGCGCGAGGACCAGCCGCTCGAGCCCCGCCGCGAACCCGATGCCGGGGCGGTCCGGCCCCCCGAGCTGCTTCACGAGGCGGTCGTAGCGGCCGCCGCCCAGCAGCGCGTTCTGCGCCCCGAGCCCGGCCCCGAGAATCTCGAAGGTGGTGCGCGTGTAGTAGTCGAGGCCCCGAACGAGCCGGTGCGACACCCGGTACGAGAGCCCGTAGGCGTCCAGATGGCCCCGCACCTCCGCGAAATGGTCGCGGCAGGCTTCGCACAGGTAATCCGTCGAGTGCGGCAGGGCGTCGATGATCGGCTGGTCGGCGGGCACCTTGCAGTCGAAGATGCGCAGGGGGTTGGTCCCGGCCCGGCGCCGGCAGTCGCCGCACAGGCCGGATACCCGTTCGCCGAGGGCGCCGAGCAGGGCGGCGCTGAACGCGGGCCGGCACGCCTCGCACCCCACGGAGTTGATGACGAGCTCGGCCCCCTTGAGACCGAGCTCGCTCACGAAGGCCCAGGCCATCTCGATGACCTCGGCGTCGACGGCCGGATCGGCGATGCCGAACACCTCGACGTCGAGCTGGTGGAACTGCCGGTAGCGGCCCTTCTGGGGGCGCTCGTAGCGGAACATCGGCCCAAGGCTGTACAGCTTCGCGAACGGCAGGGCCTGCTCGAGGCCGTGCTCGACGAAGGCGCGGACGAGGCTGGGGGTCGCCTCGGGCCGCAGGGTGACGCGCTCGCCCCCCTTGTCGGTGAACGCGTACATCTCCTTCTGCACGATGTCCGTCGATTCTCCGGTCCCCTTCGCGAACAGCTCCTCCCGCTCGATGACGGGGGTGCGCACCTCGACGTAGCCGTAGCGCTCGCACACCTCCACCGCCGCGCGCTCGACGCGCCGCCACCTGCCCGCCTCGCCGGGCAGGATGTCCCGCGTGCCGCGAATGCCGGGAATCACCGTGAGGGGGGGTCCCTTCGTTCTGGCGCGGACCGCATCGTCATGACGTGCCCTGTCTCTCTCCGGGTCCCTGCGCGGCGGTCTGGAACTCGCGCTTGTAGGCGACGTAATGGTCGGCGTAGCGGCGAATGGACGCCGCCTCGTCGCCGGTGGTCGCCCGGCGCACCTTCCCGGGGCTGCCCATGACCAGCGACCCCGGCGGGATGGCGGTCCCCTCGGCGACGAGCGTGCCCGCGGCGACGATCGAGCCGGACCCGACGACGGCCCCGTTCAGCACGATCGCCCCCATGCCGACGAGGCACCGGTCCTCGACCACGCACCCGTGAAGAATCGCCCCGTGCCCCACCGTCACCTCGTCCCCGAGCCGGGTCGGGTGAGTCCCGCTCATCCCGTGGAGCACGCTGCCGTCCTGGATGTTGGTGCGGTCGCCGACGCGGATCCAATGGACGTCACCGCGGAGCACCGCGTTCATCCAGACGCTGCTGTCCTCGCCGATCTCGACGTCGCCGATGACCTGGGCGCTTTCGTCCACGAACGCCGAGGACGCGACTCGCGGGAAACCGGCGGGGTGGGGCCGAAGCACGGCGTGAATTATATGTCGAACCCGCGGTCGGACGGCGTCGCACCGGGGGGAGCCCGCGAGACCGCGATGCGGCTCTCCCACGGCCTCAGAAGAGGGAGAGCGTGGTGCTCGCACCCGATGAGCCCGGTGGCGAGGCGGCCGGCGGTCTCCCGCCGGAGTTCGCCGCCGGGTTCCACGCGGGCCGGTTCATCCGGCGGCGAACGGCGGCGCCGTGGCTCCCCCCGCGGCACCAGGCCCTTGCCGCAGTGGCATAATGAAGGGCGATGGAGGTCCAGGATCGACTCGGCCGGCCGCTCGCGAACCTGCGGGTGTCGGTGACCGACCGGTGCAACCTGCGGTGCCACTACTGCATGCCCGAGGCGGAGTACGTCTGGCTGCCCCGCAACGACATCCTGACCTTCGAGGAGATCGACCGCGTGGTCGACGTGTTCGCGGCCCTCGGGACCGACAAGGTCCGCATCACCGGGGGTGAACCGCTGCTGCGCACCGACCTGCCGGACCTCGTCGCGCTGCTCGCCGGCAAGGCCGCGCTTCGCGACCTCGCCCTGACCACCAACGGCATCCTCCTCGCCGACCAGGTCGCGGCGATGCGGCAGGCCGGCCTGCCGCGCATCACCGTGAGCCTGGATACGCTGGACGCCGACCGCTTCGAGGCCCTCACGCGCTTCGATCGCCACCGGGAGGTGCTGCGGGGGCTGGACGCGGCGGCCGAGGCCGGGTTCGAGAGCGTCAAGATCGACACCGTGGTGATCCGCGGGGTCAACGACGACGAGCTCGTACCCATGCTGGAGTACGGCCGGCGGATGAACGCCGAGGTCCGGTTCATCGAGTACATGGACGTCGGCGGCGCCACCCGCTGGTCGATGGACGACGTCGTGCCGCGCCGGGAGATGCTCGACCGGCTGGCCGTCCACTACGGACCCGTCGAGGCCGTCGACGAGACCACCGCCGCGCCCGCCGACCGCTTCACGCTGCCCGACGGCCTGGTGTTCGGCATCATCTCGTCGACGACCGAGCCCTTCTGCCGACAATGCGACCGTAGCCGCCTCACCGCCGACGGGCTCTGGTACCGCTGCCTCTACGCGCGCACCGGCACCGACCTGCGCGGGCCGCTGAGGGCCGGCGCGAGCCGGGAGGCCCTGCAGGACCTCATCGCGGCCACGTGGCGGCAGCGCGACGACCGCGGCGCCGAGGAGCGCCTGGCCGCCGCCGACCGCGTCACCTTCATCCCCGTCGAGGCGCTGCAGAGCCAGCCGCACCTCGAGATGCACACGCGAGGCGGTTAGAGGGCCACGATAGCAGCATGGCGACGCCCAATCCGGTGACGGCCGCGTCGGCCGATTCTCAGGACGCCCTGCACGCGCTCCTGCGGGAAGTTCTGCCACCCCAGGGGGCCTGGAGCGACGAGGAGTATCTCTGGCTCACCGATCGGTGCAACCACCTGATCGAGTTCACGGACGGCCACGTGCAGGAACTGCCGATGCCCACGTTCACGCACCAGGCGGTCCTCGCGTTCCTCTATCGCCTGTTCCACGCGCATGTCGCCCCGCGCGGCGGCACGGTGATGTTCTCGGCGTTGCGCATGCGCATCCGCGAGGGCAAGTTCCGCGAGCCCGACCTGCTGCTGCTCCGTGACCGCTCGGACTCCCGCTGCCAGGACCGCTACTGGCTGGGCGCGGACCTGGTCGTCGAGGTGGTCAGCCCCGACGACCCGGACCGGGACCTCGTCGAGAAACGCGCCGACTACGCCGAGGCGGGCATTCCGGAGTACTGGATCGTCGACCCCCGCGACGCAACGATCACGGTGCTCGCTCTCGAGAGCGACGCCTACGTCGAGCATGGTGTGTTCGTCGGCGGCGACGCCGCCCCGTCGTGCCTGCTCGATGGATTCGCCGCCGACGTGACCGCCGTGTTCGACGCGCCGAAATCCGGCGCCTGAGCCGGCAGCGGTCGGCACCGCCCCTTTTTGGGGCCCGGCGAGCCTGAGGGCAGACCCTGCCCGCCAGTCGTGTCAAGATCGGGGAGTTCAGCGGGCACGGGGGCGGCGTCCGCACGGACGCCGGTACGGGGCGGGGACCGACATGACGACACAGCGGAGAGACCACGCCATGGTGTGGACCCGGCGTGAGGCGATGAGGATCCTCGGTCTCGGCGGCGTCGGCCTGACCGCGGCGTGCAGCGGCCCGCCGGAGCCGGACGCGCCGCCGGGAGAGTCGCCCGCGCCCGTCGCGTCGGCGTTCCCGGACGGGGCGATCGTCCGCACGATCATCGAGGACCTGAGGCCGGAGCGGCTGGCGCACGGCGCGGTGCTCTTCCACGAGCACATGTCGCTGGACCTCCCGTTCTGGGACCGGTTGCTGGGGGCGGAGAACCCCGCGCGTGAGCGGTTCATCGGGCCGCCGGACGCGCCCTACTTCATGCAGGACGTCGAGGTCATGGCGGCCGAGCTGGAGGCGGCGGCCCGCGAGGGGGTCGCGGCGCTCGTGGACGGCGGCCACGACGACATGGGGCGCAGCGTGGCGTTCCTGCGCGAGGTCTCCGAGCGCTCCGGCATGCCGATAGTGGTGAGCGGCGGCTACTACACCGACCCGTTCCACCCGCCGGACGTCGCGAGCCGGAGCGAGGACGAGATCGCCGAGGCGCTGGCCGAGGCCGCGGCGGTGGAGCGGTGGGGCGCGTTCGGCGAGATCGGCAGCTCGGCCGAGATCACGCCGTCGGAGCGCAAGACCTTCAGCGCCGTCGGCAAGGCCCACCTGTTGACGAACCTGCCGATCTTCACCCACACCGCGAACGGCCTGGCCGCCGAGGAGCAGCTCGACATCTTCGAGTCGCTCGGCGTCTCGCCGGAGCGCGTGGCCATCGGCCATCTCGGCGGGCTCGACGACCCCGAGGCGGCCGTCCATCGGCGCATCGCCGCGCGCGGCGCGTTCGTGGGCTTCGACCGGCTCGGCGGCGGGCCGGACGCCGACGGCCGCAAGGTGCCGATGATTCAGGCGCTGATCGCGGACGGCCACGCGGACCGAGTGCTGCTCGCGTCGGACTTCGCCGCCGCCCAGGACATCCAGCGCAACGGCGGCCCGGGGTACGCCAGGACGATCACGCGGTTCGTGCCGATGCTGCGCGAGGCGGGGGTGACCGACGACGAGGCCCACGCGATGACCGTCGACAACCCGTTGCGGTTCCTCGCCTTCGTCCCGCCGTCAATGGAGTGACGGTGCCCCGGCCGCACCGCCGCGGCCGATGTCCAGCGCAACCGTCAGGGCGTGGTCGAGTCGTTCGATCCGTTCGGCGCCGAGACTGCCCACGAAGTGAGTCAACCGTGACTTGTGCAGGCTGAGCAGCTCGTCGCAATGGATGCTGCTGTCGTGCCTCAGCCCTTCCGTCGGCCCGACGTCGACCTGCGTCGCGAGACCATGCCGCGCCGTGTACACCGGCGCGCAGATCACGGACGAGAACCGGGAGTCGATCGACGCCTGTCGGCTGACGACCACGAACATTCGAAACCGCCTCGGATCCCGGCCGTCGGGTCTCGCAACGCGAAAGAGGTCGCCTCGCCTCACGATTCCACCTGGTAGCCGAGAACGTCGACCGCCTCTTCGTTGAGCTCGTCGGCGCGGGCGTCGAGAATGGCCCGATCGCGCCTGTCGATCGCGGCCCGTTCCTGTTCGGCGAGGCTCTGTCGGAGCAGCCGCTCGATCGCCTGCGATCGACTCTCGCCATCACGGGCGGCCCTCTCCACCGCGGCCACCACCCCTTCATCGAGTGTGATGGAAGTCTTCAGTTTCATACCGCCAATCATACTCACCGCGGCGGGCGCCCCTCAAGCCGCTTCCCGGTCAGCGGCCCGGTCTGCGGCCTTGAGCCGAGGCCCGACCGGTCCTCGACGGGGTCAGCGTCGTGGTGTCTTCCGACGGGAGAACAGCAGACCCGACCAGTCGTCGTCGACCGCGCAGATCTTGTAGTCGACCAGCCCCTGGTGGAGACCCGCCGACCGGACGTCCCGCTGCGAGACGTCGGTGGCGAGGGGGGAGGTCTTCTTCGGCCAGACGATCCACAGCCTGTCGGTGGTCACGGCGCCGGCCACGCGCTCGATCCCCTCTTCCAGATCGCGGCGGCGCGGGACGAACCAGAGGGTGAGATGGCACGCCCCGCCGCGGCGCCGGGTGACCGTGGCCCCCTCCGGCAGCTCCCCGAGGGTGGCCTCGAAGCCCGCCGGCGCGTTCAGCAGCCGCACCGCGGTCCCCGGCTTGATGCCGAGCTTGCGAGGCAGCGGCGTGCCGGAGTAGCCGGCCAGCACCGACGGGGGCCGGGGCACGTCGGCGGGCGGGCGCTCGATGACCTGCCGCACCGTCGCGAGGGCCTGTCGGCCGGGGGTGCAGACCGCGCCCGGAAGCAGGTGGCGAATCTGCGAGGACCGTTCCGGGCTGCCGTCGACGAACACCAGGGGCAGCGCACGCGACGACGCCTGCTGGCGAATCCCCAGCCCGAAGTCCCGCCCCTGGCTCGGCGCCCGCGACAGATCGATGGCTACCGCGGCCGGCGGATCCTCGCCGATCGCCTTCAGGTCGGCCGGCGTGCGGAAGGGCCGCACGTCGACAGCATAGCCGGCCGCCCGCAACTGCTCGACCCAGACGGCGGCGGGGTGGTAGTTGAGAACGCGGACGGTTGCGGTGGGCATCGTCGCGATCGGTGGACGCGTGATGGTAGCACCGGTTCCCCCCGCGGGCCGGCGGTCCTTCGATGGATACAATCTTGCGACATGGCCGCCAATTCGCCCCCCGCGCCCGACGACTCCCTGACCGCCCTCCTCCATCCGCGCTCGATCGCCATCATCGGCGCCTCGGACGACCCCGCCCGCATCGGCGGCCGGCCGCTGGCGTACACGCGGGACGCCGGGTTCGCCGGGCCCATCTTTCCCGTGAACCCGCGGCGCGCCACCATCCAGGGCCTCCCCGCGTTCCCGACCATCGCCGACGTCCCCGGGCCCGTCGACACCGCGATCATCGCGGTGCCCGCCCCCGCGGTGGTCGAGACCGCGGAGGCCTGCGCGGGGGCCGGCGTGAGGGCCGTGGTCGTCTTCAGCGCGGGCTTCGCGGAGGCCGGCGACGACGGCCGGCGGCGGCAGGACGCGCTGACCGCCATCGCCCGAGCGTCCGGCATGCGCATCGTCGGCCCCAACTGCCTCGGGATCTACAACTCCGAGATCGGCTTCTACGCCACCTTCACGACGACCCTCGAGGCGGCGCACCCCGTGCCCGGCGGCGTCGGGCTGGTCACCCAGAGCGGAGCCTACGGCAGCCACCTGTCGCTGCTCGCCACCCGCCGCCGCATCGGCATCCGGTTCTTCGTCACCACCGGCAACGAATGCGACGTCGACGTCGCCGAGACCATCGGCTGGCTCGCCCGCCACCCCGACATCTCGGTGATAGTGGCCTACATCGAGGGCGTCTCCGACCGCGACCGGCTGCTCACGTCGCTCGCCGCCGCCCGCGAGCGCGGCAAGCCGGTCGTCCTCCAGAAGGTGGGCCGCACCGAGATCGGCGCCGACGCGGTCCGCTCCCACACCGCGACCCTGGCCGGCAGCGACGCGGTGTACGACGGGGTGTTCCGCCAGTTCGGCGTCCACCGCGCCCGCGACGCCGAGGAGATGCTCGACGTCGCCTACGCCGCGTCCTTCGGCGCGTTCCCGGCGAGCCGGCGGGTCGCGCTGATGAGCATCTCCGGCGGGGTCGGCGTCCAGATGGCGGACGAGGCGGTCGCCTGCGGCCTGGAGGTCACCCCGATGAGCGACCGCGCCCAGGCCCGCCTGAAGGCCCAGCTTCCCTACGCCTCGCCCCGCAACCCCGTCGACATCACCGCCCAGGCGTTCAACGACCTCGACCTTATCCGGTCGAACCTCGACGTCGTCCTCGAGGAGGACGCCTACGACGCCGTCGTCGCGTTCTTCACGTTCGTCGCCGCCGCCGAGGCGATGGTCGAGCCCGTTCGCGAGATCCTGCAGGACGCGCGGCGCCGCCACCCCGACCGCCTGCTCGTCCTGTCCATCGTCGGCCCTCCCGACGTCGTGCAGCACTACGAGGCGGCAGGCTGCCCCGTGTTCGAGGACCCCTCGCGCGCGGTCCGGGCGGTCGCCGCCCTCGCCCGGCTCGCCGAGAGCTTCGACCGGCCTCGCGCGGTGCCGCCCCCCGTCTCGCCCGTCGAGCCCCTGCCGCCGGCGCCGGCAGGCGAGGCCGAGGCCCGGCGGATCCTCGCCGGGGCCGGGCTTCCGATGGTCGCGTCGAGACTGTGCGGCACGGCCGGCCAGGCGACGGAAGCCGCCGCGGCCCTCGGCTTCCCCGTCGCGCTGAAGATCGCCTCACCCGACATCGCCCACAAGAGCGACGTCGGCGGGGTCGCGCTGGACCTGGACACGCCGGACGCGGTGACCGACGCGTTCACCGCGGTCACCGACAAGGCGCGGGCCGCCTGCCCTCACGCTCGGGTCGACGGCGTCCTCGTCTCCCCGATGGTCCGGGACGGCGTCGAGATGATCCTCGGCGTGCAGCACGACCCGACGTTCGGCCCCGTGGTGATGTGCGGGCTCGGCGGCGTGTTCGTCGAGGTGCTCGCGGACGTCTCCTTCCGGCCCGCCCCGTTCGACGACGCCGAGGCGCACCGCATGCTGCGCGAGCTGCGGGGGTTCCCGCTCCTCGCCGGCGCGCGCGGGCGCCCGCCGGGCGACGTGGACGCCCTCGCCGCCGCGCTGGCGGCCTTGTCCCGCTTCGCTGCCGCCCATGCCGGACGGCTCGAGAGCGCCGAGCTGAATCCGGTGATGGTGCGCCCGGCCGGCCGCGGCGTCATCGCCCTGGACGCGCTGATCGTGCCGAGGGCGTAGGGAGCAGGCTCTCTCTGCCATTCGGCCGGCTCAGGGTCCGAGCCGGCCATGGTATTCTCCTGCCATGCAGATTACCATCGATGCCGCCGGGCGCGTGGTCATTCCGAAACCGATGCGTGAGAGTCTGGGGCTGACGGCCGGGCGCACCATCGAGATCCGCGAACGGGAAGGCGTCATCGAAATCGAGCCGGCAGCCACGGCCATGCGTCTGGAAGAACGGAACGGGCATCTCGTGGCGGTTCCGGATCGCGAGCTGCCGCCGCTGACCGATGACCTCGTTCGCGCCACCCTCGAGAAGACGCGGCGGTGATGCAGGCCGTCGACACGAGCGTCGTCATCGCCGGTTTCGCGACGTGGCACGACGGCCACGACGCGGCGCTCGCCGTGCTCGACCGGCGTCCCCGGGTTCCTGCTCACGTGCTGATCGAGAGCTATTCGGTGTTGACACGCTTCCCGCCGCCGCACAGGACACCTCCTGCGACCGCGATGTCCTTCCTCCGGAGGCGGTTCGTCGATCCGCCGCTCGCCCTGCAGCCCGGCGACCATGTGCGTCTGGTCGAGCTGGCCGGCAAGCGCGGACTGGCCGGCGGTTCCATCTACGACGCGCTGATCGCGTGGACCGCCAAGCTGGCCGGCGCCACGCTGCTCACGCGCGACAGTCGAGCGATCCGGGTATACGAGACGATCGAGGTTCCCTTCGATCTGGTCGTCTGAGGCGAGAGCGTCCTGCCCGACCGTGACGCGACCACCGCGGCGCTCCCAACGGGAACGGCCGGCAGGCGTCGGTCATGCAAGGCGAGGGTCTGCCGCTGGTCGCCGGGCCGACCGGCCGGGGCGTAGAGTCGGGACATGAGCGGCCACGAGTGCTACCACTGCAAGCAGTGGGTCGAAGAAGGCGAGGCGCACGACTGCTGGACGACGACCGAGGCCGCGCTGACCGCGGATCTGTCGGAGGACCTGCAGGAGGCCTGGGAGCGTATTCGGGAGACGGCGACCGCGTTCGGCGACCAGCGGGTCTACGCCTCGCACCGATCGATCATGTTCTCGCGGGGGTCGTGCTACTTCTTCGTCCGACCGAAGCGGACCTTCCTCGAGCTGTGCGTCTTCCTCGGCCGCGCGGTGGATGCCCCTCAGGTGCGCCGCGTCGACCGGGTCTCGCGGTCCAAGCTGCGCCACACCATTCCCGTCCGGCACCGCGACGAGGTGGAGCCCCCCATCACCGACTGGCTCGCGGAGGCCTGGGAGCTCGCCGGCGCGCCCGTCGCCGACGGACCGGCCCCGCCAGCCGCCGCGCGTACGAAACGGAAGCCGGCGCGTCTCCCGGCGGCCGCGGAAGAAACGCGGACGACGAGCGCCGCACGCCCGAACCGGCGGTGACCGGCGCGTCGACGCACGGACTTGTCCCGAAGATGCCGGCTGAGCTATCCTGTGGGATACATCCAACACAGGTCGCACACATGCCGCACACCACGACCAGACCTGCCATCTATCCCGAACGCAATCGCACCCGACAAGTCGTCGCGACGGAGGGCACGGAACCGCCCCGGTCAATGGAGTTCCCCGGCTGCGACCCCGTCTCGCTGCCGACCTGGGACGACGTGTGGGCCTACGAAGGCCGCATCGAGTACTGGTTGCGCGAGACGGGGACGGCCTGGGTTCTGCGCGACGCCGGCCCCGTCCACGAGACCGCGCCGACCCTGCTGAGCGAGCTGCTGACCCGCCTCGGCCTGGAGCGGGGGTCGCGCATCCGCTGCGCCGGGGCGGTCTACCTGATGGAGCGTGACGGGGACGGCCGGCCGCGGCAGGTGCTGGTGGCCGACCAGACCATCTACCTGGACCGCGGCGTCTGGCGGCCGCGCGACCCCGCCATCGTGCTCGGGGTGGACCCCCTGCCGGACGTGATCCTCGAGGTGGATCACACCACCGACGTCCGGCGCAACAAGCTGCCGGTGTACGAGGCGTGGGGGTTCCCCGAGGTGTGGGTGGACACCCCCGACCTGCCGTCGCCGAACCGGCCCCGGCGCGTGCGGCCGGGCCTGACCATCTACGTGCTGGACGACGGCCGCTACCGCATCGCGGACGAGAGCCGCGCGTTCCCCACCTGGACGACGCGGCAGATTCACGCCGCCCTGAACGAGAGCCGCCTCGGCACGCGCACCCTGGGCGACCTCACGCGGGTCGGGCGGGGCCTCGGCCGCCGGGAAGGCACCACCCCCGACGACGACCCGCAGCTCGGCCGCCACCGCCGACAGGCCCGCGACGCCGGCCTCGCGGAAGGCGTCGCCCGCGAGCGGGCGCTCCTCGGCCGGCTCGCGGCGCGGAAGTTCGGTCACCCCACCGCCGAACGCTTCGCCGGCGTGATCGCCGGAGTCGCGGATCCCGCACGCCTCGCCGGCGTCGGCGATCTCATCATCGACTGCGACGACGGCGACGACCTGCTCGCGCGCCTGGGTTCGACGTGAGTCGCGGCGCGAGACTGCGGCCGAATTGGGTGGCCAGCGCGTCAGCGCAATCCGATCGGGCCGCACCTCCGCGCATCTCTCCGATTGACCGGCGACCGCGCACCGGCTGGAACATGGTCGCGGGCCGCCTTCGTGAGTGCAACAGAAAAGGCCGCAAGGCATCTGCCCTGCGGCCCTTCGGTGTTCGTCGAGGCGAACCGACATCCCAACGACGGCGCGGCTAGCCGACGCCGACCGTCTCGCGCTCCTCCGCTTTCGCCGTGGCGCCGCCGAGGCCCTGAATCTGGATGAGGCCCTCCGCCGGCGCCTCCTCCTTCAGGATGTGCTGGCGGTAGAGCTCGGCCATCCGCTTGTTCTCGGCCTCCTCCTTCATCCGATCGCGGGCCTCGAGCTTCTCCTGGCGGGCGTTCTTGGCGATGCCCTTCTCGTCTAGATCGGTCTGCTGGCCCGCCGCCACCGCCTCGGGGTCGAGCACGAGGTGATGCTCGGCGCTCGACATGGCCACTTTCTTGCCGCCGGCGAAGATCTCGTGGCGGCCGTGCTCGTCGTACCACTTGGTGAGGGTGGCGGTCATGTGCATCTTCTCGATGATGTTCCGCCAGCCGATGCCGGTGTTGTAGGCGCAGAACGAGATCTCGCCCTCCTGGGTGGCGTAGGGGATGATGCACCGCTCGGTGCGCCGGAAGTCGTAGTTGAAGAGGTCCTGGAACCACATGCCGGCGATGAACAGGAAGTTCCAGCGGTCGCCCCGCCGCTTGGCGATGTCGGCCCGCGTCCGGTCGCCGGTCACGCTGCCGTAGTCCTTCTTCGACGCGCCGAAGGTCTTGTCGAACTTCTGCAGCAGGTCCCACAGCTTGAAGTGGGTGGGCGCCTTGAACGGGTCGTAGTTCCGCATCAGGGCGAGGGCCATGCCGAGGACCGACGTCCGGCGGCCGCGGCCGCCGTCGTTCACCCGGCCCAGGTCCTTGGCGAGCCGCTCCGCCTTCAGGAACGCGGTGACCGGCACCGACTCCTTGGTCTCCTTGTCGATCATCACCGCCATGCCGATCCCGCAGTTGGGGTGGCAGCCGCAGTTGAGCTGGCCCCAGTCGGCCTGCGGGCCGTGGACGTAGTCGGCCGAGTCGGTGAACGTGCCCATGAACGAGATCGGGAACCAGTCGCGGACCGGCTCGCCGATGCCGGTCTGGTCCTTCACGTCGTGGGCCAGGTGCGACAGGGTGTAGCGCTGCGCGTGCCGCCGCTCGTCGGTGATCTCCTCGTCGCGCCCCGTGAACGACACCGGCTGGAACGACAGGAAGTTGATCTTCTTGGGGTTGTCGAGGGCGAACTGCACGACCCGGCCGACCTGCTCGTTGTTGATGCCGTTGAGGATCGTGATCACCGGGACGATGTCGACCCCGGCGTTGTGCAGGTTCTCGATGGCCCGCAGCTTGACGTCGAAGAGGTTGCCGACGAGCCGGTGCGAGTTGGCGGCGTTGCCGATGCCGTCGAACTGCAGGTAGGCGTAGCGCAGCCCGGCGTCGGCGGCGGCCTGGGCGAAGTCGGCGCTCTTGGCGAACTCGATGCCGTTGGTGGCCGCCTGCACGCTGTTGTAGCCGACCTTGCGGGCGTAGCGCACGGCGTCGAGGAAGTACGGCGAGATGGTCGGCTCGCCGCCCGAGAACTGCACCGACATCTGCCGCTTCGGCTTGATGGAGATGGCGTTGTCGAGCAGGGTCTTGATGTCGTCCCACCCGAGCTCGTGCACGAACCCGACCTGGTTCGCGTCCATGAAGCACGGGTCGCACATCATGTTGCAGCGGTTCGTGAGGTCGATGGTCAGGACCGAGCCGCGGCCGTACTTGATGGTGCTGCTGCCGTGGTTGTGCAGCTTCTCGTCGTTGTGGGCCCGCATGTCGCTGCCCGGGAACGACTCCTCGAGGTGCTTGAAGAACTCGGTGTCGATGGCCATCACGTCCTCGAAGTGGCCATGGATCGGGCAGTCCTTCACCATCATGATCTTGCCGTCGCGCTCGACGATGGTCGCCTTGATCTCGCCGACCTTCTCGTTCAGCAGGATCTTGTAGTCCTTCTTGCCGTCGAGAATCTCCTGCCGCGCCTCGCGGACGCACTTCGGGCAGAGCGAGTCGGTCTCGCGGGGCCAGCCCAGGGGCGGCTTCACCTTCTCGTGCGACTTCAGCAGCGGCTTGTCGGCCCACGCCGGCGTGAACGACGGCCGCTGGTTGAACCGGTTCACGAAATCGAACACCCGGAAGCCGGCGTCGGCCGCCAGCGTCAGGCCCTTCTCGGCGTACTTGATCGGCTTGTGCATCTTCGACTCCTGCAGCGTCGGCGACGTTCTTCGACGCGACGCTGCCGACCGGCGGCACTCCGCCCGCGGCGCGGTCCCGCCGGGTTGGCATGCATCAATGTGTTACCGTAACCGTAGCCGGAAACGGCAGCATACCCCACGACTTCGCCCCGGGATGGCGCAATGGCGCGTTGAACGGGCGTCAGGCGCGCTGGTTGGCGCGCCCGGCAGCCCGGAGCGGCCCTGCCGCCAGGACGACTGGCGCAGCCGCCTCGTGGTGTGCCGGTCGACGGCGCGTTCTCAACCGGGCGTTGACCGGTTGGGCGAGCTGCTTCACCCTCCGGCAGGTCAGTCCGGCGTTCAGGCCGCGCCCTGGCGAAACGTGAGGTTGAGCCGTCCGGCGAACCCGTGCCCGGACGGTCCCGTGCCCGGGAGGATCGACACCACGCCGTGATACCGCATCCGGCTGCGGCCACCGAACACGAAGCCGTCTCCCGACGCCAGCCGCACCACGGTCTTCGGCTCCTTGCGCGTGAACCCGCCCATGACGAACTTCGCGGTGTCGCCGACGGACAGCGACACGATGGGAACTCCCGCGTCGAGCGTCTCGGGACGCTCGTCCTTGTCCTGATGCAGCCCCATCCGACCCCCGGCCTCGTAGTAGTTGAGGATGCAGACGTCGGGCGCGAGCCGCATGCCCGCCGCGGCCGCCACCCGCGACGCCAGCTCCGCGAGGTTGGCGGGCAGGGGAAGCACGGCCCGGCCGTCGTGATCGCTGCGCACCGCCTCGTAGCGATACGTCCGGGCGTTCCAGTGCCGGCCCAGGCAGACCATCCGCACCCGCATCAGGCCCCCGCCCCGCACGCGCGGGACGTACCAGCCGGCGGGACCCCGGCCGATGGCCAGGCACTGCGCGGCGAGCCGGCGCTGCTCGTCGGGAGCCAGCATCGCGGGCAGGTGCAGCGCGTCGGGGTGGATCTCGATACCAGCGGACGACATCGGTGCTATTTTATGAGCCTGGTACGCGCCCGGATCGGCGCCAGGGACTTCGAATCTTGACCACTGCCTGGAAGACGCGACATTCGGCCGACATCGCCGTGATCGGCGCCGGCGTGTTCGGCGCCTGGACCGCCCTGCAGCTCCGGAGCACCGGCCGCTCCGTCGTGCTCGTCGACGCGTTCGGCGCGGGCAACACGCGATCGAGCTCGAGCGGGGAGTCGCGTCTCATCCGCTTCGGCTACGGCAGCCACGCGCTGTACTCGCGCTGGGCCCAGTACTCGGCCCACGCCTGGCAGGAGCTCCTCCGCGACTGGCGCGAGGACCTCTTCGTGCGCACCGGCGTGCTGTGGATGGCCCGCGCCAACGACACCGCCCTCGACGACACCGCCCGCAATCTCCAGCGGCTGCAGGTCCCCTTCGAGTCGCTGGACCGGGCCGAGATGGAGCACCGCTACCCCCAGTTCACGCTCGGCCCCGTCACCCGCGGTCTGCTCGAGCCGACGGCCGGCGTCATCCTCGCGCGGCGGGCCGTTCAGAGCGTCGTCCGCCAGGCCGTCAAGCGGAGCGTCGAGTACGTGATCGCGAGGGTGCTGCCGCCGCCCGCCGACACCGAACGCGTCGAGTCGCTGCAGACGAACACCGGCGACCACATCGTCGCCGACACCTACGTCTTCGCGTGCGGCCCGTGGCTGCCGCACGTCTTCCCCGGCCTGCTCGCCGAGCGGATCCATCCCACCCGCCAGGAGGTGTTCTTCTTCGGACCCGACCCCGGCGACCGGCGGTTCGCGGCCCCGGCGATGCCGGCCTGGATCGACCCCTCGGGCGGGGTGTACGGATTGCCCGACATCGAAGGACGGGGATTCAAGATCGGCCTCGACCACCATGGCTCGGAGTTCGACCCGACCACCCGCGCGGATCGGACCATGTCGAAGGAGGGCCTGCAGGTCGCCCGCATGATCCTCTCCCGTCGCATACCCGCGCTGCGCAACGCGCCGCTGCTCGACGCACGGGTCTGCGCGTACTCGAACAGCTGGAACGGCGACTTCCTCATCGACCGCCACCCGGACATCGCCAACGTATGGGTCGTCGGCGCCGGTTCCGGACACGGCTTCAAGCACGGACCCGCCGTCGGCAACTACGTCGCCTCGCAGATCGCCGGGCTCGACGATGCCGAGCCGCGGCTCACCTTCGAGGCGCACCGGCCACAGCGTTCGCGGCAGATCTTCTGAAACCGGTAACCGCACCCTCGCCTGGGCTCTCTAGTGGTCCGTGGTGAAGACCCCGGGTTGCATCGTGCCCGAAGGGCGCCAGCGAACGGACGAGGCCCCCGCCTGACAGGGCGTGAGGAGGGCGCATATCGGGCATGTGCAGCCGACGAACAGCGCGGCCGGCCGTCTACGGCGGTTACGGCGCGGACTGCCGTTGGGCGATGCCGGGCCGCACGGCGCTCCGGCCGGCCCCCGCCGCGGCGAGGCGGGGGCGGAGCCGGAACCAGAGGCGCACGCCGAGCAGCAGGGCGAGCACCGCGGCGTAGGCGAGCGGCGGCCGGATGTCGATCTTGACCAGCCACAGGTAGTGCACGACCCCGGCGGCGGCGGCGACGTAGGCCAGCCGGTGCAGCCGCCGCCAACGCTCTCCCCCGAGACGCCGGATCATCGCGTTCGTCGAGGTGACGGCGAGGGGCACGAGCATGACGAACCCGGCGAAGCCCGCCGTCACGTAGCGGCGCTCCACGATGTCGTCGAGGATGAGGTCGAACGCGAAGAAGAAGTCCAGAACGAGGTAAGTGCTGAAGTGCAGCAGGGCGTAGAAGAACGCGAAAAGCCCGAACATGCGCCGGAAGCCGGCCGCCCACGACCACCCCAAGAGCCGCCGCGCCGGCGTCACGGCGAGCGCGATCAGCAGGAACCGCAACGTCCAGTCGCCGGTCCGGTGGGTGATGAACTCGATGGGGTTGGCCGACAGGTTGCCGGTGAACGCGCGCCAGACGAGCATGCCCAGGGGAATCAGGCAGGCGGCGAACACCCACGGCTTGACTCGGCGCACCGACATGTCGCTCTAGTAGTACCGGCGGAGGTCCATCCCGTCGTAGAGGCCCGCCACCTGGTCGGCATAGCCGTTGAACATCTGGGTCCGGATGCGGAAGAAGCTGCCGATGCGGCGCTCGCTCGCCTGGCTCCACCGCGGGTGGTTCACCTCGGGGTTCACGTTCGAGTAGAAGCCGTACTCGTTGGGGATGGCCACGTTCCACGAGTTCCGCGGCTGGTCCTCGACGAACTGGATCCTGACGATGGACTTGATGCTCTTGAAGCCGTACTTCCACGGCACGACCAGCCGCAGCGGCGCCCCCTGCTGGTTCAGCAGGGTCTTGCCGTAGACGCCGACCGCGAGGATCGTCAGGGGATGCATGGCCTCGTCCATCCGCAGGCCTTCGACATAGGGCCAGTCGAGCGAGCGCCCGCGCTGGCCGCGCATCTCCGACGGACGATAGAGGGTCTCGAACCGGACGTACCTCGCCCTCGAGGTCGGCTCGAACCGCTTGATGAGGTCGCCGAGCGGGAACCCCACCCACGGCACCACCATCGACCACGCCTCGACGCAGCGCAGCCGGTAGATGCGCTCCTCGAGCGGATGCGGGCGCAGCAGCGTCTCGAGGGGCACGTCGGCGGCCGGCTTGTTCATCTCGCCTTCGACCCGGACCGACCAGGGGTCGATGGTCATCTCGTGCGCGTAGCGGGCCGGGTCGCCCTTGTCGAGTCCGAACTCGTAGAAGTTGTTGTAGGTCGTGATGTCCTCGAACGAGTTCAGCGGCTCGTCCGTGCTGAACGGGGACTTCAGCAGGTTCGGGATGGGCTCCTGCGCCCGCGCGCGGCCCGGCTCCGGTCCGAACGCGGCCCCGGCCGCCATCGCCCCGGCCACCGCCCCGGACGCGGTTCGGATGAACTCCCGCCGGTTGCGGTACAGCCGCTCGGGAGTAATCTCCGACGATCGGACGTCCGGTGCCTGCTTGATCAACATGGTCGTGCTCCACTCCGGTGCCGGCGGGTCACACCCCTGGCCCACCAATCGTCGCCTGCGGAATCCCGCGCCAGCCAGCTCCCGACGCGACCGGAAGGTCGCGCCGCGGCGGCAGCCCGGCACCCGGCCGAACCCCGCATGAGTCCGCGCCGTTCTCCGACTCCCGGCCGGGCGGGGCGAAGTCCCCGGCGCATTCGAGCGACGCGAGTCTCGCCACCGGCGGCTACTCGTCATGTTCGCTCCGCCGCGGCTGCCTTGTCAAACCGGGTCCTCGCCCGAGTCCCTCCACGCGGGGTACATCGCGGCCAGGCGCTCCGGAGACCGGCCGGCGAGATGCAGGACGAGAATGCGGAGGTTGGCGGCGGTGCGCCGCCACCACCCGTCCCGCTCCCAGCGCCTCGCCGATACCGTGACCGCGACGGACGAGGGCCGGAACCGCCCCCGGGCGCGGATGCGCCGCACGAGGTCGGCGTCCTCCATCACGGGTATCGGACGGTAGCCCCCGAGCCGCCGGAACAGGTCGCGCCGCACGAAGATCGCCTGATCGCCGTACACGACGCCGAGCCAGCGGACCCGCCAGCGAACGCCCGCCTCGATCACGCGCGCCTGCCAGCGGCGGGCGTCGATCCGCAGCCGGAAGCAGCCCCCGACGGCGCCGGCCGCCTCGGCCCGTCCGATCGCGTCGGTCCATCCCGGGTCCGGCCGCGCATCGGCGTGCAGGAACAACAGCCACGCCCCCGTCGCCCGCGCCGCGCCGGCGTTCATCTGCCGTCCGCGCCCCGGCTCGCTGTCGACCCAGACGACGTCCGGCCGCCTCGCGCGAATCCGGCGGACGGCGGCGTCGCCGGCGTCGCCGTTGGCGACGATGACCTCGCACCAGCGGGACCGCCCCGCCAGCCGCGACAGCAGCCCCTCGAGCCGCGCCGCGTCGTGCAGCACCGGAACGATCACGGATACGGAAGGCGCGGCGGGTACCGGAAGATCGACCGAGGCCATGACCACCAGAACGGAGAGCCGGGACCCGTCTAAACTACCATCCCCGAGGGCGCCCACCCCCGGGCGCCCCTATAATCCCGTGCCGTGACCCACCCTTGCCTCGAGCCGGCGCCGCCCCTGCTGCGGCGCGGCATCGAGCAGTTCAACGCCGGCGAGTTCTTCGAGCAGCACGAGACCCTCGAGGACCTCTGGCGGGCGGAGGCCCGGCCGGTCCGACGCCTGTACCAGGGCATCCTGCAGATCGGGGTCGCCATGCACCACCTGCGGCGCGGCAACCACCACGGCACGACGGTCATGCTCGAGCGGGGCACGGGCCATCTGCGTCCCTTCGCGCCGGTCTGCCAGGGCGTCGATGTCGCGGGTCTCCTTGCCGCGACGGCCAGGGTGCGGCTCGAGGTGGACCGTCTCGGCCCGGACCGCCTCGACGCCTTCGACTGGTCGCTCGCGCCGACGGTCAGGTGGGCCGCGCCGGGTCGTCGCGCCGGCGGCCGGCCTCGACAGCGATCGACATGACCTTGCCAGCTGCGTTCAGGACCGTCCCGCTTGCCTGCGGCGCCTCTGCGCGGCACGGGGCAAGGCAGCTCCCGTCACCGTCCCAGGATCGTCCGTCGCCCCGGGCTCTCCGATAGCCCGTGGCGAGTCGACCTCGCACCGACACCGCGGCGGGAGCGGGCGGGCCCCGATGCACCCGCGGGAGAAGACGCCGAAGCGGGTGCATCGGACGGGCCGGCGGGACGCGTCGGACCGGCCCGCTGCTATACTCTGCCGCCGATGAGCACCGCCGCGCTCCGGTTCACGGAGCAGACCGTCGCCTTCCTCGAGGCCCTGCAGCGCAACAACGACCGGGATTGGTTCAACGCGCACAAGGCCGACTACGAGGCTCACGTCCGCGCGCCGATGCTCGCGATCATCGAGCGGCTCGCGCAGGACCTTCCCCGCATCGCCCCGGATCTCGCGGCCACGCCGCGGTCGATGTATCGGATCTACCGGGATACGCGGTTCTCGTCCGACAAGACCCCGTACAAGACCCACGTGGCCGCCGCGTTCACGCACCGGACGCTGCCCAAGAGCGAGAGCGCGGCCCTGTACTTCCACTTCGCGCCCGGCCAGCTCTGGATCGGCGCCGGCCTGTACGCCCCCGGGACACCCCAGCGGCACCGCATCCGCCTGCACATGGCGGCCGAGCCCGACCGCTTCCGCCGCCTCGTGGAGGCGCCGGCCTTCCGTCGCCGGGGGGGCGTGCACGGGACGAAGCTGCAGCGCATGCCCCGCGGCTTTCCCCCGGACCACGAGCTGGCCGAGTACCTGAAGCTGAAGCAGTACCTCGCCGGCGGCGAGGAGCGAGACCCGGACATCGCCCTGGGCCCCCGGTTCTACCGCACGCTGCTGCGGCGCTTCGAGACCCTGGCGCCGTTCGTCGACTTCCTCAACACGCCCCTCGTCGCGGCGGCGGGGCTGACCCGCTAGCAGCCCGCGGTGAAGCCCCGCGTTGCACCGCGCCCGAAGGGCGCCAGCGAAGGGCCGAGGCGCCCGCCCGAGCGGGATGCGCGGGCGCCGCGCCCCCGGAGCCGCCCCGCGGGACGCGGACGGTGTTACCATGCCCGTCACAGGGCAGGGCGCAGGTTTGTTCTTCGAGATCCTCGACATCCTCGGACGCGGCGCGAAGCTGCGATGCCCGTGCTGCGGGCACGGGCGGCTCTTCCGGACGACGTTCCGCATTCACGACCATTGCCTGGCGTGCGGCGAGCGGTTCGAACGCGAGCCCGGGCAGTGGTTCGGGGTCATCTACATCAACCTCGGGCTGTCCGGCATCCTCCCGGCCTGCGGCTACCTGCTCATCAACGCCTTCACGTCGTTGCCCGCGTCGCAGTTGCTCGGCGTGCTGCTCCCCGTCGCCGCCCTCGGCCCTCTCCTCTTCTTCCGGCTCGCCACGGGACTCTGGACGAGCATCATCTTCCTGGGCGAAGGACTCTACATTCAGTGGCCGAACCGGTAGCCGACGCCTCCCGCGACGCATCCCGCCCCGACCCCGCCCCCGCGCCGACCCGTCCCGCGCCGTTGCTGCGGCTGATCGCGGCGTTCACGTTCTCCCGGTTCCGCAACATGTGGCTGGCCGCCTTCACGTCGGCCATCGGAACGTGGGTGCAGCGCATCGCCCAGCAGTGGCTGATTCTGAGCCTGACCGGCTCCGCCTTCTTCCTCGGCCTCGACACGTTCCTCGCCGAGCTGCCGCTGCTGCTCTTCACCCTGATCGGCGGCGTCGTCGCCGACCGCTACGACCGCCGGCACCTCCTGATGGGCTCCCAGGGCCTGCAGATGGCCAGCGCCGTCACCCTCACCGCGCTGGTGTTCTTCGACGTCGTGGAGGTGTGGCACATCCTGGCGCTGTCGTTCGTGGCGGGCCTCGCCCAGGCCTTCGGCGGACCCGCCTTCCAGTCCCTCGTCCCGTCCCTCGTGCCCCGGCAGCACCTGCCGAACGCCGTCGCCCTCAACTCGATTCAGTTCAACCTGGCGCAGATGATCGGGCCCGCCATCGGCGGGGTGGTCATGGTGGGGCTCGGCATGGCCGCCTGCTTCGGCCTCAACAGCCTGTCGTTCCTGGTCGTCATCGTGGTGCTCGGGCTGATGCGGGTCCCGCCGCCGGCCCCGGCCACCCGCCAGCGGATCCTGACCGAGCTGGGGAGCGGCCTGCACTACGTGCGGCAGAGCCGCGCCCTCCTCGGGCTGACCGCGCTGGCGTTCGCGACGACCTCGCTGGCCCTGCCGATCCGGGCCTTCCTGCCGGTGTTCGCCGAGGACGACGTTCTCCTGCTGAGCCGCATGATGACGACGTTCGGGGCCGGCGCGGTGGTCGGCGCCCTGGTCGTGGCCTGGCTGGGCCGGTTCGACCACATGGGCCGGGCGCTCCTGCAGGCCCAGATCGTCTTCGGCGGCATCGTCGCCGCGTTCGCCCTGTTGCCGATCGGCGGCGCCAGCTACGTGCTGCTCTTCCTCGGCGGCACCGCCCTGCTGATGATCTTCTCGCTGACCAACTCGCTCGTGCAGCTCACCGTCCCCGACGAGCTGCGCGGGCGGGTCATCAGCATCTACCTCGTGGCGTTCCGCGGGGGGATGCCGCTGGGCAGCCTGGTGAGCGGAGCCCTCATCGCGCAGTACTCGGCCCCCGCCGTCATCGCGGTCAACGGCTGCCTGCTGTCGCTGGTGGCGGCCCTGTTCCTCCTCGGCCACCGACAGGTGCGGGAGCTCTAGCCGCCGCCCCGGGAGCCTCCGCGCCGACCGGACCCGACGCGGGGCGGCGAGATGGCGACGGCACTTCCCGCCGGCGAAGTCGACAACGCGACCGCGAGGGGGCGCCGCGACCGTCAGACTCACGCAGCCCCTTGATTTCTCGTCTCGCTGCGCGACAATGTTGGCCAGCGCAGAGCAAGGGTGACCATGGCCAAGACTCCCGCATCAGCCGCGCCCGGATCTCGCCGGAGAACGCCCGGTGGCAAGAAACCGCAGGGTGGCAAGAAGAGCAGACTGCCGATGGTCGTCCTCGCCATGGGCGTCGGCGGCGGCATCGGGCTGCTGGGCAGCTGGGTGGTCGACCTCGTCGACGGTTTGAACGAGGAGATCGCCACGCTTCAGTTCGCCGAGCGCCGCGCGACCGACGAGGCCCGCGAACAGTCCTCGCGGGCCGACGCGGCGGAACGGTCGGCCCGCGAGGCGCGCGCCGCCGAGGAGCAGGCCCAGACCGATGCCGACGCGGCGCGGGAGGAGGCGGCCGACGCAGACGAGCGGGCCGCCACCGCCATCGCGCAGGCCGCCGACGCCGAGGCGACGTCGCTCGCGGCGCAGGCGGTGGCCCGCCGGGCCCGGGAGGAGGCCGATGCCGCCCGCCAGGCGGCGGAAGCGGAGTTGAACCGCCTGAACGAGGCCCTGAGCACCATCGCCGAGACCCGGCGCACCGCCCTCGGTCTCGTGATGAACCTCGACGAGGGCTCTCTCAAGTTCGACTTCAACCGGGCCGATCTGCGGCCGGAGAGCCGGGAGACCCTGGCCCTGATTGCCGGCATCCTCTTCACCTCGGAGGACTTCGCCATCACCATCAGCGGCCACACCGACGCCCGCGGCAGCGAGCAGTACAACCAGCGCCTCTCGGAACGGCGCGCCCGGGCCGTCGCCGACTACCTGATCGAGGCGGGGCTCGCGGCCGAGCGCTTCTCGGTGGAAGGCCTGGGCGAGGCCTATCCCCTCGATACCGGGAACAGCGACGCCGCCCACGCCAGGAACCGGCGCGTCGAGCTGGGCATCGTGAACGCCCGCATCGTCGATCACCGGCAGCTCGACCCTTGATCCACGGGCTCTCCGCCGGCCGCGCCGCGGCGCGGGATAGAATCCCCGCGTGACCACGCACGGCGCCCTCCGCGAGCTCGCCGGCCTGTTCCTGCGCCTGGGCGTCACCGCCTTCGGCGGACCCGCCGCCCACATCGCGATGATGCGCGACGAGGTCGTCGAGCGCCGGCGATGGCTGAGCGACGCCGAGTTCCTCGATCTGCTCGCCGCGACGCACCTGATTCCCGGCCCCAACTCGACCGAGATGGCGATTCATCTCGGGCTGAAGCGCGGGGGCGCCGCCGGGCTGCTCCTCGCCGGCGCCTGCTTCATCCTGCCCGCCGCCCTCGTCGTGGGCGCCATCGCCTGGGCCTACGTGCGCTTCGGCGACGCCCCGCAGCTCGGCTGGGTGATGTACGGCATCGGGCCGGTCATCATCGCGATCGTCGCCCAGGCGCTGTGGAAGCTCGGGGCGGCCGCCGTCAAGGGACCGCTGACCCTTCTGCTCGGCGCGGCCGCGACGGGGCTCGCCCTCCAGGGCTGGAACGAGCTGGGCCTGCTCGCCCTGGGCGGCATCGTCATGGCCGGGGCCCGGCTCGGCCGCCCGGGCATCGCCGCCCTGGCCGGCGCGTTTCTTCCGGCGACGGCGGCGCTGGCCGCCGGCCCGGGCCTCGCCGCGCCCGTCACCCTCGCCCGCCTGACCCTGTTCTTCCTCAAGGTGGGGTCGGTCCTGTTCGGCAGCGGCTACGTGCTGCTCGCCTTCCTCCGGGCGGACCTCGTCGACCGCTGGGGCTGGCTGAGCGACGCGCAGCTCATCGACGCCATCACCATCGGCCAGGTGACCCCGGGACCCGTCTTCACCACCGCCACGTTCATCGGCTACGTCCTGCACGGGTGGAGCGGCGCGCTGCTCGCCACTCTCGGCATCTTCGCGCCGGGGTTCCTGTTCGTGGCCTGCTCGCAGCCCCTCATCCCCCGCCTGCGGGCCTCGGCCGTCACCAGCGCCGTCCTCGACGGCGTCGTCGTCGCCTCGCTCGGGTTGATGGCGGCGGTCACCTGGAGCCTCTTCCGATCGACGATCGTGGACCCCACGACGGCTGCGCTCCTGGTGGCGGCGGCCGCCCTGCTGTTCGCCACCCGCCTCAACTCCACGTGGCTGGTGCTGGGGGGCGGCGTCGCGGGGGCGATCCTCCAGGGCGCGGGCTGAGGGGCGACGGCCCCGGCGCCGCGGCGCTCGGACTCGCCGAGCCCGTCCGGCGCTGCGCGACGAGCAACGCCGGTCGGGCCGGGTGGGCGCGGACGCCGCGGCGCAACGCGGCCGCGGCAGGGACGCGTGGGCGGCCCGAATCCCGGCCCGCCACCCGCGGCTCCGCTCGGCGCCCAACCAACCTCCGGGAGTCCGCGCCGTTCCAGGGCGCAGACTCCCGGAGGGCGCGCAACCCCGGTCGACCGCCTCCGGCCGCGGCCGGGAATCATGCGGCGCGGGCCGGGACTCCGGCACTGGACGGGCCGGGACTCCGGCACTAGAATTGTCCGGGCTCGTCGGACCGGGCTCCACCGAACGGCATCGCGGAACCAGGGATGGGGCAGATCTGCGTCTACTGCCGGGAGCGGGCCGTGGTCCCCGAATGGGCTCCGTTCTGCAGCGAGCGCTGCAAGCTGCTGGATCTCCGGAACTGGGTGGACGGACGGTACAGGATCCCGGGAGAAGACGCCGCGGCGACGAGCGGGGACGACCCGGACCGACAGCCCTGACCGGCCACCCCGGAGCGGGTTCAGCATGCCCGGTCCGCACGCCCCGATCCTCGATGACAGGAACGACCGCGAACAGACATGGCTGACACCCTGACGATTACCGACAACCGCACCGGCCGGCAGTACGAGATCCCGGTGGTCGACGACACCATCCGCGCCCTGGATCTCCGGCAGATCAAGGTCGACCCGGACGACTTCGGGATGATGTCGTACGACCCGGCGTTCCTGAACACCGCCTCGTGCCGGAGCGCGGTCACGTTCATCGACGGCGAGAAGGGCATCCTCCGGTATCGGGGGTATCCCATCGAGCAGCTCGCGGAGCAGAGCACCTTCGTCGAGACCGCGTACCTGCTCGTGAACGGCGAGCTGCCGACCGGGAGTCAGCTCGCGGACTGGCGGGACGACCTGTCGCAGCACGTGATGCTGCACGAGAGCGTCAAGAAGTTCGTGGAGGGCTTCCGGTACGACGCCCACCCCATGGGCATCTTCCTCAGCACCGTCGGCGCCCTCTCCACGTTCTATCCCCTCGCCAAGGACGTGGGCGACCCCGCGTCGAGGCGGCTCCAGACCATCCGGCTCATCGCCAAGGCGCCGAGCATCGCCGCCTACGCCTACCGCCACAGCGTCGGCAGGCCGTACGTCTATCCCGACGACGATCTCAGCTACACGGGCAACTTCCTGAGCCAGCTCTTCAAGCGGACCGAGCCCGCCTATCGGCCCGACCCGGTGCTCGAACGGGCCCTCGACGTGCTGTTCATCCTGCACGCCGACCACGAGCAGAACTGCAGCACGAGCGCGATGCGCGGCATCGGCAGCTCGCACGCCGACCCCTACGCGGCGATGGCCGGCGCCGCCGCCGCCCTCTACGGCCCCCTCCACGGCGGGGCCAACGAGGCGGTCCTGCGCATGCTGGCCAAGATCGGCAGCGTCGACAACGTGCCCGCCTTCGTCCAGAGCGTGAAGAACGGCGAGGGCCGGCTCATGGGCTTCGGCCACCGCGTGTACAAGTCCTACGACCCCCGCGCCAGGGTCATCAAGGCCACCGCCGATCAGGTCTTCGAGGTGACCGGCCGCAATCCCCTCCTCGACGTCGCCCTCGAGCTCGAGCGGATCGCCCTCGAGGACGAGTACTTCGTCGAGCGCAAGCTCTACCCCAACGTCGACTTCTACTCGGGGCTCATCTACCAGGCGATGGGCTTCGAGCCGGCGATGTTCACGGTGCTCTTCGCCATCGGCCGCACCGCCGGCTGGATCGCCCAGTGGGACGAGCTGCTGTCGGACGAGACCCGGAAGATCGCCCGCCCCCGACAGATCTACGTCGGAGAGGACCAGCGCGACTACATCCCGATGGCCGGCCGCTGAGCCCGAGGACAGGTCCGCAGACCAGAATGCGTTGCCTGTCGGGCGGGACCGAAGCGGGGACGTATCGCCCTGCGCGGCGCCGTGCAACGGCACGAATCGCGGCGCTGGCGGCTGCCGCATGCCTGGGAGCTTCCGCAGCCCACGCGCGGGCGCAGGGCGGCGCCGTGTCGGATCGGGCGGCGCTCGAAGCCCTCTACGACGCGACCGACGGCGAACGCTGGACCGACGGCACGAACTGGAAGACGGCGGCGGCCCTGGACACATGGTTCGGCGTGACGACCGACGATGCCGGCCGGGTCACGGAGCTGGAGCTTGGCCGGAACGGTCTGACGGGCTCTCTGCCAGCCGCTCTGGGAAACCTGTCGAACCTCGAGCGGCTATCGCTCTGGGGGAACGAATTGACCGGCCCCATTCCGGGCGAGCTGGGGAACCTCGCGACGCTGCAGAGGCTGACCCTTGCCGCGAACGGGTTGACCGGCCCCATCCCGGGCGAGTTCGCGAACCTCGCGCACCTGGAGTGGTTGGCCCTCTGGGGGAACCAGTTGACCGGCCCGGTGCCGGCGTGGCTGGGGAACCTGCCGCGCCTCCGGCGGCTGTGGCTCGGAAGCAATGACTTGACCGGCCCGGTTCCGGGCGAGTTGGGCAGCCTGACGGACCTCGAGCTGCTGGACCTGTCGTACAACTGGGGCCTGTCGGGGCCGCTTCCGCCCGCGCTGCGGCGCGCCGGTATCGATGAGATCGACATCTTCGTCACCCCGTTGTGCGCGCCCGCCGCCTGGGAGGACTGGCTGGAGACCATCACGTTCTACGGACGGCTGTGCGGGACCGCGGGGGACGCCACGATCGACCTCGCCGTCGTCTATACGCCGGCCGCGCGTACGGCGGTCGCCGACATCGAGGTAGTGATCGACCTGCGAGTCCGCGAGACCAACCAGGCCCTTCAAGGGACGGGGGTGCCGCACCGCATCGCTCTGGTGGAGAGGTCCGAGGTGCAGTACACCGAGTCGGGCGACTCCCTACGAGACGATCTGTCCCGGCTCGCGAACCCGTCGGACGGCCACATGGACGAGGTGCACGCCCTGCGTGACCGGGTCGGGGCCGACCTTGTGCACCTGATTGTCGGGGAGTCGGAACCCGAGACTTGTGGCAGGGCCTACAGACCGGGTGCGTTCAGCGTCAGCGGGATATTCTGCGGGGGGAGGACCTTCGCACATGAGCTCGGACACAACCTGGGGCTCCGGCATGACAGGTTCCAGGTGCTCCACCACGAGAGGGGGCCGTACCGGGATCCGGCGTACGGCTACGTAAACTCGAAGGCCCTCGGGCCGGTCCAATCGCCCAGGAGCTGGCGCACGATCATGTCCTACCCGGCGCACTGCGACTACTACGCGTCCCAATGTCTGCAGTTGTTCCGCTTCTCGAATCCGCGCCAGACCTGGAACCTCGACCCGATGGGCGTCGCCTACGGCGACGGCGGCTCGGGACTGACCGGGCCGGCCGATGCGGCGGCCGTAATCGTCAACACCGGCCCGGCCGTGGCCCGGTGGCGAAAGCGCCCCATCCCCGACGCCAACCGGCCGCCGGTCCTGGTGGGAGCGCTGCCGGACCGGTCGCTGCCGGCGCCGCCCGGCGTGTTGGCGGTGGACGTCGCGCGGGCGTTCGCGGATCCCGATGGCGACGCGCTGACCTTCGCCGTGCGGTCGTCGGCGCCCGACGCGGTGGCGGTGGGCCTGGCCGGCGCCCGCCTGACGTTCACGTCGGTGGGCACCGGCACCGCGACGATCAGGGTGACCGCGACCGACCCGCACGGTCTGAGCGCTACCGCGTCATTCACGGTGACGGTGGCGAGACCGGGGACCTTCACCGACGACCCGATCCGGCCTGGAGCGACGCCGGTCAGGGCCATCCATCTCGCGGAGCTGCGGACGCGCGTGGACGCCCTGCGGCGAAGGGCGGCGCTGCCGCCGTTCGCCTGGATGGACCCCGTCCTCACGGCCGGCGTGACGCCGGTCAGGCTTGCGCATCTGCTCGATCTGCGCGAGGCGCTCGCCGCGGCGTACGCGGCGGCGGGGCGGGCGGCGCCAATCTGGACCGACGGCGCGGCGGCGGCGGGGACGATCCTGATCAGGGCAGAGCACGTGACGGAGCTTCGGGCCGCCGTGATCGCGCGGGAGTCAGGCCGCCCCTGAGCGGTGGCGTTTCGCACCCCCCTGCGCTCCCACCGTTCATGCGCGTTTGCCACGTGCACTCATGACCTGGGCCACCGGCGGCCAGAGATCGCCGAGGCTGAAGGTGAGGGCGTCGACGCCTCGGTGGCCCATCGGCCGCGTCGGCCGATATGGAGCGTGTCCCCGGGCAGCAGGCCGATTTCGCGAACGGCAAACATTATGCTTTACGTTCATAATGATCTACGGTCATAATTTTTTTCGTGCGGCTCCCCTTCATCGACCGCGTTCGTGAGCTCGCCCGCCTGCGACGAGCCCTGTCCCGGCCGGACGGCGCGATGATCGTCGTCTACGGGCGGCGAAGGTGCGGCAAGTCGCGGCTGCTGCAGGAAGCACTGCACGGCCACCGGCACGCGTACTACCTCGCCGACCTCAGCGACGCCGGCATGCAGCGCCGGGCCCTCTCGGTCGAAGCGCAGCGCGTCGTGCCCGCGTTCGCCGCCGCCTCGTACGACGACTGGGCCGCGGTGCTGGAGACCTGGTGCGTGAGGGCCCCTCGGGACGCGTGGCTGGTGCTGGACGAGCTGCCCTACCTGGTGCAGGCTTCCCCGGCGCTGCCGAGCATCATTCAGAGAATCGTCGACAGACCCGGCGAACGGCCGCTGCGGCTGGTGGTGTGCGGGTCGTCGCAGCGCATGATGCAGGGCCTGGTGCTGGACGAGTCGGCGCCGCTGTACGGCCGCGCCGCGGAAATCGTCAAGGTCGCGCCGATGCCCCCGGAGGCGCTGCCCGTCGCGCTGCCGCTCGACGCGGAGGGCGGTGTCGTCGCGTACTCGGTCTGGGGCGGCCTGCCCCGGAACTGGGAGCTGGCCGCGGACTACCCGTCGACGACCGAGGCGCTGGCCGCGCTCGTCCTCGACCGCAACGGCGTGCTGCACGCCGAGCCGCAGCGCCTCCTGCTCGACGACATGCGCAGTGCGGTCCAGGCCAACTCGCTGCTCGGCCTGATCGGCGCCGGGTGCCACCGGCTGAGCGAGCTCGCGAGCCGGGTCGGGCAGTCGGCCACCAACCTGAGCCGCCCCCTGAGCCGCCTGATCGAGCTGGGCTACGTGCGGCGGGAGGTGCCCTTCGGCGAGAGCGTCAGA
Organism: Vicinamibacterales bacterium; assembly: GCA_965207675.1. GTDB lineage: Bacteria > Acidobacteriota > Vicinamibacteria > Vicinamibacterales > UBA8438 > JAJEEA01. The sequence goes on from CBDBMY010000011.1 coordinate 2,769,772, forward strand.
TCGACGCGCCGCAGTCTGTACCGGCTGGACGACCCGTTCCTGCTGTTCTGGTACCGGTTCGTCGCGCCGAACCGATCCCGGCTCGAGCTCGATCTGATCGACGCGGTCCAGGCCGACGTGTCGGCCAGGCTCGCGGGCCACGTGGCCGAGGTGTGGGAAGGGCTGGCCCGCCGCTCGGCGGCGCGCCTGGCGATCGACGGCCTGCGCTGGAACCCGGCATCGCGCTGGTGGGGACGCGGCGTGGACGGCGACCCGATCGAGCTCGACGTCGTGGCCGAGTCCGCCGACCGGCGGCACCTGCTGCTCGGGGAAGTGAAGTGGTCGGACCGCGCCAATCCGACCGCCCTGCTGGCAGAGCTGGCCCGCAAGGCGCAACGCGTCCCCTTCCGACACGGTCGCCGATTGCACTACGCGCTGTGGCTGAAGCGCAGTGCGGGAAACCGGTTCCACGGGGCGCCGATCATCACGCCGGACACGGTGATGGCGGCCTCGCCGGGAGAGTGACTCCGGAACGGGCAATCATTGCCCACCCCGAGCGGCATGACGAAACCGCCTGAGGACGGACCCGCGGGCGCAAACCGGAGGCGCGGACGCCCGGCCGGCCCGGCCGACGAGGAGGAGTCCCGCAGCGTCCTCGGCTCAATACCGGAACAGGTACTGGAACTTCGTGAAGAACGCCCCGGTTGGTGCGCTGCAGGGCGGTGACCGACGGGAAGAGGTAGTCCGGCACGCCGTGACGCCCGGCCGGCCCGGCCGACGAGGAGAGGTCCCGCACCGTCCTCGGTTCAATACCGGAACAGGTACTGGAACTTCGTGAAGAACGCCCGGTTGGTGCGCTGCAGGGCGGTGACCGACGGGAAGAGGTAGTCGGGGACGCCGTCCCCGTCGAGGTCGTCCCCGACGATCAGGTCGCCCTGCCGGTAGCGGTCGTCGTAGCCGATGTAGAAGACGGTCCCCGCGTTGACCCGGTAGCTCGCGAGCACGTTGAGGCCGACGGTGCCCTGCAGCGTGTTGAACTCCGCGATGTTCCGCAACGCGAGGCGGTCGCTGACCTGGTAGGTGCTCAGGGCGCGCACGATCGTCACGTCGAAGACCAGCCGGTCGTCGCGGGGGTCGATGAGCCGGCTCGTGTTCAGGTCGATCTGCGACTGGAACCGCGGCACCGGCCGTATGGTGGCGAACATCCCGCCGCTCCCGCCGCGGCCGAGGAACGGGTCCGCCTGGTAGCGCACCTCGTCGCCGTACTGGAAGAACCCGCCGACCGAGAACTTCCGGCTGCTGCTGACGCGGCCGAAGGCCCGGTAGCTCTCCTTGTGGAAGTTCACGCCGAGGTAGCGCTCCATGTCGCGGTTGACGCTCACGCTCGCGCTGATGTTGTTGGCGAACGTCGCGTTGAGGCTCGCCCGGAGGCTCTCGTCCTCGAGCACGTCGTCGTAGTTCCAGTTGCGGCCGTAGGTGACGCTCGGCCCCCAGTTGATCAGCCAGCTCTCCGGCCAGAACCGGTAGCCGAGGGTCGTGACGTTCCGGCGCTGATCGGTCCGCCGCACGAAGCCCACGTCGGTCCGGAAGTCGGGCGAGAGCATGTAGGTGCCGTTGAAGATGTTCCAGTGACGGCCGGTCAGCCGGTAGTTGACGTCGAACAGCCGGCCGCGGGAGTCGACGCCGTCGAGGTCGCGGTTGTCGGTCTGAACCGCGCTGAACCCGAGCGACTGGGTCTGGCCCAGCCGGAAGGCCCCGTCGGCCAGCACCATGCGGCTGGCGCTGCCCAGGAAGTCGCGGTTCGTCACCATCGCCCCGAGGTGCGATTCAGCGTAGAGGTCGTAGCGCGCCCGCCCTATCATCACGTTGGCGCCGGCCCTCGCGTCGGGCCCGGCGAGGCCCGCCACCGACCCCGCCGCCGCGTCGTTCGCGGCGAGGAACCCGATCGACGTCCGCCCCACCTTGCCCGTGATCTTCGCGCCCCAGTCCGGGTCCCGAATGGTCCGGGTGTGCACGAAGTTGATCGGGCCGAACACGTTGAAGATCTCCGCGCCCTCCAGGAAGAACGGCCGCAGCTCGGGGTAGAAGAGGGCGAACCGCTGGTTGATCTCGATCTGCGGCCGGTCGGACTCGATCTGCGAGAAGTCGGGATTGAAGGTGAAGTCGGCGGTCAGGTTCGACGTGATCCCGTACTTGACGTTGACGCCCCCCTCGGGCTCCGCCCGCCCGCCGACGAAGTCGCCGCTCGCGGTGTCGAGGGAGCCGAGCTGGATCGCGGTCGCGACCGGCATGATCTCCAGGTTGCGGCTCATCGAGAGGTCCGTCATCCCCTCGAGCAGCCCCATCTGGGGCAGGAAGCCGGCCACGCCGCGCGAGATCGGCGCCCAGACGACGTTCTCGTCCTTGCCCCGGATCTCGCGGACGATCTGGAACCCCCAGCGATGCGGGACGCCCCCCTCGCGCCGCGGATAGCGCAGGCTCTTGAACGGAATGGCCATCTCCGCGGTGAAGCCGTCGCCGACGATCTGCGCCCCGCTGTCGAACAGCGCGTCCCACGAGTCGTCGCCCCACGGAATGCCCCGGCCGCCGAACCCGCCGCCACCGCCGCCGCGGCGGCCACCGCCGCCGCGCCCGCGCGCGCTGATGATCGCGTCGCCCTGCACGCCGTAGCCGTTGACCGAAAAGGTGTAGGCCCGCTGCTGATCGAGGAACGGGTCGAAGTAGACGGTGATGTTGTCGTCGCGGAACGCCTGATCGCGGTCGACCCGGTTCGCCCGCATGATGCCCGGGTCCGCGTAGTGGGCGTGGAACGCGAGGTAGAGGTTCTGGCTGTCGTAGCTTATCCAGGCCTCGGTGTCCTCGGTGGGGGGCGCCCCGTCGAGCGGCTGCTGCTGGACGAACTCGGTCACGCGCACTGCGCTGCGCCAGACCAGGTCGTCGAGGCGGCCGTCGATGTCGGGCCGTACGTCCGTGCGCGTCGGGCGCAGCGTGGGCCGTCCGGCCAGGATGCCGGCGTTGGCGAAACCCGCCGTGCGCGGTACCCCGCTTTGCGATGCCGCCGGCGCCCCCAGCTCCACGCTGCCGGCCACGCCGGCGAACGGCGGCGGCGCACCGGCGGCCCGTGGGAAGCGCCCGTCGAGCGGCCCATCCCGTTCGCCGGCAGGCGGGGAACCCGATATCCCACCGGTCCCGAGGACCCGCCCGCGGTCTGCGACCGACGCCGGCCCTCCCCGAGCGGGGGGCGCGGGACGGCCCGGAGACAGAGCCCCTGCCGGTCCTCCCAACGCGGGGGGCGCGGGGCGGCCCGGAAACAGCGCCCCCGGAGATCGCACCCGCCCTCCCGACGCGGCGGGCACCCCCCCGCCGAACGCGCCGCTTCCCTCGCCGGCGCCGTTCCCGCTTCCGATCCCGTCTCCGAAACGGCGAACGCTCCGCCCCGCCGCGGGGCCCTCCATCGCCGACACGAGCGCCGGCCCGAGCCCCTCCGTCACCTCGTCCTGAAGCGCGAAGAGATCTCCGACCACGCCGTCGACCTTGACGCTGGCCACGACGGCGCCGCTCGTCGTATCGACGAGGCGCGCGGTGATGCGCATGCGATCGCCCAGCCGCTGGTAGCCCCCGGTGACGAGCCACCCCGCCCCCAGCCGGCGGCCCGCGCCGCGCGCCGCGCGTTCCGCGTCACCGCCGCCCGAGCCGAAGGCGGCTTCCCCCATCTCTCCGGCCAGGGCTTCGTGGGCCACCACCCGCACGCGGCCGGTGCCGTCGAGGTCGGCCGCCACCGTCTCGGCGATGCCCGTGCCGATCCAGGCGTCGTTCGGCTCCGCGGAGATGTTGAAGAAGGGAGCGACGGCGACCCCCCGGGACCGGGGGGCGCCTCGATCCTCGATCGCCACGGCGGATTCGGACGCCGCCGGCTGGGCGCGCGACGCGGCGGGCGCACCCGCAACGAGCCACGCGATCAGAGCGAGCGCGACCCTCGGCGTTGCACGCCGGACGTCGATACCGGCAGTGTGGGTCTGCAAGCGGATCCCTTGGGGCTACACTTCGTCAGACGCCCGATTCCGAGCGCCCGTTTACGCCTGCGGGCGATGCCCCCGGTACGCGATGACCACCACGGTGACGTCGTCGTTCTGCGGCGCCCCGGCCGTGAACGCCTTCACGCTCGAGAGCAGATGCTCCATCTGCGCCGGGGCCTCGCGACCGGGGGCGCCGGCGATGCTCTCGACGATGCGGGCGTCCTCGAACTCGTTGCCGTCGGGGTCGAGGGCCTCCGACACCCCGTCGGAGAACAGGACGAGGAAGTCGCCGGGCTCCATCCTGACCGACTCCTGGTCGAAGGACAGGCCGTCGAAGAGCCCCATCGGCATGCCCCCGGTCTCGAGCCGGCGCACCGCGCCGCGCCCGTCGACGAGGAACGGCGGGTTGTGGCCGCCGTTGCAGAACGTCAGCGTGCCGTCGGGGTCGAGCTGGGCGTAGAACAGGGTGACGAACCTGCCCTCGATGGCGCGGTGGACGAGGGCGGCGTTGAGCCGGGTCAGGGCGTCGGCGGGCCCGGAAGCGGCGGCGGTCTGCGCGGTCAGGCTGCCCTGGGTCAGGGCGCCGAGCAGGGCGGCCGGCGGCCCCTTGCCGGAGACGTCGCCGAGCGCGAGCCCGAAGCTCCCGTTCGGCAGGTCGATGTACTCGAAGAAGTCGCCGCCTATCGAGAGGCACGGCAGCATTTCCGCCACGGCATCGAAGTACGGTCCGGTCCGGCTGCGGGTCGGCAGCAGGGCCTGCTGTATCTCGGCCGCCGTGGCCATCTCCTGGTCGAGCCGCGCCTTCTCGACCGCGGCCCGATAAAGCCGCGCGTTGTCGATGGCCACCGCGGCCTCGGCGGCCAGGGCGTCGAGGGTCGCGCCGGTCTCGGGTGACAGCAGGTCGCCCCTGGTGCGGCTGTCGAGGTAGAGCACGCCGATGCGACGGTCCTCGGCGGCGGCGTCCCCCGACTCGACGTAGCGCACCAGCCGCAGCGGCACGCACAGGACGTTGCGGATGCCGAGGGCGACGGTGCCCATGTGCTGATCGGCGAGGTCGCCGTCGAGCAGGTCGGTCTCGATGCGCGAGCGACCCGCGCGAAAGACCTCCTCCGGGATCTTCCGGCTGGTCTGGAAGGTGTCCCCGGGCAGCGTCGCCTGACCGCGCGAGCGCCCCAGCTTGAACTCGAGCCCGCCGTCGTCGCCCGCGAGCATGATGAACCCGCGCTCGGCCCGGCTGACGGCGATGGCGGAGTCGACGACCATCGCCAACACGTCGTCGAGCACCTTGCCCGAGCTCAGCGCCCTCAGCCCCTCCAGCAGCACCGCGACCTGGTGCATCTCGCCCACCGCGGCGAGCTCGGTGGAGGCGGCGCCCGTAGCGTCCTCGTCCGACCGGAACACGAACTCGGCCCCGTCCCGATTGCCGAGGCGGACCCGGTCGCCGTGAACGAGTCGATGCTCGGTGATCGCCTCGCCGTTCACGAAGGTGCCGTGGCGAGACCCGCGATCGCAGAGGCGGAAGCCGCCCTCGACCGCGGTGATCTCGGCATGGACCCGCGACACGTCACCGTTCGTCAGGTGAAGGTCGCTCCCGATCCGCCGGCCGATGGTGAACGAATCCTTGTCGACGCTCACGACCCGCCGGCCGTGCTCATCGCTGACGTCGAGTCTCGGCAGAGCCATGGCACTCCTCGAGGGCGGCGACCCCGCGCGGCAACCGCCCCTCCGGACGTCGGGGGCGGGCTCAGGCTCGGGAATGGAGCTCCTCGGGGCGGCGACCCCCGCACGGCACCGGCCGTCAATCGCGGGCCGGCGCAGTGGAAACCGGCGCCGGTCCCCGGAGCCGCTCGAGCCATCCGTCCCAGAGCAGCGTCCAGCCGGCCAGCCCGAGCAGGACGAGCCCGAGCAGAACGATCCAGGGCCACCGCCGGCGGCGGCCGACCCGCGCCGGCTCGCGGCGCCGCCGCGCGGTGGCGGCGCCGCATCGGAAGCAGATCAGCGCCTTGTCCGCGATCTCGGTGCCGCAGGCTGCACAGTGCATGGAGAACGGGATTCCTGCCTGGCGGCTCCGGCCGCCGCCCGACCAACCGTGCCGGGGCCCAAGCCGATCGAGCCCGCCAATCGTCGCCGAACCCGAACGGAAGGTCGCGCCGCGATCTCCGGTCGGCGCGCAGCCAACGCGCCAAGGGGTCCGCGCCGTTCGAGCCCGCCAGTCGTCGCCGGGAGCTCGGCCTGGCGTCCAACCGACCCTCCCGGAAGGCCGCGCCGTTCTACCGCGCGGACTCCTGCGACGCAGACCCCTGCGGCGCGGACTCCCGCGGCGCAGACTCCCGCGGGCTCGATCCCAGACGGCGGATCTGACGGGAGACCCGCGCCAGCTCGATCAGCGTGCGCTCGAGCTCCTCGCGATACGAGGCCGCCGACATGCTCGGCCGCACCGCCTTCAGCTCGTGAACCGTCTCCTCGAGGGCCGCCCGCCGCGCCAGCAACGGCGCCAGCACCGGATCGGTCGACGGGGGGAGCGCGACCGCGGGCCCCGCCCCGACGTGCAGCCGGGCGGCGACGAGCCCGTCCGGCCCCGGCTGGCCGGCCTCGCGGCCGCGGCCGTCTCCATTGTCGTCGATCAGGGCCCGCTCCGTCGCCAGCCGTCCCCGCTGCCGGTACCACTCCCGCACGCCGCGGCTCGCGTGCTCGAACGCCTCGAGCACCGAGACCCGTCCGTCCCTGTCCTCGTCGGCGGCGGCATCGCCGAGGGCGTCGATGAAGAACCTGGGGAACACGGTGTCGTAACGCTGGGCCGTCGACTCGGTCGCGGTGACGATGGTCCGCCCCGGCGCCGACAACCGCCGGAGGAACGGAAAGCTCGCGCTGCCGGTGTTGACGAACACGAGCCGCCCCGGCAGGTCCCCCAGCCAGCGGTCCCACTCGCCCGCCTCGAGGTCGGGGCCGACGAGGTTGAACTTGGCGTCCACGCCGTCGAACGAGCCGTGGCCGATGAGGAAGACGTAGAGGATGTCGTCGTCACCCATGCGCCCCGCCAACGCGTCGACCGCCCGCCGGACGCCGGCGCGCGACGCCCGTCCCGCGCCGGGGCCGGGATTCTCGGCGAGCACGATCAGGTGGCCCTCGTCGAACCCCGGGAGGCCGCGCAGGGCGCCGACCAGATCGGTGCGCCACCGCGCATGCCTCTCGCGAAACTCGGTCCCCCCGGAGGCGCCGCCGACCACCAGGACGTATCGGTCCTGTGCCGACGGGGCGGCCGGAGCGAGCCCGGTCAGAAGCGCCGCGAGCACGGCGGCCGAGAGGTGGCGGCGCGCCCGGCTCATCGCAGCCCCCACCGGCGCCGGAATCCCCACTCGGCGGCGAGGAGACCGACGATCAGGAGAAACCCCCACACGTTGTCCCAGGCGTCGCGGAGCACGGGGGCGGGCGGGGGACCGAGCCCGGCCCGCACGGCGTCCGCGAGCCCCCCCGTGTCGCCGGGCCCGAACGAGCGGCCGCCGCCGGCCTCGGCGAGACGGCGCAGGACGCGATCGTGGCGGCGGGGGTCGCTCAGCTCCGGATCCGACCGGCCCACCAGGACCGCAACGGCCGCCGGCTCGAGGACGCCGCCATCGTGCTCGACGACCGCCGTCACCGTGTGCACGCCCGTCCCCCCCGGGGCGACCGTCGCCGCGTAACGTCCCGGCTCGCCGGGCCGAGGCAGCGCCGGCCGCTCGCGCCGGCCGGCGTGCGGATCTTCCACGCGAACCTGTACCCGGGCCCCGGTCAGCGGTACGAATCGTTCGTCGGCCGCGTCCACCTCGATGCGCAGCCCCTCGCCCTCGAACCGCCCGCCGTCGACTCGCAGCACAGCGCGATCGGGGGCGCCGCCCCCGAGCCATCGCGCCGTCTGGCGCCAGAACCGCTCGTAGGTCCGGTCGGTCGAGGGGGCCAGCATCCGCCAGCGCCAGGACGCCTCCCCGGCGAAAGCCATGGCGCGGCCGCGCCCGAAGCGCTGCACCGCGACGACCGGCCGCGCCGCCGGCTCGCCGGGCGCGACGGCGAGCACCGTCGCGCCGGGCCGCGGGGGCCCGAGGGGAACGACGCGCCCCAGCGCGGGCATCGCCGCCCACCCCGCGGTCGTCTCCTCGACGCTCGCCCCCAGGCGCATGACGGGATGGCGCTCCCCGTCCGGCGTGAGGACGATGCGCGGCGCCGCGCCCGCGGCCGCGCCCGCCCCGAGCACCCCCGCGCGCCCCTCTTCCCGCAGCGCCAACGGCAGCAACGCCTCGAGGGGCGTGCCCTGGAAGCCGCGCCCCTCGAACGAGCGGGCGCCCATGACGAGCAGGCCTCCCCCCCGCTCGGACACGAACGCGGCGGTATCCTCCATCTGGGACGGGCGCAGCCGTTCCGGCCCGGCGTTGCCCAGAATGACGGCGTCGTAGCGGAACAACGCTTCGCGCGTCGCCGGAAACCCCCCGGCCAGCGCCTCGACCCGGCCGGCCGCGCCCTGGACGTAGAACGTGGGCTCGCCGAGGTCGTTGCGGCCCTTGTCGACGACCGCGTCGACGACGACGCCGGGATCGCCGCGCAGGACGCGCTTGAGGAAGCTGTGCTCGTAGCCGGGGGCGCCCTCGACCAGCAGCACGCGCCGGGGCCGGGCGGGGGGCGGCACCAGCACGCGGCGCGCGTTGTTCGCGGCCACCGCCTCGCCCGCGTCGACGGGAATCTCGACCGTGTAGAGGGTCGCGCTCTCCCGGTTCGGCGACACCGGCACCACCGTCCGGGTGGCGGCGCCGTCCGCCGGCGGGTCGACCGTCACCGCCGCGACCAGTCGGCCGTCCTCCAGCACCCGGACGTCGAACGGCTCGCCGTCGAACCCGTGGCCGACGGTCGAGAACGCGAGGTCGACGGCCGACCCCGCCGCGGCCGGCCGGCCCGCGCTCACCTCCAGCACCTCGCGGTCCCGGGCGGGCTCGCGGGCGCCCACGCCCACCGTGAAGACGGGCGGTCCGGCCGGCGCGCCGGCAACGCCGGCTCCGGTGTCGGCGCCGTCGGACACGAGCACGACGCCGGCCGTCCGCCGCTCCGCGTAGCGATCCCGGACCTCGGCGAGGGCGCCCGTCAGGTCGCTCCAGCGAGCCTCGGGCCGGGCCGTCTCGAGATCGAGGGGCTCGAGACGTTCGCCGACCCCCCACAGCTCGATCCGCACGTGGCCGGCGAGAGCGGGAATCACGTCGTCCCGGATCGCCGCCACCGCCGCGTCGAGACGGGGCGCGCCGCCCGCGTCGGCGACGCCCATGCTGCGCGACACGTCGAGCAGGACGGGCAGCACCGGGAGCTCCGCCGATGCCGGCTCCTCCCGCACCGGCCGGGCGAGCAGGAGCAGAATGAGCAGGAAGACGCAGAGCCGCAACCCGGTCAGCAGGCCGCGGCGCCACCGCGACAACGCCGCCACAGGCCGCAGATAGCCCCAGCCGGCGGCGACGGCGAGAGCCGCGGCCAGTACCAGCGTCACCCACCACGGCCACGGGGCGGCCAGGCGCATCACGGGTCCGCCCGGGGGCCGGCCAGCGACCGGTAGTACTGCTCCACGAGGCGCCGATAGCGCTCCGGCACGGCGTCGTCCGGCCCCCCCGCGTACCGATCCCGAAGCGTCCGCTCCGCGAGCTCACGCGCGCGGTCCCTCTCGAACCGCTGCAGGGCGGTGACCAGGCCGCGACGAAGGGAGGTCCATCGGGCGTAGTCGAGCCTCGTTGGGTCGGTACCGGGGGCGGACCGGTTGCGCCACTGCCGCGCCCACCGTTCCAGGTCGGCCGCCAGGCGGGGGTCGGCCTCTCCCAGGGCCCGAAGCAGCCCGGGGTGCCGGGCCAGCTCGGCCGCCGCCTCCCGTCCCGAGTCCGCGGCCGGACCCGCGTCGTCGCCGCCCGGCCGCTCGGACCGGCCTGCCCGGCGCCCGGCTTCGCCAGCGTCCCCGCCCGAGCGCTCGCCCGTCGGCTCCGCCTCGTTCCCGCGTCGCGAGCCGGGCGTCGGCTCTCCGGGAGACGGGCGGTCATCCGAGGGCTCGCCCGCGTCGGCCGGGCGGCCCGCGTCTCCGGCGGAAGCCTGCAGGCGCTCGAGGAGCCGCCGGGCGGTCTCGAGCTCGGCCGCCAGCCGCTGCCCGGCCTCGTCCGGCGGCTCGCCCGGCGCTCCCGCCCCCTCGCCGGGGATCTCGCCCCGCAGGCGCGCCGCGAGCCGCCGCAGGGTGTCCGCGGCCCGGTCGCCGTGCTCACGCGCGGCCCCCGCGTCCTCGCGGCCCAGGCCGCTGGTGGCGCGCTGCATCTCCTCCGACGCCCGGCCGATCTCGTCGCCTGGATCCCCGTCCTCTCGGGTTCCGCCGTCCTCCCCGGTTCCGCCGTCCGATCGGGCCGCCCGGCCGATTCGCTCCGCCAGGGCCTCGAGCTCGGCTCGCAGCTCCTGCTGCTCCCGTCTCAAGCGCTCCAGCCTTCGCCGTCGCTCCTCCGCCGTGCCGGTCTCGGGAGGCTGGCGCAGGTCCCGATTGATCCGCTCCTGCCGCCGGGCGAGCTCCCGCAGGCGGTCCAGCGCCTCGTCGTCCCCGGCGCCCTCCGGCTCGCCGGGCTGCCGGCCGGTCTCGTAGCTGGTCTCCTGCTCGCGCCGCAGCTCCCGGTCGAAGAGCTGCGAGAGGTCGAGCTGTGCCTGCCGCCCCCCCGCCCCCCCGCCCGGCTGCATCGAGACCTGCCGGCGCCGGACCGCGGCCTGGGCGGTCAGCAGCTGGTTCAGCGCCTCGGTCTCGTGCGGCATCGCCGAGGCGGTGTCGAACGCCTCGAGCGCCGCCTCCGCCGCCGTCATCGCCTCGACCGCGGCCTGCAGCGCCTGACGCTGGACGTCGGGGCCGGGGTCGCCGTCTGCGCCGCGGCGGCTCCGCCCGAACATCCCCCCCGCCGCGCCCACGGCGGCCACCGTGGTGTCGCGCACGTCGCCCTGCACCTTCGCGACCGCCCGCACGTCGTCCTCGCGCCTGCCGGCCGTCTGGTCGAGACGCCACGTGGCCACCACGATCTGCTTCTGCAACCCCACCAACCGGCCGATCTCGGCCGCCTGCGGACCCAGGCCGCCCTGGCTGAGGGCCTCCTCGAACTCGTTGCCGAACGGCCTGATCTCCAGGAAGTAGAGGTCCGAGCGCGCCTCGGCCGGCACCCCGCCGCGACCCGAGTCGCGCGCCCGCGCGAAGTAGGTGACGACGTCGCCGGGCTCCACCGAGAGGTCCTCGACGAAAAAGGTGCGGACCCCGGTCACCGCCGAGGCCCCGCCGGGAACGTCGAACGGCAGCGTCCGCTCCGTCCGGCCGACGACCGTGTAGATCAGGTCCAGCCGCTCGACGGCGTGGTCGTCGTCGGCCCGCACCTCGATGGTCACCTCCTCGAGCGGCGTGACCTCCCGGTCGCCGCCGGGGCGCAGCACCCGCACCGACGGGGGGCGGTCGGCGGTGGCGCGGATGAGGTAGTCGGCCGCGTCCCGGTTCGACAGCCCGTGGGCGTCGACGACCCTCACCCGGTACCGGCCGTCGCCCTCGACGACGAGGGTGGCGGCGCGCCGGCCGGCGTCCCCGGTGTCGGCCAGGGCCACCCGGCCGCCGTCGGAGAGCACGAGTGCCCCTTCGACGACCGGCTTGTCGGTGTGGACGACGAGCCTGGCCGCGGTGCCGGCGGGCGCGAACAGGTCGCCGCCGTCCTCCTCCGACCGCGGCGCGAGTCCGGTGAAGGCCGGATAGGCGTACTCGACGTCGATGCGCATGACCCGGGGCGGCGACAGCGCCTCGACGAGATAGTCGGGCGAGGAGAACGCGGCGGCCCCGACCCGGTACCGGAAGCTGCGGGTCACCGACGGGAACTCGGCGACGTAGCCGTCGCCGGACGGCCGCATGCGGACGTCACGCGGGGCCATGCCGTCGAGCACCGAGAGAACAGGAGGGGTCCGGGCCGCGCCCCCGCCGTCCCTGAACCGGGCGCGGACGCGGAGGGGCTGGCCGGCGACGAGGCGGAAGTCGCCGGGCTCGACCGCGAGCTCCGCGCCGGACGGCGAGGCATGCAGCCACGCGGTGCGGGCGATCCGGCCGAGGGGGGTGGACCCGAGGACGACGACCGCGGCGAGCGCGGCCAGCGACAGCAGTCCCCGCGCGGCGGCGCCGCGCAGCCGCGCCGGGGTGACGACCCGGGCGAGGTCGATGCGGCGCAGGCGTTCGGCGGCGTCGGCGACCACCAGCTCCTCGAAGCCGGCGGTCCGCCGCCCCGCGGCGAGGGCGGCGGCGCTGGCCACCCTGTCTTCCAGCTCGGGGCACCGCTCTTCGACGAGCCGCGCGACCCGCCCGTCGGACGGCGGCGGGCCGAGCCTCCACAGCACGCGGGCCGCGAACGCGAGCGCCGCCGCGAGGGCGGCCGCCGCCGTCGCCAGCAACGGGACGTCCGGCGGCGCCAGAAGCAGCTCGGCCCCGATGACCGCGAGCAGGCCCGCGCAGACGCCGCCGGCGACACGGGCCAGACCGTGCAGCCACCACGCGGCCAGCCAGCGGCGCCGGACCCTGGCCAAGGCGATTCGCAGCTCCGCCCCGTGCCCGTCAGCCATGGCGCCAATTGTCTCACCCGGCCCCGGCGGCGGCAACCGGGCGCCGTCCCGCCCCGCGGGCTGCTAAGGGGTCCGGGCGGCCAGCAGCCCTTCGGCGACGAGCACGAGGGCCATCCCGATCAGGAGATAGCGCCAGAGGCCCTGCGCCGCCTCCTCCGGAGGCACTTCCGCCTCGGGAGGCATCGCCTCGTCGTCCCCGGTCCCCACCTCCCGGGCGAGGCGGTCGACCGACTCCCGGAAACCCTCGTCGGTGAGGGGCTCGAACGCCGACTCCCGGGGGTCGACGTTCAGCACGACGGGGCCGGGGGCGCCCGGGAGACGCGCCGGCCCCGGCTCGCCCGGCGCACCCGGCGGGGCCGCGCCGACGACGAGCTCCCGGGACCGCGCCGGTTGGGCCGTGAGGTAGCCCACCAGCTCGTGCACGAACGGCACGAACTCGGGCCGGCGGGGCAGGTCGTTCCCCTCGTTGCGCAGGTCGGACGCGAAGACGAGCACCCTCCCGGCGCCGACCGAGTGCTCCACCAGGGCCGGAGCGCCGTCGGTGAACGAGAAGACCACCCCGCCGTCCGCGGCGGCGAGCCCCGCCGTCCGCACGAAGCGGGACCGGCCGAGCCGACCGGCCAGCCCGCCGAGGGCGCGAACCAGCGGATGGCGGCGATCCGCGGCCACGAGAGCCAACGGCTCCGCGTGGGCGGGGGCTGCGGCCGGGCCGGGGCCGTCGCCGGTATCCAGGAGCCCCGCCCTCGCCGCCGCGGCGGCGGCCGGGCCGTCGACCGCGAGCAGTCCGCCCCCGCCCCGCACGAACGCCTCGAGCCGCTCGCGCCCGGCGCGGTCGAGACCGCGGACGCCGGTCAGCACCGCCACCGACGCCGCCGCCAGCAGGTCCGGCCGCGCCCCGAGGTCGGCCGCCGACGCCGTGGCGACGGTGAGCCCGCCCACCCCGTCGCCGGGGGCGAGCGCCCGCTCCAGGTAGATCTCGCCCCCCCCGCTGTCGGCGACCAGGAGCACCGCGGCCGAGGCCGCCGCCTCCAGCCGGCGGTATCGACGGTCGTCGGCGGGATATCCCGTCGGGTCGGAGACCGCGGCCGTCACCACCCCCGAGGCGGGCAGAATCAAGGGGCGCCTGATCGTCGATTCGCCGGGCTCCACGCGGTGGAAGCTCTCGTCGACCGGCTCGCCGTCCACCTCGATCGTCAGGCGGGTGCTCTCGTCGCCGTCGCCCCATCGGGACAGCCGGACCGCGGTGCCCGACGGCTCCCGGTCGACGCCCACCACCGCGAGGTTGCCGGCCGGCGCGGCCACGCGCCGGGTCTCCACCTGCACGTGGGGCGAGAGGCGGCCTGCCCCCGTCTCCCAACCCCCCGCCTGCAGGTCGGTCACCACCACCACCCGCCCGGGCCGGTCTCCGATCAGGGTCGAGGCGGCGGCCAGCCCGTCGCGGTAACGGGTGGCGCGCGGGCGCGGCGACAGCCCGTCGACCGCCGCGTGGGCCCCGGCGCTCGCGATCGCGAGCGGGGCGACGACCCGCGCGGCGTCGTCGAACGCCACCACCCCCACGAGCCGCCCGGCCGGGACCGCCTCGATGGCCGCGTGGGCGAGCGCCCGCGCCTCGGCCGCCTGGCCGGGGGCGGAGACGCTGAAGGACGTGTCGACCAGCACCACCGTCGCGCCCTCCCCCGCCGCGCCCCGGTCGACGACGAACGGCCGCGCGAACGCCAGCGCGAGCAGCAGCAGCGCGCTCACGCGCAGCGCCAGCAGCACGAGCTCCCGCAGCCGCTGCCGGCGGGTCTGCTCTAGCCGCGCGCCCCGCAGGAGCCGCACGTCGCTGAACGGCACCTGCGGCAGCCGCTCGCGCCGCAGGAAGTGCAGGACGATGGGCACCGCGACGGCCAAGGCGCCGAGCAGGAACGCCGGCGTCAGGAACCCCATTCACCGCCTCCGCCCGCGAACCGCGAGAAACAGGGCGCCGAGCAGGAGCGCCGGCGTCAGGAACCCCATTCACCGCCTCCGCCCGCGAACCGCGAGAAACGCGAGGAGGGCCGCGTCCAGGGAACGGTCGGTGCGGAGCACGTGGTGGTCGACGTCGGCGGGGCGGAGGGCGTCGCGGTAGCGCGCGACGAGGGCGTCGATCTCGGCCAGGTAGCGCCGCCGCACGCGGGCCGGCACCACCGGCACCTCGTCGGCCGACTCCAGGTCCCGGAACCTCGCCGCCTCCTCGAACGGAAACGTCAGCTCGGCCGGATCGAGGACCTGGAACACGAGGACGTCCGACCCCCGGAACCGCAGGTGCTTCAGCCCCTCGATGATGCCCGCGGGATCGTCCAGGAGGTCGGAGACCAGCACCACGAGGCCGCGGTGCCGCATGCGGGCGGCGAGCCGGTGGAGGGGCATGGCCACGTCCGATCGGGCCCCCGCCTCGGCCCGGCTCAGCCGCGCGAGGATCCGGCGGAGATGGCCGCTCCGGGCGCCAGCGGGAACCGCGTCGACCACCTCGTGATCGAAGAGGGTGAGGGAGACCGCGTCCCGCTGGCGGTGCATGAGGTAGGCGAGCGCGGCGAGCACGAAGCACCCGTACCGAAGCTTGTCGACGGCGTGCGAGCCGTAGGCCATCGACGCGCTGACGTCGAGCAGGAGGTGGCACTCGAGGTTGGTCTCTTCCTCGAACCGCTTGACGTAGTAGCGGTCGCGGCGCGCGGCGAGCTTCCAGTCGATGGTGGCCGGGTCGTCGCCCGGCAGGTATGGGCGGAACTCGCTGAACTCGACGCTGAACCCCTTGAACGGGCTGCGGTGGAGGCCGACGAGGAACCCCTCGACGACGGCCCGGGCGATCAGCTCGAGCGAGCCGATGCGCGCCACCACGGCGGGGTCGAGGAGAGACAGCTCGCGGGGCGCCGCGCCAGCGGTCTGCGCCGTGGGAACGGCGCGGGCTCCGGCAGGATTGGTCGGGCGCCGAGCGGAGCCGAAGCCGACGATTGGCGGGCTTGCCATGGCCGCCCTCACATCCCGCTGGCCGGGGCGGGCACCGTCTCGATCAGGCGGTCGATCACCGCGTCGGCGTCGACGCCGTCCGACTCGGCGTAGAAGTTGGTGATGATGCGGTGCCGGAGGATGGGGTGGGCCAGCGCCCGCACGTCGTCCACCGAGACGTGGTAGCGCCCGCGCACCAGGGCCCGGGCCTTGCCGCCGAGGACGAGGGCCTGGGACGCGCGCAGGCTCGCCCCCCACCGGACCCACTTCTCGACGAAGGGCGGCGCGTTGGGCTGCCCCGGCCGCGAGGCGTCGACGAGGCGGACCGCGTAGCGCGCGACCTCCTCGGCCACCGGCACCCGCCTCACGAGGTGCTGCGCGGCGAGGATGTCGTCCCCGTCGAGCACCCGCGACAGCCGCGGCTCGTCGTCGCCGGTGGTCGCGGTCACCACGCTGACCTCGTCGTCCTCGGAGAGGTAGCGGATGACCACGTTGAACATGAAGCGATCGAGCTGCGCCTCGGGCAGCGGATACGTGCCCTCGAGCTCGATCGGGTTCTGGGTGGCGAGCACGAAGAACGGCTGCCGGAGCGGATAGGTGTGCCCCGCCACCGTGACGTGGTGCTCCTGCATCGCCTCGAGCAGCGCCGCCTGCGTCTTCGGCGGCGTCCGGTTGATCTCGTCGGCGAGGATGATCTGGGCGAAGATGGGCCCCTCGCTGAAGGTCAGGGTGCGGTGGCCGCTCGACTCGTCGAGGATCTCGGTCCCGGTGATGTCCGCCGGCATGAGGTCCGGCGTGAACTGGATGCGCTTGAACGGCAGGTCCAGGATGTCGGCGAGGGCCTTGATGAGCCGCGTCTTGGCGAGCCCCGGCACCCCCGTGATCAGGCAGTGCCCCCCCGTGAACAGGGCGGTCAGGACGAGGTCGATGGCCTCGTCCTGGCCGACGATCACCCGGCGGAGCTCGCCGAGGATGCGCTCGCGGCTGCGCGCGAGATCCCGGGCCGCGGCCGCCGCCGCCTCGGCCGCGGCGGAGAGGCCGGCCGGTGGAGCGGGAGGCGTCCCGACGGCGTCGACGGGTTCGGCCGGGACGTCAGCCATGCGGGCGGCCGGACATGGTGTCAGTGGGTGAGCGCATAGACGACCTCGTTGATCATCATGCGGTAGGCCTGGGCGGTGTACCGGATGTAGCCCGGGTAGTCCTCGGCGTTCGACCACTCCCAGCCGTCGCCCATGTCGGTGTTGAAGTTGAGCAGGACCATGGCGCGGCCGTCGTCGTCGAGAACCGCGTGCAGCCCTGCCTCGACTCCCCCCTTCTCCCACGTGACCCCGTTGAAGAACGAACCGAGCCCCGGGATCTGCGGGTACTCGGTAAGCCGGTAGAAGGCGCTGAACACGGGGTGGTCGAGCGGCAGCTTCACGATCTCCCGCTCGGGGAACACCCGCAGGAGCTCCTTCTGCACGGTGCCGAACTCGATCGGCCCGTGGAAGTCGTCGAACGTCGCCGTGCCCCCCCGCAGCAGGAACTCCCGCAGGAGCTCCACTTCCTCCGGCTTCAGCCGCAGGTTCCCGGGCTCGACGAAGTAGATCCAGGGGTACTCCCACAGCCGTTCGTCGTTCAGGGTCAGCACCACCGGGTCCTTGACGCGTATCGAGGTGACCCGCCCGAGGCGGCGCGACAGGTTCTGCTCGGCCGCGGGGCCGTCGATGGCCCAGGGGTCGCTCCAGTACCGCGCCCGGAAGGCCCGCAGCTGCTCTTCCCACGAGCTGTAGCGGATGCGCACGAAGGTCCACTCCAGCCCGTCGAGCTGGGGCGTCGGGGGCGCCGCGTCGATGTCGGTGATGACCGCGCCCGGGGGCTGGGCGGCGGCCGGAGCCGCGCCGGCCGGGAGCAGGCCGGCCGCGAGCAGCAGCGCCGCCGTGGAGGCCGGCGTCACAGGCCGGCCTCCACGATCTCCAGCAGCATCTCCTGGGCCCGCTCGTAGGTCGGGGCAATCTCGAGGGCGGCGATGACCTGCCGCCTCGCGGCGTCCATGTCGCCGGCGGCCAGGTGGCTGTCCGCGAGATCGACGTGGGCCGACACCCGATCGATGGGCCCCGCCCCCAGCGCGATCGAGAACTCCCGCACCGCCGTCGCGGTATCGCCGGCGGCCATCGCGAGGCGGCCGAGCGATTGGTGGGGCTCGGCGTCGAACGGGTCCAGCGCCGTGATCAGCTCGTAGGCGCGGCCGCGGCGGCGGTCGTCGCCCGCTTCCTCCGCGAGGACGGCGAGCTGCCGGGCCGCGCCGAGGGCGCGATGGTCGTGCTCGAGATGGGCCTCGAGATGCCCCATCGCCCGTTCCCGGTCCTCCTGCTCCAGGGCGATGGCGGCCAGCGGCAGGTCGGCGCTGCCGTCGCCGGTGGCCATCGGCGCAAGCGCCGCCGCCCTCTCGAACGCGGCCCGCGCCGCCTCGACGTCGCCGTCGGCCCACAGGGCGTGGCCCAGGGACATCTGAACCGGATAGCTGCCCGGATGCTCCTCGCCCAGCTCGCGCAGGCGTTCGAGCCGGGCCTCGCCCTCCAGCTCCCGGTCCGGCGCCCCCGGGCCCGGCGGCTCATCCGGGTCGCCGAGCCGCCGGACGAGCGCTCCCGCGGCCCCCGGGTTCGGCTGCTCGGGGTTCTCCATGGCCCGGCGCAATGCGCCGAACCGGACCTCGAGGTAGGCGTCGAACGACGCCTGCAACGTGTCGAAGCCGAGCCCCACGCGGTCGAGGGCCGCCTCGGTGTCGAGGCCCTCCCCGTAGGCCCGCAGGAGGTCGTAGATGGTCGACTCGCCGTAGGCATCGATCATGTGCTCGACGAGCACCGAGGCCTGGAAGTATGAGATGGAGATCTTGTCGGGCCGCGAGAAGCCGGAATTCAGATCCCGCAGCGAAAGCACGTCGCCCCGGTTGAGGTCCGTCGCGAACTCGAGGTCCTGGTCGCGGGCCCAGTCGCCGCGCGCCCGCTTCTCCTCGTACGTCGACAGCCCCTCGGTCAGCCACCGCGGGACCCGCTGGTTCGACATCTGCAGGGCGATGACGTGGGCCATCTCGTGCCACAGCGTCGACTGCCAGTTGAAATCGCCGGGGCTTCGCGCGCGGGGCGAATCGAGGGTCACCACCCTGCCGAAGCAGGCCCCGAGCGCCCCGATCATGCCGGGCAGGCCCAGCGTCCGCACCGCGAAGTGGTCGTGCTGCGGGAACACCTCGATAAGGATCGGCACCTCCGGCTCCATGCCGTAGCGGGCCGCGAGCTCGTCGAGGGAGCGCTGGCCGATCTCGATCACGTAGTCCTTCAGCACCGGCGCCTCGTCGGGATGGAGCCGGACGATGAGGTCGCCCTCCTCGAACGTCTCGAACCCGTCGAGGGTGTCGAGCATCTCCAGCAGATTGAAAGTGATGACGTCGTAGGGGTCCTCCCCGAACGACCGCTCCAGGGCCAGCCGCGCCCCCGCCTCGTCCCCGGTGCGGAGCAGGTGCATGCCCAGCTCGGCGTAGGCGCGCGTGTTGGCCGGATCGATGGCCAGGCCCCGGCGCACCAGGGCCGCCGCCTCCTCGAATCGGTAGTTGCGGGCGGTGAGGTTGCCGGCGACCCGGTAGACCTCGCCGTAGGTCGGGTTGAACTCGAGAACGCCTTGCACCTCCGTCTCGAAGTCGTCCAGCCGGTCCTCGACGTAGGCGACGGCAGCCCGCAGCGACCGCGCCTCGAGGCTCCGGTCGTTGATGGCGAGGGCGCGCTCGAGCGCCGCCCGGCCCGCCTCGTGGTCGCGGTCCTCGAAGCCGCGCTGGGCGAGGAACAGGTGCGCGTCCAGGTATTCGGGGTCGATCTCGATGGCCCGGCTCGCGGAGGCGCTCGCCGCCGGGGGGTTCGTGTCGGCGAGGGCGCGGGCCATCCCCAGCAGGGCCGGCGCCCACTCCTCGTCGATCTCCAGCGCCGCGATGTACGACTGCGAGGCCTCCGCCTGGTCGTACTTCTCCCCGAACAGGTCGCCCCACAGGGTCTGGATGGCGGGGTCGTCGGGGGCGGCGCCGGCCGCGTTCCGCAGCAGCGCGTTGGCCTGACGGTAGCGGCCGAGCGCCCGCGCGGCCTGGGCCGCCCGGTACAGGTCGACCGCGTCGGGCGAGCGCTGCAGCCGGTCGACGAGCACCCGGAACCGGGCCGCCGCCTCGTCGCGCCGGCCGAGGTACTGCTGCAGCAGCGCCAGCTCGAGCCCCGCCGCGCTCACGGGGTTCGCTTCCGCGACCGGGGCGAGCCGCGCCTCGGCCGCCTCGTACTCGCCGCGCAGGACGTCGAGCCGCGCCAGCAGCGCCGCCGACGACGGGTCGGCAGGGTCACGCTCCCCGGCCAGGGCCCGCGCCTCGTCGTATTCGCCGTGGGCCAGCGCGCGGGTGGCGGCGCGGTGGAACTCGTTCTCCTCCGCCCGCGTGTACCGCTCCTGGGCCGCCGCCGCGGCCGGCCACAGGCACGCGACGCCGAGCGCGACCGCGGCGTAGCGCACACCAAAGCCGGGACGTCTGTTCGTCACAATGCCTCTCCCCCGTGCATCAGATCCTGACGGTCGATTATATCCAGGTCCGGCACGCCGGCGGTGGGAGTCGTCGTCGTGGACGTCACCGCCCGGACCCCCACGCCAGCCGCTGCAGGTCGTCGAGAATCGCGTAGGCGACCGGCACCAGGAACAGCGTGATGACGGTTGCGAACAGCACCCCGAACGCGAGCGAGGCCGCCATCGGCACGAAGAACGCGGCCTGCATGCTGCGGTCCGCCAGCATCGGGATCAGGCCCGCGAAGGTGGTCAGCGACGTGAGCACGATGGGGCGGAACCGCTGCCCGCCCGCCTGGCGGATGGCGTGCTCCAGACAGGCCGCGGCCGGCGGCCCGCCGTCCGGCGGAGGCGCCTCCGCCACCGCGGTCCCGCCGGGGACGCTTCGCGCCCGGTTGATGAAGTCGACCATGATCAGGCTGTCGTTGACGACGATGCCGGTCAGCGCGACGAAGCCGAGCAGCGACAGGAACGTGACGTCGAGCCCCATCACCACGTGCCCCCACAGCGCGCCGACGAGGCCGAACGGGATGGCGCCCATGATGATGAGGGGCTGCACGTACGACCGCAGGGGTATCGCGAGCAGGCCGAAGATCATGATCAGCGCCAGCAGCACCCCCCCCCGCAGGTCGCCCACCGCTTCCTCCTGCGCCTCCTGCGTGCCCCTGAACACGTAGAAGACGTCGGGGAACTCCGCCGCCACCTCGGGCAGGATGCGGCTGCGCAGGTCGGCGACGAGGGCCGCCGTCGAGACGACCTGCGGGTCGACCGACGCGGTGACGTTCACGGCGCGGTTGCGGTCGATGCGCCGGATCGAGGCGAAGCCGCGCCCGGGCTCGACCAGCGCCACCTGGCGGAACGGCACCTCCCCCCCGTCGGGCAGGCGGATGCGCATGTCCTCCAGGTCGCCCAGCGATCGCCGCTGCTCGCGCGGGTAGCGCACCATGACCCGGACGTCGTCCCGCCCCCGCAGGATGCGCTGGGCCTCCTCGCCGTAGAACGCCTGCCGCACCTGGCGCGCCAGGTCCTCGAGCCTCAGCCCGAGCCCTTCGGCCGCGGGGCGGATGTCGAGCCGCATCTCCGACTTGCCGGTGCGGACGGTGTCGGCGATGCCGAAGACTCCGGCGTAGGTGGCCAACCCGCCCCGGAGCCGGTCGGCGGCGGCACGCAGGCGGTCGAGGTCGGGCCCGTAGAGCTCGACGTTGACGTCTTCGCCGGCGCTGAGCAGCGAGGTGTGGAAGTCGATGGCGACCGCTTCCGGCACCGGCCCGGTCTCCTCCCGCCACAGCAGGCCGAGCTGCTCGCTGGTGTAGGAGCGCGTCTCCGCGGGCGCGAGCTCGATGGTCACCTCGCCGATGTTGGCGGCGGCCACGACGTCGGCGCTTATCCGTCCCACGCGCCCCCCGCCGCTCGCCTGCACCGGTTGATCGCCGATCGTCGTCGCCACGTGCCGGAAGTGGTCCACGCCGGTCTCGCCCTCCAGCCGGGCGCGCAGCCGGGCGGCCCCCGCCTCGAACGTCGCGACCGCGTCCGAGGTCGCTTCCGCCGGGGTGCCCAGCGGCATCGTGATCGAGGCGGTCATGAACTCGTTCTCGATGGACGGGGCGAACTGGAAGCCGGTCCAGCCGCCGAGGGCGACGCCGCCGGTGAGCACCAGGGTGGACAATCCGACCGCCGCGCTGACGTAGCGCCAGCGGAGGGCGGCGTCGAGGAACGGCTCGTAGGCTTCGCGGACGAACCACACGAGCCCGCCCGCGATGCGCTGCTGGAGCCGGCGCCACGGGCCGGCGCGCCTCCGCCGTCGTCGGTGGGCCAGGTGGGCCGGGAGGATGCCGAGCGATTCGAGCAGGGAGAAGAGCAGGCAGGGCAAGGCGACGAGAGGGACCACCCGGAACATCTGGCCGAACGCGCTCTCCACGAGCAGCAGCGGCACGAACGCCGCCGCCGTCGTCAGGACGGCGTAGACGACGGGCTTGCCGATCTCCTGCGCCCCCCGGACGGCGCCGGTCAGGCCGTCCCCGCCCCGTTCCTGGTGGCGGTGGACGTTCTCGCCCACGATGATGGCGTCGTCCACCACGATGCCGAGCACCAGGATGAACCCGAAGCACGAGGCCATGTTCACGCTCACGTCCAGGGCCGGCATGACCGCCAGCGCGCCGAGGAACGAGATCGGTATCCCGAGGCTGACCCAGAAGGCGAGCCGCATGTCGAGAAACAGCGTCAGCACGACGAAGACGAGCACGAACCCGGCGGCGCCGTTGCCGAGCATGATGGCGAGCCGGTCGGACAGCACCAGCGACTGGTCCTGCCACACCGTCAGGGTGATGCCCTCCGGCAGCCAGGCGTCCGCCTGCTCCACGTAGCCGCGCACGGCGGCCGCGACGTCGAGGACGCTCTGCTCGCCGGAGCGGTAGACGGAGACCATGACCGCCGGCACCCCGTCGAAGCGGGCGCGCTGATCGGTCTCGGCGAAGCCGTCGACGACGTTGGCCACGTCTCCGAGCACGAGGCGGCTGCCGTCCGCGCGGGTCCAGAGCATGAGCCGCTCGTAGTCCGCGCCGCGGTAGGCCTGTCCGATGGTGCGCAGCAGGATCTCGCCGCCCTCGGTCCGCACCGAGCCGCCGGGCAGGTCCACCGACGAGCGCCGGACGGCGTCGGCCACCTCGTCGAACGTGAGCCGGTGACGGCGCAGGGCCGTCTCCGACACCTCGATGGAGATCTCGAACGGGGGAACGCTGACGATCTCGACCTGGCCGACCTCGGGCAGGGCCGCGAGCCCGTCGCGCACGAGCTCGGCGATGGCCTTCAGCGAGGCGACGTCGGCGGCGCCGGTGATGGCGATGTCCGTCACCTGGTTGCGGGTGACCAGCTCGCGGATGATGGGCCTCTCGGTCTCGACGGGGAACGTCTCGATGGCCTGGACGTTGTTGGTCACCTCGTCGAGCACGCGGGCGGCGTCGGCACCGGGGTCCAGCTCGGCGATCACCGACCCGCTGCCCTCGGTCGCCGTCGACACGATCTGCCGGACCCCGTCGACGTTCTGGATGGCCTCCTCGATGCGGACGACGACGCCGGACTCCACCTCCTCCGGCCCCGCCCCGAGGTAGGGCACCTCGATGCGGATGCGGCGCAGGTCCAGCTCGGGAAACACCTCCGCCGTGACCCCGGCGGCGCCCATGAGGCCGCCGGCCGCGATCAGGACCATCAGGAGGTTCGCGGCGACGGGGTTGTCGGCGAGCCAGGCGATGGGGCGGTTCACGGCGCCCTCCCCCGCCGAACGCGCCGGCCGTTCGACGCCATGGCCCTTGTTCGTCCGAGCACGTCACCGTCCCGGAAGCGTTGAAACGTGGTCGCCATCCCGCTCCGCCGCGGCGAGCGGCTTCAGCGCGAAGACGAATGCGCCTTCCGAGCGCATGTAGCCGTTGGCGTCGTTGCGGAGGCCGCCCGGCAGGCGGTGGCAGTACCCCACGATGGCCATGGGGGTTTGCGGCCGCGGCGGACGCGGAGTCCCCGCGTCGTCATCGTCCATCGGCAGGCCTATTCCCTGGCGCCCTCGGCCGCCATCACCAGCGTCGGCAGGATGAACAGGATGAACGCGGCCGACAGCACCAGGCCGCCCACCATGCTGACGACGAAGGGCACGACGAAGACGAGGTCGTCGCTGCGCTCGTAGAGCAGGGGGGAGAGCCCGAGAATGGTGGTCGCGCTCGTCAGGAACACCGCCCGGAAGCGGTGCCGCGCCGCCGCGGCCGCGGCGGCGACGGCCGGCAGCATCGCGTTCTCGCGGCGAATCACGTTGTAGCGATCGAGCAGCACCAGCGCGTCGTTCACGACCACGCCGAAGACCGCGACCAGCCCGAACAGCGACATCGCGGTCAGGTCCCAGCCGAGCAGCCAGTGGGCCAGGACGGCGCCGGCGCACGATATCGGGAAGCCCGCCACCGCCACGAGCGGCTTCCAGTAGCTGCGCAGGAACGCGGCCATCAGCGCGTACATGCCGATCAGCACGACCGGGACCAGCAGCGTCAGCGTCTCGATCATGGCCCGCTCGTCCCGCACCCCGCCCTCGGGCTCGACGGTCAGGCCGGGATGGTCCGCAAGCAGTTCGGGAACGGCCTCCCGCTCGACCCGCCGCCGGGCCTGGATGGGCGTGATCACCGCGGCGTCGGCGCGGGCGTTGACCGTCGCGGACCGATTGCCGTCGATGCGCGTCAGCGTCGCCAGCTCGCGCCCCTCGGTCAGGCTGGCCACCGTCGACAGGGGCACGTCGCCGCCGCCGGGCCGGCGGACGCGCTCTCTCGAAAGCTCCCGCAGGCTGCTCCGCCGCTCGCGCGGGTACCGCACCATGACCTTGAGCTCTTCGTGGCCGCGCTGGATCCGCTGCACCTCGACGCCGTGGAAGTTGGCGCGCAACTGCGCCCCGATGGCGGCCGTCGTCAGGCCCGCCGCCTCGCCGACCGGGGTGAGCTCGATCTCCAGGTGGCGCTTGCCGAACTGCATGCTGTCCGTGACTTCGTACACGCCCGGCACCGACGCCAGGAAGGACCTCAGCTCGGCGGCGGCCCTCGCCAGCACCTCCGCGTCGTCGTGCTGCAGCGAGTACGACACGCTCGGCCTCGCGCGGAGGTCCGTCGTCTGGAACTCCAGGCGTTCGACGTACGGGAGCGCGCCGATGTTGGCGCGCCACGCCCGTTCGATCTCCGCCGGCGACGCCTCGCGAAGCGGCCGTTCGTTGAGATGGACCCTCACCCCGGCGAGGTGGCTGCCGTTGGGCTCCTCGACTCCGGTCCGCGACGACAGGACGTTGCCGGCGAGCACGCTGACGCTGTCGACGGACTCGCCCGGGAGCTGCCGGTTCATCGCGCGGGCGGCGTCCGCGATCTGCCCGGCGGCGGCGACGGTCGTCGCGAACGGCGTGCCGACCGGCAGGTGCAGGTCCACCTGCACGTTGTCGGGCACGTTCATCGCCTCGTCGAAGAGAATGACCCGCACCCGCTCGGAACCCACCAGCAGCAGAGAGAAGAGCAGCAGCACGGCCGCCCCGGCGAGCGTCGCCGGGCCGTGGCGCACCGACCACGACACCGCCGGCACCACGGTGCGGTCGCGGATGGCGTCTATCCGCAAGCACACGCGGTCCTGCAGCGAGCGCAGCGGCTCCCGGCTCCAGCGCCCCTCGTGCGAGAGGTGGGCCGGCAGGATGAAGAACGCCTCGAGCAGCGACACCGCGAGCACGAAGAAGGCGACGTACGGGAACACGTTCACGAGCTGGGTCACGGTCGCGGTGACGAAGAGGAAGGGCACGAACGCGAGGATCGTCGTGCAGGCGCCGATGGTTATCGGGCCCATCACCGCCCGCGCCCCCGCGGCGGCGGCATCGACGCCGCGCCTGCCGTTGTCGCGCTCGGCGGCGATGCTCTCGCCGACCACGACGGCGTCGTCCACGACGAGCCCGACCATCAGGAAGAAGCCGACCAGCGTCCCCATGTTCAGGGTCAGGCTCGCGGGGCCGAAGAACATCAGCGAGCCGATGAAGGACAGCGGAATGCCGAGGGCTATCCAGATCGCGGCGCGCAGATCGAACACGAGGAGAAGCAGCACGAACACGAGGACCGCGCCCGCCACCCCGTTCCTCGTCACCGCCGACAACCGGTCGAGGGCCGGCTGCGCCCTGTCGTTCCAGACGCCGATCCGGACGTCCGGCGGCGCGTCGTAGCCCTCGAGCCAGCTCCTGATGTCGCGGGTCATGTCGACGATCGACTGCCGGTCGGCGGCGTCGACGCGCACGAACACCGTGGGCGCTCCGTCGACCTCGGAGACGATGTCGTCGTCGACGAACCCGTCGCGGACTTCGGCGACCTCGCCGAGGGTGACGATGGTCCCGTCGAGCCGCGTGATGAGGGGAATGCCCTCGAACTCCTCGCCGATGCTGCGCTTGGCGACGGTGTGCAGCACCACGCCGCCCGACTCCGTCCGCAGCTCTCCGAACGTGAGGTTGAGGGAGGCGCGCTGCACCGCGGCCGACACCTCGGCGATGGTCAGGTCGTTGCGGCGCAGCTCCTCCTCGCTCAGCTCGATCGCGATCTCCCGGTCGCGGGTACCCCGGAGCGTCACCAGCGAGACGGACGGCAGCTCGAGCAGCTCGCTGCGCACGTCCTCGGCCGCGAGCCGCAACTCATGCTCGCCCACCGCCGGCGACGAGACGGCCAGGGTCATCGCCTCGACGGACAGCCGGGCGAGCCTGACGTCCGGCTCTTCCGCGTTGGGCGGCGGGAAGTTCTCGATGGCGTCCACCGCGTTCTGCACGTCGTTCAGGGCGACGGCGGGGTCCGCGAAGGTCGCCAGCTCTATCCGGATTCGGGCCAGGCCCTCGGTCGCGGTGGCCACGACCCGCTCGACGCCCTCGAGCCCGATCACGCTCTCCTCGACCCGGCGGTTGATGTCCTGCTCCATCTCCTGCGCCGACGAGCCCGGCGCGCGCACCGTCACCGCGACCGTCCGCAGGTCGATGTCGGGAAAGTTCTGCACCGCGAGCCGCATGCCCGACGCCGCCCCGCCGACGACGAGGACCGCCATGAGCAGGTTGGCGGCGACCGGATTCCCTGCGAAGTAGCCGATCAGCCCCGTCTTCATGCCGCCTCCCGGTCGGGTGGCGCGGCGGCTCCCGACGGCGCCGCCCCGCCGGCATCGGTCCTGCTGCGGCTCGGGCCGCTGGCCGCGGCCGACCCCCGCTGCGTTCGGAGGGACGGCGCCGCGGCTGGGCATCCTCGGGGGGTGGTCATGCTCGTGCCTCGATCAGTTCGTCGTCGGCTCGGCCGCGGCCGCGGAGACCGCCAGCCCTTCGCGGGCCCCCGGCAACGCGCCGACGACCACGCCCTCGCCCGCGTCGAACGCCTGCACCACCCAACCGGCCGCGGTCCGTCCGACCGTCGCCGGCTCGAACGCGCTCAGCCGGCCGCCCCTGACCACCCAGACGCTGTCGCGTTCCTGCAGAACGGACTCGGGGAGCACGTACACGTCCTCGTAGGCCGGTCCCTCGATGACGACCTCCACGAACGTGCCCGGGGCCGGCAGCGAGTCGACGTGCTCGTCGGCCGAGAACGTCAGGAACGCCGAGGCGAGCCGGGTCCTGGGCGCGACCACCGACGAGACCCGCTCCACCCGGGCCCGCCACGCCGCCATCTCGCCGGCGACGCGGGCCGGGCGGCCGATGGCGGGATCCAGGTACTCCAGGTCCCGCGGCTCGATCGGCACGACCACCTGGAGCGCCTCGGGCCGGTAGACGACGCCGAGGCGGGACGGCGGCCCGTCGACCCGGTCGGCCGGACCCACCAGCTCTCCCACCTCGACGTCCGAGCTCATCACCCGGCCGTCGTACGGCAGGGAGATGTTCGTGCGCGCCAGCCGGAGCTCGGCGAGCTTCAGCTCGGCCTCGGCCCTCATCAGCCGGGCCTCGGCCTCGGCGATGGACGGCAGCCGGCGCACCGACTCGGAGGGCTCGACGCCGGGGTTCTCGCGCTCGAACGCCCGCACGCCCTCCTCGGCGCCGGCCCGCTCGACCCACACCCGGGCGTCGGCCTCCCGGACCGCCATCTGCGCCGCCTCCACCTGCAGCTCGAACTCGGCCGGGTCTATCCTGATGAACGTCTCGTCGGCCGCGACCGACCCGCCGCTGGTGAAGTCGGGCGAGACCCAGGCGACGCGGCCGACCACCTCGGACGCCACCCTCACCCGCTCCTTGAGGTTCACCGTGCCGGTCAGCTCGACGTTCAGGACCTGCTCGGTCGGCGTCGGGAGAATCACCCTGACGGTGGGCCGAACGCTGGCCGACGACGGGTCGGACACGGCGCCGCGGTCGACGCGAGCCGGCGCCCGGGCGAAGTAGAGGGCGGCCGCGATCACGAGGAGAATCGACGCCAGCTGCGCGTAGCCGCGCCACGCGGGCCGGCCGGAGGGACTCCCTGATTCGTGCGATGGCTCGGCCATGACCTGCTCCTCGGCTGTACCCCCTGCAGACGATGGGGATCGTGGAGATACTGACATCGCGCGACGGCGAAGGCAAATGTCAGCAACAGCACGAGCGGCCGCGCCCTATCAAGGGCG
Organism: Vicinamibacterales bacterium; assembly: GCA_965207675.1. Classification (GTDB taxonomy): domain Bacteria; phylum Acidobacteriota; class Vicinamibacteria; order Vicinamibacterales; family UBA8438; genus JAJEEA01. The sequence continues at coordinate 2,798,001 of CBDBMY010000011.1, forward strand.
CTGTCGGGTCGCTTCGGCGGGTAACGAAGAGGAGAAAACGGCAATGGCAGTGGTTCGTCAGGGTTGGTTCGTCGTCTCCTCGGCGGGTACCTCGACGGTGCCGTAGTAGCCCAGCATCATCTCTTCCCAGGTCTGGTCGCCCCAGCGCACCTCGGCCGACGGGTCCGGGTTGTGCCGGTTGTTGGCCGAGTTGTCGTAGGTGAACACCGCCTCGAGGGTCGAGCCGGCGGGCATGAAGATGGGCTCCTCGAGCTGGTAGCGGATCTGCCAGTTGAAGTCGTAGCTCGGCACCCACAGCGCCACTTCCTCGGTGCCGTCGGGGTAGCGCACGATGTACTTGGCGGAGCTGCCGCGCACGTGCATGTGCGGCATCATGTTCGTCAGGTACGCGGGCTCTTCGAACTCCTGCGTCGCCCGGACCTCGTAGGCGGGGTGCCCCGGCTCGATGCGGAACCGGCCGTTGCTGACCGCGCCGCCTCCCGGCCCGCCGGCGGACGGCGCCCGCCGGCGGCGCCGGCGCCACCACAACGCCCCAGCTGCTCCGATCGAGGACCGGCTCGCCGATGGTCGTGTAGTGCATCTGCGCCTCGATGTCGGCCCCGGCCGGCAGCCTCACGGCGACGCCGTCCTCGTAGACGGTGCCGAGCCGGTTCGGCACGTAGCCGCCGACCCTGGCGCCGCGGGCACGGGTGCGCGAGCGGTCGCGCTGCAGCCTCACCTCGGCCGTCGCCGGCACGCCGTCGTCCTCGAGGACCTGCGAGATGACGTGGTGGACGACCCGCCGGTCGCCGGGGCGGTACTCGTGGGCCGAGATCCAGGTGTCCTCCTGCAGGTTCGTCGGCACGGTGACGTAGGAGTAGGGCACGGTGCCGTCGGCGGGCACCGGGAACGGCTCGAGCATCGTGAAGATCAGGTCGGGCTCGCCGATGGACCAGCCCTCGGCGAACTCGGGCACGGCGGGCAGCTCGGCGTCGTTGCCGCGCGGCGCGCCGCCGTCGACCCACGCCGCGATGACGTCGATCTGGTCCTGCGACAGGCTCACGTCGTTCTTGTAGGCGCGGACGCTGGAGTCGGCGCCCCACGGGGGCATCTCGCGCGAGACGACCTTCGACTTGACGGCCCGCGCCCAGGGGCGGACGTCGTCGTAGGTGATGAGCGACATCGGCGCGAGGTGGTTCGGCCGATGGCAGGCCACGCAGCTCTCGTAGAGGATCGGCGCCACGTCGGCAGAGAACGTCGGGGCCCCTTCCGCGGCCTCGGCGCCGGTCGCCACCGTTCCCAGCAGGAGCGCCGCCGCGCACAGACCGGCCGTCGTCTTCGCTACTCGCATCAGTCAACCTCCCACGGATACGCAGATTACGCGGCGCGCCGGCGGACTGCCCCGCAGCCGCACGCCGGCAGAGCGAGACGGCCCCGAAGCCCGGAAGGGCCGTTCGGCGGGCGCCGAAGCCGGGAGCGCCCCGAACATCCGAGCCTTCCGCACGAGGCAGCCGTCTAGCGGGTTCAGACGTGAGCACGCCGCCCGGCGTTCTCCCGACGATCGCCGACGCTATACTGTGGCGCCGTCACGCCGGACCCCGGGCGCCGTCACGCCGAAACCCCGCCGCATCGCCAAGTGTAGATCATGGACTTCTCGTACTCATCAAAAACCGACGATCTGCGCCGCCGCGTCCTCGACTTCATGGACGAGGTCGTCTACCCCGCCGAGCCCGTGTACGCCGAGCAGCTCGCGGGGGCCGACAACCGCTGGGTGTCTCCTCCCGTCATGGAGGAGCTGAAGACCCGGGCCCGCGAGGCCGGGCTGTGGAACCTCTTCCTCCCCGAGAGCGACCTCGGGGCCGGGCTGACCAACCTGGAGTACGCCCCGCTGTGCGAGATCCTCGGGCGCTCGCCCATCGCCCCCGAGGCGTGCAACTGCTCTGCCCCCGACACCGGCAACATGGAGGTCTTGGTGCGCTACGGCACCGAGGCCCAGAAGCAGCGGTGGCTCGGGCCGCTCCTCGACGGCAGGATACGCTCGGCCTACACCATGACCGAGCCCGAGGTGGCGTCGTCGGACGCCACCAACATCGGCGCCCGCATCGAGCGCGACGGCGACCACTACGTCGTCAACGCGCACAAGTGGTGGGCGTCGGGGGCCGGCGACTCGCGGTGCGCGCTGTTCATCCTGATGGGCAAGACCGACCCGTCGGCGGAGAAGCACCGGCAGCAGTCGATGATCCTGATCCCGGCCGACGCCCCCGGCATCACCCTCGTCCGGCCGCTGACCGTCTTCGGCTACGACGACGCGCCCCACGGGCACTTCGAGATCACCTTCGAGAACGTCCGGGTGCCCGCCGGCAACCTCGTGCTCGGCGAGGGCCGCGGCTTCGAGATCGCCCAGGGACGGCTGGGTCCGGGCCGCATCCACCACTGCATGCGGCTCATCGGGCTCGCCGAGCGGTCGCTCGAGAAGATGTGCGCGCGGGCGAAGACCCGCGTGGCGTTCGGGCGGCCCCTCGCCGACCAGGGGGTGGTGATGGCGGCCATCGCCGACTCGCGCATCCAGATCGAGCAGGCGCGGCTGCTGACCCTGAACGCCGCCCACCGCATGGACACCGCGGGCAACAAGGTCGCGCGGGCCGAGATCGCGATGATCAAGGTGGTGGCCCCCAACATGGCCCTCGACGTCATCGACCGCGCCATCCAGGTGCACGGCGGGGCCGGCATCTGCGACGACTTCGGCCTGTCGGCGGCGTGGGCGGGCGCCCGCACCCTGCGGCTCGCCGACGGGCCCGACGAGGTGCACCGGCGCGCGGTGGCGCGGTTGGAGCTCAAGCGGGGCGACGCCGCGGGTCGGAAGTAGACCCGGCCGGCAGGCGCGGACGATCGGGCCTGGACGCGGCGACTCACGTCCTGGACACGACCGGTCGGGCCTGGACGCGGCCGGCCAAAGGGTGCCGCTGGACCCGGCCGGTCGGCGCGGACGCGTCGGTCAGGCCTGGACGCGGCCAATCAGAACCCCGGAACTGGCCGCTCGGGCCGCTCGGGCGTGGACCCGGCGCCCAGGCCCGGAGCGGCCGCTCAGGCGTAGACGAGCGTCACCGTGTCGGCCACGCACGCCGGCTTCGACTCGTTCTCGATCTCGACGACGAACCGGCTCGTGAACCGCACCAGGCCCGGCTCGACGCGCTTCGTGGTCAACAGCGTCTGGACCCCGCGCACGCGGGCCCCGGTCTTGACCGCGTTGGGAAACCGCACCCGGTCGACGCCGTAGTTGATGGCGCGCGACACGCCGCGCACCTCGGAGATCTGGCGCCGGAAGTGCGGCATCAGGGACAGGGTGAGGAAGCCGTGGGCGATGGTCGTCCCCCACGGCGACTCGGCCGCCGCGCGGGCGCGGTCGACGTGGATCCACTGGGGGTCGAGGGTCACCTCGGCGAACCGGTCGATCATCTCCTGGGTCACCGTCAGCCACTCGCTCGCGCCGAGCTCGGTGCCGGCCAGCGCCTCGAGCGCGTCGAGGCCGTCGATTACGCGCATGCCTGCTCCCGTCCTCCTGCTCCTTCACCCCGCCGCGCCCGCCCCTCCCCGGATGCCGAGAATGCCCGTCGCTCCGCGCCGGGCGGAAGCGACGCCGTGGACCTACGGGGGCTCGGGTAGTATAGGTCGGCTTCGAGGGTCCGTAGTACAACGTAACGAGGCGGCCCGACCGGCCGGGCGGCGGCCCGCGAGCACTGGGGCGAGCGGTTCACGGGCGGGTAGTACAACGTAGCGAGGCGGCCCGACCGGCCGGGCGGCGGCCCGCGAGCACTGGGGCGAGCGGTTCACGGGCGGGTAGTACAACGTAGCGAGGCGGCCCGACCGGCCGGGCTCCGAGTCGCCGCAGCTCCTCGCTCGGCTCGACAGGTGGTGCAACGCAACGAGGCCCTGCCGGGGTCGACCGGGCCTTTTCGCGGCACGCGCCGGCGGCCCCCGGGCGCCCGGCCGTTCTGACGGGACAACCATCGTGAACCGAGCCGTCGATCCCGAGGTCATCGAGGTTCGCCCCGACGAGCGCCTCGACCACTCGCGGCTCGAGCCGTGGCTGCGCGCGCGGCTGCCCGAGGCGGCGGGGCCGCTGACGATCCGCCAGTTCGGGGGCGGGCACGCCAACCTGACCTACCTGCTCCGGTTCGGGGCGGCCGAGTACGTGCTGCGCCGCCCCCCGCTGGGGCCGGTCGCCCCGACCGCCCACGACATGGCGCGCGAGCACCGGGTGCTGGCGCGCCTCGGCGACGCCTTTCCGCTGGCCCCCCGCAGCTACGCCCTCTGCACCGACCCCGAGGTGCTCGGCGTCGACTTCCACGTCCTCGAGCGCCGGCGCGGCGCCGTCATCCGCCGCGACCTGCCCGCCGCCCTCCGCGATCGCCCCGACCTGCAGCGGCGCACCGGCGAGATGATCGTCGACGTGCTCGCCGACCTGCACGGCGTCGACCCCGCCGTGGTCGGCCTCGGCGACCTGGGCCGCCCCGAGGGCTTCGCCCGGCGGCAGCTCGACGGATGGGGCCGCCGATGGCACGCGGCGAAGGACCGGGACGTGGACGACGTCGACCGCATGCTGCGCTGGCTCGACGATGGGGTCCCTGCCCCGCAGGCCGTCGCCTTGCTTCACAACGACTACAAGCTCGACAATCTGATGGTCGACGCGGGCGACCCTGCGACCCCCGTCGCCGTGTTCGACTGGGACATGGCGACCCGCGGCGACCCCCTGATGGACCTGGGGTACCTGCTGAACTTCTGGAACGAGCCGGGCGACGACCCGCGCTGGCACCACGTCTCGCGGATGCCGACGAACCACCCGGGGTTCCCGACCCGCGCCGAGGTCGTCGAGCGCTACGCGCGCCGCAGCGGCCTCGACCTCGGCCGGATCGCGTGGTACCACGTCTTCGGCGTGTTCAAGCTGGTGGTCATCGTGCAGCAGATCTACATCCGCTATCTCCGCGGGCAGACCCGGGACGCCCGCTTCGCCGACTACGACGTCCGCGTGCGGGACCTCGCGCGGAAGGGCGTCGAGGTGATGAGCGGGTGACGGAGGTCTGCATGCGGTCGACCCTTCGCGGCGGAACGCTCAGCCGGCAATCGCGAGCCGAGTACGCCGACGCAGGCTCGCTCGTTCGTGTGTCGGGGGGCACAGCGCCGCCGACAACGGGTCGCGCCCCGGCGCGCCGGGCGTCTCTGCTCCAATCACCGTCCGGACGTGCCACGCGCCGTCGCCAGCCCGCCGCCGCTCGCCATGGATGATCCGAACGACGCTCCCCCGCTCCCGCCGGCCACCGTCGAGGAGCTCGTCGGCCGCCTGGAATCCGGCGACGGCGCCGCCGCGGCGGACCTCATGCCCGTCGTGTACGACGAGCTCCGCCGGCTCGCCCGAAGCTATGTCCGACGCGAGCGCGCCCAGAGCGTGCAGGCCACGGAGCTGGTCCACGAGGCGTACCTGCGGCTGGCCGGTGGCCGGCCGCAGCGCTGGCAGGGCCGCACCCACTTCCTCGCCATCGCCGCGATCGGGATGCGGCGCCTGCTGGTGGAGCGGGCGCGGGCGCGCGGGGCCGAGAAGCGGGGCGGCGGACGGGTGCAGGTGACGCTGGATGACGCCCTCGCCGCCGGCCCCGGGGCCGCCGTCGACCTGCTCGCCGTCGACGAGGCGCTGTCGACCCTCGCGGCCCTCGACGCCCGCCAGGCCCGCGTCGTCGAGCTGCGGTTCTTCGGCGGGCTGACGGTCGAGGAGACGGCCGAGGCGACGGGCGTCTCGCCGGCCACCGTCAAGCGGGACTGGACGCTGGCCCGGGCGTGGCTCAAGCGCGAGCTCGGCGCCGACCCGGGCAGCGCCGAGGCAGGCGGTGGATCCTGAACGCTGGCGGCAGGTCGGCGAGCTGTTCCACCGGGCGCTGGCACACGGCGCCGAGGACCGCCCGCGGTTCCTGGACGAGGCCTGCGGCGGGGACGCGGGGTTGCGGGCCGAGGTCGACTCGCTGCTCGCGCACCACGAGGACGGCGCCCCGCCCGCCGTGCCGACCCCGCCGGAGGTCGTACCAACCCCGTCGGAAGTCGGGCAGACCCCGCCCGAGGTGGTGGCGACCCCGCCGGACGACGCGGGCGCGGACGGGGAGGCCGGCGAGTCCCGGATGGATGCCGGCGAGCCCGAGCTGGCGGCGGGCCGGCAGCTCGGCCCCTATCGGATCGTCCGCAAGCTGGGCGAAGGCGGCATGGGCGTCGTGCACCTCGCCGAGGACACGCGGCTCGGCCGGCGCGTCGCCATCAAGGCGCTGCCCCCGCGGTTCACCCGCGACGAGCGCCGCCGCCGGCGCCTGCGCCGCGAGGCCCGCGCCGCGGCCAGCCTGACCCATCCCGGCATCGCCACCGTCTACGCCCTCGAGGAGTTCGACGGCGCCCTCTGCATCGTCAGCGAGTACGTGCCGGGCGAGACGCTGCGGCAGGAGCTGGCGGCGGGGCCGCTGCCCCCCGCCGACCTCCTCGACACCGCGCTCGCCGTCGCCCGCGCCCTCGCCGCCGCCCACGAGGGCAACGTCCTCCACCGCGACCTGAAGCCCGAGAACGTCATCCGCGTCCAGGACACCGGCACCGAGGGCGCCGGCATCAAGATCGTCGACTTCGGCCTGGCCCGCTTCGGCGACCCCGACGCCGGCGCCGCGTCGGCCACGCAGCTCACGGCGCCGGGGGCGATGCTGGGCACGCCGGGCTACATGGCGCCGGAGCAGATCCGCGGCGAGCCGGTCGACTTCCGCGCCGACATCTTCGCCTTCGGGGTGCTGCTGTTCGAGCTCGCCACCGGCTCGCACCCCTTCACCAGCGCCACCCCGGTGTCGACGGTCGCCCGGGTGCTGGAAGCGACGCCGCCCGACCTGCGGCAGCTCGCCCCGGCCTGCCCCGCCGCCTTGGCCGCGGTCATCCGCCGGTGCCTGCAGAAGGACCCGGAACAGCGCTACGGCTCGACGCGGGAGCTGGTCGACGACCTCGCGGGCGCCCGGCGGACCCCTGCCGCGTCGGCGGCCAGCCTCCGGGCAGACGAGCCGTCGCACGGGAGCGGCGACCCGGAACGCGGGCAGCGGTCGGGTGCGACCGGCGCGCCGGCGCGGGCGCAGCGACGATCCGGAACGCGGAACGCCGCTGAGCCCGGTGTGGTGGTGGCAGTTCCACCAGCGCGCGGCAGGCGTCGTCTACTACGCGATGCTGTATCCCCTGTGGCGGGTGCGAGAGTGGGCCCCGTCGCCGTGGGGGTCCGCGGTCTTCTTCGCAGCCCTCGCGGCGGTGCTGGTGGCCGCCAACCTCAGGTTCCACCTCTCCTTCACTGAGCGGTTCACCCCCGACGAGCTCGACCTCCAGCAGACCCGCGTCGCGCCGTGGGTCCGCGCCGCGGACTGGCTGTTCGCAGCCCTGCTGCTGGCCGCGACCGCCCTGATCGCCGACACCCATCCCGCCTGGGCCAGCCTCACGGCCGCGGTGGGCATCGTCAGCGCCGTCACCTTCCTCGCCATCGAGCCGGCCACGACCCGCGCCGCCTTCCGCCGCCGCCCCTGAGCCCGCCACGGCGGCCGCCCCCGTAAATCGACCAGCAATCTGTCGATGCAATCGCGAGGCCGCAACACGCTGATGCCCTTGGATGGCGATACATCGAGAAGGTCGCGATCTCCGCTCACCACGTAGCGGACCGCGGCGGCCAGAGCGCAGGCAAGAAACTTGTCGTCGTCCGCGTCCCGGCACACTGCTTCCGCCAGTGGAGGCGCAACGACGAGGCGCGCAGTCGCGGCGAGCAGCTCCAGCGCGGGACCCAGATCGGCTCCCGGGAACTGCGCCGACAGCTTCTCGCCAACCCTGACGTACTCCGCCACGATCTCGCGGGATACGACGATCTCTATCGCCCCGTCACGCCATGCGGCCAGGACGTCGCCCGGAAGACCGCCGAAGAAGACCCCCGACACGAAGACGTTCGTGTCGAGCACGAGTCTCACGCCGAACGGACGGCGTCGATGGCCGCCGCAACGTCCGACTGGCGCATCCCGGCCTGGCGCGCGGCCCGGCGCGCACGGGCGACGATCGTGTCGAAGTCACGCAGACCCGGCTGATGAACCCGCTGGAGCACGATGGTGTCGCCGTCATCGAGAACGACGAACTCGGCGCCGGGATCGAGCCCCAGGCGGTGCCGGATCGCCTCCGGAATGACGATGTGCCCCTTCGACGAGAGTCTCGTGGTAGCGACGGCCTTCATGCCGCGATCTTACCAGCCGGAGGAGACGATCGTACGCCCCGTGACAGGCGCGTGCCGGTGACAGAACCGCCGGGGGGTCACGGGGCGGCCGTGAGCCGGCGCCGGGCCGCCTCCAGGGTGAGGGTCAGCTTCTCGCGGGGCACGCCGGTCACGAACGGCCGGACCACGACACCGAGCAGAGGAGGCAGGCCCCGGGTGAGGGTGATCGACTCGCACTGCATGAGGGTGCCCTCGTCCCGCTCCTCGAACGAGCAGTAGTTGTTGAGCCGCCACGCGAACCCGCGGTCGTTGCCCTCGGGCCTGGCGCGCTCCCGCGGCGTGTCGGGGTGCTCGACTTCGACGATGCGGGTGCTGCGGCTCGGCACGTGCATGCGGGTGTCGCCGACCGGGACGAACTCCACGCTGTGCTCGGTGTCGGCCACCCACGTCAGGACCTTCTTCGTGTAGAGGCGGAGGTAGACGTGGAAGCGGTCGCCCTCGCGCGACCGGATCGCCGAGGCCTGGACGTCGGGCGCGTAGACCTCCGGGTAGCGGTCGTAGTCCTGCACGAGCGCGATCGTCCGGTCGAGGGTCGCGCCGGGAATGAAAACGGTGCCCATCCAGTGATGGACCATGCCGGAGGGGATGTCCACCTCCGCCCCGCCGTCCCGCGTCCGGAGCCGCTCGACGACGACCTCGCCCGATCGCAGCCGCGAGAGCACCCTGTCGCGCTCGGCGACGTCGAGGCGGTCGAGCCACAGGAACGGGCTCGGGCCCTCGACCTCCGCCCGCATGCGCTCCTCCGTCAGCTCGACGTAGCGATCGAAGGCGCGGACCGTCTCGGGCCTCAGCTCAGCCGCGGCTGCCGCCACGGCCGAGGCCGACACCATCCACCCGACGATCGCCCAACCTGTCAGTCTCATCGTCGCCCCCCGGTCCCGTTCCGCAGGCGGGCCCTGACGGCCGCCTTCATCCAGGAGTGCGCAGAACGCGTCGCAACCGGCTCATGACTAGAATAGCGAAGACCGCGGGCGGTCCGCCTGCCCGGGAACGCCCCGCAACCGATTGGGAAGGACCCGCCATGCCCGAGACCCGCGCAAGAACCGTCCACCGCGGCAACGCTGCCGCGCCCGGCGGCAGCCCCGTCGCGGTGGGGCTGCCCGCCCTCGTCCTGGCCGCGTTCGCCCTGGCCGCACCGGAAGCCGCGGGCCAGGACACGGACTGGCCCGTCTACCTCGGCGACGCGGGCCGGTCGCACTACTCGGCCCTCGACCAGATAGACCGCGGCAACGTCCACGAGCTCGAGGTGGCGTGGACCTACGACTCGGGAGAGCTGCGCGGAAGCCGCTCGACCATGTACACGAGCCCGCTCGTGGTCGACGGGGTGCTGTACGGCCTGTCGCCGCGCCTCGTCGCGTTCGCCCTCGACGCGGCCACCGGCGCCGAGCTGTGGCGCCACGACCCCGGGCTGCCGGGGGCGGCGCAGCGCGGGCTGATGTGGTGGGACGGCGACGGCGGCCCCCGCCTCTTCTACACGGCCGGACGCATCCTCATCGCCCTCGACCCGGCGACCGGCGAGCCCGCCGAGGCGTTCGGCGACGGCGGCCGCCTCGATCTCATGCCGCCCGGCGAGTCGGGCCCGATGACGGTGACCGCGCCCGGGGTGGTGTTCGAGGACCGGCTCGTCTTCGGCTTCTCCACCTCCGAGAGCGACGGGGCCCTGCCGGGCAGCATCCGCGCCTTCGACGCCGGCACCGGCGACCTCGAGTGGCACTTCCACAGCATCCCCCGCCCCGACGACCCCGGGGCCGAGACCTGGGCCCCCGGCTCGCTCGAGAACGCGGGGGGCGCGAACACGTGGACGGCGATGGCCCTCGACGAGGAGCGGGGCCTGCTGTTCGTCCCCACCGGGTCGGCCACGCCCGACTTCTACGGCGGCCGCCGCCCCGGCGACAACCTCTACGCCAACTGCCTGCTCGCCCTCGACGCCCGCACCGGCGAGCTGCGCTGGCACTTCCAGGTGGTGCGGCACGACATCTGGGACCGCGACCTGCCCGCGCCGCCGACCCTCGTCGAGCTCGAGCGCGACGGCGCGGTCATCGACGCCGTCGCGCTGACCACGAAGTCGGGCCACCTCTACGTCTTCGACCGCGACACCGGCGAGTCGCTCTACGCCATCATCGAGGAGGAGACCCTGCCCAGCGAGCTGCCCGGCGAGGTGCCGGCCCCGACCGAGCCGGTGTCGGCCGTCGCGGTGACCCGCCAGGCGTTCGAGCTGACGACCCGCAGCCCCGAGGCCACCGCGTTCGTGCAGGAGGTCATCCGCGACTTCGACCTCCGCCCGTGGGCGCCGCCGACCCTCGACGGCACCCTGTTCTTCCCCGGCTACGACGGCGGCGCCGAGTGGGGCGGGTCGGCGTTCGACCCGAACACCAACCGGCTGATCGTCAACATGTCGGAGATCGGCGGCATCCTGCAGCTCTACGAGATACCCGTCGGCTTCAGCGACGGGGGCGTCTACGCCGAGCACTGCGGGAGCTGCCACGGCCCCGACCTCGCGGGGACCGCGAACGGCCCGGGCCTCGAGGGCGTGATGGACCGGCTGGGCCGGACCGCCGTCGAGACCATCGTGCGCGAGGGGCGCGACCGCATGCCGGCCTTCGGGCACCTCGAGGAGATAGAGCGCCGGGGCGTGCTGCGCCACCTCGCGGCGCCGGCGGCGTCGCGGGCGGCGGAGGCGCCGACGACCGAGGTCCGCTACGCGCACGGCGGCTACCGCTGGGTGCGCGACCACGACGGCCTGCCCGGGAACACGCCGCCGTGGGGCACCCTCACGTCGGTCGACCTCGCCACCGGCGAGTTCGACTGGCAGGTGCCGTTCGGCGGCTATCCGGGCCACGAGGAGCTGGGGTACGGGTCGGAGAGCTACGGCGGCCCCGTGGTCACCGCCGGCGGGCTCGTCTTCATCGCGGCGACGCCCGACCGCCGGCTCCGCGCCATCGACGTCCGCAACGGCCGCGAGCTGTGGCAGGCGGAGCTGCCGGCGGCGGGCTACTCGACGCCGGCCACCTACACCGCCGGCGGGCGGCAGTTCGTGGTCATCGCGGCCGGCGGCGGCCGCCAGGGGCCGCCTTCGGGTTCGGAGTACCGGGCGTTCGCCCTGCCTTGACAACCAGCGGTGTTCCAGGAGCGTGCGATCTCCCAATCGGCACGCTGCGCAACATCTTCCGGCAGGCCGGATGGGATTGGAAGGGGGGCCGCTAATGCGATATCTGATCGTGCTTCACGCGGAGCCTGGGCGGACCGACTACGGTGTCACGGTGCCGGACCTGCCCGGCTGCACGTCGGTCGGCGACACGCTCGACGAAGCACTCACGAACGCCGAAGAGGCGATCCGCGTCTACCTCGAGGTCTTGGTAGAGGATGGCGGCGCCATCCCGACGCCGAGCCGTGCAGCGCCGCCGCTCGAATCAGGCGAGGTCTTGGGCGTGGTCGACGTCGACCTCGACAAGATTGAACCGGCGCGCAAGGCCCAGCGCCTCAACGTGTCGATTCCCGGCTACGCCGTAGCCATGATCGACGAGGCCGCGAAGCGTGCGGGCGAATCGCGCTCCTACTTCTTGACACGAGCAGCTCTCGAATACATCGAGCGCCGCGCCTCGCAGAGCGCCTGACTGGCGTTCGAGCTGACCACCCGCAGCCCCGGGGCCACCGCGTTCGTGCAGGAGGTCTGTCCACAGGTGTGCACAACCGATTGGCGCGGTACATGCATGAGTTCACGCAACCGGGCCGCTCTGCGGGGGGACCGCGCAGCCTGTGGTAGCTTGGAGGAGTCGCGCCGCGCCGCTTCGCCACCACGAGGAAGCCGTCATGATCAGACCCGCCCCCGTCGCGGTTCCCGTCGAGTATCCCAGCTCCGACGGCCAGCCGATGGCGGAGAACGACACGCAGCGGCACGCGATCATCTACGCCATCAACGCCCTGACCCGGCACTTCGGGGGGCGGCCGGACGTCTACGTCTCCGGAGACCTTCTGATCTACTACGAAGAAGGCAATCCCCGGGTGTCGATCGTCCCCGACGTGTTCGTCGTGTTCGGGGTGGAGGACCGCGAACGCCCCAACTACAAGCTCTGGGAAGAGCGGCGGGCGCCGGACTTCGTGCTCGAAGTGGCCTCCCCGAGCACGTGGCGGGAGGACCTGACGCGCAAACGGTCGGTGTACGCGCGGCTCGGCGTACGCGAATACTGCCAGTACGATCCCAAGGGAGAACACCTGCCGGCGCGCCTGCTGGGCTGGCGGTTGACGCCTTCGGGTTACGTCCGCCAACCGGTGGAGGCGGCGCCCGGCGGCGGGTCGGCCCTGCGGAGCCGGACCCTGGGTCTGGAGCTGCGGGCGGCGCCGGGGCGGGAGATGCGCTTCCGCGACCCCGCGACCGGCCGCGACCTGACGAGCTACGACGAGGAGGCCGAGGCCCGACGGGCGGAGGCTGAGGGCCGACGGGCGGAGGCCGAGGGCCGACGGGCGGAAGCCGAGGGCCGACGGGCCGCCGAAGCCCGCGCCGACGCCGCTGAAGCGCGCGCCGCTGCCGCCGAAGCCCGAGCCGCCGCCGCCGAAGCGCTGCTGCGCGAGCGTGCCGACGGATAGGTGAACCACCTGCTGTCGGGCTGCCGACGGGATTCGGGCCCCACCGCCGCGTCGACGGAGCACTCGGAAACAGGGACAAGCGGGACCGGAGATGGAGGCGCGAGCGCCGGCTGACGCGGCAGCGACGGCGCCGTCGGGTGAGAGCCGCGCCGGCCCTGCCGGTCATCGCCCGGCTTCCGCGGTCCCGCGCGTCGTCCCGCCGCCGCGGACGGCGCCGACGGTCGTCGGCGCCGATGGACGCCACGGATTGGCGCGGTACGTGCATGAGTTCACGCAACCGGGCCGCTCTGCGGGGGGACCGCGCGGCCTGTGGTAGCTTGGTGGAGTCGCGCCGCGCCGCTTCGCCACCACGAAGAAGCCGTGATGATCAGACCCGCCCCCGCCGCGGTTCCCGTCGAGTATCCCAGCTCCGACGGCCAGCCGATGGCGGAGAACGACGCCCAGCGACACGCGATCATCTACGCCATCAACGCCCTGACCCGGCACTTCGGGGGGCGGCCGGACGTCTACGTCTCCGGAGACCTTCTGATCTACTACGAGGAAGGCAATCCCCGGGTGTCGATCGTCCCCGACGTGTTCGTCGTGTTCGGGGTGGAGGACCGCGAACGCCCCAACTACAAGCTCTGGGAAGAGCGGCGGGCGCCGGACTTCGTGCTCGAGGTGGCCTCCCCGAGCACGTGGCGGGAGGACATGACGCGGAAGCGGTCGGTGTACGCGCGACTCGGCGTGCGCGAGTACTGCCAGTACGATCCGAGGGGAGAGCACCTGCCGGCGCGCCTGCTGGGCTGGCGGTTGACGCCTTCGGGTTACGTCCGCCAACCGGTGGAGGCGGCGCCCGGCGGCGGGTCGGCCCTGCGGAGCCGGACCCTGGGTCTGGAGCTGCGGGCGGCGCCGGGGCGGGAGATGCGCTTCCGCGACCCCGCGACCGGCCGCGACCTGACGAGCTACGACGAGGAGGCTGAGGCCCGACGGTCCGCCGAAGCCCGAGCCGCCGACGCCGAAGCCCGAGCCGTCGCCGCCGAAGCGCTGCTGCGCGGCGACGGATAGCCGAACCACCTGGATCGGGCCGCCGACGGGACGACCGCCGACCTGACCGGCCCGCCTGCCTAGCCGTCCCGTCGAGCGCCATTCCGGTGAAACCGATCACCCATTCCGGCCGAAACCGATCACCCGTTCCGGTCGAAACCGATCACCCATTCCGGCCGAAACCGATCACCCGTTCGGAGCGAACGGCACGGGACCTGAATCATGAGTCGCGGTTTTCTGGGTTCGTTTCGCCGCCGGTCGGTCGGGTTATCGCATGGAATCCCCTTTCGTGTCGAGTCGTGGACATGGGTTCGTGTCGGCCGGGGCTGAACGCCGCGAAGGCTCCACGGCGGTCGGCCGAGGTCGGCCCCGTGCTCTTCCAGTTTCGCTGAAGAAGGACGATGGGTTGTGGGCGCTGTGGGAAACCGCGTTCTTTGCGGTTTTCCAAGCTCCGGTGGGCGCGTTCTTTGCGTCCATGGGAGCGGCGGCGTCCACAGCCCCCCGTGGCGGTGCCGGCACGGGTCGCCGAAGCCACCCGGGGCCTAGCCGTCACGCCCGAAGCCCCTGGGCAGCTCGACAGCCTCCAGTACCGACAGGTCCAGTTCGCAGACCTCATCGAGCAACGCCGCGGTCGCGGACCCGGCGAGGGATGCCGGCAACGCGTCCCGCCACGCCCGGTACTGGTCCTGCAACGCGAGGAGCGTCTGCACCGCGTCGTTCCACTGCTGGGGCCGCGACCTCCGGTCCGCCGGCCGGCGGTACCGGACCCGGGACTCGCCGGCCTTCCGCCGCTCCCGGTAGCGCGCCTGCCGCTCCGCGTTCGTCAGGGCCACAAGACGCTCCTGTACACCGTTACGTAACGAACCGCAGCCGGCGCGCCACCGCCCCCGGAATGGGTGTTTCCACATCGCGGGACGGCGGTCATGAGTCCGGGCTCCCCGTTCGGGTCGAGGGCCGGCGCCGTTTGCGCATCGAGTCGCCCTTCAGGTCGAGCTTGTAGGCGTTGTGCACGAGCCGGTCGAGAATCGCGTCGCCGAGGGTCGGGTCGCCGACGACGTCATGCCACTTGTCGACGGGGAGCTGGCTGGTCACGACGGTCGAGCGCACGCCGTGGCGGTCCTCGAGCACCTCGAGCAGGTCGAGGCGGTTCTCGGCGCTGAGCGGGGTCAGCCCCCAGTCGTCCATCACCAGGACCTGGGTCTTGGCGAGCGACTCAAGCCGCCTCGGGTAGCGCCCATCGGCGCGCGCGGTGGCGAGTTCGCTCAACAGCCGGGACACGCGGACGTAGAGTGCACTGTGGCCGTGACGGCAGGCGCTGTGGGCGAAGGCGCAAGCGAGCCAGCTTTTCCCGATGCCGGTCGGCCCGCTGATGAGGACGTTGAGGTGCTCGCGGACCCAGCGTCCGTCGGCGAGGGAGAGGACGACCTGCCGGTCGAGGCCGCGGCGGTGTCGGAAGTCGATGTCCTCGATGCAGGCTTGATGCTTGAGCCTGGCGCGGCGCAGCCGGTTGGTGAGCTGCCGCGAGTGGCGCTCGGTGAGCTCGCGGTCGACGAGCAGGCCGAGCCGCTCCTCGAACGAGAGGGCCTCGACCTCGGGGGCGTCGAGCTGCTCGGCGAGGGCCTTGGCCATCCCGGTGCAGCGGAGTTGCAGGAGCTTGTCCACGGTCGGATGAGTCAGCATCTGGGCGTCCTTTCCGGCGTCACTGGTAGTAGCGGGCGCCGCGGATGTTGTTGTGGTCGACGGGCTCGGCGGGGTCGGCCGGCTCGGCCGGGACCTCGTCGAGTCGGTGGCGGAGGATCGATTCGACGCCGCGGAAGCTGCAGCTGTCGACGGCCAGCGCCCGTGCGGCGGCCGCTTCCAGGCGGGCGTCGCCGTAGCACTTGGCCAGGCGCTGGAGCCCGACGCAGGAGCGGTAGGCCTGCTGGGGGTGCCGCCGGGCGAGGACGGCGGTGACGAGGGCGACCGTGTCCGGTCCGATCTTCCCGGCCCAGTCGATGAAGCGGTCGGGCGTCCAATCGCCCATCCGGCGGTGCTTCTCGGGCATGTGCTCGGCCGCGGTGGTGTGGCGCCCCCGGTGCGGCGAGCGGACGTGGCTGGCGACGCGCTGGCTGCGATGGAAGCACTCGACGGTGCGGGCCGTCAGCCGGACGTGGAGCTGGCGGCGGACGAGCGCGTGCGGGACCGAGTAGTAGTGCCCGTCGACCTCGACGTGGTAGTCGGTGGACACCCGCACGGCCTTCCACTCGGCGAAGACGTAGGGGCTGTCGGGCAGCGGGCGCAGGGCCGGGCGGTCGAGCTGCTCGAACTGCGAGCGCCGCGACCCCGGGAGCTTGCGGAACGGCCGGGTGTTGAGCCGTTCGAGCAGCTCGGCGATCGCGGCGTTGAGCTCGACCAGCGAGAAGAACGTGCGGTGGCGCAGGGCGGCGAGTATCCACCGCTCGACCACTTGAACGGCCACCTCCGCCTTCGCCTTGTCCCTTGGGCGGCGCACCCGCGCGGGCAGGACGGCCACGCCGTAGTGGCGGGCGAGGTCGTGATAGGTCGGGTTCAGGTCAGGCTCGTAGCGATGGGCGAGGCTGACCCCCGAACGTAGATTGTCGGGGATCACGAGCTCGGGGCAGCCGCCGATGAACTCGAAGGCGCGGACGTGCGACGCGGTCCAGTCCGGCAACGCCTGCGTCCACGTCGCCTCGGCGAAGGTGTAGCTCGAGGCCCCGAGCACGGCCACGAAGATCTGCGCCTGCCGCTCCTCGCCGGTCTCACGGTCGACCACCGGCACCGTCTGCCCGGCGTAGTCGACGAACAGCTTCTCGCCGGCGCGGTGCTCCTGGCGCATCACCAGGTCGAGCTTCCCGGCCCAGGCCCGGTACTGGTCGCAGAACCAGCTGTACTGCAGCCCCTCGGGGTGGGCCTCCTTGTACTCCTGCCACAGCAGCGCCAGCGTCACGCTCTTGCGCCGCAACTCCCGGTGGACCTCGCTCCAGTCCGGCAGCGGCCGCGCCGTGCGGCTCGGCGGCGGCGGTGGAAACAGCCGCCGCTCCAGGCCGGTGTCGTCGACCGACTCCGGTACGGGCCAGCTCAGCCCCGCCGCCTTGGCGCGGCGCAGGTACTCGCCCACCGTCGACGGCGACGTCCCCAGGCTGCGGGCAATGGCTCGGATGCTCAGCGCCGCGGTGAAGTACAGCCGCAGCACGTCTCGGATCTTGCGCATGGACAACCTCCTGTTCGCCAGCGTTCGTCCCTCCTGCAAAAGCAGGAAGATCTCACGGCCGGCGGGGTCGTCCCGCGCCGCTCAGCTCCGACCGGGGGTGATCGGTTTGGACCGGAATCGGTGATCGGTTTGGACCGGAATCAGTGATCGGTTTGGACCGGAATCAGTGATCGGTTTGGACCGGAATACGCTCGAGCACCCGACGACGCCGGGCCATGTGGTTGTTCAGCATCCGCGCAAGGACATCCCGACCGGCACGCTGCGCAACATCTACCGGCAGGCCGGCTGGGACTGGAGGGACCGATAATGCACTACCTCGCCGTGCTTCATGTCGAGGAGGGCAAGTCCGGCATCGGCGTGACCGTGCCGGACTTGCCGGCCGTGTCGTCGGCGGGAGACAGCTTCGAGGAGGCGCTGGCCAACGCCGCCGAGGCCATCCTGGTCTACCTGGAGGTTCTGGCCGAGGATGGCCACGATCTTCCGGTGCCGCGGGGAGGGCTTCCCGAGCTCGAGCCCGGACAGGTGCTCGCGATCGTCAACGTCGATCTCTCGAAGATGGAGATCGAGCCGGCGCGCCGCAAGGCGGTCCGGCTCAACGTGTCGATCCCCGGCTACGCGGTCAACCTGATCGATCAAGCTGCCGCGAGCGTGGGGGCGTCGCGCTCCGGATTCATCACGAAAGCGACGCTCGATTACATCGACCGGCGCGTCGGCCGTAACGGATAGACGGCTACCGCAGAAAGCGCCGCGCCTCGCGGAGCGCCTGACGCCCGGCCGAGCTGTATACGTAACGACCTCCCGTCATGCGCCGGATTGCACACGGCGGCCGGCGTCGGGGCTCTGCACGATGCGGTGGTGGCCCCCGCCGGACTCCCAGGTGCCGAAGCGGTGGGGCAGGATCTAGCCGCTGCTCCAGATGCCTCGCAGGTCGGGAGCTCCCCACGGCGTCCGCGGCGGCGTGAAGTCCTCGTCGCCGGCCGCGGGAGCCTGTGCGGCGGCGCCCGCCGCCAGCGCCGCTCCGAGGCCCACCGGCGGGATGCCGGCCGCCGCAAGCGCGAAGCCTCTGCGGTTCATCACAACCATCTCCCTGCCGCCGACGTTCCGCCGCGGCGGCATCACAGCTCGTCGGGGGACTTGTCCCAGCCGAGATACGTGCCTTCCGGGACGAAGTACATGTGCGCCGTATAGCGTCCTATCGGTCCGTCGGCGCCGTTGTAGTGCAGCAGGTGCAGGTTGTCGATCGGCGGGATCCGCAGTCCGTTCAGCGGGATCGGGTTCCAGGAGGCGCCGTCCAGCAGGTCCTGCTGCGAGAGTACGTGCTCGATGAATATCAGCCTCCCGGCCGCCTCGCCGTACGTCACGCCGTGTTCGCCGGTCGCGTCAGGGGGCCGGTTCGAACCCACGGAATGGTCCCGGTGGTGCCGGCCCATGCGCGGGCAGAAGTCGTTGGGAAACTGCTCGCAGGCGTACAGGCCGAACCGGGAGGGCAGGCTCGCGACCGGCGGCAGCGCGCCGGCCGCGAGCGTCGGCATGGCCGGACCCTCCAGGGGCGCGAAGTGCCACAGCAGCAGATGCCGGCCGCCGCCGGCCGTCTCACCCTCGATGAAGTCGATCGTCAGGTGTTGCGGCGCCGGGAAGTCGAGCCCCCGCAGGCTCAGGTGGCGGAAGCTCTTGTGCGCGGCGATGTCGGCATGGCGGATCAGGTAGCCGGCGGAGACGACGGCGCCGTCGTCGACGCCGTACAGCACGCCCTGCGTCGGGTTGGCCTTCTCGCTCTG
Source organism: Vicinamibacterales bacterium (assembly GCA_965207675.1). GTDB lineage: Bacteria > Acidobacteriota > Vicinamibacteria > Vicinamibacterales > UBA8438 > JAJEEA01. Next base: position 2,816,884 of record CBDBMY010000011.1, read on the forward strand.
CTCCCAGATGGGCAGCGAGTTCGAGCCGTGCGTCTCGCCGCCGTCGTCCTCGCGATGGGCGAACCGCCCGCCCGCCGTGTACAGGACACCGCGGCCGGCGAGCTCTCCGGCCGCGCGGAAGGCGCGCGGCAGTTCGGCCGCCCGCGGCAACGACCGCATGAGATTGGCGTGTCCAATGTCGGGCTGGACCGCGCCCGCCCCCAGCGCCGCGGCCGACGCGACAACGGCAACCACAACGACCCATGCCGCAAGCGGCGCATGTAAAGAGTTGTCCATGACCCCGTCATTGTATCGCTGACCCGCTCCGCATCGGGCGTATGGGGGGGCCGCGAAAGCCGCGGGTGCTCCCGTCGCTGCATGATCGCCATTTTGTCGCCCTACCAAACCACCACGTCGCTACATTATCTCGCCCAATCTGGTATAATACGGTCCACCGTGCCTTTCGCCACCCATTCACCCCCCCCCCCCCCTTTTTTTTCCCGGGCGCCAGCTCCAGGAATCATGCGGGGCAAGGGGTTGACGGTGCAGTCGAAGCGGACCGTGGCCGTCGCCGCGGCATTGCTGATGGTGCTCGCGTGGGTGGGCTGCGCTTTCGAGGAGCCCGACGCCGGCCTGCAGTCCGCCGGTCACGCTGACTGCGACGCCTGTCACTTCAGGCACCTCTCGGTAGTCGAAACCGACGGCGCGCCCGCGCCGTCCGAACTGGATCCCGCTGCCGACGCCGTCGCAGCCGCCCGCGCTCACGCCGAGCTGGGCATGGCGCTCGGCATCCACCCCACGCGCGGCCCGCCCGCGTAGCCGTCCTGTCGCACAGCGTGTCGTCGCCGCGTCGCACGGCGACGAACGGGAACTTCGCGGCCCCGTCCGCCTGACCCTCGCGTCCCGCAAGATCCGTGACGGTTTTCAACGCCGTTCATGGCGCACCGGGTTCGCAAGGGCCGCGGGCGTGCGGGCCGCCCGAATTCCATCGACTGACTTGACAACGGAGCCCTCCGGAGCGTGGCACCGCCCCGGAGGGCAATCGAACGAGCAACGACCGTAGAGACCCGCTAGAGCCAGAACAGACGTGCGCCGTCCGACGGCGGAATTCTAGCCGAGACGGCGCACGCGTGCCTACGAAAGGACACGTCGATGCGCCGTGCGTTCCGCAATCCGGTCGGCCGGGCGTCGCGGCTCGCCGCGCTCGCGACTGAACCGGCTACCTCGACCCGCCCAGTGCGCCGGCTCGCTCGGCTGCTCAGTCTCGTTCTGCCGGCCGCGACGTTCGTCCTGGGGGTTGGGCCGGCCGCCGCCCAGACCGTGACGATCTCCCCCACGACCGCACAGTCCGTGCAGGAAGGCAGTTCCTTCTCCTTTACTCTGACCGTCGCCGACGCCGGCGCCACCCACGAAGGGTATATCGACTTCTCCCTCGGCACCGCCAGTATTGGTGATTTCGAGGTGTATGAGCAGGCCACAGCGCCAACCGGTTCAGATACACCAATAACGATTGATTCATATCAAGGCGATTACTATTACAATTTTTTTTCCGCGGGCAGTCCACCGTCGAGTGCGGTTACGTTCTGGTTTCTGGCGAAAACAGATACGGTCTACGTAGAGTCGGACGAGACGCTCACCATTTCAGCGCAGATCTATCTCAGCGTCGATCCGTATAGCTTGGATGCGACCTCGGACAACCTGGACGTCACATTGACCGATGGGCCACTGGCCGCCCCCACGGGCAAGCCCACGACCCCGGCCAACCTCACGGCCACCGCGGGCAGGGGCGCGGTGACACTCATCTGGGACCCCATTGACACGACCAGCAGCAACACGAACCTCCTGAACGACGCGAACATCACCAAGCACCAGTACCGGCAGTCCACGGACGGCGACATCAGCGACGAGACGTGGACCGACATTCCCAACAGCGCCGTCAATAGGATCAATGCCAACACCTACACCATCGGGAGCCTCACGGCCGGCACGGAATACACCTTCCAGGTGCGGGCGATCAACGGCTGCACCGCGAGCACGGGCTGCGGGAACAGCGACCCGTCCGCCGCCGTCATGGCGACGCCCGATGCCGAGGCCCTGGCGCAGCCCACGGGCCTCACGGCCACCGCGGGCAATACCGAGATCACGCTCACGTGGACCGATCCCGGCGATGCCAGCATTGCGTATTACGAATACGCGCAGAAGGCGGGCTCCGCCGCCTTCGGGACGTGGACGGAGATTGACGACAGCACCGCGACCACCACGAGTTACCGGATCACCGGACTGTATAACGGCACGGCCTACAGCTATCGCATCCGGGCGCGGACATACGTCAAGGCCAGCCCGGCCTCGGACGCGGTCACGGCCACCCCGCGTGGGGCGCCGCCCGCCGCGCCCGTGCTCACGGCCACCCCGCGCAACGGCGGCGTCACCCTGAGCTGGCCCGACCCTGTCGACGCCAGCATTCTGAGATACGAGTATCAATACAAGATCGGCACTGGGGTCTGGCAACCGTGGCAGACTGCGCCGGAGCCGGACACCAGCGGCGCCACCCTGCAGATTCCGGTGGGCGGCCTGACCAACGGCACCGCGCATACCTTCCACATCCGGGCGGTGAACGCGGACGGCCAGACGATCTCGAACGAGGCGACCGCCACGCCGGTGGCCGCCGTGCCGGCCAAGCCCACGGGCCTGACGACCCGGTTGGATATCGACGGGGATCAACGCATCCTGGAATGGGACCCGGCCGCGGACCCGAGCATCCTGCGGTACGAGTACACCACGGACGAGGGCCGGACCTGGACGCTCCTCACAGCTAGCGGTAGTGCAGATAGTGCGAGATTGCCTGAGGACGAATTCGTCTCCGGCTACACCTTTCGCGTCCGCGCGGTCAACGCAGCGGGGCCGGGGCCGGCCTCCGAGCCGGCCGTCGAGGAGGAAGCCGAAGAACCGCATGTGAACCGGCAATTTGCATACAACGTCCGGGTGGAATGGAACCAGACGACGAAGAAGGCCACCCTGGTCTGGGATCAAACGACGAACCCCCACTTGCGCTGGTGGATCGTCCTGTTCAGAAATTCGGGTAGTGATCCCCGGAATAAGGCGTTCCCTATCGGGACGACCCGCTACGAGCTTCCTGGCACGTTCAACGGCGGTGACACCATTTCCCCATGGATCCTCGGCTGCGTCACGTCGGAGCCTTGCTGGTTCTCCTATCAGCTCTCGGCTGGCAATCGAACGAACCTCGTGGTGGGCGTCCCGGAGCGGCCCACCGGGTTTTCCGCCACCGCGGGCGACGCGCAGATCGCGCTCGCCTGGGACGACCCGATGGACAGCAGCATCACCAAGTACCAGTATGAGTCGGGTTATGGCACTGGCGCCGTGGACATTCCCGACGGCGACGACCCGGGCACCAACCCGGGGGACGAAACCAGCTACGTCGTCACGGGTCTGGACAACGGGAGCTTCTACTACCCCCGGCTGCGCGCCGTGAACGCCAACGGGAACGGGCCATGGACCCTTTATATCACGGATGTCGGGCCGCAGGCCCCGGGGACGCCGGCGCCCCCGAGCGGGCTTGTGGAGCTGAGATCTTCCAACGTCTGGCTGACGACCTGGAACGACCCGCAGGACCCCAGCATCATCGGGTATCAGAGGTCGGTGCAGGGGACGTGGCAAGACATTCCCGGCTCCGACGCGACCACCACCGGC